>CAVPBZ010000001.1:0-63610 GCA_963702235.1 uncultured Actinomycetes bacterium
GATGAAGACCCGCGGCCGGTCCCCGCCCGGCGCCCGGCCGGCTGGCGTGCTCACGCCCGGCTCGGCTGGCGTTTCCCGGCGGCGCGGGGCATCGTCAGCGAGACCTCGGTGCCCTCGCCCTGGATACTGCGCACCTTCGCCGAGCCGCCGCGCCGGGCCATCCGCGCGTGCACCGACTCGGTCAGCCCCCGCCGGTCACCGGGCACCGCCGCCGGGTCGAACCCCCGGCCGCGATCCCGCACGAACAGCGAGACCGCGGCGGGCTCGACTTCGGCGAACAGCGAGACGACGTCGGCGCCGGACCATTTCGCGGCGTTGACCGTCGCCTCCCTGGCCGCCGCCAGCAGCGCGGTCAGGTCATCGTCGAGCTCGCAGTCGCCGACGGTCACCGCCTCGACGGCCACCCGGTGCTGCGCCTCGACCTCCTCCTGGATCAGCCGCACCCCGCCGGCCAGCGTCATGCCGTCGTGGAGCGAGCCAGGCGCCTGGCCGTCGAACAGCACCGCGCGCAGTTCCCGCTCCTGGGCCCGGGCCAGCTGGATGACCTGCTGCGGCTCGGTCGCGCGGCGCTGGATCAGCGCGAGCGTCTGCAGCACCGAGTCGTGCACCCGCGAGGCCATGTCGGCCCGCTCCTCGGCCCGGATCCTCGCCTGGCGCTCGATCACGAGGTCACGCGCGATGCGCAGCCACCAGGGGCCGAGCACGACCACGAACGCGGCCATCACCAGCGCCACCCCGCCCAGCGGGCGCAGCACGGCGATGCTCTCGTGCGCCGACACCAGCGCCCACAGCCCGACGGCCAGCAGCAGGCCGGCCACCGTCAACCGCAGCACGGTCCGCGACCTGTCCGTGCCCGAGGTCAGCCCCAGCAGCGGCTCGGCCAGCCGCCGCATCGTCACCCGCTCGTCCTCGGCGGAGTTCCGCCAGATCAGCACCAGGCCGGCCACGCTGATGACCACCGGCCAGGCGACCGAGCCGAACCACCGGGCGCCGGACATCGTGGCGATGAGCAGCACGACGCCGACGAGCGAGCCGAGGCCCGCGGCCAGCGCGATGCCGCGCCGGTCGTTCCTGGCCTGGCTGGCGATGCTGGCGTCCGCGCCGTCGGCGGGAATCAGCAGCCAGGCCACCACGTAGGCCGCCGCGCCGAACCCGCCGCCGCTCATCACGACGGCCAGCACGAACACCAGCCGGACGAGGTTGACGTCGTAACCGGTCCGCGCGGCCAGGCCGGCCGCGACCCCGCCGACGAGCCGGTCGCCCCGCGCGCGCCGCAGCGGACCGGCGCCCGGCCGCCCCCGCGCCCACCACAGCAGGCCAGGCCGGCGGACCTGCGGGCGGCCGGGCTCGTGGTCGCGCGGTACGCCGGCTGCCTCGTTCACGTGTCCATCATCGCGCCCGGGGCACCCGGCCGCCATCCGGGAAGACCCTGATACCACCCGCGCCGGATCAGGGTCGGGTCAGGGGTGTTCCCGATACCGCCCGCGGCCCCGCGGCAGCAGGCTGAAGCCATGGAAACCACGACGACCCAGCACCCGACAGCAGCCAACTCCGCCGGCACCCAGCACGACACCCGCACCCAGCACGACACCGGCCTCAGCTCGCGGCAGCAGCCGCTCTACCGCCCCCTCAACGACCGGATGCTGGCCGGAGTCGCCAGCGGAGTCGCCCGCTACTTCGGCCTCGACGTCACGGTCGTGCGGATCATCCTCGCCGTGCTCGCGGTCGTGGGCGGCGCTGGCCTGCCGCTTTACCTGGCCGGCTGGCTGCTCATCCCCGACGAGGGCGCCGACCAGTCGATCGCCAGCGCCTTCATCCAGTCCGTCCAGTCCCGGTCACGCTAACCGCGAGCCCTGTGCAGCAGGAGGTCACCGACATGCCAGCACCGTCAAGTCCGCCCCGGCCGCGGACGTCCCCCATCCGGCGCCGCCTCAGCTACGGCCAGCAGGACCTGCGGGTCTCCGACGCCGAGCGCTCGGAGGTCGCGGACAAGCTGGCCGAGCACTACGCCGACGGCCGCCTCGACGAGGCCGAGTTCAACCAGCGCGTCGATCAGGCCATGCGGGCCAAGACCCGGTCGGATCTGGCCGGGCTGTTCGACGACCTGCCGGACGGCGAGGCGCTCGACGTGCCGGTGACGGCCCGGCCGCGGCGCAAGCCCGGGCATCACCCGGTGCTGCTCATCGCGCTCGTCATCGCGGTCGTCGCCTCTGCCGGGAACGTCCTGGCGTGGTTCGACTTCTGGCGGACGCTGCCGGTCATCCTCGTGGCCCTGGCCGTCCTGTACGTCGTCCGGCACCGGGATCATCGGGGATGAGTCCGTAACAATTAATTCTCCCGAACGGTGCAGGGGCCAGCCGTTCGGCCGGCATCAGGCAGTTCCCCAGCAGATCATGGCGGAATGCGGCCTAGCGGCATCTCGCCGAAGGTGAGTAGACTGTTTACAAATGACTGATTACCCTGATGTGGCGACTCGCAGCCAGTCTCCGGCTGAAGCGAACGGAGGCGCCAGCGACCCGGCGCTGCCGGTCATCGTGGTAGCCCGGGACGCCCTGCATGCCCCGGACCGGATCGCCGACCACTTCAGCGGCCAGGCCACGATCCGGCGGGAGGACATCTCGTCGCCCGAGAAGATGCGCGGGGCGACCGCCACCGCCGACGCCGTGGTGGTGGCGCTGCACCGGCTGACCGCCGAGCTCATCGACGCGATGGACGGCCGGGTGCGGGTGATCGGGCGGATGGGCGTGGGCACCGACACGGTCAACCTGGACGCGGCGGCCGCCCGGGGGATCACGGTCTTCAACGAGCCGACGTTCGGCGTGCAGGAGGTCGCGAGCCATGCGGTCGCGATGCTGCTGGCGCTGCAGCGCAAGCTCGTCCTGTCCGACCGCTACGTCAGGGACGGCTGGCGGGACGGGTTCGCGCTCGGGCCGATGAAGCCGGTGGACGAGATCGTCGTCGGCGTCATCGGCTGCGGGCGGATCGGGCGTGCCGTGGCGCAGCAGCTGGTCCCGATCGCGGGCCGGGTCCTGGTCTATGACCCCGCCGTCAACGACGTGCCGCCGACGGCGGTGCGGGTCGGCCAGCTCGATGACCTGCTGGCCCGCAGCGACGCCGTTACCCTGCACGTTCCGCTCACGCCCGGTACGAGCAGGCTGCTCGGCCACCGCGAGCTGTCCCTGCTTCCGCGCGGCGCCATCGTCGTCAACGTGTCCCGCGGCGGCCAGATCGACGAGGCCGCGCTGGCCGAGCTGCTCATGGCCGGCGCGCTGAGCGGCGCCGGGCTCGACGTGTTCGAGACCGAGCCGCTGCCCCCCGACTCGCCCCTGCTGCTCACCCCGAACACGATTCTCTCGCCGCACTGCGCCGGATACTCAGACCGCGCCGCGTGGCGGCTCGGCGCGTGGACGGTCGGCGATGCGATCGAGTGGCTGAACACGGGCCGGCTGCACCACGGCTCCGTCGTCGTAGCGGGAAGCCGCTGAGTGCGCCGGTGCGCCCGCTGACCCGCGAGACCCTGCGCGGCACCTGGGCCTCGGTGCTGCTACCGCTGGCCGACGATGACTCGATCGACTTCGGGCGGCTGGCGGCCGAGCTCGCGGCCCTGGTCGCGGCGGCGCCGGACGGGATCTACACCAACGGCACGGCCGGCGAGTTCCACGCGCTCGACGAGGAGGAGTACGACCGGGTGACCGCGGTGGCCGCGGAGCGCTGCACGTCCGCGGGCATCCCGTTCCAGCTCGGTGCGAGCCACATGAGCGGGCAGATCTCGCTGGGCCGGATCCGCCGCTCCGCGGCGTTCGAGCCGTCGGCGATCCAGGTGATCCTGCCCGACTGGTGCGCGCTGTCCGCGGACGAGGTCCTGGTCGCGATCGAGCGGATGGCGCGGGTCGCCGACCCCATCCCGCTGGTCCTCTACAACCCTCCGCACGCCAAGACACGCCTGACACCCGAGCTCTTCGGCCGTGTCGCCGCCGCGTTCCCGCAGCTGGCCGGCATCAAGGTCGCGGGCGGCGACGCGTCGTGGTTCGCCGGGATGCGGGCGGCCGCGCCCACCCTCGCGATCTTCGTGGCCGGCAACCGCCTGGCCAGCGGCCTGCGGCAGGGCGCGAGCGGCTCGTACTCGAACGTGGCGTGCCTGAGCCCGGCCGGCGCTGTCTCGTGGTACCAGGAGATGCTGGCCGACCCGGCGGCCGCGCTGGCGCTGGAGAAGCGGCTGAACGCGTTCCTCGACCGCCACGTGCTGCCGCTGCAGCGGTCCGGCTACTCGAATGCCGCCCTGGACAAGACGCTGGCGGCGATCGGCAGCTGGGCACCGGTCGGGACCCGGACCCGGTGGCCTTATCGCTTCGTGCCGCAGGACGTCGCATCCGCCCTGGTCCCGGTCGCCCGCGACGCGCTGCCCGAGCTCTTCGCGGATGCGTCCGCCTGATCACCCGCGAACCTCTTGAACTTCTTCCCGCTTACGGTCTACTGTTAACCGAATCCAGCTGAACAGGTCGTGTCTGGGTCAATACCTCGGTCTTGCAGCCCGGCGGACGAACATAGCCGGGCCCCACGACGGGAGCCCGGCCCGCGAGCGGGGCGCGCCCCGGGACGGCGGCTGGTCAGCAGGACACCTGGAGGAAAGACCATGCATCTCAATCGATGGAGATCGAGTGCGCTCGCCGGAACGGCCGTGCTGGCCCTGGCGGGCCTCGGGCTATCGGCGTGCAGCAGCAGCCCGAGCAGCAGTTCAAGCGGCTCGGGGAAAGCCGCGTCGATCACGGTATGGACCGCCGTCGGACCCGACTACGACTGGCAGAAGAACATGCTGGCCGGCTTCACGAAGCAGACCGGCATCAAGGTGAACTACCAGGCCTTCCCCGAGACCTCGTTCACCGACAAGCTGACCACCGCCCAGCAGGCGAAGAGTAACGCATTCGCGATCTTCGAGAACCCGCAGAGCTCCACGTCGCAGTACAACGCCTACCACGCCGTACTCGGGCTCAACAGCTTCCTGTCCGGCACGCCGGCCTCCTACGCCCGGTCGGGCATCCCCGCCGGGGAGTCGGGCCAGTGCACCCTGGCTGGCGTCACCTACTGCCTGCCGGTGGCGCTCGACGGCGGCCCGCAGATGTTCTACAACAAGGCGATGTTCCAGGCCGCCGGCATCTCGGCACCGCCGACCACCTGGCCCCAGGTGGTGAGCGACGCGGCGAAGCTGACCAACGGCTCCCACGCCGGCATCTGCATGCGCGGCAGCGAGACCGCGCCGAACGGCTACCCGGTCCTGCTCATGCTGCCCTACTACCTCCCCTACTCCGCCGCCAACAAGGGTGAGTACCTCACGTCGGCCTGGAAGCCGCTGTTCAATACGCCGCAGGCGCTGACGTGGGCGAACGACTACTCCACGCTGATGACCAAGTACGCGCCGAAGGGCGTCGGCGCCTACGACTACACCGACTGCGAGCACGCCTTCCAGACCGGCAAGGTAGCCATGTGGTGGGACGACGCATCACTCGGGCCGCAGCTGTGGAACCCGAGCCTGTCGCAGACGGCGAAGGTTGCCGGGTTCGATGAGATCCCGTGCCCGCCGTCCAACCAGACCTGCCTGCTCTCGGCGCCGTGGGGCATGTACATCAACCCCAACGTTCCCGTCGCGCAGCAGCAGGCGGCGTGGAAATATATGCAGTACATGACATCTCCGGCGGTGCAGCTGCAGGCGTTCCGGCAGACCAAGAACCCTGACGTCGCCACCCGGCCGACCACGCTGACCTACGCGATCGCCCACGCGGCGGCATCGGGGATCCCGGCCGACTACCTCACCGCGCTGCGCTACGGCATCCAGCACATCGAGGTCAATGCCATCCCGGTCACGGCCGCGTTCAGCGCCGTGCAGGCCCAGCTGTTCGTCACCCTGTCCAACATGATCAGCGGACAGGCGTCACCAGCGTCGGGCGTCAGCGCGCTGCAGAGTCAGATGACCACCACGCTGCACCGCTTCAACCTGGGAGGCTGAGCCGGATCGAGGATTCAGCGTGGCCGACGACAACGTGACCAGCAGGCCGCTCTCGCGGCCAGTGGCCGGCCCGGGCGCCCTCAAAGGGGGCGCCCGGACCGCCACGGCGCGGGTCAGGAGGGAGCTGGACAAGCGGTTCTTCCGCCTCGCGCCGCTGCCCGGCTTCATCGTTGTCACCGCCGTTACCCTCGTCCCGATTGCCTTCGGGATCTACCTGAGCTTCACCAACTACCAGCCGATCCAGCCTTCCTACCGGTTCGCCGGCCTGGTCAATTACCGCCAGATCCTGCACGACCCGCAGGCGCACCAGGCCATCTGGAACACGCTGATATTCGCGGGCATCGGGATCGTGATCGAGATGACCCTCGGGGTCGGTCTCGCGCTCCTGCTGGCCCGGCCGGTCCGCGGCATCTCCGCGTTCCGGACGCTCTACATCCTGCCGCTGATGGTGGCCGGGATCGCATCGGCGGTCGCCTGGCGGGCGCTGCTGAACACCAGCAGCGGATGGGTGAACTACTTCTTCAGCGTCGTCGGGCTGCCGCAGCTCAACTGGCTGGCGAGCCCGCACACGGCCATGCCGTCGGTGCTGCTCGCCGACGTCTGGAGCGGCGTGCCGACGGTAGCGATCATCGTGCTCGCCGGGCTGCTCGTGGTGCCTAAGGAACCGGTCGAGGCCGCCCGCGTGGACGGCGCATCGGCGGTCCAGATCTTCTGGCACCTCACCTTGCCGGCCCTCCGCCCGGTCCTGGCCTTCGCCATGATCTTCCGGCTGGTGGACCTGTTCCGGCAGATCGCGCTGTTCCAGGTGGTCACCGGCGGCGGTCCCGGGCTGGCCACCACCGTCCTCAACTTCTTCGTCTACCAGTTGACGTTCGTCTTCGGCCAGCTCGGCTACGGCGCGTCGCTCGCCGTCGTGCTCGTGCTGCTGATGATCATCCCGCTGACGATCATCTCCCGCTTCGCTCGCCGGAGGGCGTGAATGGCCACCACGCGGTCCAGGGCCGTCCTCACCCGCCGGCAGCGCCAGGGGCTGGGCAATGTCGCCGTCATCGCCGGCTTGCTGGTCGGGCTGTGCTTCATCCTGCTCCCGATCTTCTGGCTGGTCGAGACCGCCTTCCAGAAGCCAATCGACGCGTTCGTGATACCGCCGCACTTCTTCTTCGCGCCGACGCTGGTGAACTTCCAGCATCTCGTGCACAGCCAGTTCGCCGGCGCGCTGGGGCACTCGGTGATCCTCATGGTCCTGAGCACGGCCGTGGCGCTCGTCCTGGGCGTACCGGCCGGATACGCGATGGCGAGATCTCGCTTCCGCGGCAGCCGCGCCATGTCGGCCTGGCTCATCATCGCCTACATCACCCCGGCGCTCGTTTACATCGTCCCGCTGTACGTCATCTACCAGAAGCTCGGGCTGACCGGCTCGTACGTGAGCCTGCTGCTGTACTACGAGACATTCCAGCTGCCGTTCACGATCTTCATGATGCGGGGGTACTTCAGCGACATACCCCGTGACTACGACGAGTCTGCCTGGATCGACGGCTGCACCAAGTGGCTGGCGTTCCGCAAGGTGATCCTGCCGATGGTGCTGCCCGGCGTCGCGACGGTGGCCATCCTGGACGCCATCACCTCCTGGGGCGAGTACTTCGGCGCGCTCATCTTCAGCGGTCCCAGCACCGAGACCGCCCCGGTCGCGATCTACCAGTACGTCGGCCTGCAGGTGTCAGACTGGAGCACCATGGCGGCCGCGGCCCTCTTCGTCGTGGTCCCGATCATGGTGCTGACCGCCGTCGCGCAGCGTGGCCTGATGCGCGGCCTCACCTCCGGCGGCCTGGTCAGGTGACGATCTCAGCCACCGCGCTCGCCGGAGCGCCGGTCCACCCCTGGGTCGCCGAAGCCCAGCGCACGGTCCGATTCTCGCTCGTGGGCGTGTTCCTGTCCGGATGGGCGGAGCTGCGCGATTTCGTGCAGCGCGCCGAGGATCTGGGCTTCGACGCCTACTGGGCGAACGACCATCCGTCGCGCTCCATGGACTGCTGGACTCAGCTGGCGGCGCTCGCGGCCGTGACCACCAGGATCCGCATCATGGCGCTGGTCAGCTGCGTCTACTACCGCAGCCCGGCGCTGCTCGCCCGGCAGGCCGCCGACGTGGACCTCGTCAGCGGCGGCCGGCTGGTGCTCGGCCTGGGCATCGGCGACGACGTCGGCGAATTCCGCCAGCTGGGACTGGAATTCCCGGCTGTGGGGGAGCGACTCGACGCGCTGGCCGAGACTATCGAGGTCACCCGGCGTATCTGGGAGTCGCCGCTCACCTCTGACGGCAGGCTGCACCACCTGACCGGCGCCCATATCCGTCCCGGGCCGGTGCAGCAGCCGCGGGTGCCGGTCCTGATCGGCGGCGGTGGCGAGCGCACCACGCTGCGCCTGGTGGCCCGCTATGCGGACATGTCCAACTTCGGGCCGCACGAGTGGACGGGGGGCGCGTTCGGTATCAAGGATGTGCGACGCAAGTGCGAGGTCCTCCGGCGGCATTGTGAGCAGATCGGCCGGCCGTTCGACTCGATCCTGCGCAGTCACTACACCCCGCTGCTGACGCTGGCGGAGACGCGCCCGGCACTCGAGCGCAAGCGAGCGGCGGCCCGCATCCCCGATGCAGGCCTCAACACGGTCCCGGTGTTCGCGACAGTGGACGAGGCGATCACTCACTACCAGGCCCTGGTCGACGCCGGCATGCAGTATTTCCTGGCCACCGTCAACGGCCGCGACACCGAGACCGTCGACCTGGTGGCGCAGCAGCTGCTGCCGGCCCTCCGGGTCGCCCGATGACCGGCAGGAGGACGCCACGGTGAGCGAGACAGCGGGAGAGCCTGCGGTTCCGTACGGGCTCCGGAAGAACCGGCTCCGCGAGCTGCTCGATGCAGGCAGCCCGAGCCTGGGCACGCACGTGCTGTCGGCGTGGCCCACCGTCACCGAGCTCGTGGGGCAGTCCCGGCGGTGGGACTACGTCGAGTTCGTCGCCGAATACGCGCCATGGACCATGCACGACCTGGACAACCTCGGCCGCGCCGTTGAGCTGTTCCCCGACTTCACCGGCATGATCAAGATCGAGCAGCACACCCGTGGCCACCTGGCGATGCGCGCGATAGGTGCTGGCCTCCAGAACGTGCTGTTCGCCGACATCCGTACCCCCGACGATGCCCGCGAGTGCGTCCGCGCCGTCCGGCCGGAGCACCCCGGCCATCGC
The DNA here is from genome assembly GCA_963702235.1 of uncultured Actinomycetes bacterium. Classification (GTDB taxonomy): domain Bacteria; phylum Actinomycetota; class Actinomycetes; order Streptosporangiales; family Streptosporangiaceae; genus PALSA-505. Next base: position 9,240 of record CAVPBZ010000001.1, read on the forward strand.
GGGCTGCACGGGGCCGGGATGCGCAGAGACGTCCGGACGGTGCTCCATGTCGGCTCGCCCGACTGGACGCGCGCACTGGCGGAGTGCGTCGTCGTCCTCATGATCGAGAAAAGGGAGGCGGTCGAGAACCTCGACGCGATCCTGGCGGTCGAGGGCGTCGACATGGTCCAGTTCGGGCCCGCTGACTACGCCCTGAGCATGGGCTGGTCGCGCCGCGAGGACGCCGGTGCGATCCGCGACGCCGAGCGCTTCGTGATCGAGAGCGCCCTGCGGCACGGTGTCCAGCCGCGCGCGGAGATCCCCGACGCCCGGGGCGCGCAGTGGTACCTCGAGCTCGGCGTGCGGCACTTCTGCGTCGGGCATGACGTCGGGATCCTGTACAACTGGTGGACCGAGCAGGGCGGGCTGATGCGCGGAATCCTGGCAGGCGTGCCGCAGCAGGCGTCCGACGGTGCGCTGCCGTCGCCGGCCTACTGACAGCGCCCTGGGTCGAGATCCAGCCCGGCTCGTGACCCTGGGCCGGGAAGGTGCTGTGCTAGGAACGTGACTAGTCAATCTGCTTCTGCGTTCAATGCGCTGCCGGACGACTGGGCGTCCGATCCGGTCCTCATGGCGGGGCTGACGGTTGACGACGACGACGAGCACGATGACCCGGTCTTGCGCTGGCCGGACGGCCGGGTGGTCGACACCTGGCGCGAGGACTACCCGTACACCGAGAAGATGACGCGGGAGGAGTATGAGTACCTCAAGCGCCCGCTGCAGGTCGAGCTCGTCAAACTGCAGAACTGGGTCAAGTCCGCGGGCGAGCATATCGTGCTCGTGTTCGAGGGCCGCGACGCGGCCGGCAAGGGCGGCACGATCAAGCGGTTCACCGAGCACCTGAACCCTCGCGGCGCCACGGTGGTCGCGCTGGCCAAGCCGAGCGAACGGGAACGGACCCAGTGGTATTTCCAGCGTTACGTGCCGCACCTGCCCGCGGCGGGCGAGATCGTCATGTTCGACCGCTCCTGGTACAACCGGGCGGGCGTGGAGCGGGTGATGGGATTCTGCACGGACGCGGAATACAGCGAGTTCATGCGGGAGGCGCCGGAGTTCGAGCGCATGCTGGTCCGCTCCGGCCTGCACCTGACGAAGTTCTGGTTCTCGGTGACGCGCCTGGAGCAGCGCACGCGGTTCATCATCCGTCGGGTTGACCCGGTCCGGCAGTGGAAGCTGAGCCCGATGGACATCGAGTCGCTGGACAAGTGGGACGACTACACCGATGCCAAGGAGGCGATGTTCCACTACACCGACAGCGAGCACGCGCCGTGGACGGTGGTCAAGAGCAACGACAAGAAGCGGGCCAGGCTCGAGGCGATCAAGCATGTGCTGAGGAAGTATGACTACGAGGGCAAGAACGAGGAGGTCATCGGGGCACCGGACAACAGCCTCATCGGGCCGCCGTCCGTGCTGTCCGAGCACAACCCCGGCCTGTCCTTCCCCGGCGTGTGAACCAGCGGTGGGGAGGCCGCCGCCGGGGCGGATCGGCGCGGAAGCGGCCCGGCTGTCTGTGGGTGATCGTTACCAGGCGTGGGCTGGTGAGGTGTCTGCCTGGATGCGTTCGAGGGTGCGGCGGCCCATCCGGTGCATGGCGGGGTTGCTGTCGATGTAGTACCAGATTGCCCCCGCCGCCTGCTCGAAGGCCCACGCCTTACCGCGTTCCCACTCCAGGTCGTCACACCGCAGGTCGTCGCGGAACACCTGCCGGGGGCCAGCCTCGAGCAGATGCCAGGCAGCTACCAGATCCAGCGCGGGGTCAGCTGGTCCCAGGCCGCCGACGTCGAGGATCCCGGCGAGCCGCCCGCCGCGGACGAGCACGTTGCCGGGAATCAGATCACCGTGGCTCATCACGTCACCGCCCGCGCTGCGGGGCAGCCCGCGCATGACCTCCCACATCCGGCAAAGCCGGCCGACGTCCAGCAGTTGCTGGCTGCGGGTGAAGCAGGTCTGCATCCATGCGTCATGAGATCGCAGGTCACCTCCCCGGCCGGGCCCGCCGCCGATGCGGAAGATCGCGTTGACTGTCCCGGCAGAATCCACCGCCTGGATGGCCAGGCTCCGCCACCGGGCGAACTGGTCATCGACCAGCTCGCGCACCGTCTCGGGCGAGACGCTCAGCTGGCCGGCATGCATGTCCACTGCATCACGGACTGCCGCCCATCCGGCTGATGAGCTCGTCTCTGCTAATACCGTACTGTTCGCCCCATTTCGCGAGCTGATCGATATCAACCTGGTCGGGCAGGACCCGCATGGCCTCATCGGCTGCCTCCGAGAACCCCGTACTGCGCAAAAAGTTAACCACTTCCTGCTTCGAGAGTGGCATCACCGCCACCGGCCTCTCGCCTGCGTAACCAATCGCCCTGCCGCTGCTGCTCGCGACCCCATCAGCACAGCGTACCCACGCTACGTGTTGATGCCGTCTGCGAACTAGCGACCCGCAGCCGCTCGCCCAGTCCCGGCTGGCGGTTGGCCGTAACGGCCGGCTGGCCGTTGCTTTACTGCGCCGATGCGGCGAGATCTGCCGGACGGAGGCGGTACTCCTGCAAGCGGAGGTTGTGGTATTTCTCCGTCTCGCCGATCCACTCCATGCCGATCCGGCGCACCGTCGCCGTGGCGCGCGTGTTGGCTGGCCGCACCACGGCGATGACCTGTTCCAGCCCTTGCTCAAATGCCCACCCCGCCAGCGCCCTGCCGGTCTCGGTGGCATAGCCGTGGCCCCACGCATCCCGCTGCAACTGCCAGCCGATCTCGTATTCATCGTCGGGCGGCAGCGGCAGCATGGTCGCCCCGCCGATCAGGCTTCCGTCCTGGCGGAGCTCGATCGCCCACCGGCCGGCTGGTGTCAGCATGCGCCCGTCCTCGGCCATCCACCGCTGCAGGACCACGCCCATGGCCGCTTCATCGCCGACCCTGTCCATCGCCGGAGCCAGCCACCGCGCCACCTCAGCATCGCCGTAGGCGCCGAGCGCAGCCCCGGCATCACCGGCGGTCCACGGGCGAAGGACCAGCCGCTCAGTCACCAATCGCTCGGCCATGAGCTCACGATAGCGGGACTGTACGGCGGCCTAAGGCTGGGTGCTGGGCAGAAACTAGGGCTTTCGTCCGATTCGGCGCCAGGGACCTTACGGCAATCCTTGAGCTATGGCCGCAGCGGGCGGCCGGTAAGAAGAAGAGGAGCACGGCAATGATCACGATTACGCGGATCGCACGGCGAGTGGCCAGCGTGGTGGGCGAAATGAACTACGCGCAGCGCAGGACCGTGGAACTGCTCCAGGGCCGAGACGGAAAGCGGCATTAAGGAGACTGGATGCTGCGCGGTGACGGGATAGCGGCCGGCTCGTGCCGCGGTGAGTACCCCGGACACACGCTGGTGGGGTAGGGGATCCGGTTCAGCTCGGCGGTGGCGTCCGCGGGGCAGGGCTGAGATGCTGATCGAGTGCACCGGCTATGACAGCGCCGCAGTGCAGGAGCGGCAGGAGCCAGTCATGAGGTCATTCGATTCGGAAGTCGGCGAGAGGCCAGCCATGAACTCGTTCGAGTCGGAAATCGGCGAGACGGAACGGTGGTTTGCCAGTCCTCGATTCGACGGCATCACGCGCTTGTATTCTGCGCGCCAGGTGGCGGAGCAGCGCGGCACCATCCCCACCGACTACACCGTGGCGAGGGTGGCGGCCGGGCAGTTCTACGACCGGCTCCGGCAGCTCTTCGCCGAGCGCAAGCCGATCACCACCTTCGGTCCCTATTCACCCGGCCAGGCGGTGGCCCTGAAGCGCATGGGCATCGAGGGCATCTACCTGGGCGGCTGGGCAACGTCGGCCAAGGGATCGGTGACGGAGGACCCGGGGCCCGACCTGGCCAGCTATCCGCTCTCCCAGGTACCCGACGAGGCCGCGCCGATCGTCCGCGCCCTGCTCACCGCGGACCGGAACCAGCGCTACGCCCGCTCGCGAATGAGCGACGCGCAGCGCGCTGCCTCCGCCGAGATCGACTACCGGCCCTTCATCATCGCCGACGCCGACACCGGACACGGCGGCGACGCGCACGTCCGGAATCTGGTCCGCCGTTTCGTCGAGGTCGGGGTCCCTGGTTACCACATCGAGGACCAGAAACCCGGCGCCAAGAAGTGCGGGCACCAGGGAGGAAAGGTGCTCGTCGGCGTGGACGAGCAGATCAAGCGGCTCAGCGCCGCGCGCTTCCAGCTCGACGTCATGAACGTGCCCGGTCTCATCGTGGCCCGGACCGACGCCGAGTCGGCCACGTTCCTTGAGGGGCGCGGGGACGAGCGCGATCATCCGTTCATCCTGGGCGCCACCAACGTCGAGCTGCCGACCTACAAGGTCGGCTACCTCACCATCATGAAGACACTCCGCGAGCTGGGCGTCGACGACGCGCGCGGTCACCTGTTGTTCAAGATCTCCGCCGCGGAGTACGACGAGGCCAGCGCCTGGCTCGCGCGGACGGGCGTGATGCGCGTGATCGAAGAGAGCGCGAAGGCGTTCCAGCAGGCCGACGGGTTGACGGTCGAGGCACTGCTGGACCAGGTCGAGACGCCGTACCTGGAGGCGTGGCAGTCCGAGGCCAGCCTGAAGAGCTATCCCCGGGCGGTCGCGGACGTGATCGAGTTCCGCGAGAGCGAGGGTGAGCTGTTCGACATGAGCGCCGGCGAGTGGCTCGCCTTCGCGAACCGGACCTCGTTCCACGCCGCGCGGGCCCGGGCCAGATCGATGGGCATCGACATCACCTGGGATTGCGAGGTCTCGAAGACCACGGAGGGCTACTACCAGATACAGGGCGGAATCGAGTACGCGATCGCCAGGTCGCTGGCCGTCGCCCCGTTCGCCGACCTCCTGTGGATGGAGACCAAGACCGCGAACCTGGCCGACGCCCGGCAGTTCGCCGAGGCCGTCCACGCCGAGTTCCCGGACAAGATGCTCGCCTACAACCTGTCACCATCGTTCAACTGGGACACGACCGGGATGAGCGAGGAGGAAATGAGGCGATTCCCGGAACAGCTCGGCAAGCTGGGGTTTGTCTTCAACTTCATCACCTACGGCGGACATCAGATCGACGGCCTGGCGGCGGAGGAGTTCGCTGCGGCGCTCAGGCAGGACGGCATGCTCGCCCTGGCCCGTCTGCAGCGAAAGTTCCGCCTGGTCGAATCGCCCTACCGGACGCCCCAGACGCTCGTGGGCGGGCCGCGGCTGGATGCGGCCCTCATGGCTTCCTCGGGCGGCACGGCGGCTACCAAAGCTATGGGCAAGGGCTCGACCCAGCATCAGCACCTGGTCCAGACCGAGGTGCCGACCAAGCTGCTCGAGGAATGGCTCGCGATGTGGACAGAGCACCACCGGCTCCCGGGCCCGCTGCGCGTCGGGCTGCGGCCGCACACAGCAGGCTCGGAGCTGCTGGAGCTCACCCTGTCCCGGGCAACCGGGGAAAAGGTCGCCAACATCATCTTCGACGTGATCGCGGACCGGCGGGGACGCAACATCCTCTCGGTCCGGAACCAGAACACCTTCGACACTGCCGTGCGCCAGAAGCGCCTGATGACACTGATCCACCTGTTCCTGATCCACCGCTACAAGATCCGGTCGGTCCACTACGTCAGCCCGACCGACGACAATCGCTACCAGGCGCAGAAGATGAGCACGCACGGCCTCTTCAGCGACGTCCACGACGAGGTCGGTGACGTCATCGTCGCGGATGTGAGCGCGGAGGGCGTCAAGGCCCTGCTCGCGCCGGACCGGGACCGCCTGACCGCCCTGATCCAGCGGAAGCATCCGTTTGCGCCGGTAGACGTCACCGCGGGTCAGGGCGAGAGGATATGAACCTCCGACCACCCGGTCCCGAACCGAAGGGACGGCATGCGGACGCTGTGGCACGACGAGGACGGCGCGTGGCGCACTACGCTGCGCGGCCGGCAGGTGCTGGCCGATCCGCGGATCAACAAGGGAACGGCGTTCGGCGACAGCGAGCGCCGCGACCTTGACCTGACCGGGCTGATCCCTGCCGCTCACTTCACCCTGGACGATCAGGTCGGGCGCGTTTACGCGCAGTACCAGTGCCAGCCCGACGACCTGGCCCGTAACGTCACCCTGAACGCGCTGCACGACCGCAACGAGGTCCTGTTTTACCGGCTGCTGACCGGCCACCTGAACGAGATGCTGCCGGTCGTCTACACGCCAACGGTCGGGCAGGCGATCCAGCACTACAGCCGTGAGTACCGGCGGCCCCGCGGGATCTACCTGTCCGTGGACCACCCGGAACTGATAGAGGCCTCGCTGCTCGCCTCCGAGCTCGGGCCGGACGAGGCCGACCTGATCGTGGCCACCGACGCGGGCGCCATTCTGGGAATCGGCGACTGGGGGGTCGGCGGCATACACATCGCGGTGGGGAAGCTCGCCGTCTACACCGCGGCGGGCGGGATCGATCCTGCCCGCACGATCCCGGTCATGCTGGACGTGGGGACCGACAGGCAGAGCCTGCTCGACGACCCGCTCTATATCGGTAACCGTCATCGCCGGGTGCCCGCGGCTGAGTACGACGCTTTCCTCGACGAGTTCGTCCGTGCGGTCGGCAAGCTGTTCCCGCTGGCACTCCTGCACTGGGAGGATCTCGGAGTTGCGAATGCCAGCCGGCTGCTCGACGGTACCGGGGTGAGCGGCTGACGTTCAATGACGACATCCAGGGCACGGGCGCGGTCAACCTGGCCGCCGTGCTGGCCGCGACCAGGGCGACCGGGGTGCCGCTGGCCGGCCACCGGATCGTGATTTTCGGCATGGGGACGGCCGGGGCAGGCATCGCCGGCCAGCTGACCGCGGCCATGGTGGCCGAGGGAGTGCCGGAGGCGGAGGCGAGGCGGCGGTTCTGGGCGGTCGACCGTCAGGGCCTGCTGACGCGGGACATGACAGCGCTCAGCGACCTGCAACGCCGGTACGCCCGCGACCCGGCAGAGGTAGCGGACTGGCGCCGCGGCGACTGCCTGGCAAAGCACGCGGTGCTGGGAGAGCGCGCCGCGCCAGGAGGCCATCGGAAGCCAGGCGGCCGCGACATAGCGGACGGCCTCGGTCTTGCCGAGGTGGTCGCCCGGGTGCACCCCACGCTGCTGATCGGGACCTCGACGAGGGCAGGGGCCTTCACCGAGGCGGTCATCCGAGACATGGCGGCCCACGCCGAGCGGCCGGTGATCCTGCCGATGTCCAACCCGACCGCTTTGGCCGAGGCGGCGCCGGCCGACCTCATCAGGTGGACCGGCGGCCGTGCGCTGGTCGCCGCAGGGAGCCCGTTTGGCGCCGTGGACCACGGCGGAATCCGCTATGAGATCGGCCAGGCCAACAACGCTCTGATCTTCCCGGGCCTGGGCCTCGGCGTGATCACCGCCCGGCCGCGGCGGGTGACCGACGGGATGCTGCTCGCGGCCGCCCGCGCGGTCGCAGACATGGTGGACATCTCGGCCCCGGGCGCTCCGCTGCTGCCGCGGGTGGCGGACCTGCGGGAAACGTCGGTCGCAGTGGCCGCCGCGGTCGCCAGGACCGCCCAGGCGGAGGGGGTGGCGTCTGCCAGCCTGGACACCGACCTCGTCGGCCAGGTGCGGGCCATGATGTGGGAGCCCCGCTACCGCCCGGTCAGGCCAGCCTGAGGCCGACGGGCCCTGGCCGCGAGCAGCTGGGTGCCGGTGCTGCCGAAGCGGCTGTGGATGGAGGACGCGGCCGCCGTACGGTGCGGTTACTGGTCGCCGGCTGCGTCGCGGCTGACGATCTCGGCGCGCTGGGCCCGGGTGCGGAACGTCACGCAGGTGCGATCGGACCGGAACAGGTCCTGCGAGAACTCGAAGGCGGTGCCGCTGGCGGTGGCCGACGTCCGCGTGATGGCCAGCAGCGGGGCGCCGGCTTTCACGCCCAGCAGCGCGGCCTGACTGTCCGCGGCCGCCATCACCTCGAGATGCTCGACGACTTCGTCGGGCCGGACGTCGTAGTGCTCGTCGAGCAGGTCGTAGATCGATCCCCCGAGCGGCAGGTCCAGCAGGCCGGGAAACAGGTCAGCCGGGAACCGCGCCCGCTCCAGCGACAGCGGTATCCCGTCGGCCAGCCGGATCCGGGCGATGTCGAGGACCAGGCTGCCGGCCGGCACGGCCAGGCCAGTCGCGGTCAGCTCGTCCGCCCCGGCCATGGTCGCGGACACCACCTGGGTCCCGGCCAGGAACCCCTGGCGCCGCAGGTACTCCGGCAGGCCGACGATGTCGGAAAGGTCGCGATCGACCTTGGCGTGCGCGACGAACGTGCCGCCGGCCCGGCCGGGTACCCGGCGGATGATGCCGCTCTGCGCGAGCACCGCCAGCACCTGGCGCAGCGTGGACCGGCTGACCCCCAGCTGCACGGCCAGCTCCCGCTCGGTTCCGAGCCGGTCGCCGGTCCCCAGGGCCCCCGCGGAAATCAGGTCCAGCAGGCGGCGGCGCGCCTCCTCCACGAGGCGGCTGTCCGGCGCCGCCGCATGCCGCGCGACATCGCCGACCGCGGCGAGGCCCGCGTCGCTGCGCGCTTCCCGCGCCCGGGTCACCCCATCGCCTCCAGCGACTCGGGGATGGTCTGGCCGCCGTCGACGACGAGCGTCTGGCCGGTGATGTACGAGGCCTCGTCCGAGGCCAGGAACAGCGCCGCATGGGCGATGTCCTCGATGCTACCCAGCCGCCCCAGCGGGATGGAGGCCTCCATCGTGCGCAGGTAGTCCTCGCCGAGGTCGCCCAGGCCCTCGGTGATGATGTTGCCGGGGAGCACGGCGTTGACGGTGATGCGGGTCTTCGCCAGCTCCAGCGCTGCCGACCGGATGAAGCCCAGCTGGCCGGCCTTGCTGGCACCGTAGTGCGACCAGCCCGTGTAGCCGGTGATCGGGCCGGTGATGGACGAGGTCACGATGACGCGGCCGTGACCGGACCGCTCGAGCGCCGGGAGCGCCGCCTGGACCGCGTAGAACGTGCCCTTGAGGTTGACGCCCAGCACATCCTCGAGCTGCTCCGGTGTCATCTCGCGCAGCGGGTGCGCGGGGAAGATGCCGGCGTTGCAGCACAGCACGTCCAGGCCGCCTGCCCGCTCGGCCGCCGCGGCAACGAGCGCCGCGCAGCTGGCGGGGTCTGACACGTCTGCGTGCGTGTAAGCCACCGATCCGCCGCTGTCCGCGGCCGCCGCCAGGTCCGCGGCCGCCTTCTCGCCGGCGGCGGTATCACGGCCGCCGATCATCACGCTGGCGCCCTCCGCCGCGAACGCGGCGGCGATGCCCTTGCCTATCCCTTTGGTGCCGCCGGTGACCAGGACCGACCGGCCGCTGAGCGATGTGAACATCTGTGCTTCCTCACAGTCGGGGAGATACGGATGGATGTCGGGGGAGATGCGGATGGATCAAGCCTCGGGCCGGGACAGGTACCGCTCGGCCAGCTCACACGCGCCGGCGGTGAACTCGGCGCCGAGCTCACGAGCGGTGTCGGCGAACCGGTGCGAGCCGACCCAGGCCACCAGCTGCAGCCGCCGCAGCAAGCAGAACGTCGGGATCGCCGCGACCTCCTCGGCCGGCAGCGGCAGGATCCGCCGGTATCCTCCGACCCAGGCATCGCAGAGCTCGGGCACCTGCGGGTCATGCTCGATGAAGCTGAGCGAGGCGCCGATGTCGAACATGAACCAGCCGAACCCGCAGTCGTCGAAGTCGATGACCTGGATCTCCGGGCCGTGCACCAGCAGGTTGGCTAGCCGCATGTCGGCGTGGATCAAGCCGAAGCGCTCCGGGTCCCGGCCGAACCGCCGCAGCCGCGCCAGCATCGTGTCGGCGGCCCGGCCGAGCAGCTCCAGCTCTTGGCCGCCGACTCCGATGCCGTCCTGCCAGCGCCCCCACCGGCCATCGGGACCGACGCAGCTGTCGTAATCCCAGGTAAACCGCACGAAGCCCGCCGGCCGAGCCCAGCTGCGCGAGTGCCGGTGCATCCGCGCGGTGATCTCGCCGAGCAGCTCGAACTGCGTCACCAGCCGACCCGGCTCGGGTTCGGCGCCGGGCAGCAGCTCGAACAGCACGGCCTGCCGGGTGAGCTCGCCGATCGGGATGTCCACCACCTGCCGGCCGTCCGGCGCCCGGTACACCGCCGGGGTCCGCAGGCCCTCGTCCCGCCGCAGCGCCTGCAGCCAGGCCAGCTCGGACTCGATGGCGCCCGGCTGGTGATAGCCGGTGCGGTGTACCCGCAGCACGGCGCGGCGGCCGTCGGCGGGGTCGTCCACCCGATAGGTGGCATTCTCGGACAGGCTCAGCAGCGAAACCGTGGCCTGGCCGGAGAAGCCGAACGGCTCCAGTGCGGCGGCCGCGTACGGGTCGTAGCCGCGCAGGATGTCCTCCTGTGCCGGTGACCCGGCCTCAGGTTCGGGGAGTCCGGCGCTGCCGTCGGCCGCCCGGGCCTGGCCGGCGGTCACGTCTCGCGCCCTTCGATGCCGGCCAGCAGCCGCGCGATCTCCGCCCCAGCGCGGGTCACGCCGTCGGTCGGGCCGGCGATGTAGATGCGCCCGGACGCACCGATCATGGTGACGTCCACCAGCGTGTTCCCCGGCACAGCCTGCTCAGCCTGATTCGCCGCGACGCCAGCGAACAGCGCCGGCACCATCTCGCAGACCAGCAGGGACTGGCCCGGCAGGATCATCGACGCCTGCCGGGACCTGTTGATGATGACGGCCTGCTGGTCGGTGATGTCCTCGATGACGTCGCTGTACAGCAGCCGGGGACGCAGCTGGTCGGCCGGGGCGCGGCCCAGGCCGGACAGGATCGCCGCGCCCGCCCGGCCGACCTCCGCCTGCTCGCGGGAGTGGATCTCCAGCACGCCGAACTGGCGCTCGACGAACAGGATGCCGGGCTCGACGCCTGGCTCGGCGCGCAGCGCCAGGTCGGTGACGCGCTCGATGGCCAGGCCGGGCGCCACCTCGACGATCAGCGCGCTGTCACCCTCGGCCGGCGGGTAGCCGCGGGCCCGGGTGGGCGTGCCGAGGTAGGCGGCGAACTGGCGCTGGAGGCTGGCGATCGGCAGGTACACCCGCAGCTCGGTGCGGCTGGCAACGACCGTCATCGCGGCCGGCGGCTCGCCGGGACCATCACTCCACCACGAAGTGCTTGCTGAGCTCGCCGTGCGGCCGCGGGATCACGTGCACGGATACCAGCTCACCGACATTGGACGCGGTCTCCGCGCCGGCCTCGGTCGCCGCCTTCACCGCGCCGACGTCGCCGTTGATGATGACCGCGACCAGCCCGTCGCCGACCTCCTGGCGGCCGACGATCACCACGTTCGCGGCCTTGACCATGGCGTCAGCCGCCGCGAGCGCCGCGACGTAGCCCTTCGTCTCGATCATGCCGAGCGCATTTTGTGCCATCTCGTTCCCTCTCTCTCCTGCTGGTCTCTCCTGCTGGCGGCGCGGTCACGTGCGCGTCGCGGGCCTGGCTTTCCTGGCTGGCGCGGCCCGGACGGGCGCGGCAGGCCCGGGCTCTGACTCGTCGATGGACCCGATGATCAGCGCGTCGACGGGCGGTCGGCCGGGCAGCCAGCCTGCCGCCACCGAGCCCTGGACGACGAGCACGTGCTCGCCGCGGCCGCTGCCGAGCACGTCGAAGGCGACCAGCCGGTTACCGGAGCCGGTCACCTCTACCTCCAGGAACGCGCCGTTCGGCAGGCCGTCGATGCGCCTGGTGGACCAGACGTTCCCGACCACTGTTGCTCGCAGCATCACCGCTCCTTCTCGATCGGGACGCCCAGGGCCAGCGCGCGGTCACGAGCCAGCGGGGTCAGCACCGCACGGGGGCCGAGCACAAGACGCTCACCCGCCCTGGCGGCCGCCTGCACGGCACGCTCGGTGACGGCCCCCGCGTCGACCCGGTGCCCGGGTCGGTGGGCGTCGGCGGCCGGCGGCCCGGCCAGGGTGAACCGCAGGCGGCCGGCGATCAGGTCCGCGCGGCGGGCCGGGTTGCCGGCCAGCCGCACGATGTCCAGCGCGAACTGCCGCACGTCCTCGTCGGTCGCCAGCCGGACGGGCCGTACCGCCGCGCCCCGGCCGCCAGCCCCTTGGGTCGGGTCAGCGCCAGCGGTCGGGTGGGCACCAGTAGTACCGAACGCCGCTGGCGCGGGGGCGGCAGCGTAGCCGCGGGAGGCCGGACTGGGCGCAGTCGGCCCGATGGGGCGTCGAGGCGGTCGCATGGATGCCGACTTACTCCCCACCGGTGGGGAGTAAGTCGGCATCGACGCCGAGAGGCCGGCCCGTTCCGGCGCTCGAGTGATGGCCCGGCCGCGGCGAGGGCCGGTCGTCAGCTGGCGACGCGTCGGGGTCAGCGACAGTCCCGGAGGGGATAGCCGTAGGCGGCGCCGCCGGCGGCGGCGCGGAGGTGGGCGGTGCGGCGGTAGGTGGCGGCGCGGGCCGTGTGCTGGCCCGGGGAGCTGAGGCCAGCCGGTCGCGCAGCATATCGGTCAGCACCTCCCGGATCAGCAGGCGCAGCCCGTCGCCGGCCTGGAGCCCGTCCGGCTGCGGGCGGGCGTCTGGCTGCGGGCGGCCCGTCGGCTGCGGGTAGCCCGGCGGCTGCGGCCGGCCGTTCGTCGCGGCCGCCGTCATGCCGGCTCCCCCAGCAGCGCGGTCACGGCGTCGGCGGCCTGGCGGACGTCATCCTCGCTGCCGGATAGGTAGACCCGCCCGTTGGCACCGATCATGCGGTAGTCGACGATCTTTATCTGCGCCGCCTTCTCCGCCTCGTTGGCGGCGAGGATCGCGTACGACGCCGGCTGCAGCTCGAACACGAAAAGCGACTCGCCCGGCAGCACCATGGAGCCCAGCTTGTTGCGGTTCACCAGGAACGCGTGCTGGGTGTCCACGTGGGTGATGATCCGCGAGGCCAGCACCCGGGGCCGGGTGGCGGATGCGGCGGTGACGCCGAGCGCGGACAGCACGGCGCTGCCCGCCGCCCGTACCGCGTCGGTGCTGCCGTGCAGTTCCAGGTAGCCGTACTGCCGTTCTACGACGAGGATGCCGGCCTGCACGTCCGCTTCCTTGACCGCGACATCGGTCAGCGGCTCGATGTCCAGGCCCGGCGCGATTTCGATGACCTGCGCCGCCATCCCGGCCCGCGGCAGCCGGCCGCGCACCCAGGTGCCGAGGTAGCACATGGTCTGCGGCTGCAGCTGATCCAGGAAGATGAACGATCGCAACTCGGCCACCGTCATCCCTTGATCAGGCCCTCGAGCTCTTCGATGATCAGCGCCCGCAGCTGCTCGCGTACCTGCGCGCTGATCCCGCCTCCGGCCTCGCCGGCGTCGGCCTCCCCGGCCGGCCTGGGCGGCGGCACGGCCGCCGGCCCGCTGGCCGCCGCTCCGTTGGCGCCCGGCCCGTTGCCCCCCGGACCGTTCAGGTTCGAGGCGACCGGGTACGCCGGCACCGGCCCGGCCGGCCGCTCCCAGACCGGCAGGCCGGCGAAGTCGCCGAACCGGACGTCGTCGCCGCAGTTGTAGGCCACCCGGGTCCAGTTGACCAGGTGCCGGGGCTCCAGGTTCTCGCCGATCGAGCTGCGCCCGGCGAAGCCGGTGCCGAGCGTCATCGACGGCGCCAGGTTGGTGCTCAGCCCCGCGCTGCCGGTGCTGTTGCCGGCGTTGACCGCGACCCGCAGCACCGGGACCCGCGCAGCGTAGCGGAGGATCACGCGCTCGTCGGTGCTGTGGATGGCGGCGGAGTGGCCCGCGCCGCCCAGCCGGACGACGGCCCGGGCGGCCTCCACCCCGCGGTCGGCGGATTCGGTCCGGGTGACCGCCAGCACCGGGCACAGCTTTTCCCTGCAGAACGGTTCTTCGGTGACGACCAGCTCGATGGGCGCGAGCAGCACTTTCGTCCTCGGCGGCACCCGGATCCCGGCCCGGTCGGCGATCCAGGCAGCGTCCTTGCCGATGGCCTCGCCGTTCAGCCGCCCGTCGGGGAACAGGTAGGCCCGCAGCCGGTCCCGGGCGGCGTCGTCCAGCAGCGCCGCCTGCTGCCGCTGCAGCTCGCGGAGCAGCCGGTCGGCGGCCGTGTCCTGGACGATCAGCACCGACTCGTTGGTGCACAGCAGCGAGTTGTCGAACGCCTTGCTCTCGGCGATGAGCCGGGCCGCGGCGGCCAGGTCGGCGGTTGCGTCGACGAGCACCGGCACGTTGCCGGGCCCGACGCCGAGCGCCGGGTTGCCCGAGGCGTGCGCCGCCCGGACCACGGCTGTGCCGCCGGTCGCCACGATCACGTCGGTCACCGGATCGGACATCAGCGCCTCGATGACCGGGATCGTCGGCTCGGGCACGACCTGGATCACGCCATCCGGCGCACCCGCCTCGGCGGCCGCCGCCGCGAGCAGCCGGGCCGCGTCCGCGCAGCACTCACGGGCCATCGGATGCGGGCTCACCACGATCGCATTCCGGGTCAGCAGCGCGAGGATGATCTTGAAGAACACGCTGCACACCGGGTTGGTGGAGGGCGTCAGCGCCAGCACCACGCCAGCGGGCCGGGGCAGCGCGAGGATCTTGCTCGCCGCGTCGATCCGGGGGCTGACGAAGTCCTCGCCACGGTACCGCTCCAGGATGCCAAGTGAGCACGCCTCGTTCTTGGTCACCTTGTGCTCGACCACGCCGAACCCGGTCTCGCGCACCGCCCACTCAGCGTAATGGCGTGACCGCGCGTGCGCGGCGCGCGCGACCGCCTCGGCTATGGCCAGCACCGCCGGGCGGTCGTAGCTGGCGAACGCGCCCGCCGCCCAGTGCGCCCGCTGCAGCATCTGCCGGGCCTGGTAGACATCCGAGGTGCGCTGCCGCGGCTCGCCCGCCGGTCCGCCGGAGACACCCGCGGGCGGCGAGCCGCTGACGACGCGGGCCGCCGTCGCGCGGCCGGTCATGCCCTGCTCCTGGCCGGCTGGCTCCGGCCCGGCAGCCGACGGGCCTCCGCGGCTGCCCGGGAGATGCCGGCCTCGGTGCGCTCGAGCAGTTCCTCGCACAGTTCCGGCGTCATGAGCAGGCCGGGCTTGTACTGGAGAACCGACGGGTCGAGCGTGGAGAAGATGGCCCATACCCCGGTCCGGTACAGGTGCCGCATCACGTACTTGGCGCCTTCTGGGTGGGCGAACTCCAGCCCCATCACCACGCCGTTCTGCCGGATGCCGGTGAACCAGTCCGGGTAGCGGGTCTGGATGTCACGCAGCCCGCGGCCGGTCAGGCCGGCGATGTAGTGCACCATCGAGCGGGTCTCGGGCCTGCTGCAGATCTCCAGCGTCTTGAGCGCGGCCACGCAGCCGAGCTCGGCACCGCCGAAGCTGGAGATGTGCGCGAACCCGTCCTCGGTCAGCCAGCCCGCGGCCCGCTCGCTGACCAGCACCGCCGCAATGGGATACATGCCGCCGGACAGGCCCTTGCCGGTGACCAGGATGTCCGGCGAGATGCCGTGCTTGGTGATCGCCCACATCTCGCCGGTCCGCATCAGCCCGGTCTGCACCTCGTCGGCGATGTACAGGCTGCCGTGCTGCTCGCACAGCTGCTTGATCGCTTCCAGGTAGCCGGGATCGGGCAGCGGGAACCCGTACGTCGCGGGGATCGTCTCCATGATCACGGCGGCCACGTCACCGGGCTGCAGCGCCGCTGCCATCGCGTCGATGTCGTTGAACGGCACGTGCACGAACTCATCCGGCCGGTCGGCCAGGAACAGCTTGGCGAACCTGTCGTCGCCGGTGGCCACCGCGAGGCCGGTGTGCCCGTGGTAGGCCTTGATGATCGACACGATCTTGCGGCGCTGGGTCGCGTGCCGCGCGGTCTTGATCGCGATGTCGATGGCCTCGCCGCCGCCGCTGCCGTACACGACCTTGGTCAGTCCGGGCGGCGCGGTGCCGATAAGCGCCTCGGCCAGCGCGGCGCGCGCGCTGGACGGGAAGTGGTGGTTGCCGATGTCGAACGACCGCATGCCGACGGTGATCGCCTCGACCAGCTCGGGGTTGCGGTGGCCGAGGTTGTAGGTGCCGCCGTTCAGGTGCACGTCGATCAGCCGCAGGCCCGACATGTCCCAGATGAAGTAGCTTTCCCGCCGGTCGATGACCAGGTCAACGCCGGCCTCGGACCAGAAATCGGTCTTTCCCGGATTCCAGAACTCGCGGGACTTATCCAGCACCTCGGCCTTGGAGCCGACGGTGAAGACGTCGTAGTCGTGCATCCCTTGCCCTTGTCAGCAGCCCGTCTGCGGCAGGCCGCAGCGAGAGACATTCGGCACGTGATATCAGACCAAAGCATGGATCGGTCTGACCTATTAGTCAAGCGCCCCCGTATGTTGATTAGGTATAACCAAAGTCAATTCGGTATGGCGCGATCAGCGCACGGTGCAGCGCTGGGCCGCCCGCGCGGCGGCGGCGAACTCACGGATGATCGCGGAGCTGACGTGCCCCGGCCCGAGCATCTCGGGATGCCACTGCACGCCGGCGAAGAAGCGGGCGCCCGGATCCTCGACCGCCTCGACCAGTCCGTCAGGCGCGCGGCCGGCCACCGCCAGCCCCGGCGCGAGGGTGGCGATGCCCTGGTGATGCAGCGAGTTGACCATGATCTCGGCGCCCAGCAGCGTACGCAGCCGCGAGCCCGGCTCCAGCCGGACCGGATGGGCGGCCCCGTGCCACGAGCCGGTCACCATGTGCCCGGGGCGCGGCGGATCCGCGGCCGGCAAATCCTGGATGAGCGTCCCGCCCAGGGCCACATTCACCACCTGGATACCGCGGCAGATGGCCAGCACCGGGAGATCTCGCTCGTAGGCGAGCTTGACCAGCCGGGTTTCGACGGCATCCCGCCGGGCGTCCACGCCGGCCGTCTGCGGCTCCGGTGCCGCTCCGTACGCCGGGGGGCCCACGTCACCGCCGCCGGTGAGCACGAGGCCATCGATCCGGTCCAGCAGGCCGGCCGCGTCATCGGGGTCGCTGCTCACGGGGATCAGCACCGAGGCCAGCCCGGCGGACTCCAGCGCCTGCAGATAGTTCTCCGCGACAGCCTGGTGCCGCAGATCCACAGGGACATCGCGCACGATCGTGCCGAACGCGGTGACGCCGACGACCGGCGTCACCGGGCATGCCCCGGCGTGCGTGCGCCGGCCAGGGCCGCCGCCTCGGTGCAGCTCGCAGTGATCATGCTCAGGCCATTTCCGCATAGCGCCGGATTTCCCACTCCGACACCTGCTGCCGGTACTTCTCGGCCTCGAACCGCTTCATCAGCACGTAGTGCTGGACGAAGTCCGCGCCGAGCATCTCCCGCGCCACCGTGCTGTCGCCCAGCAGGCCGAGCGCCTCATCGAGGGACTGGGGAACCGACTCAAACTGGCCGCTGGCGTAAGCGTCGCCCTCGTAGGCCTGGGTCAGCCGGATTTTCTGCTCGATCCCGTGCAGGCCGCCGGCCAGGCACGCGGCGATCACGGTGTACGGGTTGGTGTCGGCGCCGGGCAGCCGGTGCTCCAGCCGCGCCTCGGCCGGGTGGCCCGCGATCGCCCGCAAGCCGGTGGAGCGGTTGTCATAGCTCCAGCTGACGCTGGTCCCCGCCCAGGAGTAGGGGGTAAACCGCTTGTAGGAGTTCGGGGTCGGCGCGAACAACGCGGTGAGCTCTCGCATCGTGGCCAGGACGCCGGCCGTGTAGTGCCGCCCCGGCTCGGACAGTCCCCGGCCCGGTCCGCCGGAGAAGAAGGCGTTGGCCCCGGCGGCGGATTCCCACAGCGACTGATGCACGTGACAGGACGACCCGGCCCAGTCCCGGCGAGGCTTGGCCATGAAGCACGCCATCAGGCCGTGCTGGGCCACGATCTCCTTGATCCCGTTCTTGTACACGAACGCGTCGTCGGCAGCCTTCAGGGCGTCGTCATAGCGGATATTCAGCTCGAACTGCCCGGGTCCGGTCTCCGGGTTGCACGCCTCCACCCGTACCCCCGCGATGGCGAGCTGGCGGCGGATTTCCCCGATCAGTCCGTCGTCGAGGCTGCCGCCGTACACGCCGTAGGTGTAGGGCCTGGCGCGGATCGGATCCAGCTTCCAGCCGGACTCTTTCAGCGCGGCGAGATCCCCACGGAAAATATAGAACTCGTACTCCATGCCGATCTTGGGCTCCAGGCCATGCGAGCGGGCGCGCTCGATCAGCCGCCGTAGCGCGATCCGGGAATCAAGCGGCACTCCCGCTCCGCCGGGCAGGTGGAAATCCCCCAGCACGCCCACCGTGCCCGGGTGCCACGGAAGACGCCGGGCCGTGCCCAGGTCCGGCTGGACGAAGATGTCGGGGAAACCCTGCTCCTTGCGCGGGAAGTACAGCGGGTAGGCCGCGCCGCCGGGCGGCTCGACCAGTTCCTGCCCCTCGTCGGTGTCCTCGGAGTGAGTGATGACCAGAACGACGTCGCTGAAGGGAATGCCATGGTCGAGCCTGGCCAGGAAGTCCGCCACCGGGAACCTCTTGCCGCGCCAGATCCCGTGAATGTCACCCGCGCCGCTGACCACGGTATGGACGCCCTCGGTCTCGCACCAGCGGGCGAACCCGGCGCGGCTGGACGGTATCTCAGGCATGCTCACGATCGGCTCCCGTCCTTCAGATCCGCTCGAAGTAGCGGATCCGCTCCCAGTCGGTGACGCATTCGTGCTGGAACGCGTCGAGCTCCTGCCGCCCGAAGTTGACGAGGTGATCATGCACCGCGCCGCCGAGCGCCGACGCGGCCAGCGAGCTGCCGGCGAACAGCTCGAGCCCGTCGCGCAGCGTCGTGGGGACGGCCGGCAGCTCGCGGTCGCTGTAGGCGTCCCCGTCGTACGGGTCGCCGCAGTCGAGCCGCCGCTCGATGCCGTCGAGCCCGGCGATGACCGTCGCCGCGCAGGACAGGTACGGGTTGACGTCGGCGCCCGGCATCCTGTTCTCCACCCGCAGCGACTCGCCCTCGCCCACGACCCGGTAGCCGCACGTCCGGTTGTCACGCCCCCACGCGACCACGGTGGGGGCGAAGGACGCGCTCTGGAAGCGCTTGTAGGAGTTGACGTTCGGCGCGAACAGCCACATCAGCTCCGGGGTGTGCTCGAGCAGCCCGGCCAGGAACGACCGGCCAAGACCCGAGAGCTCGTGCGGTGACGACTGGTCGGGCATCTTCGGGGTCTCGTCGGCGCCCCACAGGCTGGCGTGGATGTGGCAGGACGATCCGATCTCGGAGATCGACGGCTTGGCCATGAAAGTCACGCTCTGCCCGCTGCGATGCGCCATCTCCTTCACGCCGTTCTTGTACAGCGCGTGCCGGTCGGCCATCTCCAGCGCGTCGGTGTAGCGCAGGTTGATCTCCTGCTGGCCGAGCCCCCATTCCGACTTGGAGAACTCCACCTCGATCCCCGCCGCGTTCATCTGCCGCCGGATCGCCTCGATGAACCCGTCGCTGCGGGTCGAGGCCAGGATGTGGTAGTCGGCCCGGTAGTAGGACACCGGGTCGAGCTCGAGGTAACGGCGCTCCCACGCTTCGGCCGGCGGGTTCCGGTAGAGGTAGAACTCCAGCTCGGTCGCCATCTTGAACCGGAGCTGGGCCGCGGCCGCCCGCTCCGCCTGGCGCCGCAGGATCGATCGCGGCGCCACCTGCACCAGCTCGTCGCCGTCTTCCTCGTATGCGTCGCAGATCACGATGGCGGTCGAATCGAGCCAGGGGACGAGCCGGAACGTCGACAGGTCCGGCACCATCCGGAAGTCCGAGAAACCGGTCCGCCAGCTGCTCAGCTCGTAGCCGGGCCGCGGATCCATGTCCATGTCGACGACGAAGAGGTAGAGCGAGGCATGCAGCCCCTCAGGCCGCAGCGCGGTCTTCAGGAAGCTGTCGGTCGTCACGCGCTTGCCCATGAGGCGGCCCCACAGGTCGGGCACCACGCAGAGCACGGTCTCGATCCCGTCGTCGCGCAGCCGCTTCTCCACCGCCGCGCGCTGGTCGTCATCCATGCCTGGTCCCCTTCTCGCCTGCCGTCGGTCCGCAGGAGCGGCTGCCGGCCCTTCCGTCAGGAGGTCTCGAAATACCGGCGGTGCTCCCATTCGGTCACCTGCTCGCTCTCCCACTCGCGCCACAGCCGGAGCTCCACCTCACGCGAGAGGAGGTAGTGGGCGACGAACTCCCGGCCGAGCAGGCCGGGCGCGACCGGCGAGTCCCGCAGCGCGGCGATCGCGCCGGCGAGCGTCGCCGGGAGGCGCTGGAACCGGCCGTCGGCGTACGCGTCCGCCGTCGCCGGGGCGGGGGGTTCCAGCTGCCCGGCGATGCCATGCAGCCCGCCGGCCAGCATCGCGGCGATCGCCAGATGCGGACTGACGTCCGCGCCGGGACGGCGGTGCTCGAGCCGGGCACCCCTGGCCGACCCGGTGATCGCGCGGATGGCGGCGGTGCGGTTGTCCCTTCCCCACGAGGCGGTGGCCGGGGTGAAGTTTCCCGGCTGCAGCCTCCGGTACGCGTTCACCGACGGGTTGAAGAGCAGGCTGAAGTCCGTCATGGTGGCCAGCTGCCCGGCCAGGTAGTGCCGGCCGAGCGGGGAGAGCCCGCCGTCCGGCGCGGCGAACATGTTGGTGCCGTCGCGCCACAGGCTCTGGTGGAAGTGGCAGCCTGACGTCGGTGCGCCGGTCCGCCACCTCGGCATGAACGTGGCCACGAGATCCCGCTCCCCGCACAGCTCCTTCAGGTATGCCTTGGCCCGGGCCGCGTGATCGGCCGCCTCCAGCGCGGGCGCATGGGCGAGCGCGAACTCCACCATCCCGTGTCCGAGCTCGGTGTGTACCGACTCGACGCAGATGCCCACCGCCGCCATGCGCCGGAAGAAAGCCTGGGCGAGCGGTCGCAGTTCCCCCAGCCGCAGCGAGCTGTAGGCATTCATGGTCCGCCCCAGCGGCGCCAGCTCACCCTGCCGCCCGCGGGCCGCCAGGTCGTCGTCCCGGTGCACCACGCACAGTTCCCACTCCGCGGCGAACCGGGGCTCGAAACCGAGCTCGCTGCACCGGTCGGTCACGGCCCGCAGCACCGTGCGCGGGGCCAGCGGGAACCTGGCGCCGTCGGCGCCGAAGAGATCGCACAGCACCGCCGCCGTCGCCTCGCACCACGGCAGCGGCCGCAGGGTCGCCATGTCCGGCCGCATGACCAGGTCGGGATATCCGTTGCCGGCCGACGACGCGGGGCTCTCGTAGACGTCGTCGGCCAGCGTGAGCCCGAACATGATGGAGCACATCGCTGCTCCGGCCGGGGACAGGGCCTTAGCCGCCGAGACCAGCTTCGCCCGCAGGCCGCCGTCGAGGTCGGGTATCTCGAGCTGGACGAGGCGCGCGCCGTCCAGCGCCGCGCCCGCGTCACCGGGCGCGCCTTCGGCGTTCGCCGGCCCGGCACCGGGCAGCTCGTCCGGCGGGGTCATGCCAGCGCCAGCGTCCAGCCGCCGTCGACGACGAGGTCGGTGCCCGTGATGAAGGCCGCCTCGTCCGACAGCAGGAACTGGCACGCCGACGACACGTCCGCGACGGTCCCGAGCCGCCGCAGCGGCGTGCGGTTCGCCATCCGCTCGGCGCGCGCCGGATCCTGGTCGTACAGCGGCTGGATCATCGGGGTGAGGATTGCGCCGGGGCAGATGGTATTCGAGCGGATCCCCCGCGGACCGTACTGCAGCGCCAGCGCCCGGGACAGCGAGATGAGGCCGGCCTTGGAGACCTGATAGGCGTCCATGGGATCGTCGGAGCTGCGGAGCCCGGCCACGCTGGCCAGGTGGACGAGCGCTCCGCCGCCGCTGCGCCCCATGAGCGGCAGCGCGTGCCGGCAGACCAGCATCGCGGCCGTGAGGTTGACGTCCATCACCCGCTCCCACACGTCGCGGTCGATGCTGGCGACCGAGCCGTCCCGGTCGAACCAGCCGATGCCGGCGCCGTTAACGACGTAGTCGAGCCGGCCGCAGGTGGCGATGACCTCGCCCAGTGCGGCTGCGACCTGCGCTTCCTGGGTGACGTCGAACCGCCAGTAAGTGCAGTCACCGGCAGGTCCGTCCGGGCCCGGCGCCGGCCGCTCCTTCACGTTGACCGCGAATACCCGGGCGCCGGCCCGGGCGAGGTCCGCGGCGATCCGGCTGCCCATGCCGCCGCCCGCGCCGGTGACAAAGGCGACCCGGTCGTCGAACGCCCACCGTGCTCCCATGCTCAGCCCGGGATCTCCGGCAGTATCTGGCCGCCGTCGATCACCACGCTCTGGCCGGTAACGAACGAGGCCAGGTCGGAGGCCAGGTACAGCACGGCGTTGGCCACATCGTGCGGATGGCCGAGCCGCCTGAGCGGGATCAGTGCCTCCATCGCCGCGATCGCCTCCGCGCCCAGGCCGGCCAGTCCCTCGGTCGCGATGCTGCCGGGCGCGACGGCATTAACCGTGATTCCGAACGGTGCTACCTCGATCGCCGCGGTCCGCATGAACCCGTCCATCCCGGCCTTCGAAGCCCCGTAGTGCGCGAGCCCTGGATAGCCGGTGACGGGGCCGGTGATGGAGGACACGAAGACGATCCGGCCGGCCGCGCTCTCCTTCAGGAACGGCAGGCATGCCCGCAGCGCGAAGAACGCGCTCTTCAGGTTCGTGTCGTGGACGAGATCCCAGTCGGCCTCGGACATCTGCTCCAGCGGGACCTCGGGGTAGACCCCGGCGTTGTGGACGAGAATGTCCAGCGAGCCGAACTCCTCCCGCGCGTAGCCGGCCAGGGACGTCAGGTCCGCCTGGCTGCGAACGTCGGCCGCGCGGAAGCGGCACGTCGTGTCCTGGGCCGAAACCTCGGCCGCAACCTTCGGGCCGCGGACGGCATCCCTGCCGCTGATCACGACCCGGGCGCCGGCGCCGCACAGGACCTCGGCAATTCCCCGCCCGATCCCGCGGGTGCCCCCGGTGACCACCGCGGTCCGGCCGGCCAGCAGCACCGGGATACCGGGAGCAGTCGTCCCGCGCTGCGCGGGACCGGTCTGGCGGTTCGTTTCCTCCACCTCCCGGTGCCCAGCCATGCGCCTTGTCTTGGGCTATAAGCTAGACCTTTGACGACCTCGCGGCAACCGCCGGACCCGAGCTACTCGACGACGTCGTGCAGGTCGCGCTGTGCCCGCTGGATGTGGGCGACCATCGCCTGCCCGGCCGCCGCGGCATCCCTGTCCTCGATGGCGTGCAGTATCTGGGCGTGGTGCTCGTGCGCCGAGGTGAACACCCTGGAGATCACCTGATCGAGCGGTATCCACATGATGGCGCGGACGTTCTCGATCGCCTGGCGCATGGGCCGGTTCCTGGCGGCGTCGGCGATGGCCAGGTGGAACACGTTGTCGGCGGCCCGGAACTGGGCGGTCTCCCGGCCCTGCTCCAGCTGGCGGTACGCCTCGTGCATCCGGGCGAGATCACGTTTGGTCCGCCGCTGGGCGGCCAGCCTGGCGGCGGCGCCCTCCACGGCGATGCGGAACTCGAAGGCGTCGTCCAGCTCAGCCATCCGGCGCAACAGCACCGGCCGGAGCCGGTTGGCGTCCTCGGCCTGGTCGAGAACGGTGATGCCGCCCGCTGAGCCTCTCCGGCTCGACACGTAGCCTTCGGCCCGCAGCGCCCGGATGGCCTCGCGGACCGTCACCCGCGACACGCCGAGCTGCTGCGCCAGCGTCCGTTCCGGCGGCAGCTTCTGGCCGGGCAGGTAGGTACCGAGGTGGATGGCATGACGGAGGCGCTCGATCACGACCTGATGGGCCGGGATCAGGTCCACGCTCTTGATCTCAGCCATCGCCACCGTCCTCGGGCTTGGTCGCGCCCACCCGCCGGTACGCCTCGGCCGGGACGCGCTGAGGATCCTTGTAGATGGTCCACGTGCAGTAGCCCCGGGCCTCGGCCGTGCCCCAGACCGGCGGGTCCACAACCCTGACAGGGTAGCCCAGCCGGGCAATGGGCGCTCGTTCCTGAAGCTGGCAGCAATGCACGCAGTAGAGGCAGACCCCCTTCGTCTGCCAGGCCCAGTCATGCTGCTCCGTGGTGACACCGAAGTCGAAGGGCGGGCCGGCCCGGGCGGCGCCGTCGGGATTGGCGTCGGCCCGGAGCGTGCGGCCGCCGGACCCGCACGGGTCGAACCGGAAGACCCACCGGTCCGCCTCCTCCCGCAGGGACACCTCGCCGGTGCGCTGCGGCCCGGACAGGTGCCCGCGGAGCGAGGCGGCCGCGTCGGCGAGCAGCAGCGGGACCGACTCCGCCCAGGGCCGGCGTGCCGTGTCGTAGGCGTCCCGGCTCGGGTACAGGTCGCCGATCGCCTCATCCCACATGGCACCGATGACCGACTCGCCGAGCCGCCGGGCGGCCAGGGTGAACAGCCCGCAGGTCACGTCGCAGAACCGGTCATGCACCGTCATCCACGAGGAGCGCAGCTGCTCGACCAGCGCGGACGCGGCCTGGCTGTCCCCCGCGAGACAGGCCTGCCCGGCCTGGGCCGCCAGCTCCTGCACGACCGCCCACTGCCGGGTCATGTCCAGCGCGTCGCCGGCCGTGGCGCCGAGCAGCGACAGGATCCGGTGCTCCTCGGCCGACAGCGCGGCGGGGGGCACGCCGCGCTCGCGCAGGAACCGCCGGGCGCGGTCGATGAACAGCGGGAACAGCTCGCGGCCCTCGGCCGCCTCGTCGAGTAGCTGGCCGATCCGCCGGACGCCCTCGGCCGCGTCTCCCGCAGCGATGGCCTCGTGCGCGAGCGCATAGGTCAACCTGGTCTGCGGTGGCCTCGGCGCCATGGGCCGTCACTCTCCTCGCAGGTTGACTCTAATGGCTCATTGGTCTATTAGAAAGACTATGGGCGAGAACACGATGTCCCGGGCCGTCCACCCCGAGGTGACCGCGCTGCTGGCCGAACTGGCCGCGGCGGGCCGGCCGTCGAGCCGGACCCTGCCGCTTCCCGACGGGCGCCGGAACTTCGCCGAGCAGTTCGCCCCGGTGACCGATTACCCGGAGGTAGGCGCCGTCGCGGACCGGGTGATCCCGGCCGGCGGCCGCCAGGTGCCGGTCCGCGTTTACCGCCCGGCCGGGCCGGCCGGGGCGGGTGCCTCGGTGTTCCTGCACGGCGGGGGCTGGGTCTTCGGCGACCTGGAGTCGCACGACGGCATCTGCCGGGCGCTCACCCGCGGGTCCGGGGTCACGACGGTGGCGGTGGACTACCGGCGCGCTCCGGAGCACCCCTTCCCGGCGGGGCTGGATGACGCCGCCGGGGTGATCCGCTGGCTTGCTGCCCACGGCGGCGAGATCGGCGTGCCGCCCGGGCCCTTCGCCGTCGTCGGCGACAGTTCCGGCGCCAGTCTCGCCGCGGCCGCGGCCGTGGTCCTGCGCGACGAGGGCGACTCGCCGGTGGCGTTCCAGGCCTTGCTCTACCCCGCCACGGACCCCTCGATGAGCTCTGAGTCGTACCGCGAGAACGCCGACGATCCGTTTCTGTCCAGGGACGAGATGGCCTGGTACTGGTCCCAGTACGGCGGCGGCAGCGCGCCAGCCGATCCGCGTGCCGCGCTGAGCGCGCTGGCCGGCCTGCGCGGCCTGCCGCCTGCCTACCTGCTCGTCGCGGGGTTCGATCCGCTGCGCGACGAAGGACTTGCCTTCGCCGCTGCGCTACGCCAGTGCGGCGTTCCGGTGCGCTGCCGCGAGTACCCGGACATGCCCCACGGGTTCCTGCTGTTCGCGGGCCTGCTGTCCCGGGCCGTCGAAGGACTGCAGGAGGTCGCGGACGAGATTGCTGCTGCCCTGGGCGGCCCGGCCTGACGCGGGCACGGCGGCGCGGGCGTTGACGGCTCGTGCATCTTAGGTCTACTGTTTAGACCTAAGAACCATCCACGAACCGGCTCCTCGCGGGCGCCGCGTCGGCCGCGCCGGACGGGAGGCCGGTGCTCGAAGACCGGAGGACACACGCCGGATGAGATGGCTGCCCCCCCGACCTGAGCGCACGCCGGCGCGGGTCGCCGTGATCGGGGCCGGCTTCAGCGGGATCGCCGCGGCCATCGCCCTGCAGCGGCAGGGCATCACCGACTTCACGATCTTCGAGAGCTCGGACGGCGTCGGCGGGACGTGGCGGCACAACCGCTACCCGGAGGCCGAGGTGGACCTCGAGTCGCACATCTACTCGTTCTCCTACGCGCCGGCGGACTGGAGCCGCACCCACGCCCGCCAGGACGAGCTGCAGCGCTACCTGGAGGACGTGGCGGACAGGTTCAGCCTGCGACCCCACCTGCGGCTGAACGAGAAGGTGGAGAGCGTCACCTGGGACGAGGTTCGCAGCGAATACAAGCTGCTAACCTCCTCGGGCACCCCGCACCGGCCGTTCCGCGCGGTGATCAGCGCGGTCGGGTTCCTGAGCGTCCCGCGCATCCCGGCCCTGGCCGGGGAGAACGGAGACTTCGCCCGGGTCATCTGCCACACCGCCCAGTGGCCCGACGGCCTCGACCTGAGCGGCCAGCGGGTCGGCGTGCTCGGCACCGGGTCCTCGGCCGTGCAGGTGGTGGTGGCGGCGGCCCGGTGCGCCGCCGAGGTCAGGGTCTTCCAGCGCGAGCCGAACTGGCTGCTGCCCAAGGGCAGCCGCGACTTCAGCCCGGCCGAGCGCCGGCGCAACCGGCATCTCCCCGTGTACCGGTGGCGCCGCCTCAACCTGTACCTGCGCTACGACCTCCGCCAGATCCGGATGAGCCACGCGCGGCAGCGCGGGCTGACCAACCGGCGCCGCCGGCGCGCGGCCGAGCAGTTCCTGGCCGAGTCACTGGCCGGCCGGGGCTCCGCCAGCTACTCACGCCGGAGTTCCCGTTCGAGGGCAAGCGGACCGTGCTCAGCGACGACTACTACGCCGTGCTGCTGCAGCCGCACGTCCGGCTCGTCCCGCACGGGGTGAAGGGGCTGACCGCGACCGGCGTCGTGGACGACAACGGCGACCGGCACGACCTCGACGTCGTCGTGCTGGCCACCGGCTTCCACGCGGCCGACTACCTGGCCAGCCTGCGTGTCACCGGCCTTGGCGGCCGCGACCTGCACGAGGCCTGGGCGGGCGGGCCGCGGGCGTTCCTCGGCATGATGGTGCCCGGCTTCCCGAACTTCTTCATGATGTACGGGCCCAACACGAACAGCGTCCCGCTGGTGTCCTTCTACGAGGCGCAGGCCCGGTTCGCCGCGGCCGCCGTCGGGCGGCTGGCCGCCCGCCGCGCGCGCGACGTGCAGGTGTCCGGCCTCGCGGCGGGACTGTACGACCGGTGGCTGCAGTCGGCGCTGAGCCGCACGGTGTGGGCGAGCACCGACAGCTACTTCCGGTCCGGCACCGGGCGGATCGTGTCCCAGTGGCCGTTCAACTCGAGCCTGTACATCGCCGCCACCCGGATCGGGCGGCTGGCGCTCCGCTACCGCTGAACGGAGGAGGAGGCCGGATGGGAGTCATGGTGGTGACGGGCGGCGCCGGGTGCATCGGCCTGGCGATCTGCCGGCGGCTGCGCGACGCCGGGGCGGACGCGGTCGCGCTCGACCTGCCCCAGCAGATCGCGGCGGTGGACTGGGACGACGACCGCAACCGCGGCCTCGCCGCGGTCGAGGGGGACGTGACCGTGCGCGCCAGCGTGGCGGCCGCCGCCGCCGGGCTCGGGGACGAGCCGCTCGCCGGCCTGGTCAACTGCGCGGGGGTGCTGCGGGATACCTTCCTCGGCCAGGTCGACGACGCCGCGATGGACCTCATGTTTCAGGTCAACGTGGCCGGCCTGGCCCGGGTGACCGACGTGCTCGCGCCGCGGCTGGCCGACGGCTCGGCGATCGTCAACATCGGCTCGCTCACCGGCCAGATCGGGCGGTTCACCGGTGCCTCGGTGTACGGCGCGACCAAGGCCGGCGTCGCGGCCTACACCACGTACCTGGCCGTGGAGCTGGCCGGGCGGCGGATCCGCGTGAACTGCGTCGCGCCCGGCGTCATCCGGGCCCCGATGAGCCCGTCGATGGCCGCCGTGTCCGGCGGCGAGGAGGCTTCGGCGGCGCACACGATCCTGGGCCGGATCGGCGAGCCGGAAGAGGTGGCGGAGGTCGTCGAGTTCCTGCTCTCGCCTCGTGCCTCTTACATCACCGCGCAGACGATCCTCGTTGACGGGGGGTTCGTGGCCCGATGACCACTCTGGGCCGTGCCCGTTCGGAAGCAAACGCCGAAGCGGTCGGCCGGATGTGCGCGGCCGATCCGGTGGTCGTGGACGTGCGGCCTGCGGTGGAGGTGATGCCGGGTTATCAGGCGAACCTCGTGCTCACTTCGGGGGCGCCGCTGCCGTGGCCGCAGTACGCGGGCGGGCAGCGGGACGCGATCATCGGCGGCGTGCTGTTCGAGGGCCTGGCGGCGACCAGGCAGGAGGCGGTCGCCGCGCTGGACGCCGGCGAGGTGCAGGTCGGGTCGTGCCACGATTACGGCGCGGTCGGGTCGCTGGCGGGCATCTACACCGCGTCGATGCCCGTGTTCGTCGTGCAGGACCGGACGCACGGCAACCGGGCCTTCTGCAATTTCTACGAGGGCAAGGACCCGCGGCGGCTCAACTACGGGTGCTATGACGAGGGCGTGCATGAACGGCTGCTGCACGTCAACACCGTGTACGCGCCCGTGGTCGGCGAGGCCGTCCGGCGGGCCGGGGGAGTAGCGCTGAAGCCGCTGATCGCCAAGGGCCTGCGGATGGGCGACGAGTGCCACAGCCGCAACAGCGCGTCCTCCCTGCTGTTCGTCAGGGAGCTGCTCGGGGCCGCGATGGACATGGCCGGGTCCGACCTCGGCCGGGTCCGCGAGACGTTCCTGCATATCG
The DNA here is from genome assembly GCA_963702235.1 of uncultured Actinomycetes bacterium. GTDB lineage: Bacteria > Actinomycetota > Actinomycetes > Streptosporangiales > Streptosporangiaceae > PALSA-505. Next base: position 38,092 of record CAVPBZ010000001.1, read on the forward strand.
CCGACAACGACTACTTCTTCCTGCGCCTGTCGATGGCGGCCAGCAAGGCGATCGCGGACTCGATCGCCGGGCTGTCCGGCTCGAGCGTCGTCTCGGCGATGGCGTTCAGCTGCACGGAGTTCGCCATCCGGGTCGGCGGGCTGGGCGATGAGTGGTTCCGCGGGCCGACGCCTACCCACGAGGGCAAGCTATTCGCCGGTCACGACGAGTCGGAGATCACCTGGATGGGCGGCGAGAGCCCGATCACCGAGACGGTAGGCCTCGGCGGCTTCGCCCAGGCCTGCGCGCTGACCCTGCAGGAGTACCAGGGCGGCTCCGCCGATGCCATGATCGCCCGCAATCTCGAGATGTACGAGATCACGGCCGGCGAGAACACCACGTTCCGGATCCCGCTGTTCGGTTTCCGCGGCACGCCCACCGGCGTGGACATTTTCCGGGTGCTCGAGGAAGACGTGCTGCCGGTGATGGATGTCGGCCTGGCCGGCCGCGACGGGGGGCAGATCGGGGCGGGCGTCATCCGCGCGCCGCGCGAGTGCTTCGAGCGGGCCGCCGCTCGCTGGCGGGAGGTCTACCCGGGAAGCTGACGGCGCGCCCGGCACATCGTCGTGCCGGGCGCGCCGTCGCTGCGTCCGGTCGTCAGTCGATCCCGGCGTTCACCATCCGGCCGAGGGTCTCGTACTTGCCCGGGTTCCGCTTGCGCAGCACCAGCGCCAGCACGACGCCGAGGGCCAGCCAGCCCAGGCAGATCCACGGGATGATGTCCACCCAGACGATCGAGCCGCCGATGCTGTGCAGGTTGGACCACAGCAGCCACAGGACCACGCCCATGGCCCCGATCGACAGGACCGGGATGATCTCGGTCGTCCACAGGTTCCGCTCGTGCCGGTACTCGGGCTTGCGGAAGTGCAGGATCGTGGCCAGCGACGACAGCGTCTGGTTCACCAGCACGGAGAACGTGGCCACGATGGCGAACCAGCCGAAGAGCTCGTAGTAGGGCGCGTTGGCGAACGAGGCGAACTTCTGCGCGGACGGGCTCGCGTACCAGATGATCAGGAACAGCCCCAGCAAGCCGGCCACGATCACCGTCGTCACGGCGTTGGCCACGTGCGGGCTCTGCCACCTCTCGTGCGTCCGGCCGAGGCGGTGGTTGAAGATCTTCTCGCGCCCGATCACATACAGGTAGCGCGAGTTCGTGTTGTGGAAAGACAGCGCGCAGGCGAACGACGAGGTCAGGATCAGCCATTCCATCACGTCGGTCACCCACAGGGCGGCGAACTTGGTGGTGACCCCGTAGTACAGGTTGCCGCCGTTGTGCGCGGCCTGGGCGTCCACGGCGTGCAGGCCCCAGCCGGTGATGACCGCCCAGGCTATGACGGCGAAGAACAGGCCGCCGCCGATGACGCTGATGAACAGCGCCTGTGCCCCGATCCGTCGCGGATTGCGAGACTCCTCGGCGTAGTTCGGGATCGTCTCGAAGCCCACCCAGGACCACACGGCGAAGAAGATGCCGACCCCCGGGGCGAGGCCCTTGAACGCGTTGACGGGGTTGATCGGGGCCGCCGATACCCCTGTCGGACCGCCGCCGTGGCCGAACACCGCCACCGCCATGACCGTGAGGACGAGTATCTCGAGGATGAGCGCAACCCCGAGCACCTTGGTGCTCAGCCGGATGTCGAAGTGGGCCAGGATCAGGTTGAGTGCCAGCGCGCCGAAGGCCAGGAAGGGCCAGGGCACGCCCACGTGGAAGAACTGCTGGATGGTGATGTTGCCGAAGTAGCCGAACGCGCCGTACAGCGAACACTCGACGAACGCATAGGCGAAGATCGACAGCCAGCCGGCTCCCATCCCGAGCGGGCGGCCGAGCCCGTGGCTGATGAACGAGTAGAAGCCGCCCGACGACGGGACGCTCCGCATCATCTTCACGTAGCCCACCGAGAACAGGGCGAGCATCACGATGCCGATCTCGAACCCGGCCGGCGCCCCGATGCCGTTGCCGAGCCCGATGGCAAGTGGCACGTTGCCGAGCTGCCCGGTCAGCGGCGACATGGCGGCGAACGAGATGAACAGCACGCCGCCGAGCCCGATCGCGTTGCGGCGCAGCTTGTGGACGTCCGCGCGCTCGGAGATGTCCAGCGGCACCACAGCGGTGCTGCTCACCTCGCCGGAATCTAAGGTACCCATCTGACCTCCCGACTCGGTGCGCCGCCGGAGCGCTAGAGGTATAGTGAGTAAACCATAAGACCATTACAAACCGACTGTCAACGGGCGGGCAGGCCGGACATTTAGTGCATCTCTACTCGCGGCTGGCTGACGCGCCCGGCGGGTCGAGGGCCGTGACGTAGGCCGCGGAGATGCCGCCATCGACCATGAACTCGGTGGCGTTGATGTAGGAGGATGCGTCGCTGGCCAGGAAGGCGACGACCTCCGCGATCTCCGTGGCCCGGGCGAACCGGCCGGGCGGGACGTGGACGAGCCGGCGCGCCGCCTCGCTGGGGTCGAACAGCGCCCGCAGCAGCGGCGTGTCTACCGGGCCGGGACACAGCGCGTTGACCCTGACCCCGCGCTTGACGAACTCGATTCCCAGCTCGCGGGACAGGGACAGCACCCCTCCCTTGGATGCGGTATAGGCGATCTGGGACGCTGCCGAGCCGATTTTGGCCACCAGCGATGACGTGTTGATCACCGAACCGCCGCCCCCCTCCAGCAGGTACGGGATTCCGTACTTGCAGCAGAGGAAGACGCTGGTCAGGTTGACCTCGATCACCCGGTTCCAGGTGGCCAGGTCGGTGTCGAGCACCGAGCCGTCCGCGGGCAGCGCGATTCCCGCATTGTTGAACAGGACGTCGATGTGCCCGAAGCGCTCGGCGACGGCCTGGTACGTCGCCTCGACCTGGCCGGCGTCGGTCAGGTCTGCCCCCAGGAAGAGGGGGGCGTCAACCTCGCCCTTCAGGTCGACGCCCGCGACGACCGCGCCTTCGCGGCGCAGGACGCCGACGGTCTCGCGACCGATCACGCCGGCGGCGCCCGTCACCACGCAGACCTTTCCGTCCAGCGTGCCCATTCAGCCATCCTTGGCGTGGTTTGGCCCAGTCTTCATACCATCGAACCTTAGGACCGGACGGACGTCGTTTCAATGCCCGGCGCGCGTCCCGGCACCCAGGACGAACCCCTGATACCCCCGCTCGACGACCTCGTCACATTCCCGCCGGTAGGTCCCGCACCCCGCGACGTAGGGCATGAACACCCTCGGCTTGCCCGGGATGTTGGCGCCGACGTACCACGACGCCGTCCGCGGGTACAGCGTCGCGTCGGCTAGCTGGCTGACGTGGCGCTGCCAGGCCTCCTCGGTCTCGGCCGCCGCCTCGATGCGGTCCAGTCCCCGGCTCGCGAGGTAGCCGAGGCAGTCGCTGATCCAGTCAACATGCTGCTCGATCGACACGACCATGTTGCTGAGGACCGACGGGCTGCCGGGACCCGTGATCATGAACAGGTTGGGGAACCCGGCCACGCACAGCCCGAGGTACGAACGCGGCCCCCGCGACCACTTGCCTGCCAGGGACAGGCCGTCCCGGCCGCGGATGTCGATCTCGAGCAGCGCCCCGGTGATGGCGTCGAACCCGATGGCGAAGACGATCACGTCGAGCCCGTACTCGGCTGCGGCCGTGGCCAGGCCGCCGGGGGTCACCGTCGTGATCGGCGACTGGCGCACGTCGGCGAGCGTGACGTGGTCGCAGTTGTAGGTCTCGAAGTAGCCGATGTCCACGCAGGTCCGCTTGGTGCCGATGTGGTGCGAAGGGCACAGATCGTCCGCCACCGCGCGGTCGCGGACGATCTGACGGATCTTGTCGCGGGCGAACTCCTGAGCGCTGAAGTTAGCCCGCTCGTCGGTGAAGAAGTCGGTGAACGCGTACGACAGCGCGTTGATGCCGCCTCGTCGCCACCCTTCCTCGTACATCCGCTGGCGCTCGGCCGGGGTGACCTCGAACGCCGCCCGTTGCGGCGGGGGCACCGGCACCCCCGCGTCCGACTGCTGGGCGGCCCGGCGCCGCTCGCGATAGCCGCGGACTACCGCGCGGAGCTCGTCGGGCGGCAGCGGCCGGTTCCGCGCCGGCATGGAGTAGTTCGGCGTGCGCTGGAAGACGTGCACGTGCTCCGCCTGGTTCGCGATCTGGGGCAGCGCCTGAATCGCCGTCGATCCGGTCCCGACGATCCCCACCCGCTTGCCCCGGAAGTCAGCGCCGGCGGCCGGCCATCGCGCCGTGTGATACCACTCGCCGCAGAAGCTCTCGAGCCCGGCGACGTCCGGGCGCTTCACCGAGGAGAGGTTACCCACAGCCAGCACGAAGTAGCGGGCCGATACCACCTCGCCGGCGTCGGTGGACACGAGCCAGCGATTCGAGGGCTCGTCGTAAAGCGCGGACGTGACCCGGGTGCGGAGCTGGATGTCCGGGCGCAGGCCGAACCGGTCTGCGACGTGCTGGAGATAGCGGAGGATCTCCGGCTGCGCGGCGTACCGCTCCGTCCACGTCCAGTCGGCCAGCAGCTCGGCGGAGAAGGAGTAGCAGTAGTCGACGCTGTCGATGTCGCAGCGGGCACCCGGGTACCGGTTCCAGTACCACGTGCCGCCGACGTCGGTGCCCTGTTCGAACACCCGTGCGCGCAGTCCGAGCCGGCGCAGGCGGTAGAGCATGTACAGACCCGCGAACCCGGCACCCACCACGGCCACGTCAACGTCGGGCAATTGGTCCACCCTTCGTACCTTAGCGCGGGAGCCCGCAGCGCGCACCCGGGGCGGCTAGCGCAGGCTACGCCGCAGGTCGCGCCGGGCCGTCTCGATGTGGTCGACGACCGCCTTCTGGGCAGCGTCCGCGTCGCGGTCCCGGATGGCGTCGAGAATCTGCTTGTGGTGACGGTTAGCGGTGAGAAAGACCTGGCTGATCAGGCGGTCGATCGGCACCCACATCGCCACCCGCGCGTCCTCGATCGCCTGGCGCATCAGGCGGTTCCTGGCGGCGTCGGCGATGGCCAGGTGGAAGGCGTTGTCTCCGGCACGGAACCGCAGGGTTTCGCGGTCGGCCTGCATCACGTCGTAGGCCTGCTGCAGGATGGCCAGGTCCTCGTCGGTGCGCCGGTCCGCCGCCAGCCGGGCGGCGGCACCCTCCACCGCGATGCGGTAGTCGAAGGTCTCCTCGATCTCGGGGAGCTTCTCCGCCAGCAGCGGGCGGATGCGCTCCTCATTCTCGCCCTGGTCGAGGACGAGGATGCCGCCGCTGGCCCCGCGCCGGCTGACGACGTACCCCTCCCCCTCGAGCACGCGGATCGCTTCGCGGACGGTCGTCCGCGACACGCCAAGCTGCTGGGCCAGCGTCCGCTCGGGCGGAAGCTTGTCGCCGGGGAGGTAGGACCCGATGTGGATGGCTCGCCGAATCCGCTCGGTGACCACCTCGTACGCCGCTGCGAAGTCAATGGGTTCCATGCCGGTCACTGCCTGGTCACTCGCTTTCCGGCTCGCTACCGCGACCTGTTACACGAAGCACCCTACCGATGACCCAGCGGCATGCCTGGCTAGCGGGCTGAGCCGCCTGCCCGGTCAGCTGCTGCCGCTGCCGGGAGCCTGCAGTAGCAGGACGCCGTGACCGGGACGTCCGCGTACGCGGCGGCCACCGTCAGCTGCTGCCTGATGACCCCGGCCAGCTCGTGCTTGCCCAGCCGGGTCAGGCACTCGTGATAGCCGTGCAGGCTCCAGACGTTGCCCGGATGCTGGCAGGGCCGGGCCAGCGTGTCATCCAGGCCGAGGTCGGCCCGGTAGACGGCCTCGGCTTCGGCCACCCGGTCCTGCTCCAGCAGCAGCGCGCCGTATGCGTGCCGGGCCGGCTGCATCCAGCCCCACGGCTCGTCGTAGCGCAGGCCGTCGTCCAGGCTGACCGCCCGGCGCAGGTGGCTGAAGGCCGCGTCGTAGCTGCCCCTGCGGTAGTCCAGCTCACCGTCCAGCATGGCGCCGGCCACCTGGAGGATGTCCTGGCAGGTGTTGTTGAAAATGGTGCGTGACCCGGGCACCCGCCCGGCCGCGGCGGTGAACTCCCGGCGCTGCTCCGTGGCCTCCCCGATGCGGCCGGTGGCCGCGTAGGCGATCCCCTTGGCGTAGCGCATCATCGCCGTGGTGACGCAGTACAGGCCCGGATCGCCGGGCAGCGGGGCGTCGATGAGGTCCTGCCAGCGCCCGAACCGGATCAGCACGTGCATCCTCATCGGGACGAATCCCTCGAGCCAGTCCGCCATCGGCGGGGCCTCCACCCGTAGCAGGCTGTCGGGGATCTGACCGGCGAGCTGCTCCGCGGCCCGCAGGGCGGTCCTGGCCTGGCCGGCGAACATCGCGCCGTAGATCATGAAGTGATAGTTGTGCGCCCGGTACAGGGTGTAGAAGTTCATCGCGCCCCGCTGGGCGATGAACTTCTCGTCCGCCGCGATCGCGGCGGCGTTGCCGGACACGACTCGCCGGTAGTCGCCGCACAGCACGTCCAGATGGGTCGGCATATGCCGCAGGTGTCCCGCGTCCGGGACCAGGTCGCGGAGCAGGTCGCCGGCCGGCAGCGCCTCCTCCGGGTGATCGGACATCTCCATCAGGTGGATGTACATGTGCAGGACGCCGGGGTGCGCCCGGCCGCCGGGGGTGGCCAGCGCGCGCTCCAGCACCGCCTTGGCCTCGGTCGTGGCCGCCCCGGCGGCAGGCTCCCCCGTCGCGGTGTCCCACAGCGCCCACGGCGTAAGGATCATTAGCGCGTCGGCGAACAGCGCAGCGACGTCGAGGTCGCCGGGATGCTCACGGTAGACCTCGCGCATCGCGGCCGCGTACCCGCCGTTCCAGGAGGAGCAGTCATCCGGCGGCTCGGCGGCCGGGTAGCGGCAGGCCAGGGCCCGCACCAGCGCGCGCTCCGCCGGCGCCGCACCCGGCGCCAGGCCCGCGGCTGCCCTGGCCGCGGCGTGGGCGAGCGCGGCCGCTGAGGCCTTCTCGACCGGGTCGAAGGCCTCCCAGGGTTTGTTGTAGTTCGGGCCCAGAGCGTAGGCCAGCCCCCAGTGCGCGAGCGCGCACTGCGGGTCGGCGCCGATCGCCCGCTCGAAGCACGCCGCCGCTTCCTCGTGGTTGAAGGCGTACGCCCACACCAGCCCGCGGTTGAACCACGCCTGCGCGTGGCCCGATGACGTCGTCACCGGCCGCTCGTAGCCGCCCAGGTCGAAGTAATCAGGCATCAGCAACTCCCCGCGGGAAGGCCGGCCGTCCCCAGCCTTTCGCCACCGTGCCGGAAGTCACCACAAGAATCAACCACCCCACCCAGCCGGGTTGATCAGGTCATCCACCTGCCGGCTCCGCCCGGCCCCTATGCCGCGGCCGCACCGGTCATGGCGTGCAGCCAAGGAGCCGGAGGATTCCCTGCGCTGACAGCCGGCCGCAGCGCCTGAGCCTGCCGGAGCGCGTCGGCGCTGGTGGAGGCGACGCCGGCGACCGTCATGCCCTCGCGTTCGAGCAGGACGGACGCCGCCTTGAGGAAGGCGTCGTTGCCGTCAACAAGAAGACAGCGCACGGGCACTCGATCAGGGCGTCTTCAGCGTGGGTCCTGAGGCCGCGCCCGGGTTCGCGGGAACGGCTGTGACCACCTCGGTCACGTAGGCGTCGATCGTCTGCTGGCCGGACGCGATGGCGATCGACACCCGGTGGTGGCCGTCCTTCACGAAGTGCAGGTTACCGACGCGGTACACCTCGATCGGGGGGATTGGCTCGCCGCGTCGCTGCGCCAGCGCCAGGTGTTCCCAGCGGGAGCGCACCCGGTCAGAGGTCGGCCGGAAGCGGCGATCGAAATCACGCCGCGAATCCACCGTGCCGATGATCGTGTCCAGTCGGATGTCCTGCAGGCCCAGGTACCGCTCGCCGCGCATGCCGAGCGCGCCAACGACCTCGTCGAGCGGCAGGATGCGCCCGGCGCCGGGCTGGCGGCGCAGCCGGTGCGCCAGCGCGTCCAGGGCGTGGCGGCGCCTGGCCCGGAGAAAGTCATTCTCGACATCTGCCCGCGGGAACCCGGTGCCAGAAAGCATCGTGACGTATCGCATGGCATCCACGATCGCGTGCCGCGTGTGCCGTGTCTTCGCGGCCAGCAGCAGGCACCCAACCCAGCTAGCGGTACCGCGGGGACTGCAGACAGCGTCCCGGGCGGACAGCCCGTCTCCTCGGCACCGCCGCGCTGGCCCGCCGCCCGAGAGTGATGAGGACTCCCTCACCTGGGGGCTCCCGGGCCGCCGGCCGCTCGAATAGACTTCCCTTGCGTTACGGTCTCGGCACCGGCTGCGGGCCGAGAAGGGAGACCCCGTGGACGACAACCGCCAGCTGCAGGTCAGCCGCGTCATCGACGCGCCCCCCGAGCGCATCTTCGCAGTGCTGGCCGACCCGGCCCGCCACCGCGAACTTGACGGCGCCGGCATGCTGCGCGGCCTGGACTCCGGTGACGCCCCGGTCACCGCCGTCGGCCAGGCGTTCGTGATGAACATGAACCAAGACGGCATCGGCGACTACCAGATGCGCAGCGAGGTCGTGGTCTACGAAGCTGATCGCCGGATCGGCTGGGCCCCCGCCATTCACCCGCCGGGTGCGCTGGCCAGCATCATCGGCGAGCTCGACCCGAGCGGCCATACCTACGCCTGGGAGCTGGAACCCGCAGCGGACGGCCGGACCAAGGTCACCCACACCTACGACTGGAGCGGCGTCCGCGACCAGAACGCCCTGGGCCTGTACCCGCGGGTGTCAAGGGAACAGATGGAGGGCAGCTTGGACCGGGTGGCCGCGGCCGTCGCCTGACCGCGGCGCCCGCCAGCCCGGCCCCCCGCCCCCACGTCCGCGGCAAGCTCCGCGTGTAATCGTTCATCGTGTTTCCTTCGTGATCGAGGTTCCGGCGTCCTGACGGGCTCCGTCCATCGCCGGCCTGCGGCGGCCGGTGCTAGCCGTGATCCACCAGGCGGCGGGCCGGCCGAGGTAGTAGGCGGGCGCATTGTTGGGGCGAGGAAAGCGCGATGTGGCGTGGGATGGCATTGGGTTCTCCAGAAGGGGCAGGTGTCCATGCGGCTCGCCGCCGGGCACAGTCGGGCCGGTTAGTGGGCTGGTTGCGTGCTGGTCAGCGAGGTGCGTAGCGACCGAAGTCCCGGGCAGCGCCGCGCGCTGTGGACCCGGACCCCGCTAAGTCCAGGATCACGCACGAGCCTTCCTTCGTCATCCCGGCGGGCGGCCAATCCGGCTACCGGCTAGTGCCAACCCCGCCCCGGCCCCTAGCCGGGCGCGAGGCCTGATGCACCGGGCGGTAACCCGGGCCACCACGTGGCCGCGGCAGCGGCCGGGACGGTCCGCGGGCCATGGCTAGGTGCCAGCGCCCGCGCCCGGCTGCGCGGCGTCGGCCAGGACCGGAAGCTCGCAGGACACCGTCGTGCCGCCGCCCGCCGGGCTCCGCACGCAGAACGTGCCGCCGAGCGCCTCGATCCGGTCCTTCAGCCCGGTCAGCCCCGAGCCGCGGAACGGGTCGGCCCCGCCGACACCGTCGTCGCGCACGCGCACCCGCATCGTGCCGCCGGAGGCTTCCGCGTCCACCTCGACGACCGATGCGTGCGCATGCCTGGTCGCGTTCGTGAGTGACTCCGAGACGACGTAATACGCCGCCACCTCGATCGGCTCCGGCAGCCTAGCGATCGCGGCGACATCGAGCTCGACCGCGATCGCGGCCCGGCGGGCCAGCGTCCGCAGGGCCGGCCTCAGCCCGCCCTCGGACAAGATCGCCGGGTGGATGCCGCGGGCGATCTCGCTCAGATCATCGACGATCCCGTTCAGCTCGCCCGCGATCCGGCCGATCTCCGCCTCCAGTCCGGTCAGTTCGGCAGGCACCATGCCCAGCGCCAGGCGAAGCTCGAGGCCGAGCGAGACCAGCCGCTGCTGGGTCCCGTCGTGCAGGTCCTGCTCGATCCGCCGCCGGGTCTCATCCGCGGCCGCGACGATCCGGGTCCGCGAGGCGGCCACCTCGGCCCGGCTCTCGGTGTTCCCGACGGCCGTCGCGACCAGCTCAGTGAACTCTGCCATCCGGTCGGCGGCGTCGGACGGAAACGGCCCCTGCCTCGTCCACGCGTTCACCGCGCCCCACAGCTGGCCCTCGACGACGATCGGGCTCGCCACCAGGGACCGGATCTCCATCTCGCGCAAGGCGTCGGCGACCGGGTCCGACGCACCGCCCCACACGTCCTCGTCGATCCGGGCGGCGCGGCCGGTCCGCCACACCACCGCCAGGGCAGCGTAGTCGGGGAGTTCCACGCGGGTCCCGACCGGCCACTTGACCGCGTACCCACCGACAGCGCCGACGACCACGACCGAGCTCCCGCCCGGCTCGAAGCGGGCTATGCCCGCACTGTCCGCGCCCAGCTTCCGGCGGACTTCCTCGGCGACCGCCGAGAAGATCTCGACCGGGTCGATCCCGCGGGCGACAAGCGTGGCCACGCGGCGGAGCGCGGCCTGCTCCGCCAGCAGGCGGGCGAGCTCGTCCCGGCTGGCCTCCAGCGCCGCCCGGTTCTGCGCGTTCGCGACCGCGGTGGCGACCAGGTCGGTGAACTCCGACATCCGCTGCTCGCTGCCGGGCGGCAGCGGTCCCTCGACGGACCCGACCGCGATCACCCCCCACAGGCGGCCGTTGACGTGTACCGGCAACCCGACCGCGGACCGCAGCCCCTCGCGCAGGAAGCGCTCCCCGCCCGGGACGTCGCGGTAGTCGTCAACATGGGCCGCCCGGCCGGTAGACCGGACGGTCGCGGTCAGCCCGGTCGGGGGATACCCCTCGAAGCGTTCCCCCACCTGCTCGGGGTAGGTCGTGCCCTCCCGAGCGACCAGCGTCGCCGTTCCGTCCGGCTCATACCGGATCAGCCTGGCGATGCCGCCGCCAAAGTACTGCAAAGCCTCCCTGGTCGCCGCCGCGAACACCGCCTCGGGCGGCTCGCCCCGCGCCACCAGCGTGGCCAGCCGCCGCAGCGCCGCCTGGGTATCGGCGAGTTCACGCAGTTCCTGCTCGGCCTTGGCGTTGGCGATCCCCATCGCCGCGAGCTCCATGAAGTCCGCCATCCGCGACTCGGTGCCGGCCGGGAAGTCCGCCCGCGAGGTCGCGGCCACCGTCACGCCCCAGCGGCGCCCCCCGACCACGATAGGCGTGGCCACCCCGGCCCGCATGCCCAGCTTGCCGACCCAGGCGCCGTACGGGCCTTGCGCCAGCCGTTCGCCGTAGACCCGGGCCGGGCGCCCGGAGCGGAGCACGGCAGCCTGAACCATCCCGGGTACCAGCTTGAGCCGGAAGCCGACCGGTACCTGGTCACTTACCCGGCCGTAGGAGCCTACGACGGTGATATACCCCGCAAGCTCCCCGCCCTCCCCGGACGAGTGATCAACACGGGAGACGAACGTCGCCTCCGCACCGATCAGCCGGCCCAGCTCATCGGCGACCGCGCTGAACACCTCGGCCGGCCGGGCGCCCCCGGCTACCAGCGTGGCCACCCGCCGCAGCGCGGCCTGCTCATCAGCAAGCTCACGCAAGCGTTCCTGGCCGGGTGGAGCATAGCCCGCCGCCGCGTCGGAGGCATCCCCCGCGTCCGCGCCGCTGTCTGGCGCGTTCATAAGGCTGACGATAGCCCGCTGCCCCGGGCCCGACAACGCTGGGCGCCCTGGCCTGCAGCATCCGGCTGATTCAGTAACGCAACGGCCAGGCGCCCGCTACGGCGAGACGGTGCCGGCGTCCGGCGCGCTGGGACCGTGGATGTGCGCCCTGATCGCCTCGACCGCGAGCCCGCGCTCACGCGTCTTCAGGACCTCCAGCAGCTTCTGATGGCTGTTCCGCCAGGCCGCGGTGAAATCGCCAGCCAGCGCCCCCTGCTGCACCAGGTACAAGGTGAGCTGCGAACGCAGGGCCTGCCAGGCCCGGCCAGCCCGCTCGTGATGGGAGGCGCGGAAGATCGCGTCGTGGAACTCGACGTCCAGCGCGGCGACCGCCTGCCGGGTCAGCGGCCGCGGCAGCTCGTCGAACTGAGCCAGGACCTGCTCCATCACGTCGAAGTCCTGGTCCGTCGCTCTCGTGCACAGCCAGTCGGCGGCGAGTTCCTCCAGTACCGTCCGCAGGCTGTAGATCTCGGCGACCTCGCTGCCGGACAAGGCCGCGACCGTCGCGCCGCGGTGGCGGTCTACGACCACCAGGCCTTCCTGGCTCAGCCGTGACAGCGCCTCACGCACCGGGCCGCGGCTGACGTCGAGCTGAGTGGCCAGCTCGTGCTCGATCAGGCGCTGGCCGGACTCGAAGAGTCCTTTCACGATCGCGTTCCGGAGTGCGTCCGCGACCTCGTCGGCCAGCACCCGCCGCGCGGCCGGCCCCAGTTCTTGCGCGCCAGTGCTGGTCCTCACCGCGAACCCCTGACGTGACCTGGCATGGCCTGCCTGTTACCTGCGACGCGCATCCATCCTGACGACAGTCACCCTACAGGTGATGATCCCGCTGAGCGGCTGCGCAGACCGTCGGCCGACTGGTTGTGCGGCGCCGTCCGGTCAGCCAGGTAGTCGTGCAGGATCCGACCGCCAACCAGGCGGAAATCGGTACGCCAGTAGTAGCCCTCGCCGAAGGCGCGCACCGGAAGCCGGTACAGCGGCGCGGTCGCGGTCGGCCGGATGTCCACGGTGCAGGGGCCCGCATAGCACTCGTGGACCTCGACGTCAGTCAGGTCCCGCGCGGTGAGCTGCCTGATCGCCGGGCGGCTGTCAATGTGGTTGATGACCTTGAAGTTGATGTTGGTAATCGGGTCAACGCGGCTGCGGAGCCGTTCCAGGCTGCTCGGGGCGGCCTTGTACTGCATCGTCCCGGTGAAGATGTCGAATCCGTTGTGGCGCACCCGGCCGACGTGCAGGTCGCCGACGGTCTGCACGGTGATCTCGGCGATGCGCTTGGGCTGGCCGTGGAACTCGCGGCCGCCGGCCATCGCGCGGTCGCTCTCGACCCAGAAGTACGGCGAGTACGATCCCTCGGTTGTTACGCCGGCCCCGCGATAGCGCGCGGCGACCATGACATTGCACTCGTGGATGTCCCGCCCGGCCCCGGGCACGTCGCCCCACCGGGACACCTGGACCTGCACGGTGTCGTTGACGGGCTCCAGCGGCTCCGGCAGCAGCGCCCTGATCGCAGCGGGATCGGTGGCGTACTGGAAGGTGAGCACCTCGCCGTCGCGGAAAGAGGCCGGCGGCAGCCCGGTGACCGGGCTGTCGATCGGGGTGCCGACCGCGTCCTCGGGAGCGGGGATGACCGGGAAGCCGGGATGATGCGAGGCCATGTGCTGATTTCCCCTCGGTGTGCTCAGGCAACAGATTCACAGCGCTACCAGTCAACGAATGTCTGTTGACAATCTACCGGGACACCTGCTTGGCTGCCAGCACCGGGTGATCCGCCGAGAGGCAGGTGACGATGGTCCGCAGTGGTCCCGCCGGGCGGCGCCGAGCCGCGTATGACGGGCTCGACGAGGCCGTCAGGGTCGTCCGCTCGCTGCGGTCCGAGGTCGAGTCAGCGCAGCGTGTAGCGGAGCTCATGGTGACCGCCCTGCAGGACGGCGGCAGGATCCTGACCTGCGGGAACGGCGGCAGCGCGCTCGAGGCGCAGCACTTCGCGGCCGAGCTGATCGGGCACTTCCGCGGCGACCGGCCCGCCCTGGCTGCCATCGCCCTGACGCCGGACCCAGCCGTGCTGACCGCGATCTCGAACGACTTCTGCTACGACGACGTCTTCGCCCGGCAGGTCCAGGGGCTGGCCCGCCCCGGAGACGTCCTGCTCGCCTTCAGCGCCAGCGGCAACTCCGCCAACGTGCTGGCGGCGGTGCGGACCGCCCGCGACCTGGGCGCGCAGACGGTGGCCCTGACCGGCGGCGACGGCGGCGCCCTCGCCGCCCTCGCCGACCATCCGATCGTCGTCGCATCCGCCGACACCGCGCACATCCAGGAAGCTCACCTGGTCCTGCTGCACATCATCTGCGAGCACATCGACGCGGCGTTCCGTGCGGCCCCGTGAGAGCCAGCGCGGCGTTCCGTGCGGCTCGGTGACAGTCCGCCCGCGAAGGCGTCAGCCCGCGAAGGCCGCCACCGGCAGGCCGGTAACACCCACGTCAGCCCGGAACACCGCCCCCGCCTCGGGCTCGGCGGCCGGGTCCATGCCCAGCCTTGACGTGGTGACGTAGAGCTGGTCAAGCCGGGGACCGCCGAAGGCGCAGGCGGTGACCTGGGTAACCGGCACCGCGACCTTGCCCTCCAGCCGCCCGTCGGGCCGGTACCTGTGCACCGCGCTGCCGCCGAACAGTGCCACCCACAGGAAGCCGCCGGCATCGACGGCGAGCCCGTCCGGGATTCCGTCCGCCGCGTCGATGCGCACGACCGGCCGCCGGGCGGTCAGGCCGTGCTGCGGCTCGTAGCCGAAGGCATCGACGCGGCGGGTGTGACTGTCGATGTAGTACGCGGTGGAGCCGTCGGGGCTCCAGGCCAGCCCGTTGGAGACGGTCACCGCGGCCAGGACGACCCGGGCGCTGCCGTCCGGGTCCAGCCGGTACAGGCTGCTCTGGCCCGGTATCTCGGCCAGGCTCGTGGAGCCGCAGTAGAACCTGCCCTGCGGATCGCAGCCGCCGTCGTTCATCCGGACCCCGGGGTCGGTCCACAGTTCGCCGAGCAGGCGCACGTCCGCGTCGTCGTGGTCGATGAGCGCGAACTGGCGCTCCAGCGCGAACACCATGCCGCCGCCGGACCGGGGCCGCAGCGCGGCTACGCAGGGTCCCAGATGGCGACGCGTGACCGAGCCGTCGTCGAGCAGCGTCAGCACGTCGCCGGCCAGCATGTCTACCCAGCGCAGCCCCGCCCAGGAGGCCGACCAGACCGGGCCCTCGCCGTGCTCAGCGCACGGATCGGTCACCTGCGACGCCTTCGTCACCACAGCCCTCCGGACCGCGCACCCACGTCCGATCGCCCGCCTAGCCGATCGCCGCGAGTCCGGCCACGGTCTCGCGCAGCGCCGCCGCCAGCCCGGCGACGGCGGCGGGAGCCGGCGGTCCCGGCGCGCGGGGTCCGCCGAACCGCACGCCATTCCGGCTTTCCGCGAGCACCTTCAGCGCGGGGATCCATTCCAGCGGGCCGGTGCGGGCCAGCATCGCGCTGCGGAACCCGAGCGCCTTAGCCATGATCTCGCCGGCTGCCGTCGTGTTGCCCTCGCGCGCGGCCGCGCAGGCGGCCAGCACGTGCTCGGGCAGCACGTTGGCCAGCGCCGGGATCGTTCCCTGCGCGCCGGCGCTGATCCCGGCGACGATCCGGTTCTCCGCCCCCACCATCACCTGCTTGCCGGCCGCCAGCACGGACTGGGTGTAGCTCAGCTCTCCGCTGGAGTCCTTGACCCCCCAGACCGGCAGTTCCGCGACGGCCCGCACCGGGACCGCGGGCGCGAGCTCGGGGATGTGGTAGAGCAGGACCGGGTGCCGGCTCACGGCCAGCACCTGCTCGGCGAACCTGCGCAGGCCGTCCTCGGGCAGCGGGCGGTAGTAGAACGGCGGGAGCAGCAGCACGCCGGCCGCCGGCAGGTCGTTGACGGCCTCGACCAGCTGCAGCGCCCCGTCCAGGCTGGCCTCCGTGATGGCCGGCAGCAGCGGGACGCCGGGCAGCGCGGCGGCGAGCGCATCGAGCACCGAGCGCTTCTCCCGCAGGCTGAGCGAGGGCCCCTCGCCGGAGGTGCCGAACGGCACCAGCCCGGCTACGCCCGCGTCGGCCAGCCAGGACGCGTGCGCGGCGCACGCGCCCGGATCCACCCGGCCGTCAGCGGCGAACGCCGTCAGCAGCGGGACGTATACGCCAGAGATCACACCGTCACCTCCGAGAGCGGGCACGAGGTTGACTCAACCACGGGAAACTGATAACTGTCAACATATGACCGATGAGGCAGGACGGGACTGCGCCGCGCGGTACTCCGCCGACCAGCTGACCGGGCTGGCAACTGCGGCGCTGGGCGCGCTCGGCGCGCCCGCGGCGATCGCGGCACAGGTTGCCCGCTCCCTGATCCTGTCCAACCTCGTCGGGCACGATTCACACGGCGTGATCAGGCTCGTGCAGTACTCGGAATTCATCGCCGACGGCCAGATCCGCCCGTCCGCCGCCGCTGTGGTCACCGGCGGCCGCGGCGCGGCCGGCGCGGCCGCCGCGGCCGGGGTGGTCGACGGCGGCTGGGGCTTCGGGCAGCCGGCCGCGCAGCTGGCGACCGGGCGGGCGATCGAGGCAGCCCGCGCGCACGGGGTCGCGGCGGTCACCATCCGCAACTGCAATCACGTGGGACGCCTGGGCGAATACGTCACCGAACTCGCCGAGGCTGGCCTGATGGGGATGGCGTTCTGCAACTCCGGCGCGGTCGTTGCCCCGTTCGGCGGCACCGGCCGGGCGCTGGGGACCAACCCGTTCGCCTGGGGGGCGCCGGGCGGGCCGGAGGGGCCGCTGGTCGTCGACTTCTCCACCGCCGGCGTCGCGGAGGGCAAGCTGCGGGTCGCCGCGGCGGACGGGC
This sequence comes from uncultured Actinomycetes bacterium, assembly GCA_963702235.1. GTDB lineage: Bacteria > Actinomycetota > Actinomycetes > Streptosporangiales > Streptosporangiaceae > PALSA-505. The sequence goes on from CAVPBZ010000001.1 coordinate 54,708, forward strand.
GCGGCGTCGCCGGCGGGCTCATCGTCGATGCCCGCGGGCAGCCCTCGGCGCGGCCAGAGGACTTTTTCGCCGGCGGCGCCCTGCTGCCCTTCGGCGGTCACAAGGGCTCAGGGATGAGCGTGATGATCGAGCTGCTCGGCGGGCTGCTCACCGGCATGGGCACCGCCTGCACGCCAGGTTATGCGGGGGGTAACGGGACGGTCATGCTGGCCGTGGACGTGGCGGCCTTCACCGATCCGTCCGCCTACGCCGGCAGCGCGCAGGAGTTCCGCGCCGCGCTGGTCGCCGCAGGCGCGGGATCCCAGCGGCGGCACCGTGCTCCTGCCCGGAGAGCTGGAGTCCCGCACGCGCCAGCGGCGGCTCCGTGACGGCATCCCGGTCAGCGCGGGCGTACTCGAGCTGATCTACGAGCTGACCGACCAGCTCGGCGTTCCGCGCCTGCCGGCGCAGCCCGCTCCTCCCGGCGCAGGCGTGGCCGCCCGCTGACCTTGTCGCGGCGAGCGAGCGCGCGGGGCTCCGGTCAGCCCAGCCGGCCGGGCAGCCAGGCCAGCTGGGCCACCTGCTGGAAGCCCTCGCCGCCTTCGTGATCGTTGAAGGCGTACTCCCGGATCTCCTTGTCCCCGCCGTAGTAGTTGTACGCGGCGAACACCGTCGATGGCGGGCAGATCTCGTCCTGCAGCCCCACCGAGAACAGCGCGGGCGCCCTCGCCCGGCGGCCGATCGACGCGACGTCGAAGTAGTCCAGCGTGGCCAGCACGTCGTCGAGCCGGCGGCGATCGACTTTCAGGTAGTGCGCGATCTCCAGGTACGGTCCGCGCTCGGCCACCGAGATGGCACGCCGGAAGTGGGACAGGTAAGGCACGTCGGGCATGACGGCGGCCAGGTCATCCCGCAGGCCCGCCACCGCGAGCGACAGGCCGCCGCCCTGGCTTCTCCCGGTCACCGCGATGCGGGTGCCGTCCACCCGGTCGTGGCTGCGCACCGCGTCCACCGCGCGGACCGCGTCGACGTACAGCCGGCGGTAGTAGTAGGTGGCCGGGTCGAGAATGCCGCGCGTCATGAACCCCGGGTGCGACGGGCCGGAGGGATCCGGGTCGGCGGTGTCCCCGACCGACCACCCGGCGCCCTGGCCGCGGGTGTCCATGATGAAGTGCGCGTACCCGGCCGCCGCCCAGAGCACGTTCTCGTGGGCCAGCCCGCGGCCGCCGCCGTAGCCGACATACTGCACCACGCAGGGCAGCCGGCCGCCCGGGCCCGCGGGCAGGTGCAGCCACCCGCGCACCGGGTTGCCGCCGTAGCCGGCGAACGTGACGTCGAACGTGTCGATCACGCGCAGGCCGGCCTGCACCGGCCGGAACGTCGCCGCGGGCGGCTGCGCCTGCCCGGCCAGCGTGTCCGCCCAGAACGCGTCCAGGTCAGCCGGCTCCGACAGCGCGGGCTGGTACCCGCGCAGCTCATCTACCGGCAGGTCAGGCAAGGACATCGGCGGACTCCTGAGATTTATTCCGAACGGTGCCAGGCGGAACCTTACCGGTGACCCGCACCGCCGCCGGGCGGAGCGGCGGCCGCCAGGCCGGCACCGGCGGGCACCGCGTCCGGCGGCGTTCCGCCGCCCGCCTCATGCCGCCGGGACTGCGCCGGGCCGCTCGGGCGATCCGGCGGCTGGCCCCGCTACCGGCTGGCCTTCATCACCGCGCGCACCGCGCGGGTGATCTCGTCGGTCCCGGGGGTGAGCGCGTCGAGCAGCACCGGGCTGTGCGGCACCGGGGCGAAGCCGGCGCCCACCCGCAGCACCGGCGCGTCCAGGTCGCCGAACAGGCTCTCGCCGATCGCCGCGGCGATCTCGCCGCCGATCCCGCCGTGCCGGTACGCCTCGGTGGCGACCACCAGGCGGCGGGTGCGCCGCACCGACTCCTCGACCAGGTCGAGGTCGAGCGGGATCAGCGTGCGCAGGTCAATCACCTCGGCCTCGATGCCGTCAGCCGCGAGCTGGTCGGCCGCGCGCACCGCCTTGCCCGCCATCACGCCGTAGCTGGCCACCGTGACGTCCCGTCCCGGCCGCCGGACCGCCGCCTGGCCGAAGGGCACCAGGTCGTCGGGACCGCCGGCCTCGCCGCGGAGCCCGGTGAGCATCTTGTGCATGAGGAAGATCACCGGGTCCTCGCCGCGCAGCGCCGTCTTGATCAGGCCCTTGGCGTCGGCCGGGGTGCTCGGCATCGCCACCAGCAGCCCGGGCACGTGGCAGAACCACGCCTCCAGGCTGTTGTTGTGCTGCGCCCCGCCGCCGGCGAACCCGGTCGTGCCGCGGATGACCAGCGGCACCGGCCGGCCCCACCAGTACCGGATCTTCGCCGCCTGGTTGACGATCTCGTCCATCGCGCCGAACGCGAAGTCGATGAAGTTCAGGTCCACGACCGGGCGGAGCCCGTCCATCGCGGCGCCCACCCCGGCCGCGACCATCGCGGCCTCGGAGATGGGCGCGTTGCGGACCCGGTCCCGGCCGAACTGCGGGCCGAGCCCGGTGACCTGGGCCCAGTGGCCGCCCCGTTCGTACAGGTCGGTGCCCATCACCAGGATGCTGGGATCGCGGGCCATCTCCTCGGCCAGGCCGTCGCGATAGGCGCGGGACAGGGTCGTACGGCTCGTGGCCGGCGCGGCCGGCTGGGCGGTCATGACCCGGTCCTTATCTTCAGCGGGACGGCGGTGACTCCGTCGGCGACGGTCGCGGGGTCCGGCAGCGGAGCCGCATCGGCGGCCGCGACGGCGTCGGTTACCCGCGCCTTGACCCGCTGCGCCGCCCGCTCGAAGGCGGCGTCATCCAGGTCGCCGCGAGCGCTGAGCGCCGAGCGCAGCCGCTCGATCGGATCCCGGTTGCGCTCCCACCAGGCGACCTCCTCGGCGGTGCGGTACTGGCCGCGCTCGCCGACGTCATGCCCCTGGTGCCGGTACGTCAGCGTTTCGATGAAGGTGGGCCCGGCGCCGGAGCGGGCCCGGTGAGCCGCTTCGGCGGCGGCCCGGTGCACCGCCGCCACGTCCTGGCCGTCCACCTGGACCGCGGGCAGCCCGAATCCGGCGGCACGGCCGGCGATCGACTCGCCCGCCATCGAGTCGCCAATCCGGGTTTCCACCGCGTACCCGTTGTTCTCGCAGATCATCAGCAGCGGCAGCCGCCAGGACGCGGCCAGGTTGGCGAATTCCCACACCCGTCCGGTGTTGGCGCCGCCGTCCCCGAAGAATCCGGCCGATACCCGCCGCTCGCCGCGGTACGACTGGGCCAGCGCGGCACCGAGCGCCAGGCCCGCGCCGCCGCCGACGATCCCGTTGGAGCCGAAGAATCCGGTGCTGAAGTCGGCCAGGTGCATGTGGCCGCCCCGGCCGCCGGCGCACCCGGTCGCCTTGCCGAACAGCTCGGCCATCATCAGCCCGGGGTCCATGCCCTTGGCTAGCGCGATGTGATGACTGCGGTGCGGCGCCGCGGCCACGTCGTCGGCGGACAGCACCGACATCACGCCCACCGCGACCGCCTCCTGCCCGATCGCCGCGTGCATCCCGCCAGGGATCGCCCCGGAGGTGGCCAGCGGGCCGGCGGTGGACTCGAACTCGCGGATCAGCAGCATCGTGTCCAGCCAGCCGAGGGCCTGATCCGCCGGGATGCCGGCCAGGTCGATGCCGGCGCCGGGCGCTGCGCCGACGGTGATGTCGGTGTGCGGCCTCATGCGTCCTCCTGCTCGATCCAGGTCAGCACCGTGCCGGTCGGGACCTCGGCGTCGGCCGCTACCAGGTGCGGCCCGAGCACCCCGCTGGCCGGGCTCTCGAGGCTCACCTCCGCCTTGGCGGTCTCGATGTCCACCACGGGGTCGCCTTGCGCGACCAGCTCACCCGGCTCGCGCAGCCAGCGCAGGATCACGCTGTCGGTATCGGCCATGCCGTAGGAGGGGATGGTCAGTTCGACCTTGGACATGGTGCTCCTTACTCGCCGATGGTTCCCCCGGCATTGAGGGCGCGGTTGCCGCCGTCCACCGGCAGGATCACGCCGGTGATCATGGCTGCCGCGTCGGAGGCCAGGAAGGCGATGGCGGCGGCGACCTCATGCGGCTTGACCAGGCGCCCCAGCGGGATGCCGCGCAGGAACGTATCCAGCAGCGTGCCCTCGGCGCTGGGCCGCTCGCTGATCCCGAGCAGCCCCTCGGTGGCGATCTGGCAGGGCGCGACCGCGTTGACCCGGATCCCGTGCGGTGCCCACGCCACCGCGAGCTCGCGGGTCATCTGGTCCACGCCGCCCTTCGTCACCCCGTAGCTGAAGTTTCCCCGGCCCAGGGCCGTGCCGCCGCCGATCGAGCTCACGTTGACCACGGCGCCGCGCTGGCCGCGCGCCACCAGGCGCTCGGCGAACTGGCGGGCGCAGAAGAAGTAGCCGGTCAGGTTGATGGCTATGGTCTGCGCCCACACCTGCTCGGTGATCTCCAGGCTCGGCGCCCGGTAATTGACCCCGGCGTTGTTGACCAGGATGTCGGGCGGCCCGTCGACGGCAGCCTGGCCGAACGCACCGGCCACGCTGCCGGCCTTGGTGACGTCGCAGCCGAACGCATCGGCGGTGCCGCCGGCAGCGCGGATCTGCGCCGCCGCGGCCGCCGCGCCGGCGGCGTCGATGTCGAGCACGCTGACCCGCGCCCCGGCGGCCGCGAACGTCGCGGCGACGGCCCGGCCGAGGCCGCCGGCCCCGCCGGTGATCACCGCGTGCCGGCCACTGAGCTGCCCGGCCGGCGCCGTCATGGCGTCGGCTCCGCGGCGATGAGCAGCGGCGTGTTGGCCGGCGTGAGCGGCCGCTCGCCCGACAGCACCCGGCGTACGTCCTCGCAGGCCGCGGTCACGACGTCGCGCTGCGCCTCCAGGGAGTACCAGGCGGAGTGCGGCGTGATCAGGATCCGCTCATCGCCCAGCAGCGGGTGGCCGGGCGGCGGCGGCTCGTCGGCGAGCACGTCGAGCGCGGCGCCGGCTATCTCCCCGGACCGGATCGCGGCCGCCAGTGCGTCCTCGTCGACGAGCCCGCCACGAGCCGTGTTGATCAGGACGGCGGATGGCTTCATCGCGGCGAGCGCGGCGGCGTCGATCATGTTGCGGGACAGCGGCGTCAGCGGCACGTGCAGCGAGATGTAGTCGGACTGCGCCAGCAGGGCGGGCCAGTCGGCCGGCTCGGCGCCTGCGGCCACGATCTCGTCGCGGGACAGCATCGGGTCGAACGCGACGACCCGCAGGCCAAGCCCGCTCGCCTTGGCGGCCGTGGCCTGGCCGATCCGGCCGAGCCCGACCACGCCGAGCGTCAGGCCGCGCAGCCTGCGGATGGGCCCGCCGCCGGTAGATGACCACTGGCCCGCACCGACCACTCCCAGGTAAGCCGGCAGCCGCCGGGCGTGGGCGAGCAGGAGGGTCACCGCGTGCGTCGACACCTCGTTCACCGAGTAGTCGACGACGTTGGTGACGTAGATTCCGCGCCTGGCGGCAGCGTCCAGGTCGATCTCGTCCAGGCCGGTCCCGACCCGGGCGACGATGCGGCACCGGGGCATGGCGGCCAGCATCATGTCAGTAACCGGCTGGACGGTGACCAGCAGCGCCTCGGCGTCGCGTAGCGCCGCGGCGGCATCAGGGAAATCGCCGAGGTAGCGGACCTCGTACCCGGCGGCCTCGAGCAGCTCGGTCTCCGGCAGGGCCTGGTCGCGCCCGCCGTAAGCGATGACGACCGTGGTCATCGCCCGCTCCCGGCCGCGATCGGCGGCCGCCACGCCCGCCGTCGCGGTGATCGCCGGGCCGGCCGGGCTGCCAGGGGAGTACGGCTCACAGGGGATCTCCGTTGTCGGTCAGTAGCGGTCGGTGAGCGGCGGTGATAAGCGCGGGAGGCGGGCGCTGGTGTCCAGCCGGGGGGGTGCCGGCGCCGGCTCGTCCGGCTCGCCCGGCTTGCCGACCGAGGTGAGATAGCTCTCCAGGATCCGCTCGTAGGCGAACGCGATGTGTTCCCTGATCAGCTCAGCCGCGGCCGCCTCGTCGCCGCTCCGGATGACCCGGACGATGTCGGTGTGCCCCTTGACCGTGCCTTCCCGCCAGTCCGAGTTCGCGACGTTGCGCGAGAGCATGAACCAGTAGGTGGGCAGCCGGATCTGATCCCAGGCGCTGGACAGCCGCTGGTGGTGAGCTGCCTGGTAGATCGTGTCGTGGAACTGCACGTCCAGCCTGGCCGCGTCGCGCTCGGTGATGCGCTTGGCAAACCCGGAGGTCATCTCGGCCAGGCTCCGGTCCATCTCGGCCAGGTCGTCGGCTGTCGCCCGCTGGATCGCCAGCGTGATGGCCAGCGGCTCCAGAGCCGACCGGAGCGTGTAGATCTCGTGCAGGTCATTGCGGGTCAGCTCGACGACGGTGACGCCGCGGTGCTGGGACGACCTGACCAGGCCCTGCCGCTTGAGCAGGACGAACGCGTCCCGGATGGGCCCCCGGCTCACCTGCAGCCGCTCGCCGAGCTCCTCCTCGCGCAGGTGCTGGCCCGGGCCGAGCTCGCCGTGCAGGATCGCGTCGCGGAGCCGCTCTGCGACGTCCTCGCCCAGGCTCTTGCGACTGGCGGGTGTCAGCGCCGACGGCAACTTCCTGGTGCGCTGCGGTGACATCCATCACTCCCTTCGCCGACTGTCCCCAACAGCCCAGCATGGCCCGGTGCCGCGCCTGCCGCTTGGATAATGTTGACAGTCTTCAGAAATCTGTCAACGTAAACCTAGGGTCAAGGCCCTGAGCTGTCAAGATTGTGGGTCCGGCCGCAAGCCAACCCTGCGGCGGCCTGTGACCGCCGCGAAGGCCGCCTCCCGGCCGCCGCTTCGAGCAAAATCCACAACGTTCTAGTCTACCGTAAGTTGTTGACAGTACATCAAGCCCGGCGGGCGGCCCGCGCCCGGCCCGGGAATGGGCGTGACCGGTGCGGCTTCCGTCAGCCGGGGATGCCGAGCCCGTTCAGGAGTCCTTGCAGGTAGCCGACGGCATGGGCCCGGCCGCGGCTGCAGTATGCCTCGGCCGAGGTGTCCAGCCAGGTGTCGCGGTCGCCGATCATGGCCGGCACGTGGTCGTCGATGAGGAAGCCGTCAAAGCCGACGGCGTGCAGCCGGCGGACGACGGCTGCGGGGTTGAGGTTGCCCTCGCCGAGGAAGCATTCGTCGAAGGCGGGGACGGTGCCGCGCACGTCGCGGAAATGCACGTAGAAGATCTTGCCGAGAGGGCCGAGCAGGTCGATGACCTGGTCGACGGCAGCCTGGCCGCCCATCTCCGACACCGTCCCCAGGCAAAGGTTCAGTCCCCAGCTGGCGCTGCCCCGGGATTGCCGGCAGGCGCGTTCCAGCGCGGCCGGGCTGGTGAACACGCGGGCCGCGCCGCCGAGGGGAGCGGTGACCGGCGGGTCGTCGGGGTGCAGGGCGAGGCGGACCCCTGCCTCCTCGGCGACCGGCAGCACGGCATCCAGGAAGTACTGGTGGCTGGCCCAGGCCTGCTCGGCGCCGATCGGCTCGGCCGGGTCGGGCCAGGTGAGCTTGTAGGAGGCCAGCTCGTTGCCGCGGTGCGTCTCGGCGAGGTCAAAGGAGGTGATCTTTGCCCCGCCGCGCCCGGAGCCTCCCACCGCGGTGCGCCACACGAAGGTGGCCAGCCAGTTGTAGCCGAGCAGGGTGATGCCGGCCGCTGCCATGTTGCGGATGGTGGCCTGGTAATTCTCGATCTGCTCGTCCCGGCCGGGCTCACCGCGCTGGATCTTGTAGAAGTGCGCGACCGGGATGTTCTCCAGCCCCTCCAGGGCCAGCCCGTCCCGCTCGCATCGCTCGCGCAGGTCGCGCAGTTCCGCGACCGGCCAGTAGCCGTCGGCGCTGGTGAGGTTGGCCGGGCAGTGCAGCTGAACGGTGCGCAGGCCCAGCTGGCGCGCATAGGCGGCCACGGTGTCGTCGTAGAAGTCCACGTGGCCCATCGAGATGCGCATAGCCATGGTCAGCCTCCGTGCTGGGTGTCGGGCAGGGTGACGGCGACGGCGGCGAGCAGCCCGCCGTTGACCCTGACGTCCTCGCCGGTGATGAAGCTCGCCCGCTGGCTGGCCAGGAACGAAACGACATGAGCGATCTCGGCTGGCGCGCCGATGCGCCCGAGCGGGTGGGCCGAGCCCCAGGCCGCGAGCGTGGACTCGACGCTCGCGCCGCTGGCGAACAGCGCCGCGGAGGCGCGCAGCATCGGCGTGTCCACCGACCCCGGGCAGACCGTGTTGACCCGGACGCCATGCCGGGCCTCGTCGACGGCCACCGCGCGGGCGAACGAGTTGAGCGCGCCCTTGCCGGCCGCGTAGGCGACCACGCCGGCCTGGGTGGCGGTGGCCTGGACCGAGGAGACGATGACGATCGCCCCGCTGCCGGAGCGGCGCAGGTGCGGCAGGCACGCCCGTGCGGCCAGGAACACGCCCTTGACGTTCACCGCGAACACCTCGTCCCAGGTCTCCTCGGTGGTATCCGTGACGGTGCCGTAGCGCTGGATTCCGGCGGAGGTGACGAGGATGTCGATCCCGCCGAACCGCTCGGCCACGTGCTTCGGCGGCGGCGTGCACCGCGGCCGGGTCGGTGACGTCGGCGACCGCGGTGACCGCGCGGCCGCCGCTGCCGGTGATCTTGGCGATGACCTCCCGGGCCGCTCCCGGGTCGGCCGAGTTCACCGCGACCGCAGCGCCCTGCCGGGCCAGCAGTTCCGCGACCGCCTGGCCGATGCCGCTCGACCCGCCTGTGATCAGCGCAACCCGGCCTCATGCTCGCTCATCGCTGCTCCCGGTGTGGTGTCCCCGCCGTGCGGTGTGATCATGCCGCGGGCGGAGCGCCGAAGAACACCGGCGCGGTGCCGGTCGCCCC
>CAVPBZ010000002.1:0-209403 GCA_963702235.1 uncultured Actinomycetes bacterium
GCCGGATGCACACCGGGCGGCCGCCCAGCGGCCCGTCGGCCACCGTCCGGGTATAGCCGCTGTGCAGCCGTGACGACAAGCCGCCGCAGCCCGGGCACGCCGCCCCGGCCGCACCGCACCGCGCCTCGATCACCACCCCGCCAGGGCCCGAGGTGACCCGGTCAATACCCAGCCCCCCCAGGTGCGGAAGAAGATCCCCCAGGCAGACCACAGCAGGGACGATGGCATCCGGCAACGCGCAGATGGCAGGCTGAGCGGGCAACGAGGCCTCCGGTGCAGGAGATTTTGGCAGATTCCCTGCGTCCTACAGGGGCCTCGTTGCACACCCGCGGCGACACACCGCCAGCAACCCAAACCGTGATCTTCAGGTAAGCCAGCACCCAGCAACCCCGCACCGCGACAACCCGCCCGGAAGTCACTCCATGTAAGCCTTCACGCAATCCGCGCCAGAGCCCGAAGAGTTTCGGGCGTGGCAGCGCGCACAATTTCTTCGTGATCATGGTCGTTCCGGGGACGCCGGCGTCAGCCGGGCGGGATGCTCTCGATCAGGGCGGCCAGGCCATCGGCGTCCAGCAGGTCGGCCGGGCTGACCGTCAGGTCGTGCCGCACGTAGTAGAAGGCGGCCCGCACCTGCTCCAGCGGGACCCCGGCCAGCGCGGCCCAGGCCAGCCGGTAGGCAGCCAGCTGCACGGCGACGGCGTGCCGCTCGCCAGCCGAGCCGGGCGGCCGCCCGGTCTTCCAGTCCACGACGTCGTACCCTGCCGCCGGCCCGTCAGCGAACACCGCGTCGATCCGGCCGCGCACCAGCCGGTCGCCGATCCGGGTCTCGAACGGCACCTCCACCTCCTGCGGCCACCGGCTGGCCCAGGTGCCGGACTCGAACAGCTCGCGGAGGAACGCCAGAATCCGCCTCTGCCTCGGGGTCCGCGTCGGACCCGCCGGGCAGGTCAGCCGGGTCGATCAGCTGCTGCGCGCCGTAGTGCTGCTCGAGCCAGCGGTGAAAGGCCGTGCCGCGCCTGGCCTGCGGCGCGGGCGGCAGCGGCATGGGCCGCCGGATCTGGCTGGCCAGCTCGGCGGGATCGCGGGCCAGCGTCACCAGCGCCGACACCGACAGGTGGTCGGGCAGCTCGACCGGCTGGGCGTCGTCACTGCGCCGCCGGTCCCGCTCGGCGAGCAGCAGGGTGATGTCCCGCTCCCAGGAGGCCGCCAGGATCTGATCGTGCTCGTCCACTGCGGCGGCAACCTCCTCACCCGGCCCGGCGGCGGCAACCTCCTCACCCGGCCCCGGGGCGGCAGAAGCGGTGTGAGGGGCGCGGCCCGCCTCGCCGCCCGGGCCGGCGCTAGCCCCGGGAGCGGTGTGCGCGCCGCGGTCGGCCTCCCCGCCCGGGCCGGCGCTAGCCCCGGGAGCGATGAGGGCGTCGCGGCCGGCCTCGGCACCGAGACGCTCCTGATCTGCCATGGCCGCGTGCACCAGGGCCGCGGCCTCGCGCACGGCCTCGTAGCGCTGCCCCGACGGCGGCGCGGGCCAGCTGGCCGACGCGGGCTCGGCCAGCGCGGGGTTCTGCGCGTCGGGGCCGGGCGGCGGCGCCCAGTGCGCCACCGTGCCGCCGCGGCCGCCGCAGCCGTCCGCGATCTCCTGCAGGAACACCGACGGGCCGAGCGGCAGCACGCCGTCGCCCCACCAGTAACCCGAGCAGGCGAGCCAGAACCCGGCCCGGGTGACCGCCACGTACATCAGCCGTCGCTCCTCGGCCAGCTCCCTGGCGGCGCAGGCGTCGGTGAACGACCGGACCGACGCCGGGTCCAGGCCGTCGAGCCCGGGCAGGTCGGCGTGGTCGCCGCGCAGGCCGAACGGGAGCAGCCGCGGGTTGTCGGTCCACCGCGTCGTCTGCCGCGGCCGGGCCGGGAAGACCTGGCTGCGGTCCCCGGCCGACAGCCCCGGCACCACGACCGCGTTCCACTCCAGGCCCTTGGCCGCGTGCACGGTCACCAGCTTGACCGAGTCGGTCTCGCCCACGCGGCCCGCCTCGAGCCCGAACTCCTCGTCCTGGGCGGCGGCCAGGTAGGCGAGGAACGCGCCCAGCGTCGCCTCCTCCTGGTCGGTCCCGAACGCGGCCGCGGTGCTCGCGAACGCGTCCAGGTCGGCGCGCGCGGCCGCCGGGTCGGCGCCGGGCCTGGCGGCCACCTCGATGTCCAGGCTCAGCGTGCGCTCGACGTCGCCGACCAGGTCAGCCAGCGGCCGGGCGGCATGCCCGCGCAGCACCTTGAGCTCGGCGGCCAGGGCGGACAGCCGGGCGTGCCCGGCGGGCGAGTAGGCGGCCGGGTCGCCCAGGTCATCCAGCGCCTCGATCAGGCTACCCGCGTCCGCGGTCAGGTCCGCTACCGCCTGGGTGAGCGCGTCGCCTTGGGCGTCCTGCTGGTCGCGGCCGGTGCTGGCCAGCTTGCGGGCCCGGCGGCCGAGCGCGATCAGGTCCCTCGGCCCGATCCGCCAGCGCGCGCCGGTGAGCAGCCGGGCCAGCGCGTCGGAGGCGGTCGGGTCGTGCAGCACCCGCAGCGTCGCCACCACGTCCTGCACTTCCGGCACGGTGAGCAGGCCGCCCAGCCCGACCACTTCCACCGGGATGCCCCTGGCCTCGATCGCCGTGCGCAGCGGGTCGAACTGGACGCGCTTGCGGCAGAGCACGGCGATGTCGGACGGCCGGACCCGGTCCTTGCGGCCGTCCCACCAGCGGCGCCCGTCCGGCGCGATGCCGGGCGGCAGCCGCAGCAGCCCTTCCACCTGGCCGGCCACCCACTCCGCCTCCTGCGCGGCGGTTTCCAGCAGCGCGCAGGTCACGCGGCCGCGGCGGCCTGCGCCGGGGGCGGGCACCAGCCGCGGCACCTGCGGCGCCTCGGCCCGCAGGCTGTCCTGGATCACCGCGGCCGCGTCCAGGATCCGGCCGGCGTTGCGGAAGCTGGTGGACAGCGTCAGCGGCTGCGCGCCGCGGAAGTCGGCTGCGAACCGGCGCAGGCTGCCCGAGCTGGCGCCGCGCCAGCCGTAGATCGACTGGCACGGATCGCCGACCGCGGTCACCGGGTGACCGTCGCCGAACAGCGCGCGCAGCAGCGCCAGCTGCGCCTCGCTGGTGTCCTGGTACTCATCGAGCAGGACGGCCTGGTAGCGGCCGCGCTCGCCCGCGCCCACCTCCGGGTGCCGCTGCGCGATCCGGGCGGCCAGCGTCACCTGATCGCTGAAGTCCAGCACCTCACGCGACCGCTTGGCCTCGGCATAGCGCTCGATCATGGGCAGCAGCTGCTCCCGGGTCCGCTGGCAGCCCAGGACCTTCCTGATGGTGGCCGTGGTCCCGTTGCGTCCCGCGGGCGCCGCCGCGGCGTGCCGGTCCAGCCACTCGCCCACCTGCCGGACGTCCGCCGGGCCGCGCAGGTGCTCGGCCAGCTCCCCGGCGAGCTGCAGCAGGGCGGCGGTCACGCTGCGGGGGGTCCACTCGATCGCGTCCACCGGGCCGTCGTAGGCGGCCACCACGCCGGCCGCTATCTGCCAGGCCACGGCGGGGGTGATCAGCCTCATCGAGGGTTCCAGCGCCTCCCGCAGCGCGTGGTCGGCCACCAGCCGGCCCGCGTAGGCGTGGTAGGTGCAGACCACGGGCTCGCCGGCCAGCAGCTCGGCGGTATCGGGGCTCAGGCCGGCCCGCCGCAGGCCATCCAGCCGGCGGCGGACCCGGTCGGCCAGCTCAGCGGCGGCCTTCCTGGTGAAGGTGAGGCCCAGCATGCGCTCGGGCCGGGCCAGGTCGTTGGCCACCAGCCACACCAGCCGGGCGGCCATCGTCTCGCTCTTGCCCGACCCAGCACCGGCGATCACCGCGACCGGGCGCAGCGGGGCCGCGATCACCGCGGCCTGCTCGGCGGTCGGCTCGGGCAGGCCGAGCAGCCGGGCGAGCTGGCCGGGGGTGTACCGGGCGGCGTGGCCCGGGTCGTCGCCGGTCACGGCGTCACGCCCTCGCCGTGCGGGTGCACCGGGCAGCACGAGGCGACCGGGCAGGTGCGGCAGCCCGGGTTCACCTTGGCCTCGAACACCGGGCCCGCCATGCCGGCCGCGACGGTCTCGACCAGCTGCCGGGCCCAGCCCGGATCGGTGTCGGACGCCAGGGCGCGCTGGCGCTGCACGCGGGCCTTCGCGGCCAGCCCGCCTTTGCCTACCTGGACCAGCTCCGCGCCGCCCGGCTCGGTCACGCCGAATTTCTCGAACGCGCCGAGCAGCATGGCCAGCTGGTACACGCCGAGCTGCGGGTTGCGGTCGAGGTCCTGCTCGGCCGCCGGTGTCGAGCCCGTCTTCAGGTCCACCACCACGCCGCCGCCACCGCCGACCTCGCGTTCCAGCCGGTCCACCCGGCCGCGGATGAGGATCCGGCCGATCTGGAACTCCAGCGGCTCCTCCACCGCCACCAGCTCGCGGGGGTTGGTGGCCTGCCAGCCGAGGAACTTGCGGACCATCTGGCCGGCCAGCGCCCGCTGCTTCGCGCTGTACCAGGCGCTGCCGAAGTCCAGGTGCTGCCACAGGTCGTCGATGCGGCCGGCCAGCTCGTCGTCGGCCGCGCCCGCCGCGGCCGACGCCGCGGCGGCGTGCACCACCATGCCCAGCTGGCGCACCGCCTCGGGGCCGACCCGGCCGGCCGCCGACTCGATCAGCCAGCGCAGCCCGCAGCGGGTGAACGACTCGACCGCGGACGGCGACAGCCGCAGCGTCTCGCCGGGCGCCGCGACCGGCTCGGCGCTGGACACGGTGGTCAGCGCGTACCACTGACCGGGATCCGCCCCGCGCACCCCGGCCGCGGCGAGCCTGGCCAGCTGGGCGGCGGCGGCCCGGCGCAGCGCGGCCGGGCGGCTGGTATCGGCGGCGGCCCGGCGCAGGTCGGCGGTGAGCGCCGGTAGCGACAGCCAGCGATGACGCTGGCCGCCGACCCGCTCGATCTCGATGTCCTCGCCTGCCAGCTCGGCCAGGAACCTGGACGGCCGCTCGTCGCTCTCCTCACCCGACGCGGTGACGATGAGCCGCTTGCGCGCCCGGGTGACCGCGACGTAGAAGAGCCGTCGCTCCTCGGCGAGCAGCCCCGCCATCACCGAGGCCGCCCGGCTGCCGTCGTCGGGACCGGGGTCGGCCAGCTCGCTTGCGCCGAGCAGCGAGCCGCGCAGCCGCAGGTCCGGCCAGCTGCCTTCCTGCACTCCGGCCACCGCGACCACGTCCCATTCCAGGCCCTTGGACCGGTGCGCGGTGAGGATCCGGACCGCGTCCTGGCGCGGCGCCCGCTCGGCCAGCGTGTCGCCGGCGATCTCCTGGCCGGACAGGCTGTCCAGGAACAGCCGCGGCGCGCCCGGCGGCAGCCGGTCGGTGAAGGTGGCCGCCGCGTGGAACAGCGCCACCACCGCATCCAGGTCCCGGTCGGCCGCTGACCCGCGCAGCCCGCCGGCCGCGCTGGCCGCGCGCAGCGTCTCGGCCAGGCCGGCCGCGGACCACACGGCCCACAGCACGTCCTCCGCGCTGCCGCGCTCGGCGGTCTCGCGCGCGATGGCGAGCAGCCTGGCCACCCGCTCGGCCGGCCTGCTGATGCGGGCGGGGACCAGGACGAGGTCCCGCGGATCGCGCAGCACAGCGGCCAGCGGCTCGCTGCCCAGCCGCTCCCCCGCGTCCTCCGCGATCACGCGCAGCGCGCGGCGCAGCCGGCGCAGGCCGAGCGCGTCGGTGCCGCCGAGCGGCCCCGTGAGCAGCTCGATCGCGGTCTCCTCGGTGAGCTCGCCGGGCAGCAGCGCGCAGCGCAGCAGGCAGATCAGCGGCCGGGTGCCCGGCTCGGCGGCCAGCGGCAGCTCATCGCCCGCCACGGCAACCGGCACGCCGACCGCGGTGAGCGCCCGGTACAGTACCGGCAGCTGCCTGGTCGCCGAGCGGACCAGCACCGCCATCGACGACCAGCGCACGCCGTTGACGAGGTGAGCGCGGCGCAGCATGTCCGCGACGAGCGCCGCCTCCTGGCTGGCGCTCTCCGCGATCAGGATGCGGGCCTCGCCGGGGCTGGCGCCGGGCAGCGGCGCCAGCATCCGGTGCGCCAGCGGCTGGCTGCCCGGGCCGGCCGGCAGCCGCCAGGCGATCCGCCGGGACGCCTCGAGCAGCGCCGTGCCGCTGCGGCGGCACACGCCGAGCGCGACTACCTCGGCGGGCCGCCCGTCGGGGGTCCGGAACCTGTCGGGGAAGCGGGTGATCGCGCCGGAGTCGGCGCCGCGGAACGCGTAGATCGACTGATCCGGATCCCCCACCACGATGAGCTCGCGCCCGTCGCCCGCCAGCGCGTGCAGCAGGGCCTCCTGCGCCGGGTCGGTGTCCTGGTACTCGTCCACCAGCACGACGTCGTAGGCCTGCCGTTCCCTGCCCTGGGTCGCGGAGCGGCCGAGCAGCCTGGCCGCGATCCGGACGATCTCCGCGTAGTCGTAGGCCGGAACGGGCGCCAGGTCGAACCGGGCGGCGTAGCGGTCACCGAAGCGCCCGGCCGCCACCCAGTCGTCCCGGCCCCTGCTGGCGCCGAGCCGGGCCAGCGCGCGGCCGTCCAGGCCGCGCTCGGCGGCCCGCAGCATCAGGTCGCGCAGCTCCTCGGCGAAGCCCCTGGTGCCGAGCGCGGCGCGCAGCTGGCGCGGCCAGCCGCCGCCGCCGTCCTCCACCTCGCCGGCCAGCATCCGCCGCACCTCGACCAGGTGCTCGGGCCCGGAGAGCAGCCGCGGCGGCTCGTCGCCGGCCAGCACGAACTCCCGGCGCACCAGGGCGTAAGCGTAGCTGTGGAAGGTGAGCGCGAGCGGCTCGCGGGTGGTGCGGCCCAGCCGGGCGGTGATCCGCTGCCGCAGCTCGCCGGCGGCCTTGCGGCTGAACGTGAGCACGAGTATCCGCGCCGGGTCAGTGCTGCGGCGGATCACCCGGTGCGCCACCGCCTCGACGATCGCGGTGGTCTTCCCGGTGCCGGGACCGGCGAGCACGAGCAGCGGGCCACCGCTGTGGCCGACCACTCGCTGCTGCCCCTCGTCCAGCCTGGGCGGCTCCGGCGACGGGGCCGCCGGCGAACGAGGCGGCAGCCGGACGCGCGTGAGTCCATCTGCACCGGCCTACCTGTGTCGGGGGTCGAGGCTTAGTCCAGCAGAAGGGACCGACAGTGCGCGGGGATACCCGGCAGATGCCGGCGAGTCGCGGGCGGCGGCTGGCCCGGGCCGTGCTTAACCCGGCCAGCGGGCGCGGCGCATGTCCACCCGGACCGGCAATTCCGCCGAACGGAGCGGGGTGCCCTCCTCGCGGAAACGGGCCAGCGCCGCGCGCTCATGACCGGGCGGCGGCGTACCGTCGGCGTGTACCACCCGCCACCAGGCGACGCCGCCGCCCCACAGCGCCATGACCCGTCCTACCTGGCGGGGCCCGCCCTCCTCCAGGTACCCGGCGATGTCGCCGTAGGACATCACCAGGCCGGCCGGGATCGTGTCCACGACGTCGAGCACCCGGCTGGCGAAGCCGTCGAGCTCACCGCGCGGAACGGCGCCGGTCACCGGTTCACCGTCCTCGCGCCGCCGGCCCGCAGAGCCGTTCGGCGCTTCGCCAGTCACAAGTTCACGTCCTTCCGCCGGCTGGCGGCCGGAGCCGTTCGGGATATCCGGTCTTTCCTGTCATCCGGTGCCGGGCCGGGCGCGGAGTCGGCGCAGCACCCTGAGCCTGGCCAGCGCGGCGACGGCGACAGCCAGCGAGACGAGCGCGAGAGCGATGGACTCGATGAGGGCGGCCGACCCGCGCTTGGTGACGGGCGGGAGCGGTACCGCGGCCCGGCCGCCGCCGAAGTGCAGCGCGGCCGCCAGCCCGGCGGCGGCGGGCTCGTCGCGGTTCAGCCGCCGGGCCGCTGCCAGGGCCGCGGCGGCGTCCACGGTGCCGAAGCCGACCTCCTTGTCGTACCCGCCGGGAGGACGGTTCCTGGTGCTGGTCGTCAGCGCGGTCGCGACCAGCGCGGCGGGCAGCCGCGGGTCGGCGGACCTGATCAGGGCGGCCACGCCCGCGGTGAGCGCGCACGCCGGGCTGGTCCCGCTGACCAGCCAGTACGCGCCGTCCTTGCCCTGCACCGGCACGCTGACGCCGGGCGCGGCCAGCTGCACAGACAGGTTGTCGCTGGAGAAGCCCGCGGTCCCCCCGTCCTGGGCCAGGGCGGCGACCGAGATCACGCCGGGGTAGTCGGCGGGGAACGAGTAGGGCGCCGCCACGGCGGCGGGCCGGCCCGAGTTGCCCGCGGAGGCAACCACGACGATGTTGTGGTCGTAGGCGTCCTGCAGGGCGGAGCGGACCAGGCGGCTCGGCCCGCCGTAGCCGATCGACATGCTGATCACGCCGACCTTGCGCTTGACCGCGTACCGGATGGCCTTGGCCAGGGACGCCTCGACCTGCGCGGTCGGCTCGTGCTGGTACTTGTGATATCCGGGGTCGCCCGGGTCGGTGATCACCCGCAGCGACAGCACCTTCGACTGCGGGGCCGTGCCGAGGATGCCATCGACGACGGCGTGGCCGTGGCCGGCGATAAGCGAGGCCATCCAGGTGCCGTGCTGGCCCCAGTGCGGGTTGGACCGCGGCGTGTTGACCCCGGTGTAGTCCGGGCCGCTGGTGACCGAGCCGGCCAGGTCGGACACTGCGCCGTTGACCCCGCTGTCGATGACCGCGACGGTCACCCCGGCGCCCCGGGTCACGTTCCAGGCATTCTGGACGTCGAGCATGTCGAGCACCCAGGCTTCGGCGGTCCTGACCTGGTCGAGCGGCGCGGCGCTGGCCGGCGCGGCCGGGCCGGCCGCGATCGTCAGCCCGGCCGGAAGCAGCATCGCCAGCGCCAGCGGGGCCGCCAGCCGGGCACGTGCGTGCCGCGGCCCGGTCAGCATCCGGGCGTCCCCGGACAGCGGGGCGCGGGGGGCGGCGCGCCGAGCGCCCGGCCCAGGCGGCGCGCGAGGCCGGTCCCCAGGTCCTTCATCTCGCTGTCGGCGTACGGGTTGGACGAGACCCGCTCCCGCTGCCGGCCGTCGGTGTAGCCCGCCGTGTACAAGACCAGGTAGGGCCCGTAGCCGAGCGCGCCGGAGAGCTGCCGCTGGCGGCCGCCGAACCCGGCGGCGAGAGTGCGGGGGAACGCCACCGGGCGTACCCCGGGAGCCAGGCCGCGACCGGCCGGGAGGCGGGCGGCCGGCGGGGCGGTGCGGGGCATCACGGCGATCCCGACCGTGACGACGAAGCTGCTGGTCGAGTCCGTGTACGTGGCCCGCAGGACCGCCTCGCAGCCGCGCTTGCCGAGCGCCCGGGCCAGCCCGGGATCGATCGCCGCCCGGCAGCGCGACTGCGGGGCGATGCCGATCCGGCGCGCGGACACGGTCAGGCCCGAGTTACTCCCGAACAGCGTCCAGGGCAGCTGGTAGCTGACCGAGGCGGGAAAGATCCTCCCGGCCGGCCAGGTCCGCCAGCGGCTGGCGACCTGCCAGGACATGATCTGCTGCTGCTGTGCGGCGGAGAACTTGCGGGGCAGCACCTGGCCTGCCACGCCGAGCAGGGATACGGCGAGTCCCGCGACGCCGAGCAGTGCGGCGACCGTCAGCCATAGCCGCACCGAGCGGGCCTTGCGGTACTGGCTGGCGGGCTGGCCGGCGCCGGCGGCTGGCAGGCCAGCGGCCGGCGGGCCGGCTGGCGGGCCGGCGGCTGGCGGGCCGGCGGTTGCGGCGGGGAGGCTCAAGGAGGCTGTGGGGGCCAGGCCGGCGCTCTCCGGCGGCAGGCCAGGCGGGAGGCCAGATCGCCCCGGGCACGGGCGGCGGGGCCGGGGGATCGGCGCCGGGCCAGACGGACCCGTTCACCGCCGGCGGCGCCGCGGGATCGGCGCCGGGCCAGACGGCCCCGTTCACCGCCGGCGGCGCCGCGGGATCGGCGCCGGGCCAGACGGCCCCGTTCACGGGCGGCGGGGCCGGCGGATCGGGGGGAACCCAGGCAGCCGGGAGCGTGGCCGGTGGTGATGGCGGGGCGGCCGGCTCGGCGGGAGCGGAGTCGTGCATGACTGGCGACGCAAAGGCGTCCGTGGCGTCCCCGGCAGGCTCATTCTCCGCCTCCGGGCCGGCTGGATTGTCCGGCTGCTTCACCACAACGGCATGCTACGACGTACATGGGTCATGTCGTCCCCCCAGCGGCATCTCTCCTACGCTTACCCGCGCGGTTGCCCGCCGGAACGCCTGCTGAGCGCGCCTGTGCCCGGGCGAACTATTCCATCAGGGCCCGCAGACTTACTGGGATAGCGCCCCATTTCGTTTAGCTGCTATTTCATCCAACATGGGTGCGTAAGCGTCCATTGATGTATCAACATGGTCCGAATGGACCGGGCGGCGAACCTCAGCGTGGCCAGCGGGGTAGAGCTCGCGCAGCCGCGCGACAGCCGGGCAGCGGCTGCCGCGAGCCCGGCCCGGGCACCCGTCGCGGACCTGGCCGATGCGGTGCGGCGGGCGAAAGAAGGCGACGAGGACGCGTTCCGCGTGCTCTACCGGGACCTGCAGCCGCGGTTCCTGCGCTACCTGCGCGTGATCGTCGGCGATGACGCGGAGGACGTGGCGTCGGAGACCTGGCTGCACATCGCCCGCGGGCTGAAGGCCTTCCACGGTGACTCTGACGGATTCCGCGGCTGGACCGCGACGATCGCCAAGAACCGGGCCACTGATCATCTGCGGCAGCACCAGCGCAGGCCGCGCACCGTCTCCGTACCGGTCGAGGACCTCGCGCCGCTGGCGGCGCGGGAGGACACCGCGGACAGCGCGCTGGAGGGAATCTCCACCGACGCGGCGATCGCGCTGATCGCCAGGCTGCCGCGGGATCAGGCGGAGGCGGTGCTGCTGCGGTCTGTCATGGGGCTTGACGCGCAGGCCGCGGCCGCGGTGCTCGGCAAGCGCCCCGGGGCGGTGCGCACGGCGACCCACCGTGGCCTGCGCAAACTGGCGGGATTCCTGGGGGAGTGACACAAATGAACCTCTCGACGCTGAAGGAGGTGAGATGAACAGCATCCGTCCTGGCCGGTTCAGCCGGCGCGCCGCCGAGCAGATGCTCGACGGAGTTCCCGGCAGCGGGCGGGCGGGCCGTGACCCGCTGGCCAGCGTGCTGGCCGCAGCGGCCGCGCCGCCCCGCGACACCGAACGGGCAGGCGAGGACGTTGCGGTAACCGCGTTCCTGGCGGAGCATCTCGTGCCTTCCTATCAGCCACGGAGAGGACAGATGATCAAGTCCCCGCTTGCCAAGCTCCTCACCATCAAGGCCGGCGCGCTCGCGCTGGCCGTGAGCGCCGGAGGCGTGGCCCTCGCCGCGAGTACCGGCGCCTTTACCCCCGCACCGCACGAGCACGGCGCGGCATCGGCCAGCTCAGCCGGGGGCCACGCGAAGATCGCCGGTCATGCCGCCGCCCGCGCGCCGGCCCGGTCCGTTCACGTCCGCGCCGCCGCCTCCGGGCACGCCATCCCGATGCTGCCGGCCCCCCTGTCGGCCGCCGACGCGGTCAAGGCCTGCCGTAGCCTCGCCAGTGAGGTACACGCCTCGGTCACGCATGCCGACAGCAGTACGGTCCAGGTCCTGACCGAGACCGGCGTGCAGAAGGCGCTGCAGAGCACGGCGCTGCGCCAGGTGCTCATCAATAACCCGCGGCTCGCCTCGCTGGTGGCTACCGCCGAGAGCCGGGACAACGTGGCCGACTACTGCGGCCTGCTGCTGCACCTGGCGAAACTGCCCGCCCCCGGCAGCCTCGCCAAGCTGCCCGCCACGGTGCTGTCCGCGCTTCCGGCCAGCGTCGTGTCCCTGATTCCGGCGTCGGCCCTGACCGCGGTGTCTGCCGCCGATCTGTCCCGGCTGCCGGCTGACTTCCTGTCCCGGCTGTCCGGCCCGGTGCTGACCAGCCTGCCCGCCAGCGTGCTGGCCAAGCTGCCCGCCGGAACGCTGACCGCGCTGCTGCCCAAGCTCCCCGGGGCAACGCTGGCCCAGCTGCCGCCTAAGACGCTGGCCGGGCTGCTGACCAGGCTGCCGGCTAAGTCAGTGACCGGAATCCTGACGAAGCTGCCCGCCGGATCGCTGAGCCGGATACTGCCCGCGCTCCCGGCGTCGCTGAGGTCCGCGCTGCCCAGGTCACTGCTGGCCGGCCTGCCCTCTTCGCTGCTGTCGCAGCTGCCCTGAGTCAGCGGCGTCGAGCGGTAACCCCTTGCCGGCCGCCCGGCGGCCGGCCCGGAGCTCAGGCACGCGGCTGGAGCATTCCCCAGGCGACCCCCCGTCCCAGCCGCGTGCCTGACCACGTTTCACATCGTTAGCGCCCGTCGCGGCCTCGCCCCAGGTGCGAGTACCGCGGCGGGCGCTGACTGACTGTCGCGCGCCGGCCGGTGAGGGCTGGTCTAGTAGGCCGGCAGCGAGGGATCGACCTGGCTGATCCAGGCGAGCACGCCGCCGCCCACGTGCACGGCGTCGGAGAAGCCGGCGTTCTTCACCACGGCCAGGGCCTCGGCGGAGCGGGCGCCGCTCTTGCAGTGCAGCACGATCCGCTTGTCCTGCGGGAGCCGCTCAAGCGCCGCGCCGGACATGAACTCGCCCTTGGGGATGAGCGTGGCCCCGGGAATCGAGACGATCTCGTACTCGTTCGGCTCCCTGACGTCCACGAGGTAGATGTCGTCACCGCGGTCCTGCATGGCCTTGAGGTCCCGAGCGGTGATCGTCGAGCCCGCCGCCGCCTGCTGGGCGTCCTCGGACACGGTCCCGCAGAACTCCTCGTAGTCGATCAGCTCGGTGATGGTCGGCTCCTTGCCGCACACCGGGCACTCGGGGTCCTTGCGCACCCGCACGGTGCGGTAGGTCATCTCCAGCGCGTCGTAGATCATCAACCGCCCGGCGAGCGGCTCGCCGATCCCGGTGATGAGCTTGATCGCTTCGTTGACCTGGATGGATCCGATGGAGGCGCACAGCACGCCGAGCACGCCGCCCTCGGCGCAGGACGGCACCATGCCAGGCGGCGGCGGCTCCGGGTACAGGCACCGGTAGCACGGCCCATGCTCGGCCCAGAACACGCTGGCCTGCCCGTCGAAACGGTAGATCGAGCCCCAGACATACGGCTTGCCGAGCAGCACGCACGCGTCGTTGACCAGGTAGCGGGTGGCGAAGTTGTCCGTGCCGTCCACGATCAGGTCATAGGGCTCGAAGATCCGCATCGCGTTGTCGGAGTCCAGCCGCTCTTCGTGCAGGACGACGTTCACCAGCGGATTGAGCTCGTGGATGGAGTCACGCGCGGACTCGGCCTTCGACCGGCCCACGTCCGACTGGCCGTGGATGATCTGGCGCTGCAGGTTCGACTCGTTAACCACGTCGAAGTCGATGACACCCAGCGTGCCGACGCCCGCGGCCGCGAGGTACAGCAGGGCAGGCGAGCCGAGCCCGCCTGCACCCACGCACAGGACGCGGGCATTCTTCAGCCGCTTCTGACCGGTCATCCCGATGTCGGGGATGATCAGGTGGCGCGAATAACGCCGGACCTCGTCAACGGTCAGCTCGTCGGCCGGTGATACCAGCGGTGGCAAGGACACAGTGCTCTCCTGGTCGGTAAGTATTCCTTCCCTCTCGAACCTGCGGCGGCGGGCGCGCATTCCCGCAGCGGCGGCCCTGCGGGCACAGAAAATGTCACTGCACGCCGGTACAACGCTTGTGTGCGGCCGAACCGTACACCGGCCGCAGCCGGAATTCCACTACCAGCGGCTCGTGTCGAGTCAATCGCCTCCGCCGCTCACCCCGGGAGACCACAGATGCGAGCACAGGCTCAGGTTTCACCCGCCCGATCCGAAGGAGCAGGCCCGCCGCGGCGCGCCATCGCGATCCCGCCCGGGCCGGGTGACGTCCGCCGGCAGGATGTCGCGCGGCCACTCCCGGATCCGGTCGCGATCCGGCTCTACCGGGTCCCCGGCACCGCGCCGCCGTACGACGGCGAAGGTCCCGGCGAGACCCGGCCGGCCCGGGCGGACGTGTTCGCGGCCGCGATCACGGCCGCGCTGGGCGGGGCTGGCCGCCGGGGCCGGGAGGAGGACGTTCGGCCGGCTGCTGGCCCGCGTGCCAGCGGCGGGCGGCGCCGGCCGCCGCCGCGGCCCGGCAGCGCCGGTCAGCCCAGTGCGGTGCGGCGGGCGGGGACGGCGCCCGCTGCGCCTGGAGCCTGGCCCAGCAAGTTCGCCCAGGTGCTGGCCGAGACGCTGGCCGGATCCCGGCCGCCGGCCCAGATAACCCCGTGGACGACCGAGCGCGCCAGGTCGCACATCCGCAGGCTCGGGCCGATGCTCGCCGGCGGGCACCAACCGCAGGTCCAGCGGGTCATCACCTCGGTGCCGGCGGCCGACGTCGTGGAGATGTCGGTGGTGGTGGGATTCGGGCCGCGGGTGCGGGCGCTGGCGGTCAGGCTGGAGCGGACGCCGCCGCGGGCCACTGGCCCCGGACCCGCGGGCACGCCACCGCGCTGGGTGTGCACCGCGGTGGAGGCCGCATAGCGACCCCGAGGCCTGAGGCCCGGCCAGGCCCTGGCCGGGCGTCAGGCCCCGCGCGAGCGCGGGTCGCCGTGGCAGC
This sequence comes from uncultured Actinomycetes bacterium, assembly GCA_963702235.1. GTDB lineage: Bacteria > Actinomycetota > Actinomycetes > Streptosporangiales > Streptosporangiaceae > PALSA-505. The sequence goes on from CAVPBZ010000002.1 coordinate 14,642, forward strand.
GCTTGAACTTGCGTCCGGAGCCGCACGGGCACAGGTCGTTCCGGCCGACCCGGGCGAAGTCGCCGCCGCCGGCATCGGTGCGGTGCTCGACAGTCGCCTCGCCGTCTATGGTCGGCGAGGAGTACTGCAGCTGAGCCGGCCGGCGCGGCTCGCCCGCGGCGTTCCCGCGGGCCAGCCCCGCGGGGACGGCCGCACGATCCTCGTCGCCGGTATCCGCACGAGCCCGCCTGCCCGCCCTGGTCTGCGCATGACGTCCGCGGCCGGCCGGCGGCGCCGGCGTGGCCGGGGCGGCCGCGCCGCCCGGCGTCGCTGGCGGCGGCTGGCCCTCGGGGGCTGCCTCGGGCACGATCGGGTCTTGCTGTACCTCGACCCGCGCGTTGAACAGCGTCCCGACGGACTCCTCCTTGATGCCCTCCATCATCGAGCTGAACATGTCGTAGCCCTCGCGCTGATACTCGATCAGCGGGTCGCGCTGGGCCATGGCCCGCAGCCCGATGCCTTCCCTGAGGTAGTCCATCTCGTACAGGTGCTCGCGCCACTTACGGTCAAGCACCGACAGCACGACCCGGCGCTCCAGCTCGCGGGCCATCTCCGCGCCGAACTCCTCCTCGCGCCGCTCGTAAGCGGCCAGCGCGTCCTTGCGGACTTCCTCAGAGATGAACTCGGTGGCCAGCCCGGAGATGTCGCCGCCGGCCTCCTCGACAAGTTCATCGATGCTGATCCCGATCGGGTACAGGGCGCGGAACGCCGTCCACAGCTTCTCCAGGTCCCACTCCTCGGGGAACCCTTCGCTGGTGGCGGCGACGACGTAGCCGTCGAGCACCTCGTTGATCATGTCGCGGATCTGGTCGGTCAGGTCAGCGCCCTCGAGTACCTTGTGCCGCTCGCCGTAGACCACCTTGCGCTGGCGGTTCAGCACGTCGTCGTACTTCAGGACGTCCTTGCGGATCTCGAAGTTCTGCTGCTCGACCTGAGTCTGCGCGGACCTGATCGCGCGGGTGACGGTCTTCGACTCGATGGGAATGTCCGGTGGCGTCTTGAGGAACTCCATGAAGTGCGCGACCTTGTCGGCGTTGAACATCCGCATCAGGTCGTCTTCGAGCGAGAGATAGAAACGCGACAGCCCCGGGTCGCCCTGGCGGCCGGACCGGCCGCGCAGCTGGTTGTCGATCCGCCGCGACTCGTGCCGCTCGGTGCCGAGCACGTACAGCCCGCCCGCGGCGACGACCTGCTCGTGCTCCTCGGTTCCCGCCCGCTTGGCCTTGTCCAGCGCCTCCGGCCAGGCAGCCTCGTAGTCCTCGGGAGTCTCCAGCGGCGACAGGCCGCGCTGGTGGAGTTCCAGGTCCGCCATGAACTCGGGGTTCCCGCCGAGCATGATGTCTGTACCGCGGCCTGCCATGTTCGTGGCCACGGTGACCGCGCCGCGGCGGCCGGCCTGCGCGATGATCGCCGCCTCACGCTCGTGGTACTTGGCGTTCAGCACCTCGTGCGGCACGCCGCGCCGCTTCAGCAGCTTCGACAGGATCTCGGACTTCTCGACGCTGATCGTCCCGACGAGGACCGGCTGGCCGGCCTGGTGCCGCTCGACGATGTCGTCGACGCACGCCTCGTACTTGGCGTCCGCCGTCTGGTAGATCAGGTCCGACTCGTCGCGCCGGACCATCGGCTGGTTCGTCGGGATCGGCACGACACCCAGGTCGTAAGTCTTCTGGAACTCGTTCGCCTCGGTCATCGCCGTACCGGTCATCCCGGCCAGCTTCTCGTAGAGGCGGAAGTAGTTCTGCAGGGTGATCGTGGCGAGCGTCTGGTTCTCGTCCTTGATCTGGACGCCTTCCTTGGCCTCGATCGCCTGGTGCATGCCCTCGTTGAAGCGGCGGCCGTGCAGGATGCGGCCGGTGAACTCGTCCACGATCAGGACCTCGCCGTTCATCACGACGTATTCCTTGTCCCGCTTGTAGAGTTCCTTCGCCTTGAGGGCGTTCTGCAGGAAGCTGACCAGCGGCGTGTTCACCGACTCATAGAGGTTGTCGATGCCCAGCCAGTCCTCGACCTTCTCCACGCCGCTCTCGAGGATCCCGACGGTCTTCTTCTTCTCGTCAACCTCGTAGTCGCCCTCGCCGTCCTCGCCCCGGCGCAGCCGCGGGGAGATCTTGGCGAACTCCTGGAACCAGCGCGAGTTCTGCTCGGCGGGCCCGCTGATGATCAGCGGCGTGCGCGCCTCGTCGATGAGAATCGAGTCCACCTCGTCCACGATGGCGTAGTGATGTCCGCGCTGGACGCACTCATCCAGGCTCCAGGCCATGTTGTCGCGCAGGTAGTCGAAGCCGAACTCGTTGTTGGTGCCATAGGTCACGTCGGCGTTGTACTGCTTGCGGCGTTCCTCCGGCGTCATGTCGGAGAGGATCACGCCCACCTCGAGACCGAGGAAGTGGTGGATCCGCCCCATCCATTCGGCGTCGCGCTTGGCCAGGTAGTCGTTGACGGTGACGACGTGCACGCCCTCGCCGGCCAGCGCGTTGAGGTAAGCCGGGAGGACGGCGGTGAGGGTCTTGCCCTCACCGGTCCTCATCTCGGCGATGTTGCCCCCGTGCAGCGCGGCGCCGCCCATGAGCTGCACGTCGAAATGTCTTTGCCCGAGAGTTCGGGTCGCCGCCTCGCGCACGGCGGCGAAGGCCTCCGGGAGCAGGTCGTCGAGCGTCTCCCCCTCGGCGTACCGCTGCCTGAACTGATCGGTCATCCCCCGGAGCTCAGCATCGCTCAGCGCCGCGAAATCCTCTTCTATAGAGTTGACCTGGTCGGCTATGCGCTTGAGCCGGCGGAGGATCCTGCCCTCACCGGCGCGCAAGACCTTATCAATGACAACTGGCACTTCTCGTCGCGCTCCTCGTTGGTCGTCGCCCTGTCTACCGGGTCCGCAGGCCACGGTAGAAGGCGCCGGACGGTGGCGTGCAGATGCCGCCGTAATGAATGTCATCGTAGGCGAGATGGGCGAGGAAACCGAGTCGGCCGCCAACCGCGCGCCCGGCCAGGGGGCCGGAATTTCGCCGCCGGGGGCCAGCCTCGCACTGCTCGGGGGGCCGGCGTGCGCGGCCGACCGGGCACGGCCACAATGGTGAGCGCGGTGAGATGGCGGACGAGAGGAGCAGCCGCATGGCTGACCAGGTGAAATCGGGCACGGTGCACGGTGCCAGGGCAGAGGAGTCCGAGCACCACGCCAAGGGATCGGTCGTTGAGCCGATGGAGGCCCTGTTCACGCCAGGAAAGCACGTACCGTTCCACGGGCGGCCGGTATCGTGGGTGGCGGTCGTCATCATCATCCTTGGCTTTCTCGTCGGCGGGATCGGGCTGATCGTCGGGCCGACCTGGTGGGTGGTCTGGACCGGCGGCGCAGTGGCTGCCCTCGGCACCATCCTCGCCCTCGCCACCGGCATCCTGAACGACTGGTACTGAGCCGCGGCGACTGGGTTCGGAGCGCTCAGCCGCCGCTGGCACCCCGCACCCGCCCGGCCGGGTGAGCCGGGCGAGCCCGCTGCCCGGCACGATGTCCGACCCTGACGCTACGCTCTGGCTCCGTGGCCGGCCTTCCCTCCGCGCAGTCCCACCTGACCCTCACCGCCGACGACGTATGCCGGATAACCCTGCGCGCGCAGGGGTTCCTCGGCTCCGAGGGACGCCGCGGCGGAGTCCCCGCGATGCTGCAGCGGCTGGGCGCCGTCCAGCTCGACACGATCAGCGTCCTCGCCCGGTCGCACGAGCTTGTCGCCTATTCCCGGCTGGGCCCGGTGCCGCGGGACAAGATCGAGCTCGCCTACTGGCACCCAGGCACCCCCGCCGCATTCGAGTACTGGGCGCATGCGGCCTGCATCCTGCCGCTGCGGCAGTGGCCCTGCTTCGCGTTCCGGCGGCGGGCCTTCCGGGCCCGGGGCATCCGCTGGCATGAAGTGCCCGGGCACGCCTGCGCCGAGGTGCTCGCCCGGCTGCGCGGCGAGGGCCCGCTGACCGCCACCCAGCTCGGCGGCGCGAAGAGCGGCGGCGAATGGTGGGACTGGTCCGAGGTGAAGATCGCCGTCGAGTGGCTGCTCGACATCGGCGACGTGGTCTGCGTCCGCCGCACCGGCTGGCGCAGGGTGTATGACCTGCCCGAGCGGGTGGTCCCGGCCGAGTACCTCGGCGTCGAGTTGTCCGATGAGGAATGCCTGGCCCGGCTGGCGGCCGTGGCGGCCGGCGCGCTGGGCGTCGTCACCCGGGCCGACCTGGTCGATTTTCACCGGCTGCAGCCTCTGGCACGCGCCGGGAAGGACAAGGCGGACCTGATCGACAAGGCCGCTGCCGCCGCCGGCCTGGTCCCGGTGACGCTGGAGCGCGGCGACGGCAAGGGCGGGGCCGGGCCCGGCTGGGCGGATCCTGCCGCGCTCGAGCAGCCGCCCCGCGGCAGGCACCGGACCACGCTGCTGTCGCCGTTCGACTCGCTGGTGTGGGACCGCAAGCGTGCGCTGCGGATGTTCGGCTTCAGTCACAGTCTCGAGGCCTACGTTCCGGCGCACAAGCGCGTGCACGGCTACTTCGCCATGCCGCTGCTGGCCGGCGGCCGCCTGGTCGGGCGCGTTGACCCCGCGCGCAGCGGCCGTACGCTCATCGCCCGCCGGGTCTCGCTGGAGCGCGCGTCAGCGGCTGAGCCGATGGCTCAGGCGCTGCGTGCGGCGGCCGCATGGGTGGGCTGCGACGAGGTCAGCCTCGGCGTGGTCGAGCCGACCGAGTACGCGGGGCGGCTGCTGTCGGCCCTCGCGAGCGGTTGACGCGACCCTGGCGAGTACCGTCCATGATCGATGGAAGATTGGTGTCATCAGGTGAACACTGATCTTCCGTGGATCATGAAATCAGCACCCGGGAGCAGCGGCCGGCGGGGGACGCGGGGCCCGCGGGTCAGCCGATGTCGATGAGCTTGTCGCGCAGGGCGATCATCACGGCTTCCATCCTGGAGTGGATCTGCAGCTTCTCCAGGATGTTGCGGACGTGATTCTTCACCGTGTTCTCGGAGATGAACAGCTCCCGGGCGATGTCGCGGTTGTTCATGCCCTTGGCGACGAGCTTGAGCACTTCCATCTCGCGGTCGGTGAGCTTGGGCGGCGGGACCTGCTGCACGCGTTCCTCGTCGGGCCGGCGGGCCAGGGTGGCGAACTCGGTGAGCAGCTTGCCGGCCATGGCCGGGCTGATCAGGGACTGGCCGCCGTGCACGGAACGGACGGCCTCGGCGACCTCGTCCAGCGGGATGTCCTTGAGCAGGTAGCCGCTCGCGCCCGCCCGGATGGCCTCGAACAGGTCCTCTTCCTCGTCACTGATCGTCAGCATGACGATCTTCGTGCTCGGCGCCGCCTCCTTCATCGCCCGGCAGGCGTCGATTCCGGTGCTCTTGGGCATCCGGATGTCCATGAGCACGACATCGGGCAGCGACTCGCCGGCCCGCTCGCGTGCCTCGGCCCCGTCGCTGGCCTGGCCGACGAGCTCGATGTCATCCTCCTCATCGAGGACCATCTCGAGGCCGCGACGGAACAGCGCGTGATCATCGACGATCAGCACGCGGATCGGCTCCGGACGCCGCACGGCATCCACAGCCTGGCCGGCGGTCCCGAGACCTGTGCTCAACTGAACTCCTCCCAGACACGGCGGTCCCCCGCCGTGATCCTCGCATCCGGCCAGCCAGCGCCAGCCCTGCCCACCAGGCTAGGTACCTGGCAGTGCTCGTCGTCCCGGTAACGGCCGCATGATCAGACTCTGGCCGACCCGGCCACGCGACGCAAGAGCGGCCCGGGAGCCGCGGACGCCGCCGCCGGCTCCCGGGCCGGGGCCGCTAGGACGCGACCAGATCCTGCGATTGATCGGGCACCTGCGTCTCCACCAGGCGAATGACACCATACCGGTAGCCGCAGCGCCGGTAGACGACGCTGGGGCGGCCGGACTCCTTGTCCCGGAACAGGTAGAAGTCATGGCCCACCAGTTCCATCTCGAAGAGCGCCTGGTCGATCGTCATCGGCGACGCGGCGTGCAGCTTCTGCCGGACCACGAGGGGCCCGTCGCCCTCCATGTCGATGGGAACCAAGCCGTCCGCCGGGGCCTCGCCGGGGACCACGCCACCCGGCGAGGTCTCGAACGGGGCCAGGCCATCGGGCGGGATCATGCCATCCGGCGCCCCGTCCGGCCAGTAGGCCATCTCATCCGGCGGCGGAACGTCCGCCGGATTCGGCGTCAGCAGGACCTGACCGGGTACGACGGACCCGTTCGCCAAATCCGAGGCCCGCACGCCGCCGTGGCTGGCGTGCCGCACCTTCCGCCGGTCGCAGGCCCGCCTCAGCCGTGAGTCGAGCTTGCCCAGGGCCAGGTCGAGAGCCGCGTACCTGTCGTCCGCGGCGGCCTCGGCCCGGATCGCGGGGCCGCGGGACGTGATGGTGAGCTCCACTCGTTCGCGGCGGCCGTACTGGCGTGGATTGTGCTCCTGCGACACCTCCACGTCGACCCGGATCGCCTTTTGATCCAGCTTCTCGAGTCTCGCGAGCTTCACGACCGCATGCTGCCGGAACCGGTCCTGCACATTGGTGTGCCGACCCTTGAACACGATGTCCACTCGGTTACCCCCTTCCGCTCGATCCGCCTAGCGGCACCCGCCCGGCCGACCTGGTCTTCGTCCCCACATCCGCCTGCGGAGGGGTTCGCAGCCAAAGCGCCACTACTACCCTTCTCCCGGTCCGGGGGACGCCGGATCCCCCGGTGAGGCAGGTCTTACTTCTAAGCCGCACCGTGATCAGTCAACGAGAAGTCGCCTTACGTGGGCCGTTTCGCCTGCGGCTGGCATCGGCTTGCCTGGGCGGGCGCCCCGTCTCGGGGGAGCCCTGCCCGGCGCAACCACGGACCCGGGCGGGTGCCATGACAGGAACGCTAACCCGATACGGACCGAATGTCAGGAGGGAATTGTCGGTGATCTGTCACCCAGAGTGATAAAAGCTGCGCTGACCTGTAGCGCAACATCCGGGATACTCACCACGTTCCGTCACGGACAGGCCGCCCGCCAGGGGCCCCCGGGTCAGCCGGGGCAGCCGGGACGTCCGCGATAGCCGGGATGCCCTGGATACCCGGGACGAGAGAAATATCTGCTAGCGGGGAGATGTCCGAGTGACCGGCCGCCGTACCGCAACCGGAGCCCCAGCCCGGGCACAGCGCCAGCCCAGGCGCAGCCTCAGCCCGGCACAACCTCAGCCCGGGCACAACCTCAGCCTGGGTACAGCGTCAGCCTGGGTATGTGGAAGACAGGCCGGCACCCTTGCGCGTCACCCAGGTGCCGTTGAGGCTGGACGTCAGCGTCAGCTGGCCGCCGGCCAGCCCGGCGGCCAGCGGGTTGCCCGGGCCGGCCGCCGAGATGGTCTGCGTTTGCGGCGCGGTGATTAGCGGCGTCGAGGAATCGCCGTTGACGTGTACCTCGTACAGCAGCGGGCCGGCCGGAGGCCGGGAAAGCACGATGAGGTTGTCCGCGTCGTACCAGGTCAGCTGCGTCGGACGGGACACGTCGTCACCGGTCGCCACCGTCGCCCCCAGAGCTACGCCGCCGCCGGGGGCGTGCCCGATCGCCGCGAGGAGCAAGTGGGGGCCGCCGGGCCAGTGCGGGCCGTGGACGATCATCGCGACCCGCACCCCGTCGGCAGCCACCCGCAGCTGGCTCACCACGGACCCGGTCGGCAGGAAGAGTCCCAGCGGGACCGGGCGGGCACCGGGGTGCAGCCGCCAGGCTCCACCGGATCCGGCCACCCACAGGTTGCCGCTGGCGTCCCAGCTCAGAGACGTAAAACGCTGCCCCCGGGGCTGCCACTCCGCCATCTGGGCGTCCCGTCGCAGGGCACCGTAGTAGACGGCCCGGCCCGAACGGGTGAGCCCGGCCACGTAACCGCCGCCGGGCGAGACCGCGATGGTGGCCAGGTGCACGCGTCCCTGGCCGGCCTCGCCGGGGACGTTCCGGGCCGACGTACCCGAGCCGGTCAGCTGCACGACCGCGCCGTTGCCGCTCACCGCGTACAGGGGTGCATGGGACCGCGCCTGCGGGACGGACAGCCCGTGACGGCCGCCCTGTCCCGGCAAGCCGGCGAATCCGCGCGGATACCCGTTGATCTCCAGGTTGACCGACTGGATCGCGGACTGCCCGTTGGATGGCCCGGTCAGCGTCCAGTACAGCTGATAGGTCATCTGGTTGATCACTGCGCCGCTCGCGCTCGCCGCCGTCCCGCCGAGGTCAACCGTGGCCGTGCCGTCGTTGACCGTCACCTGCCGCAGCAGCTTCGTCCCGTACGGAAATGCCGTGCTCACCGCGTTCTCCAGCCATCCCTGCGGGCTGCTCAGCAGCGCGGTGACCAGATTGTTCGCCAGGTTCACGAAGGTCGCCTGCAGCGGCACGAACACCGGGTCGGGCACCAGCACGCGAGACGGATCGGCCAGGTAGTACAGGTTCCGCGGCGCGTACACACGCTTGAAATCTGACTCGGTCAGCAGCAGCTGCCCCGGCGGGTTCTCGATCCGCCACTGCCCGCGGATCTTGTACAGCTGAAACGTATGGTCGCTGGCTCCCTGGCTGCCTACGTACTGGCCAGTCGCGGTGAGCGTGGCCAGCTTCTCGCCGGTGGCCTTGACCTGCTCCAGCTCGCTGTTGGGACCGGCCTGGTGCGGATAGGTGATGGCCGGGCCCACCCGCGTGCTGCCGACCACGGTGACCGCCCAGCCGGGGTTCCAGGAGCTGCGCTTCGCGGGATCGAGGTACTGCCGGGCGACCGCGTGGTTGTCGGCGAAGCTGGCGCAGGCCGCGAGGAACCCCGAGACGATCTGTACCGGCCCCCACCCTGGCTTGGGCGGCGCCGGGATCAGCCGGAGGTAGTCCTGGCCCTGGCCGCCGGAGGTGAGCGCGACGCGGCCGGCCTGCGCGGATCCGTTGTCCGGCACCGCGGCGCACGCCGCCAGCCCGATGGCCGCCAGGCCGGCCACGGCCGCCACCCGCCAGCGCCGGGACACCCGCCCGCGCCGGGACACCCGCCCGCGCCGGGACACCCGCCCGCGCCGGGACACCCGCCCGCAGCGGGGCGCCGGCCCGCGGCGGCCCGGAGCCGGCGGCGCGGGATCAGGCCCCGTTGTCATGCTCACCGCCCACTGGCTCGAGCCCCGCGGCCCTGGCCAGCGCGAGCGGCAGCACCGACGGCAGCGCGCGCAGGTCGGCGGCCTCCGCTGCCTCGTCCGGGGCGAGCGGAAGCGGCGACCCCTCGAGCCTGCCGCCAGCGACCCGGGGCAGGGTGAGCCGGAACACCGAGCCCCGGCCGCACTCACCCCATGCCTCCAGCCACCCGCCGTGCAGCCGGGCGTCCTCCTGAGCGATCGACAGGCCGAGGCCGGTGCCGCCGGTGGTCCGGGCGCGCGCCGGGTCGGCCCGCCAGAACCGGTCGAACACCAGCTGTTCCTCGCCGGGCTTCAGGCCCACGCCGTGGTCCCTGACGGCGACGGCCACCGCGTCGCGGTCCGCCGCCACCGTGACGACCGTTTCCCGGCCATCGCCGTGCTCGACGGCGTTGACCAGCAGGTTGCGCAGGATGCGCTCGACCCGGCGGCGGTCGGCCTCGGCCACGCACGGCTCCGCGGGCAGCCGGAACTCGATCCTGGCGCCGCGGCGCTCGGCGATCTGCTGCGCCACGTCGGCGGACCGCCGGACGAGATCGCAGACGTCAACCGGCTCCGCGTCCAGGGTCGCGGCGTTGGCGTCATACCTGCTGATCTCCAGCAGGTCGGCGAGCAGGGACTCGAACCGCTCCAGCTGGCCCTGCAGCAGCTCGGCGGACCGCGCCGCGGCGCGGTCCAGCTGGTCCTTCGCCGCATGCAGCACGTCCGCGGCGATCCTGATCGTGGTCAGCGGGGTACGCAGCTCATGCGAAACGTCGGACACGAACCGCCGCTGCACCGACGACATGCCCTGGAGTTCGCCCAGCTTGTCCTGGAGGCTGGCGGCCATCTCGTTGAACGAGGTGGCCAGGGCGGCCAGGTCGTCGCTGCCGAGTACCTGCATGCGCTCATCGAGGTCGCCCGCGGACACCCGCTGGGCCGCCTCGGCGGCCCGCCTGACCGGGACCACCACCCACCGGGTGACCAGCGACGCGATCAGGGCGAGCAGCACGACAAGGACGAGGCCGCCGGCGATGAGCGTGCGCTGGACCAGCTGCAGGGTGAGCAGGATCTTGGTCAGCGGAAAAACGTAGTACAGCTGGTAGTAGGGGCCCAGCGGAATGCCGACGGCGAGGGCCGGCACCGGCGGCGTGCCGTCAGAGTAGGCGAGCCTGGTGGGCTGCTGGTACGTCTGGGTATCGGCGCCCTTGTTCTGCGCGGCTTCCACGTCATCGGCGAGCGTGTCGGAAATGCTGCTCAGCGCGAGCCCTTCGCTGTAGCCGTTCAGGTACAGCTGAACTCGGGGCAGCCGGCTCGGCGAGGCCAGGATGGCGACACTGTAGTCGCTGCCGGGTCCGCTGCCGGCCTGCAGATCCTTCGCGATCGCGTGCATCAGCGTCGAGGCCTGCCCCGAGGCGTTCGGCGGCGTCGTCACGCCGCTCTGACTGAGCGCCTGCTCCATGCCGTCGAAGAGCTGGGAGTTAGCCTGCTTCTCCGTGTTCGCCAGCAGCCCGCTGGCGATCTGCTGCATGAGGAAGAAGCCGAGCACGGTCACCACGAACGCCGACACGGCCAGCGTGGTGCCGACGACGCGCAGCTGCAGCGACCGGTGCCAGCGCTCGCGCATCGCCCCGGCCACGGCCCGGCCCCAGCCACGTGCGCTCGTGACCAGCCGCCGCGGTTCCCGCCATGATCTCATTCCGCCAGTCGCGTTTCCTCGCCTGCCAGGCGTCTCAGCCCGGTCCCGCCCGGTATCCGACGCCGCGCACCGTCACCACGATCTCCGGGTGCTCGGGATCCTTCTCGATCTTGGCGCGCAGCCGCTGCACGTGCACGTTGACCAGCCGGGTGTCGGCGGCGTGCCGGTAGCCCCAGACCTGCTCGAGCAGCACCTCCCTGGTGAACACCTGGCGCGGCTTGCGCGCCAGGGCGACGAGCAGGTCGAACTCGAGCGGCGTCAGGCTGACCGGGATGTCGTCCCGCTTCACCGAGTGACCGGCCACGTCGATCGTCACGTTCTGGATCTGCAGCATCTCCGGCGCCGGCTCATCGGTCCGGCGCAGCCGGGCGCGGACGCGCGCGATGAGCTCCTTGGACTTGAACGGCTTGACGATGTAGTCGTCGGCCCCTGACTCCAGGCCGAGCACCACGTCCACGGTGTCGGTCTTGGCGGTCAGCATCACGATCGGCACGCCCGACTCGGCCCGGATCTGCCGGCACACGTCGATGCCGTCCACCGACGGCAGCATGAGGTCAAGCAGCACGAGATCGGGATGACTGTCGCGGAAAACCTCCAGCGCCTTGTCACCATCGGCGACGAATGTCGGCTCGAACCCCTCGCCGCGAAGCACGATACCCAGCATCTCCGCGAGAGCCGCATCGTCATCGACGACCAGCACACGTCCTCTCATGAGCCTCATCGTTCCACGTAAGCAGCGTCAACGACACCGCCGACGGCGCCGTGTCCGTTCCCGGCGGCGCCGCTGCGGGTCTCCAGATCACGGAGGGTACCTGCACTGACCGGCCGGATGATCCCCCGTTCGGTGACCAGCGCGCTGATCAGCGACGGCGGCGTGACGTCGAAGGCCGGGTTGTAGGCGGCGCTTCCAGCCGCCGCGACCGGCACCCCGGCATAGCTGGTCACCTCCTCGGCAGGCCGGTGCTCGACCACGATCGCCGCCCCCGCAGGAGCGGCGAAATCGATCGTGGAGACCGGCGCCGCCACCACGAACGGCACCCCGTGGTGGCGGGCGAGCACGGCCAGCGCATAGGTTCCGACCTTGTTGGCCACGCTGCCGTCGGCCGCGATCCTGTCCGCGCCGAGCAGCACCAGGTCCACCTGGCCCGCGGCCATCAGCGAGGCAGCGGCGGCATCCGGCAGCACCGCGTACGGCAGCCCCGCCTGCTGCGCCTCGTACGAGGTCAGCCGCGCGCCCTGCAGCAGCGGCCGGGTCTCGTCCACCCAGAGCATGCCGAGCCGGGCCGCCCGGTGCGCGGCGAGGATCACCGCGAACGCCGTCCCCGCGCCCGCCGAGACCAGTGCCCCGGTGTTGCAGTGGGTGAGAATCCGCGCTCCGGCGGGGACCAGCGCGAGGCCGTGGTCCGCGATGGCCGCACTGGCGGCGGCGTCTTCGGCGGCGACGGCCCGTGCCTCGGCGAGCGCGGCGCCGGCCGCCAGACGTTCGGAATCCGGATCCGAGCCGGCCAGCGCGCCCTGGTAGGCGGCCAGCGCCCGCTGCACCCCCCAGCCCAGGTTCACCGCGGTCGGCCTGGCGGCGGCGATCGCGCCGGCCGCGGCGGTCACGTCGTCCCGCCGGCCCGCGGCGAGCGCGACACCGAACGCGCCCGCCACCCCGAGCAGGGGCGCGCCGCGCACCGCGAGCCGCTTGACCGCATCTACCAGGGAGTCCACGTCATGGCAGGTGAGCACCGTCTCGCTGGCCGGCAGCCTGGTCTGGTCCAGCAGCTCGATGGCGGGCCCGGCCGGCGGCTCGAGCCAGCGGAGCGGCGGAATGCGCATATGGCGTATTGTGCCCCAGGATCCATTACCTAGTAATACCTCCCGCTATGCGGGCATGTTACGAGCCCTGCTGCCAGGACGCGAGGTATTCACGCTGGTCCGGGGTGAGCGTGTCGATCTGCGTGCCGAGCGATGCGAGCTTGAGCCTGGCCACCTCGGCGTCGATCGGTGCGGGCACCTCGTGCACGCGGTCGGCCAGCTGTCCCGCGGCCGACGCCAGCCAGGCCAGCGCCAGCGCCTGGATGCCGAACGAGACGTCCATGACCGCCGCCGGGTGGCCCTCGGCCGCCACCAGGTTGACCACGCGCCCCTCGGCGAGCAGCAGCAGCCGCCGGCCGTCGGCGAAGACGTACTCGTCGGCGTGCGGGCGCACCTCGTGCCGGACGCCGGCCGCGAGGGCGTCCAGCGCCCGGACGTCGATCTCGACGTCGAAATGGCCGGCGTTCGCCAGCATGGCACCGTCGGGCATGACCGCCAGGTGCTGCGCGGTGATCACGTCGCGCGATCCCGTCGCGGTCACGAATATCTCGCCGAGCGCCGCGGCGGCGAGCATCGGCAGCACGCGGAATCCCTGCAGCACCGCGTCGAGCGCGCGCACCGGGTCGACCTCGGTGACGATCACCTGCGCGCCCAGGCCGCGGACCCGGCTAGCGACGGCATGGCCGCAGGCGCCGAACCCGGCCACCACGACCGTCTTGCCGGCCAGCAGCGTGTTCGTGGCGCGCAGGATGCCGTCGATGACCGACTGGCCGGTGCCGCAGCCGTTGTCCACCATCCGTTTGGCCGCGGTATCGTTCGCCGCTACCACGGGGAAGGCGAGCGCGCCGGCGGCGGCCATCTGGCGCAGCCTGATCACCCCGGTGGTGGTGGACTCACAGCCGCCGCGCACCTTCGCCAGCAGGCCGGGGTATTCCTGGTGCAGCGTGTTGACCAGGTCGCCGCCGTCGTCGATGACCAGGTCGAGGCCGGCCGCCAGCGCGCCGCGGATGTGCGCATAGTAGGTCGCGCGGTCCACCCCGGCCCGGGCCAGCACCTGGATACCGGTGCCGCCGGCGGCCAGCGCCGCGGCCGTGTCGTCCTGGGTGGACAGCGGGTTGGAGGCGGCCAGCGCCACCCGCGCCCCGCCGTCGCGCAGCGCCCTGATCAGCACGGCGGTCTCGGCCGTGACGTGGAGGCAGGCGGCGATGGTCAGGCCGCGCAGCGGCTGCTCGGCGGCGAACCTCTCGCCGATGAGGCCGAGCACCGGCATGGCCCGCCGGGCCCAGTCGATGCGGACGTTCCCCGCCTCAGCCAGGCCGGGGTCGGCGATATCCGGGACCGGGCCGCGGGCGTCCGGCACCGGGCCGCGGGCGTCCGGCACCGGGCCGCGGGCGTCCGGCACCGGGCCGCGGGCGTCCGGCACCGGGCCGCGGGCGTCCGGCACCGGCGTGGTGCCGGACGCCGGCACCGGCTCAGTAGCGGTAGGAATCCGGCTTGTACGGGCCGTCAACCTTCACCCCGATGTAGTCGGCCTGGTCCTTGGTCAGCGTGGTGAGCCTGACGCCGAGCGCGTCCAGGTGCAGCCGGGCCACCTTCTCGTCCAGGTGCTTGGGCAGCGTGTACACGCCAACCGGGTACTCGTCGGTCCTGGTGAACAGCTCGACCTGGGCGATCACCTGGTTGGTGAAGCTGTTGGACATGACGAAGCTGGGGTGGCCGGTGGCGTTGCCCAGGTTGAGCAGCCGCCCCTCCGACAGCAGGATGACCGCGTGGCCGTCGGCGAACACCCACTCGTCCACCTGCGGCTTGATGTTCACCCGGCGGATGCCCGGCACCCTGGCCAGGCCGGCCATGTCGATCTCGTTGTCGAAGTGGCCGATGTTGCCCACGATCGCCTGGTGCTTCATCCGGCCCATGTGCTCGGCGGTGATCACGTCCCGGTTGCCGGTCGCGCTGACGAAGATGTCCCCGTACGTCACCGCGTCCTCGAGCGTGGTCACCTGGTAGCCGTCCATGGCGGCCTGCAGCGCGCAGATCGGGTCGATCTCGGTGATGATCACCCGGGCGCCCTGGCCGCGCAGCGACTCCGCGCAGCCCTTGCCCACGTCGCCGTAGCCGCAGACCACCGCGACCTTGCCGCCGATCAGCACGTCGGTGGCCCGGTTGATGCCGTCGATCAGCGAGTGCCGGCAGCCGTACTTGTTGTCGAACTTCGACTTGGTCACCGAGTCGTTGACGTTGATCGCCGGGAACAGCAGCATCCCCGCCTGCGCCATCTCATACAGCCGGTGCACGCCAGTGGTGGTCTCCTCGCTGACGCCGAGGATGCCGTCGGCCATCGCCGTCCAGCGGCCCGGCTGCTCGGCCAGCGACCGGCGCAGCACGCCGAGGATGACCTGCCACTCCTCGGCGTCATCCTCGGCCGCCGACGGGACCGCGCCCGCCTTCTCGTACTCTGCGCCCTTGTGCACCAGCAGGGTGGCGTCGCCGCCGTCGTCCAGGATCAGGTTCGGCCCGCTCTGGCCGTCCCAGCTCAGCGCCTGCTCGGTGCACCACCAGTACTCCTCCAGCGTCTCGCCCTTCCAGGCGAACACCGGGATGCCCTTCGGGTCCGCTGGCGTCCCGTCCGGGCCGACCGCCACCGCCGCGGCGGCGTGGTCCTGGGTGGAGAAGATGTTGCAGCTGGCCCAGCGCACCTGCGCGCCCAGCTCGGCCAGCGTCTCGATCAGCACCGCCGTCTGGATGGTCATGTGCAGGGATCCGGTGATCCGCGCTCCGCGGAGCGGCTGCGTCGCGGCGTACTCCTTGCGGACCGCCATCAGCCCCGGCATCTCATGCTCGGCAAGCTGAATCTCTTTCCTGCCGAACGCGGCAAGCGAGAGGTCAGCGACCTTGAACGGGACGGTCTCGACGGGCATGGGGCTCCTCCTGGCTGATGTCGCGGCAGCCGTCTTCGCCGCCGCCTCATCCTCGACCGTAGGGCATGCGGCGGCAGCAGGGCACGCGGAGATGGGTGTTCTTGACACAAAAACGTTAGAATCAGTGTGTGCGCATCACCGAGGCCGCACAGCGGCTGGGTACCTCGCCGCGGATGCTCAGGTACCGGGACGCGCTCGGGCTGCTGCCGCGGGTGCGCAACGCCGCGACGGGCGGCGGGCACCGGCACCGGCAGTTCGGCGCGCCGGAGCTTGAGGCGGTGACGGCGGCGCTGCGGCTCGAGCAGCGCTATGACATCAGCCCCGCGGCGCTGGCGTTCGGCCTGCGGGTGCTGGCCGAGCCGGCGGTCCGGGCCGCCGTGGCCGACCTGGGACGGCGGGTGGGACGGCTGCCGGAGGCGCCGGGGCGGGCGCTGGACTTCGAGAAGGAACGCGCCCTGCGGCTGCTGTCAGGGCCGCCCGCGACGCCGCTGGCAGGCCGCCCGCGTCCGGTCTCACGGCGGAGCGAGGGCCAGCCGCGGTAGCCGAGGTCGTCGCGCCAGCCGGGCTTACGGCTCGGCGCGCCAGCCCGGGCTCACGGCGGAGCGCGGGCCAGCCGCGGCGGAGCGGAGGGCAGCCGCTGTGGTGGTGACCGCCCCTTACTTCCGGTCCTCGGCGCGCAGGGCCGCCTGGACAGCCGGATCGCTGGAGTCGGCCAGCGCGGGCCGGTACAAGTCAGGTTCCAGGTAGATCAGCTGGGCTATGGGCACGGCAGTCCGTACCCTTCGTTCGGCCGCATTAATGCCTGCCGCGAGCTCGGCCGCCACCTGATCGCCGCGGACCGCGATCTTGGCCGCCACCAGCAGCATCTCCGGTCCCAGGTGCACGGTGCGCAGGTGGATGACGCGCTGGATCTCCGGGCCCTCCTCCAGCGCGGCCACGATCGCCCGCTCGGTTTCCGCGCTCGCCGACTCGCCGATGAGCAGGCTCTTCATCTCGATGGCCAGGATCGCCGCGACCCAGCCGAGCAGCACGCCGATCGCCAGCGAGCCCGCCCCGTCCCAGGCGCCGTTGCCCGTCACCACGGCAACGGTGATGCCGATCAGCGCGAACGTCAGCCCGGTGAGGGCGGCGGTGTCCTCCAGCAGCACGACGGGCAGCTCGGGTGCCTTGGCCCGCCGGATGAACGCACTCCAGCTCTGCCCGTTCCGCACCTTGTTTGAGCGGGAGACCGCGGTACGCAGCGAGAAGCTCTCCAGGCAGATGCTGACGCCCAGCACGATGAACGCGACCAGCGGTGACTTGATCGGTTCCGGGTGCAGGATCTTGTGCACCCCGTCGTAGGCGGAGAACAGCCCGCCGACCGAGAACAGCATCACCGCGACGACGAACCCGTAGAAGTACCGCTCGCGGGCGAACCCGAACGGGTGCTCCGCCGTGCCGCGGCGGCGGGCCCGGTTGCGCCCCACCAGCAGCAGAATCTCATTGCAGCTGTCGGCCGCCGAATGCACCGTCTCGGCCAGCATCGAGGCCGACCCGGTGAGGAGGAATGCTGCCAGCTTCGTCGCCGCGATGCCGACATTGGCGCCGAACGCGGCCAGGATCGCTACCGCGCTGCCTTCTTCGGTAGCGCTGGCCTCAGTAGCGCTGGGCTCGAGAGCACCGGCCCCGCGATCGCCGGACTGAATCGGGGCGCGGCCGGCCGGGGCGGCGGCGTTCTCGGTCTGGTCTTCGTCGCTGATGCCGGGTCTCCTCGCGCGCCGTAACCGCCTAGGCGATGCTGGCTTTCAGCTCCTGGATGGCGGTGATCGGCGACGGGTCGAATCCCAGCGCGATACCCAGGTAGACGGTCGCATAGTCGATGAGCTGGACCAGGCTGGCCAGCCGCTCCAGCGGATGATCCCCCGTGGCGGCCAGCTCCGTCACGCCGATGCCTCGCTCGCTGGCGAGCCGGACCGAGGCCTCCCGGCGCTTGGCCACCTGCGGGTGCTCCCTGACGTCGGCCAGCGTGACCAGGTGCAGCGGCGCCGCCGGGTCCTCGCCACCGGGATCACGCGCGAACGGCCCGTCGAACGCGACCACCTGGTTGTGGTTCGCCTCGGGCAGCACGCCCTGGATCGCCGGGTACTTGGCGTTCTCGTTGAGCTGGCAGGCGAACCGGTAGGCAGCCACCCCGGCCAGCGGCGAGGTGCCCCAGATCATCGGCAGCGTGCCCGCGAGGTCGAGCGCCAGTCCCTTGGCCGGGTTGACGAACGAGTCGCTGTCCGGCCGGCACCGCTGGGAGAGGTCCTCGAGCACGACGGCCGCTGCCTCGTGCGCGTCCGGTCCCGCCTCGCACAGGCCGAACCTGGCCGCCGCACCGATCAGCGGGATGGACAGGCCCCACAGCGTGGACCGGGGCATGCCGGCCGACTGGACCGGCACGAACGGGGCCCGGGCCTGCTGGGCCAGGCTGGCCAGCGGCGACCCGGCACCGCCGACGCCCATCAGTCGGCAGCCCCTGCGCACGGCGTCCTCGGCGGCGGCCAGCGTCTCCTCGGTGGCGCCGGAGCAGGACACGGCGATGACCAGATCCGCGGCGCTCACCCAGCCGGGCAGCTGGTAGCCGTGCACCGAGGTGATCTGGACCGGGGAGCCGGTGCCGCAGACCGCGGCGAGCACGTCGCCGGCGATGCCGGAGCCGCCCATGCCCGCCACCACGATCGCGCGTGGCCGGCCCGCCGCGACCAGGTCACCGAAGTCGGCCTCCTGGGTGGCCTGCAGCGAGGACCGCACCTGGGCCGCGGACGAGGCGACCTGGCGGAGCATGCCGCCCGGGTCCGCGGCCTCGATCTCCTCGGGGTCGTCGAGCCGCCATTCGTCCAGGTCTGCCATCAGCCCGCCTCCGCGCCCGGGCGCCGCGCCTCGTCCACCAGCAGGACCGGGATGTCATCGCGCACCGGGAAGGCCAGCCCGCAGTCCGGCCCGGTGCAGACCAGCTCGCTGGCCTCCTCGTCGGCGCGCAGCGGCGCGTGGCACTGCGGGCAGGCGAGGATATCCAGCAGCCAGGTATCGATCTTCATGCGGTTTCTCCTGTCCCGGTGTCTGTCCCGGTGTCTGTCCCGGCGCCGCCGCTGACAATGTGCAGCACCTCGTCGCGGAGCTCGGCCATCTGCGCGTCGCCGGACGCCTCGACGTTGAGCCGCAGCAGCGGCTCGGTGTTGGACGGCCGGATGTTGAACCACCCGTCCGGGGTGCTGACGGTCAGCCCGTCGAGCTCGTCGACGGTGACCCCGGGGCGGCCGGCGAACGCGTCCCTGACCCTGTCGGTCACGGCGGCCTGGTCGGTCACCTCGCTGTTGACCTCACCGGACGCCGAGTACCTGGAGTACTGGGCGAGCAGCTGCGACAGCGGCTCGTCCTGGCCGCCGAGCGCGGCCAGCGCGTGCAGCGCGGCCAGCATGCCGGAGTCGGCGAACCAGAAGTCGCGGAAGTAGAAGTGGCCGGAATGCTCGCCGCCGAAGATCGCTCCCTCGGCGGCCATCGTGGCCTTGATGAACGAGTGCCCGACCCTGGTCCGGACCGGCCGCCCGCCGTTCTCGGTGATGATCTCGGGCACGGCGCGCGAGGTGATCAGGTTGTGGATGATGGTCGCGCCGGGCTCGCGTCCGAGCTCGCGCGCGGCGATCAGCGCGGTGAGCACCGACGGGGAGACGATCTCGCCCCGCTCATCGACGATGAAGCAGCGGTCCGCGTCGCCGTCGAAGGCCAGCCCGATGTCGGCCCCGTTCGCGGTGACCGCGCGCTGCAGGTCCCGCAAGTTACGCGGGTCGATCGGGTTCGCCTCATGGTTGGGGAAGGAGCCGTCGAGCTCGAAGTACAGCGGCACGAGGTCGATCGGCAGCCCGCGGAAAACGGTGGGCACCGTGTGCCCGGCCATCCCGTTGCCGGCGTCCACGACCACCTTGAGCGGCCGGATGCCGGACAGGTCGACCAGCCCCTTCAGGTAGTCGGCATAGCCGCTCAGCAGGTCCTTCTCGGTGACCTTGCCGCGCGGGCCCGGGCCGGCCGGGACCCCGGCGGCCACCATGTCGCGCAGCTCGGCCAGGCCGGTGTCCTGGCCGACCGGCTTAGCCCCCTCGCGGCACAGCTTGATGCCGTTGTACTTGGCCGGATTGTGACTGGCGGTGATCATCGCGCCGGGCAGCCCGAGACTGCCGCTGGCGTAGTAGAGCATGTCAGTGGAGCCGAGGCCGGCCGCGATCACGTCGGCGCCCTGACCGGTGACGCCGCGGGCGAACGCGTCGGCCAGCGGGCCGGACGAGGTCCGCATGTCGTGCACGGTCACGATGGCGGGCGCGCCGGTCAGCCTGGCGAAAGCCGCGCCGACCGCCGCCGCGATCCCCTCGTCGAGCTCGTCGGGCACGACGCCGCGGATGTCGTATGCCTTGAAGATCTTCGCGAAGTCGTTCACTGCGGCCAGGCCTCCTGAGCGCGCTTGCACGTCTGCGGTCGCGGCTCGCGGCGGCGCGTGCGGCCGCGAGGCACGGATTCAGAGCCTACCGGGATCAGTCAGCGGGCTGCCCGGCCCACCGGTCAGCCGCGGGATCCGGTGTCGTTGGGATCCGAGCGCAGCACGCGCAGGTGACCGCGCCGCCCTACCTCGGTTCCCTGGCCGACCGGCTCCGCCGCCCCGGCCGCTCCGGCCGCTCCGGCGGGGAGGACCGGAATGGCCGCCTCCCGCACGGCGTTGGCCAGCGCCTCCAGGTCGTCGAGCTGCTGCGCCGCCGGGTCGCCGGGCAGCCGCACCACGTCCCAGCCGCGGGGCGCCGTCAGCCGCCCGGCGTGCGCGTCGCACAGGTCGTAGCAGTGCGGCTCGGTATAGGCGGCCAGCGGCCCGAGTACGGCGGTCGACTCGCGGTAGACGTAGGTGAGCGTATAGAGCGCGGGCTGCTTGCAGCCGGTCCGGGAGCAGCGGCGAGAACTCACCAGCTCACCTCGCTCACCATCTCCGTCGGGGTCGGGCGAGCGCACCAGCCCTGCACCGCCCGGCTGGCGTCGCCCACAACGGCAGACGGTATCTGTCCGGGGGCGGTAACGCCACCACCCGGGGCACTCTGCACGATCGTGTCTCTCCGGTGCCGCCGGCGATCTCTGCCGTGCGATGGCGTCGGCCCCGTCCGGTCCGCCGGTCGCTTCCTTTACCGCCGAACGGAGCTACGCTCAGTGCCTGTGCAGAACGGTGACGCGAGCCCCTCGCCGCGGTCCCCCCGGATCAGGCGCAGGGACCGCCATGGCCGCGGGATGCGCGGCGTACTCGCCCCGCCGGGCGTGCCGCTGCACCGCAGCAGGGCGCAGCAGTTCGGCGACCTGGTGCTCGAGGCGGTCGCCCAGCTGGAGCCGCGCTGGCAGGCCGAGCTGTCCCAGATCGAGTTCTCCGTGCAGGAGGTCCCGGACGGGGATCCGCCCGACGACGCGCGGGACGCGGTGCCGCTGGCCAGGCTGGAGCCCGGATCCGGGAGATCCCGAGGACCTGGATCACGGCCCGCGCATCATCCTCTACCGGCGCGCGCTGCTGGCCCGCGCGGACGGCGAGGAGGAACTGGCCGAGCTCGTGCTCGACGTCGTGGTGGAGGAGTTCGCCAACCTGCTGGGCATCGATCCCGAGACCGTCGACCCCGGCTACGACGAAGACGAATGACACGCGGGGGGTGCCCCCCCGCGACCCCCCCGTGCATGACGCCGGTACGCGACACGCGGGGTCCCCCCGCGGGTCCCCGTGCATGACGGCGGTACGCGACACGCAGGGGGGTCCCCCCCGCGACCCCCCCGTGCATGACGCCGGTACGCGACACGCGGGTCCCCCCCGTGCATGACCGACCCGCATCCCGGCACCCCTGACCCGCGGCACGGCACCGGCCCGCGGCGATCTTATCGATGGCTAGTTTTCCCCCTTGGGTGGGGTAAAAGTAGGCATCGACAAGCTCAGGAACAGCTGGTGTCAGGGGGCGGTGGTCGCCAGCGAGTTGCGGACCTGGGGCAGCGGGACCGAAGTCAGCGCGCTGGCCACCGGCAGGATGCCGAGCACGCTGCCGCCTGGCTGGGCGAGCACCCGCCCCGCGTACACCGGGCCGGAGCCGGGCAGCGGGGTGACCACCAGGCCGAAGCCAGCGCTCTCATGCGAGCCCCGCGCCGAGGCGATGGTGACCGTGAGACTGTGCCGGGCCGGAACTGACACCAGCCGGGTGGCGCTGCTGCCGCCCGATGTCAGGCCGGTCACGCCGGTGCGCAGGCTGACCCGCGCCGCGCGCCCGGTGGCCGACAGCACCAGCGTGGTGGTGTCCGGGTGCTGGCCGACGTCGGCCAGCACCCCCTGTTCCTGCAGCGCAGGCGCCGCGGCAGTCATCGCGCCCAGTGCGCCCTTCTGTGCGCCCGGTAGGGTGACGGCCGCGGTCACCGGCACGGTGGAGCTCAGCACCAGCGCGCCGGCCACCCCGGACAGCGAGGGCAGGTCGATCCGGTTGGCCGATCCGGCCGGGATGGCGATCGCGCCGCCGCCGGTCGGCTGGTACGTCCCGCCGGGAGAGACCACGGTGAGCTTGACCTGCGCGTCACTGCTCCCGCTGTCCGCGACGTAGAGCACCCGCGTGCCCTGGGCCGCGGGCATGCCGGGCATCACCAGGCGGGTGGACGGCGACTGCGCTGGCGGCAGCCACTGCCCGGCGTCGCCCGGCCGCGTGCTCTCTTGCAGCGCGGCCACGACACGGCCGACGCTGGTGCGGACGTGCAGCGCGACCGCCCGCGAGCCATGGACGAGGCTGGCCAGGGACTGGACGACCAGCCCGTGCGCGGGCACGCTGATCCCGGTGTCGACGCCGGTCTGGAGCGGGCCGGTGTCGGTGTAGATGTCCACGCTCACTGTGCTGGCCTGGCTGTCAACGTTCATGAGAGCCAGCTGGATGGCGCCGGCCGACTGCTGGCCGGGAGCGGCGAACCAGAAGTCGGTGCCCGGGCTTCCGCAGCTCGCCGAGACCACTCCGCCCGCGGAGGTCTGCTCCGCGGCCAGGCCCTGGGCCATCGCGCCGGTCGCCTGGACCATCACCCCGCCCGGCTGGACGACGGCCGCGCTCTTGGCGGTCGCGCCTGGGCTGGCTGGGCCGGCCGTCGCAGCGGGCACGGCGGCTACGGACTGGATACCGGGCTGGGTCAGGGTACGGAGCGGGCTGGCCGCGCTGCCGGTTGCGGACAACCTGCTGATCACGGCCTGGCCCGCGCCCGGATGCCCGGCCGCGGCCAGCACGGCCAGGCCGGTGTTGCGGCTGCCAGGCGCGCCGGGGGCCGGGCAGGCGCGCTCGCTGACGCTCACCGGGACGGAGCGCGGCGCGGCTGGCTGCTGGCTTGCCGAGACCGTGACGGGCTTGCTGAGCCAGGCCACGCCGGCCAGCGCGACCAGGGCGAGCACGACCAGCCCGAAGACGGTGAACCTGTTGGCTGCCGGGATCTTCACCAGTCAGTCTCCTGCACCCGGCCTGGCGGGTCGCCGGGCGGCCAGCCCTGACGCTTCGTCCCGCGCCTGCGGAGGCTGGCCCGCGCCGTCGTCTCCGGCCGCCAGGTCCGGCGGCAGGCTGTCGGGCCGGGACGGCAGGTAACCGTCCGAAGGACGCCCGGCCGCGGCCAGGACGCGGCGCGGGCCTGTGCTGTCTGCGCCGTCCCCGCCGGGACGACGCCGGCGGCCTGGCGAGCGG
Source organism: uncultured Actinomycetes bacterium (assembly GCA_963702235.1). GTDB lineage: Bacteria > Actinomycetota > Actinomycetes > Streptosporangiales > Streptosporangiaceae > PALSA-505. The sequence goes on from CAVPBZ010000002.1 coordinate 37,957, forward strand.
GTCCCGTGACCGCTGCGGCGCGGGCCGGCGGGCCGGCCGCGGGCGCCGCGGCCGCTCGGCGCGGTCGTGTGGCTGGTGCGGCGGGTGCGGCCCTCGGCCGCGCCCTCACCTGTGTCCGGGGCCGAATCATCCTTCGCTCCTGGCAGCGCGAGGGCTCCCACCACCACCAGGATCACCGCTTCCAGGGCGACCATGAGGTCCCGCCACGTCTCGTCCCTGGTGATGTCGAGCCTGCCGCCGCCGACCGGGAGCCGGAATCCCTGCGCCCAGCCGGATACCGGGCTCGGCAGCGGCGCGAGCGGGTGACCGTTGAGCGCCGCGTGCCAGCTGCCGCTGGCTGGCTCGGCGAGCACCAGCGTCCCGCCCGGGGCTGGCGCCGCGGCAGCGGAGACGTTCACCGTGCCGGACGGCAGGGCGACCCGGGCTCCGCTGGGCTCGACCACGCTGACCCGCGCCGTGGGCGCGGTGACCCGCCATAGCTCGAACGACGGGGTCTGGCTCACCGGCCGCATCCCCACGACGCCGTCCAGCTGCCGGGCGAGTCCCTGGTCCACTGGGGCGGGCAGCAGGACGTAGCCGATCGCGAACTGCGCGAGCGCCGCGCCCACGTTGCCTGCGTCGCTGCCGTTCGGCGCGGTGAGGCCGGCCACGACCCGGTCCAGCGCTTGCCCGGCGGCTGGCGGCGCCGTGAGCGCCTCGGCGCCGAGCGGCGGGTCACTGTTGCGCAGCAGCGTGTAGCCCACCGATGCGGGTCCTGGGCGGAGCACCAGCGTGCGCAGCTGCAGGCCACCCGCTGACGACACGGACACGAACTCGGGCAGCACCGGCCCGGCGATGTTGGTGACCGGGCCGGCCACGCCGTTCATCAGCCAGTACGCCGCGGTCAGCACCGGCGCGGCGCACGCGGCGAGCGTCATCGCGCAGACGCCCGCCCTGATCAGCCTGCCCCCGGTGAACAGGGCAGGCAGGTCGTCGCCGACCGCCGCGACGGCGAGCAGCAGGCCGAGAGCCGCGACGACGAGCGCGGTACCGGGCCACGCCGCGACCACAGGACCGCCGCCGGGCGGCCTGACCAGGAACCTGCTCACGGCGATCGCGGTCAGCAGGCCGGACACCGCCACGCCCCAGGACGCCGCGACAGCGAACCCGCGGCGGCGCAGCAGCAGCGCGGCGAGCGCGGCCAGGACCAGCCCCGCGGCCACCCAGACCGGCGGCGTGCCCGGCCCGCCCGGGCTGAGCAGCAGCAGCGAGCTCGCGCGGAGGTGGCTGCTGGCCAGTCCGAGCTGGTGCAGGCCAGCCTCGAGCAGCAGTGCGGACGGGTGCCGGGCGACGTCGAGCGTCCACGGTGCCAGCAGTACGGGCGGGACGAGCGCGACGATGGCCAGGTTCACGGCCATGGCCCGGCGGGTCCGGGCGAAGGCGAGCCCCGCCAGGGCGGCGATGATGACCGCCAGCACCCACACCAGCGGCACGAATGCCGCCGCGACCGCGATCAGCAGGCCGGTCGCCCACGCGGCCCGGCGGGCCCGCCGTCGTTGCTGGGTGAGCATCCGGCCGGCGCTGGCGGCGATGAGCGGCACGAGCATGAAGACGACCGCGGTGCCGAACCGCCCCGCCGCGACCGCACCGGTGGCGACCGGCAGCAGGGCGTAGGACGCGCCCAGCCACACCCGGACCGGCGTGTACGCGCTGACCCGGCGGGAGGCGAGGTAGGCGACGACCCCGGAGACCGGGACGCAGCCGAGCAGGATCACCTCCACGGCCAGCCAGGGTTTGCCGCCGAGGATCGTCGAGATGACCGCCATGACCGCGACGTACGGCGGCGTGCTGGCGGCCGAGCCCGCGCCGAAGGCGTGGAAGCCGGCCAGGTACTCGCCCCACAGGCCCGACGCCCCGCCCCAGGCCGGCAGCAGCGCCCCGCCGCCGAGCGGGCCCGAGCCGAGCAGCGACCGCTCGGACACCAGGGCTATCACGGTCAGCGCGGTGAACAGCAGGATGCCGGGATTGGTGAGGATCCGCTGGGCGAGCCCGGAGTCGGTGAGCAGCGAATCGTCTTCTGACGGGTCGTCGGAGGCGTGATGGGTGCCGACGGCCTCGGCCCGCGACGACGGGGACAGCGTCGCGGCCGCGAACTCGGCCAGCTTGCGCAGTGACCTGCCGCGGGGGACCTGTGATCGCAGCGCGCCGTAGGCCCGGCGGCTGCCGCGGCCACGGCGGCGCCGGCGGGCACCGAAGATCAGCCCGGGACGGGCCAGCAGGGAGCCGCACGCCGCCGCTTCGTCCCGTGCGGCTTCCGGGCGCTTGGCGAGCAGGAAGAACAGGATCCGGGCCGCCGACAGGGCCGCGTTCCCGGCCAGCGCGGCGATCATCGCGGGCAGCGGCAGATTGGCCAGCAGCACGATCAGCGCATTGCGCCGGTCGGCCCGCTTGGGGTGCGGGGCGGCGGAGACCTGCCTGCGCCCCCTGGCCGAGGCCTCGAGGTGGTAGACGACCGCGTCGGTGATGACCCGTACCCGGTACCCCGCGGCGTGCACCCGCCAGCAGAAGTCCACGTCGTCACGGAACAGGGAGAGCCCGATGTCGAAGCCGCCGACCTCATCCCAGACGTCCCTGCGGGCGAGCATCCCCGCGCTGCTGACGGCGAGCACGTCCCGGTCACCGTCTTGCTGGCCCTGGTCGATCTCCCGCGGCTCGGTGCCGCTGATGCGCCGGCCGGCCGTGTCGATCGCCAGGCCGGCCTCGAGGATCACCCGCCGGTCCGACCAGTCGAGCACCTTAGGGCCGAGGACGGCCACGCCAGGCGTCTCGGCGGCACCGCGCAGGAGCTCGGCAAGCGCGTCGGGATCGGGCTCACAGTCGTCGTGCAGCAGCCAGAATCCACTCGGTCGGCCCGTCCCCGGCGGGACGGCCAGGCTGGTAGCCGCCCATCGCGGCATGCCCCGCCCACTCGTCCGGCGGCCGGTCGCCCCAGCTCCGCCGGTCCTGGCCGCCGGCCGCGCCCTGGTGGCTGGGCAGCACGGGGGCGGTCGCGGCCCGGTGCTGCAGCGCGGTCGCGACCGCGGCGCCATAACCGGTGTCGCGCTCCATCCCGAACACGGCCGCCGGGCCCAGCAGATCGGCGAGCACGGCCCCGCTGCGGTCCCGGCTGCCGGTGTCGACGGCCACGATGCGCTGGACCAGATGAGCCTGCCCGAGCACGGCGTCGATGACACGAGGGAGCCACTCGGCTCCGTCGTGGGCGACGATGACGGCCGTGACTACGTGTTCGAGATGAGTATCGTTCGGCGACAAGGGTCCGCTTGACTGGTGGAAGTTGCCCGGGCCGTCCGGACCGCAACGCGCCGCTCCGGACCCGGCCTGGCGGGCTGGTCAGCGTGAACAATACGCGAACCGAGCGGCCTCCGTCTGGGAAAGTGTGCTGCTCGGCAGCCCTGGCCACGCGGGCTCAGGGACTGCGTGCCGGGTACCAGCCGCCGCTAGCGGGCGGCGGTAAGCCCGTGGCTTGCTAGCCTGCCTGCCGCTTCAGGCGGCGGCGTTCGCGCTCGGAAAGTCCTCCCCAGATGCCGAACCGCTCATCGTGCTCCAGGGCATACCCCAGGCACTCCGAGCGGACCTCGCAGCTCCCGCAGACCCGCTTTGCCTCGCGGGTCGAGCCGCCCTTCTCAGGGAAGAACGCCTCCGGGTCCGTCTGCGCGCAGAGCGCGCGTTCCTGCCAGCCGAGTTCCTCTGCCTCATCCTCTGTGACACCGAAGATGCCAGGCGCTGACACGGCAACAGTTTCAGTCACGGCGCACCTCCTACCCCCTCCCGGAGTCCCCGTAGTCTCGCGTCCCGTCCCCGGGCGCAGAAACTACATTAGTGGAATTACACGCGCGTGTCTTCCACACAGTCAAGCTGGGGAGGTGATAATGACAGCGCGTTGCCCCGGGATGACGGAAAAGTCTGCTCGCTGGGCAGCGGAAGATGCCGTACGCGCCCCGGGCGCGCACGGTGGTTGCCGTGACGATCGCGGCCGGATCTAGGCGGGGTCCTCGTCTTCGCCCGCTGGCCGGTGATCCCCGTCGCCGGGCTGCTGGCCGGGCGTCGCGGCCTGCTGGCCGGCCGGCCCGGGCGCGGTCCGGCCCGGCTGCTCACCGTATCCCTGCTGCGGCTGCGGCTGCGGCTGCGCCTGCTGACCGTAACCCTGCTGCTGCCCGTAGCCAGGCTGGGCGTAGCCCCGCTGTCCGTGGCCAGGCTGGCCGTAGCCCGGCTGCCCCGGCTGCCCTGGCTGCCCTGGCTGCCCCGGCTCCCCCGGCTGCGACCCGTAGCCCGGCGGGATGTACACCTGGCCGGTGTGCGGGTAACCCTGACTGGGCTGCGCGTAGGCCTGCTGCCCCGGCTGGGCGTATCCCTGCCCGGGCTGGGCGTAGGCCTGCTGGCCGGGCTGGCCGTAGCCAGGCTGGGTGTGCGGCTGCTGGCCCTGCGGCTGGCGGCCCTGCGCTTGCGGCGGCCGCCCTGGCTGCGGCGGCCCGTAGCCCTGCTGGGCATACCGCGGCTGGCCCGGCTGGCCGTAACCAGCCTGGGTGTGCGCCTGCCCTTGCCCCTGGGGCTGCGGGACCCGGCCCGGCTGCTGTCCGTACCCGGGCTGGCCGTACCCGGGCTGCCCGTACCCGGGCTGCCCGGTCAACTGCTGGGTGGCCGCGGCCGACGCCTGCGCGGCCGACGCCGCCGGGGCGGGCTGCATCTCGGTGGCGCGCAGCACGGTCAGGGTGAACAGCAGGCCGGCCACCGCGACGATGATGAAGACGAGATCGGCGACGAAGTTCTGGATCTTGCCCGCCGTCGAGAGGTCCGAGCCGGACGCGGCCAGCCAGCAGATCACGCTGAGCACGAGCGCGGCGGCCTGCAGCACGACAGCGGCCAGGGTCACCTCCCTGGAGCGGTTCACCTTCTGACCGGTGAGCGTCGCGAGCACCACGGCGACCGCCGGCAGCGCCGTTATGTAGATGGCGCCGAAGTAGCCGAAGGCGTCGAGCCCGCGATCACCGAAGTTCAGCCTGCTGCCGGGCAGTGCGGTGACGATCCGGTCCACCAGCGTGCTCTGCGCACTCAGCAGGGTCCAGACTCCGACGATGACGCTGAGCGCCATGGCCGCCAGCAGCAGCCACGCCGCGGGCTCGCGCACCCGCTGTGCTTCGTTGCGTATCACTTGGCACTCCCTGAGGTGTCTGGTGATGGCTGGCAGCTTTCCACAGCCGACCTGCCTGCCGCCACGGCACGCGGAAGAATGCCCGGCGGCGGGACCTGCGAGACTGTCCGCCATGCGCATCACCGTGCTCGCCGGCGGCGTGGGAGCCGCCCGGTTTCTCCGCGGCCTCAGGGCTGCCGCCCCGGACGCCGAGATCACCGTCATCGGCAACACCGGGGACGATATCACCGTGTACGGCCTGCGGGTATGCCCAGACCTTGACACCGTGATGTACACGCTCGGCGGCGGGATCAGCGAGGAACAGGGCTGGGGCCGGGCCGGCGAGTCCTTCACCGTACAGGGCGAACTGGCCGCCTACGGCGCGGGCACGGACTGGTTTGCCCTGGGCGACAAGGATCTGGCCACGCACATCGTCCGGACCCGGATGCTCACCGCGGGCAGCCCGCTGTCCGCGGTCACCGACGAGCTGTGCCGCAGGTGGCAGCCGGGCGTGCGGCTGCTGCCGATGTCCGATGACCGGGTGGAGACGCACGTCGTCATCGAGGAGAACGGCAGCCGCCGCACCATCCACTTCCAGGAATGGTGGGTGCGGCTGCACGCCGAGGTCCCGGCGGTGCAGATCACCCCGACCGGGGCAGCGCAGGCCACCCCGGCGCCCGGCGTTCTCGACGCGATCGCGGCTGCGGACGTCGTCCTGTTCCCGCCGTCCAACCCGGTCGTGAGCATCGGCCCGATCCTGGCCGTTCCCGGCATCCGCGCAGCGGTCGGGGCCAAGGTCGTCGTCGGTGTCTCGCCGATCATCGGCGGGGCGCCCGTGCGGGGCATGGCCGATGCCTGCCTGACCGCGATCGGCGTGCAGACCAGCGCGGCTGCCGTCGCCGCGCACTTCGGGCCGGACCTTCTCGACGGGTGGCTGGTCAACGACCAGGACAAGGCGGCCGTCGATGACCCCGCGCTGGCCGGCATCACGGTCCGCGCTGTCCCGCTGTACATGCGCGACCCGGCCACCACGGCCGAGCTGGCCCGGGCCGCGCTCGCCCTGGCGGCGGAGCTGGTCCAGTGACCAGCATCAGCATCACCGGGGTAGCCGGGCTGCCGGAGGTCACGCCGGGCACCGACCTGGCGGCGCTGATCGAGACCGCCGCACCCGGCCTGCGCGACGGCGACATCCTCGTCATCACCTCGAAGATCATCAGCAAGGCCGAGGGACGGCTGGTCCTGGGCGACCGGGAGCAGGCGATCGACGCCGAGACGGTCCGGCTCGTCGCCCGGCGCGGCCAGACCAGGATCGTCGAGACCAGGCACGGCCTGGTGCTGGCCGCCGCGGGCGTGGACAACTCCAACACGCCGCGGGGAACGGTGGCCCTGCTGCCCGAGGATCCGGACGCGTCGGCCCGGCGGCTGCGCAAGGACCTGGCCGGCGGCTGGGCGTCCGCGTCGCCGTGATCATCACCGACACCCTGGGCAGGCCGTGGCGGAACGGGCAGACCGACGCCGCGATCGGTGCCGCCGGCATCGTCCCGCTGCGCGACGACCGCGGCCAGACGGACTCGTTCGGGAACCTGCTGGAGGTCACGGTGGCCGCGGTGGCCGACGAGATCGCCGCCGCCGCCGACCTGGCCAAGGGCAAGACCGCCGGCATCCCCGCCGCCGTCGTCCGCGGCCTGGGCCACCTCGTGACCGCCGACGACGGCCCGGGCGCCGCGGCCCTCATCCGGCCGGCCAGCGAGGACATGTTCCTGTACGGCTCGGCGGACGTGCCGCTGGCCCGGCGCACCGTCCGCGAGTTCTCCGCCCAGCCGGTCGAGGCGGCCGCGGTCCGCCGCGCCATCGAGGCCGCCTTCACCGCCCCCGCCCCGCACCACAGCATCCCCTGGCGCTTCGCGGTTCTCGATTCCGAACGCGCTCGACATCAACTCCTCGACGCCATGCTCGACGCCTGGAAGGCCGACCTGCGCGCCGACGGCATGACACCCGAGCAGATCGAGCGCCGCGTCCGCCGCGGCGAGCCCCTGCGCCGCGCCCCCGTGCTCATCGTCCCGTGCCTGGTCACCGACGCCGCCCACCCCTACCCTGACCCCCGCCGGTCCGCCGCCGAGCGCGCGATGTTCCTCGTCGCCATGGGCGCCGGCGTGCAGAACCTGCTGGTCTCCCTGGCCGCCCAGGGCCTAGCCTCCTGCTGGGTCTCCAGCACGCTCTTCTGCCCCGACGTAGCCGTCAGCGTGCTGGGGCTCCCGTCAGACTGGCAGCCCATGGGCGCCATCGGGGTAGGACGCCCCGCTGCTCCCCCGCCACCCCGCCCGGACCGGGACGTGTCACCGTTCGTCCGTTACCTCTGACGGGCAGTCCGAGTGCGTGCCTCAGCTAATCAGGGGCAGCGGGGTACGGACGGAAGAGCACACGCCGTCGCTGGCCGCGGCGGCTGCCTGGCGCTCGGGGGACACCTGGCCGTAGGTGGTGGTGCGCTGGCGGAGGGGCCGGCCGGTGGGCGCGACCATGGCGGCGAGCTGGCTGATCGTCTTGTAGGAGCCGTTCTGCGAGCCGGCCATCCTGCTGATGGTTTCCTCCATCAGGGTGCCGCCCAGGTCGTTGACGCCGCCGCGGAGCAGGTCCAGGAGCAGGTCGTCGCCCAGCTTGACCCAGGAGCACTGGATCGAGCCGATCGCCCCGTGCAGCAGCAGCCTGGACACCGCGTGCACGGCCCGGTTCTCCCGGCGGGTCGGGCCGGTGCGGGCCAGCCCGGCCAGGTAGATGGGCGCGTTCTGGTGCACGAACGGGAGCAGCACGAACTCGGTGAAGCCGCCAGTCTGTTCCTGGATGCCGCGGATCACCCGCAGGTGCCCGACCCAGTGCGCCGGGGTGTCCACGTGCCCGTACATCATCGTGGCCGAGGTGGGGATGCCGAGCTGGTGGGCGGTGGTGATGACCTCGATCCAGGTCGCGGTGGGCAGCTTGCCCTTGGTCAGCACCCAGCGCACGTCGTCGTCCAGGATTTCCGCGGCGGTGCCGGGCAGCGAGCCGACGCCGGCCTCGCGGGCGCGCACCAGCCACTCGCGGATCGGCAGCCCGGTGCGGGACGCGCCGTTGACCACTTCCATCGGCGAGAACGCGTGCACGTGCATGTCCGGGACCCGCTGCCTGACCCCGGCGGCGATCTCGAAGTAGGCGGTGCCGGGCAGGTCCGGGTGGATGCCGCCCTGCATGCAGACCTCGGTCGCGCCCGCGGCCCAGGCCTCGGCGGCGCGGTCGGCGATCTGGTCCAGGGACAGCGTGTAGGCGTCGGCGTCGGTGCGGCGCTGGGCGAACGCGCAGAACCGGCAGCCGGTGTAGCAGACGTTGGTGAAGTTGATGTTGCGGTTGACGACGTAGGTGACGTCGTCGCCTGACACGTCCGCCCGGACGGCGTCGGCCAGCGCGGCCAGCGCGTCAAGCTCGGGGCCGTCGGCGTCCAGCAGGGCGAGCGCCTCGTCGTCGCTGAGCGCGGCGGGATCGGCTTCGGCGCGGCGCAGTGCCGCGGCCACGTCGGACCGCAGCCGCTGCGGGGCCCGGGCGGTGATCCTGGTGCCGACCTCGGCCCAGTCACCGTAGACCTCGCCGAAGTCGTCCCTGCGGTCGCTGGTGCGGCCGGTGGTGTCGATCGTGACGTGCAGGTCGGTCCGCCCCGCCGACTCGCCCCAGCTGCCGTCCGGCTCCTGCCAGGGCAGGCCGGCCGGTACCGCCTGCTCGTCGGCCAGGCCGGAGGCCGGGTCGGCGAGCCGGGCCACGTGCCCGGCCAGCCGGGGATCCAGCCACGGCTCGCGGATGTAGCCGGGGTAGACGGTCAGCCGCTCGCGCAGGCTGAACCCGGCGGCGCGGGTGCGCTCGGCCAGCTCCGCGACCTGCGGCCAGGGCCGCTCGGGGTTGACGTGGTCGGGGGTCAGCGGCGAGACGCCGCCCCAGTCGTCGATGCCGGCCCGCAGGATCAGCGAGTACTGGTCGCCGATCAGGTTGGGCGGCGCCTGGATCCGCATGCCGGGACCGAGGACCAGCCGGGCGACGGCGATCGTCGCCGCGAGGTCCTCGAGATCGGCGTCCGGCACGCCGCGCATCTTGGTGTCCGGCTTGGCCCGGAAGTTCTGCACGATGACTTCCTGGATGCCGCCGTACTCGCGGGCGACCTGCCTGATGGCCAGGATCGAGTCGGCCCGCTCGGCCAGCGTCTCGCCGATGCCGATCAGGATGCCGGTGGTGAACGGGACCGCGCAGCGCCCGGCGTCCTCGAGCACGCGCAGACGCACGGCGGGGTCCTTGTCCGGGCTGCCGAAGTGCGGTCCGCCGCGCTCGGCGAACAGCCGGGTCGCCGTGGTCTCGAGCATCATGCCCATCGACGGGGCGACCGGCTTGAGCCGCTGGAAGTCCTGCCAGGAGAGCACGCCCGGATTGAGGTGCGGGAGCAGGCCGGTCTCCTCCAGCACGAGGATGGCCATCGCCCGGACGTAGGAGAGGGTGTCGTCGTAGCCGCGCTCGTCCAGCCACGCGCGGGCCTGCTGCCAGCGGTCTTCCGGGCGGTCGCCCAGGGTGAACAGCGCCTCCTTGCAGCCCAGCTCCGCGCCGCGCCGCGCGACGTCGAGGACCTCATCCGGGGACAGGTACGGCGCCGGCAGCTTCCCGGGGACGGTGGCGAAGGTGCAGTACCCGCACCGGTCCCGGCAGAGCCTGGTCAGCGGGATGAAGACCTTGCGCGAGTAGGTGATGACGTGCGGCCTGCCCGCGGCCACGAGACCGGCGTCGCGGACCCGGCCGGCGTGGCCGAGCAGGGCGGACAGCGGCTCGCCGCGAGCATGAAGCGCGACCTCTGCCTCAGCCCTGTCGAGGGGCTTGCCGTCCCTGGCCCTGGCCAGCACCCGCCGCAACGCGCTGTCGGTTACGCCCATGGCCGCACCCTATGCGACCGGTCGTTCCGCGCCACGGCCGAGGGCCACCTGATCCTCCGCCGGCTGGGGCACGCACTCGGCCGCCCAGCTGTCGGCTTCGCCGAACGCTGGTCGTCCGAGCACATGCCCCGCCTGAACCTGGCCGAATCTGCGCCTCTGATCCGGCGCGTCGGCAGATCTCAGGCGTCGGTGGAGAACCTGATAGAAACCGGGCCCAGTTCCACGCCGGGCCAGACCCGCACCCCGTCGCGCAGCTCGTTGCCCGCGGCGATGCTGGCCTCGTCACCGATCACCGCGCCGTCGAGCACCGCGCCGCTCTCCACCCGGGCGCCCCGGCCGAGCACGCTGCCGCTGACCTGCGCGCCTGCCGCGACGGACGCGCCGTCGAACAGCACGCTGCCGACCACGGTAGCGCCCGGGCCGATGGTGGCGCCCGCGCCGACGGCGGTGCCGCCGGTGACGTTGGCGCTGGCATCGACGCTGGCGCCGGGCAGCACCAGCGCCTGGCCGGCCGGGCCGGGCACCGCGGGCGAGGTCAGGCGGCCGAGCACCAGGTCGCAGGAACCGCGCACGAAGGCTTCCGGCGTGCCCACGTCCAGCCAGTACGCGTTGTCCACGAACCCCATGACGACCTGGCCCGACTCGATCAGGCTGGGGAAGGTCTCGCGCTCGACCGACACCACCCGGCCCGGCGGTATCTCGTCGATGGCGCGCCGGGCGTACACGTAGCACCCCGCGTTGATCCGGTTGGAGACCGGGTGGGGGGTCTTCTCCAGGAACGCGGTCACCCGGCCGCTGTCGTCGGTCGGCACGCAGCCGAACCTGGCCGGGTCGTCCACCTCCACCAGGTGCAGCGTGACCGCGGCGTCGGCCTTGCGGTGCATGTCGAGCTGCGCCCGCAGGTCATGGCCGGACAGGATGTCGCCGTTCAGCACCACGACCGGGTCGTCCGGCCCGCTGCGCAGCTGGGCGGCGGCGTTCCGGATCCCGCCGCCGGTGCCGAGCGGCTCCTCCTCGTGCACGTAGTCGATCTCCAGGCCCAGCCCGGCGCCGTCGCCGAAGCACTCGGCGAACATCTCCGACCGGTACGAGGTGGCCAGCACGACCCTGGTCACCCCGCAGGACGCCGCCCGGGCCAGCTGGTGGGCGAGGAAGGGCACGCCCGCGGTGGGCAGCAGCGGCTTGGGGACCGATATGGTCAGCGGCCGCAGCCTGGTGCCCCGGCCGCCGACCAGGAGGATGGCCTCGAGCGGCTCGCCACGGCCGGCTGGCGCGCGTGAATCGGCTGGCATGAGCAGGGAGGTTACTCTGCTCGCTGCTCGGCCGCACGCTGGTACGAGACCAGGTGCGCCTCTGCCGACGCCGCCCAGGTGAATTCCTGGGCCCGCGCCTCGCCCGCGGCGCCCAGCGCGTCGCGCCGCCCGGGATCCCCGATCAGCGCCCGCAGCGCGTCGCGGATGCTCTCGGCGTCCGGCTCGGTATACGCGACCGCGTCCCCGCCCACCTCGGGAAGCGATGTCCGGTGCGTGGTCAGCACGGGCGCGCCGCAGGCCATTGCCTCGAGCACCGGCAGGCCGAACCCCTCGCCCCGGCTGGGGAAGGCCACCACCAGCGCGCCGCCGAGATAGCCGGGAAGATCGGTGAAGCGCAGGTAGCCGGGGCGTACCAGCCGCAGGTGGGCGGGCACCGCGGCGACCGCCGTGTCCACTTCCTCGCTCCAGCCGCTGCCGCCGCCGAGCACGAGCGCCGGCGGGGTCTCCAGGTCGGCCACCGCGGCGGCCCACCCCCTGATCAGCGCGGGCACGTTCTTGCGCGGCTCGAGCGCGCCGAGATAGGCGATGTAGGGCTTGCCGTGCAGGCCGAGGCGGTCGGAGACCTGCCGCACCCGGTCCGGGTCGGGACGGTGGAACAGCACGTGATCCACGCCGTGGTAGGCGACGTCGATCCTGGTCGGGTCCGCGCCGAGCACCCGGACCAGCTCGTCCCTGGTCGCCTTGGACGGCACGATCAGCCTGCTCGCGCGGCGGACGGCGGTACGGACCGCCGACTTGAAGAAGGCGGCGGTGACGGCGCTGTGCAGCGCGGGCTCGGTGAAGTAGGTCAGGTCGTGGATCGTGACCACGGTCGGGGCCGGCGGCCGCAGCGGCATCGAGTAGTGCGGCGCGTGGATGACGTCGGCGCTCACCTGCTGGGCGACCATCGGCAGGCCGGTCTGCTCCCAGGCCAGCCTGGCCGGGCGGTGCGCGATCGCGGTCGGGCCGGCCACCACGTTCGCGCCGGGCACGAGCCGGGTGTATCGCTCCTCGTCGGCGCGCTGACAGGCAATGGCCAGGTCCGCGCCCGCGGCCGCGAGGGCGGCGATCAGCCCGTTCAACGTAGCGGCCGAGCGCGCCGCGGTCGGCCGGAACGGTGGTCGCGTCAATAAGAACACGAGGCGACACAACCGATCTTGCTCCTCTCCTGTGGCTGCGGCCGTTGCGGTCAGGCGAGTAGCTGCGCTAGCAGCACTACTGAAGATTTTCCCGTCAGAATCGAAGCGTACGCCCACCGTGAACCTGGTGTGTGCAGTGACGGCCGGCGGCGCCACTACCGGCCGGCCGGGGTGCTGACGGGCCGCCGCGGCCGCCTGCTGCGCGTGGTCGAGCGCGGCCTTCATCTTGGTCATGTCCTGGCCGTACGCGGCGAAGTTGCCGCTCCGCAGCGCAGACTGGCCCTGCTGGTAATAGTCCTGCGCCTGCTTGAGGTAGCCGAGTGCGGCCGCGTTCGCCCGGCTGCCGCCGCCACCTCCCCGGGCCGGCTTGCTGCCCGGCCCGCTGCCCGGCTGGCCGGCGGTGTGGCCGAACAGCTGGCTGAGCGCGTCGGTCAGCGTCTGGCCGTAGCCGACGTTCCCGGCGTACGACGCGAACACCCGCTGGACGGTGGGATACGCCCCGGTGCTTCCGGCCGCGGACGCCTCGACGTAGACCGGCTCGATGTACAGGAACCCGCCGCCGACGGGCAGGGTGATCAGGTTGCCCAGGGTCACCTTCGACCCCCCGCGGCGCAGCTGCGACAGCTGGATGGACGGCGTCGGGTCGGTCTCGAACGAGTTCTGCACCTGCTCGGGCCCGGGGATGGCAGCGTCCTGCGGCAGGTCGAGGATCCTGATCTTCCCGTAGTCCGGTGACAGCGGGTTGCTGTCCACGGTCATGTACGCGGCCATGTTGGGCCGCCCGCGCTGGACGAACGAGGTGCTGAGGGAGAACTCGGGCACGGGGTAGCCGGGCACCGGCATCGTCAGGTAGTACGGCGGCTGCGCCCCCTGGTTGGGGGTCAGTCCGCTCGGGTTGCCCGGCACCGTCCAGAAGTTCTGCCCGTCGTAGAACGGCTGGGCCTGGCGGACGTGATAGCTGGCCAGGATCTGGCGCTGGACGCCGAACAGCGCCTGCGGGTAGCGCAGGTGCGCCAGCAGCGCGGCCGGGATGTCGCTGCGCGGCTTGATGATGCCCGGCAGCGCCTTCATCCAGCTGTGCAGCACCGGGTCGGCGGCGTCCCACTGGTAGAGCGTGACCGCGCCGGTGTAGGCGTTCACCACGGCCTTGACCGAGTTGCGGATGTAGTTCAGCTGGGTCCCGGACTGGCCGTAGGCGGCCCCGCCCGGGCTCGAGCTGTCGGCCGTGGCCGCCTGCAGGCCGAGCCGCTGGGAGTACGGGTACTCATCGGAGGTGGTGTAGCCGTCGACCACCCAGTAGATGCCGTGGTCGGCGACCACCGGGTAGGGGTCGCCGTCCAGGGTGAGGAACGGCGCCACCTTCGCCACCCGGGCCAGCGGGTCGCGGACATAGAGCAGCCTCGAGTCGGCGTTGATGGCACCGGACAGCAGCATGTTGGGGTCGTGGAACGTGACCGCGTACAGCAGCAGGCTGAAGAACGAGCCGATGGGCACGCCGCCGCCGCCGGTGTAGGTGGTGTCCGTCTGGCCCGCCGCGGTCTGGTCGGGGTAGTCGAACTCCATCGGTGCCCGGCCGCGCGGCGCGCCGACGATCGCATACTGCGTCTGCTGCTCGCCGAAGTAGACCCGCGGCTGGAAGGAGCCGAGCGTCCCCCTGGGCGGGATGTCGCTTTCGGTGAAGGACGGGTCGCCGTTGGCCTGGACGGTATTGGCGGACGCCGCCACGAACCCGTAGCCGTGGGTGTAAACGAGGTGCGTGTTGATCCAGTTGGCCTGGCCGGACGGCGGCCCGCTCAGCCCCCGGACCCCGACCACCATGTCCTGCGGCTGCGGCCCGGCACCCGGCACCCGGTAGCGGTCGATGTCCAGCTGCCCGGGGAAGCTGTAGAAGCTCTTCACTTGCTGGAGCTGCTGGAACGTCTGGGAGACCACGCCGGGGTCGACAAGCCTGACGCTGGGCAGCGCGGCGGCCCGGGCGGCGACGACGGCGGGCGCACTGGCGGCCGTCGCCTGGTACGGCTCCGTCACCGCGCCGTTCACCGCGTAGGCGCTTCGGGTGCTGTCGATCTCCCGTTGCAGGTAGGGGGTCTCCTTGGCCAGCGCGTTCGGCTTGACGTTGAACTGCTGCACGACCGCGGGGTAGACGCCGCCGATGAGGATCGCGGACAGCACGAGCAGCCCGAGGCCGACGGCCGGCATCATCGCGCTCTGCCGCACGGCGCCGGCGAAGAACAGCAGGGCGCAGACCACCGCGATCGCCGCCAGCACGGTCTTGGCCGGCAGGATCGCATTCACGCCCGTATAGGAAGCGCCGGTGCTGACCGTCCCGCCGTGCGCCAGGTCGATGCCGTACCGGTCGGTCCAGTAGGCGACGGCCTTGAGCAGCACGAACAGCCCGAGCAGGGTGAACACGTGAGCGCGGGCCGCGGCCGTGGCGCGGCCGGCGACCGGCTGCAGCCGCAGCCCGCCGTAGAGGTAGTGCACGCCCGCCGCCGCGAGCAGGCAGAGCAGTACGACCGTCAGCAGGTAGCCGAGCATCATCCGGAAAAACGGCAGCACGAAGACGAAGAACGAGATGTCCAGGTGGAACTGCGGATCCTGGGCGTGGAAGGACGTCCGGTTGGCGAACAGCAGCCAGGTCTGCCAGCCGCCGGTAGCGGCCAGCCCGGTGATCAGCCCGATCAGCGCGGCGCCCGCGCCGAGCGCGAGCCTGCGCCGCGGCTCGAGCGCTATCCGGTACCTGTCGAGTCCGCGCTGTTCGGCCGACACCGGCCGGTGCGCGGGCCGCAGCCGGTAGGCAAGCGCCGCGTTGAATCCGGTCGCGACGGCCATGAAGAGCCCGGCGATGCCGAACAGCGCCCACTTCACGGCGTAGGTGGTGGCGAACACCGAGACGTAGCCGACCGAGGAGAACCACAGGTAGTCGGTCCACACGCCGCACACCACGACGATCACGGCAATCACGGCGATGATGCCGCCCGCCACGGCGACGGCGACCCGCGGCCACCGCCGCAGCAGCCGGGGGCGGCGGCCGGCTGGGCGCCCGAGCCGGGAGATCGGAAGGTCACGCCCGCCCCCTCGCGGCACCTGGTGACGGCGGCTTACCTGACGGCGGCTTACCGGACCGTGACATGGCGGGGGCCGTCAGCAGGAGGTTACGGGACGGCCCGCGTTGAGCGCCTGCAGCTCGCCTACCGCCTCGGCCAGCGTGCTCACCTTGACCAGCCGCATCCCGGCGGGCACCGCGCCGGCGGCGTCCCCGCAGTTGGCCGTAGGTACCAGGAAGACCGTCGCCCCCTGGGCACGTGCGCCCGCCATCTTCTGCTGGATACCGCCGATGGGTAGGACTGCACCGTTCGGCGTAATCTCCCCGGTACCGGCGATGAACCTGCCGCCGGTGAGATTGACCGATCCCAGCTTGTCGATGATGCCCAGGGCGAACATGAGGCCGGCGCTGGGGCCGCCGATGTTGCCGACCCTGATCGTGACCCCGAACGGGAACTGGTACCTCGGCTGGACGACCACGCCGATGACCGGACGGCCCTGGATCTTCGCGGTGGTGAGGCTGAGGTGCTCGGTCTTCCTGTTCCTGATGACCGTGAGCTGCAGCCGGTGGCCGGCGCCGATGGCGCCGATCCGCGCGGTCAGCGCGGCCAGGCTGGTGATCGGCGTGCCGTTCACGCGCGTGATGAGGTCACCCGGCTTCAGCACGCCGGCCGCCGGCAGCTTCGGCTCGGTGGAGACCACCTGGGCCTGGGTCTTGAAGGGGATCCGTAGCTCGGTCAGCGCGGCCGCGGTCGCGGTTTCCTGCGAGCTGGCCATCTGCTGGGTGTCCTGCTGCTGCACCTGCTGCGGGGTCTGCCCGCTGCCGAACACCTCGGTCTGCGGGACGACGGCGTTCTGCGAGCTGAGCCAGGCGCGCAGCGCGGTGAAGATGTTGATCTCGTCGCCGGGGCCGCCCTGGAAGTTGACCGTGACCATGTTGAGGTGGCCGGCGACGGGATGCACCCGGTGGCCCAGGATCTGGATGATGGGCTGGCCGCCCGGGGCCTTGCCCAGCGTGTTCAGCGTCGGGCCCGGGCTGAGAATCACGTACGGAACGGGCAGGACCGCGGCGACCACGGCCGCGATGACGACCGCGACGCCGGCCACAATCAAGGTCAGGGCGCGCCGGGGCATGGTGGGAAGACTACGCGCTGTGCACCCACTCTTCGGAGCCGTCCCCGAAGTGCTGGTGCTTCCAGACCGGCACGCCGGCCTTGATCTCGTCGATCAGCACCCGGCAGCCCTCGAGCGCCTCCGCCCGGTGCGGGCAGGACATCGCCACGACCACCGCGAGATCACCTACCGCCAGGTCACCGACCCGGTGCACGGCGGCCAGCCCGCGGACAGGGAAGTCGGCGGCCACCTTCTCCGCGACCCGGCGCAGCTCCTCCTCGGCGGACGGATGGGCCGAATACGACAGCCGGGTCACCGGCCGGCCCCGGTCGTCGTCGCGGACCGTCCCGGCGAACAGCGCGATCCCGCCCGCCGCGGGGTCGGCTACGGCCAGCCGCACCTCGTCGAGCGACAGCGGCGTGTCGCGGATGGCGATGAGCCTGATGACGTCCACTGAGACAAAGTACCTTGCTCAGGCCGTCCCAGCCTCCGCGGGCCGTCGAGGGGACGCCCGCGCGCGGGCGTTTTGCGGGAGGTTACGGGAGTTTGCGTAGGACGGCGGCCTGCACCTGGCGGCCTGTGCGCGGCGGTGTCCGGACGGCACCGGGCTACGTGTCCCGGCGGTGTCCGGACGGCGCCGGGCTACGTGTCGCGGCGGCGGCGGCGGGCCCGGCGCACGATGGCCGCGGTGCCGATGACCGCAACGGTCGCCCCGGCGGCCGTGATCGTGGCCTCCTTCGCGGCCAGCCGCCGGCCGGCCACGGCGTGCCGCCCGGTCCGCTGCTCGAGCAGTGCCGCCAGCGCGGTCTCGTTGTCGTAGCCGGGTCGCCAGCCGGCCGCGCGCAGCGTGGCGCAGTCCACCACCCAGGGGTAGACGACGTAGCTCAGATCGGTGGCAGGCGCCGGGGTGATCCCGACCCGGTGCAGCCGCTGGGCGGCGCCGAAGGTCGGCCCGGGCGGCAGCTCGATCCGGCGCAGTCCGCTCAGCTCCTCGACCCGGTCTTGTTCCAGCCAGCCGTCGCAGCCGACCGCGAAAGCGCCGCTGACATCGCCGGCCACCGCGAGCTCCAGCGCGGACACGAGGTCGTCGGTGTGGCAGAACTGCCAGCGGGGCGCGCTGCCCTTGACCGTGAGCAGCCTGGGGGCCTCGAAGTGCCTGGTCACGAACGTATCCACGCCCTCGCCGACGAGCGCGGCGGGACGCACCACGGTGATCGTCGTGCCGGGGTTGGTCCGCGGCGAGCGACGGGCCAGATCCTCTATCTCCAGCAGGTCGCCCACCACGCTGCCGTCCGGGTCGGCAGCCAGCGGCGCCGACTCCGGCAGCGGGACCGGGTTATCGGGCCGGGCCCCGTACACCATCGCGCTGGTGATCAGGATGACCCGGCTGACCCGGCCGGCCGCTGCCGCGGTGAGCACGGTCTGCACGCCGCGGACGTTGAACGCCCGCCTGGTGCTGCGGTCGGACTCCGGCGCCAGGTCCAGGTCGGTGTGCACGAGGACGTCCACCTCGGCCAGCCGGCTGGCCAGCGCGGGATCGCGCACATCCACTACCCGCCAGGTCACGCCGGTCGCCTCGCCGCGGTGATCGTCGATCGCGATGACCCGCCTGACCCGCGCGGATGCGGCCAGCCTGACCGCGAGCGCGTGCCCGAGCCCGCGGGCGGCGCCGGTGATGGCGACGACGGGACCATTCCCGCTGGCACTGCCCTGATCATGGCTACGCCGCCGGCGAACCTGGGCGTTTGGGATGGTCAAAGTAGGCTGCTCCCGAGATAACGTGGCGGACATGACCCTTCCATCCTGCCCGAGAGGCCGCGAAGATGGCTGATCCTCCCTTCGGCTTCGGGCTGCCGGGTGACCGGGATAAGGAGCCCGACGATCCGCAGCAGCCGTCCGGAGCCGGGCAGTCGCCGGGTGCGGGCGGCCCGTTCGGGGCGCTCGGGCCGCTGGGCGACCCGCAGCAGTTCGCCGATGCGCTGCGCCAGTTCGCCGACCTGATGGCCTGGAAGGGCGGCCCGGTCAACTGGGACCTGGCGAAGAACGTAGCCAGGCACGCGGTCGTCGCCGAGGGCGACCCCAGCGTGCTCGAGAGCCAGCGGCGCCAGGTGGACGAGGCGCTACGGCTGGCTGACCTGTGGCTCGGGGACGTCACGACGTTCCCGTCCGGGATCCGCTCGACGCAGGCCTGGAGCCGGTCGGAATGGGTGGAGGCAACGCTGCCCGTCTGGTCCAAGCTCTGCGACCCGATCGCCGCCAAGGCCGTCGAGACGATGGGCGGCATGTTCACCCTGGACCCGGACGACCTCGGCGACCTCCCGCCGGAGATGCGCACGGCCATGAGCGCGGTCGGCGGTGGCCTGGGCGGTCTCGCGCCGATGATGCAGCAGATCGGCGGCGCGATGGTGGGCGGGCAGACCGGCGCGGCGGTCGGCGCGCTGGCGCGTGAGGTGGTCAGCTCCACCGACATCGGCCTGCCGCTGGGACCGGAGGGAACCGCCGCCCTGCTGCCGGCGGGCATCACCGAGTTCGGCCGCGGGCTTTCGGTCGATGACGACGAGATCCGGCTGTTCCTGGCGCTGCGCGAGGCGGCCCATCAGCGGCTGTTCGGGCACGTCCCGTGGCTGCGGGCCAGCCTGCTCGGCGCGGTGGAGGAGTACGCCCGCGGCATGACGGTGGACACCTCGCTACTGCGGTCGGCCCTGCCGCAGGTGGATCTGACCAACCCCGAAGCGCTGCGCGAGGCGCTGGCGGGCGGCGCGCTGTTCCAGCCGGAGGACACGCCCGAGCAGAAGAACGCCCTGGCCCGGCTGGAGACGGCGCTTGCCCTGGTCGAGGGCTGGGTCGCCACCGTGGTTGACGCCGCCGCCGGGCACCGGCTCCCGCACGCGGATGCCCTGGCGGAGGCGATCAGGCGGCGCCGGGCGACCGGCGGCCCGGCCGAGCGCACCTTCGCCACGCTGGTCGGCCTCGAGCTGCGGCCCCGCCGGCTCCGCGAGGCGGCGGTCATCTGGCAGGGCCTGACCGAGGCCCGCGGCATCGACGGCAGGGATGCCCTCTGGTCCCACCCGGACCTGCTGCCGACGGCCGAGGACTTCGACGACCCTGACGGGTTCGTCCGCGGCCGGCCGGAGCTCGACATCTCCTCGCTCGAGACCGGTGCCGAGGACGGCACCGCGGCCAAGGACGGCACGGCTGGCGAGGACGGCACCGTCGGCCCTGCGGAGAACCCCGCGGACAAAGCCGCGGGCGACGACACCGACTGAGCTGCGCGGCCGGGGCAAGACCCGCCTGGACGTGCGCGGACGGTCAGACTTTGCGGACTGGCAGACTTTCTTGTGTCCACAGGCGGTGGATAACTCTCGCCCAGCCAGTCGGGGCAAAGCGATTCCGTCCCGGACGGAATCCCCAGGGCCGTTCCCGCTTGTGCACAGGGACACTCCGGGCTTTCCCCCGGGTTGTCCACCGCACTGTCCACAGCCACCCTTGATCGGCCGATGCCGGGGTTCTAGGTTCAGGAAAGAAGGAGTTCCCGGGCGGGAACTCGCCGGGCCGTACGCCCCCAGGGGAAGGGGGGCGCACGACCTGCCCGCCCGGGGACTCGGACTTTCCGGCGATTACCCCTTGATCACCCGGACATTCCATGATCATCCTGACTTTGCACACCGCACGACCATGGAGTCCGGACAAACCGGACTGATTTTTGGTCGTAGCGTGTGCAAAGTGAACCGGCGGGAGCTGCCCGCGTGCCCAGGCAAGTGACCCCGGCTCGAGCGTCAGGTCGCTGCGGCCCGGCGCAGCCGGGCGAACTCTTCGGCCAGGGCGGCGGCGGTCCAGTGCGCGTTGAGGCCACTGGGGTTGGGCAGGACCCACACCCGGGTGTCATCGAGCGTCTCGCGCTGCGGTCCGACCACCGCGTGCCGCTCGCCGAACGCGACGCGGAACGCGGTGACGCCGACCACCGCGAGCCAGCGCGGGCGGAGCCCGGCCACCTTGGCGGCGAGGATCCGGCCGCCCTCGACGAGCTCGCCCGGCTCGAGCTCGTCGGCGCGCGCGGTGGCCCGGGCGACCGCGTTGGTGATGCCGAGCCCGAGGGCCAGCAGTTGCTGCTGCTCGTGCGGGGCGAGCTGGCGGCTGGTGAACCCGGACTGGTGCAGCGCCGGCCAGAACCGGTTACCTGGCCGGGCGAAGTGGTAGCCAGTGGCGGCCGAGTACAGGCCCGGATTGATCCCGGAGAACAGCACGCGCAGGCCGGGGCCCGCGACATCGGGGATGGTCAGGTCCCTGGCCGCGGCCAGATCCGCCGCGGACGGATGCCGCCCTGGCGCCGCTTTGCCTGCCCGGGCCGAGGCTGAATCCGCCCCGGACGGATGCCGTCCTGGCTCCGCCCTGCGTGTCCTGGCCGAGGCTGAATCCGCCCCGGACGGACGCCGTTCTGGCTCCGGGTTGTCCGTCATGAGGGCCTCCTCCACGGTGACGCACAGTCAGAGTGTCACCCGCCACTGTCATGCTGGCCGCATGAGACTGGCCCTCAAGCCCGGCCTTCTTCCCGTCTGGCGCGACGACGACACGCTGCAGATCGGGATCGATCCGCGCCGCGCCGTCGCCATCTCCGGAATCGGCCGGGCGGCCGTGCTGATCGGCCTGCTCGACGGCAGCCGCGACCACCAGGCACTGATCGCCGCCGCCCGCGCCTACGGCATCAGCGCCGAAACCGCTGACCGGCTGATCACCCTACTCGCCGGCGCCGGCGTGCTCGACGACTTCCCGGCCCGCGCGCTGCGGACGCTGCCCGGCGGGCTTCGCGCCCGGCTCGCGCCCGAGCTGGCCACCACGTCGCTCGCGCACGGAGACGGGGATGGCGGCGCACGCGCCCTGGCCCGCCGATCCGGCACCCACGTGCGCGTCTACGGCACGGGCAAGGTCGGCTCCTGCATCGCCACCCTGCTCGCCGCCGCCGGAATCGGCCACGTGTCGTGCCGCGACGCCGATACCGCGTTCGCCGCCGATCTCGCGCCGGGCGGCCTGTGCGAAGCAGACATCGGGGAGCCGAGATCCGCCGGCGCTGCCCGGGCGGTCCGGCGCAGCGCTCCCGAGGTCCGCACCGACGACAGCGCCCGGCAGCCGGACCTGGCGGTGCTGACCGGCAGCCACGGCCCGGAGCTGGCCGCCAGGCTGCTCGACGATGAGGTGCCGCACCTGGCGGCCGCCGGCGGCGAGGCGATCGGCGTCGTGGGCCCGCTGGTCCTGCCTGGGCGCTCGGCCTGCCTGCGCTGCCTGGACATGGCCCGGGCAGCGCGCGACCCGGCCTGGCCGATGGTCCTGGCCCAGCTCATCGGCCGTGAGCCGGTCACTCCCGCCTGCGACTGCGTCCTGGCCACGTCGGTGGCCGCGCAGGCCAGCGCGCAGGTGCTGACGTTCGTTGATCGAGGCGGCAGAGCCGATGCGGTGACGAACGGGACGCTGGAGCTGGTCCTGCCCGACTGGCAGTGGCGGCGGCGTACCTGGCTGCCGCAGGCCGGCTGCGGCTGCACGAGCGGCGCGGCGCAGCCGGGAGTGGACAGAGAACCCTGCCGGTAGCGGACAATGTAGATCGTGGACGACCTGCCCCGCCGCGCTGTTACCCGGACCGCGAAACTGGCCACCCTGCCGATGGGTTTCGCCGGGCGTACCGCCCTGGGCATCGGCAAGCGGCTCGGCGGCCGCCCGGCCGAGATCGTTCTCGAAGAGATCCAGCAGCGCACCGCGGAGCAGATCTTCAAGGTCCTCGGCGAGCTCAAGGGCGGCGCGATGAAGCTGGGCCAGGCACTGTCGATCTTCGAGGCGGCACTGCCGCCGGAGATCGCCGGCCCCTACCGCGCCACGCTGACCAAGCTGCAGGAGTCGGCGCCGCCGCTGCCCGCCCGCACCGTGCACCGGGTGCTGGCCGGCGACCTGGGCGAGGACTGGCGCGACCGGTTCACCGACTTCGACGACCAGCCCGCGGCTGCCGCCTCCATCGGCCAGGTGCACAAGGCCGTCTGGCACGACGGGCGCCAGGTCGCGGTCAAGATCCAGTATCCGGGCGCGGGCAAGGCACTGCTCAGCGACTTCAACCAGCTGAGCCGTGCGGGCCGGCTGTTCGGCATCCTCATGCCCGGGCTGGATGTCAAGCCGCTGCTCGACGAGCTGCGCAACCGGGTGGCCGAGGAACTCGACTATCACCTGGAAGCCTCATCCCAGCAGGCGTTCGCCGACGCCTACGCCGGCGACCCCGACATCTACGTTCCGGGCGTGGTCACGGCAACCGATCACGTGCTGGTCACCGACTGGATGGACGGCACGCCACTATCGAAGATCATCAGCGACGGCAGCAGGGAGGACCGCGACCGGGCCGGAATCCTGCTGGTCAGGTTCCTCTTCTCGGGTCCGGCCCGGGCCGGGCTGCTGCACGCGGACCCGCACCCGGGTAATTTCCGGCTGCTGAGCGACGGCCGGCTGGGGGTGCTCGACTTCGGGGCGGTGGACCGCCTCCCGGACGGCTTTCCGCCGTTCATCGGGAAGCTGCTGCGCATCATGCACGACGAGGGCGACATCGACGAGGTCGAACAGGAACTGCGCGCGCAGGGCTTCCTCAAGGAAGGCATCGATGTAGACCTGGATGCGCTCCGGGCGTTCCTGGGGCCGCTGGCCGAGCCGTCCAAGGTGGAGACGTTCAAGTTCACCCGGGAGTGGATGCGCGACGAGGCGGCCCGGGTGACCGACCTGCGCCCGTCCAACATCAGCCGCAAGTTCAACGTGCCGCCGTCCTACGTGCTCATCCACCGCGTGTTGACGGCTGGTATCGGGGTGCTGTGCCAGCTGGAGTGCGAGGGGCCGTTCCGGGCCGAGGTGATCAAGTGGATGCCGGGCTACGAGAAGGACACGGACTGAACTAGCGCCGGGCAGCGGACCGGGCCAGCGGGCCGGAGCCAGAGGGGCGGAGCCAGCGGGCCGGAGCCGGGTGCCGGGCGTCATGCCGGGCGGATACAGGTGTCAGCGCCGCTTGCCAGGACAGGTACCGGTCTGGCAAGCGGCGCTGACGTCATGGCGGGTGAGGTTGTGCCGTCAGGCCTGGACATGGCGCGTCAGGCTTCTGCCTCGAGCTCCCGCCGGAGCCTGCTGGCTTCGACGCGGGCCCGGCTCATTCGCCGTTCTGCCCGTGCCACCCTGCGCCGGGTGCGGTTCAGGGCCTGAACCCGCCCCGCGGTACGGCGCCGGTGCGCCTGTTCCAGCATTTCTTGGTGCCGTTGTTGGGCTATGTCACCCAGGAGATACATGGCAAATACATCCGTTCTCGATTCGTGCTGGTGTCCGGGCCGACCGCAGTCGGGCCGGCCCGCCATGGTCGCGGGCTGGGAAAGGCATCCGGGAAGCCGCCCGGACGGATAGCCGCCTGGGCTAGGCGGCCACCTCGTCCTTGCGCGGGCGGCCACGCGGCCGCTTGCGCGGGACGACCTGCCCCCGCAGGAAGAGCTCGCCTCCCCACACGCCCCAGGGCTCCCTGCGCTCAACGGCGCCGGAGAAGCAGGCGATCATCACCGGGCATCCCCGGCAGAGCGCCTTCGCGCACTCGACGTCCGCGGGCGCCTCGGCGAAGAACAGCTCGGGATCCTCGCGGCAGGGAAGGTCAAGCCGCCCGGCAATCCGGGAGATCATGACTTGCCCCGTCACCGACATCTCCTGCTCCGGTGCGGGACGCAGGCCGCTGACCGCCGGCCTGCTGACCTGCGCCGTCCCCTGAGATCCGGAACGCGCCTCGAACCCCGCCGCTGCCGCCGCGGAGGTGTCGGGCCACTGCATTGGTCCATCCCCTCTCGTTTGAACCTGCTCGTCGTCGTTGACTCGTCTGACAAACGGTGGCCCGGGGCAAACTAAAAGGCCGCGGACCCTTTGCAGGTCCGCGGCCTCCGAGGAGATCGGCCGGTCTTCTAGACCGGTCCCGGTTCTCTCACCGGATGCGGACCCTTTGCGCCACCGCCGAGGGCGGTGACACGGATCTGGTCGGTGTACGGCTTACGGGTGGACGCCTGCCCGAAGATCGGCTTCTCGGCATGCGCCTGGCTGAGCTGAGGCATAACTGTCCCCTTGACAGCAGACAGCCCCGAGCTCGCGGACGTGGCACACGCGGCGCGACCCTTGCCGACCACGGGCAGGAAGGCACCCGGCGTCGGCAGGGTCATGCCAGCACGCGTCACCGCGAAGACTGGGGACTCAGTGAAACTGGCCATCTCGACGGGCACCTCCTTCCACGAATCGGCAACGGCACACCGCGAACATGTGAGCAGCCTACGTACCGGGCAGGCGAGCCGGCAACAGTTTTTCTACCTGCGCCTTTAATCGACGCGAAGTTGTTGCTCAGGGCCGCGTCCGGATGAGGCCTTCCTGCATCACGGACACCACAAGATCGCCGGCCTGGGTGAAGACCTGGCCGCGGGCCAGCCCGCGGGCGCCGGACGCGACCGGCGACTCCTGCACGTACAGCAGCCAGCTGTCGGCCCGGAACGGGCGGTGGAACCACATCGCGTGATCCAGGCTCGCGCCGATGGTCCGCCCGTCCATCCAGGACAGGCCGTGCGCCAGCAGCACCGAGTCGAGCAGCGTCATGTCCGAGGCATAGGTCATCAGGCAGACGTGCAGCAGCGGGTCGTCGGGCAGTTCGCCGTTCACCCGCAGCCACACCATGTTGGCGGGGGTGCGCAGCGCCGGATCCTCCTGTGCCTCGACGGTGAGCGGGCCCAGCACGCGCAGGTCGATCGGGTTGTTCTTCAGCATCCGGTCAAAGCTGGGGTCCAGCGGGCCGAACAGTTTCTCCAGCCGCTCGGCGTTCGGCGGCACCGACTCAGGCGGCGGGACGTCCGGCATCGCGGTGGCGTGCTCAGGACCAGGCTCGGGATGGTGGAACGACGCGGACAGCGTGAAGATCGTCTTCCCGTGCTGGACGGCCGACACCCGGCGGGTGGTGAACGACCGGCCATCGCGCACCCGGTCCACCAGGTAGACGAGCGGAACGGCGGGATCGCCCGGCCGGATGAAGTACGCCTGCAGCGAGTGCACCGGGCGGTCGGCGGGCACGGTGCGGCCGGCGGCGACCAGCGCCTGGCCGGCGACCTGGCCGCCGAACACCCGCTGGACGCGCTCGTCCGGGCTGCGGCCGCGGAAGATGTCGGCCTCGATCTGCTCGAGATCGAGCAGGTCCAGCAAGCCATCCAGAGCCTTGCTCATCGCGAGTTGACCCTGCCCTTCCGCAGCGAGTTCGACCGCGCCCTTCGGCAGCGAACCGAGGAACCTGGACGGCTTCCTGGCCTGCCTGCCGCCGGGCGAGCGGGCTGCGGCCCAGGACAGCTCCACCCGCTGCCTGGCCCGGGTCACGCCCACGTAGAGCAGGCGCCGCTCCTCTTCGATCGCCTCGGGCGTCTGCGCGTACACGATCGGCAGGACTCCTTCGGCTAGACCGGGCAGGAACACCGCATCCCACTCGAGGCCCTTGGCCGCGTGCAGGGAAGACAGCGTAACGCCCGGCGCCACCGGCGGGTGCTCGGCCGCTGCGCGCTCGGCCAGCTCGGCAGCGAAATCTGCCAGCGTGGCTGCGGGGCGTGCCTGCGACAGGTCGTCGGCCAGCCCGAGCAGCGCGGCGAGCGACTCCCAGCGTTCCCTGACCGCACCGCCGCCGACCGGAGCGGACTCGGTCAGCCCCAGGCCGGCCAGCACGTGCCGGACCTCTGCGGGCAGCCGGACGGAACGGTCTGCCCCGGCGGCGGGCCCGGCCGGCTCCCCCGGGACTGACCAGGATTTCGCGGCCGCCCGCAGCAGCCCGATCGCCTGCCGGACCTCGGCCCGGTCGAAGAACCGTTCGGCCCCCTTGACCTGGTAAGGCACGCCCGCTTCCCGCAGCGCCCGCTCGAACGCCTGGCTCTGGGCGTTGATCCGCACCAGCACCGCGATCTCCCGCGCGGCGACGCCCTCGGCGATGAGCGAGGCCGTCCGCGCGGCGACGGCGTCCGCCTCGGCCTGGTCGTCGGGGTACTCGGTGAACGACGGCTGCGGGCCGGCCTGCCGCTGCGCGACCAGGGCGGCGGACCAGCGCGCCACCGCAACGCCGCCGGCCCGACCGCCGCCGCCGGCCAGACCATGCCCCGCCGGGCCGCCGGCCGCCCCGATGATCCGGTTGGCCAGCGTCACCACCTGCGGCGTGGACCGGTAGTCCCGGATGAGCCTGATGACGGTGGCGGCGGGGAACTCGGCGGCGAAGCCGGTGAGGTAGCCGGGGGTCGCCCCGGTGAACGAATAGATCGCCTGGTCCGGGTCGCCGACCACGCACAGGTCATCGCGGTCGCCGCGCCACATGTCGAGCAGCAGCTTCTGCAGCGGGTTGACGTCCTGGTACTCGTTGACGACCAGGTAGCGGTACCGGTCCCTGACCTCGTCGGCGGCCTGCCGGCTCTCGGCCAGGATCGCGGCGGTGAGCTCGAGCACCGACTCGAAGTCGATCAGGTGGCGGTCCCGGCGCAGGTCCTCGTAGGCGGCGAAGATCCGCACGGTCTGCTCGGCATCGAGCGGCGGCCGCCTGCCTGCTCGCGCCGCCGCCGCCGGGTAGTCGTCCGGCCTGGCCTGGGTCACCTTGGCCCATTCGATCTCCGCGGCGAGGTCGGCCAGCTCCGCGCCGCTGATGCCGATCCGCTGCATCCTGGCGGCCTCGGCGATCAGGCTGATCTTGGAGGCGAGCACCCGGGGCGGCCGCCCGCCGACGACCGCGGGCCAGAAGTGCCCGAGCTGCCGCAGCGCGGCGGAATGGAAGGTCCTGGCCCGCACCCGGTCCAGCCCGAGACCGGGCGCGCCGAGCCTGCGCAGCCGGCCGCGCAGCTCCCCCGCCGCCCGCGAGGTGAACGTGACCGCGAGCACGTGCCCGGGGTCGACTGCTCCGGTGTGCACGGCATAGGCGATGCGGTGCGTGATCGCACGGGTCTTGCCGGTGCCCGCGCCCGCCAGCACGCACACCGGCCCGCGCACAGCGAGCGCCACCTCGCGCTGCTCGGGATCCAGCGCGGCGAGCACCGCTCCGGCTCCGTCCGGGCCGTCCGCGCCGTCGGCCGCGTCCGGCTGGCCGTCCGCCGGCGCCAGCTGCGGCTGTTCCACGCTCACCACGGTCCTCCTCACCACCGACATCCTTGCGCATGTCCCGGCGCGCGGCGGGAAGCCCGCCGCCCTGTTCTGCGTTATCCAGTGCGGAACGGCCAGAGCAGGGAAGGAGGCGGCGGTGCCAGAGCCGCTGACGATGTACACGACGCGGTGGTGCGGATTCTGCCGGCGGCTGAAGAGCCAGCTCGCGCGGGAGGGCATCGAGGTCATCGAAGTTGACATCGAGGCCGAAGCGGACGCCGCTGAGTACGTCATGTCCGTGAACGGCGGGAACCAGACCGTGCCGACGGTGGTCTTCGCGGACGGTAGCGCGCTGACCAACCCCTCCGTGGCCCAGGTCAAGGAACGGCTGACGGCCATCGCCCCGCTGCCGTGAAAGATCTTTCCAGCCGAACGTCTGACGCCACCGCCGCCGCGGCCGTGACGGCGGTCCCGCGGCAGCGACCCGCCGCGGCCCAGTCCGCGGCAGAGCAGCGGGACGGGCCGCAGCTGGCCGTGGTGCGGCGCAGCGGCACGGGCTGGCGGGTGGCTGACGAGGAGCTGCCGGACCTGGTGAGCGCCATCGTCCTGGCTGACCTGCTCGCGCCGGAGCTGCCCGGCCCGCCGCCTCCGGCGGCCGCGGTCTCCCCGGCCGCCGCGGCGGCCGACGGCAGCGAAGCCGGCCAGGCCGGTCAGGCCGGCGACGCGACCGCCGAAGCTGCCCGGCTCCGGGTCACCGTCGCCCAGCTCGAGCACGCGCTGGCCACCCGGGTACGGATGGAGCAAGCGATCGGCATCATCGCCGAGCGCAGGCACATCCCGCCGAGGGAGGCGTTCGCGCTGCTCAGGTCCGTGGCACGGGCCGGCGGCACGCGCGTGGCCGACCTGGCCGCCCAGGTGGTGGACAGCGCGGTCAACCCGCTGCTGGTGCTGCCGGAGGAGCTGGCCCGGCCGCCCAGGCAGCCCCGGGTGCGCGGCCGGTCGCCCCGGCACGTACGGGCCAGCGAATAGCGGCGGGCCGGCGAGATCGTCGCGGCGACAGCCGGGCACCGGCGGCCTGACGCCGTCCTGACCGGCCCGGCGGGCGGACTGTCGGTCCTTACGGCTAGGGTCCCGCGCAGGACACGACAGGAAGCGGTCCGGCTATCCGCCACAACCGCGCCTGGCTCAGCCAAGATAGGCACACGGGTGAGCATCGGGGCTGGACGTGTGCATCGGGCGAGAGCTGCCGAGGGAGGCCAGCGTGACAGATCTTGAAGCGGTCGAGATCTGCGCGGGCGCCGGCGGCCAGGCGCTCGGGCTGGAACGGGCCGGATTCGAGCACGCGCTCGCCGTCGAGCTCGACCCGGCCGCCTGTGACACGCTGCGAGTCAACCGGCCTGCCTGGAAGATCGCCGAGGGAGACGCCGCCGACCGGCAGGTGTGGAATCCCGGTGATTACCAGGGCATCGCGCTGCTGGCCGGAGGCGTGCCCTGCCCCCCGTTCACCGTCGCCGGGCGCAGGCTCGGCGCGGCCGACGAGCGCGACCTGTTCGCCTGGGCCGTGCAGCTGTGCCAGGTGATCAGGCCGCGCGCGCTGCTGCTGGAGAACGTGCGGGGGCTGAGCGAGAACAGGTTCGGCGCCTACCGCCAGCATGTCCTGGACCGGCTGCGCGAGCTCGGCTATGTGCCCGGCTGGCGGCTGCTGCAGGCATCGGACTTCGGCGTGCCGCAGCTGCGGCCCCGGTTCGTGCTGGTGGCGCTGCGCCCGGCCGACGCGCGCTGGTTCCGCTGGCCGGCCTCGGCGGGCCGCCCGGCGCCCACCGTGGGCGAGGCGCTCGAGGACCTGATGGGCGCGCGCGGCTGGCCGGGTACCTCGCGCTGGGTGGCGCAGGCCAGCCGGATCGCGCCGACGGTCGTCGGCGGGTCCAAGAAGCACGGCGGCGGTGATCTCGGGCCCACCAGGGCCAAGCGGGCCTGGGCCGAGCTCGGCGTGGACGGGCTCGGCATCGCCGACGCCGCGCCGGGCCGGGACGAGGATCCCGCGCTCGCGCCGCGGCTCACCTGCGACATGGTCGCCCGGCTGCAGGGCTGGCGGGACGAGTGGGGCTGGCAGTTCGCGGGCCGCAAGACCGCCCGCTACCGGCAGCTGGGCAACGCGTTCCCGCCGCCGGTCGCGGAGGCGGTGGGGCACGCGATCCGCGCCGCGCTGCTGCACGAGGGCAGCCGCCCGCAGCCGCATCCGGAGGCGATCGCAGAGGCCGAGCACCTCGGTGACCCGGTGTACGCGGTGCTGCGGTCGCGCCGCGGTTTCCTGACCGCCGCGCAGATCGCCGCCGCGACGGCGGCGGACCCGGCCCGGGCCGCCCGCAGCCCCCTGCGGACGCGCGAGGTGCTGCGCCGCGTCCGGGATCTCAGCCAGGACTTCGAGGTGGATACGGCCGAGATCGCGGGCGAGCCCGCCTACCGGCTGGGCAGCTTCAAGGCGTTCCTCGGCCAGCGTGACCACGAACGCCACCAGCGCTTCCAGGCCGGCCGCGCCCGGATCAGCTGAGCCGCGCCGGGGGCGTGCCCCGCCCCGCGCGCTCTAGCCGCCTTATCCGCCCGCCGGCGTACCGGTGAGCACGACGCCGGCGTGCGCCCAGGGCCGGGTGAAGCCGACCGGGGTCCCGTCGCCCGCCGCCGAGCTGCTCGTGCCGAACGTGGAAATCCGGATGGGGAACCCAGTGGCGTACGCCTCGACCATCTTGCCGGGGCCGATGACCATGCCGACGTGACCCGGACTCGTCACGGTGCCGTCCGAGCCCGCGAAGAACACCAGGTCGCCCGGCTGTTCGTGCCCCGGCTGGATCTGCGGTCCCCAGGTCCACTGGGCCTCTGACGTGCGCGGGATGATCACCCCCGCCTGCCGGTAGGCCATCATCACCAGGCCGGAGCAGTCGAACGCGTCCGGACCCGTGCCGCCCCACAGGTAGGGCTTGCCGATCTGGGCCTCGGCGTAGGCGATGGCCACGGCGACGGCGTGGTTCGGAGCCACGGTGCTCCCGCCGGCGCCGGTCGCGGTCGCGCACTGCTGGGCGGCGGCGACGTTGACCTGGCTGACCGTGTAACCGCCGCTGGAATAGGTGTTCGCCCAGGACAGCACCGCCTGCACGTAGGACACCAGGTGGTTGTAGGCGAAGATCGCCCCCTGGACGTTGGTCTGGACGCCGTGCGCGAGCAGGTACTTCGCGGCCCCGGCGACGGCATCGGCCGGGTCGTAGACGCTCGCCGTCCCGTCCCCGTTCGCGTCCGTCGCTACCCCGCTCACCTGCTGGCTGGCCGGGTGGACCGGCGCGCCGCCCCAGGTGTTGCCCGCCGCCCCGCCGATCCCGATCTGCATCGGCCCGGCCGCGCCGAAGGCGTTGGACCCGCTGTGCACGCCGGGCAGGGTCGTCCGCCCGTGGTTGCTCTCCACCTCGCCGATCCCGGCCAGGACCGGCCACGGGACGCCGTATTTCTGTCCCGTCTGCTGGTAGATGGTGAGGTAGTTCGAGGGGATCGAGTTCTTGGCCTGCCCGCTCGCCGCGGTCGTGGTGGTACCGCCCTGGCCGGTGCTGCTGCCCGGGCAGTTATTGCCGCCGGCGGCGAACATCATGCTGCTCCCGCCGACCACCATCATCGGGACGGCGACCAGCCCGATCAGCAGCAGCCCCGCGCCGAGCGCCGCCACGACCCCGACCGGGTGGGCGGTGCGGAAGCCGCCCGCGGGGCTCCTGGCGCGGAACCCGGCAACCGGGATCACAGGTTGCCCGCAGAGGCGAGCTGGATGTCGTTGACCTGCCAGGCGCCGCCCGAGTCGGTGACGGTGACCGCGTACTGCGTGCTCTGCTGGCTCAGGCTGGTCCCGGTGATCTTCTGGTCAATGGTGACCACGAACGTGAGGCTCGAGGACCCGAACGCGCGCAGCGTGTCGATCACCGCGCTGCCCGCGGACACCTGCCGGTGATTCTTGCGCTGACTGGCCACCCCGGGAGTGGCGTAGGCGCTGGCGATGGCCTGGGCGAGCTGGCCGGTCATCAGGCTCTGCATCCGGCCGATGTAGCTGGCGGTGGACTCGCTGTAGGAGTAGGTGCCGTAGTACGCGGAGAACTCGGTGACCACGCGGGCCGCGCTGGCCAGCTGCGGTTCGGTGAACGGCAGCCACTGGTAGATGTTCACCTGCGACGACGCGGTCGAGGAGCGGCCGCTCTGGGCCGGGCTGGGTGCGGGCGGCGAGCTGGCCGCGGCGGCGCGATGGACGGCGGGTTTCGCCGGGCGCTGGCCCGAGCTGCCCGGCTGCAGCAGGAAGAAGCCGAGAGCGGCGAGCGCGACCACGGTAACGGCGAAGACCAGCTGCCGCTGGCGCGACGTCAGATCCATGAACGCTACTTCTTCCGCCGCACCGGACGGAGCCAGAACGGGCGCGGGGCATCGCGGCTCGCCTGATCACCGCCGCTGGCCGGGGAGCCGGGCTGGGCGGCCGGGCCGTTCCCGGCCGCGGTGTTCCCGGCGGAGCCGTCGCGGCGAGGGGTGCCGGGAACGGGACGACCTGACCATGGACCGCCACGCGGACGTGGCGACGGCCCGGCCGGCTCGGTGCCGGAGGCGGGTCCGGCGGTGGGATACGCGGCGGGCGCGGCCTGGTACCGCGGCCGGGTCCCGGCCGCGGGCGGCGCCGCGGACCCCTCGGCATGCGGAGCCGGGGATACCGGTCCGGGAGCTGCTGCGGGCCGTCCGCCCGCACCGCCCGACCATCCGCCGGGCGAGCGGATCGGGCCTGGCTGCCAGAGCGGCCGCCCGCCGCGCGCCGGGCCGCCCTGGCCCTGGGCCGTCTCCGAGCCCCAGCGGGGGCGCGGGCTGCCGCCGGCCGACGCCGGATTCCGGCCAGATGCTGCCGTGCGCGGTGGCGGGCCGCCGGTGACAGGCCCGGGTGACGACGAGCCGCCGCCGCCACCTGACAGCAGCGGACCGCCGCCATTGCCTGACCGCCTCGGGCCGCCCGCACTGCCGGGGCCGCCCCCGCTCCCGGCCAGCAGGCCGCCGCCGCCACCTGACAGCAGCGGACCGCCGCCACTGCCTGACCGCCTCGGGCCGCCCGCACTGCCGGGGCCGCCCCCGCTCCCGGCCAGCGAGCCGCCTGCCCCGCTTGTCCGCGCCGGGCCGGTGCCGCCCCCCGTACGCACCGAGCCGCCGGTACGGAACGCCTGCGGGGCGGGCCCGGGCACGACCGGGCCGGAACGGACGGTTCTCGGCGTGACCGGTCGCGGTGGCGCATCGCCGGCCCGGGCTCCCGGGTACCCGGCCCCGGCGCCTTCCACTCCGCCGCGGGCCCAGCCAGACGGCGTGGCCTGCGGGTTGTCTGCGCCGCGGGCCGTCCTGGCGGGCAGGTGCAAGGGCGGCGCCGCGCGCGAGGCGGCGCCGGCGCCTGCGGCGGCCCAGGCCCGGCTGTTCCCGCCCGCCCCCGCCCTGGCGCCGACTCTCTGGCCGTCATGTTCGGCTCCGTCCGGCTGCCCGTTCGTGTCGGCCTGGCGGTGCCCGTTCGGCATGGATCCCTGCCCGGCGGCCTGCTGGCCGGCGGCATCGGGTGTCACCGTGCCCGCCGCGAGCGCGATGTGCTCGGCGAGGGTGGCGGACTGCGCCGGATCGCGGCGCGACCACCGGCCCACGCGGTAGCCGGCGAAACCGCCCGCCGCCGCCGTGGCGGCACCGAGGGCGTTCCTGCGCAGTACCTCCCTGGACCGGAAGATCTCCATCTCGGCCCGCTCGCGGGCGCCGATCGAGCCGTACCCGACCGCGGAGAACAGGTGCTGGAAGGGCTTGCGGTAGATGAACACGGCGATCGTGACGAGCGCGATCATGAGGATCTTCAGCGCCCACGGCAGCACGGCATCGGTCGTGCCCATGATCAGCGAGTACGCGTACAGCAGGACGCTCAGCACGATGGCGACCGCCACCTGTTTCAGCAGCACTCCGATGATCATTTCGACCCAGCGCATCGCGACCACCCGGCCGAACCCGGGATGCGTCCCGATGATGAGGAAGAACGGGCCCGCTATCAGCAGCAGCAGGAAGCCGAGCTTGAGGATGATCAGCGTGATGGCGATGAGCAGCACCAGGACGCCGGCCACCAGCGCGGCGAAGAGCGCGGCGAACCCGATCTCCAGCCGGGACGTCCACTGGTTGCCCTGGAACAGCGGGTAGATGGCCGGGTCCTTCTGCTTGATGGCCGCGGCGATTCCCGAGTAGGTCGACTGCTTGGCCTTGATCAGGGCGGCGGACGGGGTCTCGTTGGCGGCGATCGCCTGCGCCCACAGCAGGCTCCTGCCGTAGGTGTTGACCGGGGTCGGCCCGCCGTGCCCGGTGGCGAACTGGGTGGTGCCGAACTCGCCGTCCAGCCAGGGCTTGCAGACCAGCACGCTCCACAGTTCGTTCGCGTTCTGGTCGACCAGCCCGTTGCCCTGGGTGAAGCCGAAGTTGCCGCCGCCGGGGCTCTGCGGATCCCCGGCCTGCACCGGTACGCAGTTGCCGCCGCCCGGGTTGGGCAGCTTGGAGAACGCGACGTTGAGCACCTGCGTCACGCCGTTGGAGACCGACTGGCCGACGCCGGTGAAGTCGGCCGGCCTGCCGATCAGCCAGATCGCCGCGGCACAGGCCACCACCATCCAGATCGTGCCCTCGATGGTGCGGGTCGCGCGCTTGCGGATCAGGCCGTGCCAGGCCAGCCACATCACGCCGATCAGCACGACGGGGGCCAGGTAGGGGAAGTAGATGGCGTTGCCGAGGCTGCTGATCAGCCGGTTCACCACGTTGGACAGCCAGGCCAGGATGCCGTTGCCCGCGGCGGACTGGTACACGGTGATCGTCACCCGGTCCACGGCCTTAGCCGCGTCGAACACCATCCCGGCGACGTTGTTGCCGATCAGCGACGTCATGTCCGAGCACTGCATGTCGGTCGCGGCCCAGAACTGCCCGGCCACGCCGTAGCTGTCGTACAGCGTCTTGCCCGCGGCGGAGGCCGCGGGCGGCCTGATGATCGAGTCGATGCCGCCGGTCGCTGGCTCGGGCTGCGGCAGCGAGGGCTGGCAGATGTTGTTCAGGCTGCCGATCAGGCCGCTGGATTCCGCCGGAGCAGAACCCCAGCAGGCCGCCGATGTCACCGATCCCCGGGACCGAGCAGATACCGCCGGCCGGCTGCAGGGCCGGGGTGGCGGCGGCCGGGGCGCCGCCGGCCGGAACGGACGCGACCGGCGTCGAGTCAGCTCGGGTGACGGTGCTGGAGTGCGCGGTGGTGGCCGGCTGTGCGGTGGCTGCGAGCGCGGTCGCGGCCGACGAGCCGAGCACGGTAACGAGCAGGCCGAACACCAGCAGTGACTTGCGCGGGACGAATCTGGCCACTGAGGCTCCTGAGGGTTCGGCGGTCAGCGTGCAGGCTCCCCCGCCGCGGCCGGCGCCGCGCGGCCGGTCTCAGCCAGGCCGGACCCGGCCTCCTCCGGTGCGTCATGCTCGGGGGATCGTGCACGTGTCGGGTTCGTGTCCAGCCATTTCCTGAGGTCATCCGAGATCAGGTCGACACCGATCCGGCCGGCCCTGCCGTCCAGATCACGGAAGATACACTCCCCGTTGCCCAGGCCACGCAGCACGGCCTTGTGCTCGTCCGACGGCTCCACCCCCAGCAGAGCCATGACGTTCGCCACCTCGACCCGCTCCGACGAGCGGAACGCGAACACCCCGGATATACAGTTCGTCACCTGCTCGTTCAGCAGGTCACCCGCGTTCTGCGAGACGAGGATCAGCGCGGTGTTGCGGGACCGGCCCATCCGGGACACCTCGGGAATCAGCTTGGCTCCCTGCGGCGTCGAGGTGATGGCCCAGGCCTCGTCCAGGAAGATCGCCTTCGGTATCCGCGGCGACATGCCGTTCAGCAGCCGCCGCGCGAACTGCGAGACCAGGTACAGCAGCGCCACCGACAGCCGCTGCTCGTAGGAGAAATCGTCTCGGGGGATGCCGGCGTCGGGCAGGCTGAGCCCGGCCAGGGTGAACACCGTGGTCCAGCCGGCCGCGTCGATCTGGTCGCCGCCCGAGGGGGCGAAGCACAGCCGGGCCAGCCGCATCTCCGACATCGAGCGCAGCACCGCGCCGAGGTTCTTGGACGCCGGATCCTCGGCCTCCTCCAGGTGCCTGACCACCTTGCCCAGGCTCGGCCGGTCCTGCCCGGCGACCGCGCCGACCGCCTGGATCATTGCGCTTTCCCGCTCCTCGCTCATCCGCGGCAGCAGCAGCCGGAGCGTCTCGGTGGCCATGGTCCGCTTCTCGGCCAGGTCATCGCCGAACGAGAACGGGTCGAGCAGCCCGGGGGCGGCCGCGCCGAGCGGCAGCGTCCTGGCCCGGCGGCCGCGCGAGGCCAGCAGCCGGACCAGCGGCTCCGCGTCGCCCTTCGGGTCGATCGCCGCTATCGTCACGCCGCGCAGCGCGAGCTGCAGGAGCAGCAGCAGCGCGAGCGTGGTCTTGCCGCCGCCGGGCTCACCGGTGATCGCGATGGCGGTCGGGCGGTTGCGGGCCGCGGCGACCAGCGGGTCGAAATGCACGATCGAGCGGGCCCGTCCCAGCGTCTCGCCGATGTAGGGCCCGATCCAGCCTGCCCCGTCCGGCGTGGCGTCGCCCAGGTCGACCGTGGCCGTGGGCACGCCGCCCGCGATCGTGTACAGCGGCTGGCGCTGGGCGTAGGAGTTGAGCCTGACCCGGTCACCGGGCAGCGACTCGCGCAGCAGCGAGAACTGGTCCCCGGTGGAGTTGACCACGTCGATCCCGATGTCGCGGTAATGCTCGATGAGCGCCTCGGCCCGGCGCAGGCACAGCTCCCGCGACGGGCCGGTGACGATCAGCCGGTGCCAGCCGTAGACGAACGGCAGCCGCTCCTTGGTGATGCCGTGCTCGAGCATCCGGGCGGCCTCGATCTGCTCGGCCAGCGCGATCGGCGCCTCCGCGCCCGCCTCCCTGATGTGCGCGTCCATGTCCCTGGCGTGGGCCAGCCTGCGGCTGACGTCCTTGCTCGCTTTCGCCGGCGGGATCAGCTTCATCCGCGAGCTGATCTCCACCGGGAACGGCAGCGAGTCGGCGAAGTGCAGCCAGGGCTCGCCCTCCGGGAACGACATCACGTCGGGGAACCGGGAGAACGACAGGAACGCCGTGTACGACGAGCCGGCCGGATGCTCCAGGCACAGCAGGCTGCGCCCGTTGTGCACCTGTCCCTCGACCAGCGACTCGATCTCGCCCGCACCCCAGGTCCTGCGTTTGGCCGCCGACGGCGACGGCTCACCCAGCGTGCCCCGCAGCGTGTGCCGGAACAGCCAGGCGATCTCGTCGGACGTGGCCGGCCGCGCCCGCAGTGCGCTGGAGCCGAGCGCGCGGTCGTACCGTTCCGCCTGCTCGGTCCACTTGGCGATCTCGGCTGCGGGCACCGCCTCGTCGTCCAGGCCCATCGCGCGCTCGCCGGCCTGGTAGGCGTTGATGAACTGGGACAGCACGCCGCCGGACAGCTGGGCGCGCATCCCGCGCTGGCCGAGCCGGATGCCCAGGTAGATCTCCTTCGCCCAGAAGTCCTTCGCCCACACGTGCTGGTACATCTCGTCGAGGTAATCCAGCCAGCCCGGGCCGCCGTCGGAGCTGGCGTCCAGGCCGGCCGCCCACTCCGCGGCCGGGTAGGAGCGGTGGGCCACCCGCAGGTGAATCTCCGCCTCCGGCATCCGGATCGCGGCCAGCGCCACCGTGATGTTGGTGGCCAGCGCCTCCCGCTCGTCGGGGGTGATGAACTCATACGGCACCGCGGGCAGCCGGAAGTACGCCCAGGCATGCGTCTCCGTCAGCAGGATGCGGTTGTCGAAGTAGCGGACGCTGATCCTGCTGCGGCCCCGGGTGTTCCGCGTCCTCGCGCTCACCGCGGCTCCCCCGGTCCCGCGGCCAGGCCGGACACGATCAGGCCGGCCAGCGCGGTCAGGGCGTGCCGGGCCGCCAGCGGCAGCGGGCCGGCACCCGCGCACGGGCCGTCCTCGGCGCCCAGCTGGTCCTCCCACGGCACCCGGACGATCGCGCGGAAACGACCCGCCCCGATCGCCTCCGCGTGCTCGACGTGCGGCATCGTGCGGCCGCTGACGCCGTTTACCACCAGGACCGCGCCCGCGGCCAGGCCATCGTGATCATGCGCGGCCAGCCACTCGTGGGTCATCGAGACCGCGCGCGGCGCGTCGCCGCTGGCCGGGGCGACCAGGACCAGCTGGTCCGCGATCGACAGCACCCTGGCCACCGCGGCCGCTCCCGGGTCGATCAGGCTGATCCGGTACCGCGCGGCCAGGCGATCACCGATCTTGCCGTAATCACTCTCGCCCAGGCCCTTGACGGACGCCGGGCCCGGGTCGGCACCGATCACCTCAACGCCGGCCGGACTGCTGCCGGCCGGGCTGCCGCCGGCCGGGTGGCTGCCGCCTGGTGGCACCGGGATCATCCCGGCGAGGAGATCGGGGACGGTCCCTGCGGGCGCCGACTGGGCCCGCTGTTCGAGGGAGCCGGTGCCGGGGTTCAGGTCGAGAGCGGCCACCGGCTCGGCCCGGAGGCTGGCGAGCAGGCGGGCGGTCATCAGCGCCGTCACGGTCTGTCCGGCGCCGCTGGTGCAGCCCAGGACGATGACTTTCCGCGGCCCGGGCAGCGGCATGCGTGCCCGCGCCTTGTCGCGTTCCTCCTGCTCGGTCTCGCGGCGGCTGCCAGGTCCCTGCCCGCCGGGGACGAGCCTGACCCGGTCGTTCCAGCTGCGCCCGCGCGGGCCGGCCGGGCCGCTGAGCGCCCGCTCGATCGACTGCACCGGCTGCTCCTCGCCGGAGACGTGCGCCACGGTCACGACCGGCACCGCCGGGCTGGCGGCCCGGCCCGGGCCGGCGGGCTGCCCCGGGCCATCGGCCCGGGCGGCGGCCGGGCGGGCATGCCTAGGGGGGAGCGGGGGCTGGCTGACGGGTCCGGCAGCCGGGGCCGGCGGTGGCGAGGGCTCGCTCAGCGGCGGCTGGATGCCCGGCGCGGACTGCTGGGTGCTGTCGGCGGGCGTCACCGCAGCGGCCGGCGGAACCGGCGCAACCGCGGGGCCCTGCGGCCTGGCGTCACTCACCGGCCGCGCCGCGGCCTGACCCGACCCGGCCGACCCAGCCCGGTCAGCCGGCGAAACCGGCGCAACTGCGGGACCCTGCGGCCTGGCGTCACTCACCGGCCGCGCCGCGGCCTGACCCGGCCCGGCCGATCCAGCCCGGTCAGCCGGCGCAACTGCGGGACCCTGCGGCCTGGCGTCGATCATGGGTCGTGACGCGGCCTGGGCCGGGGCAGCCTGCGGAGGCTGAGTAACCGGCAGAATCGGCCGCCTGGCCCCCGCTGGCCGCGGCGCGCTGGAACCTGGTCTGGCCGGCGCAGCCTGCCCGGCGGCGGAAGGCGGCGGCTTGGCCGCACCCGCTGGCGGCCGCGCAACGTGAGCCGGGGCGCCCTGGGCGACCGGGAGGACCGGCCGCCTGGCCCCACCCGCCGACCGCGCTCCGGCGCGGCCGTTCTCGGCGTGAGCGACTTCGATGACCTGCGGCCTGGCCGGCTGGACGGGCCTGCTGGCGGGACCGCGAGGTGCTGCCCAGTTCACCCACTCCGGCTGCTGACCTCGCTCAGCTTGACCTCGCTCCGCTGGCGCCAGCCCTGGCCGCACGGGACGGCGCTGCGGCCTGCTGGCCGCGGCCGCTCGTTCCCGCCGGATCGGCGCGCGCGGCACCGCGCGGCCGTCGGTGACTGCCGCGTCACCGCCGCGGACCCGTTGCTGGCCGACGCCGGCGGGGACCTGGCCGGCGGGGACCTGGCCGGCGGGGACCGGCGCCTGGGCGGCTGCGGTTACCAGCGGCCGCGGCGGCGCGGTCGCGGGCCGCCGCTGCGGCGGATCGGCGTGGCGGCGCTGGCCCGCTGGCGCGGGAGCGGCCCAGACCGGCTCCGGGAGTGGCTGGCGAGACTCAGCCGCTGCCTGCGGCGCCGGCTGGGCGCCGGCTGCCGGCCGGCGTGCCACACCCGCCCGACCACGACGATCTCGTCCTGTTCCGCCGACGGCGCCATTCTGCACCAGACGTTCGGCTCGCCGAGATAGCGCACTTGAGAAACCAGTAGTTCAGGCAGTTTCTTATTTTCCAGAACTGGTCTGGTAGCCAGCCAGGTAAGCACCCCGGGGGGAAGTACGTAAAGCCAGAACAGGTTGTGATTGAAAGGTACCCCGATCATGGTGAGGATGAGCACATACGGCACTGTTATGCCCGCGAACGCAGCAATCTGGCCCAGTGGGAGCGGCATGGGAAGCCGTAGATCATACAGCTTGTAGAGCCGCTTCTCGATGCGCCAGATATTCGTGTAGGTGGGCAGGTCCACAGGCAGGTGCTCCTTCCGCCGGGCTTAAGTCAGTGGACCCCGAGCGCGCTCGCGATGCCCTTGGCGAGGGTCTGGATTATGCCGGGAGTGTAGAAGATCACGGCAATAGCGATCGCCAGCACGATGAATTGCACGAACCGGGTGATCTCACGGGTGAAGAGGAAGAAAATTGCCACGATCCCGACGATTCCCAGGAATAGCGGCCCGAAGAGCCCTTGCAGATAGGTCACCAGGTTTGCGGTACTGAGCGCGGCGGTTCCCGCGGCGACCGGGTCAAACGACATCGCACTACCCTTTCCGGGTCACGGAAGTTGCGGCTGGCGGACAGGCGCCTGCGGCTGACTGATACCTGATCATGACTGCTGCCCGACGGGCTGGGCCGATGCCCTGACGCTCTTCACGTACCAATTCGCGTTCTGGCTGACGACAGTCATGTCGTAGGTCATGGGCAGCTGAACGGGGGCTGCCCCCTTCTGGGCAGGGATCTGCCAGACAACGCTGACGGTGATCTGGCGGGTATCGCCTCCTGCAGGGACATAGAGGGTCGCGATGGACGAATAGGTCACTGCGCCGCCGAGACCGGTGACGGCCGCCCCGGGGGACAGGAACCGCGCAATGGTAGCGGAGTCACCGCTGGCGTAAGCCTGGAAGAAGGCCGGGAGCTGCGCCTGCAGGGCAGCTGTCGCGGTCGGATCGGAATTCTGGCTGACCGGCGCCGGCGGCGAGATCTGCGCCGGGGCGGGCAGCCAGGCAGGCTGGCCGGACACGACCATCCCGCCGCCCGCCGCGTACACCGGCACGCCAAGCTCCATCAGCCGATCATTTACCCGCGCCAGCACGGTCACTACCGCATGTTGCCGGTCGCGCACGTCGATCCCGGCGACCTGAGCGGACTGCAGGCTCAGCGAGCCCGCCCGGTTCCAGCCGAGCTGGGGATCGGAGCCGCCCGGCAGGAATCCCGCCAGCTCCTGGGCACGCTGCCCCGCGCTGGACTGATTGACGTTCAGGTACACCGAGGCGAACTGCAAGGCGTACGCCTCGGCCACGCCAACTGGGAACGAGCGGGTAGGGCCGGCCTTCCCCGCGGTAGTGGCCGTTGACCCAGACGGCGTCTTCTGATTGAGCGCGATCGCGATCACGCCGCGGACGCCGATGATGAGCAGCACAGCCCACACCAGGACGCGCATGATCCATACGGCCCAGCGACCGCCCGCGCCGCGCCACGTCGCCGGTGACCGGTCCGGAGCGCCGCGGGCCTGTCCCGGCGGAGGTAGCTCAGACCCGCCAGCGTGTACGTCCGACTGCGGACCGCGACGATCGAGGGTCGTCCTGCGAACCATCACACCTCCGCTCGCCCAGCACCCACCCCCCGCGAGGGACCACGAGCACCGCCATTGCCCGCCTCCTGCCATACTCAGGGGCACCGGCGCCGCAGCGCAAGTGGTTCGCAACGCTAAGGCAGCATTTCGGGCAAACTTCGATCTAGAGCACCCGTCATCGAACTAGTGTACGACAGGTTCACCGCCGAGTGCCAGGAATGTCCTAGATGAGGATTATCTGTCCGGCGGCTTGGCCGCGCAGGGGAACGTAAAAGTATGGCCTTAACGTACCAAAGAAGAGGCGTGCGGAGTGCATGCCGTTTCTTTCTGTGACTCGGGTGACAGGAGAGAATGACGGTGTCAAGGAATCATGGCTACCACGTTTCCGTCATCTGGACCGGGAACCGCGGCAGCGGTACGAGCGGGTACCGGGCCTACGACCGCGATCATGAAGTGAGCACCAGCGAGCCTGACGATGCACATGCTCCCGCCGGGCCGCACCTGCCGCAGCCGATCGCGGGGAGTTCCGACCCGGCGTTCCGAGGCGATGCGGGCCGGTGGAATCCCGAGCAGCTGCTCACCGCGGCCCTGTCCCAGTGCCACATGCTGGCGTACCTTCATCTCTGCGCGGTAGCCGGCGTCGTGGTCACCGCATACTCCGATGATGCGGTCGCCACGATGACGGAGGATGCCATCGGCGGCGGCCGCTTCACCGAGGCCGTGTTGCGGCCACGAGTCACCGTGACCTCGCCAGACATGATCGAGAAGGCAACCGCGCTGCACGGGGACGCGCGCGAGAAGTGCTTCATCGCCAGCTCGGTGAACTTCCCCGTACGGCACGAGCCCGTCGTGGCCGCCCCCCGACCGGGCTGATGCCAGTTCCCGGGGTTGTTCGCGAACGTGCGCCTCTTCCGGCCGCAGTTACCGGCGGGCCGCGACGGTCACCAGGATCTTCTGGCCTGTGGTGATCTCGAAGGCGTGCACGCTGGCGGCCGGAAATGATGCCGACGCTGGGACCCAGGCTGCTCGCTGTCCGGATGGAACGGTCCAGCCGCCAGCCGCCGCCTGGTGCCGGCCCGGTCCGGTGACCCACAGCTGGCAGCGGGTCCCGGCGGTGACTCCGGTGACCTGGACCTCGAGCTCGGTGCCCCACGGCTCGGCCGCGTACCGAACCACCGCCCTGGCCCGCGTCGCTGGATTTGCTGCCGCCACGGTGATGGTTCGTCCCGGCGCCTGTCCGGCTGGTGGCCGGACCGCATGCAGCGCCAGCAGTCCCGACGCGGCCGCCGCGCTCGCGGTGATCACCGCGGCCGCGGCGACCAGCCGCCACCGGCGGAGGCGGCGGGCCCGGACAACGTGGCTGAGCAGCCCGCGCAGCGGCGGTCCCGCCTGCCCGGTGTTTCCGGGCAAGAGCTGGTGCGCCTCGTCGGCCGGCACCTTGCGGAGCAGCGCCGGCAGCCCGGCCAGCCCGGCCAGTTCCGCGCGACACCGCGGGCACGCCGCCAGGTGCCGGTCCGCCTGAGCCCGCTGGGCGGGCGCGATCGCGCCCAGCACATACACGCCGAGTTCCTGGCGAGCCCGCGCACACTGCATGTGGTCGCTCACGTCCGGGGTGGTATTCATCCGGGGGTGAGCCGCAGCGGTCTGCACGTGGAGACGCTGCCGCACCTGGTGATCGGGGTGGCGGGCAGCGCTCGGCACCGCGGATACAGAGCCTGGCGAGATGAGGGCCGGTCAGAGACCGCCCCCCAGGATCCCTGGCTGGCCGTAAACGAATGGCCTGCCATACCCCTGGAAACGGAAATATCAACCGCACGGTTCACCAGCCAGCCCGACGGCCAGGGGCAACGCGGCAGCGCTGGCCGTTATCCAGCCACGGCGGCCACGATGGTGTAGATGCCGAAGCCGAGCAGGATGGCCGCGGTGACCCGGCGGATCCAGGACGTCGGAATCAGGTCGAGGCTCTTGGCCCCGAGGCTGACCGCGGCGGCGATCGCCCACAGACGGCCCCGGCGAAGACCGCCAGCGGGTCATAGCGGGCGGCCAGGTTGGCTGCGGTGACCTGGGTGATGTCCCCCACTCGGCGAGGAAGACGACCCCGAAGCTCATTCCAGTCACGCGCAGGAAAGACGCGGGCCTGCCGCCCTGACGGGCGGCGTCCGCGCCGTCCTCCTGGCCGGGCCGCATGCTCGTCACCCACAGGTAGGCCGACCCGGCCAGGAACAGCCCGGCGACCACGCCCTGCACGGCGGTACGCGGGAGCAGCGCGAGCAACTGCCCGGCCGTCACGGCGAGGGCCATGTGCACCGCGAACGCGACGGCAGCCCCCGCCCAGACCCAGGAGGGCCGGTAGCGGGGGCCCAGGACCAGCGAGGCGAACATCGACTTGTCCGGCAGTTCGGCCAGGAAGGTGATCACGAACGCGACGCCGATCACGGCAACGTAAGGACTACTCCCCTTCACCACCAGCCTACCCGCCTCCCGCACACCCCGTCCGTCCGCCAGCCCTCGCGGCGGCGGATTCTGCCGCCGAGATCCTAGCTGAATCAGCTGGCGGAATCATGTGTATCTCTTTGCATTCTCTTTACAAAGGCAGGCGTGCGGGTGGGGAGCCTGGCGTCCAGAAGGGCGGATCTTCGGGACTGCGGATCTTCGAGACTAAAGTCCCATTGCCTCGCACTTGCCCGCATGCTTGACTACCGCTGACGGGGAAGGCACGGCGGGCAAATGGTTACCGGCTGGCCTGTTTCCGTATGCATTACCACCGTAATGCATATCCAAAAGGGAGGGACTCGATGGGGAAAACTTTCGGCTGCAACCGCGCGCTCGGAGGCGCCCTAATTGTATGTGGGCTGGTCGGGGGGACCATAACCGCGCTCACTCCGTTAGCGCAGGCATCGACTGCCGGCACGCTGTACGTAAACGGCACCACGGGAGCGGACACCGGGACCTGCCGCCTATCTGCGCACCCGTGCAAGACAATCAGCTATGCGCTTTCGCTGGCCCCCGCGACCGCCACGATCAAGGTGGCCGCAGGCACCTATCCGGAGGCGCTCACGATCACCCAGCCGGTAACCATCATCGGTGCCGGCGCCAGCGGGAGCACGCCGACGGTGATCGAACCGACGGCGACCACGACGCTGGTCACCGACACGGACCCCAACCATGCCACTACTCCTCAGGTGATCGTCAACGTCAACGGCACCACCGGCGTGACGCTGAAGA
Organism: uncultured Actinomycetes bacterium; assembly: GCA_963702235.1. Classification (GTDB taxonomy): domain Bacteria; phylum Actinomycetota; class Actinomycetes; order Streptosporangiales; family Streptosporangiaceae; genus PALSA-505. Next base: position 82,753 of record CAVPBZ010000002.1, read on the forward strand.
ACCTGGCCGTGAACGGTAACGCAGCCCAGAGCCAGTTCAACAGCTGCCAGGACAACTTCATGGGCGTCTACTTCCACAACGCCTCGGGCCATATGACCAACCTGGCCGTGACGGGCATCGAACTACCGACGGCTGACTTCGGCTGCCAGGACGGGCTCGGCGTGTACGTGGCGTCAGACACCGGTACCTCGTCGGTCATCATGGCCGGTCTCAACGTCAACAACTATGACAAGAACGGCGTGACCTGCCGCGACGTGGGGACTAGCTGCACGCTCACCAACTCGCGCATCACCGGCATCGGGCCGACCTCCCTGATTGCCCAGAACGGCTTCGAGGGCTACGGCGTGGCGAGCGTCACCCTCAGCGGCGACACCGTGACGAGGGACTCGTACACCGGCGGCGGGGCAGGCAATGCGGCCACCGGGCTGCTCGTGCTGGACGTCGGAACGGTCTCGGTTATGAGTAGCCACCTGTCGTTCAATGACGTCAACGGCTACTTCGGCGACGATGGGGGCGCTCCCGTGGCTGGGACGTGGACCATCTCCGGCAACACCGTGAAGAGCGCGTCTCGCCCCGGCGGGCAGGCTGGCTACGGTGACGGCATCGTGCTCGACAGCACGACCAACCCGGTGACCGTCTCGAACAACAACCCAGTCAGCGGGTCTAAGGAGTACGGGATCGCGCTGTACGGAGTGTCCAACGCCCAGGTCACCGGGAACACCGTGACCGGCAGCGCAAGCGACGGGATCTACGTCGGCGGCCCCGGCAGCGCCATCACGGAGTCCACCGGCAACAACATCAGCACCAACACCGCCAACTCGAACCACGGCGACGGCATTCATGCCGACACCACTTCGATGAGCAACACGTTCGACTCGAACATCACCCGCTACAACCTGATCTACGATCTGCAGGACGGGAGCAGCAACACCTGGACGAACGACGCATGCCTTCCGGCGAACGACTCCAGCCCGGCCGGGCTGTGCAGCTGAGCAGGTTTGCGACTCACCCGGGAAGGGGCCTGACGCACAGCGGACAGGCACCGGCTGATCCCGGCTGAACATGAGGAAACGTCCCCGGCGGGGCCTGCTCCCGCCGGGGACGTTTCCTGCCCACGAGGCGTCAGCGACGCGGCGCACACCAGCTGAGATGCCTGCCATGGCGGGTCACTTATACGTTGAAGCGGAACTCCACGACGTCGCCGTCGCGCATCACGTAGTCCCGGCCCTCGATGCGGGCCTTGCCTGCGGCCCGGGCGGCGGGAACCGAGCCCGCGGCGATCAGGTCCTCGTAGGCCACCACCTCAGCCTTGATGAACCCGCGCTGGAAGTCGGTGTGGATGACCCCCGCCGCCTCCGGCGCGGTCGCGCCGGCCGGGATCGTCCAGGCCCGCGCCTCCTTGGGGCCGGCGGTAAGGAAGGTGGACAGCCCGAGCGCGGCGAATCCGGCCCTGGCCAGCTGGGCGAGCCCGGGTTCACCCAGACCCAGCTCGGCCAGCAGCTCGGCCGCCTCGGCTTCGGGCAGCTCCACCAGCTCGGCTTCCGTCTTGGCGTCCAGGAAGATCGCTTCGGCCGGGGCGACCAGGTCCGTCAGCCGCTTGCGCAGGGCTTCGTCGGCCAGCTCGCCCTCGTCCATGTTGAACGCGTACAGGAACGGCTTGGCGGTCAGCAGCTGCAGCTCGCGCAGCGCGGCCAGGTCCAGGCCGGCCGGGCCTGCGGCCGCGGACAGCGGTTTCCCCTCGTTCAGCAGTTCTTGCGCTTTCACCGCGGCACCGGCAACTCGCAGCCGTTCGGGATCTTTGGAGAACTTGGTTTCCTTGGTGAGCCTGGGGATGGCCTTTTCCAGCGTCTGCAGGTCGGCCAGCATCAGCTCGGTGATGACCGTCTCGATATCGCGCTGCGGCTCGACGTCGCCGTCTACGTGGCTCACATCGGGGTCGGTGAAGACGCGCACCACCTGGCAGATCGCGTCGGTTTCCCTGATGTGGGCGAGGAACTGGTTGCCGAGGCCCTGGCCGGTGGACGCGCCGCGGACCAGGCCGGCGATGTCGGTGAACCGCACGGCAGCGGGGACGATGCGCTCGGAGTCGTACAGCCTGGCCAGCTCCGTGAGCCGGGAATCGGGCAGGCCGACGATGCCGACGTTCGGCTCGATCGTGGCGAACGGGTAGTTGGACGCCAGCACGCCGGACCGGGTCAGCGCGTTGAAGAGGGTGGACTTGCCGACGTTGGGCAGGCCGACGATCCCGATGGACAGGCTCACTCCGGCCAGTCTAGAGGGCTGACCCGGGTGGGCCAGCCGTGACCAGCGGGGGACCGGCCTCCGCCGCCGGATCGGTTTCGCGCCACCCCGCGTGTCGGGCCGGGAACTGTCGGTGCGGGCTGCGAGCATGGCCAGAATGAACGCGATCACGTTGTTTGCCGGGCTCGCGATCGGTGTCATCCTCGGGGCCGCGATCGGCTTCCTGCTGGCCCGCGGCCGGCAGGCGGCCCTGATCGCCGACCTCACCGTCCGCGCCAGCACCGCGGAGCAGCGCGCCCGGGCGGCCCAGGAGCAGGGGGCCATGATCGAGCGTTCGGCGCGGGAACGAGCGGCCCTGGTCGAGGGGCAGCTGGCCGAACGCTTCCAGTCATTGTCGGCGCAGGCGCTCGACGCGAGCACCACCCGCTTTCTCGAGATCGCGGAGGGCCGCCTGCAGGCGGCGAACGCCAACGCGGCGGGCGAGCTGGAGAAGCGCCGCTCGGCGGTGGAGCAGCTGGTCAGCCCCCTCAAGGAGACCCTCACCCGGGTGGAGGCGCAGCTGCGCGAGTCGGACGCCGAGCGCCTCAGGTCCCACGCCGCGCTCACCGAGCAGGTGACGATCGCCAGGGAGAGCTCGGATCAGCTGCGGACTCAGACCCAGGCCCTGGTCACCGCGCTGCGCCGGCCGGAGGCACGCGGCCGGTGGGGGGAGATGCAGCTGCGGCGCGTGGTCGAGCTGGCCGGGATGATCGCCAGGTGCGACTTCGACGAACAGGTGAGCATCAGCACCGACGACGGGAAGCAGCGCCCGGACCTGGTGGTCCGGCTCGCGGGCGGCAAGAACATCGTGGTGGACTCCAAGGTCTCGCTGGCCGCCTACCTGGAGGCCGCAGAGGCGACCGACGAGGCCGTGCGCGAGGCCCGGCTGGACGCGCACGCCCGGCACCTGCGGGATCACGTCAACCAGCTCTCCGCCAAGGCGTACTGGACCGCGCTCAGCCCGGCGCCGGAGTTCGTCGTGCTGTTCATTCCCGGCGAGGCGTTCCTCGCTCCGGCCCTCGAGCGTGACTCGGGGCTGCTCGAGCACGCGCTGACCAGGAAGGTGCACATCGCCACCCCCACCACCCTGGTCACGATGCTGCGCACCGCGCAGTACGCCTGGCAGCAGGAGGCGCTGTCAGAGAACGCCCGGGCCGTGTTCGACCTCGGCCGGGAGCTGTATGACCGGATCTCGGTGATGGGCAGGCACATGGATGGGCTCGGCCGCGAGCTCACCAAGTCCGTGTCGGCCTATAACCAGGCGGTCGGATCGCTGGAGAGCAGGGTGCTGGTCACCGCCCGGCGGCTGAACCAGCTCGGCGTGGTCGATGCCGAGCTCGAGCCGCCCCGGCTCGTCGAGGAGACCACCCGCGCGCTGTCCGCGCCCGAACTGGTCGCCGACTCCGGCCAGGGGCCCGAGCTCGTCGCTGGCCCCCCGGTTCCCCCGGCCCGGCTGGCCGCGGCGCCACAGGTCCCGGCGCCCGCGCTGCCGCGGCGCGCGGCCGGGAGCTAAGCGCGACGGCGAAGCGGCTGATCCGGGAGCCCGGCCGCGACACGCGGTCGCGGGAGCGAATCAAGCTGCTGGTCCGCGGGGCAACGTAGGCTCGGACGAACGGAGCCTGCGCAGTCGGCCCTGGACATCCGGGGGCTGCCGGCGATGCCCATGCCGGGCCGGCCCGGCTGGCGGACGCGAAGGGACGGTGACGGGCGAGCATGTCTCAGCGGACATGGCACGGACCGGCCGGCTCCGCCGCGGGCGAGCGATCGCGCCAGGACGGGCCCGCCGGGAGTGGCGGCCGTGACCGGCCTGTTGCGAGCACTCGCCAAGAGGGACCCCCCTGGGGTGCCCGCCAGGGCGGGCCCACCGGCAGTAACGGCAGGCCGCAGCCGGCCGGGCCGCCGGGCAGGGCGCCTGCCGGAGTCAGGCTGACGGGGCGCGGGGCGGTGCTCGCGATGTTCGTACTGTGCTTCCTCGGCCTCCTCGCATCCGACTGGCTGGGCTGGGGCCCGCTGGCCGGCGGGGCCTTCGTCGCCGCGTCCGTGGTCGCGGCCGCCCGGACCCAGCGCACCGACCTGCTCACCGTGACCGTCAGCCCGCCGGCCTTGTTCCTCGTGGCGGTGATCTGCGTGAAGGGGCTGACGTCGTCGGGCAACGTGCTGCTGTCCACCGCCACCGGCACCGTGATCACGCTGGCGAATACGGCGCCGTGGCTGCTCGCGGGCACGGCGCTGAGCCTCATCATCGCGTTCTCCCGCGGCCTGTGGGGGAACGTCGTCACGCTCGGCAGAGAGCTGCGCGGTGACCCGGTCACGTCATCCGGGCGGCCGGGCAACTCACAGGCCCAGCGGCCGTCCGTCTAGCAGTTAGCGCGAAGCATTGGTGTCGTTTACATCGCGCACCTAACGCACCGGCGCGACTTCCGACCGCATGCCTCCTGCAGGCGAGCGTTGCCCAGTCGCCGTAGCAAGTTCGGCGGACGCCCTCCGGGCCCGGTCAGGACAACCGGAGCCGTATGCCGAGAAAGCGCACTTGCAATCCAGGAAATTGGCCCGGCGGCGGACAGGTGACGAACGGGTGAAACCGCCCTAACCATCTCTTCCTGGCGTTGGGTCGGCAGGCTGTGGCCGCGAGAGATTGATTGCGAAGAGGATCGATCGCGAGCGAGGAGCCTGATGTTAGTGTCCCGAACAGTCCGGACGAGCCGGCTGGCGGTCATCGCGACCGCTGTGTCCGCTGCCGTCATCTCAGTCCTGGCAACTAGCGCAGCCGCAGCGCCCAGGGCGCCGCCGGGCGGAGGCGTGCCCGGCGGCGCCAGGGGTCGGGTCAGCTGTTCCAGACCTGGAACTCCGAGACCTGTCCCGCGGGCCACCCGGTGTTGGCGGTGAAGTTCAGCCGTACGTACCGGGCGCTGGCGGCCGGGAAGGTGATCGTGACGGTATTACCCGTCGAGGGGTTGAACGTGTATCCGGCCGACCCGACGATAGTGGCGAACGTCGAGCCGTCGGCGCTGCCCAGGACGGATAGGGTCTGGGTCCTGGTGCCCCACGAGCTGGACGGCGGCAGGTCGAGCACGATCCTGCTGAAGCCCTTCGTCGCGCCGAGATCGACCTGGAGCCACTGCGGGAAAGCGTTGTCCGTGCTCTCCCAGTAGGTGCTGGTGTTACCGTCCACGGCGTTGCCGGGCACGTACGCCTGGGTGTACCCGCTCGCCGAGGCCGGCTGGTTGAGAGCCAGGTTGGTGCTGCCTGCGCCGGCGCCGGTCAGCGCGACCGTGTTCGGGCTGTTCGTCGCGTTGCTGGCGATGGTCAGGCTGCCGGTCCGGGTTCCGGACGCGGTCGGCGTGAACGTCACGCTGACCGTGCAGGAGGCGCCGGCCGCGATCGACGTCCCGCAGGTGTTGGTCTCCGCGAAGTCACCGCTGGCCGCGATGGCGGATACCGCTACCGCCGTGGTCCCGGTGTTATGCACCGCAACCGGCTGCGCGCTGCTGGTGGTGTTGAGCGCCTGGCTGGCGAAGGTCAGCGAGGCGGGGCTGACCGACAGGGCCGGGCCCGAGGTGCCGCCGGCCGCGGGGAAGACCTCGAAGTCGGACAGCTGGCCGGCGTTCCACCCGGTGTTCGCGGTGATGTTCGCCCGGACGTACCGGGCGGTCGTGGCGCCGAACGTGATCGTGACCGTGTTGTTGTTCGCGTTCGGGTCGAAGGTGTATCCGGCCGAGCCCACGATCGTCGAGAAGTTCGAGCCGTCCGTGGATCCCAGCAGCGACAGGGTCTGCGTCCGCGCGCCCCAGGCCGTGGATGGCGGGAGCTTGAGGACGACCTTGCCGATGCTGTAGCTCTGGCCGAGGTCCACCTGGGCCCATTGCGGGAACGACCCGTTCGCGCTCTCCCAGTAGGTGGACGGGTCCGGGTCGGTGATGTTCGAGGCCACATAGGGGCCGTTGACCGAGCTGGCCGAGGCCGGTGGCCGGCCGCGATGTTTGTGCTGCTGTCGATGCCGGTGCCGCTCAGCGCGACGATGGTCGGGCTGTTGTTGGCGTTGCTGGTCACGGTCAGGGTGCCGGTCCGGGTGCCGCCCGCGGTGGGCTTGAACGTGACGGTTGCCGTGCAGGAGCCGCCGACCGCGACGGTCGTGCAGTTGCTGGTCTGGCTGAAGTCCCCGGTCGCCGCCACGCTCGAGACGGTGGCGGCGGCGGTGCCCGAGTTGGTGATCGTCACCGTCTGGGCGGCGGCGGCGGATCCGACCACGGTCCGGGCGAAGGACAGGCTCGCCGGGGAGGCGGCCAGGACCGGGCCTGGCGCCGTGCCGGTACCGGTCAGGCTCACCGTATTGGTGACGCCGCCGGCGTTAACCGTCAGATTCCCGGTGCGGTTCCCAGTCGCCGTCGGCGCGAACTTCACGCTGACGGTGCACGAGCCGCTGGCCGCTATCGAGGAGCCGCAGTTGTTCGTCTGGCTGAAGTCGCCGCTGGCGGAGATCGACGAGACCGCGGCCGCGGCATTGGTCGGGTTAGAGACCGTCACGGTCTGCGCGGCGCTGGTCGTGCCGGTCGCGACCGAGCCGAAGCTCAGCGCGCTCGGGGCGACGGTGACGCCGGTCGGGGGGTAAGGCGGGTAGACCGGGGCGGGCCAGTTGCCGCAGTACGGCGTGCCGCTGATGCCGGAGTTGCCGCCGCCGTCGGTCACCGTGAAGCCGCCGCCCTCGCAGTTGTACACCGGGGCCGGGCCGTTGACGCCGGTGGCCGTGACGTTGGTGAACGTCGCCGCGCCGCCGGTCTGCTCCTGCAGGGCGAAGGTCCCGGTGCCGGCGATCGTCACGTTGCTGAGGCTGACTCCGCTGACCGTGCCCTCGACCCACTGGATCGCCTCGTACGGGCTCTGCTCGATCAGCGTGTTCGTCACGTTGATCGGGCCGGTAATCGCGCCCTGGCTGCCGTCGAACCACAGCGCGCCGACGCCGAACTGCCAGTTCGGGTCGAGGTCGCCGTCCCGGATCAGGGTGTTGTTGGAGATCGTCGTGGTGCCGACCGGCGTGGAGTTGAACCGCTGGCCGACCTGGATGCCGCCGCCCTGGGTGATCCCGGTGTCCACCACCAGGTTGCCGGTGACGGTGTTGTCGTGGCCGCCATAGATCGCGATCCCGTTGGCGAGCTGCTGCAGCTGGACGGTGTTGTCGGAGATCGTGTCGCCCGAGTCGGCGCCGACGCTGGAGTCGGCCCAGGTCGCGATCCCGTCGTCCCCGGTGTTGCGGATGTCGCTGTTGGTGACGGTCGAGTTGGTGACGCCGCCGTGAAAGTTGATGCCGTCCGCGGTGGTGTCTCGGATGCGCATGCCGCTGAACGTCAGGCCGTTCATCGGCCCGTCCATCCAGGCGCCGACCTTCATGTGCTCGATCCAGATGTTCGACACGGTCGAGTTGCTCATCGCGCCGCCGATGCCGTTGACCTGGCAGCTGTCACAGCGGTCCTGGACGTTGCCGGTGATCGCGAAATCCTTCAGGTGCACGTTGGTGCTCGGCGACGGCGCGGAGTTGCCGTAGAAGCCGGGTGCCGTGCCGGTGACGGTCGAGTACCACATACCGGCCCCGGCGATCGTCACGTTGTTGACGCTGATGTGGCCGGGGATGTTGTACGTGCCCGGCGGGATCCACACCGTGCCGCCGACGCCCGCCGCGCTGATTGCGGCGTTGAACGCGCTGGTCGCGTCGTTCACGCCGGTGGGGTCGGCGCCCTCGCTGGTCACCGAGACCGAGCCCGCGGGCTGCGTCAGCGCGGCGCCGACCTGCTCGAAGTCGGCGAAGTCGATCGTGTACGAGGACGCGGTGTCCTCGGCGTCGATCTGCAGCTTGAACGTCGTGCCGGCCGGATACGACGTGCCGAACAGCCGGTGCACCTCGTCGTAGAAGTGGTGCGGGTTGCCGCTGCCCGGCGTGTTGGTGAACGGGTAGCTGCCGTAGTACCAGCTGTACGCGTTGGTCAGCGTGAAGTCGGTCTGCTTGGTGCCGTTGATGTACAGCGACAGCGGTGCCGTGTACACCGAGCCGTCCGAGGTGTCCGGGATGCTGTACCGGAAGTCGATCGAGTTGGTCGCCACCGGCGTGGTGAACGTGACGTACTGGCCGGTGCCCTTCAGCGTGACGCCCTTGCGGCTCGACGCCTCGTCCGCCAGCTGGCCCTGGGTGTAGCTCGGGCCGATGACTGTTCCGTTGGTGGCGGAGTTCTCCGCCTGCACTTCGGCGTAGGGCAGGCTGGCGCCGCTGCCGCCGGTGGCGACGGCCCAGGCCGGCGGCACGGCCAGGGCGAGGACGCCGCCGGCCGCCAGGAGCGTTGCGCTGCCCGCCAGGGCGATCACACGTCGCAGATCTCGGATGGGCTGAAGCACCTTGGCTCCTCTCGGGACGGCATCCCGGAACCCTTCACCGGCAGGCACCGCAGCCAGCTGGGACGGAGGAACGGGCACCCGAGGGCTTGCCGCGCAGGGCACAGTAAAGGCCTCGGTGGCTGTGCTGACCGGGGAGCGGTGAGGTGGTTCGCGGGGTGAACGCTGCGTGGGGGACGGAGTAAGGGGAACGTAACACCGGCAACATCAAGACGCAATATCTGGACAGATATTGAGGTAATTCTGACTTCACACCGCAACATCCGGACTCATGGACATGCTGTCTTAGGCTTTCTGGCCAGTTTGTGCAGGTAAGAGACGAATTCTGGAGAAATACCTGACTTGTAAGCCGCCACGCGCCGCTAACCATCCGGGGAGGAATTGCTGCGCGCCAGCGCATGCCGCAGGGCACTGCTTAGCTACTTCGCATTCTTGATCTTCGTGCCAGGGGGCCTTACTCGGATAAGTGACGTTCGGCGAAGCCGCCAGTCACGCGTCCGAGTGAGTGCCCCCCGCCTGCACCGGTCGGGAAATTATCAATGCCCAGCCGGGGTGCGGAGCTCCCTGGGCAGCGCGAACACCATGTGCTCCTCGACAGCCTCGACCTCTTCGACGCTGCCGAATCCGATCCCGGCGAGCCGGTCCAGGACGCCGGCGACCAGGCTCTCGGGCACCGAGGCGCCGCTGGTGACACCGACGCATTCCGCGCCGTCAAACCACTCGTCCTTGATGTCGGAGCCGTCGTCCACCAGGTAGGCAGCGCGTGCGCCGGAATCCATGGCCACCTCGACCAGGCGAACCGAGTTAGACGAGTTCTGCGAGCCGACGACGAGGAGGACGTCACACTCACGGGCGATCCGCTTGACCGCGGCCTGCCTGTTCTGGGTGGCGTAGCAGATGTCGTCACTGGGCGGGTCGATCATCAGCGGGAACCGTTCCCGCAGCGCTGCCACCGTCTCGTTGGTCTCGTCCACCGACAGCGTGGTCTGGGACAGCCACACGACTTTGGCCGGATCCCGCACGTGCACGCTGGCCACGCCCTCCGGGCCGTCCACCAGGTGGATGTGCGCGGGTGCCTCGCCGGTGGTGCCCTCGACCTCTTCGTGCCCCTGGTGGCCAATCAGCAGGATGTCGTAATCCTGGGTGGCAAACCGCCTGGCCTCGCTGTGCACCTTGGTGACCAGCGGGCACGTCGCGTCGATCGTGATCAGGCTGCGCAGCGCAGCCTCCTGCCGGACCTGCGGGGACACGCCGTGCGCGGAGAAGACAACGGCCGCGGAGTCCGGGATCTCGTCCGTCTCGTCCACGAAGATCGCGCCACGCTCCTCCAGCGAGCGGACGACGTGCGTGTTGTGAACGATCTGCTTGCGGACGTAGACCGGCGGGCCGTACCGCTCCAGCGCCTTCTCCACGGCCTGAACGGCCCGGTCAACCCCGGCACAGTATCCGCGGGGCTTGGCGAGCAGCACACGTCGGGCAGTCACGGCCATGCCCCCATGGTATGAGGTCAGCCGTACGCGCCTGCCGCCCGACGCTTACCGGGGTCCGGTTACCTTAAGCGCACCGGATTACGGCACCATGGGTTGAGAGTCGACCACCAGCAGTCATTGTCTGTGCCTGGTCATGCTGAGACCATTCCCCGGGCAGGTAGCCTGGCCCGCGCCCGGGGCCCTGAAGGATCGAGCCGCACCCCGAGGAGAAATCGACTATGCGCATTCTGGCACCTGACCGCATCAAGGAGGCGCCCGCGCAAGCACTGCGGGCCGTCTTCGCAGGTGTGGGCCAGGTTCTGCTCATCACCGAACGAGTCCGCCGCCGCGCTATCGGGCACGAGCACGCCGACCCGGTGTCGGCGGGCGGGACCAGCGGGCCGGACACGGCCGGGCACGAGACCGCTGCGCTGACCGGCACGCCGGCCGGCCCGGTCCGGGCAGCACCTGCCAGCGCCGGCGGCAACGGGGCGGCTTCCGCCAGTGAGCACGTGCGGGTGACCAAGACCTCGCCGCAGCAGGCCACGCGCCGGCCCCGGACCAAGCCTGCGGCTGCGGGCGAGGCACCGGCCGGGAAAGCCACGGCCGCGGGGAAGGCCACGGCCACGAGCAAGCCCGCGGCGGCCAGCAAGCCGGCGACTGCCAGCAAGGCCACGACGGCAAGCAAGGCCGCCACCGCGGACAAGCCGCCGGCTGCACGGAAGACCACCACGGCAAGCAAGCCCCGGGCCGCTAGCAAGGCACCCGTCGCCAGCAAGACGCCGGCCGCCGACGCGACCCCGACCGCTACTAAGACACCGGCCGCCGAGACGACCCCGACCGCTACTAGGACGTCAGCCGCCGAGACGACCCCGACTGCCAGCAAGGCGCCGATTGCTACCGCGGCGCCAGTCGCTGCCACGACCCCGGCCGTCAACACCACCCCGACCGTCTCTGCGGCTCCCGTGCCGGAACCCGGAACGCCCCCGGCGTCCGTCGTCGCCACGGCCGGGCTGCCGCTGCCCAACTACTCCGAGATGACGCTCGCGGCGCTCCGCGCCCGCATGCGCGCCCTGGATACACAGGAACTGCGCGTCCTGGTCAGCTACGAGCGAGCGCACCAGGACCGGGTGAATGTGATAACCATGTTCGAGCGCCGAATCGCCAAGCTGGAGGGGGCCGACGACGCGGACACGGCAACGTCCTGACGCAGCGCCCGGCGGCACGACACCGGACGGCTGACCGGCATGCCCCTGGAAACGTCGGCGGAATCGCCCGTCCCGGTGCGGACCATGCTCCGGCTGGTCGGCGACTGGATTACCCGGCTGGGCCGGATCTGGGTCGAGGGACAGATTGCCGAGCTCAGCAAGCGGGGCAACACGGTGTTCCTGACGCTTCGTGATCCGCTGGCGGCCGTCTCGGTCCGCGTGATCTGCGCCCGGACGGTCTTCGACGCGACCGATCCGCCGCCCGGGCCAGGGGCGCGGGTGGTCGTCTGGGCGAAGCCGGATTTCAACGCGACGCGCGGCTCGTTCGCCCTCACCGCCGTTGACATCAGGCAGGTGGGCATCGGCGAGCTGCTGGCCCGGCTGGAGCGGCTGCGCAAGACGCTGGCCGCCGAGGGCTTGTTCGCCCCCGAGCGCAAGCGGCGGCCGCCCTTCCTGCCGCGCGTGATCGGGCTGATCTGCGGGCGCGACTCCGCGGCCGAGCGGGATGTGCGCCGCACGGCGGCCAGCAGGTGGCCGGCGGTGCGGTTCCGCGTCGAGCAGGCTGCGGTCCAGGGCGGCCTGGCGGTGCCGGAGGTCATCGACGCGCTGCGGCGGCTCGACCACGACCCGGACGTGGACGTGATCATCATCACCCGGGGCGGCGGCTCGGTGGAGGACCTGCTGCCCTTCTCCGACGAAGAGCTCGTCCGGGCCGTCGCGGCCTGCCGGACGCCCGTGGTCAGCGCGATCGGCCATGAGCAGGACAGTCCGCTGCTCGATCACGTCGCCGATGTCCGCGCCTCCACGCCCACCGACGCGGCCAAGCGCGTGGTGCCCGATGTGGCCGAGCAGCTCGCGCTCGTCGAGCAGCTCCGCGGCCGCGCCCGGCGCTGCCTGGCTGGCCAGCTCGACCGCGAGCGGGCCTGGCTGGCCGCGGCGGTGTCCCGGCCGGCCCTGGCCCATCCGGCCCGCGAGGTCGAACGGCTCGAAGAGAAGATAGAAGCCTTTTCCGAACGGGCACGGCGCAGTGTCTCCGCCCACCTCGATCACGCGGCCCGCGATCTTGAGCACACCCGGGCCCGGCTGCTCTCGCTCTCGCCCGCGGGGACGCTGCGCCGCGGCTACGCAATCGTGCAGCAGCCCGACGGCAGCGTGGTACGGGCCGCGGCCGAGGTCGAGGACGGTGCCAAGCTCACGGTCCGATTCGCCGAAGATCAGCTGACCGTCACCGCGGATGCGTCACCGAGCGACACGTAGGCCCGTCCGGGGGCAGACAAGGATGCCGGCGGATGGTTACCGGCGAGCACGAAGCGTGATAACGACCGCACGTTTGCCGCCGTTTCGGCAGGCCACGGCGTGTCTTGTCATGATCCGGGCAGTAGAGATCCGAAGATTGCCCTGTGCTCGGCACGAGCGATCATGCCCCGGTCACGAGGCCGGGCAGCGGAAAGCCTGGTGGCGGAAGGCCACCGGGAGAAAAGCCGACGCGCAAACCGTCCGTCCGGGCTCCTGGTCTTGACGGGCTCCGCGGGATCGCGGTACTGGCGGTGCTGGCGTTCCACGAGCAGTTCTCTGGCCTGCCCGGCGGATTTCTCGGGGTAGATGTCTTCTTCGTCATCAGCGGATACCTGATCACCGACCTGCTCGCCACGCCGTGGGATCACGGCGGCCGGCTGGATCTGCGCAGTTTCTGGATCCGCCGGGCCCGCCGGCTCTTGCCCTGCCTGGTGGTCATGCTCGTGACGGTCACCGCAGCGGTCGCCGTGCTCGAGCCTGATCAGCTGGCCAGCCTGCGGCCGGCGTTGCTCGCCGCCGTGACCTACACGAGCAACTGGTGGCAGGCGCTGCAGCATCAGTCCTATTTCTCGGTGTTCGGCCCGCTTCCGCCGCTGCAGCACCTCTGGTCGCTGGCCATCGAGGAGCAGTTCTACCTGATCTGGCCGATCATCCTGACGGTGATCCTCTGCGCCTGCCAGCGCCGGCGGACGCGGGCTGCCGCAGTCTGGCTGGGCGCGGCGGCGTCCGCGATCGCGATGGCCGCCGGGTACGCGTCAGGCACCGACCCCTCCCGCCTGTATTACGGCACAGACACCCACGCGACCGCCCTGCTGGTCGGCGCGGGCCTGGCGTTCTGCTGGCCACTGCAACGGCTCGCCACCGCCACTGCGGCAGATACGCGCCGGCGGGACCTGATCGGCCTGGTGGGCGTCTCGGTCCTGGCCTGGGAGCTCGTGCACGTCTCCGGCAGCGGCGGCGCCGGCTACCTGGGCGGGATCGCGATCGCCGCACTGGCGGCGGGCGCGGTCGTCGTGGCGGCAGCCGGCTCCGGGATGATCGGCAGCCTGCTCGGCCGGGCACCGCTGCGGTGGATCGGCATCCGGTCGTACGGCATCTACCTATGGCACTGGCCGGTGATCGCGCTGTTCGCGGCGAGAGCGGGAGCTGCATCCACTGCGGTCGGCATCCGGGTGGCGGAGTCCGCGGTAGCGATCATGCTCGCGGCTGCCTCCTGGCGGTGGATCGAGGAACCTATCCTGCGCAACGGCCTCATCGGCACGCTTCGCGGCCAGCGGGCGGTCATGGCGCGATCCATCGCCGCCGCCCGGCAATCACCGCAGCGGGCGCTGCCTGCCCTGATTCCCCTGGCCGCGGTGACCGTGGTCGGCACCGCCGGGTACGGCGTCCTGTTCTCCCCGTCGGGGCAGACGCTGCAGCAGCAGATCGCGGCGGGGGCGAGGATCAGCGCGGCCTCCGTCCGGCATGCGGGCTCCCGGCCGCGCTCCGCGGCCGCGTCGCGCTCCGCGCGCGCGTCGCCCGGTTCGGTCCCGCACTCGCACTCGCATTCCCCGCGGTACTCCGCCTTTGTGCGGCACCCCGGCCGGGAGGTCACGGCGATCGGCGACTCGGTCATGCTCGCCGCGGCAGCCCAGCTGCGGGCCGCGCTCCCCGGCAGCTCGATCTACGCGGTGGTCAGCCGCCAGATGAGCCAGGGCATCCAGGTGGCGCGGCGGCTGGCCAGCAGCGGCGAGCTGCGCCCGATCGTGGTCGTCGGCCTCGGCACCAACGGGCCGATCACCATGGCCCAGGTACGTGCGCTGCGCGCGGTGGCGGGCCCGCAGCGCGCGCTGGTGTTCGTGAACACGTTCGTGCCCCGGCCGTGGCAGCCGGAAGTGAACGCGGTGCTCGCCGCCGCGGCGCGCCAGTACCGCGGCATTACCCTGGCCAACTGGTTCATCACGATCAGGAACAGGACGGGCCTGCTGTGGGGCGACGGCGTTCATCCCCGCCCTCCGGGCGGCCTGGTGTACGCCCGGGTGGTGGCCGCCGCGGTGCGGAAGGCTGCTGTCTGGGCCAGTCACGCCGCCGGAGCTGGCCAGCGCGCCGACCAGTCGGCGGTCCGGCCAGGATCGCCGCCGGCCCGGCGGACATGGAATAAGTTGGGCGTGTGAATCAGACCCTGTCCTATGAGCAGGCGCGCGACGAGCTGGCCGACGTGGTGAAGCGGCTGGAAGCCGGCGGGCTCACCCTGGAGCAGTCGCTCGACCTCTGGGAGCGCGGTGAGCGGCTGGCCGCGATCTGCGCCGAGTGGCTCGAGGGCGCCCGGGCCAGGATCGCCACCGCCATGGCGCAGCGCGCGGCCGGACCGGATGGCCCGACCGCGCCCCGCGAGAGCTCCGGCGAGGAGCCCGCGCCCTTCTAGTGCCGATCCAGAGCCGAGCCGGCTAGCCCCGGGGCGGCGCTATTACCGCCAGCTTCGCCAGCTCGGGCACGAAGTCGGGCGCGTACAGCGTGCCGACACCCGAGGCCAGGTCATAGCCGGGCGCGGCCGAGAAGCCCGTGACCGTGTTCAGCTTGCCGCCCTGGGTGAACGACACCGTGTTGTTGCCCGAGGTGACGTCCACCAGGCCCGGGGCGTGGCTGGCGAGCATCTTGTACAGCAACGGGTTGATCAGCCCGAGCGGGTGGCCGGCCACCTGGGCGGTCAGGGCCACGACGCCGGCGAACTCCGGGCTCGCCTCACTGGTGCCGCACACGATCGTGTAGCCGGCCGGGGCCCCGCCGAAGCTGACGTAGAGGAGAACCGCGCCGTTGCAGGCCGCGCTCATCGAGATGTCGGGGACGCCGCGGCGCTTTCCCACCACTGCCTGCACGCCATCCTGGTAGGGCGGCCGGGTAAAGACGACCGACCTGCCGCCGCCCGTCGAGAACGGGTGCGGGCTCGGGCTGCCGGTGAAGACCCGCTGGACGGCCTTGTTGTAGGTGTCGTTCCACACGGTGTCGGCAGTCGTGTGGTCGCCGTTGGCGTTCAGGTGCAGCTGGGTACCGCCCACACTGGTCACCAGCGGGTCGCTGGACGGCCAGCTGACCGCCGGGTGCTGCAGGAAGGTCGTCCCGTTGAACTTGACGCCCGCGGCCCCGTCGTCGCCGGACGAGGCGAGCACGGTGATCCCCGCGGCACGCGCCTGCTCGTACGCGGAGCGCAGGCTCAGCAGGGCCTGGGCAGACGCGAAGCTCTGCTCGGTGGCGCCGAAGCTCTGACTGATCACGTCGGCGAGATGATGCTTGATCACGTACTGCTCCGCCGTGACGATCTGCGGGAAACCTACCCTGCCTTCGGTCTCGGCGGTCGGGGTCTCGACCAGGAGGATGTTGGCCCCGGGGGCCATCGCGTGCGCGTATTCCACATCGAGCGAGGTCTCCCCCGCCCAGCCCTGCCGGACAGAGGTCGGCTGATAGGGCGGGACCTTCCCGGCCGGCTGGATGATCTTCAGTGACGGCGGGGCCGGCAGGCCGAATCCCTGGTCGAATCTGGCCAGGTCCCTGCGGATCGTCGGCGAGCCGAAGGAGTCCACGATGGCAATGGTCTGCCCGGTACCCGTGATCCCCTGGGAGAACAGCTTCGGCACGCCGTACGCCTGCTGGATCTGCCCGGGCTGGTAACAGGCGAACTTGAACGCGGCCACGCAGTCGGCTGTCGTGGGCGGCTGCGCGAACATCAGCGTCCCCGCCCTGGGCCGGATCACGTCCGGACGGACCGCTATCGAGGCGGCGGCCGTCTTCGCCGCCGCGGCTGGCCCGGACCGGGCCGGCGTCGCACCCGCTGCGATGACACCCAGCGCGGCGACGGTAGCCACGCCCACCGGGACCGCCAAAAGGCGCTGTGCCCGCATGCTGTTCCCCCCAAGATCGCGATCATGGCCAGGCATGGGTCGCCTGGTCCTCGCGAACGGTAGCACCCGGAAAATGATGTTGTGAACCGGTACGAGGGATTTGATTCCAGGCTGTGACGTCTCGCCCGGAGCGCGGCACCGTCCGTGCTGGTGGCTAATGCAGGTACTTCACCACCACGTCGGCGGCTTTCACGTAGAACAGCCGGTGGTTATAGCTGATCTGGTAGTAGAGGGTCTTGCCTTTGATCACGGTGTGATCGTCAGGCGCGCTGGAGTTAAAGGTGACCGCGTAGTAATAGTCGTCGGGAACGGCGCCGGTCAGGACGTATGACTGACCGGGCAGGATTTTGTAGACCAGCGGCGTATTGGGCTGGACCGGGACGACCTTGGGGTAGGCGGAAGCCTCGGGAAAGGCGCTCCCGTAGACCGGAACCGAGCTAACCCCGGGCTTGGGCGTGACCACCAGTGAGCTGGTGTAGCGCGCGGCCCGCCCGGTGCCGGGCGGGTTATAGAACCAGCCGGTCACCCCGGCGTACCAGATTCCGGTCCAGTTTCCTTTCTGCCCGGCGACCGCGTATTTCGCGCCGGCCGGGGCCTTGTCACCCCAGTCGCTGTCTTGCTGGGTGCCGACGGAGCCGTCCGGATGCAGCGTCGGATCGCTGAGCAGCGGCGAGCCGGAGCTGGGCTGGGTGTGCAGGTAGACGAAGTTGGCCGGCTGTTTGGGCAGCAGCGTGCAGGTCCCGCTGGAGCAGTCGGTCACCGGCGGCTCGTTGGTGGCGAAGTTCGGGTCGATGGTGACCACGTGCTGGCCGTTCGGCGTGGCCGAGCCGCCGCTGGTCAGCTCCGCCTGCTGGGTCCCCCCGTGCAGCAGGGACATGTAGTAGGTCCAGTTCCAGAACGGGCCTGGGTCCCAGTGCTGCGCGGCGGTATAGGCGTTGGTGGGACCGGCGATGTTGTCGTGGCCGACGATGTGCTCGCGGTTCAGCGGCACGCCGAACCGGTGCGCCAGGTACCGCACCAGCTCGGCGGACGTCTGGTACATGACCGGCGTGTACCAGACCGATCCCTGTGCCGCGTAACCCTCGTGCTCGATGCTGATCGAGTGCGTGTTGTAGTACCAGTCGCCGACCGCCCAGGCGACATCCTGCGGCCGGACCATCTCAGTGATGTCGCCGGTCGATGACTGGATGACGTAGTTGGCGCTGACGTAGGACGCGGGATTCTGGAAGGTGGCGATCGCGTCCGCGTACGAGGACTCGGTGTCGTGGATGACGATCGAGTTGATCTTCAGGTCGCGCGGCCGGCCGGCGATGTCGTAGTCGCCGTAGTTGTACGGGCTGCCCCCGGGATCCTCCGCGTACGCGGCCGGGAGGAACTGGCAGTTCAGGTTGGCCGGGCAGTCCACCGGCGTGCCGGAATGCGGCGTGGGCTTGAGGCCCAGCCTGCTGACCATGCGGCGGTCCGGGCGCAGGCCCGGCGCCGCGGCCAGCCGCATCGCCTGGCCGTCGGAGGTGACGAGGGAGGCACCGGTGCGCAGCGTCGCGAAGACATCGTCGGCGAACAGCTCGGCGGTCTTCTGCTGGGTGGCGCCGCTGTAGTCGGCCACCGCGCCGTACCAGCCGCCCAGCGTGGACGGCAGCCTGCCGCCGCCGAGCCGCCGCGCGTAGCCGGCCAGCACCGCGGCCGCGCCCCGGACGTTCCCGGCGTCGCGGGTCTTCAGCGAGCCGGCCGGGACGCGCAGCAGCCGGGCCGCCTCGTCCAGCGTGAAATGCGTCTTGACGAGGGATACCCGGCGCGGATTTCCCTGGCCTCGCGCGCTGGCCACGGTAAATGTCCGGGTTGTCAGATTCATCAGGCCATAGCCGCCGTCGGCACTCGGCATGGTTCCGTGCGGTTGCCAGCGGGACTCGTTGTACCCGATGGCGAGCAGCAGGCTGGCCGGAACGCCGAATTCCTTTGCAGCCGCGGTAAACGCGGCCATCCGGTCGCCAGCGGCCGGCGGCACCGCCTGATGACCCGCCGCGGCCGGCGCTGCGGCCACGGCCGCGCCGCTGACCGCCACCGTGACCGCGAGCGCCGTAGCGGCCGTTGCGGTGGCGGCGAGCATGCGCCTGCGGCTGCTATTCAGCAGTAGTCTGCGTGCCATCTGATTCACCTGTATCCCAGCTTGCCGAGGGCGCCTTTCGCGCACTAAAAGTGCAAATACTTCCACAAGCGGCGTTCGAGCGTCAATGGGTCACGGCGCAGGCCGGTAATGGGTCACGGCGCAGCCGGTAACGGGTCACGGCGCGCGCGGTAATGGGCCGGCCGGGGCGAAACGGAGCCAACCTGGGCCGCCCGATCGGCGTCATACCAGTCAGACGGCGAGCGGGGCCGCCCAGGGAAGGACACCTGACATGACTTCATCGAGACGGACGGCCCGGCGAGCGATCGGCGGGGCCACGGTTACCGGTGTTGCGGCGCTCGTCACAGCGTGCGGCCCGGTGACGCCGTCCGCCGGGCCCGGCACGAGCGGCACGCCGTCTCACACCGCCACATCGGGCACGACCGCCACCTCGACCCCGGCCGCATCGACGCCGGCCACCTCCGCGCCGGGCAGGCCGGCGACCGGTTCGCCCAGCACCGGGCCGGGCGCGGCCGCCGCCTGCTCGTCCCGCTACCTGCGGGCGGACAAGGGAATCGCCCAGGGCACCGCGGGCAGCGTCTACGCGGTGATCACTTTCACCAACCTCAACAACGTCTCGTGCACCCTCTACGGCTATCCGGGCGTGTCGTTCGGGGCCGGCAAGCCCGTCACCCAGGTCGGCCTGGCCGCCGCGGAGAACCCGGGCACCCCGCGCGAACTGGTCACGCTCAAGCCCGGCGGGGTCGCCAACGCGCTGCTGCAGATCGTGGACGCGGGGAACTTCTCGCCGGCCCAGTGCCACCTGGTGAAGGCGACGTGGCTGCAGATCTACCCGCCGAACCAGACGGCGCCGCTCTACGTTCCCTACACGTCAACGACGTGCGCCAAGCACGTCCAGATACTGACCGTCGGCGCGGTCCGGCCGGGCTCGGGCGGCTAGCGGGCCGCCCGGCCCTCGATCCTCGACATGATCTCGAGCACGCTGTCCGCGAGCCGCCTGGCCCGGCGCGCGTCCTCGCACAGCGCCACCTCGGCGACCGCCAGCATGAGAGCGCCGGTCAGCACCACGGACACTGCCTCGTCAACCGGCTCCGGGCTCCGGGCGAAGAATTCCGCGTTCCGGTCGGCCCACTCCCGCAGCCGCCGCCGCATGACCACGTCGAACCCCGGCGGGGCGTCCCCGGAGACGAACAGCCTGGACAGCTCGCGCTGCTCGAAGCACCCGTCCAGGTACGACCGGGCGCCGGCCACGAAGAGCAGCTTAGGGTCGGTCAGGCCGGCGCTGCGGGCGGCCCGGACCGCGGTCCTGGCGTGCTCGGCCTGGTCGGCGTGAAACTCCTCGAACAGGGTCAGGTACAGGTCGGCCTTGCCGGTGAAATGGTGGTACAGGCTGCCGACGCTGGCGCCCGCCTTCGCGACGATGTCGGTCACGCCTGCCTGCGCGTACCCGGTGCAGATGAAGACCTCGCGGGCCGCCGCGAGCAGCCCTGACCTGGTCGCCGCGCCGCGCTCGGATACCCGGGCCGCCACCCCGCCGGTCCGGGTCGTGGCGGCCGCCCCGTTCGCCGCTTCCGCACGTTCCGTCGTCATGCGCCTGACCGCGCCCCTTCGCCGGCCGTGCACCGGCCGCTCCAGGTGACAGGCTACGCCCGGCGGGCGGGTACGTAGGATCGCAGTACGTCGATCAGGAGGGCGCTCCCGTGACCGAGAACGAGATCGTGACGACACCCGCACCCGGTCTCGCGGGCCGTCCGGCCGCGCCGGACGGGGATCCGGCGACGCCGCGCGAGCCCGGCAGGCACGCCCCGGACCGCAACCTCGCGCTGGAACTGGCCCGGGTCACCGAAGCGGGCGCGATGGCGGCGGCCCGCTGGGTGGGCCGCGGCGACAAGAACGGCGCGGACGGCGCCGCGGTCAACGCGATGCGGCTGCTCGTCAACACGGTGTCGATGAAGGGCGTCGTGGTCATCGGCGAGGGCGAGAAAGACAAGGCGCCGATGCTCTACAACGGCGAGCAGGTGGGCGACGGCAGCGGCCCCGCCTGTGACGTGGCGGTGGACCCGATCGACGGCACCAGGCTCGCGGCGAACGGCATGCCGAACGCGATCTCCGTGCTGGCGGTCGCGGCCCGCGGCTCGATGTACGACCCGTCGGCCGTGTTCTACATGTCCAAGCTGGTCACCGGCCCGGCCGCGGCCGGCGCGGTGAACATCCAGGCCCCCGTCGCCGACAACATCTCGGCCGTGGCCAGGGCCAAGAGCTGCTCCCGACAGGACGTCACCGTGGTGATCCTGGACCGGCCGCGGCACGCCGAGCTGATCCGGCAGGTCCGCGCGACGGGCGCCCGGATCAAGCTGATCACCGACGGCGACGTCGCGGGCGCCATCATGGCCGCGCGCGACGGCACCGGCGTGGATCTGCTGCTCGGCATCGGCGGCACGCCGGAGGGCATCATCGCGGCCTGCGCGATCAAGTGCCTGGGCGGCGTCATCCAGGGCATCCTGCACCCGCAGGACGACGAGGAGCGCGGCCGTGCCCTGGACGCCGGGCTGGACCTGGACCGGGTGCTCACGACCGACGACCTGGTGTCGTCGGAGGACGTGTTCTTCGCCTCGACCGGGATCACCGACGGCGAGCTGATGGCTGGGGTGCGCTACCGGGCCGGCGGCGCCACCACGCACTCGCTGGTCATGCGGTCGCGGTCCGGCACCATCCGCAGCATCACCAGCGAGCACCAGCTGTGGAAGCTGCGGGCCTACAGCTCGGTCAACTTCGACTCGGCGGACTGCTGACCGCCCGGACTGCTGACCGCCCGGACTGCTGACCGGCACAGCGGGAGGCTAGCGGCCGCGGCGGGGGAAGATGCCGAGGAAACCCCGGGCCCGGGGCGGCGCGACAACCTGCACCCGGCCGCCCGCGATGAGCCCGCGGACCTCGATCACCGGCAGCTCCGGCTGGCCCGGCGCCGCGACCCGGTCCCCCCGGCCGGCCCGGTCCCCCCGGCCGGCCCGGTCCCCCCGGTCGGCCCGGTCCACACGGAAGGCCCGGTCCTCGCGGCCGGCCCAGCCGTCCTGACCGCCCTGGCCGGGCAGTTCCGGCTGACGGCGCGTGACCGGCCCGCGCCGGGAGCTCGCCACCGATGTCCCGGTGACCTCCACGATGACCCCGTCCGGGACGAGGATCTTCAGCCGCCCGAAGATCACCGTCGCGTAGACGACGACCCGGGAGCTCTGCAGCAGCGCCTCGCGGAAGTCGAGCAGCGCCTCGCCGAAGACCGCCGCGACCGCGAGCCGCTCCGGCACCACCCAGCGCCCCTCGCGCCGCTGGCCGCCGAACACCGCGGTGACCGGCCGGGTGCCGTCCAGCCGGAGCGGCTGCGCGTCCGACGTCACCAGGTCCGTGGTCAGGCCGGCCAGATCGCCCAGGGTGCGGGCCGAGCTCGCCTGGTCGAGCCGCTCGGCGTGCTCGTCGAGGGTGAGCCGGCCGTCGCTCACCGCCTCGGCGAGCAGCGACACCACCCGCTCCCGGTCGGCATCGGAAGCCCGGAGATCACGCGGCGCATTGCGGGACGGCACGTCTTGACGATATCCGCGCTTGACCTTGATCGTCACCGTCCCTAGCCTGACAGGCTGTGAACCAGCGTGACCGGCGCGGCCGGATGGCGGCAGCGGTCGCCTTCTTCGTCCAGGGACTGTGCTTCGCGGTCGTGGTGACCCGCATCTCGGTGCTCCAGGACAAGTTCCACCTGTCCAACGGCCAGCTCACGCTCGTGCTGCTGCTGGTCCCGGTGATCGCGGGCGTCGGCAGCGTGCTGGCGGGGCCGCTGGCCGCGCGGTTCGGCAGCAGGGCCGTGCTGCGGACCGCCCAGCCCGCCGTCTGCCTCGCCCTGCCCGCCATGGGCTTCGCGGCCTCGCGCCCCGAGCTGTACGCCGCGGTAGCGGCGTTCGGGCTATTCGTGGGTGCCGTCAACGCCAGCATGAACATCCAGGCGACCGTCGCGGAGAAGCGCTACGGCCGCAGCATCATCACCTCCTTCTACAGCGGCTGGAGCGCCGCGGGGATCGCGGGCGGGCTGTGGAACGCCGCCGCGGGGAAGCTCGGCCTCTCGCTCGGGGTGGCCGCCGCTGTCGCCGGGGCGGCGGCCATCACGGCATCACTGGCCACCGCGCGCTGGCTGTTCGGCCGGGATGCGGACGTCGCGCCGGTGTCGGAGGCTGCGGCCAGGGCCGCGGGCGTCCGGATCGCGTGGCGGCCGATTGTCCTCATCGGGATCGCGATGGCCTGCATGTACATCGGTGACGCGGCGATCTCGAACTTCAGCTCCGTCTACATGAACAAGGTCCAGCACAGCGCCAAGGTGCTGCTGCCGCTGGCGTACGCGGCCTACCAGGCGATGATGGTGGCGGGCCGGGCCATAGGGGACCGGACCGTGCGCCGGTTCGGCGCGACGGCCGTGGTGCGGGCCGGGGCGGTGGTGGCCGCCGCCGGGCTGGTGTTCGTGATCCTCGCCCCCGGGTCCTACCTCGCGATCGCCGCGTTCGCGATCACCGGGCTCGGGTTCTGCGTGGTCCCGCCGCAGTGCTTCGCCGCCACATCCAGGCTCGACCCGACTGGTTCCGGCATCGCGATCTCCCGGGTGAACGTGCTCAACTACCTCGGCTTCCTGCTCGGCGCCGGCCTGGCCGGGGGCGTCGCGGGCGTGGTCGGCGGCCCGGCGGGCTGGCGGGCCGCCTTCGCGGTGCCGCTGGTGCTAACTGCCGTGATCGCGGCGCTGGCGGGCGGCTTCAACATGGGTATGGCGCCACGCGCGGACCCCGTTCCCGGCACCTGACCCCTTGCGGAAGGGCAGTTTTTCCCGAATGGGCACGAGCCGGAGTTTCACCGCCGGAACGTCAGCGGCATCGACCACGCGCCGCAGCCCCGAGGGCAGGCCGATGGGATCGGGCGCCGGGGCGCAGGAGCCGGTGAGCGCCGCGGAGCAGGCGGCCACCTGCTGGGAGAGCGCCCGCTGCCCGGCCCAGATCCGGTCCGGCTCGCCCCGCCAGGCGGCGAGCGCCGGAATCCACCAGCGCCCGGCCGAACGAGAACGTGACCGGCCACGGCGCGGGCAGCGCCCGGATCGCGGCGAGATTGGCGACCGCGCGGTCGGGTGGCTGGCCGCCGGACAGGAACGCGACCCCGCCCGTCTGCTCGGGCAGGATGGTGTACAGGGCCTTCAGGGTCGCCCGTGCCACCTCATCCGGCGTGGCCAGCTCGGCCGAGTCCTTGGCGGGCACGACCATGTTGGGCTTGAGCACCATGCCGTCGAGCCTGGCGCCGAACTCCTGCAGCTCGGCGAAGGTCGCCATCAGCGCGGCCACGGTCGTGCTGGCGCACTGCTCCATCGTGTGCGCCCCGTCCATGAGCACCTCGGGCTCGACGATGGGCACGATGCCGGCCTCCTGGCACAGCCCGGCGTAGCGGGCCAGCGCGTGCGCGTTCGCCCGCAGCGCCTGCCAGGACGGCAGGCCGTCGGCGATGACGATGACCGCGCGCCACTTGGCGAACCTGGCGCCCAGCTCGGCGTACTCGGCGAGCCGCCCGCGCAGGCCGTCAAGTCCCTCGGTGACGGTCTCGCCCGGACGGCCGGCCAGCGGCTTGGCACCGGTGTCCACCTTGATGCCCGGCAGTATCCCCGCCTCGGCCAGGGCGCGGGGGAAGGTGGCCCCGCCGGACACCCGCTGCCGGAACGTCTCGTCGCAGAGGATCACGCCGCTGACCCCGGCGGACAGCTCCGGGGTGGTGACGAGCAGCTCCCGGTAGGCACGGCGGTTGTCCTCGGTCGGCGCCACGCCGGCGTTCGCCAGCCGGGACGACATGGTCGCGACGCTCTCGTCGGCGGCGAGTATGCCCTTACCGCGGGCCATCATTTCGGCCACCGAGCGATTCAGAATCCATCACCTTGGTCACGCTCCTCGCCTAGCCCGCACCAGATTCGGACGGTAAGGCAGGGAGACAGACACTACATCCCACGGAAGGTGGAACCCGCGGGGGAGCTTGTGCATTTGTGCGGTGACCGTACAGGTCCGCGGCTAAGCCGGGGAGCCCCGGCCGCGGCGGCCAGGCGGGCGCCAGCCGCCGCTGCCGGACCGGAGCAGGTGCTCGATCAGCAGGCTCGTGCTCGCGGGCACCTGCCCGGCGGTGACGGCGTGCCACGGCCGGCGCATCGGGGTACCGGGCGCGGCCACCTCGGCCAGCGTTCCGTCCGCCAGCTCGCCGGACACCGCGTCCCTGGAGACCAGCGTGACGCCGAGCCCGGCGGCGGCGGCGGCCACCACGGCGCCATTGGAGCCCAGCGTGAGCCGGGGCGGATCAACCTCCCAGCCGGCCAGCAGCGCCTCAGAGGTGGTCCTGGTGCCCGAGCCTGCCTCGCGGAGCAGCCACCTGGTCCGGCCCAGCTGGAACGAAGCCGCCGTCGCGGGCGACGCGACGACCACCAGCGCGTTGGGCCGCACCGCGTGCACGGCCGCGCCATCCAGCCCCTGCGGCGGGCGTCCGGCGATGGCCAGGTCGGCCCGGTGGGTGCCGAGCAGCTCCCAGACCCGCTCGCTGGTGCCCACCTCCAGCTGGAGATCCACGCCCGGATGGCTGGCCAGGAACGCGGCGAGCAGGGCAGGCAGCACGTGCTCCCCCGCGGTCGTCACCGCGGCCACCCTGACCCGCCCGTGCTCGGGATCAGTGTCGCCGCGGGCGGCCGCGAGCGCCTCGTCGTGCAGGCCCAGGATCGTCCGGGCGTACCCGGCATAGGTCCGCCCGGAAGGGGTGAGGCGCAGGCCCCGGCCCTCCCGCTCGATCAGCGGCACGCCCACCTCCCGGCCGACCGCCGCGATCGCGGCCGAGACCGCGGACTCGGTCACGACCAGGCGCCGTGCCGCGGCCCGCACCGAGCCTGCGTCCGCAACCGCCACGAAGGCCTGGAGCCGGGCGACGGTGGTCATGGCTGCAGCCAATACTTAAGCATTCACTCATACTAACCCGAAGATACTTGATTGATTAGCGAAGTGAAGTCCGACACGATGAAGGCGTGGACGCCACTCAGCAACGGGAGAGCAGCAGATGACCGACCGGTGGGCAGCAGGAGTGATCCCGTACGCCGAGATGGGCTACTGGGAACCGGATTACGAGCCGAAGCCGCCTGACATTCTCTGCGCGTTCCGGATCACGCCGCAGCCCGGCGTGCCGCCGGAGGAGGCGGGCGCCGCGGTCGCCGGCGAGTCGTCCACCGCCACCTGGACGGTGGTGTGGACCGACCGGCTGACCGCGCACGAGCACTACCAGGCCAAGTGCTACCGGGTGGACCCGGTACCCGGCATCGAGGGCCAGTTCATCGCCTACATCGCCTACGACATCGACCTCTTCGAGGAGGGGTCGATCGCCAACCTGACGTCGTCCATCATCGGCAACGTCTTCGGGTTCAAGGCGCTGACGGCACTGCGGCTGGAGGACATGCGGATCCCACCGCACTACACGAAGACCTTCCAGGGGCCCGCGCACGGCATCGTGATGGAGCGCGAGTACCTCAACAAGTACGGCCGGCCGCTGCTCGGCGCCACGACCAAGCCGAAGCTGGGCCTGTCGGCCCGCAACTACGGCCGGGTGGTCTACGAGGCCCTGCGCGGCGGGCTTGACTTCACCAAGGACGACGAGAACATCAACTCCCAGCCGTTCATGCGCTGGCACGACCGGTTCCTGCACTGCATCGAGGCGGTCGAGCGCGCCCAGGCGGAGACCGGCGAGGTCAAGGGCCACTACCTCAACGTCACCGCGGCCACGATGGAGGACATGTACGAGCGCGCCGAATTCGCCAAGGAGCTCGGCAGCGTCATCATCATGATCGACCTGACGGTGGGCTACACGGCCATCCAGTCGATGGCCAGGTGGGCCAGGGCCAACGGGGTGATCCTGCACCTGCACCGGGCCGGCCACGGCACCTACACCAGGCAGAAGAATCACGGCGTCAGCTTCCGGGTCATCGCCAAGTGGATGCGGCTGGCCGGGGTGGACCACATCCATGCCGGCACGGTGGTCGGCAAGCTGGAGGGCGACCCCAACATGGTGGCCGGCTACTACGACACCCTCCGGCTGAACAAGGTGGCGGCGAACCCGATCCAGGGGCTGTACTTCGACCAGGACTGGGCCTCTATGCCCGGGACCATGCCGGTGGCGTCCGGCGGCATCCACGCCGGCCAGATGCACCAGCTGCTGCATTATCTCGGCGAGGACGTGGTGCTGCAGTTCGGCGGCGGCACGATCGGTCACCCGATGGGGATCGCCGCGGGCGCGGCCGCGAACCGGGTGGCGCTCGAGGCCATGATCAAGGCCCGCAACGAGGGCCGCGACTACATGACCGAGGGCGAGGAGATACTCAAAAACGCCGCCAAGCACTGCCGCGAGCTCGACGTCGCGCTGGCGACGTGGGGCGACATCACGTTCAACTACGCGTCCACTGACACGCCCGACGTCGTCGAGACGCCGGTCTCGGTCTGAGGGGGAGACTCGTCATGCGCATCACCCAGGGCACCTTCTCCTACCTCCCCGACTTCACCGACGAAGAAATCTCGCAGCAGGTCCAGTACGCGCTCGACAACGGCTGGCCGCTGTCGGTCGAGTTCACCGACGACCCGCACCCCCGGAACAATTACTGGGAGATGTGGGGGCTGCCGACGTTCGACCTGGTCGACGCCGCCGGCGTGCTGTACGAGGTGAACGAGTGCCGTAAGGCCTACCCCAACCGCTACATCAAGCTCAACGCCTACGACGCGACGTACGGCAGGCAGACCACGGCGCTGTCGTTCATCGTCAACCGTCCCGCCGAGGAGCCGGGCTTCCGGCTGGAGCGGCAGGAGGGTCCCGGCCGGCTTGTCCGGTTCACGATTCACCCGTACGCGCTGGACAAGCCGAAGGGCGAGCGGTACCGATGAGCCTTTTTCATCCACCTGTTCGCGGCCCGGCTGCGCTGACTGTTTCGGCGAGGATGAAAAAGGTTCAGCAATGACCGGGGCGCCGCCGGCCAGGCCGGGGTTCGGGATGCCGGTCCCCGGCAGGCCGGCGCCGGGGTCAGCTGGCCGCGCGCCGGGGCCCGGGTCAGGGCCCGGGCCGGGGCCCGGGCAGCAGGGCGCCGGGCGCCCCGCGGCCGCGCCCGGGCAGGACGATGCGGCGGAGAGCAGGACAGATCTGCTCCCCGAGGACGCGTCGGTCAACCTCGCCGCCGAGCGGAAGGCGGCCGGCATCGATGAGATCCTCGAAGCGCTCGACCGCGAGCTCGTCGGGCTCGCGCCGATCAAGCAGCGGATCCGGGAGATCGCCGCGCTGCTCCTGGTGGACCACGTGCGGGCCCGGTTCGGCCTGGCCGCCACCCGGCCGAGCCTGCACATGTGCTTCACCGGCGCCCCCGGCACCGGGAAGACCACCGTCGCGCTCCGGATGGCCGAGCTGCTGCACCGGGTCGGCTACCTGGACCGCGGGCACCTGGTCGCGGTGACCCGCGACGACCTGGTCGGCCAGTACGTCGGGCACACCGCGCCGAAGACCAAGGAGGTGCTCAAGCGCGCCATGGGCGGCGTGCTGTTCATCGACGAGGCCTATTACCTGTTCCGGGCCGACAACGAGCGCGACTACGGCCAGGAGTCGATCGAGATCCTGCTGCAGGTGATGGAGAACCAGCGGGACAAGATCGTCGTGATCCTGGCCGGCTACAAGGACCGGATGGACACGTTCTTCGCCTCCAACCCGGGGATGAGCTCGCGGATCGCCCACCACCTCGACTTCCCCGAGTACTCGCTGGACGAGCTGGCGGAGATCGCGCAGCTGATGCTCACCGAGGTGCGCTACCGGCTGTCGGCCGAGGCCGAGCAGACGCTGCGCGACTACCTCAGCCGCCGGATGCAGCAGCCGCGCTTCGCCAACGCCCGCAGCGTGCGGAACGCGCTGGAGCGGGCCAGGCTGCGGCACGCCAGCCGGCTGCTGGCCGAGCCGGACCGGGCCTGGAACAAGGACGACCTCATGCGGCTGGAGCCCGCGGACCTCCTCGCCAGCCGGGTTTTCTCGCAGTCAGAAGACGAGCCGCCGGAGGACTGAGCCTGGGACGCTGAACGGGGGGCCTGGCCTGCTAGAGCACCGGGACGCGGACGCTGATCGTGGTGCCGCGGCCCTGGCTGGCGCGCACGTCGAGCCTGCCGCCCACCAGCTCCGCCCGCTCGGTCATGCTGCGCAGCCCGTAGCCCGACTGGCCCGCGTCCCGCGCCGACACCTCGCTGCGGTCGAATCCGGTCCCGTGATCGGTCACCCGCATCAGCGCGATCCCCGGCTCCGACCGCAGCTCCAGCTCGGCCCGGCTGGCGCCGGAGTGCTTGACGACGTTCTGCAGCGCCTCCTGGGCGATGCGGTAGAGCGCGATCTCGACGTGCTCCGGCAGCGGGAACTCATCGGCTTCGACGGTCACCGCGACCGACGGGATGGACCGGGCCAGGCTGGCCAGGCCGTCGGCCAGCCCGAGGTCGTCGAGCACTGGCGGGCGCAGGTCGAAGATGGCCGCCCGCGCCTCGTCCAGCGTGAGGTCGACGAGCTCGCGGGCCTGCTCGAGCTGCCGGGCGGCGAAGTCCGGCGTCGCGGTGAGCGCCTCCGCGGCGGCGTCCAGGTGAAACGCGAGGCTCAGCAGCCGCTGCGATATCCCGTCGTGCATGTCCGCGGCGAGCCGCTGCCGCTCGGCCTCCTGAACGGTGATGACGTGCTCGACGAACTGGTCGTGCGCACGGTTCCGCACGGTCAGCTGGCGGCGCAGCCTGGCCTGGTGCAGCGCGCCGGCGACCAGGCTGCCGATCGAGGTCAGCAGCCGGATGTCCCGGTCCGTGAAATCGCGGCGGGTGCGGTTGTGCACGTTGAGCACGCCGACCAGGCCGCCGGGAGCGCACGCCATCGGCACCGAGGCCATCGACGTGAACTCCCTGCCGTGCAGCTCGGGGAAATAGAGGTAGCGCGGATCCGCCTCCTTGTTCGCCGCGATGACCGCCGGCTGCCGGTGACTGGCCACCCATCCGGTCACGCCTTCGCCGAGCCCCAGCCGGACCTTGCCGACCTGCTCATCGAACGGCGGGGTCGCGCCGGCCAGGGTCAGCGACGTCCCGGTGTCGTCGAGCACGTGCACGAAGCACACGTCGGTCAACGTGGCCGCCACGATCAGCCGCGCGGTGTTCGCGGCCAGCGGCCCGACCTCGGGGCTGGCGAAGATCGCCTCGATGATGCCGACGAGCAGCTGGTTCTCCTGCTGCGCGTCGGCGAGCCCGAGCGCCCCGCCGGTCAACTGACGATCCCCTCGCGCAGCGCCACGGCGACCGCCCCGGCCCGGTCGTTCACCTCGAGCTTGCGGTAGATCGAGCGCAGGTGGCTCTTCACCGTCTCTTCCCCCAGGACGAGGCGGCCGGCGATCGCCCGGTTGGACAGGCCGGCCACGGCGAGCCCGAGAACCTCGCTCTCCCGGTGGGTCAGGCCGACGTGCGCCCCTGGCCAGAACTCCCCGCGCTGCAGCCGCGCGGCGGACGCGGCGGCCCGGCCGGCCATGGTCGGATCCACCACGATCTCGCCGTCCACCACCCGCTGGAGGTGCGCGACCAGCTCCGCCCCGGTCACCCGCTTGAGCAGGTAACCGACCGCGCCCGCGCGCAGGGCCTGGAACAGGTACTGCTCGTCGTCGTAGGCGCTGAGCAGCACGACCCGGCGCGAGGGGTCGCGTTCGAGCAGCTGACGGCACAGGTCAAGGCCGCTGCTGCCGCGGAGCCGGACGTCAGAGAGCACCACCTCCGGGTCCAGAGCCTCGACGACGCGCTGGGCGGCCTCGGTGTCCACGGCCTCGCCGACCACGCGGACGTCTCCGGTGTACCTGGCCAGGATGGCCTTGAGCCCCTGGAGCACTATCTCGTGGTCGTCGACCAGCACGACCCGGATCGGCCGCCCTGTCATAGCCACACCCTACGTCCCCGCTGATGGCAGCAGACGGAGCCGTGATCCCCCGGCGATCCCCCCCGCCGAGGGGTGCCGGATCTCGACCAGAAACCTATGGTTAGGACGGAAACAGAAAGAGGTGCGACGTGCCGCACAAGCTGGTCCGGATGCAGCGCGCGGGCCCCAGCGGCGGCCGGGGCAGGCGCCCCAGCATGCTCGCCATCGCCGGGGACAGCGCCGCGGGCAAGACCACCCTCACCCGCGGCCTCATCGAGGCCCTGGGGACCGACCGCAGCACGTCGATCTGCGTCGATGACTACCACCGCTATGACCGGCAGGAACGCAAGGACCAGCCGGTCACCGTGCTGCACCCGGACAGCAACTACATCGAGATCATGGAGCAGCACCTGCAGCTGCTGGCCATGGGCGAGCCGATACTCAAGCCCGTGTACGACCACTCCACCGGCCAGCTGACCAGGCCGGAGCTCGTCGAGCCGCGGGAGTTCGTCATCGTCGAGGGGCTGCTGCCGCTGCACACCAAGCTGGCCCGGGCCTGTTTCGACGTGTGCGTCTACCTCAACCCGCCCGAAGAGATCCGTCGCGACTGGAAGGTCGCGCGGGACACCAGGGAACGCGGCTACACGGCCGGGCAGGTGCACGCCGAGCTCGAGCGCCGTGAGCACGATTCCGAGGCGTTCATCCGCCCGCAGCGGGCCAGCGCCGACATCGTGGTCAGGTTCGCGCCGATCCCCGGCCGTGACGACCCGCCGGGCACGCCGTTCTCCGCTGAGCTGCTGCTCCGGCACACGATCAGCCACCCCGACCTGTCCGCGATCCTGGCCGAAGGCGACCAGCACGCCATCCACCTCAAGCTGGCCCGCGACGAGGACGGCCGCCCGGTGGACGCGCTGCACGTGCACGGGTACGCGCCCGGCGAGGACAGCGCGGTGGCGGAGAAGGCGATCTGGGCCGAGTTCGGCCTGCCGTCCACCCCGCCGGAGTCACTCGGGCTGCTCGCCGACGGCCAGCGCTCTGAGCCGCTGGCGATCACCCAGCTGCTGCTGCTGCACCACCTGCTCGAAGCCGCCCGCTGAGGCATCCCGCCTAGCCGCCCTTTCCCCGCGGCGGACGTAGGCTGTGCCATGCCAATTCTGCGCTGGCCGGCGTGAAGGGCAGCCGCCGTTGACCGCCAGCCGGGGCGCCGGGCCGCGGATGCCCCCCGGTGATGACGGCTGGCTCGGCCTGCTCGGCCTGGCCGAACGCGGTCGTCAGGCAGTGGGATTTCGCCGACGACAGGTACGAGGGACGGCGTCTGTTCGCCGAGGTCCTCGGCACGTTCTTCCTGGTTCTCGTCGCCGCGGGCGGGGGGATGGTGAACGCCAGGTTCGGCGGCCATGCGATCGCGTCCGCGGCCCTAGTGGTCGCGCCCGCCCTG
This sequence comes from uncultured Actinomycetes bacterium, assembly GCA_963702235.1. Classification (GTDB taxonomy): domain Bacteria; phylum Actinomycetota; class Actinomycetes; order Streptosporangiales; family Streptosporangiaceae; genus PALSA-505. Next base: position 114,795 of record CAVPBZ010000002.1, read on the forward strand.
ATGGTGATGGCGATCATCCTGTTCATGGGGACGGTGTCGGGCGCGCACCTCAACCCCGCGGTCAGCCTCGCGTTCGCGCTGCGCGGAGACTTCCCGTGGAAGCGCGTACCGGGCTACCTCGCTGCCCAGTTCGCCGGCGCCGTGCTGGCCACGCTGCTGCTGTGGGCGCTCATCGGCAGGCACGGCGGCGCCGGCCTGACGCTTCCCCGGCCGGGGATCTCGGCGCCGGTCGCGATGGTCTGGGAGATGGTCCTGACCACCGGCCTGGTCAGCGTGATACTCGGGACCGCGTCGGGCGCGCAGCAGGTCGGGTCGTTCGCCGCGATCGGGGTGGGCAGCTATATCGCGCTGGCCGGACTGTGGGGCTCGCCGGTCAGCGGTGCCTCGATGAACCCGGCCCGCTCCCTCGGGCCGGCCCTGGTGCTCGGCGACTGGACCGCGTGGTGGGCCTACCTGGCCGGCCCGGTGGCAGGCGGCGTGATCGCGGCAGGGATTGCCTACGTCCTGCGCGGACCGGGCGGCGGGACGCACGGCACCCGGGCCGCCGAGGGCACGCTCGGGACGCTGTGGGTGCCCGGGCGCGGCGAGCAGCCGGTCCCGGAGGAGCCGCCCGGGCCCGCCGGAACTCATCCCGGCCAGCACGAACAGGAGTAGCGCGCCGGCGGATCTTCAGCCCTTGGGGCTCGTGTTATGATAGCTCTGTGAAAGATATTCTTTCCGAACGGGCAGGCGCGGGCCCAGCGCTTGACGGGCCGGCTGACCCCGCGGCGGCGCAGTCCGCCGCCGAGTTCCTGGAGGCGGTCAGCGCGGTGCGGCGGGCGGCGCGGCGGGCTGTCCGCCGGACGTGGCAGACCGAGCTGCTGCCGCCGGCCCAGTCGGAGCTGCTCCGGCTGGCCGCACGGATGCCCCGCCTCACGGTGGCCCAGGCGGCAGCCGAGCTGCGACTCGCGCCGAACACGGTGAGCACGCTCGTCGGCAGGCTCGCCGGCGAGGGGCTGCTCACCCGCGTTCCCAGCAGCACCGACGGCCGGTCCGTGCGGCTGGAGGTCACGGCGAAGGCGCGCAGGCGGCTGGCCGAGTGGCGCGACCTGCGCGCCGAGCTCGCCGGGCGCGCGCTGGCCGGGCTGCCGAGCCAGGACGCGGCCGCGCTCGCCGCCGCGGCCCCAGCCATGCTGCGCCTGGCGCAGCGAATGGAGGCCGGGCCGCAGTGACCAGCGGCCCCGCTACGCTGGCCGCTCATCCCGGCCCGGCGCCCGATCCGGTCAGCGCGGTGCTGTGCTCGGAGCTCACCTACAGCTTCGGCGCGCATACCGCCGTGGACCACGTGAACCTGCGGATCGAGCCCGGTGAGACGTTCGGGCTGCTGGGGCCCAACGGCGCGGGCAAGACGACCACGATCCGGATGCTCACCACGCTGCTCAAGCCGCAGTCGGGCACCATCGCCGTCTTCGGCACCAACGCGGCCGTCCATCCGATGCGGGTCCGCCGGATCACCGGCTACGTGCCGCAGCTGCTGTCCGCGGACGCGACGCTGACCGGATGGGAGAACGTGCAGCTGTTCGCCCGGCTCTTCGACGTGCCGCGCAAGCTGAGGGCGGAGCGGGTGGACGGCGCGCTGGCCGCGATGGGCCTCACCGAGCCCGCCGGGCGGCTCGTGTCGACCTACTCTGGCGGCATGGTCCGGCGGCTGGAGCTGGCCCAGGCACTGGTCAACGCGCCGCGCCTGCTGGTGCTCGACGAGCCGACCGTGGGCCTGGACCCGGTCGCCCGCACCGACATGTGGGAGTACGTCACGAAGCTCCGCGACGGCCTCGACATGACCGTGCTGATGACCACGCACTACATGGACGAGGCGGACGTCTACTGCGACCGGGTGGCGCTCATGCACCGCGGCACCATCCGGGCCACCGGCACCCCGGCCGACTTGCGGGCGGGCCTGCACGAGGGCGCCACCCTGGACGAGGTGTTCCGGCACTACACCGGCGACACGCTTGACGACGAAACGGCGAAAGAAGGAGGCCTGCGTGACGTCCGCCAGTCCCGGCGTACCGCCCGCCGTCTCGGCTAGCTACCCGGCGCCCGGCCTGGCCGGGGAAACGCTGGCGGACGCGGTCCGGCGGCTGGCCAGCCGGATGGTGACGCTGTGCTGGGTCGAGCTGCGCAAGGTCAGGCACGACCGCAGCGAGCTGTACATGCGGGCCATCCAGCCCGCCCTGTGGCTGCTCATCTACGGCGAGGTCTTCACCAGGATCCACGCGATCCCGACGCCGCAGGGCATCCCCTACCTGGCCTATCTCGCGCCGGGCATCCTCGCCCAGTCGGCCCTGTTCATCGCCATCTTCTACGGCATCCAGATCATCTGGGAGCGGGACGCGGGCGTGCTGACCAAGCTGATGGTCACGCCGACCCCGCGGTCGGCCCTGATCACCGGCAAGGCCTTCGCGGCCAGCGTCCGGTCGGTCATCCAGGCGGCCGTTGTGATCGTTCTGGCCACCGTCCTGGGGGTCAGCTTCACCGGTAACCCGCTGAAGCTGCTGGCCACCTTCGGCGTGGTGATCCTCGGCTCGGCGTTCTTCTCCTGCCTGTCCATGACGATCGCCGGCATCGCGCTCAAGCGTGACCGGCTGCTGGGCATCGGGCAGGCGATCACCATGCCGCTGTTCTTCAGCTCCAGCGCGCTCTACCCGGCGAAGCTGATGCCCGGCTGGCTGCAGGCCATCAGCACGTGCAACCCGCTGTCCTACGAGGTGGACGCGCTGCGGGGGCTGCTGCTCGGCATCCCGGCGAACATCGGGCTGGACACCATCGTGCTGGCCGGCGCGACCGTGGCCGGCATCACCGCAGCCTCGCTGCTGCTCCCCCGCCTGGCCCGGTGACTCCGGACCGCAGGTGCCGGTGGCCGCACCCGTCCGCCCCCGCGCAGATCATCGCGCCCGGCCGGGCCTGCCTGACGCCGATCTAGGATGAATGCATTCCGAGACCCGCGTGATGAGGACCTGCCACGATGCCCGAGTTCACCTTCACCGAACTGCTGCCGACGGGCCCGGATGACACCGAGTACCGCCGGCTTGACGTTGCCGGTGTGTCCGAGCGGCAGTCGTTCGGGAGAACTTTTCTCGATCTTGACCCGGGTGTCCTCACGCTGCTGACCAGCGCGGCGATGCGGGACATCGCGCATCTGCTGCGGCCCGGTCACCTGCGCCAGCTGCGGTCGATCACCGATGACCCCGAGGCGAGCCCGAACGACAGGTACGTCGCGCTCGACCTGCTGAAGAACGCGTGCATCGCGGCCGGCGGCGTGCTGCCGATGTGCCAGGACACCGGGACCGCGATCGTGATGGGCAAGCGCGGCCAGCACGTGCTCACCGACGGGCGCGACGAGGAGCACATCGCGCGCGGCGTGTACGACGCGTACACCCAGCTGAACCTGCGGTACTCCCAGCTGGCGCCGCTGACCATGTGGGACGAGCGGAACACCGGCAGCAACCTGCCGGCCCAGATCGAGATCTACGCCACCGGCGGCGGCGCGTACTCGTTCCTGTTCATGGCCAAGGGCGGCGGGTCGGCGAACAAGTCGTTCCTGTACCAGCAGACCAAGGCGGTGCTGAACGAGGCCAGCATGCTGGCGTTCCTGGCGGAGAAGATCCGCTCGCTGGGAACCGCCGCGTGCCCGCCCTACCACCTGGCGATCGTGATCGGCGGCACCAGCGCCGAGTACGCGCTGAAGACCGCCAAGTACGCGTCGGCGCGCTACCTGGACACGCTGCCCGCGGCGGGGTCGGCGGCCGGGCACGGGTTCCGGGACCGCTCGCTGGAGCAGCAGGTGCTTGAGATCACCCGGCGGGCCGGGATCGGCGCGCAGTTCGGCGGCAAGTACTTCTGCCATGACGTGCGGGTGATCCGGCTGCCGCGGCACGGCGCGTCCTGCCCGGTGGCCATCGCGGTGTCCTGCTCGGCCGACCGGCAGGCGCGCGGGAAGATCACGGCCGACGGCGTCTTCCTCGAGCGGCTGGAGACCGATCCGGCGCGGTACCTGCCGGAGACCTCCGCCGCTGACCTGCCCGGCGACGTCGTGCGGATCGACCTCAGCCGGCCGATGGACGAGATCCGGGCGGAGCTGACCAGGTACCCGGTGTCGACCCGGCTGTCGCTGACCGGGCCGATGGTGGTCGCGCGCGACATCGCGCACGCCAAGATTGCCGAACGTCTGGCGGCAGGCGAGCCTATGCCGCAGTACCTGCGCGATCACGCGGTGTACTACGCGGGGCCGGCCAAGACGCCGGAAGGCTACGCGTCCGGGTCGTTCGGGCCGACGACCGCGGGCCGGATGGACTCCTACGTGGACAGCTTCCAGGCGGCCGGCGGCTCGCTGGTCATGCTGGCCAAGGGCAACAGGTCGCCGGCGGTAACCACCGCCTGCCAGGAGCACGGCGGCTTCTACCTGGGCTCGATCGGCGGCGCCGCGGCCCGGCTGGCGCGCGACTGCATCACCGGGATGGACGTGCTCGAGTACCCCGAGCTCGGCATGGAGGCGGTCTGGCGGATCGAGGTGCGCGACTTTCCCGCGTTCATCATCGTGGACGACAAGGGCAACGACTTCTTCGCCGACCTCAGCGGCCCGCTGCTCACCATTGGCCGGAAGTGACAGGCGGCCGGGGCTGACATGGCGGACGGGGCTGACATGACGGACGGGGCTGACCCGGCGGGATTCCGCACCGAGCACGACTCGATGGGCGAGGTGCAGGTCCCCGCGGCTGCGCTGTGGGGCGCGCAGACCCAGCGCGCCGTGCAGAACTTCCCGGTCTCCGGCGAGCGCATCGGCCGGGATTTGATCGCCGGGCTGGCCTCGGTGAAGGCCGCCGCCGCGGCGGTCAACGGCGAGCTGGGCGTGCTGGACGCCGCGATGGCGGCCGCGATCAGCGAGGCGGCGGCCGCGGTCGCCCGCGGCGAGCACGACGACCAGTTCCCGATCGACGTGTTCCAGACCGGCTCGGGCACCTCCAGCAACATGAACGTGAACGAGGTCATCGCCGCGCTCGCCTCGCGGCTGCTGGGCCGCGCCGTCCACCCGAACGACCACGTCAACGCCTCGCAGTCATCCAACGACGTGTTCCCCACCGCGATGCACATCAGCGCGGCCCTGCTGGTGTCGCGGCGCCTGGTGCCGGCGCTGGCGCACCTGAGTGACGTGCTGGACGCCAAGGCGGCCGAGTTCGCCGGGATGGTGAAGAGCGGGCGCACGCACCTGATGGACGCGACGCCGGTGACGCTCGGGCAGGAGTTCGGCGGCTACGCGGCCGCGGTGCGGCTGGGCGCCGAGCGGGTGACGGCGTCGCTGGGCCGGGTCGCCGAGCTGCCGCTGGGCGGTACCGCGGTCGGCACCGGCTTGAACGCGCCGGCCGGGTTCGCCGCCGGGGTGATCGCACGGCTGGCCGCGGACCTGGGGCTGCCGCTGACCGAGGCGCGGAACCACTTCGAGGCCGCCGGGGCCAGGGACGCGCTGGTCGAGGCCAGCGGGATGCTGCGGACGGTAGCGGTCAGCCTGTTCAAGATCTGCAATGACCTGCGGCTGATGAACTCGGGCCCGCGCACCGGGCTGGGCGAGATCACCGTCCCTGACCTGCAGCCGGGCTCGTCGATCATGCCGGGCAAGGTGAACCCGGTCATCTGCGAGGCGGTCTGCCAGGTGTGCGCGCAGGTGATCGGGAACGACGCGGCGGTCGCGTTCGGCGGGGCGGCGGGCAACTTCGAGCTGAACGTCATGATGCCGGTGATCGCGCGGAACCTGCTGGCGTCGATCCGGCTGCTCGCGGCCGCGGCCGGGCTGCTGGCCGATCGCTGCGTCACCGGGATCACGGTGAACGAGCGGCGGCTGCGGGAGAACGCCGAGTCCTCGCCCGCGATCGTCACGGCGCTCAACCGCTACCTCGGCTACGAGGCCGCGGCGGAGGTGGCACACGAGGCGCTGCGCACCGGCAAGACCATCAGGGAGGTCGTGGTCTCGCTCGGCCACGTGGACCGCGGCGACATCACCGAGGCCCAGCTTGACCAGGCGCTCGACGTGCTCGCGATGACGCGCCCCGGTTAGCGCGGGCCTGCCGGGCGATTCTCACCTACTTCTCAGGGATCTTGCAGGTAGCGACGTGTATGGTCCCGCTATGCACGCTTGGGCGGGGGCGGGGAGCGTGATCGGGGGCCGGTACCGTCTCCGCGACCTGATCGGCCGCGGCGCCATGGGAGCCGTCTGGCGCGCGCGTGACGAGCTGCTGGACCGCGATGTCGCGGTGAAGGAAGTGAAGATCCCCCCGGCGCTCGGCGGGCCCGACCGGGACGCGCTGTACCAGCGGACCCTGCGCGAGGCCAAGACGGCCGCCCGGCTCAACCACCCCGGCGTGGTCACCGTCTTCGACGTGGTGGAAGAGGACGGCCGGCCCTGGATCGTGATGGAGCTGGTCCGGGCCCGCTCGCTGGACCGGGTTCTCGCCCAGGACGGCCCGCTGGCGGCCGCCCGTGCCATCGACATCGGGCAGCAGCTGGTCAGCGCGCTCGCCACCGCGCACGCGGCCGGCGTGCTGCACCGGGACGTCAAGCCGAGCAACGTGCTGCTCGCACCCGACGGGCGCGCCGTGCTCACTGACTTCGGCATCGCTACCTTCGAGGGCGACGTGCGGCTGACCCAGACCGGCATGGTCATGGGCACGCCGGCGTTCACCCCGCCGGAGCGTATCCGCGGCGATCCGGCGACCCCAGCGTCCGACCTGTGGTCACTGGGCGCCACGCTGTTCGCCGCGGTCCAGGGCTGGGGTCCCTATGAGCACCGCGGCGGCGCGCTCACGACGATGAACGCGGTGCTGCACGAGGACCCGGCCGCGGCGCCGTCGGCCGGCCCGCTCGGCCCGGTGATTTCCGCGCTGATGCGCCGGGATCCGGCCGCCAGGCCGGACGCGGCAACGGCTTCCCTGCTGCTGTACAGGGCGCTGCGGGAGGACGGCGCCGCCGCTGGGTCCACCGTCCCGCCGGGATTCTCCGGTGCGGCGCCGCAAGGTTCCGGGGTGCCGTCGGGTTCCGGCACGCCGTGGGGTTCTGGCGGGTCTTCGGGTCCCGGCATGGCATGGGGTTCAGGGGTGCTGTCGGGTTCCGGGGTGCCGTCGGGTTCCGGCGGGCCGTCGCCGACGTCGTGGGACCAGCCCGCGCCGCCGGCCGGATCGTGGCCGGCTGACGATGCTCAGCCGTACCAGCCTGCGGGCATGCCCTTCGCTGGCGCCCCGGTAAGCGACGCGCCGCCTCACGCACCGCACCCGTCCTTCTTCGGCGCATCGGTAACCGACGCGCCGCCCCACGCACCACACCCGTTCGCCGCCCCGGTAACCGACGCGCCGCCCCACGCACCACACCCGTCCTTCTTCGCCGCCCCGGTAACCGACGCGCCGCCCTACCAGCCGCCGACGGTCGAGCGCCCGGCACGGTCTAGCGCCGCTTGCCCGGGCCGGACCGGGCGGTCATCCCGGCGCAGCCGGCGGGTGGCGCTGGCCGCGGGCGCTGCCTTGCTGATCGTCGCGGCTGGCGTCGTGGCCGGGCTCGCGATCGCGCACGGCACGCGCTCAGCTGCGGCTGCCCGCGCACAGGGCCGCCGCGCCGTCAGCGCGGTCTCCACCCCGGCCGGGGCAGTCACTCCGGGCCCGGCGACGGCCACCCTGCCGCCCGGATACAACTGGTTCTCAGTCTCCCCCGCCGGCGCGGGGACCACCGCCGGGTTCCGGCTGGCCGTGCCCCAGGGCTGGGGCGCGAGCACGAAGGGCCTGACGACGTATTTGCGTGACCCGGCGGGGACCAGCTTCATGGAGGTCGACCTGACCCGGCACAACCTGCCGGGCGCGCTGGCCCAGGCGCGCTGGCTGGAGGTGCGCACGATCAGCCAGGGCAAATTCCCGGGCTACCGGCGCATTTCGATCAGCCCGGTCCGGGTGTCCGGGTCCGTCGGGGCAGTGTGGAGCTTCACCTGGCAGGAGCCCGGCGTCGGCCGCGTGTTCGCGCAGGACTATCTCTTCGACCTGACGACCGGGGACGGATCACAGTCCTACGCTGTCTACGCTTCGGCGCCGGCCGCGTCCTGGCGGCAGACGGCGCAGATGCTCGCCGAGGCGATCCGCACCTTCAGGCCGCTCACGTAGGCCGCGGCCCCGGGCGTCGATGGCTAGTTCTCCCCCACGGGTGGGGTAAAACTAGCCATCGATCTCTCGCTGGCGGCTCGGGAAGGCCACGATCTTGGGCTGGCGGCCGCGGCAGGCAGCAGGCCGTCACCAGGGCACGCAGGCACTCGCCAGGCGAGCGCCAGGCGAGCGGCGGGCGAGCGGCGGGCGAGCGGCGGAGGTGGCCCTGGTCAGGGCCGCCTCCGCCGCGTGTTCCAGCGGCAACCGGGCCGCTAGTACCAGCCGGTGGCCTGGCTGTGCGCCCATGCTCCGCAGGGCGAACCGTAGAGGCCCTTGATGTAGCCAAGACCCCAGCGGATCTGGGTAGCCGCGTCCGTCTGCCAGTTCGGACCCGCGCTCGCCATTTTTGACCCGGGATACGCCTGGGGGATGCCGTACGCGCCGTCCGGGTTGGATGCGGTGACGTTCCAGCCGCTCTCCCGCGACCACAGCGAGTCGAGGCACGAGAACTGGCCGGAGGACCAGCCGTAGCTGCCCAGCATGGACATTGCTATCTGCTGTGCCGAGCCCGACGGGGCCGGCGGTGCCGCTGGTGGCGCCGGCTGGGCTGGCTGGGCTTGCTGCTGTGCGGCTCGCGCCGCGGCGCGGCGGGCGGCGGCACGAGCCGCCGCTCGGGCGGCGGCGGCCCTCCTGGCCGCCTGGCGTACGTCCGCGGCGTGCTCTGCCTGAGCCGCTGCGGCCAACTGGGCTCGCCATACTGCTTGAGTCCTGAACGATTGCCATTGCTCCCGGGCGCGGACCACATTCGCGGTTGCTGTCCCATGGGCGCCGGGGAGGTAAGCCGCAGCGGTAGCTGCGCGCGGGGCCGCGCTGGCTGGCCACGTCACGGCGGCGACCGACGAGGCCGCGGCAATGACGCCAAGACCGGCAGCAGCAATTGCGATAGTGAGTTTCGTGGGTCTTTTGTGCAGATTCCGATGGCGGAACAACATCTGCCTTCGGTCATGCGCGCGGGGTGCGCGAGTGGCCTCCACCCGTGGCACCGCCCGGTTCGTTTTCGGAGCCGGACGGCGGCGTGCTGACGTGCCGCGGGTCATGGCGGCGGGTCACGGGGCAGTGACCGTCTGGCACACCGGGTGCTGTCGGCCACTCAGCCTGCCTAATTGCCGGTGGCAATGGACACGAAAATTAGTGTGTCTTAGATCACACCAGCGAATACCCAAGACCGGGAACTCCCGTGAACTAGCCAGCTGACCTGGGGATTCGTCAGAGGAACAGGCACCGGAAATAGTTATATGACGCACGTCACAATGTAACAAAACCGGCGCACGGACTTACTCTGTGTATCTCAAGTAGACCTTGATAGTAAGGCTTCACTACCCTAACAAGTAAGAAAGTTTATTGTTTCGTTATCCCAAACTGGGCGCTCCGGGCCCATTGAATGGGGGCCGGGACGGGTAACACGACAAGCGCTGCGCGTCACGTTCGGGCGGGTTACCTGGACCCGGCCGGAGCGGTCGTCCAGGCGGATTCGGCACCAGCCGGCGTCGCGCAATCAGCCGGCCGGGCGGATCAGCACCGGCCGGCGCGGCGGCGACATCAGTAGTAGCTGTGCCCCTGCCAGAAAGCCCAGGCGCTACAGGGATCCCCGTAGGTGGACTTGATATACCCCAGTCCCCACTTGATCTGAGTGGCCGGGTTCGTCATCCAGTCGGATCCCGCGCTCGCCATCTTCGAGCCGGGCAGCGCCTGCGGGATCCCGTACGCTCCGCTGGCGTTCTGCGCGGTGTAAATCCAGCCGCTCTCCCTGGTCCAGATGTTGTTGAGGCAGCTGAAATAGGTCTGCGGGCTCCAGCCGAACTGCGACAGCATGTTCCACGCGATCGACTGCGCGGTGCCCGGATTGGGCGGGGAGGCGGGCGGCCCTGCCGTGGCCGAGCCTGCGCCGCCGGGGCTTCCGGGGGCGGCGGGCGCGCTTGACGGCTGCCGCGAGGCTAGTTTCGGCTGGCCTACCAGGCTGAGCGTCCGGGATGCTGCGGTCATCGCGATCAGCTGCGCGCGCTGTTTCTCCAGCAGGCCCACGGTGTGGCTGGCCGGGATGGCCGCCACGGCGGCGACCGCGCCGCTGCTGCCGGCCTTCCCGGGACGCAGCCCGACCAGGCACGCCGCACCGGCGATCGCGGCTATGGCGATCGCAGCGGCCACCGGGATAACGACCACGGTCTTGCGGAGCGCGGTCCACGGGAGGACGACCCCGGTCGTGCGGGACGGTCGCCTTCGCTCCGGGACCCGCCTCCGGTGTTGTGACAACGCAGTCCTCTCCGACGGCCATCCGCGCGGTGCGGAACGCCCCGCGCGCTGACACACTGCGGTTCAGGGCAATGCGTCAGGTGGCTCCCGGCCCGTGCGTTATGTCCCAGCAATCACACGGGCAACCCGCCTAGAGCGGGCCGAGTACCATTGGCGCCTTACCTTGCCAGAAGCGCAGGAGGGGTTCGCAACCGGTTCGGCAGAAAAAGCTGTGTCGGTCGCTGGACAATCCGGTAACAGAGATCACAACTTCGTGACACGTAGTGTGACAATTCCCAGATACGGGAACCGGGGCTGCTGTGATCACCAGTCATTATTGAGGTGGATGAGATCCCGTCCCGACTACCGGTCCGGCGGCGGCAGCGGCTAACTTGCCATCATGGCGTTCATCCGCGGGCAACGGGCACAAGCATGGTGACCGAGAAGGCAGAAGGCAGCGGGCAGCGCCAGCCGCGAAGCTCGTGGCGAATCGGCACGGGTGACGCGGAGACGGTGCTGGCCGAGGCGCAGAAGGCACTGTTCGTCATGGTCGCGTTCATCGCGATCATCTGGATCGTGCAGATCGCCAACTGGGCGGATCACTACCAGCTCAGCGCGGAGTACGGCATCAGGCCGCGCGATGCCGGCAGCCTGCCGGACATCTTCAGCGCGCCGTTCCTGCATTTCAGCTGGGCGCACATCGAGGGCAATTCGGGACCGCTGTTCATCTTCGGATTCCTCGCCGCCTACCGCGGGGTGCGAAAGTTCCTCGGCGTCACGCTGCTGGTGGCCATCACCAGCGGGCTCGGCGCCTGGCTTTTCGAGAGCACGAATAGCGTCGGGGCCGGCGCGAGCGGCATCGTCTTCGGTTACCTCGGCTACATCATCGTGCGGGGGCTGTTCGACCGGCATCTGGTAGACCTGGTTATCGGCCTGGTCATGGCGCTCTCCTTTGCCTACCAGTTCACCGTCCTGCTGCCGCAGCACGGCATCGGATGGCAGGACCACATTGGCGGCCTGGTGGGCGGAGTCGTGGCCGGATGGCTGTTCCGCGACCGCCGGCGGCGCGGTCAGGCCGGCCAGGCGGCCCTGCCCGGCGGCGCAACCTCCGGCGACAGTTCCCGGGCGGCGCTGCGCAAGGAACTCGACGACCTCGGCCTGTAGCCCGGCGGAGAACGCAGCGGTGTTCGCGGTGACCGCGCGGCGCTGCTACCGACTGGGCCCCGCCAGCGCGACGAGGTGAGCAGTTACCTAAAATATGTTGTTGCAACAATGTCGCAGCTCTGCCTTAGACTCGGCGCAGCTAGCCGAGGGAGGTGCCGATGGCCGACGTGAGCGGACGGCTCGCGAAAATCCGCAACGGCCTGACCCCCCGGGAGTGGACCAGGGCCGGCGGGATGGCAGCGACGATCGTCGGCCTGAACGTGCTCGGCTGGGGGATGCTGACCGCCGCCCTGGGCGGGCACTATCACATCAGCAAGACCACGGTTTTCGGCGTGGGCACCGGTGCCCTGGCCTACACCCTTGGCATGCGGCACGCGTTCGATGCCGACCACATCGCGGCCATCGACAACACCACCCGCAAGCTGGTCGGCGAGGGCAAGCGGCCGCTGTCGGTCGGGTTCTTCTTCTCGCTCGGGCACTCGAGCGTGGTGTTCGTGCTGGCCTTGCTGCTGAACTTCAGCATCCGGGGCCTGGACAACCAGGTGAAGAACTCCGGCTCGCAGCTGCAGCACACCACCAACCTCGTCGGCACGCTGGTGTCCGGCACCTTCCTGTTCCTCATCGCCGCGCTGAACATCGTCATCCTGATCAGCATCGTCAAGGTGTTCAGGGAGATGCGGGCCGGCGCCTACGACGACGACCAGCTGGAGCAGCAGCTGGCCAAGCGGGGCCTGATGAACCGGATTCTCGGCCGGTTCGCCCGCCGGGTCAACGCGCCGTGGAAGATGTACCCGATCGGGTTCCTGTTCGGCCTCGGCTTCGACACGGCCAGCGAGGTCGCGCTGCTGGTGCTGGCCGGGACCGCGGTAGTCGGCGGCCTGCCGTTCTACGCCATCCTGTCGCTGCCGATCCTGTTCGCCGCGGGGATGAGCCTGCTGGACACCGCGGACGGCTGCTTCATGAACTTCGCCTACGACTGGGCGTTCTCCCGGCCGGTCCGCAAGGTCTACTACAACCTGACCATCACCGGCCTGTCGGTGTTCGTCGCGATGTTCATCGGCGCGGTCGAGCTGGGCGGCCTGCTGGCCCAGGAGGGCCGCCTGTCGGGCCCCGGCTGGAGGTGGCTGGCGAGCTTCAACATCAACACCGCGGGGTTCGTCATCGTCGGCGTGTTCGTGGTCACCTGGGCGGTCGCGCTGGCGATCTGGCACTTCGGTCACATCGAGCAGAAGTGGGACAACACCGTCGAGGCGGCGGCCTCGGACTGATGGCCGCCGGCCAGCCGAATGTCTGCGTGCCGACCCGCAACACGGGTGAGCGGACGCACCCGCGCGGGCCTGCTCAGCCAGCTCGACCTGCCGATGTCGACCACCCAGCTGGCGACCGCACTGGCACTGTCCGCGCCGACCCTCAGCGCTCACCTGCACGCGCTGCACCGGGCCGGTATCGTCAGCTCGCGCGGCGGGACGGGCGTGCCGTGCTGTACTCGCGGACCGCCCTTGGCGACGACCTACTGACCGGCGCAGCGGCGCCCGGCCTGAGGGCAGCCGACCCGAAGGCAGCCGTCCTGTCCTGCGCCGCTACCGGCTGTTCGCCGGACCTCCCCGGCGAGCAGAATCGAAGTCCCCGGTACCGTCGGCGGCTCCCTCGCCCTGGCGCCGGGGGTAGGCCCGGGACCCGGCTACCGGGACCTTCTCCGGATGCCCCCCGCCCTTCGACATCCCGCGGATCTTCAGGTACCGGCCGAGATCCCGCCACGGAGCGGCGATCAGACTCCCCGCGGCCGGGAACGTGTTGCGCACCTTCATGCTGTTCTCCCTTCCGCTCCGGTTGTCCCGGAACGCGCGCGCTGGTCTTCGCCGCCGCGCAGCGGGGACACTGGCCGACGGTAAGGAAGATCACTCGATGACTTAGCGTAACCGGCCGTTCGTCGCTCGTCGAGGGCGCGGCCAGTGACGTGGCGGGTCTGAGGCTAATGGGTTAACAGAGCGGACTGGGAGGGCGTGCCCTCGGCGGCGGCGACCAGCGCGGTGTACCGCTTCCTTGTGAATCCATACATCTTGGAGGAAGCTACAAGAGCGGGACGAGTCGATCTCGCTGGGACGACGGACTCACTCGCTGCCGAATCATTCCAGGGCAGATTTATCACCAGCACAAGGAGTGAGCTGATGATCAACCCGATCGAGCTCTTTGAAAACCCAGGTATGGCAGAACAGCGAATGCTTAATCAGATCCAGATTGAGCAACAAAGCTTCTGGTGTCCTTTCAACGCTCATCCCTCCACCAATGATGTTGAACGTCAACAAGCAATTGCAGCGCTTATGAAGCGGTATGGGCAGTTGTCGGTGCTTCAGGGCGACGCGATGTTCCTCAACACCCAGGGATATGGCCGACTTCTGTCCTTGGTGCAGCAGGAACTGAATGCCATCGTAAGCGCACGGAATCTATACGTGAGCGGTCTCCAGGGGACCCAATATACGCCAACCCCGGGATACCCGACGCCGAGTGCGCCAGCGCCGCCGCTCTCGAGTCCCGGCGATGTCCAGGGATGGCTGGCTAGATCCTCCGCAGATCAACAGCGAGCTAGGGACAGGATGGTTGGAGACTGCATCCATTGTCACCGGACTTTGGAAGGTAATTCCAAGTGTCCTTATTGTGGCCGCTATCAGAACACAGATTAGACACTCGATCTCCAGCCATGCCCCCAGAGCCAAAGCATCCCCTTGCGTGAGTGCTGCTGGTCACAGTTTCCGCAGGTCGTGGGCTACTTGAGGAGCTGGCGTGCTGCTACGACGCGCTGGATCTGGTTGGTGCCCTCGTAGATCTGGGTGATCTTGGCGTCGCGCATCATCCGCTCCACCGGGTAGTCGTTGACGTAGCCGTACCCGCCGAGCAGCTGCACCGCGTCGGTGGTGATCTCCATGGCGGCATCCGAGGCTAGGCACTTGCAGGCGGACGAGAAGAACGTCAGATCCGGATCCGGCTGGCCGGCCATCGCCCGCTCGGACTTGGCCGCGGCGACGTAGGTGAGCTGCCGCGCCGCCTCCAGCCTCATCGCCATGTCGGCGAGCATGAACTGGACGCCCTGGAAGTCCGCGACGGCCCGGCCGAACTGCTGCCGCTCCTTCACGTAGGACAGGGCGTAGTCCAGCGCCCCCTGCGCGATGCCGAGTGCCTGCGCGGCGATGGTGATCCTGGTGTGGTCCAGGGTCGCCAGCGCGGTACGGAAGCCGCTGCCTTCCTCGCCGATCAGCCGGTCAGCCGGGATCACGCAGTTATCGAAGTACAGCTCCCTGGTGGGCGAGCCCTTGATGCCCAGCTTGTGCTCAGGCGCGCCGAAGGTGAACCCGGCGTCGTCCTTATCCACCACGAACGCCGAGATCCCGGTGGAACCGGCGGACGGATCGGTGACCGCGATCACCGTGTAGAACCGGGACACGCCGGCGTTGCTGATCCACCGCTTGGTCCCGTTCAGTACGTAGCTGTCGCCATCGCGCGCCGCACCGGCCCGCATTCCCGCGGCATCCGAGCCCGCCTCGGGCTCGGACAGCGCGTAGGAGAACATCGCCTCGCCGCGGGCTACCGGCGGCAGGTAGCGCTGCTTGAGATCCTCCGAGCCCGCGAGCAGCAGCGGTACCGTGCCGAGCTTGTTCACGGCGGGGATCAGCGACGACGCCGCGCACGCCCTCGCCACCTCTTCGATGACGATCGCAGTCGCGATCGCGTCGGCGCCCGCGCCGCCGTAGGCCTCGGGGATGTGCACCGCCTGCAGGTCCGCCTTGACGAGGGCGTCATGCACGTCCCAGGGAAACTCTGCCGTCCTGTCCACCTCGGCCGCGCGGGGGGCGATCTTGTCTTCGGCGACGGCCCGGACCGACTCGCGGAGGGCCTGGTGCTCTTCCGACAGCGCGAAAGCAGGAAAGTCGAGGCTCATGGCTCGATGGTAGGAGTTACCGCGCCGTGCTCATCGCTCAGGCTGGCCCGCAGCGCAGCGCCCTTGTCCCGCGCCTGCTGGCCGAGCTGCTGCTGGAACGCGGCCATCCGGTCGCGCAGCCCGGCGTCGGCCACAGCCAGGATGCGGACGGCCAGCAGGCCGGCGTTGCGGGCCCCGCCGACGGCCACGGTCGCGACCGGTATCCCGGCCGGCATCTGCACGATGGACAGCAGCGAGTCCAGGCCGTCCAGGTGCCGCAGCGGCACCGGCACGCCGATCACTGGCAGCGGCGTGACGGCGGCGAGCATGCCGGGCAGGTGCGCCGCGCCGCCCGCGCCGGCGATGATCACCCGCAGGCCGCGCCCGGCCGCCGCGGCACCGTAGCTGATCATGTCGTGCGGCATCCGGTGCGCGGACACCACATCGGCCTCGTAGCCGATACCGAACTCGTCCAGCGCGTCGGCAGCGGCCTGCATCACCGGCCAGTCCGAGTCGCTGCCCATGACCACCGCGACCAGCGGCTGGGTACTCACGTGGCATCCCTTCCTGATGGCGCGGCCGCTGAGCCGGCTGACGACGGGGCCGGGGCGGATGAGTCAGCCGCTTCGTCCGCCGTGCCCCAGCGGAGGTAGCTGGCCGCGCTCCGCGCGCGCTCCCGCAACTCCGTTACGTCGCTGCCGAGGGCGGTGACGTGCCCGATCTTGCGCCCGGGCCGGGCGGGCTTTCCGTACAGGTGCACCCGCAGCGCCGGGTCGGCGGCCAGCACGTGGTGCAGCCTTTCGTACAGGTCGCCGTCATCGCCGCCCAGCACGTTGGCCATGACGACCTGCGGCGCGGTCATCTCTGGGGCGCCGAGCGGCATGTCCAGCACCGCCCGCAGGTGCTGCTCGAACTGTGAGGTCGTGGCACCCTCGATGGTCCAGTGCCCGCAGTTGTGCGGGCGCATCGCCAGCTCGTTGACCAGCAGGCCGCGCGGTGTCTGGAACAGCTCCACCGCGAGCAGCCCGGTCAGGCCTAGCTCCGCCGCGAGCCACAGGGCCAGCGACTGCGCCTCGCTGGCAAGCTCCGCCGGCAGCCCGGGAGCCGGCGCGAGCACCTCGCGGCAGATCCCGTCCCGCTGCACGGTCTGCACGACCGGGTAGGCGCCTCCCTGCCCGTACGGCGAGCGGGCCACCAGCGCCGCGAGCTCGGCGGTGAACGCGACGTGCTCCTCGACGATCAGGGCGATCCCGTGCGCGATAACCTCGGCGGCCTGCTCCGCGGACTCGCACACCCAGACGCCTTTGCCGTCGTAGCCGCCACTTACCGCCTTGAGCACGGCTGGCCAGCCGTAGCGTTCGGCAAAATCCGTGACGTCGGCGAGCGCGGTTACCGGCGCGAAGCGGGGGCAGGGGACGCCGGCCTGGCTGAGTTGCCGCCGCATGGCCAGCTTGTCCTGGGCGTAGCGCAGGGCCGCCCGGCCGGGCCGGATCGGTGCCGACGCCGCCTCCAGCGCGGCCAGCTGGTCGCCGGGCACATGCTCGTGGTCGAACGTCACGGCGTCGCAGCCGTCGGCCAGGGCCAGCAGATCCGGGAGCGAGCGGTAGTCGCCGATCTGCGTGTCGGGGCACACCTGGGCCGCACTGTCGCGCGACGTCTCGGCCAGCACGCGTACCCTGATGCCAAGACTGACCGCCGCCTGGCAGGTCATCCGGGCCAGCTGGCCGCCCCCGACCATGCCGACCAGCGGGCCGGTCCAGCCACGGTGCTCAGTCACGGGCGGTAGCCTACGCGGCCCGCCGCCTGCACCGGCCTGTCGAGCCGGCCGGATCGCCGCCCGCATCAGGTGCCGCGGTCCGGGGGACATATTTCACATAGTGGTAACACCGGCTGACGGCGGTTGATCTAGCGCTCCCCCTCCAGCACGCTCTATCATCGCGTCGGCCGCACCAGCGGAAACTGGCTTAAGGAGACAAGCCGATGGCGACTCCGGACGAGGACATCCACTCCGCGCCGGCGGCTGGCGCGCCGGTCGCCACGGTGGTGCGCGAGGGCAGCTACGGCGAGAAGGTCGTCGCGGTCGAGCCCGGCGGGGCTGAGTTCATCCCGCTGAACGAACGGCACGGACGGCCAATCCAGCTGTTCTGGACGTGGACATCGCCCAACCTGGAGTTCGCCACGATCTTCGTGGGCGTCATCGCGGTCGCCGTGTTCGGGCTGAGCTTCTGGCTGGCGGTGCTGGCGATCGTGCTCGGCACCGCGGTCGGCTCGGTCACCCAGGGCCTGCTTTCGGCGCAGGGGCCGGCGCACGGGGTGCCGCAGATGGTGCTCAGCAGGCTCGGCTTCGGCTACTGGGGCAACATCCTGCCCGCCGGGCTGAACGCGCTCACCGCGGGCATCGGCTGGTTCGCGGTCAACAGCGTCAGCGGTACGTTCGCGCTGAATACGCTCACCCACCTGGCCAAGCCGGCTTGCCTGGTGATCATCGTGCTGGCACAGGTCGTGGTCGCGTTCTTCGGCTACAACCTGGTGCACGCGTTCGAGCGGTACGTCTTCCCCGTCCTGGCCATCATCTTCCTGATCACCACCGTCGTGATCTTGGCCAAGACGCACCCGGGCGCGCACATCGCGCCCGGCTTCGCGGGGACGACGGGCGGGTTCCTGCTGGCCACCGGCGCGGCGTTCGGCTACGCGGTCGGCTGGAACCCTTATGCGGCCGACTACACCCGGTACTTCCCGCCGGACACGAGCAAGCAAGCCATCGCCTGGTGGGCCGGCCTCGGCGTGTTCGTGTCGTGCGTCATCCTCGAGGTCGTCGGCGCGGCGTCCGCGACGCTGAGCGGAGCGAGCGCGGTTGGGAGCAACCCCACCGGTGCCTTTACCGGTCACCTGCCGACCGGGCTGGCGGACGCCACCCTGCTCGCGATCGCGCTCGGCGCGGTGGCGGCGAACGTGCTCAACATCTATTCCGGAGCGCTGTCCTTTACCGCGCTGGGCATCAGGCTGCCGCTACGGCTGCGGCGCGCGATCGTAGCCGTGGCGTTCGGCGTCATCGGCTTCATCGTGGCGTATTACGGGCTGCACGACGCCGGCACTAAGTACGAGAACTTCCTGCTGGTGATCGCGTACTGGATCGCGCCGTGGCTGGCCGTGGTGTTCTGCGACCAGTTGCTGCGCCGCGGCCGCGGCCCGGTCGACGAGCTGCTGTTCGACAAGCACTACACCAACTGGGCGGGCCCGGTGGCGATGGCGGTCGGCATGGGCGTGTCCATCTGGCTGTTCTCCAACCAGACCGAGTACACCGGCTTCGTGCCCACGCGCGTCCCCACGGTCGGGGACCTGACGTTCGAGGCCGGCTTCCTGATCACCGCGGTCGTCTACCTCGGCTGGCATGCGGTCGAGCGGAGGCTCAAGGCGTCCCCCGCGACCCGCTAGCTGGCCGGTGTCCGCCGCGTTACCGAGTAGGTAAATCCTGTTACTGCGTCGGTCAAGTTGCGTTAGCGCGCCAGCCCCTCCGGGTAACCTGGCAGCTTCTGCGCCGTCCGGCGGAAATCGGGACGATCTGTCGTGGCTGCTACTGGCCGTTACTCGCGGTATCTGAGAGGGGACCGGCCCGGATGGGGAGCCTGTTCACCGGCGTACACCGCCGCTTCGCCGGCCTGATCGCTGAACTGGCCAAGTTCGGCCTGGTCGGCGGCATCGCGGCGGTCGTTGACCTCGGCGGGGCCGGCTACCTGCACGGGGCCGTCGGCATGGGGCCGCTGTCGGCCAAGGCGATCTCGATCTCCGTCGCCACGGTGCTTTCCTACGTCGGCAACAGGTTCTGGACCTTCCGGCACCGGGCCAACCACGCGCTGCTCCGCGAGTGGGCCGTGTTCTTCCTGCTGAACGCGATGGGCCTGGTGATCGCGGAGGCCACGATCGGGTTCACCTACTACGTGCTGGGCTTCCACGGGTCGCTGGCCTTCAACCTGGCCAGCGTGGCCGGGACCGGGCTGGGCACGATCTTCCGGTTCTGGTCCTACAAGAAGTGGGTGTTCATCGCGCCGGAGACGCTGACGGGCGAACTGCCCGAGCAGATACCGGAGCTCGGGTCCTCGGGAACGTCGTCATCGCCGAGCCGGTCCCCGCGGGCCGGCTCCTCGCGGGCCGCCTCCCCGCGGGCCGCCTCCACCCGGGCCGCAGCTTCACGGGCCGCGCCGCCGCGGAGCTCGTCGTTCCGTTCCGGCTACGCGGGAGCGCACCGGCGGTAGGCCGTAGGCAGCGACCGGTGGCCGGGCCTCACGCCGGGCCGCTGACGACCGGCAGGTCATCGGCCGCGCTGGGCGCCGCCATCGGCAGGAAGACC
Source organism: uncultured Actinomycetes bacterium (assembly GCA_963702235.1). Taxonomy (GTDB): domain Bacteria; phylum Actinomycetota; class Actinomycetes; order Streptosporangiales; family Streptosporangiaceae; genus PALSA-505. The sequence goes on from CAVPBZ010000002.1 coordinate 134,659, forward strand.
GCGAAGACGGCCGGCCTCGGCCGGACCAGCACGACCCGCCCGCCGTCCCCTTCGGCCACCGCCCGGGCCAGCGCCAGGCCGAGCCCGGTGCCGTGCGGGCGGCCGCTCACGTTCCGCTCGAAGATGCGCGGCACCAGCTCCGAGGGCACCCCCTGTCCCTCGTCCCGCACCTCGATCACCACCGACTTGGGTGTCTGCGACGTGCGGATGGTGACCGTCCCCGCGCCGTGCACCAGCGCGTTGTCCAGCAGCGTGGCGATCACCTGGCCCAGCGTCCCGGTCGTCGCGTAAGCCTGCAGTCCCTTCTCGCCGGCGACCTCGAGCTTCCTGTTCGACCGGCGGAAAGCAGGCTCCCACTCGGCCACCTGCTGGGCCAGGATGTCGTCGATCCCGGCGAACTCGGGCACGGCCGACCCGACCGGCCGGGTCCGGCCGAGTAGCTGGGTGACCACCTCGGTGAGCCGCTCGGTCTGGCTGAGTGCCGCCTCGCCCTCGGTCCGCACCGCCGCGGGATCGTCGGCAGCGGCGATCATCTCCTCCAGCCGCATGGACAGCGCGGTCAGCGGGGTGCGCAGCTGGTGCGAGGCGTCGGAGGCGAACTCACGCTCGGCGGTAAGCAGGTCGGACACCTGCCGCGCGGAGCGGTCCAGGCCCTCCGCCACCTGGTCGAGCTCCGGCAGCCCGTACCTGAGCCCGGACGGCCGCGCATCGCCCGAGCCGAGCCGGGCCGCCGCCCCGGCCAGCTGCTCCAGCGGGCGGGTGAACCGCCGCGCTTGCCGGAAGGCCAGCACGACCGCCACGCCCACCGCGAGCAGGGAGAGCGCGCCGACCAGCGCCAGCCCGCTGTTCACCCGCCCGGCGACGTTCGCGCTGTTGGTCTCCACGATTACGGTGAAGTTGCCGTTGGAGTCCTGCCCGCTGCTCACGTGGTGCGGAGGAGGGCGACGCCCCACGGCCACCGCCGGCTCGCCCTTCTGCCTGATGATGATGTAGTCGCCAGGCAGCGAGTCAGCGATCTCCTGGTAGTCCTGCGGCTGATGGTGGACCGCCCGGTACTGCACCACCGTGGCCGCCGTGCTCGCGTCCCGCTGCAGCTGCCGCCCTGACTCGTCGATCACCAGGCGGCTGATGACGATCGCCAGCGGCACGCCGAGCAGCAGGACTGCCGTCACCGCCACGAGCAGGGTGGAGATCAGCAGCCGCCTGCGCACCGGTCAGTCAGTCCTCCCGCTCGAACCTGAACCCCACGCCGCGCACCGTCGTGATGTACCGGGAGCTGTGCGCGTCGTCGCCCAGCTTGCGGCGCAGCCAGGAAACGTGCATGTCCAGGGTCTTCGTCGAGGCCCACCACTTCGCGCCCCAGACGTCCCGCATCAGCTGTTCCCTGGTGACCACTTTGCCCGCGTCCCTGATCAGCGCCCAGAGCAGGTCGAACTCCTTGGTGGTGAGCTCGAGCTCGTCCTCGCCCGACCAGGCGCGGCGGGCCTCCGGGTCGATCCGCACGCCTTGCACCACCTGGGTCTCCGCGCTGCCGCGCCGCAGCAGCGCCCGGACCCTGGCCAGCAGCTCGGCCAGCCGGAACGGCTTGGTGACGTAGTCATCGGCCCCCGCATCCAGGCCGATCACGGTGTCCACCTCGTCGGCCCGGGCGGTGAGGACGAGCACGGGGGTCGCGCGTCCTTCCGACCGCAGCCGCCGGCAGACCTCGAGCCCGTCAAGCTCGGGCAGCCCGAGGTCCAGAACGATCAGGTCGATGCCGCCGCCCAGGGCACGGCCCAGTGTGGCCGGGCCGTCGGATGACACGTCAACGTCATAGCCCTCACGCCGTAGCGCGCGGGCGAGAGGGTCCGATATAGAGGGATCGTCTTCGGCAAGCAAAACGCTGGTCATGGGCAGATCGTACTTTCTTCTGGCCGCAGAGTCAGACAGGAGTCACCCCGTGCCTGCGCCTGGAGAACGATCTGTCCTTGCCGCGGGCCGCCGCGAACCTCCTGACCAGCTCCGCCCGGAGATCTTCGGGCTCGACCACGTCGTCCACGACCAGCTCGCCGGCCAGCCGGATCACGTCGATATCGGCGTCGTACTCGCGGCGCAGCCGCTCCGTCTCCGCGGTCCGCGCCGCCTCATCACCGATCTCGGCCAGCTTGTTGAAATAGACGGCGTTGACCGCGGCCTCCGCGCCCATCACCGCGATCTTCGCGGTCGGCAGCGCCAGCGTCGCGTCCGGCTCGAAACCGGGGCCGGCCATCGCGTACAGGCCCGCGCCGTAGGCCTTGCGGACCACCACGCAGATCTTCGGAACGGTGGCCTCCGATACCGCGCTGATCATCTTCGCGCCGTGCCTGATGATGCCCTGGCGTTCCACCGCGGTGCCGACCATGAACCCGGGCACGTCGGCCAGGAACAGCAGTGGAACGTTGAACGCGTCGCAGAGCTGGATGAACCGGGTGGCCTTGTCGGCGGAGTCCACGAACAGCACGCCGCCCTTGAACATCGGGTTGTTCGCCACTACGCCGGTCACCTTGCCGTCAAGCCGGGCGAAGCCGGTGACGATCTCCCGGGCCCACAGCGCGTGAACCTCGAAGAACGAGTCCTCGTCCACGATGCCGCGCAGGTAGCGGCGCATGTCGAACGCCTGCCGCTCACTGGCCGGGATCAGGGTGCGCAGCCGGCCGGCGTCGGCGGGCCGCGGCTCCCGCGCCGCTGCCGCGGGCGGCGGCTGCTCCCAGTTGGACGGCAGGTAGGACAGGTAGCCGCGCACCGCGTCGAGCGCCGCGCGCTCGGACTCGGCCAGGAGATGGCCGCAGCCAGAGACGGTGCAGTGCATCCTGGCGCCGCCCATCTCCTCCAGCGTGGTCTTCTCCTTCACCACCATCTCGACCATCCGCGGGCTGCCGAGGTACATCGAGGCGTTCCCGTCCACCATCGCCACGAAGTCGCAGAACGCCGGGATGTACGCGCCGCCCGCGGCCGACGGGCCGAACAGCGCGCAGACCTGCGGGATCGCACCGGACGCGCGTACCTGGGTGTGGAAGATCTTCCCCGCGCCGCGGCGGCCGGGGAACATCTCGACCTGGTCGGTGATCCGCGCGCCCGCGGAGTCCACCAGGTAGATCATCGGGATGCCGCTGGCGTACGCCTTCTCGATGATCCGGATGATCTTCTCGACGGTGCGCGCCCCCCAGGAGCCGGCCTTGACCGTGGAGTCGTTGGCCATCAGCGCCACCGGCCTGCCGCCGACCGTGGCGGTGCCGGTGATCACCCCGTCGGCCGGCAGCCCGTCGGCGAGCGCGTTGGCGTAGCGCCCGTCCTCGGCGAGGCTGCCGGCGTCGATGAGCAGCGCGATCCGGTTACGGGCGAAGAGCTTGCCCTTGGCCGCGGCCGACTCGTGGTAGCGTGCGGCGCCGCCCGCCTCGATCCTGGCCCGGAGGTCAGCAAGCTCAGGATGCGCGCCCGCTTGGGCGTCTGCTGATGCCTCTGCTTGGGCGTCTGCTGATGCCTCTGCTTGGGCGCCTGCTGATGCCCCGGCTGGCGCGTCGCCTGGTGGTGCCACGGCTGGTGCGTCGCCTGCTTGTGCGTCCACTGCTGGTGCGTCCACGCTGGCGAGAGTACTCAGGGAGCGATGGTCCGGCCGCGCGGACCGGCTCGCAGGACCTGCGAGGGCAGCGTCCGGCCGACGATCCGCTCCGCGTCGGCCGCCGCCTCGATCATCGCCTCGAGGTCCACGCCCGTGGCCACGCCCATGTCCTCGACCATGTAGATGAGCTCCTCGGTGGCGATGTTCCCGGTCGCCCCTGGCGCGTACGGGCAGCCGCCGAGCCCGCCGACCGACGCGTCGAAATCGGCCACGCCCAGTTCGAGCGCGGTCAGCACGTTCGCCAGCCCCGTGCCGCGGGTGTTGTGAAAGTGCAGGTTGAGGCCGATCTCCGGGTGCCGGGACCGGAACTCGCCGACCAGCGCCCGCACCCGGGACGGCGTGGCCATCCCGGTGGTGTCCCCGAACGAGACCGAGTCGGCCCCGTCGGCCACCGCACGGCTGGCCACAGCCACCACCCGCTCGACCGGCAGGTCGCCCTCATACGGGCAGCCCCAGGCGGTCGAGACGATCACCTGACAGGTCGCGCCCGCCTGGTGCGCCGCGTCGATGATCACCGCAATGTCGTCCAGCGACTCCTCGGTGCTCCGGTTCACGTTCTTCCGGTTGTGCGTGTCCGAGGCGGACACGACGGCCTCGACCTCGGTGAATCCGGCGTCGAGCGCACGGGTGGCGCCGCGGGAGTTCGGCACGAGCGCGGAGTACCTGACGTCGGTCGCCCGCCGGATTCTGCTTCCACACCTCGTCCGCGTCGGCCATCTGCGGTATGGCCCTCGGGTGCACGAACGAGACCGCCTCGATCCGCTGCAGCCCGGTGGCGGACAGCCGGTCGATCAGCGCAATCTTGGCGCCGGTCGGGACCGGGTCCTCGTTCTGCAGGCCGTCCCGCGGTCCGACCTCGCGCAGCGATATCCGGTCAGGAAGGTCGCTCACCGGGGTTGCCTCCTCTTGTCCGTCATTCGCCGGGCCACTGCGGCTCCCGCTTCTCGTTGAACGCCGCGATGCCCTCTTTTCTGTCCGCGGAGAACGCGGCCGTCCGCCACGCGGCGTCCTCGACGTCCAGTCCCGCTGCGAGCCCGATTCCCGCGCCGTTCCTGATTGCTTGTTTTGCCGCCCGAACGGCCACGGGCGAATTGCGCGCCATCAGGCCGGCCAGGTGCAGCGCGCTGGTCCGCGCCGTGCCGTCGCGCACCAGGCGGTCGGCCAGGCCGATCCGGTAGGCCTCGTCGGCGTCGATCCTGCGCCCGGTGAGGATCAGGTCCGCGGCCCGGCCAGGGCCTAGCTTGCGCAGCGCGAGCTGGGTTCCGCCGCCACCCGGCACCAGGCCAACCGTGGTTTCCGGCAGGCCGAAGACGGCCGTTCCGTCGGCCACGATCAGGTCGCAGCTGAGCGCGAGCTCGCAGCCGCCGCCGAGGGCGTAGCCAGCCACCGCGGCGACGACGGGCTGGCGCAGGCCGAGCACGGCGCCGAAGGCCTCGCGGAAGACCGGCCGCTGCCGGAGGAAGTCGGCGTCGGTCATCCGGCCGCGCTCCTTCAGGTCGGCGCCCACGCAGAACGCGCGCTCGCCGGCCGCACTGAGCACGACCGCCCGGATGGTGTGGTCGGCGGCTATTTCGGCGCACACGGCGGCCAGCCGCCAGGCCATCTCCGTGTTCAGCGCGTTCATCGCCTGCGGCCGGTCCAGCACGATCTCAGTGACGGCGTCGCCGGCGTCCTCGCCGCGCCGCAGGCTCACCCCATGCATGACCGCAGGCTAGTCTGCGCCGGGCCGGCCTGACCGGCCGGGCTCAGCCGCGCCGCCGGCGGAGCTCGGCCGCGCCCGGCGGAGCTCAGCTGCGCTCACCGGCGGGGGTCAGCTGCGCTCTTCCCCGGTCAGCCGCTGCTGCTCGTTCTCGACGAGCTGATAGAGCAGGGACTGTACCTGCTCCACGCTGGGTATCTCGTTCAGCCGCAGCTGGCCGTGCTCGCCCGCGGACTCCACCACCAGCCTGCCGCTGCCGAGCAGCCGGTCGATCGGCCCCTTCTCGAACGAGACGTCGTTGATCCTCGTCAGCGGGATGTCCCTGCCCTTGCGGGCGATGATGCCCTCGCGCATCCGGAACCGGCGGGTGGTCAGCTCGTAGGTGGTCGCCCGCCAGCGCAGGGTGGGGACGAGGACCCAGCCCAGCAGGATGATGACCGCGAGGACTCCCACCGCCAGCCGTTCCCAGCTGGCCGCGCTCCCCGAGGGAATCACGACGAGCAGGGCCACTGCCGCCGCCAGCGTGAGCACGAGAAGGAACAGCGGGCGGAGGATCGTCTTCCAGTGCGGGTGCACGAGAAGGACGCTGCGCTCGTCGTCGGCCAGCGGCCCGGGGTTCGCCATGCGGGCTCCTACTGGACGAAGGTGAACAGCGGCGCGTCGGGGCGGTACGGCAGCGGCGGCCCGGTCAGCACGGCGGCACCGACGCCGAACAGGTTGCCTTCCCCGATGACGAGAGCGTGCGGCCGGAAGCCGGCGCCAGCGGACCAGTCCTGGATGGTGTCGAGTATGCCGTCCTCCCGGGGGGCCCTGGTCCAGATCATCCAGGCTCCCGGGGCGCACAGCGCGGGGAGGAACCCCATCGTCCGCCGGATGTCCTCGTCGCTGACGTTGCCGAAGATGCCGCAGGCAAGTACCAGGGCGGCGGGCACGGCGCCGGCGTAGACGCCGGAAAGGCCGGCGTCGCCCTCGGTGACCGTGAGGCTGCCGAGGCCGCCCTGCTCGATGCCCTTCCTGGCGACCGCCACGTTGCGAGGATTCTGCCTCCACCAGCACGCCGGCGAGGTCGCCGCCGCGCCGGTGTCGCCTGGCTACGGTGATCAGAATCCCGGCCCTGGCCTGCGCACATGCTGATCACCCGGACCGGGCCTGGCGGCGACTCGTCCAGCGCCGACGCGATCAGGTCCTGCACGACCAGCAGCCGCAGATGAAGGGCTGAGCCCGGCCTGTCGTAGTCGTCATGCCACGCGGCATAGTCACGCAACGCCATGCCACTCATCATGGCCAGCCGGGCCAGCCTGGCCGGCCCGGGCAGCGCCTGGGATCCGGGGCGCGGGCGGCCGGGCCGGGGCCGGGCCGCTGGGTCAGACTCCCGCGTCGAAGAAGGGAACGCAGCTGACCGGCTTGGCGTGCGCCGGATCGAGCGCGTTGAGGACCATGGCGGCGACGTTGGGGTCGATCGCGAGGCCGATGTGCCCGCTGAAGTCGAGAGCGCACACATCCTGGATGACGATGTTGGTGACGTTGGGACCGGACAGCACGCCGCTGGTATAGGGGATGACCGCCTCGTCGTACTTGGTCATGATGTCCGTGTAGGTGGGTCCCGGGACGGCCACGCTGCCGCTATCGAGCTTGTTCAGGAACGCCGACCCAGGGATGAACTCCGCGCACGCCGGGCAGCCGGCACCGGCGAGCAGGCCGCTGAGGCCGAGGTCCCTGGCCAGCGCCGCCAGTCCGTAGAGCGTGGTGCCGTAGTAATTGGCGCCGAAACCGACGAAGTGCACCACCTGGGCGGCGCCGCCGAGGAACTTCAGGTAGTAGGCGGGCACGGTGCTGCCCTCGGAGTGGCCGACGATGTTGACCTTGGCGGCCCCGGTCGCGGCCTCCACCTGGCGGACGAACGAGGCGAGCTGGGCAGCGCTGTCTTCCATCGGGGCGAGCCCGCCGACCAGCGGCCCGTAGATCGTCTGGCCGTACGTCTCGGAGAACACGCAGTACCCGTTGCTGGCGAGGGTCGGGGCCAGGGTCGAGAACTCGTACATGTCGCCGCCGAGCCCGTGCCAGAGAATGACCGGCTGGGGATGCTGCGCGCTGGGCCGGCATGACCAGTCATTGACCCCGGAAGACGGGGCAGCGGCCGCCATCGCCCTCGGCGCGGCGGCCAGCATGGTGGCGGCGAGGCCAGCGGCAGCGAGCGCCGCGAGCACGGTCCGGGACACGACGGAGCGCATGTGACCTCCAGATATGACGGGGGTCACCAGTACAACACGTTAACGTATTGTAAACAAGACGTCGTTTTCGTAACATATCGGCTATTTGGGATGGGCGGCCGTCTCCGCTGGCTGGTCAGCCGCCTTCATGCGCGGGCCTGGTTCCGACAGCTCCATCCCGGCCCGGGTAGCGCCGTAGAAGCTGATCAGATCGCTGATCAGGGTGGCGATGGCCTGCTCGTCTGTCACATCGGCGTCGTGCACCCAGTCGGCGACGATCTCGAACAAGCCCCCCACCACGCCGGCCGCGACGCCGCGAGTCCGCCCCGAGCCAACCCCGTACCGCTGCCAGATGGATCCGATGAACTCCGCGGCCCAGCGCCGGTTGGCACGTCTTTGCCGTTCGGCGGCTGGGGTAATGGCGCTGCCCTCGCCGAACGTGACCTTGGCTAGCCGGACGTCATCGACGAACGAGTGGGCGAACGCGTCGATCAGAATCCGCGTCGCCTCCGCCTCGTCATCGGGCGCTGCTTCCAGCACCCGCACCATGTGCGCGGTCGTCTGTTCGACAATCCGCCGCAGCAAGGCGACATAGCAGGACTCCCTGCCGTCGAACACCTCGTAAAAGCTCTTCGTGCCGACGTAGGCGCGCTGGCAGATCTGCTCGATCGACGTGCCCAGATATCCATGCTCGGCGAACAGGTCCAGCGCAGCGTCCAGCAGTGCGTCCCGTCGCAGCGCCCGCCGCTGATCAGCATCCAGTCCCCGGATGCGACGACCCGCCGCGGTGCTCGCACTTGCCTTCGCCACCCCTGAGACGCTACAGGCCGCAGACACCCCCGGCGCTTGCCGAGACTCAGCGAACGTGGACGACGTCCCCGGCGCTGACGGCGAGCGGGCCTTCCGGAGCGCGCACGACCAGCCTGCCGCCGGTGTCGACGTCCAGCGCCGTGCCATGGGCCGTGGCACCGCCGGGAAGCTCCACGCGCACGTTCCGGCCCAGCGTGTCGCAGCGTCGCCGGTATTCCTCGCGCAGGCCGCAGGCGTCTGGATCGCCAGGACTCGGGGCGCCCGCCCAGGCCAGGTACCAGCGCTCGATCTCGCCGAGCGCGGCGCAGAGCAGTTGCTGCCGGCCGGTGCCCGCCGCCCTTTCGAGCGCCAGCGAGGTAGCGGTTTCGACGGGCAACTCGGCCCGGCTGGTGGAGACGTTGATCCCCGCGCCGACCACGATCGCGTCCGCCGCTTGCTCGGCCAGGATCCCGGCGACCTTGCCGTCGCCGATGAGCACGTCGTTCGGCCACTTGAGCCGGGCGTCCAGGCCGGAGACGGCGCCGACGGCAGCGGCGATGGCGACCCCGGCCAGCAGCGGAACCCAGCCGCGCCTGGCCTGCGGGACGGCACCGGGGCGCAGCAGCACCGAGAACGTCAGCGCGGCACCCGGCGGGCTCAGCCACGAGCGGCCCATCCGCCCCCGGCCCGCGGTCTGCGCCTCCGCCACCAGCACGCTGCCCTCCGGGGCGCCGCCGGCGGCTTGCGCGAGCAGGTCGGCGTTGGTCGAGCCGGTGAGCTGCGTCACCTCGACCGCACGCCAGAAGCCGCCGGGGCGGAGCAGGGCACGGGTGAGCTCTGGCTCGCTCAGCGGCGGCCGCTCGGTGCTCGCACGTTTCATGGTCATCTCACCGCCCATTGTGCTGCGGCTGGGACCCTGCGCTGCGCCCCGGGGCCGCCTGCGCTCGCGTTGCACGCACCGGCGATGAAGCCTGCGTCGCCGTCTTCCGTGATTGCCAATGACGCAAACAGCCGGCGGCATCTGGTCGGCGGCGACTCCCCGACGTCACGGTGACCTGACCTGAGGCAGTCTCACGCGGGTGCGCGCAGTGCCCGCACCCGCGGCTGCCCAGCAGTCCGCCGGCTGTCGAGGGCGGCGCGCAAGGTGCTGATCACTTGTGTCCGCTCGGCCCTGATCTGTTTCGGCGTGAAGTGCAGGACGAGGATGCCCTCCGCCGTCATGCGCGCATGGCGACGCATGGTCCGCTCCCAGTCCTCGGGGCTCAGGTGCCATTCGCGGGAGTCAACCTCTGCGGCGACGCCCGCGTCCGGCCACCAGGCATCGGCCACTGCGAGGAGCACATCGCCGCAGTACAGGCGGGCATTGAACATCGGCATCGCGAGCCCGGCCCGAATGATCAGGCCGCGGAACTCGGCCTCACTGACAGACCTCACCCCGTCCGCAACCTCGGCCAGGACTCGCCGGAACGCCGCGGAGCCAGGCTGTGGGCCATCGCGAAGCTCTGCTGCCAGGTCCCCAACTCGGCACCAGTCCTGCTGGACGGACCCGGCGACCACTGCCCGTATCTCCCGGAGGCTGGTCATGCTGCGGGCCGCGTCGGCAACCGCCCGGGCCGCCAGGGCGAAGCGAATCTGGCCGCTCCCGCAGACCTGCTCGGGCATTCGAGTCGTGCGCTGCACCCGGACGAACTCAACGCTCTGCCGCCGCCTGCTCGCCGGCACGAGAACGTCAACATAGCCAGGGCGCGGCGCTCGGATGCCAAGCCGCCGCAGGGCGGCACATGCGGTGATAGTGCTGCCTGGCCCGGCGTACAGCAACGCTGCCATGTCACGCTGGTCGGCAGTTGGCGTCCCGGTCCTGGCGAGGTAGACCGCCGGCAGCAGTCGCTGCCAAGGACCCCCGGGCCGGACGCGATGTCGCAGCGCCTGCAGGGACATCTCGCACGCGACGGCCTGCTGACGGGTGATCACGTCATGCTGGCGGCGGAGCACCTCCGCCAGCCGCGGGCGGTCAAGCGTGGTCGTAGCCGTCATGCCCGCAGGGTGTCAGCTCCCACCGACAATTCGCCGCCGCGCCACTCCTGGCCTCCTGGCCCGCCCTCCGCGGAGCCTTCCCGCATGTTCTGGATGGCACTTTCGTGTTCACCGGTGAACACGAAAGTGACATCCAGGTTCCCGATGGAGCGGAGGTCGGGGCGGGATGAGGCGGTCGGGCGCGGTCAGCCGGTGTTCTGCAGGCCGGCGGCTACGCCGTTCACGGTGAGTAGCAGCAGCCGCTCCAGGCGGTCACGGCCGACGGGCTCGGCGGCCTCGGCGGGCTCGACGAGCTCGGGAGGGCCGCCGCCCCGGGCACCGCGGCCGTCTTCAGCACCTTCCGCGCCGGGAGCGCGGCCGTCGCCGTCGCCGGCATAGGTGTCGGCGCGGAGGGCGGCCAGGGCGCGCAGCTGCAGGTAGGAGAGAGCGTCCACGTAAGGGTCGCGCAGCGCCACCGCGCGGGAGAGCACCCGCAGGTCGGCCAGCAGCCTGTCGTGCCCGGTGACCGCCAGCACAAGCCTGGAGGTGAGGTCATACGCGGCGAGCAGCGCGGCGGTGAGATCGGGCCTGCCACCGAGCGCGAGGTACCGTGCCGCTATGCGGCGGTCGGTCTTGGCCAGGCTCATCTCCGCGTTGTCCAGCAGCACCGCGAACAGCGGCCATTCGCGGTACGCGCGGCGCAACTCGTCGAGGCCGCCCTCGTCTTCGGCCACCGCGGCCAGGCCGCCGCCCAGGCCGAACCAGCCGGGCAGGTTCACCCGGGTCTGCGCCCAGGCGAACACCCAGGGGATCGCCCGCAGGTCGTCCAAGCCGGCGGCGGCGGTGCGGCGGGCCGGCCGGGATCCGATCCGCAGCCCGCCGATCTCCTCCAGCGGGCTGATCCGGGCAAACCATGCGGCGAAGCCTTCGGTTTCCACCAGGCTGCGGTACGCGCGCCGCGCGGCCGCCTCGATCCTTTCCCCGATGCGAGCGATCCGCTCATCCTCCTGGCCGGCCTGCCCCGCGGAGGCCGGCGCCGAGGCGAGCAGGACCGCGGAGGTGACCTGCTCCAGGTGCCGGTGCGCGATGGCGATGTGGCCGTACCGGGCGAAGATCACCTCGCCCTGTTCGGTGACCTTGAACCGTCCGCCTACCGAGCCGGGTGCCTGCGCCAGCACAGCCCGGCCGGTCGGGCCGCCGCCCCGGCCGAGCGCGCCGCCGCGGCCGTGGAACAGCGTCAGCGGCACGGCGCGGTCCGCGGCCCAGGCCGCCAGCCTGGCCTGCACCCGGAACAGCAGCAGGGTGGCGCTGACCGGGCCGAGTTCCTTGGCGGAGTCGGAGTAGCCGAGCATGACCTCCAGCGGCGGGACGGCCTCGGCTGAGCCGGCCGCCGCGGCCAGCCTGGCCGCTACCGGCTTGAGCTTGAGCATGCCGTCGAGTACCTGGCTGGCATTGTTCAGGTCCTCGCCGCTCTCGAACAGCGGGATCACGTCGAGGTCCGGCGGCCGTCCGTCCGGTACGGCCCGGCGGGCCAGCTCGTACACCGCGGCAATGTCATCGGCCGAGCGGGTGAAGCTGACCACGTACCGCCGGCACGCCCGCGGCCCGAACCTGCGCTGGATCCAGGCGATCACCCGGAACGTCGCGAAGACTTCCTGCGTCTGCGGCGACAGCTCGCCGCCTTCCTCCAGCTCCCGCAGCGCCCGGGCATGCACGTCACTGTGCTGCCGCACCTCGAGCTCGGCCAGGTGGAACCCGAACGTCTCGGCCTGCCAGATCAGGTGCTGCAGCTCGCCGAACGCCTGGCGCGGCGCGCCCGCCGACGCCAGCGAGTCCTGCACCAGGCGCAGGTCGGCCAGGAACGCGGCGGCGGCGCGATAGCCGAGATCAGCGTTCCGCAGGCGGGTCGCGCGGAGCCGTTCGGCGAGGTAAAGCAGGTAGGTGCGGTGCGGCTCCAGCGGCGAGCGGGACGAGATCTCGGCCAGCAGGTCGGGATGCGCCGCCTCGGCGACCGCGATGGCGTGCGCCAGGTCCGCCGACGGCGGGGTGGCCGACGCGTCCGCGGTCAGCGCCCGGCCGATCCTCGTGGTGGCGTTCTCTAGCGCGCGCAGCGCATGCTCCGCCTGGATGCCGATGGCCTGCCGAGTCACCTGCGCGGTCACGAACGGGTTGCCGTCGCGGTCGCCGCCGACCCAGCTGCCGAACCGCAGGAACGCCGGGGCGGCCGCTGGCACCCGGCCGCTGTCCGGGCCGGCCAGGACGTGATCGAGTGACCGGTACAGCGCCGGGACCACGCGGAACAGCGTCTCGTCGAACGCGGTCATCAGGGTGCGGACCTCGTCGAGCGGCCCCATCGCCTTGACCCGCAGCTGGGAGGTCCGCCACAGCAGGTCGATTTCCTCGCGCAGCCGTCGCTGCGCCTCGGTCTGCGCGTCCCCCTCGGGGGCGTCCTCCAGCGCGGTCAGCAGGCCGCTGATCCGACGCAGCGCGGAGGTGACGGCGCGACGGCGGGCCTCGGTCGGGTGCGCGGTGAGCACCGGGTGCACCCGCAGGCCGGCCAGCAGGCCCGCCAGCTGGCCGTCGCCCGCACCGCCGGCGCCCGCGCCGCCGGAGCCGCCGCGCAGTTCGGCGACGGCGAGGGCGAGCGACTCCCGCAGCGGCTCGCTGCCGGCGTCCCGCTCGCGCAGGGTCCGGATCCGCTGATGCTCCTCGGCCAGGTTGACCAGGTGAAAGTAGACGGTGAACGCGCGGGCCACCAGCTCGGCCCGGTCCAGCGGCCAGGAGGCGACCAGCGCGGCGATCTCGTCCCCGACCGGATCGGCCGGCACCGCGCCCGGACCAGCGTCCGCGCCCGGACCAGCGTCCGGGCCCGGGCCCGGGCCTGTGTCCGCACCCGGGCCTGCCTCAGCGCTGGCGGCCGGGCCGCGCCGCGCCTCGATCACCGCGTGCCGCAGCCGCTCCACGTCCGCGAGGAGATCCTCGCCTTCGGATTCGCGGAGTATCTCGCCGAGCAGGTCGCCGAGCAGCCGGACGTCATGGCGCATCCGCTTCGGCATCTGCTGGCGGTCTGACTCTCTGCTCACTGCCCCCCAGCGTAGTCAGCCGGCGTCGCTACCCTGTGCCCATGACGAGCGAAGCCCGGGACGAGATCAGCGCAGATGAGCCCGATGAGGCCTACCCGCACACCACCGCGGGCAAGATAGCCGACCTGGAGCGGCGCCGGCACGAGGCCACCCACGCCGGCTCCGAGCGCGCGGTAGAAAAGCAGCACGCCCGGGGCAAGATGACGGCCAGGGAGCGGATCGGCAAGCTGCTGGACCCCGGCTCGTTCGTCGAGTTCGACGAGTTCGCCCGGCACCGCGCCACCGACTTCGGCGTCGCGGCCAACCGCCCCTACGGGGACGGCGTGGTCACCGGGACCGGCACGGTGGACGGCCGGCCGGTCGCCGTGTACAGCCAGGACTTCACCGTGTTCGGCGGGTCGCTCGGCGAGGTGTACGGCGAGAAGATCGTCAAGGTGATGGATCACGCGCTGAAGACCGGCTGCCCGGTGATCGGCATCAACGACGGCGGCGGCGCGCGGATACAGGAGGGCGTGGTCGCGCTCGGCATGTTCGCCGAGATCTTCTACCGGAACGTGATCGCCTCCGGGGTGATCCCTCGAATCTCCCTGATCATGGGGCCGTGCGCGGGCGGCGCGGTCTACTCGCCGGCCATCACCGACTTCACGCTGATGGTGGACAAGACGTCGCACATGTTCATCACCGGCCCGGACGTGATCAAGACGGTCACCGGCGAGGAAGTCAGCTTCGAGGAACTCGGCGGCGCCCGCACGCACAACTCCAAGTCCGGGGTGTCTCACTACCAGGCCAGGGACGAGGACGACTGCCTGGAATTCGCCCGGGAACTGCTGTCGTACCTGCCGTCCAACAACCTGGACGACCCGCCGTCAGCCGCTGCGGCGGGCGGTCAGCCCGGTTTTCTTCCGAACGCTGACGCCGCCGAGCCCACCGCGGAAGACGCTGAGCTGGACACGGTGATACCCGACTCGCCGAACCAGCCCTACGACATGCACGAGGTCATCCGGCATGTCGTGGACGACGGCGAATTCCTCGAGATACACCAGTCCTTCGCGGCCAACATCATCGTGGGGTTCGGCCGGGTGGAGGGGGCATCGGTCGGGGTGGTGGCCAACCAGCCGCTGCACTACGCCGGCACGCTGGACATCGACGCCGCGGAGAAGGCCGCACGCTTCGTCCGGACCTGCGATGCCTTCAACATCCCGGTGCTGACGTTCGTGGACGTGCCCGGCTTCCTGCCCGGAACGGCACAGGAATGGGGCGGCATCATCCGGCGCGGCGCCAAGCTCATCTACGCGTACGCGGAGGCGACCGTGCCCAAGATCACGGTGATTACCCGCAAGGCGTACGGCGGCGCCTACGACGTGATGGGCTCCAAGCACCTGCGGGCTGACATCAACCTCGCCTGGCCGACGGCCCAGATCGCGGTCATGGGCGCCCAGGGCGCGGTGAATATCCTGTACCGGCGCGAGCTGGCCGCGGCCGAGGACCCGGCAGCGCTGCGGGAGCAGCGGGTGACCGAGTACGAGGACATGCTCGCCAACCCCTACATTGCGGCCGACCGGGGCTACGTGGACGCCGTGATCAGGCCCGCCGAGACCCGCGGGCAGGTGGCCGTCGCGCTGCGGTCGCTGCGCACCAAGCGGGAGACGCTGCCACCCAAGAAGCACGGCAACATCCCGCTATGAATGTCGGCTGGCGGCCTGCGCGGCAGTCCTCGGCCCGGGGGGGCCGCGGACTGCTTTAGAGTCGTGAGCACCATGACCGAGTTCTCCAGGCCCCTTCCGACGCTTGCCCGCTACGCGATCATGGTCGATGTCGGGTACATCTACGCCGCCGCGGGAGAGCTGCTGCTGGGCGTGAGCTCGCGCCGGGAGTACCGGGTGGATGCGGCCAATCTCATCCAGGCGCTCATCAAGACCGCCGACAACCAGATCCAGGGCGAGCTGCTCCGGGTCTACTGGTACGACGCCGCCAGGGACCGGGTACCCACCATCGACCAGCGCGTGATCGCGCAGATGTCGTCGGTGAAGCTGAGGCTCGGCAACCTGAACGCACGCGGCCAGCAGAAGGGCGTGGACGCTCAGATCCGCGCCGACATGGAGGCGCTGGCCCGGCACCGGGCGATCGCGGACGCGGTGCTGGTCGCCGGCGACGAGGACATGGTCCCGGCGGTGGAGGCGGCGCAGGCCTACGGGGTGCGGGTGCACCTGTGGGGAATCGAGCCGCCGTACGGCACCAACCAGGCGGAGCGGCTTGTCTGGGAGTCGGACACGGTCGAGGTACTCGACGCGGCCTTCGTCCGGCCCTACTTCAGCAGCCAGCCGGTCAGCGAGGCCGAGCCCGCCCGGCTGGACGTCCAGGCCGCCGCGGCCGCGGTAGCCATCGTGCCCTCGCCCGCGCAGCTGTTCGGCGAGCGGCACCCGCCGCGGCCGGCCCCCCGCGCCGGGACGTACAGCGCGGGCCTCGTCGCCAGCAAGCTCGGGCCGGACCGGGAACGGGTCGAGGAAGCCGGCGAGCACGTGGCGCAGAAGTGGATCCTCACCCGCGGTGAGGACAACATCAGGGACCTGCTGCCCGGCCCGATCCTGCCGCCGGTCATCGACAAGGAACTCCTGGTCGAGGCCGAGAAGGAACTCGGCCAGTCGCTGCGGCCGTATCAGGAGGCCAGGGAGTGGCTGCGGGACGCGTTCTGGGCACGGGTGCACCGGCAGTTCGGCATCGGCACCGGTCCGTCCCGAAGCTGATGTCCGGGTCCGGCGGCCGCAGTGGCGGCCCTGGCGCAGGCCAGGGCGGCGATGGCTCGCAGCCCGGCGCCGGGACCGCGCCGTTGCTGACAGTGATCAGGGGCGACGCCTCGGCCGAGGAGATCGCCGTGCTGACCGCGGTGCTCGCCGCGAAGAGCGCCAGGGCCGGGCCGCAGGCCGCCCCCGGTGACCGCGTCCACGGCTGGGCCAGCAGGCCGGCCCTGCTGCGCAGGCCGCTGAGTCACGGCCCCGGCGCATGGCGGGCCAGCGGGCGACCAGGCTGAACCGGCGGCATGCCGAGCGCCCGGGCGCAAGGCGGGGCTGGTAAATGGGCGGCCGGGCTGAACCGGCGGCATGCCGAGCGCCCGGGCGCAAGGCGGGGCTGGTAAATGGGCGGCCGGGCTGAACCGGCGGCATGCCGAGCGCCCGGGCGCAAGGCGGGGCTGGTAAATGGGCGGCCGGGCTGAACCGGCGGCATGCCGAGCGCCCGGGCGCAAGGCGGGGCTGGTAAATGGGCGGCCGGGTTAACTGACGGGTCACCGGGCGATGATCTATCCTGGCGGGCAACTGTTCCTTCATGTCGTTGTTGCGCGCCGGATACGGGGCGGATACATCTGCGCCACAGCATAGGGACGACATGAAACACGACAGCCAAACCCCACGGTGAGAGCCTTCAGGGGAGAGTTCCATGATCAGGATGACCAAGCCTGACCGCGACGATGTCGTTCGCGTGACGTTCGTGCTGCCCGCCGACGAGCCGGCGGGCGCCGTCTCGGTCGTCGGTGACTTCAACGACTGGAATCCGTTCGCGCATCCGCTGCGGCGACGCGCGAACGGCACCCGCAGCGCCGTGGCCAGGATCCCGGCCGGCAGCAAGGTCCTGTTCCGCTATCTGGGGGAAGGCGGGCTGTGGTTCGATGACGAGACCGCGGATCAGATTGACCCGCACGGGGCCCTGATCGCGGTCTGACCGCCCGGCGGCGCCGCCGCCCGCGCGGCCCTGGCTCATTCCGCGGGTGCTTCCCGGGTCCGCCTGCGGGGCAGCAGCCAGAGCGCGGGGACGATCCCGGCGGCGGCGATGCAGGCAAAGGCCCACCAGCCGCGGCCGAAGGCGTCCAGCCGCCCCGCCGGGGTCCGCGACGTCCCGAGCACGGCGACCAGCAGCGCGACGCCGACCGCCAGGCCGATCTGCCGGATCATGGTGATCACCGCTGACCCGGTGGCGAAGGACCGCGGCGGCAGCGCGGCCGCGGCCGTCGCCATCAGCGTCGGCAGCGTCAGTCCCACCCCGACGCCGGTCAGCAGCATGCCGCCGAGCATGGCGCCGGCATAGTCGGGCCGCAGCTGCATGGCCACCGCCCACCAGGCCAGCCCGGCGGCGAAGACGGCCGAGCCCAGCGACATCACGGCGGCAGCGCCGAAGCGGGCGATGAGCCGCCCGGCGACGACGAAGGAAAACAGCGGGACCATCAGCGGTCCCGGCGCGATCGCCAGGCCGGTGCGCAGCGCGGACCAGCCCCAGCTGTCCTGGGCCCACAGCACGACCGACAGCAGCATGGCGCCGAAAGACACCGAGAACAGCAAGGCCACCGCCGAGGCGGCCGAGAAGCTGCGGGTACGGAACAGCCCGGGCTCGATCAGCGGGTTGTGGTGGCGGGCGCAGCGCAGGGCGAACAGCCCGAGCAGGACGGCCGAGGCCGCCATCACGCCGACGGTCGCCGCCGAGCCCCAGCCCCAGCCGCCGCCCTCGACGAGCCCGAAACTGAGCAGCCCGACTCCCGCCGTGATCAGCAGCGCCCCGAGGGCATCCGGGCGCGGCGAGGGATGCCCGGGGATGTGCGGGAGCTTGCGCCAGCCCACCGCCAGCGCGGCGGCGCCGACCGGGACGTTGACCAGGAACACCCACCGCCAGCTGGCGGTGACGAGCAGGCCGCCGGCCACCGGCCCGAGCGCGGCGGCGAGCCCGCCGGTCGCCGTCCAGGCGCGGACCGCCCCGCTGCGCCGCTCGGCCGGGTAGGACGCGAGCACGAGGCCGAGCGACGTCGGGGTGACCAGCGCGGCGCCGGCCGCCTGCACGAGCCGGAAGGCCACCAGCATGCCCACGCTGGTCGCGGCGGCGCACGCGGCCGAGGCCACGGTGAAGATCGCCACCCCGGCCAGGAAGCCGTAGTCGCGCCGGTACCGGTCAGCGAACCGCCCGAAGAGCACCAGCAGCGACGCGTAGACGATCGCGTACCCGTTGAGCACCCAGGACAGCTCGCTCAGGCTCGCGCCGCGGAAGTCGCGGGCGATGGCCGGCAGCGCCACGTTCACGATGAACAGATCCAGGCTGGCCAGCACCACGCCCGCGGACACGATGCCCAGCACCTGGGCCGGGCTGGCCGGCCGGGCGCCCCGCGGGGCCTGGCGTGCCTGCTGACTTAGCTCGACCATAGTCACCCACGATAGACAGCTAACGAAGGTAAACACAAGTCAGATAGGATGGGCAGCGTGCCGACGCCGACGATCAGACTCACCGGCCCGCTCGACCCCAGGCAGGGATGGTCGGCGGCGAACTGCCCGATCGACCGCACGCTGGCGGTGGTGGGCACCCGCTCCGCGCTGCTGCTGCTGCGCGAGGCCTTCTACGGGACGACCAGGTTCGCCGATTTCGCCGAGCGGGTCGGCATCAGCGAGCCGGTGGCCGCGGAGCGGCTGCGGGAGCTCGTCGAGCAGGGCCTGATCGAGCGCGAGCCGTACCGGGAGCCGGGCCAGCGGACCAGGATGCAGTACCGGCTGACGCAGCGGGGAGCGGAGCTGTTCCCCGTGCTGGCCGCGCTGATGCAGTGGGGCGACCGGTGGCTCGGGCCGTCCGGGGTAGAACTGCGCCATCGCGACTGCGGGCACGCGGTGACCGCCGGACTGCGCTGCTCGGCAGGCCATGAGCCTGAGCTGGAAGAGGTGGACCTGGTCGCCAGGGACCGCCGGGGCAGCCGGCGACCGGCTGAGCCCGCCGCCTGGCACCGGGGAACCTCCCGGCAGCCCGGCCATTAGACTCCTCACAGACTGAACCTTTTCGTCCGCGCGTCCCGCACGCACAGCCCGCGGGCGGTCTTGGCGAGGATGAAAGGGCTCACTCACGAGGAGAGGGATTCTTGCGAAAGATCCTGATCGCGAACCGCGGCGAGATCGCCGTGCGGATCGCCCGGGCCTGCCGCGACGCCGGGCTGGCCAGCGTCGGCGTCTACGCGCAGTCCGATCTCGACGCGCTGCACGTCACGATGACCGATGAGGCGTTCGCGCTCGGCGGGCAGAGCCCGGCCGACAGCTACCTGGACATCGACAAGATCCTCAAGGTGGCCGCCGAGTCCGGCGCCGACGCCGTGCATCCCGGCTACGGCTTCCTCGCCGAGAACGCCGACTTCGCCCGGGCGGTCATCGCGGCGGGGCTGACCTGGATCGGGCCGCCGCCAGAAGCGATCGAGGCGCTCGGTGACAAGGTCAGCGCCCGGGCCATCGCCGCCGAGGTCGGTGCCCCGCTCGCGCCCGGCACGCCGGGCCCGGTATCCGGCGCCGACGAGGTCCGCGCCTTCGCCCGCGAGCACGGGCTGCCCATCGCGATCAAGGCCGCGTACGGCGGCGGCGGCCGCGGGCTCAAGGTGGCGCGGTCGGACGAGGAGATCGAGGAGCTGTACGCGTCCGCGGTCCGGGAGGCCGTGGCCGCGTTCGGCCGCGGCGAGTGCTTCGTCGAGCGGTACCTGGACCGGCCGCGGCACGTGGAGACGCAGTGCCTGGCCGACCGGCACGGGAATGTCGTGGTCGTCTCGACCCGCGACTGCTCGCTGCAGCGCCGGCACCAGAAGCTCGTCGAGGAGGCGCCCGCTCCGTTCCTCACCGATGAGCAGGAGGCCCAGCTCCGTGACTCGTCCAAGGCGATCCTGCGCCGGGCCGGGTACGTCGGCGCCGGGACGTGTGAGTTCCTGGTCGGCCAGGACGGCACCGTGTCCTTCCTCGAGGTGAACACCAGGCTGCAGGTGGAGCACCCGGTCACCGAGGAGGTCAGCGGGATCGACCTGGTGCTGGAGATGTTCCGGATCGCCGACGGGGAGCCGATCGGCTACGACGACCCGCCAGCCCGCGGCCATTCGATCGAGTTCCGGATCAACGCCGAGGACCCGGGCCGGAACTTCCTCCCCACGCCCGGGACGATCGCGGTCTGGCGGCCGCCGTCAGGACCCGGCGTGCGGCTGGACGCCGGCTACGCGGCGGGCATGACCGTGCCGCAGGCGTTCGACTCGCTGATCGGCAAGCTGATCGTCACCGGTGCGAGCCGCCGCCAGGCGCTGGCCCGGGCGCGGCGCGCGCTGGCGGAGTTCGAGGTCGCCGGGCTGCCGACCGTGCTGCCGTTCCACCGCGCCGTCGTCAACGATCCGGCCTTCACCGACGAGCCGTTCACCGTGCACACGCGGTGGATCGAGACCGAGTTCGCCGCCGGGATCCCGCCGTACTCCGGCGACCTGGCCGAGTCGGCCGCGGAGCCTGACCGCGAGCGGATCACGGTGGAGGTCGGTGGCAAGCGGCTCGAGGTGCTGCTGCCCGCGGGGCTCGCCGCGCTCGGCCAGCCCGGGCCGGGACCCGGCCGGGAGCGCGCCCGCAGACCGGGTCACCGCGACCGCGGCCCGGCGTCCGCTGCAGGCGGTGACGCCCTGGTCAGCCCCATGCAGGGCACGATCGCCAAGATCGTGGCCGAGGAGGGGCAGCGGGTCTCGGCCGGAGACACGGTCGTGGTGCTCGAGGCGATGAAGATGGAGCAGCCGCTCACCGCGCACAAGGACGGGACGGTGACCGGGCTGGCCGTGCAGATCGGCCAGACGGTGCCGGCCGGCGGCATCATCTGCGAGCTGAAGGACTGACCCCGCCGGGCTCAGGGGCCGCCACAGGACGTCGCCGTGGCGGCGATCAGGGAGCCGCCCCGGAACCGCGCTCGCGCCGGGCTCAGGAGCTCGCGCCGGGCTCAGGGGCCGCCGCGGGGCCTCGGCGGCGCGGCGCCACGGCCGAGACCCCAGACGCCGCCGCCCAGCCGCCCCTCCGCTGTCTTCTGCGCCGGCCGCTGCCGGTAGCGGGACCGCAGCGCGGCATCGGGCTCCTGCCCGGCGGAGACCTCCGCGCAGGGGACGACGAAAGCGCAGGCAGAGCAGTTCTCGGCCGAGGGAGTTGGCTCCGTGATGATGCCCGGATCCATCATCCGCGCCGCGTCGGCAGCGAGCCTGCGGCCCGCCTCCGCCACCTGGGCCCGGCTCCGGCGCACCCAGGTCCGGCGGAAGTTCGCGGCGGCCTC
Organism: uncultured Actinomycetes bacterium; assembly: GCA_963702235.1. Classification (GTDB taxonomy): domain Bacteria; phylum Actinomycetota; class Actinomycetes; order Streptosporangiales; family Streptosporangiaceae; genus PALSA-505. The sequence goes on from CAVPBZ010000002.1 coordinate 156,151, forward strand.
CTGCTCGATCCGGTCCGGCCGCGCGGGCTCTTGCGCGGCCGCGTACAGCCTTCGGTGCTGCGGGATCGACCGGCCGCCGCCGCTCGGCTCGTGCTGGCGGACCTGCCGCTGAAGCTGGTCCTCCCTGGTCCCCGGCAGCCACCGCCGCAGGCCGCCGGCGCGGCGCGGCCGGGCCACCTCGGCCTCGGTGTCCGGCTGCGGCGGGACCGCGGCGCGGAACTCGTTGTCAATGGTCCCCGAGATCGTCATACCTGGGTAGAACTGCTCCCAGGCCCAGCAGGCGGTCACCGCCTCCTCGTCGCCGACCAGGGCTCCCACCGGCGGCCAGTCCCCGGTGACCAGCCGGTGCCGGACGATCCAGTAGGCGTCGTGGGCGTCCACCGCCAGCATGTCAACTGTGCCGCGGTACCGGATGAGCTCTCCCCCGGCCGTCACCACGCCCCGCGGCGGAGGACCTGCGTCGATGATGTCCACCTCGAATTCCGGCTGGACCTGGACGGGTGCGAACCGGTCCACGGCCGGGGACCAGTCGAAATAGCGATCGAGCAGCCAGCGGCCCGCATCCAGCTCCCGCTGCCAGGCGCCATCCCCGCCGCCCGCTCCGCACCGCTCGCGCTGCCTGGCCAGCGAGCGGTCCAGTCCCTGGTAGACCAGCGGGCGCGTCACCCTGGGCGGCCAGTCCCACATGCCGGGGAAATAGTAGACATCCAGGGCCTCGCGGAAGGCCAGGCCCAGGTCGGGGCCCGCGGGCTGCCGGGCCGGCTCGAGATTGCGGCGGCAGGCCGCGCCGAAGTCCCACTGCCTGCGGCACCGCAGGAACGACGTCCGGTCAGCCTGGGTTATCTGATACGGCACGGCGCGACTCCCGCGGATCAGTGCTGGAGCGGGTAGGGCTGGTCCAGCGGCCACCGGCAGCGGTCGTCGCCGCCGCACATCGACTCCATCTCGGCCAGCAGTTCCGCGAAGAACGGGAACAGTTCGGCCGGCGGCCCGGCTGGCCACGGGCCGGAGTAGAACATCCAGGCATCCGGCGCGGGCTCGCCTGGCTGCTGGCTGGCCGTGATCGCGGCGGCATCGGGCTCCACGAAGCGCCACCGGTAGTCTTCGCCCAGCCGTTGCAGGTACAGGACGTCGTCAGGCCGGACCTCCGCCACGGCGATATCGGCCAGAAACTGCGCTCGATCCATCCGCAAGTCCTCCTGATAACCACTGTAACTCCGGGGCCGCGGCTCACCCCGAGCCGGACGGCCAAGATCAATCCCGAACGAGCAGGCGCCAGTGTCGTCCCTGGCGGCTGAGCTGCTGCGAGCCGAGCCTGCTGTCGGGACTTCCCAAGGCCGAGTATCAGGCGATCATTCTCGCTTACCCGGGCTGAGCCCCGGACACGGCCTTTCCTGATCATGAACCGGAACGGGCTCTGCCGCGAATCATCAACGGCATCAGCAGGCGGTCAACCGGAACGGGGTACTGAGCGTGACGACCCAACGAGTAGCGCAGACGGGCAGGCTGGTCTTGCGGCTGCTTGTCGCGGCCGGACTCGCCGTGGATGCCTACGTGCACGCCGACCTCGCACCGGTCTACGACGGCATCCATGGCTCGATCAGCCAGGGCAACCTGTTCAGGATCGAGGCCGGAGTATCCGCCGCGGCCGCGCTGATCGTGCTGCTGGCCGGCCGCCGGACCGGGCTCGGGCTGGCGTTCGCCGTAGCCGCCAGCGCCGTGGCTGCTCTCCTGCTGTACCGCTACGTCGATGTGGGCCGGCTCGGTCCGCTGCCGGATATGTACGAGCCCGGCTGGTTCCCGGAGAAGACGGCGGCCGCCGTGGCCGAGGCCGCCGCCGCCCTGCTCGCCGCGGGCGGGCTGCTGGCGGAGCTACGGCACCGGCAGGCCGCGCCGAGCCGGCGCCGGCTCGGCCTGACCGTGGCCGGCGGCGTGCTCGCCGGGCTGGCCGTCGCGGGATTCGCAGGCCGTGGCGGTACCGCGCCGGTCAGCCCGCCTGCGCATGTCGCCGCGGGCAGCCAGCAGGTCACGATCGTCGGGAACAGTGCGCTGAGGTTCGCGCCGATGACCATCCACCTGCACACCGGGACGGTACGGATCACGCTCAAGAATTCCGGGGCCTACCCGCACAACATCGTCATACCGGAGCTGCACGTGACCTCTCCGTCGGTAACCGGCGATCCTGGCGGACAGCAGACATCCTTCACCGTGACCTTCAGCCACCCGGGCAGCTATGCTTTTCGTTGCCAGTATCACGCCAGCGCGGGCATGGTGGGGATGTTCATTGTCTCCTGACCCGTCACGCAGGAGGGCCGGGACCCAGACGATTCCCGGCCCGCGACCGGCTTCGGAAGTGGCAGTGCACCCTGTGAGCGGGCCCCCTGGCGCAGGCCGGGCCGATCTGGATGATGTCGGGCTTGTCGAGCTTGTCGGTAAGTCTGATCCGGATGCACTGGGGGTGCTGTACCAGCGTCACGGCACCGCGTGCTTCCAGATGGCACGGCGGATAACGGCGAACCAGACGCTGGCCGAGGACGCGGTCCAGGAGGCCTTCACCGGTTTCTGGCGCGATCCGGCCGCCTATACTCCGGGGCAGGGTACGGTCCGGGGCTGGCTGCTCGGACTGGTCCACCACAAGGCGGTGGATCTGGTCCGCAGGGAAACCGCCCAGCAGCGACGGCAGGTCGCGCACGCCGCTCAGCAGGCGCTGGATCCGCCCCCGGCATCCGACCCGGCCGCGCAGGCATGGGCGGGGATCCGGGCCGAGAAGGTCCGGGACGCACTGGCCGAGCTGCCCGAGCCGCAACGGCACGCGCTGGCGCTCGCCTATTTCGGCGGGTATACCCAGCGAGAGATCGCCCAGCTGACCGGTGTCCCGCTGGGAACCGTCAAGACCCGTATGTTCGCCGCGATGCGACGACTGCAGCAACGCCTGGCCGCCGTGGGCAGCCCGGGCAGGGAGGGAACGTGGTGACCGATCACCCGCCCGACCATGGCCCGTTCCAGGAGCTGGCCGCCGGGTACGCGCTGGACGCCCTCGAACCCGCCGATGAGCAGCGATACCTCGACCATGCCCGGCACTGCCCGGCGTGCGCCCGGGCGCTGGCAGACTTCCGCGAGGTGGCCGCGGCGCTCGCCGACACGGCCCCGCCGGCCGAGCCCAGCCCCCGGCTGGGCGACCGCATCCTCGCCGCCGCGCTCGCCGACCTGGACCGTGGCCGCCGGACCGCCGACCTGGACTCCGGTGACCGGACCGCCGACCCAGAGCCCGGTCACCGCGCCGCCCTGCCCGCGGACTTCGCGAGCGCGGCAGACGCCGCGGACAGGCCAGGGGACACCGCCGCCAGCGCGGGAGACGCCGCCGCCAGCGCGGGAGACCCGCTGCCCCCCGGGGTGGTGCCGCTCCGGCCCCGGGCCCGGCGGTGGCAGCGGCCGGCCAGCATCGCTGCGGCCGCCGCGCTCATCGCCGGCGGGGGCATCTGGGCCGGGCTGGCGGGGACCGCCGCGAACCCGCCCCAGCCGCCCGTCGCGAGCTGCGCCCATCTCGCCGGATGCACGGAGATCCCGCTGACCGCCGCCGGCAGCCACGTGGTGGCTGCTCAGCTGATCGTCAACAAGCAGACCGCGTGGATGCTCCCGGGCGTCATGAAGGCCAACGACACCGCCGACCAGACTTACGTGCTGTGGCAGATCACCCGCTCGCACCGCCCGCTTGCCGTCGGCTCCTTCGACGTCCGGGCCGGCGCACACGGGCCGATCAGGATCGGCCCGCTGGCCGCACCCCTGCCCGGCACGCTGGCCTTCGGGGTCAGCCTCGAGCACGGCCGCACCATCCCCACCGCGCCTTCGAGCATTGCCGCGCTTGGTCAGGTCTCCTGACCAAAAACCGCATCGCACCTGAACCGGACCGGCTCGGGCAGCGAACACTCTCCGGAACGAAAAATTCACTCACCGAGAGAGAGATAGCGATGCGCGGTTCCCTTCTCGTCCGAGCAGGCATAGGAGCTGCGGCCCTAGCGGTTGCCGCGACTGCCTGCGCCAGCGGCGGCAGCACGCCTGCTGCCAGCACCAGCACGTCACCGTCACACATGTCATCGTCAAGCCCGGCGATGACCAACCCGACCAGCACGGCCGCGGCCCAGCTGTACGCGGGCCTCGACGAGCTGCTGACCGAGCACGTCGATCTGACCGCCAACGTGGTGCAGACCGCGATCACCAAGGGGCCGGCCTCGGCCAGCACGAAGACGGCGCTGGCCGCCCTCGACCAGAACACCCAGGGCCTCGGCACCGCGATCGGCAGCGTGTACGGATCGGCGGCCCAGCAGCAGTTCCTCAAGCTGTGGCGCGCCCACATCGGCTTCTTCGTCAACTACACGCTCGGTGTCGCGGAGCACAAGACCGCGATGGTGAAGACCGCGAAGAAGGACCTGGCCGGCTACATCAGCCAGTTCAGCGCGTTCATCGCCGGCGCCACCAAGCTCCCGGCCGCGGCGGTCGCCGCCGACCTGCAGGGGCACGTCACCACGCTGGAGACGGCGATCAACGCGATCGTCGCCAAGAGCCCGAGCGCGGGCAAGGACATCGAGATGGCCGCGATGCACATGGGCGGCACCGCCGAGGTGCTGGCCAAGGGCATCGCCTCGTCAAAGGAGATCTCAGGGAACGTGACCTCGGGGGCGTCCGCGCTGCGCGCGGCGCTGACCGGGCTGCTCATCCAGCACGTCGCGGCCACCGGCTTCGTCGTGCAGACCGCGGTCGCCGCGGGCGGCAACCTCAAGGCTCCGGAGGTGCAGGGCGCTATCGGCGCGCTGGCCGGCAACACCAACGCGCTCGGCGCGGCGATCGGCAGCGTCTACGGTCCCGCGGCTCAGAAGGGCTTCCTCAAGCTGTGGAACGCGCACATCGGCTTCTTCGTCAACTACACCCTCGGCACCGCCACCCACAACGGCGCCATGGTGAAGACCGCGAAGAAGGACCTGGCCGGCTACATCAGCCAGTTCTCCGCGTTCGTGGCCGGCGCGACCAAGCTGCCGGCCCCGGCGGTCGCCGCCGACCTGCAGGGACACGTGTCCACGCTGGAGACCGTCATCAACGACATGGTCTCGGGCAGCACGTCCGAGGGCTCCGACCTGCTGATGGCGGAGAGCCACATGGCCGGCACCGGTGCCGTCCTCGCCCAGGGCATCGTCTCCTCGATGCCGTCGAAGTTCACCTCCTGAATCACCCGGAACCGCCCGGCCCGGGATGGCACCGCCATTCCGGGGCCGGGCGGTTCCACGTCTGCAGGACCCGGCAGGATGCTGTGATGACCATGCAGCCAGGCCCGCGGCTCAGCGTGCGCCCTGCTACGGGCGCGACCCGGGCGGTCGTGCTGGTGCTGCACGGCGGGCAGTCGGACAGCCTGGTACCGACCTCGGCGGGCCAGCTCGCCGCGCTGCGGATGCGGCCGTTCGCCCGCGGGCTGCACCGGGCGGGACGCCGACGAGGGCTGGCCGTCTGGACCGTGCACTACAGGTACCGCGGCTGGAACGGCGCGCAGGCGAGCCCGGTGGCCGACGTCGGCTGGGCGCTGGCCGAGGTGCGCCGCCGCCACGGTGCCGTGCCCGTGGTCCTGCTCGGGCACTCCATGGGCGGCCGCGCCGCGCTGCGCGCGGCCGGCGACCCGTCGGTACGAGCCGTGCTCGCGCTCGCGCCCTGGCTGCCCGACGGCGAGCCGGTCGCGCAGCTGGCCGGCCGACGGGTGCTGATCGCCCACGGCACCCGGGACAGGGTCACCTCGCCCCGGGCGTCCCGCGCCTACGCCGAGCGCGCCGCCGCGATCACGCCCGGGATCCGCTGGCGGCCGGTCCCCGGTGACACGCACGCGATGCTGGCGCGTTTTCGCACCTGGCAGCGGCTGGCGATCCGGTTCACCCTGAGCTGCCTTGACCTGCCGGCCAGGCGCGAATCCGGAGGAAAGTGAACCGTTAGCGGGTCGGGTTGCGAATCCCTGCCACTGAGCGCGCCAGAGGGCGCGCCTGAAATCCCCTGGGAGGGACCTAGTGGCCGAAAAGATACGAGGCCGCATGACCGCGACACGGCGGGCCGGGATTGCGCTCTTCGGAGTGCTCGGGGTGGGGCTCGCCGTGGCATCGGGCACGGCGTTCGCGTCGTCGGGCTCGTCGTCGGCGAGCACGCACATGGCCGGCATGTCGTCAGCTCCTACAAGCATGGTCGGAACGACCAAGGGCTGGTACAAGGGCGAGACGGTGACGTTGCGGTACACGCGCAACTTCTTCTGCCAGGCCCCGCCGGCCAGCGGAGCCAGCACGAAGTGCGAAGCGGGATCCGACTACACCCAGACCCCAGCGACCACCTTCGACCCGCTGTACGTCGTGGTGCCGCTGGGCTTCACCCCGCCGGAATCTACCCTGCAGTGCCCGACCGCCGGCCACTGCATCGACCATCCCAGCACCATCGACCTGTCCGCGATCCTCGGCAGCGGCACCGCCAATGCGCTGCTGCCGCCGCACAGCCATGTGGTCGCGACGGCCAACAGCGGCAAGCCTGAGTGGTGGAACGTGGACGTGGTCGGCGTCAAGTCGCTCACCGCGTGGAACAAGATCGTGAATGGGAAGAGCGACGCGCAGCTGGAGTGGCTGCAGAAGAACGACAGCAGCGTGGTGACGGGGAACATCCCCACCAACCTGTTCCTCTTCTTCGCCGTCAAGTCGGCCGGCTAGCCGCCGCCGGCAGCCCGCTCGTAACCCCCGCAGCAGCGTAGCGAGGCCGGCCGGTTCTGGCCGCGACCGAGAGGAAGCGGCCAGGCCGGCGGCCGCGCCCGCCTGCGCTCCGTCAGCGTTCGGCTTTAACGGGCTTTACCAACCCCAGGGACTCACCATGACCAGCATGACCACCCGGGCGGCCGCCAGGCCGCGTCCGGCACCGCAACTCAACTGGCGCATGATCGCCGGGCTGACCGGGGCCGCGGCCGGGGCGACCGTCGTAGCAGGCGCGTTCCTGCCCTGGGTGGAGATCTTCGCCGGGCTCATCGCGATTCCCGGCGTGCACGGCGGCAACGGGCGCATCCTGGCCGCCGCCGGGATCCTCATCGCGGCCGCCGGGCTCGGCCACGTCATCCGGGGCGGCAGCTGGTCGCGCTGGCTGACCGGCATCGCCGGGTTCGCCGCGCTCGGGTTCTCCGGCTACCTGCTCATCCAGCTGGCCGCCACGACGCGGGCGCTGGGCGGCGATTCGATGGTGCTGGCCCGCGGCGGTCCCGGCCTCTGGGTCACCGCGGCCGGGGCGCTGGTCGCGTTCGGGACCCTGTTCCTGCCAGCCGCACCCGCCGCCGCGCCGGCGGCGAACCGGCCGGCCAGGTTGCCGGCGCTGCGCGCGCGCGCCGAGTCGATACGGCTGAGCGTCCTGGCCCGGACCGCTGACCTGGGATCCGGCGGCGCCCGGCGCCGGCTGCAGATCGCGCTCGGGCTGGTGTGGCTGCTCGACGCCGCCCTGCAGTTCCAGCCCTACATGTTCGGCAAGCCGTTCGTCAGCGGAGTGCTCGAGCCTGCGGCCATGGGCAATCCGGCCGTGATCGCCAGCCCGGCCATGTGGGCCAGCCGCCTGATCAGCCACGACGTAGCGGCATGGAACACCGCGTTCGCGCTTGTCCAGCTGGCCATCGCCGCCGGCCTGCTGTGGCGGCCTGCCGTCAGGGCCGCGCTGGTGGCGTCCGTCGCCTGGACGCTGTCCCTCTGGTGGCTCGGCGAGGGGCTGGGCGGGGTACTGACCGGAATGGCCAGCCCGGTCACCGGGGCACCCGGCGCGGTCATCCTCTACGCGCTGATCGCCGTCCTGGTCTGGCCCGGGCGCACCGGGCCGGCCGTACCCGGCCACGGGTGCGTCGCCGCCGCGGGCCTGCTCGGCCGCCGCTGGAGCAAGGCGGCCTGGCTGCTGCTGTGGGGCAGCCTGGCCTACCTGATCCTGCAGCCGGCCGTCCGGGCGCCCGGCAGCCTGCACGACGCCCTGACCGCCGGCGCGGCAGGCGAGCCCGGCTGGCTGGCCGCTCTGGACCGCGGCGCCGCCGCGGCGGCCGGCTCGCACGGCCTGGTCATCTCCATCGCGCTCGCGGTGGTCTTCATCGTCGTCGCGGCCGGGATATTCTTCCCGGCGACCACCCGTCCGGCCCTGATCCTGGCCGGCCTGGCCGGGCTGGCCTGCTGGGTGGTCGGCCAGGACTTCGGCGGCGTGCTCACCGGCCGGGCGACCGACCCCAATTCCGGGCTGCTGCTCATCCTGCTCGCGGCCGCCTACTGGCCGCTGCGGCCGCAGGCATCGCCGCCCGGCCCGCAGCCGGCCCCGCTGGCGGCCGGCCGCCAGCGGGCGGGCGCCTGGTGACCCGGCGGATCGCGGTGGTCGGCAGCGGGGTGGCCGGCCTGTCTGCCGCCTACCTGCTGAGCCGCGGCAACGAGGTGACGCTGCTCGAGGCCGACAGCCGGCTGGGCGGGCACGCCGACACTCGCGCGATCGTCGCCGCTGACGGCAGCGAGCTGGCCGTCGACACCGGCTTCATCGTGCACAACGAGCGCACGTATCCGCTGCTGACCCGGTTGTTCACCGAGCTCGGCGTGCAGACCCAGGACTGTGAGATGAGCATGTCGGTGCGCTGCCGCGGCTGCGGCCTGCAGTACGCGGGGCACCGGGGACCCGGCGGCCTGCTCGCCGGGCTCCGCCGGGGGCAGGGCCGCTACCTGCGGATGCTGACGGAGGTTCAGGGGTTCCACCGCGCCGCGCGGCGGCTGCTGGCGTTCGGCGCAGCCGTCCCGGACGGCGGCCCGGATGCCCGCACCGGGGCGGGGCATCCCGACGACGCGGCCGCCGAGCCGACGCTGGGCGACTTCCTGCGGGACGGCGGGTACTCGGCGTACTTCACCGCCCACTTCGCCGCGCCGTTCGTGGCCTCGGTCTGGTCATGCCCGCCGGAGACCGCGCTGCGCTACCCGGCCAGGTACCTGTTCACGTTCCTGGCCAACCACGGCCTGCTGTCGGTGACCGGCTCGCCGCCGTGGCGGACGGTCACCGGCGGCTCCCGGGTCTACGTGCAGCGGATCGCCGCGCGCGTCCAGGAGGTGCGGACCTCGACGCCAGTGCACGGCGTGCGCCGCTTCCCCGGCGGGGTGGAGATCCGCGACCGGACCGACCAGCTGCGCACCTTCGACGCCGTCGTCATCGCCACGCATCCCGATCAGGCGCTGCGGTTGCTCGCCGACCCGACCCCGGCCGAGAAGGAAGTACTCGGCGCTTTCCGGTACACCAGCAACCCCACCGTCTTGCACGACGACGCCGGGCTGCTGCCGGCCAGCCGCCGGGTGCGGTCGTCGTGGAACTACGAGCTGCCCTCCTGCTACGCGAAACCAGGCCAGGCGCGGGTCAGCTACGACATCAACCGGCTCCAGCGGCTGCCCGCCGGGCCGGAGCACATCGTGACGCTCAACCCGGGCCGCCGGGTCGTACCGGAGCGCGTGCTGGCCCGGATGGACTACGCGCATCCCGTCTACACGACCGAGTCGGTCGCCGCGCAGCGGCGGCTGCCCGCGCTCAGCGACGCGGTCACCGCCTACGCCGGGGCCTACCACGGGTGGGGCTTCCACGAGGACGGCTGCCGCTCGGGTGTGGCCGCGGCCCGGGCACTGGGGAGTACCTGGTGACCACGGCAGGGACCCCGGCCATCTACGAGTGCCGCATCACCCACGCGCGGACCGCGCCGCTGCGCAACGTCTTCAGCTACCGCAGCTACCAGTGGCTCGTCGACCCCGATGACCTGCCCCGGTTCAGCCGCTCGCTGCGGCTGCTCGCGGACTTCCGCGCCGCCGATCACTTCGCCGACCCGCGCCGGACGATCAGGGAGAACCTGGACCGGTTCCTCGCCGGGCGCGGCATCGACCTGCACGGCGGCAGGGTGCTGATGCTCACCCACGCCCGGGTGCTCGGCTACGTGTTCAACCCGCTGACCGTGTACTGGTGCCACAGTGCTGCCGGCCCGCTGGAATGCGTGGTCGCCGAGGTGCACAACACCTACCGGCAGCGGCACGCCTACCTGCTGACGACCGACGAGCGCGGCCGGGCGCAGACGGCGAAGGAATTCGCCGTCTCGCCGTTCTGCCCGGTGGACGGCAGCTACCAGATGAGCCTGCCGGAACCGGGCCGCGAGCTCGCGCTCTCGATCGTGCTGCACCGGCCCGGCCAGCCGCCCTTCGCCGCCGGCCTGCGCGGCCGCCGGGTCCCGGCCGGGACGCGGGGGCTGCTCGCCGCCGCCATCAGGCACCCCTGGTCCACCGCCCTCGTATCGGGCCGGATCAGGTGGCAGGGGATCAAGCTTTACGCCCGCGGCCTCCGCCCCGTGCCCAGGCCAGACCACCCAGCACAGGAAGTCACATGACTCAGGAGACACCGCGATGAGGCAGCTGGCCATCCGTCGCGAAGATCGCGTCGCCGCAGACCCGGCCAGGTGGCCGGGGGTAGTGCACGTCCCGCGCTCGCCCGCCCGCGCGGCGATCGCCCGGGCAGTGTTCGCCCGGGCGATCGCGCGGCTGCCGGTACGGGTCCGGCTGCCCGGCGGCCGGATGGCCGGCGGCGGCGGCCCGGGCACGCCGGAAATGATCCTTTACCGCCCGGCGGACTTCTACGCCAGGCTCGGCGGCAGCGGCCTGATCGGGTTCGGCGAGTCCTACCTGGCCGGCGACTGGGACAGCGGCGACCTCACCGGGCTGCTCACCGTCTTCGCCAGCCAGGTGGCCACCCTCGTGCCACCGGGCCTGCAGCGCCTGCGGCGGCTGTCCGTCCGGCGGCAGCCGCAGGCTGAAGACTCCTCGGTGGACGGCGCCAGACGCAACATCCCGCGCCACTATGACCTGTCCAACGAGCTGTTCGCGCTGTTCCTGGACGAGACCATGACCTACTCGGCCGCGCTGTTCGAGACCGGCGACACGGGCGCACCGGTGGCGCGGCGCAGCCTGCTCGCGGCGGCGCAGCAGCGCAAGATCGACCGGCTGCTCGACCTGGCCCGGGTAGGGCCGTCCAGCCGGGTACTGGAGCTAGGAACGGGCTGGGGCGAGCTCGCCATCCGCGCGGCGGCCCGCGGCGCCACCGTCCGCACGGTCACGCTCTCCCAGGAGCAGCAGGCCATGGCCGCGCGCCGGGTCGCGGCCGCCGGGCTGGCCGACCGGGTCAGCGTCGAGCTGCGGGACTACCGCCAGGTGGACGGTCAGTACGACGCGATCCTGTCGGTGGAGATGATCGAGGCCGTCGGCGAGCGCTACTGGCAGGCCTACTTCGAGGCGCTTGACCGCCTGCTGGCGCCCGGCGGCAGGATCGGGCTGCAGTCGATCACCATGCCGCACGAGCGGATGATGGCGACCCGGCACACCTACACCTGGATACTCAAGTACATCTTCCCCGGCGGGATCATCCCGTCGGTGACGTCGATCGAGGACAACGTGGCCCGGTTTACCGGGCTGCGCGTGGCCGAACGGCACGACTTCGGTGCGCACTACGCCCAGACGCTGCGGCTGTGGCGCGAGCGGTTCTGCGCCCGGCTGTCCGACGTCATCGAGCTCGGATTCGACGAGGTGTTCTGCCGGATGTGGCTGCTGTACCTGTGTTACTCGGAGGCCGGATTCCGGTCGTCCTACCTGGATGTCTGCCACTTCCTCCTGGTGCGGGACGCATGACAGGGCGGGACGGCACGGCCACCGCACGGGCCGGGCACGCGAGCGGCAGGACCGGGGCGGCGCAGCGTCTCGCCGCGCTGGCGGAGCGGTTCGCCCGGGGCCCGCTGCCGGTCCGGCTGCGGGCCTGGGACGGCAGCGAGGCGGGCCCGGCAGGCGCGCCTGTGGTGGTGCTGCGGACTCCCCAGGCGCTGCGCAGGCTGCTGTGGCACCCGGGCGAGCTGGGCATCGCCCAGGCCTACGTCAGCGGCGAGCTCGACATCGAGGGCGACGTGACGGAGGTGCTGCGGCTGGCCCGGCAGGCCGGCCGCCAGCGCGGCCTGACCGGGAAGCGGATCAGCGTCGCCGGGTGGGCGCCTGCCGTGCGCGCGGCCGTGTCGCTCGGCCTGCTCAGCCCGCCGCCCAGGCCGCCGGCCTCGCAGGCCAGGGTGTCCGGCCGGCGGCACAGCCGGGCCCGCGACGAGGCAGTCATCGCCCATCACTACGACCTGACCGCCGACTTCTACCAGCTGCTGCTCGACCCGCAGATGGTTTACTCCTGCGCCCGCTGGGAATCCTCCGGCGCGGGCTACACGCTCGAGGACGCGCAGCGGGACAAGCTGGACTCCATCTGCCGCAAGCTGCGGCTGGAACCTGGCCTGCGGATGCTCGACGTCGGCTGCGGCTGGGGCTCCCTGACCATCCACGCGGCGCGGCAGTACGGCGCCAGCGTCACCGCGGTGACGCTGTCGGCCGAGCAGGGCGCCTTCGTCACCCGCCGGGTCCGCGAGCTCGGCCTCGAGTCGCTGGTGACGGTCAAGGTCGAGGACTACCGCGAGATCGGTGCCGGGCGGTACGACGCGATCACGTCGATCGAGATGGGCGAGCACGTCGGGGCCCGCCAGTACCCGGCCTTCTGCGCCCGGCTGCACGGGCTGCTGGACGACGACGGCCGGCTGCTGATCCAGCAGATGTCACGCGGCGGGAACGCCCCGGGCGGCGGACCGTTTATCGAGTCCTACATCGCGCCGGACATGCACATGCGGCCGGTGGGCGAGACCATCGGGCTGATGGAGCAGGCCGGCCTGGAAGTCGTCCACGTCGAGTCGATGCGCGCCGACTACGGGCGGACGATCCGGGCCTGGCTGGCCAATTTCGGGCAGCGGAAGGCCGAGATCACCCGGCTGATCGGCGCCGAGCAGGCCCGGGTCTGGACGCTTTACCTGAACGGAGGGGCGCTGACGTTCGAGGAGGGACGGATGGGCGTGGACCAGATCCTCGCGGTCCGGCGGCAGGGATGACCGCAGCGCTGGGTGCCACGCTGGGCCTGACCGCCGCCGCGCTGCTCGTCCTCATGCTGCTGGCGTTCACCGCCGGGACCGCGGCCGGACGGCACAACGTCGCGGACGTCGCGTGGGGCCTCGGCTTCGCCGTGGTCGCGATCGTGGCGCTGATCACCTCGGCCGGCCACGGAGAGGGCGCACGGCGGGTCCTGCTGGTCGTCACCACCGTGATCTGGGGGCTGCGGCTCGCCGCGCACATCTTCCGGCGCGGCCGGGGCGGCGGCGAGGACCCGCGATACGCGGCCCTGCTCGGCAAGGCGAAGGGACGTCGCGGCCTGTATGCGCTGCGGAACATCTACCTGGCGCAGGGCGCACTCATCTGGGTGATCTCGCTCCCGGTCCAGGCCGGCATGTTCGCGGGGCGGCCGCTGGCCCCGCTGCTGGTGCTCGGCTGCCTGCTCTGGCTGTGCGGCTTGTTCTTCGAGGCGGTCGGCGACCGGCAGCTGGAACAGTTCAAGGCCGACCGGGCCAACCGCGGCAAGATCATGGACCGGGGGCTGTGGCGGTACACGCGGCACCCGAACTACTTCGGTGACGCCTGCGTCTGGTGGGGAATCTTCCTCATCGGCTGCGGGTCCTGGCTGAGCCTGGCCACGGTGATCTCGCCGCTGCTGATGACCTACCTGCTCGTCTGGGGCTCGGGCAAGCGGCTGACCGAGAAGCGGATGGCGGCGGGCCGCCCCGGCTACGCCGACTACGCCGCCCGCACCAGCGGCTTCATCCCGCTCCCGCCGCGCGGCGGGTGAGCGTGTTGAGTGCGCCCGATAGGGAGTAAAACAGGTAGGTGCCAGAGCTTCCCGAGGTCGAGACCGCGCGCCGCCTGATCGCCGACCAGGCCCTGCACCGGCGCATCACGGGGGTAGACGACACCGACACGTTCGTCTGCCGCCCGCACTCTCCCGGCCAGCTGCGCGACGCACTGGCCGGGCGCACGCTCACCGCGGCGCACCGGCGCGGCAAGACGATGTGGTGCGAGACTTCCCCGGTGAGGGGCTCGGCCGCGCCCGGCCCCGACCTCGGCATCCACCTCGGCATGAGCGGCCGCATCGTCGTCACGTCCCCGGGCGGCGGCCAGCCGGCCGAGGGCGGCGGGCCCCGGCGCCGCGACGCGCAGCCGCGCAAGGCCGAGTGGAACCGCTTCACGCTCGATTTCGCCGACGGCGGCAGCCTCGCGCTTTTCGACAAGCGCCGGCTGGGACGCGTCCGGCTGGACCCGGACATCGACGCGCTCGGGCCGGACGCCGCCGAGGTCACGCCGGCCGAATTCCGCGCCCTGATCAGCAGCGGCACGACCGCCGTCAAGGCCCGGCTGCTCAATCAGTCCAAGATCGCCGGAGTGGGAAACCTGCTGGCCGATGAGGCGTTGTGGCAGGCCAAGGTGCCGCCTCAGGCGCGGACGGGCAGCCTGCGGCGCCAGGACGCCGACCGGCTGTACCGGGCCCTGCAGTCTGCCCTGACGTCCGCTGCCGCCCGGGGCGGCGCGCATACCGGTGCGGTCATCGCGGCCCGGCATCCCGGCGGCACGTGCCCGCGGTGCGGCGCGGAGATGGTGCACGGAGTGGTGGGCGGCCGGTCCACCTGGTGGTGCTCGCGGGAGCAGGCAGCTGCCCCATGATCGCGAAGACCTATGCGCGCCACCACGCGTAAAAGTCTTCGCGATCATGAAGTCGCGACTGTGGCGAAGCCCTGTCGTGACGGTCGGGAAGCACTGTGCGAGCCTGTAGTGTCCACGATTCCGATCCCGCGGAGCGCTGCGTGTCCAGGCTGCCAGGTGATCCCAGCGTGCTGGGAAAGCTGGCCTTCGCCGTCGGGTTCAGGCTGCCGGAGAAGAACCGTGACTGGGTACGGCATGAGCTGACCGACGCCGGCTGGCGGATCCGGGTGATGCTCCGGCACCTGACCGTCATGATCCCGGTCTGCGTGCTGCTGGCGCTGCTGCCCGGGCCGCCCTGGCTGAAGATCATGGTGCCCGCGCTGGCGCTGGCCGGCAGCGTGTTCACGGTGGCCGCGTACGCGGACGACATCAGGGCCGCGCGGCTGCGCCAGCACAAGCTGCCGGTGCCCAACGACCCCGACCTCGGCCGGCCCGCCCACTGACCGGGCCCGGCCCGGCGCCGGCCGCGGCGGGCCGGTGCTCAGTCCGCCTCGGCCGCGGACTGCATGAGCTGGCGGGCGGCCTCGGTCAGGCTGCCGGACAGCGACGGGTAGACCGCGAAAGTCTGCGCCATCTCGTCCACGGTGAGCCGGTGCTCCACGGCCAGTGACACCGGCAGGATCAGCTCACTCGCCCGGGCCGCCACCACCACGCCGCCGAGCACGAGCCCGGTGCCCGGCCGGGCGAACAGCTTGACGAAGCCGTCCCGCAACCCGGCCATCTTCGCCCGGGCGTTCGTAGCCAGCGGCAGCTTCACCATCCGGGCCGCCACGTCGCCGGACATGACCGCGGCGTGCGGCACGCCGACCGTAGCGATCTCCGGGTCGGTGAAGATGGTCGCCGCCACGTGGCTGAGCCGCAGCGGCTGCACCGCCTCGCCCAGTGCGTGCCACATCGCGATCCGGCCCTGCATCGCGGCGACCGAGGCCAGCATCATCACGCCCGTGCAGTCACCGGCCGCGTACACGTCCGGAACGGAGGTCCGCGACACCCTGTTGACCTGGACGAACCCGTGGCTGTCCAGCCTGACGCCCCCTTCCTCCAGGCCCAGCCCGCGGGTGGCCGGCGTCATGCCCACGGTTAGCAGGCAGTGCGACCCGGCCACCGTCTCGCCGCTGCCGAGCGAGACCGCCACGCCCTGGCCGGTCCGCTTCACCCCCGTGGCCCGGGACTTGCCGAGCACGGTCATCCCGTTGCGCCGGAACACGCCCTCGATCACCATCGCGGCGTCGGCATCTTCGTGCGGCAGCACCCGGTCGCGCGAGGACACGAGCGTGACCCTGGAGCCGAGCGCCTGGTAGGCGCTGGCGAACTCGGCCCCGGTGACCCCCGAGCCGACCACGATGAGCTCCTCGGGCAGCTCACCGAGATCGTAGAGCTGCCGCCAGTTCAGGATGCGCTCGCCGTCAGGCTCGGCGCCGGGCAGTACCCGCGGGCGCGCGCCGGTGGCGATGAGCACGGCGTCCGCGGTGATCTCCCGGTCGCCGATGGCGACCGTCCGCGGGCCCGCCAGCCAGCCGGCACCCGGCACGACCTCGACACCCTCCGCGGCCAGCCGGACGGCCACGTCGGCAGACTGCGCCCGGGCCAGTTCCTTCACCCTGCGGTACAAGCGGGGCGCGTCGACGGTGCCGCGGCCGGGCGGCTGGCCCTGGCCGCCGCCGATCTGGCCGCCGCCGATCCGGATGCCGAGGTCGCCCGAGCTGTTCAGCACCGCCATCACGCCCGAGGTCTCGATCAGCGTCTTGGAGGGCACGCAGTCGGTCAGCACGCACGCGCCGCCGAGGCCGTCGGTCTCGGCCACGATGACTTCGGCGCCGAGCTGCGCGGCAACCAGGGCGGCCTCGTATCCGCCGGGCCCCCCGCCGATGATCGCGATACGCATGCGTGGCTGGCTCACGATGCCTCATTCTGGCGCATCCGCCACCAGGCCGCCGCGCCGCGCCGCGTGTCGCGCCGCATGAGGCGCGCACCGGTCGGTGGCACCGGTCGGGCCAGCGCCGGTCAGACCAGCGCGATCAGGATGACCAGCAGTGCGGGGAGCACGAGGGCGGCGATGGCCGGGCGGTTCCACCGGGCCGCCGGCTTGCCCCGTCGGCGCCGGCCGCGCGCGCCGTGACGGCGCGCTGCCGCAGTGCGGTGGCGATGTGCTCGGCGTCCGTCTTGGTCATGGCCTGCCGGGCCTCGGCGGGCAGCCGGTGGTAAGACGCAGACTGCCGTGCCGCTGCCCGGTCGGACCGGCGGGCACGCGCCTCCGCCTTGAGCCTGGCGCGCCGAGGCGAGTGCACCGCCCAGCCGTACAGCAGCTTGGTCTTCTGCTCGCCGTCCTGCCAGGCGCAGTGCACCTGCAGCGAGTCGCCCAGGTCCACGTTCTGCACGCAGGCCCAGGGCACCTGGTGATCGCGCAGCGGGTTCCTGATCGTGATGCCCGTATCGTCGGCGAGAACCCGCGGGCGGAACGCCGTCACGTAGGCCACCCCGGTGATCAGGATCAGGATGGCGGCGATCTGCGCGGCGAAGTGGTCGTGTCCCTGCACCGCGATGTCAGCGAGGTTGGCCAGGGCGAAGACGACCCATACCCACCAGACCACGGGGGCGACGGGTGACCGGTACAGGTCGGGCTTGTGCGGCACGCCCGCGGGCCGCCCGCCGGACGGGTCGGTCTGGCCTGCGCGGCTGGCGTGGCCGGCCTGGCTGGCCGGCTGCTGGGCTGATGACACCAGTGCTGAACTCCGCGCGATCGGCAAACGAATGCGGCGGGTACCCGGGCCGGGATGCCGCCGTCCACTACTGTAAGCGGTTCCCCGATAAGGCGTGCGCAACGCCGGGCATGCTCGGCATGGCCGGCCTGCCGCCGGCATCGCGCAGCGCGGTGAGCGCGGTATGGACCTGCAGCCTGACCCCGACGGCGATCGCCCGCTCGTTGACATCGAACGTGGCCTGGTGAATGTCGAATTCGGCCGAGCCCGGGCCGCGGGTGCCGAGCCTGACATAGGCGCCGGGGATCGACTCCAGGTACCAGGCGAAGTCCTCGCCGCCGAGGCTCTGCGGCGTGCTGACCACCGCCTGCGCGCCCAGCGCCTGCTGCGCGGCGGCGGAGACCATCGCGGCACTGACCGCCTCGTTGACGGTGGGCGGCACGTTCCGCACGTAGCTGAGCTCGGCGAGCACGCCGTAGGCACTGGCGACCGAGTCGATGAGCGCCTTCAGCATATCGGGCGCGGCCTGCCAGGCCTCGTCGTCGAGGCAGCGCACGGTCCCCTCGGCCACTCCGTCGTCTGGTATCGCATTCGCGGCCGACCCGGCGTTCACCCGGCCCCAGACCAGGCTGAGGCTTGATCGCGGGTCCACCCGGCGGGTCAGCGCGGCCGGGAGCTCGGTGATGATCTTGCCAAGCGCGTAGACGAGGTCGGCGGTCAGGTGCGGGCGGGCGGTGTGGCCGCCAGGCCCGGTGACCCTGACCATGATCTTGTCGCAGGCGGCCGTGATCGGCCCGGTCCGGATGCCGACCTTGCCCACGTCGAGCCGCGGGTCACAGTGCAGGGCGAAGATGCGGTCCACGCCGGCGATGCCGCCGGCGGCCAGCACGTCGAGCGCGCCGCCGGGAACCTCCTCGGCCGGCTGGAAGATCAGCCGGACCCGGCCGGGCAGCGCTCCCGCCGCCGCTTGCGCCGCCAGGAACAGGCCGGCGCCGACCAGGATCGTGGTGTGCACGTCGTGCCCGCAGGCGTGGCAGGCGTTCGGCACGGTGGACCGGTACGGCACGGCCTTCTCGTCGGAGATGGGCAGCGCGTCCAGGTCCGCGCGGAACGCCACGACCGGCCCCCCGGCCGTCCCCGGCGCGTCGGCGCCGATGTCCACGATCAGCCCGGTTCCCTTGGGCAGCAGCATCGGCCGCAGGCCGGCCGCGGCCAGCCTGAGCGCCACCCGCCGCGTCGTCCGGTGCTCGTGATAGCCGACCTCCGGGTGCGCATGCAGGTCGCGGCGGAACTCGATCAGCTCGCCAGAGTGCTCGGCGAGGAACGCGTCGAGCTCCCCCGCCAGATCATCTCCCGGCATGCACTGCCTCCCCAGGGCACAAGAACCGGTCTTCGGCAAACTCGGTGACCAGGGCGTCCACCACTTCGGTCAGCCCGCCACCGTCAGCCATGACGGCGCGCTGCCGCTCGTAGGACGCGCCCTGCTCGAGTACTTCGGAAACAACTCCAAGCTCGGTAGCGCAGCCCAGCCTGTCCGCGACCGGCTCAAGTTCGCGCACCAGCTCGTAAAGCTCGTCACGTACCGGCGCCGTGGCGCCGGAGTCATCGGTGATCACTATCGCGTCAAGACCGTACCTCGCCGCGCGCCACTTGTTGTCCCGAACGACCCAAGTCGCCGGGCTGGGCAGCTGGTAGCCACGGTCGAGCTGCAGGTTGAAGAGCTGCACGAGGCATTGCGAGAGCGCGGCTACCATCCCGATCTCACGCAGGGTCGGAACGCCGTCGCACATGCGGATCTCGATCGTGCCGAAGTCGGGGTGCGGCCGGATGTCCCACCACACCTCCTTGATGCTCCGGATGGTGCCGGCGCGGAGCAGCGTGTCCATGTAGTCCTCGAACTCTTTCCAGTCCGATAGGCGGTGCGGCGGTCCCGCTGTCGGCAGGTCACCGAAGATGACGGTCCGGCTTGAGGCCAGTCCGGTATCTTCCCCGTTCCAGAACGGGCTCGACGCGGTCAGCGCCAGGAAGTGCGGCAGGTACCTGGCCAGAGCGTTGATGACGGGAATCGCCCTGCTGCCGTTGGCGAGACCCACATGAACCTGGACACTGAACAGCTGGATCTTGCGGGCGAGCCATTGCATCTGATCGACAAGTTCGGCATACCGCTGCACCGGCGCCATCTTCGCGTCCCTCCAGTCGCTGAAGGGATGCGTTCCGGCGCAGGTCAGCATCATATCGCGGGCGTCAGTCACCCGCTGGAGTTGCGCGATTGTCGCGCCCAGGTCCTCCTTGGCCTCGGCCACCGTGCTGCAGATGCCGGTCGCGACCTCGAGCGTGGACTGCATGAGCTCGTAGCGAATCTTGGGACGCTCGCTGTTCTCGCCCAGGTCGGGCAGCTCCGCAAGCACCTCGCCGGCCTCCTGGCGCAGCGCCCGCGTCCGAGCGTCGATGAGCTGCAGCTCCCATTCCACGCCCAGCGTCGCTCCGCGTGACGGGTTCCAGTCGATGACCACCCGGACCTCCATCCGTTATCCGTGCAGGATCCGTGACTGGTCGTGCGCGGATAGTAACTTATGAAACGACAGCCCATACCCCTTTTATGGTGAAGGAGGTCAGGCTCCGCAGAAAGGGGCCCGCCGCGGTCAGTCCGCATCGGAGGGCTGATACACACCCCACACCTCGCGCAGGGCATCGCAGACCTCGCCGACGGTCGCCCCCGCGCGCAGCGCCTCGCGCAACGGCACCAGCACGTTCTGCGTTCCCTCGGCCGCGCGCCGCAGATCATCCAGCCGCCGCTTGTGCTCGGCGGCGTTCCGCGAGCTTCGCAGCTCGGCCAGCAGTTTCGCCTGCTCCCGCTCGATCGCCGGGTCCACCTGCAGCGGGTGCTGCGGTTCCTCGAGCTCGGCCTGGAACTTGTTCACCCCGATCACCAACCGCTCGCCCGACTCAATCTGCCGCGCCACCTGGTACGCGGACCGCTCGATCTCGGCCTTCTGGAAGCCTTGCTCGATCGCGGCGACCGCGCCGCCGGCTTCCTCGACCTGGTCGATCAGCTGCCGCGCCGCGGCCTCGATGTCGTCGGTCATGGACTCCACCGCGTACGAGCCCGCGAACGGGTTGACGGTGGCGGTCAGGTCGCTCTCGTAGGCGATTACCTGCTGGGTGCGCAGCGCCAGGGTCGCCGCCTTCTGGCTCGGCAGCCCGATCGCCTCGTCGTAGGAGTTGGTGTGCAGCGACTGGGTGCCCCCGAGAACGGCGGCGAGCGCCTGGATGGTGACCCGGACCATGTTCACTTCCGGCTGCTGCGCGGTCAGCTGCACCCCGGCGGTCTGGGTGTGGAACCGGAGCATCTGCGACTTGGGGTCCGCCGCGCCGAACTCGTCCCGCATGATCTGCGCCCAGATCCGGCGGGCGGCGCGGAACTTCGCCACCTCCTCCAGCAGTGTTTCCCTGGCCACGAAGAAGAACGACAGCCGGGGAGCGAAGTCGTCCACGGCCAGGCCGGAGCCGAGCGCGGCGCGGACGTACTCCTTGGCATTGGCCAGCGTGAACGCGATCTCCTGCACCGGCGTGGCGCCGGCCTCCGCCATGTGGTAGCCGGAGATCGAGATCGTGTTCCACCTGGGCAGCTCCGCGCGGCAGTAGGCGAACGTGTCGGCGGCGAGCCGGAGCGACTGCTGCGGCGGGTAGATGTAGGTCCCGCGCGCGATGTACTCCTTGAGTATGTCGTTCTGGATGGTCCCGTTGAGGCGGGCGGGGTCGACTCCCTGCTCCTCGGCGACCAGCTGGTAGAGCAGCAGCAGGACAGCCGCCGGCGCGTTGATGGTCATCGACGTCGAGACCTGGTCCAGCGGGATCCCGTGCAGCAGCCGCCGCATGTCCTCGATCGAGTCGATAGCCACGCCGACTTTGCCCACCTCGCCCTGCGCCCGCTCCGAATCGGAGTCGTAGCCCATCTGGGTCGGCAGGTCGAAGGCGACCGAGAGCCCGGTGGTCCCCGCCTCGATCAGCTGGTGGTAGCGGCGGTTGGAGTCAGCGGCGGTCGCGAAACCCGCGTACTGCCGCATCGTCCACGGCCTGGCCGTGTACATCGACCGGTAGACGCCGCGGGTGAACGGGTACTCACCCGGCTGGCCGAGTTTCTCCGCGGGACGGAAACCCGCCAGCTGCTCGGGACCGTAGACCTCTTCGACAGGGATACCTGACTCAGACTCACGCGCCATGTGCCCAGGCTACGGCGCGGAACCGGTCAGCCCGCAGTGACGTTGGCCACGGGTAGGAGGCGGTACGGTAGGGGCGCGCCCGGATGGCACGCGGAGTGACCGCGACGGCACTCGCTGCCACCGCGGGGGATCGGGCACCGGCCAGGAGACCACGCCATGAGAGGTACGCGGGGAACGGCGGCGATAGTGACCGCGGCGGTTCTCGTGCCGGGCGCCGGTCAGGCCGCCCGGGCCCAGGCGGCCCGCGGCGACTCGGCTCAGGGCGGCCCGCAGCTGGCCAGCCGCGGCACCGTCGTCGACTACCCGCCGGGTCACGTGCCCCGGCTGCCGCGGGTGCGCGCCTCGGCGTTCGTGCTCGCCGACGCCGGCACGGGCCAGGTGCTCGCCGCCAGGGACCCGCACGGCTGGTTCCGGCCGGCCAGCACGCTCAAGGTACTGACCGCGGTCAGCCTCATCCCGGTGCTCAACCCGGACGCGACCACTGTCGCGTCGCACGAGGCAGCCACCGTCCAGCCCAACGACGTCGGCCTCATCACCGGCCGGCGCTACAAGATCGCCGACCTGTTCCGTGCCCTGCTGACGATCTCGGCCAACGACGCGGCGGTGGCACTGGCCCAGGCGACAGGCTCCTTCCGCCACGGCCTGCAGCTGATGAACGCCGAGGCGCACGACCTGCGGGCCGACGACACGGTGGCGAAGGAGCCGAACGGGCTCGACGCCCGGGGCCAGCACACCTCCGCCTACGACGAGGCGCTCATCGCCAGGCGCGCGCTGGCCATGCCCGCCTTCCTGAAGTACGACCGGACCCTGGCCGCGCGGTTCGAGCTCAAGCCGCGGCACTGGGTCACGCTGGTCAACCAGAACCTCATGCTGACCGACTATCCCGGCGACATCGGCGGCAAGATCGGCTGGACCAGCCGCGCGGGCGCCACCTACATCGGCATGGCCAGGCGGCACGGGGTGACGCTGATCGTGACCCTGCTGCACTGCCCGAGCCTGACCGAGTTCACCTATGCGACCCGGCTGCTCAACTGGGGCTTCGCCGTGCACGGCAAGGTCAGGCCGGTAGGCACCCTCGTCAGCCCGCTGCCGCCCGGATCCGCGCCGGCGCAGAAGGCGGGATCAGGCGGCACCGGAGCGGCCGCCCGGCCGCCGGACGCGCGGCCGGCCAGTGCCAGCGGCACCGCCGCCCGGCGGCCCGGCGCGCGGCCCGCCTTCGCGGGCGGCGGGCTCCTGGCCGGACCCGTCGCCGCCGGAGCGGGCGGCGCGCTGGTCCTCGTGCTGGCGGGCGCCGGGCTCATGCTGCGCCGCAGGCGCGATTCCGCTGCCGCCGCCGGGCGGTCCCGGTCCGGCCCGCTGTCGGGCTGATCCGGGAAGGCGCTGAATCAGCCGGGTTGTCTCAGGCCGACCGGCGAGATGAATGCCTAGTTACACCCCAGCGGTGGGGTGTAACTAGGCGTCGATCATGAGGGCAACACGTGACCAGCCCGGCGAACGTTTGTGGTCACGGCATCAGCTGATAACTGGGGCGGGGCCCCGGATATCCGGCATTCGGCGCAGCCGACAGCCGGAGAGCCGAGTGTCATGCCCCGGCCCCGCACCGCCGGTCACCGCACCCAGTCACGCGTCCCGAGCCACGTTCCCCGGCAGCAGCAGGCCGATGTGGTCCCTGACCTGCGTCATCGTCTCTCCGGCCACCCGGCGCGCCCGGCTGGCCCCCTCGGCCAGCAGCCGGTCGAGCTCGGCCTCGTCGGCCAGCATCTTCTCGGTCCGCTCCCTGATCGGCGCGAACTCGGCCACCACCAGCCCGGCCAGCTCGCGCTTGAAGGCGCCGTACTGCGTCCCGGCGTGCGCGGCCTCGACCTCGGCCACCGGCACCCCGGACAGCGCCGAGTAGATCCGCAGCAGGTTGGTGATGCCCGGCTTACCCGTCTCGTCGGCGCGGATGTCCGAGCCGGCATCGGTGACCGCCCTGGCGATCTTCTTGGCGATCACCCCCGGCTCGTCGAGCACATCCACGATGCCCTGCGGCGAGGACGACGACTTGCTCATCTTGGCGGTCGGATCCTGCAAGTCGTTGATCTTCGCCACGCCGGGCAGGATGTACGGCCCGGGCACGGTGAACACCCGGCCGAACCTGTGGTTGAACCGCTGCGCGAGATCCCGGGTGAGCTCCAGGTGCTGCCGCTGGTCCTCGCCGACGGGAACCTGGTCCGCCTGGTAGAGCAGGATGTCCGCGGCCTGCAGGATCGGGTAGGTGAACAGCCCGACGCTGGCCTGATCGGCCCCGCCCCGGGCCGACTTGTCCTTGAACTGGGTCATCCTCGCGGCCTCGCCGAACCCGGTCAGGCAGCTCAGCACCCAGGCCAGCTCGGTGTGCTCGGGCACGTGGCTCTGCACGAACACCGTGCACCGGTCGGGGTTCAGGCCGGCCGCGAACAGCTGGGCGGCAGCGATCCTGGTCCGGCGGCGCAGCAGCGCCGGGTCCTGCGGGACCGTGATCGCGTGCAGGTCCACGACGCAGTAGAACGCGTCGTGGGTGTCCTGCAGGGCCACCCACTGCCGCACCGCGCCGAGGTAGTTGCCCAGGTGGAACGAGTCAGCGGTCGGCTGGATGCCGGACAGGACACGGGGTCGGTCCGGCCGGGACGGCGATGTCATAGCCCGAGTTTAGGGCGTGCCAGGTGGCCCTCAGGGCCGGGCCGGACGGCCGCGGGGCTCACTTCCCGCCGGCCGCGCCGGTGGCCGCCAGCGGCACGATGTCGGGGGCACCGAGCCGGATCGCGTCCGCCGCCTGGTCGTCACTGGCCTCCTGCGAAGCACGTTCGGCGGCAATTCCCGCCTGGAAATGCTCGACCTCACGGGCCGTCTGCCGGGCATCCCAGCCGAGCGGCCCGGCCATCAGCCGGGCGGCCTCGGCGGCGACCGATACCCCGTGGTCCCAGGTCTCGATCGTGATGTGCGTGCGCCTGGCCAGCGCGTCGTAGAGGTGCCGGGCGCCCTCGTGCGAGGCCGCGTAGACGATCTCGGCGCGCAGGTAGTCATCAGCGCCGGTCAGCGGCCTGCCCAGCCCGGGGTCGGCCTCGATCAGGCCGAGCACCTCGCCGATCAGCGTGCCGTACCTGTGCAGCAGGTGCTCGATCCTGGCCACGTGCAGGCCGGAGACCCGGGCCATCTGGTACCGGGAATTCCACAGCGCCTGGAAGCCCTCGGCACCTACCAGCGGCACCTGGTCGGTGCAGGACCGCGGCACCCGGCCGTCCAGCCCGTGCACCACCGCGTCCACGGCGTCCCTGGCCATCAGCCGGTAGGTGGTGTACTTGCCGCCGGCGATCATCACCAGCCCCGGCACCGGGTGGGCCACGGTGTGCTCGCGGGAGAGCTTGGAGGTCTCCTCCGACTCGCCGGACAGCAGCGGGCGCAGCCCCGCGTACACGCCTTCCACGTCGTCGGAGGTCAGCGGGACCCGGAGCACCCGGTTGACCTGGCCGAGGACGTAGTCGATGTCCGACCGGCTGGCGGCAGGGTGCGCCTTGTCCAGCGACCAGTCGGTGTCGGTCGTGCCGATGATCCAGTGCCGGCCCCACGGGATCACGAACAGCACGCTGTCCGGCGTGCGCACGATGATCCCGGTGCTGGAGTGGATGCGGTCGCGGGGAACCACCAGGTGAATGCCCTTGGAGGCGCGCACGTTGATCATGCCTCGGCCGCCGACCAGGGCCTGGATCTCGTCGGTCCACACGCCGGTCGCGTTGACCACCTGCTGGGCCCGGATTTCCAGCTCGGCCCCGGTCTCCAGGTCAACGGCGCGCACCCCGGTGACCCGCTCGCCCTCGCGCAGGAACCCGGTCACCTGGGTACGGGAGGCGACCATCGCGCCGTAGCTGGCCGCGGTGCGCAGCACGGTGATGACGAACCTGGCGTCGTCCACCTGCGCATCCCAGTACCTGATCGCGCCGTGCACCGCGGACCGCTTCAGCCCCGGGGCGAGCTCCAGCGCGGCGCGCCTGGTCAGCTGGTGGTGCGCGGGCAGCCCGCGGACCTGGCCCAGCGAGAAGCCGAGCAGGTCATACAGCCGCACGCCGGCGCCCACGTAGGCGCGCTCCCAGCCGCCGCGATGGGTAAGCGGGTAGAGGAAAGAGACCGGCCTGATCAGGTGCGGCGCGATCCGCTGCAGCAGCAGCGCGCGTTCGGTGAGCGCCTCCCTGACCAGCGCGAAGTTGAGCTGCTCCAGGTAACGCAGGCCGCCGTGGATGAGCTTGCTCGACCGCGACGACGTGCCCGAGGCGAAGTCCCTGGCCTCCACCAGCCCGACCGACAGCCCCCGGGTGGCGGCGTCCAGGGCCACCCCGGCGCCGACCACGCCGCCGCCGACGACGAGAACCTGATACTCCTGGGCGGCCATGGCCGCCAGCGCGGCGTCCCGTTCGTCATTGCCGAGCGCCGCGGCCCGCTTGTCTGCGCTCAGCGCCGTAGCCACCCCGGCCGGCGGCACCGCTGCCCGTCTTCCCCCGGTCTTCACATCCCGAACGGTACCCGCGGGTAGCCAGCGCCCGGAAGCCGGCCAGCGGCTACCAGGACCTGGCGCTGGTCTCACCCGGTGCCGTCGGCTCGCCTCGTGGCCGGCTGCTCGGCGTGACCACGACCTCGACCCGCTGGAACTCCTTCAGATCCGAGTACCCGGCGGTGGCCATCGACCGGCGCAGCGCGCCCATCAGGTTCATCGAGCCGTCCGCGGCGCTGGACGGGCCGTGCAGGATCTGCTCGAACGAGCCGATCGTGCCGACCTTCACCCGCGCGCCGCGGGGCAGCTCGGGATGGTGGGCCTCGCTGCCCCAGTGATAGCCGCGGCCGGGTGCCTGCGCGGCGCGGGCGAACGGCGAGCCGACCATCACCGCGTCGGCGCCGCAGGCCAGGGCCTTGGCGATGTCACCGCTGCGGGTCATCCCGCCGTCGGCGAGCACGTGCACGTACCGGCCGCCCGACTCGTCCATGTAGTCCCGGCGGGCCGCGGCCACGTCCGCGATCACGGTGGCCATCGGCACCGCGACGCCCAGCACCGCCGTGGTGGTGTGGCCCGAGCCGCCGCCGAACCCGGCCAGCACCCCGGCCGCACCGGTCCGCATCAGGTGCAGCGCCGCGGTGTAGGTGGCGCAGCCGCCGACGATGACGGGCACGTCCAGCTCATAGATGAAGCTCTTGAGGTTCAGCGGCTCGGCCTGGCCGGAGACGTGCTCCGCCGAGACCGTGGTGCCGCGGATGACGAAGATGTCCACGCCCGCGTCGATGACCGCCTTGTAATACCGCACGGTGCGCTGCGGCGACAGCCGGGCGGCGGTGGTGACCCCGGCGCTGCGGATTTCCTCGATCCTGCGCCCGATCAGCTCTTCCTTGATCGGCTCGGCGTAGATCGCCTGCAGCCGCGTGGTGGCCGCGGGCTCGGCCAGCTCGGCGATCTCGGCGAGCAGCGGCTCCGGGTTCTCGTACCTGGTCCACAGGCCTTCCAGGTCGAGCACGGCCAGTCCGCCGAGCCGGCCGATCTCGATCGCGGTCTGCGGCGACACCACGCTGTCCATGGGGCAGACGACCAGCGGCAGCTCGAACCGGTAGGCGTCGATCTGCCAGGCGATCGAGACCTCCTCCGGATCCCGGGTGCGGCGGGACGGCACCAGGCCGATCTCGTCGAGGGAGTAGGCCCGCCTGCCGCTCTTGCCGCGGCCGATCTCTACCTGCGTCACTGGTGCACCTGTTTCATACGCGGTATCGCGCACACAGTATGCCGACCGTGCCGGTGAGGATGAAACAGGCTCATTGGCGCCCGCCGTAGTTGGGCGCCTCGACGGTCATCTGGATGTCGTGCGGGTGACTCTCGGTCAGGCCCGCCCCGGTGATCTGGATGAACTTCGCTTCCTGCAGCTCACCGATCGTCCCGGCGCCGCAGTACCCCATGGCCGCGCGCAGCCCGCCGGTCAGCTGGGTGGCGACGGCGGCCAGCGGGCCGCGGTAGGGCACCTGGCCCTCGACGCCCTCGGGAACGAGCTTGTCCTCCGACAGCACGTCGTCCTGGAAGTACCTGTCCTTGGAGTAGGAGCGGCCGCCCGCCCGGCCGCGCAGGGCGGCGAGCGATCCCATTCCCCGGTAATCTTGTACTGCTTGCCGCCGACGAAGACGCGCTCGCCCGGGCTCTCCTCGCAGCCGGCCAGCAGGCCGCCGAGCATGACGGTGTCGGCGCCGGCCGCGATCGCCTTGGCGATGTCGCCGGAGTACTGCAGGCCGCCGTCGCCGATCACCGGCAGGCCAGCCGCGCGAGCCGCCTGCGCCGCTTCGTAGATCGCGGTGACCTGGGGCACCCCGACCCCGGTGACGACGCGGGTGGTGCAGATCGAGCCGGGCCCGACGCCCACCTTCACGCTGTCGGCGCCGGCCTCGATCAGTGCCTGCGCACCGGACCTGGTGGCCACGTTCCCGCCGATCACGTCCACGCTGGTGTTGGCCTTGAGCTGGGCCACCATGTCGAGCACCGGCTCGGCATGGCCGTGCGCGGTGTCCACCACGAGGAAATCAGCGCCGGCCTCGACCAGCGCCTGGGCCCTGCGCTTGGCGTCCTCGCCCACGCCGACCGAGGCCCCGACTACCAGGCGCCCCTTGGCGTCCTTGGTGGCGTTCGGGAACTTCTCGCTCTTGGTGAAGTCCTTGACCGTGATCAGCCCGCGCAGCCTGCCGCCGGCGTCCACCAGCGGCAGCTTCTCGACCTTGTGCCGCTTGAGCAGCGCGAGTGCCTCGTCGGCGGCCGCGCCGACCGGCGCGGTGACCAGCGGCATCGGGGTCATGACTTCGGTGACCCGGCGGCTGTGGTCGCCCTCGAACCGGATGTCGCGGTTGGTGACTATGCCGAGCAGGATGCCGTTGTCGTCGGTGACCGGCACGCCGGAGATGCGGTACCGGGCGCAGAGCGCCTCCACCTCGGCGACCGTGGCGCCCGGGCCGCAGGTCACCGGATTGGTGATCATGCCGGCCTCGGACCGCTTCACCGTGTCCACCTGCTGGGCCTGCTCGTCGATGGACAGGTTGCGGTGCAGCACCCCGACGCCGCCCTGGCGGGCCATCGCCACCGCCATCCTGGCCTCGGTCACGGTGTCCATGGCCGAGGAGACCAGCGGGATGCGGAGCGAGATGTTGCGGGTGAGCCGCGCGGCCAGATTCGCCTCGCTCGGCATGATCGTGGAGTGCGCGGGCAGCAGGAGCACGTCGTCGAACGTCAGGCCGACAGGAGCGAACTTGACGTCATCGGCCATAGCGCCTCCCGGGCAGGACAGTGGGTTGGCATCCATCCTAGAGGCCGCGTGCCGGGCTCTTTACGGTAAGCCGCGCCGCTCACGGTGAGCCGCGCCGCGCGACGCGAGGAGCACCAGGAGGCGGTGTGCGGAGCTTCGGCAAGCTGGAGGCCGCCATCATGGACCGCATCTGGCAGGCGGCCCGCCCGGTGCGGGTCCGCGAGATCTGGGCGGAGCTGCGGGCAGAGCGCGAGCTCGCCTATAACACCGTGCTCACCGTGGTGGAGATCCTGTACCGCAAGGGCTGGCTGGCCCGGGAGAAGGACGGCCGGGCGTACCGGTACCGGGCGACGGTGGCCAGGGAGGACTACACGGCCGGCCTGATGCGGGAGGCGCTGGAGGCCAGCCCGGACCGGGCCGCGGCGCTGCGCAGCTTCGTTCAGCGCATCGACGCCGCCGATGTGCGTCAGCTGCACCGGATGCTAGACAAGGCGCTGCGTGACGGGGCCGCATCATGATCGCTGCGCTCGTCGTCATGTCCTGGCAGCCAGGCTATGACCCATGCTCCTTAGGTGACGGGGCGGACGAGAGGGTAGGCACGGGTGTCCAAGGGTGGCGGGAACAGGGAGCAGGTCCGCGAGAAGATCACCCAGATGCGGGCGCTCGAGGCCCGGCGCAAGCGACGCCGTAGCTGGCTGATCAGCCTCGGCGCGGTCGTCATCGTGGCCGCCACGGCCATCGGCATCGCGCTGGCGGCTTCTACTGGCTGCACACCCACGCCGCCGACGGCATCATCCACGTCGAGTCGCCGATCCACCGCACTTACACCCTGGGTAACTTCTCCGACGAGTGGGGCCAGCCGCTCAGCACCACCCAGGTGGGGACGGCCACCGGGCCGGTCACCGCGATCTGCAACGGCCAGCGGTACCTGGGCAACCCCCGCGACATCCCGCTGAACCGGCACGCGCAGATCCAGCTGGAGGTGGGCAAGCCGCTCATCGCCCCGGTCTCGATCACTTTCCCCAACGGCCTGTAGCCTCGCGCCGTCGGCCGGGTCACCTTCCGGCGCACTCCCAGACTGATCCAGGACCAAGCCTGTAAACAGTATTTGCGCGCGCCAGTGATCCGGTGCCGGGGCGGCTCATTGGCCCGCGTGCCGCGCCCCGCTGCTGCCCGGCCCACGGGGCTGGCGCATCCAGAACTGCCAGGGCTGGGCCTGCGGCGAGTGCCGGCCAGCCGAGGCGTGGCGGCCAGGACCGCTCCGGGCATGGCGCGAGACCCCCGGCCGCCCGGCAGCTCCAGGACGCGCCCCGGGACCGCGCGGCACGGCGCCGGCGCGGCGGACGTTACTGCGGTGGCTTGCTGCGGGCCCGCCGTGACGGCCGGCCGCCCTGGCCCGGGCCCTCCCCCCGGTGCCGCTACCGCCTCTGGCACCAGCACCAGCCCTCGACCCGGCACCGCCCCTGGGACCGGCTGAGAGCGCTCCGCGGCGAGCCGCACTCCGGGCGCCCGCCCGAGCGCCAGCACCGCCCCTGGGACCGGCTGAGAGCGCTCCGCGGCGAGCCGCAGCCCGGGCGCCCGCCCGAGCGCCAGCACCGCCCCTGGCACCGGCTGAGGGCGCGACCAGGCCCGGTACGCGCGTCCGGGCCCGGGCAGCCGGGCCGGGTATCTGTAGTCCGCCCCGCACGACGCGGTGCAGCGCGGCGGGCCCGGCGCCCCGCGCCCCGGTCCGTGCCCCGGCGCGAGCTGCACCTGCCGGGAGGCTCCGCGTGGCGTCCGAATTCACCTGGCCGGCGCGCTGCACCGCGGGCTGAAGAGCAACCGACAGCGGCGCCGGCCCGCGGCCACCGCCGCCAGCCGGCCACAGCGGGCTGGCCACCACGGCGGTCGCGAGCACCGCGGCCGCCCCGGCCAGTCCGGTGATCAGCGCCCGCACCGGCACCCGGCGCACCGGCCGCGGCAGCCTGCCGCCGGCCGGCTGCTGCCGCGTCTGGCCGGGAAGGCCCGCGCCGCCTGGCCGCGCGGCAGCGGCCGCACCGCTCTGCCCTGCACCGGCTGGCGTATCGCTTGGCCGCGCGGCGGCGACTGCGCCTGCCGGGATCGCGCTCTCCGTGGTCGCGGCGGCGACCGCACGTGGCGGCGACGCGGCGCGCAGCGGGACGGCGGCTGCGGCGCCCGGCGCGTCCACGTCGCGGCTGAGCGCAGCCAGCAGCCCGATCGCCGGATCCGCCCGCACATGGGGCGGAACCTCGCGGCGCTCGGCGAGCGCATCGATGACCGCCTCGGCTCGCTGGATCTCGCCGAGGCTGACGACGTCGTCTGCCCGCGCGCTGTCCGGCGGGAGATCCGGCGAGTGCGGAACTCGCTGGTGACCGCCGGGCGGCACGGGGCCGTCCCCCGCTGTCACGTCATTGACTCCCGTACCGCGATCGCCCTCAGCCGGGCCAGAGCCCGATGCTGCGCGACGCGGACCGCCCCCGCTGACATGCCGAGCACATTACCGGTCTCCTCGGCGCTGAGGCCCGCCACCACGCGGAGCACGAGCAGTTCGCGCAGATGACCGGGCAGCCGCGCGAGCAGATCCCTGGCCCGCTGTGCCTCGATGTAGGCGACCGCCATCTCCTCCGGGCCCGGGTGCTCGTCCGGGCCGTCGGGCAGATCCTCGGTGGGAACGGCCGACCGGGTCGCGCTCCTGACCGCGTCGGCAACCTTGTGCGACGCGATGCCGTAGACGAACGATGCGAAGGGCCGGCCCATGTCCCGGTACCTGGGCAGCGCCGCGAGCACGGCGATGCAGACTTCCTGGGCCACGTCATCGGCGATGTGGTAGTGCCCCGAGATCCGGCCCAGGCGGGCCCGGCAGTACCGGACCACCATCGGCCGGACCTGTTCGAGCAGGCACTCGATCGCGTCCGGCTGGCCGCTGACGGCAAGATCGGTCAGGTCCCCTAGGGCGGGCGTTTCGCGCGCGGTACGCCAGGCAAAGCGCTCCCTCGGGAGCGTGCGCCCGGCCGTGCATCCCTCCGCCACGAATGCATGATGCCCAGGTAGACGCCATCTATCGCCCCCCGGCGCAATAAAAACAGCAGGCGGTTTGGCGAGCCCGGCGTCGTCAGGGCACGGGGCAGTCAAATGCCCTGGTCAGCTACGTTGAGTAGCCGACCAGGGCAGTTGAGTGAGGAACTAACCGCGACCTAGTGAGCGTGGCCGTGGGAGTGCCCGTGGCCGGCGTCCTCGGCCGCCTCTTCCGGCTTGTCCACGACGAGAACCTCGGTCGTGAGCAGCATGCCGGCGATGGAGGCGGCGTTCTGCACGGCCGACCTGGTCACCTTCACCGGGTCGATCACGCCCTGCACCAGCAGGTCGCCGTACTCGCCGGTGGCCGCGTTGAAGCCCTTGCCCTCGCCCAGGGTCGCCACCTTGGCGACGACCACGGCACCTTCGGCGCCGGCGTTCAGCGCGATCCACTTGCAGGGCTCGCTCAGGGCGTCACGCACCACGTGCACGCCGGTCAGCTCGTCCCCGGTCCGGCCCAGGTCACCGAGCTCGGCCGCGACCTGCACCAGCGCGCTGCCACCGCCGGCGATGATGCCTTCCTCGATCGCCGCCCTGGTGGCGGAGATGGCGTCCTCGAGCCGGTGCTTCTTCTCCTTCAGCTCGACCTCGGTCGCCGCGCCCGCCCGGAGCACGCACACGCCGCCGGACAGCTTCGCCAGCCGCTCCTGCAGCTTCTCGCGGTCCCAGTCGGAGTCGGTGCCCTCGATCTCGGTGCGGATTCTGGCGGATCCGCTCCTGGATGGCGATCGCGTCGCCGCCGCCGTCGATGATCGTGGTGGTGTCCTTGGTTACCACGATCCGGCGGGCCGTGCCGAGCATGTCCACGCTGACCCGCTCAAGCTGCAGGCCCACTTCCTCGCTGATCACCTCGGCGCCGGTGAGGACGGCTATGTCACCGAGCATGGCCTTGCGCCGGTCGCCGAACCCGGGGGCCTTCACCGCGACCACGTTGAGCAGTCCGCGGATCTTGTTCACCACCAGGGTGGACAGAGCCTCCCCGTCCACGTCCTCGGCGATCACCAGCATCGGCTTCTTGGCTTGGGCGACCTGCTCAAGGATGGGCAGGAAGTCCGACATCGAGGAGATCTTGCCGGCGCTCAGCAGGATGTAGGCGTCTTCGAGGACGGCCTCCATCCTGTCCTGGTCGGTGATGAAGTACGGCGAGATGTAGCCCTTGTCGAACTGCAGGCCCTCGGTGAACTCCAGCTCGAGCCCCATGGTCTGGGACTCCTCGACGGTGATGACGCCGTCCTTGCCGACCTTGTCGAAGGCCTCGGCGATCAGTTCGCCGATCTTGCGGTCCTGGGCGGAGATCGTGGCGACGTGCGCGATGTCGCTCTGCTCGGTCACCTCGCGGGCCATCTTGAGCAGGCGCTCGGACACGGCTTCGGCCGCCGCGTCAACGCCGCGCTTGAGCGAGATCGGGCTGGCGCCGGCGGCCACCGAGCGCAGTCCTATGCGGACCATCGCCTGGGCGAGCACGGTCGCGGTGGTGGTGCCGTCCCCGGCGATGTCGTTCGTCTTCGTCGCCACTTCCTTGGCGAGCTGGGCGCCGAGGTTCTCGTACGGGTCCTCAAGCTCGACTTCGCGGGCGACGGTAACGCCGTCATTGGTGATGGTCGGGGCGCCCCACTTCTTGTCTATGACCACGTTGCGGCCGCGGGGCCCCAGTGTCACCTTGACGGCGTCGGCAAGGCGGTTCACGCCGCGCTCGAGCGAGCGCCGCGCATCCGCGTCAAATTCTATGATCTTGGCCATAAAAACCTCGGGCTCTGAATCGGGTTCTACAGGATTGGGTGTCCGCGATCACGCCAGCGGGCGGCAACCGGCGGGAATGCCGCGTCCCAGCAGGACGCGGCATCCCCGTCGGGCGCGGATCACTACTTCTCGATGATGGCGAGTACGTCGCGGGCGGAGAGCACCAGGTACTCCTCGCCGCTGTACTTCACTTCGGTCCCGCCGTACTTGCTGTACAGCACCACGTCGCCAACCTTGACGTCCATGGGGACTCGCTTGCTGCCGGCGTCGTCGAAGCGCCCGGGACCAACCGCAAGAACTTCGCCCTCCTGGGGCTTCTCCTTGGCGGTGTCCGGGATCACCAGGCCCGACGCGGTGGTCTGCTCCGCCTCGAGCGTACGGACCACGATGCGGTCTTCGAGCGGCTTGAGAACTACCTTGGTGGCGGTCGTCACGATCTGACCTCCCCCTCCGGAAAGGCTAAATGAGAGATGGGTTTAAGTGGCGACCATGGCGGCCTGTCGTCGCGGGTGCCAGACCGGCCCTTGTCGCATTAGCACTCTACACTAGAGAGTGCCAATCCCGAACAGTATCCACCCCGGCGCGACTCGTCAACACGGGCCGCGAAAGCGGGCCGAACCAGCCAGCGGGCCGGGCTTATCCGGCTGCCGGGCCGCCGGGCTCGCCGCTCCCGCCCGGGCGGACGGGGCGGCCCTGGCTGTCGAGCTCCACCAGCGCGCCCGACTCGTCCAGGTCGAACTCCCCGTCGCGCACCCCGGCCACGAACGCGTCCCATTCCGCCGGGGTGAAGACCAGCGTAGGCCCGTCCGGGTCGTTGGGATCGCGGAGGGTGATCACATGGTCGCTGCCCTCTTTGGAACCTGGCGAGACGGCGACCTCGATGGCGGTGGCCACGTGGTCAGCGCTGCCCGGCGACTCGCGCCGCCCGGCGCCGGTCGAGTCCATCTTTCATCACCCTCGTGAGCATCTGATGGCACGGTGATCGTCCCCAGCCGCAGTGTGCCAGATCCCGGGGCCTGCTACCTGACTACCACATCGGTGACAGGCAGTGAGGAATCAGCGGCCAGATCCAGCGGCGACGGCGGCACGCCGCGGGCCAGCAGCTCGGCGCCGAGCGCCGCCACCATGGCTCCGTTGTCGGTGCACAGGCCGGGCCTGGGCACCCGGAGCCTGATCCCGGCCGCGGCGCAACGTTCGGCGGCCAGCGCGCGCAGCCGCGAGTTAGCCGCCACGCCGCCGCCGATGATCAGGTCAGTCACCCCGTTGTCCTCGCAGGCGGTCACCGCCTTGGCGGTCAGCACGTCCGCGACCGACTCCTGGAACGACGCGGCCACGTCGTTCACCGGGACGGCCTCCCCGGCGGCCTGCCGTGCCTCCACCCAGCGGGCCACGGCGGTCTTCAGCCCGGCGAAGGAAAAGTCGAGCGTCCCGTCCCGGTACTTGCCGCGCGGGAAGGCGACCGCCGACCCGTCCCCGGCCGCGGCGGCCGCGTCGATCGGCGGCCCGCCGGGGAACGGCAGCCCGAGCAGCCGCGCCACCTTGTCGTATGCCTCGCCGGCCGCGTCGTCGATGGTCGCGCCGAGCGGCACGACCTCGGCCGTGACGTCCGGCACGAGCAGCAGCGAGGAATGCCCGCCGGAGACCAGCAGGGCGATAGCGGGGGCCGGCAGCGGGCCGTGCTCGAGCTGATCCACCGCGATGTGCGCGGCCAGGTGGTTGACGCCGTACAGCGGCTTGTCCAGCGCGACCGCGTAAGCCTTCGCCGCGGCCACGCCGACCAGCAGCGCGCCGGCCAGGCCCGGCCCGGCCGTGACGGCGATCGCGTCCACCGCGGCCAGCTTCTCGCCCGCGGTCGCCAGGGCCCGGTCAACCGCGGGAACCATCGCCTCCAGGTGCGCGCGGCTCGCCACTTCCGGGACCACGCCGCCGAACCGGGCGTGCTCGTCCACGCTGGATGCGACCGCGTCGGCGAGCAGCTCGCGGCCGCGGACCAGCCCGGCGCCCGTCTCGTCGCAGGACGTCTCGATGCCGAGCACCAGCGGAGCTACCATGACGGCCGCTCCGGCGCACAGGAGGCGGGCCCGGGAGACGCAGGCGCCGCAGGCGGCGGCACCGGCGAGGGCGGCACGGGCGACGGCGCTGCAGGCGGCGGCGCGGGAGACACCGGCGACACTGCCGCCGGGAGGCGGTCAGCCGGGGTGACGTCCGCGGGATCCGCCGGCCGCCGCATCACCAGGGCGTCGGTGCCGCTCGGCTGGTAGTAGCCGCGGCGCACGCCGACGTCGGCGAACCCGTGCCTGCGGTAGAGCTGCTGCGCCCGCGGGTTGTCCACCCGCACCTCGAGGAACACCTCGGCACAGCCCCGGCGCGCCGCCTCGGCCAGCAGCGCGCGCAGCAGCGCGGACCCGATGCCCTGCCCCCACCGGGACGGGGCGACCGCCATCGTCAGCACGTCGCCCTGCCCGCCCGGCCCGTGGCCGCGCGTAGCCACCGGCGCCAGCAGCCCGGCATACCCGGCGAGCCGCCCGTCCTGCTCGGCCACCAGGTAGTACCTGCCCGCCGACGTGGCGCTGAGCTCATCGGCGAACATCTCCCGGCTCCAGGCGTCCTCTGGGAACAGCTCACGCTCGAGGTCGAACACCGCGGGCAGGTCGGCGGCAAGCATGCCCCGCAGCCGCACGGTCACGCCGCCGACACCCGCTTAGGCGGACCGGGGACCTGGGCATCGGGCCTTCTGAGGTAGAGCGGCTCGGCTGGCGGCAGCACGTCGCCGGCCGCCAGCCGTTCGGCAGCATAACCGGCCAGCATGGATGCAGCCGGATAGCGTGGCCCGATCGGGTCACCGAAGGACTCCGGGTACAGCCGCGGCCCCTCGCCGGCGGCGGGCAGCGCGGGGTCCAGCGCGGCGGGCTTGCCGACCGCGGGCCCGGCCAGGCGCGCGCCGGCGGCCGAGTACCGCGCCCAGTAGACCTCCTTGCGGCGGGCGTCGGTCGCGACGAGGAACTCGCGGCCCGCGGCCGCGGTGACCGACGCGCGCGCGATCGCGTCGAGCGTGCACACCCCGTGCGCCGGGATGCCGAGCACGGCCGCGAGCACGCGGGCGGTGACCAGCCCGACGCGCAGCCCGGTATAGGGCCCGGGGCCGGTCCCGACCACGACCGCGGTCAGGTCGTGCCGGGTCGCGCCGGCCTGGTCGAGCACCCTGGTGACGGACGGCATGAGCAGCTCACCGTGACGGCGGGCGTCCACCGCGGTGGATTCGGCGAGCACGCGTTCGCCGTCGTGCACCGCGGCCGTGGTGGCCGGGGTGGCGGTATCGAACGCGAGCAGCAGCACGTCCAGCAGCGTAGATGACCCGCGGACCTGCTTCAT
This sequence comes from uncultured Actinomycetes bacterium, assembly GCA_963702235.1. GTDB lineage: Bacteria > Actinomycetota > Actinomycetes > Streptosporangiales > Streptosporangiaceae > PALSA-505. Next base: position 193,215 of record CAVPBZ010000002.1, read on the forward strand.
CCCAGGCCGCTCGCTGCCGCGGCCGGTCAGCCGATCTTCGCCAGCGCGTCCCGGGCCGCGGCGGCGGCGCCGGCCGCCAGCTGGCTCGGCGAGACCGGCCCGTAGCCGCCCCGCCTGGCGTGGCTGAGGCCGCTGAACTCCACCGTGATCAGCGCGTTGCGGAGCCTGGCCACGATCGTGACCCGGTCCGTCGTGGCCCCGCCCGCGGTGATCACCTGGAACGCGCTGAACGCCACGGTACCGAGCCCGTGCAGCGCGGTGATCCGGGCGGGCGGCAGGTGCGTGGCCCGCGGCGGCCGCCTGTCGGCCTGCAGCAGCTGGGCGTAGGCATCCTTCGCGGCCGAGGTGGCGCTGCCGTTGCCGCTGGCCAGGCCGCTCGGCGCGTACGCCTGCGCGGTGACCTGGAGCAGCCGGTACGCCGGCTTGCGGTCCAGCGTCCAGTCGCACTGGTTGCCCGAGTTGCCGGTCAGTCCCGGCAGCGTGGCCCGGGTGGGCTGGCCCGGCAGGTACTGGCCGAGCGTGGCCGCCGACACCGAGGTACACATATCCGGCACGGACCGGTATTCGCCGGGCAGATAGGTGGCGACGAAGCCGTTCGCCCCCGCGGGCGAGGCCCCGGACCCGCCGGGCAGCAGGACGATGACGAGGACCGCGATGACGGCCGCGCCGCCCGCGACGGCGGTCCAGGCATGGAGCCTGCGCCGGGCCCGCCTGGCCCGGCCGTCCTGGGCCCGGCCGGGAAGCAGCCGCCTGGCCCGCCGCTCGGCGCGGTCACGGCGGGGTGAGCTCTTGTGCCGCCGCGGCGGCCGCACCGGGTCCGGGACGACCCAGGACGGGAGCTCTTCGTCGCTCTCCGCCGGATCCGCGGACGACCGGCTCCGGCCGGGCAGGCCCTGCGCGGGCATCCGTGCCGCGGGCGTGTTTTGCGCGGGCATGTTTTGCGCGGGCATCCGTGGCGCGGGCATCCGTGGCGCGGGCATCCGTGGCGCGGGCATGTGTGGCGCGGGCACGCCTGGTGCAGGCGTGCGCGGGCCCGGCACGACAGGCGCGTGCCCGCCCGGCACGGCCACCGGGGTGTCCCACGGGGGGCCAGACCCCTGCTGAGCCACGGCACGCCTCCGGGGTGCGGGAATCCGCGCCGTGCTCATGCACGGCGGGGGAACGGGCTGCGACGGTGATCGGCAGTCTAGGCCGACTGCGACGGCCTAGCGGACAAGCCGGGACTATCGACAGGACAAGCCGGAACTATAGAGCCTCCAGCCGGTGCGGCAGGCCAGGAAACGAGGAATTTACCCGGACCTGACGCCTGCTTCCTGGCCGGGCTGGCCTCGCTTCCTAGCGGAGCTGGCTACGCTTCCTGGCCGGGCCGGCTACGCGGCCGCGCTGTGCTGCCTGCCGGCGTTGCGCTACCCGGCCGCTGTGGCTACCCGGCCGCTGTGGCTACCGCTACCCGGCCGGGCTGTGCTGCCGCTCGGATGAAGTCCAGCGTGTGCCGGTGCCGCGGATCCGCACGACCCGCGGTTCGTCCCCGGAGGGGTCCGCCCCGGGGCCGGCCGCCGGGAAGCCGATCGTGATCTCCAGGCGGTCGGCGGACAAGTCCTCGGCCAGGCCCTCGCCCCACTCGACCACCGTGACCGAGCCGTCGAGGTCCAGGTCGAGGTCGTCCACCTCGGCCAGGCCGCCGAGCCGGTAGGCGTCCACGTGCACCAGGCCGGGACCGCCGCCGAGCGGCGGGTGCACCCGGGCGATGACGAACGTCGGCGAGGTGACGTGGCCGCGTACCCGCAGCGCCTCGCCCAGGCCCTGCACCAGAGTGGTCTTGCCGGCCCCGAGCGGGCGCGAGCAGCACCAGGTCGCCCGGGCGCAGCACACCGCCGAGTCGCCGGCCGAGCGCGCGCATGGCCGCGGCTGTCGGCACCGTGACCTCCTCGGGGATCTCTTCAGGCAACTCCCCGCTCGCCTCCCTCGCCGCGCGACCGCCGGAGCTTCCACGACCGCTTACCCTGCTGCACCTCGGCGAGCACGCTGGTGATCGCGTCGTTGACGACATCGGGGCGCTCCAGCATCAGCACGTGCCCGGCCCCCTCGACCATGATCAGCCGGGCACCGGGGATGTCGGCGGCCAGCTCGGTGCCGAGCCGCGGCGGGACGAGCCGGTCCCGGTCGCCGGTCACGACGGTCACCCGCACCTGGCCCAGCACGCCGAGCACGTCCCGCTGGTCGCAGCCGAGCAGCGCGCTGTAGAACTCGGCGATGACGCCGACCGGCGCCTCGCGGATCATCCGCTCGACGAACTCGGTGAGGGTCATGCTGGCCTGCGGATCGCCGAACGCCAGGTACCGCGTGGCCACCAGCTCCAGCTCTTTGGACGCCTCCCGGCCGCGCTCCACCAGGGGGGCGTTCCGGCCGGCCGCGGCGACCACGAGCAGCGCGGGGGCGACCCGCTGCAGGAACGTGCGCAGCGGCGACGGCATGCCCGGCACCAGGCCGTCCGGGCCGCTCAGCCCGCCCGCCGTGGTCGCGATCAGGACCGCGCCGGCGACCGTCGAGCCGAAGAGCTCCGGATGCTTCCCGGCCAGCGCCATGATCGTCATGCCGCCCATCGAGTGGCCGACGAGGATGACCCGGGAGCGGCCGGTCACCACGGCCCGCATCACCGCGGCCAGGTCGCTGCCGGTCTGGTCCACGGTGACCGGCTTCCCGCCGGCCCGCCCGGACCGCCCGTGCCCGCGCTGGTCCCAGAAGACCAGCCTGGCGGCGGACGCGAGGTCGCGGCGCTGGTAATGCCAGCTGTCCTGATGCAGCGCGTACCCGTGGCAGAAGATGATCGTGACCGGGGCATCGTCGGGGCCGTTGACCTCCACGTGCAGCGGCACGCCGTCGGAGGCGAGCACGACGAACTCGCGCCCGCGCAGCTCGCCGAACGGCTCGGCCGACGCCGGGTCCGGGTACAGCCGGAGCCGGTGCGCCGCGAGCCGCTCGGCCGCGATCACCACCCCGAGCCCGGCCGCCGCGGCGCCCGCGGTGATCCCGGCGATCTGGGTGACCCGCCGCCATCTGGCCATGCTTCCTCCCGCCTGCGGCCGGTCAGGAGACCGGCCCGCACTGGTTACTCAACGGTAGCTTTTGGGCCATTGGCAACCAATCGCGGTAACGATCTCATAAGAGATGGTGCCGAGCGCCTCGCCCCATTCCTGCGCGGTCGGCTCGCCGTCGTCGCCGGGACCGAACAGCACCACTTCGTCCCCCGCCTCGGCCGGGCCGTCGCCGAGGTCGACCACGAACTGGTTCATGCAGACGGTGCCGGAGATCGTCCGGCGCCGCCCGGCGGCCTGCACCTGCGCCACCCCGGAGGCGGACCTCGGCACCCCCTCCGCGTAGCCCACCGGCACCAGCCCGAGAGTGGTCGGCGCCCGGGTGACATAGCGGTGCCCGTACGACACGCCCGACCCGGCCGGGACGCGCTTGACCTGGACGAAACGGGTCCTGGCCGTCATCGCGGGCCGCAGCCAGCCAGGCGGGCCGCCGGGCAGCGTGCACAGGCCGTAGATCCCCCCGCCGGGCCGGACCAGGTCGAACCAGGTCTGCGGCAGGGTCAGGGTGGCCGCGGTGTTGGCCAGGTGCCGGACTTCCGGTCGCGCCCCGGCCTTCTCGGCCAGCTCGACGGCGTCACCGAACGCGGCGAGCTGTGCCGGGACGGACGGATGGCCGGGCATGTCGGCGCAGGCCAGGTGCGACCAGAGCCCGGTGATGTCGAGGTAGCCGGAGGCCTGCGCGGCCAGCGCGGCGTCCACGAGCGCGGGCCAGTCGGCGGCGGTCGCGCCGCCGCGTGACATGCCGGTGTCCGCCTTGAGGTGCACCCTGGCTGGCCGTCCCGCCGACCGTGCGGCGGCCGTGACCCTGGCCAGCGTGCCGAGGGCGCCGACACACAGATCGACCTCGCGCCCGATGGCCTCGGCGTGCGGCGCCTGCGGGTCATCCATCAGGCACAGCACCCGCGCGGTGATCCCCGCCTCGCGCAGCGCGATGGCCTCGGCCACGGCCACGACGCCGAGCCAGCTCGCCCCGCCGGCCAGCGCCGCCGTCGCCGCGGGGATCATCCCGTGCCCGTACCCATCGGCCTTGACCACGGCCATCAGCCCGGCGGTCCGGGCGTGCGCACCGAGCGCCGCGGTGTTCTCCCTGATCGCAGCCAGGTCGACGACGGCTTCCCCGAAGATGTTCACGACGGTCAAGTGTGCCAGCCCGCTGCCGGTGCCAGGGCCTGCCGGTCCGGCCCCGGTCTCCGCAACCCGGTTTTCCCGAACGGCTCCGAGCGAACCCTCCGCGCTGCGCTAACCGCCGTCCTCAGCGGCCTGGCGCGCCGCTGACCGCACCGCCCGGATCGCAGCTGGCAGCGCGTGCAGCAGGTCGGAGGCGCCGATGGGGGCGGCAGCGGAGCTCCCGTGCACGGGCACCGGCAGCTCTGCGAGCCCGCTGGTGCGGCTCAGGTCGTCCTCGCCGGCGCCGGAACCGCCGCCGGCCGCGGCGAGGCGGGCGGCGAGCCCGTGCAGGTACGCCGCCGCGGCGGCCGCGTCCGCGGTGGCCAGCCCCTGCGCGAGCAGCGAGCCTGCCAGCCCGGACAGCACGTCGCCGGTGCCGGCGGTGGCCAACCATGGGGTACCGGTGGCGTTCACCAGCACCGGCACCCCCTGCTCCGGGCTGGCGATCACCGTGGTGGAGCCCTTGAGCAGCACGGTGGCACCCAGCTCGCTGGCCGCCTTCCGCGCGTGCTCGAGTCGCCGCGCCTCCACATCGCCCGGCTGGGCGCCGAGCAATCTGGCCAGCTCGCCGGCGTGCGGGGTCAGCAGGGTCTGGTACGGCCGGGGCAGCAGGCCGCGATCGGCCGCGAGCAGGGTCAGCCCGTCGGCGTCCACCAGGACGGGAACGCCGGAGCGCAGCACTTCGGCAAGCAGCCTGCCGGAGTCCTGCCCCGTGCCCATCCCCGGTCCGGCGGTCCAGGCCTGCACCCGCCCTGCGGTCCGCAGCAGCTCGGCGGCGTCGGCGTCCTCACCCGGGATTTCCGTGATCACGGCTTCGGGCCAGTGCTGCCTGACCACTGCGGCGGCGGGCGGCGCCGACACCAGCCGGACCATCCCGGCGCCGCCGCGCACGGCGCCGCCGACGGAAAGCCAGGCCGCGCCGGTGAACCGGTTGCTGCCCGCGACCACGCCGAGCACCCCGCGCCGGTACTTGTCCGACTCCGCGCCCGGCACCGGGAGCAGCGCACCCACGTCGGCTGACTGGAATGCGATGAGGTCGGGGGCGTCCAGGTACGGCCCCAGGCCGATGTCGATGAGCTCGGTCACACCCGCCTGGCTGGCACCGGGATCGACCAGCAGGCCGGGCTTCCAGGTGCCGAACGTAACCGTGACGTCTGCCTGCACCGCCGGGCCGTCGAGCACGCCGGTGTCCGCGTCGATGCCGCTCGGCAGGTCAACAGCCACGACGATCCCCGGCGACCTGGCGGCCTGCCCGGCCAGTGACGCGTACGGCTCGCGCAGCCCGCCCTGGCCGCCGATGCCGAGCATGCCGTCCACGATCAGGTCGGCTTCCTGGATCAGTCTTGGCACCGGCTGTTCCGACGGCTCGAGCAGCCGCCCGCCCGCGTCGCGCAGGTCTGCGGCCCCGCCCTCATGGGTACGCGAGCCGGCCGTGACCGCGTGCACGGCCACGCCGCGGCGGGCGAGCAGGGCGCCGGCGTACAGGGCGTCGCCGCCGTTGTCCCCGCTGCCCGCCAGCACGACCACCCGCGCACCATAGGGCTGGCCGAGCAGGCGCGCGCACACGGATGCCAGGCCGAACGCGGCCCGCCGCATCAGCGCGCCCTCGGGCAGAGTGGCCATCAGCGCACTCTCGGCCGCGCGAACCCTGGCGACCTGGTGGGCCTGCCTCATCCCGACTCACTCCCCTCACCCCGCGGCCGCCAGCACGGCGACGGGGACACATGCGGCGGTCACGACCTGGCCAGGCAGCCCGATCTCCCCTCCACTCCTATCAGCCCCGCTACCGCAACCTGGCGACGGGCGCACATCCGCGCCAGTCACCACCAGTTCCGCCGCCACGACCCTCACGACCTGACCGGTATGCCATCCGCACTCACCTCTAGCAGAGCCCCTGCTGCGGCGGCCCGGCGACGGGCGCACCGGTGGCGGTCACCACCAGTTGCGCCGCCACGACCTGACCGGTATGGCCATCCGCACTCATCCCGCTCATCCCGGTCAGCCCGCGGACCGCCAGCATCGCGGCGAAGTGATCGGCGGGAGCTGATGATCAGCCTTCCGCGACGACCATCGCAACCGAGACGCCGGCGTCGTGACTCAGCGAGAGATGCCAGCGCGAGACACCTAGCATCCTCGCCGCCTGCGCGACCGTCCCGCTGACCGCGAGCTCAGGGCGGCCGGATCCGTCGTGCCGCACCTGCACGTCAGTCCAGGCCAGGCCAGGCGGAGCACCAAGGGCCTTGGCGGTGGCCTCTTTTGCCGCGAACCGCGCGGCGAGCGAGGCAGCAGGAAGATCGCGTTCGCTTTCAGCGAACAAGCGGACGGCGAGTGCGGGGGTCCGGCTAAGCGCCATCTCGATCCGCGCGATCTCCACGACGTCCACCCCGATGCCTACGATCACAACGCCAGCCTGCCACGGATCAGATTCCGGCCCGCGCAGCAAGCCGTGGAGCTTGTTGACTACCCCCCGTCGGCACCTCGAAGCCGCGACCTACGACTCTCCATGCGCTGTGACCATTTCCTGTCCCGCTTTGTCCGGTTTGGGAGTACCGAACGCATGGAAAGTCGGCGCCTGGGTCAACTTTGCACACCGCACGACCATGGGATCCGGACAAATCGGGCCTATTTTGGTCGTGGCGTGTGCAAAGTCGACGGTGATCATGGGTTGGCGATCAAGCTGCCGCGAGTGGCGTCACGCCCGCGGCGCGGGGCGGTCACACGAGCGCGGCGCGAGGTGCGTCACGCGCGGCGGAGCGGGCGGAGTCCCGCGGGGGCGGCGTCACCCGCGGACGGCGCGGGGTGACGCGCGGGACGTGCGGGCAGCGTCACGCACGGGCGGAGCGGGCAGCGTCACGCGGGCGGGGCGGGTCACGCGCGGGCGGCATCACCCGCGGACGGCGCGGGGTGGCGCGCGGGACGTGCGGGCAGCGTCACGCACGGGAACGTGCGGGCAGCGTCACGCGCGGGGCGGAGCGGGCAGCGTCACGCAGGCGGGGCGGGTGACGCGGGGGCGGCGTCACCCGCGGACGGCGCGGGGTGGCGCGCGGGACGTGCGGGCAGCGTCACGCGCGGGGCGGAGCGGGCAGCGTCACGCAGGCGGGGCGGGTGACGCGGGGGCGGCGTCACCCGCGGACGGCGCGGGGTGGCGCGCGGGACGTGCGGGCAGCGTCACGCACGGGCGGAGCGGGCAGCGTCACGCGGGCGGGGCGGGTCACGCGAGGGCGGCATCACCCGCGGACGGCGCGGGGTGGCGCGCGGGATGTGCGGGCAGCGTCACGCGCGGGACGTGCGGGCAGCGTCACGCAGGCGGGGCGGGCAGCGTCACGCAGGCGGGGCGGGCAGCGTCACGCAGGCGGGGCGGGCAGCGCGAGGCGGGGTCACGCGCTGGCGGCGCCCACGCCGCCGCAGGCGGTTACGGGCTTCGTCAGGCGAGGGCGGCGCGGACGGATTCGGCGAGCTTGCTGGCTACGCGCTCTGCGTCGAGGGGGTCGGCGGCTTCCACCATGACCCGGACCGCCGGCTCGGTACCGCTGGGGCGGACCAGGACCCGGCCGAGAGGGCCCAGTTCCTTCTCGGCCGCGGCCACGGCGGCGTCGAGGTCAGGAGCGGACCCCATCCGGGACTTGTCCACGCCCTTCACGTTGACGAGCACCTGCGGGTACCTGGTCATCACCTTGGCCAGCTCGCCGAGCGGCTGACCGCGGCGCGCGACCGCGTCGAGCAGCTGCAGCCCGGTGAGTATCCCGTCCCCGGTGGTGGCGTGGTCGAGCATGATGACGTGCCCGGACTGTTCGCCACCCAGCGCGTACGGCCCGGCGCGCATGGCCTCGAGCACGTACCTGTCGCCCACCGCCGTCTCGACCACCTGGATGCCCGCGTCCCGCATGGCCAGCCGGAAACCCAGGTTGGACATCACGGTGGTGACGACGGTATCCCCCGTGAGCCTGCCTGCCTCCTTGAAGCCGAGCGCGAGGACGGCGAGGATCTGGTCGCCATCGACAGTCTGCCCTTCGGCGTCCACCGCCAGGCAGCGGTCCGCGTCGCCGTCGTGGGCGATGCCGGCGTCCGCGTGGTGAGCGATCACCGCGGCGGACAGCGCGTCGAGCGACGTCGAGCCGCAGCCCTGGTTGATGTTCAGCCCGTCGGGCTCCGCGCCGATCGCGACGACGTCCGCTCCGGCGCGCCGGAGCGCCTCGGGGGCGATCTCGTACGCGGCCCCGTGCGCGCAGTCAACGACGACCCGCAGGCCGGACAGCGGCAGCCTGCCGCGGGCATCGGCGCCGGGGTAACCGGTTGCCGATGGCAGCGACGAGACCAGGTGCTCCAGGTACCGCTCGTGCTCGGCCGAGGCGTCGCTCACCCGCCCGAACCCGTTCTCGGGCAGCTCGGCCGCGGCCGAGCCACGCTGCCTGATCCTGTCCTCGATCTCGTCCTCGACGTCGTCGGGCAGCTTCAGGCCGCCCCGGCCGAAGAACTTGATCCCGTTGTCAGGCGCCGGGTTGTGGCTCGCCGACAGCATCACGCCGAACTCACCCAGCTGAGCGGTGAGGTAGGCCACGGCCGGAGTCGGGATGACGCCCAGGCGGAGCACGTCAACGCCAGCGCCGGCCAGTCCCGCGACGACCGCCGCCTCAAGGAACTCGCCCGATGCCCGGGGGTCACGCCCCACCAGCGCGAGCGGACGCCTCCGCGCGGCGCGGGCCGCGTCGAACGTGCCTGCGGCGCCCAGGGTGTCCGCTGCGGCCGCCGCCAGTTCCATGGCGAGCCGGGCGGTCAGGTCGTGCCCGGCGATCCCTCGAACGCCGTCCGTACCAAACAGCCGGCCCATAGGCAGGGGTGTCCTCCGCTGGTTGTCCGGTGAGGTGGCCTGGCCCGGGGTCAGCGCTTGGAGTACTGCGGCGCCTTACGGGCCTTCTTCAGCCCGTACTTCTTGCGCTCCTTGACCCTGGCGTCACGGGTAAGGAAGCCGGCCTTCTTCAGGGCCGGGCGGCTCTCCGGGTCCACGATCATGAGGGCCCGGGCGATGCCCAGGCGCAGCGCGCCCGCCTGCCCGGACACTCCGCCGCCGGTGATGCGGGCGATCACGTCGAAGTGATCATCCGCGCCGAGGAGGACGAACGGCTCGCTCACGAGCTGCTGGTGCACCTTGTTCGGGAAGTAGCCGTCCAGCGTCCGGTCGTTGATCTTCCACTGGCCGGCGCCGGGGGCGATGCGCACCCGGGCGATCGCCTCCTTGCGGCGGCCAGTGCCGCCCGCGACGCCGGTCAGGATTTGCCTGCCGGCCGAGGCGCGCGTGCCGCTATCCGGAGCTGACTCCGTGGTGTACTCCGAGGCGTGCTCCTCGGTCTCCCCCGCGGCGCTCTCGTCGGGCGTCAGCGCGGTTGTGGGCTCGGCCACGATTCTTTCCTCATGCTTCCTGGTTGGCGGCTGCTACTGCGCGATCTGCGTGATCTCGAACGGCGCAGGCTGCTGCGCCTGGTGCGGGTGCTCGGGACCCGCGTACACCTTCAGCTTGCGCAGCATCTGCCTGCCGAGCGAATTCTTCGGCAGCATCCCCTTGACGGCCTTCTCGATCGCGCGCTCGGGGTGCCTGACCAGCAGGTCGCCGTAGGCGACCGCGGTCAGTCCTCCCGGGTACCCGGAGTGCCGGTAAGCGTACTTTTGCTGCAGCTTGTTGCCGCTGAGCGCAATCTTCTCGGCGTTGATGACGATCACGAAGTCGCCGGTGTCAACGTGCGGCGCAAACACGGGCTTGTGCTTCCCGCGCAGGAGCACGGCTACCTGGCTGGCCAGGCGTCCAAGAATGACATCGGAAGCGTCAACAACGTGCCATTGACGCTGGATGTCGTCGGCCTTCGGGGTAAATGTGCGCACAGTCATGAGCCTTCGCGTATGCAGCTGGTCTAGGGACTTTACCCGCTCCCGGAGCCGGGAGCGCGAAAAAACCTCGGTCCGCCACCGCCCGAGGGCGTGCTCCGCTGCGGGGAGCTCATCGGTACGCGGAAGCGGACGGACGCCTCAAGGAGGATACCGGCCAGGTAGGACGGTGGTCAAAGCGAGCGCGGCGGGCCCGGTCGCCGGGCCGGGGCGCGCGAGCACGAATGCCCGGCCGTCACGGCGTCCTGCCGCCCGCGGCGAGCGGCGCGCAGCGGCCTTCCCTGAGCCCGCGGAGCGCTCTGTCACCACCGCGCCGACCAGGAAAAACTCCGGACAACGCATCCCGCGCCGCGCACAGCGATACGCTCACCGCATGAATTATCCGGGCGATCAGGTCACCGCCCCGCCTGATCAGTGGTGGCGCTACCAGTCCGGGGAGCATGCTTACGCGCCCGTGCAGGCGGGGTTCGATGACGAGCCGTACGAGATCATCCCCGCGAGCAGCGGATATGCGGCATCCGCCCGGAATGGGCAGGCCAGGAACGTCGGCCCGGGATCCGCTCCGCTCACCGGCCAGCGGCACGCGGCGCAGCCGGGTGCGACGGACGTGCCACGGCCTCGCGGGGAGCAGGCCCGGCACGCACGTACGGGCCATGCCCGGGATGGTTACGCTCCCGGCAGTCACGCTCCTGCCGATCATGCGCCGCGGGGTTATGCCCCTGCCGATCATGCGCCGCGGGGTTATGCCCCTGCCGATCATGCACCGCGGGGTTATCCGCCAGCCGTCGATGTCCCGGCTGGTTACCCCTCTGCCGCTGATGCCGCGGCGGGATACGCACTCAGCGGCTACGCCCCGTCCGGCTACGCCCCGGCCAGTGATGTCCCGGCCAGTGATGCTCCGGCGGGCCGCCCCGGCGCCGGTGGCGTCCCGCAGCAGGGCAACGGGTTCCTGCCCGCGCGGCGAAGCCTGCCGGACAGCACCCCGGGGACGGCCGCGGTCCGTCCCGGGCGGTCACGGCCAGGGCCCGCGCGCGGTTACCCGCCGCGGCCAGGCGATCCCGGCCCCCGGTACCCGCAGCGCGAGTTCTCCGCATGGAACGAGCCGGCGCCGGCTTCGCTGACCCCCGATGACCTGCCGCTCTCGGCACCGACCTGGTCCGACACCGGCAGCGCCTTCGATCCGCCGGGACCGGGCGCCGGCGGAGTCGCGCTGGCCGAGCGCGCCCGCGGCGACCTGGCTGACGACGACCTGGCTGACTTCTCCGACAGTGACGTCGCTGCCTGGGCCGCCAGCCTCGCCGATGAGCTGGCCGTTGCGGCCGAGGCGCCCGCTCCGCCCGCAGGCCGCACCGCAACGCATCAGGGCACTGCAGCCAGCCTGTCCGAGCCTGACGCCGGAGCGCCGCCCGACGGCGGTGCGAGCATGACGGCGCGGGCGGCCGGGCGCACGCGGGCCGCCGCGGCGACGGCACGCAAGACGGCCAGGCGGAAAGTCCGCACGCGCAGGCGGATGGTCGTCGCCGGAGTCTGCGTGCCGGCCGTCGCCGCCGTCGCCGTGATGGCATTGCAGCATCCCAGCGGGCACGCACCCGCGAAGGCAAAGGTACCCGTCTCACATGCTCTATCGGCGGCAGCGCCGGCGGCAGCGCAGGCCAGTCACGCGTCGCCGAGCCTCGGCACCTGGCAGCACATCACCACCCGGGCCGGCGACCCGTCGCCGCTCACGCTCAGCCAGCTGTTCCCGGCCCAGTTCACGGTGGGAAGCGCCGGTTACACCAGGACGGCCCAGGATGGCAGCACTAATTGCGCCCGTGCCGTATTCGGCACGAAGCTACACGCGGTTGTCCGTAAGTCGGGATGCAGCCAGGTCATGCGGGCCAGCTACCTGGCCGTGGCGCAGAAGCTGATGGGAACCGTCGGCGTGCTCAACCTGAGCAACTTCGCCGACGCCAGCAAGGTCGGGAAAGTTACCGGCTCCAGTCAGTTCATCGCCCAGCTGACGGCCCCGTCCGGCCCGACGCACAGCCTGACCAAGGGCACCGGCCTGGAGGAAGCCGAGGTCAAGGGGCACTACCTGATCCTGACCTGGGTCGAGTTCACGACCCATCGTGCGCCCAAGACGTCAGCGGAGAAGAAACAGCTCAAGGCGTTTTCCGCGGATTCTCATCAGCCAGACCGCGAACGTGAGCCTGACCAGCCGCATGGTCACGGGGCAGCCCCAGGTCCCCTAGCCGCGGGCACACGCCCACCGGTAGCTCATCGCCCGGAGCAGGCGCGCACCGTCGTGGCAACCACGAGGAAAAGGAGCAGTCGTGGGTTCGAGTCCTGATCGAGGCAACGGCTATCGTGGCGGGCGCCGAGGCCCGCTGGTGCCGCCGCCTCGGGCCGGCGAGAATCCGCAGAGCTACGACCCGGACCCGCCCGTGCCGTACAGCTACGGCCCCGGGTGGGATGCAGAGTTCCCGCCTGCACCCGGCCCGGATCTCCGGCCGTTAATGAGGCCAGAGGCACTCGGGCCGCACGGCGTTCCGGCGGGCACGGATATCCCGGGCGGCCATGACGATCCCCACGCTGCAGGTATTCCGGGTGCCCCGGATCGGCCTGGTGCGGCCGGCGGTGCACCGGACTGGCTGCAGCTCGCTGACGCGTGGCCGACAGCTGCCGGGGCGGGCTACCTGGACCCAGCGCACGGGCCCGTCCCGGAAGCACCGGGTAGCTTCCGGCGCCCGCGCAAACGGCGGCGGACCGCGCTGCTGACCACCGCCACGGTCGTGGCCGTCGCGCTGCTCGCGACCATCGCGGTCGTCCTAAGCCGGCACTCCGGCGGCAAGGCCGGCCACACCCCGGGCCCGGCCCCGGGCGGCCGCCACGCGACCGCCCGCGGCAGTCAGCCCGCCCGAGCGGTGAGCGGCGTGCTGACCAACCCGGGCCCGGTCAGCACGGCCATGATCTTTCCGCACGCCCAGGTGGTGGTCGATGGCATCCGGTTCAGTCGCGTCGTTGCGGTGCAGACCAGGCGATGCGCCAGCACCGCCCGGGGCGCCTTCGCCACCGCGCTGACATCCGCCGGGTGCCAGCGGGTGGTGCGGGCCACGTTCGTGGACAGCGCCAAGCAGTACGCGATTACGGCAGGCGTGGCGCAACTGCCCGGCTCGGGTGCAGCGAGCCGGGCGGAGCAAAGCGGGAAGTTCGGGCCGGACGTATGGTTCGTCGGGCTCGACGGGCCCGCCAGAAGCGGGACGACCGCGGTCAGCAGGAGTGTCGGCTTCGGTTACGACGCCGTGTACCGCCAGTACATCGTCTACGCCCTGGCCACCTACAGCAACGGGCGCAACCCCACCAGCCACGCCGGGAAAGTACGGATGCTCAAGACGCTGAGCCGGTCTTTCACGGCGCTGGCCGGACAGCCGCTCCTCGCACCCCCGAAGTAGGCCGGGCGGTAGCCCGGCTAGGGACGGCCAGGACAGCGGCCAGGGTGGTGGCCGGGCCCGGCAGCCAGGACAGCCCTTCTAGCGGCGCCGGCGGGTGGCGAGCGCCCGGCTCGCCAGCTCCGCATCCGGCGGATAGCGGACCTCTTCCAGGCACAGCGGGTGCGGCGGAGCCACGTGGACCGCAGGGTCCCTGACCCCGGCGGCGAGGACCGCACCCGGCCAGCCCACCGGCCGGCGGCCGTCACCCACCGCGAGCAGGGCACCGACCAGGGCGCGGACCATGTTGTGGCAGAACGCGTCCGCCACCACCTCGGCCACGGCCTCGCCGGAGGACGGCCTGACCCATTCCAGCCGGATCAGGCTGCGGACCGTGGACGCGCCCTCTCGGCGGCGGCAGAACGCGGCGAAGTCATGCTCCCCCAGGACTGCCTCGGCGGCCTCGTTCATCCGGGCGACGTCGAGCGGCCGCCGGTGCCAGAGGGTGTCGCCGCGGCGCAGCGGGTCCGCAGCGGCTGGATCGTCGCAGACCCGGTAGGAGTACCGGCGGCAGAGCGCGGAGAACCGCGCGTCGAATCCGTCTGGCGCGACCGTGATGGAGCGGACCCGGATGTCGGCCGGCAGCAGCCCGGCCATGCTCCGCAGCGCAGCGGGCTCAGCCGGGGCCCAGCTCGCGGCGGGAACGTCCGCGTGAGCTATCTGGCCGCGGGCATGCACCCCGGCGTCGGTGCGCCCAGCTACGGTCAGCGCCGGCGGGGCCGGGAGGCGCAGCAGCAACCCGAGCGCGGCCTCGACAACCTCCTGGACCGTCCGGCGGCCTGGCTGGCTGGCCCAGCCGGAGAAGCCTGAGCCGTCGTAGGCGAGGCCGATGCGTAGCCGGACCCCGGGCCAGGCCGCGGCGCGTTCAGCCTCCAGCGCCGCTCACCGGGCCCGGTGGAGGGGTCCCTGTCCGGCGGCTCAGGAAGCGCCGGTCAGGACGCGGTGGCGTCGCCGGCGTCGCCGGCGGCAGGCTTGGGCTCGGCGCCAGCACCGGTGGCCTCAGCCTCGTCCGCGGGCTCGGCTTCCGCGTCTGCCGTACCGGCGACCTCGGCATCGGCAGGTTCCGCCTCAGCGTCAGCGGTCGCCACCTCAGCGCCAGCGGTCGCCGCCTCAACGTCGGCGGTCGCCACCTCAGGGTCAGCGGTCGCCACCTCAGCGCCAGCGGTCGCCGCCTCAGCGTCGGCGATCGCCGCGACGTCCACCGGCTCGGTGGCCGCCGCGGATGTCGTGGCTTCCTCCTCGGCTTCCGCCGGAGCGGCCGTGGCCGAAGCGGCCGCCGGCGTGGCCACCGCGGGAGCGCTGGCTGCCTGCGGCCGCCTGGCCCGGCGGCGCGGCCTGGCCTCCTCCTCGTCCCGGACAAGCTCGATCACGGCCATCGGGGCGTTGTCACCCTTCCGCGGGCCGATCTTGGTGATCCGGGTGTAACCGCCCTGGCGGCTGGCGAAGCCGGGGCCGATCTCGGTGAAGAGCGTGTGCACGACCGTCTTGTCAGACACGACGGTGAGCACCTGTCGCCGCGCGTGCAGGTCGCCGCGCTTGGCGAAGGTGATCAGCCGCTCGGCCACCGGGCGGAGCCGGCGCGCCTTGGCGTGCGTGGTCGTGATCCGGCCATGCTCAAACAGGGCCGAGGCCAGGTTGGACATGATGTGCCGCTGGTGAGCAGGGCTGCCACCCAGCCGGCGGCCCTTGGTGGGCGTGGGCATCGGATTCTCCTCGGTTGCTGCCGGTCGGGTCGGTTCGCAGGATCAGTACTGCTCGGTCTCGACGTAACTGTCGTCGTCGTCCGCGCCGTAGCTGTCAGCCGCGCTCCCCGGGTCGAATCCGGGCGGAGAGTCCTTGAGCGCGAGCCCCATGTCGATCAGCTTCTGCTTGACTTCTTCGATCGACTTCGCGCCGAAGTTGCGGATATCGAGCAGGTCCTGCTCGCTGCGGGCCACGAGCTCGCCCACGGAGTGGATGCCCTCGCGCTTGAGGCAGTTGTAGGACCGGACGGTGAGGTTGAGCTCCTCGATCGGCAGCGCCAGGTCGGCGGCCAGAGCGGCGTCGGTGGGCGACGGGCCCATGTCGATGCCCTCGGCCTCGACGTTCAGCTCCCTGGCCAGGCCGAAGAGCTCCACCAGCGTCTTGCCGGCGCTGGCCACCGCGTCACGGGGACGCAGGCACGGCTTGGTCTCGACGTCAAGGATCAGCCGGTCGAAGTCGGTGCGCTGCTCCACTCGGGTCGCCTCGACCTTGTAGGTCACCCGGAGCACCGGCGAGTAGATCGAGTCGATCGGGATCCGGCCGATCTCCTGGCCGGGCTGCTTGTTCTGCGCAGCGGAGACGTAGCCGCGGCCGCGCTCGACCGTGAGCTCCATCTCCAGCTTGCCCTTGCCGTTCAGGGTGGCGATGCGAGTCTCGGGGTTGTGTACCTCGACGCCGGCCGGCGGCGCGATGTCGGCGGCGGTAACCTCGCCGGGGCCCTGCTTGCGCAGGTACATCACCACGGGCTCGTCCTGCTCTGAAGAGACGACGAGCTCCTTCAGGTTCAGGATGATGTCGGTGACGTCTTCCTTGACGCCTGGCACGGTGGAGAACTCGTGC
>CAVPBZ010000003.1:0-6002 GCA_963702235.1 uncultured Actinomycetes bacterium
AGAGCGGACTGAGCATCGGCGCACGTGAGCGGCTGAGCATGGGCCCGGCGGTGTGGTGAGGATCGGCGCAGCCGGGCAACGGCGTGGCGGCGCGGCTGAGCAGCTGCGGCTTCCCGGCTGAGCAACTGCACGGCTCCCCGGCTCAGCAACTGCGCGGCTGAGTGGCTGAGTGTCAGGTCCGGGGAACGAGGAGGCGCTGGCCTGCGGTGACGCTGCCCCCGGAGAGCGCGTTGACCGCCATGATCTGCCGGACGACCAGCCGCGGATCGGCCTGCGGATCGGCCTGCAGCGCGATCGACCAGAGCGTCTGGCCTGGCTGGACCAGGATCCGGGCCATAGAGTGCCCGGCCGCGCCTGACGGGGTGCCGTGGTCCGCCGCCTGCGCGCTGCCGGCCGCGGCCAGCCCGAACAGGCTCGCCGCGGCAGCGGCGCCCACCGCGAGAACGACGCGCCCGCGACTGGTGAGACGCAGGCTCCGGGAGTCTGCAGCGGGCCGGGACGGCCTGCCCTGCGGAATGATGAGTACCGCGGTCGCCGGGGCAGCGCCCAGGACGGCGGTCGCCGGAGTGGCGCGCAGGGCCGTGGAACAGGCGCGCACGCCAGTCGGGCGGGCCCTGCCGCCAGCCGTCCGCGCCCGCTGTCCTGACCGTGTCCGCTGACCCGCCGCCGGAATCACCCGCAGGCCGGCCTGGCGCGGCCTTACTACCGTCGGGGCCAGCGCGGCCGGGACTGGCCGGGACTCTGCCGCTGTCGGCATGACCGCTGTCGGCATGGCGCTCATCTGGGCCTCCTTGGAACGAATGACAGTTCGATCGTACACCCGTTCGACGTATGTATGTTCGATCGAACGCGTGGTCGCACGATCTGTTTTACCGAAGGGGTCCGACATTTTCGCGACGCGTCGAACAGATGTTTGAGATCTGACAGCGAAAGCGCTAACGTCTGCTCAGAACGCAACCATCCGATCTGGAGGTCAGATCATGGACAGCAGTAGCGAGCAGGGCGGCGGGCGGCCAGCCTCGCCCATGCCTGGCGACGGCGCAGCCGCGGCCAGGCCCAAGGGCAGGCCGGGACGCAAGCCCAAGGGCAGCGTTCCCGCGGTCGTCATCGACACGCCTGATCGTCCTGACCCCGATCACGTGCTCACCTGGAGGCAGCGCAAGGTGCTCCAGGTCATCCGCGAGTCCGTTCAGCGCCGCGGCTATCCGCCGTCGATGCGCGAGATCGGTGAGGCGGTGGGGTTGACCAGCACATCCAGCGTGTCGTACCAGCTGTCCACGCTGCAGAGCAAGGGGTACCTGCACCGTGACGCGGGCCGGCCGCGGACGGTGGAGGTCAGGCTGCCTGGCCATCCCGCGGTGCGGCCGGAGCGCGAGCCTGACAACGACGCGGTGCTCGACGTCACCCCGGGCGGCGCCGACATCCCGTCCCAGGGAGCGACGTACGTCCCCCTGGTCGGCCGGATCGCCGCTGGCGGCCCGATCCTCGCCGAGGAAGCGATTGAAGACGTGTTCCCGCTGCCTAAGCAGATCGTCGGCGAGGGCACGCTGTTCCTGCTCAAGGTCGCGGGTGATTCCATGATCAATGCAGCGATCGCGGATGGCGACTGGGTAGTGGTGCGGCAGCAGCCCGTCGCGGAGAGCGGAGATATCGTCGCGGCGATGATCGAGGGCGAGGCCACGGTCAAGACGTTCAAGCGGTCCGACGGGCACGTCTGGCTGATGCCGCACAACCCCGCCTACGCGCCGATCCCCGGCGACACGGCCACGATCCTCGGGAAGGTCGTCGCAGTACTCCGCCGCCTCTGATCCGGCTGGCGCCACTCGGCTGCCGGACAGGTCCGGCTCGCCAGCCTGGACCGCTGCGCCGTGCTTCGTACGCACGCGAAGGCGACGCCCGGGCGCTCCGTCGGCACGCACCATCCCACTTCGGCACGCACCATCGCCGGCGGCGTTCGGCACCATCGGCCGCGCGCTCCTGCCCGCTGCCGCCTGCCCAGGGCCTGAGAAATCGCTGTGTCCCTTCGCTAGCCCAGGGGACCCCGTCCCCGGCCGCGCTGCGCCGAGTGCTGCGTCGTCTGCACCGGCCACCATGTGCCTCGACGCACGCCTGGATGCACGGCACCGTGCCCGCGACGCACGCCTGGATGCACGGCACCGGCGCACGGGCCGTTACTCTCTGTTAAAGATCCACTTCACTGGGTCTCGTAAGGGCTGGCCGGGGCCAGCAACCCCGGGAACACGACGCGGGGGACGGGGGACACGACGCCAGGAGAACCGGGGAACCGAGAGAAACAACGCCGGGCGTACCAGCGAACCGGGGATACGAAGCAGGGCAGACGGGGGAGGTAAAGGTCTGGCGAACCAGTGTTTCCGGTGGCTCCCGGCCCCGGTTGAACGGTTACGCCCAGCGATACGTGGTCTGGGTGTAGGACGCCACACCATGTGGTCGGTGAGAGCAGGCCGCAGCCCGGCCTGTACAACATCTTTCGGTATGAAATGGAGATAAGCGATGCGTATTCGATGGGTGGCAGCAGCCACCTTCGCAGCCGGAACGCTCGCCGTCGCTGCCTGCGGTAGCTCGTCGCCCGCGAGTTCCGCCGGCTCGGGCGCCTCGGCGAGCTCATCGAGTGCTGCGACAACGCCTGCCAGCACGTCGAACACCGTGAAGACCGCCAAGATCGGCGGCGCGACGGTACTGACCAATGCCAAGGGGTTCACGCTCTACTCGTTCGCCCCTGACACCATGACCAGGTCAAATTGCAACGGAGCGTGCGCGAAGTACTGGCCGCCCGTGAAGGGCCCGGTCACCGCGACCGGGATCATGGGCAAGTTCGGCACGATCACGCGGTCCGACGGCTCTGTTCAGGAGGTGTACAACGGGCACCCGCTGTACACCTACGTCGGCGACACCGCGCCGGGCCAGGCCAAGGGCAACGGCCTGACCCTGTCCGGCGGGCTCTGGAAGGAGATCGTCGTCTCCGGCAGCGCCGCGCCCGCGCCCGCGTCGAGCTCCTCATCGAGCTCCGGCGGCGGCTACGGGTACTGAGCCGACAGCAGAACCCCCAGCGGCGAGAGCAGCAGGCGGCACAGCCGCTGCTCTCGCACCGCCCGGCAGCTGCCGCTGCCAACCAGGCCCAGGCGGCGGCGGCTGCCGCCGGCGCCAGGGCAGCGTGTGCCCTCCCGCTGCCCTGGCTTGCCGGCTGCGGCGTGCAGATGCTGGCCCGCCCGCAACGGCGCGGGCGGGCCGCGCGACGATATGACAGGGAAGACATGATGACACGACGGGGAAACGTGATGACCGGAGCTACCGGAGCCACGGAGCGAGCGCCGTCGGCGCCGGGCGGGCTGCCGGCCGTGCTGCTGGTCGCGGGCGCCGGCCTGCTGACCGCCAGCGGGGCGATCCATCTTGACCTCTACCTGACCGGCTACCGGACCATCCCGACCATCGGCTGGCTCTTCTTGCTGCAGGTCATCGCAGCGTTTGGCCTCAGCCTGGGGGTGCTGGCGCTGCGCACCCGGCTAGCTGCCCTCGCGGCCGGCGGGTTCGCCCTGGCCACCCTCGGCGGCTACCTCCTGTCGGTCTGGATCGGCCTGTTCGGGTTCAAGGAGGTGCGCACCACCGCCGGGATCGTCGCCGGCATCCTGGAGGTAGCCGCCTTCGCGGCACTGGCCGCCTTCGCGCTTGCTCCTTCGCTCGCGGCCGGCCCGGCGAAGGGCCCTGACCGCGCCCTGGCCCAGGTCCCCGCCGCGGTCGTCAAAGCCGCGGGAAGGCTGGCCGCAGGCCTGGTGGTGGTCGCTCTGGTCCTGCTGGGAGTCGCGGTCGCGGGGGCCGGCAGTTCCGGGCCGGCGGCCGCTGCCGCACCCGGCGCGCTGCGGACCGCGACCATCGGCGGCGCGACCGTGCTGACCAATGCCAAGGGGTTCACGCTCTACTCGTTCGCTCCCGACACCGCGACGAAGTCGGCCTGCTACGGCAGTTGCGCCGCCTACTGGCCCCCCGTCACCGGATCAACCGCGCATGCCGCGGGCGTGCCGGGCACGTTCACCACCATCAAGCGCACCGACGGGACCAGCCAGGTCACCTACAACGGGCACCCGCTGTACACCTACATCGGCGACTCGGGCCCGGGCCAGGCGCACGGCAACAACCTCAACCTCAACGGCGGGCTGTGGCGCGAGATCACCGTCTCGGGTGCGGGCGGGTGACCTGCCGGTCCGAACGGGGCGGGCTGCGGGGCCGGCCTGCCGGGCTTCCCCGCCGGACCTGCAGGTGTGGCCCGTCATGGTTGAGGATGCTGGCTGGCTAGCGCTGCGCTAGCCTAGGTGGTATGCGAGCCGTACGGCTGCTTCTCAGGACGCCGCGCTGACAACCTGAGTCAGCGTGGCGACCCCTCGTGTCCGAGGGGCTTTTTTGATGGACCAAGTCGATCGTGGTGAGAATCTCATGAGCGAGAGTGCCAGCCCCGACGGGCCGGACCAGGGCGCAGCTGCGGCCGCGCCCGCCGGCGACCACCCTCCGTTCCGCTACGACGCGCATCTCGCCAATGAGATCGAGCTGCACTGGCAGGAGTACTGGGAGGCGGAAGGGACGTTCAACACGCCGAACCCTTCCGGCCCGCTGGCCGAGGGATTCGACCGGGTCGCCGGCCAGCCGAAGTTCTACGTCATGGACATGTTCCCCTACCCCAGCGGCGCGGGGCTGCACGTCGGCCATCCGCTTGGCTACATCGGCACCGACGTGTACGCGCGCTACCTGCGGATGACGGGCCGCAACGTCCTGCACCCGTTCGGCTATGACGCGTTCGGGCTGCCGGCCGAGCAGTACGCGCTGGACACCGGGCAGCACCCGGCGATCACCACGCAGAACAACATCGCCAACATGCGGCGCCAGCTGCGCCGGCTCGGGCTGGGCCACGACCGGCGCCGCGAGTTCGCGACCACGGACGTCACCTACTACAAGTGGACCCAGTGGATCTTCCTCAAGATCTTCAATAGCTGGTTCGATCCCGGTACCGAACGCGCTCGGCCTATCGGGGAACTGGTGGCCGGATTCGAATCGGGAGAACGAGAGCCCGCCGGCGACGCTAACCCCGACCGGCTGCCGTGGGCCGAGCTGACCGAGCTGCAGCGGCGCCAGGTGGTGGACAGCTACCGGCTCGCCTACATCTCCGAGGAACTGGTCAACTGGTGCCCCGGGCTGGGCACGGTGCTGGCCAACGAGGAGATCACCGCCGACGGCCGCAGTGACATCGGCAACTACCCGGTGTACCGGCGCCCGCTGAGGCAGTGGATGCTGCGCATCACCGCCTACGCCGACCGCCTGCTGCGCGACCTCGACACGCTCGACTGGCCAGAGTCGATCAAGACGATGCAGCGGAACTGGATCGGGCCGAGCCACGGCGCCAGCGTCGCGTTCCCGGTGGCCGGCTCGGACGAGAAGATCCGCGTGTACACCACCCGGCCCGACACGGTGGCCGGCGCCACGTACATGGTGCTGGCGCCCGAGCATCCGCTGGTCAACGAGCTGGCGTCGGCTGCAAGCTGGCCGGAGGGAACGCCGCAGGAGTGGCGCTATCCCGAGGCGAGCCAGCAGGACGGGGACAACTCGACCCCGGCGGCGGCGGTCCGGGCGTACCGGGAGGCGGCCGCGCGGCTCACCGACCTGCGGCGGCAGCAGGAGGGCTTCCAGAAAACCGGCGTCTTCACCGGCTCCTTCGCGGTCAACCCGATGACCGGCGAGCCGGTGCCGGTGTTCGTGGCCGACTACGTGCTGATGGGCTACGGCACCGGCGCGATCATGGCGGTTCCCGCGCACGACCAGCGCGACCTCGAGTTCGCGCAGATATTCGGCCTGCCGGTCCGCCCCGTCCTGGAGCCGCCGGCCGACTGGTTCGACCAGCACGGGATCAGCCCGGACACCCCGGCCGCCCGGTGGCCGGAGGCGTACACCGGCGAGCACGGCTACCTGGACCTGAACGTGCCGGGGCTGGACCTGGCCGG
>CAVPBZ010000004.1:0-158158 GCA_963702235.1 uncultured Actinomycetes bacterium
GGCGCGGCCGGCGGTTCGTTCGCCGCCACCCTGCTTGGCGGCATGGGGCGCAAGAAGAAAGCCGTCGCCGCCGGGGTCGCCCGGGCGTCTCCGCCGCCATCGCGGTCACCACGACAACGCTCGCGCCGACGGGAACAGCGGCCCCGGACCCCCTGGTTCCCGGACCACGAATCAGGCCGCCGACGCGGTGGCCACGGAGCCGGGGACCGTCGGCACGACCGGCACGGGCTCGCCCTCGGCGAGCCCCTCGACCACGGGCTCCCCGACCGCCAGCCCCTCGACGACGGGCACCCCCACCGCCAGCCCGTCGGCCACCGGCCCGACCACGAATCCGCCCGCCACCATTGCGCCGACCACCAACCCGCCCACTACCGCGCCGCCGCCGGACCGGTCATCACGGCGGCGGCGAACGCGGCCGCGTCTCAGGTACCTGCCCGGCCGAGCTGCCGTCGCTCACTGTGCCGGGAACTATCAGCTCCGATCGGGCGACGACCGTCACTTACCACTGGGCCCGCTCCAACGGGACCAGCACCGGCGCGACGAAGGCGGCAATCCCGGCTGGCGGGTCGGTCAGCGTCCCGGACTCGGTGACGGCGGCGTCGAACCAGTGGCAGATCACCGACACGCTCATGGTGACGTCGCCGTCCGCGCACAGCGCCGCCGCGAAGGTCAGCGTCGCGTGCGCTTACCCGATGCTGACGATGACCAATCCGGGCACTCAGCAGCCCCAGGTCAAAGTGGCATACACGCTGTCGCTCACGCCGTCGGGCGGCAGCGGCCCGTACCACTGGTCGGAGACCGGTGCCCTGCCGCCCGGGC
Organism: uncultured Actinomycetes bacterium; assembly: GCA_963702235.1. Taxonomy (GTDB): domain Bacteria; phylum Actinomycetota; class Actinomycetes; order Streptosporangiales; family Streptosporangiaceae; genus PALSA-505. The sequence goes on from CAVPBZ010000004.1 coordinate 820, forward strand.
TGAGCTTCAGCGGCGGCGTGATCACGGGCACCCCCACGACGGTGGCCCGGCTCCCCTTCACCATCACCGTCGCCGTCACCGATACCGAGGCATCACCCCAGTCGACGTCAGTGTCGTTCACCATCCAACCGGTGAACCGGATCACCTGACAGGGGAGCACCTTGAGCGGAGGGCTTGATTCTTCGATATCTAAGCCTTAGTCTTCTAAGCATTAGATATCGAATCTTCTTACACGGGGGCGGGTGACGCCGGTGATCGGCCAGCGCAGGTTCCGGTTCGGGGCGGTCTCCGGCTCCGGGCGGAGCGGGCAGGAGTGGGCGGCGAACGCGCGCCGCATCGAGCAACTCGGCTTCTCCACGCTGCTGTGCCCCGACGGCACCGGCACGTTCGCGCCGTTCCAGGCCCTCAGCGCGGCCGCCGCGGTGACCAGCACGCTCCGGCTCGGCACTTACGTATTGGCGAGCCCGCTGCGCACTCCGGGAGAGATCGCCTGGAGACCGCGAGCCTGGACGTGCTCAGCGGGGGCCGGTTCGAACTCGGACTCGGCGCGGGCCGCCCCGACGCCGAGCGGGACGCGGCCCGACTCGGGGTGCCCTTCGGCCGCCCGGGCGAGCGCATCCGCCGCATCGAGCAGACGCTCCTGGCCGTGCGCGCTCGCTTTGACCGGTCCGACGAGGCCTCCAGGTACGACGCCGTCCAGGCGTGCAGCAGCCACGGCCGGCCGGCGCTGTCGCCTGCGACGGGCCGAGGATGCTGCACCTCGCCGCGCGTGAGGCGGACACGCTGGCACTGGGCCTGCCGCCACGCAGTACTGAGGACGAACTAGAGGCGAAGGCCGATCAGGTCCGCGCGATCGCCGGCGACGAGTTTGACCGCCTCGAACTCAACCTCAACATCGCCCTGGTCGGCGACGAATACCCGCCCCAGGCGGCCGCATGGCTCGGAGCGGATCCCCAGGACCTGATCCGCCGCGGCTCGATTACCGTGCTGGTCGGGTCCGCCCGGCAGATGGCGGACACGCTACTGCGACGACGGGACCGCGCCGCAGTGTCCTACGTCTCGGTCAACGCCCTGTTCGCCGACCGGTTCGCGCCGGTGATCGAGTTGCTCGCCGATGCCTGACGGCCGCTGTTCACAAGCTGATTCTGGCTTCCACCGGCCCGTGGTCGCTGCCGTTGGCAGGCAGCACCCACGAGCTGTCCGGCTGCACGCCTCTGACCAGAATCTGGCGGACACCCGTCCTTAGGGGCTCCGTTGCCACGCGCAGCCGCCATGCCGAGTCAGTGCCTTACCGCTGCGTCTGGACCGAGCCGGGGATCCTCTGGCCAACCTCGATGAGGTGGCCGTCTGGGTCGCGCATGTAGCAGCGGAGCTCATGACGCCGGTCTGTCGGCGGTGTCAGGAACTCGGCCCCTCGGGCGCGCCACTGCTCGTAGACGGCGTGGATGTCGGCGACGCGGATGTTGAGGAAGCTGCTGACGTGATCGGGGTCGCGCGGCGGCTCGAGCGTCACCGTCGGCTTGTCGTCGGTGGGCGGCCCGCCGACGTTGATGACGATCCAGCTGTTCGCGAGCGCGACGATCGACGGTTCCCCTTCCCGCAGCACCTCGCCGCCGAGCACGTCGGCGTAGAAGCGCCGCGTCCGGCCGACATCGGAAGCGACGATGAAGTGCGTGAGCACGATTCCCTCGGCGGGCGCCGGGAACTCGGCCATCGCTAGCGCTCCAGCATGGGGCGGACCTCGACGGTCCCGCCGAGCCGGGCGACCGGGATCCGCGCCGCGAACGCGGTCGCCGCGTCGAGGTCTGGCGCGTCGTAGATGTAGTACCCGTCGAGCTCGTTTCCCGCCTCGACGGCGGGGCCCTTGGTGACCTGCGGCTGTCCGCCCTCCACGCGGACCGTCGCCGCCGTGCTGGCGGCCTGGAGCTGGTTGCCGTCGAGCACGCCCGAGGACCGGCGAATCGCCTCGAATTCGGCGGTCACCTTCTGCTGCTCCTCGGCGGGGAGCTCGCCGATCACGTTGTCGGCGCCGTTGAAGCGGACCTGGAGCAAGAACTTCATCTGATTTCCTTACCTGTGCTTGACTAGAGGACTTCGGCTAGAGGCTTGCTGGCGTGCCGCTGCCAGCCCGGAGCGGTTCAGTGCGCACGCTTGGCGCCGCGGGCGCGCTTCGCGCGGACGAGGGTCAGTCGGCCAGTTCCGGCGCGGGAACCTGGTCGCGGGCGGCGGGGGTGCCGCTGGGCTCGGTGACGGGCTCGCCGCGGCTGTTGGTGGCGCGCAGCGCGATGACGGCGGCGGCGAGCAGGAAGAACGCGCAGGCCAGCAGGGCGCGGTGGAAGCCAGCGGTGAGCGCGGCATCCCGCGGGGCGTGCGCGGCGAGCAGCGCGCTGGTGCGCGCGGTGGCGATGGCGGAGAAGATCGCCAGCCCGAGGGCGGTGCCGAGCTGCTGGGAGGCGTTCAGCAGGCCGGCGGCGAGACCGGCCTTGTCCTCGGCGACGCCGGCGTTGGCGGCGGTGGTAACGGCGACCAGGACGGCGCCGATCCCGAACGCCATGAGCACCAGCCCGGGGAGCAGGTTCTCGGGGTAGGTGCCGTGGACCGGGATGCGGGACAGGTACCAGACCCCGGCGGCGGCGATCAGCGCGCCGGCGATGATCACCGGGCGGGTGCCGGTGCGGGCGAAGAGCTTGGAGGAGATCCCGGCGGCGACGATGATGCCGGCGGTGACCGGGAGGTAGGCGGAGCCGCTGCGGATGGGGCTGAAGCCGATGACGTTCTGCATGTAGAGGGTGAGGAAGTAGAACGCCGACACGAAAGCGGCGAACGCGATCATCTGGACGACGTCGGAGGCGGCCAGGCCCTTGACGCGGAAGATGGAGAACGGGAACAGCGGGTCGCGACGGCGCAGTTCGGTGGCGGTGAAGGCTGCGAGCAGGACGCCTGCGGTGGTGAGTTCCCCGATCGTGCGAGCCGCAGGTACGCCTCATGTACCAGCGCGGTCGCTTGCAGAGTCTGGCCGGGCTGTTCGTGGGCCAACTTCGCGGCGGCGAGCTGGCGCAGCTCGTCGTAGACCAATGGAAGGAGCTGCTCGGCGGCCTGGGGGTCGCCGTGTTCGATGGCGGTCAAGAGCTGGGTGAGGTCGGACATGCCGTCTGGTTATACACCACGGGAAAACGGGGTGCTACCGGAAACTGGGCCAGGGGGAGGGGATGACAGGAAAACTTGATGGGGGGAGAGAAATTCGAGTATGAGTACGATTAGGATTACGAGTATGACTAGGACTAGGAATCGGTTAATCAACGGATGAGTAGATGTGATTGTGAATTGACATCTTGCGATCGGATCGCGTACACTCTAGGCAGCGTCGGCGTATTCAGAACGTCCGATAATCGCCGCGGTTGGGCGTGGGTTCCGGGGATAAGGATGGGCACCATCACGTCATCTGCTTCGCGTGCGAGCGACGGGGTTGAGCGAGATGTGGGGGTTGCGGGGCCGCCACCGTCGATCAGTTACGTGCCGGGTGCTGCCGGGCGGCGGCTGTCGGTGGCGCGAGTGGTGGAACCCGCAGTCGGCCAAGGGGTGGGCGGGGTCGCTGACCTTGCACATCCTGCTCTTGATCTTGCTCGCGGGCTGGTACTTTTCCCGCTGCGGGTTGTCCGGACCGTCGAGATTGAATTGACGCTTGCGGGCTCGCTCGATGGGCATCCCGACGGTGATCAGGCGATCGGCGGTTCGAATGGAGCCCGATTTCGCTTGCCGGCGAGCTTGCCGCTCTCGAAAAGGCGGCTGCCAAAGATGAACCGGAGATCAACGCTGCCCAGATTGACCGATGCGCCGCAGATCAGCTTGGCCGATCGGCCGCTGGCGCTTTTGGAAGCCGCGCCCTTGCCTGCCGTGGGTGCGACGCGGCGGGGCGGCGGACGGCCGATTGGCAGAGGCGACCGAGGCAACCCGGGGGCGGGCAATGGCGAGGGATTCGGGCTGGCCCGATTCGGCGACGGCGGCGAAGTCATTCGTGGCGTGGCGGTCGAAGTTGGGGACCCGCAGTTCACCTTGATGTGGGATACCAAGGGGGCTGATATCGACCTGCACGTCATTGAGCCGGGCGGCGATCGGATCTACTTCGGTGACAGGAAAGGCGATCAGGGCGGCGAGCTGGACGTCGACAACACGTGGGGATACGGTCCTGAAAACATTTACTGGCTGGTTCCCTCGAAGGGGCGGAAGAAAATCAAAGGGCCGGGGCCGCCAGGTGCCTATCGGTGGAGCGTGCATTATTATGCCTCGCATCGACCGGATCGGCCGCAGGTTCACTGGCAGGTCCGGATCAAGCATGCCGGGGAAGCGAAGATCGTTGAGGGGTGGCTCTCGGGGCCTGGCGAGTGGAGCCAGGTTTATGTGTTGAAGGTTCATCCGCCCAAGGAGGGTGAGGGTGACGAGGTGAAGAAGTAGGCGGGGGCTATGCACGGGGGGACGGATAGCGTCATCCTCGCCGAGGTGCGCCGCCTCCACCCCCCAAGCCCCCCCTTTGAAAAGGGGGAAGGCGTGCGGAGGAATAGCGTCATCCTGCGCGTGGCGGGCCGCCGCCACCACCCCCCCAAAAACCCCCCCTTTTTGCAAGGGGGGGAAAGGCGTGCGGAGGAATAGCGTCATCGGTGCGCGGTGTGGCCTGCTCCCCATTTTTTGGTCCACCTCATAAGGGAGACTGCCTTGAGCGATTTAAGTGCGAGCAACTGTAATTCATTTCGTTCGCCGATGACTCCTCCTTCCGTCGCAGGCTGCGCTGAACTCTTTGGGCGTCGCATAGTCCAGTGAGCTGTGAGGCCGGACCGCGTTGTATTCTCGCCGGTACCACGACGCCTTTGCTCGAGCATCCGCCACGTCCTCGAATTCAACTCGCTCCAAAAACTCATCGCGCAAGCGACTGTGAAACGATTCGATGTATCCATTTTCCCAAGGGCTTCCCGCAGCCACGGGAAGCGGCTCTGCGCCCACGCCAGGTAGCCAGTTCACCAACGCCTCACAGATGAACTCCGAACCGTTATCGCTTCTGATACGCGTCGGTGCTCCGCGCCATCCGGTGACGCGTGCCACAATCCGCCGGACTTCGGCTCCAGCGATCGACGTCGCCGCGTGCAGCACCAGGCACTCTCGAGTATATTCGTCCACCAACGTCAGCCACTTGAGCGGGCGGCCGTCGGCCGTCCGATCGTGGATGAAGTCGCAGGTCCAAATATCGTTCTTGAACTGGGCTGGCTGATTGACGCAGCTATTAGCGCTGGTCCCCGGCTTCGGGCCTAGTTTCCTGGGTTTTCTCAGTCTCACAGGCCGCTTCAGCCCCAACTCGATCCAGAGCCTCCTCACACGTTTGATATTGATTGTCCAACCTCGCCGCAACAGTAGAGCGTGAATCATGCGGTACCCGAAACGCGGGTGTCGACGCGCCAGCCGTTTGATCTCCCGATTCAAGGACGGCTCATCGGAGCGGCGGCTCCGACGGTATCGCAGTACCGAGCGAGACCGGCCCAGGATGCGGCAGATTCGCCGTTCCGAGACATCGTACTGTTCACCGACATAATCAGCAGCCGCTCGCTGCTGGTTTGGGCTCACCACTTTTTTTTTGAAATGTCCTGGAGGATCTGATTGTCCAGGAGCAGCTCGGCGACTAGCTTCTTGAGTCGATCGTTCTCAATTTCCAACTCGCGTTGCTGGCGATCGGCGTCGACCTTCTTAGGGTCACGTTTGTCTCGCCAGCGATAGTACATGGACTGACTGATACCATGTTTCCGACAGATGTCAGATACTGTCAGTTTCTTGGCCAGGTCTCGGTCGGCTTCCTTTAGCAATCGCGTAATCTGGTCGGCGGTCCATCGCCTTCTCATAGGTCCCTCCGTGGGCTAATCTACACGGAGTCTCCCTTATTGGCTGGACCAGTTTTTGGGGAGCAGGCCACCACCCTTCCAGAATGGCCAGACACCCACCCTTCGGCCCTCTCGATTCGACACAAGTCTTCAAATGAGGCCGGAAAGGAAAGGAGTCGTACCGCCGAGGTGGTCTTGACCGGACCTGGGGCCCACTCGACCGCCGCCAAGACCCCGCGAACTCCGATGCTAAATCGTCCCAATTTGCCGACGGTACCCCTTCACCAACGGCGGACCCTCCAGATCGGTAAGCACATGACCCTTAGTGGGTAACTGGCGCTGGAAATCTGCGTACAGTTTCGACGCTTTGAGGGTCGCTTCAGCGTCAACGTAACCGCCAAGGTCGAGGGATCGTACGTCGCTGCCGCGATGGAAAGGATTGCATATGTGTGGTTTCGGAGATTGTAAGATACCCGATAATGTCATACTGCTGTGGTGGCTCGTAGCGGGCCGCGACAGGATCCGATAATCGTGGATATTCTCCACATTCGCCGGCGACATGGGTTTGCTGAAGCCGAGCACGACCGCCGACGCGAGCGTGCCCTGTGTCACCAGTTGAACGCTTGTGATAGTCGGTGGAACGGCGTCCGGGTTGCTGTAGAAGAGGAAAACTCATTTGGGGTCCTCCGCCAGCGGTCGACTGGGAGATCCACCGGCCCCATCGGTGGTATTTACGGCCTTGACCGTCGAGGTCGCCGAGAGCGTGATCGAGCACCGGACCGGCGTAGGCGCAGTCGAGATGATCGGGACATTGACCGTTTCACTCGCGCGCCGGCCGGGAATGTGACCGACTCGTTAAGGGGCGCCAAAAATGGACTCGCACCGGCGCGGGCCCAGCGCTGTCGATCCGAGCGCGCACTGAAGTCGACGGTGACCGGCTCATCCAGCGCGCAGCCGTGTGCCCCACTGCGGCCATCCAAGTTCGCGTAGGACTGTATTGTCCGCGAGAGTCAGGGTAACGGTGAACGTACCCTCTTGCTGGTTCACATACTCACTCGATGGGGTGATGAGCAGAAACCTTTCCGTCGAGGACGCCGAACTCTGGCTCAAGACAGCACGCGGCCCTCGAGCAGCTCGACCTGGATTTGCCGGGGGCGGCGTAACCTGCGACGCGGATCATCGGACATCATCGTCTCCTGTCTTGTGGATGTCTTTCCGGCCGCGGACACGATCGTGGTGCCCCCTCCCTTATCGATGCCGGCTTCGGATCGATTTCCGAGCAAGCAAGAGAGGCGGAGATCTACAAAACTCCAAAAGGTGTCAATGCGACAAACGCCCATGCTTTCGCTCTTCCTGAGGGCATGAAACGAGGTGCGCCGCAGATACCGGACGGAGCCGGCTCGTACAGGCGTGGGCGAGTCGCGGTCCTCGTCGTAGAAGGCGGCTCTGTCCCCTTTCGTCCAATCCGCATTGTAAACCGTCGACTAGACAACACATTTGCCCGTTGTCTACGCAAGGGCAACGTGGTTACGATGGCCGCCAGCCGGTTGTCATAAACTCGTGGGAACACGAACGGACGGGAAAGGAGTCACCCGGATGGTCGCTCAAATCGTGCTCGGCGTGATGTTACTGGTGGTCATGGCTCTGGGGCCAGTGAGCGACTCACTCCAGGAGGGGATCCGGCTCTTGGAGGCGGATGGTGTTCGGAAAGTTGGGGGAGGACCTCCAGGCGAAAGTGAAAAGGGAGTTCGAAGCGAGGAAGGCCCTCGCCAGCGCTGTAGCGGCCAGGCCGGACAACCCGACAGCCCGTGCCTGGTATGCCCTGGCACTGCTCGAAACGGCTGATAAGGATGAGGCCCTCCGATCGGCCGAAGAAGCGGTGCGGCTCGGCCCTCGGGCGGCGTTACCGTGCGCCACGCGGCCTTGCTCGCCGGCCGTGAAGAACGCGAGAAGGCGTTCGCCGACCTGAACCGGGCTATCCAGCTCGGCCCGCGCGACGCGGCGAACCTGCGGGCCCGCGGCGAGTTCTTCGCCGACCGCCACGAATCCGAGAAGGCGCTCGCCGAATACGCGGCCGCGCTCAAGCTGGACCCGCACAACGCGAAGCCTACTGGTCGCGTGCGATGCTGCACATGGGCGCTGCCAACACCGACCTCGCGATAAAAGACTTTGACGCGGTGATCCTCATTCGGCCCGAACTCCCCGCGCCGCGGGGCGCCGCGGGCCTGCTCCGCATGCTCAAGAAGAGCACGGCGACGACGACCTCGGCATAGCATTCAAGCCCCAACCTGTCCCGGAGATGTTCTTCATGCGCAGCTGCGCCTGGCCGAGCTCAACCGTCATGAGGAGGCGATTCGCGATTTCGACGAAACGATTCGGTTCGAGTCGAACGCCAAGCTGCTTCTGGTCCGGGGTGTTTCCTACCAAAAACTCGGCCGTCTGGAGCGAGCCCTCCAGGACTTCGACGCCGCGGTCAGCATGACACCGGAGGCCGAATCGTACATAACCCGTGGCCTCCTGCAAAAGCAGATGGGCCGGCGAGAAGGCCGCCGAAGACATGAGCAAGGCAATCCGGCGAGAGCCGAGCAACGTAGTGTATCGCACGACCCGGGGCGAATTGCTCCTCGAACTCGGTCGGGAAGAGGCGGCCCTCGCCGACTATGACGAGGCCGTTCGGCTCGACCCGACAAGCCGGAATCGCACTATTTTCGCGCCCGTCGGCCGCCTGATTGCGGGCCGTCCGGGCGCAGAACATTTCCGCGCGGTGCTGCGCCAGAAGGGCTGGCGCCATGAAGTGTCCACGACTTGTGTTCTCGGCGGCTACGCCGCCGATCTTCTGGCGGGTCGGCCTGCCGCAGCCCTCGCCTTCCTCGAAGAGGCGCTCACCCGTTGCGAAACGGGGCCCTGGCCCTATCCGCTGCTGCGGTGCCTTCACGGGGACCTCCCAGAGGCCGGGGCCCTGGCCGCGGCACAGGGCGATCACGAGAGGACAGAGGCCCGCGTCTGGCTGAGCATCAAGCGGATCAGCGACGGCCGCCGCGACGCTGGCCTGCGCAACCTCAGGGAACTCTGCGGCCGTGATGAGCCGTCCTGCGTTGAGATGGATATCGCCCGCGCGGTGCGGCGGCAAGCCGCCGGCGGTGCCGAAGTGAGGGGAAGACGTCGCTGACCACTTCGATGGTCTACTTTCGGGCGCCACGAGCCGCGGAGGTTGCCATGGACGACGCTTCACGCTTAATCGTCTACAGGACCGTCGCCCTTCAGTACCTGGGTGGGTCATATCAAGGTCCTTTTGGTCGCGGTTCCGGTCCCGATTGCGGTTGCCAGAGGGGGCACAGCGCGGGCGGCCACGAGTAACGAGTAGACTGAGGGGGTCTGCTGGTGGTCTGTGGAGGGCACGATGGTGATCCCAGTCTTCGCGTCGCCTGCTCCGGAGTTCGTTCTGGTCTCGTCGGTTGGCGTTCTATTCGTCCTGCTCGTAACCGGCCTCTTTGTAAAGGCCACGCGAACCCGCCGGAAGAAGAGCGAACAGAATCGCAGGGCCGGGCTGGGGCTCATGGCGATCGTCTGCGGGCCGATAGTGGGGGCGTCACTTGCCTGGGTGGCTAACGTCCTGGGAAATGTACACCCGGCAGACGTGAGATATACCTTTGCCGTACTCACCACGACCGGCGAGGAATCGCCGGCCTTCTCGGTGGGATTGCGTTTGGCATAACCGGCTTGTTCGTTTCCCGAGATTCTGACAAACAATCTAGTGCCGCGAAGGCTGTAGGCGTCACCGATGAATTCTAATTGGCATCGCATGATGATCTGCGCAACCCGGGTGGCCGGGTCAGAGCGAGCCTTCGAGCGTGCCCCGGTGCGCACGAGGACCAGGGCACGAAGACTTTGCCCTGGGCACCCAAGTCTTTCTGCGGTTCCACTCAGTCGGCCCCAACAGCAGGGCGCCGGATGATGGCGGGAAGTGCAGCGGATGATGAATGGCTCGGAATGCCAAGGGGGGACCGGGTGACGGGTCAAGACGGAGACGCACTCAGATGGGAGATATCGTCGATTTTCAGGCATCGCCCGAAACCCCATCGACCGAGTCGGCGGCGATGCCGCCAAAAACACCTCGCCGTTCGGTCTTTCGCGACGTGCCCTGGCGGTGGAGCGACCTGCTCCTCGGCTTCGCCCCGTTTCTCTTCTCACACACCTGGTCATCCTCGGCCCGCGATCATCGCTCTCCGCGATATTACAGCAACTGCGGATGCCGCTGCTCGTGCTCACTCAGGTCTGGATGGTCGTCTTCCCCTTATGGATCGCCCGCACCAGGCACTTTCATCCGGCTCGCCTCCCCGGCCTCGGCACGTCTTGGTCGAAGCACTCTTCGCCTTGCTCGTCGTCCCCGTCGTGTTCGCGGCCTTCATCGCCGTGCCCCTGCTCGTGGCTCGTCTGATCGGCGAGACGGAGTCGACGACCTTCCCCTGGGCTCCGCAGGCCGGCTCCTTCAATCGAATGGAGTGGCTGATCTTCGTCGTGGTGGGGGATCACCCTCGGGCCCGTTGCCAAGAAGTTGTATCGGCTTCTTCTTTAACGCACTCCGACAAAAAATCCACCCGATTCCGGCCGCGCTGATCCAGGCCGCCGTCTTCGGTTACGCGCATCCCTTCGGCCTGGGAAACTCGGTTGCCATCGGTGTGGTGGCGCTGATATTCGCGCTGGTCTACCAATGGCGTAAAACGCTCCTGACCCCGATCCTGTTGCACTCCGGGGTGAACGCCGTGGGGATGATCCTCCTGGCTGCGAATGTAGCAGCCGACGCGGCCGGCGCCACGGATCGGCGTCTTTGGCGAGCCGAGCCAGGGTGGTTGCCAGGTCACGGAGGTGGTGCCCGCCAGCCCGGCCGAAGCGGCGGGGCTTCAAGTCGGGGACGTGATCACGACGGTAAACGACGAACGCGTCGCTGACATCGCGGGCATCGCCCGGATCATACCGGCGTAGATCAGTTCGGCGATGCGGTTGTAGGTCGAGTTCCTCAGGGAGGCAAAGCCCCACCGAGCCGACGTGGTCTTGATGAGATTGAAGCAATAAAGATCGGCTAATTGATTAGACGTCTAAGTTGGCCCGCGGAAACAAATGTATCGTCCCGAGCTTGAAACCCTTGACCAATTGTGCGGTGGCTCGATGCCACTGGACGTCATTCGGCAGTTATTCGACGGAGACGACCGCTTCTGTGGCGATACTCGCGATGCCTCGCAACCGGGAACTGCTGCATGAGCAGATGACACGGAAGTCCCAGACTGGGAGCGGGCTTTGGGATTCGTGCCCTTGCTCACGGCATTCGTCTACTTCGCGAACGCGGCCGCGGCCTATCGCAATGCGCGTCAGGTAAAGGTAGGTGCAAAGCCCCTGGCCAGCGCTCTCCTGGGCGCACTCCTGGCCATCGGCGTGCCCGCCACGGCGCAGGCGACGGCCGCACTGACGGCCCGGTCCGCCATCCGCGACGTCGCGGCCGGAAAGTCTGGTGCGCTGGCAAGGCTCCGCACCTGGCATCGCTTTGCCCCGCGGGATTCCTTGGTTTGGTCGTATGCTTCGAGCCTGACCCGGTCCGGAGGCAGCGGCTCGCCGAAGCCTACAAAGCGAGCCTCCGGCGAAGACGTGGAATCCAGGCTCGGCGACTGGCTGACTGAGGGATAGATCGATACACTCGCCTTGCACACGCCGATTGATTTCGCGCGACTCGATCGAAGTGTCGGCTTTCGCTCCGAGGCTGTGAATCAATCGACGTTCGTCGAAGCCGGGCCCCAAAAGGGTTTCGTTTACGCGCGATCGTACGATTTTTGTCTCGCACCGGCCGAAAACCACCCGATTTTTGTGTCGCTAGTGTGATGACCGGCCTGGGAGTCGTCCGCCCTCTGTTCTCAAGCCCGCTCCCAGGCCTTCCTCATGCCTTCTGCGCTTGCATCCAAGCCTTGTGCCGCTCGAAATTATGGGTCAGCGCGTACCAGAACGTCGAAGAAAGAACCTTGTCGATCCCCCGCACCAAGAATTGCCTGAGGCCGTGATTTCTCGCCTGGGCGTTGACCCATTCCGCCGTCGAAGCCCGATTCTTATATTCCTGCTTCGCTTCTTCCGTCCCCATCCGCTCCCGCCACGCGGCCACGCCGTCGGTGTCTTCAGGCCGTCGGGCGTACGGATCCTGACCCTTGGCACGCAACTTCTCCACGCAAGGCACCGGTGCAAACACCTGCGTCCCCGCTGCCTCAGTTCGCTCAATCGCTTTCTGATCCACAAAGCCACCGTCGACCAGGTACTTCTCCGGGCGGCTCTCGTACAGCGAGTCGATCTTCTTCACCATTGGAGCCAACTGGCCGTTATCTACCCCTTCATTCGTCACCGACACGCCCGCGATCGCACCACCGTTAACAGTCGTGGCGAACTGCACGTTGTACGCCGGTCGATAGCCCCCATCCGCCATCTTCATCTTGGTCGCATCCGGGTCGGTTGTCGAAACCCGTATTTCCGAGGGATCTTTTTGTTGGCTAGGATAGCGACCAGCGTTCTCGTCTTGCAGTTCTTTCAGGCTCAACAGCGCCGCCTCCACGCGTGCTTTCCGTTCGTGAACGGCCCGTTGACGAGCCGCTGACTCTCTGGGTGTCGCCGGTGTTCCGCCCTGGTCTTCCTTCAGCGCCGCGACCTGCTCCTCGGATTCGGCCAGACATTCTCGCAACGTATTTTCTCGCCGAAACGACGAGGACGACGCGTTGGCCCGCACCCGCATGCCGTCCTGAGCTACCTTCTTTAAATCGGCCGCGCCGGCGTGCATCAGCGCCGCGACCGTCTGCTTCAGTAGGTTTTCGAGCCAAGTCGGGTCGGAGTTGCGAAAGTCCGAGAGCGAATGGTAATTGACTGGCTCGTCGCCGCAGATCCAACGATAGGCCATGTGGATCTCAGTCAATCGCGAGAGCTCGCGAGCCGAGCGAACTCCGTCGAGCGTGGCCATGATCCAAAGCGATACGAGGACGCGCGGGTCGAGTGCCTTCGCACCCGCCATGCCGCGTTTCGAGACGATCGACGACGTCCAGTGCGTCAAATCGAGTTTCGCGACGAATTCCCAAACGGCCCTGGCAGGGTGATCCGGTGTGAGCATCTGTTCCAGCGATTCACACCGCATTTCGACCTGGTCGCGGTGCGGAATTCTGATTTTCGCGTCCATCTGATCCTCCTTGTTGGCGAAACCAGGGGACATAATAGCGCGAAGTCTGATTAATTCACAGCCTCTCCGCGAAAGCACGTCGAGTAGCGGAGGGGCGGGTGTAGCCGCCGCCTCCGCCCTCTTCAAACCGTACATGCGGATTTCCCGCACCCGGCTTACCCAAAATCCTCTCGGTCTAGGGCATGCACAAGGAGTCAACGCTGAGTCGTCTACAGGAGCCGCAGGCCGAGGCGCTGCAGATGGGCATAGAACGTCTCGCCTTCCGGCGTGCGGTACGGCGCGTTGGCTCCGACGTCGCAAGTGACGCATCGGACGAAGCAGCATGAAGCCGTTCAGTTCACGGAAGCTGTCCGAGGGTAGCCGTGGCGGAAGTAACCCCCCCAGCCTTTCGACCAGCGGTTGACGTCATCGATCATCTCGCGGATCGGGACGAAGCACCGCTGGGGCTCGGTCAGCTCACGAAGCCTGTCGCGGGCACGAGTCATCGCCTTCGCCGAGGGAAATACGTTGAGATAGCGACGGTCGCGACCGGAGAGGTCGCGGTCGTACCGCAACGTGAAACCCAGAAAGTTCAGGCTTTCACCCGGTCCGTGCAGACTTGACGATCCGCGTCTTCTCGCGGTTGACGTCAAGTCGGAACCGTCCTTCAAGCGTCCCTTCGATCCAGTCGGATCAGTTGCCGGGATTGGTAGCGTGCCAGAACCACGAAGTCATCTGCGTACCGCACCAGCTTGGCATTGGCCCAGCGGCCGGGGCCGTCCGCGCGGTAGAACAGCTTCTCGAACCAGTGCAGGTAGAGATTCGCCAACAGCGGGATAATCACCCCGCCTTGCGGCGTCCCCTGCTTGGGCCGAGTGAGCTTGGTTCTGCCCCTGCTCGTCGGTCTCGACGATGGGCGTTTCCAGCCACATGCGGATCAGCGTCAGCACCGAGCGGTCGGCGATCCGCCGCTCCAGACACTTCATCAACGCATCATGGGGAATCGTATCGAAGTACGACTTCAGGTCCGCGTCGTACACCTCCCGTAAACCCGGCGGAAAGATGCTGGCGGATCGCGTCGATCGCCTGATGGGCGTTCTTGCCTGGACGGAACCCAAAGGAACTGTCCAGGAAGTCCGCCTCGAAGATCGGCTCGAGTACCAGCAAGGCCGCCGTTTGAACGATCCGGTCTTTGACCGTGGGAATTCCCAGCGGTCGCGTCCGGCCGTCCGGCTTGGGAATGTACACGCGTTTGACCGGCTGTGGCCGGTAGCGCTTGGTACGCAGTTCTTCCCGCAACTCGTCGAGGAAGACGGTCGCGCCGGGGCCATCGATGATGTCCCCGCACGACATGCCATCGACTCCAGGAGCGCCGTCGTTCTGGGCAGCACCAGCCACCACGCGGCCAGTCAGCACGTCGAACCGATAGATCCGGTCGTACAGGGCGTAGAACCGGAACTTCGGTTCCTGCTTGGCCTTTTGACCCAGCTTCCATCTCAGTTCAGAGACTTTCGGCGGCAGCTTCACCCCGGACTTCTTCTCCGGCTGACCGCGCGGTGTTGGGCCCAGCGTAGGCCGTCGCTTTCGTTCCGTAGTGGGACGTGTGTCCAAGCGGTTCTCCTTACGTCTGATGAAAACATGAATTTGGCAGGGGCCCTTCGCTCCACGGGAGTTACCCCGCTTCGCCGCTACTATGGCCCCCTCCGACTCCCGACGGGCAGAAGCACGGTTATGGTTTCCCGCAATCCCGTTGATCTGACGTCACGCCCGCGACGCCAGGTCGCCCGGCCGGGTCTCTCAGGTTCCTCGATTGATCTGTCGACGCCCGCCGTCCCCTATCACCCCGGGGAGACCCACCGCTGCACGTGCTCGTTGCTTCACGGGCGATATCAGGCTTCACCCAATCCGGAAGGCTGGCCATCCCCACTTGTGTAACGAGGCCGAAGGGTTCGCTTGCGCTACGGCTGACGTCTTCGCCTTCTCGGGCTCCGATGACCGAGTCACCCACGCCGCCGCTGAGTCGGCTTCATGGAGAACGAGCAATTCCCATGGTCAGTACCTTTCAACTAACAAGATCAACCGAGCTTTACCTGACGCACCGGATGAAACACGGATGAGACAGAGAGAGAAGATTCAGCGAGGTACGTATGCTGCGACGCGTGGGCTATCAGACTTTAGCCTGCCCGAGCGATCGGTCTTGTGCTGAATCCAAGCGTGGCCTATATCGTTGCGTCCCAGGCTGATCGTCCCTGTAGCCTCAGCCTTTCGTCCATGTTTCATTTCCATGTTCCATTCCGTGGCTAAATATTTTGTCATATGAGCGTTATTTCATATATTTCGCTGCAGGCGGCAACCTATCGAAATTGGCAAGAACAGCGACCCAAGCAAACTTTACGACGATTCAGCGCACAGGCTGCGGCCACGGGATGATGAGCGATACAAACGGCAAACCAGAGATGACTTTTCTCAGCACAACCGAACGAGATTTGAATCATTTGCGAGGCCGTGGCACGCAGACTCAGAGTTTGTTGTCGACATCGGACAGGCGGTGAACGTCCATGAAACTGCCTCGCTTTCGGTTCACGATCCGGCGGTTCATGGCCATCGCTATCCTGGCGGCGATTTGCTTCTGCCTGCTTCGAGATCCCGATGGCCGTGCTGAAGCCGGGACGGTCGGATGCCTGCTAGCCTTGGCGTGCTGGGCTCTGGTTCGCGGTCGGCGGCGGGCGGCGGCAGTCTGTTTGGCCATCACTGTTATAGTCGCCAATGCCTTGGTCGCGCCGCTGTGCTCCTCTAAGAGGTCGGGATGGCCACCTGTGGTGGTCGGGCTGTTCGGTGGCATTCCCATGGCTGTCGGCTTTGCCGTAGCCTGGGCGGGCGCATCATGCCGTAGCGAAACTGCTCCCGGCCGCTCGTCCGCGGTGCGCTGGCCACCAAATCTGTTCTCTTTCTCGCGGTCGCGACCGCGGTTACGCCGCTCTTCACCTTGTATACATTCTGGCCGCTGCGAGCGGCGTTTCTTGTCGCCCGTCCGACGCTGACGGCTAGCTGAACGGATCGCCGCCGGCCAGGCACCGAGTTTTCCGTGCAGGCCGGGCCCTACCTGATCGGCGGTTGCGAAATCGATCCCGTAACCGACAACATCGCCTTGATTACCGACGCGAATCCCAACAGGCATGAAAGGGTTCGTCCGACACCAGCCTAAGAGAGGCCGCGCCACGGACCGTTTTCTTAGTCTGTTCATGGACTGGAGGCTCAGCCAAACTCGACCCCTTGAAATGGAAGACTAGAATACCTTACCGGCACTCCAAGCACTCGCCCGAACCCTTGCGAGTGACAAGCTCTTGTCTGAAGCCTGATGGGAAGACACCGTCTGGGTCGTTGCACTCTGGCATCATGCGCCAAATGATGGTCCTTTCAGGGCACTGACACCGTACAGGAACTTTCGTCACCAAAGGGCAGAGCGCAAGATTAGAACCATGGAACTTCAGGTTCTGGTACCTGGTGTATGGCGCGACGGAAGACTGTCCGTCGCCGGCCACGATGCTGGAGTGCCTCCGGCCGAAGGTCGCGGGGCTGGTTCACGAATTTTCGAGCCCGACAACGAAGAATGGGAAAGCGGCCGATTTCGATTGTCGGGCTCCGAAAGCCCTCCATCCTCTTTCGACGGCATCAGGCGGGTCGTGACGGTGCGGAGTAGACGCCGGAGATCGACGAAGACCGCCCTGGCGACCATGCCGGATGAGCCCCACCGCGACTTCGTCCTGTCTCATCTCCGCGGAGCACGCAGCTCATTTACCTGGTGCCATGCCCGCCATTGGAATCGGTGCCGCCAAGAGGCACGGATGTGCGGGCGACTGTGCGGACCGATCGCGCGCACGAGCAACAAGCTAATCCAGGTTTTCAGGAAGGTTCTTTAATTCCAGGGCGAGTCGCTGATGCCTTACGACCCGAAGCATCGCCTGACGACAACGTCACCTTGACGTCAATCCAGCCCAGTCCACGGCGCACAACCGGCCATAAGTGCAACCATTCCGGGAACGGGCTACCACTGTTATGATCGAGTACACCGATTCCAATCCCCAAATCGAACTGGAAAGGCTTCCGTGGCTCCTCTAGAACTCGCCGCCGCACTCCGGCGTCAGCCTTTCGTGCCCTTTCGCATCACGCTCACCGAGGGAAGCGTGTACGACATCCGGCACCCGGAACTGTGCATGGCCGGCCGCAGGTCGGCAGTGATCGGCGTCGGGGCGTCCGACGACGCCGACCACCTGTTCAAGCGCTCGGTCACCGTCGATCTGCTGCACATCGTGCGACTCGAATCAATCGAGCCCGTCTCACGGCGACAACGGATCCACTTGAGGAGCTGGCATTTCCCTGCGGCACCTCGGTCAGGCGAACGGATGCCGCATGCGGCAGCAGGCGGAATCCGTTACGCCAGTGCCATGCGATGCTCGTGATATTGCCGCGGTCGGTCGCCGACGCCAACTCGCGGTAGCCTGAGTTCCAGAGCCCGCCGGCGGCCTTCGCCAAAGAGCCGTCGCGACGCCCTGGCCGGAAACCTGTGGCTCGACGAAAACCCAACTGATTTGCGGCTGGCTTCTGCCGTCGGCCAGGTCAGGTGGAGGCGGGGGCACGACGGCGCGGCACTGGCATACCAGGAGCACATCGCAGCCGACCATCAGCGTCACGATCAGCGCCGAGCACCCGCGCTGTCATTCCGATCGACCGCGACGACGCAGGCCGGCTCGACCAACGGGCCCTCGCCCCCGTCGCGAGTCGACGACAGCCAATCGCGGGCTGCCCACCTTCGCCGCCTTGAGCTGAGCAAACCCAAGGGCGGCGTGTCGGCGAACGCGTACGCCAGCACTTCCGGCAACACGTCCCAATCGCCAGGCCGAAGCTCGCGGACTGAAGCCATGCCGCCATCATCGAGCGTGGATGCCTCGAAACGCCCCAGCTCCAGGAACATGCAGTGGCTCTGCCACCGGGGCGAGATTCGCAGTTGGCCGTCCCAGTACTCGAACTTGTACGCGGGATGCCGCGGAAGCCGCTCGTATGACTGGAACGACATCGGTGCGCGGACCGAACGGAACCATCGGCCGACTGCATCTTTCATGTTTTGTCCCGGTGTAAGATTCGCGTTCAATCCTACACCGGCGTTTGGGGCCAGCCCAGTGCAGAGCGGCGCGGCCAGGGCAATCGTATCTGGCTGCGCGAGGAGACTCCGGCCTCGAGCGGCCTTGCTATCTCAGGGCACCAAACACCTACTTGTTCTTGTGCTCCGCCACGCGGATCATGCCGCGGCGCGGGCGACGGATTTGGTGTGCTCGGCGAAATCGGCGTCGGTCACCTCGCTGTGCTCGCCAACCGCTTCCAGCTGGCGTGCGGCCGCTGTCGCGTCGATCTGGGCGGCCGGAATGGCGCGGTGGGTCAGGACGGTCACCACGTCGTCGCGGACCTGGGCGAAGCCGCCGTCGACAAAGTAGCGGTGAGTCTGGTTCGCCGGCCTTGGTGCGCAGCTCGCCATAGCCCAGCCGGCCGATCAACGGCGTGCGGCCGGGCAGGACGCCGAGCTCGCCGTCATAGAGCGGCAGCGCGACGAATTCGACCACATTCGTCGAACAGCGTCTTCTCGGGCGTGACCACCACGCACTGGAGCGCCGTCGCCGGACTTGCCCCCCTTGCGCGTTGGTCGTCTCGCCTGGTTCGCTTCGCCGATCGTCGTCGTGATCTTTGCGTCCGAGGATGTTCATGCTCAGGCACTCATCTTCTTGGCCTGCTCCTCGGCCTGCTCGATCGAGCCGACGTACATGAAGGCCCCTTCGGGCAGGTGGTCCCACTTGCCGTCGCAGATCTCCTTGAAGCTGCGGATCGTGTCGGGCAGCTTGGTGTACTGGCCGGGCTTGTTGGTGAACACCTCGGCCACGAAGAACGGCTGCGACAGGAACCGCTCGATCCGCCGGGCGCGGTGGACGATCAGCTTGTCGTCCTCGGACAGCTCGTCGACGCCCAGGATGGCGATGATGTCGCGCAGCTCCTTGTAGCGCTGGAGGATCGTCTGGACGCGGCGGGCGACGTCGTAGTGCTCCTGGCCGACGTACTGCGGGTCGAGGATTCGCGAGCTCGAGCCCAGCGGGTCGACCGCCGGGTAGATCCCCTTCTCGGAGATCGAGCGGGACAGCACGATGAAGGCGTCGAGGAAGCCGAAGGTCGTCGCCGGGGCGGGGTCGGTCAGGTCGTCGGCCGGGACGTAGACGGCCTGCACCGAGGTGATGGCGCCCTTCTTGGTCGAGGTGATCCGCTCCTGCAAGGCGCCCATCTCGGTCGCCAGGGTCGGCTGATAGCCGACGTTCGACGGCATCCGGCCCAGCAGCGCCGAGACCTCGGAGCCGGCCTGGCTGAACCGGAAGATGTTGTCGATGAAGAGCAGCGTGTCGGCGCCGGTCGCGTCGCGGAACCACTCGGCCATCGTCAGCGCCGACAGGGCGACGCGGAGCCGGGCGCCGGGCGGCTCGTTCATCTGGCCGAAGCACATGACCGTGCTGTCGATGACCGACTTGCCCGGTGCTGCCGATCTTGGTCTCCTGCATCTCGAGCCAGAGGTCGTTCCCCTCGCGGGTCCGCTCGCCGACGCCGGCGAAGACCGAGAAGCCGCTGTGCACCGTGGCGATGCGGGCGATCAGCTCGGTCAGGATGACCGTCTTGCCCAGCCCGGCGCCGCCGAAGAGGCCGATCTTGCCGCCGCGGACGAACGGGGTCAGCAGGTCGACGACCTTGATCCCGGTCTCGAACATGCTCGGTCTTGGGCGAGAGGTCCTCGAACGACGGCGGGTCGCGGTGGATCGGCCAGCGCTCCTCGGCGTTGACCGGGCCGCGGCCGTCGATCGGGTCGCCGAGCAGGTTGAAGACCCGGCCCAGCGTCTCCTTGCCGACCGGCACGCTCACCGGGCCGCCGGTGTCGATCACCGGCATGCCGCGCACCAGGCCGTCGGTCGAGCCCAGGGCCACGCAGCGGACCCGGTTGCCGCCGAGGTGCTGCTGGACCTCGCCGGTCAGGTTGATCTTGACGCCCTTGACCTCGCCCTCGACCTTCAGGGCGTTGTAGATATTCGGGCAGATGCCCTTCGTCGAACTCGGCGTCGAACGTCGAGCCGATCACCTGGGAAATCCGTCCGGTCTTCGTCGCGGTGGCCATCATGGTGATCCCTTGCGATGCATTGAAGAAGCCAAGGATGATCCATCTTGAACGTTCGATATTCGATTCGCTCATTGGCGGCGCTCCGCCGATGATCTCGGCCAGCTCGCGGGTGATCTGCGATTGTCGGGCGCGATTGTATTGCCGGGTGAGCGACTTCATCATGTCGTCGGCGTTCTCGGTCGCCCCGCCCATCGCGACCATCCGGGCGATCTGCTCGCTGACGGCGGCATCGAGAAAGCACTTGAACAGGCGGGCCTTGAACGAGACCGGCACGATCTCTTCAAGAATGCTCTGCGGGTCGGGCAAAAACTCGTAGGGGCACGACTCGGTCTTCGGCGTCCGGCTGGCGGCGCCGCCGCGGCCGCTTGGCCTGGCGGACGGACGGACCCGCCTTGCCGAGCTCGGCCGTTGAAATCGGCAACAGCGTCTGGACCATCGCCAACTGGCGCGACGCCGATAATGAACTGGGTGTAAACGCCACGTCCAGCCGGTCGATCGCGCCCTGGATATAGAGCTTGATGTACTTATCGGCCAGCACCTCGACCTCGTCAAACTGCGGCCGGTCCTCGAACTGGGTGTAAGTGGCGTCAATCGGCAGCCTGCGGAAGCGGAAGTAGCCGATGCCGCGCTTGCCGGCAACCTCGAGCGACGTCCGGTTCCCTCGGTCTGGTTGTCCTGAAAGCGGCGGATCGCCACCCGCAGCACGTTGCCGTTGTATCCGCCCGCCAGCCCCGGTTGCTCGTGAGCACCAGGAGCAGCGACTTCTTCACCGGCTCGCGGCGAACCAAGAGCGGATGCGAAGCCTCCTCCGAGGTCACCCCCAAGTCGGCGACTAACTCGGCGATCTTGGCGTGTATGCTTCGGCCTCGGTCGCGCGATTCAAGGCCTTGCGGAAACGATTGGTGGCGATGAGCTCCATCGTCCGCGTGATTTTCCGAATGTTGTCAACCGCCTTGCGGCGATTGATGATCGCTCGGGCCTTGGCCATCGAAACAGATCCTCAGCGAAAAACTGCTTCTCATTTGCAACTCGGCGATCGCTAGGCCTTGAAGGTCGGCCTCGAGCTTGGCTGTCAGCTGCTTGCGTGCTTCTTTCGTGAGCCGCAGCGTCCGCGGCAGCTCGGGCTTTCGCTCGCGGACGAACGTCAAAAATGCGCGTCTCCCAGCGCAGACGTCGCTGCCGGGGCACGTCGTCTAGGTGGCCCTGGGTGCCGGCGTAAATGCTCATGACCTGGTCGATGGCGCTCAAGGGCCTGGTACTGCGGCTGCTTGAGCAGTTCGACCATACGATAGCCGCGGTCGAGCTGCTGTTGGGTGGCCTTGTCGAGCTCGGTCCCAAGCTGGGCGAACGCCTCGAGCTCGCGAAAGGCCGCCAGGTCCAGCCGCAGCCCGCCGGCGACTTTCTTCATCGCGGGGATCTGTGCCTTGCCGCCGACGTGCGAAACGCTGATTCCGACGTCGATCGCCGGGCGAACGCCGGCGAAGAAGAGGTCGGGCTGCAGATAGATCTGGCCGTCGGTGATCGAGATCACGTTGGTCGGAATATAGGCCGACACTTCGCCTTCCAGGGTCTCGATGATGGGCAAGGCCGTCAGCGAGCCGCCGGAGGTGGTCGTCTTCACGACCTTGTGCCCCTGCGGGTAATGCTCCTTGAGGGCGTGATTGGCTTCCTCAACGCCGGGAACGCCGATATAGACCTTCTTGTTGACGCCCATCTCGGCCTGGACAAGGCCGCCGCGATCGCGGCTTCGATCCGCTGGCTCACCGAGCACGGAGCGGGCGAGTACCAGCGGTCCTACCGGCTGCGCGACTGGCTCTTCTCCCGCCAGCGCTACTGGGGCGAGCCGTTCCCGATCGTCTACGACGCCGACGGGCTGCCGGTTGCGCTGCCCGAGGAGCTGCTGCCGGTCGAGCTGCCGGAGATGACCGATTTCCGGCCTGAGCCGCAGCAGGACGAGTCCAGTGACCCGGTCCCGCCGCTGGCCCGCGCCACCGACTGGGTGGAGGTCGAGCTCGACCTGGGGGACGGCCCGCGGCGGTACCGGCGCGAGCTCAACACGATGCCGCAGTGGGCCGGCTCGTGCTGGTACTACCTGCGCTATCTCGATCCGACCAACGACCAGCGGCCGGTGGACCCCGACATCGAGCGGTACTGGATGGAGCCGCCCGGCGCCGAGCCCGGCGACGGCGGCGTGGACCTCTATGTCGGCGGCGTCGAGCACGCCGTCCTGCACCTGCTCTACTCCCGGTTCTGGCACAAGGTGCTGTACGACCTGGGCTACGTGTCCACCAGGGAGCCGTTCCAGCGGCTGTACAACCAGGGCTACATCCTGGCGGACGCCTACCTGGACGAGCGCGGGCTGTACGTGCCGGTCGCCGAGGTGGTCAGGACGCCCGACGGCGGGTTCTCCTACCAGGGAAGGCCGGTCCGGCCGCGCGCCGGGAAAATGGGGAAGAGCCTCAAGAACGCGGTCACGCCAGACGACATCTACGCTTCCTACGGAGCGGACACGCTGCGGCTGTACGAGATGGCCATGGGGCCGCTGGACACTGACCGGCCCTGGC
Organism: uncultured Actinomycetes bacterium; assembly: GCA_963702235.1. Lineage (GTDB taxonomy): Bacteria > Actinomycetota > Actinomycetes > Streptosporangiales > Streptosporangiaceae > PALSA-505. Next base: position 23,623 of record CAVPBZ010000004.1, read on the forward strand.
AGACCGACGACATGGTGGGCGTCTACCGCTTCCTGCAGCGGCTGTGGCGGAACATCGTCGATGAGCAGACCGGCGACCTGCTGGTGGCGGACAAGCCGCTTGACGACGAGGCCGAGCGACGGCTGCACCGCACGATCAAGGTGGTGCGGCGCGACTTCGGCGAGCTGCGGTTCAACACCGCGATCGCGCGGCTGATCGAGCTGAACAACTACGCGAGCCGGCTGGCGGCCAGGGACGGGATCATCGCCCGGGCCCTGGCCGAGCCGCTGGTCCTGATGGTTGCTCCGCTCGCCCCGCACATCGCCGAGACGCTGTGGGCGCGGACGGGACACCCGCGGTCGCTGGCCTACGAGCCGTTCCCTGATTACGACGAGTCACTCGCGGCCGAGACGTCGGTCACCATGCCGGTGCAGGTCAACGGCAAGCGGCGGTTCCAGATCGAGGTCGCGGCCGACGCCGGCGAAGACGAGATCCGCGGGCAGCTGACCGGGCTGCCGGAGTTTGCCCGGCACACGGCCGGGATGACAGTCCAGCGCATCGTCATCGTGCCCGGCCGGATCGCGAATATCGTGGCCCGCTGACCGGTTCCTTTTCTGCCCCAGTTGCGGTCGCAGGCAAGGGTCGCCGCTAAGCGCCCTTGGTGAATTGGCGCACGCATGTGACCCACATTACACCATGATCCGGGAACACTATTAAGGATGCTGAACAACTCCGGGATCGCGGGTCAAGGGGCCAATGAGCTGGTGTTATGCAGCCAGCTTCGCTTCAGCATCTACTCATGCGGGTCCGGTATACTGCCTCGTTATTGACATTGCTACATATGATCATGCTGCAATTCACCTAAAGCACTGATGTTCACAGTGGCATAACTCTGGCGTGTCCTCGCGGCAACATTTATGCGGCACACTGGAAGGGTGATCAGCGAAGGGGTCCGTACCATACAGTCCATCGGGGAAGACGACAGCAGGGCGGGAATCCCGGCCCGGCGCCGGCGTATCGCCCTGGTAGCGCACGACCACAAGAAGGACGACCTGTGCGAGTGGGCACGCTATAACCAGGGCACGCTCGCCAGGCATAACCTGTTCGCCACCGACTCGACCGGGCGGATGCTGCAGGACGCGCTCGGCCTCGACATCACCTGCTTCCAGAGCGGCCCGCTCGGCGGCGACCAGCAGATCGGCTCCAGGATCGCCGAGGGGGACATCGACCTGCTGGTCTTCTTCTGGGATCCGCTGGAGTCGCAGCCGCACGACCCGGACGTGAAGGCGCTCGTCCGGATCGCGGTGGTCTGGAACATCCCGATCGCGTGCAACCGCGCCAGCGCCGACTTCCTCATTTCCTCACCGCTGATGAACCAGGGCGCGGCGTTAAAAACCACCCGCTAGCTCCGAGGTCCACACCACCACCCGGGTCCGGTCACCGCGGAACAGGTCCCGGGCGAACTCGAGCGGCAGGCCGGTCCGTGTGTAGGCGGTGCGCTCCACCAGCATGAGCGGGGCGCCTTCCGCCACCTCCAGCGCCTCCGCCTCGCGCACGGTGGCGCTGACCGGCTCGAGGCGTTCCCTGGCGTGGTGCGGCCGCTGACCGTACTTGACCTCGAGCAGCTCGTACAGGGAGCCGTCCAGCCGGCACCGCAGCAAGCCGGGGAACGCTGCCGCGGGAAACTGCGAGTGCTCCAGCAGCAGCGGCCTGCCGTCGGCGAGCCGGATCCGCCGCACCCCGTACACCGGCTCGTCCTCGGCGATCTGCAGGGCCGCCGCGGCGGTCGGGCCGGCCGGATGCTCCGCCGCGGCCAGCACCCGGGCGCCGGGCGTCATGCCGAGGCGGCGCAACTGCTCGGAGAAGCCGGCCAGCGTGGTGAGATCCTGCTCGAGCTTGGGCTCGGCCACGAACGTCCCGCCGCCCCGCCCGACGGCCCGGGTTACCAGCCCGCGCCTGGACAACTCCCCCAGCGCATGGCGCAGCGTCATCCGGCTGACCCCGAACCACCCCGCCAGGTGCTGCTCGGCGGGCAGCCGGTCACCCGGGGCCAGCTTGCCCACCGCGATCGCCCCGGCCAGCCAGTCCTCGATCTGGGCGTGCACCGTGGTACCGAGCCCTCGCGCGATCCTGGGCGGTATCCCGGTCAGGGTCTCCTGCCCGGGCATCACCGCATCCCGGCGACCGGGACTTCTTCGGCGGGGGGTACCACCGGCGTGAACGGCTTGCGACGGCCGGCCGCCAGGTAGTAGATCCCGCCGATCACCGCGATGCCGACCACCACCGTCCACAGGATCGGGATCCGGTTCAGGAACCCGACGCCGAAGCTGAGCAGCCCGCCGGTCTGGTCCGGTTTCGGGTTGCTGGCGACCCGCGGCCAGGCGAAGTTGACCAGCATCGCACCGCCGTAGAGCAGGGCGACGATGTTCACCAGGATCCCCCAGCGGCCGAGCCGGAACGGCGCCCGTACCTTGGGCCAGCCGCGGAAACGAGCCCGCATGATCACCAGGTTGCCGAGGAAATAGCTGAGGTAGATCATGCCGGTAGCCGCGATCGCGATGGTGCCGGCCCCCGAGTACTTAATGAACGGCACCGCTGCGAGCACGGCGATCGCGACACACGCCCACACCGGCGTGTGCAGCTTCGGCGCGACCCGCGCCAGCGGCCGGGAGATCGGCAGCTGGTTGTCGCGCGACATCCCGAAACAGAGCCTGATCGTCGCCGCCATGATCGACAGGCAGCAGACGAAGATCGCGGCGGAGACCACGAACAGGTACAGGGTCGAGAAGGCGGAGGAGAAGTTCTCGCTGATGATGGTGCCCGGGCCCACGCCGAGGCCCTTGTTGGCGGTGATCGCGGCGTGCAGGTTCGGGATCGCCATCAGCACGGCGAGCAGGAACACGCCGCCGATGACGAACGCCCCGACCACCGAGGAAAGCACCGCCTTGGGCGCCGCGCGCCTCGGGTCCTTGGTCTCCTCGGCCAGCGTCGATGCGGTGTCGAAGCCGTAGATCACGAACAGGCTCATGAACATCGCGGCGAGGAACGAACTGGTCCCCACCTTGAAGCCGCCGCTGTTGACCACCACATGGACGCCCTGGTGGTTATGGAACGCCAGCAGGACGATCGCGAAGACGAACATGCCGAGGATCTCGAACAGCACCCCGGTGTTGTTGATGAGCGCGACCAGCCGCACGCCGTAGATGTTCAGCACGGTGATGACGGCCAGCGTGATCAGCGCGACGACCTCTTCGGTGTGCAGGCTGGCGCCGTTCAGGCCGTGCCAGCCCAGGCCGTTGAGCGCGGGGATCAGCGCCAGCGGCAGCGTGGCCACCACCGCGGTGACGGTGAGCACCCCGGCGAACAGGTAAATCCACCCGGTGAACCAGGAATACGTGCGGTTGGCCAGGAACTTCGTCCACTGGAACACCGAGCCGGCCACCGGGTAGTGGCTGGAGACCTCGGCGAAGTTGAGCGCGACGATGAACTGGCCCAGGGCCACGACCGGCCAGGTCCAGATGAACACCCCGCCCAGGGTGGTGAGCCCCAGGGCGAACAGGGTGAAAATCCCGGTCGATGGCGAGATGTAGCTGAACGCTACGGCGAAGGAGCTGAACACTCCCAGCGAGCGCTTGAGCTCCTGCTTATAGCCGAAGCGGGCGAGGTCAGCGGAGTCGCGCTCGTGGCCGGTCTCGCTGGCTTCGGTTGCGCTCATCGGATGCCTTCCCAGCGGGGACCGGGCTGCAGCTTGAGGCGTAGCGTAAGTCCGGGTCTCGTTAATTGTCCATACCTTTCCTGGCGAACGATTTACGCTGCATCCAGCGCCTGGAGGTCCCGGCGGCTCGGCCTGCCGCAGGCGCGCGAGCAGCGGGCAAGGGGAGGGGTGCCGATGGCCGACCAGGGGCACGGAGACCTCGGCGCGCTGTTCGACCGGGTGCCGGGCCTGGCCAGGCCGCGCTCGGTGCAGCGGCTGGAGGGCGGCCTGACCAACCGCAACTACAAGGTCAGCACGCCGGCCGGCACCTTCGTCGCGCGGGTGTTCAGCGACGGCGGCGAACTGCTCGCGATCAACCGGGACCACGAGTGCCGCAACACGGCGGCGGCGGCCGCGGCCGGCGCGGCCGCACCGGTGATCGAGTACCGGCCCGAGCTAGGCATCCTGGTGATCGGTTACCTCGAGGGCCGCACGCTCACCAATGCGGACGTGTCCGCCCCCGGTACTATCGCCCGGATCGCCGCCGCATGCCGGCGGCTGCATGCGGCGGAGCCGTTCGGCAACGACTTCGACATGTTCGCCATCCAGCGGCGGTACCTCGACGTGGTCCGGTCCCGGGGGTTCCGGCGGCCGGCCGGGTACGACGCCCTGATGCCGCGGTTCGAAGCCATCCGGCTAGCCCTCGCGGCGCGGCCGGCCGACCTGGTGCCCTGTCACAACGACCTGCTGGCCGGCAATTTCATCGACGACGGCGACCGGATCTGGCTGATCGACTACGAGTACTCGGGGAATAACGACCCCTGCTTCGAGCTCGGCAACATCGCCAGCGAGTGCGGGCTGGACGGCGACGGGCTGGCCGAGCTGGTCGGCGAGTACTACGGCCGGCGGCTGCGCGGCACGATTGCCCGGGCCACGCTGCTCGGCCTGGCCGCCAGGTACGGGTGGACGCTGTGGGGATCGATCCAGGCCGCGGTCAGCCCGCTCGACTTCGACTTCTGGTCCTGGGCGATGGAGCGCTATGAGGCCGCCGCCGCGGGGATGACCGGCCCGGGCTGGCCCCGGCTGCTTGACGATGCGCAGCGAGATGACTGACGGCCCGCCGCGCCGCGCCGGGGCCGGGCCGGCGAGGCGCCCGGCCGCCCGCCGCTGCCCGGCCGCGCCCGGGTGATCATCATCGGCGGGGGCGTGATCGGCACCAGCGTCGCCTACCACCTGGCCGCGCTCGGCTGGTCAGACGTGCTGCTGCTCGAGCAGGGCCAGCTGTCCTGCGGCACCACCTGGCACGCGGCCGGCCTCGTCGGCCAGCTCCGGGCGTCGGAAAGCGTCACCCGCCTGGTCCAGTACTCGGCGCGGCTGTACCGCAGGCTCGAGGCCGAGACCGGGCTGTCCACCGGGTTCCGGCAGTCCGGCGGCGTCACCGTGGCGCGCACACAAGAGCGCCTGGTCCAGCTGCATCGGACCGCGGCCGCGGCCGCGGCCTACGGGCTGGACTGCGAGCTGATCGATCCCCGCCGGGCGCTCGCGCTCTACCCGGTGATGCGGGCGGACGACCTCGCCGGCGCGCTCTGGCTGCCCGGGGACGGGACGGCCAACCCCACCGACCTGACCTACGCGCTGGCCCGGGGCGCCCGCAACCGGGGCGCCCGGGTGCGCGAGCGTACCCGGGTGACCGCAATCCTGGCCGCGCACGGCAGGGTGACGGGCGTCCGCACGGCCGACGGCGACATCGAGGCCGAGGTCGTCGTCAACTGCGCCGGCCAGTGGGCCAAGCAGGTCGGCGCGATGTGCGGGGTGAACGTGCCGCTGCACTCCGCCGAGCACTTCTACGTGGTGACGGAGCAGATGGACGGCGTCCGGCGGGATCTGCCGGTGCTGCGCGACCCGGACGGCTACACCTACTTCAAGGAGGAAGTAGGGGGGCTGGTAGTGGGCGGGTTCGAGCCGCAGGCGAAACCCTGGGTCGCCCCCGACGAGGTGCCCGCTGATTTCGAGTTCAGGCTGCTGCCGGAGGACTGGGATCAATTCGCGATCCTGATGGAGAATGCGCTCCTGCGTATCCCGGCGCTGAGCCACACCGGGATCAAGAAGTTCTACAACGGCCCGGAAAGCTTCACCCCGGACAACCAGTTCATTCTCGGCGAGGCGCCGGAGCTGCGGAATTTCTTCGTCGCGGCGGGCTTCAACTCTGTCGGCATCGCCTCGGCCGGCGGGGCAGGCCAGGCGCTGGCAGAATGGATTGCCGGCGGCGAGCCCGCGACCGACCTGTCCGCCGTTGACATCCGGCGCTTTGCCCGGTTCCACGGTAACAGCCAGTGGCTGCACGACCGGGTGGGCGAGGTACTCGGCCTGCATTACGCCGTGCCCTGGCCGAATCGCGAGCTGGATACCGCCCGCCCGTTCCGGCGCTCTCCCGTCTATCACCTGCTGAAAGCGGCGAACGCTTGTTTCGGCAGCCGGATGGGCTGGGAGCGGGCGAATTTCTTCGCCCCGCCCGGCCAGCGGCCGCAGATCGGCTACGGCTGGGGGAAGCAGAACTGGCTACCCTGGTCGGCGGCCGAGCAGCGGGCCGCCCGCAGCGGCGTCGCGGTGTTCGATCAGACCTCTTTTTCCAAGTTCCTGCTGGTCGGCAGCGATGCGGAGGCGGCTCTGCAGTGGCTGTGCACCGCCGACATCGCCACCGCGCCCGGCCGGACGGTGTACACCGGGATGCTCAACTCGCGGGGCACCTACGAGGCGGACATCACCGTCACGCGGCTGTCGGCCACCGAATTCCTGCTCGTCAGCAGCGCCGCGCAGACCGAGCACGACAAGGACCACATTGCCCGCCGCATCCCGGCCGGCGCGGCCGCCACGCTGGTCAACGTCACGTCGGCTTATGCCGTGTACGGAGTCATGGGACCGCGGTCACGGGAACTGCTGTCCGCGATATCGCGGACTGACTTCAGCAATGCCGCCTTCCCGTTCGGCAGCAGCCGGGAAGTAGACATTGGTTATGCCACCGTCCGGGCGACCCGGATTACTTATGTCGGAGAACTCGGCTGGGAACTGTATGTGCCGGCCGAATTTGCGGTGGGCGTTTACGAGGACCTGATGACGGCGGGTGCCGGGCTCGGCGTGGTCAATGCTGGTTATTACGCCATCGAGTCCATGCGGCTGGAAAAGGGTTACCGCGCGTACGGCCGGGAGCTCAGCCCGGAGTACAACCCGGTGGAAGCCGGGCTGCTTTTCGCCTGCAAGCTGACGACCGGCATCCCGTTCCTCGGCCGGGAGGCGGTGGAGAAGGCGCGGGCGGAAGGGCCCAGGCGCAGGCTCGTCTCGCTCGTGCTCGACGATCCGGACGTCATGATGTGGGGCGGCGAACTAGTCCTGCGCGACGGGCAGGCGGCGGGCCAGGTGACGTCGGCGGCCTGGGGCGAGACCGTCGGCAGCTCGGTGGGCCTGGCCTACGTCCGGCAGGGCGGCGGTGAGGTGATCACGGCCGAGATCGCCCGGGCGGGCGCTTACCAGGTGAATGCGGGTGGCGAGCTGTGGCCGGCCAGCCTGCACCTGCGGCCGCCTTTCGACCCGGCGGGCGAGAAGGTCACGGGCTAAGGCACAATGGCGGACGCCAGCCGTCAAGAACCGTGAATGCCACTTAATGCCCGGACCGGAAATTCGCCGCGTCATGGTGTGTCTATTGACCGGCAGCCGAAGACGCCAATAAGGTCATGCCAGCCGTCGGGCCCTTGGTAACGGGACCTTGGCAGGAGCGAAGCCCCAGCAGGGTGGTAGTCACGGCATCGCGCCCCAGGTCGGAAACCGTGCCCGGAGCGGCGGAACGCATATGGGTAGTCGCACAGGTTCGGGGGAATAGTGGACGTTCGCAGGGCTGCCGGGTGCGCGCGATCGGCGCGGAAGATATCGGCCGTACTGTGCCGGGACGAACGTCAGGTCGATTTCGGCATTCGGCGCTTCCGGCTCGGCTCTGGCCCGCAGCGGGAAATACTCGAAACCGCATCGAGGGCGTTCGTAACGGGCTTTAATGCCGTCCTCGCATCGGGTCCGGCGAACCTGGCCGCCAGCCTCGACGAGCTCGGCGAGCAGCAGCGCGGCCACGCGCTGGAAGGCGCCGGGATGGCCGCCACCGTGCTGGACGTGCTCACGCTGCGGCGCGGCCGGCGGCTGCGGGCGCTGCTGGCCGGGCCGGGACGCGGCTACCCGCATCTGGTTTTCGCCGGCGCGGGCCGGGCCTACGCGAGCCTGCGGATGCGGCCCGCGCGCCTGGTCCGGGCGATGCCGACCGATCGCGCCACCCACCCGGCGCTGCGCTGGCTGGCCTGGGATGGCTACGGCTTCCACCGCGGGTTCTTCGCCGCCGACGAGACGATCGGCGCGCAGCGGCTACCGCGCAGGCTCACCGGCGAGCAGCAGTCGCTGTTCGATCAGGGCCTCGGCCGGGCGCTGTGGTTCCACGAGTGCGCCGACGCCGAGGGCGTGGCGTTGCGGATCGCCGAGTTCGACCCGGCCCGGCGCGGCAGCCTGTGGAGCGGTGTCGGCCTGGCCGCCACCTACACGGGAGGCGCCGACGTGGCCGATCTCGGCAGGCTCGCGATGGTGGCCGACCAGCACAATGCCGATCTCGCGCACGGAGCGGCGCTCGCGTGCGCCGCGCGCACGCACGCCGGCCTGATCCCGGCGCACACGGCCGCGGCCGCGCACGCGCTGACCGGCGCGCTCGCCGAGGAGGCCAGCGGCTGGGTGGCCAGCGGGCTGGGCCGGATCGGGCAGTCGGCCGCGGGCCCGGGCGGATACCAGGCCTGGCGGCAGGAGATCCGCGGCCTGTGGGCCGCCTTCCGCGGGCCCGGCGATGTCGCGGGCGGGCTGGCCGGCGCCGGCCTCCTGGCCGACGCCGGCGCCGGCGCGGAGGCCGGCCTGGCGGCCTGGGACGTCACCTCCGGTGAGCCCTACGTTCCCGCCCAGCGGGACGGGATAGCCGCCACGGCGGGGGCGGTGCCGGCGGTCCTCCTGCCGGGCGGCCGCCCAGGGGAGCCTGAACGGTGACCACCAGCACCAGCGCGGCCGTCCGCCGCGATACAGCAGTGGGCAGCCCGGCTGGCGGCTATCCGCCAGCTCCTGTCTGGCACCGCGCCGACCCGGACCCGGCGGCGGCGGGCCCGGAGCCGGCGGCGGCGCACACGTCCCGGTCCTGGCTCGCGCCGCCGCCGGTCGAGGCCTACGTGCTGCACGCACGCGATGGCGCATCGCTGGCCGCGACGGCCAGCCGCATCGCCGACCTCGCGCCGTCGCTGTCTGACGCCGAGCTGCACGATCTCGCCTGCCAGCTGGGCCGGGACGGCTGCGCGCCGGGCGGCCTCAGGCTCGGGATCGTCGCCAGCGGCCAGCGGCAGCTCGCAGCGCTGGCCCGGCAGGCGGCCGGGATGGTGCCCGCACTGAAGCCGGGCGAGCTGGCCGCCAGGCCGGGAATCTTCGCCAGCAGCAGCGCCCGCGGCCGGGTCGTGCTGCTGTTCCCCGGGCTGGCCATCGGCCAGGACGCGGCCGTCCAGTCCGCCGCCAGCACCCCTCCCCCGCTGTTCGGCCTCACCGACCCGCAGGCCGTGCAGCCGGCGATCCTGCACGCCTCGCTGTCCGGGCTGCGCTGGCTGGACCGGCTCGGTGTGACGGCCGGCGCCGCCGTCGGGCACAGCCTGGGCGAGATCACCGGCCTGGTCTGGGCGGGCTGCCTGGCCGAGACCGAGGCGACCAGGCTCGTGGCCCAGCGCAGCGCCGTGATCAGCGCCAGCGCCGCCCGGCAGACCGCCATGGTCAGCGTGGCCACCGGCGCCGAGGCGAGCAGGGCGCTGTGCGCGGGCACCGACCTGGTGATTGCCGCGTACAACGGCCCCTGGCATGTGCTGGCCGGCCCGGTGGCCAGCGTGCGCGAGGCGACCAGGCGCGCGGAGCAGCAGGGCATCCGCGCGGTGGTGCTCGACGTCTCGCACGCCTTTCACTCCCCGGCCATGGCCGGCTGCGTCGCGCCGCTGCGCAGCGTCCTCGCCGACATCCGGTTCGCGCCGCCGCGGCGGCGGCTGGTGTCGACGGTCACCGGCCGCGAGATCGGCCCGGACGACGACATCCCGGCCCTGCTGTGCGCCGCGCTGACGTCCCCTGTCCGGTTCGCCGGCGCTCTCGAAGCCGCGGCCGCCGAGGCCGATCTGCTGTGCGAGACGGGTCCGGGCCACGCGCTCGCCGCCCTCGCCGCGGCAGGCTGCGACGTGCCGGCGATCAGCCTGGAGGCGCGCACCGGAGACGACCGGGGGCCGGCGCACGCGGCCGCCGCGCTGTTCGCGGCGGGGGCCGTGCACAGCCTCGAGCCGATGCTGGCCGGACGCAGCGCGCAGCCGGTGGACATCTGGCAGGAGCGGATCGTCATCCTGGCCCGCGCCGAGCAGGCGCCCGGGGACGCCGCGGATCTCGAGGCCGCGCCAGCAGCCATCGCCGGCACCGCCGCGCCAGCCACCGGGAACGGCAGCACGGCGCCAGCCACAGGGAACGGCACCGCCACACCGGCAGACATCACCGGCACCGCGGCGCCAGCCACCACGAACGGCACCGCCACGCCAGCAGACATCACCGGCAGCGCGGCGCCAGCCACCACGAACGGCACCGCGGCACCGGCCACCAGCGACGACACCGCGGCGGCCGAGGTCATCCCGATCGGTACCGGCGCGAGCCGGGCCGGGCGGTCGGCCGAGGCCACCGGACGGCCAGCCAGCCAGCCGGGCCGGGCCGAGCCGGCCCGGCCGGGCCTGCGGGGCCGGTTCCTGGAGGAGATCCGCCTGCACCGCCCCGGCGCGGAACTGATCGCCGACAGCCGCCTGGGCCCGGATAGCGACCCCTACCTCGCGGACTACCAGCTCGACGGCCAGGCCGTGCTGCCGGCCGTCATGTGCCTGGAGGCGATGGCGCAGGCCGCGTCGGCCCTGGCCGGGCCGATGCTGCATGCCAGGCAGGTCTCGTTCGCCGGGCCGGCGGTGATCGGTCAGGGCACCCTGATCAGGGTCTGCGCCAAGCGCGAGGGCAAGCGCGTGAGCACGGTGCTGCGCAGCCGGGACAACGGGCAGTGGACCGACCACTGCCGTGCGGTCTTCCAGTCGCGGGCCGCCGATGGGCCGCCCGGCCAGGCCGCGGCCAGGAGCGGCGGCTCGGCAGCGGGCGGTTTCCTCGGCTGGGGGTCATCCGAGCCAGCCGCCGCGATCGTGGACAGCACCGACCTGTACGGGCCGGTGTGCTTCCAGACCGGCAGGTTCCGGCGGGTGGCGTTCCTGCCCGAGCTCACCTCGCGCCGCTGCCGCGCGCTCGTCCGCGGCGGCGATGACCAGCCGTGGTTCGGCGCGGAGAGCGGGGCCGCGGACGCGTCCCTGCGGCTGGGCAGCCCCGGGCTGAACGATGCGACGCTGCACGTCCTGCAGGCATGCTTCCCGCACCGCCGGGTTCTGCCCGCCGGGTGTGACGCCGTGACGGTCAGCGGGCGGCAGGTGCAGGGAGCGGTCGAGGTCACGGCCATGCAGAGGTCCGCCCCGAGCACCGCGGCGCGGCGGCCCGCGCTGGCTCCGGTGGCCGATCCTGAGGTCACGGCCGTCGACCTCGTGCCGCCCGTCCGGCCCGTGCCGCCCGGACCGCACGCGCCGGACGAGTACGTCTGGGACGTGACCGCGGTGGACGCCACCGGGCAGGCCATCGTCACCTGGACCGGGCTGCGGCTGCGGGACGCTGGCCCGGTGCCGGGCCACCCCGCGCTGCCGCCGGCGCTGCTGGGCGTGTACCTGGAGCGCGGCGCGACGGCGCTCGGCCTGGACCCCGCGCTGCGGATTAACGTGCGGTGCGAGCCGCCGCCCCTGGGTCCCGTGGCCGCCGGATCGTCCTGGCCGCCGGCCCTAGCCGCCCCGGCCCGGCGGCCGGGGTGGGTCTCGGCCCGGAGCTGCGGTGAGCTTGACGAGCTGTCGCTGCGGCTGCGGGCCGCCTCGCCCGCGGCCTGCGCGTGGCAGACCGCCGACCTGGAGCAGGAGGTTCCTGGCCTGGACCGGGACACCGAGGATCCGGAGTTCGCGAGCCTGCGGGAGCGGCTGCGCGTCAGCCTCGCCGAGCCCACCCCCACCGTGCACGCGCGGCTCAGGACCGCCATCGAGTGCCTGTCCAAGGCCGGGCGGCCGGTCGGCTGCGACCTGGTCGTGGATGGCTGCTATGACGACGGCTGGGCGCTGCTGCACGCGGGGGACGCGTTCATCGCGTGCACGTCGGTCCGGGTCATCGGCGTGTCGTGGCCGGTGGCAGTGTCGATCATGACCGGCACCGGCGCGCACGCCGCCGGAGCCGCCTGACCGCAGCCGCCGCCAGCGCGTGGATGCCGGTTCCTGCCCCTGGGGCGGGCGGTAACCAGCCATCGGTCATTCGGCTGGACCGGCGGCGGGCAGCGGTGTGACCATCTGCGGGTGAATTCGGAAACCAGCGACCTGCTCGGCCGCTACCGTCCGCAGGACCAGGCCGAGGCAGCCGACGTGGACCGGGTGCGCGCGCTCGCGCAGACCGCGGCTGACCCGTGGCTGCGCTCGATCCCCTTGCACGTCACCGCGTCCGCGATGATCGTGCACCCGGACAGCGGCGAGCTGCTGCTGCGCTGGCACCAGCGTCACCAGGCGTGGCTGCAGGTCGGCGGGCACGGGGATCCCGGTGAGACCAGCCCGCTGGCGATCGCGCTGCGCGAAGCCCGGGAGGAAACCGGGCTGACCGACCTGGCGCCGTGGCCCGGCCCTGAGCTCCGCCACGTCGTGATCGTCTCGGTCCCGGCGAGCGGCACCGAGCCCGCGCACGAGCATGCCGACCTGCGGTTCGTGCTGGCCACCCGGACGCCGGAGGCGGCCCGGCCGGAGAGCCCGGACGCACCGCTGCGCTGGGTCACGCCGGACCAGGCGTACCAGGCCATATCCGAGCCCAACCTCAGGGAAAGCGTGGCGCGGGTGCAGCGGCTGCTGACGGGCTAACCCCTGCCCGTTCGGGAAGATCCTGCTTTTTCGGGAATGACGGCGGCGCACGGAAGGCTGAACAGATCGTGCTGCCGTGCGGGCCGACCGGTGAAGGGCTCGGCTCGCGGCAGCAGCGGGCAGGCACGCAGCGGGTCCGCTCAGCCGGAGGAGATACGTAACCCATGTCAGTACCTGCCGCCGAGGCCCGGCAGTCGTCGGTCCGCGATCACCGCTGGCTGATCCTGGTGATTGTCGCGATTGCCCAGCTGATGGTCGTGCTCGATGCCACCGTCGTGAATATCGCGCTGCCGTCCGCCCAGCACGCGCTGGGCTTCCCGAACAGCGACCGGCAGTGGGTCGTGACGGCCTATGCCCTGGCCTTCGGCAGCCTGCTGCTGCTCGGCGGCCGGATCGGCGACATGTTCAGCCGGAAGTGGGTCTTCGTCGCCGGCCTGATCGGATTCTCGGTGTCCTCGGCGCTCGGCGGCGCGGCCACCTCGTTCGGCATGCTCGTCACCGCCCGTACACTGCAGGGCGTCTTCGGCGCGATCCTGGCGCCGGCGGCACTGGGCACGCTGGTCAGCACGTTCCGGGATCCGCGTGAGCGGGGCCGGGCCTTCGGGGTCTTCGGCTCGGTCGCGGGCGGGGGCGGCGCGGTCGGCCTGATCCTGGGCGGGGTCCTGACCCAGTACCTGTCCTGGCGCTGGACGCTGTACGTCAACCTGGTGTTCGCGGCGATCGCGGCGACCGGCGCCCTGGTGTACATGCGCAGCAACAGGCCCGCCACCCGGCCGCGGATCGACTGGGCCGGGACGCTGCTGGGCTCGGCCGGGCTGTTCTGCCTGGTCTTCGGCTTCTCGCACGCGGAGTCGGCCGGGTGGACGGCCAGCCTGACCATCGGCGCGCTGGTGGCCGGCGCGGCGCTGCTGGCCGGGTTCGTCGCCGCCGAGCAGCGGGTCAGCCACCCGCTGCTGCCGCTGCGCATCCTGACCGACCGGACCAGGGGCGGCGCCTACGTCTCCGTCGGCGTGGCCGGGATCGCGATCTTCGGCGTGTTCCTGTTCCTGACGTACTACCTGCAGCAGGTGAAGGGCTACAGCCCGGTCACCTCCGGCCTGGCGTTCCTGCCGATGATCGCCTGCATCCTGCTGAGCTCGAACGTCTCCAGCATCGTGACGCTGCCGCGGTTCGGGCCGCGGGTGCTCATCGCCTCCGGGATGCTGATGGGCGGGGCGGGGATGATCTACCTCACCCAGCTCAGCGTGACGTCCAGCTACGCGACCGGCGTACTGCCGGCCCTGATCGTCATGGGCCTCGGCTTCGGCACGGTGTTCGCCCCGGCGATCAACACCGCCACGGCGGGCGTGGCGCGCGCGGACTCGGGAGTGGCCTCGGCGCTGGTCAACACCATGCAGCAGGTAGGCGGGTCGATCGGCACCGCGCTGCTGAGCACCATCGCGCTCACCGCCGGGGCCCGCGCCCTGGCCGCGCACCACGCCGGGCCGCTGGCGCCGGCCATCGCGGCGGTGCACGGCTACGACGTGGCGTTCGCCACCTCCGCGGCGCTGTTCGGGGCCGGCGCGGTGCTGGCCATCGTGCTGCTGCCCTCGCGGGAGCGGCTGCGGCAGCTGCGAGCCGAGGCCACCGATGCGGTCAGCCTGGCCCCGGGCGAGCTGGCCCCGGGCGGGGAGACGGGTCCGGCCGGCGGGGTGCGGGCGCTCAGCCCGGGGACGGTCCAGGCCGAGGAGTGACCGGGCCGCGGGCCTGGCGCCGGGGCGGCTGACCGCCTGAGCACCTGTCGCCCGGTGCGGGCGCACCTGCTGCCCGGTGCGGGCGCCGTCCGCGGGCCCGTCGGCCCGCTGACCTGCTGCCCGGCGCGGGCGCCGACTGCGGGCCTGTCGGCCCGCTCCCCCGCTGGCTGCGGACTTCAGCATGATCGATGGAAGATCCTGTGTATCAGGTGACAGGGAATCTTCCGTCGATCTTCGGCGACGGCTCAATCGTCGCCGGGCCGGGTGCGAGACTGCCCGCGACGTGCGCCTAGACCTGGCCCCGGTCGCGCAGGATTTCCCGGAACTCGCTGACCGCCTCGTCGAGGTCGGAGCCGAGATCGTGCTCGACGACCATCCTGGTGTCGGCCCAGTAGGCCCCGGAATACTGGCCGTTATCATCCGGTCCGGTCAGCAGCGGGCCGTGGACGATCTTGATGTGATCCTCCACCTCAGCCCAGGAGACCCCGGCCGGCACCAGGCCGATACCCGGCTCGTCGCTGTCGTCGTGAGAAAGATCCTCAAGCACCGGTCACCTCCCGAGCTGTAGCTGCCGTCACCATAGACGCCCCCCGGTGGAGGCGATGGTCTCATGCCGCGACGCTGCTCAGTCGCTGAGCAGATAGCGGAAGTAGGAATCCGGGTCGGTGAGGAAACGGCGCCAGGAAGCGACCAGGTCCAGCTGATCCCATCCCGCCGGGCGGATCCCCCAGTCGCCGAGTTCGAGGATGCGTGCCCCCGGCGGAACCGGCGGGCCGGACGGCCGTCCCCGCTGCCGCCTCTCCCCTGCCTTGTCATTCTTCCTGCCTTGTCATTCTTGGACGCTCCCTGGCTCGTCGTATAATGAGCATGCCTGTGCCGGCGGCACGCTGCGACGGCCGCGACCAGGCACGCGCACCGGATCTCCGGAGGTCGCCTTCAGCTCCCGCTCAGCTAATTTCCCGCTAAGCGTCAGCTATCCCTGAGTTCGCCTCCAGTTGCGAACGGCATCGTGGTTAGTGAAAACACGAGGACCACGTATCCAGGGAGACAGGCCCATGGTTTACGAATCACCAGAGACGGCCGGATCCACGCAGCCGCAGCCAGGCTCACCCTGGTACGGCCCGGAAGGCGCGCCGGGCGCCTACAGCCCGCAGAGTCCACAAGGCTCGCAGGGTCCGGCAGGAACGTACGGCCCGGCGGGCGCGTACGGCTCGGCAGGACCGCAGGGCCCGGGAGGGCCATACGGCCCCGGACCGGGCGGCCCGTACGGTCCCGGAGACGGCGGGTCAGCCGGCCCGCCCGCCCCTCGGGGGCGCCGGTTCCGCCACCGACTGCTGGCGCTCACCGCCGCGGCCGGGCTGGCGGCCGGCGCGGGGTCCGCGTGGGCCCTGACCGGCGCCGCGGCCAGCAGCGTCCTGACCACCTCCCAGATCGTGGCCAAGACCGATCCGGGCGTGGTGGACGTGGTGTCCAGCCTCGGTTACCAGAACGGCACCTCCGCCGGCACCGGGATCGTCCTGACCTCGACGGGTGAGATCCTGACCAACAACCACGTCATCGCCGGCGCCACCTCCATCAAGGTCAGGGACGTGGGCAACGGCCGGGTCTACGCGGCGAGCGTGGTCGGCTACAGCGAGACCAAGGACATCGCGGTGCTGCAGCTCAAGGGCGCCACGGGCCTGACCACCGCGAGCCTCGGTAATTCCTCGACGGTGCGGGTGGGCGACAAGGTCGTGGCCATCGGCAACGCGCAAGGGCAGGACAGCACGCCCTCGGTCGCCTCCGGCAAGGTCACCGCACTGAGCCAGGCGATTACCGCCAGCGACTCCTCGGCCGGCACCTCCGAGCGGCTCACCGGCCTCATCCAGACCAATGCGCCCATCCAGCCGGGCGACTCCGGCGGCCCGCTCGCCAATACGGCCGGCCAGGTGATCGGCCTCGACACGGCGGCGTCCACCGGATCCGCCTTCCAGCTCAGCAACACGACGGCCACCCAGGCGTTCACGATCCCGATCAACGAGGCGCTGTCCCTGGCCACGCAGATCGAGGCGGGCACGTCCTCGGCCAGCGTCCACATCGGCGCCACCGCCTTCCTGGGCGTCGAGATCACCTCGGGCAGCGCCGTGCCGGGTATCCCGGCTAGCAGCGCCGGGGCGCTGATCGCCGGGGTCACGCAGGGCTCGGCCGCGGCGGCGGCAGGCCTGGCGGCAGGCGACACGATCACCTCGCTCGCCGGTCACACCATCACCAGCGCGTCGCAAATCCGCACGGTGCTCAGCCAGTACCACCCCGGCGACAAGCTCAACATCTCTTGGACCGACCAGGCCGGCAGCACGCACACGGCCAGCATCACCCTCGCCGCCGGCCCGGCGCAGTAAGGCCGACACGGACGGGTTCGCCACCGGCCGGGCAGCCTCCAGCCCGGGCCGGTGAGCGGGCCGCATAAGGGATAGCGCGGCGGCCGGCCTGGAAACAGGCCGGCCGCTCGCGTGCGGACCGGGCCCGGCCGCGGAGCGGGTCAGCACCGCCGGGCCAGCACCGCCAGCGCCGCACCGCCGGGTCAGGCCACCGCCTGCGCGGCCGCGCGCCCGGCGGTACGGCCGGAGAACAGGCAGCCGCCGAGGAAGGTGCCCTCGAGCGCCCGGTAGCCGTGCATGCCGCCGCCACCGAACCCGGCGACCTCACCCGCCGCGTACAGGCCGGGCACCGCCGTCCCGCCGGTGCCCAGCACGCGGCTGTCCAGGTCGGTGTGCAGGCCGCCGAGCGTCTTGCGGGTGAGCACGGACAGCCGGACCGCGATCAGCGGCCCGGCGGCAGGGTCGAGCAGGCGGTGCGGTCGGGCGGTCCGGATCAGCCGGTCACCCAGGTAGGAACGGCTGCCGCGAAGGGCTGTGACCTGCAGATCCTTGGTGAACGGGTTGGTCATCTCCCGGTCCCGCGCGATGATCTCGGCCTCAACCACCGCCGGGTCGAGCAGGCCGCTGCCGGTGACCACGTTCATCCGCGCGACCAGGTCCGGCACCGTGGTGGCGGTCACGAAGTCCTCGCCGTGGTCGATGAAGGCCTGCACCGGCGCGGGCACGCCGGCCCGGCCCCGGCCCAGGACGTCGCGGACGGACCGGCCGGTCAGGTCCGGGTTCTGCTCGGAGCCGGAGAGCGCGAACTCTTTCTCGATGATCTTGCGGGTGAGCACGAACCAGCTGTGGTCGTGTCCGGTCGTGCGCAGGTACTCGAGGGTGCCGAGCGTGTCGAAGCCGGGGAACAGCGGAACCGGCAGCCGGTGACCGGTGGCGTCCAGCCACAGCGACGAGGGCCCGGGCAGGATGCGGATGCCGTGCCCGGGCCAGACCGGGTTCCAGTTGTGGATGCCCTCGACGTAGTGCCACATCCGGTCCGGGTTGATCACTCTGGCGCCTGCCCGTTCGGAAATCTCAATCATCCGGCCATCGACGTGCGCCGGGACCCCGGTGACCATGTGCTCCGGCGGGGTGCCGAGCCGCTCCGGCCAGGAGGCGCGGACCAGCTCATGGTTGCCGCCGATGCCGCCTGAGGTGACGATCACCGCCTGGGCGCGCAGCTCGAACTCGCCGGCCGGCGTGCGCGAGCTGGGCTGCCCGCGCGGGACGTTGCTGGGCTCGAGCAGCGTGCCGCGGACGCCGTCGGTAACGCCGGCGGTGACGGTGAGCTCATCGACCCGGTGCCGGAACCGGAACGTCAGCAGCCCCCGCGCGGCGGCCGCGCGGACGCGCCGCTCAAACGGCTGGACGATCGCCGGACCGGTACCCCAGGTGATGTGAAAGCGGGGTACCGAGTTGCCGTGGCCGAGCGCGGTGTAGCCGCCGCGTTCGGCCCAGCCGACGACAGGAAACAACCGGTGCCCCATCGCGTGCAGCCAGGGGCGCTTCTCCCCCGCCGCGAAATCGACGTAAGCCTGCGCCCACTGCCTCGGCAGGTCGTCCTCCGGCCGGTCGAAGCCGGCCGTGCCCAGCCAGTCCTGCCAGGCCAGTTCGCGGGAATCGCGGATCCGCAGCCGCCGCTGCTCCGGAGAGTCGATAAAGAACAACCCTCCGAACGACCACCACGCCTGCCCGCCGAGAGACTGCTGGGGTTCCTGATCGAGGAGCAGCACACGGCGTCCCGCGTCGGTCAGCTCAGCCGCCGCGGCCAGGCCGGCGATGCCGGCTCCGACCACGATGACGTCGGCGTCGTGCCTCATCGTGCGCGCTCCTGTCTGCCCGGGCCGGTCCCGCGGGACCGGGCGCCGCGCTTGCGGCCGCCGAGTGCCTGTCCATGCGGCAGCTCCGTGCGGGCCGCCGCAGGCGCATGCCGGCCGGAACCGGCCGCGGGCAGGATACTCGATCACCCGGATGCCGGCCGGGGCCGCGCCACCTGGCGGCCCGGGCCTGCGGGGTGGTCAGGCGACCTTGCGCGCCCCCGGACCGGGCAGCTGCGTGACCTCGCGGGCCGAGGCGACCGGGTGACCGGCCGCGCAGGTGACCGCTAGCCGGATCGGCTCCCCGCAGTCGCGGTGGGTAAGCGTGACCGCAGGCCCGGCTGGCCCGGTGGCGTACTTGTCCCCCCACTGCATCAGCGCGACCAGGACCGGGTAGAGGTCCATCGCCTTGTCGGTCAGCCGGTACTCCAGCCGGCTGCGCTGCCCGGCTTCCTGGTAGGGGACCTTGCGCAGCAGGCCCTCGCTGACCAGACGGGAGAGCCGGTCACTGAGGATCTGCCGGGGCGCCCCGGTGCGCCGCTGCATGTCGGCGAACCGGCGGACCCCGCTGAATGCCTCGCGCAGCACGAGGAACGTCCACTTCTCGCCGATCATGTCCACCGTGGCGCCGATCGTGCAGTTGGCCGTGTCGTAGTCCAGAACCCAGGGGCGTCGCATGATCACATGCTAAATCTAGTTGACAGACTCAGCAACACCAGGAGATGCTGAGTCTGTGAACCGAATTCAGGGGAGCACCGGGACCAGGCTGTTCGTGATACGGCAGGCGCACAGCGGTGATTGCGACGCGATCAGGGACTTCCTGGCCGGCCTGTCGCCGCGCACCCGCTACCTGAGGTTCTTCACCGGCGCCCCGAGCGTGAGCGCGGCTCTGCTGCGCCTGCTGGGCGGCGCCGGCGCCGGCACCGACGTGGTCGTGGCCACCGCGGCCAGCACGATCATCGGCCACGCTATGGCCGCGGACAGCATCGGCCGCCAGGGCACCAGGGTGGCCGATATCGGCGTGGCGGTCGCCGACGCGTGGCAGGGACAGGGCGTGGGCTCGGCGCTCACCCGCGCGGTCGCCGACAGGGCGCGGGCCCGCGGCGCCGGCACGCTCGTGATGGACGTGCTGGCCGAAAATAAGCAGGTACTCGCCATGATCGCGCACCGCTGGCCGGCCGCACGCTATGACAGTGCGGCCGGTTACGTCACCGTCCGCGCCGGGCTGGCCCCGGGCCGGTGGCTGCCGTCGCCTGCTCCGGCCGCGACCATCGCCGCAGAGGGCTAGGCGCAGCAGACCCTGACGCCCGCCGCGGCCGGCCAGGCGGACACCCTGGCGGCGGCGCAAGCGGATGACGTTTCCCCGCGCCAGCTTGTAGCGTCGGCACAGGACCGGGCGGCGGATGGCAGCCGGAATCGCGGGTGGGGAGAGGGCGCATGACAGCAGGACCCGGTGACGACGACATCGCGTGGCAGCACCCGTCGCCGCGGCTGCTGCGGGCCAGGCGCCTCCAGGCCGGGCTGGTGACCGCGCCGGCCGCCCTCGCCGGGGGGCTGATCGCGGGCACGGCGGGCTCGCCCGTGCTCGGTGCCGTGGTTGGGCTGGCGCTGGTGGCTGCCGGGCTGCTGTGGGAGCGCTTCCTCGCCCGCCGGGTCGCCGCCTGGGGCTACGCCGAGCGGCACGAGGACCTGATGGTCCGCCGCGGCGTGCTGATCCGGCGCGAGTCGGTCATCCCGTACGGGCGGATGCAGTTCATCGACGTCACGGCCGGCCCGGTAGAGCGCAGCCTGGGCCTGGCCACGCTGCGGATGCATACCGCGGCCGCCGCCAGCGACGCCCGCATCCCGGGCCTGGAGAACGCGGTAGCCGGGAAGCTGCGCGACCAGCTGGCGGCGCTCGGCGAGGCGCAGGCGGCCGGCCTGTGACCAGCCCGCTGCCCGGCCGCTCACCGCGGCCTGGCACCGGCGCCGGCGACGTCGCGCGCTGGCACCGGCTGCACCCGCTGTCACCGCTCATCCGGGCCGGCCGTCAGATGGTGACGATCCTCACCGCGCTGGTCGCCCTCCTGGTCTTCAACCAGCACCAGGCGGGCAGTGACCTCATCATCGACCTGATCATCGTCGGGCTCGTGCTGGCCGCAGGCGTGGTCAGCTGGCTCGTCACCCGCTGGCAGGTCGCTGACGGCGTGCTGCGCATCGAGACCGGCCTGGTGCGGCGCCAGTCGCTGCGCTTCCCGCTGTCGCAGGTGCAGGCGATCGACGTGGTGCAGACCGGCCTGGCCCGGGTGTTCGGGCTGGCAGAGATCCGGCTGCGGATGGCGGGCGCCGACTCCTCCGACGGCCGCCTGGCGTGCCTGCCCCAGGCCGAGGCGCAGCAGCTCCGGCAGCGGCTGCTGTCGATGACCCGGGCGCCCGGCGCCGCCGCGGCGGCCGGGCCGGGCGCAGCCCCGGGCAGGGCGGCCGCAGCCCCGGGCAGCCCGGCGGCGGCCACCGGACCGGGCGGGCCGGCGGCGGCCACCGGACCGGGCGGGCCGGCGGCGGCCACCGGACCGGCCGGCGTTCCCGGCGGCCCCGGTGATCTCGGCGATCTCGGCGAGCCTGAGCGGGTGCTGTTCCGGGTCCGGCCCGGGCGGCTGGCCGCGGCCATCGCGCTGAGCCGGGCCGGGGCCGTGGCCGCGGTCGCGATCGCCGCGATGGCCAGCGTCGCCGCGCTGACCGGCCAGGCCGGGGCGGTAGCGCCGTTCCTGCCGGTCGGCATCGGAATCGTGCTGGCGGTGTGGCGCCAGTTCAACGGTGAGTACGGGACCGTGGTCGCGGCCGCACCTGACGGGCTGCGGCTGCGGTCCGGACTGGTGCAGACCACAGCGGAGACGATCCGCCAGGGCCGCGTTCAGGCGGTGCGCCTGGTCGAGCCGGTGGCGTGGCGCGCGTTCGGCTGGTGCCGGCTCGAGGTCGACGTCGCGGGGCCGCGCCAGCGGCGCGAGAACCGGGCCGAGTCGCAGCGCCTGCGCGCGCTCATCCCGGCCGGGTCGCTGGCCGAGGCTGAGCGGATGCTCGGCGAGCTGCTGACCGCGCGGCCGGTGCCCACGCGGCGGGCTCCGGCCCGAGCGCGCTGGAAGGCGCCGCTGGCGTACCACTTCCTGGCCTGGAGCGGCGACGACCGCTACGTGGTGGCCGCCCGCGGCCGGGTGTCCCGGAAGACCACCTGGATCCCGCTGGAGAAGGTGCAGAGCATCCGCTGGGTGCAGGGGCCCGTCCAGCGGCGGCTCGGCCTGGCCTCGGTGCGGCTCGACGTCGCGGGCCGGCGCGTGACCGGGAACATCCAGGACCGTGACGCCGCCGAGGCACGCGACATCCTGCGGCGGCTGCCCGAGCTCGCCCGGCAGGCGCGGACCGGGGCGGTGCGCTGATCAGTGCCAGCGGACCCGCATCCGCTCGCGCCACGTCGCCAGCACGCGGGCGTCACCGCGGATGTCCAGGCCGGCCGCCGTCCCGCGGTTCCACAGCAGCAGGTAGAGAGCCGGCGCCGGGCCGCTGACCTCGCAGTAAGCCTCGGCTGGAGCAGCCGTCGCGACCGGGCCGGCGCCAGCTGGCCCGTCGGGACCGCCCGCTGCGGGCGCGGCCGGGCCAGGCCAGGGGGACGCAGCCGTCGTGGCCGGCCCCGGACCGCGGGACACGCCGGCCTGCTGACTGCCCATGCGCACGGTCCAGCACGGGGTCGCGGCACCATCCTCGGCCCGGATGACCAGCCTGGCCGGCGCGTCCGCGAGCGACTGCGGGCGGCGGGCGGCGAAGCCGGTCAGCAGCTCGTCGATGCCGTCGGCGGCCAGTCCCGCCGGGAACGGATCCAGCTCCGCGCCGGGACCGGCCGCCGCCACGGCGAGCTGCGCGTCGACGCGGTGGATCGCCGTCTCGTGCGCCTGGCGACGGGCCCAGAACGCCAGCGGGGACGAGGCGGCCAGGAACGTCCAGCAGCGGGTGGCCGGGTCAGCCGCCGACAGCACCGACACGAGGGCGGCGTGCCCCTCGCGGAACCAGCCGGCCAGCGATGCGTCGGCGGGCGCGAGCGCTGCTATCTCCTCCTCCCCCGGTTCCCTGGTCATGTCCGTGCGCTGCTCAGCGACGTAAGCGGCCGCCCAGCGGTGCACGAAGCCCAGGTGGGCGAGCAGGTCGCGGATGCGCCACCCGGGACAGGCCGGGACGGGCGCGTCCAGGCCGGCCCGCTCGGCCGCCCGGGCCAGCAGGTTGCCTTCGGCGCGCAGGCAGGCGATGTGATCGGCGATCTGCATCCTCCGAGGGTGGCACTACCGCGCGGCCTCGCGCCAGAAAATTTCCCGCGCGGTGGCTGCTCGCCGTCCGGTCCCCGTGGCCGTCGCGCGGAGGGGGCAGGGCGGGCCGGAATGGCCGGAGACCATGCGAGCCGGATCCGCGCCTGCCGTGCCACTATGGAACCGAATGCGGTTCTAGTTCCGAGCGGAAGGACGGCTCGCATGGCGGCAGTGGACATCGACCTGTCGGACACCGACTTCTGGGGCCGTCCGCTCGCCGAACGCGACGCCGCCTTCGCCCGGCTGCGCGCCCTCGGCGATCCCGCGTTCTTCGCCGAGCCCGACACGCCCTTCGCCGACACGGGCCCCGGCTACTACGCCCTGGTCCGGCACTGCGACGTGACCGAGGCGAGCAGGCATCCCGAGGTGTTCTGCTCCGGCCGCGGCGCGACCCAGATCCCGGACGTCCCCGACGAGTTCAACGAGTACTTCGGCTCGATGATCAACATGGATGACCCGCGGCACGCCAGGCTGCGCCGGATCGTCTCGCGCTCGTTCACGCCCCGGATGATCCAGAAGTTCGAGGACGACGTGCAGCGGGCCGCTGAGCAGGTCGTGGCGGAACTGCGGGAGATCGGGCCGTGCGACTTCGTGCGGCACGTCGCGGCCCGGCTGCCGCTCAAGATCATCTGCGACATGATGGGCATCGGCGACGCGCACTACGCGATGGTGCTGCGCAACAGCAACACGATCCTGTCCGGCTTCGACACCGAGCTGGTCAGCGAGGACATGGACGAGGCGCTCGGCCAGATCTTCGCGGCGGCGGAGGAACTGCGGGCCCTGGTGTCCGACCTGGCCGCCACCCGGGCGGGCCGTCCCGCCGACGATCTTGTCTCGGCCCTGGTGAACGCGAACATCGACGGCGAGCAGCTGACCGGGCCGGAGCTGGCCTCGTTCTTCATCCTGCTGGTGGTGGCGGGCAACGAGACCACCCGCAACGCGATCTCGCACGCGCTCTGGCTGCTGACCCGCACCTCGGCTTCGGCGGCCCCGGACCGCACTTCTGCCTCGGTGCGCACCTGGCCCGACGGGAGATCACGGTGATGCTGCGCGAGCTGTTCCGCAGCGTGCCCGACATCCGCGCCGCCGCCGAGCCGGACCGGCTGCTGTCCGCCTTCATCAACGGCATCAAGCGGATGCCGTGCGAGTTCAGCGCGGTGCGGTAAGCCCGGACGGCAGCGGGGGGTGGGATGAAAAAGGTTCCTCAGGTCAGCGCGTCGATCGTGCGGGCGAGCGCGAAGTCGTTAGCGGTGAGGCCGCCGGCCGAATGGGTGGACAGCGTCAGCGTCACCTTGTTCCACTGGACACCGATGTCCGGGTGATGGTTGGCCTCTTCCGCCAGGTAGGCCACCGCGCCGACGTACAGCATCGCGGCACGGAAGTCGGCTCGCGTGACGGTGCGCGTGATGGCGTCGCCGACGTGCGCCCAGTCGGGCACGGTGGCCAGCTCGTGGCTGAGAGCTTCGGTGCTGAGCACGTCCATTGATCTTCCATATCACGCCGCGATGGCATCCTGCTATGGTCGCAACCGACTTCTGGAGAGCTCGCCCATGACACAGCCTGAACCCGCTGGCCAGCTGCGGCAGAGCCCGCTGCTGCCGGTCCACCAGCGCCTCGGCGCCACCCTGACCGGGTTCGCCGGATGGCAGATGCCGCTGCGGTACGGCAGCGAGACCGCCGAGCACCGCGCCGTCCGCACCGCGGCCGGGCTCTTCGACTTGTCCCACATGGGCGAGATCGCGGTGACCGGCGCTGACGCCGGGGCCGCGCTCGACTACGCGCTGACCGGGCAGCCGTCCGCGCTCGCACCCGGCCGGGCGCGCTACACGATGATCTGCGCCGACGACGGCGGGGTGCTCGACGACCTGATCGTCTACCGGCTGACGGACACCGGGTTCCTCGTGGTGGCGAACGCGGCGAACACCGCTGTCGTGGCTGCCGAGCTCA
Organism: uncultured Actinomycetes bacterium; assembly: GCA_963702235.1. Lineage (GTDB taxonomy): Bacteria > Actinomycetota > Actinomycetes > Streptosporangiales > Streptosporangiaceae > PALSA-505. Next base: position 48,555 of record CAVPBZ010000004.1, read on the forward strand.
CCGGGCGGGCGGCCGGGTTCGGCGCCGGGGTGACCGACCGGACCGCGGATTACGCCCTGATCGCTCTCCAGGGCCCGAACGGCGCTGCCATACTCGCTCCGGTCACCGACATCGATCTCGGCGGGGTCAGGTACTACGCGAGCCACGACGCCGTCATCTGCGGCTATCAGGTCCTGCTCGCCCGCACCGGATACACCGGCGAAGACGGCTTCGAGATGTTCTGCCGCCCCGAGGACGCCGAGCCGCTGTGGGCGGCGCTGACCGCCGCCGGCGAGCCGCGGGGGCTTGTGCCGGCCGGCCTCGCGGCCCGCGATACCCTCCGGCTTGAGGCCGGCATGCCGCTGTACGGCAATGAGCTCGGCCCGGACGTAACTCCGTTCGACGCCGGGCTTGGCCGGGTGGTCAAGCTCGATAAACCGGGAGATTTCGTGGGCCGTGCCGCGCTGACCAAGCTCGCGCAGCAGCCGCCGCGGCGGGTGCTGACCGGGCTGGCCTGCCGCGGCCGCCGGGTGCCGAGGCACGGCTACACCGTCCTCTGGGACGGCAAGCCGTGCGGGACGGTGACCAGCGGGGCGCCGTCGCCTACGCTGGGCATACCGATTGCCATGGCGTACACCGAGCCCGGGATACCCGGTCTCGCCGCGGCGGAGCCCGGTGCCGGCGCCGGGGACCCCCGGCTATCCATCGACATCAGAGGCCGCGGCGAGCCCGCTGACCTGGTGACGCTTCCCTTTTACACCCGGAGGCAACGATCATGACCACCGTGCCCGAGCAGCTTCAGTACACCGCAGAGCACGAATGGGTGGCCATCGACGGCCAGCTGGCCACCGTCGGCATCACCGAGCACGCCGCCAACGCACTCGGCGACGTGGTCTACGTGTCCCCGCCCGCTCCGGGGGCCAAGGTGACCGCGGGCGAGCCGTGCGGCGAGATCGAGTCCACCAAGTCGGTGAGTGATCTGTACGCCCCGGTGGACGGCGAGGTTACCGACGTGAACCTGGACGTCGAGGAGGACCCCGGCCAGGTCAACGCCGACCCGTACGGCGCGGGCTGGCTGTTCAAGGTCCGGCTGGACGACGAGCCGCCGGGTGACCTGCTGTCCGCCGAGCAGTACGCCGAGCTGACCAAGGACGACGGCTGACCGGCACCGGGTAGCAGCAGGCCAGCGCTCCCGCGGTCTACGCCCAGCTGGCCGCTCCGGGTGCGGCGGAGGCGAGCGGGGCGCAGGCAGCCCGCTGGCCAGAGGCAACGTGATCGAGTGCTGACCCGCCGCCGTCAGGGTGCGAAGTCGTAGAGACCGTTGGTTTCGGTGGGCACGAACAGGGTCCCCTGGGCGAAGACGGGCTGGCCGAAGACGCGGCTCGAGCCCGTGGGGAGGGCCGCGAGGAGCGCGCCGGTGGCGGCGTTGATCAGGTAGGCACCAGGCACAGCGGACCTGGGGCAGAAGTAAGTGCCGGCGGCGAGCACGCCGGCGCCGTCAAGCACGGGTGTGCCCATCACCGCACAGGGCAGGCCGGTCTGCCAGAGGTAGCCGCCGGTTGCGGGGCTGACCCGGCGAATCGATCCCCCGTAGCTGGTGCCGCCGATCGTGGTGGCGTTACCGCTGAGGTAGAGCGTGCCGGCCGGCCTGTCCCAGACCGCGCTGGCGATGCACGAGCCGCTGCCCGCGGGCGCGCCGATCGTGTCGGTCCACACGGGTGAGCTGCCCAGCGGCCTCGCGGCGAGCGCGTAGTAGAGCCCTTTCTTGTTGCAGGCACCCACGTCCGCAGGGACGCCGGACCCGCCGAACAGGACCGGTGAGGAGCCGAAGTCCCAGTCATGCCCGTGGCCGGCGGTTCCCGGCGCCCGCCAGGCCTGCAGGAGTCTCAGTGCCGGGGACAGGTGAACGATCGACAGCGCATGCGCGATCTTGTTGCCGGCCGGGCAGGTGTTGATCGTCGGGTCGCATTCGTTGCCGGTGGATACCCACAGGCCGCCGCCGGCGGGCGCCGCCGCGACGCTCGACCAGACGCTGCCGCCGATCGACCCGGCGGGCACCGCATGCCAGGTGTGCAGCACCTGGCCGGTGTGCTGGTCGAGTTCGACCACTCCGCCGCGGATCAGCGGGGTGTCGCAGCCTGACGCCAGGCCGACGTACACGTGGCCGCCCGCCACCGTCGGCGATGACCAGTTGTAGTACGCATCAGGCTCAGACGGATCCGGCGGCCCGATCTCGGTCTTCCAGGTCATGGCTCCTGTCGCGGCGTCCAGGGCGTACAAGTAGCGAGCGCCGGACACGTAGACGGTGGCCGTGCCGGTGACCGGGTCCGGGAGCACGGCCGCGGTCGAGGTGATCCCGAGCGCCCGGCAGGTCACGTCCGGCCGGGTATCAAGCTCACGGCTCCACACCACCGCGCCCGTCAACTCGTCCAGCGCGTAGAACCCGCCGCTCTGGGCGCCGATGTACACCAGCCCCGCCACCACGGTGGGACTCGCGTCCAGCAGGGGCGCCGGCTCGCCCGCTACCGCCGGCGGCTGCCAGTGCCATACCTGACTCACTGACGGTGCGTTCGACGGCGTGAACGCCGTCGCCTTGCTCACCGAACTGTGCTGGGGATCGTGCAGGTACTGCGGCCAGTCGAGATTCGGCGCAGCCACGGGCACGGCCCCCGCTGCCTGCGGCAGTAACACCCCGCCGGCCAGCCCTAATGCCGCAGCCAGCGCCAGCATCCGGTGACGAAGCCTGCCTGTGGACATCGCGCGTCCCCCTTCGGGCGGGCTGTCATCCGTCGGACGGTTGCGGAAGCGACCCATGAAACTCACCTGGCATGCCGATGTCAAGGCCAGGGCCCGCGGACACGCGGCCTCGCGTGGCGGGCTCGTCGTGAACGTGATCGAATGCTGACGTGGGCACGAACACGGAGCGGGCGGCCGACCTGGAGCGTCTGGACGCGGCCACCAGTCACCTCGAGCCGCCGTTCGCCGTCGTGGACCTGGCGGCGCTGCGCGCCAACGCGGGCAACCTGACCCGGCGGGCCGCGGGCAAGCCGGTCAGGCTGGCCAGCAAGTCGGTCCGCTGCCGGGCGGTGATCGAGCGGGTGCTGCGGCTCGACGGGTTCCGCGGGATCCTGGCTTACACGCTGCCCGAGGCGATCTGGCTCGCCCGGTGCGGGACCAGCGACGACATCGTGGTCGCCTACCCGACCGCCGACCGGGCCGCGCTCGCCGGGCTGGCCGGTGACCCGTCGCTGGCCGCGGCGGTTACCGTGATGATCGACTCCCCGGCGCACCTGGACATGATCGAGAAGGCGGCGGCCGGCCTGCCGGATCCGCAGCCGGTCCGGGTGTGCATCGACCTGGACGCCGGGTACGTCGCGCTCGGCGGCCGGCTGCGGCCAGGCGCTCTCCGCTCCCCGGTGCGCACGCCGCAGCAGGCCGCCGCGCTGGCCAGGGACGCCGTGGCCAGGCCGGGCATCCGGCTGGCCGGGCTGATGGCGTATGAGTCGCAGATCGCGGGGGTCGGCGACGATCCGCCCGGGCGGCCACTCTACGGCGTGGCCGTTCGGTATATGCAGCGGAAGTCGGCAGCCGAGCTGGCCGCACGGCGGGCCGCCATCGTCGCCGCGGTGCGGTCCGTCGCGGACCTGGAGTTCGTCAATGGCGGCGGCACCGGATCGGCGGCGGCCACCGCCGCCGAGGCCGCGGTGACCGAGATCGGCGCGGGGTCAGGGCTCTACCACCCGGTCCTGTTCGACAGCTACCGGTCGTTCAGCGGGCGGCCGGCCGCGCTGTTCGCGCTGCCGGTGGTGCGCAGGCCCGGGCCGGGCGTGGTCACCGCGCTCGGCGGCGGCTACATTGCCTCCGGGCCGGCTGGCCCGAGCCGGCTGCCGCGGCCGTACCTGCCGCCCGGGCTGCGGTTTGACCGCAACGAGGGAGCAGGTGAGGTGCAGACGCCGCTGCTCGGCCCGGCCACCGGCCGGCTGCGCATCGGCGACCGGGTGTGGCTGCGGCACGCCAAGGCCGGCGAGCTGTGCGAGCGGTTCGCCGAGCTGCACCTGATCGACGGGGACAGGATCGCCGCCACCGTGCCCACTTACCGCGGCGAGGGCCAGGCGTTCGGCTGACCGCAGGCCGGCCAGCGCAGCAGGGTGTGAAGGGAGCCGCAGGCCATGGAATGGACCGGGCAGGTCTACGCGGACACGCCGACCGTGGCGGTGCAGACCTACATCCAGGCCCCGCCGGAGCGGGTGTGGGCGCTGGTCAGCGATATCCGCCTGATGCCGGAGCTGAGCGCCGAGCTGCAGGAAGTGCAGTGGCTCGACGGGGTGAGCGGCCCCGGCCTGGGGCACCGCTTCCTCGGCCGGAACGCCCACCCGGCCCTGGGCACGTGGGAAACGACCAGCACGATCACCGAGCATGACGAGCCGCGCCGGTTCACCTGGGCGGTGGGCGACCCGAGCCGCCCGTGGTCGGTCTGGCGGTTCACGCTGCGGCCGGAGGGGACAGGCACCGTGCTGGAGCAGTGGACACAGATGGGCCCGGCCCGGTCCGGGCTGAGCTTCGCCATCGACGCGATGCCGGACAAGGAGCAGAAGATCGTCTTCGTCCGGCTGCGGGAGTTCGAGACCGGCTTCACGGCCAACCTGGCGGCCATCAAGGAACGGGCCGAAGCGGCGGCGTGATGCGCACCGCGACGACGATCGAGGCCTCCGGCGGGAACTGGCCGGAGATCGCCGACTACGTGCGCGAGGCGGAGAAGCTGGGCCTGGACATCTGCTGGGTGGCCGAGGCGTGGGGCAGCGACGCGCCGTCGGCGCTGGGCTACCTGGCGGCCCGCACCGAGACGATGCTGCTGGGATCGGGGATCATCCAGCTCGGCACCCGCTCCCCGGTGACGATCGCGCAGACCGCGATGACGCTGGCGCACCTGTCCGGCGGCCGGTTCCTGCTCGGCCTGGGCGCTTCGGGCCCGCAGGTCCTGGAGGGCCTGCACGGGATCCCGTTCGCCCACCCGCTGGCCCGGATGCGGGAGACCGTCCAGATCGTCCGCAGCGTGTTCGCCGGGGAGAAGGTCTCGTTCCAGGGCAGCCAGTTCAGCATCCCGCTGCCCGGCGGCGAGGGCCGCCGATGCGGGTCAGCCTGCCGCCGGTACCGGTGCCGGTCTACGTGGCCGCGCTGTCGCCGAAGATGCTGGAGCTGACCGGTGAGATCGCCGACGGCTGGCTGGGGACCAGCTTCGTCCCGGAGGGCGCCGGCGCCTACTTCCGGCACCTGGACGCGGGACTGGCCCGGGCCGGCCGCCGCCGGGGGGATCTGGACATCTGCCAGGGCGCCGAGGTCAGCTTCGTCGCCGGCGAGGACGAGCTGGCCCGGGCCGCCGGCAGCCGCAAGAAGGAGCTGGCCTTCTCGCTCGGCGGCATGGGATCGGCCAGCACGAACTTCTACAACGACGCCTACAGCCGCCAGGGCTGGGGTGAGGCTGCCGCCCTGGTGCGCGAGCGCTGGCAGGCCGGTGACCGGGACGGCGCCGCGAACCTGGTCACCGACGAGATGGTGCTCGCGACCACGCTGATCGGCACCGAGGACATGGTGCGGGCGCGGCTGCGGGTGTGGCAGGACACGGGCGTGGACACGGTCCGCCTCTACCCCGCCGGGGACACCCCGGCCGCGCGGCTGGACACCCTCGGCCGGGCCCTGGACCTGATCCGTTCTCTCGGGCAGGCCCGTCCGCAGGCCTGACGGCCGGCCGGGCAGGACGCGGTTCTACCTGCGGCGGCGCCAGATCAGCAGGACGGTGGCGCCGACCACGACGGCCGCGGCGGCCGCGGCGGCCGCGGCGTAGCGCGGGTCGATCTTGCTGGCCTGTTCACGTACCCGGGCCATGGCGCGCCGCGCGTTGTTCGCCGGGCTCACCCGTTCGGCGATGGCGTCGATCGTCCGGGCCAGGTTGTCCCTGGTGCGTTCGATCTCGGTGACCAGCGTGTCCGGATCCTGCGCCACAAGCGCAGTGTCCGCATCGGCCATCACTGCGTCCTTTCCGTCTGGCAGCGGCCACTGCATCCTGCGGCTGCTCGCAGGTCAGTCTGTCAGGTCCACAGTCACTTTCACGTCATTGGGCTGCCTGGTCAGCGCGTCGGGCCAGGAACCCAGCGGGACCCGCCTGGTGATCAGGCCGCCGAGCCAGCCCGGGTCGGCCTTGGCCAGCGCCTCCACCGCCTGCGCGTAGTTCCGCTTCGCGGCGTTCACCGTGCCGAAGATCACCGCGTTTTCCAGCACGAGCTCGGAGTTGACCGCGTCCAGGTTGATCGGCACGCTGTGCTGCCCGGACGACAGGCCGGCCAGGCAGATCACGCCGGCCGCCGCCAGCTTGCCGGCCAGGTCGAACACCAGCTGGCCGACGCCGGTGCACTCCATCACGACGTCCGGCCGCAGGTCCAGGTCGGTGATCGCGCCGTGGTGATAGGTCGCGCCCAGGTCGGCTACCAGCCGCGGCTTCGGCCCGTCGGTCACCTGGTCGACCACGTGCACCTCGTACCCGCGCTGCACGCCGAGCAGGGCGGCGAGCAGCCCGATCGGGCCGGCCCCCACGACCAGCGCGACCCGGCCGCCCACCGGCGCCCGCGCGGCTATCCGCTCGGTCTGCTCCCAGCCCTTGGCCACCACGCTCGCGGGCTCGGTGAGCACGCCGAGGTCACCCAGGCCGGCGGGCACCGGGATCGCGAACCGCGGATCCACCCGCCAGCGACTGGCACCGTAGCCGTTCCTGCCCTTGATCCCGCGCTCGGTGTACTGGCCGTTCTGGCAGAAGTCCCACTGATCGGCGGCGCAGGCGGGACAGGGCACCGGATCCGGGCGGCGGACGACGCCGACGACCAGGTCACCGGGCTTGACCCCGGCGCCGGGCGGAGCCGCGGTAACCCGGCCGAGCGACTCGTGGCCTATCACCAGGCGCTGCTGGCCCGGCGGCGGCTGCCCGTAGCCGCGGGTGATCTCGATGTCGGTGCCGCAGATGCCCACCAGCAGGCCGTCCACCTGGATCGACCCGTCGGACTCCGGCGGGTCGGGTACCTCTTCTGCGATCGCGGAATCCGGCTGGCCCGGAACGACGCTCATCGCCTTCATGTCGGTCCTCCACGACCTCGGTGATCCACGTCCCGAACATAGCGCCCGGGTGCGGCTGGCCGGGTGGCGCTAACGTACTGAGGGTATTCGTCAGGAAGTGACGGAAATTGCCGCCTGATCCGGGAGGGCCGACATGGCTGAGGCGAACGTGCAGACTACCGAGCCGACCGACGAGGTCGCCGCTGACGAGCCGGTCGCGGACGAGGTGCTCGTCGAGGAGATCTCGATCGATGGCATGTGCGGTGTCTACTGAGACGCCCGCGGCGGCCGGGCCGGGCGCGGCCGCCCCGGCCCGGCCGTTCGACCTGGACGCGGCGTGGCAGCTGCACCCGCAGGTCTCCGTCCGGCCCGAGCGGTTCGGCGCGCTGCTCTACCACTTCGGCACCCGGCGGCTGTCGTTCCTGAAAAGCCCGGCGCTGCTGCGGGTGGTCTCCTCGCTCGGTGACCAGCCCTCCGCGCGCGAGGCCTGCCGGGCGGCCGGGGTCGCCGCGGCCGACCTTGCCGGATATCAGGGCGCGCTGGCCACCCTGGCCGCCTCCCGGATGATCTGCGAGCGGAGCAGGCCGTGACCGCGGCCGTGCCGTCGCTGGTCGAGCAGTTCCAGTACGGGCTCGACGCGCCGATCTGCCTGACGTGGGAGCTGACCTACGCCTGCAACCTGTCGTGCGTGCACTGCCTGTCCAGCTCGGGCCGCCGCGACCCGCGCGAGCTCAGCACCGCTGAGTGCAGGGCGGTCATCGACGAGCTCGAGCGCATGCAGGTGTTCTACGTCAACATCGGCGGCGGTGAGCCCACCGTGCGGCCCGACTTCTGGGAGCTGGTGGACTACGCCACCGCCCGCCACGTCGGGGTGAAGTTTTCCACCAACGGCGTGAAGATCAACGCCGGGACCGCGCGGAGGCTGGCGGCCAGCGACTACGTCGACGTCCAGGTATCGCTCGACGGGGCGACCGCGGAGGTCAACGACGCGGTGCGCGGGCGCGGTTCCTACGACACCGCGCTGCGCGCGATGCGGCAGCTCGCCGGCGCGGGCGTCCGCGGCTTCAAGATCTCGGTCGTGATGACCCGGCACAACGTCGGCCAGCTGGACGCGTTCCAGGCGCTCGCCGACCGGTTCGGCGCGCAGCTGCGCATCACCAGGCTCCGCCCGTCCGGCCGGGGCGCCGATGTCTGGGACGAGCTGCACGTGACGCAGGCGCAGCAGCGCGAGCTGTACGACTGGCTGGTCGGCCACGGCGAGAACGTGCTGACCGGCGACTCGTTCTTCCACCTGGCCGGCTACGGCGGATCGCTGCCTGGCCTCAACCTGTGCGGTGCCGGGCGGGTGGTGTGCCTGATCGACCCGGTGGGAGACGTGTACGCCTGCCCGTTCGCGATCCACGACAGCTTCCTGGCCGGCAACGTCCGCGATCCGGGCGGGTTCACCGCCGTCTGGCGGGAGTCGGAGCTGTTTGCCGGCCTGCGGCGGCCGCAGGCCGGCGGCGCGTGCCAGTCCTGCTCGGCCTACGACGCGTGCCGCGGCGGGTGCATGGCGGCCAAGTTCTTTACCGGCCTGCCGCTGGACGGCCCGGACCCCGAGTGCGTCAAGGGGTACGGCGGGCAGGCACTGGCCGCCGTCGAGGCCGGGACCGCGCCGCGGCCAGCGGCGGACCACTCGCACCGCACCGGCCCGGTCCCGGTCACGCTGATGGCCAGGCCTGGCGCGCGGGGCCTGCCGCCGGTGACGCCGTGCGCGGAGAGCCCGCTGGCCGGGCTGGCCGTCCCGGGCCAATGAGGCCGCGGTGGCGCGGGCCGGCGCCGGCCCGCGCCACCGCGGCCGCAGGGACGCCCGCTAACAGCCGGCCGTGCTGCCCCGGTAGATGTACTGCTTGACGCTCGGCTGGTTCATGTTCGCCTTGTCGATGGCGATCAGCGGGGTCGGGATGCTAGCGGTCACGTGCTTGCCCTCGATCGCGTTCACCGCCTGCTGGATGCCGTCCATCCCCTCGACCGCCGGCTCCTGCGCGATGATCAGCTGAGCGACGCCGGAGCTGAGCATCTGCACCTCGGCGGGCTCGGCGTCGAAGGTGACCAGCTTGATCTTCCCGGCCTTGCCCGCGTGCTGCAGGCCGGCGGCCACCCCCTGGGCCGTCACCGTGTTGGCGGCGAAGGCGCCGCTCAGGCTGGAGTTGGCGGTGAGGTCGCTCTCGATGAACGAGGTGGCGGCTGTCGTGGTCGCCGCGACGTCGTTCTGCTCGGCGAGCAGCTTGATGCCGGGGTACTTGGCCGTCATCTCCCGCTCGAAACCCTGTACCCGGGCGTCGGTGGTGGAGATGCCCTTGGCCATGCTGATCACGGCCACCGTGCCCTTGCCGCCGAGCAGCTTGCCGAGGCTGTCGGCGGCCAGCGCGCCGCCCGCGACGTTGTTCGAGGAGATCCGGGACAGCCCGAGCGACATGTTGCTGGACGCGGTATCCACGAAGATGAGCTTCGTGCCGCCGTTCGACACCTTCTGCAGGTCGTTGTCGAGCAGGGTGGAACTGGTCGGCGCGACGACCAGCGCCTTCGGCTTGGTCACCTCGACGGTGTCGATTTGCGTCTTCTGCGGCGGGACGCTGAAGCTGGACGGTCCCGCCACCTTGAGGCTGACGCCGAGCTTCGCCGCCTCCTGCTGGGCGCCGCACTCCATCGTGACGTAGAACGGGTCGCTCGCGTTGCCGACGATCAGCTGGATGGTCTTCTTGCCCGCAGCGGCTGAGCTGCCGGAGCCGCCGGAGCCGCTGCTCCCGCAGGCGGCCAGCCCCAGCGCGCCGACCGCGATCACGGCCACGCCGGTGAGCCGGGCGGGGAATCTTCGTGACATTTCGTTCCTCCTGGATGGTCGCTTCGCTGCGATTGCCTGCTGCCCGCCTCAGCCCGCCCTGTCCTGCAGCCTGCGACGGAACTGATCGAGATAGACGGCGGCGACGAGGACCACGCCGATCGCCACCTGCTGCCAGTACTGGTTCAGGCCGATGATCTGCAGCCCGGTGTTGAGCACCTGCGGGATGAAGATGCCGATGAAGGTGCCGAGCATCGAGCCCCGGCCGCCGAACAGGCTGGCGCCGCCGAGCACCACGCCGGTGATCACGGTGAGGTTGTCCGTCGGGTGGCCGGTGATCGTGGTGCCGTTGTTGAACGCCAGCGACAGCAGCCCGGCGAGGCCGGACAGCGCCCCGGCCAGGGCGTAGACCTTGATCAGGTGACGATCCACAGCGATGCCCGCGCGGCGGCCCGCCTCCGGGTTGGAGCCGATCGCGTAGGTGTACCGGCCGAACCTCGTGTACGCCAGGATCAGCCCGAAGACGAGCGTGACGAGGAAGCTGATCACGATCAGCCAGGAGATGCCGGCCACGCTGCCCAGCCCGATCGTGCTGGTCAGTGGCTTGGCTGGCGCGCCGAGGTCGGTGCCGCCGGAGATCAGGTAGCTGGCCCCGAGGGCCGCGCCGAACCCGCCGAGCGTGGCGATCAGCGGCGGGATCTTCGCCTTCGACACCAGGAAGCCCTGCAGGGTGCCCCAGCCCCCGCCGGCCGCGGTGCCGAGCACCGCGCCGATGATGACCGCGAGCCAGCCGCCCGCGGCGGCGCCATGGTGCTGGTAGTACTCGTCGGCGATCACGCTGGACAGGATCAGCACCGAGCCGACCGACAGGTCGATCCCCGCGGTGAGGATCACGAACGTCTGCCCGACGGCCATGACCAGCAGCGGCGCCGCGTTCTGCGCGATCAGCGAGAAGTCGTTGGCGGTCAGGAAGACGCCTGGCGCCTTCACCGTGAAGAACGCCATGATGACGATCAGCGCGAACAGGGTCCAGGACTCGTTCGCGGTGATCGTCCGGCGGGTGAGCCGGCGGATAGCGGCGGCCGCGCCGGCCGGCTTCGGGTGCTCGCCGGCCGGGCCGGGCGGGGCGGCGGCCGGGGGCTTCGTCTGGCCGGTCATGGCGCGCTCCCGTCCGGGTCGCTGGCGGCCGGGCCTGCCGGAGGGCCCGCGCCCGGCTGGTCCGGGTCGCTGGCGGCCGGGCCTGCCGGAGTGCCCGCGGCGGAGCCGTTCGGGATATCCGGGGTTGAACTGCCCGAGATCTCCAGCGCTCCGGTCATCGCGCCGACCAGTTCTTCCACGGAGGTCTGCGCGGCGGTGTAGACCGCGACCCGGCGGCCCATCCGCAGGACCTCGATCCGGTCCGCCACCGCCAGCACTTCCGGCATGTTGTGGCTGATCAGGACCACCGAGATGCCGCGATCGCGGACCCGGCGGATGGTGTCGAGCACCCGCTCGCGCTGCACCACGCCGAGCGCCGCGGTGGGCTCGTCCATGAAGATCACCCTGCTCGCGTACAGCACGGCCCTGGCCACGGCGACGGACTGTCGCTGGCCGCCGGACAGCGTGCCGACCGGCGCTGACACGTCGGGCAGCGTCACGCCGAGGTCGCGGAACGCGTGAATGGCGCGCTCGCGCATCGCGCCCCGGTTCAGCACGCGCAGGAACGGGATCAGGTAGAGCTCGCGGCCGAGGTGCAGGTTCGCGGCGGCGTCCAGGTCGGGCGCGAGCGCGAGATCCTGGTAGACGGTCTCGATGCCGTGCCTGCGGGCATCCAGCGGGCTGGCCAGCCGGACCGGCGTGCCCTCGATCAGGATCTCGCCCTCGTCCGGCCGGATCGCCCCGGACAGCGTCTTCACCAGCGTGCTCTTGCCGGCGCCGTTGTCGCCGATGAGCGCGGTGACCTCACCCGGATACACGGAGAAGCCCGCCCCGTCCAGGGCAAGGACGTGACCGTAGTGCTTGGTCACGCCGCGCGCCTCCAGCAGTGGCTCCGCCATCCGGTCGTCCCTTCCAGCCAGCCCGGCGGCCTCGCGCCACCCGGGCTCGCGCCGCCGCCGTCCCTTGGGTTGGTAACGTTCACATCATGGTGCGAGATTCTCTGAGGATGCGCACCATCTGTCAAGAGGCTGCCCCTTCCGCGCGACAGGGTGCTTGCTATCAGGCTGTCTGTGGTGGGACACTCACCCAGGGAAGTTTGCAGGTACAGCACGACAGCCAGCCCGGAGCCAGCCAGTTCGATGCATCAAAGTGATAACGTTCCCAGGGTCAGGGACGACGCCGCCTGATGGGCCGCCCGACCATGCGCGACGTCGCCGCGGCGGCCGGCGTGAGCCTGATGACGGTGTCACGCGTGGTCAACGGGGAGCCCGGCGTGCTGCCGGAGACCGCGGCCCGGGTGGAGCGGGCGATCAGGCGGCTCGGCTACCAGCGCAACGACATGGCGCGGCAGCTGCGCAGCAAGGGACAGCTCACGCACACGATCGGCGTGCTGGTGGACGATCTCGCGAACCCGTTCTTCGCCTCGCTGGCCAGCGCCGTCGGCAACGCCGCCAGGCTGCGCAAGTACGTGGTGCTGATCGGCAGCTCGGACGACAACCTGCGCCGGGAGCGCGAGGTCATCTCCGCGTTCTGCGCCCGCCGGGTAGACGGCCTGATCGTCGTCCCGGCGGCGGGCAATCACCGGTTCCTGCGCGACCAGCTCGCGGCCGGCACCAAGGTGGTCTGCGCGGACCGGCCGGCCGACGGCTTGCGGGTGGACACCGTCGTGGTGGACAACCGGAACGGCGCACGCGGCGCGGTCAGGCACCTGCTCGACCGCGGCCACCGGCGGATCGGCTTCCTCGGTGACCGCGACGACATCTGGTCGGTGCAGGAGCGCTACGCGGGATTCACCGAGGCGCTGGCGGCCGAGGGACTCGAGCCGGAGCCCGCGCTGGTCAGGCACGGCCTGCAGACCAGGACCGCGGCGGCCCGGGCGTCAGCCAGCCTGACCCGGCTGCCGGAGCCGCCGACCGCGCTGTTCGCCAGCAACGACCTGATGACGATGGGAGCGATCGACGGCCTGCATGGCCGGGCGGGCAGCCTCGCGCTGGTCGGGTTCGACGAGTTCGCGCTCGCCGACAAGCTGACCCCGCCGGTGACGGTGGTGGCCCAGGATCCGGCGGCGATCGGCGCCACCGCCGCGCAGCTGCTGTTCGCCAGGATCGACGGCGACACCTCGCCGCCGCGCGACGTGGTGCTGCTGACCCGCCTAGTCATGCGGGGTTCGGGGGAGATCGCCCCGGCGACGGTGACCGCGTCCGGCACCGCCCGGCGTGGCCCGGCGCACGTCGGCCCCGGCCCGGCATAGTCCGGCTTAGCCGGACGGGGCCTGGCCCGGTCAGGCGCCGTCGTCGGGCACGTGGTGCCTGCTCTGGTCCGCCGGATCGATCCAGACCCGCATGATCTTCATGGACGGATCCGGAACCGCTCGGGCGTCGGCATCCAGCCCGGGCCGGGGACAGCAGCCTCGAGGCCGGTAGTCACCGGGAAAGCCGCGGGTGCTTGCGGAGCGGTGTTTGACATGCAACGCAGTAGACCGACCGCCGCGACCGGATGTCAACCTGACGCGCGCCGCGCTGACAGCCCCGCGGGGCGATCCGGATAGTCCGCGGGGCGGCTGACGGTCCCGCGGGGGGGGTGACAGTCCGCGGCGCGAGCGGACGGACCCTGCGCGGCGAACTGACAGTCATGCGGGGCGAGCGGACCGTCCCGCGCGGCGACCGGAGACGTCGATGCCGAGTTACACCCCTCGGGTGGGAGGTAACTCGGCATCCATCAAGCGGTACAGGAATCCGTCAGTCGGAAGGCGCAGGTCAGCGGGATGGACGCGGCGTGGGTGCGCTCGGGCGCCGTGGTGCGCAAGCGCAGGCGCCGTGGCGCGCTCAGGGGTCGCGGGCGCTCAGGCGTCAGCGGAGGGGACCGAGCGGCCGCGGCCGCCGCCGAGGAAGGCGTCCACGAAGTCGGGCCTGGCGGTGAGCTCGGCGGGCGTGCCTTCCATCCGCAGCTGGCCGCCGGCGAGCACGTAGGTCCGGTCCGAGATGGCCAGCACGGCCCGGGCCCGCTGCTCGACGACCAGCACGGCCGCGCCGCTGCTGGCGAGGTTGCGGACGTGCTCCTCGAGCAGGGAGTGCGCGATCGCGGGGGCCAGGCTGGCGGTCGGCTCGTCCAGCAGGAACACGTCCGGCGTCAGCATCAGGACGCGTCCCATCGCCAGCATCTTGCGCTCGCCGCCGCTGAGCTTGCCCGCGGTCCGGCCGAGCATGGCGGCCAGCTTGGGGAACGTCAGCAGCACGTTGTCGATCCGGGCCGGCACGGCCCGCCGGTCAAGCAGGTAGCCGCCCATCTCGAGGTTCTCCCTGACCGTGAGGGGCGCGAACACGTCGTCTACCTGCGGCACGTATCCCACCCCGGCCCTGGCGATGTCCTCCGGCTGCAGGTTGGTGATCTCGGAATCGCCGAGCTGGACCCGGCCGCTGGACACGTGCAGCACCCCGACCAGCGCCTTGAGCAGGGTGCTCTTGCCGGAGCCGTTGGCGCCGACGACCGACACCACCTCGCCGGGTGTGGCCAGGACCGAGATGTCCCGGATCACCGGGTCGCCGCCGTAGCCCGCCGTCACGGACTCGGCGCGCAGCGACGGCCGGGCGGGCCCCGGCCGGGTCGGCTCGTTGCCCGCAACCCGGCGGCCTGCCTGGTCAGCCGACAAGGTATGCCTCGACGACATCGGTCCGCTCCCTCAGCTGCGCCATCGTGCCCTGGGCCAGCAGCGCCCCTTCGGCCATGACGATCACCGGATCGCAGAACTCGTCGGTGATCGCCAACTCGTGCTCGACCATGAGGATCGTCAGTCCCTCGCGGCACAGCTCCTGCAGCGTCTGGCCTATCCGCCTGGCCAGCTCGGGATACACGCCGGCCATGGGCTCGTCGAGCAGCAGCACGTCGGGATCGGCCATCAGCGAGCGCATGATCTCGACCAGCCGGCGCTGGCCGCCGCTCAGCTCCCCCGCGTAGTCGTTGGCGCGGGCTTCCAGGCCGAAGCGGCGCAGGATGTCCGCCGCCCGGGCCACGGACGCGGCCTCGTCGCTGCCCCAGTAGCGCCGGCCGGCGACGGCGCCGCGGAAGGAGTCGCCGCGGTTGTCCGGCACGGCGGACAGCAGGTTCTCCATCACCGTGAGTCGCTTGAACTCGCTGGCCAGCTGGAAGGTCCTGACCAGCCCCATCCGGGCGCGGCGGAACGCCGGCACCGCGGTGATGTCCGCGCCCCGGTAGATGACGCGCCCCGAAGACGGGTGCTCGGTGCCGGCCAGCAGGGCCATCAGCGTGGACTTGCCCGCGCCGTTCGGGCCGATCAGCCCCGTCAGCGTGCCCTGCCTGACGGCGAACGAGACGCCGGCGACGGCCTGCACCCCGCCGAAATAGCGGCTCAGCTTGTCCGCCTGCAGGATGTCCTCGCCGCGCCCTGGCCGGGACCGGTCCCGGCGGCCGCTCAGCAGTTCGGTGCGGGCACCGCCGTGGCCGGCGGCTCGCGCGGGCGGCGCCGCTTCGCCGTCGCGGCGGGCGGGAGTCGCCGCCTCGCCGTCGCGGCCGGCGGGAGTCGCCGCCGTACCGGCCCGGGCCGGGGCCGAGAGCGCAGCGGCGCCGGCCGCGGCGGGCTGCGGCAGCGCGATGACCCGCTTGCGCTCGGGCAGCACCCCCTGCGGCCGGAACCACAGGAACACGGTGATCAGGAGGCCGATCGCCACCCACTGCAGGGACGGCAGCAGGTTCGGCGGCAGGTTGGGGTTGGCGCTGGTGATGAACCGGGTGATCTCCTCGAACCCGACCGGGACCAGGAGCGCGCCCAGCACGGCGCCGAGGTGGTTGCCCGCACCGCCGATGATCACCGCCGCGAACAGCACGATGGTCTCGGCGTAGCTCCAGGCCGGCGGCGACCACACGCTGATGAAGCTGACCAGGACGCCGCCGGACAGGCCGGCGATCGCGCCGCCGAGGACCAGGCTCCCGGTGCGCAGCGAGAACAGGTTCTTGCCGAGCGAGTCGGCCACCGTGTCGTTGTCGCGCATGGCCCGCAGCGTCCGCCCGTAGGGCGATTCGGTGATGCGCCGCAGGAACCAGTAGACGCCTGCCGCGAGGAGGATGACCCCGGCGGCGAAGCCGAACTGGTAGGAGTTCGACGTCGTGGTGAAGACGTTCGACTGGAGCGGCGTCGGCACGATCGCGACGCCGGCGTCACCGTTGAACAGCGGGACGTAGTTCGTCACCAGCAGGTTCGCCAGGACGGCGGTGACCAGCAGGCCGATCGCGGCGAAGTCACCGCGCAGCCGCCGGCCGACCAGGAACGTGAACGGCAGGGCGAGCAGCGCCCCGGCGGCGGCCGCGCCGATCCACGGCAGCGGGAACGGCAGGTTCCAGCCGCCGATGTAGTGCTGGAAGCCGCCGTTGGCGGTGTCGGCCGGCAGCGACAGGATGGCCGCCACGTAGGCCCCGGCCGCCTGGAAGATGATCAGCCCGAAGTTCGTGACGCCCGACACGCCGAACTGCTGGCTGAGCGCGAGGCAGGCGATCGCGTCTACCGCCCCGTACACCAGCAGGATGATGAGGTAGTACATGTCACCCCCCGCCTACGCCAGGGCCCGGGAGCCGAGCAGCCCGTTGGGCCGCACGGCGAGCATCGCGAGCAGGGCCACGAAAGCGATCACGTACTTGTAGTCGGGCTGGATGTACGCCGCGCTGATCTCGGTGGCCAGCCCGATGACCAGCGCGCCCAGCATCGCGCCGTAGGCGTGCCCGGGACCGCCGAGGAAGACCGCGGCCAGGATGAGGATGAGGAAGATGTCATCGCTGGTCGGGCCGAAGCTGCTGACGTCGATCGCGAACACCGTGCCGGCCAGCCCGCACAGTGCCCCGGTCAGCGCCCAGGTCGTGGTGATCACCCGGCTGGCCCTGATGCCGCAGTTGCGGGCCAGCGTGCGGTTGGCGGCCGTCGCCCGCATCGCCTTGCCGAGCCTGGTGTAGCGGAGCAGCACGTGCGCGGCGGCCATGACGACGACGCTGATGGCCATGATGACCAGCTGCACCGTGGTCAGGATCAGCCCGCCGAACCGGAACGTGCTGCCCTGGCTCATCGCGTAGGAGACGTTGACGCCGCCCACGATCGCCTGCACCCCGAACTCGATGACGAGCGCCACCCCCAGCGAGACGATCACCATCGTTATCGGCGAGGACCCGCGCCGCTGGAACGGCGCGTACACGAAGAGGTTGAGCAGCACCGACAGCACCGAGCAGGCGACCACGGCGACCGCCACCCCGATCCAGACCGAGACGCCGAGCTGGTTGATCCAGTACGCGATGAACGCGCCGGCGGTCATGACCGCTGCGAACGCCAGGTTGAGCACGTCGGTGACCGCGAACTGCAGGGTGAACCCCACCGCCGCGATGGCCAGCACCGCCGAGGTGATCAGCCCGAAGCCGACGGAGGCGAGAAACAGGCTCACCGCGCGATCACTCCCCGGGCTGCCCGGGGCCGCGGTGCCGCAAGCCCCGGGCAGGACCGGCCTGCAGGGACGCAGGTCACGGGGCGACCGCGCGCAGCTGGGCGGCGCTGATGTTACCCGACACGTTGACGGCGCCGGTCGGGCTGTAGGTGTCGACCTGGAAGATGCCCGGCGAGTCGTGGAACGCGTCGAAGCTGGTCGGCCCGCCCGGCCCGACGTACCGGATCTGCTTGCCTGACTTCAGCGCGGCCGCGCCCTGCGCGAACGAGTTCACCACCACGGCGCCGGGCACGCCGTTACCGATCTTGGCGATCCACGGCTTCCAGGTGGCGGTGCTGGTGCTCTTGGCCGCGATCATGGCGAGCGCGGCCAGGTTGATGCCGTCGTAGAGATGCACGGCGCCCGGCGCGGTGAAGTAGGTGGTGAAGTTGCCCGACTGGGCGCCGTTGACCTTCCCCTTGACCGCGAGCAGCGCCTGGGAGAAGGCCTGGTACGCGGGCCCGCTGGTGGCGGTCACGAGGTTGTCCGCGTGGAACAGGGAGGAGAACGTCGCCGCGCCGACGGCCTTGGCCGCGGCCGAGTAGAACGCCGGCGAGATCGCGGCGGAGGTGCCGATGATCGGGATCATCTTGCCGCCGTTCAGCTGCTTGATCTCAGCGAACAGGGTGGGGTCGGCCGAGCCGAGCGCCTCGGTCATGATCGCGTCGGGATGGGCCGACACGATCTTCTGCGCCTCGGTGCGGAACGTGGTGGCGGTCAGGCTGAGGGTCTCGTTCGCGACGAGCGTCAGGCCGGCCTTGGCGATGGCGCTGATCGCAGGCTGGACGAACGTCTGGGAGCCGATGTCATTGCCGAACGCGAGCGCGATCCGCTTGTACCCGAGACCCTTGGCGATGACGGTCATCGCGTAGGACTCGGCCAGGTCGGGCGGCACCAGCCGGTAGAAGTACGGGTAGGCGACATGACTGAACTCGGACTGGCCCGTCATGCAGAACATCACGGTCTTGTCCTTGTTGATGATCGGGACGACCGCGGCCGCCTCGTCCGAGGTGCAGCCGATGACCAGCTGCGGATGGTGCGTGGCGAACAGGCTGCCCACGGCGGGGACCGCGTCAGCGGGCTCGCCCCTGGTGTCCGCGGCGACGCAGGCCAGCTTGTGGCCGAGCACGCCGCCTGCCTTGTTGATCGCCTGGGTCGCGCCGGTGCACGAGACCAGGTACGTCGGGCCGAGCGCCGCGTCGACGCCGCTGAACGGGGCCACGTCGGCGACCACCAGCGAGGAGCTGGACGACGACCCGGAGCCGCTGCTGCCACAGGCAGACAGGGCCAGCGCGGCCACGGCCGCGGCGAATATTGCTGAGCCAGGAGATCGGAACATCGTTGTCACCTCTGCGGCTGCGTTCGATGGGTCCGGGTCAGAGCCCGCCTGGCGTCTGGCCACCCGGCCGCCACCGCCAGTCACTGCGGTCACCCTCCTCAGCGACCACCCGGTTGCGGATGGTGCCCACGCCCTCGACGGTGATCTCGATAACGTCACCGGGCTGCATCCAGACCGGCGGCTGGCGCGCGAAGCCGACGCCGCCCGGCGTCCCGGTGGCGATCACGTCACCTGGCCGGAGCCGGGTGAACGAGGAGAAGAACTCGATGGCGCTCGGTATGTCGACGATCATCTGCGAGGTGCGCGCCGACTGCATGACCTGGCCGTTCAGCGTGGTGGTGAGGGCCACGTCCGAGACGTCCGCCTCGTCCGGGGTCACCAGCTCGGGGCCGATCGGCATGCTGCCGTCAAAGTTCTTGCCTGCCGTCCACTGGCTGGCCGCCCGCTGCCAGTCCCGCGCTGACGCGTCGTTGAGCACGACATAGCCCGCCACCGCGTCGAGCGCCTTCCCGGCCGGGATGTAACGGCCGCCGGTGCCGATCACGACCCCCAGCTCGCCCTCGTAGTCGAACCGGCTGGTGAGGGCCGGCTTGACCAGATCCGCGTACGGGCCGAGCACGCTGTCCGCGCCGCGGACGAACGCTTCCGGCCAGGTCGGCACCTCCCGGCCGCCCTCCAGCGCGTGCTCGCGGTAGTTGACGCCCAGGCACAGTATCCGCGGCGGCGCGGGGACGGCCGGCCCGAGATCGGCCGGTGCGTACTGCACGCCGTCCCGGTCCTGCAGCCCGCGGGCCGCGCCCATCGCCTGGTCACCGGCCCGTAGCACGGAGCCGAGCGAGGCGAGCCGCGGATCCGCCAGCTCGTCCGCTACATCGACGTAACCCGACCGCGCCTTCACGTGCAGGCGCGGTCCCCGGGACGTGACAATGGTCGCCAGCCGCATCGCTCGGCCTCCGGTTGATCGCTCAGCAATTGGTCGCACCTTGCCGATTGGTTGAGCGTATGACCGGCACCAATGGTGGTCAAGGGGGGCGACAAGCCTCAATGGTTACAAACTGGTAATGTCCTGGCCATAATTGGTACGATTGGTTGCGCCTCTCATCGATGGCGCGGCCCCGGCTGAGGAGGCGCATGCGACCTGCGGTACCCGGAGCGGCCGACCAGGCCGGCTCGCCGGCCATGACCTCGCACGCCGAACGCGGCCTGCGGCTCGCCGAGCTGATCCTGGCCGAAGCGCTGCGCGCCGGGCTCGGGCCGGGGTCGCGGCTGCCCACCGAGCGCAAGCTGGCGGTGGACCTGGGCGCCACCCGCTCCTCGGTCCGGCATGCGCTGGCTGTGCTCCAGTCGCAGGGTCGTATCTCCCGCGAGGTCGGACGCGGCACCTTCCTGCTGGACGGGCTGCAGCTACCCGCGGCCGTCCCGCTCCGGCCGCGGGGCCAGCAGCCGCCGGCCGGGTCAGCAGCCGACTTCGCTCCCGCCGACGTGATGACGATCCGCCGCCTGCTGGAACCGCCGGCCATGTCGCTGGTGGTCGCCTGGGCGACGACAGCGGACCTGGAGCAGATGGACCAGTGCCTGGCCGGCGGCGACAGCGCGGCCAGCTACGAGGAGTTCGAAGCCTGGGACCTGGCGCTGCACCGCTCGATCATGGCCGCGAGCCACAGCCCGCTGCTCGTCGCGCTCTATGCCCTCATCGAGACGGCCCGGCACGGCCAGGTCTGGGGCGACCTCAAGCGCCGCAGCGCCTCGGCGGCGAACCGCGAGGAGTACCAGGCCGACCACCGGGCGATCGTCGGCGCGCTGCGCGCGCGGGACTCGGCCACGGCCGTCGAGGCCATGCGGCTGCACCTGGCCCGGGTGTCGGGTCACCTGAACGCCACCGACCCGGCGGCGGGCGTCACCTGGCGGTGAGACGCCGGCCGTCCGGCACGCGCGGCCGCGCGTGCCGGGAAAAGTGGGGCCGGTGGGATTCGAACCCACACTGGCAGGATCCTAAATCCTGTGCCTCTGCCATTGGGCTACGGCCCCTGACCGGCTGACGGCCGCCGGCGGCGCGGCTCAGACGCCTAGATCCTTGCGCAGCCTGGCCACGTGCCCGGTCGCCTTGACCCCGTAATACGCGTGCTCGAGCAGGCCGTCCGGGCCGACGACGAAGGTCGACCTGATCACGCCCACGGTCGTCTTGCCGTAGAGCTTCTTCTCGCCGTAGGTGCCGTACGCGCGGTGCACCTCGTGACCCGGATCGGACAGCAGCGGGAAGTTCAGCCCCTCCTTGTCCCGGAACTTGGCGAGCCTGGCCGGCTGGTCCGGCGAAATACCGAGCACGGTCGTGCCCGCCGCGGCCAGGTCGGCCAGGCTGTCCCGGAAGTCGCACGCCTGCGTGGTGCATCCGGGCGTCATCGCCGCCGGGTAGAAGTAGATGATCACGCGCCGCCCGCGCAGGGATGACAGGCGCACCGCGTTACCGTCGGCGTCGCTGAGGGTGAAGTCGGGCGCCTCGTCACCGGGCGCCAGCCGCTTGTCCGTCACGCATGCTCCCCTTCCGCCAGCCCGAACGCACCTACGGTACAGGACACCCGGTCAGCGCCCGGCCCGTCGCGTGATCCCGCGCCGGGTCGCCCGTTATCGCGGAGCGGGCAGCCGAAACCGGGAGACGGCCGGCGGCAGGCGCCGCGTAACGTTTACACTCAGTCACGCGGGGCAGCGGGAGAAAAAGACGTGGACGGCGCCGCAGGCCGGGATTCCAGCGGGCAGATGCGTGCGATACGCCCGGGAAGGAAGGGTCGGATGCTCCCCCTAAGGAAAGTCACGGGCGCGATCACCGCGGGCACGGCAGCGGCCCTGCTGGCCGCGGGCTGCGGCACCAGCACCGCAGCGCACCCGGGCGCCCAGGCGATGTCACCGATGCAGGCGATCACGCTGGCCGCAAGCCAGGCTAAGAAGGTCAGCTCGTTCGCCTCCACGCTGAGCGTCAGGATGTCCGGCGCGGTGACCGGGACGATGGCGGGCGCGATGCAGATCCGCAGCAAGCCCAGCCTGCTCGCCGGGGCTGACTTCAGCACGCTCGACTTCGGCGGCCAGAACGTCCCGGGCGGGATGCAGGAAATCCTGACCAGCAAGACCATCTACCTGAAGATGGCGGTGCTGTCGCAGCAGTTGCACAAGCCCTGGGTGGCGATCCCGTTCGCCGCGGTGCAGAAGGGCACCGGCCTAAACCTCAGCCAGCTCACCCAGCAGGTGCAGAGCAACGACCCGCTGGTGCAGACGCAGATGCTGGCCAGCGCGAAGAACGTGCGGGCGGTCGGCACGCAGGCCATCGGCGGGGTCACCACCACCCGCTACGCCGGCAGCTACCCGCTCTCGGCCGGGCTGGCCATGCTGCCGTCCAGCCTGCGCGCCGCGCTGGGCAAGCAGGTGCAGGCTCTCGGCATCAAGACCGTGGACTTCAACGTGTGGATTGACGGCCAGCACCAGGTCAGGAAAATCGTCACGACCGAGACCGGCGGCGCGGAGCACATCACGGTCACCCTGCAGGTCACCAACGTCAACCGCCCGGTCAGCGTCAGCCCGCCCCCGGCGAGCCAGGTGGCCACGATCCCGGCCAGCGCGCTGCGCGGCTCTTCGGGGGCTACCGGGCAGGCCTAGCCGCCGTAACCCGGCCAGGCGGGCCAGGGGTCAGCTAGGGCCGGCTAGCCGCCGAGCAGGTCAGAGATCACCGGGGCCAGTGCGCGCAGCGCGCGGCCCCGGTGGCTGATCGCGTCCTTGGCCGCGGGCTCCATCTCCGCCGTGGTGAGCTCACCTGTGTCGGGCACGAAGACGGGGTCGTAGCCGAAGCCGTTGGTCCCCCGCGGCGCCCGCGCGATCCGGCCGTAGAGCCGCCCCTCCACGACCCGTTCCGCGCCGTCCGGCAGCACCAGCGCGGCCGCGCAGGCGAAGTGCGCGCCCCGGTCCGGCCCGGCCACGTCCGCGAGCTGGCCGAGCACCAGGTCGAGGTTGGCCTGGTCGTCGCCGTGCCGGCCGGCCCAGCGGGCGGACAGCACGCCGGGCATGCCGTTCAGCGCGTCGACGCACAGCCCGGAGTCGTCGGCGACGGCGGGAAGCCCGGTGAATCTGGCCGCCGACCGCGCCTTCAGCAGCGCGTTCGCGGCGAACGTGCGGCCGGTCTCGGCCACCTCGGGCGCGGCGGGGAATTCACCGAGCCCGGCCAGCTCCACGTCGATGCCGCTGGCCTGCAGGATCCGGTGCAGTTCGACGAGCTTGCCCGCGTTCCTGGTGGCCAGCACGATCCGCCGGGGCGGCCCGGCGCCACTCTGGGTCACCCGGCGAGGACCTCGTGCTGCAGCCTGGTCAGCTCGGCGCAGCCGGCGGTGGCCAGCGCGAGCAACTGGTCGAGCAGGGCGCGCCCGAACGGCTCCCGCTCGGCCGTCCCCTGAATCTCCACGAAACCGCCGTCGCCCGTGCACACCACGTTCATGTCCGTCTGCGCGACCACGTCTTCCTCGTAACACAGGTCCAGCCTCGGCTGGGAATCCACGATCCCGACGCTGACCGCCGCCACCGAGCTCAGCAGCGGGTCGCCCTTGAGCCGGTTCCTGCCGCGCAGGAACCCGATCGCGTCGGCCAGGGCCACGTACCCGCCGGTGATCGCCGCGGTCCTGGTACCGCCGTCGGCCTGCAGCACGTCGCAGTCCACGATGATCGTGTTCTCGCCGAGCGCCTTCATGTCCACGCAGGCCCGCAGCGACCTGCCGACCAGCCGGGAGATCTCCTGGGTCCGGCCGCCTGGCCTGCCCTTGACCGACTCCCGGTCGTTGCGCGTGTTGGTGGCCCGGGGCAGCATCGCGTACTCGCCCGTGACCCAGCCCAGGCCGCTGCCGCGGCGCCACCGGGGCACGTCCTCGGTCACGCTGGCCGCGCAGATGACCCGGGTCGCGCCGAACTCGATGAGCACCGAGCCCTCGGCATGGTCGAGCCAGCCGCGGGTGAACGTGATCTCGCGCAGCTGGTCGGGTGAACGTCCGTCAGGCCTGGGCATCCGGCCAGCCTAGTACGCCCGGCCCGGGCCCTGGCCGCGGCCTGGCCGCGGCGGGTGCCGGCGCGAGGGTCCGGCGCCGGCGCGCCGTCAGGAGAGGTCGACGACGTGGCCGGAGGCGGCCAGCGTGACCGGGCCGTCGAAGGCCTGGGCTGCCTCGGCCAGGCTCCGCTCGCGGTCGTTCCACGGGACCAGGTGAGTCAGCAGCAGCTGCCCGGCCCCGGCCCGCTTCGCGTGCTCGCCTGCCTGCCGCCCGGTGAGGTGCAGGTCCGGCGGCAGGTCCGGGCCGTCGAGGAAGGACGCCTCGCACAGCAGCAGGTCCGCGTCGCGGGCCAGGCTGTCCAGGGCCGGCGACTCGCCGGTGTCAGCGGAGTAGGCGAGGCAGCGCCCGCCGTGCTCCAGCCGGAAACCGAACGTCTCCACCGGGTGATTCATGTGCCCGGTGGTCACCCGGAACGGCCCGATGCCGCCGCGGCCCGGCGCCAGCGTCTCGAAGCCGAACGCGGCCCGTACCTCGGGGCCTGGTTCCATGCTGTAGGCGCGGGTCATGCGTTGGGCTGCCCCGGCGGGACCGTACACCGGGATCCGCGGCCTGGCGCCGCCTTCGGGATAGAGCCGGGCCACCGTGTACGAGCACAGGTCCAGGCAGTGGTCGGCGTGCAGGTGGCTCAGGCAGACCGCGTCCACGTCATAGAGGCCGCAGTAGCGCTGCAGCGCGCCGAGCGCGCCGTTGCCGAGGTCGAGCAGCAGCCGGAAGCCGTCGGCCTCCACCAGGTAACAGGAGCCGGGGCTGTCGGGGCCAGGGAAGCTCCCGGAACATCCGATCACGGTCAGCCGCACGACGGTCAGGCTACGCCGGCCCGGCCCCCGGCGCACGTCATCCGTACCGGCCGCGAACGGCAGCCGCGCCCGAACGGCTCACGTCATCCGCTACTGGCCGCGAACGGCGACCCCGCCCGGCCTGCGGGCGGCCGGCCCACGCGGGCCAGCTGGCGGCTCTGCGCGACGAGCCGGCCTGCCGAGTCCCAGACTTCGGCCTCCTCGTCGAACCAGCCGCCGCTGACCAGCCTGGACCGGGCGGCCACCCGCAGCAGCCCGGGCGCGGGTACCGCGCGCATGTACCAGGTCAGCTCCACCGTGGGCGCCCAGCCGAGCGCGCCGAGCCCGAAGACGACCGGCGGCAGCGCGTCCACGGCGAAGGCCAGCAGGTAGGCATCGGGGTCCCGGTTGTCCCTGAGCCGGAAGTAGCCGCGAATCTCCGGCCGGCCTGGCTCGCGGCGGAGCCAGTCCGCCGTCGCCGGGTCCAGGCGGATCTCCACCTGGTCGTGCAGGCCGCGGAGCTGCCGCAGCTCGACGCACTCGTCCGCCGGGGGAAACGCGGGCGGCTCGGCGCTCCACGACAGTCCCTCCGCCGTCCAGGCCAGGCGTTCCTCCGGTGCGGGGCCTGCGGTGGCCGTGCCCGGGCCCGCGTGCCCGCCGGACGCCGCGGCCGCTGCGGGCGCTCCGGCGCCGTCCTGCTGGCTCGCGCTGCCGGACTGGCCGGTGCGAAGCCGTTCGGAAGAATCGGACGTCCCGGTGCCGGGTGCCGGCGGTTCGGGCAGCGCACCGGTCGTCACGGTTGCGTCGATGAGCGGCACGCCGTCCTGGGTCAGCACGGCCCGGGCCACGGCGGCGGTCCGGCCCTGCTTCAGCCAGCTGACCTCGACCTGCGCCGGGGCGAGCCGCGGCACGCGCAGGAAGTTCGCGCTGGTGGCGACCGGGTACGGGTGCGCCGATTCGGCGAGCACGCCGCGCAGCATGCTAGCCAGCAGCACCCCGCCGTTCACGGCCGGCTGTGAGTCGCCAATGGCGAACCGCGCGTCCGGCAGCACCTGGTACCGGCCCGGGCCGGCCGGAGTCGCCGCGGTGGCCTGGTCGAAGGAGGTCGCGGCGGCGGTCACGCCCACAGCTGGCCCTCGAGCCGGGCCTTGGCCTCCTCCAGCGTGCCGCTGTACGCGCCGGTGGACAGGTACTTCCAGCCGCCGTCGGCGATGATGAGCGCGATGTCGGCCCGCTGGCCCGCGGCGACGGCCTTGTCGGCCATGGCCAGCGCGGCGTGCAGCGCGCAGCCGGAGGAGATCCCGGCGAAGATGCCCTCGACCGACAGCAGCTCGCGGGTGCGGCGCAGCGCGTCATCCGAGGAGACGGAGAACCGGGTGGTCAGCACGCTCGGGTCGTAGAGCTCGGGGACGAACCCCTCGTCCACGTTGCGCAGCCCGTAGACCAGTTCGCCGTACCTGGGCTCGGCGGCGACGATCTGCACGCCGGGAACCTGCTCGCGCAGGAACCGGCCGGCGCCCATCAGCGTCCCGGTGGTGCCGAGCCCGGCCACGAAGTGCGTCAGCTCCGGCAGGTCCGCGAGCAGCTCCGGGCCGGTCGTCTCGTAGTGCGCCCGGGCGTTAGCCTCGTTGCCGTACTGGTAGAGCATCACCCAGTCCGGATGCTCGGCGGCGAGCTGCTTGGCCACCCGGACGGCCTCGTTGGAGCCCCCCGCGGCCGGCGAGGAGACGATGCTGGCGCCGTACATCGCCAGCAGCTGGCGCCGCTCGGCCGAGGTGTTCTCCGGCATCACGCAGGTCAGCCGGTAGCCGCGCAGCTTCGCCACCATCGCGAGGGAGATGCCGGTGTTGCCTGACGTCGGCTCGAGCAGCATGCAGCCCGGCGCGAGCAGGCCCTCCTTCTCCGCCTTCTCGATCATGTAGAAGGCGGCGCGGTCCTTGACCGAGCCGGTCGGGTTCCTGTCCTCGAGCTTGGCCCAGAGCCGGACGCCGGCTCCGGGAGACAGCCGGGGCAGCCCGACCAGCGGGGTGTGGCCGAGCGAGTCGAGCAGCGAGTCGTAACGCATCCGCGGGAGTCAGGCCGCGCGGCCGCGCCCGGTCGCCGCGCCGCTCCCGGTGGCGGCACCGCCGGCCACGGCCGGCAGCACGGTCACCGTGTCGCCGTCCGACACCGGGGTCTCCAGGCCGCCGAGGAAGCGCACGTCCTCGTCGTTGAGGTAGACGTTCACGAACCGCCGCAGCCCGGCGTCGTCCACCAGCCGCTCGCGCAGGCCGCCGTGCCGGGCCTCGATGTCGGCCAGCAGCTCGGCGAGCGTGGATCCGGAGCCCTCGACTGACTTGGCCCCGTCGGTGTAGCTGCGGAGGATCGTCGGGATACGGACCTCGATGGCCATCGTCTGTGCTCCAGGGTGTGTGCGGGTTCGCGTGGCGGGCTCGTCGGGCGGCTGCGGGCGCCGCGGTTGCGGGCGTCCTCGCGGGCAGCTTCCTGGCATGTCAACCGGCCGCCCGCCGGGATCATTCCTCGGTGACCCGGACCTCCTCCTCGGTGACCGCGTCCGCCAGGATCCGGTACGAGCGGAACTCGGCGTGCTCGCTGTCCCGGGTGGAGACCAGCACGTAGTGCGCGCCCGGCTCGCTCGCGTACGAGATGTCGGTGCGCGAGGGATACGCCTCGGTCGCCGTGTGCGAGTGATAGATGATCACGGGCTCCTCGTCCCGCTCGTCCATCTCGCGCCACACCCGGAACTGCTCGGTCGAGTCGAACCGGTAGAACGTCGGCGAGCGCTCGGCGTTCGTCATCGGGATGAACCGCTCCGGCCGGTCGCTGCCGGCCGGACCGGCGATCACGCCGCAGGCTTCGTCGGGATGGTCGGCGCGGGCGTGCGCGACGATCTTGTCGCGCAGGGCCTGGCTGATCGTCAGCATGCAAGCGAGCGTACCTGGCGCCCCCGCGCCGTGCTGCTGCGCGCTGGTCACCAGAGCGCCTCGACGAGGGTCTCCTGGAGCAGCGTCAGCCAGTCGTAAATCCACAGCCCGGCCGCCTGCGGGCCGCCTTTCGCGGCCTGCTCCAGCATGGCGTCGCGGTCCTCGGTGACGTTCAGCCGGACGCCGAGCGCGAGCCTGATGTCGTTGAGCGACCGCAGCCACGCCTGGGCCTCGTCCACCGTCAGCCGCACCCGGCCGCCGCCTTCGGGCAGCGTGCCGAGCACCGTCCTGGCCGCGGCTACCTTGCCGGACCGCAGGCCGCTCTCGGTGTACCTGCGGAACTCCCCCGCGGCCGCCGGGTCGCCGGTGTAGGCATCCGGCAGCAGCCGGGCGAGCACCGGGTCGTCGGGCAGCGCGGCGCTGTCGCTCAGCGAGAACATCGCCTCGAGCTCGGCTTCCTCGGTGGCGGCCCCGGCCGCCGCGTCCTCGTCACCCGCCCGGCCGGCACCGGCGGCAGGCTCGCCCGGTGCAGCGGCCGTCTCGTCACCCGCGGCCGCGTCGGCGGCGGCCGCGTCGGGTGCGGCCGCGTCGGCCCCGGCTGCGGCCGCCCCGGCCGGCGGCTGCTCGCCGCCGACAAGCTCGGCTACCTGCCGGACCAGGTCACGGAGCAGCACGGCCTCGGCGGCGGCGAACCGTGCGGCCGCGCCACCGCCGCGGACGGAACGGAAGCCGCTCCCTGGCACGTCTGCAGCCTCCGGCTCTTCGGATCCGGTCACTAGTCCTGGCGGACCGTAGCCCACAGGCCGTAGCCGTGCAGGATCTCCACGTCGCGCTCCATCTCCTCGCGGGCGCCCGCGGCGACCACGGCCCTGCCCTTGTGGTGCACGTCCAGCATGAGCTTCTCTGACTTCTTCCGCGAATAGCCGAACACCTGCTGGAACACGTACGTCACGTAGGACATGAGGTTGACCGGGTCGTTCCACACGATGGCGACCCACGGCTTGGCCGGGGTCAGGTCCTCTTCGGACCGTGGCTGGTCGAGCTCAACTGGTGCCACGCTCACCGGTACTCACCTCCTATCCGTAGTCTTCCACTCGTGAGCGGTACCGGGACCAGCGACGCCAGCGCGGCGAGCACCGCGCTACTCACCGACCAATACGAACTGACGATGCTGCAGGCCGCGCTGCGCAGCGGCGCCGCCGGGCGGCGCGCGGTGTTCGAGGTCTTCGCCCGGCACCTGCCGCACGGCCGCAGGTACGGCGTGGTGGCCGGCCCGGCCGGCTGCTGGACGCGCTGGAGCGGTTCAGGTTCGGCCGGGCCGAGCTTGACTTCCTGGCCGACGCTCACATCGTCGACGAGAGAACCCTCGACTACCTGCGGGACTACCGCTTCACCGGCGACATCTGGGGCTACGCGGAGGGCGACTGCTACTTCCCCGGCTCGCCCATCCTGGTGGTCGAGGCGCCGTTCGCCGACGCGGTCCTGCTGGAGACGCTCACCCTGTCGATCCTCAACCACGACTGCGCGATCGCGTCCGCGGCCTCCCGGATGGTGACCGCCGCGGCCGGCCGGCCGCTGATCGAGATGGGGTCGCGGCGCACGCACGAGAACGCCGCCGTGGCCAGCGCCCGGGCGGCCTACGTCTCGGGCTTCGACACCACGTCGAACCTGGAGGCCAGGCGCCGGTACGGGGTGCCGAGCGCAGGCACGAGCGCGCACGCGTTCACGCTGGTGCACGACAGCGAGCGGCACGCGTTCGCCGCCCAGCTGGACGCGCTCGGCAACGGGACGACGCTGCTGGTGGACACGTTCGACGTGGCCCGGGCGGTGCGCACGGCGGTGGAGCTGGCCGGGCCCGAGCTGGGCGCGGTACGGATCGACAGCGGCGACCTGCCGAGCGTGGCCCGCCAGGTCCGGGCGCTGCTGGACGAGCTGGGGGCCACGAACACCAGGATCGTGCTGACCGGGGATCTGGACGAGTACTCGATCGCCGCCCTGGCCGCGGTGCCGGTGGACGGCTACGGGGTAGGCACCGCGCTGGTCACCGGGTCCGGCGCCCCCACGGCGGCGCTGGTCTACAAGCTGGTGGCCCGCGCGGACACCGACAGTGACACCGCCGCGCTGCGCCCGATGGCCAAGCGCTCGGTCGGCAAGCCGGGCCGCGGCGGGCGCAAGTGGGCGGCGCGCCGCCGCGGCGACAACGGCAAGGCGGTCGCCGAGGTGATCACGCTGGCCCGGCCGGAGCTGGGACCGAACGACCGCGTGCTGCTGCAGCCGCTGGTGCGCGGCGGCGAGGTCGTGGGCAGCCGGAGCACCCCGCAGGCCCGCGAGCGGCACCGCGCGGCGCTCGCCGAGCTGCCCGCACATGCCCTGCAGCTGTCCCGCGGCTACCCCGCCATCCCCACCGTGTTCGAGCCCAACGGCGACTGACGGTCCTGGGCCGCCGCCGGGCACCCGCACACCGTGTTCCGACCACGTTCGCCGAGCTGCCGCGCATCACCGGCGGCACCCCCGCCCGCCGACGTCGGCGACTAGGTTCCCCGCAACGGTTCAGCGCGGCTTGCGCCACAGCAGCGAGTACCGCCACAGCAGGTGCCGCCGGTACCGGGCGCCAGGCAGCAGCTCCCGCGCGGCTTCGCGCACCTGCCGCCAGGTCATCTGCGGGTCGGCGATCGGCGCTCCGGAGCTGCCCTGCCCGTGCACGGCGCGCAGCACCCAGTCCGCGGGCAGCCCCGCTGCGCCCGCCAGCCTGCCGCCGAGCGACCCGTCCCTGGCCAGGCCGACGATGGCCAGCATCCCGCCGGGCCGGAGCAGCCGTTCCTTCCTCGTGAGCGCGGCCCCGAAGTCCATGTGATGGAGGGCGGTCACCGAGCAGAGGAGGTCAAAGCTTTCCTTCCCGAACGGCTCCGCAAGAAAGTCGCCCTCGATAAAGGAGACGTTCGGGAGAGCCTGGCTCTGCTCCCTGGCGATCCGGATCATGCCGGGGTCGCGGTCGATACCGGTCACGGTGCCGCACCGGGCTGCCAGCCTGCGCGCCAGCAGCCCGTCGCCGCAGCCCACGTCCAGCGCGGCGCCGCAGGCCGGAGGCACCGCGGCCAGGATGACCGGCTGGTAGTGGACGTTGTGGTTCCAGTACTCCGGGACCGCCGCCTCGCCCACGATCCCCAACGTAACCGCTCCGCCGGGTTCGGCCGGTGACACTCGGGACCCCATGGTGGTTGATGGGCGGTTTGGTGTTCACCGGTGAACACCAAAGGCGCCATCAACGCGTCTCGCAACGGGGCGGTACGGTCGGGGCATGCGCGCGCTCATCATCGTCAACGTGCAGAACGACTTCTGCGAAGGCGGCTCGCTGGCCGTGCCGGGCGGCGCCGCGGTGGCCCGCGCGATCAGCGCGCACCTGGCCGCGCGGGCGGGCGAGTACGAGCGGATCGTCGCGACTCATGACCACCACGTGGATCCCGGCAGCCACTTCTCCGATCATCCTGACTACGTGGCGTCCTGGCCGCCGCACTGCGTCGTCGGGACGCGAGGCGAGCAGTTCCACCCTGACCTCGACGTGAGCAGCGTCGAGGAGGTGTTCAACAAGGGCGAGCACGCCGCGGCCTACAGCGGGTTCGAGGGCGCCAGCAGCGCCGGCGAGCCGCTGGCCGGCTGGCTGCGGGACCGGGACATCACCGACGTCGACGTGGCGGGGATCGCCACCGACTACTGCGTACGCGCCACCGCGGCCGACGCGGCCGCCGCGGGCTTCGGCACCAGGGTGCTGCTGCCGCTCACCGCGGGCGTCGCGCCGCAGACCACGCAGCGGGCGCTGGACGAGCTGCGCGGCGCCGGCGTCGAGCTGGCCGAGCAGCTCTGACCAGGTCTGTCCCAGTGTGAGACGGGATCTGCCGCCCGGGAAGGCCCGGGTCTACCGTGATCTCAGGGCCGCGCCGACGCGGCCTGCCGGCGTCCGGCGGACCACGAGGAGAGCACGATGACCCGACGGGATATCGAATTCGATGCCGAGGGTGTCACCCTGCGCGGCTGGTTCTACCCGGCTGAGGGCACGGACGGTTCCGCCCCGGCGGTCGTGATGGCGCACGGCTTCTCGGCGGTCAAGGAGATGTACCTGGACCGCTTCGCGGAGGTGTTCGCCGCGGCCGGGCTGGGCGCGCTGGTCTTCGACAACCGCAACTTCGGCGCCAGCGACGGCGAGCCGCGGCAGGAGATCGACCCGTGGGCGCAGGTCCGCGACTACCGGCACGCGATCACCTACGCGAGCACGCTGCCCGAGGTGGACGCGGCCAGGATCGGGATCTGGGGCAGCAGCTACTCCGGCGGCCACGTCCTGGTGGTGGCGGCGATCGACCGGCGGGTCAAGGCCGTGGTCGGCCAGGTGCCCCTGGTCAGCGGGCACGACAACATCCGCGCCCTGGTCCGGGCCGACTTCATCGCCGGGTTCAGGGAGATGTTCGACGCCGACCGGGCCGCCCGCTTCGAGGGCAAGCCGCCGGCCATGGTGCCGGTGGTGGACGAGGACCCGCTGGCGCCGTCGGCGCTGCCGACCCCGGACTCCTGGCAGTGGTTCACCGAGACCGGCAAGACCCGCGCGCCGTCCTGGCGCAACGAGGTCACGCTGCGCACCGTCGAGATGCTCGGCGAGTACGAGCCGGTCAGCTACCTGCCGTACATCAGCCCGACGCCGCTGCTGCTGCTGGTGGCCGCGGGCGACCACCTGACTCCGTCCGAGCTCGCCATCGCCGCCTACGACAAGGCGCACGAGCCGAAGAAGCTCGTCATCCTGCCGGGCGGTCACTTCGACGCCTACGTGAAGGGCTTCGACGCCGCGAGCGGCCCGGCCCGGGACTGGTTCACCCGGTACCTCGCGCCCTGAGCCGCGGCGGAGGCCGTCAGCCCGGCAGCGGCGGGTCAGTCGCCGGACGGCAGCGACTCGTAGATCTTCTTGCAGTCCGGGCAGACGGGGAAGCGCTTCGGATCCCGGGACGGCACCCAGACCTTGCCGCACAGGGCGACGACAGGAGTACCGCTCACCGCGCTGTCGACGATCTTGCTCTTGTCAACGTAGTGGGCGAAGCGCTCGTGGTCGCCGTCGCCGTGGGATAAATCCTGCCGGACATCGGTATCGGTGCCGGTGCGGCTGTCGGGAAGGATTTCGGTGCTCACGGGCACCGATTTTACGCGACCCGGCGCCGCCGGCGGCCCCGCCGCCGCGAGACACGGCCTAATTGAGGCGCGGGTCGTCCGGGTAGGTCGCGACCAGCGCCAGTTCGCCGCCCTGCCGGCGCAGCACGGCCTGCCAGAGCCGCTGCGGATCGGCCATGAACGGATCGGCGGGGTCGCCGGGCAGCACGTACCAGGCGCCCTCGTCTATCTCGGCCTGCAGCTGCCCGCTGCCCCAGCCCGCGTAGCCGGCGAACACCCGCAGGGAGATGATCTCCGCCGCGAGCACCTGCGGCGGCGCCTCCAGGTCGACGAGCCCGATGCGCGACATCTGCGGCCCGCACTCCAGCGCGCGCCAGCCGAGCGGCTCGCCCTCGCCGCGGGCCAGCGCGAGCGCCAGGGCGCTCGTCGGCGCGACCGGGCCGCCGGTGAACACGACGGGCGGCCCGGTGGCCAGCTCGGTCCATGGCTCGAGCACCTGGCCGACCGACACCTCGGTCGGCCGGTTCAGCACTACGCCGAGGGTGCCCTCGCCGGGCTCGTGCTCGACGACGAGGACGACCGTGCGGCGGAAGTTCGGGTCGCCGAGCAGTGGCGTGGCGACGAGCAGCTCGCCCGCCCTGGCTGCATCGACCATGTCACCATCATGGTTCAGGATCTGGCTCCTTGCCCCTTGCCCCCGGCCTCGGCGCGGACCGCGGCGGCCACAGCCGACGCAACATCCGCGTGGAAGACGGAGGGAATGATGTAGTTCGGCCCGAGTTCGTCCGCGCCGACCACGTCGGCGAGCGCCTGCGCGGCGGCCAGCAGCATGTGATCGGTCACGGTCCGGCTCTGTGCGTCGAGCAGCCCGCGGAACACGCCGGGGAAGGCCAGCACGTTGTTGATCTGGTTGGGATAGTCGCTGCGGCCGGTGGCGACCACCGCCGCGTGCTCGCGGGCGGCGTCGGGATCGACCTCGGGCACCGGGTTGGCCAGCGCGAACACGATCCCCTGGCTGTTCATGGCGGCGACGTCCCGGCCGGTCAGGATGTCGGGCACGGACAGCCCGATGAACACGTCGGCGCCGCGCAGCGCGCCCGGCAGGTCACCGGCGTAGCCGGCCGGGTTGGTGTGGCCGGCGATCCAGCGCAGGCTCTCGTCCAGGTCGGGCCGGCCGGCGTGCACCGCGCCCTTGTCGTCGCAGACCACGACGTCCTTCGCGCCGGACAGCAGCAGCAGCCGCAGCACCGCGGTGCCCGCCGCGCCCGCGCCCGCCATCGCGACCCTGACCGCGCTGATCTGCTTGCCCACCACGCGCAGCGCGTTGGTCAGCGCCGCGAGCACCACGATCGCGGTGCCGTGCTGGTCGTCGTGGAACACCGGGATGTCGAGCAGGTCGCGCAGCCTCCGCTCCACCTCGAAGCAGCGCGGCGCGCTGATGTCCTCCAGGTTGATGCCGCCCCAGCCGGGCGCGATGACCTGGACGGTACGCACGATCTCGTCGGTGTCCTGGGTGTCCAGGCAGATCGGCCAGGCGTCGATGCCGGCGAACCGCTTGAACAGCGCGGCCTTGCCTTCCATCACCGGCAGCGCGGCGTACGGCCCGATGTTGCCGAGCCCGAGCACCGCCGAGCCGTCGGTCACGACCGCGACGCTGTTGCGCTTGATCGTGAGCCGCCGGACGTCCGCCGGGTTGGCCGCGATGGCCAGCGAGACCCTGGCCACGCCGGGGGTATAGGCCATGGACAGCTCGTCCCGGGTGCGCAGCGGCACCTTCGACTGCATCTCGATCTTCCCGCCGAGGTGCATGAGGAAGGTGCGGTCGCTCACCTTGTGCAGGGTCACCCCGTCGATCGCGCGCAGCGACGCGACGATCTCCTCAGCGTGCGCGCTGTCCCGGGCGGCGCAGGTAACGTCCACCCGGAGCCGGTCATGGCCGGCCGCGGTGACGTCCAGCGCGGTGACCACGCCGCCGGTCTGCTCGACCGCGCGGGTGAGCTCGCTCACGCCGCGCCCCTGGGCGGCCACCTCCAGCCGCACCGTGATGGAGTACGACACGCTCGGCGCCATGGTCACGTTCGATCCCGCCCTCTCGTGCGCCGCCCGCCGGGGCTCCGTCGCTATCGCCTGCCCACGCTACCCAGCACCGGCCGCGCCCTGCGCACCAGGACACGGCCGCAGCGGGGCCTGGCCGCGGTGACACCGCGTACCCTGCAAGGGTGGCACAGGGAAGCAGCACCGGAGTCCGGCCGGCGTTCGAGGCGCCGCGGGCAGCGGCGGCCCCCGGTCCCGCCGCAGCGGCCGCGGCCGGCGGCCCGCTGGCGGCGCAGCATGACGCATCGCAGGTGGACGCGGCCAGGCTGCGGCTGGCAATCGGGCGGCTGTCCCGGCGGCTGCGCCGGCACCAGCTGGCCGGCCTGACACCGGGTCAGGTCGCGGCCCTGTCCACCGTCAACCGGTCCGGCCCGCTGCGGCTGAGCGAGCTCGCGGCCATCGAGGGGATCGCCCCGTCCACGCTGACCAGGCTGGTGGCGGCGCTGGAGGAGCGTGACTACGTGCAGCGCAATCCAGTGGCCGGCGACGCGCGGGCGAGCGAGCTCGCCATTACCCCGGGCGGCCGGGAGGTGCTCGACCGGATCAGGCAGGAGAGCACGGCCGCGCTCGCGGGCAGCCTGGCATCCCTGCGGCCCGACCAGCTCGCCACCCTCGCGGCCGCGCTGCCGGTCATCGAGCAGCTCGCCGACGGCATCGCCACCGACGGCCGCAGCCGCTGACCGCACCGGGCCAGTACTGCGTAACGCCGCCGGCGGCCCTGGTCTTAGAAGAGCAGGCTGGACAGGGTGCTGCGGGCCTTGCTGACCCGCGGGTCCCGGGGCGGGAAGATCTCGAACAGGCTGATCAGGTGGCGCCTGGCCTGGTCACGCTGCTCCCCGGTCGTGCGCCGGACCGTGCCGAGCAGCCGGTCGAACGCCTCATCGATCTTGCCCGCGGCCAGGTCGATATCGGCGACCCGGGACTGCGCTTCCACGTCGTCAGGATGCTCGGCCGCTTCGCGCCGCACCTTGGCCTGGTCGTAGGCGTTCACCCGCCGGATGAGGTCCACCTGGGCGAGCCCGACCTTCGCCACCGGGTCGTCCGGCGTGTCGGCGATGACCTGCTCGAACGCCGCCGCGGCGCCCTCCAGGTCACCGCGCTCCATCGCCTGCTGCGCCGCCTCGTAGCCGGGATGCGCCGGCGGGCCCTGGCCCGGCCGCGGCCCCGCCGCGGGCGGGCCGTCCTGCGCCCCGGCGGGCGCCGCCGTGGCGTCCGCCTCGTCCTGCCCGGCCTGCGCCTCGCCGTCGGCAGGTGCGCCGGCCTGGACGCCGAGCTGCTCCGCGGCCGCCAGCACCTGGCCCAGCCACTCGCGTACCTGCGCCTCGGGCAGCGCGCCGAGGAAACCGTCAACCATCTGGCCCCCGATCACGGCGACGACCATCGGGATGCTCTGCACCCGGAGCGCGGCGCTCAGCTGCGGGTTGGCGTCGACGTCGACCTTGGCCAGCACCCAGCTGCCGGCCGCCTCGGCGGCGAGCTTCTCGAGCACGGGGCTGAGCTGCTTGCACGGACCACACCACTCGGCCCAGAGATCCAGGATGACCGGCACCGAGCGCGAGCGCTCGACCACATCGGTCGCGAAGGTCTCCTCGGTGGCGTCGAACACGAATCCGCCGCCGCTGGCGCCGGACGGATCATCCGACCGCGCGGCGGCCTGCTGCTTGCGCTGCGCGGCGGTCTGGCGCGCGCCGAGGTCGGCGGCGCCGTAGAGGGAGAACTGCTGCGGCTGCATGTCTTTATCCTGCCTCATGCCGGTGACTGCCGGCGCGGGGGCGGCCCCGGTACGGCACTGCTTACGCTGCCTACAACCTTGCCCCGGGCCGCCGGATTCCGGGGCGCCGCCCGGCGCCGCCGCGGTCAGCGCCGCGGTCAGCGGCGCGGCCCGGCACGCCGGGCTCAGAAGGCCGGCGGCTCGAAGTACACGCCCCACTCGTCCCGCAGCGCCCCGCAGATCTCGCCGAGCGTCGCTTCGGCGCGGGCCG
This sequence comes from uncultured Actinomycetes bacterium, assembly GCA_963702235.1. GTDB lineage: Bacteria > Actinomycetota > Actinomycetes > Streptosporangiales > Streptosporangiaceae > PALSA-505. Next base: position 85,407 of record CAVPBZ010000004.1, read on the forward strand.
CGCCGAGCATGGGCGGGACCATGTTCTCGCCGGACCTGGCCGCCCCGATCATCGCCGCCAGGGCCGCGTCCACGGCCGCCTGGTCGCGCTGCTGCCGCCGCTGGCCCAGCGTCGCGACCTGCTCGCGCTCCACCTCGTGACTGACCCGCAGGATCTCCAGCGGCTCCTCGGTGCTGTCGGCGTGACAGTTCACGCCGACCACCTTCTTGTCGCCCTTCTCCAGCTTCTTCTGGTAGGCGAACGACGCCTCGGCGATCTCCGCGGAGAACCAGCCGTCCTCGATCCCGCGGAGAATCCCGCCGGTCATGGAATCGTCCGGGCTCATCGCCAGGATCCGGGCGAAGATCTCCTCAGCCTCGGCCTCGAGCCGGTCGGTGAGCGCTTCTATGTACCAGGAGCCGCCGAGCGGGTCGGCCACGTTGACCACGCCGGTCTCTTCCATGATCACCTGCTGGGTGCGCAGCGCGATCTCCGCGGCCTTCGCACTGGGCAGCGCCAGCACCTCGTCCAGGGCGTTGGTGTGCAGCGAGTTCGTGCCGCCGAGCACCGCCGCCAGTGCCTCGATCGCGGTCCGGACGACGTTGTTGTCCGGCTGCTGCGCGGTCAGCGACACCCCCGCCGTCTGGGTGTGGAACCGCAGCCACTGGGCGCGCTCGGTGCGCGCGCCGTACTTGTCCCGCAGCCACCGCGCCCAGATCCGCCGTGCCGCCCGGAACTTGGCGATCTCCTCGAAGAAGTCGATGTGCGCGTCGAAGAAGAAGGACAGGCCGGGCGCGAACTTCTCCACGTCCATCCCGCGGGACAGGCCGAGTTCCACGTAGCCGAACCCGTCGGCCAGGGTGAACGCGAGTTCCTGCGCGGCCGTGGAGCCCGCTTCCCTGATGTGGTAGCCGGACACCGACAGCGGCTTGTACGCGGGGATGCTGCGCCCGCAGTATTCCATCAGGTCGCCGATCAGCCGCAGGTGCGGCTCGGGCCCGAACAGCCACTCCTTCTGCGCGATGTACTCCTTGAAGATGTCGGTCTGCAGCGTGCCGTTGAGCTGGCCGGGGTCAGCGCCCTGGCGCTCGGCCGCGGCCAGGTACATGCAGAACACCGGGACGGCCGGCCCGCTGATCGTCATCGAGGTGGTGATGTCGGCCAGCGGGATCCCGGCGAACAGGATGTCCATGTCGGCAGCGGAGTCGATGGCCACGCCGCAGTGCCCGACCTCGCCGAGCGAGCGCGGGTCATCGGAGTCCCGGCCCATCAGCGTGGGCATGTCGAAGGCGACCGACAGCCCGGTGCCGCCCGCCTTGAGCAGCATCTTGTACCGCTCATTGGTCTGCTCCGCGCTGCCGAACCCGGAGAACTGCCGGATCGTCCAGGCCCGGCCCCGGTATCCGGTCGGGTACAGGCCGCGGGTGAACGGATACTCGCCGGGCCAGCCGATCCGGTCGAAGCCGGGCGGCTCCGCGCCCGGCTGCGGCCCGTACACGGGGTCCACCTCGAGCCCGGACAGCGTGCTGAAGTCCGCGTCGCGCACGCGCGCCTGGTCGTAGCGCCGCTGCCACCGCCGCCTGGCGTCGTCCGCGTCAGGCTGACTGCCTCGCGTGTCCATGGCACTGCCTCCCCGGCTCGCGCCCGCCGGGCCGCCGGCGGGCCTCTCCGCGAAAATAGTAGGAAGTCCTAGTATTTTCGCGTCCAGTCTAACCCCGATCCGCCGCACAGGGCCTGCGGTGCCCCGGACAGCCAGCCCGTGGATGCCTACTTGTCCCCCACCGGTGGGGTAAAAGTCGGCGTTGATCTTGGGAGTTGATCTTGGGAGGGATGACGGGCGCGGGCGCTGTCGGGCCGGGCGCGACGGGGCGCCCCGCCGGGTGGGACCGCGCGGGGTGCGGGGGCCGCGCGCGCGGCATCCGGGGCCGGGTGACGGGAGCCGGCCTGCCCGTTCGGGATAAAGAATCCAACCAAACGCCAGCGCCGGTCGTCTCTACGGGTGCCCGGGCGTGACGGGGGTACGCCCGGGCCAAACCGGCCCGCGCTGCGGCAAAATGTTATGGGGAAGGTCCGTGCGCTGTAATCTGGACGACGCTGATCATGCGCTGGGGCATGGCGGCGTGATGGTCGTGCCGGAACGGCGGATCGCTCCCCGCACGCCGAGCACCAGCAGGGGAGAGCCCGTGGGCCGGTTCCTGGGCACCGACGCCGCCGCAGCGGAGGAGCTGTTCAGCAGCTGTTACCCGCGGCTGGCCGGCTGGGTCAGGCGGCTGGTCGATGACGACGACACGGCACACGAGATCGCTTCGGAGGCGTTCACCCGGCTGCTGGCCCGGTGGTCCTCCCTGGACAACCCGCAGAGCTACCTGTACATGATCGCGACGAACCTGGTCCGGGACCACTGGCGCAAGACCGAGCGGGAGCGCCGGGCGATGCGCGCGGTCACCGCGTCCGCGGCCTCCGATCACGCGCCCTCCCCCGCGCAGGACGTGGACGTGCGCCAGCTGATCCAGGGCCTGCCGGTCCGGCTGCGCAACGCGTTCCTGCTGCACTACTACGCGGGGTTCGCGGTGCGGGAGGTCGCCGTGATGCTCGGGCGGCCGGAGGGGACGGTCAAGGCCGACCTGTTCGCGGCGCGGGCCAAGCTGCGGGCCAGCCTCGGGGGGGCCGGGCGTGACTGACCCTCGTGACGACATCGACGCCTGGCTGCACGCGGAGGTGGATCCGTTGCGCCCGCCGCCGGGCACGTTCGAGCGAATCCAGAAGCAGGCCAGGCGGCGCAAGCGGCGCCGGGCCCTGATGACCGCCGGATCGGCCGGCGCCGCGGCGGCGGTGATCGTGCTGGCCGTCGTGGCCCTACCCCGGGTGGTGCCTTCGGTGCTGCACCTGAAGTCGCACCCGGCGGGCAACAGCTCCGTGGCGTCGGGCCCGCTGCGGTCCAGCGCGCCCGTCAGCACGACGCCCACCCCGTCGTCGGATGCGACGGCGCGGCGCCCGCTGAGTTCCCAGCTGCCGCAGGTTCCGCCGCACTTCGCGGCCACTTCGGTCACGTTCATCGGGCTGAAGACGGGCTGGGTGATCGGGCAGGCCGGGACCCCAGGTCACTGCTACTACAAGAACCCCGATGACTGCACGTCGGTGGCGCGGACGGACAACCACGGCACGAGCTGGTTCGGCGTTCACGCGCCGGTCACCGGCGCCCCGAGCGGCAGCACCGGAGTGAGCCAGATCCGGTTCCTTGACCAGAACGGGTGGGCGTTCGGCCCCGAGCTGTGGTCCACCCACGACGGCGGCCAGCACTGGACACAGGTCCCTACTGGCGGGCTGCGCGCGCTGAGCCTGGAGACCACCGGCGGCGAGGCCTTCGCGGTGCTGGGCCGGTGCGCGGGCACCGGGGCCGGCGACGGCACCGGTTGCACGCAGTTCTTCCTGTGGTCCTCGCCCGCGGGCAGCGATGGCTGGGCACCGGTGCCCGGCACGCCCGCGGCGGCCCCGCTGGCCAGCAACGCCAGCGGATCGTCGGTGCTCGTGCTCACCGGGACCGAGGGCTACTGGTACGAGCCCAACGGCGCCCTGCTGAGCGGCCCGGTCACCGGCGCGGCACCGTGGCGGCCGGTCAGCGCATCCGCGCTGCCGTGCTTGCCGGGACTGCCCGGGGCCGACGGCAGGCCGGCGGCAGGGCAGCTCGCCGCGTCCGCGCCCGGAGACCTGGCGCTCGCCTGCCCGGGGAGCGGCCAGCCGGGCAGCAGCGCGGATCAGCAGGAGACGATCTACGGCTCGACCGACGGCGGGCAGAGCTGGCGGGTCAGCGGCACGCTGACCACCGCCGGCCCGGCCACGTCACTGGCCGCGACCACAAGTGGCGTGCTCGTGCTGGGCACGGGCCAGTGCATCGACGTCTCGGCCGACGGCGGCGCGAAGTGGACGCAGGCGCAGCGCGGGCCGGCCGGGGGGTTCAGCTACGTCGGCATGACCAGCCCGCTGCAGGGGGTTGCGGTCCCCGCCGACAGCGGCCAGCACGCGGTGTGGTTCACCTTCGACGGCGGGCAGAGCTGGCGGCGCTCGCCGGTCACGGGCGGCTGACCGCCCCCTCGTCGTCCCGGGTGAAGTCGCCGGCGGCCAGCCGCAGGTCGCGGAGCAGGTCGAAGATCTCGCTCAGCTGGCCGTCGTCGTATCCGCCCATGCTGAATTCCGCCGTCATCAGATCCTCGGTGGCGCGCGTGACCACCTCCCGGCCGCGGCCGGTGATCTCGGCCAGCGTGCCCCGGCCGTCACTCGGGTTGGGCCTGCGGATCACCATGCCCTGCTTCTCCAGCCGGCCGATCGTGTTCGTCACGCTCGTGGGGTGCACCATCAGCCGCTGGCCGATCACCCGCAGCGGCAGCGCGCCCTGCCGGCTGAACGTCAGCAGCACGAGCGCCTCGTACCGGGCGAACGTGAGCCCGTGCGGCCGCAGGATGCGGTCGAGCTCGCCCAGCAGGATCTGCTGCGCCCGCATGATCGAGGTGACGGCGGCCATCGCGGACGGCGGCCCGAACCGTCGCTCCCAGATCTCCGCCGCCCGGGCAATCGGGTCGAAGGGCAGCTCAAGCGGCTTCGCCACACCGACACGGTAGCGTGCCGCGACTGCGGCAGCAGATCAGCCCGAACGGGCAGTGTGCCGGTCGTCCCCTGATGACGGACCGCCGGACCGCCGGACCGCCGGGGGGCAGCCGCCGGCCGCGCAGCCGGTTACGGCCGGCCGGAGTCCTCGCAGGCCACCAGGGTGCCGACGAGCTGGTCAGCCGCGGCGTAGGCGTCGATCTCGCCGCCGGCGACACGGCCGGCCAGCTCGTCCAGGCCGTTACCGTCGGTCAGCCGCCCCATCCGCCGCCGCAGCGCGGCGACGGCGATCGCGGTCACCTCTTCCCTGGCCCGGGCCAGCCGCCTGCGCTCGCGCTCACCCGATGACGACAGCCACGACCAGTGCGCGTCCATCCTGTCGGTCAGCTCGCCGATGCCCTCGCCGGTGGTGGCGACCGTGCTGACGATCGGGGTCTTCCAGGCGGGCTGAACGCCCTGGCCGGCTTCGGCCTGCCCGAGGGCGAGCATGTTGCGCAGATCCCTGACCGTCTGCTGGGCCTGCGGCCGGTCCGCCTTGTTGACCGCGAACACGTCCGCCACCTCCAGGATGCCGGCCTTCGCCGCCTGGATCGCGTCCCCCATGCCGGGCGCGACGAGCACGACTGTGGTGTCGGCCAGCGAGGCGATCTCCAGCTCGGCCTGGCCGACCCCGACGGTCTCGATCAGGACCAGGTCGAAGCCGGCCGCGTCCAGCACGCGCAGCGCCTGCGGCGTGGCCGCGGCCAGCCCGCCGAGGTGGCCGCGGCTGGCCATCGACCTGATGAACACTCCCTCGTCGGTGGCGTGGTCCTGCATCCTGATCCGGTCGCCGAGCAGCGCGCCGCCGGTGAACGGCGAGCTCGGGTCTATCGCGATGACGCCGATCCGCAGATCCTTGGCCCGGTACGCCTTCACCAGGGCGCCGGTGATGGTTGACTTGCCCACGCCGGGCGCCCCGGTGAGCCCGATCACCCGGGCACTGCCGGTCAGCGGCGCGAGCGCCCGCATGATCGGCCGCAGCTCGGGCGACCCGTTCTCGATCAGCGAGACCAGCCGTGCCAGCGCCCGCAGGTCACCGCCGGACGCCCGCTCGACGAGCCGGTCCGCGTCCGCGGTGAGGACCGCGGCGCCCGCGTCCCGGCCGGCGCCCGCGTCCCGGCCGGCGCCCGCGTCCTGGCCGGCGGCCGCGGCAGGGCCGACGGCCCGGCCGGGCGGCCCAGCCTCGTCAGTCACGCCCGGCGCTGCCGGCGCTGGCATCCGGCGCGGGCACCCGCAGCAGCAGCGCGTCGCCCTGGCCGCCGCCGCCGCACAACGCCGCCGCGCCCAGCCCGCCGCCGCGCCGGCGCAGCTCGATCGCGAGGTGCAGCGCGAGCCTGGCGCCGGACGCGCCGATCGGGTGGCCGAGGGCAATGGCCCCGCCGTTGACGTTGACCTTCTCCGGGCCGACGCCCAGGTCGCGCATCGACTGGATCGCGACAGCGGCGAACGCCTCGTTGATCTCGATGAGGTCCAGGTCGGCCACCGTCGCCCCGGTCTTGCCGAGCGCTTGCATGATCGCACCGGACGGCTGCGACAGCAGCGAGTTGTCCGGCCCGGCCACGTTGCCGTGCGCCCCGATCTCGGCTAGCACCGGCAGGCCGCGGGCGGCCGCGGCCTCGGCCGACATCACCACGACGGCGCAGGCTCCGTCGGAAATCTGCGAGGACGAGCCGGCCGTGACGGTGCCGCCCATGGTGAAGGCGGGCGGAAGCTTGCTCAGCACCTCGGCGGTGGTATCGGCGCGGACGCCCTCGTCGGTGTCGAACGTCACCGGGTCGCCGCGCCGCTGCGGGACCTGCACCGGCACGATCTCGTCGGCGAGCAGCCCGTTCTTGATCGCCTCTGCCGCCCGCAGGTGGGACCGTGCGGAGAACTCGTCCTGCTCCTCGCGGCTGATGTCGCGCCGGGATGCGTGCTGCTGGGTCGATGCGCCCATGGACAGGTTGTCGAACGCATCGGTCAGGCCGTCATGGGCCATGGCGTCCAGCAGCTCGGCGGTGCCGTACTTGAAACCGGTCCGCGAGCCGGGCAGCAGGTGCGGCGCGCCGGTCATCGATTCCATCCCGCCGGCCACGACGATGTCGAACTCGCCCGCCCTGATCAGCTGCGCCGCCAGCGCGATGGCGTCCAGGCCGGACAGGCACACCTTGTTGATCGTGATCGACGGGACGCTCATCGGGATGCCGCCCGCGACCGCGGCCTGCCGGGACGGTATCTGCCCCGCGCCGGCCTGCAGCACCTGTCCCATGATCACGTAGTCGACCTGGTCGCCTGATATCCCCGAGCGCTCGAGCGCAGCCTTGATCGCAAAGCCGCCGAGCTGCACGGCCCTGAAATCCTTGAGCGAGCCGAGCAGCCGCCCGAAGGCGGTCCTGGCCCCTCCTACGATGACCGCTTCCCGCATCCGCGCGTCCTCCGCTCTCGCCCTGCCCCGCGTTGACCCGCGCGGGGACCTCTGTCACGATACCCAGGACGGCCAGGGATCCGACCGAGGAGGCGCGCGGTGCTGACCCGCATCGATCACGTGGGAATCGCGTGCCGCGACCTGGCGGACCGGATCTCCTTCTACGAGTCGGCCTTCGGCCTCACCGTGGTCAGCCGCGAGGTCAACGAGGAGCAAGGCGTCCGCGAGGCCATGCTGCACGTGGCGGACGGCCCGGCCGGCTCCTCCTACGTCCAGCTGCTCGAGCCGCTGGCACCGGACACCCCGGTCGGCCGGTTCATCGCCCGCCGCGGTGAGGGCATGCACCACATCGGGTACGGCGTGGCCGATCTTAGCCAGGCGCTCGCCTCGCTTGCCGCCGAGGGCGTGCGGCTGATCGACGAGCGGCCGCGGCACGGCTCGATGGGGGCGGCGGTGGCGTTCCTGCACCCGTCGGCCCTGGGCGGCGTGCTGACCGAGCTGGTGCAGGCCGCGTCGCCGTGACCGTCGCAGTAACCGTCGCGGTGACCATTGCCACGGAACTGGCTGAAATGGTGGAAAACGGCTCCGGCCCGCCTGCAACCGGGTAACCCAGGCAAATACGGAAGGGCGGGATATTCAGTCTGAGGAAGTCCGAAGGCGCGGCCAATCCGTCACGGACGGAGTACGCTTCCTTGGACCGGGCGGGAGGCTAGGGACGATCCGTACCGGTTGGGCGCAGGCTCTCCGCTGCTGCGTGCCGACCACGGAGACGGATCGTCAGGCCGAGCGCCCACGTATCGCGTGCCCTCTCACCTACCCCAGGATCAGGCGCCATGCAGTCCGATATTGATGCCCAGCTCAGTAACTTCTTCGAAGAGTCCTCGCCGCGCGAGTTCGCCAAGGTCATGCGCGGCTACGACCCGCACCAGGTTGATGAGCACCTCAAGCAGGTCAACTCCGAGGTACGCCAGCACCGTGAGCAGGTACAGGCGCTCCAGCGGGAGCTGTCAGACGCGCACCGCCAGATACAGGAACAGGAGCGCCCCACCTACTCGGGCCTCGGGTCGCGGATCGAGCAGCTGCTGCGGCTCGCCGAGGAACAGGCGACCGAGATCGTCCAGGAGGCGCGGTCCAGCGCCAACGAGTTCCACGCTGCCGCAAAGGTGGACGCGGCCGAGCTGCGCGCGTCGGCGGAGAACGAGGCCGCGGAGCTGCGGGCCACGGCCAAGCGGGAGACCGACGACCTGCGGTCCGGGGCCGAGCGCGAGGCCGAGGCGATCATGACCTCGGTCCGGCGCGAGGCCGACGAGCTGACCTCGACCACCGAGCGCGAGGTCAGCAAGCTGCGGGCCACCGCCGACCACGAGATCGCGGAGAAGCGCGCCGCGATCGAGCGTGACATCGCCAAGCTGCGTACCTCCACCGAACGCGAGGTCGCACAGCTGAAGGCGTCCGCCAAGCGGGAGCGCGACGAGATCCTGACGACGTCCAAGCGCCAGTCGGACGAGATGCGCAGCCAGGCTCAGCGGATCCTGGAGGAAAGCGAGGCGCAGCGCGCCCAGGCCGAGGCGGAGTTCGAGATCCACCTGGCGGCCAAGCGCGAGGAGGCCGAGCGGCAGCAGGCCGAGCGGCTGGCCGCCGCCCAGGCAGCCACGCAGAAGCTGGTGACCGAGGCCGAGCAGCGTGCCTCCACGGCCGAGCAGCGGGCGTCCAAGGCCAGCGCGCAGGCCGAGCAGACGCGGCGCGAGGCCGACCAGCACGCCAAGACGCTCGTCGGCAACGCCAAGAAGAATGCCGACCAGATCGTCGCCCAGGCCAAGGCGCAGGCGAACCAGCTGCTGACCGAGACCAAGTCCGAGGCCGAACGGCACCGCGCCTCGGCGCAGCGCCAGGTCGACGACCTGACCAGGCAGAAGGACAGCATCACCAGCCACCTCACCCAGCTCCGCCAGCTGCTCGGCGGCCAGCTGCCCGGCATGGACGAGGCGCTGCAGCCCGCCCCGGTCAAGGCCGGGATCGGCGCCGGGCCCGCGCACGTGCCGCCGGCCCCGTCACCCGCAGAGGCCGCGGCGCCGCAGCAGCGGTCCGAGGAGCCGCGGCAGAGCCCCGCGCATGCCGCTCCGCCCCGGCAGGGAAACGGCCCGGCCCCGCAGGGACAGCGGCCGCCGCAGGCCGCGGCCCGACCGCAGGGCGGCGGCCAGCCGGGCAGCGGCTCCAGGCAGCCGGTCGGCAGCAAGGCCACCAAGTCCGGCGACGAGGACTGGTGGACCGAGTAACCAGCGGCAGCACGGCCAAGGGCCCGGCGGGTGATCACCCGCCGGGCCCTTGGTTATTGCCGCCGGCGGCCGCGCCCGCCGGGAGCCCGCACCGCGGCGCAGCCCAGCGCCCGGCCAGGGCTCAGTAGTCGGCCAGAGCTCAGCGCTCGTCCAGGTCCGCCGTCCGGCCGGAGACGGCGCCGATCGCGGTGGTGATCTCGTCGAGAAGGGACGGCGGCAGCGCGGAGTCGATCGTGAGCACGATCAGCGCCTGGCCGCCCCGCGCGTTCCGGCACACCTGCATCCCGGCGATGTTGATGCCCTGGCCGCCGAGGATCTCGCCGACCACGCCGACGATGCCGGGCCGGTCGGTGTACGTCAGGAACGCCATGTGCGGGGCGGGGGCGATTTCCATCTCGAACCCGTTGACCTCGACCAGTTTCTCGGTCTGCCGGGTGCCGGTCAGGGTGCCGGAAACCGACACGACCTGGCCGCCGGGCAGGGTGCCGCGCAGCGTCACCACGTTGCGCCAGTCCGGGCTCTCCTCGTCGGTGACCAGCCCGACCTCGACGCCGCGGTCGGCCGCGAGCAGCGGCGCGTTCACGTAGCTGACCGGGTCCTCGACCACGTCGCTGAACACGCCCTTGAGCGCGGCGAGCTGCAGCACCCGGACGTCGCTGGCGGCGATCTCGCCCCTGACCTCGACGTCCAGCCGGATGGCCACCTCGCCGGCCAGCGCGGTGAAGATCCGGCCGAGCTTCTCGGCCAGCGGCAGTCCCGGCCTGACGTCCTCGTCCACCGGGCCGCCCTGCACGTTCACCGCGTCCGGCACGAACTCGCCCGCCAGCGCGAGCCTGACCGAGCGGGCCACCTGGGTGCCGGCCTTCTCCTGCGCCTCGTGCGTGCTCGCCCCCAGGTGCGGGGTGGCGACCACGTTGTCGAAGCCGAACAGCGGGCTGTCGGTGCACGGCTCGGTCGCGTACACGTCCAGCGCGGCCCCGGCCACCCGGCCGTCCTTGAGCGCGAGCGCCAGCGCGTGCTCGTCCACGATGCCGCCCCTGGCCGCGTTCACGATCCGCGCGCCCGGCTTGAGCAGGCCCATCTCCCGCTCGCCGATGATGCCCGCGGTCTCGGGCGTCTTGGGCAGGTGCACGCTGATGAAGTCGGCCTCGGCCAGCACTTCGTCCAGGCTGAGCAGCCGCACGCCCAGCTGCGCCGCGCGGGCCGCGGGCACGTACGGGTCGTAGGCGACGATCCGCATCCCGAACGCGGCCAGCCGCTGCGCGACGAGCACGCCGATCCGGCCGAGCCCGAGCAGGCCGGCCACCTTGCCCTCGAGCTCCACGCCGGTGAACCGGGACCGCTTCCACTCGCCGGCCCGCAGTGACGCGGCCGCCTGCGGCAGGTTGCGGGCCAGGGCGAGCAGCAGCGCCACCGCCTGCTCCGCCGCGCTGACGATGTTGGAGGTGGGCGCGTTGACCACCATCACGCCCGCCTTGGTCGCCGCCTCGACGTTGACATTGTCCAGGCCGACCCCGGCACGCGCCACCACCTTCAGGTGGGGCGCGTGCGCGAGCGCCTCCGCGTCGATCTTCGTCGCGCTCCGGACGATCACTGCCGCGGCGTCGGCCAGGGCGGGCAGCAGCTGGGCGCGGTCCGCGCCGTCGATGTGCCTGACCTCGAAGTCGGACTCGAGCAGGGCGATGCCTGCCGGGGACAGTTCCTCTGCGACCAGGACGACGGGCAAGATGGCTGCTCTCCCAGGCTGTGACGTTCGGGGAGCTTACGAGTCTAGCCGTTTTGTGAAGAGATTCACGAGCGGCGGGCCGCCCGGGCGTTCCCGCCGGGCCCCGGGGCTAGGCCGGGTCCCCGGGGCTAGGAAGGTGGCCTAGTCGCTCGCGTCCAGCCAGCTCATCAGCGGCCGCAGCTCGGCGCCCACCTGCTCGATCAGCTCGGATTGCTCGGCCTCTCGCCGCTTGAGGAAGGTGGGCCGGCCGGCGTCGAACTCCTCCACGAGTTCCCTGGTGAAGGTGCCGTCGCGGACCTCGGCGAGAATCTGGCGCATCTCCGCCCTGGTCCGCTCATCGACGATCCGCGGGCCGCGGGTGTAGCCGCCGAACTCCGCGGTGTCCGAGACCGACCAGTACATCTTGGAGATGCCGCCCTCGTACATGAGGTCGATGATCAGCTTCATCTCGTGCAGGCACTCGAAGTAGGCGATCTCGGGCTGGTAGCCGGCCTCGACGAGGGTATTGAAACCCGCCTTGATCAGCTCGGACACGCCGCCGCAGAGCACCGCCTGCTCGCCGAACAGGTCGGTCTCCGTCTCCTCGGTGAACGTGGTCTTCAGCGCCCCGGCCCTGGTGCCGCCGATCGCCTTGGCGTACGACAGCGCGAGCGGCCAGGCGTTCCCCGACGCGTTGGCGTGCACGGCGACCAGCACCGGCACTCCCCTGCCCTCGCTGAACTGGCGGCGTACCAGGTGCCCGGGCGCCTTCGGCGCCACCATGGCTACGTCCACGCCCGGCGACGGCTTGATCAGCCCGTACCTGATGTTCAGCCCGTGCGCGAAGAACAGCGCGTCGCCTTCCACCAGGCTGGGCGCGATCGCGTCCGTGTACAGGCCGCGCTGCAGGTGGTCCGGGACCAGGACCATGATCAGGTCCGACTCCTCGCAGGCGTCCCGCGGTGTCAGCACCCGCAGGCCCTCGGCCTCTGCGCTCTCTGCGCTGCGGGATCCCTCGGGAAGCCCGACCCGCACGTTGACGCCCGAGTCGCGCAGCGACAGCGCGTGGGCGTGGCCCTGGCTGCCGTATCCGAGCACCGCGACGAGCCGCCGCTGGATAAGCCCGAGGTCGGCGCCGTCGTCGTAGATGATCTCTGCCACTGTTCCGGTTCTCTCTCTTGTCGTTGTCAGGCGCTCGCGGCCGTCAGGCGCTGCGCGTCGTGGTCAGGCGCTGCGCTCGACCGGCCGCAGCGCACGATCGGTGATGGACCGGCCGCCACGGCCCACGGCCACCATGCCGGACTGCACCAGTTCCTTGATTCCGAACGGCTGAAGCACCCTGATGAGCGCGTCCAGCTTCTCCCTGTTGCCGGTGGCCTCGACAGTGACCGCATCGGTCGCCACGTCCACCACCTTGGCACGGAACAGCGCCACCGTCTCGAGCACCCGCGAGCGGTTCTCCAGATCGGCGCGGACCTTGACCAGCAGCAGCTCGCGCTGGACCGCGGCGCCCGGCTCGAGCTCCACGATCTTCAGGACGTTGATCAGCCGGTTGAGCTGCTTGGTCACCTGCTCCAGCGGATGGTCATCGCAGTTGACGACGATCGTCATCCGGGAGATCTCCTCGTGCTCGGTCGGCCCGACCGCGAGCGACTCGATGTTGAACCCCCGGCGGGCGAACAGCCCGGCCACCCGGACCAGCAGGCCGGGCTTGTTCTCCACCAGCACCGACAGCGTGTGCCTGGCCATATCCGACTCCCTGCTATGCGATATGTCCCCGCTCATTCCGTCACGTCCCAGTCCGGCGCCATGTCGCGGGCCACCTTGATGTCGTCGTTGCTGGTGCCGGCGGCCACCATCGGCCAGACCATCGCGTTCTTGTGCACGATGAAATCGACCACGACCGGCCGGTCGGTGATCTTCATGGCCTGCTCGATCACGTCGTCCACCTGGTCGGGGGTCTCGCAGCGCAGGCCGACGCAGCCGTAGGCCTCGGCCAGCTTGACGAAGTCGGGCACCCGCGTTCCGGCGGACGTCGCCTGGTCCTGCCGCCCCAGGTCGGTGTTGGAGTACCGGGCGTTGTAGAAGAGCGTCTGCCACTGCCGGACCATGCCGAGGTTGCCGTTGTTGATGATCGCGACCTTGACCGGGATGCCCTCCAGCGCGCAGGTGGCCAGCTCCTGGTTGGTCATCTGGAAGCAGCCGTCCCCGTCGATGGCCCACACGCACGCGTCCGGGCGGCCCATCTTGGCCCCCATGGCGGCCGGCACGGCGTACCCCATGGTGCCCAGGCCGCCCGAGTTCAGCCACGTCGCCGGGTGCTCGTAGGAGATGAACTGCGCGGCCCACATCTGGTGCTGGCCGACGCCGGCCACGTAGACCGCCTCCGGCCCGGCGATCTTCCCGATCCGCTCGATCACGTACTGCGGCGCGAGCGAGCCGTCCTGCGGCTGCTCGTACCCGACCGGGTAGGTGCGGCGCCAGTGGTCGAGCTGCACCCACCAGTCGGCGAGGTCGGCGGCGTTCCCCGCCTCGTGCTCGGTGGTCACGGCGGCGGTCAGGTCGGCCATCACCTCCCGGCAGTCGCCGACGATCGGCACGTCGGCGTGCCTGTTCTTGGAGATCTCGGCCGGGTCGATGTCCGCGTGCACGATCGCCGCGTCCGGCGCGAAGCTGTCCAGCCTGCCGGTCACCCGGTCGTCGAACCTGGCGCCCAGCGCGACGATCAGGTCCGCCTTCTGCAGCGCGCCGACCGCCGCGACCGTGCCGTGCATGCCGGGCATGCCCAGGTGCTGCTGGTGGCTGTCCGGAAAGGCGCCGCGGGCCATCAGCGTGGTGATGACCGGGGCGCCGGTCAGCTCGGCAAGCTGCAGGAGCTCGCGGTGAGCGCGCGCCTTGATGACGCCGCCGCCCACGTACAGCACCGGCCGGCGCGCGGACGTGATCATCCGGGCGGCCTCCCGCACCTGCCGCGAGTGCGGCCGGGTGACCGGGTGATACCCGGGCAGGTTGATCGGCACCGGCCAGCGGAACTCGGTGGTGGCCTGCAGGGCGTCCTTGGCGATGTCCACGAGCACTGGCCCCGGCCGGCCGGTCGAGGCCAGGTGGAACGCCTCCGCCACGGTCCTGGCGATGTCCTCGGCCCGGACGACGAGGAAGTTGTGCTTGGTGATCGGCAGCGTGATCCCGGAGATGTCCGCTTCCTGGAAGCCGTCGGTGCCGATGAGGGAGCTGGGTATCTGGCCCGTGATGGCCACCAGCGGCACGGAGTCCATGTAGGCGTCCGCGATCGGGGTGACCAGGTTGGTCGCGCCCGGGCCCGAGGTGGCCATGCACACGCCGACCCGGCCGGTCGCCTGGGCGTAGCCGGTGGCGGCGTGCCCGGCCCCCTGCTCGTGCCGGACCAGGATGTGCCGCAGCCGGGTGGAGTCGAGCAGCGGGTCGTAAGCCGGCAGGATCGCACCGCCGGGCAGGCCGAACACCACTTCCGTGCCGAGCTCCTCGAGCGCGAGGATGAGCGCCTGCGCGCCGGTGACCTGCCGCGGGACGGCGGCCGGCGGGGGCGTGGCTACGGCCGCCGGCGTAGCCGCGGGAGCAGGCGCGGCGCCTGGCGCGGCGGCCGGCACCGGGGGTGTCCCGGTCTGCGGCGTGGCCGCGCCGGCCCGGGCGGCGATGTCGCGCGGGCTGGGGGCATGACGGGCGGGCGTCGTCTGCTCGGTCATCGGACGGCTTCCTTGTCGGCGGTTCGCGGCAACAAAAAACCCCTCGCGCCGGGCGGCGATCGAGGGGAGCGCGCAGGCAGCTGAACTTGGTCAGCGACCTACGCGCTGGCCAAGTACGAGAATTAGGCTGCGGTGCACGTCCCTACGATGGCTGCCCTTACAGTCCGTGTCAACTTCCGTGCCCTCGCGTCTCAGATAATGAGACGACTGGCTCGTTCTGCGGATCGGCCGGAACAGCGCCGCCGCCCGCCTGGGCCGCGGTGTTCCTGATCAGGGACTCCACCTCGGCCGCCGCCATCGGGGCCGCGACCAGGTAGCCCTGGCCGAGCTCGCAGCCCATGTCCCTGAGCATGCCGAGCTGCCGCGAGCTCTCGATGCCTTCCGCCATCACGCTGATGCCCAGGTCGCGGCCGAGCTGGATGATCGTCCTGGTCAGCAGCGTGAGCGTGTCGTCCTCCCCCAGGCCGGCCACGAACGAGGGATCGATCTTGATGATGTCCACCGGGAGCTGGCGCAAGTAGGCCAGCGAGGCGTAGCCGGTGCCGAAGTCGTCGATGGCGAGCCGGACGCCGGCCCGGCGCAGCTCGGCCAGGTGCGCCAGGACCGGCCCGGACGCCTCCACCAGGACGCGCTCGGTGACCTCGAGGGTGAGCGCCGCCGGCGCCAGCCCGGCGTCGCTGAGCGCGCCGAGCACGGTCTCGGGGAAGTGCTCCGCGCTGACCTGCCGCGGCGAGAAGTTCACCGAGACGCCGATGCCGGCCGCGGACCGGGACCACCGGGCCGCCTGCCCGCACGCCTGGCGCAGCACCCAGTAGCCGAGCGGCACGATGAGGCCCGACTCCTCCGCGACACCGAGGAAGTCGCCGGGCTGGACCGCCGCGCCGCGGCGCCACCAGCGCACCAGCGCCTCGGCGCCGCTGACCCGCGAGGTGGCCAGCTCCACGACCGGCTGGTACTCCACCACCAGCTGCCCGTCGGCGATGGCCCGCTGCAGGTCGCTGGTCAGCTCGAGCCGGTGCACCACATCCTCGTGCATCTGCGCGGCGAACACCTCCACCCGCCCGCCGCCGGACTCCTTGACCCGGGCCATCGCGACATCGGCATTGCGCAGCACGACCTCCGGCTGGTCCGAGCCGCCGAAGGCGACGCCCACGCTCGCCGTCAGCGAGATATCACGCCCGGCTACACCGAACGGCTCCGCGGCGACGGACCGCGCCAGCCGTTCGGCTATATCGACGATTTCCTGCGCGCCCGGGGCGCTTTCGACCAGGATCGCGAACTCGTCGCCGCCCCACCGGACCACGGTCTCGTGCGCGGGTACGGCCGCGCGCAGCCGCCGCGCCGCCTGCGCGATCAGCAGGTCGCCGCCGCGGTGGCCGACCGAGTCGTTCACCGCGGTGAACCCGTCAAGGTCGAGGAAGATCACGCCAGCCTGGCCGCCGCGGCCGCCATGGCCCGGATCGGCGGCGAGCTCGGCGCCGAGCACCGCGGTGGCGCGTTCCTCCATGTAGGCCCGGTTGGGCAGGCCGGTGAGCCCGTCGTGGAAGGTCAGGTGCGTCACCTGCCTGCGCAGCGCCACCTGGCCGCTGATGTCGCGCGCGGTGACCAGCAGCTGGTCCGCCCCGCCGGGATTGCGGTACAGCGACACGGTCGACTCCACGTGCCGCCAGGTGCCGTCCGCGGCCCGCACCCGGCACGGGAACCTGGCGGGCAGCCCGGACGGCCGGCCCAGCGCGGCGGCCACGGCCTGCCGGCAGCCGGGCCTGTCCTCCGGATGGACGAGGTCGTCAAGCCGGGTCCCGAGCGCGCCGCCGGGCGAGTACCCGTAGTCGGCGACCGCGGGGCTGGCGTAGCGGATGACCCCGCCGCGGTCGCAGACGAGCACGGCGTCGCTGGTGAGGTGGGCCAGCTCGCGGAAGCGCCAGCCCGACTCCAGCGAAGCCCGCGGCGCCCGCCTGCCGCCGGCGATCACGCCGATCACCCGCAGGGCCAGCGCGAGCACGGCCGCGCTCGCCACCAGCACCAGCGCGGGCGCGCCGTGCCCGCTGGCCAGGGCCCAGACGCAGACGACCACCGCGGCGGCGCCCGCCGCGGCGGCCGCGGCGGCCGCGGCGGCCGCGCCCGCGCCCTGGCCGCGGCCGGCCGCTCGCGGCCCAGCCAGCAAGGGCGTGAGGGCGAGCACGCAGAACGCCGTGAGCAGCACGGCCTGCTGCGCGGCTCCGGGCGGCGCGCCGTTCAGCCGGGCGCTGACCCCCAGCGCGTCGCTGACCGTCACGATCAGCACGGCCGCGAACGGCAGCACCGCCTGGCGCCCGGCGTCGCCGATCACCGGCAGCAGCAGGCCGACCGCCAGCAGCCCGGCGATCGGGTGCACGAGCTCGACCGCGAACGCCCCCGGCCCGCTGCCGGACCGGATGTAATCGGGGCCGAACAGGGTGACCCAGCCGATGACGAACAGCACCGCCGCGAGAACGTAGCCGTCGGCGAGCCGCGGGATCACCGGCCGCCTGATCATCCGCTGGCCCAGCGTCCGCCATCCGTCCCGCGCCTTGGCGCCGCTGGCGGCCACCAGCGTCAGCACGCCCGCCACCACCGCGGCGAGCGCCAGCAGCGACGGCAGGTCGGCCAGCGTCAGGCCGACCGCGACGCCGCTGAGCGGGGCGCCGAGGATCTGCTGCGTGCTGACGCCGAGACACCAGAACGCGGCGGCACCGCCGAGCCACAGGTAAGCAAGCCTGACCCGCCCGGCCTGCCGCCTGGCGGCCAGCCACAGGATCAGTGCCGCGGCGGCCGAGGCTGCGATCCCGGCCGCGGCGAGCGCATGAGCCGCACTGCTCATCGGCAGTCACCCGACACGTACGAGCCTCCTCTTCGCGCCCAGCCGAATGGTGCGGGTCCAGGCCAACCCGACTCGTGCCCGCCGACCTCTACCGGTGCAGGGCGGCCGAAGTGATGCCGTGGCCCCCGGGCTCAGGCCGGGATCGCCGGCCGGCCGGAGACAGTCTCGCTCCTGGCGTTGAATCTCACTCTACGTACCGAAGGTCACACTTCGGTTGAGCTACAGCGTCCACAGGGAGACAACTGAAGACGCCGAGCCAGGGGCATAACGTGGCAATTCGTTCACTTCGCCGCAGCAGGCCCGCCCGGGCGCCGCGGATCACGCTGTGTCACCCCCCGTGCTGAAGCGCGGATCAGGGGATCGCGGCTGATCCGGCGATACCGTGTCGTAGCGCTAACGGTGATCGGCGTCCGCCGGGTGGTGGCCGTTGCGCTGTGCCGGGAAGGGATCGGCGGCGGCATAGGGCAGCCAGGCACCGGGCCCGGACCTGGCCTTGCCGTTGCCCGGGCGGCGGGGGGCATCGTCGGTGCCACGGGCGATGGCGAGCACGCCCACGAGAGCAGCCAGCGGGGCGGCCAGCGCGATGAAGTCAGCGGAGGCCAGGCTGCCCAGGGCCACGAGGGCGCCGGCGAATCCCACCGCGACGATGACGACCACCACGAGCCCCCAGCCCTGCAGGAACAGGCGCAGCGTGACCGGCGGGGCCGGATCGGGCACGGCCGTGACGGCGGTGACGGACCTGGTGGCGCGGCGTTCCATCATCCCCTCGCGCGCCCGCACGAAGATCGTCAGCTCACCCGGCTGGTCGGCCGTCAGCATCAGCTCATCCGGGTGGGCCGGGTCCGGGGCCTGCGACACCGAGCCGCCGCCGACCGCCCAGGCCACCACCTTGCAGCTGCCCGCGGTCCGCGCCCGGTAGCGGGCCTGCTCGCCGGCGACCAGGGTGTCCGGCCCGTCGATGACCACCGGCGGCGCTGCCGCGTGGCCCGCGGCCCGGTCCGGCTCGTCGAGCACGACCTGAAGATCGCCGGCCGGATCCGCCGGGCCGCCGTCCCCGGCCACGATGAACTGGCGGCGAGCCAGCTGCCCGGCCAGCCGGATCTGGCGCACGTGCACGTTCCAGGCCATGGCCACCACGACGGCAGCCAGCGCGGCGGCCCCGAGGGCCAGCAGGACGGCGACCGCGGGATGACCGGGGCCGGCCGTTACGGCTGCGAGCATGTCGCCTCCCTGACCAGGCAGGCCTGCCGGATCCCGGAGCGGCCTGACCAGTCCGAATATCTCACCTGTACCACGATGGTATTCAAACATATAACCTAAGCCGAAGCTAGGGCCAGGTCGCCGATCGCCGATACATCTGAGGAAGTGCGGCTGGCCTGGAGCGGCACTGCGATGCTCCCGGCCAGGGGGGAACGGCGCACGTCAGCCCGCAGCGGGCCCGGCCTTCTCAGGCTAAGACATTCCGGCGGGAATGCCCCGGGTAGCTTGGGCTCGTGACCACGGCGATCGCGCAGTTCATGCGGGAGCTCGAACGGCTGTGGGACGAGCACCAGGCCGCGGCGCTGGGGCGCGGCGACCTCAGCGGGGCGCTCGCGTACCTGACGGCCGGGCCGTCGGTCCGGCATCTGCCGGCGATGACCGGCGCGGCCGGCCGCGAGGCGGTCGAGCGGTTCTACGCCGAGGACTTCCTCCCGCACCGGCCCGGCGACCTGACCCTGACCAGGATCTCGCGCACCGTGGACCGGTTCCGGCTGGTGGACGAAACGACGGTGTCGTTCACGCACGACCGGGAGCTGCCCTGGCTGCTGCCCGGCGTCCGCCCGACGCACCGGCGGGCCGAGGTACTGACCATCGCGATCGTGAGCTTCCAGCGCGGCCGGATCAGCTCGCAGCGGATCGCATGGGATCACGCCACGCTCACCGCGCAGCTGGGCATCCCCAGCCTGGCCGCGGCCGGATCAGGCCGGGCGGGCTGAGGAACACAGGCCGCCGGATCCGGACCTTGCCGGGCGCTGGTGCGGGCAGCACACTGAGGCACAACGATCTACCAGGAGGACGTCGATGAAGACCAGCACCGAGCGGATCCTGACCACCCACACCGGCAGCCTGCCCCGGCCCGAAGGCCTGGACGACCGACACGACCCGAAGGCGGTGCGGGCGGCGGTGGAGGAAACGGTCCGCCGCCAGCTGGACGCCGGCGTTAACATCGTCAACGACGGCGAGGTCAGCAAGCCGAGCTACGCCACCTACGTGACCGAACGGCTGTCAGGTTTCACCGGTGACCGGTCTCCCCTGCAGATGCGGGGCTTCGAAATCTTCCCCGAGTTCGCCCAGAAGACGTTCGCCGACCCGGCGATGGCGTCCATCATGGCCAACCCCAGCTGTGACGGGCCGGTCGCCTACGTGGACAGGTCGATGGTCGAGGTTGACATCGCCAACCTGCGTGCCGCCGCCGACGGCGCGACCGACACGTTCATGTCGGCGGCGTCTCCTGGCGTCATCGAGATGTTCATGGCCAACCGTTACTACCCCAGCACCGAGGAGTACCTGTTTGCCCTGGCCGACGCCATGAAGGAGGAGTACGACGCGATCCACCAGGCCGGCCTCGTCTTGCAGCTGGACTGCCCCGATCTCGCGTGCGAATGGGCGATCGGCCCCGAGGTGACCAAGGCGGAATTCCGCCAGGTAGTGGCCAGGCGGCTGGAAGCGATCGACTACGCCACCCGCGACATCCCGCCGGACCGGCTGCGGATCCACCTGTGCTGGGGCAACTACGAGGGCCCGCACCAGATCGACGTCCCGCTCGCTGACATCATCGACCTGGTGCTGGCGGCCAGGCCCACGGCGGTGTCCTTCGAGGGTGCCAACCCCAGGCACGAGCACGAGTGGAAGGTGTTCGAGGAGGTCAAGCTGCCCGAGGGCAAGGTGCTCATCCCCGGCGTGCTCGACTCCACCACCAACTACATCGAGCACCCGGAGCTGGTGGCACAGCGCCTCGTCCGCTACGCCGGCGTGGTCGGCCGGAGCAACGTCATCGCCGGCAGCGACTGCGGCTTCGCCACCTTCGCCGCCTTCGTCCCCATCGACCCGAAGATCACCTGGGCGAAGCTGGCGGCCATGGCCGACGGCGCCCGGCTGGCGAGCCGGGAACTGTGGGGGGCGGCCGCCGGGTAGCCGTCCGCCGGCGGCGGCGAGATCACGGCTGGCTCAGGCGGTCCAGGATCAGCTCGCGGACGCGGGTGGCGTCGGCCTGGCCCCGGGTAGCCTTCATCACCGCGCCGACGAGCACGCCTGCCGCGGCGGCCTTGCCGCCGCGGATCACCCCGGCCACATCGGGGCTGGCGGCGATCGCCTCGTCAACGGCGGCGAGCAGCGCGCTGTCGTCGCTGACGACCGCCAGTCCGCGGGCGGCGACCACCTCGTCGGGCGAGCCCTCGCCGGCCAGCACGCTCTCCAGGACCTGCCGGGCCAGCTTGTCGTTGAGCGCCCCGGACGCCACCAGCTCGCTCACCCGGGCCACCTGCGCGGGCGTCACGCCCAGCGCGGTCAGCTCGGTGCCAGCCGCGTTCGCCCGCTGCCGCAGCTCGCCGAGCCACCACTTGCGCGCGTCGGCCGGCGCCGCGCCCGCCGCCACGGTCCCGGCCACCAGGTCGAGCGCGCCCGCGTTGGCCAGCGCGGCCATGTCCAGGTCGGACAGCTGCCACTCGGCCTGCAGCCGGGCGCGGCGCGCCGACGGCAGCTCGGGCAGCGTGGCGCGCAGCTTCTCCACCCAGTCCCGGGACGGGGCGATCGGCACCAGATCCGGCTCGGGGAAGTACCGGTAGTCCTGTGCCTCCTCTTTGCTCCGCCCGGCCGTGGTGGTCCCGGTGTCCTCGTGGAAGTGCCTGGTCTCCTGCACGATGCGGTGGCCGGCGTCGAGCTCCGCCACCTGCCGCTCGATCTCGTACCTGATCGCCCGCTCGACCGAGCGCAGCGAGTTCACGTTCTTGGTCTCGGTCCTGGTCCCCCAGCGGCCCGATCCCTTCGGCGCGAGCGAGACGTTCACGTCGCAGCGCAGCGAGCCCTGTTCCATCCGGACGTCGGAGACGCCGAGCGTACGCAGCACGTCCCGCAGCTCGGTGACGTAGTCACGGCCGGCCACGGGCGCGAGCTCCCCGGTGCCGGCGATCGGCTTGGTGACGATCTCCACCAGCGGGATGCCCGCCCGGTTGTAGTCCACCAGCGAGTAGTCCGCGCCGTGGATGCGCCCGGTCGCGCCGCCCTTGTGCAGCGACTTGCCGGTGTCCTCCTCCAGGTGCACGCGCTCGATCTCCACCCGGACCTGCCGGGGCGGCGCGCCGTCGGCGGGCACGGTCACCTCTAGCCAGCCGTCGGTGCACAGCGGCTCGTCGTACTGCGAGATTCTGGAAGTCCTTCGGCATGTCCGGGTAGAAGTAGTTCTTCCTGGCGAACCGGCACCACGACGCGATCGAGCAGTTCAGCGCCAGGCCGATCCTGATCGTGAACTCGATCGCCGCGGCGTTGGTGACCGGCAGCGAGCCGGGCAGCCCCAGGCAGACCGGGCAGACCTGGCTGTTCGGCGGGGCGCCGAACGCGGTCGGGCAGCCGCAGAACATCTTCGACATCGTGCCCAGCTCGACGTGCGTCTCCAGGCCGATCAGCGGGTCGTAGCGGGCGACCGCCTCGTCGAAGCTGACCAGCCCGGGCGTGGTCTCCGTCATTCCTCGCGCTCCCCGTCCCTGAGGTGGGGCGGCCCGGCCAGTAGCGGGTGGCCCCACCGCCCGGCCAGCGCGGCCTCCACCGCCGCCGCCACCCGGTACATCCGGTCGTCGGCCAGGACCGGCGCCATGACCTGCAGCCCCACCGGCAGCCCGTCGTCGGGAGCCAGCCCGCACGGTACCGACAGCGCGGCGTTGCCCGCCAGGTCGGACGGGATCGTGCACAGGTCGGCGAGGTACATGGCCATCGGGTCATCGGCCCGCTCGCCGATGCGGAAGGCCGTGGTCGGCGTGGACGGCGACACCAGCACGTCGGCCTGCTCGAAGGCCGCGTCGAAGTCGCGGATCACCAGCGTGCGGACCTGCTGTGCCTTGCCGTAGTAGGCGTCGTAGTAGCCGCTCGACAGCGCGTAAGTGCCGAGGATGATCCGCCGCTTGACCTCCGCGCCGAAGCCCTCGCCCCTGGTCAGGGACATGACCTCTTCGGCGCTGCGGGTGCCGTCGTCACCGGCCCGCAGCCCGTACCGCATGCCGTCGAAGCGGGCCAGGTTGGACGAGCACTCGCTGGGGGCGATCAGGTAATAGGCGGGCAGCGCGTACGCGAAATGCGGGCAGGACACCTCGACGACCTTGGCGCCGAGCGATTCGAGCAGCTCGACCGCCTCGCCGAACCGGGTCAGCACTCCGGGCTGGTACCCCTCGCCGCCCAGCTCGGTGACCACGCCGATCCGCATCCCGGCCACGTCCGCCTGCCGGGCGGCCGCCACCACGGGCGGCACCGGCGCGTCGATCGAGGTGGAGTCGGCCGGGTCGTGCCCGGACATGGCCTCGTGCATGAGCGCCGCGTCGAGCACGGTCCTGGCCAGCGGCCCGGGTGTGTCCAGCGAGGACGCGAAGGCGACCACGCCGTACCTGGACGAGCCGCCGTAAGTGGGCTTGGTCCCGACGATCCCGCACACCGCCGCGGGCTGCCGGATCGAGCCGCCGGTGTCGGTGCCGGTCGCGAGCGGAGCCTCGAACGCGGCCACCGCCGCGGCCGAGCCGCCGGACGAGCCGCCGGGAACGCGGGTCAGGTCCCAGGGGTTACGGGACGGCCCGAACGCGGAGTTCTCGGTGGAGGACCCCATCGCGAACTCGTCCATGTTCGTCTTGCCCAGCGGGACCGCGCCGGCCGCGCGCAGCCTGCGGGTGACCGTCGACTCATACGGCGGCTGCCAGCCGTCCAGGATGCGCGATCCGCAGGTGGTGGGCATGTCGGTCGTGGTGAACACGTCCTTGACGGCGACCGGCACGCCGGCCAGCGGGCCGAGTGGCCGGCCTGCCGCCCGGCTGGCGTCCACCGCGCGGGCGGCCGCCAGGGCGACGTCGGCCGACACGTGCAGGAACGCGCGCACCTGGCCGTCGACGGCGGCGATCTTGTCCAGGTGCGCCTGGGCGACCTCGGTCGCGGATACGTCGCCCGCCGCAACCGCGGACGCCAGCTCCGCGGCGGTCATGGACGTCAGCTCGGCGGTCATCTCAGTCCTCCGCCAGGATCCTGGGTACGCGGAACCGCTGGTCCTCGACGGCGGGCGCGGCCGCGAGCGCGGCCTCCGGGCTCAGGCAGGGGATGATCACGTCGGGGCGGAACACGTTAGTCAGCGGCACTGCGTGCGATGTCGGCGGGATGCCTTCCGCGGCCACCTCCTGGACGCGGGCGACCGCAGAGATGATCACGTCGAGCTGCGCGGCGAAGTGATCGAGCTCGGCGTCCTCGAGCGCCAGCCTGGCCAGGTAGGCCAGGTGCGCTACCTCGTCACGGGTGATGGACATGCCGTTCATCCTAGGTCCCCCGGCGCCCCGGCCTGACTCAATAAGGCCGGCCCCGGTATCCGGCCCGGCACAAGGAAACTGGCATCCCGCACTCAACCGGTCACAAGCCAGGACCGGTGGACTGGCCAGCGCGGGCGCCCCCCGCGGCGCGGCTGACCGCGGCGGTGGGCGCGGCCGCCAGTCGAGGGAGGCACATGTTCTTCGTTACGTACCTGCGCCGTGAGCTGCGCCGGCGGATGCGGCAGGCGGTCTTCATCTCGCTCGGCCTGGCCCTGGGGATCGGCCTGGTCATCACCGTGACCGCGGCGTCGGCCGGGGTCAAGAACGCGCAGGGCACCGTGCTGCACGCGCTGTACGGGGTGGGCACCGACGTGACCGTCACCAAGGCCCCCAAGGCGGGCTCGGGCCTCGGCGGGCCGTTCGGATTCCGCGGCCAGACCGGGACGAGCGGACGGCCCGCGGCAGGCACGAAGATCAGCATTGACACGCTGCGCGGTCTCGGCCTCGGCACCATCGGCTCGTCGTCGGTGAGCAAGGTATCGGGGCTGCGCGGGGTGGCGGCGGCCGCGGGCGGGCTGACCCTGACCGATACGAAGATCACCGGAAAGATCCCCGCCATCAACAGCGGCGGAGGGGGCGCCCCGGGCGGGGGGTTCGGCGGCGGGGGCGGCGGGGGCGGCGGTTTCCGCGGCTCGTTCACCCCGACCTCGTTCGGGGTGGCCGGGGTGGACCTGGCCGCCGGCGAACTGGGCCCGCTGAGCTCGGGCAAGCTGACGTCGGGCCGTACCCTCCGCTCGTCCGACGCCCACGCCAACGCGGCCGTGCTGGACTCCAACTACGCCACGCAGAACAAGCTGAGCGTAGGCTCGGCCATCACGATCGCCAAGACCCGCTTCACCGTCATCGGCATCGTGACCGAGCCGTCGGGCCAGAGCAGCTCAGCCGCCTATATCCCGCTGGCCCGCGCGCAGGCGCTCGCGGGCATGTCCGGCCAGGTCAACACGATCTACGTGTCGGCCACCAGCGCGGCCCAGATCGGCACCGTGTCGCGGGAGATCGCCCAGGCGGTGCCGTCGGCCACCGTCACCACCTCCAGCGACCTGGCCAGCGAGGTGACCGGCTCGCTGGCCAGCGCCTCCAGCCTGGCCAACAACCTCGGCCGGTGGCTGGCGATCGTGGTGCTGATCGCGGCGTTCGCCCTGGCCAGCCTGCTGACAATGGCGGCGGTCTCGCGGCGGGTGCGGGAGTTCGGCACGCTGAAGGCGCTGGGCTGGCGGAGCAGGCGGATCATCGGCCAGGTGATGGGCGAGTCGGTCGCCGTGGGCATCATCGGCGGGGTGGCCGGCGTCGCCCTCGGGTTCGGCGGCGCCGCGCTGATCGCCAGGCTGGCGCCGTCGCTGTCCGCGACGGTCGGCCAGAGCACCGGCTCGGCGACGCCGGGCGGCGCCCAGCAGTTCGGCGGCGCGGGCGGTCCCGGCGGTCCCGGCGCGGGCGCGGGCTTCCGCCGGCTGGCCGGCAGCACCAGCCACTCCGTGCTCGTCCATCTCACCGCGCCGGTCACGCTCGGCGCCGTCGGGCTCGCGGTGGCGCTGGCGATCGCCGGCGGGCTGATCGCCGGGTCCCTCGGCGGCTGGCGGGCGGCCAGGATGCGCCCGGCCGCGGCGATGGCCCGGGTGGCGTGAGCACCGGCCCCGGCGCGACGAGAAAGGCACCCATGTACCAGCTGACCGGCGTGACCAAGGACTACCAGAAGGGCCGGGCCAAGGTGGCCGCGCTGCGCGGCGTGGACCTGACCATCTCCGCTGGCGAGTGGCTGTCCATCCAGGGCCCGACCGGGCACGGCAAGACGACGCTGCTGCAGATGCTGGGCGGGCTGGACCGGCCGACGTCGGGCCGGGTGGACTTCGACGGGTCGGACCTGGCCGCGCTCGGCGAAGGCCAGATCACCAGGATGCGGGCCACCTCGATCGGGTTCATCTTCCAGACCTTCAACCTGGTGCCGACGCTCAGCGCGCAGGAGAACGTCGAGGTCGCGCTCGTGCCACTCGGGGTACGGTCAGCCGCGCGGCGGGACCGCGCGGTCCGGGCGCTGGCCGGCGTCGGCCTCGGTGACCGGCTCCGGCACCTGCCGTCGGAGCTGTCCGGCGGCCAGCAGCAGCGGGTCGCCATCGCCCGGGCCCTGGTCAAGGAGCCCAAGGTGCTGCTGGCCGACGAGCCGACCGGCAACCTGGACGAGACCACCAGGGACGAGATCATCTCGCTGCTCGACACGCTGTGGCGCGATCGCGGGCTGACCCTCGTCCTGGTCACCCACGACAGCGCGGTCGCCCGGCGCGGGCAGCGGACCGGGGTGATGAAGAACGGCCGCCTGGCCGTCGGGCAGCAGACCACGCGTCCCGGGCGCTGACGCGGCCCGCTCCCCTGACCGGCCCTGCGGCTCGCTCCCCGGCCGGCTCCGGCTCAAGGATCTTCACAGCCGGCAGTCAGCGCGTGCTCAGCCGGACGGGACACCGTAGGGATACCGGCTGGCGCCCGAGCGGGGTCCGGCTGGCTGGTGCGGGACGAGGGGAGCCGGGAATATGCCGTCAGCCACGGGCCGTGCGGTGCTGGCCGATGAGCGCGAGGCGCGGCTGCTGGTGGTTGACGACGAGCCGACGATCGTGGAACTGCTGTCCGGCTGCCTGCGCTTCGCCGGCTTCGACGTGCTCACCGCGGGCAGCGGCGAGGAGGCGATGCGCGCCGCCGCCGCGGAGCCGCCCGACCTGATCCTGCTCGACGTCATGCTGCCGGACAGCGACGGATTCGACGTGATCCGCAGGATCCGCTCCGGCGGCCTGCGCACCCCGGTCATCTTCCTGACCGCGCGCGACGCGGTGCAGGAGCGGGTCACCGGGCTGGCCCTGGGCGGCGACGACTACGTGACGAAGCCGTTCGCCCTGGACGAGGTGATGGCCCGGATCCGGGCCGTGCTGCGGCGCAGCCGCGGCCTGCCCGACATCCCGTCCCGGACGGTCGTCGCCGACCTGGCACTGGACGAGGACAGTCACGAGGTGCGGCGGGCGGGCCGCCTGGTCTCGCTGACGCCGAACGAGTTCAAGCTGCTGCGGTACCTGATGACCAACGCCGGGCGGGTGCTGAGCAAGGCGCAGATCATCGATCACGTCTGGGACTACGGCTTCACCGGCGACGCCAGCCTGGTCGAGTGCTACATCTGCTACCTGCGGCGCAAGATCGACCGGGGCGAGCCGCGGCTCATCCACACGATCCGCGGCCTCGGCTACGTGCTGCGGATACCGCCGTCCTGATGCGGCTGACCGGTGACCGGCCGCGGGCCTGGCTGGCGAGGGTATCGCTGCGGGTGCGGGTGCTGGCCGCCGCCGCGATCCTGGTCACGATCACCTCGGCGGTCATGGGGCTGCTCGGCACGTCGCTGCTGCACGGTTACCTGCTGTCCCGGACGGACGCGCAGCTGAAATCCTTCGCCTCGCCGGGCCGCGCGGCACAGGCCCGCCGGGCGCTGGCCCGCGACCGCCCGAACCCGCCGCCCGGGACCTTCCAGCTGCCCAGCGACTTCGTGGTCGAGATCATCGACGCCGACGGCGCCGTCCACCTGGCCCCCGGATCGCAGCGCCGCGTTCCCGGGCCGCGGCTGTCCGCCGCGCAGCTGCGCGCTACCGGCCGCCCGTTCACCGCGGCTGCGGCTGGTGACCCGGGACACTCCTGGCGGGTGCTGGTCCGGTCGCTGCCCGGCGGCCGGCACCTGGTCGCTGGGATCAGCCTGGACAACGTGAACAGCACCGTCGCCCGGCTGGCCCTGATCGACACCGCGGCGGGCGCCATCGGCATCGCGCTGCTGGCTGCCGTCGGGCTCGCGCTGGTCCGGGCCAGCCTGGCCCCGCTCAGCCGGATCGAGGACACCGCGGAGGCGATCGCCGGCGGCGACCTGTCCCGCCGGATCTCTCATCCGAGCAAGCGCACCGAGGTCGGCCGGCTGGCCGTGGCCCTCAACACCATGCTCGGCCGGATCGAGGCCGCCTACCGGGCCAGGGAGGCCGGCGAGGCGCACGCCAGGGACTCCGAGGACCGGATGCGCCGGTTCGTCGCCGACGCCAGCCACGAACTGCGGACGCCGCTGACGTCGATCAGGGGGCTGGCGGAGTTCGCCCTGCAGCAGGGCGAGACGGCCGACCGGGCCGAGTTGCTCCGGCTGATCAGCCGCGTCCAGCACGAGGCCGCCCGGATGGGGCTGCTGGTGGAGGACCTGCTGCTGCTGGCCAGGCTCGACCAGGACCGCCCGCTGGACCGGCGGCCGGTCAACCTGGCCAGCATCGCCGCCGCGGCCGTGCACGCCGCCCGCACGGTCCAGCCCGGCCGGCCGGTGACGCTGCTCGCCGCGCCGGACCCGGTGATCGTGGACGCGGACGACGCCCGGATCCGCCAGGTGATCGACAACCTGCTCAGCAACGCGCTGCAGCACACTCCCGCCGGCAGCCCGGTCACCGTCAGGGTGGACGCCCGGACCGGTCAGGGGAGCCTCACGGTGACCGACCACGGCCCGGGCATGACCGCAGATCAGGCCGCCCGCGTGTTCGAGCGCTTCTACCGCACCGACCGGGCGCGCAGCCGGGCCCGCGGCGGCACCGGTCTTGGCCTGTCCATCACCGCCGCGCTGGTCGCCGCGCACGGCGGCGCGATCAGCGTGCAGACCGAGCCGGGCTGCGGCGCCGCGTTCTGCGTCCGGCTGCCGCTGGCCGGCGATCAGGCCGAGCCGGCCGCCCCGGCGGCGGTGCGCTGAGGCCGGTCACGCAGGCCGCCGCGGGAGTCGCCGGGCAGCGGCGCGGTGACGGCTGTACCGCCCAGGTGCCTGCGCAGCCAGGCCGTCGCCTGCGGCGCCCGCAGCGGCCGGCTGACGTACAGCCCCTGGGCCGCCTCGCAGCCCATCTCGCGCAGCGCCGCGGCCGCGGCCGCGGTGTCGACGCCTTTGGCCACCGAGCCGATGCCCAGCGCGCGGACGAGTTCCACCAGCGAGCGGACGATCACCTCGTCGTCGGGACTGGCCGGCAGCCGCCCGACGAACGACGAGTCGATCTTGATCTCGCACAGCGGAAGCCGCTTGAGCCGCGCCAGCGAGGAGTAGCCGGTGCCGAAGTCGTCCAGGCTGACCGCCAGCCCCAGGGCGGCCAGCGCGTCCACCGCGGCCGCGGCGTGCGCGGGCTCGGCGGTCAGCACCCGCTCGTTGACCTGCAGCATCAGCGCCTCGGGCGGCAGCCCGCGGCGGTCGAGGCCGCGGGAGATCATCGTGGTCAGGCTGGCGTCCAGCAGGTCGCGGGCGGACACGCGCAGCGCCACCTGCACGGCCAGCCCGGCCCGCCACCAGGCCCGCGCCTGGTCCAGCGCGGAGTCCACCACGTGCCGGGTCAGGTCCCGCATCAGGTCCGAGTGCCCGGCCGTCTCGGTGAACTCCTCCTCAGGGGTGATCAGGCCGCGCTCGGGGTGCCGCCAGCGGACCAGCGCCTCCATCCCGGCCGGCCGTCCGTCGGTGAGCCAGATCTTGGGCTGGTACGCCAGCTCCACCTCGCCCCCGTCCACCGCCCGGCGCAGATCGCCGAGCAGGGTGAGCCGGGCCGGCGAGTTGCGGTCCCTGGCCGGGTCGTACGCCTCCACCCCGGTGCGGTTCTCCTTGGCCAGGTACATGGCCACGTCGGCGCGCTGCAGCAGCAGCTCGACGTCGTCCGCGTCGGCGGGGCAGGTCGCGATGCCGACGCTGGCCTCGACGTGCAGCGTCATCCCGTCCAGCCGGAGCGGCTCGGCCAGCGCCGCCCGCAGCCGCGCCGCCACCTCGCGGGCGGTGCGCGCGGACCTGATCACCGGCAGCAGCACCGCGAACTCGTCGCCGCCGAGCCTGGCCACCAGGTCACCGGGGCGCACGCTGTGGGTGAGCCGGTGCGCGACCGTCTGCAGCAGCTGGTCGCCCGCCGGGTGCCCGAGCGTGTCGTTGACCTCCTTGAACCGGTCCAGGTCGAGCAGCAGGAAGCCGGTCACGCCGGACGACCTGGCCGCGGCGGTCAGCGCCTCTTCGGTGCGGCGCAGCAGCAGCTTGCGGTTGGGCAGGCCGGTCAGCTCATCGTGCATGGCCTGGTGCTCGCGCTGCACCGACACCGCGGCGTTCAGGTAGACCGCGATCAGCGGCAGCAGGAACAGCAGCACGAGCCACACCGACCGGCCCATCACCACCACGACCAGCGGGGCGGCCGACAGCAGCGCCAGGATGACGAACGCCTGGTAGGGAAGCTCCTCCCGCACGATCGCGAGCACCGGGGCCCGCGCGTGCAGGCTGATCGCGATCGCGACCAGCGTGAAGTTGACGGCGAAGTAGGCGGCGGCGGCCAGCGCCACGCCGGCCAGCTGCGCCCCGGACGGCAGCCAGGGGTGCATGGGGTCCGGGTGGATCCCGGCCAGCCCGAGCGCGGCCCACGCCGCGCCCAGCGCCAGCACGTCCTGCGCCGCGTTGAACACGGTACGGTGCAACGCCTTGCGGTCGGCCGTCCCGGCGATCAGCGTGGACGCGGCCTTGAGCAGTGCGGCGACCGGCAGCCCCCAGTAGAGCAGGGCAGCGAAGCCGAACGTCACCGACGCGACGCCCGAGTCGGGGCCGGACTTTCCCGGCGTGATGATCGGCCGCAGCTCGCCGACCATGATGAGGACGGCGATCGTCCACAGCAGCGGGCTCCGTACCAGGTGCTGAACGCTGGCCGCGGTGAGGGTGGTCATGGCCGCGCACAGGACGGCCAGGCCCGCCACCGAGACGATGCTCAGGTGAATCCACAACGGCGAGCCCGGCCGCGGTGTGATGTCCCTGGTGTCGCTCGGATCCCTCATCGATAGCCCTCGTGCCGCAAGCTAGCTCGTGCAGATGCACATGCAAGAAGAGTACGGCGAAAGTACCACTTCGCGGAACCGGTTGCACACCATCCGTTACCGCCGATTGATCCCATGTGCCTGACCTGCGGCTTTACTCGGCATAGATCGTGAGCGTTTGGGCGGTTACGGGCGCGTTTAGCCGGTAATTTTCCCTCCGTCACCGCCGGCCGCCGCGGCCCGCGCCGCGTCCGGGCCCTGCTCCAGCAGCAGCCCGAACGCCGCCTCGTCCAGCACCGGCACGCCCAGTTCCACCGCCTTGTCGTACTTCGAGCCCGCGTTCTCGCCGGCCACCACGAAGTCGGTCTTCTTCGAGACCGAGCCGGTGACCTTGCCGCCCCGGGCCCGCACCGCCTCGATCGCCGTGTCCCGGCTGAACTCCGCCAGCGACCCGGTGATCACCATCGACAGCCCGGCCAGCGGCCGCCCGGTACCGCCTGCGCCGCCGGCCGGCGTCTCCTCGGCCAGCCGCACGCCGGCCTGCCGCCACTTGGCCACGATCGCCCGGTGCCAGTCCACCGTGAACCAGTCGGTCAGCGCCGCGGCGATCGTCGGCCCGACGCCGTCCACGGCGGCCAGCTCCGCCACCGACGCCTGCTCGATCGCGTCCAGCGAGCCGAAGTGCGCGGCCAGCGCCCGGGCCGCGGTCGGCCCGACGTGCCGGATCGACAGCGCGACCAGGATCCGCCACAGCGGCCGCGACCGCGCCTCCTCCAGGTTCGCCACGAGCTTGCCCGCGTTGACCGTCAGCGTGCCCGCCTTGTTCACGAAGAACGGCACGGTCGCCAGCCGCTCGTCGGTCAGCGCGAACATGTCACCCTCGTCGGTCACCAGGCCGGAGTCCAGCACTGCGGTCACGGCCTCGTAGCCGAGCACCTCGATGTCCAGCGCGCCGCGGCCGGCCAGGTGGAACAGCCTCTCGCGCAGCTGGGCGGGACAGGAGCGGGTGTTCGGGCAGCGCCAGTCCACCTCGCCCTCCTCGCGGGCCAGCGGGGTGCCGCAGGCCGGGCAGCGGTCCGGGAACTCGAAGGCGCGCTCGGAGCCGTCGCGCAGGTCCGCCACCGGCCCGACGATCTCGGGGATCACGTCGCCCGCCTTGCGCAGGACGACCATGTCGCCGATCAGCACGCCCTTGCGCTTCACCTCGTCGGCGTTGTGCAGCGTGGCCCGGTCCACCATGGACCCGGCGACCTTGGCCGGCTCCATCACCGCGAACGGGGTGACCCGGCCGGTGCGGCCCACGTTCACCCGGATGTCCAGCAGCCGGGTGGTCACCTCCTCCGGCGGGTACTTGTAGGCGATCGCCCACCGCGGCGCCCGGCTGGTCGATCCCAGCTCGCGCTGCACCGCGACCCGGTCCAGCTTGACCACCACGCCGTCGATCTCGTACGGCGGGTCGTGCCGGTGCTCGGCGTAGTAGCCGATGTACTCGCGCACCCCGTCCAGGTCTGGTGTCACCCGGAACAGCCCGCTGACCGGCAGCCCCCACTCGCCCATCCGCTCGTACCAGCCGGACTGGGTGTCCGGGCCCTCGTTCGGCCGGCCGACGCCGTGCACGATCATGTCGAGCGCCCGGCTGGCGGTGACCCGCGGGTCCTTCTGCCGCAGCGAGCCCGCCGCGGCGCTGCGCGGGTTGGCGAAGGCGGGCTTGCCCGCCTCGGTCAGCGCCACGTTCAGCTCGCCGAACCCGGCCACCGGGAAGAACACCTCGCCGCGCACCTCGAGCGTCTCCGGCCAGCCGCTGCCGTTGAGCCTGGCCGGCACGCTGGCGATCGTGCGGATGTTGGGCGTCACGTCCTCGCCGGTGACGCCGTCGCCGCGGGTCGCGGCGCGGACCAGCGCCCCGTTCCGGTAGAGCAGCGCGACGGCCAGCCCGTCGATCTTCAGCTCGCACAGGTAGGGCCCCACCGGACCGGACTCGCCGAGCCTGGCCACCCGCGCCGCCCAGGCGTCCAGCTCCTCGGCGGAGAACGCGTTGTCCAGGCTGAGCAGCCGGTCCCGGTGGGTCACCGGGGTGAACAGCGTGGACACCGAGCCGCCGACCTTCTGCGTCGGCGAGTCCGGGGTGCGCAGCTCGGGATAGCGCTCCTCGATCTCGGTCAGCTCGCGCATGAGCGTGTCGTACTCGGCGTCGGAGATCAGCGGCGAGTCCAGCACGTAATACCGGTGCTGCTGCTCGGTCAGCTCCACGCTGAGCCCCGCGTGCCGGTGCCTGACCTCGGTCGGCACGCCGCCCAGCTCGGCGGCCTCCGGTAGCTCGGTCATGTAGCCGCTGCTCCCTCCTCGATCATGCTTGCCATTCCCGGCTCATGGTCACTCTGGCCCGCCTCGGTCACCCCGTTCCCTCCTCGATCATCTCGGGCAGTATCCGGCCCGCCTCCCGGCAGGC
The DNA here is from genome assembly GCA_963702235.1 of uncultured Actinomycetes bacterium. Taxonomy (GTDB): domain Bacteria; phylum Actinomycetota; class Actinomycetes; order Streptosporangiales; family Streptosporangiaceae; genus PALSA-505. Next base: position 118,810 of record CAVPBZ010000004.1, read on the forward strand.
GGCGAGCAGCTCGGCGGCACGCTCCGGTGACGCGCCGGCCAGACCGCAGGCGGGCCCGATGACCACCAGCTCGGCGCACCGCGCCGGCCGCAGGCCGAGCCGGCGCCACAGGTCGATGACCCGCTTGGCCAGTTCGCTAGCCACTGCCCGTTCGGAATTCAGCGGTTGAACGGCCCCGGCGAAAATAGCGGTACCGGACTCCGCCGCCTCAGCCAGCGGATCCTCGTCTTCCCGCCGCATCAGGCTGAGGTCGAGGTAGATCGCTTGCGCGCCGGAATCGGCGATGATGCCGAACGGCGGCCGGGCTGCGCAGCAGTGCACGACGCCGAAGGCGGTCGCGGCGTCGAGGATCACCCGCAGGCTGTCGGCGGCCGGGCCTGGCTCGGCCGGGCGGAGCCGGTTCAGCCCGCTGGCCGACGGCAGGGAGCCGTCCAGCACCGCGGGCAGCCGCGGCTCGTCGCACTGCAGCAGCAGCCGCGCGCCGGGGACCCGGCGGCGGACGTCGGCGGCGTGCGTGCGGACGCCCTCGGCCAGCGACGCGATGAGGTCGGCGACCGCGCCGTGGTCGGTCAGCACCTTCTCCTGGCTGGCGGGCAGCTCGAGCGAGGCGGCGAGCGTCCACGGCCCGCAGACCTGGATCTTGAGCGCGCCCTGGTAGCCGTCGGCGGCCTGCTCCAGCGCGTCCAGGTCCTGGTCGAGCAGCGAGCGCGCGCGGCGCAGGTCGCGGCCGGGCCGGGGCGCCAGCCGCCAGCCGCCCGGGGTGGTCTCGACCGGCATCTCGGTGAGCAGCGCGGCGGTGCGCCCGATCATGTCGGCGCCGGGGCCGCGGGCGGGCAGCTCGGGCAGGTACGGCAGGTCCGGCAGCTCGTCGAGCACGGTCCGCACGGCGGCGAGGGGCTCGGTGCCGGGCATCGAGCCGGCCCCGGTCGCGCTGCCTGGCGGCCAGGGGAAGCCCGCGGTGTCGCTGGTCACGCTGCCGAGCCTAGCGCCCGCCTCCGACGGCATGATCGCTCCGCCGCACCGCGCCCGGTCACCACGACCCGTGCCTCGCGCGCACCGGCCCGGTCACGACGCCCGCACTGGCCCCGTCACCACATCCGGCCCCGCCCGCACGGGCCCGGTCACCACAACCCCGCCACCCGCACCGGGCCCGTCACCACGCCGGGCCAGCCCACTTTCCATGCGGTACGCCCAAGTACCGTCCGGGTTTGTACCGTTTTGTGCGACACGAGCGCATGGAAAGTGGGCCGCCCGGGCCCGCGTGCGCCTGGTCGGCGGGCTCTGGCCCATCTGTATCCGGGTCACTTTCATGATCACTATGACTTTGCACACTCTACGACCACAGAAAACGATGACTGACGCTGAATTCTGGTCGCAGCGTGTGCAAAGTCGAGATGGGCGTGCGGGTTCGCGCTAGCGGGCGCGGCTGGGCGCGGGGCGGGCGGCCTCGATGGTGGCGGAGCCGAGGACGAGATCGCCGTCGTAGAGGACCGCGGCCTGGCCCTTGGCGACGCCGCGGGCGGGCTCGTGCAGCGCGATCCTGAGCGCGCCGTCGGCCGGGCTCACGGTCGCCGGGTGCGTCTCGCCGTGCGCGCGCAGCTGGACGGTGCCGTCCAGCGGGGCCGCGGGCGGCGGGCAGCCGGTCCACACCGGGCGGGTCGCGATGATCTCGTGCACGTCGAGCGCCTCGCGCGGGCCGACGGTCACCGTCCCGCTGACGGGCTCGATGTCCAGCACGTAGCGGGGCCTGCCGTCGCCGGCCGGGACGCCGATGCGCAGCCCCTTGCGCTGGCCGATCGTGAAGCCGTACGCGCCGTCGTGCTCGCCGACCACGCGGCCGCCGGTGTCCACGATCTGGCCGGGCGCCTCGCCGAGCCGGCCGGCCAGGAACTTCCTGGTGTCCCCGTCGGCGATGAAGCACACGTCGTGGCTGTCCGGCTTATCGGCCACGGCCAGGCCGCGCTCGGCGGCCTCCTGGCGCACCTGCGCCTTGGTGGACCCGCCGAGCGGGAACATGGCGCGATCGAGCTGGCCGCCGGTGAGCACGGCGAGCACGTAGGACTGGTCCTTGGCCGGATCGACGCTGCGCCGCAGCCGGGTGCCGCGGGGCCCGGCCTCGAGCCGGGCGTGGTGGCCGGTGCAGACCGCGTCGAAGCCGAGCGCCACCGCCCGGTCCAGCACCGCGGCGAACTTGATCTTCTCGTTGCAGCGCAGGCACGGATTGGGGGTACGGCCCGCCGCGTATTCGGCGACGAAGTCGGCCACCACGTCCGCGCTGAACCGCTCGGCCATGTCCCAGACATAGAACGGGATGCCAATGACGTCGGCGGCGCGGCGGGCGTCGCGGGCATCCTCCAGCGTGCAGCAGCCCCGGGCGCCGGTCCGGTAGGAGCGCGGGTTCTGCGACAGCGCGAGGTGAACGCCGGTCACCTGGTGGCCTGCGTCCGCCGCCCTGGCCGCGGCGACGGCCGAGTCGACGCCGCCGGACATGGCGGCAAGCACGCGGAGCTGAGTCATCGCCTATTGAGGGTACGCGGGAATCGCGGCATTCTCGCGCCGGACGCCCGGCGGCAGAAGGCGCGGCGGTTGAGACTGGCGGTCCCGGCCGCGGGCAGACCACACTGATAACTGATACTCGCCCCGGTCCGGTGACGGCCCCGGGCCGTAAGGAGGTGCGCGATGGCGCAGAAGCGGGTCCTCGGCATCGTGCTGGCGGGCGGCGCGGGCCGGCGGCTGGCGCCGCTGACCGACGACCGGGCCAAGCCCGCCGTCCCGTTCGCCGGCCTGTACCGGCTGGTCAACTTCGCGCTGTCCAACCTGGTCAACGCCGGCATCCTGCGGATCTGCGTACTGACCCAGTACAAGAGCCACAGCCTGGACCGGCACATCACCACCACCTGGCGGATGAGCGGGCTGCTCGGCAACTACGTGACGCCGGTCCCCGCGCAGCAGCGGCTCGGCCCGCAGTGGTACACCGGCTCGGCCGACGCGATCCACCAGTCGCTCAACCTGATCTACGACGAGGAACCGGACCTGGTGATCGTCTTCGGCGCCGATCACGTGTACCGGATGGACCCGCGGCAGATGATCGACCAGCACGTGGCCACGGGCGCCGGCGTCACCGTGGCCGCCATCCCGGTGCCACGCGCCGAGGCGACGGCGTTCGGCGTGATCCAGACCGGCACGGACGGCAGGTCGATCGAGGCGTTCCTGGAAAAGCCGGCCGACCCGCCCGCGATGCCCGGCCATGCCGACCTGGCCTACGCCTCGATGGGCAACTACCTCTTCGACGCCGACGTGCTGGTGGACTCGCTGCGCAAGGACGCGGTGGACACCGCCAGCAGGCACGACATGGGCGGCGACATCATCCCGATGCTGGTCAGCCAGCGGGCCGCCGAGGTGTACAACTTCCTCGACAACAAGGTGCCCGGCGCCACCGAGCGGGACGCCGGCTACTGGCGCGACGTCGGGACGCTGGACTCCTACTTCGACGCGCAGATGGACCTGTGCGCCGTCCATCCGGTGTTCAACCTGTACAACAGCCAGTGGCCGATCCTCACCCAGGTGCCGTCGCAGCCGCCGGCAAAGTTCGTGCATAACGACGACCGGGTCGGCCGGGCGATCAACAGCCTGGTCAGCAACGGCGTGATCGTGTCCGGCGCGTACGTCAACGAGTCGGTGCTCTCGCCTGGCGTGCGGGTGGACGACTGGGCCACGGTGGACCGCTCCGTCGTGCTGCACAGCACCAGGATCGGGCCGCACGCGGTGGTCAGGGACGCCATCCTGGACAAGAACGTGGTGGTGCCCGAGAGCGTGGCGGTCGGCGTGGATAAGGAGCACGACCGGGCGCGCGGCTTCGCGGTCTCCGACGGCGGGGTGACCGTGGTCGGCAAGGGCCAGCTGGTCACGCCGTGACCGCGGCGCCGGGCAGCCTGCGGGTGGCGCTGCTGACCAGGGAGTACCCGCCGGAGGTATACGGCGGGGCGGGAGTGCACGTGGAGTACCTGGCCAGGGAGCTGGCCGGGCTGGTGGACCTGACCGTGCACTGCCAGGGCGCGGACCGGCCCGGGGCGGTGGCGCATCACCCGTGGCGGCTGCTGGACGACGCGAATCCGGCGCTGCGGACGATCTCCGCTGACCTGTCGATGGCCGCCGCGACTGGCGGGGCCGACGTGGTGCACTCGCACACCTGGTACGCCAACCTGGGCGGCCACCTGGCGTCGCTGCTGTACGGGGTGCCGCACGTGGTCACCACGCACTCGCTGGAGCCGCTGCGGCCGTGGAAGGCCGAGCAGCTCGGCGGCGGCTACGAGCTGTCCTCCTGGGTCGAGCGGACCGCGGTCGAGGCCGCCGCCGCCGTGGTGGCGGTGTCCGACGGCATGCGCGCGGACGTGCTGTCCGCCTATCCCGCGGTGCGGCCGGAGCGGGTCAGGGTGATCCGCAACGGGATCGACACCCGCGAGTATGCGCCGGATCCCGGCACCGATGTGCTGGCCAAGTACGGCGTGGACCCGGCCAGGCCCTACGTCATCTTCGTCGGCCGGGTCACCAGGCAGAAGGGCCTGCCGGTGCTGCTGCGCGCGGCCGCCTGGCTCGACCCGGCCGCCCAGCTCGTGCTCTGCGCCGGGCAGCCGGACACGCCCGACCTCGCGGCCGAGGTGGACGAGCTGGTCGGGCAGCTCACCGCGGCCAGGTCCGGAGTGATCCTGATCTCCGGCATGCTGGCCAAGCGCGAGGTCATCCAGCTGCTGTCGCATGCCCGGGTATTCGCCTGCCCGTCGGTGTACGAGCCGCTCGGCATCGTGAACCTGGAGGCGATGGCGTGCCGCGCCGCGGTCGTGGCGTCCCGGGTGGGCGGCATCCCGGAGGTCGTGGCCGAGGGGGAGACCGGCCTGCTGGTGCCGCCGGGCGACCCGGAAGCGCTGGCCGAAGCGCTGAACGTCCTGGTGCGCGACCCGGACCTGGCGGCGGCGATGGGCCAGGCGGGCCGGGCGCGGGCCGCGGCAGAGTTCGAGTGGGCTGAGATCGCCGCGCAGACCGCGGCGCTCTACCGCGAGCTGACCAGCCGAGGCGCGCTGACCGGCGGAGCTGGCTGACACGTACCGCAGGCCAGCTCCGTCAGCCCGATATCTCCCGGATCTGGGTGTTGGCCATGTCAGCGAACAGCACATTACCCGCGCCATCCACCGTGATACCGGTCGGGCCGGACAGCTCGGCGCTGATGGCGGGGCCGCTGTCCCCGGAGAACCCGGCGGTGCCGTCACCCGCGACCGTATACACGTCCCCCGCGGTCATCAGCTGGCCGTGACCACCCGGACCCGGTTGTTGTTGGTGTCGGCGATCAACAAATTGCCCAGGCCGTCTACGGCCACGCCTTGCGGACCGGAAAACGCGGCGCTGGTGGCGGGGCCGCCGTCACCGGAGAACCCGGCGGTGCCGTCGCCCGCGACCGTGTAGATGTCACCCGCGGTCATCGACTGGCCGTAGAACTGGCCGGTTCTGTGCGCCACCACCCGGATCAGCTGGTTACCGCCGTCGGCAACCACCAGGTCGCCGTGGTGGTCGACCGCGACACCGCAGGCGTCGCTCAGGTAGGCGCTGGTGGCCGGGCCGCCGTTCCCGAGCGGGCCGCTGAAACCGGTTCCCGCTGGCGTGCTGAGCATCCCGGTCTGCGAAGAAATCTTGCGGGCGTCGCGGAAGTCGCCGAAGTACACCGCACCGCCGCCGTAAGTGAGGCCGCACGGCAGCGTGAGATCTATCTTCGTGCCCTTGGCCGGGCCGCCGGGACCACCGGCGACGGTCGAGATGTCTCCGGCCACCGTGGGCCTGACCCGGTGCGGCACGGCCGACGCCCGGGCTGCTCCCCGGCCACCGCGGCGATTGCTGCAGCTCCCGCAACGGCCGCAAGGAGGCCCCGGCTGAGGCGGCCCGTTCCAGCTGTCCGCATCTGACTCATCGGAAGCCCTCCCCGTGTGCCCTGCCGGTGGCGCTACCCGTCAGCACGCACCGTCCGCCGCGAAACAGGCGGCTGAGTTGTTACGACGCGCCGGCGCCGTTCCAGGACTGCATGACCGCGGTACGCGTGCCCGGCGGTTATCCGTGACGGGCGTAGGTATCGCGGGTGACGCAGGTAAGGAAGGCGACTTGTGTCACGACGATGGTTGCGGTCCGGACGGCGCGGATTCACTGTGGCCGGCTGCCTGGCACGGCAGCACCTGGACGGTTCCGCCGCGCGGCCGGGGCCCGCGGCGGGCGGGCTACCCGGCGTCCGGGGCGAGGAAGCCTGCCTTCTGCCAGATCGCGCGGGCCCGGCCGTCGAGGAAACCGACCTCTTCGAACGCCGCCATGGACTTGCGGGAGGCCCACTGCTTCGTCGCCAGCCGGTGCGGGCTGCGGTCGGCGGTCGCCCGGGCGGCCTTCGGGTCCAGGCCCACCGCGGCGTAGGCGGAGGAGTGCACCAGGTTGCGGTTGATGATGCCGGACATGCCCCAGGCCAGCCGGGCCGCGGTCAGCTTCCGCCGGGTCGCTGAGCTCCTGGCCACCTGCCGCTTGAGCTCCTCGCGGGCGTACTTGATGTGCCGGGCTTCCTCGATCACGTGGATGCGGCTCACTTGGCGGACCAGCGGCTGGACCCGCTCGTCCGGGAAGGCGATGCGCTGCATGGCGTCGGTGAACTCCTCGATCACCAGGGTGGCCGCGAACATCAGCATCGGGTCGTGGAAGGACCCGAGCGCCTTGATCGCGTGGTACTCCAGCGCGCGCGGGCGGTGCGTGGTCAGGCCGAACGTCCGCACCATCCGGCCGAACATCGTCGAGTGCCTGCACTCGTCGGCGGTCTCGGTCAGCGCGTAGGCGAAGTGGCTGCTGTCGTAGCGGGACCGGTAGGCGTGCTGGAGCAGGATCTGCATGAGGGCGAGCTCGGACCAGATGCCGAACGAGGCCATGCTGGCCACCTCGTGCTTGGTCAGCTCGATCTGCTGCTCCGGGGTGAGGCCGTCCCACAGCGGGGTCTCGTACAGCGAGCCCCCCTCCGGGGGGCCGTAGTACAGGCCGGGCACCGGCGGGGCATCCCAGTCAACGTCGGTGTCCGGGTCGAACGAGTGCTTGCGGGATGTCCTGATCAGCCGCTCGGCAATAACCTCGCGGTCGGTGAGCGCGAGCGTGTGGTTGCCGTCCTGACAGCTGATCACGGCGGTGCCCGCGTCGGTAACTGCGGTCATCATGATGCCGCTCCTTCGAAGATGAAATCGGCCGGCCTGACCCGGCGCATGCGCAGCCAGAAGCTGACGGTCGAGGCCGGCCACAGTGCACGGTTGACTCCCTCGGAGTCGAGGTACCAGCTAGCGCAGCCGCCCTTGAGCCAGACGCTGCCGCGAGACTTGTCCTGCACCCAGGCGTTGAACCGGTCCTGCGCGTCGGGCTTGACCTCGATCGAGGCGGCCCCGGACCTGGCCACCAGCCGCAGGCAGCTCATGATGTACCGGACCTGGGACTCGATCATAAAGATGATCGAGTTGTGGCCGAGCCCGGTATTGGGCCCGACCAGGAAGAACAGGTTGGGGAAGCCGGTCACGGTGGTGCCCAGGTGGGCGGTGACGCCGGTCCGCCAGGCGTCGGTGATGTGCAGCCCGTTCCGGCCGACGATGTGCGACTTGGCCATGGCGTCGGTCACGTGGAAGCCGGTGCCGAAGATGATCGTGTCCGCCTCGATCTCCCGGCCGTCCCTGGTGCGGATCGAGCGCTCCCGGATCTCGGCGATGCCCGCCGTCTCCAGCTCCACGCCCGGCCGGCTGAACACCGGGTAGTAGTCGCTGGAGACCAGCGCGCGCTTGCAGCCGAGGGTGTAGGCCGGGGTGAGCTTGCGGCGCAGGGCGGGGTCGGCGACCTGGCGGGCGATGTGGGCCCGGCCGAGCCGCTCGGCGGCCTTGATGAGCTTCGGGTGCTCGAAGCCGAGGACGAAGCTCTCCTGCAGCCAGTAGATCATGTTGCGGTGCGCGGTCATGGTCAGCGGGGTCCGCTGGAACCTGCGCTTCTGCGCCTCGGTGAAGGCGCGGTCCGGGCGGGGCAGGACCCACGGCGCGGTGCGCTGGAACACGGTGAGGTGCGCGGTCCTGTCCACGATCTGCGGGACGAACTGGATGGCCGAGGCGCCGGTGCCGATGACCGCGACCCGCTGGCCGGCCAGGTCGTGGGCGTGGTCCCACTGCGCCGAGTGGAAGGCCTTGCCCTCGAACCGCTCCAGGCCAGGCAGCTCGGGGACGTTCGGCTGGTGCAGCGGGCCCTGGCCGATGACCAGGGCCCGGCCGCGGACGACGCTGCCGTCGGCGGTGGTGATATCCCAGGCGGCACTGGCCTCGTCATACTCGGCCCCGGTCACCTCGGCGCCGAACCTGATGTGCGGCCGCAGCCCGAACTTGTCCACGCAGTGCTCGATGTAGCCCAGGATTTCCGGCTGCGTCGCGAACTCGCGGCTCCAGTCGGACTTGGGCTCGAAGGAGTACGAGTACAGGTGCGACCTGATGTCGCAGGCACAGCCCGGGTAGGTGTTCTCCCGCCAGGTGCCGCCGACCCGGTCCGCCTTCTCCAGGATGACGAAGTCGCGCAGGCCGGCCTTCTTCAGCGCGATCGCCATGCCGATCCCGGCGAAGCCCGTGCCCACGATCACGACCGGGTGAGCGCGCGCGGTGCTGGCGTCGCCGCGGGTGTCCGTGGGCAGGCCCATGCCGGTGCTCCTCTGGCTGTTCGGCTCACCGTATTCGTACCATTGAAACACAAGATACATTCTTTGCATATTTGTATCAAGGCGTAGGGTCGGGGGCACAGGATTCAGGCCTGGACGGGGCGGGCAGTGTCCCATCGGATCCAGGCGGAAGGCGGAGGATGGTCATCGATCTGCTGCGCATGGCGCAGGCACGCGATCACGGCGAGGATGCCGACTCGGTGACCGGGCGCATCCTGGACGCCGCGCTCGGCCAGTTCGAGGACTTCGGGCTGCGGCGGTCCACGATGGAGGACATCGCCCGGCGCTGCGGGCTGTCCCGGATCACGATCTACCGCAGGTTCCCCAAGAAGGAGAACCTCATCGAGGCGGTCGTGCTGCGTGAGCTGCGGAACTTCCTCGGCGATCTGGTCAGCGTGGGCGGCCCGGACATCTCCCCCGAGGACCGCATGATCGAGCGTCTCGCCTTCGCCTTGCAGTACCTGCGCAACCACCCGTTGCTGCGCCGCCTGCTGCGCACCGAGCCGGAGGCGATCCTGCCGTCTCTCACCGTGAACGGCGGGCCGGTGGTGGACCTGGCGCGGGAACAGGTCGCGGCCTTCATCCGCCGGGATCTGTTCGGGTCGCGGCCGCCGCCCGCCCTGGCCGAGCGGCGCATCCAGACGATCGCCGAGCTCGGCGTCAGGATCGTCCTGTCGTTCATCCTGACCCCGTCAAGCGCCATCCCGATGACCACTCTGGACGACGCCAGGGCCTTCGCCCGCGAACTCATCACCCCGGTGCGGGCGGGCTTGCTCAGCGCGGACACGCCGATGAAGGCCGGCTCCTAGCGCCGGCCGCCCGGTCAGCGGGCGCCGCGGCGGGCGCTAGTCAGCGGGCGCTGGTCACCGGGCGGCGCGGCGGGCGCGCTCCACGGCCTCGCCGATCACCGCGCCGACGGCGGCCACGTCGGCCTGGCCCGACGTGCGGCCGAGGGAGAACCGCAGCGAACCGCGCGCCCTGGCCTCGCCGGCGCCCATGGCGAGCAGCACGTGGCTGGGCTCGGCCACGCCCGCGGTGCAGGCCGACCCGGTGGAGCAGGCGATCCCCTTGGCATCGAGCAGCATGAGCAGCGCGTCGCCCTCGCAGCCGGGGAAGGAGAAATGCACGTTGCCCGGCAGCCGGTCCGGGCCCGGCGGCGGGCCGTTGAGGACCGCGTCCGGCACCGCGGCCCGGATCTGCCCGATCAGGTCGCCGGCCAGCGCGGTCAGCCTGCGGCCCTCATCGGCCACCTGCTTGGTGGTCAGCTGGACCGCGGTCGCGAACGCCCTGATGGCCGGCGTGTCGAGGGTGCCCGACCTGATATCGCGCTCCTGGCCGCCGCCGTGCAGCACGGGCACCGGCTCGAGGTGACGGGCGAGCAGCAGCGCGCCCACGCCGACCGGGCCGCCGAGCTTGTGCCCGCTGATGCTGAGCGCGTCGGCTCCCGTGGCGGCGAAGTCCAGCGGCAGCTGGGCGGCGGCCTGGACGGCGTCGCTGTGGAACAGGATGCCGTGCTCGCGGGCCACGGCGGCGAGCTCGCCGACCGGCTGGATGGTGCCCACCTCGTTGTTCGCCCACATGACGCTGATCACGGCCACGCTGTCCGGCTCGGTCCCGATGGCCGTGCGCAGCCCCGCCGGGCTGACCAGCCCGGCGCTGTCCACCGGCAGCCAGGTCACCTCGGCGCCCTCGTGGCCGGCCAGCCAGTGCACGCTGTCCAGCACGGCGTGATGCTCGATGGGGGTGGCCAGCACCCGGCGGCGGACGGCGCTGCCGTCCCGCCTGGCCCAGTACAGGCCCTTCACGGCGAGGTTGTCCGCCTCGGTGCCGCCGCTGGTGAAGATCACCTCGCTCGGCCGGGCCCCGAAGGCCTCGGCGATCACCTCGCGCGACTCCTCGACCACCCGGCGGGCGCGGCGGCCCGCGTTGTGCAGCGACGACGGATTGCCGAGCCTGGCCAGCTCCTCGGCCATCGTCTCGAGCACCTCGGGCAGCAGCGGCGTGGTGGCCGCGTGATCCAGGTAAACGAGGCAGCCAGATGCCGGCTCCGGTGACCTGGCCACGCCGTCGAGATACCCCATGACGCGCTCAGCCTACCGGCAGCCCGGGCGGTCCTCCGTGCTCACGCGTGGCCGCGCTTGCCGATCTCCTCGACGAGCTGCGGCACCACCGTGAACAGGTCACCGACCACGCCGAAGTCGGCGAGCTCGAAGATCGGCGCCTCCGGGTCCTTGTTGATCACCATGATCGTCTTGGACGTCTGCATCCCGGCCCGGTGCTGGATGGCGCCGGAGATGCCGACCGCCAGGTAGAGCTGGGGCGCGACGGTCTTGCCGGTCTGGCCGACCTGGAACTGGTGCGGGTACCAGCCTGCGTCCGTCGCGGCGCGGGACGCCCCGACGGCCGCGCCCAGCGAGTCGGCCAGCTGCTCGATCAGCGTGAACTGCTCCGCGCTGCCGACTCCCCTGCCGCCGGAGACCACGATGGATGCCTCGGTGAGCTCCGGCCGTTCGCCCCGCTCCTGCTGCACGCGCTCGGTCACCCGGGCGCTCGTGGCCGCGTCGGTGAGCTCGACCTGCACCGGGACGAGCTCCGCCGCGGCCGGCTCGGCCGCGGGCTCGGGAGTCACCGAGTTGGGCCGGACCGCGATGATCGGGGTCCCGGTCCGCACCCTGGAGTGCACCACGATGGAACCGCCGAAGATGGACTGCTCGGCCACCAGGGCGTCGTCCAGCCCGATCGCGTCGGTGATCACGCCCGATCCCGTCTTCACCGCGAGCCGGCCGGCGATCTCCTTGCCCTCGGTGCTCCCGGCGACGAGCACGGCGGCCGGGGACTTCGCCGCGACCACCGCGGCGAGCGCTTCGGCCTTGGGGGCGACCACGTACTCGTCGAAGCCAGCGCCGTCGGCCACGTACACCCGGACCGCGCCGAACTCGGCCAGCCGGTCCCGGCCCGCCTCGGCGTCCGGTCCGGTCCAGACCACGGCGGGCTCACCGATGCGGCGGGCCAGCGTCAGCAGCTCGCAGGTGACCTTCTTGACCTCGCCGCCGACGTGCTCGGCGAATACCAGCACCTCAGCCATGCCTGCGTGCTCCTCTCAGATGAACTTCTGCGCGGCGAGGTACTCGGCCGCCTTGGTGCCGCCGTCGCCGTCGTCCTTCACGATCGTGCCCGCCGCCCGGGGCGGGCGCTCGGCGAAGCTGACGACCTCGGTCGCCGCCGCGGCCAGGCCGACCTGGCCGGCGTCGATGCCGAGGTCGGCGAGGCTGAGCGTCTCGACCGGCTTCTTCTTCGCCGCCATGATGCCCTTGAACGAGGGGTAGCGCGGCTCGTTGATCTTCTCCACCACGCTGACCACCGCGGGCAGCGCGGCCTCGACCTTGTCGTAGCCGTAGTCGGCCTGGCGGTTGATCCTGATCGCGGTCCCGTCGATCTCCACCTTGCTGGCCAGCGACATCTGCGGGACGCCCAGCCGCTCGGACAGCATGGCCGCGAGCACGCCCATCCTGGCGTCGGTCAACTCCGAGCCGAGGATGACGAGATCGAACCCGGTCCTCGTCAGCACCTGGGCGATGACCTGCGAGGTCTGCAGGGCGTCCGAGCCGGCCAGGCCGTCGTCCAGCACGTGCACGGCCTTGTCGCAGCCCATCGACAGCGCCTTGCGGATCGACTCCGCCGCCTTCTGCGGTCCCATCGACAGGACCGTCACCTCGCCGCCCTGAGCCTCGGCGATCTGCAGGGCTTCCTCGATCGCGTACTCGTCGAGCTCGTTGATCACCCCGTCCACGCCGGCCCGGTCAACGGTGGAGTCCTCCGGCCTCAGCTTCCGCTCCATCCCGGTGTCCGGGACCTGCTTGACGCACACGACGATATTCATGGTCGGTGGCCGACCTCCTCGATTCCGAACTTGCCCTGCGCTGCTGCCATGTTACCGGTGAGTAGGAACCCGGCCAAACTTCGTCACGCCGCCTGCTCTGCCGCCTCCACCACGTTAGCGAGCAGCATGGCCCTGGTCATCGGGCCGACCCCGCCGGGCATCGGCGCGAGCCAGCCGGCCACCTCGGCGACACCGGGATCCACGTCGCCTACCAGGCCGGAGTCGGTCCGGGTGATGCCCACGTCGAGCACCGCCGCACCCGGCCGGACCATGTCGGCGGTCAGCAGGCCGGGCCGCCCGGCGGCCGCGATCACGACGTCGGCGCCGCGCGTGTGCGCGGCGAGATCCTTGGTTCCGGTGTGGCAGAGCGTCACGGTGGCGTTCTCGCTGCGCCTGGTCAGCAGCAGGCCGAGCGTGCGGCCCACGGTGATCCCGCGGCCGATGACGGTGACGTCCGCCCCGGCGATCGGGACGTCGTAGCGGCGCATCAGCGCCACGATCCCGCGCGGCGTGCAGGGCAGTGGTCCCGGCTCGCCCAGCACCAGCCTGCCGAGGTTGAGCGGGTGCAGGCCGTCGGCGTCCTTGGCCGGGTCGATCCGGTGCAGGATGCGCTGGGCGTCAAGCTGGCGGGGAAGCGGCAGCTGCACGAGGTAACCAGTGCACGCGGGATCGTGGTTCAGCTCGTCGACGACAGCTTCCACCTGCTCCTGGGTAGCGTCGGCGGGCAGGTCGCGGCGGATGCTCGTGATCCCGACCTGGGCGCTGTCACGGTGCTTGCCGTTGACGTAGACGCGGCTGCCCGGGTCATCGCCCACCATGACCGTGCCGAGGCCGGGGACGATGCCGCGAGCCGCCAGCGCGGCCACGCGGCGGGCGATATCAGCGCGGATGTCGGCGGCGACGGCCTTGCCGTCCAGGATGCGAGCAGTCATGGCGGGTCCAATTCTGCCCGATCCCGGGAGGTGACATCTGCGCGGGGCACGTGCGCGCGCACATCCGCGCTGATCTAGGCCAAGCCGGGGGCGGGCAGTAGTGTCGAGACGTGGCTGGGCGGCGTCACCGGTCCGCGACCGGGCCAGCGCAACCGGGTCCGGCGGCGGGCCGGGACCGGGACTGGTCGTCCTTTGCGCGGCCTGAAGAGCCGGGGCTGGACGTTGTGGAGCGGGCGCCCCGGCAGTGGCGGGTGCCGGGCCCGAGGTGGGCGCTGCGGGTGGTTGCGCTGCTGGCGCTGGCCGGGGGGGTCGCTGCCGGGCTGCTGGCGGCGGGGGGGCGGCCGGGTGGCGCTCACCCCACCGGGCCGGTGGCGTGCAGCAGGGTGATCGCGCCGGTCAGCCGGGCGGCGCCGACCCACGGGAGACCGCAGACGCCGCAGGATGCTGCCTGCTCGCGGTCGCCAGCGCAAACGGGCGCGGCGGGCGGGTCCGGGCTCAGTTCGCGGACGATCTGCGTGCCGCTCCCGATCCAGGCCGCGCGGCCGGCCGCGCAGGCCGGTGAGCACCGGCGCTGTTTCCCCGGACAGGCCTGACGCGCGGTCAGCCTGGAACCCGCGGGCCGGGCTGAGCGCCGCGGGCTCAGTGGTAGAAGTGCCGCACCCCGGTGAAGTAGAGGGTGATCCCGGCGGCCTGCGCGGCGGCGACGGACAGCTCGTCGCGGATCGACCCGCCCGGCTCGGCGACCGCCCGGACGCCGGCCTCGATCAGCACCTCGAGCGCGTCGGGGAACGGGAAGTAGGCGTCGCTGGCCGCGACGCTGCCGCGGGCCCGGTCACCGGCGCGCGCCACCGCGAGCCGGGACGCGTCCACCCGGTTGACCTGGCCCATGCCGACCCCGACGCTGGCGCCGCCGGAGGCCAGCAGGATCGCGTTGGACTTCACCCACCGGCAGGCCCGCCAGGCGAAAGCGAGATCGGCCAGGTCATCGCCGCTGGCCGGGTCGCCGGACATCAGCTGCCAGCGGGCCGGGTCGTCGCCGGGGGCATCCACCAGGTCCGGTGACTGGACGAGCATGCCGCCGTCCACCTGGCGCCATTCGGTGACCAGCTCGCCGGGGACAGGCGGCGGGCAGCGCAGCAGCCGCAGGTTCTTGCGGCCAGCGAGGATCTCCAGTGCCGCAGGCTCGAAGGCGGGCGCGACCAGGACCTCGGTGAAGATCTCGGCGATCTGGGCGGCCAGCCCGGCCGTCACCGTCCCGTTCACCGCGATCACGCCGCCGAACGCGGACGCCGGATCGCAGGCGTTCGCCTTGCGGTGCGCCTGGGCCAGGTCGTCGCCGACCGCGATGCCGCAGGGGTTGGAGTGCTTGATGATGGCCGCGCACGGCCGGGCGAAGTCGAACGCGGCCCGCCGCGCGGCCGCCGCGTCCACGTAGTTGTTGTAGGACATCGCCTTGCCGTGCAGCTGCTCGGCGCCCGCGACGCCGTCATCGCGGGACACGCCGCCGTCCCGCCGCACGTACAGGGCGGCCTGCTGGTGCGGGTTCTCGCCGTAGCGGAGCACGTCGCGGCGGGCCCAGCCGGTGAACACCGCGTCCGGCCAGCCGGTCTGCGCCGCGGTCTCGTCGGGCGCATAGGACCGGGCGAACCAGGACGCCACCGCCGCGTCGTAGGCCGCGGTGTGCGCGAACGCCCGGGCCGCGAGCCGGCGCCGCTGCTGCAGGGTGAACCCGCCGAGCCGCACCGCCTCGAGGACCTCGCCGTACTGCGCGGGCTCGGTGATGACCGCGACGCTCGCGTGGTTTTTCGCCGCCGCCCGGACCATCGCCGGGCCGCCGACGTCGATCTGCTCGACGCACTCGGCGGGCTCGGCGGCCGACGCCACGGTGGCCTCGAACGGGTAAAGGCCAGAGATCAGGATCCCGAACGGGGCCACGCCGAGCTGTTCGAGCTGACGCCGGTGTCCGGGCTGCGTGACGTCGGCGAGCAGGCCGGCGTGCACGGCGGGATGCAGCGTCTTCACCCGGCCGTCCAGGCACTCGGGAAACCCGGTGACGTCCTCGACCCGGGTGACCGGCACGCCCGCGGCCGCGATCGCGGCCGCGGTGCTGCCGGTGGAGACGATCTCGATCCCGGCGTCGTGCAGGCCGCGGGCCAGCTCGGCCACGCCGGTCTTGTCGTGCACGCTGACCAGCGCCCGCCTGATCGTCACCCGGCCGGTCGCCTCCGGCGTGCCGCTCGCGCCCTGGCTCTCTCCCGCCCCTGGCCTGCCGGCCGCGCCTGGCCTGACACCCGCGCTTGGCGTGGTCACCGGCCGAACCTCACTTTCCTGCCCTGGACGGACCAGCCCTCGCGGACCATCCGGCCGACGGTCGCGGTGAGCAGCGCCCGCTCGGCCACCTTGATCCGCTCGTGCAGCGACGCCGCATCGTCGTCGTCGTGCACCGGCACGCACCGCTGGGCGATGACCGGCCCGTCGTCCACCCCGGCGTCCACCAGGAAGATCGTGCAGCCGGTCACCTTCACCCCGTAGTCCAGGGCGTCCCGCACGCCGTGCATGCCGGGAAACGACGGTAGCAGCGCCGGGTGACTGTTGATGAACCGGCCGCCGAAGGCGGCGAGGAAGGCCGGCCCGACGAGCTTCATGAAGCCGGCTGATACCACCAGGTCAGGCCGGAAGGCGGCACAAGAGCCGGCGAGCGCCCGGTCCCATTGCGCGCGTTCGGGAAAATCCTTGACCCGGTGGGTGAACGCGGGGATGCCGCGGCGGCGCGCGCGGTCCAGCGCGGTGCAGCCGTCCCGGTCCGCGCCGACCGCCACCACCTGCGCGCCGTAGGACTCATCCGCGCACGCGTCGAGCAGGGCCTGCAGGTTGGTTCCGGCCCCGGAGACGAGCACGACCAGGCGACTGGGCATGGACCATTGTCCCGTGCCGGCCCGGCTGCTCGGCCCGCGCGGGGCTGCCCGCCAGCCTGGCCGCAGGCTGGGCAGCGGCTGGACCGAGGTCGTGGCCCTGGCGGCGGCCTGCGCGATCGCGGTGCTGGCCACGCCGGCCGGCATCGCCGGCGCGGTGCTGCTGCTGCCGTTCCAGGTCAGCGTGCCGGGCACGCCCAGCCCGGCGGTCACCCGACAAACCTGCCGTACGACGTCGTGGCCGCGCCGGGAGCGTCCCGGCTGCCCGAGACCGTGATCCGGCGCCTGGCCGGCACCCTCGCGTGGTCGCGATCGGCGGCCGCTACCTCTGGTCCGGGCAGGGCTGATCCTCACCGGGCGCCGGCGGCTCGACCGGCTCGCCGGGGGCCGGCGGCTCGACCGGGATGAGGAACGGCGTGGCGGCGTCCGGGACCGCGCCGGCGGGCGGCGGGTCGTGGTTCCCGTCGGCGGCCCAGGGGTTGAGGTAGATCCGGTGGCTGGCCGGGCCGGCCGGCTCACCGGGCTCGCTGGAGACGACCGGTGCGAGGGCGGCGGCACGGGGCCGCCTGCGGCGGATCAGCAGCCAGTTCGCGATTCCCGCGGTGATGGCCGCGGCGACGCCGATCTCCAGCATGGCGACGAGCCCGACCTGCCACGCCGACGGGCCGACGGTGGCCAGCCGGCCGGTGCCGAGCGGGCCGCCGGAGAACAGCGCCAGCGTGCCCGTGACGCAGCCGGCGATCGCGCCGGAGGCCAGGCCCCACAGCGGGGCGGCCTCGATCGTCGGGCTCGGCGCCGTGCGCACGGTGAGCAGCCCGCCGACCGCCCCGGCCAGGTACGGGATGGCCAGCAGCGCCAGCGCGCCCGGCCCGGCCCCGCCGACGTGCGGCCCTGGCGGCGTGGCGGGCAGCGCGGCGAGCATCGGGAACACGGGCAGCGGGCCGATGACCGAGCCCGTCGGCGCCACCACCGTGCCGACGCCGAAGGCGAATCCCGGCCCGATCACGTAGGCCATCGCCCAGATGACCGCGTTGGGCAGGTAGGCCAGGGCGGCCAGCAGCAGCAGCGCGGCGCCGACAGGGCCGGGCGACAGCGCGCCCATGGCCAGCCGGAACCCGGCGGCGTGCAGGACCAGCGAGCCGCCGGCCAGCAGCGCGCCCGCCCCGGCGAGGACGGCGAGCGCGCCGGTGGCGCCGACCACCAGGCAGCGGGCCCGGTCGGGCAGCAGGGCGATCAGCCGTCCCCACGGGGCCAGCGCCCGCGCGCCGCCAAGCCCGCCAGCGGCGAACGCCAGCAGGAAGCCGGCGCCGGCCGCCTGGACCGGCGACGGCGCGGACAGCGGGGTCCGGCTGGCGACCGCGAGCGCACCCGCCAGCAGCGCGTACGGGAGCGCGAGAGCCAGCGCCGCGTAGCCGACGTGCCGCAGCCTTTCCACCCGGCCGGTGCGCACCACCCACCGGCCAGAGCGCCACAGCAGCGCGCCTGGCAGCAGGACCAGGCCGAGCGGGAGCAGGCCGACATGGCCGGTGCCGTGCAGGTCAAAGCCCACGTGATGACCGACGAGCCACAACTGGATGGCGGTGCGCAGCACGCCGGGAATGCCGCCGCCCAGGCTCGTGTGCGGCGCCGCGATCCAGCCGATCACCGCCAGCAGGGTCAGCGCGGCCAGCCCGGCGCCCGCCGCCGCGCAGGCGGCGATCGCCCCGGTGAGGGCGAGCGGCCGCTGCGGCTTCCGCGCCGCCGGCGTGCCGCCCTCGGCCGCGCCGCGGCCGCGCACCCGCTGCGGGCGCAGGCTGGAAACGGTCACAAAGACCCATCCTCCCGCCGGCCGGGCGCCCCGGCGGGTAGGCGCGCCGGGAGCGCACCTCCCCCATGATCATGGAGAGTTAGACGTGTCATCACACGTAGAGGTCTTCGTGCTGACGGAAAGCCGCCGTCGCGTCTCGAATGCTGAGACAGCAGCGCGGGCCGGGGCCGGCAGGGTGAGGGCGCGGGCTCGTGGCGGCTCGTCTCAGGGGCCTATCCTGGCGTCGAGATACCTGGAGGCACTGGTGGCGGCGCAGGGGTGGTACCGCGACCCGTACGGCGTGCATGAGGATCGCTACTTCTCGGCCGGTCACCCGACGAAACTGGTACGCGACGGCGATGTGGAGGCTTACGACGCCGCGCCGCCCGGTCCGCCCAGGGAACAGCTGGTCGAAGTGTCTGGCAGCCAGGCGGCGGACGGCAGCGACCTGCTGCGGGCCGACGCAGACGAGGCCGACCTCCCGTACGACCGGAAGAAGGCGTTCTGGGCGGCCGTGGACAGCGTGGCCGTCTTCGGCCCGCTCAGCTGAGCCGATGGCCCGCCACGGCGCCCGCTGACCAGGCCGCTGCCGGCCTGGTCAGCGGGCGGGCATGGCGTCGCGGACCAGGCGCGCGGTCTCGCTGGGCGTCCGGCCGACCCTGACCCCGGCCTTCTCCAGGGCCTCCTTCTTGGCCTGCGCGGTGCCGGAGGAACCCGAGACTATCGCGCCCGCGTGCCCCATTGTCTTGCCCTCCGGCGCGGTGAAGCCCGCCACGTAGGCCACCACAGGCTTGCTGACCCGGCGCTCGATGAAGGCGGCCGCGCGCTCCTCCGCGTCGCCGCCGATCTCGCCGATCATGACGATCGCGTCGGTCTCGTCGTCGGCCTCGAAGGCCTCGAGGCAGTCGATGTGCGTGGTCCCGATCACCGGGTCACCGCCGATGCCGACCGCGGTGGAGAAGCCGACGTCGCGCAGCTCGTACATCATCTGGTAGGTCAGCGTGCCGGACTTGGACACCAGCCCGATCCGGCCCTCGCTGGTGATGTCGGCCGGGATGATGCCCGCGTTGGACTTGCCGGGCGAGGCGATCCCCGGGCAGTTCGGGCCCACGATCCGGGTGGCGTTCCCGGCCGCCTTGGCGTACGCCCAGAACTCGGCCGTGTCGTGCACAGGGACGCCCTCGGTGATCACGATGACGAGCGGTATCCGGGCGTCGATCGCCTCGATCACCGCCGCCTTCGTCCCCGCCGCGGGCACGAACACCACCGACACGTCCGCACCGGTCGCCTCGATGGTCTCGCCGACCGTGGCGAACACGGGGACCTCGGCCACGCCCAGGTCGGCTGTCTGGCCGGCCTTGCGCGGGTTGGTGCCGCCCACCACGGCGGCGCCGGCCTGCAGCATGCGGCGGCCGTGCTTGCGGCCCTCCGAGCCGGTGATGCCCTGGATCAGGATCCGGCTCTCGCTGGTCAGGAAGACCGCCATCTCACGCTCCCGTCCCGGCCGCGGCCAGCTCGGCGGCGCGGCGCGCCGCGTCGTCCATGGTGCCTACCTGCTCGATCACGTCGATCCCTGCCTCGTCGAGGATGCGGCGGCCCTCTGCCGCCTTGTTGCCGTCCAGCCGCACCACGATCGGGTACCGTACCGGCTCACCGCGGCCGCCCAGCATGCCGATCGCCGACACGATGCCGTTGGCCACGGCGTCACACGCGGTGATGCCGCCGAAGACGTTGACCAGGACGCTGCGCACCGACGGATCGGACAGCACGATCTCCAGGCCGTCCGCCATCACCTCGGCCGACGCGCCGCCGCCGATGTCGAGGAAGTTCGCCGGGCGCATGCCGCCGAACTGCTCGCCGGCGTAAGCCACGACGTCCAGGGTGGACATCACCAGCCCGGCGCCGTTGCCGATGATGCCGACCTCGCCGTCCAGCTTGACGTAATTGAGGTTCCTGGCCTTCGCCCGCGCCTCGATCGGGTCGGTGTCCCCGGCGTCGGCGAACGCGTCCCAGTTGTGCCGGTAAGCGGCGTTGTCGTCCAGCGTGACCTTCCCGTCCAGCGCGACCACCTGGCCGCCGGAGGTGAGGATCAGGGGGTTCACCTCGACCAGGGTGGCATCCTCGCCGGTGAACACGGCCCAGAGCATCTGCGCCAGCGCGGCCGCACCCTCGGCCGCCTCGGCGGGCAGCAGCCGGCCCGGACGATCTCCGCGGCCTTGGCCTCGTCCACGCCGTGCAGCGGGCTGACCGGGATCCTGGCCACCGCCTCCGGGGTGCTGTGCGCGACCTCCTCGATCTCCATGCCGCCCTGGACCGAGCAGATGCCGAGGAAGGTGCGCTCGGACCGGTCGAGCAGGTACGAGAGGTAGTACTCCGCGGCGATGTCACTGGCCTCCTCGACCAGGACTTTGTGCACGGTGTGGCCCTTGATGTCCATGCCGAGGATCTGCCCGGCGATGGTTTCCGCCTCGTCCGGCCCGTCGGCCAGCCTGACCCCGCCGGCCTTCCCCCGGCCGCCGGTTTTCACCTGCGCCTTGACGACGACCCTGGGCGCGCCCGCCGCCGCGAACTCGGCGGCGATGGCGCGCGCCTGCGCGGCGTCATGAGCGACGGTGCCGCGCGGCACCGGCACGCCGTACTGCGCGAACAGCTCCTTGGCCTGGTGCTCGAACAGGTCCACTCGGTTCCGTCCTTGTCCTCTCGGGCGTGATGGGGCGCTGGCAGCCTAGCCGTGGCCGCCCGGCGCGCTGTCCCCGGGTGCGCCGCGGTCATCGGCGGCGCCGGCCGCGGCGCCGAACTCCGCGTTGACCCAGTCCACGATCTCCCGGGTGGAGGCGCCCGGCGTGAAGATCCTGGCGACGCCCAGCCGCTCGAGCTCGCCGATGTCCGCCGCCGGGATGATGCCGCCGCCGAAGACCGTGATGTCGGACGCGTCCCGCTCGGCCAGCAGCTCGAGCACCCGGGAGAACAGCGTCATGTGCGCGCCGGACAGGATCGACAGCCCGATCGCGGCCGCGTCCTCCTGCACCGCCGCCACCACGATCTGCTCGGGTGTCTGGTGCAGCCCGGTGTAGATGACCTCGACCCCGGCGTCGCGCAGCGCCCTGGCGACCACCTTCGCGCCGCGGTCATGGCCGTCAAGCCCGGCCTTCGCGATGACCACGCGGATGCTGCCCATGGCTTCCTCCCGGCCTGCCCGCCTCGTCGGCTCCGGCCGACCCTGTCAACGTAACTGGTACTACAGCTTCTCCAGGGGGGCGTAGCGCAGCACCAGGTGCTTGACACCGTAGTCTCCGCCGAAGTCAATCTTCGCCTCGGCACGGTTGTCGCCGCCGTCCACGGTCATCACCGTGCCGAGCCCGAACTTGTCGTGGTTGACCATGTCCCCCGGCTCGAGCGAGGGCACCGGCCGGTTGCCCGGCGAGGCGACCCCGGGCCGCTGGGCGACCCGCTCCATGGCCGGCGGCGCGGCCGCTGACTCATCCCGCCGCCACTCGATGAGCTGCCCGGGTATCTCGCCGAGGAACCGGGAGGCCTTGTGGAACTCAGGCCGGCCCCACCAGCTCCGGGACACCGCGCGGGTCAGGTAGAGCCGCTGCTCGGCCCGGGTGATGCCGACGTAGGCCAGCCGCCGTTCCTCCTGCAGTTCCTTCTCGTCCGACACCGAGCGCTGGTGCGGGAACACGTTCTCCTCCAGGCCGGTGAGGAAAACCACGGGGAACTCCAGGCCCTTGGCGGTGTGCAGGGTCATCAGCGTGACCAGCCCGCCGTGCTCCTCGCCGTCCGGGATCTGATCGGCGTCGGCCACCAGCGAGACCTGCTCGAGGAACGCCTCGAGCGACCCGTCGGGGCTGGCCGCGTCGAACTCCCTGGCCACCGACACCAGCTCGTTGATGTTCTCGACCCGGCTCTCGTCCTGCACCTCGTCGGATGCCCGCAGATCGGCCACGTAGCCGGTCCGGTCCAGCATGGTCTCGGCCAGCTCGGCGATGGGGGCGCCGGACGCCGCCTGCGCGCGGAACGCGGCGATCATCTCGTTGAAATCGGCGATCGCCCGGGCCGACCGGCTGGCCAGATCCGGCACCACGTCCACCCGGGCGATGGCGGCCGGCAGCGAGATCCGCTGCCGCTGCGCGAACCGCGACACGCTCTCCAGGGCCCGGTCGCCGATCCCCCGCTTGGGCACGTTGAGGATCCGGCGCAGCGAGAGCTCGTCATCCGGGTTCGCGATCAGCCTCAGGTAGGCGAGCAGATCCCGTACCTCGCGCCGCTCGTAGAACCGGACCCCGCCCACCACCCGGTAGGGCAGGCCGGCCCGGATGAAGATCTCCTCGAAGACCCGGGACTGGGCGTTCGTCCGGTAGAACACCGCGACCTGGCCGGGGGTCGCCTCGCCCTCGTCGGTGAGCCGGTCCACCTCCTCGGCCACGAACGCCGCCTCGTCGTGCTCGGTGTCGGCGACATAGCCGACGAGCGGCGGCCCGGCGCCCTGGTCGGACCACAGGTTCTTGGGCAGCCGGCTCGGGTTCCTCGCCACTACGGCGTTGGCCGCGGCCAGGATGTTCTGGGTGGAGCGGTAGTTCTGCTCGAGCAGGATCACCCGCGCGTCCGGGAAGTCCCGCTCGAACTCGGTGATGTTGCGGATCGACGCGCCGCGGAACGCGTAGATCGACTGGTCGGCGTCGCCCACGACGCACAGCTCGGCCGGCGGCAGGGCGTCCGGCCCATCCGAATCGCCCGGGTCGCCGTCGAAGCCCCCCACCAGCTCCCTGACCAGCATGTACTGGGCGTGATTGGTGTCCTGGTACTCGTCCACCAGTATGTGCCTGAACCTGCGCCGGTACTCCTGCGCGGCGTCTGGAAAGGCCTGCAGCAGGTTCACCGTGGTCATGATCAGGTCGTCGAAGTCCATCGCCCCGGACGCGGTCAGCCTGCGCTGGTACTCCGAGTACGCCTCGGCGAGCGCCTTGCCCCGGTAGCCGTCCGCACTGGCCGCGAACGTCTCGTAATCGACCAGCTCGTTCTTCAGGTTGGAGACCTGGGCCAGCAGCGCCTTCGGCGGGTGGTACTTGGGGTCCAGATCCAGCTCGCGGGCGACCAGCGTCATCAGCCGCAGCGAATCAGCCTGGTCATAGATGGAGAACGCCGACGGGTAGCCGAGCCGCTTGGCCTCCCGGCGCAGGATCCGCACGCAGGCCGAGTGGAACGTCATCACCCACATGGCCCGCGACCGGGCCCCGGTCAGCACGGCGACCCGGGCCGCCATCTCGCCCGCCGCCTTGTTCGTGAAGGTGATCGCGAGGATCTCCGACGGCGCCGCGTTCCGCTCCGCGAGCAGGTAGGCGATCCGGTGCGTGAGCACGCGGGTCTTGCCCGATCCCGCGCCCGCCACGATCAGCAGCGGGCCGCCCTCGTGCATCACGGCAGCGCGCTGCTGCGGGTTGAGTCCCTCAAGGAGAGCGTCCGTCGCGGTAACCGTCACGTTTCCAAGCGTAGGCGGTGCCGCCGACGTCCGTGGGGCAAGACGACGCGTTACGCGTCAGGATCGGGCACGAGGGTCTGCGTCGCCCTGGTGAGCGTCTCCTTCTTGAAGAAGCTGGGGTTCGCGATCCGGCAGTACAGGTAGCAGGCCAGGCCGACCAGCGCGGACACGATGAAGATCACGAACGCGCCGCCGATCTGCCAGTGAATGATGGGCACCGTCCACATCGTGAAGTCGTTCGCGGTGGCCACGTCGTAGTCCAGCCACAGGCTCCAGCCGCCGAGGAAGAACAGCATCAGGCCGCCGGCGACCGGCAGGATGCCCTGCATCCACAGGTTGCGGGCGCTGCTGGTGAGGTTGCGCCGGTAGTACCAGGCGCAGGCGAAGCCGGTCAGCCCGTAGTAGAAGGCGATGTAGAGGCCGATCGCGATCACTGCGTCGCCGATGACGCCGATGCCGTTGGACGTGTAGTTGAACATCACGTACACGACGATCGAGATGGTGCCCATGACGATGGTGGACACCGTCGGGGTGAGGTAGCGCGGGTGCATCTTCGAGAACACGCGCGGGATCGCCTTGTACACCGCCATCGACAGCGTGGTCCGCGCCGTCGGCAGGATCGTCGTCTGGGTGGATGCGGCGGCTGAGGACAGCACCATCAGCAGCAGCAGGTGGGTGAGGAACGAGCCCCAGCCGGACGTGCCGAAGACCAGGTTGCCCTGCACCGACAGCACGTCCCCGGCGTTCGCCAGGTTCCCGAGGCCGTTGCCATTGGTCTTGATCCCGGCGAACGACTGGATCGAGAAGATCACCAGCGCGTAGGTGACCAGCAGGATGAAGGTGGACAGGATCGCGGCCCGGCCCGGGGTCTTGTTCTTGTCCTTGGTCTCCTCGTTGATCGAGACCGCGGTGTCCCAGCCCCAGTAGATGAACACCATGAGGATGATGCCGCTGGCGAAGGCGCTGAAGGTGGCGATGTGGAACGGGTTGAGCCAGGAGATGCTCGGGGTGAGGTGGCCGGGCGGGGCGTGCCCGCCGATGACCTTGACCAGCGAGGTGACGGACAGGACGAGCAGCATCACCAGCTCGATGCCGAGCAGCGCCTTCTGGAAGTTGGCCGAGACCTCGATGCCCCGGTAGCAGATGTAGGTCATCACGACGATCCACAGCACGCCGACCAGCAGCACCCAGCCGCTGCCGGGGTTTGACCCGATGCCCTTCGCGTTGAACAGCAGGAACCCGTACTGGCCGGCGACCTGGGCCAGGCTCGCCATCACCAGGACGTCGGCGGCGATGATCCCCCAGCCGCCCGCCCAGCCCGATTTCGGGCCGAACGCGCGGGTGGCCCAGGTGAACGTCGTGCCGCAGTCCGGATCGGCCTTGTTCAGCTCGCTGTAGCCGATGGAGGTCAGCAGCATCGGCACGAACGCGAGGACCGCCACCGCGGGCGCCTGCAGCCCGACGGCCGCCACCACGAACACCAGCGTCGCGGCGATGCTGTAGGCAGGGGCGACGGAGGCGGTCGCGATGATCGTCGTGGAGATCAGCCCGAGCGCGCCCGACTTCAGGCCCTTGTCGACCTGCTGTTCGGCGGATCCGCTGACGGTCTCGGTGGTGGCCATGTCCTCACGTCTCCCGGTTCGAGGATCCAGGTGCGACGGTTCTAGCACTGATTATGGTCTTCTGCAAAGGTTTCCGCAGTAACAACTCGATGTCAACGGTGGATTTCGTACCTCAAGGCGTTAGTATCCACGACATGCGCATCCTCCTCGTCGGCGCTGGCGGCGTGGGCAGCGCGATCGCCAGGATCGCTGCCCGCCGCGGCTTCGCCGAGCTCGTCGTCGCCGACTACGACCTGGCCAGGGCGCAGCGCGCCGCCGGGGAGACGTACGCCGCGATCCAGCTCGATGCCAGGGACGCCGGCGCGGTGGCCGCCGCGGTCACGGCGCACGACTGCGCCGTGCTGCTGAACGCCACCGACCCGCGCTTCGTCATGCCGCTGTTCCGCGCGGCGCTGGCCGCGGGCGCAGACTACCTGGACATGGCGATGTCGCTGTCCGTGCCCGACCCCGGTGACCCGTACCGCAGGTGCGGGGTCAAGCTGGGTGACGAGCAGTTCGCCGCGGCCGGCGAGTGGGCGGACAGCGGCAGGCTGGCGCTGGCCGGCATGGGCGTCGAGCCGGGCCTGTCCGACGTGTTCGCGCGGTACGCCGCGGACAAGCTGTTCGGCGAGATCGACGAGATCGGCGTGCGGGACGGCGCCAGCCTGGTCGTGGACGGCTACGACTTCGCGCCCACGTTCTCCATCTGGACCACGATCGAGGAGTGCCTGAACCCGCCCGTGATATGGGAGCGGGACAAGGGCTGGTTCACGACGGAGCCGTTCAGTGAACCCGAGGTTTTCACCTTCCCGGCCGGGATCGGGCCGGTCGAGTGCGTCAACGTCGAGCACGAGGAGGTGCTGCTCGTGCCCCGCTGGGTGGACGCCAGGCGGGTGACGTTCAAGTACGGCCTGGGGGCCGAGTTCATCGGCGTGCTGCAGACCCTGCACAAGCTCGGCCTCGACGCCACGGACCCGGTGCGCGCCGGTGACGTGACTGTCTCGCCGCGGGACGTGGTCGCCGCCTGCCTGCCCGATCCGGCCACCCTGGGCGACCGGATGCACGGGCTCACCTGCGCCGGCACCTGGGTGACCGGAACGGGGACCGACGGCGCGCCGCGCGAGGTATACCTGCATCACGTGGTGGACAACGCCTGGTCGATGGCCGAGTACGGCTCCCAGGCGGTGGTCTGGCAGACCGCGGTGAACCCGGTCGTCGCGCTCGAGCTGATCGACTCGGGCGCCTGGTCAGGCACCGGCGTGCTCGGCCCGGAGGCGCTGCCCGCGGAGCCGTTCCTCGACCTGCTCGCCGACTACGGGTCGCCGTGGGCGTGCGAGGAACGGACTGCGGCGGCCCCATAAATCCCGTCATGCCTACCGAACGGAGGAATCGTGGCCAGGGACCTGCATAACTTCATCGGCGGCGATGCGGCCGACGCCAAGAGCGGCCGGCGGTCCGACCTGGTGAACCCGAGCACGGGGGAGATCTTCGCCACCGCGCCGGTATCGGACAGCGCCGATGTCGCTGCCGCCTTCGACGCGGCCTCGGCCGCGTTCGACGGCTGGCGGGACGCCACGCCCGCCGAGCGCAGCCTCGCCCTGCTGCGGATCGCGGACGCGCTGGAGGCCAGGGCGGAGGAGCTCGTCGCGGCCGAGAGCGAGAACACGGGGAAGCCGTTCGGGCTGACGATGTCCGAGGAGATCCCGCCGATGGCCGACCAGATCCGGTTCTTCGCCGGCGCGGCCAGGATGCTGGAGGGCCGGTCGGCGGGCGAGTACATGACCGGCTTCACCTCGTTCATCCGGCGCGAGCCGGTCGGGATCTGCGCGGCGGTGACGCCGTGGAACTACCCGATGATGATGGCCGTGTGGAAGTGGGCGCCCGCGCTGGCGGCCGGCAACACGATGGTGCTCAAGCCGTCGGACACCACGCCGGTGAGCACGGTGCTGATGGCCGAGCTGATGGCCGAGTTCCTGCCGCCCGGCGTGTTCAACGTGGTCTGCGGCGACCGGGACACCGGCCGCGCCCTCGTCTCGCACCCGGTGCCCGCGATGGTCTCCATCACCGGCAGCGTCCGCGCGGGCAAGGAGGTGGCGGCGGCCGCCGCCGCCGACCTGAAGCGGGTGCACCTCGAGCTCGGCGGCAAGGCGCCGGTGGTGGTGTTCGACGACGCCGACGTGGCGAAGGCGGCCGAGGCGATCGCGGCGGCCGGCTACTTCAACGCGGGCCAGGACTGCACCGCGGCGACGCGCGTGCTCGCCGGGCCGGGCGTCCATGACGACTTCGTGGACGCGCTGACCGAGCAGGCCCGCGGCCAGACGGTCGGCGGCCCCGACGTGGCCGGCGCCGACTTCGGCCCGCTCAACAACCCCGAGCAGCTGGCCAGGGTGTCCGGGTTCATCGACCGGCTGCCCGAACACGCGCAGGTGCGGGCGGGCGGGCACCCGACCGGGAGCCGCGGCTTCTTCTACGAGGCGAGCGTGGTCAGCGGCGTCCGGCAGGGCGACGAGATCGTCGCTGACGAGGTGTTCGGCCCGGTCATCACCGTGCAGCGGTTCTCCGACGAGGACGAGGCCGTGCGCTGGGCCAACGGCACCGAGTACGGGCTGGCCTCCAGCGTCTGGACGCGCGATCACGGCCGCGCCATGCGGATGGCCAGGCGGCTGGACTTCGGCTGCGTGTGGATCAACACGCACATCCCGATCGTGGCCGAGATGCCGCACGGCGGGTTCAAGCATTCGGGCTACGGCAAGGATCTCTCGATGTACGGGTTCGAGGACTACACCCGGGTCAAGCACGTGATGAGCTCGCTAGAGTAAGCAGGAACGCCCCGTTAATGCCCGGCTGAACAACGGAATGGCGAGGAAAAAGTTACCATCCGGATAATAGCCGAGAGTAGCGGATCAGGCACGCTTTGGCGGCAAGCGCCGGTAAACGTGGGCTGCGGTCACCTAGAGTTGTTTTTTCTCTTCTGACCTGTGCGCCTTCATTGTCCGGATTCCGCACGTTTGGCAAATCATCAGCAATTCGCCCGCATTTGTTTCCTTGTGGCCGGTCAGTCCGGCCGTGAGGCTTGGCTACGTCGGCCGTCGGCTGGCCGGTGCGCGAAGCGTGTCCCGCTTCCCGCGCCCGTCTCGATGAGGAGGACGTACCGAATGCGCATGCTTAGCAAGGTCCTGCCCGGATCCTTGGCCATCGCGGCCTCGGTGAGCCTAGGCCTGGCGGGCACCGCCCAGGCCCAGACCGCCGGCCCGCAAGCAGCGAGAGTCCCGCTGACCGCAACCCCGTCAACCGTCGCCGCCGGCCTGAACACCGGCGTCAGCCTGACCAACCCGTGCCCGTCGGGTATCACGCCATCGTCGGTGACGGGCTTCCCCGCCCCCGACGGCAGCACGACCAACGTGCAGCCGGTGCTGGCCAAGGCGCCGGTGAAGGTCAAGCTCGCAGGCGTCTGGCCTGCGCCCGGGCCGACGTCGTACAGCGTCACGGTGCACTGCCCCGGCGGTCAGAGCGGCACCAGTACGGTCAAGGTCGAGGCCGCCCCGGCGCCGGCGGACGTCACCGCCGTGGGCTCGGACACCATCCAGAACCTGATGGACCAGTTCAGCGCGGACTACAACAGCACGCACGCGACCGGCCACCTGTGGAGCTGGGATGCCACCAACCCCGTCACCGGCGCGATCGGTGACAACATCGCCACCAAGCAGGGCTGCGCGGCGATCCCGCGCCCGAACGGGTCCTCGGCCGGCATCACCGCGCTGGAGTCCTCCAACCCCATGACCAGCGGGCACCCGTGCATCGACTTCGCCCGGTCCTCGCGCGCCCGGGGGACCGACCCGAACACCATCACGTTCGTCACCCTGGCCGGTGACGCCGTCACCTACGCCACCCAGCCCGGCAGCCACGCCCCGGCCAACCTGACCACCGCCGATCTGCAGGGGATCTACAACTGCACGATCACCAACTGGAACCAGATCCCCGGCAGCACCACCTCCGGCACGATCGCCGCGTTCATCCCCCAGTCCGGTTCGGGCACCCGGTCGTTCTTCCTGTCCGCGCTCGGACTCACCAACCCCGGCGCCTGCGTCAGCACCTCGGCGACCGTCGGCGGCTCGGCCGGTGCCAATGCCAACACGCTGGAGGAGAACGAGGGGGTCGCTCCCTCCCTCAACGGCGCGGCCGGCAGCGGCGTGACCAAGGCGAACGTGATCTTCGCGTACTCGGTCGGCAAGTACCTCGCCGAGCGGTACCACTCCGCCAAGTGCTTCAACACCGCATGCACCGCCAACACCAGCGGGCTCAAGTGCTCGCCCGCCGGGCCGCAGAACCTGTTCGGCTGCAACACGCACGGCACCATGAACCTGAACATGATCAACGGCACCAACCCGACCATCCCGTTCCCGCTCACCAGCACCACGAAGACCGCGACGATCAACCCCGGCTTCACCTCGACTTTCGAGCGCTTCCTCTACGAAGTGGTGGTCTCGCCGCAGCCCAGCATTCCCACCTACCTGCAGCCGTACTTCAGCTCCACCGGGTACGTCTGCACCAACCCCGGCGCCCAGAAGGACCTGAAGAACTACGGGTTCCTCGTCCTGCCCGCCGGGACGTCCCCAGGAGACTGCGGGGCCCAGTCCTGACCCCTCAGCGCTAAACGGCAGGAAAGAATCCCTTGAGCGGCGTGGAGCCGGGCTTGCCCCGGCACCACGCCGCCGGGCATAAGTGACCCGGAGAACGGGCGATTACTGCCCGTGGATCCCTTGGCGATCTCCTTGCTCACCGGACGCCTACTATTTCCCACTTGTTCACCCGAGATGCCCGGTCTCGTCATGGTTTATCCGCCAGGATGAAGCTGGACAGGGCCGTGCGTCGCAGCCACCTGGACGGTCGCAGGAAGGTGGGAAGCACCAACATGGCCGTAGCGGACACGCTTGCGCCCACTGACGACGACCGGCCGCGCACGATCGTGACCCGTGTCTCCGCCGGCGACCGCGTGTTCCGCGGGGTGCTGCGCGCAGCGGGGATCTCGGTGCTGGTCATCACGGCGAGCATCCTGGCGTTCCTCGTGCTGCGATCCCTCCCCGCCTTCAGGCTGGAGGGATTCCGCTTCTTCACCACCTCATCGTGGCTCATCAGCACCAACCAGTTCGGCATCGCCGCGATCTTGCCCCTGGGCGTGCTCATCGCCGTGATCGCGCTGATCATCGCCGTCCCGGTGGGGGTGGCGACCGCGCTGCTCATCGCGGAGTACGCCCCCGCCCGGCTGCGCCGCCCGCTCATCGCGGTGATCGACCTGATGGCGGCGATCCCCAGCATCGTGGTGGCCCTGTTCGCGCTGTATTTCCTGGAGCCGCGGATCCTCGGCTTCGACAGCTGGCTCGGCCATTACCTCGCGTTCGTCCCCTTGTTCAGGTTCAGGCCGGCCAACTTCCCCGGCAATTACGCAAGCTCCACCTTCATCGCGGGAGTGGCGGTGTCGCTGATGGTGATACCGATCGTCACCTCGCTGTCCCGGCAGGTGTTCTCGCAGGCACCGCAAGGCGAGCGGGAAGCCGCCTACGCACTGGGGTCCACCCGCTGGGGCATGATCCGCACCGTGGTGCTGCCCTACGGCCGGGCCGGGGTGATCGGGGCGAGCATGCTGGGACTGGGCCGGGCCCTGGGCGAGACGATCGCGGTGTCGTTCATCCTCACTCCGGTCTTCATCTTCAACTACCACGTGCTGGAGAGCGGCGGGAACTCCCCGACCTTCATGATCGCAAGCCGCATCCTGGAGGCCGGCTCCACGGAGATCTCCGCCCTCTTCGCCGCGGGAATGGTGCTGTTCGTGATGACCATCGGGGTGAACACGCTGGCGGCGGTCATCATCAGCCGGTCTCGTTCCGGCGCGACCGCCTCGGCCGACTGACATCATGCAAACCCAGGAAAGGCGCCCGCCCGCCGCTGCCGCCACCGCCCCCAAGAAAGCAGAGCCCAAGGTCCGGATCGCCGCGTTCACCCCCGCGGGCGCGGCAACGGTGGCCGGCGCCGCCGCGGGTGCACTGGGCGCGACCTGGGTCCTCTACGAGCGGGCGCTGCCGTTCACCGGAGTGCTCGGTTTCTGGCTGTCCTGGTACCTGATGTTCGTGCTGCTCTACGCGGCCATCGCGCGGCTGCAGTGGGACAAGCGCGAGGTCACGCAGCGGCTGACGACCGTCGCGTTCGGCACGGGCGGGACGCTGACCCTCCTGGTCGTGGCCGACATTGTACTCTATGTCTTCGTTCGCGGCTTTACCGCCGTTCGCCACCTCAGCTTTTTCACCCAGTCGATGGCCTTCGCCGGCCCGATCAGCGCGCTGTCGGTCGGCGGGGTGCTGCACGCCATCGTCGGCACGGGTGAACAGATCGGCCTGGCCACATTGTTCTCGATGCCGCTGGGCGTAACCGCGGCCCTGTTCCTGGCCGAGGTGGGCGGCCCGCTCGCCCGGCCGGTCCGGATCATCGTCGAGGCCATGACGGCGCTGCCCGACGTCATCGCCGGCCTCTTCGTGTACGCGCTGTTCATCCTGACGCTCGGCATGCAGAAGAGCGGGCTGGCCGCGGCCATCGCGCTCGCGGTGACCATGATGCCCATCATCGCCAGGGCATCCGAGGTGGTGCTCAGGCTGGTCCCCGGCACCCTGCGGGAGGCGGCGTTCGCGCTGGGCGCCAGCCAGTGGCGGACGACCTTGAACGTGGTCCTGCCCACCGCCCGGGCCGGGCTCACCACCGCGGTCGTCCTGGGGATGGCGCGCGGGATCGGGGAGACCGCGCCGGTCCTCATCGTGTCCGGCGTGACCAAGGAAATGAACTTCAACCCGGTGCAGGGTCCGCAGATGAACCTGCCGCTTTACATCTGGACCTACGCCCACATCGAGTCGACCACCCCGCAGTACGTCGCCCGCGGCATCGGGGCCGCCTTCGTCCTGGTGCTCGTGATCCTGGTGCTGTTCACGGCGGCCAGGCGGCTCGGCGGCTCGGCACCTGGTGAACTGTCCCGCCGCCAGCGACGGCGGCTCGCCCAGAAGGCCCCGCAGTCACCCGCCCGGAAGGCCCCGCAGTCATGAGTCACCCGCACGTGAACCCGCACCGTCGTCTGCGGGCCCGGCGGGCCCTCGCTTTCGCGGGACTGGCATCACTCGCCGGGGGGCTGCTGCTGCTCCCGGCCGCGTCACCATCGGCCGCTCAGGTCACCGCCCCGAGCACGCCGCATCACGCCAGCGGGAGCGCACCGCACGCCAGCACCGGCTCGCCCGTCACGGTGACGGGCAAGAATCTGTGGGATCCGGCCGCCAACAAGCCTCTTGCCCAGCCGAGCATGGTGACGGTTAGCCAGACCACCGGCTTGACTGACCAGCTGGTACAGGTGTCGTGGAAGAACTTCACGCCGAGCATCAACAACCAGGCGGGACCGTACTACACCAAGGCGGGCGCCTGGTACGCCGTGGAGGCGCTCGAGTGCCAGGGAACCAATCCCGCCTCGTACACCAACTGCTATCAGGCTGACGAGGCAGGACAGCAGTTCCCGTCCGGGCCGTCAGGTCCCCCGAACAACACGTACGCGCTCACCACCTCGACCGGAACCGGGCAGCTCAACTTCCTGGTCGAGACTTCGCTGGTCAACTCGCAGCTGGGCTGCGACCAGACTCACCCGTGCTCGCTCGTGATCATTCCCGGGCAGGGCGGTGTTCCCGCGAATGGGAGCGTACCGGCGAATTGCACGGACCACAGTAGTGACGTGGGGGGCTTTGGCGGCGGCGGGAACGCGCTCGCTGAGCTAACCTTCGCGTTCACGTCCACCGCCGGCGCCAACGGTCCCTGCTCCTGGAACGACCGGATCGTCGTCCCGCTGCAATTCGCTCCCGTGCCGACGGGCTGCCCCCAGCGCGCCGCGGCGTTCCAGATGGCGGGCTCGCCCATGATGGCGCCAGCGATGGCACAGTGGCTGACCGGCCTGTGCGCGGGCAGCGGCGGGATGACCATCGCGTACAACTCGACGGTCACCGAGCCCACCGCGGTGGGCCAGGCCGTCAGCGGCCTGGCCGATGTCGCGCTCACCACCCGGCCGGCCAGCGCCGACGGGGTGGTGACCACGACGCCTTTCGTCTATGCCCCGATCGCCGTGTCGGCTGTCTCGATCGACTACTGGATCGACGACAACCTACTGACCGGGCCGCAGTCAGGCCAGCCGCTGTCCGGCCTGAGACTCAACCAGCGGCTGCTCGCGAAGCTGCTCACGACCTCCTACAACCCCGGGATCGCCTGCCCGCCCGGGCAGACGACCGGCTGTGACCCCGGCGTGAACGGCAACCCGTTCGACGTGTTCTACGACAAGGAGTTCCAGACGCTTAACCCGGCCATAAGCTCGAACGTGGCGCCAAGCTTCGCGAACCTGAACATCGCTCCCACGGTGCAGTCCGGCCCCAGCGACATGACCTGGACCGTAACCCAGTGGATCGGCGCGGACCCGACCGCAGCCGGATTCCTGACGGGCACGGCCGACCCGTTCGCCACGCACGTCAACACCTACTACACCGGGCTGAAATACCCGGTGGACACGTTCACCACGCAGGATCCCAACACGGTGTGGTCGCAGGAGTACAGTCCGGTGTTCCCGCTGAGCCAAGCGGTCACCTATCAGGCCCTCAACGAGAACTCCGGCAGTATCCAGCCGGTCCCGCCGCCGAACACCGGCTTCAGCAAAGACCCGCCCGAGCCCGTGGGCGACCGGGCGCTGTTCGGGATCCTGGACGAGGGTGACACGGCCCTCGACCAGTTCCCCACCGCCGCGATCCCCAACGCCTCGGGCAATTACGTGCAGCCGACCGCCGCCAGCATGGCCGCGGCGGTGAGCCACATGATCAGCAACGGGAGCGGCACCCTGCAAGTCAACCTGGCCGACAAGACCCCCACCGCCTACCCGCTGACCATGGTGACCTACGCGATGGTGCCCACCAGCGGGCTGTCGCCCGCCAAGGCCGCGGCGATCGCCCGCTTCCTCGACTTCGCCGCCGGGGCCGGACAGACCCCAGGCGCGGCACCGGGACAACTGGCCGCCGGGTACCTGCCGCTGCCGGCGAACCTGGCGGCGCAGACGAAGACACTGGCCGTCCAGGTCGCCAAGCAGACCGGGAACACCGGTGGCGGCGCTCCCGGAAGCGGGAAGGGGACGGGTAGCGGGACGGGAACGGTGCCGGGGCCGGGGACTGGCGCCGGTACGCCCTCGCCCTCTCCTAGCCCGACATCGACCAGGTCCACGACGCCCAGCGGCACGCGCCCGCCGACGCCGCATCAGCCGATCAGCCTGGTCGCGTCGCACGCCGGTCCCGCGCCGATGACTCGTTTCGCCCTGCCCGCCCTGCTGATCCTGGGCGCGCTCCTGGCCCTGGGCGGCTCGTCCGCGCTGGCCGGGTCGGCCGAAGGGGGCATCCCTGGCCGCCTGCGGTGGCTCGGACAGGCCACCGCCGCGCAGAGCCGCAGAGCCCGGGCGCTGACCCGCTGGAGGAAGTCATGAGGACCATGCTGCGCGTGCGAGCCCTGGCCCGGCCCGCGGCCAGGATCGCGGCCGCGCTAGGAGTAGCCGCGCTAGGACTAGCCCCGGCGTCGCCGCCGGCCAGCGCGGGGACCTTCGTATCGATCAGCGGCTCGGGCTCCTCCTGGGCATCGGTGGCCATCGACCAGTGGGCACAGGACCTGCGGCCCAACGGGCTCGTGGCCAACTACAACCCGGACGGGTCAGCGGCCGGCCGGCTCGGGTACATCAACAACCAGTACGACTTCGTCGGCTCGGACCCGCCGTTCCGCGACGGCCTGGACCAACTCGGCGGCACCGGTGCCGAGCACTCGCCCTACAGCTATTCCTACGTACCGGACACCGCGGGCGGCACCGCGTTCATGTACCACATCACCGTGGCCGGGCACCTCATCACGAACCTTCGGCTGTCCCCGCAGGTCCTCATGGAGATTTTCACCGGCGCGATCACCAACTGGGACGATCCCCGGATCACGCAGATCTACGGCGCCCAGCTGCCGAACCTGCCGATCACGCAGGTGGTCCGCTCCGACGGCTCCGGCGCCACGTACTTCCTCACCCGCTGGCTGGCGCACCTGTTCCCGACGCAGTGGGACGCGTTCTGCCAGCACGTGCACCCCGGCATCAAGCCCCCGTGCGGGCAGACCGAGTTCTACCCGCCGTCGGGCTGGGGCAACGTGAAGGCGGAGAACGGCTCCAACAACGTCGCCACCTACATCACGTCGAGCTTCGGCGACGGCGCGATCGGCTATGACGAGTACGCCTACGCGCTCAACTCGCACTACCCGGTGGTCAAGGTGCTCAACCCGGGGGGGTACTTCGCGCTCCCCAGCGCCTCCAACGTGGCCGTCGCGCTCACCAAGGCCGTGATCGACGAGAACCCCAGCAGCCCGACGTACCTGCAGCAGACCCTCGACAACGTCTACACGTTCACCGACCCCAGGAGCTACCCGCTGTCCAGCTACAGCTACCTGATCGTGCCGAGAAGTCCCACGCCGCCGCCCATCTTTGCCAGCCCAGCCGGCAAGGGCGCGACGCTCAGCACGTACATCAACTTCCTGCTGTGCGCCGGCCAGCAGCAGATGGCGCAGCTCGGGTACTCGCCGCTGCCGCTCAACCTGGTGCAGGGCGGGCTGGCGCAGGCGAACCAGGTACCCGGCCACGTCGCCGGGCCGAACCCGAAGACCCTGGCCGGCTGCAACAATCCCACCTTCACGAACGGCGTGCTGACCCTGCTGAAAACCGCCCCGCAGCCGTCGCCGTGCGACAAGCTCGGCGCGCCGCTCACCTGCGTGGTCAAGAACGGGAAGGGGGTCGCCCCGAGCGGGGGCCCGAGCTCGGGCCCCGGCAGCAGCACGACCGCAAGCCCCGGCAGCTCGAGCGGTGCCGCCTCGGCCGGCAGCACCACGGGCGCGGGCACCGGCACGACCGGGCCGTCGGGCTCGGCCGTCGGCGGCCCGGTGACGGGGCAGGTGGTCAACCTGGCCTCGGACCAGGCCAGCCAGACCGCGCTAGGGGTGCTGACGGCGCTCGGCATCATCGCGGCGGTGGTCCTCCCGCCCACGCTGGCGGTATGGCTGCGCCGCCGCAAGCAGGCGCATGGCTGACACCGAGCTGGCCGAGGCCGAACCACCTGCCGAAGCCGAAACCCCCGCCGAGGCCGGGGCCGCCGCAGCCGCCGCGCAGGCCGCCGAGGAGGCCGGTCAGGACGCCCCTCCCCAGGTCGACCTGGAGCGATCGATCCTGCGCGGAGTCGGCACGGGCCTGCTGCTGCTCGCCATCTTCCTGCTGGGATTCGCGGCATACCTGTACGGGCTCTCCGGTGTGCAGGAGGCCAGGACCCAGACCATTCTCTACACGAAGCTGCAGGCCGAGCTGGCCGGGGTGCAAGGGGAGGCTGCGCCGCTCGGCCCGACCGCGGCCGGAGCCCCGGTAGCGATCCTGAACATCCCGAGCATCGGGGTACGCGACCTGGTCGTGGTCCAGGGAACCACCCCGGAGAACCTCACGGCCGGCCCCGGGCACCGGCCCGATACGCCGCTTCCCGGCCAGCCGGGCGTGGCGGCGATCTACGGCCGCCGGGCGACCTTCGGCGGGCCGTTCTCGGCCATCGCCCGGCTACGCCCCGGCGACACCATGACCGCCATCACCGGCCAGGGCTCATCCACCTACACGGTCGCGGCGGTGGCCGTCAGCACGAAGATCATCCAGGATCCGGCGCCCAACCGGCTCCTCCTGCTGACCGCCTCGTCCCCCACCATCCCCAGCTACTACCTCGAGGTGGATGCCGACCTCACCTCCTCCGTGCACCCCAGCCCGGGGGTCGCCAGCGGGATCTCGGTGTCGGAGCTGCCGCTCGCGGGAGACAAGAGCGCGCTGGGCCTGACGGCGGCGTGGGGCCTGGCGCTCGCCCTGGTCGCGGGGCTCGGCACGATCGCCGCCGTCCGCTGGTCGCCCTGGGCGGCCTATCTCGCGACCGTGCCGCTGGCGCTGGCGGTGCTGTGGAACCTGTACCAGAATCTCGCGGTCCTGCTGCCCAACGTGTACTGACGACCGCCAACGGCGGCAGATGAGATGGAGCGGATGCATTGACTGACATCACCCCGCCGGCCGAGGGGCGCCAGGATCCGGCCGAGACCGCACTGCTGGACTACCAGCAGATCCCGGGCGATGCGGCGGTCCTGCCCGGCCGCCTGGTCGGGCTGGAGGCGCGCAAGGTGTCGGCGTGGTTCGGCACGCACAAGGTGCTCGACCGCGTGTCACTCATGATGGAACCGGGCGCCGTGACCGCGCTGATCGGCCCGTCCGGCTGCGGCAAGTCCACCTTCCTGCGCATTCTCAACCGGATGCACGAGATGGTGCCCGGGGCCAGCCTGGGCGGCGAGGTGCTGCTCGGCGATGAGGACATCTACCTGGCCCGGCAGCGCCCGGTCGATATCCGGCGCCGGATCGGCATGGTGTTCCAGAAGCCGAACCCGTTCCCGGCCATGTCCGTCTACGACAACGTGGCCAGCGGGCTCAAGCTGGCCGGCATCAAGGTCGCCAACAAGGACGCGGTGGTGGAAGGGAGCCTGCGCCGGGCCGGGCTGTGGAACGAGATGCACCGGCGGCTGCGGTCGCCCGGCGGCGCGCTGTCCGGCGGCCAGCAGCAGCGGCTGTGCATCGCCCGGGCGCTGGCGGTCTCGCCGGACGTGCTGCTGATGGACGAGCCCTGCTCGGCGCTGGACCCGACCTCCACGCGGCGGATCGAGGACACGATCACGGAGCTGGAGAACCAGGTGACGATCGTGATCGTCACGCACAACATGCAGCAGGCCCAGCGCGTCTCCCGCAACTGCGCCTTCTTCCTGGCCGCCGAGAACACGCCCGGGCACATCGTGGAATCGGGACCGACCGAGCAGGTCTTCGACGCCCCGGCCGACCCGCGGACCGCCGACTACGTGAACGGCCGGTTCGGCTGACCCGGGACCGGCCCGCCGGCCGGGTGCCCAGCCGGGAACCGGCAGCCGTTCGGACTCCGTAGGATCGTCAGCGTGCTGGAAGACTCTGAGGTCAAGCGAATCCTGGTCGTCAACGCCCATCCGGATGACGTGGACTTCTCCGCCGCGGGCACGGTCGCGCTGTGGACCGACGCCGGGATAGAGGTCACCTACTGCATGGTGACCGACGGCGACGCGGGCGGCTATGACGAGTCGGTCCCCCGGCACGAGATAGCCCCCATGCGCCGGGCCGAGCAGACCGCGGCGGCCAAGTGCGTGGGCGTGTCCGACCTGCGCTTCCTCGGCTACCCCGACGGCCGGGTGGAGGCCACGCTCGGCCTGCGCCGGGATCTGGCCCGGGTGATCAGGGAGGTCCGGCCGGACCGGCTGCTGTGCCCGACCCCCGAGCGTAACTACGCGCGGATACCGGCCAGCCATCCCGACCACCGCGCGGTCGGCTCGGCGGCGCTGGATGCCGTCTACCCCGATGCCCGCAACCCGTTCGCGTTCCCCGAGCTGGTGTCCGACGAGGGGCTTCCCGCCTGGACCGTCCGCGAGGTCTGGATGCCCGGCTCGGCGCCCAACCACTACGTGGACGTCACCAGCACGTTCGGCCGCAAGGTCGCGGCGCTGCGGGCGCACGAGAGCCAGACCGGGCAGATGGAGGGGCTGGAGGACTTCATCCGCGGCTGGCTGGCCCGCAACGCCGGGCAGGCGGGCTGGCCCGAGGGCAGGCTGGCCGAGGCTTTCCAGGTCATGGAGACCGGCTGAGCGGTAGTCAGCCGCCGCCGATTCAGCCGCCGGCCGGAATGACCAGGCCGGCCATTTCGGGTCAGCGCGAGTAGTCGCACTGAAACGACCGTACTAGTCACAGTGAAACTACCAACAGAATGGCCAGCTCGATTACTTGAGTAGTCACACTGAAACAACCTGTCCGGGAGGAAAGAAAACCCGTCTCATCGCGAGGCATAGGACTGGTGCGGAGCC
>CAVPBZ010000005.1:0-142221 GCA_963702235.1 uncultured Actinomycetes bacterium
TGGGTGGAGCTGAGGGGATTTGAACCCCTGACCCCCTCGATGCGAACGAGGTGCGCTACCGGACTGCGCCACAGCCCCAACGGACGCCAGTCAGCGTAGCAAACACCGGCACCTACCCGCGCCGATCCGCCCGTGCGGCCGCAGGCAAACCGCCGCCTCAGTCGCCCACGGCGCGCCGCTCGGCGTCCGCGTACTGGTCGTACAGCTCGTCCCGCACCCGGTCGGAGATGTCGATGATCCGCGCCGTCCGCGGCTCCTCGCGCCGCTCAGCGGCCTCCCGCTCGGCCCGCTGCCGCTCCTCCTCTTCTGCCCGGTCGGCAGCGGCGGCGGCCAGCAGCAGCGTCCGCTCGGCGTCCGCGCGCCTGGCTTCGCGCAGCAGCAGCAGGTACGCGCCGAGCATCAGGGCCGGCGGCGCCGCCACCCACCAGGCGGCCAGCCCGACGGCCACGATCCCCAGCGCCACCACGGCGAGCGCGACGAGCATCATCAGCATCCGGCGCCGCGCGGCCAGGATCCGGGTCCGCGCCTCCGAATCCGCCGGCCGCGCGCCCGGCTCGTAGCCGGCGAACTCGTCCCGGCCGTCGTCCAGCTCGTCCGCGGCGCCGCCCCGGCCAGCGTCATCGGCCATCTGAACTCCCGTTCCCCCGGCGTCAGCATCAGCGTCAGCAGGCAGCTCGCGCGACGACTTCGACTTTTTCGCCTGCGACGTGTCCCGTTTGAGCCACCGGGGGATGAGGACGCACGCCCAGATGGCAATGATCGCGAGGTAGAGGATCGCGCTGCTCACCGGCCGTCCCCCTGCCTGCGCCCACGGCGGACCGGTCCGCGGCACGCGCAGCTCAAGCTGCCGTGCCCGGCGCATACGGCAATCACGGACGGGCCCACGTCACGCACGGTAAAGGTCTTGATCGCCGTTGACGAGCATTCGGCCCGGTGTGTCGTGAGATAGCCGGTCAGAAGCACTCTCGGGCATCACGCGGCTGCGCCGAGCGAGCCCCGAACAGGCCATCGCGCCGCTGCGCCGGGCGAGCCCGGCGCCGGCCTCTGAAAATCAGCTAGCCCCCGAACGGGCAGCGGCCAGCGCACTGCGCCAGCGCGGGAGTACCCCGCCCGGAACGTCTTCCACCGAAAGCGCGTAGCAGAGATGGTCCCGCCACGCCCCGTCGATGTGCAGGTGACGCCGCCGGACGCCCTCCTCGCGGAACCCGAGCTTTTCTACCACCCGGCGGCTGGCGTGGTTCTCCGGCCGGATGCTCGCCTCGACCCGGTGCAGCCCGACGGCGAAGAAGCAGTGGTCAACCGCCATCGCCAGCGCGGTCGGGGTGACGCCGCGGCCGGCCCATTCCTCGCCGACCCAGTAGCCCACCTGGGCCGCGCGGGCCGAGCCCCAGACGATGCTGCCCACAGTCAGCTGGCCGGCGAACGCGCCGTTGTAGGTGATTACCCACGGCAACGCCTGCCCGTGCCGTGCCTCACGCCGCATGGCGCGGGCCATGGCGATGTACGGGCCCAGCCCGGACCGGTACAGCGGCGTCTCAGGGTTGGTCGGCTCCCACGGCCGCAGCCAGGCCGCGTTCCGCACCCGCATGTCACGCCAGGCGGACGCGTCGCGGGCGCGGACCGGTCGCAAGCCGACTGAGGCGCCCACGAGGCCCGGCTCAATCAGCGTGGCCGGCCATCCACGCATTCGTGACACGGTTCAATCTTCCCCCCGGCCAGGCGTCCAGCGCCACGCACTCACTCCACCATTCTGCGCCGGATCCTGGTCCGCGGCCATCAGGGCGCCTTGCGGGCGGCGTGAT
Organism: uncultured Actinomycetes bacterium; assembly: GCA_963702235.1. Taxonomy (GTDB): domain Bacteria; phylum Actinomycetota; class Actinomycetes; order Streptosporangiales; family Streptosporangiaceae; genus PALSA-505. The sequence goes on from CAVPBZ010000005.1 coordinate 1,803, forward strand.
CGCCGCCGTGTGCCTGGTCCACGGCATGCCCGAGCACGGACTGCAGCACTGTCATCCCGTCCCTGACCCCGCCGGTGGAACCGGGCAGGTTGACGATGAGCGTCCGCCCGGCCAGCCCGGCGATGCCGCGGGACAAGATGGCCGACGGTACCCCGGCGGCCGCACCCGCGGCGCGTATCGCCTCCGCGATCCCTGGCACCTCCCGGTCGATCACCTGCCGGGTCACCTCCGGCGTCAGGTCGCCCGGGGTGAGCCCGGTCCCGCCCGTGGTCACCACGACGTCATAGCCGGCCGCGATCGCCTCCAGCAACGCCGTCTCCACCGGCTCGCCGTCCGGCACGACGACCGGCCCGTCCACCGGGTTGCATCCGGCCGAACGCAGCAGCTCGACCAGTACCGGCCCGGACCGGTCCTCGTACACCCCGGCCGCGGCGCGGTTCGACGCGGTGATGGCCAGCGCCCTGATCACGGTCTGCTCCACCGCCCGCTCTTGCCGCCGGCCTTCTCCTCCACCCGCACGTCGCTGATCACCGCGGCCGGATCCACCGCCTTGACCATGTCGATCAGCGCGAGCGCCGCGACGGTCACGGCCGTCAGCGCCTCCATCTCGACCCCGGTCCGGTCCGCCGTGCGCACGGTCGCGGACAGCAGCACGCCCTCGTCGGCAACGGCCAGCTCCACCTGCACCGAATGCAGCCCGATCGGGTGACACAGCGGGATCAGCTCCGGCGTGCGCTTGGCCCCCATGATGCCGGCGATCCGGGCGACCGCGAGCGCGTCACCCTTCGGCACCTCGCCGGCCCGCAGCGCCGCGACAGCGCCGGCGGACAGCAGCACCCGGCCGGACGCCCGCGCCGACCGCGCGGTCACGTCCTTCCCCGAGACGTCCACCATCCGCGCCTGCCCGGCCGCGTCCAGGTGGGTGAGGGGACCGCCCCGTGCCGCCTGGCTCGCTACGCGCGCGTCACCCCGTGCCTTCTGGTTCGCTTCTCCGCTCGCTACGCGCGCGTCGCTCACGGCAGGCTCATCACGTCAACCTCGTCGCCCTCGGCCATCTTGATGACCCACTCCGGCACGACGATCAGTGAGTTGGCCCGGCCGAGCGTGGCGAGCTGGTGGGACCCCTGGTTGCCGAGCGGGGTCACCGTCCGGTCCGTCTGGTTGAGCAGGCCGCGCAGGTACGCCCGGCGGCCTGGCGGCGCCTTGAGCGGCCCGGCCAGCACCGCCCGGGTCACCGGCAGCCGCAGCTCACGGGTCATCAGCAGCGCGTCCAGCGCGGCCCGGACGAATACCTGGAACGAGACGTAGGCGCTGACCGGGTTGCCGGGCAGCGTGATGATCGGCGTCGCGTCCGGCCCGACCACGCCGAACCCCTGCGGCATCCCGGGCTGGATCGCGACCTTGCGGAACGTGACCGTGCCGAGCCGCCTGAGCACGTCCTTGACCACGTCGTTCGCGCCGCCCATGCTCACCCCGCCGCTGGTCAGCACCAGGTCAGCGCGCAGGAACTGGTCCTCGATCGCGTCCAGCAGCTGGTGCGGGTCGTCCGGGACAGTGGTGGACCGGTAGGCCAGGCAGCCGGCCTGCCGCGCCGCGGCGGCCAGCATGAAGCTGTTGGACTCCCAGATTTTCCCCGGCGTCAGCGGCGTGCCCGGCTCGCCCAGCTCGTTCCCGGTCGAGATCACCGCGACCCGCGGCCGCGGGCGCACCAGCGCCGTTCCGCCGCCGGCGGCCGCGACCAGGCCGATCTGCGCCGGGCCGAGCACGGTTCCCGCGGTCAGGAGCACGTCGCCCGCGCGCGCGTCGTCACCGGTGCGGCGGACCGCGTTGCCGGCCCCGGCGGGCTGCCGGATCGCCACCTTCGTGTCGCCGTCGTCGGTCCACTCCACCGGCACGACGGCATCAGCGCCCGCGGGCAGCTGTGCACCCGTCATGATCCGAACGCACATGCCCGGGGCTATCGCGTAAGCGCCGGTATCGCCGGCCGCGATCTCGCCGGTGACTGGCAGGACGACAGGGGAGCGGTCGGTGGCGGCGGCGACGTCGCTTGCCCGGACCGCGTAGCCGTCCATCGCCGAGTTGTCGAACGAGGGCAGCGGGTGGCCGGCCCTGAGGTCGGCCGCGAGCACGCAGCCCTCCGCCTCGGTGAGGGTGAGCTCGATCGGCGCCAGCGGGCGGATCATCGCGACCAGTTCGGCTAGGTGGTCGTCCACCGACACCAGGCCGCTGCTGTCGTGCCCGCCGTGCTCGTGCCCGCCGTGCTCGTGCTCGTGCTGCTGCTCTGTTGTCACTGCAAATCGTCCAGGTACTTGCGGAGCCAGGGCACGAACTCCTGGGCGAGGTCCGGCCGCTCGCAGCCGAACTGGACCATGGTGCGCAGGTAGTCGAGCTTGTTGCCGGTGTCGTAGCGGCGGCCGCGGAACAGCACCCCGGTCACGCCGCCGCCGTCGTTACCGTGGCCGCGGCTGGCCAGCACCTTCAGCGCGTCGGTGAGCTGGATCTCGCCGCCGCGCCCGGGCTGGGTCTCGCGCAGCACGTCGAACACCGCCGGGTCGCAGACGTAGCGGCCGATGATGATCCACCGGCTCGGCGCCTCGCCGGGGACCGGCTTCTCGACCAGGTCGGTGACCGTGACCACGTCGTCCTCGCCGGTCGGCTCGATCGCGGCGCAGCCGTACTGCGACACCTGCTCGGGATCGACCTCCATCAGCGCCACGACACTGCCGCCGTACTGCTGCCGGACCTCGATCATGCGGGTGAGCAGCCGGTCCCTCGCGTCGATGAGGTCGTCGCCGAGCAGCACCGCGAACGGCTGCGAGCCGACGTGCCGCGCGGCGCAGAGCACCGCGTGGCCGAGCCCGCGCGGGTCGCCCTGGCGCACGTAGTGCACGTGGGCCAGCTCGCTGGACTCGCGCACCTGGGCCAGCTTGTCGGTGTCGTCCTTGGCCGCGAGCGCTTCCTCGAGCTCGTAGGCGCGGTCAAAGTGGTCCTCGATGGAGCGTTTGCTGCGGCCGGTGATGAGCAGTACGTCATCCAGGCCCGCGGCCACTGCCTCCTCGACCACGTACTGGATGGCTGGCTTGTCGACCACGGGCAGCATTTCCTTGGGGGTTGCCTTGGTCGCCGGCAGGAACCGGGTGCCCAGCCCGGCAGCTGGTATGACTGCCTTGGTCACGGCGGGAAAGTCGGCCATGAACGCAACCCTAGCCGCAGCGACACCGCGGCATGTCCACGGCGGCGTAGGCTTCTTGCTGCCGTGACTGTGACAGTCCTGGCAAGGAGGCATCATCGGGGATCTGCGGGACGCGGAGGCCGCGCTGCGCGACGCCAAGGCAGCACTCCGGCGCCACATCCGGGTGGCGCGGGCCGGGCTGACCGACGAACAGCAGGCCGAAGCGGGCAGGCTGCTGCGCGATGCCATCCTCGCCCTGCCCGAGGCGCAGATGGCCGGCACGGTCGCCGCCTATTACTCCATCGATACCGAGCCCTCCACCCGCGGCCTGGTCTATGCGCTGTGGAAACGCGGGACCTACGTGCTGCTTCCGCTGGCGCGTTCGGACGGCGAACTTGACTGGGGATCCTACGAGGGACCCGACTCGATGACCCTGGCCAGCAACGGCCTGCTGGAGCCCGCGGAGGCGCAGGTCCGGCATTCGATCGCGAGCGCGGATCTGGTCATCGTGCCTGCGCTCGCCGCCGACCGCCGCGGGAATAGGCTCGGCCGCGGCCGTGGTTATTACGACCGCGCGCTCACCCGCGTCGGGCCGCTGATCCCCACGATCGTGCTGCTCTACGACGGCGAGCTGTTCGACGTCGTCCCGTCCGGGCGGCTCGATCACCCGGTACGGATGGCTGCCCAGCCGACCGCCGGACTGACCAGGCTGACCCCGCCCTAGGCTAGGATTTAGCAGTCGAACGGCGCGAGTGCTAGCGCGCGAAGGCCAGAAGGAGGCCCCGTGCCTACGTATCAGTACGCGTGCACCACCTGCGGGGAGCAGGTCGAAGCGGTGCAGCGGTTCACCGACGAACCGCTGACCGTGTGCACGGCCTGCGGCGGCAGCCTGCGCAAGGTGTACTCGCCGGTCGGTATCGTGTTCAAGGGGTCCGGCTTCTACCGGACCGACAGCCGCAAGGTCCCCGTCGCGAGCGAGGACGGCGGCCCCAAGGCGGCCAAGCCGAACGGCTCGGGCGACGGGAAGAAGGACTCCCCGGCAGCTTCCGGCTCGTCGGAGAGCACGTCGGACGGCAAGAAGAAGTCCGGTGACGCGAAGGCATCCCAGCCCGCCAGCTCCAGCTCCGGCTCCTGAGGGCAATGGCTGACGGCCCGGACGCAGGCCTGGTCGGCGTCATCGGGGGATTCCGGCTTCTACGAGTTCTTCTCCTCGGCCGAGGAGATCACCGTGCCGACCCCGTTCGGCCCGCCGAGCGACCCGGTCATGATCGGCGAGGTAGCCGGCCGCCGGGTGGCGTTCCTGCCCCGGCACGGACGTGACCACCGCTTCCCGCCGCACCGCATCCCGTACCGGGCGAACATGTGGGCGCTGCGCTCGCTGGGCGTCCGGCAGGTGCTCGCGCCGAGCGCGGTCGGCTCGCTGACCCCCTCCTACGGCCCCGGCACCCTGGTCATCCCGGACCAGCTAGTGGACCGCACCACCAGCCGGGAGCAGACGTTCTATGACGCCGGCGGCGCCGTGCACGTGCCGTTCGCCGACCCCTACTGCCCGGTCGGCCGGGCGCATGCGGCGGCGACCGCGCGCGCGTCCGGCTGGGTGCCCGCGTCATCCGGCACCCTCGTCGTCATCGAGGGCCCGCGGTTCTCCACCCGCGCCGAGTCGCAGTGGTACGCCGCGCAGGGCTGGACGCTGGTCGGGATGACCGCCCTGCCCGAGGCGGTGCTGGCCCGCGAGCTGGCCCTCTGCTACACCACGCTCGCGCTGGTCACCGACACCGACGCCGGCGCCGCGGAGGGCGACGGCGTCACCCACGCCGAGGTGCTCGAGGTGTTCGCGCAGAATGTCCCCCGGCTGCGGCAGCTCGTCGAGAAGATCATCGAGGACCTGCCGGCCGGGCGCGACTGCCCGTGCCCGGACGCCCTGGACGGGATCAAACTGCCGTTCGAGTTGCCCGGCTAGCGCGCTAGCCGTTATGGAACCGCGCCCTTTACCTCTCTTGTAACACTGGTTGGGGAACCGTATAACGGAAACGTCGGTGGGCTGGTTGCCTCGTGAGGAGGTCGGTTGTCATGCGACGTGTGCTTGCTGTCAGCCTTTCCGCGGTCGTGGTAGCGGGGGCATTAACAGGTGCCCTTGCCGCGGGCCACGGTGTCTCATCGGCTGGCACCGCGGTACAGTCCAAGCTTCCTTCGAACGCGACGACGAAGATCGCCGGGTTGCAGCACTTCTGCGGCAGCAACGGGTTCATCTGCACCGAGCCGGCGACCACCTGGGACGAGCTCGCCGGCTACAAGAAGGCCGTGCAGGCCGGCGCGCGGGTCCTGCCCTATATCGGTCACGACGAGCCGGCGACGCTGTTCTACTCCGACCACCCGGGCGCGGGTAACGACGTCACCTGGCAGATGGTGCTGCCCAAGGATCCGCCCACCCGGCCCCGGCAGGACGGCAGCGGCGGGACGTTCGGCTTCCAGCTGCACCCGGCGTTCTGGTTCGGCATGGTGATGTGCGATCCCAACGGCTCGCCCAACGTGGGCGGGATACCCGGCCATCCGGCCGTGCCGTGCACCCCGGACAGCAACAAGAACATCTTCGCGAGCCAGAACCGCAACAACTCGCACTACTTCGGGCTCGGCCCGGGCCAGGCCTATGAGGAAATGCAGTTCTACCCGCCGGGCTGGGTGCCGCAGCCGATGGGAGTCGGGTGCAGCGCGACGCAATGGTGCGCGGCGCTGAACATCGACACGTTCCAGAACAACTCGAACACCGGCGCGTTGAACAACACCGCGTGCCTCAACAGTGCCGGCCCGGAGCCGGTGAACTTCGCGTTCATCACCAAGAACGGCGTGTCAACGGCGCCAGGGAGCCCGCTGCACCCCGAGCACTTCATCCCGGTCCTCAGCAAGGACCTCCTGATGAATGCGGGGGACAACATCACGACGCACCTGTTCGACACGCCGAACGGCCTGCGGGTGACGATCACCGACCACACCACGAACACCTCCGGGTCGATGACCGCCAGCGCGTCCAACGGGTTCGCCACCGTGAACTGGGCTCCGAAGGCCAAGACGTGCACGGCGACGCCGTGGAACTTCCACGCGGAGTACAGCACCTCGTCGCCGCTGACCCGCAACGTGAGCGCGGCGCACACCTACAACATCGCGTTCTCCGACGAGATCGGGCACTTCGAGTACTGCGGCAAGGTGGGTACCGACCCGCTCAGCACCTGCCTCCAGCCGCTCGGCTCCGACACCAACAACGGTGACACGGCCGGGCTGGATCCGCTGGGCGACGACAACCTGTGCCTGCCCGCGTCGGCGTCACTCGCCGTAAAGATCGCTGGGTGCCTCGGCGACATCGACGGCGACTTCGACGGCGTGCCGTACGGCTTCAACTGGCCGGGCTCGATCAGCAACCCGGTGGCGGATGCACTGCTGCACCCGACGTCCCAGCTGTTCTCCAGTCCGACCACCGGAGGCGACAACTTCTCGTCGATGGCGTTCGAGGGGGACCAGTCGCGGAACGAGTCGAGTGACACGGCGTTCCGGGTGAACACCCCGTGCCAGCGGCACGTCCAGAACCCGGCCGACCCGCATCCGGGGGTGGGCTGCGTGAACCCGCCGCCCAACTCCAACTTCTATCCCTTCTACACCACCCGCAACACGCCAAGCGGCTGCATGTGGCAGGAAGGCGGTCCGTACATCCCGGGTACCACCAACACGTTCGGTGGCAGCGCGAAAGCCGAGTTCGGCCCGCTGCGTGCGATCCACTACCCGACGGCGCCGTACGGCCTGGTCACCATCCGGCTGAACGATTTCCGGAGCGCGACCATGGCCAATCCCTGTCCCGCGGGCAACGGCTGACTTAGGCCGTCGCCGGCCGGGCCCGGCGGCGCCAGATAAGAGAATCATTAATCTGGCGTCGCCGGCCCGGCCGCCGGGAATTACAGTGGCATCCAGACAGCAGTGTCGGCTGGAGGGTGCCCGGACATGAGTCGTGAGCCTGAAGAGGCCCTTGAGGTGCTGCGCGGGGTGTGGAGCGCACAGGGCCAGAGCAGCGCTGACCTCGTCGATAACGGCAATACCAAAGCCTGCAAGCGGATGGCCGGTGTCGGCTTCGACGGCGTCGCCGGCGACGACGAGGACCTGCGCGCCGCGTGGCGGGACAAGCTGGAGCGCGAGGGTAAGCTGCGGCCCGACGGCGGGACCATCCGGGATCTTGTGCTCGGATCCGCGGATCCCGCCTGAGGCGGGATGACGGCCGCGAGGAGAGCGCTGGATGGATTATCCGCAGACCGTCGGTGACCTCACCGAGGTCCTGCGCCAGGGCGGCTACCTGGCTGATCGCGGTCTGGCCACGGCGCTGCTCGTCGGGCTGTCGCTGCACCGCCCCATCCTGCTCGAGGGCGAGGTCGGGGTCGGCAAGACCGAGGTCGCCAAGGTGCTGGCGTCGGTGTTCGGCCGCAAGCTGATCCGGCTGCAGTGCTACGAGGGCATCGATACCAACCAGGCCCTCTACGAGTGGGACTACGCGCGGCAGATGCTGCACATCCGGGCGCTGTCCGAGCGGCAGCTCGCCGACGAGGAGTCCGTGGACAAGGTCTTCGGACCGAAGTTCCTGCTCGAGCGGCCGCTGCTGGAGGCGGTCCGCCGGGGTGACCAGGCGGTGCTGCTCATCGACGAGGTGGACCGCGCCGACGACGAGTTCGAGGCCTTCCTGCTCGAGGTGCTGTCTGACTTCCAGATCAGCATCCCGGAGATCGGCACGGTCAAGGCGGAGAGCCCGCCGCTGGTAGTGCTCACCTCCAACCGCACCCGCGAACTGCACGACGCGCTCAAGCGCCGCTGCCTGTACCACTGGATCGGCTACCCGACCGCCGAGCGCGAGCTGGAAATCGTGCTGCTGCGCGAGCCCGGCGTGTCGGAGGCGCTGGCCCGCAAGGTGGTCGCCGCGGTACACCGGCTGCGTGAGCTCGACCTGGCCAAGCCGCCCGGCGTCGCCGAGACGATCGACTGGGCGCGCACCCTGAGCTTCCTGGGCGGGACCGGCCTGGACCCTCAGGCCGCCGAGGACACGCTCGGCGCCGTGGTGAAGGAACGCGACGACCTCGACCTGGTCAGGGAGAACCTGGAAGAGATCACGTCCGGTGCCTGACAGGACCGCGCCGGGTGCCTGACACGGCGTTCACCGGCGTACTGGTGAACTTCGTGCGCGAGCTGCGCGGCGCCGGGCTGCCCGTCGGCACCGGCGACGCGACCGCCTACTGCACCGCGATGACCGCGCTGGACCCGACCGACCTGGTCGACCTGTACTGGGCCGGGCGCACCACCCTGGTCAGCAAGCGGGACAGCATCAGCGTCTACGACGAGGTGTTCCGCAGGTACTTCCTGGACGCAGGCGGCCCGGCCGCCGAGCTGCTGACGCTCAAGGCCAAGGTGACCGGCGAGGACGAGGCCGTGCTCAACATCCCGGCCACCGACCCGCCCGGCGAGGGGCAGGAGGAGGAGGCGGTCCTCGGCTGGATGGCCTCCGACGTGGAGTCGCTCAAGCACAAGTCGTTCGCCGCCTGCACCCAAGAGGAACTGGCCGCGCTGCGCCGGATCATGTCCAGGATCCGGCTCACCCCGCCGCGGCGGCGCACCCGGCGCACCGTGCCGGCCCGCTCCGGGCGGACGCCCGACCTGCGCCGCACCATCCGCGAGACGATGCGCATGCACGGCGAGCCCGCCGGGCTGCTGTGGCGGCAGCGCCGGGTCAGGCTGCGGCCGCTGATCTTCATCCTGGACATCTCCGGCTCGATGGCCGACTACTCCAGGAACCTGCTGCAGTTCGCGTACTGCGCCAACCGCGCGGCGGCGAAGGTGGAGGTGTTCTGCTTCGGCACCCGGCTGAGCCGCATCACCAAGGCGCTGGAGGGGCGGAACCCGGACGCCGCGCTGCAGCGGGCCGCCGGGGAGGTGTTCGACTGGGAGGGCGGCACCAGGATCGGCGAGTCGCTGGACGCGTTCGTCCGGGACTGGGGCCGCCGCGGGCTGTGCCGCGGCGGAGTGGTGCTGATCTGCTCGGACGGCCTGGACCGGGGCGATCCCGACGTGCTGGCGACCGCGATGCAGCGGCTGTCCCGGCTCTGCCACACGCTGGTGTGGCTGAACCCGCACAAGGGCGACGACCGTGAGTTCCGGCCGAGCACACTTGGCATGATGGTGGCTGCGCCGCACATCGACCTGTTGCTGTCCGGTCACGACCTGCGCAGCCTGGAAGAGCTGGCGGAGCTGCTGCCGACGCTGAACTAGCCGCCCGCCGCGCCCGCATCCGCGGCGCGGAAGGCGGTTGGTGGGCGGTTTGGTGTTCACCGGTGAACACCAAACCGCCCACCAACAACAAGGAGGGGGAGCAGCCGGTGAGGTGGAGCGTGGGCATCGAGGCCGAGGGAGACCAGGTGCTGTCGCGCGAGCAGGTCGTCGAGCTCGCCGACGCGGTCGCCACGAGCTCTGGCATCGCCACCGGGATCGGCACCAACCGCTACGGCGCCCAGCTGGTGGTGCAGGCGGACAGCCGGGACGAGGCGATCGAGCGGGCCACCGAGGAGTTCGCCCGGGCGGTGGCCACCGCCCGGCTGCCGGTGTGCCCGGTGGTGCGGGTCGAGGCGGTCAGCGAGGAGGAGGACGTCCCCGGATGATCAGGCTCGGCACGCTGGCCGGCTACCCGTTCGAGGGGCCGCGGCTGCTCGGCGGCTGGACCCCGGCGGCCAGCCCCGCGGTCTACGCGATCGTCTACAAGCCGGATCCGGACACCAGCGCGGAGCGGTACGCGGTCATCTACGTGGGCCACTCCGACGACCTGTCGGCGGAGCGGTTCCCGTTCCAGCACCCGCGGGCGCACTGCTGGGTGCGCCGGGCCGGCTCGAAGTGGAAGGTGTACATCTGCACCTATGAGGTGCCCGGCGGCAGCCGGGGGCACCGGGAGCAGATCGCCCGCGAGCTCACCGCGGTCTACCGCCCGGGCTGCAACGACGAGCAGTTCGACCACGCCTGGAAGGACGAGTGGATCGGCGGCTATTCCGCCCCCACCACCGGCCCGCTGGCCGAGCGCGGGCCGGACTCCCGCACCGACCAGCCGCCCGCGGTGTCCTGACCGGCTGACAAAACTTTCCGTATCGCGTCAGTGGCGCATCCGTGCTCAGCACGGATGGCCGGGCGGCGCTGCTGCAGCAGGCTCCAGACAACAGACCTCATACCGGGGTAAGCCAGAAAAAGGGAACCTGCCATGATGCACCACCAGTCCCACCGCGTCCGGCGTTCGGTCGCCGCCCTCGCTGTCACCATCGCCGGCGGCGCCGGCGCGCTCGGCCTGCTGTCGTCGGCGGCGCACGCCGGCACGACGACGTCAGCCACTTACACCTTCACGACCCTCAACGACAACGCCGACCCGACGTTCAACCAGCTGCTGGGGATCAACGTCCACAACGTGATCTCCGGTTACTTCGGCAGCGGTGCCGTCGGCCACCCCAACAAGGGCTACCTGCTGAACCCGCCGTACGGCCAGGGCAACTACGTCAGCGAGAACTTCCCCGGCTCGGCGCAGACCCAGGTGACCGGGATCGACGACAAGGGCAACACCAGCGGGTTCTGGGTCAACGCGAAGGGCACCAACCGCGGCTTCGTGGAGTGGAACGGGGTGTTCGCGTCGTACACCGACGCCAGCACGCCCAAAGTCGCGGGCTCGGTCAACCAGCTGCTGGGCGTCAATAACAACGGCGTGGCGGTCGGCTTCTACAACGACGCGGCCGGCCACTCGCACGCCTACAAGGTGAACCAGGCTACCGGCGTGTTCACCGCGATCAAGGTGCCCGGGGTCAGCGCTGTGGCGACCGGCATCAACAACGCGGGTGACATCGTCGGCTTCAGCACCGACAGCACCGGTGCCACCTCCAGCTGGCTGCGGCACGCCGGCCGGCTGACCGCCTACCAGTTCCCTGGCGGCACCAACACCCAGGCGTTCGGGATCAACAAGAGCGACCAGATCGTCGGCTCGTACCTGGACGGCTCCGGCGTGATGCACGGGTTCGTGCTGACCGCCCCGCTGGGCCCGGTCTCGCACTGGCAGTCCATCGACGACCCGAACGGCATCGGCAGCACGGTCGTCAACGGGATCAACGCTGCCGGCGACCTGGTCGGCTTCTACACCGACAGCGCAGGCAACACCGACGGGATGCTCGCCACCCCGTAGCACCAGGTCACACCGCAACCAGAGCAGGCCCCGGGGGCGCACGCACCCGGGGCCAGCCACGTGCCGCAGCTACGTGCCGGGCTTGGGCAGCGGAGCCAGCGAGTTGCCCGGGCTGATCGACGAGCATCCGTTCGGCGCCGGCAGCCCGAGGAACAGGTTCTCCAGGAAGGTGAGCGCGTGCGTCTCGAACGGGACCGCCGCCTCGGTGTGCGGCAGGCCGGAGTAGGTGTCGAACGTGACCGGCACGCCCTGCTGGCAGTACTCGTAGGCGAGCTCCTGCACGTCGCCGGCGATCATGATCCCGTCACCGGTGCCGTCGGCGTTCCCCACCCCGAGCAGCAGCGGCTCGGCCGGATGTCCCGGCGTGGTTCCCATGATCAGCTTGTTGAGAATCCTGACCAGGACCGGGATCTGGAAAACGTTCTGGTACTGCACCTTGACCAGTTGCTGGTAAGTCAGCCCCGGATAGGCGGCGGCGAACGAGGCGATGCACTGGCCGGCCACCTGGGCGGCGATCTGCTTGCCGTAGCCGGACAGGTAGTGGTCCACGTTCACCCCGAACGCATGGCCCAGCGACAGCAGCACCGCGGGGATGACACCGGACCACGAGGTGCCGCCGTTGATGTAAGTGAGGTTGTGCGCGAAGTTGACCGGCACGCCGCCCGAGGCGGCGCCGATGATGTTCAGCTCGGGCGCGTACTTGGGCGCCAGTTCGCTGGCCCACTCGGTGGCGATCGACCCGCCGGAGTAGCCGAGCATGCCGGCCTGGGTGGAGCTGGGCACGGCCAGGTAGTTCTCGGCGGCGCGGATGCCGTCGAGGGTGCCGTACCCGGACTCCTGGCCCGCGCCCCAGTCGAGGCTGGTGCCCTCGTAGTCGGGCACCGTGACCGTGAAGCCGGCCGTCACGTACGTCGCGATGATCGCGGCCTCCGCCTGGGCGGTGGTGTTGCCCGGGTTCCCGCCGCGCAGGGTGTAGGACGGGTCGCATTCCGATCCCAGCGCGTCGTAAGCGGTCTGGTACGAGACGATCTTGGTGCCCAGCGGCGACGCCAGCGGGTTGATGATCGTCGTCACGGTGACCGTGGGCTGGCCGAGCTCGCCGGTGGTGCGGTACAGCACCTGCTCGGACGCGTACGGCACCGTCAGGCTGGCGATGTCCAGGGTGATCGGCCGCTTCTTCAGCACCGTGCCGGGCGCGATCTGGCTCAGCGGCTTGGAGCCGCTGTAGGTGTAGAACGGGTCCTTGGACGGCAGCACGGGCCCGGCGGCCTGGGCGGCCACGGTCCCGGACGCGAGCAGGCAGAGCGCGCCGGCCAGGGCGATCAGGGTGCGGAGGGGGCGGGGCCGGGTGAAACGGGCGCGGGGCAACGGCTTGACCATGCTGGCTCCCGGTGGGGGTTGGCGGCATGCGATCTCGGTGGGCGTCCATGACGAGTGGCGCCGAACGTGATTCGGGATTCATCGTCACGGAAGCCAGTGATGCTGTCAACGTCCGCGCCGGGTGCCTTCAGCCGGCCGGTCCATCCCGCGGGGCTGGTAGCCACCCGGGCTGACTGGGTCCCGCTAACAGGGATGTCGCACCTGCGATGGTCGTCTAGATTCATAAGCCGCCGGTAACCGAGACGGAAGAGGGTCATGTTCGGAGCGCTCCTCATCGCCGGGCTCGTGTCCGCGCCGGTGGGCACGATCGCCCTCCTGGTGCGGGCCAGGCGTCCTGCCCGCACGACCGGGGCGTGGCCCACCACCCGCCGGTTCGCTTTCGCGATCGCGGGCACCGTGGCGCTGGCGGCGATCGTCGTGGGCGTGCTCAGGCTGCTGGGGGAGTCCGAGGGCAACGAGATCGCCGGCGCGGCCGGCCTGCTGGTCGGCAGCCTGGTCTGGCTGCCCGTGACCCGGCGCTGGACCGCCCGCGCCCACCTGTGCTGGGCCGCCAGCATCTTCCTGTTCGTCGTCTACCTGGCGTTCGTGCTGGACTGGATCTTCGCCAGCCACCTGGGCGTGGGAAGCACCATCGGCGGCCTGCTGCTGTGGCTCTGCCAGGTCTTCGCCGCGCTGCTGGCCTGCGCCTACCTGTGGGAGATTCTGCGACGCGCTCGGCTCGGAGCGGTGGGGCAGGCGGATCACCGCCACCACGACGTTCCCGGCCATCGGCGCTGACCTGCCGTTCGTCAGCCTGCACGTGCCCGCGCACAACGAGCCGCCGGACATGGTCATCGACACGCTGCGCGCGCTGCTGCGCATCGACTACCCGCGGTACGAGATCATCCTGATCGACGACAACACTGACGACGAGCTGCTCTGGCGGCCGGTCGAGCAGTGGTGCGCGCGGCACCGGGTGAAGTTCGCCCACCTGCAGGACTGGCCAGGCTATAAGTCGGGCGCGCTGAACTACGCGCTGCGCGAGCTCACCGACCCGCGGGCCGAGGTCATCGGGGTCGTGGACTCCGACTATCAGCTCGAGCGCGGCTTCCTGCGCCGCTGCGCGCCGCTGTTCGCCGACAGCTGGGTCGGGTTCATCCAGTGCCCGCAGGATTACCGGGGCTGGCGGCACTCGCGGTACTACCGGCGGCTGTACTACTCCTACCAGTACTTCTTCGCGGTCTCCCAGCCGTCACGCAACGAGCGGGACGGGGCGATCTTCGCCGGCACGATGGGGCTGATCCGCCGGGTGGCGCTGGACGAGCTGGGCGGCTGGGACGAGTGGTGCATCACCGAGGACGCGGAGCTGTCGCTGCGGCTGATGCGCGCCGGCTGGTCCGGCCTGCACGTCGATCAGTCCTGGGGCAAGGGCGTCATGCCGCTGACGTTCGAGGCGCTGAAGGGCCAGCGGTACCGCTGGTGCTTCGGCGGCATCCAGATCCTGCGGATGCACTGGCGCTGGCTGCTGCCGGGCCGGTCATCGAAGGAGAACCGGCTGAGCATGGGCCAGCGGTGGGCCTACCTGTCCGGTGCCGTGCAGTGGTACGGCGACCTGCTCGGCCTGGTGTTCATGGTGTTCCTGCTGGCCGGCGCCGCCAACCTGGCCACCGGGGGCGGCGCGCTTTTCATCAAGCTGAGCACGTACCTGGTGGCGACGATCCCGGTGCTGGTGGCGCTGGGCCTGGTCCGGGCGGTGGCGCTGCTGCGCCGGGGGACCGGTGCGTCGTGGCGGGACGCGCTCGGTGCGTTCTTCATCTGGCAGTCCACGTCGCTGGTGGTGGCGCGGGCGTCGGTGCTGGCGCTGTTCGCCCGCAAGGCGGCGTTCCTGCGCACACCCAAGACCACCGAAAAGGCCGCCTGGTGGGAGTCGCTGCGGGCGAACTGGGCGGAGACAACACTGGCGCTGCTCGGCGTGGCGGGCATGGCCGGGGCACTCACCCGCTCCGGCGAGCTGGCCGGCCCGCTGCTAGCCGCCCTGTTGTTCTTCCCGACGATCGGCATGGCCGCCGCGCCGTTCAACAGCTGGGCCGCGCAGCGCGCGGCGCTGCCGCCGGACCTGGTCGAGCGGCGTACCACCGAGTGGCGGCGGGCCGACCGCCGCGGGTTCGTCCGCGGCGCGGCGGCCGCGGGCGGCGTGGTCGCAGTGCTGGGGGTGGTCGTCGCGGCGCTCGCGCTGATGCTGACGCCGAGCCCGCAGCGAGTGCAGTCGCCGCCGCTGGTCACCGGCACCCAGGGCGCGGCCTCGTCGTCGCCGGCGCCCGCCCCCTCGCATACGTCCCGGTCAGCGGCTCCCTCCCCGTCGGCCACGCCGACGACGTCCAGCCCCACGCCGACGCCTACCCCGAGTTCGAGTTCGCCGGTCACGCCCACCCCGACCCCGTCGGTCAGCACGAGCTCGCCGCCGCCCACCTCGCCGGGCGCGACCCCCTGACCGCCGGCGGCAGCTGCGCCGCTGAACCCGGTAACGCCGGCTACGTCCTCGCTGTCCAGCTGGTCGCCGCCTCGCGCCGCCGCGTGGCGCCGCGCGGTGCCGCGGACAGGTCAGCCTGCCCCGGCGGGCAGCGGCGGCACGGCGTTGGCCCGCGCCACGTCCGCGTAGAACCGGGCGCTGGACTTGGGGATCCGGCGCTGGGATCCGAAATCGACGAACACGATCCCGAAGCGCTTCTGGTAACCCCAAGCCCACTCGAAGTTGTCCAGCAGCGACCAGACGTAGTAGCCGGCCAGGTTGGCCCCGTCCCTGACCGCGCGGGCAGCGGCATCCAGGTGCCCGTGCAGGTAGCCGATCCGCTCGACGTCGTTCACGACGCCGTCCGGGTTCACGTAGTCCTCGGCGGCGCAGCCGTTCTCGGTGATGTAGAGCGGCAGGCCCGGCGCCTGCCGCGACACCCGCAGCAGGACGTCGTAGAGCCCCTCGGGGTCGACCAGCCACCCCATCGCCGTCCGGTCGAGCTCCTCGGGCCGGTACTCCACGACGCCGGGTACCGCCCCGCGGGCCGCCTTCTCGTTCCGGCGCAGGTCGTCCCCGTCACCGGCGCGCAGGTAGACCGGGGTGTAGTAGTTGACGCCGAGGAAGTCGACGGGCTGGCTGATGATGTCCAGGTCGCCCGCGGCGACGAGCGAATCCGGCGGCAGCAGCGCCGCCCTGGCGTGCGCGGGGTACCGGCCGTGCAGCAGCGGCTCGAGGAAGATGTCGTTCAGCTCGGCATCGGTGAGCCGCCACGCCCGCTCCAGGGTGTCCGGCAGGCCGGCCGGCAGCTCGGCCGGCCGTCCGTCCCCGGCGGCCAGCACCGGCCGGCCGTCGCCGGAGGCCAGCACCGGCTGGCCGTCGCCGGAGGCCAGCACCGGCTGGCCGTCGCCGGAGGCCAGCACCGGCTGGCCGTACCCGAGCACCCGCACCGGGTGCAAGTCAAGGGTGATGCCGACCACCGCGCCGCCGGGGAGCGTGTCGCGCAGCGCCTGCGCGGCCAGCCCGTGACCGAGCAGCAGGTGATGAGTGGCGGCCGTGGCGGCGGCATCGTCGTGCACGCCGGGGGCGTGGTCCGCGCCGCGGTAGCCGTGGCTGACGACCGCCTGCGGCTCGTTCAGCGTGATCCAGCGGCCGACCCGGTCGCCGAGCGCGTCGGCGGCGATCGCCGCGTACTCGGCGAACCGCTCGGCGGTGCTCCGCACCGCCCAGCCGCCCTCGTCCTGCAGTTCCTGCGGGAGATCCCAGTGAAAGAGCGTGACGGCGGCGGCGATGCCATGCTCGTCGAGCTCGTCGAGCAGCGCCCGGTAGTAGTCGAGGCCCTTCTGGTTCGCCGGTCCCCGGCCGCCCGGCTGGACCCGCGGCCACGAGATCGAGAACCGGTAGGCGTTCAGGCCGAGGGACGCCATCAGCGCCACGTCCTCGCGGTACCGGTGGTAGGAGTCGCAGGCGATATCGCCGGTGTCACCGCCGCGGACGTTGCCCGGCGTGTGGCTGAAGGTGTCCCAGACCGACGGACCCCTTCCGTCGGCGTTCGCCGCTCCCTCGATCTGGTAGGCGGCGGTTGCCGCCCCCCAGGCGAACCCCGCAGGGAAGGGCAGGGCACCGCCGGTGCCGGACCCCGTTGTCGTCATCAGACCCTCCTTGAACACGATTCGGGACCTTCGTATCACCCGGCCGGCTGCCGTGAACAGGGCGGCCTGGCACCCAGCCGGATGCTCTGAACGGGACGGGCCACGGCCCTTGACGGCCCTAGCGGTGAGGCTTAGTGTAAGCGCTTAGATCGGGCGATGTAAGCGCTTAGATCAAGATATGACCACTGAAATCCCGCCTCACGGGGGATAGGCCGCGATGCTGCGCAACCGGGTAACGGGACCGCTGACCCGACAGCGGGAAACGTGGTAACGCTGTACGACGTCGCCCGGGTGGCCGGCGTCTCCACCGCCACCGTCTCCCGGGTCGTGCATAGCCAGGACCGCGTCCGGGAGGCTACCCGGGCCCGGGTGCTCGAGGTCATCGACCAGCTGGGCTACGTGCCCGATGGTGCCGCGCAGAGCCTGTCCCGGCGGCGCAAGGACGTGATCGGGCTGGTCTGCGTGGAGCGGCCCAGGGCCCGGCAGGACGATATCGAGAACATGAGCCTGCTGTATTACGACGAGATCCTGCGCGCCGTCGAGTCGCGCATTCGCGATCGCAGCTGGGACCTTCTCATCACCTATCTGCAGAAAAAGGACGAGCATGAGTTCGCCCGGCTGCGGTCGTTGTCCGGGAAGGTAGACGGGCTGCTGCTTGGCGAGGGATTCCCCTCGGACGTACTGATGCGGCTCGCCGAGCGGGTGCCAGTGGTGGTCATCGCCGGCACCCCCGGCGACCGGACGACGGACGTTGTGGTGGCTGACAACCGGTCCGGGTCTGTCGCGCTGGTTACCCACCTCATCACCGATCACGACAAGCGCCGGCTGTTCCATGTCGACGGGCCGCCGACCGCCCCCGACGCCAGGGAGCGGCGCCTCGGCATGGAGGAGGTACTGCGGGCCTATCCCCGGTGCCAGCTCGTCGGCTCCTATCGCGGATCTTTCAGCGTCCAGAGCGGCGAGGAAGCAGCGGAGAAGCTGCTCAGCACGCACGGCGACCCGCTGCCCGACGCGGTCGTCTGCGCGAACGACCAGATGGCCATCGGGGTGCTGCAGGCCTTCGCCCGGGCCGGCGTGCGCGTCCCGGCGGAGGTGGCCGTGGTCGGCTTCGACGGCATCTATCCGGGGAGCCTGTCCGACCCCCCGCTCACCACGGTCCACCAGCCGATGCGGCTGCTGGGGGAGCGGGCCTGCGACCGGCTGCTGGACCGGATCGCCCGGCCGGGACTGCGGCCGCGAGTGGAGGTGCTCCCGACCGAGCTCGTGCTGCGGGTCAGCTGCGGCTGCCCGCCCGGCACGGCGACCCGGCGGCCCGTGCACGCGGCCCAGCGGCGCGGCCGTCGCGTCCCCCCGGCCACGGAAACCTAGGAGCAGGCGATGTCCTTCATCCTGCGCCGCCTCGCCTTCTACGCCGTCGCCGCCTGGGTGGCCCTCACCGTTAACTTCTTCATCCCGCGGGCGATGCCGGGGAGCGCCGTCCAGGACATCCTGTCGAAGTTCCCCAACCTGCAGCCCTCCGCCTACCACGCGCTCGAGGCGATGCTCGGCGTGGGCCATCCCGGCTCGCTGTGGGACCAGTACTGGTCCTATCTCGACGACGTCTTCCACCTCAATTTCGGCATCGACGTGGCGCAGTACCCGGCCACGGTGTCGTCCCTGCTCGGCGCCACGATCCCGTGGACCCTCACGCTGGTCGGCACGGCCACGGTCATCGCGTTCTTCGCCGGCACCGCGCTCGGCATCCTCGCCGCCTGGCGGCACGGCGGCTGGCTCGACCGGGTGCTGCCCGGGCTGATGTTCCTGCAGGCGATCCCGTACTTCTTCCTCGCGCTGATCCTGGTCGAACTGCTCGCGGTGAACCTGCACCTGTTCCCGCTGGGGCAGGGCTACACGGGCGGCCTGATACCCGGCTGGCACTGGGACTTCATCGGCAGCGCGATCTACCACTCGCTGCTGCCGGCGTTCACGATCGTCATCACCTCGGTGGCGGGCTGGATGCTGCAGATGCGCAACGTGATGGTCACGACCATCGGCGAGGACTACGTGCTCGCCGCGCAGGCCAAGGGACTGCCCACCCGCCGGGTCGTCTACACCTACGCGGCCCGCAACGCGCTGCTGCCGCAGCTGCAGGGCTTCGGCCTGGCGCTCGGCTTCGTCGTGTCCGGGGCCATCATCATGGAGATCGTCTTCTCCTACCCGGGCATCGGCCTGCTGCTGGTCAACGCCGTCACCTCGAACGACTTCCCGCTGATGCAGGGGATCTTCCTCGTGATCACGTTCGCCGTGCTGCTCGCCAACCTGGTCGTCGACCTCGTGATCGTCATCGCGGATCCGCGCGCCCGGACCCGAAGGGCACTGGCATGACCGTCGCCCTGCCGGTCAGCGCCGGCGCCCCCATCCTGACCCAGGACCGTCAGCGCCTCCGCCAGTGGCGGCGGCTGCCGGGCAAGGCCAAGGCGGGCGTCATCCTCTTCGGCCTGTTCGTACTCGCCGCCGTCATCGGGCCGCTGGTCAGCCCGTACGACCCCGGCTACCAGAACCCCTCGCCGGCCTTGTCGCTGCACGCGCCGGACGCGGCACACCTGCTCGGCACCACGCAGAGCGGCCAGGACGTGCTCTCCCAGCTCCTCACCGGGATCCGGCTGACGCTCGAGCTGGGGCTGCTCGTGGGCGTCGCGGCAACGGCGCTCGCCGTCATCGTGGGGGTGTCGGCGGCTTTCCTCGGCGGCTGGTGGGACGAGCTGCTGTCGCTGATCACCAACGTGTTTTTGGTCATCCCGGCGCTGCCGCTGCTGGTCATCCTGCTCGGCTACCTGCCGCAGCGGGGCCAGTGGCCGACCATCCTCGTGCTCAGCGCGCTCGGCTGGCCGTGGGGGGCCCGGGTGATCCGCGCGCAGACGCTGGCCATCCGCAACCGCGACTTCGTCGCCGCCTCCAGGGAGACCGGCGAGAAGACCTGGCGGATCCTCGCCTTCGAGATCGTCCCGAACGAGGTCAGCCTCATCGCGGCGAACTTCGTGAACACCGTGCTGTACGCGATCGGGGCGTCGGTTGCGCTGGCGTTCATCGGCCTGACCAACTTCTCCAGCTGGAGCCTCGGCACCATCTTGTACTGGGCGCAGAGCCAGCAGGCGCTGCAGCTCGGTGCCTGGTGGTGGTTCGCGCCCCCCGGCATCGCCGTGGCGCTCATGGGCACCGCCCTCGTCCTGCTCAACACCGGCATCGACGAGCTCGGCAACCCGCGGCTGCGGGACGCCAGCAGCGCCAGCCGGATCGCCGGTCACCGGATCCGGGCGACCGACCCGACGCCGGTGCTGGCCGCGCTGCCGCCGGCCCGCGGCCCGCTGGCCGGCTTCCTGCACTCGTTCTCCCGCAGTTCGCTGCTCGACGTAGGGGAGCGCCCGTGACCGCCGCGCAGGCCCCGGCCGGCCCGGTACTGGAGATACGTGACCTCTCCGTTGTCTACCGCACGCCCGGCGGCGACGTGCGGGCGGTGAGCCAGGTGAACCTGGAGCTGCGGGCCGGCGAGGTCGTCGGCCTGGCGGGCGAGAGCGGCTCGGGCAAGTCCACGCTCGCCTACGGCGCCTGCCGCCTGCTCCGCGCGCCGGCGCTCATCACCGGCGGCAGCGTCCGCTACCGGGCCGGCGGATGGGCCGCCGGCCGAGATCCTGCAGCTGCGCCCGGACCAGCTGCAGCGGCTGCGCTGGCGCGAGATCGCCATCGTCTTCCAGAGCGCGATGAACGCGCTCAACCCGGTGCTCAACGTGCGTGACCAGCTGCTCGACGTCATCCACGCGCACCTGCGGCTGTCCAGGGACGAGGCGATGGACAAGGCCGGCGCGCTGCTCGACCTCGTCGGCATCCCGCGGTCGCGGCTGCGCAGCTACCCGCACGAGCTCTCCGGCGGCATGCGGCAGCGGGTGATGATCGCGATGGCGCTGGCCACCGACCCGGAAGTCGTGATCATGGACGAGCCGACCACCGCGCTCGATGTCGTGGTGCAGCGCGACATCCTCGCCCAGATCGTGGAGCTGAAGGAGCGGCTCGCGTTCTCGGTGCTGTTCATCACCCACGACATCTCGCTGCTGCTCGAGCTGGCCGACCGGATCGCGGTGATGTACGCCGGCAAGCTGGTGGAGGTCGGCACGGCGGGGGAGATCCGCCGCGAGCCTGCGCACCCCTACACCCGGGGGCTGCTCAACTCGTTTCCCTCGCTCCGCGGCCCGCGCCGGGAGCTGGCCGGCATCCCGGGCTCGCCGCCCGACCTGCACGCCCCGCCGCCCGGCTGCGCCTTCCTGCCGCGCTGCGGCCACGGCACGCACGCCTGCACGGGCATCGACATGAGCCTGGCTCCGGTCGCCTCGTCCGCCGATCCCGGGCACGTGACCGCCTGCCCCTTCGTGCTGCCCGCCACGCCGGCCGGGCTGGCCGCCGTACCCGCGCCCGCGCCCGCTCCCGCCGAACGCGAGGAGCTCAAACCATGATGAGCCCGAACGCCGGCGGCAAGCCGCCGGGCCGGCCGGTGCCGGCGGACGGCCCGGACGCCGTGCCGCCAGGCCCCGCCGCGGGGCTGGACGGCCAGGACGTGACCTCGGCCGCCGCCGGGCGCGGGCCCGTCGCCATGGAAGCGGCCGGTATCGGCAAGGACTTCCGGCTGGCCCGCGGCCAGGTCCTGCACGCCGTCCGCGACGTCTCGTTCAGCCTGTACCGCGGCGCCGTCGTCGCCCTCGTCGGCGAGAGCGGATCAGGCAAGTCGACGGTCGCCCGGCTGCTCGCCGGGCAGGAGCGGCTCGGCTCCGGCTCGATCCGGCTCGACGGCACGCCGGTCAACCTGTCCGGCCGCCGCGCCTTCCGCCGCCACAAGAGCGACGTCCAGCTCGTCTTCCAGGATCCGTTCGCCTCGCTCAACCCGGTGCACACCGTGCGCTACCACCTGGAACGCCCGGTGCGGCTGCATCAGGGCAAGAAGTCCAGGGACGAGGTCCGGCAGGAGATCACCGCGCTGGCCGAGCAGGTGCGGCTGACGCCCGCCCAGCAGTTCCTCGGCAAGTTCCCGCACGAGCTGTCCGGCGGCCAGCGGCAGCGGGTCAGCTTCGCCCGGGCGCTCGCCGCCCGGCCGAAGGTGCTGCTGGCCGACGAGCCGGTCTCGATGCTGGACGTCTCGATCCGGCTCGAGATGCTCAGCCTGCTCGACGACCTGCGCCGGCGCTTCCAGCTGGCCCTGCTCTACATCACCCACGACATCGCCTCGGCGCGTTACTTCGCCGACGAGGTGCTCGTCATGTACGCCGGCCAGATCGTCGAGCGGGGGCCCGCCGAGGAACTGACCCAGCACCCGGCGCACCCCTATACCCAGCTGCTGGTCGCCTCGGCGCCCGATCCGGACAATCTCGGCAGCCTGCTGCGGGGCGGCCAGCGCAACGGCCGCCCGCAGGCCGGCGCCCGCCCGGCCGGCGCTGGCCCGGCCAGCGCCGGCCCGGCCAGCACCGGGTGCCCCTTCAGCCCCAAGTGCCCGCTTGCCGATGACCGCTGCCGCGCCGACGCTCCCCCCTTGCGGCAGGTGTCGCCCGTGCGGGCGGCCGCCTGCTGGCGCCTCGACGTCGCAGCGCCTGAGGTTCTCGCCGGACCGCAGGGGGGTGGGGACCTGACCAGCTAGCCGCAACCGCACTCACCCGGGTCGATTGAATCTTCACAAGACAGGAAGACGGAATGATGAGGAGACAGGTACGCCACAAAAAGCTCCTGGCGGTGGGGACGGCCGGGATGCTGGCCGTCGGGCTCGGCGCGTGTGGGTCGAGTCCGAGCGCCAGCTCGTCGCACACGGGCGCGACGCAGACTCTGGTCATGGAGAGCTCGCCGGAGAGCACGATCACCCAGGCGTTCAACCCGTTCGTCGCCACCCAGGCCGCCTGGGGCATGGGCGCGACCGGGCTGATCTACGAGCCGCTGCTCCAGTTCGACATCGCCGCGCCGCCGAAGTACTACCCGTGGCTGGCGACGGCCTACCAGTGGTCCAACGGCGGCAAGTCGGTGACCTTCACGATCCGCCAGGGCGTGAAGTTCAGCAACGGGACGCCGATGACGCCTGCCGACGTCGCGTTCAGCTACAACCTGGTGAAGCAGAACGCGTCGATCAACCTGGCCGGGCTGGCCATCTCGAGCGTCAGCGCCTCGGGTAACACCGTCACGCTTACTTTCCCCTCGGCCCAGTACACGAACCTGCAGGAGATCGCCGGGGTGCCGATCCTGCCGCAGGCGATCTGGAGCAAGGTGGGCAACCCGGCGACGTACGTCGATCCCAACCCGGTCGGCACCGGCCCCTACAAGCTGAAGAGCTTCACCCCGCAGGGCTTCACGCTGACCAAGAACGCGGGTTACTGGCAGGCGGCGAAGGCCAAGGTCCCGAACGTCTACTTCCCGGTGTACACCTCCAACACCGGCGCGCTGTCGGCGCTGTTCTCCGGGCAGATCGACTGGACCGGCAACTTCATCCCCGGCCTGCAGAAGCAGTTCGTCAACAAGGCCCCGGCCTACCACCACTTCTGGGAGGCGGCCGGCAGCACGAATGCCCTCATCCCGAACCTGACCAAGTGGCCGACCAACCAGCTGCCGGTCCGCAAGGCGATCAGCCTGGCGCTGGACCGTTCGCTGCTGGCCACCGAAGGCGAGGCCGGCCTGGAGAACCCGGTGCTCAACGCCACCGGTATCACGCTGCCGACCTACTCCGCGTGGAGCGGCCCGGTCGCGGCGCAGACGGTGGCCGCCACCGCCAACGCCACGGCGGCCCAGACGGTGCTGAAGAATGCCGGTTACGCCAAGGGCGCGGGAGGCTTCTTCGCCAAGGGCGGCAAGACCGTCTCGATCACGCTGATCAGCCCGGCCGCTTACACCGACTACGCACAGGTCGGCGCCATCGCCGCCCAGGAACTGAGGAACGCCGGGATCGACGCGACGTTCCAGGGCATCAGCGTGAACGCGTGGAACGCCGACATGGGCAGCGGTAACTTCTCGCTCGCGGAACACTGGTCCAACGGCGGGATCACGCCCTACAACCTCTATGCCAACTGGCTGAGCAGCGCCCTGGACAAGGGCACCGTCGCCACCGGCGACTACGAGCGGCTGAACAACCCGGCCGTCGACGCTGCCCTGACCAAACTGGCCGGAGCCTCCACGGTCTCCCAGCAGGCGGCCGCGCTCGTGCCGATCGAGCAGTATGTCGCCGCGAACCTGCCGGTGATCCCGGTCACGACCGCATCGGACTGGTTCGAGTACAACTCCCAGCACTGGGTCGGCTGGCCGACGCAGTCCAACCCCTACGATTCAGGACAGCCGTCCGGCACCAACAACAACGCGGGTACCGGCACCGACGAGGTGGTCCTGCTGCACCTCAGCCCCCGCTGAGAACAGCAGGAATAGCCAGGGCCCGTTCCCCGGGGGCACAACCCCCGGGGAACGGGCCCGCACTGTTTGGCCTTCAGGGCCTGGCTATCTGCCCGCGCCGACCGGTTCCCGGGCGGGCGGCGCCGACGCCGACGCGCTCACCGGGGCGGACTTGCGCAGCGTCAGGAGCAGCATCGTCGCCCCGAACAGCACCACGATGATGCCGGTGACCAGCAGCAGCGGCGGGAAGACGGGCAGCCGCGGCCAGGTGGTGCTGACGGTCTGGAAGTCACCGTTCTCGGTGGCCAGGAACGGCACCACGTCGCTGGCCAGGTACGCCTGCATCTGCGGCACCGTGTGCACCGAGGCGCCGCTGAAGTTGGTCAGGCCGGCGGTCCCCGGGATGTTGTTCCACCCGTTGGTGACGAAGGGAAGATTGGTCACGGCCTGGTAGATGGCGGGGAAGTTCGCCTTCAGCGCCGCGGCCACCTGGGCCGGGCTCAGGTGCAGCACCGTCCCGAGGAAGGCCAGCAGGTGCGGGGTCTCCGCGGTCACCGCGGACAGCGGGAGGGCCTTGAGCAGCGCGGTGACGTGCGGGAAGTTGCTCGTCAGCGCGGCCAGCACTGCCGCCTGCGACAGGTGCGTCTGCCTGGCCACGCCTGCGATCAGCGCCGGCACCTCGGCGGCGGCGCCTCCTTGCGGGGTGACCGCGGGGGCGGCGAAGTTGACCACGTGGGACACCATGGTGACCGCGGCCACATCACCCTGGACCCGGACGGGGTTGAAGGCCGGCTTGGCCTGGTCGAGCAGGCTCTGGCCGCCGTCAAGCCGCGGGAACAGCGACAGCGCGAGCACCACGACCACTATCGCCGCGCCGACGGCGGTCACGAGGCTCCATCCGGCCGCCGCCATTTCCTTGGGCAGCCCCTTGCGCACGAACAGGGCCATGGCCACGCCAAAGATGATCACAATGATGCCGACGGTCAGCAGTAGCGGGGCGATGAAGGCGACCCCGTCGGTGCCGGACAGGGCCCCGAAATGAGCCTGCTGATCCTCGAGTACCGGGATGACGTCTGCGCTGAAGTAGGTCCTGACCTGCGGCACGGTGTGCACCGGCGAGCCGTTGAACCGGGTGAGGTGCGCCGTCCCCGGCACGTTGTTCCAGCCGCCCGTCACAGCGGGCAGATTGATGATCGACTGGTACAGGGCCGGGGTGCCGCTCTTGAGTGACGCGAGCACCACGGCAGGCGTCGTGTGCAGGTTCACCGCCAGGAACCTCACCAGCCCGGACAGCTCAGCGGTCACCGACGACAGCGGGATCGCCTCCAGCAGCGCCGTGGTGTGCGGGAAGTTCTTCGTCAGCGCGGCCAGCACCTGCGGCTGCGACAGGCCGGTCTGCTTCGACACGAACGCCACCAGCTTGGGCACCTCGGCCGCGGCGCCGCCCTTCGGCGTGACGATCGGGTTGAGCGTGTCGGCCGCGCGGGAGATGATCGTGATCCCGGCCCGGTCGCCCGCCACCCGCTGCGCGGCGAACACCGGGTTGCCGTGGTCGATGACGCGGTTGGCGGCATTCAGCCTGGGGATGAGCGACACCCCGGCGACGACCGCCACCACGAACACGCCCACCAGGGCGACGACCAGCCACGAGACCATGGCAGAAGTGGCTTTCATGGGAGCATCCCTTTCCTGCGTTCCGCGCTAAGAGACTGGTAGCTGGGTGACTTACCTGTGCGGGCCGAAGCCGACGGCCTCATGCAGCCGCGACCGGCGGGTGCCCGACGCCGGCCTGGCCACCGGCGCCACGTCGGGGGCAGGCTCGCGGGGGGTGACCCCCGCGACGATGCCCTCGGCCATCCCGTACAGCAGCGGCAGCGCGCCGGCCACCACGCCGCCGGTCTCGTTGATGTGCTCCACGCCCGGCCCGATCAGCTCGGCGTGACTCACGATCGCGCGCACGAGCTCCGCGCATTCCTCGAGGTTGCCGGCGATCCGGGTGAGCAGCGAGCCGACCCAGAACAGGTAGAACGCGAGGCCGGCGATCAGCAGCGCGATGTTGACCACCGACAGGATGACCAGCAGCGTCATGACTTGACCTTCCCTAGCACCCGGCCGAGGAACAGGTGGTGCTGCAGGCCCTCGGCGAGGACCGCTTCCACCCCGTCGGCGACCTGCGGGATCAGCGTGGTGTTCGAGGTGTTCTCCGCCGCGGCCTTCAGCGTGTCCCGCACCGCCACGACCCGGCGGTCGATCACCTTCACCAGGTAGACCAGCAGGCTGAGCAGGGCCGCGACCGCCAGCACCACGACGAAGCCGACGATGATCGCGGTCACCCACAGGGTGTGCTCGGTGGAGTTCATCGCGAGCGCATGCAGCGCATGGGGTTCCATCGTCAGCCTCCCAGCCTTTCCCGGCCCCGCCTCAGCCCGGCGATGATGATCGTGGCGTGCTCGATCGTCGTGCGCAGCGCGGCCAGCGGCGCGGTGTTGTGCACCGCCTGGGTGAGCGACTGGTCGATCATCAGGGCTTCCTTGCCGATCGAGCGGGCCAGCAGCAGGATCGGGATCACCAGCATGAGCACGACCAGCAGGACGAGGAAGCCGAGCGTGAAGCCCAGCCACCAGCCGGTGGTGCTCACCCCCCCGACGGAGGCGCCGGCAACGGCGAGCGCGTGCCCGGTCATCGCCTCAGCCCCCCTTCGGTCCGGCCGGGACCTCGCGGATCGTGTTCTCCTCGAGGAAGTCCAGGATCGGCTTGGTCGGCTTGGGAATGTGGTGGTCCCGCTGAACGTGCCGGGTTACCGCGGCCATCAGCTCTTCCTTGGTCGGCGCGGTGATCCGGCTGTCGCACACCAGGCTCCCGCACTGGAACTCGTGCATTTCGCGGCTCCTGCCTACACCGTCTCGCAGAAATCTCTGACCGGCTTCAGGTTGTCGTTCACCGAGGTGAGCGCCGCCGGAACCGTCCTGGTCTGATGCGCGATCACCCAGGCACCGACGATCACGGTGCCGAGCGTGCCGCGCACGAAGCTGAGGTGGTAGATGACCCGGATCAGGCCCACCGCGGTGATCAGGATGATCACCGCCGAAACGATCAGCGTCATCCATGCGGCTGCAGGCATAACGGCGTTCCTTTCTGCCTAGCCGAGCAGGCGGGCGACGGAGCCGGCGTAGCGGACCGCGCCGACCTTCACTTCCTCGAAGGTATTGTCGGTGACGGCCAGTGCCTCCGGCACGCCGTCAAGCTCGCCGGTGAGCGCGACCCCGCCGACCAGGATGTCGTCGGTGGCCGCGCGGATCCGCTCGACCGCGGCGAGCACCCGGTTGAGCAGCCATATCACCACGGGAAGTACGACGGCTAGCAGGATCGCGTTGCCGATCCACCAGAGCACCATGGCTCGTTCTCCTCAGGTCGCGTTGGTCCGGTAGGGGACGAAGAACCGGCGGAACACCCGGCGCAGCGCCATCATCGCCGCCCGCAGCCCCAGGGTGAGGCCGCTCGCCGGGCGGGCCGCGGCCGCCGCTCCGCCGCCGCCCGAGATCCGGTTCTGCAGGTTGGCGGAGAAGTCGCGCATCAGCACGGACGAGACGTCCGAGATCATGCCGCGGCCGTACTGCGCGGCGGCACCGGACAGCTGCAGGTCCTGCGCCACCAGGACCTTGGTGCCGCGGCTGGCCCGGGTCAGCGTGGCGGTCACGGCCATGCTGGCCTGGCCGCGGCCCCTGGCCTCGCTGCCGGTCGCGTCCACCACGATGCGGTGCGCGGCCTCGTCGCGCTCGGTGATATCCGCGGTGCCGCCGAACGACAGCTTGACCGGGCCCATCCGGATCGCGACGCTTCCCTCGTACTTGTCGTCACCGAGGTCAGCGGTCAGCTCGGTGCCCGGCAAGCAGGCGGCCACCTGCGGGATGTCACCGAAGAACGCCCAGACCTGCTCGACCGGCGCCGCTACCTCGAACTCATTCTTGATAAGCATCGCGACTCTTTCCTGACGTAGGCCGCCGGATCCTGCTCGAACGCGTCCCGGCATCCGGTGCAGCAGAAGTAGTACGTCTGTCCGTCGTGTTCCGCAGGCCGCTCGCGGCGTCGGCCGGCACGGTCATCCCGCACACCGGGTCCACGGCCTCGGCCGTGGCGGCAGCGGCCTGGCGCTGGGGCGCGGGCGCTGCCGCCCGGGCCGGACCAGTGGCGCCGGCCAGCGTGCCCGCGGCCCGCAGCCGGACCAGCTCGGCCAGGATCGCCACCGCGATCTCCTGGTGCGTGATCCGCCCCAGGTCCAGGCCTGCGGGCACGGTGACCCGGTCAAGCTGATCCTTCGGCAGGCCCCGTTCGGCCAGGTAACCCAGGACCGCGGCGCCGCGGCGGCGGGATCCCACCAGCCCGAGATAAGCGGGGCGGCCCTGAACCGCCTGCTCGATGGCCTCCTCGTCGCCGTGTCCCTGGGTGGCGATCACGACCATCGAGCGCTCGCTCGCGTCGGCCGCGGTGAAGTCCGGGCCGGCGACCACGTCGGTCTGCCAGCCGAGCGTCCGGGCCAGGCCTGCCAGCGTCTGCGCCATCGGCGAGCCGCCGACGACCACCAGGTGCGGCGCGGGCAGCACCGGCTCGATGTAGACCTCCAGCGCGCCCTCGCTCTGGCAGGAGATGGGCACGACCATCATGCCGTCGGGCACCGCCCCGCCGAACTGGTCGGCGCTGCCGAGCAGCAGCAGCCGCGGCGTTCCCTCGGTGATCACCTGGCGCGCCTCGCGGACGACCGCGGGCTGGGCGCAGGCGCCGCCGATCCAGCCGTGGAACTCCCCACTGGCCGTGATGATCGCCCGGGATCCCTGCTGGCTGGACGACGGGCCCTGCCGCCAGACCACCGTGGCCAGCGCGAACGACTCGCCTGCCCGGGTGAGCTCGCTGGCCCGCTGCAGCACCGCCCAGCCGTCCGGCATCGCTTCCTGCGCGCTCATCGGCGCGTGCGCGTGCTCACTCATCGGTCCGCACTGGTGGCGCGCCGGAGACATCCTGCCGGTAGGTGAGGGCCTCCCACACCCGGTCCGGCAGCAGCGGCATGTCGATGTTGCGCACCCCGGTGCCGGAGATCGCGTCCAGCACCGCGTTGACGAACGCCGCGGGGCCGCCCACCGCCGCGCACTCGCCGATCCCCTTGGCGCCGATCGGGTGGTGCGGGCACGGCGTCATGATCTCGCTGTGCAGCTCGTACCCGGGGGTTTCCCAGGCGGTCGGGAGCAGGTAGTCCATGTAGTTCGAGCCCACGCAGTTGCCTTCGGCGTCGAACGTGATGAACTGCATGTTCGCCATCGCGTACGCCTCGGTCAGCCCGCCCATGATCTGTCCCTCGACGATCATCGGGTTGATCCGCACCCCGCAGTCGTCCACGGCGACCATGTTCGTCACGTCCCAGACCCCGGTCTCCGGGTCCACCTCGACCGTGACGATGTACGCGGCGAACGGCCAGGTCAGGTTCGGCGGGTCGTAGAACGACTGGTTCTGCAGGCCCGGCTCCATGCCGTCCGGCATGTTGCTGTACGCGGCCATCGCGCATTCCTGGATGGTCACGCCGCGGTCCGGCGCGCTGCGCACGTAGAACCGGCCGAGCTCCCACTCGACGTCTTCCTCCGACACCTCGAGCAGGTGCGCGGCCAGCCGGCGTGCCTTGGCCCGGATCTTGCGCGCCGCCATGGCGATCGCGGCCCCGGCGACCGGGGTGCTGCGGGAGGCATAGGTGCCCATCCCGAACGGGGCCGTATCGGTGTCTCCCTCTTCGACGGTGATGTCGTCCGCGGGAAGCCCGAGTTCGTGGCTGACGATCTGCGCCCACGTAGTCTCGTGCCCCTGGCCCTGGCCCCTCGCGCCGGTCCGGACCATCGCCTTGCCGGTCATGTGCACCCGGATCTCGGCCGAGTCGAACATCTTGATGCCGAGGATGTCGTACTCGCGGCTGTTCCCGGCGCCGAGCGGCTCGGTCATCGTGGAGATGCCGATGCCGAGCAGCCTGCCCCTGGCCTTGGCCTCTTCCTTCTGCCGCAGGAAGTCGTGGTAGCCGACCGCCTTGAGGCCCACGTCGAGGCAGGCGCCGTACTGGCCGGAGTCGGTGAGGAAGCCGAACGGCGTGCGGTGCGGGAAGTCGTCGTCGCGGACGAAGTTCATCCGGCGGAACTCGGCCTGGTCCATGCCCAGGTCGGAGGCCGCGGCCTGCACCATCCGCTCCTGGAAGAACATCGCCTCGGTGACCCGGAACGAGCACCGGTAGGCCACCCCGCCGGGCGCCTTGTTCGTGTAGAGACCCCGGGCGGAAAGGTGGGCCACCGGCACGTCGTAGCAGGCGAACGCCGAGTGCAGCAGCCCGATCTTGAACTTGCTCGGCTGGGCGTCGGAGAAGAACGCCCCGTGGTCGGACTCGGTGCGCATCCGGACGGCGAGGATCTTGCCGTCCTGGCGCAGCGCCATCTCGCCGTCCAGGTAGATGTCCCGGGCGAAGCCGGTGGAGATCAGGTTGCCGGTCTTGTCCTCGATCCACTTCACCGGCCGCTCGAGCAGGATCGAGGCCAGGATCGAGCAGACGTAGCCGGGGTAGACCGGCACCTTGTTGCCGAACCCGCCGCCGATGTCCGGCGAGATGATCCGGATCATGTGCTCGGGCAGCTCGGCCACCAGCGCGACCGCGGCCCGGATGATGTGCGGCGCCTGCGTCGTCATGTACACGGTGAGCTTGTCGGTGGCCCGGTTGAAGTCGGCGATCGACCCGCAGCACTCGATCGGCGACGGGTGGCTGCGCGGGTAGTGCAGCTGCAGCCTGGACACCACGTCGGCCTGCGCGAACGCGCGCTCGGTACCCTCGGCGTCGCCGACCTCCCAGTTGAAGATGACGTTGTCGGCCTGGTTCTCCTTGTCGTCCCTGATCACCGGCGCGCCCTCGGCCATCGCCTGGACCGGGTTCACGACCACCGGCAGCGGCTCGTACTCGACGTCGATCGCCTCGCACGCGTCCTTGGCGATGTACGGGTCGTCGGCGATCACGCAGGCCACTTCCTGACCCTGGAAGCGCACCTTGTCGGTGGCCAGCACCGCCTGCGTGTCGTAGGACAGCGTCGGCATCCAGGCCAGGTTGCGGGTGGCCATCATCTCGCCGGTCATCACCAGGTGCACGCCGGGTATCTGCCATGCCTTGCTCGTGTCGATCGACTTGATCCGGGCGTGCGCCAGCGGGCTGCGCAGGATCTCCATATGCAGCATGCCGGGCAGCACGATGTCGTCGAGGTAGCCGCCCTTGCCCCGGATGAACCGGTTGTCCTCGACCCGCTTGCGGCTCGCGCCGAGCCCGCCGATCTTGATCTCGTCCAGTGCCTGCGTCATGTCAGGCCTCCCCTCGGAGCTTCTCGGCGGCCCACAGCACGGACTTGACGATGTTCTGGTACCCGGTGCAGCGGCAGAGGTTGCCGGACAGCGCCCAGCGGACGTCCTCTTCGGTGGGGTCGGGGTTGCGGTCCAGCAGTGCCTTGGCCGCCAGCATCATGCCCGGCGTGCAGAACCCGCACTGCAGCCCGTGCTCGGCCTTGAAGCCCTCCTGCAGCGGGTGCAGCTCGCTCGCCGTGGCCAGTCCCTCGACCGTGGTGATCTCGTGCCCGTCGGCCTGCACCGCCAGCATGGTGCAGGACTTGACGGTGTAACCGTCCACGAGCACAGTGCACGCGCCGCAGTTGGTGGTGTCGCAGCCCATGTGCGTTCCGGTCATGCCGAGCCCCTGGCGCAGCAGGTGGGACAGCAGCAGCCGGGGCTCTACCTCGGCACGCTTGCGCACGCCGTTAACCGAGATCGTGATCCGGCGCACCGGAACATCCTCGGCGCCCTCGTCCTCGATGTCCTCGTACAGGGTCGTCATGTCAGGCCGCCCTCTCCGCGGTCCCGTCGGTACGGCTCAGCAGCCGCACCACGAACGTGCGCACGATGTGCCGCTTGTACTCGGCGCTGCCGCGGTGATCGGTCCGCGGCTGGGCCGCCTCGGCGGCGAGCTGGCCGGCCAGCTCGATCTGCTGGGCGGTCAGCGGCTCGCCCACCAGCGCCTCCGCCGCGGAGGTGGCGGCGATGGTGGAGCCGCCCACGCCGGTCAGCGCGATCCCTGCCCTGGTCACGGTGTCGCCGTCGGTCTGCAGCGCCACCGCGACCCCGACGGTCGCGAAGTCGCCGACCCGGCGCTCCAACTTGAGGTAGCCGCCGGCCACGGCGCCGCGCGGCGGCGGGACGAACGCCTCGATCGCGATCTCGTCCGGATCCAGCACGTTCTGGAACGGGCCGGTGACGAAGTCGGCGACCGGGATCGTGCGCTTGCCCCGCGGCCCCTGCGCCACCACCGAGCCGCCGAGCGCGAGCATCACCGACGCCCAGTCACCCTGCGGGTCGGCGTGGCAGAGCGAGCCGACCAGCGTGCCGCGGTTGCGCACGATCGGGTCGGCGATCAGCGGCGCGGCGGCCGCCATCGTAGGCTGCTTGCCCGGAAGCAACTCGGAACGCTCCAGGTGAGCGTGACGGCACAGCGCCCCGATCCGGATCGTGCCGTCCGGGTCCTCGCGGTGATAGTCCAGGCCGGGGACGTTGTTGATGTCCACGACCAGTTCCGGCGAGGCAAACCGCAGCTTCATCAGCGGCACCAGGCTCTGGCCGCCGGCCAGCACCTTCGCGTCGTCCCCGCCGTCGCGGAGCAGGCCGATCGCCTCGTCGAGCGAGCGGGGAGCCTCGTAGCGGAACCGAGACGGATACATGCGTTCCTCCAGGTCCGTCAGTGGCCGTAAGGGTTGGGGCCCAGGCTGGACCTCGGGTGACGCTGCGGCGGATCCTCGTCGGCAGCTTCGGATCCGCCCAGCGCCGGCGTCGGCGGCCCGGGCTCGGCCGGGGCTTCCGGAGCTGCCTCGGCCGCTGGTGCTGGCTCGGGGGCTGGTGCTGCCTCGGGGGCCGGCGCGGCCTCGGGGGCCGGCGCGGCGAACGCAGACGGCCGCGGGCTGAACGGCCCGCTGTCCGCCACGGCTACCGGCATGGAGTCCTCCTCCGGATCCGGCCGCCGCTCCTGATGCGGCGGCCACGGCCCGGGCACCGGCTGGCCGGCGATCTTGAGGTAGTCGATGAGCTCAGGCCAGGCCCAGACGGTCGGGCTCTTCCCGGTCTTCGGTGCGTGCTCGATCAGCTCGAACAGCCGTGGGTTGCCCCGGCTGTGCCCGTCGGACTCGATCCGCATCGTTGCGCTCCTACAAAGAGACACGGTGGCCTGGCGCCGCAGGAAACGTGACGCGTAACACATCATTCACGCCGCCGTGACATGCGGCAATCCGCGAATAACCTCTTGCTTAACTGGGTCTTATCGGCCGGATGTCACAGTATGGCTAGCTTCGTGACCTGCGGGTTGCCGCTTCGGTCAGGCTGCGTGCTGTCTGCACCGCGCTCGTGATCGCGTCCTCGGGCGGCAGGCCGCACAGGTCGGTGAGGGTGAAAAGGGCCTCGGCGCTGACCACCACGGCCAGATCCCGCTTGAGCTGAGCCAGCGCCTCGGGGCTCACCTGCCCGGGCGCACCGGCCAGCGGCGCCAGCGCATGGTCGATCAGGCCGAACCTGAGGCCAGGGCGCGCGGCAGCGGCCCCGGGCCGGGTGATAGTGGCCGCGATCATGGCGCGGACCGCGCCATGGTACCTGAGCACGCCGCGCAGCAGGAACTCGGTGGCGTAGGCGACTCGCTCGGCCGGATCGGCGGACTGCGCCACCGGCTCGAGGGCCTCGGCCGGGCTGGCCCACAGGCCGGCCAGGGCTTCGCGCAGCAGCGAGGCCAGGTCGGGGAAGTAGCGGTAGGCGGTCGCTTCGGAGACCAGTGCCGACTGCGCCACCGCGGCCATGGTCACCTCGCCGCCGGTGGCGGCGAGGTCGCGGGCGGCGGCGACGATGGCCAGGTAGGTGCGCTTCTTCTGGTTGGCCCGGCCGCTCCGGAGCTCCGTGCTCATGACGGCTACTCTTGCATCCACTCAGCCATCAGTCAACCTAACTCTCGTTACGAGAGATGACTTGCATCAGCGTCTACGGCAGCTTATTCTCATCGTGAGAGTTCACTCTAGCGAGGAGTTCCCTGATGACCGAGATATCGATCGTCGGCCCCGGCGCTGGCGACATGGTCCTGACCGGGCCGGTCCGGATGCGCATCCTCGAGGACGGCAGCACGACCCAGCACCGGCTGGGCCTGGCCGAGATGACGATCGCCCCGCACGCCGAGGGCCCGCCGCAGCACCGGCACGCCCAGCACGACGAGGGCTTCTACGTGGTGTCGGGCACGGCCAGGTTCACCGTCGGCGAGCAGGTGCACGACGCGGCCGCGGGCACGCTCGTGATGATCCCGCCCGGGGCGCCGCACACGTTCGCCAACCCGGGCGAGGAGCCGGCCGTACTGATCAACACGTTCACGCCCGATCTGTACGTGCAGTACGTCCGGGATCTGCGGGACATGATCGCGTCCGGCCAGCCGTTCACGCGGGATGCGGTCATCGCCACGATGGCCCGCTACGCCACGGTGCCCGCCACCGGGCCCGCCACCAGGTTCGCCGCTGGCAGCCAGGGGGAGTCAGCATGACCGGCACGACGCACGCGCTGACCGTCGACGGCATCGGCCCGGCCGAGGTCACCGTCACCGAATCCGGCCACGGCCGCCCGTTCCTGCTGCTGCACGGCGGCGGCGGCCCGCAGACGGTCACCGCTTTCGCCGCCCTGCTCGCGGAGTCCGGGCCGGCCCGGGTGTTCACTCCCGTCCACCCCGGCTTCGGCGGCACGCCACGCCCCGAGGCTCTGCACACCATCCGCGGGCTGGCTGCGCTCTACACCACGCTGCTCGACGAGCTCGGCCTGACCGGCGTCACCGTCGTCGGGAACTCCGTCGGCGGCTGGATCACCGCCGAGATGGCGCTGCTCGGCTCGGCCCGCATCAGCAGCGTCATCATGGTGGACGCGGTCGGCATTGAGGTACCTGGCCACCCGGTCGCTGATTTCTTCGCTCTCACCATGGACGAGGTCGCGGACCTCGCCTACCACGACCCGGATGCGTTCCGCATCGATCCCGCCGCGCTGCCGGCTGCCCAGCGGGAGGCCATGGCCGGCAACCGGGCCGCGCTGGCCGTCTACGACGGGACGCCGTCCGGGACCGATCGCACGCTCCGCGGCCGGCTCGCGGCCGTCAGCCTGCCGGCCCTGGTGCTGTGGGGTGACAGCGACCGGATCGCCGACCCGGCCTACGGCCGCGCGTACGCGGCGGCGATCCCGGCCGCCCGGTTCGTCCTGCTCACCGACACCGGTCACCTGCCGCAGCTGGAAACGCCGGGGCAGCTGCTGACCGCCGTGCGGGACTTCGCTGCCTGCCACTGAACGTTCCTGGCCGCGGCCGTGAGTGACAAAACACCTACCCCCGGGACGATAGCTGCACCAGCGATACCCCCCCATACTGGTCGGTAACAGGCGCCCGTGGCGGCGCCCGACGGGGGTCTGACCGGGAGGACACGGTAAGGCATGCGGTTCTGCACATCGTGCGGACGGCCGGCGAACGGGGACGCCGGAGTCTGCGCCGGGTGCGGGGGCTGGGTGGCCGGAGCGGCCGCAGCAGACGCGGCCGCATCGTCCGGCATGCTCGCGGCCCCGGTGCCGTCGGACTCTTTAACAGATGTTTCCGGGCCGCCCGGCCCGCACGCATCGCTGCGCACCTTCGGCCTGCCCGCGCCGGCCAGGAAGGCGGACCTTCCCTACGGCAGCGGCGGCCGCGCCGGCGAGCCGCCGTGGCCTCCGGCGAACCCGCCAGCACCCGGCCAGGCACGTCCGGGCAGCCAGGTTCCCCGGGCCGTCCCGGCCGGGCCGCCCAGGGGTGAGTTCCCCGGGCGGCCCGGAGCAGGGACTACCGGTGCCGGGCCCGCCGTTCCGGCCGGGACGCGAAGTCACCGGATCTCCGTGCTGGCTGGGCCGGCCGGGACGCGGAGCCGGGAGCTGCCCGGGCCGTACGGGCCAGGCGGTACGCGTGCCCAGCCGCCCGCGCGGATCCCGGGCCGGGCGGGCGGCGGCGGGCCGGGATTCCCGCGGCGGCCCCGGCTGGCGGCGGCAGCACTGGTCGCCGTCACGCTGGCCGCCGCCGGCGTCACCGGGATCGTGCTGGCCGGCCGGGACGGGCCGGCGCCGTCACCCCCGGTGGCGGCCGGCCGGGCCACCCCCAGCCGGACAGCGGGGCGGGCGCCAGGCGGGGCGGCGGCTCCGCGGACCACACCGCCGGCGTCGTCGCCCCGCACCGCCTCCCCGGCTGCGTCCGGGCCCGCGGTCGCGCCCGTGCCCGCGGTCGCGCCCGCCGCTGCGTCGCCGGCCGCATCACCCCGGGCCACGGCCGGCCGCGGTCGGCCACGCGGCTCGCCTGGCCCGGCGGGAAGCACCGGGAGGAGCGCGATCCTGTCGCTCCTGCAGAAATACTTCACCGTGATCAACAACCATGACTACGCCGGCTACCTGGCCCTGCTCAGCCCGGAGGAACAGCAGGACTGGACCGCCGGGATGTTCGCTGCCGGCTTCCGGTCAACGAGCGACTCCGGCGAAACGCTGGCCGGCATCTCCACTGCCCCGGACGGGCGCACGGTCGCGACCGTGACGTTCACCAGTCACCAGGATCCAGCCGTCAGCATCAATCACAGCCAGGCCTGCACCCGCTGGCAGATCCTGCTGTTCCTGGAGAAGCAGCGCAGCGGCTACCTCATCGGCGACCCGCCGCCCGGCTATACCGCCACGTACGCGCCGTGTCCTTGAGGTGACGACGCCGTGCCGTCATGGCCGGCCTGGTGGGCAAGGTTCGCTGTGACATCGCCCGATGGCTAGCCGGGCGTGCCGCGGTTAGCCACCCGCCACACCACCCGCAGGCCGGACCAGTCGTCGTCGATCGCGGCTACCTTGACGTCCACCACGCCGAGCGGCAGGGCATGCTCGCGGATGACGTTGTCGGTGATGTCGCTGTGGTGACCGCCGGCCCGGCGCGGCCAGGCGATCCACAGCCCGCCGCCGGGATAGATGCGCTTGACCAGCCCGGGCAGGCGGGCAGGCAGCTCGCCCGCGGCGCCGAAGAAGCTGATGACGACGTCCGCGGGTTCGCGTGCGCCGACGTAGTCGAGGTCAGGCGGCGGGTCGGTGAGCCGCCAGCCGGCTGGCGGCTGGTCGAGGCCGACCCGCTGGCCTGGCTTGATCCCGAGCTTGCGGGCCTGCGGGGTGCCCGAGTATCCGGCGGCCATCTGCTTAGTCTGCTCTTGGCAGGCTGATACCGGCAGCCGGATGAACCAGGCGGGGAGCTGACATGGACAAGCTGGCCGAGGTCGCGGCCGGGGTGCTGGTCGGGACCAGCGAGCTGTACCTGACCACCACGACCGTCGTGGCCGGCCGTGACGGCTCCTGCCTGGTCATCGACCCGGCGATCACCCCGGCGGACCTCGCGGACCTGGCGGCCGGGCTGGCCGGCCGCGGCCTGCGGCCCGCGGCCGGCTGGTCCACCCACCCGCACTGGGACCACGTGCTGTGGTCCCGGCAGCTCGGCGACGTGCCGAGATTCGCCGCGCCGCAGGCCGCGGCGGCCGCGGCGGCCGGACGGGCCAGCCTGATCAGCGAGGCCGGGCGGTCGGCGCCCGGCCACGACCTGGACCTGCTGGGCGCGCTGACGCCGCTGCCGCCGGATGCGGCAGCCATTCCGTGACCCGGCCCGGAGGCCCGGGTGGTGGTGCACGACGGGCACGCGCCCGGGCACGGCGCGGTCTTCCTGCCCGCGACCGGCACCCTGGTCGCCGGCGACATGTGCTCGGACGTCGAGATACCGCTGCTGGACCTGGCGGCTTCCGACCCGCTGGGCGATTACCTGGCCGGCCTGGACCTGCTGGCCGCGCTGACCGGGGTGCGGCAGGTGA
The DNA here is from genome assembly GCA_963702235.1 of uncultured Actinomycetes bacterium. Taxonomy (GTDB): domain Bacteria; phylum Actinomycetota; class Actinomycetes; order Streptosporangiales; family Streptosporangiaceae; genus PALSA-505. Next base: position 40,048 of record CAVPBZ010000005.1, read on the forward strand.
TACCCGGGCACGGGCACCCCGGCGACGCCGCGGAACTCCGCCGCCGCATCGACGCGGACCGCAGTTACCTGGACGCCCTGGAACGCGGCGCCCCGCCGGTGGATCCCAGGCTGGCGCAGGACTGGCTGCGGGCCGAGCACGACGCCCAGTTGCGCCGGGTGCGCGGCTGACCGCTGGCGACGGCGGCCCGGTACGGCCGGGAACTCACTCGTCGTCCGGCCGCACGTGCATGCAGGTCCCTACGTGCGCGCCGGAGCCCAGGTTGACCACTTCGACATTCGATTCGACCGTGGCGGCCCTGGCGAAGGTCCCGCCGTAGCCGTTGACCACGGTAAAGACCCCCCAGGTGACGATCCAGGGAACGGGATCCCCGCTGTCGGCCGGGAACAGCTCAGGCACCGGCCGGATCCGGCGCTGGATGACGTATGGGCCGTCCAGGGCGGCGCGGACCTGCTCCTCCCACATCTGCGCGCTGGTGTCATCCCGCCAGCCCAGCAAGACGCCCTGGCCGCCGTGCATCAGGGTCGGCTTGAGCGCCAGATCGTGCCGGTGGCCGAGGGTGTAGCTCAGCAGGTCAACCCGGCGGCCATCCTCGAGGGTCACCGGTCCGGGCCGCACCATCCGGGTCCACGGCAGGATCCGGTCCACGCTGGCAAGCTGATGCGGATCGAACAGCGACCGGTTCTCCTCGTCGGACAGCATGGCCAGCGCACCCTTGCTGGCGAACAGCTCCGAATCCATCGGTGTGAAGATCTTCACCCAGCCCCTGGCGGCGGCGTTCAGTATCGGGTCCAGCAGCGCCGGCGCGTCAGGGTACTCCAGCAGATCCTCGATCATGAACAGCCGGTCGATCACGTCAACCGGCTGCCCGCCGAGCCAGACCCGGCCGTCCCGGACCTCAAGCTGCCCGATGTGGCACGGCTGCGCGTCCAGCCCGAGCTCCCGGAAGCGGGCGGTGTAATGACGCATGTACGGTTCCAGCGTCTGGTAACTGCTGGGCCAGTCCGCGGTCGCCATCACCGGTCGTGAGCCGGGCGTGAAGCCGCTCTCGGAGAACACGTTGCTGGCGTGCTCCCGCAGCGTGTCAACATAGTCCAGCCGACGGGCCTGCGCGAATTCCGCGAGGACCGGATGCTGCAGCAGCGCGCGGCACATGTCGGCGTTGTCCATGCCGGCCAGCGTGCTGCCCATGTTGAACTCCAGCAGCCGGAAGCCGGTCTCGTCGGCGTACAGATCTCCGCGGGTCTGCCTGGTCACCGTGCTGCCCCGGCTGCGCAGGATGGCCGAGACCTGCACGCCGGTCATCCCGACGGCACGGGCGAACGCGGCCAGATCACCGCCGTACAGCTTGCCCGGGAGGCTGACCAGTGCGGACCTCACGTTGTCCAGGTCGGCATACAGCTGCCGGACCTCCTCCTGGCCGAGGAACAGGGGCCTGGACAGGTACCGGCGGTAGTAGGAGTTCTGCATCGCAGACTCCGCCTGCATACCGCCCAGTTCGCGGCCCGTGGCGCCGCTCCGCTTGACCTCGTCGAGGTACCGGGCGGTGAGCATGGTCCGGTTCATGGGCTGGCCACCTTTCGGTTCGATGCCTCCTACGTGCAGAGGCCGGGCGGGATGGTGCCTGATACATCCGCAGCCGGGCAAGGGCCCGCCGGACCCGGAGGCGGCCCTGTATCAGTGCCGCCGGGTCGTCCCCTCTTCCCTGTCAGAGGGTGTTCGCGGACAAGGCCGCCCGGGCCAGCGGACGCCGGTTGTGCCGTACCCGGAAGCCGGAAGAGAGAGGTGAGTCCCCCGATGAGCAGTGAAGCGTCAGCGGAGCAGGCATCAACCGGAGACGGCACTGCTGGCCGCCCGGGCGTTCTGGCCACCTGGCGGCAGACGCCGCGCCAGGCCAAGGCGCTGCTGGCCGGCATATTCGTCAACAGGCTCGCCGGGTTCCTGCAGATCTTCCTGGTGCTGTTCCTCACCCGCCGCGGTTACTCCGCGGGCCAGGCGGGCCTCGCGCTGGGGATGTACGGCGCCGGGGGAGTCGTGGGCACGTTCGCTGGCGGCTGGCTCAGCGACCGGCTGAGCGCGCGGTCGGCGACGCTGATCAGCATGCTGGGCTCCGCGGTGCTGATCGCCTCGATAATCTACCTGAGGTTCTACCCGCTGATCCTGCTGGCCGTGCTGCTGGTGAGCACCGTCGGGCTGCTGTACCGCCCGGCCGCGCAGTCGCTGATCACCGAGCTTGCGCCGCCCGGCCAGCTGGTGATGGTGACCGCGATGTACCGGCTGTGCCTGAACCTGGGCACCACCGCGGCGCCGCTGATCGGGGTGGCGCTGGCGTCTGTCTCCTACAACCTGCTGTTCTGGGCCGAGGCGCTGGCCGCATTGACCTACGGGCTGATCGCGCTGCTGGCGCTGCCGCGGCGGCCCAGGCCGGCGGCGGAATCCACCGGAACCGACGCGGCGCGACAGCCGCGAGCCGGGTACCTGGCCGTGCTTGCCGACGGGCGGTACGTGGTCTTCCTGGCCTCGTTCCTGCTGCTGTGCATCGTCTACTGCCAGTACACCGCGGTGCTGCCGCTGGCGATCGTGCATGCCGGGCTCAGCATCTGGTGGTATGGCGCGATCGTCACCCTCAACGCGGCCATCGTGGTGACGTGCGAGGTGGCCGCGACCAAATTCGTGCAGAGCTGGCCGCTGCGGCTGACTCAGCTGGCCGGCTGGAGCCTGCTCGTGATCGGATACGGCATATACGCGATCGCGATGGTGCCGGTGCTGCTCATCCTCGGCACGCTGATGTGGACCATGTCCGAGGTCATCGGCGCGCCGACCACGTACGCCTACCCGGGCATGGTCGCCCCCGCCCGGCTGCGCGGCCGGTATTTCGGCGCCATGCAGAGCGCGTTCGGCCTCGGCTCGACGCTCGGCCCGATCCTCGGGGTCGAGCTGTTCGATCACGTGGGCCAGCGGGTCTGGGTGTGGGTCGCCGCGGTGGCGGTGCTGGCCACGGTCGTCGGCCGGATCGGCATGCGCGTCCCTGCCGCCGCGCCGGCTCCGGAGCCGGAGCCTTCGGCGCAGCCGGTCGGCTGAGAAACCCCGCATCCCGAACGGGCAGTCGCCGGACTCCGCGCGCGAGCCTGCCGCCGGCCGGCCGCGCGTCCGGCCAGATCGGAGCGCAGTGGTTACTCTCGAGCAGATCCGGCGGGTGGCGCTGTCGCTGCCGCGGACCGAGGAGGCGCTCGTCCGCGGGCGGGTCAAGTTCCGGGTCGGCCGGATCGTCTATGTGGCGCTGAGCCGCGACGAGCTGACGATGGGCTGCGGCTTCCCGCGGGAAGAGCGGGCCGCGCTGGTCGCGGCCGAGCCCGACAAGTTCTTCATGCCGATCCCGTCGGAGCTGCGCTACCACTGGATCGAGGTCCGGCTGGCCGCGATCGACGCCACGGAGATGAGCGAACTGGTCACCGACGCGTGGTGCATGGTCGTCCCGAAGCGGGTCTCCGCCGAGCATCTCGACGGCGTGCGGCACCCGGCCGACACGCTCAGGGCCGGCCCGGACGATCGTCCGGGCCGGCCCTGAGTACTGCCGGGCTTCAGCCCGCGCGCAGTTCGAGCGTGCAGCACTTCACCGCGCCGCCCGCCTTGTTCAATTCGGAGACGTCGACCCCGATCGGGGCGTAGCCGCGGCGGCGCAGTTCACCGATCAGGTGCGTGGCCGCCTGCGGCAGCACGACATGACGGCCGTCGGACACGGCGTTGAGGCCGAACACCTCCGCGTCGGCGTCGGTGGCCAGGATCGCGTCCGGATACAGCCGGGCCAGTACGTCCCGGCTGCCGGGCGAGAACGCCGCCGGGTAGTACATGACCTGATCGGTGTCGAGCACGGCCAGGGCCGTGTCCAGGTGATAGAACCGAGGGTTGACCAGGGTCAGGCCGATGACCGGGCGGAGCAGCAGCTCCTGTACCTCGCCGTGCGAGTACCGGTCGGTGCGGAACCCGGTCCCGCACAGCAGCCGGTCACCGGCCAGCAGGCAGTCGCCTTCGCCCTCGTTGGTCCAGGCTGCCTGGTAGACATGCCGGAATCCGTTGCCGGCGAACCAGCCGCGGTGAGCCTCGGACTCCGGCCTGCGCTCCTCATGCCGGAAGTTCGCCAGCAGTACCCGGCCGTCCACAACGGTGGCGCCGTTGGCGGTGAACACCATGTCGGGCAGGCCCGGCACCGCAGTCATCTCGCTGACCCGGTGGCCCAGGTCCCGGTACAGGTCGCGCAGCCGCTCCCACTGCGCGAGCGCAAGCGCCGCATCTACCGGCTTGGCCATGTCCATCCAGGGGTTGATGGAATAGGTCACATCGAAATAGGCAGGCGGGCACATCAGGTAGTGGCGGGGGCGGGCCGTCCGGGGGGCGGGGGCCGCCGGCCGGTGCGGGCCTTCGGGGAGTGGGACACGTTGAGCTCCGATCGGTCCTTGGGTGGACGCTGGTCAGGCGGCTGCGGCGAGGGCGGGCCTGGGGAAGCTGCCGCTGGTGAACTCCGGGGTCTTCTCGAGCATCGCGATGGCGCGCATGCGCATCGGGCCGATGCTGCCGATCGGCAAGCCCATCCGCTCCGCCACCTCCGCGTAGGTCAGCCCGAAGTCGGACGACAGCAGCTGCAGCAGGGTCCGGTACCGGGCCGGCAGCCGCTCCAGCGCCTGCTCGATGACCCCGTCGTATTCCTGCTCGGCCGGGTAGAGGTCGCTGGAGGCGCCGGCGCCGAGCCGGCCGTACTCGGTTGAACGGGTCGGCGCACGGGATGTAGCGGCGGGAAGCGCTGGACACCCGGATGGCCTCCCGGCGCGCCGTGCACACCAGCCACGAGGCCAGCGCCCCGGGCTCGCGGATCTGGTGGCCGTGCTCCCACAGCCGCAGCCAGGTGAGCTGCGCCACGTCCGCGGCGTCGCTGTGGCTGAGGCCGGTCTTCAGGGCGGTGTGGAAGACCAGCCGCTCGTACCGGCGGACGATCTCGTCCCAGGCGGCCCATTCGCCGCCGGTGACCGCAGCCAGCAGGTCGTCGAGCGGTCGCTTTCCCGCCTGCCGTTCGGCGACGGCGGTGTCACCTGAATCATGCAGTTGTGCTAGCAACGCCTTGTCCTTTCAGTTTCATGTGAACGAAGAATTGATCGGGAATTGGCTTGGCGGTCAGTGGGCGGGTGAATAGGCGCTATGGATGACAGCGAGCGCCCAGCGCATTCGCTGGACCGCCGTCTCCGCGTCCTCGCCGTAGGCGGCGGTCACCTCGCCCGCGCAGCCACGGCTGCCGTGGTGGGCGCGGATCGCATTCCTGATCGCCGCCGCGACCTCGGCCGGGGTGTGCCCGCACCGAGCAGAAAGGTCACTGCTGAACAGCGCATCGGCGTGCGCCGCGGTCAGAAGATTGATTTCCTTGGCCATGATGAATTGCTCCTGCGATTGCCGTTGCCGAACGCAGTCATCATGGCGAGCGGGACTGCAGTGATCGCTGCACTGATCGCTGCACTGGTCACTGCACCGGGCAGCTTTTACCGGATGGGACCTCGGGGCCTGCCGGGCTAAGCTGGCTGAGATTGCTCAACGCGGCAGGAGGCGGGATGAGCGATCCGGCGGTGCGGTTCGAGGTGCTCGGCCCCCTCCGCGCGTGGCGGGGGGACGCCGCGATCGACCTTGGCCCGACGCAGCAGCGGGTCGTCCTCGCCGTCCTCCTCCTGCAGCAGGGCCGGCCAGTGGGCCGCCAGCAGATGATCAACGCAGTGTGGGGCGATGCCGAGCCCAGGTCGGCAGCGAACCTGCTGCAGCGCCATGCCTCCGGCCTGCGCCGTGCGCTCGAGCCCGACCGCTCGGCCCGCGCGTCCTCAGGCCAGCTCGTCTGGACCGACGCCGGGTACCTGCTGACCGTGCCGGGCGGCGGTCTTGACCTCGAGGTGTTCGAGCGCGACCTGGCCCGGGCCCGCGAGGCGCGGGCGGCAGGCCACCTTGCGGCGGCGGCCAGGATTCTGCATGCGGCGCTGGGGCTGTGGCGCGGCCCGGCCTGCGACGGCCTGACCAGCCCGTATCTGGACGCGCAGCGCGACCGGCTGAACGAGCGGCGGATCAGCATCGTCGAGGAATGCGCCGAGCTGGACCTGGCCGCCGGTGACCGCGCAGACCTGATCACCGAGCTGCGGCAGCTCGTGGCCGAGCACCCGCTGCGCGAGCGGCTGCACGGCCTGCTCATGCTGGCGCTGCAGCGGGCCGACCGGCGCGCGGACGCGCTGGCCGCGTTCCAGGACGTGCGCCGGCTGCTGCGCGAAGAACTCGGCGTCGATCCCGCGGCCCCGCTGCAGCGGCTTCACCAGCAGATCCTGACCGACGATCCTGGGCTCGTCCCCGCCGCCCCGGCCCCCGCCGTCCAGGCCGCCGCGGCCCAGGCCCCCGGGGACCAGGCGACGCTGGCGGCCGAGGCCCCGGCGGGCCGGAAGGACACCCCCGCCGACGGCGCACCGGTGAGCCATCGCATGCCGGTGCCGGCCCAGCTGCCGCACGGCATCCCCGGCTTCTCCGGCCGCAAGACGGAGCTCAGCTGGCTGAACGGGCTGCTGGCGGACGACGGGGACGACGCCGGGGCGACGGTCGTGATCACGGCGATCGCCGGCACAGCCGGAGTCGGCAAGACGGCGCTAGCCGTGCACTGGGCGCAGCAGATCCGGGACCGGTTCCCCGATGGGCAGCTGTACGTGAACCTCAGGGGTTTCGACCCGGCCGGCCCGGCGATGCAGCCGGCCGACGCCATCCGTGCCTTCCTGGACTCGTTCGCGGTGCCCGCCGACCGCGTCCCGGTGGATCTCGAAGCACAAGCGGCGCTGTACCGCAGCCTGCTGGCCGGGCGGCGGGTGCTGATCGTCCTGGACAACGCCCGCGACGCCGATCAGGTACGCCCGCTGCTGCCCGGCACGCCTTCCTGCCTCGTGCTGGTGACCAGCCGGAACCAGCTGCTCAGCCTGGTCGCCGCCGACGGCGCCCGCCCTCTCGCGGTCGATCTGCTCCCGGCCGCCCAGGCCAGGGATCTCCTCAGCCGCCGCCTCGGCAAGCAGCGGGTCGAGGCGGAGCCTGCCGCGGTAGACGAGATCATCGATTCGTGCGCGGGGCTGCCGCTCGCGCTGTCCATCGTCAGCGCCCGCGCCGCGGCGAACCCCCGGTGGCCGCTCGCCGAGCTGGCCGAGGAGTTGCGCGAGACAGGAGGCGGGCTCGCCGCGCTGCACGGCGGGGACAACCGCACCGACGTCCGGGCCGTGTTCTCCTGGTCCTATCGCGCGCTCAGCGAACCGGCGGCGCGGCTGTTCCGGCTGCTCGGACTGCACGCGGGCGCAGACATCGGGACGCCGGCCGCGGCCGGCCTGGCCGGCCTGCCGCCTGGCCAGGCCCGCCAGCTGCTGGCCGAGCTCACCCGCGCCCACCTGCTCGCCGAGCGGGGTCGCGGCCGGTTCGCCTTCCACGACCTGCTCCGCGCGTACGCCGCCGAGCTCGCGGAAGCGCACGACCCGGCAGCGGACAGGCACGCGGCGATCCACCGGATCCTGGACCATTACCTCGGCACCGCGCATCGGGCGGACAAGCTGCTCAACCCGGGCCGTGAGGACACGATCGCGCTGGCGCCGGCCACGCCAGAGGTGACACCCGAGGAGCTTTCCGGCCACCGGGAGGCGCTGAGCTGGTTCAGCACCGAGTACCCGGCGGTGCTTGCGGCGCTGCGCCAGGCCGCGAGCCAGGGCTTCGACGTCCATGCGTGGCAGCTGGCCTGGTCACTGTGGTCGTTCTTCGACCGCCGCGGTCACTGGCACCACGCGGCCGCTTCGCAGCGGACCGCGCTGGATGCCGCCACTCGCCTCCGCGACCGGTACGCGCAGGCAAAATGCCACGGCTGCCTCGGCTATGCCTACATCCGCCTGGGCCGCTACGACGACGCCCACGCTCAGCTGCGGCAGGCGCTCGGGCTGTATGAGCAGCTGGGCGATGACACCGGGCAGGCGCACGCGCACCGCAGCCTGACCTGGGTCCTTGACCAGCAGCGCAGCTACCGGGAGGCACTCGGGCATGCTCAGCGGGCGTTCGACCTGTTCCGGGACGCCGGGCACCGGACCGGCCAGGCCCGGGCGCTGAACGCGGTCGGCTGGTTCCACATCCGGCTGGGTGATCACGAGGAGGGGCTGATGCACTGCCAGCGGGCGCTCGACCTGCAGCGGGAGATCGGCGATCAGTTCGGCGAGGCCGAGACGCTCGATAGCGTCGCCAGCGCCTGCCATTATCTCGGCCGTGACGGGCAAGCCGCCATCCACTTCCAGCAGGCGGCGGACCTGTACCGCGAGTTCGGGGATCGCTACAACGAGGCCGACACGCTGGCCTGCCTCGGCGACGCCCACCGCGCGGCCGGTGACCGGGCCTCGGCCGCCGACGCCTGGCAGCGTGCGCTGGCCATCCTGGACAGCCTCGGCCACCCCGATGCCAGGCTGGTGCGCGGGAAGCTAAGCACGCTGCCCGGCGTGGCCGGTGACGCACCTGCTGCCCCGGTAGCCGCCGGGGACAGTCCTCGGCAGGCCGGGCTGCATTCGCATCTTGACACGCTACTGTGAAAGCGCGATGTTGACAGTTCAGCGCACGGGAACGAGATCAACCCAGGAAGGCCCGTTATGACCGAACGACAGTTCACCCGGCGGGAGATCGAAGGTCTGGCGGACAAGCTGGATCCGATTCAGTCGCAGCTTACCGAGCGCGAGCGGGAGCTTTTACTGGCTATTTTCTCGGCAGCCAGGGACGGTGTGCGGCCCGCCCCTGCCGGGGCTCCGGAAACGGCGGCGGCTACTGCCGATCTCCGGGAGCAACTCCTCAATGCCTTTATCCCGGGTGGCGGCACCAGTTTTATCATTGCAGATATCAAGGTCGGGCCCGGGCCCGGTACCCAGGTGAAACCCGAATGAAATAAGTGTGCGGTGACGTGCTGGACGAGGCGGCACTAGGCCAGCGCTCCGCCTGGCCGGTCATTCTTGTGTCCATGCCCTTCATGGACGCCCACCGGCCGTCCATCCAGCTTGGCCTGCTCAAGTCCCTGGCCACCGCTCATGGCTTTCCCGCCCGCACGCTGCACGCCAACCTCAGCTTCGCGGCGCGCATCGGCGTTGACTATTACCAGCTGCTGGCTCAGCACCGGGGCTGCATGGTCGGTGACTGGCTGTTCTCGCTGGCGGCCTTCGGCGGAGCGGCGCCCGACCCCGATGCGGATATGGTGGACGAGCTGGCCGGTGACCTCTCGTACCTGGACATATCACCCGGCGAGCTGCGAAAAAAGCTTGTCCGGACGCGCGACGTTGACATTCCCGCCTACCTGGACGCGCTGGCGGAGGAATATCCTTGGCAGGACGAGGCGGTCGTGGGGTTCAGCTCCACCTTCCAGCAGAACACCGCGTCCTTCGCGCTGGCCCGGCGGCTGAAGCAGCGTTACCCGCACCTTTTCACGGTATTTGGCGGTGCCAACTTCGACGGCGACATGGGACCCGAGCTCGTGCGCACGGTCGATTGCATCGACGCCGCTGTCATCGGTGAGGCCGACGATGCCTTTCCCCTGCTGCTGACCGCTCTGGCCGCCGGCGCCGACGTGGGTGCCGTGCCCGGCGTCGCCCGCCGGGTCAACGGGCAGGTCAGGGTGACTCGGCCGCTGCCGCCGACTCATCGGCTGGACGACCTGCCAGTACCCGATTACGAGGAGTACTTCACCCGCGCGGAGGACGCGGGCATCCTGCCCCGGGTCGGGCACCGGAAGGTCTGGCTTCCGATCGAGACGGCCCGTGGCTGCTGGTGGGGCGCGAAACATCACTGCACGTTCTGCGGGCTGAACGCAGCAACCATGCAATTCCGCTCTAAGTCGCCGCAGCGTGTCCTCGCCGAGCTCGTCCAGCAGGCGCGGCGGTACCGGAGCTTCCACTTCGAAGCGGTCAACAACGTGCTCGACGTGGCTTACCTGAAGAACCTGTTTCCCGTCCTCTCGGCGAGTGAAACAGACTACGAATTCTTCTACGAGGTAAAGGCCAACCTGAGCCGGGAACAGCTACGGCTGATGGCCCGGGCCGGCGTCACGTACATCCAGCCCGGCCTTGAGTCGCTGAGCTCTCACGTGCTTCGTCTCATGCGCAAGGGCGTCCGTGCCGCGCAGAACGTCAACCTGCTGCGCTGGTGCCGGTACTACGGCATTCGCGTTTCCTGGAACCTGCTGTGGGGCTTTCCCGGCGAGACGGAGCGGGACTACGCGGAACAGGCGGCGGTCATGCCGCACCTGCTTCACCTGCCGCCGCCGTCGGGAGCAGACCGGATCTGGCTGGAGCGGTTCAGCCCGCTCTTCACCGGGCAGGGCATCAGCCCGCTGGGCGCCAGGGCACCGGAACGCAGCTACCGCTACGTCTACCCGGACAACGTCAACCTCGGCAAGGTGGCCTACTTCTTCGACTACCAGTCAGAAGACGGCCTGCCCGACAGCGCCTACGCGGGGGTGCGCCGCGCGGCCGCGGCTTGGTCCGACGCCTGGCGGGCCGACACGCCCCCAGCCCTGACGTACCGGTCCGCCCCCCGCTTCGTCCAGATCTGCGACGAGCGGCGGCACGGCGGGGACGGCACATACACGTTCGAGGATACGCTCGCCGACCTGTACCTGGCCTGCAGTGACCGGCCGGTAACGGCCGCCGCAGTGCGCCGGAAGCTGGATCTCCGGCTGCCCGCCGAGGCCATCACTGAGATCTTCGAGGAGTTCCGGCGGCGCGGCTTGATGTTCCTCGACGACCGGTTCGCTCTGGCCCTCGCCCTGCCCGCCGTCAGGGGCCGGTGAGCGGCCCGGTCTCTTCCAGGAACGAGACACCGGTGGCCGCGTTCGGCCGGTAGCGCTCCCACCGCTCGGTCAGCCTGATCCGGCCGTCATCGAGCAGGGCGGGGACACTGTGACAGTGCCCCACGATCAGTTCACCGTCCGCCAGCACCATGCAGTAGCCGAAGCGGAGGGTGCCGTCCGGGCCGCAGGTCCCGGCGATCGACCCGCGCTGCACCCGGCCGCCATCGAATTCGGCCCACACCACGTCGCCGTCCTGGCGATACCTGGCGACGGGAGCCTGGCCACCCTTCTCGCCCACCGGGCGGAACAGCCGGCCATCGTAGTTGATCATGCAACCCGCTCCTCTGCCTGCCCGCCAGCGACTAGCTCCCGGCCCGGGGATCCGGGCCAGGCGCCGTCGGGTGACCACACATCCTCGCCGGTCAGGGCGCCGGCGTCGTACTTGCCGAGCGCGCTGATCAGCATCTGCAGCTCCAGCCGCAGGCACTCGACGAGGTTGACCAGCCCGCTGCACGCGTCGGTGTCCACCGCGATCAGCGCCGCCCGGCCGAGGCCGGCGGCGGTCGCGCCGAGCGCGAGGCACTTCGCGACCCGGGCGCCCTCCCACATCCGGCCAGAGACCAGCAGGCAGGACGGATGCTCGCCGATCCGGCGCAGGCACTCGCCGAGCGGCAGCCCGACGTGCTGGAGGAACGCCCTCGGCGCCCAGCCGGTGCCGCCCTCGGCGCCGTCCACGGTCACCGCGTCCGCGCCGGCCTGCCACGCCACCAGCGCGGCCGCGCGCACATCCCGGGCAGGCGGGAGCTTCACCCAGACCCTGGCCCGCGGGAAGTTGTTGCGCATCAGCCGGATCTGCTGGCGCAGGATCTCCTCGGTGAACGTGCCGGGGCTGCCGCAGCGCAGCACCCTCCCGCTCGTGCTGCCGAAGACGGGATCCATGGCATAGGCGTCCGCCAGCCGTGCGGCTGCCGCCTGGTCAAGCACGGTCATCCCGCCCAGGCCGGGCTTGGCGCCCTGGCCGACCTTGAGCTCGAAGGCGAGCCGGCCCGACTCCAGCAGCGGCCGGACGTTGGGGTCGCTGTAGACGAGGTTCCACACCTCGGCGTCGGCGTCCTCGGTGCTCTGCTGGACGACCACGCCGCCGGCGTCGTCCGGCGCGTGTTCGGCGTAGCCGGTGATCCTGCCGAGCAGCGACCGCTGCGCGTCGCCGCCGATCCGGCCGTAGCCGTTGACCGGCATCACGTTCTCGCCGATCACCATCGGGATGCCGAGCCTGCCTGCCTGCCGGCTCGCGGCCAGTCCGAGGTCGACGCTCGCCGCCTGGGTCGATCCGAACGCCGACAGGTACAGCGGCAGCGCGGACCGGAAGCCGCCCACCGCCGTCTCCAGCTGCACGTCCCGGTACACCGGTTCCCTGGCTAGGTCGATCAGCTTTTCCAGCCGCTGCGGCACGAAGACCGGCGGCACCAGCCTGAGCCGGTCGAGCGGGTCGGCCTGCGGCCCGGCCGGGCAGGCCGGGTCGGCGCCGAACAGCGCGTTCCCGTACTCGGCCAGGTCCGGCAGCGCGCACGCCGCGCCGGATCGCGCCCGTTCCCGGACGGCGGCCTCGGGGAAGGTCTCGGCTCGCAGCGGGCTCATGGCGAGACCACGCCGGGAATCTTGGGGTAGGCGCTGGCCTGCCACACTGAGTCGAAGGCCGGCCACGTACCGGGTGAACCGCTCCAGGCCGAGACCGAATCCGGCGCTGGCGGGGATCCCGGCCCGCACCATCTGCAGGTACCAGCCGTACTTGGCCGGGTTCTCCCCGGTTTCCCGCATCCGCGCGACGATCGTGGCGTAGTCGTGCTCCCGCTCACTGCCGCTGCACAGCTCGCCATATCCCTCCGGGGCGATCAGGTCGAAGTTGCGCAGGAAACCGGGCCGCTCGCGGCTCTCCCTGTCGTAGAAACCGCGGGACCCCTTCGGGTAGTCGGTGACGAAGAACGGCTTGCTCGACTTGCGGGACAGCATCGCCTCACCGGCCCAGTCGATCTCGGCGTCGGGGTTCTGGGCATGTCCCATGCCATGCAGATCCGCCACCGCGTCGGCGTGTGCCCGGCGCTCGAATGGCTCGGCCAGCAGGCCGGCGAACGCGCTGGCGTCCCGGCCCAGGCGCTCCAGCTCACCGGGCAACCCGGCAATCACCTGCTGCACGACGTGCTTGACCAGCCCCTCGGCCAGCACGGTGATCTCGTCTCTGGACGCGCCGGCCATCTCGACGTCGATCTGGTGGAACTCGGCCAGGTGCCGGCTGGTCGATGCTGTCTCCAGCGGTTCCAGGCGCACGTTCGGGGCGATGCAGAAAATTTTGTCGGACAGGGTCAGCGTCGCCTGCTTGTAGAGGATCGCGCTGGTCATCAGCTTGTAGCGGTGGCCGTAGTAGTCCACGTCAACCTGCTTGGCGCCGCGGGCGCCCGGATCGGTGACCGGGCCGATGATCGGCGGCAGGAACTCGGTGAAGCCCTGCTCGCGCAGGAAGTCCCGCGCGGCGACCAGCAGTCGGCCCTGGACGGCCAGCACCGACCGGGTGACCGGCGAGGACAGGTGCTCGCGCGGGCCCGAGGGCAGCGGGTAGTCGGCCGGGTGTTCGCTGTGGATCTGGGTCATGTCTTCCGCTCCTTGAGCTCTCATCGCGCGCCGCCACCGGCCTGGACCGGCAGAGCCAGGCACTCCTCGAGGCTGGCGTTGTCGAACTTCCGCTCTACATAGGACAGCGATGCGAGCAGCCCGGCCGCCGTGAGCTCGGTGGATCCCGCGGGCCGCACCAGGTGGCGGATCGGCATCGACCCGGTGCTGGACCACTGCAGCCGGCCCGTGCCGTCGATGCAGCTGCGGGTACGGCGAGCATTGTCCGGGTGCAGGCAGTAGGGGACGTCGAGGTAACCGGACCGGAACGCGTCGGCCAGTGCCCGGCCGAGATCCTGTCTGAGTCCGGCCACCGCCTCGACCAGCGCCCGCGCCTCGGCGTAGATGCCGGTGTCCTCGGCATCGCCGGCGGCCGGCTGGCGCCACTCCGCGGCGGCGGCCGCCGCCGTCTGCAGCGCGCTCACGTTGTCGGCGATGGACGGGATCCGGTACGCCTCGGCGGCCGTCTTCACGATCAGCCGGGCCGCGCCGGTCCGCACCGACAGCCGGGCGGCCTCCGCCAGCAGTCGGCTGGCGCCGCCCGGGGTACGGGGATACACGCCCATGTAGGCGTAGACGACGACGTGCCAGTCCACGCCGGGCAGCCATTCGGCAGCCAGCCGCCGCAACGCCAGCACCGCCTCGGCGTCCTGGTCCGGGCTGGTCTGCTGCGCGTAACTGAGCGAGACGCTGCGGATCCCGTGCTGGCAGAAGAACATGCACTCGAGCACGCTCATCGCGACCAGCAGGCTGGGCGGGCAGAGCTGTCCCATCAGGCAGCCGCCGAAGGTCTCCAGATGCGGTTCGGTGCCGGTCTCCCGGAGCTGGGCCAGCAGCTCGCAGGACCGGGCCCAGCTGCGGATCGATGCGGCCAGCGGCTCGCGGCTGTAGGGCAGGCAATAAGACACCGGGCCGCCTTCGGTCGCGTGCAATCCGGCGCCGATCAGCGCGCCGACGATATGCTCCGGGCGGGGCGAACCGTGCCGGACCTGGACCGGGAAGCCGGGACCTGCCACGCCGTCCAGCACGCCGCGGGTGGTGGCCGCGTCGTGCGCCACGATGGGATAGCCGTTCAGCTCCGCCCCGGATGCGACCGCCGCCCGCGCGCTGGCGTGGTCCCCTACCCGGGTGTAGCTGTCCAGGGTGATCGTCCCGACCGTGGTCGCGGCCGCGCGCTTGGTGGCCAGCAGCCCGGCGCGCATCGTCCGCGGGCTGCTCATTCCCATCCGCGGCTGGACGACCAGCTCGCCTGCCTGGTGCGCGCGGGCGATGAACCCGCCGAAGGAATTCCGCCAGGCGACCTCGGCGCTCATCGGCACACGCTCATCGTCAGCCGTTCGGTAAAAGCCTGGAAGGCAGCCATCCCGGAGTCCTCCTCGAAGACCGCGTCGAAGCCCGCGGACTCGAGCTGGTCGCGGCTGCGCCGCCCGCCCGGCCCGGCGATGCCCAGCTTCCCGCCGATGACGACCGGGATGGCGGCCAGTTCCGGCTGAGACCGGATGCGACCGATCAGCCGCATGCCGTCGCGGAAACCGTGCCCGTTGACGCTGCTGACCACGACGAGGTCAGGCCGGATCCGCAGGCACTCGGTGATCATCAGCTCGTCGGGCATACAGGGGCCGAGGTTGGCCACCTGGTGCCCGAGCTCGCTGATGGTCAGCTGCAGGAAGACCAGGTTCCAGTTGTGCGAGTCGGATGCCACGCTGGTCACCACGACGGTCAGGCCGCTGGACGGGATGCACATGTCACACAGGAGTCCTGGCGGCAGCCGGATAGATACACCTGCGGTGCCTGGCCGGCGGATGCGGCGCCAGTATCAAAACGGGGTCAGCCCCGACTCTGTCCTGACATGGATCATGACAATCACCGATCGGGGCTGGATACCGTGCTGACAAACCCACGGCAGCCCGGCGAGCTGCGCGCGGAGCCGTTCGCGGACAACTATGCCCTCGCCGCGCGCGCGATGGTCGCCTCGGAGATCCGGGCGCTGTTCGCTGTGGCCGCGCGCCCCGAAGTCATCTCGCTGGCCGGCGGGATGCCCTATCTGTCAGCGCTGCCGCTCGACGTCGTCGGCGACATGGCCGGCGCGCTGATCGCCGGCCGCGGCTCGGCGGCATTGCAGTATTGCACCGCTCACGGTGACCCTGGCCTGCGCGAGAAGATCTGCGAGGTGATGGAGCTGGAGGGCATCCGCGCGAACCCCGACGACGTCGTGGTCACCGTCGGCTCGCAGCAGGCGCTGGACCTGACCGCGCGGATCCTCACCGACCCGGGTGACGTGGTTCTGGCGGAAGGGCCGTCCTACGTCGGCGCGCTGGGGGTCTTCGCCTCCTATCAGGCGGAGGTCAGGCACGTCCAGATGGATGGCGAAGGGCTGATCCCGGAGTCCCTGGAAGACGCCATCCGCCGGCTGGCCGCGGCGGGCCGGCGCGCCAAGTTCCTCTACACCGTGCCGAACTTTCACAATCCGGCCGGGGTCACGCTGTCGGACCGCAGGCGCGGCCGCATCCTTGACATCTGCGCCTCCGCCGGGCTGCCCGTCGTCGAGGACAACCCGTACGGGCTGCTGGGCTTCGCCGGAAAACCATCCCGGGCGCTCCGGGCTGACGACCCGCACGGCGTCGTTTACCTCGGCACCTTCTCCAAGACCTTCGCGCCAGGAGTCCGGGTCGGCTGGGCCGTCGCGCCGCCTGCTGTCCGGGACAAGCTGGTGCTGGCCGCCGAGTCGGCGGTGCTCTGCCATTCGAGCCTCAGCCAGCTGCTGGTCCGCGACTACCTGAGCAACCAGCCGTGGCGGGAGCACGTCGGCGTCTTCCGCGAGCTGTACCGGCAGCGCCGGGACGCGATGCTGGCCGCGCTGGACGCGGTCATGCCCAGCGGCTGCAGCTGGACCAGGCCCGCGGGCGGTTTCTACGTCTGGCTGGGGCTTCCTGACGGGCTCGACGCCAGGGCGATGCTGCCGCAGGCCGTATCGTCGGGCGTTGCGTACGTGCCGGGGACCGGCTTTTACGCCGACGGCCAGGGCAGGCGGCACATGCGGCTGTCGTATTGCTTCCCGCCGCCGGACCGGCTCACCGAGGGTATCCGGCGGCTGGCCGGCGTGATCGGGGCGGAGATTGACTTGCGCGACCTGCTGAGTACCGCGAGCCGCACGCGGACCCCGGCGTAGACCCCGCGGCGTAGACCCCGCGGCGTAGACCCCGCGGTACGGGCCGCGAAGACTAGAACTCGAGCCGCTCGCCGGTGGCCGCATCGGTGACCACGATTGCTTCCATCGGGCAGGAGGCAACCGCGTCAGCGACCGCTTCATCCGGCGCGATCTCGGCATTCACCGGGTGCGATCGGTAATCCTCGCCGACGCGGAAGTGACCGGCCGCGATCCCGGCACACATTCCCGAGCCGACGCACCGGTCAAGCACAGCCAGCCGCCACGCCGGCGGCGTACTGTCCGCTCGCGCCGACGGCGCCGGGGGCGAGCTAGCGTCCATGAGGTACCTCCCGTACTCGTCTCGCAGGAATAGAGCGCCGCCGGCGCCGGGCCAGATACATGCCGTATCTGACGAGCCGTTATCTGGCCTCTTCACCTACAGGGGAACAGCGGAGCGTGGCCCCGCCTTCGCTACCTGTCCAGTGAGGAGTTCGTGATCATGACTACTACGCCGTCGCCGCCCGCAGAGCGGCTGGCCGAGGATTTCATGCAGCAACCCTTCGAGCTCTACGCGAGGTTGCGGGCCGAGGGGCCCGCCCGCGAGGTCGTGATGCCGCATGGCGCCAAGGTGTGGATCGTGACCCGGTACGACGATGTTCGCGCCTTGCTGACCGATCCGCGCCTCAGCAAGAACGGCTGGCGGATGAACGAGATGTTCAGCCGTCACTCTGTCGTGCCCGTCGCGGACGAGGAGCCGGACGGCCCCGGGTTCGACGATGACCTCGCCGCGCACATGCTGAACAGCGACCCGCCGCGACACACGCGGCTGCGCACGCTGGTCAGCAAAGCGTTCACCGCGGGGCGGATGGCGGATTTGCGGCCCCGGATCGAGCAGGTAACCCGGGAACTGCTGGACGCGATGCCCGCGGACCGCGAAGTGGACCTGATCAGCTTCTTCGCGATGCAGCTGCCGGTCACCATCATCTTCGACCTGCTCGGAGTGCCGCTCGAGGACCGGGACAAGTTCGGGCGGTGGGCGACCAGGCTGGTTGGCGCCGGCCACGATCCCGACGAGGTTGCCGAGGCGTCGCGCCAGCTCATCGACTACGCGAACGAGCTCATCGCCGCCAAGCGCAGCAGCCCGTACGAGGCGCTGGTCAGTGCTCTGGTGCGGGTCACCGACGAAGGCGATCGGCTGACTCAGAGCGAGCTGGTGGCGATGATCTTCCTCCTGGTGATCCCTGGGTCGGAGACCCCGATGAACCAGCTCGGAAACGCGGTGTACCACCTGCTGACCCACCCGGCCGAGCTGGCTAAGCTGCGCGCGGACGTCTCGCTCATGCCCGCCGCGGTTGACGAGCTGATGCGCTTCGACGGCGCCATCGGGATGGCGAGCTTCCGGTTCACCGTGGCCGACGTCCCGCTCGGCGACGTGGTGATCCCGGCCGGCGAGATCGTGGTTCTCTCGCTGGGCTCGGCCAACCGTGACGGCTCGCGTTTCGCTGATCCGGACCGGCTCGACCTGAATCGCCGGCCGCGCGGGGAGCTGGGCTTCGGGCACGGCATTCACTACTGCATCGGCGCGCCGCTGGCCCGGCTGACCCTGGAGGTCGCGCTGTCGGGACTACTGACCCGGTACCCGGCTCTCCGGCTTGCCGTCGATCCCGGGCAGGTGCGGTGGAAGAGCAGCACGCTGGTGCGTGGTCCTGTGGCGCTGCCGGTACTGCTCGGTCCGGAGGCCTGACGCCGGGATCAGGCGTAGTACCAGTTCTCCGGGTTGATCAGGCCGTAGGGGTTCACCGGCTCGAAACCGTGCAGGTTCTTCGCGACGGCCAGCAGCCGCAGCGGGAAGCCCGGTGTCCAGATCACGGGTACCTGCTCCGCGAGGTAGTCCTGGTACTCGTGCAGCGCGGCCAGGTCGTCGCTGAGCACGGTCTTCTCGATCAGCTCGTCGGCCTTCTCGTCGCTGTAATGGCCGTAGTTGCTGCCCGCCCCGGTCTTGAACAGCACCTCGCCGGTCGGGTGCCCGTAGAAGGCCCACCCGCCGTTCCAGCATTGCAGCTCCCACAGGTGCGGGTTGTCCGCACCAGCCTCGGCGTGGTCCTGGCCGACCAGGACCGACCCGTTCAGCTCGTGCAGCCGGAGCTCGATTCCGGCGCTGGCCGCGTCGGCCTTGAACCGCCGCATGAGCTCCGCCAGCGCGACACGTCCCTCGACGTAGCGCACGGCGAGGGACAGCCTCGCGCCGGCCTCGATGCCCTCGCCAGCACAGCCTGGGCCGGCGCCGGGACGCACGCACACGGCAGGCGTACGGCTGACGTCCCAGCCGTGCGCGGCGAGCAGCTGGCGCGCCCGCCCGATGTCGAACCGCGTCGGGTCGGTCCGCTGCGCCGGCGAGAGCTGGCCGCTGTCCGGCACCGCGGGCACCGGCCCGATGGTCCGGTAGCCGTGGCCACCGAAGATGTCACGGATGGCGGCGTCCTGGTCGAGGGTGCACTGCAGGGCCTGGCGCACGTAAGCCTGCCCGAGGATTCGCCCGGCCATCGTGGGGTTGGCGAAGTTGACGGGCATGTAGTTGATCAGGGAGATCCGCTGCGGCACCAGCCGGTAGTGCTCGGCCAGCGGATCCGGCTCGATCCCTTCCCGTGCCAGGCCGTGCGGCAGGAAACCCACCTGCAGCGCGCCGGGGCCGTCCGGGCCGGCCTGCAGCACGCGGTACTGCTGCTCGTCGGAGCTGGTGGGCACCTGACGGAACTCGTCCAGGTACGGCTTGTTCGGGCCGCAGTACCGCTCGTTCGGCACGAACGTCACCGTTCCGTCGAGCGCAAAGGTCTTCAGCCGC
Organism: uncultured Actinomycetes bacterium; assembly: GCA_963702235.1. GTDB lineage: Bacteria > Actinomycetota > Actinomycetes > Streptosporangiales > Streptosporangiaceae > PALSA-505. Next base: position 59,551 of record CAVPBZ010000005.1, read on the forward strand.
CACGGCCCGTTCACCACGCTCCACACCGGGCTGGACGGCCACCCCGTACGGAACTCGTTGCTCTCCTGTGTCCATGCGCCGTTCTGCGCGACCAGGTAGTCATAGACGGCGGCGACGTCGGCCAGGTCGGCCGAGGCATTCGCCGGCGTGTCGTGCGCGGTGCGATCCCAGGCCCTGGGCATGGGCGTGATGAGCGTGAGCTGGTTCATCAGCACCCAGGTCTTCGAGTACGCCTTGTCGAACTCGAAGCGGACCTTGTCCTCGGCGACCTTCAGGTAGGAGACCAGGTTGTCCGGCAGGTAGCCGGGCGAGTAGCCGCCGTACCTGGCGCTCTTGACGACCATCATGTTCACCCAGAACATGACGTTGTCCGCGCAGACCGGCTCGCCGTTGGACCACCGCCAGGCCTTGAGGGTCACGGTGACGGCGCGCCCGTCGTCGCTCCACTCGGGCGGCTCGGCGAGGCTGAGGTCGTAGTCCACGCCTGGCTGGCCGTCTTGGCCAAGCCAGTACAGCGGCCGGTACATCAGCATCTGGAACTCGAACAGGTTCCTGATGCCCATCCGCTCCGGCGGGGTGAACGGGAAGATCGTGGAGGGCGGGAAGCCGACGTGGCAGGCCCAGCTGGCAGTGCCGCCGGTGACCGGCCGCGGGCTGCGGCCGCGGGCCACCGCAGTGGACGGTTTCATGACTGCTGCACCAGCCGTACCTTAATCCGCCCGGCCAGATCCTGGGCGGCCCGCATGGCGTCGTCGAACGAGCTGCCGGTGGTGCACAGGAAGCCGAGGATGTTGTTGCCGTGCGGCGGCCGCCAGATCACGTCCCCCGGCCTTGCCGTGATCTTGAGGAAGAACACCCGGTCGGACTGGGCGACCTCGGGCGGCACGCTGATCTCCTCGACCGTGCCCGGCCTGCTGATCAGGCAGGTTCCGGCGGTGTGGACGCCGGTGGGCCGGTACTGCGTGACCAGCGGCCGCACCCCGCAGGCGGCGTCAACTGCGGCCCGGATCGGGCAGTAGCCGGCGCTGATCCTGGAGAAGTAGTCCAGCCCGCCGCCGCCGGGCCGGACGGCGATCTCCAGCAGGTGCGGCTCACCCCGGTGGAAGCGGACCTCGGCGTGCAGCACGCTCTGCCGTATGCCCTGGGCGTGCACGGCCGCGGTGACGACGCGGTGCACGGCCGCCACCTGATCGCGGCCGAGGGACGTCGGCGCGTGATGCACGTCGTCGTCGAAGGTCGTGCCCTCGACCGTGACCCGGTCGACGATCGAGCCCAGGTACACCTCGCCGTCCCAGGCCACACCCTCCATGAGGATCTCCGGGCCGTCGAGGAAGGACTCGATGAGCAGGCCTTCCGGGCCGAGGTCCAGGCCGTCTGGCTCCATCGTGAACCACGACATCCGCTGGATGCCGTCGAGCGCCTGGCCGAACCGCCGCCGCAGATCCTCGGGGCCGTCCAGCCGGAACACGAAGTTGCTCGCGGCGCCCAGGGTCGGCTTGAGTATGACCGGGTAGCCGAATTCCGCGGCCGCCTCCAGCGCGGCCAGCAGGTCTGGCACCAGCCGGAACCGGGGCCGCGGGATGTCCGCCCGCTCGTGCGCCCGGCGCATCAGCAGCTTGTTCCGGCTTGTCCGGGCCGCATCGACGCCGATGCCGGGCAGGCCGAGCGCCGCGGCGACCGCGGCGACCGTCAGCACCCCCGATTCGGAGAACGTGAGCACGCCGTCGAAGCGCTCAGCCGCGTGCCAGGACCGGGCCGCCGCGATGATGTCATCGATGTGCTTGGACCCGGCGATCCGGTACCGGCTGGCTGGCCAGTAGCCGGGATCGCCCAGGCCGTTGAGAACGTAGAGGCCGGTGCCGGACTGCTCAACCTGACGGTAGCGGGACAGGTAATAGGTCGCGTTCTGCACGGCTTCCAGCGCGAGAACCTTCACGATGCGAGCTCCTTTCCGGCGGCGGCCAGCTGCCGCGGCTGGTCGATCGAATCCAGGCCGGTCGGGCGCGGCGTCCGCCCCAGGGCCCGGTCGGCGATGGTGCTGGCGATCAGCGGGGCGAGCTTGAAGGACATCCCGCCGCAGGCCGCGTACGCCCAGACCGTCCCGTCGCCAGACGCGGCGAGCAGCGGCCCGCGGCCGGTGCTCGCCGCCAGGTAATAGCCGTCGGTGGCGCCGGTCACGGCCGCCGGGTCGAAGCCGGGGAGCAGCCCGCTGAAGTGGTCGATGAGCTGCGCCCGCCAGTGCCAGGGCGTGATCCGGTCGGTGATCGCCACGACCGCGCGGCAGGCGCTGGCCGCGCTCAGCCGTACCCGCGTGTCAGCCACCGGCGGCATCAGCCAGGCGCCTTGCTCCGTGCCGATGGCCGGTATCGCCGGCAGGCAGGCCCAGGCCGCCCAGGACGGCCGGGGGAGGTAGGACAGCACGCTCTGCCGGTACAGCGTGAGCTCGTCGCCGAGCGCGGCTGGCAGCAGGTCACGAGACCACGGCCCGGCCGCGACGATGACCCGGTCGCCGGCCAGGACAGTCCGGTCCGCCAGCCGCACCGTTCCGGCATTGCCGACCTCCGTCACCCGGCGGCGCGGGTAGACGCGCACGGCCGGCTGAGCGCGCAGCCACCGGGCCAGCGCCGCCAGCGCACGGTCGGCGAGCACGACGCCCGCGGCCGGCTCGGCGACGGCTGCCAGCCGGGCCGGGAACCGGATCTGCGGGTACCGTACGGCAAGCTCGCCGGGCGACAGGGCCCGCGCGGTCTCCGGGGACAGGCCCGGTGCGGCCGAGCCGAGCAGGGCGAGGCTGCCCGCCACCTCCTCGGCAGGCATCGCGGTGAGTGAGCCGATCCGGTGGTAGAACCGCGCGCCGGCCCGCCGCTCGACGTTCCGCCAGCTCGCCTCCGCGCGGGCCGCTGCCCGGGTCAGCGCCGCGTCGCCGCGATGCAACGCCCGGACAACCCGCTGCCGGTCATGCGACGTGGCCCGCGGGGACGGAATATCGTCGCGGTCCACCAGCTCGACCTGGGCCCCGGCGCGGACGCACTCCATGGCCGTGAGCAGGCCGATCACCCCGGTGCCTACCACGACGATCCGCATCGGGTCACCGGCCTCCGCCGACGTCGCCGCTCGCCGGTCCGCCGGGCAGCCCGGCGGGCAGCAGTGGCGGGGTGAACGGATGGATCTCGGTCAGGTCGAATGCCCCCGTGCTGAGCGTCCAGCCCGTGCCGTCGCCCTGCCTGGCCGCCGCGGCCAGGTCGACGAGGATCGGGGAGGCGGCCGCGAGTAGCGCCTTGACCTCGAGGAACAAGTCGCCCCATGCGGAAGCGTCGGCGTCCAGGTCCCCCCCGTCGAGGGCGGCCGCCCGCCGGGCCAGCCGCTCGATCTGGACCAGGACCGTTTCCGCGGACCGGGTCAGGCTGTAGCCGGGCATTTCGTAGCCGGTGTCGAACCGGGCGAGCAGGGCGGCGACGCGGCTGCGGGCTGCGGCCGACACCGGCAGCGGGGCGTCGCTGCTCGCGTTGGCGACCGCCTTGCCCAGCGTGCCGGCCAGCCGGTTCCACGGCCCGGTCAGCCGCTCCTCGGCGACCTTGGCCAGGCCCGCCCGGCTGAAGGTGGTGCGCTGGTGCTCGGGCGCGGTGAGCGCCAGGTACAGCCGGGCCACGTCGCGGGGCACGTCGCGGAGCAGGTCCTGACACGAGACGACGTGTCCCTTGCTGGTGGAGAACTTCTCGCTCTCCAGTTCGTAGAACTCGTTGGTCATCACCGACTCCGGCAGGATGTACCGGTCACCGTGCGCCATCAGCAGCGCGATATGCGGCAGGCAGAAAAAGAACGCGTTGTCGAAGCCGAGGAAGTGCACCATGCGCAGGTCCTGCTCGCGGCGCCACAGCTCGCCGGGCGCGCTCTGGCGGCCCAGCCGCGCGGCAGCGTAGGAGGTGGTGAACATGCCCGCGGGCATCAGCTCGAGCCACGCGTTGAGTACCTGCCCGGGCGTCTCGGGGAACGGGGCCGGGATGCCCCAGCCGAGCGGGTAGGTGACCGGCACGTCCGGCAGCGGGCGGGCCAGCAGTTCGCGGATCATCTGCACGACATGCGGCCGCCAGTGCGGGCTGCGCTCTTGGTGATAGGCGGTGAGCTGGTCCCGGTACTCCTCCAGCGGGAACACCAGGATGGTCGCCTCCCGGCTGGCCGGCACGTCGGCACGGTTAGTCGTCGAGTGCGGGTCGATCAGGTCAGTGCAGCTGTTCGGATGGCCGCAGGTCTCGCACAGAGCGCCGCGGCTGGAGCTCAGGCATACCGGGCAGTCCCCCTCGATCAGGCCCTCGACGAGGTATTCGCCGGTCCGCTCCAGATACGGGAGCCTGACGGTACGCAGCCGGAACTTGCCGGCCGCGTGCAGCGTCCGGAAGAAGTCCAGCACCGTGGCGCGGTAGGTGTCGTCGAACGGGCCGAAGCCGTCCACCGAGATGCCCATGGCGGCCAGCGCCTCGCGGATCTGGCCGGTGGACACGCGGCACAGCTCCTCGGGCGTGCTGCCGAGCCGCCGCGCCGACGCCACCACGTAGGTCTGGCTGTCGTCGGTGCCGGTCGTGAAGATCACTTCCCGGCCGCGGGCCCGCTGGTACCTCGCATAGACATCGCCCGCCAGGTAGGGCCCGGCGATGTGACCGAGATGCATGCCTCCGTTCGGAGTCGGGTTAGGCCCGAGGATCAGGACGGGGCGATCGTCCGCCGACGGACGCGGGCGGCTCATGCCCGCGCTCCCGCCCGGCTGCGGGAGACGAAGCGCTCAGCCATCTCCTCGTCCCACCAGATGCTGTAGAACTCGAAGTCCTCGCGGCCGTCGTTGAGCACGCGATGGAGCAGTCCCGGCTGGAAGAACGCGACGTCTCCGGCGCGGAACGTGGCCTGCTCCCCGTCGCACTCGATCACCGCCTCGCCGTGGACGGCGACGAAGATCTCGTGTTCGTGGTGGGAGTGCAGAGTCGAATGGGTGCCGGCCCGGACCACGGCCCAGGACGATTCGAACGGCGCGTTCAGTACCGGCCACGGCTGCAGCCGCTGGGTGTCCACGCCGTACTCGTGCAGGAACGAGTCCCGGCGCAGGCGGACGACTTCTAGTGCCATGGCTACCTTCCCGAAATCTGCTCGAGGATGCTCGGACCGTTCTGGCTGTGCCGGGTCCGGATGACCGCCTTGTGCGGGTCGTCGGCCAGCACGGCGTCGATGACGTCGGTCTCCGCGCCGCCCGCGCCTGGCTGCCGTACCGGGCTGCGGTACAGCACCCGGAGCTGGCTCAGCCCGAGCCCGCTGATCCGCTCCAGCTCGCGGGCTAGCTGCCGGGCGTCGCCGTCCTCCCCGGCCAGCAGCGGGTCATCGCCGGACTCGCCGGCCAGCAGGGCGTGCAGCTGATCGGCGCGGCCGGCCAGCGCCGGGTGCTCCCGGCCGAGGAACCCTGCCAGCCCTGTGCCCTTCCCGGCGAAGGGGGAGTAAGCCATGCAGACGAGCTGGTCTTCGGCCAGCCCGAAGGTCTGCAGCGCGTAGTCGCTGGCGGTACGCCGCATCCGGGACACCCCCTCGGGGCCCTCATACCGGGCGCGCATCAGCTCGATCAGCTCAGCGGGAAGGTCCTTCTTGCGCATGAGTTCGAGGGCGAATGCGGCGTACTCCGCCAGCCCTTCGGCGTAGGTCCGCTGATAGACGCGCTCGCACTTGAGCCCGCGCAGGTGCGCCATGAGCGCTGGGTTTCCGCAGTCGGACTCGGTGAAGCTGAACGCGAGGTCGTCGAACTCGAAGCCGAGGAAACCGGTCAGCATCTGCATGTGGTCGCCCGCGGCGTAAGCGGTGTCGGAGTAGATGGAGAAGAACCGCAGCCGTTGCGGTACCGCTGTGGTGACCCGCCGCTCAGCGATGGCGTCCGTGGCGTCCGGCCCGTGGATGTCGGCGAAGTAGGCCTGCGCGACGCCGTCCAGCCGGGACAGCAAGCGGGACAGGCCGCTGGCTCCGGCGGCTTTCCCCGGCCCGGCGGATTTCACCGGCGGGCCGGTTTTACCCGGCGGCGTGAGCTGGCGGGCGAGCCGGCCCACCCACAGCGCGTACTGACGCTGCTCCTGCTGCGAGTCGCCGGTGACGATGATGTCGGCACCGTCACCGTACGACGCGGCCAGGCCGAACGAGTTGACCACGCTCAGGTTGCAGGCGTTACAGAAGGTGGGACGGCCGTCGGCGAACGTGCGGTGGCCGGTCATCAGGATGTCGAGCCGGTTGCGGCGCACGACGTGGTCGCGCTGGGGCGCGTCCACGTCGAACACGGTGACCTCGTCGCCGTCGATCAGCAGCAGCTCGCAGTCCGGGTCGGCGGACAGCCGCAGCGCCCGGTAGGCCCGGTCGATGTTCTCCAGCACCGCGCGCGGCATCCCGGCGTGCCGGTTCGTGGCCACCCGCAGCCGGAACGTGGCGCCGTGGGCGCGGAACAGGATCAGCTGCATCGCGCGGACGAACGCCAGCATGTACGTGCTGTCCTTGCCGCCGCCGAAGGCCACCAGGACCAGGTTGCGCTCCAGCCGGCCGGGATCCGGCAAGGCGTCCTTCAGCCGGTCGCTGCACCGCCGCGCCGCCTCCAGGTTCGCCGCGGGCATGGCTGTCAGCAATTCGGCGTATGCCTGGTCGCGCGCGTCGGCGGTCAGGGTTCGGTCCACTTCGAGCGTGGTCATGCGGCTTCCTCCGTCGGACTGGGTTCTCATGCCTGTCAGGGACGCGTGACCGAGGCCAGCCCCTCGTCCAGGAGAGGAGAAGCGGCCCGGCCGGTGATACAGGCCCGGTGCGCGAGGATGTCGCTGGTGATCTCCTCCGCCCGGCGGGCGAGCACGCTGAGCAGTGAGTCGGCGATGCCGTGCGTCGCCTCGTTGACCCCCTGCAGGTAGCAGGCCGCGGGGCCTGGCTGATCGAGCACCAGCCGGTACCGGCGCGTCACCTCGACCCGGTCCAGTCCGATGGCGCCGGCCAGGTCGCGGATCAGCTTCGGCATGTGCTGGCTGAACCCGGTGCCGAGCAGCACCAGGTCCCGCCGCAGCTCGGTGACGGCGCCGGTCCTGCGGTCGGTGAGCTCGAGCACCACCGCCCCGGCGTCCTCACGTGCGGCGGTGATGTCGGTCATCGTGATGAGGCGCCTGCCGTCACGGCCGCTGAGCCGGTCCAGGTATCGGTCCTGGTAGAGGCTCTCCAGCGTCGCGGGCGTGAGACAGGAGTAGTTGGTCCGGTGCATTTCCCGCAGGATCTGCTCACGCGCCTCGGGGCAGGCCGCGAAGAACTGGTCCGTGAACGAGGGGTAGTACAGCTCGTTGGTGAACTTGCTCGACTGGTCCGCGCTCAGCCCGATCGCCCGCATGACCCAAGCGACCTCGCTGCCGGGCAGGTCGTCGCGCAGCGCCCGGATCATCTCCGCCGCGCTCTGCGAGCTGCCGACCACGGCTACCCGGTAGGGACGCTCCTTCGGCAGCGCGGACACTCGGGGCCGGTACTGGGTGCTGTGGATGATCCGGGCCGGCGCGACGCGGCCGAAGACCCCGGGAACATGCGGGTCCCGGCCGACGCCGACCACCAGGTACCTGCTGGCGATAGACGTTCGGTCGGCGAGTGTCGTCAGCCAGCCGGTCAGCGTGCCGTGGCTGTCCCGCTGCGGTTCGATGGACACGCACTCGCGCCCGAGTTCTATCCGGACCTTCGCGAGCGAGCGCGCCACCCAGTTCAGGTACTCGGCGATCTCGACCCGGTACGGCGTGAAGCTGCCCATGTTGATGAAGTCGTCGAGCCGGCCGGTGGAATGCAGGTGGCTGACGAACGAGAAGTTGCTGCAAGGGTTCCGCTGAGTCACGAGGTCCTTCAGGAAGGACACCTGGCTCGTGGCCCACGGCAACAGCATTCCCGGCTGCCATTCGATCGTCTGGCTGCGGTCAACGACGAGCGAGTTCTCCGCGAGGCCGGGCGCCAGCTCCTCCAGAGCCACGGCGAGCCCGAGGTTGGACGGGCCGGCGCCGACCGCAAGCAACTCGACTTCACGATGCGTCATCGGCCGTCTCCCTGTGCTCTGCGGCCAGCGCGCGGGCCAGGCCGAGGTAGCGCAGCGCGGGCCCGGCCATGCAGGTGGTGAGCAGCGCCATCAGGACCAGCACGGTGAACGCCGCCTCGTTGATCACCCCGGCGGACAGCCCGATGCTGAGCACGACGATCTCGGTGATGCCGCGCGCGTTCATCAGCACGCCGAGCCCGAGGGCCTGCCGTCCCGGCATGCCGCCGGCCCACGCCACCGGCGCGGCGCTGCCCAGCTTGCCGGCCACGGCGGCCGCGACCAGCAGTGCGCCGCCGGCCAGCACGGCCGGATGAGTGAAGGCGAGCCGCACGTCGGCCTGCATGCCGATGCTGGCGAAGAAGACCGGCACCAGCAGCGCCCGGTTCACCGCCGCGACCTGGCCGCCCATCTTCCCGAGCAGCGGGTTCCCGCTGGGCAGGACGATACCGGCCAAGAACCCGCCGAAGATCGCGTGCATGCCGATCCGGTCGGTGGCGGCGGCGAGCCCGATGACGAGGCCGAGCACCGCGAGCAGGCGCACCGCCCTGGGCAGCGCGACCCCGGCGCACCGGGTGGTCAGCGCGCGCACCAGCGGCCGCAGGCCGCGCACGCACACGATCGCGAGCGCCGCGGCGAGGCCGAGGGTGCGCAGCACGCCCGCCGGGCCCTGGGCGCGGACCATCGCGAGCACGACGGCAAGCGCGCTCCAGGCGAGCACGTCGGCGATCGCCGCGCACAGCATCGCCAGCGCGCCGAGCCTGGTCCCCCGCAGCCCGGAGTCCTGCACGATCCGGGCCAGCACCGGGAACGCCGTCACGCTCAGCGCGGCGCCGATGAACACGGCGAACGGGACCGGGGCCGCGGACGGCCCGGCGAAGTCGCCCAGCAGCGGTACGGCGGCCATGGCACCCAGCGCGAACGGCAGCGCCATCATGGACAGGCTCGCCGCGCCGATCACGCCCCGCTGGCCGCGGAGCAGGCCCGGATCGAACTCCGCTCCGACGGTGAACATGAATATGACCAGTCCCGCCTGCGCGGCCAGGCTCACGTACGGCATCACCTGCGCGGGCAGGATCGCGCGGTGCAGGCCGGGCACCAGCGTGCTCACGACCGACGGGCCGAGGATCAGGCCGGCGACGATCTCGCCCGCCACCGCCGGCTGCCCGATCCGGCGGAACAGCGCCCCGGCGAGGGTGGCCAGGCCGCAGATCGCCCCGATGGCCACGAGAACGCGCACCAGCAGCCTGACCGGGTCAGCTGCCGGCGCCACGGCGGCGTGCGCGGCCAGGTGGCCTGCCGGGAACCAGCCGGCGGCGAAGCCGGTCCCGACCAGGATCGCTGATCCGGCGATCACGGCCAGCGCGGCCAGCAGCCCGCGAGCGGGCGCGGGCATGATGCGCCGCTCGGTCTCGTCAACCGGGGACGTCCCGGCCGCCAGGCCGGCCGGGACGTGACCGGCCGGGGCCGGGCCGGGCGGGGTCTGGCCGGCCAGCGGCCGGCCTGCCGCGGTCATCCGGCGAGTCCTTCGGCGGGCACGCTCAGGGTCGCCAGCGCCGAGCCGCCGGACCTGTGGTGCCCGTTCACCCTCGGGCCGGCCGGGCGGCGCGCGAGCAGGTCCGAGACGGTGTCGGCCGCCCGGTCGGCCAGCACGCTCAGCAGCGAGTCGGCGATACCGTGCGTGCTCTCGTTCAGCCCCTGCAGGTAGCACGCGGCGGCCGACGGCTCGCCGAGCATCAGCCGGTACCCCCGGTTCACCGTGATCTCCGGCAGGTCCAGCGCGGCGCCCAGGCGGCGGACCATCGCCGGCATCTGCTTGTCGAACCCGGTTCCGAGGAACACCAGGTCGCGGCGCAGCGTGCTGACCGCACCCGTCCGCCGGTCGGCCAGTTCGAGCACGGCCTCGTCCGCCTCCTCGTAGGCCGCGGTCACGTTCACCATCGTGAGCATCCGCTTGCGGTCCAGGCCCGCCAGCCGGTCCAGGTAGAAATCGCCGTACAGGCACTCCAGCAGGCCGGGCGCGACGCCGGAGTAGTTCGTCCGGTGCATCTCGCGCAGGATCTGCTCGCGCCCCTCGGGCAGCGCCTCGAAGAACTTGCCGGTGAACGACGGGTAGTACAGCTCGTTGGTGAACTTGCTGGTCTGGTAGGCAGACAGGCCGATGCCGCGCATCAGCCAGGTCATGTCACTGTTCGGCAGGTCGTGCTGCAGCGCGCGGAACATCTCGGCGGCGCTCTGCGCGCCGCCGACCACCGCGACCCGGTACGGCATTTCACGCGACAGCCGGTCCATCCGCGGCCGGTACTGGGTGCTGTGGATGACCCGGCTAGCGGGCAGGCCGGCGAAGGCCGGCGGGATGTAGGCGTCCCGGCCGGCGCCGAAGACCAGGTATCGGCTGGCAATCGCGGAGCCGTCGCCGAGCCGGGTGATCCAGCCGGTCACGGTCCCGGCTGCGTCCCGGCGCGGCTCGATCGACACGCACTCCCGCCCGAGTTCCAGCCCGACCCGGGTCAGCGAGCCCGCCACCCAGTTCAGGTAGTCGGAGATCTCCATCCGGTAGGGGGTGAAGCTGCCCATGTTGATGAAGTCGTCCAGCCGGCCGACCGCGTGCAGGTAGCTCAGGAAGGAGAACCGGCTGCGCGGGTTGCGCCGGGTGACCAGGTCCTTGAGGAACGAGACCTGGCTCTTGGTCCACGGCAGCAGCAGCCCCCGCTGCCAGCCGACCGTCTCGGCGCGCTCGATGACCAGCGAGTTCCTGGCCAGGTCGTCGGGCGCTAGCTCCTCAAGCGCCACCGCGAGCGCTAGGTTCGAGGGCCCGGCGCCGATGGCGAGCAGCTCGACTTCCCGGTCCATCATGGGTTCTCCCTTGGTAGTTGCGCCGCGGCCGGTCACCACGGCGGCCCGTCGAACGAATCGGCGTCGCCGAGCGGCTCGTACCGCAGCCCGACGAGCGCGGCCGCCTCGTCCAGCACGCGCTCACACGCATCGGGGGTGTCCGCGGTGGCGATCACGAGCGCGTGCCAGGCCGAGGTGAGCGCGCGGCGGCAGCCGGACGGTGGCCCCGGGCGGCACCATGGCGCGCGCCGCCGCCAGGCCGGGGATCGCCCCGGCCGCAGGCACCGATATGCCGAGCACCCGGCAGTCCTCGGGCGGGTACAGGAACCGGATGCCCGCGCACCGGCTGTCCCGCGCCCTGACGTCCGGCAGCGTGCCGGCGGCGGCGTCCGCGGCCACCTGTCCCGGGTCGATACCGGTCGCGAGCAGGCCGAGGTAGGGGATCAGGTCGCCGCCCAGCCGGGCGTTGACCTCGATGATGACCGGACCGCGCGCGGCCATCCTGACCTCGGTGTGGGTGACGCCGTCCGGCACGCCCAGCGCCTCGTGCGCCCGGGCCAGCACCGACCGCAGCGCCGGATCGGCGGCGAGCGGGTCGGCCGCGTCCACCAGGTGACCGGTCTCCTCGAAGCACGGCGGCGGGCCGAGCCGCTTGCGGGCCAGGCAGAACGGCTGGTAGCTGCCGGCCGAGATGACCCCGTCGATGCTGATCTCCGGGCCCTCCACGAGTTCCTCGATCAGCACGCCGTCCTCGAAGTCGGGCGGCCCGGCGCGCCGGGCCCGCTCCACGACCGCGAACGCCCGGGCGAGATCCTCCGGCCCGGTGACCCGGGCCACGCCGATGCTGGCGGCCAGGCCCCGCGGCTTGACCACCACCGGGTAGCCGAACCCGGCTGCGGCACGGGTCGCCTCCCCGAGCGTGCGGGCGAGGGCGAAGCCTGGCTGTGGCAGCCCCGCCGCGCGCAGCGCCGTTCGGCTCCGGTGCTTATCCCGGCAATTGCGCGCGCCGGAGACCGTGAGCCCGGGCACGCCGAGCGCCTCGGCGACATGCGCGGCCGCGATCACCAGCGCCTCGTCGTAGGTCACGACGCCGGTGACCTTGCGGTCGCGGGCGATCCGCACCGCGGCGTCGATCAGTCCCGGCTGGTCGGGCACCATCCGCTCGTGGTCGAGCGGCCTCACCGCCGTGCCGCCGGCCACGTAGGGCCGCTGCCACGTCATCGGCTGCTCGTCGATCAGCCACACCGCGGCACGCCGCGCCAGCCCGCTGAGCAGGTATTCCCTGTAGAGCTGCCGGCCGCTGCCGATCAGCAGCACCACGCCGTCGTCGTCGTTCCTGTCCACGTGCACCGCTTCCCTCGACCCTGGTGAACAGAGGCATCCGGGACCGGCGGCTGATACAAGCCCACCCTGCTGGCCGGGGGGACATATGGCCGCTACAACGATGGCGGCGGGACCGCATGTGCGGAATCCTGCGGCTGAGGCCGAGGCCAGCCGTCCGGTTGCTCCGGGCTAGGTGCAGGATGGAGGCGTCGGAGGGACGTGGCGCACATGGTTACGGCGGGTAGCAGCCCGGCCGCGGTCGCGATGGTGACCGCGGCCTCGCACGTCAGCGGGGTGGTGATACCCGCGCGCGCCCAGATGGCGGCGACCCTGGGCTTCCACATCATCCTGGCCTGCCTGGGCATCGCGCTGCCGACGATCGTGCTGCTCGCCGAGTTCATCGGCCTGCGCCGGTCCGATCAGGTGGCGCTGACGCTGGCGCGGCGCTGGTCGCAGGCGATGGGAGTGCTGGTCGCGGTCGGCGCGGTCACCGGAACGGTGCTGTCGTTCGAGATGGGCCTGCTGTGGCCGGGGCTGATGAGCCGGTACGGGGCGGTGCTGGGGCTGCCGTTCGGCATCGAGGGGCTGTTCTTCTTCCTGGAGGCCATCTTCACCGCGATCTACCTGTACGGCTGGCGCCGGCTGGGCGGCTGGGCGCACTGGTGGAGCGGGGTGCCGATCGCGGTGAGCGGCATCTTCGGTGCGATGTCGGTGATCGCGGTCAACTCGTGGATGAACCAGCCAGGCGGCTTCACCGCCCGCGGCGGCCGGATCGTGTCGGTCAACGCGTGGCAGGTGTACTTCAACCACGCGGCGCCCTACGAGATGCCGCACATGATCCTCGCCGCCTACATGGTCAGCGGGTTCACCGTCGCCGGGGTGTACGCGGCCGGCATCCTGCGCGGCCGCCGCGACCGTTATCACTACATCGGGTTCGCGGTCCCGTTCGTCCTGGCCGCGGTGGTCACCCCGTTCCAGATCTTCGTCGGCGACACCGCGGCCCGCGCCATCGCGCACGACCAGCCGGTCAAGTTCGCGTCCATGGAATACGTCGCGCGGACGGCGAGAAATGTCCCCGAATGGCTCGGTGGCGTCTACGCCAACGGGCACATCTATGGCGGCCTGCGGATTCCGTACATGGATTCGCTGCTGGTCGGGTTCGCCCCGGGCACCAAGGTCATCGGCTGGGACGCCGTGCCGCCCGCTGACCGTCCACCGGTGGTGTGGCTGATCCACCTGGCTTTCGACGTGATGGTCGGGCTCGGGTTCCTGCTGCTGCTGGCGGGACTGTGGGCGGCCTATGAGTGGTGGCGCCGCCGCCGGCTGCCGCCGCAGCGGCTGTTCTGGTGGCTGGGCGCGGTGAGCGGGGTGGCCGCGATCGCGGCCATGGAGTCCGGCTGGGTGGTTACCGAGGTGGGCCGTCAGCCGTGGGTCGTCTATCACCTGCAGACGACCACGGCAGCATCCACGACTAACGGCGGCGTCATCGCCAGCCTGAGCATCGTCGTCGTCGGGTACGCGGTCCTCGGCACCGCGACGATCCTGATCCTGCGGGCGCTGGCCAGGCGCTGGCGCCGCGGCGCGCCAGCCGAGACCGCCGTTCCCTACGGGCCGCCGCCGGGAGCGCAGGACCAGGCGCTGGGCAGGGCCGGGTCGTGATCGCGGCCGATGCGGTCGGGGCCATCCTGCTGGCGTCGGTAACCCTGTACGCCGTCCTGGGCGGGGCCGACTTCGGCGGCGGTCTGTGGGATCTGCTGGCGGGCGGGGACCAGCGCGGCCGCGCCCCCCGCGCGCTGATCGAGGACTCGATCACGCCGGTGTGGGAGGCCAATCACGTCTGGCTCGTCTTCGACCTAGTCATCTTCTGGACCGCCTTCCCGCACGCGTTCGCCGCTGTGATGACCGCCGCCGCGCTGCCGATCTGGCTGGCGGTACTGGGGATCGTGCTGCGCGGCGCCGGCTTCGCCTTCCGCAAGGAAGTTGACCGCCTCAGCCTGCAGCGCGTCCTGGGCGCGACGTTCGCCTTCTCCTCGCTGCTGACCCCGTTCTTCATGGGTACCGTGATCGGCGGCATCGCGGCCGGCCAGATACCCGGCAACGCCAGCCAGGCCAGCGTCCGGGCCTGGACCGGGACGACGTCGATACTGATCGGGCTGCTGTTCACCGGCGCGTGCGGCTACCTGGCCGCCGTCTACCTCACCGGCGAAGCGGCCCGCAGGGACGACCGCCGGCTCCAGTCCTACTTCACCCGCCGGGCCCAGGCCGCCGGGGTCGTCACCGGCGCGCTGTCGCTGGCCACCTTGTTCGAGCTGCACAGCTCCGACCCGGCGCTGCTGCACCGCCTCACCGGCCGGGCGCTGCCACTCGTCATCCTGGCCGCGGCCACCGGCCTGGCCGTCCTGGCCCTGCTGAGCGCCGGCCAGCTGCGCGGCGGCCGCGACCGCGCCGTGCCCAGCCCGGGCCGCGTGCCCGGCGTACGGTCCTCGTCCACGCTCGGCGTGCGGGTCCTGGCCGCCCTCGGCGTGGCCGCAGTGGTGTGGGGATGGGGCGTGGCGCAGTACCCGGCGCTGCTGCCCGGCACCGGAGTGACCCTGACCAACGCGGGTGCCCCGCACGCCACGCTCGAGGCCCTGATCGTCTTGTTCGTCGTGGTCGTCGTGCTGATCGGGCCCTCCTTCGCCCTGCTGTTCTCCCTGCAGAGCCGACAGGTCCTCAGCGCGGGCGACCCGGGAGTCGCGCTGGCCGCCGGGCCGCCCGGCGGGACGTTGCCGCCCGTAGCGACGCAGGGCGGATACTCCGCACGCGCGGGGGGTGGCACCCGCGCCGCCGCTCTCGTCCTGGTCGCCGTCGGCGCGCTGATCCGCGCGCTCACCCGCCGCGGCCAGGACCGCTGAGTTATGCGGCATGCTGAGGGGATTACGGCTGCCTGCTTACGCGTCCCGGGGCAGGTCGTTGATCATCTGGATGATCTCGCCGTGGCCGTAGCCCTGCTGCCGGGCGAACTCCAGCAGGTTCCTGACCTGGGCGATGACGGCACCGCGCTCGGGTGTGCCCGCCACCGCGATGCCACGTCCGCGGCGGAACTCCAGGAGCCCTTCCTCGCGCAGGATGTGCAGCGCGCGCAGGACGGTGTTCTTGTTCACCCCGAGCACAGCCGCCAGGTCCTTGGCCAGCGGCAGGCGCTCGCCCGGGCCCGCCTCGCCGTCGGCGATGGCCCGGCGGATCTGCGCGGCGACCTGATCATGCAGCGGGAGCGGTCCCGAGCGGTCGATATTGACATTCAACATGGTCCTAGTCATAGTAGTTCCATGATGGATGCCGGGCAAGGGCCTGGAACGGCGCGGTGATCGCTCCGCCTGGGCACGCAGCTCGCAGCGCAGCCGAGGCCGAGGCGCTTTTCGCCGAGGCACGCCGGCGCCGCCACCGGCGGCGGCTGGCCGGCGCGGTGGCTTGCCTCGTGCTGGCCGGATCGGTCGCCGCCGGGCTGGCGACCGGGTGGCCGCGTCACGGTGCGGGGAAACATCACGGGCACCCGGGCGCGGCGGCCGCGCGGCGCGCGGGGGGTGTCGCGCTGCCGCCCGTGCGGGTTGCCTGGGTCGACTACGGCGGTCAGCTGCACCTGGGCAACCTCGCGTCGGGGGCCCAGCCTGTCGTGGCAACTGTTGACGCCTCGGCAGCCGATCCCATGATCCAGTCCGGCGGACGGCTCTACTGGGCCGCCGGCACCAGCAAGAATGCCGCGATCCGGGACTATGACATCGCGACGGGCAAGATCCGGTACCTGGCGCGCGGAGATTCGGTGTTCGCCTCCGCCGACGGCCGGCATATCTACATCGTGCAGACCGGCACGACGCTGATCGAGCTGCCCGCCGACGGCACCGGCGCGCCTCGCCGGCTGGCGCTCCACGCTGGCTGGCACATGTCCGGCCTGCTTGGCAGCTGGTCGGTGGCCGGCGGCATCGTCGTCTACTCCAGGCCTGTCAACGGTCGGCGGGGCCCTCCTGCCGTTGCCGTCTGGGACCCGCGGACCGGGCACGTGAAGATCATCGGCCAGGACATTAATGTCACGGACACCTATACCCCTCCCGGCGCCAGCTACAGCCTGATCGCCTGGACCCCGGCTGGCTGCCTGCAGCACTGCCCGCTCGGGATAACCAACACCTCGACCTGGCCAGGATGACCGTGCGCAGCCCCGGTCGCTACGGCTTCACCTATGGCGGCCTGTTCTCCAGCGGCGCATTCTCACCCGACGGGACGCGCCTGGCGGTGTTCGTGAACGCAACGAACCCGCAGGATCCCTACCACCCGCCGTACTCCGTGCTGGCCATCGTCAACACCAGGACCTGGGCGCTCCGGCTGGTTCGTGCCGCCCGCCTGGTGACGACGGAGGACGTGGGCTGGGCCCGGTGGCTGTCGGGCGGTAACCAGCTCATCGCCGGGGCCGAGGCGGGCAGCTACGCGGTTGATGCGGTGAGGCTGGCCGCCCGGCCATTCTCCTTCCTCGGCCCCCCTGCCGAGGACATCGTAAACAGTGGGGACATCAACTTCTCGGTGACCGTCTTGCCTGCCCCGTAACCGAGCCAGCCCGTCTCATAAACCGCGACGGCCCGGTGATGGCCATGGGCGCGCCGCGAGGCCGAGGAGGATGTCAGCGATCGCATGGCCGTGGTTGGCGATGTCGAGGTGCTCGCCCGGTCGCTCGTGAACTGGCCAGCCGAGGTCTGACGCCCGGTCCGCGTCGGGCCGGTAGCCCTCGCTGAGCAGAATATAAGCCGCCGAGTTGTCGCACCATCTCGCGGGCAGTGCGATCGGCGTCTGGTAGAAGCGGAGCGGCACCTCGGGAAGCTCAGCCTCGATCTGCCGCCGCCTGTCCTGGTCAGGAACGATCGCTTCCAGGACGTCCTCGCCCCACCACAGCGACCACCTGGGCAGAATGCCGTCTGGCGCCAGTTCCTGCAGCTTCGGGAGGAAATCACCGCCGGCCGTGAACACTCCCTCGCTCGGCGGCAGGCCCGCGTCAACGAACACCATCAGGTGCGGCAACGCAGGGAGACCGGCGGCGATGACCGGGAGCAGGGGACCGGCTCCGCTATGACCGGCGAGCACGACCGGCTCCTCGGATTGAGCCGCCTCGACGGCGGCTTCGGCGAACCTGGCGGGGTCGCCGGTCGCCGCCGCCGCGACCAGGTCAGGGACGATGACCTCATGCCCTGCCTTTCTCAGCGCCTCGGCTACCCAGCGCCATGTCGATGGCCCGACGACGGGGCTGTGCACGAGCACGAAGTTCATAGTCGGAGTATTCCGCGGCAAGGCCGCGTCTCGCGTCGCGCAATCGTTGCTGGCCGGGCTAGCAGGTGCTGGGGGCTGGCTGCCCGGCGAACCGGGCCTGGATGTAGGCGATGGCGCCGGGCAGGCCCTCGGCCTCCGCGGTGATGTGCTCGGCCAGCGGGAACTGCAGGTACTGGATTGGCTCGCCGGCCGCGCAGTACTGCTTCACCAGCGTGGTCACATCGGGGGTGATGACCAGCTCGTCGAAGGTGGCCATGTAGACCTGCATGGGAATCTTCGGCACCCCGACCACGCCCATCGCGTTGTCGGCCGCGACCTGCTGGACGACCGGGAGGCTGAGCGGATTGAGCCCTCCGTTGGTGTAGCTCTCGATCCGCTGGAACGCGTAGGTCGCCGCGAACTGCACGATGCACATGCCGGAGATGGCCTGCTTCATCTGCTTGCCCGACGCGTTGAGCAGGGAGTCGATGCCGATCTGCGGGTACGCCCTGGCGATCCCGACGGCGGCCGCGAAGTACACTCCGGCGAACGGGCCCCCGTCGGCTTTCGCCGCGATGTGGGCGATGTTGACCGGCAGGCCGCCGATCGCGGCACCGACGATGTTGAGCTCGGGCGCGTAGGTCGGCGCCTCCTCGGCGGCGAACTCTGACGCCTGCGACCCACCGGAGTATCCCATCAGCCCGACGGGCGTCTGGGCTCCGTTCAGGCCGAGCGGGGCGAAGCTCTCCGCGGCCCGGATGCCGTCCAGGGTGCCGTGGCCCGCCTCGATCCCGGCGGTCCACTCGTTATGCGGGCCCTCGAAGTCCGGGATGACCACGGTGTAGCCGAGCGAGGTGCCGGTCGCTACCGCCGCGAACGATTCCAGCCCGCCCAGCGACTCGTAGCCGAGCACGGCCGGCGGCTGGGTCAGCACGTACGAGGGCTGGCAGGTGGGCGAATCACTGTCGATGGCCGGCTGGTAGGACAGCAGCCGCGGCGTCAGGCCGGGAGTCGTCGGTTTCACCACCGTGGCGGTGTCCGCCTGCAGCGTCCCGGTCGTGCTCTCCGACACGTACTGGATCTGCCAGGCCTGGTACGGGACCTTGATCCCCACGGCCTGGATGGTGACCGGGTGGGACGACAGAACCTGGCCCGGGTGATCCCCGGCCAGGGATGCGGGCCGGCTGACCCCCGCCGCGGCGGGGGAGCGGGTGGCGGCGAGGGCCGAGCCCCCGCCCGCCGGTACGACCAGCGTCAGCGAGAGGACTCCGGCCACAGCGACGGTGCTGAGCGGGCCACGACGCATGCTGCCTCCAGGGGATGCGGCGTTGAACTGGTACATATGCACCAGTTAAAGTGGGACGAGCGTACAATTTCTTGTAAGGTGTGTCAATGGTCACATCGGCCCTGCCGTCGCAGGAGCGTAGCCGGGCGCGGCGCGAGGCGCTGCTGCGGGCGGCGGTCGCGCTGCTCGCCGAGGGTGGCGTTCGGGCGGTTACCCACCGGGCCGTCGCGGTCCGGGCCCGGGTGCCCCTCGCCGCGACCACCTACTACTTCGCCTCGATTCAGCAGCTGACCGAGGAGGCGTTGCGGCTGCACGTCACCGAGCGCGTGGCTGAGCTGCAGGAGCTGGCCGAGTCGGCCGCGACCGGATCCCGCACCGCGGGCCAGGTCGCCGGGCGCTTCGTCGAGGCGCTGCTGGCCCGCGACCGCGCCGCGACCATCGCCCAGTTCGAGGTCTACCTGGAGGCGGCCCGCAATCCGGCTGTGCGGCAGTGCGTCGCCGAGTCGCTGGACGCCTTCGAGCGGCTGGCCTTTGTGGCGCTGTCGGCACTGGGCGCCCGCCGCCCGGCCGAGGCCGCGGCCGCCTTCGTGGCCGTGGTCAACGGGTTCGCGCTCAACGGGCTGGCCAGGCCGCGCTCAGCCGACGCCGACGGCGCCGCCTTGCTCGACACCATGCGGTCGCTGTTCATCATCCAGATCATGGACGACGAGGAGGTCGCCCGGTGGAGCCGCCGGCTGGACGAGCCCATCGGCGAGCTGCGGCCGGAGCCACGGGTCGGTCAGGCCGGCGACCGGAGCGAGCCCGCGACCGCCGGCTAGGTGACGGTGAACGTGACGGTCGCGGTGGCGAAGCTCTTCGCGCCGCTGACATACAGAGTGTGGAGTCCGGGCGTCGCGGTCGCCGGGATCTTGGCGTGCAGGATGACGGTGCCCGTGGCACTGGTTGTGGCCATTGCGATGGGGGCGAAGTCGAAGGTCGCCTGCACCTTCTCTCCGGCGTAGAAGTTGCGGCCCGTCAGCGTGATGGGCTGGCCTGGAGGGCCCTGCGCGGGTGTCACGCTGGCGACGGCGGGGGTGTAGAGCTCGGCGGTCGCGGTCGTCGAGCAGCAGTACACCGGGCCGCCGCCGGCGACCAGGAGGTCGCCGTTGGCCAGCAGAGTGGCCGCATGCTGGTAGCGCGGCGTGGTCATTGACGGGCCGTAGAGCCAGTACCCGTCGAGGTAGTCGTAGAACTCGGTGCTCGCCAGGACGCCACCTCCCGAGCACGACCCGGTGCACCCGCCGGTGACCATGACTACCCCGCTGGCGGGCAGCAGCGTGGCGGTCTGACCGACGCGGCCGATGGTCATCGAGCCTGTCATCTTCCACTTACCGGTGGCCGGGTTGTACAGCTCCGCGCTCGCGAGCGAGGCCCCTCCGCTGCCCGGCGTGATACCGCCGGCGACCAGGACCTGCCCGTCGGGCAGCAGCGTGGCGGTCTGGCTCTGCCGGGACACGTTCAGTGACCCGGTCGCGGTCCAGCGGTTGGCCGCCGGGTTGTAGAGCTCGGCCGCAGTGCCGCCGCCGGCGACCAGGACCTGGCCGGTCGCCAGCAGGGTGGCCGTGCCGAACGTCTGGTCCGCGGTCATCGGGCCGGTGTCGGTCCAGGTCCCTGTCGCCGGGTCGTACACCTCCGCGGTGGACGGGAACCCGAGGCCGGTGACCAGCACCTTGCCGCTCGGCAACAGCGTCATCGTGACGCCGTAACCGCCCTGGTGCATCGACCCGGTGGCGTGCCACGTTCCGGTAGCAGGGTTGTACAGCTCCGCGCTGGACAGGTTGGCGAAGTTGACGCCCTTCCCGCCCGCGACGAGAACCTCGCCGTCGGGCAGCAGCACGGCGGCGTCGTCCGAGCGGCCGGTGCTGAGGGAGCCGGTGGCGGTGAACGTGCCGGTGGCCGGGTGGTACAGCTCGGCATCGGACAGCGGGTTCCCGGTGATGATGGGCGAGCCGCCGGCGATGAGCACGTCGCCGTCGCGCAGAAGGGTAGACGTGAAGTTGTTCCTGGCCGCGGACATGGACCCGGTCGGCGTCCAGGTGTTCGGCCCGGCACCGTATCCGCTGACGGCGGCGCCTTGCGGGCTCTGCGGCGCGTTGTCAGCGATGGACACCAGGGCCGTGCGCAGCCCGGTCGCGGTCGGCCCGAACTGGACCGACACCGTGCAGGTCGCGCCAGGGATCAGGGGCGCCTTGGTGCAGGTGGTCGAGCCCAGGAAGTCGCCCGGGTGGCTACCGGACACGTCGACGCCGCTGACCCTCAGCGCGGCGCTGCCTTCATTGGCGACGGTGTAGCTCTTCGATGCGCTGGTGCTGCCTACCTGCTGCGGGTCGAAGCTGAGCGCGTTCGGGCTCACATAGACCAGCGGCCCCGGCCCGGCGCGGAAGACCTCGGCCGTTGATAGCGGCTGCCCGTCCGGGCTGGTGCCGCCGGTTACCAGCACCTGGCCGCTGCCGAGCGTGGTCGCCGTGCCGTCGGCTCGGGCTGTGCTCATCGCGTCAGGCGTGACCCAGATGCCGCGGACCGGCTCGTAGATCTGCGCGCTGGCCGTCTCGGCGCTGCCTGTGGTATGACCGCCTGTGACGAGGACCCAGCCGTTCTTGAGCAGGGCGGCAGCCTGCCCGTAGCGCTTCGCGGCCATCGGCTGGGTGACAGTCCAGGTCCCGGTGCCGGGATCGTAAAGCTCGGCGCTGGAGATACTGAACGCACCGCTGCCGAACCCGCCCTCGTTGAGCCCGCCGGCGACCAGGATCAGCCCGCTGGGCAACAGGGTGGCGGTCTGCTGCTCGCGCGCCGCGTGCATGGAGCGCGTCGAGGTCCATAGGCCGCTGGCCGGGTTGTAGATCTCGGCGCTGGCGGTGTCGCTGCAGAAGTCGTCGTCGCAGGTAGTGAAGCCCCCCGTGACGAGCACCGTGCCGTTGTGCAGCAAGGTCGCGGTGTGCTGCATGCGGCCGGTGTGCATGCTGCCGGTCTTCGCCCAGGTGCCGGTGGCCGGGTTGTAGAGCTCCGCGCTGACCTGGTTGGACAGGAAGCTGCCGGCATCGCAGCCGTAGTTGGTGCCGTTGCAGGCGCCGCCGGCGACGAGCACCTGGCCGCCGGGAAGCAGGGTGGCGGTGTGCCCGTACCGGGCGTGGCTCATCGGTCCCGTCGGCGTCCAGGTGCCAGTGGCCGGGTTGTAGAGCTCCGCGCTGCTCAGGCCCGCGCCTTTGCTCGTGCAGCACCCGCCGGCCACCAGCACCTCGCCGCCGGGCAGCAGGGTGGCGGTAGCGTCGCGGCGCGCGACCGACATGCTGCCGGTCGGGGCGAAGGTGCGCGTCGCCGGGTCGTAGAGTTCGGCGGATGCGCTGCCGCCGCCGGCGACCAGGACCTTCCCGTCGGTCAGCAGGGTGGCGGTCTGGCCGGTCCTGGCCACCGACATCGGCGTCGCGGTGGGCGCCCAGGTGTTCGCGGTCCCGGTGGCCTTCGCGGCAGGTGCCGCGGGCGCCGCTGTCGCGGCTGCGGCGCCGGACACCGCGAGCACGGATCCGGTGATTAAGGCGGCGAGGCGGAAAGCGATCCGGTGCGAGATGGACGAGCTCATGGCCCCCGCCTTTCCAGGCTGCGAGGCCGCTCGGGCGACGCGGCAACCACCGGGCCCAGGACCGCCCCCGCAAGGCGAGTATCGTCCCGCAAGCCCCACAGATCTAGAGAAACCCGGCATATTCACCTCGGGCTCGCTTCGCCTTCATCCCCGCCGACGGCGAACCATGATCGATCGCATCCGATCGTCCCGTCGGACCGGGAGCCCGGTACACCTCCGGCCTGGCACGATAGTGTCGTGCACCGAGATCCCTGCCGCGTGACTCGGCCAGACGGCCGTCTGTGCGTCTGCGCAAGTAAGCTAGGGTCTCGCGGGCCCCGATAGCTCAGTGGATAGAGCGGCTGCCTCCTAAGCAGTAGGCCGCAGGTTCGAATCCTGCTCGGGGCGCCAGCCAAAATCCCCAGCTCAGAGCGCATGCGGCCGGTGTCATTCAGGGTCTCTCACGAAGCGCTTGTGCGGCGCCGTCCCACTTTCGTGCCAGATACCCTGGCGGCGCCCGACCGTCTTGATCGCCCTGAGCCAGTCCCGGCGGAAGTTACCGTGCCGCAGGGGAGTGCCGGTCGGGCTCGTGAAGACGAGTCCCTTCGTCCCCCTGCGCGGCGAAGCAGGACAGGTGCCAGCGCAGCTCGGGAACGATCACGTCAGGGATCGGCACGACCTGCTGGCCCGCGTCCGACTTCGGCGGCCCGAACGCATACCCACCGCCAGGCAGCTCAGTCAGCGACTGCTCGACCCGGACCATGCCCGCGTCCAGGTCAACATGCCTGCGGCGCAACGTGGCCAGCTCACCCCAGCGCAAACTGCCGAAAGTTCCGAGCAGGACGAGCACGCGATAGCGCTGATCGACGGTCTCGGCCAGGGCGTAAACCTGAGCGATCGTGAGCACCGGCCGTTCCGGGGATTTCTCCTGCCCGGCACCCTTGATCCGGCACGGGTTTCGGCGGATCGCCCCATCATCAACGGCGGTGTTCAGAACAGCCTTGAGCAACCGGCACGCTTTGGCCAGGGTCACGGCGCCGACATCGGAATCAAGCGGCGCCGCTGCGCGGCGCCGGGTCCGGCGCTCCCCGCGCCGGGCTCTGGCCTTGGCGAGGCCCCGCCCGGCGCGCCCGCGCCGTCCCACAGCCCGCCGCCGGGCGGGTTGAGGGTGGCGGGCTCATGGGCTGGCCAGGTGTGCGGGCGGCTGGGTGGTGGCTTGTTCGCGCTGGCATCGGTTCTGGTCCTGGCCGCCGCCTCGTGGGCGCGGCGGTGGTCGCCGCGATCGGCTGATGCCGGGCCCTGTACCGGTCCCCGCCTGCCGGAGGGTGGCGGCTGCGTGGGGGAGGCACGGCCGGGCGGCGGTGGATAGTGTCCGGCGGGTTGGCCACGCTGCGGTGGTTGCTGATCCTGCGGGCGGGACGGTCCCCGGGCTAGCGCAGCCCGGCTAGTGGGGTGGGTGGCCGCTTGGTGCGGGGCGCCTGTCAGTCCGGGTCTCGCGGCCGCCGGCCCGGCCCGCCCGCATTATAGGGGTTAATAGTGATTTGCGGGACTAGATGATTAATTCCAAGGGGTCGGACACGGCGTGTCGGGTCATGCTGGCGGAGAAGGGTGTCCAGGATCGGCGTTGCTAACCCAGCGTCGAACCCGGAGGCCCTCGTGGACGCCGACCTGGACACCCCCGCTACCGCACTGTACGTCAGGACCGATGACCTGCTGAAGGAATCGCCGCAGCTCGCGCCGTATCGCCCGAAGGTGGGCATCGGGCGAAGCTGACCGACGCCGGGCTGGTCACGCTGGCGGTCATCCAGGCCTTACCGGGGTTCACCTCCGAGGCGCGGTGGCTGCGGCACGCCCGCGCGCAGCTGCGGCACCTGTTCCCCTGCCTGCCTCAGCAGCCTGGTTACAACAAGCGGCTGCGCGCCGCGGCATCGCTGATCCGGCACCGCATCCGGGTCCTGGCGGCCGATACCGGCGCCTGGACCGATGACGTGTGGGTGGTCGATTCCACCCCGGTCGAGTGCGGCCGTTCCCGGGAGACCGCCAGGCGTTCTGACCTGGCCGGATGGGCCGAGTACGGGTATTGCGCCAGTCACTCGCGCTACTTCTGGGGGCTGCGGCTGCACCTGGTCTGCACCTTGCAGGGACTGCCCGTCGCGTTCGCCCTGGCCGGCGCGAAGGCCGACGAACGCGAGGTGCTGGCCGGCATGCTCACCGCCGACCCGGACCTGGCTGCACCCCCGGCCCGGCCAGATCCTCATCGGGGACAAGAACTACTACGGGACCGTCTTCGAGGCCACCATGGCCGGCGCCGGGATCCGGCTGCTGCGCCCGGCCCGCAAGGGCGAGCCGGAACGGGCCGGCGCCCAGTTCTTCAAACCGCTGCGACAGCTCATCGAGTCGATCAACTACACCTTCAAGGGCCAGCTCGACCTGGAACACCACGGCGGCCACACCCCCCAGGGCGTGACCGTCCGCGTCCTGCAGCGCATCCTCGCCCTGACCGCCGCCATCTGGCACAACGACCGAGCCGGACAGCCCATCAAACGCTCGCTCCTGGCCTATGACCACTCACCCCTTGGAATAGGTCATCTAGTGGGGGGTTGTCGGGCTGGTTAGGATAAGCAGGGAAATTTGCTGGCGGCAGGTTTGCTGGCGTGCATCGCGGTGGCCTGCCGGGTGCTGGCGCCGTGGCCGGGAAGCGGGTGGGGTCATGTCCGGACCAGGGGGCACCGCGCGGCGTGCTGGCCCGGCCGGTGCGATGCGGCCGGGAGTGGCCCGGCCGCGCAGGCGGCCGGTGGTGGCCGCGGCGGCGGCGCTGGCGTTGATCCTGCCGCTGGTCGTGGCGCCCCCCGCGGGGGGCCGCCACGACCTACCCGGTGACCGCCACCATCGGCGTGGGCAGCGGCCCGGGTGGCGTGGCCGTCAACCCGGCTACCGGCACCGTCTACGTGGCCAACTTTTACAGCAATACGGTGTCGGTGATCAGCGAGGCCAGCGACACGGTTACCAACACCATCTCCGTGGGCAGTGAACCGGCCGCCGTGGCCGTCAACCCGGCGGGTACTGGCACCGTGTACGTGGCCAACGTCGGCGACAACACGGTGTCGGTGATCAGCGAGGCCAGCGACACGGTCACCGCCACCATCGCCGTGGGCAGCGAACCGTATGCTGTGGCCGCCGACCCGGCTACCGGCACCGTCTACGTGGGCAACTTCTACAGCAATACGGTGTCGGTGATCAGCGAGGCCAGCGACACGGTCACCGCCACCATCCCCGTGGGCAGCTACCCCTCTGCCGTGGCCGCCGACCCAGCTACCGGCACCGTCTACGCGACCAACGAGGGCGACAACACGGTGTCGGTGATCAGCGAGGCCACCGACACGGTCACCGCCACCATCCCCGTGGGCAGCAACTACGGCCGCGGGTATGCCGTGGCCGCCGACCCGGCTACCGGCAGCGTCTACGTAGCCAACGAGGGCGACAGCACGGTGTCGGTGATCAGCGAGGTCAGCGACACCGTCACCGCCACGATCGGCGTGGGCACCACCCCCTCTGCCGTGGCCGCCGACCCGGCTACAGGCACCGTCTACGTGGCCAACTTCGGCAGCTACACGGTGTCGGTGATCAGCGAGGCCAGCGACACCGTCACCGCCACCATCGGCGTGGGCGCCACCCCGGCTGGCGTGGCCGCCGACCCGGCTGCCGGCGCCGTCTACGTGGCCGACTCCGATGACAATACGGTGTCGGTGATCTCGCCGCAGACCTCCACCAGCACCACGGTGTCGGCTCCGGCCAGCGGCACGACCGGGACGGCGATTCCGGCCAGCGCGATCAGCGCCACGCTGGCCGGGGCGACCAGCAACGCCACCGGCACCATCACCTTCACCGTGTTCGGCCCGCAATCGGCGCCGCCCGCCAGCTGCACCAGCGGCGGCAGCACCGTCGGCACCGCCACGGTCGCCGGGCCCGGCAGCTACCACCCCGCAGCCGGGTACACGCCCGCCAATCCCGGGACCTACTGGTGGTATGCCAGCTACAGCGGCTACACCCAGAACCTGCCCTCGGCCAGCAGTTGCGGCACCGGCATGACCTCCACCGCGGTCACCTCCCCGGCCGCGCCGGTGCACATCACCCACATCGCCGCGGCCGCCAACAGCCACCGGCAGGCCGCCGCCGGGGTGACCTTCACCGGCGGTGACCCCAGCGCGGGCATCTCCCAGTTCAGCGGCACCATCGCCTGGGGCGACGGCACCACTACCGCCATCCCCCAGCGCAACTTCGTCACGGTGCCCCAGCGCTATGGCGGCGGATATGCTGCCGGTGACACGCACACCTACACTCACGGCGGCAGCTACACCGTCACCGTCACCATCACCGACACCAGCGGCGCGTCCGCCGCCAAATCCACCACCCTCAGAGTGCCCGGGAACGGCCACGCCCTTCTCCGCCAGGTCCTCGGCGGCATCCTGGGCCTGCTCGGCGTCCTCTGACCGCAAGCGGGGACTCATCCTCCTCGCGGTTCGATCATCTCGGCCGAATCCGCCGGGCCAACGCCACGCCGCTGCGCGGTCGCTTCGCGTGCCTGGACCCGGCAGCCCCGGCCCGAGGGGTGGCAGCTGCGAGAAGGAAGGGACCAGAACAGGCACCAGCGCCGGTGAGCAGCAAATCGAGCAGCAACGCCGCTGTACAGCCTCGGACGACACCGTCCGGAACGCATGTGATCGTCGCAGGGCGGCCGACAGGTGAAACGGATTCGGACGGTCTCCACAATGACCGAGCCTGTCTCTTAATCCGCGGGTCCGCGCGTGCCCGCCGCGTGCCCTATCGAGCGGTCCACCACGGGGGCTGAAGGTCACTCGCGGACAGCGCGCCAGATAGCAAAACACCATCCGAGGACATCTGCGATCAACGTAGCCAGCGGGGGTGAGGGCAGCCGCAGGTCCGCTGGTGAAGCAAAGAGACCTCCGTGCGGCCATAGCCATCGCGCACAAGTGCGAGCTCGTCCGCTTAGCCATCATGAAGAGTCAGGTAGCCCGTGCGCCTGCTCTGCTACAGGCCAGTTCAGTTCAAGTTGCCGATTCCGTACCGGCTCACCAGGCGGAATCGAGTGGCCTAGACGCGCGCAGAACGACTGTTCGGGCTCGGCCTTACGCTACGCCTATACCGGCAACCGGCGCCCCTGGAAGGCGCATTCCAGGACATTTCCAGGGTCGTGCCAATGGCCTGCCTGGCGGGGCAGGCCATTGGTAGTTGGCTTATCGGATCGCGGGGATGATCGAGACGGTGTTGTCGCCGTTGGCGGTATAGATGGTTCCGGCTGCGGGGTCGATGGCGACGGCACCGGGCACCCCGCCCAGCCGAGCCGCAAGCCTCCTAATCGTCCTGATTCAGGAGCACTTGTCCGTTCAGGCGCGCCCGCTCGCCCACATTCTCCTGAGGGCCAAGCAGACGACTAGCAGGGCCGCCGGTCGCGGAGATTGGTTAGTCCGGTCCCTCTGGGGCGCTGGCTGTCTGGCCTGGTCCCGCAACGCCCGGGCCGGAGCCAGCGCTGGCCTCGATGACGGAGATCCCGGTGCCACCGTCGCGGTGATGGCGGCCAGCCGCTCGCGGTCCAGCCGCAAGCCCTTATTCCGCCGGGTCGCCCCGGCTGCGACGCCGGGGACCGGGCAGAAGAGGGCCTGCTCGTTGCCGGACAGCAGGGCCGGGGCGCCCTCCCGGCGGCGGATCCCAATCCATGGGGCCGGGCCGCCGCCCGGGTAGCCCGTGTACAGGATGATCTGCTCCACGTCCGTCCACGGCACGAACGTGGCCGGGCGGGACGTCAGGGGTAATGCTGACGACCGAGGGTGATGCCCGCATGGTCGGCGCGGAGCGGGTATCCCTTGAAGAACGCGCGGGAGGCCGGGCGCCACAGCAGCCACACCACGGCCAGGCCGGTCAGCCAGGTCACCCAGGCGAGGAACACCGACAGCACGCCATGCTCACCCTGCAGCTCATCCGTCGCCAGGACGACCAGCACCGTGGACAGGATGCGTGCCCAGTTCCTGCCCTGGCCGACCGCCCGCGCCATCCACAGCCACAGGGCGATCGGGACCAGGCCGAAGGCCACTATCACCAGCGTGATGGTGAGCGGGGTCGCGGTGAGGGGGTGCCCGCGGAACCGCCCGATGCTGTGGATGTCGCCGATGAAGGGCAGCACGGCGATCAGGAGCCGCAGGCCGCAGCAGGTCGACCGGCTGGCCGGCGGACGGGCCGGGCTGACGCATGGTGGCCTGTGCCGCGGCTGTGGCGTACGTGGCCGGATCGACGGCGATCGCGGCGACCAGCCGGGCGCGGGCCGCGTCCAGCTCGGCAGGGGCGGGCAGCGGCGTCTCGCGGGCCAGTTCCCGGAGCAACTCCATCTCATTCATCGGTCGTGAGCTCTCATTCATTGGTCGTGAGCTCCTCATACGTTGCCCCCGCTTCGGTACCGGCCAGGACCTGGCGCACCTTGGTGCGGGCCCGGTGCAGCCTGGACTGCACCGTCCCCACCGGGATGTCCAGCGCCCGCGACACCGCCTGATAGGTCAGCTGCTCCCAGGCGATGAGCAGCAGCACATCCCGGTCACCGGCCGCAAGCGCCGCCAGCGCCGCGTCCAGCAGCGGGCGCATCGCCTGGGCCGTGACATCGGCAGCTACCCGGTCGGCGTGACCGGGAACCTCAGGCTCAGCCATGGCGGCCTGGCTGATCCGGTACTGGCGCCTGGTCCCGGCGATGCTGGCCGACCAGGTTGGTGGCGATCCCGTACAGCCAGGGCCGGGCATCCGAATGGCTCAGGTCGCAGCGGTCCCGCTTGGCGAACGCGGCCAGGAACGTCTCGGCGACGAGGTCATCGGCAACCTGGCGGTCGGTGCGCCGGGCAAGGTAGCGGTGGATGTGCGGGCGTGCCTGTCGAACAGGACCGCGAACCGCTCCGGCTCCTGCCAGGAACCCTCAATGAGTACGTGGCCCGGCACGCAAGCTAAGGTCACCGCTCATACCGCGCGAGCCAAAGCCCAGAGGGACACCTGGCGCCCGGGGAGGCTCCGACGGCCCCCATCGGGCGCCGTCGCTTGCATCGCATATCGCCCGTGTCCGCGGAGACGCCACGGGCCCGCGGGGACGTCGGGGTATCTGGTGAGACCGGTCGCGCTATGACTGGTTCAGCAGGCCTGTCGCCTGGCCCACCTCGATCAGGTGCCCATCTGGATCCCGGATGTAGGCCCGGATTCTCACGGCCGTGGTCCTTCGGCTCGGTGAGGAACTCCGCGCCGCGGGCCGACCAGTCGGCATACGCCGCGGCGATGTCGGCCACCCTGATGTTGAGAAACGCGCTGGTCCGGTCAGGATCAGCCGGAGTGGTGAGCGTCACCGTCGGCTTGTCGTCGGTCGGGCCGCCACCCACGTTGAGGATGAGCCAGCTGTTGGCCAGCCTCAGGATGACCGGGTCCCGTTCGCGCACCACCGTCGCGCCGAACACCGACTGGTAGAACTCACGGGACCGGTCCTGGTCGGAGACCACCAGGAAGTGGGTCAGCACGAAACCGGTCCGCGGGGCCGGGAAGTCATCCTCGCTCATCGCAGCCCTCCTCGTCGCCGGGAATGCCCTGGTGACCACCGTAGTCCTCGCAGGCCTGGCCGCCTGGTCCCTGCGGGTCAGTCCGAGAACGCGGGTCGATCAGTCCTGTCCCGCCACCCGAGCCTGGCCACCGCCCACGCCGTCACCAGGCCACCCGAGTTGGCCGCGAGGTGCAGCAGGACCGGCCCGGTCAGGCTGCCCGAATCCGCCCGCACCCACGACAGCAGCACCCCGCAGCCCGTCATCCCTGCACACACCGCGGATACCCGTAGCACGGCCTGCCGGCTCCCGCGACCGCCCGCTGCCACAAGCCCGTTGGCGCGCAGCGCCTGCACCGTCGGCCGGACGTGCCACACGCCGAACACGCCCGCCGTCACCACGATCGCCGCGCCCTCCGGCATCGTCCGCCGCAGCGCCGCCTGCAGCACCCCGCGGAACGCCACTTCTTCCCACAGCACGGTGCCGGCCGGGATGCGTACCAGGGCGTTGTACGCGATCGCGCGCCCCTCGAGGGTCGCGATCCGCTTGTCGTCCAGCACCGGCCGGGCCGCCGGCACGACCGCGACCAGCACCCATCCCGCCGCCATCGCGGCGGCCAGCCCCGCGCCCAGCCGCCCGGGCCGCCACCGGCTGCCCCCGAGGCCCAGGTCCAAGGCCGTCAGGCCGCTTGCCCCCGCCGCCGACACCAGACCCGCAGTAGCGCACAGGTTCAGCAGCGCATACCGCCGGTGGTGCCACGCAACCCTGTGCATCACGTTGTTATAAGCGGCCAGGGCACAGCAAGCCGCCACCGCGAAGCCGATGTCCCGCGCCCCGGAACGCCGCACCGGTCACCCGCCCGGATGCACGATGCCGGTCTCATACGCCAGCACCACCGCCTGGGTGCGGTCCCGCAGCCCGAGCTTCATCAGGATCCGGCTGACGTGCGTTTTCACCGTCTGTTCCGCGACCACCAGGTGGCCGGCGATCTCGCAGTTGGACATGCCCCGGGCCACCAGGGCGAGCACCTCGGACTCGCGCTCGGTCAGCCCGTCGATCTGCTTGCGGCTGGGGGACCGCGGCGCGCCCAGCCGGGCGAACTCGGCGATGAGCCGGCGGGTGACGCCCGGAGCGAGCAGCGCGTCACCTGCGGCGACCAGCCGTACCGCGTCGGCCAGCTCACGGGCCGAAGCGTCCTTGAGCAGGAAGCCGCTGGCCCCCGAACGCAGCGCCTCGTACACGTAGTCGTCGAGGTCGAACGTGGTCAGCACCAGGATCTTCGGCGGGTCGGGCATCGCCGTGATCTCCCGGGTCGCCTGCAGCCCGTCGAGCACCGGCATCCGGACGTCCATGAGGATCACGTCCGGGTGCAGGCCGGCCGCGTGCGCGATCGCCTCCTGGCCGTTCACCGCCTCGGCGATGACCTCGATGTCCGGCTGCGCGTTCAGCAGGACGGTGAAGCCGGATCGCACCATGCCCTGGTCGTCGGCTATCACCACGCGGATCGTCACGGCGTCCCCTCCGTCACGGCGTCCCCTCCGTCATGGCGTGTCCTCCGGTCCGGTGTCCTCCGGCTCGCGGTCGCCCAGCGGAAGGGCCGCGGTGACCAGGAACTCGCCTTTCCCGGTCGGCCCGGCCTGGAGGTGGCCGCCCAGCATGGCGGCGCGTTCGCGCATGCCGATGAGGCCATGCCCGCTGCCGTAGTCCCCGGCCCCGTTGCGCTGCTCCAGGTCCGCCTCGCGGTCCGCTGGGCAGCCGTCGTTCCGGACCTCGATCACCAGCGCCGCCTCGCCGTAGTACAGCTTCACCGCCACCGCCGAGCCCGGCGCGTGCCGTATGGCGTTGCTCAGCGCCTCCTGCACGATCCGGTAGGCGGAAAGGTTCACCCCGTTCGGCAGCGGCTGCGGACTGCCGCTGACCCCGCTGGTCACCGTGACCCCGCCACTGCGCGCCGATTCCAGCAGGCCGGTGAGATCGTCCAGGCCGGGCTGCGGCGCGGTCTCCGCCGTGTCGCTGCGCAGCACGCCCAGCACGCGGCGCAGTTCGGACAGGCCGCTCAGCGCGCTGGCCCGGATCTCGCCGAAGCTCTGCACCAGCTCCGGCGGCGGGTCAGCGGTCCGGTACGGCGCGGCCTCCGCCTGGATCGCGATCACCGACATGTGGTGCGCGACGACGTCATGCAGTTCCCGGGCGATGCGCTGGCGCTCCTGGAGCAGCGCGCGCTCGCCCTCGTGCCGCCGCTCCTGCACGTGGAGCTGTTCCTGGAGCTGCTCCCGGCTGGCGCGCCGCGACCGGACGATGACGCCGCCGAACACCGGGATGGCGGCCACGGCGATGACGCCCGCGATGCTCGACGGGTTGGCGTAGCTGGCGCCGATCACGGTGACGACGGCGGCGGTGACCACCACCCACGTCTTGCACCGGACCGCGACCGCGTAGAGGCACAGCGCGTAGACGATCACCCCGGCCGGCAGGTATGGGGCCGTTGACAGGGTGTGCGGCGGGATCTCCACCCTGGCCCACAGCACGGCCAGGGCCGACGCCACCCACGCGGTGAGCGGCACGAAATTGCGCAGCACCAGCGGTGCGCACAGCGCGAAGGCGACCAGCAGCAGTTGCGTGCTGGAGTACGGGCTGCCGTGATGAGCATTCGCGGACCCGAGCGAGCCGTCGGTGGCGCCGAAGCAGATCAGCGCGATCACCACGTCGGCCGCGAAGACCAGGTCCAGCCGCCCGCGCCGCAGCCACCGCGGCCGCGGCGCCGCCGGGCGGGTGACGCCAGCCGCGACCACTGCCGCGATCCGGTTGCCGGGTCCCGAGCTCATGCCCCCAGCGTAGGGCGGCACCGCTCCCCATTTCGTGACCCGCAAGGTGGATCTTCGCGGTCGTACTCCAGTAGGGGGGCCTACCGGGGGAGGGCCGGTCCGCGCCGCCCCGCTCACCCGCGTGCTACCCGCGGGGCAGCCCCGCAATGGGCTCCGCAGCGGGACGCAGGCGACCGGCGCGCGTCCGTAACTTCCAGCTCAGCACCCGCTGAACAGAAAGGACGCTGCCATGAGAATCCGCCGCGTGGTCGCCATTGCGACGGCCGCGGCCGCCGTACTCGCGACGACCGCCGCCGTCCTCCCGGGCAGCCCGGCTGACCGGCCGCAGCCGCTTCCCGCCTTTAACAACCGGGCTCTTTCCGAACGCTACGGCGTCAACTCCCGCGCGATCGCCCGCGCCACCCGGACGGCCGTCAGGACCGGCAACACCGGGCTCGCGCAGGCGCTGGAAGCCATGCGCGGCCGGCAATTCCTCGATTTCAACCCGCGCGGGCCGGGACTGGCCGTGGAGGTGATAGGGAACCTGGCCCTGGCCCGGCGGGTCGCCATCCTCGTGCCCGGCTCCGACACCTCGCTTGCGACGTTCGACACTCGCGGTACGGCCTCACCGCAGGGCGGTGCCCTCGCCCTGGCCGCCGAAGCCCGCCGCCTCGATCCCCGCGCCCGCCTGGCCGTCATCGCCTGGCTCGGTTACGCCACCCCGGGCACGATCAGCCCGGCGGTGCTGACCTCGGGTGACGCGGGGCAGGGCGCGACCGCGCTGCGGCCGCTGGTGGACGACCTGGCCCGGCACGGCCACCAGGTCGCCCTGCTCTGCCACAGCTACGGCTCGGTGGTGTGCGGCCTGGCCGCTCCGCACCTGCCCGCGACGGACATCGCGGTGATCGGCAGCCCCGGGATGGACGCCTCCTCGGCCGGGGCGCTGCACACCACCGCCCGGGTCTGGGCCGGCCGGGGTGCCGCCGACTGGATCCGCGACGTCCCGCACGTCCGTTTCCTCGGGCTCGGCTTCGGCCAGGACCCGATGGCCCCCGGCTTCGGCGCCAGGATCTTCGCCTGCGGCGCCGGCGGTCACAGCGGCTACTTCCAGCCCGGCAGCATCTCGCTGCGCAACCTGGCCGAGATCGCCCTGGGCGACCCGGCCGCGGTGACCCGATGATCCGCCGCGCCGCTGCCCAGGTCCTGGCGCGCGCCCGGCGGATCGACGCCGCCACCCCGGCGCACCGCGACCGCACCGTGGACGCGCTCCGCGCGCTGGCCATCGCCGGGGTCATCCTCGGCCACTGGCTGGTCACCGCGCTGGTGCTGACCCACGGCCGGACGGGTACCACGCTGGCCGACAAGAGCCCGCTGGTCGCCATGCCCGCCCTCACCCCGGTGTCCTGGATCTTCCAGACGCTCGCCATCTTCTTCCTGGTCGGCGGCTACGCGGCGGCCCGCAGCTACACCGGTCACTACCTGGCCTGGCTGCGCCTGCGCCTGACCCGGCTGTCCCGCCCGGTGGCGGTGCTCGTCGCCTTCTGGGCGCTGCTCGCCGCCGGCCTGTACCTGGGCGGCGTGCCCTGGGGGACGCTGCACACCGTGCTCACGCTGGTGCTCGACCCGCTGTGGTTCCTCGGCGTGTTCGCCGCGCTGACCGCCCTGACCCCGCTGG
This sequence comes from uncultured Actinomycetes bacterium, assembly GCA_963702235.1. Lineage (GTDB taxonomy): Bacteria > Actinomycetota > Actinomycetes > Streptosporangiales > Streptosporangiaceae > PALSA-505. The sequence continues at coordinate 93,966 of CAVPBZ010000005.1, forward strand.
CCGTGGCGCTGGTGCGCCGCCTCGGCGTCTGGGCGGCGCTGATCCCGCTGGCCGTCGTCGCGGCCGCCGACGCGGTGCGGTTCGGCCTCGGCGGGCCGTCCTGGGCGGGCTGGATCAACATCCTGGCCGGCTGGCTGGTCCCGTACCTGCTCGGGATCGCCTGGGCGCGGGGCGCGTTCCGCGGCCGCGCGGTGCCGGCCCTGATGCTGGCCGGCGGGGCCGCGGCGACCGCGGCGCTGGTGGCGTGGGCGCACTACCCGGCCAGCATGGTCGGGGTGAACGGCGCCCGAATCTCGAACCTCAACCCGCCCACCCTGGCCGTCGTGACGTTCGGCATCGCCCAGGCCGGGCTGGCCCTGCTGCTGCGGGAACCGCTGGCCCGGTGGATGCGCCGCCCGGCCGCCTGGGCTGCGGTGGTGACGGCCAACCTGTCGGCCATGACGCTGTTCCTGTGGCACCAGACCGCGTTCCTCGCCGTCACCGTGGCCGGCCTGGGCATCGGCCGGCTGCCCGGCCTGCACACGGCGCCGTCGAACGCCCTGTGGGTCGCGGAGCGGCTGGCCTGGCTGCCCGCCTTCGCCGCCATGCTGGCCCTGCTGTGGCTGCTGCTGCACCGGGCCGAACGGCCGCCGCGGCCCGGTAGCGTAGCCGCAGTCGAGTCGCACTCTCAAGCCGCACCAGCGACGACGCGAGGAGCATCACTGTGACTGCCACCGATTGGGCCGCCGGCGCGCGGGGGACCGGACACTACGCCGAGGTCAACGGCATCAACCTTTACTACGAGACGCACGGCGCGGGGCGGCCGCTGGTCTTGCTGCACGGCGGGCTCGGGTCGGGCGAGATGTTCGGGCCGATCCTTCCCCCGCTAGGCGAGCGGCACCAGGTCATCGCCGTCGACCTGCAGGGGCACGGCCGGACCGCCGATATCGACCGGCCGATCGACATCCGGCTGATGGCCGATGACATCGCGGCTCTCATCGGCCACCTCGGGCTGGACAGGCCGGACCTGGTGGGCTACTCACTCGGCGGCGGGGTGGCGCTGCTCACGGCGGCGAAGTACCCGGCCAGCGTCGGCCGCCTCGTCGCGGCCTCGGCCAGCATCCGGCGCGACGCGTTCTATCCGGAGATGCTCGCCCAGCAGGGCCAGGTCAGCGGGGCCGCGGCAGAGTTCATGAAGGACACGCCGATGTACCAGCTCTACCAGCGGGTCGCGCCGCACCCCGAAGACTTCCCCCGGCTGCTGGACAAGATCGGCGAGGCGATGTCGGAGGACTTCGACTTCACCGAGGAGGTCCGCGGTCTCCAGATGCCGACGCTCATCGTCGCCGCCGATGCCGACATGGCGCCGCCAAGCCACTACGCCGAGGTCTTCAAGCTGCTCGACGGCGGCCTCCGCGACGGCGGCTGGATGGGCGAGGGCCGGCCGAAGGGTGGTCACGCGCTGGCGATCCTGCCCGGCCTGACCCACTACAACATCTTCAGCTCGCCGCTGTTCGTCGCTGCCGTCCTCGAGTTCCTCGACAAGCAGCCGAGCTGACCCGCAACGGGGCCGCATTCGGCCACCCGCGTGCGGCTACTCGTTCCGCCACTCGCCGCCGTGACGTCTGGCATACCTGCGCTGCTTACCCGGCGAATCAGCGAACTCGTCGTACATGTCCTGGGCAGTACGGTCAGTCCGGCGCGTCCAGAATCGCGTTTCGACACCAACCATGCTCACGAACCCCCAGATTGCGAAGATCACTGCCGCGAAGAAGATGAGCGCCTCCCACCACGGCATGCGGATCACCTCCGTCCCATCTGGACGTCAAATTGTTCCTTCCCCGCAGGACCGGCTGAAACCTCGAGCCGCCAGCGGCGGATGGAACTCGGGTGGCCTTCGGCCTGCCCTGGCGGGACAACCGGTGGCGTGCACCGGACCGCCCCGGGGGCTAGAACGCAGGCAGCCGGTATTGCTGGCCCTTTCCCCCGCTGCACGGCCAGATTTGCAGCTGCGTGCCGTTCGCGGTCTGGCCGCCCGGGTCATCCAGGCATATCCCCGATGCCTGGTTGACCAGGGCCCTAGACGCAGGTACCGGAGTCCAGGCCTGAGTGGTGCTGCCGTTGCAGCTGCTGAGCACGGTCGGCGTTCCCTGGTTCCTTCCCTCGCCCTGCGTATCCAGGCACAGGCCGCGGCTCTGAATCGTCCCGTTCTGCTCGGTTGTCCAGTTCTGCCCCCGGTTGCCGTTACAGGTGGACAGGGTGACCGGGGTGCCTGGCGAGTTGCGCGCGGCGGTCATGCACGGCACCCCGTCATGGGACTGGATCTCCTGCGGGTACACCGGGCCGGTCGGCGGCGGCGGAGGTGGTGCCGGTGCGGCGGGCAGCGGCCAGGCCTGCTCGACAGACCCGTTGCAGGTGCTGATCTGAAGCTGGGTGCCGCTGGTGGTGCTCGCGCCAGGATCGTCCAGGCAGGTGCCCGACGCCTGGTTGACCAGGGTGCTGCCGGTCGCCTGCTGCCACTGCTGACTGGTGCTGCCGGTGCAGGTGTCGGCCACGACCGGCGTGCCATTGCCGGTCCCGCCGCCCTGGGTAGCCAGGCAGAGGCCGTTGACCTGGATCGTCTCCTTCGGCGCGATCGTCCAGTTCTGCTCGTTGTCGTTGATACAGGTCTGCAGCTCGACCGGGCTGCCCGGCGCGGAGCTGTTGCTCGTGTCATCGATGCACAGGGCCGCTGGGCCCTGGCTGGACCCATCCCGCCCCCCGGGCCGGCCCTGGCTGAACATTCCCGACTGGATCGGGCCGCCGGGTTTCGGCGAGGTGGTTGTGGTCATCGGCAGGATGGAAAGCTCATAGTGCCTCGCGCCGGCGATGATGCTCGCGTCGGTGCCGATGATCAGGCCGCCGTTCGAGCCGGGGAACGTCCCGGCCGGGAACGGCGTGAGTGACTGCACCCCGTCGCCGCGCGAGGTCTGCGGGTGCCAGTACGGCAGCGCCAGCCCAGTGTTCGCATCCACCGCGGTGAGTCCGTCAACCAGGACCGCGTTCGCCTCGCAGACGGAGTTGCTGCCGCACTCGTTGTTCGCCCAGCGCTGGTGCCCGCCGAGGTACACGACTGAGCCGGCCACCGCTACCGAGTGGAACGAGTCGCCGCCGCTGTAATTAACCCAGGTCGGCTGCACGTTCGAGCCCGTCGCGCTGGTCTCGAACCTGGCGGCCGCGTCGCAGAGGCCGGCGCCGCCGACGGACTGGAAGCCGGTGTCGGCGATGACGAGGAAGGAGCCGCCGGCGGAGAAGTCCATCCCGTTGACGTAGTCGTGCTGGTGGGAGCAGCTGTTGGCGAGCAGTGGGACCGACCAGTTGGCCACGGTCGCCGTGCGGCCGAGGGCCCCGCCGGTGTCGATGAGGGCCAGCCGGGGTATCGACTGCCCGTTCACCGTCAGGAACGTTCCGGCGATGGCCAGCATGCTGCCGTCAGAGGTCAGCGCCATCGTCTTGACCTTGAGCGCCTGCCCGTCCGCCGGGTCGGCGAGGGTGACCTTGAACGACTTGTCCAGCGCCCCGGTGGTGGCGTTCAGCCGGGCAACCTTCGCCCCCTTGCCGTCCACCTGCGTGAACTCGCCGCCCACGTACAGCGCGTTGCCATTCGCCTGCAGGGCGGTGACGGTGCCGTTCGCCTGCCCGGTGAAACCCGGTACCAGCTGGCCGTCGGCTGACGAGCTTCCCGGGATGACCTGCAGCTGCGCCAGGCCGCCGACGTTGGTGCCGTTCACCGAGGTGAACGCGCCGCCCGCGTACACGGTGTTACCGGGTCCGGCGGCCAGGGCGTAGACCGGCCCCTGGTCGAGTACGGGCGTGAAGTGCGGGTCGATCGCCCCGGTGGCCGGGTCGAACGCGAAGAGGAAGTCGGCTGGCACGGTATTCGGGCACTGCGCGTAGCTCGCCGGAGCCGGGGCGCACACCTGGGTGAACGCGCCTGCCACGACAACCTCGCCGTTCACCACGACCGTGCTGTAGATCGTGGATGCCGGCTGGCAGGCGGCGCCGCACGAGCCGCCGGCAAAGACGTTCGGGGTGTAGCTGACCGGGGTCTGCGACACCGGGCCAGGCAGCACTACCGCTTGACCGGTGGCCGCGGCGGCACTCGCCGCGCTGGTGACGGCACTGGCGCCGGGCGTGCCGGCCACCAGGGCCGTCGCAATGCTCGTGATCACATAAAAAGCCCGACGCGATCCCATGACCCTCCAACGGTGTCTCACCTACTGACGCCCCAGCCACATGCCCGGATTACACCGTTTTAGGGTGAAGTCAAGCAATTACTGAGAGCAACTAATGGCGGGAAGGCGCACCACTCAAGAGGCCGGCCGGACACTGTTATGCGTTGCGGCACAGCTGCGCTACTGCCAGTGACGATGCGAGTTCCGCCGCCCCGGCGAAGCCGCGGGCGAAAGCTCCGCGGCCACTGGTTATTGTCGATTCCTCCGCATTGCCTCAAATAAGAATGACGGCGGCGTGCCGGTGTCGATGCCAACTCCTGGCCAAGGCCAGATGAGTTCTCTATCTGCCTGATAAAGGCGCGCGTGATCCCATGAGAGCACGGGAGTCGGCCGGGGATCGTCGCGCAGCGGCGGGATCCGGCGCCAGACGGCCGGCCGCTGGCCTCTGGTCAGGCCGGGTCCGGGCCGAGGCCGCCGAGCGCGAGGGCGGCTGTCTGTTCCTGGGTCAGCGTCCGTCCCGCCGCGTACTCGGCCTCGAACACCGCGGCTCCCAGGACTGAGCGGAGCCGCTGGCAGTCGGTGTCGCGCAGCCGGCCCTCCAGCGAATCGACGCTCTCGCCCAGCGCCGCCAGGGCCTGTTCGGCCGCGCCGTGCAGGCGGGCTGACCGGGCCGGATCGGCCCCGCCACCGCTGGTCATGGCCAGCCCGATCAGCGCATAGGCGACGCCCGACTTCATCAGCACGCGCCGGGCCGACTTGAGCGATTCGGCGAACAGGCGCTCCGCCGCGCCTGGCGCTCCGCCGAGGTACTCGGCCAGCCCGAGGTTGAACGTCGCGTACACCATGCCGTACCGGTCGCCCAGCGTCCGGGCGACCTCGAGCGACTCAAGCAGGCGGCCGCGCGCGGTATCCAGGTCGCCCAGTGCCAGCTCGGTGTACCCGAGGTTGCCGAGCATCGTCCCCACCTCCCGCCGGTCGCCCACCTGGCGGTACAGCCGCAGCGACTCGGCCGCGTCCCGGGACGCGGCGGTGTGGTCACCGCCGAGGTCAACGGCATACGACCGGACGGCCAGCAGCCGGGCAGTCAGGTGCGGCTCGGCGAGCGGCCGGGCCAGGTCCAGGCCCTGCTCGATGATCGGCAGCGCGGCGGCCTGCTGCCCCTGGCGCAGCAGGACGAAAGCGCACACGTGCAGCAGGTCGGCGGTCAGGGAGTCGTCCCTGGCGGACCGGGCAAGCGGCAGCGCCTCGTCGCAGTACTCGCCCGCCAGCGCGTAGCCGCCGGTCTGCTCGAGCAGGTAGGCCGCCGTGGCCAGGGCCCGGGCGCGCACCGGCGCCGGCTCGCGGGCCGCTGGCGCGGCGAGGAACCGGCGGAGGGCGTTCACCGCCTCGGCCGCGTGCCCGTGTGCCTTCCAGAACATCCGCAGCGAGGTGACGAGCCGGATGCCGGGCACCGGATCCGGCTGGTGCAGGCTGAATGCGATCGCGGCCCGCAGGTTGTCGAGCTCGGCGTCGAGCCGGCCCAGCCACTCGGCCTGGTCGTCCGCCACCAGCCGCGGCGCCGCGGCTTCGGCCAGAGCCAGGTAATGGTTGCGGTGGGCCATCCGGGCCTCGCTCGCCGCTGCCGGTCCCTGGGTCTCGAGCTGCCGCGTCGCGTACTGCCGGACGGTTTCCAGCAGGCGGTAGCGGGCCGGGCCGGCGGCGGTGACGTCCAACTGCACGAGGTTCTTGTTGACCAGCGCGCCGAGGTGCCCGACGACCTGGTCCACGGGCACGGTCTCACCCGCGGTGACCACCTCCGTGGCGGTCAGGTCGAACCCGCCGGCGAACACCGAAAGCCGGGCGAGCACCTGGCGCTCCGGGGCGGTCAGCAGGTCCCAGGACCAGTTGACCATGGCCAGCAGCGTCTGCTGGCGGGGGAGTGCTGCCCGCGAGCCCCCGGTCAGGATCGAGAACCGCTGGTCGAGCCGGGCATCCAGCTCGGCCACCGGCATCACCCGCAGCCGGGCGGCTGCCAGCTCGATGGCCAGCGGGATACCGTCGAGCCGGCGGCAGATGCGCCCGGCGAGCCGGGCGGCTGGCTCATCCCAGCCAAGCCGCACCCCATGCTGCGCGGTGCGGTCGGCGAACAGCCGCACCGCCTCGCTGCCGCGGATGGTCTCGGCCTCATCGTCGTCGGCGGGGGTGGCCAGCGAGGGCACCCGGTGCACCCACTCGCCGTCGATACCCAGCGGCTCCCGGCTGGTCGCGAACAGCACGACGTTCGGGCAGTTCCGCAGCAGCGCGTCCGCAAGCTTGGCGCACGCGTCAACGACGTGCTCGCAGTTGTCCAGCAGGACCAGCAGGCTCCGCTGGCCGACCGCCTCGGCCAGCGTGTCGGCGACGGGCCGGTCCGGTTCCTGCTGGACGCCGAGCACGCTGGCGACGGTCGCCGCGACCAGGCCGGCGTCCCGCAGCGGAGCCAGGTCGGCAAACCACACGCCGTCTCCGGAGCCATCCACCAGGCCGGCGGCGACCTGCAGTCCGAGCCGGGTCTTGCCCGCCCCGCCTGGGCCGGTGAGCGTGACCAGGCGGCTGGCAGTGACCAGCCGGCGCACCTCGGTCAGCTCCGCGTCGCGGCCGATGAAGCTCGACACCTGGGCTGGCAGGTTGTGCCGCAGCCTCGGGTTGTCCAGCGACCGCAGCGGCGGGAAGGCCGCGGGCAGGCCGCCGGCGTCGAGCTGGAAGATTTGTTCCGGCTGGCTCAGGTCCTTCAGCCGGTGCAGGCCCAGGTCGCGGAGCGACGCGCCGGCCGGCACCGAGTCGCGGAGCAGGAGCGCCGTGGTGGCCGATGCCAGGATCTGCCCGCCGTGGGCGACCCCGGCCACCCGGGCCGCCCGGTGCACGTCGAGGCCGACGATGCCGGCTGCCGTCTGCGACGCCTCGCCGGAGTGCACGCCCATCCGGACGCGCACCGCCTCGCCGGCCGGCCACGGGTAGGAGATCAGCGCCCGCTGTATCTCGATCGCCGCGGTCACGCACGCGCGCGGCGAGGAGAACACCGCGAAGAACGCATCGCCCTGGGTGTCGACCTCGGTGCCGTCGTGGGCCGCCAGGCTGGCCCGGATCAGCCGGTGGTGAGCGGTGAGGACCTCCGCGTACGTGTCCCCCAGCCGCCGCAGCATCGCCGTCGAACCCTCGATGTCGGTGAACAGGAACGTAAGCGTCTGGGTAGCCACCGGCCTGGGCTTCCATCTGAGAGTGGCGCTGGCCGGGAACCGGAGGGTCACCGACCTGTTTAAGCGGGGCCGTACAGGAAGCGTAACCCGCCGCGCTCGCTCCGGGCGGAAAGGCTGCCACCGGAGGGAGCCGGGCCGCGTCCGCGCCGGTGGCCGCTAGCCGGATTGATCGTGGCCGGGGTGGTGCGGATGGTCATGCGCGGCGGGGCCGCCCGAACCGGGCGGATCGGCCGGCATTCAACAACCGGGCTGGCCGTTGTTGCCGCAGCAAGCCTGCTTGTTGCGCAGCTTGATAAAGGTGTTGGACACAGCCAGCCGCACCTTGGTGGCGAACGGGGCGTCGTAGGTGGTCCAGTTGGCGAAGAAGGCACCTGGGCTTGATCCATGCTCAGGTTCCTGACCTGGGGCGCACATAACGCAAACAGTACGACGAATGCGGTCCTCGCTCTAGTGAGCAGGGCCGTCGCGCGCAGGCGCGCAGCCAGCAGCCTCCGCGGTGCCGCTGCTTGCAGGATGGGTGCCGGTACGCCCGGGAGGTCCGGCATGCCGCAGAATGGCAGTAAGGGGGTGACCGGCATGAGTCCCGTTTCCCGTGGTTTTCACGGCAGGCGCCGCGCGGCGCCGGAGGGCCGCGTTCCGCCCGGCCAGTACGTGACCGAGGATTTCCCGGTGCTGTCGGCCGGCCCAACCCCGCACACGCGGCTGACCGACTGGACGTTCTCGATCGCCGGCGGCGAGGAGCCGAAGAGCTGGACGTGGGAGGAATTCCGCGCGCTGCCGGCCGAGGACGTCACCGCGGACATCCACTGCGTGACCCGGTGGTCCAAGCTCGACACGGCCTGGGCGGGCGTGTCCGTCGACACGCTGCTCGACCAGGTCGGGCACGACGCCGGATACGTGCTCGCGTTCTGCGACGGCGGGTACACGACCAACCTGCCGATAGCCGACGTGACCGACGGGCGGGCCTGGGTGGCCTTCGGCTACGACGGGAAGCCGCTCGCGGCCGAGCACGGCGGGCCCGCGCGGCTGCTCGTCCCGCACCTGTACTTCTGGAAGAGCGCGAAATGGGTGCGCGGGCTGCGGCTGGCCGACACCGACGAGCCGGGCTTCTGGGAGACCTACGGATATCACATGTACGGGGATCCATGGCTGGAACAGCGGTACGCGGGCGACTGACCTGGCAGGTCGCGACAGTCTCCTCGGTCATCGACGAGACGGCCGCGGTGCGGACGATCGGCCTGGACGTGCCGGACTGGCCGGGCCACCGGGCCGGCCAGCACCTGGACGTGCGGCTGACCGCCGAGGACGGTTACCGCGCCGAGCGCTCCTACTCGATCGCCGCCGCCCCGGGCGAGCCGGTGGCGATCACGGTGATGCGGCTGGACGACGGCGAGGTCTCGCCTTACCTCACCGAGGAGCTCAGGCCCGGTGACGAGCTCGAGCTGCGCGGGCCGATCGGCGGCTACTTCGTCTGGGAGCCCGCGGACGGCGGCCCGCTGCTGCTGCTGGGCGGCGGCTCCGGGATCGTCCCGCTCCGGGCGATCCTGCGGCACCGGGAGCGCACCGGCAGCACGATCCCGGTCCGGTTGCTCTACTCCTCCCGCTCCTGGCCGGACGTGATCTACCGCGACGAGCTCGGCGAGCTCGCCGATGGGGTCGAGGTGATCCAGACGCTGACCCGGCAGCAGCCGCCGGGCTGGACCGGTTACGCGCGGCGGGCCGACGCGCAGATGCTGGCCGAGGTTGCCTGGCCAGCCGGTGAGAGCCCGCTCGCCTACGCCTGCGGTCCGACCAGCTTCGTCGAGACGGTCAGCGCCGGCCTGGTCGGGCTCGGCTACCCGCCCCAGCGGGTCAAGACCGAGCGGTTCGGCGCGACGGGAGCACCATGATCGAGCAACTGGACGGGAACGCGATCGGCGGCCTGCTGCTGGAGATCTTCGGCACCGAGATGACCACGGCCACGGGCACCTGCGGCAGCTGCGGGACCACCGGCCAGGTGGCCGGGCTGGCCGTGTACCTGCGCGGGCCGGGCACCGTGGTGCGCTGCCCGGTGTGCGACGCCGTGCTCATGGTGTTCGCCGAGATCCGCGGCATCACCTGCGTGGACCTGCGGGGCCTGGCCGCGCTGGACTGACCGCCCTGCACCGACTCCTGGCCGGCCGCGCGGCCGCGCGCCGCGGGCGGCCTGGCCGCAGGCGATGAACGCGGTGCAGGCGGGCCGGCCTGCACCGTTAGGAATCCGGATTCATCGTGGCCTTGATGTCGGCCTTGAGCACCTTGCCCAGCCGGGAGCGGGGCAGATCCGGCCAGATCTCGATCTGCTTCGGCGTCTTGACGCTGCCGAGCCGCGCCTTGACGAACTCCTTCACCGCCTCGGGCGCCGCGGACTGCCCGGGCTGCAATTGCAGCACGGCGGTGACCCGTTCGCCCCACTTGTCGTCCGGCAGGCCGATGACCGCGCAGTCCCGTACGGCCGGATGCTGCATCAGCGCCTGCTCGACCTCGGCGGAGTAGACGTTGAACCCGCCGGTGATGATCATGTCCTTGGCCCGGTCCACGATGTAGAGGAAGTTGGCGGGGTCGAGGTAGCCGATGTCGCCGGTGTGGTGCCAGCCGTGCCGGGATGCCTCCTGGGTGGCCGCCGGGTTCTTGTAGTAGCCGGCCATCACCAGCGAGCTGCGGATGACTATCTCGCCGCGCTCCCCGCGCGGCAGCAGCCGCCCGTCGTCGTCCATGATCGCGACGGTCACCAGCGGGGCCGGGCGGCCGGCCGAGGACAGCCGCTCGCGGGCGACCGAGCCGTCGGGCCGGAAGTGGTCGGCGGGCGCCATCGTCGAGATCATCATCGGCGCCTCGCTCTGGCCGAACAGCTGGGCCAACACCGGGCCGATCTTCGCCAGCGCCTCCTCCAGCCGGGTGGCCGACATCGGCGCCGCGCCGTACCACAGGCACTGCAGCGACGACAGGTCGGTCCCGGCCAGCTTCTCGTGCCCGAGCAGCATGTAGATCAGCGTCGGCGGCAGGAACGTGTGCGTGATCCGGTGCCGCTCGATCAGTACGAGGTACTCGGTCAGGTCCGGTCTGGGCATGACGACGATCTCGCCGCCCAGCGCCAGCACCGGGAAGCACAGCACGCCCGCCGCGTGGGTGAGCGGCGCGACCGCCAGGTACCTGGGCCGCCCGGCGAACGGGTACCCCATCAGCGTCAGCGCCGACATCGTCTCGATGTTCCGGCCGGTCAGCATCACGCCTTTCGGCCGGCCCGTCGTCCCGCCGGTGCCGACGATCAGCGCCGTGTCGTCCGGGGGACTGGCCTCGTACGGCTCGGCGGCGTGGCCGTCCAGCCAGGCGGCGAAGCTGACCGCCGGGCCGGACTCCCGGTCCAGGCAGACCAGCGTGGTGAGCTTCGGCAGGCCGGGCAGGATCTGCGTGACCAGCGGCTCGAACGCGGCCTGGAAGATAAGGCAGCTGCAGTCGAACAGGTCGAGCAGCTCGCGGTTCTCCGCGGCCTCGTTGCGCGGGTTGACCGGGCACCAGACCGCGCCGGCCCGGGCGATGCCGAACACGCAGGAAAAGGCGACCGGATCGTTCGCCGACAGGATCGCGACCTTGTCGCCGGGGCGCACGCCCGAGCCCGCCAGGGCCCTGGCCACCCGCCAGGACAGCTCCTGCACCTGGCCATAGGAGAGCGTGGCGTCTCCCATGGTCAGGCACGGAGCGGCGGGCCCGAGCGATGCTCCCTTGTCGAGGTAGCCGGTCAGCCGCATGGCCGCGCCAGCGCCAGGGTCAGGGCCGGGGCCAGGGCTGTGGCCGGGGCCGGGGCCGGGGCCGGGGCCAGGGTCAGCCCCGGGACCAGAGGGGTCACGCGCACGCGCTGACGACGGGCTCCATCACCAGCCCGAAGCTGCGCAGCACGCCGAGCAGCTCGCGGTGCCCGAACGCCTGGCAGCCCGACGCGAACCCGGCCCGCCGCGGCGGCTGCTGCAGCAGCGAGTAGGCGGCGTGCGCCTGCAGCAGCCCGGTCTGCTTGTAGTTGCTGTTGCCGTGGATCACGCAGTGCACCCGGCCCAGCGGGCCGGACGCGTAGACCGAGTCCAGCGACGTGTTGACCCGGGGGTTCTCCCGCGGCGGCATGCCGGACTGGACCGAGCTGGCCACGCTGGCCAGCGCTTCCTCCTGCTGGTCGGCCGGCAGCGTCTTGATCTGCTCCTCGACCATCTTGACCGTGGCCACGACGCCCTCCATCACGGTCCGGTCGAAGACGCCGCCGATGGCCTTGCAGGAGGCCACGCGCGGGTCGTTCTTGAACCACACCGGGTGGCTGGTGCCGCCCCAGGGCAGCGCCAGCCCGGTCTCGTGCTGGCCGGGGACGACGACCTCGAACTTAGACTCGGGGTTCCACTTCTGGTACTGGTTGTGCTCGAGGTAGTACCAGTCCGCCTTGAGGATCGTGAAGATCGTCTGCGTGGAGGCCTGGGTCGGGAATCCCTTCCACAGCACCAGGATGTCCAGGGTGTCCACGCCCGGCGTCTCCAGGCAGATGTTCGCCGCGATCTCGCCGGTGGTGTACATCTGCGCGACGCCCGGCGACAGCAGCAGGCCGCGGTCGGCGAACTGGGCGCCCCAGTTCGACTGCGCGGCCATGACCCAGTCCTGCTCGCCCGTCGTGTCCAGGTAGTGGCAGCCGGCCGCGAGGCTCGCCTCCACCACCGCCGGCCCGTGCTTGATGAACGGGCCGACGATGTTGCACACCACGCTGGCCCCGTCGAACAGCTCGGTCAGCGGGCCCACCTCGTGGCTGACTTCGACGACCTCGTGCTCCGCGGTCTCGATGCCGGGGATCTTCTCGATCACCTCCTGCAGCCGGGCCTTGTCCCGGCCGGCCGCGATGAACGGGACGTGAAACTCGCGCAGGTACTCGCAGACCAGGCGGCCGGTGTAACCGGAGGCGCCGTACACGACGACGGGCTTGCTCGTGCTCATGGATGCTGCCTTTCGGGTTTCGGGGATGGCGCGGTCACATGCCCATGCCGCCGTTGACCGGCAGGCCGGCCCCGGTGACGAAGCGGGCGCCGTCGGAGGCGAGGAACACCACGGCATCGGCCATGTCGTTGACTTCGCCGAGCCGGCCGAGCGGGGTCAGGCCGATCACGTCGCCGACCGCGGCCTCGGCGCTGGGCCACAGGCCCAGGGTCACCATGTCGCTAGCCAGCTTCAGGCCCATCTGGGTGGCCACGAGTCCCGGGTAGACGCAGTTCACCCGCACGCCGTAGCCCAGCTTCCCGGACTCCTGCGCGGCCACCCGGGTCAGCCGGTCCACCGCCGACTTGGTCGCCGAGTAGCCCGCGATACCGGGGAACGGGATCGTCGCGGCCACCGAGGAGATGTTGACGATGGCGCCGCCCTGGCCCGCCGCGCCGTCCGGCCGCATGGCGCGGAAGGCATGCTTGATGCCCAGCGCCGTGCCGACGATGTTGACGTCCAGCATCTGCCGGAGCTCGGCCGGGTCGATGTCGATCACCAGCGCGGAAATCTCGACGCCGGCGTTGTTGATCAGGATGTCGAAGCCGCCCAGCTCGACGATCGTCCGGGTGACCGCGCCCTCCCAGCTGGCGTCGTCGGTCACGTCCAGCCTGACGAAGCCCGCGGCCGCGCCGGTCTCGCGCAGCGCCGCGGCGGTCTTCTCGCCGTCGCCGTCGAGGATGTCGCCGATCATCACCGCGGCCCCGGCGCGGGCGAGCGCCTCGGCCATGCCCGCTCCCAGCCCGCGCGCTCCGCCGGTTACCAGTGCCTTGCGTCCAGTCAGGTCGTACACGCTCATCCGAAGCTCCTCGGGTCGCCGTTGGCCTTGACAATCGTCAAGCTTTAATTGGACGCTTGTCAAGAGTTCTTTGGACAGTTGTCAAGGGCCCGAACGGGAAGGCGCCGGCCGGACGCTAGAATCAGACGCGATACGCAGGGAAAACCCGGAAGGCAGACGGACAATCGCCGTGACGCAGGTTGCCGAGACGAAGCGTGACAAGATCTCACGCCGCCAGGTGGACAAGTTCGCCGAGCGGCGGGCGCAGCTCGCCGACGCCGCGCTGGTGACCCTGGCCGAGCTCGGCTACGCCCGCACCAGCCTGCGCGAGATCGCGCAGAACTCCGAGTTCTCGCACGGCGTGCTGCACTACTACTTCAGGGACAAGGCCGACCTCATCACCGAGTGCGTCCGGCGGTACAACGCGTACTGCGTCACCCGCTACGACCAGGTCGTGGCCACGTCGCGGACGGCCGGCGAGCTCAAGCGGGACTTCGCCGCCGGCCTGGCCAAGACGCTGCTCGAGGACACCGCGATGCACCGGCTGTGGTACGACCTGCGCACGCAGAGCCTGTTCGAGCCGTCGTTCCAGCCGGACGTCGCGGAGATTGACAAGAGCCTGGAGCGGATGATCTGGCGGATCGTCAGCCAGTTCGCCGAGCTCGCCGGGGCCCCGCTGGCCGTCTCGTCCGAGGTGGCGTACGCGATCTTCGACGGGCTGTTCCAGCAGAGCCTGCTCAAGCACCTGTCCGGCGACACCGGCGCGGCCGCCGACCTGCAGGCCCACGTCGTGTCCCTGATGGATAAGCTCATCCTCGCTGGCTGAGCTTCAGGTCCCGTCCCGGGAGGCTGCCATGGCGACCGTCAGCGTTCGCTACATCGTGCACGACGTCGATGCCGCCATCGCGTTCTACCGCGAGCACCTCGGGTTCCGCGAGCAGATGCATCCGGCACCGGCGTTTGCCATGCTCACCCGCGGTGATCTGCGTCTTGTCCTCAGCGCGCCCGGGAGGCGGCCCGGGCGGCGGCCAGGCCATGCCCGACGGCACGATGCCGGAGCCCGGCGGCTGGAACCGGTTCTCGCTCGAAGTCTCCGACCTGGCGGCAACGGCCGGCGCGCTGCGGGCGGCCGGGGTGCATTTCCGCAACGACATCGTCACCGGCGTGGGCGGCAAGCAGGTCCTGATCGACGATCCGTCGGGGAATCCGGTCGAGCTGTTCGAGCCGGTCCTTCCCGAAGCCAGGCTGTCCCGCTCAGGCTGAGTTCCCTGGTGGCGGCGCTCAGGCTGAGTTCCCTGGTGGCGGCGCCGCTCAGGCTGAGCGCCGTGGTGGCGGCGCCGCCTGGTTCATGATCGATGCCGAGTTGCACCCCACCGGTGGGGGTAAAGGCGCCGTCGATCAACGTCGCGGCGGCCGGGCGGGCTGGGCGGTGCCGATCAGGAACCGGTCGCCGGACCGGCACCTCGTGTCTCCTGTCCCGGCACCTCGTGCCGCCCAGTTCCAAGATCGATGGAAGCCTAGTGTTCACCTGGGGGCATCAAACTTCCATCGATCAAGAGGGGGTGCCGCCGTCTGGCTCGCATCCTTAGCACGGGACCCGGAAGGTTCGCGCCGGCGGAATCCTGGTCCGTCAGTTGATGTCGAACTCGTTGCCCTCCGGGTCGGTCATCGCGACCGCGTAGTGGTCCAGCCCCTCCTCGGACAGGACCCGCGTGATCGTGGCGCCGAGGCCGGCCAGGCGGCTGGCCTCGGCGTTGACCAGCCGCCGGCGGCTCTCCAGCGGCGTGGCCCGCCCGCCGCTCGCCCGGATGTCGATATGCAGCCGGTTCTTGACCGTCTTCCCCTCGGGCACGATGTGGAACATGATGCGCGGCCCGCGGCCGTCCGGGTCGATGATGCTGTCCGCCCCGGCGCCGAGCTCCTCCTCGGGCACGCCGACCTCGCGCCAGTAGTCGTCCCAGCTGGCGTAGCCATCCGGCGGCGGCTCCAGCACGTAGCCCAGCGCGCTGGCCCAGAACCGGGCGAGCCGGTCCGGGTCGGCGCAGTCGATGCAGATCTGGAAGCTGGCCGCCATCGGCCTCTCCTTTCGCTCGGCGCGTCGTCTCGGTGAGCGCGATGTGGGCCAGCATGCCAGCCAGGTCCGACCGGGGTATGGCGGCGCGTCTGGCCACGGGTCCGACGGCGCCGGCCGGTCCAGCGCACAGCCTCAGCGCGCGGCGCCAGCGCAGGCCGTCAGCGCACGGCGTCAGCTCAGCGTGTCCGCGATCGCGCGCTCCCAGCTGGCCAGGAACCCGGGGTAACCCGCGGCGAACCGGTCCAGTTCCGCGTTCGCCTCGGGGGCCAGCGCGGTGAGGTCGTAGCCGACCGTCACGCGGGTCCCGGGCGCCGCGGGCTGGCATCGGACACTCACGATCCCGGCCCGGTCGCCCGGCGTGACCCGGGTGTAGCTGATCGCCCGGCCCGGTTTCCGGCTGGCGACGGTCCAGGTGGTGACGTGCTCGCCGTGCCCGGTCACGAAGACCACCCCCGGCTCGCTGTCGTCGGCGGCCGGGCTGGGGAACTCTGGCTCCCAGCCCTGCGCCCAGGCACGTTCGCCGGTCGGCGTGAACAGGGCGAACGCCTGCGCTGGGGGTAGCCGCACGTCGATGCTGCCGGTGAGCCGCACCCGGGCGCAGGCCGTCACTCTGACGGCTCCTCGCCGGAGTCGGGCAGGCGGTGGCTGTCGGCGGCCGTCAGGTCCAGCCCGTAGACCTCGCTGAGCCGCCCGATGACCGCGACGGTCTCGCCGCCGAACGGCGGCTTGCCCTCGAAGGCGTGCAGCACGATGCCCTCGAGCAGGTCACCGAGGGACATGTCGAGGTACTCGGCGAGTCCCTTGAGCACCTTCAGCAGCCGCCGCTCCATCCGGACGCCCGTCTGTATCCGGTCCACCGTTGGTACCACGGTACCAGTGTACCTAATTTCCAGGCCACTGCGAAGAGTGTCAGCCCGAGGTTCCCCTGGGCGCGGTCCCCACGGCCGGCGTGACCTCGGCCTGCAGGGTCGGCTCGGTCTCGAGCGGCATGCTGACGCGGGCGACCACCACGTCGGGGCGCGTCCGCAGCGCGTTGGACAGCACCAGGTCGAGGTGGTTGTGCAGGAAGCTGTAGCGCAGCCTGGGCGGGACGATCATCGGGATCAGCACCACGACCTGCTCGTCGTCGACCGCGCAGACCTGGTCGATGTAGCGGACAATCGGCTCGACCACCGAGGCGTACTCGGTCCGCAGCACGAGCAGCGGGACCCCCGGGTCCCACCGGGACCATTCCTCCCGGATCCGCCGGGAAACCTCGTCACCCTGGTCGCCCTCGTCCAGCACGACCCTGACCGCGGTCACGTCCGGCGCGAGCGACAGCGCCTCGGACAGGGCGTACCTGGTGAGCCGTGACACCGTGGTCACCGGGACGATCACCTTCGTGCGCTTGCCCGTCGGCTTGGGCGGCACCTCGTCCAGGCGCAGGGCCCCGGCGACCCGGCGGTAGTAGGCGCGGATCCGGCTGAACAGCACGATGAACGTGGGGATGGCCACCACTACGACCCAGGCGCCCTGGGTGAACTTGGAGATGAGGAAGATGACGGTGGCCGTCCCGGTGACCACAGCCCCGAGGCCGTTGACGGCCGCGCGGCTGCGCCAGCCGGGCGGCCTGGTCCGCCGCCAGTGAATGACCAGCCCGCTCTGGGCCAGCGTGAAGCCGATGAAGACCCCGATGGCGAACAGCGGGATCATCGTGTTCGTGTTCCCGTTGACCGCGATCAGCAGCGCGCCCGACAGGATGGCGAGCGCCCAGATGCCGTTGGCGAAGGTCTGCCGGTCTCCGCGCAGCGAGAACAGGTGCGGCAGGTAGTGATCGCGGGCCAGCAGGCTGGCGAGGACCGGCAGGCCGCCGAACGAGGTGTTGGCGGCCAGCGCCAGGACAATCGTGATCGTGAGCGACACGATGTAGTACGCCCAGTGCCTGCCGACGGCCATCGCCATGATCTGGCTGAGCACCGTCTGGCCGGACCGGGGCCCGACCTGCCAGCGATCGGCCAGCACCGCGAGGCCGAGCAGCATGGCGCCGAGGATGACCCCGAGCAGTGTCTCGGTCCGCTTGGCCCGCTTGACCCTCGGCTCCTTGAACAGCGGCACGCCGTTGGCGATCGCCTCGACTCCGGTCAGCGCGCTGCAGCCGGCCGAGAACGCCTTGAGGATGAGCAGCACGCTCACCGTCTCCAGCGAGTGCGACGGGAGCAGCGAGCGGCCGGGCTGCGATGCGTGCAGCGCGAGCGGGTGGATCAGCCCGACCGCGATGATCGCCAGCAAGCCGATGATGAAGACCGCCGTCGGCAGCAGGAAGGCCCGCGCCGCATCGCCGAGGCCGCGCAGGTTGAGCACGGTGACGACGGCGAGGATCAGCAGGCAGATCGGCACGATGTCCGGGCTGAGCCGGGGGAAGGCGGAGACCAGCGTGCCCACGCCTGCCGCGATCGACACGGCGACGGTCAGGGTGTAGTCGATGATGAGCGACGCCCCGGCCAGCAGGCTCACCCGTGCGCCGAAGTTGTCCTTGGAAACGGCGTACGCGCCGCCGCCGTGCGGGTAGGCGTCGATCACCTGCCGGTAAGAGAACACCAGGATGGCGAGCAGCGCCACGATCGCCAGCGTGATCGGCAGCACCAGGTGCAGCGCGCCGACGCCAGCGACGGCGAGCACGACGATGATCGCCTCGGGCCCGTAGGCGACCGAGGTCAGCGCGTCGAGTGACAGCGCGGGAAGGCCCTCCAGGGGCGTGATCTGCTCTTTGGCGAGCTCTGACGCGCGCAGCGGCCTGCCGACGAGGGCGCGCCACGCGCTGCTGAAAGCCGACGGGCCGGGCATGCCTGCACACTTTACGTGGTCGGGGTCGGCTTCTCTCGCGACCGCTCCGGGCGCGCCCCCGCGTACACGGCCAGGACCAGGCAGATGGGCGCGAGGATGATCACCGGGACCGCGGCCGGCGCGTTGGCGATCAGGATGCCGCCGACCAGCGCGCCCACGGCCAGGGCGAGCAGCGGCCCGGGCTGCCGCCATCCCGGCCAGTTGCGCTGGCCCGGGCTGACCAGCGCCGAGATCAGCCCGGTCAGCTGCCCGGTCAGGTACGTGGTCGAGAAGTCGCCCCGGCCCAGGCCGCGCACGGCCGTGCTCTGCACTCCCATCGCGGTGGCGGCCATGGCCAGCAGCACGAACTGGACCGCCCCGGCCGGGCTGGTGCCGGTCAGCTCCCAGCCCGCGCTGAGCCCGGCCAGCAGCGCGAACTCGGCACCGAGCGCGGCCGTCACCATCGCCGGCCAGTCCTCTTCCGCCGCCGTGGCCGCCGCCGCCGTGGCCGCCGCCGCCGTGGCCGCCGCCCCCGGCCCCGTGGCCGCCCGCCGCCGCGGTCCCAGCGCGAGCACCCGCGCCCCGATCACGACCCCGAGCACGTAACCGGCCACCGACACCGCCGCGTGCTCGGCCAGGCTGGCCGACACCCGCGCCGCCGCCAGCCCGAACAGCACGAAGTTGCCGGTGATCACGCTGGTGAACACGCCGCCCAGCCGGGTGAAGCTGGCCACGTCCGTGGCCCCGGTGCCGGCCGTGAGCAGGACCGCGGCCAGGGTGATCCGGCGGGACAGCCCAGCGGGCGCAGGGCGGGCCTTCGGCCCGGTGGGCGCCTTCGGCCCGGTGGGCGCCTTCGGCCCGGTGGGCGCCTTCGGCCCGGTGGGCGCCTTCGGCCCGGTGCGCGCCTTCGGCCCGGTCTTCCTGCCAGTCAGCGCGCCACCCCCGGCACCCGCGCGCTCAGGAGGCCGCCTCGAGCCGCCGCCGCCGGGACCGCAGGGCGGCCGCCAGCGCCAGCAGGCCGGCCGCGAACACCAGGGCCGCCGACAGGTACAGCGCCGCGCGCAGGCCGTCCTGGAACGCCGTGTACGCGGCGTTGATCACCTTCTGCACCAGCCCGGCGTTTCCGGCTCCGGCCGCCCCGCCGGCGCCTGACGCGTTGGGGCTGGACGGGACGCCACCCGTCTCCACCGCGCGGATGACGATCGCCTGGAAGTTGGCCGGGATGCCCAGATGCTTGAGCTGGCTGATGAGGCCGGAGCTCAGCTGCGCGTTCACCAGCGCGCCGAGCACGGCGACCCCGGTCACCGCGCCGATCTCGCGGCTGGTGTTGGTCGCCGACGCGGCCATCCCGGAACGCTCCGGCGGCACCGCGTTGAGCGCCGAGGAGGTGATCGGCACCACGGTCGCCCCGATGCCGATGCCGGTCAGGCCGAGCGCGGCCGACAGGGCCCAGTAATCCGGGTGCGGGCTGATGCTGAGGTTAGCCAGCAGCAGCCCCGCGCCGAACAGCACGCAGCCGGCGAACAGCGACCAGTACGGCCCCACCGAGCTGGTCCACGGGCCGGCCAGCAGCGCGGTGAGGATCATCAGCACGGTCATCGGCAGGAACACCAGCGCGATCTTGCCGCCGGAGTCGCCGACGACCTCCTCCAGGTAGAGCGCGGTGAAGAAGAAGATCGCGAACGTCGCGAAGTAGGTGCAGAACGCCGCGATGTTGGCGATCGTGAACGCGGGCACGCGCAGGAAGCGCAGATCCAGGATCGGGTGCGCCACCCGGCGTTCCCACCAGAAGAACGCGACGGCCGCCACCGCGCCCACGCAGAACAGGGCGATCTCCTCCGGGGCGGCGTAGCCGGCGCTCTCCCCGTGGATGACGCCGAACAGCAGGGCGGACAGCGCGGCGGCGCCGAGCAGCGTGCCGGCGGTGTCCACCCGGTGCGCGTTCGGATCCGCGCTCTCCGGCAGCACGATCGCGGCGACGACGAGCGCGGCCAGCCCGAAGATCAGGCTGAACCAGAAGATCGCGCGCCAGCTGAACCAGCTCACCAGCGCCCCGCCGACGACCGGCCCGAGGGCGAGCGCCAGCCCGGACACCGCGGCCCACACGCCCACCGCGCGATCGCGCGATCGCTGCTCGGTGTACACGTGCCGCAGCATGGACAGCGTGCCGGGCTCGCTGGCCGCCGCGCCGAGCCCCATGACCGCGCGGCCGGCGATCAGCACATCGACGTTCGGGGCCAGCGCGCACATGAGCGCGCCGCCGCAGAACACCCCGGCGCCGACCAGCATGACGATCTTGCGGCCGAGCTCGTCACCGATCATCCCGCAGGCGAGCATCAGGCTGGCGAAGGTGAGCGCGTAGGCGCTGACCACCCACTGCAGCTCGGTGACGCTGGCGCCCAGCTGGCTCTGGATGCTGCCGAGCGCCACGCTGACGATCGTGTTGTCCAGGAAGGTCAGGAAGAGCAGCGTGCACAGGGCCGCCAGGGCGACGGGCCGGCCGCCGTGACGGGCAGTGGCCGCCACTTCGGTCGTCGTCGCCACGATGACCCGCCGTTAGCCAGCTGACTTACACGCCGCGGGCAGCGCGGAGAGCTTCACCAGGCCGGAGGACTTCTCCAGCCCGAGCAGGCCGCAGAAGCTCGCGTCGCCGACCTTCCAGGTACCGCCGTCGTACACGGCGACGCCCTTCTGGTTGCTCAGCGCGGGGGTGCCGCCGACGGTGATCGAGTAGGTCACCGCGGCCTGCGATGAGGTCACGTTCGACACCTTGGTCACCTTCGCCGCGGCCGAGGACGCGATCGTCGACTTGGCCTGCGCGGCGATCAGCGACTGGAACAGCTGCCCGTTCTGCAGCAGCGCCACCCGCCTGGAGACCGGCGTGCTCGCGGAGAAGAACGCTTCCCAGTTGGCCTTGATCGTTGCCGCGGCGGACGTGCCGGTGCCGGTGCCGCCGCTCGTTCCGGACGGCGACGAGCTTGAGCCCGAGTTCGGGGAGCCGCTGCTGCCGCAGCCGACCAGCAGCAGGCCAGCCGCAGCAGCGGCAGCCGCGACCGCGGGGAGCAGCGAGATCCGGCGGATCAGGGGCTGGAATCGAATGGTCAGCGCCTCCTTCCTGAGCGTGATCCTACTCGCGCGGTACTGGCGGCGCGCAGTGCAGGCTGACGCCCGGGTCAGGCGCTGGACGCCCCGGCGCCGGCCGGATCAGGCGGTGGCGGAAGCTGTCCTGGCCTGTGGCGCGGAGCCCGCCCAGCAGCGCACGATGTCGCGCATCGACAGCAGGCCGGTGACCTCCTGCCCCTCCACCACCACGAGGTGGCGGAAACCGCCGCGGACCATCGTCGCGGCCGCCTGGTCCAGGGTCCAGCCGGGGGAGGCGACCACGAGGTCATGGGTGCGGTGCTGGCCGACCAGCTCGCTGTCCGGATCCTGGCCCGCGGCGATGGAGTCCAGGACGTCCCGCTCGGTCAGGATGCCCACGCCGTCCTGGTCCGGGTCGATGACCACCGCGGCGCCGACCCGGCGCCGGGACATCTGAACCGCCGCCTCGCGCAACGTATGGGTCGGGCCGATGGTGAGCACCAGCTGGGTCATGCCATCGCGGACGTTCATGTCATCACTTCCCCTGGATCGGGGCTGGCCCCAGGCAGCAGCGCAGAGGACTCTTGTGAACTTGTGAAGCCAGAGATCAGTCTACCCCCCGAAGCAGTTTCAGAACCTCGTCGTGCAGGTGCCCGTTGGTGGCCACGGCGCTGCCGCCGTCCGGCCTGGCCACCCCGGCCAGGTCGGTGAAGCGGCCGCCCGCCTCCTCCACGATCACCTGCAGCGCGGCCAGGTCCCACAGCGATACCTCTGGCTCGGCCGCCACGTCCGCCGCGCCTTCCGCGACCAGCACGTACGACCAGAAATCCCCGTAGGCCCGGGTCCGCCAGACCGACCGCGCGAGGCCGAGGAACCCGTCGAGCGCGTCCCGCTGCTCCCAGCCGGTGATGCCCGAGTAGGAGAACGAGGCGTCCTTGAGCCGGGTCACCCCCGATACCTGACAGCGGCTGGCCTTGGTCAGGCTGCGCCCGGTCCAGGCCCCGCTGCCCCGCGCGGCCCACCACCGGCGGCCGAGCATGGGCGCCGACGCCACGCCCGCCACTGGCTCGTCGCCCATCATCAGCGCGATGAGCGTGGCCCACACCGGTACGCCGCGGACGAAGTTCTTGGTCCCGTCGATGGGGTCCACCACCCAGCACCGCGGCCCGATGCCGGTCTTGCCCATCTCCTCGCCATGCACCGCGTCCCGCGGGCGGGCCCGGCGCAGCACGCTGCGCACCTGTTCCTCGACCGCGCGGTCGGCATCGGTCACCGGGGTCAGGTCCGGCTTGGTCTCCACCCGGAGGTCCAGCGCGCGGAACCGCTTGGTGGTGATGTCATCCGCCGCGTCGGCGAGGACGTGCGCGAAGCGCAGATCGTCGTCGTAACCCGCCATGGCCGGCAACGGTACCGCTTATCCCCGCAGCCCCGGCACCCGGCTGTCATAACGTTCTGCGCATGCACTACACCCACCTCGGCCGCAGCGGCGTCTCGGTCAGCCGGATCATCCTGGGCACGATGAACTTCGGCGCGGCGACCAGCGAAGACGACGCGCACCAGATCATGGACAGGGCGCACGAGTCCGGCATCAACTTCTTCGACACCTCGAACACCTACGGCCAGCCGCGGGCCGAGGGCGTGACCGAGCAGATCATCGGCAACTGGTTCTCGGCCGGCCGCGGCCGCAGGGACCGGACGGTGCTGGCCACCAAGGTCTATGGCGGCAAGGGCGAGTGGCCGAACGACCGGTACCTGTCCGCCGTCCAGATCCGGCGGGCCTGCGACGACTCGCTGCGCCGCCTGCGCACCGATCACATCGACCTCTACCAGATGCACCACGTGGACCGGTCCGCCCCGTGGGAGGAGATCTGGTCGGCGCTGGACCTGCTGTACAGCCAGGGAAAGATCATCTATACCGGCTCGTCCAACTTCGCGGGCTGGCACATCGCGCAGGCCCAGGAAGCGGCGCTGCGGCGTCACTCGCTGGGGCTGGTCAGCGAGCAGTCGCTCTACAACCTGGCCCAGCGCAGCGCAGAACTCGAAGTGCTGCCCGCCTGCCAGGCCTACGGCGTCGGCGTGATCTGCTGGAGCCCGCTGCACGGTGGCCTCCTCGCCGGCGGCCTGCTCGCCGAGATGCCCGTCGGCCCCGAGCACACGACGAGGCGAGGAGCGGGACAACCGGCCGGGCAACGAGCAAGGCAACAGACCTTTCAGGAGACGGGGCAACCGGCCGGGCAGGGGACCGGGCGGCAAGCCGGGCAGGAAATCGGGCGGCGCGCCGGCGGCCGGGGCGCGGAAGAGCTGCCGCGGCGGCGTTCGCAAATCGAGGCGTACGGGGCCTTCTGCGCCGACCTCGGCGAGGCGCCCGCGGCGGTCGCACTCGCCTGGCTGCTGCACCGCCCGGGTGTCACCGGCCCGATCGTCGGCCCGCGCACCATCAGCCAGTTCGCCGCCGCCCTGCGCGCCACCGAGATCACCCTCGGCGGCAAGGAACTCGCCCGCCTGGACGAGAACTTTCCCGGCCCCGGCCCCGCCCCCGAGGCCTACGCCTGGTAAGCACCTGGCCCGGCTGGTCACCCCGCCCCGCCGACCACCTGCCTCGCCGGTCATCCCGCCCCGCCCGGCGTTCGCCTGGCCATCCCGCACAATGGTCCGCCGTCCACCCCGCGGGGCCCTATCAGGATGATCAACTCGACTTTGCACACGGTACGACCATGGATTCGGGATAAACCGGGCGTGATTTTGGTCGCAGCGTGTGCAAAGTCGGAGGCGGGCAAATCCCGACGCCCTGTGGGCCACCCTGCCAGGCGCTCCGCGGCCACTCCACCGGGCGCTCCGCGGCCACTCCGCCGGGCGCTCCGCGGCCACTCCGCCGGGCGCTCCGCGGCCACTCCGCCGGGCGCTCCGGCGGCCATCCCGCCCGGCCCGCAACCATGATCAACTTGACTTTCCATGCGTTCGTGCGACGCAGAACGGGATAACCGGGACGGTACTTGGGCGTACCGCATGGAAAGTCGCCGGTGCCGGGCGTGAATCGGGCGCGGGCGCTCCCCGCGGGGTCCCGGCTCCGCTGGCGGCCGGCCGAGTGCGAGCGGCGGGTGCCGGGTCCACGGGCACCTGCGGGAGGGGAGCATGGGACGCGAAACTGCACGTGGGGGATGTGGGAGCGCGCGTGCGAGGGGTACGGGGGGATTGCGGGGGCGAGGGGTCCGGGTGCGAGGGGTACGGGGATCGCGGGGGCGAGGGGTACGGGTGCGAGGGGTACGGGGGGTTGCGGGTGCGAGGGGTACGGGGGCCGGGTGCGAGGGCGTGCGGGAGTGACGGGGTCAGGTGTCGGCGGCTTCGCGGCTGCGGAGGAGGCGGCGCAGGGAGTCTAGGCGGGCGGCGCCGCCGTGCTCGCGGACCCAGTCGTCGAGTGCGCAGGCGGCTTCCAGGTGCGTGCAGCCGGGCGGGCAGTTGGCGACGCCCTCGGCCAGGTCGGGGAAGGCGCGGACCACGCGGTCCGGCGAGATGTGGCCGAGGCCGAAGCCGCGCACCCCCGGCGTGTCGATCACCCAGCCGCGGCCGGCCGGGGTGTCCAGCCGGAGGGCAACCGCCGAGGATGACGTGTGCCGGCCGCGCCCGGTGACGGGGTTGACTATGCCCACCGCCCGGTCGGCCGCCGGGATCAAGGCGTTGACCAGGGTCGACTTGCCCACGCCTGACTGGCCGATGAGCACGCTCTCCCGTTCGGCCAGCCGGGAGCGCAGATCGTCGATCATCTCATCGCTGAACGGGCGGCTGGTCACCACGCAGTCGAGCCCGAGCGGCTCGTAGGCGGCGAGCAGGTCGTCCGGTGACGCGAGGTCGGCCTTGGTCAGGCAGAGCAGCGGGGTGAGCCCCGCGTCGTACGCCGCGACCAGGCAGCGATCGATGAACCGGACCCGCGGCGGCGGGTCCGCCAGCGCGCAGACGATCACCAGCTGGTCGGCGTTGGCGACGATCACCCGCTCGACCGGGTCGGTGTCATCGGCCGAACGCCGCAGGACCGATGTCCGCGGCCGGACCCGGACGATCCTGGCCAGCGTGCCCGGCGCCCCCGAGATGTCCCCGGCGAGTGCCACCCGGTCCCCGACCACGACGCTGCGGCGGCCGAGCTCCCGCGCCCTCATCGCGATGACCGGCTTGTCGCCGATCAGGCAGCCGTACCTGCCGCGGTCGACGCTGGCCACGAACGCTTCGGTGGCGTCTTCGTGGGCGGGGCGCCTGCGCGTCCGGGGCCGCGAGCCGCGGCCCGGCCTGAACCTGATGTCGTCCTCGTCCAGGCCGGCGTGACCAGGCCGCCGGGTCAGGACGGACGCTCCGTCATGACGTCAGTGCCCTTCCGCTGGGCTGGGAGCGGAGCCGTTCGGCGGAAAATCCTGTCCTTGCCCGGGCTGGTGTCCCAGCATCTGGGCCCACAGCCCGGTGAAGCCGGGGAAGGTCTTGGCCACGGTGCCGGCGTTCTGCACCCTGATGCCCGGCACGGCCAGGCCGAGCACGGCGGCGGTCATGACCATCCGGTGATCTTCGTAGCTGTCGAACAGGCCGTCGCCGGCGGCGAGCGGGCGGGGCCGGATCTCCAGCCCGTCGGGCAGCTCGGTCACCTGGCCGCCCAGCGCGTTGATCTGGGTGGCGAGCGCGGCCAGCCGGTCGGTCTCGTGCGTGCGCATGTGCCCGATGCCGGTGAACACCGAGGGGGAGGAGGCCAGCGCGGCGACCGCGGTGAGCACCGGCGCGACCTCGCTGGAGTCCCGCAGGCCGGCGGTGATGCCCGTGATCGTGCCGGTTCCGGTCACGGTCAGCCCGTCGGCGCCCACGGTGCAGGTCGCGCCCATCCGGGTCAGCAGGTCCACGATGTGCCCGGCCGGCTGCAGCGTGTGGGCCGGCCATCCGGCGATCGTCACCGTGCCGCCGGTGACCAGCGCCGCCGCCAGGAACGGAACTGAGTTGACCAGGTCCGGCTCGACCTCGACGCGGCCCGGGCGCAGCACTGCCGGGTAGACCCGCCAGGCATCGGGCCGCGGGGCGCCCGGCCCGGTCGCGGTGCCCTGCTCCTCGACCTCCGCGCCCGCGTCCCGCAGCATCCCGACCGTCATCGCGATGTGCGGCGCGGACGGGACCGGCGGCCCCTGGTGCCGGATCTCCAGGCCCTTGTCGTAGCGGCTGCCCGCGAGCAGGAGTCCCGACACCAGCTGGGATGAGGCGGAAGCGTCCAGGGTGACCGCGCCGCCGGCCAGATGTCCGGTCCCGTGCACGGTGAACGGCACGGCGCCGCGGCCGCCGTCGTCAATGGTCACGCCGAGCGAGCGCAGCGCGCCGATGAGCGGGCCGACGGGGCGCTGCGATGCCTGCGGGTCGCCGCTGAACGCGACGTCGCCGGCGGCGAGCGGCGCCACCGGCGGCACGAACCGCATCACCGTCCCCGCGTTGCCCACGTCAACCTGGGCGCCGTGGTCCATCCTGGTCGGCCAGAAGAGCCAGCCCTCGGGATCGGCCTCGATGCTGCCGCACAGCACCTGCAGGGCGCCGGCCATCAGCAGCGTGTCGCGCGCCTGCAGCGGGTTCGCGATCAGGGTCGGCCCGTCGGCGAGGGCGGCCAGGATGAGCGCCCGGTTGGTCATCGACTTCGAGCCGGGCAGCCGCAGCTGCGCCCGGACCGGACCGGCCGCCGCAGGAGCCTGCCAGGGACCGGTGTCGGCGGGCGGGCGTTCGGCAGCGTGGTGCATGGTGCGAGCGTACTGGCCCCGGGCGTGCCCGATAAGAAGATCTTTAGTAGCCAGGGTTTGGCCAGGACAAAGAGATAGGGTAAACAATCAGATTCCGGGCAGATGTGCTGACAACGGATGGGCAGGCAGCAGCTGTGCGGACAACGAGATCGGGGTCAGGGGGATAGGGCATGTGCGGTCGGTTCGCGTCTGCGCGCAAGCGCATGGAACTCCTCGAGGAGTTCGGCGTGCAGCGTGACCGCGTCGAGGCCGACCTGGCGCCCGACTACAACGTGGCCCCGACCAAGCCGGTCTACGCCGTGCTGACCCGGCGCCCGTCGCACGGCGACGATCCTCCGGCCGAGCCGGACGGTCCGCCCGAGCGCCAGCTTCGCATCGTGCGCTGGGGCCTGGTCCCCTACTGGGCGAAGGACCCGGCTATCGGCAGCCGCATGATCAACGCCCGGGCCGAGACCGTGGCGGAGAAGCCGGCGTTCCGGCGTGCCTTCGCGCGCCGCAGGTGCCTGCTCCCGGCGGACGGCTTCTACGAGTGGCAGCAGATCACCGAGGGCGGCGGGAAGCGCAAGCAGCCGTATTACATCTACCGCTCCGACGGCGGCGTGCTGGCCTTCGCCGGCCTGTATGAGCTGTGGCGCGACCCCTCCGTGCCCGAGGACCACGCGGGCGGCTGGCTCTGGACGACGACGATCATCACCACCCGGGCCGAAGACGAAGTCGGCGGGATTCATGACCGGATGCCGATGGTGATCGAGCCGTCCGCCTGGCAGGACTGGCTCGATCCCGGCAACACCGACGTCGCCGACGTGAGCCGGCTCCTGGTACCGGCGGCGTCGGGCGGCCTGACGTCGCACCCGGTCTCGACCGCCGTCAATAACGTTCGCAACAACGGCCCCGAGCTGACCGACGTCATGCCGGATGCGGGGCCGGGTTCCGCCTCGCCCAACTCGCTGCCCAGGTCGGGGCCGTCCGGCACAGATCCGCCGGACGGCACTCCTGCCGGGTCCGGCGAGACATTGTTCTAAACCCCGTACCGGCCGGGCAGTGCATCCAGCGTCCATGCTGCCGGCCTATGCGGACAGGAGGTAAGGATCCGTGGATACCGCCACAGCGCGCCAGCGCCTCGAGGAGATCCGTGACGACCTCGACAGGTCCATCGCGGTGCTGCAAGGGGAGAACCACGCGAGCAACGGAGACGCCGGCTATCCGCAGGATGCCGCGGACGCCGGCGCCAACCTGTCCGAGGCCGACCGCAGCGAGGCGATTCTCGAGGCCGCACGGGAGCAGCGCGGCCTGGTGCTGGAGGCGCTGCACCGGCTGGACAGCGGCGGCTACGGGACCTGCGTGGACTGCGGGGATCACGTTCCGGACGGCCGGCTCGAGGCGCGGCCGGAAGCGGCCCGGTGCGTCCGCTGCCAGGGCAAGCGCGACCGGGCGCGGCACTGACGGCTGATCGTCAGGCTGGCTCGCTCGTCACGCTGGCTCGCTCGTCACGCTGGCTCGCTCGTCACGCTGGCTCGCTCGTCAGGCTGGCTCGCTCGTCACGCTGGCTCGCTCGTCAGGCCGGCTTGCGGGCCATGACGACGAGCTGGATGCCGACGGACTCATCGGCCTCTGCGGTCAGCTCAGCCTGGACCAGCCGCCCCATCGCCCTGGGGTCCCGGTGCAGCACGCGGGTAACCATGGACGGAGACAGCACGGTCCGCGGCCGGATCACGCCGGGTTTCAGGCCCGCCTCCGCGCAGAGATCCCGCAGGTGCTGATCGCCGTAGCAGCGGGTGAACGTGCCGTCCGGCCACGGGATGAGCAGGACCTCCGCGCTGGGCAGGTCGGTCAGCTCGGCCCAGTGGCGCTGCTCGGCCAGGATCGCCATGCCCAGCACCAGCGAGTCCACGCTGGCCAGCAGCCGTCCGCCAGGCCTGAGCACCCGGGCGATCTCGGCGGCCAGGTACTCCGCCGCGACGTACCGGGACAGCGTGCGATCGTCGGCGATCACCCCGTCCGCGCAGCCGTCGGCGAGGAAGCGCAGGCTTCCCGGGTCGGCGCTGACCGTCACGACGCCTCGTCCCGGGCCGAGCGGCGAGCGGGTACCAGCCGGCGGCGCCCCCGCCTCCACCCGCAGCACGTTGTGTCCTGCCCTGGCCGCCTGCGCGGCGCACCGCCCGTGCGGGCCGGAGATGTCCACGAGGAACTGCGGGTCCAGCGGCAGCCACGCGGCGAGCTGAGCGGTCGCGACGGCCCGGTGGAACCGCCAGTACTCCGCCAGCGAAGCGTCCCCGGCTACGGCGAGAGGGCTAGCCGGAGCTGCCACCGTCACCCCTGTCCGTTACGGATGAGTCTCTGGCCGCAGGGTCGGATGGCGCGCCGCGCGGCCAGGCACCGGCGCGCGCCCCCCAGGAACTGGTGCACGCACATCCCCCGATGACAGCCTTCCCCGCCGCGGGTCCTTCATTCGCCTGCGCGCAGGAATG
Organism: uncultured Actinomycetes bacterium; assembly: GCA_963702235.1. GTDB lineage: Bacteria > Actinomycetota > Actinomycetes > Streptosporangiales > Streptosporangiaceae > PALSA-505. The sequence continues at coordinate 123,346 of CAVPBZ010000005.1, forward strand.
AAGGCGCCGATGGCGACGTTTCACCAATCATGCTTGCAGTCGGCTCCAGGCCGCCAGAAACCTCCCAGGCAGCGCCTCGCTTCAAGTCCGCGCGCCCCGAGGATGTATCCTCCCGCCCATATGCTCTCGACAAATCTGATGTCGGCAAGTGGCGGCCAGCGACAGCGGTCCGTGAGGGGGTGAGTCCGGTCCCGGAGACTCTCACCGAGCGGAGCCAGCGCTTCGAGCAGGACGTCCTGCCCTTCCTCGATCAGCTGTACTCCGCCGCCATGCGGATGACACGCAACCCCTCGGACGCGCAGGACCTGGTGCAGGAGACGTTCGCCAAGGCGTACGCGTCCTTCCACCAGTTCCAGCCGGGCACGAACCTGAAGGCATGGCTGTTCAGGATCCTGACCAACACGTTCATCAATACGTACCGCAAGCGGCAGCGCGAGCCGCAGCGAGCCGGCACCGAGGACATCGAGGACTGGCAGCTGGCCCGGGCGGCCGAGCACACGTCCTCGGGCCTGAAGTCGGCCGAGAGCGAGGCGCTGGAGCGGCTGCCTGACTCCGACGTCAAGAGCGCGCTGCAGTCCCTGCCCGAGGAATTCAGGATCGCCGTCTACTTGGCCGACGTGGAGGGCTTCGCCTACCGCGAGATCGCGGACATCATGGGCACGCCCATCGGAACGGTCATGTCACGGCTGCACCGCGGCCGCCGGCAGCTGCGCGAACTCCTCCAGGACTATGCGGAGGAGCGGGGGCTGGTCAGGTCTCAGTCCGGGGCGTCTTCCTCCTCGGCGGGTGAGCCAGAGGAGGACGACGGATGAGCTGCGGGAAGCCGCACGAGACCCCGTGCAGCGAGGTACTCGCGCGCGTGTACAGCTACCTCGACGGCGAGCTCGACGGCGTCGACTGCGCCCAGGTCCGTCAGCACCTGGATGAGTGCGGCCCGTGCCTGCGCGAGTACGGGCTCGAGGAAGTCGTCAAGAAGCTCGTGCACAAGCACTGCGGCCGCGACCTGGTGCCGGGCGACCTGCGGTCCCGGGTGCTGACCCGGATACAGCAGGTGCGCGTGGAGCTTGAGGTCACCGAGTTTCGGACGGACTGAACCTACTCTTCGCTACCGCCCGTTAGCGGACTGTGGATCCGGCGCGCTGAGCCGATGGGATCATCATCCGATGCGGCTTCTCATCACCGGCGCGGCCGGGTTCATCGGATCGCATCTCGTTGACCGGCTGGTCCGGGACGGCCACCAGGTGGCCGGGGTGGATGATCTGTCGTCCGGCAGGCACGAGAACGTCGCCGGCGCCGTCCGTGCCGGCGCGGCCTTCCACCGGATGGACGTGACCGCGCCTGAGCTCGTCGAGCTCGCCGTCGGCTGGCGGCCGGAGGTGGTGTGCCACCTGGCGGCCCAGATCAGCGTCCGGGCGAGCGTCGAGGACCCGGTGGCCGACGCCCTGGTGAACGTGCTCGGCACGGTCAACGTGCTCGAGGCGGCGCGGGCCGCGGGCGCCCGCAAGGTGGTCTTCACGTCGTCGGCCGCGGTCTACGGCATCCCGGTGGCCATGCCGGTCCCGGCCGAGGCCGGGCTGGCGCCCCGCTCGCCCTATGCGGCGGCCAAGGTCTGCGGCGAGGTCTATCTCGGCGCTTACCGGGTGCTGCACGGGCTCGACTTCACCACGCTGGCCCTGTCCAACGTGTACGGCCCGCGGCAGCGGCCGGACGGGGAGGCAGGCGTGGTCGCGATTTTCGCCAGCGCGCTGCTGCGCGGCTCCGCCACGCACGTCTACGGTGACGGCAAGCAGGCGCGCGATTACGTATATGTCGGGGATGTCGTTGATGCCTGCGTGCTGGCCTGCGACAGCCGGGCCAGCGGTGCGCGGCTCAACGTCGGCACCGGGATCCGCACCACGGACCTGGAGCTGCATGCGGCGATAGCGGCCGCGGCCGGGAGCCGGGCCGTGCCCGGCCACGCGCCGCCCCGGCCCGGTGACCTGCCGGAAATGGCTCTCGACCCGGGGCTCACGGAGGACCTGCTCGGCTGGACGCCGTCGACGAGCCTGCCGGACGGCGTGGCCGCCACGCTCGACTGGCTGAGGCTGGCCGGTCGGACCCCCGGCGAGCTGTGATCACTATGTGTATGTCTTGAGTCACGATTTGCGCACGATGCCGATTGGGCCTGCGCTATCGGCGCAGTCCGGGTTACCCTATGTGCCAGGCCGCAACCGTGCCAGGCTGACGCCTGCGCAAGTTGGTTCAGGAGGTGGCCGCATGCGAGTGCTCGACGCGTTCTCCTCAGAGCAAGGCGCTCCTGGGATGGACGGGAGTACTGTCGTGCCGCGTTCCAGGGGAACTAGCTGGGGATGATCCCGTAGGGTCCTGACGTCGGTTCGGACTGACTCAAGGGGGGTCGTTGCGGAGGCTCTCGTGGAGCGCACGCCTTTACATAGCCGCGGTTGTCGTTGCGGCCGCCGTGCAGATTGCCCGCGGACCATTCGACGGCGTCAGCTGGTTCAAGCTGGGCGTGCTTGCGCTCCTGTACCTGGTCTGTGATTCCGCTCCCACCCCGCTGATGCCACGGCGGGCCGCATGGTCGCCGAATACATCCGCCACGCTCGCCTCTGTGGTGCTGCTCGGCCCCGCGGGCGCCGCGATCATCGGCGCCGTCTCGGCACTGAGCGTGCGCCGGGGGCTGCTCACGGTCCAGCGGGTGTTCAACGGCGGGATGTTCGCGCTCAGCGCTTCCGCGGCCGGCTGGACGTTCGTGGCCCTGCACGGCCGGGTCGGCGTCCCGGACAGGACGTCCTTTCCGGCGATCATCGGCCCGTTCGCTGCCGCTGCCGCAGTGCACGTGATCGTCAATCACGGTCTTCTGGCCGGGGTGCTCTGGCTGACTCCCAGCGGGGAGGGCACGGGGCGGAGAACCAAGATAGGCCCTGACCTGCTGCCCCTGATGCTGTCTGACCTCGGCTACGCCGCGTTCGGGTTGCTGATCGCGGCGCTGTGGAGCGTCGTGGGACCGTTCGCCGCCGTTCTGGTCGTCATCCCCCTTTTCGTCGCGCGCTGGGCGATCGGCCAGTATGCGGCGCAGCAGCAGGCCTACGAGGCCACCATGGCGGCGCTGTGCAAGGCGGTCGAGACCAAGGACTTCTACACCAGGGGCCACAGCGAGCGCGTGTCCAAGGGGTCGTCCATGCTCGCGCGCGAGATCGGCATGCGCCCCGACCGGCTGGAAGCGATCACCTACGCCGGCATGCTGCACGACGTGGGCAAGCTCGGCGTGCCCACGAAGGTGCTGCAGAAGACCGGGTCGCTGTCGGAGGAGGAGTACGCGGCGATCCAGTTGCATCCGATGCGCGGGCTGGAAATCGTCCGGGAGATCGGCTTCCTGGACGAGGCGCTGGCCGGGATCATGCACCATCACGAGCGGATCGACGGCCGCGGCTACCCGCTGGGGCTGGCCGGCGACGAGATCCCCGAGTTCGCCCGCGTGATCGCGGTGGCCGATGCGTTCGACTCGATGACCTCCACCCGCTCGTACCGGGGTGCGCGGCGGATCGACGAGGCCGTCGCGGAGCTGCGCAAGTGGTCCGGCACCCAGTTCGACCCGGCGCTGGTAGATGCGTTCGTGACGGCACTGCAGCGGGACGGCTGGGAACGGCCTGCGCCCGTCGATCCGCCGTCCGGGCGCACCGACGCGATCACCGCCCAGGATCACGACGACCCGACCGCGCCGCTACGGATTGTCGAGAGCCGCTGAGCCGCCCCGTGACCGCCCAGCAACCCGGGCCCCGCGGCACCACCTCGTGGCCGGCCATGGACTCGGGTCAGATGCTGCTGATCGCGGCGGCCGGGCTGCTTGCCGTGGCCGCCATCGCCCAGACGGCCGCCACAAGCATCGTGCAGGTCGGGGACGCCGTAGCGTTCGGATCCCTCGTTGCCCTGGGCGAGCTGCTGCGGATCACGCTGCCCGGTAACCGGGAGTCGGCGCCCATCGCCGCCGGTGGCGCGCTCGGCTACGCGCTGCTGCTGGACATCGGGAACCGGCCGGCCCTCCAGTCGGCGCTGCAGGTGATCATGATCACCGCCGGCGGCATGATCGTCGGTGCGCTGCCGCATCTGGCTGCCGGCCGCCCGGCGAAGCTGGCCGGGATGGCCTCGCGGCTGATCGCGGTGGCCTGCGTCGCGTTCGTCTTCCGGCCGCTCGCGCCGACCGCGCTGATCCAGCGTCACTGGTGGCTCGCGCTCCCGGTGATGACCCTGCTCGTCGTGCTCGCCTGGTTCGTGGACGCGGTTCTCGGCGCCCTGATCAGGGCCGAAGAGCTGCGCGCGAGGTTCAGCGTGGCGCTGTGGGACGAGCTGCGGGTGCAGTTGCCGCTCGGCACCGCGGTGGGAGCGTCGGCGCTGCTGATCGCGTTCTCGTGTGAGGTGATGGGTCTGGCCGCGGTGTGGGTGTTCACCGGGCCGCTGCTGGTCTCGCAGGTCGCGTTCCGCCGGTACGTGGGGATCCGTACCACCTACCTGGAGACGGTGCGGGCGCTGTCGAGGATGACCGAGGTCGGCGGCTACGTCGAGGGCGGCCACTCGCGCCGGGTAAGCAGGCTCGCGCTGGCGATCGGGCGCGAGCTCGGGATGAGCGAGAACGACCTGGAGGAACTCGAGTACGCGGCGCTCATGCACGACATCGGCCAGCTCTCGCTGCGGGATCCGATCCCGGGCGGCGCGACCGTGCTGGTCTCCCCGGACGACCAGCGGCGCATCGCCGAGCTCGGCGCCGCCGTGATCCGCCAGGCCGGCGTCCTCGATCAGGTCGCGGATATCGTGAGACAGCAGAGTGAGCCCGCGCGAGGCCAGGAGCCCGGCCCGCCGGTGGCCAGCCGGATCATCCGGGCGGCCAACGCATTCGACGATCTGGTCGGCAGTTCGGCCGACCGGGACCGGGCGTCAGCTGCCCTCGAGCGGCTGCGGCTCGATACGGCATCCGAGTACGATCCGGGAGTCATCGAGGCGCTCAGCAAGGTCGTCGGCAGGCGTGCCCTCAGCCGGGCATGAGGAAGGGAGACGCGGTGGCCGAAGTCCGCGCGGAGATGGTCGCGAACGTGTGGCAGGTCGTCACCAGCGAGGGGGCCGAGATCGAAGACGGTGACACGCTCGTCATCCTCGAATCGATGAAGATGGAGATCCCGGTCGTAGCGGAGACGAGCGGCAAGGTGACGAAGCTGGCGGTGGCCGAGGGCGACGTCGTCCAGGAGGGCGACCTGATCGCCGTCATCGGCTGAGGTCTTCCGGCTGGCCGCTGTCGCGGGCGGTCGCCGCCTCGGGCTGGCCGTCGGTTACTGGCTGACGTCCTCGGTCTGGCCGTGCCGGGAGCACCGGGCGGTCCAGCGGTCCGGGGTGATCTTGACGATCATCCGGCGGCCGCATCTCGTGCAGTAGCGCGGCGGATCAAGAACGCCCGCGGCCGCGCACGGCTGGTGGTCCCGCGAGTCCGCGCGCTGGCCGCAGTGCGCGCAGTAGGCAGGAGCCACGCTCAGATGCCGCTGGTCGACCGCGGGTAGACGACAGCGGGATCGGTGATCACGTTGACCAGGTAGGGGACGCCCGCGTCGAAGGCCCGGCGCAGCGCCGGTGCGAGCTGGCCCGGCTCGGTGACCATCTCGCCCGCGCCGCCGAGCGCGCGCACCACGTCGTCGTACCGGCACATCGGCTGCAGGTCGGCGGCGACGTCGTAGCCGTACAGCCGCTGCATCGGGTGCTTCTCCAGCCCCCAGATCCCGTTGTTCCCGCAGATCATGACCACCGGCAGCCGGTGCCGGACCAGCGTGTCCGCGTCCATCAGCGAGAAACCGGCAGCGCCGTCGCCGAGCAGGAGGGCCACCTGCGACGATGGCCGGGCCAGCCGCGCGGCGATCGCGTAGCCGAGCCCGGTGCCCAGGCATCCGTACGGGCCGGGATCGAGCCAGCCGCCGGGGCGGCTCGGCTCGACGTACTTGCCCGCGTAGGAGACGAAGTCGCCGCCGTCGCCGATGACGACCGCGTCCTCGTCGAGCAGCCGGTTGAGCTCGCCGTACACCCGCATCGGGTGGATGGGACTGGCGTCGCTGGCCAGCAGGTCCCGGTCTGCTGCCGTGGCCGCCGCCACCGCGTCCTGCAGCCGGGCCAGCCAGTCGCTGGCGTGCTGCGCGCTCGCGCGAGCCTCGAGCAGCCGGGTGCCGCCGACGCTGGCGCCGCCGACGCTGGCGCCGCCCACGCTGGCGCCGCCCACGCGGGCGTCGGCGAGGCCGGCGAAGAACGCGGTGAGGTCGCCCGCCGCGGCGGCGGCGAGCGCGCAGTGCGTCGCTATCTGCTCCGGCGCGTCCGCCACGTGCACGACCTGCGCCGGCGTACTGCCGTCCCTGCCGCCGAACTCGCCGTATCCCAGCCGGAAGTCCAGCGGCGCGCCGACCACGACGACCAGGTCCGCCTCGCGCAGCGCGGTGGACCTGGCCCGCGTCACCAGCAGCTCGTGGCCGGGCGGCAGGATGCCCCGGCCCTGGCCGTTGGCGACGACGGGGAGCCGCAGCTCCTCGGCGGCGAGCCGCGCCTCGGTTTCCGCGCCGTTCAGCCAGACGTCCGAGCCGAGGACCAGCACCGGGCGCCGCGCGGCGGCCAGCAGGCCGGCGATCCGGCCGACCGCCTCGGCGTCGAGTCCGGGAGCAGTCATCCCCGCGGCCTGGTCCGCGCCGCCGCCCGGCCCGCCGCCCGGCCCGCCGGCCGGACCCTCGGCCGGACCGCCGCCCGGCCCGTAGGCCGGCCCGGGCTGCGCCTCGCCTTGGCCGAACAGCGCCTCCAGCGAGATGTCGAGGAAGACCGGGCCGCGGTGCGGGGCACCGGCCAGGGCGAAGGCCTCGTCCACGGATGCCGCGATGTTCTTGGTCTCGTGCTCGGTCCAGGCCCGCTTGGTGATCGGAGCGACCAGCTGCGGGTGGTCGATCTCCTGCAGGCTGCCGCAGCCCCAGCGGTAATCGGGGGCGCGGCCGGCCAGCACGACCACGGGGGAGCCGTTGAAGTGCGCGGTCGTGATCGCGCTCACCCCGTTGGTTACCCCGGGGCCAGCGGTCAGCACCGCTAGCCCGGGGTTCCGGGTCAGCCGCGCGGTCGCCTCGGCGGCGAACACGGCGGTCTGCTCATGCCGGACATCGAGCAGCCGCAGCGGCGGGTCCGCCTTCACCGCGCCGTCGTAGAGCGGGAACACGTGCCCGCCGGACAGGGTGAACATCGTGGTCACGCCGTGGCGGCGCGCGGCGGCGACGGCGAGCTCGCCGCCATGCGGCGCCGGCGTCTGGGGGTCCTCGGTCATGCCGGCGACGTTACCAGCGAGTCACCTCAGGCGGGAGAGACGCCGGGGTGACAAGCCAGCGGGCGCCAGCGGGCTCAGCAAGCGCCGGTGATCAGGCCTGGTCCGCCGTCACCGGCACCGCCTCGGCCGCACCCGGAACGGGATCGGCGGTGTAGTTGCCTGGTTCCGTCTCGTCCGCCCCCTCGGGCAGCCGCAGCCCGCGGAACACCAGCGTCAGCACGGCTGCCACCACCACGTTGATGACGAACGCGACCACCGCGATGTACAGCGTGTGGCCGAACACCGGTGCCACCGACCCGCCGAAGTGCGAGTTCGCCTGGCCCGGGACCGGCACCCGGTACGCCTGGATGGTGCCGTAGACCATCGCCGCCGCCCAGCCCACGACCAGCGCCCAGCGGTGGAACCACCGGGTGTACAGGCCGAAGACGATCGCCGGGAACGTCTGCAGGATCCAGATGCCGCCGAGCAGCTGCAGGTTGATCGAGAAGGTCTTGCTCAGCGCCAGCGCGAACACCAGCGCGCCCGCCTTGATGATCAGCGACACGAACTGCGCCACCCGGGTCTCGTGCCGAGCGCTGGCACCGGGACGGAAGAAGTCGCGGTAGATGTTCCTGGTGAACAGGTTCGCCGCCGCGATCGACATGATCGCCGCGGGCACCAGGGCGCCGATCACGATCGCCGAGTACCCGATCCCGGCAAACCAGCTCGGGAACATGTGCTCGAACAGCAGCGGCACCGAGAGCTGCGCGTTGCTGCCGTGCGCCTTCACCCCGGCCCGCACCGCCGGCGAGGCCAGCGCCATGTAGCCGAGCAGCGCGACGAAGCCGAGCACCAGCGAATAGGCGGGCAGGATCGCCATGTTGCGCCTGATCACGTCGCGCCGCCTGGTGGCGAGCACCCCGGTGAGCGAGTGCGGGTACATGAACAGGGCCAGGGCCGAGCCCAGGGCCAGCGTCGCGTACGCCCACTCGGCGGCCGGCGGCGTCACCAGCGAGCCGAACGGCTTGCCGGTCTTGGGATTCACCGTCTTCAGGTGGGCAGCGGACGCGCTGAAGATGTGCCCCCAGCCGCCCAGCCTGGTCGGGATGTAGATGACCGCGACGATCACCATCACGTAGACGAGCAGGTCCTTGACGAACGCGGTCAGCGCCGGCGCGCGCAGCCCGGACACGTAGGTGTAGGCGGCGAGGATGACGAACGCGATCAGCAGCGGCAGATCCCGGAGGAACGCGTTGGAGCTGCTGCCGACGCCCATCACGGTCAGCACCGCCTGGATGCCGACGAGCTGCAGCGCGATGTACGGCATGGTCGCGAGGATCCCGGTGACGGCGATCGCCAGCGACAGGCCGCGCGAGCCGTACCGGCCCCGGACGAAGTCGGCCGGCGTGACGTAGCTGTGCACCCGGGACACCGACCACAGCCGCGGCGCGAACACGAACACGATGGGGAACACGATCACGGTGTACGGCACGGCGAAGAAGCCGGCCGCGCCGGTCCCGTAGATCAGCGCCGGCACCGCGATGAACGTGTAGGCGGTGTAGAGGTCGCCGCCGAACAGGAACCAGCTGACGAACGTCCCGAACCCGCGCCCGCCGAGCCCCCACTCGTTCAGGTGCAGCAGGTCCTCCGCCCGCCGCCAGCGCGCCGCGGCGAAGCCGGTCAGCGTGACGACGCCGAACAGGACGATCAGGATCGTGAACGAGACCGCGTTGACGTGACTCATCTCGCCTCCCCGCCGCCGTCCCGGCCGGCCGCGCGCCGGGAACTGATCAGCAGGTACGCGAGCCAGGACAGGATGGCCACGAGCGGCACCCACATCAGCTGGTACCAGTAGAAGAACGGGAACGCGCCCAGTTTCGGCGTGGTGTGCGCGTAGAACGGGACCCAGAGCGTTCCCACGAGCGAGGCGAGCAGGAGCACGGTGACGGCAGCCCACGTGATTGGGCTATGACGCCGGGCGTTCGGCTGGTCCATCGGCGAACCTCTTCGCTACCGGGCGACCGCTCTGGCCAGGCCACGAGAGCGGCGCTAATCACGACGCTAATGCCGTATATGGTGCGCCGAGATTACCTAATCGGCAAGGGACGAGCGTCACTGCCCGCCGCGGCAGTCCCCAAACCTCGTCAGAGCGTCTGCGACAGGGCCTTGACCGGCATCCGCAGCCTGGCCAGCATGTCGATGTCGTCCTGGGCGGACCGGCCCAGCGTGGTGAGGTAGTTGCCCACGATGATCGCGTTGATGCCGCCGAGCATCCCCGCCTCGGTGCCGAGGTCGCCCAGGGTCAGCTCGCGCCCGCCGGCGTAGCGCAGCACCGTCGATGGCAGCGCCAGCCGGAACGCCGCGATCGTCCGCAGCGCGTCGGCGCCGGACACCCGCGGCTGGCCGGCCAGCGGCGTGCCCGGCCGCGGGTTCAGGAAGTTGAGCGGCACCTCGTGCGGGCCGAGCGCGGCCAGCTGGCCGGCCAGCTCGGCCCGCTGCGCCAGGCTCTCGCCCATCCCGATGATCCCGCCGCAGCACAGCTCCATCCCGGCCGGACGGACCAGGCGGCAGGTGTCATGCCGCTCCTGCCAGCTGTGCGTGGTCACCACCTGCCCGAAGAACGACCGCGCGGTCTCCAGGTTGTGGTTATACCGGTGCACCCCCAGCGCCGCCAGCGTGCCGGCCTGCTCCGGCGTGAGGATGCCGAGCGAGCAGGCGACGTTGATCGGCACCGCCGCCCTGATCGCCGCGACCGCGCCGGCGACCTGCGACATCAGCCGTTCGTCCGGACCGCGCACCGCCGCGACTATGCAGAATTCCGTCGCGCCGGTGGCCGCGGTCGAACTCGGCTGCGGCGACGAGCTCCGGGACATTCAGCCATACCGAACGGACAGGCGTATCGAAGCGCCCGGACTGCGAGCAAAAGTGGCAGTCTTCCGGGCACCCGCCGGTCTTGACGGAAACGATCCCCTCGGCCTCGACCTCAGGTCCGCACCACCGCATCCGCACCTCGTGCGCCAGCGCGAGCAGCTCGCCGAGCCGCTCGTCCGGCAGCTGCAGGCAGCCGAGCACCTGCGCCTCGTCGAGACCGTGCCCGGCGGCCAGTACCTGCCGCCGGGCAACGCCGAGGATGTCATCGGTCACCTGGGTCCTCCACTGTCTCGGGCGGCACTGTCTCGGGCGGCGGGCGCAGCCTGGTCACGAACTTGTACCTGTCGCCGCGGTACCAGGACTGCGCCCATTCGACCGGCTGGCCGCCGGTGTCCAGGGCGTGCCGCGACAGCAGCAGCAGCGGCAGGCCCACGTCCACGCCGAGCAGCCGCGCGTCCTCCGGCCCGGCGAGCACGGTCTCGATCGTCTCCTCGGCCTCGGCCAGCTGCACCCCGTAGCTGGCGGCCAGCGTCTCGTACAGCGACGAATGCCGGTCCAGCTGCTTGCGCAGCCCGGGGAACCGGCGGCCGGCAGGTGCGAGGTGTCGATGGACATCGGCTCGCCGTCGGCCAGCCTGAGCCGGTGCACCCGCACCGCCCGGCCGCCGGTCTTGATGCCGAGCAGCCCGGCCAGGTGCGCGTCGGCCGTGACGTAGCCGATCTCCAGGTACGACGTCCGCGGGTGCAACCCGTGCGCCCGCATCCCCTCGGTGTAGCTGGCGAGCTCGAGCACCTGGGCGACCTTGGGCTTGGCCACGAACGTGCCCCGGCCCTGGATGCGCAGCAGGCGCCCCTCGATGACCAGCTCGGACAGCGCCTGCCTGACGGTCGTCCGCGATGTCCCGTACTGCCGGGCGAGCTCCCGTTCCGGCGGGACCGGCGACCCGGGGCTCATCGCGCCGGTCAGCTCCAGCAGCCGCTGCTTCACCGTGTAGTACTTGGGCAGCGGCCGCCTCGGCTCCTCCGCGGGGACGGGCGTCACCGGGGCGGCGGTCACGGGTCCCTGCCAACGGCGTGCATGTGCGCATCCTGCCAGGCGCGCCGCGCGCCGGCGATCGTGGGATGGGCCCGGGCCAGGTCGCGGCGGCCGAGCCGGTCCGCGGCGGATGGCATGATGGCGGCGTGCCCTCCCTTTCCGACCTGGCCAGGCGCGACACCGTACTCACCGCCGGTGACGTGGAGTGGCTGCACGCCCTGGTGTCCGACTGGCAGCTGATCGCCGACCTGTCGTTCGCCGACCTGATCCTGTGGGCGCCGGTCCGGGACGGCCGCGGCTGGCTGGCGATGGCGCAGATGCGGCCGACCACGGGTCCGACCGCCGTGCATGACGACGTGGTCGGGCTGCGGATCAGGACGGCGCAGCGGCCGCTGCTCGATGCCGCGATGACCCAGCGGCGGATCTGCCGCGAGGGCGACCCGGACTGGACCAGCGGCGTGCCGGTGCGCGCGGAGACCATCCCGGTCACCCGCGGCGACCGGGTGATCGCCGTGATCGAGCGGAGCACCAACCTCAACTCGGCCCGCACCCAGCCGGCTGGAAATGACCTACCTGCGCGGCGCGGACGATCTGGCCAGGATGGTGGCCGAGGGGACGTTCCCGTTCCCCGGCGAGGAGCCCATCCTGGTCCGGTCACCGCGGGTCGGTGACGGGCTGCTCCGGCTCGGCCGCGCGGGCCGGGTCGTGTACGCCAGCCCCAACGCGCTGTCGGCGTACCGGCGGCTCGGCCTGACCGCGGACCTGGTGGGCGCCGACCTCGGCCCGGTGACGGCGCGGCTGTACGCTCCCGGCGAGCCGATGGACGACCAGCTCATGGTGGTGGCCAGCGGCCGGCGGCCGCGGGAGACCGAGGTAGAGGCCAACGGCTCGACCGTCCAGCTGCGCGCCATACCGCTGGTGGTTGGCGGTTCCCGCACCGGGGCGCTGATCCTGGTACGGGACGTGACCGAGCTGCGCCGCCGCGAGCGCGAGCTGCTGTCCAAGGACGCGACCATCAAGGAGATTCACCACCGGGTGAAGAACAACCTGCAGACCGTGGCCGCGCTGCTCCGGCTGCAGGCCCGCAGGATGTCCGAGCCCGAGGCCAGGGCGGCGCTGGAGGAGGCGGTGCGCCGGGTGGGCTCGATCGCCGTCGTGCACGAGACGCTCTCGCTCACCCCGGACGAGATCGTGGACTTCGACGACGTCGCCGGCCGCGTCGCCGCGATGGCCGTCGAGGTGTCAGCGCCCGAGCTCGGCATCAGCCCGCAGCTCACCGGCACGTTCGGCAAGCTGCCCGCCACGGTGGCCACGCCGCTCGCGATGGTGCTGACCGAGCTGGTGCAGAACGCCCTGCAGCACGGGTTCGGCCAGGCCTGCTCGGGCGGGGCGGACGGTTACCCGGCGGCGAGGCTGGAGGTGACGGCGCGCCGCCGCCCCGGCAGGCTGACGGTGATGGTTGCCGACAACGGCGCCGGGCTGCCCGAGGGATTCGACCTGGGCACCACCGGCAGCCTCGGCCTGCAGATCGTGCGCACGCTGGTGGGCTCGGAGCTCGCCGGGAACCTGGAGATCACCGGCCGCCCGGCAGGCGGCACCCTGGTCGTGATCGACCTGCCGGTGGAGAACGCCTCGCCGCTGCGGTCGCCGTCCGACGGCGCGGCCGCGGGCTCGCCCGCGGGCTAGCGGTCAGACGTGGGCGCGGGCCCGGATCCTGCTAGTACGACGCTTGAGCGCACGACGCTCGTCCTCGCTCATCCCGCCCCAGACGCCGGCGTCCTGGCCACTCTCAATCGCCCACTGCAGGCATGGTTCCATCACCGGGCAGCGCCGGCACACCTGCTTGGCCTCATCTATCTGGAGCAGCGCGGGACCGGTGTTGCCGATGGGGAAGAACAGCTCAGGATCCACGTCTTGGCAGGCGGCGTGGTGGCGCCAGTCCATGTGGTCCACTCCTCTTCGTTGCCCGGTCTGCTGTGACCCGGCGCCTCGTTCCGGTCTTGTGAACGAATTCACGAGCTATGCCATATGTCAGGACATGTAAAGTTCCCGACTTGATGCACCTCAGATCGGTGCTAGTGCCCGTCGCGGCTCCGGTCAGGCTGGAGCCGCTTCGGTGCTACCCCGGGCCTGTCGCTCCGGGATGCGCAGCACGTGCATCCTTCCCCTTCGCGATGCATCGCTTCTACTCTTTCAAAGCCGGCGTAGCAGGCGCAAGAGATACGGTCAAGGTTCAGGCCGAATTCAATGTCAGATGCATCACAGCCCGGCTACGTCATCGTTACCGCTCAGCGTGGTCACCCGCAGCGCGCTCGGTACCGCGCGGAATGCCACGCATTCATGCTCGCCCATGTACTCTCCGTCTACCTGCAAGGCTATCGGGCGGCCGGAACGGAGCGTGACTTCCGGCTCATCGTGCAGGGCCAGCACGTGGCGCCCGTTCGGCGGCGTATTTCTCACGAGCAGCATCTGGCGCAGCGCGTTCAGCGTGGAAACGGTGCGCAGCCGGCGCAGCGCGAACACGTCAAGCCCGGAGCCGAAGCTGGCCAGCGGGCTGGGATTGACCGCGCGGCTGCCCACGTAGGTCCACGGTGCGGTGTTGGAGACCACGCCGAAGAAGACGTGCTCGATCGGCGTATGGCCGCTGCGTTCCAGCGTGAGCGCGGGCTGCCGCCGGTCGGTGACGGAGAAGTACTGCCGGAAAGTGGTCCAGATGTAGAGCGCGTCGGAGGCTTTCCTGCCGGTGGCGCGCAGCCCTTCCATGGCGCGCACCACCTCGGCGTCAAGGCCCAGCCCGGCACTGCAGGTGAAATACCGGTCGCCGGCCAGGCCGAGCCCGATCGTGCGCGTGTTCTTGCGCGAAATGGCCGCCAGAATGTGCCCGGTTGCGTCCACCGGATCCGCGGGCAGGCCGATCGCGCGGGTGAACACGTTCGCATTCCCGCCGGGAATGGGCGCCAGCGCGGGCAGGTCGGCGGCGGCCGCCGTCTTTCCCGGCCGCGGCCGGACCAGCCCGTTGACCGCCTCGTTCACCGTGCCGTCCCCGCCCAGCGTGATCACCAGGTCGTGGCCGCTGCTGACCGCGCCCGCCGCCAGCGCGTCCGCGTGGCCCCGGTAACGTGTTTCTACGACCTCCAGGTCGATCTCGGACGCCAGGGCGTGCACGATCACGTCCCGGCGGAGTGCGGTCGTAGAGGTGGCTCGTGGGTTAAAGATCAGCAGCGCGCGCACGGGCTCAGGGTAGCCATGCCGGAAGAGAGGCCCAACATGCAGGATCGTCCGGTGGTCCTGTCCGGCGCGGCCGCGGCGCAGGCGGCCGAGGCCGCCGGGGTGCTCATCGCGTCCGTGCTGTCCGCCATGGACACAGCTGCGGGCAAGTCCTACCAGCTCAGCAGCGGCATCGCGCTGACCGCGATCGGGTTCGCCACCGCCGGGTTCCTGGCCGTCGTCGCGGTGGGGCTCGTCCGGGTGCGGCCGTGGAGCAGGACACCCGCGCTGCTCAGCCAGCTCTTCACGCTCATCGTGGGCATCATCATGCTGCAAGGGCACCGGGTGGAGTGGGGCGCGCCCGCCGTGCTGCTCGCCGTCGCCGCGGCCGCGGCGCTGCTGCTCCCGGCGAGCCTGCGGGCGCTCGCCCGCGAGCCGCGCTCCGAGCCGGCCGCAGCCGCGCCGCCGGTTCCGCCGGCCGCCCGCAACCGGCCGGTTCCGCCGGCCGCGCGCAAGCCGCGCACCCCGCCGGCGTCGCGCAGCTAACGCCCGGGTCAGTCGTCCTCGGTCAGGCCCTCGCGCAGCTGGGCCAGCGTCCTGGCCAGCAGCCGGGACACGTGCATCTGCGAGATGCCCAGCTCGGCCGCTATCTGCGACTGGGTCATGTTGCCGAAGAACCGCAGCATCAGGATGCGCTTCTCCCGCGGCGGCAGCCGCTCCAGCAGCGGCTTGAGCGACTCCCGGTACTCCACGCCCTCCAGCGCGTCGTCCAGCATGCCCAGCGACTCGGCCACCGCCGGGGCGTCGTCGTCACCGGAGTCCGGCGCGTCCAGCGACACCGTCGAGTAGGCGTTCGCCGACTCCAGGCCCTCCAGCACGTCCTCGTCGCTCATCTGCAGGTGCGCGGCGAGCTCGGCCACGGTCGGGGCGCGGCCCTCGCGCTGGGCCAGGTCGCCGATGGCCTTGGTGAGCGCGAGCTTCAGCTCCTGCAGCCGCCGCGGCACCCGGACCGCCCAGCCCTTGTCGCGGAAGTGCCGCTTGATCTCGCCGACGATCGTCGGCGTCGCGTAGGTGGAGAACTCCACGCCCCGGCCGAGGTCGAACCGGTCAATGGACTTGATCAGCCCGATCGTGGCCACCTGGGTGAGGTCGTCGAGCCATTCACCCCGGTTGCGGAAGCGCCGCGCCAGGTACTCCACCAGCGGCAGGTGCAGCTCGACGAGCTCGCCGCGCAGCCTGAGCCGCTCCGGGTCGTGCTCGTCCAGCTGAGCCAGCCGCTCGAACAGCGCGCGTGCCCGCGCCCGGTCCTCGGTCGCGTGCGTCAACCTGATCACCGTGACCTCGGCGGTCTCGGTCACGTCAACCCCGGCCGACGCCCGGAACTCGGGCTCATCCGGCACCTCGATCCTGGCTTCCTCGGTCACCCTGACCCCGTCTGGCCGCGGCTCTTGCGCAAGACGATGGTGACCCTGTCATCGGGACCGACGCCGGAATCGACGCTCCCGGCCAGGGCCGACAGCACGGTCCAGGCGAACGTGTCCTTGGCGGGCAGCTGCCCCAGCCGGGACTGGGCGGATACCGCGATCGTCATCGTGTCCCGGCTGAGGGTGAACTCGCACTGCAGGCTGCTGCCCTCGTCGGCCTGGGTGAGCAGCATGGCGCAGGCCTCGTCGACCGCGATCCGCAGGTCCTCAATCTCGTCGAGGGTGAAATCGAGGCGCGCAGCCAGGCCGGCGGTGGCGGTGCGCAGCACCGACAGGTACGCGCCCTCGGCGGGCAGCCGCACGGTCACCTGGTCACGCGCCTCGCGCGCCTCCGGCGGCAGCGTCCCGGTGCCCGGCGTGGCCGCCCAGGGCGTGGTGTTCTCTGTCACGTCTCTCCTCAGCCCGCCCCCGTGCTCGCTGTCCTGGTGGCAAACTTACCGCCCGCCGGGGGTATGACAGCCGCGCCGCGCTGCGACCGGGCGGCCGCGCCGCCGGCCCGGGGGACAAAACGGAGCAGTCCGGACTGCCCCCGCCGTCGGCGGGCAGATCCGGACTGCTCCGTGAAACGTCTGGGCCAGGCAGGTCAGCCCTGCTTGGTCTCCCAGAAAATCTTGGCGATCTCGTCGATCTTGGCGAGCAGCTCGTCGGCCTTGGCCACGTCGGTGCTGCCCTTGGTGCCGGTAGCGCCGGCCAGCTTGGTGGCCTCGTTGAACAGCTCGTGCAGCTGCGGGTACTTCTCGAAGTGCGGCGGCTTGAAGTAGTCGGTCCACAGCACCCACAGGTGGTGCTTGACCAGCTCCGAGCGCTGTTCCTTGATAATGACGGCCCGGGTACGGAACTCGGGGTCGGCGTTCGACTGGTACTTCTCGATGATGGCCTTGACCGATTCTGCCTCGATCCGGGCCTGGGCCGGGTCGTACACACCGCAGGGCAGGTCGCAGTGCGCATACGCAGTGGCCTTGGGCTCGAGGAGGCGTGCCAGGAGCAGCTTCATCGCTCCCCTTCTCTCGTGTCGGATCATTGGGTACAAGCTCCGACCCTACCCCGCCCGCCGCGGAACTCACCTGGAGGGATGCATGCACTGGCCGCTGCTGCGCGTCGCCGTCGCCGAGCGCTCGATGGAGCCGACGCTGCGGCCCGGCGACTGGCTGCTCGTGCTGCGGACCGGACGGGTCCGCCCTGGCCAGCTGGTAGTGGCCTGGCATCCGACCCGGCCCTCGCTTCTGCTGGTCAAGCGGGTGCTGCGGCGCGAGCCTGGCGGCTGGTGGCTTCAGTCCGATAGCCCGAACGGTTCCGCTGCAGACAGCCGCTCCTTCGGGCCGGTCCCGCCCGCACTGATCCAGGGCCGGGTGCTGCTGCGGTACCGCCGGGGCGCCGCTGAATGACGTACGGCCCGCCGATCGTGATCGGCGGGCCGTACGCTGTCGGCGTTTCGAACCAGGTCAGCCGACGGGGGCGGGGGGAAGTTCCTCCTCGCCGGACTGCTTCTCGACGAGCGCGAGCATTTCGTGCCTGGGCAGCTTGACGGCCTGGGCCCAGAGGTAGATGAGCAGGCTGAACCCGGCGACAGCCGCCATGTCCCACCAGAACGGGATGTTGAAGGTGTTGGTCGGCGGCTGGGGGTGCTTATCTTTTGACGCGGCGCCGCTGTACTGGCCCTGCCAGGAGATGATGCCCATGCCGATCAGCCACACCGGCATCCAGGTGGCTGACTTCCAGTCCAGCGGCGGCCGGTTGCTGTCGAACGCCATGAAGATGCCGATCAGCACGTACCCGATGATCAGGACGATGCCGAGCTTCCAGACCACCTCGAAGCCCGACCAGTAGATCAGCAGGTCGGCGATGATGAACGCGGCCGGGGCGAGCACCGTGGCGAACGGCATCCGGTACGGCCGCTCCTGCTCCGGGACCTGGCCGCGGAACGCGGCCATGGACAGCGGCGCGCCCGCGTACATCAGCACGCTCGCGCCGGTGATCAGGCCGACCAGCGAATGCCAGCTCGGGAACGGCAGCAGGAAGAACAGCCCGACGATGAACGCGGCGATCAGCCCGACCCACGGGACGCCACGCGAGTCGACCCTGGAGAAGACCTGCGGGAAGTACCGGTTCCTGGACAGGCCGTAGCTCACCCGCGACGTTCCGGTCGTGTAGATCAGGCCGGTGCCGGACGGGGAGATGAAGGCATCGATCCGCAGGATGGTGGCCAGCCAGGCCAGCCCGACAATGCTGGAAATGCCGGCGAACGGCCCGGCCAGGATGTTCGGGTTGGTGAGCCCCGCGAACCCGTGGGTCAGCTGGCTCGCAGGCATCGCGGCGATGAACACGACCTGCAGCATCATGTAGATCACGGTGGCGATCAGGATCGACAGGATGATCGCTCGCGGCAGGTTGCGCTGCGGGTTCTTGATCTCGCCGGCCAGCTGGTCAGCCTGCTCGAACCCGGAGAAGGCGAACACGATGCCCGCTCCCGGGATCGCTCCGAACAGGGCCTTGATCCGCCCGGCATGAAGCCTCCGCCGGCCGTGAAGTTGCCGCCGTGGAACTTGAACAGCAGCACGACGATGGCCAGGATCGGGATCGCGACCTTCCACCACGTGACGGTGCTGTTGACCCGGGCGAACCAGCGCATGCTCAGGAAGTTGACCGCGGTGAAGATCGCCATCAGCACGATGGTCAGCGCGAAGCCGGCCCCGGTGACGTTTCCCGTCTTCGCGTTGTAGATGCCGTGCCAGAAGTAGGACCCGTACTGCATGAACGCGAAGCACTCGATCGGCGCGATCGTCACGGCCTGCACATAGGAGAAGAAGCCGAAGCCGACGCCGGCCACGCTGCCGAACGCGTAGTGCGGGAACCTGGCCGTCCCTCCGGCCACCGGGTACATGCTGCCGAGCTCGGCGTGCACGAGGGCCAGGATGACCACGGTGACTCCGGCGATGGACCAGGCCAGGATGGCCGCTCCGCCCACCGCCTGCGCGG
>CAVPBZ010000006.1:0-26128 GCA_963702235.1 uncultured Actinomycetes bacterium
GTGTTCTCTGTCACGTCTCTCCTCAGCCCGCCCCCGTGCTCGCTGTCCTGGTGGCAAACTTACCGCCCGCCGGGGGTATGACAGCCGCGCCGCGCTGCGACCGGGCGGCCGCGCCGCCGGCCCGGGGGACAAAACGGAGCAGTCCGGACTGCCCCCGCCGTCGGCGGGCAGATCCGGACTGCTCCGTGAAACGTCTGGGCCAGGCAGGTCAGCCCTGCTTGGTCTCCCAGAAAATCTTGGCGATCTCGTCGATCTTGGCGAGCAGCTCGTCGGCCTTGGCCACGTCGGTGCTGCCCTTGGTGCCGGTAGCGCCGGCCAGCTTGGTGGCCTCGTTGAACAGCTCGTGCAGCTGCGGGTACTTCTCGAAGTGCGGCGGCTTGAAGTAGTCGGTCCACAGCACCCACAGGTGGTGCTTGACCAGCTCCGAGCGCTGTTCCTTGATAATGACGGCCCGGGTACGGAACTCGGGGTCGGCGTTCGACTGGTACTTCTCGATGATGGCCTTGACCGATTCTGCCTCGATCCGGGCCTGGGCCGGGTCGTACACACCGCAGGGCAGGTCGCAGTGCGCATACGCAGTGGCCTTGGGCTCGAGGAGGCGTGCCAGGAGCAGCTTCATCGCTCCCCTTCTCTCGTGTCGGATCATTGGGTACAAGCTCCGACCCTACCCCGCCCGCCGCGGAACTCACCTGGAGGGATGCATGCACTGGCCGCTGCTGCGCGTCGCCGTCGCCGAGCGCTCGATGGAGCCGACGCTGCGGCCCGGCGACTGGCTGCTCGTGCTGCGGACCGGACGGGTCCGCCCTGGCCAGCTGGTAGTGGCCTGGCATCCGACCCGGCCCTCGCTTCTGCTGGTCAAGCGGGTGCTGCGGCGCGAGCCTGGCGGCTGGTGGCTTCAGTCCGATAGCCCGAACGGTTCCGCTGCAGACAGCCGCTCCTTCGGGCCGGTCCCGCCCGCACTGATCCAGGGCCGGGTGCTGCTGCGGTACCGCCGGGGCGCCGCTGAATGACGTACGGCCCGCCGATCGTGATCGGCGGGCCGTACGCTGTCGGCGTTTCGAACCAGGTCAGCCGACGGGGGCGGGGGGAAGTTCCTCCTCGCCGGACTGCTTCTCGACGAGCGCGAGCATTTCGTGCCTGGGCAGCTTGACGGCCTGGGCCCAGAGGTAGATGAGCAGGCTGAACCCGGCGACAGCCGCCATGTCCCACCAGAACGGGATGTTGAAGGTGTTGGTCGGCGGCTGGGGGTGCTTATCTTTTGACGCGGCGCCGCTGTACTGGCCCTGCCAGGAGATGATGCCCATGCCGATCAGCCACACCGGCATCCAGGTGGCTGACTTCCAGTCCAGCGGCGGCCGGTTGCTGTCGAACGCCATGAAGATGCCGATCAGCACGTACCCGATGATCAGGACGATGCCGAGCTTCCAGACCACCTCGAAGCCCGACCAGTAGATCAGCAGGTCGGCGATGATGAACGCGGCCGGGGCGAGCACCGTGGCGAACGGCATCCGGTACGGCCGCTCCTGCTCCGGGACCTGGCCGCGGAACGCGGCCATGGACAGCGGCGCGCCCGCGTACATCAGCACGCTCGCGCCGGTGATCAGGCCGACCAGCGAATGCCAGCTCGGGAACGGCAGCAGGAAGAACAGCCCGACGATGAACGCGGCGATCAGCCCGACCCACGGGACGCCACGCGAGTCGACCCTGGAGAAGACCTGCGGGAAGTACCGGTTCCTGGACAGGCCGTAGCTCACCCGCGACGTTCCGGTCGTGTAGATCAGGCCGGTGCCGGACGGGGAGATGAAGGCATCGATCCGCAGGATGGTGGCCAGCCAGGCCAGCCCGACAATGCTGGAAATGCCGGCGAACGGCCCGGCCAGGATGTTCGGGTTGGTGAGCCCCGCGAACCCGTGGGTCAGCTGGCTCGCAGGCATCGCGGCGATGAACACGACCTGCAGCATCATGTAGATCACGGTGGCGATCAGGATCGACAGGATGATCGCTCGCGGCAGGTTGCGCTGCGGGTTCTTGATCTCGCCGGCCAGCTGGTCAGCCTGCTCGAACCCGGAGAAGGCGAACACGATGCCCGCTCCCGGGATCGCTCCGAACAGGGCCTTGATCCCGCCCGGCATGAAGCCTCCGCCGGCCGTGAAGTTGCCGCCGTGGAACTTGAACAGCAGCACGACGATGGCCAGGATCGGGATCGCGACCTTCCACCACGTGACGGTGCTGTTGACCCGGGCGAACCAGCGCATGCTCAGGAAGTTGACCGCGGTGAAGATCGCCATCAGCACGATGGTCAGCGCGAAGCCGGCCCCGGTGACGTTTCCCGTCTTCGCGTTGTAGATGCCGTGCCAGAAGTAGGACCCGTACTGCATGAACGCGAAGCACTCGATCGGCGCGATCGTCACGGCCTGCACATAGGAGAAGAAGCCGAAGCCGACGCCGGCCACGCTGCCGAACGCGTAGTGCGGGAACCTGGCCGTCCCTCCGGCCACCGGGTACATGCTGCCGAGCTCGGCGTGCACGAGGGCCAGGATGACCACGGCGACTCCGGCGATGGCCCAGGCCAGGATGGCCGCTCCGCCCACCGCCTGCGCGGCGTAGAGGGAGCCGAACAGCCAGCCGGAGCCGATGATCGACGTTTCAGATGCCCAGGTGGCGCCGACCAGCCCTATCTCCCGCTTCAGGCCGACGTCCGCCGGCCTGACGGGAGTGGCTACCGACTGAGTTGCCATTTCCGAACCTTCTTTCGGTCCGTGCTGTCGAGTGCGTGGAACATGCCTGCGAGTTGGGAACATCGTAATGATCATTTGGGTGCCTGAAAAGTACTGAAGTCGCATCTTTTTCGTAACGCAGGCCCGAGCCGCGACATCGTCGCCCAGCTTGTCTCGCTATCGAGATACATACACGTCATCTGGCGTGACATCAGCTGTTATCTCCGTGCTCACGCGGTCACGTATCCGCGCCCAGACGCCCCGCTTCTCATTTGCGGCACGGCGATGGCGCGGCGGCTAGCCGGCGGCGGTGGGCAGAACGTCCGGGGTGCCGGACCGCCGGCGGGCCCGGAACGCGGTGACGTTGGCGCGGGAGGCACACCGGTCCGAGCAGTAACGCCTTGACCGGTTGGTGCTGGTGTCAATAAATACGCCCTGGCAGGACGGAGCACCGCATACCCCGAGCCGGTTAAGGCCAAGCTGCGTGATGAGGGTGGCCAGGCCCATCGCCGAGCCCGCCGCGTACCGGTCCGCGACGCTACCGCCCTGGGTGAGGTGCAGATGCCAGGGCTCGTCGTCATGGCTGAAGATCTGCGGATGGACCGGATGCTGGATGAGCAGGGCATTCAGCCTCTCAACGGCTTCGCTGCCATTCCCCGACGCGGCTGCGGCGAAAATCTCCCGGTACTCGACCCGCAACGCCAGCATCGCGTCAAGGTCGCGGCGGGTAACCCGGGTATCGGGAAAGCGCAGGTCGGTCAGCAGGCCGCGGAGCCCATCCAGGGTGCAGATATTGTGGCCGTCTTCGAGGCCGGCTTCTGCTTCATCGCCGATGGCGTTTGCCAGCCGCACGGCAAGTTCGGCGTAGCCGCTCAGATCCACTCTCGATTCCTAGCCAGTCGGGAGTCCGCGGTAAGGGGCAATGCCCGCCGCTGAGTATTACACGCTTGCGGGCCGTGACGCGGTGAATGGTGAAAACCGAGGCTGATAATACATCGCCGGAGCGGCGTCGTCAGCCGTCCGCTGATTCTGCCTGCCCGGGGCGGGCGGGGCCGGGGACACCGCGCGCGATGTGGCACAATAACGACACGGGTGACCCCCGTACGTCGCCTGACGCCACCAGCTCACCGGCCGCTACCCGTGCCCGGCCGATCGGCCAGCGGCGTCACAGAAGCCTGACACCATCACGTGGGGGTCACCATGGCCGCAGAGCCGAGTTCTGTTCACCCTGACTACAGCTACGATCCCGTCTTCCTGCTGCACCGCGGCGGCAAGATCGGGATGCACCCGTCCGTCCCCGTTGCCGGTGCCGCCGAGCTGGCCATGGCCTACACGCCGGGCGTGGCCCGGGTGTGCGACGCG
The DNA here is from genome assembly GCA_963702235.1 of uncultured Actinomycetes bacterium. Classification (GTDB taxonomy): domain Bacteria; phylum Actinomycetota; class Actinomycetes; order Streptosporangiales; family Streptosporangiaceae; genus PALSA-505. Next base: position 4,080 of record CAVPBZ010000006.1, read on the forward strand.
ATCGCCGAGCGGCCCGAGCTGGTCACCCGGTACACCTGGGTGGCGAACACGGTCGCGGTGGTTACCGACGGCACGGCGGTGCTCGGGCTCGGCGACATCGGCCCGGCCGCGGCGATGCCCGTCATGGAGGGCAAGGCGCTGCTGTTCAAGCGGTTCGCCGGCGTGGACGCGGTGCCGCTGTGCCTCGACTGCACCGACACCGGCGAGCTCGTCGCCACGGTGGCCGCGCTGGCGCCGAGCTTCGGCGGCATCAACCTCGAGGACATCTCGGCGCCGCGCTGCTTCGAGGTCGAGGACCGGCTGCGCGAACTGCTGGACATCCCGGTCTTCCACGACGACCAGCACGGCACCGCGATCGTGGCGCTGGCCGCGCTGCGCAACGCCGCCCGGCTGGCCGGCCGCGGGCTCGGCGACCTGCGCGCGGTGGTGGCCGGCGCGGGCGCGTCCGGGATCGCGGTGACAAAGATCCTGCTCAGCGCAGGCATCGGCGACATCGCGCTGGCGGACAGCAAGGGCATGATCTACCGGGGCAGGGACGGGCTGAACCCGGTCAAGGCGGCGGTCGCCGAGATGACCAATGAGGCAGGTTACACCGGCTCGACCGAGGAGGCGCTGCGCGGCGCTGACGTGTTCATCGGGCTGTCCGGCAGCACCGTGGCCGAGCAGGCTGTGGCCGCGATGGCGCCGCGCTCGATCGTGTTCGCGCTGTCCAACCCGGAGCCCGAGGTGCACCCTGAGCTGGCCCGGGCGCACGCGCTCGTGGTGGCCACCGGGCGCAGCGACTTCCCCAACCAGATCAACAACGTGCTGGCCTTCCCCGGCGTCTTCCGCGGCGCGCTCGACGTGCGGGCCTCGGCCATCACCGAGGGAATGAAGCTGGCCGCCGCCGGCGCGCTCGCCGCCCTGGTCGGCGACGACCTGGCCGCCGACTACGTGATCCCCGGCGCCTTCGACGAGCGGGTGGCCCCGGCCGTCGCCGCCGCCGTCGCCCGCCAGGCCCGCGCCGAGGGAGTCGCCCGCCAGTAAGGCGGGCTTCCCGCTAGGGTGCAGGGCATGTTCGCAGTCACTGCGGCGCGCTTCGACGCCGACGATCCGCTCAATGGCCTGGAACTCGGCGACCACCCGGACCCGGTACCCGAGGAAGGCTGGACAACCGTCACCGTCAAGGCCGCCGCGCTCAACCACCACGACATCTGGACGCTGCGCGGGGTGGGGATCGCGCCGGACCGGCTGCCCATCGTGCTGGGCTGCGACGCGGCCGGGATCGACTCCGGCGGCAACCCGGTGGTCGTGCACGCCGTCATCGGCGACCCCAGCCTGTACGGCGGGGACGAGACGCTGGACCCCGGCCGCTCGCTTCTGTCCGAACGCTACGACGGCACGTTCGCCGAGCGGGTCGCCGTGCCGCGGCGCAACCTGCTGCCCAAGCCGGACGCACTGACGTTCGAGGAGGCCGCGTGCCTGCCGACCGCGTACCTCACTGCCTACCGGATGCTGTTCTCCAGGTCGGGCCTGCAGCCCGGGGCCACGGTTCTCGTGCAGGGCGCAGGCGGCGGGGTGGCGACCGCTCTCATCCTGCTCGGCCGGGCGGCCGGGTACCGGGTGTGGGTGACCAGCCGCAGCGAGGCCAAGCGGGACCGGGCGATCAAGCTCGGCGCCGATCAGGCGTTCCCGGCGGGGGAGCGGCTGCCCGAGCGCGTGGACGCGGTGCTGGAGACCGTGGGCCAGGCGACCTGGCAGCACTCGCTGCGCTCGCTCAAGCCGGGCGGCCGGATCGTGATCTCGGGTGCGACCAGCGGTCCGGCGCCGCCGGCGGACCTGACCCGGGTGTTCTTCCTGCAGCTGTCAGTGGTCGGCTCGACGATGGGGTCGCGGGACCAGTTCGGCAGGCTGCTGCGGTTCTGCGAGCAGACCGGGGTGCGCCCGCTGATCGACCGCACGATCCCGCTGACTCAGGCCAGGGAAGGCTTCGCCGCGATGGCCTCCGGCGACCTGTTCGGCAAGGTCGTCTTCACGCTCTAGCCCAGCCGGCGCCGGCGGTCAGCCGGGATGCCGGGTGCCGTCCCCGGGCGGGCTGTCCGCGCTGTCCCCGGGCTGGCCGGGATCCCCGGGCGGCTGGTGCGCACCGGTGTCGTCCGCCGGCGGCTGGCCGGTACTGTCCTGCGGCGCGGGTTCGCCCTCGTCCGGCCCGCGGTCCGGCTGGAAGATCTCGGTCCGGATCCTGGCCAGTGCCTCGTCCAGGATCGTCCGCAGGTCGCCGAACGTATCCTCGCCGATCGCGCCGGCGTGCGAGGCCAGCCGCCGCAGCTCGGCCGCGAACTGCAGCGCCAGCCGTTCCAGATCACGGAACTTCGCCGGGTCGGGCCAGCCCGGCATGCGGCCAGGGCCCGGCCAGTCATGGCCGCCCGGCCGGCCCTGCCAGCCGGGCCAGTCATGGCTGCCCGGCCAGTCCCGCCAGGCAGGGACGTCCTTGAGTCCCGGCCAGTCCCGCCAGTCGCGCAGCCCGGACCAGTCACCCCAGTCCCGCCGCGAGCGGCCGCGGCCCGCCCGGAAGCGCGCGCCGGCCTCTTCGCCTGCCCGCTCGTGCTCTTCGTGCGCTCCGCCGTGCGGGTCGTATTCCCAGGGTCCGTGCCCCACCGCCTCTTCCCAGGGGCCGCGTCCCGGGGCCTCGCCGTGCTCGCGCCCGCCGGCTTCCTGTTCGCGCTGCGCCTCGGCCCGCACCCGGCGCGCGTGCTCGCGCTCATCGTCGCGGCGGTCGCGTGCCTCTTCGCGTGCCCGGCGCGCCTCCTCGCGGGCGTGATCGGCCCGGTCCTCGGCTTCGTCGCGGGCCCGCCGCGCCTCGTCGCGCGGATGACCGCGCGCCTCGTCCTGTGCCCGGCGGGCCTCGTCGCGTGCCCGCTGCATCTCCTCGGCCGCCTGCCGCCTGTCCTCGCGGTGCACGTCGCGCGCCGCCCGGGCGATCTCCTCGCGAAGGCTGCGGACGGTCTCCCTGACGTCTTCCTTCACCTCCCGCGCGATGTCGCGGACGGATTCGGTGATCTCAGCCTCGAGCTCGGCGAGATCGTCCATCCGGTCGCGGATCTCCGCCCGGCCCTTCTCGGTGATCTTGTAGACCTTGCGCCCGTCGATCTCGTCGTGGGTGACGAGCCCTTCCTCCTCCAGCCGCGCCAGCCGCGGGTAGATGGTTCCCGGCGACGGCGCATACACGCCCATGAAGCGGTCCTGGAGCAGCCGGATCACCTCGTAGCCGTGCTTGGGCGCCTCGTCGAGCAGCTTGAGGAGGTAGAGCCGAAGCCTGCCGTGGCGAAACACCGGGCTCATCGGGCCTCGCCTTCTCTCGCCGGACCGCCCGATCCCATCGCGGCGGATTCGCCGGGCGGAGCCGTATCACCCTGCGGAGCAGCGTCAGCGGGGGGAGCGTCGCCGGACGCCGGCGGCCGGCCGCCCCGGAGAATCGTGACATCTCCCGACACGCTGGTGACCGATAGCTTGCCGGATCCGCCGCCCAGCGTGCCGGTCATGCTCTTCGAGCCAGGCCCGGAGCCCAGGCCGTCGAAGTCGCTGTGCACCTGCCCCGACGTGGACCGCAGGCTCACCTGGGCGCTGGTCTGCGCCGGCAGCCTGATCGCCACCTCGCCGGACAGCGTGGTTATCCGCATCTCGCCGGCCGGCGCCAGCGCGATGTCCGCGGTCACCCCGCCGCTGACGGTCCTCGCGTCGAGGCGGCCGATGCGGCCTTCGGCCAGCGTAAGGTCGCCGGAGACCGAGTGGAACACGACATTCCCGTTCAGATCCTGCGCCTCCAGGCTGCCCGAGACCGTGTTGGCGTCCACCGCGCCGGTCACCCCATCCAGAGCCAGGTCGCCGGACACGCTCTTCAGCGTGGTCCGCGCGGACACCCCGGACACGACCGCGGTCGCGTTCACCACGCCGAGCTGCGTCGGGCAGTCCTTCTGCACCATGATCGTGACGTTCGCCGCGTGCCGCCGCGGCCTGAGCCAGCCCCGCACGCCGTCCCAGGTCAGGTCCTCGTAGCCGACGGTGAGGATCCCGGCCTCGTGGGTCACGAGCAGCGGCTGCCCGGACACCTCGGTCACGTCCAGCCGCGGCCGGTCGGTGGTGGCGAGCACGGCGACTGAGCCAGCGACCATCCGGACCCGGAGCGCGACGATGCCGTCGAAGTCCAGGGCGGCGGGAGAGTCAATGGTCCAGCGCGGCATCACGCGAGTCCTTCCGTTGCATGCGTCGAGGGGCGGCTGGCCGTCAGCCAGTACGCCCTCACACATACGATATATCGCGTTTGGCGGAAGTCAAGATTCGTCACGGGCATGCCATCCGCTAGTCCTCGTCGTCGCTGACCGCGGCCAGCCAGCCGGCGAGACGGTCGACGGCGGCCTCGGAGTCGGGATGCAGATCCACGAACTCCCTGAGCCGCTCCGCCACCCAGGCCAGGCTCACCTGGTCGTCGCCGCGCTGCTCCTCAAGTTTCTCTATGCCACGATCGGTGAAATACATCAGTCTTCCGTGCCTATCTTCCCGCGAACCACAACATAGGCTGCGGGCCTGCGCGAGCACGGCGGCCAGGCCCGCCACCAGGTTACGCGGGGCCCGCCGCCGGCCCCGGGGCGGGCTGCAGCGCCGCCTCGATCAGTGCCCGGTGCTCGCTGGCGTGCAAGCTCCCCGAGCCGCCGGCCGGCGCGGAGCTTGGCGGCAGCGAGACGCGGCGGACGGGCCGGCCCAGCAGCTCGGGAAGCTTGAGCGCCATCCGCGGCCACGCCCCCATGTTGGCCGGCTCCTCCTGCACCCAGACGATCTCCCCGGCGCCGGGGTACCTGGCCAGCTCGGCCTGCAGCTCGGGCAGCGGCAGCGGGTAGAGCCGCTCCACCCGCACGATCGCGGCGGCGGGGTCGTTGCCCGCCGCGGCCAGGGCGCGCCGCCGCTCGGCTAGGTCGTAGTAGACCTTGCCGGAGCAGAGCAGCACCCGCCGCACGCTGCCCGCCGTGGGGCCGGCCACCTCCCGGTCCCCGATCAACGGCAGGAACGACCCGGCGGTGAAGGCGGCCACTGGAGACGTGGCTGTTTTCAGCCTGAGCATGGACTTGGGCGTGAAGACGATCAGCGGCTTGCGCCGCCCGGACAGGGCCTGCCAGCGCAGCAGGTGGAAATAGTTGGCGGGCGTGGTCGGCATGGCCACGGTCATGTTGTCCTGGGCGCACAGGCTGAGGAAACGCTCGATCCGCGCGGACGAGTGGTCCGGCCCCTGCCCCTCGTACCCGTGCGGCAGCAGCAGGACCAGGCTGCTGCGCTGGCCCCACTTCTGCTCGCCGGAGCTGATGAACTCGTCCACGATCGTCTGCGCGCCGTCGACGAAGTCGCCGAACTGCGCCTCCCAGCAGACCAGCATGTCCGGCCGGACCACCGAGTACCCGTACTCGAAGCCGACGGCGGCGAACTCCGACAGCAGCGAGTCGTAGGCGTAGAACTTCGAGGTGCCGGAGTTGAACTTCCGCAGCGGGGTGTGCTCCGCCCCGGTGAGCCGGTCCACCAGCACCGCGTGCCGCTGGCCGAACGTGCCTCGCCGGGTGTCCTGCCCGACCAGCCGTACCCCGTGGCCGTCCATCACCAGCGTTCCGAGCGCGAGCAGCTCACCGGTGGCCCAGTCGATGGCGTTCTCGCTGACCATCGTGGCGCGGCGCTGCAACAGCGGTTGCAGCCGCGGATGCAGGGTGAAGCCCTCCGGCAGGTTCAGCTGGGTCTCGATGACCTGCTTGATGGTCTCCTCGGTGATGGCCGTCGGCACCGCGGCGTGGTTGACCGGCTCCTCGGCCTCCGGCTCCGGCTTGACCACGGCGCCGGGCTCGGTCGGCCTGCTGACCGCCTCGCGGGTCTCGGTGAACACCCGCTCGAGCTGCTGCTGGTAGTCGCGGAGCGCGTGCTCGGCCTCCTCCATCGTGATGTCGCCGCGACCGATCAGCGCCTCGGTGTACAGCTTGCGGACCGACCGCCGGGCGTCGATCAGGTCGTACATGAGCGGCTGGGTGAACGACGGGTTGTCCGCCTCGTTGTGCCCCCGCCGCCGGTAGCAGATCATGTCGATGACGACGTCCTTCTTGAACTTCCGCCGGTACGCGAACGCGAACCTGCCGACCCGCACCACGGCCTCCGGGTCGTCGCCGTTCACGTGGAAGATCGGGGCCTGGATCATGCGGGCGACGTCCGTGGCGTACACGCTCGACCTGGAGTACTCCGGCGCGGTGGTGAAGCCGACCTGGTTGTTGACCACGATGTGGATGGTGCCGCCGGTCCGGTAGCCGCGCAGCTGGGACAAGTTGAGCGTCTCCGCGACCACGCCCTGGCCGGCGAACGCCGCGTCGCCGTGGATCAGCACCGGCAGCACGGTAAAGCCTTCCTCGCCCGCGTCCAGAACGTCCTGCTTGGCGCGGACCACGCCCTCCAGCACCGGGTCAACTGCCTCCAGGTGGCTGGGGTTGGCGACCAGCGAGGTGTGGATGGAGTAGCCGCCGTCGGCGGTGAAGTCGCCCTCCGCGCCCAGGTGGTACTTGACGTCGCCGGAGCCGTGCATGCTGCGCGGGTCGAGGTTGCCCTCGAACTCGCCGAAGATCTGGGCGTACGACTTGCCGACGATGTTGGCCAGCACGTTCAGGCGGCCGCGGTGGGCCATGCCGACCACAGCCTCGTTCATGCTCTGCAGCGCCGCCTCGGTCAGCACGGCGTCGAGCAGCGGGATGAGCGACTCGGCGCCCTCGAGCGAGAACCTGCGCTGGCCCACGAACTTGGTCTGCAGGAACATCTCGAACGCCTCGGCCACGTTCAGCCTGCTGAGGATGCGGATCTGCTCGTCGTGATCCGGCGCGTCGTGCGGCCGCTCCACCCGGGCCTGGATCCAGGCCCGCTCGTCCGGCTCCTGGATGTGCATGTACTCGACGCCGATCGTGCGGCAGTACGAGTCGCGCAGCACGCCGAGGATCTCGCGCAGCTTCATGATCGGCTTGCCGCCGAAGCCGCCGGTCGCGAACTCGCGCTCCAGGTCCCACAGGGTCAGGCCGTGCTGGTTGATGTCCAGGTCAGGGTGCTTGCGCTGCTTGTACTCGAGCGGGTCGGTGTCGGCCATCAGGTGGCCGCGCACCCGGTAGGCGTGGATCAGCTCGTGCACCCGGGCCGGCCTGCTGATGTCATCCTCGTGCCCTGACGGCAGGTCACGCACCCAGCGGACCGGCTCGTAGGGGACGCGCAGCGAGCGGAAGACCTCGTCATAGAACCCGCTGCCGCCGAGCAGCAGGTCGTGGATCGCCCGCAGGAACTCGCCGGACTGGGCGCCCTGGATGATCCGGTGGTCGTAGGTCGAGGTGAGCGTGACCGCCTTGCTGACCGCCAGCCGGTTCAGCGTCTCCTCGGACGCGCCTTGGAACGCCGCCGGGTACTCCATCGCGCCGACGCCGATGATGCAGCCCTGGCCGGGCATCAGCCGCGGCACCGAATGGACGGTCCCGATGGTTCCGGGGTTCGTCAGGCTGATCGTCACGCCGGCGAAGTCGTCGACCTCGAGCTTGCCGGCCCGCGCCTTGCGGATCAGGTCCTCGTAGGCGATCCAGAACTGCCGGAAGTCCATGGCCTCGGCGCCCTTGATGCCCGGCACCAGCAGCTGGCGCGTCCCGTCGTCCTTGCGGACGTCGATGGCCAGGCCGAAGTTGACGTGGGCCGGCTTGACCAGCACCGGCTTGCCGTCCACCTCGGCGAAGGAGTCGTTCATCTCGGGCATGACGGCCAGCGCCTTGACCACGGCGTAGCCGATCAGGTGGGTGAACGAGATCTTGCCGCCGCGGCCGCGGCCGAGATGGTTGTTGATGACGATGCGGTTGTCGATGAGCAGCTTTGCGGGTACCGAGCGCACGCTCGTCGCCGTGGGCACGCCCAGGCTCGCCGTCATGTTGACGGCGGTGCGCGCGCCCGCGCCGCGCAGCCGGGCCTGCTCGGCGTCCGCGGCAGGCCGCGGCCCGGCGGCCTGGGCCGGCCCGCCCGGGGCCGCCGGCGCTGCGGGCCCGGCCGGCGGCGCGGCCGTGGCCGGCGCCCCGGGCCCGGCCGGGGCGGCCGGCGCGGCCGCCGTGGCCTGCTCCGTGACCGGCCGCGGTTCGCCGTCGGCCACCGGCGGCTCGCCGCCGGAGAACTCACGGCCGCCCGACGTCGGGTGGTAGTCGGCGAAGAAGTTCCACCAGGCGCGGTCCACCGAGGCCGGGTCGGCCAGGTAGCGCTGGTAGAGCTCGTCAACGAGCAGCTCGTTCGGCCCGAAGTCCGTGCCGCCCGCCGTCAGCGTGGCCGGATCACCGCTGTTCCCGCCGGCGTCACCGGGTGGCCCGGCGGTGCCGTTGACGTGCTGATCGCCGGTTGACCCGGGAAGACCCGCGGGCGCCCGCCGCGACTCAGGAGACACTGCGGAGATCGCCTACTTCCGCTCCGGTAACGAGTTATGACCTCGTCCAGGCTACCCGGCGGCAGCGGGCCCGGTGCTCCGTTCGGCCGCCGCGTCTCCCCCCGCCTGCTGGGACGAATCTGGCCCGCGTGCCGGATAGGAACAGGCGAATCCGGGGGAGGAATCATCGCTGCGGTGGACCTTTGCTGTCCTTCGCCGTAAATGGCCACTAGGTATGCCTGGCCCGGCGTGCTTAGCATGTCCGGACGGAGGTGGGGTAACGGTGCGGGAGTTCGGCGATCTCGAGAGCGCGATCATGGATGTGATGTGGGTGGCGGACCGTCCATTTGCCGTCCGTGAGGTGCGCGAGCGGATGAGCTATGCACGCCCGGTCGCCTACACGACCGTGATGACGGTGATGGACATCCTGTACCGCAAGGGCGTCCTGCGCCGGGAGAAAGACGGCCGGGCGTGGCAGTACTGGCCGGCTGAGGCGCGGGAAGAGCACGACGCGCGGTTGATGGCCGAAGTCCTGAGGTCCGGGGGCAACCGGGGCATCACGATGCGGCGTTTCCTCGAGCGGGTGAGTGCCGACGAGATGGAGAGCCTGCGCATTGCCGTCGTGGATGCGATTCCGCGCCGCGCTGCCGCCTCATAGAGCCGCGCTGCCGCCTCATAGAGTGGCCGCTGGGCCTTTACGAGGGCCCGGGCAACCTGCCGCACGCCTTCGTGCCGACCGGTACGATCGGGGCGGCGGGGAATTCCCCGGATAATGAACGGGTACACCAAATCGGCTGAGGGCAGCGGTGAATACGACAGGCAACCCCGGGGGCGGTGAATCCGGTCCCAGTGCCGAGCCTGTCGGCGACTACGGCTACAGCGGCGGCTACGGGTACGGGCCTGGCTACGGCGACCCGGACGGCGGCGCAGGCCACAGCTACGGGCAGCCGGGATACGCCGATCCGGGTGACAGCACCGGATTCGGCTACGGCCTGCAATACGGCGCCCCCCTCGATGACGGCGAGCCGGGTGCGGCGTATGCGTCACCGGACGCGCCTGCCGGTACGGGCCAGGCCGCGGGCCCGCACGCATCAGCGGCGAACGGCGGAGCCGCGGCCGCCGCGGGCCAGCCCGCCGCCTTCCCCCCGGTGGTCGCCGACACGCCCGCGCTGAAGGGCTACCCCGGCGGCCCGGGGATCGAGATCGCGGCCGGCGGCACCGCCGCCCCGGGCGGCCGCGAGCCCCGCGGCCTGGCCAGTCCCTCGGTCTGGCAGAACGCCCAGCGGGCCTGGCGCGAGTCGGGCGTCGAGTGGCAGCGGCCGGTCACCGACGGGGAGCCCGCCGAGGCCGAGTGGGAGCGCGTGCAGGCGGCGCCGCCGAGCAAGCACCGCGGCGTGGCGGTCAAGGCCGCGCTGTCGGCCAGCGCCGGCCAGGGCAGGCGCAGCGCGCGGCTGTCCGCCCGGTCCCTCACCAAGTCGCTCAGCGGCCCGCTCGGCCCGGCCGCCAGCACCCTGGTCCCGCCGAGCCCCCGGCCCGCTATCACCCCGGCCGCCACCCCGGCCGCCACCCCCGCCGCCGTCGCCCCGGGCACCGCCGCGCCCCCCGGCACCGGCGTCCCCCCGGGCACCGCCGTCCCCCCCGGCGGCCCGCTCACTCCGGGCGCCGCGGTCAGCCCGGCCGCGGCCAGCCCCCGCGGCGCCGCCATCAAGCCGCTGGCCCCGTCCGCGCGCTCGTCGTTCCGGCCGCCGGGCGGTGGCTGGCACGTCGGCCGTCCGGGGTGGCTCGCCGCCATCGCCGTGGTCGTGGCGGTGGCGCTCGTGGTCGTCGGACTCCTCGTCTTCGGCGGCAGCGGCGGCAAGCCGGGCGCTCTGCCGGCGTACCCGCCCGCCAGGCAGGCCGGCGCCGATTTCACCGCCGCTCCCGGGCAGCAGGCGCGGGGCATCTTCCAGTCGGTCAGCGCGGTGGCCGCGTCCGGCTCGACGGTCGTGGCCGTCGGGTCGCAGGCGGGTCAGTGGGTGCCGCGGGCCCAGTTCTTCGTCTCCGCCGACGGCGGGCACAGCTGGCGGCTGGCCCCGGTCCGCGGACCCGGCGGGGCGGCGCCGTCGCCGTCCGACATCCCGCTGATGGTGACCGGCGGCACGCCGCTGCCCGGCGGCCGGGGCGGCCGGGACGGCTGGCTGGCGCTGGGCACCGGAGCGGCCTGGACCAGCCCGGACGGCAAGGCCTGGACGCTGGCGCCCGGCGCCGGGTTGGCCCCGCTGCAGGCCACCGACCGGGTACTGGCGCTGGCCCGGACGGCCAGCGGCTTCCTGGCCGTGGGGCAGAACGTGCCCGGCGGCCACCAGGCCGCGAGCACGCCGGTCGCCTGGATGTCGGCGAACGGGCTGAACTGGCGGCGGCTCGCCGGGAGCAGCCTCGCACTGCCCGCTCCCGCCAGCCACGTGCTCGAGCTCACTCACGTCGCCGCGCGCGGCGATCAGGTGATCGTCGCGGGCCGGGTCGTCAAGACGCACGGCACCGGGAAGCACCGCACGACCACGGCGTCGGACCGGCTGTGGCGCAGTAGCAACGGCGGCTCGAGCTGGGCGCGGGTGCACCTGCCCGTCGGCACCGGCGCGATCCGCCTGATCGACGGCTTGGCCGTCACCGGCTCCGGGTTCGTGGCGGTCCGGCCCGGCAGTAGCACCACGACCGGAACCGGCGCCGTCACCTACGTTTCCGCCGACGGGTCCTCGTGGCGCCGGGCGGCCACGATCACCGCGGCGAAGAACGCGCACCTCCAGGTCACCGCCGTCGGCGGCAGCGACCAGGGGGCCGCGGTCTCCGGGCAGCTGGCCGGCGGGGCCAAGGTGGCCTACGTGAGCACCGACGGCCGGTCGTGGCGCAGCGTCGCGGGCATCGGCAGCTCGGCGCAGACGCTCGCGGGCGTCACGGTGACGGCCGCCGGGACCGTGGTAGCGGCGGGTGCCACCGTGCGCTCGGCCGACGCCCAGCAGCCCTACCTGGTGCTGGCCGGCGCGCACGCCAGGACTGTCAACTTCAGCGCCATCGCCGGGGCGACCGGGCCGGCCCTCGGGATCAGCGGCATCGCGGTGGCGGGCAGCACCCAGGTGGCCGTCGGCACCGCCGACGGTTACCCGGCCATCTGGTCGGCGGCAAGCCCGGGCCGGTGGAAGCGGGTCAGCTCCGCCGCCCTCAGCCCGCCGGGCCTCGGCACGCTCGGCAGCGTCGTGCACGGCAAGCCGGGCTGGCTGGCGGTGGGCGGCGCCGCCACCGCGACCCCCAGCCGCCCGGTCGTCGTCGTGTCGGCCAGCGCGAGCAGCTGGCAGGCGGCCGACAGCGAGCCCGCCTTCGCCGGCCCCGGGATCGCCGTCAGCCAGGCCGCGGCCGGCCGTTCGGGTTACGTCATCGTGGGCAAGCAGGTGATCCCGGCGCGCACGATCACCAAGACCACCGGCAGCCGCCGGCACAAGCACGTGACCAGGCAGGTCATCCCCTCGCAGACCGTCGCCGCGGCCTGGTGGTCGGCCGGGCTGACCGGCTGGACCAGGGGCACCGGCGTGGTCGCCGGTGACCTGGCCGGACCCGGCGGCCCGCAGATGGTGGCGGTGACCGCGACCGGAACGGGGTTCGTGGCGGTCGGCTCGGCCACGGGCGCGCCAGCGGTCTGGACCTCGCCCGACGGCAAGCGCTGGCAGCTGACCAGGGTGGCGTCCCCGGCCGGGGCGAGCGGCGCGCTGCTGCAGAAGGTCGTCGCGCAGCGGAACCTGATCGTAGCCACCGGGATCGAGACCACTCCGGCCGGGACCGTGCCGTTCGCCGCGTACTCGCTGGACGGCGGCGGCATCTGGCAGGAGACGCCGCTCCGCGCGTCCGGCGGGCCGGCCGCCGTCACCGCGCTGACCGCGGCGGGCCGGGGATTCGAGGCGGTCGGCACCGCGGGGCCGCCGGGTAATCAGCGCGTCGTCGTGTGGTCGTCGCGGGACGGCATCTCCTGGCGCACCCGCGAGCCGGCCGGTGCCGGGCTCAGCGGCCGGGGCTCGCAGGCGATCACCGCGCTGACCGCGTCCGGGTCACAGCTGACCGGGGCCGGCTACGTGGCCACCCCGCTGAGCGAGCAGCCGACGCTGTGGCAGGCCGCCGCCGCCTCCGGCTAGCTACCCGCCGAACACGTCCGGCCTGCGGTGCTGCAGGCACGGCACCTCGGCCCTGACCCGGGCCGTCAGCCCGGTGTCGATCTCGGCCACCCCCACGCCGGGATACGGGCCGAGGTCAAGCCGGGTCACCCCGCTCGGGTCCACGACCATGCTGCGGCCGATGCCGGTCGGGGCCCGGGTCGGCCGCTCGCCGGGGTCGGGCACCTGGCCGGCCGCCGCCACCCAGACGGTGTTCTCGATCGCCCGGGCCCGCACCAGCGTGACCCAGTGCTCCTCCTTGAACAGGCCCGCCGCCCAGGCGGACGGCAGCACGATCAGCTCGGCGCCGCTGCCGACCAGGGCCCGCGCGTGCTCGGGGAACCGCACGTCATAGCAGGTGAGGAAGCCGACCCGCAGCCCGGCCAGGTCGGCGACCACGGGCTCGCCGCCGGCCGCGACCAGGTCGGACTCGCGCTGCCCGAACGAGTCGAACACGTGAATCTTGCGGTAGGAAGCGACCAGCCGGCCGCTGCCGTCGAAGGCGACCGTGGTGTTGTGCACCCGCCCGTCCGGGGCCGGCTCGAAGATCCCGGCCACCACCGCGATGCCGAGCTTGCCGGCAATTTCCCCCAGTCCAGTTCCGAACGCGCCTTCCGGCGGCTCCGCAATGGCCTGCAGGTCGCTGCCGAACCGGGCCTGAGTCCCCTCCGGGAAGACGGCCAGGTCGGCATGCTGCCCGGCTGCCTCGGACAGGGCGGCCCGCACCCGGTCGAGGTTGACGACGGGATCGGCGCTGACCGGGATCTGGCAGACGGCGACGCGCATGCCCGAATGGTAACCTCCGCCGCCGGCGTGATGTCATTGCCGGGTGAACCGACCCTTGCTCAACCGCAGGCTCGCCGGGATGGGTACCACGATCTTCGCCGAGATGTCGGCGCTGGCCACCGAGACGGGGGCGGTCAACCTCGGCCAGGGCTTCCCCGATGCCGACGGCCCGCGGGAGATCGCCCAGCTCGCGGCCGACGCGATCCTGGCCGGCCGGGGCAACCAGTACCCGCCTGGGCCGGGCATTCCCGAGCTGCGCAACGCGATCGCCTGGCACCAGAAGCGCTGCTACGGACTCGACTACAATCCCGCCAGCGAGATCCTCGTGACGGCCGGCGCGACCGAGGCGATCGCGGCGGCGCTGCTCGCGCTGGTCGAGCCCGGCGATGAGGTCATCGCGCTGGAGCCGTACTACGACTCCTACGCGGCCTGCATCGCGATGGCCGGCGGCGTCCGGGTGCCGGTCACGCTGCGGCCGCCGGACTTCCGCCTGGACACCGGCGCGCTGCGGGCGGCGGTCACGCCGCGGACCAGGCTCATCCTGCTGAACACGCCGCACAACCCCACCGGGGCCGTGCTCAGCCGGGCCGAACTGGCCGCCGTCGCCGAGATTGCCTGCTCCCGGGACCTGCTCGTGGTCACCGACGAGGTGTACGAGCACCTGGTGTTCGACGGTGAGCACGTGCCGATCGCCTCGCTGCCCGGGATGGCTGAGCGCACGGTGACGATCAGCTCGGCGGGCAAGACGTTCTCCTTCACCGGCTGGAAGATCGGCTGGGTGATGGCCAGCGCCGAGCTGGTGACCGCGGTCAAGACGGTCAAGCAGTTCCTCACCTACGTCAGCGGCGGCCCGTTCCAGTACGCGGTGGCCGAGGCGCTGCGGCTGCCCGACACCTACTTCCGCGGCCTGCGGGACGACCTGCGCCGCAAGCGTGACCTGCTGTCGGCCGGGCTGGCCGCGGTCGGCTTCGAGGTGTACCGGCCCGCCGGGACCTACTTCGTCACGACCGACATCCGGCCGCTCGGCGAGACCGACGGGGTGGCGTTCTGCCGTGACCTGCCGCGCCGCGCCGGGGTCGTCGCCGTGCCGAGCGCGGTGTTCTACGACGACAAGCAGGCCGGCCGCAGCCAGGTGCGGTTCGCGTTCTGCAAGCGCATCGAGGTGCTCGAGGATGCGCTATCCCGGCTGGCCAGGCTGCGTACCGGAACGATGTAGCTTCGTGTCCCGGTCATCCGGCCGCCTTGGCTGAGCGTCTATCTACTGAACCGGCTCTGCGGGGCCGGCCACCCAGGAGGGCACAGGGGGAGCCATGGCAACTGTCCGCACGGCGATCAGGGGCGCAGGAGCCGTATTAGCGCTATCACTGGGGTGCGCCGCCGCCGCCGGCACCGCATCGGCAGCCACGCCCGCCCCTCTGGTGATCGGCGTGCTGACCGCGGGGAAGGCGCTGGTCAAGGAAGGCAGCCTGATAGCGCCGTGGACCAACGAGCACACCGGGGTGGCCAGGCTGGCGGTGGCCAGCGACGGCACGAACGGCCCGCTGGTCGCGGTGCTGACCAGGGCCGGCACGGTGCTGGCCAAGCAGGGCAACCTGGTGGGCGGCTGGACGACCGAGCTCACCGGGGCGTCCCAGGTCGCGGTGGCCAGCGATGCCACGAACGGGCCGCTGGTCGCAGTGCTGACCACGGGCGGCACGCTGATGGCCAAGGAGGGCAGCCTGAACGGGCCGTGGACGACCGAGCTCACCGGGGTGTCGCAGTTCGCGGTGGCCAGCGACGTCACGAACGGCCCGCTGATCGCGGTGCTGACCACGGCCGGCACGCTGATGGCCAAGCAGGGCAGCCTGAACGGGCCGTGGACCACTGAGTACACCGGGTTGTCGCAGTTCGCGGTCGCCGGCGACGGCGCGCACGGCCCGCTGATCGCGGTGCTGACCACGGCCGGGCAGGTGCTGGCCAAGCAGGGCAGCCTGATAGCGCCGTGGACCAGCGAGCGCAGCGGCGTGGCCAAGCTGGCGGTGGCCAGCGACGGCACGAACGGCCCGCTGATCGCGGTGCTGACCAAGGGCGGCACGGTGCTGGCCAAGGAGGGCAGCCTGGTGGGCGGCTGGACGACCGAGTACAGCGGGGCGACCCAGGTCGCGGTGGCCAGCGACGACACGAGCGGGCCGCTGATCACGGTGCTGGCCAAGGCCGGCGGCCAGGCGCTCGCCAAGCAGGGCAGCCTGACCGGGCCGTGGACGAGCCAGCTCAGCAGCGTGTCCCAGGTTGCTGATGCCGGGTAGCGGGGCGACCCGGGCCGGAAGGCCGTACCCGGGATCTGAGGGCCACAAGGGGGGACGATGGTAGCGGCTCGCAAGGCGATGGGCATCACGGCGGCGGCATTAGGCGTATCGGCGGGGTGCGTCGCCATCCTTTTCTCCTTCCACCGGTGGACGGCCGGCACCCCGGCCGGGGCCACCACCGAGCACCGGCACGCCAGCCCGGTCGCCTCTGCTCCGCCGGTGATCGGGGTGCTGGGCCAGGGCGGCAAGGTGCTGGCCAAGCGGGACAGCCTGGCGGGGCCGTGGACGTCGGAGTACGCCGGGGTGGCGCAGCTGGCGGTGGCCAGTGACAGCAGGCACGGGCCGCTGGTCGCGGTGCTGACCAGGGGCGGCCGGGTGCTGGCCAAGCAGGGCAGCCTGACCGGGCCGTGGACATTCGAGTACGCCGGGGTGGCGCAGCTGGCGATGGCCAGCGACAGCAGGCGCGGGCCGCTGCTCGCGGTGCTGACCAGGGGCGGCCGGGTGCTGGCCAAGCAGGGCAGCCTGACCGGGCCGTGGACATTCGAGTACGCGGGGGTCTCGCAGGTCGCGGTGGCCAGCGACAGCAAGCGCGGGCCGATGCTCGCGGTGCTGACCAGGGACGGCCGGGTGCTGGCCAAGCAGGGCGGCCTGGCGGGGCCGTGGACGTT
Source organism: uncultured Actinomycetes bacterium (assembly GCA_963702235.1). GTDB lineage: Bacteria > Actinomycetota > Actinomycetes > Streptosporangiales > Streptosporangiaceae > PALSA-505. The sequence continues at coordinate 20,422 of CAVPBZ010000006.1, forward strand.
CGAGTACGCCGGGGCGTCGCAGCTGGCTGCGGCCAGCGACACGACCCACGGGCCGCTGCTCGCGGTGCTGACCCGCGACCATAAGGTGCTGGCCAAGCAGGGCAGCCTGACCGGGGGCTGGACGCCGGAGTTCGCCGGGGTGTCGCAGGTGGCGGTGGCCACCGACGGCACGCACGGGCCGCTGCTCGCGGTGCTGACCACCGGCGGCGAGATGGTGGCCAGGCAGGGAACCCTGTCGGGGCGCTGGACCACCGAGTACGCGGGGGTCGCGCAGGTAGCGGCGGCCACCGACAGCGCGGCCGGGCCGCTGCTCACCGTGCTCACCCGCCGCGGCGAGGTGCTGGCCAAGCAGGGCAGCGTGTCGGCGTCGTGGACCATCGAGGACGCCGGCGGGTCCCAGGTGGACGCCGCCGGGTAGCGGCCTGCCGGTCAGGCGCCGGGCTCGTCCGCCAGCGACAGCGCCGCCTTCGGGCAGGACGCGACGGCGTGCCTGACCTGGGCTGCCAGCTCCGCGGGCACCTCCTCGGCCAGGATGAACAAGTTGTCGTCGTCGTCCACCTCGAAGACCTGCGGCACCAGGCCGGCGCACACGGCGTTCGCCTCGCACAGGTCGTAGTCAACGCGTACCCTCATCTCTGGCCGCCTTTCATCGTCGCGGATGGCGCCACCATATCCGGGCGGTACCGGCATCCGGGAGGGAAAGGCGCGGTGGACGCGGAGCTGGTCAAGGCGGCCGAGGCGGCCAGGGGCTTCATGCCGGCGGCCGAGGGCCTGGCGCTGCACGAGACCGCGGCCCGGTACGCCAGCGTCGGCCCGATCCTCGAGGTCGGCACCTACTGCGGCAAGTCCACCATCTACCTGGCCGCGGCGGCCCGCGCCGCCGGCCAGTTCGTGATCACGGTCGATCATCACCGCGGCTCGGAGGAGAACCAGCCCGGCTGGGAGTATCACGACCCGGAGCTCGTGGACCCGCGGGCGGGACGGCTTGACACGCTGCCGCATTTCCGGTCCACGCTGGCCACGACCGGCCTGGAGGACAGCGTGATCGCGATCGTCGGCAAATCCGCCGACGTCGCCAGGCTCTGGGGTGCGCGGCTCGGCATGCTGTTCATCGACGGCGGGCACACCGACGCGGCCGCGGCGGCCGACTACCAGGGCTGGGCGCCGCACCTGGCCCGCGGCGGGGCGCTCGCCATTCACGACGTGTTCCCCGACCCGGCCGACGGCGGCCGGCCGCCGTACCGCATCTACCAGCGGGCGCTGGCCTCCGGCGCGTTCACCGAGGTCCGCCACGAGGGCTCGCTCCGCGTCCTGGAACGCTCAGGCGAGGGCGTCGGGTAGTCTCCGGCGACATCGCGGGCAGGCCCGTCACCGTCCAGCTGCGCATCCGCACGCCGCCGGATCCGGCGGCGCCGCCGCGTCGGCGCCGGCGTCGCGGAACAGGGCGGCGCCGCCGGTGGCACCGGACAGCGCGTCCGCGGCGAGGATCATCGCCGCCGCGGTCCAGCTGCTCCGCTCGGCCGGGAAGTGGTCGGAGTTGGCGAACTGCCAGCCGGTCCAGTACGCGCCGTCGCCGTCCCGCAGGTGCTGGATGACCTCGTACAGCTCCAGCGCGGCGGACCGGTCGCCGATCGCGTCCAGCGCCAGCACGAGCTCGCAGGTCTCCGCCCCGGTGACCCACGGCTGGTCGCTGACGCAGCGCACGCCGATGCCGGGCTCGACGAACTCGTCCCACCGCTCGGCCAGCCTGGCCGCGGCGCCGGCGCCCCGCATCGCGCCGCCGAGGACCGGGTAGTACCAGTCCATCGAGAACATGCTCTTGTCCGCGAACGCCTCGGGGTGGGCCGCGATCACGTGCCCGAGCTGATCGGCGGCGAGCTCCCATTCGGGCTGCGGCTCGGCCACGTGCCCGGCGATGGCGATCGCGCAGCGCAGGCTCTGGTGGATGCTCGAGCAGCCGGCCAGCAGCGCGTACCGTGCGGGAACTCCCTGCGCGTCTCGCTGCCACAGCACCTCGCCGCGCGGCGCGCGCAGGCCCAGCGCGAACCCGATCGCCTTGCGCACCACCGGCCACATCGCGGCGGTGAAGTCCTCGTCCCCGGTCACCAGCAGCTCGTGCCAGACGCCGACGGCGACGTAGGCCGCCTGGTTGCTCTCCGCCGCCGCGTCGGTGACCACCTCGCCGGTGGTCTGCTTGGGCCAGGAGCCGTCGGCGCGCTGGGTGGCGGCCAGCCACTGGTAGGCACGCCGGGCCGGGCCGGTGAGCCCGCAGGCGGTCAGCGCCATCGCGCATTCCACGTGGTTCCACGCGTCCGTGTGCCCGTCCGGCCAGCCGATCGCGCCGGCCGGCTGCTGCACGGCCGCGATCGCGTGGCCGGTGGCCAGCACCTGGTCCGCGGTCAGCGCCCCCGGGACCTCGGGGAGGCCGGCCGGGGCCAGCCGGCAGGTCAGGCCGTCACGCGCCGGCATGGGCGCTTTCCCGGACGGCGGGCCGGCCTGCACCGTTCGGCTGGACGATTTTCTCCGCGTAGACGACGAGGCTCTTGCCGATGAGCGGGTTGAGCGCCCGCTCGGTCAGCCGGGTGGCGGCCGGCCGCTTCATGATGTCCCACACGAGCAGCCGGTGGTAGGCGCGGGCCAGCGGGTGGTCGTCGTCGTGCACGCCGACGGCGCATTTCAGCCACCAGTACGGCGAGTGCAGCCCGTGCGCGTGGTGATGCGCGCCGACCGCGAGGCCGGCCCGGGTGAGCTTGGCCTCGAGCTCGGGCCTGGTGTAGATGCGGACGTGGCCGCCGGGCACGTTGTGGTAGTCGTCGGACAGCGCCCAGCAGATCCGCTCCGGCAGCCAGGCCGGCACGGTCACCGCGGCGATGCCGCCCGGCGCCAGCACCCGGGCGATCTCGTTCATCGCCTGCTGATCGCCGGGGATGTGCTCGAGGACCTCGGCCGCGATCACCCGGTCGAACGTGCCGTCAGCGAACGGCATCGCGGTCGCGTCGCCGCGCACCGCCCGCCCGGTCGCGCCCGGCGGCGCCTCGCCTGCCTCGCTCATCGCGGCGAACATGGCGGTCACGTCGGCGAGCTCGCCGGCGCCGGAGTCCAGCGCGGTCACGTGCGCGCCGCGGCGCAGCGCCTCGAACGCGTGCCGGCCCGCGCCGCACCCGAGGTCGAGCACACGGGTACCCCCGGTCACGGCCAGCCGGCCGAAGTCGACGGTCAGCAGGGCCCGGCTCCCTTCGGCGCGCCGATCGCCGCCTGGTACTGGGCCACGGTGGCCCGGGCGACCGCGGGCCAGGCGAACCGCTCGGCGACCCGGCGCAGCGCGGCGTCGCCGAGGCGGTGGCGCTCGGCGGGGCTGTCGCACAGCCGCCGCAGCGCGGCGGCGAGCTCATCCGGATTGCCCGGCTCCACGAGCACCGCGGCGTCGCCGGTGACTTCGGGCAGCGCGCCGGTCCGGGACGCCACCAGCGGTGTCCCGGACGCCATGTGCTCCACGGCCGGCAGCGAGAAGCCCTCATACAGCGAAGGGACCACCGCGATCTGCGCGCTGGCCAGCAGTTCGGCCAGCTCGTCGTTGCCCATGCCGTGCACGAACTCCACCTGCCCGGCCAGCCCCAGCTCGCCGACGAGCTTGTCGGTCGGGCCGCCGGGGGTGGGCTTGCTGACCACGACCAGCCGGGCCTGCGGCGCGTCCCTGCCGTCGATCAGCAGCCGGAACGCGCGCAGCAGCGTGGTCACGCCCTTCATCGGAGAGTCCGCGCTGGCCACCGCCACGATCAGGCCCGGCACCCGGGGCGCGGGCCGCGGGTGGAACAACCGGGTGTCCACGCCGAGCGGGATCACCCGCACGCTGGCCGGGTCGGCGCCGAAGTCGCGGCAGATGTCCCGGCGGGAGGATTCGGACACGGTCAGGATCGGGCCGGCCCGCGACACCCGGCGGGCGACGCGTCCCTGCATCCGGACGAAGCTGTACCACCGGCGCTTGGACAGCCGGGACAGGCCGCGGGCCGCCTGCAGCTCGATCCGCCGGTCCACGCTGACCGGGTGGTGGATGCTGGTCACCAGCGGCAGCCCCAGCCGGGCGATGCCGAGCAGGCCGTAGCCGAGCACCTGGTTGTCGTGCACCACGTCGAAGTCGCCGCTGCGCGGCCGCAGCGCGCGCAGCGCCCGCAGGCTGAACGTGAGCGGCTCGGGGAACGCGCCGGTCTTCATCACGGCGAACTCGAGCGCGTCCATCCAGTCCCGGTACTCGCCCAGCCGCGGCGTGCGGAACGGGTCGGGGTCCCGGTACAGGTCCAGGCTCGGCACCTCCCGCAGCACCGGGCCTGGCTCGAGCTCGGGCAGGGCTGGCCGGAGAACACCTCGACGCTGTGGCCGAGCGCGGCCAGCTCGCGGCTCAGGTGCCGGAGGTAGATGCCCTGGCCGCCGCAGTGCGGCTTGCTCCGGTAGGAGAGCATCGCGACGCGCAGCGGCGCCGGCCGCCTGCCACGTCATCGCACGGTGCCGCAGCGCTCTGCGGGCCAAAAACGGCAGCTCGCACGGTGGTCACGCAGGTTCGCCCCTCCCTCGTGCAAAGCCAGATGTGCTCAGCTGGTCGAGGCCTGCCTGCGTGACCTCTCAGGAGCGAACATTACCACCCAGTAAAGTCCTGGCTGGGTAGGCTACCGCGACACGGGCCGAATGCGAGCAGTGCGGAGGTTCCGCTGACCAGGCGCGTGCTCATCACCGGCATCACCGGTCAGGACGGCTCCTATCTTGCCGAGCATCTGCTCGCCCAGGGCTACGAGGTGTGGGGGCTGTCCGCGGGCAGGCCAAAACGGGAAGCCGCGGACCAGGGACCTCCTTCCCGACGTCAGGCTGGTCCGCGGCGACGTGCTCGACCAGGGCAGCCTCATCTCCGCGGTCGAGCGCGCCCAGCCGGACGAGATCTACAACCTGGCAGAGATCTCCTACGTGCCGAAGTCCTGGCGGCATGCGGAGCTCACCGGCGTGTCACCGGGCTAGGCGCGCTACGGGTCCTCGAGGCGATCCGGGTGCGCAGCGGATCAGCTTGTCCCGGACGCCCGGACGCGGCCAGATCCGGTTCTACCAGGCGTCAGCGTCGGAGATGTATGGCCGGTGCGGGAGTCGCCGCAGAACGAGGACGAGCCTTCCGCCCGCGCAGCCCCCATGGCGCGGCCAAAGCCAACGGGCATTTCCCCACCCAGAAATACCGCTAGGATTATGGAATGTATGCGGTGTCCGGGATCCTGTTTGACCATGAATCGCCGCGCCGCGCCGCGGAGTTCGTCAGCCGCAAGATGACGCTCGGCGCGCCCGAATGAAACTTGGCTACGAACACAAGATCCGCCTCGGCAAGCTTTCCGCAAGACGGGACTGGGGTTTCGCTGGCGATTACGTACGAGCCATGCAGCTGATGCTGGATCAGGATGAACCAGAAGATTACGTCGTTGGTACTGGTGTGAGACACTCGGTCGAAGATCTGGTGGAGCCGCGCATTTACTGTCGCAGGCCTCAACTGGCGTGACCACGTGGTCTGCGACACAGCCTTTATTCGTCCTGCCGAACCGGAAAATCTGTGCGCGGATGCGACTAAGGCGAAGCGGAATCCCCCTGGGCTGGTCGCCCGTCGTAAATTTCGACCAGCTGGTGACCATGATGGTCGAATCAGACCTGCGGCTGCTGTCGGCGCCCGGCGGGTGGGCGG
>CAVPBZ010000007.1:0-496290 GCA_963702235.1 uncultured Actinomycetes bacterium
ACTCGCCGCCGTCAGCCCGTTCCTTTTCCCGAACGGCTCCGACCGGACGCGCCCGGCCACGCCCGCGCCGTCACGCCAGCGACTCCAGCGTCGCCCGCGCGCCGCGCTCGTGCAGCGAGTCCAGCGCGGACCGGTAGGCGGCGACGAAGCGCTTGTCGCCGGCCAGGTCGCCGAACACGTCGCGGTTGGCGATGAACGCGTCCGGGTCCTCGCACTGGTGCCGGGCGAGCCGGGTGAGGGTGTCCCGCAGCCGGTCCACCACCTCGATCGGCTGGCCCTGCTCGTCGGTGCCCTCCGCGTACCGGGCCCAGCTCGCCACCACCGCGGCCGACCGCCGGATCTCGCCGCCGTTGCCGAGCTGCTGGCGCACCACCGGCAGCAGCCACTTCGGGATCCGGTCTGAGCTCTGCGCGCACAGCCGGGCGATGGTGTCGCGGACCTGCGGGTTGGAGAAGCGCTCGATCAGCGTGTGCTTGTACCCGTCGAGGTCCACCCCCGGCACCGGCGCCAGCGTCGGGGTGGCCTCCTGGTCCATGTAGCCGAGCAGGAACGCCTGGAACAAGGGGTCCTGGGCGGCCTCGTGCACCAGCCGGTAGCCGCACAGGTAGCCGAAGTAGCACATCGCCTGGTGGCTCCCGTTGAGCAGCCGCAGCTTCATCAGCTCGTACGGCTCCACCTGGTCCACGACCTGCACCCCGACGTCCTCGTACCGCGGCCGCCCGGCGGTGAAGCAGTCCTCGAGCACCCACTGGGTGTAGGGCTCGCAGACCACCGGCCACTGGTCGTCGATGCCGAACCGCTCCCTGACCTCGGCCCGGTCGGCGTCCGTGGTCACCGGCGTGATCCGGTCCACCATCGAGTTGGGGAAGGTGACCTCGCGCTCCACCCAGTCGCCCAGCTCGGGGTCGCGCAGCCGGGCGAAGGCGGTGAACACCCGCCGGCTCAGCTGGCCGTTGTCCTGCAGGTTGTCGCAGGACATTACCGTGAACGGGGCCAGGCCCTGCTTCCTGCGCCGCCGCAGCGCTTCGGTGATCAGGCCGAACGTGGTCCGCGGCACCGCGCCGGGCTCGAGATCAGCGACCACCTCCGGATTGGTGAGGTCGAACTCGCCGGTGGCGTCGTTGATGTTGTAGCCCCCCTCGGTGACCGTCAGCGACACGATCCGGGTGGACGGCGCTGTCATCTTCTCGATCACCGCCGCCGGGTCGTCCGGGGCGAACAGGTATTCCACGATGGACCCGATCACCCGCGGCTCGTAGGTCCCGTCGCTGTGCTTGAGCACCAGCGTGTAGAGGCCGTCCTGGGCGTCCAGCACCTGCTTCATCCGCCGGTCCCCGGCCATCACCCCGACGCCGCAGATGCCCCAGTCCAGCGCCGCGCCCTCGTTCATCACGCGGTCGTGGTACATCGCCTGGTGCGCGCGGTGGAAGCCGCCGACGCCGAAGTGGACGACGCCCGGCGTGACCAGGTCCCGGTCGTAGGCCGGCACCGGCACCCGGCCGCGCCAGTACGCGAGCGTCCGCGCGCTGAGCGGCTGCGGCCTAACCCGCAAGGCGGGCGCCCGTCTGCGGGTGGAACGCGAAGACGTCCTCCGGCTGGACCCGGAAGGTCACGTGCTGGCCGGGGGCCGGCGGTTTGCGGCCCTCCGCCCGCGCCACCACCGGATCGCCGCCGTCGGCCAGCCGGACGTGCAGCAGCGCGTCGGCGCCCAGCTCCTCGACCAGCAGCACGTCGCCGGCCAGCTCGCCGGAGCCGTTGGCCAGGTGCAGGTGCTCGGGCCTGATGCCGAGGACGAGCTCGCTGAGGCCCGCCTCCCTGGCGGCGGTGCGGACCGCGGGCGGCAGCGGCAGCGTGGTGCCCGCCACCTTGGCCCCGCCGTCGGTCAGCGGGACCGTCTGCAGGTTCATCGCGGGCGACCCGATGAATCCGGCGACGAACTGGTTCACCGGGTTGTCGTACAGCTCCCGCGGCGTGGCGACCTGCTGCAGCAGCCCGTCGCTGAGCACCGCCACCCGGTGGCCCATGGTCATCGCCTCGACCTGGTCGTGGGTCACGTAGACCGTGGTCACCCCCAGGCGGCGCTGCAGCTCGGCGATCTGGCTGCGGGTCTGCACCCGCAGCTTCGCGTCCAGGTTGGACAGCGGCTCGTCCATCAGGAAGACCTTGGGCTCGCGCACGATGGCCCGTCCCATCGCCACCCGCTGCCGCTGGCCGCCGGACAGCTGCTTGGGCTTGCGGTCGAGCAGCTTGTCGTCGAGGTCCAGCAGCCGGGCGGCCTCCCGCACCCGGCGGTCCCGCTCCTCACGGGCCACATGCTGCATCTTCAGCGCGAAGCCCATGTTCTGCGCGACGGTTTTCTGCGGGTACAGCGCGTAGTTCTGGAACACCATCGCGATGTCCCGGTCCTTGGGCGGGACGAACGTGACGTCCCGGCCGCCGATCTCCACGCTCCCGCCGTCGAGCGGCTCCAGCCCGGCGAGCATCCGCAGCGCGGTGGTCTTACCCGAGCCGGACGGCCCGACCAGGACCATGAACTCGCCGTCACGGATATCCAGGTCGAGGGCGTCGACCGCGGGCGGCGCGCCCTTCGCGTACACCCGGCTCGCCGCCACGTACCTCACCTGAGCCATCGGGGACCTCCGCCCGCTGAGCCTTTTCCATCCGTCGTTACCGCGCCTGGGGCACCTGGACTCGTCACTTGATTGCTCCCATGGACAGGCCGCGCACCAGCGAGCGCTGGGCTATCCAGCCCACGAGAATCACCGGGACCGAGGCGACCGTCGCCGCCGCGGACAGGTGCGCGATGAACAGCCCTTCCTGCGGGACGGAACTGATCAGGTACATCGGCATCGTCGCGGCGTTCGTCACCGTCAGGTTGATCGCGAGGAAAAGCTCGTTCCACGCGAAGATCACGCAGATGAGCGCCGTTGACACCAGCCCGGGCGAGACGATCGGCAGGATCACGCTGGTGATCTCCTTGGTCCGCCCCGCGCCGTCCAGCCGCGCCGCCTCGAGCAGCTCGCCCGGCACCTCGAGCATGAACGAGCGGATCATCCAGATCGCCAGCGGCAGGTTCATCGCGGTATAGAGGATGATCAGCAGCCAGATGCTGTCCAGCAGGTGCGTCTTGAGCGCGATGACGTAGAGCGGGCCGATCGCGGCCACGATCGGCAGCATCTTGGTGGAGATGAAAAAGAACAGGCCGTCGCGCCAGTGCTTGACCGGATGCACGGACAGGGCGTAGGCGGCCGGGACGCCCAGCAGCAGCACGAGCACCGTGGAGCCGACGGTCGCCACCACCGAGTGCGTCAGGAACGGGCCCATGCCCGAGAAGACCAGCCGGAACTCCGACAGGGTCGGCGAGAAGATGAACCTGGGCGGCCAGGTCTCGGCGGCGGACTCGGGCTTGAACGCCGTGATCACCATCCACAGCACCGGCAGGAAGAACGCGATCCCCACCACCCACGCGACGATCCCCCAGCCCACCTGCCCGGTCAGCTCGCGGATCCGGCGCGGCCCGGGCCGTACCGCGGTGACGGTCATGCTCCTGCCTCCTCGAACTGGAAGACCCGGGCGAACATCCGCAGCGCGAACGTGGCGACGATGATCGTGAGAACCACGGTGACCACGCCGGCCGCGGCCGCCCCGCCGACGTCGAAGGCGAAGTTCACCTGCTGGTAGAGGTAGAACGGCAGGTTGGTGGTGGAGGTCCCCGGCCCGCCGTTGGTCATCAGCCTGACCGCGTCGAACGCGTTGACCAGGTAGATCGAGCCGAGCAGGATGCCGAGCTCGATGTAGGGCCGCAGGTGCGGCAGCGTGAGCTCGCGGAACGTGGCCAGCGCCCCGGCGCCGTCCACTTTCGCCGCTTCGAGCGTGTCGGTCGGCTGGCTCTGCAGGCCGGCCAGCACGATCAGCGTCATGAACGGCGTCCACTGCCAGATCATGACCCCGATCACCGAGGCCAGCGGATACTGGCTGAGCCAGGCCACGTGGTGCACGCCGAACGGCTGCAGCAGGTAGTTCATCAGCCCGAAGTTCGGGTCCAGCATCGGCGACGCCCACACCAGCGCCGCGGCCGCGGGCATGACCAGGAACGGGGTGATGATCAGGGTCCGGACCACGCCGCGGCCGACGAACTTGCGGTCCAGCAGCAGCGCGAGCGCCACCCCCAGGATCATGGCGACGATCACGGAGGTCACGGTCATGAACACCGAGCGCACGAGCGAGCCGCGAAAGGCCGAGCTGGTGAAGACGGTCTTGTAGTTGGTCAGGCCGTTGAAGTGCGCGCCGCCGGGGACGTCCCAGAAATAGCTCTGAAAGCTGTACCAGAGCGTCACCACGAACGGGATCTGGGTGACGACCACGACGTAGATCAGCGCGGGCAGCAGCGGGAGGCGGCGCATCCACCGCTCGCGGCTGCTCACCCCGCGCGGCCGGATCCCGACCCGCGGAGCCGGTACCGCGCCCGTTTCGACGACTGTCACTGCGAAGCCCTCCTCATGATCTGGCGGGGATGACGGGGCCCCGGGCATCCCCCGGCCGGCGCCGGGGCCCCGTCACGGGCGGCTAACCGGCGGACAGCTGCGCCGGGGTGTACGCGGACGCGTCCGCCTGGCTTGTCTTCAGCGCCTGGCTCACGCTCTCCGTGCCGGCGATCGCGCCCGCGATCTGCTGGGCCACCTGCAGGCCGAGCGTTTCGAACTGCGGGATATCGACGTACTGGACGCCGACGTAAGGCACCGGGTGCAGTGTCGGGTGCAGCGGGTCGGTCGAGTCGATCGAGGCCAGCGTGATCGGCGCGAACGCCTTGGCGGCCGACATGTACTGCGGCGTGTTGTAGAGGGAGGTCCTGGTGCCCGGCGGGACCGCCTTCCAGCCGTACTTGGCGCCGACCAGCTGGTCGTAGCCCTTCGAGGTGGCCCAGGACACGAACTTCCAGGCGGCGCCCTGGTTGCTGGTGCCCTGCGGGACGCCCAGCGCCCACGACCACAGCCACCCGGAGGACTTGGTCAGGTCCACCGGCGCCAGGGCGTAGCCGGTCTGGGCGAAGACGGACGGGAAGCTGGTCGCGATGGAGGTCGCCGCGACGGTCGCGTCGTACCACATCGCGCACTTGCCCTGCCCGTACAGCGTCAGCAGCTGGTTGAAGCTGTCGTTGGCGGCGCCGGACTCGCCGTACTTGCGGATGAGGTTGACGTAGAAGTTGGTCGCGGCCGTGAACGCCGGCGAGGTGAGCTGCGGCTGCCACTGCTGGTTGAACCACTGGCCGCCGAACGTGTTGACGACCGTGTCGAGCGCCGCCATGTTGTCGCCCCAGCCCGCCAGGCCGCGCAGGCAGATGCCCGCCGTCTTTCCCGGCTGGTTGAGCTTGGCCGCGAAGCCCTGTATCTGCGCCCAGGTCGGGTGCGCGGGCATGGTGAGCCCGGCCTTGGCGAACAGGTCCTTGCGGTAGAACATCATCGACGACTCGCCGTAGAACGGCACCGCGTACAGGCTGCCCTTGTAGGACAGCGCCTTCGCGATCGGCGGCAGCAGGTCACTGGCGGCATAGCTGGGGTCCTTGGCGATGAACTGGGTGGACAGGTTGTCCAGCCAGCCGTTCTTGGCGAACAGCGGCGTCTCGTACGGGCCGATCATGATGACGTTGAACGCGTTGCTGTGCGTGCTGACGTCCTTCTCGATCGCCGCCCGCAGGTCGCCCTCGGTATAGGTGGCGAACTTGACCGTGATACCCGGGTTCTGCTTCTCGAACACCGACCGGGTCAGCGGCACCATCTGGCTCGTGATCAGCGGGTTCGACACCACGGCCACGGTGACCGTGCCGGTTTTGCTGTTCGTGCTGGCGGTGCTGCCGCCCGAGCAGGCCGCCAGCGCCAGGGCGGCCACGCAGCCGGCCGCCGCGACGATGCGGAGCTTGACCGGGGAAGATCTCATGACTGAACCTCCGCAACGATGAGAAGGGCACGGCCGCTCGTTTGAGCGGACATACGCTCATACGTACTATTGACACACACAGTGATCCCGTCGCTAGGCAAAGTCAAGGAAAGCTGCAAATATGAGATTTGGAGCGCTCAGATGAGCGCCCCGGCTCCGCTGGACTGGAGGAGCGCATGGCCGGGTTGTCGGCCAGTGGGCCGTCCGAGCTCGTCCTGGCTGCCAGGGTGGCGCGGCAGTTCTACCTTGAGGGCGTCTCCAAGGTGGACATCGCCGACCGGCTGGGCATCAGCCGGTTCCGCGTGGCCCGCCTGCTCGACTCGGCCCGCGAGGCCGGCATGGTGCGGATCGAGATCGGGCTGCCCGGCGGCAGCCTGGACGCGGGACTGTCGGCCGAGCTGTGCTCGGCCTTCGGCCTGAAGCACGCGTTCGCGTTCGACTTTTCCGACGAGGACGAGCCCGCGCTGCGGCACCGGCTCGGCGAGGCAGCGGGCCAGGCGCTGATGGATATCGTCACGCCCGGCGACGTCCTCGGCATGTCCTGGTCGCGCTCGCTGAGCGGGCTGGCGGCCGCGGTGACCCGGATGCCGCCGTGCCCGATCGTCCAGCTGACCGGGGCGGTGCCGCCGCCCGACGGCCGGGACCTGCTCGATCTCGTCCGCAGCGTTGCCCGGATCGGCGGCGGCCCCGCGCACGTCTTCTACGCGCCGATGGTCGTGGACGACGCCGAGACCGCGTACGCCATCCGCCGCCAGGCGGACGTCGCCGGCGCGTTCGCGCTGGTGCCGTCGGTGACCATGACGATGCTCGCGATCGGGGCGTGGGCGCCCGGCCTGTCCACCATCTACGACGCGCTCCGCCAGCCCGAGCGTGACGATATCGCCCGGCTCGGCGTGTGCGCGGAGATGGCCGGCGTGTTCCTGGACGAGGCCGGCAGGCCGGTGCAGACCGCGCTGGACAGCCGCATGATCGTGACACCGGGGGAGGCGCTGGCCAAGATCCCGTGCGTCATCGCCGTCGCCTACGGCGTGTCCAAGTGCGTGGCGGTCCGCGCCGCGATTCGTGGCGGCCTCGTGCACGGGCTGGTCACGCACACCAGCCTGGCCCGCGCCCTGCTCGGGCTGGGCCCCGCCTAGGCGGCCCGGTGCCGGAGGTGATGGGTATGTCCGCAGCGGTGGCGCCGGCGGCGGAGCTGGCCGCGGACGGCCCCATGCCCGGCGGCACGGCCAACCGCGGGCTGGTGGTGCGGGCAGGACAGGTGGTGCGCAGGCCGCTCGCGCCCAGCAGCGCGGCCACGCACGCGCTGCTCGCCCACCTGGCCGCCGCCGGATTCGACGGCGCGCCCCGGGTGCTGGCCGCTGACGCGGCCACCGAGACGCTGACGTACATCGACGGCTGGGCCGCGGTGCCGCCGCTGCGCGACGACATGCTCGGCGACCAGGCCCTGGTGAGCATCGCCGAGCTGCTGCGCCGCTATCACCAGGCCGTCGCGTCGTTCGACCCGGCCGGCTACCGGTGGCCTCGTCGCATCCCGGCCCGCTTCACCACCAGGCTGGTCAGTCACAACGACGTCCACCCGGCCAACCTGATCTTCCGGGGCGGCCGCGCGGTGGCCCTGATCGACTTCGACCTGGCCGGGCCGGGCAGCGCCGCCTGGGATCTGGCGTCCGCCGCGCGGCACTGGGCCCCGCTCTACGACGAGCGCGACATCGCCGACGGCCGGCAGGGCCAGGCGCTGCGGCGGTTCCGGCTGCTGCTGGATGCCTACGGGCTGGCCCGGGCCCAGCGCCGCGAGGTCGCCGAGGCGATCCTGCACAACCACGACTGGAGTTGCGCGGTCATCACCGACGCGGTGCACGGCGGTCATCCCGGCTTCACCGACTGCTGGAACAGCATCGGCGGGATCATGCTCCGCGCCCGCGCCTGGTGCCAGGCTCATCAGGGCGACCTGCTCGCGGCGGCCGGATGAGCCGCGGCCTCCGGTCGCTGGGTCCCGGCGGGTCAGGCGCCGGGTGACTCGCCGGCCAGCTCGATCCGCTCGCTGGCCAGCTCGATCCGCCCGGCCGCCAGCTCGATCCGGTCGGTGACCGGCCGGTGCCTGCGCCGCTCGAGCACGACGTGCCGGTGGTGCAGCGAGGCCGGCCACCAGTTCCAGCGGCCGAGCAGGACGACGACCGCCGGCACGACCAGCGTCCGCACGACGAAGGTGTCGAGGGCGACCCCGATGGCCAGGCCGACGCCGATCTCGCGGATCTGCGCGCCCTCGGAGCCGGACCCGCCGGCGATCGCGAACACGAGGAAGGTCCCGCCGAGGACCATCCCCGCCGAGGTGACCGTCGAGCCGGTGACCTCGATGGCCCGCACCACGGCGTCGCGCAGCGGAAGGTGGTGCGCCTCCTCCCGGATCCGGGACATGACCAGGATGTTGTAGTCCTCGCCGAGGGCGAGCAGGAAGACGAACATGAGGAACGGCAGCACGAAGCTCAGCCCGTAGCTGCCGCCGAATATCTGGAACACCAGCACCGACGCGCCGAGCGACGCCAGGTAGGACAGCGCGACGCTCATCACCAGGTACAGCGGCGCGATCGCGCTGCGCAGCAGCAGCGCCAGCAGCAGCCCGATGACCAGGACGGCCACCGGCACCAGCCGCTCCAGGTCACTGCGCGAGGCTGACCGCACGTCGTACAGCGAGGGCGAGTCACCAGCTACCCCCGCGGCCGGGGCCCGGGCCCGCGCCGCGGCCGCGGCGAGCGCGGCCCGCATCGCCGGAACGGCGGAGATCGCGGCGTTCGTGTCGGGGCTGCCGGCCCGCAGGCTCGCCAGGTACTGCACGGCGCGGCCGTCCGCGGCGATGACCTGCGTCGTCGCCCGGTACGCCTGGTAGAGGGCGGGCGGCACGGCCGCCGCCGGGCCGCGGGCCGGCTGGGCGGCGGGTACCGCGCCGGGCGGGCCGAGCAGCGCGTGCAGCCGGGTGAGCTCGGCGGGCGCGATCGGGGTGCCGTTCGGGTCGAGCGGCGCGATGATGCTCGAGAACAGCGGGCTGCGGCCGAGCGAGGCCCCGGCCGCGGCCAGGCCCTGCGGCTGTGACCACACCGGCCGCCCGAACCGCAGCACGAGCTCGATCGGGTTGCTGCTGGCCAGCGAGAAGTGCTCGACCAGCAGGGCCTGGCCCTGCGCCGAGTCACTGCCGGGCGGCGCGGTGATCCCGCCGCCGAAGTTCGTGGCCCGGTCGGCCAGCGAGAACACGGCCAGCGCCGACAGTCCCAGCACGCCGATGAGCAGCGCGGCCACCGGCCGGCTGACCACCCGGCCGGCCAGCCGTCCCCAGGCGCCGCTGGTGCGCTGGCCCGGCTTCGGGTGCGCGGGCCAGAACAGTGCCCGGCCGAACAGGGCCAGCACCGCGGGCACGAGGGTGACGCCGGCCAGCACCATCAGCGCGATCCCGATGGCCAGCGGGATGGCCAGGCCGTGGTAGACGCCGAAGGTCGCCAGCAGCAGGCTGAGCAGCGCGGCGATCACGGTCGCGGCGGAGAAGACGATCGACTCGCCCACCCGCTCGACGGCCCGCTCGATGGCCGCGTGATGGCTGAGCCCGCGCCTGCGCTCCTCGCGCACCCGGCACACGAGGAACAGCCCGTAGTCGGTCCCCGCGCCGAGCACGAGCACGATGAGCAGCAGCTGGGTGATGCTCGATATGCCGATGCCGAGGCTCGCCACTTCGCCGACCAGCGACTCCGCGGTGAACAGCACCACGACCGCCGGCATCAGCGTCGCGACGGTGGCGAGCGGCGAGCGGAACACCGACAGCAGGACCACGATGATGAGGCCGATCGACAGGTACTCGGTCCTGCTGCCCAGCCTGCTCGCCTGGTGGGCCTGGTCAGCGGTGACGGCCAGGTTGCCGGCCGTGTGCAGCACCAGCCCCGGCGGCGCGCCGACCGCCGGGAACAGCGCCCGCAGCGAGCGGACGAAGGCGACGTCCGGCGCGTTCGTCTGCTGCGACAGCGAGGCCCGGACATTGATCTGGGCCGCCTGCCGGTCGCCGGAGAACTCGGCGATCCGCGCGGCCCTGGCGTGCGGCAGCTGCGCGGCCCGGGCGGCCAGGCGCTCGATCGCAGCGTCGTCCGCCCTGGTCAGCGGCCGGTGGTCACGGGTGGCCGCGACCACGAACGCGTTGTCGTTGTTGGACGCGCCGTAGAACGGCGCGGCCAGCCGCGAGGCGACGTTGCTCGGCGCGCCCGCGGGCAGGTACTGGGTGTTGTTGTTGTTCACCGCTGCGGCGAGCGAGGGCAGGAACAGCACCGAGCCGATCGCGGCGGCGATCCAGAGCGCGACGACGAGCCAGCGGAAGCGGATCGAGAACCGGCCGAGGGCAGCGAACAGCGACGTCATGGGCCAGCTTCCTCCGGGGGCAGAGCACATCCTGTGGCGGACCGCACGTCCACGCTCGCGCCTCGGCGCTGACAGTCAACCACAGCCGCGACGGGCACGTGCATGAAACCGGACTATCCGCCTTGAAATGCGCAAACTGGCATGTATCGATCTACCGGATCGCTGGCTTCTCCCGTACCAGGTTCACGGGCAGGCCCGGTGCGTGGCCGGTTCCGCGGGTGATGGCGGTAGCTGGCCGCCCTGACCGATGCGGCAAGATTCCTGTCATGACCGACGCGCGAAGTGAGTCGCCCCAGCAGCCGGATGTCGCCGCAGACGCGGTCGCGGAGCGGGCGGCGAGCCTGGTGACGGAAGTCACCGAGGTCCCGGAGGGCACGGACGCACCGCGGCGGCTGCGCAGGCTGACCGGCGCGATTGCCGAGACCACCCGCTCGGGTGCCCGGTCAAGCGGCCGCGGCGTCCGGGCGGCCAGGCGCGGCATGGGCCGGGGGACCGGCTGGCTGGCCGGCCAGGTGGTCGCGATGGCACCGCGGCTGCGGGTGCGGGACCAGGCCGCGTTGCGGGCGCAGTTTCCGGGGATGCCGGCCGAGGACATCGCGGACGCGCTGATCGAGGGCGCGGGCCGCGCCTCGGCCGCGGTCGGCGGGGCGGTGGGCGCGTGGGCCGTCTTGCCGGTGCTGCCTGCGTGGCCCGCCGAGGTGGCGGCGGAGACGCTCGCCGTGGTCGGGATCGAGATCAAGCTGGTGGCCGAGCTGCACGAAGCGTACGGCGTGCCCGCCGGGGGCGGGACGGTGGAACGGATGACCGCCTACGTCGGGGCGTGGGCGCACCGCCGCGGCGTGTTCCTGGCGCCGGGCGGGGTCGTCGTGGCCGCCGGATCGCCGGTCGCGCGGCTGCTGCGGCGGCGGCTCGCGGCCCGCGCGGCCAGGAGTGCGTTCTCGCTCGGGCCGCTGCTGTCCGGGGCCGCGGCCGGCGCCCTGCTCAACCGGCACGAGACGCGCCGGCTGGGACAGGAGATCCGGACCGACCTGCGCCGCCGCACCGAGCAGGGCCGCGGCGGCGAGCCGGGCGGCCGGGCCGGCTAGCGCCTCCCAGCGGGCTACCACTCCGGCGCATACTCCGGCGCAGCGGCGCTCGCGCCCCGGCTCACAGGTGGAAGCTCGTGCCCACTGAGTTCGGCACGAAGGCGGCGGGAAACCGGGCGGACATCGCGTGCTGGGCGCGCCAGCCGGTGCAGTGCGCGGGCACCAGGACGCCCGGGTTCATCCCGGCCAGCTCGTCCAGCACCCGGGGAATCAGCGGCTCGAACAGCGGGCCGTTGAGGTGGAACCCGCCGAGCAGCGCGTACAGCGGCTCGCCGCCGGTGAGGCGGCGGGCGTACCGGGCGATGTTGACCACGCCCGCGTGGCCGCAGCCGGTGATCACGACCAGGCCCCGGCCGGCCACGCTGACGACGAGGGCCTGGTCGTCGAGCACCAGCGGGTCGGGCTCCCAGTTGCCGCCGGCCCAGGCCTGCTGCGGCGGGAAACCCGGCTCGTAGCCGGTGGTGCGGGGCACCTCGCCGGTGATCAGCACGGACCGGTCGAACAGGAAGCTGGGCTGGCGTTCCTCGATGATGTCGAAGCCGGCCCCGGTCAGCGCCCGGCGGCTGGTCGTGGGTAGCTCGAACGGCTCGCGGCCGGGCAGCACGATCCGGCGGCGCCGCCAGAAGTGCGGGTGGATCAGCACCGGCAGGTTCGCCCGGCCGAGGACCCGGATCAGCCCGTCCAGCCCCGTGGTGTGATCGAAGTGCCCGTGACTGCACACGATGGCCTCGATCGACCCCGGGTTGACATCCAGGCGGCGCATGTTCTCCGTGACGCCGTCGGGGCTCACGCCGGCGTCGAACAGGAAGCGGTGCTCGCGCCCGGCCTTGGCCACCGTGACCAGGACCGAGAACCCGTGCTCGGCGAGCAGCGAGTCCGGGACCTGCCCTTCGGCCATCACCGGCGCCGGGCGCATCGGCCCGGTTCCCGGCCCGGGCCGCCGCGCCGGGCCCTGATCAGGCATGAAGACGTCGGTCAGGTTGTCCATCAGCGTGGTCACCACGACCGAGTCCACCGGCTCCAGGCTGATCTCGGCATCGGGCTCGAAATCGTGCCGCACCCCGGGGACCTGGCCGGCCGGGCTGTCATCGGTGCACATCCTGCCATCGTAAAGACCGCGGCCCGCCGGCTCGCGGCGCCGCCCGCGCAGGGTCTAGTCTTCGCTGCGGAGGGATGGTGGGCGTGCAATCAGCGCAACGGCCCGAGCCGCGGCCGCTCAAGCGCCAGGACAGCCACGTGGCGCAGCAGATGGTGGACCGGGCGGCCGAGCTGGCCAGGGATTCGCATGCCCGCACCCGGCATGCCGCCGTGCTGGTCAGGGACGGCAGCCTGCTCGCCTGGGGGAACAACGGCGTGCCGTTTCCTGGCGAGGATCACTGCTACTGCAAGTTCGGTGACGTCGGCCACCACGACCTGTGCCGGACGCACGCCGAGCAGCGGGCGATCACGCTGGCCCGCGAAGGCGACGGCTGGCAGCTGCTGCAGGGCTCGAGGCTGATCTACGTGCGGTTGGAGGCCAACGACTCGGTCCGGCTGAAGGAGCCGCACTTCTGCTCCCGGTGCAGCCGGCTGGCCCTGTCGCTGGGCGTGGCGGAGTGGATCTTCGCACTGTCCGACGGCCTGGCCGGATACTCCTCGGCCGACTACGACAGGATCGCCCAGCTCGCCTGGTAACCGTCCCGGCCGCGGCCGCCGCGGCCGCCAGCCTGTCCGCCCCGGCCCGCGGCCGGGTGTCAGCCAGGTCACGCACGCTACTGCCGGATCCGGCCGCGCCCTCGCATACCGTGGAGATGTCCGGTAATCCCCACGGTAAGGGCGGAAAATTACGTGATTGGCCTGCTCATCGCTAGCTTTGCCGGTGCGATGATCGTGCTGTACGCAGCGGATCTCATCCTGAAGGCACGGGTGCGAGCCCGCCGGGTCCGCGCGATGGCCGAGCGACTGACCGCTGTCGCCGCGAGAGCCGACCAGCAGCAGGAGCAGCGGCAGGCTACGGTGCAGGCCAGCGGGGCACTGACCTCGGTGCTGCCCGCGATCAGCCGTCCGCCGCTCGCCGAGCCCGGAGCTGGTGCAGCGTCCAGCCCCGGCCGGCCGGATCGAGCGGGCGGGTCGCGGCGGTGAAGATCTCCGCCGCGCGCCGGCAAGACCTCCGGGCCCGGCCGGTCACCGGGCAGGTGTCCGCGGCAGCGGCGCCCGCGGGCGCCCGGCGTCCAGCGCCGTCCGAGCCGGCCAGTGACGGCCCGGTCAGCCCTGCCGGGACCGGAACGCCGCCGTCTTGACCCGGTTCTGGCAGGTCGTGGAGCAGAACCGCCGGGTGCCGTTGCGCGAGGCGTCCACGTAGACCCGGTCGCAGCGCGGCGCCGTGCACACGCCGAGCCTGCCGCGGTCCTCGGTGCCGAGCACGATGGCCAGCCCGGTGGCGCAGCCGGCCGCCCAGCCGTTCGCCAGGCTGTCATCCGCGCCGTGGAAGTGCAGGTGCCACCCCTCGCCGTCGTGCCGGTCCAGCGCGGGCCGCGCCCCTGTCCGGCCGAGCAGCTGGTTGACCTGCCGCGCCGCGGCGTCCACGTCGTCCCGGGCGACGGCCTCGAAGACCGCGCGGAACTGCGCCGCGGCGGCCCGTAGTTCCGCCGCGTCGTGCGCCGCCACCTCCCCGTAACCGGGATTGGCCGCGCGCAGCACGGCGGTGACCGCCGCGGGCAGGTCATCGCCGGCCGGCGGCAGGTAGCACCGGCCCCGCGCCTCCCCGGCCGTCAGGGCGTTGACCAGTCCGACCGCGACCATCACGATCGTGTCCAGGTGACTGCTGTATCTCACTTGACCAGTTACATCCTCGGGTCTAAGTTGGTAACTGCCGAAATGATACTCGCCAGTGACAAGGAGAGACAGCATGCCGCAGCTGGATCGTGACGCGGCCCGGGAGTGGATCCGCCGCTGGGACCTGCAGCAGGAGGACAGCCTGCCGGACAGGGAAGAGAGATTCACCGCGCTGATCGACGCGGTGGAGGCGGGCACCGGGCGGCCCGACCCGCTGGTCATCGACCTGGGCTGCGGCCCCGGCTCGCTCTCGGTCCGGCTGCTGGACCGGATTCCCGCGGCCCGCATCGTCGCCGTCGACGCCGACCCGGTGATGCTCGCGCTGGCCCGGGCGGCCTACGGCGACCGGGCCGGCCTGCGGTTCGCCGCCGCCGACCTGCGCACCCCCGGCTGGTCGGGGCCGCTCACGCTGGACCGCCCGGCGGACGCCGCGGTCAGCACCACCGCGCTGCACTGGCTGAGTCCCGAGGTCCTGGCGGCGGTGTACGCCGAGCTCGGCCACGTCCTGCGGCCCGGCGGCCTGCTGCTGAACGGCGATCACCTCGCGTTGGACGAGTCGGATTCCCCCGTGCTGGCCCGGCTGGGCGAGGCGCTGCTCCAGCGCGAGGAGAAAAGGCGATTCCCGAACGGGCACGCCGAGAGCTGGTCAGGCTGGTGGGACGCGGTCGCCGCCGATCCGGCGCTGGCTGACGCGATCGCCAGCCGGGAGGCCTGGCGTGATCACGCTGACCACCACGGCTGGGCCACCCGGCTGCTGGGTACCCACATCGACGCGCTGCGCGCGGCCGGGTTCGCCGAGGCCGGGACCCTCTGGCAGCGCGGCGAGAACCGGCTGCTCTGCGCCGTCCGCGGCGGCTGACCGGGCGCTCGCCCGGCGGCTGGCCAGCGATCCCCGGCTGACCGGTGTCACCTCCTACTGGGCGACGCGTGCGCCCGCGCTGCGCTCGCGCGACGGCTCGGACGCGCTGATCCTGGCCAGGGTCAGGGGTACCGACGCGCAGGCCAACACGAAATCCTCGGCCCTGCTGACCGACTACGCGCACGCGAACACCGCTGCCATCACGGTGCGGATCGGGGGCGCTCTCGGCACCGATACGAGGTCTTCCTGATGAGCCGGATCAAGGAGCTGCACGACGCCGGGGCGTCCAACTCCGACGCTGTCGTGCACGGCCTGGCGCGCTCGGGCCGGATCGTCTCGACCGCGGCCGCGCTGCTGGCGGTCAACTTCTTCGCCTTCGGCACGAGCCACGTGAGCTTCATCCAGTTCTTCGGGCTCGGCACCGGGCTCGCCATTCTCATCGACGCGACGCTCGTGCGCGGGGTGCTCGTTCCGGCGTTCATGCGCGTCTTCGGCGAGCGCAGCTGGTACGCGCCACCTGCGTTGCGGCGCCTGCACCGGCGGGTCGGCCTCAGCGAGGCCGAAGCGCCGCCTAGCCGCCCGTCTCCGCATCCGGCGGGCCGCCCACCGGCTCGATGCCGTGGCTGCGAAGCTGCGCCTGCAGGCTGGCCACCATGTTGCGCAGCCGGTCCAGCTCCGCGGCGGCGGTGCCCGCGGACTGGCGCTGCTCCGCCGCGGCCAGCCACTGCCGCTGCTCGGCGTCCCGCTGCACCAGGAGCTCCCGCTCCTGGTTGCGCAGCGTCACGGCCCGCTCGAAGTCCTGCGTGTCGATCGCCGCCTCCTTCGCCGCGCGGATCTGGCTGATCTCGCGGTCAAGCTGGCGCAGCCGGTGCGGCTCCGGCAGTGGCCCCGGCCCCGGCTCCAGCAGCTGCTCCGGCTCCGGCTGTGGCCCGGGCTCCGGCTGTGGCCTGGGCTCCTGCCGTGCCCCCGGCCCCGGCCCCGGCCTGACGTACTCCGCGGGCTCGCGGCTCTCGCCGCCCGGCAGTAGCGCGATGACCTGCTGGCGGGTCCGCCTGAGGTCCGCGCCCAGCCGGGTGAGCACCTGCGCGCCGACGCCGTCGCCCTCGCGGATCAGTCCGAGCAGGATGTGCTCGGTGCCGATGTAGTTGTGGCCGAGATGGATAGCCTCGCGGAACGAGAGCTCCAGTGCCTTCTTGGCCCGCGGCGTGAACGGGATGTGCCCGGAAGGCTGCTGCGGGCTGCGGCCGACGATGTCCTCGACCTGCTGCCGGACCGCCGCCTGGCTGATGCCGAGAGATTCGAGCGCGCTGACGGCTACGCTCGGGCCGGCGCCGAGGATGCCGAGCAGGATGTGCTCGGTGCCGATGTAGTTGTGGCTGAGTCTCGCCGACTCTTCCTGGGCCACCACCACGACCTGCCGCGCCCGGTCGGTAAACCTCTCGAACATCACGCGCTCCTGTCCGGCGGCGAGGCCGCGGGCGGCGGATCCCCGCCGGGGTCGATGCCGTGCGTGCGGAGCAGGGCCCGCAGCCGCTCGACCTCCTGCTGAGCGGGGTCAGACACGGGTCCCTGGCCGATGCCGAGCCGGCGTTCGATGGCGGCCAGCCGGCCGGTGATCTCATCGAGCTTTCCGCTGAGTTCTGCCGGGCCGCCGCCGCGGCGGACCGGGCGGCGCCAGGGCGGGCCCGCCGTGGGTTCCTTGCCCTGGAATCCGTGCAGCAGCTGGATCACCTGCTGGCGGGTCCGGCCCAGGTCGGCGCCCAGCCGGGTGAGCACCTGCGCGCCGACCCCCTCGCCCTCGCGGATCAGGCCGAGCAGGATGTGCTCGGTGCCGATGTAATTGTGGCCGAGCTGGTTGGCCTCGCGCAGCGACAGCTCGAGCACCTTCTTGACCCGCGGGGTGAACGGGATGTGCCCGGTTTGCCCCGCCGGGGGACCCTCGCCCCGGCCGACGATTTCCCTGACCTGCCGCCGGACGGCCTCCAGGTCGATCTCCAGAGCCGCCAGCGTCTTCGCGGCAACGCCCTCGCCCTCGCGGATCAGGCCGAGCAGGATGTGCTCGGTGCCGATGTAGTCGTGGCCGAGCATCCTGGCTTCGTCCTGCGCCAGCACGACGACGCGCCGCGCCCGGTCGGTAAACCTCTCGAACATCGCACCGCTCCTGCCTGGCCGTTATGTAGAGTGTGCGCCCCTCGCGACGACTCGCGGTACCTGCCGGAGTTGCGGTGTTCGCCGGTCTGCCGCAGTGCCCGAATACTGGCAGACTGGGGAAGTGCCCGTGACCCCCCCGATGGACGCCGCCGCGCAGGCCGCCGCCGCGCTGCCAGACGCTGCCCGGGTCCGGCACGAGCCGTGCGTACTGCTCAAGCTCGGCGAGATCGTGCTCAAGGGACGCAACCGGCAGCAGTTCGAGCGGCTCCTGCACGCCAATATCCGCGGTGCCGTCCGGGACATGGGCTTTGCCACCCGGATCTGGCAGCGGGAGGGCGTAATCCTGCTCCAGGTGGGCGACGACGCGGCCGAGCCGGAGAAGGCGGCCGACGCGCTCGCCGAGCGGGCCGGGGACATCCCGGGCATCGTCCGGGTCTGCCGCGCGCTGCGCGTGGACAAGACGCCCGAAGCGGCCGCCGAGGCGGCGGTGGAGCTGACCGCGGCCAGGCGGGGATCGTTCGCCGTGCGCGCCAGGCGGCGGGACAAGCGCTTCGGCATGCGGTCATCGGAGCTTGCCGCCTACATCGGGACGCGCGTCCAGCAGGCGCATGGCCACCCGGTGAACCTGAGCAGCCCGGACACGACGGTGTTCGTCGAGGTGGACCACCACGAGGTGTTCGTGTTCACCCAGGGCCTGCCCGGCCAGGGCGGGCTGCCGGTGGGGATGAGCGGCCGGGCGCTCGTGCTGATGTCCGGCGGCATCGACTCGCCGGTCGCGGCCTACCGGATGATCCGGCGCGGCCTGCGCTGCGACTTCCTGCACTTCTCCGGGATGCCGCTGACCGGCCCGGAGTCGGTGTACAAGGCGTACGCACTGACCCGCGGCCTGGATAGGTTCCAGGGGCGGTCCCGGCTGTTCGTGGTGGCGTTCGGCAAGGCGCAGCAGCAGCTCGCCTCGTCCGGCGCGGGCAGGCTGCAGGTCGTCGCGCAGCGCCGGCTGATGCTGCGGACGGGGGAGATCCTGGCCCGCAGGCTCAACGACAGCGCGCTGGTCACCGGCGACTCGCTCGGCCAGGTGAGCAGCCAGACGCTGACCAACCTCATCGCGCTGGACGACGCGACCGGGATGCCGGTGCTGCGCCCGCTGATCGGCTGGGACAAGACCGAGATCATGGCCGAGGCGCGCCGGATCCGCACCCTGGAGATCTCCGAGCTGCCCGACCAGGACTGCTGCACCCTGCTCACGCCGCGGCGGGTCGAAACCCGGGCGCGGATCGAGGACCTGCGCCGGATCGAGGGCAGGCTGGACGCCGGCGACCTGGCCGAGCAGCTCGCCCTCGCCGCGCAGGAGTACCGCCCGAACCACCCGTAGGCCGCGCCGGGCAGAGCCGCGCCGCCGGGAGCCCGTGCCGCTAGCCGCCCGAGCCGCGACGCTAGCCGCCGGGAGCCGGCCCGCCAGCTGCCGGGAGCCGGGAGCCGGGCCGCCGGCTTAGCCGACCGGCGCCGCCGATGCGGCCGAGGACGCCGACGACGCCGGGGGAGCCGCGGCCGGGACAGCCACGGGGACCGCGGGCGCCGGGGTCAGCGTGCGGCCGACCAGCGGCGGCAGGTTCACCGCGACGCTGGCCAGCTCCCGCATGTCCGCCCCGACCAGCGCCTGCGGCCCATCGCACAACGCGGTCTCCGGGCTCGGATGCACGTCAATGATGATCCCGTCCGCACCGACCGCGATCGCCGCCCGCGACAGCGGCAGCACCAGGTCACGCCGCCCGCCCGAATGCGACGGGTCCACGATCACCGGCAGGTGCGACAGCCGCTGCGCGACCGGGATCGCGCTGATGTCCAGCGTGTTGCGGGTGGCTGTCTCGAACGTGCGGATCCCGCGCTCGCACAGCACGATGTCGAGGTTGCCGCGCTGCGCGATGTACTCCGCCGCCATCAGCCACTCCTCGATGGTCGCGTTCATCCCGCGCTTCAGCATCACCGGCTTGCCCGCCGAGCCCACCGCCTGCAGCAGCGGGAAATTCTGCATGTTCCTGGTGCCGACCTGCAGCATGTCCGCGTAGCTGCTGACCAGGTCCACGTCGCCCGGGTCGGTCACCTCGGTCACGATCGGCAGCCCCGTCTCGGCCCGCACGTCGGTCAGGATCTTCAGGCCGGCCTCGCCCAGGCCCTGGAAGGCGTACGGGGAGGACCGCGGCTTGAACGCGCCGCCGCGCAGCAGCGAGGCTCCGCCGGCCCGCGCCATCCGCGCCGCCTCGAGGGTCTGTTCCGGCGTCTCGACCGCGCACGGCCCGGCGATGACCGTCAGCGTGTCCGGCCCGATCGGCACCCCGCGCACCCGGATCACCGAGCGCGCCCGGTGATGCTCCCTGCTGACCAGCTTGTACGGCACCGAGATCCGCACCACGTCGGTGACCCCGGGCAGCCCTTGCAGGTTCAGCGTGCTGAACTGCTCGACGTCACCGACCAGGCCGACGATCGTGCGGGATACGCCGCGGCTCACGAACGCCTCGCCGCCCGCCGTGCGCACCAGCTCGACTACCGAGTCGATGTCCGCCTGGCTGGCGTCCGGGCTCATCACCACGACCATGCTGTCCTCCTCGTCCCTTAACACGAGCAAAAGCCCCGGAGCCGTTCACCGGCCCGGGGCTTCGCGGAAGTCGCTTGCGTCAGTGCAGCACCTGGCGGGCGACCGTCCGAACCTCGGACCGGTAGCCATACCAAAAGTAAAACTGCCTGAGCACGGGCCAAGCATAACGCACGCCGCCGCGGCACCGCACCGGGCCTAGCCGCCGCTCCCGCCCCCGCCGAGGAACGGCAGGCCGTAGTAGATCGTGATCGTGCTGCCCTTGGGCGCCTGGCCGTTCGGGCTGTAGTTGAACACGGTCTTGCCGAACGGCCCGGCCGGCTGGGTGGTGACCTGGAAGCCGAGCGACCGGAGCAGGTGGTAGGCCTGCAGCACGCCCTTCCCGTCAACGTTCGGTATCTGCACGCTCGGCGGCCCCGGCGAGATGTAGACGGTGACCACCTCGCCTTTGCTGACCGGGGTGTTCGGCGCCGGGGACTGACGGATGATGGTGCCCTGCGGCTGGCTGCTGTTGCGGGCCGGCTGCTCGTTGAGCGAGACGCCGTTCTGCTGCGCCCACTGCTCGGCCGTGGCCTGCTGCTGGCCGGCGAAGTCGGGCAGCGGGGGGCCCGCGCTGACCGTGATCGTGACCGGCTGCGGCTGCGGCTGCGGCGCGCTCGCCCCGGGGCTGGTACTGATCACGATGCCAGCCGGGATGGTCGCGGACACCTGGCTGACGACCTTGCCCGGCGTCAGCCCGGCGTGCCGCAGCGTGGCCTGCGCGGTCGCCAGCTGCTGGCCGCTCACCTGCGGAACGCCGATCAGCCGCGGCCCCGCCGACGGGATGAGCTCGATGGTGCTGCCCTTGCTCACCCGGGTGCCCGCCGCGGGCACGGTGGCGGCCACCTCGCCCTTGGCCAGCGCGTTGTCCAGCCGCGCCGTGCCGGTCCTGACGGTGAAGCCCAGGCTGCGCAGCTCGGCCCGGGCCGAGGCCACGCTGAGCCGGGTGACCTGCGGCACGTGCGCGTACCGGCCGGCCAGCTGCCACCAGGCCACCGCGCCGATCAGCCCGGCGGCGAGGACCGCGAGCACGAGGTAGACGAGCCTGCGGCTGAACAGCCAGCGCTGCAGCCGGGGCTCGCGCGGGCCGGTGCCGCCAGCGCCGGCCCGGGACACGATCAGCGTCTGGTGCGCCGGCCCGTAGCCCGCGGCCGGCCCGGACCCGTGGTCCTGGTGCGGCGCCTGGACGGCCCACGGCGGCACGACGGAGCTGCCGGCCGCGGGCGCGAGCGCGCCGCCCGGCGGTGGCTGCGGCTGGCTGCCCGCCGCCCGGTGGCTGCCGGGTCGCTGGCCGCCTGCCGGCGGGGCGGCAGGGTAGTGTCCCGGCCCGGCGGCCGGGGAGGCGCCGGGCGGCCGCGGCATGCCGCCCGGCAGCGTTCCGGCCGGCGGCAGCCGGACGCCGGACGGCAGCGTGACGGGCCGGCCCGGCGGACGCCCTGCACGGCCGCCAGGAACTGGCCGGCGTCAGCGGGGCGCAGGCTCGCGTCCCTGCTGGTGGACAGCGCGACCAGCGCGTCCAGATCCTGCGGCAGCCCGGGCACCAGCCGGGACGGGACCGGGACCGTCTCGTTCACGTGCTTGTAGGCCACGGCGAGCGCGGACTCGCCGGTGTGCGGCTGGGCGCCGGTGAGCAGCTCGAACAGGACCACGCCGGCCGCGTAGACGTCACAGCGGGCGTCGCTGACGTTGGCGGTGACCTGCTCGGGGGCCAGGTAGGCGACGGTGCCCATGAGCACCCCGGTCTTGGTGTGGCTGGTGCCTGTCATGCTCCGGGCCAGGCCGAAGTCGGCGACCTTGACCCGGCCGTCTTCGGCGAGCAGCACGTTCTCCGGCTTGACGTCCCGGTGCACGATGCCCGCATGGTGCGCGGCGGCCAGCCCGGCGAGCACGCTCTCGATGATGTCGAGTGACTCGCGAGGGCTCAGCTTGCCGCGCTCGTTCAGCAGCTGCCGGAGCGTGCGGCCGGGCACGTACTCCATCGCGAGGTAGAGGTTCCGGCCGTCCGATCCCTGGTCGTACACGGCGACGACGTTCGGGTGCGACAGCTGGGCCACCGACCTGGCCTCGCGGATGAACCGGGCGACGAAGTCCTCGTCGGCGGCCAGCTCGGCATGCATGATCTTGATCGCGACGGTGCGGTCGAGCCTGGTGTCGACGCCCAGGTATACCGTCGCCATGCCGCCATGCGCGATACTCGACGCCACGCGGTAGCGGCCGTCGAGTAGCTGGCCCGCCGGCTGCCCGGCGAGGGTGGTGTCCATCGGGCACGAGTGTATTGGTGTTTGACCCCCGTTTGCCGGAGTAATGCAGGTCTCAGGCCAGCACGGATGCCCGGGCCGAGGCCGGCGCCCGAGGACGGCGGGCACGCCTGCCCGTTCGGTCATCCATTCACTGTGGTCCGGGTTCTTGCTGCCCTGGGCTTGCCTGACCGGCGTCGCGGGGGCGGCTGCCGCCAGTGAAGCCGGAGACCGCGAACTGGGCGCCAGCGCCGGCCAGCCGCTCGGTGACCAGGTACTCCGCGATGATGCCGGCGGTCAGCCTCCCGCTCGGCCCGGTCCAGCACCGGACTGCCGCACGCGGCCTCGAGGCCGGCCTCTAGCCTATGTGTGGTCCGCCCCGGGTGATGAGCGCGGGGAATCCTGGCAGGGATCCGGTGAGCGTGGATATCGAGCGGGTCGTTGTGGTCGGCGCTGGCCTGGCGGGCCTGCGGACCATCGAGGAGCTTCGTGCGCGCGGCTACCCCGGGCAGGTGACGCTGATCGGCGCGGAGGACCGGCCGCCGTATGACCGGCCGCCGCTGTCGAAGAAGCTGATGACCGGCGAGCTCAACGACACGTCGCTGGGCGCGGATTTCGCTGAGCTGCGGGTGGATTTCCGGGCCGGCGAGACCGCGACCGCGCTGGAGCCGGGGCCGTCCTCCGGCGGCCTGCTGCGCACCAGCCGGGACGAGTACCGCTTCGACCGCCTGGTGCTCGCCACCGGCGCCACGCCGGTGACGCTGCCCGGCCCCGGCCGGCAGCGCGTGCTCCGCTCCCTCGACGACGCGCTCGAGCTGCGCGGCCTGTTGCGGCCCGGGATGAAGCTGGTCGTGGCCGGGGCCGGCTGGATCGGCGCCGAGCTAGCCACCGCGGCCGCCGCGCGGGGCGTCGTGGTCGCGGTGCTGGACGCCGCCGCCACGCCGCTATCGGCTGCCGTCGGCGCCGAGATCGGATCGCAGACGGCCCGGTGGTACGCCGAGGCGGGGGTGGACCTGGTGCTCGGCCAGGCCGTCGAGTCCGTGCAGCCGGGCGGGCTGGCGCTGGCCGGCGGCCGCTGGCTGGCGGCCGACGAGGTCGTCACCGCGGTCGGCGTGCGGCCCGCGGTGGGCTGGCTGGACGGCTCGGGCGTCCGGCTGGAGGCCGGGGTGGCGGCCGACGAGGGCATGCGCGCCTCCGTTCCCGCCGTGTACGCGGTCGGGGACTGCGCGTCGTTCGTCTCCGGCCGGTACGGCAGGCGGCTGCGCTTCGAGCACTGGGATGTCGCGCTGCACGGGCCCGAGGTCGCCGCGGCCAACCTGCTGGGCGGCAGCGAGAGCTACGATCCCGTGCCGTACTTCTGGTCCGAGCAGTTCGGCCGGATGCTGCAGTACACCGGCTACCACGGCGGCGCCGACCAGATGATCTGGCGCGGCGATCCGGCGGAGGACAAGTGGGGCGCCTGCTGGCTGGCCGGCGATAGGCTGGTCGCGCTGCTCGCCGTGGACCGGCCGCGTGACCTGGTCCAGGGCCGTCGGGTCATCGCGTCCGGCGCGCCGGTGGACGCCGCCAGGCTGGCCGATCCGGAGATTGCGGTGAAGGCCGCAGTGGCGGGCTGACCTGCTGGCCGGCGCCGGGCTGCCCGGGTTGCCAGCCCGGGGCTGACCCGGTGGTTTGAGCGGGGCCGCGGCGTGGGACATTCGGGAACGTGGCAGAGATTGATGCCGTGGCCGACTCGCTCGTCGGCGAATGGCTCCCCCTCCCTGATGTCGCTGGCCGGCTCGGCATTCCCATGGGCCGGGTCAGGCAACTGCTCCGCGACCGCAAGCTGCTTGCGGTCCGCCGTCCGGACGGGACGATGGCCGTGCCGGCCGCGTTCCTGGACGGTGACCAGATCGTCAAGGGCCTGCACGGCACCCTGACGGTGCTCTGCGACTGCGGCTTCGACGACGCCGACGCGCTCCGCTGGCTGTTCACCGCCGACGAGACGCTCCCCGGCACGCCGATCAGCGCGATCGCCGAGCACCGCCGCACGGAGGTCAACCGCCGGGCGCAAGCCCTGGCCATCTGACCGCTGCCTGGCTCTGCGCGGAGGGTGACAGCGGCATACCGGCCTGCCCGCGACCGGGGCCCCGGACCGAGCCGGGCCGGGCCTGCCCGCGATCGGGGCCGGACCGGGCCAGACCGGGGACTGCGATGGGCCGCGGTCAGCCGCAGAAAAGGATCGCCCAGACGGCCTTGCCGCTCTCGCTGAGCCGGGTCCAGCCCCAGTGGTCGCTGAGCGCGTGCACCAGGTGCAGGCCGCGGCCGCTCTCGCTGGTGTCCCCGGGGTGCTTGAGCGCCGGAGCCGAATCGCTCGGGTCGGTGACCACGCACATCAGCCCGCCGGAGTGACTGAGCAGCCACAGGCCCGGCGCGGCGGCCCAGGCACCAGGGGCGCCGTCGGACTGGCGGAGCCCGGTGTGCCGGACGGCATTGGCGAGCAGTTCGCTGACGATCACCTGGGCGTCGTCGGCCAGCTCGGCCAGGCCCCACGAGGCGAGCGTCTGCCTGGTGAACGACCGGGCTCTGCGCGCAGCGTCGGGGGACGGGCTCAGCGAGCAGCCGCTGAAGGCAGGAGTCTCCTGCGAGACGGAGACGAGCGGAGGGGCATACGTCATCGTTTAGCCATTATGTCGGCGAGACAGTTCCGATGCAATGGCATCTGCACGTTCGTTTGCGCTGTGCACAAAGGCTTGTGCGAAGGCCCGGCCTATCCGCGGCGCTACCGCGCCGGCCTGGCGAGTATGCCGCACCCGGATCGGCCGGCTGTCACCCGGCCGGCCTTCCCGCCGCGCCCGCGCGGGCCTTCCCGCCGCTCCCGCGCGGGCATTCCCGCCGCGCCCGCACCGGACATTCCCCGTGCCCCGCCGCGGACGTGGGATGATAGCGGTATATGCGGGTTTGTTCGGGGGCACGTCATCTAGCCAGGCCGGCGCCGGACGCGGGCGACGGTCTAGGTATCTTCACGGGCGTTCTCGCGCAGCAAGGTCACCCGGACGCACGCGGGATTGCCCGGAGGGAAGATGAACGAGGGTTGCCACGACCTGCAGGCTAGCGAGCTGCAGGCTAGCGAGCTGCCGGATGCCGCCTGGCGGAAGAGCCGCCGCAGTAACCCGAGCGGGAACTGCGTGCAGCTGGCCCGCCTGCCCGGCGGCCGGGTGGCGGTCCGCAACTCCCGCCACCCGGCCGGTCCCGTGCTCATCTGCACGCGGGACGAGATCGCCGCGTTCGTCCGCGACGCAAAGAACGGTCACTTCGATAGCCTCCTGGCTACCGGGACCATGGCCACGAATCGTAACGTTATATGCACGAAAAACTCTTTTCCCGGTACGTAACGCCTTTCGCGCTGGTTGCTCCGGTGGCAAACTAGTGAGATTGCACGGGACGGGAGTGCGCATGAACACACCGGCACGAGGCCCCGGCGACGAGCCTGAACGCGAGCCGCTCAGCCGGCTGCTGAATTTTCACCGGGCCGGGCCGACCGTCCTGCGGATGGTGGTCGGTGCTCAGCTGAGGCGGCTGCGGGAGGCCAGCGGGATCAGCGCCAGCGATGCCGGCTACGAGATCCGGGCGACGCATTCCAAGATCAGCCGGATGGAACTCGGCCGGGTCAGCTTCCGCGACCGCGACGTCGCGGATCTGCTCACCCTGTACGGCGTGGCCGACGAGCAGGAGCGCGCGGCCTTCCTCTCGCTGGCCCGCGAGGCCAACGTCCCCGGCTGGTGGCACGACTCCGCCGACCTGCTGCCCGGCTGGTTCGAGGCCTATCTCGGGCTGGAAGAGGCCGCGTCGATCATCCGTAACTACGAGGTGCAGTTCGTCCCCGGCCTGCTGCAGACGGCGGACTACGCGCGGGCCGTCATCCTGCTGGGTTACGCCGATGCCCCCAAGGAGGAGATCAAGCGCCGGATAGGGCTGCGGATGACCCGCCAGCAGCTGCTGACCCGCGAGGCCGGGCCGCATTTCTGGGCCGTCGTGGACGAGGCGGCGCTGCGGCGTCCGCTCGGTGGCCCTGAGGTGATGCGCGGCCAGATCGACCACCTCATCAAGGCCGCGGCGCTGCCCAGCGTCACGCTCCAGGTCATACCGTTCCAGGCCGGCGGCCATTCGGCCGCGGGCGGGCCGTTCTCCCTGCTCCGGTTCCCCGGGCCCGACCTGCCCGACGTCGTATACCTCGAGCAGCTCACCAGTGCCCTCTACCTGGACCGGCGCGAAGACGTCGACTCCTACCAGGCGGTGATGGAGCGGCTGTGCCTGCAGGCGGTTCCGGCCCAGGGCACGGTGCAGCTCCTCGAGGAGATCCGCGAGGACCTCTGACCTGCCCGGCCGGCTTTTTCCCGCCGCGTGTCGGATTCCTTCCCCCGCCGTTCGTCGTATGGGTACAACAAGCCCTACAGGAGGGGATCGGATATGAAGTACGTACTGCTGTTCGTGGACAGCGAGGAAACCCGCCAGCGTTCCGAGGCCGAGATCGGGGCCATCTCGGAGAAGATTGGCGCATGGTGGATGGAGAACGCGCAGGCCGGCCGCATCGTGGGCGGAGAGCAGCTCCAGGGTGCCGAGACGGCCACCACCGTCCGGCACGACCACGGCAGCGTGTCCATCGTCAACGGGCCGTTCATCGAGGCCAAGGAGCAGATCGGCGGCTATGGCCTGATCGACGTGGAGAACCTCGACGCGGCGCTGGATCTGGCCAAGTCCTGGCCTTGGGGCGGCGTGGTCGAGATCCGGCCGGTGATCGAGACGAACATGGGACCAGCGAGCTAGGCGTGCCCGCTGCCGGGACGTGGCCGGGGGCTGACCGCGATGGCTGACCGCGATGGCTGACACCGCGCGGCTCAGGATCGACGCCACGTTCCGGCACGAGGCCGGCCGCCTCGTCGGCGCCCTGACCCGCCTCCTCGGTGACTTCGACATCGCCGAGGAGGCGGTGCAGGACGCGCTGGTCGAGGCCGTCGCCCGCTGGCCGGCCGAGGGCATACCCGAACGTCCCGCGGCCTGGCTGCAGCGGACCGCGCGGAACCGGGCGATCGACCGGCTGCGGCGCGAGGCCAAGGGCCGCGAGAAGATGGCGCTGATCGCCGCTGACCCGCTGCGGGAGCCCGGTGCCGTCCCGCAGGCCGAGCCCGACGAGCGGCTGCGGCTGCTCTTCCTGTGCTGCCATCCTGCGCTCAGTCCCGACGCCCAGGTCGCCCTCACGCTGCGGGCCGTGGCCGGCCTGACCACGGCGGAGATCGCCAGCGCGTTCCTGACCAGCGAGTCCACCATCTCGCAGCGGATCCTGCGGGCCAAGCGGAAGGTGGCCACCGCCGGCATCCCGTACCGCATGCCGGACGACCAGCTGGCTCACCGGCTGCCGCCGGTGCTGGCGGTGCTGTACCTGATGTTCAACGAGGGCTACCTGACCAGCCACGCCGACGAGCCGCAGCGGCGCTGGCTGCAGGAAGAGGCGGAGGAACTGGCCGAGCTGCTGACCCGGCTCATGCCGCGCGAGCCCGAGCCGCTGGGCCTGCTCGCGCTGATGCGCATGCACCTGGCCCGCTCGCAGGCCAGGTTCGACGGCGCCGGGCGGATCGTGCGGCTGCGCGAGCAGGACCGCGGCCGCTGGGACGCGGCCGCGATCAGCGGCGCGATCCGGCTGCTGCGGCGGGCGGCCAGCCTGGGCCGGCCGGGCCCCTACCAGAATCCAGGCGGCGATCCTGGCCGTGCACGCCGAGGCGCCGAGCTGGGACGTCACCGACTGGCCGCAGATCGTGGCGCTCTATGACCTGCTGCTGCGCTACGACGACACGCCCGTGGTGCGGCTCAACCGGCTCATCGCGGTCGCGGCGGTCGAGGGGCCGCGGGCCGCGCTGGCGCAGGCCGAGCCGCTGGCCGGCGCGCTGGCCTGCTATCACCTGTTCCACGCCACCCGGGCCGAGCTGCTGCGCGGCCTCGGCCGCGACGCGGAGGCGCAGGCCGCCGACCGGCAGGCGCTGCGGCTGGCCGGCAACCCGGCCGAGCGGGCGCTGATCAGCTCCCGGCTCGGCGACAGGTGCACGGGCCCGCCATGATCACGAAGAGTCTTGCGTGCTATCACCCGGACAAGTCTTCGCGATCACAGGGCTAGCTCACCGAGCCGGTGCTGACCGCGTCGCAGGCGCGGTCAGCAGCCCGATGACCGCGTCGCCGGCCAGCCCGGTGCTGGCGGTGCCGCCCAGGTCCGGCGTGCGCGTCGCGGCGTCGCTCACCGCCAGCTCGATGGCCCGCCGCACGGCCGCGGCCCAGCTGTCGTGACCGAGGTGCTCCAGCATCAGCGCCGTGCTCCACAGTGAGCCCACCGGGTTGGCCACGGATGTGCCGGCGATATCGGGCGCGGAGCCGTGGATGGGCTCGAACATCGACGGGAAGCGCCGTTCGGGATTGAGGTTGGCACTGGGGGCCAGGCCCATGCCTCCCATGATCGCGGCGCCCAGATCGGTCAGGATGTCGGCGTACAGGTTCGACGCGACGACCACGCCGAACCGCCCCGGATCCATCACCATGAACATCGCCGCCGCATCGACCAGCAGTTCATCCGCCTCGACGTCCGGGTACTCGGCGCTGACCTCGGTGAAAACCTCGTCCCAGAGAACCCCCGAGTACTGCAGCGCGTTTCCCTTGCTGACGCTGGTGACGCCGCGCCCCTCACGCCGGGCGAGCTCGAAGGCCCAGCGGATGGCGCGGCCGACGCCGTGCCGGGAGAACAGGGCGGTCTGCAGCGCGACCTCCCGGTCGGTGCCGCGGTAGATGCGGTCCCCGAGGCCGGCGTACTCGCCCTCAGTGCCCTCGCGGACGAACAGCATGTCCACATCCGCGGGCGCGGCCCCGGCCAGCGGCGAGCGGACGCCGGGCAGCAGCCGCACCGGGCGGAGGTTGATGTACTGATCGAAGCCCTGCCGGATCCGGAACAGCAGCTGCCGCAGCGTGACGTGATCCGGCACCCGGGGCGAGCCGACCGCGCCGAACAGGATCGCGTCGTAGCCGCTGAGCTGCGTCAGGCCGTCGGCCGGCATCATCTCGCCGGTGCTCAGGTAATAGTCGGTGCCCCACGGGAAGTCGTCGAAGGCGAACCTGACCGCGGCGTCGCGGGCGGAAATGAACTCAAGCAGCTTCAGCGACTCCCGGACCACCTCGGGCCCCACACCGTCACCGGGAATGATCGCGATG
The DNA here is from genome assembly GCA_963702235.1 of uncultured Actinomycetes bacterium. GTDB lineage: Bacteria > Actinomycetota > Actinomycetes > Streptosporangiales > Streptosporangiaceae > PALSA-505. The sequence continues at coordinate 29,329 of CAVPBZ010000007.1, forward strand.
CGATGCACCATGCCTCCTTGCCCTCGAGCCGGCCGGGCTGACCTCGGCTGTCAGGATAATCCCCGGGTACGCGGCGCCCGGCTGGCCCGCCGCCGCGACAGCGGCCGCCGCCGCGACAGCGGCCGCCCCCGAGGGCACCGGGTGACCCTAGGTCGTTGACGTGAGATCTTGGCACGGGTCATGCGCGGACGCGAGAAGGCGTGCCATGGGACGGCAACACGAGATCAGCGTGGACTTCGGCCAGCCGCTGGCTAAGCAGCCGGCGGTAGGCCACAACCGCTGGCATCCCGCGATCAGGCCCGTGCTGCGCATCGATTCCGGCGACAGCCTCGTGCTGCAGACGCTCGACGCCATGGACGGGCAGCTGTCCATGTCCTCGACGGCCGCCGACGTCGCGGCGGCCAGCTCCTACCGGGTACACCCGATGACCGGCCCGGCCTACGTGGACGGCGCCGAGCCCGGCGACCTGCTGGCGGTGCGGATCGACGACATCGAGCCGGGCAGCTTCGGGTACACCTCGCAGGCCCCCCGATCGGGGTTTCTCCGCCATGAGTTCCCCGAGCCGTTCCTGGTCCGCTGGGAGATCGGCGGCGGCTACGCCGTATCGCCGGACCTGCCCGGCGTCCGGATCAGCGACCAGTCGTTTCCCGGGGTGATCGGGGTCGCCCCGTCGGCGGCCTTGCTCCGGTCCACCGCCGCGCGGGAGGCCGAGGTCGTGACCAGGGGCGGGGTGGCCGAGCTGCCCGATCCCCAGGACGCGGTGCCGGCCGACCCGCAGATCGCGGCGGAGGGCCTGCGCACGATCCCGCCGCGGGAGACCGGCGGCAACCTCGACATCAGGCAGCTGACCCGCGGCACCACCGTGCTCATCCCGGTTTCCGCCGCCGGGGCGCTGCTGTCCTGCGGTGATCTCCACTTCGCGCAGGGCGATGGGGAGGTGTGCGGCACCGCGATCGAGATGCAGGCCACCGTGCACCTGACCGTCACCCTGCGCCAGGCCTGGGCCGCAGGCCGGGAAGCGGCCGGCGTCGCCTTCAGCCGCGCCGCCGCGCCGGCTGCCCCGGCGGCCCGCGGCGGCTACTTCGCCACCACGGGGATTCTGCGTCACCCCCGACGGCAGGAACGAATCGGAAGACGCGACGCTCGCCGTGCAGAACGCCCTCCGCGCCATGATCAGCCACCTGGTGAGCGACCGGGGATACACCAGGCAGCAGGCATACGCCATCTGCTCGGTGGCGGTCAACCTGCGGCTCAGCCAGCTGGTGGACGTCCCGAACTTCGTCGCGTCGGCCTTCCTGCCCCTGGCGATCTTCACCGGCTCGGCGGCGGGTTGACGAGCCTGCCCGGGTAGCCATCTTCATGCTCGGCGGCACGATCGCCAGCTCGGCCGGCCCGGGCCGGGGCGCGACCGTCCCGGCCAGCGGCGCCGAGCTGCTGCGCAGCATCCCGCAGGCCGCCACGGTGGCCGACGTCAGCCTGCACGCCGGGCCGCGGCGCGGGGCCGTCAGTCGGTGCGGGCGGTGGCGGCGATGGCCAGGTCCGCCAGCGCGGCTCGCGCCTGCGGCGTCACCGGCGCGGACTCCAGCGCGGCCAGCGCCTCGGTCACGTACCGGTCGATCATCGTCTCGCACTCCGCCTGCGCGCCCGTGTCGGCGAGCAGGCCGCGGAACTCGGCCACTCCAGCGGCGCCGATCGACGGGTCGCCGAGCAGCCGGTCCAGCGCTGCCGCCTGCCGCGCCGTCGCCTTCTCCCGCGCAACCGCGACGAGCACGGTGCGCTTGCCCTCGCGGATGTCATCGCCGGCCGGCTTGCCGGTCTCGGCCGGGTCGCCGAAGATGCCGAGCAGGTCGTCGCGCAGCTGGAAGGCGACGCCCAGCGGCAGCCCGTAGCCGGTGTAGCCGCGGATCAGGGCGGGATCGGCGGCCCCCGGCCCGGCCAGCGCGGCGCCCAGGTGCAGCGGCCGCTCGATCGTGTACTTCGCGGTCTTGTAGGTCACCACGCGCAGCGGCCCGGCCACGCCACCCGTCCCGGCGGCCTGTTCCAGCAGGTCCAGGTACTGCCCGGCCATCAGCTCGGTGCGCATGACGTCCAGGACGGCCCGGCCGCGGGTGACCGCGGACGGCGGCAGGCCGCTGCCGTGAAACAGCTCATCGGTCCAGGTCAGCAGCAGGTCGCCCAGCAGGATCGCCATTCCTTTTCCGAACGGCGCTGCGGTACCCCGCCAGCCCGAGGCGGCATGCCGCGCGGCGAACAGCCGGTGGACCGTCGGCTTGCCCCGGCGGGTGTCGCTGTCGTCCAGCACGTCATCGTGCACGAGCGCGCCCGCATGCAGCAGCTCGAGCGCGGCGACGGCGGCGAAAATCCCCCCGCCGCTGTCCCGGTCCGCCCAGCTGTCCCCGTCATCGTGGCCAGCCCCGTTGTCCCCGCCAGCCCTGTTGTCTCCGCCAGCGCCGCCGGGGACGCCATCTGCGCTGTCTGCGCCGGCGCCGCGCCAGCCCCAGTAGCAGAACGCGGCTCGCAGCCGCTTGCCGCCGGCCAGCACATCGGTCACGGCGTCGATGGCCGGCAGCAGCTCGCCGGAGATGCCCGCCGCCAGCTTTCGCTGCCGTCCGAGGAATTCGCTGAGAACGCGGCTGACCTGGTCACGAACGTGATCGAGCTCGGCTGCCGGTTCCGCCATGGTCGCGAGGATAGCCGCGGGCCGGGCTAACCTTGCCCTATGCGGGGGTACCGGTTCCAGCGCGCGTCCGCCATCCGCGACCTGCTCGCGGTGGGCGAATCCTTCTCCTTCGAGTTCATGCCGCCCAAGACCGAGGAGGACGAACGCAAGCTCTGGCTGGCGATCCGCCAGCTCGAGCCGCTCGCGCCGACGTTCGTGTCGGTCACCTACGGTGCGGGCGGATCCACCCGGGACCGCACCGTCCGGATCACCGGCCGGATAGCGGAGGAGACCACTCTCACCCCGGTCGGCCATCTCACCGCGGTCAATCACTCGGTGGCGGAGCTCAGGCAGGTCATCGGGTCCTATGCCGCCGTCGGGGTGCGCAACGTGCTCGCGCTGCGCGGCGACCCCCCGGGCGACCCGAACGGGCAGTGGGTACCGCACCCGGCAGGCTTCGCCTACGCCGAGGAACTTGTCCGCCTGGTCAGGACGTCAGGCGAGTTCTGCGTGGGCGTCGCGGCGTTCCCGGAGAAGCACCCGAGGTCGCCGGACCCCGACACCGACGCCGCCTATTTCGTCCGGAAGTGCCGGGCGGGCGCGGATTTCGCGATCACCCAGATGTTCTTCTACACCCACGACTACCTGAAGCTCCGTGACCGGGTGACCGCGCGCGGCTGCCAGGTGCCGATCATCCCCTGCATCATGCCCATTACGAGCGTCCGGACGTTCGAGCGGATCGTGGTCCTGTCTGGCGCCAAGTATCCGCCGGAGCTCGCCACGCGGATACGCGAGCATGCCGATGACCGGGCCGCCGTGCGGCAGATCGGGGTCGAGTACGCGGCGGGGATGTGCGAGCGACTGCTCGCCGAGGGAGTGCCGGGGCTGCACTTCTGCACCCTCAACGGCTCCCGGGCGACCCTGGAGATCTATCAGCACCTCGGGCTTCAGGACCGGGCGCGCAGCAGCGGCAGCGCGGCGCCCATGACGGCGTAGGGCACTGGCGCCCCGGCGAACCGGTAGTCGGTCAGCAGGTCGGTGAAGCCAGCGCTGCGGTATAGCCGCCGGGCCGGGGAGTTCGTGTCCATGGTGGACAGCAGGGCCGTGCGCTCGGTCCGGTCCCCGGTCAGCCGGAACAGCAGCTGCCTGCCGATGCCGCGCCGCTGATACCCCGGGTGGACGTGCAGTTCGGCCACCTCGAAGGAATCATCGAGCCACCGGGTGACAGCGGCGGACCCGGACTGGATCATCAGCGCGGCGCGGACGAGGTCATGCCACCACTGGCCGCTGTCCCCGTGGAACCCGTAGGCGAACGCGATGATCGCCGCGTCGCCTGAACCGGGACCGGTGTCGTGGGCCGTTCCTGGCGGCCGTGTCCCGGGCGGTGCCGTGCCGGGCGGCGCCGTGCCGGGCGGCGCCGTACCGGGCGGTGCCGTACCGGGCGGCGCCGTGACCGCGATCGCGCGGAAACCCGGGTTGGCCGCATGGGCTTCCATGATCGAGCGCCGCCCGGGCAGCTGGACGGCGGCCACGCCCATCGCCTTCTCGTACACGTCCATCAGCGCGTCGAGATCAGCGCCGAAGGCGGCCCGATCCAGGTCCCTCAGCCACGGCAACGGCTCACTGCGGCCGGCGTTAATCCGCATCTCGGTCAGCCTAGGCCATCGGGCCGCGGGCTCCGCGGCCGCCCGGCGCGGGATTCTGTCGGACCCACCGGCTACTTTCGAAAGCAAGTACCAAACCTGACTGGACTCCCAAGCGAATCTATGTTCGAATAGGAGTCAGGCGGAGCTGCCGGGCCCGGCCGCACACCCCACCGGACGGGCCGGTGAAAGCCAGGCGAGGTGAGGGGAAGCGCCTCGCCTGGCCCACAGCCCCGCTTACCGAAGGAGGTGGCGATGAACACGGTCCTGTCAGCATCTGCGAACCGTTCGCGATGCAGGGTTGCGCCCTCAGCACTCGCGCTGCTCGAGTCCGCACGGCATGGCCTCGCGGATGCCGAGGGGGCACCGGATCCGGGCGGTAAGTATGTCGCGGCCCATCTGGCCGCCCTGCGGGCGGCCGCGGCGGTCGTGACGGCCAGGGCTGAGCCTGGCCGGGGAAGACGGCGCAGCGCGCCGCGCAGCGTCTGGGAACTGCTTCCGCGGGTCGAGCCCGCGCTCACTGAGTGGGCCGCGTTTTTCGCTGCGGGGGCGGGCAAGCGAGCGGCCGCTGAGGCGGGACTGTCCCGGTCGGTCAGTGCGAGCGAGGCGGATGACCTGCTGCGGGACGCGGAGACGTTCCTGTCCCTGGCTGAGTCGGTGCTCGGCGTGCCGTCGAGCCCGCTGCTACCGCTGCGTCCTGCCGGATAAACCTGCGCCCTACCGGATAGGCCGGGCCGGCTCCCTGCGCAGCACGGTGCGGGGTGCGGCGCTGCGCAGTAGCAGCTCAGAGCGCTCGGCGGCTGACAACCTCCGACGTCCGGGAACGCCTGCCAGCCGGGAACGCCGGACGTCCGGGAACGCCCGACGTCCGGGAACGCCCGACGTCGGAGAACGCCCGACAGCTGAGAGCACCGGCGTCCGAGAACCCCCGACCGCTCAGAACGCCTCGACGGCGCTGCGGGCCTCGGAGTCGAGCACTCCCCAGCCGATCAGTTCCTCGGTGAGATCGACAGGCGACTTGTCATAGATGACCGCGAGGGAGCGCAGGTCTTCCTGCCTGATCGACAGCACCCGGCCGTTGTAGTCACCGCGCTGGCTCTGGATGGTCGCCACGTAGCGGGCCAGCGGTCCAGCCTGGTCCTTCGGCAGCTGTCCCATCCGCTCCAGGTCAATGACCAGCTTCGGGGCGGGCGCGAGCGGTGTCGGCGCGGCGTCACCGGGCAGCAGCTCGGATACCGGCACGCCGTAGAACTCGGCCAGCTCGGCCAGCTTCTGCACGGTCACCGAGCGGTCTCCGCGCTCGTAGGAACCCACCACGACGGCCTTCCACCGGCCGCGTGACTTCTCCTCGACACCGTGCAGCGACAGACCTTGCTGAGTTCGGATGGCGCGCAACCGCGCGCCGAGGGTCTTGGCGTATTCAGATGGCATGTTTCTTCGGTCCCCCAGGCAGTACAGCAGAGTTATGGTTACGGACAGTGACGGTAAGCCGCGAGCGCGTCTAGGTCAAGTCGAATGCCAAAAAGTGGTTCAAGTTGCCCTCCCGTGATCCGGGGGCACAGGCCGGGCGTACCTCGCACTAACGGCAATCACACCGGGCCTGTGCGCGGCCCGCCGACGGCACCGAGTGAGCCGTTCGCGGGCCCGACAAATGGCGCCAGGCGGTCCGGGCGCGCGCGCCCGGCAACGGCGCCCAGGCAGCCCGGATCGCGCGCCCGGCAACGACACCAGGCGACCCGGCGCGGACGCGCCGCACGCGTGCACCGGGTCACGCCGCCGGGCCTGCTACGGTTGCCTGAGCAGGCGTCCTTTAAGCCCGTCCGGTGAGGCGGGGAAGGGGTCATGATTTGATGCGCGCAAACTTGTCTGCCCCTGCTGGGCACAAGGCGGTCCTCGATGAGGCCGACATCGGCCGGGCCGTGACCCGGATCGCCCACGAGATCCTCGAACGGGCCAGAGGCGCCGAAGGCGTCGTCCTGCTCGGCATCCCCACCCGCGGCGTCCCGCTGGCCGCACGCCTCGCCGCGTGCATGGAGCAGGTGGAGGGGCGTCCCGTTGCCGTGGGCTCGGTCGACATCACCATGTACCGCGATGACCTGAGGCTGCGCCCGGCCCGCGCGCTCGGGCCGACCGACCTGCCGCCGGCCGGCATCGAGGGCAAGACCGTGGTGCTCGTCGATGACGTGCTGTACTCCGGCCGCACCGTCCGGGCCGCCCTGGACGCGCTCAACGATCTCGGCAGGCCGCGCGCGGTCCGGCTGGCCGTGCTGGTGGACCGCGGCCACCGGGAGTTGCCGATCAGGGCGGACTACGTGGGCAAGAATCTGCCGACCTCCCAGCAGGAGGTGGTGCGGGTTCTGCTCACCGAGACAGACGGCCAGGACACGGTCCTGCTGGGCGACAGCGAGCGCGGGAGCGACAGCCCGCCCGCCCGGCCGCCGGGCCAGACGCCGGGCCGGACCCAGGACCGTCAGAGGGGAGGCCGCCCGTGAACCGCCACCTGATCTCCGCCGCGGACCTGACCAGGGACGACGCCCTGCTCATCCTGGATACCGCCGATGAGCTCGCCCGGATAGCCGACCGCCCGATCAAGAAGCTGCCCACGCTGCGCGGCCGGACCGTGGTCAACCTGTTCTTCGAGGATTCCACCAGGACCAGGATTCTCGTTCGAGGCCGCCGCCAAGCGGCTGTCCGCCGACGTGATCAACTTCACGGTCAAGGGGTCCAGCGTGGCCAAGGGGGAGAGCCTCAAGGACACCGCGCTGACGCTGGAGGCGATGGGCGCCGACGCGGTCGTCATCAGGCACAGCGCGGCCGGTGCGCCGCACCGGCTCGCGGGCTGGGTGCGCGGCAGCGTGGTGAACGCCGGGGACGGCGCGCACGAGCACCCCACCCAGGCCCTGCTGGACGCGTTCACGATCCGGCGCAGGCTGTGCGCCAAGGGCGCCAGGCACGGCAGCGGCGAGGGCCTGGACGGGCTGAAGGTCACGATCGTCGGCGACATCCTGCACAGCCGGGTGGCCAGGTCCAACGTGCTGCTGCTCAGTACGCTCGGCGCCGAGGTCACCCTGGTCGCGCCGCCCACCCTGTTCCCGATCGAGGTCGGCGGCTGGCCCTGCGCCACCGGGTACGACCTGGACGCGGCGCTGCCCAAGACCGACGTGGTGATGATGCTGCGCGTGCAGCGGGAGCGGATGAACGCCGCCTACTTCCCCAGCGAGCGCGAGTACAGCCGCCGCTACGGCCTGGACGGGGACCGGATGGCGCTGCTGCCCGAGCACGCGGTGGTGATGCACCCGGGCCCGATGAACCGCGGGGTCGAGATCGCGGCCGAGGTGGCCGACGGGCCCAGGTCCACGATCGTGGAGCAGGTGACGAACGGGGTGACCGTCCGGATGGCGGTGCTCTACCTGCTGCTCGGCGGCCAGGAACCAGCGCACGCGACGAACGGGGCGGGCTCATGACCGGCTGGCTGATCCGGGGGGCCAGGCCGCTCGGCGGCGACCCGGCGGACATGCTGATCCGCGACGGCGTGGTGACCGAGGTCGCGCCGAAGCTCGCCGCATCCCGGGGCACCCAGGTGATCGACGGCGGCGGGCTGATCGCCCTGCCCGGCCTGGTGGACCTGCACGCCCACCTGCGCGAGCCCGGCCGCGAAGACGCCGAGACGGTGCTGACCGGCACCCGGGCGGCCGCGCTCGGCGGGTACACCGTGGTGCACGCGATGGCCAACACCGACCCGGTGGCCGACACGGCGGGCGTCGTGGAGCAGGTGTGGCGGCTCGGCCGCCAGGCCGGGCACTGTGACGTGCAGCCGGTCGGCGCGGTCACGGTCGGCCTCGGCGGCACCCGGCTGGCCGAGCTCGGCGCGATGGCGGACTCGGTCGCGCGGGTCCGGGTCTTCTCCGACGACGGCCACTGCGTGTCCGACGCCAGGCTGATGCGCCGCGCGCTGGAGTACGTCAAGGCGTTCGACGGGGTGATCGCGCAGCACGCCCAGGAGCCCAGGCTCACCGAGGGCGCGCAGATGAACGAAGGCGAGGTGTCCGGCCGGCTCGGCCTGACCGGCTGGCCGGCCGTGGCCGAGGAATCGGTCATCGCGCGGGACTGCCTGCTGGCCGCGCACGTCGGCTCGGCGCTGCACGTCTGCCACGTCTCCACCGCCGGCTCGGTCGAGATCATCCGCTGGGCCAAGTCGAAAGGGTGGCGAGTCACCGCCGAGGTGACCCCGCACCACCTGCTGCTCACCGACGAGCTGGCCGAGGGCTACGACCCGGTCTACAAGGTCAACCCGCCGCTGCGCACCCGGGCCGACGTGGCCGCGCTGCGGCAGGGCCTGGCCGACGGGACCATCGACTGCGTCGCCACCGACCACGCCCCGCACCCGCTGGAGGACAATGAGACCGAGTGGGAGACCGCGGCGTTCGGCATGACCGGGCTGGAGACCGCGCTGCGCGTGGTCCAGCTCGCGATGGTGGACACCGGCCTGCTGGACTGGGCCCAGGTCGCGGACCGGATGTCGCTGCGGCCCGCCAGCATCGGCCGGCTCGCCGGACAGGGCCACCCGCTGCAGGCCGGCGCCCCGGCCAGCCTGACGCTTTACGACCCCGAGCCGGCCGAAGCGGTGGACCCTGCCGGGCACGCGTCCAAGAGCCGCAACAGCCCGTTCGCCGGCATGGTGCTGCCGGGCCGGGTGGTGGCCACGTTCCTGCGCGGCGAGCCGACCGTGCTCGACGGGAAGCTGGCCTGATGGCCGGGCAGCGCGGGCAGCGCGGGCAGGGCGGGCAGGCGGTGCTCGTCCTGGAGGACGGCCGCGCGTTCCGCGGCGCCGCGTTCGGGGCCGGCGGCGAGATGTACGGCGAGATGGTCTTCAACACCGGCATGACCGGGTACCAGGAGACGCTGACCGACCCGTCCTACTGCCGCCAGATCGTGGCGATGACCGCGCCGCACATCGGCAACACCGGCGTCAACGACGAGGACCCCGAGTCGCGCCGCATCTGGGTCAGCGGCTACGTGATCCGCGAGCCCGCCAGGATCGCCTCCAGCTGGCGCGCGCAGCGCAGCCTGGACGCCGAGCTGGCCGCCCAGGGCGTCACCGGCATCGCGATCAGCGGCACCCGCGCGCTCACCCGGCACCTGCGCGACCGCGGCGCCATGCGCGCGGCGATCAGCACGCTGACCACGGACCCGGCCGAGCTGCTGCCCCGGGTGCTGGCCAGCCCGGGCATGGCCGGCGCCGACCTGGCCCGCGAGGTCAGCACGGCCGAGCCGTACACGGTCCGGCCGCCGGCGGGAACGGCCACCCGGTACCGGGTAGCCGCGGTCAACCTGGGCATCAAGGCCGCCACCCCGCGCCGGATGGCACTGCGCGGCTGCGAGGTCAACGTGCTGCCCGCCGACGCCACCGCGGACCAGATCCTCGCTCACAGCCCCGACGGCGTGTTCTTCTCCAACGGCCCTGGCGACCCCGCCGCGGCCGGCTATGCGGTGGACGCGATGCGCGGCGTGCTGGCCGCGGGCACGCCGGTCTTCGGCATCTGCCTGGGCAGCCAGCTGCTCGGCCGCGCCCTGGGCCTGGACACCTACAAGCTGCGGTTCGGCCACCGCGGCGTGAATCAGCCGGTCAAGGACCTGCGCACCGGCCGGGTCTACATCACCAGCCACAACCACGGCTTCGCGGTCAGCCCGCCCGGCGCGGACCAGGGCCAGGCACCGTTCGAGACCCCGTTCGGGCGCGCGGTCGTGTCCCACCTGAACCTCAACGACGGCGTCGTCGAGGGCATCAGGCTGCTCGAGGCGCCAGCGTTCGGAGTTCAATATCACCCCGAGGCCGCGCCCGGCCCGCATGATGCCGACGACCTGTTCGACGAGTTCTGCACGCTGATGGCGGCGGCCAGGTGACCCGCCGCGCCGACCTGAACTCGGTCCTGGTCATCGGCTCCGGGCCCATTGTCATCGGCCAGGCGTGCGAGTTCGACTACTCGGGCACCCAGGCCTGCCGGGTGCTGAAGGCCGAGGGGATCCGGGTCAGCCTGGTCAACTCCAACCCGGCGACGATCATGACGGACCCGGAGTTCGCCGACGCCACGTACGTGGAGCCGATCACCCTGGACGTGCTGGAGAAGGTGATCGCGATCGAGCGGCCGGACGCGGTGCTGCCCACCCTCGGCGGGCAGACGGCGCTGAACGCGGCGGTGGAGCTGCACGACGCGGGCATACTGGCGCGCTACGGGGTGCAGCTGATCGGCGCCGACATCGAGGCGATCAGGGCCGGCGAGGACCGGGAGCGGTTCAAGGAGATCGTCACCGGGCTCGGCGCCGAGGTCCCGGCCAGCCGGATCTGCCGCTCGCTGGCCGAGGCCGAGGCCACCGCCAAAGAACTCGGCTACCCGGTCGTGGTCCGGCCGTCCTACACGCTCGGCGGCTCCGGTTCCGGGATCGCCTACACCCCCGGCGACCTCCGCCTGATCGCCAGCGCCGGCCTGGACGCGAGCCCGGTCAGCGAGGTGCTGCTTGAGGAGTCGATCCTCGGCTGGAAGGAGTTCGAGCTCGAGCTCATGCGCGACCGCGCCGACAACGTGGTCGTGGTCTGCTCGATCGAGAACATCGACCCGATGGGCGTGCACACCGGCGACTCGGTCACGGTCGCGCCGGCCATGACGCTGACCGACCGCGAGTACCAGCAGATGCGCGACACCGCGATCGCGGTGACCCGCGCCGTCGGCGTGGACACCGGCGGCTGCAACATCCAGTTCGCCGTGCACCCGCGCACCGGCCGGCTGGTCGTGATCGAGATGAACCCGCGGGTGTCCCGGTCCTCGGCGCTGGCGTCCAAGGCCACCGGCTTCCCGATCGCCAAGATCGCGGTTAAGCTGGCCATCGGCTACACCCTGGACGAGATCCGCAACGACATCACCGGCGAGACCCCGGCCAGCTTCGAGCCCGCGCTCGACTACGTGGTGGTCAAGGTGCCGCGGTTCGCCTTCGAGAAGTTCCCCGGCGCCGACCCGGTGCTCACCACGCACATGAAGTCGGTGGGGGAGGCGATGGCCATCGGCCGCAGCTTCCCCGAGGCGCTGCAGAAGGCGCTGCGCTCGCTCGAGCAGCGCGGCGCCGAGTTCAGCTGGGCCGGCCCGCCCGGCGACGCGGCCGAGCTCACCGCGCGCTGCGCCGTCCCGCACGACGGCCGGCTGGGCACCGTGCACCAGGCGCTGCGCGCCGGGGCCACCGTCGGCGAGCTGTCGGCGGCCAGCGGCATCGATCCGTGGTTCGTCGACCAGGTCAAGTTCATCGAGGAAGAAGCCGAACGGCTGGCGACCGGACCGTCGCTGGATGCGCCGGCGTTGCGCGCCGCCAAGGCGGCCGGGTTCTCCGACACCCAGATCGGCCAGCTCCGCGGCACGACCGAATCCCGGGTGCGGGACCTGCGGCACGCGCTCGCCGTCCGGCCGGTCTACCACACCGTGGACACCTGCGCCGCGGAGTTCGCCGCCCGCACCCCGTACCTGTACTCGACCTATGACGACGAGACCGAGGTGCCGTCCGGTGACCGGCCCAAGGTGATCATCCTGGGCAGCGGGCCGAACCGGATCGGCCAGGGCATCGAGTTCGACTACGCCTGCGTGCACGCCTCGTTCGCGCTGGCGCAGGCCGGCTACGAGACCGTGATGGTCAACTGCAACCCGGAGACCGTGTCCACCGACTACGACACCTCGGACCGGCTGTACTTCGAGCCGCTGACGCTCGAGGACGTGCTCGAGGTGGTGCACGCCGAGCAGGAGACCGGCCCGGTCGCCGGGGTGATCGTGCAGCTCGGCGGGCAGACGCCGCTGGGGCTGGCCCGGGCGCTCACCGCCGCCGGGGTGCCGATCGTGGGCACCAGCGCCGAGGCCATCCACCTGGCCGAGGACCGGGGCGCGTTCGGCCAGGTGCTGGCCCGGGCCGGCCTGCTCGCGCCGCGCAGCGGCACCGCGGTCTCCTACCCGCAGGCCAAGGCCATCGCCGACGAGATCGGCTACCCGGTGCTGGTCCGGCCGTCGTACGTGCTCGGCGGCCGCGGCATGGAGATCGTCTACGACGACACCGCGCTCGAGGCGTTCGTGCAGCGGGCCACCCAGATCAGCCCCGAGCACCCGGTGCTGATCGACCGGTTCCTCGATGACGCGATCGAGATCGACGTGGACGCGCTGTACGACGGGACCGAGCTGTTCCTCGGCGGGGTGATGGAGCACATCGAGGAGGCCGGCATCCACTCCGGCGACTCGGCCTGCGCGCTGCCGCCGATCACCCTCGGCCGTAGCGACGTGGAGAAGGTCCGCGAGTCCACGGCCAGGATCGCGGCCGGGGTCGGGGTGCGCGGGCTGCTGAACGTGCAGTACGCGCTGGCGGCCGGGACGCTGTACGTGCTCGAGGCAAACCCGCGGGCGTCCCGCACGGTCCCGTTCGTGTCCAAGGCGACCGCCACGCCGCTGGCCAAGGCGGCCGCCCGGATCATGCTCGGCGCGACTATCGCGGAGCTGCGCGCCGAGGGCCTGCTGCCGGCCGCAGGCGACGGCGGGACCCTGCCGCTGGACGCGCCGATCGCGGTCAAGGAGGCGGTGCTCCCGTTCAGCCGGTTCCGGGACGCGCGCGGTGAGGGCGTGGACACCGTGCTCGGCCCCGAGATGCGCTCGACCGGCGAGGTGATGGGGATCGACGAGGTGTTCGGCACGGCCTACGCCAAGTCCCAGGCCGCCGCCTACGGCGCGCTGCCGGTCAAGGGCCGGGCGTTCGTCTCGGTGGCCAACGCCGACAAGCGGTCGATGATCTTCCCGGTGAAGCGGCTGGCCGACCTGGGCTTCGAGATCTGGGCCACCCAGGGCACCGCCGAGGTGCTGCGGCGCAACGGCATCCGGGCCAGGATCGTGCGCAAGCACAGCGACGGGCCGGGACCCGACGGCGAGCCGACGATCGTGACCAGGCTGCTGGACGGCGAGGTAGATCTCATCGTCAACACGCCGTTCGGCGCCGGCGGCCAGCCGGGGCCTCGGATGGACGGCTACGAGATCAGGACCGCCGCCGTCCGGCGCGGGATCCCCTGCGTGACGACGACGGCGGGCCTGGCCGCGGCCGTGCAGGGCATCGAGGCGATCACCCGGGGCGAGGTCGGGGTCCGGTCGCTGCAGGAGCACGCGGCCCGGCTGCGCGCCGGGGCAGACGGGACAGGCCAGGGATCATGACCGAGCCCGACGAGAAGGCAGAGATGGCGCCGGCGCAGCTGGCCGCGCCGGTGCTGACCGTGCGCCGGATCGACGCCTACCACGCGATGACCGTGGTGGCGCCGCGGATCGCCCGGGCGTTCCGGCCCGGCCAGTTCGTCGCGGTGGCCGTGGGCGGCCCGGACAGCTCGATGCTGCTGCGCCGGGCGTTCTCCATCCACGACGCGCGCGCCGATCACGGCGGCACGGTGGAGTTCGTGTTCGCCGCCCGCGGCCCGGGCACCCGCTGGCTGGCGGGCCTGCGGTCACGGGACGTGGTGGACATCACCGGGCCGCTGGGCCGCCCGTTCCCGCTGCCCCGCGATCCGGCCAGCTGCCTGCTGATCGGCGGCGGCTACGGCAGCGCGCCGCTGTTCCCGCTGGCGAGCAGGCTGCGCGCCCGGGGCAGCACGGTGGACTTCCTGCTCGGCGCCGCGAGCGCCGACCGGGTGTTCGGCGCGCTGACCGCGCGCCGCAGCGGCCGCAGCGCCACGATCACCACCGAGGACGGCTCGCTCGGCGTGCGCGGCGTGGTCACCGACGCGCTGGCCCGGGTCATCCACGAGGCCCGCACCGAGGTCATCTACGCCTGCGGCCCGATGCCGATGCTGCGCGCGGTGACCGGGTTCGCCGACGGGTACGAGATCCCGGTGCTCGCCTCCGTCGAGGAGTCCATGGCCTGCGGCATCGGGGTCTGCATGACCTGCGTGCTGCCGGTGACCGGCGCGGACGGGGTAACCAGGATGACCCGGTCCTGCGTGGACGGCCCGGTCTTCAGCGGTCAGTCGGTGCGCTGGGACGACGTGGGCACGATCCCGTTCGACACGCTGGGCGCGCCCGGCTGGCGGCCGGCCGGCGAGGAAGCCAGGCCGGACAGCCAGAATGGCCGGCGTCATGCCGGCTGACCTGCGCACCCTGCGCACCAGGCGCACCCTGCGCACCAGGCGCGCCCTGCGCACCAGGCGCGCCGTCAAGCGCGGAGCCACGTCGTGGCCCTGCCCGCCCGAGATGTCTGGACACCGCCATGCCGATTGACCTGCGGACCAAGGAGTACGGCGCCACGTCGCCGAAGCGTACGCACCGGATGTCTGGACACCGCCATGCCGATTGACCTGCGGACCAAGCTGGGCCACGTCGAGCTGCCCAACCCCATCCTCACCGCCTCCGGCTGCGCCGGCGCCGGCCGGGAGCTGTCGCGGTTCACCGACGTGGCCAGGCTCGGCGCGGTCGTCACCAAGTCGATCACGCTGGCGCCGCGGTCCGGGCGGCCTACCCCGCGGATGGCCGAGACGCCCAGCGGGATGCTGAACTCGATCGGGCTGCAGGGCCCTGGTATCGACGCGTTCCTGCAGCGCGACCTGCCCTGGCTGCTCACCCAGGGCGCCCGCGCGGTGGTGTCCATAGCCGGCAGCAGCGCCGCCGAGTACGCCGAGCTGGCCCGGCGGCTGTCCGACGCCCCCGGGGTCACCGCGATCGAGGTGAACATTTCCTGCCCGAACGTCGAGGACCGCGGCACCGTGTTCGCCTGCGACCCGAACGCCGCGGCGCGGGTCATCGAGGCGGTGCGGGCCAGTACCCGCTACGACATCCCGGTCTTCGCTAAGCTGTCACCGGACGTCACCGACATCGTGACGATCGCCCGGTCCTGCGTGGCGGCGGGCGCCGACGGCCTGTCGCTGATCAACACGCTGCTCGGCGTGGCCATCGACACCCGGACCATGCGCCCGGTCCTGGCCGGCCTCACCGGCGGGCTGTCCGGGCCGGCCATCCGCCCGGTCGCGGTCCGGTGCATCTGGCAGGTCAGGCAGGCGCTGCCGGACGTCCCGATCATCGGCATGGGCGGCGTCCGCACCGGCCGGGACGCGCTCGAGCTGATCCTGGCCGGCGCCGCGATGGTCAGCCTGGGCACGGTGATCTTCCACGACCCGGGCGCGTGCGACCGGGTCCTGCGCGAGCTCGCCGACGAGCTCGCCCGGGGCGGCCTGGACCGGCTCACGGACGCCATCGGGCTGGCTCACCAGCCCGCCCCTGCGGTCAAGAACTACAACCTAGGATGAGCACCCGTGACTAACCCTGCACCGATCGCCGTCGCGCTCGACGCGCCGAACCTGGAAATCGCCTCGCGGTGGGCCGGCCTGGTCACCCCGCACGTCAGCACCGTGAAGATCGGGCTGGAGCTCTACCTGCGGTACGGGCCCGAGGTGGTGGCCTCGGTGCGGGGCGCGAGCGGAGTGCAGATCTTCCTCGACCTGAAGCTGCACGACATCCCGGCGACCGTCGCCAGCGCCGCCCGCGCGGTCGCGCGGCTGCGGCCGCAACTGCTCACCGTGCACGCGGCCGGCGGCCCCGCGATGATCCGGGCCGCCGTCGAGGCCGCCCCGGACACCCCGATCGCCGCCGTCACCGTGCTCACCTCGCTCAGCGGCAGGGATCTGGACGCGATCGGCGTGACCGCCACGACCGGGGACTGGGTGCTGCGCCTGGCCGCGCTCGCCGTGGACGCCGGGGCGAGCGCCCTGGTCTGCTCGCCGCGCGAGGTGGCCGCCGTGCGGGCCGAGGTGGGTCCCGGCATCACCCTGGTCACGCCCGGGGTCCGGCCGGCCGGCACCGACGCGCACGATCAGGCCCGCGTGGCCACGCCAGAGGAGGCGATGAGCGCAGGAGCGGACCTGCTGGTGATCGGGCGCGCCATCACCGGCGCACCCGACCCCGGCGCCGCCGCTGCTGCGATCGTCGCGTCCCTCCGCAAGCACGTCCCCGCGGCCACCTAACCCCGCCCGGCGTCCAGCTAGACCCTGCACCCATGCGCGAATCCCGCGCCCATCCCGGCACCCCCGCGCGTCACCCCGCTCCGCTCGCGGGACTCCGCCCGCTCCGCCCGCGCGTGACGCACCTCGCGCCGCGCTCGCGTGACGCACCTCGCGCCGCGCTCGCGTGACGCACCTCGCGGCCAGCTTGATCGCCTACCCATGATCACCGTTAACTTTGCACACGCCACGACCAAAATAGGCCCGATTTGTCCGGATCCCATGGTCGTGCGGTGTGCAAAGTCGGCCCAGGCGCCGACTTTCCATGCGTTCGGTACTCCCAAACCGGACAAAGTGGGACAGAAAATGGTTACAGCGCATGGAAAGTCGTTCTGGTGTCTCAGCATGCGAGATCGGCGGGTGGGGGGCGGGCGCCGAGTATGAGGGCGCCTCGGCCCGCCAGGACAGCCAGGACGGCCAGGACGGCCAGGACGGCCAGGACGGCCAGGACGGCGTGGACGGCCTGGACGGCCTGGACGGCCAGGACGCGCGCGCCGGTCACTGTTCTGGGGCGCCGTTGCGGGGCTTCGGGTGCTGCGCAAGGCGATCTGCGTCACTTTTTCGGGGGACGGTTAGACCCCTCTGCATTCGCGTATTGCCGACGTATGCAGGCGTTCACGAGAATCCCGGCTTTGTCGACTGGTAAAAACGGGAAGAATCCCCTCCAGTTTTTAGATGGAATTGATGGGAAAATCCCTTATCCTCGTCCCAATGAGTACGACGGGGTGCATGGCAGGCGGCTGCGTGAGGCAGCCGCACAGAGAGACACTCTCGCGGAGGTCCTCGTGAGCCTGAGTATCGTCATTGCTGGTCTGATCGTGGGTCTGCTCGTCGGCATGACGGGGGCGGGCGGCGGCGCGCTGATGACGCCGATCCTCATCCTGCTGTTCGGCGTGACGCCTAGTTCCGCGGTGTCCAGCGACATCGTCGCGTCCGCGATCATGAAGCCGTTCGGCGGTGCCGTCCACTTCCGCAAGGGCACCGTGCACATGGGCCTGGTGGCATGGCTGTGCCTGGGATCGGTCCCGGCGGCGTTCGCCGGCGTGTTCATCGACCATGCGCTCGGTTCCGGCAAGGCCATGCAGACGAACATCGAGTACGCCATGGGCGCGGCGATCATCCTGGCGGCCGCCGCGATGATCGTCCGCATGCTGATGGACAGCGCCGGGTGGCGCAAGACGCCGGAGGACGACGGCGAGGGAGGCGACGCCAAGGTCCCCGTGAAGCGGTTGCTGACCGTCGCCATAGGCGTGTTCGGCGGGCTGCTCGTCGGCATCACGTCAGTCGGCGCCGGGTCGCTCATGATCGTGCTGCTGATGATCGTCTATCCGCAGATGTCGATGCGGCGCCTGGTCGGCACCGACATCGTGCAGTCCATCCCGCTGGTCGGGTCGGCCGCCATCGGGCATGCGCTGTTCGGCGGCCTGCAGTTCGGGGTCACCGCCGCGATCGCGCTCGGCGGCATCCCCGGCGTGCTGGCGGGATCGTGGCTGTCCTCCCGCGCGTCCAACTTCCTGCTCCGCCCGATCCTCGCGTTCGTCCTCGCGGCCAGCGCGCTCAAGCTGCTCGGGCTCAGCGCGACACAGCTGGCGGTCACGATGCTCATCGTGGCCCTGGTGGGCCTGCCGGTGTGGGCGTTCATCGACGGCTGGGGCCTGCCGGAAGCGGCCTGGAGCGCTGCCGGAATCCGGCGGCGGCACACGCTCACGCTGGTCGGCGCCGGCGCGCCGGTGGGCGTCGGGTTCGTCACCGCGGCGTTGTACTTCGGCCGCCTGCGGCCCAGGATCGTGCGCGCGGCCGGCGAGGACGTGGCCACGGCTGGCGAGCTTGCGGCGGAGCCGCCGACCCGGGCCAGGGTCGGCTGACGCCGCGCGCGCCTGGCGGGACTTGCCCGCCGCGATCGCCCGGCCGCCCGGGCTCGGCATCACCGTGGACGAGGAAGCCGTGCAGCGGACCGACCGGGTGGGGCACCGCTGGCGGCCGCCCGTCTGGCAGCACGAGGATGGCTCACCCGCCGAATGGTGAGGCCGGTCACCGGGCGGGCCGGCGTGGCCCGTAACCTGGGAGGCAAGAGTAGCCGTAACCTTGTACCTGGGCATATGTCCCGGAAGCGGGTTTCCGGCCAGGCGAGGGCGCCGTGGCTGCGGACAACTCTCCGGCCTCGGGGCGTAGCGGTTAGTATTCGGTCATTAGCGGATGGTAGTTATCGCCAATTTCTGACACGACAAACGGGGGTTCACGTTGCCGTAGCGCTCTGAACTCGCTAGTTTCCCCTCCCGAAGCGAGTTTTTCGATACGAAACCCGAGGTGAACCGGCGTGGCTCTTCCTCCCCTTACACCCGATCAGCGTGCTGCCGCCCTGGAGAAGGCTGCCAGGGCGCGCAAGGAGCGTGCAGAGGTCAAGAATCGCCTCAAGCGCGGCTCGACGACGCTGCCCCAGGTGCTCAAGGACGGCAAGTCGGATGACGTGATCGGCAAGATGAAGGTCTCGGCCCTGCTCGAGTCGATGCCTGGCGTCGGCAAGGTGCGGGCCAAGCAGATCATGGAGCGGCTCGGCATTGCGGAGTCCCGGCGCGTTGGTGGCCTTGGCGCCAACCAGCGGGCAGCGCTTGAGACCGAATTCGGCGGTGATATCTGACCGATCGCCGCGATCGAGGGGGCGAGGGCACGGCCACGTCGTCCGGTTCCGGGCAGGCATCTGCCGGCAACCGTGCCAGGCTGACCGTGCTCTCCGGACCCTCCGGGGTCGGCAAGAGCACCGTTCTCGCGCGGATTCGCCAGTCCTATCCGCAGGTCTGGACGTCGGTATCGGTAACGACCCGGCCGCCCAGGCCCGGTGAGGTGGACGGCCGGGAGTACTACTTCGTCGACGAGGAAGAGTTCGACCGGCTGATCGCGTCCGGCGACCTGCTCGAGTGGGCGACGTTTGTCGGCCACCGGCACGGCACCCCGCGCGCGCCGGTGGAGGCGAAGCTGGCCGCCGGGGTGCCGGTCCTGCTCGAGATCGACCTCGCGGGCGCCCGGCAGGTGCGCACGGCCGACCCGGACGCTCTGCTCGTGTTCCTGGCCCCGCCGTCATGGGACGAGCTGGTCCGCAGGCTCAACGGGCGGGGCACCGAGGCACCCGAGATCATCCGGCGGCGCCTGGATGAGGCGCGCGTCGAGCTGGCCGCGGAGCCGGAGTTTGATGTCACCCTCGTCAACACGTCCGTCCAGGAAGTGTGCGATGAGCTGGTAGCCTTGATGCTTCGGTGACTTATAACCCATGGAAGGCAGAAGGTGGCAGGGACTCCCGCCCCGGAAGGCATTACGAACCCGCCGATTGATGAGCTCCTCGGCGTGGTCAACAGCAAGTACCGCCTGGTGATCATGGCTGCCAAGCGGGCACGGCAGATCAACGCCTACTACGCCCAGCTGGGCGAGGGGCTGCTGGAGTACGTCGGGCCTCTGGTCGAGACCCGCGTCCAGGAGAAGCCCCTCTCGATCGCGCTGCGCGAGATCCGCGAAGGGCTGCTGACTGCCGAGGCCATCGAGCCAGAGGAAACGCCCGTCTGACCCGCGGCGGGGAACTGAGTTTCGGCCATCCAGGTACGGCAGGACATGCCACGGCACGTCATCCTCGGCGTTGGCGCCGGTATCTCGGCCTACAAGGCCTGCGAGCTGCTCCGGCGGCTGACCGAAGCGGGCTGCGAGGTACGTGTCATACCCACGCGCGACTCGCTGCGCTTCGTCGGCGAGGCCACCTGGGCTGCGCTGTCCGGCAAGCCGGTGACCACGGACGCGTGGACGGACGTGCACGAGGTTCCGCATGTCACCCTGGGTCAGTGGGCTGACCTGGTCTTTATCGCTCCCGCCACCGCGGATCTGCTGACCAGGGCGGCCGCGGGCCGCGCCGACGACCTCCTGACGGCCACGCTGCTGATGGCCCGCAGCCCGGTCGTCTTCGCGCCCGCCATGCACACCGAGATGTGGGAGCACCCGGCCACCCAGGCCAACGTGGCCCTGCTCCGGGACCGGGGCGCGATGGTGCTTGAGCCCGCGACCGGCCGGCTGACCGGCCCGGACACCGGGCCCGGCCGACTACCCGAGCCTGCCGAGCTGGCCGGGGTGGCGCTCCGGGTGCTGGACCGGGGCCGCGATGGCCTGCAGCCGGACCTGCTCGGGCGGCGCGTCGTGATCTCGGCCGGCGGCACCCGGGAGGAGCTGGACCCGGTCCGGTTCCTCGGTAACTGGTCGTCCGGCCTGCAGGGGTACGCGCTGGCGGCCACCGCGGTCGCCCGCGGCGCGGACGTGACGCTGGTGTCGGCGAACGTCACGCTCGATGACCCGGCCGGCACCAAGGTCATCCGGGTGGTGTCGGCGCTGCAGCTGCGGGAGGCGATGGTCTCCGCCGCGGCCGGTGCCGATGCGGTGGTGATGGCGGCCGCCGTGGCTGACTACCGCCCCGCCGTTCGGAATGAATCGAAGATCAAGAAATCCGGTGCCGGGCCGGAGCCGATCCGGCTGACGGAGAATCCGGACGTGCTGCGCGAGTTGTCGGCTCAGCGCAGTCATCCGGGCCAGGTCGTCGTCGGCTTCGGCGCGGAAACCGAGGACCTGCTCAGCAACGGCCGGGCCAAGCTGGCCGGCAAGGGCTGCGACCTGCTTGTGGTCAACCAGGTAGGCGGCGGGCTCGCGTTCGGGGCGACGGACAACGAGGCGCTGGTGCTGGCGGCCGACGGCGCGGTCACGCACGTCCCCCGCGGCCGCAAGGATGCGCTCGCCGACGTGGTCTGGGATATGGTCGCAGCCAGGCTCTCCTGACTCCGGCTGGATCTCCCCCGGCAGACATGGGTACCCCGACGTGGATAAACTGCGGCGAAACGTCCGCCCGGCAGCAAAGGAAACCACGTGGCTCGTCGCCTCTTCACCTCTGAGTCGGTTACCGAGGGCCATCCGGACAAGATGGCCGACCAGATCAGTGATGCCCTCCTTGATTCCATGATCAAGGACGATCCGTCCAGCCGGGTGGCCGTGGAGACCCTGATCACCACCGGCCAGGTTCACGTCGCCGGGGAGGTCACCACCCGGACGTACGTGGACATCCCGGGAATCATCAGGGAGAAAATCCTGGAGATCGGGTACGACTCGTCCAAGAAGGGCTACGACGGGGCATCCTGCGGTGTCTCCGTCTCGATCGGGTCGCAGTCACCCGACATCGCCAGGGGCGTGGCCGAGGGCTACGAGTTTCGCGAGGGCGAGGGCGAGGACGAGCTCGACCGGCAGGGCGCGGGCGATCAGGGCATGATGTTCGGCTATGCCTGCCGGGAGACGCCGGAGCTGATGCCGCTGCCGATCATGCTTGCGCACCGGCTGGCCCGGGGGCTCACCGCGGTCCGGCGCAGCGGCGTCGTGCCGTACCTGCGGCCGGACGGCAAGACGCAGGTCACCATCGAGTACGCCGGGGACGTCCCGGTGCGGCTCGACACCGTGGTCATCTCCGCGCAGCACGCACCCGACATCGACCTGAAGGAACTGCTGGCCCCCGACGTGCGGGAGCACGTAGTGGAGCCGGTGATCGCCGAGCTTGACATCGATACGACCAACTACCGGCTGCTGGTGAACCCCACCGGGCGGTTCGAGGTGGGCGGTCCGATGGGCGACGCGGGGCTGACCGGCCGCAAGATCATCATCGACACGTACGGCGGCATGGCCAGGCACGGCGGCGGCGCCTTCTCCGGCAAGGACCCGTCCAAGGTGGACCGCAGCGCCGCCTACGCGATGCGCTGGGTGGCCAAGAATATCGTGGCGGCCGGGCTGTCCGACCGGTGCGAGACACAGGTCGCCTACGCCATCGGTAAGGCCAAGCCGGTCGGGCTGTTCGTGGAGTGTTTCGGCACCGAGCGGGTTCCGGTGGAGCGGATCCAGGACGCGGTCATGTCCGTGTTTGACCTGCGGCCGGCGGCGATCACCGCGGACCTCGACCTGCTCCGGCCGATCTACTCCCAGACGGCCGCCTACGGGCACTTCGGCCGCGAGGAGCCCGACTTCTCGTGGGAGCGCACTGACCGGGTGGAGGCGCTCCGCAGGGCTGCCGGCCTGTAGACGGCTGCCGGGGCGGCCCGGCCGGGGTGGACCTCCTGGCGGACACACGCGGCGGCGGCTCTGGCCGCCCGCTCCGTTGTTCCGGGCCCGGCGACTGGAACGCGCCCTCATGGTTACCGGCTGTCGATAATTTCACACGGTAGGTAATATCTTGTCCAAGTCTCTTGACCGTCAACCGTGGGCGTCGTGAGACTGCTGCGTACTGGTAGTTGTCCTGATGCCAATGGTAGGGGGTCGGATAAATCAGCTGCTGTCGCATAACTCGCTTGCCGACCGCATTCCTGGCTTGACCTGGGCTGTACGTAATTGTTCTGGTAATTCCGCTTTTGTTATTCTTCGGTAACCAGTGGCTGAGCACGATTAGCCGGAGCGGGCTCGCTCACCAGATCAGCTGCTCGGCCGCAGTGATCCTCGAACCCGTGATCCCTGACCCCGCTGTTTGACCACCAGCAACATCCCGGCCTCGCTGACGTCCGCCGGGCGGTGTGCGTTCTGGCGAATTCCCAGTTTTAGAATCGGTAATATGCGGTGAGGACATGACCCTTTATCGACGGATTCGCGCACGAGCGCTGTGCCTGGCGGCCTTCGCCGGTGCCGCAGTCAGCACGGCGGCGGTGGCTGGCGCCGGTGCGGCGGTGACCCCGCCTGGACCGGTTGCCGCGGTGAGCCACTTTTCCCCGCGCGCTGCGGCCGGACAGAGCAAGCAGAATTCCCCGGGGCCGTTCGTGACGCTGCTGTTCTCCCGCACCGAGATGGGCGCGGCGGACGGCTGCGTCAGTAACGACACGGGGATCGAGCCGCTGGGCACGGTAGTGGCGCCGTATCTGCAGTCGCTGGGGATGACCGGCGCCGGCACGCTGGTCACCGACAAGACCAACGCGACGGCCCGGGTGTGCGCGCACAGCGGTGATTCGCTGACCGCATCCTGGGACGACGCGACCGACCTGGCTAAGTACTACGGCTGGTCGTTCGTGTCGCACACGGCGACCTACCCGGCCAACATGAGCAAGCTCACCCCCGCCCAGCTGTACGCGGAGACGTGCGGCTCGGCGGCCACCATCGAGGACCACGGCCTGCCCGGCGCACATGGCATGATCGCCTATCCCGGCGCGCAGCCCCTGCCGCAGACGGTGCAGGCCGGCTACTCCGCGAACTGCTTCGCCTGGGGCCGTCGCTATAACAGCAGCGGGCTGACCAAGGACGCGGCCGGGACCACCGCCCCGTACTGGCAGGAAACCGAGGCGGTGTCCGGGGGCGCCTGCAACACTCCCTCGGCGCCATGCTCCATCGTCAGCTCCCGGCGGTACACCTCGCCGGCTCAGGTGATCCTCCGGATCGGCGCGCTGCGGCCCGGTCAGTGGTTCACCCTGCAGGCGTTCATCCTGGTGACCGGGACCAGCCCGCCGTACACCCGCAACAAGACACGCTGGGACTGCACCTCCAGCAACCCAAACCTGCACTGGACCAACGACGAGGAACGGTACTGCTACAGCGACTGGCAGCAGATCGTGGCGGCCGTCGCCGCCCGCCACGACATCATCGTGACCGACCCGCTCACCGTCGGCATGGCATTCGGCCGGCCGGCCGCCTATCCGATGCCGAACTCCCGCCGCTGACGCTGGTCCCGGGTCGAGATTCGCGCCGGCCGCACGCTGCCGCGCGACGTCAACGGCGAGATCATCTCCCCGGGACCGTCGCTGGACGTCACGGTGCGCCGCGCGGCGCTGTTCGTGCGCGTGCCTGCCCTCGCCTGACCGCGCGCAAGGCGGTCAGGACCCGTCGTACGCCCGGCAGCGGGTGTAGCGACGGGTCAGCCGGCCGCCGGCTGCCGGACCCGGACGCCGCCCGCCTGCCGCCTGCCCGCCCGGCAGCGCCTGTTCGGCAGCTGATCGCGGTCGGCCCTCCGGGGGATGATGGGCGTTGTGGCAGGTGACCGGCAACAGCTGCGGACGACATTCGACTCGGCGGCCGACCTCTACCAGCGCGCCCGGCCGCCGTATCCCGCAGAGCTCTTCGACACGCTGGCCGGGCTGGCCCGGCTCAAGGCCGGCGACCGGCTCCTGGAGATCGGCTGCGCCACCGGGAAGGCAACCATCCCGCTCGCCCGCCGAGGATTCGGGCTCACCTGTCTTGAGATCGGGCCGCGGCTGGCTGCGGCCGCCCGGCGCAACCTGGCCGGCTTCCCGGACGTGGACATCGTGGCGGCCGCTTTCGAGACCTGGCGGCCGCGCGCGGGGGATCGCTTCGCCCTCGTCTTCGCGGCGACCGCCTGGCACTGGGTCAACCCCGCCGTGCGCTATCAGCGGGCCTGGGAACTGCTGCGTCCCGGCGGGCACCTGGCCTTCTGGAGCGCCGCCCATGTCTTTCCCGACGGCGGTGATCCGTTCTTCGCCGAGATCCAGGATGTCTGCGACGAGATCGGTGCGGGCCTGCCCGGGGATGTGACCCGGCCGCGCCCAGGCGACCTGCCCGACAGCAGGGCCGAGATCACCGGCAGCGGTCTCTTCGGGGACGTCGCCGTCCGCCACTTCGACTGGGAGGTCGGCTACGACGCCGAGGGGTACCTCGCCCTGCTCGACACGTTCTCCAGCCACATCACGATGGAGGCATGGCAGCGGGAGCGCCTGTACGGCGAGATCAGGCGGCGGCTCGCCCAGCGGCCCGACGGCCGCCTGCGCCGCCACTGGGGTGCCGTCCTGCATGTCGCACGCAGACAAGAGCGCGGCTGAACAGGGTGACGACTCTGGTAGGACGGACACGTGTCGCAGCCGCCGGATAGTGCCCGGGCGCTGCGGGCTGCCCCGGGCTCGCTCGCAACCGAGAAGTCGCGCGCAGTCCCGGGGGCACATGCAGCCCAGGAGTCGCGCGCGGCTCCCGCCCCGGGTAGGCGGCCACGGCGAGCCCGGCCAGCGCCAGTCGCTGCCGAACGGCTGCCGGTCGCCCGGGTCGCGGTCGACCTCTCTCTCGCACATCTGGACCGGCCCTTCGACTACCTGGTGCCCGAGCGGTTCGCCGAGTCCGCCGTCCCCGGCTGCCGCGTCCGGGTGCGCTTCGCGGGCCAGCTGGTGGACGGGTACCTGCTCGCCCGGGAAGCCGCCAGCGAGCACGCGGGCAGGCTGGCCTTCCTGGAGCGGGTGATCTCGCCGGAGCCCGTCCTGACGCCGGAGACCGCCGG
The DNA here is from genome assembly GCA_963702235.1 of uncultured Actinomycetes bacterium. Classification (GTDB taxonomy): domain Bacteria; phylum Actinomycetota; class Actinomycetes; order Streptosporangiales; family Streptosporangiaceae; genus PALSA-505. The sequence goes on from CAVPBZ010000007.1 coordinate 54,936, forward strand.
CCTGGCCCGAGCGGTCGCCGACAGGTACGCCGGCACCCTGGCCGACGTGCTCCGGCTCGCGATCCCGCCTCGGCACGCCGCGGCAGAATCCGCCCGGCCGCCCGGCCGCGAGGTGGCCCCTGACGCACCCTCAGCCCCGATCCCGCGCCCCGCGCCAGGGCCGTGGACCCGCTACCCGGCGGGCGAGGCGTTCCTGGCCGCCCTCGCCGACGGCCGGGCCCCGCGGGCGGCCTGGTCGGCCCTGCCTGGCCCGCACTGGGCCGAAGAGATCGCCATCGCCGCCGCCACGGCGGCCTCGGCCGGCCGCGGCGCCCTGATCGTCGTCCCCGACACCAGGGACCTTGATCAGCTGGACGAGGCCCTCAGTGGGCAGCTGGCCCAGGGCCACCATGTCTGCCTGTCCGCCGGCCTCGGTCCCGCCGAACGCTACCGCCGCTGGCTGTCCGTCCTGCGCGGCGACATCCGGGTCGTGGCCGGCCTGCGGGCGGCCATGTTCGCGCCGGTCCGCGACCTGGGTCTCGTCGTGGCCTGGGACGACGGGGACGACCTGCACGAGGAGCGGCGGGCGCCGTACCCGCACGCCCGGGAGGTGCTCGCCCTGCGCGCCCACCGGCAGAAGGCCGCCGCCCTGATCGGCGGGTTCGCCCGGACGGCGGAGGTGACGCAGCTCGTCACCACCGGCTGGGCGCATCCGGTCATCGCCGCCAGGCCCACGGTGCGGAGCCTCGCCCCGCTGATCCGGGGGACCGGCGGCGACGACGAGCTGGCCAGGGACGAGGCGGCCAGCGCGGCACGGCTGCCCAGCCTGGCGCTACGGACGGCCAGGGAAGCGCTCGCCCGCGGTCCGGTACTCGTGCAGGTGCCCCGCCGCGGTTACCTCGCGGCCATGGCCTGCGGGCGCTGCCGCGAGCAGGCCCGCTGCCCGGCATGCGCCGGGCCGCTGGCGCTGGGAGCCGCCGATGCGGCGCCGCAGTGTGCCTGGTGCGGCGCCCTGGCGGCAGCATGGCGCTGCCCGCAGTGCGGGCACGCCGGCCTGCGGTCGATCGTCACCGGGGCAGCCCGCACCGCGGAGGAGCTGGGCCGCGCGTTCCCCTCGGTTCCGGTGCGCACCTCGCGCGGGCAGGCCGCGATCGCGTCCGTGCCCGGGACGCCCGCCGTGGTGGTATCCACCCCGGGCGCCGAGCCGGCCGCGCGCGGCGGATACGCGGCCGCGCTGCTGCTGGACGGCCGGATCCTGGCCGGCCGGGCCAGCCTGCGCGCGGCCGAGGAGGCACTGCGCCGGTGGCTCAACGCCGCGGCCCTGGTCCGGCCGGCCTCGGCAGGCGGCCGGGTCGTCGTGGTGGCCGATTCCTCGCTGGCGCCCGTCCAGGCCCTGATCCGCTGGGATCCCGTTATCCATTCCGAACGGGAACGCGCCGAACGTGAGCAGTTGAGGTTCCCCCCGTCGGTCCGGATGGCCGCTGCCCTGGGACCGCAGACGGCGGTCAGCGAGCTGATCGACGCCGCCGCGCTGCCGCCCGGCGCGGAGGTGCTCGGGCCGGTTCCCGCTGGCGGTGACGCTCTGGTCACCGACGACTCCGACGCCGCCGAAGTGCGCGTGTTCTTCCGCGTCCCGAGGTCGCAGGGAGCAGGCCTCGCCCGCGCTCTTCAGGCAGCTCAGGCCTTGCGCAGCGCCCGTAAGGCCGCAGGCGCCGTCCGGGTGCAGATGGACCCGCTTGACCTCATATAGACGGTCACAAGTGGCCGTTGCGCGCCCCGGACGCCGTATGGTGCATGGGTGGCTACCTCGCCAAGGACCGCTCGAACCACCCCCCGACCGCCCGTGGTGCGGCTCGCCCCCAGGGACGAACTCGCGGCGGCCGCCCGGGTGGCGCCACTCCTGCGCGCGGCGCGTGACCTGGCCCGCTGGGCTGCCGGACGGGACGGAGCCGGCCTCACCGCCGCGGCCGCCGCATCGGCGGCCGAGGAGCTCGACCTCACCCAGGAGGAGCTGAAGGCCGCCTGGCAGGTGGCCGCGGGCGCGCGCATGCTCGGCTGGGCCGGTTCCGGTAAGCAGGCGGACATCCTGTCCGCCGGCGATCCGGAGGCCGTGCTCGGCCTCTGGGATGAGGCACTCGGCGTGATCCTGCGCACAACGGAGCTGGACGGCCTGGTGACCGCGCTCTATACGGTCGGCGGTCCGGTGCGGATAGACGCGCTGTTCGAGGCGTACGAGACGGCGCGCCAGCAGGGGCTGCCCGGCGACCTTGTCCCGCAGCAACTCGCTGACGACCCGGAAACCGACCGTGACCGGCCCGACATCGTGACGCTGTCGGCAGCCCTCGAGACACTGGCCGATCTCGGCGTGGTCGATCTCGGCAGCGACGAGGAGGCCGGGGTGCTCACCGTTGCGCTGTCCCGGCTGGGCACCTGGGGAGTGCACGAACGGCTCCGGGCGCGGGGCTGGCAGCTCCCGGTGGCCGGCCAGCTCGCGCAGGACCGCGCGGCCGTGCTGCTCGCCGCGCTGGCCGACTATGACGCGGAAGAGGGCGAGGCCGAGATCGCGGCCTGGCTGGCCGAGCGCGGGCCGGGGGAGGCCGCGGCCGAGCTGATGGATGCGGCCAGGGGCGGATCACCAGGACTTCGCGGAGCCGCCTTCGCCGTGCTCGACCGGGTCGGTGACGAGGCCATACCCGCCGTGCGGGAAGCGCTCACCGATCCGGTGCTCCGGCCGCACGCCGCGGTGTGGCTGCGGGACCACGGAGATCAGGCCGATCTCGGCCGGGACGACCAGGAGTGGCTCCTCGTCAACCTGGGCGCCGGCCTGCTCGAGGAGGCCCAGCCGGCGGACGTGGTGGCCGAGCTGCTGCCCGACCTGCCGTCGGGCGGCCAGGCGAAGCTGGTGGCTGGCCTCTGGCAGGTCTCCCACCCGGGCCTGATCGGGCTGCTCACCGCGCTCGGCGAGCATCATCATGACCCGGCGGTGGCCAAGGCGGCGCGCAAGGCGGCGTTCAAGGCACGATCCCGCGCCGCCGTGCGGACTGAGGCGCCCAGCCCGCCGGTCAGCCGGCCATAGACTGGAATCCGAGAACACGCTGTAGGAAACAACACGCTGCAGACAGATGAGCGACGCTGCGTCGCGCGTTTCGGAGGACCCTGGTGAGCGTTAGGCCGATCCGCCTTTTCGGCGACCCCGTGCTGCGTACCCCGGCTGAGCCGGTGCACGACTTTGATGCGGAGCTCCGCAGGCTCGTCCAGGACCTCACCGACACCATGATGGAAGCGCCAGGGGTAGGCCTGGCTGCCCCGCAGATCGGCGTCGGCCTGCGCGTCTTCACCTACTACATCGATGATCAGCTCGGCCATCTGATCAACCCGTCGCTCCGGCTCTCCGCTGAGGAGGAGACCGACGACGAGGGCTGCCTGTCGTTCCCCGGCCTCGCCTTCCCGACCAAGCGCTCGCTCCGGATCGTCGCTAGCGGCTTCGACATGCACGGCGAGCCGGTGACGCTGGAGGGCACGCACCAGATGGCGCGGTGCGTGCAGCACGAGACCGACCACCTGGACGGCGTGCTGTTCATCGACAGGCTCGACCCCGAGCAGCGCAAGCAGGCGATGAAGGCGATCCGTTCCGCCGAGTGGTGGGGCGAGTCGCTCCAGCAGGTCAAGGTCTCGCCGCACTCCACCCGCGGCGCTGCCTACTAGCGCACGGGATCGGACAGCTTATGCGCGTCGCGTTCGCGGGTACTCCGCGTGCCGCGCTTCCGTCGCTGGAGGCGATCCTGCGGTCTCGGCACGAGGTGGTCGCGGTGATCACCCGTCCGGACGCGCAGGCCGGCCGCGGCCGGCGGAATGCGGTCAGCCCGGTCGGCGAGCGCGCCGACGAAGCCGGGATCGAGGTGCTCAAGCCGGCCAAGCCCCGCGATCCTGACTTCCTCGACCGGCTGCGGGCTATCGCCCCCGACTGCTGCCCGGTCACCGCGTACGGCGCCCTGCTGCCGCAGGCGGCGCTCGACATCCCGCCCGAAGGCTGGGTCAACCTGCACTTCTCCCTGCTGCCCGCCTGGCGCGGGGCGGCCCCGGTGCAGCACGCGCTGCTGCACGGTGACGACATCACCGGCGCGACCACCTTCCGGATCGTGAAGGAACTGGACGCCGGGCCCGTGTTCGGCGTGGTCACCGAGCTGATCCGGCCGACCGACACCGCCGGCGACCTGCTCGGGCGGATCGCCGTGTCGGGGGCCGAGTTGCTGGTCGCCACCCTGGACGGGATCGAGTCGGGCGATCTGCGCGCGGTACCCCAGCCATCCGAGGGTGTCAGCTTCGCGCCCAAGATCAGCGTGGACGACGCCCAGGTGGACTGGACCCTCCCGGCGCCCGCGATCGACCGGCTGATCCGGGCCTGCACCCCCGCCCCCGGCGCGTGGACGGTGCTCGACGGCGCCCGGCTGAAGCTGGGCCCGGTGCGGCTTCTGGACCACGATGCTCCGCCGCTCGGCCCGGGTGAGCTGCAGTCGGACCGGGACGGGGTGCTGGTCGGGACGGGGACCAGCCCGGTCCTGCTCGGCGAGGCGCAGCCCGCAGGCAAGCGGCGGATGACCGCGGTGGAGTGGGCCCGCGGCCTGCGGCTGGATGCCCGCGAGCCGCATCCGGCGGCCGCGGCGGGCCGCGGGCAGCCGCGGCCGAGGCTGGGCTGACATGGTGCGTCAGGCCGCCCGGGGCGCCAGGAGACCGCCCGTGCCAGGCCGCGGCGGCGCGATGCCCGCGAACGGCCGCGGCGGCGCGATGCCCGCGAACGGCCGCGGCGGCGCGATGCCCGCGAACGGCGGCGGCGGGGCGGTGCCCGGGAAGGGCCGCGGCGCGAACCCCTCCGGGCCACCCCGCGACCGCAGCCGGGCCGCGGATGCCCAGGGCCGTCCCGGGCACGCTGATCCCGTCCGGCGGGCGGTCTGTGACGTGCTGCTCGCGGTATCCGGCCGCGATGCCTACGCGAACCTGCTGCTGCCATCGGTCCTGCGCGACCGCGGAGTGACCGGCCGCGATGCCGCGCTGGCTACGGAGCTCTGCTACGGCACGCTGCGCGGCCAGGGCACCTACGACGCGATCCTCGGCGCCTGCAGCGATCGCCGGGTGGACCAGATGGACCCGCCGGTCCGCGAGGTGCTCCGGCTGGGCGTGCACCAGCTGCTCGCGACCAGGATCGCCGCGCACGCCGCCGTGGCGACCTCCGTCAACCTGGCCAAGGACGTCGCGGGTGCGCGGACGGCCGGCTTCGTCAACGCCGTGCTCCGCCGGGTGTCCACCAGGGACCTGGCAGCCTGGATGACCGTGGTCGCGCCGGACCGCCAGGCCGACCCGCAGGGGTACCTGGCGGTCCGGCACAGCTACCCCGGCTGGATCGTCGAGGCGTTCCGCGAGGCGCTAGGGGAGGCACTGCGCGAAGCACCGGCGGGTGATCTGGCCGAGACGGGCGCGGCACTAGCGGAGACACGGGGGGAGGCGCCGGCGGGCGAGCTGGCCGAGACGGAGGCGGCGCTTGCCGCCGGGAACGTAGCGCCGCGGGTGACCCTGTGCGCGCTCCCCGGCCGGTGCGACCCCGCCGAGCTCGCCGCTTCGGCCGGGTGCGAGCCTGCCCGGCTGTCACCGTTCGGCGCCTACCTGGCCCAGGGCAATCCCGCGGCGATCCGGGCGGTGAGCGAGCAACGGGCGACGGTGCAGGACGAGGCTAGCCAGCTCGCGGCGCTCGCTCTGGCCAGGGCCGAGGTCACCGGCTCAGACGGGCTCTGGCTGGACATGTGCGCGGGACCGGGCGGGAAGGCTGGCCTGCTCGCCGGGCTAGCCGCCGGCCGCGGCGCCCGTCTGGTGGCCAGCGACGTGCGCGAACACCGGGCGCGCATGGTCCGGGAGGCGCTAACCGTGCCCGTGCTAACTGTGCCCGCGCCCGCCGCCAAAACCGCGCCCACCGCCGAGCCTCTGCATGCCGGCGACACCGGGTCTAGCGCCGCGACCGCGCCAGCCGGCGGAACCGCGTCTGCCGCAACCCTGGTGGCCGACGGCACCGCGCCGCCGTGGCGGCCGGCCGTCTTCGACCGGGTGCTCGCGGACGTGCCGTGCTCCGGCCTGGGCTCGCTGCGCCGCCGGCCGGAATCACGCTGGCGCAGGTCCCCCCGCCAGGTGACCGAGCTGGCCGGGCTGCAGCGCACGCTGCTCGACGCAGCGGTCGATTCCGTCCGGCCGGGCGGCGTAGTCGGGTACGTGACCTGCACGCCGCATCTGGCCGAGACCCGCGACGTGGTGGCCGGCCTGCTGCGCGACAGGCAGGACGTTGAGGTGCTCGACACCCCCGCCCTGCTGCCTGAGGTGGCCGGCCTGGGTTGCCCTGCTCCGTTCGGGAAATTTGCCCAATTCTGGCCGCACCGGCACGGAACGGATGCGATTTTCCTGGCGGTCATCCGCCGTCTGGCCTGATGCCCCTCACCTGGTCAGCGCGCGGCCCGCGGTGCCGTTGACCCGGGCGCTGCCGACGTCGGCGCGCTGGCCCTCGGTGTAACCGTCCCGGTAACCGGTGCCCGTGTAGGTCACCCGCATCTTGCGGGTGACCGGGTAGGCCCGCGCGCACTCCCGCCGGACCACGTCGGCCCGGTCGGCCAGGACCACGGCGGTGGATTTGCCCGTCACCGGCTCGTGCGCCGCCGTTGCGGCCGCCCGCTGCTCGGCCTCCCGCACCCGGGTGACCACGGCCGAGGTGAAGCCGAGCAGCCAGCTGCGCCGGTAAGCCCGGACGCTGCGGGCGTTCGGCGGCACCGGCGCGGCGACCAGGCCGTGCGCCATCTGGATCAGCAGCGAGGTGTAGAGAATCTCGGCCCGTTCCAGGTCGGAGGCGTAGCCGAACACGTGGATCCGCGCGCCGGTGCCGGTGCGCGGCAACTGCACGCAGGCGCACCGGATCGCGGACGCCAGCCCGCCGAGCAGGTGCGCCTTCACCTGCGACCACGGGTTGTCCACGTCGATGATGCGGCTGGCCGGGCGGTCGGTCTCCGGCCTGGCCGCGGCGAGCAGCGCGCGGTCGATCCCGTACCGGGCCATCAGCTCGGTCGCCTTCGCGGTGAACGCCTCGGCCTCAGCGAGGGTAACGCCATCGGCCTCTGCCTTGGCGAGCAGCTTGCGCACCCGCTCGAGCAGCGCGCCAGGGGTATCTGCCATCACTGGTGGCCTCCCGGTTGGTGTCGTCGAATACAGTATCGAGACCCTACGCGGCCGGGAGGACAGTTTCCGGAACCGGGCGGTTCTCCGTGATCCAGTCGTCGATCCGCTGCCACCAGTCGTACAGCCACTTCTCCTGGGCTTCGCGGCCGGGGGGATGCGGCACCTCGTCGGCGGGGACCCGCCACCATTGTGCCCGGACCAGCTGATTGACCGGCAGGCAGCGCCAGACGTCGGCCATGCTAACGAGCCGGTCGAGGCCGGCGTGCGCCACGAAGATCACGTCGGCCTGCGGGCAGGCGGTGATGGCCGCGATCACCCCGCCCGCCCTCGGCGGCAGCAGGTTCGGCATCTCCCGGGCGCGGTCCGCGAGATCCCGGCGGCCGCGCCGCTCAAGCCGCTGGATGCCGCGCCGCCACCGGCCCGGCGTCCAGTTGCCGCCCTCCGGGAAGATCACCAGGGCGCCCTGCCCGTCGAGCCCGCCGGCCAGGCGCTCGATCTCCTCCACGAAGACCCCGTGGCCTGCCTGGCGGCGGGTGATGAACACGTTGGGCAGGCGGTTGGCCACGACATCCACCCCGGGGTCGAGCTGCAGCGTCGCTTTCATCACCACCCGCGGCCGCCGCTCGTACACGGTGAGCAGATGGTGCACGAGCAGGACGGAGTCGCCCGGGCCCGCGTGACGGCTGAGCACGATGACCGGGCGGGTCAGCCTGGCCGCCTGCTCCTCGGCGGTGAGTTCCGGCTCAGCCACCTCGACCCGTACCCCGAACGCCGACGTGCCGGCCCGGTACACCAGCGCGACGAACCACCGCAACACCGCGTAGTGCCTGCTCGCGTACGGCTCGGTGCGCAGCCGCCCGCCGAACCCGCTCGCTATCCACAAGCCCAGGCAGGTGACGAGTGTGAGCGTCTCCGCGGTCAGCCAGAGCAGCGCGAACCACAGCAGCCGCAGCCCGCGCATCCGGCCCGGCCGCGAGTGACCGACCAGCCCGACGAGCGCGGCGATGAGGGCCAGCAGCGGGAACAGCACGACCAGGGCAATCGCGATGACGATCGTCAGCGGCGCCAGCAGCAGCCGGCGGATCAGCCGCGGTGGGAGCATGTCCTGCCTCTTCGTCGGTGACCGGTCAGGCAAGCTCGGCGAGGTATCTCGCGGACGCCGTGTACGCGCGCTCGATGTTGTCGCTGACATTAGTCTTGTTCCGGTACCGCAGCTGCGACAGAATCCGGCGGCCGCTGCGTTCCGCCGGATGGCAGCACGTGTACCTGGATGTCCGCGGGCAGCGCGGACATTTCCTCGTGGAACCGGTGCCGCCGCGCGATCTCGAAGGCGACCAGCCCCACTTCCCACAGCCGCCGCGGCGGGGCCAGCGGCCGCTCGATCCGGCCGACGTGCAGCACATAGATGGTGCGCGCACCCAGCTCGACGGCCCGGCCGACCGGGATCGAATGCACCAGCCCGCCGTCGAAGAAGTGCTCGCCGTCCACCTCCACCGGCGGCAGCAGCCCGGGCACGGCGCACGAGGCGAGCACGGCTGGCACCAGCGGGCCGCTGCTGAACCAGCGCGCGCTCGCCCGCTCGATGCTGGCCGCTACGCAGTGCAGGGGCAGCTGCAGGTCGGCGAAGTCGGCGGCCGGCAGCGCCTCCGCCAGCATGCCGCGCAGCGGCTCGATCGCGTGCAGGTGCGTGCCGGACCTGGCCAGCCTGGCCGCCCGGCCGACCACGGTGCCGCTGAACGCCCGCTGCAGGTGCGCGCCGTGCCAGAGGTCACCGAGACGTTCCGCGGCGGCGGCCGGGTCGGCGGCGACGAACGCGCCGTTGATCGCGCCCACCGAGGTGCCCACGACCACGTCGGGCACGACGCCGGCCTCCGACAGTGCCCGGAGCATGCCCACCTCGTGCGCGCCCAGCACCCCGCCGCCGCCCAGCACGAACGCCGTCTTCACCCGGTAACCCTCCTCGTCATCCCAGCCAGGGCAGGGCCCGTCCACGTCAGGCCCAGCCACGTCAGGGTCAAGCTACGTCAGGGCCCAGCTACGTCAGGCCCAGCCAGCCAACTACCTCACACTTCGAGACGGTAACAACGTGGTAGCGGCCCGTACCCGCGGATCCCGCGCCTCAGCAGATCGGGCTCAGCTTCGGCCGCCGGGCTCAGCGTTCGGCCGCCGGGATCAGAAGTCGAGGCGGTAGCAGCGCTCCTCACCGTAGGAGACGAAGCCGGCCCGGCGCAGGATCGGCGCTGAGGTCTCTACCCTGCCCTTGACCAGCGCCAGCGTCGCGTCGTGCTCCCGGGCGACCGCCATCCTGCGGGCCAGGACTGCCCGGTACCCGCCGCGGCCGCGGAACGCGGTCCGGGTCGCCGCGCCCCACAGCTGGGCCACCCCGTCGATCCGCGTGCAGCCGCCGAAGCTGGCCGGCTGCCCGTCTACGAACGCGAGCACGTGGAAGTCGGAGAAATCCTTCAGCCCGGCCCGCACGTCGGCGAGCTGCCGCCCGATGCCGGCCTCGTCCGGCTCCTGGCCGTTGCCCCACACCTCAGCGTGCACGCGCTGCCCGGCCCGCACGCCGGCCTCGTCACGGGCGATCTCCGCCCGCACTCCGGGCGGCGGGCTGAGGTCGGGCAGGCCGCCGGTCATGTCGTAGCCGAGCACCTGGCAGGTCTCGGCGAGCGTGGCCCCCCGAGCGCGCAGCGCCGCCTCCGTGCCCGCCGGACTGGTCGCGTCCGAGACCCGCCAGTAGGCATGCGAGTGCCCCCAGTATCTGGCCTGCCCGGCGATCTCACTGACCAGCTCGGCCACCGGCCGGGCCGACCGCGACCAGAGGACCTGGACATCGAACGTGTGATAGTGCGGGGGATAGCCGACGAGCTGGTACTCGTCCGTCCGCACGTGCCGGGCGTCCGGCGGCACCCACGCCCAGTCCGCAGCGACGGACAGTATCGCGTCCGCCGTCCATCTGCTCACCGCATGCCTCCTGATCGTGTTCCCTCGCTGCTCAGCAGCCCAGGCTAGCGGCCTTCCGCGACACCCCGGCCACGTGACGCCTCAGGAGCCGTGGGTGCGAATGTCATTCGACTTCCGGACCACCTTCGCCGCGTACTGCGGGCCGGCTGCCCGCGTGCGAGCTGCACGGCGCCGCGGCGCGCCGTGACGGCCCGGGCGACGGCGGCGGCCCGGGCGTCCCGGCCGGCCGCGTCTCCGCTGGCTCCGCTGGCTCCGGAACGTAGGCAGCGGCGGCGGCCTCAGGTGGCAGGACCCGCGCGGGGAACGCGCGGCGCGCCGCGAGCAGCAGCACCGTGCCGGCCGCGGCCAGGGCCATGCCGGTGACCGGAAGCTGGCTGAGCAGGCCGGTGTTCACCAGCACCGAGCCGGCCAGCGCCCCGCCGCCGATCCCGACCTGGAACATGACGACGTACAGCGCCGACGCCGTGTCCGCTGACTGCGGCGCGACGCGCATGACGGCGGACTGCAGGGCGACCGGCACCGCGGTGAAGGCGGCACCCCAGGCCGCCACCGCGGCCACCGTGAGGACCGCCGAGCCCGGGGCGGCCGCCGTCATGACGGCGAGGGCCCCGGTCAGCGTGACCGCGCAGCCCGCCGCGGCCAGCCGCGGCCACCGGTCGGTCGCCCACCCGGTGAGCCCGATGCCCGCGATCCCGGCCACGCCGTAGACGAGCAGCACGGCCGAAAGCGCCAGCCCGGTCAGGCCCGCGTCCCGCTGGACGAGCACGGCAATGTAGGTGTACGGGATGAAGTGCCCGGTGACCAGGAGCACCGTGACCGCGCAGACCGCGACCAGCGACCGGCTGCGCAGCGCCGCGGGTATCGCGGCGATCCGGGACCGCAGACCGCCGCCGGCTGTGTCAGCGGGTAGCGGGGGCAGCGTGCCGCGCAGGGCGGCGACACTGACCAGGGCGGCCGCGCCGACTACGGCGGTGGCGGCGCGCCAGCCCAGCACGTCCCCGAGCGCGGCAGCCAGCGGGGTGCCCAGGACCAGGGCCAGCGAGTTGCCGGTGAATACGATCGCCGTGGCGCGTCCGGCCCGTCCCGGTGCCGCCAGCCTGCCCGCCACCGGCGCCAGCACCGACCAGAACACTCCGTGCGCGAACGCGCACGCGACCCGGGCGGCGAGCACGACGGCGTAGTTGGGGGCTACCGCCATGACCAGCTGGGACAGCGCCAGCAGGGCGACCGACCCGACCACGACCTGGCGCCGGGGCAGCCGGCCGGTCAGCACCGTCACCGGCACCGCCATCAGCCCGGCGACGGCCGCGTAGATCGTCACGAGCAGCCCCACAGCGGCGGCCCGGACGTGCAGCCCGGCCGACAGCGGGGACAGCAGCCCGACCGGCAGCGTCTCCGCGGTCACGTACACGAACGCGGCGGTGGCCAGCGCCGCCAGCCCCGCCCCAGCCGGCCGCGGCTCCCGCACCGGGCCCAGCCGCGGGCCCGGCCGCGGGCCCGGTCGCGGAGTCGGCCGCGGGCCGTCCCCGCCTGCCTGGTCGCGGGCACTCGCAGCAGTCATCCGTCCATATTATCCTCGTCAAACGAGGATAATAAGGCGAGGAGGAGGCATAATCGTGCGGGAGGATGCTGCGATGAGGTCAACGTCGCGGCTGTCCGGCCAGGTGGCCGTGCTGCGGGCCGTGCACGCCCGGCCGGGCATCACCCGTGCGTCGGTGGCCCGCGAGCTGGGGATGCCGAGCGGCTTCGCCGCCGAGACGACCGCCCGGCTGGCCTCGCTGGAACTGCTGACCGAGCGCCCCGCCCCTCCTACCGGCAGCCGTGGCCGCCCGACGACCGCCTTGTACCCGCACCCGGACGGGCCGCTGGTGGCCGTCGCCGCCATCGCCCACGAAACCTGGCAGGTGGCGGCGGTACAGCTGGGCGGGGGCACGGTCGAGGTCACCGCCCGCCCGCACGACCGGGACGAGGCGAAGGTCCTGCCCGCGGTGTCCGCCGCGCTCGCCGCCGTCGGCCGGCGCTACCGCGACCGGATCGGGGCGGTCGCCGTCGCCGTGCCCGGCACCGTGGCCGCCGGCAGGCTGCTCAACGCCCCGAACCTCGGCTGGCACGAGGTGGACCTCACGGCGCTGTGGTCACCCGCCCCGCCGGACCGCGCACCCGACCGCGCACCGGACCGCGCACCCGACCGCGCGCCGGACCGCCCGCTCCTGATCGGGAACGACGCCACGTTCGCCGCGATCGCCGAGGCCCGCCGCGGCGCCGCGGCCGGGGCCGGCACCGCCGTCCACATCTACCTGGACGCGGGCATCGGCGGCGCGGTCATCGAGGGCGATCGCGCCCTGCTCGGGGCCAGCGGAATGGCCGGCGAGTTCGGCCACATGCCGTTCGGCGACCCGGCGCTGCGCTGCCGGTGCGGCGCGCTGGGCTGCTGGAACACCAGCCTCGACGGCCACGGGATCGCCCGGGCGCTGGGCCAGCCCGCCCCCGGCGACGAGGTCAGCTACACCCGCCGCGTCCTGGCCGCGGCCCGGGCCGGCCAGCCCGCCGAACTGGCGGCGATGCAGGCCGTCGCCCGCTCCCTCGGCCGGGGGACGGCAGGCCTGGTCAACGCGTTCGATCCCGACGTGGTGACGATCGGCGGGCTGGGCCGCGACCTGCTCGAGGTGGCCGGCGAGCACGTCACCCCCGCCTACCACGACGGGCTCATGCGGTTCCGCGCGTCACCGCCCGCGCTGCTCGCGGCCCGGTTCGGCGACGAAGCTCCCCGCACCGGCGCCGCCGAGGACGCGTTCGCCGCCGTGCTCACCGACGACGGCCTCCGCGCCTGGACGGACCGGTCACGCGCCGGCTGAAAGCGTGCCGCGCTCAGGTGACCCCCGGTGGGACCGCGCGCCGGCCGCCGCATAGCGTTCGGATATGTCCCACAGCTGGCCGCAGGCGGCCACCTACGAGCAGTGGCAGCCAACCTGCGACACGCTGCATGCGCACACCCAGGTGCTGGGCAAGCTGGCGGCCCGGCTGGCCCCGCCTGAGCCAGAGCTCCAGCACGCGGCGCTGCGGCTGACCGCGCGCGGCTGGGAGACGGCCCCGCTGCCGGCCCCCGATGGCTCCGGGGCCCTGGTCGTCGCGCTCGACCTGCACCGGCACGAGGCGGTGGCCGAGCACAGCGGCGGCCGGACCGAGCGGGTCGCGCTCGCCCCCGGCCGGCCGGTCGCCGAGGTCACCCGCGAGGTGCTGGCCGCGGTGCGCAGCCTCGGCGGCCCGGTCGAGATCGACCCGGCACCGCAGGAAGTGCCGTGGAGCGTGCCGCTGGACGAGGACTACGAGCACGCGAGCTACGACCCCGACCAGGTGGCCGGCTACTTCGCCACCGCGACCGAGGCGGCGCTCGTGCTCGCGGCGTTCCGTGCCCCGTACCGCGGCCGGTCCACGCCGGTCAACGCGTGGTGGGGGTCGTTCGACCTGGCGGTGAACCTGTTCTCCGGCCGTCCGGCGGATCCGCCCTCGGCCGACTTCATCATGCGCAACGCGATGGATGCGCAGGAGACCGCGGTCGGCTGGTGGCCGGGCGACGCGCGGTACCCGAAGGCGGCGTTCTACGCGTACGCGCACCCGGCGCCGGAGGACTTCGGCCGCGCGTCGCTGTCCCCGCCGGGCGCGCGCTGGGACGGCAACCTGGGGGAGTACATCCTGGACTGGGACGAGGCCGCCGCCCAGCCGGACCCCCGCGCCGCGGCGCTGGAGTTCGCCCGGTCGGCGTTCCGGCACGCCTGCGCGGTGTGCGCGTGGGACCCGGCGCTGGCCGCGAGCGCCGAGGGCAGCCCGCCGCCCGTGCACTGACCAGCCCGCCAGCCCCGCGAACCCCACCCACCCCGCGAACCCGCCAGCCCCGCGCGCCGCAGGCAGCGCGCGGGGCTGGTCAAGAGGCAGGCCGCGTCAGGACACCGAGACCGGAACCTCAGCCTCGGCCCGGTCAGGCGCGCTCACCGGCGTGACCAGGCTCCGCCGGGCGAGCGGCACTAGCGCGACCGCCGTCGCCGCGATGACCAGCAGCACCAGCCAGGTGTGCACGTGCCCCCACTCGCCGAGCAGCAGCAGGTAGCCGGGAATCGTGCAGGTGGTAAACGACAGGATCAGCGTCAGCCACCCGGTCAGCGTCGTGAGCCGGGTCTGGCCCAGCCCGAGCACCACCCAGAACAGGCCCCACAGCACCGCCCACTGCAGCCACAGCAGGCCGATCGTCGGGTCGTGGAACTTGACGATGTTGGTGATGCCGAAGGCCGCGGCCATCAGCGCCACCCAGGCCGAGTACCAGCCCAGCCCGGCCGGCTCGTGCCCGGCCAGGTTGCTGATCCCCACGTACAGGTAGGTGAACCCGAACAAGAAGATCCCGGAGTCCAGCAGGATGTCATCCGTCGTCGGCGCGGTCGCGATCAGGTAGAACGGGATCGCCACCTGCAGCGCGCCGACGAACAGGTTGAAGACGGCCGCTCCCTTGCCGTCGATCTTGCCCAGCAGGAGCAGCCCGTTGACGAACAGCACCGCCCCGACGAACATCAGTCCCACATCAGACATCGGATCCTCCTAGTTGTAGGAGTCGACCGGGGGCAGCCTGTGGTTGAGCAGGTAGTCCCCGGCGTGCATGGACTTGAAGTCGAGCGGGTTGTGCAGCGAGAGCGTGCGGGCGTTGCGCCAGTGCCGGTCGAAGCCGTACTTCTCCAGCACGCTGCCGGCGCCGCAGACCTTGAACAGCGTTGACCCCGCGAAAATCGCGGCCTCGGCCGCCGCCTCCCGGGCCTGGCCGGTGACCACCGACGCCTCGCCCCGGATCCGCTCGTCACCCGGATGCGCGACGGCCTCGTCGCACAATTCCGCGGCCCGCAGCGACAGCAGCTCGGCGGCGTCCACGGCGGTCTTCATCGCGCCCACCCGCAGCTGGGTGTAGAGGTCGTTGCTGGCCCGGTCGGCCGGGCTCTCGTACCACAGCCGCGCTCGCGTCTGCACGAACTCGACCGCGTCGTCGAGTGCGTTACGGGCGATGCCCACGAACACGCCGGTGTGCACCGCCTGGTAGTTCAGCGAGGTGACCGCCCCGCCGCCGCCGCCCTCGGTGTCCGGGCTGCCCAGGCACAGCTCGTCCGGGATCCAGACGTCGCGGAACTCGGTGGTGCCGCTGGCCGTGGTCCGCTGGCCGAACCCGCTCCAGTCGTCGTGGATCGTCACGCCCTCGGCGCTGGTGGGCGTGAAGAACACCCGCACCTCGTCCGAGCCGGCGATGCGGCAGGGGCCGAAGGTGATGTCTCCCGCCAGGCTGCCGGTGCAGTAGAACTTCCGGCCGTTCAGCCGCCAGCCGTCACCGTCGGGGGTCACGGTCGTGTTGAAGTCGTTGACGCTCTTGGTGCCGACTTCGGAGTAGGCGTTCGCGATCCACAGCTCGCGGGTGAACCGCGGCAGCCACTTGGCCTGCACGGCCGGGGAGGCGAACTCCTGCATCAGGCGGATGCCGCCGGTGTGCAGCTGGTACATCTGGCCGATGTTGGAGTCGCCGGCCGAGATCGCGATGACGACCTTCATCAGCTCGGTGAACGAGCCGCCGTTGCCGCCGTGCTCGCGGGGAACCATGAGGCCGAGCAGGCCCGAGGCCCGGAACGCGGCGCACTGCTCATACGGGAACTTCCGCTCCCGGTCCCGCTCGGCCGCGCCGGCGCGGAACTCGTCGCGCAGCGCTTCGGCGACCCGCAGCGGATCGTCCGGGTCGATGCCTGCCAGCGGCGGGCTCGTGCTTTCGGTGGTGGTCACGGCAGTGTCCTCTCGGGCTCAGGTCGCACGGATAAGTGGTGACCGGACGGTGGGTGCGGATTCCCGGTAAGAGCAGATTTCCGAACGGCTCCGCCCGACTCGTTCGGTACATTCATGGGCCGATCGAGGCGTAACCGCCCCGCCAGAACAGCAGCGGAGCGACATCCTCGGCGCTGGTCTCCACCTCGCGTACCCGGCCGACGACGATCTCGTGATCGCCGCCGGGCAGCCGGTGCTCCACCGTGCATTCCAGCGCCGCCAGCACACCCGCCAGCCTCGGGCTGCCGGTGGGGCCGGGGCGGTGCCGCACCTCGTCCCACGCCGCGGCCAGGCCGCGGCGGGCGAAGTTCGCCGACAGGTGCCGCTGCGGCGCCGCGAGCACGTTGACCGCGAACGCGCCGTGCGCGAGCACCGCCTCCAGCGTCAGGCTCGAGCGGTCGAAGCAGACCAGCACGAGCGGCGGGTCCAGCGACAGCGAGCTGACCGCGTTGGCGGTCGTCCCCACCGGCTCGCCGTCCGGCCCGACCGAGGTCACGACCGTGACCCCGGTGGCGAAGTGCCCCATGGCGTGCCGCAGGTCAGCGGCCGAGACCGGGGACGTCACGCCGAGTGCTGTCATCGCCATCAGATCTGTCCGTGGTTGGGGGGCAGGACGTGGTTGAGCAGGAAGTTGCCGACGTGGTGGTACTTCCAGTCGGACGGATCGTGGCTGGCGTGCGTGCGGGCGTTACGCCAGTGCCGGGACAGGTCGTGCCGCTCGTCGGCGGCGCTGGCGCCGCTCAGCGTGAACAGGTCACTGGCCACCTCGATCGCGACCGCGCTCCCGAACGCCTTGGCCTGGGCGACCGCGAGCGAGCCGCGGGCCGCCTCGGCGGCATCGCGCGGGAACCGGGTCACCTCGTCCAGCGTGGCGGCGGCCGCCGCGAGCAGCGCCTCGGCCGCCGCGACCTTGGTGGCCAGCTCGCCGTACCGGCGGATCGTGTGCGGGTCGGTGCTGGCGCTGCCGGCCCAGCCGGCCCGCACCGCCTCGAAGAACGGGCGGGCCTTGTCCCGGACGAACGCGCCGGCGTCGCGCAGCGCGCCGCCGGCGATGCCGACCTGGATCGCGGCGTGCCAGAGCTGGGCCCGCGCGCCGAGCTGCTGCGGCACGGCGAAGGCGCTCTCGTACGGCACGACCAGGCCCGGGTCCACGGCCACGTCGTCGAAGACCGCCGACCCGCTGACCGTGGCGCGCTGGCCCATCACGTCCCAGTCCTCGCCGAGCGTGAGGCCGGCGGCGTCACGCTCGACGAACGCCAGCACCAGGCGGCCGGCGTCGTCCAGCGCGCTGACGCCGATCCAGCGGGCGGTGAGCGCGCCGGTGCAGTAGTACTTGCGGCCGTGCAGCCGCAGCCGGGCGCCGCTGCCGTGCAGCCGGGTCTGCAGGTCCTGGGCATGCTTGCCGCCGCGCTCGGCCAGCCCGTTGCTGAGCCGGCCGCCGGCCAGCACGTCGGCGAACAGCCGCCGCTGCTGCTCGTCGCTGCCCCAGACCGCGAGCACGTCGACGAACAGGAAGTGCGCCTGCGGTGCCTGCGCGATGGCCGGGTCGACAGCGGCGATGATCCGGCCCGCCTCGGCGAGCACGGAGGCCGGCAGGCTGGCGCCGCCGTGCTCGCGCGGCACGGTGATCGACAGCAGGCCGCTGGCGTCGAACGCCGCCAGCTCGGCCACCGGCAGCGCGCCGGCCCGGTCCCGCTCGATCACGCCGGCGGCGATCGACTCGGCGTACTGCCGGGCCGCGGTGATCGCCTCCTCGGCGGAGCCGAGCAGCAGGGGAGCGGTCGAAGTGATCATCCCGCCACCGACAGCACGAGGTCGGGCTCGGTCAGCCCCTCGGCCGGATCGGGCACCGCGGCGCGGTCCAGCCCGGCCTGCATCTCGAGCTCGCGGACGAGCGGCAGCACCTGCTTGCCGAACTGCTCGACTTCCTCGTGGTAGTGCAGGAAGCCGGTCAGGATGAGGTCGACGCCGGCCTTGCGGTACGCGACGATCCGCTCCGCCACCTGCTCGGCCGTGCCGATGAGCCTGGTGCGGAAGCCGTCGTTGTACTGCACCAGGTCCTCGAACGACGAGTCGGCCCACATGCCTTTCTTGTCGCCGGTGGACTGCCCGGCCTGCTTGACCGCCGACCCGAAGCCCTCGACGGCCTCGACGTGCGCCTTGGCGATGATCTCGCGCAGCTGCTCCTTGGCCTCGCGCTCGGTGTCGCGGACGATGACGAACCCGTTCAGGCCGAACCGGGGCCCGTCGGCGCGGCCGACCGCGTCGGCGTTCTGCCGCAGCTCGGTGAGCTGCTCGCGCACGCCGTCGAAGTCCTTGCCGTTGGAGAAGTACCAGTCCGACAGCTGGCCGCCGTTGCGCCGCGCGGCGGTCGAGTTGCCGCCCTGGAAGATCTCCGGGTGCGGCCGTCCCGGCCAGGACAGCGGCTTGGGCTTGAGGCTGAAGTCGCGGATCCGGTAGAAGTCGCCGGCCAGGTTCGCCGTGTCCGCCGTCCAGATCCGCTTGAGCGCGGTGATGAACTCGGCGGTGCGGCGGTACCGCTCGTCGTGCTCCAGCCACGGCTCGCCGAGCTGGCGGAACTCGTCGGCGAACCAGCCGGAAACGATGTTCACCGCCACCCGGCCGCCGGACAGGTGGTCCGCGGTCGCGACCCACTTGGCCAGCACGCCCGGGTGCCACAGCCCGGGATGGACCGCGGCGATCAGCTTGAGCCGCTCGGTCGCGAGCAGCAGCGCGAGGCTGAAGCTCGTCGACTCGTGCTGGAACTCCGCGCCGTAGCTGGCCGTGTACCGGACCTGGCTCAGCGCGTAGTCGAACCCGGCCCGCTCGGCCAGCCGGGCCAGCTTGCGGTTGTACGCGAACGACCAGTCGGTGCGCTGCTCGATCGTGCTGGTGACCAGGCCGCCGCTGACGTTCGGCACCCAGTAGGCGAAGCGCAGCGGCTCGGTGGTCGGATCGGTGGTCATGTGACAGCCTCCAGGCGTTCGTGGTCTCAGTCGGGTGACGGCAGCAGGCCGCGGCGCCGCAGCACGGGCAGCACGCCTTCGGCGACCTGGTAGGCCTCTTCGAGGTGCGGGTAGCCGGACAGGATGAACTCGTCGATGCCCAGCGCGTGGTACTCCGCCATCCGGTCGGCGACCTCGTCGTGGCTGCCGACCAGCGCGGTGCCGGCGCCGCCGCGGACCAGGCCGACGCCGGCCCACAGGTTCGGCGACACCTCGAGCGCGTCGGTCCGGCCGCCGTGCAGCGCGACCATCCGCCGCTGGCCCTCGGACTGCGAGGAACGCTGGATGGCCTGGGCCCGCTCGATCGCGGCCGGATCCAGCCCGTCGAGCAGCCGCTGCGCCTGCGCCCAGGCCTGCGCCGAGGTGTCCCGGGTGATGACGTGCAGCCGGATGCCGAACCGCAGCTCGCGGCCGGCCGCCTTGGCCTGCTCGCGCACGTTGTCGAGCTTCTCCGCGACCGCGGCAGGCGGTTCGCCCCAGGTCAGGTACACGTCGGCGTACCGGGCGGCCACGTCGATCGCGTCCGCGGACGAGCCGCCCAGGTAGATGTCCGGCCACACCCGGGCGGGCACGAGCTGCGCGCCGCGGATGTCGTAGTGCTCGCCGCGGAAGTCGACCGGCTGCCCGGTCCACAGCTCCCGGACTACGTGCAGGAACTCCGCGCAGCGCTGGTACCGGTCATGCTTGCCGAGGTGATCGCCGAACCGCTGCTGCTCGACGTCGTCGCCGCCGGTCACGATGTTCAGCAGCAGCCGGCCCCCGGAGATGCGCTGGTAGCTAGCGGCCATGTGCGCCGCCAGCGTGGGGGACATCAGCCCGGGCCGGAACGCGACCAGGTACTTGAACCGGTCGGTGACCTGGGTCAGCGCGGCGGTCATCACCCAGGCGTCCTCGCACCACGAGCTGGTCGGGGTCAGCGCGCCGGTGAAGCCGAGCTGCTCCGCCGACCGCGCGATCTGGCCGATGTAGCCGATGTCGGGCGCGCGCTCGGTGCTGCCATCGACCACCCGGCTGCCCGCCGCGCCGACGGCGTTGCCGAGGCTCAGGTCGGTGCGCGAGTCGCCGTTGGTCGGCAGGAACCAGTGCAAGATCATCGACGATTGCCTCCTTGGCCCCAGCATGCGGACCGTGCAGCCGGGGCGTCCAATACGGATTCGCGAGGGGGCGATAGGGTATTCCAATTAAATCAACTGATTAAGGCGAGAATTAACTGACCAGGAGGCAGAGGTGCTGTGTCGTGCGCGTTGAACAGCTGGAGTACGTCGCCGCGGTGGCGCGGCTGGGGTCGTTCCGCCGGGCCGCCGAGGCGCTGCACATCTCGCAGCCGGCCCTCAGCGAGTCGGTGCGCACCCTGGAGCGCGAGCTCGGTGCCGACGTGCTCGAGCGCGGCCGCCATGGCGCCCGGGTCAGCACGTCGGGCCGGGATCTGCTGCCGTGCATCCTGACCGTGCTCGACGCCGTGGACCGGCTGCGGCAGGCGGCCGACGGGCAGCACCAGAGCGTCCGGCTGGTCCGGATCGGGACCGTGAACACCGCGACCGTACCGCTGCTGGCGCCGGTCATCCGGGAGTTCCGCGAGCGGAACGGCGGCACCCAGGTCGAGGTGGTCGGCGCCCAGCAGGCCGACATCCACCGCGCGATCCTGGAGGGCAGCCTCGACCTCGGGCTGGTGAACTACCTGGCGGGCGACGACAAGCCACCGGAGCTCGAGACCACAATTCTGCTGCGCGGCCGGCCGGTGGTCTGCATGCGGTCCGACAGCGCGCTGGCCGCTCTCGAGACCGTGAGCGTGGCCGACCTGCGGACCCAGCCGCTGATCGTCATGCGCTCCGGCTACGTCATGCACCGCTACGTGCACCGGCTGCTGGCCGAAAAGATCCCGGTGTTCTCCTACTCCACCGATGGCGCCGAGATGGGCAAGCTCATGGTCGCCGAGGGGCTCGGCGTCACGGTGCTGCCCGACTTCAGCCTGATCGGCGACCCGCTCGAGCAGAGCGGGGTCATCACCTGGCGCCCGCTGGCCGGCGAGAGCACCGAGGTCCAGCTCGCGATCCAGCGGCCGCGCTCCGGCTCGCCGCCGCGCGCGGTCAGGGACCTGTACGACATCTTCACCGCGCGGGCCCGGACTTACTCGTCCCTGACGAACTCCAGATAGCGCTCGGCCGACCGGCGCACCGCGGCCTTGCCGCCGGCGGCGATGACCCGCCCCCACCAGGCGCCGTAGACGCGGTCGAAGTCCCACGGCTCCAGCAGGTCCAGCACGCGCCGCACGGTGGCAGGCCGCTCCGGGATCAGGTTCGGGTAGCTGTACATGAAGCTCACCCAGTCGCGGTCCATGACGACCTGCAGGATGTCCCCGGAGAACAGCGCGGCGGCGCCGTCGGCCCCGGCGGCGCGGTGCAGCACCGTCCCCCCGGCGAAGTGCACCCCGGCGTTGATGAGGGTGAACCCGTCGGCGATCGCCAGCGTGTCGCCGTCCCAGTAGCGCACGGCGGGATCGGGGCGGCCGACCCACTCGCGGTCGGCCGCGTGCACGTACACCGGCGCGCCGAACGCGCCGGCCCAGTCGATCATGGTCCCGTAGTAGTGCGGGTGACTGATCGCGATCGCGCTGATCCCGCCCAGGTCACGCACGCTGGCGATCAGTTCGTCATCGAGGTACGTGATGCAGTCCCACAGCACGTTGCCGGACGGGCCGCGCACCAGCAGCGCCCGCTGGCCGATCGCGAACGCGGGGTCGGTGCCGATCCCGGTCACTCCCGGGCCTTCCTCGCTGACCCGGCCGCGGTGCCCGGCCGACCGGAGCTCGGCCAGCGTGGTCCACTGCTGGCCGTTCCAGCCGACGTACTGACGCTCGTCGTCGCACACCGGGCAGTCCGCGCGCGGCGCGGCGTACTGCACACCGCACGTCCGGCAGACGGGGTAGGAGATCGGCTCGGTCACGGTCACCCTCCTGGCCAGGCGCGCGGGTCAGTACGTGTATATACCGCCGAACGCAGCCAGGGCCGCGGGCCCCGGGCACTGTCGCACGCCCCGGGCACTGTCGCCTCCTGCGCGGTGTCGCTGCGCGCACAATGGTCGGGTGCCCCGGTGGACCTGCCCGCGCTGCGACCGGGAGTTCGGCCGGGCGCGCCAGTCGCATACCTGCGTGCCGGGCTGCACCGTCGGCGCCACGTTCGCGGGCCGCCCGCCCCGCCTGCGCGCGGTGTACGACGCGATCCTGGCCCACCTGCAGGACCTGGGCCCGGTGCACGAGGACGCGGTCAGCCTAGGAGTGTTCCTCAAGCGCGACCGCAAGCTGGCCGAGGTCAGGCCGAGGTCCCGTGACGTATGGCTGGGCTTGTACCTGCCCCGCCCCGTCCGCCATCCTCGTATCGCTAAGGTGTGCGCCCCGGCCGCTCCGCGCGTGGTACACATCCTGCTGCTCCGCGAGCCCGCCGACGTCGACGACCAGGTGCGCGCCTGGCTCACCGAAGCCTTCCTGCACGCCTCTGACTGAGCGGGCGCACACAGGCGGATGTGTCGTCCCCCTGAAGAGCGGTGTAGACAACCCTTAATCTTCAAGTTGACTTTAAGTCAAGGGAACACCCGGGTAGCGTGTGCCGCATGGCCCCGGAGCTGACGATCGGCGCGATCAGCAGGCGGACGGGGGTGGCCGCCTCCGCGCTGCGCTTCTACGAGGCCGAGGGCCTCATCCACGCCACCCGGACCCCGGGCGGGCAGCGCCGGTACACCCGTGCCACCATCCGCCGGGTGTCGTTCATCCGGGTCGCCCAGCAGGTGGGGCTGACGCTCGACGAGGTCCGCTCGGCGCTGGCCTCGCTGCCCGACAACCGCACCCCGACGCAGCGGGACTGGGAGCGGCTGTCCAACTCCTGGCGGCCCCGCATCGACGCCCAGATCGCGCTGCTGGAACGGCTGCGCGACCGGCTCGGCAGCTGCATCGGCTGCGGCTGCCTCTCGCTGCGGGGCTGCAGGCTCCTCAACCCCGACGACCAGGCCGCCCGGCGCGGCCCCGGGCCACGCTACGTCCTCGACGCCGACTGACCCCGGCCCGTCGCCGACTCCCCCGCCGCCGTCCCCCAGTTCATCTCGCCGGCGCGCCCTTTCCCCGCCCGCCGCTCTTGACCTCAAGGGCGCTTGAAGTGTCAGTGTGGACAGCATGACTGACACGACGCCCGCGCTGGACGAGGCGTTCGAGCGGATGGCCGCGGCCAGCTTCGAGCTCCCGAACGGCTTCGTCAACCACGGGGCGATGGCCTGCGAGGCCCTGGCCATGCTCGACTGCACTGACGACATCGACAGCTGGGCGCGCCGGTTCGCCCACGTCGGCGGCGCATCGGTCGACCCGGTGACCCCGGCCGGCTTCGAGTGGCAGCAGGCGCTCGGCGACTATCGCCGGCTCCCGGAGTGGATCGGCTACTTCGCCCGGGCCGTCGGCGACGACGGATGGCCTGCCGTGGTTCAGACGTGGGTGCCGCGGCTGATGCCCGGGCTGCGCACCGCGCTGTTCCACGGCGCGATCAGGACCGCCCACGCCGTCCGGGCCATCGACGCGGCCGACACCGCGCCGCGACGGGGTGAGCTGGCCCGGGCGCTCGGCTACTGGGCCGCGCGTTACCGTGCCGGGGAGCCTGGCGCGGGGGAGCCCGTCGAGGACGTCCGGCTGGCGGTCATCGGTGCCGCGGCGCAGGGTGCCCGTTACTACCTGGGCCGGCCCGACATCCTCAATCTGCACGGCGTCACCGGTGCGATGGCGGTCGAGATCCTCGTCCCCCACGTCCCGGCGACGGCCGCTGCTGCTGCGCTGGCTCAGGTGCACGCCGAGCACGCCGTGCTCTACGTCGGCACCGAACCGGTGGACGAACCCCGCCCGGCCAGCCCGCGAGGCGATGAGCTGGCCCTGGCGGCCGTCCATAGCCTGGACCCGCACCAGGTCAAACTCGTCGAGGCCTGCCGGCGGGGACTCGCGGCCACAGGCGATCCCGCCTTTGCCGCCGCGGGGCAGACAGTAACCGGCCTGCGCTAACGCAAGGAACAGCAGCACTGCACAGACATCGTGAGCAGGAAAGGCGCAGCCGGGTTAGGTGCTACCTGCGGCGGTGCCGTGCTCGGCCCGCGCGACACGGGCCCGAACGCGGTCCTGCTCGCCGAGCGGGCCGTCCGCGCCGCTCAGCCGGCCGCCGGGGACCAGCGCAGCGGCAGCGACCCGACGCCGTAGATGCCCTCCACGCCGCCGAGCACGGCCGGGCCGCCGGCGGCCAGTCCCGGCATCCGCGGCGCGAGGAACGTCAGCGCCTCCTCGAGCTCGGCCCTGGCCAGGTTGGCGCCCAGGCAGAAGTGCGGTCCGGCGCCGAAGGTCAGCAGCCGCCCGTCCCGCGGGGCGGTGATGTCGAACTCCTCGCCACGGTCCTGCTCCCGGTTGGCCCGCTCCGCGCAGACCGCGACGATCGTGCCCGCCGGGAACAGCACGCCCCGGTGCGACACGTCCTCCAGGCAGATCCGCGCGGTGAACGGCGTGATCGGCTCGGCGCGCAGCACCTCGTCAACGGCGCGCCCGGCCAGGTCCGGGCGGCGGCCGAGTTCGGCCCACTGCGCCGGATTGGCGGCGAACAGCCGCAGCGCGTGACCGAGCTGGGCCTGGGTGGTGTCGATCCCGCCGGCGATGACGTTGAGCACGAGGTTGACGCACTCGGCGTGCGACAACCGGTCGCCCGCCTCCTCGGCGGCCAGCAGCGAGGTCAGCAGGTCATCGCCCGGCCCGGCCCGGCGGCTGGCCAGCAGCGCCTCGACATAGCCGTAGACCTCGGTCACGGCGCGCTCCATCTCGGGCACCTGGCTGGTGAGCGCGCGGATGTCGAACTGCCGCTGCACCCAGCTCGACCATTCGTGCAGCCGCGGCGCGTCGGCCTGCGGCGCGCCGAGCACAGCGGCGATGGTCAGCGCCGGGTACGGCTTGGCGATCGCGGCCACGAACTCGCATGAACCGCCGGGCGGCACCTCGTCCCACAGCTGCGCCAGGAAGCGGCGCATCGCCGGCCGCCACCGGTCCGCCGCCCGCGGGGTGAAGGCGGGGCCGACCAGGGCCCGCAGCCGCCGGTGCTGCTCGCCCTGCTGGTTGAGTATGTTGGCGTCGATCTGCGCGCGCAGCGGGCCCGCGGCCACGCCGAACAGGTCCGCGATCTGCCGCCCGGGGAACGCCGTCGCCCGCGACCGCAGGAAGAACTCCACGGACTCCCGGTCGAGCACGATGAACGCCAGCGGCGACTTGGCGAGCCAGGGCAGCTCGCCCTCCCCGGCCAGCTTGGCCAGCCGCCGGTGGTACCCGTCACCCGCCAGCTCCCCGGAGCCGAGATCGAGCTCGGGCAGGTCAATATCGGACACCGTCGGCATGCGGGCTCCCGTCTGGCCGGACTACAGATCCCGTTTTGTGATCGCTGCGGGTATGCCCGATTCTCTCTCGGCATGGGACAATCCGGAAAGTCTTCACGTTGCCCGCGCCCCGGGGTGATGACGACGGGCGAGGACCAAAATGCTGGCGATACGGAGGAGACCGGTGTCTGCTGTCAGCGTTAAAAATCTCCGTAAGACCTATGGTTCGCTGAAGGCTGTTGACGATGTGAGCTTCGCGGTCGAGCCGGGCGAGGTTTTCGCGCTGCTCGGCCCGAACGGCGCCGGCAAGACGACCACGATCGAGATACTCGAGGGCTTCCGGGGCAGGGACGCCGGGACCGTGGAAGTTCTCGGCGTCGATCCGGGTAACCGCAGGACGCAGCGCTGGCTGCGGTCCCGGCTGGGCATCGTGCTGCAGGAGCTCGCGGTCGAGCCTGTCCTGTCGGTGCGCCAGACCCTCGAGCGCAACGCCGGGTTCTACCCCAACCCCCGGCCGGTCGACGAGGTGCTGGACCTGGTGGGCCTGGCCGAGAAGGCCCCCGCGCGGGTCAAGACGCTGTCCGGCGGCCAGCAGCGCCGCCTCGACGTCGGGCTCGGCGTCATCGGCCAGCCCGACCTGCTCTTCCTCGACGAGCCGACCACCGGGCTGGACCCGTCCGGCCGCCGGGCCACCTGGGACCTCATCAAGCGGCTCGAGACCGAGGGGACAACCGTGATCCTCACCAGCCACTACATGGACGAGGTCGAGGCGCTCGCCAGCAGGGTGGCGGTGCTGGCCGGCGGGAAGATCGTGGCCACCGGGACCCCGGACTCGATCGGCGGCAGGGACGCGGGGATGGTCACCATCCGGTTCCGGCTGCCGGCCGGAATCTCCGCCGCTGAGCTGCCGGTGCCCGCCGAGCCTGGCAGCGGCGGCGAGATCGAGATCAGGACCGAGGACGAACTGCCGGTGCTGCACGCGCTGACCGGCTGGGCGATCAGCCGGAACATCGGCCTTCCCGGGCTGAGCGTCCAGCGGGTCACCCTGGAGGACGTCTATCTCCGGCTGACGAGCAGCTCGGACTCCGAATCCCGGCAGAAGCAGGAGTCGAGGCGATGACTACGTCCCAGGCAGCCGCCGCGGCCGCGCCCCGGCAGGGGTCCGGGCTGGGAGACCTCCGGATGGTCGCCCGCCAGGTGCGCTACGAGCAGCTGACCTTCTGGCTCAACCCGCTCGCGGCGATCTTCACGGTCGGTTTTTCCGTGGTCTTCCTGGTGCTGCTCGGCGCGAGCGCAGGGTCGTCGCGGATCCACTTCCTCGGCAACATCAAGCTGATCCAGTACTACGTGCCCGGCTTCGTCGCCTACGGCGTGATGTCTGCCTGCTTCAACACGCTGGCCACGATTCTGGTCAACCGCCGCGAGACGGGCCTGCTCAAGCGGCTCAGGCTGAGCCCGCTGCCGACCTGGGCGCTGCTGGGCGCGGTCTTCGTGAGCACCCTGCTGGTCGCCTGCGTCCAGGTGATCCTCCTGCTCGCGGTGGGCAAGGTCGGGTTCGGCGTGCACCTGCCCGGCAACCTCGGCGCATTCGTGCTCGCCGTGGTCGTCGGGGCGGTCTGCTTCATCGCGCTGGGCACGGCGGTGAGCACGCTCATCCCGAACGCCGACGCGGCGGGACCGGTGACCAGCATCGTGTTCTTCGTCCTGCTGTTCCTGTCCGGCCTCTGGTTCCCGATCCAGGCGAACTCCGGGCTGGCGCAGTTCGCCAGCTTCTTCCCCATCCGGCACTTCATCACCGCCGTCTTCGCGCCGTTCAACCTCCAGCCGGGTGCGTCGCCCTGGGCGTGGCACGACCTGCTCGTGCTGGCCATCTGGGGGGTCGCTGGCCTGGTCGTCTCGATCTGGCGGTTCAGCTGGGCACCGCGCCGGAGCAGCTGATCGTCCCAGGTCGCCGGGACCCGCGGTAGCTACACTCCCAGCATGGGCGTTCAGATATCGCCGAGCATCTTGTCGGCCGACTTCGCCAGGCTCGCCGACGAGGCCAGCGCGGTCGCCGCAGTGGCCGACTGGCTGCACGTGGACGTGATGGACAACCACTTCGTGCCCAACCTCACGCTCGGCCTGCCCGTGGTGGAGGCGCTGCTCAAGCACGCCACGCTGCCCATCGACTGCCACCTGATGATCGAGGAGCCGGACCGGTGGGCGCCGCCGTTCGCCGAGGCGGGCGCGCGCAACGTCACCATCCACGCGGAGGCGGCGCACGCTCCGGTCAGGACGCTGCGGGCGATCAGGGCGGCCGGCGCGAGGGCCGGGCTGGCGGTCAACCCGGGAACCGCCATCGAGCCGTACGCCGACCTGCTGCCCGAGGTTGACATGCTGCTGCTGATGACCGTCGAGCCCGGCTTCGGCGGCCAGCGCT
Source organism: uncultured Actinomycetes bacterium (assembly GCA_963702235.1). Classification (GTDB taxonomy): domain Bacteria; phylum Actinomycetota; class Actinomycetes; order Streptosporangiales; family Streptosporangiaceae; genus PALSA-505. Next base: position 82,722 of record CAVPBZ010000007.1, read on the forward strand.
TCCTCGACATGGTGCTGCCCAAGCTGCGCCGCACCCGTGAGCTGGTCACCAGGTACGGCGGCTCGATCTGGCTGCAGGTGGACGGCGGCGTGAGCGCGGAGACCATCGAGCGCTGCGCCGAGGCGGGCGCGGACGTGTTCGTGGCCGGCTTCGCCGTCTACAACGCCGACGACCCGGCCGCCGCCGTCCAGGCGCTGCGCCAGCAGGCCGAGCACGCCACCGCCACCGCCCCCTGGTCCTGCTGACCCTCAGCCGTTCCCTCGCCCAAGATCGATGCCGAGTTTCACCCCACCCGAGGGGTGCAACTCGGCATCCACACCTGGGGTCGGCGGGCCAGCCCCGGCAAGAACCGGCCAAGAGCCGGGCACCAGGGTGCGTACGGGGAATTCCACTCGTGGCACACTAGTTAACGAGTACAGCGTGCTCCGGGGTCGGTGAAAATCCGAGCCGGCGGTGATAGTCCGCGACCCGGCCGTTGCGACCGGTGGTGCCGTCCCGCAAGGGACCAGCCGGCACCACCCGAGCTCTGGCCGGTTGACCTGGTGGAATTCCAGGACCGACGGTGAAAGCCCGGATGGGAGGAGACACGCGAGCGGCCGCATCAGGCCGTGCTCTCGCGTCCGCGCGTGAGCCGCACGTTCCCCGGAGCCGTGAACGCATGACGGCGCCGGAGGAGGAACAAGCGGATGTACACCGGGATCGTAGAAGAGCTTGGCGAGGTTGTCGGACTCGAGCGCCTCGACGGCGTCGCGCGGATCACCGTCCGCGGGCCGCTGGTCACCCAGGACGCCGGGCACGGCGACTCGCTGTCCGTCAACGGCGTCTGCCTCACCGTCACCGGCCTGCGCGACGGCACCTTCACCGCCGACGTCATGCTCGAGACGCTCAGCCGGTCCTCGCTCGGTGACCTGAAGCCCGGCAGCCGGGTGAACCTGGAGCGTCCGATGCGGCTGGACGGCAGGCTCGGCGGCCACCTGGTCCAGGGCCACGTGGACGGCACCGGCGCGATCGTCTCCCGCAGCCCGGCCGGGCACTGGGACGTCGTGCGCGTCTCGCTGCCCGCCGGCCTGGCCAGGTACGTGGTGGAGAAGGGCTCGGTGAGCGTGGACGGGGTCAGCCTCACGGTCACCGCCACCAGCGACAGCCAGGCCGGCGACCCGCCCTGGTTCGAGGTCAGCCTGATCCCCGAAACGCTGGACCGCACCACGCTGGGCCGCAAGCAGCCTGGCGACACGGTCAACCTGGAGGTCGATGTGATCGCCAAGTACGTGGAGAAGCTGCTCGGCGGGAGCGTGCGGTCATGACCGCCACCGCAACGCAGGCACCGGACGGCACCCGGCTCGACAGCCCGGAGCGGGCCATCGCCGACATCGCCGCGGGCAAGCCGGTCGTCGTCGTGGACGACGCGGACCGGGAGAACGAGGGCGACATCATCTTCGCGGCCGCCAAGGCCACCCCCGAGCTGCTCGGCTTCATGATCCGCTACACCAGCGGGGTCATCTGCGTGCCGCTGCCCGGGGCGGAACTGGACCGGCTGCAGATCCCGCTGATGACCGCCGACAACAACGAGCGGATGCGGACCGCGTTCACCGTCAGCGTCGACGCCAGGGACGGCGTCAGCACCGGCATATCCGCGGCCGACCGGGCCCGCACCGTGAAAGTCCTGGTCGACTCGGCCACCGAGCCCTACGAGCTGGTCCGCCCCGGCCACATCTTCCCGCTGCGCTACACCGAGGGCGGCGTGCTGCGCAGGCCCGGGCACACCGAGGCGGCGGTGGACCTGGCCCGGCTGGCCGGGCTGTCCCCCGCGGGCGTGCTGGCCGAGGTGGTCAACGACGACGGCTCGATGGCCCGGCTGCCGGCGCTGCGCAAGTTCGCCGACGAGCACGGCCTGGCCCTGATCTCGATCTTCCAGCTGATCGAGTACCGGCGGCACACCGAGAGCATGGTCCGGCGGGTCGCCGAGACCAGGCTGCCCAACGCCTACGGCGAATGGCACGCGTTCGGCTACCTCAACTCCGTGGACGGCACCGAGCACGTCGCGCTGGTGCTCGGCGAGCTCGGCGACGGCGAGCAGGTGCTGACCCGGGTGCACTCCGAATGCCTGACCGGCGACGTGTTCGGCTCCCGCCGCTGCGACTGCGGCGCGCAGCTCGCCGCCGCGATGGCCGCGATCGCCAGCGAGGGCCGCGGCGCCGTGCTGTACCTGCGCGGGCACGAGGGCCGCGGCATCGGCCTGCTCAGCAAGCTGCAGGCCTACACGCTGCAGGACGCCGGCGCGGACACGGTGGACGCCAACCTCGAGCTCGGCCTGCCGGCCGACGCGCGAGAGTACTCGACCGGCGCGCAGATGCTGGCCGACCTGGGCGTCCGCTCGATCAGGCTGCTCACCAACAACCCGGCGAAGGTGGAGGGGCTGTCCGGGTTCGGCATCGAGGTGGCCGGCCGCTGCCCGCTGCCCGTTCTCGTCACCCGGGAAAATCTCCGCTACCTCACCGCGAAGAGGGACCGGCTCGGGCACCAGCTGGACGATCTTTTCCTCCCGAACGGCTCCGCTCCCAGCCCTCAGCCAGCGGAGGCCAAATGAGCGGGGAGGGCCGTCCTGGCTCGAGCGCCGTGGCTGCCGCCGGGCTCAGCCTGGCGATCGCGGCCACCCGCTGGCACGCCGGCATTACCGACTCGCTCACCGAGCGGGCGGTGGCGGCGGCGCAGGCCTGCGGGATCGAGCAGCCGCTGGTCGTCCGCGTGGCCGGCGCGGTGGAGCTGCCGGTGGTCGCGGCCGAGCTGGCCCGGCGGCACGACGCGGTGGTCTGCCTCGGCGCGGTGATCAGGGGCGGCACGCCGCACTTCGAGTACGTCTGCGACGCGGTCACGGCCGGGCTCACCCGGGCGGCGCTGGACGCCGGAACCCCGGTGGGTAACGGCGTGCTCACGTGTGACAACCTGGACCAGGCCCGGGACCGTGCTGGCCTGCCGGGCAGCCGCGAAGACAAAGGCTGGGAGGCCACCGTGGCCGCGCTGGACACCGCTCTGGTGCTCCGGTCCATCCGCTGCGGGGCCCAACGACATTAGCGGGCCCCGCGCCCCCGCCCGCCACTATGAAAGGCCTTGAACGTGCTATCGCTGGTGCTGCCTAAGGGGTCGCTGGAGAAGGCGACACTTGAGCTGTTTGATGCTGCGGACCTGACCGTGCGCAGGTCGTCGGACCGGGATTACCACGCGTCTATTGATGATCCGCGGATCGACAAGGTGCGGTTCTTGCGGCCGCAGGAGATCCCGTCGTACCTGGAGCGCGGGCTCTTCGACGTGGGGATCACGGGGCGGGACTGGATCGAGGAGACCGAGGCGAACGTGGTGTCGCTGGGGGAGCTGCAGTACTCCAAGGCGACCTCGCGGCCGGTGCGGGTGGTGCTGGCGGTGCCGGACAGCTCGCCCTGGCAGTCGGCGGCTGACCTGCCGGACGGGGTGCGCATCTCCACCGAGTTCCCGTCGCTGACCAGGCGCTTCCTTGACGCCCACGGGGTCAAGGCGATGGTGGTGCCGTCCTACGGGGCGACCGAGGCCAAGGTCCCTGACATCGTTAACGCGATCGTCAACCTGACCGAGACCGGTTCCTCGCTGCGCCGCAACGGGCTGCGCGTGCTGGACACCGTGGTGACCAGCTACACCGAGTTCGTGGCTAACCCCGACGCCTACGACGACGAGGCCAAGCGCGCCGCGATGGAGGACATCGCGCTGCTGCTCCGCGGCGCGATCAAGGCCCGGGGCAATGTGCTGCTCAAGCTCAACGTCCCCGCCGACCGGCTGGAGGCGGTGACCGCGATGCTGCCGGCCATGTCCTCGCCGACGATCACCGCGCTGGCCCGCGGCGAGATGAACGCGGTCGAGACGGTCGTGCCGAAGAGCGGGGTGAACACCCTGATTCCCGCGCTCAAGGCGGCCGGGGCCATCGACATCCTGGAGATCCCGATCTCCAAGATCGTCGAGTAGCCGGCCCGGCCCGCCGCAGCCGCCCTGCCTGCGCTAACCCCGTCGCTGCCTGCGCGGATACCCGCGACCTCCGGATGCGAGCGGGCGCGGCTGTCTGCCGCGCCCGCTCGCGTCCGGAGTCATCTCCGCTTAACCTGGGCATGTGCGTGACATTCTCGATCAGATCACGAAGTTGTGGGAGTCCGGCGAGCCGTTCGGGCTGGCCACGCTGGTGCGCACGTACCGCAGCGCGCCGCGCGAGGCCGGCGCGGCGCTGGCCGTCTCGCCTAGCGGTGAGGTGGTCGGCAGCATCTCCGGCGGCTGCGTCGAAGGCGCCGTGTACGAGCTCGCCAGCCAGGTGATCGAGTCCGGCGTTCCGGTGCTCGAGACCTACGGCGTCAGCGACGACGACGCGTTCGCAGTGGGCCTGACCTGCGGCGGGATCCTCGACGTGTTCGTCGAGCGGGTGGACAAGGAGCAGTTCGCCGAGCTCGGCGAGGTGGCCGCCGCCGTCGATCGCGGCGATCCGGTGGCCGTCGCGACCGTGATCGCGGGCCCGGGCCGCGTCGGCGCCCGCCGGGTGGTCTGGGGCGGCGCCGCCGCCGACAGCCCGCCCTGCACCCCGGCCAGCCTCGGCTCGGGCGAACGGCTCGACGCCGCGGTGGACGATGACGTGCGCGGCATGCTGGCCCAGGGCCTGACCGGCACCCGGCGTTACGGCGAGCACGGCGAGCGGCGCGGCGACGAGCTGAGCGTGTTCGTCAACTCGTTCGCGCCGCCGCCGCGGATGCTGGTGTTCGGCGCGATTGACTTCGCCGCCGCCGTGGCCAAGGTCGGCAAGTTCCTCGGCTACCGGGTCACGGTCTGCGACGCGCGCGGGCTGTTCGCCACCAAGGCCCGGTTCCCGGACGCGGACGAGGTCGTGGTGGACTGGCCGCACCGGTACCTGGAGGGTGTGGAGCTGGACGAGCGGTCGGTTATCTGCGTACTGACTCACGATCCCAAGTTCGACGTGCCGCTGCTGGAGGTGGCGCTGCGCAAGCCGGCCGCCTACATCGGGGCGATGGGCAGCCGCCGCACCCACGACGACAGGATCGAGCGGCTGCGCGAGGCCGGCCTGGCTGACGCCGAGCTGGCCAGGCTGCGCTCACCGATCGGGCTTGACCTCGGCGCCCGCACCCCGGAAGAGACCGCGGTGTCGGTCGCGGCCGAGCTCATCCAGCTGCGCTGGGGCGGCTCCGGCCACCCGCTCACCCAGACCCGGGGCCGCATCCACCACGGCTGACCCGGCGCTGGCCCACCGGTCGCGATCCCGGCCTGTCTCCGCTTCTTTCCATCGTCGATGGCTACTTTTCCCCCACCCCAGGGGGAGAACTAGGCATCCACGCTGGCGGACATGCGGGCGCGAGTGCAAGCCGCCCTGTCGCCGCGCCGGTCACCGAATCATGATCAGTGTTGGGAAGCCCGGGTACGCTTGGTGAGCGTGCGGACAGGTGTTGCGGGCGTCCTGCTGGCCGCGGGCGAGGGATCACGGCTCGGCATGTCCAAGGCGGTCGTGCGGATCGCCGGGCAGAGCCTGGCCGACCGGGGAGTTGACCTGCTCCGGGCCGGCGGCGCGGCCCCCGTCGTGGTGGTCACCGGCGCGGCCAGCGCCGAGCCGCTCGGCGCGCTGATCGTGCACAATCCGGACTGGCGCAGCGGCATGGGGTCGTCGCTGGCGGCCGGGCTGACCGCCTTGCCCGACACCGTTGCGGCGGCCGTGATCGCGCTGGCCGATCAGCCCCTGGTCGGCCCCGAGTCCGTCCGGCGGCTCATCGCCGCCTACCACGAAGGCGCCAGCGTGGCCGTCGCCGCCTACGACGGCCGGCCGCGCAACCCGGTCCTGATCGCCCGCCCGTACTGGCCCGAGGTGATCGAGACCTCGGTGGGCGACACCGGGGCCCGCGCGTTCCTGCGCTCCCGCCGCGGGCTTGTCACCCTGATCGAATGCGGCGACACCGGCAGCCCCGACGATATCGACACGCCCGCCGACCTGGAGCGGGTGACCCGTGCGGTCGAGCAGCGCGGCGCGCACCAGGCATAGATCGGAGCCGTTCGGCAGGAAATGCTGGTTAACCGGTCAGCGCCTCGATTCCCCAGGAACGCCGGACGGTGTCGCCCGGCTCGAGGACAAGCAGGTCGGTGCCGGTGACGAAGGCGTTCGGCGGGCAGGTCATCGGCTCGACCGCGAGCGCGCGGCGCCGGCGCGGCTCGGCGAGCGCGTCCCCGGTGAACACCTGCAGCCACTGGTAGCCCTCGCCGGCCCACAGCCGGACGCCGCTGTCCGGCCCGACCAGCCGGACCCAGGCCCGCCCGTCGGGGTCGCGATCGAGGCCGGTGAACGCGTGATCCAGCCGGGCGCCGTCCAGCCGGCGAGCGCTGCGGAAGTCCTGCGGGCTGCCGCCGACGTCTTCGGGCGGCCCGTGCGGGATGCCGCGGTCGTCGGCCGGCTGCCAGCGCGCCGCCGGCAGCGTCAGCTCGCAGCCGTCGATGTCCGGGGTGCCGGCCGTCAGGTAGGGATGCGATCCGGTTCCGTAGGGGGCGCGGCTGCTGCCCTGGTTGCGGGCGGTGACCTGGACCCGCAGCCCTGCCTTCGGGTCCACCCGGTACTCGGCGTCGATCTCCAGGCAGAACGGGTACCCCGCGTGCCCGAGCAGGAGCTGGCGCAGCAGCACCGAGTTCGGCTCGAACGTCACGACGACCCAGGTCGCCCACCGGGTCAGCCCGTGGATGGCGTTTCCGGCGGCGGGCTCGCTGAGGTCAAGCTGCAGCTGGGCACCGCCGAACGAGTAGCGGCCCCGGTCAACGCGGTTCGGCCAGGGAGCGAGCAGCTGTCCCGCGGCGGCCGGCGGCATCTCGTCGGGCTCGTAGCCAGCGAGCAGCGGCTTGCCCCGGTGCCGCAGCGCGCGCAGGCCCGCGCCGAGCCCGGTCACGACCGCGGCGTAGTCGCCCGCGGAGATCTCGTACTGCGCGCCGGTGAGCGGTATCGGCATGCCCTCATTCTGTCGGGGGTGCCGGGCGCTGCCCGCCCGCGGTCAGCGCGGGGGCTGCGCCAGCGCGAGCGCGGCGCGGCAGCCGGCCACCAGCCCCCAGGCCAGATCGGCGCCCGAGCCCAGGTCGGCGCCCGGAGGCTGGCCGCTGGCGAGCAGGGTCCGCGCGGCGGCCGCCAGCGGTTCCTGGCCGGCCAGGCCGCGCAGCACGGCCGCGACCTCGGCGGTGGCCTGGCCGTGCGCCGCGCAGTGCAGCAAGGTGGCGCCCAGCGACGTGGTCCGCCGCGACGCGTCCGAGGTGGCCGCGGCGCCGAGCCAGTCCGCCAGCCAGACCGCCCGGGTCCCGCCCGGGATCGCCCCGCCGAGCAGCCGCAGCGCGAGCAGCAGCCCGCTGATCATATTGTCGCCGCTCGGTGCCAGCCCGGGCCCGAGACCGACCATCCGCTCGGCCGCCTCCACCGCGCCCGCCAGGTCGCCCTCGGCGCAGCACGCGGCCAGCGCGGCCGGGTCGTCGTGGCCGGCCAGGCTCGGGCCGTGGTCAGCCGACGCGCAGGCGCGGTGCAGGGCGGCGGCACCCTGCTCCAGCCGGGCCCGGGACAGCGGGCCGAGGACAGGGGAGGGATCCCACCACCGCAGCACGCGCACGGTGAGCTGGCTGGCCTGCACGACACCACGGCCGATCCAGCACTCGCCGGTCATCTCAGCGGCAGCGAACGGATCAGGGCCGCCCGGGGAGATCGCGATGGCGTTCGGCGGCCGGGACGTTCCGGCCGCGGTGAGCACGAGCACGCGGGGCTCATCCGAGGCGGGCGGGAGTTCCAGGTAGACCGCAGCGGGACGGACGGCGATAACCCGTGCCTGGCTACGCGGACCGGTGACCGGCTGGCGGACGGCGAGACTCGCGGCGCCCGCTACGATCAGCCCTCGCGGGCTGGCGGCAGCCGTCATGTCGGCTACGGTACCGGGGCAATATGCCGACGGGGCTGCTTGGGGAGCGGGGGACCGTCAGCCCCGTCGGCAATTGCACCATAACCAACCTTAGTTGAGTTGAGTGGAAATTTCACCAACCATTAGCCAAGTTCCTAGGTTTCACAGCCACTCTCCGTAGTCATCGCGGCGGATCGGGTCCTGCTGGCCGCGGCATACTGCGCGTTCCCCGCGTTCCGGGCATACCGGGCGGCTGACGGGAAGCGTTGCCGGCGGTCGGCTAAGGTGCGGAGATGCCCGACCCGGCTTACCCGCCGAAGCCACGGCCAGGCGACCGGGTGGCGATCGTGTCACCGCCGTCGGGGCTGCCGGGCATCTTCCCGCTGCCGTTCGAGCTCGGCCTGAGCAGGCTCCGCACGGACTTCGGCCTGATCCCGGTCGAGTACCCCACGACGCGGGTGATGGACTCGGCTCCTGCCGACCGCGCCGCCGACCTGCACGCCGCCTACGGCGGCCGGATCCGGGTCAACGGCATCGAGCGGCGCATCACCGTGCGCTACTAGTCAGGCCGGAGGTACCAGGCGGCCGTCACGCACCGCTTCGGCCGCCAGCAGGCCGAACAGGTAGAAGTAGGCGGCTTCCTCGTCGTAGAAGAAGCGCACCTCCTGCCTGACGCCGTCCGCCGCGCTGAACACCTCGAACCCGCCGTCGGTGCTGACCAGGCACAGGGCGCCGTCTACCGCTTCGTCCACTGCGTACGCATCCTGCGGCATCGCGGCCAGGTCGGCCAGTTCGGCGAAGACCTGCCGGACCTGCGCCCGCGGCGGGCGGGCCGCCGCGCGGCGCTGCCGGGCGACGAGCGGGTCTGCCTCCGGGGCAGTCTCCCGGGCGGCACCTGCCTGCGGGGCAGACGTCGAGGGGAGCCCCGTCGCCGGGGGAGCGGACCGGGGGATACCGGGGTCGGCGAAGACCATCCCGGGCCGTGGCTCACCTGCGGTCGCCTCGGCCGCCTCGGCCGCCGGCGGCCAGCCCTGGTGCCAGGGCAGGAACGGGTGCTCCACGCGGTCCTCGGTGATTCCGGTCACATCCTCGCGCGCGGCCAGCAACTCGAACACGCCCGGCTCGATCTGGGCGTACCCGAGCTGCCCGGCCCGGGACAGGTCCTGGCCGAGGTAGCTGATGTGCAGGTGCTCGCCCAGGTCGTCAAGCACCAGGCACGGCTCGCCGCCGAAGCTGCCCGACGGCCGTGACTCCCAGACGGCATCGACCTCCGCCCGGCTCAGCGCCTTGCGCCAGTGCCCCGTCGCGGGCTGGAAGCCCAGCCCCTCCGGCGGTGGCAGGGCCGCGAACAGCACGACGTCCTTGTCGGTGGGGCCGACCCCCGCCTCGTAGGCAACCCCGCGATAGGTCGCCATCAGCCGGTACCGCACCGGTCAGCCCTCCGGCTCCGGCCCGGGCCGGAGCTCCGGCTTGGGCCGTAGCCAAGACTGCCCGTCGTGCCGGGCGATGAACTCCTCGCCGGCCGGCGTGATCCGGTACATCTCCGTGCCCACCGGGACGGGCCCGGGCGCGATGAACAGCCCGAACGGCCGGCCGGTCTCGCCGCCCGCCGCCGGCGGCAGCCCTCCCGGACCGCCGGGTCTCGCGGCGCCCGGTGCCAGCGGGCTGGCCGCCAGGTAGGTCTGGATGTCCAGCGCGCGCCACCGCAGCACCCACAGGTCAGCCGCGTCCCGGCCAGGCTGCTCGGACCCGCTCCCGCCGTCCTGCCCCGGCCGGAGCCAGGCCGGGCCAGCCGGCACGCCATCCTCCGCACGGTGCACGAACCCGGCGATCACCGATCGCTGGCTGGTGAGGTAGGGCTCCACCAGGCCCGGCGGCAGCAGCTTCTGCATCAGCGTGCCGGCCTCGACCCGGACCCGCACGCCCGGGCCAGCCGGTACCGGGTCAGGCGGGCACGCCGCCTGACCGACGGGCGAAGGCTCCTGGCCGACTTGCGTCACGCATCTCCTTGCATCCGCGCCGTTCCCGTACGAAAACTCTCAGATCGCAACATACCGACTCAAGTGTCTCCGGCGGAGTGCGAATGCGCGAGCTACCCCGCTGACATGGAAGGATCGAAAGCATGGTGCGCTGGCTGACGGCGGGAGAGTCACACGGGCGCGCGCTCGTCGCGATCATCGAGGGCGTGCCCGCGGGCGTGCAGGTCGCCACCGCGGACATCGCGGCCGCGCTGGCGCGCCGGCGGGCCGGCTACGGCCGGGGCGCGCGGATGAAGTTCGAGCAGGACGAGGTCGAGATCACCGCCGGGGTCAGGCACGGCCGGACGCTCGGCGGCCCTATCGCGATCAGGATCGCCAACACCGAGTGGCCCAAGTGGGAGACGGTGATGTCACCCGATCCCGTCGACCCGGCGGAGCTCAGCGACCTGGCCCGGGCCGCGCCGCTGACCCGGCCGCGCCCCGGCCACGCCGACCTGGTGGGCATGCAGAAGTACGGCCACGACGACGCCCGGCCCGTGCTCGAGCGCTCCAGCGCCCGAGAGACCGCCGCCAGGGTCGCGCTCGGCGAGGTCGCCCGCCAGTTCCTCCGCCAGGCGCTGGGCGTCGAGATCGTCAGCCATGTCGTAGCGATCGGCCAGGTCAGCGTCGCCGACGGCCTGCCGCCGAAACCCGAAGATTCCGAACGCACGGATGCCGATCCGGTGCGCTGCCTCGATCCCGTCATCAGCGAGAAGATGGTGGCGGAGATCGATGCCGCGCGCAAGGACGGGGACACGCTCGGCGGCGTGGTCGAGGTCGCTGCCTACGGCCTGCCGCCCGGGCTCGGCAGTCACGTGCACTGGGACCGCAAGCTCGACGCCCGGCTGGCGGGCGCGCTGATGAGCATCCACGCGATCAAGGGCGTCGAGGTGGGCGACGGGTTCGAGACCGCCCGGCGGCGGGGCTCGGCGGCGCACGACGAGATCGAGCCGGCCGCCGGCGCCGCCGGCGGCGTGCGCAGGCGCACCAACCGGTCCGGCGGGATCGAGGGCGGCATCAGCACCGGCGAGCTGCTGCGGGTGCGCGCGGCGATGAAGCCGATCTCCACCGTGCCGCGGGCGCTGGACACCATCGACGTGATCACCGGCGAGCCGGCCAAGGCGATCAACCAGCGCAGCGACGTCACCGCGGTGCCCGCGGCCGGCGTGGTGGCCGAGGCGATGGTCGCGCTGGTGCTCGCCGACGCGGCCGCGGAGAAGTTCGGCGGTGACTCGGTCGGCGAGATCCGCCGCAACCTGCGCGGTTACCAGGACGCGCTGGTGATCAGGTGAGCGGCCCGGGCGCGGGCGGAGCTGGTCCCGGTGCGGCGGGCGGACCAGGCGGCGACGCCGCTGCGGCGCCCGGCCCGCGCCCGGTGGCGATCCTGATCGGGCCGCCAGGCGCGGGAAAGTCCACCGTGGGGCAACTGCTCGCCGCCCGGCTGAACGTCGGCTTCCTCGACACCGATGACGAGGTCGCGGCGGTCGCGCGCAAGCCGGTCGGCGACATCTTCGTCGAGGACGGCGAGCCCGCGTTCCGCGCGCTGGAGCGCCCCGTCGTCGAGCGGGCGCTGCGTTACCACGGGGTCGTCGCGCTCGGCAGCGGCGCGGTGCTGGACCCGGGGATCCGGGACCTGCTGGCCGGCCAGCAGGTCGCGTACCTGGAGACCGGCTTCACCGATGTGGCCAAGCGGACCGGCCTGAACCGGCCCCGGATCCCGGTGCCCGGCAACCCGCGGGGCCGGATGCGGGCCCTGCTGGAAGAACGGCTGCCGCTCTACGAGTCGGTCGCCCGCGTCACCGTCGGGACGGATGACCTTTCCCCGGAAGAGGTCGCGAGCCAGCTGGCGGCCGGGATGACGGCGGGGGAGCCGGGCCGGTGAGCGCGACCCGGATCAAGGTCGGCGGCGAGCGCCCGTACGAGGTGGTCGTGGGTACCGGCGCGCTCGGCGAGCTGCCGGCCCTGGTCGCCGGCCGCGAGGGCCAGGGCGCCTCGGCCGTGGCGGTGATCCACCCGGCCGGGCTCGGCGACATCGCTGCGGCCGCCTGCCGGGCGCTCGAGGAGGCCGGCTACCGGGTGCACGCCGAGGAGATCCCGGACGGCGAGGCGGCCAAGGAGATCGCGGTGGCGGCGCGGCTGTGGTCCAGGCTCGCCGCGCACCGGATCGGCCGCACCGACTGCATCGTCGGTATCGGCGGCGGGGCCGCCTGCGACCTGGCCGGGTTCGTCGCGGCCACCTGGCTGCGCGGGATCCGGGTGGTGCACGTGCCGACCACGCTGCTCGCCATGGTGGACGCGGCGATCGGCGGCAAGACCGCGGTCAACATCCCCGAGGGGAAGAACCTGGTCGGCGCGTTCCACCCGCCGGCCGGGGTGCTGGCCGACCTGGCCACGCTGGCCACGCTGCCCGGGCGAGAGTACGTCAGCGGCCTGGCCGAGGTGATCAAGGCGGGTTTCATCGCCGACCCCGCCATCCTCGACCTGGTCCAGGCCGATCCGGCGCTGGCCGCGGTCCCCGCCGGGCCGGCCACGGCCGAGCTGATCGAGCGGGCGGTCCGGGTCAAGGCCGACGTGGTGGCCGACGACCTGCGCGAGGCCGGGCGGCGCGAGTTCCTGAATTACGGGCACACGCTGGGACACGCGATCGAGCGGGTGGAGGGCTTCAGGTTCCCGCACGGCGAGGCGGTGGCGATCGGCCTGACCTACGCCGCGGAGCTCAGCCGGCTGGCCGGCCGGCTTGACGAGCGCACCGCCCGGCGGCATCGTGAGGTGCTCACCGCGGTCGGGCTGCCGACCCGGTACCGGCGGGCGGCGTGGCCCGAGCTGCGCTCCGCGATGGGGGTAGACAAGAAGGTCCGCGGCTCGCGGCTGCGCTTCGTCGTGCTCGACGGGCTGGCTCAGCCCGGCGTGCTCGGCGACCCGGCGGAAGAGCTTCTTGAGCAGGCATACCAGGAGGTCTGCGCGCCATGAGGCAGGTGCTCGTGCTCAACGGCCCCAACCTGGGCAGGCTGGGCGTGCGAGAGCCTGAGGTCTACGGATCGGCCACCCTCGCCGACCTGGCCGCCGAGTGCCGCGCTGCCGGGGAGAAGCTCGGCCTGAGCGTAGACGTCAGGCAGACCGACAACGAGACCGAGCTGATCGGATGGGTGCACGAGGCAGCCGACGGCCGCGTCCCGGTGGTGCTCAACCCCGCCGCGTTCACGCATTACTCCTACGCGCTGCGGGACGCGCTGGCGATGCGGACCGCGCCGCTGATCGAGGTGCACATCACCAACCCGGCGGCGCGCGAGTCGTTCCGGCACACCTCGGTGGTGGCAGGCGTGGCGGACGGGACGATCGCCGGGTTCGGCCTGCTGTCGTACCGGCTGGCGCTGGAGGCGATCGCCGAGCTGGCCGGCCCGGACGCAGCCGGCTAGGCGGGTCAGCGTGATCGTTCTCGTCGGCTTCATGGGCTCAGGCAAGACCACGGTGGGCCAGTTGCTGGCGGCCAGGCTCGGCCTGCGGTTCGCCGACAGTGACCAGGTGATCGAGCAGCGCCACGGGCGGAGCGTCCGGGAGATCTTCACCGAGGACGGCGAGGCCGCCTTCCGGGCGGCCGAGCACGAGGTTCTGGCCGAGCTCATGCGCGACCCCGACGCGGTGGTGTCCGCGGGCGGCGGAGCGGTGGAGCATCAGTCGTCGCGGCGGCTGCTGCGCGCCGCGCGGGTGATCTACCTGCAGGTCGGATACGACGAGGCGATGCGGCGGGTCGGCGGTGACCCCGGGCGCCCGCTCCTGCGCAGGCCGCACCTGGACGACGTCTACCGGCGGCGGCTACCGGTCTACCAGTCGGTGGCGACGCTGACCGTCGGGACCGCGGGCCTGCCGGCGGAGGCGGTCTGCCTGGAGGTCATCAGCAGGCTCGCCAGGGAGCCTGGTCTCCCGCCGGACCCCCGCATCCGGTTACTCTCACTCAAGGACCCGAACGATATTCGGTCGCACGAAGGGGTTGGACCATGCGCATCGGGATGTCCCTGAACTATGCCGGCGGCTTCACCGAGACCGTCGAGGAGCTGGCCGACTACGAGCGGGCAGGCCTGGACATCGTCTTCGTGCCCGAGGCATACAGCTTCGACGCGGTCAGCCAGCTCGGCTATATCGCGGCCAAGACCTCACGGCTGCAGATCGCCTCGGGCATCCTGCAGCTGTACACGCGGACGCCCACGCTGACCGCGATGACCGCCGCCGGGCTTGACTACGTGTCGGACGGCAGGTTCAGCCTCGGCATCGGGGCGTCCGGGCCGCAGGTTATCGAGGGCTGGCACGGCGTGCCGTACGACGCGCCGCTGGGCCGCACCCGCGAGATCATCGAGATCTGCCGCAAGGTGTGGGCGCGGGAGCGGCTGCAGCACGAGGGCAGGTACTACCAGATCCCGCTCCCGCCCGGCCAGGGCACCGGGCTGGGCAAGCCGCTCAAGCTGATCAACCAGCCGGTGCGCGACCACATCCCGGTGATCCTCGCCGCCCTCGGGCCGAAGAACGTCGAGCTCGCGGCCGAGCTGGCCGAGGGCTGGGAGCCGATCTTCTACCTGCCGGAAAAGGCCGGCGAGGTGTGGGGGGACGCGCTGGCGGCCGGCCAGGCGAAGCGCGATCCCGCGCTCGGGCCGCTCGACGTGGTCGCCCAGGCGGCGCTGGCCGTCGGCGACGACGTGTCCGGTTACCTCGACCTGGGCAAGCCGCTGCTCGCCCTGTACGTCGGCGGCATGGGTGCGCCCCGGGACAAGGGACCGAACTTCTACTTCAACCTGGCCACGCGGTACGGCTACGGCAGCGAGGCGGAGAAGATCCAGGATGCCTACCAGGCCGGGCGCAAGGACGAGGCCGCCTCGTTCGTCCCCGCCGAGCTGCTCGAGCGGACATCGCTGATCGGGCCGGAAGGATTCGTCCGCGACCGGATCGCCGCGCTGCGGGAGTCCGGCGTAACCACGCTGAACGTCACGCCGCTCGCCGCCACGCATGCCGAGCGGGTCGCCCTGATCGAGAAGATCCGCGGCCTGGCCGGGTGACCCCGGCCCGCCGGGCCGGGCAGGCGTCAGCCGGCCGCGCGCCATTATCGCTGCCTTGCCGCTCCTTTCCCCGGGGGAACCTGCTCGCTGACGGAATGTGGCTAGGCTCGTGTCTATGGCCATGCGTGCTTTCCGTACTGGCCCGGCGGGTCCGGCCCCGGGCAGGAACCGCTGGGCCGGCGGCGCCGCCGTGCTCGCCGCGGCCGGGCTGCTCGTCGCGGGGGCAGAGATGTTCGTCCCGGCCGCCAGGGCCAACGCAGCTGCCATCGTCCGGCTGGCGCCGGGAACGAACCTGTCCACCGTCCGCGTGCGCGCGGGACGCACCTACGAGCTGGCGCCGGGGTCAACCTACACCGGGACGCTGCGCGTCGACGCGGCCGGCGTGACCATCCAGGGTTCCGGCCCGGGACCGTGGCCGGTCATCACCCGGCACGTCAGCGGCAGCGACATCGAGGTCTCGGGCCGCGGGGACACGATCCGGTGGCTGCGGCTCACTGGCCGCGGCTACTCAGGCAAGAACGGCTACATTCTCGGCATCGCCGTGACCGGGACCGACGCGGCGATCACTGACGTCCGCGCCTACGGAAACCTGTACGCGGGGGTCTTCTTCGAGGCCAGCGCGACCGGCGGCGTGCTGAGCGGGTTGACGATCGATCACTGTAACGCGCTGAATCCGAGGCGGCTCAGCACTGGAGCGTTCGGGGTGCTGCTGTCCGGCAGTCACGCCACCGTCGAGGGCAACACGCTCGACAACCAGACCACGCCCTCACCCGTTTACGGCACCGACGGCAGCGCGGTCGAGGTGTACCGCGGCCGCGACAACGTCATCCGGGGCAACACCGGCGCCAACGACGTCGCGTTCACCGAGCTCGGCGGGGCGGGCGCCGTGGGCAACGACTACATCGGCAACACGTTCGCCGGACCTGGCGCCTTCCTGATCACCCGCGGCAGCGGGGACAAGGTCAACGGCCCGGTCTTCCGGACCAGCATGACCGGCAACCACGTCAAGGGCGAAGTGGTCAGCTTCGCCTGGCGCCGGGGCGACGGTAAGCTGCTCACCCTCGCCGGCAACACCGTCAGCGTGCCGCGCGGGGTCGCGCTGTGGACCGACGGCGGGTACGTGAACGGCGGGGGCAACGACTTCACCGGGGCAGTGGTAAGGCACCACGGCTGAGCCGCCGGACGGCCGGCGGAGCCGGGTCCGGACAGGCAGGCTCGGCAGCACCGGGCGCCGGGGCGCCGGCATCCTGCGGCTGGCGCACCTGCAGGCGCATCACGATCGCGTCCTCGCCGGACGGCTGGTAAAAACCGCGCCGGACGCCCGCGTCGGTGAATCCGGTCCGCCGGTACAGGTGATAGGCCCTGTCGTTGTCGGCCCTTACGTACAGCACGATGCCGCGGCATGCGCGGGCCCGCGTCATGGCGATGAGCTCGGTGAGCAGTGCCGTCCCGATCTTCTGCCCTTGCCGGTCCGGCCGCACCGCAATCATCCGGATGTCGGCTTCCCCGCCGGCGAGCGCACTCAGGCACGCGTACCCGGCGACCGTGGCCTCTGCCTCGGCCACGATGTAGGCCAGGCTGGACGGCCGTCCCAGCGCCACCAGGCCCAGGAGCCGGGCGAAGGTGATGGCCTCGTTCAGCCGGATGAGCCGGATGAGCCGGGCGACCCAGGGCGCGTGGCGAGCCCGTCCGCCGGACGTGACCCGCGCCAGCCACCCTCTCGCGGTGGCCACTGTCCACGGATCCACCGGGAAAGCCTGCCGCTCGATCGCGACCACCCGCCACAGGTCACGGCCGCGCAAAGGGCGGACTTCGCAGGTCATCGGGTCACCGCCGCCGTGGCGCTGGCCGGAACGCGGCCGGCCTCCGGCTCGGCGCGGGTCAGGCACTCGCTCAGCTTCGCGGCCAGATCCTGGAGGTGATCGGTGATCGTGGCCATGTGCGTCCCGGCGATCGCATGCTCCTCGATGTCCGCCGCACTCTTGCACCTGATCACAGGCCGCCACGTCCGGGCGATCCCCGGCTCCTCCCGGGCCCAGTAAAAGGTGATCTTGCCGCCGTAGATCCCCGTCGTGTAGCGTGCCGCCGCCCACGTGAGCACGCCGATGTAGTCGCGGTACAGTGCCTCCCGCGGCGGGAACATCGCGTCCAGCCGCGGCTCTATGGCCAGCAGCTTCCCGAAGTCCTGCACCCGACTTCCGCCTGGCCGCAGCCGCCGGTAGACGTGCCGCTGCGCGTGCCGCGCCCGCAGGTACAGATCGGCCTGTCTCGCGCTGCCCGCCCGCAGGATCTTCTGCGCCCCGTCGCACACGGCCCGCAGGAGGCTGGACTGGACCGGCGGCGAGGGATCGACCAGCCCGAGGAATTCGACCTGCTCTCCTTCTCGCTCCAGCTGCCGTGCCATCTCGTAGGCCAGCAGCCCGCCGTTGCAGAACCCGCCCAGCCGGTAGGGCCCGCGCGCCTGCACCCCGCGGATGGCCGCGATGTGCGCCGCCGCTATCGCCTCGAGCACCGGCACCTCTTCCCGGGCACGGAACGCGTACGGCTCCAGCACGAAGAAGGGCTGCTCCGGCCCGCACGCCCGGGCCAGGGCAAAACAGTAAAATGCCCCGCCCGTCCAGTCTCCGTGCAGGAAGAAAAACGGTCTCCTGGTTCCCTCGGCCTGCACCGGCAGCAGCCGGGCCCTTTCTTCCCCTTCGGCCGGGCTGTCCTGCAGGGCCTGCGCGAGCTGCTCCACCGTCGGCCGTGCGAACAGCGTCGAGAGCGCGAGCTTCTTCCCTGTCGCGCGCTGAATCCGGTCCACCAACTGCGCGGCGAGCAGCGAGTGCCCGCCGAGGTGGAAGAAGTTGTCCCTGATCCCGATCGGCCTCGGCTCCAGCAGCTCTTCCCAGATCTGCACCAGTTGCTGCTCCGCGAGCAGCCGCGGAGCCACATACGCCGCTTCATCCCGCCGCTTGGCCCGCTCGACCTGCGGCAGCCGGCGCCGGTCCGGCTTGCCCGTCGCCAGCCGCGGCAGCTCGGCCAGCTGCTCGAGCGCCGCAGGCTGCATATGCCGGGGCAGCTTGCCGGCCAGGTACCCGCGCAGCTGCTCCGGCGGCAGCGGGCCGGCCGTCCGGGACACGACGAAGGCGACCAGCTCCTTGTCGCCGCCGTCCCCCTGGGCCACCACGACAGCCTCGTCGACCGCCGGGTGCTGCGCCAGCACCGCCTCCACCTCGCCCGGCTCGATCCGGTAACCCCGGATCTTCACCTGCTCGTCGTTCCGGCCCGCGTACTCCATGCGGCCGTCTGACCGGAAGCGGACAAGATCCCCGGTCCGGTACAGCCGCCCGTCCGGCCGGGCGGCAAACGGATCGGGCCCGAAGCGCTCCTTGGTCAGGGTCGGCTGGTTCAGGTAGCCCCGGGCCAGCAGCGGGCCGCCGATGTGCAGCTCGCCGAGCACTCCGGCCGGTACCGGCTGGCCGCCGTGGTCCAGGACGTACACGGTGCGGCCCGGCAGCGGCCGCCCGATCGTGATCGGGTCCTCTTCTTCCCCCGCCTCGCCGAGCGTGGCCGTGATCGTGGTCTCCGTCGGCCCGTAGGCGTTCAGCAGCCGCACACCCGGCAGCCCCAGCTCGCGCCACTCGCGCACCGCCTGCGCCGTCAGCCGCTCTCCGCCCAGGATCACCAGCCGCAGCTGCAGGCCGGCCAGGTCCCCGGGCGCGCGCGCCCATTCCCGCACCACGTTCTGCCAGTACGCCGGGGACAGGTTCATGACCGTCACCTGCTGCCGCTTCAGTTCCTCCAGCAGCTGCCGGGGTGACCAGATCTCCGTGCCCCGCATAACCAGGCAGCCGCCGGACGCCAGCGCGGGCAGGATCTGTTCCAGGGACGCGTCGGCGCTGTACTGGCTGAACTGCAGCACCCGGTCCCGCGGCCCGAGCCGGTACTCCTCGATCATCGCCCGGCTGTGCGCACTCAGCGCGCCCCGTTCCACCATCACGCCCTTGGGCCGTCCGGTCGAACCCGAGGTGTAGATGATGTAGGCCAGCTGCCCTTCCCCCGGCGGGCCGCCCGGCTCGTCCGCGCGCTGCCCGCCGATGACCGCACGGTCGCCGTCCAGGCTCACCACTTCCGCGGCGGCCGCGGCCACCGTGCCCCGCAACCGCTCCTGGGTCAGCAGCAGCGGCATCTGGGTGTCCTGCAGCACGTGCTGGATGCGCTCGGCGGGCGCCTCGGGATCCAGCGTCACGTACGCTCCGCCCGCGCGCAGGATGGCGACCAGCGCGATTACCTGGTCCAGCGACCGCTCCAGGCAGACTCCGACCGGCACCTCCGGTCCCGCTCCCCGGTCCCGCAGGTACCGCGCGAGCCGGTTGGCCTGCTCGTTCAGCTCACGGTAGCTGAGCTGCTCCGGCCCGCAGACCACGGCGACGTCGTCCGGCCGCACCCTGCCCTGCGCTGCGATCAGCTGAACGATGTCCGGGCCGGCGCTCAGCGGCCGCCCCGTGCTCCAGTTCCGCAGCAGCTGCTCGCGCTCCGGCCCGGTCAGCATCGGCACGTGCCGCACCGGGAGCCAGGGCTGCGCGATCATTCCCGCCAGCAGCATCCGCCAGTGCCCGGTCATGCGCCTGATCGTTTCCGGCTCGAACAGGTCACTGCTGTAGATGAACCGCCCGGTCAGCTCGTCCGCCCGCTTGTCCAGTTCCAGGCACAGGTCGAACTTCGACGTCTGCGTGCTGATCTGCGCGGGTGCCAGCTGCCATCCGGCCTGCAGCGCGGGCGGCTCCGGCTCGAACACCAGCAGCACCTGCACCAGCGGGTGGTGCGCCGGGTTCCGCTCCGGGTTCAGCTCCTGCACGACCGCGTCCAGGGGCACGTCCTCGTGGCTGCGCGTCGTCTCGGTGGCCGCCCGCGTCCTGCGCAGCAGCTCGCGCACGCTCGGCTCGCCGGTCAGGTCGGCCCGCAGCACCGTGGTCCTGGTGAACGGTCCCATCGTCCGGCGCAGCGGCGCGGGCCTAGGCCCGGGCACCGTGAGCCCCAGCAGCAGGTCTTCCTGGCCGGTATAGCGGTACAGCAGTGCGGCGAAGGCGGCGGTCAGCACCGTCCGCGCGGTCACGTGCTCGCGGCTGCTCAGCTCCCGCAAGCCGGCGCTCAGCTCCGGCCCGAGCGCGAACGACTGCGCTGATCCGCGGTAGCTCTGCCGTCCCGGCCGGCGGCGGTCG
Source organism: uncultured Actinomycetes bacterium (assembly GCA_963702235.1). Lineage (GTDB taxonomy): Bacteria > Actinomycetota > Actinomycetes > Streptosporangiales > Streptosporangiaceae > PALSA-505. Next base: position 102,914 of record CAVPBZ010000007.1, read on the forward strand.
CCCGGCAGCTCGAGCACCTGCGGCGCGCCGGCCAGGTGTTCCCGCCAGAACCGCAGGTGCGCCCGGAGTTCGGAGTCCGGCCGCCGCTGCCGCTGGTCAATCGCGTAATCGGCGTACTGCAGCTTCACCGCATCCAGCTCAGCCGCCAGGTTCCGCGCCCTCGCGTCGTAAAGCTGCCGCAGTTCCGGCAGGAAGATCCTGGTGACCGAGGCCTGATCGGAGACGATGCGGTGCCAGGTGATGAATAGCTGGTGCTGCTGCTCCCCGAGCCGCACCAGCGCAGCGCGCACCAGCGGTCCCCGGGCCAGGTCGAACGGCTGCCTGGCCTGCTCTTCCGCCCGCCGCAGGGCTTCTGCTTCGCGCTCTGCTCCTGGCAGCCCACTCAGATCCGCCGCTGACCATCCGTACTGCCCCTCGGGCTGTATCACCTGGACCGGCTGCCCGTTCACGCTGCGGAAGGTCGCGCGCCAGCTCTCGTGCCGCCGGATGAACGCCGCCAGGCTCTCCCGCAGGAGGCCAGCGTCCAGCGGGCCGTGCAGCGTCACCGCCGTGCAGGCATTGTCCAGCGGCAGCTCCGGCACGAGCTGGTGCAGGATCCACAGCTGCTCCTGCTCGTGCGACAGCGGTGCCACCCTCGGCTCTGAGGATTCGCCGGTCTCCACTCTTACCCCCACATTCGTTCACGAGCGCGCGATTAACGCATGACAAAGCGCACGACGATGACGGTCACCAGGAACGTGAGCAACGGAAGCGAAGCGAGCGTGCACGGCCGGATCAGCCACGTGGCCGGGCGGTACACCCGGAGGAGTTCGCGCGCCGCGAGCAGGCCCAGCACGAGCCAGAGCACGATCACCCCGGCCACGTTCCAGCCGCTGGCCCGCAGGGTGGGGCCGCTTACGCTCAGCCCCAGCGGGCGGTGCCGCGCGCCCGGCGGCCAGTGCACGGTGTAGACCACGGCGCTGCTGGTGGCGAACGCGACCCGCACGCCCGGGGCGGCGGACATGGCGGCGTTGAACCGCCGTTCCCAGCCGGCCGGGTAGCTGGCCGTCTGCTGCAGCGCCGCCACTTCGGTCTGGGTGGCTATCAGGTACGAGCCGGGGCCGGCGCCGCGCAGCGCGGATACCAGCCCGGCCACCTTGACCGGATCCCGCGGGGCGAGCGCGGGTATGTAGACCAGCCTGGTCAGGTCGGTGTAGTCCCAGGGCATCTCCGGGGTGACGTCGATCTGCGGCGCCGTGCTCAGCCACAGCAGCCGCGCCCCGCCGGCGTCGTGCGCATAGACCCAGTTCACGGCGGTCAGCTCGCCCGGCGGGGTCTGCTCGAAGGCCTCGTTGCCGTAGCGGGCCAGGAAGAATCCGGCGGGCAGGATCAGGGCGCAGCCGGCCAGCACGGCCAGCGTGCGCCAGCGAGGCCGGCCCGCTTGCGGGTCAGGGAAGAAGGCGCAGGCGGCGAGCAGGCACACGGCGGGGAGCATGAACAAGTAGATCCGCAGCGCTATCTCGCCGCCGTAGCTCTGCAGCGCGACCATGAGGAGGGGCATGGCCGCCAGGGTCAGCAGGACGCGGTCGCTGATCCCCCGTCGCCTGCGGCGCAGCGCTCCCGCCGCCGCCAGCCCGATGATCACGGCGGCCAGCGCCTCCCGGCCGTGCAGGGCCAGCACGTGCGTGGGCGTACTGCCGGCCAGCCGGCTGCCGACGCTGGAGGTCAGGTTGCTGCCCAGCGCGCCGAGGCCGCCGAAGATGTCGGGAAGGTGGCCGTACCAGTAGCCGACGGTCTCGAAGCTGACCCAGCCGGCCAGGATCACCGCGAGCAGCACCGGCAGGCCGGTCAGCATGCACCGCCGCACCACGACGAGCGCGGCGCAGGCACCGATCATGAAGAACGGTGTCAGCTGGTGACTCGCCGTCGTGACCGCGAACAGGGCGATCAGCAGGGCGAGCAGGAACGCTCGCTGCCCGGCGCTGGCGGCTTCGGCCGGCCGTTCGCCGGCCCGCAGGGTGCCGAACAGCCGCCGGTGCAGCCGGGCCAGCCGGGGCAGCCGGGGCAGCCAGGAACGGGTGGGGGCGCCCGCCGGCTGGCCGGACCCGGACGTGACGAACCAGTTGACCAGTACCGCCAGGAAGACGAGGTAGAGCAGGTAGCCGAACGCCTGCGGCGAGAAGTAGTCTTGCCCGACCCAGTTGCCCGCGGCGAACAGGAAGCCCGCCAGCCATCGGGCCCGCCAGGAGACCCGCAGGTTGCGCATGAGCAGGAAGAGCGGCGGCAGGCAGAGCAGGTCGACCGCTACCGGCCATATCCGCAGCAGCGCGAGCAGGCCGTGCGTTCCGGCCGCGCCGGTCACGAACGAGACCAGGGCGAAGAAGCCAGGCCAGCTGAAGTACGCGGCCAGGCCGGGAGCCGCGTGGCCCGTCCTGCTGATGTACTCGACATAGCCGGCGATCTGGTACGCCGTGGGGAACCGCGGCTCGGGCTCGGCGAAGATGGTGATCCCGTCCAGGCAGACGACCAGGCCGGCCAGCGCGGCGGCCAGGACCGTCCGGTGCGCCGTGGGCAGGGCGAGCCCGAGCATGAACGCCAGGGCGATCAGCACCACGCCGGCCAGCGCGCCGGCCGGCAGCACGGACAGCAGGCCGAGCCCGTTCATCCGGGTGAGGCTGACGGACCGCAGCGAGGCGAAGAAAACGATGAGGCCCGTGGCCGTCAGCGCGCCCACCGCTGCCGCCGGTGACCACTCGGGCAGCCGGAGGGTACGCACGGACGCCAGCGTCAGGCCGGCGGCCGCCGCGGGATCGCTGGCCTTCGTGGTCACTGGGCGATCACCTCCCGGCCGGCCCGCCGCTTGCCCTTCCGGCCACCGGTCAGCACCTGCCAGAGGCCCGCGCTGATCACCAGGGCGATGACGGACTGGCTCGCGAGCACCGCGATCGCCGCGCCCACGGTGCCGACGGCGCTGACCAGCGGCACGGCGAGCCCCAGCATCAGGACCGCCCGGGCCGCCTGGATCAGGGCCACCAGCGACGTGCGGTTCTGCGCACGCAATGCGCCCAGGTACACCTCGGTCACCGCCCTGGGCAGCGTGGCCACGGCGAGCAGTTCGAGGACCGTCGCGCCGTGGGCGGCATAGGCCGTGCCGAACAGCCGCAGCCACCAGGGCGCGAGCAGGGCGAGCAGGACCGCGCACGGCGTCAGCATCGAGGCCACCCGGCGGAGCGCTTTGCGGCAGTTGACGGCGAGCGTCGCCGCCTGGAAAGCTCCCTCGACGGTCAGCGACATCCCCATGTTGATGCCGATCATGTCCACCATGCCCGCGATCACCCAGGCGACGTAGAAGTAGGCGATCGCGGCGGCGTCGGTGCGCGCGGCCACGACCACCGGGATGAGGCTGACGGTGGCCAGCAGGCACAGCGCCCCGGAGTAGTCACCGGCCAGGAACCGCCCGATCTGGCGGTTACTGGGCGGCCGGAAGCCCTGCGTCGCCACGGTGTGGCGTGGCACCAGGCTGCCGAAGATCAGCGCGTTGATCAGCGGGACCGCCACGATGACCGGGAGCATCCAGGAGACGTAGATCCCGGTGTGATCCGGGAGGGCCGACACGAGCAGCACCAGCAAGACGATCTTCACGACGCCGAAGATGCTGTTCTCCGCGAACACCCAGAACGCGCCCCGCAGCCCGATCAGGACGCTGTCCTGCAGGGTGAAGATGGCCCAGACCGCCACGCAGCCGACGAAGACCAGCCCGGTGACCGGGGCGCCCAGCTGCGCATACGAGGGCCCCCACCAGCCGATGGTCAGCAGGAAGACAGCCGCCAGGCCGACCGAGGTCACCGCGCTCACCACGTAGGCGCGGACGACGAGCGATCTGGTCCGCGAGCCGGCTTGCGGGATGAACCGGGTGAGCGCCCCGTTGAAGTTCAAGGCCGTGAAGCCGGCCAGCAAGTTCATCGCCGCGTACGCGGCCGATGCTCTCCCGACGGCGGCGGCCGGGTAGAAACGGGCCATCAGCAGCCAGTAGACCAGGCCGAGCACGCCCGTTGCCCCGCTGTTGGCTATCAGGGCGTAGCCGTTACGGGAAAGCGGGTCGGCGAGTTCCCGCCGCAGCCCCAGCATCTTCGCCGGGGTGAGCACCTGCCAGGCCGGCCGGTACCCGCGCTGGCCTGGCGGCAGGGCAGACATCCTATGCGTCATGCGAAACCAGGCCCTGCCCTCCCTGCCTCACGACCGGCAGCGTCACCACCGGCAGCATCGAGGGTGGCTCTGCGGTCACCGGCGCCTCCGGATCCCGGGTCCGGCGGCCGCTGCGGTGCTCGCGGTCCGCAGCGGTGGCACGCGCCTGCTCACCGAGCCCACCATGTATCCGGCCGCTGTGGCGGCCAGGCCGGTGACGATCGCTCCCGCCCGGCCGAGCCCGGACCAGTCGCCCCGCAGCATATCGGCGATCGCCCGGGCGACCCCGCTCGGCAAGGTCCTGGTGGCGTAACGCCGTTCGGACGCCAGCCCGTCGGCGGTGCCGACGCTGGCAGTCACCAGCGCCTTCGAGAGGCCCTCGGCGTAACAGCGGGAAAGGAAGTAGGAGAGCCGGCAGCGACCGGCGGGAACCAGGTGCCAGGTCACCGCCCGGTCGTCGAACAGGAACACCGATCCGGGTGAGCGCTGGCTGAGCCTGATGCAGAACTCCGTCTCCTCGCAGCCGAACGGCCGTCTGGCCGCGGACCGGCCGATGCCGTTGCGGAAACCTCCGGCCAGCTCGAACGCGTCCCGGCGGAACGACGCGCTCGCCCCGAGCAGGTTCCTGACCGGCGCGCGGGATCCCGGCATCCCGCGGTAGGTGCAGCCGACCACCCAGTCGAACTCGCTGGGAAACCAGGACGGGCGAGGCCTCTGCCAGCTGGGCAGGATGAGGCCGCCCACGCCCATGACCACCGGATCGGCGTAAGAATCGGCCAGGAACTTCAGCCAGTCGGGGTCGGCGACCGCGTCGTCGTCCAGGAACGCCACGACGTCCCCCCGAGCGATGGAGACGCCGGTGTTCCTGGCTCCTGACAATCCGCGTTCCTCGCGGTTCTCCACGACCCTGACATCGGGCAGTGCGGCGGCCAGCGAGGCGTGCAGCGCCGGATGGTGGTCGACCACCACTATGATTTCCCGGCTCTGGAAGCTCTGCGCCCGCACGGACTCCACAGCCGCGCAGGTCTCACTCCAGCGGTCCGGGGTGTGGGCGCAGATCACCACCGAGATCAGGCCCGGGACGGCCGCCTGCGAAACCCGGGCGGCCGCCGGGCGGACCTGCCCGCCCGGCCAGTCCTGGCCGGACCGTTCCGCGGCCGGCCGCGCTCGCGCCTTGCTGATCCTGCGCTGAGGGCCGATGGCCTCGGCGGTGATGGCCTTCAGGATCCGCCAGCCGTCGCCGAAGACGCGGAGGTTGCTTTCCCCATGCACCCGGGGCCACTCGTAGCTGGGTATCTCCTGCACCCGCAGGTGCGCCTTCGCGGCCCGGATGTTCATCACGGTCTCTATCTCGAACCCGTTGCAGTCGAGATTCAGGGCCGGCAGGTGCTTGGACCACAGGGCGTTGTAGCCGTAGCACAGGTCGGTGTAACGGGTGCCGAAGGCCAGGTTCACCAGGCCGCTGAGGACCCGGTTCCCGAGCCGGCGTGCCGGGGTAATGTCGTCGCTGCCTCCGCTGCTGCTGAACCGTGACCCCTTCGCGTAGTCGGCGCCGCCGACCAGGGCCGCGACGAACCGGGGGATCTCGCTGCCCTCGGTCGAGCCGTCAGCGTCCATCATCACGATGATGTCGCTGGTGCACGCCTTGAACCCGGCGAGCACGGCGTCGCCCTTGCCGGCTTTCGGCTGGATGATGACCTTGGCGTCGGGACGGCACTGCCGGGCGACGGCAATGCTGTCGTCCACCGACCGCCCGTCCACGAGGACCACCTCGTCCACCCAGTCCGGAAGCGACCGCAGGGTCATCGGCAGGTTCCGCGCCTCGTTCTTGACCGGGATGACGACGCTGACCGTCGGGGCGATGGCGAGGTCCGCCGACACGGCACGGTACCGATCCCGGCCGGGGCCGGAGGGTTCGTGATCGGAGGCAGCCGGGATCGCGGCACCCGGCTCTGACCGGGCTTCCGGCGCCCGCGGCTCTGTTCGCCCGGGGCGAGCAGAGCCCGGCCGCGTGATCCGCTGCCGCAGATATCCCCACCGCCCCCGGGGGCCTTGGACTGCCCCTTGCGCAACGCCATCCACCGCGAACCCCCCTCGCACACGACGGTCGACGACAGTTGACGTGTGAGCACGGCGGATGGTTTACATACTTTTAACGACTTTTAATCACTAAGTGTAATAACTGCAGGTAGAGGGCTGCGTAATATATACGAGTCTTTACCAGAAATCAGGTGGGCGATCATCGCAGTACGGTGGGAACCAGGGCCCGCGGTCGCCGCAAATCATTAGCCGCGCCTGTCACCGCGTCCGGAGCGGGTCCGGCCCCGGGGTGGCTGCTTCCGGAGCGGGTCCGGCCCCCGGGTCGGCCGGCCCCGGCGGCGCGGGCGGAGCCGCTCGGCGCCGCGCCGGGACCGCGCGCCTGACCGGCGGTAGCCGCCCGGCCAGGCAGACCGCGGTGATCCCGGCGACCGCCAGCAGGCCGCCGGTGGGTGACCACGCCCCCGCGGCGAGCATGATGATCGCGGTCAGGGCGAGGATGGCGATGTCGGCGGCGCATGCGATGATCAGCCGGGCGAAACGATCGAATCCGCGCAGCAGCCCGGCCACGGCTGCCGTCGGCGCCACCGCCAGGAACAACAGCACCAGGACCGTCCGCACGGCGGAATGCACGCCCGCGACCTCCAGGCCCAGCCCGGCCGCACCGGCCGCGCCTGCCGCCACGGCGACGGCCCAGGTCAGCCAGGCGCGCATCGGAATCCCGCCCATCAGCACACCACGAATATATGCCGAAGCGCCCGGCCGCACCTGCCGGTCGCACCGACGTCATCAGCCCTGCCGCGGGCGTCCGGCGCGAACGTGCGGGGCGGCCGCAGCGCGGGCTGCGGGTGTGCCCTGGCCGGGCTGGACAGGCGATGTGCAGGAACGTGGTCATCTGCCTGGCCGTCGTGGCGGCGGTCCTGCTGCTCGCCGGGCTGGCGGTGGCCATCGGTGACGGCGCGGCCACGGTCTGGCGGGCCGGCGTACAGTCTGCGCTATGCCCGAAATGCACGCCGCCCGCCGCCAGCGCGCCCAGGCCCGGGTGGCCGCGCTGGACGCCGACGCCGCGCTGGTCACCCACCTGCCGAACGTGCGCTACCTCACCGGCCTGGCCAGCTCCAACGCCGCGCTGCTGATCCCGGCGGCCGGCCGCTGCGTGCTCGCGACGGACTCGCGCTACACGCTCGCCGCGGAGCGGGACGCCCCGGACCTCGAGCTGCTGACCGAGCGGTTCCTGGTCCCGGCGTTCGGCGGCCTGGCGGCCGAGCGGGGATACCGCAGGCTGCTGTTCGAGGCGCAGGAGATGACCGTGGCCAGCCACCAGCGACTCGCCGCTGAAGCAGTGGGGGTGGAGCTGGCACCGTTCGGCCGGGAAATAGAGGAGCTACGAACGGTCAAGGATGACGCGGAGCTCGACCTGCTCGCCACCGCCTGCCGGATCAGCTGCCTGGCGCTCGAGGAGCTGCTGCCCACGATCAGGCCGGGCATCAGCGAGCGGCAGCTGGCCACCGCGATCGAGCGCCGGATGGTGGATCTGGGCGCCGAAGGCCCCGCCTTCGACACGATCGTGGCCAGCGGGCCGAACGGCGCGATCCCGCACCACGCGCCCGGCGACCGGTCGCTGCGGCGCGGTGACCTGGTCACGATCGACTTCGGCGCCCGGTTCGGCGGTTACCACGCGGACATGACCAGGACCGTCAGCCTCGGCGAGCCCGCCCAGTGGCAGCGGGAGACCTACGAGCTGGTGGCGCGGGCGCAGCAGGCCGGCCTGACCGCGGCGAAGCCGGGCGCGGGGCTGGCCGATGTGGACGCCGCGGCCAGGGATCTGATCGGCGACGCCGGTCACGGCGAGCACTTCAAGCACGGGCTGGGGCACGGCGTTGGCCTGGAGGTGCACGAGGCACCGATGTTCGGGTACGCCAGCACGGGTAGACTCGCTGCCCGGGTCCCGGTCACCATCGAGCCAGGTGTATACCTGCCGGGCAGGGGCGGCGTCCGGATTGAGGACGTCCTCGTGGTGGACGGCGAAGGAACCTCCGGGCCCTCGGGACACGGAGGCCTGCTCACCACGACCACCAGGGAACTGCTCGCGCTGTAACCACGCGGGCGCACTCGGCAAGCGCATCCAGGAGAGACCAGACGTGGCCACGACGAATGACCTGAAGAACGGGATGACGCTGAGCATCGACGGCCAGCTCTGGAACGTCGTGGAGTTTCAGCACGTCAAGCCCGGCAAGGGCGGTGCCTTCGTGCGCACCAAACTGAAGAACGTGATGTCCGGCAAGGTTGTCGACAGGACGTTCAACGCCAGCGTCAAGGTTGACGTGGCCAACGTTGACAAGCGGGAGATGCAGTACCTCTACCGGGAGGGAGAGGACTTCGTCTTCATGGACACCCGCGACTACGACCAGCCGCGGATCCCGGCCGCGGTGGTGGGCGACGCCAGGAACTTCCTGCTCGAGGAGCAGATGGCCACCGTGGCGTTCAACGACGGGGTGCCGCTCTACGTGGAGCTGCCCGCCGCGGTGGAGCTGACCATCACCAGCACCGACCCGGGGGTGCAGGGCGACCGGTCCACCGGCGGCACCAAGCCGGCCACGCTGGAGACGGGCGCCCAGGTGCAGGTGCCGCTGTTCATCTCGACCGGCGAGAAGGTCAGGGTGGACACCCGCACCGGCGAGTACCTCAGCCGCGCCTAACCCGCCGTCAGCGCCGGCCGGCGCAGTCAGGAACCCGCGAGACCATGGCCGCACGCAGCAAGGCACGCAAGCGCGCCCTCGATGTGCTGTACGAGGCCGACCTGCGGGATGAGCCCGTCCTCGAGCTGCTGGACCAGCGGGTAGCCGATGCCAGCCCGCCCGTCGCGCCGTACGCGACCGAGCTGGTCCGCGGCGTTCAGCTGCACCGGGAGCGGATCGACGAGCTGCTGGCCGCGCACGCCTCGGACTGGACGCTGGACCGGATGCCTGCGGTGGACCGCAACGTCCTGCGGATCGGCGCGTACGAGCTGCTCTGGGCCGCCGATGTGCCGGACGGCGTGGCGATCAGCGAGGCCGTGCAGCTAGCCCGGTCGCTGTCCACCGACGCGTCTCCGGCGTTCGTCAACGGCCTGCTCGCCCGGCTGCTCGAGCTCAAGCCGGCGCTGGCCGCGGAGGAGCATGCCGCGGCGGCGCTGGCCGCCGAGACGCCGGCCGCGGCGGCGCTGGCCGCCGAGACGCCGGCCGAAGACGAGACGGCAGCCGAGACGCCGGCAGCTGACCGGACGGCAGCCGAGACGCCGGCAGCTGACCAGACGGCGGCCGAGCAGACCGGCAGCTGACCAGACGGCCGCTGACCGGCGGTTCTGCGCCGGCTATGCGCGGCCTTGTGCCCAGCTTGCGCTGGTCGCGAGCCGCCCTGGCTCATAGCAGGCGCACAGCCTTCGCCCAGTAGCGGCGCAGCCCCGCCGCCGATTCTCTAGCCCATGACGCTTTATGACTGTGTCCTGGACGGCAGCGAGCGCCCCCAGGTGGAGATCGTCGTGCCGGTACGCGACGAGGAGCGGGATCTCGCGCCCAGCGTCCGGCGGCTCTGCGCCTACCTGCGCGAGCGATTCCCGTTCACCACCCGGGTCACCATCGCCGACAACGGCAGCTCCGACGGGACCTGGGCGGTCGCCCAGGCCTTGTGCCGTGAGTTCGTCGAGGTCGGCGCCGTCCACCTGGAGCAGCCGGGCCGCGGCCGGGCGCTGCGGGCCATCTGGTCCGTCAGTATGGCGGACGTCCTCGCCTACATGGACGTTGACCTGTCTACCGACCTGAACGCCCTGCTTCCGCTGGTGGCGCCGCTGCTGTCCGGGCACAGCGACCTGGCGATCGGCACCCGGCTCGCCCGTGGCTCGCGGGTGGTCCGCGGACCACGCCGCGAGGTCATCTCCCGCGGCTACAACCTGCTGCTGCACGCCAGCCTGGGCACCGGATTCTCCGACGCGCAGTGCGGCTTCAAGGCGATCAGGCGCGAGCAGGCCCGCGTGCTGCTGCCGCTCACCGAGGACACCGGCTGGTTCTTCGACACCGAGCTGCTGGTGCTGGCCGAGCGCGCCGGGCTGCGGATCCACGAGGTGCCGGTGGACTGGATCGACGACGCCGACTCCCGGGTGGACGTCATCGCGACCGCGGTGGCTGACCTGCGCGGCATCATGCGGCTGGGCAGCGGGCTGATGCGCGGCACCATCAAGGTGCCCGCGCTGCGCGATGCCCGCCGGTCGGCCGCGCGGCTGCCCCATCATGACCTGCGCAGGCAGGTGGCCTCCTTCATCAGCATCGGCGTGCTCAGCACGATCGGCTATGTCGTGCTCTACCTGCTGCTGCGCACCGCGCTGCCGGCCCTGGCCGCCAACGCGGTCAGCCTGCTGGTCACCGCGGTGGCCAACACCGCCGCGAACCGGCGGATAACGTTCGGCATCCGCGGCCGCGCGCACGCCGCCGGTCATCAGGTGAAGGGGCTGATCGCCTTCGCGGCTGGGCTCGCGCTCACCTCGGGCGCGCTCGCCGGCCTGCACGCGATCTCCGCCCGCCCCGGCCTGGGCTGGGAGGTCTGCGTGCTCGTCGCGGCCAACCTGGCGGCAACGATTCTCCGGTTCCTGCTGTACCGGAGCTGGGTGTTGGCGGCGGCGGCACCGGGGCCGGGGCCGGGGTACGCCCCGGCCCGCTCCGCCCTGCCGACGTCCTTGAGCCCAGCCAGCCGAACGGGAGTGCCCGGTGACCGCGACCACGACAACCCCCCAGCACGCGCACACCGCCGGGCGCGCCCTGGCGCACGGCCGCCTGGGCCGTCTGCTGCGCGGCCAGGCCGACCCCCGGTGGGTCCGGCCCGCGCTGTTCGGCCTGCTCGGGCTGACCGCCCTGCTCTACCTGTTCGACCTGAGCCGGAACGGCTGGGCCAACGACTTCTACGCCGCCGCCGTCCAGGCGGGCACCAAGAGCTGGAAGGCGTTCTTCTTCGGCTCGTTCGACTCGTCCAACTTCATCACGGTGGACAAGACGCCGGGCTCGCTGTGGGTGATGGAGCTGTCCGCCCGCATCTTCGGCGTCAACTACTGGAGCCTGCTGGTCCCGCAAGCCCTCGAGGGCGTGGCGTCCGTCGCCCTGCTGTACGCGGCGGTGCGCCGCTGGTCCGGCCCGGCGGCCGGGCTGCTGGCCGGGCTGGTGCTGGCGCTGACGCCGGTCGCCGTGCTGATGTTCCGGTTCAACAACCCGGACGCGTTCCTCGTCCTGCTGATGACCGCGGCCGCGTACGCGATGGTGCGCGCGATCAAGGCCGGCCGCACCAAGTGGCTCGTGGCGGCCGGTGTCCTGCTCGGCTTCGCGTTCCTGGCCAAGATGCTGCAGGCATTCCTCGTCGTGCCCGGGTTCGCGCTGGTCTACCTGTGGGCCGGCCCGCCCCGGCTGCGCACGCGGGTCTGGCAGCTGCTGGTGGCCGGCGCGGGCATCGTGGCGGGGGCCGGCTGGTGGGTGCTGATCGCCCAGCTGACCCCGGCCGCCGACCGGCCGTACTTCGGCGGCTCGACCAGCAACAGCATCCTGCAACTCGCGCTCGGCTACAACGGCCTGGGCCGGCTCACCGGCAACGAGACCGGGTCGATCGGCTTCAACGGCAGCAGCGCCGACGGTCCCGGGGCCGGCGGCGCTGGCGGCCGGGGCGGCGCTTTCGGCGGCTCGACGGGCCTCACCAGGATGTTCTCCGCCGAATTCGGCGGTCAGGTCAGCTGGCTGGTGCCGGCCGCGCTCATCTCGATAGTGGCTCTGCTGTGGGTCACGCGGCGCGCTGCCCGCACCGACCGGACCCGTGCCGCGGTCCTGCTGTGGGGCGGCTGGCTGCTGTGCACCGGGCTGGTGTTCAGCTACATGAGCGGCATCATCCATCCTTATTACGTGGTCGCGCTCGCGCCGGCGATCGGCGCGCTGGTCGGCATCGGCGCGGTGGCAGCCTGGCGCGCGCGCCTCGGCTGGCCCGGCCGCCTCGCCGCGGCCGCGACCGTGGCGGTCACGGCCGCCTGGGGATACCAGCTGCTCGACCGGAGCCCGACGTGGCTGCCGTGGCTGCGCTGGATGGTGCTGCTCGCCGGGCTGGCCGGCGCGGGCGCGATCCTCGCCGGGCCGCGGCTGACGGCGCTGGCCAGGACCGCTCGCGGCAGGCTCGCGCTGGCCGGGGTTCCGGTCGCGCTGGCCCTGCTGGCGGGCCTGGCCGGGCCGGCCGCTTACGCGATGGAGACAGTGACGACCGCCCACAGCGGGGCGCTTCCGTCGGCCGGACCGCAGACCGCGTCGTTCGGCGGCCCCGGCGGAAGGCCCGGTGGCTTCGGCGGGGCTCGTGGCTTCGGCCGGGGCGGTGGCTTCGGCGGGGCCGGTGGCGGCTTCCCCGGTGGCCAGCCCGGCGGAAGCACCGGCACCGGCACGGGCGCCGCGGGGACGCCCGGCGCGAGCCGGGCCGCGGGCGGCGGGTTCGCTGGCCGGCCTCCCGGCGGCGCGGGCGGCTTCGGCGGGCTCAGCGGGAACACCCAGGTGAGCAGCGCGCTGACCCGGCTGCTCGAGAGCGGCGCGTCCGGTTACCGCTGGGTCGCGGCTACCGAGGGCTCACAGGAGGCGGCGCCGCTGGAGCTGGCCACCGGCGATGCGGTGATGGCGATCGGCGGGTTCAACGGCACCGACCCGGCGCCCGCCCTCACCGAGTTCAAGGCCATGGTGGCCAAGCACGAGATCCACTACTACATCGGGCGCAGCAGCCAGAGCTTCGGCGGCGGCCGCGGCTCGTCGGCGATCGCCTCGTGGGTGGCCGCGCACTACACGTCCACGACCGTCGGCGGCGACACCGTCTACAACCTCACCCAGCCGAAGGCGGCCTCCTGACCCACCCGTCCCCGCGGACCTCCGCCATGATCACGAAGAGTTGTACGTGCGGGAGCGCGTGCAACTCTTCGTGATCAAGTGATGCTGTTCCGCCTGAGTAAGTGCGGGCGATCAACCGGCAACGTTTCCCTTACCGGACGGTTAGTGTCGCTAACAACACCTGAATCTCTGCTCGGTATCATGCACACGCCTCACAATGCCCCCAGCCAGGCCAACCCGTCGATGTCCTTATTAACTAAGTAGAAGCAGCGGTAGCTGGCACTAAATCCGTGAATACGCCTCCTTCCGGCCGGTCAACCAGTTAGTTTTCGTATGCGGTAACCCTGTTGGGGAGGCGCCGTTACTTTATGTGACGGTGCGTGGGCAGATGCGGTGGGCTGAGGGCGCCTGAAGCCCTCAGTACGCCCATGAGGCGGGCAGGTGCGACGCATGAATGATGGCTCGACGACAGGCAACGGGATGCCGATCCGAGCGGGACTCATGACAGTCACCGGCCAAGCCTCGCCCGACCGGCCGGCGAGCACGCTTACAGCAGACGCGCGAGAGTTCGCTGCGTCACCGATAGATAACCGGGCAGCCGAGATGAAATTTCTCGCCGCGTTCGGCAACGATATACGAGACGGTAATGACACCACTTCTGTCAGACTTGACGGGCATTACGATCTGGACCGCCGTTCCCATCGTGGTGCTGACGATAATCATCCGCCTGGTGTGGCGGCGCGGAAAGAACCTCGAGGAGCCCTGACCGACACATACGAGATCCCGGACGTAGCGGTCACGCGAGTCCGCCGGAGCTTGTACGCGCTGCTTGCCTCGGCGGTCGCGGTCACCGGGCTGGCCCGGCACGCAGATTTCATCACCATCTATGACCGGTACCAGGTGCTCATGGCGAGCTGGCTGATCGTATTCGTCCTCGCGCTGGCGCAGTGGGCATTCTCGCTTTTCGAACGCCCTTACACCGGTTGGTCCCGGCGTCTCGACTCGCTTCATGTCGTAGTCAGCGTGCCTGTCTACAACGAAGACGCCTTAACCCTCGACCGAGTGCTCTATGCCCTGGCGTGCCAGACGCGTCTGCCAGATGTCGTCCACGTTGTAGATGATGGCTCGAAGGTCGGTTACGAACAGCTCCGCGAACACTGGGAAAGCGACCCCGTACTTGGGCCGCGCCTGAGGTGGACCCGTCAGCGCAACGCAGGAAAGAAGCGAGCCCAGGCCGCATGTTTCACCGCGCACCCCGCCGCCGACATATTCGTCACCCTCGACAGCGACACCACGCTGACCCGCAACGCGATCGAGGAGGGGCTGCGTCCATTCAGTCACCGCGATGTCTACTCAGTCGCCGGCCTCGAACTGGCGTGGAATCACTCCAAGAATTGGCTAACGATGATGTCCGGCTCTCGTATCTTGACGTGGCAGCTCTTGTCATGCGCTGCGCAGAATGTCGCGGGCGGCGACGTCACCGTCAATCGCGGCACATTCGCGCTTTACCATGCCGGCATGATTCGCGACATCGTCCCTGCCTACCTGGATGAGACATTCCTCGGCCGCCCGATCAAGCTCGGCGACGACGCGGCGCTGGCATTGTTCGCCGAGTGCCGCGGACGAGCAGTCCAGCAGCCAAGTGCTATCTGCCTCGCCATGTACCCCGAGGCGTTGCGCCACCACTTCAGGCAGTGGACGCGTTGGATGCGCGGCTCGACGATACGCACCTGCTGGCGGCTTCGTTACCTCCGGCTGACCTCGTACACCTGGTGGTACACGCTACTGAGCACGTGGTCGTACGCCGCCAGCATCGGCGCAACCATCGTGGCCGCCCTCACCTGGCCGCAGTCCGAGACATACGCCGCATCGGCGGGGCTTGCGATGATCGCCTGGACCATGCTCATGGCCCTGCGTACCACCACCATCCATAGATCAGACCAGAACTGGCTGGACCGGCTCATCGTTGTCCTCATGGCACCGGTCACGGCCTTCTGGGTGGCTTTCGTCCTGCGGCCGGCCCGGATCTACGGCATCACCACATTCCTCCGCCAGGGCTGGGTGACGCGTAACCAGGTCGAGATAGTCACCGCAGTTCCGCCTGACGCGATGATCGTGCCGACCATCGCGGAGAGCGTGTGAGACGCATGACGATGGCTGCCCTGACGAGCGGCCTGACTCTCGCGATCAGTGCCGCCTGCGTCTCGGTGCTCGTCCGGCCGGGCCCGGCACCGCATTCGCGGTCGGCAGTCCTTACCGGCGCTTCCTGCGGGCAGCCGCGCCACCCGGGCCGCTACGTCGGAGTCATTACGACCGGGCCGCCCGGCGGCGCCGGGCTGGCCAGCTTCGCTCACGCGACGGGTGTTCGCCCTAGCGTCGTCGCCTACTTCGTTTCCTTCGGAACGCCGTGGGATCCGGCGCCAGCTTGCAGGATCCTGCGGACGGGAGCGCTGCCGGTCATCCAGATCAACCCCCGGAAGGTGTCCATTGCTGCCATCGCGGCAGGACAACAAGACGCTTACCTCACCCGATACGCCCGGGGGGTGCGCGCCTTCCGCTCACCCGTAGCCATCAGCTTCGGGCATGAGATGAACGGTTACTGGTATTCCTGGGGGTACCGGCACACGTCACCAGCGGTGTTCGTGGCTGCCTGGCGGCACATCGTCACCGTCTTCCGTCAGCAGGGCGCGGGCAACGTGACCTGGCTGTGGACGGTCAACATCATTGACAAGCGCGGCGGCATTCCTGCCCCGGCGCCATGGTGGCCAGGCAGCGCGTATGTGACCTGGGTCGGCATGGACGGCTACTACTACAAGCCGTCATGGACGTTCGCTCCCTTGTTCGGGCCGACCATCAAGGCGGTGCGGGCACTGACCCTCGATCCGATCCTTATCGCCGAGACGGCCGTGGCGCCGGCCGCCGGCCAGCCCGCGAAGATCGCTGACCTGGTCGCCGGTGTCCGCAGCTACGGGCTGCTGGGGTTCATCTGGTTCAACGCCACTGGCTTCCGGGACTGGCGGCTCAGCGGGCCGGCGGCTGTCGCGGCATTTCGCCTGGGTGCCACGACGTCCGGCAGAGGTGCGTCGTGAACGATCAGTTGCTCACCCGACGGCACCGCCCGAAGCTCGCGTGGATGGTGATAACCGTCACTGCGATCACGATCACGGCGGTGATCACCGTCGTTTCCGGGACTTCCTCTAGCGGCAAACCCGTCACTCCAGACGGGCGTCGGCCGGGCACATGCGTCGGTATCTACGCAATTGGGGCACCCGGGTCGTACTCCGGGGTCGCCGCACTCTCGGCGAGGACCGGGGTCAGACCAGATGTCGTCGTGTACTACAGCGGCTGGCCGGAGCGGTTCCAGGTCCAGTTCGCCGCGACGGCAGTCAGGCACGGTGCGGTGCCGCTCGTGCAGATCGACCCCACCGGGGCCAGCATCGACGCGATCGCCGCCGGACGATATGACGCCTACCTGCGCTCGTACGCCTCAGCAGTGAAGGCCTTCGGCAGTGAGGTGATCCTCTCTTTCGGGCATGAGATGAACGGTTACTGGTATTCCTGGGGGTACCGGCACACGTCACCAGCGGTGTTCGTGGCTGCCTGGCGGCACATCGTCACCGTCTTCCGTCAGCAGGGCGCGGGCAACGTGACCTGGCTGTGGACGGTCAACATCATTGACAAGCGCGGCGGCATTCCTGCCCCGGCGCCATGGTGGCCAGGCAGCGCGTATGTGACCTGGGTCGGCATGGACGGCTACTACGCCAGGCCGTCATTGACCTTCGCCTCCTTGTTCGGGCCGACCATCAAGGCGGTGCGGGCACTGACCCTCGATCCGATCCTTATCGCCGAGACGGCCGTGGCGCCGGCCGCCGGCCAGCCCGCGAAGATCGCTGACCTGGTCGCCGGTGTCCGCGCCTACGGGCTGCTGGGGTTCATCTGGTTCAACGCCACCGGGCATCTGGACTGGCGGCTCAGCGGGCCAGCGGCATTCGCCGCGTTCCATCGCGGCGCCAAGTCGTTGCAGAGGCGGTCGCCATGAACGACCGGCTAGGACTGCCGCATCCGCTGGAGGGTTCTGCCCGGGACGGGGAGCCGGGAGCGGGGGGCGCCGCAACCGGCGCGCGCCACGGGCCCGTCTCGAGGCGGCGGGGACACGGGCGGGCGCCGGGCCTGCGCGGGCTGCCGCTCCTGGGCGGCTGGCCGCTGCTGGTGATACTGGCCGTGCAGGCGGCGCTCTCGCTCCGGCTCGTCTGGGCGGACACCGCGTTCCAGGATGAGGCCACGTATCTGTGGGCCGGGCACCTGGAGTGGGCGCACTGGCTGCGCGGCGCGGTGATCCCGCCCTTCGCGTCCTTTTTCTCCGGGGCGCCGGTGCTCTACCCGCCGGTCGCCGCGCTGGCGGACAATGCCGGCGGGCTGGCCGCGGCACGGATCCTGTCACTGGCTTTCATGCTGGGGGCGACCGCTCTGCTGTGGGGCACCGCCCGCCGGCTGGCCGGGCGGCGGGCGGCGTTTTTCGCCGCGGCTCTGTTCGCTGTCCTGGGGCCGACGCTGCACCTGGGAGCGTTCGCCACCTATGACCCGCTGTCGGTGTTCCTGGTCGCGCTCGCCGCGTGGTGCGCGGTCCGGCCTGCCGGCGGCGCGGAGGGTACCGGCTGGATGGTCGCGGCCGGTGCCGTGCTGGCCGCGGCGAACGCCGCCGCGTATTCGTCGGCCCTGTTCGACCCGGTCGTACTCGTGCTCGCGCTGCTCACCGCGCTGCCATGCGGGGCGAGGCTGGCCGCCAGGCGGTGCGCGATCCTGGTGCTCGTCGCGGTCGTCCTGCTGACCGCCGGCGTGCTCAGCGGCGGCAGCGCGTACCGCACCGGGATCGAGCAGACGACGCTGGCGCGGGTGGCCGGCGCCAGCTCCCCGCAGTCGGTGCTGGCCGCCGCCTGGTCCTGGACCGGCCTGATGTTCGTCCTGGCCGTGTGCGGCGTGATCATCAGCTGGGCCAGCCGGCCGGGCTGGCTGCGGACGCTGACGCTGGCTGCGCTCGCCCTCGCCGTGCTGCTGGGCCCGCTGGAGCAGGCACGCCTGCATACCAGTGCCGCGCTGGACAAGCACGTGGTGCTGGGCGCCTGGTTCGCGGCCGTCGCGGCGGGCTATGCGGTGGACAGGGTCATCGCGGTCGCGGCGGCCGGCCGGATGCAGACCCTCACCAGCGCCGCCTGCGTGCTCGCGCTGGCGTTCCCGGTGGGGCTGGGGGCCGGCCAGTCCCGGCTGCTGGCCACCGACTGGCCCAATGCGTCCAGCTTCGTCACGATATTCCGCCCGCTGGCCGATCGCGGGAGCGGGCACCTGCTGGTCGAGGACGCGGCCATCGCGAGGTACTACCTGCCCGCCGGCAGCCAGTGGCAGCGATGGTCAACCACCCGCAACATCGTCCTGCCCTCAGGGGCGAGCACCGGGGGTCCGGCCAGCACCGCTGGTGTCACCGGCGACGGCAACGCGGGCGTCTTCGCGGAGTTCGTCACCCACGGGTATTTTTCCCTCGTCGCGCTGAACTTCACCGACACCGCCGCCCTGGACCGGCAGATCAGCGCCGATCTCCGGCACAACCGGCACTACCACATCATCGACGTCGTCCCCTACGGCATCGAGATCCCGCCCATCGGGCAGGGCACCTACGTCATCTGGCGATACCAGCCGTGAGCACCACCGAGCCGGCCCCGCTGAGACCGCCGGGGAGCACGGCCAGCGCCGCGGGCAGGCCGCAGGCCGGGCCCGTCGTGACCCTGCCCCCGCCGCCGGACGACACCGAGAAGTACGCCTATGTCAGCCGTAACCTGCCCTACCTGGCGATCACGCTGGCCATCAGCGCGGCCTGCCTCATCATCAGCCAGGTCCGGTTCGAGACGCACGACCCGGCGCTGTGGCCGTTCCTGGCCTTCACCGCGACCTACATCGCCTACCAGGCGGTCAGCCTGCCGGTGAACTTCACCGGCAGCGGCTTCAACCTGGCCGCGCACCAGGCCAAGGTCCGGGCCTGGCGCCCGGTGAGGTATCCCAGCGTCGATATCTTCCTGCCGGTCTGCGGCGAGCCGATCGACCTGCTGCGTAATACCTGGAGCGCCGTGCTCGAGCTCATCGCCGGCTACCCGGGGCCAGCCCAGGCTTATGTCCTCGACGACGGCCCCTGCGAGGAGGCCCGGTCGTGGGCGGAGTCCTATGGCTTCTGCTATGTCCGCAGGCCGGACCTGCGCGCCGGCAAGAAGAGCGGCAACCTGCGGTACGCGTTCGCGCGCAGCACCGGTGAGCATGTGGTCATCCTGGACGCCGACTTCGCGCCGCGCCGTGACTTCCTCGCCGAGACGCTGCCCTACCTGGACGACCCGGCGGTCGGGATCGTCCAGACGCCCCAGTTCTTCCGGGAGAGCGCCGCCGCGACGTGGATCGAGAACTCGGCAGGCGCTATTCAGGAGGTGTTCTACCGGTCGGTCCAGGTGGCCCGTGACCGGCTCGGCCAGGCGGTCTGCGTCGGCACCTCCGCGGTCTACCGCCGGGCCGCGCTGGAGCCGCACGGCGGCCCGACGCTCATTCCCTACGCCGAGGACGTGCACACCGGGCTGGACGTGCGCGGCGCGGGCTGGTCCCTGGCCTACCTGCCCGTCGTGCTGTCGGCCGGCATCTGCCCGGACAACCTCGACGCGTTCGTGCGGCAGCAGTACCGGTGGTGCACGGGGAACGCGGGCATCGTCTTCTCCCGCCGGCTGTGGGCGGTGCCGATGACCGTCGCGGGCCGGCTCACCTACATCTCCGGGTTCTTCTACTACGCCTACACTGGCCTGCTCACGTTCTTCGGCCCCATGATCCCCGTGGTCATGCTGGCCTTTCTTCCCGGCCAGGTCCGGCTGCGGAATTTCGCCGTCCTCGTTCCGGCCATGATCGCCGGGTTCATCCTGTACCCGCTCTGGCATCGGTCGAGATACGGGCCGTCGGTCTGGCCGCTGGGGATCGCCAGGGGCTGGGCGCACGTGTTCTCCCTCTGGGACAGCGCCCGGGGTAAGACGATGAGCTGGCATCCGTCCCGGACCCCGGGCAGCGCGCTGCGACGGTTCCGCGTCGGGGTCGTCGGGTGGAGCGGCGGCACGGCCCTGCTGTGGGTGGGCCTGGCCCTCTGGCGGACCCTGAGCACCGGCTCGGCGCAATTCGCCGTGCTGGCCCTTTTCGGCATGTTGAACCTCGCGGTCGTGAGCCGTGTCATCTTTCCAGGGAACCGGGCGGCATGAAAATAGTTTCCGGCGGATTCTGGCGGCCCGGCATCGGCACGCATGGCATTGCTGGCGGCTGTGGTGGCCGCCGCCGCCGCTCTCACCTTCACCGGGTACCGCTTCACTCAGATGGGCGCAGCGCCGCCCCCTGCGCACGCCTACCTCCCGCCGAGGGCCGCCTCTTACCTGGGCGTGTACGAGACCGGGGCGCCGCCCGCCTACCAGCCGATCGCGGAGTTCGCGAACGCGGCGGGCAGGGTGCCGAACATCGTCGGCTACTACAGCGGCTGGGCCGAGCCCTTCCCGACGTCGTTCGCCCGGATGCTTCGCGGTCACGGAATCATCCCATGCGTACAGATCGACCCCACCTACGCGTCGGTTTCCGCGATCGCGGCCGGCGCCTATGACGGTTACCTGCGCTCGTACGCCGACAGCGTCCGGGACTTCGGTCACGCTGTCGTCATCGGCTTCGGGCATGAGATGAACGCGCCCTGGTACCCGTGGGGCAACGGGCACGTCCAGCCATCGACGTTCGTGCGAGCGTGGCGCCATATCGTGACGCTGTTCCGCGCGCGGGGCGCTGACAATGTCACCTGGCTGTGGACGGTCAACCAGGACCGTGCGGGTACGGGACCGATTGCGCTCTGGTGGCCGGGAGCGAGTTATGTCTCGTGGGTCGGCATCGATG
Source organism: uncultured Actinomycetes bacterium (assembly GCA_963702235.1). Lineage (GTDB taxonomy): Bacteria > Actinomycetota > Actinomycetes > Streptosporangiales > Streptosporangiaceae > PALSA-505. Next base: position 123,922 of record CAVPBZ010000007.1, read on the forward strand.
GTTATTACTTCCGCCGGTCCGATACGTTCGCCACGACCTTCGGCAACACGATTGATCAGGTACGGGCCCTCACCCATGAGCCGGTGCTGTTGTCCGAGACCGCGGTGGGGCCCCATACCGGCCAGTTCGCCAAGATAAGCGATCTATTTAGCGGTATGCACAAGAATGGAGTGCTTGGACTCATTTGGTTCGATAAGGATCAGCACGGCGGGATCTACCACCAGGACTGGCGCATCGAGGGAAATACGGTGGCCGAGAACGCATTCCAGCTGGGCATCTCCACACTGACGCTGGCACGCCCGTGAGTCCTGTGAGGCAGGCGAAGCCGCCATAAGACTCGTGGGACGGCGCCGGGTAGCCGAATCGTCACGAATTAGCGTTTTCGGCTTGCCCGAAAACTGATCGTGTGTTGCGCTGTCTGTTGGTAAAGGAAAATCCGCAGGCGTCCCCGGGGGGTGGTCGCATGGACAATGACAGCCGTCTTCCGCCGCTGTCGCAGCGGGCTCCCGGGCAGAGCGGCGGGCGGAGGCCACCGGGGAGATCAGCGGCGCCCGTGCTGCCGGAGTCCGTCGTGCACCGGGTACGCGCCGCGTTTGAGGCATCCCGCGAGCAGGAGCAGGCGGCCCAGCGGGAGCATGCAGGTCAGCGGGAGCACGTGACCCGCCGCGGGCAGGCAGCCCACGCAGGCCAGCCGGCCTACCGGGATCCAGAACCCGGCCGGGACGAGGCAGTCGGCGGCGCGCAGGCGCGGGTCCGGGACGACAAGATCCATCGTGACCAGGCGCCGGCCGGGGACCGGGCCGTCAACGGCGATCGCGCGCCCGGCCGGGACGAGGCAGTTGACCGCGACCAGGCACCCGTCCGGGACCGGGAGCCTGTTGCGGACCGGGAGCCTGTTGCGGACCAGGCACCTGTTGAGGGCCGGGAGACCCAGCCGGCGCCAGCGGCGAACGCGGGGCTCCCGTCGGCCGCAGGGACGGTCAGGCCGGCGCACCCCGCCTCGCCGTGGTTTCCCATCGACCCGGATGACGACACCCAGCCGTTCGCGGCCATCTCCGTGCCGCACGGCGGCCAGATGCCTCAACCCGGCGACGCAACCGTCATCCAGCCCGGCCGGGAAAGCCGCGGGCGGCCCGGTGCACGGCCAGCGCGCGACCAGGCCGCTACCCGGCAACCGGGCGGCAGCCGGCGCTCGCGCGGCTTCCGGATGGCCGGCGTGTTCGCCGCGGTGCTGGTCCTGCTCGCGGCCGGGTCGCTGGGATTCACGCTGTCCCGGCAGACGGCATCGGGCGCAGCGGGCGACGTCCACCGGGCCACCGCGCCCAGGCAAGCCGCCGGCGACCTGGCGGCGTCCTGGATCGCCAGTCAGGTCAGCGCGGCCGTTGTCGTGTCCTGCGATCCGGTGACCTGCCGGGCTCTGCAGGCACACGGGGTTCGCGCCGCCAGGCTGCTCACGCTGAGCCGGGGGAAGACCGATCCGCTCCGCTCAGCGGTCATCGTCGCGACCGGCGCCGTCCGCCGCCTGCTCGGCAGCCGCCTGACGTCCGTCTACGCTCCCGCCGTCGTCGCGAGCTTCGGCTCCGGCAGCCAGCGCATCGACATCCGCGCGGTCGCCCGGCACGGCGCCGCCGCGTACGAGTCTGAGCTGAGCGCGGACGTGCAGGCCCGCAAGTCCGCCGGGGCCATCCTGCTGCGCAGCCAGCGGGTTACGGTCTCAGCCGCCGCCCGCACCCAGCTGGCCAGCGGCCAGGTTGATACCCGGCTACTGGTCACCCTGGCCGGGCTGGCCGCTGCGCACCCGGTGTCGATCCTGGCGTTCGCCGGCGCTGCGCCTGGCGCTAGCCGGGGCATGCCGCTGCGCTCGGCCGAAGTGGTGACGGCAGGTACCCGGAACTCAGCGGAGCTGCACTCCATGGTCGGCTTCCTGCGGTCCAGGCCCCGGGGTTACGTGCCAGCGCAGATCCGGACCCGCTACCTCGTCGGCGGGCAGCGCGCCCTGCAGATCGAGTTCGCCGCCCCCAGCCCGATGGGGCTGCTCGGCTAGGACAACCGGGGCTTCGTCGCGGCGCTGCCCGGCGGCCCGGCTCGCCGCGAGCACGCCGCAGCAGACCAGAAGTGCCCCGGCCAGCTGGATGAGGGTGGGCCGCTCACTCAGCACCACGGCGGCGAGCAGCACGGCGGCGGCAGGCTGCAGGAGCAGCATGAGCGAGGTGATGGCCGCCGGCAGCCTGGGCAGCGACGAGGTGATCAGCAGCCACCCGATCGTCTGGCTGCTCATGGCCAGCAGCAGCAGCCAGCCGAACGCCCGCCAGCTGATCGTCAGCTGCAGGCTGCCGAAAACCAGCCCGAGCAGCAGCGCGCCCGCCGCCGCGCTGGCGGTCGCCTCGGCGAGCGGGCCCGCGACGTGCGGCGTCCGGCCCGACGTCTGACGCAGGACGAGGATGAATCCCGCGTAGGCGACCGACGTCCCGACCCCGTACCCGATCCCGGCGAGGGGATGGATACCGTCGGCGGCGCGGCCGAGCAGCCCGGAGACCAGCACGACGCCGGCCATGACGACCGGAAGCGCGATCAGGAAGCTGCGCTGCGGCCGCTCCCGGAGGGCCAGCCAGGCGGCGAGGGCGACGAACAGTACCTGCAGGTTGCCGAGCACCGTCGCGATTCCCGCCCCGACCGCGGCGATGGCGTGGTTCCACAGCACGAAGTCGACGGCCAGGAACAGCCCGGCCACGACTGCCCACAGGTGCGCGGTGAGCGGCCGCGGGCCGAGCCGCCGTTGTTCCATCAGCAGCAGTGCGGTGAGCACCGGCAGCGCGAGCAGGCAGCGGTAGAACGCGGTGGTGGCCGCGCCCGTGCCGGCCAGCGTGACCAGGATCGCCGAAGCCGAGATGCAGGTCGCGCCGAGGGCGACCGGTAGCAGCGCGCTGCGGCTGGCGCCGGCCGGGCCTGGCACGTTGCCTGTAATCACCGTACTGTCGTATGGTGCTGACATGGCAGCTACCGTACCGGGGCGCTCTGACAGTAGTCAAAGCGGGTTTGATGCTGACCTGCTGGAAGCGCTCACCACCTGCGCTGAGCTGATCAACACCGGCCGCTCCGACGCCGGCGAAGGGATCCGGGACCTGGCAGACGTCCAGTCGTTCGCCGACAGGTACGCCTTTCACGGCCGTGCGGCCACGCCGCGGGACGTGGCCCGGCTGCGTGCGTACCGGGCCCGGCTGGATGCCGTCGCGGTCGCCTGCGAGGCGGGCGACCAGGAGGCCGCCATCGCGATGCTGAACGCCCTGCTCGCGGAGACGGGCGCGGTGCCGCAGATCGTGGCGCACGACGGCCGGGGCCCGCACGTGCACGTGTCGCGGCCGGACGACCCGATGGCGGACCGGATGGCCGCCCACCTGGCCATGGGCCTGGGGCAGCTCGTGGTGGCGGGGGAGAGCGAGCGGCTGCGCAGCTGCGCGTCGCCCACCTGCCGGGATGTCTTCATCGACCTGTCGCGCAACCGGTCCCGCCGGTACTGCGACAGCCGCACCTGCGGCAACCGGCTGCACGTCGCCGCCTATCGCGCGCGCCGGGCCGCCGAAGGCTAGGCCCGGCTTAGAAGATCATCGGGCACCACGGCGCCGGGTCCCAGGACATGGCCGCGGACAGCGCGCTCACCGCGCCCGGCCGGTGCTCGGTGACCAGACCCGCGGCGGCCAGCGTGCCCAGCCGGGTACCGCCCAGGTACGCGGCGCCGAGCGAGCTGACATCGAGGGTGATATCGGCGGGCGCGGCGGTGGGCTCGCAGCTGGCCGCGAGGCCCGGCGCACCCGCCGGATCCCTGGCGGCGGACGTGCTGAGCCGCCACCTGCCCGCGTTGTCCGGCAGGTGCGCGTCGGTCACCTCGATCACCACGTCGGTGGGACAGGCGTACCTGCGCTGGGTGAGGGCCCGGGGCAGGTCCATCAACCGGACCCAGAGCCCGTCCGCGATGCGGGGGCGCGCCCGGCGGGGGTCGGCCAGCATGTGCAGCAGCGGGTCGTCCAGCGGCCGCAGCTCGGCGGTGAACCGCTCGGTCAGGTCCCGGCTGAGCAGGTCGGCCCAGATGGCCGCGGCCGCGGCCGGGTCGGTCGCGATCGTCTCCCTGATGCTCAGCGCGCTGTCCGGCAGGAACGTCTGGCCATCCCACCGGCCCGTCCCCGAGTAGACCGCGTATCCCCGCGGGCCGTTGTCGTCCTCGGCGAGCAGGCAGCGCAGCGGATCGGCGTCCGCCGGGCCGCCGTCGTCGGTGGCCAGCGCGCGGTTCCACCACAGCTCGTCCCGGGCGAACATGCCCGGCCTGGCGGGCAGCATGGCGTCGTAGACCTTGGCCAGCTCGGCCCGGACCGAGTCAGGATCTGCGAGCCGCAGCCGCAGCCCTGGCCCGGCGGCCGCCGCCTGCCGGCCAAGCTGGCCGTCGCCCCGCCCGAAGCTGAAGGTCGCGTGCCAGGAGGCGGCGCCGTAGCCGTACCGGCCGTAGATCCCCGCTTCCGAGGACCACAGGGCGGCGACCGCCTCGGCCCGCTCCCTGATGCCGGCGAACTGGCGGCGGACCAGGCTGGACAGGATGCCCCGCCGCCGGTGCGTCGGCAGCACGGCGATGAACGTCACCCCGGCGACCGGGGCCATCGCACCGGGCAGCGACATCCGCAGGCTGTAGACGCCGGAGATCCCCACGGCGAGGTCGCCGTCGAACGCCACCAGGCTCCGGTCGAACTCGAACTGCCTGATGACCTCGGCGCGGCGCTCGTCCGTTGGCGGCCGCCCGTGGAATGCGTGCAGATCCACCGCGTACAGCGCATCGAACTCCTCCGGGCCCACCGGCCGGATCGGGTACGGATTTGCCATGCTGCCTTCCTACCCGGCTTGCGCCGCCCGGGCGACTGCTTTATCGGGGGCGCGGCTGGCGCGGATGCGGCCGGCGTGGCGCAGGCGGGCGGGCCTGTCCGTTCGGGATAATGCCGATCTGGGTGACGTGCCAGAATCACGGCTGGCCGATACAGTGCGGCCATTATGGTTTCCTCCCCGCGCCGCCGTCCGCGTAGCCTGCTGGGCTGGGCGCGCAGCGGCGCGGAGTGGGTCCGCGGCATGCTGCGCAGGCAGTTCATCACGGGGAACCGGCGGTTCGCATTCGTGCTAGCCCTGGTCACGGTGGCTATCGCCGTCCTCGCGGTGCACGTGTCCGTGTGGTGGTTCTCGCCCGGGGTGATGATCCTGCCGATCCTGGCGGGTGGCCTGCTGCTGTGGCCGCGGGCCTTGCGGATCTTGTTCGTCATCGTCACAGGAACGCTGATCTACGACACGGTCAAGGACCGCGCCGGGGCGGGCATCATCGCCACGATCGTGGTGACCGCGATCTTCGCCGACGTGCTCGCGAGGACCAGGGAGAAGCTCGGCATGCAGGCGCTGCGGGGAGACCAGATGCTCATCGAACTGCGGAACCGGATCCGCGCGCAGGGCAAGCTGCCCGACCTCGGCGACGGCTGGGACTCCGTGGCGATCCTGCGGCCGGCCGGCGGGGCGTCGTTCGGCGGTGACTTCGTGGTGTCCGCGTGCGACGGCAAGACGCTCGAGGTCGCGCTGGTGGACGTGTCCGGCAAGGGGCTCGACGCCGGCACGCGGGCGCTGCTGCTGTCCGGCGCGTTCGGCGGCCTGCTCGGATCGGTGCCGCGGGAGGAGTTCCTCGCCGCGTGCAATTCCTACCTGCGCCGGGTGGCGGCCTCGGAGGGCTTCGTCACCGCCGTGCACCTCTCGCTCGACCTGGCCACGGGGGAGTACGTGATCGCGTCCGCCGGGCATCCGCCCGCGGTGCACTACGACGCGGGCAGCGGCAGCTGGCGGATCGGGAAGGCGCACGGCATCGTCCTCGGCGTCGTCGCGGACACCCGGTCGGTACCCGAGCACGGGCTGCTGCGCCCCGGTGACGCGCTGATGCTGTACACCGACGGGCTGGTCGAGGCGCCGGGGCGGGACATCGACTCCGGCATCGCGGGCCTGCTCGGCGAGGCGGACCGGATGCTCCTCACGGGCTTCAAGGCGGGCGCGGCCACTCTGGTGCAGGCGATGCAGGACGACACCGCCAGCTCCGACGATTGCGCCCTGGTCCTTATCTGGCGCTCGTTACCCGACTAGGCGGAAGGGGACGTCGGCATGGGCAGCGCTACCGGCAGCAGGCCTGCCCGGGAACGCCGCTCGCCTCCCTTCCGTCGTGCCGCGGGCGACGGCGCGCGCGACACCGTGCGCAGGATCTTGCACCGGGGCATCGTGGCGGGGGTCATCCCCGGCGGGACGCGGCTCGTGCAGAGCCGGGTCGCGCAGGAGCTCGGGGTCGGTACCGGGCCGGTCCGGGACGCGCTCAGGGAGCTCGCGGCGGGCGGGTTCGTCCGCTACGACGCCGCCGGGGTCGCCGTGGTGCACGAGCTCAGCCGGACCGAGCTGGCCGACCTGTACGAGATCCGTAAGCTGCTCGAGCCGGTCGCGACGGCGCGGGCCGCGCGCTACGCGGGCCGGGACAGCATCCGCAAGGCGGTCGGGCTGCTCGCCGCGATGGAGCGCGAGACCGACGCCAGCCGGTGGGCGGAGCAGAACGATAGCTTTCACAGCGTGATCGAGGAGGCGGGCAGCAGCCCGCGGCTCGTGGCGATCCTGCAGAACCTCAGGGATCTGTCCGCGCTGTACGTGACGCACTCGATAGCCGCCGAGCCGGACCGGGTGCGCCGCGGCAGTGCCGAGCACGAGGAGATACTCAAGGCCGTGATCGCGGGCGATCCGCAGGCGGCTGCCGACGCCATGTTCCGGCACCTGGACGGGAGGATGCGCACGCTGCTGACCGTCCACCCGGTCGGTGACGGGCCGGGCTGACCGGGCCTGGCAGGCGCGCATCCCGGGCACGGCGCATGTCCCAGCCGGTCTCCCAGCCGCGCCGTGAAGCCGCGAGGTCTAGCCGGTTTCCGCGTCCGCGCCGCGGCTGTCTTTCTCCGCCGGGGCGAGCAGGCGCTCGAGCAGGCCCACCTCGGCCGCGTCCAGCTGCTCGCTCACCAGACGGCCGCCGCCCTGGTCGTGGGCGAGCGCGAGGCTCCGGCGCGCGGCCCGCAGCTGCTCGCGCAGCCTGGCGTTCTCGGCGGTCAGCGTGCCGTGCATGGTCCGGACGCTGGCCAGCTCCTGCTCGAGCCCGGCCACGATCTGCTCCAGGCCGGCGCCGCCACGCCGGGCCGGTGTGCGCTGCTCGTCCCCGGGAGTGGTCGCCAGCCGCCGCACCACCTGGATCAGCAGCCGCCGGGCCAGCTCGTCGTAGTCGAAGTCGCCCGGGGCGGCCGCGGCCATCCCGAGGTCCCCCCCGGCGGCCAGCGCGGCGGCGGCCGTGCGGCCGGCGGCTGGCCCCCGTCCCGGAAGCGGCCGCGCGGGCTGGTGCCGCGTCGCGGCGGCGGCGCGGGCGGCGGCATCCGCGGCGCCCGCGGCCGCGGCGATCCGGTAGGTCCGCTTGCCGCGCACCTCGCGCTCGATCAGGCCGGATCGCTGCATGCCGGACAGCAGCTGGGCGAAGGCGATGCTTGAGCCGGGATAACCAACCTCTGCGGCCAGCACCGCGCTGGCCATGCCGCCCCCGTCGGTTACCTCGCCGGCCACCCCGAGGTGGGACATGATCCGGTCCCGCGTCCCGACGGCCCGGCGTCTCCTGGTTCCGCCCTTCCGTTCCCCCATAACGCACCTCTTCCGCAGCCAATTCACGCGCCGCCCGCGCCAGGCAATCATTTACGACGGCGCCTCTCGGCACGGCAAATCATGCCTACATTGCTGGCCGGCATTTATCATCATAGTGGCCGCCACGAGGAACACCACGAAATCAGTGCTCGCGGGAGCACGCCGCCTGCAGTGCCGGCACCAGTTACCGCCGGCCGGGATGCCCGGCAGGCACCCGCTTGTCCGCCGGGTAAGTGATTAGATAACGACGTTGCTATCGCGGGCGTCAATGACGCAGCGGGGCGTTTCCCGCGGCGAGAATGGCGGCCTCGCCGAGCAGGTGCTCACCCTGAGCGATGAGCGGCCGCGCCTGCGACTGACCGAGCGGGCGGCCGGAGAACGCGGCCCCCAGCAGGGCAGACCGCATCCGGGTCACCAGCGCGTCGCGCGCCGTTCCCAGCTGCCCCAGCGCGGACTCGATCCTGGTGTAGGTCGCGTCGCGCGGCGAGGCACTGGCCATGGCCCGGGTGGATGCCTGCAGGGTGTCCAGCCCGAACGCGCCGACCGCAGCCTCGACCTGCGTGTACACCTGGCCGAGACGCAGCAGCGCGGGACCGCCGCCGCGCAGGGCGGGCGAGAGGGCCGAGCCGTTGAGCACCTCGGTGAGCACCCTGCCGTCCGGCGCGTAGTCGTCGTGCAGGCCGAGCAGCTCCATCATCGTGGGCTGGATGTCGGTGTGATCGGACCAGGTGAAGTTGTCCACGCCGAGCTGCCGGACCCCGGGCCCGACCAGGCCCAGCCAGGTGGTGTTGATCTGCCTGCTGACGTCGCCGTGGTTCCAGGCGTCGCCGCCGGACGGCTCGCTGACGCACGAGCTACCGCAGCTCGCCGGGCCGCTGCCCAGCCAGAAGTCAGGGTTGGCGAACTGGACGAAAGACGGGGTGCGCTTCGGGTCACCGGTAATCATGTGCAGCAGCCTGAGCTCGACCGGGTCCGCCAGGTAGCGGGTGAGCCGCACCGTCCTGCCGGTGGCCAGGTCCAGCGCGGACAGCCCCGCCGTGGCGCGTTCCATCGCCCGGACCTGCGGCGCGGTACTGCCCGGCTGGCGGTGGACGTAGAGGACAGGCGCGGAGTCGGCCGCCACGTCGAACGGCGTGCTGATGCCCTTCGCGGCGAGCATGCCGGTCAGGTTCCCGTCCACCTCGCCGACCCTGGTGTACGTGCAGGTGACGGTCACGCCGTTGCAGCCTGCCGGGGAGGGGGCGCCGCCGACGAAGTGGTCGCCCTCATCCGCGGTGATCACGAACAGGGTGTTGGCCTTGGTGATGCCGTGCGCGGCGAGCGCCCGGAAGAACGTGCCGAACGCCGCGTTCTCGGCCCGCAGCTGGCTCTCGTAGGTGGCCGAGCCGGGACCGAGGCCCGCGCCGGTCGCGGCCGAGTCGTGCAGGTCGGTGAGGTAGGTGAACGTCACCGGGACGCCATGGGTCTGCATGTCCAGCGTGTAGGCCAGGGCGTTGGCGCCGGTCATGCCGTTGTAGCCGGGGAAGCCGATGTCGCCGCTGGAGTCCTTGATGACCTGCCCGTACAGGTTGCGCACCGGGCCGGACGGGCTGATCGCCGGCTGGACGAGCTTGTTGCCGTACAGCGCGCTGTAGCCGTGGTAACCGCCCGGCTCGCCGGGCAGCAGGTCGGGCCGCCCGCCGCGGGCTGCCGCGCACACCGCCGAGCCCCGCGCGCAGTGCACGGCCAGGCCCTCGAAGTCGGCCGCTGCCTTGTTCGCCAGCTTGGGGTTCTCCGCCTCCCTGGCCTGCGGCGAGTGCGCGCCGAAGACCTTCGGCACATCCGGCACCAGGTTCTCGAGCTCGGTGTTGGCCGCCGCGACGGTGCCGAAGTTGCAGCCTCCCCGGGTGTAGGGCACCCAGGGAGCCGGGGTGTTGCGGCCGGACTGGGTGATCATCGTGGGCGTTGCGTCGCCCACCGGCGCGCTGTTCGCGGTGGTGTAGTCCACGATCGGGTCGGTCCAGTAGGCGAACGAGCCCGCGTCGTGCGTGCCGCCGCCCGGCGTGTAGTAGTGGTAGTCGTTCGCGATCGGCATGCCCTGGTTGCTGCCGTACAGGCCGGTCTCGGAGGTCACGATGTCATCGGCGGTGTGCGCGATCAGCGGGGTGTGCTCGTGGCTGACCAGCGTGCCCTGGCCGGTGATGAACTTCAGCAGGTTGGGCATCTGCTGCAGGTCGCTCGGCACGTTCGGGTTGTCGCGGGTGTAGTGCGTGTTGTCGAACTGCAGGTCGATCACGTGCTGGATCCGGGCGCCGGTGTGGCCCCGGAGCAGGCACGCCGTGCCGCCCTGCCCGGCGCGGCTGCCCGGTGCCGCCTGGGCGGCGGCCGGATTCTGCGCCGCCCCGGCGGTCAGCCCGCCGATCGCGAGGGCCGCTGTCGCCAGCACGCTGGCCGGCCTGCCCAACCGCGCGACACCCATTTCGCCACCTCCGTCACAAAAGCCCGCCCTGCCCGGTCCAGCATGGGACCGCCCGGTGCAGCGGAGCAAGCCCTGCCGGTCATCCAAGTCATCCCGGGTGCCGCCCGGCTGGCCGGCAGGCGGCGGCTGGCGAAACGCTCGGCGTCCGCCCGGTAGCGCCGCTGGCCGGCCCGACCCCGGCCGCGGCGAGCGGCCCGCGCGGCCAGGCGGGCCGCGGTTTATGCCGTTCGGTAAATAGGCGGCGGGTTCATCCCTAATTGTTGGCACCTTTGCTGCCCGAGCAGGAGCCATTCGTCATTACGGTTGCGTAGCCATCCGTTAACCAATGTGTTACGGCGCGCGATGGCCGGCCCTGCGTAACGCCGCCTATGGACTGTTATCGGCACGCACTGACGTGTAGCATCGCCGCTGTAACGCGGGCGGCCGTCGGGCAGGGTGCCCATCGCCCTACCCGGTGCCGGGCCGCGGCCGGCGTCCCTGGCCTGGCTTCCAGGCGGGACCAGCGCGCTGGCCGGGGCCCTTACCACCTGGCCGTGCGCGCCGCCAAACATTTTCTGGCCGGCCGGGGAGTTCCGCGGGCTTGGAACGCAGTTCGGGAGCGACCGGGTCAAGAAAGCCACGGCTGGAGCCATGAAACGACACGCGTGTCAGGTGACGCCCGTGTCATTTAGCCTGGCGCCCGCCGGAAACGACACCCATGTCATGTGACGCGCATGTCATTATTTGCAATTCCCTCACAGCTGTGGGGAAATAGACACCGTGACGCGCGGCGCGACGTCGGTTGGCCATGGGCGCGGTCCCCTCAGTGTGCCCCGCGCGAAGCGGTGGCGGGGGACCGCTATGAGTGCTGCGCCGCACCAGGACCCGACCGCTGCGTCAGGCACCCCGACCGCTGCGTCAGGCACCCCGGCCGCTGCGTCAGGCACCCCGGCCGCTGCGCCTGGTACCCGGACCGCCGTCGTCACGGCCGGCGCCGCGGCCCAGGCGCCCGCGGAGAACTTTCCCGTCGCGCTACGGCTGCTGCCCGCGCGTTACCGGCAGCACCTGATGGCCGTCTACACGTTCGCCAGGACCGTGGACGACATCGGCGACGAGGCACTGCCCGCCACGACCGCCAGCCCGGCCCCGGCCAGCCGGCCCCGGCCCGCACGCCGCCGGCCAGCCGGCCCCCGGCCAGCACACCTCCGGCCCGCACGCCGCCGTCCGGCCAGCCAGCGGCCACCAGGACGGCAGCGACCAGACCGCGGAACGGCTGCGGCTGCTCGACGACGTCGACGACGACCTCAGCCGGCTCTACCGGGGCGAGACTCCCAGGCTCGAGGTCATCGGCCAGCTGGCCCGGACCGTGACCGAATGCGGCATCCCCGCCCAGCCGCTGCGCGCCCTCATCCAGGCGAACCGGCAGGACCAGCTCGTCCGCCGCTACCAGACGTTCGACGACCTGGTCGGCTACTGCGAGCTGTCGGCCAACCCGGTCGGCCGGCTCGTGCTGCACGTCTTCGGCGCCTGGTCGCCGCGGCGGGCCGCGCTGTCCGATCACGTCTGCACCGCGCTGCAGCTCGCCGAGCACTGGCAGGACGTGGCCGAGGACTACCAGAACGGCCGGATCTACCTGCCGCTCGAGGATTTCGAAAGGTTCGGCGTCACCGAGCAGGCGCTCGCCGAGCCGTCCGCCGGTCCCGCGGTCCGCGCGCTGATGTCCTTCCAGGTGGTGCGCGCGTCCGCGCTGCTGTCCGCGGGCTCGCCGCTGATCGCCGCGCTGCACGGCGCGGCGCGGGTGGCGGTGGCCGGCTATGTCGCCGGCGGCCGGGCCGCGCTCGCCGCGATCGAGACGGCCGGCTACGACGTGCTCGCGGCCACCCCGCGCCCGGCCAAGCGCCGGCTGATCGCCGAGCTGGCCCGTGCCTACACGAGGGGAAGGTGACCCGGCGGTGGACGTGAGCGAGGCGTACCGGTACTGCGAGCAGGTCACCTCGACCGAGGCGCGCAACTTCTCCTACGGCATCAAGCTGCTGACGCCGCCCAAGCGCCGCGCGCTGTCGGCCGCCTACGCGTTCGCCCGCCGGATCGACGACATCGGCGACGGGACGCTGCCGGCCGCGGCCAAGCTCGCCGCGCTGGCCGAGGCCAGGACCGCGGTGGCCGCCCTGGCCAGCGGCCGCCCGCCCGCCGGGGACCCCGTGCTCATCGCGCTGGACGACGCGGCCCGCCGCTTCCCGATCCCGGTCGAGGCGTTCGGCGAGATCGTCAACGGCTGCGTCGCCGACGTGCAGGGCACCAGCTACGCCACGTTCGATGAGCTGCTGCACTACTGCCGGTGCGTCGCAGGCTCGGTCGGCCGGCTCTCGCTGGGCATCTTCGGCGCGGCCGACCTGGCGCAGGCCGCACCGCTGGCCGACGCGCTCGGCGTGGCCCTCCAGCTCACCAACATCCTGCGCGACATCCGTGAGGACTACCAGAACGGCCGGGTCTACCTGCCGGCCGAGGATCTCGACCGGTTCGGCTGCAGCCTCGAGGCGCCGCAGGCGCCCGAGCCGCTGGCCAGGCTCGTCGGGTTCGAGGCCGAACGCGCCCGCTCCTGGTACGCGACGGGCATGCGGCTGATGCCGATGCTGGACCGGCGCAGCGCCGCGTCGGCCGGCGCGATGGCCGGCATCTACCGGCGGCTGCTCGAGCGGATCGCGGCGGCCCCGGCCGAGGTGCTCAAGGGCAGGCTGTCGCTGTCCACCGGCGAGAAGGTCACGGTGGCCGTCCGGTCGCTGGCCGGGATGGCGGTGCGGCCCCGGCCCGTGCGCACGTCAGCGGCGGCGGCCGTCCCCGGGGAGCCGGCATGACCGGCGGCCGCGGGCGCCAGGTGGTCGTTGTCGGCGGCGGCCTGGCCGGCATCACCGCCGCGATCGCGCTGCGCGAGTGGGGCGCCGACGTCACCCTGCTCGAGGCCAGGCCGCGGCTGGGCGGCGCGACCTGCTCCTTCACCCGCGGCGACCTGGTGGTGGACAACGGCCAGCACGTCTTCCTCCGCTGCTGCGCCGCCTACCGCGGGCTGCTCGAACGGCTCGGCATGACCGGTTCGGTCACGCTGCAGGACCGGTTCGACGTGACCGTGCTCCAGCCGGACCCGGCGGCCGGCCAGCCGCGCCGGGCCCGGCTGCGCCGGACCAACCTGCCCGGCCCGTTGCACATGAGCCTGGCGCTGTCCGGCTATCCGCTTCTTTCTTTTCCCGAACGGCTCCGAACCGGACGTGCCGCGCTGGCGATGAAACGCCTGGATCCGCAGGATCCGGCGCTGGACTCCCAGCGGCTCGGCGACTGGCTCGCGGCTCATGGCCAGGATGAGCCGTCCCGCCGCGCGCTGTGGGATCTGTTCACCGTGTCCGCGCTCAACATCGCCGGCGACGACGCGAACCTGGCGCTGGCCGCGACCGTGGTGAAGACCGCGCTGCTCGGCGGGCGGGACGCGGCCGACATCGGGGTGCCCGCGGTGCCGCTCGGCGACCTGCACGGCCAGGCGGCGGCCAGCCTGCTGGGGCGGCTCGGCGCGCAGGTCAGGCTCGGCGTCAAGGTCGCGGCCATCGAGGTCGAGCGGGACCGGCTGCCCGGGATCGGCCGCATGTTCACCGTCCGGCTCGGCCGCCAGGCGGCGTCGCCGGGCGCCGGGGACACCGCGATCGAGGCGGACGGCGTGGTGGTGGCGGTGCCGCCCGAGCCGGCCGCGCGGCTGCTGCCCGCGGCCGCGGGCGCGGCCACCGGGCAGTGGCCGGGGCTCGGGTCCTCGCCCATTCTCAACGTGCACGTGATCTACGACCGGCAGGTGATGCGGCAGCCGTTCGCCGCGGCCGTGGGTTCCCCCGTGCAGTGGGTGTTCGACCGGACGCAGCAGTCCGGGCTGGCCCGTGACCAGGCGGGATCGCCTGGCCAGTACCTCGCGGTGTCGGTATCCGCCGCCGATGAGATGGTGGACGTTCCGGCCGCGCGGTTGCGCGAGATCTTCCTGCCGGCGCTCGCCGAACTGTTCGCGGCGGCCCGCACCGCGCGGGTCACCGACTTTTTCGTCACCAGGGAACGGCGCGCCACGTTCCGCCAGGTGCCCGGCTGCGAGCGGTTGCGGCCGGTGGCCGCGACCGGCCTGCCTGGCCTGACGGTGGCCGGGGCGTGGACCGACACAGGGTGGCCCGACACGATGGAGGGAGCCGTGCGAAGCGGACTGAATGCGGCACGGGAACTGCGCCGGGCGCTCGACGCGCCAGGCAGGGCAGAGACCATGCCCCACCCTTCCCAACGACTCACTGGAGCAGACGCATGACCACCGTTATGCCCGAGGGCGTGGCCATCGCCCGCGATCTCGTCGGGCCGGCGCTGGCCGCCTCGGTTGACCGGCTGACCCCCGAGGTGCGGGCGGTGTCCGCCTATCACCTCGGCATGACCGACGCCGAGGGACGCCCGTCCGGGTCGGGCGGCAAGGCGCTGCGGCCGGCCCTGGCGCTGCTGTCCGCCCGGGCCGCCGGCGCGCCGCCGCAGCGCGGCGTGCCCGCGGCCGTCGCGGTCGAGCTCGTGCACAACTTCTCGCTGCTGCACGACGACATCATGGACGGCGACATCGAGCGCAGGCACCGGCCGACGGCGTGGAAGGTCTACGGTGTCGGACCGGCCGTCCTGGCCGGGGACGCCCTGCTGGCGCTGGCGCAGGACATCCTGCTGGAGGAGTCGGGGCCGCAGGGCGCCTGGGCCGCCCGCTGCCTGTCCGCGGCGGTGCTGCGGCTGATCGCCGGCCAGGGCGCGGACCTGGCCTTCGAGAAGCGGGACGACGTCACGCTGAGCGAGTGCCTGACGATGGCCGGCGACAAGACCGCCGCGCTGATGGCCTGCGCGTGCAGCCTCGGCGCCGTCTACCTCGGCGCGCCGCCGGCGCTGGCGATGGGCCTGGCCGGGTTCGGCGCGCACGCCGGGCTGGCCTTCCAGCTGACCGACGACCTGCTCGGCATCTGGGGCGCGCCGGAGATCACCGGCAAGCCGGTCCGGTCCGACCTGCGGGCCAGGAAGAAGTCGCTGCCCGTGGTCGCGGCCCTGTCCGGCGGCACCGACCAGGGCCGTCAGCTCGGCGAGCTGCTCGGCCGCCCGGAGCCGCTCACCGAGGAGGACCTGGTGCTCGCGGCGAAGCTGGTCGAGGAGGCGGACGGCAAGCGGTGGACCGAGGCCGAGGCGGACACCCAGCTCGCCGAGGCCGAGCGCTGCCTGGCCGAGACCGACATGCCGGCCGACGTGCGGGCGGAGTTCTCCGCGATCGCCCAGTTCATCACCACCAGGCAGAGCTGAGGCACCTGATGACGCTGACGCGATCCGGACCCCAGGCCAGCCCGGCCAGCCCGCCGCAGGCGGCCCGGCTGACGCTGGATCGTGCCCGCGATCACCTGGTCGGCCTGCAGCACGACGACGGGTGGTGGCAGGGCGAGCTCGAGACCAACGTCACCATGGACGCCGAGGACCTGATGCTGCGGGAGTTCCTCGGCATCAGGACCGACGCGGACACGGCCGCCGCGGCCCGCTGGATCCGGTCCAAGCAGCGAGCGGACGGCACCTGGGCCAACTTCCACGGCGGCCCCGGCGACCTGTCCACGACCGTCGAGGCGTACGTGGCGCTGCGGCTGGCCGGCGACACTCCGGACGCGCCGCACCTGGACACGGCGGCAAGCTGGATCCGTGCCCAGGGCGGCATCGAGGCGACCCGCGTCTTCACCCGGATCTGGCTGGCCATGTTCGGCCAGTGGTCCTGGGACGACCTGCCGGTCATCCCGCCGGAGCTGATCTACCTGCCGGCCTGGTTCCCGCTCAACGTGTACGACTGGGCTTGCTGGGCCCGCCAGACGATCGTCCCGCTGGCCGTGGTCGGCTCGTTCCGGCCGTCCCGGCCGCTGCCGTTCTCGCTCGATGAGCTGTGTACTGGCGTGAAGCCGCGCGGGGGTGAACGGGATCCGTGGGCGATCCTGTTTAACAAGCTGGACAAAGTCCTGCATATATATGAGAACCGTGCGATTGCACCGCGACTGAGGAGCAAGTCCGCCTCGGCGCGACGTCGGCACTCGTCCGCCGGCCAGTCGGCTCCGCCGAACGGCCGGCTCCCGAGCACCGACGTCACGCTGGACCACACCAGTAACGTAGACCTCGACAATCACACGGGCACCGGGAGTATCACGATTAACCCCGGTGTGAGCAATGCTGTGCGGCGGGCGGCGCTGCGCAGGTGCACGGAGTGGATCATTGCGCGGCAGGAGAAGGACGGGTGCTGGGGCGGGATCCAGCCGCCGTGGGTGTACTCGCTGATCGCGCTGCACCTGCTGGGATACGGGCTGGAGCATCCGGTGCTGGCCCGGGGGATCGCCGGGCTGGAGCGGTTCACGATCAGGGAGGACGGGCCGGATGGTCCGCTGCGCCGGCTGGAGGCGTGCCAGTCGCCGGTGTGGGACACGGTGCTGGCGATGATCGCGCTCGGCGACGCGGGCCTCAAGCCGGACGACCCGGTCATGGTCAAGGCCGGCGAGTGGGTGCTGGACGAGGAGATTCTGGGGCCTGGGGACTGGCAGGTCCGGCGGCCTGACACGGCGCCGGGCGGCGGCTGGGCCTTCGAGTTCGACAACGACGGCTATCCCGACACGGACGACACTGCCGAAGTGATCTTGGCCCTGCGCCGCTGCTGGCCGGCGGGGCGGGTCTGGTCGGGAGCCGGCCGTTCGGCGGAGCCGGCAGGCCGGCGGACGAGCGGGCCCGTCCCGGTGGTCTCTTCCGAGCAGCGTGCCGAAGATGCCATCCAGCGCGGCATCCGGTGGCTCACCGGGATGCAGTGCAAGGACGGCGGCTGGGGCGCGTTCGACGCCGACAACGACCGCCAGCTGGTGAACAAGCTGCCGTTCTGCGACTTCGGCGCGGTGATCGACCCGCCGTCCGCGGACGTGACCGCGCACATCGTGGAGGCGCTGGCGCACGAGGGCATGGCGGGCGGCAAGTCCGTGCGGCGCGGTGTTACCTGGCTGCTGAAGGCGCAGGAGAAGGACGGGTCGTGGTTCGGCCGGTGGGGCGCGAACTACGTGTACGGCACCGGGGCGGTCGTCCCGGCGCTGATCGCCGCCGGGGTGCGGCCGGGCAAGCCGTGCATCCGGCGCGCCGTCGCCTGGCTGGAGTGCCACCAGAACGCTGACGGCGGCTGGGGCGAGGACATGCGCTCCTACGACGACCCGGGGCTGGCCGGGCGGGGCGAGTCCACCGCGTCACAGACGGCCTGGGCGCTGCTCGCGCTGCTGGCCGCCGAGGGGCCCGCGGCCGCGCAGAACGCCGCGGTCCGGCGCGGTGTCGGCTGGCTGGCGGCCAGCCAGCGCGCCGACGGCAGCTGGGACGAGCCGCAGTACACCGGGACCGGGTTCCCCGGCGACTTCTACATCAATTACCACTTGTACCGGCTGATCTTCCCGGTCAGCGCGCTGAGCCGGTACCTGCGCACCGTGGAGGGAACGGCGTGACGACTCAGCCCGCGAACGACAGCCGGGCACAGACGAGGGCGGGCCCGCTGATCGTCTGCGCGCCGCTGCGGGTGGAGGCGCGGGCCTTGCGCCGCGGCCTGCGCACCGCCGGCGGCGACAGCGACCGGGTGGTCCGCACCGGCTACGGCCCCGAGCGCGCCCGGCAGCATGCCGACGGCCTGGCGGCAGCGCCGTTCGGGATGCTGGCCGTGGCGGGTACGGGCGCTGGCCTGGTCGCCGGCCTCCAGCCCGGGGATCTGGTCGTCGGTACCGAGGTCGGCGCGGACGGGGCCCAGGCCGTCGCGCTGCCGTCGGCGCCGCTGCTGGCCGGCGAGCTGCGCCGGGCCGGGCTGCGGGTGCGCACCGGGAAGATCGTCACCGTTGACCACCTGGTCAGCGGGGCGGAGCGGGAGCGGCTCGCCCGCGACGGCGCGATAGCGGCCGACATGGAATCCGCGCCGCTCGCCGCCGCGGCGGCCGGGCACCCGGTCGCCGTCATCCGGGCCATCTCCGACACCCCGGGCAAGCCGCTGCTGCACCCGAGGACGGTGACCGGTGGGCTGGCCGCGCTGCGCTCGCTGCGTGCCGTCGGCGCGGTGCTCGACCAGTGGGCCGCGGCCGCGGGGGAGCGGCGGGTGCTGCTGGCCGGGCCGCGGTCCTTCTGCGCCGGGGTGGAGCGCGCCATCGAGATCGTCGAGCGGGTGCTGGACCGGCAGGGGCCGCCGGTCTACGTGCGTAAGCAGATCGTGCACAACACCCGCGTGGTCAGCGACCTCGAACGCCGCGGCGCGATCTTCGTGGACGAGCTCGGCGAGGTGCCGGACGGCGCGACCGTGGTGTTCTCCGCGCACGGCGTGTCACCCGCGGTGCGGGAAGAGGCGGCCGCGCGCGGCCTGTCGGCCATCGACGCGACCTGCCCGCTGGTGTCCAAGGTGCACGCGGAGGCCAGGCGGTTCGCCGACGACGGCTACCTGGTCGCGTTCATCGGGCACGCCGGCCACGAGGAGGTGGAGGGCACCATCGGTGAGGCGCCACGGTCCATGGTGCTGGTCGAGACGGCGGCCGACGTGGCCCGTCTGGTGCCGCCGCAGGAAGGCAAAGTCGCGTACCTGATGCAGACCACGCTGGCCGCGGACGAGGCCAGCAGCATCGCCGGGGCCATCACGACCCGGTTCCCCGACGCCCGCGGCCCGCGCAGCGACGACATCTGCTACGCGACCACCAACCGGCAGAACGCGGTCCGCGCGGTCGCCGCCGAGTCCGACCTCGTGCTAGTGGCCGGCTCGAAGAACTCGTCCAACTCGGTCCGCCTGGTGGAACGGGCGGAACGGGCTGGGACGCCCGCGTACCTGATCGACGGGCCCGAGGACATCCAGCTGAGCTGGCTGGCGGGCGTGTTGACCGTGGGCCTGACGGCCGGCGCGTCCGCGCCGCCGGCGGTGGTCGACGAGATCATCGCCGCGATCGCCGGGCTCGGCCCGGTGGAGGTCAGCGAGCGGATAACCATCACCGAGTCCATCCGTTTCGGCCTGCCCCGGGAAGTCAGGCAGAAATAGCCATTCACCCCGCCCCGAGAAAATAGTGATTCCTCCCAGGAAGGTACGGGACCAATGAGCGTGTCGATGCGTCAGAGCCTGCGGATCGGGGCTTACCTGATGCGCCAGAAGCTGGCGCGCAATGATAAATTCCCGCTGCTCGTCGAGCTGGAGCCGCTGTTCGCCTGCAACCTCAAGTGCGCGGGCTGCGGCAAGATCCAGCAGCCGCACACGGTGCTCAAGCAGCGGATGCCGGTCGAGCAGGCGGTCGGCGCGGTCATGGAGGCCGGCGCCCCGATGGTGTCGATCGCCGGCGGCGAGCCGCTGATGCACCCGCAGATCGATGAGATCGTGCGCCAGCTCCTGGCCAAGAAGAAGTTCGTGTTCCTGTGCACGAACGCGCTGCTGCTGCCCAAGAAGCTGGACAAGTTCAAGCCGTCGCCGTACTTCGCGTTCGTCGTGCACATCGACGGCCTGCGCGAGCGGCACGACGAGTCGGTCTGCAAGGACGGCGTGTTCGACGAGGCGGTCGCGGCCATCAAGGAAGCCAAGGCCCGCGGGTTCAAGGTCAACACGAACACCACGGTGTTCAACACCGACACGCCCCAGACGGTCATCGACGTGCTCAACTACCTCAACGACGACCTGGGCATCGACGAGATGCAGATCTCGCCGGCCTACGCGTACGAGAAGGCGCCCGACCAGGAGCACTTCCTCGGCGTCACGGAGACCAGGGAGCTGTTCAAGAAGGCGTTCGCCGAGGGCAACAGGAAGCGCTGGCGGCTGAACCACTCGCCGCTGTTCCTCGACTTCCTCGAAGGCAAGACCGACTTCGCCTGCACCGCGTGGGGGATACCCTCCTACTCCCTGCTCGGCTGGCAGAAGCCGTGCTACCTGATGTCCGACGGGTACGTGAAGACGTACAAGGAGCTCATCGAGACCACCGACTGGGACGCCTACGGCCGCGGCAAGGACCCGCGGTGCGCGAACTGCATGGCGCACTGCGGCTACGAGCCGTCGGCGGTGCTGGCCACGATGGGATCGCTGAAGGAGTCGCTGCGCGCCGTCCGCGGCAACTGACGCACCGCACCGCGCCGGCCGGGCGCTGCGGGCGGTCTCGCAGTCGCCTGGCGTGGCGCTGCTCTTCCTGTGGATGGTCATCCAGGCGCTGCCCAGGCGAGTACCGGATCTCGCCCGGATGACGCGCAGCACCTACGTCGGCGACCGCCAGCGCGCGGCGGCAGACTGGATTGACCGGAACTTCGACCTCATTCAGCGCGCCGCGCCATGGCTCGACCCGGTCGGCCGCTGGGTGTGCGACCGCTGCACGACGTCGTGGCACCACGGGGCAGCGGCCTGGTCGGCAGCTACCCGCGGGAACAGCCGAGGATCACGTGCAGGCGCGCGGTCACTGTCGTGTACGGGTGCGACGGCAGCCTGCCGGACCGGCTCGGTGACCTGTCCGCCGCCCTCGGCGCGGCCGGGTTCGGCGAGATCCGCGCGGGCGCCTGGGGCCCGGTGCGCGGCCTGGGCCGCCGTCCGGGTGACAGGTACCGGCCCGAGCCTCCCGTCTGGCCTTTGACTGGTCCCAGCCCCCGGGACTGGACGTGCCCGCCGTGCTGAAGACCATCCCGTACGATCCCGGGCTCGCTGAGCGGCGGCCGGAACTGGCTGCCGGCATGCCCAGGTTCCCCGAGCGGCGGCCGGAGATGGGCATCGGCTGGGCCAGCCGGGGCCAGGCGGCGGAGCTGCACGCGAGCCTGGGTGGCTTGCCCGGCTGCCGCGGCGAGCCGGCCGACCGGGACCAGGCGCGCAGGCTCGGCTGGCCCGAGGATCTGCGCACCGCCAACCCCATCTACCAGCCGGTGGAGCTGGCCGGAGCGAGCGTTGACAGCCTGGCTAGCCGGGCGCTGGCACTCCATCAGCATGCGATCGCCATCCGGATAGAGCTCGGCTACTACCCGAACCTCAACCCGGCGGCGCCGGAGTACCGGCCGCGGAAGCGGCTGCTCCCGGTCCTCGGCGGCCCCGCTCCATGATCACGAAGACTCTTGCGTGTCATCACACACCAAACGCTTCGCGATCACGGGCGATCCGGTCGGCGCGCTAGAGCTCCACGGTACCGCTGACGCAGCTGATCGTGCCGCCGCCCACCCAGACCTGGCCGTCAGCGTCGAGGGAGACGTGCACCCGGCCCCGGCGGCCGAGCACGGTGCCCTGGCTGGCCACGTACGGCGCGGTGACCCGTCCCGTCCCGAGCAGCCACTGCGCGACCGAGGCATTCAGGCTGCCGGTGACCGGGTCCTCGACCGCCGTGCCCACCTGCGGGCTGAACGCGCGCACCTCCAGAGCCTCCGGCGAGCCCGCCGGGTACGGGCCGGCGATGCCGATGTCCAGGTCCACCGCGCCCGGCCGGACCGCGAGGACGGCGTCCGCGCTGGCCAGCAGGACGGCGACCCAGCCGGGCCCGTTGTCGGCCCACTGGATGTCCACGATGTCATCGCGCGCGATGTTCAGCTGCCTGGCTACGCGCGCGGCGACCGCCTCATCGACCGGGCCGCCGCGCAGCAGCGGCGGCGCGGCGAACGCCAGCCCGGCCCCCGTCCGCCTGATCGGGACCAGTCCCGCTCCGCATTCCTGCCTGATGACCTCGGGGCTGCGCGGGCGGCCGCCGGACTCCAGCCACGCGTGGCACGTGCCCAGGGTCGGGTGCCCGGCGAACGGCAGCTCGCTGCCCGGCGTGAAGATCCGGACCAGGTAGTCCGCCTCGCGGGCCCGCGGCGGCAAGACGAACGTGGTCTCGGACAGGTTCGTCCAGTTCGCGAACGCCTGCATCCGCTCGTCGCTCAGGCCCTCGGCGCCCAGCACGACAGCGACGGGATTGCCGAGGTAAGCAGTGTCGGTAAAGACATCGACCTGACGGAACTGACGCGGCACGTCCCTGAGTGTAGACAGCCGCTGGCCTGGCGCGGCAGGCCTGCAGCCGCAGCGCCGGGCTATTCCGTCCGGCGCTGCGGCTGCGCGACGCCTGACCCGCGACGCGGCGCCGGGCCCGTCAGGCCGGCGCCTCCTGGTCGCTGGTAAGTGAGCGCGCGACGGCGATGAGCTCGGGGCTGCCCGGGCCGACCGGTGACCAGTCCCAGTCGCCGTACCAGCTGACCGGGGCCAGGCCGGCGCCGGCCAGGAACTCGGCGACCTGGTCCTGGCCCATGAACCGGATGGTCTCCGGGACGGTCACGGTCTGTCCGCCCGCGAAGCGGTAGCAGGTCTCGTAGGTAACGAGTTCCCCGGCCACCGACCTGATGTCGTACCAGACATCGGCCGCCACTCCCGCGGTCTCGACGTGCTGCCAGGTGCCCCGCGGATTCCATTCCGCCCACTCCCGCACCGCGGGATTCCTGGTCTCCAGGGCGACCCGGCCAGCCGGCGCCAGGTGCTGGCGGACCGCAGCCAGGACAGCCTGGACCTCGCGGTCGTCGGTGAAGATCTGCAGGACGTGACGGGCCATGATGACCAGATCGAACCGGGAGCCCGGCGGCAGCCCGGCAGCGTCTGCCTCGACCCACCGCACCAGGCCGCCGCCCGGCCGGCCGCGCGCCACGGCCAGCATCGCAGCCGCCGGATCCGCCCCGGTCACGTGATGACCGCGCGCGGCCAGTTCGCAGGCCAGCAGGCCCGTGCCGCACCCCAGGTCCAGCACCCGCACCGGCACCTCGCCGGCCAGGTCATGGTAGAAGGCCGTGTGCGCGCCCGGCGGGTTCATCGCGTCGTACACCGCGGCCAGCCGGGGATCGGCATAGCGTTCGCACAACACGGTCAGACGCTATGCCACGCACCGTTCGCCAGCCGGGTGCACTTCGTAGCCGCCCCTCCGTTGGGTGTCCAGGTAATCGCGGCGGACGGCGCGTTAACGCGGCAGATCTACCGCAACCATCCCGGATAGGGCTAAAGTCCAGCACAGCCCCGCGTGCAACGTCGCCCACAGGAGCGTGACCGTGTTCCGGATCAACAGAGTCCTGCGTTTGCTGCTACCCCCCGCCCTGCTGGCCGCCGGGGTCGGCCCCGTCGCGGCGGTGCCCGCCCTGGCCGGCACCCCGGCCGCCGCGCACGCGGTGGCCGGCACCAGGGAGTACACCGGGAAGTTCAAGGACGGGGCGACTTACCTGATCCAGGTTCCGGCCAACTGGAACGGGACGCTGTTCCTGTACAGCCATGGGTACGTGGTCCCCGGGTCAAACAACCCCGCTACTGACGTCGGCGATCCTGCCACTGGTGCGTGGATGCTCAGCCACGGCTATGCGCTGGCAGGCTCGTCGTACGCGACCACCGGATGGGCCGTCCAGCAGGCGCTGCCCGATCAGATTCACACCCTCAACGTCTTCGACCGGCTCGCCGGGACGCCCCAGCAGACTATCGCCTGGGGTCACTCACTCGGCGGCATGATCACGGCCGGCCTCATCCAGCGGTACCCGACCAGGTTCACCGCGGCGCTGCCCATGTGCGGCGTGCTGTCCGGCGGGGTGGCGACCTGGAACACCGCCCTCGACTCAGAGTTCGCCTTCCAGCAGCTCATCGACCCGTCGCTCAGCGTCGTGAACATCACCAACCCCGGCGCGAACCTGACCTCGGCGGAAGCTGCCGCGGCCGCGGCGCAGCAGACCGCGCAGGGCCGTGCCCGGCTCGCGCTGGCGTCCGCGTTCGCCGACACCCCCGGCTGGTTCACGCCGCTGTCGCCCGAGCCGGCGGCGACGAATTACCAGGCGCAGGAAGCCAACCAGTACCTGTGGGCCAGCCAGATCACCTTCCCGTTCGCCTTCGACCTGCGGGCCGAGCTGGAGGCCAGGGCCGGCGGGAACCCGTCGTGGAACACCGGCGTCAACTACTTCCGCGACCTGCTGAAGTCGGCCGACCTCAAGGAAGTCCTCGCGCTGTACCACATGGCCGGCCTGAGCCTGAACAAGGATCTGGCCACGCTCGCCGCCGCCCCGCGGATCTCAGCCGACCCGGCTGCCACCAGCTACCTGGAGAAGAACATCGCCTACAACGGGGATCTGCGTATCCCCGTCCTCACCATGCACACCGTCGGTGACGGGCTCGTGGTCCCGGAGAACGAGCAGGCCTACAGCGCGACGGTGGCCAAGGCCGGCGACTCGGAGATGCTGCGGCAGGTCTTCGTGAGCCGGGCAGGCCACTGCGCCTTCACGCCCGCTGAGACCATCACGGCAGCCCGGCTGCTGCTCGCCCGCGTCGCGACCGGTGAGTGGAATGCCGGGGCGCTTCTCCCGGCCCGGATGAACGC
The DNA here is from genome assembly GCA_963702235.1 of uncultured Actinomycetes bacterium. GTDB lineage: Bacteria > Actinomycetota > Actinomycetes > Streptosporangiales > Streptosporangiaceae > PALSA-505. Next base: position 148,441 of record CAVPBZ010000007.1, read on the forward strand.
GAGGGCCGCGGCGCTCGGCCCGGCGTACAACATATTCAGCAGCGGCGGCAAGCTGGTCCCCACCGCGCCGGCCTTCCTGCACTTCACCTCGCCGCCGTACCTCCGCCCGTTCTCGTTGCCGGCCCGGTAACGGTCAGCCCGCGCCGTCCGCGGGGCAGGAGCGTTCCTGTCCCGCGGACGTGGCTGGCATCATCGAGCACATGACGGTCGTGAAGATCAACGCAATCACCGTCCCGGCCGACAGCGGGGACGAGCTGGCCCGCAGGTTCGCCGCGCGAGCGGGTGCCGTGGACGACCAGGACGGCTTCGAGGGCTTCGAGCTGCTCAAGCCCGCCGACGGGCGCACCACCTGGCTGGTGGTGACCCGGTGGCGAGACGAGGATTCGTTCGCGGCCTGGCTGCACTCACCAGCGTTCGGCCACGGGCACCGCTCCGCGGCTGAACGAGGCGGCGGCGAGCCGGCCGCGCCGGTCGGCATCAGCAGCGAGCTGTGGTCCTACGAGGTCGCCGGCGGCTCCGCGGTCTGACTGGCGGCCGCGCCGGCCGTCGGCCGGCGCGGCCAGGCGGGGCACCGCTCGGCGGCGAGCCCGGCGGGTCAGGGGTGTGCCTGCTGGTAGTGGGTCGCGAGCACGTCGTCCCCGAAGTCGCTGCGCGGCCGCCGCAGCACGGTGTGCGCGTGGTTGCCGTCCTCGCTCGTGTTGTCGTACTCGATCAGCAGGTCGTCGCCCTGCACCCGGTAGTAGTGCCGGGCGCCCGGCGTGACCGGCCCCTCCCAGGCGAAGGAGAGCTCGCCGGCGGTGATCCTGGCAGCCTCCCGCGCCGCCAGCTCGGCCGTCAGCCGGTCCAGGTACAGCGCGACCAGCTGGCCGAGCACCGCCCGGGCCGTGGGCCCGAGCGCGGCGGCGGCGACGCCGAGCGGCTGGATGGCCGCTCCGGCGCGGGCACTGGTGCCGGTGCGGATGTCGGCCGGAGCCTGGCCGGCGACCACGGCGACGGCCCGCCCGGCCGGGCCGAGCGCGTCCAGCAGGGCTCGCGCGAGGTCTTCCTCGGGGGCAAGCGGCCGCGACACCGGCCGCCCGGCGTAGCTGACGCACGCGGGATTGGCGCCCAGGAAGACCGGCGCGGGGGAGACCTCATCGCCCGCCAGGGTCATCGTGACCGACAGGTGGTGGCCCTCGAACCGCCACGCCCACGGCTCGTCGCGGCCCGGGCCGCCGAAGATGTTCACCCAGTAGTCGCCGCTGTGCCGCCCGCGCTGCCACCCCTCGCGCCGGTCCAGCACCTCTTCCAGGGCGATGATCGCCATCGCCTGCGCGTAGGCGTGCTCGCTCAGCGCGGTGGCCAGTAGCCGGAAGGCCGCCTTGCGGGCGGCCCCGGTCATGTCCGCGATGCACGCCCCGGGCCGCGGCCGCGGCCGGTATTCCAGCCACCGCCGCGCGGCGTGGTCGGTGAACGGCCGCGCCGCGAGCGTCCGCTGCGGGCCGTCCAGGGCGGTCAGGAGCCTCGTCGCGGCGGACCGCATCTGCTCCGGTACATCGTCGGCAGCCATGCTCCCGGTATACCAGCGTGCCCGCCCGTCCGGCCTGCCGCTGGCCCGGGGACTGGTGCACCGGTCCCCGGGCCCGGCCGGTCAGTGCCGGTGGCTGGCCACCGTCCCGACGAAGAACGCCAGGCCGTTGGGCGTGCCCACCCCGGTCTCGTCGTCATACCCGGGAGTGTCGTGCAGGGTCGAGCTCTGCACGTCGATGGTCTGCAGCCGGAAGAGCTTCCCCTTGCTGCCGTTGAGGAAGTTCGCGTAGTCGGTGCGGACCTCCGCCACCCGGGTCTTCGGCGCCACGATGTCGTGTAGCGCCTGGGTGCCCAGCAGCTTGTAGTAGAGCGGGTTGATGAATCCCAGCGACCGGTGGCTGAACTGGTCAGCCACCGCGACCACGCCGGCCAGCAGCGGCGAGGCCAGGCTGGTCCCGCCGAGCCGGTACTGCGACCAGTAGGTGCCGCTCGGGAACACCTGGGTCTGGCCGATCTCGAACCCGGTGTTGGGGTCGGCGGGCATCGCGATGTCCGGCACCGCCCGCATCGGCTTCTTGCCGTAGTACTCCGAGATGCTGGCCGGCACCTTGCCCTTCTGGTAGAAGGGCTGCTTGAACAGCACGCTGGTGCCGCCGCCGCCGCCCGAGCTGTAGGTTCCGGGCGGAGCCGGCGTCCAGGCGCCGCTGGTCAGGGTGGAGTAGTCGCTCTGCCACCCGTACTCGCCTGCCCACTGGCCGTGCGAGCCGATCAGCACGCTGGTGCCACCGACGCCGGTGACGTACGGCAGGTCGGCCGGGAACTCCACGGTCTTGGCGGCCAGGTTCGTGCCGCCGGCCGTGTGGTCACCGCTGTCGCCGGAGGAGAAGTTGACCGTGATCCCGGTCAGCGCCGCCTCCATCGAGAACTGCTCGTAGAACTGGACGTACGCGGTGCCGAGCAGGGTGATGTCGTCGGTCCCGTCGGTCCAGGAGTTGGTGATGACGTCGGCGACGTGATGGTCGATCGCGCTGGCCCAGGCGTTGTCCAGCCCGCTGGAACAGTCCTTCGCGCCGACGAAGATGATGTTGGCGCCGGGAGCCATCGCGTGCACGGCCTCGACGTCGAGGGTCTCCTCCCCGTACCAGCCCTGCGGGCCGCACTGGCTGACCATGTCATAGCCGTTCGGGCCCGGGGTGCTCTGCGCGAGCTGGCCCGGGGCGAACCCCGGCTGATGATGCACCGCGCTGTACTTCTGCGCGTCCCGGGCGATCGTCGGCGAGGCGTAGGCGTCGGTGATCGCCACGGTGATGCCGCGGCCATTGACGCCCGCGCGGAGCAGCCCGCTCTCTCCGTAGGCCGACTGGTACTGCTGGGGCCCGTACCCGCAGATCACGTACGGCTGGTGCTTCCCGTAGGCGGCCGGCTGGGCGGTTGCCGTCTTCTGCCCGTAGTGGGCGGAGCACGGCCGCACCCCATACCTGACGCCGGGCGCTGGCCCGGGCTCGGTGCTGGCCGGCCGCTTCAGCGTGGAACCCTGGTCGATCCCGACCACTCCGGAGACCGCGCCGGTGACTGCCGCCGGCGTGCTGGCCGGCAGGCTCAGCCCGCTGGCGTTGGCCTGCACGGTCTTGCCCAGGTAGGAATAGTTGTGCACGGTCGTGGCGAAGGTCTTGTTGATCTGGGCCACCGAGCCGCTGGCTTCCACGTACATCCCGCTGGGCAGCGTCGTGGTGACCGTGAAGCCCTGCGAGCGGAGCCAGCCCTGCACGGCGCTGACGCTGGCCCTGGCCGGCGCGTAGCGCGCGTCGAACGTCGCGTTGGACAGCCAGTGGCCGTAGCTGGCGCTGGCCGGGTCGGAGATCGCCCGCAGCGCGGCCGCTGCCCCGGCCTGGTTCCGCATGCGCAGCAGCACGCCGAAGTCGACGGCCTGCGCGGACTGCGTGACGCCGAGATCACGGGCCTTGTGCAGCCAGCGGGGAGTGCTCCCGGCGAGCGCATGCCGGTGTTGCGCCACCGCGGCAGAGGCCGCCCCGGTCCCTGCGGTCAGGCCGGCGATCGCAGCAACCGCGGCTACTCCAATCACCAGCCTGTGCCGGATAAGTCGTGAAGATTTCATTCAGGCCCCAGATTTCTGTGAAAATGCACCCTAAATGTGACTGGACTAGCAAAACGTCTCATCAAGTGATCGTCAAGGCGTTGGCATAAAGGAGCCACGAGCCGGACGGCCTGCCCCCGCGGCACGCCGCCCGGCACGCGCGGCCCGGTGCTCGGTTACCGTTGGCTCAAGGCCGGCGTCGTGGCCCTGCTCACCCGCGACGCGTCCCGGGGTGAGGAGGCGGCTGGATGCGCCAGGCGGCCGGGTGCCGGGTTCTCGCCATCATGGGCTCGGGCGAGACGAGCCCGACCATGGTGACCGTGCACCGCGCGCTCGTCGCGCGGCTGCAGGCCGATCGCGCCAGCGCCGTCCTGCTGGAAACCCCGTACCGGTTCCAGGAGAACGCCAGCGACGTCTCCGCCCGCGCCCGGGCCTACTTTGCCCGCAGCGTCGGCCTGGAGGTAACCGTCCTGGCGGGCATGCGGCCGCAGGCGGCCGGTGACGACGGGGGCGCGGGGGTGCTGCGCGCCGCCGACTGGGTGTTCGCCGGACCGGGCAGCCCGACCTACGCCCTGGCGCAGTGGCGGGACAGCCCGGTCACGGCGGCGCTGCGGGACCGGGTCCAGGCCGGCCTGGGCGTGACGGTGCTCGCGTCCGCCGCCGCGGTCACGATCGGCGTCGTGGCCGTGCCCGTCTACGAGATCTACAAGGTCGGAGCCGCGCCGCACTGGCTCGACGGCCTTGACCTGCTCGGCGCCCTCGGGCTCAACGTCGCGCTCATCCCGCACTACGACAACGCCGAAGGCGGCAACCACGACACCCGCTACTGCTATCTCGGCGAGCGGCGGCTGTCCCTGCTGGAGCGGGAACTGCCCGGCGGCGCGGCCGTCCTCGGCGTGGACGAGCACACCGCCGCCATCGTCAACCTGCGCGCGGAAACCGTCGAGGTCTCAGGCCGCGGCGGCGTGACGGTCCGCCGCCAGGGCGTCAGCACGGTCCTGCCCGCGGGCACGGTCATCGCGCTCGGCCGGCTCCGTGACCTGGTCAGCCGGGGCACGCCGCCGCTGGCCGGCCCCCGGCCGCGGGCATCCGCCGCGGCCGCGGCCGGGGCGGAGGGGGCGGTCGGGGCGGTCGGGGCGGTCGGGGCGGCCGCAGGCGCGCCGGGCGAGGTGCCGCTGCCCCTGCCCGACATCACCGCGGCCGCGGAGCGCCGCTTCGACGCAGCCGAACGTGATCGCGACGCTGCCGCCATGGTGGCGGCGATCATCGACCTGGACACCGCGATTCACGAGTGGGCCGGGGACACCGACGAGGACCAGGGCACCGAGCAGGCCAGGGCGGTGCTGCGCAGCCTGGTCACCCGGCTGGGCCACGCCGCGCGTGACGGCCTGGGCGATCCGCGCGACCGGCTCAGGCCGGCCGTGGACCCGCTGCTCGCGCTGCGCGCCACGCTGCGCAGCGAGGGCAGCTACGCGGCAGCGGACGCGATCCGCGACGCGCTCACCGCGGCCGGGCTGGAACTGCGGGACAATGCCGACGGCACGCAATGGCAGCCGGAGCCGCCCGGCCAGCGTGTCACCTAGACCCGCTCTACCGACAGGAGAGGCATGATTCCCGGTTCGCTCGACGCCTGGCGGGACCGTCCCGCGGCCCAGCAGCCCGACTGGCCCGATCCGGCGGCGGTGACGGCCGTGACCAGCGAGCTGGCGCGGATACCGCCGCTGGTGTTCGCCGGGGAGTGCGACAAGCTGAAGGAACGGCTGGCCAGCGTGGCCCGCGGCGAGGCGTTCATCCTGCAGGGCGGCGACTGCGCGGAGACCTTCGCCGGATCGACCGCGGACGCGATCAGCGCCAAGCTGCGGACGCTGCTGCAGATGGCCGTCATCCTCACCTACGCCGGCAGCGTGCCGGTAGTCAAGATCGGGCGGCTGGCCGGCCAGTTCGCCAAGCCGCGGTCCAGCGGTACCGAGATCCGCGACGGGCAGGAACTGCCCGCCTACCGCGGTGACGCCATCAACGGGCTGGAGTTCACGCCGCAGGCCAGGACGCCAGATCCGGCCCGGCTGCTGCGGGCCTGTCATTACTCGGCGGCCACGCTCAACCTGTGCCGGGCATTCACCCAGGGCGGTTACGCCGACCTGCGCCAGGTGCACGCCTGGAACACCGATTTCGTCGCGGGCAGCCCGGCCGGACAGCGATATGAGCTGCTGGCCGGCGGAATTGACCGGGCGCTGTCCTTCATGCATGCCAGCGGCGCGGACCCGGCGGAATTCCGCACGATTGAGTTCTACTCGAGCCACGAGGCGCTCATCCTGGAATACGAGCGGGCGCTGACCCGGATCGACGCGCGCACCAGCCTGCCCTACGACGTGTCCGCGCATTTCCTATGGATCGGCGAGCGCACCAGGGACCTGGACGGGGCGCACATCGAGTTCGCCCGCCATCTCCGCAACCCGATCGGCGTCAAGCTGGGACCGGACACCACGGCCCAGGACGCGCTCGCCCTGATCGACCGGCTGGATCCGGACAACGAGCCGGGACGGCTCACGTTCATCGCCCGGATGGGCGCTGACCGGGTGCGCTCGGCCCTGCCGCCGATCGTCGAGAAGGTGACCGCGAGCGGGGCACAGGTGGCGTGGGTGTGCGACCCGATGCACGGGAACACCATCGAGGCCCCGGACGAGCACAAGACCCGCCGGGTCGAGGACATCCTCGCCGAGGTCACCGGGTTCTTCGACGTGCACCGCTCGCTCGGCACCCATCCCGGCGGGATACACATCGAGTTCACCGGTGACGATGTGACCGAGTGCACCGGCGGGAGCTACGGCCTCACCGAGGACGACCTGACCTCCCGGTACGAGACCGCCTGTGATCCCCGGCTGAACCGCAGCCAGTCGCTCGACCTCGCGTTCCGGGTCGCCGAGCTCTACCGGGGGTGACTCCGGACCCTAGCCGCCGGCGACGGGCCTGACGAACTCGGCTCGCCAGCGACGGGACTCGGGCTCGCGGATGTCCTCGATCCGCACCGGCTGCAGGCCGCTCGCCGCGATCGCCTCGATCTCTGCCCTGGTCAGCGCCCACGGCGGCCCGTCGTCCTGGTCGCCGGCGTCGCGGGCGCGCGCGTTGACCAGCAACGTCCCGCCCGGCGCCACCAGCGGGCCGAGGTTGGCGATGGCGTCCCGCCGCGGCGGGTCGGGCAGGGCCTGCACGGTGAGGCTCTCCACCACCAGGTCGAAGGCCTGCTGCCAGTCGGCCGGCGGGTCCAGCAGGTCGGCGACGACGTAGTGCACGCTCGTACCGGGGTAACGGCGATGAGCAGCCCGAACTGCGCTGCTGGAAATGTCGAAGGCAACCGTGTCGAAGCCGAGCCCCGAGACGTACTCGGCGTCATCCCCGGTCCCGGAGCCGACGACCAGCGCGCGGCGGCCACCGCCGGTGAGCCCCCGTGCCTCCGCCCACTCCACCAGGATCCGGTGCGGCGCCCCGCGGTCCCACGGCACGACCCCGTCGCCCGCCTCGGCGGCCGCGTACAGCCGCTCGAACCACCCCGTCGGGTCGCCGTCGCCGATCGACCCCGCCGCCAGGCGCCGGGCCCGCTCCTCCGCATCGGTTTCGCTCATGCTGTCTCCGCAGGCGTCGAAAACGTTCTCACTCGCTCACCCTAGGGGCCTTCGCCGGCCTCGGGTCGCTGTCCTGGTGGCTCGGCCAGGCGCACCAGGGCCCACACCATCACGGCACGCTGAACCGTGAGACTTGAACGTCCCCCGGCGGGACCACAGCCCCGCCGGGGGACGGACGAGCGTCGTTCAGGACCGGGTCCGCTTGCTTTCGGTCATCCGGCGGCGCGCCATGACAAGAGGGATGCGTTAAGACGCGAAAAAGCGCCGGCCCCCGGTTCACCGCCGGGGGCAGGCTCCTTTTGCGTGCTGCCAGTGTTGCCGACTCGTTCTCAGCAGGCCGGCGTGTTCGCGGTCGCTCGGATGTGCGGCGTGCCGCTGCAGGAGGACTGGTCGTATTCCACGCCAGCAACGTTCAGGTAGCGGAAGTAGTAGTTGCCGCCGCCGACAATGCCGTAGTTGTTGGCGCCGAAGATCTGGTCGAGCACCGCGCCGAGGCCGGTGTTCGGAGCCTGAATCGGCGGGACGCTGGCCGCGCTCGGCGGAGTTGACGACTGGATGTCGTACTGCAAGACGCCGAAGACCTTGCCCGTGCCGACTCCCACGTTGCCGGTATTGGGGTCGGCGAACTCGGAAAACTTACTGCCCGACGTGAGAGTTAGCGTGACCGAGTAGTTGGCGCCGTCCGTGGGCGTGACGGCGTACGCCGCAGCGACCCAGTGTTCGTTCAGGCTGTCCATGGCCCAGACCGGGCCGCTGGGCGACGAGAGCGTGGCATTGCCGGAGAAGTTGGTCGTGTCGTAGTGGGCGTAGGACTTGGTGTTCACGATGAAGTTGGTGCCGTCGGTGCGCCGGCCCCCGGTGCTGGGCGCGTAGTGGCGCACAATGCCGGCGAGGCCTGCCTCGTGGCCGGCATGAGTGGCCGCACCTGCCGGAGCGCTGGCGAGCGGGATGACGACTGCGGCAGTGGCCGCGGTGATTGCTGCTCCCGTGAGCAGCCCCCTCCTGATTCGGTTCATCAGTTGCTGTTCCTCCCTTGTAGCACCCGCCCTCGTTGGCGGGAGGTTGTGCGGCGCCGTCCTGGCTAGGGGACGGCCTGCCCGGGTGAACGGTTTACGTTCCCCGGGAAGTTATTGGCACGCCTTCGTGCCATTGGTCCCGGCTTCCGCCGGGAAGATGCTGTTGCCTGATCAGCGCGGCGCCCAGCACCATGCAGGCATTGCGCGACGAGGCGGCGGACAGGCTCGGCAAGCTGTACTAGGTTCTGCTCATGAGCCCCTAGGTCGAGGCCGCAATCATCGCAGCCAGCGTCGGCGTCCTCACGCTGATTAGCACCGTGGCTGCGCAGGTTCACGGCCGCCGCGCAACCAGCCGGGACACTGAAAAGACACCAGTATCGCTCCTGTCCTTAGGTCGGGGTTGATGCCTATCGGGCCCATTATCTGTTATGGACTCTAGATTGACTGGCATACAGCCTTCAGGTGCCTTGCATGTGAATTACCCAACCAAACAACAAACATCTCTCATGTGAATAGGGCCGAACTTCCCGGGATGCCGGGACCATGGACCCGGCTTGACTTCCCGCGCTGCCTCCCCGCCAGGAGCCAACTTCTTTGCCCAGCGGCAGGATGATCGGCGCGGGGAGGATAGCCAGGCCCGCTGCTGCCAGATGTCAGCCAGGCACGATCATCTGAGGCTGCGGGGACGGCCGCCACGAGGAGCGGCACCCGGCTGAAACTGATCTTCATGATCTCTCCTGGCTGGTAGTCGTGTGGTGCTGCTGCTCCGGGAGCCGGGCCAGGACCTATTCGGCCCGGCTCCCGAGCTGATTACTTGAGGACGAACCGCGCTGAGCCGTCCGGGGTGTTAGTGACCGGGACGTGATGAGCATTGGTGTCCGGGTCATCCACAAGTGGTAGGTGCCAGCGGGAAGGTTGTTGCTCAGGTTGTACTTGTACATCCTGTTGACGATCGGAACTGTCCGCCGCCGTCGCCCCACCCCAGCGGCCGCGGCCCCCCGACCATGCCGCACACGACGATGACGCGGCCAAGCCTGCGCGGCCCGCCGAAATTCGTTCCCACCTGAATCCTTCCCCTTTAAAAGAATTGCTCCGAGCCAGGCTGACTGAGGCCTTCTGCCGTCATTTATCCCGACCCCGGCGTAAGTCAAGCACGCAATCGGGTTTCGGGCAAGAGTCCCTTAGCCCCGAAGTCTTACACTAAATTCCTCAGTCCCCGGGGGGAATGCCTGATCAGGCAATGGTTCAATAACCAGCTCAAAGAGCCAGCGGTCCCGCTGACATACGCAAATTCCATAGAAGTATCACCCATACGCGCCGACCATCGGAATTGCAGCGCAGGCCAGACTTAGCGTTGTCGCTAATTCATCACAGTTACGACGCCCCGCAGTTGCCGTGCGTTCCCCCTCGCGCACCGACTTCATCCCCTGCCTGCCACTGTCCCGAACGCTCCAGTTTTAGGCTCTTGACCGCGATGCGTCAAGGGCAGGTAACGAGGCAGCGAATACTCCCCTTTGGGGCCGATTGTCCGGAACGGAAAACCGGTAAAATCAATCTAGTTACAGGGAAAGGGGCAAGGGTACGTGGACATGTCCCCAGGTCGATGGGCTATCTGATAATTTGTGCTAATTTGCCCCGATCGCCCTTCGCGGTCGTTCGTGACACACTGTCTCTCGCTGACCACGCGGTGCGAAAGGTAAAGTTATAGCCAAGATCTGGCGTCCGGCGTCCATCTGGATCCGTCTGCGCCCGCGACGACCAGCCTGCGAGGACCAAGGCCGCCACTGCCGCGCACGCCGCCGCACGGCACTGCAGATCACGCCACCGGCGCCCCGCCTGGAGGCGCTCAGGCGCTGAGCACCGGCGGCCGGGCTTCCTCGTCGGAGGCGACCACGCCGTCGGTGTAGGTGACCGAGTTCGTCGGCAGCGCCGGCACCCGCGGCCCGGGCAGCACGATGCCGGCCAGGTTGAGCGGGTCGGCCGCGGAGATCGTGACCCGCTCCCCGGTCAGCTTGGTCTTGCGCACCGAACGCAGCGCCTCGACCGCCTCCGGCAGCGCGAACTGCTCACCGCTGAACCCCGCGACGAACCTGCCGCCTCTGATCGTCCCCCGTGCCTCCATGCGCCGCATCGCCCAGAGCAGGTCGCGCCAGCTCACCGCGATGTTCTCCCGGGTCATCAGGTCCCGGAACAGCACGCCCCAGCGGGCCAGCAGCTGCTCGGCGACCGCCTCGGCCAGCTCGTCCGGATCCTCGGCCGCGGTCGCATCAGGCAGCAGCGACCAGCGGCCGGCCGATCCGGTCGCCAGCCCCCGGCCGGCCCGGCGCAGCCGCCGGCCCCTGGCCGCGACCGCGGCGCGACGGCCGAGCAGTGACCGGATGGCGCGGAATCCGTCCGCGGTGACCAGCCCGCGGGCCACCCCGTCCCACACCGCCTCCTCGACCTCGCTGGCCATCCGCCCGGTGAGCGTGACCAGGTCGGACTGGAACAGCGCGCCGTGGCTGGCCAGCACGTCGAGCACGTCCCGGGTGCGGCCCGGGCCCGGTTGCGCGGGATGCCGCTCGCCGCGGGCCGCCGTCAGCAGCCAGGGCAGGTCGTCCCTGACCGTCAGCGTGATCGGGGTCGCCCGTGACGGGGTCAGCCCGCCGCGCCTCGGCGCGGCGTCTGGCTCGCTGCTGCGGACCGACAGCCGCCCCCAGGTGACGTGGCCGGACAGGCATGTCTCGTCCAGCCACTCGGTGCGGTAACCGTCCACCCGGGCCGCGAGGATGGCTTCCCACGCGCCGGCGGCCAGCTCGAATCCCTGCAGCTGCTCGACCACCGGGAGCACGCCGAAGCGGCCCTCCAGCCTGGTGTCCGGCGTGACGTGCTGCCAGCGCAGCAGGAACCGCATGTAGTCCCGGGCCGTCACCGGCTCGATCTCCCGGTGCAGCCGCTCCCGGGTGTAGGCGTGGATCCGGGCCAGCACCCGCCGGGCGCAGTACTCGTCTGAGCTGTCCGGGGCGGTGAAGTGGCCCTGCAGGGCGAAGCCCTCTGCCTCCAGCCGGACCAGCGCGCGCAGCGCGTCCGACCCGCCCAGGCCCGTCGCCTGCGACAGGTCGGCCACTGTGGACGGGCCCAGGTACTCCAGGTGACCGCGGAGCATCTCGGCCGCCGCCTCGTCCGGGTCCATCTCCCTGGCCGGGACCGGGGACGGGTGATCGGGCGTCACCGCGGCGCCGGGGAACAGCCTCTCCAGCCGCGGCCTGCGCTCGACCGCGCACCACAGGTCGCCGCCGGGCACGTGCACCGTGACCGCCCGCCCGGCCGCCACCAGCGCGGCGAAGAAGGCATCCCACTGCGCGGCGGGCCGCAGCCCGAGCACGGTCATCAGCAGGTCGTGCAGCTCGTCGGCGTCGCGCACCTCGGGCCAGACCTGCTCGCGCACCCGCTCGATCGCGGCCGGGTCGAGCCTGGCCAGGTCGCGCGCCTCGACCGGCAGCCCGCGGCGGAGCGTGACCTGCCTGCTGCGCCGCTCCTCGAGCGGGGCGTCGTCCAGGTAGGTGAACGGCCGCCCGTTGAGGATCTCGTGGGCCAGCACCGAAGGCTCGGTGGTGTCGCGCACGACGACGCTGACCTCGCCCGACTCGATCTTGCCGACTAGCTCCCGCAGGCCGTCGATGTCCATCGCGTCGTGCAGGCAGTCCTCGAGCGTCTGTCGCACCAGCGGGTGGTCGGGGATCTCCATCGGGCCCGGGGCCACGTTCTCCTGGCACGCGGCCAGCGTGGGGAACACCGCCGCCATCAGGTCGTCGGCCTCCATCCGCTGGATGGCCGGCGGGTTCTTGCGGCCGCCGCGCATCCGCAGCACGGTGAGCGAGGTGTTCAGGTTCCACCGCCACCGCGCCGGGAACATTGGCGAGGTCAGGACGGCCTGCCGGACCACGTTCTCCACGGTCTTCGAGGCCAGGAACTTCGGCACCCGCTCCAGCGGGAAGCTGTGCTGCGGGCCGAGCGACAGCAGGATCGCGTCGTCGCTGGCCGCCGCCTGCAGCTCGAAGTCGAACGTCACGCAGAACCGCTTGCGCAGCGCCAGGCCGAGCGCCCGGTTCAGCCGGGCGCCGTAGGGCACGTGCCCGACCAGCTGCATCCCGCCGCTGGGGTCGAAGAACCGCTCCAGCACGATCGTGTTCATCGTGGGCATCGTGCCGAGCTCGGCGAGCCCGGTGGCCAGGTACCGCACGATCGTCTCGGCCGCCGCGAGCCCGATGCCGCAGTCCGTCTCGAGCCAGCGGCAGGCTTCTTCCTGGCCGCCGGGACCGGCCGCCGGCTGGCCCTTAGCCCGCTGCTCGCCCGCTTCGGGCTGGCCGTCCGGGCGGAGCCGTTCGGCAATATCCTGCCTGAGCCTGGACACCTCGTCCGATAGCTCGACCGTCCGGCCCGGCGCCTCGCCCAGCCAGAACGGCGCGGACGGCGGCGCCCCGCGCGCGTCCACCACCCGGACCGTGCCGGGCTCGACCTTGCGGATCCGCCAGGACGTGGTGCCGAGCAGGAACACGTCGCCGGCCATGCTCTCGATGGCCCAGTCCTCGTTCACGGTCCCGATCGGCGTCTCGTCGGGCTCGGCCACGACCCGGTAGTCGCCGAGTTCGGGGATCGCGCCGCCCGAGGTGAGCGCGGCCATCCGGGCCCCGCGCCTGGCCCGCAGCTGCCCGTTCACCTGGTCCCGGTGCAGGTACGCGGCGCGCCGCCCGCGGCCGGTGCGGATCCCCTCGGAGACCAGCTCGACGACCTCGTCGAAGTCCTCGCGCGGCAGGCCGGCGAACGGCGCCGCGCCGGTGATCAGCTCGTACAGCCCGTCCTCGGACCAGTCCTCGGCGGCGCACTCGGCCACGACCTGCTGGGCCACGATGTCCAGCGGGCGGGACGGCACCAGGATCGCGTCCAGCAGCCGGCCCGCACCCCGCGCAGCAGCGCGGTGCACTCGACCAGCTCGTCCCGGCTGGTCGGGTACAGCCGCCCCGACGGGGTCCCGGTCCTGGTGTGGTTGGACCGGCCGACCCGCTGCAGGAACGTGGCGAAGCTGCGCGGCGAGCCGATCTGGCAGACCAGCTCGACCGGGCCGATGTCGATGCCGAGCTCGAGCGACGCCGTGGCGACCAGGGCCCGCAGGTCACCCGCGCGCAGCCGGGCCTCGACCCGGGCCCGCCTGCCCGCCGAGAGGCTGCCGTGGTGCGCGGCCACCTGGTCCTCGCCGAGCCGCTCGCCCAGCTGGTGGGCCGCCCGCTCGGCCATCCGCCGGGTGTTCACGAACACCAGCGTGGTCTGGTGCTGCGCCACCTGGGCGGCGATGAGGTCGAGGATCTGGCCCATCTGCGCGGACGAGGGCACGGCCTCGAGCTCGTCGTCGGGCAGCTCGAGCGCGAGGTCGAGCCCGCGCCGGTGGCCGGAGTCGACGATCGAGCACAGCGGCGAGCCGTCGGCCGCCGACCGGCCCGGGCCCGCGCCGACGAGGAGCCTGGCCACGATCTCGATCGGGCGCTGGGTCGCCGACAGGCCGACCCGCTGCACCGGGCCGTCGGCCAGGTGGCTCAGCCGCTCCAGCGTGACCGACAGGTGCGACCCGCGCTTGTTGCCCGCCACCGCGTGAATCTCGTCCACGATGACCGTCTGGACGCCGCGCAGCATCTCCCGGCTGCGCTCGGAGGTCACCATCAGGTACAGCGACTCCGGCGTGGTGACCAGAATGTCCGGCGGGTGGCGCAGCATCGCGGCGCGGGCGGACGCGGCCGTGTCCCCGGTGCGCACCGCCACGCCGATGGCGGGCACGGGCAGGCCGAGCTCGGTGGCGACCTCACCGATCTCGCGCAGCGGGGCGTCGAGGTTCTGCTGGATGTCTACGGCCAGCGCCTTCAGCGGCGAGACGTAGACCACCTTGGGACCGCGCGGCGCGTCGCCGGTGTCGTCGGCCGGCTCGTTCTCCCGGCACAGCCGGTCGATGCAGACCAGGAAGGCCGCCAGGGTCTTCCCGGAGCCGGTCGGCGCCGCGATCAGGGTGTGGTTGCCCGCGGCGATCTCGTGCCAGCCCCCGGCCTGCGGTGCGGTCGGCCCGGCCGGGAACCGGCGCTCGAACCACTTCCGCACGGCTGGGTGGAACGATTCAAGCATCTGGCCAGAGTACCTGGCAGTACTGACATTTCCGTTCACACCAGCTAAGCGAACACCTCAGGCTGGCCGGCGCCGGGCTAGCCGCCCGGCCGTGCCGTGCTCGCGCGCACCGCGAGCTCGGGCAGCACGGGCACCCACGGCGCCGGCCGTGCCGCGGGCTCGTCGCTGTCGCTGATCCGGCTCAGCAGCCCGCGCAGCGCGCGCTGGCCGAGCTCGCCGAAGTCCTGACGCACGGTGGTCAGCGGCGGCAGGAAGTATGCGGCCTCGGGGATGTCGTCGAAGCCGACCACGCTGATGTCCTGGGGTACCCGCCGGCCCTGCTCGGACAGCGCCCGCAGCAGGCCGAGTGCCATGTGGTCGTTACCGCAGAACACCGCTGTGACCCCGGGAATCGAGGCGAGCTCGTGGCCGATCTGGTAACCCGAGGCCGCCGACCAGTCCCCCGACAGCATGGCGGGCTGCGGTGCGCCCGCAGCCCGCAACGCCCGCCGCCAGCCGTCCGCCCGCTCCCTCGCGCCCTGCCAGGAAGGCGGCCCGGCCACGTGATGAACGGTCCGGTGCCCGAGATCGAGCAGGTACCGGGTGGCGAGCGCGGCGCCCGCCGCGTTGTCGACGGCCACCGAGGCTATCGACGCCTGCGTGCCGCAGTTGACGGCGACGAGCGGGACCTCGACCCCCACATGGCCCAGCGCGTCCACCGCCGTGATCTGCGGCGCGATCACGATGATCCCCTCGACGCCCTGGCCGAGGAACTTGTCCACGGCGCCGAGCACGGACCGGCGGTCATACGCCGGCAGGCTGGCGATCGAGACGAAATACGAATGTCTGGCTGCCTGCTCGACGCCGCAGAGCATCGGCGCCGGACCGTAGATCGTGGTGTCGAAGGTGATCACGCCGAGGGTGCGGGTGCGCCGGGTGACCAGGCTGCGGGCGGCCGCGTTCGGCCGGTAGCCGAGCTGCCCGATGGTGGCCAGGACCCTGTCCCTCGTCTGCGGGCGGACGTTCGGGTGGTTGTTGAGGACACGGGAAACGGTCTGGTGGGAGACGCCCGCCAGCCTCGCGACGTCCGTCATCACCGGCGGCCTGCTGCAGCTGATAGCGCCCGCCGCGGGGTCCTGCGTAGTCTGGCGTGCCGTTGGCTCGCTCGCCGCGGACCCCACCTTGCCTCCCCTCGCCGTCTCGTCCACGACGTCACCCGCCGGCCGTGCCGTCGTGCGCCACCTTCTGCGCGACCGGCTCATTACCGTCGCTGCGGCGGGCGACTGACACCATTGTTATCGCTAACATCGTCATTAATCCAGAAGTTCAGCTCGGCGACGGCGGCACGGCCGGCAGTTAAGCGCGGCCGGCCTTCGTCCGGGTCGCCCCCCCGCGCCGGCGGAACTCAACGCCGGCTTCTTCGAGCAGGCGCCGAACCCGCCCGATGCTGTAACCAGTCTCACCGCAGATGTCCCGGATGCTCTTGCCGCTGTTGTAGCGGCGGAGCAGCTCAGCAGCAACGCTGGACCGCTCTTTGTCCCGCAGCCGTTTACCCCGGGGGAGACTCGGCACTTTGGTCATCGTTGCATCTTGCCTCGCCGGTCCCTGTCACGCCAGTGGTCTCATTCGCATGCCATATGCAGGATGCTGGCGGCCGCGCGGCTGGACATCCGCCGCGGCCTCGTCGCCCCACGCCGACCAGCCTATACGCGAATAGCGGGCGAAAAGCTCAAGAAAGGGCGCCGGGCTACACGTTTCGATAAGTTCATACGATTCGTCAGGCTTGCGGGAATGCTCCCGTTTTTGCGTCTCGATCATGTTGACCTGGCGGCGGCCCGGGGGCAGCGTCCGCATGCTGCCGCGGACGCCGAACAGCACGAGCTCGGTGACGTTGCGGAAGTAGAACCCCACGCCGCGGCCGTCCGGGCCGCCGTCCTTGCGGCGCTTCGCCCAGACGATGTTGGACACGTACCGGTACCCCCAGGCGGCCATCACCTGCAGGCCCTCCGGCAGCAGGGCATTCGGTACCCACAGGTAAAGGTGGGAGTTCGGCGCGGCGACGGCCGCCACCGGCAGCGCGCAGATGTCCGCGCAGGTCATGGTGTCGTAGCGGTCAAGGCGACGATGCTCGGGCGCGACCTTGCCGGTCCGGTTGGTAAACCGCCACGGCGGGTCGGCCAGGATGGTCGCCCAGCCGCCGGGCGTCTGCGGCAGTGGCGGCAACGGCTTGGACCCGACGTCCGCCCGGAGCGGCTGCGCCGGTTCCTGGCGGGGCCTGGCGGCGCCGGCACCGGCAGCCACGGCTGTCATGCGACCTCCCGATCACGGCTGCCTGGCAGCCTAGCGAAGCTCAGCCCCGGCGCCTGGGCGCCGCGCGCTTGTTGCGGGCCGCGGCAGGCACCTGGCGCACGCGGTCAGGGACGATCTGCCGGTAGGCTCGGCGATGTTGCGCCTATGAAGCCTGCAGACAAGCACGTGCTCACCGGGATCCAGGCCGAGCTGAGCCGGGTCATCCGCTATGACGACGAGTCGATCGTCAACGACAAGTGGGTCAGGCAGCGCTACGACTGCGGCTGTTTCCCCGGTCTTTCGCCTGCCCGGCAGGCAACCGTCCGTACGGCCTGGCACGAGGCCGGTCATGCGGTGGCCGCCCTGGCGGTGGGGGTGCCGTTCAGTTCGGCCAGCATCCACCACGGCCACGGCAGCGAGGGCCGGGTCAATGGCATCAAGGCCGGCGCGGACCTGGCGTTCGTCATCGACGCGGCCGGCCAGATCGCCGAGCAGCTGATGAACTGGACCACGATGGAGCGCGACGAAGACCTGCGCGCCTGGCTGTCGGCCTGGAAGGGCGATGGCGGCGACGCGCGACGCTTCCGCCGGGGGCTGAGTGCACGGTTTGGCGGCGACGAGATCGGAGCCTGGCGCTACAGCGAGCAGCTGGTGACGCCGCGGCGGCTGGCGATCCGGCAGGTGGCCAGGGCGCTGCTCGTGCACCCCCGGCACCTGCCCTACGGCGTCGTGGCCGCCATCGCCGGTGGCAGCTGACCGGGTGCCGCCCGTTATCCCGGTCCCGGATCCGCCGGTGCCGCCAGCGCTCGCTGCCCGGCTGGTTGCTCCGCACGGCTCTCACCCTGGCTGGCCTGCTGCGTGGTCAGCCTCAGGGTGAGCAGGATGATGAGCGCGGCCAGCGTCCATCCCGCGACGACATCGGTGCAGCGGTGCATGTTGCACCACACCATGGCGGCCCCGGCCAGGAAGCCCAGCAGGCCGGCGGCCCGCAGTGCGATGCGCCGGCTCCGGCCCGCCGGGTAGGGAGCGATAACCAGCACGGCCAGGACGTAGCACACGACTGCCGTGGTGGCGTGGCCGGACGGAAACTCGCCCAGCGGCACGTGCCGGGAGAGGTGCCGGTAGCCGGGGTTGAGGTGCTCGATCAGCAGCTTCGCCGGCAGCACGATCGCCGGCAGCAGCGCGGCGCCGGTGGCCGCGGTGAGTACGGGACGCAGGGTTTGCCGCCGGTAAGCCACCACGGCCGCGACGGTCAGGAGAACGGGGATGGCCACCCAGGCGCTGCCGGCATCGACGAGCAGCCTGGCGGGCGTGGCCGGGCCGTCCTTGAGCCATCGCCAGCCAGCCGAGTTCCCGGTGGCATGTACGAACTTGTGGATCCGCCGGTCCACCGGGACCAGCGGGCCGTCGGTCAGCACGTTGATCGTCAGCAAGGCCAGGAGCAGCAGCAGGCCACCAGGCAGCAGCCACGGATACCGCTGGCGCAGCGTGCGGTGCGGTACCGCCGGCGCCGGTGCTGGCTGGGCCTCAGTCATGGGGGTCCAGGCTACCTCCGCCCGTCCTGGCCAGTTCGCGAAGATTGCCCCAGCTACCCCGGGTGCCCGGCGCCGGTGAGCAGCGGGCTCTGCAGGTCGCCGAGGCCGGCCACCCGGTCCAGGACGTCGTCGCTGGTGAAGACCAGGTCCCCGGGGCGCCGGCAGCTGGCCACTTCCTCCCAGGTCACCGGCGTCGACACGGTGGGCAGCTCCCTGGCGCGCAGCGAGTAGGGCGCCACGGTGTTCTTCTTCGCGTTGTTCTGGCTCCAGTCGATCAGCACCTTGCCGGGCCGGAGCACCTTGATCATCCGGGAGACCACCAGCCCGGGATGCTCCTCCTCCAGCTGCCCGGCCAGGCTACGGGCCAGTTCGCTCGCCTGCTGCGAGGTATGGCCGGCCAGCGCGGTGGTCAGCTGCAGGCCCTTGCCGCCGGAGGTCTTGGCGAACGGCTGCAGGCCGCGTTCTTCCAGCAGCGGCCGCAGCAGGAGGGCGACCTGGCAGCATTCGACGATCGTGGCGGGCGGCCCGGGGTCGAGGTCGAACATCAGCCGGTCGGGCTCCCCGACGTCCGGCACCCGCCACATCGGGGTGTGCATCTCCAGGCAGGCCAGGTTGGCCAGCCAGATCAGTGTCGGCAGGTCGCCGGCCACGACGTAGCGCACCGTCTTACTGGCCTTGCCGGAACTCGGTGAGTCGACGGGCGCGGTGGGCACCCAGTCCGGCCGGTGCGCGGGGGCGTGCTTCTCGTAGAAGTAATCGCCCTGCACGCCGTTGGGGTAGCGCTTGAGGGTGAGCGGCCGCCCGGCGATATGGGGGAGCAGGACCGGCGCGATGCGCAGGTAGTAGTCGATCACCTGGCCCTTGGTGAACCCGGTCTCCGGGTACAGCACCTTGTCCAGGTTGGTCACCGTGAGCACGCGGTCCTCGACCCGGACCCGCACGCTCTGGCTGTCAGGACTCATCCGCACCCCCTGGCCGCTCCTGCCGGTCTGTGTCCGCCTTCCATTATCCCGAACGGCTCCGCTCTGCCCCTTCGCGCGAACGGCCAACGGGACGGGTCCCGGCCCTGCGGCGGCCGGCGCCCGTCCCGATGGCAGGGCGTGATGTCTAGCTGGCGATGGTCTCGAACTCGTCCTGCTCGACCTCTCCGGCCAGCGCCTGGGCCGGGGCTCGCCTGCGGTTGCCCGACGCCAGCCCGCTGACCGCGATCGCCACGCCCAGCGCCGCGACGCCGGTGATCACCTCGAGCGCGGGCCGGTAGGCGGCTAGCAGCGCACCCGGTGCGGCCAGCCTGTTCCCGCCGTGCGCGTCCACCACGGCCGTGACGATCGCCAGCACGATCGCGCCGCCGACCTGGAAGGAGGTCTGCAGGATGCCAGAGGCAAGTCCCTGCTCCGCGTCGGCCACCCCCGCCGTCGCCTGCACGTTCAGCGACGAGAAGCCGAGCCCGAACGCCGCGCCGATCAGCAGCACCGCGGGCAGGATCACCGCCGGATAATCGGGCTGCGGGCCGATTCGCAGGAACCAGGCATAGCCGGCCACCAGGCATCCGAGCGCCACCGCGACCATCCGGGCCGGGCCGAACCGGTCCAGCAGCGGCCCCATCCGGGGCGACGCGATCACCACGAGCACGCCCGCCGGCAGGAACGCCAGCGCGGTGGTCAGCGCTGACCAGCCTGACGCGGTCTGCAGGTACTGGGTGACCAGGAACTGGAACGACACGTACGACCCGAACAAGACGAGCGCGCCGATGTTAGCCCTGGTCAGCGACGCCGAGCGGAAGATACCGAGCGGCAGCAGCGGATCGGGGCTGCGCCGTTCGATGGCGCCGAACGCCGCGAGCAGCAGAGCCGCGCCCGCGAACGAGCCGGGGGTGCGGGCCGAGACCCAGCCGGACTGCGGCGCGCCCACCAGCCCGGACACGAGCAGCAGCATGGCGGCGGTCACCGTGACCGCGCCGGGCACGTCGAAGCGGCGGCTGCGGCGGTCCCGGGACGCCTCGCGGGGGAGGAGCCGGATCGCGGCGACCAGGACCGCGGCCGCCACCAGCGCCGGCAGCAGCAGGGTCCACCGCCAGCTCACCTCGCCGTTGTCGCAGTAACGCAGCACGCAGGAGCGCAGCGCTACGCTGAGGTTGACCTCGCAGTCGATGATCTTGTGCCAGGCATCCGCCGGACCGACCATGTCCCAGTCTGAATTCTCCTGTGCGTCCTTGGCCGCCAGCGTGACCGTCGCCGCACCGAGATCGACCAGCCAGTACTCGGCTGGCCGCCCGGGATCCTTCATGATCGCTACCGCCACGAAGGTCTCGCTGCCATGCGATCCCCAGCGCTGGCTCGCCGGGCAGCCGGGACGTGGCCGCCAGCCCGGCACGCAGCTGTTCACCGAGCCAGCCCGAGTGAATCGGCCCGTCCAGTGCCTGCGCAGCGGCGGCTTCGCCGCCCGCCTCGGCTGGCGGCGCGGTGAAGGGCGCCCGCAGGTCGGCCGGCGGCTCGGTGGTGCCCCAGCCGTCGTCAACGGCCAGATAGCCCAGCTTGCCAGCCATGCCGTTAATAGCGTCCGGAAGCTGCGGCGCGATCATTTCCGCCGGAACCGACCAGCCACGCCCGACCGAATCAGAGCTGATCTGCGACGTGTACCAGATCTTGTGGTCGCCCGGCCCGGAGCGCTCCCGCTCCGGCGAGAAACAGGTCTCGGAAATCCCCGGTACCGCAGGCACTTCCAGAAATTCGAAGAGCGTCGCGGCTGTCGCCTCCGGATCAGCAACGAGGTCCTCATAGCGCAGCCGGAAGCACCTATCGGCAAACCGCTCCTCCACGGCCAGTGTCGTCCGCACGTTGTCTGCCCAGAAGCTTGCCAGCGCCATCACCGCATTGCCGGGCGTCGCCGCGATATACGGGTCGAACCCGTACCCGTTCAGGCCCCATGGGCACGCCTCTACCCCCGACGCGATCACGTCCATCGGATGCCGGTACACGCAGATGAACCGGGCCTGCGGGTAGACCCGCAGCAGCAGCTCCGCGTACCGGGCCGTGCCCAGGCTCTTGTCGCAGTAGCGCTGCTTCCCCCGCCGCACCAGATACGACCCGACCATCCGGTCCATCGTTTCCCGCACCCCGGTAATCGCAGCCTCGGGGATTTCTGGCGGCTCGTCGCCGCGGTTCGCCGACAGCGGCGCCCCTTCGATCAGCGACCACACGGTCGCTAGCTGGACGCACAGCCCGGGCAGATTCGTTTCCGGCGGGCAGGCAAGCTCCGGATGCGCGTCCAGGAGAAACCGCACCAACGTGGAGCCGGACCGACCGTTACAGAGCACGAACACCGGATCGGCGAACGATCCTTGGCGCTCGGCCGGCGGCGCATCTGGCTGCGCTGGAGCCGCCATGGCTCCCCCCGCTCCAGCGTCCAACTCACATCTCCTTGCCGCCAACAGCGATCCCTGAGGTGGATTCCCGCATCCCGTTGTAGCAGCTTGTGCGGCCTGGGAACCAGGTGTACCCCGGCCCTGCGGGACTCCTTGACAAGGTAGTGAGTCATCACTACCTTAGTGACATGGCCACCACGCGGATGAGTGCCGAGGAGCGCAGGGAGCGCGTCCTCGACGCCGCGGTGACCGAGTTCGCCAAGGCCGGCCTGGCCGGCACCTCGACCGAGACGATCGCGGCCCGGGCCGGCATCTCCCAGCCTTACCTGTTCCGGCTCTTCCCGACCAAGAAGGCGCTGTTCATCGCCACCTACCGGCGGGCCTTCGACCGCATCGAGACCCAGTTCATCGAGGCGTCGCAGGGCCTGACCGGGGACGCGGCGCTGGACGCCATGGCCCGCGCCTACCATGACCTCCTCGCCAACCGCGATCTCCTGCTCGTCCAGTTGCAGACCTACGCCGCGTCCGGCGATGCCGAGGTGCAGGAGGCGGCCCGGAGCTGCTACGGCCGCCTGTGGCGCCTGGCGCAGACGCGCAGCGGGGCGGACGACGAATCGCTCCGCATGTTCTTCGCCATGGGCATGCTGTGGAACGTCGCGGTCGCGCTCAACCTGCCGGGCCTGGACGAGCCGTGGGCGCAGGCCCTCATGTCCGTCAAGTCCGTGCGTTCCGGGGAGTACCTGGAGCCGTGACGCCGACGTTTTTTTTCCGCCCCAAAGTAAGTGACCACTCACTACTTACAGAACCGACGAGAAAGGAAACCCCCCGATGCAGCCACCAGCACCGGTCAGCCGGCGGACGATGATCTGGACGGTCGTCGTCACCTCGGTCGCCGTCTTCATGGTCTCGCTCGACAACCTGGTCGTGACGATGGCGCTCCCGTCCATCAGGGAGCACCTGCACGCCTCACTGGAGAGCCTCGAGTGGACGGTCAACGCCTACACGCTCACCTTCGCCGTGCTGCTGCTGACCGGGGCCACCCTGGGCGAGCGGTTCGGCAGGCGGCGCATATTCACCGCCGGGCTCGCCTTGTTCACGCTCGCGTCGGCGGCCGCCGCCCTGGCGCCGAACATCGACGTGCTCGTGGCCGCCCGGGTCGTTCAGGGCGCCGGCGGCGCGCTGGTGCTGCCGCTCAGCCTCACCCTGCTCAGCTCGGCGGTGCCGGTGGCCAGGCGCGGCGCGGCGCTGGGCTTCTGGGGAGCGATGAGCGGGCTCGCCGTGGCGGTCGGCCCCGTCGTCGGCGGAGCGATCACGCAAGGCGCTTCCTGGCAGTGGATCTTCTGGCTGAACGTGCCGATCGGCATGGCCATCATTCCCGTCGCCGCGCGCGTGCTGGCCAAGGGCCGGCCCTCGTCCTCGCGCCTCGACCTCCCCGGTGTCGCCCTGGTCAGCGCCGGACTGCTGGGCGTGGTGTTCGGCCTGGTCCGCGGCAACGGGCACGGCTGGACCAGCGGCCAGGTGCTCGGCTCGATCATCGGCGGCGTCATCCTGCTGGCCGTGTTCGCCGCCTGGGAGCGCCGGTCGCCGGCCCCGATGCTGCCGCTGCGGCTGTTCGCCAGCCGGGGCTTCACCGCCACCAATGTCGCGTCGTTCCTGTTCTCGGCGGGCATGTTCGGCTCGATCTTCCTGCTCGCCCAGTTCCTGCAGGTGGCCGACCACTACTCGCCGCTGGCCGCCGGACTGCGGACCCTGCCGTGGACGGCCATGCCGATGGTGGTGGCGCCGATCGCCGGCCCGCTGTCCGACCGGTGGGGCGGCCGCCCGCTGATCATCACCGGGCTGGTGCTGCAGGCAGCCGGGCTGGGCTGGCTCGCCCTGGTCACAGCGCCCGGCGTCGCGTACTCCGCCCTGATCGTGCCGTTCGTGATCTCGGGCATCGGCATGGCGCTGTTCTTCGTGCCGGTGGCCAACACCGTGCTCAGCTCGGTGCGGCCAGAGCAGGAGGGGATCGCCTCTGGCGCCAACAACGCGATCAGGGAACTGGGCGGCGTGTTCGGGATCGCGGTGCTCGCGTCGGTGTTCTCCTCGGCGGGCAGCTATACCTCCCCGGCGGCGTTCGCCCACGGGCTGGATGCCGCCGTGTGGGCCGGCGCCGCGATCGTGGCCGTGGCCGCAGCCGCCGCCGTGGTGATCCCGAGGCGCCGCGCCCGCCGTGCCATCCCCGTCCCCGTCCCCGCCGAGGCCGTGACCGCGCAGGCCATCACGGCGCCAGCCTCCGCCGGCCCAGCGCCAGCCGCGTCCGCCCGCTAAGCACATCCATGATCATGAAGACTTGTACGTGCTCCGGCACGCACAAGTCTTCATGCGGATGGCGGTCACTGGTCGAGGATGACGGCGTCCGTCCCGCCCTCCTCGCCCAGGATGGAGCCGATCCGGGCCACCGCGTCCGGCCGCTTCGCCCGCAGCCAGTAGACCGCGGCGACGCCCACCGCGAGCCAGGCCAGCGCGACGTAGGGCGTCCACTTGAGGATGCCGGGCGGCGCCGGGTGAACCGACCCGTACAGTGCCGCGCCGAACACCACGGCGCCGATCAGCGGCACCAGCACGTGCACGACAGGGTTCCAGCGCCGGGTGTCCCTGGTCTTGGCGAAGAACGCGATGCCGCCCAGGCACAGCAGCATGTAGACGACGATGATGGCGAGCGTGCCCAGGGTGGCCCAGAAGTAGTAGTTGCTGAACGGCTGGCCGAACGTGCTGTCCGACAGCGGGTAGCCGATGAGCAGGGCCATCGCGGCCCCGGCCGTCGCCACCGCGATCGTCGCGTTGACCGGAGTCTTGAACCGCGGGTGGGTGCGGCCGAGCAGCCTCGGCAGCACGCCCTCGCGGCCCATCGCGAACAGCGTCCTGGTGGCGGCGGTCGCGCAGGCCACGCACACCGTGAAGGCCGATGCCATACCGCCGATCTCGATCAGCGTGCCGACCCACGAGGCGACGAACGTGTCCGCGATCGTCTTCAGCGCGGTCAGCTGGCCCGCCCACGTGGCGCCGTTCTTCACCCCGAAGCCGATCGCCATCGCGTACGTGGTCAGCAGGTACAGCACCACCACGAAGCCGGTCGCGGCGATGATCGCGATCGGGATGTTGCGGCGCGGGTTGGCGGTCTCCTCGCCGAAGTCAGCGGCGGTCTCGAACCCGATGTAGGAGGTGACGCCGAAGATGATGCCGTAGAAGACGCCGCTGAACCCGCCCTTGAGCGTGTGCCCGAAGCCGAACGCGGAGAGGGCCTGCCCGTGGCTGCCGCCCTTGCCGATCGTGACCAGCGCGACGATCACGATCAGCGCCACCGTGATGGCCCCGATGACCAGCTGCGTGCGCGTCGTCACCCTGATCCGGATCACCGAGAGCACGATCAGCAGCGCCATGCCGATGAAGAAGAACGCGATCCACCACCTGGGGCTGATGCCGAGCAGGTCCGCGGCGAGGTAGCCCACCGCGGACATGGTCATCGGCACGAAGCAGATCATGCCGAAGAAGTACAGCCAGCCGGCCAGGAAGCCGCCCTCCTTGCCCAGGCTCCGGCTCGCGTAGGTGTAGGCGTATCCGGCCGAAGCCATCCGGCGGCTGAAGCCGATGACCACGAAGGCCAGCGCCAGGCAGGCGACGCCGCCGAGCAGAAAGGCCAGCGGCGTGGAGCCTCCGGCCGCGATGGCGACGCCGGACGTGTTGAGCAGCATCGCCATGCCCGGCGCGATCAGCGATACCGAAATGGCGATGGCGTCCCACACCCGGAGCGTTCCGTGGGCAAGCTCGTTCTGGCCCGTCGAGGCCAGCAAGGCTCTTTCGGTGTCTGCCATTCCGCACTTCCTTTCGCCCCGTAGCGTTCGGAAATAAATCTCTATCCGGCGGCGAGAACCGTCTTCTCGTCCAGGTAATAGTCGAACGCGAGCGGGGTGCAGTCGCGCTCCGTGATCCACTTAAGGAACTGCTGGTGGACGGGGTGCGCGCGATAGCGCTCCAGCGCATCCATATCGGCGCACTCGGAATACAGCAGGTAGTCGTAGCCGCGGGTCCTGGCGCCGGTGATGTCGCGGCCGAACCGTACCTTGGTCAGTAGCCCGATCTCCCGCGGCCAGGATGCGATCATCGCGCGCATCCGCTCTTCTTCCCCGGCGTCCAGCGGCCGGGGGAAACTGAACAGGACGATGTGCTGCAGCGTCACGATGTATCCCAAAGTGTTATTCAAAACTTCTGACATAGGTTAGATTACCGTAAGTCATGCCTGTCACTCCAAGATCATGTACATGGTTTGAATAATACTTTCTAGTAAAATTCGAAGTACTCGCGCATCTCCCAGTCGGTGACCGTCTGGCCCTCTGGCGGCGGGTTATCGGCTTGTGCCGCCGTATACCGGGCCAGCTCGGCCCGTTTCATCATCAGCAGGTAGTCGACGAGAGCTTTTCCGAACGTCTGACGATAAAACTCGTCCTTGTCAAGTGCGCCGACCGCTTCCTCGAGTGACGTCGGCAGCATGGGCGCGTCGGCAGCGTAAGGATCTTCCTCGACGGGCGGTGTATCCAGGCCGCGCCGGATACCGTCAAGCCCGGCGGCGATATTGGCGGCCATGTACAGGTACGGATTGGCGGCCGGCTCGCCGATCCTGTTCTCCACGTGGCTGCTGGCGTCGCCCGGCGCGCCCTGTACCCGGACCAGGGCGCCGCGGTTCTCCACCGCCCAGCACACCCGGTCGGGGGCGAACGAGTACGGGCGGTAGCGCCGGTAGCCGTTCACCGTCGGGGTGGCGAACAGCATCATCGGCAGCGCGTGGTCGAGCAGGCCGGAGACGAACTGCCTGCCCGGCGCCGACAGCGGGCCGTCCGGGCTGGCGAACGCGTTCTGGCCGCCTGGCCGCTGCAGCAGCGACTGGTGCAGGTGCCAGCCGGAGGAGAAAAAGTTCGGCAGCCCGGGCGTGCACATGAAGGTGGCGAGCAGGCCGCGCCGCTGGCACATCTGCTTGACCGCGGAGCGGAACAGCACGACCGCGTCGGCGGCGGCCAGCCCGGCCATCGGGCTGAACGTGAACTCCATCTGGCCCGGGCCCCACTCGTCCTCCATCGAGCGCGGCGGCAGGCCGACCGCCGCCAGGCCGTCGCGGAGCGCCTCGATCGTCTCGGCCACGCTGTCCAGGCGCACCTCGGACAGGAACTGGTAGCCGCGCTCGAACACGGTCACCTGCGGCGGGGGCGGCGTGAACCCGGCGTCCTCGGGCAGCAGCGGCTGCCCGGCGAGCCTGACGATGTAGTACTCGATCTCGATGCCGGCCAGGTAGTCGTAGCCGGCCCCGGCGAGGTCGGCCAGCATCCGGCGCATGAGGTGACGGCCGTCCAGCGGCACCGGCTGGCCATTGCCGAAGTACACGTCGCACAGGATCCAGCCGGTGCGGTTCGCCCACGGCAGCACCTGGAACGTGCCCGGATCGGGCACCAGGACGACGTCAGGGAAGCCGGTGAACTCCTCGATGCCGAACCCGCCGCCCGGTGCGAACGCCGGCACGAACACCTGGTTACCGGTGTCCAGGCTGTAGATCGCCCCGGAGAAGTCCAGCCCGTTGGCGAACACGTCGGTCGCCGCCTGCGGCGACAGCGACCTGCTCCGCGGCACGCCGTGCTGGTCCACCACGACGAACCGCACGGTGCGCAGGTCAAGGTCGCGGATCTGGCGGATCACCTGCTCCGCCGCGGCCGCCTGCTCGTCGGTCAGCAGCCCGTGCCTGGCCACGAACCCTGGCTGGCCGACGCCGGCCGCGCCGGCCGGCGCCGGGGATGCGGTGCTCATCTGTCCCTCCTCCGATCAGGTGCCGCTCGGTCGCTCCCGCTACGCCCGGCCATCTGGTCGAGCAGCGCGAGGGTGAAGTTTTCCGGCTCGACATCGGCGAGCGACAGGAAGGTCTCGGTCCGCTGCACGCCGGGGATCTGGAAGATCGTGTCGAGCAGCAGGTGCCGCAGGTGCATCTGGTCCCGGACCCGCAGCCGGACCAGCAGGTCCAGGCCGCCGGTGACCACGCTCATGTCCTGCGTCTCCGGCAGCTCGCGGATCGCGCTGATGATCTGGTTCAGCTCCATCCCCGGCCCGGCGGTGACCGCGAGATAGACCACGACCGGCAGGCCCAGTGCCGCCCAGTCGATGTCCACCCGGTAGCCGCGGATCGCGCCGGCCCGCTCCAGCCTGGCTAGCCGGTCCGCGATCGCCGGCGGCGACATGCCCACCGCCCGGGCCAGTGCCCGCTGCGACTGGCGCGCGTCGGTGGCGAGCTCCCGCAGCAGCGCGATGTCGAGATCGTCGACCTCGACCCTCGGCGCGGTCGGGGTGGCGACCTCGGCGAGCCCGGCCAGCGGACCTGAGATCCGAGTCACTTGCCAGAAATTCCTGCCGCTAAGCCTGATAATGGCGGTATGCTAGTAGGGCAGAGGTATCAAACGAATATCACTATGCGGCACAATTCTTACGTTTGAAAGCCGCCCTGTCAAGAGGGCCGCTGCCACGAGGGCCACTGTCAAGAGAGAAGTGTCAGCGCGACGGCAGCAGGATCGATGTCACAGGCGGCCTGGCTGCCAGCAGACGGAGGCATAGATGACCGTCCCGGTTTCCGCCGCGACGCCAGCGACGCCCGCGCGAGCGGGGTCCGCGGCCGCGACGCCTGCGGCCCCGGCGGCCCCGGCGCCCGCGGCCGCCGCCCCGGCCGGCCGCGACTGGACGGCGAGCTTCGCCCGCCGGACGCAGCTCCTCGGCGGCGGCGAGATCACCGCGATCCTGGCCCTGGCCGGCGCCACCGACGTGATCACGTTCTCCGGCGGATTCCCTGACCCGGAGACCTTCCCGGTGGACGTGCTGGCCGGGATTCGGGCCGGCTGATGGCGCGGGACGCGGCGGTGGCCCTGCAGTACTCCGCGACCGAGGGCCTGGCCAGCCTGCGCGACTACCTGGCCTGCCTGCTGGAGCGGCTGGAGGGCCTGCGCCCAGGCCCCGGCGAGCTGATGGTGACCAGCGGCGGGATCGACTGCATGGAGCTGCTCGCCAAGAGTCTCATCGACGCCGGTGATGTCGTCGCCGTTGAGGCGCCGACCTACCTCGGCGCGATCATGGCGTTCCGCGGCTATGAGGCCGACGTGCGCGGGGTGCCGATGGATGACGGCGGCCTGCGGGTGGACGTGCTCGGCGACCTGCTTCGCGGCGGCCTGCGGCCCAAGCTGCTCTACACGATCCCCGAGTACCAGAATCCCACCGGCCTGTGCCTGGCCGCCGACCGCAGGCAGCCGCTGGTGGACCTGGCCCGCCGGTACGGCTTCCTCATCCTGGAGGACGTCGCCTACCGCGAGCTCGGCTTCAGCGCGGCCCGGGCGCCGAGCCTGTGGGCGCTGGCGCCGGACGTGGTCGTGCAGGCCGGGACGTTCTCCAAGATCTTCTTCCCCGGCGTCAGGCTGGGCTGGGCCGCGGGGCCGGCCCAGCTCATCAGCCAGCTGTGCACGGCCAAGCAGAACTCCGACCAGTGCTCAGGCGCGCTCGGCCAGCGGATGCTGGAGGAGTACGGCCGCGGCGGCCACCTCGACGCCCAGCTGGTCGCGTCCCGGGCGCTGTACGAGCGGCGCGCCGCGCTGATCACCCGGGCGCTCGCCGAGCACATGCCGGCCGGCACCACCTGGACGACGCCGGCCTGCGGGTTCTTCACCTGGGTGACGCTGCCGGACGGCGCGGACGCCGTCGCGCTCACCCCCGCCGCGCGCGCCGCCAGCGTCGCCTACGTCCCCGGCCGCCCGTTCTACCCTGGCGACGACGGGACGCGCCAGCTGCGGCTCGCCTACAGCCGGGTGGCCGACGAGCTCATCACCGAGGGCGTGCGCCGGCTGGCCGCCGTCACCCGCACCGCCCTGACCCGCACGACCGTGGAGGAACTGTGAGCGACGCACGCGCAGCGGGCGGAGAAGCGAACCAGGAGGCACTGAGCGATGCCGCCACCCACTTCAGCGCCGAGGGGCTCGGCGAGCCGGCCGCCCGGCAGGTACGTGCAGATCGACTCGATCACGCCGGCCGAGTTCGTGCCCGGCCTCGGCTTCCGGCCCGTGCTCGGCACCGGGGCGATGGCCAACTTCGTGGACTTCGCGCCCGGCGTCGAGGCGCCGCGGCACGCGCACGAGGAGGAGCAGATCGTCATCGTGCTGGCCGGCGAGTTCACCTTCGACCTCGACGGCGACGTGCGGGTGATGCGCCCGGGCGACGTGGCCGTCATCCCCGCCTGGGTGCCGCACGGCGCCTGGACCACCGACAGCCACTGCCGTGAGGTGGACATCTTCTGCCCGCCCCGCAAGAGCCTGCTCGGCGTCGTCGAAGCGCAGGACGGGTAGCGGATGGACCTCGGGCTGAGCGGCCGCCGCGCGATCGTCACCGGCGGCTCGAAGGGACTGGGCCAGGCCATCGTCGCCGAGCTGCTGGCCGAGGGCGCGGCCGTGGTCATCTGCTCCCGCCACGCCGGCGAGCTCGAGAAGACGGCCGCCGAGCTGGCCGCCTCCGGCGGCAGCGTCACCGCGCTGCCGTGCGACGTCACCGACCCCGGCCAGGTCGAGTCGTTCATCGAGGCCGCCGCGGCCGCGCTCGGCGGCGCCGACATCCTGGTCAACAACGCCGGCGCGGCGCGGCCCGGCCGGTTCGGCACGCTGACCGACGACGACTGGCACGCGGACATCGAGGTCAAGCTGTTCTCCCAGATCCGCTGCACCCGGGCCGCGCTGCCGCACCTGCGGCGCAGCAGCGCGCCGCGCGTGATCAACATCAACGCCGTGTACGCGCGCTACCCGGACCCGGTGTTCCTGGCGTCGTCGGTGAACCGCGCGTCCTGCCTGAGCCTGTCCAAGGCGCTGTCGATCGAGCTCGGCCGCGAGGGGATCCTGGTCAACAGCGTGAACATCGGCCTGGTCGTGACCCCGCAGTGGGAGAACATCCGCAGCCAGCGCGCCCCTGATACGCCAGCCGACGAGTTCTTCGGGCAGCTGGCGGCCACCGAGGTGCCGCTCGGCCGGTTCGGCCTGCCCGACGAGGTGGCCGGCCTGGTCGCGTTCCTGGCCGGTGACCGGGCCAGCTACATCACCGGGGCGTCCGTCGACGTCGCCGGCGGCATGGGCAAGTACCTGTAGGCGCGGCATTAACCTGGTGGCATAAGCGGCCCGGGGTAGGGAAGTATCGGTTGTCATGTGCAGGTTGCTGGGCTATTGCTCGCGGGCTGATGCCTCGGTCGTCGAGCTGATCGGGGAACCCGGGCTCGATGCGTTCACCGCCTTGTCGCGGTGGCACGGCGACGGCTGGGGCATGGCCGCGCAGGACGGTGCCGGGCTGCAGGTGGCAAAGTCGCCGCACCGCGCCGCCGACGACCCGGATTACCAGCGGCTGGCCAAGGAGCGGCTCGGCGACGCCGGGCTGGTGCACCTGCGCTGGGCCACCCCCGGCCTGCCGGTCGAGGACCGCAACTCCCACCCGTTCACCCGCGGCGGCTTCGCGCTGGCGCACAACGGTGCCATCCACCCGCAGTCCAAGCTGCCCGAGATGCTCCCGCCGGCCTGGGAGCGGCAGCTCACCGGCAGCACCGACAGCGAGCGCTACTTCCTGCACATCATGTCCGGGCTCGACGGCCACGGCGGCGACGTGGTCGCGGCGGTGGCCGACACGCTGCGGCACATCCGTGACCACTACCAGCCGAACAGCCTGAACGCGGTCCTGCTGGCCCCCGACGCGCTGTACGCCATCTCCTGGCACGACCCGGAGCGCATCCCGTACGCGTCGATCAGGGAACGGGGATCACCCGAGGATCCGGCCGGCTACTTCAACCTCGCCTACACCGCGACGCCGGACGCGATTGTCGTCGCCTCCACCGGCTGGCCGCAGGACAGCTGGAACGTCATCCCGAACGGCTCCGTCCTGAAGGTCGACAGGGAAACGCTGGCCACCAGCGTGGCCGCGCTCTTATCCCCTGATCACTCCTGAGCGCGCGGCGTGGCTCCGCCCGGCAGCGCGTGATCGGCCCCGGCGACCTGGTCCGCGGTGCTGGCGTCCTCGGTGGCGGCAGGCCCGCCCTCGGCCGGCCCGGCGCTGGCCTCCGCCGGCTTCCCGCGCTGCGAGCGCGCGAACCAGACCAGGCCCGCGATCGTGAGCGCGATGGCGATGAACATGTTGAGCCGCAGGCCGAGGAAGTGCGCGGACGAGTCGATCCGGATCGACTCCTCGAAGATCCGGTAGGCCGAGTAGCCGGCCACGTACAGGGCGAACAGCCCCGGCGGCCTGATCCGGCGGTGATGACCCAGCCAGACCAGGGCGGCGGCCAGCGCCAGGTCGAAGATCAGCTCGTACAGGAACGACGGCTGGAACGTAGTGAACTGCGTGTAGCCGGGCGGCCGGAACCCGACCGGGATCTGCAGCCCCCAGGGCAGGCTGGTCGGCTTGCCGAACAGCTCCTTGTTGAAGTAGTTCCCGATCCGCCCGACCGCCTGCGCGACCAGCAGCGCGGGCGCCACGGCCTCCATGAACTGCGCCACGTTCCCGCCCGCCCGGCGGACCCGCCAGGCGCCCACCACCGCGGCCAGCGCGATGCCGCCCCAGATGCCCAGGCCGCCGCTCCACACCGCGAACACGCCGTACCACACGTGCGGGATGTCCATCGGCGTGGTGATGTCGAAGTAGATCCGGCCGCCGACGATCCCCGCCGGGACCGCCCAGATCGCCACGTCCCCGACCAGGTCCGGGTCGCCGCCGACGGCGCGCCACCGGCGCCGCGTGATCATGATCGCCAGCGCGATACCGACCAGGTACATCAGCGCGTAGAAGTGAATGTCTAGCGGGCCGATGTGAAAACCACTGATCGATGGGCTGGGAATGTGCATGGTCCGAGCCTAGGCCATGTGCCGCAGATCTTTGCCGGCTCGGATCGGTGCCCAGACGAGACCGGCGGCGTTGTCGTCGCCGCTGCCATAATTGGCCCCGTGGCCGCCACGGAACGCAGGAGAGCCCAGGCTGTCTCGTTCGGCGCCGCCGCCGCGACCTACGAGCGGGCCAGGCCGTCCTACCCGGACGACGCCATCGGCTGGCTGCTGCCGCCGGGCGCCAGGCGCGTGCTCGACCTGGGTGCGGGCACCGGCAAGCTCACCCGCGCGCTCCGCGACCGGGGGCTCGACGTCGTCGCGGTCGAGCCGTCGGCCGGCATGCGCGAGCAGCTGGCCCGGGTCCTGCCCGGCGTCACGGTGCTGGCCTGGCACGGCCGAGCAGATCCCGCTCGCCGGTCAGGCCGTCGATGCGGTGCTGGTGGCGCAGGCCTGGCACTGGGTTGACCCGGCGCGGGCGGTGCCGGAGGTTGCCCGGGTGCTCACCCCGGGCGGCCGGCTCGGCCTGCTGTGGAACATCCGGGACGAGCGGGCGGACTGGGTGGCCGAGCTCACCAGGATCATTCACACGCCCGATTACACCGACAACGGCAGTACCGCCCCGGTGGTCGGCCCGCCGTTCGGGCCGGTCGAGCGGCTGGACGTGGAGTGGAGCCGGCTCACCGGGCCGGACGCGATCGTCAACCTGGTCGCGTCCCGCAGCTACATCATCACGATGCCGCCGGCCGAGCGGGCGGCCGTCCTGTCCCGCGTCCGGCACCTGCTCGGCACCCATCCCGGCCTGGCCGGCGCGGCCGAGATCTCCCTGCCGTACGTGACGAGGTGCTCCCGCGCGCAGCTGGCGCCGTCAGCTCTGTCGTAGGGGACGCGGTCCTGCGGGACGCGGTCCTGGGCCGTCCTGCGGGACGCGGCCCTGGGCCGTCCTGCGGGACGCGGTCCTACGGACGCGGTCCTACGGGACGCGGTCCTCGGCCGCCGGGTGCTCGCTTCTCCGCTCGGCGCTGGCGCGGTGGCTCGCCTCCTGCTGAACGTCGGCGCGCGTGATCGCGAGGTAGCCGACCAGGACGATGATGATGATCGTCAGGACCAGGCTCACGTTGCCTGCGCCGAATCCGAGCCCGTGCAGTCTGTGCGGCTTGCCCAGCCAGTCGGCGAAGGACGCGCCGACCGGCCGGGTGATGACGTAGGCGAACCAGAACGCGAGGATCGAGTTCATCCCGAACCGCCAGTAGCCGATCGCCGGGATGACGATGATGCAGGCGAACAGCACGAGCGAACCGAGATAGCCGAGGTGGAAGGTGTACGCGGTCATGTCGCCGGCCGCGGTGCCCAGGGCGAAGGTCGCCACGACAGCCGCCCAGTAGAACAGCTCGCGCCGGAACGTGTAGACGCTGTGAATGTCGAGGGTCTTCTCGGTCCGCTGCCAGGTGATAAAGACCGCGGCCAGCACCAGGGCGAAGAACGGCGCCGACACGATGTACGGCACGCCCAGCCCGACGTGCAGCACGTCGGCGGCCATCGTGCCGAAGACGCCGACCATGACCACGGCGAACCAGTAGGTCCAGGCCACGTACCTGCGCATGGAGAACTGCAGCACCATGGCGATGACGAAGCCGGTGAAGCCCAGCAGCACCGCGGGAACCGGATGGATCCGGTGCACGAGATAGTCCGACGTTGACTCGCCCATGGCTGTGGACAGGGCCTTGATCACCCAGAAGTAGACAGTGATCTCCGGGACCCTGAGCGCCTGTACCCTCGGGTTCATGCGGCCATTATCGCTGGCCCATCCCGGGACCCGGCACGGTTGGGTCCGGCTATGACAGTTCTTGGCCAGGTCAGGCAGGAAGGCTGTGGGACTGTCGGCGGCCCTGGCCAGCGGGCCTCCCGGGGGTGCGGGGCCGGCCGTGACCTGGGGCCTCGACGTGGCCTGGAAGCATGCCGTGGTGGTGCGGCTTGTCATGACCGGGCCCGCCGTGGTGGCGCGGCCTGCCCGGGCCGCCCCGCTCGCCGCGGCCGCGCGGCCCGCGGCTGTCCTGCGGCGTGGTCGCCGCGCTGCCGTGCTGCTGCGCTCCGGTCACCGTGACCAGGTGGCCGGCTGGCACCTGCCCGGCCGGTGACACGGACACGACCATCCCCGGCCGCTGCTGGTCGCTGGACCGCCAGAGCACGCGCACCTTGAGGCCGAGCCGGTGCAGCTGGCGGACCGCGACGCTCACCGGCTGGCCGATCAGCGCGCTGCTGCTGACGCTCACCAGCTGGACCGCTGGCGGCCGGGATGCGGGCGTACTGGACGGTGCAGCCGCCGGGCGCTGCGGCGGCGTGCCGCCGGCCGCGCTGGCGAGCACCAGCCCGAGCAGGGCCACCGCGACCGCGGCGGCGGCGATCAGGGCGTACCGGGCCGACCGGAGGCCGCCGCGCGGCCGTGGCCTGGCAATGGCGAGTGCCCGGGCCGGCCAGACGCCGCCGCGCCGCCGCTGCCGGGCAACGGCGAGTGCCCCGGCCAGCTGATCGTCCGCGGTGGCCGGCTGGCCGGCCGCTGCCCCCTCGGCCCAGGCACCGCTGCGGCCGAGCATGCGGTCCCGGAGCTGGCCGGCCCGGGCCGCCACCTCGGCGGCGCTCGCCGGGCGCGCGGCGGGGTCCTTGGCGGTGAGGTCGGTCACGAGCGCCGCCACGTCGGCTGGCACCGACGCCGGCAGCGGCGGCAGGGGCGAGTCCCGGTGCGCCAGTGCCACCGCCACCGGCACGCCGGTGAAGGGCGGGATGCCGGCCAGGCACTCGTAGCCGACGATGCCGAGCGCGTACAGGTCGCTGGCCGCAGTGGCACTGCTTCCCCGGACCCGCTCGGGCGCCAGGTAAGCCGGGGTACCCATGACCAGCCCCGTACCGGTGACGGGCGCGGAGCCCGCCGCGTGCGCGATGCCGAAGTCGGTGATCTTCACCAGGCCGCGCCCGCTGAGCAGCAGGTTGCCTGGCTTGATGTCGCGGTGCACCAGCCCGGCGCGATGGGCCGCCTGCAGGCCGTTCGCGGCCTGCGCGACGATATCCATCGCCCGGGCCGGCGCCATCGCCCCGCTGGCCAGCACCTCGGCCAGCGGGGGCCCGTCGACGAGTTCCATCACCAGGAACGGCGGGTGCGGCGGATCGGGCTCGCCGTAGTCATAGATGTGCGCGACGTTCGGGTGGGACAGCCCGGCGGTGTGCCGGGCCTCGGCCCTGAACCGGGCCAGCGTCTCCGGATGCTGGAGGTAGCCGGCCTGGAGCAGCTTGATCGCCACCGGCCGCCCCAGCAGGACGTCGGCCGCGCGCCACACCTCGCCGAAGCCACCGGCGGCTATCGGGCTGTCCAGCTGGTAGCGGCGGGCGAGCAGCAGGCCGCTGAAGGGTGACATTCCGGGCGGCTACCCAGCGGATCACCAACCATGCCGGCCGCAGCCAGTCCCGGGCCGCCGGTCAGCCGGCCAGCTGGCCAGCCGGCCAGCGGCCTAGCCGCCCGCGCCGAACCGCGGGACGAGCCCGCGCCACGCGTCGTCGTAGCCCTGCTGGCGGTGCGGCGCGTCCATCGCGGCGCGCGTCGGCACCACCGGCCACCTGGTCTCGAACATGAACGCCAGCGTGTCGTCCACCTTCTGCGGGACGAGCTCCGCGGTGCTGGCGCGCTCGAACGTCTCGGCGTCAGGCCCGTGCGAGCTGAACGAGTTGTGCAGGCTGCCGCCGCCGGGCAGGAACCCTTCGGCCTTGGCGTCGTAGACGCCGCTGACCAGCCCCATGAACTCGCTCATGATGTTGCGGTGGAACCACGGCGGCCGGAACGTGTCCTCGCCGACCAGCCAGCGCGGCGCGAACGCGACGAAGTCGGCGTTGGCCAGGCCGGGGGAGTCGGTGGGCGAGGTCAGCACCGTGAAGATCGACGGATCCGGGTGGTCGAAGCTGATCGTCCCGAGCACCATGAAGTTGGCCAGGTCGTACTTGTACGGGACGTAGTCGCCGTGCCAGCCGACCACGTCGATCGGCGAATGGTCGTAGTCCGCCGCCCACAGGTTGCCGCCGAACTTCTCGACCACCTGGGCGCTTCGCGGTCCTTCCTCGTAAGCCGCGACCGGGACGAGGAAGTCCCGCTCGTTGGCCAGCCCGTTCGCGCCGATCGGCCCGCGCTCGGGCAAGGTGAAACTGGCGCCATAGTTCTCGCAGATGTAGCCGCGGGCAGCCGAGTCCGGCAGCTCCGCACGGAACCTGATGCCCCGGGGGATCACCGCGAACTCGCCAGGCGTCACGTGCAGCACGCCCAGCTCGGTGCGCAGCAGCAAGCTCCCTGCCTGCGGCACGATCAGCAGCTCGCCGTCCGCGTCAACGAAGTACCGGTCCGTCATCGAGGCGCTCGCCGCGTACCAGTGGATGCCTATCCCGGCGTGGCTGAGCGTGTCGCCGTTGCCGCCGACCGTCCACAGGCCGTCCACGAAGTCGGTGCCCGCCGCCGGCAGCGGCGGCGGGTCCCAGCGCAGCCTGTTGGGATCCGGCTCGACGTCCCGGAACGGCGCGCTGCGGAGGAGGCCGTTACTGATTCGCCCGAACGGCGGATGCTTGGCCGACGGCAGGATGCGGTAGACCCAGGTGCGCCTGTTAACGGCGCGGGGCTGGGTGAACGCGGTCCCGCTGATCTGCTCGGGGTAAAGCCCGAGCGGCGCCCGCTGGGGTGAGTTGCGGCCCTGCGGCAGCGCCCCGGCCACCGCCTCGCTCACGTGTTCGTTACCGAATCCCCGCAGGTAGTCCAGAGACGGCACAGCAGCGGACATGCTCCGGCCTCCTTCAGCGCAGGCAAGACTTCCGGGCGAGACCAACTCAAGCACACCCGCGGAGCCCGTCGGCACGCCGTGCCTGGCGGCCCCCGCCACGCCACCCACCCCCAGCCCCCACCATGATCACGAAGAGTCTTGCGGGCTCGCGCACGCGCAACTCTTCGTGATCATGGTCTGTTGCGAGGGTCAGCTGCTGGTGAAGGTTCTCGTGGCCGTGATGAGCATGCTCTTCAGCTCCAGCACGTGCTTACCTGGCTGCAGCTGGAGCTTGGACGGGTTGATCATGTAGGTGACGTAACCCGACGTGCTCGCGGTGAGCTTGGCCACCTCGACGTTGTCGATGAGCAGGTTAACCGGGTGCCGCGGCAGGAAACCGGGGTCGAGCAGGTACGCCGAATGGCCGGCCTGGATGGTGCCGGGGGACAGCTGAATGCTGTGCTCCAGCTGGCTCAGCGCCGATGCCGCCTGATGCCGGGCGGCAGACTCCTGGTTCTCGGCGCGCGTGGCGGCGACGAGGCTCGGGACGAACGTGCTCGCGTTGACCGTGCCCCAGCCGCTCGCCACGTCGAATCCCCTGGCCGCGGAGAATCCGGGAACCTTGGGCGTGGAGTTATTTCCCTTGATGACGTCGGCTATCCCGCTCGCCGCGCCGGCCGGTCCCAGGATCCCGTAGAGAGCCGGGTTGACCGGTCCGACGTTCGCATGGTTGAGCTGGGTAGCCAGGGCGAGCACGCCAGCGAACAATGGCGCTGCTTCCGACGTCCCGTTCTGCGCGTCCATGGTGATGTCCGGCACCGACCGCATGGAGCTGCCGGTAATGCCGGCCACTGCGTTCTGGTAGCCGGGACGCGGGAACACCGCGGAGAATCCGGCGCCCTCAGAGAATGGCCCCTGGTGCCATATCGGGTCGGGCCCGGCCTTGACCCCGGTCGGGCTGAGGTTCGGCACACTGCCGCCGACCGCGGTCACCCAGGGAGAGTCGTCCCAGGCTGCCGTGTCCGGGGTGGTCGAGGTGTTGGCGCACTGGCCGCTGGCCACGGCAAGGTTCTGCACGACCCCGCAGTCGCCGGTGGCCACCATGACCGGGATGCCCGCCGCAGCGGCCGACAGCTCGCCCGCGTTCTGCGCCGTGATCTCCTCCTGGCCGTGGCTGTAGGTGATCTCGCCGGTGCCGTCACTGATCGAGATCGAGTTGGCCAGGTGGTTACTGCTGATGTACTCCAGAGCCCGCATCATCTCCGGCGGGGCGACCTGGCTGGCGGCGTCGTCGGTGATCTCGCTGTCAGCCGGCGTCGCGGAGATCACGATCTTGGCGTACGGCGCGATCAGGTGCGCCGAGATCACGTCGAGGGTGAGCTCGCCCTTCCACGCTGAGCACGATCCGTAGCTGCCCAGCTTGACCATGCCGGGCGGGCACTTGGGCGGCAGCGCACCGGACGGGAAGACCGTGGTGATCTGCGGATTGGGCAGGCCATAAGTCTTGTCGAATCCGGCGACGACCTTGCTGATGCCCGGGTCGTCCCAGCCTTCGATCACGGCGATGGTTGTCCCGTACCCGTCGATATCCTGTTTCCACAGGTTACCGATCTGGTAGTCGAAGATATCCTGCGGACCTGGCGTATTGAAGCGGTACTTGTGATAATTCTTCTGCATATTCTGCAGCACGGCGGTAAGCACCTTGATGCGCTGCTGCTTTCCCGCGAGGGCAGCGGCGGTGACATGCGTGCCGGGAGATGCCACCACGGCCCCGGCCGCCCCGGCCGAGCTGGCCGGCGCTGCGAACGAGATCACGAGCGCGCAGGCTATGAGCAGCATGCCTCTTCTCTTGCCGGTTCTCTTCAAGATCTCTCCCGGAAGTCGCTGACACCGACCATCCCGACGTGGTCAAATCCGAACTAGTGTGATGTATGTATCACGGGGGGAGCAACCCGGTAAGCCCGGTCAGTAGCCTGCGACGATCACTCTGACAAGATCTACGAATTTTCATCAGTTCGGTAGAAATATGAGGTTGGACCATGTTCGACTGGTCCCCGGGTCGTGTCCTGTCGCAGGCACGGCCTCGGGGAGCGGGGCCCATGGAGAGGTCGAGTCAAGACGCGCCGCAGTTGCCGCGCGGGCCGGCAGCAGATCCGGACGAGGGACACCGGTCCGGGTCGTCAGCGCAGTCAGATCACACGGACATCGATGCTGCCCGGACTAGCTGGCAGCCAGCCAAGAACGGGCGTCCGGCCTGGCAGGCTCAGCTAAGGCCACCCGCCAGCGACCCCGACGATGCCAAGACCGCGCCCGAGCCGGCCATCAAGGTCCGTCCCGTCCAGCCGGCCAGGCCGTCAGCGGCAGGCACCAGCCAGCTGGGCACCAGCCAGACCGGCACCGGCCGACCGGGCGCTAGCCAGACGGCCACGGGCACGGGCGAGACCAGCACCAGCCCTCCTGCCCGGCTGGCGCCGCCGCTGCGGGCCAGTTCGGGCCCGTCGCAGTCAATGGCCGCCTCGCCGGGGGCCAGTACGGGTCCGGCCCAGCCGAACGCCGCCAGCGCACCAGGGACTAGGTCCGGTCCGCTCAATGGCGCGCGCCGGCCCGCCGCCGGGTAATTCGGGTCCGTCCAACGGAGCGGCGGCCAGCCCGCCGCGCGGCAACTCGGGTCCGCCGCCGCGGAACGCCGCCAGCCAGCCGCCGCGGATGAGCGCGGACCCCGATGATGCCAAGACCGCGCCCCAGCCCGCGATCAGGATCCGGCCGGTCCCTGAGATCCGCCCGGTTGAGGCTCAGCGTGACTCCGGTCGTGCCGGTTTTGACGAGCATGGATTCGTGCCGGGGCTGTCCCGGCCGAAAGAACCGTACCGCAGAACGCCTCGGACCCAGGCGGCACAGCCATCGTGGCTCACGATTCTCGCCACCACCGTTCGGCTATGGCTGAAACGGCGGGCAAACCGCGACCGCGGGGCCAGGAAAACGGTGGTTACCCGGCCGCGGGTGCTGCTGGCAGTGCTGGCGCTCGTGATATTCGGGGCGGCGGTACTCGGACTGGCGCTGGCCGGCAACGGCACGAAGGCTCCGCGTCCCGGTCACGCGGCGAACCCGGTGCTGAGCGCGCAGGCGGCCCGCAGCCAGGCGGCCGCCTGGATCAGCGCGCAGGCCGGCCGGAACACCATCGTGTCCTGCGATCCGGTGATGTGCGCCGTGCTGCTGGCGCACGGCTTCCCGGCAGGCAACCTGGACCGGCTCGGGCCGGACGCGCCCGATCCGCTGGCTTCCGACCTGATCGCGGCGACCGCTGTGCTGAGGAGCCAGTTCGGGTCGCGGCTTGGCTCGGTGTACGCGCCCGTCATCCTGGCCAGTTTCGGCACCGGGAGCGCTGTTGTCGACATCCGGGTCGTCGCGCCCGATGGCGCCGTCGTCTACACCAGCCAGTTCCGCACTGACCAGGCGAACAGGCAGACCGTCGGCGCACAGTTCCTGCGCAACTCCGGGATCGTGGTCGATCCGTCGGCCCGGCGCCAGCTCGTCAGCGGAATGGTGGACTCGCGCCTCCTCGTGACCCTCGCGACGATGGCCGACCAGGTGCATCCGCTGCAGATCCTGACCTTCGGCGGCGCTTCACCGGGTGCCAGTCCCGGCGTCCCGCTGCGGACCGCGGTGATCTTCGGTGCTACTAGCGGGTTGAACAGGAAGCAGCGCCGTGCTGAGGTCGCTGCGCGCGTTCTTGCTGGCGCAGCAGCCGCCGTACCTGCCCGCGAGCACCCAGATCGTTCCGGTTGCGGCGGGGCAGAGCGCCCTGCGCATCCAGTTTGCCGCGCCCAGCCCGCTCGGACTGCTGAGCGGAAATCACCCCGTTGTCAAGATCCCGACCCAATGATCACGAGAGGCCGTCACTGTGCCAGGCGGCCGCGAAATGAGGAACGATGACTCTCCAGGCACCAGTTCGCCGGATCATCCGCGTGCTTGCGGCCGCCGCCCTCGTGGGAGGGTGGCTCGCCGCGGCTGCTCCCGCCGCGATGGCCTCGCCTGCCGCGGCCACCAGGCAGACCACCGGCTACCTCCGCCTTGCCCACCTGTCCCCGAATGCCCCTGCGGTTGACGTCTACCTGTACTCGGTCGGCAACTCCCACGCCATGATCGTGGTCCATCACGTGAGCTACGGGACTGTCTCGACCTACCAGCCCGTCCCGGCGGGCGATTACACCGTCGCCATGCGGGCGGCTGGCAAGCCCTCCTCTTCGCCGCCGGTGCTGTCCACCACTGTCCGGATTGCAGCGGGCCACGCGTACACCGTGGCCGGGCTCGGCCCGGCCGCTGGGCTCCGGTTGCAGGTGCTCGAGGACTCGCTGACGACTCCGCGAGGGAAGTCGCTTGTCCGGGTTATTCAGGCCTCGCTTAAGGAACACAAGGTCACGGTGACGGCCGGCGGCCAGACCCTGACCAAGAATCTCACCTTCGGCAGCGTGACCTCGTACGTGGCCGTGAATGCCGGCACCTGGAACGTCAAGGTCTCCGGCAGTACGCTGAACGCGTCGAAGAGCGTCAGCCTGGCGGCCGACACCACGCACACGATCGTGGTGCTCGATGACCCGGGCCACCTGGCCATCGACCCGCTCACCGACGCCGCCGGCAGCGGGCTGATGCCCGCGGGCGCTCCCGCCACGGGGTTCGGCGGCATGGCGCCGCGGCCGGGTTCGTCGCCGCTGCCGTGGGTGGCGGTCATAGCTCTCGGTGCACTCGTCGCCGCCGCCGGAACGCTGCGGCTGCGCCGCCGCAGCCGCCCGTGGGGGGCCGGCGGGGCGCACGCGCGCTGACGTGAGCCTGACCAGCCGCGGGCGGCGCCACGCCGGCCCGCGGCTGGCCCCGGCCCGCCCACATGCCGCAGCCAAGATCCATGCCGAAGCCGTGACCGGACCTGAAGCCGTGACCAGGACCGGTGCCGCGACCGGGACCGGTCCTGGGGCCGAGGCTGGGACGGGAGCGGGCGCGGGAAACCGAGGCGGCGCTGAGACCCCAGCGGGTACCGGGAACCGGACCGGGGCTGAGGCGCCGGCCAGGACGGCGAGACACCGCCGGGTGCGCATCGGCCCGTTCGTGCTGGCCGGGCGGCCCGCCGTGGTCGCGGTAGGCGTTGGCTTGCTCATGGCCGGGTCCGGCACGGCCGGGCTGCTGATGTCCAGCCACAGCCGTTACGTTCCGCCGCACGTCGCGCGCGTCAAGCCGGTGCTGCCGCCGGTCGGGCCGCAGCAGCAGACGCCGGCCCCGCAGGTGGCCGAGCAGGTCGCGCCGCCGGTCTCCCTCACCATCCCGGTGCTCGGCGTGCGCACCCGGCTCATCCGCCTCGGCACCACCAAATCGGGCGCGCTGCAGGTGCCCTCGACCACGGCGGTCGCGGGCTGGTACACCGGCAGCCCCCGGCCTGGGGCCGTCGGCTCCTCGGTGATCGCCGGACACGTGGACTCCTACCTCGGGCCTGGGGTGTTCTTCCGGCTGCACCTGCTGCGCCGGGGCGACCGGATTTACGTTGGCCAGGCGGGCGGCCGGGTCGCCGTGTTCCGGGTGAGCTCCGTGCACCTCTACACCCAGACCCGCTTCCCGACGTCTTCGGTGTACGGTCCGACCCCGACGCCGACGCTCCGCCTGGTCACCTGCGGCGGCACCTTCGACCCGCAAACCCGCGGATACCTCAGCAACGTCGTCGTCTACGCCGCCCTCGCCTCCTGACGCCCACCCGCCCGCACGGACCTGACCCGCTGGCGCAAGCCTGACTTTGCACACGCCGCGACCAAAAAGCCGGGTGTTTTGTCATAATTCCGTGGTCGCAGCGTGTGCAAAGTCGAAATGATCAAGGGACCTGGCGTGACGGGGCCTGCGGTGGCGGAGACAGACGGGCCAGCGGTGGCGCAGGTCGACGGCACCGTCCCGTAGCATGGCGCGGTGTCGAGCCCGGGACGCTGGCTCCTTGCCGCACTGCGGCGGATGCTGTTCAGCGCACCCGCCGCGGCCGTGGTGCCGGCCGTGACCGCCCTGCTCAGCGGCCTGAACCCGCGCCGGTCCCCGCTCGGCCCGCCCGGCTGCCCGACCCCCGCGAGCCAGCAGTGAGGCGGCGGATCACGATCGCCGTGGCCGCGGTCGTCGCCGTCATCGCGGTCGCGCTCGCGGTGACGCACCTGACCGGCGCCAAGGCCGGGCTGCCCGCGGTCGGCTCAGTCATCCCGGCGGCGCAGCGCCCGATGGCGCCGGACATCGCCGGCACGACCCTGACCGGCACGCACCTGAACGTCGCCGGCCTCCGCGGTCATCCCGTAGTCATCAACTTCTGGGGGTCGTGGTGCGGCCCCTGCCAGGCGGAGGCACCGGTGCTCGCCCGGGTCGCCACCGAAACCCGCCGCCTCGGCGTGCACGTCGTCGGCATCGACGTCCGCGACAACCCGGCGGCCGGGCTCGCGTTCGAGCAGGGGCACCGTATCCCGTTCCCCAGCATCAGCGACCCGAACAGCCTCATCGCCGCCACGTTCGGCGCCCAGGCGCCCAGTTCGACGCCGTCCACCTACATCCTCGACGCCCGCGGCCGGATCGCCTGGGCGTACTTCGGCGGCACCCAGTACAACCAGCTGGAACTCGCGGTGCTCCGGGTCGCCCAGTGAGCCCGGTCATCCCCGCGGCCAGCCGGCCTGGCCGCACGACTGCGGCGCCTTCCCGTTAGGGACAATAAAAATCGGTTTACCCGAACGGCGCTGGCCGGCGTACGTTCACAAGGGCATGCCCTGATCACGCACCTTCCTGGAGGCGAACCGGATGGCCACACCCGCGGTCCACGTTCCGCGGCTGACGTCCCTGTCCCCCGGCGCCGGCTGCGCCTGCAAGCTGCCGCTGGCCAAGCTCGAGGCCGTGCTCGCATCGATGGGCACCATCGAGCCGGCCTCCGGCGACCTGCTCGTCGGCGCGCTCGAGGGTGACGATGCCGCGGTGCTCCGGCTGGACGGCGACCGCGCGCTGGTGCTGACCACCGATTTCTTCACCCCGATCGTGGACGATCCGCGGGACTGGGGCCGGATCGCGGCGGCCAACGCGATGTCTGACGTCTACGCGATGGGCGGGCGCCCGCTGTTCGCGGTGAACCTGGCCGGCTGGCCCGGTGAGGGGCTGCCGCTGGAGATGCTCGGCGCGGTGCTGCGCGGCGGCGCCGAGGTGGCGGCGCAGGCCGGCTGCCTGGTGGCCGGCGGGCACACCATCGACGACCCGGTGCCGAAGTACGGCATGGCGGTGGTCGGGATGGCCGATCCGGAGCGGCTGATGACCATCGACCGGGCGCTGCCCGGCGACCGGCTCATCCTCACCAAGCCGCTGGGCACCGGCGTGATCGCGACCGCGGTCAAGCGGGCCGCCGTGCCCGGTGACGTGCTGCGGGCGGCCGTGGACTCGATGACGCTGCTCAACGCGGGCGCCAGCGAGGCGGCGCTGGAGGCCGGCGTGCTGGCCGCGACCGACGTGACGGGGTTCGGCCTGCTCGGTCACCTGCACCGGATGATG
Organism: uncultured Actinomycetes bacterium; assembly: GCA_963702235.1. GTDB lineage: Bacteria > Actinomycetota > Actinomycetes > Streptosporangiales > Streptosporangiaceae > PALSA-505. The sequence goes on from CAVPBZ010000007.1 coordinate 193,219, forward strand.
GCGGCCAGCGGAGTGGCGGCCGAGATCGACGCCGGCCGGGTGCCGCTGCTGCCGGGAGCGGCCGAGCTCGCCGCCGAGGGGTTCGTCTCCGGCGGGACCCGGGCGAACCTCGCCCGGATGAGCGACGACGTCACGGTGGCGGGCGCGGTCCCGCCGGAGGTCATCGTGCTGCTGCACGACGCGCAGACTTCGGGCGGGCTGCTGCTCGCGGCGGCGCCGGCCGCGGCCGGGCCGCTGCTCGGTGACCTGACCGGCCGCGGGCTGCCGGCGGCCGTGATCGGCCAGGTCGTGCGCGGCACGCCCGGCCGGATCGCGGTGCGCGCCGGCGGGCCGGCCGGATGATGGCCGGCTACCTCGAGCCGGCCCGCGCGTCGCGCTGCGCCACGTCACCTGGGAGGACGAGGCCGAGTTCCTCCGGCTGGTCCGGGCCAGCACCGGTCTGCACCATCCGTGGCTGCAGCTGGCGGCCACGCCGGAGGAGTTCGGCGCCTTCATGGCCCGCTTCGAAAAGCCGGTGGCCAACGTCGGGCTGCTCGCCTGCGAGCGTGCCAGCGGCGCCATCGTCGGCGGGATCAACATCAACAACATCGTGTACGGGCGTTTCCGGAGCGGCGCACTCGGCTACTGGGCGTTCGCGCCCGCGGCCGGCCGCGGCTACCTGACCGAGGCGCTGGGGCTGGTCATCGGCTACGCCTTCGGCGCGCTGGGCCTGCACCGGCTGGAGGCCAACATCCAGCCGGCCAACGCCGCCTCCATCCGGGTGGTGCAGCGCAACGGCTTCCGCAACGAGGGCTACTCGCCGCACTACCTGTTCATCGACGGGGCCTGGCGCGGCCACGAGCGGTGGGCGATCACCCGCGAGATGGTCGGCGAAGACCCGGGGCCGGGGCTGGGCACGTAGCACCGCGGCGCCGGGGCCGGGCCGGACAGACCCGGGGGCCGGGCCGGTCACCAGGGCAGGTGCGACCCTGGCCAGCGCCAGTTACACGGGCAGGCCGGGCTCCCGCCGGTGCCTGCCCGCTGCCGGGCGACCGCGACCGCTACTCCTGCACCGCCGGGGTCAGCGGCAGCCCCGCCTCGGCGGCATGAGACCAGTCATCGTCAACGTGCACCACGGATCGCCCGGCGCGGTCCAGGATCGACGCGCCGATCGAGGCGCGGAACCCGCTGGCGCAGTGCACCCAGACGTCCCCAGCCGGGACCTCGCCGGTCCGCTCCTCGAGCTCCCAGAACGGGACGTGCACCGCGCCCGCCAGGTGACCGGACTGCCACTCGTCCGGGCGGCGCACGTCGAGCACGACCAGCCCCGGGCTGCCCCAGGCGCCCGCCAGGCCGGGGAAGTCGGTCACCGGGTAGCTGGCCAGCCTGCCCCCGGCCAGCTGCCGCACCGGCCCGGTCGCGGCGGCCGCGATCGGGCCGATGCCGATCCGGGCCAGCTCGCGCTGCGCGTCGGCCACCTCGTCCGGGTCGTCGCCGATCAGGGTGAGCGGCGTGCCCCAGGACTGGGTCCAGCCCAGGTAGGTGGCGAACGGCTCGCCGAGCTCGAACGAGATCGTCCCGGCGACATGCAGCCGGGCGAAGTCGCCGCGGCCGCGGAGGTCCACCACCCATTCACCCGCGTCGATCCGCCGCCTGATCTCCGCCGGGCTGGCCAGCTCCGGCGGGCTGAGGTCGGGAACGCCGGGACCGCTGCGGTTGGCCGGGTCCATATGCGCGTAGTAGCGCGGGTAGGCGGTGAGCCCGGCGATCAGCTCCGTCACGAATGCGTCCTCGTCGGCGCAGCGCAGGGCGGTGTTGATCTGCCGCTCGCGGCCGATCGTGGACTCCTCGCCGCTCGTGGGGGTCGCCGAGCAGAAGCTGCCGAAGCCATGCGTCGGGTACACCGCCACGTCGTCGGGCAGCTCCTCGGCGAGCCGCCGCACCGAGTGGTACTGGGCCCGGGTCAGCCGGTCGGTGTCGTCCGGGCCGATCAGGTCGGTCCGGCCGACGGCGCCGAACAGCATCGACCCGCCGGTGAACACCGCGGCGGGGTCGCCCTGACCCTCGCTCAGCAGGTAGCACAGGTGACCGGGGGTATGGCCCGGCGTGTGCACGGGAGTGACCCGCAGGCGGCCCGCCTCGAACGTCTCGTGGTCGCCGGCCGGCCTCCGCGCGAAGCCGACGTCCTCGGACCCGGCGACCACGTAGTCGGCTCCGGCCGCCTGGGCCAGCGCGTAGCCGCCGGTCACGTAGTCGTTGTGGATATGGGTCTCGAGCACGTGCGTGATCTGGACCTTTGCCTCATCCGCCGCGGCCAGGAACCGGTCGATGTCCCGCTGCGCGTCCACGATGATGCCGGCCTGGCCGTCGTGGACGAGATAGCTGCGGTCCCCGAGCCCGGGCGTGGCGATGGTGACGACCTCGTGCATCAGCGTTTCCGCTCCGTTCCGGCCGGCGGGGCCCACCGACAGGCTATTCCCCCGGCAATTCCTGCCGCGGCGGGCCGTACGGGCGTGGCCGGCTGCCGGTGCCGGCGGCTACCGTAGGCCAGGTGCGGGTGGCGACCTGGAACGTGAACTCGGTGAAGCAGCGGATGCCGCGGCTGCTGCCCTGGCTAGACCAGCGGCAGCCCGATGTCGTCTGCCTGCAGGAGACCAAGCTCGCCGACGACGCGTTCACCAGCCTGCTCGGCGACGAGCTGGCCAGCCGCGGCTACGCGGCGGCCCTGCACGGCGAGCCGCAGTGGAACGGGGTGGCGATCCTGTCCCGGGTGGGGCTGGACGACGTTGTCGCCGGGATCGCCGGCGCGCCCGGTTTCCCGGCTCCTGAGGCGCGCGCGGTGTCCGCGGTCTGCGCCGGGATCCGGGTGCACTCGGTCTACGTGCCGAACGGGCGGGTGCCGGACTCCGATCATTACCGCTACAAGCTCGCCTGGCTGGCCGCGCTGCGCGACGTGGTCGCCGCCGGCCCGGAGGCCGCGATGGTGTGCGGGGACATGAACATCGCGCCTGCCGACGCCGACGTGTTCGACCCGGAGGCCTACATCGGCCAGACCCACGTCACCGGGCCGGAGCGGGCGGCGCTGGCCGAGCTGCAGGCGCTCGGCCTGCACGATGTCGTGCGGGACCGCTGGCCCGCCGAGCGGGTGTTCACCTACTGGGATTACCGGGCCGGGATGTTCCACCGCGATCTCGGTATGCGGATCGACCTGGTGCTGGCCACCGGCCCGGTGGCCGACCGGGTGCGGGCCGCCTGGGTGGACCGGCAGGCGCGCAAGGGCACGGCGCCCAGCGACCACGCCCCGGTGATCGTCGACCTGGACGAGGCCCCGGACGGGGACATCGGCCCGGTCGTGCCGCCGCCGTCCGCGTCGCGCACCAGGCGCGGCTCGGTCAGGCTGCCCCAGTCCCGCTGACCCGCGCCCGGCGCCGCGCCCGGCGCCGGGCCCGGCGCCGGCCCGGCGGACGGGCTTCAGCCCCGCCGGCGGGGGCCCGGGCGGCCCGGCGTAGCCCCGGCGGGTCCTGTCAGCTCAGCCCGTCCGCCGGCGAGCCGTCACTCAGCGTCTGCGGCAGGCCGAACGCGCCGAACATCTCGGGGCCGAACGTGGTGACCTCCGCGATCGCGCCGCCCGAGATCCGCAGCACGTCGAACTTGAACGCGCGGAACTCGGTGTCACCCGGCCGTCGCAGGTAGCTCGCGGCGGTCGGCATCCGGTTCGCCTGCGTCGGCACCAGCCGCCAGTCGCCGTCCCGGTCCGGCCCGAACGCCCGCTGCAGCAGCGGGGCGAGCCCGTCGAGCCCGGCGAAGACCCACGGGTACGGCGGCATCGTGATCCGGATGTCCGCCGCGGCGATCGCAACCACCGCGGCCGCGTCGCAGCGTTCATGCGCGTCGATGAACCCGTCCAGCAGCGCCCGTTCCTCGGCGCTCGGCTGCCCGGCGATCCACTCCGCCCGCCGGGCCGGCAGGTGCCCGGCCATCCTCGTCCGGGCGCGCTGCACCGCGCTGTTCGCCGCGGCGACGCTCGTCCCGAGCGCCGCCGCCGTCTCGCTGGCCGACCAGCCCAGCACGTCGCGCGCGATCAGTGCGGCCCGCTGCCGCGGCGGCAGCACCTGCAGCGCGGCCAGGAAGACCAGCTCGATCGTCTCCCGGGTGACGGCCAGCGCGTCCGGCTCGTCGTCGGCCGGCGCAGCCTCGTCCAGCAGCCGGTCCGGATACGGCTCCAGCCACGGCACCTCGGCGAAGGAGTTCACCGTCGTCAGCCGCCGGGCGCTGCGCCGGAGCATGTCCAGGCAGACGTTGGTCGCGATGCGGTACAGCCAGGCCCGCAGCAGCGCGCCGCCGCTGAAGCTCTCCCGGCCGCGCCACGCCCGCAGGAACGTCTCCTGTACCGCGTCATCCGCGTCGTGGAAGGACGCGAGCATCCGGTAGCAGTGGACGTGCAGCTCGCGCCGGTGCCGCTCGGCCGCCGCCGCGAACGCGGACTCGTCGCCGCCGGTCGCGGCGGCGGTGGCCTCGTCCGGGTCCTTCGTCGCCTGGCCGCCGGCAGGCCCGGCGCCGGCAGCGCCCCGGGTCACGCCCCGGTCCTGTTGACTTCCTGCAGCACCCACACGTTGCCGTCCGGGTCGGCGAATTCGGCGAACGACTCGTAGTTACCGCGCTGCGGATGCGGCCCGGCCACCCACTGCCCGGACTCCAGGTGCCGCACCGCGCTGACGCCGACCCCGCGGCCGGCCAGCTCGTCCTGGGCGGCGACGATGTCGGACACCACCAGGTGCAGCCCCTGGACCGAGCCGGGCGCCCCCGAGGTGACACCGGTGCCGAAGCCGACCGAGCACGCCGAGCCGGGCGGCGTCACCTGGACGATGCGCATCTCGTCGTTGATCTGCGTGTCAACGTTCAGGTCGAACCCAGCCTGCCGCACGTAGAAATCCTTGGCGCGGTCCACGTCGGTGACCGGGAGCAGAACCAGTTCCAGCAGGTAATCCATGATGCAGCCTCCTTGACGATCGGTCTGACGGAGGTAGAACGGCGGCCGCCGGCAAAACTCATCGGTGCCGCGATGAGCATGCCGCGGACCTGCATGCGCTGTCTTCCGAACGGCTCCGATCGGCCCCCGGTCAGCCGGCCGGAGCCTGGCCCGCCCGGACCGCGCGGCCGGAGCCGGCCTGCGGCCCGATCGTGCACGCATCCCGCCCCGGGTCCAGCGCGCCGCCGGCGTGCGTCGCGAGCCGGCGCAGCAGCGACCGGAACACCCGCCGGTCCTCCTGGCTGTCCAGTCCGGCCAGCACCTGGTCCTCGGCCGCGGACAGCCGGCGGCTGAGGTCACCGAGCAGGGCGCGGCCCGCGGTGGTGGCCACGATGCGCCGGGCCCGGCGATCGGCCGGGTCGGGGTGCCGCCGGATCAGCCCGGCGCCCTCGAGGTCGTCCAGCAGATAGGTCATCACGGTGCGGTCGACACCCAGGTGGCTGGCCAGCTCGAGCTGGCTGCGCGGGTCGGAGCGGGCGCTGGCCCGCAGCACCTGGTAGCCGCGGGGGCCGCCGGGCACGTCGCCGAACGCGGCGTTCGCCGCCTTGGCGTAGGAGCGGAACACCGCGCCGAGTGCCCAGCCGAGGTCGTCGCTCAGCGCCGCGCGGCAGGCCGGCTCAGCCTGCTGCTCCCCGGGTCGGCTGACCGCGCTCATGCGGTCATCGTACCCCCAGACCGGCTGCCCGAACGATGATCTGCTGACAAGATGCTCTGTAAGTTATACGATCTGCCCAGCAGCTTTATTCACGCTAAACTCGCGTCACTGAACGGAGCCGACAATGAGCTTTCCTGCACCGGCCAGGCCGACCGTCGTGGTGGTCGGCGGCGGCTACGGCGGGATCCAGGTCGCGAAGCCGCTCGACGAGGTGGCCGACGTCGTCCTGGTCGAGCCGAAAGACGTCTTCGAGCACAATGTCGCCTCGCTCCGCGCCCTGGCCGACCCCTCCTGGCTGCCGCGGATCTTCCTGCCCTACGACGGGCTGCTCGCCAGCGGCCGGGTGGTCAGGGACCGTGCGGTGAAGGTTGAGCCCGGCCGGGTGACGCTCGGCTCCGGCGAGATCCTGGACGCCGATTACATCGTGCTGGCGACGGGCTCGGCGTACCCGTTCCCGGCCAAGAACGGCGCCGAGACCGCCGCCGAGGCGCACGCCAAGGTGCGGGTGGCCCACGATGCCCTGGCTGCCGCCGGCCGGGTGCTGCTCACCGGCGCCGGGCCGGTCGGCGTCGAGCTGGCCGGCGAGATCAAGGCCGCGTGGCCGGACAAGCACGTGACGCTGCTGGACGTGGCCGACGACGTCTTGGGCGCCAGGTTCCGGCCGGATCTGAAGGCCGAGATCCGGCGCCAGCTGGCCGGCATCGGGGTCGAGCTGATGCTGTCCAGCCCGCTCCGCCAGGACCCGCCCGGCGAGCCGGGCGAGCTGGCGGCCTTCACCGCTGCGACCGAGGCCGGACGCGAGGTGACGGCCGACATCTGGTTCCGCTGCTACGGCGTCAGCCCGGTCAGCGACTACCTGGCCGGGGATCTCGCCGCCGCGCGCCGTTCGGACGGGTTCATCGAGGTCACGCCCCAGCTGCAGGTGACTGGCCAGGCCCGGGTGTTCGCCGTCGGCGACGTCAGCAGCGCCGATCACAACCACGCGGGCATCGCCAGCAGGCAGGCTCAGCTCGTGGCCGGCAACATCCGCGCGCTCATCGCGGGGGAGGGCGAGCTCGCCGCCTGGCAGCCGGCGGCGGCCGCCATCATCGTCCCGATCGGCCCCGAGGGCGGCTCGGGGCAGCGGGCCGGTAGCGCCGATCTCGTCCCGTCCGAGGTGGTCGCCCAGCTGAAGGGGCGTGACATGATGATCGGTCACTTCGCCGAGCTGCTCGGGGTATCCGCCCCGGCCGACGCCTGAGGAGCCGCCCCATGACCGATACGGACACTGACCGCAAACTGCTCGGCCTGATCGCCGGGTCCCGCCGCGGCGTGCTCGCCACGATCGCTCCCGACGGCCGCCCGCAGCTGTCCAACGTGCTGTACGTCTGGGACGCGGCCGAGCGGACCGCGCGGATCTCGACGACCGCGGACCGGGTCAAGGCGCGCAACCTGGGCCGGGACCCGCGCGCGGCGCTGCACGTCGCCGGTGATCACTTCTGGCAGTTCGCGGTGGGCGAGGGCCCGGTCACGCTCTCCGGGGTGGCCGCCGAGCCCGGCGACGAGGCGACCCGCGAGCTGCTGGCCCTGTCTCGCGCCCACTACGGCGCGCTTGATGAGGACGACTTCTACGCGCGGATGATCGAGGCCCGCAGGCTCGTCGTCCGGCTGAACGTCCGGCACGTCTACGGCGTCGTCCTCGACCAGCCGCCGGGCGGGTAACGGCGGACAGCCCGCCCGGCGCCGGTGAGTCCGGCTGCTGCCCCTGGTCGTAGCTAAGGGGCGATCCAGCACGAGGCGGGAAGGTGCGAACCATGACAGGACAGCTTGACGGCAAGGTGGCTCTGATCACCGGCGCGGCCCGGGGCCAGGGCCGCAGCCACGCGGTCCGGCTGGCCCAGGACGGCGCCGACGTGATCGCGGTGGACATCTGCCGGCAGATCGACACGGTCGCCTACCCGCTGGCGACGCCGGCGGATCTCGCCCGCACCGTGGCGGAGGTCGAGGCCCTCGGCCGCCGCATCGTCGCCGTCCAGGCCGATGTCCGCGACGCCGCGGCGCTGCGGGACGCCGTCGCCCGCGGCGTTGACCAGCTCGGCGGGCTAGACATCGTGGTGGCCAACGCGGGCATCGGGCTGATGTCGTCGGACGCCGGCGAGGAGCAGGCGTTCCGCGACCAGCTCGAGGTCAACCTGTTCGGCGTGTGGAACACCGTCCAGGCGGCCGCGCCGGCCATGATCGAGCAAGGCCGGGGCGGCGCGATCGTGCTCACCGGCTCCACCCTGGGCCTGACCGGGCGCGGCGGCAACGGCACCGGCGGGTCCGACGGCTACTGCGCCAGCAAGCACGCGATCGTGGGCCTGGGGCGCACCTGGGCACACTGGCTGGCCCCGCACAACATCCGCGTCAATTCCGTGCACCCGGCAGGCGCGAACACGCCGATGGTGGTCAACGACGCGGTGGCCAGGCTGTTCGCCGACAACCCCGCGTCCAGCGGCGCCGACGTGGGCAACCTGCTGGACGTTCAGCTCATCGAGGCGGCCGACGTCACCAACGCGATCGCCTGGCTGGTTTCCGACCAGGCCCGGTACGTCACGGGGATCGCGCTCCCGGTCGACGCGGGCTACACCGCCAGGTAGCGGCGGACGTCAGCGCTAAGCTGGCCCGCAGCCAATCGTGAGCTGGCCTGGAGATACCCGACGGTAAATTTGAGCGCATGGACGAGAATCGGGCACGGCGGGTCGCCGATGCGCTGCGGGACCGCGGCATCGACGCGCACCTGGACAAGGCGGGAGTTGGCGTTTACGGGGTGCGCGTGTCGCTCAGCGACGGGCGCGAGGCGATCTGGGGCAGGGAGGGCACGGCGAGCCTGGAGGCAGAGGTCCTGCTCGACGGAGATCTGGTCGGCTTCGTTCCCGAAATCCCCGGCTCGGGGTCCTTCGACGAGGCGCAGGTCATCGACGCGATAGCGCGGGCCGACTACCACGAGCCCGTCGCCACCGAACGTCCCAGCGCACCCCCGCCAGGCCCGGCGCTCCGCCGCGAGGGCGGCGTCTTCCGCCGCTTCCTCGACGGCTTCCGCTACGACTCCGAGGCCTGACCGCGCCCGGGCTCACCGCCCAGCCGCCGGCCGACGGCGCAGACACCCGCACCACCAGCGAAGCCAGGATCCCGGCGGCACGGGCTAATCAAGGAGCCGGTCGCCGGGCCGCCGGGCCAGCTCGCCGCCGCGATCCCGTTGACACGGGCTAACCCGAGGACCGCGTCCCCGACCAACCGGGCCAGCTCGCCGCTACGATCTCAGGCGACGCGCCGGCGCCCCGCGGGCCCTCTGAGCAGGCTGAGCCCTCGCCGATGACCGCGCCGTCAGGCGGACCCCTCCGGGCAACGGCGGCTCGGAACGGCAGTCCGCCTGATGGATGGCTACTTTTACCCCACCCGTGGGGGAAACATCGGCATCGATCTTGGTCAGCGAGCCGGTCGTAACTCCCGATCCATAACCCCGTCTGCGCCGAGTTTCTCGACGCAGACCCTTCCGTGAACGCATCCTCATGAACTAATGTTCATGAAAGAGGGTTCACAACGCGAGGTGGTTATGGAACAGGTCGAGGTCCGCGGGCTGACGAAGACCTTCGGGCGGGTCACCGCCGTGCGGGGAGTGTCGTTCACGGCGCCGGCCGGGCGGGTGACCGGGTTCCTGGGGCCGAACGGGTCGGGGAAGACGACCACCCTGCGCATGCTGCTCGGCCTGGTCCGGCCCACCCTGGGCGAGGCGCTGATCGGCGGCGTCCGCTATCAGCGGCTCGACCGCCCGCACCGCACCGTCGGCGCGCTGCTGGAGGCCGGCAGCTTCCATCCGGGGCGGCGCGCCCGCGATCACCTGCGCGTCCTGGCCGCAGCCGATGGCGTTCCCGATCGCCGGATGGACGAGGTTCTCGGCCAGGTCGGCCTGGAAGCGGCCGCGAACCGGCGGGTCCGGGAATTCTCGCTCGGCATGCGGCAGCGCCTCGGCCTGGCCGCCGCCCTCATCGGCGACCCGCGGGTACTCCTGCTCGATGAGCCCGCCAACGGCCTGGACCCCGCGGGCATCGCCTGGCTCCGCGGCCTGCTGCGGGACTTGGCGGCGCAGGGCCGGACGGTCCTGGTCGCCAGCCACGTACTCAGCGAGGTCGCCCAGGTGGCCGACCAGGTCGTGATCGTCAGCGCCGGGCAGCTCCGGTTCACCGGGCCGCTGGCCGAGATCGGCGGGACGGACCACGCGCTGGAGTCGGCATTCCTGAAGCTGACCACGCCGGCCAGCTGACCGTGCCGCGAGCCCACGGCGCCGCTGGCCTGACTGCGCCCGCCGGGCTGACCGGTGCGGCTAGCTCCCGCACCGGCCAATGACCGACCGTCCCGGCCGGCTGGCCGCCCAGCCGTATCGTCCCCGGCCAAGGAGAGCATCGTGCTACCTGTGATCCGCAGCGAGTTCCGCAAGCTCAGCACCGTCCGCGGCCCGTGGCTGCTGCTTGCCTCCGGCCCGATGATCGTCGTGGCCGGCATCACCGGCCTGGTCCAGTCCGGCGCCAGCGTGCATGATCCGGCCCAGCAGGCCAAGGCGCTGGCGCACGTCGGCCTGGCCGCGCTGGTCACGCTGATCTTCGGCATCCTCGCGGTGGCGGGGGAGTACCGGCACGGCACGATCACCGGCACCTACCTCAGCTTTCCCGCCCGTGGCCGGGTGCTGGCCGCCAAGCTGGCCGTCTACGGGCTGGCCGGCGCCGCCGCCGGCCTGGTCTCGTCCGTCGTGGCCATCGCCGTCACGGCCGGGTGGTGGGCCGCCAACGGGGGCGCCTTCCAGCTGTCCGCGGCCGGCACCTGGCAGACCCTCGGCGGCGGCGTGGCCGTCAGCCTCGCCTTCGCCGTGCTCGGCGTCGGCGTCGGCGCCCTGGTCCGCAACCTGGTCGCCGCTGTGGCCGCTGCGCTGGCGTGGGTCGCCCTGGTCGAGGGGATCGCGGGGCAGCTGCTGGGGCCGGGGCTCGCCCGCTGGCTACCGTTCGCCGCCGGCGAGGCGCTGAGCCGCGCCAGGCTCTCCGCGCCGGCGCGGCTGCCGCAATGGGGCGGCGGGCTGGTGCTGCTCGGCTACGCCGCGGCCTTCGCCGCCGCTGCCGTCGTCACTACACTCAGGCGGGATGTCACCTAGGAAGCCGGCCGTGCTGCGTGACGGCGACGGCCCCGGCCTGCGCGAGTACCTGATCGCCACCGCCGCGCGGCTGATCAGCGAGCGCGGCGGGGCGGGCCTGGCCGTCAGGGACATCGCCCGGGAGGCGCAGGTCGCCGACGGCGTGCTCTACAACTACTTCGAGGACAAGGAAGACCTGCTCGCCCAGGCACTGCTTGTCCACGTCGGCGCAGTCATGTCCAGCGCGGCGGCGATGCCGCAGGCCGGCACCGGCACCGTCGCGGAGAACCTGCGGCTGTTCATCGACCGCGGTCTCGATGTCCTGGCCCGGGTCGCGCCCGCGTTCGCCGCGCTGCTGTCACAGCCGAAGGTACTCAGCCGCTTCCATGCGATGGTCGGCGGCGATGCGGCCTTCGGCTCGGCCACGGCGGACGGCGGTGAACAGCCAGCAGCGGGCGGCGGCGAAGAAGCCACCGCCGCTGACGGCGCGGAAGCGGTCCTGAACGCTGACCAGGACGACGAGGCGGACAGGCGCGGGCTGCCCGAATCCCTGACTCTCTACCTGCGCGCCGAGCAGCGGCTCGGCCGCATCGACCCGGCCGCCGACGTCGAGGCGGCCACGATGCTGATTGTCGGGGCGATCCACGGCCAGGTGCTGCCGAGGGTACTGTTCAACCCTCCCGGTACCCCGGTTACCGCCCCACCCGGCTTCGCCAGCCGGCTGGCGGAGACGATCCTCGGCGGCATCGCACCGGGATCTCGTCAGGCATAGCGGTTCACGGAAGGCAGACGATGCCAGCAGCGGCGCCAGGAGACGAACCTGGCCAGGTCGTCGAGATCTACACCGACGGCGCGTGCATGAAGAATCCGGGCGGGCCCGGCGGGTGGGGCGCCATCCTCCGCTTCGGCCGCCACGAGAAGGAGATGCACGGCGGCGACCCGGCCACCACGAACAACCGGATGGAGCTCATGGCTGCCATCCAGGGCCTGGAGAGCCTCACCCGGCCCTCCGCCGTGCACCTCTACACCGACAGCCAGTACCTGCGCCGGGGCATCACCGAGTGGCTGCCGGGATGGAAGCGCAACGGCTGGCTGACCAAGGAGAAAAAGCCGGTCAAGAACGTCAACCTGTGGACCCGGCTCGACGAGACGGCGCGCCAGCACGACGTGCGCTGGTTCTGGGTCAAGGGCCACGCGGGCCACCCCGAGAACGAGCGCGCCGACCAGCTGGCCTGCCGTGGCGCTGAAGAAGCCTCGGCCAGGGGCAGCGCGCAGCGAGTGGAGGCCAGGATCCAGTGACGTCCGCAGGCCACCGGGGTTCAGGTGAGGTCCGCGAGCCGCCCAGATCATGAGCTGAGGCCGGGTTCACCGACGGTAGTGGTCGCGCCTGCCGTGCCGTGGTGGGGGCTAGCTTCGTCGGCTGCCGCCCCGGTGCTGATCGTCGGCGGGTGGACGGTGGCCGCCGGGCTGCAGCCGCATCACTTCGACCCCGTATCCGGCTCCATCAGCGCCCTCGCGGCGGCCGGCGCTACCGACCGGTGGGTGATGACACTCGCGCTGCTGAGCACCGAAGTGTGTCACGTCATCACCGGCCTGGCGCTCAGGCCGGCCGCGCCCGCGGGGCGGCTCATCCTGATGATCGGCGGGGTAGCCGTCATCATGGTGGGAGCGAACCCCCAGCACGCCGGAGGCGTCGGCACGCTGCCGCATACGTTCTGGGCGACGCTCGGCTTCATCGCCCTGGCGGCCTGGCCGGTCGCCGGCTGGAAGCGAGGGCCTTCGGTGCCCTACGGGCTGCGGCCGGCCGTTGCCGCGGGCACGGCCGCAGTGCAAGCCTGCCTGCTCTTCTGGTTCTACGCCGAGGTGATCTCGTCTGGCAGCCAGCTCGGCCTGGCCGAGCGGCTGCTGGCCGCTGCCCAGGCGATCTGGCCACTCGCCGTGGTTCTGACCTGCCGCCGTAGCCCGTCCGCCCGGGCCGGGCCCCGCCGCGGCAACCGCGGCCGGGCGCTGAGCAAACCTGACGGATAGGGCACTGAGCAAACCTGACGGATAGAGGAGCAAACAAACTCGCTGCATGGCGGCTATATACGCGAGGTATACACTCGGTGTAGTATCCTTCTCATGACCGTTCCTCTCACCCTTCTCGGCCTGCTTGAGCGGGAGCCGAGTTACGGTTACGACCTCAAGCGCGACTACGACGCATACTTCGGCCGGGCGAAGCCGCTTCCGTTCGGCCAGGTGTATGCGACGCTCGGCCGGCTGGCCCGCGACGGCCACGTCATGGCCGGCGAGGCCGAGCCGGGGGACGGACCGGACCGCAAGCGCTATGCGATCACCGGCACCGGCAAGACGGCGGTCGATACCTGGCTGGCCGATCCGGTCGATCCGGAGCCGCACCTGCAGACGGTGCTCTTCGCCAAGGTGACGCTGGCCCTGATGCTCGGCAAGCCGGCCGAAGCCTACCTCGACCGCCAGCGCGCCGCGCACCTGCAGCGGATGCGCGAACTCACCGAACTCAAGCGGACCGGGCCGCTGGTCGATGTGATCCTCGCCGACCACGCCCTGTTCCACCTCGAGGCCGATCTGCGATGGATCGACCTGACGTCAGCGCGACTCGACGAACTAGCGAAAGTGATACGCGCGCGATGACTACGCATGGCTGCCTCATCGAGGCTCACGACATCGTCAAATCGTTCGGCCAGACGCCAGCCCTGCGCGGCGCGAGCGTGGCCGTCGGCGAGGGCGAGATCCTCGCCATCATGGGCCCGAGCGGGTCTGGCAAGTCAACTCTCCTGCACTGCCTCGCCGGCATCTTCAGGCCAGAGAGCGGCGAGGTGTGGTTCGACGGCCGCCGCCTGGACAACCTTGACGAGGCCGAACGGACACGGCTGCGCCGGACCGAGTTCGGCTTCGTGTTCCAGTTCGGCCAGCTGGTGCCCGAGCTGAGCGCGGCCGATAACGTCGCGCTGCCGCTGCTGCTGAATCGCTCACGACGGAAGCCGGCTTACGCGCTCGCGGAGTCCTGGCTGGACCGGCTCGGGCTCAGCGATAAGGGCGGCCGGCGGACGGGCGAGCTGTCTGGTGGCGAGGCGCAGCGCGTCGCCATCGCCAGGGCCCTGGCGATGGCCCCCCGGCTGATCTTCGCCGACGAGCCGACCGGGTCGCTGGACTCGCTGACCGGCGAGAAGGTGATGGACCTGCTGGTGAGCCTGGCTCGCGAGCAGGGCACCACGGTGATACTCGTCACGCACGATGCGCGCGTCGCGGCGTATGCCGACCGCGAGGTCATGGTGCGCGACGGCCTGGTCTCGGTGGATCTGGGGGCGTCGGCATGATGCTGCGCCTTGGCCTGCGGCTGAGCCTGCACAGCGGCAGGGAGAGCCTCGTCCGGCTGGCCGTCACGACCGTGGCGGTCGCGGTGGGCGTCGCGCTGCTGCTGGCGGTGCTCGCGGAGTTCCACGCCTTCCAGGCCAACAGCAAGCAGGCCTGCTGGTCGTGCACGACGGGCTCTTCGCTGCCGTCTCATCTGCCCGCCCGCGGGGAGCTGTGGAACAACAGCGCGGACTTCTACCAGGGTCAGACGATCACGCGGCTCGACGTCGCGGCGCTGGGGCCGTCCGCGCCGGTGCCGCCCGGGATCACCAGGCTGCCTGCCCCTGGCCAGTTCTACGCCTCGCCCGCACTGGCCGCACTGCTGCGCTCGGTGCCTCGGGACCAGCTCGGTGACCGTTTCCCCGGCACCATGGCCGGCACGATCGGTGACGCGGCGCTGTCCGGGCCCAATGACCTGGTGATCTATATCGGGTACACGCCGTCGGCGGTCGCCGCGATCCCTGGTACGCAGCTGGTCACCGCGATCTCCCACGCGCCAGCGTCCGCGGTGTTCACCCCGTACTTCCGGTACGCGTTCGGCGTGGGGGTGCTCGCGGTACTGTTCCCGATCCTCATCCTGATCGGCACGGCCACCCGGCTGGCGGCGGCGCGCCGCGAGGAGCGGTTCGCCTCGCTCCGGCTGGTCGGTGCCACGCCGCGGGACGTCCGGCTTATCGCCTCGGTCGAATCGGTGGTCAGCGCGCTGCTCGGCGCGGTCCTCGGGATCGCCGTGTTCCTGCTGGCGCAGCCCGCCCTGGCGGGCGCGGCGCTGATCGGGACGCAGTACTTCCCGCCCACCGTGACGCCCACGATCTGGGGATACGTCGCGATGCTGGTCGCGGTGCCCGCGGCTTCGGCGATCGCGTCGGTGATGTCCCTGCGCCGGGTGCAGATATCGCCCCTGGGTGTCAGCCGCCGGGTATCCGCGCGGCCGCCGTCGGCCTGGCGGCTGACGCCGCTGGCGGTCGGCACCGCCGCGTTCGTCTACGGGCTCCTGAGCACCACGCACAAGTCCATCGGGGCTCCCGCCTACCCCGGCCTGCTCATCATCATGATCGGCCTGGTCATCGCGGGCCCGTGGCTCACCGCGTTCGCCGCGCGGCTGTTCGGCTCGGTCATGCGGGGCGCGGCGCCGCTGCTTGCCATCCGGCGGCTGGCCGATAACCCGAAGGGTGCCTTCCGGTCAGTGAGCGGTCTCGTGCTCGCCGTCTTCCTCGGCACGATCATCGGCGCGCTCGTGCCGACGCTCGACTCGCTGGTGGCCACGTCGAGCTCCGCTGCGCTGAACAACGTGCTGGTCGACCAGGTGGGCATGTCTCCGGCCGCGGGCGCGAAGCTGGTGAGCGGGCTGCGCGGGCTCCGCGGCGCAACGGTCTATCCGCTCTACATGCTGCAGACAGCGGGCAGCCAGGGCGTCCAGGTCACCCCCGGCTCCGGGAACGGACCCGGCTCCGGGAACGGGCCCGGCCCGCAGGGACCCCCCCTCGCCGTCGTCAGCTGCTCGGCGCTGCGGGGCCTCGCCGTGCTCGGCCAGTGCGCGCCGGGCCGCCAGGCCGTGCGGGCCAACGACGGCAGCCTGTTCAGCGACAACCCGAAGGACAGCACCGCGGCGTTCGCCGCACCGTCCGACCCGGCCTACACCGGCAGCCTGTCCAGGCTGAGCCTGCAGGCCGTCCTGGTGCGGGTCAACAGCCCGGCCACCCTCGAGCGGGTCCGTTCGTTCCTGGCCACGCACGCGCCGCCGGCCGTCGCGTGCGGCCAGGGATGTTCACCCACTCCGCCCCGGACCTTCGGCGAGGCCGTCGCGATCCGCACCGGCCGCGCCGGCACGGCGCAGAAGATCGTGTACTTCGCGGTCGCGCTCACCCTGGTGGTGGCCGGGTGCAGCCTCGCGGTCGCTGTCGGCGGCGGCCTGGTCGACCGCAAGCGCCCGTTCACGCTGCTGCGGGTCAGCGGCACCCCGGTCAGCACCCTGTCCCGGGTGGTCTTCATGGAGGCAGCCCTCCCGCTGGCCGCTGCCACCTTGGTCGCCGCGGCGATCGCCTACGGCACGTCCATCCTGGCGGTCGAGCAGATAGCGCCACCGGGAACGGCGATACCGCAGCTCGGGCACGTGTACTACGCCACCATGGGCGCCGGCCTGGCCGTCGCCCTGCTGGTGATCGGTGTGACGCTTCCGCTGCTGCGCCGGATGACCACCCCCGGCAACGTCCGCTTCGAGTAGGCGTCAGTCAACCAGGTCGAGGGCGGCACCGATGATGGCGTCGTCGTCCAGGCCGTGGTAGCGGTACACGTCGGTGATATCGCCGGACTGGCCGAACCTGGTCACGCCGAGATGCGTCGCGGGCACGCCGTTGATCCCGGCCAGGAAGGCCAGCGTGTGCGGGTGCCCGTCCAGCACGGTGACCATCGGCCGGGCCCGGCCGGCCGGTAGCAGCGTGTCCAGGATCCAGCTGTCAGCCTGGCCGAGGCCGCGCCGCGCCTGCACCGCGCGGAACAGCAGGTCCGGGCTGGTCACGCACAGCACGTCGGCGCCGAAGCCCAGCGCGCCCAGCCGGTCGGCAGCGGCGAGGGCTTCGGGAATCAGCGCTCCCATCGCGCAGATCGTGACGGCCGGCTGCGGGTGCCGCCGCAGCGCATACCCGCCGGCCACCACGTTCCTGCGCCGGTGCTCCCTGGCCGCCGGGTCGTCCGGCACCGCCGCCAGTGCCTGGTTCACCGGGCGGGTGGACAGCCGCAGGTACGCCGAGCTGCCGTCCGGCTGGCCGAGCCCGGCCAGGCAGGCCAGCAGCGCCCACTCGGCGTCCAGGACGAACGCAGGCTCGTAGGTCACGCAACCCGGCTGCTCGAGGCCGATGGACGGCGTCTTGATCGACTGGTGGGCGCCGCCTTCGGGCGCTAGCGTCACCCCCGACGGCGTACCGACCAGGATCGACTGGCCGCCGGCGTAGATGCCGAACGACCAGGGCTCGAGTGCGCGCTCCACGAACGGGTCGTACAGCACGCCGACCGGCAGCAGCGGCTCGCCCCACCGGCTCCAGGTCGCGCCCAGCTCGCCCAGCAGGCCGACCAGGTTCGTCTCCGCGATGCCCAGCTCGATGTGCTGCCCGGTCGGCTTCTCCCGCCAGTGCAGGACCGTCGCGGCGTCGTCGGCGAACCAGTCGGACCGCTCGCTCTGGGACCAGACGCCGACCTTATTGACCCAGCCGCCCAGGTTGGTGCTGGAGGCCACGTCCGGAGCCACCGTGACGATCCGCCGTCCCACCTCGGGCACGGCGCGGTTGAGGTCGAGCAGCGTCCGGCCGAGCGCGGCCTGCGTGCTGCCCACCCCGGTCGGGGTGCGGCCGAGGTCGGCGGGCATGTCGAGGGGCGGCACCGGTCCCGGCGGCGCACGGTGCAGCCGCGCCGCGGTCGCGGCACACAGTTCGTTCTCGGCGGAGCTGTTCGGGAAAAGCTGCCAGGGCTGGCCCGGGTTGACGCCGCTGCGGCCGGCCAGCTCGGCGAGCTGCTCGGCGGACAGCAGGGCGGAGTGGTTCTGCGGGTGGCCCTCCATGGCCAGGCCGTATCCCTTGACGGTGTAGGCGAAGATCACCGTCGGCCGGGTGTCGTCGATCATCGCGAACGCGTGGCCGAGCGCGGCCAGGTCGTGGCCGCCCAGGTTGCGGACGGCCGCGTGCACCTGCTCGTCGGTGATGCCGGCGAGCAGTTGCCGGATCGCGCCCGCGTCCGGTCCGTCGCCGGGCAGCCGGTCGCGCAGCTGGGCGGCGGTGCAGCGCAGCAGCCGCTGGTACTCCGGGTTGGCCATCGTGTCGATCCGGGCGCGCAGCGCGCTGCCGCCGGGCCTGCCGATGAGCTCTTCCAGCAGCCGTCCGTACTTCACCGTCAGCACCTGCCAGCCGGCGGCGGCGAACATGCCCTGCAGCCGCGGCGTGCCGATGACCGGCACGACCCGGTCAAGCGACTGCCGGTTCAGGTTGACGATCCAGACGATCTCGCCGAGCTCGGTGACCATGGGGTCGATGGCGGCTTCCCACACCGCGCCTTCGTCCAGCTCCGCGTCGCCGACGAGCGAGTACTGCCGCCCGGTGCCGGCCCCGCCGAACTGGGTGTTGACGTACCGGCGCGCCAGCGCTCCCCAGATCGGGGCGGTCGCCCCGATGCCGACCGACCCGGTCGAGTAGTCCGCCGGGTCGGGATCCTTGGACCGGCTCGGGTAGCTCTGCAGGCCGCCGAACGAGCGCAGCGTCGTGAGGTAGGACTCGTCCAGCTCGCCGAGCAGGTAGTTGATCGCGTGCAGCACCGGCGAGGCGTGCGGCTTGACCGACACCCGGTCGCCGTGCTGCAGCTGGCCGAACCACAGCGCGGTCATGATCGACACCATCGACGCGCTGGAGGCCTGGTGCCCGCCGACCTTGAGCCCCGACGGGTTGGGCCGGACCCGGTTGGCGTGGTCAACGATCGCCGTGGACAGCCACAGTACCCGCTGCTCGACGGCGCGGAGCACGTCGAGACGGCTGCCGTCCTCCGTCGCCGCCGGCCGCCGCGCGTCCGAGATGCTCGTCACGTCGTTGCCTTCCTCCGCCTTCTCCCAGGGTGGTACCCGGGAGCCGGGCACGTCATGGGCCCGCGGCTACAGGCTATTGCGCAGCGCGGTGATCCTGTTCACGGAGGCGGTGAAGGCCTGCTGGCTGAGCTGGCCGCTCTGCAGCGCGGCCGCCAGCGCGATGGCGACGTCCTGGCCCTGGGCCGGGTCGCCCTGCGCGCACAGCAGCAGGTCCATCCCCGCGCCGGCCGCCAGCACGCCGCGCTGGGCGGGCGTCCCGTAGGCCTTCAGCGCGCCGGCTTCCAGCGCGTCGGTGATCGTGACGCCGCCGAAGCCGAGGCGGCTGCGCAGTTCCCCGCCGATGATGGCGGGGGACAGCCCGGCCGGCAGGCGGGCGTCCAGCGCCGGGTAGACCGCCCAGGACGCCATGACCAGCTTGACCCCGGCCGCGATCGCGGACTGATACGGGAGCTCGTCCATGGCGCGCAGGCTGGACAGCGAGACGTTCAGGGTTACCGGCTGCACATCGGTGTTCTGGCTGGTGGCCGCCGCCCCCAGCCCCGGGAAGTGCTTGGCGGTCGCGGCTACTCCGCCCTGCTGCATCGCGGTGATGCAGGCCTGGCCGCACACCGAGACCGTGCCGGCGTTCTTGCTGTAGGACCGCTGGAACTGATCGATGAAGTTGCCCGCGTGGCGGTAGACATCCAGCACCGGCGCCAGATTGACGTTCATGCCCACGCCGCTGAGATTCTGGGCCGCCCCGGTACCGGCCTGACCGGCCGCCGGCGCCGGGTTGGCGGACGCCCCGATCTGCTTCTCCGACAGCACCGGCTCGCCGGGCAGCCGCCGGACCTGGCCGCCTTCCTGGTCGGTCATCAGCAGCAGCGGCGCGTTCACCGGGCTCTGCTTGCTGGCCTGGACGAACTGCGCGATCACCGACTGGATCTGGCTCTCGCTGGAGATGTTCCCGGTGATGAAGATCACGCCGGAGGTCTCGCCTGCGCTGATCTGCTGCAGCAGGCTGCTCGGCGGGGTGAGCCCGGAATAGGAGCTGATCACCCGCTGCCCGGCGAGCTGCTGCGGCGTCAGGTCGGCCAGCCAGTCGGGCGCCCGGTCGGCGCGAGGCCGCTCGGGCCTGGCGGCCGGATGCTGCGCGGGCAGGCTGGCCGGACGCCGCCAGGGCCGGGCGGCTGGCCGCACGGCGCCGGTCCGCTTCGCGGGGGCCGCGGCGGACCGCCGGGGCTTGCTGGCCAGGCCGAAACTCGCCGCGGCCAGGCCGGCCCCGGCGAGCATCGCGTCGCGCCGGCTGATCGGCTCGGCCGGCCTGTCCATGGGATCTCCCGCAGCCGGCTGGGGGGGTGGGTGCTCGGCACCGCGGCTGCGGATCCAGGCTCACGGGTGTTTCCGCCGCCTGCAAGTGGTTTGGGGGTATTTACCGGTACGCGTTACGTGCAGGCTTGTTACCTGCTGGGCTTCGGGCAGGTGATCTTCGGGTTCACGCCGACGTAGTTCAGCGGCCCGGCGATGATCGTGACCAGGATCGTGCCCCCTTTGGCGCAGGTCACCGAGGATCCGCTGTAGTAATGGCGCTGGGCACCCGCGATTGCGCCAATCACCAGCCAGACGGCGAGTATTAAGGATCCGATCCGCATCTGCTGCCTCCGAAGGGCTCGTATCCGGGCTGGACGTTATCCGGCACAACGGCCGCGTGATTCACGGTCAGCTACCGACTGCCCATGACCGCACGGTTCAAACCGCCGCGAATAATGGCCGGACACCCCAGGGTATGCCCGGCGGCTAACGCCAGGCGGAGCCATTCCATATTTCGGTCAGCGCCCGCACCTGCGGCCGGGTTTTCCCTGGTTGGTCATAGTAGCCACCAGCCGCCCGGATGGTGAGCTTTTTCCATGTGCTGCCGTTCCACGTACTGGCCAGCCAGCTTTTCCTGCCCGTTCTGATGACCAGGCAGTCAGCAGCGTCCGGGCAGGAAATCCCGGTCAGGTCGGCGCCGGCCGGGAATGGCCGCGCGGCCGGGAAGCTGGCAGGGGCGCCGTGGTCTGCCAGGATGCACAAGTAGGAACAGACGTCAGCCAAGGAGACGATCATGGCGTTCACCGACGAAGAGGTCGCCTACCTGCGTTCGCAGCCGCTCGCCCGGCTCGCGACCGCCGATCCCGGCGGGCAGCCGGACGTGGCCCCGGTCGGCTTCGAGTTCGACGGGACCCACTTCTACGTCGGCGGGATGGATCCGGTGCGGACCCGCAAGTTCCGCAACGTCGCGGCGGGGAACAACCAGGTGGCGCTCGTCATTGACGACCTGGCAGCGGTCGATCCGTGGACGCCCCGCTTCCTGCGGGTCTACGGCACCGCCGAGCTGATCGAGCGGGCGGGCCGGTTCGGCCCGGCGCCGTACATGCGGATCACCCCCACGATCTCGTGGAGCTGGAACCTGGACGGGCGCCCCTTCGGTTCCGGCGTCGGCAACGAGTTCGGCCCCCGGCGCACCGTCCACCGGCCGCAGCCCTGATGCCCCGCAGTGCCCCGGTTGACGGGTTCCGGCTGGCCTACGACCGGGCAGGCGCTGGGCCTGCGGTGGTCCTGCTGCACGGCTGGCCGGGTGACCGCACTGCCGCTGCCCGGCGCGGGGAGTCGTGTGTTCACCGCCGAGGCGCAGCGGGAGTTCTGGTACCAGGCATTCCACCAGCTCGGCCTCGCCCCGGAGCTGATCGACGGGCCCCCGATGCGGTGCGCGCCTACCTGCGGCACTTCTGGTCGCACTGGTCAGGGCCCTCGTTCACCCTGGCCGAGGATGACCTCGATCACCTCGCCGGCAGCTACGGCCGGCCGGGGGCGTTCACCGCGTCCATCGGCTGGTACCGGGCCGGCGCCGGCACCGTCGCCGCCGCGGCCCGGGAGCAGCCGCCCGCTGCCGCCGACCGCGTCACCACCCCCGCCACGGTGCTGTGGCCCGAGCACGACCCGCTGTTCCCGCGCAGCTGGTCGGACCGCGTGCCGGACTTCTTCACCGCCGCCGACCTGTGCTTCATTGACGGCGCTGGGCACTTCATGCCGCTCGAGGCGCCGGCGGCGTTCGCCTCGGCCATCCTCGAGCACTGCCGAACCGAGAGGGAGCAACCGTGACCACGCCGCCGCTGCGCAGCAGGACTATCTTCGCCGGGGACCAGCGGGCCGGGGCCCGGTCCTTCCTGTACCCGCTGGGGTACACCCGCGAGGACCTCGACCGGCCCATCATCGGCGTGAGTCACTGCTGGTCCGACACGATGCCGTGCAACTTCAACCACCGGACCCTGGCCGAGGCGGCCAAGCGCGGCGTGCGGGACGGCGGCGGCACGCCGATGGAGTTCAGCACGATCGCGATCTCCGACGGCATCACGATGGGCACCCAGGGCATGAAGGGGTCGCTGGTGAGCCGGGAGGTCATCGCGGACTCGATCGAGCTGGTGGCCGACTCGCACATGTTCGACGCGATGGTCTGCGTCGTGGGCTGCGACAAGACGACGCCGGCCGCCGCGATGGCGCTCGCCCGGCTCGACGTGCCCGGCGTCATCCTGTACAGCGGCACGATCGCTCCCGGCCACTTCCGCGGCCAGACGGTCGCCGTCGGGGACGTGTACGAGGCGATCGGGGCGGTGGCGGCCGGGCGGATGAGCCGCGCCGACTTGGACGAGCTGGAGCGTGTGGCCTGCCCGGGCCCCGGGGCGTGCGGCGGTCAGTACACCGCCAACACGATGTCGATGGTCATGGAAGTGCTGGGGCTGTCCCCGCTGGGATACAACAGCGTGCCGGCCGCGGACGAGGCGAAGCCGGGGGTGGCCCGCGACGCCGGCGAGCTGGTCATGGGCGCGCTGGCGGCCTGCCGCCGGCCGAGCGGCATCCTGTCCCGCACCGCGTTCGCCAACGCGACGGCGGCCGCCGTCGCCTCGGGCGGCTCCACCAACGTGGTGCTGCACCTGCTGGCCCTGGCCCGCGAGGCGGGCGTCGAGTTCAGCATGGCCGACTTCGAGGCGGTCGCCCGCCGCACGCCGCTGCTGTGCGACCTCAAGCCCGGCGGCCTGTTCTCGGCCAGCGAGCTGCACGAGGCCGGCGGGGTGGGCGCGCTCGTCCGGGTCCTGCTCGACGGCGGGCACATCGACCCGGACTGCCCGACGATCACCGGCCGGACGCTCGGCGAGGAGGCGGCGGAGGCCCGTCTGGCACCAGGCCAGCGGGTGATCATGCCGGCCGACGCGCCGCTGATGACCGGCGGGAGCCTGTGCATCCTGACCGGGAACCTGGCCCCCGAGGGGGCGGTGGTGAAGGTGTCACCGAAGACGCCGCGGTTCCACCGCGGCCCGGCCCAGGTGTTCGACTGCGAGGAAGACGCCAGCGAGGCGGTGCTCGGCCGGCGGGTCAGCCCGGGCGCCACCGTCGTGATCCGCAACGAGGGTCCGCGCGGCGGGCCGGGCATGCGGGAGATGCTGCTGGTCACGGCCGCGCTCATCGGGGAGGGACTGGGCCAGTCCGTCGCGCTGGTCACCGACGGGCGGTTCAGCGGCGCCACCCGCGGGCTGATGGTGGGTCACGCCTGCCCCGAGGCAGCCGCCGGCGGCCCGCTGTCGCTGCTGCGGGACGGGGACACGGTGGTCGTCGACGTGGACGCGCGCAGGCTCGACGTCGAAGGGGTGGACCTGGCCGCCAGGACGCCCGCCCCGCCCGGGCCGGCCGTGCGGTCGCGGGTGCTGCGGAAGTACGCGCGGCTGGTCGGGCCTGCCTCGCAGGGCGCGGTCACCAGCCCCGGCTGACCGCCGGGTGCGGCGTCAGCCGGTGGTGCTGCGGTGTGTGACGACGAGGATGATGCCCAGGGCGAGCACGATGATGCCGCCGATCCAGGCGACCTTCGCGAGCGTGTCGCGCTGGCCGTTCCGGCGGTACTGGCTCTGCGCGATCAGGCCGAGAATGATCGCCGCGGGCGAGAAGACGAACCAGCAGACGATGCCGATGATCGACAGGACCAGCGGCGTCTTGGACGGCTGCTGCTGCGGTACCGGATCGCCGTATCCGCCGCCGCCGCTGTACTGAGGCAGCGGCGCTCCGTACCCGCCGGCGTCTGGCGGCTGCTCTCCGTATCCACCGGGATCTGGCTGCTGTGGTGGGGATGCCATCGGATGACCTCGCACATTCAGGTGGGACCGGAGCGGGCTGCGTGCCGCGCTGAAGGTCGCGAGCGCTGCGATAATAGCAGTGCGACCTGGGCGCGGCCGCCGCGCCTAGTAGTGCAGGTGAGTCTGCCAGTCAGGCGGGACGCGGCCGGCCGGGCCGGGTACCGGCTGATCGAGCGGATGGTGCTCGGGCGGGGTCAGCGGCGGGCCGCCCTCGAATATCTCTTGCGTCTGGTAGTCGAAGAACCAGTTCTCGCCAGGCTCGAAGCTGCGGATGACCGGGTGCCCGGTCGCGCCCCAGTGCGCGGTGGCGTGCTGGGCCGGCGAGGTGTCGCAGCAGCCGATATGACCGCACTGCGCGCAGCGGCGCAGGTGCAGCCACCAGCCGCCGGCGGCGTCGCACTCGACGCAGTGGGTCCCGCTGGGCGGGACCGACGGGTCAATTCCCGGTACTACTGTCATTGTTTCCTTCCTGCTCGCCTTCCGCGGCGGTCAGCGGGAGCCGCACCTGGAAGCGCGTGTCCCCGGGAACCGACTCCACCCGCAGATCCCCGTGATGCCTGTTCACCACGATCCGCCACGAGATGTCGAGCCCTAGCCCGGTGCCCTGGCCTACCGGCTTGGTGGTGAAGAACGGCTCGAAGATCCTGTCCTGGATCCCGGCCGGTATGCCCGCGCCGGTGTCGGCGAACTCCACGAGCACCTGGTCGCGGTCGAGCGCGGTGCGCACGGTCAGCCGGCGGCCCCGTTCATGGCGTCCACCGCGTTGTCGATCAGGTTGGTCCAGACCTGGTTGAGCTCGCTGGGATAGGCCGCGATGCGGGGCAGGCCGCGGTCGTAGTCCTTCACCACGGTGACGTCGGGCCCGATCTTGCCGCCCAGCATCATCAGCGTGCTGTCGAGCAGGTCGTGCACGTCCACGACCTGGTAGGGCGCCCGGTCCAGCTGCGAGTACTGCTTGGCTGCGCCGACCAGCGACGAGATCCTGGTGACGGAGTCGCCGATCTCGTTCATCAGCAGTTCGGTCTCCACCGTGTAGCCGAGCCAGCGCAGCGCGGTGCCCAGGGCAGCGTCGTCGGCCGAAGCCTCGGAAACAGTGGCGGCGACCTGGCCGAGCCAGTCCGTCTCCAGTCCTGCCTGCGCGAAGACGGCCGCCAGGTCCCAGCCGTCGGCGACACCGTGCTCGTCGAGCCAGTCGCTGACCGCGTCCTCGCGGTCAGCGGCCTCCAGCGGGCTGAGCACCGGCGCCTTGGCGATCCGCTCCGCCGCCTCCTCCTGCAGGGCGATCAGGGTGGTCAGCGTCGCCGGGTCAAGCCGGCCAGCGGCGATCAGCCCGAGCTTGTGCCGCATGCCGGCCACCCGCTCGCGCAGCGCCGCGGTCGCCCGGACCGCGGCCGAGGCCGGGTTGTTGAGCTCGTGGGTGAGGCCGGCCGACAGCGACCCGAGCGCCAGCAGCCGTTCCCGCTGGCCGATCGCCTCCTGGGTGTTCTTGTTGCCGAAGAACAGCCCTTCCAGCAGGTGCACGGCCATCGGGAACCAGTCGTTCATCAGCTGGCCGAACTTGATTGCGTCGAGGACGAAGAACCGCGACGGCTCGGTGACCCGCATCGAGTTCAGGTAGATCTGCGGGATCCGGTCGCCCAGGTAGGCGGTGAACGCCCCGCCGTACACGCCGGGGGTGGACGTCCGGCTGACCTCCACGTCGTCCTCGCCGAGCCGCCGTGACAGCACCACCGTCCCGCTGAGCAGCACGTACAGGCACGTCGCCGCGTCTCCCTCGGTGTAGACCGGGCCCGGTTCGGCGAGCACCACCCCGCCCTCGCGGCACAGCCAGTCGAGCTGGTCGGCGGTCAGCTTCTCGAACAGGAAAAGCCCGCGCAGCTCATCGGCGGTGCAGGGCAGCGGCGGTGCTGACGCGCCCTGGGCCGGCTGCCCGGCCGGTCCGGCGGTCACAGCCGCTCCAGGTAGCGATGTACCAGCATGACGGCCATGGCGCCTTCGCCCACAGCGGAGGCGACCCGCTTGGCGGACTCGGCGCGGACGTCGCCGGCGACGAAGACACCGGGCACGTTGGTCTCCAGGTGATAGGGCGACCGGTCAAGCGGCCAGCCGGCGGGCCGCCGCTGGCCGGTCATCAGGTCGGGTCCGGTGGGGATGAAGCCGCGTTCGTCCCGCTGCACGACGCCGTCGAGCCAGCCGGTCAGCGGGGCCGCCCCGATGAAGACGAACAGCCGCTGCACGTCTATCGTCTCGGTGCCGCCGGAGTTGCTGTCCCGCAGGGTGATCCGCTCGAGGTGGCCGTTGCCGTGCGCCTGGACGACCTCGGTACAGGTGCGCACCGAGATGTCCGGGATTCCGGCGATCCGCTCGATCAGGTAGTGCGACATCGACTTCTGCAGCGACGGGCCCCGGACGAGCATGGTGACCGACCGGGCCGAGCCGGACAGGTACACCGCCGCCTGGCCGGCCGAGTTGGCGCCGCCGACGATGTAGACGTCCTGGTCGGCGCAGCTGGCCGCCTCGGTCAGGGCCGAGCCGTAGTAGATGCCGCGGCCGGTGAGCTCGGCCAGGCCGGGCCCGCCGAGCTGCCGGTAAGCCACCCCGGTCGCGAGGATGACGGCGTGCGCGTCAACCGCCGTCCCGTCGGCGAAGCGGACGGTCCGGGCGGAGCCGTTGACCTCGAGGCTGACCGCCTCGCAGGTGGTCAGGACCTCCGCGCCGAACCTGGCGGCCTGCCGCCGCGCCCGGTCGGTCAGCTGCGCGCCGGAGACCCCGTCCGGGAAGCCGAGGTAGTTCTCGATCCGGGAGCTCTGGCCCGCCTGGCCGCCGGTGGCGGTCCGCTCGACCAGCACGGTCCGCAGCCCCTCCGACGCGCCGTAGAGAGCCGCGCCCAGGCCCGCCGGGCCGCCGCCGATGACCACGAGGTCGTAGAAGCCGCCGGACGGGATGGTGTCCAGGCCGACCTTGCCGGCCAGCTCCCGGTCGGACGGCCGCACCAGCGCCTCGCCGTCCGGCGTGATCACCACCGGCAGCGCCAGCTCGTCGGCTTCCGCGGCCTCGAGCAGCCGCCGCCCCTCCGGCTCGTCGGCGGCGTACCAGCGGTAGGGCACCTGGTTACGGGCCAGGAACTCGCGCACCTCGGACGAGCGCGCCGACCAGCGGTGCCCGACGACTTTCGTCTCCGGCACCGGCCGGTAATCCGCCGACCGCCACGTCTCCAGCAGCGCGTCCACCACCGGGTAGAGCTTCTCCTCAGGCGGATCCCACGGCTTCAGCAGGTAGTAGTCGAGGTCCACGACGTTGATCGCCTCGATGGCTGCCCCGGTGTCGGCGTAGGCGGTCAGCAGCGCCCGCCGGGCTCCCGGGTAGATGTCCATGGCCTGCTCGAGGAACTCGATCCCGTTCATCTGCGGCATCCGGTAGTCCGCCAGGATCACCGCCACCTGCTCGCCGCGCAGCTTCATCTCGCGCAGCGCCTCCAGCGCCGCCTGGCCGGATTCGGCGCGCACGATGCGGTGCCGCTCGCCGTAACGCCGCCGCAGATCCCGGGCCACCGCGCGGGAGACACCCGGGTCATCGTCCACGGTCACGATGGCCGGCCGTGCTCCGTCAGGGACGGCCACAGTCGCCAGTCCTGTGCATGGGCCGATCCCGGCCCGTATGGCACCGCATCGGTCCATCGTAGGCGTCGCGGACAGCGGGCAGCCGCGGGGCGGCTCAGCTGTCGGCGAACCGGCGGCCGGCGGAATACGAAGGCGGGGGCGGCGGCTGACCCTGAAGCAGGACCGCGCGCGGCCATCCCCGGCCGGTAGCGGGCAGATCCCGAGGAGCAGACGTGATCACTCATCTCACCCGGCCGCTGTACACAGCCAAGGCGACGGCCACCGGCGGCCGGGAGGGCCATGCGGTCTCCGATGACGGGATTCTCGACGTAGATCTGCAGCCGCCCAAGGAGATGGGCGGCCCTGGCGGCGCCACCAACCCCGAGCAGCTCTTCGCGGCCGGTTTCGCCGCGTGCTTCCAGAGCGCGCTCGGCGTCGTGGGCCGGCGTGGCGGAGTGGACACCAGCGCGTCCACGGTCGAGGCGGACGTCTCGATCGGCCCGATCCCCGGCGGCGCCTACGGGCTCGCCGTCGCGATCCGGGTGACGATCCCGGGCGTGGATGAGGCGACGGCCCGCTCGCTCACCGAGGCCGCGCACCAGGTCTGCCCGTACTCGAACGCGACGCGGGGCAACATCGACGTCACGCTCGAGGTCGGCTGACCACCGCACCGCAAAACTTCTGGCGGAGGAGAAGGAGCTGTCGTGACCGCGATACCAGGCATCATGCTGAACAACGGCAAGACGATCCCGCAGTTCGGCTTCGGTGTTTTCCAGATCAGGCCCGACGACACCGTCGAGGCGGTGACCACGGCCCTCCAGGCCGGCTACCGGCATATCGACACCGCCGAGATGTACCGCAACGAGAAGCAGGTCGGCGACGCCATCGCCAAGTCGGGCCTGGACCGCGCGGACGTGTTCGTCACCAGCAAGCTCAGCAATGACGCGCACCGCCCCGACGACGCCCGCAAGGCCTTCGACGAGTCGCTGGCCGCGCTCGGCACCGACCACGTTAACCTGTTCCTCATCCACTGGCCGCTGCCGACCAGGTACGGCGGCGACTTCGTGTCGACCTGGAAGACCCTGGAGGAGTTCTACCGGGACGGGCGGGCCCGCTCCATCGGCGTGTCGAACTTCCAGCCGCACCACCTGCGGCGGCTGCACGAGGAGACCGAGATCCGCCCGGCGGTCAACCAGATCGAGCTGCACCCCTTCCTGACCCAGGAGGACGTGGCCGGGTTCTGCGCCGAGCACCAGATCGCCGTGGAAAGCTGGTCGCCGATCGCGCAGGGCGGCGTGCTCGACGACCCGGAGATCGTCTCGATCGCCAGCCGGGCCGGCAAGACCCCGGCCCAGGTGGTGCTGCGCTGGCACATCGAGCGCGGCTTCATCGTCTTCCCCAAGTCGGTGACGCCCGCCCGGATCAGGGAGAACATCGACATCTTCGACTTCGAGCTGTCCGGCGAGGACGTCGAGCGCATCAGCGCGCTGAACAGGAACGAGCGCACCGGCCCCGACCCGGACAAGTTCCGCGGCTAGCTTCCGGGTCACTCCGGCCGGCCCCGGTCGTTGTCGCCTGGCACCTCGACACGGCGATCCGGGCGCGTTACGTTGCCGTCGATCGGCTCGACAGGAGGCTTCCTGTCGTCAACCCGTACTGGGAGCGGGGCGAGTTCCCGTTCGAGCTGGTGCCCAGGCTCGCCGGGCTGAATATCATCGGTGACACCATGGCGGGCTACGGCAGCACGCCGATGTCGGCCGTCGGCTCGGGACTGGTGGCTTACGAGCTGAGCCGCGTCGACGGCAGCATCGCGACGTTCTTCAGCGTGCACGTCGGGCTCGCGATGCAGTCGATCTACCTGCTCGGCTCGGACGAGCAGAGGCAGCGCTGGCTGCCGCCGATGGCCAGGCTGGAGAAGGTCGGGGCGTTCGCGCTCACCGAGCCCGATCACGGCTCCGACGCGGTCATCCTCGAGGCCACCGCCCGGCGCGAGGGCGCCGAGTGGGTGATCAACGGCCGCAAGCGCTGGCCCGGCAACGCCGTGTGGTGCGACGTGATCGTTGTCTTCGCCCGTGACACGGAGGACGGACAGGTCAAGGGGTTCGTGGTGGAGAAGGACAACCCCGGGTACGCCGCGTCCAAGATCGAGGGCAAGGTCTCGCTGCGGCTGGTGCAGAACGCGGACATCACGCTGGTCAACTGCCGCGTCTCCGACGATGCCCGGCTGCAGCACTGCAACTCGTTCGCCGACGTCGCCAGGGTGCTCAAGGGCACCCGCAACACCGTTGCCTGGGCGTCGGCCGGACACGGGGTCGCGGCCTACGACATCGCCCTCAACTACGCTCAGCGGCGGACCCAGTTCGGCCGGCCGATCGCGAAGAACCAGATGATCCAGTCGGTGCTCGTGGAGATGCTCGGCGAGGTCACCGCCATGCAGCTCTACTGCATCCGGCTCGGGCGGCTGATCGACGACGGCAAGATGAGCGACACGATGGCCTCCCTGGCCAAGTACTTCTGCTCGGTCAAGGCACGTCATGTCTGCCGGCTGGCGCGTGACGTCCTCGGCGGCAACGGGATCCTGCTGGATTTCCACGTGATGCGCCACGTGTGCGACATGGAGGCACTCGTCACCTACGAGGGCACCGCGGAACTCCAGGCGCTCATCGTCGGCCGCGACATCACCGGGCAGAGCGCCTTCGCCTGACGCGATCGCCGCACCCGCAGCCCTCGGCCGGCCCGGGCAGCCTGCGGAGCGCGCGACCCCCTGCCCCTGACCGGCTACCTGCGCTGCAAGCCGCGCACCTCGAACGCCAGCAGGATCTCGGAGAACCCGCGGAACAGGGCGAAGAACCCGACCCAGATCAGCAGCAGCGTGGCCCGGGCGGGGAACTCCTGCTGGGAGACCCAGAACCCGAGCAGATTTCCAGCACGCCCGCGAGCGCGACCAGCCACCAGGCGGGGTTGATGTCCCGCGAGGAGATCGAGGTGATCAGGTCGAGGCTGCCGCGCAGGATCAGCAGCAGCCCGAACACCGCGGCCAGCGCCCAGAACGCGCCGAACGGGCTCGCGAACGACCAGAAGGCCGCGAACAGGAACACGATCGCCATCAGCACGTGCGCCCAGCGCCAGCTCGGCCGGACCGAGGCGATGAGGAGCTCGCTGATCCAGCCGCCCAGGAAGACCACGCCCATCAGCACGCCCACGGCGACCACCGAGGTCAGCCTGAACCGCAACACGATCACCGAGATGACCAGCCACGCGATCCCGGTGATGAGGAACAGCCACCACGGCCCCGCGAGCCGGGCCAGCATCGCCTCGGCGCCGGCCCGACCGCCGCTGCCCGGCCTCGACTGGAAACGTAGGCTCATGCCCTCTTCCCTTCGCGCATCGTCCCTCTACAGTCTCACCGGGCAGCGCGGATGACCATCGGGCGGCGGTCACGATCTTTCCGGCGTCATTCGTGCCGCAGGCACGCCGCCCCCGGTCCGGAACGCGGCCGGTCAGCCGGCCTTGGCGCTGAACACCGGGTAGTAGCCGCCGGACTGGCCGGCCGCCGTCGGGTGGTAGGACTCGCCGAGGTCGAACCAGTCCACCGAGTGCAGCCAGCTGCTGGAGTCGCAGATCTGATGGCCGGTGAACGCGGACTTGACCTCCCCGAACGTGTCGCCGTACCGGCCGGCCGCCGCCTGGATCTGGCTGTCGAGCTGGTCCGCCGCCTGGTTGAGGTCGGTCCGGTCGGTTGTGCTCAGGCCGATGCAGCCCGACGACTTCGACAGGTCGTAGAGGTCGGGGTAGTCGAGCACGACGACCCTGGCGTTCGGGGCATGCGCGGCGATCGCGCCGAGGGCGTTGTTCAGCTCACCGGGCAACTGGTTGGCGATCTCGCTCTCGGCGGTGTGAATGGCGCTGACACATGTGCTGGTGGAGTAGATCACGCAGGTCTCCATCACGCTGGTGAACCCGACGTCGTTGCCGCCGATCGTGATCGACACCAGTGTGGTCGAGCCGCTGAGCGCGGCGACCTGGCTGCTGACCACGTCGCTCGTCGTCGCGCCCGAGCAGGCCACCGAGACGTAGGACGCCGGGTGGTTGGCGTTCGCCCACAGGACGGAGTAGGCGTTGGCGCTGCGGTCGCAGGACCCGCTGGAGCCGTAGTAGCTCCCGGCCCCGACGCCGGAGGAGTAGGAGTCACCGAGCGCCACGTAATTGACGGCGGCCTGCGCCACCGTCGGGGCCGCGACGGCCAGGGCGGGCACGGCACAGGCGCAGGCAGTAATGGCTGTGAGCAGCAGACGGCGGCGGGAACGGGCACGTGGCGGCACGGGCTTCTCCTTGTGGGGGAACACCAGAGAATGGGGGCCTACTAGAAAGTAAGTAACACCGCCCTGCGGGGCGGTCAATAGGCCCCCCGGGCCGCGTATTCCGGCCGGGCTGCCGGGCCGGCCCGGCGATCGCGCGGTAGAGCGCCAGGTGCCGGGCGGCCGCGGCGTCCCAGGTGTAGCGCGCGGCGAGCGCCTGCCCGGCGGCCCGCCGGGCAGGCGCCGGGCCGTCCAGGGCATCGCGCAGCCGAGCCGCGAAGGCATCCGGGCCGGCGGCGAACGCCACGGCCTCGCCGAACACCTCCCGCAGCACCGGCAGGTCGCTGGCCACCACCGGCACGCCGGCCGCGAGCGCCTCCATCGCGGCCAGGCCGAAGCCCTCCTTACTGGACGGGAACGCGAACGCGGCGGCCGCCGCCACGAGAGGCGGCAGCTCGTCGTGGCCGACCGGGCCGAGCACGACCGGGTCGAGGCCGAGCCCGGCAGCGTGCGCCTCCCACCGGGCCCGGTACGGGCGGTAGTCGAACAGCGTGTCGCCGCCGGCCACCACCAGCCGGATATCCGGATCAGCCAGCCGCAGCCGGGCGAAGGCGTCGAGCAGCTCGATCGACCCCTTGCGCGGCTCGATCCCGCCGACCGCCAGCAGGTAACGCCCCAGCCGGCGCCGCCAGCGCTGCCGGGCCCCCGCCGCGGCCGGGCCGGCCGCGGCGGCGAACCGCTCGGCGTCCACGCCGTTCGGGATGACCTGGGCCTCGATGCTCCAGCCCGCCCGCAGCTCGGCCGCCACCGCCGCGGAGACGCATACGTGCCCGGATGGTTCCCTGATCGCCCGCTCGTGACAGCGGGCCAGTTCGGGCGTGGTGAAGTGGTCGATGTGATGCACGGTCCGCAGGCAGCGGCCGGCCGCGTTGGCGCTGATGCAGTCCTGGGCGTGCACGATGTCGTAGCCGCCGGGCCCGTCGCGGCTGGGCTCGTGACCGCCGGACTCGTCGTCGCCGGGCCCGAACGCGGCGCGCAGCACCGCAATCGAGCGCAGCACCCGCTCACCGACCCCTTCGCCCTCGGCGTCGGGAAACGGCACGACCCGCAGCCGGACCGCCGGATCGACCGGCCGGAAGAACCCGGTGTCGCCGCCCCGGCCGAGGCTCCAGACGGTGACCTGCTGCCCGGCCCGCGCCAGCGCCTCGGCCAGCGCGAGCGTGTGCACCACGCCGCCGCGGGGCTTGGTGGAGTAGGTCAGCAGCGCGACAGACAGCGGCCGCCCGGTCACTGTGCCTCGCCGCGGTAGGTCGCGGGCCGCCGCTCGCTCAGGTGCCGCAGCACCCGCCGGGCCCGCTCGATCTCGGCGGCCACGTCCAGCTCGGCGACCGCGAGGCCGGCCTTGGACCAGGTGCGGGCGAGGATGTTGCCGCCCGGTCCGACCACCTTGGCCTGGCCGAGGAAGCGCATGCCGCCAATGGCCCCGGTCTGGTTCGATGAGGCCAGCACGACCTGGTTCTCCGCGGCCCGGGCGCAGTCGTACAGGTCGAACAGCCGCGCCTGCCGGTCCTGGGTGACGCGGGGCGCCCGGTTGGTGATGCTGGCAGGCCACGCGGACAGGCAGGCCAGGATCTCGGCCCCGTCCAGCGCCAGGCTCCGCGCCGCCTCGGGGAACGTCTTGTCGTAGTCGATCAGCATCCCGATCCGGCCCGCCGGGGTGTCGAACGCGTCGAACCGGTCCCCGGCCCGGTACGCGGCGGCTTCCCCGGCCGGCAGGTGCACCTTGCGGTGCGCGCCGAGGATCCCGTCGCCGCTCACGCAGGCCGCCGCGTTGTACCGGTCGGCGCCGTCCGCCTCGCAGAAGCCCACGCACACCACCATGTCGGCCGCGAGCGCGGCCACCCGCTTGAGCATCGGGTCGCCGGCGCCGAGCGCGGGCGGCAGCGCCTCGGGATCGGGATGCCGCAGGTCGGTCACGTAGCCGCCGAGCGCGGCGTCCGGCAGCACCAGTACCGCCGCCCCGGCCCGGCGCGCGTCCTCGATCAGCTTGCCGATCCGGGCCAGGTCGAACTCGAGGTCGCGGCCGAAGTGCGCGGCTGCCGCGGCGATGCGGGTGACGGGCACCGTCAGCGCCGGTCGCCGAGCGGCACCACCGGCCGGCCGCCCCAGGCCGGCCGCGGCACGGCCGCCGGCCCGTAGGTCTCCGGCCTGCGGTCCCGCAGGTGCCCCATCGACCGCCGCGCCGCCTCGATCGCGGCCGGCACGTCCAGCCCGGCCACCGCCAGCCCCGGCCCCGTGCCGGTCGCGGCCAGCACCTCGCCGCCGGGCCCGACCACCTTCGCCCGGGCCACGAACCGCAGCGACCCGAAGCAGCCGGACTGGTTGGCCGACAGCCACACGACCTGGTTCTCCAGCGCCCGCGCCTGGTCGAACAAGTCGAACCTATGGGTCCACCGGTCCTCGGCCAGGTCCGCGGCCGGGCTGGTCCGGCTGGCCGGCCACGCGGAGATGCACACCAGGATCTGCGCCCCGTCCAGCGCGAGCGCGCGCGCGGACTCGGGGAACGCCTTGTCGTAGCAGATCATCATGCCGACCCGCCCGGCCGGGGTGTCGAACGCGGCGAAGCCGCTGCCCGCCGCGTAGCTGCCGTCCTCGCTGAGTGGCTGGTGCACCTTCCGGTGCCGCCCGAGGACGCCGTCGCCGGTCACGCACACCGCGCTGTTGTAGCGCCGCCCGCCGGACTGCTCGCAGTAGCCCGCGCACACCACGATCTCGCCGGCCAGCGCGGCCAGCCGGCGGATCTCCGGGCCGTCGGGATCCAGCGCGGGCGGCCCCTCGGCCCCGCCGTCCAGGTCGGCGAGGTAACCGCCGAGGCAGGCCTCGGGCAGCGCGAGCAGCCCTGCCCCCGCCCGGCGGGCCTCCGTGATCAGCTGTGCGATCCGGGCAAAATCCTCGTCGAGATTTCTCCCGAACGGCGCTGCCGCAGCCGCCATGGTCAGCGTGCCCATGCGCTACCTCCGCCCGCCTTCGGCGTGCGCTGACGCCCCGCCAGCTCGCTCATGCTGGCCCCAGCCCGGTCACCGGGCCGCCGATCACTGGCGTCTCGTCGCCGTCCGGCCAGCGCAGCGTCACCCCGTGTCCGGTCGTCAGCTCGCCGCACTTGGCGCCGACCGCGGGCCCGGCCGGCAGCGGCGGGCCGCCCGCCGGGGCGGCGGTGAGCATCGCGAAACCGGGGAAGCAGGTCAGCCAGTCGGCCATGGCCGCCCCGGCTGGCCTCGGCACCCGCGCCACCTCGAGCACGGCGGCGCAGCCGCTGGCCTCGGCCAGCATGCCCAGCGTCCCGGCGATCCCGGCCATCGACACGTCCTTGGCCGCCGCGGGCGCCGCGGCCGCCACCGCGCCGAGCATGGCGCGCAGCTCGCCGGTGCGCCGGTGCGTCGTGGAGTCCCACTGCCTGCCGTGGTACCCGGGCCGCCAGCCGCCGCCGGTGTCGGCGGTCAGCCGGACCCGGTGCCCCGGGCGGCCGCCGCCGCCCGGCACCGGCCGCGCCGCGCGGCCGAGCGCGGTGACCGACAGCGCGGCGGAGACGCCCAGCTGGGTGTGCCCGCCGAGCACGGGAACGCCGTAGGCCAGGCACGCGGCCCGCAGGCCGGACAGTATCTGCGCGGCCCGCGCGGCGTCCCGCGCGGCGACCGCGTCCAGCAGGCCGACCGGCTCGGCGCCCATCGCGGCCAGGTCGTTGAGGTTGGCCAGCACGCCGCACCAGCCGGCCCAGGCCGGATCCCGCTCGACCATCGAGGGCAGGATCGCGTCGCACGCGGCCACCAGGTCACTGCCGGGCACCGGGGCGCCGTCGTCCCCGCCGAACCCGGGCGGCCGTCCGGGCAAGCCGGCCAGCAGCGGCCCGAGCGCGCTCTTGGTCGCGGCGGCCAGCGCGGCGATCCGCCCGACCGGCCAGCGCATCAGCACGTGCGGCGCGCCGGCCACCGTCACCGGCCGCACCGATTGCCAGCCCAGCCGGCTGAACAGCGGCTCGTTGCGGGCCTGCACGGTGGCGTCGAACCGCAGCGCGCCCTCGGTCTCCGCCCGCGCGCACGCCGCGCGCACCAGCGCCGAGCCGACGCCGGCGCGGCCGCGGGCAGCCGGGTGCACCGCCAGCCTGCTGCCCGCCCACCAGCCCAGGTCCGGCCCGTCGCCGGCCGGTCCCAGCCGGACGCCGCCGATGACCGCGCCGCTCTGGCTGTCCCTGGCCACCAGCACGATCGTGCGCGGATCGCCGTCCCGCTCGTCGGCGTCGCCGCCGCGGAACAGCCCCTGCTCGCGCACGAACACCTCGGTGCGCAGCGCCCGGTACGCGGCCACGGCGGCCGGGTCGCCGGCCTGCTCGATCCACAGCCGGGGCCGCCGCTCGATGCTGCTGCGGTCGCCGAGCAGGACGAGCACGTCGGTCTCCGTCCGCACCGCCGTCACCCGCCCGCCGCCCGCAGATCGCCGAGCAGCACGTGCATGTCGGTCTCCGTCCGCACCGCTGTCACCCGCCCGCCGCCTGCAGCACGCTGCAGCCGCCGCACGCGGCGCAGCCTGCCTGCTGGTCCGCGCCGGTCATGCCCGCGTCCCGCAGCAGGGCCGCCACCGCCTCGGTCACGTACCGCAGCAGCGCGGCGGGCGGCGCGGGCACCCCGTCCCGCCGGGCCAGCGTGCCGGCCAGCGGCCGGAACGGCACGACGAACGGGTACACGCCGCGGCGGATCAGGCCGGCGCAGCCCTCGATCAGCTCGTCCGGATCCTCGCCCAGCCCGACCAGCAGGTAGGTGGAGACCCGGTTGCCGCCGAACACCCGGACCGCCTCGTCCCACGCCGTGTGGTAGCTGGCCAGCGGCACGCTCGCCTTGCCGGGCATCCACCGCCTGCGCACCTCGTCGTCGAGCGACTCGACGTGCATGCCGATGGCGGCCGCGCCCGCGTCCCGCAGCGCGGTGAGCACGGACAGGTCGGCCGGCGGCTCGCACTGCACCTGGATCGGCAGCCCGGGCACCGCCGCCAGCACGGCCCGCACGCACCGGGCCAGGTACCGCGCGCCCCGGTCCGGGCCGGTCGTGGTGCCGGTGGTCATCACCATCTGCCGTACCCCGTCGAGCGTGACCGCGGCGTCGGCCACCTCGGCGAGCTGGTCCGGGGTCTTGGCCGCGATCGTCGCGCCCGCGCGCAGCGACTCCTCGATCGCGCAGAACCGGCACCGGTCCTGCTCGCCGTACCTGATGCAGGTCTGCACGACGGTCGTGGCCAGGACGTCGGCGCCGTGCAGCCGCGCGATCTGCTCGTACGGCACGCCATCGGCCGTCGTCAGGTCGTAGAACGCCGGGCGCCGGACAGCCTCGATGCTCAGCCCGGTATCGGTGCCGCCATCGAGCAGCCTGCCGTCCCGCACCGCGTACCGGCTGCGCGGGTTGAGCGGCAAGGCGGCATTGGCCCCGTTGACCAGCACGTGCCCGTCGTCGCTCGGCCCGGCACCGCCCTGCCGCCGGACCGGTGCCGTCAGCGCGATGCCGCGGCTGGCGACGTCGGCCAGGACCGCAGCCGTGGTCTGCGTCCGCATCGCAGGCCTAGAACATGTAGGTGGAGTTGATGATCGCGCCCTTGCGCGCGTAGTGGATCAGCGCGTCCTGCACGTCCAGCGGATGCGTCGGGATGACCCCCTCGATGAGGTCCTCCTCGCGCGCGCCGTGCAGCGACAGGCCGAACCGGCAGCAGTACACCTTGCCGCCCTCGGCGATGAACGTGGCGATCTGCTGGTTGATGTTGTGCTCGCCGGGGAAGGCCGAGTTGCCCGTGGTGGGGAAGCCGCGGGTGGCCAGGCAGTTCAGCGAGCCGGGGCCGTAGAAGTAGATCGCCGCATCGAAGCCCTTCCGCAGCGCGCGGGTGGCCTGCAGGATCGCGACGAAGCTCACCGACGACTCGTGCGCGATGCCGTGCACGAGGGTGAAGTAGCTCTCCCCGTTCTCGGCCCGGTAGTCGGGGAACACCTTGGTGCCGCCGTAGATGGTCGATCCCTCCGGCAGCGCCGGGTGCTGGATCTCCTCCATGCTCTGCTTCTCGAGTTCGGTCAGATCGGGCATGCCTGGTCCTGCCTTTCCGGTGATGGGCTTTCGTGCGTCGGTCGCGGGGCGGCAGCCGTTCGGGAGAATGGCATGTCGCCGTCAGCCGTAGAGCTCGTCGAAGTTGCCGGAGAACATCAGCCGCGCCAGTTCGCCGTCGCCGGCCGCGGCGGCGAGCCTGGCCTGCTCGCCCGGGTAGTCGCCCCAGGGCTCGTCGCTGGCGAACAGGACCCGGTCGTGGCCGGCCCCGCGCCGGTCGATCTCGCCGGCCAGCCACCGCGGGGCGAATCCGACCGCCCACGACAGGTCGGTGTAAACCCGCTTGCCCGCGGCGATCCAGTCGAAGAACCGTGATCCGGCGAGCTTGATGTGGCCGCTGACGCCGCCGCCGAAGTGCACCAGGTGCACCGGCACGTCGTCGGCGTACCAGTTGACGAGGTGGCCGACCTCGTCGATGTCGGAGGCGGCACCCGGCGAGGTGTGCACGTGCACGACCAGGCCGTGCCGGCGCGCGGCGGCGAAGATCTGGTCCAGCGCGGGCCGGCAGTCCGGGTCGGACGGCCGGCCGCCCAGCAGGAAGCTGAGCTTGAGCGCCCGGACGCCGGACTCGGCGGCCAGCGCCAGCGCGGCCGCCGTGCGGCCGGCGTCCTGCGGCCGGGGCGAGACCCACAGCCCGCACCGGATCCGGTCATCGGCCGCCGCGGCCTCCAGGCAGAGCTCGTTGAACGAGAACGCGATGTCCGGGTCCGGCACGCCGTAGTTGGGCAGCACGATGGCCCGTTCGGCGCCGTCGGCGTCCAGGTCGGCGATGAGCTGGGCGACCGTGCCCGGCGCCCGGACATCCGGCTGGACGGGCGGGCCGGAGTAGAACGGGAAGGCGGGCAGCACCCCCAGGTGCCGGTGCGCGTCGCGGATCGGCTCAGCCATGCCGGTGCCTCCTGCCGCAGCCAGGCCGCCGGCCCGTCATGCCGCGCTCGTTCCTGCCGCCGCGGCGGCGGGAGCGGGAACCTGCACGTCAGCGCAGCAGCCGGTCCCGGCGCCGCCGCGGATGTGCTCGGCCAGGTGCGCGGCGTCCCTGCCGACCCCGCAGAACCGGCCCGATCCCCAGGTGTACTGCCAGGGCAGGCCGAGGACGTACAGGCCGGGGCAGCTGGTGACGCCGCGGGTGTGCACGGGATAGCCGCGGCCGTCGAAGACCGGCAGCTCGAGCCAGGAGTACTCCCGGCGGAACCCGGTGGCCCAGACCACGGCGCTGATCCCGCTCGCCGCCAGGTCAAGCTCGCCCGGCTCGCGGTCCGGCTGCCAGACCGGGGGCCGCCGGGCCTCGGCGGGCGCGGCGATGCCGCGGCCGGCGATGAACGCGTCGATCGAGTCCTTGATGCCTTCCGACACCGCGTCCGCGCTGTCCAGGTTCCTGGCCAGATCCGGCGCGAAGCCGGCCCGGGTGCCACTGATCCCGGTCAGCCGCCCGTAGAGCCGCATCCCCTCGCGGGCGAAAGCCCGCAGGTCGATGTCGTGGCCGCCGTCCCGGCCGGTGACGTAGTGATTGGCCCGCAGCCGCAGCGCGTCGGCGTCCTCGAACTCGTCCACGCCGCGGTCGTAGTGGCCCATCTCGTCCAGCCACGCCACCACGTCCCGGCCGCGGTACCGGCGCGCGACCCGCGGCGCGCTGCCGGTCGCGAGGTGCACCTGCCGCCCGGCCAGGTGCAGGTCCTCGGCGATCTGCCCGCCGGACTGCCCGGTGCCCACGACGAGCACGGCCCCGGCCGGCAGCGCGGCCGGGCTGCGGTACTGCGACGAGTGCACCGAAGCGATGCCGTCCGGCAGCCGCGAGGCCAGGCGCGGCAGCCGCGCCCGGTGGTACGGGCCGGTGGCCACCACCACCTGCCCGGCGGTCAGGTCGCCGCGGCTGGTGCAGATCTCGAAGGTGCCGCCGGGGTCGCGCCGCAGCCTGGTCACGCCGGTGTCCTCGCGCACCGGCGGCCCGAACGACGCAGCGTACCCGGCCACGTACGCCACGATCTCGTCGCGGCCCATGAAGCCGTCCGGATCCGGGCCGTGGTACGGCCATCCGGGCAGCTGGCACTGCCAGTTGGGCGTGACCAGGCAGAACGAGTCCCAGCGCCGCTCGCGCCACTCGTAGCCGATGCGCTGGCGCTCGAGCACGACGTGGTCGATGCCGAGCCTGGTCAGGTGATAGCTGATCGCCAGGCCCGCCTGCCCGGCGCCGATGACGGCGACCGGATAGTGGCTGCCGCCGGCCGCTGACCGGGCCTGCGGCCGCTGGGTTATCCCGGCAGTTTGCATAGGTTCAAGTCGAGCGGCGGCTGATTACCGATCGATGTCATCCGGACTAAGGCTGCGTTTCGCAACCACCCGTCCGGCTAAGGCCGTGTTTCACGCGGCGAGGCAGCGGCGCAGAGGTCGTCGAGTTGCCGGGTCGCGGCCGCGGTGTCGTCGGCGAGCACGGTGACGAGCAGTGCCTGGCCGGCCAGCCGCTGCGCGACGGCCGCCGGCGACGCGACAACCGTGCGGGCGCTGACCGCGGGGCCGGCGATCAGCGCACAGGCGAGCACCCGGCGGCCGGCGGTGAGCCCGGCCCAGCCGCTCAGCGCCGGGTCGGCGAGGTCGGCGAACTGGCGCAGCACCGGTCGGCCCGCCCGGGTCACGTCCCAGCGCAGCGTGGCCTGCCCCGGCGGTTCGCCGCTGCGGCCGAGCACGATCAGCTCCCGCCACTCGACGGCGGCGCCGGCGTCAAGCGCCAGCTTGACCCGGACGTTCACCCGGCTGCCCTGACAGACGATCAGCGCACCGGGGTCGGCGACCAGGTCCGAGCCCACGCCGAGATCGGCGCGGATCGCCAGTTCGGCCGGCCCGCCGCCGGCGCGGCCCTGGGCCACGCTGGCGCCGGTGGCCCGCAGCGTGGCGCGCGCGCCGGCCTGCAGCCGCAGCGAGACCGCCAGGTCGTCACCGGCCAGCGGCCCGGCCGCGGTGCCGACCAGCCGCAGCTCGCACCGGTCCGCGGCGTCACTATGCACCTGCCGCAGCGTCAGCGGCGGCGCGCAGGCCAGTTCGCCGAGCACGCCGCCCGGCTCGACGACCGCCGCCGTTCGCGCGATCACGGTCTCCGCCTGCCGGAGCGCCGCACGCGCGGCCGCGGCCGGGCGGTCACGGTGCCGTGATCGCGGAGCGGACCGAACGCACCCACGCCGCCACCTGGCCGGCCGCCGGGTCGCCGGCGAGCGAGGTGAACAGCACCGGCCGGCCGGCGCGCACCGCCGCGGCGTCCCGCGCCATCACCTCCAGGTCGGCGCCGACGAACCCGGCGAGATCGGTCTTGTTGATCACGAGCAGGTCGGAACGGGTGACCCCGGGGCCGCCCTTGCGCGGCACCTTGTCGCCGCCGGCCACGTCGATGACGAAGATCTGGCGGTGCACCAGCCCGTAGGAGAACGTCGCGGTGAGGTTGTCGCCACCGCTCTCGACGAGGACCAGCTCCAGGCCCGGGTGGTCGGCCTCGAGCCGCTCGACCGCATCGAGGTTCGCGCTGATGTCGTCGCGGATCGCGGTGTGCGGGCAGGCGCCGGTCTGCACGGCCCGGATCCTGGCGTCCGGCAGCACGCCCGCCCGGCGCAGGAAGTCGGCGTCCTCGGTGGTGTAGATGTCGTTGGTGACGACGCCGATCGTCAGCTCGGCCGACAGCGCCCGGCACAGCGCGGCGACCAGCGCGGTCTTGCCGCTGCCAACCGGGCCGCCGATGCCGATCCGGGGCACCCGGGCGCCCGGCGGCGCGCCCGCGGCCGGGCCGGCCTCGTGCCGATGGACGTGGGGCTGGTCAGGATGCAAACAGACGCACCTCCGCGGTGAGATGGACGTCGGCGAGCAGGTCGAGCGCGGGCGCGGCGGCGCAGGGCAGTGACCCCGGCGAGGCCGCCGACGTCAGCGCGGCGGACTGCGCGCAGGCGTCAATGCCCGGTGCCAGCCGGGCCAGCAGGGCCTGGACGGCGAACGGGTCGAGGCTGAGCAGGCGGACCGCGGCACTGGCCGGGCCGGCGCACGCCGCCAGCGCCGCGGCCCGCGCGGCCAGCAGGGGTGTGCCGCCCGCCAGCGCGACGCCGGCGCCCAGCACGAGCGGGTGGTGCGGCGCCGGCGCGCCGCACAGCGCCCACGGCGTGTCCAGGTCCGCGCCCGGCAGCACCGAGCGCAGCAGCCGCAGCAGCCCGCCGCCGAGCTGCCGGGACGCGCCGCGCGCGGCCTCCGACGGGGTCCGCGCATCGAGTTCGGCGTCCAGCAACGCCCATTCTTCCGAACGGCTCCGCCCGGGGACCGAGTGCTCGGCAGCACGGTCATGGGGGCGGGCAGCGAGCTCAGTCGCGTGCCGTTCGGGATATTGATCATGGAGATGGCACGCGGCGGCGGCGAAGGCGGCAGCCACCCGGGCCGAGGTCGCGAGCCGCGCCCGGCAGAAGTTTTCCAGATCAGCCAGGCCGGTGACCAGGCCGGTGCCGACCGCGGCCTCCATCCCGGCCGAGTGGTTGTGCGCCCCGGCGGGGGCCCGGGAGTCGAGCAGGAGGAGCAGCAGCGTGTTCATGGCTCAGAAGAGGAAGTAGCGCTGGGCCATCGGCAGCTCCATGGCCGGCTGCGGCTCGATGAGCTCGCCGTCGACGCGCACCGCGAACGTCTCGCTGTCCACGTCGATCGACGGCAGCGCGTCGTTCTCCGGGAGGCTCGCCTTCGACAGCCCGGACACGTCCTTGGTCGCCACCAGCGGGCGGTCGCTGGCCCAGCGGTCGCCGAGGCCGGCCTCGAGCGCGGCGGGCGACACGAAGTGCAGGCCGAGCCGGGCCGGCATCGCGCCGAACGCGCCGAACATCGGCCGTGGCAGCTGCGGCTGCGGGGTCGGGATGGATGCATTGGCGTCGCCCATGGCGGCCCAGGCGATCACGCCGGCCTTGACCACCAGGTGCGGCCGGACGCCGAAGAACCCGGGCTCCCACAGCACCAGGTCAGCCACCTTGCCCGGCTGCACCGAGCCGATCTCGCCGTCCAGGCCGTGCGTGACGGCCGGCCCGATCGTGTACTTCGCGACGTAGCGGCGGGCGCGCAGGTTGTCGGCCGGGCCGTCGCCGGGCAGCGCGCCGCGGCGCTGCTTCATCACGTGCGCCGTCTGCCAGGTACGGATGATCGTCTCGCCGATCCGGCCCATCGCCTGCGAGTCCGA
Source organism: uncultured Actinomycetes bacterium (assembly GCA_963702235.1). Lineage (GTDB taxonomy): Bacteria > Actinomycetota > Actinomycetes > Streptosporangiales > Streptosporangiaceae > PALSA-505. The sequence continues at coordinate 236,312 of CAVPBZ010000007.1, forward strand.
GCCGATCATGGAGATCGCGCCGAGGTCGTGCAGCACGTCCTCGGCGGCCATCGTCGTGGGCCGGATCCGCGACTCGGCAAAGGCGAGATCTTCGGGGATCGACGGGTTGAGGTGATGGCACACCATCAGCATGTCGAGGTGCTCGTCCAGCGTGTTGCGGGTGTACGGGCGGGTCGGGTTCGTCGAGGACGGCAGCACGTTGCGGTGCGCGGCGACCTTGATGATGTCCGGTGCGTGCCCGCCGCCGGCGCCCTCGGTGTGGTACGTGTGGATCGGCCGGCCGCCGATCGCCGCCAGCGTCAACTCGAGATAGCCGGCCTCGTTGAGCGTGTCGGTGTGGATGGCCACCTGGACGCCGGCCGCCTGGGCGACGGTGAGGCAGGCGTCGATGACGGCCGGCGTGGTGCCCCAGTCCTCGTGCAGCTTGAAGCGGGCCGCGCCGGCCCGCAACTGCTCCCACAGGCCCTCGCTGCTCATCGTGTTGCCTTTGCCGAGCAGCGCGATGTTCACCGGCCACTGCGCCGTCAACGCGAGCATCATGTCGAGCCAGAACGCGCCGGGCGTGACCGTGGTCGCCTTGGTTCCCTCGGCCGGGCCGGTGCCGCCGCCGATGAGCGTGGTCATCCCCGCCGCCAGCGCGACCGGGATCTGCTGCGGCGCGATGAAGTGGACGTGGCTGTCGATGCCGCCGGCGGTGAGGATCAGCCCGTTGCCGGCGATCACCTCGGTGGACGGGCCGATGACGAGCTCGGGGGTGACGCCGTCCATCGTGTCCGGGTTGCCGGCCTTGCCCAGGGCGGTGATCCGGCCGTCGCGGACGCCCACGTCCGCCTTGATCACGCCCCAGTGGTCGAGCACCACGACCCCGGTGATCACCACGTCCGGCGTTCCCTCCGCGCGGGTGGCCACGGACTGGCCCATCGACTCGCGGATCACCTTGCCGCCGCCGAAGATCGCCTCGTCCCCGGCCAGCGGACCGGGGCCACCGCACCGGTCCTCGGTGACCTCGATCAGCAGGTCGGTGTCGGCGAGCCGGATCCGGTCACCGGTAGTCGGGCCGTACAGCGCCGCGTACCGGCGGCGGGAGATGTCAGTCATCGAGCTTCCCGGCCCACTCCGGCCGCAGCCCCGGCACCACCCGCGCTCCGGCCAGCGCGACGAGCGTCACCTGCCGCGTCATGCCGGGCTCGAACCGGACCGACGTTCCGGCGGGCACGTCGAGCCGGTAGCCGCACGCCGCGCCCCGGTCGAAGGACAGCGCCGGGTTGGCCGCGGCGAAGTGATAGTGCGAGCCGACCTGGATCGGCCGGTCGCCGCGGTTCTCGACGGTGAGCTCCACCCGGTGCCGGCCCGGGCTCAGTTCGATCGTGCCGTCGGCGGTCAGGATTTCGCCCGGGACCACGGGTCCTGTCCCGGCGGCGGGCAGGCCCGTGTCACCGGGCAGGCTCGTGCTCACCGGATCGGCCCGTGCAGGGTGACCAGCTTGGTGCCGTCCGGGAAGGTCGCCTCGACCTGAACGGAGTCCAGCAGCTCCGGTACCCCGGGCATGACGTCGTCGCGGCGCAGCACCTCGCGGCCTGCCGACATCAGCTCGCCCACCGACCGGCCGTCCCGGGCGCCTTCCAGCACGAAGGAGGTCAGGATGGCGACAGCTTCCGGGTAGTTGAGCTTGAGGCCCCTGCCCCGGCGCCGTTCGGCCACGTCCGCGGCCAGCGTGATCAGCAGCCGTTCCTGCTCGTGTTCGGTCAACCGCATGCGTGCACGATATTGCAGCCGGGTTTCATGCGGATGAACTTGTCCCGGACAGCTGGGACGTGCGGGGACATCGCGGCGGGGGCTCGGTGGTGAGGCGCCAGTGGCGGGGGGCCCAAATGCAACGGAGACGGCATTGCTGGCAAATCTTGCCAAGGGGTGAGTTTGTCGCAATCGGTGGCGCATCCCCGTGGGCCTGTGCATGCTAGGGGACGTTTGCATCTCCCTTCCCGTGACTTCCTGGAGATCCCGTGTCACTACCCCCACGCCCCCGTATCTCGTGGCCGCGCCGCCGGACGGCCGCGACCGCCGCGGCGATCGCGCTGATCAGCGGCACTGCCGCCCTGGGCACGACGGCGGCACAGGCCAGCATCCCGGCCTCAGGGGAGAGCTCGCACGCGCCGGTCGTGCGGGCGATGACCGCGTCGGGGCGCGCCGTCCCGGTGACCCAGCCGTCTTCCGCCTCCACGCCGATCCATCCCGAGCAGATCACCCATCCCCGGCTGGACTTCATGGGCTCGACCATTCCGCACTATCTCCGCGGCGGTCCTGCCGTCCGGCCCGCGACGAAGGCGGCGGCCGCCACCACGGCGCTTCCGGGCATCGACATCAGTGCCTACCAGGGCAACATCAACTGGGCCAATGTCGCCCCGTACATTGACTTCTCCTATACCAAGGCGACCGAGGGCACGTACTACACCAACCCGGACTTCTACAACCAGTACGAAGGCCCCTACAACTACGGCGTGATCCGCGGCTCGTACCACTTCGCGATCCCGAACAACTCCAGCGGCAAGACCCAGGCCGATTACTTCATCGCGCACGGCGGCGGCTGGTCTGCTGACGGCAAGACGCTGCCCGGCGCGCTGGACATCGAGTACAACCCGTACGGCTCGGAGTGCTACGGCCTGACCCAGTCCCAGATGGTGAGCTGGGTCTGGAGCTTCGTCAACGAGTACGCCTACCGCGAGCACGCCTACCCGGTGATCTACTCCACCACCGACTGGTGGACCACCTGCACCGGCAACAACGGCGGGTTCGGCAAGTACGACCCGCTGTGGGTCGCCAACTACTCGGCCAGCCATGGCGGCACGCTGCCGAACGGCTGGGGCTTCTATACCTTCTGGCAGTACGCCGACCACGGATCCCTGCCCGGCGACCAGGACGTCTTCAACGGCGCCAAGTCCCAGCTCAAGACCCTGGCCACGAAGGGCTAAGTCCTTACGACCGTTTTTTCCCTTTTGCGGGGTCCACTTGCGCGGCAATGCGCGCACGGGTGTTTGTCCGGCTCGTGCGCGGGCAGCAGGTGGGGCCTAACGCCTAAGGGAGGGCGACATGGCGGATACACAGAACGAGGACATCCAGACCGACCGCGGCGTGGTCGATGAGGATCACCACGGCTGGGCGCCGGATGCGCCCGGTACCGGTGAGGCCAAGCAGAGCGCGGTCGAGGGCAATAAGAAGGCCTTCGAGGGGAACGACACCCAGGACGAGGCCACCGGCGCCGCCATCCAGGGCGCGGACCTGACCGGCGGGAACGTCGGCCAGAGCAGCACCAGGCGCGCTGAGGACATCGCCGATGAGGAGGGCAAGGAGCCGGGTCGCTCCGACGGGCCGCCGCAGGGCGAGTCACAGCGCCCGACCGGCACGTCTACCGCACGCGATTCCACGGGCGTTGACCCGCAGGAGCCGGCGGACGATGCCTCACCCAACCTGTAAGCCGGTGGGTGACCAGGGCGGCTGACTGGACGCTCGCCCATCACGGCTCTGGCCACCACGGCCAGAGCCGTGACCGCGTTCGCGCACCGGCCGGGCTCGGTGCCATCCTGGTGACATTCCCCGACCACTGCGCAGAAGGCGGAACGCCCGTGACCGCACCCCGCGTCCAGTCCAGGCTCGACGACAGGTACCTGATCACCGACGGCCTCGTCCATCTCACCGGGATCCACGCGCTGGCCCGGCTGCCGCTGGACCAGCGGCGGGCGGATCGCCGCGCGGGGCGCAACACGGCGGTGTTCATCTCCGGCTACGAGGGCTCCCCGCTGGCCGGTTACGATCTCGAGCTCAGCCGGCAGCAGGCGCTGCTGGACGAGTACGGCATCGTCTTCCGCCCCGGGGTGAACGAGGAGCTGGCGGCCACCGCGGTGCAGGGCTCCCAGCTGGCGGCCACGGCCGCCGGCCGCCGGTTCGAGGGCGTGACCGGCCTGTGGTACGGCAAGTCGCCCGGGCTGGACCGCGCGTCCGACGCGCTGCGGCACGCCAACCTCATGGGCACCCATCCGTCCGGCGGGGCGCTGGCCCTGGTCGGGGACGACCCGGACGCGAAGTCGTCCACGGTCCCCGGCGCCTCCGAGCAGCTGCTCGCCGACCTCGGCATGCCCACGCTGTACCCGGCCGTTCCCCAGGACGTGCTCGACCTGTGCCTGCACGGCGTCGCGCTGTCGCGGGCCAGCGGGCTGTGGACCGGGGTCAAGATCGCCACTGATGTCGCGGACGGCTCCGGCACCGTGCAGGTGCACCCGGACCGGATCGTGCCCGTGCTGCCGGACCCGGTGGTGGACGGCCAGCGTTTCGCCCACCGCGTCACGGCCCGGATGCTGCAGCCCGACCTGGCCGAGCTCGAGCGCAGCAGGAACGGCGCGCGGCTGGAGCTGGCCCGCCGCTACGCCGCCGCGAACGGCCTCAACCGGCTGCTGCGGGCCGGCGCCGGCGACCGGATCGGCATCGCGGCCGCCGGCAAGACGTTCCTCGACCTGCGCCAGGCGCTGCGCGTCCTCGGCCTCGACGACGCCGAGCTGGCCCGGCGCGGCGTACGCCTGCTGCACCTGGGCATGATCTACCCGCTGGAGCCGGGGATCGTGCAGCGGTTCGCCGCCGGGCTGAGCGAGATCATCGTGGTCGAGGAGAAGCGGTCCTTCGTCGAGAGCGCGGTGAAGGATCTGCTGTACGGGCGGCCGGACGCGCCGGCCGTCACCGGTAAGTGCCACCCCGACGGCAGCGAGCTGTTCAAGGCCGACGGCCAGCTGGACCCGGACGTCATCGCGGCCGGCCTCGCCCCGCGGCTGCTGGCGCACGGCGACTTCCCGTCGGTGCGGCACTGGCAGGAATCGGCCCGCCCGCGCCGGGACCGGATCGAGCTGCCGCTGCTGGCCCGCACCCCGTACTTCTGCTCCGGGTGCCCGCACAACAGCTCCACCAAGACCCCGGAGGGATCGCTGGTCGGCGGCGGCATCGGCTGCCACGCGATGGTGCTGCTGATGGACGAGGGCCAGGTCGGCACCGTGACCGGGCTCACCCAGATGGGCGGCGAAGGGGCGCAGTGGATCGGCATGGCGCCGTTCGTGGACAACGAGCACCTGCTGCAGAACATCGGCGACGGCACCTTCCACCACTCCGGCAGCCTCGCGGTCCGCGCCGCCGTCGCGGGCGGCGTGAACATCACCTACAAGCTGCTCTACAACTCCGCCGTCGCGATGACCGGCGGCCAGCAGCCGGCCGGGGTGATGGGCGTGCCGGAGATCACCCGGACGCTCGCCGCCGAAGGGGTGCGCCGGATCATCATCACCACCGAGGCCCCCCGCCGCTACCGGCGGGAGAAGCTGCCCGACGGCGTCCTGGTCTGGCACCGGGACCGGGTCGTCGAGGCGCAGGAGACGCTGGCGAAGGTGCCCGGCGTCACCGTGCTCATCCACGACCAGGAGTGCGCCACCGAGCTGCGGCGCAAGCGCAAGCGCGGGCTGGCCGCCACCCCGGCCGAGCGGGTGATGATCAACGAAAGGGCCTGCGAGGGCTGTGGCGACTGCGGCCGCAAGTCCAACTGCCTGTCGGTGCAGCCGGTCCCGACGGAGTTCGGCCGCAAGACGCAGATCGACCAGTCCTCGTGCAACCTGGACTTCTCCTGCCTGGAAGGTGACTGCCCGTCCTTCCTCACGGTGATCCCCGGCCGGCCGGGCGACGGCGCGGCGCGCCGGCTGGCGCCGCCGCTGCACGCGGCCGCGATCCCGGCGCCGCAGCGCCCCGCCGTCACCGGCTCGCACGTCACCCGGATCACCGGCGTCGGCGGGACCGGAGTGGTCACGCTGTCGCAGATCCTGGGCACGGCCGCCATGCTCGCCGGGCGCCAGGTCAAGGCGCTGGACCAGACCGGCCTGGCCCAGAAGGGCGGCGCCGTCGTCTCCGACGTGAAGATCGCCGATACCGAGACGGAGATGGCGAGCAAGGCCGCGGCGGGGGAGTGCGACCTGTACCTGGGCTGTGACCTGCTGGTCGCCGCCGATCCCAGGCACCTGGCCGCGGCCGACCCGGCCCGCACTGTCGCGGTGGTCTCGACGACCGAAGTGCCCACCGGCGCGATGGTCGTCGACACATCGGCGTCCTTCCCGGACTCCGGCGAGGTCACCGGGCGCATCCGGCGCGCGACCCGGGCCGGTGACGCGGTGTTCCTCGACGCGCGCCGGCTGGCCGAGACCCTGCTCGGCGAGGACCAGTTCGCCAACATCCTGCTCACCGGCGCGGCGTTCCAGGCCGGCTCGCTGCCGCTGCCCGCCGAGGCGATCGAGCAGGCCATCACGCTCAACGGCGTCAAGGCGGACGCCAACCTGCAGGCGTTCCGCCGCGGCCGCCAGGCCGTCGCCGACCCCGAAGCGTTCGCTGCCGTCGTGGCGGACCTGCGCGCGCCTGCGGCGGCCGGGCGGCCGGCTCCCGCGGCGGCGCAGGCGCTGGCGTCGCTGGTGGGCGCCGCCGCCGGTTCGGAGCTGGCCCGGATCGTGGCGCTGCGCACCGCGGATCTGGTCGCCTACCAGGACGCCGGGTACGCGCGGCGGTACGCCGAGCTGGTCGAGCGGGTGCGCCGCGCCGAGGCCGAGCGCGTCCCGGGCGGCACCGAGCTCACCGAGGCGGTCGCCCGCTACCTGTACAAGCTCATGGCCTACAAGGACGAGTACGAGGTGGCGCGGCTGTCACTCGACCCCGCCCTCGCCGCCAGCTCGCGGTCGCGATTCGGCTCCGGCGCGAAGATGTCCTACCGCCTGCACCCGCCGCTGCTCCGCGCGCTGGGCGTGCACAAGAAGATCACCCTCGGGCCGTGGTTCCGCCCCGTCTTCGGTGTCCTGGTCCGGATGCGGCGGCTGCGCGGCACCCGCCTCGACCCGTTCGGCTACACCCGGGTCCGGCGCACCGAGCGGGAGCTCGTCGCCGAATACACCGGGCTGGTCGACGAGCTCGTGGCCAGTCTCAGCCCGGGAAACCACGCGCTCGCCGTGGAGCTCGCCTCGCTGCCCGACGAGGTGCGCGGCTACGAGCAGGTCAAGCTGGACAACGTGACTCGCTACCGGGAACGGCTGGCCGAGCTTCGCACCGCGTTCGCCAGCCCCCAGGCGGTCAGAACGCTCCTGTCTTAGCCCGTCAGCCCCCAGTAGCTGGAGAGCCGCACGACCCTGCCTGAGTAGAGAAATAACACAACGAATTATTGCAAGACTTCGTGCATGGGTGTTTCATATCGGATGAACCACGGAAAAAACATGACACACCAGCTCCCCTCGCGCTCGCCCGTATCCGGCTGGAAGGTGGATGGCCCATGTCCGCACGTATCCCCGGCAGCGCCGCCGTGGTGGCCGCGCTCGTCGCATTAACAGCTACTGCGGGTGCCGGCGCGGCCAGCGCGTCGCCGGCACCGGCCCGTCTGCCCAGCGCCAGCACGCTCAAGCCGGCCTCGGCCAACACCCCGCCCGCTCCGGCCCGGCTGCCCGCCACTTCGCGGGCGCGGCCGCCTTCGCCCGGCGCCGGCGTCTCGCCGGCGTGGGCTACTACTCCCAGTCACGCTCCGGTGGTGCCGACCTCGGCCAGCGGCGGCGGCGCAAACGTCCCGTTCACCGAGTACTCCGCCGTCGGGGCGCACACCAACGGCACGGTGATCGGCCCGTCCTACAACCTCTACACGCTGCCCGCTGAGGCCGTCGGCCGCACCGCGGTGACGCTCAGCGGCGCCGGCCAGTATGTCGAGTTCACCCTCACCAGGCCGGCGAACGCGGTCGACCTGCGCTACTCGATCCCCGACTCCGCTGACGGCACCGGCCTCACCACGCCGCTGCACGTCACGGTGAACGGCAGGCCCAGCCCCGACCTGACCCTCACCTCGAAATACACCTGGTTCTACGGTAGCTACCCGTTCACCAACAACCCGGCCGACCTGCACGGCCACCACATGTACGACGACGTGCGCACGATGTTCGGCCGGACTCTGCCCTGCGGCACGCGGGTGCGGTTCCAGATCGCCGACCCGTCTGTCCCGGTCACGATCGACGTCGCGGACTTCGAGCAGGTCGCCCCGCCGGCCAGGCAGCCGGCTCACTGTCCGTGCTGTCCTTCGGCGCCGACCCGACCGGCCAGGCCGACTCGACCGCCGCGATCCAGAACGCCATTGACGCCGGCAGCCAGCAGCACCGCGCGGTCTACCTGCCTCCCGGGGAGTTCACGGTCACCGCGCACCTGATGGTCAACGACGTGACGCTGACCGGCGCCGGCCCGTGGTACACCGTGCTGCACGGAGCTGGCGTCGGCGTCTACGGCAACGCGGCACCCAATCCCAGCACCAACGTCCACCTGTCCAACTTCGCGATCTTCGGCGAGGTCACCGAGCGGGTGGACTCCGCGGACGTCAACGGCATCGGCGGCGCGATGGGCGGCGGCTCCACCATCACCAACCTGTGGATCCAGCACACGAAGGCCGGGATGTGGTTCACCGGCCCGTTCGACGGCCTGACGATCAGGAACGTGCGCATCCAGGACCTCACCGCCGACGGCATCAACTTCGACGGCGGCATCACGCACGCCACCGTCGAGAACTCCTACCTCCGCAACACCGGTGACGACGGCCTGGCGATGTGGTCCTACGGCACCGCCGACTCCGGCGACTCCTTCCGGCACGACACGGTCGTGCTGCCGATCCTGGCCAACAACTTCGCCATCTACGGCGGGCACGACAACTCGGTCACCAGCAACTACGCCACCGACACGATCACCCAGGGCGGCGGCATCCAGGTCGGTAACAGGTTCTCGGCAGTGCCGCTGTCCGGCACCACGCTGATCGCGCACAACACGCTAGTGCGCACCGGCACCCTGGATCCGAACTGGCACTTCGGCGTCGGCGCGATCTGGTTCTACGCCTCCGACGAGGACATGACCGGCACGATCAACGTCGACCACAACACGATCCTCGACAGCCCGTACGACGCGTTCGGCTTCGTCGGCGACTACATCCCGAACCACACGCCGCCCGCCAAGGCGATCACCAACGTGTTCATCAACGACGCCGTCGTGCGCAACGTCGGGACGTTCGTCGTGCAGCTCCAGTCCGCGGGATCGGCCACGATGTCCCACGTCAGGGCGACCGGCGTCGGCCTGGACGGCGTGATGGCCTGCGCCTACGGCATCGTCTTGACCCAGGGGCCGGGCAACAGCGGCTGGAGCGGCTCGGAGTGCGCGTTCCCGCCGTTCGACATCCTGAATCTGTCCACGACGTCAATGGACTTCGGCCTCCTGCAGCTCAACCAGCAAAGCCCCTCGCAGACCGTCACGGTCACCAACCCGGGACCGGACGCCGCCAGCATCTCGTCGGTGTACGCGACCGACGGCTTCAGCGAGACGAGCAACTGCCCGTCGTCGCTTGCCGTCGGCGCCAGCTGCACGGTCAGCGTGGACATCACGCCCACCCAGATACAGAACTACTCGGGCGATCTCGTCGTGAACTCGAACACGCCGTTCGCGCCCGACGTGGTCACCCTCAGCGGCGCCGTGTACAACCCGAACGGCAACCTGGCGCTGACCGCCGTCGCCTCCGCCGACAGCACGCTCGCCGGATTCCCGCCGGGCAACGTGAACGACGCCAACCAGGCAACCTACTGGCAGGCGGCCGCCAGCACCGGCGTGCTCACGCTGCAGCTCGCCGAAACGGCCACGGTTAACAGGCTGGTCCTGAAGCTCCCGCAGGACTGGGGCGCCCGGCACCAGACGATCGAGGTGGACTCCAGCACTGACGGCACGACCTGGACCCAGCTGGTCGCGCCGGCGGTCTACCTGTTCAGCCCGACCAACAGCGCCGGCAACAACGTCGTGGGCATCCCGCTGCCGGCGACCTCGATGCAGTACATCCGCCTGGACATGAGCAACAACGACGTCCAGGGCGCGCCCCAGCTAGCCGAGTTCGAGGTCTACTCGAACTAGCCGGCCCGGCCGCGCGCTCCGGGGGCCGTACCCGGGAGCGCGCGGTCAGCGTCGGGCTGGTTTCGGCTTTCAGGGCGCGCGGCTCGTCGCTCCCCGCGGGCCCAGGCGCTAGGCCGCGTGGGGGTGGGGGCTGGTTTCGGGGAGTGGTTTGCCGCGCCGGTAGATGGTGCCCGGTTGCCAGCCGGGTGGCGGCGGGATGAAGGTCAGGGCACCGTCGGGTTGTTTGCTGACCCGCCAGCCGCCCTCGTGCACCAGCCAGTGGTCATGCAGGCACAGTGGTGCGCCGTTGCTGGTCTGGGTCTTGCCGCCGAACAGCCAGTGGATGATGTGGTGCAAAACGTCGATGCGGCGGGTGCAGCCGGGGCGGCCGCATCTGCCGCCGTACTGGGCGTAGAGGGCGTCGCGCTGGCGCGGGGTCCAGCTCTGGCTCTGGCGGCCGATGTCGAGGGCCGCGGAGGGGCCGCCGAGGGGGCGGGGCAGCTGGGCGATCGCCCCGGCCAGCAGGGCGGTGAGCTGGGCGGTCGCGTTCCAGTCCGGTCCCGGGCCGGTGTCCCGGCCGGTGTCCGGGCCGCCGGGGAGGTCGGGCTGGTGGCTGGTGACGAGGCGGATGAGGTCGGCGTCGCAGCACAGGCGGCGGGCGGCTTCGGCGGTGATCGGGGTGCCGGCGCCGAGCACGCCGCCGGGAGACAGCGGGGCGCCGAGCAGGGCCGGCAGCGGCACGGTGACGATGACCCGCGGCCGCCGCAGCCCGGCTGGCACGCCCGTGCCCGGTCCCGCTGTTGGCTGGGGGTGGCCGTCGCTGACGGGGTGGCTGTGCCCGTCCGGGTCGTGGCCGTGCCCGCCCTCGGGGGACGGCTCGTCATCACCGGGCCGTCACGGGCTCGCCGTCACCGGGCGCACCGGCCGGGCTGCCGGTCCCGTGCTGGCCCGGCGGAGTGTCTGGGCCGGCACTGGCGGGCGCCTCGTGCGGGTCAGGGCCGACGGGTGCGGGAGCGGCGGGGTAGGTCAGGCCGGTGAGGTAGGCCAGCGCGTCGGCCCACCGCTGCGGCTTGGTCCGGGTGTCATCGGGGCCGGTTCTGGCGCCGAGTTCCTCGAACGCGGCGAGGACCTGCTCGGCGGCCTCGGGGTGCAGGTGACCGGACAGGTGCGCGGGGCCGCCCAGGCTCCGGGAGATCCGCAGCGACCTGGCGGCGTAGGCGTTGTAGTCGTCACGGGCGCGGTCGTGAGCATCGGCGGCCTCGCGCAGGTGGGCGCCGAGGACGCGCAGCTGGCTGGCGTCCATGCCGGGCAGGAACCGGGCGAACAGGTCGTCGGCGGCGGCGTGCAGGTCGCCGCCGCGCCACAGCCCGGCCCACCCCTCCTCCCCGGGCCCGGATCCGTGGTCGCGCCGGTCTCGACGTCGCCGCCGGGCCGGGTGACGACGGAGGGGAGCTGGGCGATCTGCCAGCAGGCGGTGCCGGCCTGGGCCAGGCTCACCGCACCGTCGTGCAGGAGGGCGGTGATCTGCGGCAGCTGCCCGCTCATCGACGCCAGCCTCGACAAGCTTGCGGCGGCGTCGGCGGTGCGCGCGTCGGCGCGCATCCAGCCGGTGACGTCGGCCGCGCCGCGGCGCCGGTACAGGCCGCGGCGGCGCACCAGCCCGGTGACAGCGACCCGCAGCCCGTCCAGCTGCCCGGCCATCGTGGTCAGCTCGCCCATCACCCCCGCCGCGTCGTCGTCGGCCACCTCACCGAGCTGGTCAGCTGCGGCGGCCAGCTCGGTGACCGCCGCCCGGGCCGCGGCCAGCCCGGCGGCGAACGACGCGGCCGGGTCGGGGGCGGTTCCCGGTGAGGTGGCCACGGTTCTCCTTCCCGGCTCGGTCGCTGGCGGCTAGGACGCCGTACAGTTGATTGATTTCGAGTCCATGTTCGACAATACTCGTGATCGAAGAAGTGTTCGAGCACGACGCGCCGATTGTGGACAAAAATCCGGCCTGTGGACAGAGATACGGCTTGCTGCTCACCAGGTCCGCACGGCCTCGCCACGCCGATCGAGCGCACGCTCGCCGTGACCGTTTAGCCGGATCTACCGGCGGCTGCCGCCGGACGCCCGCGCGGCGTGCTCGGGTGCGGGACGGATGATGCCCACGGTGCCGGCGACGTGGGCAGCCATCGCGGTGCGCGCCGCGCCGACGTCGCCCGCGCGCAGCGCGGCGATGACCCGCTCGTGATCGGCGTAGCGCTCCCTGACCGCGTTGGCCAGCGGTAGCGGCACGCCGGTGGTGTTGATCAGCAGGTCCGACATGTCCCACATCCGGCGGCTGATCTCAGCCACCACGGGGGAGTGCGCCATGTCCTGGATCACGGCATGGAAATCCCGGTTGAGCATCCGGTAGCCGTGCGACCGTGCCGCCGCGTCCGGGTCCTCGGCCAGCGCGCCGATGCGCTCGTTGACCCGCTTGAGCTCGGCGAGCTGGCGCTCGGTACGGCGCTGGGCCGCGACGCCGGCGACCGCGCTTTCCATCCCGCCGAAGATCGCGAAGAAGTCCGCCACATCGGCCGGGCCGTAGACCGGAACCCGGCAGCCCACCTGCGGGATGATCTCCACCAGGCCGTCCGCCGCGAGCCTGCGCAGCGCGTCCATGACGGGCTGCTTGGAGACCGCTAGCTCGGTCTTGAGCTCCTCCACCGGCAGCCGCTCGCCTGCCTGGTAGGTGCCGTCGAGCAGCCGCTCCTTGAGCAGGTCGTAGACCACCGGCGCGAGCCGCCGGCCGGACGAGACCGCTGCCGGGCGCACGCCCCCGCCGGGCCGCGCGGCGCTGACCGGGCGCTCGGGCGATGGCATGCTAGCAGCGTAGCCATAGTTGCCCACGGCGACGACCAGCCGCGAATACCCGGACGGCGGTGCCGCTCGCTGGCTGGCTGCCGGCGGAGCCGTTCGGCCCTAAGCCCTGATGTTCCCTGCGATGCGGCAGCGCTGATCACAGTTAACGCATTCTTCCTACATATGTAGAATGGGGGTGTGAAGATGACCGTGCCGCTGGAGCGCGTGCTGCGGGCGTTCCTGGACGATCCCGCCGCGCCTCGCTACGGCTACGACCTGATGAAGGCGGCCAGCCTGCAAAGCGGCACCCTGTATCCGCTGCTGGCCCGCCTCGAACAGCAGAAACTGGTCGCTTCCGCGTGGGAGACCCCGCAGCAGGAGGGGCAGCGGCCCAGAAAGTACTACCGGCTGACCGGTGAGGGCATCCGGGTCGCCCGGCTGGAGCTCGCGCGAGCCCTCCGGCGCCAGCCCGCGTCGGGCCGCCTGCGCCGCCCGGGCCACCCAGGCCAGCTGGCACCAGGGAGCACGGGATGAGGGCTGAGCGCGCCCTGTTGCGCACCGGCGAGTACCTGGTGGGCTGGGCCTGCCGTCGCCTGCCGCGCGAGATCCGAGATGAGCGCTACCGTGAATGGGCGGCCGAGCTGCCTGTCATCTTGCATGATCCCGAGATCAGGCTCGCCCCGCATCGCGCCGTCCGCATGCTCGGCTACGCGGCGGACACCCTACGGGCCACCGCTCTGCCGCCTGGCCAGCCTCGCCGCCGAGCGGCCCCCTGGACGCCACTGCTCGGACCGCTCCTCATCGCCGGCCTGGCGGTCGTCGCCGGGAGCGGCTGGGAGACGGCGCGGGCTCCAGGACACGGGGTGAACTATCTGGTGCTGGCGTGGTCCCTCTGCCTCGTGGCCTGGGCTATCAGTGAGTACGTCCGGCCCACCGCGCGCCTGACCGGGCTGTTCACCATCTGCGGTGACCTGGCGGCCGTGGTCGTTTTCAGCTGGAACGCAGCGCACGCTCCAGCCGACTGGGTGAATTACTTCGTGGCCGCCTGGTTCTTCCTGCTCGCCGTGGCCTCGTGGCTTGCCCGGCGCTGGGTCCGCACCGGCGGGCATAACGCGGGCGCGCTGGCAGGGTGACCGCTTCCTTATCAGAGACTTCTTGGTGACCAGCGCTAGCCGGCGGTGTAGCGTTCCCGAAGTTCCCGTTTGAGTATCTTGCCGTACGCGTTCTTCGGGAGTTCCTGGCAGATGTGCACGCGCTTGGGGCACTTGTAGTCGGCCATTCGGCCCCGGCAGAACGCGATCACGTCGTCTGGGGTCAACCCGTCTGCGCCAGCGACGGCCGCGGTGACCGCCTCGCCCCACAGCCGGTCGGGTATGCCGAATACCGCTGCCTCCCGGATAGCGGGGTGCTGCAGCAGCAGGTCCTCCACCTCGCGCGCGTAGACGTTCGAGCCGCCGGTGATCACGAAGTCCTTCAGCCGGTCCAGCACGTACAGGTACCCGCGTTCATCGAGCCGCCCCACGTCGCCAGTGTGCAGCCAGCCGTCCCTTAGTGCGGTTCTGGTCGCGTCTGGCCGGTTCCAGTACCCGGTCATCACAGCCGGCCCGCGAACGGTGATCTCGCCCACCTCGCCGACCGGGACCGGTGTTGCCCGGGTATCGACGATCCTGATCTCCATGCCCGTCCGCGCCACACCCGTCGAGCTCAGGACCTGCTGGTCTGCCCGTTCGAGACGGTGCTCGTCGGTACTCAGGTAGCTGATCGTCATCGGGGACTCGCCCTGACCGTAGAGCTGGCACAGCACGGGACCGATCCTGGTCATCGCCTCTGTCAGGTCCGCCGCGTGCATCGGCGCGCCGCCGTAGACCAGCGTCCGCAGGCTTGACAGGTCGGCGCCGGCCAGCGCGGGGGTGTCAAGCAGCATCCTGATCTGTGTCGGCACCAGCCAGCTGGTGCTGACCCGGTAGCGCGCGATGTCGCGGATCACCTGGTCCGGGTCAAACCGGTCGTGCACCAGGTTCTGCGCGCCGCGCGCGACCGCGGCGAGGGCGTGAAAGCCTGCCCCGTGGCTGAGCGGGGCGCAGTGCAAGGCGATGTCGCTGGCCCGCAGGCAGTACAGGTCCGCGCACCAGGAGACCACGACGAACAGCAGGTTGCGGTGGGTGATCACCGCGCCTTTCGGTTGCCCGGTGGTGCCGGAGGTGTAGAACAACCAGGCTGGCGCATCCTCGGGGAGCTCCGTGGTCTGCTCGTCCGCGCCTGCGCGGCCGGCCAGATCGTCGTAGCGGAGGCCGTCGTCACCATCGGCGCTGATCTTGTGCGGAATCTGCAGCTGCGCTGCGCCAGAGGCGAAGTCCGCCCCGTACACCAGTGCCGATGCCGCGCAGTCGGTCACATGGAAGGCGACCTCTGCGGGGGTCAGGCGAGCGTTCATCGGGACCACGACGAGCCCCGTCTTCCAGCACGCGAACATCGTCTCGATGAACTGCGGGCAGTTCTTCATCCAGAGGAGCACTCGGTCGCCGGTCTTGAGGCCTAGCTTGCCCAGGCCGAGCGCCAGGGCGTTTACCCGGTCGTTGAGTTCTCGGTAGGACCACTGCTGCCCTTGGAAGATGACCGCTACCCGGCCGGGATGCATCCTGGCTGCCTCGAACAGCAGGCGGCCCACGTTTGCGGCCGGCGCGGGCGGCGTCCTCCCTGTTCGCCCCTGCGGTAGCGCGTTGATCACGTCACAGGTCTATCAGCTGCTCGTTGCCTGCACGCAGCCGGGACAGCTGGATGAAGTGCTCCGGATTGAGGAACAGCTCGTTCATCTGGCCCATTTCGTCGATCGTGATGCCCTCGGGCCTGCGCATCAGGTAATCCAGGTACTGGAACGCGTCCTTGGCCCCGTAGCCGACATGATGAAAACCGACGACTCTGCGAGTTTCCCCATCGATAATGCATTTCTGCAGGCCGGACAGTTCTGGCTTGAGGAATGCATACAACATGGTGCCTTCCGCGCACGGCAGTGGCAGGTCAGCCGGGTTGACGGTCTTCGGCGGCATCTGGATCACGGTGACGTTGCGATATGCCTGCCGTGCCTCCTCCTCGGACAGGCCGACCCAGGTTATCTCGTAGGTGGTGTGCAGGAAGTCAGGGTACTCGGAGAAATCGAACTCGTATGGTTCCCCCATGATGTTGCGGGCCGCCGTCATGCCGCATTTGCGCGCCTTGAACATCTCCATGGGAGCGCCAATGAGGTCGCCAACCGCATAGACGTTGTCCACGCTGGTCCGCATGCGCGTGTCGGCGACGACCGCTCCCCTGGCACCGACCTTCACGCCGAGCCACTTCTGCGCGAGCTCGGAGTTCGGCGTCTCGCCGGTGCCGTTGAAAACGAAGTCGCACTCGTACTCCTGGGCTTGCCCGTCCGGGTCCTTCGCAATGACCTTCTGCACGCGCCCGTTGCCCTCGATGGACATGGGGGAGGCGCCTTCGACGATCTCGATGCCGCTGTCGCGCATGTTGCCGACCACGTAACGGCGGATGTCCTCGTCCACATGATGCAGGCTCTGGGTGCGCAGCAGCGGCGACCGGGTAAGGATGGTCGTCTGGCAGCCGGCCGCCTGGAAGAACGAGCCATACTCGACGGCGACCTTGCTGCCTCCGATGATCACGCATCGCCTTGGCTCATAGTCCAAGCGCTCGACCAGGCTCGCGAAGTCGTAAATACCATTCAGGTCCCCGCCGGGCATCTGCAGTGGTCGTTGCCGTGCGCCGATCGCGAGCACGATGTTGCGGGTGCGGAAGGTCATGCCAGCGGCCTCGACGGTATAAGGGTCCACCACTGTTGCCGGGGCGTTAAGTACGTACTCAACGTCGAGTTGATCCTTGGTTTGCCAGTTCATGAAAGCGTGCGCCGTGTTGCGTCCCTCGCGGAACACCTCGACTAGGTCGAGGATGCTTGCCTTGATCTCGCCTTCCCGCCGGAACCAGAGCTGCCCGGCGAGACGCCGCTCACGCTCCAGCAGTGCCGCTGACTCAGAGAACAGATGATGGGGGACACACGCCTGGTGGGGACAGGTGCCGCCGAGGAACGGCCATGCGTCGATGACGAGCGCGCGCCCGCCCATCGCTCGCAGGTACGACGATCCGAAACGGCCCGCCGCGCCGCCGCCGACGAAAACGGCGTCATAGACGCCGTCGTCGGCATGGACGTTCACGATCGGCTCGGCTGTCCCATAGTATTCGTCGATTAGCCGGGTCCACTGGGGAAGCGAAATGGCCTGATCTCTGATATCCACCGCAGCGCCTCCTGGAGAATTCTGGCTGGTCATCAGAATTATCCGGGGTGATCCCTGCGGTTGCCTCCGCTCCGCTGGAGCAGGGATCCGGGCGCCGTACTCCGCGGCGGAGGATCTCGCTCTCGGCCGTCCCCGGCGGATGGCAGGTAGTCAGGGCGTGCCGCGTTTCGCGCTCGCCGTCGGCGCGATATCGAGCGCGGCCATCATCCGCAAGGCCAACTGGATGTCAAAGCAGTCGCGTTGCGATGTCAGGTCTCGCCCGGTCAGGTCGCGGGCACGGTCCAGCCGGTAGCGGACCGTCTTCGGGTGGCAGTACAGCCGCTTCGCGGTCCGTCCCAGGTTGAGGTCCTCCGCCAGGTAAGCGTCCAGGGTCTCGAGGAGATGGGTGGAATGCTCCCGGTCGTAGTCCAGGATGCTCCCCAGTGCACCGCGGACGAAGTCGGCGAGATCCGCTCGCCGGCCAGGGGCGAGCAGGAACCTCGACACCCCGAGATCATCGAACAGGGCGACCCGCAACGGCGTGTCCGCAACCGACGCAAGCGCGGTGCGTGCTTGTGACAGCGCCGGGCTCAGGTCGGCGGTCAGATCGTGGCAGGTGCTCACGCCGGCGCTGATTCGCAACTCTGGCGCCCCGGCGGCGAGACCCGTGACCAGGCGTGCGGCGAACCGGCGTGCGTCGGGGGCATCCTCGAGCCACGGGACGATCACGACCAGCGCGGAGGCTCGCCGTGCCGACAGGACCCTGGCCGTGCCAGTCTCTTCGGCCAGCCGCTCGATCTCCGCCAGCAGGGCCGACCGGCGCCGGTCAACCAGGTCGGCGTCGCCGCCTGCCGCGTGCGCCCATGCCTCCAGTCCTTCGATGTCGATGAGCATGACCCGCAGTTTCCGCGGCAGGGTGTGCCCGAGGTGGCGGGCGCGGAGGGCGGCCTCCGCCGTGTCCGCGATCTTGCCTTCCAGGAGGTCCCAGAGAAAGTCGCTTCGGACCTGGGTGCGGGCGTCGAGAACAGCCCGCTGCTTCGTGAGCGCGAGCGCGCAGGCGACCGCTGCCTGCTGGGCTATCAGCCGGGTCAGCTCGGTTGGCGGCCGTTCGACCTGCACGCACAGATACGCCATCCGCGCCTCGCCGGACGAAACCTCGCAGATGATCAGCCGGTCGGCATGGACGCTCGCGCTGACGTGGCCGCTCTTCTTGCGCACTGCCCGGGCTTGCTTTCTGGCCTGGGCGATGAGGGAGTCGTCGCACTCGGCGGATACAGCCAGCGGCCCGAGTTCCGCGTCGAGCACGGCGACATCCCCCCCGGTGTGCCGGGCGACCATGTCGACCAGGGCCGGCAGGCCGCCACCATCCAGGATCAGCTGGGTGAGCTCCGCCTGCATGGCGGCAGCCTTCGCTAGCACGTCGTACTGCTGCCGTAGCGCTGTGTTCGCCAGTTCCAGCCGGTCGGCGGCCTCGCGGGCACTCTCGTACAGCCGGGCGTTCTGGATGGCGATCGCCGCGAGGTTCGCCAGCCCCGCGAGAACCTCCTCGTCCTCCTCGTCGAACGCAGCCGGACGCGAGGACCACGCCAGTACCACCCCGATCACCTGGCCGCTGGCCAGCATGGGAGCGCCGAGCGCTGCCCGCACTCCCTCCTTTTCCGCGATGTCGCGGATGTCCGGCGATATGGATCCGGCCGTTCGGAAATCGTCGAGGCGGAAAGACACGCCCGTCTCGAAAACGATCCCCGCGACTCCCTCACCCCGGCCTGCTTCGAACCTGGTTGCGGCTATGTTGCGGTTACCTGCACAGGTCATCATCTTGAGCCGGTCACCGTCCGCGGACATGATCCCGACGATGTCGGCGCCGAGGACGTCGACTGCCGCGTTGCTGATCGACAGCAGTGTCGCGTCGAAGTCGAGGCTGCGGACGATCTCGGTTGCTACCCGTTGCAGCGTCTGCAACTGGTCGTGTGTGCTGGTCCGCCGCCCGGCGGGCCCGGCTATTGATGTCACGGCCATTGCTGTCAGCCGGCGGGGCCGGCTGTCACCGGCTGCCCCAGGGTCTGCATGGTCCGCCATGCCCGGGTGGCGAGTTCGAGATGGAAGCGCGCGTCGTGGTCAGCGAGGTCATACCCCGTCATCTCGTGAATGCGGCGCAGCCGGTATTTGAGCGTGCTGCGGTGAACAATCAGCCTCTTGGCGGCCTGCTCGTGGTTGCCGCCCGATTCCAGGTAGACCGCGAGCGTCTCGACGTAGTCCGAACCGCGGCGCGCATCATGCTGGAGCAGCGCGTCCAGCCAGCTGGTCACCAGTTCCCGAAGGTGCGCCGGATCGGCGACTTGGCCGAAGAGCCGGAACACTCCCAGGTCGTCGAAGCACAAGCTGCTGCCGTGCTGACCGGCTAGCGCTTGCAGCCCGAGAGCGAATCTGGCCTCGCGGTAGGAGCGGGGGAAGTCACTCGGCTGATCGCAGCGCCCGCCGACGCCGAGCCGGCAAGCCGGTCCGCCGAGTTCCCGGCCGATCACCTCTTGCAGCTTTCCCCATTCGGCATCGGTGTGCGCCAGCAGGATGACGGAGTCGGCCCGGGCGACGACCAGTGAACCCGCATTGCTGCTCCGCGCGGCCAGGCGCACCGCCCGGAACAGCCGCTCCCCTTCGACCTGGCCCGCGGCGTCAACGACGACTACCCGGTGCGGCCGGGCCAGGTCATACCGCAGCCCGCGAGCACGCCGGATCACACTGCGTTCGTCTGTGCCCGACAACAGGTCCTCGACGATGTCGCGGCGCAACCTGAGCTCGACCTCAGCGAGGCTCTGCATGTGCGCCAGTTCGATCGCCAGCACAGTCGCGCCGTACTCCAGGGCCATGAGTTCGGGCGCTCCTGCGCGGCGGTCGGGGTCAAGCAGGACAAGAACTCCGAGTATTTCCTCGCGGGCTCTGGCGAGGGCGAGCCAGCGACCGTCGTGCCACACCGAACGGCGGCACTGCAGAGCGTTGTCAAGGAGCCGCTCGCGGCGCTGGCCGGACGGCACGGGTGGCTCCGCCCCCGCGCCCCCGCCGACCATCGCCTGCTGGTGGCCAGCCCGGTCCTCAACGATCACGGGCAGCCCCGTGAGCTGGTGAACGACGCGGGTGATGCCCTCGAGGCCCACGCCGGATGCCGCGGCTTCGGTGAGGCGCTCGTGGATCTCCATCCCCCGCCGGAGCGCGCCGACGGTCTCCTCCAGCTTCGCGTTCAGCGCGGCCTGCTCGGCCGCGGTCCGGCGTTCCCTGAACCGCAGCCGGAGATTAGCGAGCGCAAGGCCGGTCTGCTGCGCGAGGAGACGCAGCTGGAATTGGTGGTGCGCGTGCGGCGGTGCGGCCGCGCTGACGACGACGAAGCCCACGCTGCCCGAGCTACTGCGCATCGGGTAGGCCCAGGCCCACGGCCGGAGCGGGACATCCACCGCGCCGCCCATCCGGCCGAGGGTTGTCATGCAGTCCTGCAGGTACGCCCGGAACGCGAGCCCATCGCAGGGCATCATCGTGTGGCTCCACTGCCCGTCGCCGGTGTAGATTCCTTCGACGCTGCAGCCGGTAAGAGTGCCTACGGCCTCGGCGGCCAGTTCGAGGATGTCGTCCTCGGCTGCGGCCTCGGTCATCAGCATCGACAGCGCCAGCAATGCGCGCAGATCGGAGAGATGCCCCCGGACATTCACTGCGGACGGCGTGGCCAGCTCGAGCGGGTACACAGCCATCAGACGGTACCTCCGTCAGAAGTCGCAGGCTGCTGCCGGCGGCACCGGTGCGACCGATGCCAGTTTCCGGTCGGCGAGGAACTCGTCGGGATCGAGATAGTAGGGGTTCTCGAGCACTGTCCCGTGCAGCAGCACCACCGGGTGCGTGCGCATGATCGTCAGGAACATCTTCCCGCTGAACCGGTCGAGGTCGTACAGGCACAGGATCGTCTGCGGATGGCAGGGAGCGAAGCGATTCAGTTCCGACTCGTAGGCAAGGAACTCATCCAGATCCGCTTGGTTGACGAGCGCCCGTGGCATCTCGCCCGCGACGCGCACGAACCGGTACCGTGACTCGGCCAGCGCCGACTCGACGCCGCGACGCCAGTACTCGAGCATCGCCGGCATCGAGAAGCGGCCGCCGCGCAGGTAGGTCTGCTCCGGGGTCATCAGGTCCAGCTGGCCGGCGCCGGCGCCTTCACCCGGTGCCTCGCCCAAGGCGGCCAGCATCTCGTCGGGCCGCATCGACTCGATGACGCAGATGGACTTGTCCCCGTCATCCAGGCCCTGGCGCAGGAACGGCAGCAGGATCTCGTTGCGTTCGGCCTGCCCGCGGTAGAAGGCACAGACGTGCTCGCCGACAGGGAGGTCGATGCCGGCTATGCCAACTACATTGTCGGTCATTACCCGATGCTAGCCCCCGGCGGAGGCGAGGCGTTTAGCTCATGCGGATGAAAGACGGCGGCGCCTCTAGCCCGCTGAGCCTACCGGCGTCGTTTCGGGCTGCCGCCGGCGGGTCAGTGGCTTCCGGTCAGCGCCGCCCTGGCCAGATCGCGCCCGGCAACGATGGCCGCCAGCTTGGCCTTGGCCACGTTGCGCCGCATGGAGGCAATCCCGCAATCGGTCGAGACGCACACCTGCTCTGGGGGTACAGCCTGGAAGAGCCGGTGCAGCCAGCCGGCGATCTGCTCCGGGGTCTCGACCCGCAGCAGTTCGATGTCCACGACACCCACGCCGAGGTCCTTGTCGGCCGGCCAGCCGCGCAGGGAGTTCGACTTCGGCGAACTCGTGGCTCGCCATCTGGAAGTGGATCTGGTCGCAGGCCAGGTCGAAAGCCCACGGGAAGAGCCGGCTGCCCTTCAGGTCGAGGATGCCCGGCTGGCCCTCCTCGTGGCCGTAACAGATGTGGACGACCTTGTACGCCGAGATTCCGTCAAAAGCGGTGTTGATCGCCTCGATAATCCAGTCCTCCGGCTCGAAGAACGTCAGCGGCTCGGTGACCTGGATCAGGTTGACGCCCCGAGACTCCAGATCGCGGAACTCCGCGTTGTAGGCCTTGGCGACGTCCTGCGACAGAGCCTTGAGATCGTGGTAGTGCTGGTCCGTCAACAGCGCGGCCAGCGTGGCCGGACCGATCGAAGCGTTGATTTTCAGCGGCGCATCCGCGACTTCACGGACGGCTTCGATGACCGGCTTGAATACCGGCCGGCGCCAGGCGACGTCCGCCAGCACCGTGGGCTTGTAGATGGGCAAGTCGAACGCGCCTACCTGGATCCGGTCGCCGTAGGCGGCGTAACCTTCCAGCCGGTGCGCCATCACGTGGAACAGCTCGGCGTACTCGTAACCGGTCTCGTTCTCGTAGTACTGGCCACCATCGGTCACGATGTCCAGGCCGACGTCAAGCATGTCGCGGACGGCCAGTTCCACCGCATGCCGGTACAGCTCCCGCGTGCGGTAGTCGACGAATTCCGGCGCATGCACGCCGATGGGCAGAACCCGGCCCTGCATGAAGATCGGGCGCGGGTAGGCGCCCACAATCGTGGCGGGCAAGAGCACATCGTCGCCGCGAACCTTCATCGAGACTCCTTCATTCGGCTGGCAATCACGGACGTTCAGCCTGTTCGTATCAGGCACCGGCCTGCCCGGTCCCTGGCCGTGGCGGTCGATTCCTGGGCGGTTTCTGCTGCCCTGCGGCCAGGTCACGCGCGCCCACGCGGCCGTTCTCGTCCGTGCCGGCCGATCGCGGTCCCACTCTTAGCCGCGCGGAGACAACGACGGCCCCTTCGCCGCGGCTTAACGTGCGACGTGGCACGACCTGGCTCCGCAGGCCGGGAGCACAGGGTGTCCGGCTGCGACGTCCTGTCTCCGGCGATGCCCGACCAAGGAGTCCCGATGCGAGTTGTCCTAGATGGGTGAACCAGCAAGCACCGACCGCGTCGCCGTCGTCACCGGCGGCGCGTCCGGCATCGGTCGCGCAACGTGCGAGCGCCTGACGGCAGGCGGGTACCGTGTCGCGGCGATCGATGTCACGGACGAGCGCACCGACGGGGCGGAACTGGCCGTTCGTGCGGATGTCAGCGAGGCAGGAGACGTCGAGGGCGCGTTCGAGGAAATCATGGGCCGGCTGGGGCGCGTCAACCTGCTGGTCAACAACGCCGGGATCACCGGATCGCAGCAGGCCACCATCTGCCACACGACGCCGGTCGAGGAGTGGGACCGGGTGCACGCGGTCAACGTGCGCGGACCGTTCCTGTGCACCCGGGCCGCGCTGCCGATCATGCTGAGGCAAGGCGCAGGCCACGTGATCACGATTGCGTCGATCGCGGGACTCGTGGCCTTCCCGCAACGGTGTGCCTACACGGCGTCCAAGGGCGCCGCCGTCATGTTCACCAAGTCAATTGCCGCCGACTACGCTGCCCGGGGGATACGGGCCAACGCTGTCTGCCCTGGATTCGTGCAGTCTCCGATGACCCAGTGGCGGCTGGACGTACCGGAACTCCGGGCGAGCGTCGAAGCCAGAATCCCGATGGGCCGGGTCGCCAGGCCGGAGGAGATCGCGCAGGCGGTCGCCATGCTCGCGTGCGATTCGCTGACGTACCTGACCGGGCACGCGCTCGTGGTTGACGGTGGCTGGACTGCCCTGTGAGCTCCGGGTCTCAGGATGAGGTAATGAGCACACCCATCCTGTCGATCAACATCGATTACCCGAGCCGCTCGCGCGCAAGCGTCGCACCGTCAGCGAGTGAACGTATCTTCTGATACGCAGTCAGGCGCGGCAGGTTCTTCAGTCCGCAGCCCGTGGTAAGGCCAAGACGGTCGGCCGGGACGACGTCCAGTACCCGGCCGATGCGGTCAGCGACCTCTTCCGGGGTTTCCACGTAGGTGGACTTCGGGTCGATCACTCCACAGACGAAGTCCATGCCGTCCGGGAGCGGATGCTTCCGGAGCGCCTCAAGAACTCCCATCTCGGCCTCTTCGATGACCTGCAGGTTCAGGATATCGATCTTCGCGTCGTACACCCTCGGTATGACCGACTCGTAGATGAGGGCGTCACCGTGCCGGGCGTGGAGATCGAATGCGCCTTTCCCTGGTGCAGCCGTATCGTCTGCCCGGTAGCCTCGGCCGCCGCGGTAGTTGCCCACGCACAGGTGGACCATCACCTTGGCGTTGCGCACCCCCTCGACGGTCCGGTTGAAGACCTCGATGCTCCAGTCCTCGTACTGATACGGCCAGAACCACTCGTCGAGCTGGAGGACCTTCACCTGATCGATGGCGTCGACTTCGAGTATGTCCTCGTTCAGGGCGGCCGCGATCGCCATTGCACGCTCTTTGTCGGTCTTGTAATGGCGATCGGCGGAAAGGCCGGTGAGCGTGCCCGCGGCCGTCCACTGGATCTTCAGTGGCGCCTCCGTCAGCTCGGTGAGCATCCTGGCGATGGGCGCCATCATGGGAACGGCCCTGGTGATGTCGCCAACGCAGGTAGGGGAGTGGAGCGTGGAATACAGCGGGTAGGTGACGTTCGGGCCGTAGGGCACGAAGCCGGCGAGCCGGAAGAAGTAGTAGACGACGACGTCAGAGTAATTCCCGGCCGCGAAGGTCCGGCTGTCCGCCACCAGGTCGAGTCCGGCCCGCTCCTGGTCGCCCACGACCGCCCACAGCCCGTCCTTGAAGACCTCAGTCTCAATCCGGTCTTCGATGAACTCCCCGAAGGGGACGTTGTACGGAGCCGATATGAAGTCGTACCACCGCGGGTTCGAGTACGCCATGATCATTGTCGGCAGAGGGGTTTCCTGGTTTCCGATACGCATGAAAGGCTCCTTGTCTGGCGGGGATAGCGGATTAGGCGCAGCAGGAACAGCCGATGACACGCACCTCGGATGCTTCAGTCAGCTCCGTCTCTGCGCCGCACCGCTCGCACCGTCTTGCCCGGCGCAGTGCATCCGCGTGCAGGGCCAGGGTCGCCCTGGCGTGGCCACAAGCGGGGCATTTCACGGCCAGCCGGACCGGTGGCGCCAGCCTGGCGAGGGGATCCTGGCGTTCTGCTTCGCTATGGCCCATGCCTGCGACGCTACGGAGGCCGACGCCGCAATTCTTCGTCCATGCCCAGCAGAATGCGGCCGGTTGCCTGCACGCGGGGGTCAAGAAGGTTCCGTGCCGGGGAAGGTGACAGGTCGTCGCCGGAATCCGGTGATCTACGTGGGCTACGCTGACCGCGTGCCTGGGGAGATGGCGCGATGACCGACAGGCCGGCCGCGGTGGGTTCAGGCCGCGCGCCGGCCCGGGTCCGGCCTGGGCTGATCGACCGCCACGACCTCGTCGCCGCGCTGGACCGCGCGGCCGAGAAGAAGGTGACGATCATCTCGGCGCCTGCCGGCAGCGGGAAGACGTCGCTGCTGCACGCGTGGGCCGACCGGCCGGGTCAGGACCGCCGTATCGCCTTCATATCCGTGCGGCCGGGACAGCGCGACGCGCAGCTGTTCTGGCTCGCCCTGCTGGGCGCGGTCCGCGCCGCGGCCGGCACCGACGGCGCGGAGCCGCCGCCCGTGACGCCCGGCTTCAGCGGCGGCGCCATGGTGGACAAGGTGCTGTCCCAGCTCACGGCGTCCTGCGGTCCCTTCATCATGGTCATCGACGACCTGCACGAGTTCAGCTCCGCCGAGGCCGCCGAGCAGCTCACGGCGCTGCTGACGAGCCTGCCCCCGGGCGTCCACGCGATCGTGGCCACCCGCCGCGACCCGCCGCTGCGCCTGCACCAGCTGCGGCTGGCCGGGGAACTAGCCGAGATCCGCGCCGCGCAGCTGCGCTTCACCGAGGACGAGGCCCGCGACTTCCTGGCCGCCGCCGGAATCGAGCTGACCGACCACGTGGCCGCGATGCTGTACCAGCGGACCGAAGGCTGGGCGGCCGGGCTGCGGCTCGCCGCACTGTCCCTCGCCGGGCACCCCGACCCCGAACGGTTCGTCGCTGAGTTCTCCGGCAGCGACCGTACGGTCGCCGAGTACCTGATGGCCGAGATGCTGGAGCGGCAGCCGCCGGAGGTCCAGGGCCTGCTGCTGCGCACCTGCCTGCTGGACCGGGTCAACGGCGAGCTAGCCGACCTGCTCACCGGCGCCACCGGGTCGGAACGGATCCTGCTGGACCTGGAGGAAGCCAACGCGTTCGTCGTGTCGCTCGACCCGGGCCGTACCTGGTTCCGCTACCACCACATGTTCAGCGGCCTGCTCCGGCTGGAACTGCGCCGCACGCTGCCCGGGCACATCCCGGAACTGCACCGGCTCGCCGCGCGCTGGCTCGCCGAGCACGCCCAGACCGCCGACGCCATCCGCCACCTGCAGGCCGCCGGCGACTGGACCGAGGCGGCCCGCCTGCTCACCGACCACGCCCTCAGCCTCACCCTCGACGGGCAGGCCGGAACCGTGGCGGCGCTGCTGCGCTCCTTCCCCGGCCGGACCGGTCAGGACTCGCCCGGGCTGGCCCTGGTGCACGCCATCGCCGACCTGGACCAGCTCCGCCTCGATCAGGCGGCTGCGCACCTGGAGGTGGCCAGGTCATACGCCGCCACCACACCGCCCGACCGCCGCCGCCGGCTGCGGATGGCCATCGCGTCCCTGGACCTGCTGTCGGCGAGGCTGCGCGGGCACTTCGACGGCGTGTTCGATCAGGTAGGCGTGCTTCCCTCCCTGGCTGTCGGCCAGTCCAACGCCGACGTCGCACTCGGCGGCGACCTGCGGGCCGTCGCGCTCCTGAACCTGGGCGTCACCGAGGCCTGGTCGCTGCGGCTGGCCGACAGCGAGCGGCACCTCCTGGCGGGCGCGGCCCTCGCCCGCGGCATCGGCCGGCCATACCTGGAGGTGGCCTGCCTCGCCCACCTGGGGTTCGCCGCCACGATCCACTCCTTCGCCCTGGCCCGGCAGCGCTGCGAGGAGGCCATTGCGCTGGCGGCCCGGCACGGCTGGGACGCCGAGCCGGTGATCGCCCCCGCACAGGCGACGCTCGCCGGGACGCTGATCTGGACGGGCGAATTCGACCACGGCGAACAGTGGCTGGACCGCGCCAGGCGCGCCACCCAGTCCGGGGGCGAACCCGGCATCCGGCTGCTGGTGCACCTGATCTCCGCGATTCTCCCGGCGGCGCGCGGCCACCACCGCCAGGCGCTGGCCGAGTTCACCGCCGCCGGGCTGGTGCAGGCGCTCATGGTGGGTGAGCACGCGCTGACCTCCCGGGTGACCGCCTGGACGATGGCCACCCAGGCCCGGCTCGGGATGGTCGGCCAGGCGCGGGCGGCCCTCGCCGCCCTCGACGACCGGCAGGCCGCCGCGGGCGAGATCCGCAACGCGGCCGCGGTGATCTGCCTGGCCGAGCAGGACCCCGCCGGCGCCCGCCGCGAACTCCAGGCCGTCCTCGACGGCACCGCCCCCGTCAACCCCTACCTCACCCGGGTCGAGGCCCATCTCCTGGACGCGCTCGCCTGCCGTGACCTAGGAGATAAGCGCGCGGCGCGGGGGGCCGTCGAGCGGGCGCTGAACCTCGCCGAGCCGGACCGGCTGATCCTGCCGTTCGCGATGACTGGTGCGTGGGAGCTGCTGGCGGCCCTGCCGCCGCAGGGGACGTCGCACGCGGCGCTGGTCACCGACATCCTCGACGCCGTCCATGGCGGCGCCCCGCCCGGGCCGGGCCAGCCGGCCCCAGGGCCAGCCGAGGAGCTCAGCCCGAGTGAGCTCCGCGTGCTGCGCTACCTGCCGACGAACCTCACCCGGCCCGAGATCGCCGGCGAGCTGTCGGTCTCGCTGAACACCGTCAACACCCACATCCGCCGGATCTACGCCAAGCTCGGCGCTATCGACCGGTCCTCGGCGGTGCAGCGCGGCCGTGAGCTTCGTCTGCTGTCATCCGGCCGCACCTGAGTGCGCCACGATCACCGGATTCCGGTGACGCCGGTTCACCTGACGGCCCTCGATCATGAACCCATGGGTGATGACCCCGTCCTGTACCAGATCCGGGTCAACGGCCACCTCGGCCCCACCCTGCTGACGGCGTTCCCGGCGCTCGTGCCCCAGCAGCAGGGTGCCGAAACCGTGCTCACCGGCCTGCTGCCGGACGCCGCGGCGCTCTACGGCGTCCTCGCCGAGATCGAGGCCCTCGGCCTCGACCTCCTCGAAGTACGCAAGGTCCGGCCACGGCGTCCGCAAGACCCGGGATTCGCTTGACGGCCGGTGCGTTGCCCCAACCAACACGACAGGAGGCTCTCTCGCCATGAAAGTCGCACTCACCGGCGCATCAGGGTTCATCGGATCCCACATACTGACCGAACTGCGCGAGCACGGCCACGAGGTGACGGCCCTCGTCCGCGACGACACCCAGGCTGACATCGTAAAAGCCCGCGGCGCCACACCCGTCGTGATCGACCTTTACGACCGGCCCGCGGTCGCGGCCCTGCTGACCACTGCGGACGGGGCCATCCACACCGCCAGTCCCGGTGACGCCACCAGCGCAGACCTGGACTCCGCGGTGGTTGATGCAGTGATCGATGCATTCGGCGGCACCGGCAAGCCCTACCTAGAGATCAGCGGTCTGTGGATCTACGGGACCAACCCCGCCATCACCGAGGACTCACCCGTCCAGGCGCCCACGCTGGTGTCCTGGAAGGAGCCGATCGAACGCCGGGTGCTCGGCGCCGGAGAGATGCGCGGAGTGGTGATCGTCTCCGGCGTCGCCTACGGCGACGGCGGCGGCGGGATCCCCGGGCTGCTCCTCGGCTCACCCCGGGACGACGCCGGCAACCTGATCATGCTCGGCACCGGACAGCAGCACTGGGCCACCGTGCACGTCGCGGACCTGGCCGATGCCTTCCGGCGCGTCCTGGAAGATGACTCGGTCCGCGGCCGCTACGTCATCGGCAACGGCCTGAACCAGACCGTGGCCGAACTCACGGAGGCGGCCGCGGTTGCCGTCGGCGCTCCGGGAGCAGCCCCCGGTTCCGATGAGGAGGCCCGGGCGCGCCTCGGCGACTATTTCGCCGAAGTCCTGCTGCTCGACCAGGGCACCGATGCCGCCAGGGCCCGAGCCGAGCTCGGCTGGCAACCGTCCCATCCGGCCCTTGCCGACGAGTTCCGCCACGGGAGCTACCGCAAGTGACCGAAGGGACCCGCATGACATCTCGCGCGACGCTCTCACCGCAGGAAGCCGCTGACCGGCTGGCCATCCGCGAGCTGATCGACGCCTACGCCCACTGCGCTGACCGGCGCGACGCCAAGGGCCAGATGGCGCTGTTCACCGCCAACACCCGGTTCATCGTGTACATGGACGCGACTGCCGCGGAACCGACTCAGCAGCTGGACGGGCGCGAGTCGCTCGCCCCCGTGTTCGACAACCTCAACACCTACGCCGCCACCATGCACTTCAACGGGCAAAGCACCGTCTCCTTTGACGGGAACCGGGCAACCGGCGAGAGCTACTGCCTGGCCCATCACCTCTCGGTCGGCGAGCACGGGCAGCGCACGATGATGATCGCGTCCATCCGCTATCTCGACAACTTCGTCAAGCAGGACGGCCAGTGGCTCTTCGCCGAGCGCCGGCTGATGGTCAACTGGACCGAGACCAGGCCGTCCGCGGCCTGACGGCCATCACCAGCCGGGAGCGGTGGGCCCGGCTGCGCCGCTCCCTCTGGCAGCCGCCGCGCCCGCACGGCGAGCAGCCCCCCGGAGCGCACGGTCGGCCCGCTGGAGCTCTTCTACGACCTGGCCGTGGTCGTGCTGGTCGCCCAGGCCGCCCGCCGCCTGGCGGGGCACCTGACCTGGCCCGGGCTCGGCGAGTTCGCCGTGGTGTTCACGCTGGCGTGATCGCCTGGACCAACGGCAGCCTCCACCACGAACTGCACGGCCACGACGACGCCCGCGCCCGCAGCACCTTCCTGCTGCAGATCCTGCTGCTCGCCGCCATGGCCGCCTTCGTCCCCGAGGCAGGCGGCGCGCGAGGAGCAGCATTCGCCGTCGCCGCGGCGGTCCTGTTCGCGGTACTGGCCGTCCTCTGGCTGCTTGCCGCGCGCCGCGACCGCCCCGAATACCGCCGGTCGAGCCGGCTGTTCGTCACCGGGACAGCGGCCTGCGCCGTCCTGCTGGCCGGCACCGCCCTGCTGCCGGCCAGCGCGCGCATCCCGGCCTGGGGCCTGCTCGACGCCGCCTACCTGGCCGGATTCGCCGCCGTGCTGCTCACGGCCACCCCGGGGACCGCACTGACCGTCACCGACGCGCTCATCGAACGGTTCGGGACACTGATCATCATCGTGCTCGGCGAAACCCTCACCGGCGTGGTCACCGGACTGGCCAGCCAGCCGGTCAGCGCGCTGACCCTGGCCGTCGGGCTGGTCGCCGTCGTGGTCGGCTTCGGCGCCTGGTGGACCTACTTTGACTTCGCCGGGCAACGCCACCCCCGACCGGACCGCACGTCCGGCCTGCAGTGGATGCTCGGCCACCTGCCGCTCACCGCCGCGATCGCCACGATGGGCGCGGCGATGGTCAGCCTCACCGGCCACGCTCATGACGCCCGCACCCCCGCCGCGACGGCCTGGACCCTGTGCGCCGGCGCCGCCGTCGTACTGGGCGCGACGATGCTGGTCGCTGCCAGCCTGAAAGCCTGGCCCCGCGACTCGGGCTCGTATCACCCGCTCGCCCGCACCTGCGCCGCCGTGGCCGTGGCGTGCCTCGCCGTCGGTGCCGCCCGGCCGGCGCCACTCATCCTCGGCCTCGCGCTCGTGCTTCTGCTCAGCATCCCCTGGGGACTCGCCGTCGCCCGCCGGGTGCGGGACTCATTATCGATATTCTATTGACTTGTCGATAAGAATAACGTAGACCTAGTGGTGATTCCCGGCGAATCGCCGGGCTGAGAACCGGGATCGTGCTCGGAGGGAGATGACACCGCGGTGAGCTTGCATGGTCTGACGTCGATAACCCTGGGTGTCCCTGACGTCAACGCGGTCGCGTCGTACTACGAGGACTTCGGGCTGCGCCGGGCGGGTGACGTGCCAGGGCGCGGTCTGGCTTTCGCCACCCTGGAGGGTGGCGAGCAGCTGGTGTTGCGGCCGGCCGGGCGGCGCAGGCTGCTGGAGATCACGATCGGCGCCGACGACCCGGACGACCTCGACCGGATCGAGGCGAGCCTGCGGCGGCTGGCGACGGAGTTCGAGCGGGAGGCCACGGGCCTGCGGGTGCGTGATCCGCACTCGGCCCTCCAGGTCAGTGTGCAGGTCAGCCCCCGGATCGCCGAGGCGGCGGCCAAGCAGGAGCCGACCAACGGGCCGGGCCGGCCGGACCGGCCCAACGGCCGGGCGCCTGCGGTGGAGCGGGAAGGCCGGGTCCGGCCGCGCAGGCTCGGGCACGTGGTAATCGGCTCGCTGGACCAGGAGGCGTCGCAGCGGTTCTTCACCGAGGGCCTGGGGTTCAAGGTCAGCGACCACGTGCCGGGGCTCGCGTCGTTCATGCGATGCTCAACAGATCATCACAACCTGCTGGTGCAGCAGGCACCGGTGAACTTCCTGCACCACACCGCATGGGAGGTCAACGACATCGACGAGGTCGGCCGGGGCGCCACGGCGATGCTGGAAGGTCATCCGGAGCGGCACATCTGGGGGCTGGGCCGCCACCACATCGGGTCCAACTTCTTCTGGTACCTGAAGGACCCGGTGGGCAACTTCTCGGAGTACTACTCCGACCTGGACATCATCCTGGATGACCAGCTGTGGAAGCCGTCGGTGGTCGAGGGCGCCCGCGGCCTGTACAACTGGGGCCCGCCGCCGCCGCCGTCGTTTATCCAGCCCGAGGACCTGGCCGCGTTGATGACCGGAAGTCACGCGCCGAAGCCCTGAAGGAGATTTCATGCGCATCGGACGGGCGAACGGCCGCCTCGTGATCATCGACGGCGACGGGGTAACCGACGTCGCGACCGGTAGCGATGGCGAGTTCAGCGCCGACCCGGACCAGGTGTTCGCGGTGTGGGACCGGCTCACCGAGTGGGCCGGCGGCCACGCCGGCCCCGGCGCGCGCACCGGCCCGCTGGTGCCAGCGGAGCTCGGCGCGCCGGTGCTGGCCCCGTCCCAGGTGTTCGGGATCGGCCTGAACTACCGGGAGCACGCCGCCGAGTCCGGCGTCGGCGTGCCGGACGTGCCGCCGGTGTTCACCAAGTTCCGCAGCTGCCTGGCCGGCCCTTCCGCCGTCGTCGAGTTGCCGAGCGACCGGGTGGACTGGGAGGTCGAGCTGGTCGCGGTGATCGGGCGGCTCGCGGAACGGGTGCCGGAGGACAAGGCCTGGTCGTACGTCGCGGGCGTGATGGTGGGTCAGGATCTGTCGGAGCGGGCGGTTCAGCTGGCCGGCCCGGTGCCGCAGTTCTCGCTGGGGAAGTCGTTTCCCGGCTTCGGGCCGACCGGGCCGTGGCTGGTGACCCCCGATGAGCTGCCGGACCGGGATGACCTGCGGTTGCGCTGCTCGGTCGAGGGCCGGGTCCTGCAGGACGGCCGGACCAGCGACATGATCTTCTCCGTCCCGGAGCTGGTGGCGCGGGTTTCCGCCGTGTGCCCCATGCTCCCGGGAGATCTGATCTTCACCGGAACCCCGCCCGGGGTGGGCATGGCGAGGCAGCCGCCGGAGTTCCTCAGGCCCGGCACGACGCTGGTGAGCACGATCGAGGGCGTCGGCGAGTTGCGGAACGCGCTGGCCGCCGGCCCGAGCTACCCGCAGCAGGGGCGGTGAGGACGTGAGCGCGGGCCCTGAGCCGATCTGGGTGCCGGACCCCGGCGACGTCACGGCCGCCAACGTGTCCCGCTTTGCCCGCTGGCTCACCCGGCACGGACGCGCCCAGCTGACCGGTGATTACCTGGAGCTGTGGCGGTGGTCGGTGGACCGGCTCGAGGAGTTCTGGCCTGCCGTCTGGGACTACTTCGGCATCCGCTCGGAGGCCCCGCACGAGCGGGTACTGTCCGGATCGGTCATGCCGGACGTCGAGTGGTTCACCGGGGCGCGGGTCAGCTACGTCGAGCAGGTGTTCCGGGGACGCGACCCGGACCGGGTCGCGCTGATCGACGCCAGGGAGTCCGCGCAGCCGGGAGAAGGGCCGGTCAGTCGCCTGCTGACGTGGGGGATGCTGCGCGAGCAGGCCGGCGGCCTGGCCGCGCAGCTGCGCGACCTGGGAGTCGGGCCCGGGGACCGGGTCGCCGGGTACGTGCCGAACGCGGCCGAGGCGGTCATCGCCTTCCTGGCCACGGCGAGCCTCGGCGCCATCTGGTCCGGCTGCGGCCAGGACTACTCGCCGGCGGCGGCGGCCGACCGGCTCGGGCAACTGGAGCCGGTGGTGCTCATCGCGGCCGACGGATACCGGTACGGCGGCCGGGCATTCGACCGGCGCGGGTCCGTCGGCGAGCTGGCCACGCTGCTGCCCACCCTCCGCGCGACGATCGTGTTTCCCCGGCTTGGCCTCCCCGCGGACCCGGCGGCCGGACGGCTCAGCTGGCCGGATCCCTCGGGTTCTCCGGATCTCGTTCCGCACGCGGTGCCGTTCAGCCACCCGCTATGGGTGCTGTTCTCCTCCGGTACCACCGGCCGGCCCAAGGGGATCGCGCACAGCACCGGCGGGGTGCTGCTGGAGCACCTCAAGGCGATGTCGCTCGGCCTCGACCTCGGCGAACGGGACACGTTCTTCTGGTACACCTCGCCCAGCTGGATGGTGTGGAACTACCTCATCTCCGGGCTGCTCGTCGGCGCCCGCATCGTCTGCTACGACGGAAGCCCGAGCCACCCGTCGTGGGACGTGCTGTGGGCGCTGGCCGCCGAGCACCGCGTCTCGCTGCTGGGCGCCAGCCCCGCCTACCTGAACGGCTGCGCCGAGGCCGGCGTCGAACCAGCACGTGACCACGACCTGTCCGCGCTGCGGCAGCTCGGCTCGTCCGGTTCGGCGCTGCCCAGCCACTCCTATGTCTGGGTCGCCGATCACGTGGGCCGTCGGGTCCGCGTCAACTCCACCTCCGGCGGCACGGACGTCGTCAGCGCCTTCGCCGGGGGCTCGCCGATCGTGCCGGTGTGGCCGGGTGAGCTGTCGGCGCCATGCCTGGGCGTGGCCCTCGACTCGTGGGACTCCCGCGGCCAGCCGGTCCGCGGCGATGTGGGTGAGCTCGTTGTCACCAAGCCGATGCCGTCGATGCCCGTGGCGTTCTGGAACGACGCGGACGGTTCGCGCTACCGGGAGGCCTATTTCGGAACCTACCCGGGGGTGTGGCGGCACGGCGACTGGATCACCGTCACCGACCGCTGCTCGGTGGTGGTGCACGGGCGATCCGATGCCACGCTGAACCGGCACGGCATCCGGATGGGCAGCTCCGACATCTACCACGCCGTCGAGCAGTTCGACGAGATCGCCGAGGCCCTCGTCGTCGGGGTGGAGCAACCGGAGGGCGAATACTGGATGCCGCTCTTCGTCGTCCTCAATCCCGGACACGAACTCGACGACGCGCTGATCGGCAAGATCCGCCAGGCCATCCGCGAAAAAGCCTCGCCCAGCCACGTACCCGACGAGATCATCGCCGCGCCGGCCATTCCGCACACTCGCACCGGCAAGAAGCTTGAAATTCCGATCAAACGGATCCTGCAGGGAGGGGATCAGCGCCAGGTCATGGACACGGGCGCGGTAGACAACCCGGACGCCCTGCCGTGGTTCGCGGCCTACCGCACAAGGACGCCGATCCCATGAAGACCAGTGTACTGATCCCCACCACAGGCGACATCGCCACCGTGCGCGAGCACGCCGAGATTGCCGGTCAGCTCGGCTACGACTCGATCAACTGCTCGCACATCGCCGCCCGCGATTCGTTTACCACCCTCGCGGCTCTCGCTCACCTCGCCCCGTCGGTCACCCTGGCCACGGCGGTGGCCCCGATCTACCACCGCTCGCCCGCGTCGATGGCACAGACGGCGGCCACGATCGACGACCTGTCCGGCGGCCGCTTCCGGCTCGGGCTCGGCACAGGTCACCGGGCCACGATGGGCGGCTGGCACGGGCAGGACATCGGAAACCCGGTGGCCGAGATTCGCGAGTACGTGGCGCTCGTCCGTGCCCTGCTGGCTGGCGACGAGCCGCCGGCCTTCGCTGGAACTCGAGCTTTGGGTTCAACGGCTTCAAGGCCCGTCCGGACATCCCTATCTACCTGGCCGGCCTGTCCCCCGCCATGCTGCGCCTCGCCGGAGAGATCGCCGACGGGGTGGTGCTATGGGCCTGCCCCGCCTCCTACGTCGGGGACGTAGTGATGCGGGAGGTCGCGGCGGGCAGGGCGCGCGCCGGCAAGGATCTCGCCGGTTTCGGCATCTGCGCCGCCATCCCGAGCGCTGTCGTCGCCGATCCCGCCGTGGCTCACCAGGGCATACGAGCCGAGCTGCACCGCTACTTCGGCCTGCCTTTCTACCGGGCGATGTTCGCCCAGGCGGGCTACGAGGCCGACATCGCCGCCTACGACGCGGCGGCCGACGTAACTGCCCGGCGCGCCGCGATCAGCAGCGCATTCATCGACGACCTGTGCGCGATCGGCGAGCCGGAGGATGTAGCGGCGGGCGTGGCGCGCTATCGGTCCGCAGGCGCCACCAACCCGATGATCACCAACATCACCGGCACCGACCTGCGCCCGACCCTGCACGCGGCCGTCGCCGCGTAGGCCGGTCTCAGGGGGCTGGCGGGGTTAGGTCGTCTACGCCATGCTCACGCGCGTACGCGACCAACAGGGACGGAGCGCGGTCGATGTGCTCGGTCAGCACGTCGATGGCCCGGCCCGCGTCGCGGGCCAGGGCGAACTCCTTGAGCTCCCGGTGTTCCCGGGCCAGGTCGCGCTGGTGATCGTCGGTGAGTACCCAGTACCACCGGCGGTAGAGCTCGGCGCTGTCCCGGAGCGAGTTCGCGACCGACTCGAGCCGGCGGTTACTGCACCCGGTCAGCAGGGCCTGGTGAAAGTCGCGGTGCTGGACGGACCAGTCGTCGCTGACCGTTCCGTCGTCCCGGATGACGGGCGTCCGCTCCAGGCGATGGTGCGCGGCCAGGATCCCGGTCTCCCACTGCAGGTCGCCGCGCTCGATTGCCAGCCGCAAGGCCAGCGATTCGATCTGGATGCGGCTCTCGGTCAGCTCGGTGATGTCCTCGATCGACAGGTCGCGCACCCGGAAGCCGCGCTGCGGCACCGCGACCAGCAGGCCCTGCTCGGTCAGGCGGGTAAGTGCTTCCCGGATGACGGACTGGCTCGCCCCGAACCGCTCGGTGAGTCCGGCCATCCTCAGCTTCTGGCCAGGATGAAGGACTCCGTTCAGCAGGTCGGAGCGGAGCATCCCGTACACCTGCTCGGTGCGAGTTGCGGAGGCGGGCGTCACGCCTCCACCATAGCTCATTTCCGTTGGTTAACGGTTTATTGAAAGAATATCGACAGAATATTGCTCTGTCGATTCTTCTCTGGTTGACTAGGCAGAGGAGCCCGGCACCACCGGGCGTGGTGATGCCCCGAGGTGGAGGCGCCCGATGTCGATTCCCGGTTCAGAGACTGCCGAGGTGCCTGTGCTGATCGTCGGGGCCGGGCCGGCCGGGCTGGCCTTGTCCGTCGCCTTGTCGCGGTACGGGGTGGGGCATCTTCTGGTCGAGCGGCACCGGGACACCGCCCACACGCCGCGTGCCCACATCATCAACCAGCGCACCGTCGAGATCTTCCGGCATCTGGGAATCAGCGACCGGTTCCACGCGGTCGCCACCCCGCAGCACCTGATGGCCAACAACCTGTGGGTGACCACCCTGACCGGCCTGGAGGTCGCCAGATCGGAGACGTGGGGGACCAGCGCCGAGCGGGCCGCCGGCTACCGGATGGCAAGTCCCGAGCCGATGGCGAACTGCCCGCAGACTGTGCTGGAACCGATGCTGCTGGCCGCGGCCAGGGACACGGGCGCCGACATCAGGTTCGGGTGGGAGTTCACCAGCCTCGCGCAAGATCAGGACGGCGTCACCAGCGTCGTCCAGGAGCGTGACGGCGACGCCACCCTCACCGTGCGCTCGCAGTACGTAGTGGGCGCGGACGGCGCCCGCAGCCGGATCCTCGGTCAGGCCGGACTGACGGTTGAAGGACCTGACGACCTGGCCAGGGCGGCGAACATCTGGTTCCGCGCCGACTTGTCCGGGTACCTGGCGCACCGGCCAGGCGTCCTGACCTGGAACGTGATGCCGGGGCCGCTGCCCCCGCTCCGGCTCGGCACGCTGATCTGCCACAAGCCGTTCACCGAGTTCGTGCTGGCCTTCATGTACGACCCGAAAGAGGTGTCGCTGGACGCGCTGGGCACCGGCGAGCTGCAGAGGCGGATAAATGCCTTCGCGGGCGAAGACGTCGACGCCGAGATCCTCGGCGTCGCCGGATGGCAGGTGCGGGCGCAGATCGCGCCCGCGTATTCGGCCGGCCGCGTGTTCTGCATGGGCGACGCGGTTCACCGGCATCCGCCGACCAACGGCCTCGGGCTCAACATGTCGATCGCGGACGCCTACAACCTCGCCTGGAAGATGGCGCTCGTCCTGGCCGGGCGGGCGGGCGCCGCGCTGCTGGACAGCTACTCCCCGGAACGGCAGCCGGTCGGGGAGCAGGGCGTCCAGCGCGCCATCACCAGCCTGCAGGAGGGTGCCGCGATCGAGGCCGCCCTCGGGTACGAGCCGGGACAGCCCGCCGAGGCAGGCTGGACGGCACTCAACGCCCTCTACGAACCCGGGCCAGCCGGGGACGAGCGCAGGAACGCCCTGCACAAGGCGATCGAGCTGAGTAACTACCAGTTCAACGCCCACGGCATCGAACTCGGGTACCGCTACCGGAGCGACGCCATCATCGAGGACGGCAGCCCGGACCCCACCCCGGCGCGCGATCCTCAGCTTTACTACCAGCCGACCACCCGCCCCGGCGCCCGCGTCCCGCACGCCCGGCTCGAGCACGATGGCGTCCCGGTCTCCTCGCTCGACCTCGTCGAGGACCTGGGCTTCGCCCTGCTCACCGGGCCGGGCGGCGAGGCCTGGGGCCGCCCGGCGGCGGAAGTCTCTGCCCGCGCGGGGGTACCCGTCCGCGTACATGTCATCGGAGGCCGGGACGGCGTGACCGACCCGTACGGCGAGTGGGCTTCACTGCGGGAGGTCGAGACCAGCGGCTGCGTCCTCGTGCGCCCGGACCGGCATGTGGCCTGGCGAGCCCTGCGTCACAGCCCCGACACTGCGCGGCAGCTCCCCGCCGTCGTCGGGCAAGTGCTGGGACTGACCGGTCGCCAGGCGTGACGCTTTCCTGGGGACTCGTCAGGCGGCCGGCGAGGTGTGTTCGCGCAGGTAGCCGATCAGGCCGATGACGTCGTCGGTACGTAGCCCGCCGACGGCGCCGCTGGAGTACACGCTCACCACCACGCGCCCCGCCGGGTCCAGGACAAACCCGGTGGACTGGATGAAGTCAGCGTCCGGGCCGAGGAAGGCACCTGTCGTCCTGGCCACGCCGCGGGCGTCGGCGCCGTAGCCGACCGGGAACGCCAGCCGTGCTGGGCGATCAGGGCCAGCGTGGTGGCCTCGTCGTCCACCGACAGCGCGACGACCCTGGTACCGATCTCCGCGAGGCGGCCGGAGGCACGCTGGACGCGCGCAGCTGAGCATTGCAGTAAGGGCACCACGAACCGCGGTAGAGCAAGATCACGCCGAACCCGCCGGCCAGCGCTCCTGGCAGCGCGAGCGTGTCACCACCGGGCAGGGTAACGTTCAGGGCCGGAAACGTGTCTCCGGGGTTGAGCAGGGTCATCGTGGTCTCCCAGAAGCCGGTATGGATCAGGCGGATTTCGCACCTCGTTGGCGTCCGAGAGCGGCCGGTTCTTACCTGCCGCCGCAGGCCAATCCGGCCCGCCGTCATCTTCGAGGGCGTCCCCTTGCGGGAGGAGAAAAGCGAGTGCGGGTCCACCGTCAGGAAGCTCGCTGCGCTACGGCTTCCCGCAGCGCGGGCTTCAGGATCTTGCCGAAGGTTCCTTCGGCAGCTCGGTCACGAAGCGGATTCCTCGCGCGGGTACTTGTACGCCGCCAGCCGCTCGCGGCAGTAGGCGATGAGCTGATCCGCGCTCAGCTCGGAACCCGGGCGAAGGACCACGACGGCCACGACCTCCTCGCCCAGCCGCTCGTCCGGCTTGCCGACCACGGCCGCCTCGAGGACTTCGGGGTGGGCGTAGAGGACCTCCTCGATCTCGCGCGTAAGGGGGGGGGGGGGGGGGGGGGGGGGGGGGGGGGGGGGGGGGGGGGGGGGGGGGGGGGGGGGGGGGGGGGGGGGGGGGGGGGGGAAAAAAAAAAAAAAAAAAAAAAAAAAAAAAAAAAAAAAAAAAAAAAAAAAAAAAAAAAAAAAAAAAAAAAAAAAAAAAAGGGGAAGGGGCAGCGGCCGGCAGGCGGCGTCAGCCACCCGCATCGAGCCACCCCCCACACCGGCTTGCCGATGGACAGCACCCGCCGGTCGCCGGTCCGGTTGAATGAGCACGTGCTGGCCGTCTCGGACATGCCGTAGCCCTCGAGCACCTCGATGCCGTACTTGCCCTCGAACGTCCGCAGGACGTCCTCCGGCAGCGACGCACCGCCGGACACGGCGACCCGAAGCGCCGACAGGTCACGCCCCGAGATGTCCTGCTGGGCCAGGGCGTGCAGCATGGTCGGCACGCCGCCGATCACCGTGCACCTATCGCGCTCGATCGTGTCCAGCACGACGGCGGGCCGGAACCGCGGCTCGATCGACAGGCAGCTGCCGTACCGCACGCTCACGTTGATTATCGACGAGAGCCCGAACACGTGGAAGAACGGCAGGACGGCGAGGGTGACGATCTCGTGCCGGGCCCCGAACAGCTGGCCGACGATGGTGCAGTTCATGTACAGCTGGAAGTGGGTGAGTTCCGCGCCCTTCGGCTTGCCGGTGGTGCCGCTGGTATAGACGAGCACGGCAGTGTCTTCCGGGCTGCGCGGCACGACGTCCCCGCCCGCCGCGTCGAGCGCGGAGCCGCGCAGCAGCGCGCTGACCGGCCGCGCGCCGTCAGGCAGCGGGCCGCCGCCCGTGCTGGCCAGGTACAGCGGGATGCCGAGCCGCTCGCAGGCCTTGCTGGCCTCGGCGTGCATGCCCTCGAATCCGACCAGCATCGTCGCTGACGAGTCGCCCAGGTGGTACTCGAGTTCGGGCGCCATCAGCAGCGTATTGAGGGGCAGCACCACCATCCCGGCCTTGAGCGCCCCGAAGTACGCAGCCAGGAAGTGCGGCGAGTTCGGTAGCTGCAGCGCCACCACGTCACCGGGCTCCAGGGCGGCCTCGCGCAGGGCCGCCGCGAACCGGCCCGACTGATCGTCGAGCTCACGGTAGGTCGTCGCGGCTCCACCGAAGAGGTGGACCAGAGAGCGTCCGGCGTGGCCAGGGCGGTCTCGGTGAGGATGGTCGCCAGGTTGAAACTCATGCCCCGCTCCCTCGTAGCTGAGCATATATTAAAGGTGTATCAGGTTCGTGCCTAGGCCGTGGCCGAGCGAGCGGAGCAGGCAGTGATCAACATCGTCCGGAGGCCCGCAACGGGCCCGAGCCCAGCTCCCGCCACACGGGCGGCACCCTGGGACTACGCCGCACCCTGGGACGCGCGTTTTTTTTTTTTTTTTTTTTTTTTTTTTTTTTTTTTTTTTTTTTTTTTTTTTTTTTTTTTTTTTTTTTTTTTTTAAAAAAAAAAAAAAAAAAAAAAAAAAAAAAAAAAAAAAAAAAAAAAAAAAAAAAAAAAAAAAAAAAAAAAAAAAAAAAAAAAAAAAAAAAAAAAAAAAAAAAAAAAAAAAAGGCTCGGTCGCGCTGGACCTGCGAGTGTGGGGGGGGGGGGGGGGGGGGGGGGGGGGGGGGGGGGGGGGGGGGGGGGGGGGAAAAAAAAAAAAAAAAAAAAAAAAAAAAAAAAAAAAAAAAAAAAAAAAAAAAAAAAAAAAAAAAAAAAAAAAAAAAAAAAAAAAAAAAAAAAAAAAAAAAAAAAAAAAAAAAAAAAAAAAAAAAAAAAAAAAAAAAAAAAAAAAAAAAAAAAAAAAAAAAAAAAAAAAAAAAAAAAAAAAAAAAAAAAAAAAAAAAAAAAAAAAAAAAAAAAAAAAAAAAAAAAAAAAAAAAAAAAAAAAAAAAAAAAAAAAAAAAAAAAAAAAAAAAAAAAAAAAAAAAAAAAAAAAAAAAAAAAAAAAAAAAAAAAAAAAAAAAAAAAAAAAAAAAAAAAAAAAAAAAAAAAAAAAAAAAACCGGCC
The DNA here is from genome assembly GCA_963702235.1 of uncultured Actinomycetes bacterium. Classification (GTDB taxonomy): domain Bacteria; phylum Actinomycetota; class Actinomycetes; order Streptosporangiales; family Streptosporangiaceae; genus PALSA-505. Next base: position 277,631 of record CAVPBZ010000007.1, read on the forward strand.
ACGCCCGCCCAGGCCTTGGCGCACGCCCGGATTTTCCTGGCCGCCGCCCGGACCCTGCTGCGGATCACCGCCCGGCGCCGGCGATACGCGGCGATGATGGCCGGCATCGACATCCCCGTCCTGCTCATCGGCGGGGACGCCAATGGTCCTGGTCCCGGCGGCAGCCATGCGCCAGGCCGCCGCCCGGAATCCGCACTGGGAGTCCGTTATCCTCGCCGGCGTCGGGCACACCCCGCAGCTGGAGGTGCCCGGCAGGCCGTCACCGGAGCCATCCAGGACTGGCTGGACCGGCACGCCACCTAAGGAACAAACCATGCAGCAACTGACCGGGCTTGACGCCTCCTTTCTCGCCCTCGAGACGGCCAACGCGACCGGCCACATCGGCGGGCTGTCGATACTGGACCCGAGCGGCGCGCCCGCGCCGCTGACCTTGGCCCGGCTGACCGAGGTCCTGGCCCAGCGCGTCCCGCTGGTACCCGTCCTGCGCCGCAAGCTGCTGAATGTCCCGCTCGGCCTGGACCAGCCGTACTGGATCGATGACCCGGACTTCGACATCGAGTACCACGTCCGTGAGCTCGCCCTGCCCCGCCCGGGGTCGGACGCCCAGCTGAACGAGCAGGTCAGCCGGCTGCACGCCCGGCCCCTGGACCGCTGGCCGCCCGCTGTGGGAGGTCTACCTGATCACCGGGCTGGCCGGCGCGCGCGGCGCGGTCTACACCAAAATCCACCATGCGGCGGTTGACGGGGCCTCGGGCACCGAGCTCCTCACCGTCCTGCTCGACCTGGCCCCCGACGGCCGGGAACTGCCCCCGGTAGAACCGTTCCGCCCAGAAAAGCCCCCGCGATGGCCGGAGCTGACCGCGAGGGCGGCCGTGCGGCTGGCGTGGCGGCCGGTCCAGACCGTGCGCGTGACCAACGAGCTGGTCAGGGTGCTGCCCACGCTGGCCCCGGTTGTGAGCAGGGTGGTCGGCGGCATGCTCGGGCTGAACCGCGGCGACGGCGAGGTCATCGTCACCGCTCCGGGACGCGCCCCCGCCACGCCGTTCAACAAGCAGATCACCCCGCACCGCAGGTTCGCGTTCCGCAGCGTCGGCCTCGACACGGTCAAGATGGTCAAGAACACCTTCGGGGTCTCGGTCAACGACGTCGTGATGGCGATGTGCGCGGGCGCCCTGCGCCGCTGGCTGAGCGATCACGACGCGCTGCCGTCGCAGCCGCTCATCGCGATGATCCCGGTTTCGGTACGCGATCCGGCCGGCCAGGGCGCGCTGGGCAACAAGGTGTCGGCCATGCTGGCCGAGCTGCCCACCAACGTCCACGACCCCGGCCGGCGGCTGGACATCGTGCACGCCGCGACGAAAATCGCCAAGGCCCAGCAGGCGGCGATCCCGCAGGGCCTGGTGGACGAGATCAGCGACTTCGCCCCGCCTGCGCTGACCGCGCGGGCGGCCCGCGTCGTGTTCGCCACCGGCCTGCTGAACCGGGTGCCGCCGTTCAACCTCACGATCTCCAACGTCCCCGGCCCGGAATTTTCCCGCCTATCTCTGCGGCGCCAGGCTGATCGCCCACTATCCGGTGTCGGTGGTCACCGACGGCCAGGGCCTGAACATCACGCTGGTGGGTACCTGGGCGAGCTGCACTCGGCCTGGTGACCTGCCACGAGCTGATCCCGGACATCGACGTGCTCGCCGGGTACCTCGTCAACGAGCTCGCCCTGCTGGCGGAGGCCGCCGAAAAGCGCGCCGCCGAGCAGACCGGGCCATGACCGACGACGTCCGCAGAGTGCTGCCCGAGGGGACCGGGGCACGGGCCGCTGTTCCTGGCCCGATCTTCGCGCCGGCCGTGGACACCTCGTGGCCCGTCAGCGGCTGGACATGCGGTCGCTGGCCCGGCGCGTCGGGGTGGGCCGCGCCACCTTGTACCGCCGGGCGGGCGACCGGGAGCAGCTGCTGGACCAGGTGCTGTGGTTGCGGGCCCGCCGCCTGATCGCCGGCCAGGTGCGGGCCAGCGCCCACCTGGCCGGGACGGACCGGCTCATCGCGGTGGTCGGCGGCGTGGTGCGCGGCATCGGAGCCGACCGTGCGGTGCGGATGTCCTGGAGTCCGAGCCAGAGACCGCGCTGCGCGTCCTGACCGGCAGCCGCAGCACGGTGCACCGGGGCATGGCCGACGCGCTGGAGAACCTCATCGACCTGGAACACGGGCGCGGTGCGTTCGACGCCAGCCTGGATACCCCCACGCTGGCCTTCGCGATCGTCCGGGTCGCCGATGGCTCCCTCTATTCCGAGGTGATCGCCGACCGTGCATCCGGCATGGGCCGTGCGGTCACGGTCATCGAGGCGCTGCTCCCGGGCTCGACCTGGTGCACCGCACCCCCGAGACCGCCGGGCCGCGGGAGCCGTGATGGCCGTCGGGCGGGCCTCACATGTTCTTGGCGCCCGCGATGATGGCCTCCCGGATCCGGACGTAGGTGCCGCACCGGCAGATGTTGCGAATGCCGTCCAGGTCCGACTCCGTGATCTGGCGGCCCTGGCCCTGGACTTCCTTGACCAGGGCCACCGCGGTCATGATCTGGCCGGGCTGGCAGTATCCGCACTGGGCGACGTCGGCGTCCAGCCAGGCCTGCTGCATCGGGTGCAGCGGCTGGCCGACGGTCGCGGGCAGGCCCTCGATCGTGGTGATCGCGTCGGTGGGCTTGATCTGCGAGACGGGAACGGAACAGGGGTTGAAGGCCAGGCCGTTGATGAAACAGGTGCATGCTCGGCAGACCCTCAGGCCGCAGCCGTACTTCGGCCCGGTGACCCCGAGGATGTCGCGCAGCACCCACAGCAGCCGCACGCTCCCTTCGACGTTCACGCTGACCTGCTTGCCGTTGAGGATGAACGAGTAGGCGGGCACTGGGACTCCTTCAGAAGGTGTACTGGAGGCCGTTGGTCGGCGACTGCGGCGTGGAGGGTCCGGTCGGCAACGGCGTGAACCCCAGGGTGCCGTGGTTGATCGGGAACGAGGTCGGCATGGTGCCGGTGGCGCGGGCGTAGGCGCATGCCACCGCGGCCATTGTGGGCGCGACGGCCAGCTCGCCCGCGCCGCACGGCGAGTTCGACGTGTTCGGCAGGAACACGACTTTGATCTCCGGCGGTGTGTTCCATTCCCGGGTGTAGAAGAAGTTGTCCCAGCTTCCCTCCAGCGGGAGGCCATTGCTGATGTGCAGGCCGGCAGTGAGCGCCATGGCGATGCCGTCCTCCGCGCCCCCGATCATCTGCGCCTCGAAGCCGAGCGGGTTGATGGCGAAGCCCGGGTCGACCACGATCACCACCTTGGTGACCCGCGGGCCGCCGACTCCGTCCTGGATCTTGCGGTTCACCACCTTCGGGGTGCAGTTGATCTCGGCCAGCACCGCGATGCCCGCCTGGTACTCCGAGTGCACGGCGATCCCCTGGGCGCAGTGCGCGGGCATCGTCCGCCCCCAGCGGCCCACCTCGGCCGCCTTGTTCAGCGCCGCGAGCACGCTGCTCTCCTTGAGGAACGCCCGCCGGAACGCCACCGGATCCTGCCCGAACTGGGCGGCGATCCGGTCCACGATGAGTTCCTCGGCGGTCACGACGTTGGGCGAGTAGATGTTGCGCATGCTGCCGGTGTTGAACTTCAGCTGGATCTCGTTGAGCAGCTGCGCGGTGACGCCGAAGTTGTAGGGCGAGGACTCGGTCAGCTCGAAGATCGTCTCGGACAGGCCCAGGTTCGCCACGGGCAGGCTGCCCGCGGTCGCGGTGAGGATCTCGCCCAGGCCGTGGCTGAAGTCGGTCTGCACGCTGGTGTGCAGCTGCGTGTAGGTGACCACGTTCCCCAGCAGCGTGGTCGCCTGGACCTGGGAGATGCACATCGGGTGGGCGCGTCCCTGGCGGAAGGTGTCGGTGCGCGACCATTGCAGCTTGACCGGCTTGCCCATCGCCTTGGACGCCTCCACCGCCTCGGTGGCGCAGTCGTGGAACAGGTGACGGCCGAACGACCCGCCGGCCTCCGTCACGTGCACGGTCACCGCCGACTGGGGCAGTCCCAGCATCAGGGCGAAGTCCTGCAGCGCGTCGATCGGGACCTTGAGGGGGGCCCATATCTCCGCGCTGCCTGACCGCACGTCCGCGATCGCGCAGTCCGGCTCCAGCGGGGTGTTGCTGGCGAAGTAGAAGGTGAACTCGCCGGAGACAGAGAGCGAGCCGATCGGCGGCAGCGTCAACGGCGGCGCCGCGGCCTTCAGCGCGGCCAGCACGCTCGCGTCGGACTGCCCGTCCACCGTCCCGGGACCCCAGGTCACGTCCGCTATCTGGATCGCGTCGATGCACTGGCCGAACGTCTGCCCGCGGATCGCCACCCCGGTGGAGATGACCGCGACGTCGGTGATGCCGGGAACGGCCAGGATCGCGCTGGCATTGTTCAGCGACACGACCGTCCCGTTGATGGTCGGGGGCCGGACCACCATGGTGGGCAGCGCGCCGGGGACCTGCGTGTCCATGGTGAACGTCTTCTGCCCGGTCACGATGTCCAGCGCGTCGATGCGCTTTTGCGGGTGGCCGAGGATCCGGAACGTCGCGGTGGACTTGACCTCCGGCAGGGCCACGCGGTGCGTCCGGGTGCTCGCCGCCTCGGCGGCCAGCGTCCCGTAGCCGAGGCGGCGGCCGTCCGGGTGGATCACCTGGCCGCGCTCGGTGCGCAGCCTGGCCGGCGCGACGTTCCACCGCCTGGCTGCGGCGGCGACGAGCTGCTGCCTGGCCAGCGCTGCGGCGGCGCAAGTCGGGCCGTACTGGCTGCGCATCGAGTTGGAGCCGCCGGTGAGCTGGTTGAACACCAGTTCCGGGCGCGCGTCGGCCAGGGTGACGCTCACCTGGTCCAGGTTCAGATCCATATACTCGGCGATCATCATCGCGATCGCGGTCGTCATGCCCTGGCCCACCTCGGTTCGGATCGCCGCGAAGGACGCCGTCCCGTCGGCGTTGACCACCACGGTGATCAGGCCGGAGGTGGGCAGGGCCGCCAGGTCCTGGGCGTCGCCGAGATCGAAGATCTCTTCCGGCTCGGGCAGCGTGATGATCGATGCGTTGGCGGCTTGCTGTCCGGCCAGCCCGGGGGCGAACTGTACTCCCACCGCCAGCGTGGGAGCGGCGAGAAGATAGCCCAGGAATCTGCGGCGGCCGAACCCTCCGGACGGTGAATCCGGGTCCTCTGGTGAGCGATGCCGCTCCGTCACGGGAGGTCCTTTCAACGATCTTGACCGCAGGCCTGCGTCGTCGCTGCCTGCCGCCGAAGTACGCCGGTTCTGGTATCGCGATCTCACTTACCGCACCTCCGTCGGCCGGATCTGAGGGTCATCCTCGCCCCCGGCCCGATGACCTGCCATATTGGCGCGGACAACGTCTAGGCGTTTTCCGGCGTGCGCGTGACAATCCCTTGGTCAGGGCGTCTAGTTGTGTGGCAGCTGGGACCAGGCGAGCACCGCGGCGACGAGTTCCGCCACGTCCCCCGGGTTGGTCAGCGAACGGCCCGCGCTGGCCTCGATCCGGCGCAGCCGGTAGCGGACAGTGTTGGGATGGCAGTACAAGGCAGCGCCCGCGGCATTGGCAGAACCGCCTGCGTCGACCCAGGCGGTGAACGTGGCCAGCAGCAGCTCGCGGTCGTCGGGCGGCAGTTCCAGGACGCCGCCCAGCACCGTTCGGGCTGTCTCGATAGCGACCTGCGGGGCCGCCGCGGCGAGCGCGCTCAGCGGGCTGTCCGGAAACTGCTGCACGCCCGACCCGCCGGGATGCTTACCCAGCGCCAGGCGGGCGAGCTGCAACCCCCACGGGGCCTGGCGCAGCGCGCTGAACACCGGGCTCGCGCCGACCATCGTGGTCGCGTGCCGGCCCACCGCGGCCAGCGCCGGAGCGGCCCGCGACTTATTCGGCAAGGAGAGCACGCCCAGCGACAGATCGGACTGGAGCCGCCAGGCGGAGCCGACTTCCAGCACCGCTAGAGCTGACTCCACGCGAGGCACCGGATCGTGGCCCAGCACCGTAGCCTCCGCTGCCACGATCATGAATACGCCGTCCAGCGGCAGGCGGAGCATCTGGGCAACCTCCCAGAGCTGCCCCTTGCCGGCCGCGCCGGTGAGGATCGCCTCCACCAGCACGCCGCGTTCCCGCTCGCTGGCCCGCGCCATCTGCTGGGACTCGTCGCGGTACGCGCCGACCGCGGCGTCGCTGTACTGGTTCTGCAGGGTGAACATTTCCCCGGCTAGGTCAACCACGATGTCAGCGGGGATTTCCGGGAGGGACCGGGCCGCCGAGACTAGCGCGGACCAGACTTCGGCGAAGCCCACCCGGTACGCGGTGAGCATCTCGACCAGAGAGGCGCCTTGCCCGGCCCGCGCCCGGCCGGTGGCTTCAGGAGCGCCCTGGCCACCCCCTCGGGCACCGGTCAGCCCGGCCAGGACGAAGCTGATATTGCTCTTGACGCTGGTGTAGAGATCCTCGGCCGGAACGACATCCTCGGTGGCGTACAGGCCGACGTTACGACTGATCCGCTTGACCACCCGCTCGGCCAGGTCTGACCCATCAGCCTCCATGGCCCGGATGATCTCGGCGGCCGCCTTGAAGTGCCGCTCCGAGAGCGCCGACGTCATCGCATCACTGTAACCCTGGCACGCAGGGGGAACCGCGGTGCTCACCCCGTGCCTGCCCTGCCACGCTGCGATTTGTCACCTGTGACACCGCGGTGGCCTGGACGTTGTCGGCACGAATATGGAACCTCCGACGGCCACGCGGTGAGGATGAAATCCGTGACCAGTCTTGCGACCAACCTCAGGGACGCGGCTGGACAGTACCCGGGGGAAGCGGCTGTACGGCTCGACGACACCGTCCTGACCTACGTCGACGTCGACGACCGGACGGCCAGGGTGGCTGGCTGGCTGCGCGGCCGCGGCATGCGGGCCGGGGACAGGGTCGGCATCATGCTGCCGAACGTGCTCGCCTTCCCCCTCCTGTATTACGGAGCGCTGCGAGCCGGCGGCGTCGTGGTGCCGATGAACCCGCTGCTGAAAGCGCGCGAAGTGCAGCACTATCTCGGCGATTCCGGGGCGCGGCTGGTCTTCGCGTGGCACGCGGCCAGCAAGGAAGCGGCCGCGGGGGCCGCCGCCGCGGGTGCGGAGTCTGTCGCGGTCACCGAAGGCTCCCTGGGCGAGATTGCGGGCTGGCCAGCGTCAACGGAGGTGACGCACCGGGCTGACGACGACACCGCGGTGATCCTCTACACCTCGGGGACGACCGGCACCCCGAAAGGCGCCGAACTGACCCACGCGAACCTGCGGGCCAATGCGTCGGTGGTGGCTTCGACGCTGCTCGACCTGCAGCCCGACGACGTGATCATGGGCTGCCCGCCGATGTTCCATTCCTTCGGCCAGACCTGCGCCCTCAACAGCGGCGTGCTCGCCGGGGCGAGCATCACGCTCATACCGCGGTTCGACCCCGTCACCGCCCTGAAGGCGATCGAGCGGGATCGCGTCACCATCTTCGAGGGTGTCCCGACCATGTACGTAGCGATGCTGGGCGCCGGGCCGGGGACCGCCGACACCTCTACCTTGCGGATCTGCGTATCAGGTGGGGCGGCGCTGCCGGTCGAGGTGCTGAAGGGCTTCACCGGGGCCTTCGGCGCCGGCATCATCGAGGGCTACGGGCTGTCCGAGACCTCGCCGGTCGCCTCGTTCAACCGGCCCGGCGACGCCAGGGCCGGCTCGATCGGCTACCCGGTGGACGGCGTGGAGATGCGCGTCGTCGGCGCTGACGGGAACGACCTGGCCGCCGGGGAGGTCGGTGAGATCGCCATCCGCGGCCACAACGTGATGAAGGGCTACTGGAAACGTGCTCAGGCGACCGCCGAGGCGATCAGGAACGGCTGGTTCCACACCGGCGACCTGGCGAAGGAGGACGATGACGGCTTCTTCTACATCGTCAACCGGATGAAGGACCTCATCATCCGCGGCGGCTACAACGTCTACCCGCGAGATCGAAGAGGTTTTCTACGAGCACCCGGCCGTGCTGGAGACGGCGGTGATCGGCTTGCCGCACCCGACGCACGGTGAGGAGGTCGGCGCGGCAGTCGTGCTGAAACCCGGTGCTCAGGCCACACCGGAACAACTGCGCGACTACGTGAAGGAGCGCGTCGCCGCGTACAAGTACCCGCGCCATGTATGGCTGGCAGAGGCGCTGCCTGAGACCGGCCGGATCAAGCTCGATCGCACCCTGTTTACCGCAACCATGTACCCGGCCGATTACGGCTTCATAGATGGCACTCTTGGTCAAGACGGTGACCCGCTCGACGCTCTTGTCCTGCTGCAGTCACCTACCTTCCCTGGCTGCCTGATCCGCGCCCGCGCCATCGGCATGTTCCGGATGACCGACGAGAAGGGCCGGGACGACAAGGTGCTCTGCGTGCCGGTTGACGATCCCCGGCTGGAGCATCTGCGCGATATTCACCACGTGCCCCAGTTCGAGCGCCTCGAGATCGAGCATTTCTTCGCGGTCTACAAAGAACTCGAGCCCGGCAAGAGCGTTGAAGGCGCCAGCTGGGTCGGCCGCGCCGCGGCCGAAGAGGAAATCAAGCGCTCGCTGAAACGCGCTCAAGCCCGTAGTGCGGAAGCTGGCAGCTGACGATGACCGGGAAACCAGCAGTCACGTGGTGCAGGCGCTTAGCTCATCTGCCGGTAGCGCCATACCGACAGCGGTATGAACACGGCCAGCAGGCCGCCGATCCATGCCGCTGCTGCTCCCAGCGACGCTGGGGTGCCAAAGAGCGCGAGCGAGCGGGCGGCGTCGGCGGTGACGGTGACGGGGCTGATTTTCGCGAACGCCTGCAGCCAGTGCGGCATGGTGGAGACGGGCACGAACACCGAGCTGGCGAAGACGAGCGGGAAGATCACGACGAACCCGGCCGTCTGTGCCGCCTCGGCCCCCCGGACGGTCAGTGCCACGAAGGCGAAGATCCAGCTGAGGGCGAAGCCGAAGGCGGCGACGACGGCGATGCACGCGGCCGCTCCGGCCACCCCGCCGTGGAAGCGGAACCCGACCAGGTAGCCGACGGCGATCATCAGGCCGGTGATGAGGATGTTGCGGACCAGGTCGGCCACGGTGCGGCCGAGCAGCACGGCCGAGCGGGCCACCGGCATCGACCGGAAGCGGTCGATCACCCCGCGTTGCAGGTCTTCCGACAGGCCGACCGCCGTCTGCGAGGCGCGGAAGGTCACCGACTGGACGAAAATCCCGGGCAGCAGGAAGTCGACGTAGGTCACCCCGCGCGGCAGCGAGCGGCTGACCGCGCCGCCGAACACGTAGATGAACAGCAGCACGAATATGACCGGCTGGATGGTGGAGAAGGTCAGCAGGTCCGGCTGGCGGATGAAGTGACGCAGGTTGCGGCCGGTGACCACGGCGGTGTCGGTGACCGCAGAGCGCACGGCCTGTGGCGTCGGGCGCCGCAGCCGTAGGACCGCCCTGCGATGCGCTGATACGTTCGGCGCCGGCTGCTGGGGCCGGGGGCGGCGGGTCCGGGAGCTAGGTCCGCCGCCGTCCTCACTGGGCGGGGCGCCGGTCAGCTGCAGGAACACGTCGTCCAGGGTGGGCCTGCGCAGGCCGATGTCGCTGACCCTGATCTGGGCCCGGCGCAGCTCTGCGGCTGCCTCCTCCACCAGCTGGAGCCCGTCCCGCGGGGCGGGCAGGGTGAGCCGGTCCGGGCGCTCGTCTGGCTCGGGCTCGCCGCAGCCCACCCCGGCCAGCACCGCCTGGGCGCGGTCGCGCTGCGCCGCGCTGGCGAGTTCTACCTCCAGGATCTGGCCGCCGACGCGGTCCTTGAGCTCGTTGCCGGTTCCCTCCGCGATCACCTTCCCGCGGTCGATGACGGCGATCCGGTCGGCCAGCTGATCGGCTTCCTCCAGATACTGGGTAGTCAGCAGGAGCGTCGTCCCCCCGCGCCGCAGCTCGCGCACGATGGCCCAGATCTCGTTCCGGCTGCGCGGATCCAGGCCCGTGGTCGGCTCGTCGAGGAACAGCACCCGCGGCCGGGTCAGCAGGCTCGAGGCGATGTCGAGCCGGCGGCGCATCCCGCCCGAATAGGTCCGCGCCGGCCGGTCAGCCGCCTGGGCCAGGTCGAACCGCTCCAGCAGCTCGCCGGCGCGGCTACTGGCCTCTGCTCGTGACAGCTTGAACAGGCGGCCGAACATCTCCAGGTTCTCCCGCCCGGTCAAGAGCTCATCGACCGCCGCGAACTGTCCCGTCAGGCCCAGCAGCTCGCGGACCGCAGCGGGCTCGCGCACCACGTCGTGGCCGAGGACCTCCGCCCGCCCCCCATCGGCCGCCAGCAGCGTAGCCAGGATGCGGACCAGCGTGGTCTTGCCCGCCCCGTTCGGGCCCAGCAAGCCAAACACCATCCCCTGCGGCACCTCGAGCTCGGCACCGTCCAGCGCCACGGTTGTCCCGAAGCGCTTGACCACGTTCTCGACGCGCACAGCCGGCACGGAGGAAGCAGGCCCGCTCATTCATCGACCATAGTGGGACCAGGAAGAGGCGAGGAAGCACCGGCCTCGCGGGCCTGCGGCGGGCTCAGGTGCTCGGCCAGCCATGGCCCGGTGACGCTGCCCGGGTCGCGCGCGACGTCCTGCGGCGTCCCGGCTGCGAGGATGTGCCCCCCGTCCGGGCCGCCGCCCGGGCCCATGTCGATGAGGTGGTCAGCGGCGGCGAGCAGGTCCAGGTCGTGGTCGATGACGATGATGGTGGCCCCGGCCGCTAGCAGCCGGTCGAACACGCCGGCCAGCGTGGCCACGTCGAGCGGGTGCAGGCCGGTGGACGGCTCGTCGAAGACGTACAGCGCGCCGCGCTGGCTGCTGCGCAGCCGGGAGGCGATCCGCAGCCGCTGCGACTCCCCGCCGGAAAGGGACGGCGTGGGCTCGCCGAGCCGCAGGTAACCCAGGCCGACCTCGCTGACGGGCCGCAGCGCCGCGGCGACCGGGGGCCGGTCGGCGAACCGCTCCAGGGCCTCGTGGACGCTCAGGCCGAGCACGTCGGCTACGGTCAGGCCGTCGATCGCCGCGGCCAGGGTGGCGTCATTGAAGCGGGCGCCGTGGCAGGTCGGGCACTCGACGGTGATGTCGGGCAGATACTGGACGTCGAGGTCAATGTGGCCAAGCCCGCGGCAGGTGGGGCACTGGCCCTCGCGGGTGTTGAACGAGAAGTGCCCGGGCTTCCAGCGCCGCCGCCGGGCGTACGCCGACTCTGCGAACACGCGGCGGATCTGGTCGAACGCCCCGGAGTAGGTCGCTGGCGTGGACCGCGCGTTCTGGCCGATCGGCGAGGCGTCTACCTGGACGACCTGGCGGATGCCGCCAAGGTCCAGGCGGCGGACGTGCCCGGGCAGCGCCGACCCGGCCAGCAGGGCCCGCACGGCCGGGATGAGGCTGTCCAGGACGAGGGCGGTCTTGCCCGCCCCTGACGGGCCGGCCAGCGCGGTCAGCCGGCGCAGCGGGAACGAGGCGGCGACGTCGTGCAGGTTGTACAGATCGCCGATCTCGATGGTGATCTGTCCGCCGGCACCGGCCCGCGCCGGACGGTCACTCGGCAGGGCGGCGGCGCCGGCCAGGAACGGGCCCATGATCGACTGGGGGTCGGTTTCCAGCTGGCTGGGGGTGCCCTGGGCGATCACGGTACCGCCCGTGGCGCCAGCCCCGGGGCCGAGTTCGATGACCCAGTCCGCGGAGCGGATGAGCTCCCGCTCGTGCTCCACCACGACCACCGAATTGCCGTTCCCGGCCAGGGCGGTGATCGTCTTGAGCAGTCCCTGGACGTTGGCCGGGTGCAGCCCGACCGACGGCTCGTCCAGCACGTAGAGCATGCCCGTGGTGCTGGCGCGCACCGTCGATGTCAGCTCGATCCGCTGCCGCTCCCCGGTCGACAGCGAGGCGCCCGGCCGGTCGAGGGTCAGGTAGCCAAGCCCGACGTCGAGCAGCGGCGTGAGCGTGCCGTTCAGCTCGGCGAGCAAGCCGGTGGTCATCCGGCTGAGCTCGGCGGGCAGCCCGGCAGGCAGGCTTGCCATGAAGCCGCGCAGCTCGTCCAGGCCGAGCGCGCTGATCTCAGCGATGTTCCGGCCGCCGAGCTGCGAGGTCAGCGCCTCGGGACGCAGCCGGGTGCCATGGCACACCGAGCAGACGCGGGTGATGAGGAAACGCTGCACCGGGCGCCGGGTGCGCTCGTTATCGCTGCGCAGCGAGCGTTCGACCGCCGCGACCGCGTTGTCGTAGCTGACCGACAGCTGCACGGTGCGCCCGGTCCGTCCGGAGTTCAGCGTCACGCGCCGCTGAACCGGTTCACCGTGCAGCACGATGTCGCGCTCGCGGGAGGTCAGTGACCGGTACGGTACGTCGAGCCGGACGCCGAGCTCGCCCGCGGCATACATCGACAGCCGCCGCCCGCCGGAATTCCACGGCAGCACCGCGCCTTCCTCGATCGTTTTGTCCGGGTCGGGAACCAGGGTGCTGACATCGACTTCGGACCGCACGCCCAGGCCGTGGCAGGCCGGGCACGCGCCGTAGGAGTTGAAGGCGAAAGATTCGGCGCTGGGAGGCTCGAAACGCGTGCCGCAAACCGGGCAGACGATCTCCATGCCCTGCGTGGCGATCGACGGCCCGACGCGGTGACCGTTCGGGCACAGGTGCGAGCCCAGCCGCGACATCATCAGCCGCAGCACGTTGAGCACCTCGGACATGGTGCCGACCGTGCTGCGCAGCCCCGGGACCGGCGGGCGCTGCCGCAGCGCCAGCGCGGCCGGCAGGTGATCGATCCGGTCCACGTCCGGCCGCTGCGCCTGGGCCAGCCGCCGGCGGCTGTAGGTGCTCAGGCCCTCCAGGAACCGGTGCATGCCCTCGGCGTACAGCGTGCCGATGGCCAGCGACGTCTTACCCGACCCGGACACGCCGACCACCGCGACCGTGCGCCACAGCGGCACGTCGACGTCGATGTCCCGCAGGTTGTTGTGCCGGGCCCCGCGCACGCCGATGACCGTGGGCAGGGTGGTCGGCGTGCCAATTTCCTCAGCCGTCATACCAGGCAACCTAGAGCCATTCGGCCCAGACTCGCACCGGGGCCGGGACCGGCCCCGGTGCGTTCTGGTCAGGGGTGAACCGGTCTGCTGGGCCCGCGGTCGAGGCGCAGCGAATGCATGATCTGGAACGTAGTGGTGGTGGTGAACACCTCGATGTCGGCGGCGGCCAGCACGCCGGTGTACTTGGCGATGATGGGCGCCGCGGCGCGTTCGGTGACGGTGTCGAGGTGGGCTTTGACCCGGCCCAGGCGTTCTCCCCGGCCGCTACGTAGAAGGGCACCGGGTTGACCGTGGCCAGCGCCTCCTTCGCGCTGGCCTCGATGTCGGCGATGTAGGCCTGGTGCACCGCGACGTCGTCACGAGTGGCGAGCCGGCCGAGGTGCCCGCAGATGAAGTGCGTCCACGGGTAGGACAGCGCGATGGCCGGCGGCACTGGGCGGGCCGGGTCGCCGTCGCGCAGCAGCAGCTGCCTGGTCTCCTCGTGCCCGACCCGGACCACGTCCCCGTCGAACAGCGAGGACGCGCCGCCGTGGTCGGCGTGGTGGTGCGAGTAGACGAGGTGGGTCACCGTGTTGCTCACGCCGTTGGCGGCGGCGATCTCGTCCACGGCCCGCCGCAGGTTGCCGCCGATGCTCGGCGCGTAGTCGGGCAGGTCTGCGGCGGTGCTGGCGCCGGCGGCTGGTGAGGTCACGGTATCTCCCTGGAATCTCGGGCACGTCCCCTGGCGGCCGTACCTTCGCGACGGATCCAGGCTTGCCCCCAGGCAGGTGAAAAGCCCTCACCGGGACCTGGTGATTCGCGCCGCTGGGAGCGGATCTGGCCGGCGGCAGGTGCGTCGCGCGTGTCAGCCTCGTTAGGCGCCGTACGCCGGCAGTATCGCTCCGCTGACTGGCGCCGCGGCGTCGCTGACGAGGAATGCGATCACGCCGGCGATCGCCTCCGGTGCGACCGCGTGCGCCATCGCCTCGGCCGGGAAGGTGGCCCGGTTTGCGGGGGTGTCGAGCAGCTGGGGTGCGACCGCATTGACCCGGATCCCGTCCGGGCGGAGCTCGATATCGAGGATGCGTGTCAGGTGGACGAGAGCGGCCTTGCTCACGGCGTATGCGGCCATGCCGCCGGCTGGCTCAATCCCCGGGCGGGCGGTGACATGCACGATGGCCCCCGAGCCCTGCTGCTGCATGTGGGGCGCTACCGCCTGGCTCAGCCACAGCGCGGGTCCCAGGTTGACGTCGATCATGAGCCGCAGCGTGTCGGGAGTCGTGCTGAGCGCGTCTCCCAGGCGGAACGTGCCGATGGTGTTCACCAGCACGTCCGGGGGCCCGGCGTCGCCGGCGATCCGGTCGATGAGGCTTTTCGCTGCGGCGGGGTCGGTGGTGTCGGCCACCTCGCGGCGGACATGGTCAGGGAGTTCACGCAGCGCATGCTCGGTCCGGTCGACCGCCACCACCGTGAGGCCGCCGGCGGCGAGGGTCACCGACGTCGCGTGACCAAGCGCGCCGCCTGCACCAGCCACGATTGCCACGTGAGCGCTCATGTCATCTCCCTTGAACCGTGCGCACGTCCCCACATGGCCGTGCGAGTCTTCGCGACGGACTCAGGCTCGCCGCCAGGCAGGTGAGAGGTCATCACCGGATCATGATGATTCGCGCGCCGTTGGCAGGGCGTGCGCTCGCCTGATAGCGAGAGGACTGTGTCGCCGACGAAGGGCGTCCGGCGCAGGCACCGAGGCAGGCCCTGAAGGTGGCTCCAGCAGCTCCCCGGCTGATCGACCGGGGTGATCTTCTCGCCGCTCTGGATCGCGCGGCGGCGGGGAAGGTGACCGTCATCTCGGCTCCGGCCGGCAGCGGGAAGACATGCCTGCTGCGCGCTTGGGCCGACCGTCCGGGTCAGCCGCACCGGCTCGCCGTCGTGCAGGTGCAACGCGACCAGCAGGACGCCCAGCAGTTCTGGCTTGCCCTGCTCAGCGCCGTCCGTGATGCTTCCGGGACAACCAGCGGCGCGGAACCGCCGGCAGCGACACCCGGCTTCGATGGGCGGGCGATGGTCGGCAGGGTGCTATCCGAGCTCGCCGATGCTCGCGACGGCATCACGTTGGTTATTGACGATCTGCACGAGCTGACCTCGCCGGACGCGCTCGCCCAGGTCACCCGGCTGCTGACGAACCTTCCCGGCGACGTGCATGCGGTGCTGGCGACGCGCCGCGATCTGCAACTGCGCCTGCATCAGCTGCGCCTGGCAGGCGAGCTGGCCGAGATCCGCGCGGCGGATCTGCGCTTCAGCGAGCGCGAGACACGTGAGCTTCTCGGCGCCTCGGGTATCACGCTGTCCGAGGCCGGCGCGGCGCTGCTGCGCCAGCGGACGGAGGGGTGGGCCGCGGGCCTGCGGCTCGCGGCGATCTCACTGGCTGATCACCCCGACCCGGAGCGTTTCGTCGCGGAGTTCTCCGGCAGCGACCGCACGGTCGCCGAGTATCTGATCGCCGAGATGCTGGACCGCCAGCCCGATGACGTCAAGGATCTGCTGCTGCGCACCTCCCTGGTCGATCGCGTCTACGGTGAACTGGCCGATCTGCTGACCGGCCGTTCCGGCTCGGAACGGATCCTGCTGGCACTGGAGGACGCGAACGCGTTTGTGGTATCGCTCGACCCCGAGCGGACGTGGTTTCGCTACCACCACTTGTTCGCGGATCTGCTGCGGCTGGAGCTGCGCCGGGCGCTGCCCGACCAAGTGCCGACGCTGCACCGCCGGGCCGCCGAGTGGTTCACCCGGCACGGCCAGGTGGTCGAGGCCATCCGGCACACCCAGGCGGCGGGCGACTGGCCCGACGCCGCCCGGCTGCTGGCCGACCATGCGTTCAGCCTGACGATGGACGGGCAGGAGCAGACCGTCCGGGCGCTGCTGCGGGCCTTCCCGCGGAGTGCGGATTACCCTGAGCTGGCCCTGATACGCGCAGGGCGTAACCTCGCCGACGGACGCCTGGACGAGGCAGCCGCCCACCTGGCGGTCGCCGAGGCGTACGCCGAGACGACGCCGCCGGATCGTCGGCGCCGGCTACGGGTGGC
Source organism: uncultured Actinomycetes bacterium (assembly GCA_963702235.1). Lineage (GTDB taxonomy): Bacteria > Actinomycetota > Actinomycetes > Streptosporangiales > Streptosporangiaceae > PALSA-505. The sequence continues at coordinate 293,799 of CAVPBZ010000007.1, forward strand.
AATCGCGTCGCTGCAGCTGTCGCTGGCCACGCGGCGCGGTCACCTGGACGGCGTCACCGAACAGGCCAGATTCCTTGACTCCCCGGTCACCGGCCAGTCCGACGAGGACATCGCGCTGGAAAGCGACCTGCGCGCGGTGGCGCTGATGAACCTGGGGACCGTCGAGGCGTTCCTGGGGCTTGCTGACGCCGAACGCCACCTCCAGGAGGGCGCCGTCCTGGCCCGGGAGATCGGCCGCCCCTACCTTGAAGTCAGGTGCCTGGCGCAGCTCGGGTTCGCGTCGAAGGTCCGCCCGTTCGCCACCGCGCGGCGGCGCTGCCAGGAGGCGATAGCGCTCGCCGAGCGGTACGGCTGGGGCACGGAGTGGTTCGTCGCGCCCGCACTGATCACGCTGGCCAGCACGATGGTGTGGACGGGTGAGTTTGACGAGGGCGAGCGGTGGCTGCGGCGCACCGAACGGGCCCTGCAGACAGACACCGGGCCCGACATCAGGCTGCTTGTGCACATAGTGAGCGGCATGCTGCAGGCTGGCCGCGGCCGCCACCGCGAGGCGCTGGATGAGTTCAGCGCGGCCGAACACCTGGGAGCGCAGCTAGCGGACTCGCACGCGCTGGCCAGCCAGGTGACCGGCTGGATGCTGGCCACCCAAGCCCGCGCCGGGCTGCCCGGCGCAGCCCGCGCCGGTCTCGCGGCGCTCGGTGACGAGCGGTCCGGCTCAGGTGAAGTCGGTAACGCACGCGCGGTGATCAGCCTCGCCGAAGGCGATCCGGCCGGAACTCTCGCCGCCGTGGCCGATATTCTGGATGGCACGGCACCGGTCATCGGTTACGTCACGGTCGTCGAGACTCATCTGGTGGCCGGGCTCGCCCACCGCGAGCTCGGTGACCAGCGCGCGGCGAACCAGGCCGCGGAACGCGCGCTGCGCCTCGCCGAGCCGGACCGGCTGGTCCTGCCGTTCGCGATGACGGGCTCACTAGAGCTGCTCGAGGCGATGCCGCGGCATGAGACCGCTCACGCCGCGCTGCTCGCCGACATCCTCGACGTCCTGGACGGCTCATCCCCGGCGGCCAAAGACCAGCACCCATCGCCGCAAACGGAAGAACTCAGCCCAACCGAGCTGAGAGTGCTGCGCTACCTCCCGACGAACCTGTCCAGGCCCGAGATCGCCAGCGAACTGTCCGTCTCGGTGAACACGGTCAACACGCACGTCCGCAACATCTACGCCAAGCTGCAGGCCGGTGATCGCTCCTCGGCCGTGCGACGCGCGCGCGAGCTACGACTACTGGCGAAGGGCCTGACGCGGTAGCTCGGCGGTCATCAGATCCTGGTGATGAGGGTTCACCTGCCAGCGCCCGACCATGGCTCCATGGACCCAGCGCCCGTCCCGTATGCGATCCGGATCCACGGCCACCTCGGCGCCATGCTGCTGTCTGCGTTCCCGGCGCTGGTGCCGCAGCGGCACGGTGCCGACACCGTGCTCACCGGGCTGCTGGACCGGTCGGCACTCTACGGCGTGCTGGCTGCGGTCGAGGCGCTCGGCCTCGACCTGGTCGAGGTCCGCCAGCTCACGCCAGAACGCGAATCATCAGAATCAGGTGAGAGCCGCTCACCTTGATGGCGTCCTCGGGCGGCTCGATCTGCGGTGCAGTAAATTCGCTGTACCTCAAGATTTCAGGGTTGCGCACGCTCACCTCGGGTTCCGGACCGCGGAAAGCGCTCCGGGATCCTCCAGCGTGGAGATGTCGCCCGGGTCCTCGCCCATCGCGATGGCCCGAATCGCTCTGCGAACAACCTTGGCACTGCGCGTCTTCGGCAACGCGGTGACGAACCGGACCATCCGCGGACGGAACGGCTTGCCCATGCGCTGAACGACGAGATCCGCGAGCTCCGCACGGAGTACATCGGTCGGACCGTGGTCCGGAGCGATGACGCAATAGCAGCACAGCGCCTCTCCCCGCACCGGATCAGGAACTCCCACCACCGCCGCCTCGATAACGGCGTCATGCGCCGTGAGCGCCGCTTCCACCTCCGCCGGACCAACGCGCTTGCCCGCAACGTTCAGTGTGTCGTCGGAGCGGCCGTGCAGGAACCAGAATCCATCCTCGTCGCGGACGGCCCAGTCGCCGTGCACCCAGATGTTGTCCCACCGTGCCCAGTACGTCTTGAGGTATCGGTCGGCGTCCCGCCACAAACCCCTGGTCATTCCCGGCCAGACGCCCCGGCAGACCAACTCGCCCATCTGCCCGACCGCCGCGGACCGCCCTGAGGTGTCGAAGATGTCCACGTCCAGCCCGAGCACGGGACCGTGAACGCTGGCGATCTTCAGCGGATTCACCGGATGCGGCGAGAGAAAACAGACCCCGACCTCGGTGCCACCGGAGATGTTGATGACGGGACAGCGCCCACCGCCCACCTGGTCGAACAGCCACCACCACGACGACGGATCGATAGGCTCGCCCGTGGTGCCCAGGATGCGGACGGACGAAAGATCCGGTCCGTTCAGCCAGTGATCGTCGTGCGCCCGCAACGATCTGATGAGGGTCGGCGAGACGCCGAGAACTGTCACGCCGTGGCGCTCAACCAGCCGCCAGAGGCGATCCGGCTCCGGATGGTCTGGTGAGCCCTCGTACAGTACGAGCGTCGCGCCGAGCGTGCCGACGCCGATGGTCATCCAGGCGCCGACGATCCAACCCATGTCCGTGACCCAGTGGAAGCGGTCACCGGGACCGACGTCGAACTGGTAGGCGAGTTCCTCGGCGACCTTCACCACCCAGCCGCCGTGCACGTGCACACTGCCCTTCGGCCGGCCGGTGGTGCCCGAGGTGTAGGCGATCAGCATCGGAGTCTCGGCCGGGAGCGGTACTGGGTCGATCGCTTGCGCCCGGTCGAGCGCCTCGTCCCATGCGACGTCGCGCTGCGGGTCCCAGGTCGCGCACCTGCCGAACCGCGACACAACCAGGACCTTCTGGATCCCGGCACCAACGGCGACCCGGTCAGCAGTCGATTTCAGATCCTGCACGCGGCCACGTCGCAGGTACCCGTCGGCCGTGACGAGAATCGTGACCCCGGCATCGCGGAGACGAACCACAGCAGCCTCGGGGGCGAAGCCACTGAAGAGTGGCACCACCACCGCCCCGATCGAAGCGCACGCGAGGAAGGCGATGACCGCCTCCGGAATCATGGGCAGGTACAGGCCGACGGTGTCGCCCTGGGTGACACCGAGTTGCGCAAGTGCTCCCGCCGCCTGAGCGGTCGAGCGCTTCAGGTCCGCGTAGCTGAGGGTCGTCGTGGAACCGTCCTCCCCTTCCCACACAACCGCGGCGCTCTCGGCACGAGACCCCGATCCGTGGCGGGTCACGTTGTAGGCCGCGTTCACCGTCGCGCCCTCGAACCAGGTAGCCCACTGCGGTCCTCGCGAGATGTCCACAAGACGTGTCCACGGAGAGGTGAACGCGATGTCCAAATCGTCCACGACGGCGGCCCAGAACCACTCGGGCTCGGCGACGGAACGGGCACGCAATTCCTCGAACGTTTCGATCCCGTGCCGCCGCATCAGGCGTGTGACGTTGGCCCGTTCAATCTGTTGCCGAGAAGGCGTCCATACCACCTGCCCGCTGGAATGGTCCATCGCCCGATCAATTCCGGTGTCGAACTCCTGCGCGCCGACCTGCGCCATCGCTGCGCTCTCCCGTGAGACGAGAATGCCGCTTCTGTGGTGGAATCACTATGGTCGGAGTGATCGTATGGTCGGGGCACAACGGCAGTCTTGGCCAGTTCGGGACAGATTCCGCGATCGACGTTGTCCCGGGGGCAGCTCGTCGCCGTCCGTCCCGTCGAGGACACGTGGCGCCGTCACTCCGGCTCCGAGACGCGATACGCGCCGAAGAACCCGCGTACCTCGCGCAGCCTGCCGTCCGGGCCCGCCGTGACGAAGTCGATGCCCTCACGCAGGGTGGCGCCGTTGGGTCCGACCGCCCGCCACGTGAAGCACGCGGAGGCGCCGTGGACGTCGATCGCGCTGGTCAGGACGATCGAGGAGCCAGGAAGGTCCTGCGCGAAGCGCCGGGAGTGTGCCACCAGCGCCTCCCGGCCCACCACCGTTGCCTGAGGGTCGGCGTAGCTGCCGTCCGAGGCGAAGGAGCGTTCCAGCAGGTTTCGGCGGGCTCGCTCGTCGGCCGTGTTCCAAGCGGCGACGTAGGCGACGACAGCCTGCTCCAGTGGCAACCTCGTCATGATCGACCTCCTTCTCGGGCGATTGCGCCATCCGGCCAGACGAAGTCCCCAGGTTCGTCCGGTCCGGCGCATGAATGTGCTCTGGTTTCCTCGCGTGATGCGTGCCAGTGTCGAGACGAGCGCGAGGAGTGGCCCATGAGTGAACCGAGCGTCAACGACGGCGCGGTCCGGCTGATGGAACCCACCAGGTCCCGGGTCGAACGCAGGCGGCTGCGGTGGCCACGGGTGATCGTGGACATCGCGGCGGCCGCGCGCGAGGGGTCGTCTGCGGTCGCCGAGGCCGGCATCCGGGCCGCGCGGCCGCTTCTCGCCGCCGACGCCGCCGCGATCGTGCGCTGGCAGGACGGACGACCGGTCGTGCTCGCCGCCGACGGCGACTTCGACGGCGTGCTCCGGCGGCGGCCTCCGGAGGGCGCTGGCTGGGCGGATGGGCGCCCGGTCGCCGCGGTGTCGGTCAACCCGCGCACCGATGTCGTCGTCGCCCGCGCGGCCCCGGTCGGGTTCGGCGAGGCCGACCTGGAATCGCTGCGCGCCCTCGGTGAGCTGATCAACTGGGCGGGGGGCGGGCGCCCGCCGGACGCACTTCTGCGCGGGTTCGCCACCCGCGTGGCCGCCTCGCTGGAGCCGGACGAGGTGGTGGTCTCCGTCGCGGACGCCGTGGCCCAGCTCCTGCGCGCGGAGATCGCCGGGGTGCTGCTGCGCGACGAGGCGGGGGATCTGGAGATGCGCTGCGCGATCGGCAACACGCGGCTCGACACCGCCCGGCTGCGGATCCGCGTCGGTCAGGGCCTCGCCGGGCGTGTTGTGCAGTCCGGCAGGCCCGAACGGATCGACGACTACTCCACGGACCCGCGCTCCGCCCCGGAGTTCATGGCGCTGTCTGACATCGAGGGGACCTGCTCGGCGATCGCGGTTCCGCTGTGCTGGGACGGCCGGGTCGCGGGCGCCCTGTGCGCCTGGCGCCGCCGCCGCGCGCCGTTCACCGACGAGGACGAGAGCCTGTTCGCCGCCTTCGCCCAGCTGTGCGGCGCCGCGATCCACAACGCTGACCGCCACCAGGCCGAGCGTGCCCGGGCGACTCGGTTCGAGATGGCCCATGCCGCCGCGGTAGAGCGCAACCAGGCCGCCGAGCGCGATCTCCACGTATATGCCGAGCTGGCCAGGATCGTGACGGAAGGTGGCAACGTCGACGCCGTGGCCCGGACGGTGGGGGGCATTACCCGCAGTCTCGCCGTCGTCGTCACCGAGGACGGCCGGGTGCTTGGCCCGTCGCCGCGCAGGAACGTGCAGCGGCTGCTGGACCACGTGCAGCGCGCGCTGCCCGCGCTCGTCGACGACCGGGCCTCGGTAACGATCGAGCAGCACGATGGGTCGTGGCTGCTGATCGCGAGGGTACGGGCGGCGGGGGTGACCTTCGGGCACCTCGCATTGGCGCTGCCATCCGCCCCGGCCCCAGGGGACCGCCTGGCAGCCGAGCAGGCAGCCGTGGTCAGCGCCCTGCTCCTGGCGCGCGAGGAGGCGGCTGTCGCCGCGGCGAGCAGGTTGCAGTCGGAGTTCGTGTGGGACCTGCTCGACGGCAGGCTGCCCGACGCGGTCGAGGCGAGCGTGCGAGCCCGGCACCTGGGCACCGGGTTCGCGCTGCCGGCGCGTGTCGTCGCGATCATGGTGTCCGGGCTCGCCTACGACGCGACGGCGAGCGGCTGGAACCCCGAATACCTCGAGCGTTCGCGCAGCGCGTGCGCCCGGCTGATCGGTACGGGTCTCGACGGCGCCGGCGTGTCCGGTGCGGTGCTCGCGCGGCGGGCGAACCTGTTCGCCGCGGTCGTACCCGGCGATTCCGTTCGGGACATTGGCTGGGCCCGGCGTCTGGCCCGGGCGCTGGCCGCGATCCCGTGGCCTGACGGGATCAGCGCCACGGTCGGTGTCGCGGGGCCGGTGGAGACCATCGCTGGCTTTCCCGGCGGCTGGCGCGAGGCCCAGCTGGCGGGATCCGCCGTCGGCGCGTCCGGGGAGCCGGGTGTCTTCGAGGATCTCGGCGTCCTGCAGTTCCTGCTGTCCCCGACCTCCCGCGACGACCTTGACGGCTTCGCGCGGCGCCAGCTCGGCCCGTTGCTGGACTACGACGAGAAGCGGGGAACGGAGCTCATCCGCACCCTCGAGGTTTACCTGACGGCCGGATGCAGTACGCGGCGCACTGCGGAGTCGATGTGCGTCCACGACCGGACGGTCTCCTACCGGCTCGCGCGAGTCAACGAGCTGACTGGGCTGTGCCTCGACGACCAGGAGGACCGGTTCCGGGTGCAGCTTGCCTGCAAGATCCTCGCGCTCGGCCGCCGGGCCGCGATTGACGGTGACGCCTAGCCGGCACCGCCTGCGTGGACGGCCTCCGACGCCCGACGGCCGCTGAAGCCAGAGGGGGTTCTGCCCGCGTCAGCTGGTGTGCTCCGCCCGGACGATCTCAGCGCCCTCGACCAGAGCCTGCAGCTTCAGCCGCGCGATCCAGCGCTTCAGGTTAGGCAGACCGCAGTCGGTGGTGAGGCCCAGGCGCTCGATGGGCACGTACTCCATGACTGCCCGGATCCGGTCCGCGACATCCTCGGCCGTCTCGACGGTGACCTGCTTGACGTCGATCACGCCCGCCACGAAGGGCTTGTCCCAGTTGTTGTCGGCCAGCGGCTTCAGGTCGTCCGGACCCATCCGGCCGACCTCGTAGTTCAGCACGTCGATGTCGGCACCAAGGACCTTCGGGAAGATGTTGCGGGCCCGTTCGGTGGCCTCGGTGGCGCCCCGCGGTCGCCGGGCGACGTCGTAGACACCGAGCTCCTTGTCGGCCTCGTCGCCCTCGTAGGGCAGGTAGGAGGGCGAGGACCCGAGATTGCCCCAGCACGCGTGCAGCCAGAATCTGCGCGTCGACGTCCTTGACCGCGGCGTTCAGGCACTCGATCTCCCAGTCACCCATGCCGTACGGCCAGACGAACTCGTCGAGCTGAATGACGTCGACACCGATCGCCGCCAGTTCCTTCAGGTCAGTGTTGATGGCCGTGGCCAGTGCGAGGCCGAGTTCCTTGACGTCGGGGTAGTGCAGGTTGTTCGTGGCCGCGGTTAGTGCTCCGACGCCGGTGTAGGAGATCTTGATCGGCCGGTCGGTCAACTGGCGCATCGCCTTGAGCGTCTCGAGGTGGAACGGGTAACGGCGGCGGACCTCACCGACGCAGGTGGGCGCATAGAGCATGCTGTAGATCGGCACCGCGAGGTTGGGGCCGTCGAGCTCGTAGCCGGTCAGCCGCTCGATGTAGTGGTAAAGCAGCTGACCGTAGGCGTCCTCCCCGTCGAACACCCGCCCGTCGGCCATGATGTCGAGTCCGACGCGTTCCTGGTCGCGAGCGATGCACTGGATGACGTCGTTGTATGCCTCCTCGGAAATGGAGTCGAAGACGACCTTGCCCGGCCTTCCCGGATAATTGGCGAACGCCTGCCCTTTCCACCAGCGCGGCTCTGGATATTTCCCCACCATAGTCGTAGGGAGCAACATCTCCTGATTGCCGACACGCATGCTGATCTCCAATCATGAGGAAACACCTGGGCGGCGGCCGTGGCGGCACCGGCCTCAGGGCCAGACGCGGGGGAACATGTCGCACTCGATCGGGCCGCCCTCAACGAGATCGGGTGCGGTCACGTGGCCGGTGAGGCTCTTGTTGTTGAACATGTTGGCCTCGTGCGGCTGCCAGGTGGCCTTGTCCCCGACGTAGAAACTGGTGATCGCTCGCCGGAAGTTGTTCGTCAGGTTCCCCAGCGAGCCGTGCACGGTTCGGGGGTGGTGCAGCACCAGGTCGCCCGGCTCCGCCTCGGCCACCAGCCAGTCATAGGTGTCGTAGTCGGCCTCGAAGTCCGGCATCTCCTCGTACGGAGAGTTGACGTAGGTGTCGGTGATGATCGGGATGTTCTTGAACCCGACCGGGTGGTAGACCTTGCCCCACTTGTGGGATCCGCGTAGGTAGTGGATGGCTCCGCTGTCCGGGGTGACCGTGTCGAACGGCACCCAGATCCGGACCTGCTGGTCGCCGTTCACCGGGAGGAACGAGTAGTCCTGGTGCCACGGGGTGCGCGTGTCCGCGCCGGGTTCCTTGGCGAAGATCTGGTCGTAGAAGAAGATCACCTGCTCGGCGTCGGTCAGCACCTGCCCGGCGACCTCCACGAGCGGCCCGTGGATCGCCCAGGCCTTGAAGGCGTCGTGGAACATCCACGGGAAAGCCAGCGAGAAGAACCGCGGGGCGCCGTCGTCGGCGTAGTTCTGCGACGACGGGTCGGACTCCTCGATCAGCTGGGTGACGGCGTCCCGCATGAAGGCGACCCATTCATCCGGGATGACGCCCTTGACGATCGCGGCGCCGTCACGCTCGTAGGCGGCGCGTTCGGCGTCGCTCACCGGGCGGATCAGGTCCGCGGTCGGGTACTCGATGCTGATGTCCAGGATCGCGGTGGTCATGTTCCTCACGCTAACCAGACGCCCGGCGAGCGCACATGCGCGCCGCAGAAGACATCCAGCCGATGCTTTTCCGTCCTCCGCAACTGACCTTTCCCCGTAGCGGGTCGATGACCGGGGCAGGCCTGCCGGGTCCGGTTGGGCCCCGGCGGCTCAGCCGGTCCGGCCGAGAATGCTCTGCAGCGCGTTCTCGATCCGCCCGACGGCCTCAGTGTCGTCCCGCACCGCGTCGCGGTGCCGCCAGGCGACATAGCCGTCGGGGCGGACGAGCAAGACACCGGCTTCGTGGACCTCCCGGATCCGTGGCCAGTGGCAGTACGGGTCCGCGGCGCCCTCGCTGCCGATGACAACGGAGTGCAGGAACGGCAGGTCGAGCTGGTGTACGGCGCGCACCCAGGCACTGCCGGCGAGTCCGGTGAGGACGCAGAACCTGCCCTTGCCGACCAGGTCGAGCGTGGAGACCCGGTGCCCGTTCCGGCCGATCAGCCAGCAGTGCGGGAGCTTCGCGCCGGGCCGGGTGGTGGGCTGCAGGTGGAGCTGCCGGTCACGCTGCCAGTGCTCCTCGCCAGCATCAGGGTCGGCGAGGACGGCCCGCGACTCGTAGCGCTGGTTGAGCTCGACACCCTGGGCGTTGAACTCGTAGTTCTTCAGCTCGAGCGCCGCGGCCAGGGCCGCCCGGACAGCGACGCCGGCGGGGCCTGGGTCGCGGAGCTTCGCCAGGCCCGCGGCGACCGGGTCCGGCTCGCCGGTGGTGCAGAAGCACTCGTTGAGGGGGACGTAGTCGAGGCGGGACTGGTTCGCCCGGGCGACGACCTGTTAACCCACCGGGGCGCGTTCGAGCGAGTAGGAGTCCAGCAGCGACTCGTGGGCGTAACCGCTGGTCACGTACGCGAGCTTCCAGGCGAGGTTGAACGCGTCCTGGATGGAGGTGTTGGAGCCTAGGCCGCTGCTCGGCGGGTGGCGGTGGACGGCGTCGCCGCCGCAGAAGACGCGGCCGGACGAGTAGGAGGTGGCGCAGGCCTGGTTGACATACCAGGTCGACGTGGCCTCGATGTCGATCTCTAGGCCCGGGTCACCGACCATCGCGCGGATCTTGGCCGTGACCGCGTCCTTGGCGAGATCCGGGTCGCCGGCGGTGAGGTCGTACCCCCAGCCGGCGATCCAGGTGTGCCACGGTCGGACGGCGCGCAGGATACCCATGCCGATCTCGCCGAAGCTCGTGCCGGGAGTCATGATCCAGTACAGGATGCTAGGCCGGTGCTCGACGTGACGATGCAGGTCGGCGTGGAACAGCACGTAGGCGGTGCCGGCGCGGGCGAGATGGCCGTCGAGCTCGAGGCCGAGCTCGGCGACGATCCGTGACCGGGCACCGTCGGCGCCAACCAGGTACCTGGCCCGGACGTGGTACTCCCGCCCGGACAAGCGCTCGCGCAGGTCGACGGTCACACCGGCCCGGTCCTGCGTGTGTGCGAGGTAGTCGGTGTCGAACGCGACCGTGGCGCCGCGCGCGGCGGCGTTACCCAGCAGCACGGGTTCCAGGTAGGTCTGGGGGATGTCCAGCAGCGGGCACGGGCTGCCCTGGACGTACTCCCCGTGCCGGTCCTCGCCGGTACCCCAGGTGCGCAGCCGGGCGATCTCCTCGCCGGTCAGGCTGGTGACGAACGGCGTGTCCCCCATGAGCTCCCAAGGGGTGGCGTGGCGCGTCGCCTCCTCCTCGACGCCGAGGTCACGCAGCACCTCGACCGTGCGCTGGTTGGTGATGTGCGCGCGGGGTGTGGTGGCAAGCCAGCTCGACCGGGTGACTGCGTGGACGCGGACACCGTAGGTGGCCAGGGCGAGCGCCGCGGCCGACCCGGTCGGCCCGGTCCCCACCACGAGGACGTCGGTCTCGAAGTCGGTCATGCTCCCTCAAGTGGTCAGCGCGGCGGTGGTGACGCCGAAGCCGACGACCCACTCCGGGATCGGGCGGTAGAACGAGGTCTCGACCCGGTACGGGCCGACGGCGCCGAGCGCGGCATAGGCGGCGATCCAGGTGCGGACCTCGTGGCCGGACCGGCCGGCGCGGGCCACGACATCGTTGTTGGACCAAGAGTCGATCTCCGCCCAGCCGGCCGCGGCGAGCAGGCTCATCAGCTGCCGGTCCCAGTCCGGGTTGAGCGGGGCGAGGTCGGCCGTGCCCGCGGCGAAGTCCCGCCCCGCGGCGCGGACGAGCTGCTCCCGGACTTCCCGCTGCCCGCGCGTCGGATTGCGCCCGGCGATCAGCCGCTCCGCCACCTCGGGGGGCGCGTCCTCCAGCCGCGGCACGGGCGGATCGTGCGACAGGCCGCCGGACCCGACGACCAGCACCCGCCGGCCGAGCCGCATCGCAGTGCGGCCGAGCGCCTCGCCGAGCATCCGGGACCGCCGGATCGGGCCGAGGGGCCCGGCGACGGAGTTGACGAACACCGGGACGAGTGGCACCGCGTCGAGGCGGCCGAAGAGGATCTCCAGCGGCTGCGCGAACCCGTGGTCAACCGTCATCCGCTCCGAGTAGGCCAGGTCGATGCCCTCGTCCAGCACCCCGCGCACGAGCGTGAGCGCTGCGTCGCGGTCCACCGGCAGCGGGCCCGCCGCGGTGCCCCAGTCCCCGATCGAAGTGGCCCCGGCACCCAGGCAGAACGGCGGCATGAGGTCGTAGAAGAAGCCGTTGTAGTGGTCAGGCCCGAGCAGTAGCACCAGCTCGGGATCGAACTCGCCGATGAACCGCCGGGCCGTCGCGAAGACCTGCTCGACCGCGGCCGTCACGTCCTCGTCCGGATCGTGTACACCTCTCAGCGGCGAGTGGGACAACGTACACAGGGCCACGGCCGTCACCCGTCGAGTATCTCCCGGGCCCCGTCGTACGGAACTCCCCCGACCGGAGGAGACCGGGCCCGTGCTAGCGACCCTCCACGCGGGCGCGGGCCAGCGCGGCGCCCTGCACCATGGCCTCGACTTTCTTCCGGGCCGGGACCCGCTTCATGTTGCCCAGGCCGCAGTCCATCGTGATGCTGAGCCGTTCTGGTGCGACCACACCGCTGCCGACGACGCGGAGGATGTCGTCGGCGACTTCCTCCGTTGTCTCGGTGACCGAAGTCTTCACGTCGATCAGCCCGACGCCGAGGTCACGGTCCTTCGGGAAGCCCTTGAGCGCCGGGAGGTCGGCGAACTGGCGTCGCTTCATCTCGATCTCGATCTGGTCGTAGCCAGCGTCGAACCCGAGCGGGAACATGTCCTTGCCCCTGTCGGCGAGGACACCCGGGTTACCGCCCTGGTTGCCGTAGCAGATGTGCCAGATCGTGTAGGCATCGACGCCCTCGAGGGTCCGCCGCCACACCTCGAGGTGCCAGGGCTCGGGCTCGAAGTACGGCCAGGGCTCGTGCAGGGTGATCTGCTCGCAGCCGCGGCGGGACAGGTCGCGCAGCTCGTCGTTGTAGACCTCGGCCATCGCCATGGCCATCTTCTTGGGATCTTGGTAGTAGTGGTCGGTGACGGCGACCGACTGGGTAAGCGGCCCGATGATGCCGAGCTTGACCGGCTTGGTGGCCCATTGCTTGACTGTTTCGAGAACCGGCCGCAGCATCGGCCGCACCCATTTGATGTCCCCGGTCACGGTCGGTGCGTGGAACATCTTGTAGAGCTCGACGGCGATCGGCTCGCCGTAACGCTTGAAGCCCGCGGAACGGTGCGGGACGAACTGGAAGTGCTGGTGGTACTCGTAGTCGGTGTCGAACTCCTCGTACTGGTGGCCGTCGCTGACGATGTCAACGCCGGCCCGCTCCTGCTCGAGCACGGCCTGCGCGACGGCCATCTCGTAGAGCGTGCGCTGCTGGAAGTCGACGAAATCGGGTTCGTCGAACTCGCCGAGTACCTTTCCGTGCAGGAAGGGCGCCCGCGGATAGGATCCGATAATGGCGGTGGGGAAGAGAATCTCCTCGGTGCCGACGCTTACCATCTGATCTCCCGTCTCGGGATGGTCGTGACAGTGGCCGAGCCTAGGATCCGGCACCGGGCGCCGTCGTTGCCTCGCCGGAACCAACCGGCTGCCCGTCCCTGTCTGCTTCGGACAGTGCGCCCGCCCGTGGCCGGTTCGATCAGCGGCGACCGTCGGCTTCGCGGCCGAGCTCGCGGCGCACGATACGGGCACCTGCCACCAGACTGCGCAGCTTGTCGAAGGCCAAGTCGCGCGGGAGCTGGTAGAGGCCGCAGTCGGTGCTTATGATCAGGCGCTCGGCCCGGACGTGGTTCAGCGCGCAGCGGATCCGCGCCGCCACCTCCTCCGGGGTCTCTACCCGCGGGTTCAGGGCCTCGACCACCCCGATCCCGAGGCTGGTGCCCTCGCGCTCGGTCCAGGTGCCCAGGACGTCTAGCTCCGCCATCCCGGTCCGGGCGGTTTCCATGTGGATCTCGGTCCAGCCGACGGGCTCGTCGGAGGTGAACAGCTTCGCGAGGCAACCCGCGTTCACCTCGGGATAGGCGCAGGCGGAGCCGCGTGCGTTGCCGTAGCACATGTGCCAGGTGAGGTGGGCGTCCACGCCGTGGGACGCGCGGTTCATCATCTCCAGAACCCACGGCTGGCGGCCGTTGGAGGAGAGGTAGGCCTGCTCAGTGAGCTGGATGAACCGGGCGCCGTGGTCGGCGAGCCACCGTAGCTCAGTGTTGAACGCGTCGGCGACGTCGGCCCGCAGCGCCGCGACGTCGCCGTAGTACAGGTCCTCGCACCATGACGCGACGGTGGCCGGGCCTGAATTGATATTGATCTTGAAAGGCTTGTCGGTAGCCAGCTTCGTCGCCGTCAGCACCGGGCCCAATACCGGCCGCACCCATTGGATTTTCTCGCCCACGACGGGCCGGAAGTACTGCTCCGTTCCTGGCTCGTTGCCGGGCGGGCCGTACGGGCGGAAGCCGCTCAGCCGGAGCGGGACGAGCAGCATCTGGATCTTGTCGTAAGGGGTTTCGCCCTGGAAGTACTGGTTCCCGTCGGTGACGATGTCGAGCCCGGCGAGGTCCTGGTCTTTGACGCAGAGCCGGACCGCGTCCTCATAGAGGGTGCGCTGGAACATGTCAACGTAGTCGACATCGTGCACCGACTCACGCAGCACCCCGCCGCGCATCCACAGCGGCCGCGGCCAGCTGCCCACCATGGTAGTGGGCAGCAGGACGTCGTCTTCCCCGATCTGCACTCGCACTCCCTTCGCGCCGGCCGTGCGGCGGGTCAGTGGATCAAGCGGCGGGTCAGTGGATCAAGGGGAGAGTAGGGGTCACCGGGGTTTGGCGCCCCGGCTGGGGTGCCGGGCTGTCGACGGGCGGGAGCAGGTCGAGGACGTCCGAGCGCAATCCCAGGCGCAGGGTCTCCAGCGCAATCACCTCATCGGCCGGGATGTTGCCGAGGCTCGCCGCGGGACCCAGCCGCCGGATGAACCAGGCCTGCTGGTCCTTCCGGGGCGCCTCGAAGATGATCTTCTCGACGGGCAGGGCGGCGACCAGCGCCTCGACGAGCTCGCTACGGACCTCCCCGCTGGGATCGTAGAGCCCCACAGTGCCGCTTTCCCTCGCTTCGGCGATCAGCAGCGACGCGCCTGCCTCCAGGTCGCCCGCCATCTCCGCGGCCCAGTCCGCCGCGATCACGTCGTCGTGCGGGTTCTTCGACCCGCACTCTGACAGGACGGTGAAGTCCTTCGCGAGCATGCGGATCAGCTCCCGCTTGCGCTCGATCGGCATGCCGAGCGCGCCGTTCGAGACCTCGACGTGCGTCACCCCGAGCCGCTGCATCCAGCGCACGTAGTCCGGAGTGCGGTGCTGGTGGTCGCAGATCTCCAGCAGCGTCCCACCCGGACACGTGTGAACGCCGGCCTTGCGGCTCAGCGTCACCTTGGCCTTGACACCATCGGAGACGTACGCCGTGCCCCACCCGAACTTGATGATGTCGATCGACGCGTGCGCGCTCTGGAGCAGGGACTCCAGTCCTACCAGCGACAGGCCTTTGTCGAGCACATGGGTCAGGCCGTCGACGCGGGGTTTCGGCGAGCGATGGGGGAGGCTGAGGAAGCCGGGCCCGATCTGTGCCACATGCGCTCCTTCGAGGTCACCGGGCCGGCCCATAACTGCGCGGCCGCCGCTCGGAGTATCTCGCCGCGCAGTGCCGTAAGGGTGTGGCCCGGCGGGACAAACTTGCCGCCCTGCATCGTCCGGACTGGGTGACGAACCCGATCCAGTAACCGAACCGCCACAGGCATTGGCATGAACCCGATCCTGGCTCGCTATCTCCAGTCCTGGGATGATGCACTCGAAGCGCTGCTCGAGCCCGCGACGAAGGATGATCAGCATGCGTATCACGACTTTGGCCACGCGCCGGCTGGGCGAGCAGGGCGACGACTCGGTTCACCCGCTGCTCAGCGACGCGCCGGGCTCTGGGGTGACATCCCTGGACCGCTACGACGGGGCGAACGTTGAGTACCTGGTGGCCACCGTGGTGACGGCAAAAGCCCAGGTCAACGGGTGCGCCGCCAGGGACTCGAACCCCGAACCCGCGGATTAAGAGTCCGCTGCTCTGCCAGTTGAGCTAGCGGCGCTTGGAACGCTGTGATGCTAGCAGCATCCAGGAAGCGGTGCGAATCCCCACCCCCCGCGCGTCACCCCGTCCGGCTGGCCCCGACCCGCCGTCCGCCACCCCCCGCGCCGAACTCGCTACCCAGCCCGCTGCGGTAGCCTCATCACGCACTACGGCTGATCCGGGCTGCCCGCGAGCGGCCCTGCCAACGGGATGAGGACATGACTTCGCCGCCGCCGGCCTGGCCGGACACGCTGCCGCCGCCGCGCGACCCTGCCCGCCCGTACCGGGTGTGCCTGGTCTGCCTGGGCAACATCTGCCGTTCCCCGATGGCTGAGGCCGTGCTGCGGGCCAGGCTTGACCGGGCGGGCCTGGGCCGTGCCGTCGTGGTGGACAGCGCGGGCACCGGTGACTGGCATGTCGGCAACCGGATGGATTCCCGCGCCCGCGCCGAGCTCGCCAGCCGCGGCTACGACGGCGCGGCGCATCGGGCCCGGCAGGTCGCGCCCTCCTGGCTGGCCGAGCGCGACCTCGTGCTCGCGATGGACCGGCAGAATCTCGCTGACCTGCGCCGGATGGCCGGCGACGACCCGGCCGAACGTGACCGCATCCGGCTGCTGCGCTCGTTCGACAAGCGCTCAGACCCCGGCGCGGAAGTCCCCGATCCGTACTACGGCGAGGGTGCATCGTTCGGGCTGGTCCTGGATCTTGTCGAGGCCGCGGCGGACGGGCTGGCCGGCCTGCTCAGCGCCGCACTGGCGGGGGAGCGCGGGACCCGCCCGAGCGCTGGCCGCTGACCGCCCGCGATGGACCCGGCCGCCCGGATTTCGCAGCTCACCGGCACGGCCGTGACCGAGCTGCAGGTGATCGGCGGGCAGCATCTGTGGCGGCATTACCGCGGCTTGCTGGCTGACGGACGAAAGATCTTTGCCAAAATTTCCGAACGGATGCTAGGTGAGCTGTTTCGCTCGGAGGCCAGCGGCCTGCGGTGGATGGCCGACGCGCGGACGGTGCCTGTGCCCGAGGTGCACGGCTGCGACGAGAGCGCGCTCGTGCTGGCCTGGGTGCCCGAAGGCGCGCCCGGCGCGGCGGCGGCCGAGCGGCTCGGCCGGGATCTCGCCCGGCTGCACGCGTCCGGCGCCGATGGCTTCGGCGCCCCGTGGCCGGGATTCATCGCCAGCCTGCCGCTGGACAACGAGCAGGCCCGCGGCCCTCACGCCTGGCCGCAGTGGTACGCGACCCGCCGCCTGCTGCCGTTCCTGCGCCGCGCCGCCGACGCAGGCACCCTCAGCCCGGCCGACGTCACCGCGGTGGAGTCGGTGATCGCCCGCATCAGCGACCTCGCGGGCCCGGCCGAGCCGCCCAGCCGCGTCCACGGCGACTGCTGGTGGGGCAACGTCCTGTGGTCCGGCCGCCGCGGCTGGCTGATCGACCCCGCCGCCCACGGCGGCCACCGCGAGTCCGACCTAGCCCTGCTCGCCCTCTTCAGCCCCCCGCACCTAGACCGCATCCAAGCCGCCTACCACGAGACATCCCCGCTGGCCGACGGCTGGCAGTCCAGGGTCCCGCTACACCAGCTCCACCCGCTACTAGTGCACGCCTGCCTCTTCGGCGCGCAATACGCCGGCCCAGTCCGCGCGTCTGCCCGCGCGGCTCTCAGGGCCTGATCTACAGCCAGCGCGGTGGGGGGCGGGTGCTCGGTGAAGCGACGTTCGGCGCAGCCGACAGTCGCTACTCCGAGTGCGCGTCCCCTGCCTGTGCGGGCTCCTCTTCGTCAGGCTCCTCAACCTGCGCCTCCGGATCCAGCGGCAAGGCGATCCGGAACGTCGCCCCGCGGCCAGGCTCGGTATCCACGGAGACCGACCCCCCGTGGGCGCTCACCAGCGCAGACACGATCGCGAGCCCGAGTCCCGTCCCGCCGGTCTTGCGCGTCCTGGCCTGGTCCGCGCGGTAAAACCGCTCGAACACGTGGTCCGCCTGGTCCCGGGTCATCCCCGGCCCGTGGTCGACGACCTCGAGGACGACCGCCGGGCCCGGGGGAGCCGGGACGCCCCGGCCGGCCGGATCCGGCGGTTCCGGGTCCAGGAACCCGGAGCGGACGTGCACCTCGATCGGGGTCCCGTCGGGGGTGTGGGTCAGCGCGTTGTTCATCAGGTTGCCGACGACCTGGCGCAGCCGCGCCTCGTCGCCGATCACGAGGAAGGCGGTGTCGTGCCCGACCGTGAGCCGCACCTCGCGGTCCGGCGCGATGACCCGGGCATCTTGCACGGCGTCGGCGGCGAGCGCCAGCACGTCAACCGGGCGCCGGTCGAGCGGGCGCTGCTGGTCGATCCTGGCCAGCAGCAGCAGATCCTCGACGAGCACGCCCATCCGGGTGGCCTCTTCCTCGACCCGGTGCATGATCCGGTCGAGATCCTCGTGGCTGAGTTCCCCGTTGCCGTTCGGCCCCACCCCGCCCCGCTGCCGGTAGTACTCCGCGTAGCCCTTGATGGTGGTCAGCGGCGTGCGCAGCTCGTGGCTGGCGTCGGCCGCGAACTGCCGCATCCGGCCTTCGGACCAGCGGGCGGCCGCCTCCGATGCGGCCTGCGCCCGGAAGGCAGCCTCGATATGGGCGAGCATGGCGTTGAGTGACTGGCCGAGGCTGCCGACCTCGGTACCGGGGTCGCGGTCGGGGACGCGGCGGCTGAGATCGCCGGCGGCGATCTCGCCGGCCGTCTTCTCGATCTCAGCGAGCGGCTGCATGCTCTTGCGCACCACCGCGACGCCCACGACAGCCAGAGCGAGCACCACGATCACGCCGACGATCAGGTCGATGCTGGTCAGCTGCCCGATGGTCTGGTTGATGTTGCCGAGATCCTCTCCCGCGACCAGGGTGCCTGACACTCTCGCGCCGAAGGAATCGGTGTACTGCACCTGCTCGGTCAGCACCCGCCAGGTGTCGTTGCCTGACTGGTTCGCTACCGTCACGAGCCGTCCAGAGTTGGCATTGAGCCAGGTGGCGCTCGTGGGTATGACGGGCAGTGAACCGTTGCTGGTGGATTCGGGTCCGGGACAGCTCACCAGGCGCTGGCCGGGGGGGAGCCAGGACTCCACGTAGGAGCCGAAGCACAGCACCTGCGCCTGGTCAGCAGAGATGGCACCTCCGCTGATGCCATGCGCGATTTGCAGGTCGGCCTGGGTGAACAGGTTCTCTACCTGATGATCCGCACTGGAGTGCAGGTACCCGCGGAACACGAAGGCACCAGCGATGCTGATACCAGCCAGCGCGGCGATCACGAGCGCGAGCAGCGCTGCGATCAGCTTGATCCGTAGTGGCGTTCGGGCAGAAAACCGGGTAACGGCCTGCCACGGGCCGCGCGGTGCAGGCCTTGGCGGGCCGGTCGCGGTGGGGTACGAGTCGGCCATCGGCAGGAGCTAGGAACTAGGGAGTCGCAGCACGTACCCGACTCCGCGCAACGTGTGGATCAGGCGCGGCTCGACGGTGTCAACCTTGCGCCGCAGTACCGAGACGTACGACTCGACGATCCCGGTGTCGCCCCGGAAGTCGTAATCCCAGACGTGATCCAGGATCTGCATCTTGGACAGCACCCGGTTGGCGTTGCCCATGAAGTACCTGAGCAGCTTGAACTCGGTGGGGGACAGCTGGATCTGGCTGCCGTTGCGCCACACCTCGTGGCTGTCCTCGTCAAGCTCCAGGTCGGCGAACTTCAGCCGCGGCGTGGGCTCGCTGCCATCTCCCCGGGTCCGGCGCAGCACCGCCCGGATCCTCGCGATGACCTCCTCCAGGCTGAACGGCTTCGTCACGTAGTCGTCGCCGCCCAGGGTGAGCCCGCGGATCTTGTCCTCAGTGGCGTCCCGCGCGGTCAGGAAGACCACCGGGATGCGCGCGCCGCCGCCGCGCAGCCGCCGGATCACGTCGAAGCCGTCCATGTCAGGCAGCATCACGTCGAGCACGATCAGGTCGGGCCGGTGCCGCTGCGCAGCCTGGACGGCCTCGCTGCCTGCCGCCGCGGTGACGACGTCGAAGCCCGCGTAACGCAGGCTGGCGGACAGCAGTTCCAGGATGTTCGGCTCGTCCTCGACGACCAGCAGCCGGGCGTCCGGCTGTCGCTGCCCGTCAGTTGCGACTGTACTCATGGTTACCAGTGTGACCCGCAACCCTGAGTGTTTCCTGAATGCGGGCTGAAGAATACTCGCGGCGTGTCCGGCGCGTGCCTGACCAGGGCCGGTAAGGGCCCTATGGCCCGGGGTGATCAGCCTTCCGTGCTGTCGCCGGCACCTCGCCAGTAGGCGATCGCGGCCCGCCGGGAAGCAACGCCGAGTTTCGCGTAGATCCGGTTGACGTGATTCTTCACCGTCTTCTCCGCGACGGTCAGCGCGGTCGCGATCTCGCCGTTGGAGTGCCCCTCGGCGATGAGCGTCATGATCTCCGCTTCGCGCGAGGACAGGCTGAGAGCGGCCGAGGTTCCGGTGATGCTGTCGGTGCTCATACGACCTCCGGGTCGCGCCCCGTTACGGATTGTGACGTTACGCATGATACCGAATAAGTTCCGAAGAACCTATGAGGACGAAATGAGCAAAGTGGGGGAGTTAGCCCTTGGAGCCCAGAGAGGATCCGGTGAGCAGGCTCTTGGGCACCTTATGGTCCGTCCGCAGGTCACCGAAGAGCGTGTGCATCGCCGCCGTGTCCAGCAGCACGGCGTCCCCGGCGTTGGACGTGGGGTAGTTGGAGTTGGCGATCGGCACGGTCGTGGTCTGCGGGTTGCGCAGTGCGAACGCCACACTGATGAGCTGATACAGGTGGGTGCCCGAGTCCACGGTGAGGTTCCCGACGGTGCCGAACGCCGCCGGGACGGAAGCGAACGGGTTGATGATGGTGCCCGTGCTCGTGAGCTTGGACAGCAGCGCCTTCACGAAGATCCGCTGGTCCTGGATCCGCTGCAGGTCCTGGTTGGCGAAGGTGTGCCGGTCGCGCACGTAGCTGAGCGCCTGGCCGCCGCTGAGCGTCTGGCAGCCCGCCTTGAGGTTCAGGCCCGAGGCCTTGTCGTGGATCGCTGTGGGCAGGCACATCCGCACTCCGCCGACCGCATCGACGACGTTGACGAATCCGCCGAACCCGATCCCCATGTAGTGGTCGATGCGCAGGCCGGTGAGGTTCTGCACGGTCTCGGCGAGGAGCTTGGGGCCGCCGAACGAGTACGCGGCGTTGATCTTGTTGGAGCCGTAGCCCGGGATCGGGACGTAGGAGTCACGCGGCAGGCTGACCAGGACGGCGGGCGTCCCGTTGGCCGGGACGTGCAGCAGCATGATCGTGTCGGATCGGTGGCCGCCGATGCCGCGGCCGGTGGAGTACTGCCGCTCCTGCTTGCGGGTCAGCCCCTGCCTGCTGTCCGAGCCGGTGATGAGCCAGTTCTGCCCGGCCGAGGCGGTCGGCCGGTGCGCATAGTTGACGAGCACGTTCTGCCGGTGCAGCTTGGAGTCGAGATAGAAGTACAGGCCGCCCGCGACGATGAGGACGATCACGATCAGGCCAGCGATGATCTTGATCCACGGGCCCGGCCTGCGCCAGCCGCTCCGGCCGGAGCCAGGGCCGGAGCCACGGCCAGACCCGCGCGCGGGCCGGCCGGTCTGGGCCGGAGGCTGCTGCGGCCATCCGCCCGGCGGAGCATCACCGCTGCCGTACTCGGTGCCCGGCGGGCCGGCTCGGCCCGCCCGCCCGCCGATAGCCGCACGGTGGGATCCGCCGGCCCGGCTCCGGGCGCCTCGCCCCCGGACGGTGCGCGCGACGGGCTGTCGCGGTACCAGCCCTCCGGCCACTCGCTCATGAGGTTCCTCCCAGACGGTTATCACCCGCTCGCAGCGGGCCAGCAGAACGGGCGGAGCGTCACCCGCCCGCTCGCCCGGGCGCGATCATTGCTGGTAGCCGCGCCCGCTGGCTCCCCGCGGCTCCCATTGTGCTACCGGAATCAGACTGTCCTGGCCATGCCACGCCGAGATCCAGAAACCTGGAAGTCAGCTATCCGGCCGCCTCGGCGCCGTGCGGTCGCGCCAGGCCGGGGCCAGCGCGACGAGGATGACCACTGCGGTCAAGGCGAAGGCGGCCGGATAGCCGGTCCTGCCCACGAACAGGCCGAACGCTGCCGGGCCAGCCCCGTAGCCGAGGTCGTAGGCCATGTTCCACAACGCGCTGACCATGCCGTATCCCGAGGCAGGCACCCGGTCCATCATCTGGGCGAGGGTGGCGGTCTGGCACAGCCCGAAGCCGATACCGAACGCGGCCATCGCCACGATCAGCGGCACCAGGCTGGTCGCCCAGATCAGGCCGGCCATCCCGGCGGCGGCGATGACCAGGCCGGGAATGAGCAGGCCGCCATGACCGTGCCGGTCGCCGCGCCGGCCAGCCCACCAGCGGCCGATCGTCGCGGCTATCGCCTGGACGAACAGGCCGATGGCCGCGACGTTTCCCGGCGCTCCGAGCGCCAGCGGAACGAACGCGACCACGACACCGGCCGACACGGTGGTGGCGGCGAAAGCCAGAGCCGGCCGCAGCTGCTCCCGGCGCCGCAGCCCGGCCAGCAGCCCGATTGGCTGCTCCCCGCCCTGGCCTGCCGCTGCCTGACGCTGACCGGTCACGCCGGACAGCCAGGGCACGCCCGCCAGCGGGACCAGCCCGGCGAGGGTCGCGATGCCGATGACCAGGGAGAAACCGAAGTGCCCGGCCATCCAGACCCCGCACGGCAGCGCCACCACGCCGGGCACGCAGCTCACCGCTCCGGACAGGCCGACCGCCTCGCCGCGCCGTTGCCGCGGCACCAGCGAGACCAGCAGCGTGCCGGTCACCACGACGAGAAGGCCGAAGCCCAGGCCGCGGGCGAGGCTGACCGCGACGATCGTGACGATGCGGTCCGAGGCCACCAGCAGCACCGTCGGCGCTCCGAGCAGTAGCGCGCCGAGGCCGAGGACCCACCCGCTGCCGTACCGGTTCATCAGGCTGGGCGCGGCGAACTCGGCCGCCACGCTCGCCAGCATCAGCACGCCCGTCACCAGCCCGGCGCCCGCGCTGCCCGCACCTGCCGCCGTGGCGTACATGGGCGTCACCGAGATCATCAGGTAGAAGCTGGTCAGCGTGCCCACCGAACACCCGAACAGCAGGAGCAGCCGGGCGGAGATGAGCCGCGCCCTGGGCGTGTCATGGATGGGTCGGATGAGGGGCTCTGGCTGCGTCAGTGTGCTCATGGACACGACGCTAGGGGCCCAACCGGGACCTGATAAGTTCCAATTTCATGGCGATTCAGTGGTCCGGTTTGAGCCCGGGTCTGCTGCTCCGGCTTGACCGTGACAGCGGCAGGCCGCTCCGCTCCCAGCTGGAATCGGGGCTCCGCGAGGCGATCAGGGACGGCCGCCTGCAGGTCGGCGAGCGGTTGCCGTCGTCGCGGGAGCTCGCGCGCGAGCTCGGCACCTCCCGCGGCCTGGTGCAGGAGTGCTACAGCCAGCTGCTGGCCGAGGGCTACCTGACCAGCCAGGTCGGCTCCGCGACCAGGGTCGCGGCGGGCGCCGCCGCGCCGCCGCCCGCGACGCCGACGCCGACGGCGACGGCGCCGGCGGGCAGGCCCGCCCGGCCGCGCCTGATCGCGGACTTCCGCTCCGGCGTTCCCGATCTGGCGAGCTTCCCCCGCGGCGACTGGGTATGGGCGACCCGGGAGGCCTGCAGCCAGGTGGCCGCACCCGATCTCGGCTACGGCGACCCGCGCGGCAGCGCTGCCTTCCGTGCGGTGCTGTCCGCCTATCTCCGGCGGGTGCGCGCGGCCGCCGCTGACGCCGGGCACATCGTCGTCTGCACCGGCTTCGCCCAGGGTCTCGGGCTGGTGCTTCGGATACTGGCCGGCCTCGGGGTGGGGCGGGTGGCTTTCGAGGATCCGGGATACGGGGGGATCGAGAGCAGCGAGTCGGTGACGGCACTGGCGGCGGGCCTTCAGGTGGTGCCGGTGCCGGTGGACGGGCTCGGGCTCGACGTCGCGGCGCTCGCCGCGAGCGGGGCCCGGGCCGTTGTCGTCACCCCGGCGCACCAGTCACCCACCGGTGTCGTGCTGGCGGCCCGGCGCCGGCACGAGCTGATGCAGTGGGCCAGCCGCAACGACGCGTTCGTCATCGAGGACGATTACGACTCCGAGTTCCGCTACGACCGGGAGCCGGTCGGCCTGCTGCAGGGCCTGGCCCCTGATCGCGTCTTCGCCATCGGGACGGTGAGCAAGTCGCTGGCCCCGGCGATACGGCTCGGCTGGGTGCTTGCGCCGCCTCGGCTGGCCGGGAACGTCGCAGCGGAGAAGCACATCAGCGACCGCGGCAGCTCCGGCGTCGATCAGCTCGCCGTCGCGGCGCTGCTCGAGTCCGGCCGGTACGACCGGCACCTGCGCCGGATGCGCGCGGTGTACGCCGGGCGTCGCGGCGTGCTGATCGAGGCGCTCGCCCGGCACGCGCCAGGGGTGCGGCTGACCGGCCTGGCGGCGGGTTTCCACGCGGTCGCGCACCTGCCGGACGGGGCCGATGAGCGGGCGATCGTCAGCGCCGCGGCCGAGCGCTCCGTCGGCCTGTACGGAATGAGCCTCTACCGCGCGTCGGGTGCGGCTGCTCCGCCCCAGCTCGTGCTCGGGTTCGGCAACACCGGTGAGCGCGCGATCGAGTCAGGCATCAGGGCCGTGGCCGACCTGCTCCGCTGACAGGCTTTCCGCGTCCGGGTGCTCACCCTCGGCGGCCCGCTGACGGCGGAAGCCGGGCAGCAGGCGGGCCAGGATGAGGGCGCCGGCGATGCAGGCCAGGCCGCCCGAGACCACGGACGTCGTGTCGCCGAAGGCAGTGGCCACGGTCCCGGCCTCGAAGTCGCCCACCCGGGGGCCGCCGGCCACCACCGCCATCTGCACGCCCGACAGGCGGCCGCGCAAGGCGTCCGGCGCCGCGAGCTGGATGATGGTGTTCCGGAACACGGCCGAGATCACGTCTGCCCAGCCCGCCACCGCGAGCAGCAGCAGGGCGGCCGGCAGCCAGGACACCAGCCCGAAGCCGGTGATCGCCAGTCCCCACACGATCACCGCGATGATCACCGCCAGGCCCTGCCGCCGGATCCGGCGGACCCAGCCCGTCGTCAGCGCGCCGACGAGGGCCCCGGCGCCGGGCGCGGCGTACAGGAAGCCGACGGTGGCGGCGCCGCCGCCGAACACGGTCGTGGCCAGGGCGGGGAACAGCGCGCGGGGCATCCCGAACACCATCGCGTTGATGTCGATCAGGTACGCGCCCTGGATGGCCTGGCGTCCGCGCACGAACCGGAAGCCCGCGATGATCGAGCGCAGGCCGGGCCGGTGCCCGTCACGGGCCGGCGGCTGGGCCGAGATCAGGAAGACCGACAGCAGCGATGCCGCGAAGCTCGCCACGTCCAGCCAGTACACGAACCGGATCCCGGCCCCGGCCAGCAGCAGCCCCGCCGCGGCCGGGCCCGCGACCCCGCCCAGCTGGTAGAGCGCCTGGAACATCGCGTTGGCGCTCGACACCTCCGGCCGGCCCACCATGTTCGGGACCATGGCGCTGCGCGCCGCGCTGTCGAATCCGCTCAGCCCGGCGCTCACCGCCGGCAGCAGGAAGAGCGGCCACAGCGACGAGGCCAGGTCGGCGTTGACCGCCAGCCCGGCACTGCTGGCCGCCATCAGCAGCTCGATCACCAGCAGCATGCGGCGGCGGTTGACCGCATCTACCACGGATCCCCCGATGAGCGACCCGGCGACCAGGGGGACCAGCTGGATGAGCGACACGAGCCCGACGTCGAGGGACGAACGGGTCAGCTCGTACACCTGGTAGGGCACGGCGACCGCGGTCAGCTGGTTTCCCAGGACCAGGACCGTCTGGCCGAGCATCAGCGCACGGAAGTCCCGCGACCGCCGCAGCGGCGTGACGTCGATGAGCAGGTACCGGGCCAGCCTCCGGCTGCGTCCCACCAGCAGACCTTCCCTCCCGGTGCGGGCGGCGAACCGGTCACGTCGTAACCGTGACCTGGGCCCGGGCAGCCCGGACCGCGGCCGTGAGCGTGTCGATGTCGAAGGCGCCGTGATGCCGCTTCCCGTTGATGAAGAAGGTGGGTGTGCCGGACACCCCGCTGAGGTCGGCGGAGTCCACGTCCTCGGCCACCCGCGCCGCGCCGGCGTGCTTCTTCAGGTCGCTGGTGAACTGCTTGGTGTTGAGCTGGAGGTCTCCGGCGTAGCGGACCAGGTCCGCGGGCCGCAGCGCGCCCTGGTGGTCGAGCAGGACGTCGTGCATGCCCCAGAACGCGCCCTGCCTGGCCGCCGCCTCCGCGCCCTCGGCCGCGAGCTGGGCGTGGGGGTGGACGTCGTTGAGCGGCAGGTGCCGCCACACGTAGCGGACGTCGCCGTAATCGCCGAGCAGCTCGCGGACCACGGGCTCGGCCTGGCCGCAGTAGGGGCACTCGAAGTCGCCGTACTCCACCATCGTGACCGGCGATTTCTTCGGGCCGCGGATGTGGTCCCGCTCCGGGTCCACCGGCACGACCAGGTCGGTGATGACCTGCGAGGTGCCGAGCAGGGCGCGGATCCGCAGCGGCGTGGGCAGCAGTGCGGCCAGCCGGAACACGATCCAGGTGAGGGCGGAGGCGGCGAGCGCCGCGGACAGGATCCCGACCTTCGCCTCCTCCAGTTGCGCGCCGCGGAAGGCGAGCGACGCGATCAGCAGCGACACGGTGAACCCGATGCCGCCGATGGCGCCGGCGCCCGCGACGGCAGCCCAGCCGATCGGCGGCCGGAGCCGCCCGCGGCTGACCCGGGTGATGAGCCACGCGGCGCCGGTGGTTCCGGCGGGCTTGCCGACGACGTAGCCGACCAGGATCCCCAGCGTGACAGGCGAGGTGAACGCGCGGCCCAGGAAGCTGCCGCTGATCGCCACGCCGGCGTTAGACAGCGCGAACAGCGGGACGATGACGTAACTCGTCGCCGGGTGATACAGCTGCTGCAGCCGGTCGTTGGGCGACAGTGCGGTCCTGACTCCCTCGCGGGCCGCGCTGGCGAGCTCGGGCGTCGGCTGCTCGCGGAACAGCCGGAACAGATCCGAGGCCCGCTCCAGGTCGCTCCGCGCCGCCGGCCAGGCGTAGGTCATCAGCCCCATCACGAGGCCGACCAGCACCGGGTCGACGCCGGACTTGAAGATCGCGATCCATGACGCCACCCCCAGCACCGCGTGCGCCAGGCCGTAGCGGACGCCCGCCACCCGCAGGCCGTACATCAGGCCGAGAATCGCCAGCCCGGTCAGCAGCGCAACCAGGTGGACGTGGCCGCTGTAGACGATGGCGATGACCGCGATGCCGGCAAGATCATCGACGACGGAGAACGTCAGCAGATAGGTGCGGACCCGGTCCGGCAGGCGCCTGCCGACCAGCGCGAGCATGCCGAGCGCGAACGCGGTGTCGGTGGACATCGTCGTGCCCCACCCGTGTACGGACGGGCGGCCGGCATTGATCAGGACGTAGCTGGCGATCGGCACGATCATCCCGCCGAGGCCGATCAGCACCGGCAGCGCGAGCCGGCTGCGCTGGCGCAGCTCGCCCATGTCGAACTCGCGGCGGGCTTCGAGGCCCGCCACCAGGAAGAAGAACACCATCAGCCCGGAATTGACCCAGCCGCCCAGATCCTGGGACACGCCAGAGCCGCCGACCGTGACGGCCACCCGGGTCCGCCACACCGCCGCATACGACGCCGGGCCGGCGTTCGCCCAGACGAGTGCGATCACCGTCGCGGCGAGGAGCACCGCGGCGCTGCCGGTCTCGGTGCGCAGGAACTGCCGCAGCGGCGTCTGCAGGCTCCGTGCCCACGCGGTCCGCCCGGAGAACCCCGGCGGAGCCGGCTCGGATTCAGGCACGCCCGGATTCCCCGGCGACGCCGGCCCGGATTCGGTCACGCCGGATTCCCGGCGCTCAGCCGTCGTCGTCCGCCACGTGGACCGCTGCTTCCTCCGCCCCGGCGGCGCCGCCGTCGATCCCCACGTCGCGGGCCACCAGGTCGGGCTCGGTGTCGGAATGCGCCCCCTCGTCCCCGGCGACCAGCCGGGCCCTGGGCTCGGCGTCGTCGCTGGCCAGCGGCGCGTCCCCCGGGCGATCCCCCGCTGCGTACGGGTCGGGCTCCGGCTCTTCCTCGGCGAGTAGCTGGTCCAGCGACTCGCCCTCCCGCTCCTCCGCCAGCGTGGTGCCGAAGCGCTCTCCCGCCGACCACCGGTCGGCCGGCGCTACCCCGGTGTCCAGCGGGTCGTCACCCGGGTCACCCTCGAGGGTGTCCGACGCGTCCAGCAGGCCGTCGTCCTCGGCCTCGTTGTCCTCAAGATCGAAGCTCTCGTCGTCGGGCACGACGTGCTCACCCTCCCCGGCTGGTCGGCAGGACTCCGGTCATCGCCCCATCCTCGCAGCCCGCGGATCAGCGCCCGGCAGCGGTGCTGCGTGCGAGCATGGCGGAATGGAGCGGCCAGATACCGGGAAGCTGTGGAACGCCAGCGCGCCGGCCTGGTCGCCGACACCCGGATCACTCCCTACTTCCTCGTCATCCGGGCGCGAAAGTCCGCGAGCTGAGTCACGGGCGGGCCGGGCAGCGGCGTCCGCTGCCCGGCCCGCACTGCCAGCTGACTCAGCCCGCGGTGAGCGTGCCCACCAGGCCGTTGGCGTAGCCCGCCGGCCCGGCGCTGAACACGACCGACGACGCCCCGCCGAACGCGGAGTTGCCGACCCGGAGCGCCCACAGGCCGTCGATCGCGATCGGCGACCCATTCGTTCCGTAGAGCGGGCCCTGGAACTGACCGGTCGCCGCGTTGAACGCGTTGATCCAGCCGTTCCCGAGGTTCCCGACCAGCAGGTCGCCGCCGAACGGGCCGAACCCCTTCGGGGCGATGGCCAGGCCCCACGGCTCGTTCAGCGGGCTACCGGAGCCGCCCGAGACGAGGTGGTGCAGGAGCTTGCCGTTGACGCTGTAGACATCGACGAAGCCCCGCCCAGCGCCGGGGACCACATCAGTCTTCTTCGCGTTCTGCTTGCCGTAGCTCACATAGATCTTGTTGCCCAGGTTCTGGATCCCGAACGGGGCGAACCCGGCCGGGATCGCCGGGTCCTTGAACTCGGTCGGCGTGGCCAGCGGGGCGAAGTTGTGATTGAAGACATCGACGGTGGCGTTATGCACGTCAGCCGCGAACAGCTCGGGGCCGGCCGCCGGCGTTGTGGCTATGGCCAGGCCCTTGAACACCGCGCCTGCCATGGTCTTGCCCCCCGGGCCGCCGGTCGGGCTGTCCTCGGTCACGAACGAGGCGCCCCCGTTCCAGGCGGCGATCTCGCCCGGTGACTGGGTCGAGCCGATCGAGTCCGTGGCCACGATGAAGACCGCCGGGCTGCCGGTGGCGCCGCCCACCGGGAACGCTGCGGAGGCGGTGTTGAAGACC
The DNA here is from genome assembly GCA_963702235.1 of uncultured Actinomycetes bacterium. Classification (GTDB taxonomy): domain Bacteria; phylum Actinomycetota; class Actinomycetes; order Streptosporangiales; family Streptosporangiaceae; genus PALSA-505. The sequence continues at coordinate 322,550 of CAVPBZ010000007.1, forward strand.
TGGCCGGTCGGGTTGCCGCCCGGCACCGGCACGGTGAGATCCAGCGCAACGGCACTGCCCTTGATCCCGCCGCTGTAGACGCTGGCGAACCCGGAGTTGTTGTCCGACACCCACAGCGGCGAGGTCGGGCTGGACGTCAGGCCCCAGGCGTTGGTCAGGTTGGGGTCAACGAGCTTGGCCCCGAACGTGGCGTTGTTGGCGATCAGGTTGGTCTGCTTGAACTTGTTCGGCAGGACCGTCCCTGCCATGGAAGGCGCCGCGGCGGCCACCAGTCCGGCCGCCGCCACGAGCACCACGGCACCGGACTGCCATCTCCTCCCGCGGGCCGGTTCCCTGGTGCCGTTCCGGTGTTTGGGCATGGCGAACAGAGCATGGCGCATAGAGGTTTCCCCTCGTCGTCGGGCAAGGCCGGCGAGCAGCCCGCTGGGCGGGGTCCGCGGACGGGCTCGGCCACCAGGTACACGGATGGCGCGGCCGTCAGGTTCAAACGCTCCCGGGTGAACTGTCAGATGCGCCCGGTAGCCTCCAGCCATGCTCGATCACATCGGTGTTCAGGTGGCTGACGTCGAGGCGTCGCTCACCTTCTACCTCAATAGCTTCGGCCCGATCGGGATGCGCGAGGCCATGCGCTTTCCGATGGGCGACACCTTCGTCGTCGGCCTGGGCGGCCCCGACGGCATCCCCTCGTTCTGGCTCAGCCCGGCGGCAGGCGCCGAGGCCCGCGAGCTCCACCTCGCCTTCAGCGCCGCCGACCGGCAAGCCGTCGATGCGGTCCATGCCGCCGCTCGGGCGGCGGGCGGGGAGGTGCTGCATGCCCCGCGGGAGTGGCCCGAGTACCACCCCGGCTACTACGGGGTGTTCCTGCGCGACCTCGACGGCCACAACGTCGAGGCCGTGTATCACGGCACCTAGCAGCCGCGAACCGGCTGCGTGACGCTCGCCCGGGACAGCCGTGCGCCCCGCGGCACGATGAGTGACGCGGGGCGGCGGGCGGCCGGGTGCTGCTGTTAGCAGACGGCTGCGGCGTGGAAGGACTGGCTGTTCAGGTTGCCCCCGAAAGCGAGAAGGTCGCGAACCTGGATCCCGGCGGTGTTGCTGGCCGGGCCGGGGACGACCTCGACGGTCGCCGGGGTGTAGGGGACGCTGGTGTTGACGGACCCGCGGGTGGCCACAGTGGCGCAGGCCGACAGGTCCTTGTTCGTCACGAGCGCGTACTGGCCGGTCGAGGACAGGTACGAGCTGGTCAGGGCCGATCCGCGGGTGGCGAGACCGGTAGCCCCGACGACCGCGACATGGGTGCTGGCCGCGCCGGGGCAGATCACCGCGAGGTGGAAGGGAATGCCGGCGCTCAGGCCGCCGCCGGTGTTCTTGGTCTCGATGTACACCTGGTCGGGATTGCTGGACGAGCCGGTGTAGACCCCATTGGGGTTGTACACCAGGGCGTTGCCGGGGTCACCCACAGTCGCCAGGTAGGCGCAGCTTTTCACCGACGCCGGGAAGGTCACGTCATACCGGCCGATGCCGAGGCTGGAGAGGGTCACGCCTGAGCTGGAACGCACCAGGTTGCCGGAGTAGCCGACGACCGCATAGGACGAGCCCGGCTGGCCGCAGTCCACCACGAGGTTGAACGGCCCGTCGGTGAGCCCGCCGCCCTGGTTCTTGGTCTCGACGTAGACGCCGTCCGGGCTGGCGTGACCGCCGGCGGTGTAGGCCTGCAGCGCCTGGGAGTAAGCGTTGATCGTCGTGGCCACGTAGGCGCAGCCCGACACGTCCTGGGAGAACGTGACCTCATACTGGCCGGTGCCGAGGTGGGAGACGCCCGTGACGCCGCCACCCGCGGTCAGGGTGCCGCTCTGCGTCACGCTGGCGAACAGGTTGCCGCTGCTGCTGGCCGGTGCCTGGGCGGCGCTCGCGATCCCCGCCCAGCTGGCGCCGGCCGCCGCGGTAACCGCGGTGACCGCCAGCAGACGGCGGCTCATCCTGGAGAACATGGTGGTGCGCATGGTGCGATCCCTTCGGCTGGTGCTGCTGCCCCGCTGGGCCGTCTGGTGAGGCGGCTGGAGCAGCGGCGTGATGACGTTCAGGCTGCTAGAAGCCCGCGGCCACCACATCGGCGATACGTCGTATCCGGCCCTGCGGGAATTGACTATGCGGGGCTGGCCAGCGCGGCGGCGCTCCGGCACAGCGGCGGTACTGCGGATGGCGGCGGTGCCGCCGCCATGCGCGGCCGGGCACGAGCACATTCAGGCCACCCGGCAGCACGGGCCACCCGGCAGCGCGGGCTGGTGACGTCAGCCGGCGCGGACCCGCAGGCCGTCGAAGGCGATCTTGCACACCGCGTCGGCGAGTTCGCCTGGTGCGGTTCCCCGGCGCGGCCGGTACCACTCGATCAGGGAGTTGACCAGCCCGAACAGCAGCTTGGCCGTGACCGCCGGGTCAATGTCGGGCCGGAGGTCGCCCTCCGCGGCCGCCTGCTTGACCAGCTCCGCGGCGAACCGGTCGAACTCCCGCCGGCGGGCCAGCGCGTCACGCTCGGCCCTGGTGTTGCCGTGCACGTGCAGGAGCAGGGTGACGAACGGCCGCCGGTCGGCCAGCACGGCGACGCTGCCGCGGACGAGGCGCTCGAGCCGGTCGATCGCCGGGCCGGGCGTGCCCTCCGCCTCGCGCGCGACCTCGAACAGCCCGTCGAGCGCGCGGTTCGTCGCCAGCCGCAGCAGCTCTTCCTTGCTCGGCACATGGTGGTAGATCGCCGATTTCGTGATGCCGAGCTTGCGGGACAGGTCCTCCATGCTCGTGCCGTCGTAGCCGCGCTCGTTGAACAGCTTGACCGCCGTCTGCAGCAGCGACTCCAGGTCGTGCCCGGGCCGGCCCCGGCGCGCGGGCCTGGCGGGCGGCGGGCCGGTCATCCCCGCGGGCGCTCGTCGATCACCCGGCGCAGCTTCCCGGTCGATCGCTCCAGCGAGCCCGGCTCCACCACCCGCACGTCCACGGTGACGCCGACGCCGTCCTTGACGCCGCGGATGACCTGCGCGGCCGCCTCCTCGCGGCGCTGCGCGGAGGTCCCGGCCGCCGCCTCGGCCAGCACGGTCAGGTGGTCCATCCGGTCCCGCCGGGTCAGCCGGAGCTGGAAGTGCGGCGCGAGCCCGGCCGTGCGCAGGACGATCTCCTCGATCTGGGTGGGAAACACGTTCACCCCGCGCAGGATGATCATGTCGTCGCTGCGGCCGGTGACCTTCTCCATCCGCCGGAAGACCGGCCGGGCGGTGCCCGGCAGCAGCCGGGTCAGATCCCGGGTCCGGTACCGGATGACCGGCATCGCCTGCCTCGTCAGGGACGTGAACACGAGCTCGCCCTGCTCGCCCTCCGCCGCGACAGCGTGCCCCGCCGGGTCGATGACCTCGGGGTAGAAGTGGTCCTCCCAGATGTGCAGGCCGTCCTTGGTCTCGACGCATTCCTGCGCGACGCCCGGCCCCATCACCTCGGACAGGCCGTAGATGTCAACGGCGTCCAGGCCGGCCCGCTGCTCGATCTCCGCGCGCATCGCCTCGGTCCACGGCTCGGCGCCGAAGATGCCCACCCGCAGCGACGACGCCGCCGGGTCGATGCCCTGCCGCTCGAACTCGTCGAGAAGCGTGAGCATGTAGGTCGGCGTGACCATGATGATCTCCGGCCGGAGGTCGTTGATCAGCCGGACCTGGCGCGCGGTCATGCCGCCGGACGCGGGGATGACCGTGCAGCCGAGCCGCTCGGCGCCGTAGTGCGCGCCGAGCCCGCCGGTGAACAGGCCGTAGCCGTACGCGACGTGTACCTTGTCGCCCGGCCGGCCCCCGGCCGCCCGGATCGACCTGGCCACCAGGTCCGCCCAGATGTCCAGATCCCGCCGGGTGTAAGCCACGACGGTGGGCGTGCCGGTCGTCCCGCTGGAGGCGTGCAGCCGGCTGACCTCGTGCTGCGGCACGGCCAGCATGCCGAACGGGTAGTTGGCGCGCAGGTCGTCCTTGCTGGTCAGCGGGAACCTGGCCAGGTCGGCCAGGCTCGCGCAGTCGCCCGGGTGCAGCCCCGCGGCGTCGAACGCCTTCCGGTAGAACGGCACGTTCTCGTACGCGTGCCGCAGCGTCCACTGCAGACTCTCCAGCTGCCATGCGCGCAGCTCGTCCGCGCTGGCCGGCTCGCTGCCGCCGACCGGGTCGCGGGTCGCGGTCATCGCGGTTCCCCCCTCCCGCCGGTCAGCTCACCGTTCCCGCCGGCCGGCTCAGCCGTCCCGCTGGCCGGCTCGCCCTTCGCGCCGATCGTGCGGCTCCGGCCGCGGAACTCCGCCACTGTCACCTGACCGCTGGGCCCCTCGCGGTACACGGTCACGTCGTAGATGCCGTTCCGGCCGTAGCGCGTCCGCTCGGACGCGACCGCGGTCAGCTCGTCGTGCAGGCGCGCCGGGGCGACGAAGGAGATGTCGGCGCCGGCCGCCACCGTCACCGGCCCGTGGCTGTTGCAGGCGCACCCGAACGCGGTGTCGGCCAGCAGGAACAGGTACCCGCCGTGCATCATCTGGTGACCGTTGAGCATCGCCGCGGTGACCCGCATCCGGGCCGTCGCGGTACCCGCCTCGGTCTCGACCAGGTCGATGCCCAGCGCGCGCGAGGCGGCGTCGGCCTCGAACATCTCGCGCGCGGCGTTGCGGCCGCCGCCGACGGCCTGGGTCATCGGGCTGCTCCTCGATTACTGACCGAATGGACGGTTAATAATGCTGGTGCAAGTAAAGAGCCGGGCCGCCCGGCTGTCAAGGCAGCCGTGCCGCGCCAAGGCCCCGGGTCCGGACCATCTGTCCACCACCAGGCCGCAGTTGCAGACGAATGGCCATGGCCGGGGTAGCTTGGCGTCATGACGTCCAGGCCCGGTGACGACGAAGGGCCCGCGGCTGAGCTGCCGTCGCTCGACGACACGGACCGGGCCATCGTGGCGGTGCTGCGCGAGGACGGGCGCATCTCCATCCGTGCCCTGGCCGCCCGGCTGCACATGTCCCGGGCCAGCGCCTACCTGCGCGTCCAGCGGCTGGAGGAGGCCGGGGTGATCACCGGCTACACCGCCAGGGTGGACCCGCGGCGGTACGGCTACGGCCTGTCGGCGTACGTGCACCTCAAGATCGCCCAGCCGGCCTGGAAGCAGCTGCGCGACAAGCTCATGACGATCCCCGAGGTCGAGCACGCCGCGCTGGTGTCGGGGGACAGCGACATCGTCCTGCTGGTCCGGACCCGCGACACCACCGCGCTGCGCGACCTGGTGCTCAACAGCTTCCAGAACATGCCCGAGGTGCTGTCCACCCAGACCGTGCTGATCTTCGATGACCTCGCCCAGGTCCCCGCGACGCCGCGGTCCCGGCCTACAGGTGCCGCAGGGCCTTCGGCGGAGACTCCACGCAGTCGGCGATGAAGCGCAGGAAGCCGCCCGCCGTCCCGCCGTCGCAGACACGGTGGTCGAACGCCAGCGTCAGCTGGGTGAGGTGCCGGGGCACGATCGCGCCGCCGACGACCCAGGGACGCTCGATGATCCTGCCGATGCCCAGGATCGCCACCTCGGGGTGGTTGATGATGGCCGCCGAGCCGTCCACGCCGAACGCCCCGTAGTTGTTGACCGTGAACGTCCCCCCGGTCAGCTCGGCGGGACCGAGCCTGCCCTCCCGGGCGCGCAGCGTCTGCCCGGCCACCGCCACGGCGAGCTGCTCCAGGGTCAGGGCCTGGGCGTCCCGCACGACCGGTACGACGAGCCCGCGGTCGGTCTGGGCGGCGAAGCCGAGGTGCACCGACGGGCTCAGCACGATCTCGTCGCCCTCGATCGTGGCGTTGAGCTCCGGATAGCGGCGCAGCGCGAGCACCGTGAACCGGGACAGCAGCGCCAGGATGCTGATCCTGGGATCGGACCCGGCGCCGTTCAGTGCCGCCCGCACCGCGAGCAACTCGGTGGCATCGGCGTCCACCCAGACCGTCGCCTCCGGGATCTCCCGCCGTGACCGGCTGAGCTTGTCCGCCACGACCTTGCGCGCGCCCCGGATCGGGATCCGGGTGCCCGCCCCGTGCCCGCTGACCGTAGGAACGGCCGGCACCGGCTCCGGGCCGGAGGAGTTTTCCGCCGAACGGGCACTGATAACCGCGTCAACGTCCTGGCGGGTGATCAGCCCGCCCCGGCCGGAGCCGCGCAGCGTGGTCAGGTCGACGCCGGCGTCCCGCGCCAGCTGCCTGATCACCGGCGAGGCGACAGCGACCCGGTCGTCGACCGCGGCTGGACCCGGGTCCGCGGGTGCGGCGACCGGCTCGGGCGCCGGTTGCGTGCCGGCCGCGCCCGGTGCCGGGATGACCGCCGGTGACGGCGTGCCGCGGTGACGGCGACGGCGGCCGGGGGACGTGCCGTAGCCGATGAGAACGCTGCCGCTCTGGCCGGTACCGCCAGCGTCGCCGGGGCCGGCCGCGGGGGTAACGACGCCGGGCTCAGCGAACCCCGTCACGGTCTCCACGGTGACCAGCGGCTCTCCCACCGCCAGCACATCGCCTGGCTTGCCGTGCAACTCGGTGACGCGGCCGCCGAACGGCACCGGGACCTCCACCAGCGCCTTGGCCGTCTCGACCTCGACGACGCCCTGGTCAACCGTGACGGTGTCACCGACCTGGACCCGCCAGGTCACGATCTCGGCTTCGGTCAGGCCTTCGCCCAGGTCCGGCAGCAGGAACGCGGGCATCTAGGCTCCCGCCTTCGCGGCGGTCTCCTGCCACTGCAGGCTGTCGATCGCGTCGAGGATCCGGTCCACGCCCGGCAGGTGAAACTCCTCCAGGTGCGGCGGGGGATAGGGGATGTCGAACCCGGTCACGCGCAGCACCGGCGCCTCCAGGTAGTGGAAGCACTGCTCGGACAGCCGCGCGGCGACCTCGGCGCCGTACCCGCAGAACCGGCTCGCCTCATGCACGACGACGGCCCGGCCGGTCCGCCGCACCGACGCGGTCACGGTCTCGTCGTCGAACGGCGACAGGCTCCGCAGGTCGACGACCTCGACGCTGCGGCCGTCCTCGGCGGCGGCATCCGCCGCCTCCAGCGCGGTCGCCAGCGTCCCGCCGTAGGCGATCAGCGTCACGTCCCGGCCCGGCCGGCGCACCACAGCCCGGTCCAGGCCGGGGCCGCCCGGCTCGAGGACGGCGGCCTCCTTCGACCAGTAGCGGCGCTTGGGCTCGAGGAAGATCACCGGATCCGGGCACTCGATCGCCTGCCGCAGCAGCGCGTACGCGTCGCCGGGCGTCGCCGGGGTCACCACCCGCAGGCCGGGGGTGTGCGCGTAGTAGGCCTCGGACGAGTCGCAGTGGTGCTCCACGCCGCCGATGCCGCCGCCGTACGGGATCCGGATCACGACGGGCAGTGCCACCCGGCCCCTGGTCCGGTTGCGGAACTTGGCCAGGTGGCTGGTGATCTGCTCGAACGCCGGGTAGGCGAACGCGTCGAACTGCATCTCGATGACCGGGCGCAGGCCGTTCATCGCCATGCCGATGGCGGTGCCGGCGATCCCGGCCTCGGCCAGCGGCGTGTCGAAGACCCGAGCCTCGCCGAACTCGGCCGCCAGCCCGTCGGTCACCCGGAACACCCCGCCGAGCGTGCCGACGTCCTCGCCGAACACCAGCACCGAGTCGTCCTCGCGCAGCGCGTCGGCCAGCGCCCGGTTCAGCGCGGCCGCCATCGTCACCGTGACCGGCGTCACCTGGCTGCGGGCGCCGGTCTCGGCGACGGCGGTCATCGGGATTCCTCCGCTGCCGCGAGTTCCCAGGCCAGCTCCCGCTGCTGCCAGTGCAGCGACTGAGTCTGCTCGGCGTAGACGTACCGGAAGAGATCAGCGGGGTCAGCCGCGGTGTCGGTGTTCATCCGCTCCCGCAGCGCGGCCGCCTGAGCCTCGGCCTCGGCGTCGAGCCCGGCGACGACGGACTCGTCGAGCAGGCCGCGGCCGGCCAGGTGCAGCCGCATCCGCGCCAGCGGATCGCGGGCGAGCCACCCGTCAACCTCGGCGGTGTCGCGGTACCGGGTCGCGTCGTCGGCGTTGGTGTGGGCCTCGACCCGGTAGGTGAGCGCCTCGATCAGCACCGGCCCGCCGCCCGCGGCGGCGGACGTCACCGCGCGCCGCACAGCGGCGTAGACAGCGGCCGCGTCGTTGCCGTCGACCAGCACGCCGGGGATCCCGTAGCCGATCCCCTTGTGCGCCAGCGACGGGGCGGCGGTCTGCTTAGCCAGCGGGACGCTGATCGCGTAGCCGTTGTTCTGCACGAAGAACACGACCGGCGCCTGCCACACCGCCGCGAAGTTCAGCGCGGCGTGGGTGTCGCCCTCGCTCGTTGCGCCGTCACCGAGCATGACCAGGGCGACCGAGTCCTCGCCCTTGAGCCTGGCCGCGTGCGCGAGGCCGACGGCGTGCGGCGCATTGGTCGCCAGCGGCGTGCACTGCGGCGCCACGCGATGCACGTAGGGGTCGTAGCCGCAGTGCCAGTCCCCGCGCAGCAGCGTGAGCACCTCAACCGGATCGACGCCCCGGCAGACCACGGCCATCGAGTCGCGGTAGGTCGGGAACAGCCAGTCCGCCCGGCGCAGCGCGAGCACCGCGCCGATCTCGCTGGCTTCCTGGCCGCGGGCGGACGGGTACACCGCGAGCCGTCCCTGCTTGGTCAGCGCCGTCGCCTGGGTGTCGAAGCGGCGGGCCAGCACCATGTGCCGGTGCAGCGCCACGAGCACTTCGTCGGCCGGCATGTCGAGCCCGGCGGACGGGACGGCCCGGCCGTCGCCGTCCAGCAAGGTCAGCGGGGTTTCGGTGGGCAGCAACTCCGAAGGCCTCGGGCGGCGGGAGACTGCCCGCGCCGCAGATGCCACATGCGCTCCGATCAGGGGGGAGACGGTTAGTAGCAATTCTGCGCCCTGCATAGCCGAACATCTAGTATCAGTCGAAAATCACGGACGAATGGTCAGATACAGGTAAGTCACACAGACGTACGGCTCTGACAGTCATCGCCTGGCCGCCGCTGACTGGACAGGTTGCACCGAGGCGCGGTGTGACGACCTCCTCAGCCTGGCTGCTCCCCGCTAGCACTGTTACGTGGGGTGCTGGCTGGGCAGGGTGGCGTATCTTCGGCCGTTCGGGGTGGTCCAGATCATGAGACCGGGCCTCGGTTGTTCCAGGGTCCAGCCCTGGGATTGCTTGAGCCGGTGGCAAAAGCGGCAGAGCGGGGCTATCTGGCATTCGCATGTGATGCCGCCGTCGTCGTGCGGGGTGGTGGTCGAGGTCGTTGCGGCTGGCGGGGCGGCGGCAGCCGGGGCCGGTGCAGTACCGGGTGCAGGCGCGGATGAGGCGTTGCAGGGCGGGGCTGGGCCGGTAGCCGGGTTCGGCGTTGCGGTGGTCGCAGTGGCTGGTGGCGATGGGCTCGGCGGTGACCTTGACGGTCCACCCGGCGTCCGGCCCGTCCGGCCCGGCGGGGCCGGGGGCGGCCGGCCGGAGGCCGGGCCGGCGGGGCCGCGGGCGGTGCCGGCGGCCAGGGCGCGGTTGTCGGGGCCGGTCACGATGATCTGCCAGCGGGTGGCGCGGTGGCCGGCCAGGGCGCAGGTGAGCGTCCGGGCGGTGTCGGCGTCGATGGGGCCGTATCCGGTTATGTCGCCGGGTGCGTCGGATAGCTGCATGAGGGTGGTCAGCGGGATCGCGAGGCTGATCAGCCCGGCCATGGGCGGCAGCTCGTCGGCTCCGGGGGGACGGCGCAGCCCGGCCGGCACCGGCGTGGCCGGGGCAGGGTTGCGGTCGTGGCACGCCGGCCCGGCAGCCGGACTGGGGACAGCCTGGCCGTCCGGGGATGGGGCGGGTGCGGGCAAGACGCTGGCCGGCGGGGTGGTGGTGTCCAGGCCGTTGAGCAGGGCCAGGTAGGCGTGCGCGCGGAGCAGGTCCATGCCGCCCTGCGCGCCGAGTTTCTTCCAGCGGGCGGCGATCTGGGTCAGCCGCCTGCTCGCGGCCAGCGCCTGCGCGGGGGGAGGTTCCGCCCGGCCAGCGTCGCGGTGCCGTCCGGGTCGCCGTAATGCTCCACCCGGGCCTCCCGCCCGGCTTCTTCGCGGCGCCGCCGGGCGGCGTCGGGGTCCAGCGCCAGGATCGCGCGCTCGATCGCGGCGCGCAGCTGCCCGGTGGTCAGCCCCGGCGCCAGCGGCAGCACCTCGGCCTCCACCGCAGCGGCATGCGCGGGGGCCAGCGGGCCGAGCAGGCCGGCGAGCAGCCGGGCCCGGGGCAGGTCGATCCCCCCGGCCGCCAGCGCGGCGGCGGTGGCCGGGCGGGCGGCCAGGTCCACCGCCAGGTCCAGCTGTCTGCCCGCCGCCATCGCGGTCAGCGTCAGCGCCGCGGCGACCTCGGCGCCGAGGAACTCACCCAGCCGCGCGGGGAACTGCCCCGCCGCGGCGGCCGGGTACCCGTCAGCGGGCCGCCGCCGGGCCAGCTCCGCGATCACCGCCAGTTCGCGGGCCTGCGCCCACGACGTCAGCCGCCGCCACGCCCGCAGCACCCCGACCAGCCGGTTATCATCCAGCCCGCCGCGCCGGGCGTAGCCGTCCTCGGCGAACCCGGCCAGCGCCATCCCCGCCGCCAGCACATCCAGCGCACCGCCGTCAGCGAACCCGCTGCCCCCGCCGGACCCGTCCCGCCTGAAGCCGGCCAGCCACCCGGCGCTGTCGCCTGCGTCCCCGGCCCCGGCCGGGCACGGCAACGCACCCGGCGCGCCGCCGGCGACGGGCCCGGCTGGCCGCAGCGACCCGGCGGGAGTCAGGTACGTCAGCGGCCACACCGGCGGCGCCGGCGCGGCCGGCGCCCCGGCCAGCAGCTCATCCAGCTCACCGTCGTCCAGGGCGGCCAGCTCCGCGGGCGGCCCGGTGCCCGGGTCCGCCCACGCGTAGTCCTGGGCATCGGGCGGGATGTCAGCCTCGGTGAGCGCGGCCAGCGCGGCATCCCGGATCTCTTCCTGCGACCGCGGGGTCGCGGGCACGGGCTCACCTCCGTCCGGGCTGGACTAACAAGCGAGAATGCTGTATGTTCTTCGAACACTCTATCGTACAGCTACGACAGTATGGTGGAGCCGGCGGCCGACACGCCGGCGAATCCGGCCGTGGACACGGGGGCGCCCTGGTAGCCCGCTTTTGCCGGCCGGGCGCGATGGCTGGTGCGGGGCAGGCCGACCGGCTAGGACGCCTTTAAGTAGCAGGCATCTGGGCCGGCCGTGCTGGCCGCAGGCGGTGCACTCGTCGTGATCCTCCCGCTCTTCGTCCTGCTCGTACCCGAGGTCAGGCACATGCAGCGCAAGTAAGCCGCCTATAGGGGCTTGCCTCGAAGCCGCACCGGGCTATCCTCAATACTGACCGTTCGGTCGGTATATGGTGGGTTCAGAGGCAGTCGGTCCGCGACCGGAGGGAGCCAGCCGATGGCGCTACGCAGTTACGTGAACGGGTCCTGGACATCACCCTCGGCCGAGGGCACGCCGCTCCTGGACGCCGTCACGGGGGAGCAGGTGGACACGATCTCCTCGGCCGGCATCGACATGCGCGCCGCGCTGGACTACGGCCGTACCGTCGGCGGCCCCGCGCTGCGGGAGCTGACGTTCCACCAGCGGGCGGCCATTCTCAAAGCCCTCGGCCTCTACCTGCGCGAGCACCGGCCCGAGCTGTACGCGCTGTCGGCCCGCACCGGCGCGACCCTGTCCGACGCCAGGTTCGACGTCAACGGCGGCATCGGGGTATTGGCCAGCTACGCGAGCAAGGGCCGCCGCGAACTACCTGACGACACGATCCTGCTGGACGGCGACGCCGAGCCGCTGGGCCGGGGCGGCCAGTTCCTCGGCCAGCACATCCTCACCCCCCGCCGCGGGGTCGCGGTCCAGGTCAACGCGTTCAACTTCCCCGTCTGGGGACCGCTGGAGAAGTTCGCCCCGGCCTTCCTGGCCGGCGTCCCCAGCCTGGTCAAGCCGGCCAGCTCGACCGCCTACCTCACCGCGCGGCTGGTCGAGCTGATCGCCGAGTCACAACTGCTGCCTGAGGGAACACTCCAGCTGATCTGCGGCAGCACCGGCGACCTGTTCGATCACCTCACCGAACAGGACCTGCTGTCATTCACCGGGTCGGCGGCCACGGCCCAGAAACTGCGCACGCACCCGACAGTCGTCGCGCGATCGGTCCGCTTCAATGCCGAGGCCGACTCGCTCAACTGCTCGATCCTCGGCCCGGACGCCGCGCCCGGCACCAGCGAGTTCGACCTGTACGTCAGGCAGCTCGTCACCGAGATGACCGTCAAGGCCGGGCAGAAGTGCACAGCGATCCGCCGCGCGCTCGTGCCCGAGCCGCTGGTTGACGCGGTGGCCGGCGCAGCTTCGGAACGGCTGGCGAAGATAACCATCGGCAACCCCGCCGACGAGTCAGTCCGGATGGGCGCGCTGGCCAGCCTGGACCAGCGCGAGGAGGTCCGCCGCTCGCTGAAGGCCCTGCTCCAGGCCGGGACTACGGTATTCGGCGATCCCGACCACGTCGAGGTGAAAGGCGCCGACGCACACCGCGGCGCATTCATCTCCCCGGTGCTCATCCGCGCCGACGACGCCGCGCGGGCCGAGCCGCACGAGGTCGAGGCGTTCGGGCCGGTGAGCACGCTGATCGGCTACCGCGATACCGCGCACGCGATCGAGCTCGCCGCCCGCGGCCTGGGCAGCCTGGCCGGATCGGTCGTCACCGGTGACGCCGGGTTCGCCCGCGACGTCGTGCTCGGCGTCGCGCCCTGGCACGGCCGGCTGCTCGTCCTCGACGCCGACGACGCCGCCGAATCCACCGGGCACGGCTCGCCGCTGCCCGCGCTGGTGCACGGCGGCCCCGGCCGGGCGGGCGGCGGCGAGGAGCTCGGCGGCATCCGCGGCGTCACCCACCACATGCAGCGCACCGCCGTGCAGGCCAGCCCGCGGGTGCTCGCCAGGATCACCGGTCGCTGGGTGCCGGGCAGCGAGCGCACGATCGGCACGCACCCGTTCCGCAAGCCGCTGTCCGAGCTGCGGGTGGGCGACGCGGTCACGGCCGGGCCTCGGACCGTGACCGCCAACGACATCGCGCACTTCGCCGAGTTCACCGGGGACACCTTCTACGCCCACACCGACGCCGAGGCCGCGGCGCGCAACCCGTTCTTCGACGGCATCGTGGCGCACGGCTACCTAGTCGTGTCGCTCGCCGCCGGCCTGTTCGTCGCCCCCGAGCCCGGCCCGGTGCTCGCCAACTACGGCGTCGACAACCTGCGCTTCCTCACGCCGGTGTACCCGGGAGACGAGCTGACCGTGACCCTGACCTGCAAGGCGATCACCCCGCGCGGCGACAGCGAGCACGGCGAGGTCCGCTGGGACACCGAGGTCACCAAGCAGGACGGCTCGCCGGTGGCCAGGTACGACGTTCTCACGATGGTGGCGAAACAATGGCCGGTATGACCTCGGCCATGGCCCCGCACCCGGACGCGGCGGCGGAGCTACAGGCGCACTTCGAGGCGACGATCGCGCACGACCGCCGGATCGAGCCGCGCGACTGGATGCCGGATGGTTACCGCAAGACGATGATCAGGCAGATCGCCCAGCACGCGCACTCGGAGATCATCGGCATGCAGCCGGAAGGCAACTGGATCACCCGCGCCCCGTCGCTGCGGCGCAAGGCGATCCTGCTGGCCAAGGTGCAGGACGAGGCCGGCCACGGGATGTATCTCTACTCGGCCGCCGAGACCCTCGGCGCCGACCGGGCCGACCTGACCGGCATGCTGATCAGCGGCCGGCAGAAGTACTCGTCGATCTTCAACTACCCGGCGCTCAGCTACGCCGACGTCGGCGTGATCGGCTGGCTGGTGGACGGCGCGGCGATCTGCAACCAAGTGCCGCTGTGCCGGTCCTCCTACGGGCCGTACGCGCGGGCCATGATCCGGATCTGCAAGGAGGAGTCGTTCCACCAGCGGCAGGGATACGAGCTGCTGATGACGATGATGCGGGGCACGGAAGCCCAGCGGGCGATGGTGCAGGAGTCGGCGGACCGGTTCTGGTGGCCGTCGCTGATGATGTTCGGCCCGCCCGACGACGCCTCGCCGAACACCGCGCAGTCGATGGCCTGGGGCGTCAAGCGGCACACCAACGACGAGCTGCGGCAGCGGTTTGTCAACATGACCGTGCCGCAGGCCGAAAGGCTCGGCGTCACGCTCCCCGATGATCAGCTTCGCTGGAATTCCGAACGGGGCCACTACGACTTCGGTGCGGTCGACTGGGACGAGTTCAAGGCGGTCGTCGGCGGCCACGGGCCATGCAACGCCGAGCGGGTCGCCCGGCGCAGGGCCGCCCACGACGACGGCGCCTGGGTCCGCGAAGCCGCCACGGCGCACGCTGCCCGGGGAGGGAAAGCATGAGCGACAACCACGGCGTCCGGTCGGACTGGCCGCTGTTCGAGGTGTTCCTGCGGGGTAAGCGCGGCCTGAACCACGTGCACGTCGGCTCGCTGCACGCCGCCGACCCGCAGATGGCCCTGCACCACGCGCGCGACCTCTACACCCGGCGGAACGAGGGCGTGAGCATCTGGGTCGTGCCGGCCGCCGCGATCACCGCGAGCAGCCCGGACGAGAAGGACCCGTTCTTCGCGCCGTCCGGGGACAAGGTCTACCGCCACCCCACGTTCTACGCGATCCCCGACGACGTCCCGCACATGTGAGGCGGGGTAATCCATGAGTCACGACGACGAGTACGGCGCCTACCAGGCGCTGGCCGAGGGCTCCGACGACCCTCGCTGGGCGTTCGGCACCGGCTTCACCGACCCGCTGGACGGCGTCAACACCGCGGTGCCGCAGGGCGTGGACGGGTCTGCGCTCGCTCAGTACTGCCTCATGCTCGGCGACGACGCGCTGATCTACAGCCACCGGCTGCAGCAGTGGGTCACCCGCGCGCCTGAGCTGGAGGAGGAGACCGCGCTGGCCAACATCGCGCTCGACCTGCTCGGCCAGGCCAGGATGCTGCTCGCCCGGGCCGGGCGGGCCGACGGCAGCGGCCGGGACGAGGACCAGCTCGCGTTCTTCCGCGCCGAGCGCGAGTTCCGCAACGTCCGGCTGGTCGAGCGGCTCGACGCCGACTTCGCCGAGCTCGTCGCCCGCCTGCTGGTGTTCTCCGCCTGGCGGCTGGCGCTGCTGCGCGCCCTCACCGGGTCGAAGGATCCGGTGCTGGCGGCCATCGCGGCCAAGGGCGTCAACGAGCTGACCTATCACCGCGACTACGCCGCCCGGTGGGTGGTGCGGCTCGGCGACGGCACCGAGCTGTCGCACGCGAAGATGCAGGCCGGGCTGGCCGTCGTGTGGCCGCTCACCGGCGAGCTGTTCACCCCGCACCCGGTGGAGGCGGCGCTGGCCGGGATAGCGGCAGACGTTCGGGCCATTCAGGGGGAAGTGGATACGGTGCTGGACACGGTGCTTGCCGCCGCCACCCTCAGCCGCCCCGATGCGGTACCGCTGGCCGGCGTGGCCGGCCGCGGCGGGCGGGACGGCGTGCACACCGAGGCGCTCGGCTACGTGCTCGCCGAGCTGCAGAGCGTGGCCCGGGCCCATCCGGACGCGACGTGGTAAGCCGGCCGCGGGTCCCGGCCCTGGCCGTCGCGGCCGCCGTGCCCGACCCGGAGCTGCCCATGGTCACCGTGGCGGACCTCGGCATCCTGCGCGAGGTGCGCGAGGACGGTGACGCGGTCACGGTCGTCATCACGCCCACGTACTCGGGCTGCCCGGCGATGCGCGAGATCGGCCACGACCTGCGCCGCCGGCTGCAGGAGGCCGGCTACCTGGACGTCACGGTGCGGACCGAGCTGTCGCCGCCGTGGACGACCGACTGGATCACCCGTGAAGGCCGCCGCAAGCTCGCCGCCGCCGGCATCGCGCCGCCGGACCCGGCCGCCCGGCTCACCACGGGCCCAGTGCCGCTCACGCTGACCCAGGCACCAGGCGCCGTGACCTGCCCGCGCTGCGGGTCGGAGCGTACCCGCGAGACGTCGCGGTTCAGCGGGACCGCCTGCAAGGCGCTGCGGTGGTGCGAGCAATGCCTGGAGCCGTTCGAGCACGTCAAGGAGATATAAGCAGTGCCGCACAGAACTTCGGCGCCGATCGGCGCCGCTCCGTCGCCCCGGAGGCGCGTCAGCAAGCCGCGCCGCCAAGATGCGCGACTCGCTTCATGACATGGCGCGCACCGACTTCCACCCGCTCACGGTGGCTGCCGTCGACCCGCTGACCCACGACGCGGCGGCCGTCACCTTCGACATCCCGGCCGGGCTGAGCGACACGTTCACGTTCGCCCCCGGCCAGTCGCTGACCGTGCGCCGCGGCGGCGAGCGGCGGTCCTACTCGATCTGCGCCCCGGCCGGGCATCCGCCCAGGATCGGGGTGCGCGAGGTCGCGGGCGGCGCCGTCTCCGGCTGGCTGGTCCGCGACGTCCGCCCCGGCGACGTCATCGACGTGCAGGCGCCGGCCGGTTCGTTCACGCCGGATCTGTCCGTGCCCGGTCAGCACGTGCTGATCGCGGCGGGCTCCGGCATCACGCCGGTGCTGTCGATCGCGGCCTCGGTGCTGGCGGCGCACCCCGGCAGCAGGGTGACGCTGCTGTACGGCAACCGGCGCAGTGACTCGGTGATGTTCACCGAGGAGGTGGCCGACCTCAAGGACGCGTTCCCGGACCGGATGCAGCTGGTGCACGTGCTGTCCCGCGAGGCCCAGGAGGTGGATCTGTACGCCGGCCGCCTCGATGCCGGCAAGCTCCGGACGCTGCTGCCGGTCACCGTGGACGTCCCCGCGGTCGCGCACTGGTGGCTGTGCGGGCCGTTCGGCATGGTGACCGGCGCCATCGACGTGCTGACCGGGCTCGGCGTCAGCCGGGACCGGATCCACCGCGAGCTGTTCTACGTCGGTGACGAGCCGCCGCCTGAGGTGCACCACGCCGATGCCGCCCCGGGGCCCGGCGCCGAGGTGACGGTGATCCTCGACGGCCGCAGCACGACCGTCACGATCCCGCCCGGCGTGCCCGTCCTCGACGGTGCCCAGAAGGCGCGCGCCGACCTGCCGTTCGCGTGCAAGGGCGGCGTCTGCGGCACCTGCCGGGCCCTGGTCACCCAGGGCGAGGTCAGGATGCGCCGCAACTACGCGCTCGAGGACTCCGAGCTCGCGGCCGGCTTCGTCCTGACCTGCCAGTCGCTGCCCGTCACCGACACCGTCACCGTCGACTACGACAGCTGACCTGCGCCGGTCATCGCGGCGCGCGGTTCGCGTGAGATTCAGGTGGACTGCTCGTCTGGCCGGGGGAGGGGTGCGCTGAGCGCGCTGAGCGCGGTGGCGGTGATGATCTCGATGTAGCGGCCGGGCGGGATCTGGGCGTCGGTCACCAGGTTGTCCCAGACGTGGAACGAGGTCAGCTCCGCCAGCAGGGCGGCCGCCTCGGCGGTGGTCCAGCTGGGGTGCAGCCGCCCTTCGTAGCTAAGCCGCTGGATGATGGACAGGGCTCCGCGCAGCCGGTTGCTGGTCGGGTCACGCCACGCGGCTGCCGCTGACGGGTCGGTGTGCCGGGCGCTGTCCAGGGCCCGGGCGATGGCCGCGATTTTAGGGTTGCGCCAGGTCTGCATGTGGGCCCAGGCCCGGATCTGGCCGACGGCGTCGCCGGCCGCCTGCACCGCGGCGATGCCGGCTTGGAGCTGTTCCCGGTCATCGACGTGCGCGACCAGTGCCTGGAGCAGCTCGGTGCGGTCGGCGAAGTGCAGGTACAGCGCCTGCCGCGAGATGCCCGCGGCGCGGGCGATCGCGGACATGGTGGCGACGGCATCGCCCTGCTTTTCCAGGAGCTGGCGGGCGGCGTCCAGGATCCGGTCCCTCGTGCTTGACACCTGTCAAGTGTAGCGCCTAGGCTCCGTGCTTGTCAGGTGTCAAGCACGGGAGGGATCCGCCTTTCCGGCCGGCCCGGCGACGAGGAGGATTCTCATGAACCAGCGAGCGGCACCGTATGTGCTCACGCCGGACCAGGCGCGCAGCCACCCGGGCGCCTTCCCCCCGGTCAAGGCGGGGGCTGCGGACACCGGCGGCCTGCTCACGGTGAGCGAGGGGGTGCTGCCGCCCGGGGCGCCGGGGCCGCCGCTGCACATCCACGAGGACACCGACGAGTGCTTTTACGTGGTCGAAGGGCGCCTGCTGATCCAGATCGGCGAGGACCGCCACGAGCTGGGCCCGGGCTCGTTCGCCTGGCTGCCCCGGCAGGTCCCGCACGCGTTCGCCAATGTCTCCGCCGGCCCGGTGCGCCTGCTCGGGATAGCCGTGCCCGGCGGGGTCGAGGAGCTGTTCGCCGAGCAGAGCGCCTACTTCGCGCAGTTGCAGGGGCCACCCGACCCGGCGGAGATCGCCGCCATCGGCGCCCGGCACCGCGCCCGGGCGGTCGGCCCGCCGATCAGCGCAGACGCCCAGGCCGCAGCGAACCGCTCTTGACCTTCAGCCCCAGCAGTGCGCCGGCCGCAGCGGCGGCCGTCAAGCGGGCTGGCCTCCGTCACCGCGGAGGAAAACCAGAACGAGCCCGGGGGTCCGCTGGCTTGTGACCACACGGATCGCGCCGCGAGCCTGAAACCCACGTCATCGCCGCAAGAGGAGATCCAATGTCCGCCAGAACCATCGCAGGAGCCGTGGCCCTGCTCGCCGCGCCGATCATCGTGACCGTCGGGACGCTCACCCAGCCGACCCTGTCCGGCGACGCGGCCACGCAGGTCGCCGCGCTCACCGGCCACCGCGGGGCGATGATCACCGGCATGGCGGTCAGCTTGATCGCTGTCGCCCTGCTCGGGATCGCCGCCGTCAAGGCGGGCGCGCCCCGCTGGGCCGGCGCAGCGATCGCCGCCGGCGCACTCGCCGAGGGAGCCGGCTTCGCGACCGGCACCAGAGCCCTGGTGATCACCGCCTTCGCGGTGCTTTTCCTTGGCCTGCTGGCAGCCGTGCGCACCCTGGCCGCGTCCCCCGGCCCCCGGCTGGCCGCCGCGGCTGCCCAGGCCGCGGCGGTCTCCTGACCGCCACGCCGGGTACCCGGTTACCCCCCCCGGCCCGGATGATCCCGCCCGCGGCGCCAGGCCTGGAAGGAGACGCACATGCGGTACTCAGCCCTGACACGCGGGCGACGTCACGCCTGCCGCATAGATGTCACGGTTATCCGTGATGCTGCCGGGCCCGGGCTCCTGGACACTGAGCGGGTGCCCCGGTCCCCTGTCGCTCGCGCGAGCCTGGCCCTGGCGCTGCCGGTCTGCCTGGTCGTGACCCTGGCCGGCCTGGCCCCGTCGGCCCGTGCCGCCACCGACATCACGGTGAGCACCTGTGATGACAGTCATCTGCGTGCTGCCGTCGCCCAGGCGAACAGCGACAACGCGGACGACATGATCCTGTTCGCCTGCAGCGGGACGATCACCCTCACCAGCACCCTGGATATCACCGGGAGCATGTTCCTGAACGCTGCCGGGGCGCAGGTCACCCTCGACGGCGGATCCGCGATCAGCGCGCTGAACGTGGCCACCGGCGTCACCTTGAAGATGACGGACCTCAGCGTTCAAAATGGCTCCACCACTGTAGATGGCGGCGCGCTGTACAATGCCGGGACTGCGAACATCTACGGCGGCACGTTCTCCGGTAACAGCAGCGGCAGATATGGCGGCGCGCTGGAAAATTCCGCCGGCGCGACGATGAGCATCACCGGCAGCACCTTCGGTAGTAACCACTCTGCGGACGCCTACGGCGGAGCGGTGAACAACGCTGGCACGATGACCATCACGAGCAGCCTCTTCATTGACAACGTCGCCGGGATCTCGTCAGGCACCGTCTTGTCTGGCGGCGCAATCGCCAACGGCGGCACGATGAGCATTTCAGCCAGCACCTTCTATCAGAACCGCGCCGATTTCGGGAGCGGAGGCGCCATCTGGACGAGCACGAGCACGAGCACGAGCATCACGAACAGCTCCTTTATGATGAACCACGCCGGTGCCGGGGGAGCCATCGAATCCCAGCACGGCACGACCAACATCAGCTTCAGCACCTTTTGGAACGACACCGCCAACAACGGCAGCGGCAACGAGATTGCCGGCAAGGCAAGTATCTTGGGGAGCGTCTTGGCGAGCCAGGGCACTAACTGCGCGGCCTTCTTTGTTGATCAGGGCTACAACATGGAGTCCGGCACGGACTGCGGGTTCACGCAACCTGGCGACCTGCAGAATGCCAACCCCGACATACGGCAAGAAGCCAATTTCTCCCTGTACCTGAGCCAGGGCAGCGCGGGCATTGACGCCGTCCCGGCCGGCCTGTGCCCGGTCACCGACCAGAACGGCAACGCCCGCCCGGATGATGCGGCCGAGCCCAGTTGCGACATGGGCGCCGCCGAATCGGCCTACCCCCCGCCGGTCCTCCTGTCGTCCTCGGCCGATCCCAGCGCCTACGGCCAGCCGGTGACCTTCACCGCCACGGTCGCGCCCACCGACGGCGGCGGCACGGTCGCCTTCTACGCCGACGGCGCTGCCGCCCCCATCTCCGGGTGCGGCACCCAGCCGCTGACCCAGGTCAGCGGCAGCACCTACAGCGCCGCCTGCACCACCACGCCGGTATCGGCCGGAACCCACGCCATCACCGCCAGCTACTCCGGGGACAGCAGCTACCCCGGCACGACGGGGAGCCTGGCCGGCGGCCAGACAGTGAACCCGGTGCCGCTGACCATCACCGCGTCCAGCGGGTCGATGACCTACGGGCAAGCACCGCCGGCGATCACCCCCTTGTACACCGGGTTCGTCAACGGCGACGGCCCCGGGTCGCTGCACCCGGCGCCGGTCTGCTCCACCAACGCGACCTCCTCCAGCCCGGTGGGCGCCTACCCGAGCGACTGCACCGGCGCCGCCGACCCGAGCTACGTGATCAGCTACGCGGGCGGCACGGTGACGGTGACCCCGGCCGCGACGGCGCTGACGTACACCGGCCCGCAGTCGGTCGCCCGCGGCGCCAGCTTCACGCCGGCGGCGACGCTGTCGAGCCCGGCCAGCGTGTGCCCAGCCGGCCAGCCGGTGAGCTTCACGCTGAACGCCAGCCCCAAGACGGGCGCCCCGGGGACCTACCCGCTGGAGTCGGCGACCACCGACGGCACCGGCGCGGCGACCGCGGCATCCGCGCCTACCTCAGGCTGGCGGGCCGGTGCCTACACCATCACCGCCAGCTACGCCGGCACCGCGGACTGCGGCGCATCGGCCAGCACAAAGCCGCTGGTGGTGACCGTCAGCGGCCTGAAGGCCGCCGGCTCGGGCAGCTATCAGGTCCCCGGCACCGGCACGGTCAGCGTCAACTTCGCGGTTATCGGGCATACCAGCACCTACCACGGCGGAATCACGCTGGTCAGGAAAGGCAGCTGGCGGCTGACCGGCACCGACAGCGGCTACACCAAGTCCTCTGCCACCCAGGGCAAGGTGACCGGAACGGGCACCCTGTCCTGGTGGAACCCCGCACTGAACAACAACCACGGCGGGTGGCAGCTGGCGAGCACAGGGGTCGCCTTCACCGCCAGCTTCACCGCCACGACCACGACATCACCGGGATCCTTCGGGATCCAGATCAGCTACACGCCGGTCCCGCCGCAGCCGTCCACCCTCCCGAACTCCAGCCCGATCAGCCTGCACGACGGAATCATCGTGATGGCCTGAACGATCCACCCCAGCCCCCCCGGGGCACGGCCTGCCCGGGCTGGTTACACGAAGTGCACGTGGGTCTGATCCGGCTCGTGGTCAACGAGCTGATCGCAGGTGGGGCAGTACCAGCGGACCTCGAGGGGAGTACCGCAGGCGAGGTGACGGGGGGAGTCGGCCTGGTCGGTGTGCCTGCTCCCCCAGTGGGCGAGCAGGCGGAGCGCCGCGGCGAGTTCGGTGCCTTCGGCGGTGAGCTGGTAGGCGGCGCGGGGCGGCCGCTGCGAGTAGAGCCGGGCTACCAGCAGCCCATCGCGTTCAAGCCGCTTGAGGCGGTCGGACAAGATGTTCGCGGCGATGCCCGGGATCTGGCTGAGCAGGTCGTTGAACCGGCCCGGCCCGGCCAGCAGTGCCTCCACCACCAGCAGCGTCCACCGGTCGCCGACTCTGGCCAGTGCCTCGGCGAGCGGTGAGGAGCCGTGCCCGGGTTCAGCCATGGGCGAATCGTAGCCCCGTTGACACTCTCGTAGTTGATAGTAGATTGCAAGTTACTACTTACCGGAGGTGGCGACGATGACGATCCTCGATGAGATCGGAGCAAGCATCAGGCGACTGGCGGAAGGTGCCGGGGCCTCGGTGGTGGGCATCGGGCAACGGTGGGGGGCCGGCTCGGGCATCGTGCTCGGGGCGGGCCAGGTGCTGACCAACGCGCACAACGTGCGCGACGATCAGGTGACGGTCACGTTCGCCGACGGGCGCACCGCAGAGGGGAGCGTCGCCGGACACGACATCGACAGCGACCTGGCCGTTATCAGCGTCAACACCGGCGAGACTCCCGCGCTGCCGTGGGCCGGCAGCGCATCAGCAGAGATCGGCACGCCGGTGTTCGCCCTGGCCAACCCGGGCGGGCGCGGGCTGCGAGTGACGTTCGGGTTCGTCTCCGGCATCGAGCGGACTTTCCGCGGTCCCCGCGGCCGGCGCATCACCGGCAGCCTCGAGCACACCGCCCCGCTGCTGCCCGGCTCCTCCGGCGGCCCGGTCCTGGACGCCGCCGGGCAACTTCTCGGGATCAACACCAACCGCCTCGGTGAAGGCTTCTACCTTGCCATCCCCGCCGACGAGACACTGCGAGGCCGCGCCGATGCGCTCGCCCGCGGCGAGACCGCGGCATCGCCCCGGCTGGGCGTCGCCATCGCCCCGGGTCACCAGGCCAGGCGACTGCGCCGCGCCGTCGGCCTCCCCGACACCGACGGCCTGCTCATCCGCGAGGTAGCAGAAGCCAGCCCCGCCGCCCGCGCCGGCCTCGCCCCGGGCGACCTGATCGTGGCGGCCGCGGGCCAGCCGGCCCGCACACCCGATGACTTGTTCGACGCGCTCGCGGCGGCTCGCGGCGGCACCCTCGAACTAAAGGTCGTGCGCGGTACCGACGAGCGGACCCTCCAGGTCACCTTCACCGAGCCAGACCAGGACGCATAAGCGTACTCAGCCCCACCTGCCTGCGTGACCACGGACTGCGCACGGGTGATCATGTCGAAGGCCCCGCGCGGCCCGGCCACCAGCATGCCGACGCCCAGCCGCTGCGCGCGCGCCGGGTGTTCCTGGCGGGCTGTTCCGGACGTTCGGCTACGTCGGGTCCATCGCGTCCGGTCCGGGCCCTCATCAGCATCGTGTCCCGCAACGGCGCCAGCAACCACGGCCTGCACCTCATCCCGATCATCATGATCGCCGCCAGCGCGGTGACGCTCATGATCACGATCACCGACCGCAGGCTCCGGCCCCAGCCCCAGGCACAGCGGTCAGCCGCCCGCCAGCCAGCCGGGACGAACAACCAGCCGACACCAAGGAGAACCCGTGACCAGCATCGATCCCCGGCACACCGCGCTGCTGGTGATGGACTATCAGTCCTTCGCCCTCGGCCGCCTGAGCGCAGCCGATGACCTGCTCGCGCGGGTAGCCGACGCGATCGCCGCCGTCCGTGGCCGCGGCGGTCAGATCGGCTACGTCCGGGTCGCCTTCTCCGACGCCGACTACGACGCACTGCCCAGTCACAGCGCGATGGCCCGGGCGATCGCGGCCGCGGGCCGGGCCCTGCACATCGACTCTCCCGCGACCGCCGTGCACGGCACCGTGGCGCCCGAGCCGGGCGACATCACCGTCCGCAAGACCCGGGTCGGCGCGTTCTCCACCACCGACCTCGACCAGCAGCTGCGCGACCGCGGCGTGACCACGCTCATCCTCGCCGGGATCAGCACCAGCGGCGTGGTCCTGTCCACCGTCCGCGACGCCGCCGACCGCGACTACCGCGTCCACGTCCTCGCCGACGGCTGCGCCGACCCCGCGCCCGGCGTGCACGACTTCCTCACCGAGAAGATCTTCCCCCGGCAGGCGGACGTGATCACCATCGCCGGGCTCAAGGATCTGCTAACCGCCGCGGATGCCGCCGGTTCCTGACGGCCCGGAAGGCTGGCCGATCCTGCTGACCGTCAGCCGGGCGGCCCCTCGATTATCAGCCGGGCGGCCCCTCGATTACGCGTGCGGCCCGCCAGGCGCATCCGGCTCGGTGCTGGCCGGCGTGCCGGGGAGCCGGCCTCTGGGGCCGGGAGGGTCTCGACGTAGTCCTCGGCCTTGGCCTCGGCCTTGACGATCTTGTCGTGGTATTTGCCGCCGGTCTGCTGATCAGCCGCGGCGGCCGCCTTCTGCAGGGCTTGGTCAACCTGGTCTTTGTGCTCGGCGGCCGCGTCCTTCGCTCGCTTGGTCAGCTGGCTGAACCGGTCTGCGAGTCCCGTCTGGGCTCCTTGTTCGTGAGGGTGCTGAGGGTCAGGCTGGCAGGATATGGCGACGGCCCCGGTCCCTCATAGCCCAGGGATCGGGGCCGTCGCCGTGGCGCAATGGCTGATCGTCAGCCGAGCGGTACCTCGATCACGCGCGTCCCCCAGTTGCGCGCCCCGTTCGTGGTCTGGCTCGACTTGGGCGGCACGTACTCGGTGGCGACCCACGCGGCGTCTGACTGGTCGTCGGGAACCGCGAAGGAGTAGTCACCCCAGCGGCCCGCCTTCGGGTCGTATGGCCCGGACCCGCCCGCCGCCACGACCGGTGTCCCGAACTCGTCGCTGCCGGCTTCCAGGGTGGCGTAGGCGGCGCTCGGGAACCGCGTGCTGCTGGTCAGGGTGAACACGGCCGCCGCGTTCCCGGCCGCGTCCGGCTGCACCGCCGGGTAAATCAGGTATCGGCCGGCCGCCGCGATATAGCCCTGGCGGACGATCGACGCGCCGGTGATCCCGGCCGTGCCGAGATGCGGCTTCACCTGGAACCAGGCGCCGCCGGCGCGGACCGCGCTGTCGCCTGCGGGCAGCACCGCGGTGGTCAGCTCGCCCCAGACCGTGCCGCCGGCGGACGCCGTCTGCTGCATCCGGTCGTCGCCGGAGTCCAGCAGGCTGGTGGCGCCCTTCTGAGGAGCACCGGGCGGGTTGGCGTACGCCTCAGAGCCGATGACCACGCTGGACAGCACCGGCATGCCACCCTTGCCGACGGCAGCCCGGTGGGTCATGGCCCACACTCCGATGCGGTGGTCACCGGTGCCGCTGAAGTCCAGCGAGCTGAGGAAGTACTCGGCATTCGGCTTCCCGGTGGCCAGGGCTGGCTGCGGCGCCAGCGTGAGCTGGCCGCCGACCGAAAGGCGGGAGAAATGCACGAAGTTCAGGCTCGTGGCCCCGGCGACCAGTTCGGCCTTGTCGAACGCCCACACCTCCGCGCCGTTGAACTGCGGCCCGGTGATCGAGAACTCGTCGTCGGTGACGTACAGGTTGTTCTGGTCGATGCCGATCCTCGGCTGGTCACCGAAGCAGGGGCAGCCGTTCCCTATATCCGTCGTGTTGATCGAGTACTCGTTCCACAGCCCGCGCGGATCGGGGCTGTGCCGGACCGCGATGAGCAGGTCACTGGCGGTGGACGTGTCGTTCAGGAACAGGATGGTCGCGAACCAGGTCTGGGTGGCCGGGTCGAACCAGCACCGCGGGTCGCTGGTGAACTCCTTGCCGCCCACGTTGAACAGGTCGTTGATGTTGAACGGGCCGCGCTCCGACTTCCCGCCCGTCCCGTAGACGCGGTACGCGGAGTTGACCGCCTCGAGCACGAAGCCGCCGCCCTTGCACAGCCCCTGGTCCGGCGGCTCGAACTTGAGGTTGTAGTTGGTGACCTGGCTGTCCAGGCTGCTGACGCCGTTGAAGTTGGCCAGCGGAGCGCTCGTGGCCGCCGCCGCTGACCCCCGAACCGCGGGCACCCTTTCGCTCGTTGAGAAGATGCCGGACGGCAGCCGCCGGGCTCCCCGCGGGATCACTCGCGTCGTCGCCGGGTTCCCCGTGGCCGGCCTGCCCCTGGGCAGCAGCCTGGCCACCCCGGCGGTCCCCCGGTAGGACGTCACCGCGGGCGCGCCGCTTCCCCCTCGAGCAGCCGCCTGCACCACCGTCGGCGCCAGTCCTGCCGCCGTCGTCGCCAGGCTCGCGGCCACGGCTACGCCCAGCATCAATCGTCTAGCCCTCATCGATGTCCGCCCCTCCGCGAGCCCTGCACCCCTCGGCTCCAGCAGTCTCCCGATCATGAACATACTCCGCGACACACTGATTAGCACGCAAACGTCGCGTAACAGTTGTAACTGGTATTCGTCGCGCACGGGGCGATCCGCGATCGCGCTGGCCGACGCCGGGGCAGACCCGGCGGCCAGCCGCGGCGCGGCCGGGTTGCCATCTACGAACTCTGTAAATGTTCTACAGTGGGTGTAGAACCGGTGCGTGCCGCCGGGTTCGGCCCTGCCCCCAGGAAGAAAGCAGATCCGTGCAGCACTTCATAGCCACCTACGGGTACCTCGCCATATTCCTGCTGATGGCGGCAGAATCGGCGTGCATACCGATCCCCTCCGAGCTGATCATGACGTTCGGCGGCGCGCTCGCCGCGGGTGCCGTCGCGGGCACTCACCTCAACATCATCGCCGTCATCGTCGCCGGAGTGGTCGGCAATGTCGTCGGCAGTTACGTCGCGTGGGGAGTCGGCCGGTACGGCGGACAGGCCGCGTTGCGGCGGTGGGGCCGCCGGATCCGGCTGCGCGAGCACGACCTGGAGCGCGCTAACCTCTGGTTCGAGCGGCACGGTCCCTGGGCCGTGCTGATCGGCCGCTGCCTGCCCGTGGTGCGGACGTTCATCTCGCTGCCCGCCGGGATCGCCGGCATGGACCCGGTGCGGTTCGGGATTTTCACGACGATCGGCTGCATCCCGTGGACCGCCGCGCTGGCCTATGCCGGCTACGCGATCGGCCGTAACTGGAACTCCATCGTGACCGGCTTCAAGGGCCCCACGTACATCGTCGCTGCCGTGGTCGTGATCGGCCTGGCCATCGCCGTCTGGCGGTACCTGCGGCGGCGCGACGACGAGCCCGCCGCGCCGCCCGCGCACGGCGCTCATGCGGCCCGCAAGCGCCCGTAACTACCTGCGAAGCAATACGGCAGTCAGGTACTGCGAGAGGTAATTCGGGGCAGCCCGAAGTGCGGCAGGGCGCTGGTGTCGTAGAAGCAGATGAGGGCGGCGAACTGGTCGCCCGTGGAAGGCGAGCGCGAGGGCACCGGGGTGCCAGGCGGCGCCGTTCGTGAATCGTGACTGAATTATGCGCCCTGTGTGCTGGTTCGCCGGAGTATCACAGAAACAGGCCCAGAGTTTCGGGCGGGTACGAGGGCAAGGAGATCCAGTGTCCAGAAGACGGAGGCTCGTCAGCCTCGCCGCCGCGACGGCGACAGTCGCAAGCATGACGATCGTGAGCTTGAGCGGCTCAGCCGCGGCCGCACCACGCGAGGCATACCTGTTGCTGGCTGGCAGCGTGGCGCCGTTCACCAGCCATGGCCGGGCGACCGGCGAGGTGGCAGGCTCAGCGCGGCTGACCATCCAGGTCTGGCTGCAGCCTGGCCATTTGGCCGCGGCGCAGGAGTACGCAGCGGCGGTGAGCACGCCGGGCAGCGCGCTGTTCCACCACTACCTGAGCCCGGGCGCCTACACCGCGCGGTTCGGGGCCGCCCCGGCGGCGGCCGGGGGGGTGGAGTCATGGCTTCGCCGTCAGGGGTTCACCAGCGTTCAGGCCGACGCGGAGCGCAACTATGTGCGGGCCACCGGGTCGGTCGCGTCGATTGACGCGGCGTTCAGGACCCAGCTGGAGAACTACCAGTCATCGGCAGGGGTGAACGCCGGGCCGTATCAGTTGCACGCCAACGACCGGCCGGTGGCCATCCCCAGATCGCTGGCCAAGTACGTCATCGGGGTGACCGGCCTGGACAACGCCGCGCCCAGGCTCCCGCTGATGCGACAGCCCGGGGGCCTGGGCGGGACCGCTGGGCCCACGGCCGGCTGCTCGCAGTATTACGGGCAGCATCACATCTCCGGACTGCCCCAGCAGTTCGGGCGTACGTCGTTCCCGACCCAGATCTGCGGCTACCAGCCTGCCCAGATGCGAGGCGCCTACGGGGTCAACATGGGCAACGACGGGCACGGACAGACGGTCTCGGTGGTCGAGCTGGGCCTGACCCCGGAAATGTTCCCGACCTTGCAGGACTACGCGAAGGCCGGTCACTTCCTGGCGCCGTCCCCGCGCCGCTATGCCGAGCTGTCGCTGGGCAAGAACACCTGCGGCGACCCGTTCAACATCGAAGAGCAGCTGGACGTCGAGACCTCCTACGACATGGCCCCCGGCGCGAACCAGCTGGTGGTCGGCGGCGACAGCTGCAACAACGGCGACTTCGGCAACCAGGGGCTGTTCGACGCCGACATCGTGACCATCGACGGCACCCCCGGCAACCACCATCACCCGCTGGCCAACATCAGCTCCAACTCCTGGGGCCCCGGCAACGACGCCCAGCCGGCGATCCTGACCAACATCATGCACGCCTACCTGGTGCGCGCGGCCGCGCAGGGCGTCGGCATGTACTTCGCATCCGGCGACGCGTCCGGAGTCGAGACCCCGGATGACCCGTTCAGCATCCTGGTCGGCGGTACCTCACTCGGGATCGGCAAGAATAACCAGCGCCTGTTCGAGACCGGCTGGTCCAGCGGCTCTTCCGGGCTCAGGCACGGCAAGTGGGGCCCGGCGGTGGAAAATGGCGCCACCAGCGGCGGTCCGAGCCTGATCTGGGCACAGCCGGGATACCAGTACGGCGTGGTGCCGAAGGCGCTGGCCACGGCGCCCGGTAACCGCCCTGGCCTGGTCCGGTCCGAACCCGACCTCGCCGCCGACGCGGACCTGTTCACCGGGTTCGCCACCGGGATAATGACGTTCCCGAAGAACAAGCCGCCGAAGTTCGTCGAACTGACGGTCGGCGGGACCAGCATGGCCTCGCCGCTGGTAGCCGGCATCATCGCCGACGCTCAGCAAGGGCAGCACACCGCGTTCGGGTTCACCGACCCGGCGCTCTACCGGCTAAACGGGACGCCCGCGCTGCACGACATACTGCCGTCAACCTCCGGCACCCCCGGGCTGTTCCGCGGCGAGGCGTGCAACGTCGCCTTCTGCCGTCACCTGTCGCTGATTACCTTCGACGATCAGAGTCCCACCATGGCCGGCTACACCGGCCAGGTCACACTCAAGGGTTACGACAACATGACCGGCATCGGCACACCGCGCGGCCAGGCGTTCATCAGCGCCTTGCGCAGGCTGGAAGGCTAAGACCCGCTGCGCAGCCCGCGCCGATCCTGGCGCGGACTGCGTAGCCAGCCACCCACCGCGCCGACGGCCCCGTGGTGGTGGCCGGCGAGCGGATCTTGGTTACCCGTTCGGGGGCCCGCTTGCCCGCCGGCCACCGAGTTCGCTTGCCGGGACGTCAAGCGCGTCGAGCAGGGCGGTGAGCTTGCGGTCGAGGTCGATGCCCACCTGGGTGACCGGGGCGAGGCCCAAGCTGGCGACCTCCGTGCTGGGCTGGTCGGCGGCCAAACGCTACAGGTTGCTGCTGAGCGAGTAGTCTGCCGCGGCCCCGCTCGGCGTGCCGCCCGCAGGCTGTCGCGTACGTGCTTTGAGGAGCGGGGAGACGAAGGCCCATTTTTCTCCCGTCGTGCCCTCGACCTGCGACGCCCAGGTAGAAAGGTGAACGCTGGCGTTGTACTGGACCGAGATGTTCGAGCGGCCGAGGAAGTCCCCGTTGACGAGGTTCACAGTCCCGTCGGAGTTGACCGCGGTCACGATGCCCACGTGGTCGGCGTAGCTGCCGTCCGGCGCTTTCGTACCCGGCGGGTAAAGGATGACCGCGTCACCGGTCTTGGCGGTCCCCCCGAAGGATATGTGCTCACCGTGATCGGTGCCCCAGGTGTAGAAGGTCGCCGCAGAAGGGGTCAGCACCCCCAGGCCGCTCGTCACCCCGGCCCGCTTCCACACCCACTTGGTGAAGTCCGCGCACCAGAACTCGCTCACGTCCTGCACGTTATGGAAGTAAGCGCCGTTCGACGATGTCTTGCAGTACCTGCCAGAAGCCCCGAGGGGATTGCCCACCAGCGTGGTGTAGGGATTGCAGTCGGGGCTGT
Organism: uncultured Actinomycetes bacterium; assembly: GCA_963702235.1. Classification (GTDB taxonomy): domain Bacteria; phylum Actinomycetota; class Actinomycetes; order Streptosporangiales; family Streptosporangiaceae; genus PALSA-505. The sequence continues at coordinate 352,820 of CAVPBZ010000007.1, forward strand.
TAAAGCTCGTGACGGGCGGGTTGTCCGACACCCCGACCTGGGCCAGCGCTATCGTCACCAGCCCGCTGGTGGTGCCAGCCGCCGCCGCGCTGCGCGCGGGCGGCAAGGACGGCGTTTCTAGCGCGTGGCAGCTCGCGAGGTGCCAGGAGCGGCGCACGGCCCGGGGAACGCGGATCGCGCACCCAGCCGGCTCCCCGCCAAGCCCCGCTACCGTCCACGCGCCCCCCGATGCGCGAGTGAAGATCCCGGTGCCGGCGCCATCCTGGAACCCGGCCGCGGCCCGCCTGGACGCGCCGGAGGACGGTTCCCAGTGCATCATTGCCCAGTCCTCACCGCTGCGCTGTAGCCGGGCGCCGACAACCGAACCTGGCGCCCCCCGGGCGATGTCGGAGACGGGAATATGCCGGTAGGCGGCGTACAGCGCGAGCAAGTGCCGCTGCACGGCCGGGCGGATGACCAGGGGTGTCGCCGGGGCTTGGGCGGTGGCCGCAGCCGCGGGCTGCGGCCACCAGGAAACCGCGGATGCTATGACCGCAGCGCTGACTAAGAACCAGGCAGCAAAAGACCGCTGAGCTTGCATTCCTCGGTATTTCGTCCGCACGGGTACCACCCCCTCTGTGACCAGAGCTACCTTAACCCTCAGATACCCCGCTGGAAACCGGCCCGCCGTGGCCGCCGGAGCGGGCTGGTTACCTGTTCTGGTAAGAGGCTTGTTAGCTGTTCTGGTAAAGAATGGCGACACCGGTTGTCGTGGCCACGGCTATGTCGGACGAGCCGTCGCCGTTCAGGTCGCCGACGGCCGGGTTGCCTGGCGGGAAGTCGCAGCAGCCGGTGACCGGGTAGAGCACCTCAGGAGCGAGCGTGCCGTCAGGCTGTTGCAGCATGACACCGACCTCATTGAAGCCCACGTGCTGGATGACCAGGTCGTCTTGTCCGTTGCCGGTCAGGTCGGCGATCTCCATCCCGCCAGGGATGCCGCCGGTGGGGTAGATGACGGGCTTGCGGAGCTTGCCGCTCGCGGTGTCCGCATAGACCTCGATGCCCGACCGGGGGGGATCACTGGCGACCGTCAGCACCAGGTCGGGCCGTCCGTCGCCGGTCAGGTCACCGACGGCTGCGGCGCCGTCGCTTGGATAGATCGATCCATGGATGGGCACGATCTTGTAGTTGGTGACCGGTCCCCAGGAGCCGTCGGCTTCGCGCTGGCGGACACGCGCGCCGAAAGTGGAGGAGTACACGATGTCATCGGCCTGGCCCGGATGGCCGAAACCAGCCGTCACGACCGTGGAGTCCGGGGTGCCGCCGAAAGGCAGCGTGCGGCCGAGGCGGAACGTGTGCGAGGCGGTGCCGTAGTAGATCGTGACGCTCTTGCTGCTGGCGTTGTCGAGCAGGATGTCGGGATGGCCATCGTTATTGACATCAGCCACGGTGAAAGGCCGGGCCGGCACGCTGATAGCCGCCGGGCCAGTCAGCCTGCCATCGTGCGGCGTGTAGACCAGGATCCGGTGCAGGCCCAGGAGCATCACGTCGGGACTGCCGTTGCCGTACAGGTCCGTCACGGTCAGCGGATACCCGCTCATGAAGGCGTGTGCGTACTTCTGCGGCGCGCCCAGCCGGCTGTCCGCGAGCTGCGGGTATATCCACAGATAGCCGCTAGCACCCGAGCCGCCGCTGACGAGCAGGTCGGCCCGGCCGTTGCCGGTGACGTCCGCGATAGCCACCCCACCCGGGTAATTGGGGGTGGCCAGGTAGACGGCCTTGCCGAAAGTCCCGGGCGAGTGTCCGCTCAGCGGCGCCGATGCTACCGCAGCGGGCTCCGCCGTCACCGCCTGCACTGGCGCCACACCCAGTCCGGCCGCAGCGATCGCGAGGCCAGCCACGCCGATGACTGCAAGCCGCTTCATCGTGGGCGCTCCTCATCCGGTCAGCTACAACACAAAGCAAGAGAGAACAGGAGCCAGACGGGTCGAAAGGGGGCAAGCACCGCCCGTCGCCATTCGTCGCCCCTGGATCCGAGCCGTCGTCAGAGGCGGCAACTACGCCATCTTGTCACGGCACGGGCAACGTGGCGAGGGCGATATCGGCGAGCATGATCTGGCCTGGAGTGATGATTTTTCATCTTTGGTGAAGTCGGGGAGGGGTGGGACGCTTCCCGCAGCGTCGGTGCTGCCCGTGAAGAATGCCGGGCCTGGAAGCCGGCCCCGGCCCCGCCCGCGCCCACCTGCACCAGCCCCGCCGCGGTAGGCACCTGTTCGTCGCCTCGCCGGCCAGGCTCAACTGCTCGGCGGCGTAGCCGATCGCGGTAGCGACGCCCGCGGGCGGCTGTCAGCCCGGCCCCAGCTTGGCCACCGCACCCTCGGCCCTGCCGCAGGTAGCCCTCCAGCGACCGGGACTCAGGGCTCTTTCCTGTATAAACTCTGGGGTGAGTGAGGGGATTCGAACCCCCGACATCCAGGACCACAACCTGGCGCTCTAACCAACTGAGCTACACCCACCATGGTCACCCGGGTAGAAGGTGACGCCCAAGAATCATAGCGGGACTAGCTCACCGCTCCGGACCGGATTCGCCAGGCCGCGGCGCCACGTCCCCGGCCGGCTCGCTGCCCGGCCCGACCACCTCGACCGGCCCGACCGGCGCGGGCACGGCGTCCGGGGCCGGCGTTCCCGCGTACCGGGCTGCGATCGCCTTGGCGGTCGCGGAGTCCGGTCCCGGCTTCGGCACGAAGATCGCCTCCCGGTAGTACCGGAGCTCGCGCACCGACTCCTTGATGTCGGCCAGCGCCCGGTGCCCGCCGTTCTTCAGCGGGCTCGCGAAGTACGCCCGCGGGTACCACCGTCGGGCGAGCTCCTTAATGCTCGACACGTCCACCATCCGGTAGTGCAGGAACGTGTCCAGCTCGGGCATGTCGCGGGCCAGGAAGGCCCGGTCGGTGGCGATGGAGTTGCCGCACAGCGGCACCTTGCGCGGCTCCTTCACGTGCCGCCGCACGTAGTCGAGCACCCGCTCCTGCGCCTCGGCCAGCGAGATGCCTGATGCCAGCTCATCCAGCAGCCCTGAGGCGGTGTGCATCTCGCGGACGACGTCCGGCATCTGGTCAACCGCCTCCGGTGGCGGCTTGATCACCTCGTCGATGCCCTCGTCGAGCACGTTGAGCTCGCCGTCGGTCACCAGGCAGGCGATCTCGACCAGGGCGTCATGCTCCAGGTCGAGACCGGTCATCTCGCAGTCGATCCAGACCAGCCGGTCAGCCATCTGCCCAGCCTAGAGCCTCGGTGCCGGTACCGGAGAATAGGGAATACCGAACGGCTACCGACCGGCCACTCCCGCGGCGCGCTCGAGTATGTGCTCCGGGACCGGGATTCCGGCTGGCAGCTGCACATCAGGCTCGGGCGGGCCGAACGCCTGCCGGGCCGGCACCACCCCGGCCCAGAAGCCGAGCTCGAGGTCCTCGGCGTCGTCGGACGGCGGGCCGGTGCGGACCTTCACCGACGCCTCGGCGAGCGGCAGGGCGAGCACCGCGGTCGCGGCGAGCTCCTTGCGGGTGGGGGGCCGGGCGGCGTCCCACCGGCCGGGGATCAGCTGCTCGGTGATGACCCGCAGGGCCGCCAGCCGTTCGGCATCATCGGTAACGATCCTGGCCGTGCCGTACACCATGGCACTGCGGTAATTCATCGAGTGGTGGAACACCGAACGCGCGCACACCAGCCCGTCCAGCTGCGTGACGGTGACGCAGGCCGGCTGCCCGTCGGCCGCGAACAGGGTCCGGTTGGCTGACGAGCCGTGCAGGTAGAGCGTGTCGCCGGCCCGGCCGTAGGCCGTGGGTAGCACCCGCGGCACGCCGTCGCAGATCACGCCGAGGTGGCAGATCAGCCCGGCGTCGAGCACGGCGTACAGGTCGGCGCGCTCGGTACTGCCGCGGTCGGGGAGGCGGCGCAGCTTCGTCCGGGGCGTGGCGGACAGTGGCGTCTCGGTGGTCATAGTGCCCGACGGTAGGCTAGGAAGTGGACTGGCAGCAAGAGCCACTTAACCGCGAAACCGGGTGACCACTTTGCAGCGGATGATCGTGGAGCCGCCGCTCGTCCTGGACCGCGGCGGCCCGGAGCCGCTGACGATCCAGATCACCGGGCAGCTGCGCGCGGCCGTGGCCGACAGCCGGCTGCGGCCGGCGAGCGGCTGCCGTCCTCCCGCGCGCTGGCCGCCTCGCTCGGCGTCAGCAGGACCGTGGTCACCAACGCTTACCTGCAGCTGTTCGCCGAGGGCTGGCTGGAGGGACGGCACGGCTCGGGCACCTACGTGGCCGACGGCGCGGCGGGCGGCCCGGGCGCGCCCGGCGGGCGGCGGACAGGCGGCGCCCGGGCGGCTGCCGGTGTTCCCGTCGCCGCCCGCGGCCGCGCGCTGATCGAGCTGCGGCCCGGCGTGCCCTGGTCGGCCGGCATCGACCCGGCCGCCTGGCGCCGCGCCTGGCGGCAGGCCGCGGCCACGGCGCCGTCGCCATGGCCGGACCCGCGCGGCCTGCCCGCCCTGCGCGCCGCGCTGGCCGGCTACCTGCGCCGCACCCGCGGCCTGGACTGCACGCCCGGCCACATCCTCATCACCCGCGGCGTGGCCAGCGGGCTGGCGCCGCTCGCCGCGGCGCAGCTGCGGCCGGGGGAGCGGGCCGGGGTGGAGGAGCCCGGGTATCCCGCCGCCCGCGCCATCCTGGCCGCGCGCGGCGCGACGGTGCTGCCCTGCCCGGTCGACGCGCACGGCCTGATCCCCGGCGAGCTGCCCGCTGACCTGCGCCTGGTGTACGCCACGCCGGCGCACCAGTACCCGCTCGGCGGGCGGCTGCCGGTGCCGCGCAGGCAGGCGCTGGTGGCCTGGGCCCGCGCCACCGGGGCGCTCGTCGTCGAGGACGACTACGACAGCGAGTTCCGCTACGACGTGGCGCCGCTGCCCGCGCTGTATGGCCTGGATCCCGGCGTCGTGGCCTACCTCGGCACGACGTCGAAAATGCTGACGCCAGGATTCGGGGTGGGCTGGCTGGTGGCCAGGCCCGGCCTGATCACGCTGCTGGCCGGCCAGCGGGAGAGCCTGGGCGACCGGGCCAGCGAGGCGGCCCAGCGCGCCCTGCTCGCGCTGATCGAGACCGGTGACCTGGACCGGCACATCAGGCGGATGCGGCGCGAGTACGCCCGGCGCAGGGACGCGATCGTGGCCGCGCTCGGCGATCCGGCGGTTCCGGCCACGCTGCTCGGCGACACGGCCGGCCTGCACGTGGTGCTCAAGCTGCACCGCGGCAGCGCCGACGCGGTGGTGGCGGCCGCACGCGAGCGCGGGGTAGGCGTATACACGATGCGGCGTTACTTCGCCGCCCGCCCGGCGGCAGACTGTCTCGTGCTCGGCTACGGCGGCCTGCCGCTCAGCCAGGTTGCAGCCGCCGCCGCGGTACTCCGCGACATCCTGGTGGAACACCCCGCGCAGTGATGAGCCCGGCCGCCGCGGTACTGCTCGACATGCTGCCGAGCCTTCCCGGGCGCTGAGGCGCGCGAGCGGGTCAGCCCGCGCGGGCCAGGGCGTCGGCCGGCTCGGCGTCATCCGCGTGCATGCCGGCCATCCTGCTGACGGTGACCTGCCGCACCCGCTGCTCCTCGCCCTCGCGCGGCGGCGGCAGGTCGCTGGCCCGGGAGACGCGCACACCGGTCAGCCTGTCCACCTCGATAGCGCCGGGGCCCGCGGCGATGCAGCAGGGCACCTGAGAGGCGCCGAAGTGGCCGCCGCACGCCCACAGCCTGCGGCTGCGGACGGTGGTGTGCGCGTAGCTGAACGGCGCGGGGCGCCCGGCCGGCCAGCACTGCGGGACCCGCCAGGAGTCAAGCCAGTCCAGGATCGCGTCCACCCCGGTCACCGGGCCGGAGGTGAACGGCTGCCAGCCGAAGCCGACGACGCCCACCTGGACGCACAGCCGGCCCTCGGTGTGCACGTCGGCCGCCCCGTCGTTCGGTGCCACGGCCAGCGGGCCGGTCGCGTACGCGTCACCGCGCGCGCCCGTCGCTCCCTCGTGGTCGATGTCGCCGGCCACGCCGAGGGCGAGGCCGGCCCTGACGATGGGGATGAGCTGCACGGTCTCGCCCGTCACCGGGTTCCACACGAGATGGCAGGGACGGCCGATCTGGTTCAGGCGCTGCGCCGCCGAGTGCGCGGAGATGAGCTGCGGATCCGCGCCCAGGGTCATCCAGACCGCCCTCGGCGCACCGCCCTTCATCTGACCGCCGTCGGCAACCGCCCGAACGTGCCCGGCACCTGGCATCCACGCGTCTCCCACGGCACTCCCTCACGGCGGTCTAGACCTTAGGCCCCGTTGTCCCTTCTCCTTACCTACGTCAGGAGTGCGGATTAGTCCATAGGTCCGGTGCGTGATATTGCCCGGAAGCTGGTATTCCTGGTGGGTTGAGTCAGGCAGCCCGGAGGAGAGGCATGACGGCTGACGGCACGGTTCCGTTGAAGGGCACGGTTCCAGGGATCGAGGGCGTTTCCCGGCTCGCCCGGTGGCTGACCGCGCACGGCGTTCCGGCGGCCGAGCAGCTGCCGTCGGTGCACCTGATCGCGGGCGGCCGGTCCAACCTGACCTACCGGCTCGAGTTCCCGGCTCCAGCCGTGCCGGCCCGGCTGGTGCTGCGCCGCCCACCGCTCGGTCATGTGCTGCCCACCGCGCACGACATGACCAGGGAGTACCGGCTGATCTCCGCCGTGCACGGCACAGCGATCCCGGTGGCCGCGCCGGTGGCGTTCTGCTCCGACACCGAGGTCATCGGCGCGCCGTTCTACGTGATGGAGTACGTGGACGGCCTGGTCATCCGGACCAGGGACGAGGCCGCCAAGATCACCCCTGAGCAGGCCGGCGTGGTGTCCGAGCGGCTGGCCGACATGCTGGCCGCGATTCACCAGCTGGACGTGGCGGCGGTCGGGCTCGGCGACTTCGGCCGGCCCGACGGGTACCTGCGGCGGCAGCTCAGCCGCTGGCAGCGGCAGTGGGATCTGTCGGTCACCCGCGAGGTACCGGGGTACGCGGAGCTGGTGGCCAGGCTGGAGGCGGGGCTGCCCGAAGGCGGTGAGGGGACGCTGGTGCACGGTGATTTCCGGATCGACAACGTGCTGCTCAGCGCGGACGCCGAGCCCGCGATCGCGGCCGTGGTCAACTGGGAGATGGCCACGCTCGGCGACCCGCTGGCCGACCTCGCGCTGACGCTGGTCTACTGGGCCGACCCGGACGACACGGAGTGGGCCGACATGGAGGTGGGGGCGACCGCCACCGCTGCTCCCGGTTTCTTGTCCAGGGCGGAGTTCGCGGCCCGGTACGCGGCGCGCACCGGGCGCGACCTGTCCGGGATCGGGTACTACATGGCCTTCGGCTGCTTCAAGCTCGCGGTCGTGCTGGAGGGAATCAACGCGAGGTTCCTGCAGCACCAGACCGTCGGCGAGGGATTCGACCGGGAGGGCCGGGCGGTCCCGGTGCTGATCCAGCGGGCGCACCGGATGCTCGACTCGAACCCGCTGTGACCCGCACCCAGAAAAAATCATGAGGCCCGGCGCCCCGCTCTCGCCGGGCCTCACGTCTTGGCCCCCGGTTGTTCTGCGTGAGGCCCGGCGCCCCGCTCTCGCCGGGCCTCACGTCTTCGCCCCCGACCCTGCTTAGATGAGGCCCGGCGCCCCGCTCTCGCCGGGCCTCACGTCTTGTGTATGAGGCCCGGCGCCCCGCTCTCGCCGGGCCTCACATGTTGAGGACGCCCGGCTAAGCCAGGGGGTTCACAAGGTTGCAGATTTTTTCCGCGCGATTTTGCCGCGCGGGGCGCCCTCGACCGGGGCTGCCGCCCCTCCGCGGCGGGTCGGCATGCTTTGCTGGTCAGGTCCGGAAGGGAGCTGCCGAGGTGAAAGCGGTGGTGTACGAAGGCACCCGCGAGGTCGGGGTGCACGAGGTAGACGACGCCGTCCTGCAGGACCCTTCCGACGTCGTCATCCGCGTGACCTCCAGCGCCATCTGCGGGACCGACCTGCACATGTACGACGGGCGCACCGGGGCCGAGCCGGGACTCGTCCTCGGCCACGAGCCGCTGGGCGTTGTCGAGCAGGCGGGCTCGTGCGTGACCCTGGTCCGGCCGGGCGACCGGGTCGTCATACCGACTCACCTGTACTGCGGCCTGTGCTACAACTGCGTCCGCGGCTACTCCGCCGCCTGCCTGCGGGTGCGCCCGGGCGGATTCGGCGCCGCCTACGGCTACGCGGGAATGGGCCCGTACCGGGGTGCCCAGGCCGGGCTGCTAAGGGTGCCGTTCGCCGACGCGAACTGCGTGCCGGTGCCCGGCTCACCCGGCGACGATCAAGAGGACGACTTCGTCCTGCTCGCGGACGCGTTCGTGACCGGCTGGCACGCCACCGAGCTGGCCAGCGTGGGCACCGCGCCGGAACCGGTCGCCGTCTTCGGCGCCGGAGCCGTCGGCCTGCTCGCTGCGTATTCGGCGCTGATCAAGGGCGCCAGCGAGGTCTACGTGGTCGACTGGATCGACGCCCGGCTGGCCAAGGCGGCCGAGATCGGCGCCACGGCGGTGGACTTCCGGCACGGCGACCCGGTTGACCAGATCCGGGAGCTGCGCCACGCTCGCGGGCTCCCGCCCGGTGAGAGCGAGATGGACGGCGTCCTGCACGCCATCGATGCGGTCGGCTTCCAGGCCAGGGACCGCTCGCGGCCGCAGGCCGAGCGGCCCACCCAGGTCATCGAGGACCTGGCGCGCCTGGTCAACCCCACCGGCCATGTTGGCATCGCCGGGGTCTACGCCGAGAAGGACCTGCACCCGGCGCCGGGCGGCCGGGCGGACGGGGCGCTGACCGTGCCGTGGGCGACGTTCTTCGCCAAGGGCGTCAGCGTCGGTTTCGGCCGCACCCACGACCGGCGCTACACCACGCTGCTCCGCGACCTGGTCGTCTCCGGCCGCGCCCGCCCCGGCATGATCGTCACCCACCACGGCGGGCTGGACCACGCCCCGCGCCTGTTCCGCGCCTTCGACGAGCGGGCCGAGGGAGTGATCAAGGCCGTACTCCGGCCCTGACTCGCGACCCGCCGCCCCGACAGCCCCGCTCGCCGCGGCCAGCCGAATCTGGTTGCCGTGCCGCGCTGACCGCGCCTGCTGTGCACGCAGCCCGGCGGCGCGCAGGACGGATGGATCGCGTCCTTGCACCGCGACGACCCGCGGCAGCCCTGCGAGCCCTGGCCCGACAGCTGACCGGGTGGCCGGCGGCCGGGAGCCGATGCGCGACACTGGGGCCCGTGGCAACCATCGTCACGGTGCGCGACGCCGATGACCCGCGGCTGGCCGATTACGTCCGGCTCACCGACATCGGCCTGCGCAAGAGCTTCGAATCCGCGCACGGGCTGTTCGTCGCGGAGGGCGAGAAGGTCATCCGCCGCGCGCTCGCCGCGGGTTATCCGCCGCGCTCGCTGCTGATCACCGAACGCAGGCTGGCCGGCGTGACCGACCTGCTCAGCGCCTGCGCGTCCGCCGCGTATGTCGTGCCCGGCCCGGTGGCCGAGCAGGTGACCGGGTTCAACGTGCACCGCGGCGTGCTGGCCGCCATGGCCAGGCTCCCGGTCCGCGCGGTCAGCGAGGTGCTATCGGGCGCTCGTCGCATCATGGTGCTCGAGGACATCGTTGACCACACCAACGTGGGCGCCATCTTCCGCTGCGCCGCCGCGTTCGGCATGGACGGCGTCGTGCTCGCGCCCCGGTGCGCCGACCCGCTCTACCGGCGCGCGGTCAGGGTGTCCATGGGCGCGGTGTTCGCCGTCCCGTATGCCCGGATGACCGACTGGTACGGCGGCTTGGCGGACCTGCGCGACGCCGGATTCCGGCTGCTCGCCCTGACCCCGGATCAGTCCGCCGTGCCCATCGGCGCGGTGGCGACGGGGGAGCGGGCTGCGCTCATGCTGGGCACCGAGGGCGACGGCCTGTCGTCGCGCTGGCGGCACGAAGCCGACCAGGCCGTCTGCATACCGATGGCTCCCGGCGCGATGGCCGCCGGCGTCGACTCGCTCAACGTGGTCGCCGCCGCCGCGATCGTGTGTCACTCCTTTGCCGGCCAAGCTTTGTCATGAACGTCGCCAGCGAGGGTGTTAGGAACCTCGCTGGCTGGGCAGTTGCGGCCCATGCCCGTACTCAGAGCTGTCGCACGGCCCATGCTGGCCGCCATCTTCATCGTCCAGGGCTTCGATACCTTGTTCCGGCCCGAGCGGGTTTCCCCGCGGGCTGAGCCTGTGGTCCAGCGGCTGGCTGAATTCGTGCCGCCGGTGCCCGCCCAGACCGAGCAGGCGGTGCGCATCAACGGCGCCATCCATCTCGTCGCCGGCTCGCTGCTGGCCGTGGGCCGGCTGCCCCGGCTTTCGGCCCTGGTCCTCGCGGCGACCCTGGTGCCCACCACGCTGGCCGGTCACCGGTTCTGGGAGTCGAAAGACAAGCAGGAGCGGGAACAGCAGCGGATCGCGTTCATGAAGAACATGTCGATGCTCGGCGGCCTGCTGATCACCGCGGCGGACACGGCCGGCCGCCCGTCGCTCGCCTGGCGCAACGCGGCCCGGTCCGCGCGCCGCGACGTGGCCCTCGCCGCCCGGACGGCGAAGGTGTCGGGGAAGGCCGGCGCCAAGGCCGGCCGTCTCAGCAGTCACCTGCCCGTCGGGTAGTCCGGGGCTCCCGCGGCCCCGTATCCCCATCACCGTGATGAAGTTCCGATAACAGGCGAGACGCGGGCACGGTAGCCTAAGCGCGCCCTGGCTCGAGCGGAGCCGGGGTGGCAAGGCCGTGGACGGGCGCTCGCTCGGGCGGGCGTGCGGGATCCAGCGGGCAACACTCCGACGGCGAGGAGAAGAACGTTCCCATGGCAGCCACGCTTCAGGAGATCCTGCTCGCGCCTGACATCCGGCCTCAGGTGATCGACGACTGCTATGCGCTGATTCAGCGGCAGATCTCGGACAAGTCAGGGATCTCCGGGACCGCGGTCAAGCTGGCCTACAAGACGGTGACCACATTCGCCTCGGGCCACGTCCACCACATGATCAAGGTCCTGCTTCCGTCCCTGGTGAACCAGCTCCAGCCGTTCTGGGCGGACTTCCGTGCCTCCGGCAGCACCGAGTTCGGCGACTACCTGTCCAAGCGCGGCGACGAGGTGTCGCAGGCCCTGCTGTCGGTCACCGACGCCCGCGCGGCCTCCTCCAGGCGGCCCGCCATCGTCAAGGCATATCGCAGCGTCCGCGGCAGCGCCGCTAAGCACGTCGAGGCCGCGCTTCCGCACGTCGGCGACCTGGTACTGAAGTACGCGGCGGCCTGACCGGCTTTCCGCGTGGCCCGGGGTTATGCGAGACGCTTATGCATCAGAGTGCATACCGTCTCATATCGGGTGATGGATCCGTCCGGGGCCTCGTCATCCCACGAGGCGGGTTCGCGGCCGTAGGCGACATAGCCGAGCCGGTCATACAGCGCGCGGGCCCGCGGGTTGCACTCCGCCGGCACTGCACGGCTAGGACAGGGCCGGAGCGGGCAGCAGCCGACGCTGCGCGTCAGCGAGCGCGAGTTCCACGGCGCCGAGCGTCACGGCCTCGTCGCCGAGCTGGGACAGCGCCAGCTTGGGCGGCACCAGCGTCAGCGGCCGCACGTAGCTCTCGATCGCCGCCAGCAACGCGCTCCCGGCCCGGGATACGCCCGCGCCGATGACGACCAGGTCGGGGTCGAGGACGAGCAGCACCGCGGCGAGCCCGCGGGCGAACCGGGCCGCGATCGTCTGCACCACCTCAGCGGCGGCCGGATCGCCATGCGCCGCGGCGGCGAACACCGCTTCGGCGTCGAGCCGGCCCTGGCCCGCGGCCGCTCCGGCGGCCGGTGCACCCTGGCCCGCGGCCGCTCCGGCGGCCGGTGCACCCTGGCCCGCGGCCGGCCCGGCGGCCGCCCCACCCGCCTCACCCGCCCCGACAGCCGCGTCGGCATCCAGCCGGCCCGCCCACGCGTCCGCCGCCATCAGCCCGGCCAGCTCGCCGCCGTGCCGCGCGGCGGCAGCCCGGCCGGCTTCGACAATGGCGTCCGCGACGACGAGCCGCTCGAACGGTCCCCGGCCCAGGCCGTCCGGCGCGGCCGTCTCCCCGGCGTCCAGCGCCAGGAAGCCGATCTCGCCGGCCGCGTTGGCGGCCCCCCGGTGCAGGTCGTTCCCGATGAGGACGCCGGCGCCGACGCGCTCGCCCCACAGGATGAACACGACCGCGTGCGCGTCGCGGGCCAGCCCGTGCCGCCGTTCGGCCAGCACGGCCAGGTTGGCGTCGTTCTCCACCTGCACCGGGCAGCGGAACGACCGGCGCAGCTCGCGGGCCAGATCGATGTTCCATCCGGGCAGCCCGGGCGCCAGCACGACGGCTCCGCGCGGCCGGTCCACGAGACCCGGCGTGCCGACCGCGACGCTGGCGACCTCCCCGCGCCCGAGCCTCCCGGCGGCCAGCGCCTCCCGCACCGTCTGGCGCAGCGCGCCCAGCAGATCCTTGCTGCTGTTCGCGGCGGAGATCGCGCGCCGGTGCCGCGCGACCACGTGGCCGGCCAGGTCGGCGACCATGACCCCGATCTTGTGCCGGCCGACGTCGATGCCCACGACGTAAGCCGCCTCGGCGCGGAACCGGACCAGCCGCGCGGGCCGCCCGGAACGGCCCAGCATCGCCTGGCCGGGATGGGCGTAGGCGAGCAGCCCGGCGGTGTGCAGCTGCTCGACGACCTGGCCTATCGTCGGCCGGGACAGCCCGGTCCTGGCGGCCAGATCCGAGAGGCTGACCGGGCCGGACCCGCGCAGCACGGTCAGAACGCGCGCGCTGTTGATCTGGCGCAGCAGCGGCGGCCCGCCGTGTGCCCCGTGTGCAGCAGACGACATCGCCTTCCCGTCCATGGCCATATCCCGGAACCCCTTGACCCCGCCAGCCGCATGACGCATGATTATGCATCAATCTTTAATAAATAATCTTACATATCTTCGGGTGATCGGCAACAGGACGGCCGGGACGCCGCGACGGGCGTGGCCAGGCCAATCAAGTAATAAGACGTTCAGGAGGCAGCATCGTGAGGTTGACCAGGCTCGGGACCGGAGTTGCGGCGGGCGTGGCCGCCGCGCTGGCGATCGCCGCCTGTGGCGGCAGCAGCAACAGCGGGTCGGGCGGCGGCTCGGCCGGGACGATCAGCGTCGTGATGGCCCAGTACAGCAGCCACACCCAGCCGTACTGGACCTCCGTGGTCAGCCGGTTCCAGAAGCAGTACCCCAAGATTCACGTCAACCTCCGGGTCATCGACTGGAACACCCTGCTCCAGCAGGTGCCGACGATGATCCAGACCCGCTCGTTCCCCGATGTTCTCAACTTCAACGCCTACAGCACGTTCGCCTCCTCCGGGCTGCTGCGGCCGGCCAAGGACGTGCTGTCGCCGAGCACGGAAGCTGACTTCGAGTCCTCGTTCCTCGGCAGCGACTCGGTCAAGGGCACGCAATACGGCATCCCGTGGATCGCGAGCGTCCGCGCGCTCGGCTACAACAAGCAGGCGTTCGCGAAGGCCGGGATCACGGCGCCGCCGACCACATGGGCAGAGTTCACCGCCGATGCGCAGAAGCTCAAGAAGGCCGGCTACATCGGCTACTGCCTCCCGCTCGGCTCCGAAGAAGCCCAGGCCGAGTGGTCACTGTGGATGTGGTCCAACGGCGGTGGCTGGACCACCCCCTCCGGTCAGTGGTCGGTCAGCAGCCCGCAGAACCTCCAGGCGATGAGCTACCTGCGCACGCTGGCGAACACCGACAAGGTGACCGAGCCCAACCCGGGCTCGACCAACCGCACCGACGGCTGCTGGGCCGAATTCGCCCAGGGCAAGGTGGCGATGACGGAGATCATGCCGCTGGGGACGTTCCAGTCCACCTCGATGAAGGGCTCGCCGGTCCAGTGGGCGTCCGCCCCCTGGCCGCGGTCGAGCGTCAGCATCCCGCAGTTCACGCTCGGCGTGCAGGACGTGCTGATGGCGTTCAACAAGCCGGGCAACACGAGCATGGTCAGGTCGTTCCTCGACTTCGTCTACCAGAAGACCAACTACCTCAGCTTCGTCAAGACCGAGGGCTTCCTGCCCACCACCAAGTCGGCCAGCGCGGCCATGGCCAGTGACCCGGTGACCGGCGAGGGCATCAAGCTGCTGCCGGCGGCCAAGTTCTACCCGGCCACCAACCCGGGCTGGAACAAGGTGCAGAGCGCCGTGCAGAGCCAGCTGGGCACCGCGCTGGCACCGTCGGCCAACCCGAGCTCGGTGCTCACCCAGATCCAGCAGATCGCGCAAACGTCTGGATGACCGTGACCACGACGCGGCGCGGCAGCGGCCGGTCCCCGCTGCCGCGGCCGCACGGCAGCGCCCGGCGGTCCCGCCGGGCCGTCCCGCGGCTGCGGCGGCTGCAGCCAGTGCTCTGGCTCGGCCCCAGCCTGCTGCTCATCGCGCTGATCATCGCCTACCCGGCGGTCGAGATGATCAGGACGTCGTTCCTCAAGGTCAACTCGATCGGGCTCACCGAGGGGTACGCCGGGCTGGGCAATTACCGCAACCTGTTCGGCGAGCCGGCCCTGGGCCACGTGCTGACCAACACCGTGCTGTGGGTCGTGCTCGTCGTGGCCGCGACGATCGTCATCTCGCTCGGGCTGGCGCAGTTCCTGAACAAGCGGTTCGCCGGGCGGCGGATCGTGCGCTGGACGCTGATCGTGCCGTGGGCGGCGTCGCTGGTCATGACCGCCACGGTCTGGCGCTACATCTACGAGGGCAGCTACGGGATGCTCAACCGCGTGCTGCTCGACCTGGGCCTGATCCACAGCCCGGTCCAGTGGTACCAGGACAGCTCCACATCGTTCTGGTGCCTGATCATCGTCGGCATCATCGTGTCGATCCCGTTCAGCACGTTCGTCCTGCTGGCCGGCATGCAGGCGATCCCGGCCGACCTGTACGAAGCGGCCCGGGTGGACGGCGCCTGCCCGGTGCAGATCTACCGCACGGTCACGTTCCCGCTGCTGCGCCCGGCCCTGCTCACCTCCGCGGTGCTGAACACGATCTACGTGTTCAACTCGTTCCCGATCATCTGGGTGATCACCGGCAAGCTGCCCGGCGAGCAGACCGACACCACGATGACGTTCATGTACAAGATCGCGTTCACCTACCGGCTCGACGTCGGCGAGGCGGCCGCGCTCGCCGTGCTCAACGTGGTCGTCCTGCTCGTCGTCGTCACGTTCTTCCTGCGCCGGGTGCGCTGGACCGCGGGCACCGAAGCCGGTGGCCACCCGGCCCGCCGCAGCCGCCTCGCCGCCGTCCGGGCCCGTGCCGCCGAGCGGCTGGCTGGCGCAGCAGCCAGCGCCGCGCAGAGCGGCCGCGCGGCGGTCGCGCCGCGGCTGACCGGCGTCGCGATGACGGGCCACGAGGCGCCAGCCCCGGCAGCAGGGCATCCGGCCGGCGGCCGTCATCATGAGTCGCCCGAACGGGCAGGGGCCGGACCCGTCGCGGCGCGCCCGGCCGGGCGGAGGGAAGAGGCGTACGGGGCCGGACCCGTCCCGGCGCGCTCGCCTGGTCTCGCCGACCGGGCCGCCCGGGTCCTCGGCCGGCTCTGGTCGCCGGTGCGGCCAGCCGGACTGGCCGCCGCCGGCGCGATCGTGGCCGCGTTCTTCCTGGCCCCGTACGCGGTGATGTTCCTGTCCGCGCTAAAGAGCAACCACGACCTGTTCAGCAACCCGGCGCTGTACCTGCCGACGTCGTGGCAGTGGGGCAACTTCGCCAGCGTCTGGAAGGCCATCCCGCTGGCCTCCTACCTGGTGAACAGCCTGATCATCGCCGGGGTGTCCACCGCGATCGTGCTGCTGGTTTCGCTGCCGGCCGCATACTTCACCGCCCGGCATGACTTCCGCGGAAAGCGGGCATTCCTGTACACGGTCCTGGTCACCCAGATGTTCGCGCCGGTAGCCCTGGTCATCGGCATCTTCCGGGAAGTCAACCTGGTCAGCGGGGCGGTCAACAGCTACTGGGCGATCATCGCGGTGGACGCCGCGTTCAACCTGGCGTTCTCCATCTGGATCCTGAACGGCTACCTGGCCAGCATCCCGAAGGAGGTCGAGGAGGCCGCCATGGTGGACGGGGCCGGGCGGCTGCGGACCATGGTCCGGATCGTGCTGCCGCTGGCCCGGCCGGGCATCGTGACCGCCGTGATCTTCACGTTCATCCAGGTGTGGAACGAGTTCGTGGTCGCGGAAACGATCTTCAACGACCCGACGAACAACCGCGAGACGCTGACGGTGGGCATCAACGCGTTCGTCGGCCTGTACCAGACCCAGTACCAGTACCTGTTCGTCGCGTCGATCATCGGGATCGTTCCCGTGGTGCTGCTGTTCGCGTCCATCGAGCGCTACCTGGTAGGCGGCCTGACCGCCGGCAGCATCCGCTAGCCGTGCTGGCCGCAGGGACAGGACCCCCGGAGCCCGCGCTGCGCGCTCATTCGCGGAGTCAGGAAGCTTGCAGGTAGCGGGGGCCGCGCATTCCTGCTACCGCGCCGTGGAGACGGGCGCTGGCTGCGATGACCCGCAGGCCCCTCGAGGAGACGCTGGAAGCGCAAGACGCACGGTGCCGTTCGGCGGCCGCAGCCGGAACGAGGGACTGGTAATGCAAGGCGACGTGATGTTCCTGGACTGCCCGGCGTATCTGGATGAGCATGGCGCGGCACGGTGCGGGCTTCCCGCCGAGGTGAAATCCCGGTACACGGTCAAGTCCACCGGCGGACCGCTGGAAGGTGCCAAGATCAGCTGCCCGCGCGGTCACTGGTTCAACGGCCCCATCGCGGCGCTCACCTGGAACAAATCCTCCAGCTCAGCACGTGGTCGCGGGACGAGCCCGGCGCGGACCGGCACAGATGGTAGCTGACCGGGACGAGTCATCTGAACCGGCAGCGACGTCAGCATCGTGTCATAGGTAGGCGCAGGCCGAAGGCAATAAAGTCGCTACGCGCGCGTGGGGGTTCGCCAGGCTGGCTACGTGATGCAGACCGTGTCGGGCCGGAACATCTTTGTCTTTGCGGTAGCAACTGGGTGCAACGTCGGCCGCGTCCTGGCGGAGGAGCGCTTGCTGTCGGGGTCAGCGGCCTGCCGCGCCTTGTGGGAACGGGTCCGCTGGAGGGTCATTCCTTACGTGTGGTGACGCAAGCCGGAACGACTGCTCATCTAGCCCTCCAGCGGCCGCTCATCCCGTTGAAGCTAGCGGGTCAGAATCTCCGCCCCGTCACCCCTCGTGCTCGCCATTGAGCTCAGTGAGTGTCTGCTGGGCTCCGGTGACGGGGGCAGTGAAGTTCCCCACGGCCCAGACGCGTTCGGACTCGGGGCTGGCCGCGGCGGCGCTGAGGGTAGCGGCCGAGCCGTGGCTGGGACTGGGGACGATCTCCCACTTGTGACCGTTCCATTCCTCGGTGAGGGTTGTAGGGCTGCCCGTGGTCCCGTTCTGCGATTCTCCCACGGCCCAGATCTCGCTGCCGGAGATGATCGCAACACCGAAGAGGGGATTGAACAGTGTGCCGGCGAGGGTCGGGCTGGGCACTACGGTCCAGCTGGTGCCGTTCCACCGCTCGGTCAGTGTGCCGCTGCCGCTGTTTCCTACCGCCCAGACATCGTGACTGGATACGGCCGCGACGGCGTTGAGGCCGGCCTGGATACCCGCGCCGCTGGGGCTGGGAACGATGGTCCACGCTGTGCCGTCCCAGTGCTCGGCCAGCGTCTGGAAGGCGTTACTGGCGTTCTGGAAATCGCCGACGGCCCAGACGTCGCTGGACGACACGGCCGCCACCCCGCTGAGGAGGTTGTTCCCTGTGCTGGCGTCGGGGCTAGGCACCACGCTCCACGTGTGCCCGTCGAAGTGCTCGATCAGGGTCTGGGCAGTTGTGCCGCCGGTCAGGGAGGACCCCGCGGCCCAGATGTCGCGGCTGGAGACGGCCGTGAGCGCACGCACGGTGAAGGGTCCGGCGGGACCCTGAACCACCCGCCACTTGCTGCCGTTCCAGTGCTCGAACTGCGCCGTCTTGCCGCGGCCGGACAGCAGGATGGAACCGGCGGCCCAGACGTCGCGGCTGGAGACGGCGGCGACCGCCGACAGCGTGCCGGTCAGGCCGGTGGGGCTGGGGACGATGGTCCATGCCGTGCCGTCCCAGTGCTCGGTCAGCGTTTGCGTGTTGCCGTTGGCGTCGTCGGCTGAGCCTACGGCCCACACGTCGCGAGCAGATACGCTCGCCACCGAGTCGAGCACGTTGTTCCCCGGCGAGGCATTGGGGCTGGGGACTACGGTCCAGGGTGCGTCATGCGCTTGCGCCGCCGCTGGTGCCAGCAGCAGTAACGGTGCCGCGGCTGCGGCGCAGGCCAGGACGCGGGCTTTCGACAACTTCATTGGCGATCCTCCTGTGGGTTACTGCTGGAATCGGGTCGCTTCACCGCAAAGTGACGTGCGCAGCGATAACTGCCATCGCGCAGCGCGCGACTCGCGGCATTCATGGCCGCGCGGCCAGGCCAGACGCGAAGACGGTGGCCATGACTCCAGACTTCAATATTTCTCCGCGTGGCTGAATCGGTGCCATCCATTTACCGAGTGCACGAACCAGCGGGCCCGGCGGTTCATCGGAGCGACGGCAGTCTCGCTCCTGGACGAATGCCGCGGTCTCCAGACCCGGCCGGGTGCCAGGCGAGTTGGCGCATTCCCGGCGCCGGCACTGACCAGCAGAGGCGGGGCAGCCAGCGAGGGCAGGGCAACTGGGCGGCGTCAGAGCAGCGCCGCCGGAGTCACGGCAGCGAGACGGGCAGCCCGAAGCGCTCGAAGTGATCCTGCCCGATAAAGGAGGTGACCTCGGCAATGCGCTCGCCGCGCAGGGTCAGCACGCTGACCGACCAGGCCAGGTACGGGCCGGCGCCGTCCTTCCGCAGGTAGCCGGCGACGGCGAGCTGGCCGTTCGCGCTCGTCGTCAGGTGCCGCCAGCTCCCGCATCCGGTCAGCGGGACCCGCACGGCGAAGTCGGTCACCGCCTCCAGGCCGCGATACCAGTGCGGCAGTGGCGGCATCGACCAGGTGACGTCCTCGGTCAGCAGCGCGATCAGCGCGTCGGCGTCGCCGCGCTCCAGCGCGGCGGCGTAGCTGGTCACGATCTCCCGCAGGCTCGCGTCGCCGATCTCCCGCAGCGTCTGCAGCTGGCTATGGGCGGGGATCTTCTCGGCGACGATCCGGCGGGCCCGCTGCAGCGCGCTGTTCACCGACGCGGTGGTGGTGCCCATCGTGCTCGCGATCTCGGCGGCGGAGAAGCCAAGCACCTCGAACAGCAGCAGCGCGGCCCGCTGGTTGCCCGGCAGGTGCTGCAGGGCGGCGACGAAGGCGAGCTCGACGGCTTCACGCTGCTCGTAGCGCGCCGCGGGGCTGAACCGTCCCTCGGTGAGGCCCGCATCGGGATAGGGGGCCAGCCACGCGACGTCGGTCAGCGGGGCGTCGCCGATCACGGCGCGGTCGCTGGACGGGCCGAGGTTGACGGGCAGCGCCCGCCTGCCGCGGCTTTCGATGATGTCCAGGCAGGTGCGGGTGGCCACGGTGTACAGCCACGAGCGCAGCGAGCCGCGGCCCTCGAACCGCGCCAGCCCCCGCCAGGCCTTCAGCAGGGCATCCTGCAGGGCGTCGTCGGCGTCGTGAACCGAGCCGAGCATGCAGTAGCAGTGCGCGTGCAGCTCACGGCGCAACGGCTCCACCAGGCGGGTGAACGCGCCGTCGTCGCCGTCGCGTGCCCGGGCCAGGTCGGGATCCTGGGGACGCCTGGCCGCGGTGTCCGCGGCTGCTGACGATGGTCTGCCCATGAGCAATGATTCTGCCGTACGGCGGCAGCCCGCTTCGACCCCATTCAGGGCTGGACGCGCAGAGCCGGACGTGCGTTAGCGGCCAAGACCAGGTCAGCCAGCAGGCTCACTCGCGCGGCAGCAGCGCCCAGATGACCTTGCCGCCCTCGTCCAGCAGATGCCATCCCCACCGGCTGCTGCACGACTCGATGACGTGCAGGCCGCGCCCGGTGGCCTCGTCCGGGCCTGATTCCCGGCGCAGCGGTATCTCCCGGCTAGGATCGGCGACCATGATCATCAAGTAAGGCGCGTGCGCCAGCAGCCTGAGCCGGATCACCGGTTCATCGGTACCGGAACCGGAGCTGACGCCGGAACCGGAGCTGACGCCGGAACCGGACATCGCGTGCCGTAGCGCATTGGTGACCAGCTCAGACACCACAAGCTCCGCGTCATCGGACACCGCGGTCATGCCCCACGCACTCAGTACCACCCTGGTGAATTCCCGCGCGACCCCGACCGACTCCGGCCGCGGGGCGAGGGCCCGGCACGCCTCGGGCTGCCGGACATGCCCGCGGCGCCGCGCCTGCCTGGGTACCGTCCCGCCCAGCAGGCATTCCAGATGCGCTCGGGTGACTTCGGTCTCGGCTTGAGCGGCTGCCCGGTGTGCGGTCATCGGGGTCCCTGCAGAGAAGTGTCACGGTGCGGTTGCTCGTGCACCTGGGGGCACACGCGATATCATTCCGGATGTGCCTTGCACATGCAAGGCAAGATGCACGTGCAGAATGATTGTGCGCTCCGGACACTAGGTGAAGCGTGCCAGCGTTGACAGGTAAGAAGACCGCGCGGGAAGGCGATTCCGACCGGCACGGGGGGTCAGAGGTGGTCTCAGTCCAGCCGGGCAGCGGCCCGACTGTGCTGCGCATCCTGCTGGGCTCCCAGCTGCGCAGGCTGCGGGAGCGCAAGGGGATCACGCGCGAGGACGCCGGCTATACGATCCGCGCCTCCGGATCCAAGATCAGCCGGATGGAGCTCGGCCGGGTCAGCTTCAAGGAGCGCGACGTCACCGACCTGCTGGCCCTGTACGGGGTGGAAGACGACGGTGAGCGCACCGTTCTGGTGGAACTCGCCCGGCAGGCCAATTCGCCCGGCTGGTGGCACAAGTACAGCCACGTGCTGCCGGACTGGTTCCAGGTCTACGTGGGGCTGGAGGAGGCCGCGTCGCTCATCCGGATCTACGAGCTGCAGTTCGTCCCCGGCCTGCTCCAGACGGCCGACTACGCGCGCGCCGTCGTCCGGCTCGGCCAGCGGGCGGCGGATCCGCAGGAGGTGGAGAACCGGGTCAACCTGCGGCTTGACCGGCAGCGGGTGCTGACCAAGCCGAACGCGCCCCGGCTGTGGGCGGTCGTCGACGAGGCCGTGCTGCGCCGCCCCATCGGCGGCGCCGACGTGATGCGCGGGCAGCTGGAGCGGCTCATCGAGGCGGCCAAGCAGCCGAACATCACGCTCCAGGTGATCCCGTTCCGGATCGGCGGGCACGCCGCCGAGGCCGGGTCGTTCACCGTCATGCGCTTCCCTGAGCCGGATCTGCCGGACGTCGTGTACCTCGAGCAGCTCACCAGCGCGCTGTACCTGGACAAGCGGGAAGACGCGGAGCGGTACACCGAGGTCATGGAGCGCCTCAGCGTAGCGAGCGAGCCACCGGAGCAGACGGTGGAAATCCTGAGCCAGATTCTTGAGGAAGTTGACTAGATGAGCCACGCGTACAACGGGATCCCCGCGGTCAGGCTGACGGGGATCTGCTGGCAGAAGAGCCGCCGCAGCAACTCGCAGGGTGCCTGCGTCGAACTGGGCGGTCTGGCCGACGGCGGGATCGCGGTCCGCAATTCGCGGTATCCCGACGGCCCGGCGCTGCTCTATACGCGAGCCGAGATCCGCGCCCTCATCGAGGGCGTGAAAGAGGGCGACTTCGACCATCTCCTCCGGTAGAAGCCGACCCTCTGGCCCGGTCCGCCGGGTCCACCACGGCCGCCGCGCTCGCCTGGGGTGCGGCGGCCGCCTGGTGTCCGGACCGGTAGTACGCTGACCACGGCTCGCTGCCGGGTGACCAGGACGTCTTCAACGGCCCCTAATCCCAGCTGCAGGTCCTCGCCAGCAAGGGCTGACGCCTCGCTGATTGTCCGCCCCCGGCCCGTCCCCGCGCACCCGCCCGCGCGCGGACAGCCGGGGCGGTTTACTTCCGGGCAGCGGTTAGAGTCCTGAGGTGATCCAGCAGGAGGAAGCCGCTCCTCGAGTGCTGACGCCCAGGCTGATCCGCTGGGAGATCTTCGTCGTCTTCGCGGTCTCGCTGGGCGCGAGCGGCGTCTACGCGCTCGTCTCGCTGATCGGCTCGCTCACCGCGTCCAAGGCGCTCGGCAAGCAGCACGCGGTGCTCAACGGCTCGCTCGCCCCTGGCCGGCCCACGCTCGACCTGTTCCTGCAGCTCATCAGCCTCCTCAGCACCCTGGCGCCGGTGGTGCTGGCGTTCTACCTGCTGGCCCGCAGCGGCGAGGGGCCCGCGGACATCGGCCTGGACGGCCGCGAGCCGGGCCGCGACCTGCTCCGCGGCGCCGCCCTGGCCGCGATCATCGGCGGCAGCGGGCTGGGCCTGTACCTGGCCGCCTACCATCTCGGCTTCGCCCTGAACGTCGTCGCGGAGAGCCTGCCCGCGGTCTGGTGGCGGATCCCCGTGCTCCTTCTCGACGCGGTGCAGAACGGGATCCTGGAGGAGGTCCTGGTCGTCGGCTACCTGCTGCGCCGCCTGGACCAGCTCGGCTGGCGGCCGTCCCGGGCGATCGCGTTCAGCGCCGTGCTGCGCGGTTCCTACCACCTGTACCAGGGGTTCGGCGGGTTCATCGGCAACGCGGTGATGGGCGTGATATTCGGCTATCTGTACAAGCGGTGGGGGCGGGTGACGCCGATGATCATCGCCCACTCGCTGATCGACGCCGTCGCGTTCATCGGCTACGCCACGCTGCACGGTCACGTGTCCTGGCTTCCCTGACCGCGTGTCCGCCGGGAGCAGCGCCGTTCGGGATAAAAGTCATCAGGCCCGGCCGAGCCCGTCGAGGACTTCAGCGCCGGGCAGCCCGGCCAGCACCGCCCCCGGCAGGATCAGCTTCGACCGCCGGATCCCGCTGCCCACGACGACCTGCGGCGCGGCGGCCACGGCGGCGTCGATCAGGACCGGCCAGCCGGGCGGCAGCCCGACCGGCGTGATGCCGCCGTACTCCATGCCGGTCTCCGCCACCGCCAGCTCGGTCGCCGCGAACGACGCCTTCCTGACGTCCAGCCGGCGGCGGGCCAGGCCGTTCACGTCCGCCCGCGTCGTGGCCAGCACCAGGCACGCGGCGAACCGGGGCTCGCCGTCCCGGCGGCCGGTGACGACCACGCAGTTGGCCGACTCGGCCGGGGAGACCTGGTACTTCTCGCAGAACGCCGCCGTGTCCGCCAGGTCAGGATCGATCTCCGCCACGCCCACGTCGTCGCGCCCGGCCAGCCCGGCGAGCGCCGCGGCCACCGGCGCGGCGAGCAGGTCGGGCCGCCCGGTGGCGGGCACGACGTCCAGCACTCCCATGCTCATCTCCACGCCGCGCAGTCTACGAGGCGGCCAGGTCAGCGCCGCGGCGCCCCGCTATCCTGCGGGCATGCCCGAGCCCTCCGGCGTTCCCGCGACCATTCCCGGCACTGATACCGACGTCGCCAGCGCGTCGGTGAGCGGCCTGCAGCAGGCGCTGGCGTCCGGGACGCTGACCTCGGCCGTGCTCACCGGCTTCTACCTCGAGCGGATCCGGCGGCTCAACCCCGAGCTGCACGCCGTGATCGCGGTCAGCCCGGCCGCGGCCGCCGAGGCGCAGGCCAGCGACGCGGCCCGGGCCGCCGGGACGGCCCGCGGCCCGCTCGAGGGCATCCCGGTGCTGGTCAAGGACAACATCCAGGCCGCCGGGATGCCGGCCACCGCGGGCTCGCCGGCGCTGCTGGACACCGCATCCGCCGACGCCTTCCTCGTCACCCGGCTGCGCGAGGCGGGCGCCGTGATCCTCGGCAAGGCGAACCTGTCCGAGTGGGCCAACTTCCGCTCCACGCACTCGACCAGCGGCTGGAGCACGCTCGGCGGCCAGACCGCCAACCCGTGCGGCCCGGGCCGCAACCCGTCCGGATCCAGCTCGGGATCGGGGGCCGCGGTCGCCGCCGGGCTCGCGCCGCTGGCCATCGGGACCGAGACCGACGGCTCGGTCGTCTGCCCGTCCAGCGCGTGCGGGATCGTCGGCATCAAGCCGACCGTCGGGCTGGTCAGCCGGACGGGCATCGTGCCGGTGACCCTCGCCCAGGACACCGCGGGCCCGATGGCGGCTTCCGTCGCCGATGCCGCGGCCCTGTTGTCGGTGCTGGCCGCGGTCGACCCCGCTGACCCTGCCTGCCAGGATCTCGAGCGTCTTCCCGAACGGCACGAAGGCACCCGCTACACCGAGTTCCTGGACCCGTCCGCACTGGCCGGGGCGCGGCTGGGCATCTGGCGGGCAGGCTCAGCCGATGCGTGGGCGGCGGTTAGCGCGGTGCTGGACACCGCCGTTGACCGGCTGCGCGCGGCAGGTGCCACCGTGCAGGACCCGGTCGAGCTGCCTGGCGCGGACAAGATTCACGAGCCGGAGTCCACGGCCATGCTGCACGAGTTCAAGCGCGACCTGAACGGCTACCTCGGCGGGCTGGCGGGCAGCCACCCGGTGAGCCTGGCCGAGCTGATCGCGTACAACGAGCGCCACGCCGGCCGGGTGCTGGCCCGGTTCGGCCAGGAGATCTTCGAGCGGGCCGAAGCCTGCAGCGGCGATCCTCGTGATCCTGAGCTCGCGGCGGCGCGGGCCGACGCCACCCGGCTGGCCCGCGCGGCGCTGGACGAGCCGCTCGCCGCCGGCCGGCTGGACGCGATCGTCTCGCTGTCCGCGAATCCCGCCTGGCTGACCGATTACGTGCTCGGCGACCACGACATTTTCCACACCTCCACGCCGGCCGCGGTGGCCGGCTACCCGGCGGTGACCGTTCCGGCAGGCCGGCTGTCCGGGCTGCCGCTCGGCATCTCGTTCGTCGGGCCGCGGTGGAGCGAGCCCCGGCTGATCGCCCTGGCGTACGCGTTCGAGCAGGCGCTCGTCACCGGTCCCGCCGCGAGCGGCGGCACCCTGGCGGCGGCGAGATAGCCTGACGCTCATGGAATCCTGGCGTGGCGTGAGCGTCCCCGGCCTGCCCGGGACCGGCCCCGAGCCGCGGATCAGGGACACCGCGACCGGCGAGCTGGCGGTGGCCGCCGAGGGGCACGCGGCCACGATGTACGCGTGCGGCATCACCCCCTATGACTCCACTCACATCGGGCACGCGGCGACGTTCACCGCCTGGGATCTGCTGCTGCGGGCCTGGCTGGACGCGGGCCACGACGTGACCTACGTGCAGAACGTCACGGACGTGGACGACCCGCTGCTCGAGCGGGCCGCCCGGGACGGCGAGGAGTGGCGGCAGCTCGCCGACCGTGAGATCGCCAGGTACCGCGGCGACATGGAGACGCTGCGGGTGCTCCCGCCGTCCCGCCTAGTCGGCGCCGTCGAGGCGATGCCGCTGATCGAGCGGTTCACCGGGCAGCTGGCCGACCGCGGCGCGCTCTACGACGTGGACGCGGACCTCTATTTCAGCCGGTCGGCCGATACGGCGTTCGGCTCGCTGTCCGGGCTGGACACGAAGGACATGCTGGAGCTCTCGGCAGAGCGCGGCGGTGACCCCGGGCGGCCGGGAAAGAAGGACCCGCTGGACGCCCTGGTCTGGCTGGCCGCGCGGCCGGACGAGCCGTCCTGGGAGTCGGCGTTCGGCGCTGGCAGGCCCGGCTGGCACGTGGAGTGCGCGGCCATCGCCACCGAATACCTCGGCACCGTCTTCGACATCCAGGTCGGCGGCTCGGACCTGATCTTCCCGCATCACGAGATGAGCGCCTCGCACGCCCGGGTGGCGCTGGGCGGCCGCGCGTTCGCCCGCCGGTACGCGCACGCCGGCATGGTCCGCCTCGGCGGCGAGAAGATGTCCAAGTCGCTGGGGAACCTGGTATTCGTGTCGGAACTGGTGGCGGGCGGCACCGAGCCCGCGGCCATCCGGCTGGCGCTGCTCGCGCACCACTACAGCGACGACAGGGACTGGACCGACGCCGGGCTGGCCGCGGCGACGCAGCGGCTGGCACGGTGGCGTTCTGCCGTGCTCGCGGCCGCGCAGGGTGCGGAGCCTGGCCCTGCCGCTAACTCCGGCGCGGAGGCGGGGTCCGGCGCGGGCGTGGGGTCCGGGGCGGGCGTGGGGTCCGCCGCGGGCAGGGAGTCCGGCGCAGGCAGGGAGTCCGGCGCGGTGGCGGGGTCCGGCGCGGGGCCGGGGTCCGGCGCGGGCGTGGAGTCCGGCCGTGACCTGGTGCGGGGTGCATCCATGGGCGCGGCGTCGGCTGTGCCGACCGCCACCCAGGTGCTGGCGGGCGTTCGCGAGCGCATGGCCGATGACCTCGACGCCCCCGGCGCGCTCGCGGTGGTGGACCGCTGGGCAGATGCTGTGCTCACGGCGCCTGCTGGCCCGTCCGCGGGTGACGGCCAGCTGGTCCGCGACACCGTGGACGCGCTGCTCGGCGTCGATCTGTAGCCCAACCATTTCGCTCCCGCATGCACCAGCGGGGGCCTCCTAACCTTGCGGGCTCCGGCCGCAAACTTGCGCTCCCGCCGCCCGCGGGCTCCTTCCTGCGCTCTCGTGCCGCCTGCTCTCCTGCCGGGCAAGATGTTGATGGGCGGTTTGGTGTTCACCGGTGAACACCAAACCGCCCATCAACTGTCCTCGGGTCCGTCTCGCTGAGTACGTCGGCCGGCTGAGACGCCGGGGTGGAGGCTGTATTCCTCGGACGGTCGGCCAGAGCAAGCCAGGTTCGCTCGCTGTGGACACGCTGAGCCCTCGGCAGCCGAGTTATCCCCAGGCGAAATTTCTCTTTCGCTCCGTGTCCGGCGCCAGCGCACGCTGGCCGCATGGAAGAGAACCCGTCACCACCCGCAACGCCGCCCCCGCCGGCAGGCTCCGCCGCCTCCTCGGGTCCGGAGCCTGCCAGCCCCACCGATCCCGTTTCCGCTGGGCCTGCGGCCGCTGACCGCGAGCCTGCGAACCGGGAGCCCGCTGACCGGGAGCCCGCTGACCGGGAGCCCGCTGACCGCCAGCATGCCAACCGCGTGCCCGCCAACCGGGTGCCCAACGGCTCAGTCCCCTCAGGTCGCGCGGCCGGCAAGCCGGGACGGCCCGCAGCGCTGCTCCGCGTCAACTCGCCGGACAGCATGCTGGCCGTGATCCCGGGCCTGCTCGGCTTCCATCCGGCCAGGAGCCTGGTCGTGGTGGGCGCTGGCCCGCCGCGTGGCCGGATCCAGGTGGCCTTCCGCTATGACCTGCCCGAGCCGCCGGACGCCGGCGCGGCGGTGAAGATCGCGGCGCACGCGATCGCGATCCTGGCCAGGCATCAGCTCACGCTGGCCATCGTGGTCGGCTACGGGCCGGCGCCCATGGTCACGCCAGTGGCCGATGCGCTGGTCGGCGAGCTGCGCCGGGCCGACATCGTGCTGCACGACATGTTGCGGGTGGAGAACGGCCGTTACTGGTCCTACTCCTGCCAGGACGAGCGCTGCTGCCCGGCCGAGGGCGTCCCGTTCGACATTGCTGAGCACCCGGCGGCGGCAGCGATGTCCGCCGTCGGTAACAAGGCGCTGCGGGACCGGGCCGCCTTGGCGGCGTCGATCGCCCCGCTCGGCGGTCTGGCTGAGGAGTCGATGCGGCAGGCTGTCCGCCGGGCCGAGCGGCAGGCCGCGGACCTGATCTGCGACGGCGCGGCGTCCGGCCGCCGCAGCGGCGTCGTCCAGCGCGTGGTCGGTGAGGGGCTGCGCGCGGTCAGCGAGGCGGTCGGCATCTACCGGCGCGGCGGCCGGCTCACCGGTGATGACAAGATCGCCTGGCTGGGGGTGGCACTCACCGACCTGCGGGTCCGTGACGACGCCTGGGCCCGGATGGTGCCCGAGCACACCGAGACGCACCTGCGGCTGTGGACCGACGTGGTGCGCCGGGTCCCGGCCAGGTACGTTCCCGCGGCGGCCTCGCTGCTGGCGTTCACCGCCTGGCAGGCCGGCAACGGCGCGCTGGCCAACGTGGCCGCGCAGCGGGCGCTGGCCGCCGACCCCGAGTACTCGATGGCGTTGCTGCTCATGGACGCCATAGGTGCCGGCATGCCGCCGTCCGCAGCCCGGCTGCCGATGACCCCCGAGGAAGTCGCGGCCAGCTATGCCCGCACCGAAGCCCGCGGCACCAGCCAAGCCCGCGGCACCAGCCAAGCTCGCGGCACCGGTCAGGCCCGCGGGACGAGCCAGGCCGGCGGGACCCGTCAGACCCGGAGGACTAGCCAGGCCGGGGGTAGCCAAGCTCGGGGGACCGGCCAAGCCCCCGGGACCGGCCAGGCCGGGGGTAGCCAAGCTCGGGGGACCGGCCAAGCCTCCGGGACCGGCCAGGCCGGGGGGACCGGGAAGGCCGACGGGACTAGCGAGGCCGACGGGACTAGCCAGGCCGGGACTAGCCAAGCCCCCGGTACCAGCCAAGCGGGCGGGACTAGCCAGCCCAGCCGGATCAGCCAGGTCGACAAGGGCCGCGGCCTCTCCGGAGGCACGCGCGGGCCGTCCGGCCGTGCCCGGGGCTCCGTCGGGGCCAGCCGAGGTTCATCAGACAGTGCCCGTGCTGCGTCAGGCCGGGACAAGGGATCGCCGGGCGGCACCCGCGGCCCGTCGGCCTCCTCCCGAGGCCAGGCCGCCCGGCCCGCGCAGGCCGCAGCGTCGTCTGGCCGACGGGGCAGCCCGGCGAGAAACCGTCTCTCCCGTTAGCCCAGCCGACGGCCCGGCGCCCTGGTCAGCCGTCGCCTTCAGCGAGCACAGCGATCGCCAGCTCTCGCAGCGGTCCCTGAAGGTCGCGCTCGGCAACGTCCGCGGCGTCCTCATCGGCCTCGATGCGGTAGACAGGCTCGCCGGGGCGGGGCCGGTACCGGGGCGGCATGCCGAGCGCAGCGTGCTCCGCCAGCGTGGTCCACCGTCCGGAGTCCTGGCGGCCGGAGGTGTCCACGGCGCGGGCAAGCACGCTGCCGTCCCCGCCGACCCTCGTTACCGTGATCTTCACGTCCATAGCCTGCCCCGCCAGGGGCAGCATCAATCGCAGCAGGTGCATACGCGATCAATGGCAGGAGGCGCGCGCGTCCCGCACAGGTAGCCTGCCGAACGTGGAGCGAGCGTGCGCGGTTCCCGGCCAGCCTGAGCTAGCAGGCGGCCGGCGCAGGCAGCAGGGCGCGACGGGCGCGGCCGTGCTGGCGGCGCGACCGGTAGCCAGATCCGGTCCGGGCGGCGACAGCCCGGGATGGCAGCGAGTCTGCTGCCACCCGGTCGTCATCAGCGCGCTGGCGACAACCGTCGGCGCGGTGGTCTGGGTCACGGTTTTTCCGCGGGTCGGGACCGACCTGTCAGCCGCGCTGGCCCGGGCCGGATGGGCGAGCCGCTATCCGGGCTCGGCGTATCTGTTCAGCTGGTACGGCGGCATCCATCCGGCCAGCTACTCGCTGCTGGCGCCTTACGTGCTCGCCATCGCGGGAACCCATCCGGCGATGGCGGTCGCGGTGGTGATCTCCGCGTTGCTGCTGACGTGGCTGCTGGCCCGGCACCAAGTGCCGCGGCCGCATGCGGCGGCAGTGTGGGTAGCCGTGGCGCTGTGGACGGAGCTGTCCGCCGGCCGCGCCGCGTTCACGCTCGGGCTCGCAGCGGCGCTGGGCTGCGCCGTCGCCGTCGACACCAGCCACCCGGTAATCGGGGCTGACACCGGCCGCTCGGGAAGCGGGGCTGACACCGGCCGCCCGCGGCGGAGGGGCGGCACCAGCCGTCTGCGAAGCCACGTCGAAACCAGTCGCCTGCGAAGCCAGGCCGGCGCGAGCCGCCCGCGACGCGGGGCCAGGCTGCTCGCGGCTGCCGTCCTGGCCCTGCTGACCTGCCTGCTCAGCCCGGTCGCTGCTCTCTTCCTCGGGGTGCTGGCCGCCGTGTTCGCGGTCACCAGGCACTGGCCCGAATGCCTGGTCGTGGCTGTGCCGGCCAGCCTGCCGCTGGGCGCGATGGCGTGGTTCTCCGACGGCGGGGTTCAGCCCATGGGCGTGCAGAACTGGCTGCCGCCATTGCTGGCCGCGGCCGGGGTGCTGGTCCTGGTCCCGCGCCGCTGGCGGATGGTGCGGATCGGCGCGGTCATCTACGGCCTCGGCGTGATTCTTGCCTGCGCCGTACCCACGCTGGTCGGCTCGAACGTCGCGCGGCTGGGCGAGCTGCTGACCGGCCCGCTGCTGGCCGGATTCGGCAGCGCCCGGCATCGCTGGCTACTCGTCCTAGGGCTGACCGCCGTGGCCGGCTGGCAGGTCGCGCAGCCCGCCGCCGACCTCGCGCAGGGCAACGCGCCGGCCTACGCGCCGCAGACCGCGGCACTGGTGCGCGAGCTCGGCGCCCTGCACGCCGACACGGCCCGGGTCGAGGCGGTGCCCCAGTACGGTCACTGGGAGTCCGAGGAGCTGGCGTTCGCGGTGCCGCTGGCACGCGGGTGGGAGCGGCAGGTCGACACCGAGCGCAATCCGCTGTTCTATAGCGGCACCCTCACGCCGTCCGCCTACCACGCGTGGCTGCGCTACAACGCGGTGCGCTACGTCGCCATCTCCGCCGCTACGCCTGACCCCGCAGCGGCCGCCGAAGCCACCACTGTCCGTGCAGGCCAGCCCTGGCTCGTGCCGGTCTGGCGCAACGCCTTCTGGCAGCTATACCGGGTGACGGGCACCAGCCCGCTGGCCAGCCCGCCCGCCACGATCACCGCAACCACGCCCGCCCAGATCACGCTGCGCATGAGCCGGCCAGGCACCACCATCATCCGGGTGCACTGGTCACCCCTGCTGCGCGCCGGCGGAGCCGTCGTGGCCCAGCATGGCCCGTGGACCAGCCTCACCGTCCGCGGCCCCGGCACCTACCGGCTAGGCGCCCCTTACTGACGGCAGTCGGCACTAGCGCCAACCCCGCACCGAGGGCGGCCCCGCACCGCTGGCGACCCCGCACTGACCGCAGCCCGTGCTGACGTCAGTCCGTAGGGCGGCTCCGCACCGACGGCGGCCGCTGCTATCGGCGGCCGTACTGTCGGTGGCCGTGCTGACAGCGGCCCCGCACCGACGGCAGCCCCGCACCGACGGCGGCCCGGACCCAAGGCAGTCTGGCGATGGTGCCGCGCCGGCGCCGACCGTTCTCGCATCAGGTATGCCGGGCGACGGCCCGCTGGGCCGCCGGGCCCTCGGGATTCTGGCCGTGAGCCAGCCCTGCAGGCACTCCGGCCAGCAGCCGGCCCTCCGGGTAGCGAAGCGCGGCCGGGGGCAGCTGGCCGGGCCGCCCGCTGAGCAGCACAAGTACCTCGCCGCGGCTGGTCCCGGCGGCATCGCCTGATGCGCTCCCGCCGACACCATCGAGTTCCTGACCGTCCTGGGCGGCCCGAGCCTGAGCGCCCTGACCGGCCACCTCATGACCGCCCTGGGCGGCCCGAGCCTGAGCGCCCTGACCGGCCACGTCATGACCGTCCTCACCAAGCCGGGCCTGACCGTACTGACCAGGCTGACCGGCAGGACCCGCCGGGCTGGCGATACGTCGCAGTGCCTGGGCGGCGACGGCCGCTGCAGAGCCGAACGGCACCGCCCCCAGCACAGCCGCCCGTATCCGGTCCGCGGCGAGCTCGTACTCGGTGCAGCCGAGCACGACAGCGCGGGTGCCGGGCGGAGTCTGCTCCGCCCCGGTCGCCACCGCGGCGTCGATACCGGCGTCGTCGCCCGCATGTATCGCGTCCGCCAGGCCTGGGCAGGCCACCTCGGCAACCGGCACGCCAGCGGCGAACTGCTCGATCAGCCCGCGCTGGTAAGCGCTCCCCGTGGTGGCCACGGTGGCCCAGATGGCGACCGGCTGGCCGGCCGCCGCGGCCGGCTTGATCGCGGGCACCGTACCGACGACGGGCAGCCCGGGCTCGAACTCTTCCCGCAGCACACCGAGTGCGTGCACCGAGCCCGTGTTGCAGGCGAAGACGAGCACATCCGGCTGGTAGGCCACCGCGGCCCGGGCGCAGGCGAGCGAACGCGCCGCGATGTCGTCGGGCCAACGCGGTCCCCACGGCATGCCGTCCGGGTCCATCGAGAGCACGAGATCGGCGTCGGGCCGCATCCGCCGCAGCGCAGCCGCCGCGGCGAGCAGGCCAAGACCGGAATTGATCAGCGCGATGCGCATGACGCCCAACTTTAGCCGCGCGGAACGCCTGCCGCGGCGGGTCGGGCGGCTTCCCGGGCGCTTGATCCGGGACGATGAAGCGCTTGTGCTGCTATCACCTACCAAACGCTCCATCATCCCGGCTGGAGCGGGAGTCTCAGCCCAGTGCGGTCACGCCACGGCGAGCCAACGCGGCTGCAGCAGGTTTGATCCGTTTCGGCGAAGCGTTTGTGCTGCTATCACATGCCTAATGCTTCGCCATCCCGGCTGGCCCCGATGGGCTCAGCCCAGGGCGGGCAGGCCGTCGATGCTGACCTCGTTCTTCTCGGCCCGGTAGGCGGCGAGCTGCGCCGGCGTCTTGCGCTCCGCCCAGCGCGTCAGCAGATCCCGCTCCTCGCGCAGCTCCATCACCGGCACCGCGTAGCCGCAGGAGTCGGCGATCCTGTCCAGCTCGGCCACGATGACGGCCCGCCGCTCGGCAGCCTCCGCCCCGGCGCCCGCGTGCCCGTTAGCACCCGGTCCGGTGGGGGAGTGCCCGTTAGCCTCGGCCTGGCCGCGCTGGGTGGGTGGGAAGTGGCTCGCCAGCTGCGCCCAGTCCGGATCGCCGGGCAGCACGACCCGGCCCGAGCCGTACAGCCGCAGGATTTTGGGCGTCTCGGTGAACGAGCAGAACATGATCGTGATCCTGCCGTTCTGCCGGACGTGGGCGATCGTCTCCGCGCCGCTGCCGGTCAGATCCAGGTACGCGACCGTGGTCGGGCCGAGGACCGCGAACGTGTCCCGGTAGCCCTTCGGGGAGACGTTCACGTGGCCGTCGTCAGGCTGGCCGGCGCAGCCCGGCGCCGTGGCCACGAAGAAAACGGGCTGAGCCACGATAAACTGCGTGAGTCGATCATCCAGTCCGGCGAAGATCTTGCCCATGATTCCTCCCTGAGGGATTCTCCCAGGCAGGCTCGAGCCGCGGTGCGGCGGGCCGAGTCCCGCCCGGCCAGAGGAGGGGACACGTGACCGCGGCAGCCGACCAGGCAACGATGGACGCGCACCAGGCAACGATGGACGCGCACCAGGCCGCGGTGGACCGGCTGCGCCGCGACTACGCCGCGATCCCGCTGGACATGCCGGTCCGGCTGGCCAAGCGCACCTCCAACCTGTTCAGGTTCCGCGAACCCGCCAGCGCAGCCACACCAGCCGCAGCGGCCACGCCAGCCAACCCAGCCACACCAGCTACGCCAGCCAGCCCAGCCACAAAACTCGCAGCCGCCACGGCGGCAACTAGAGTCGCGGCAGCCCTGCGCCGCGGCCGAAGCGCCCAGCCGCCGGTAACCGGCGGCCTGGATGTGGCACCGTTCGGGAGCGTGCTCTGCGTCGACCCGGAGACGCAGACGGCGGTCGCCGGGGGGATGACGACCTATGAGGACCTCGCGGACGCCACGCTCCGGCACGCCCTGATGCCGCTGGTGGTCCCCGAGCTGAAGACGATCACGCTGGGCGGCGCGGTCACCGGGCTTGGCGTCGAGTCCACCTCGCTGCGCAACGGGCTGCCGCACGAGTCTGTCACCGCGATGGAGATCCTCACCGGCGACGGCCGGGTCGTCACCGCCACCGCGGACAACGAGCACCGGGCCCTGTTCCGCGGCTTCCCGAACTCCTACGGCACCCTCGGCTACGCGCTGTCGCTGACCATCGAGCTCGAGCCGGTTCAGCCGTTCGTGCACCTGCGGCACTTCCGGTTCGGCAGCGCGAAGGCGTGCATGGAAGCCATCGCCGAGCTCGCCGCCGAACGCAGCTACCGCGGTCACCGTGCCGATTTCGTGGACGGCACGGTGTTCGGCCCGGACGAGGTCTACCTCACCGTCGGCGCGCAGAGCGAGACCGCGCCGTGGCAGAGCGACTACACCGGCCAGCATGTCTACTACCAGTCCATCCGCGGACCAAAAGAGGACTTCCTGTCCATCCGCGACTACCTGTGGCGGTGGGACACCGACTGGTTCTGGTGCTCGCGCCCGTTCGGCGTGCAGAAGCCCGCGGTCAGAAGGCTGTGGCCCAGGCGGTACCGGCGCTCCGACGTGTACCGCAAGCTGGTCGCGTTCGACCACGCTAAGGGCCTGAGCGCCGCGCTGGACGCCCGCCGCGGCAAGCCGCCGCGAGAGAAGGTCATCCAGGACGTCGAGATCCCGCTGGACGCCACCGCGGAGTTCCTCGGCTTCTTCGCCGAGCGGGTGGGCATGAGCCCGGTCTGGCTGTGCCCGATCCGGCTGCGCAGCCCGCAGCCGTGGCCGCTGTACCAGATGCGGCCCGGCGAGATCTACGTGAACGTAGGCTTCTGGGGCACGGTGCCGCTGCCGCCAGGCCAGGTCGACGGGTACCACAACAGGCTGATCGAGGAGAAGGTGGCCGACCTGGGCGGCCACAAGGGCCTGTACTCGACGTCCTTTTACTCCGAGGATGAGTTCTGGCGGCACTACAACGGGTCCGCGTACGCCGAGCTGAAGCGGCAGTACGACGGCGACGGCCGGCTGGCCGGCCTGTACGAGAAGTGCGTCGCAGGACGCTAACCGGCGATGGGAGGCGAGGCGGGCATGGCGCTTGCCCAGGTATTCGAGCGGATCGCGGGACCCGACGCTCCGGTGGAGTTCCGGGCCTTCGACGGAAGCACCGCGGGACCGCAGGACGCTCCGGTTCGGATCACGGTCCGCTCCCCGGTCGCGGTGTCCTACCTGGCCCAGGCGCCCGGTGCCCTGGGCCTGGCCCGCGCGTTCGTGTCCGGCACCCTCGACGTGGAGGGGGACATGTACACGGCACTGGCCCGGATGGCCAGCGCGCAGTCCACTTCACTCGATTTTCCCGAACGGCTCCGATTGCTCCGTTCGCTCGGAGGGCCGAAGGTGCTGTGGCCGAGGGTCGAGCCGCCGCCGCAGGAAGTGCGGGTGAACCGCAGGTGGCTGCGCGGCAGGCTGCACTCCAAGGACCGCGACGCCAGCGCGATCTCGCACCACTATGACGTGTCGAACCGGTTCTACGAGTGGGTGCTCGGGCCGTCGATGGCCTACACGTGCGCCTGCTACCCGCGCGAGGACGCCTCGCTGGAAGAGGCGCAGGCGTACAAGTTCGACCTGGTCGCGCGCAAGCTCGGGCTGCGCGAGGGCATGCGGCTGCTGGACGTGGGCTGCGGCTGGGGCGGCATGGTCATGCACGCGGCCAGGGAGTACGGCGTGCGGGCCCTCGGTGTGACCCTGTCCGCGCAGCAGGCCGAATGGGCGCGCCAGGCCATCGCCAAGGCCGGCCTGTCGAAGCTCGCCGAAGTCCGCCACCTCGACTACCGGGACGTGCCGGAGACCGGGTTCGACGCGGTCAGCTCCATCGGGCTGACCGAGCACATCGGCAAGGCCCGGCTGCCGGGGTACTTCGGCTTCCTGTACGGCAAGCTCAAGCCCGGCGGCCGGCTGCTCAACCACTGCATCACCCGGCCCGACGGCAGCGAGCCGCCGCCGCCGCGGCGGCTTCATCAACCGGTACGTGTTCCCGGACGGCGAGCTGGAGGCGCCCGGGTACCTGATCTCGCAGATGAACGACGCCGGCTTCGAGGTACGGCACGAGGAGAACCTGCGCGAGCACTACGCGAAGACACTGGCCGCCTGGTGCGCGAACCTGGACGCGCACGCCGAGGAGGCGGTGGCCGAGGTGGGCGAAGGGACGGCCAGGGTGTGGCGGCTGTACATGGCCGGCTCCCGGCTCGGCTTCGAGCGCAACCAGATCCAGCTGCACCAGGTGCTCGGCGTCCGGCTGCGCGCAGCCGGCGAGTCCGGCATGCCGCTGCGTCCCGGCTGGGAGCCGCAGCGCAGCCCGGTCACCGCGTAACTCCCGCCGGTACGCCTAGCCGCGTGCCGCGGCGCGGTACAGGGCCTGCGCGGTGGCTCCGAGCCCGGGGCCGTAGAGGATCGCGTTGTCGGTGCTGTACTTGAAGCTGCTCACCGACGAGATGATGCCGGTGCCCGCGGCGCGGTTGAAGCCGGACAGCCACGGGCCGCCGCTGGAGCCGGCCGTCATCGGGCAGTTCAGCCCGGTGTCGGTGGTCCCGCCGTAGGGATCGGGGCTCACCTTACCGCTGCAGTAGGCGAGCTCCCCGCCGGAATACGGCGGATCGGCCGGGTAGCCGAACGCGACCTCGCGGGCCGGCTGGGCGCCGAACTCGATGCCCTGGCCGCCGACCTCCTGCCCCGCCGTCACCGTGGTCCCGCCCAGGACGGCGGGGTTGAGCGCGACGAACGCGACGTCGTAGTTGTTGTCGGCCCGGCTGCTCCACTGGCTGGCGACGTAGAACTGGCGGGCCGTGTAGCTGCCGTATGGGTCCTTGCCGCTGGCGTACCCGGGGACGAAGGTCCAGTTCGTCGTCCACGCGCCGGTACCGTCCTTGACGCAGTGCGCCGCCGTCACCACGACGTCGGAATCGGCGCTGGCCACGGTGCTCGCCGAGCACACGTAGTCATGGCTGCCGAGGGTGAAGAAGACTTTGCCGGTCGTGCGGGCGACCGCTCCGCCGCGGCTCCACAGCGCGCCGTTCGCGGCGGCGGCCAGCTGGGCGCGCCGCGGCTGGGCGCGCCGCGGCGCGAGCGGCGCGGCGTCCGCCGAGCCGATCAGCGGGGTGCGCGGCGGCACGGTCAGCGGGGCGCTCAGCCAGGCCCGCCGGGGAAGGCCGGCCCCGGTGACCCGGCTGGTGCCGTGGGTGCGGCTGGTGCCGTATGCCGGGCCGGTGCCGTGCGCCCGGCCCGGCCGCAGCGGCCGGGCGTGCTCCATCCGCGACGGCGTCCAGTACCGGCGCACGCCGGCCTGCTGCCCGGCGGTCACGGCGGCCGCGTGCCCGCGGACCGGGCCGGGACGCGCCCGCGGCCCGCCGGCCTGGGCGGCGGCCTGGCCGATGGTCACGGCGGTCGCGCCCGCGATCAGCACGCCGGTCAGGGAGGTAAGCGCGGCGCGGCGCGTGGCCCGGGTCATGACTGAACCTTTTTCAACCTCACGAAACCACCTGGCTTTCCGCGATACGTAGGGGCGGCTGAAAAAGGCTCACCGGCGAGTATGACACGTAGCGCTACCTGATGACTACTTTGCGTGAGCTGCGCGGGCGCGGTTACCAGGTTCGCCCGCGCGTCCGGGACAATGGCCGGATGGACGCTGCGCAGCCCGGCAGGCGCGAGATCGTCATCCTCGGCTCGACCGGATCGATCGGCACCCAGGCTGCCGACGTCATCCGGCGCAACCCGGACAGGTTCCGGGTCGCCGGGGTGGCGGCCGGCGGCGGGAACCCCGGCCTGCTCGCGGCGCAGGCGATGGAGTTCGGTGCCGACGTCGTCGCGGTCGCGGACGAGAGCGCCGCGGCCGGCGTCGGGCTCGCCCTCCGCGCGGCGGCGGAGTCGGCCGCCGGGCCGGGCGCGGAGCACGCGCGCCGGCTGCCCAAGGTGCTGGCCGGCCCGGACGCGATGACCGAGATCGCGGCCTGGCCGTGTGACACGGTGCTCAACGCGGTGACCGGCGCGGCCGGCCTGTCCGCGACGCTGGCCAGTCTTGACGCGGGCCGGACGCTGGCGCTGGCGAACAAGGAGTCGCTGATCATCGGCGGACCGCTGGTCGCGGGCCGGGCCAGGCCCGGGCAGATCATCCCGGTGGACTCCGAGCACTCGGCCATCGCGCAGTGCCTGCGCGGCGGCCGGCCCGACGAGGTGCGGCGGCTCGTGCTCACCGCGAGCGGCGGCCCGTTCCGCGGCCGCCGCCGGGACGAGCTGGCCGGCGTCACCCCCGAGCAGGCGCTGGCCCACCCGACCTGGCGGATGGGCCCGGTCATCACCGTGAACTCCGCCACGCTGGTCAACAAGGGCCTGGAGGTCATCGAGGCGAACCTGCTGTTCGGCGTCCCGTTCGACCGGATCGCGGTGGTGGTGCACCCGCAGTCGGTCGTGCACTCCATGGTCGAGTTCACCGACGGATCCACGCTGGCCCAGGCCAGCCCGCCGGACATGCGGATACCCATCGCGCTCGCGCTGGCCTGGCCCGGGCGCGTGGCCGGCGCCGCCCCCGCGGTGGACTGGGCCCGCGCCCATACCTGGACGTTCGAGCCGCTCGACGAGGAGGCCTTCCCTGCGGTCGGCCTGGCCCGCGCGGCCGGGATGGCCGGCGGCACCGCTCCCGCCGTGTACAACGCGGCCAACGAGGAATGCGTGGCGGCCTTCCTGGCCGGCGGCCTGTCGTTCCCCGGAATCGTGGACACGGTGATGCGGGTAATCTCGGAGCATGACGACGCCGGACCGGGCGCGGTGAGCCTGGCGGGCGTGCTCGACGCGGACAGCTGGGCACGAGCGCGGGCGCGGGAGCTGACCGGTTACGGGCCTGCGGAGGGAGAAGGCGCCGGATGAGCGTGCTGCTCGGCTGGGTCATCTTCATCTTCGCCCTGTCCGCCTCGATCATGCTGCACGAAGCCGGCCACTTCGTCACGGCCAAGAAGTTCGGCATGAAGGCGACCCAGTTCTTCCTGGGCTTCGGGCCGACGCTGTGGTCCCGGACGAAGGGGGAGACCGAGTACGGGATCAAGGCCATCCCCGCCGGCGGGTTCGTGAAGATCGTCGGGATGACGTCCGTGGACGAGGTGGATCCCGCCGACGAGCCGCGGTCGTTCCGGGTGAAGCCCGCCTGGCAGCGGGTGATCGTCCTGGTGGCCGGGTCGTTCATGCACTTCGTGCTGGCCCTGGTGCTGCTGATCGCGCTGCCGCTGGCCGTCGGCATCGAGAACGACAACACCACGACGATCGGCACGGTCGTGACCTGCGTGCCGTCCACCAACACCGCGGCCTGCGGCCAGGGCGGCCCGACATCGCCGGCCGGCACGATCGGGCTGAAGCCGGGCGACAGGATCGTCGCCTTCGGCGGCACCCCGGTGCATACCTGGACCCAGTTCGACAAGGCCATCCGCAGCTACCGCCCCGGCAGCAAGGTCGCCGTGACCGTGCAGCAGGGCGGCAGCCAGTTCACCAGGGTCGTCACGCTGGCCAAGACCAAGATCAACGGCAAGACCAGCGCGTTCCTCGGCGTCGCCCCGGCCGCCATCTTCCAGCGGACCGGCCCGCTGCGGGCGTTCTCGTACGCGGGCTCGATGTTCAGCCAGGCCGTCACCGGCACCGCGCACGTGGTCACCACCCTGCCGAGCGCGTTCTCGCATCTGTTCGCCAAGAACCGGGCGAGCACCGCGGGCGGGCAGGTCACCAGCGTCGTCGGCGTCGGCGAGATCACCGGCCAGGTGGTAGCGGCCAAGATCGGCTGGCAGTCCAAGGCGTCTCTCGTCCTGCTGATCATCATCTCGGTGAACATTTTCATCGGGCTGCTCAACCTGCTGCCGCTGCTGCCGCTGGACGGCGGCCACGTCGCGGTCGTGTTCTACGAGCGGCTGCGCGCCTGGCTGGCCCGGCTGCGGGGGAGACCGGATCCCGGCCTGGTCAACATGACTAAGCTGGTCCCCGTGAGCCTCAGCGTGTTCGCCGTGCTCATCAGCTTCTCGTTGCTCCTGATCCTCGCAGACCTCGTTAACCCGATAACGCTTCAGTAAGGCGACCGGCATCATGACCGTTGACCTTGGCTTGCCCCAGTCTCCGCCTGCCCCGCTGGCGACGCGCAGGAAGTCCCGCCAGGTCATGGTGGGCAAGGGCTCGCACGCCGTCCCGGTGGGCGGCGGCGCGCCCGTCTCCGTGCAGTCGATGGCCACCACCCTGACCGCGGACGTCAACGCCACCCTGCAGCAGATCGCGGAGCTGACCGCCACCGGCTGCCAGATCGTCCGGGTCGCGGTGCCGTCGCAGGACGACGCCGACGCGCTGCCCGAGATCGCCCGCAAGTCGCAGATCCCGGTGATCGCCGACATCCACTTCCAGCCGAAGTACGTGTTCGCGGCCATCGACGCCGGCTGCGCCGCGGTGCGGGTGAATCCCGGCAACATCAAGGCCTTCGACGACAAGGTCGCGGAGATCGCCAAGGCGGCCTCGGCGGCCGGCGTGCCGATCCGGATCGGCGTGAACGCCGGCTCGCTGGACAAGCGGCTGCTGGCCAAGTACGGCAAGGCCACCGCCCCGGCGCTGGTCGAGTCGGCGCTGTGGGAGTGCTCGCTGTTCGAGGAGCACGGGTTCACCGACATCAAGATCTCGGTCAAGCACCACGACCCGGTCGTGATGATCAATGCCTACCGCGAGCTGGCCGAGCGGTGCGACTACCCGCTGCACCTCGGCGTCACCGAGGCCGGCCCCACGTTCCAGGGGACGATCAAGTCCGCGGTCGCGTTCGGCGCGCTGCTGGCCGAGGGGATCGGCGACACGATCCGGGTCTCGCTGTCCGCGCCGCCGGTCGAAGAGGTCAAGGTCGGCATCGCGATCCTGGAGTCGCTCGGCATGCGGGAGCGGGGCCTGGAGATCGTCTCCTGCCCGTCCTGCGGCCGTGCCCAGGTCAACGTGTACACGCTCGCCGACCGGGTGACCGCGGGCCTCGAGGGCATGGACGTGCCGCTGCGGGTCGCGGTGATGGGCTGCGTCGTCAACGGCCCGGGCGAGGCCCGCGAGGCCGACCTCGGCGTGGCCTCGGGCAACGGCAAGGGCCAGATCTTCGTCAAGGGCGAGGTGGTCAAGACCGTGCCCGAGTCGCTGATCGTGGAGACCCTCATCGAAGAGGCGATGAAGCTCGCCGAGCTGCAGCAGAACGCGGGACCTTCGGGCGCGCCCGAGGTCACCGTCTCCTGAACCGGAGGCGCGCCGGGCACTGGCACCATGATCGCGAAGAGTTGCGCGCGTGCCAGCACGTAAAAGTCTTCGTGATCAACGGTGCGCCGCTCCGGGGTGGCGGTCGGCGGCGCTGGTCCTGCGATCGGGCAAGATAGCTGCCATGCCGCTCCGCGTGCGAGACAAGCAGCTGATCCGGGGGAACTATCCGCACGGTCGTTACGGCCGTCTGCCCTGGTCACGCCCCTTCACCCTGTCCGCAGCGGCGGCCGGTGCCGCGATCGCGCTCACCGCCGCCGCGTGCAGCTCCGGCGGCACGGCGTCGGGCGGCACGGCGTCGGGCGGTACGGCGTCCGGATCGCCTAGCTCCGGGGGCGCCGCCCCCGCTGCGTCCGCCGCCGCGCTGTCCTGGCACTCCTGCACCGCACAGGGCGCCAGGGCGCAGTGCGCAAGCCTGCGGGTGCCGCTGGACTACGGCCACCCGGGCGGCCGCATGATCACTCTCGCGCTGTCCCGGGTGCAGGCGACGGCCCCGCGGGCCAAGCGCCAGGGCGTCCTGCTGGTCAACCCCGGCGGCCCGGGCGGCAGCGGGCTCAGCCTGGCGGGCAACGTGGCGAGCGAGCTGGACCCCCAGGTGGCCGCCGAGTACGACATCATCGGCTTCGACCCGCGCGGCGTCGGATCCAGCTCGCCCGCGCTGCACTGCGATCCCGGTTTCTTCCACGGGGTTCGGCCGGACTACATCCCGGCCAGCCAGGCGGCCGAGCTGGTCCTGGAGAACCGGGCGAAGACCTACGCGGCGGACTGCGCGAAGAGGTTCGGCTGGCTGCTGCCGCACATGACCACCGCTGACGTGGCCAGGGACATGGACGCGATCCGGGCCGCCCTCGGCCAGCAGAAGATCAACTACTTCGCGTACTCGTACGGCACCTACATCGGCGAGGTGTACGCGACGCTGTTCCCGCACCGGATCCGCCGGATGGTCCTGGACAGCACGGTCGGACCTGGCGGCGTTTGGTACGCCGACAACATCGACCAGGACTATGCCTTCCAGGGCCGGATGAACGCGTTCTTCGGCTGGGTCGCCCGCTACAACAGCGTCTATCACCTCGGCGCCGCCGCGTCCGCTGTCCGGCGGGCCTGGTACCGGGTGCGCACCCGGCTCGAGACCCACCCCATCAGCGGGCCGTCCGGCCCGATGATCGGGCCGGACGAGTACGACGACACGTTCCTGCAGGGCGGCTACCAGGATGGCCTGTGGCCGCCCCTGGCCACCGCCCTCGCCGCGTACTACCACACCGGCTCGGCCCGGCAGGTGATCAGCCAGTACGACATCTACGGCACCCAGAACGAGAACCAGTTCGCCGTGTACAACGCGGTGCAGTGCAGCGACGTGAACTGGCTGCGCAACTGGGCGAAGTGGAACAGCGACACCCGGCGGGTGTACCGCACCGCCCCGTTCGAGGCCTGGGACAACGCCTGGTTCAACGCGGCGTGCGCATTCTGGCCGGTGAAGGGCCCGGCGCACCCGATGCAGATCAAGGGCAGCGGGCTGCCCGGCATCCTCATGCTGCAGGGCTCGCTCGACCCGGCGACCCCGTACGCGGGCGCGATGCAGGCGCACCGGCTACTG
Source organism: uncultured Actinomycetes bacterium (assembly GCA_963702235.1). Lineage (GTDB taxonomy): Bacteria > Actinomycetota > Actinomycetes > Streptosporangiales > Streptosporangiaceae > PALSA-505. Next base: position 395,460 of record CAVPBZ010000007.1, read on the forward strand.
CCGAGCTCGCGGATCGTGGTCGTCAGGGGCGGCGGCAACCACGGCCAGTCGCTGTCCTACCCGCCGAACACCTGCGTGAACGGCTACCTGAACCGCTACCTGGCCACCGGGGCGCTGCCGCAGGCCGGCGGCGCGGGCGCGGTCAACGCCACCTGCGCGACGCTGCCGCCCCCGCCGCCCGGCGGGTAGGCGGCGCGATCGCCCGAGCGCAGATCGCGGCCCGGGTGCCGTTACCCTGGAGGGGTGCTGCGAGTGAAGGCGCCGTGGGCCGCCCCGGTGCGGCTGCTCGGTGATCGCGATCGCGACGAGGTGCTGGCCATCTGCGACCGCGAACCCGTGCTGAACGTCTTCGTGGCCTCCCGGGTGCGGGCAGGCGGCCTCGACTCGGCCAGGCTCGGCGCGCAGGTCTGGGGACATCACGTTGACGGGCGGCTGGTCTCGGTCTGCTACGCGGGCGCGAACCTCGTGCCGGTGGCCGCCCGCTCCGACGCGATCGCGGCGTTCGCCGCCCGGGCCCGCGCGCAGGGCAGGCGCTGCTCCTCGCTGGTGGGGCCGGCCGACGCGGTCGGCGAGCTGTGGCAGCTGCTGCGCCCGCACTGGAGCCACCCCCGCGAGGTGCGCCCTGTGCAGCCGGTGATGGCGATCTCCGGGCCGCCGCTGGTGCGGCCCGACCCGCTCGTGCGCCGGGTCAGGCCGGACGAGCTCGACATCCTGTTTCCCGCCAGCGTCGCGATGTTCACCGAGGAAGTCGGCGTTTCCCCGCTGGGCGTCGATGGGGGAGCGGGCTACCGCGCCCGGGTGGCCGAGCTGATCGGCGCGGGGCGGGCGTTCGCCAGGATCTCCGGCGGCCAGGTCGTGTTCAAGGCCGAGATCGGCGCGGTCACCCCGCAGGCCTGCCAGGTGCAGGGGGTCTGGGTCCGGCCCGAGTCGCGCGGCCAGGGGATCGCCGCACCGGGGGTCGCCGCCGTGGTGGCCGAGGCGCTGCGCAGCGTCGCGCCGGTGGTGTCGCTCTACGTCAACGACTTCAACACGCCGGCCAGGGCGGCCTACCGGCGGGTGGGCTTCGACGAGACGGCCACGTTCATGTCGGTGCTTTTCTAGCCGGCTGCCTCTAGCCGGCCGCCGCCGAGCAGGCCGCCAGGGCGCGGGCCGCCTGCTCCTCGTGGCCGGGCAGCTCCAGCTCCCGGAATATCGGCAGGCATTCCTCCAGGTAGCGCGCCGCCAGTTCGCCCCGGGCCATCGCCAGGTAACTCTGCGCGATCTTGAATAGGCACACCGCGTGCGCGCAGAGCGCGCCGTGCTGCCGGAATGCCCCGGCCGCCTCGGACAATGCCGTGATGGCCTCGTCATAACGACCGAGCCCGTTGTAGGCATCGCCGAGAAGGTCGAGGAAATACGCCTGGCCAAGCACCTGACTGGACGCATTGACGTGATCGCTCATGCTCACGTCACCCCCGGCCGCTGAAGTCCCGCCCCCGCGCAGACCTGACGCCGTAGCATAATGACGGAATGTCGCAGTTAAGTCGCATGACGGGCAGCGGATACGTGACCGGTGAACAGGACGCTTATCGCCAGGCCGCTGCCGCGTATCTGCGTGAGCTGCTGCTGCGCCCGGGCCGCTACCGCCGCCGGTGGGAACAATATGCCGAGCGGAGCAGGTCCGGCCAGGTCAATCAGCTCGCCGTGGCGGAGGTGCTGGCCAGGTACCGGTGGAGCCATCCCCGGGCGCAGGGCGACAGCGACGTGCTCCCCCGCCAGCTCAAGGACACGGTGATGCGGGCACTGTCCGGCAAGATGCTGAGCAGGGCGACGCTGTCCCTGTTCATCGACGCATTCGGCTTCACCGACGGCGAGGAGGACCGGTTGCGGCGGCTGGCGGCCGGGTCGGGCCGGATCAGCGTCCTGTCCGGCCCCCGGGCCATGCACCCGGATGTCATCGCCGATGTGGCCGACATCTTCGGCCCGCCACGGACCCAGACCGTTTCCCTGCACGATCATGTGACCGTCGGCGCTGACGGCCTGGTCGGCCGGGCCCGGACGCTGAAGGTCATCGAGGCGATCGCCGACGGCGTTGACCGCATTCCGTTCATCTTTGACACCGATGCGATCACGCTCGAAGTGGGACAGGGCTGCAAAGGTATATCTGGGCAATTGCACCAACTCAGGGAAGATGTCTTCACCACCGATATCCTGCTCGCTAAGGACCTTGCCCTCGGCGAGACCCTGACCCTGGAGTACTGGAACTCCTTTCACTACCGCGACGAGCCCATGGACGCGGGGAAGTGCGAGTACCGCCGTGCCTCCATCCGACGCGCGGAGAATTTCGACATCCGGGTGGAGTTTCACCCCGACCGCCTGCCGCGGCAGGTCTGGTGGGCGGTCTGGGACGGGATGAACGGTGATGTCCTCACCCAGGAGTCCGTCGTCCTCGACAGCCAGCATTCGGTGCACAGGTACATGCGCTCACTCGAGCGGACCGTGGTCGGCTTCCACTGGGCCTGGTGAACCCCTCCTGCACTAGCCTCGTTGTCATGTCCGATCCCGATGCCAGGCAGGCCGTTGTCTCGGCCGGCGAGGCGGCCCGGCGCGCGGCAGCCGGGCTGGCCGCGGCAGACAACGCCGTCATCGACGCGGCGCTGCTGCAGATGGCCGGGCTGCTGAGAACTCAGGCCCCGGCCATCCTCGACGCGAACGCCGCCGACATGGCCGGCGGCGCCGCTCGCGGCCTGGGCCGCGGGCTGCTGGACCGGCTCCGGCTGGACGAGGACCGGCTCGCCGCCACCGCGCGCCAGCTGGAGCTGCTCGCCGCGACCGGGTTCCCGCCGGACACGACGCCGCTGGACAAGCTCCCGGGCGGGCTCCGGCTCGAGGAGCGGCGGGTCCCGATCGGCGTGGTCGGGGCGAACTTCGAGGCCCGCCCGGCCGTCACCGTGGACATCGCCTCCCAGCTGCTGAAGTCGCGCAACGCCGGGGTGCTGCGCACCGGCGGCGCGGCGCTCGCATCCGCCGCCGCCCTGTTTGACCACGCGATCGCACCCGCCCTGGAGCAGGCCGGGATCAGCCCGGAAGCACTGCGGCTCGTCCGGACGGCCGATCATGCCGCGGCGGCCGAGCTGGTCAGCCAGCCCGGGCTGATACCCCTGGTGATCCTGCGCGGCAGCGGCGAGACCACCCGGGCGCTGGCCGCCACCGCCGCGCGCTGCGGGGTCCGCACGCTCGCGCACGCGGACGGCGGCGGCGTCCTGTACCTCGACGGCGCCGCCGAGCCCGCCGAGGCGGCCCGGCTGATCACCGAGAGCCTGGACCGGCTGGGAGTCTGCAACCGGCTCAACCTGCTGCTCATCTGCTCAGCCAGCTGGGACGAGCTGCTCCCGGTCGCCCTGCGCGCGCTGGCGGAGCTCGACGTGGCCGCGTCGCTGCCGCCGCACGACCACCCGCTCGGCCACGAGTGGGCGCTCGACTCCGGCCGGGAGGCCACGGTGACGATCGCCCCGGTGCCGGACGCGGCCGCCGCGGCGCACACCGCCAACGAGGAGACCTCCGGCCTCGCGGCCGGCATCGTCACCGCGGACCCGGCCGCGGCGCAGCGGTTCCTCGCCGCCTACCGGGGGACCGGCGCGTTCTGGAACGCGAGCACCAGGCTGCTGGACGGCTTCAAGCTCCGCGGCGTCCCTGAGACCGGCATCAACGTGGATCACGTGCCCGGCCCGCGCGGCCCGGTCACCTTCGCCGACCTCTGCCTGCGCCAGTACGTCATCACTCCGGCCTGACCCCCGCCACGGGGCCACGGAGTGACGAGGCCGGGCCGGGCGTTAACCAGGTGACCGGGACGGGATGGCTTGCTAGGCTTCTCGACTCTTTGCCCTTACCCCGACCCCATCGAGGTGATCAGCCATGCCCGCAGCCGGCCGCACGGACGAGGAGCCAGCCGACACCGACCCCGACCCGGAAATACCCGGCCCCCATCCCGAGCCAGTAATTACCGCCGAACGCGCCCACCTGGCCCGGTCACGCAGATTCCTGCGGCTGATGCGGGAGGATGTCCTGTCGCTCCGCGCGCTCGGCGGTGACCCGGTATCCGAGGAGTACCTGAAGGCCGACCTCTACCGCCGTGCCCAGGCGCTGAGCGACCTGCCGGATACCCCGCTGTTCTTCGGCCGGCTGGACTACCGCCGGTCTCCCTGGGAGGAGCAGCCTGCCCCGGGCGCCAGCCCGGGTGCCGGCGACGGCCCTGGCGGCGGCGAGCGGTTCTACATCGGCCGCCGGCACGTGCACGATCCGGGCGGCCACCCGGTGGTGATCGACTGGCGGGCCCCGGTGTCCCGGCCGTTCTACCGCGCCAGCCAGGCCGAGCCGCTGGGGCTGGACCGGCAGCGCCGGTTCGGCTTCGCCGGCGGCGAGCTCACCGCCTACGAGGACGAGGACTTCGCCGGCCCAGGCGCCGCGGCCGCGGGCGGGGTCAGCCGCATCATGCTCGAGGAGATCGAGCGGCCGAGGTCGGGGCCGATGCGCGACATCGTCGCCACCATCCAGCCTGACCAGGACGACATCGTCCGGGCCGGCGCGGACCAGACCATCTGCGTGCAGGGCGCGCCGGGGACCGGCAAGACCGCGGTCGGGCTGCACCGGATCGCCTACCTGCTCTACGCGCACCGGGAGCGGATGGCCCGCCGCGGCGTGCTCGTCGTCGGGCCCAACCGCGCCTTCTTGTCCTACATCCGCCACGTCCTGCCCGCGCTCGGCGAGACCGAGGTCAGCCACGTCACCATGGCCGACCTCGTCACGCCGGCGCCCGGCACGCGGCTGCGCGCCGGGGACGACGAGCAAGCCGCGAGGGTCAAGGGCGACGCGCGGATGGCGGAGGTGCTGCGCCGCGCGCTGTGGGCGCGCTTGGCCGGTCCGGCCGAGCCGATCGTGCTGCCGCGCGGATCGCGGCGCTGGCGGGTGGGCACGCACGAGCTGTCCCGGCTGGTGGCCGAGCTGCGCGACCGCGGCGTCCGGTACGGCACCGGCCGGGACATGCTCGCGCACCGGATCGCGCACGTGATCCTCACCAGGATGGAAGCGGCGGGGCAGAGCTGTGACGACCGGACCCACGACGCGGTCCGGCGGACCAGGCAGGTGCGGGCGGCGGTGGACGCCATCTGGCCGAAGGCCGACCCCGTCCGGCTCGTGTACACCCTGCTCGGCGACGCCGCCGAGCTGGCCCGGGCCGCCGCCGGGCTGCTCGACGAGGCGGAGCAGCGCGCGGTCAGCTGGGATCCCGGGCGCGCGGGGCGCGGCCCCGGGTCGGCCCGCTGGTCGGCGGCCGACCTGGTGCTGATCGACGAGGCCATCGGCCTGATCGAGCGGACCCCCAGCGTCGGGCACGTGGTGGTGGACGAGGCGCAGGATCTGTCCCCGATGGAATGCCGCGCCATCGGCCGCAGATGCGAGACCGGCTCGGCCACCGTGCTGGGCGACCTCGCCCAGGGCACCACCCCGTGCGCCGCCGCCAGCTGGCCCGAGCTGCTCGGCCACCTCGGCAAGGGCGACGCGCAGCTGCGCGTGCTCGAGGTGGGCTACCGGGTGCCGCGGCAGATCCTCGACTTCGCCAGCCGGCTGCTCGACCAGATAGCGCCCGAGCTCACCAGGCCGGCCTCGCTGCGACAGGACCCCGGCGCGCTGAACATCGTCGGCACCACCACGGGCGGCCTGGCCGGCGCGCTGCGCGCCGCCTGCGCCCGGGCCAGCGCCCGGCCCGGCTCCATCGCGATCATCGCGGCGGACGAGCAGGTGGCCGGCCTGTCCCGGATGCTGCACGCGGCGGGCGTCGGGCACGCGGTGCTCGAGGGCGCCAGCGGCGCCGGCCGGGTCACCGTCGTGCCCGTCACGCTGGCCAAGGGCCTGGAATTCGATCAGGTCATCGTCGTCGAGCCAGCCAGGATCGCGGCGACAGGAAGCCGCGGCCCGCACCGGCTGTACGTCGCGCTCACCCGCGCGGTGTCCCGGCTGACGGTGCTGCACGCCGAGCCGCTCCCGGAACTGCTGAGAGACTAATTCAAACCTCCTGACAGTCAGCCAGTAGCAAGATCACTACAGCGGTCTTGAATTAGCCTCTAACAGACCGGCCCGTGCCCGTTCGGGAGAAGTGATTTAGCCGTCCCTGAGGCCGGCGATGAACTCCCGCCACTCGGCCGGGCTGACCGTCAGCTCGCAGCCGCCGGGGTCCTTGGAGTCACGCACGGCGAGCCGGCCGCCGGAGCTGGCCACCTCGACGCAGTTGCTGCCCCCCTCGTTGCCGCCGCTGCGGGAGCTCTTGCGCCACGCAACTGGGAGAAGATCGAATCCTTGCATGTCGTCAATCCTCCGTTCGGTGCCCGTGGAGGCCATTCGTCGCGGACGGGCGGATGGTTCGGTGGTGACACGTTCCTTCGCTACAGTTCCTTCGCTACCGACGTGATGAGTGCCACCGACTCCTCGAATGACAGGGCCGTGGCCCGCAGGTGGTTGAAGAGCATGTTGTACCTGTCGATCTCATCGACATCCTCCAGGTACAGGGTGCTGGTCAGGTCCTCCAGGTACACGACGTCGGGGTCGGCCCGCTCGGGGAACGCGAGGATGACGAACGGCTTCCCCATGCCGGGGTGCGCGCCCGCCACGAACGGGATCACCTGCACCGCCACGTTCGGCGTGGCTGCGAGCTCCACCAGGTGGTCGAGCTGCATGCGCATGAGGCCCCGGCCTCCGACGGTCCGGCGCAGCACCGCCTCGTCCAGCACGGCCCACAGCTGCGGCGGGTCGTTCCCGGTCAGCGTGGGCTGCCGTGCCATCCGCAGCGCCACCCTGCGCTCGACGTCCTCCTGCGAGCCGGTCAGGTTGCCCGCGCTGATCACCGTGCGCGCGTAGTCCTCGGTCTGCAGCAGGCCGGGAATGAGGTTGACCTCGTAGGTGCGGATCTCCGCGGCCGCGTCCTCGAGCCCCACGTAGGTGGCGAACCGCGGCTGGATGGTGTCGCTGTAGGCGTGCCACCAGCCCTTCTGCCGCGACTCCCGGGCCAGCTGGACGAGGCTGTCCCGCTGCTGCGCACCGACCCCGTAGAGGCTGAGCATGTCCCGCACGTCCCGGGGCGACACCGACACCCGCCCGGTCTCGACCCGGCTGATCTTGGAAGCGGAGCATTCCATGTGCTCGGCGACTTCCTCGCAGGTGAGCCTGGCCGCCTCGCGCAGCGAGCGCAGCTCCGCAGCCAGCCGCCGGCGCCGGACGGTAGGGCTGTGCTCACCCGTCAATCTCTGCCTCCCGTCTGGTGGCCCCAGGCGCGACATTCCGCACGGCAGTTACCACCAGGACCGTGAGTCCGGCGGCTACCAGCAGATCAGGCGTGACCTTGTCATCAGTCTGGCCACGTCGCGACCACTCGTCCAGTAAGACACGTGATTACCGCTGGTTACCGGCATCGCCGCGGGGCGGGAAGGGGTTCTTGCAGAATTCCTTAGGCAAAATACTCAATGCATGTTGCATCTGTCCGACCCCGGGGTCATCCTGAATCAACACCACTCTACGCGCTTGTGTGACTACCAGGGGTGACTTTCATGACCGTGAATACGCAGCGAAGCTGCGAGTCGTCCCAGCAGGGGAGTGACTACCTCGAGAGTCTGGCCGAGGCACTCGCCCGGCGCGGGCTGCGGACGAGGCTGATGGCACCCCAGGGCAGGATCCCGAGCCTGCACGTCGTCAACCCGGCCGCTTCGGTGCTGGCCGAGGACATCTACGCAGGCCGCGGCCAGGACGGTATCTGGTGGTTCTGGTGGTCCTGGGCCGAGCGGATCGGCGAGAGCGCCGACATGGACGCCGCGGCCACCCGGATAGCGAGAGTGCTCGCGCCCCGCGAGTGAGCGCGCCAGGCGTCCCGGCAGTTGCGGCCTGGCCGCCCCGCCTCAGCCCTGTCGCCGGGCCTTCGGCGGCGTGAGCGCGGCGGCCGGAATCCCGGGAAAGGCCACGCTCGCTCCTCGCCAGAAGGCGGCACGGACCGCCGAGTCCTGCATCGCCAGGGCGCCGAACGCGCGCAGCCCGGCGTCGCCGGCCGCGACGAGGCCGAGATAAGCAGTCGTGACGCCGTCCTCGAGAAAGACCGCCAGCGAGACCGCCTCGGTCGCGGTGTGCACGCCGAATGGCAGCCGGTAGGCGTCGTCGGCCGCGACCGGCTGCTGCCCGCTCGCGCGGAGCATGGCGGCCAGCGTGTCCCTGGCCGACCGGTGATCGTTCCAGTAGGCGGTCGCGGTGGCCTGCCGCCGGCCGGTCAGGTGGGCACCGGCCACGCCGTAGCCGAAGATGGCGGCGTTCTCGGCGGCGAGCACGGCCTGCAGCGCCGTGATCCCGGCGGCGTTGGCCGGCCGCCCGGCCCGCCCGGTCACTGTCGCCGCCGCGCAGGCCCGGTCACCGTCGCCGCCCGGCCGAGCGCAGCAGCGCGGCGTGGGTGGCCTCGGCGGCCCCGATGCTCGCGAGCAGCTGCGCCAGCGACGGCGTCATGGCCGTCGCGAGGCTGCGGACGAGCAAGGCGGCCTGGTCGCGCTCGGCGGCGCGCAGGTAGCCCAGGGCCGCGGCCTGGCCAGCCGGGACCACGGGCCGGTACGGCGGCGCTGGCGGTGACGGGCGGGCGCCCGCCGGCACCAGCAGCTGCTGCCGCAGCCGGGCCACGTGCGCCTGGTGCTCGCGCAGCAGCGGCGCGACCGTCCCGGTGAGCGCGGGCAGCGCCGAGATCACCGCGTCATATCGGGAGATCATGCTGTCCTCGGCGGCGATCGCCGCCCGCAGCACCTGCACGTCAGGAGCCTGCTCCGGCGGCCTGGCCCAGGGCCACGGGTGCCCGGGCGCGCAGCCGGCCGATCCGGCTGCCGTGAGCACCGCCAGCACCGAAGCGGTCAGCACCCGGCGCCGGGTCGGGTCTGCTGCCACCGAACCTCCCGCCGCAGGGCCTGCCGTCACCCGCCGAGGGTACGCAATGCCGCCGGGGGAGTGCGCCGCGATGGGGGAACGCGCCGCGGCCGGGACGGCGGGGACCGCGGGGACGCGCCGGTCGCCACAGACTGTTAGCGTCCCGCCGTGCCGCAGATAGGCTAACAGGGCAGGACAACAGCACAGCTGGCGGCGAGGAGGTCGTGATGAGCGGTGGCTTCCGTCACGCTGCGGCACTTCCGGAGCGTCTGACTGGCCTGCTTGAGCCAGTAGTGACCGCGGCGGGGCTCGAGCTGGAGTCTGTCCGGGTCGGCCGGGCAGGCCGCCGGAGCCTGCTGCGGGTGGTGGTGGACGGCGAGCAGGGCGTCACCCTGGACGACATCGCGCTGGTGAGCCGGGCCGTGGCGGCCGAGGTTGATGCCAGCGCCGCGATGGGATCCGGTCCCTACACGCTTGAGGTTTCCTCGCCGGGGGTGGACCGCCCGCTCACCGAGTCCCGGCACTGGCGCCGCGCGGCCGGCCGCCTGGTCCGGGCCCCCGTCACCGGCTCGGCCGACCCGGTCGAGGGCAGGGTCGTCGAGGCGGGCCCGGCCGGCGTGACGCTCGAGGTCGACGGCGAGCCCAGGGAGTTCGGCTACGCCGAGCTCGGCCCCGGGCAGGTCCAGGTGGAGTTCGGCAAGCTCAGCGACCGGGAGACGTCCGCCGACGGCGATGCGGACATGGCAGGGGGTGGAGAGCCCGATGGACATTGACCTGAGTGTCCTGCGCAGCCTGGAGAGCGAGAAGGACATCTCGATGGAGCTCGCCATCAAGGCGATCGAGGACGCGCTGCTGGTGGCGTATCACCGGACCGAGGGGGCGGCGCCGACGGCGCGCGTCCAGGTGGACAGGGGCACCGGGCACGTGACCGTCTTGGCGGCCGCGACCGGCGAGGACGGCGAGGTCACCGAGGAGTATGACGACACGCCGGACGGATTCGGCCGCATCGCCGCGACGACCGCCCGCCAGGTGATCCTGCAGCGGCTGCGGGACGCGGAAGACGAGCTGACCTTCGGCGAGTACGCCGGCCGCGAGGGAGACGTGGTGGCCGGCGTCATCCAGCAGGGCAGGGACCCGCGGGCCGTGCTGGTCGACCTCGGCAAGATCGAGGCGATCCTGCCGGCCGTCGAGCAGGTCCCGGGCGAGCGGTACGCGCACGGCGAGCGGCTGCGCTGTTTCGTCCTGCACGTCCGCAAGGGCCACCGGGGGCCCTCGGTCACGCTCTCGCGGACCCACCCGAACCTGGTCAAGAAGCTCTTCATGCTCGAGGTCCCCGAGATGTCAGGCGGCGCGGTGGAGATCGCCGCGATCGCCCGCGAGGCCGGCCACCGCACCAAGATCGCGGTCAGGTCCCACCAGCCGGGCGTGAACGCGAAGGGTGCCTGCATCGGGCCGATGGGCAGCCGGGTCCGCAACGTCATGACCGAGCTGCACGGCGAGAAGATCGATATCGTGGACTACGCGGACGACCCGGCTGAATTCGTCGGGAACGCGCTGTCACCGGCCCGCGTCTCCCGGGTGGACATCGTGGATCCGGTGGCCAGGATCGCCCGGGTGACCGTCCCCGACTACCAGCTGTCGCTGGCCATCGGCAAGGAGGGCCAGAACGCCCGGCTGGCCGCCCGGCTGACCGGCTGGAAGATCGACATCGTGTCGGACACCGCACCCGCGGCCACCGCCTCGGCCGGGCCATCGGCCGCTGCTCCGCCGGGCGCGCCGGAAAATATTGCCGGCGCCGCCGACTCCGCGACGCGGTAGACTTGTCCGCAGATGGCCGAGCGGCCCCTCAGACCCATGTCCGCACTCCGGTGCGTACCTGCGTGGGGTGCAGGGAGCGAGCGGCCAAGTCCGAGCTGCTGCGCATAGTCGCGGCCGGGAATGAGCTTGTTCCCGACCCCCTGGCGCGGCGGGCTGGCCGGGGCGCGTATCTTCACCCCAGCCAGAGGTGCTTGGAACAAGCACAGCACCGCCGGGCGTTCCTGCGTGCGCTACGCGTGTCAGGGCCGCTTGGCGGGCGACTGCTTGCCGGGTATCTTCAGCCGGGCGGACTGACAGAGGATGGACGGAAACGTCTCGGGAAAGCGGGTCAAGACAGCGATGAGCGCCCGATGAGCACAAGGCGATGAACAGCAGGCTGACGCCGGCCTAGAGCAGCAACCACTGCTCCGGACCGGCTGGGGGTCCGGGAAGCTGGTCCGGGTAGACCGGACCGAGGCAGGAGCGCAGTGGCGAAAGTCCGGGTTTACGAACTCGCAAAGGAACTTGGTGTAGAGAGCAAGGCCGTGATGGCCCAGCTCCAGGACATGGGCGAGTTCGTGCGCTCAGCGTCCTCGACGATTGAGGCGCCGGTCGTGCGCAGGCTCAGGGAATCCATCGGGTCGCAGGCGGCGAAGCCTGGGCCCGCCCGCCCGGCCGCGCCCGCGGCACCAGGCGGGCAGGGTGGCGATGGCCGCCCGGCCAGGCCGCAGGCGCCTGCGCCTGCTGCCCCGGCCGCCGCGGCGGCGCAAGCGCCGGCCGCTCCCGTCGCCGAGGCGCCGCCGGCGGCCGCTGACCGCGGTCCGGCCCGCCCGGCCGAGGTGCTGGCGCCCGCCGCCAGCGCGGCCCCGGCCGCGCCGGCCGCGGCGCCCGAGCAGGGCGAGCGCGGCCAGGGACCGGGCGCGGGGCGCCCGGCGCCCGGCCGGCCCGCCGCGCCGCAGGGCACCAGGCCCGCGGCACCCGCGGGCACGCCGCGCCCGGCGTCCTCGCCGTCCCCGCGGTCCATGCCCAGGCCGGGACCCCGGCCGGGTAACAACCCGTTCAGCTCGACCGCGACCGGCATGGGCGCGGGCCCGAGCCCGGCTCAGGCCCGTCCCGGGCAGCCGGGAACCGCAGGCCCCGCGGCGCCCGGCCAGCCGGGAGCCAGGCCGGGACAGCCGTCCGGCGGGACGCGCCCGGGCGGTTCCGGCCCCGGCCGGCCCAGCCCGGCTGACATGCCGCGGCCCGGCGGCCCGCGGCCGAGCCCGGCGAACATGCGGCCCCGCCCCAGCAGCGGCGGCCCCGGCGGACCAGGCGGCCCCGGCAGTGGCGGCCGCGGGCCCGGCGGACCAGGCGGCGCCCGCAGCGGCCCCGGCGGCGGTCCCGGCGCGCGGCCAGGCGGCCGCGGGCCCGGCGGCGGCGGTGTCGGCACATCACCCGGCGGCGGCCGCGGCGGTCCCGGCGGCGGCACGGGGGGTGCTCCGCGTCCTGGCGGCGGCGGCCCGCGCCCGGGCGGCGCCGGCCGTGGCCGTAGCGGCACGGCGGGAGCGTTCGGCCGTCCCGGCGGGCGCCCGGCCCGCGGCCGGAAGTCGAAGAAGCAGCGGCGCCAGGAGTTCGACAACCTGCAGGCACCGGCGATCGGCGGCGTGCAGATCTCGCGCGGTAACGGCCAGGTCATCCGGCTGTCCCGCGGCGCTTCGCTGAGCGACTTCGCCGACAAGATCGACGCCAACCCGGCCTCGCTGGTGCAGGTGCTGTTCCACCTCGGCGAGCTCGTCACGGCCACCCAGTCGGTCAACGACGAGACGCTGCAGCTGCTCGGGGCCGAGCTCAACTACAACGTGCAGGTCGTGTCCCCGGAGGAAGAGGACAAGGAGCTGCTGGAGTCGTTCGACATCGACTTCGGCGAGGACTCGGGTGAGGAGTCCGATCTCGCGCCGCGTCCGCCCGTGGTCACCGTGATGGGTCACGTCGACCACGGCAAGACCAAGCTGCTCGACGCGATCAGGGACTCCAACGTCGTGGCCCGCGAGGCAGGCGGCATCACCCAGCACATCGGGGCGTACCAGGTCGTCACCGAGGTGGACGGCCAGGAGCGCAGGATCACCTTCATCGACACCCCGGGCCACGAGGCGTTCACCGCCATGCGTGCCCGCGGCGCCGAGACCACCGACCTGGTGGTGCTCGTGGTCGCCGCCGACGACGGCGTGAAGCCGCAGACGACGGAGGCGCTCAACCACGCCCAGGCGGCCGGCGTGCCGATCGTCGTGGCGGTGAACAAGGTGGACAAGGAGGGTGCCGACCCGCAGCGGGTGCGCGCCCAGCTGACCGAGTACGGCCTGGTGGCCGAGGAGTTCGGCGGCCAGACGCTGTTCGTCAACGTGTCGGCCAGGGAGCGCACCGGCCTGGACCGCCTGCTCGAGGCGATCGTGCTGACTGCCGATGCCGAGCTCGACCTGCGGGCCAACCCCGGCCAGGACGGCCAGGGCGTGGCCATCGAGGCGCACCTGGACCGCGGCCGCGGCCCGGTGGCGACCGTGCTCGTGCAGCGCGGCACGCTGCACGTCGGCGACTCGATCGTCTGCGGTGAGGCCTTCGGCCGGGTCCGGGCCATGCTGGACGAGAACGGTGACCCGGTGTCGGAGGCACCCCCCTCGCGGCCGGTGCAGGTGCTGGGGCTCACCGCGGTTCCCGGCGCCGGAGACAACTTCATCGTCGTCTCCGACGACCGGATGGCCCGGCAGATCGCCGAGCGGCGCGAGGCCAGGGAGCGCAGCGCGCAGTTCGCCCGGCGCACCCGCAGGGTCACGCTGGAGGACCTGGAGTCCGCGCTCAAGGCCGGCGAGAAGGAGGAGCTGCTGCTCATCGTCAAGGGCGACGTCTCCGGCTCGGTCGAGGCGCTCGAGGACGCGCTGGTGAAGATCGACGTGGGCGAGGACGTGGGCCTGCGGGTGATCGGCCGCGGTGTCGGGGCGATCACCCAGGACGACGTGAACCTGGCCATCGCCTCCGATGCGGTGATCATCGGCTTCAACGTCCGGCCGGCCGGACGGGCCGGCGAGCTGGCCCAGCGCGAGGGCGTGGATATCCGGTACTACTCGGTGATCTACCAGGCCATCGATGAAGTCGAAGCCGCGCTCAAGGGCATGCTCAAGCCCGAGTTCGAAGAGGTCCAGCTCGGCACGGCCGAGATCAGGGAGGTCTTCCGGGTGCCCAGGATCGGCAGCGTGGCGGGCTGCATCGTGCGCACCGGGACGATCAACAGGCACAGCAAGGCGCGCCTGGTCCGCGACGGCGTGGTCGTCTCGGACAACCTCACGGTGGACTCGCTGCGCCGGTTCAAGGACGACGTGACCGAGGTCCGCGAGGGCTTCGAGTGCGGCATCGGCATCGGCTACAACGACATCAAGGTCGAGGACGTGATCGAGACCTTCGAGATGCGGGAGAAGCCACGGGCATGACAAGGCTGGTCACCGGCGGGCCTGGCCGGCCGGTGACAGCGGGGTAGTTCGTGTATGTGGGCACGCTGGCACTGGACGTCCTGCTCGGCGACGTACGCTCGCTGAAGCAGAAGCGGTCGGTGGTCCGGCCGCTCATCTCAGACCTGCGGCGCGGTTTTCCCGGCGCCGCGGTCGCGGAAACCGGCCACCTGGACGCCCACAGGCGAACGGAGATCGGAGTCGCCGTAGTGGCCTCGACCGCGGGACACTGCACCGACGTGCTGACGGCGTGCGAGCGGCTCGTCGCCGCGCGCCCGGAAGTCGAGCTGCTGTCGGCACGACAGCGGCTGCGGCATGAGGAGGACTGACAGGCCATGGACGCCGCCAGGGCTCGCAAGCTGGCTGACCGGATCGCCCAGATCGTGGCCGAGATGCTGGAGCGGCGGATCAAGGATCCGCGGCTCGGCTTCGTCACGGTCACCGAGGCCAGGCTGACCAACGACCTGCGGGAAGCGACGGTCTTCTACACCGTGTACGGCTCCCCGCAGGAGAGCGCGGATACGGCGGCCGCGCTGGCCAGCGCCACCGGCGTGATCAGGTCCGAGGTGGGCCGTCAGACCGGGCTGCGGCACACCCCCTCGCTGGCCTTCCTGCCCGACATGGTGCCGGAGAACGTCCAGCACATTGAGGAGCTGGTCGTCCGCGCCCGGGAGGCGGACGCGGCCGTCGCGGCCACCCGCGCGGGTGCCGAGCCGGCCGGTGACCCGGATCCGTACAAGCCCGTCCCGGATGCGCAGCAGGACGCGGATCCGGACGCATGACGGACGCGGCGGCAGACGGGGCGGGCGGCCGTCCCGCGGCCAGCCCGGATCCGGCGGCCAGCCCGCTGCCCGGAGCCGTTCGGGGGGAAGAATGGGCCCGCGCGGTCACCGAACTGGACCGGGCGGGCGAAGTCTGCCTGGCCTGCCATGTCCGGCCGGACGGCGACGCGCTCGGCTCGATGCTCGCGGTCGCGCACGCGCTGGCCGGACGGGGCCGCGGCCGGGTGATCGCCTCGTTCGGTGACCGGCCCTTCCAGGTTCCCGCGATGCTGCGCTTCCTGCCCGGCCTCGACCTGCTCAGCCCGGCCGACGCGTTCCCGGAGCGGCCCGCGCTGATGATGACCTTCGATGTCGCGAGCGTGGACCGGCTGGGCCTGCTGGCGGCCAGCGCGCTGCGCGCCGGGCAGCTGATCGTGGTGGACCACCATGCGTCCAACCCGGGATTCGGCACGATCAACCTGATCGATCCCGCGGCTGCTGCCACCGCGGTGCTCGCCGCGGAGCTGATCGACCTGCTGGGCGTCGAGCTCACCGTGCCGATTGCGGCCGGGCTCTACACCGGCCTGGTGACCGACACCGGATCGTTCAGGTTCGCCACCACGCCGCAGGTGCACCAGCTGGCGGCGCGGCTGATCGAGACCGGCCTGGACCCCGGCGTGTTCGCGCGCGAGCTGATGGACCGGGCGCCGTTCGGCTACCTCCGGATGCTGTCCGCGGCGCTGGGCCGGGCCGTGCTCGAGCCCGGGCAGGCCCGCGGCCACGGCCTGGTGTGGACGACGGTGACCCGGCAGGACCGGGCGGGCGGACAGCTGCCGTACGAGGCCGCGGAATCGGTGATCGACGTGGTGCGCCGCACCGAGGAGGCCGAGGTCGCCGTCGTCTTCAAGGAAGCCGACGACGGCTGCTGGCACGTCTCGGCGCGGTCGAAGGGGCAGGTGGACGTGGCGCGGGCCTGCATGGCGCTGGGCGGCGGCGGGCACAGCCGGGCGGCGGGCTTCAGCACCTGCGGGACCGTGCCGGAGGCGCTCACCCGGCTGCGTGCCCTGCTCGCGGCGGACCCGGACGGGGCCGGGCCGGTCCCGGCCCGCCCCGGGCCGGTGATCACGGCGGCGGCCCGCGCGGCCGGGGACGGCGGCCGGTGATGGCGCCGGACGGCCTCATCATCGTGGACAAGCCCGCTGGCCTGACCTCACATGACGTCGTGGCGCATATCCGCAGGCTGGCCGGGACCCGCCGGGTCGGTCACGCCGGCACGCTGGACCCGATGGCGACCGGGGTGCTCGTGGTCGGGGTGGAGAAGGCCACCCGGCTGCTCGGTCACCTCGCGCTGACCGAGAAGGAATACTCGGCCACCATCCGGCTCGGCCAGGTCACCGACTCCGACGACGCCGACGGGGCGATCGTGGCCGCGACCTCAGCCAGCGGCGTCACCGACGAGGAGCTGACCGCGGGCCTCGCCGCGCTGCGCGGGGAGATCCGCCAGGTGCCGCCCGCGGTGAGCGCGGTCAAGGTGAGCGGCAAGCGCGCCTACAAGCTCACCCGCGAGGGGGCGCCGCCGCGGCTCGAGCCGCGCACCGTGACCGTGCGCGAGCTCACCGTCCGGGCGGTGCGCCGGCAGGCCGGCCTGCTCGACGCTGAGGTGTCCGTCACCTGCTCGAGCGGGACCTACATCCGCGCGCTGGCCCGCGACCTCGGCGCCTCGCTCGGCGTGGGCGGGCACCTGATCAGCCTGCGCCGCACCAGGGTCGGGCCCTACCGCGAGGACGACGCGCGCACGCTCGGCCAGCTCGCCGACGTGCTGGACGTGCAGCCGCTGGCCGCGGCGGCCGCGGCCGCCTTCCCGCGGCTCGACCTGTCCGCCGAGCAGGCGGCCCGGCTGGCGCACGGCGGCCGGCTGCAGGCGGCGGGCCTGGGCGAGGGGCCGGCCGCGGCGTTCGGGCCGGACGGCTCGTTCATCGCCCTCGTCACCGAGGAAGCGGACCAGTGCCGTCCGCTCGCCGTCTTCGTGCCCTGATGCCGCGGCTGGTGAGCTCCGCTGTCGATCACATGGCAGGCTTAGGAGTCGGGTGTCCGTCACGGGCACCGCTGTCACACCGATGGGGAGGTTAGCGTGCAGCTCTGGCACGGGCTGGACGACGTGCCCGCGGGCTGGCGTTCCTGCGTGGCCACCGTGGGCGTCTTCGACGGCGTGCACCGCGGCCATCAGCGCATCGTGAGCCACGCCGTGGCCGCCGCGCGCGGCCTGGCGCTGCCGGTCGTGGTGGTCACCTTCGACCCGCACCCGGACGAGGTGGTGCGGCCGGGCACGCATCCGCCGTTCCTGTGCACGGCGCGGCGGCGCGCGCAGCTGCTCGCCGGGCTCGGCGTGGACGCGGTGTGCGTGCTGCCGTTCAGCTACGAGTTCTCCCAGCTCGGCCCGGACGAGTTCGTCCGCACGGTGCTGGCCGACCGGCTGCACGCCGCGCGGGTGGTGGTCGGCGAGAACTTCCGGTTCGGCCACAAGGCCGCGGGTGACGTGGCGCTGCTGCAGCAGCTGGGGGAGAAGTACGACTTCACCGCCGAGGGCGTGCCGCTGCTGGTCTCCGGCGAGGGGACGATCTCGTCCAGCTACATCAGGGAGCGGCTCGCCGCCGGCGATGTCGCCGCGGCCGCGCAGGCGCTCGGCCGCCCGCACCGGGTGGAGGGCGTGGTGGTGCGCGGGCAGCAGCGGGGACGGGCGCTCGGCTTCCCGACCGCGAACCTGGAGACCCCGCCGCACACCGCCATCCCCGCGGACGGCGTCTACGCGGGCTGGCTGTCCAGCCTGGCCGCGGACGGCTCGCCGGAGCAGAGCTGGCCCGCCGCGATCTCGATCGGCACCAACCCCACCTTCGACGGCAGCGAGCGGACCGTGGAGGCCTACGCGCTGGACCGCGACGACCTGGACCTGTACGGGGCGCACGTGGCGGTGGACTTCGCCGCCAGGCTGCGCGCCACGGTCAGGTTCGGCTCCCTCGATGACCTGATCGCGCAGATGCGGGTGGACGTCAACGAGGCCAGGGCCATCACGGCCGGGCCGTGACGACCGCACGGCCGGGCGCTGATGAGGCCACGGCCGGGACGTCCCGACTTGGAGCTGCGGGCCGGCCGGGCGTGATACGGTGAGTTGCGGCCGGTGGACGGTTCGCCGTACTGTGCTGCGCCCTCATGCAGCAGGCGTCGACCCCCGCTGTTCCACGCAATCCACCGGGCCCACGCTGCCGCCGTGCTGCGCGGCAGCGCAACAACGATTCGCATGAAGGAGCCACGTGCCGCTCGACAGCACCGTGAAAACGGAAATCATCGGCCAGCACGCGACCAGTGAGGGTGACACCGGTTCGCCGGAAGTCCAAGTCGCGCTGCTGACCCGACGGATCAGTGACCTGACCGAGCACCTCAAGGTGCACAAGCACGACCACCACAGCCGCCGCGGGCTGCTGCTGCTGGTCGGCAGGCGCCGGCGCCTGCTGAAGTACCTGCAGAAGACCGACATCTCCCGTTACCGCGCGCTGATCGAGCGCCTGGGCCTGCGCAGGTAACGAGCCCGCGCGGGGTAACCTGCGCAGGCAGAGCCCGGGCGGGGAAGTGCCCGGCCGGGCCCGTTGTTACAACTGAATACACCTAGGATCGATGTCCCGCAGCCCGATCCCGGAGCGAGCGCAAGGCACTAAGGGCCGGTCCTCGGTAGTGGTCCCCGGATCCGCTGGATACGACGAAACGCAAGAACGTCGCCAGCGGGCAAGCCGAGGGCTTCGATCGAAGACCGGCCGCCATAGCGGCCACTTGGCCGAGGCGGCACGCACCGGCGGCGGGCAGCCCAGCGCGAGCACCAGGGCGCGGGATCCAGGTGCGGCACCGAGCCGCACATACCCGCAAGGAGGTCTCACCCGTGGAGGGTGTGCATACCGCCGAAGCCGTTATTGACAACGGCCAATTCGGCACTCACACGATCAGGTTTGAAACCGGGCGCCTGGCGCGCCTGGCCAACGGATCGGCCGTCGTCTATCTGGACGACGAGACGATGGTGCTGTCCGCGACGACTGCGTCCAAGCACCCCAAGGACAACCTCGACTTCTTCCCGCTCACCGTGGACGTGGAAGAGCGAATGTACGCGGCGGGCCGGATTCCCGGCTCGTTCTTCCGCAGGGAGGGCCGTCCGTCCGAGGACGCGATCCTCACCTGCCGGCTGATCGACCGGCCGCTGCGGCCGTCGTTCGTCAAGGGCCTGCGCAACGAGATCCAGATCGTCGAGACGATCATGGCCCTGCATCCCGAGCACCTGTACGACGTGGTGGCGATCAACGCTGCCTCGCTGTCTACCCAGCTGGCCGGCCTGCCGTTCTCCGGGCCGATCGGCGGCGTCCGGGTCGCGCTGATCAAGGGCCAGTGGGTGGCCTTCCCCACTCACCCGCAGCTGGAGGACGCGACCTTCGACATGGTCGTGGCCGGCCGCGTGCTGGACGACGGCGACGTGGCCATCATGATGGTCGAGGCCGAGTCCACGCCGCGCACGCTGCGGCTGCTCGCCGACGCCGGCAGCGGGGCGGTCGCTCCCACCGAAGAGACCGTGCCGCAGGGCCTGGAGGCGGCCAAGCCGTTCATCAAGCTGCTCTGCGAGGCTCAGCAGCGGGTGGCAGCGGCGGCTGCCAAGGAGACGGCCGACTACCCCGTCTTCGTGGACTACCAGCAGGACGTCTACGACGCCCTGGCCGACGCGGTCTCCGACGAGCTCGCGCAGGCGCTCACGATCGCCGGCAAGCAGCCGCGCGACGCCGAGACCGACCGGATCAAGGCGCTGGCGGTAGAGAAGCTGTCCAGCCAGTTCCCGGACCGGGAGAAGGAGATCAGCGCCGCCTTCCGCGCGCTGACCAAGAAGCTGGTCCGGGAGCGGGTCATCCGTGACGGGGTCCGCATCGACGGCCGCGGGCTGGCCGACATCCGCCAGCTCTCCGCCGAGGTGCACGTCATCCCCCGGGTGCACGGCTCGGCGCTGTTCGAGCGCGGCGAGACGCAGATCCTGGGCGTGACCACGCTGAACATGCTCCGGATGGAGCAGATGATCGACACGCTCAACCCGGAGCGCACCAAGCGCTACATGCACAACTACAACATGCCGCCGTACTCGACCGGGGAGACCGGCCGGGTGGGCTCGCCCAAGCGCCGGGAGATCGGTCACGGGGCGCTCGCCGAGCGGGCACTGGTCCCCGTACTGCCGCTCCGCGAGGAGTTCCCCTACGCCATCCGCCAGGTGTCCGAGGCGGTCGGCTCCAACGGGTCCACCTCGATGGGCTCGGTCTGCGCGTCCACGATGGCGCTGCTTGACGCCGGGGTCCCGCTCAAGGACATGGTGGCGGGCATCGCCATGGGCCTCATTCACGACGGCGGGCAGTACGTCACGCTCACCGACATCCTCGGCGCCGAGGACGCGTTCGGCGACATGGACTTCAAGGTGGCCGGCACCCGGGACGTGATCACCGCCCTGCAGCTCGACACCAAGCTGGACGGCATTCCCGCGGCGGTCCTCGCCAGCGCGCTCACCCAGGCGCGCGGCGCCAGGCTGACCATCCTGGACGTCATGCGCGAAGCCATCCATGAGCCGGCCGAGATGAGTCCCACCGCGCCGCGGATCATCACGGTCAAGGTCCCGGTGGACAAGATCGGCGAGGTCATCGGGCCGAAGGGCAAGATGATCAACTCGATCCAGGAGGACACCGGCGCCGAGATCACCATCGAGGACGACGGCACGATCTACATCGGCGCCACCGACGGCCCGTCCGCCGAGGCGGCCCGGGCCGCGGTCAACGCGATCGCCAACCCGCACATCCCCGAGGTGGGCGAGCGTTTCCTCGGCACGGTGGTGAAGACGACCACGTTCGGCGCGTTCATCTCGCTGCTGCCCGGCAAGGACGGCCTGCTGCACATCACCCAGATCCGCAAGCTGCACGGCGGCGCCCGGATCGACAACGTGGATGACGTGATCAAGGTCGGCGAGAAGATCCAGGTCGAGATCCGTGAGGTGGACGACCGCGGCAAGCTCTCGCTGATTCCGGTCGAGGTCGCCGAGCGGGAGGCCGCCGAGGGTCACTCGGACAGCCCGCCAGCCCGGGAGGAGCCGGCGCTGCCGACGACGGGCCCCGCGAGGGCCAGCGTGACGGCGGCCGCGACGGTCACCACCGGACCAGGACCCGCCACCGGGGGCCACGCGAGTCGTGAGCATGCACCGGCCGGCCACTCCCGCCGGCCCCGACCGTCACGGGCAGGCCGGGGCACCGCCCCGGCTCTCGTCCCGTGACAGCACCGTCGCCCGCACCGTGCTCCCCGGCGGGCTCCGGGTCATTACCGAATCGCTGCCGGCCGTGCGGTCGGCAGCGATCGGCATCTGGGTGGGCGTCGGCTCGCGCGATGAGGACACCGAGCACGCCGGCGCTACCCACTACCTGGAGCACCTGCTGTTCAAGGGCACGAGCCGGCGCACCGCGCTGGACATCTCCGCCGCCATGGACGCGGTCGGCGGCGAGCTGAACGCGTTCACCGGCAAGGAGTTCACCTGCTACTACGCGCGGGTGCTCGACGCCGACCTGCCGCTGGCGATCGACGTGCTCTGCGACATGGTGACCAGCTCGCTGATCACCCCGCGCGACGTGGACGCCGAGCGGGGCGTGGTGCTCGAAGAGATCGCGATGAACGAGGACGACCCCTCCGACACCGCGCACGAGGCGTTCGCCGCCGCGCTGTTCGGCGACACCCCGCTCGGCCGCCCGATCCTGGGCACGGTGAGCTCGATCAACGCGATCACCCGGGACCAGATCACCGAGCACTACCATGCCCGGTACACCCCGCCGCACGTGGTGGTCGCCGCCGCCGGGAACCTCCGGCACGAGCAGGTGGTGGATCTGGTCCGGCAGGGTTTCGCGGCCGTCACCAGCGGCGAGGCGGCGCACCGTGACCCCGCGCCGCCGCGCGTCGGCGGACGGTACGTAGTGCCGCACGACACGCCGCCGGCCGGCCACGTCCGGCTGGTGTCCCGCGGCATCGAGCAGGCCAATCTCGTGCTCGGCTGCGACGGCCTGTCCCGGACTGACGACCGCAGGTTCGCGCTCGGCGTGCTGAACGCGGCACTCGGCGGCGGCATGTCGTCCCGCCTGTTCCAGGAGGTGCGGGAGAAGCGCGGCCTGGCCTACTCGGTGTACAGCTTCAACTCCCAGCTCGCCGACAGCGGCGTCTGGGGCGTGTACGTCGGCTGCCTGCCGGCCAAGGCCGACGAGGTGCTCGCGATCTGCCGCGACGAGATCGCCAAGGTGATCGACGGCGGCCTGTCCGACACCGAGCTCTCCCGCGGCAAGGGCCAGCTGCGCGGCTCGATCGTGCTCGGCCTGGAAGACCCGTCCTCGCGGATGAGCAGGCTGGGCAAGTCCGAGCTCGTGTACCCCAGGCTCGAGCCGGTCGATGAGATCCTCGCCTCGATCGAGGCGGTGACACACGACGAGGTGCGCGCGGCCGCCGCCGACGTGCTGTCCCGGCCCAAGGTGCTTGCCGTCGTCGGCCCGTTCGACGACGCGGACACCTTCGCCGCCACGCTCGCCTGACCAGGACCGACGGGAGGTCACGATGATCAGCGTCGGCGTGCTCGGGGCCAAGGGGCGGATGGGGTCGGAGGTCAGCCGCGCGATCAGCGCGGCGGGCGACCTGACGCTGGCGGCCGCCGTGGACGTCGGCGACAGCATGCAGCCGCTCGAGGACTGTGACGTGATCGTGGACTTCACGGACCCGTCGTCGGTGATGAACAACCTGCAATGGTGCATCGACAACGGCCTGAACTGCGTCGTCGGAACCTCCGGCTTCGACGAGACCCGGCTCAGCCAGGTCCGGGAATGGCTGGCCGGCGGCGAGCCGTCCCGCGTCCTCATCGCCCCGAACTTCTCCGTCGGCGCGGTGCTGATGATGCACTTCGCCGTGCAGGCCGCCCGGTTCTTCGATTCGGCCGAGATCGTGGAACTGCATCACCCCGGCAAGGCCGACGCCCCGTCGGGCACCGCGCTGCGCACCGCCTCGCTGATCGGCGCCGCCCGGGCCGCCGCCGGGCTGGGGGCGCCGCCGGACGCCACCGTGACCGCGCTGCCCGGCGCCCGCGGCGCGGTCGTGGATGACGTGCACGTGCACGCGGTCCGGCTGGCCGGCCTGGTGGCGCACCAGGAGGTGCTGCTCGGCGGGCACGGCGAGACCCTGACCATCCGGCACGACTCGCTCGACCGGGCGTCGTTCATGCCCGGCGTGCTGCTCGCCGTCCGCCGCACCGCCTCGCTGCCGCCCGGCCTCACCGTCGGCATCGAGTCCCTGCTCGGTCTCGCCTGACCACCGCCAGCCGGGCGGGCGCCAGCCGGACGGCACGCGCCTGCGGCGCGGCCACGCCGGGGAGGCCGGAGCCCGCCCGTAGCCGCCGGGCGCCGGTCATGGCAAGCTCGGATCCATGACCGATCCGCATATGCATGATGATGGCCCCGAGTGCGCGGCGGCGCACGGGGACGCGGTCGCGCACGGGTACGCGCCCGCCACGCCGGCCGCCCGCACGCTCGTTGCCGTGTTCGCCTCCCCGGTCGCCGAGTTCCTGCTGCGCTACGGCAGCGACGTGGGCTACCGCCCGGTGCTGCTGGAGCCCGACCCTGACCGCGCCGCCGCCGGACCTCCCGGGGTCAAGGTGGCCGCCAGCTTCGCCGAGATCGCCGACCCCGACGCCGACGTGGTCATGACCGACCACCACCGGCCCGAGCTCGGCGTCATGCTGCGCGACATCCTGGCCGGCCAGGCGAACTGGATCGGGCTGATGGGCAGTCCGCGCCATCCCGCCCCGCACATCCCCGCCCTCACCGAGCTCGGCGTGCCCGCCGCCGACATCGCCCGCGTGCACCGCCCGATCGGCCTGAACATCGGGTCCAGGGCACCGGCCGAGATCGCGATCGCCACCGTCGCCGGGCTGATCGCCGAGCACAACGGCTGCCCTGGCGGGTTTGATTTTTCCTAACGGTGCAGGCCACGCACCAGCGCGCAGGGCCAGACGGCCGCCTCCAGGGGCCTGAGTAGGGTGAAGAGGTGGAAACCTGGGATGCGATCACCGCACGGCGCAACGTGCGGGAGTACGCCGACAAGCCGATTCCCGCCGAGCACCTCGACCGGATCACCGAAGCCGGCCGCCGGTCTCCTTCCTCGCAGAACTGGCAGCCGTGGGACTTCGTCGCGGTCACCGAGCGGGCGCACCTGACCGAGCTGTCCCGGGTGTGGCAGGGCGCCGGCCACGTGGCCGGCTCGGCGGCCACGATCGCGCTGGTCGCTCCGCGGCCGGACAGCGACCAGCGCCTGGCCCGGGTGAACTACGACCTCGGCCAGGCCACGATGAGCATGATGATCGCCGCGGCGGACCTCGGGATCGGCAGCTGCCACTCGGCGGTGGGTGACCAGGACCGCGCCCGCGAGCTGCTCGGCTTTCCCGCCGGCAGGTACTGCGCCTACCTGATCTCGTTCGGCTACCCGGCCGACCGCCCGCTCGTGCCGATCAAGCACCCCAACCGCCGCCCGTTCGATGAGGTCGTCCACCGCGAGCACTGGTGAGGCACAGCCGGCTCGGGCTCACCGGCCCGCGGGGCGCGGCCCCGAGAGTGATCGATGCCGATGTTTACCCCTTGGGTGGGGTGCAACTAGGCATCCACGCTGCCCGGGCTCTTTAACCGGCCTGGGCGGGCAGGTAGACGGCCGCGCCGGTGGCGCGGGCGTGCACCGCGGCCGCGTAGCGAGCCTGCATGAACGGCGGCAGGTAGGAGCCGAGCTCACCCGGCTCGGTGAACCGGTAGCCGTCCAGCTCCTCTTCCTGCAGCCGGATCTCGGTGTCAGCGGCGATCTCGCCGCCGTCGAACACGAAGTAGACGAACGGCCTGGGCCGCTGCTGGTCGGGCGGCGCCCAGTCCACCACGAGCAGCGGCCCGACCAGGATGTGCAGGCCGACTTCCTCCGCGACCTCGCGGGCGCAGCCCGCATGCGGCGGCTCGCCGTGCTCGAGGATGCCGCCGGGCAGCGACCAGTGCTCGCGGTAGTTCGGCTTGACCAGCAGTACCCGGCCGGCCGGGTCGGTGATCAGCGCGGCGGCGGCTCCGTACATCGTGGGCAGGCCGGCGTACCAGGTCTGCGTGTCGGTGAACGTGACCGGCGCCATCGGCCCTCCAGCGGCTCGCGGATTGTCCAACGTAGCAGGGGCCAGCTACGCGGTAGCAGCGGCCGGGTCGGAGTAGCGTGTTCCGGGCGAGGACGGCAATGCGGCCGGCCCAGGCAGCGGAGGAGACGGGGATGCAGGCCGAAGTCAAGGGCAGCACGATGCCGGTGCTCGAGGTGCACCTGCAGCAGGGGGAGCAGCTCATCTCGGCTCACGGCGAGCTGTCGTGGATGTCGCCGAACGTGCAGATGTCGCAGACGACTTCCACCGGCGGCGGTGGCGGCGGTCTCATGCAGGGCCTCAAGCGCGCGATCGGCGGCGGCGGGATCTTCCTGACCCGCTTCGAGGCCGGCGGCGGCCCGGGCATGGTGGCGTTCGCGGCGAAGCTGCCCGGGCACATCATCCCGGTGGACATCGGCCACGCGCAGTCGTTCCTGGTGCACAAGCGCGGCTGGATTTGCAGCACTCCGGGGATCACGCCGAGCGTCGGGCTGCAGCAGTCGTTCCGCGGCGGCCTGTGGGGCGGCGAGGGCTTCATCCTGCAGCGGCTGGACGGCGAGGGCCGGGCGTGGATCGAGCTGTCCGGCGAGCTGACCACCTACACGCTCGAAGCGGGCCAGACGCTGCTCGTGCACCCTGGCCACGTCGGCATGTTCGAGGCCCAGGTCCAGTTCAGCATCACCCAGGTGCCCGGCATCGCGAACAAGCTCTTCGGCAGCGACGGGTTCCACCTGGTGACGCTCACCGGCCCGGGGCAGATCTGGCTGCAGTCGATGCCGCTGCCGAACCTGGCCCACGCGCTCCAGCCGTACATCGCCGCCGACTCGACCGCGCAGTCGGCCGCGGCCGGCGGGGCCGGCGGCATCATCGGCGGGATCCTCCGCGGGAACTGACCCGCGTCCGGCTCCCCGTGTATCCCGGTTGCACATAGAAAAGTAGCAATATAGCTTTTGTTCTATGCGACCTTACGTCATCGTGGACGTCTTCACCGGCACCCCGCTCGAGGGCAACCCGCTTGCTGTCTTCACCGATGGCGACGGGCTCACGACAGACCGGATGCAGCAGGTAGCCAGGGAGATGAACCTGTCCGAGACGGTGTTCGTGCTGCCGCCGGACGACGCCGGCGACGCGCGGATCCGGATCTTCACCCCGGTGACCGAGCTGCCGTTCGCCGGGCACCCGACGCTGGGGACCGCGTTCGTGCTGTGCGGGCAGCGCGGCCTGGACGCGATCGAGCTCGAGACCGGCGCGGGCGTCATCCGGGTGGAGTTCACCGCGAGGGCCGCGACGGACGCGGCGGAGCCGCAGGCCGCGACGGGCGCGGCGGAGCCGCAGGCCGCGGCCGAGCTGCCGGGTCTGGCCCGCGCGCCCGGCCTGCCGGGCCGGATGCGGCAGCCGGTGCCCACCTGGGAGCCGTACGAGCGGCCCGCTGAGCTGCTCGCTGCGCTCGGCGTGGCGTCCTCGCAGCTGCCGGTCGAGGCCTACCGCAACGGGCCGCGGCACGTCTACGTGGCACTCGACAGCGAGGAGGCCGTCGGCCGCCTGCAGCCCGACCTGACCGCTCTGGGCAAGCTGCCCGGCATCGGGGTCAGCTGCTTCGCCGGCTCAGGGACGCGCTGGAAGACCCGGTGCTTCGTGCCGGCTCTCGGCGTCCCCGAGGACCCGGCGACCGGGTCGGCGGCCGGCCCGCTGGCCGTGCACCTGGCCCGGCACGGCCAGATCCCGTTCGGCCAGCAGATCGAGATCCGCCAGGGGGAGGAGATCGGCCGCCCTTCCCTCCTGCTCGCCCGGGTGGAGGCCGACGGCGGCCAGGTCACCAGCGTGCAGGTCGGCGGCTCGGCGGTCATCGTCGCCCGCGGGGAACTCCTTGCTTGACAGTGCCGTGCTCGCCGCGCTGGCCAGCCAGAAGCGGCTGCAGGTGCTGCAGTGGCTGAAGGATCCCAGGGCGCACTTCCCGCCGCAGCAGGACGGTGACCTGATCTCCGACGGCGTGTGCGTGGTGTTCATCGCCCGTAAACTCGGCGTCGCCCAGCCGACAGCGACCACGCACCTGCAGGCGCTGGCCCGGGCCGGCCTGGTCACCAGCAAGCGCATCGGCCAGTGGACGTTCTACCAGCGTGACGAGGCCGCCCTGGCGGACCTCAAGCGCAAGATCGCGGAGGAACTGTGACGGACAAGACCCTCATCACGTCGGCGTCGGCCCCGCCTGGCGGCCCCTATTCACCCGGCCTGGCCGTGGGCGGCTGGGTGTTCCTGGCCGGCCAGATGGGGGCCGGCGAGACCATCGAGGATCAGACCAGCGACGCGCTGCGCAAGATCACCACCTTGCTCGGCGAGGCCGGCTGCACGATCGAGGACGTGGTGTCCTGCCAGGCGCACCTCTCGGACCTCGCGGCGTTCCAGCGCTTCAACGCCGTCTACGAGAAGCATTTCCCCGAGCCCAGGCCGGTGCGGACGACCGTGGGCGCGGCCCTGCTCGGCGGCGGCCTCGTCGAGCTCACCGTGATCGCGCGGCGTCCGGTCCGCGGCTGACCGGTCCGCGGCTGGCTGGCCCGCCACTGGCTGGCCAGCGGCTGACCGGGACACGGCTGGCTGGCTGGCCCGCTACTGGCTGGCCAGCGGCTGTGTGACCGGGCGCCCCGGCTCAGGACGTGCGGGCCGGGTCGCTGCCGCGCAGCAGGACGCGCGCGACCATGGCCGGGTCGTCGGTCATCGGGACGTGCCCGCAGCCGCGCAGCCGGACGAACGTAGCCTCCGGCAGCCAGGTCCGGGCGACCAGGGCCTGGCGCGGCCGGGTCAGCCGGTCCCGGTTCCCCCACGCGATCGTGACGGGCACGTCGTCAGGGACCTTCCCGGTGAACAGGGGCGCTGCGGCCAGGATCGCGTCCATCGCCGGCCTGGCCGCCAGGAACGCGGTGAGGTCGCCCAGCACCTGCTCCGGGCTCATCCTGGACGGCCTGTTCACGATCGTGGACACCAGCACCGCCCGGCCGGCGGTGGTCCTGGCTAGCCTCGGCGCCAGCGGCTCCAGCCGCGCGCCCAGCGCCTCCATGCTCTTGAAGACGGCCCTGATGTAAGCGAGCTCGCGATCGCCGCGCCAGAAGCCCGCCGGGGAGATCGCCGTGACGCTGGCCGCCCGGCCGAGCCCGGCGGCCTCCAGCGCTATCCTGCCGCCGAGGGAGTTCCCCCCGATGTGCGGGCGGTCCAGCCCGAGCTGGTCGAGCAGGCCGATGACCTCCCCGGCGAGGACGTCGGTCACCGGGCGGCTCGTGTCCATCGGCGCGGACTCGCCGTGCCCGGGCAGATCCGCCGCGATGACCTCGCGGTGCGGTGTCAGCCGGTCCATCACCGCGTCCCACGCCTGGCGCCGGTGACCCACCCCGTGCAGCAGCACGAGCGGCGGTCCGGATCCAGCACGCGTGTATGCCAGTGCCACGAAGGTCTCCCTACTGACGGGTAACCTAGATGGTACTCTCCCGCGCCGGATGTTTCATGAGCCGCCCGGTCTTCTCCCGCCGAGTCCGGCTAAGCGGGCGGATCGGCCGCCTTCAGACGTTCGGGCTGCCCGTTACCCAGCTCGCCGTGCGCCTCGTCCAGGCCCGGCACGGCGGGCAGGGGAGCGGCGTCCGGGTGCGCGTGGGCGCGGCTCATCCGGGACGGCCACCAGTTCCACCGGCCGAGCAGGACGACGGTGGAGGGCACGAGCAGCGTCCTGACCAGGAACGTGTCCATCAGGATGCCGAGCGCGAGCCCCACGCCCACGTCGCGGATGGGACCGCCGCTCGAGCCGCCGCCGGCCACGATCGCCAGCACCCCGAACGTGCCCGCGAGCACCAGGCCGGCCGAGGTCACCGTGGTGCCGGTGGCCGTGATCGCACGGGTCACCGCCTCGCGCAGGCTGTGCTGGCTCGATTCCTCCCGGATCCTGGTCATCACCAGGATGTTGTAATCCTCGCCGAGCGCGAGCAGGAAGATGAACATCAGGAAGGGCAGGAAGAAGATCAGCCCGCCCGCGTTCCCGAGCTTGAGGAACAGCAGCACGGACAGGCCGAGCGCGGCCAGGTAGGAAATCGCCACCGACGCGATCAGGTACAGCGGCGCCACCAGGCTGCGCAGGACCAGCGCCAGCAGCAGGCCGATCACCACGATCGCGATGGGGATCACCCGGACCAGGTCCCCGTTGGAGATGTTGCTGATGTCGTAGATGGCGGGCGCCTCGCCGCCCACGGCGGAGTCTCTGGCGCCAATCGCCCTGGCCACGGCGGTGGTCTCGGCACGGACGGAGGGAACCGCGTTCATGGCCGAGGTACTGCCGGCGTCGCCCGGCCTTCAGCCCGGTCTGGTACTGCACAGTCAGCCCGTCGGGGCTGACGTAGTTCGCGGTGGCCCGGTAGATGTTGTAGCCGGCCGCCGGGATGCGCGAGCCGGCGGGCGGGACCGGGGGCAGCGCCTTGGCCGGGCCGAGCGCCGCGTGAAGCGCGGTGAACTGGGCCGGCGTGAGCGCGACGCCCTGCGGGTCCAGCGGGCCGCTGACTTGGGTAAACAGCCCGCTGGCGCGGAGCTTGCCCTCCGCGGCGGCCAGCACCGCGGGGTTCTGCCAGGCGGGCGTGGCCAGCTTGAAGATGATGTTGGTCGGGTTCGCGGAGGACTGCGGGAAGTACCTGGTCAGCAGCGCCGTGCCCTGGGCGGAGTCGGTGCCCGACGGCGGGGTCGTGCTGCCGCCGAACCCGCCGCCCTTGTAGCCGGTCGCGCCGATCGCCAGCGCGCCGAAGAAGATCACGCCGATCAGCAGCGTCGGCACCGGATGGCTGACGACGCGGCCGGCCACCCGGCTCCAGACCCCCATGCCGCCCTTGGTCTGGATGCTCCAGGGGATCAGCTTCTCGCGGCCGAACCGCCGGTCGAACAGCCGCCGCTTGGCGTCGATGGCGCTGAGCCTGATCGACAGCAGCGCCGGCAGCAGCGTGAGGCCGGCCACCAGCATGACGCCGATGCCGATGGCCAGCGGGATGCCGAGCTGGGAGTAGAACGGGAACGTGGCCGCGAGCAGGCTGATCAGCGCCGCGACCACCGTCGCGGCGGAGAACGTGATCGACTCGCCGACCTTCGTCAGCGCCCTGATCACGGCGTCCTTGTTGGCCAGCCCGCGGCGCAGCTCCTCGCGCACCCGGAACACCAGGAACAGCCCGTAGTCGGTACCGGCGCCGAGCACGAGCACGATGAGCAGGAACTGGGCGATCGGGGAGACCTTCAGGCCGTGCTGGCCGGCCAGGCCGACCAGCGGCCCGGAGATGGTGATGGCCAGGAAGGCGGGCGCGAGCGTGAGCAGGGCGAGCGACAGCGACCGGAAGATCAGCACCAGCAGCACGATGATGAACAGGGCGGACAGTGACTGCAGCTGGTTGCCCGTGTTGCCGGACGCCTTCTGCTGATCCACCTGGATGGCGATGTCGCCGGCCAGGTGCGCCTGCATCCCGGCGGGCAGGTGGGCCTGGGCGATTTTCGCGCGGAGCGCGTTGACCAGGTCGGTGTCACCGTTCTGGTTGCCGCTGGCGAACTTGGCCAGCACGACCAGCTGGTCGGCGTGGCCATCGCCGGACTGGCCGAGATCCTTGATGGCGGAGACCGTCGGGACCTTGAGCAGCTGGCGCTTCAGGGCCGTGAGCGCGGTCAGGTCGGCGCCGGTCAGCGGCCCGCTGGTACGGGCGGCGACCAGCGGGATGGGCTGCAGGTTGGTGGTGCCGAACGGCGCGGCCAGCGTCGCGGCGTGCATGCTCGGCGCGCTGGCCGGCAGGAACTTGGTGTTGTTGCTCTGGGTCACGCTGGACAGCGAGGGCAGCACGCTGACCGCGACGAACGCCAGGACAACCCACGCGGCGACGACGAGCCAGCGGAACCGCACAGCGAAGCGCCCGATGGCGGCGAAGACCGCGTCGATATGCATGGCACGCGATGGTACGCGATCGAGGTTACGGGAGCAGAACGGTTCTCAGCGTCCTCTCAGCCACGGCTCAGCTGCGGCGCTGCCCGGAGGCGCCGCGGCCCGCTGCCGTGCGGCCCGCTGCCGGGCCGGCCGCCGGGCGGCCTCACCGGACGAATTCGATCCCGTTCGTGTCCGCTTCGCTGCCATCGGCGCGGATCAGGTAGCCCTCGTACCCGTCGAGCGCGGCCACCGCATCCAGCGCCGCGTCGCCGCCGACGGCCACCGCGGTGGCCAGCGCGTCGGCCAGCGCCAGGCTGGGACCGAGCACGGTCGCGGAGGCAGTGCCTGCCGCGCCGGCCGGTGGCCGGGTCGAGCAGGTGCGCGCCGCGCTCGTAGCTGGCGGACGTGGCTATCGCCGCCCGCACCTCCACGATGCCGGCCAGCGCATCTGGCCGCCACGGGTGCCGGATGCCCACCCGCCAGCGCTGGCCCCGGCCGGGCGACCCGAACGCCGCTAGGTCCCCGCCGCCGTTGACCAGCGCCGCGGCGGCTCCGGCCTGGCGCAGGACGGCGGCGGCCCGTTCCACCGCCCAGCCCTTGACCATGCCGGTCGGATCCACCCCGCCCGGCATGGCCCACGGGTCGAACCAGCCGCGGGACGCTGTCCTGGCCTGCCGGCACAGGGCCAGCACTTCCGCCACCTCGGGCGGCATCATGCCCAGCGTGGCCGCGCCGCGGCGCAGGCGGCTGACCGGGCTGTCCGGCTTCCAGGTGCTGAACACCTCGTCGGCCCGGTGCACCGTGCGGCAGGCGTCGGCGACCGCCGCCCGCGCCGCGGTGGCCGGCAGGTCGCCGGGGACGACGGTGAAGGACACGATCGTGCCCATCACGTCCTCGGTGTGCGTCACGGCCGGCGCCTGCTGCCCCGCGCCGGTGCCGCGCTGCCCGCCGGCTGCCGTGGTCAACGGACGTGCAGCTGGGCCAGCGCCGCCTCGAGCGAGCGGTAGTAGCCCTCGCTCGTGTAAGTCGCGCCGCTCACCCCGTTGATCCTGGCGCTGTGCACGGCGAGCACCTCGGAGTGCAACAGGGGGATGGCCTGCCCGGAGATCTGCTGCGAGGTCGGCTCGAGCGTCGTCAGCGTGCTGACCGAGGCGGCGATGATCGAGTTGCCGCGGACCGTGACCCGCACCGCGATCGACCCGTAGCCGAAATTCAACACGGGCCCGGTCGCGGTGCGCACGGCGCCGCTCGCCGCCGCGTGCCGTGCGCTGGCGCCCCGGCGGGCCTGGTGCCTGTGCCGGGTGCCGGAGCCCGCTGCAGCCGGTGTGGACGGGCCGGCCGGGCCGCCTGCCGCGGCCTGCGGTACCGCCGGCCCCGTCCCGGCCACTGAGTGCCAGCCGATCAGGCCGGTGAAGCCGACCACGGCGCCGGAGATGACGAGCAGCGGCGCCCGCTGCATGGCCCTGCCCCCGGTTCTCACCGTGTGCCTCTCGTTCTCACAGTGTTATTCATTGTTATTCATACTCACAGGGCGAACGCCTCGTGGTGAAGGGCCTCGTCCGGGACGCCGAGGGACCTGGCCAGCGCGACGACGTCGGTCACGAAGCCCTCGGGACCGCAGACGTAGACGTCGCGCCGGTGCAGGTCGGGCACCAGCCGGCGCAGCGCCTGCCCGGTCACGGCCGCCTGCTCGCGGCTGCCGACGAGCTCGTGCAGCGAGCCCCGCTTGTGCTGGACGAGCTCGCGGACCTCGGCGGCGAGCACGAGGTCATCCGGCCGGGTGGCGCGCAGGATCACGGCCGGCCGCGAGCCCGCCGGCAGGTCCTCCAGCAGGGCGCGCAGCGCGGTGACCCCGATGCCCGCGGCGATCAGCAGCACCCGCTGCCGCTCCTGGGCGTGCCGGGTGAACGTCCCGTACGGTCCCTCCACCATGACCTTGGTGCCGGGCCGGAGCCGGGCGAGGGAAGCCGAGTAGTCGCCCAGGCCCTTGGCGGTCAGCCGCAGGTAAGGCGGCCGCGGCAGCGCCGACAGCGAGAAGGGGTGAGCCTGCCACCACATTCCCCTGGTCAGGAACCGCCAGCAGAAAAACTGCCCGCCCGATACGGCCAGCCGGTCGATGTGCCGGCCGGTGCAGATGACCGACACGACGCCGGGACCCTCGGGCCGCACCTCGGTCACCACCAGCCGGTGCCGCAGGCTGCGGACCACCGGCAGGCCGACCCGGTAGGCCAGCACCAGGCCGGCGGTCGCCGCCCATACCGCCGCCCACACCACCTGGGTGAACGGGTGACCGACGAAGGCGGGGCCGAGCACGACGACGTGGGCGAAGGAGATGGCCAGGGCCAGGTACATGCCGAGGTGGATGGCCCACCAGGTCTCGCGGCGCAGCCGCCGCCGGATCGCCCGGATCGAGATCACCCCGGCCAGGCACATCAGGCCCAGCGCCGCGGTGGCGGTCAGCATGTCCGGGTACCGGCTGAGCAGCGTGCCGACCTCGTGCATGACGCCTGTCCTGGCCGCCTGCGCGTACCCCAGGGTGATGAGCAGGGCGTGCGCGATCAGCAGGCTGATCGGCCACGGCGCAAGCCGCCGGTGCCAGCGCACCAGCCCGTCCTGGCCCAGCGTCTGCTCGACGAACGGGATGCGGCTGACCAGCAGCACCATCATCAGCGCCAGGTAGGTGCCCACCATGCCGGTCAGGCTGCCGGCGAACGTGGCCTGCCCGCCGGGGGCGCTGAACTGGCTGGCCGTCTCGGTCGTGATCGTCAGTGCGGTCGTGACACCCAGGCCGATGCCGGCCACCGTCAGGGCAACCTTGACGAGCCCGGGCCGGGGCGGTGCCGCCTGCTGACCGCGGGTCATCCGGCCGCGGGTCGCCCGGCCGCCCGCCGGCCGTGGGGTACCGTAAGACGCCGATACTGAGTGCACAGCAGCAAACGCTGCCAGCCGCAGCTAACGGCTTGATGAAGAGAGACTCTGAACTAGCTGTGAGGGTACCGGGGAGCGCCCTCACGCGGTCTGCGTCCCGGCCAGGGCCTCCAGGCCGAGCTCGGCCGAGGAGACCTCCCGCATCTTGAACTTCTGCACCTTGCCGGTGACGGTCATCGGGAATTCCTCGGTGAACCGCACGTACCGGGGCACCTTGTAGTGGGCTATCTTCCCGGCGCAGTAGGCCTTCAGGTCTTCCTCGGTCAGGTCCTGGCCGCGGCGCAGCTTCACCCAGGCGCACAGCTCCTCGCCGTACCTGGCGTCCGGCACCCCGATCACCTGGACGTCCTCGATAGCAGGGTGGCCGTAGAGGAACTCCTCGACCTCGCGCGGGTAGACGTTCTCGCCGCCGCGGATGATCATGTCCTTGCTCCGGCCGACAATGTTCAGGTAGCCGGCCTCGTCCATGGTGGCCAGGTCACCGGTATGCATCCAGCGGGCCGCGTCGATCGCCTCCGCGGTCTTGTCCGGCTGGTCCCAGTAGCCCAGCATGACCGAGTAGCCCCGGGTGCACAGCTCACCGGTACCGCCCCGCGGCACGACCACGCCGGTCTCCGGATCGACGATCTTGACCTCGAGGTGCGGGTGCGCCCGGCCCACCGTGGACACCCGGCGCTCCATGTCGTCGTCCGCGACGGTCTGGGTGGAGACCGGCGATGTCTCGGTCATCCCGTAGCAGATCGTGACCTCGGTCATGTGCATCTCGCTGACCACGCGCTTCATCACCTCGGTCGGGCACGGCGAGCCCGCCATGATGCCGGTGCGCAGCGAGGACAGGTCGTAGGACGCGAAGTCGGGCAGGGCGAGCTCCGCGATGAACATCGTGGGCACGCCGTACAGCGACGTGCACCGTTCGGCCTGCACGGCCTGCAGCGTCGCCGCCGGGTCGAACCCCGGCGCGGGGATGACCATGCAGGCGCCGTGCGTCGTGCAGCCCAGGTTGCCCATCACCATGCCGAAGCAGTGGTAGAAGGGCACCGGGATGCAGACCCGGTCCTGCTCGGTGTATGAGCACAGCTCGCCGACGAAGTAACCGTTGTTGAGGATGTTGTGGTGCGACAGCGTCGCGCCCTTGGGGAAGCCGGTGGTGCCGCTGGTGTACTGGATGTTGATCGGGTCGTCGAAGGAGAGCTCCGCGCCCCGGCGGTCCAGCGCGGCGCGCCGCCGTTCCACCAGCCCCGCGCTGCCCGGCGTCGATCCGGTGCCGTCGGCCGTCAGCACGGCCCACTCATCGCTGCCCAGGTAGACGACCTGGCGCAGGGCGGGCAGGTCGCCGCGCACCTCGTCGATCATCGCCCGGTAGTTGCTGGTCTTGAACTGCTCCGCGCTGACCAGCACGGCGACACCCGACTGGCGCAGCACGAAGGACAGCTCGTGACTGCGGTACGCCGGATTGATGTTGACCAAGATCGCGCCCGCCTTCGCGGTGGCGTACTGCAGCAGCACCCACTCCGGGCAGTTCGGGGCCCAGATGCCCACCCGGTCGCCGGCCGCTACCCCGGCCGCGATCAGGCTGCCGGCCAGCACGTCGGTGTCGGCGTTCAGCTGCGCGTACGTCCAGTGCCTGCCGGTCGGCACGTCCACCAGTGCCGCACGGTCGCCGAAAGCGGCCGCTGTCCGCTCCAGGTTCGCGCCGATCGTCTCGCCGATCAGCGGCTGACCCGCCGGGCCGTTGCTGTAGGACAGCCGGCTCGCATCCTCCATCGCTACCTCCCGTGTCGCTGACATCATCCTCCGCCCGCCAGCCAGCGCCCGCCAGCCAGCGCCCGTGAAGCCCCTGCCACCGGCCGGTCCGGGTTACCTGTCGGTGACGATTGCCGCCAGGCGGGTACGCACGGTGCAAGAACGGGTACGGCGGAGTTACTGTCAGAGAAGAGCGTGCGGACCGGCCGCACCCAGCGCACCGCCCGTCCGGAGCTGTCATGGGTTCCTGGATCATCTGGCTGATCGTGGCCGCGGTGCTCGGCGTGGCCGAGCTGCTGACCGTGACGCTCGCGCTCGGCCTGCTCGCCGTCGCGGCGGTCGCCGCCGGCGTGGTCGGCGCGGCCGGCCTGGGCGTCCCCGCTGAGCTCGGCGCGTTCGCGGTGGTCGCCGCCGCCGGCCTGGGCGTGATCCGCCCGATAGCGATGCGCCATATCAAGCAGCCGCCGCCGCTGCGCACCGGGGTGGCCGCCCTGGTCGGCCGGACCGCGATCGTCGTCGAGGAGGTCAACGGCCACTCCGGCCGGGTCCGCATCGGCGGCGAGGTGTGGACGTCGCGCGCCTACGACGAGACCCTCGTGATCCCGGTGGGCGCCAAGGTCGATGTCATGCAGATCGAGGGCGTCACGGCCCTCGTCTACCCACGGGAGTAGTCATGGATCTGGCCGTCGCGCTCATCGCAGTGGTCGTCGTCATCCTGGCCGTCCTCACGGTGCTGCGCTCGGTGCGCATCGTGCCGCAGGCGCGGGCGCGCAACATCGAGCGGCTGGGCCGGTACCGCAAGACGCTGGAGCCCGGGATGAACTTCATCATCCCGTTCGTGGACCGGGTGAAGCCGCTCATCGACTTGCGCGAGCAGGTGGTCTCGTTCAAGGGCCAGCCGGTCATCACCGAGGACAACCTGGTCGTCCTCATCGACACCGTGCTGTTCTTCCAGGTGACCGACCCGCGGGCCGCAGACTACGAGATCGTGGACTACATCCAGGCGATCGAGCAGATCACCGCGACGATGCTGCGCAGCGTGATCGGCTCGATGGACCTGGAGCAGACGCTGACCTCGCGCGACCGGATCAACCACATGCTGCGCGGCGTGCTCGACGAGGCCTCCGGCAAGTGGGGCATCCGGGTCACCCGGGTGGAGATCAAGGCGATCGACCCGCCGAAGAGCGTGGTGGACGCGATGGAGAAGCAGATGCGCGCCGAACGCGAGAAGCGCGCCGCCATCCTCACCGCCGAGGGCGTGCGCCAGTCGAAGATCCTCACCGCCGAGGGCGAGAAGCAGGGCAGCATCCTGAAGGCCGAGGGCGAGAAGCAGAGCTCGATCCTGCGCGCCGAGGGCCAGGCCCAGGCGATCGGCACGGTATTCAAGGCGATCCACGACGGCGACCCGGACCCGAAGGTGCTCGCCTACCAGTACCTGCAGACGCTGCCGCAGCTCGCCCAAGGCGAGGGCAACACGTTCTGGGTCATCCCCAGCGAGGTGACCACCGCGCTTAAGAGCCTGTCCACCGCGTTCGAGGACAAGGGCGGCGGCTCGGGCGGCGGCGGGTCTGGCCTAGCGTCTGCAGTCGCCGGGCTGGCCGCCGGAGCCGGCCTGCCCGCCGTCACCGCCGCGCCTTCTGTCCAGCCGAACGGTGCACCAGGAAACGATCAGAAAGCCGTTACCGGCGGCGCGCCGAAGGGTGCACCAGCAAACGATCAGAAAGCGGTCACCGACGGCGCGCCGAACGGCGCGCCCGGCAACGATCAGAGGGCGGTCCCCGACGGCGCTCCGAACGGCATGCCAGGCAGCGATCAGAAAGCCGTCACCGCCCCGCCCGCGAGCGACGGTGCGCCGAACGGGATGCCCGGCAGCGACCAGCAGCCGGTGACGGAAGCAGCGCGGTCCGCCCCGCCCGGCAGCGGCTACCATCCGCCGGTGTCGCCGTCCCCGGCGCCGGTGTTCGGCGAGCAGCC
Source organism: uncultured Actinomycetes bacterium (assembly GCA_963702235.1). Lineage (GTDB taxonomy): Bacteria > Actinomycetota > Actinomycetes > Streptosporangiales > Streptosporangiaceae > PALSA-505. The sequence goes on from CAVPBZ010000007.1 coordinate 433,215, forward strand.
GCTGCCTGATCCGCCGCTTTATGCCGCGGCGCAGGCCAGCGTGCAGCAGCCGGGTGCGGCGCCGGCCCTGGAGCCCGCGCCGGTGTTCGGCCAGCCGCCGCTGACGCCGCTAGAGCCGGATCGCGAGCCCGATGGCCAGCAGCGCGCCGAAGGCGAGCTGTACCCGCCCGGTCTGCCCGAGGGCGGTGACCAGCACGCGCCCGGACGCGCCTGACGCGACCAGCCGGACCGGGGCGAGCGCGAGCGGCGCCGCGACGAGCGTGAGCAGGGCGAGCGGCCGGACCGGGGCGATCGCCACCGCGGCGCCGAACGGCAGCAGCGCGCACGCCCCGTAGAGCAGCCGGGACCGCCGGTCGCCCAGCATGACCGCGAGTGTGCGCTTGCCCACGGTCTCGTCCGTCCCGATGTCACGCAGGTTGTTGACCACCAGCAGCGCGCAGGCCAGCAGGCCGACCGGCACCGCCGCGGCGAGCGCGAGCCAGGAGAACGTCCGCATCTGCACGTAGGCGGTGCCCGCCACCGCGAGCACGCCGAAGAACGCGAACACGGCCAGCTCGCCGTACCCGCGGTACCCGTAGGGCCGCCGGCCGCCGGTGTAGAACCAGGCCGCGGCGACGGCGGCCGCCCCGGGGACGAGCAGCCACCAGCTGGTCACCGCGGCCAGAACCAGGCCCGCCGCGCACGCCGCGGCCAGGCAGCCGATCGCGGCGGCGAGCACCTGCCGCGGCCTGGCCAGGCGGCCTGCCACCAGCCGCACCGGCCCGGTGCGGTGCTCATCGGTCCCGCGCACGCCGTCGCTGTAGTCGTTGGCGTAGTTGACCCCGACCTGAAGCGCGAGCGCGACGAACAGAGCCAGCGCGGCCCGCCACAGCGAGAACCGCCCGTATCCTGCCGCCACGGCCGAGCCCGCGAGCACGGGAACGACCGCCGCCGGCAGGGTCCTCGGCCGCGCGCCTGCCAGCCAGTCACGCCCCGTTGTCACAGCTAGGCCGTGTCCCTTCGCTCGCCGCGACCGTCCCCGGCAAAGGCTACCAACCCCCCAGACCGGACAGCCGCCCCCGACCAGGCCCCCCGCTCGCCCCCGGAGCAGACCCCCCGCTCGGCCCCCGGACCAGTCCCCCGCTCGGCCCCCGGAGCAGACCCCCCGCTCGGCCCCTTGACCAGACCCCCCGCTCGGCCCCTTGACCAGGCCCCCGCTCGGCCCCCGGACCAGGCCCCCGCTCGGCCCCCGGACCAGGCCCCCCCGCTCGGCCCCCGGACCAGGCCCCCCCGCTCGGCCCCCGGACCAGGCCCCCGCTCGGCCCCGGCCGCGCCCCAGCCCCGCGCCCCCGTCCGTCACCTCGTCACAGCAGCCCCAGCCACCTCACCGGCCTCAGGCGTCCCAGTCCAGATCGGGAGCCAGCATGATCAACGCCTAGTTGTACCCCACCGGTGGGGTACAACTAGGCATCCACGAGACGGGGGTCGGGACCGCGGCGGCGGGCGGCGGGCGGCGGGCTGCGGGGCTGCGGGTCGGGGGCGGCGGCGGGCTGCTTACTGCGGGTCGAGGGCGGCGTGCAGGCGGATCATGGGAACGCCGACGCCCATGTCGAGCGTCTTGCGTGCGCCGTCGGCCGCCCAGCCCGACGACTCGAGGAACTTACGGCCCGGCACATCCTGCTCGAGCAGCCACGTGCACACTGTGCCAAAGCCGTCCTCGGCCATCGTCGCCGCCGCGGCGTTGAGCAGCCTGCTGCCATGCCCGCGGCCAGCCTGGTCCTGCTCCACGCACAGTTCGTAGAGCTCGGCATCGGTAGCCGGCCAGCGATCCTCATCCGTGCCCGGCCCGAACGCGGCGAACCCCGTCACCACGCGGCCGCCGCTCGCGTCCGTGCCGACCGCCACCATCACCCGGTGCCGGCTGCTCGGCGGCGACTCCAGCGACTCCACCCAGTGCTTGCGCCACTGCTCCTCGGCTTCCGCGCTGGTCAGCTCCGCGAGCACCTCCGCCGGGACCAGCCCCGCGTACCCGGCCCGCCAGCGGGCGACCTGGAGCCGCGCGATCTCGCCCGCATCCGAGACACGCGCGTCTCTGACAGTGTTCTCGGCCCCCGCAGGCTGGCCGTTCACGCGGCGCAGTACCTGAGCCGGCAGGCGTTCGGCTCCGCCGATTGCCGACGGACGGCGGCGCCGTGCCGCGCCCGCAGGCTCACTGGACGGGCTGCCCGCCGAGCAGGCTGATGTCGCGGGCCGCTCCGGTGGACGCCGACGTGGCCATCGCCGCGTAGACCTGCAGCGCCACGCTGACCGGCCGGCGCCGGTCCCGCGGCCGGAACGAGCCGAGCCCGGCGGTAATCCGCTCGGCCCTGGCCCGCAGCTCGGCCTCCGGCACCATGAGGCTGAGCTCCCGGCGCGGGATGTCGATCTCGATCCGGTCACCGTCCTCGGCGAGCGCGATCGTGCCGCCCGCTGCCGCTTCTGGCGCGACGTGGCAGATCGACAGCCCGGAGGTGCCGCCGGAGAACCTGCCGTCGGTGATCAGCGCGCAGTCGCGGCCGAGCCCCCGGCCCTTCAGGTAGCTGGTCGGGTACAGCATCTCCTGCATGCCGGGCCCGCCCCGCGGGCCCTCGTAGCGGATGACGACGACGTCGCCCGCGACGACCTTGTCGCCGAGGATGGCCTCAACGGCGTCTTCCTGGCTCTCGAAGACCTTGGCCGGCCCGGCGAACCGGTGCAGCTCCTCGGGCACGCCCGCGGTCTTCACGATCGCGCCGTGCGGCGCCAGGTTGCCGTACAGCACGGCCAGGCCGCCGTCGGCGGAATAGGCGTGCGCGACGTCCCTGACGCAGCCCGCCTCGACGTCCTCGTCCAGGCTCTCCCAGCGCGCGTTCTGCGAGTACGGCCTGGTGGTCCGCACCCCGCCCGGCGCGGCGTGGAACAGCTCCCTCGCCTCGCCGCTGGCCGACTCACGGCGGATGTCCCACTGGTCGAGGAACTCGCCGAGCGAGCTGCTGTGCACGGTGCGCACGCCCCGGTTGAGCAGGCCGCCGCGGTCGAGCTCGCCCAGGATCGCCGCGATGCCGCCGGCCCGGTGCACGTCCTCGACGTGATAGTCGCTGCTGGGGGCGACCTTGCACAGGCAGGGCACCCGCCGCGACAGCTCGTCGATGTCCTTCAGCCCGAAGCTCACGCCCGCCTCATGGGCGGCGGCCAGCAGGTGCAGGATCGTGTTGGTCGAGCCGCCCATGGCCACGTCCAGGGTCATCGCGTTCTCGAAGGCGTCGCGGCAGGCTACGGCCCGCGGCAGCACCGACTCGTCGCCGTCGGCGTAGTACCGCCGGGTGATGTCGGCGATCACCTGGCCGGCCCGCTCGAACAGCTCCCGCCGCGCGACGTGCGTCGCCAGCGTGGTGCCGTTGCCGGGCAGCGCGAGCCCGATCGCCTCGGTCAGGCAGTTCATCGAGTTCGCGGTGAACATGCCGGAGCAGGAACCGCAGGTGGGACACGCCGCCTCCTCGATCTGGGCCAGCGTCTCGTCCGACACCGACGGGTCGGCAGAGGCCACCATCGAGTCGATCAGGTCGAGCTTGCGCCCGGCCTGCCCGGTGGTGCCGGTCACCGGCTTGCCGGCCTCCATCGGGCCGCCGGACACGAACACCGTGGGGATGTTGAGCCGCATCGCGGCGATCAGCATTCCCGGCGTGATCTTGTCGCAGTTGGAGACGCAGATCATCGCGTCCGCGCAGTGCGCGTTGACCATGTACTCGACGGAGTCGGCGATCAGCTCGCGGCTGGGCAGCGAGTAGAGCATGCCGCCGTGACCCATCGCGATGCCGTCGTCCACCGCGATCGTGTTGAACTCCCGCGGGATCGCCCCGGCGGCCCGCACCGCGTCGGCGATAACCTGGCCCACCTCGCGCAGGTGCACGTGCCCGGGGACGAACTCGGTGAAGCTGTTGGCCACCGCGACGATCGGCTTGCCGATGTCTTCGCGGGCGACCCCGGTGGCCCGCAGCAGGGCCCGGGCGCCCGCCATGTTCCTGCCGTGCGTGACAGTCCGGGATCGAAGCGGCGGCATGGTGGAGCTCCCCTCGAGGCGGTGAAACCCCCAGCCTAACGGCCGTAGTGGCCCCCCGATCCTTGATCATTTTGACTTTGCACACCGCAGGACCAAAAGACGCCCGATTTGCCGGGATTCCATGGTCGCAGCATGTGCAAAGTCGAGGTGAAGCGGCGCGGCGCGGGGCCCGGGCCCGGGGGCCCGGGCGCGGGGCGCAAGCGCGAGCGGCGCGTCAGTGCTTGGTCTTGGGCTTGAGTACCCGGTCGGCGGCGGTGTAGATGCGCTCCACCTCGGACGGGGTCAGCCGCGGCGCCCGGGCTCCGGCCGAATGCTTGCGCAGGTACTTGCGGAGCCGGTCGCCGCCGAACACGTCTACGTCCCTGATCGTCGCGACCCCCCACGGGATCGCGGGTCCGTAGACGGCCATCGCCGGGCGGACGCTGACCGGCTCGCCGAGCGCGTCGCCGATGAAGCGACTGGCCTCTGCGGCCTCCCAGCGCGCGTGCTCGAGCCGGTCCCGCTGGCTGAACGGCCCGTGCCACAGCTGCCTGGCGTTCCTGGTGCGCACCGGCAGCCGCTTGTCCCACAGCTCGGAGTCGATCGCGTACACGCCGGTCGGCCCGATCAGGAGATGGTCGATGACCTCCTCGCTGCCCGGGATCATGCGGATGTGCAGGGCCCGGTAACCGGACCGCTCCAGCTTCGCCAGTTCCTTCTTGGTCCGCCGCTGCGCGCTCGTGGTCAGGCCCTCGGCGCTGCCGGAGGCGGAGGACCTGGCCCGGATGACGGCATCGGCGATCCCGGCCAGCACGGCCACGGTCAGCCCGACCCGCCAGTTGATCAGGACGGTGAACACGACGCCGAGCGCGACGGCGATGAGCAGCCTGCGCCGCCATACCGGCATCCGCGAGTCGCGGGCCAGGTGGCTGATCCTGCTTCGCCGCGGGGGGAGGATTGTGCCCGATTGCGGCCTGACTGGCCGGACCGGGTCTACCTCGTCCGGTTTCTCCGACACTCCCGCCCTTTCGGACACCCAGCGGCGCTCGGGCAACCGGGAATCGTCGGGCGTGTCCTGCTCCCGGCTGGCCGGTTCCCAGATGGGCCGCCGCGACTCGAGCGACGTGCTGGTGCCACCGGGCTGCTGCGGCGTGTTAGAGCCAGCCGCCTCCTGCCCGTTCATCTGGTCAGCGCGACGCCCAGTGATCGGGTCCACCATCTCAGCGTAACTGATCTAGGACCCAGCGCAAGTAGCTGCCCCTTTAGCCTATTGTCGCGCTAACACGGGGATTCGCGCGGTCTGGCACGGGGTATGGCTGCTCTTCGGGCAGAGTTATCCGCGGGTCTACTATTCCGCACATGAGCCAGATTCATGATCTCTCCGTCACCGAGATCGCGGTGGCGATCCGGTCGCGCGAGCTCTCCCCGGTCGCTGTCACCGATCACTACCTGAGCCGCATCGAGGAGAAGAACGCCGCCGTCGGGGCGTACTTCACCGTCACCGCCGAGCTGGCGCGGGATCAGGCGCGGGCGGCGGAGAAGGCGGTCGCCGATGCCGACGACCCGGCCCAGCTGCCGCCGCTCACCGGGGTCCCCATCCCGATCAAGGACCTGAACATGGTCGCCGGCGTGCGGCAGACGTTCGGCTCGGTCGTGTTCGCCGACAACGTCGCCCCGCAGGACGACTACGTGACCGGCGCGATCAGGGCGGCGGGCGCGGTCATCCTCGGCAAGACCGCAACGCCGGAATTCGGGCTGCCCTGTTACACCGAGACCGAGATCGGGCCGCCGGCCCGCACCCCCTGGGATCTGGGCAGGTCAGCGGGCGGCTCCAGCGGCGGCGCCGGGGCGGCGGTAGCGGCCGGCCTCGCCCCCGCGGCGCACGGCAACGACGGCGGCGGGTCGATCCGCATCCCGGCCAGCGTGTGCGGCCTGTTCGGGATCAAGCCGTCCCGCGGCCGGATCTCCAACGCGCCGCTGATGCCCGACCTGATGGGACTGACCACCGAGGGCCCGCTGGCCCGCACGGTCGCCGACGCGGCGCTGCTGCTTGACGTGATGACGGGGCACCAGCCGGGCGACATGTACACCCAGCCGCCGCTGCCCCGGGGCGAGAGCTTCGCCGGCTACGCGGCCCGCGAGCCGGAACGGCTGCGGATCGGCCGGACGCTGGCGCACCAGGTGGGGGACGGCGCGGTGCACCCGGACTGCGTTGCTGCCTACGACGAGGCGAGCAGCCTGCTGGCCGCGCTGGGCCACGAGGTCGAGGACGTCACGCCGCCGTACGGCGCCGACGTGGTGCCCGCGTTCGAGACCCTCTGGTACTCCATGGCCACCCTCGTCCCGGTGGCCCCGGCCGACGAGCACCGGCTGCGGCCGCTGACCAGGTACCTGCGCGAGAAGGGGCGGCACGTCACCGCGGCGGAACTGCTGTTCGCGCAAGCCTTCCTGCAGATCATCATGCGGTCGGCGCTGCCCGCGCTGAACTCGTTCGACGCCATCCTCACCCCGACGCTGGCCTCCCCCCCGGCCGAGGTGGGCTACTTCGAGGCGGTCGAGCCCGCCGAGAACTTCGCGCGGCAGGAGCGCTTCACCCCGTACGCGGCGCTGTACAACGTGTCCGGGCAGCCGGCCGTGAACGTACCGCTGCACTGGACCGAGGCCGGGCTGCCGATCGGCGTGATGCTGGCCGGCCGGATGGGGGAGGAGGGCACTCTGATCTCGCTGTCCGCGCAGCTGGAGGCGGCCCGGCCGTGGCAGGACCACCACCCGGCACTGTGGTAACCGCGGCCGGACATGCGTGATCGCATCGTCGCGTGCGGTAGTTTTCGGGGGGAGACGCGGTAACACACCGCAACCACGCGCGGCGCAGCAGCGTCGTAGCAGTGGAAGACGTCACTCTCGGTACATCTCGTGGAGCATGCCCATGACTATTCATTCACGTGCCGCTCATTCTCGTGCCGCGCGGCGGGCCGTCACCGCGGCCGCCGTCAGCTGCGGCGGCGCGTTCGTCGCGGTCCTGGCCGCGGCCTGCGGATCGCAGGCCGCGCCGTCCGCGGCCGCGACGTCGGGCGGGACCACGCCGTCGTCGCCCAGCCCGTCAGCCACGCCATCGAGCAGCCAGCCCACGGCCGGCGGGGCGCCGATGATCCCCGCGTCGCAGTGCCCGTCCGCTGCGCTGCGGGTCACGGTGAACAAGGCCGAGGGCAACGCGGCCGCGGGCACCAGCTACGTGCCGATTGACTTCACCAACATCTCCGGTCACAGCTGCGCCATGGACGGCTACCCGGGCGTGTCGTTCGTGACCGCTGACCCGGGCAGCCAGATCGGCGCGCCGGCATCGCGGCAGACGTCGTTCGGCCCGCAGGCGGTCACGCTGGCCAGCGGCGGCACCGTGCACGCCTGGCTGGGCATCGCCGACGCCGGCAACTTCCCGCCGTCGGTCTGCAAGCCGGTCACCGCGCACTGGCTGAAGGTCTACCCGCCCGACCAGTTCGCCGCGCTGTACACGAAGTTCACCGCGACGGTCTGCTCGAAGAAGGTCACCGGCGGCAGCACGGCGCTGACGATCCTGCCCGTCCGGCCGGGACCGGGGACTCCGGGGACGGTGCCGTAAGCCCGGCCAGGGCGGACCGATGGACCGAGCTGAGCTCGTCCGCCGCGCGCAGGCCCGCGGCGTCGCCGTCTCCTACCAGGACTGGCGCGGCCGCGAGGTCGAGGTGGGCACGGACACGCTGGAAGCGATCCTGGACGCGCTCGGCGACCCGGGCCCGGATGCTCCGCCGCAGGCGGGGCCGGGACCATCCAGCCTGAGCGCGGACTCCGGCGCCCCCGCCGAAGGCGCGTTCGGTATCGAGCCTGAGCCCGGTGCCGCGGCGGCAGGCCTGCCGTCCGCGCCGCAGCCGCGGGAGCGGTCCTGGGGCTTCACCGTGCAGCTGTACGCGCTTCGCTCGCGCCGCTCCTGGGGTCATGGCGACTTGCGGGACCTTGCCGACCTGGCCGCCTGGAGCGCCCGCGACCTCGGCGCCGGCTTCGTGCTGTGCAGCCCGCTGCACGCGGCCGAGCCGCTGCCGCCGGTCAGCGCGTCGCCGTACCTGCCGATGAGCAGGCGGTTCACCAGTCCGCTCTACCTGCGGGTGGAGGACATCCCGGAGTACGAGCGGCTCGACGCCGCCGGCCAGCAGCGGATCCAGCGGCTGGCCGAGCCGCTGCGGGCCAGCACCACGGCCGGCGACCTGATCGACAGGGACGCGGTGTGGACGGCCAAGCGGACGGCCCTGGAGCTGCTGCGGGCCGTCCCGCCCGAGCCGGAACGGCAGGCGGCCTTCGAGCGGTTCCGGGCCGGCCAGGGCCGCGAGATGGAGGACTGGGCCACCTGGTGCGCGCTGGCCGAAAGCCGCGGTCCGGACTGGCGCGGATGGCCCGCCCCGCTGCGCGATCCCCGGTCGGCCGCGGTCGCCGGGCAGCGGGCCAGGCTGGCCGGGCAGGTCAGCTTCCACGCCTGGCTGCAGTTCCTGGCCGACGAGCAGCGGGCCGCCGCCCAGCGGGCCGCTCGCGACGCCGGGATGGACATCGGCATCATCCACGACCTCGCGGTCGGCGCGCACCCGGGCGGCGCGGACTCGTGGGCGGACCAGGAGGTGCTGGCCCCGGGCGTCAGCGTGGGCGCGCCGCCGGACGAGTTCAACCAGCGCGGCCAGGACTGGGCGCTGCCGCCCTGGCACCCGGAGCGGCTGGCCGCCGCCGGCTACCGGCCGCTGGCCAGCCTGATCGGCGCGACCCTGAGCCACGCCGGCGGGATCCGGGCCGACCACGTCATGGGCCTGCTCCGGCTGTGGTGGGTGCCCGCCGGGATGACCCCGGACCGCGGCGCGTACGTGCGCTACGACCACGAGGGAATGGTCGGCGTGCTGGCCGGCGAGGCGGCCCGGGCCGGCGCGGTCGCGGTCGGCGAGGACCTCGGCACCGTGGACGCCTGGATCCGCGACTACCTGGGCGCCCGCGGCGTCCTCGGCACCTCGATCCTGTGGTTTGAGCGCGCCGCCGACGGCGCGCCGCTGCCGCCCGAGGCGTGGCGCCGCGGCTGCCTGGCCACCGTCGGCACGCACGACGTGCCGCCCGCGGCGTCCTTCGTCACCGGCGGGCACGTGGCGCTGCGCGCCGGCCTCGGGCTGCTAGCCAGGGAAGAGGATGCCGAACGCGCTGACGCGGCTGCCGCCGTGGTCGCGTGGCGGTCAGCCCTGGCGGGACAGGGCCTGCTGCCGGCCGGCGCCGCGGCCACCCCGGAGGAGTTCACCGTGGCCCTGTACGCCTACCTGGCGCGCACCCCGGCCGTGCTGATCGGGGTGTCGCTGGCCGAGGCGGCGGGCGAGCGCAGGCCGCAGAACCTGCCCGGCACGACCGACGAGTACCCGAACTGGCGGGTCCCGCTGGCCGGACCCGGCGGCCGGCCGGTGCTGGCCGAGGAGCTCGCGGCTGACCCACTGGTGCTGGCCACGGCCAGCGCGGCCAGGACCGGCGCTACGACTCCGGTGCCGCCAGGTGGTCACGTTCCCGGCAGCGCAGCGCGCGCGCCAGGTCGTCCCGGTTCTCGCTGAGCAGGCGGCGCAACGGCGCGGGCGGCCGGGTGCGGGCGATGTACTCGTCGGTGGCCGCGATCGTGTCCTGGCTGACGGCGAACACGGGATAGGCGTTGCTGACGAACCACTGGGCCATGTCCGGCTTCCAGTCCCGCCACACCTCGGCCACCACGTCGAAATAGCGCTGCGCGTACGGTTCGAGCAGGGCGTCCTGGTCGGGACTCATGAAGCCGCCCAGCATGGCCCGGAACGTCGCGTTCGGCAGCTTGCCGCTGATGATCTCGTCCCAGGCCGCGTGCTTGGCCTGCTCCGCCGGGATGGCGGCGCGGCAGGCGGTGGCGCGCCGGGCGCCCGCGTCGGTCGCGTCCGCGGCCAGCTCGGCCTCGATCTCCCGCTCGCCGGCCAGGCCCACGGTCACCAGCCGCCGCACCAGCGCCCAGCGCAGCTCGGTGTCGACGGCCAGGCCGTCGATCACCGCGGAGCCGTCCAGCAGCCCCTGCAGCAGGTCGGTGTGCCGCGGCCTGACGGCGACGCGGGCGAACGCCTGCACGTAGGCCAGCTGGACGTCCGAACCCGGCTCGGCCCCGGTCAGCAGCTCCCGCAGCGCGTCGGCCAGCAGCTCCAGCCCGTCCGGCCGCCAGGCCGGGTCGGCGTACCTGCGCACCGCCTGCGTGGCCTGCTGCAGCAGCGTCTGCAGCACCGAGATGTCCCGCACCGACCCGACGCCGGACAGCACCAGCGCCGCGTAGTCGCGCGCGGCCATCTCCGCGTCCCGGCACATGTCCCAGGTGGCGGCCCAGCACAGCGCCGCGGGCAGCGAGTCGCTGAAGCCGCCGATGCTGCCGCCGATGAGCGTGCGCAGCGAATGATCGTCCAGCCGGATCTTGGCGTAGGTGAGGTCCTCGTCGTTGACCAGCACGAGATCCGGGCGGCGCTCGCCGGCCAGCTCGGGCATGTCGGTCAGCTCGCCGGCCACGTCGGTCTCCACCCGGCGGCGCAGGACGAGCGAGCCACTCTGCCTGCCCTCGCTGGGCCTGCCCTCGCTGGCCGGCCCGGTGCGGTCATACAGCCCGATCGCGACCCGGTGCGTGCGCAGCACGGGGTGGCTGGCCGGCGCCTCCTGGCGGACGGCGAAGCTGGTGAACGTCCCGTCCGGGCCGGCCCGGTAATCCGGCCGCAGCGTGTTGACGCCGGCGGTCTCCAGCCACTCCTTCGACCACGAGGTCAGGTCCCGGCCCGAGGTCTCCTCGAGCGCGGTGAGCAGAATCCCGCAGCGTCGCGTTGCCCCACGCGTGCGCGTCGAAGTAGCGGCGCACCCCGGCCAGGAAGTTGTCCCGGCCGACGTAGGCGACCAGCTGCTTGAGCACCGCGGCGCCCTTGGCGTAGGTGATGCCGTCGAAGTTCACCTCCACCGCGTGGATGTCGGGGATGTCCGCCGCGATCGGGTGCGTGGACGGCAGCTGGTCCTGCCGGTACGCCCAGCCCTTGTACAGCTGCGCGAACGTGGTCCAGGCCGAGGTCCAGCGGGTCGCCTCCGCCTGGGCCAGCGTGGCCGCCCAGGTGGCGAACGACTCGTTCAGCCACAGGTCGTCCCACCAGCGCATGGTGACGAGGTCGCCGAACCACATGTGCGCCATCTCGTGCAGGATCGTCTCGGCCCGCGCCTCGCGGGCGAAGTCGGTGACCCGGGACCGGAAGATGTAGTCCTCGACGAACGTCACGGCGCCGGCGTTCTCCATCGCGCCTTCCTTGAATTCAGGCACGAAGAGCTGGTCGTACTTGCCGAACGGGTACCGCCGCGCGAACGCGGCGTGGAAGAAATCGAGGCCCTGCCTGGTCACCTCGAAGATCTCGTCGGCATCCAGGTACCGGGCCAGCGACGCGCGGCAGTAGATGCCGAGCGGGATGCCGTCGTGCCCGCTGCGCACCACGTGGTAGGGGCCGGCCGCCACCGCGGTGATGTACGCCGGCACCGGCGGCGTCGGCGGGAAGTGCCAGTAGCTGGTCGCTGCTGCGTCGCCGGCCTGCGGCGCGACGTCCGGGGCCATGTTCGAGACCACCTGCCAGTCGCCCGGCGCGCGGACGCCGAGCTCGAACGTGGCCTTCAGGTCGGGCTGGTCGAAGCACGCGTACACCTGGTGCGCGTCGTAGGTCTCCAGGTCGGAGTAGAGGTAGACGCTGCCGTCCGCCGGGTCAGCGAACCGGTGCAGCCCCTCGCCGTGGCGTGAGTAGGCGCAGTCGGCGGCCACCCGCAGCTCGTTCGCCGCGGCCAGGCCGGCCAGCCGGATCCGGCCGTCAGCGAACGCGCCCGGGTCCAGTGGCACCCCGTTCAGCGTCATCTCGGTGATGACGGGGGCGATCAGGTCGATGAACGTCGCGGCGCCCGGGCTGGAGCAGGAGAACCTGACCACGGTGACCGAGCCGAAGGTGATCTCGCCGCCGGCCAGGCCCGTCACGTCCAGCTCGACCGAGTACGAGTGCACATCGATCAGCTGTGCCCGCTGACGCGCTTCCTCGCGCGTGAGGTTTCCTGCCACCTGACGTTCCCTTCGTGCGCACTGGCCCCTTCGTGTGCACAGGCCTTGGTGTGCCCGGGCCGTCCCGGCATCCTGTCACACCGCCCAGGGCGGAATGCCCGCCCGGGGGCCGGGGTTATCGGCTGTATAGCCGACGAGAAGGAGCGAGCATGGCCGAGCAGGAGCGCACAGTGGTCGATTTCTGGTTCGATCCGCTGTGCCCGTGGGCGTGGATCACCTCGCGGTGGCTGCTCGAGGTCGAGAAGGTCCGGCCGGTGGAACCGCGCTGGCACGTGATGAGCCTGGCGGTGCTGAACGAGAAGCGGGAAGACCTGCCCGAGGAGTACCGGCAACGGCTGGGCGAGGCCTGGCGGCCGGTCCGGGTGTGCATCGCCGCCGAGACCAAGTACGGCGCCGACGTGCTCGGCCCGCTGTACACCGCGCTCGGCACCCGGTTCCACAACGAGCACAAGCCGAAGGACCGCGCCACGATCGAGGAGGCGCTCGCCGAGGCCGGGCTGCCGGCCGAGCTCGCCGACGCGATGGACTCCACCGAGTACGACGAGGCCGTCCGCGCGTCGCACGCCGAGGGGATCGACCGGGTCGGCTATGACGTCGGCACGCCGGTGATCTCGGTGAACGGCACGTCGGTCTTCGGGCCGGTGATGTCCCCGATCCCGCGCGGCGAGGCCGCCGCCAGGCTCTGGGACGGCGTGCTGCTGATCGCCGGGACCGACGGCTTCTTCGAGCTGAAGCGCAGCCGCACCCGCGACCCCATCTTCGACTAGTCACCGGTGCGCCGTCCGGCTGGCCGGGCGCGTGCGCGAGGATGGCGTCATGCGCGACAACTACATCGGCGGGGCGTGGACCCCGTCGGCCGCCGCAGCGGCTATCGACGTCGTCAACCCGGCCACCGAGGAGATCATCGACCGGGTCCCCGCGGGTGACCCGGCCGATGTGGACGCAGCGGTGGCCGCGGCCAGGAAGGCGTTTCCCGGCTGGGCGGCCACTTCGGCCGCCGACCGCGCCGGGCTGCTGGACGCCGCGCGCGGGCTGCTGGCCGGCCGGGCCGACGAGATCGCCGCGGTCATCGCGGCCGACATGGGCTCGCCGCTCGCCTTCGCCCGGCAGGTGCAGGTGGGCCTGCCGCTGGAGGTGCTGGCCAGCTACGTGGAGCTGCTCGGCTACTACGACTTCGGCGGCGAGCGGGCCGGCAACTCGCTGATCGTGCGGGAGCCGGCCGGCGTGGCCGGGATGATCACTCCGTGGAACTACCCGTTGCACCAGATCGTGGCCAAGGTCGCGGCGGCGCTCGCGGCCGGCTGCACCACGGTGCTCAAGCCGAGTGAGGTCGCGCCGCTGGCCGGCTACGAGCTGGCCTGGGCCTTCCACGAGGCGGGACTGCCGCCGGGAGTGTTCAACCTGGTGAGCGGCACCGGCGCGGTCACCGGCGAGGCGATCGCCGGGCACCCGGGCATCGACGCGGTGTCGTTCACCGGCTCGGCGCGGGCGGGCACGCGGGTGGCCGAGGTCGCGTCGCAGACCGTCAAGCGGGTGACTCTCGAGCTCGGCGGCAAGTCTGCCAACGTGATCCTGCCCGACGCCGACCTGGCCACCGCGGTCAAGGTCGGGGTGGCGAAGGCGTTCATCAACGCGGGCCAGACCTGCACCGCGCTCACCCGCATGCTGGTCCCGGACGGCGCCTATGACGAAGCCGTCGCGCTGGCGGTCAAGGCCGCCGGGCGCTACCAGCCCGGCGACCCGATGGCCGAGGGGACCCGGCTCGGCCCGCTCGTCTCGGCCGCCCAGCGGGACCGGGTGCGCGGCTTCATCGAGCGCGGCGAGGCCGAGGGCGCCGCCGTGGCCACCGGCGGCGCGCAGCCGCCCGACGGCATGGCCACCGGCTACTTCGTGCGGCCCACGGTGTTCAGCGGCGTCAAGCCCGACATGACGATCGCCCAGGAGGAGATCTTCGGCCCGGTGCTGTCGGTCATCGGGTACGGCAGCGAGGACGAGGCGGTCGAGATCGCCAACGGCACCCGGTACGGCCTGGCCGCCGCGGTCTGGTCCGGCGACGCCGACCATGCCGCCGCGGTCGGGCGGCGGCTGCGGGCCGGGCAGGTCGAGATCAACGGCGGCGCGTTCAACCCGGTGGCACCGTTCGGCGGATTCGGGCAGTCCGGGTACGGCAGGGAACTCGGCGTGCACGGCATGGAGGAGTTCCTGGAGATCAAGTCCCTGCAGTTCTGACGCGTTCTGGCAGACTGTCAGCCGTGCGCGTCTATCTGGGATCCGACCACGCGGGGTTCGAGCTCAAGGCCGCCCTGATCGGCTGGCTGGCCGGCGCGGGGCACGAGCCGGTCGACTGCGGCCCGGCCAGCTACGACCCCGACGACGACTACCCGCCCTACGTGATGCGGGCGGCCGCCCGGGCCGTCGCCGACCCGGGCAGCCTCGGCATCGTCATCGGCGGGTCGGGCAACGGCGAGCAGATCGCCGCCAACAAGATCCAGGGGGTCCGCGCGGCGCTGGCCTGGACCGACGAGACCGCGCGGCTGGCCAGGCAGCACAACGACGCGAACGTGCTGAGCCTGGGCGCCCGGATGTACCCGGAGGCCGACGCGATCGGTTTCGCCAAGGTGTTCGTGGAGACGCTGTTCTCCGGGGAGCCGCGGCACGTCAGGCGGCTGGGCATGGTCGCTGACTACGAGAAGACCGGCCAGCTGCCCCCGCTGCCCGGCGACCCCGGCTAGCGCTGGCAAGCGCCGGCTCCCCCGGCCGGCTGAGGCGGTCGCAGCTACTCGCATGTCGCTCGCCACACCCGCGGCCCCGGAACGTCTCTTCATTCCCCTGTCTCGCCCGCGGCATTCCCCTGTCTCGCCCGCGGCGCCCCCAGTAACCGCGCCGCGCTCATGATCATTTAACTTTGCACACGCTACGACCAAAATTCGCCGTGAGTCATCGTTTTCTATGGTCCTAGGGTGTGCAAGGTGAGGATGACGCACCAAGCTGGGCGAGCGCGCCGCCTGCGGAGAGATGCGGACATCCGCAGCAGGGCCATCGTTTGGTTCGTCAGCGCAGCACCACGCGCTCGCCGCCGACGTCCGCGATGATCTCCAGCCGTCCGCCGAGCGCCTCGACGTAGCCGGCCAGGGCGCGGACCTCGGTGGCGCCCGGCTCGGCGCGCTCGATGGCCGCCACCCTTGATTCCCGGACTCCCAGCTGACTGGCGACCTGCGCCTGACTGAGCCCGAGCCGGTCCCGCAGCTCGGCGAGCGTCCGGGCGCGGTTCCTCGCGGTGAGCGCGGCCGCGCCTGCCTCGACCTCCAGCGCCTGGCCGGCGAAGAACTCGTCGAGAAACGACGGCACATCGCCGAACGCGTGCGCCGCCGCCTCCGGGGCCTGGCCGTCCCGCACATGGCGCAGCACCTCCGATGACAGCGAGACCGCCTCGTCGTAGTGCTCCCGCCGCGCGTCCCGGCCCTCCAGCACGGCGAGCAGCAGCGCGGTGCCCGGCGGTTCCACCGCGAAGAGGATGCTGAGGTCGTCGGTGTCCGGCGCCCCGGGCCGCAGCTCCATCAGGCCTGGCTGCGGCCGCAGGTCGCCGCTGGCCTCCGCCCACGGCGCGGCGTTCAGCTCCCGCTCGATGTCCTCCTCGGTCTCCCGGAGCTTGTCCGCCGCCGCACCGCGTTCCTCGTCGTGAGTGCTGCGGCCAGTGCCGTCCGGGCCAGTGCCGTCCGGGCCGGTGCCGTCCGGGCCGGTGCCGTCCGGGCCGGCGTCGTCCGGCTTGGGCGCGTCCGGGCCGGCGGCGGCGAAGGCTTCGGGGACCGCGACCTCGGCCTGCGCTGCCGTATAGATGGCCTGCAGGACTTGCTTCCTCGTGCTGAACGCGTCCAGTTTCTGGGCCCGGCGCTGGCTGTCCTCGGTCAGCTTCTTCTCGGTCCTGGTCACCTCGACGAGCCGCTCCCGCAGCGCGTCGAGCTGGTTCGGGGTGTCGGCCTGCTGGCCGGCTGGCAGCGCTTCCAGGCTGGCGATCTGCGCCCTAACGCGCTGGGCTACCGTCGCCGCCTGGGCCGCCCGGATGCGGGCGGCCTGCGTCCATTCCAGGCCTCGCTGGTAGGACCGGTCGAGCATCTCGGTGAGACGCAGCGGCCAGGCGCCGTGCGCTACCGGGACGACGAGCGGCGGCTCCAGGCTGGCGTCCCCGCTCATCAGCGCGGTCAGCGCCTCGCCCACGCGCCTGGCCGCAGGCGGGTCGCTGTCCCGCAGGTCGGTCAGCCAGTCGTGCATCTCGCCGGACATCCGCAGTGCGTAACCCATGACCGCAGCCTCTCACCAGCCGCCGGATTGAGGTACCGCTGCAGTGCCGGCGCAACCGCCGCCGGCGGTTGAGCCATTGCCCCTGGATAGGCCGGATGCAAAAATGTGGGGGACTTCGGCTCTGTCCGGCCCGGAGGGAAGTGCCACCCGCTGGGCCCGGTAACGGAGTCAGATGGGGGCGAAGGATGAGACGAATGAGCAGCAACTGGCCAGTGTGTCAGCAGTGCAGCCCGCGGCAATGAACATCATAGGCGGTAGCCGCCTTTTCTGGGTCATCATCTTACTCGCGCTGTACATGGCATTCAGGGCGCCGATGACACTGTCGCACGTGCTGAATTCGATTGGTCACCTGATCGCCGTCATAGCCAGCGGCCTGACGCATTTCCTGGGTTCGGCGACGAGCAAGTCATCGTGAGTTCCGGTCCGGCCGCGCTGCCTGTTACTCGCTCAGCTCGGCGACCACGGCGTAGTGATCCGAGGGCCAGACGCCGTCCACTGGAACGTTGCCGGCCAGCCGGGCTGACTGCACCCGGCCGCGGCCGTGCCGGTGCAGGCCAGCCAGGATGTAGTCGATGCGCGAGTCGGGGATCAGGCTGTGCGCCTGGTAGCCGTTGCCGCGGTCCCAGGTAAATCCCGGGTCGGCCGGGTCGGCGTACCGCCAGGCGTCCACGAGCACCAGCCCGGGCACCGCCGGGGCGGTGAGCAGGCCGCCGAGCAGCCGCAGCTCGTCCGAGCCCGGCTCGGCGTTGAGATCGCCGGTGACCACCGGCGGATAGGCGGTGTCCGCCACGCGATCGGCCACGAACGCGGCGAGCGCGCGGACCTGCTCGGTGCGCACCTTCGAGGCGCCGGGCCGGTAGCTCAGGTGGGTGGTGAACATCGGCAGCACGCCGCCCGGTGCGCCGATGCGGGCGTGCAGCGCGACCCTCCCCTCGGCGGCGTGAGCGGTCGGCAGCCGCAGCTCCTCGTGCGAGGTGATCGGCCAGCGGCTGAGGACGGCGTTGCCGATGCTGACCTCATGGCCCTGGCTGTCGTGGCTCTGCGCCGCCGCGGCCCAGCACCAGTGCATCCCGAGCCGCCCGGCGAGGTCGCCGGCCAGGTTGTGCCCGTCGGCGTCCCACACTTCCTGCAGCCCGCACACGTCGGGGCTGACCGCGGCCAGCGTCGCGGCGATCGCCTCATAGCGGCGCTGCCATGGCCCGTAACGCCACCACAGATTCCACGTCAGGACCCGCATCGCCTGCTCCCGCCTCCTCGTCCCCGCCCTGCGCCTGCTGTCAGCTGCACGGGTCCCATCATCCTGGAGACCCGGCCGGGCCGCCGCCGGGGCTTGACCCTAGGCTTGACACCAGGAGATAACGGTTATCTAATTAGCTAACCGTTATCTGGGAGAGGCCTGTGCAGCAGGAAGTGGTGCTGGCGCTGCTGGCGAAGGAGCCGTCGCACGGGTACGAGCTGCGCGCCCGGCTGGGCCAGGCGCTCGGCCCGCTCGGGGATGCGATGAACGCCGGGCAGATCTACGTCACGCTGGGCCGGCTGGAGAAGGCTGGCCTGGTGACGGGTGAGCAGGCCGCCGGGCTGGCGGACCGGCCGGACCGCAAGGTGTACCAGCTGACGGCGGCCGGCCAGCGGCGGGTCGCTGACTGGCTCGCCGAGGTGAGCTGGCCCAGACCTGACCTGGCGGAGTTTCACCTCAAGCTGGTCGCGGCCGCGGCGGCCGGGCTGGCCGACCCGCTGACCATCGTCGATACCCAGCGCCGCGAGCTGCTCCGCCGGCTGCGGGACGCCCAGCGGGCCGCGATGGCCGAGCCGGACCGCTCGGAAGCCGGGCTGCTGCTGGAGGGCATCGTGCTGCGGCTGCAAGCCGACCTGCGCTGGCTGGAAGCCTGCGAACGGAACTGGACCGGCCGGAAGGGCAAATCATGACCGACGCCGTCAACAAGTCTGTACTGCGCGCCCGCGGGCTGCGCAAGGACTACGGCAAGGGCGAGGGACTGGTGCACGCGGTCAACGGGATCGACCTCGATGTCGTCCCCGGGGAGACCGTGGCCGTGATGGGACCCAGCGGCTGCGGGAAATCGACGCTGCTGCACCTGCTCGGCGGACTGGACCGCCCGGCGGGCGGCGAGCTGCACCTGGCCGGACAGCGCATCGACCAGATGACCGAGCGAGCGCTGGCCCGGCTGCGGCGGCTCAGCATCGGCTTCGTGTTCCAGGCGTTTCACCTGATGGACGAGCTGACCGCAGTCGAGAACGTGGGACTGCCCGCGCTGCTGGCCGGTCAGTCGGCCCGGTCAGCGCGGCGGCGGGCGGCCGGGCTGCTGGACCAGGTCGGCCTGGCGGACCGGGCCAGGTTCCTGCCGTCGGCGCTGTCCGGCGGCCAGCGGCAGCGGGTCGCCATCGCCCGTGCGCTGGCCAACGATCCGCTGGCCGTGCTGGCCGACGAGCCCACTGGCAACCTGGACAGCGCCGCCACGCTGGACGTGCTGCGGCTGTTCGACACCCTGCACGAGGACGGGCAGACGCTGGTCATCGTCACGCACGACACCCGGATCGCGGCCACCGCCGACCGGATGATCTCGATGCGGGACGGCGCGTTCATCGACGAGACCAGGCTGACCGGCGGAACCACCGGTCAGCTCGGCGCGCTGGCCGGGCTGGAGGGCTGAGGCGATGGGCCGGGTCGTGCTCGTGGCCCGCATCGTCGTGCGGGACCTGCGGCGCCGCCGGACCGAGGCGGCGCTGCTGCTGCTCGCGTTCCTGGCCGCCACCACCACGCTCACCCTGGGCCTGGTCCTGCACGGCGAGACCAGCCAGCCTTACCAGCAGACCCGGTCGGCCACGGCCGGGCCGGACGTGGTGGCCAGCGTCTATCCGGGATCGAGCGGGCGGGCCGTTACGGCGGGCCAGCTCGGGGCCCTCGGCGCGCTGGCGCGCGCCCGCGGCGTCACCGGCCACAGCGGGCCGTACCCGGTCACCTGGGCCGTGCTGCGGGCCCGGGGCATCACGGCCGGGGCGGAGGCCGAGGGGCGCGACCAGGGCCGGGCTTCGGTCGACCAGCCGAAGCTGACGCAGGGCAACCGGGTGCGGCCCGGCGGGGTGGTGATCGAGCGCACCTTCGCCGAGGCGCTCGGCGTCGGCACCGGCGACCGGATCACGCTGAACGGCCGGCCGTACACGGTCGCCGGGATCGCGGTCACCGCCGCGTTCTCGCCGTTCCCGCAGGTGTGCGGCGAGGGCTGCGCGCTCACCGCGCCCCAGCTGAACTCGTCCAATACCGGCCTGGTCTGGGTCACCCGGACCGCCGCCCGGGCCCTGGCCACGCCGCCGGAGCCGCTGACCTACTACCTGGACCTGAAGCTGGCCGACCCGGGGCAGGCCGGTGCGTTCGTCGCCGCGCACAGCGTGAACAGCCTGACCGCGCCGGGGCTGAACTCCTGGCAGGACATCAGCCAGCAGGACGGCCGGCTGGTGCAAACTGAGCAACTGGTCATGCTGACGGGCAGCTGGCTGCTCGGCGTGCTCGCGGTGGCCAGCGTGGCCGTGCTGGTCGGCGGCCGGATGGCTGACCAGATGCGCCGGGTGGGCCTGCTCAAGGCGGTCGGCGGTACGCCCGCGCTGGTCGCCGGAGTGCTCCTGGCCGAGTACCTGGTGCTGGCCCTGGTGGCCGCGGCCGGCGGCCTGGCCGCCGGATGGCTGGCCGCCCCGCTGCTCACCGGCCCCGGCGCCGGCCTGCTCGGCACCGCAGGCGCGCCCCCGTTCACCCTGGTCACGGCCGGGGTGGTGGTGGCCGTGGCCCTGCTCGTCGCGGTCGCGGCCGCGCTCGTCCCGGCCATCCGGGCCGCGCGCACGAGCACCGTCCGGGCGCTGGCCGATCCGGCCCGCCGTCCGCGGCGCCGGGCCTGGCTGATCGCCGCCTCGCGGCGCCTGCCGGTACCGCTCCTGGTCGGGGTGCGGGTGGCCGCCCGGCGGCCGCGCCGGGCGGTGCTGACCGTGGTCAGCATCGCGGTCACGGTCAGCGGGGTCGTGGCGGTGCTGTTCGCGCGCGCCCGGCTGAGCGCCGCCCAGGCCGCCGCGTCCCCGGGGCTGGGCAATCCGCGGACCGACCGGGCCGACCAGGTGCTGCTGGTCCTCACGGTCATGCTGATCGCCCTGGCCGCCGTGAACGCCATCTTCATCACCCGGGCGACGGTGCTGGACGCCAGGCACGCGTCGGCGGTGACCCGGGCGCTCGGCGCGACCCCGCAGCAGGTGACCGCCGGCCTGGTGGCGGCGCAGCTGCTGCCCGGGCTGGCGGGCGCCCTGCTGGGCCTCCCCGGCGGCACCGCGCTGTACGCGGCCGTGAAACACGGCGCCACGATGACCTACCCGCCGCTGTGGTGGCTGCCTGCTGTGGTGGCGGGGATCCTGCTCGTGGTGGCCGGGCTCACCGCCATCCCCGCCCGGATCGGCGCCCGCCGCCCGGTGGCCGGGATCCTTCAGGCCGAGCTCGCCTGATCGGGCGACCGGGCCGGGGAGCTGCCCAGCGGCCGGAGGATCACCGGGGGTCACCTGTCCGCAGCGGCTGACAGCCGGCGGAGCAGGTAGCTGGAGAAGTACGGGCCGTACCTGCGCTGCAGTTCGGGGCGGCGCCAGTCCCGGCCGTCGATCACGCCGCGGCAGGACGGCGTGCCGCAGCCGCACCGCATCGTCTCGTCGCTGTCGTCGAACAGCGCGTAGTCGGTGGTCAGCTCCTCGCCGGGCTCGATATCCCGCATCGCGACCAGGACGATATTCCCGGCGAAGCCGACGTTCGGCTCGCACGAGTGGTTGATGAACAGCATCACCGGCTCGTACTCGGCTTCGTCCAGCGCGACGAGGTGCAGGCCGTCGCTGATCTGGACGTCGGAATTCTGCAGCCGCCCGGGCAGCCCGTTCAGCGTCGCGGTGTCCACGATGTGGCCGCCCTTGACGGCCACCACCTCGTCCCGGCTGATCGGCTCAACGGCGAGCAGGCCGCGCCCGGCGATGCCGCTGGGCTGGCCCTTTACCGCCTTCGGCGAGATGTAACTGGATACGATCACTGGCCGTGCTTCCGCCCGGTGCGGGATCTGCGCCGCCCGCCGCGGTTCCTGGCGCCGCGTCCGTCGCGCTCCCGGTCCGCTCCGCCAGCGTGCTCGCGGCCCGTCTCGTGCCCGCCCGCCTGATCGCCGCTTGCGCCAGCCTGCCCCCCGCTTGCCCTCGGCTGGCTGTCGCTTGCCTCCGGCTGGCTGTCGCTTGCCGGCTGACCGCCGCCTTTGCCTGCGCGTCCGTCGGCTCCGCCGCCGCGCCGTCCCGGCGTGTCCGCGCTGCTCGCTGCGCCGCGCCGTCCCGGCGCATCCGGGCTGCCAGGTGAGCCTGCGCCCGCCGCGCGTCCTTCCGGCCTGCCCGGTGCGCGTGCGCCCGCCGCGCGTCCGTCGGGCGGCCGGCCGGTGCGCCCGCCGCGCGTCCCTCCGGCCTGCCGGGCGAGGCCGGCGCCGCGGCGACGCCTGATCGGCCCCGGCCTCAGCCAGCGCCTCGTGCTCGGCGTGCGGCCGCGACACGTCCCTGGCCCGCATCGCCGCGCTCAGCGTGACCTTCATGCTGGGCATGACACCAGTCTGTCATCCCGGGCCACCGGGTGCCGGGCCTCACCCGGGCGTGCCGACGGGATCCCCCCACAACATCCGCGACAGCTGCGCGGCAAGCTCCCCGGCCGGCACCGGTGTCTGGTCGCCGCTCGTCATGTCCCTGATCGTGACGCGGCCCTCGGCCTCCTCGGCCTTCCCGTAGATCAGGCAGAGCCGCGCTCCCGCGTCGCTCGCCCACTTCAGCTGCCTGCCGAGCTTGGCCGACGCCCCGAGGTACACGCTCGCGCGGGCACCCGTCGAGCGGGCGACGGCGGCGAACCCGAAGCTCGCCGGGGCCAGTTCCTGGCTCATCACGGTGACCGCCACGTCCAGCCGGCCACGCTGGCCCTCGCTGTCCGCCGAACGCAGCGCCAGAATCCGCTCCACGCCGAGCGAGCCTCCCGTCGCCGGGACGTCGGGCCCGCCGAGCGCCTCGATCAGGTGGTCGTAGCGGCCGCCGCCGGCGATCGATCCGGGAATGCCAGGCGCGGTCACCTCCCAGATGGCGCCGGTGTAGTAGGACAGCCCGCGCACCAGCCGCGGCGTGAACACGATCCGGTTGGCGGGAACCTGGCTGCGCACCAGCGCGAGCAGCGTGTCGATTTCCTCCAGCCCGGACACGCTCTCCTCGCTGGACTTGAGCGCGGCGCGCACCTGCTCGGTCGCGTCCGGCGCGGTCATCGCGTCCACCAGCGCCCCGGCCCGGCCCTCGTTAAGGCCCCGCCCGGTCAGCTCGGCGGTCACCTCGGCCGGCGCCAGCTTGTCCAGCTTGTCCAGGCTGATCAGCACGTCCGGACCGATGTCGTCCGGCACCCCGAACGCCCGCAGCAGCCCGGCCAGCACCAGCCGCGAGTTCAGCAGCACGGTGAACCCGGGCACGTCCAGCCTGGCCATCGCGTCGCAGACGGCGCACAGCACCTCGGCATCGGCCAGCGGCGAGCGCGATCCGAGGATGTCCAGGTCGCACTGCCAGAACTCGCGGAAACGGCCCCGGCCCGGCCGGTCCGCCCGCCACACCGGGCCGATCGTGTACCGCTTGTACGGTGTCGGCAGCTGGCTGCCGTAGGCGGCAGCCACCCTGGCCAGCGGCACCGTCATGTCGTAGCGAAGCGCCAGGTCCGCCTCGCCGGACGCCTCGTGCTCGCCCCGGCGCAGGATCTTGAAGATGAGCTTGTCGCCCTCGTCCCCGTACTTGCCCGTCAGCACGTCGAGGCGCTCGAACGCCGGGGTCTGCAGCGGCTCGAACGCGTAGCGGGCAAACACCTCTTTGATAATTCCGAACGCCGCTTCGCGGGCCTCGAGCTCGGGTGCAAGAAAGTCACGTGTCCCCGACGGGGGATCAAACCGCACTGGCATGCGCCTATGCTGCCCGACAGCGGCGACAACGTCACATCGGTTCCGCCGCGGAGCCGTCGGCACCGCCGGCGTTTTCGCTACCGTCCGCAGGGGTGCCGCCCTGCCGAGCCCGTCCTTCGTCCAGCCGGGTGCAGCGCGCGCACCCCCCGGTTGTCCGCCCGCCGCACTACATTGGACCCGGTGAGCAGATGAGGAGGAGTGCCGTGGCGGGCGAGCTTCGCACCGGCGGCGGGCGCGGTGCGCCGCCGCTGGGTGTGCCCTGGGGGCGTCAGCCCGGCGCGGGCTCTGGGGTCCTGTGGGAGACGCTGCGCGGCCTCGTGGCCGCGCAGTCCGCGCAGTCTGGCCGGGCGAGCCTGGACGTGGTGGACGTCGGCGGCGGTACCGGCGGCTTCGCCGTCCCGCTCGCGCTCCTCGGGCACAGCGTGACCGTGATCGACCCGAGCCCCGACTCGCTGGCCGCCGCGCAGCGGCGGGCGGCGGAGGCAGGCGTGCCGCTGCGCGCAGCGCAGGGTGACGTGTCCGATCTGGCTGCCGTCATGGACGGGGGCGGCTCCGCTGACCTGGTGCTGTGTCACAGCGTGCTCGAGTACGTCGATTCCCCCGAGGCGGCGATGACCGCGATCGCCGCGCTTCTGCGGCCCGGCGGCGTGGTCAGCGTGCTCGCCGCCAGCGCGGTCGCGGCCGTGATCCACCGGGTCCTGGCCGGCCGCTTCGACGAGGCCAGGAGGCTGATCGCCGCGGTGCCCGTGCCCCCCGGCGAGGCCAGCCCAGGCGGCGTCCCCGGCGGTCCGGTCAGCTCCGGCGGCGAGGCCATCCCCGGCGGCGATGTAGGCGCCGGCGGCGCGGCCGGTGCCGGCGGCGAGGCTGGTGCCGGCGGCCAGGATGCCGCGGGCCCGGACGGGCTGCCGCGCCGATTCACCCTGCCCGCGGTCGTCGGGCTGATCGAGCGGGCGGGGCTCCGCCCCGGCCCGGGGCACGGCGTCCGGGTGTTCACGGATCTGGTGCCGGCCAGCCTCACCGACGCCGACCCGGGTGCGGCCGGGGCGCTGGCCGCCCTGGAGGAGGCCGCCTCCGCCCATCCGGCGTTCCGCGGCCTGGCCACCCAGTTCCACGTGCTCGGATTCCGGTAACAGATGCCTGCCGGCGCGGATGACGCGGGCTGCCACATTCTCCACGTCAACATGGACGCGTTCTACGCGAGCGTCGAGATCCGCGATCGCCCGGAGCTGGCGGCGGCACCGGTGGTGGTCGGGGCGTCCGGCGGCCGGGGCGTCGTTCTGTCCGCCTCTTATCCCGCCCGGGCGTTCGGTGTCCGCTCGGCCATGCCGGTGACGCGGGCCCGGCGGCTCTGCCCGCAGGCGGTGTTCATCCCGCCCCGGCATGACATCTATGCTGCCGTGTCCAGGGAGGTCATGGCGATCTTCCGCTCGTTCACCCCGCAGGTCGAGCCGCTCGCCCTGGACGAGGCGTTCCTGGACGTGTCCGGGGCGCTGCGGCGGGTCGGCCCGCCGGTCGCGATCGCCGCCCTGATCAGGGAGCAGGTGGCCGAGCAGCAGGGCATCACCTGCTCGGTCGGCGTCGCCACCTCCAAGTTCGTCGCCAAGATCGCCTCGGCGGGGTGCAAGCCGGACGGGCTGCTCGTCGTCCCGGCGGATGGGGTCCTCGCCTTCCTCCACCCGCTGCCGGTATCCGCGCTCTGGGGAGTGGGGGAGCGGACCGGGCAGCTGCTGGCCAGGCTCGGCCTGCGCACCATCGGCGACATCGCGGGCACGCCGCTCGCCTCGCTCCAGCGGGAGCTGGGCGTGGCGCACGGCTCGCACCTGTCCGCCCTGGCCTGGGGACGCGACGAGCGCAGCGTCGTGCCGCACGTGCCGGAGAAGAGCATCGGCGCGGAGGAGACCTTCGCCAGCGACATCGATGACCCCGGGCTGATCCGCAGGGAACTGCTCAGGCTGTCCGAACGCACCGCCCGCGGCCTGCGCTCATCGGGGTGCGTGGCCCGCACGGTGGTGGTCAAGCTGCGGCTGGCCAACTTCACCACGATGACCAGGTCGCGCACGCTGGCCGAGCCGACGGACGTGGCCCGCACGATTCACGAGACCGCCTGCGCCCTGTACGAGGGCGCCGGGCTGGACCGGGCCAGGCTGCGCCTGGTCGGGGTGCGGGTCACCGGCCTGGTCCCGGCGGCGGACGCGGCTACCCAGCTGATGCTCGGCGAGCGGCCCACCGCCTGGCGCGAGGCTGAGCGGGCGGTGGACAAGATTGCCAGGCGGTTCGGGACGGACGCCGTCCGGCCCGCCGCCCTGGTTCCCGACGAGCACGACAGGCTGCGCGGACAGCCGCCGCCCGACGGCCGGGACGGTAGCGGGCGAAGCTGGGCAGGCATATGAAAATCGGCGGTACGTCCGCCCAAGCGGCCCCGGTACGCTTCGTCCGTGGTAGCCGTGTTGCTCGCGTGACAGGTGGGTCGGCAGGCGAGGTCTTTCGCGGGACCGCGCGAGCTGGTGCGGGTACGGGCTTCCAAGCTGCGGGCCGGCCCTCGTATCCTGGGCATAGATCCCGCGTATGTGAGGTGAAGGTGATCGTCGCACGACCCGGCTCACCGAAGAGACCGCATGGGGGGCGCCATGCCACTCTCTGAGCACGAGCAGCGCATGCTCGAGCAGATCGAAAAGGCGCTGTATGCCGAGGATCCGAAGTTCGCGCAGAGCGTCCGCGCGCGGGATCCCCGTGTCCACTACCGTCGCAGGGTCATCCTGGCGGCCATCGGCTTCCTGATTGGCATAGGCCTGCTGCTCGCCGGGGTCATCATCAAGTACATCCCCATGGGCGTTGCGGGATTTCTCGTCATGCTCACCTGCGCCATGTGGGCGCTGACCAGCTGGCGGCACATGAACGGCAGCGCCCCGCGCCGCGGCCCCGCCGCGGCCCCGCGAAAGCGCCGCAGCCGGGAGCCCGGCCAGGGATTCATGGAGCGGCTCGAGGAGCGCTGGCGGCGCCGTCAGGAAGGCGACCGCTAGCAGTCCGCCTCGCGGCAGCCGGGCCGCTGAGATCTCCGCAGCCCTGCCGGCCTTCCGGCCACAGCCCGGCCGGCCTGCCCGCATCCCTGGTCCGGGACCGTAGCCCCGGACGTCCGCTCAGCTCTGGCCGGTGGTCCGTGGTCGGGGCAGCCGGCGGCGCAGCCGGGCCGTCGCGACCTCCAGCCAGGCGAACACGTCGAGCGCGTGTGACAGGCTCTGCCGGGTCCGCTCCACGGCCGAGGCGGGCAGCAGCCGGGCCCGCCAGCGGGCGGACTTGGTTACCGCGGCGGAGATCGTGTCCCGCACCGCGACTACGTCGGCCGCAAGCGTGCCAGCGGGCCAGGGTTCCCTGGCGTAGCTGGCGCGTTCCTCGGCCTGGGCGATCCGGAGCAGTGCCGCGTGGTCGGGCTCCGCCAGCCGGAGCTGTGCCGTCACTCTCTTCGCCACAGCGCGCGGTGTCTCGCCCGGGGGGTGCGGGATGCCGTTGTCGGCCAGGTCGTCCAGCAGCTCGTGCCAGGCCGCGTGCGCGCGGCCGCGGTCGTCGTGCGCGGTCAGCCAGCGCCGCCGCCTGATCAGCGACCGGGTTGCGCGCGGCGTGATCAGCGCGGCCGCCAGCAGCGCGGCGAGGACGATGAGCAGCACGCCCAGGCCGCCGCCCCCATGGCCCCGTACCGGCGCGAACCCGCCCGCCGCGCCGTTGGCACCGGCACCCTTGCGGGCCAGGCCGCCGCCCGCTGCTGCGTGCAACCTGTTCGTGCCAGAATGCGGCTTCGAGCTGCCCGAATTCCCGAGGTTCCCGGTACCTGTCCCGGTGCCACTCGCCGGCGGGATGGCGTAGGCGGGCGCGTTCGCCGTGCCCTGGCCCCTCGCGCTGCCCCTCGGCGTCGGCTCCATCCGCAGCCAGCCGAATCCCCGGAAGTACAGCTCGGGCCAGGCGTGCGCGTCGCTGGTCTTGACCACCCAGTTCCCGCCGCCCTCGGGGCTCCCTGCCGTGTAGCCGACGACGACACGTGACGGGATGCCTAGCAGCCG
Source organism: uncultured Actinomycetes bacterium (assembly GCA_963702235.1). Taxonomy (GTDB): domain Bacteria; phylum Actinomycetota; class Actinomycetes; order Streptosporangiales; family Streptosporangiaceae; genus PALSA-505. The sequence goes on from CAVPBZ010000007.1 coordinate 460,701, forward strand.
GGCCAGCACCGCCATGGCGAACGCGAACTGCTGGCAGTATCCCGTCTTGGTGCGGAGCAGGAAGTTCCTCACCCCGGCCGCGCCGCCGGATCCGCTCACGTTCAGGCTGTACTTGAACCCGCCAGTCGTGGTGAACCAGTGCGCCAGGGCACGCGCCTTCGCCGCGGGCGTTGCCGCGTTCCCCACGACCCGCTTGGCGTACCCCGCGAGTGAGCGGTAGGGCTGCGGGACGTCGAGGTACGCGCCCATCGGGCCCGCTCCGGCGGGCGCCTGGTCAAGCTGGTCGCTCGGCGGGCTGACGTCGAGGCTGGTCACCGAGTAATGCAGCCCGGACACGGACTGGGAGTCGCTGTACAGCATGAGCGTTCCCGGGTCTACCAGCCAGCTGCCCGGGCTGCTCAGCTGCCGCGGCGAGTAAGGGGCCGGCAGGAACGTGTCCGCGGTCAGCACCCCCGGCCTGATCTGAATCGTCGTCTGCTCGCGGGACCATCTCCCCGGCCCCAGCCCGGGCACCGAGGGGAGCGTCCCGCTGGTCTCGGCCGGGCGCCTGCCCGGCGACATGATCCAGCTGCTGTCGTTCAGGGTGCCGAGCACGAACATTTGCAGGTACTGCGGAAACTGGTCGGTGGTGCGATACGTGAGTACCGTGGTCGGCTTGGCCTCCTGCAGCTGGCGATTCATCTGGACCAGGGGGTCCAGGGCCTGCCCGCCGCCCGGCCCGGTGCCCAGCCCGGGCCCGTGATGGCTGGCAAAGAGCTTCTGCGCGTGCAGGCTGGGGACCAGCAGCGGCACGAACAGGGCCAGGGCGACGGCGGCGAGGCCGATGCGGCGCCCGGATGCCGCCAGCGCCCGGGTGCTCGGCCCGCTGCCCAGTTCCTCGGCCGCCTCGTTGCGGCCGGAGTTCCAGGGGGTGACCAGCCGGCCCCACAGCCGCAGGCGTTCCTGGCCGTCGGCGCTGAGCAGGGCGAGGTAACCGGCCATGCCGAGGCAGAAGACGACCCCGTCAGCGAGCGTGTCCTTCCCCGCTCCGGTAGCGACCGGAATGCTGAACAGGACCAGCAGCGGCAGGCCGGCCAGCGCGCTCCGGCGCAGCCGCACCGCGACCAGGTCGGTCAGGGCGGCGACGAGGCCGATTCCCGCCGTCGCGAGCAGGACGATCCCGCGAACCGGGGGGACCGGGGAGGCGTACCGCTGGGTGTCCTGGATCCCCTGCACGCCGAGCTGCCACAGCTGGGTCAGGGAGGCGCTGGTGGGCAGGACGTGCAGGAACGATGACTTCGCCGAGTAGACCAGGTTCAGGTAGAGCAGCATGCCGACCAGCGAGGCAAGCAGGCACACGGCCGCCGGCAGGGCGCGCACGGCGCGCAGCCGGGTCGCGGTGCCGATGACGGCGATGAGGATGATCGCCCCCAGCCCCCCCCAGAACCACTTGCCGCCGGTGACCAGCGGGAACAGTCCGGTGGAAGCCGCGGCCGACGCGAGCGCCGCGGTGACCGTCAGCCGGTGATTCACCAGGTCACCTCCGGTACGTAGCGGGCGCTGTAGCCCGGGCCGGGCACCGGCACCCGATGCAACCGCTGCCAGGCCGCCGCCACCGGGGTGTCCGCGCGCATGGTCGTCACCCGCCAGCCGGCCGCCGTCAGCACGGAGGTGGCATCCTCCGTCCCGTCCGGCCCGCCGCCCTGCTGCCTGGCTTCCCAGGTCGAGACGGCCAGGAGCAGGGCGAGCGCTGGTGCGCCGCCCCGGTGGCTGGCCACCAGGCTCTTGGCCTGGGCGGCCGATAGCCGGCCGGCCACCACGATGAACAGCCCGCTCGCCCGGGGCATCACGGTGGACAGGCCGGGCATGAGGTCGGTCCCGCCCGACGGCTTGACCACGGCGAGGGTGTCAAGCAGCACGTCCTCGAAGTTGCCGCCCCCGGTGGTCGCTCCGCTGTCGGTGACCAGCTGGCCGCCGAACCCCTGCATGGCCAGGTGCACGCCGATCGACGCCGCGGCGCTGACCGCTGACTCGAAGGACGACGATGTCCCGCTGCCCGCGTGCGCGCTGCGCCTGGTGTCCAGCAGCAGCACCGCGTGGTTGCGCCATTGCTGCTCCTCGCGGCGCACCATCAGCTCGCCGTAGCGCGCGGTGGACCGCCAGTGCACCCGGCGCAGCTCGTCACCGTCACGGTAGGGGCGGGGCGCCGGGTCATCTTCCCCGGCGGCGGCAGCGACTTTCGCCCGGCCCTCGCCGTCACCCAGCCAGCTGCCAGGAACCACGGTCCCTGGCAGCGGCACCACCTTCGGCGAGACCACGAGGGTGCTCTGGGTGCTGAACGAGCGGCCGAGTTCCACCAGCCCGAACGCGTCCGCGACGCGGAGCCGCAGCGGCCCCACCGTGAACTTGCCCCGCACGTCCGAGCGGAGCGGGTAGTCAAGATCCCGGCAGCCGCCGCCCTCGATCCGCTCCAGGACGAACCGCGGGCGGCTGCCCAGCGAGTACGGCACGGCGTCCTCGGCGAGCAGCAGGCCGGTAGGCAGCTTCGAGACGTTCTCGATCCGCAGGTTCACCTGAACCGCCTGGCCGGCAGGCACCCGGCCGGGAGACAGATGACGCAGGCAGCCGAGCCGGTACCGGGTCCGCCCCGCGCCGAGCGCGGACAGCAGCGGCAGCAGGAAGACCAGCGCGCCGACGCGCACCAGGTCACGCTCGCCGAGCGCCAGCCCGCAGATAGCTGCGGCCGCGCCCGCCGCCAGAAAGGATCTCCCGCGGGTGGTGAAGCCCGCCAACAGCGACCGCATGGCTGCCTCCCCTCCGGCGCTCGGGCGCTGTCTCAGCTTCGCTGCGGCAGCGGCAGGCGCTCGATGATCCTGGCGAGCACCCGTTCCGGCAGCTTGCGCTCGATGATCGCGTCGGCCGTGGGCAGCAGCCGGTGGGCGAGGACGGGCACCGCGAGCGTCTGGACGTCATCGGGGATGACGAAGTCGCGGCCCTCGAGCGCCGCATACGCCCGGCAGGCGCGGAGCAGGTGCAGAGTTGCCCGCGGCGAGGCGCCGAGCCGCAGTTCCGGGCTGGACCGGGTCGCGTTCACCAGGCTGATCACGTAGTGCCTGATCGAGTCGGCCACGTGCACGCCCCGGACCGTCGCGATGAGCTCGCGCATGTCGTTGCCGGTCGCCACCGGCTCAAGCTGGTCGAGCGGCGAGAACAGCCCGTGCGTATCGATCATCTCGAGTTCGGCCTCGGGGGAGGGGTATCCCACCGAGATGCGCGCGGTGAAACGGTCCAGCTGGGCCTCGGGAAGGGGGTAGGTCCCCTCCATCTCGATGGGGTTCTGGGTCGCGATCACCATGAACGGGGACTCAAGGTAATAGGTGGTGCCGTCCACGGTGACCTGGCGCTCCTCCATGCACTCCAGCAGCGCGGACTGCGTCTTTGGGGAGGCCCGGTTGATCTCGTCGCCGACCAGGATGTTGGCGAAGACCGGCCCGGGCTTGAACTCGAATTCCCTGAGCTCCTGGTTGAACGAGTTGACCCCGGTGATGTCGCTGGGCAGCAGGTCGGGAGTGAACTGGACCCGCCGCACCGTGCAGTCGATCGACCGGGCCAGCGCCTTGGCCAGCATGGTCTTGCCGACGCCGGGCACGTCCTCGATCAGCATGTGTCCCTCGGCCAGCAGCACGGTAAGAGCCAGCCGGATCGTCCCGGCCTTGCCGTCGATGACCGACTCGATGGCTTTGCACGCCAGGTGCGCAGCCTCCGCCTGTTCCGCGAGCGGGCGCGTGGCACCCTGCCCCGTGTTGACCGCCACTTGGCCTCCTCGCGTTCTCAGGGTCAGGCTACCCAGCGCAGTCTTGGCCGCGGCACGAGCCGTCAGCGTGCGGGCTGCGATTCTGACAGTACGTCTTGCGACGGTATGGGCGCGAGGTCGGGCCGCATTCGACGCTGAGCCGTGAAGATTTCGTGCTCTTCGCGCAAGGTTGCCGCATATTCGTCACAACGTCGGGCGGAGCCTGCGAGGTTCACCGATGCCTGCCCGTTGCCGGCCGGGCTCTCTCTCCTTCCCCCACTGTGCTCCACCGTTGCCTAGCTGGGTGTTCTCGTGCCCATCGCGTCCGCAAAGCGGGTATGGACGATTGACGGTGGGGAAATGTGGAGTACAGTGGTGCGCCGTGGAGTAAGTCTCCCGTCTGGCCGCCGGGGAGGGGGTGCGTGCCGGTGTTTCTCGGCACTCACACACCGCGCCTCGACGACAAAGGGCGGCTTTTCCTGCCCGCCAAGTACAGGGACGAGCTCGCCGGAGGACTGGTGATCACGAAGGGCCAGGAGCGCTGCCTCTTCGTCTTTCCGCTGGCCGAGTTCACCCGGATCACCGAGGCACTGCGTACTTCCCCCGTGACGGGAAAGGCCGTCAGGGATTACAGCCGGGTCTTTTTCGCCAGCGCGTCCGACGAGTTGCCGGACAAGCAGGGCCGGATCACCATTCCGCCGGCCCTGCGCGAGTACGCCGGCCTGCAGCGGGACTGCGCCGTGGTGGGCGCTAACACCCGCCTGGAGATCTGGGACGCCGACTCCTGGCAGAGCTATCTGGGCCAGCAGGAGGATGCGTTCTCCGCTGCCTCCGAGGAGGTGCTGCCGGGGATTCTGTAGTGCTCGGCGAGGTCTTCGCCCGCGTCCGGGCGGTCAGGCCGGCTGGCGTCACTTCCCCGGCGCCAGGCGGCAGCGACGACCGGCGCTCGCGCGGACGGAGACCTGGCCGGGCACACCGGCAGCGCAGACGACGCGTACGGGAGGGAGGTCGTCCGACAGTGGCAGCAGCCGCGCACGTCCCGGTCATGGCCGAGCAGGTCGCCGCCCTCCTCGGGCCTGCGCTGGCGGCCGACGGGGCGGTGCTGGTGGACGGGACGCTCGGCCGGGCGGGGCACGCGCGGGCCCTGCTGGATGCGCACCCGGGCCTGGCGCTGATCGGCGTGGACATGGACCCGAGCGCGATCGAGGAATCCAGCCGGCTGCTGAGCCGCTACGGCGCCCGGGTCACGCTCGTGCACGCCCGCTACGACGAGATGGCCGAGATACTGGCGGCCCAGGACCGGCCGCGGGTGCAGGGTGTCCTGCTCGACCTCGGCGTCTCCTCGCCGCAGCTCGACGATCCGGCCCGCGGCTTCGCCTACTCCTATGACGCGCCGCTGGACATGCGCATGGACAGCACGCGGGAACTGACCGCGGCGCAGGTCGTCAACACCTACCCGGCCGAGCGGCTGACCGCCGTGCTGCGCGAGTTCGGCGAGGAGCGATTCGCGGGCAGGATCGCCCATGCACTGGTGCGGGAACGCGCCCGCGCCCCCGTGACCACGACCGGCCAGCTGACCGACATCATCCGCACCTCGATCCCCGCCGCCGCCAGGCGCACCGGGGGCAACCCGGCCAAGCGCACCTTCCAGGCCCTTCGCATCGAGGTCAACGGGGAACTTGAGGCACTCGGGCGGGTGCTGCCCGCCGCCATGGAGTCGCTGGCGCCGGACGGGCGGATCGTCGTGCTCGCCTACCACTCGCTCGAGGACCGGATGGTCAAGCGCGCGTTCGCCGAGCGGACGACCGACACGACGCCCCGCGAGCTCCCAGTGCCGCTGCCCTCGCGCCGCCCGCGGTTCAGGCAGCTCACCCGGGGCGCGCTGCGGCCATCGGCCGAGGAGGTGGCCGTGAACCCGCGGTCGGCATCGGCCCGGCTGCGCGCGGCAGAGCGGCTCAGTGAGGCGGCATGACGGGCGCGACCTGGCAGCACACGGAATCGGTCTCGAGGCGCCGACATCGAGAGGTGAGAGATGGCAACCGGATTGATCGGTGAGAAGGCGGGCGCGCAGCCGCGCGCGCCCGGCCAGCCGCGGCGCAGCCGGCCGGTCGGCCGGCCGGGACGAGCAGAGCGGCCGGGAAGGTCGGCTGAGCCGCAGGGCCTGCGCCCGGCGGGCCGCCCCGCACCGGCCGCGCGCCCGGCCGGCCGCCCGGGCGGCCGCCCGGGACCAGCCGGTGGGCCCGCGGGCCGACCGGGACTGGCTCACCCGCCCGCGGCCGGGCCGGCCCCGCAGCCGGCGGCCAGGGGACAGGCCGCGGCCCGCGCGCAGGGCCGCCCGCGGACGCCGTTCGTCCTGCTGCTCGTAGGGCTGCTGGGCGGCGGGCTCGTCTGCCTGCTGCTCATCAACACCACCCTCGCCCAAGGCTCCTTCCAGATAACGGCGATGCAGCAGCAGAACGCCTCGCTCACCCAGCAGGTGCAGGCGCTGCAGCAGCAGACGACCCAGCAGGAGTCGCCGGCGTCGATCGCCGCACGCGCCCGGCAGCTGGGCATGCAGCCGGTCGGCAGGCTCAGGTTCATCGACCTGAAGAGCGGGCGCATCTCCAGCCAGCCGGCCAAGGCGCCGGACGTGCCCTTCGCCGTCCCCGGGTACACGCCGTGAGGGAGGCCCGCGGCGGCGAGGGCCCGGACCGGCCGCGGGCCCGGCGGAGCGTGCGTCGCCCCGCCGGGCCGGACCGCCGGGGCACGGCGCCGGGGGCACGTGGCGGTCCTGACCGCCGGACCACCCAGGGGCGCAGGCCGCGCGGGCCCGCCGGGCGGACGCAGGCCTGGCCGCCCGGCGACGACGGGTCGGCGGCCCCGCGCGGTACGGGCCGGGACGGCGGCAGCTCCCGCGGTGCCAGCCGGGACGCGGCCCGCCCGCGCGGCGACGGCCGGAACGGCGGCAGCCCGCGCGGCGAAGGGCCGGACGGCAGGCGGCCGCGCGGCCGGCCGCACGGCGAGGTGATCCTGCCGGCGGGCCGCGGCCGGCCCGCGCCGCCGCGGCGCGCGCCGGACCGGCCGCCGCCGGGCCGCGACGGCGGCGGCTCTGGCCGGCCGCCCCGCGGGCGATCCGGCCCGCAGCGGCAGCAGCGGCGCCAGCAGCGGCAGCGGGCGAAACGCCGCAGCCCGCTGACCCGCGGCGACCCGGGCCGCCGGCTGCGCATCAGCCTGCTGTGCGTCGCGTTCGCGCTCTCGCTGTTCGCCGGACGGCTCGTGCAGCTGCAGGGAATGGAGGGATCCAGGTACCGCACGCTGGCCGACCAGCAGCGAGTGCATACCGTGCCGCTTCCCGCGGTGCGCGGCAGCATCACGTCCGCGGACGGCGCCACGCTGGCGGCCACGCTGGAGACCGACATGGTGTTCGCCGACCCCGCACTGATGACCGCGGCGCAGGAGCCGCAGGTCGCCGCCGCGCTGGCCGGCCCGCTCCGGATGACGCAGCCGGCCATCCTCAGCCTCATCCAGCATCCGAGCTCGCCGCAGTACGTGCTGCTGAAGCAGGCGGTTCCCGCCGAGACCGGGAACCAGATCGCCGCCCTCAGCCTGCCCGGCAGCCAGCTCGGCCACCTGCCGGGCGTCGGGCTGAAGCCGTCCTACAGCACCAATTACCCCAACGGGGAGCTCGCCGCCAGTCTGATCGGCTTCACCAACACCGACAACGCAGGCAACCTGATCGGCGAGGCCGGCATCGAGTCCCAGTACAACTCCCTGCTCGCCGGGCACGCCGGCACCGAGGAGGTGCAGACCACGGCGCTCGGTCAGCCGATACCGCTCGCGCAGGACACGCTGTCGTCCACCGTGCCCGGCCGCAGCGTGAAGCTCACGATCATCTCCCCGATCCAGTACACCGCCGAGCAGGCCTGCCGGCAGGAGGTACTGAAGACCCGCGCGGCCTACTGCACGGCGGTGGTCATGCAGCCGCACACCGGGCAGATTCTCGCGATGGCCCAGTACCCGACGTTCGACCCGGCGCACCCGGTCACCCTGGCGGCCACCGCCAACTCCTCGGTGGCGAACGTGTGGCAGCCGGGCAGCACCGGGAAGGTGATCACGGTGGCCGCGGCGCTGGAGCGGGGCGGGCAGACAGCGATGAGCCTCTACACCGTGCCCAACCAGATCGTCGTGCACGGCTACCCCTTCCACGACGCCGAAGTCCACCCGACTGAGCGCCTCACGATCGCCGGCATCCTGGCCAACTCGAGCAACGTGGGCATGGTCCAGGTCGTCCAGCACGTGCCCCCCGCGGTGCAGTACAGCTACCTGCGTGCGTTCGGGCTGGGGAAACCCACCGGGCTCAACCTCCCCGGGGAGTCGAACGGGATCCTGCCCGCCCCGGCCCAGTGGTCGGGTGACACGCGTTACACGCTGGCGTTCGGCCAGGGGGTCGCGGCGAATGCCGTCCAGATGGCCAGCGTGTACGCGACGATCGCCAACGGCGGGGTACGGGTGCCGCCGTCCATCGTGGCCGGCACCATCAGCGCGACCGGGCAGTTCGCTCCGTCCGGGACGCCGCGGGGGTACCGCGTGATCAAGGCAGCGACCGCCCGCACGCTGATCAGGATCCTGCAGCAGGTTCCCATGCTGAACGCCCAGGCGGGGATACCGTGGGGCGAGATCGCCGGCTACCCGATCGCCGCCAAGACGGGCACCGCGCAGGAATGGAACCCGGCCAGGCACTGCCTGTGCAACTACGGCTCCAGCTACATCGGCATGGCCCCGGCGAACAACCCGCAGGTCGTGGTGGCGATCAACGTCCAGGACCCGAAGACCTCGGCGTACTTCGGCAACGAGGTAGCCGGGCCGGTCTTCTACCAGGTGATGCGGTCCGCGCTGCAGACGCTGAAAATTCCGCCGAATTACGTCAAGCGTCCGTACGTCCGGCTCACGGCGCCGTGATCGGAGGTAACCTCTGCGCGTGCCACCCGCCATGCGTCGTGCCAGCGGGCCGCCGGCGGCCCGCCCGGACGGCCCGAGCCTGCCCTCGCGGCCGGCCCGGGTAGTGCCGCGCCCGCTCACCGGCCTGGCCAGCCTGCTCGGCGTGAAGATGACCAGTCCGGCCGAGCGGGATCCGTTCACCGGGCCTGACGGTCCGCCGGCGCTGACCGGCGTGACGCACGACTCGCGCCGGGTCCGGCCCGGCGACCTGTACGCGGCGCTGCCCGGGACCCGCCAGCACGGGGCACAGTATTGCCGCGAGGCCGCCCGGGCCGGCGCCGTCGCCGTGCTCACCGACGCGGGCGGCCGGGAGCTGGCTACGGCCTGCGCGCTGCCGGCGTTCGTGCTGACCGACGTGCGGGCCAGGCTCGGCGAGGTGGCCGCCTGGATCTACGGCCAGCCGTCGCAGCGGCTGCTGCTGGCCGGCGTGACCGGCACCAGCGGCAAGACCACCACCAGCTACCTGCTGGAGTCCGGGCTGCGGATGTCCGGACACCTGACCGGCCTGATCGGCGGCGTGGAGACCAGGGCCGGCCAGCTCAGCGCGCCGAGCGAGCTGACCACGCCCGAGGCCACCGACCTGCAGGCCCTGTTCGCGGTGATGGCCGAGCAGGGGGTCACCGCGGCGGCGATGGAGGTGTCGAGCCACGCGCTCGCCCTCGGCCGGGTTGATGCCACCGCCTTCGACGTCGCGATCTTCACCAACCTGTCCCAGGATCACCTTGACTTCCATGCCAGCCTGGACGACTACTTCGCCACCAAGGCCGCCTTGTTCACCCCGCGCTACGCCCGGGCAGGCGTGGTGAACATCGACGACGCCAGGGGGCGCGAGCTGGCCGGCAGCGCCACGATCCCGGTCACCACCGTCTCCGCGGCGGGCAGCCCGGCCGCGGACTGGCGCGCCGCGGATGTACGGTGCGGCGCGGACGGCAGCGCGTTCCGGGTGGTCGGCCCCGGTGGGGTCGAGGCCGATGCGACGATCGCGCTGGCCGGGCCGTTCAACGTCGCCAACGCGCTCGGGGCGGTGGTGGCGCTGGTGGAGGCGGGCATCGGGCTGCAGTACGCGGTGGCCGGCGTCGCCGCCTGCCCGGGCGTGCCCGGCCGCCTCGAGCGAGTGGACGCGGGCGACGGCCAGGACTACACGATCCTGGTGGACTACTCGCACAAGCCGGCGGCGGTGGAGGCGGCGCTGCGGGCGCTGCGCCCGGTCACCCAGGGCAAGCTGGTGATCGTGCTCGGCTGCGGCGGCGACCGGGACCGGGCCAAGCGGCCGCTGATGGGCGCGGCCGCGGCCAGCCTGGCCGACGTGGCCATCCTGACCAGCGACAACCCGCGGTCAGAGGATCCGCTCGCCATCCTGGCCGCGATGCTCGAGGGAGCGACCGGCGTGGATCGCGGGCACCGCGCGCACGTGATCGTCGAGCCGGACCGGGCGGCCGCGATCCGGCTGGCGGTCGGCGGTGCAGCCAAGGGGGATGTCGTGCTGGTGGCCGGCAAGGGACATGAGCGCGGGCAGTACTACGACGGGCAGGTCATCCCGTTCGACGATCGCGCGGTGGCGGCCGGGGCCGCGGCCGCCCGGGCCGCGGCCGAGCGCCGAGCGAGCGGGACGGAGGGCTGCGAGTGATCCCGCTGTCGCTGGCGCAGATCGCGGGAATCACCGGCGCCACGCTTGACCAGGTGCCCGATCCCGGCTTCCTGGTCCGCGGGCCGGTCGTCATCGACTCCCGGGACGCCGCGCCCGGCGTGCTGTTCGCGGCGCTGCCGGGGGAACGAGTGGACGGGCACGACTTCGCCGCGGCGGCGGTGGCCGCCGGCGCGGTCGCGGTGCTCGCCAGCTGGCCGGCCGGGGTGCCCGCGCTCATCGTCCCTGACGTGCAGGCCGCGCTGGCGCCGCTGGCCCGCGCCGTCGTGGACCGGCTGCCCGGCCTCACGATCGCCGGGATCACCGGCTCCTCCGGCAAGACCACCACCAAGGATCTGCTGGCCCAGGTGCTCGAGCGGCTCGGCCCCACGGTGGCCCCGGCAGGCTCGTTCAACAACGAGCTCGGGCACCCGCTCACCGTGCTGCGCGCCGACGAGCGGACCCGGTACCTGGTGCTGGAGCTCGGCGCCCGCGGCCGCGGCCACATCGCCCGGCTGTGCGCGATCGCGCCGCCGCGGCTGGGGGCCGTGCTGAACGTGGGCCGCGCCCACGTCGGCGGCTACTTCGCCGACCAGGCCGAGGTGGCACAGGCCAAGGGCGAGCTGGTCGAGGCGCTGCCCGCCGACGGCGTCGCCGTGCTCAACGCCGACGACCCCGAGGTCAGCAAAATGGCATTCCGAACGGCTGCGGCCGCGATCACCTTCGGCCGGGCCGGCCACGCGGATGTGCGCGCCGCGGACGTGACGGTGGATGCTGACGGCCGGCCGTCGTTCACCCTGATCACCCCCGGCGGGACCGCGCCGGTCCGGCTGAACCTGCGGGGCGAGCACAACGTGTCCAACGCGCTCGCCGCGGCCGCGCTGGCCGGAGCGCTCGGGATGTCACCGGCGGAGGTGGCCGGCGCGCTGTCGGGGGCGGTAGCCCGCAGCAAGTGGCGGATGGACGTGACGCGGCGGGCGGACGGGGCGCGGGTGATCAACGACGCCTACAACGCGAACCCGGAATCCATGCGGGCCGCGCTCACCGCGCTGGCCTCGATGGCCGGCCAGGACCGCGCGTTCGCGGTGCTCGGCCAGATGGCCGAGCTTGGCGGTAACTCTCGGGCCTGGCACGAGGAGATCGGCGCGTTCGCCGCCCGGGCCGGGGTCAGCGGGCTCATCGTCGTCGGCGAGCAGGCCGCGCCGATGCTGGCCGGGGCCAAGTCCGAGCCCGGCTGGCACGGTGAACTGCTGCACGTGCCGGACGGCCCAGCGGCGGTGGCCGCGCTGGCGGGCCGGATACGGCCGGGCGACACGGTGCTGGTGAAGGCGTCCCGCGCGGTCGCCCTGTGGGATGTCGCGTTCGCGCTGGCCTCGGAGGCGACGGCGTGAGGACGATCCTGGTCGCGGCCGGCGTCTCCACGCTGCTCGCGCTGCTCGGCACGCCGCTGGCGATCCGGATCTTCCGCGCGCGCGGCTACGGGCAGGAGATCCGGGAGGACGGTCCCGCCGGGCACGCCACCAAGCGCGGCACGCCGACGATGGGCGGCACGGTGATCATCATCGCGGCGCTGATCGGCTACTTCACCGGTCACTACACGACCGGCTATACGCCGTCGGTATCCGGGCTGCTGGTGCTCATGCTGATGACCGGCCTCGGCGTCGTGGGGTTCCTTGACGACTTCATCAAGATCTACAAGCAGCGGAGCCTCGGCCTGCGCAGCGGCACGAAGCTGGCCGGCCAGGCGGTGATCGGCGCGCTGTTCGCGCTGCTCGTGCTCCGTTTCCCCAACGCCGCCGACATCACCCCGGCCGGCCCGTACCTGTCGTTCCTGCGGGACTTCGGCCCCCCGATCGGCGCGGTCTTCTTCGGGCTCTGGATCGTCTTCATGATCGCCTCGATGTCCAACGGCGTGAACCTCACCGACGGCCTGGACGGCCTGGCCACCGGCGCCGCCACGCTGGTGCTCGCCGCCTACGTGATCATCGGGATCTGGCAGGACCGGAACTCCTGCATCGGCTCCTTCCTCGCGCCGCAGTGCTACCCGGTCCGGGATCCGCTGGACGTGGCGGTCGTGGCCGCCTCGGTGCTCGGCGCCTGCGTGGGCTTCCTGTGGTGGAACGCGCCGCCGGCCAGGATCTTCATGGGCGACACGGGGTCGCTGGCGCTCGGCGGCGTGCTGGCCGGGCTCGCGGTCACCACCCGCACCCAGCTTCTGCTGGTCATCCTGGGCGGCCTGTTCGTGATCATCACGCTGTCGGTGATCCTCCAGGTGGGCTCGTTCAAGCTGACCGGCAGACGGGTGTTCAGGATGGCCCCGCTGCAGCACCATTTCGAGCTGCTCGGCTGGGCGGAGACCACGATCGTCATCAGGTTCTGGCTGATCTCCGGGCTGTTCATCGGCCTTGGCCTGGTGATCTTCTACGTGCAGTGGACGACCCCGGCATGACCGCGGCCGGCCCCGGCCCGCGGCCGGGGGACGGCGGCGGCCCGTCCTGGGACCGGCAGCTGGTCTGCGTGGCCGGCCTCGGCGTGTCCGGGCCGCCGGCCGCCCGGGCGCTGACCGCCCGCGGCGCGCAGGTCATCGTGCTGGACTCCGCCGACGACGAGACGCGCAGGCGCCGCGCGGCCGAGCTCGGCCGGCTGGGGATCAAGGTGCTGCTCGGCGCCGCGGCAGATGACGCCGGCGTGCCGCCGGGCACCCGGCTGGTGGTCACCTCACCGGGCTGGCGGCCGGACGCGCCGCTGCTGGCGGCCGCCGGCCGCGCCGGGATCCCGGTCATCGGCGACGTCGAGCTGGCCTGGCGGCTGCGCCCGGTGCTGGCCGACGGCACGGCGCAGGCGTGGCTCGGGGTGACCGGTACCAACGGCAAGACGACCACGGTGCGGATGCTCGCCGCGATGCTCGAGGCGGCCGGGCTGCGGGCGGCCGCGGCCGGGAACGTCGGCACCTCGGCGGTCGAGGCGGTCACCGAGGCCGGCCCCTACCAGGTGCTGGCGGTCGAGCTGTCCAGCTTCCAGCTGCACTGGAGCTCCTCGCTGCGCCCGCTGGCCGCGACCGTGCTCAACCTGGCCGCCGATCACATCGACTGGCACGGCGACCTGGAGTCCTACGCGCGGGACAAGGGCCGCATCTTCGCGCCGGGGACGATCGCGGTCTGCAACGCCGATGACCCGTGGTCGGGCCGGCTGGTCAAGCGGGCGGTCGCGCTGTCCCGCGTCATCCCGTTCCGGCTGGGCCCGCCAGGTCCGGGCGAGTTCGGCTTGGCCGATGGCGCCCTCGTCGACCGCGCGTTCGGCGGGAAAGTCGTGCTCGCCCAGGTCAGCGACGTGCGGCCCGCGGCGCCGCACAACGTGGCGAACGCACTGGCCGCGGCGGCCCTGGCCCGCGCGTACGGGGTGGAAGCGGCCGCCGTCGGCGCCGGGCTGCGCGCGTTCGAGCCCGAGCCGCACCGGATCACCCAGGTGGCGCGCGTCGGCGGCGTGACCTACGTGGACGATTCGAAGGCGACGAACCCGCACGCCGCGGCCGCCTCGCTGGCCGCCTATCCGTCGGTGGTCTGGGTGGCCGGCGGGCTGCTGCGCGGCGAGGCCGCCGACATCGACGACCTGGTCCGCGGGGTGGCCGGCCGGCTGCGCGCGGCGGTGCTGCTCGGCCGGGACCGCGGCGTCATGCGGCAGGCTCTCGCGCGACACGCGCCGGATGTCCCGGTTGTTGAGCTGGCCGGCACCGACACTGGGATCATGGAGCGCGTTGTGACCGAGGCTGCCGCCCTTGCCGTACCGGGGGACACCGTCCTGCTGGCGCCGGCCGCCGCCTCACTCGACATGTTCGCGAACTACGGAGCGCGCGGCGACGCGTTCGCCACGGCGGTGCGGGCCCTGGCCGCGATGTCATGAGCGCGACCACCATCGGCGGCGACACCGGTACCAGCGGCGAGACCGGCCCGGGCGGCGAGGCCGGTCCGGGCGGTGACGCCGGGCCCGGCGCGGCGGCGGCCGGCGGCCTGGTGTCGCGGGAACGGCTGGCCGCGTGGCACGCGCTGCTCAGCCGCCCCTTGCTGTCGTACTACCTGATCGTCGGCATCTCCACCCTGCTGCTGGCGCTCGGCCTGGTCATGGTGCTGTCCACCTCGTCGGCCTCCGCGCTGGTCAACGGCACGCCGCCGTACCGGGACTTCCAGAAGCAGCTGCTGGGCGTGGCGCTGGGCCTGCCGGTCATGTGGATCGCGGCCCGGTCCTCACCGCGGCTGTTCCGCGCCGCGGCCTACCCGCTGCTCGGGATCTCGGTGGTCGGGCTGATGCTGACGCTCATCCCGGGCGTGGGCGTGGTATCGGGCGGCGCGTCCCGCTGGATCCAGCTGGGGCCGCTGCAGCTGCAGCCGTCCGAGCTGGCCAAGTTCGCCTTCGTGCTGTGGGGCGCCGACCTGCTGGCGCGGAAGGATAAGCACGGCCAGCTGACCGAGTGGCGGCACCTGCTGCTGCCGCTGCTGCCGGGAGCCGGCCTGATCTGCCTGCTCGTCATGCTCGGCGACGACCTGGGCACCACGTTCGTGCTGCTGACGATCTTCCTCACGCTGCTGTGGGTGATCGGCACGCCGGGTCGGCTGTTCGCGGCCATGCTCGGCCTGATCGGCCTGGCGATGCTCATGATGATCATCGTCACCCCGTACCGGCTGGAGCGCCTCACCAGCTTCATGAACCCGCAGGCCAACCCCGTCGGCGTGAACATGCAGAGCATCCAGGGCAAGTACGCGCTCGGCTCCGGCGGCTGGTTCGGCGTGGGCCTGGGCGCGAGCCGGGAGAAGTGGGGCTGGGTCCCGAACGCCACTACCGACTACATTTTCTCCATCATCGGCGAGGAGCTGGGCCTGGTCGGCACGCTGTGCGTGTCAGCGCTCTACGGCGGCCTCGCCTACGCCGGGCTGCGGATCGCCCGCCGGGTCGAGGACACGTTCATGCAGCTCGCCGCCGCCGCCGCGACCGCCTGGATCGTGGCCCAGGCGGTGGTCAACATCGGGGCGGTGATCGGCGTGTTCCCGATCACCGGCGTGCCGCTCCCGCTGGTGTCGGAGGGGGTGTCCTCGCTGCTGGTCACGATGGCGTCGCTCGGCATGCTGATGTCATTCGCCAAGCGGGAGCCAGGAGCCAGGGAAGCATTGGCCGCTCGGGGAGATAGCGGGGTGCGCCGCGTCCTAAGCTGGCTTGGCCTGTCACCTAGACGGGCCTGACAGGACTCGCTTGTCCGGCGGGCGGGCATCGCTGCGTCCGGACCCGCGACCGGATGCGAGGAGGCAGTTGCGTTGAGAGTTGTCCTGGCCGGCGGCGGCACGGCCGGCCACATCTCACCCGCGCTTGCCCTGGCGGACGCGCTCAGCCAGGCCGATCCGTCGGTCGGGCTGACCTTCCTCGGCACCGAGCGCGGCCTGGAGACCAGGCTGGTGCCGCAGCGCGGTTACGAGCTGGCCGTCATCCCCCCGGTGCCGCTGCCGCGCTCGCTGACGCCGCAGCTGCTCAGCGTGCCCGGCAGGCTGGTCGCGGCGGTCAGCGCCGCGGCCAGGGTGCTCGACCAGACCGGTGCCGATGCGCTGGTGGGCTTCGGCGGGTACGTCTCGACCCCCGGCTACCTGGCCGCCAGGCGCCGCCGGGTGCCGATCGTGGTGCACGAGGCCAACCCCCGCCCCGGCCTGGCCAACCGGCTGGGGGCGCGGCTGACCCGGCACGTCTTCACGGGCAACCCGGGTACGTCGCTGGCGCACGCCCGCTACATCGGCATCCCGCTGCGCCGGGAGATCACCGAGCTCGACCGGGCCGACCTGGCGGACAAGGCCCGGGCGCATTTCGGCTTCCGGCCCGACCTGCCCGTGCTGCTCGTGACCGGCGGATCGCAGGGCGCGCGCTCGCTGAACCAGGCCGTCCTCGGCGCGGCCGGATGGATCCGGGAGGCCGGCGTCCAGTTGCTGCACATCGTCGGCCCGCGAGCCGACGTGCCGGTACCGCCCGGAGACGGGCCGCCGCCCGGGACCGGGCCGGCCCAGCTGGTCGTGCCCTACCTGGACCGGATGGATCTCGCCTACGCGGCCGCCGACCTGGTGCTCTGCCGGGCCGGCGCGATGACCTGCGCCGAGCTGACGGCGGTCGGCCTGCCCGCCGCGTACGTCCCGCTCCCGCACGGCAACGGCGAGCAGCTGCTCAACGCGGAGCCGGTCGTCCGCGCGGGCGGCGGCCTGATCGTCGAGGACTCCCGGCTGACCCCGGAATGGATCCGCGACACGCTGCTGCCCGTCCTGCTCGACCCCGGCCAGGTGGCCGCCATGTCCCGCGCGGCCGCCGCGCTGGGCGTGCGGGACGCCGACACCCGGCTGGCCGCCGAGGTACTCAGCGTGATCAGGGACGGCCGGTGAACCGGCCACCGGCGCCCGCGCCGCCGGGCGCCGCCGCCACCACGCCCGCGGCGGGAGCTGCGGCGACTGTGCCCGCGGGAGCTGCGGCGACTGTGCCTGCGGCCGGTGCGGCGACTGTGCCTGCCGCCGGTGCGGCGACGGTGCCCGCCGCCGGTGCGGGAACCGTGCCCGGGGCCGGTGCGGCAACGGTGCCCAGGGCCGGTGCGGCAACGGTGCCTGCCGCCGGTGCGGCAGCCGTGCCTGCGGCCGGTGCGGCCACCGCCCCTGCGCCCGGCGCCGCGGTGCCGGTGAGCGAGCTCGGCCGGGTGCACTTCGCGGGCATCGGGGGCGCCGGCATGTCCGGGATTGCGCGGATCATGCTCGCCCGTGGCGTCCGGGTATCGGGTAGCGACGCCAAGGCCTCGGACATGCTCGCCGCCCTCGCCACGCTCGGCGCTGACGTGCACGTGGGCCACGACGCGGCCCACCTCGACGGTGCCGACACGCTCGTGGTCTCCACCGCGATCCGGCCGGACAACCCGGAGCTGGCCGAGGCGCGCAGGCGCGGGCTCAAGATCCTGCACCGGGCCGACGCGCTCGCCTCGGTGATGGCAGGCAAGCGAACCGTCGCCGTCGCGGGCACGCACGGCAAGACGACCACGACCAGCATGCTCACCACGATCCTGCTGGCATCCGGCGCCGACCCCGGCTACGCGATCGGCGGCGTGCTGACCGAGACCGGGCTCGGTGCCGCCTGGGGCGACGGCGAGCTGTTCGTCGCCGAGGCCGACGAGAGCGATCGCTCGTTCCTGCGGCTCGCGCCGGACGCCGCGATCGTGACCAACATCGAGGCCGACCACCTGGACAACTACGCCAGCCTGGAAGAGATCCAGGACACGTTCGCGGCGTTTGCCCGCCGTATCTCACCCGGCGGCCTGCTGGTGCTCTGCGCCGACCACCCCGGCACCAGGGCGCTGGCCGCCGCCGCGGCGGAGCTGCCGGTCCGGGTGCGCAGCTACGGCGAGTCGCCCGCCGCGGACTACATGATCACCGACGTGTCCCCTCGCGGGATGGGGATCAGCCTGACGATCACGGCGGACCGGCAGCTGCCCGCCGGAGACGGCGAGCAGCGGATCCAGCTCGCCGTACCGGGCAGGCACAACGCGCTCAACGCAGCCGCCGCGTTCGCCGCCGCGGTCGAGCTCGGCGCGGCCAGCTGGCCGCAGGCCGCCGCGGGGCTCGCCGCCTACCGCGGCGCGCAGCGCAGGCTGGAGCCCAAGGGCGAAGCCGGCGGCGTCCGCGTGCTGGACAGCTACGCGCACCACCCGACCGAGCTGACCGCCGACCTGCGGGCGGCACGCGAGATTGCCGGCGACGGGCGGGTGATCGCCGTCTTCCAGCCGCACCTATACAGCCGGACCCGCATCTTCGCGGCGGAGTTCGGCGCGGCGCTCGCGCTGGCCGACCGGGCCTTCGTGCTGGACGTGTACGCGGCGCGGGAGGACCCGGAGCCAGGGGTGACCGGGCAGCTGGTCGCCGACGCCGTGCCGCTGCGCCGGGCCCGCTACCTGCCGGATGCGCAGGCGGTGCCGCAGGCGGTCGCCGATGTCGCCCGGCCGGGCGACGTCGTGCTCACGATGGGCGCGGGTGACGTGACCGACCTCGGGCCGCTGCTGGTCAGCGCGCTCCGCGCGGGCCGGGGACGGCGCTCGTGACCGGCGGGCCCGCTGGCGGCGACGGCACGACCGCCGCGCCTGGCCGCGCCGGGGCCGCTGGTCGCGGGCCTGACGGTGACGGCACGACTGCCGCGCCTGGCCGCGCCGGGGCCGCTGGTCGCGGGCCTGACGGTGACGGCACGACTGCCGCGCCTGGCCGCGCCGGGGGCGCTGGTCCCGGGCCTGACGCCGACGGCGGGACCCCGGCCGCGGCCAAGGCTCGCCGCGGGCTTGTCGCCCGCGTCCGCCGCAGGCTGGCTGGCGCCCGGCCGAAGCGCGGGCCCAGCCGGTACCGGACGGCGTTCTTCCTGCTCGCAGTCGTCGGCATCCTGGCCGCCGGGGGGTGGCTGCTGTACGGCTCGCGGTTCCTGGTCGTACGGTCGGTCCAGGTCACCGGCACGCACCTGGTGCCGGCGGCCGAGGTGCTCGCCGCCGCCGCCATCCCGCCGGGGCAGCCGCTCATCCGGGTGGACACGGCCGCCGCTGCCAGCCGGGTCGAGCGCATCACCCAGGTGCAGTCGGCGCAGGTCAGCAGGCAATGGCCGGACGGAGTGCTGATTACCGTCCACGAACGGACCGCGGCCCTCGCCATCCCGCTGGTAGGCGGCGGGTTCGCTCTCGTCGACTCCGCGGGCGTGGTGGTGCAGCAGGTCAGGGCGCAGCCGCCGGGGATACCGCGGTTCATCCCGGCCGGCCCGCTGGCCGGCAACCCGGGAGTGCGGGCCGCGGCGAGCGTCCTGCGCCAGCTGCACGCGGGAATCGCCCGCCGGGTCACGTCCGTGACGGTCCCGAGTGTGGACGCGGTCACGCTGCACCTGGCCGGCCGGATCACGGTGGACTGGGGCAGCACCGGCGGCTCGGCGC
The DNA here is from genome assembly GCA_963702235.1 of uncultured Actinomycetes bacterium. Taxonomy (GTDB): domain Bacteria; phylum Actinomycetota; class Actinomycetes; order Streptosporangiales; family Streptosporangiaceae; genus PALSA-505. Next base: position 480,036 of record CAVPBZ010000007.1, read on the forward strand.
AGAAGGCGCGCGAGCTCGCCATCCTCATGCACACGCACGCCCGGTACTACGACGTCAGCGCGCCCGGCACCGCCGCCACCGGCTGATCTGCCTGCGGCCAGCGGCGCCTTTATGCACGGCCCCGGCCATCCGGGCCGCACCGGTCAATCGCGACACGCCGGGCCAGTTGATTGACCCTGATGCCGGCCGACCCTACTGTCCATACCAATCGTCAGGTTGACATAAGTCTAAATCTCAACTTGAGGGTGAGAGTTCACCGGAGTAAACCGCGGAACGTGTTCGGGGCAGATCAGCGCAGCGCATTTGAGACCAGCGGGCGTCCCGGGTTTGCCGAGATGAGCGACATGGAGGCCCGCACGAATGCGGCAGGAAATGCGACAGGGACATCCGAGCGGAAAGGTCCTTCCTCGTGGCAGCACCGCAGAATTATCTGGCGGTTATCAAGGTCGCCGGAATCGGTGGGGGCGGCGTCAACGCCGTTAACCGGATGATCGAAGAAGGACTTAAGGGCGTCGAGTTCATCGCGATTAACACAGACGCCCAGGCGCTGCTGATGAGCGACGCGGACGTCAAGCTCGACGTCGGCCGCGAGCTCACCAGAGGCCTGGGCGCCGGCGCGAACCCTGACGTCGGCGCCAAGGCCGCCGAAGATCACCGGGAGGAGATCGAGGAGGTTCTCAAGGGAGCCGACATGGTCTTCGTCACCGCCGGTGAGGGCGGCGGGACCGGCACCGGCGGTGCCCCGGTCGTGGCCAATGTGGCCCGCTCGCTGGGCGCGCTGACGATCGGCGTCGTGACCCGCCCGTTCGGCTTCGAGGGCAAGCGCCGCGGCGCGCAGGCCGAGGCGGGCATCGAGCGGCTCCGCGAGGAGGTGGACACGCTCATCGTGATCCCGAACGACCGGCTGCTGTCCATCTCCGACCGGCAGGTCAGCGTCCTGGACGCGTTCAAGGCCGCCGACCAGGTCCTGCTGTCCGGCGTCCAGGGGATCACCGACCTGATCACCACGCCCGGCCTGATCAACCTCGACTTCGCCGACGTGAAGTCGGTCATGTCCGGGGCCGGCTCCGCGCTGATGGGAATCGGCTCGGCCCGGGGCGACGACCGCTCGGTCGCCGCCGCCGAGACGGCCATATCCAGCCCGCTGCTGGAGGCCAGCATCGACGGCGCGCACGGGGTGCTGCTGTCCATCCAGGGCGGTTCCGATCTCGGCCTGTTCGAGATCAACGAGGCGGCGCAGCTGGTGTCCAACTCCGCGGCGCCGGACGCCAACTTCATCTTCGGCGCGGTCATTGACGACGCGCTCGGTGACGAGGTCCGGGTCACCGTCATCGCGGCGGGCCTCGGCGACAACCGGTCACCCGCGGGTATGCCGGACACGGCGCGCGTCCTTTCCGGGCGCCGGGAGACGAACGGCCGCGGCGCCGTGACGCTCGGCCCCCGCAGCGCCGCGCCCAGCTACGCGACGGTGCCCGCTGCGCCCGCCGAGCCAGCCGCCGACGCGGCCGCCGGGCCGCTGGCCGAGCAGGCCGCCGCCGATGCCGTGCCGAGCGGGCAGAACGGCCACGCGCCCGGGCCGGCTCAGCCCGGCGGCCTGGACGCCGGCACGCTCCCGCAGGAGAGCACAGACGCGGCCGGCCAGCCGGACGGCGCCGCCGCTGCGGACATCACCGCATACGACGACACGGCCGATCTCGCCGCCGCCCCGCCCGCAGAGCCCGCACCGCAGCACGTGGCCGTGCCCGGTCGGCTCGACCCGGTCGCCGCGGCCCGTGTCTTCGACACCGCCAGCACCCGGCGCCGTCCGGTGGTCTTCGAGGAGGACGACGAGCTCGACGTGCCCGACTTCCTCAAGTGAGCCTTTTCATCCTCACTAAAGGCGGGCCGCGTACCGTGAGCGCGGAACGGGCGGATGAAAAGGGCTCAGTGCGCCAGGGGCCGGGCGGACCCGCAGGCGGCCCCGCCGCAGCCGGCCAGCCTCGGGCAGCGCGCAGCACGCGCCCGTCCCCGTGATCGTGCCGGACGGCCCGGCGGTCCGGGTGCTGACGCTGGCCCCCGGAGTGCGTGCCGCATTTACCGACCGGCGCGGCGGCGTCAGCGCACCGCCTTACGACTCGCTCAACCTGAGCGCCGGATCAGGCGACAGCGAGGATGCCGTCGCGCGCAACCGCGGCCTGGTGGCCGCCGCCTGCGGGCTCGCGCCGGCCCGGATCGCCTGGATGCGGCAGGTACATGGCGCCGACGTCGGCCGGGTCGGGGATCCGGCGGTCCCAGGACCCGGGCGCGTGGCCGCCCCCGGGCCTGCCCAGGCCCGTGACGCAAGCTTCACGTCGGTGCGCGGGCTGGCGCTGGGCGTCCTGTCCGCTGACTGCCCGGGTGTCCTGCTGGCCGACCCGGCGGCCGGGCTCATCGGCGCCGCCCACTCGGGTCGTCCCGGGACCGCGCTCGGCGTCGTCCCCGCACTGGTGCGCGCGATGGTCGGGGCGGGCGCCGACCCGGCCAGGATGCGCGCGATCATCGGGCCTGGCATCTGCGGCGGCTGTTACGAGGTGCCGGGGGAGATGCGGGACGAGGTCGCGGCCGCGGCGCCCGGATCCAGCTGCGTCACCCGGGCCGGCACGCCCGGCCTCGACCTGCGCTCCGGGCTGGCCGCCCAGCTGGCCGCGGCCGGGGTACGCCAGGTGCGGATCGACGCCAGGTGCACCGCCGAGGATCGTGACCTCTACTCCTACCGGCGCGACGGCCGCACCGGGCGGTTCGCCGGGCTGGTCTGGCTCGCGCCATGATGGGGACGTGACCCAGCCCTCCGCGCCCGGCAGCATCGACGCACGCCGCGACGAGCTAGCGGCCGGGCTGGCGGAGGTCCGCGCCCGGATCGCCGCTGCCTGCCAGGACGCTGGCCGCAAGGTGAGCGAGATCACGCTGATCGCGGTCACGAAGACCAGGCCCGCTAGTGACGTCGTCCTGCTCAGCGAGCTCGGCGTGACCGATGTCGGGGAGAACAGGGACCAGGAGGCAGCGCCCAAGGCCGCGGCCGTGGCGAGCATGGGCGTATCAGGCCTGCGCTGGCATTTCGTCGGCCAGCTGCAGACGAACAAGGTCCCGAGCGTGGTGCGTTACGCCGATGTCGTGCACTCGGTGGACCGGGTCCGGCTGGTCCGCGCGCTGGGCAGGAACGCCAGGGACGCCGGCCGTCCTGTCACCTGCCTGGTCCAGGTCAGCCTGGACGGGGATCTGTCCCGGGGCGGGGCCCAGCCAGGCGAGGTCGCTGCCCTTGCCGACGCAGTGGCCGGCGAGGGCGGGCTCGTGCTCGGCGGCGTCATGGCGGTGGCGCCGCTCGGCGCGGCGCCGGATGCCGCCTTCGGCAGGCTGGCCGAAATCGCCGCATTGGTCCGGGCCGCGCACCCGGACGCGACCATGATCTCGGCGGGCATGAGCGGCGATCTGGAACAGGCAATCGCATTCGGTGCGACACACCTGCGTGTCGGTACGGCGTTGCTCGGCGTCAGAAGCGCCTTCGTCAGGTAATGTCCGACGCGTGAGCCCGGTATCGGGTCTCAGCGTCGCAGCACTTTCGCGTCCTGGGGCGCCCGGTCGATTAGCGGGGCGGCACGACAGGCACGACGGAGGACGCAAGGATGGCCAGCGCGATGCGCAAGATGGCGGTCTACCTCGGCCTCGTTGAGGACGACCACCGCTACCAGGAAAAGTATGACTCCTACGAGGAGTACGACGAATACGCCGATCATGACGACAGCCTGGAACCAGACGACGGGCGTGAGATCCATGAGCCTGACATGCAGGTAGGGCAGGAGATAGTGCACTCCGGCGGAGACCGGCGCACGGCTACCCTGACCCAGACCACTGACCTCGCCCGGATCACCACACTCCATCCGCGTACGTACAATGAAGCCCGTACTATCGGAGAGCACTTCCGTGAGGGCACTCCGGTGATCATGAACCTGACCGAGATGGCCGACGGCGACGCCAAGCGCCTCGTCAACTTCGCGGCGGGGCTGATCTTCGGCCTTCACGGCAGTATCGAGCGAGTGACCAACAAGGTGTTCTTGCTGTCGCCTGTGAACGTCGAGGTGACGGCCGAGGACAAGGCTCGCATCGCGGAGCGAGGGTTCTTCAACCAGAGCTGACGGCTCAGCCTGGCTGGCAGAGCAGGCAAACCGCGGTGATCATGCAGGCGTGAGCCGTGGAGACAGGGCAGGTTTGTGGGGATCCTAAAGATCGTTCTGTACTACGTTCTGTGGATCTACCTGCTGATCCTGATCGGGCGGATGATCTTCGGCTGGATCCAGACATTCTCCCGGTCCTGGGCTCCGCACGGCATCCTGCTGGTGATCGCCGAGGGGATCTTCACCGCCACCGATCCGCCACTGAGATTCCTAAGACGGTACATCCCGCCGCTTCGGCTCGGTAGTGTGGCCTTGGACCTCAGCTTCATGGTGCTGTTCTTCGTGGTTCTGATCATGGTGAATGTGGTCGTTCCGCTAATCTGAACGGTGCCGCCTGCTAGGACACTCCAAGCGCGCCAAGGAGACGAGATGCCGCTGACGCCCGCGGACGTGCGGAACAAGCAGTTCAGTACCACCAGGCTCCGGCCCGGCTACGACGAGGAAGAGGTCGACGCCTTCCTCGATGAAGTCGAGACCGAGCTCGACCGGCTGCTCCAGGAGAACGAGGAGCTCCGGGCGAAGCTGGCCGAGTTCATGCGCGGCGGCAAGACGCCAGCACCGGCGCTCAGCTCACCGTTGCCGGAAGCTCAGCCCGAGCTCATCACGCCCGAGCCGCCACGGCCCGAGCCCGAGCGCAGGCAGTCTGAGCCGGTGATGATGGGCGTGGCCCCTGCCGAGGACAACATGGACACCGCCGCGCGGGTCCTCGCCCTCGCGCAGCAGACCGCGGACCAGGCGATCGCCGACGCGAGGCGTGAGGCTGACGAGACCCTCGGCCGTGCCCGGCGCGAAGCCGATGACATCCTCAGCAAGGCGCGCCGCCAGGCGGAGCAGATCACCGGAGACGCCAGGGCGCGTGCCGAGAGCCTGGAGCGCGATGCTCAGGAGCGGCATCGCCAGGCCATGGGCTCGCTCGTGCAGCAGCGCGAGGAGCTGGAGCGGCGCGTGGACGACCTGCGCGCGTTTGAGCGTGAGTACCGCAGCAGGTTCAAGGCTTACCTGGAGGGCCTGCTCCGAGACCTCGAGGCAGGGGCATCCGACACCGGCGGGTTCCGGGCGATGGGCAGCGGCCCGCAGCCTGTTCCGGCCGCGATCGCTCGCGCCGACATGCGCAACGGTCAGTCAGCCCCGGCGGCGGCCCCTGCGTACGCAGGCCAGCCAGAGCCCGCCGCGCACTCCGGCGCCTTCCGCCCGGCCGACGGCTCACCGCACGAGCGCCGCTGATTAACCCGGTGTCTGGCGCTTGCCGGAGGAGAACTTCCGTGATCCGGTTCAGCGCCGCGCTGGTGGTCGCAGGGCTAGGGCTGCTCCTCGTCGGCGCGATCACCAGCGAGCTGCCCCTGATCTACGCCGCTATCGCCGTGAGCGTGTGCGCAGCGCTCGTGCTTGCGGCGGGCGTGATCGCGGGCCGTAACGAGATCTTCGGCCGGGGCGCGACGGCCGGAGCAGATGAACGAACAGCTGATCACGGCGCTATCCCCGGTCCAGGAACCGCCGCGATCCCCGAGGAAGTTGTGAGCGCGGGTCCCCAGCCGCTGGCCGGCCGGGGACCCGCTGCCGCGTACCCGGGACCTGGGCAGGCAGCCGGCGCGGTGCCCGCGGAAGCGGGGGGTGTTCCCGGGAACAGCCAGCTGACGGCGGCCGGGGTATCACCCGCCGCGGATCCGGCAGGCCCGAGTCTGTCCGGGCTGGGCTGGCCGCCGGGCAGGTCACCGTCTGACGAGCTGTGGGCACGGGTGGACGCCGAACTCGCCGCCGCTGGCGCGTCGGTCCGCGCACCCAAGCTAACGAAGCCGGCCGCCGACGAAATCTGGGACCGCGTCGAGCAGGAGCTCACCAGCCCGGCTGACGTGAACTCCAGGCTCATCACCCCGGGCGCCGGGCCGCCCGCGCCCGTCCCACGGACACCGGCAGCCGGACCGCCCGCGCCCGTCCCGCGGACACCGGCCGCCGGGCCACCCGCGCCCGCCGCATGGGCGCCCGCCGCCGAGCCGTCGCGCCCCGAGCGGACCGAGCCCGCGGCACGGACCGAGCCGCCGCGCCCCGAGCGGACCAAGCCGCCGCGCACCGGAGAGGCGGAGCGGACCGAGCCGCCGCCCACCGCAGAGACCGAGCCCGCGGAGCGGACCGAGCCGCCGCGCACCGGAGAGGCGGAGCGGACCGAGCCGCCGGCCACCGCAGAGACCGAGCCCGCGGAGCGGACCGAGCCGCCGCGCACCGGAGAGGCGGAGCGGACCGAGCCGCCGGCCACCGCAGAGACCGAGCCCGCGGAGCGGAGCGAGGCGGCGAAGCCGGCCGGCTGGAGCGCGCCCGCCGAGAGCCCCGCGCCGACGGCGGTCGGCGACAGCGGCAGCGCGGGCGTCATCGCGCCGACGAGCAGGCGCCCGGACCCGGACTTGGACCCGGCGCCGGACTTGGACCTGGACCTGGACCTGGACCTGGACATGTCCGCCGACAGTGACACGCTGACCGAGCCGGACAACCCGGCTGACCCGGACACGCCGCCCGATAGCGATACCCGGTTTGCGCCGGAGTCTACGACCGGCCAGGCAGCCCGGGACATCTCAGCAGACCGGGACTTCCGGACGGACCGGGACCTCCGGACCGACCGGGACTTCCGGACAGACCGGGGCCTGCGGACGGACCGGGACCTCCGGACGGAGCCGGACACAGCGGGCCAGGGCACCCCGGCGGACCAGACCACGCACGCATTGCCGGATGCGGAGGCGGACTCAGACGCTGACCAGCCTGACCCGGACCAGCCTCACCCTCACCAGCCAGACGCAGGTCACTCGGACGCAGGCCAGCCAGACGCAGGTCACTCAGATGCAGGCCATCGGGACGCAGCGCAGGCAGCCGCGGCGGGTCCCGATGACGGACCCGGGACGGCCGCGCCGAGCCCCGGGGAAGAGCCCATGATCGTGGTCTCGGGCATGCCGCGCTACCACCGCCCCGACTGCCGTCTCATCCGGTTCCTCAAGAGCAAAGACATCCAGTCGGTGACCCGCGAGCAGGCCGAGGCGTCAGGCTGCGTGCCCTGCGGCGACTGCCAGCCGGAGCCCTCCGTGGCCGGAGCCGGATCACCCCGCGGCTGACGCGCGCCGCACTCCTCCCCGACCGGAGCCGGACCAGCTAACGCCGCGAATGCAAACGTTCGCCCTGGCCAGTCACCTGTTGCCCATCATGATCGACGCCTAGTTTTCCCCCACCGGTGGGGGAAAAGAAGGCATCCATCCCGGCGGTGTGACCGAGCCGACGGGCAAACCTAACGTGCTGCGGCACCAGGGCTCACGTCCTTCGCAGTCCGCCCGGCCGGAGCCGGATCAGCCAGCGACTGCCGCGCGCTGCAGTCCTCCCGGCCGGAGCCGGATCAGCCAGCGGCTGACGCCCGCCGCAGCCAGAACGTCAGCCCCAGCTCCGGGTCGGAATGCTCCCGCAGCGCCCCGCCGCCAGTCCCGCCCGTCCCGGCCGCTCCGCCGCCCGTCCCGGCCGCTCCGCCGCCAGTCCCGGCCGCTCCGCCGCCCGTCCCGGCCGCCCCGGCCGCCCCGCCGCCCGCGCCGCCGCCCGTCCCGGCCGCTCCGCCGCCCGTCCCGGCCGCCCCGGCCGCTCCGCCCGTCCCGGCCGCTCCGCCCGTCCCGGCCGCTCCGCCCGCTCCAGCCGCCGCGCCGTCCGGACGACCCCGGACGTAGTCCACCGCCAGCACCTCGCCGGCGATCATCTCGCCGTGCTCGGTCAGCGCGGTGGCCAGCTCGGCATCATCGGTCTCCCACCACAGCGAGATCCGGTCGCTGACGTCCAGCCCCGCGTTCTTGCGCTCGTCCTGGACCAGCCGGACCACCTCGCGGGCCAGTCCCTCCCGGCGCAGCTCCGGCGTGATCGTCACCTCGAGCGCCACCGTCTCCCCGGCGTCGGTCGCGACCGCCCAGCCTGACCGCGGCGTCTGCGTGATGATCACGTCGTCCAGCTGCAACTCGACCGTCTCGCCATTCGCGATGACCGGAGCCGTTCCGGCCGAATTCATTTCCCCGGCCAGCCACCCGGCGTCAGCCGTGTTGATCGCCGCCGCCACCGCGGGGGTGAACTTGCCGAAGCGCCGCCCGAGCGAGCGGAAGTTCGGCTTCACCGTGTGATCAACAAGATCATCGCCCTGGCCGGCCAGGGTGTCGACCGCCCGCACGTTCAGCTCTTCGGCGACCAGGGCGACCAGCTCGGCGGGCAGCGCGGCGAAGCCGGGCGCGCTGACCAGGGCCCGGGCCAGCGGCTGGCGGGTCCGCACCGCTGCCGCCGACCGCGCCGAGCGGCCCAGCTCAACCAGCCGGCGCGCCAGCGCCATGTCCGCCGACAGCTGCCGGTCCACCAAAGACCCGTCCGCGTCCGGCCAGCTGGTCAGGTGCACCGAGTCCGGCTCCCCGGGCCCGCTCAGCACGCCCCAGACGTAGTCGGTGAGGAACGGCGTGAACGGCGCCATCAGCCGGCTGAGCACCTGCAGGCACTCATGCAGCGTCGCGAACGCGGCCGCGCCCTCGGGCGTGCCCGGTCCCTCCCAGAACCGCCGCCGCGACCGCCGCACGTACCAGTTGGACAGGTCGTCGATGAACGCAGCGAGCCTGCGGCCCGCGTCGGAGGTGTCGAATGCCTCAAGCCCGGCGGTCACGCCCGCGGTCAGCGCGTGCAGCTCGCTCAGGATCCACCGGTCGAGCAGCGGCCTGGCGGGCGGCGGCGGGGCGGTGGCCTGCCAGTCGGCACCGCCCTGGGCCGCGGTCGCGTTCGCGTAGAGCACGAAGAACGACACGGTGTTCCAGTAGGTGAGCAGCACCTTCCTGACGATCTCGTCGAGGATGCCGTGGCCGAGCCTGCGCGCCGACCAGGGTGACCCGGCCGAGGTGAAGAACCAGCGCAGCGCGTCGGCGCCGTGCGAGTCCATCAGCGGGATCGGCTCGATCACGTTGCCCAGGTGCTTGCTCATCTTGACGCCGTGCTCGTCCAGGATCAGGCCGAGGCAGACCACGTTCTCGTAGGCGGACCGGCCGAAGACGAGCGTGCCGACCGCCATCAGCGAGTAGAACCAGCCCCTGGTCTGGTCGATCGCCTCGCAGATGAACTGCGCCGGGTAGGACCGCTCGAACTCCTCGGAGTTGCGCCACGGCGCGCCGTGCTGCGCGAACGGCATCGAGCCCGAGTCGTACCAGGCGTCGATCACGTCGGGCACCCGGCGCGCAAGCTGGCCGCACTGCGGGCAGCCGAACGTCACCTCGTCCACCTGCGGCCGGTGCGGGTTCAGCGCGGACAGATCGCGGCCGGCCAGCTCGGACAGCTCGGCCAGCGACCCGGCGCAGGTGACGTGATTGTCGGCGCAGGTCCACAGCGGCAGCGGCGTGCCCCAGTACCGGGTCCGGGACAGCGCCCAGTCCACGTTGTTGCGCAGCCACTCGCCGTACCGGCCGTGCTTGATCGTGGGCGGCTGCCAGTTGGTCCGCTCATTCTCCGCGAGCAACTGGTCCTTGACCTGCGTCGTCCGGATGTACCAGGACGGCAGGGCGTAGTAGAGCAGCGGCGTGCCGCAGCGCCAGCAGTGCGGGTAGCTGTGCTCGTAGATCTCGGTGCGGAACAGGATGCCGCGCTCGGCCAGGTCAGCCACCAGCACCGCGTCCGCGTCCTTGAAGAACATCCCGCCGACCAGCGGCACCGACTCGTCGAACCGGCCGTCCGGCCTGATCGGGTTGACCACGGGCAGTCCGTGCGCGCGCCCCGTCTCCATGTCATCGGCGCCGAACGCGGGCGCCATGTGCACCAGTCCGGTCCCGTCTTCGGTGGTCACGAAATCCGCGGTGACCACGATGTGCGCGTTAGGGACGTCGATGAGCCCGAACGGCTGCCGATAGGTAGCACCTGCCAGGGCTGAGCCGGCGAATCGGGCCAGGACCTCCCAGCCGTCGCCGAGCACCCGGGGCATCAGCTCCTCGGCGACGACCACCCGCTCGCCGTCGCCGGCGTTGCGGGCGAGCACGTACGTCTCGTCCGGGTGCACGGCCACCGCGGTGTTGGACACCAGCGTCCACGGCGTCGTCGTCCACACCAGCAGGTTCGCCCCGGCCAGCTCGGCTGGCGCGCCGCCGGGCAGGGTCACCAGCGGGAACCTGACCGTCACCGACGGGTCGGCTACCGTCCGGTAGACGTCGGGCTGGCCGAGCTCGTGGTCGGACAGCGGCGTGCCGCAGCGCGGGCAGTACGGGCTGATCCGGTAGTCCTGGACCAGCAGGCCCCGGTCGAAGATCTCCTTGAGCGACCACCAGACCGACTCGACGTAGCTGGCGTCCATCGTCCGGTAGGCCCTGGACATGTCGATCCAGTAGCCCATCCGCTCGGTCATTTCCTCGAACGAGTCCACGTGCCGCTGCACCGACTCGCGGCAACGCTCGTTGAACTCGGCGATCCCGTACGCCTCGATGTCCTTCTTGCCGGAGATGCCGAGTTCCTTCTCCACGGCGACCTCGACCGGCAGCCCGTGGCAGTCCCAGCCGGCCCGGCGCGGGACGTGGAATCCCTGCATGGTCTTGAACCGGGGGAAGGCGTCCTTGAACACCCGGGCCTCGACGTGGTGCACGCCCGGGATGCCGTTCGCGGTCGGCGGCCCCTCGTAGAACGTCCACAGCGGGCCGCCGGCGGTCTGCTCGAGCGAGCGCTCGAAGACCTTGCCGTCGCGCCAGCGGGCCAGCATCTCGTGCTCGAGCGCGGGCAGGTCCGGCCGGCCGGGCAGCGCGGGGAACAGCCGTCCGCCGCGGCCGGGCGTGTCCGCCCGCCCGCCGGGCGCGGTGTCATCGGGGTGGGACATGATCCGGGTGGCCTTCCACGAGTTGCCTGCGTGAAGGGACGAGGCGAGCCTGCGGCCGCCCCGCGGTACCACCCTCCTTGGCCGTGTACCCGGCCCGCCAGTCCGGCGAGCGGCCACCCGGCCCTCTTCCTTTCTCCTGCTGCCGGTTCTACTGGGCACCGTGCTGGCTAGCACCGTGCTGGCTAGCACCGTGGCTAGCTAGCACCGTGCTGGCTAGCACTGCGGCGCGGTCCCGCTGAGCGGGTGCCGGCCGGCCGTTCTTCCGGCGGCTCCGGGGTGATCTGGTCGCTGGGCCTGCCCCCGGGCTCGCACCCTCCCCAGGTCGCTCCTGGCCGCGGTCAGCGGCAGCTGTCCCCATCTGTGCCGTGCAGACTGCCACGATAGCCGATCGCCGGCGGGGCACCGAACCGTTTGCCCGGCGCGGCCGGCGGCCGTGGTTTGGCAAAGCGTGGCATCCCGACTTATCCTCCGGTGACTGCGCAGTTTCAAGATCATCAGATTTAGCGCCCACGGAGGTCTGAGATGGCCGTACCCACCCGTTCCGGCGCAGCCGCTCTTCCGGTCAGGTCCGGCGAGGAGCGCTGGACCGAGTCCGAGCTCGACGAGGTCCGGCAGGAACTCGAAACCGAGATCACCGAGCTGCGCGCGGAGATCTCCAAGGCCGAGTCCGAGATCGCCGAGCGGATGAGCGACGCGGTCGCTGACGCCGGGGACGACCAGGCTGACGCCGGGGCGAAGACGTTCGAGCGAGAGCACGAACTCGCCCTCACCCACAACGCCAAGGAGCTTCTCGCCCAGAACGGACGGGCCCTGGGCAAGATGGCCGACGGCAGCTACGGCGTATGCGAGTCCTGCGGGGAGGCCATCGGCAAGGCACGGCTGCAGGCCTTTCCCCGCGCCACCCTCTGCGTCGTGTGCAAGCAGCGCGAAGAGCGCCGCTGACCTGCTGATGACGGACACGGGCGCGCGGGGGGACGGCACGGAACCGGAACGGGACGCCGGTCACGGCGATCCCGGTTCCGCCGCGCCGCGGTCCAGCCGCGTCCCGGTAGCCGTCCTGATCGCGGTCGCGGTGTTCGTCCTGGCCGCCGACGTGATCTCCAAGGTGGTGGTCGTCGCTCAGCTGTCCGGCCATCCGCCCATCCGGCTGCTGGGCGGGCTGCTCACGCTCCGGCTGATCCGCAACAGCGGGGCGGCGTTCAGCATCGGCACCTCGCTGACCGTGGTCTTCACCGCCATCGCGGTCGGCGTGATCGTGTTCATCCTGCGCACCGCGCGGCGGCTGCGCAGCCTGCCCTGGGCGATCACGCTCGGCCTGCTCCTCGGCGGCGCCATGGGCAACCTCGCGGACCGGCTGTTCCGCGCGCCCGGGCCGATGCGCGGCGACGTGGTGGACTGGATCGAGCTGCCGCACTGGCCGGTGTTCAACCTCGCCGACTCCGCGATCGTCTGCGGCGGTGTGCTGGCGGTCCTGCTGGCCCTCCGCGGGCTGCGGATGGACGGCACGGTGGACGCCGGCGCCAGGCCGGACCCGCCCGCGGCACCCGACCCCGCCGGGCAAGCTGGCCAGGCTGGTCAGGCTAGGCGTCAGCACCCGGCAGAGTAAGCAGCTGCCAGGGTGACAGCAGCCCGGGATCATTGTCCTGTGCCGGTCTGCTCGCGGCACCCGGCAGAGCAAGCGCTGCCAGGGTGACAGCAGCCCGGGATCATTGTCCTGTGCCGGTCTGCTCGCGGCACCCGGCAGACTAGGCAGGGTGACAGCAGCCCAGGATCAGCGCCGTGTGCCCGTCCCCGAGGGCCTGGACGGGGAGCGCCTGGACGCTGCGCTGGCCCGGATGTTCGGGCTGTCCCGGGCGAAGGCCGCCGACCTGGTGGCCGACGGGCTCGTGCTCGTCGGCGGCCAGCCCGCCGCTAAGTCGCACCGGGTCGAGGCGGGTACCTGGCTGGACGTGACGCTGCCGTCGCCGCAGGCCGCCGCGCCGGGCGGCCCCGGGCAGGTCGCGCGCGTTCCCGGCCTCGAGGTGGTCTACGAGGACGCCGACATCGTGGTCGTGGACAAGCCGGTCGGGGTGGCCGCCCACCCCACCCCGGGCTGGACCGGCCCGACCGTCCTCGGCGGCCTGCTCGCCACCGGGCACATGCTGGCCACCAGCGGCGCCGCCGAACGCCAGGGCATCGTGCACCGGCTGGACGCGCACACCACCGGGCTGATGGTCGTGGCGAAGAGCGAGCGGGCCTACAGCGCGCTGAAGCGCGCGTTCCGGGAGCGCGAGGTGGACAAGCGCTATCACGCGCTGGTGCAAGGCCACCCCGACCCGCTGCGCGGCACGGTGGACGCGCCGATCGGACGGCATCCGTCCGGTGACGGCAGGTTCGCCGTGACCGCCGACGGCAGGCCGAGCGTCACGCACTACGACACGATCGAGGCCTTCCGCGGTGCCAGCCTCGTCGGGATCGGCCTGGAGACCGGCCGGACGCACCAGAATCCGGGTGCACATGGCGGCGATCAGGCACCCGTGCGCGGGCGATCTTCTCTACGGCGCCGATCCGGTGCTGGCGGGTCAGCTGGGCCTGACCAGGCAGTGGCTGCACGCGGTGAGCCTGGCCTTCGAGCACCCATCCGGCGACGGCCGGGCTGAGTTCCGCAGTGAGTACCCGGCCGACCTCGAGCACGCGCTCGACGTGCTGCGCGGGCAGGAATAGCGCCGCCGATTCTGCCCGGGCGCTGAGTCCCCGGCGCGCGCACCCGACGTCCCCGCGCGGCCGGACCGGACGAGCACGAGGCGGCTGGTCCGGCCGCGGGGCCGGTGGTCACTCGACTTCGAGCACCTCGGCGACCGCCTCGTCCCCGGCCGGGCTGGCCAGCGTAGCCTGGGCGCCGGCCAGGTCCTCTCGCTTGACCCGGATGGCGGCGATGGTCACGAGCAGGGCGATCAGCATGATCCCCGACGACACCTCGAACCCGCGGCCGAACCCGACCGACAGCGCGTGGTCGTAGATCGCCGTCTTGACCTGCGCGGCGGAGCCGGCCAGCGGATGGCCCGCCTTGGCCGCGGCCGCCGCGGCGGCCGCCCCGTGCCGGGCCGTGTCGGCCACGACAGTCCAGGCGACGGTACCGAGGATCGCGAGCCCGATCGAGCCGCCGACCTGCTGCCCGACGTTCGGCAGGCTGGAGGCCAGCCCGGCGTCCCGCTCGTCAACCCTGGACAGGGCGACTAGGGTCAGCGGCATGAACAGCATGCCCAGCCCGGCCGCGCTGACCAGCATCGGGCCGAGCAGCCCGCTGGCGTACTTGCTGTGCTCGTTGATCCGCGACAGCCAGAACATGCCGCCCGACGCGATCGCCGATCCGGCCAGCAGCAGCGGCCGGGCGCCGATCCTGGGGACCAGCGCGGCGCTGGTGCCGGCCATGATCATGATCATGACCACCATCGGCAGGTAGGCGATCCCGGTCTTCAGCGCGCTGTATCCCCAGACGGTCTGCACGAAGATCGTCAGGAAGAAGAACATGCCGAACATGGCCGTGCCGATGCACAGCAGGATCAGGTTCGCGGCCGACCGGTCCCGGTTGCGGAAGATCCGCAGCGGCAGCAGCGCGTGCGGGCTGCGCGCCTCGATGACGATGAACGCGGCCAGGAGCACCACCGCAGCCGTCAGCGAGATGATGACCTTGGTGTCGCCCCAGTGCGAGACGCCGTTCTGGCCGGTCGCCGCGCTGGTCAGGCCGTAGACCAGCGCCGCCAGGCCGAGCGTGCTGGTGATCGCGCCGGGGAAGTCGAACCGGCCGCGCCGGCGCGGCGACTCGGCCAGCGCCCGCGGCGCGATGAGCGCGACGATCGCGCCGATCGGCACGTTGACGAACAGCACCCAGCGCCAGGACAGGTAGGTGGTCAGCAGGCCGCCGGCCATCAGGCCGACCGCGGCGCCGCCGATGCTCATCGCGGCGTACACGCCCATCGCCCGGTTGCGCGGCGGTCCTTCCGGGAAGGTGGTGGTGACCAGCGACAGCGCGGTCGGCGCGATGATCGCGCCGCCGACGCCCTGCGCGGCACGGGCCGCGAGCAGCCAGGCCTGCGTGGTGGCGAAGCCGCCGAGCAGCGAGGCCACCGAGAACAGGACGATGCCGGCGATGAAGACCCGCCGCCGGCCCAGGATGTCACCGGCCCGGCCGCCGAGCAGCAGCAGGCCGCCGAAGGTCAGCGCGTAGGCGTTGACCACCCACTCCAGCCCGGTGCCAGAGAACCCGAGCGCCTTCTGGATGTCGGGCAGCGCAACGTTCACGATCGTGGCGTCGAGCACCACCATGAGCTGCGCGGTGGCGATGACGACGAGGGCGAGGCCCAGATGGCGGCCCGCGCGGCCAGCGACTGCGCCGCCCGCTGCGGCACCCCCGGCCGCGGGCTGTGAATGGCTCATGCCGTCTCCTTGTCAGGCACGCGGACCGGGGCAGCGGCAGCGCCCGGCCGGAAGCCGGTCACCTCCTCGGCACCGCACGCGGCGTCGGCGACCCTCGGCGGGGCCATCTTGTGCATCAGCCCGATCAGGCTGGCGCGCTCATCAGGGCTGAGCGCTTGGCGCCACGGCGCACGGGCCAGGAACCCCTGTTCGACCAGGTGCTTCAGCTCCAGGCCTGCGGCGGTCAGGACCAGCCGCTTCACCCGCCGGTCGGCTGGGTCGGGCTCGCGGACCGCCAGCCCGCGCTTCTCCAGCATGTCCGCGATGCCGGTGACGAACGAGGGATCGCAGTGCATCCGCCGGCCCAGTTCCTTCATGGCCAGCGGGCCGTCGATGAGATGCAGCGCCTTCGTGAAGAAGGGCGGGACCGCGAACTCCTTCGCCACCTGCTCGCCCGCGGCGATCAGCTTGGTGAACAGGCCCGCGACGGCATCGAGGACGTCCAGGTCGAGCTGATCCTCATCCGGCCGCATCCGGTCCCGTCCCCCGTCCCCCGCCCCGCCACCGGCCAGGCGCCGAGTTGGTTGAGTAGGTCAATTTTATCCCGCGGCCGGCGCCGGGACGCGGCCGGGTCCGGAGTGTCGGGCCCCGTCGCGGGGCCGGCCCGGATAGGCTTAGTGAGCCGGACCGGTGCCGCCCGCTCGCGGAGGGCTGACCTGCGCGCCTGACCTCCCGATGGGCGGTGCTGGCCTCTTCCCCCGGTTCCGTTGACGAACGCCCGCAAGGGCGCTCTTACGCATGCCTGAAGGAGGCGGTGTCTTCATGACGGCAGCGGCGGCGG
>CAVPBZ010000008.1:0-166743 GCA_963702235.1 uncultured Actinomycetes bacterium
CCTGCGGGTGACCGGCCGGATCAAGGACATGATCATCCGCGGCGGGGTCAACATCTCTGCCGCCGAGGTGGAGAACCACCTGCTGGCCCACCCGGGGGTCGCCGCCGCCGCCGTGGTGGCCGCGCCGGACCGGCGGCTAGGGGAGAAGGCGTGCGCGTTCATCGTGGCCCGCGGCGAGCCGCCCAGCCTCGCCGAGCTGACCGGCTTCCTGCGTACGCAGCGGCGCATCGCGCCGCAGAAACTGCCGGAAATGCTCCAAGTCGTGGACTCACTCCCGACGACCATGACCGGCAAGGTGCAGAAATTCCTGCTGCGTGACCGCGCCCGGGCCCTGGCGGAGCAGCATGCCGGTCTCTGAACGAGAAGCGGTGATGCCGCAGGCGGCCATCACCGACGAGATGATCGCCGCGATGGCGGCGAAGGCGGGCTCGGTCCTGCGCATCGATCACTCGGTGAACAACGAGCTGGCGTCGCGCATCGCGGTGACCAGGTTCGCCGGCGGGATCGGTGACATCAACCCGCTGTGGACGGATGAGGAGTATGCCCGCCGGTCCCCGTACGGCGCGCCGGTGGCGCCGCCGTCGTTCGTGATCGGCTGCTTTTCCGGTATCCAGTTCGGCTGGCCCGGCCTCGGCTCGTTTCACTCGCAGTCGCACGTCACGTTCGAGCGGCCGGTCTACTGGGACGACACGGTCGGCGCGGCGTGCGGCTACGAGGGGTTCGACGGGCCGTCGCCGAGCAGCTTCGCCGGGCGCACCGTCACCGACAAGTTCCGTAATACCTACACCAACCAGCGCGGTGAGCTGATCGCGACAATCCGCTGGCAGGTCATCAACTTCGAGCGCGGGCAGGCCCTGGCCCGCCGCGGCGGCGCGGGCCAGGAGCCTAAGAACGGACCGGTGCTGCCGCATCCGTGGACCGAGGACGAGGTCGCCGGGATCGAGGCCAGTGTGCTGGCCGAGCGGCCGCGGGGGGCGCAGCCGCGGTACTGGGAGGACGCGGCGCCGGGACAGGCGCTCGACGTGGTGACGAAGGGGCCGATCGGGCTGACCGACGAGATCGCGTTCGTGGCCGGCGGCGGCACGCCGATCCCCAGGCTGAAGGCGCACGCCGCGGCCCTGCACGACTACCGGGCGCACCCGGCCTGGGCGTTCCGCGATCCGGTGACCAGCGCCAGTGAGCCGATCTACTCGGTGCACTACAACCTGCAGGCGGCCCGGGCGATGGGCGTGGCGTTCCAGTACGACGTGGGCTTCCAGCGGATGTGCTGGCAGATTCACCACCTGACGCACTGGGCCGGCGATCATGCGTGGATCAAGGAGGCGCGGTCGCAGTACCGCAAGTTCGTCTACCTCTCCGACGTCATCGAGCTACGCGGCACGGTGACCGGCCTCCGGATCGACGACGCGGGGGACCACGTGGCCGACATCACGACCGAGGCCGTCAACCAGCGGGGCGAGGTCGTCATGCCCGGCCAGGCGGTGGTCGCCCTGCCCAGCCGGGAGCTGGAGGTCTCACCAGCGGCCCGCCGGGCCAGGAGGCCCACGTGAGTGATCCCGCGCTTGAAGACTTCCTGCGGCAGGCCGAGGGCTGGCTGGCCGCGCGGTACCCCCCTGCCGCCGAACACCGGTTCGCCTGGGGTGAGGGCGACGACGAGGTCCGGGTGTTCCAGGAACCGGATCCGGTGGAAGAGGCCGACGCGCTGCCGGCCATCCGTCGCTGGCGCCAGGAACTGTGGGACCACGGCTACGGCTGGATCGACGGCCCGGCGGAGTACGGCGGCGCCGGCCTGCCCGCCGCCTGCGCCCGCGGCTTCGAACGGCTGACCCGGCGGTACCGGGTACCCGGCGACGCGGCGCTGACGATCAGCCTGGGCATGATCGCGCCGACGATCCTGCGGCACGGTAGCGACGAGCAGAAGCAGCACTGGCTGCCGCGGCTCTACAGCGGCCAGCAGATCGCCTGCCAGCTGTTCAGCGAGCCGGGCGCGGGCTCGGACCTGGCCTCGCTGAGCACCCGTGCCGTGCGTGCCGGTGACGGCTGGCGGATCAGCGGGCAGAAGGTATGGACCTCGGGCGCGCACCTCGCCGACATCGGCGAGATCATCTGCCGCACCGCGGACCAGCCGCGGCACCGCAACCTGACCGCGTTCCTGGTGGACATGCGCGCCCCGGGGGTGACCGTCCGGCCGCTGCGGCAGATGACCGGCGGGGCGGCGTTCAACGAGGTCTTCCTCGACGACGTCGCCGTCCCCGACGCGCGCCGGCTGGGCGAGGAGGGCAACGGCTGGCGGGTCGCTCTCACGACGCTGGGCTTCGAACGCGGCGCGATGGGACACTCCGCCTTCGGCGGCGCGGGGATCCTGTCCACCGAGCGGCTGATCGGCCTGGTGCGCGCGGCCGGGAAGCAGGACGACCCGGTGACCCGGCAGGGGTTCGGCGAGCTGATCTCGCACCTGCGCGCCGCCCGCTACACCCAGGAGGTACAGGCCGCCCAGACCAGGGCCGGCGACGCGCCCGGCCCGGAGATCGCACTGAACAAGATCGCGCTGTCGGACAACATGAAGCGGCTGGCCGGGTTCGTGGCCGACGTCATCGGGCCGGCCCTGGTCGCCGACACCGGCGCCTGGGGGACCTACGCGTGGACCTCGGTGCTGCTCGGCGCGCCGGGCTACCGGCTGGGCGGCGGCACCGACGAGATCCTGAAGAACACCATCGCGCAGCGGGTGCTCGGCCTGCCGCGCGCTACGTGAGGACCGGGCCATGCCAATCAGGGACCGTCTCGCGCTCACCGGTGACGAGCGCACGCTCCAGGGCACGCTGCGGGAATTCCTGGAGGCCCAGCTGCCGTCGCTCGCGCTGCGGTCCGTGCTCGACGGCGACAGCGGCTACAGCACGCAGCTGCACACCAGGCTGACCGGCGAGCTCGGGCTGGGCGGGCTGACGATCCCGGAGGACTTCGGCGGGCTCGGGATGAGCGAGGCCGAGGCCTGCGTCGTGCACGCCGAGCTCGGCCGCGCGCTGTACCCGGGGCCGTTCCTGCCCGGCTGCCTGGCCGCCACCGCGCTGGTCGCCAGCGGTGATCTCAGCGCCTGCAAGCACTGGCTGCCGCTGCTGGCCGACGGGTCAGCGACGGGGACGGTAGCTCCCGCCGGGCAGGACGGCAGCTGGCAGGCCGGCAGCGGAGCCGTTCGGGAGGAAAAAGCGGCCGGCGCGTCTGCGCCCGGGACGGTGGCACCCGCCGGCGAGGACGGTAGCTGGCGGGCCGGCAGCGGAGCCGTTCGGGCAGAAAAAACGGCCGGAGGCTGGCGGCTGCACGGCCGCCGCTGGTATGTCCTGGCCGCGCATGCCGCGGACATCGTCATCGTGCCGGCTGCCGGCGCCGGGCCGCTGCTGTTCCTCGTCGAGTCCGGGTCGCCGGGACTCGCGGTGACGCCGATGACCGGTCTCGACCTGACCCGACGCACCTGTGCGGTGAGCTTCGACGGCACCCCGGCCCGCCTGCTCGCCAGCGACGGCGACGCGGCGGCCGCGCTCGCGCGGGCCGAGCAGTCCTTCCTGCTCGCCACCGCCGCCGAGGCGGCCGGCGGGATTGGCTGGTGCCTGGACGTCAGCGTCAGCTACGCCAACGAGCGCGAGCAGTTCGGCCGCCCGATCGGCTCCTTCCAGGCCGTCGCCCACCAGTGCGCGGACATGCTCGCCGGCCTGCAGTCCGCCACCGCGGCGGCACGGTACGCGGCGGTCGCGAGCGCCGCGGGCAGCGATGATGCCGCGCTGGCGGCCCGGGTCGCCGTGCTGCGCGCGGGCGAGTCCTACCGGCGGGTGACCGAGGCCGCGATCCACCTGCTCGGCGGCACCGGCTTCACCTGGGAGCACGACGCGCACCTGTACTACCGCCGGGCCTGGTCGGCGCAGGCGCTGGCCGGCGGCCCGCAGGAGCACCGGGCAGCGATCGCCGGCCTGGCCGGCCTTTGAGCCTGGGCGAGGAGGTTCGATGTGAGCTCAGCCAGCAAGGACGACATCACAGCCGCGCTTCCACAGGCCGCGACGACGGCGGTCGCCGAGGACGGTATCTCTGGCACCGATCCGGTGGGCCTGCCGTCGCTGGCGGGCGCGCTGGCTGACACGGCCGCGGTCTTCGGGCAGCTCGGACCGCTCCACCGGGAGGGCCGGGCGCTCGCTGCCGAGCTGGCACGCATCCTGAGCGGGAGCAGCCAGCTCACGCCTGGCGGCAAGGACTGGCGCTTCGCCGATCCCGCCTGGTCGGAGAACCCGGTCTACCGCCGGGTCGCGCAGAACTACCTCGCCGGCTGCACGTTCCTCGACGCGATGGTCGGCGAACTCGGCAAGAGCGGCCGGTCTACCGACAAGGCGCGGTTCCTGCTCAACATCCTGACCAGCGCGGCGGCGCCGACCAACACGCTGGCCGGGAATCCGGCCGCGCTCAAGAGGGCGTTCGAGACCGGTGGCGGCAGCCTGCTCCGCGGCGCCGCCAACTGGTGGCAGGACGTCCGCCGCAACGGCGGCATGCCGGCGACGGTCGACCGCGGCGCGTTCGAGGTCGGCCGCGACCTCGCCGTCACGGCGGGCGCCGTCGTCGACCGGGACGCCTGCGGCGAGGTCATCCAGTACCAGCCGGCCACCGGGACGGTGCGGCGGCGGCCGGTGCTCGTCGTGCCGCCGCCGATCGGCCGCTTCTACTTCCTCGACCTGCGGCCCGGGCGCAGCTTCGTCGAGCACGTCGTCAGCCGTGGACTGCAGACGTTCATGCTGAGCTGGCGCAACCCGGCCCAGGAGCAGGCTGACTGGGATCTCGACACCTACGCGCGACGCGTCCTGTCGGCCATCGAGACGGCGCGCGAAGTCACCGGCAGCCCGGACGTTGACGTCATGGGTTTCTGTGCGGGCGGCATTATCACCACCACCGTGCTGAACCACCTGGCGGCCGCCGGCGACGACCGGGTGGCGTCGGCTTCCTACGCGGTGACGCTCCACGACTTCGGTCAGCCCGCGCCGATCAGCGCCTTCTCCTCGCCGCGGCTGCTCGCGCTGGCGCGGTGGAACTCCCGCCGCAAGGGGGTGATCAGCGCGCGCGACATGGGCGCGGTCTTCACCTGGATGCGCCCGAACGAGCTCGTCTGGAACTACTGGGTCAACAACTACCTGATGGGCAATCCGCCGCCGGTCTTCGACGTCCTCGCCTGGAACGCCGACGGCACCAACCTGCCCGCCGCGCTGCACGCCCAGTTCCTCGAGATATTCCACCAGAACACGCTGTGCGAGCCGGGCGGCATGACGGTACTGGGCACCCCTGTCGACCTGAGCAGGATCACGGTGCCGGCCTACGTCACCGGCGGAGCCACCGACCACCTCACACCGTGGCAGGGCTGCTACCGGACCACCCAGCTGCTATCCGGCCCCGCCACGTTTGTGCTCAGCAATGCCGGCCACATCCAGAGCCTGGTGAACCCGCCGGGCAACCCGAAGGCGACTTTCTACACCGGTGGCGAGCCCGGGCCTGATCCGCAGCAATGGCTCGCCGAGTCCGAGCGGCACAGCGGGACC
Organism: uncultured Actinomycetes bacterium; assembly: GCA_963702235.1. GTDB lineage: Bacteria > Actinomycetota > Actinomycetes > Streptosporangiales > Streptosporangiaceae > PALSA-505. The sequence continues at coordinate 5,565 of CAVPBZ010000008.1, forward strand.
TGGTGGGAGCACTGGGCCGACTGGCTGCTCGAGCGTTCTGCTGACGAGGTGCCAGCGCCGAAGAAGCTGGGCGGCCGCGGTCATCCCCCCGGCGATCAGGCTCCGGGGCTGTACGTCCGTGACCTCCTGCCGAGCGAGCAGTGACTGGGTCATGCGAGTCGCGGCAGACAGCAAGCAGCAGACGGTGCTGCGCAGCGAGATCCACCGGTCGTGGCTGCGCTGCCAGCGCAGCGGGCTCAGCCCTGCCGCTGAGCTGAACGTCTCCCGGCTGCACGAGGTCGATCGCGGCAGCCGGCTGATGGCGGCCGCAGCCCCGGTGCTCGACGCCCTGGCCCGGCACCTGGAGGGCACCGGCTTCAGCCTGCTGCTGGCGGACAGCTCCGGCCGCCTGGTTAACATGCGCTGCGGGGCGTCCGCCGTCCGCGCCAGGGTCGAGCGGTCCGGCGCCGTGACCGGGCAGCTGTTCTCCGAGCCGGCCACGGGCACCAACGCGATCTCGACCGCGCTCGAGCTGCGCCGCGGCCTGTTCGTGCGCGCCGGGGAGCACTTCCTGGAGGGGCTGAAGTCCTACAGCTGCTACGGCCAGCCCGTCTTCCACCGAGCCACCCGCAGGCTCGAGGGCGTGCTGGACATCAGCTGCGCCGCCCCCGACGACAACGAGCTGCTCCGGCCCTTCCTCGCGCGCGGCGTCTGCGACATCGAGGACCGGCTGCTCGAGACAGGCCGGGCCGCGCAGAAGCGGATGCTCGCGTCGTTCCAGGACGCAACCGCGCGCGGCCGGCCGGGACTGGTCCTGGTGCTGGGTGAAGGCGTCCACCTCGAGACGCCCGCCGTGTCGGCGCTGCTCGACGCCGGCGACCGCGTCCTGATCGCCGACCTCGCATCCGGTCTGCGCGGGACCCAGGCCATGCGCCGCGACGTCGTGCTGTCCGGCGGCGTGCCCGTCTCGCTCGAGCTGCACCGTCTCCCCGGAACGGGATCCGGCCTTCTGTGCCGGATCGAGGTGACCGGGTCCGCGCCAGCCGGCGCGCCCTCCCCGGCGTCCCTGTCGCCCGCGACGCCGCCGTCCGGCCTGCCCGTGCTGACCGCGGCCGCGGCGCGGGCGTCCTGTCCGCCGTCACCGGGATCACTCGCACCGCTGCCGGGTGACCTGATGGGCGCCGGGCTGCCCGACCTCAGACGGCTGCGGGCGAGCCGGACCCCTACCCTGGCGCACGGCGAGCCTGGCAGCGGGCGGACGACGGCGCTGATGTCGCTGGCCGGCCCCGGCCAGGCCGCCGTCCTACACGCCGGCGACGCGGCTCGCGGCACCGCCTCGGGCTGGCTGCGAGAACTCGAGAGGCTGCTTGCCCGGCACAGCGGCCTCATCGTGATCGAGGAGATCCAGCTGCTCTCGCCCGAGCTCACCCACCTGGTCACCGAGGCGGTCCGCGCGTCGCCGGTCTGGGTGGCCGCGACCAGCACGCCGCTGGCCGAGCTGGGCTGCAGCACGCTCGGGCTCGTGTCCCGCCTGCCCGGACGGATAGCGATCCCCCCGCTGCGCAGCTACCGTGAGCGGATCCCGCAGCTGTTCCGCGCGATGGCCGCGGCGTCCGGCCGTACCCCGCGCCGGCTTTCCCCGGCCGCGCAGGCGATCCTGGTCAGCCAGCCCTGGCCGGGCAACCTGCGCGAGCTCGCCGCCGTCGCCGCGGCCCTGCACTGCGGCGGCGGCAGCGGCGAGATCCAGCCGGCCCAGCTGCCCGAGGGCTACCGCCAGCCCGGCATGCCGCACCGTCTCACCCGGCTCGAGCAGGCCGAGCACGACGTGATCCGCACCGCGCTCCGCGCCAACGGCGGAAACAAAGCGAAGACAGCGGCCTACCTGGGGATCAGCCGCACCACCCTGTACAAGGCCCTGCGCACTCTCGGCATCTGGGCCTGAGCCCGCGCTGCCCGGCAGCGACGGCCGTGCGCCGGCCGCAGAATGTCCAGGAACTGAACATCGAGCACTAGAGCATTCGGCGTAGCGTCAGGCCAAGTCACGAACACGGCCGGCGCGTTGGCGCGAGAGCACCGCGTTGCGCGAGAGCGCAGCGGAATCGCCGGCCGCGCCGACAGCGAGAGGTCCGTCATGATCGATTACGACACGCTCTACCTAGGCGGAGCCTGGAAGGCGCCTTCCTCGGCCGCCAGGATCACCGTCGTCTCGCCGAGCACCGAGCAGCGCCTCGGCAGCGTCCCGGAGGCGGTCGAGGCCGACATCGACGCCGCGGTCGACGCGGCCCGGGCCGCCTTTGACGACCCGGGCGGCTGGCCGGCCTGGGACCCCGCGCGCCGGGCCGCGGTCATGGAGCGGCTCGCCGACGAGATGGACAAGCGCGCGGCGGCGATGGCTCCGCTGGTCAGCAGCCAGAACGGCATGCCGGTGGCCGTGTCCGGAGCCCTGGAAGTGGTCTTCCCGCAGCTGCTGCTGCGCTACTACGCCGGCCTGGCCAGGCAGACCCCCGCCGACGAGGAGCGCCCCGGCCTGCTCGGCGGATCCGCCCTGGTCCGGCGCCTGCCGGTCGGCGTGTGCGCCGCGATCGTGCCGTGGAACTTCCCGCAGGCGCTGGCCGCGTTCAAGTACGCGCCTGCGCTCGCCGCGGGCTGCACGCTCGTGATCAAGCCGTCCCCGGAGACGGTGCTCGACAGTTACCTGCTCGCCGAGTCGCTGCAGGCGGCTGGCGTCCCCGACGGCGTGATCAACATCGTCCCGGCCGGCCGCGAGGTCGGCGCCTACCTGGTCCAGCATCCGGGCATCGACAAGGTTGCCTTCACCGGCTCCACCGCCGCGGGGCGCTCGGTGGCGGAGGCATGCGGGCGCCTGCTGCGGCCGGTCACCCTCGAGCTGGGCGGCAAGTCCGCGGCGATCATCCTCGACGACGCCACCCTGGATCTGGCCGTCATCGGCGAGAAGCTGTTCGCCGCCATCCTGCTCAACCAGGGTCAGGCGTGCTACCTCGGCACCCGGGTGCTCGCCCCGCGCAGCCGTTATGAAGAAATCGTCGAGCTGCTCACCGCGTTCGCGAGCATGCTGACGGTCGGCGATCCGCTCGATCCGGCCACCCAGATCGGCCCACTGGCCAGCGAGCGGCAGCGGGACCGGGTCGAGGGCTACATCGCCAAGGGCAAGAGCGACGGCGCGAGAGTCACCACCGGCGGCGGCCGCCCGGCCGGCATGTCCCGCGGCTTCTACGTCGAGCCGACGGTGTTCGCCGACGTCGACAACGCCTGGACCATCGCGCAGGAGGAAATCTTCGGCCCGGTCCTGTCGGTGATCGGGTACTCCGGCGACGCCGAGGCCGTCGCGATCGCCAACGACTCCGGCTACGGGCTCGGCGGCACCGTCTGGACCAGCGACCACGACCGCGGCCTCGCCGTCGCCACCAAGATCAAGACCGGCACTATCGGCATCAACGGCTACCTGCCCGACCCGACCGCGCCGTTCGGCGGTGTGCGGGCCAGCGGCATCGGGCGCGAGCTCGGCCCGGAGGGCCTGGCGGCCTATCAGGCACAGCAGTCCGTCTACCTCTGACCCCTGCCGATCACCAGGAGGATCCATGGAAACCACCGCCGCAGTCCTCAATGAGCTGGGCGCGGAGCTCAGCCTGGAGCACGTTCAGCTGGACGGCCCCCGGCCGGACGAGGTGCTGGTCCAGATCGCCGCCGTCGGCATCTGTCACACCGACATCGCGACCCGCGACGGGGCGCTGCCCTTCCCGCTGCCCGCGGTTCTCGGGCACGAGGGCAGCGGCACCGTCGTGTCGATCGGCAGCAACGTCAGCAAGGTAAAGCCCGGCGACCCGGTCGCGATCAGCTTCGCCACCTGCGGCCAGTGCCCCGCCTGCGCGGCAGGCAGCCCGTCGTACTGCCACGGCTTCATGGCGCTCAACTACGCAGGGACCCGGCCTGACGGCAGCTCGGTCATCACCAACGCGGCCGGCAACGTCGGCAGCAGCTTCTTCGGGCAGTCGTCCTTCGCCGCTCACGCGATCACCCATGAGCGCAACCTCGTCAGGGTGCCCGACGACTTCCCGCTGGAACTGGCCGGCCCGCTGGGCTGCGGCATCCAGACCGGCGCCGGGGCGATCATGCGCAGCTTCAGCGCGCCGGCCGGATCCGGGGTGCTGATCATAGGCGGGGGGTCGGTCGGCCTGTCGGCTGTCCTCGGCGCGGTCGTCCAGGGCTGCGATCCCATCATCGTCGCCGAGCCGGTCCCCGGGCGCCGGGAACTGGCCCGGACCCTCGGCGCCACCCACGCCATCGATCCGGCGGGCGGCCCGGCCGCCGAGCAGGTCAGGGCGCTCTTCCCGGCAGGGGTGCAGTTCGCCCTGGACACCACCGGCCTCGTGCCGGCCATCTCCGGAGCCCTGGGCGCCCTCGGCAACCAGGGCGTGCTCGGCCTGCTCGCCATCCCGGCCGATCCCGCAGCCGCGCTGCCCGTCCCGCTGCTCCAGGGCCTGGTCCTCGGCCTCACGGTCAAGAACATCATCGAGGGCGACAGCGACACCGACACGTTCATCCCGCAGCTGATGCAGCTCTACCTCGACGGCAGGTTCCCCTTCGACAAGCTCATCACGACCTTGCCCTTCGAGAAGATCAACGACGGGATGGCCGCCCAGCTCAGCGGCGAGGCCGTCAAGGTCGTCTTGGTTCTCGACCAGGCCGGCTGAGAGGCGGACGTCATGACGGCTACCACCGATGCCAGCCAGGACTACCTGATCCCGGACGAGATCGCTCAGCACGCGGTGCTGCCTGCCTCCTACGCGGACGAGGAGAGCAAGGTCTACCCGGCCTATGCGTGGCTGCGGAAGAACAACCCGCTCGGCCTGGCCAGGCTGGACAACTACGATCCGCTGTGGCTGGTCACCAAGCACGCCGACCTGTTCGAGGTCGAGCGGCAGCCGGAGCTTTTCACCAGCGGCGTGCTGAACGCCATCCTGGCCGATCAGCCGGGCGACGCCTTCATCCGGGGCATGACCGGCGGCTCCTACCGCACCTTGGACGTCGTCGTCTACATGGACCCGCCCGAGCACACCAAGGTCCGCGCGGTGGCCAACAAGTGGTTCATGCCGCGCAACGTCCGGCGGTACGAGGCGCAGATGCGCGAGCTGGCCCGGCAGGCCGTGGACCGGGTGCTGGCGATGGACGGCGAATGCGACTTCGTCAAGGACTTCGCGCTCGGCTACCCGCTGCACGTCATGATGAGCCTGTTCGGCGTGCCCGAGCAGGACGAGCCGATCCTGCTACAGCTGACGCAGGAGTTCTTCGGCGTCCACGACGACGAAGTCGGCCCGCAGCAGCCCGCGCCCGATCCGGACGCAGCCACCCGGGCCTTCGCCGCGGCGGCGCAGGGTTTCTTCAGCTACTTCAGCGCCCTGAACGCCGACCGGCGGGCGCATCCCAGGGACGACCTGCTGTCCCTGATCGCCAACAGCGAGATCGACGGGGAGCCCATCCCCGAGCGCTACGCCAACGGCTGGTACATGGCCGTCGCGACGGCAGGACACGACACCACGGCGTCGTCCATCTCGGGCGCCGTCTACGAGCTGGCCCGCCGCCCCGACCAGCTTGCGAAGGTCAGGGACGACCCGGCGCTGATCCCGGGGCTGGTGGAGGAGAGCGCCCGCTGGGTGTCGCCGGTCAAGCACTTCATGCGCGCGGCGAGCCGGGACACCGAGCTCCGGGGACGGCAGATCAAGGCGGGCGACCGGCTCATGCTGCTCTACGCCTCCGCCAACCGCGACGAGGAGGTGTTCTCCCGCCCCGACCGGTTCGACGTCGAGCGGGAGATACGCCACGTCGCGTTCGGGACCGGCCCGCATGTGTGCGTCGGCATGCATGTCGCGCGGCTGGAGATGAGAGTCCTCTTCGAGGAGCTCCTGCCCCGGATCCAGGGAATCGAGCTCACCGGCGAGCCGCGATGGCTCAAGACCAACTTCGTCGGCGGCCTCAAGAGCATGCCGGTCAGGCTCATCCGAGCCTGACCGCACGCGACCGCCGGCATCAACCGTGGGAACCCCAACGGAGTGGAGCATGAGATGGCAGAAGGCCGAGCCGCTACGACCCAGTCGAGCGTCAACGGAGACGCCACCGGCGGCACGGTAGCGCTGCTCGCCGTGGTGGCCATACTGCTCGGCCTGCAACTGGCCGCGGCGGCAGCCGCATCGCCGTCCGCGGCGCCAGTGTCGCCCGCTTCATGAGCCGACCCGGCGGAGCAGGCACGCTGGCAGAACTTGCCGAGCATTGCTGGTCACGTGCCCTGATAGGGCGACCGATCGAGGCGACCGTACGGCGCGGAAGTACCGCAACCGGCCGGGACGGGAGCACGGTCCTGGCCGGGGCGGGCCGCACGACAGCCCCGCTCTCGGCTCCTTACAAGCTGGGGATCGTGGCGGCCGCGAGCCCGGGGCCGAGGGGGAACACCCCGATTGCTTCGAGCAGTGCGGAGACGGCTTGAGGGCTGCCGGCGATGGTTAGATCGGGTTGCTCGGCGTCGCGAGCCCCGGGAAGACTGGTGAGGAACCTCGCCAGCGCCGGACGGGTGGTCGTGATCGTCACGTCCGCGTCGTCGGTGTCACCCCGGGTGAGCGCCCAACCGTGGCCGTCGAATGCGAGCACGAACGCGTCTCCGCCGGCGACGCGAACGAGCCAGCGCGCCGGGCTGATCGTTATGCCGGCCTCCTCGAGCATGACCTGCAATGCCCATAGCAGGTGTTCGGGGTGAGTGGGTTCTGCGGGCTCGGGAGGCCGCAGTGCGTGGCGCAGGCCCCATAGCATCAGGCGTTCCAGGACGGGGACGAGTTCCTCGCCGGCGGAGGTGAGCCGGTACCAGACCTCACGGCGGCCAGGCTCGCGGTCGGCGACCACGATCCCTTCCTCCTCGAGGTCGCGCAGGCGCCGGGTGAGTGTCTTGGGGGTGATGCCGCCGAGCGAATCCATCAGGTCGGTGAATCGGCGCGGACCGTGTGCCAGGTCGCGCACGACGAGCAGCGTCCAGCGATCCCCGACCCGCTCCAGCGTCCTGGCCAGCAGGCAGAAATGGCCATACGTCTGCGTCCGCCTCTCCATACCTAAGGATACTATCATAACGATAGTAGCTTTACCTGGTGACGGGCGGGCGGCGCAGGAGGGCGAGCGTTTACCGCGACCTGAGATGGACTTGACGGGCATTACACTTAAGATAGTATCTTTGAGATAGTAACATAGGAGCGCCCGCCAGGCGACCAGCCTGAGGTCATCGCCGATCTCCTCAAGCGGTCTACCTGAGCAACTGCCCGCCCGTTGCAGTAGGGCGATGACCCAGTCCTCACCTCCTGCCCGCCGCCAGACCCGAAAGAAGCAGAGATGAAAGACGGCGACATCGACGCCCAGTACTCAACCGGACTGTCCCGGCACAACATCGAGCAAGCCCTCATCGCCGCCGGCAAGGACCTCGATCACCTTCAGCCCGCGGACCTCGGCATGCTCGAGGACTTCCACACCATGGGCCGGATCGCCACAAGCCAGCTTGCCGATCTCGCCAAGATCACAAGCGAGGACCAAGTGCTCGACGCCGGCAGCGGGATCGGCGGGACGGCCCGTTTCCTGGCCGGCCAGTACGGCTGCAAAGTAACCGCCATCGACCTGACCGAGGAATACTGCGAAACAGCCCGCTGGCTCGACCGGCTCGTCGGGCTGGACGACCGGATCTCCGTCCGTCAAGGGAACGTCACCGATCTGCCTTTTGCCGACGCCACCTTCCAGTTGGTCACCAGCCAGCACGTTCAGATGAACGTCCCCGACAAGGCCCGCCTCTACGACGAAGCACGACGGGTGCTCGTCATCGGGGGCCGGCTCGCCATCTGGGACATCACCGCCGGGACGCCCGGAGAGCTCGACTATCCACTTCCCTGGGCCGACCGGCCCGAGCGCAGCCACCTCGCCTCCGCCGACCGGCTGCATGCCGCTGTTGAGTCCGCGGGGTTCGCAGTCGACCACTGGAACGACCTCACCGCCGAGGCGGTCCCGCTCATGGAGGCGGTTCTTGCGCTCCCCCCGAGCCCGCTGGGGCTGCACGCTTTTGTCGAGGACTTCACCGAGAAGGCACAGAACCTCACCCGAGGTCTTGCCAGCGGGCGGCTTCGAGTCATCCAGGGCATCGCGCAAGCGGTCGCCTGAGCCGTCGCATTGACACGGCCGCGCCGGCGTGCGGCGGATAGACGAGGTGCCATCGGGAGGGAGTGAATGCTGGCGGCCGAAGCGAGAATGGCCGCGCATCAGGGTTGCCCGGGGTTACCGGGCTTGCCGCCGCCCGGGCCGCCGCCGCATCCGGAGGGCGGCCAGGAGAAGGGCGCCCACCAACACGACAATGCCGATGAACAGCAGGTACAACAGGCCCTTCACGACTACGCCGACGATACCCAGAACGATCGCCACAATGACCAGGAGTAGAAAGAGCGCAATCATCCGATCCTCCGCTCAGCCAGCGGCTCAGCGACGGGCCAGCCGCCGCTCACCCCCACCGCCCGTCTCGTAGGTCAGCCCGTAATGCTTGAAGATCGCCTCTTCATCGCCTGCGGGCAGCTCGCCGTCGGTGCCGATCGACGGGGCATCCTTCACTTGCTTCTTGTCATAGCGGACCTTGAGGTATCCCGGACCCACCGTCGCCTGGTCAAGCGGCACGAACACGAGCCGATGCCGGGTCGGCAGGCCGACCCGGACCGTGCCGAACGATGGCAGGTCGGTGCCGGTGTCAACGTAGACGGCTTCCAGCTCGCCGATCTTGTGGCCGTCAGCGTCAACCACGTCGTGGCCGCGCCATTCCCGGATATCGGCAGCCTCGAACACCCCAGCCTTCCTCCCGCGGCGCTACACCGCCGCTTTGCCTAACATAACTCACGCCGCCACTTCACCACGCGAGCAGGCGCAGTCGCCAGCCGGGTGCTTCAGACAGCCACTGCGCTGGTGACCGCCCCTGCAGGCGGCGGTGCTCACACTCTGGCGCCCGATCAGGTGCCGAGGAAGTAGTCGTTGATGTATTTCTCTCCCTCGTCGCAGAAGAACGTGACGATGTGCTGGAGCTCCGGGTACCGTGCTCGGAGCTCACGGGCAGCGACGAGATGCGCGCCGGAACTCGGGCCCACGAACAGCCCAAAGTCGCGGGGCAGGCGGCGCATCTCGCTGATCGCCGCGTCGCTGTCCACCGTGACTATCTCGTCGATGATGTGCCGGTGCCTGGCGAAGATGCCAGGGACGAAGCCGTCAGAGATGCCCTCGATCAGGTGCCGGCCGACCTCACCGCACATCAGGATGCACGACTCGTTCGGCTCGACGGCGACCACCCGGCAGGACCGGTTCCGCTCGCGGAAGCACTGGCCCACGCCGACGATGGTCCCCCCGGTGCCGACCCCGCCGACCACGGCGTCCGGAACCGCGCCGTCCGGCAGCTGGGCGAGCGTCTCCGGACCTAGCCAGGTGCGGTTCTCCTCAACATTCCACTCCGAATCGAATTGCTGCGGCGCGAAGTATCCCGGCTGGCGGCCGAGTTCCCGGACCTTGGCCAGCGCGTCATTGACGTGGAAGTCACCGAGCGTCATCACCTGCGCGCCGAAGGCCCGCGAGATCGCCTGCCGCTCGCCGCTCATCCCGTTCGGCATGACCACTAGCATCCGGTAGCCCTTGACGGCCGCGACCATGCTCATCGCGTTTCCGGTATTACCGCTGCTTGCCTCCACGATGGTGTCACCCGGCCGCAGCAGCCCCTCCCGCTCGGCACGCTCGATCATGTACTTGGCGATGCGCGCCTTGATGGATCCGGAAGGGTTAAGGTACTCGAGCTTGACCCATATCCCGTCAACCATGATCAGCGGAGTGTTGCCGATCGCATCCAGGATCGTGCCGCCGGCTGGCGGGACCAAGCCTGCGGCAGGCTCCCGCGACGCAGGCACCACAGACCGCGCCCCGCTCCTGACATTCATGACTGCACCCTATGCGCGCGTGCGCTGAAACACCTGATCCGCCAGCCCTTCGGGCCGGACAGGGGGCGGCATGCCGGGCGCCGCGCCGCCAGCGCCGCTTGCCAGGTCCCGCCGATCAGCCAGCCCGCCGCGAATGGCACGCCCAGCGACACGACGCACAGGGCCGGGAACGCCGCCGAGACGGCCCGCATCGCGGGATCGGCCAGCAGGTCGGGGGCGTACCTGGAGGGCGGGGTCGCCGTCGGAGATTCTCACGGCCCGCCAGTCGCGTCTCGGCCCAGGCCGAGAAAGGGTCGGCGTCGGTGGCGTAGTTCATGAGGCCGACCATGCGCCCGCCGGGTGGCCGGGCCGCGATCTCGCCGAACACCACTTCGCCGTCGGCCTTGCGGTACCACTCCATGTGGGTGAGCCCGTCGCGGATCCGAGCACCTTCAGGACGGCTGCGCCGAGCGCCTGGCCGCCGTGAAGATCAGGTGCGTCCAGGGAGCGCAACGGGGAAGAGGCCCGTTTTCCCGCCCGGGCTAACATGCCAGGCATGAACGTGGTCTTCGTCGAGCCGTTCTTCCCTTCCAACCAGCGCCACTTCGCTCGCGCCCTGGCCGAAGTCGGCGCCTGTGGGTGGACCGGATTGAGGCAACCATCGAGGCGCACACCCTGGCCACGGCCCAGGTCCGGGAGGCCTGTGCCATTCCGGGCACGTCAGTCCGGACGGCGTGGCTGTGCCGGGACAAGCCGTCGATGAAGCAGGTGCTGCGCGAGGCGGGAGTACCCACAGCCGCCTCGACCGCGGCGCGGAGCGCTGCTGAGGCACTCGCCTTCGCCGAGCAGGTCGGCTTCCCGCTGATACTCAAGCCGCGCAGCGGCGCCGGCGCAGCGGACACGATGCGGGCCGAGAATGCCGCCGGCCTCGAGCAGGCCCTGGGAATCTTCGGCGGTCAGGGCGTCGAGTCGATCGCCGTGGAGGAGTTCGTGGAGGGCCACGAGGGCTTCTACGACACCATCACGATCAACGGGCAGGTCGCTCTGGATTTCGTGTCGCACTACTACCCGAACGTCCTGGCGGCCATGCGGACCCGATGGATCTCGCCGCAGTTCATCTCGACCAACCGGATCGACACGGCGCCGGAGTACGCCGACCTGCGTGAGATGGGCCGGCGTGTTAACGCGGCCCTCGGGATAGGGACGTCGGCGACGCACATGGAATGGTTCTCCGGCCCGAAGGGGCTGAAGTTCTCCGAGATCGGCTGCCGTCCGCCAGGGGTTGGGGCCTGGGATCTCTACTCCGCCGGCAACGAGATCGACGTCTACCGCGAGTGGGCGATGGCGATCGTGCCCGGCGAGACCGGCTCGGCGCCGTCGCGGCGGTACGCCAGCGGGATGGTCGCGCTGCGCCCCGAGCAGGACGGCCGCATCACGGGCTACACAGGAGCGGAGGAGATGAACCAGCAGTACGGCGAGTGGGTCATCGACGCCCACCTGCCTTCGCCGGGAACGGCGACCCAGCCGGTGGAGGCCGGATACATGGCCAATGCATACGTGCGGATGCGTCATCCCGACTACGACGCGCTGCGCGGGATGCTCGACGCGGTCGGGCAGATACTGCACGTCTACGCCTCGTGAGGGTGACGTTGCTGGGACCGCAGCGCAGGCCGACGCTGGACACGGTAGCGGCGTCGCTGCGGCTGGCGGGCCCGATCGCCACGATCACCGCCGGGTGGCAGGAGCGCGAGCCCGACGACGGCGCGCTGAGCGAGCGGCTCGGGTCAAGTGATGTCAATCTCTCGCTGTACGGTCGATGGCTCGACGTGCAGGATCGTAGCCCGGACTTCGCCGCGGCCGAGCGGCGGCTGCGGGGGGTGCTGGAGGAGGTGCAGGAGATCTACCTGCTGCGCCTGGACCATGCGCTGCAGGCGGTCTACGCCGTCCAGCGCCGCAGCGGCCATGACCGGCTCCGGGCCGATGCTCTGGCCGAGGCCGTCGCCGCCGTCCGCGAGCTCGACGCGGCGCACCTGCACCGCGTCAGCGATGTCCGCGGCGAGTTCTACCAGGCGTGGCGGCCGCACGACGCGCCAGTGATCGCCGAGCACCGCTCCGCCGTCGCACGCCTGCTCGGCGATGCCGCTGCCCTCGTTATCGCCGGCGGGCACGTGGGCGTGCTGGCGCACACCATGCATTTGTTCGATGTCGCGCCACCGCCACGCTCGCCCGTGATCGCATGGTCCGCCGGCGCGATGGCGCTGACCGACCGGATCGTGCTCTTCCACGACCGCTCACCGCAGGGATTCGGTCACCCCGAGGTCTTCGGCACGGGCCTCGGTGTGCTGCGGGGTGTCGTACCGCTGCCGCACGCCCGCGCGAGGCTGCTGCTCGACGACGCGCCGCGGATGGCCGTCTTCGCCCGGAGATTCGCACCTGCTCGCTGTGTACTGCTGGAGAACGGCACCCGGGTCGATACCGATGGCGACGGGACGTGCCCGCCGGGCACCCGCGTGCTCGCCGAGGACGGCCGCGTGGCCGCTCTGGAGTCAACGTGACGACGGTGAGCGGCCCGGCGGTCAGCCGCAAGCTCGCCATCAACAGGCTCCGGGAACGCAGGCCGCTTGAGCCGGCTGTCGTCGACCGTTTCCTGGCCCGATACGAGGTGCCCATCGTCGAGGGCGCCCGCTGCACGTTCCTGTACCGGGGCGAGGCCGATGAGGTCCGGCTCGTGCACCGGATCTTCGGGCTACCCGAGCGCATCCCGCTGCGCCGGCTGCACGGCACAGACCTGTGGTATGTCGTCGTGGAACTGCCTGACGGCTCCCGAATCGAGTACCAGCTCGAAGTTTCGCACGGTGAGCGGCGCGAGCGGATCAACGACCCGCTGAACCTCCGGCTCGCGCACAGCCCGCTGGGCAGTTCCTCGGTCTGCTACGCCCGCGGGTACGAGGTGCCCGAGTGGACCCAGCCGGATCCGGTGTCACGTCCCGGATCGCTGGCCGATCTCGTCGTGCCGAGCCGCGCGCTGCGCCGCGACTGCCGGGTGACTGTCTACCTGCCGGCCCGGTTCCGGCGCACCGCCCGCTATCCGCTGCTGGTCGTCCACGACGGCGGCGACTACCTCGAGTACGCGTCGGCCAGCACGGTGCTCGACAACCTCATCCACCGGCTCGATGTAGCCGAGACCATCGCGGCGTTCGTGTACCCGGGCGATCGGCTGGTCGAGTACGCCAACTCGGCGGCGCACGCCCGCTACCTGACGGCTGAGCTGGTACCACGGCTGGAGTCGGAGTTCCCGCTCGCCGGCACGCCGTCCGCCCGGTGCCTGATGGGCGCGAGCTTCGGTGCCGTCGCCGCGTTGTCGACCGCCTACCGCTACCCGGACGTCTACGGATCGCTGCTGCTGCAGTCCGGTTCCTTCGTCTTCACCGACATCGGCAACGACCACGGCGGCGGACCGGCGTTCGAGCCGGTGGTGAGATTCGTCAACCGGTACCGTGCCGCTCCGCGCCGGGTCGCCGACCGGCTGTTCGTCAGCTGCGGGGTCTACGAGCCGCTGATCATCCGCAACCGGTCCATGGTTCCCACGTTCGAGGCCGCCGGGATGGCCGTCCGTTACGTCGAGGCCCGCGATGGGCACAGCTGGGAGAACTGGCGCGACCGGCTGCGGGAGGGGCTGTCATGGATATTCCCCGGTCCTCAGAAGTTCTTCTACGAGTGACGACGTGAAGACACTCCAGCGGTGGTTCTCCGACCGGCTCCAGGAGCAGATCACGGTCGTCCGGTGGGGCACCTACGGCAGGCCGGTGCTGGTTTTCCCGTCGGCCGGGGGCGACGCCGAGGAGATCGAGCGCTTCGGCCTGGTTGACGCGTGCGGGCCGTTGCTCGCGGAGGGCCGGATCAAGCTGTACTCGGCCGACAGCGTCGCCGGGCAAGCGATGATCACCAAGGCGGGCTCGCCGGAGCACCGCACCTGGCTGCTCAATCAGTTCCACGAATGCATCCGGCACGAGGTCGTGCCGGCGATCCACGCGGATCTCGGCGGCCAGGCCGCGGACGTGATCGCCAGCGGCGCCTCGATCGGGGCGTTCAACGCGGTGGCCGTCCTGTGCCGGTATCCCGATGTCTTCTGCGCGGCCGTCGGCATGAGCGGGAGCTACCGGATCGAGCGCTTCTACGATGAGGCCTCGAGCCAGGACCTGTACTTCTCGGCGCCGCTGCAATTCCTGCCGGGCCTGAACGGCCCGCAGCTGGACCTGCTACGCCGACGGTATGTCGTGCTCGCGGCCGGGGAGGGCGCGTGGGAGGACATCGGCGAGTCCTGGCAGATGGCGTCAGCCCTAGGCGCGAAGGAGATCCCTAACCGCGTGGACAACTGGGGCCCGCAATGGGAACACGACTGGCCGACATGGCACCGGATGCTGCCGCAGTACCTGGGCGAGCTCACCTGACCCGGCGAGCCGCGGCGGCACCCGCGATGTACGCATCTCGACAGTGCGGGCCGGCTGGAATACCGTCCGGGAAGTACTCACCATGCCGCGCGACGATCGGGAGACGCTGTGGACGGCGAAGTCCGGCATCTGGTGGGGCTGCTGCTCGGCACCGAGGACGACTGGCCTCGGGCGTTCGAGCTCCTGCTGGCCGGCCTTGGCCCGGTCTGCGACGACGCAGGGCGGCGCCACGTGTTCGCCACTGAGCGCCTGACCATCGAACCGTTCTCGCTCCGGGCGAAACCGCGCACCGATCTCGTCATCGACCGGCTCGCGTACTGGTACTACCACCCGCGCGAGTGGCTCAAGAAGGTCGCGCTGATGGACAACGTCTACCTGCTCAACTCGCCGTTCACGTTCCAGGCAATGGAGAAGCACGCGGCCTACTGCGCCATGATCCGCCTTGGCCTGAAGGTGCCAGAGACGGTCCTGGTGCCCTACAAGAACCCGCCCGATCACGCCAAATATGCCTACACCGCGCGGCGTTACAATGTGCCGTTCGATCTCGACGCGGTCGCCGCGCAGATCGGGTACCCGATGTACATGAAGCCGTACGACGGCGGCGGATGGCGCGGAGTCTCCCGCGTCAGGAACGCCGAAGAGCTGCACCGTGCGTACGACGAGTCCGGCGGGATGCTCATGCATCTTCAGGCCGCCATCGAGGGCTACGACGTATTCGCCAGGGCGCTGTCCATCGGCGCCGAGACTATGGTGATGCGCTTTGACCCCGGCAAGCCGATGCACGACCGGTACCGCGTCGAGCACGGATTCCTCGAGCCAGCCACCGGCGACGAGGTCGTGACGATCTCGAGAGTCGTCAACGCGTTCTTCCGCTGGGAATTTAACTCCTGCGAGATGCTCGTCAAGGACGGACACGTCTTCCCGATCGACTACGCCAACGCCTGCCCGGACGTGGCGGTTACCTCCCTGCACTATTACTTCCCCTGGGCGATGAGGACCCTCGTGAAATGGACCGTCTTCTGCCTGGCGACCGGGCGGCGGCCGCGTATCGATCTTGACACTCGCTCCTACTTCGACGTCGCCGAGCGTGACGATCTCGACTACCGGCAGAAGCTCGCGGAATATGGGCGGCTCGCCGATGCATATTTCGACGTCAACGCCTACCGCGACTTCTGCGCGGCGCAGCTACCGGACATCGACCAACGAGTACTCGACTGGACGAGCGGGCCAGCGTTCGACCGGCTGCTCGTCAACACCGTGACGTCCACCTATCCGGCGCACGAACACGAGCGATTCATCGCACACATCCGTGGCCTGGTCGCGCTGTGGGTGCGAGACGAGGCAGGGCGCCTGCAAGGATGAACGGGACGGCTCCGAGCCTGGGTGGGTCATGTTCAGCGGGTTCGCGGCGGCAGCTAGTCCGCCGAGGTCGACCAGGAAGCGTAGGTCATGGTGTTTGTACGGTTTGGCCCGTCCGGTGCCGAGGGAAGCCGAGACGTTCTTCGCGATCTGCTTGCCCTGTCGCTGAGCATGCTGGGCCGGGTGTTCGTCAGTGTCGTTCGCTGGGAGGGTACGGCGGGGCCGCACGCCAAGATTGCCCACAGGGCGGGCGGTTCGCACCGGGCGCTTGCAGGCTCGGGGGTGCCTTACCTGTAGATCTTCCGGGCAATGGATGCACCGAGCACGCCGATGCACCAGCCTGCGAAAATGAACCAGACGACGGTACGGGAGGTGCTGTTCAGGTCCCATGCCATGAAGCCAGCCAGGATGAGTGCCCAGGCGACCAGGCCGCCGATGACCCACACGGCGTAGGGCGGCCGGTCCTCCACTGGCCTGCGCCACGCGGGTGGCCAGGGACGCATCTGATGCAGGAGGGTCGTCATGGTACTGCCACGAGGATCGCGGGGAACGGTGTTGTCACTCAGTGCGTACATGGGATGCCTCCCGTGACTTTCGGTGTCCGGCCACTCCGGTCACCTATCAAAGTGATATCAGTTTGCTAGGTGGTATGTCAAGGATGGCAGCCGCATGGGCAGGCTGGCGGCGTGGAGCAGGCTCAGCGCGAGGACCCGTCCGGCGCAAGACCAAGGAAGGCAACGGCGTGATCGTGCTGGCGCTGGAACGCAGATGCCCCGGCCCCGCATCCGGGCCATGACGTCACCCGGGCTGGTCATCGCCGGGCAGTGGCCCGCTGGTTGGCATGGCGGCGGACCTACCCGTGGCGGGCCTATCGCCAACGTTTCGCTGGCCGACCCTGCGTTCGCGCAGTCCATCCGCGACCGTACGCTGCTCGGCCGCACCCCGGCCATCGACGAGCTCGACGGCCCGCTGCTGTTCCTCGCCCCCGCCGCCTCCAGCTACATGACCGGGCAGGCCCTGGTCATCGACGGCGGATGGACCGCGGTATGAGCAGACACCCGCGGCATCGCCAGGCACGGCAGCTCTGCCAGGGCGAGCTCATGCCTTGCCGTAACCGGCCGGGCTGCCCGCAGGTTATTCGACCCGGATCCAGCTGAGCAGATCCTCCCGGCTGACCGTGTCCAGCAGGACCGGATGGTCGGCGGCCATGTGCCCCCGGATCTCGGCGACCACGTGGTCATCGCTATCACCGCGGGCCACGAACCCGCACTCGCATCGGATCAGCTTGGCCATTGTTCCTCCTATCTAGTGCCGTGACTACGAACGTTCGCGAGTTTCGGTCGCGCGCTCGTCATGATCAACGCCTACCTCGGGCCCAATGGCGGGCATCAAGCGGGCATTCATCGCGGCGACCTGACCGGACGAACCGGACAAGTAGCTTGCCGCGGCACTAGCTCCTCCGCTCAGCGTATGGCGAGAATGTTGGCGTGACCTTGGCGTCCTCGCACGCCGTGCGAATCCAGATCTGCGGGCCGCTCGCCGTCGAGCGCGACGGCCAGCGCCTGGATTCCCGCCTTCCCGGCCGCCAGGGCCGGCTGCTGTTCACCTACCTGGTCGCCAACCGCCACCGCCAGGTCCCCCGCGACGAGCTGGCCGAGGCCCTGTGGCGTGAGGCCGACCCGGCCGCTGTCGACACCCGGCTCAACCCGCTGCTGTCCAAGCTGCGCCGGGTCTTCGGCGCCGACACCGTTGACGGGCGCTCCCTCCTGCGGCTATGCCTGCCCGGCGCCTGGGTCGATCTCGAAGCCGCCGTCGAGGCCATCCACCGAGCCGAGTCCTCGGTCGCCCAGCAAGACTGGGCGCGGGCGTGGGGGCCGGCTCTGACCGCGCTGTTCGCAGCCGAGCGCGGCTTCCTTCCCGGTGAGGACGCGCACTGGATCGACGAGATCCGCCACCATCTGACGAGGCTCCGCCTGCGCGCCCTGGAGTGCTACGCGGCAGCCGGGCTAGGCATCGGAGGAACTGAGCTAGCCGCCGCGGTCCGGGCCGGCTGGCAGCTCGTCGGCCTTGCTCCGCTGCGGGAAAGCGGCTACCGCTACCTCATGCAGGCCCTCGCCGCCCAGGACAACCTGGCCGAAGCCCTGGGCGTTTACGGCCAGCTCAGCGAGTGCCTCCGCGACCAGCTCGGCGTCTCACCCAGCCCAGCCACGCGCGCCTCCACGAACGGCTCCTCGCCGCCACCTGAACGATGCCCGGGAACCGCCCGGACCGCTCACGGTTTCTCACGGTGGGCGGCCCGCCAGGAACCACGGCGGGACCCGGCGCCAAGGTTGCGCCAACGTTGCGTCAATGGCGCCGTCGTACAACTGGGCTATGGAGCGGAGCGCAGGGAGGTTCAGATGAAGACAGTGCCGCAGACGGCTGCATCCACGCCGGGCCCAGGCACCGGCGCAAGCGTGCTGGCAGAGCCGGCGTGGCTGGAAGCCCGTCTCGGCGACCCCGCAGTGCGAGTGGTTGAGGTGGACGTGAGCCGGGCCGCCTATGGCGAGTGGCACATCGACGGAGCCGTGCTGTGGAACGTGTACGCCGACCTCAAGGACGCTGACTACCGGCTGGTGGGCGCGGCTGCCGTGGAGCGGCTGTTCTCGCGGTCGGGGATCAGCCCGGGCTCGACGGTAGTGTTTACGGTTACTCGCCCGCCGTGGGGTTCTGGCTGATGAAGCTCTACGGCCATATGGATGCCGACCTGCGCCAGGTCTTCCCCGGCCTCGGCGACGGCGAGATGATCACCTACTGCACGATCGGCGGACGGGCCAGCACCGCCTGGTTCGTCCTCACCTACCTGCTCGGGAGCGAGCACGTCCGTGTCTACGATGGGTCGTGGGCCGAATGGGGCCGCATGACCGGCACCCCGGTCGAGCAAGGTCACGAATGATGCAGATACGCCCGCGGTGCTGGTGGCCTCAGTCGTGCTGGATGAACATGGTCACGCCGCCGTCGGCGAAGTTGGCGATATCGGCAGCGGCGGCGTGGCCCTCGGCTGAAGCGAGCGCGGCCGCAAGTGCGTCGCCGGACGTGAACGCAAGCTCAGCGAGGAGATAGTACGGCGGCGGCGACTCGTCCAGGGCCGCGCAATGACGGGCGGTGAAGGACTGCAGCCCGGGCACCTTCTGCGCCAGCGGGCGGTGGGTGGACTCGTAATAGGCGTCGAACGCGGCAGGGTCGGCTGGGTGCCCATAGCCGACGGTGAGCACGTGCATGGTGTCTCCCTTCACCAGGTGACCTGCAGGGACTCTAGCCCACGGAAGAAGTAGCTGGCGATGTAGGCAGGCTCATAGCCGTCCGCTAGCTGCAGGCCCGGCAGCCTGGTCAGCAGCGTTTCCAGTGCTACCCGGATTTCCGCCCTGGCCATCGGGGCTCCTGGGCACGAGTGCAGGCCGGTGCCGAACGCGAGGTGGTCCCGGACATTCGGCCGGTCCAGCACGGCGGCGTCGGGGTCGGGGAAAACGGACTCGTCCCTGTTGCCCGAGCCGAACAGCAACAGCAGCAGCGCACCCTGGGGCAGCATGGTGCCGCCGAGTTCCGTCTCGCGGCTGGTGATGCGGAACAACCCGCGGTGCGGGGCGTCGCGGCGCAGCGCCTCCTCGGTCAGCCGGGGGATCATCCGGGCCGGGTCCGCCTTCACCTGCTCATGCGCAGCGGGATGCTGCAGCATCAGAAGCACGGTGGAAGTAATCGCGTCCCTGGTGGTGTCGAAGCCGGCCACCCTGGCCGCGCCGCGGACGATGTTGTGCACGTGGTCGTCGCTGAGGCCGGGATGGCCGTTGGCGCCGTGCACCAGGTCAGAGGTGAGGTCGTCACGGCGGTGCGCCCGGCGGTCGTCGATCAGCGCCTGCAGGTAGCGGGTGTAGTCGCCCATCCGGCGGGCTGCGGCTACCTTGCCCTTCACTGGGGCGAGCGGGTTCCACAGCAGCACGAAGTCGTCGGTCCAGGACTGGATCTGTGCCGTGTCCTCTGCCGGGAAGCCGATGATCGCGCTGATGATGGTCTGCACGAAGGGGATGGCGTACCCGGCGACCAGGTCCGCGCTGACGCCGGAGAAGCCGTCGATGAGCTCGTCGGCGCGCTGGCGCATCACCGGCACCATGGCGCGTACCCGCGCGCCGCTGAATCCGGCGTCGAATAGCCGCCGCATGGGCCGGTGCCGCGGTTCGTCCTCGTTGACCACCATGGTTGTCTCCGGTACTTTCCCGGCGCGTAGTTCGGCGACGACCTCGGGCGGGTTGTCGTAGATCATCGGCAGCGCGGCCGCGGATGAGAACGTGTCCGGGTCGTCGATGACCATCTTGAGATCGGCGTAGCGGGTGACCATGTAGGCGCCGATCGAGGGGCTGAAGGACACCGGCCGGGATCGCGCTGCCCGGTAGAACAAGTGCGGATCCTGCCGGTGCGGCTCGGTCATCGGGTTGAAATCGAACGCAGGCTCCTGCTCGGTCGCGTGCTGCGTGGCCATGCCGCGCCTCCTCATCCTGGAAGGACTGCACTCACGCTAAGAACGCGGCGGCCCGCAGTCGATCCGCTGGGCGCAGCGGGACTAGCCGATTCCCGCAGTCACCCGCTCCCGGTCAGCGTCTGCGACGGGGACCTGCCGTACTGCTGCCGGTAGGCCGCCGCGAAGCGGCCCAGGTGAGTGAAGCCCCAGGCGGTGGCGATGCCCGCCACGGTATGCCGGGCCGGGTCCGCGCCCAGCAGGTCGGCATGGGCGCGGCGCAGCCTGACCTGGCGCAGGTACGCCATGGGCGGCACACCGATGTGCCGGGCGAAGCCATCCTGCAGGCCCCGCGCGCTGAGCCCGGCGCGGACCGCGACCTCGGTGACGGTCCAGGGAATCTCCGGTTCGGCCTCCATCAGATCGACCGCGCGCCGGACCGATGCGGCGGCCGCCGGCGCGGGCCGGGCGGTGAGCGCTTCCTGGTAGGGATGGTCAACGGCGTGCAGCAGCGCGGCCATCACGCTGTGCGCGAGCGGCCGCGCCACCATTGGCTGGGACAGCGGCCCCTCCGGGTCACTGACCAGGGCGAGCAGGGAACGCGCCAGCGCCCACCAGTGCCGGCCCGGGCCGCGGCTCACATCCAGGCTGGGGCTCAGCCTGAGCACTGACCGGATAGGGGCGCCAGTGAGCTCACTGAGTTCGGCCTCGAGCGCCGACCGCTCGATCTTCAGCCCGAACAGACGGCCACCACCCGCCCAGCCCTGCAGCACCGTCCGGCCGTCGGGACGGTAGACCGCGGCGAGCTTCGGCGTGGCGCAGACCTCGGCGTACCCGGTCCAGGTTCTCAGCCAGCCCGTCAGCGGCACGTTGATCTCGTAGCCGGTACCCAGCTCGTCGGTCTCCAGCCGCACTTCGCCGGAGTAGCCGAGCAGGCCGACGCTGACGGGCCCGATACGCGCCGCGGACAGTGACATCGCGAACCGGCCCGGGTCGTCGAGCAGCGTCAGCCGGTGCGGGTAATACACCTGCCCGCACCGCTTCTGGGCCTCGTCGCTGTCGGAAGTCCGAATGCAGGTACCCGGCATCCTCGCCTCCCGTC
The DNA here is from genome assembly GCA_963702235.1 of uncultured Actinomycetes bacterium. Classification (GTDB taxonomy): domain Bacteria; phylum Actinomycetota; class Actinomycetes; order Streptosporangiales; family Streptosporangiaceae; genus PALSA-505. Next base: position 26,922 of record CAVPBZ010000008.1, read on the forward strand.
TTGGCTCGAACTCTCCCCTCCCTCGCGCCCTTGTCAAGCGCGTGTCCCGGTGCGCGGAACGCACACCAGAAGGCGGCGCGCGGAACCCTCAGGGGAATGTGGCGGGCTGAGGCGCACGGAGCGGCGCTGTAGAAAAGCGGGTCTTTCGCAGCCAGCCAGGCAGGCAGGTACCGGGCCCTCCAACGTCTCAAATTTCGGCCCGATGCTCACCTGCGGGCGTCCCGCGGCTGACCTGCGGTCAGGCTCCGGCGGCGGTGACGATGGCGTCGGTGACAAATCCCAGCAGGACGCCGAGCAGGATGCCCCAGGTGGTGACTTCCTTGACGGCCTGCTTGCGCGCGACCGCCAGCAGCTCGATCACGACATAGAGGATGGATCCGGCGGCCAGGGTCAGGAACCCGATCGACAGCGTGTTGTTGACGACGTGCTGGCCGATCAGGGTGCCCAGGAACGTCGGGCCGCCGCCGATGAGCCCCAGCAGGGACAGGTAGCCCCAGGTTGGCCAGCGGCCGGCGGCGGCCATCGGCGCGACGATGCCGAAGCCCTCGGTCGCGTTGTGCAGGCCGAAGCCGATGACCAGGAGGACCGCGAGCTGCAGCGCACCCTGGGCCGCCGAGTTGCCGATCGCGAGGCCCTCCGCGAAGTTGTGCAGGCCGATCCCGATGGCGATCATCATCGGCAGGTCGCTCAGGCGGCCCAGCCCGGTCCGCTTGGCATTCAGCTCGGCTACCGCGGCCGCGCCCGGACCGAGCGACCGGGCGGTACGCCGCGCGACCCACCTGTCGAAGTAGACCAGGCCGGCCAGCCCGGCGCCGAAGCACAGTGCGAACACCGCGCCGTTGCCGGCCGCCGAGCCGTACCTGTGGCTGCTGAGCGCAGCGTCAACCGGGGACCAGGCGTGGTCAAGAACGTCCCACAGCAGGAAGATCAGGATGCCGGCCGCGGTGGCGGTCAGCATCGCCCGGAGCTTCGGCATCGGCTTGTGCAGCCGGCCGACCGGCAGGCCCAGGAAGATGGTGAGCCCGGCTATCGCACCAAGCAGGGTGATCGACGCTGAACTCACCAGGACTCCTCTGGCCGGGAGACGAGACGCTGTTCGACGTTAGGCGAGCCTAACCTAATTAGGCCCGGTGACTCCTGTCAATGGCGATCGCCAGGTTCCAGCAGGCTGAGCACGTGAGCGGGAGTGGCCATCGTGTGGTGGCAGATCGCCTCGACGAACGCGGCGGTGATCGGGTCCGGGCGCACACGGGTGTAGGCCGACAGCATCCGCTGTACCGGCGGGTGGGGGCGGCGCAGCACACCGCCGAAGGACGGCGGGACGCAATTGCCGGGCAGCAGGGTGACGCCCAGGCCAGCGTGAGCGAGATTCAGTGCCGACGGCGCCTGCTCGGTGCGCACCGCGGCGCGTGGCGCGAACCCGGCGTCGCCGCACGCGGCGTCCAGGATGTCGGCCAGGCCGCTCGGCGGAGTGAAGTGGACCCTGTCGCGGTCGGCCAGCGCGGCGAGATCGACGGTATGCCCGGTACCCGGCAGCTTCGCCCCGGGCGCCGCCGCCAGTACGAACTCCTCGGCTCCGATCTCGCGCACCGGGCCGTCCCAGGCCGGCGGAGTCGGGCCGACGGCAACGTCGGCCTGCCCCGCTTCCATGGCAGCGATCAGGTCGTTGGTGTGCCGGAACTCCACGAGCCGCACCTGCACGTCCGGGTAGGTGCGGCGCCAGGCCGGAAGCGCCGTCGGCAGCACGCCGACGCTGATCGAGTACAGCGTCCCCACGTGCAACTCGCCGGCGTCTACGCCGGAGGCGCGCATCGCCGCGCTGGACGCCCGCTCGGCGTGCGCCAGGCTGGCCCGCGCGTGCGGCAGCGCGGTGCGGCCCGCTGGGGTCAGCCGCACCCCGCGGGGCAGCCGCTCGAGCAGGGGCCCGCGCAGCTGCCGCTCCAGCGTCTGGATCTGGTGCGAGAGCCCCGGCTGGCTTACATGCAGCCGGGCGGCCGCCGCGGTGAACGAGCCCTCATCCACCACGGTGACGAAGTACTCGAGCTGGCGAAGAGATATTGACATGCACATATCTTATCGGTTTGAGAACATCTATTTGTTGGACAAATATCATCACCGGGCGGCAGGCTGCTGCCATAACCTCTTCCCACGATCTGCACCCGCCGGCCCGGTCCGGGCCGGACCCGTACGCCTACCTGCCCAAGGTTCCCTCGTTCCGGCTGACCAGCACGTCGGTTGCGGACGGGCAGCCGCTGCCGCTCGAGCAGTTGTCGAAGCTGCTCGGCGTGCCTGGCGGCCAGGACACCTCGCCGCAGCTGTCATGGGCGGGGTCTCCCGCCGGAACCGAGAGCTTCGTCGTCTCGATGTACGACCCGCGGGCCCCGACCGGCAGCGGTTTCTGGCACTGGGTCGTGGCCGACCTCCCGGCCGGGGTCACGTCGCTGCCCGCCGGCGCCGGAGCACCAGGCAGCGCCCGGCTTCCGGCCGGCGCGTTCCAGCTCGGCGCGGACGCGGGCACGCCGCAGTACGTCGGCGGAGCGCCGCCGGCCGGCTCGGGTGTGCACGAGTACTACCTCACCGTCACCGCCCTGAGCGTGCCAGCGACCGGACTCGGCCAGGACGCGAGCGCGGCCTATCTCGGGTTCGCCATCGCCGCGAGCACTCTCGCCCGCGCGACGCTGGTCTGCCCGACGCCTGCTCCGGCCGGCTGAGCGGCTGCGATGCCGGCCGGTTCCGACCTTCACCAGCAAGCAGGCAGCAACGTGCGAGATCTGCGCATGCTCTGCCTGCACGGCTACCACGGCACCGGCGCGATCCTGCGCCGTCAGATGGCACCGCTGGCCGCAGCGCTCCCGCCCAGCGTCGAGCTCGTGTACGTGGACGCCCCGGCGCTGTCGGCCGGCGACTTCGGCTGGTGGCACGACGGCTTCCGCGGCTGGGAGCGCACGCGTGACTGGGCCGTCGAGCTGCTGCGCAGCTCGCCGCGCATCGACGGGATCTTCGGCTTCAGCCAGGGTGCCGCGCTACCGGGCTGCTGGCCGCGCTGCGGGACAGCCGTCCCTCACCGCTGGATTTCGAGTTCGCCATCATGGTCGGCGGGTTCACCAGCACGATGCCGCAGCACGCTGAGCTGCTGCGGCACAAGCTCACGGTCCCGTCCGTCCATGTGACCGGCCGCGCTGACGCGATCGTGCCCAGGCGCGACTCGCTGCTGCTCGCCGGCCGTTTCATCAGCCCGCTCGTGATCGAGCATCCGGGCGGCCACGTCGTCCCGGGCGACAGCGCGGTGACGGCGCCGATCGCCCGGTTCCTGGCCGGGTTCTCCAGCGGCGTGACCGCCGCGCCGGCGCCCGGCGGATCCGGGCGCAGCCGGTGAGCGAGGAACTCGTGCCCACTCCGGTCGGGACGGCGCGCCTTACCTGGTATCCGGCGCGGGGCAGCGCACGGGCCGTCGCCATGCTCGGGCACGGGTCGGCCACCGGCACCGAGTCAGCCGACCTACAGGCACTCGCCGCCGCTCTGCCGCGCCGGGACATCACCGTCGCGCTGGTCACCCAGCCGCACCGGTTCGAAGCGAATCCGCGGGCCGCCGACGAGGGGTCCCTTGACCAGGCGTGGACCGCGGTATGGCCCGCCGCGGCCGGCCAGGGCGTGCCGGTGATCTCCGGCGGCCGCAGTGCCGGGGCGCAGGTCGCCTGCCGCACGGCCGGCCAGCTCGGCGCCCGTGCCGTGCTGGCGCTGGCCTACCCGCTGCTCGGGCCCGGCAGCCCGCGAGAACTGCTGGCCACCGGCCGCCCGACTCTGGTCGTGCAAGGCGGAAGCGATCCGTTCGGACGCCCCGGCCAGTTCCCGCGGCTTCCGGCCGGGATCGAGCTGGTCGAGATCCCGGCGGCCAACCACACGTTCGGCACCGGCATCGGGGCCGCCCGCTCCGCCACCCTGACGCGCATCACCAGCGCTGTCAGCGAATGGATCGACCGGCAGCTGTCCCCGGCGCACGCTCCCTGACCAAGGCGGGTCAGGCCTCGAGGCTGACCGGTCAGACCTCGAGGGTGGCCGCGAGGTCCTCGTCCACGACCAGGGCGATCTTGCCCTGGGTGTGGCCCTGTTCCACGAGGCCGTGCGCCTCCGCGGCGTCCTGCCAGAAGTACCTGCCCGACACGTGCACCGACAGCGATCCGTCGTCGAACCGGGGGGCCATCCGGATCAGGCGGCTGCCGCTGCGCTGGCCGTCGTAGGGCTGCCAGCGGACCCGGCCGGCGTCGGGGTACTCGGCGGCGTGCACCGGGGTGGCGATCACCGCTCCGTCCCGGGCGGCCAGGGCCGCGCCCGCCAGGGTCGGCGCGGCGCAGGCCAGCACCCGCGTGACGCCGCCGTCGTTCATCTCACGGACCTGGTCGGGCCAGTCCGGACTCGTGTGGTCCACGACGATCGCCGCCCCCAGCTTGTGCACGAACTCGTGGTGCTGCGGGCTCGCGGTCGCCGTGACGATGGCGTTCCGCATATACGCCAGCTGGACGGCGAAATGACCCACGCCGCCCGCGCCGGCCGTGATCAGCACGCGGTCCCCCTCGCCTACCGTCAGGATCTCCAGCACGCCCTGGTAGGCGGTCAGCGCGGCGATCGGGGTGGCCGCGGCCTCGATGACGTTCAGCCCGGCCGGGATCGGGGCGAGCCGTTCGACGTGGCAGGTCAGGTACTGGGCGTGACAGCCGGTCAGTCCCGGATAGCCGTAGACGGGCGCGCCGTCATCGAACCCGGCGCCGGCGCCGGTGTCTCCCACGACGACGCCGGCGAACTCGCCGCCCGGGATGTAGGGCAGCGGGCCGGTCCAGCCGCCGCGGCGCAGGTGGACGTCCCACGGTCCCACGCCGGCGGCCAGCACCCGGACGAGAAGCTCGTCCCGGCGCGGCTCAGGGATGATCACCTCACCGGTCTGCAGGACCTCCGGGCCGCCGAGCTGGCGGACCAGGATCGCCTGCATCATGACATCATCGAGGCCTTCGGACATCGGCGCGTTCCTCCCCTGCGGTCTGACTGCCCAGCCCGGGCAGGCGGCGCTTTCAGCCTAGGTCAGCCCGAACGGGGCCACATCCCACCTTCGGGTAGGGCAGGCCCCGCGGATCAGCGGAGCAGGTCGGCCAGCCGGCTGACCGGCAGCGGGGCGCCGAGGCCGCCCGCCGCCTCGCCCGCCGCCTCGCCCGCCGGCCGCGCGGCCAGCAGGGCGTTCACGACCGCTTCTGGCCCTGCCCGGCTGGGCCTTCGGGATCGGGGCCGACCGTCTGGCTCAGCCCCCGGCGCTGCCGCCGCCGATCGCGGTGGCGGCCTGCCGGATTCTTCGCAGTTCGCCGGGCTCGCTGTTGCCAAGGGCAGCCGCGACGTCGCCGTAGAGCCCGCGCTTGATCGCCGCGACCGTCGCCCGCGGCTTGGCCGCCAGCGCGGCGGCGCGCTCGGCCGCGGCGGCGAGCACCCGGCCGGCCGGGACCGCCTCGTCGACGATCCCGGCCGTCACCGCCTCGGCGCTGCCGTACCGGCGGCCAGTGACCATCGCCTCGTGCGCGGTCGCGGCCGGCAGCCTGGCCCGCAGCAGCCCGGTCATACCAGCGGTGAAGACAAACCCGAGGTCGACCTCCGGCAGGCAGAAGTAGCCGCGGTCCTCGCGTATCACCCGGCTGTCGCAGGCGAGCGCGAGCATGGCGCCGGCCGCGAACGCGTGGCCGTTGACGGCGGCCACCGTGGCCGCCGGGAACACCAGGATGCGGGCGAGCAGTCGCTGCGCCTGCCGCAGCATCTCCTCGGCGTCACCCGGTGCTGCCGAGGCCATCCAGTCGACGTCCAGGCCGTTGGAGAAGAACTTGCCGTCGCCGCTGATGACCAGCGCGCCCGGCCCGTCGGTGGCCTCGAAGTCGTCGAGCGCCGCCTCGATGGCAGCCAGCGACGCCGGGTTGAACCGGTTCTCCCCGGCCGCCAGCCGCACGATCGTGACGTCCCCCGCGTGCTCAGCGGACGCAATGGCGCTCACGGCAGGCTCCACCCCGAGCGGAACCCGGGCATCAGAGTTCGTGGGTGTCGTCCTCGGCGAAGATCACGGCAGGCGGCCCGCCGGTGGAGATCTTCGCGGCGTTGGCCGCGACCTGCTGGCCGTCAGGGCTGGCGAGGAAGGCTTTGATCGCGTCAATGGACGGCGCGTAGATCTCGGCCATGTAGAAGTGCGGGGCCGGTCCGGCCGGCGTTCCCAGCATCTTGGTGACGACGGCCCTCATGCCCTTCATCTTCTCGTGCATGAGCGGGATGTGCTCGGTGGCGTAGGCCTCCGCCAGCAGCCGTGCCTCAACGGTGCTGATGTGCGCGTCCACCGACCGGGCCGCCGCTGCGGCGTCGCCGCGCTCGATCGCGGCGAGTGTCTCGCGGTGCTGGTGCATGTACCACTACTCACCCACTCACGGACCGGTACGGCTGTTTACGGTCAGCCCTGGCGATGTCTGGTCCTACCGTAGGAACAGCTCGTCACGAACCTATGCTCGCCGTCGCGTTTTCCAGGCTGCCGGGCGGGGTCAACGCGTTGCGCCCCGGGCCGGCGGGGGGCGGTCCGGGGCGCGGGCGGCCTGGCGGGCTGGGGGGTTAGCAGCCGTCGTAGGGGGCCCAGTTGTTCTGGCCGCCGCGGGCCAGGGCGGTGGCGAAGACCTGGTTCTGCTCGGCCACGCTGGCGTGGCCGAAGTCGGCCGGGTTGCCGCCGTAGGCGGCCCAGGTGGCGGCGGCGAACTGGTACAGGCCGTAGTGCCCCGACGCGTTCATGACCTGGGGGTTGCCGCCTGATTCGCGGGCCACCACGCAGGCCCCGAACGCGCCGCCGGGGTAGGCCCCCGACCAGCTCGCGGCCGGCGCCGCGGTGGCAGCGGCGGTCTGCGGGGCCGCGGCCGCCGCCGGCCCGGGGGCGGGGGCGTGCCGGGGGGTGTAGGCCGGCCCGGGGCCGAGCCGGGCCGGGGCGGCGGGGATGGACCGGGGCCGGGCCGGGACGGTCAGCACCTGCCCGGCGCTGATCAGGTTGGCCCACCGCACGGTGTGCCGGTTGCCCCAGTACAGCACCGGCCAGGCCGCCGGGTCGTGGTAGACCCGCCCGGCGATCGCCGACAGCGAGTCCCCCGGCCGCACCGTGTAGCTGGCGGCGGCGGGCTTGTGCCGGGCGCCGCGGGCGGCCAGCAGCCGGGCCCGGCCGGGCCGCTGGTACGCCGCCGGCACCCGCCCCTTCACCGTCGCGCCTGCGCCCGTGGCCGCGCGCGCGGCCGCGCCTGTGGTGGCGGTGGCGGTGGCGGGGGTGCCGGGCGGCGGGACGGTGCGGGCGGAGGCGGCCTGGGCGGGCAGGCAGATGGCCGCGGCCACGCCCAGGGTGGGCACGGCAGCGCCGGCTGCGGCCTGCGGCAGCCGGACGCGGGAGGGTTTGCTGTGGGCGCCCAACGGGCTCCTTTCCGGGCAGGACGCGCTCCGCTGGAAGCTGCCCGGCTGGTGGGCGTGCCGCCGGAGCGCCTGACAACGGGCGAGCCTAGCCAGCCCCCGGCCGGCGTTCCCGGTAAATCCGTCACATCGGGACGAACACGCCGCCGGCTGCTAAACTCCGCCCGCCGGTACCCCGCCAGCCACACCCGGACACCCGCACACCACCCGCCACCCACCCCACACCCCCGCCCGCAGGCCAGCCAAAGCGCTTCCGGCCACTCCCCGGGAAGCCTGCCTCACATTCCGTGACGACCGGCCCGCCGTCAGGAGGACGGCGCGGCGCGGACACTGCCGCCGGCCCGGGCGGGTACGGACACCGCCGCCGTGCGGACCGAGCGGGCGCGGACACCGCCGGCGTCGGCCCGAGGCCGGACATCGCCGGCGCCGCCCAGCGGTCCTAGGGAGCTACCGGCCAGGTGTGTACCGGCTCATTGGCGTGCATGTGCTCGATGTACCGCTGGGTCATCAGCCGCAGCGCCTCCGGGCGGTCGGCTCCGAGCCCGGTGAGCGCCGCGACCGTGCCTATCTGCCAGGCGGCGCCGGTCCGGCCGGTGAGGCAGCGCTGCTCGATGATGCCCAGCAGGCGGTCCGCGTGGGCCGGCCGGACGCCCCAGCGGCCCAGTCCCTCGCGGGCCAGCGGCAGCAGGCGGCGGAGCACCAGCTCGGCCACCGGCGCCTCGCCGAGGCCCGGCCAGTAGAGCTGCGCGTCCATGCCGTGCCGCGCCGCCTCGTGCAGGTTCTCGGCCGCGGTCCCGAAGGACATCTGCGTCCAGATCGGGCGCCGCTCCTCGGCGAGGGCGCGGACCAGCCCGTAGTAGAACGCCGCGTTCGCCATGACGTCCACGACCGACGGGCCGGCCGGCAGCACCCGGTTCTCCACCCGCAGGTGCGGCTTGCCGTCGACGGCGGCATAGATCGGCCGGTTCCAGCGGTAGATCGTCCCGTTGTGCAGGCTCATCTCGGCCAGCTGCGGGCAGCCGCCGCGGTCGAGCACCGCCTGCGGATCCTCGTCCTCGCAGATCGGCAGCAGCGCGGGGAAGTACCGCAGGTTCTCCTCGAACAGGTCGAACACCGAGGTGATCCAGCGCTCGCCGAACCACACCCGGGGCCGCACGCCCTGCTCCTTCAGCTCGTCCGGCCGGGTGTCGGTGGCCTGCTCGAACAAGGTGATCCGGGTCTCGTGCCACAGCTGCTTGCCGAACAGGAACGGGGAGTTGGCCGCCAGCGCGACCTGCACGCCGGCGATCGCCTGGGCCGCGTTCCAGTAACTGGCGAAGGCGTCCGGGCTGACCTGGACATGCAGCTGCACGCTCGTGCACGCGGCCTCCGGCAGGATGCTGTCCGCGTGGGTGAGGAGCTGCTCGGGGCCGTCGATCGAGATGCGCATGTCCTCGCCGCGGGCCGCGAAGATCTGCTCGTTGAGCACCCGGTAGCGGTCGTTCGCCGACATGGTTCCCAGGTGCAGGTCATGGTTGCCCAGCGTCGGCAGGATCCCGATCATCACGAGGCGGCTGCCGTCCTCGCGGGCCTTGGCGTCGCCGGCGTTGAGACTGGCCCGGACCTCCTGCTCCAGGTCAGCCAGCGCGTCGCCGTCCAGCCGCCGCGGCGGCACGTTGATCTCGAGATTGAACTGCCCGACCTCGGTCGCCCAGGCCGGATCCGCGATCGCGTCGAGCACGGCGGCGTTGCGCATGGACGGCGTGCCGCGGGAGTCGACCAGGTTCAGCTCGATCTCCTGGCCGATCAGCGACGGATCCTCCTCGAACATGCGCTCGCGCAGCATCCGGGCAAAGACGTCCAGCGAGCGCCGCACCTTGTCCCGGTACCTGCGCCGGTCCTCGCCGCTGATCTTGATTGCCTGGATATCGCGGCCCATCTACCCCTCCAGCTACCTTTCCTCCACATTCGCACGCCAGCGGAACTGACGCTAGCAACGGCGGAAGGGCGAGAATGATGCTGGACGGCCGCGCCTGACCGGCTGCTGCCACCCCCTGCGCACCGCCTGACCGGCTGCTCCCGCCCCTGCGGTTAGCCCGCGCTCGTCCCCTTGAGCGAGCGGTAGCGGCGGATCAGCGTGTTGGTGGAGGAGTCGTGGTGCAGTTCCGGCTCCTCGGCGCTTTCCAGCTCGGGAATGATCTGCATGGCCAGCGCCTTGCCGAGCTCCACCCCCCACTGGTCGAACGAGTCGATGTCCCAGATAGCCCCCTGGGTGAACACGCTGTGCTCGTACAGCGCGATCAGGGAGCCGAGCAGCCGCGGCGTCAGGATCTCGGCCAGCAGCACGTTGGTCGGGCGGTTGCCCTCCATCACCCGGTGCGGCACCACCCTCTCCGGCGTGCCCTCGGCCCGCACCTCTTCCTCGGTCTTGCCGAACGCGAGCGCCTGGGCCTGGGCGAAGACGTTCGAGGTCAGGATGTCGTGGTGGTCTCGCAGCGGGTTGAGCGACTTGGCGAAGGCGATCAGGTCGACGGGGATCAGCTTCGTGCCCTGGTGGATGAGCTGGTAGAAGCTGTGCTGGCCGTTCGTCCCCGGCTCGCCCCAGTAGACTGCGCCGGTCTGGTCGTCGACCGGGCGCCCCCCGAGCGTGACGTGCTTGCCGTTGGACTCCATCGTCAGCTGCTGGAGGTAGGCAGGAAAGCGCTTGAGGTACTGCTCGTAAGGCATCACACCGACCGTCGCGGCACCGAAGAAGTCGCCGTACCAGATGGCCAGGACGCCCATGAGTACCGGCAGGTTAGTCTCCAGCGGAGCCGTTCGGAAATGCTCGTCCATCTCATGGAAGCCGGAAAGCATCTCGCGGAACCGGTCCGGTCCGATCGCCACCATGACCGACAGGCCGATGGCCGAGTCCATCGAGTAGCGGCCGCCGACCCAGTCCCAGAACTCGAACATGTTGGCCGTGTCGATGCCGAACGCGGCGACCCGCTCGGCGTTGGTGGACACGGCCACGAAGTGCCTGGCCACGGCGGCCTCGTCGCCGAGCTCGCGGACCACCCAGTCCCGGGCCGAGGTGGCGTTGGTGAGCGTCTCCAGGGTGCCGAACGTCTTGGACGAGATGATGAACAAGGTCTCGTCGGCCGCGAGGTCCCTGGTCGCCTCGGCGAAGTCGGTGGAGTCAACGTTGGAGACGAACCGGAAGGTCATGCCGCGGTCGGAGTAATGCCGCAGCGCTTCGTAGGCCATCACCGGGCCGAGGTCGGAGCCGCCGATGCCGACGTTGACCACGTTGCGGATCCGCTTGCCGGTGTAGCCCTTCCACTCGCCCGACCGCACCCGGTCGGCGAAGCTGCTCATCCGGTCCAGCACCTCGTGCACCTGCCGCACCACGTCCACGCCGTCCACCACCAGCGACGCGTCGCGGGGCATCCGCAGGGCCACGTGCAGCGCGGGCCGGTCCTCGGAGACGTTGATGTGCTCGCCGCGGAACATCGCGTCCCTGCGCTCCGGCACGCCCGACTCCAGGGCCAGGTCGATGAGCAGCCGCATCGTCTCGTCGGTGACCCGGTTCTTGGAGTAGTCGAGGTAGAGCCCGGCCGCCCCGGCCGTCAGCCGCTCGCCCCGGCCGGGGTCGCCGGCGAACAGCTCGCGCAGGTGGCGGCCTTCGATCTCGGCGTAATGGCGCTCCAGCGCCTGCCATGACTTGCGTTCTCGCAGTGGCGTCACACCCAGCAGTATGCCCCTGACCAGATTCGGCAGCCCTGCGGGCCAGACCTCCTCCGTGGTTGACTCGAGTTCCGCGAGCGTCCGCCAGCGCCAGGCCGGGCGTGACGGCGCCACGGCCGGGACCGGGCGGGAGGCGCGATGCCCGGGGCCGGGGCTGGTAGCCTCTCGGCCTTGTGAGTGCCCCCGCGACCGCGACGCACGACGACGGCAGCCCCGCCGGAATCTTCCTCAGGCCGGATCTGCTCGGGTCGCTGCGAACCTGGCAGAAGGATGCTTTTCAGGAGTATTTTCGGCTGCCCCGGCGTGACTTCCTGCTGGTCGCGACGCCCGGAGCGGGTAAGACGGCCTACGCGCTGGCGGTCGCGGCCGAGCTGCTGGCCCGCCGCGAGATCGCCGCGCTGACCGTGGTCACGCCGACCGAGCACCTCAAGCACCAGTGGTCGCGCGCGGCGCACGGCCTCGGCATCCCGCTGGACTCGGCCTACCGGAACGCGCAGGGCCGGGCCTCGGCCGATTACACCGGGGTGGCGGTGACCTACGCGCAGGTGGCCGCGCATCCGGCCCTGCACCGGGCGCGCACGGTGAACCGGCGGACACTCGTGATCTTCGACGAGATTCATCACGCCGGGGACGCGCTGTCCTGGGGCGAGGCGGTCAGGGAGGCGTTCGAGCCGGCCAGGCGCAGGATCGGGCTCACCGGGACGCCGTTCCGCAGCGACGCCAACCCGATCCCGTTCGTGACCTACATCGACGACGGCGACGGCGGCAAGCGCAGCTCGTCCGACTTCGTCTACGGGTACGGTCCCGGCCTGGACGACGGCGTGGTCCGGCCGGTGATCTTCCTCGCCTACTCGGGTGAGATGCGGTGGCAGACCCGGGCCGGGGACGAGATCACCGGCACCCTCGGCGCCCCGATGACGCCGGACCAGCAGGCGCAGGCGTGGCGGACCGCGCTGGACCCGCAGGGCGAGTGGGTGGCGCGGGTCCTCGAGGCGGCGGACCGGCGGCTCACCGAGGTGCGCCGGGGGATGCCGGACGCGGCCGGGCTGGTGATCGCCAGTGACCACGAGACCGCGCGTGCCTACGCCGGGCTGCTGCGCCGGCTGACCGGGACCCGCCCGGTGCTGGTGCTGTCCGACGAGCCCGCGGCCAGCAGGAAGATCGCCGGGTTCGCGGGGTCGGATGACCGGTGGATGGTCGCGGTCCGGATGGTCTCGGAGGGAGTGGACATCCCGCGGCTGGCCGTCGGCGTGTACGCGACCAGCGTGAGCACCGCGCTGTATTTCGCCCAGGCGGTGGGCCGGTTCGTGCGGGCCAGGCGGCGCGGCGAGACCGCTTCGGTTTTCCTGCCCTCGATTCCGGTCCTGCTCGGCTTCGCCGCGGAATTGGAAGCCGAACGGGACCACGTCCTGGCCCGCCGCAAGGACGGGGACGCCGAGGAACGCGACCTCGCCGAGGCGCAGCGCCAGCGCGATACCCCGGACACGTCCGACGAGCCGGCCTTCCGGCCGCTGCAGGCGTCCGCGCACTTCGACCGGGCCTTGTATGACGGCGGCGAGTTCGGCACGTCGGCCGAGGAGGAGGACTTCCTCGGCCTGCCGGGCCTGCTCGCCCCCGACCAGGTCGCGCTGCTGCTGCGCAAGCGGCAGGCCGAGCAGGCAGGCAGGCGTGCTCGGCAAGCCGCGGCGCCCGGCGCACCCGCGCCCGGCGCGGCCGCTACCGGCTGGGGGGTTCCCGGCGCGGCGGTTCCCGGCCCGGGCGGGATCGTGCCAGGCCCCCGCGGGCCGGGCGGCACCGGTCCCGCCGTACCGGCCCCGACGGCCCGCGAGACGCTGGCCGCCCTGCGCAAGGAACTGAACGGCCTCATCGCCGCCCGCCACCACCTCACCGGCCAGCCGCACGGCGTCACCCACCGTCAGCTGCGCGAGGCCTGCGGGGGCCCGGCGCTGCCCGAGGCTACCGGCGCCCAGATCCGGGCCCGGATCGACACGATCCGCCGCTGGGCCTCCTGAGCGCGCGCTCATCCCGGCACGCTGGTAACGCACGGTCACCGCCGGCCAGTTTTAACACAATGTTCCCCGGCCCCCGGCTGCCTGGTATTGACCCCATGCGGTCACAGGATTACGGTCTGAAACTTACAGGAAACCTTCTTTATAGATTCATCCGAACAAAGGCGGCACGCTATGAACAGCTTGCTTCGACGCGTTCGGGGGGATTCCAGCCACGCTAAGACCTGGTCACGGGCCCGGGGGAACGGGTTGCTCGTGATGGTCGCGCTCACCGTCCCGGTTATCGTGGCGACCGCACCAGCAGCCGCGGCCGCTCCGGCCGCTCGCTCCGGGCCGGCCGCTCGCTCTGCTCCGGCCGCTCGCTCTGCTCCGGCCGCTCGCTCTGCGACGGCCTCAGCTCACCCGGTCCCCGCCGCGGCGGCCGTGCGCATGACCGCCTCGCGCGCGCGGGCCGTCGCCGGTGACGTGCCTTCGCCGCCGCCCGGCTGGACCACGCAGTTCAGCGACGACTTCAACGGCCCGGCGGGCACGCCGCCGTCGTCGGCCAGCTGGCAGTACGACACCGGGCCCGGCTCGAGCTTCGGCACCGGCGAGATCGAGACGATGACGAACTCGACCAGCAACGGCTACCTTGACGGCAACGGGAACCTGGGTATCACCGCGCTGGGCTCGGGCGGCTCGTGGACGTCAGCCCGGATCCAGACGACCTCGCCCAACGTCGGCGCGCCGGCCGGCGGCGAGCTGGAGGTGACCGCCTCGATCGAGCAGCCGAACCCGTCGGGCGGGCTCGGCTACTGGCCGGCCTTCTGGATGCTCGGCCCGGGCCAGTGGCCGGAGAACGGCGAGATCGACATCATGGAGGACGTCAACGCCCTGTCCGAGGTGTCGGGCACGATCCACTGCGGTACGTACCCCGGCGGCCCCTGTAACGAGGGCAACGGCATCGGCAGCGGGCTGCGGCCCTGCTCCGGCTGCCAGACCGGCTATCACACCTACACGATGGTCCTCAACCGGACCAACCCGGCGGACGAGTCGATCGCCTTCTACCTGGACGGGAACCAGTACTTCAGCGTGGACGAGAACCAGGTGGGCGCGTCCACATGGCAGGTGGCGTTCGATCACAACCTGTCCATCATCTTCGACCTGGCGATGGGCGGCGGTTACCCGAACGGTGTCTGCGGGTGCACCACTCCCGCCAGTTCCACCACCTCGGGTGGCACGATGAGCGTCGCCTACGTCGCCGCGTACCAGACGACCGGATCGGGCGGCCAGGGACCGACCGGGCCGATCACCGGCTACGGCGGCCTGTGCGCGGACGACCGCGGGGCCAGCACGGCCAACTTCAACCCGGTCCAGGTCTACACCTGCAACGGCACGCCGGCGCAGCAGTGGACGGTGGTCGCCGCGGGCAGCACGCTGCGGGTGCTCGGCAAGTGCCTGGACATCAACGGCGGCGGCACGGCGAACGGCGCCACTGTCAACCTGTACGACTGCAACGGCACCGGCGCGCAGGTCTTCATACCGCAACCCAACGGCTCGCTGTACAACCCGCAGTCAGGCAGGTGCCTCGACGACACGAACTGGTCCACCACCCCCGGGACCCAGCTGCAGATCTGGGACTGTACCGGCCACGCCAACCAGCAGTGGAACCTGCCCTGACCCCGCCCTAACCCCTCTTGCGCCCACCAACAGGGTTGGGAAGGCGGCGGGCCGGCGGCGTCAGGCCACAATGGCCTGTTCCAGCCGGATCAGCCGGGGGGGCGGCTGCAGGCCGAGCTCGGCGAGCGCGGTCCGGGCCCGCCGCACGACCGTGAGCGCGGCGCCGCGGCGGTCCTGCTCGAGCAGCGCGGTGGCCGCCCTCAGGTATCGCTCGTCGTCGTAGGGCGCGAGATCGATGGTCAGCTCGATGATCCGGCGGGTCTCGTCGAGGTCGCCGCGCCCGGCCGCCGCGTCCGCGCACAGGTCGAGCAGCTGCAGCATGGTCCGCCGCGCGTGCTCGCGCGGCAGCTCGGCCCATTCCTCGTACGGGTCATCGGGCAGCACGTCGCCGCGGTACCGGGCGATGGCCGCGCGGGCCAGCGCCACGGCCAGCGTCGGCTCGGCCAGCCCGAGTGCCAGCGCCCGACGGCCCTCGGCCTCGAACAGCGCGAGGTCGACCCGGATCTCGGCGGCCAGTTGCAGCAGGTCGCCGGAGCGGATGATCACCTCGCCGGCGTCGCCCCGCTGGCGGTTGAGCACGGTGCGCAGCCGGTTGCGGCCCGCCTCCCGGTCCGCGTCCGGCCACAGCGTCTCGATGGCCGCCTCGGCCGGGATGCGGCCGCCGCAGACGGCCACGAGCTTCAGCAGCTGGGCGCCCTGGCCGGTGCCCAGCGGGACGGTCCGGCCGCCCCGGGTGAGGGCGAACCGGCCGAGCACCGACAGCGACACCGGCAGCGCCGCCGCCTCCAGCGCGAGCGCGGCCGGCTGCCCGGTCTCGACGGCCAGGCCGAGCAGCTCCTCGGTGACCGCGCCCTCCTTGGTCAGCGGCAGCTGCGCGAGCCCGAGCCTGGCCGCCTCCTCGAACGCGCGGGCGGCCAGAGCGCCCGCGTCCCTGTCGCCGCGCCGGAACGCGGCGTAGCCGCGCAGCAGCGTGACCCGCCAGTACTCCCGCGGGTCGATCCGGTGACCGGGCGCGGCCAGCAGCCGCTCCTCGGCGAGGTGCGGATCCCCGTGCCTGGCCAGCAGCGCGCCCTCGGCCATCGCGATCACGGGCTCGCCGTCCAGCGGGTTCTGCTGCGCCCGGCGCAGGTACTCCACCGCCAGCGCGCTGTGCCCGACCCGGTCGAGATCGTCGGCCGCGTCGGCCAGGAAGTCGGCCGAGGCCGCCGTCCACCACTCGCCCTTGTGCGACTCGGCCAGCCGGATCCGCTCCAGCGTCTCCGCGGCGTCGCGGCGGTGCGACGCCGAGATGGCCAGCTGCCAGTGCCCGTAGGCGAGCAGCACATCGTCCCGCAGGTGACCGCCCACCCGGAGGACCTCGCGCACGTCGGCCTCGCACTGATCGTGGCGGCCGAGCTCGACGCACACCTCGGCGTGATACAGCAACAGGTACGCCCACCGGCGGGGCTGATCGATCACCGAGGCAAGACCCGCATCGATCCGCTCGAGCGCGGCGCGGGACTTGCCCTGCGCGTAGTCGATCCACATGGCCTGGAAGGGCACCAGCCCGGCCCGGCCGCCGCGCATGCCGAGCTGGTCATACAGCCGTGCCGCCCGGGCGAAGTGCTCCTCGGCGTCGCGCAGCGACGCCAGGTCGCGCCGGCCGTCCGGGGTGCGATGCCAGCAGGTGGTGCGGGCGAGCGCAGAGAACGCCCGGGCCCGGGTCAGCAGCTCGCCGGCCTCGGTCGCCTCCAGCACCCGGCGGGCGGCGGTCTCGGCCAGGGCATAGCTGCCGAGCCGGATCAGGTCGACGGCGCGCTCGACATCGAGCGCCCGGCCCAGCCGGGGGTCGCCGGTCCTCGCGCCGATGGCGGTCACCCGGTCCAGCAGCGCGGTGCGCATGTCGAGCAGGCCGGCCGCGTCGCAGATCCGGGCGAAGTGCACGAGCAGCTGCGGGTGCGCCGCCACCGCCTCGCCGGGCAGCCGGTCCACGACCGCCTGGATCTCCAGCACGTCCAGGGCCTCCAGTGACCCGGGGCTGCCGTCGGCCAGCAGCCCGGCGGCCGCGTCGGCATCGCCGGACGCCAGCAGCAGCTGCAGGGCAGCGCCCAGCTCGCCGCGCCGGCTGTATTCCGCCGCGGCCCGGCGCAGCACCACCGGATCGGGGGCGCTGAGCGTGCTGAGGTGGTCGCGGACCGGGCCAGGCAGGTCCCGCCACTCGTCCCGGCCAGGGGTGAACGGGATGCCCGCCGTCAGCGCCCGGTCGAAGTACCCGTCGATACCCGTGGCGGTGTCCACCAGCGGCGCATCCAGCAGCGGCAGCGCGGCGACCTGGGCGAGCAGCAGCCGCTCGGCCTCCGGCAGCGCCGCGAGCGCCTCGTCCAGGATCACCGCCACCGCGCTCGACGGCCGGTCCGGGCCGCCGGCCGCCTTGGCCAGGTCACCCACGTCTTCACCGGTGCGCCGGGCCCTGGCCGCGGCCAGCGCGGTCGCGGCGGTCCAGCCGCCGGTCGCGCGCTCCAGCGCGGCGACCTCACCGGCGCCGACCTGCAGCCCGAAACCGGACCGGCAGAGCTGCAGGGTCTCCTCGGCCAGCAGCGCCAGGTCGGCGGCGGACAGCAGCAGGCAGTCAGCCCGGCGCAGCCGCTCCGTCCCTTCCGGCAGGTGCCTGGCCAGCACGACAAGGCGCTGATCGGCCCGCAGCTGCCCGGCCAGCCGCTCGATCAGCAGCCCCGTCTCGCGCCCGGCGTGGTGCGCGTCGTCGATGATGAACGTGCAGCGCTCGGCGGCCAGCGCGGCCAGCACCGCGTCGACCGCGCCCGCGGCGTCCTCGCCGGCCGCGGCCATCGTGGCGGCCGCCGCGGAAAAGCCGGCGGCGGCCACCGCGGACCGGAGCCGCGCGGCGAAGAGCTGGGCCGGCACGCCGCCCTCGTGCAGCACGACCTCGATGCCGACCGACCGCTGGACGTCGACCAGCTCCGCGGCGAACACGGTCTTGCCGTATCCGGCCGCCGCCTCGACCACCACCACGCTCACGTCGAGGCACCGCGAGGTCAGCCGCGGGCGGCTGATGTGGTGCGGCGGCAGCCGGCTCATGGTGACCCGGCTAAGGCCAGCGTCTGGTGGCTGAGCTGGCGGTGGCTGGTGTAGCCCGACAGCGCCAGCGTGAGGTCGAGATCGGCCAGCAGGCAGCGCAGCACGTGCTCGACACCCTGCTGTCCGCCGAGGGCCAGCCCGTACAGCACGGGCAGGCCGATGAGCACGGCCTGCGCGCCGAGGGCGAGCGCCTTGACCACGTCAGCCCCGGTACGCACGCCCGAGTCGAACAGCACGGTCAGCTGCTCGCCGACCGCCGCCACGATGTCGGGCAGCGCGTCCAGCGCGGCGATCGCGCCGTCGACCTGGCGGCCGCCGTGGTTGGACACGACGATGCCATCCATCCCGTGCTCGGCGGCGAGCCTGGCGTCGTCGGCCGAGACGATGCCCTTGAGTACGATCGGCCCGTCCCAGTGCTTGCGCAGGAACGGCAAATCCCGCCAGGACAGGCCAGGGTTGGGGAACATCCCGGCCCAGCGCAGCACCGCCGCGCCCGGGTCTTCGGCGGGCGGTTTGACCAGCCCGTCCAGGAATGCCGGGTCGTCGAGGTAGTTGGCCAGCCCCTGCAGCCTGAGGAACGGCAGGAAGCCGCGGTCGAGGTCCGCCGGGCGGTACCCCAGCAGCACTGTGTCGACCGTGACCACGAGCACCGAGTAGCCGCTGGCCTTGGCCCGGTGCAGGAAGCTGATGCACACGTCGTCGTCGGTCGGCCAGTACAGCTGGTACCAGCGCGGGCCATCGGCGCTGGCTTCGGCGACCTCCTCGAACGAGTGCGCCGCCGCCGTCGAGTGGATATAGGGCAGCGCCAGCGCTGCGGCGGCCGCCGCGGTCGCCAGCTCCCCGTCGGGGTGGGCCAGCGTCTGCACGCCCACCGGCGCGATCATGACCGGCGCGGGCACCGGCGTGCCGAGGATCGTGCCGGACAGATCCCGGCGGGTCCCGCTGCGCAGCATCCGCGGCACGATCCGCCACCGGTCGAACGCGGCCCGGTTGGCCCGCGCGGTCGCACCGCTGCCCGCGCTGGGCACGATGTAGCCCAGCGCCTCGGGTGACAGCACGGCCCTGGCGCGCTCCTCCAGGCCGGCCAAGTCGGTGCTGACCGCCGGCAGCTCCCCGGCGAACATCCCGTTCGCGTAGATGCCCGCCTGGTAGTCGCTGTAGTTCGCCGCCGGCTCACTCACCTGATCACGATATCCGCGCAGTACAACCCCGCCACCCCTGCCGTCCGCCAAGCACACCAACAGCCGGGCCGGGGAGATCGGGGGCGGGCGCGGGGAGCGGGACGGCGCCGGGCGGGGTCGCGCGTCAGGGCGGGGAGTGGAAGGCGTACTTGGCCGCGGCGGCAACCGGGTTCCAGGCGGCCGTCAGGGGCGCCGCGGCGGTGACCGTGGTGACCGGGCGCACCTGGACGATGCAGACCGGCTCGCCGGCCCGGCGGTGCCGGTCCAGGACCCATTCGACGTTGACCGGGAACCCGTAGTGCTGCTCGATCGCGCGGACCGCGTCGGCGACCGCGGTGATCTGCTCCTCGTCCAGGACGCGGCGGTTCACCAGCCGCGGCGGCATCTCGGTCTCCACCACCCGGCCCGCCGCGTAGTCGAAGGCAGACACCACCTTCTTGGCCGCGACGTCGTAGCGCAGGACGCGGCCGTCGGACTTCCCGATCTCGACGTGGTCGGGGGTGACCAGTCCTTGCACGACCGCCTCGCCCCAGCCCCAGTTGCCCTCGATGACGATGCGGTCCGGCTTGCCGGTGACGGGGTGGACGGAGAAGGCCACGCCGGACGCGCGGGCGTGGATGAGCTCAATCACCCCGACCGCGATCGGCATCTCGTGGTGACTGATGCCCCGGCGGTGCCGGTAGTCCAGTGCCCGCTCGGTGAACAGGCTGCCCCAGCAGGCGCGCACGGCGTCCAGCACCCGGGCCGCCCCGGAGACGCCGAGGTAGGTGTCGAAGATCCCGGCGAACGACGCCTCGTCGGAGTCTTCGCCGGCCGCCGAGCTGCGCACCGCCGTCGGGACGTTGACCTCGACGCAGCGCAGGCACAGGTCGTCGTAGGCGTCGGTGATGTCCTGGCCCAGTCTGGCCGACACCGGCCGCTGTCCGAACTCCGCCCGGATAACGCGGGATGCCTGCTCAACCTGGGCCAGCCCGGGGCTGTCGCCGAGCCCGGCCAGCGCCGCGTCGATCACGTCGTCCAGGCGTGCTTCCGCGCAGTGCCGGCGGTAGGCGTCGATCGTCACCGAGAAACCGGCAGGCACGCTGACACCCGCCTGCAGCAGCTCGGACAGGCGGCCCATCTTCGCCCCGGCCAGGGCGGCCGCCGTGGCCGGGTCCGCCTGGTCGGTCCACAGGATGGTCCCGGTCACGAGGCCACTCCGCCGGCAGCGGCGGGCTCAGCCCCTTCCTCCTGCCCGGCTGCCCCGGCCTGCCCGGCTGCCCCGGCCTGCCCGGCTGCCGCGGTGCGGAAGACGGTCACCGTGCCGGTCGTCCCGTCCACCTCGATCTCGTCGCCGTCCTTGATCACAGCCGTGGCGAGCCCCACCGCCGTGACCGTCGGCACGCCGTACTCCCGGCCGACGATCGCGGCGTGCGACAGGGTGCCGCCGCCGTCACAGACGCAGGCCGCGATCTTGGCGAAGGCCGGCGTCCAGTTCGGTGACGTCAACTCGCACACGAGGATCTCGCCCGGCTGGATCCGGTGCAGCTCGTCGGCGTTGGACAGCACCCGGGCGATGCCGCGCGCCGTGCCCTTGGCGGCCGGGACGCCGGTCAGCGTCCTGACCTCCTGGCCGGATGCCGCCGCCTTGATGGTGTTCAGGAAGTGCCCGTTCAGGCCGAAGATCTCGATCACGATAGGGTCGTCCACCGACTCCGGGATGGTGCCGAGCATCTTCGGCATCGACGCGCGCCGCTGGTACCAGTGGTCGAAGTACTGCTTGCGGGCCTCGATGATCGACTTGAAGTCCTGATAGCTGCGCTCGCCGCGGGCCAGCTGCATGTTCTCCGGCCAGAACAGGAAGAACATGTCGTCGCTGGCGTCGGCGCCGACCCGGGCGGCGATCTCCTGGCAGGCCCAGCGCATCGGCAGCGAGACCTTGAGGTCGATGTAGTAGTTGTGGTCGTCCTGCCACCAGGGGAAGTTGGCCGCCCGGCAGGCCGCGAGGCCGCCGTCGAATATCGCCTGCTCCTCCCTAGTCAGCGCCGAGCGGGCGGCGTCCACCGCCCGCTCGCGCTCGGCGATCGCCGCGTCCTGGGCGGCCTTGAAGTCGTGCACCTCGGGCTTGAGCAGGAAGGTCTTGATCGTGCCGAGCGCGGGCGTGGGGTCCTCGATCCACGACGGCAGCGCGAGGTCGCAGGAGCCCTCGGTGCGCCAGCCGTAGATCTGCAGGAAATCGTCGAAGGCGGTCAGCCAGGTGCTCGCCGCCCCGCCGTGCCGGGACAGGGCCGCGCGCAGGTCCTCCGGCTCGGCCGCGGCGAACACGTCGGCCAGCCCGGCGCTGCGGGCCTGGGCGGTCAGCCGCCACAGCTCGCGGTCGGTTTCCATGATCTTGGTGTCGTAGCCCTGCAGGAACTTGCCGATCTGGCCCGGATCCAGGCCGAACTCGACGCACTGGCCGTAGAAGCCGACGAAGTTGGCCAGCAGCGGGTACATCACCTCGAAGTGAATCTCGAACGACCGCTTATGGTAAGCGCGGGCCTGGACCAGGTTCTCGCCCAGCTCGGCGAGGGACAGCTTGGTCAGGTCCACTGACCGCAGGTAGGCCCAGCCGTCCTCGGTCTCGGCTCGCATCCCGGCCCAGATCTCCTCGAAGTTGCCCAGGAAGCGCGGCAAGTTCTGCTCGATCCGCTTGGCCCGGGCGCCGATGTCCCGCGGGTCGGTGACCGGCAGCGCCGAGCCGTAGAGGTGGGTGCCGGCGAAACGGCAGGTCATGCCCCGTCCCGGCGGCAGCGGCAGCGTCTCCGCGGCGAGCTGCGTGCCCCAGTTGTAGCCGTCCTCGCCCCAGATCCAGCCCATCGGCGTCAGGCCGCGCGGCCAGTGGAAGTCGAGGAACCAGAACGTCTCCTCGTCCTTCTTCTTGAACGTGTCGATCGGGTCAACCATCCACGGGGCGTGGTCGTAGGCGGGCTTGAAACCGGGGTACCACTCGTCGGTCACGAATTCGTCCAGCGGAATGAGGTCGGCCATCATTGGCTCCTTCGTTCACACCCCGGTCGCCTCCGGGCCACCCCAGGGTCGCAACTGCCGCCGCCGGTGACAATGACCCCGTTCGGC
Source organism: uncultured Actinomycetes bacterium (assembly GCA_963702235.1). Taxonomy (GTDB): domain Bacteria; phylum Actinomycetota; class Actinomycetes; order Streptosporangiales; family Streptosporangiaceae; genus PALSA-505. Next base: position 49,099 of record CAVPBZ010000008.1, read on the forward strand.
CAGGCCGAACGACGGCCCGCGGTTCGGCCAGGCGAAACACCGGCCTTCACCACAGGCCGCGGGCGTGCCTACCGTCGGCGCAGGACGTGGCGGCCGATCACAGCGGAGGTACCCGATGCTCAGCCAGGAGAAGAACGAGCGGCTCACCAGGGTGGGTCCCGGCACGCCCATGGGCGAGCTGCTGCGCCGCTACTGGTGGCCGGTCGCCACCCATGACATGGTCGGCCGGGTGCCGGTGAAGCGGCGGCTGCTCGGCGAGGACCTGGTGCTGTTCCGTGATGCCGCCGGCCGGCTCGGGCTGCTGGCCGAGCGGTGCCCGCACCGCCGGGCCTCGCTCGCGCTGGGCTGCACCGAGCAGGCCGGGCTGCGCTGCGGGTATCACGGCTGGCTGTTCGACGCCGACGGCCGCTGCCTCGAGCAGCCCGGCGAGCCGGACGACTCGACCTTCAAGGACCGGATCCGGGCCACCGCATACCGGGTGCAGGAGCTCGGCGGCCTGGTGTTCGCCTACCTGGGGCCGGACACGCCGGAGCAGCCGGCCCCGCTGCTGCCCCGCTACGACCTGTTCGTCCTGGCCGACTGCTGGCGTGACATCGCGCACGCCGAGCTGCCCTGCAACTTCCTGCAGATCATGGAGAACTCCGTCGACCCGCACCACGTCGAATGGCTGCACGGCCGGTACGGCTCGTTCCTCAAGGAGCTGGCCGGCGAGCCGCCCCTTCCGGTGGTGACGAAGAAGCACGTCAAGGTGGCCTTCGAGGTGTTCGAGCACGGCATCCTGAAGCGGCGGGTCCTGGAGGGCCAGACCGAGGATGACGAGGACTGGAAGACCGGGCACCCGCTGGTGTTCCCGCACATGCTCCGGGTGGGCGCGGCCGGCCTGGCCACGTTCCAGATCAGGGTGCCGGTCGACGACACGCGCACCTGGCACGTCTGGTATCAGACCTACGCTCCCGGCGGGCCGGTTCCGGCCCAGCCCGAGATTCCCGTCTACACGGTGCCGCTGCGCGACTCCCGCGGCAACTGGCTGCGCGACTACGTGGACGGCCAGGACATCGTGGCCTGGGTGACCCAGGGCGACATCGCCGACCGCAGCCAGGAACACCTGGGCCGCAGCGACATGGGGGTGATCGCGCTGCGGCGGCTGTTCGCCGAGCAGATGGCCCGGGTCGCCGACGGGCTGGACCCGATCTGCACCTACCGCGACCCGGCCGCCAACGTGCAGATCGACCTGCCGATGGAGAAGGATAAGTTCGGCAGCGCCAGGGAATTCCGGCGGATTCTGGCTGACCGAGAGCTCGATCCGGTACAGCCCGATCCGCGACCAGGTCCGCGAGCTGTTCGGCGACGACCTGCCCGCGGCCGCGTCCGAGCCCTTCTACGAGCCCGCGCACTTAGCCGCTGAGCCGCTGAGCCGCTGAGCCGCTGAGCGGTTATCCGCCGGCCTGGCTCCGGGCCGCGGCGGGCCACAGCCGCGCGGTCGCGATCGCCGCGCCCTCGCTGAGCGCGGCGAGCTTGGCCCACGCCACCGTTGGGTGCACCTCGGGGGCGAACGTCGCCCGCGAGGAGAAGCCGCAGTCGGCGCTGGCGATCACGTTCTCCCGCCCGACCAGCCGCGCGTAGTTGCCGATGCCCTCGGCGATCAGCTCGGGGTGCTCGACGTAGTTGGTGGCGTGCCCCAGCAGGCCGGGCAGCAGGATCTTGTCCTCGGGCAGCCGCACGTCCTCCCACAGCCGCCATTCGTGCTGGTGCCGCGGGTTGGCGACCTCGAACGAGTACGCGCCGGCGTCGATGCGCAGCATGTAGGGCACCACCTCGGCCAGCGGCAGGTCGCGCAGCCGCGGCCCGTGATTGAGCCCGTAGCAGGTGTGCAGCCGCACCCGGTCCGGCGGGATGCCGCGCAGCGCGTGGTTGAGCACGTCCACGTGCTCGTTCGCGCGGCGGCGGCGCTCGGCCGGCTCGGCCTCGCCGTCGTCGGTCAGGATCTCGATCAGCCACGGGTCGTCCACCTGCAGCAGGAACCCGGACTCGACGATCGCCAGGTACTCCTCGCGCAGCGCCTCGGCCACCGCGGCCAGGAACTCGCTGTCGGTGCCGTAGTACTCGTTGCGGCCGAATCCGCTCGGGCTGGTGGACGGCAGGAACGCCTCGGCCGCGCTGACCTCCTTGACGGCGGCGCGCAGGTTCGCGATGTCGGTGTCCAGCGCCGCGTGCCCGGTGTACCGGACCGGGCCGGTGGCTACCATGATCCGCATCGGCGCCACGGTCGAGGAGTACTTGCCCAGGTACTGGGCGTAGTACTCGGGGAAGTCGTCCATCTCCTTGCGCCACGACGGCGGCAGCAGCGGCTCGCCTTCGGTGGCGTCGAACCCGGACAGCCGGTCCTTGACGTAGGTCAGGAACGACACCTTGCCCTGCTCGCCGTCGGTCACCACGTCGATGCCGGCCTCGGCCTGCCGGCGAACCGCGTCGGCGACGGCCTCGGTGACCGCCCGGTCGAAGGCCGCATGGTCATAGGGGCGCCCGTGCTCCCGCTCCCGCATCAGCTCAAGCAGCGGGTGCGGGCGGGCCAGACTGCCGACGTGCGTAGTCAGGATCCTGTCCTGGCTGCGTTCCATTTGGGAACCCTTTTCCATCCGTCTGTCGTGTTGTGGGTAGGCTGACCGGCTCACTGAGGATGAAAAGGGTTCAGTGCTCCGGCATGGACTGGGCCAGCAGGCGGGTGACCTGCCGGGCGGCGCGGCGGACGCTGGCGACGACGAAATCCTTGCGCGTGCCCGCGACCAGCGGGGTCCGGCCGACGGTAGAGATCGCGCCGGCCACCCGCGGTCCTGGTGCGCCGTCCGGGGCCAGGATGGGCGCCGCCAGCGACGAGTATCCCAGCGCCGACTCCTCGCGCGAGCAGACCCAGCCGTTGGTCCTGGTGGTCGCGAAGATGCGCTCCAGCCGCACCTGATCGACGACGGTGAATGGCGTGTGCCTGACCCGGGGAACGGCCAGGGTGGCGCCGGCGATCACCGGGTCGAACGCGGCCATCGCCCGGCCCGCGCTCGAGGCGTACCCGGCCACTCTCCGCATCACCTCGCCGCTGACCAGCGGACCGAGCCCGCCGTTGCCGACCCGCTCGACGTAGACGACATGCCCGTTCGCCGGAAGCCCCAGCTGCACCATCAGCCGGAGCGAGTCGTTCAGCCCGACCAGGACGGGCCGCGCCAGCGCGCGCAGCGGCAGCCGGTCCAGGGCGAGCTGGCCGTAGTGAAACAGGCTCAGGCTGAGCCGGTAGCGGCCCGCCGCCGACCGCTCCAGCAGGCCGGCCGCGGCCAGCGCGGCCAGCGCGTGGAAGGCGGTGCTCTTCGCGACGCCGAGCTCCCGGGCCACGTGCGTGGGGCCGAGCTCGGGGTGCTCGACGAAGCAGCGCAGCACCTGCGTCGCGATAGATACCGAACGGAGGCCTCCGGCCTCGATCTCCGGGCCGGCGCCCGCAGGCTCGGCCAGCTGAGCCGGGATGCCCATGTCGGTCTCCTGCCTCGCGCCGGCCGCCGTCACGCCCGACGCTAGACCAGGGCGTTCCGATCGCGGGGATTGGCGTTCCGGATACCGGGACGAGCCGTGCCGCCTGCAGGGCGGCTACTGGGCAGTGAGGTTCGGCGCACCCTGGCGCAGCACGTACTTCTGGATCTTGCCGGTCGCCGTCTTCGGCAGCTCGTCGACGAAGGTGACGCCGTGCGGCGCCTTGAAGTGGGCCAGCCGGTCGCGGATGAACGCGATCAGTTCCTCCTCGGTCGCGCTGGCGCCATCGGCCAGCACGACGAACGCGTGCGGCGCCTCGCCCCACCTGTCGTGCGGCAGCCCGACGATCGCGGCTTCCTGCACCGCCGGGTGGCGCAGCAGCGTTCCCTCCACCTCCACCGAGGAGATGTTCTCGCCGCCGCTGATGATCACGTCCTTCAGCCGGTCCCGGATCTCCACGTAGCCGTCCGGGTGCACGACGGCGGCGTCGCCGCTGTGGAACCAGCCGTCGCCCATCGCGCGCTTGGTCGCCTCGGGGTCGCGGTAGTAGCCGTCCATCACGACGTTGCCCCGCACCACGATCTCGCCCAGCGCCTGCGCGTCGGCCGCTACCTCCTGGCCCTCCTCGTCGATCACCCGCAGCTCGCCCGAGGTGAGCAGCTCGACGCCCTGCCGTGCCTTGACCACCGCGCGGTCAGCAGGTGACAGTCCCTCGTGCTCGGGTAGCGGAGCGCAGACCAGGATGAACGGCGCTGTCTCGGTCAGGCCGTATACGTGCGTGACCTGCCAGCCGAACTCGCCCTCGAGCCGCTCGATGGTGGCCGCCGCCGGCGCCGCGCCTGCCGTCACCACCCGCACCCCGGCCGGCACTACGCCCCGGGTCTGCGGCGACGCGCTGGCCAGCGAGATCAGCACCGTGGGCGCCGCGCACAGCAGCCGCACCTGCTCGTCGCGGATCAGCCGGAACACCGCCGCAGGCTCGACCTTGCGCAGGCAGACATGGGTGGCCGCGGCGGCGGTCACCGTCCAGGTGTAGGTCCAGCCGTTGGCGTGGAACATCGGCAGCGTCCACAGGTAGCGCTCGCCCACCCCGACCGGCATGTGCAGCAGGGTGCCGATCGTGTTCATCGCCGCGTTCCGGTGCGTGATCATCACGCCCTTGGGGCGGGCGGTCGTGCCGCTGGTGTAGTTGATGGTCAGCAGGTCCCGCTCGTCGGTCCGCGGCCGGGGGAACTGCGGGCTGGCCGCGGCGATCGCCGCCTCGTAATCCAGCCAGCCGTCCCGGGCGCCGCCGAACGCCACGAAGTGCCGCACGTCCGGCATCTGGTCGCGGACGCTGTCCACCGCGTCCAGGTAGTCCTGGTCCGCGCAGACCACGGTGGCGCCGGAGTGATTGACGATGTAGACGAAGTCGTCGGGGGTCAGCCGGTAGTTCACCGGGACCAGCACCGCGCCCAGTTGCGGCACCGCGTAGAACGCCGCCAGCTGAGCGTGCGTGTTCGGCGCGATCGTGGCCACCCGGTCACCAGGCCGGACGCCCAGCCCGGCCAGCGCCGCTGACCAGCGGTCGCACCGGCCGAAGAACTGCTCATACGTCAGCCGCAGGTCACCGTCCACCACCGCCTCGCGCGAACCATGCAGACGCCGGGTCCGGCGGGCGAAGTCAAGGGGAGTCAGGGGTGATTCCACAGGAAGCCTCCACAGGTTCGCCGCTCATCCACTACGGATGCTTTCACGACTGCGCGGCCTGGCCGAACCCTATGCAGGATGCAGCAGGCAACCAGCAAGATGGATCTTTCCCCGTCCGCCCCGGCAGAGTAAACTGAGCGCGCTGCTCCGGACCCTGGCAGCCAGCGCATCTGCGCGAGTCGGCGGCTGCGTGGCAGGTTCGGAGCTTTTTCGCGCCCGTGCCGATACTGGCCAGCCTGACAAGGGCGGGCGGGGGCATCCTGCCATGGAATCGCTGAGCCACGTAATCATGCTGCGCTGGCCCCGGCGCCCCGGCGCCGGGGCATGGTGAAGGCTCAGTGGCTGGGCACCGGCCGCTCGGTGCGCGGGGGGCCGGGCGGCAGGCCCGTCCGCGCGGCAGCAGGCGAGCCGGTGCCGCCGGGCGGACAGCAGCGGGTAGTGCCGTCCGGGCCTGGGCCGGCCGCTCGATGAGGAGGGACGGCCTCATGTTCAGCGCCGAACTGAGTGCTCGCGACCACGGTGGTCACGCCGTGGTCGCCCTGCGCGGGGAGCTCAGCCTGGAGGATGCCCCGGATATCGCGTCCCGGCTGCTCGCGACCGTGGCGGCCTGCGGGCCCTCGATCATCGTGGACCTGGCCGACCTGGAGTCCATCTGCGACAGCGGCCTGGGCGTCCTGGTCCGCGTGTCGAAATGGATCCGGGCCTGCGGCGGCGGCGTGGCCCTGGCCGCCCCGCAGCAGCAGGTGCGCACGCTGCTGGACGTCACCGGGCTGATCGACGTGTTCCCTGTCTACCCCACCGTGGACCAGGCCGTGCGCGGCGCAAGTCGGGCGCCGGGTAGCGCTCTGGCGTTAGCGGCTCCGCCGGCCGCGGGCTTCGCCGGCCCGGCACCGGGCCAGGACGGGCCTGGCCGGCCTTGGTGCTGGCGGGTCTAGGCGGCAGACGTTCGGCGGAAATCTTCGTCCGGTGCGGCGTCCGCTGATTCACCGCAGGGCTCGGGCCCGGCGCAGGCCGGCGCAGCCTCGGTGAGCGGCTCCGGCCTGCGGCCGAGGCGGGTGAGACCGGGCGCATGCCGCCAGGCGAGGCAGGCCAGAGCGCCGAGCGGAATGGGCGGCAGATAGGTGACCGCCCGGTACAGCAGCACCGCGGCGGTCACCTGGGCGCTGACCCGGTGGCCGGCGCCTGCGGCCAGCGTGCCCACCAGGCCCAGCTCGGTGATGCCCAGACCGCCGGGAGTCAGCGGCAGCGCCGTGGCCAGCCGGACGAAGGCGAAGGCCGCGAGCGACGTCTGCCACGGCACCTGAGCCTGGGACAGGCCGACGCCGCGCAGGCATACCAGCAGGACCAGCCACAAGGTGATGTTGCTGGCCACGGTGGTGACGGAGATCCGCCAGCTGCGCGCGGCCAGCAGGGCGGAGGCCCGGTCGCGGAAGGCGAGCAGCGAGTCGGTGACGGCGCCAGGCGCTGGCCGCCGGGCGAGCCGGCAGCAGGTCGCGGCCGGCCGCTGCAGGATGCCGCCCGCGCGCCGGGTGAAGGCCTCGCTGCGCAGCAGCAGGCCGAAGCCGGCGGCGACGGCGCCGAGCAGGGCCAGCCCTACGGCCGCGGCGACGATGAGGATGGCGCTGGGCCGGGTGGCTGTCAGCAGGATGAGCAGGGCGAGGATCGGCAAGCCTAGCCGGGCGAAGACGTTCCAGATGCCCGACACCAGGGTGTAGAGAACATACTCCGCCGTGCTGACGCCCCAGCCCGACAGCATCGCCCAGCTGACTCCCATGGCCAGCGCGCCCCCGGCGGGCAGCGTGTTCGCCACCGCGTTCGAGCCGAGGTTGACCACCGCCGCCTCGCGCAGCCGGATCGACGGCAGGACCGCGCAGATGCCGATCCAGACCGAGACCATGCTGACGGCGGCCGTCGTGACCACGAGCACGACCTGGGACCATGTCATGGCGCGCAGGCTGGCCCACACGCTGTGGTACGACGCGAAACGCGGGAGGGCGAACCCGAAGATGGCCGCGACAAGGACCAGGGAGACCAGGGCGCGGAGGATCTTCCGGCCGCGTCGCCGCGGCTCGGCGCTGGTCATCATCAGGTCTCGTCCCTGCTGGCGGTGATCGGTGATGTCCGTGGTCGGTAACGAAGTGACGTGCGCGGGCAACCGGTCCATCGGGACAGATCGTGACGGGATAGGGCCAGAACTCCGGAGCCTGCGCTGCTCCCGCCGGGTGCACGGGCGTGACTGCCAGGGTCCGGAGCAATACCCCGACGCTAGCACCTCCCCCGCAGTTCCGGCGCCTGCCGACCAAAAGCGGCGAAGAGGAACTTATGCACACGAAAATCAACTTTTGCCTATAGAAACCCCTGTATATCGCTATACCCGGACGTACCCCAACGCAGCGCTCGGCGGCCGGACCGCGCCTTCCGGCGGCAGAGCGAGGATGCTAGGGCCATGAGCGGGCGCGCGGTCAAGGTGTGGGACTGGATCGTCGCGGCTCACGACGGTGCCGGCCCGGTGTCGGTCGCGGCGGTATGCCGGGGAACGTACAGCGCCTGGAGGTGGACGGCGCCAGCGTGACGGTGGTGGGCAGCCTGGTGGCGCGCGAGCCGTTGTTCGCCTCGGACTTGCTGAGCGCCCGGCTGGAGGAACTGCAGTTCACCGTGGGGGAGGGGCCGGGGATCGACGAGCCGGGATCCCGGTCACCGACGCTGATCCCGGACCTGGACTCGGCGGCGCCGCGGTGGCCGGCGTTCGTGCCCGGCGCTGTGGACGCCGGCGCCCGGGCGATCTTCTCGTTCCCGTTGCAGATCGGCGCCATCGAGGTGGGCACGCTGTCGCTGTACCGCGCGAAGCCGGGTCCGCTGACCGCCGGCGAGCTCGCTGACGTTCTGGTCTTCGCCGACATCGCGCTGCGGCTGCTGCTCGACGGCGCCTCCGGTATCACCGGTTCCCCGGATTACCAGCCGCTGGATGGCATGTCGGACGGCCGGGCCGAGGTGCACCAGGCCACCGGGATGATCTCGGTGCAGCTGGGCGTGAGCCTCGAAGAGGCTTTTGCCCGGTTGCGGGCGCACGCGTTCGCCACCAGCATCGCGCTGGCCGCTGTCGCCGGCGCGGTGGTGAGCCGCCAGCTGCGCTTCGATCCCGACCCGATGCCGGGGGCCTGACCGGCCGCGGCAGGTGAATGCCTCGTGGTAGTGAGATCGGATGCTCGCGCTGAGCGCTAACCTGGCATTTATGGCAGCAACTGTGGACGAGCGCCTGGCACAGACGTTCGTCGAACTGGCGGACACCCTGGTTGCCGGCTATGACCTGATGGATTTCCTGCACACGCTGACCGAGCGGTGCGTGGAACTCCTGGACGTCAACGCGGCCGGGCTGCTGCTGGCCGACGGCCGCGGCGCGCTGCGGCTGGTGGCCGCCTCGACCGAGCAGGCCCGGGTCGCGGAGCTGCTCCAGATCCAGAACGATGAGGGGCCCTGCCTGGACAGTTACCGCACCGGGCAGCCCGTCATCGTCAGCGATATGCGCGCGGACGAGATGGTCCGGCGGTGGCCCCGGTTCGCCCCGGCCGCACTGGAGATGGGCTTCGCCGGGGTGCACGCGATCCCGATGCGCCTCCGCGACCAGGTCATCGGGACGATGAACCTGTTCCGCGGCGAGCCAAACGGCCTGAACCCGGCGGTGGCGCGGGCGGCCAGGGCCCTGGTGGACGTGGCCACGATCGGGATACTGCAGGAACGAGCGGTGCGCCAGCAGGAGCTCGTGGCCGGCCAGCTGCAGGCCGCGCTCAACAGCCGGGTCATGATCGAGCAGGCCAAGGGAATCCTGGCCGAACGGCTGCGGCTGACCCCCGACCAGGCGTTCATCCTGCTGCGCCGGTACGCGCGCGACCACAACCGCCCGCTCACCGAGCTGGTCGGCGACGTCATCAACGGCGCTGTCGACGTCAGCGCAGGCTCGCAGCCCCAGCCCGCCGCGCAGGACTAAGCCAGGCCGTCAGGACGGCACGTCCGGCGCCGGGCGCGGCGGCCGGCCGGCGGCGTGCAGGTGGCGCACCGCCTGGGCATAGGAGCCGGCCAGGCTGGCCTGGCAGTAGGGCAGGCCGTGCTGCTGGCAGAACTCCCTGACCAGCGCCTGGGCGCGTCGCAGGTTCGGCCGCGGCATCGACGGGAACAAGTGGTGCTCGATCTGGTAGTTCAGACCGCCGAGCGCGGTGTCGGTCAGCCAGCCGCCGCGGACATTGCGGGAGGTGAGCACCTGGCGGCGCAGGAAGTCGCTCTGGTCGTCAGCGGCCAGGATCGGCATGCCCTTGTGGTTGGGGGCGAAGGAGACGCCCAGGTACAGGCCGAACAGGCCCTGCTGGACCACGATGAACACGATGGCCTTGACCGGCGGCAGCACCACGAAAACGATCGTCAGGTAGCCGGCCGCGTGGGCGGCGAGCAGGGCCGCCTCGGCTGGCCGGCGCCGGGACGTCCGCCTGGCCAGCGCGCGGATGCTCGATGCGTGCAGGCTGATCGCCTCGCCGAGCAGCATCGGGAAGAACAGGTAGGCCTGGTAGCGGAAGACCAGCCGGGCCAGGCGTCCCCCGGCCCGCGCCTGGCCCGCGCTGAAGGCCAGCGCGGCGATCGCGATGTCGGGATCCGCGCCCTCGGTGTTGGGGTGCGCGTGGTGCCGGTTGTGCTTGCCGACCCACCAGCCGTAGCTCAGCCCGACGCCTAGGTTGGCCAGCAGGATGCCCAGCAGGTAGCTGGCCCGGCGGGAGCCCAGGATCTGCCGGTGCCCGGCGTCGTGGCCGAGGAACCCGAACTGGGTGAACATGACTGCCAGGAACGCGGCCACGGCCAGCTGCCACCAAGAATTCCCCAGCAGGACGAACCCGGTCCACCCGGCGGCCAGCAGCAGGAAGGTCACGGTGATCCGCGCGATGTAGTGCCCGGTGCGCCGCTCCAGCAGTCCGGCCTGCCGCACCTGCCGGGACAGCTGCGCGTAGCCGCTGCCGCGGGCCGCCGGCGCGGCTGGCCCGCCGGCCTGGGCACCAGCCGGCGTATCGGCTGGCCGGGAGCTCAGCGAGGGCACGGCGGCTGCCGCCGCGGAGGGTCGGATCACGGGCGCTCCCAGGTGCACATCGTGGCCGGACGGGGGATGTGCCGCCAGGGTCTCGAGCGGCCCGCCACCCGGGCGACGCGGCCAGGGTGGTCATCTATCCCGACAATACCGGCTAGATGCGCGGCTGGCTCGCGGCCGCGGTGACCGCACGGGCAGAGCAGCACCGGTCAGAGCAGGCCGCGGGTGCGGGCGATGCGGGCGTCGAGATCGGCGAGGAAGCCGTCGATGGCTGCCCGCTTCGCCTCGACGGTCATCCTGAGGTCCTGCTGCAGGGCGAGGCTCTCGCGCAGCAGTTCCCTGCGGTCGGCGTCGCTGGTGTGCTGGTGCCGGTAGGCGGCCTTGATCTCCGCCAGCCGGTCCTCGTTGCGCAGCACCACGGCGATCTCGTCGAGGTTGAGGCCGAGCAGGGTCTGCAGCTGCCGGATCCGCGCCACCCGGGCCAGGTCGTCGGCGGAGTAGCGGCGCATGCCGCCCGGAGTGCAGGCCGACGGGGTGATCAGGCCGAGCTCCTGGTAGTAGCGGAGCGCGCGTTCCGATACGCCGGCGCGGACCGCGGCGGCGCCGATGCCGAGCAGCTGCCCGCTGTCATCGGGCGGCTGTTCGCCCGGCGACAGGGCCGCGGCGCCCGCCCGGGCTGGCGTGCCCATCTGGTCAGCTGCTCCGTTCCTGGACCTCGGGCTCGCCGGCCCCGTCGGTGCTGATCGGCATCGCCATCATGTCTCCGGCGAGCGCGTCCACCGGTGCTTCGGCCTCCAGGCTACTGGCCGTGCTCACATCCGGGGCGTGCATGTAGCGCTTGCCGCGCACCGCGGAGGCCACGATCGCGATCAGCGTCGCGGCGGCGGCGAAGGTAAAGGCCAGGTGCATGCCGTAGGCGAACGGCTGCTCGATCAGCCTCGGGAAGAACGACCGGCCGGTAATGTAGGCGGCCTGCTGCGCCGACAGGTGCTGCAGCGCCCCGGTCGGCCCCAGCAGCTCGCGCACCGGGTTGAACCCGAGGAACGCCGAGAACAGGCTGCCGATCGGCGGCTCGCTGGCGACCGTATGCGCGGCGGCTGACGGGACGCCGGCCGCGACGAGCCCGCGGTACAGGTGGGCGGGCAGCCGGGCGGCCAGTCCCAGCGTGACGATGGTGAAGAACAGCCCCATCGACAGCACGGTGGCTGAGTTCTGGAACGTGTTGAGCATCCCGGCGCCCGCGCCGCGCTGCTCGGGCGGCAGGCTGTTCATCACTGACGCCTGGTTGGGCGAGAAGAACAGGCCCATGCCCACCGCGAACAGGAAGATCAGCAGCGCGAACCACACGTAGCTGAAGTTGATCGGGAGCAGCTCGAGCAGCAGGAAGCTGGCACCGGACAGCGTCAGCCCGGTGGTGGCGAGCAGCCGGGCGCCGTACCGGTCGGACAGCACCCCGGCCAGCGGGCCGAGCAGCAGGAACCCGAGGGTGAGCGGCACCATGTAGATGCCGGCCCACAGCGGGGTCCTGGCGAAGCTGTAGCCGTGCTGCGGCAGCCAGATCCCCTGCAGCCAGATGATCAGCATGAACTGCAGGCCGCCGCGGCCGAGCGCGCCCAGCAGGCCGGCGATGTTGCCGGCGGTGAACGCGCGGATCCGGAACAGGCTCAGCCGGAACATCGGCTCGGGCACGTGCAGCTCGACCCAGACGAACAGCCCCAGGATGGCGATCCCGCCGAACACGCCGGCCAGCACCCAGGGGTTGGTCCAGCCGGTCGGGTGCCCGCCGTAGGGCAGCAGGGAGTACACGATGCCGGTGAGCAGCGCGATCAGCCCGGCCGCGAAGGTGGCGTTGCCGAGCCAGTCGATCTTGGCTGGGATGCGGATCCCGTTGTCGCGCAGCTTGAGGTAGGCCCAGACGGTGCCGAACACGCCGAACGGCACCGAGACCAGGAACACCAGCCGCCACTCGATGGGGGCGAGCACGCCGCCGAGGATCAGCCCGAGGAACGAGCCGCTCACCGCCGCGATGCCGTTGATGCCCATCGCCTTGCCGCGCTCGTCCTGCGGGAACGCGTCGGTCAGGATGGCGGTCGAGTTGGCGAACAGGAATGCCCCGCCGACGCCCTGGAACACCCGCATGACGATGATCCACAGTGCCCCGGCCGGGCCGGTCAGGAACGTTACCGACAGCAGGATCGAGAAGATCGTGAAGATGGCGAAGCCGAGGTTGTACATCCGGACCCGGCCGTAGATGTCGCCCACCCGGCCCAGGCTCACCACCAGGACGGCGGTGACCAGCAGGAATCCCATGAAGATCCACAGGAAGTACGAGGTGTTGGACGGCACCAGCGGGTTGAGGTTGATCCCGCGGAACAGGTCGGGAAGTGAGATCAGCAGGATCGACTGGTTGATCGTGACCATGAGGATGCCGAGCGTGGTGTTGGATAGCGCGATCCACTTGTAGCGGTCCCCGCGCGCACCCGAGGCCGCGGTCTCCGCCCGTCCCGTGTTCCCGACCGCCACTGCCGCTCCCTCATCGTCCCTGGTGTCGACCCTGCCCGGCTACTGTGGCAGCATATCTAACCTTGACGTTAACGTCATGCCTTGGGAGGATGAACGCGGCGCTGGCCGGTTTTGACCAGAGTATCGCTCATTGGTTAGTTAAGATCACTAACGGTGCGCGTATACTGCGCACTGAGCGTCTGCTCAGGCAGCCTGAACGAGTTCGCTAAGGTCTAGACCACGCGCCGGTCCCGAGATCGCCGTGCTGCAATCTCCCTAGCCGCGCGAGGTGGACCGATGACGGCAGCAACGGCGGCAGCCATTTACGACGGTACCGGGGCTTTCCCCGATGCGCAGGTATCAACCCAGACGCCACCGCAGCGGCTCCTGCAGATGACCGTGACCATGCTGATCGTGGCCCTCCCGTTCGCCGGGCTGGTGACCGCGCTGTGGCTGTACTGGGGGCACGGCGTGGGATTCACCGACCTGGGGCTGGCGGTGTTCTTCTACCTGCTGACCGGGTTCGGCGTGACGGCCGGGTTTCACCGGTGCCTGACGCACCGGAGCTTCACCGCCCGGCCGGCCCTGCGGATCGCCCTCGCGATCGCCGGGTCGATGAGCTTCCAGGGCGATGTCATCGGCTGGGTCGCCACGCACCGGCGGCACCACGCGTTCACCGACCGCCCGGGTGACCCGCACTCACCGTACCGGTACGGCACCGGCCCGGGCGGGCAGCTACGGGGCGTGCTGCACGCGCACATGGGCTGGCTGTTCGGCCGGGATTCCACCCCGCTGCAGCGCTACGCGCCCGACATGCTGGCCGACCGGTCGATGCGCAGGGTGGCGAGCGCTTTTCCGGCGCTGTGCGCCGTATCGCTGGCGCTGCCGTGTGTCATCGGCTGGGCGCTCGGCGGTATCAGTGCCCGGGCCGCGCTGACGGCGCTGGTGTGGGCCGGGCTGGTCCGGGTCTTCCTGCTGCAGCACGTCACCTGGAGCGTGAACTCGCTGTGCCACCTGCTCGGCAACCGGCCCTACGCCACCCGGCGGTACGACCGTGCCACCAACCTGTGGCCGCTCGCGGTGATCTCGCTGGGCGAGAGCTGGCACAACACGCACCACTCGGATCCGGCGTGCGCCCGGCACGGCGCAGATCGCGGCCAGATTGACCTGTCGGCCGGGCTGATCCGCGGGTTCGAGCGGGCCGGCTGGGCCACCGGCGTGCGGTGGCCCTGCGCGGCCCGGCTCGAGCAGCACCGGCGGCAGGACGCAGCAGGCGGTGTCACCGGACAGGTCTCCGCATGCGGCCTTGTCCCTGCGCAGGCGCAGGACAAGCCCGCGGAGGCCGGCCCGATAACCGCCGGCCAGGGTCCCGCGCCCGGCGGTCAGCGCCGGCGGCCGCCCCGGTAGCGGGCGGACGCGGCGGCCGCGCCGCGCCCGGTGCCGCGGCTCGCGGTCAGTCCCGGTCCCCGGCGGCCGGCTGGGTCACCGGCGCGACGTACTCGGCCGCCGGGCCGGCGATCGAGGCCAGCAGCGGCGAGCCGGGCCGGACGGTGGCGGTCAGCGGGACCACGTCGGCCTTCCGCATCAGCGCGCGCACGTCCTTCGTCTGCTCGGGCGTGTGCAGGGTGATCACCACTCCGGCCGCGCCGGCCCGGGCGGTGCGTCCGGACCGGTGCACGTAAGCCTTGTGCTCGGCCGGCGGATCGGCGTGGATCACCAGGTCAATGCCGTCCACGTGGATGCCGCGGGCGGCGATGTCGGTCGCGACCAGGACCCGGACCGCACCCGACGCGAACGCGGCGAGGTTGCGCTGCCGGGCGTTCTGCGCCAGGTTGCCGTGCAGTTCCAGCGCCGATACCCGGGCCGCGTTCAGCTGCCGGGCGAGCTTCTGCGCGCCGCGCTTGGTCCGGGTGAAGATCAGCGTCCGCTTGTTGCCGCCCGCCAGCGCGGCGACCACGTTCACCCGGTCGGCCGCGGTGACGCTGAGCAGGTGGTGAACGATGTCGACCGGCACGGCCGCCGGGTTGACGGAGTGCCGGGCGGGGCGGTCAAGGAACCGCCGGGCGAGGACGTCCACCGCCTTGTCGAGGGTCGCGGAGAACAGCATCCGCTGGCCATCGGCCGGGGTGGCATCGAGCAGCCGCCGGACGACCGGGAGGAACCCGAGGTCGGCCATGTGGTCGGCTTCGTCGATCACGGTGATCTCGACATCGCCCAGCTGGCAGTGGCCCTGGTCGATGAGGTCGGCGAGGCGTCCCGGGCAGGCGACGACGATGTCGGCGCGCCTGCGCAGCGCGGCCACCTGCGGGTGCTGCGAGGTGCCGCCGAAGATCGTGACGACGGACAGGCCCATGGTCCTGGCCAGCGGGGCGAGAACGGCCTCGACCTGGCTGGCCAGCTCGCGGGTGGGCACGAGCACGAGGCCGCGCGGGCGGCAGGCCATCGTGTGGCCGCCGGCCAGGCCGGCCACGAGCGGGAGCGAGAACGCGAGGGTCTTGCCGGAGCCGGTCTGGGCACGGCCGAGTATGTCGGCGCCGTCCAGCGCGTCGCGGAGCGTGACGGCCTGGATCGGGAACGGCGTGACGATGCCGTCGCGGGCGAGCGTGGCCACCAGCGGCGCCGGAACGCCGAGGGAAGCGAAGGTGTCACCGAGCGCGGCCGGCGCGGGTACGCCGCGCGGGCGCTGGGCAGCACTGTATTTACCGCTGAGCTGAGCAGTCAAGGAATCTCTTTCGGACTGTGGGTGGCCGTGTTATCCAGGCCGCCACGTCCGTGGAAACCATTTCGCTCGATGAGCGTGGTACGACCGGCGCGCCCTGATGGCTGCGCCAACTGTTGGTGCACGAGCACTCTACAGTGCCGTGTCATGCGAAGAGTTCAGCGGCCGGCCCGGCCGCGTTATTCCCGGCCCGGCACCCGGCGGCACCCGGCCCGCCGGCCTGCGTTCCCGGACGCCCCGGGGCTGTTACGTCCCCGGCAGCCCAAGAAAGGTAAGACAGTTGTCCCGGCGGGATGATTTTACCGTCCTCTGGTCACGCGTAACATGTCCATCGCGTCCGCGAGGTGGTGTGCCGATGACGACGACCAATACGGTGTGGACCGGCATCGACGATGTCAGCCTGCCGCCCGGCAGCCACGTGTGCGCGTTCTACCGCGGGGCGGCGGCGCGGGACCTGCTGCTCACCGCCTACTTCGGCGCCGGCCTGTCCGCCGGGGACAAGTGCATCTGCATCGTCGACTCCCCGGACACGGCGAGCCAGCTCGAGCTGCTGCCCAGCCGCGCTGAGCTGTCACCGCTCAGCGCGGAGCCGCCGCTGCCCCGCACCGGGGCGCCCGGCCTGCCCGGCCGGCAGCTGGACGTTCACCTGCCCGAATCCACCTACCTGGCGGGCGGCCGGTTCGCCACCACCGAGATGCTCACCTTCTGGTCGGAGAACCTGGTCAAGGCGGAAGTCGAGGGCTTCTCGTTCTGCCGGCTGGCGGGCGAGATGACCTGGGCGCTGCGCGACATGCCGGGGGTGGAGAACCTGGCCGGCTACGAGTCGGAGCTGAACCGGGTCACCTCGGGTTCCGCGGCCATCGTCCTGTGCCTGTACGACCTGGACCAGTTCAGCGGCGAGGTCGTGGTCAACATCGTCAAGACGCACCCGCAGGTGCTGGTCCAGGGCATCCTCGTGGAGAACCCGTACTACGTGGGACCCGACGAGTTCCTCAGCTCGGCGCTCGGCTGACCCGGCCGGCCATGACCGCCGAACGGACCGCGCCGGCCGTGGGGAGGCCGCTGGCCTTCCTGCCCGTCCCGCACCAGGATGCGCCCGACGCCAGCCTGCGGGCTCGGCTGTCTGAGCTGCGGGCGCTGCTGGTCATCTCGCTGCTGATGACCGAGTCGGTGGACGAAGAGCAGATCCTGGAGCTCGCCGCCTCGTCAGCGCCCGGCCTTGGCCCGTGGCGGATCGTGGGCTATGGGTTTACCGACGGCAGGTGGCGGCCGGGCGGCAACAGCGCGCCGGTACCGAGCAGCCTGCTCGGAGAGCTGGCCGAGCTCGGCAGCAGCAGCGGCCAGGTCGAGCTGCCCGGCAGCGCCTGGGCCTGCGCCTATCCGCTGCGCAGCATCAGCGGGCTGCTCGGCCACCTGGTCGCGTCCGCGGACACCGAGCCGTCGGCCGAGGTGCGGTTCGTCATCCAGGTGCTCGCGCAGCAGACCGGCGTGGCGGTGTCCAACGCCCGGCTGCACGCCAAGGAGCGCGCGACCGCGGCCGAGCTGGCCGGCACCAACGAGGCGCTCGCCGAGACGGTGGCCAGCCTGCGCCGCAGCATGGACATCCACGAACGCCTCACCCAGGTGGCCGTGTCCGGCGAGGGCCAGCACGGGATAGCCAAGGCCCTGCACGAGCTCACCGGCATGCCGGTGGTGATCGAGGACCGGTACGGCAACCTGTCCGCCTGGGCGGGCCCCGGCCAGCCGGACCCGTACCCGCATGAGTCTTTCGCCAAGCGCGAGCAGCTGCTGCGGCGGCTGCTGCACGACAGCAAGCCCGTCCGGGACGGGGAGCGGCTCGTGCTGATGGCATCGCCGCGGCCCGACGTGATCGGGGTGCTCGCGCTGGTGGATCCCGGCCGCCAGGCCGACAGCGCCGACCTGGTCGCGCTCGAGCACGGCGCGACCGTGCTGTCGATGGAGCTGGCCCGGCTGCGCGGCATCGCCGACACCGAGCTGCGGCTGCGCCGGGACCTGGTACACGACCTGCTGACCGGCACCGACGACGCGGGCGCGCAGGCGCGGGCCGAGGCGCTCGACTACGACCTGCGCCGGCCGCACCGGGTGGTGCTGGTCGAGGGCAAGGGCCGGTTCCGCACCCAGGACGCGCTGCTGTCCGCGGTCCGCCGGGCGCTGCGCCAGTCCCGGCTGGCCGGGCTGTTCGGGATGATCTCCGGAGACGTCGCGGTGATCACGGCCGGCCAGGTCAGCTGGGAGGAGCTGCGCCGCATCATCGTCGCCGACCTCGGCGGCGGCCAGTGCCGGATCGGCGTGGGCGGCACCTGCACCCGGCCGTCCGAGCTGCCGCGGTCGCTGCGGGAAGCCCGGCTCGCGCTGCGGCTGCAGCAGACACTGCTGCCGGCCGACAGCGTCAGCGAGTACCCCAAGCTCGGCATCTTCCGCATGCTGGCCGCCATTCCCGACCTCACCGAGGTCAACGCGTTCGTCCGCGAGTGGCTGGGCAGCCTGCTCGACTACGACGAGCGCCGCGGCGCGGAGCTCGTGCACACGCTGACCCAGTACCTCGAGCACGGCGGCAACTACGACGCCACCGCCGCCGGGCTGTCGGTGCACCGCAGCACGCTCAAGTACCGGCTGCAGCGGATCCGCGAGCTGTCCGGGCTGGACCTGAACGACCCCGACGCGCACTTCAACCTGCAGCTGGCCACCCGCGCGTGGGGCACGCTGGAGGCCCTTCGTGCCGAACGCTGACGGCTCCCGGCCCGGCGCCGGCGCCCGCGGCTGAGCGCGGGACAGCAGGCCCGCTCCGGCCGCCTGATCTGGAGGGGCCAGGAACCGGTAGTACTTCGTCCCCCGGTGACCTGCCCCGGCCGGCTCGCGCCGGTGATCCTGAACACGCCAGCAGCGCCAGCGACCAGAAGGGCAGCGATGATCGACGTACGAAACCCGGGCGACGGATTCAGGTCACTACGCGCCCGCATCGGCTCCCTCGGGCCGCTGTCCGATCGCGACCGGGGCGCCGACGGCGCCCCGCTGACCGTGGGCGAGTGGGCGCTGCTGCTCGACGACATCATCGAGAACCCGGCGGCCAGCACCGAGGCGCTGTGGAACGTCGCCTCGCCCGCCGAGGACGACCGCGAGTACGACGCGATCTTCGTCGGCGGCGGCGCGAGCGGCCGGTTCGGCTCGGCGTACCTGCGCGCCCGCGGCGGCCGGCAGCTGACCATCGACGCCTGGCCGTTCCTCGGCGGCTCGTGCCCGCACCAGGCCTGCGTGCCGCATCACCTGTTCTCCGAGTGCGCCCGCGAGCTCGACCTGGCCCGGCACATGCAGGGCCGGCTGTGGTACCCGCCGTTCGACGAGAAACGGGCCAGCATCACCGAGATCGTCGAGCTGTTCAAGCGGGGCCGGGCGTACCCGCACGCGATCATGAACTGGCAGTCGAAAGAACAGCTCGGCATGGAGTACATCGTGAACACCCCGGCCACGATCATCGACGAGCACACCGTCGAGGTGGACGGGCAGCGGTTCCGGGCCAAGAACCTGGTGCTGTGCA
This sequence comes from uncultured Actinomycetes bacterium, assembly GCA_963702235.1. Classification (GTDB taxonomy): domain Bacteria; phylum Actinomycetota; class Actinomycetes; order Streptosporangiales; family Streptosporangiaceae; genus PALSA-505. Next base: position 68,140 of record CAVPBZ010000008.1, read on the forward strand.
CCGGGGCCAGGACGATCTACCCGGACGTCCCGGGCATAGGCCAGAAGGGGGTCTACGACTTCGCCTCGCTCATCGAGGATCTCGACTACGAGCCGAACCGCTGCGTCATCGTGGGCGGCTCCAAGGTCGCGCTGGAGTACGGCTCGTTCTTCCACGCGACCGGGTGCACGACGACGATCCTGACCCGCAGCCCGCTGATGGAGACGGCGAGCCTGCACCATGTGGACGAGGGCCTGCGTGAATACGTCGTGGCGATGATGGCCGACCGCGGCATCGAGATCCTGGTCGGCACCGAACTGGTGGAGGTGCTCGGCGACGGCCGCGTCAGCGGCGTGCGCTACCGCGCGGCGGACGGGGAAATCCGGCAGATCGACACCGACTTCCTGTTCGTCGGCACCGGCGAGCGGCCCGACCTGTCCACGTACGCGCCGCTCGGGCTGAAGACCGACGAGCGCGGGTTCGTGGTCGCCGACGCGACCATGCGGACATCGGTGCCGTCCGTCTACGCCGTCGGCGACCTGCTCGGCCCGCCAATGGAGATGTTCAAGGCGCGCAAGTGCGGCGTCGCCGCCGCCCGCAACATCATGGGCGATCACTACGAGTTCGACTACTCCAGCTATCCGGACTTCCTGCACACCACCTACGAGGTGACCTGGTGCGGACTGTCCGAGGCCGAGGCGCGGGCGCGCTACCCCAACGTGATCAAGATCCAGATGCCGCCCGACGACGCCGACCCCGAGTCGTTCGCGCTGCCGGCCGCCGAAGGATCGATGATGTACGCCTTCACCCGGCCTGTCCTGTCGGGCTGGCTCAAGCTCGTCATCGACGCGGACTCGCGCAAGATCCTCGGCGCGCACCACGTGGGATTCGGCGCCAAGGACGCCTTCCAGTACATCGACTACCTGATCCGCCAGCCGCAGGGCTGGACGATGGACGAGATGGCCGAGCTGAACGAGCTCTTCCTCAACCCCGAGCACTTCATCCAGCTCTGCCGTCTCCGGGCCGGCCAGGTCAACCCGGTCAACCTGTGACGGCGCGCCCGTGACCGGCAGCGGGGTGACCGAGAGCCCCGTGACCGAGGACCCCGTGACCGAGAGCCCCGTGACCGAGAACCGGGTGGCCGCGGACCGGGTGGCGGTGGTCACCGGCGGAGCGTCCGGCATCGGCCTGGCGACCTGCTCCCGGCTGCGCGAGGACGGGCTCATCGTCGTCGCGCTGGACCTGGAGCCCGACAACGCCGCCGACGCGGCCGACCTCACGCTCCGCTGCGACGTCACCTGCGAGGCATCGGTCGCCAACGCGATGGTCACGATCGCCGAGCGCCTCGGCGAGATCGACGTGCTGGTCAACAACGCCGGGATCACCGGGTCGGCCGAGGCCACGATCTGCCACCAGACGCCGGTGGCCGACTGGGACCTGGTGCAGGCGGTCAACGTCCGCGGCCCGTTCCTGTGCAGCCGCGCCGTGCTGCCGTCCATGGTGGCGCGCGGATCGGGGCACATCATCACGATCGCCTCGGTGGCGGGCCTGATCGCCTTCCCCGGCCGGTGCGCGTACACCGCGTCCAAGGGCGCGGCGCTGATGCTCACCCGGTCGATCGCCGTCAACTACGCTGCCGCGGGCATCCGCGCCAACGCCGTCTGCCCGGGGATGGTCTACACGCCGATGACGAGCTGGCGGCTGGACCAGCCGCGGCTGCGGGCCGAGGTGGAGAGCAGGATCCCGGCCGGGCGGGTGGCGACGCCGGACGAGATCGCCGATACGGTCGCGCTGCTGGCCTCGGGCCGGCTGGCCTACATGACCGGCCACCCGCTGGTGATCGACGGCGGCATGTCCGCGTGGTGACGCCCGGACGAGGATACGAGCAAACCGAGGAGAGCCCATGACAGGCAGGCTGGCCGGCAAGGTGGCCGTGGTTACCGGGGCCGGCGAGGCATCGGCCAGGCGGCCGCGGCGCTGTTCGCCCGTGAGGGGGCGGCGGTCGCGGTGCTGGACGTGGCCGCCCAGGCCGCGGCCGACACCGCGGCGAAGATCGCCGCTGAGGGCGGCCGCGCGGCTGCCGTGGTCGCCGACATCTCCGACGCCGAGCAGGTCGAGGCCGCGTTCGGCCAGGTCGCCCGCGAGCTCGGCCCCGCTGACGTGCTCTACAACAACGCCGGGGTGAACAGCGCAGGCTCGGTCCTGGACGCGACCGACGACGACTGGGACCGCAGCTTCGCCGTCAATGCGAAGGGCACGTTCCTTTGCTCGCGGGTGGCGGCCCGGTCGATGGCCGAGGCTGGCCGCGGGTCGATCATCAACCAGGGATCGGTGGCGGCCCTGGTCGGCGTGGCCAACTTCGCCTCCTACTGCGCGGCCAAGGGCGCGGTGGTGGCGCTGACCAGGTCGATGTCCGTGGACCTGGCCCCCCGCGGCATCCGGGTCAACGTGATCTGCCCCGGCACCGTGTACACGCCGCTGATGGAGCCGATGCTGCGGGCCCGCGGCCACGGTGACATGGCGGCGGGGCTGGCGCTGACCGTGGCCAAGTACCCGATCGGGCGGCTCGGCACCCCGGAGGAGATCGCCCAGGTGGCGCTGTTCCTCGCCAGCGACGAATCGTCGTTCCTCACCGGCTCGGTACTGACCGCGGACGGCGGCATGACCTCGCAGTGACCGGGCATCTGTTAACAATCCGGGATAACCCGATCCACGAGTGATCGGCGGTGGTCGCCATCGCGTCATCGGCAACGGTCCAGGGTGATTCGCTGCGGAGCCAGCTGACCAACCTACGGGCGCTGCTCGTGCTGTCCATCCTGATGACCGAGAGCCCCGACCACGAGCAGATACTCCGGCTGGTCGCCTCGGCGGCCTCGTCGCTCGGCGGCTGGCGGGTGGCCGGCTTCGTGCTCGGCGACGTGTGCTGGACCGACGCCGCCGCGCCCGCCGCCGCATCCCCGGGCCTGGTCGGCCAGCTGCGGCAGCTTCCCGAGGCCGGCGGGCCGGTGACCCTCCAGCAGGCTGGCTGGTCGTGGGCCTACCCGTTGCGCACGATCACGGGCCCCGTCGGTCACATGATCGCCTGCGCGGCGGACGAGCCGGCCATCGGCGAGCAGTTCGTCGCCCGGGTCGTGGCCCAGCAGGCCGGCGTCGCGGTGTCCAACGCCCAGCTGCACGCCAGGGAGCGACGCACCGCCCGCGAGCTGGCCGCCGCGAACGCGGCGCTCGAGGAACGGGTGACCGCGCTGCGGCTGGGCATGCAGATCCACGAGCGGCTCACCAGGATCGCGGTGAGCGGGGAAGGCGCGGCCGGCATCGCCGGGACGCTGCACGACCTGACCGGGCTGCCGGTGGCGGTGGAGGACAGGTACGGCAACCTGTCCGCCTGGGCCGGTCCGGGGCGGCCCGACCCGTACCCGAAGCCACCCGCTGACGACAGGGAGCAGCTGCTCCGCCGGCTCATGGTCGAGGGCAGGTCGGTCCGCGACGGCGGCCGCGTGGTCGCGCTGGCCTCGCCCCGGCCCGGCGTGCTCGGGGTGCTCGCACTGATGGATCCCGGCGGCCGCGCCGCCGGCCCGGAGGTGATGGCGCTGGAGTACGCGGCGACCGTGCTCGCCGTGGAGCTGGCCCGGCTGCGCGGCCTGGCCGACAGCGAGCTGCGGGTCCGCCGCGAGCTCGTGCAGGACCTGCTCGCCGGGACCGACGACCGCAGCGCCTGCCAGCGCGCGGAGGCGCTGGGCTACGACCTCGGCCGGCCGCACCGGGTCGTCGTGGTGGAGGTCACCGGGCAGCCCGACGACGACCTGCTGTACGCGCTGCGGCGCGCGCTGCGGGAGCGGGGGCTGACCGCCCTGGCCGGCACGCTGGCCGGCTCGGTCGTGCTGCTGGCGCCCGACGGCGGCACCGACTGGGAAACGCTGCGCACGGCCACCATCGAGCAGCTCGGCGGCGGGCACTGCCGGATGGGCGTCGGCGACGCGTACCCGCGGCCGTCTGAGCTGCCGCGGTCGCTGCGCGAGGCGCAGCTCGCCCTGCGGCTGCAGCAGGCATCGTCGGCGGCGGAGCGGACCTCGGTGTTCGCCGAGCTCGACGTGTTCCGGATGCTGTCGTCGGTCAGCGACCTGTCCGGCATCGAGCACTTCACCGACAAGTGGCTCGGCACCCTGGCCAGCTACGACGCCAGCAGGCACACCAGCCTGCTGACCACCCTCAGCCAGTACCTGCGGCACGGCGGCGGCTACGAGGTCACCGCCCGCGCCCTGTCGGTGCACCGGAGCACGCTCAAGTACCGGCTGCAGCGGATCCGCGAGCTGACCGGCTACGACCTGACCGATCCGGAGACGCACTTCAACCTGGAACTGGCCACCCGCGCCTGGGTCACGCTGCAGGCGATGCGGGGCGGATAGCGGCGGATAAGCGTGCAGCGAAGGCCCGCAGTTGGTCCCGCCAGGACGAGGAACCGGCGGCCGTCGCGGCCATAACGTCGCGCTATCGGACTCCGGCGCGGCCGGTGCCACTTCGCGAAGAGGCTGGGTGTGTCACACGAGGCAGCAAGCGCGAGCGCGCCGTCAGTCGTAGCGTCCGACCCGGCGGAACCGGACGGGCTGGACCTCTACGCTCGGATGAGCTACCTGCGTGCCTTCGAGGAGCGCGCCGACACGCTGTACCGCCAGGGCCTGATCCACGGGCCGGCCCACCTGGGGCTCGGGCACGAGGCGATCGCGGTCGGCGCGGCGTCGGTGCTCCGCCCGGACGACTACTCGCTCGGCACCTACCGCGGCCACGCGCACGCGCTCGCCCGCGGCGCGCCGCCCGACGCTGTGCTGGCCGAGCTGCTGGGCCGGGCCGGCGGCATCTGCGCCGGCAAGGGCGGCTCGATGCACATCACCAGCGCCGAGCACGGCTACTACGGCTCGTACGCGATCGTCGGCGCGCACCTGCCGATCGCCTGCGGTCTTGGCTGGGCTGCGAGGATCCGCCGCACCAGCCAGGTCACCGCCTGCTTCTTCGGCGACGGCGCGACCAACATCGGCGCGTTCCACGAGGCGCTCAACCTGGCGGCGGTGTGGCGGCTGCCGGTCGTCTTCGTCTGCGAGAACAACTGGTACATGGAGTACACGCCGATCGCCGACGTGATCCCGGTCCCGCTGCCCGCGGCCGACCGGGCCGCGGCCTACGGGCTGGACCGGGTCGTCGTGGACGGCAACGACGTGCGGGCCGTCCGGCAGGCGGCCGGCCGCGCGGTCGCCGCGGCCAGGGACGGGCACGGGCCGAGCCTCATCGAGGCGCAGACCTACCGGCTGAAGGGTCACTCGGTCGCCGACGGCGGCGCCTACCGGCCGGCCGAGGAGGTGGCCCGGTGGCGGGAGCACGACCCGCTGCTGCGGGCCAGGACGTGGCTGCTGGCGGGCGGCGCCACCGCGGCCGCGCTCGACGAGATCGACGCGCAGGCCCGGGTCGGCCTCGAGGATCTGGCGCAGGCCGTGCTCGCCCGGCCGGGGCCGGACCCGGCCACTGCCTGGACCGACGTGTGGAGCGACGGGGGCTGGCGATGGCGGAACTGACCTACCGGCAGGCCGTCGCCGCCGCGCTCGCCCAGGAGATGGCCAGGGACGAACGGGTGGTGCTGCTCGGCGAGGACGTGGCCTCCGGCGGGGTGTTCAAGACCACCGCCGGGCTGCGCGAGCGGTTCGGCCCGGACCGGGTCTGGAACACGCCGATCTCCGAGCAGGCCATCGCGGGCGCGGCCATGGGCGCCGCGATGGCCGGCCTGCGGCCGGTCGCCGAGATCATGTTCTCCGACTTCTACGCGACCTGCTGGGATCAGGTGGCGAACGAGATCCCCAAGATCCGCTACATGACCGGCGGCCAGCTGAGCGTGCCGCTGGTGCTGCGCGGCGCCAACGGCTCGGGCGGGCTCGGCTTCGGCAGCCAGCACGGCCAGTCGGTGGAGAACTGGGCGATGTGCGTGCCCGGCCTCAAGATCGTCTCGCCGGCCACGCCGGCCGAGGCCTTCGGCCTGCTGGCCGCGGCGATCCGCGACGACGACCCGGTCATCGTGTTCGAGCACAAGGCGCTGTTCGGGCGCAAGGAGGACTGCGGCGATGGCGAGCACCTGATCCCGCTCGGCCAGGCCGCCGTCGTCCGGGCCGGCCGCGACTGCACGCTCGTGGGCCTGTCCATCACGGTCGGGACCTGCCTGGCGGCGGCCGATGAGCTCGCCGCCCGCGGCATCGAGGCCGAGGTCATCGACCTGCGGACGCTGGTGCCGCTGGACGCCGCGGCCGTGCTGGCCTCGGTGGCGCGCACCGGCAGGCTCGTGGTGGTGGAGGAGAACCCCGGCCAGCTCGGCTGGGGCGCATCGGTCGCGGCGATCGCAGCTCAGGAGGCGTTCGGCGACCTGACCGCACCGGTCACCCGGGTCAGCGGCGGCAACGTGCCGCTGCCCGTTGCCGCCCCGCTCGAGGCGGAGGTGGACGTCTCGGCGGCCAAGGTCGTCGACGCCGTGCGCGCGCTCCTCGGCGAGCTCCGGCCAAGCAGAGGCTAACCAGCAGTACCTATCAGCAGGAGAAAGGTGAGATCAATGGAGATTCGCGGCGAAGAAGTCCTGCTCCCTGTCTCGGCGGTGTCGGCGTTTCCCCGGCCGCACTGGCTGCAGGGCCGGGTGCTCGGATCGCTGAGCGAACCCGTCTACCGCAGCCAGAGCCTGCGGGTGGCCTACGAGGACGCCTGCAAGGTCTGCGCGCGCGAGCAGGAGAACGCGGGCCTGGACATCCTGTGCGACGGCGCCCAGTATTACGAGTGGGAGGCGCCCGGCTTCCAGCTCGAGCCCATCTTCCACTTCATCCCGGAGAACCTCGGCGGCTTCGCCCCGTACGGGCCGCCCGGTGAGGGCGCCAAGTACCGGCCGTTCTACCAGGCTGTGGTCAAGGACAAGATCACCTGGGTCCGGCCGATCTTCGAGAGCGTGGTCATGACCATGCAGAACGCCACCGACAAGCCGTTCAAGGTGGCGTTCCTCGGCCCGGCCCAGCAGAGCGTCATCGTCAAGGACGAGCACTACGGCGACCAGGTCGCGGTGGCGCGGGACCTGGCGATCGCGATGAACGCCGAGCTGAAGTACCTGGACAGCCTCGGCCTGGAGGCCGTGCAGCTGATCGACGTGCTGCCGCCGTACACCACGGACATGTGGCAGATCGAGATGCAGAACATCATGTTCGACGGCGTCAGCGCGACGAAGTTCTGGCACGTCTGCTACGGCAGCGTGGACGGCCAGCGCGACATATTCGACAACCACGCGGCCTCGATGATGCCGCTGTTCAAGGAGTCGCCCGCAGACGTGATCCACCTGGAATTCACCAACAAGGGCTTCGACGAGCTGGAGGCATTCCGCGACTTCCCCACCGACAAGGTGCTCGGCGTCGGCGTGGTGGACGCCAAGAATCTCCAGGTGGAGTCCGCCGAGCAGGTGGAGCAGCGGATCCGCCGGGCGCTCGAGGTGGTGCCGGCCGACCGGCTGCTCGTCGCGCCGGACTGCGGCCTGGGCTATTTCAGCCGAACGGTGGCGTACGCAAAGTTGAACGCGATGGGCCAGGCTGCCGCGACGGTACGCAGCACGCTGTAACTGCCGGTCGGGCCGGGATCTGCGGGCTGGGTCCCGGCCCGCCGCGGTGCTAGCTTGCTGAGCAGGGAGGCGGAGATGACCTCGGATCCGATGCAAGAGGTGCTCGGCGTGCGGTGGCGGCCCGGCGACCACATCTGCGGCTTCTACCGCAAGCCCGCCGAGCGCGACGACATCCTGGTGCCGTTCCTGGCCGACGGCCTGGCCGCGGGCGACAAGTGCACCTGCGTGGTGGACAGCTGCGCCCCCGATGACGTGCTGGCCAGGCTGGCCGAGCAGGTGGAGGTCGGGCCGTACGTGGCCGGCCGCCAGCTGGAGGTGCTCGACTCCTACGGCACCTACCTGGCCGACAGCGGCTTCCTGCCCGAGCGGATGCTGAAGTTCTGGGAGGCCAAGGCGCGGCAGGGCCCGTGCGGCGAAGGCGCCGGGTTCGCCCGGAACGTCGGCGACATGAGCTGGGCGCACCGCGACGAGCGCTGCGTCGGCGACCTGGTCGGCTATGAGTCCGAGCTCAACCGGATCATGTCCGACTTCCCCCAGGTCAACCTCTGCCTCTACGACCTGACCCGGTGCTCCGGCGAGCTGATCATGGACGTGCTCAAGACGCATCCCAAGGTGCTGCTCGGCGGCATGGTCATCGACAACCCCTACTACCTGGAACCCGACGAGTTCCTGGCCAGCCGCGCCGCCGGCTAACGCCGGCCAGCTCCGCACACCCTGCCGCTCCTTCCCGCGCCCTCCGAGGCGCGTGTCCCGTATCCCGCGTCCCCGTGAACTTGTCGATGGCTACTTTTACCCCTCGGGTGGGGTAGGAGTAGCCATCGATCTTGGGCCGGGGGCTCCGGGCTGGGTGGTCTGGGGGGTTTTGGGGTGCAGTTAGCGGCCGTAGGCCTGCCAGTGGGCGCCGAACAGGGCTTCCTCGGTGACCGGGGGCTTGGCAATGGGGCGGGACACCCAGGTCAGGTTCAGGAAGTGCCGCGCGTTGATGTTCTCGGTGGTGATGTTGCCGCCCCAGGTGCCGCAGCTGAGGCTGAGCGTGAACGGCAGGCCGTTGCGCGGGCTGCCGGCTCCCTCGTTGAGGTTCTGGTTGACCAGCACCCGCGCCGTCTTGGTGGCCATCGCCAGCTGGTCCACGCTGGCGTCCGAGCTGGTGTGGATCGCGCAGGTGTGACCCAGGCCCTGATAACCGGTGATCGCGTTGACCAGGTTCGCCGCGTCGCAGATGTCGCCGGAATACCGGTAGAGCGCCAGCACGACCGACAGCTTCTCGCCGGAGAACGGGAAGCCGGGCCCGGTGCCGGTTTCCTCCACCAGGAGCATGGTGCACTGCGGCGCGACGTCGAAGCCCGCCAGCCCGGCGATGTGCGCCGCCGACTTGGCCACCACGTCGATCGCCGGAACGTGCCCGCCGTCCGGCCACATGACCGCGCCCAGCGCGGCCGCCTGCTGCTCGTCGCACAGGTGCGCGCCGGCCGCGGTCAGCCGCTGCACCAGCTCGTCGTAGACCGACGCGTGCGCGATCACGGCGTTGTCGGCCAGGCAGCTCGTCGCGTAGTCGAACGTCTTCGCGGTTACGATGGCCGCCGCCGCGTCGGCCAGGTCGGCGGTCTCGTCCACCACGTGCACGGCGTTGCCCACGCCCACCCCGTACGCCGGGGTGCCCGAGCTGTAGGCGGCGTGCACCATGCCGGCCCCGCCGGTGGCCACGATCAGGTCCGCCTGCCGCATCAGTTCCTGGGTCTTGGCCAGGGACGGCGAGGGCAGCGACTGCACCAGGTCGGCCGGCGCGCCCACCTGCTCGCAGGCGGCCCGCATGTAGCCGACGACCGCCTCGGTGGTGCGCCGGGTCCGCGGGTGCGGGGCGCAGACGATGGCGTTGCGGCCCTTCAGCGCGAACAGCGTCTTGACCGGCGGCGTGGCGTCCGGGCCGGTGGTGGGGATCAGCGCGGCCACCACGCCGACCGGCTTGGCGATCTTCACCAGGCCGGCCTCGGGTATCTCCTCGACCACCCCGACGGTGCGCATCCCCGCCATGTCCGCGAGCACGCCGGTGACCCGCTTGCCGATCTTGATGATCTTATCCTCGTAGTTGCCGAACCCGCCCTCGTCCACCGCCAGCCGGGCCAGCTCCCTGGCGCGGTCTTCCCGCACCACCGACCAGGCCACTGCGGTGACCAGCGCGTCGACCTGCTCCTGTGAGTAGTGCTCGATGGCGCTCGCGGCCTTGCTGGCGCGTTCCACCACGGCGGTTATCTCGTCCCGGACCGAGTCGGCCGCCGGATCCCTGACCTCGCTCATGTCCGCCAGCGTGCCGCGTCAGCGCGCAGATTCCACTGATCTGGCGGGGCGAGATGGCCGCGGGTGTTGGTCCCCGGGAGACCTGACCCCGGGCCGCGCCCAGCACGCATGCTCGGGGAAGGCCGGCTCCCTGTCGGGGCCGGCCGCCAGTACCCGCAGGCTCAGGGAAAGCCAGCGGCCGGACCGGGTCAGCCGCCTCCCCCCTCGGGTCGAGCAGGCGGCCGGACCGGGCCGGCCGCCAGGAGGTGAGGGCGGCAGGTGCCACGGCTGGTGGTGATCGGCGGCGGTGCCGCCGGGATGTCGGCCGCGTCGGCCGCCCGGCGGGCGGCACCCGGTCTCGACGTGGTCGTCTGCGAGGCAGGCGGCTACGCCGCCTACGGCATGTGCGGGATCCCGTACTACCTGGGCGGCGTGGTCGAGACCGCGGAAAGCCTGCTCGCCCACCCGCCCGAGGAGTTCACCGGCAGGCGCGGCATCGACCTGCGGCTGCGCACCCGGGTCAGCGCGATCGACCCGGACCAGCAGCGGCTGCAGGTCAGCGGCGACGGCCAGCCGGACCTGCTGGACTACGACGCGCTGATCGTGGCGACCGGCGCCGACCCGGTGCGGCCGCCCGTGCCCGGGGCCGATCATGACCGGGTCTTCACTGTCCGGTCGCTGGACGAGGCGATCGAGCTGCGGCGGCTGCTGGACACCGGCGCGGTCCGCCGCGCCATCGTCGTCGGGGCGGGATACATCGGCCTGGAGACCGCGGAGGCGCTGGTCCAGGCGGGCGCAGAGGTGCAGGTCGTCGAAGCACTGGCCCAGGTGCTGCCCGGTTTCGACGAGCCCGTCGCCGCCCTGGCCGAGGCCGAGCTGCGCCGCCATGCCCGGCTGCGGCTCGGCGCCCGGCTGGACGCCGTGCACGACAGCGACGGCGGCGTGACCGCGGTCGTAGACGGCACGCCGGAGCAGGCCGACCTGGTGATCCTGGCCACCGGCGTCCGGCCGGCCACCGGCCTGCTGACCGAGGCCGGCGCCCGGCACCTGCCGGACCGCTCGGTGATCGTGGACTCGGGCATGCGCACGTCGCTGCCCGGCATCTTCGCGGCCGGTGACAGCGTCGCGCTGCCGCACCTCGTGCTGGGCAGGCCGTCCTGGGTGCCGCTCGGGCCCGCGGCCAACAAGACCGGCCGGGTGGCCGGGACCGTCGCGGCCGGCGGCGCGGCGTCGTTCGGCGGCGTCGTCGGCACCGCGGTGGTCAAGGTGTTCGGCCTCGAGGTCGCGCGGACCGGGCTGAGCATCGCTGACGCCGAGGCGGCCGGCCTGGCCGCGGTGGCCACCGACGTGACCTCCCGGTCGCGGGCCAAGTACTACCCCGGCGGCTCGCCGCTGCACGTACGGCTGGTACACGACCCCGGGGGCCGGCTGCTGGGCGCCCAGCTGGCCGGCCGCGAGGGCGCGGCCAAGCGCATCGACGTGCTGGCGACCGCGCTGCACGCCGGATTCAGCATCGGTGACCTCGCCGCGCTCGACCTTAGCTACGCGCCGCCCTACGCGCCCGTGTACGACCCGGTGCTGCAGGCCGCGCAGAAGGCCGGCCGCGAGGCCGCTACCGCCGGGGGGCCCCGATGACGTCGTGCCAACGACCGGACGCGCAAGCCACCGGCCTCGGCAGGAGCCGCCCGATGACCCCGCGCCCGCGGCCTGACCCGGGCCAGCCATCAGCGACAGCAGGAGGGACCCGATGAGCCTGCAGCCCCGGCGTGACAAGCGGATGCCGCTGGCCGACGCGGCGGGCCTGGTCAGCGACGGCGCCGTAGTCGCGCTGGGCGGCGGGCTGTCGGCCCGGCTGCCGATGGCGATGGTGCGCGAGCTGATCCGTCAGGGCCGGCGCGGCCTGCACCTGATCGGGTCCGCGCACAGCATCGACGTTGACCTGCTCGTCGCGGCCGGCGCGGTGCGTCGGTGCGAGGAGAGCTATGTCGGCTTCGAGCAGGATCTCGGCCTCGCCCCGGCCTACCGCCGGGCCGCCGAGGAGGGTTCGATCGAGGTGGCGGAGAGCTGCTGCGCCACCGTGCTGGCCCAGCTGCGGGCGGCCGAGATGGGGGTGCCGTTCCTGCCGGTCCGTGGCGTGCGCGGGTCGGACATCGTCCGGCTGCACCCGGAGTACGCCGAGATCACCTGCCCGTTCACCGGCGAGCGGCTGGTCGCCGTGCCCGCGCTCGCGCCCGACGTCGCGCTGCTGCACGCGCCGGCCGCGGACCGCTACGGCAACCTGCATCTCGACCAGCCGTACGTGCTGGACGAGCGGTTCGCCAGCGCGGCGCGCGCCGTGGTCGCGACCGCTGACGAGATCGTGTCACCCGAGGAGATCGCCGCGGCCGGCATCACGATCCCCGGCCACCTGGTGGCGGCCGTCACCGAGGTGCCGTTCGGCGCGCACCCGGCTTCCTGCTACCCGCGGTACGCCTACGACCGCGACCACCTGCGCGAGTACGTGGCCGCGGCCCAGGCGGGGCCGGACGGGGCGGACAAGTACCTGGCCACCTGGGTGCACGGCACCGGCACCGAGGAGGGCTACCGGGAGGCGGTCGGCGCGGCCCGTCTCGGCGCGCTCACCGCCTGGTCGCACGGCACCGCCGGATGGAAGGAGCTGTTCCGATGAGCCGGGCAGCCCGCACCCGCCCGAGCGCCGCGGTCTCCGGGAAGGAGTGCCGATGAGCCGGGCATCCCGCACCCGCCCCCATGCCCGCGGTTCCAGGAGGGAATCCCGATGAGCTGGACGCTGGACGAGTGGTTCGTCGTCCTGCTGGCCCGGACCATCCGGCCGGCCGAGACCGTGTTCCACGGCTTCGGCAGCCCGTGCGCCCAGGTCGCGATGCACGTGGCCAAGCGCACGCACGCGCCCGACATGATCTTGGTCGAGGGTGCCACGTATTCGATCGACCCGGACCCGCCGTTCATACCGCCGACCGGTAACGACGCCAGCCTGTCCCGCGGCGCCGCGTACAGCATGCGGTTCGAGGAGTTCTTCGACGCCGCCGTGCGCGGCGACGTGGACCGGATGTTCATGTCCGGCGGTCAGATCGACGGCTTCGGCAACACCAACGTCACCGCGATCGGCTCCGCGGCCCGGCCGAAGGTGAAGCTTGGCGGCGGGGGCGGCGGCTGCAACCTGGCCGCGACGATCGGCCACCTCACGCTGTGGACCACCCGGCACCGGTCCGGCCGCACGCTGGTGCAGGCGTGCGACTTCATCACCGACATGGGGCACCGCACCCCGCTGGGCAGCCGGGCCGAGCTCGGCTACACCGGCGGCGGGCCGCAGTGGCTGGTGACGGAGCTGGGGGTGTTCGACTTTCCGGCTGGCCGGGCGCGGCTCGTGCAGACCTTTCCCGATGTGAGCGTGGCGGAAATACGGGAAGTTACCGGGTTTGACTTCGAGATCGCTGGCGACCTGCGGCCGGCCCGGCCGCCTGCGGCATCCGAACTGGCCTGCCTCAGGTCGCTCGACTCCCTCGAGGTGCGCAAGTCCGAGTTCGCGGCGGGGGAGCTGTCGAGGACGTTCGGGGAGCACCACGGGCAGGTGTGCGCGTGCTGACTGATCACTCGGGGCTGGATGCTATCTTCTCGCCGCGGCGGGTGGCGCTGGTGGGGGCGTCGGAGCGGGCGGGCACGGTGGGGCGGCTGCTGTGGCAGAACCTGGCTGACTTCCCTGGCGAGGTGGTGCCGGTGTGCCAGGCGGAGCGCGTGTTCGACGCGGTGGCCTACGCGGATCTGCGGGACGTTCCGGGGGAGGTCGATCTGGCGGTGATCGCGACCCCGGCCGCTTCCGTGCCCGGCGTGGTGCGGGCGGCCGCGGACAAGGGCGTCGCCGCGGTGGTCGTGCTCAGCGCCGGGTTCGCCGAGACCGGGCCGGACGGGGCTGCGCTGCAGGCCGAGGCGGTGGCCGCGGCCAGGGCCGGCAAGGTGCGGCTGGTCGGGCCGAACTGCTTCGGGGTGCAGAACGCCGACCTGCCGCTGAACGCGTCGATCGCGGCCGGCACGCCGCGCGGCGGCGGCGGGGTCAGCATCGTCACCCAGTCGGGCTCCTACGGGATGGCGGTGCACACGCTGGCGGCGGAGGAGGAGCTGAGCGTGGCCAAGGTCTACGCCGCGGGCAACAAGGCCGAGATCTCCGACGCGGAGCTGCTCGGCTACCTGCGCGAAGACCCGGCGACCACGGTGATCTGCCTGATGCTCGAGTCGATCACCGACGCGCGCGGCTTCTTCGCTGAGGCCTGCCGCACCACCCCGGTCAAGCCGGTGATCGCCGCGGTCGGCGCGCGGACCGGGGCCGGGCGGCGGGCCGCGATGTCGCACACGGCGTCGCTGGCCAGCGACGACGCCGTCCGCGACGCCGCGCTGGCACAGGCCGGCGTGGTGCGGGTGCGCACCGGCCTGGAGGTCTTCGACACGGCCCGCGCCCTGGCCGGCCAGCCGGCGCCGTCCGGGCGGCGGGCCGCGGTGCTGACCAATTCCGGCGGTATCGGCGTCGAGCTGTCCGACCTGCTCGGCGACGAGGGGCTGGAGCTGCCGGAGCTGAGCCCGCCGCTGCAGGACAAGCTGCGGCCGCTGCTGCCCGGCTACGCGAGCGTGCGCAACCCGGTGGACACCACGCCGGCCTGGAGCAAGTACGTCACCGCCTACCCGGGCGCGATCGAGCTGCTGGCGCGGTCCGGCGAGGTCGACCTGGTCGTCGCGGTGCTGGTGCAGCGGGCCGCCAGCGACGAGGTGGCGCAGGCCGTCCGGGATGCCGTGCAGCGGCTGCGCGCCGACGGCGTGCCGGTCCCGGTCTACGCCTGCTGGGTGGCGCCGCGCGGCGCGCAGCCGCATGCCGATCTGCTGCAGCAGGCCGGCGTCCCCTGCTACGCCTGGCCGGACCGCACCGCCCGGGCGGCCGGCGCGGCGGTCCGGGCCGGCCTGCGCCGTGGGCAGGGTTCCCCGCTACCGTCGTCCTCGGAAGCCGATGAGGCTGGCCGCGGGCTGACTCCCGCGTCGCGCTCGTCTTCGGCCGCGGCCACGGCTGGCCGCGGGCCGGCTTCCGCGGTGCGGTTGTCCCGCGCGGCTGGCACGGCCGGCCGTGAGCCGGCACGTGCGCCGCGGTTGTCGCCGGGGGAGCGCGGGGCTGGGAGCAGCGCCGTTCGGGATGATCATTTCTTGCGGTCTGCCGCCGCTGCCAACGGCTTGCTGCCCGCCGGCACGGCGCGGGAACTGCTGGCGGATGCGGGCATACCGGTGATCGAGACCGCGGTGTGCGGCAGCGCCGCGGCGGCCGCGGCCGCCGCCGGCTCGGCTACCCGGTGGTGGCCAAGGTCGAGCATCCCTCGCTCACCCACAAGACCGACGCGGGCGGGGTGCGGCTGGGCCTGACCAGCGCGGCCGCCGTGCGGCGGGCGGCTCGCGACCTGCTGGCCCTGGCCGATGGCGCCGCCGTGCTCGTGCAGCCGCAGCGCCAGGGCATCGAGGTGGTGATCGGCGGGATCCGGGACCCGGAGTTCGGCCCGGTCGTGCTGGCCGGCCTCGGCGGCATCCTGGTCGAGGCCGTGCGTGACGTGCGGCTCGCGGTGGCGCCGGTAGACGAGGCAGCGGCCGTCGCCATGCTCCGATCGCTGCGCGGCGCGGCCGTGCTGGACGGGTTGCGGGGCGGCCCGGCCGTGGACCTGCGCGCCGTCGCGGGCCTGATCGTCAGCGTCGGGCAGCTGCTCGCCGATGTACCTGCGATCGGTGAGCTCGACCTCAACCCGGTGCTGGCCGAGGGCAGCTCGGCCGTCGCCGTGGACTGGCGGATCCGGGTTGGCTGAATCTCTCATTTTCAGCCCTGCCGTGCCCATATCCAGGAAAAGAACCGTCCCCGCATAGGGAAGAAACGGCCCGTCGGCCCGGCATACGCTCATCCCGCTCGGGGGTCACGATCACGAAGGGAGCAGCCACATGCTTGTCGGAGGCCAGGAGATCCTGCTGCCGGTCACGATGGTCGGCAACTACCCGAACCCGCGGTGGTATGACGGGCAGGCGTTCGCCACGCTGCCGAAGGGCGAGTTCATCCACGACTCGATCAGCAAGGAGGCGTTCGAGGACGCGATCGGGCAGATCGTGGCCGACCAGGAGGCGGCGGGGCTGGACGTCATCGCCGACGGGAAGGTGTACGGCGGCGACTCCCCGTACGGGACGATCCTGTACTACTACCTGGAGCGGATGTCGGGGTACAAGCTGACCGGGCCGCCGATCGGGCTGCCGATCTACTCCACCTTGTACTCGCCGACGTGCGTCGGCGAGGTGCGGCGGGAGTACCCGTTCCACATCAACCACCTGCGGGCCGTGCGCAAGGCCACCAAGAAGCCGGTCAAGGTGTCCTACACCGGCCTCGGCGTGATCGCGGCCGCGACAACCAACCTGTACTACAAGGACACCAAGGAGCTGGCGCTCGCGCTGGCCAGGGCGTTCAACGAGGATTTCAAGGAGCTGGCCGACAACGGCTGCGACATCATCCAGCTGGACGAGTTCGTCTGGCCGTACGGGATGGGCGACTGGGAGATCGAGGCGCTGAACGCCTCGGTCGAAGGGGTGGGCTGCCAGTTCTGGGTGCACACCTGCTGGGGCAACTACTCCGGCACGCCGGCCTACTTCCCCGACGACACGAAGACCGAGTTCGGCGCGTTCGTGCTGGACAAGCGCGCGGCCAACGCGCCGGCGCCGGAGCGGGCGCACGCGATCTTCCCGCACGTGCTGGACGCCAACATCGACGCGCTGAACTACGAGGTCGGGCGCACCGGGCCGGATGACCTCAAGCCGCTGGCCGATAACGGCTGGAACAAGCCGTTCGTGGCCGGCGTCATCGACGTCAAGTCCACGGTCACCGAGAGCGCGGACGAGGTCGCCGACCGGATCCGGCAGGTGCTGGAGTACGTCCGGGCCGACCGGCTGGGCCTGTCCACCGACTGCGGCCTGATCAACCTGCCCCGGATGATCTCCGCGGGCAAGCTCCGCGCCCTCGCCGACGGGGCCGCGCTGGTCCGCGCCGAGCTGCAGGGATAGCCGGAACCTGACCGCCACGGCCCCGCGCGGGCACTCCCGCGGCGCGGGGCCGTGGCACCGGGCAGCTCCGGGCTGCCGGTTACCCTCTGACACCGGTCACTTAGCGGGTGCCGTTCCCGCGCGGCGGCTGCTTGCTTCCGCCTGCGCGTGCAGGGCAACGACTTCGCTGAGCTTTGTCCTTCCAGGACAGAGAGAGTCCGGCACCGGCGTGCCTATGGTTCGAGCACACCACCAGCGGAGGCGCACCGTGCCGGAGTGTCCAACCTTCCTCAGCCTGCCGCCGCGCGCGGTCAAGCCGCGCTCGGCCGGGATCACGCATGTCCTGGACAACGGGCTCACGCCGGATGCGACGCGGGCCTTCCTCGGCCAGGCGGCGCACCTCACCGACATCGTGAAGGTGGGCTGGGGCATCGGGTACATCGACCCGGCGCTGCCCGACCGGGTCCGCATGTGCGCCGAGCACGGCTGCCCGATATGCCTCGGCGGGACCCTGCTGGAGGTGGCCGCGATGCAGGACCGGGTCCGTCAGCTGCGGGACTGGGCGCTGAGCATCGGCATCACCCACGTCGAGGTCTCCAACGGGCTGCGGGCACTGCCGGACGCCCGCAAACACGGGCTGGTGCGCGAGCTCGCCGCCGATTTCGTGGTGCTCGCCGAGACCGGGGCGAAAGAGGGAAACTACCCGCCGACACCGGAAGCCTGGGCCGACGAGATGGACCGCGACCTGGACGCCGGCGCCTCGTGGCTCGTCGCCGAGGGCCGGGAGAGCGGCACGGTCGGGCTGTATGACTCCGATCACATGATCCGCGAAGACCTGGTCAAGATCATCCTCGACCGCATACCGCAGGACCGGGTCATCTTCGAGGCGCCCACCAAGGCGCAGCAGGCCTGGTTCGTCCGCCAGCTCGGCCCCGACGTCAACATCGGCAACGTCGAGCCGGCCAGCGTGCTGGCGCTGGAGACGCTGCGGCTCGGGCTGCGCGCGGACACCGTCTCGGCCGGCGTGCTGACGTGATCCCCGAGCCGGCGGCCAACACCATCACCCGGCCCTACCGCGGCCTGTCCGTGCAGGACGTCGATGTCCCGCTCACCACCGACGCGATCGGGGCGCTGCTGCGCCAGCGTGACATCTACCGCCGGACCGCGTTCCTGGTCCTGCGCAACAACGGCACAACCGCCCTGGTCGCGGTGCGGCCCGAAGATCCGGCGAGGCTGTTCTCGCCGGTGGCCGAGATGCGCGTGCTCGCCGGGCCGGCCGCCACGGCGTGGATCGACGAGCCGTCGGTGGATGTCAGCAACGCGTCCGCGCTCGCCACCGCCGCGCTCGCTCGCCGCCGCGACGGCGTGCTCGCCTACGTCGTGCAGGGCCGGTTCGAGCACGTGAACTTCATCTGGCGGCCCGAGCCGCTGACCATCCGCGTCACCGAGGTCGTCCCGCCGTACCCGCCGAAGCTGCTGGCCATGGCCGAGCAGGCGGTCGGTTTCGACGAGGACCTGCCGCCGGTGCGGCTTGTGCTCGACAGCGTGGACGTCCGGGATCTCATGGACGGTCATCCCGCAGCGCGCTACCTGCTGCCCTGCCGGGGCAGCGGCGTGGCGGCCGACGCGGAGGTCAGCTTCCTGGACTGCCACCCGCCGTACCAGCCGGACTGGCTGCTCATCGGCTGCGACCGGTCCGTCGCGTTCCACGAGCACTTCTACGGCTCGCAGCCGCTGCGGGTCAACCTGTGCCCGCGGGCCCGCGCTGTGCTGCGCCCGGGAGAGCGGCTGCTCACCAAGTGCTGCCTGCTGGAACGCGACATTCAGCTGGACGGGCCGACCGCGGTGGTGCCGTGGGGGGCGAACCTCGACGAGGTGCGGGCCGCGCTCCGCGCCCTGTGCGGCATCCCGCCCGCTGGCTCGCCGCGCGCGGGGTCGTACCTGCCGGCCGGAGCGGTACCGAGCTCCGGCTCATGAGCTCCGCGCACCCCGCCGACTCGGCGGTCTACGGCCACCTGTGGACGACCCCCGAGGTGTCCGCGCTCTTCTGCGACGAGGGCAGGACGCAGGCCTGGCTCGGCATCCTGGCCGCCCTGGCCGAAGCGCAGGCCGAGGTCGGCCTCGTCCCGGCCGACGCGGCCCGGGCCATCCGGGCGCACGCCGATGTGTCCCGACTGGATCTCAGCCTCGTCGCCGAGCAGACCCGGTCGAGCGGACACTCGACGATCGGCCTGATCCGCGCGCTGCGCCAGTCGCTGCCCGAGCAGGCTCGCGAGTGGGTGTACTACGGGGCGACGGTGCAGGACGTGTCCGACAGCTGGTTCGGGCTCGTCTTCAAGTCCCTCGGCGACATCGCCGAGCGGGACGTGACCCGGATGCGGGACCGCGCGCTCGATCTGGCCGGGCAGCACCGGGACACCCCGATGTGCGGGCGGACCCACGGGCAGCCCGGCCTGCCGATCACGTTCGGGTTCAAGGCGGCCGTGTGGGCGGCGGAGCTCGACCGGCACCTGACCCGGATCCGGCTCGGCCGCGGCCGCTGGGAGCAGGCGCAGCTGGGCGGCGCGCTGGGCACGATGGAGTTCTGGGGCGGGGCGGCTACCAACTTGCTCGATGCGTTCGCCCGGCGGCTGGGGCTTGGCGCCCCCGCAGTGCCTTGGCTGACCTCCCGGGACGGCGTGGCGGAGTTCATCTGGCTGCTCGCGGCCATCGCCGGGACCGTCGGCAAGATCGGGAACGAGGTCTACCAGCTGCAGCGGCCGGAGATCGGCGAGGTGCACGAGACGTTCACGCCCGGCACGGTCGGCTCGATCACGATGCCGCACAAGCGGAACCCGGAGATCTCCGAGCACCTGGTCACGCTGTCCCGGATCGTCCGGGCGCAGGCCGGGCTCGCGCTGGAAGGCATGGTGTCCGAGCACGAGCGGGACGGACGCGCCTGGAAGACCGAGTGGCTGGTGGTGCCCGAAGCCGCCATGGCCTTCGGCGCGTGCGTGGCCGCGGGGGCCAGGATGCTGGACGGCCTGTGCGTGGATGCCGAGCGGATGCGGGCCAACATCGACGCCCAGCGCGGGTACCTGCTGTCCGAGCCCGTGATGCGCTCGCTGGCGGGCCGCGTCGGCAAGCACACCGCGCACGAGACGGTCTACGCGGTAGCCATGGACGGCATCGGCAGCGGGCAGGACTTCCGCACCGCGCTGCGCGGTGATGCGCGGCTGAACGCGATCTCCGACACCGAGCTTGACGAGCTCCTGGACGTCCGGACCTCGCTCGGCTCCTGCGGCGCGTTTGTGGACCGGGTCCGGCGCGCCTGCCAGGACGGCGGGCGATGAACACGGCCCCGAGTGCGGCGGCAGCCACCGCCACAGGCGCGACAGGAGGCACGGGCGCGAGCGCGGCGGCAGGCACGGGCGCGAGCGCGGCGGCCGCGCCGGGGTCGGGGGGCCTGGCCAGCGTGCCCCGGGTCAGCCTCGTGCTGGCTCCGACGCCGCTGCAGCCTGCCCCGCGGCTGTCGGCAGAGCTGGGCGTGCCCGTCTTGCTGAAGCGGGACGACCTCACCGGCCTGGGTCTCGGCGGCAACAAGCTGCGCGGGCTGGAGTACATCGTGGCCGACTTGCGCCGCCAGGACTGCGACTGCCTGGTGACCGGCGCCGGGCCGCAGTCGAACTGGACCGTGCTGGCCGCCCTGGCCTGCCTGCGCTGTCAGGTGGAACCGCACGTCGTCTGCTACGGCAGCGGCGCGCCCAGCGAGGGGAACATGCGGCTGCACCGGTGGCTCGGCACCGACGTGCGGTTCACCGGCGATCCGGCCCGGTCGTCGGTGGACGCCGGGATGGCGGACCTGGTAGCCGGGCTGCGAGCCCAGGGCAGGCGCCCCTACCTCGTTCCCCGCGGCGGGGCGACACCGCTGGGCGCGCTGGGCTACGTACGGGCGAGCGTCGAGCTGGCCGGGCAGCTG
Organism: uncultured Actinomycetes bacterium; assembly: GCA_963702235.1. GTDB lineage: Bacteria > Actinomycetota > Actinomycetes > Streptosporangiales > Streptosporangiaceae > PALSA-505. The sequence goes on from CAVPBZ010000008.1 coordinate 89,034, forward strand.
GCCGCGCTCGGCGAGCAGCCGTCGGCGCTGTGGCTGGCGACCGGATCCTGCGGGACGCAGGCCGGGCTGGTCGCCGGGGCCGCACTCACCGGGGCCAGCTACCGGGTGCAGGGCGTTGCGGTCAGCCGGCCGGTGGCGGAGAGCCAGGACCGGGTGCGGTCACTGGCGGCAGCCGCGGCCGCACTGGCGGGCAGCGCCGCGGTCATCGGGCAGCCGGACGTGCTGGACGGCTGGATCGGGCCGGGCTACGGCGTCCCATCGCCCGAGGGGCAGCAGGCGGCGCGGCTGGTCGCGGCCACCGAGGGGGTGTTCCTCGACGGGACGTTCGGCGCCAAGGCGATGGCCGCGCTGATCGCCGAGTGCCGGGCCGGCCGGGTTCGGGGCACCCAGGTGTTCCTCGTCGGCGGCGGCGCGCCGACCCTGTTCGCCGGACCGGGCGGCGGTGCGGCGTGACCGGGCTGCCGCCGCCCGAGGGTTACCTCGGTACCGACGCCAGGATCACCAGCGGGCCGGCGCCTGAACTGGTCGAGGCCGGCTACGCGCTGGAGATCGCGGACGCGCCGCTGCTGCACCGCGGGCTCACGCTCGCCGACCTCGCCCACCTGGTCGCGCTGACCGAATGCGGGGCGCTGGACCCCCCGCAGGCGGCACCGCTGTGCGGCTGGCTCATCGGCCTGCTCGACGCGCCGGCCGCGGAGTTCCGCTATGACGCGGTGTACGGGGACGCCTACAACAGCCGGGAGCGGGAGCTCGAGCGGGCACTCGGCCCCAGCGCCGGACGGCTGCACCTGGGCCGCACCCGCCGCGAGGCGGGCCGCATCGCGTTCCGGCTCGCGCTGCGCGACCGCCTGCTCGGGCTGCACGCCGACATGGCCGCGTTCGCCGCCGGGCTGGGCGACCGTGCCGCCGAGCAGGCCGGCACGCTGTGGGCCGACAGCACATACCTGCAGCCTGCGCAGCCGTCGACGTTCGGTCATTACCTGGGCAGTTTCGCCGAGCAGGCGGTCCGGCATCTGCGCAGGATCGAGGCCGCCTACGACGGCGCCGACGCCTGCCCGGGCGGCTCCGGCGGCTCGGGCGGCAGCCGGCTGCCGCTGGACCGGGTCCGGCTGGCCGAGCTGCTCGGCTTCGGGTCGGCGGGCCCGCACACCCGCGACGCCATGTGGTCGGTGGACGTCCTGACCGATGCGGTCGCCGCCTGCGCGCAGGCCGCACAGACCCTCGCCCAGCTCGCCGGGGACCTGGAAATCTTCGCCAGCCCGGCCTTCGGTTACCTGACCCTGGACGCCTCACTGTGCCGGGCCAGCGTGCTCATGCCGCAGAAACGCAACCCGTACGCGCTGGCCGTGCTCCGCGGCGGAGCGGGCACCCTGCTCGGCCGCCTGACCGGGCTGCTGGCCACCGGGCTGACGCCGTCGGCCCGCACCGACAACTGGCTTTACGGCTACGGCGAGGCGGCCGGCGCGGTTGACCTGGCCGGCCGGCTCGTCCGGCTGGCAACCGCGGTGGTGGCCGGGCTGTGCCCGGACACCGAGGCGCTGCGCGAGCAGGCGGCCGGCCACTTCGTCGCCGGCGCCGACCTGGCCGAAGAGCTGTCCCAGCGGTGCGGGCTTGATTACCGGACCGCGTACCGGGTGGTCGGCCGGGCGATCGCGGCCGCGGCCGGGCGCGGTGACAGCGAACTGACCGTGTCCGGAGTCCGCGCCGCGGCTGAGGAGATAACCGGGGCGCCGGTTCAGGTCACGGCCGAGATGCTCGCCGGAGTGACCGATCCGGCCGCCGCCGTGGCTGCCAGGAATGCCCCGGGGGGCGCCAGCCCGGCCCGGGTGCGCGAGCACGCACGGCTGGTGCAGGAGCGGGTGACGGCGGCCCGGCGCTGGAACCAGGCCCGGCAGGCGCACAACGCGCGGGCCGAGGCTGGCCTGCTGGCCGCCGCGCGAGACCTCAGCCGCGCTGCGCGCCTGAGCCGGGATCGGTGAATCCCGGCTGGCGCGGCGGTCAGTATCAGTGCCGCTGCCGGCTTCGAGGACAGGAGATTTCCATGCCGACAACTACTGACCGGCCAGATCGCGTCCGGGGCGACAATGGGCGGGTGGATGAAGCAGTACGGGACTACATCGACGGCATCGCCGCCGAGCACCGTCCGCTCTTCGACCGGCTGCACCGGCTGGTGCTCGAGACCTATCCGGATGCAGCCGTCGTCCTGTCGTACAAGATTCCGACGTACAAGGTCGGCCGCCGCCGCCTCCACGTCGGCGCGTGGAAGCACGGCCTGTCGATCTACGGCTTGTCAGCCGATCGCGACGGGGGTTTCACCGCTCGCCACCCCGAGCTCAAGACGAGCAAGGGGACTGTCCAGCTGCGGGCCGAAGACCTGGCCGGCATCGCTGATGACGAGCTCCGCGACCTGGTGCGTGCCGCGCTGGCAGCCTGACCGCGCCGCCGCCGGCGACCGTCCGGCTGCGGCCCCGGCCCAGCCCGCGCCCACGGACCGGCAGCGGGCAGCGCTGCCGTTACACGAGTGCGCTACGCCGGATCCGCTGCGGATGGCTGAGCCACCAGGACGCGGCCGCGCGGGCCTGCGTCGGCATCTCGGGACGATCACGTATCCGGGTGAGCAACGGGTCGTTGCGAGCCATGCCGAGCCCGTAGACAAGCCCGCGGAGGGTCGCGCTGCCCTCGGCGGAGCTATGCCGCTGGGACAGCTGGGAGTGCAGCTCGACCGCGCGCAGCCAGTACCGGTCGTCGCTGGTCCCGCCGAGGTGACCGATGTTGCGGGCGGCCGAGGCCACCACCGGCGGCGGAAGCCCCGCGTTGAGGGTGAAGCGCTCCAGGATAGGGCGCTGCTGCGCGCCGCCGAGCAGCCGCAGCGCGTCCATGATGCAGATGGCGAGGTCGGTATGGGCGGCCGCCGTGATCCGGACCAGTTCGGTGCCCAGCGCGGCCGCGACGGGCTCGCGGTACGGGGTCGCCTGGATGGCAACGGCGGCGTACAGCCGCACGTCGGAGACCGGACTGTACAGCATCTCATCGACCAGGGCGGCCAGCGTCTCGTCGTAGAGCCACGGACCCTCGCGGGGCATCCGGACGGTCGCCGCGGACGCCACCCTGCGGACGAAGCCGGCCGCGTGCCGCTCTGACGCCAGCCGCCCGGTGGTCACGACCCGGCTCAGCACCTCGTCGCCGGCCAGTGACCTGCGCAGCTTCGCGGCGACGCCGGGAGGCATGCCATTCGGCATCTGCCGCAGCAGGCTCGCCGCCAGGGTGCGGGCGTCGTCATGACGCACGGGATCGTCGAGCAGGCTGGTCACGACGGAGGCCAGGTAGCTGATCTGCTCGGCCGTGAAGTGGCCGCGGGCGACTTTGCGCACGCAGGCAAGCAGCGCGCCGTAAAAGGTCTGGTCGCTCGTCGGGCACGCGAGCTGACCCAGGACGTGATAGCTGGCGTCCGGGTGCCCGGTGACATCCAGCGCGCAGATCACCTCTATCCCCACCTGGTTCGCCCGCTCGGCGGCGAGGCTGGCGCATGCGGCTATCGCGGGCTGCTGACCGACCGGGTGGCCAAGCAGCCGGACCAGCGCTCCGAAGCGCTGCATCCAGGCCACCCCGTCGGAGACAATCTGCTCCTGCAACAGCCGCTCCGCCAGCGCCGCCCAGGTTGAGCCAGGAGAGATGAAGAAAAACGGCACGGCGGATATCTCGCGGGTGACCTCATCCCAGTCCTGGCCCGTCATCACGTCGTCGGAACGAGCCCTGTCGATCAGCTCGCTTATCCGCCCGACCGGCACCGGTTCATGACGCGGCAGGCTCCAGCCGTCCCATCCCGGACAGCCCGGGTCGGGACAGTAATAGCCGTGGATGGTGTCGGCCGCGGCGGCGATCAGCCCCGGCCGCAGGCCCAGCAGTTCCTCGTACCGCCGGATGGCCTGGTACGGAACCCGCAGCGCCGCGGTCTCCCACCGGGAGACCTTGCTTTCGTTGGCCGTGCCCGGCCAGCACCCCCCGCAGAATGCCGTCGCGAATACCGACGCCCGGGCAAAGCCCTCGTCCGGCGCGAAAATCCGGTTCACCCGCAGCAGCCAGGCGATGCGCTCCCGAGCCCTCAGGCACGGGTCGCCGAAGGCTCCTCGTGTGTACTCAGGAACGGTGCCAGCACCCCCCACGACGTCGATCATAGTGAACATTGCGCATAAAACGGCAGGCCTCCCGGCATATCAGGCCGGTAGTAAAAGCGAAACGTCTGCTGTTACGCACGGAAAGTCCTGGTACGACGGTGACAAGAATTGCCCAGACCGGGACACTTTTCCCGCTTGCAGTCTGCCAGATCGATTGCAATCGATCTTGGTGATGTCGCCGGGTATGCCTAATGTTGCGTGCGAACCCCGAGGTACGGAGGCAGGTTGTGCAGATGTTCGATATCCGCCGAACGTCCACGGGGATGCCATGCGGAGAACCACCGGCTCCTGCCCGGATTCCAAGGTCTGGCTGGCAAGCCTTTTTAATTTGGAGAAAGGACTGACCAGCCGCCAGCGGCAATAAACGGGTGGCGATCGAGCCGGTGGCCGGCACCGCGCAGTCATAACGGGGGCGCGCAGTTCCTGGCCGGCCGAGAGCCTGCCCGGGGCAGCGGCCGAGCCTGCGGGGGCTGCCCCGGGCATGCACCTGGCGATCAGATCACCGCCGGATGGCTCAGATCACCCGCTGGACGGCGCCGGGCAGGGCGGCCGGGACGGCGCCGGGGTGGAACACCGCGGCCAGTGCTTCCACGCCGCAGATCAGGCGCGGCCCCGGCCGGACGACGATGCCATCCGCGTCGATCGCCCAGACGGGCGTCCCGGGAAGCGCCCGCGCCGCCACTGCCGCCTGCTCCACCGCGCCGGCCAGGTGATAGCCGCACGGCGCGACCATGATGAGGTCCGGGTCCTCGGCGGCCACCGCGTCCCAGGCCGTCGGCACCGATGGCACGCCAGGGCGGGCCGCCACCGGCTCCCCGCCGGCCGCGCTGACCAGGTCGGGGATCCAGTGCCCTGCGGTAAACGGCGGATCCACCCATTCGACCACCGCCACCCGCGGACGAGGCCGCCCGGCGACCTGGGCCGTGACCCGGTCACGCCGGGTCCGCAGTTCCGCGGTGAGGCGCTCGGCTCGCCCGGCTACCCCGGCGCGGGATCCGATCTCGAGGATCGAGTCCAGCACATCGTCCAGCGAGCGCGGATCGAGCGACAGCACCTCGGCCCGGCAGCCCAGGTAGTCAAGCGCGCTCTCGATCTGGCCGGACGGCAGCGCGCACACCCGGCAGAGGTCCTGGGTGAGGATCAGGTCGGGGGCCAGCGCCGCCAGCGCCTGCTCGTGCAGGGTGTACAGGTCCTCGCCCGCGGCCATCTGCCCGCGGACGTAGGCGTCGATCTCACCCGGGGTCATCCCGCTGGTGTCCCGGCCGCCCACCACGACCGTCTTGTCCGCGCGGGCGCTGGCGGGCTCGTCGCACTCGAAGGTCACGCCGACCAGTTGCTCGCCGAGGCCGAGGGCGTAGACGATCTCGGTCGCCGAGGGGAGCAGGGAGACGAGCCGCACCATCTGAGGATAAGCGCCTGCCGTGGCGACGCCGGTCAGCCGGGCCTGCCCAGCACGCGTGACGGCGGATGGAAGCCCGACGTGCCGTGGCCGAGGAGCACCACCACCAGGACCACGAGCGCGACGGCGGTGACGGCCAGCGCGGTCAGCAGGAGCTGCCTGGGCCGGGCCCGGCCGAGGGCGTCCCGCCCGGACATCCGGCCGGCCTGCCAGATGAGCGGGGTCATGAGGAGGGCAGTGACGCCGGCCGCGACGTTGATCCTCAGCACGGCGAGGCCGACGGCGGCGAAGGCGATCGCGGTGCGGGTCCAGGCCAGCCTGGTCCGCTCCCGGGCCATGACCGGGTCCACATCTTCGGGATCGTCGGGATGAGTCACGGGTGCTACCGGGTGGCCGACAGCAGCACGACGATGGCGGACAGCAGCGCCATCACGGTGATGGTCACGGTCAGGATCACCGGCAGCAGCGACCGGGGTACCGGCGCACCGCGGCGCAGCGCCCGCTGGTTCCCGACCCACTCGCCGTATCCGGCCCCGGCGACGATCGCGCCGAACACGATCAGCGGCACCCCGATCAGGTGACGGCCCCAGGACACCCCGGGAAACGGCGGCAGCAGCTGCACGATCCCGAGTCCCGCCACGACCAGGGCGAGCGCGGTGCGGCTCCACGCCAGGAACGTGCGCTCGTTGGCGAAGGTGAACCGGGCATCCGGCTCGACGCTGCCCGCGCCGCCCGCCCCTGGCCCGGCGCTGTGGTTCGCCGGGCCGGTGGCACCGGTCATGCCCGGCCGTTCAATTCCGGCCGTCCCGTGCCGCCACCCGGGGGGCCAGCCTGCCCGGCGCCGCCAGCGCCGCGGCCAGGTCGGCTGCCAGCCCGTGCCGCCCGGCCAGCCACTGCGGGTCGAGGTAGCTCATCCACACTGCGCCGCCGTCGTCCTGCCAGACGAGCAGCTTGACCGGCAGGTCGATCGCGGCGAGCGGCGCGGCCACCATGACCGGCGTACCACCCGCCGGGTTGCCGAAGATCAGCAGCTTCGTGTCGCGGAGCGACAGTCCCGCGCGGGCCGCCTCGCCGCTGTGGTCGATGACGGCGAACAGCTTCGCCCCCGCTGCGCCGATCTCGCTGGTGAGGAGCTCAACGGTCTCGCTGACCGTGTGCGGGCTGCGGGTATGCACGATGCCGTCGGTCGGGGGCGCCCCGGCCGGCCCCGCAGAAGATGCACCCATGACTGCCTCCTTACTGCTCGTGGCCACCGCTTAGAGCATGCTCTTCCTACACTGCTCATGTGACGGCTGCTGGCGACGACACGTTCGAGCTGGGAACCGACGGGCCAGCGTCGATCCTCGTCGGCGTCGACGGCTCCACGACCTCGCTGCGGGCCGGCTGGTACGCGGCGGGGCTGGGCCGCCGGCAGCGGGCACGCGTGGTGGCGGTCTACGTGATGCCGGGGGCCTCCATGGCCAGCGCGGCGCCCGGGATAGCCGCCGCCCAGCAGCAGGCGTTCGACGAGGTCGCGGACGACCTGCGCCGGCGTGCCGAGGAGGTGTCCGCCGAGCTGGGCGTGGACGTCAGCTTCATCGCGGTCCGCGGTGACCCGTTCACCGAGCTGCGCCGGATCGCCGACGAGATACGTGCGGACGCCGTCGTGGTGGGGGCGTCCGCCAAGGCCGGTCACCGGCTGGTGGGATCGCTGGCGGTCCGGCTGGTGCGGGCCAACAAATGGCCGGTCACCGTCGTGCCGTGACTCCCGCGCCGCCCGCCACCGTGACACTCCGCCTCGGTTGCGTGTCATGGTGGCGGGCACTCGCGTCAGGACCGCGGCCGGGAGGTTACCTCGGCCGGTTCACCGCGCCTGGCTCCCGGCGGTTTGCCGCCGGCGGCGGAATCGGCGCGGCCGGGCCACCAGGCGGCCCGGCCGATGAGCGCGGTGAGCGCGGGGGTGAAGAACAGGGCCATGACGAAGGCAGCGACCGCGATCCCGACTGAGATGGCGAAGCCCATCTGGCTCAGGGTGGACTGTCCGGCGAGCATCAGGGAGGCGAAGGAGCCGGCCAGGATAAGCCCCGCGGCCCCGATCGTGGGACCAGCGTGGCGGACGGCCTGGGCCGCGGCCTCCCGTGGGCTGCGCCCTTCCCTGGCCTCCTCGCGTAGCCGGGAAATCATCAGGATGTTGTAGTCGAGGGCGACGACGAACATGTACATGATCACCGGCAGCAAGAAGACCAGGCCGGCCTGTCCTTGCAGGCGCTGGAAGACCAGGACGGCGGAGCCGAGGGTCGCGCCGAAGCCCAGCCGACCGAGGCGAGCAGGTACCAAGGGGGCGACCGCGCTGCGCAGCACCAGCCCGAGGATGATCATGATGAGGATAGCGGCGACCGGGAACACGACCGCGTAGTCGTGGCTGACCGCGGCTTGGATGTTGACGTAGACCGCGGTCGTGCCACCCACCAGTGCCGTGGTGCCGGCCGGGGCGTCGTGGTGCGCGGCGTCGCGCAGCGGCCCCTTCACGACGTTGATCGCCTGGCTGGACTGGGGGTTGTCGGTCAGCGTGACGCGGAAGTCCGCGACGTTTCCGTGCGGTGACAGCAGCGGCGGGCTGACCTGGCCGACGCCGGGCACGGCCGCCAGCCTGGCCTGGTAGGCGGGCGGTTCACCGGGCGCGAGCGGGGCTCCGCCGGTCGAGCGCAGGTACATGTCGGATGGTTCGGTCGCGCCGGCGGGCTCGCCCTTGAGCAGTTGGGTGTTCCACACGCTGGACTCGGCGGTCTTGGACGCCGAGCCGGCGTTGAGGTCGAAATTGGGGTGGAACCCGAACGCCGCCACGGCGAACGCGGCCATGACCAGGCCGGCCGCGAGGGCGAACCGGGCGGGGTGACGGCTCATGGCGCCGCCGATGGCGGCGAACCGGGCGCCGGACGGTTCGGCGCGCCACGTCCTGGACGGCCAGAACACACGGGGGCCGAGGAGTGACACGATGGCCGGGATCAGGGTCAGGCCGGCGAGCAGGGTGACGAAGACGGCGATCGCCAGCGCCGGGCCGAGCGACCGGAACAGGGCCAGGTAGAAAGAACGAGGGCCAGGAAGGCGATGATGACCGCACCCGCGGCCGAGGCGATCGCCTCACCGGCCCGGGTGACGGCCGAGACCATCGCGGTCTTGGGGTCCTCGCCCGCGCGGAGCTGTTCGCGGGTCGATGAGCTCACCGACGCCGGCCACGGTGCGCGCTTCGATGCCAACAAGGGCACCCCGATGAAGGAGTGGTTCAGCCTCGACCCCGGCTCCGGCCAGCCGTAGCTGCCGCTGGCCCGCGAGGCCCTGGAGTTCGCCCGCCGCCCGGCCAGGCGGTGAGCCGGGTCAGGCGGGATTCGCGGCGGGCCGCTCGAAGATCAGCTCCAGCCCGTCTTCTTCGTCCCACTGCTCGCCGTTCCTGGTGAAGCCGAACCCGGCGATCGTCGCCAGCGACGGGGCGTTGTCCGGGCTGATCGTCGCCCGCACGATCGTGACCCCGGGCTCGGCGGCCGCGCGCCGCAGCAGCTCGCGGAGCATCGCCGTGGCGTACCCCTGGCGCCGGTAGGCCGGATCCACCGAGTAGCCGATCTCGACCATTCCGCGGGCATCCGGCGGCCCGTGGAAGCCGGCGTGGCCCACGACGTCGCCGTCCGGCTCGGCCACCGCCGCCCGCGCGATCCACCGGGCGCTTTCCGGATCTTCGGCTATCTGCCGCACCCGCCGCTGCCAGAGCCGCAGCGCATGAGGCGTCAGGAAGTAGCCGGTGAGCTCGATCCCGGCTTCGGCACTCGCCGCGGCGAGGTTCCCGGTCAGCAACGCCGTCATCGCCGCCGGGGGCAGCCGAACGAAGCGCACCGACTTCGGGTCAGCCGGCGCCGCCGGGCGCGGCATCGGGTCATCCGTCATGGCGCGGATCATGGCAGGCTCCGTCCGCGACGATCAAGCGGTTTCTCCGGCCAATGCCCGCGGGGTCGGCCGGCCGCGGCGCCCGGGGTGGCAGGCTGCGGCTCCCGGGGGCCGGCCGCGGCGCCCGGGGCGGGAGGCCTTGCGCCTCCGGCCGGCGGCCGGCGGTGCCCGCCTGCCGCTCGCTTCGCCGTCCGGGCGGTGTGATGTCATGGCCAGGTGAGCAACCTGGACGCCCGCCCGGCCGAAGTCGCCGCCGCCGAGCCCCGCGCGGTACCGCCCGCCGCCGTCGAGGTCCTGCAGCCGCGCCAGGTCCCGCTCGGCGGGCCGCGCGCCATGAACGTCAGGCGCACGCTGCCGCAGCGGCAGCGGTCGCTGATCGGCGGCTGGTGCTTCATCGATCACTACGGGCCCGACCAGGTCGCGCGGACCGGCGGCATGTACGTGCCGCCGCACCCGCATACCTGCCTGCAGACGGTCAGCTGGCTGTTCAGCGGCGAGGTCGAGCACCGCGACAGCGCGGGTAACCACGCCCTGGTCAGGCCGGGCGAGCTGAACCTGATGACGGCCGGCCGGGGCATCAGCCACTCCGAGGTTTCCGCGGCCAGCACCAGCGTGCTGCACGGGGCGCAGCTGTGGGTAGCGCTCCCGGCCGTGGCGCGGTTCACCGATCCGGGGTTCGAGCACTACGCGCCGGATCTCGTGCCGGGCGACGGGTTCACCGCCCGGGTGTTCCTCGGCTCGCTGCTCGGCAGCTCATCGCCGGTCGTCAGCCACTCCCCCCTGCTGGGCGCCGAGATCTCGATCGCGGCGGGCGGCGTCGTGCGGATCCCGGCTGACCCCGCGTTCGAGCATGGCGTCCTGGTCGACACCGGCATGGTGACCCTGAACGGCACGGTCGTCGAGGCCGCGCAGCTGGGCTGCGTCACCCCCGGTGCCGACGTGATCGAGCTACGGGCCGGCAGCGGGGACGCCCGGGTGCTGCTCCTGGGCGGCACGCCGCTGGGCGAGCAGATCGTCATGTGGTGGAACTTCATCGGCCGCAGTCACGACGAGATCGTCCAGTTCCGGGCGAACTGGCAGGCGCTGATCGGCGCGGCCCCGGTCGGGGCAGGTGCCCAGGGCGGGGCAGGTGCCGCGGATAGGGCAGGCCCCTCGGATGGGGCAGGCAGCCCAGCCGGGGCAGGCGGCCTGGCCCCGGACCAGTTCGCGCTTCCCGTCGGGGACGCCCTGCCGCCGATCCCGGCCCCGCCCCTGCCCAACGTCACGCTCCGGCCGCGCCAGTAACCGCTACGCCGTCCCCACCGGGTTCGCGGCAGCCGCCAGCGAGACGGGCTGAGGACGGGGGAACAGGCCGAGGAACTGCCGGGCGGCCTGCTGGTCACCGGTGATCAGCAGGTCACCCGAGCGCAGCGCTTCGTCAGCTGGCCTGCCGCCGAAGACCAGGTCACGCAGGACCGGGGCGCTGGCCTCGATGACCGCGTCCGGCTGCTGTGCGCCGCCGGCGCTCAGCTCGATGCGGCCGTCCTCGATGGCCGCCCTGAACCGGTCTTCGCCGAGGCGCAGCTCGAACCGCGCCCGCAGCGAGCCGGCCGTGGCCGGGGCGAAGGTCGTCTTGAGCGCGAGCATGAGCGCCCTGGCGCTCAGCTCGGCGGCGGGCACCAGCGGGGACTGGCTGCCCCACCTGCCCATCGCGATGAGGACGTCCTCCAGCTCGCGGCCCCAGCCAGTGAGGTCGTAGACCCAGCTCGCGGCCGGGGCAGCCAGCCTGCGGCGGTGCACGATCCCGGCGGATTCCAGGTCGTCCAGGCGCTGGGACAGGACGTTCGGGCTCGCGCCGGGAAGTCCCGCGCGCAGGTCGGTGAAGCGCCTCGGCCCGAACAGCAGCTCGCGGACGATCAGCAGCGCCCAGCGCTCGCCGACCAGGTCGAGGCCACGTGCGACCCCGCACGGATCCGCATAGCTCCGTCCGCCTGCCATGAGCTCACCCTACCACGTTGTAGTCCTAATTTAGGACTAATAAGTTGTCTCTTAGGATCACGACGTCTAGAGTGCGGGGAACCGGAACGGACCGCGCACGATCGCCGAAGGGCAGAGGACATGACTGACCGGATGGCAGGACCCGGACCCGACGAGATCCTGTTGCGCTCCGCGACCGACGCGGCGGAGATGCTGCGGCGCAGGCGCATCTCCTCCCGCGAGCTGACGGAGCTGCTGCTGGCGCGGATCGCGGCCGTCAACCCCGAGGTGGGCGCCGTGGCCGAGGTGCGCGGCGAGGAGGCGCTGCGGGAGGCCGCCGCGGCCGACCAGGCGATTGCCCGCGGTGAGCAGGGCCCGTTGCTGGGCGTCCCGATGACCGTGAAAGACGGCTTCAACGTGCGCGGCCTGCGCACCACCTGGGGCAATCCGCAGTTCAAGGACTACGTGCCGAACGACGACGCCACCGTGGTCCAGCGCCTGAAGCAGGCCGGAGCGATCATCGTCGGCAAGACCAACGTGGCTTTCATGCTGGCGGACTACGGGCAGACGGCGAACGACCTCTACGGCATCACCCGCAACCCTTGGGACACCAGCCGCACACCCGGCGGCTCGAGCGGCGGCGCGGCCGCCGCGGTTGCTGCCGGGATGACGTTCGCTGAGTACGGCTCCGACCTGGTCGGCTCGATCCGCGTACCGGCGAGCTTCTGCGGTGTCTACGGGCTCAAGCCGAGCACGGGAATCGTGCCGCTGACCGGGTTCCAGCCTCCCGGCACGCCGCCGGGCCCGAGCGCGATGACGTACATGAACGCGGTGGGCCCGCTCGGCCGCTCCGCCAGCGACCTGCGGACCGCGCTGGCCGTGACGGCCGGCCCGGCGGACCCGGCGGCGAAGGCCTACTCGTGGCACCTGGCGCCGCCGCGGCACACCCGGCTCGCGGACTACCGCGTCGGCGTCGTACTCGATGACGACCGCTGCCCCGTCTCCGGCGAGGTCGGCGCACCGCTCTCCCGCGCGGTGGACGCGCTCGCGCGGGCCGGCGTGACGATCGTCGAAGGCTGGCCGGAGGGCGTGGATCCCGCGGCTGAGTACGAGTCGTTCGGCTACCACGTGCAGCTGTTCTTCGCCTTCCACCAGCCCGGCCAGGATCCCGGCCTGCTGCCGGCGCTCGTCAGCCAGGTAAACCAGCGGATGGCGGCCCGCGCCGCCTGGGGCCGCTACTTCGACGACGTTGACGTGTTCCTCGGCCCGGCCGCTTTCACCGCGGCGTTCCCGCACGACGGCAGGCCGTTCGAGCAGCGCGCGATCGCCACCCCGGAGGGGGAGCGGCGGTACGACGAGCTGCCGTTCTGGATCAGCCACCCTTCGCTGCCAGGCCTGCCCGCCGTGGCCGCACCGGTCGGGAACACGCGCCGGCCTGCCGGTCGGCGCGCAGATCGTCGGTCCGCTCTACGAGGACGACACGGCGGTCACCTTCGCCGGCCTGCTCGGCGACCTGATCGGCGGATACCAGCCCCCGCCGGCCTGAGGATCCGGAAAGCCGGTTCCGCCCGGCGCCGGCCCGCCGCGGCTGCGCGCCGCTGTTGTGGCCAGCCGCCAAGGCCCGGATTACTGAATTTGTGCTCTATGCCGACTTTCTCGGCCGCCCGGATACCTAGACGATAAAGGCACTGGGCATTCTGCTCAGCTGGGCGCCGGATTTCCCCGGCCGAGTCGCCGGCGATCGCGAGAGTCGCTGGCGGCGACAACGGAGGAGCAGCACGCCGATGACGGCCAGCAGCGGAGAAAATGAGTTCCTGTTCACCTCTGAATCGGTAACCGAAGGGCATCCCGACAAGATCGCGGATCAGATCTCGGACGCCGTCCTGGACGCCGCGCTGGCCACCGACCCGCAGTCCCGGGTGGCCTGCGAGACCATGCTGACCACGGGGCTGGTGCTCGTCGGCGGCGAGATCACCACGTCGGCCTGGCTGAACATCCCGGAGATCGTCCGCGACACGATCCGGGGCATCGGCTACACCCCGGCCTGCGGCTTCGACGGAGACTCCTGTGCCGTGCTGACCACGCTGGACAGCCAGTCGCCGGACATCGCACGCGGCGTGGACCTGGCGGACGAGGCGCGCCGCGAGCTGAGCGACGACGAGCTCGACTCGGTCGGCGCCGGCGATCAGGGCATGATGTTCGGCTACGCGACCAGCGAGACGCCCGAGCTGATGCCGATGCCGATCGCGCTCGCTCACCGGCTGGCCAGGCGGCTGGCCCAGGTGCGCAAGTCGGGCGCGCTGCCGTTCCTGCGGCCGGACGGCAAGACCCAGGTCACCGTGCGGTACTCCGGCGGGGTCCCGGTGGCGGTGGAGAAGGTGCTGATCTCTTCCCAGCACGAGGCGGGGGCCGAGGACCGGCTGCCCGACGCCCTCTGGGACGCCGTCGTGCTCGACGTCATCCCGCCCTCGCTCTGCGACGTGGCCGAGCTGCGGCGCAACTTCTACGTGAACCCGACCGGCCGGTTCGTCGTCGGCGGTCCTGTCGGCGACGCCGGACTCACCGGCCGCAAGATCATCGTAGACACGTACGGCGGGTTCGCCCGGCACGGCGGCGGCGCGTTCTCCGGCAAGGATCCGTCCAAGGTGGACCGGTCGGCCGCCTACGCCGCCCGCTACGTGGCCAAGAACGTCGTCGCGGCCGGCCTGGCCGACCGGATCGAGATACAGGTGGCTTACGCCATCGGCGTCGCCCGGCCGCTGTCGCTGATGGTCGAGACCTTCGGCACCGAGCGGATCCCCCGGCAGCGGATCGTCGAGCTGATCAACGAGCACTTCGACCTGCGGCCGGCGGCATTCCGCTCCTACCTGCAGCTGCACCGCCCGATCTACTCGCTGACCGCCGCCTACGGCCACTTCGGCCGCGACGAGGAGGAGTTCACCTGGGAGCGCACCGACAAGGCCGGCGACCTGCGGGACGCGGCCAGCCTGGTCACCGCGCAGGGGTGACCAGGGATGCGCCAGGTCGTCACGGGGTCGATCGCCACCGACCACCTCATGGTCTTTCCCGGCCGGTTCACCGAGCAACTGGTCGAGGGGAAGCTGGACAAGGTGTCGCTGTCCTTCCTCGTCGACGAGCTGCGGATTCACCGCGGCGGCATCGGGGCCAACGTCGCGTTCGGTTTGGCCGCGCTGGGCCTGCGGCCGGTCCTGGTCGGTTCGGTCGGCGCCGACTTCGCCGACTACCGGCAGTGGCTGGACGCCCACCGGGTCGACACCAGCCACGTCCGCGTCTGCGAGCACCTGCACACCGCGAGGTTCCTGTGCACCACCGACGCGGACAACAACCAGATCGCCTCCTTTTACGCCGGAGCTATGAACGAGGCGCGGCAGATCGACCTGACCGCGGTTCTGGACTCGTGTGCCGACGCCGGCGTCATCATCATCTGCCCGGATGACCCGGCGGCGATGCTGCGGCATACCCAGGCCTGCCGGGCCCGCGGCGCCCCGTTCGCCGCTGACCCGTCGCAGCAGATTGCCCGGATGCCGGGTGCCGACCTCCGTGAGCTTGTCGACGGCGCGCGGTACCTGTTCACCAATGAATACGAGCGCAGCCTGCTGATCCGCAAGACGGGCTGGGCGGCCGACGAGGTGCTGGGCCGGGTCGGCACCTGGGTGACCACGACCGGGCCCAAGGGCGCCGTCATCGAGTCGGCCAGCCAGCCGGCCCTGCCGGTGAGCGCTGCCGTCGAACGGCGCACGGCGGACCCGACCGGCGTCGGCGACGCCTTCCGGGCCGGCTTCCTGGCCGGCGCCGCCTGGCGGCTGACCCAGGAGAGGTCGGCCCAGGTCGGCTGCGTGATGGCCGCGCTCGTGCTCGAGACGACCGGCACCCAGGAGTACGAGTTCGACGCTGCCGACTTCAGCTGCCGCCTCGCGGAAGCCTACGGCACCGAGGCTGCCGCGGAAGTCGCCGCCGCGCTGGGGCCTGCGGCCGGCGGCCCCGCTGGCCAGCCGCGGCCCAGCCCGGGCCGCACCGGGTCGCCGGGATGAAGCTCACCGGCTGAGCTGGCCGTGCCCGGCGGGCGCTGCTGCCGCCGTTCGCGCCGCTAGCGGCGGCCGAAGATGTGCACGACGCTCGCGACGTTGTCGTCGCCGTGCCAGCCGCCAGCGTTCTGAGTCAGCGCCACCCGGGCATCAGGTACCTGCCTGCCGCCGGCGGTGCCGCGCAGCTGCAGGACGGCCTCGACGATCTGGGCCAGCCCGGTGGCGCCGATGGGATGCCCCCGGGCCAGCAGCCCGCCGCTCGTGTTGACCGGCAGCCGGCCGCCCAGCGCGGTCTGGCCGCTGCGGATGAGCTCCGGGCCCCCGGCTTCCCCGGTCAGCCCGAGCTGCTCGTAAATCACCAGCTCGGCGGATGCGGCCGCGTCGTGCACCTCGACGCAGTCGAGATCGGCAGGTCCGAGCCCGGCCGCCTCGTAGGCGGCGTCGGCGGCCAGCCGGGTCACCCGGGCCGAACCGTCGGCCGGAGCCGTCCGGGCGGCCGAGGCGAGCACCGGGATCCTCGGCCCCGCGGCCGCGCGCCACTCCCCGCTGACCAGGAGCGCCGCGGCCGCGCCGTCGGAGATGGGCGAGCACATCTGCAGCGTGAACGGCCAGACGATCTCCCTGGACTGCAGGACCTGATCGATGCTGAGCTCGGCCCCGTACTGCGCAGCGGGATTGAGCATGCCGTGCCGCTGGTTCTTGACGACGACCCGCGCGAAATCCTCGCGCGTCGCTCCCGACTGCGCCATGTACCGCTGGGCTGACTCGGCATACATGTCCATCAGGAACGAACGGCCAGGCGGCAGCTCGGCCGGCGCGGTCTCGACGTCAACCGAGCCGCCTATGGCCGCGAACGACCGGGCCTTGTCCGGGTGCGTCATCTTCTCGGCCGCGACCGCGAGCACAATGTCGTGAAGGCCTGCCGCGACGTTCTGCCAGCCGAGGTGAAAGGCCGAGGACGCCGAGGCGCAGGCGTTCTCCACGTTGAAGACGGGGATCCGGCCGAATCCGAGCGGGCGGAGGGCGAACTGCCCGGTCAGCATCTCCTGGCCCGTCATCGAGCCGGCGACCGCGTTGCCGAAGTAGCACGCCTGCACCTCGTCCACGGTCAGGCCAGGCATCCTTGAGCGCGGCGGTGACCGCCTCGCCGGTGAGATCTTTCAGGCCGCGACCCGGCTGCTTGGTGAACCGGGTCATGCCGATCCCGGCCACATAGACGTCCCGCATCGCCGTGCGCCGGCTACTTGCGGCAGGTGAGGTAGCTCCACGCGCACGGGAAGGAGTCCTGGCCCGGGAACAGCTTGTCCAGGCTGTACCTGATCAGGAACAGCCTGTCCCGCACGGCGGCGGCGGACGGCGGGGTGCCCTCCAC
Organism: uncultured Actinomycetes bacterium; assembly: GCA_963702235.1. Classification (GTDB taxonomy): domain Bacteria; phylum Actinomycetota; class Actinomycetes; order Streptosporangiales; family Streptosporangiaceae; genus PALSA-505. The sequence continues at coordinate 105,897 of CAVPBZ010000008.1, forward strand.
CTTCTCCGAACCGCCGACCCAGGACAGGACGCCGTCGTGGTACGTGCTCAGCAGCTGGTACCACTCGTCGATGCGAGCGGTGATCGTCTCGTCGAAGACATGCAGGACCGTGAAGCCGGCCGCATCGAACGCCTCGACGTACAGATCCAGAGGCCGGACCGGGACGAACACCTTGTCCCTGAGCTTGCCGTGGCTGGCCATCCGGGCGCTGTCCTGCAGCGCCGGCCGGTACTCCTCGAACGCGGGCTCGGTGGCCACCAGGTCAGCCGCGATCTCGTTCACCTTGGCGACCGTGTCGTCGATGATCCAGTTCCCCGCCGGGCAGTCCGGGTTCTGCATGTTCCCCGAGCAGACAAATGCGAGGCCGCCTGGCCGCAGCACGCGGGCCCAGGAGGCCAGCGTCTCGTCCAGATTGTAATACAAGTGGATGGCGTTGGTAGACGTGAGAATGTCCGCGCCCCGCGAGGTAATCGCCGGGCCGGCCACCTCGTCGAGCCGCTCCAGTCGCTTTTCCTGCTTGAGCCAGCGCAGCAGCCGGAACGCGACGCGCTCGTCGGCGGCGAAATTCTCCAGCGCGACACGCAGGAACTTCGTCGACGCGTCCACGTTGAGCATCCCCGCCGAATAGTGGATCTTCTCAAGCAGCCGCCTGGTCAGGATGCCGGTGCCACTGGAGTAGTCAATGAGCAGCTTGCCCGGGTCGAGGGCGGCCAGCACCTGCGCGATCGTGGGTTCCAGGTTCTTGTACCAGCCGTGCCCGCCGACGCTGTCGTAGCTGAGGCCGAACTGGTCCACCGGCTGCCGGGTCCAGTCGTCGTCCGGAATACGCTCGAAGCCACCCGGCCACGTGAATTCAGGAGAATACGCGCGGCTCGACCTGTCGCGGACTGACGTGACACTCATGGCGGTCTCCGGTTCGTCGTTCCTTCTTCTCTTCGCTATTCTCCCCTTGACCAGAAGCGGGGAACAGCCGACCTGCGGCACAAATTAGGGCTGCATATCCTTGTGTTCAGGTCACAACGAGCGCTGGGTAGCGGATACCGGAAAGGCGCGGGGTCCGGCCAGCAGGCCATCACCCGGCTCTGGCCCCGCGCAGCATTGCCACCGTCTCGCGGAGCTGCCGGATCTCCCGGCCCATGGATTCGATGACGGCCTGGACGGCACCTTCGGCCGGGCCGGAATTCTCGGCCTGCCGCGGCACGTCCAGCAGGTATCCGCAGCACGGGCACACGTACTTCTCAGTCACTGCACACCACTCCCGCCAGCGCCGGCGACCGGCGCCGATGCAAGCACGTCCAGTTCAATGATCCGACGTCAGCGGCAGCCCAGACACCCGTACGCCAGCACTAATTTCCGGCATCCATTCTTGTGGCCTGCCCACAAGGAGCCCGCGGCGCGCCGGGGCGCCGGGCTGGCTGCGCGGGCCGGCCCGGAGCCAGACATAGCACCTGAGCACGCTATACTCAAGACAGTTGTCAACAAAGCGATAACCGGTGACTATGACAATCGGGCAAGAGCCAGACAAGGGCGGGCCGGACCCCAGGGACAGCGGCCGCGAGCGTGTCAGCCGTGCCGCCTACGAACTGTTCAGCCGGGAAGGTGTCCGCACCGTCGGCGTCGATGCCGTAATCGCCAGGGCCGGAACCGCGAAGATGACGCTCTACCGGAACTTCCCGTCCAAGGACGACCTGATTCTTGATTTCTTGCGGCGGCGCGAGCAGCTGTGGACGCAGGAATGGCTGCAGGCCGAGAGCCAGCGCCGGGGGCGGACCCCGCAGGAGCAGCTGCTGGCAATTTTCGACGTATTCTCTGAGTGGTTCCAGCGGCCGGATTTCGAGGGCTGCGCTTTCCTCACCACGATGATCGAGGTCAACGACAGGGAGCATCGTGTCCACCAGGCCGCCGTGTCGTACCTGGCCAATATCAGGAGCTACATCGAGAACCTGGCCAGGGCGGCAGGAATAGGCGATCCCGGTCCCTTCGCCCGGAAGTGGCACATCCTCATGAAGGGCTCGATCATGGCTGCGCATGAGGGCGACTCGGCTGCTGCCGGGCGGGCCCGTGAGATCGGCGAGCTGCTGCTCAGAATCCTCCTTGTCCACCGGCGCGTAGCGCACGTCAGCGGCGGTCACCCACCCAGGAGGTGAGGTGACCGCCGCTGACGTGCGCGGGCAGATTAGCCGATACCGAGCTTCTCGGCGGCCAGCGTCGTCCCGGCCACCCTGTTCTTGATCTTCTCGAAAGCCACGTCGCGGGCGTAGTCGGGCGACCCGTGGCTGGGCTTCTCGTCGATGCTGAACGGGGAGAAACCGCAGTCGTCGGTCGAGGCCAGCTGCTCCTTCGCGATGAAGTTGGACGCGCGCACCAGCGCGTCGCGGACCTCTTCGGAACTCTCGATCCGCGGGTTCAGCGGGTTGATGACGCCGATGTAAGCCATCTGGGTGACGCCGTTGGCGTCGTCGCGGATGCTGTCGCCGATGATGCGGTAGACCCGGTCCTTGTCCCGCTCGCTGGCCAGCTGGATGAGGAAATAGCCGGCATTGAGGCCGAACATGCTCGGCAGCAGGTCGTTGTAATCCACGTCGGCGCTGTGCACGGAGTCGCGGTCACCGCCGGGGCAGGTGTGGACGCCGATCCGGGACCGCTCGTCGGCCGAGAACCGCTCGAACACGCGGTTGTCCAGCTCGATGAAGTGCGGCAGCATATTGCGCCCTGTCCACGGGTTGCGCGGGTCATTCCTGGTCGCGAGCCGGCCCTCGGTGAAGTCGACCGAGACCCGGGCCGCGCCCGCCTCGAAGGCCTTCCTGATGTCCTTCTCGCACTCGTCAACGAGGTCGTTCTCGAATTCCCCGCGCGAGTAGCCGGGCACCTCGTCGTCCAGCGGGTAGAGCAGGGCGAGCATGGAGGGGGCGATCACCGCCTGCTTCATCGGCTTGTGCGCCATCGGGATCGACTTCGCCAGCGTGTCGGCGGCGTATGTCTTGTAGCGGAACGGGCCGCGGGCCAGCCGGGGCAGCTGCCTGCGGTGCCCGTCGGCGAAGATCGCAAAGAACTGGCCGCCGTCGCCGGTCAGGCTGTCGGCCAGCCCGGTGCCGGCCAGCGTGTCGGTGATGGCATAGGTGGCGAAGCTGGACCAGCGCTGCTCGCCGTCGGAGATGATCGGTGCCCCGGTCGCCTCGTTCCGCTCAATCGAGTCGCGGACGGCCTCGTCCTGCTCGGCCTCCAGCTGGTCGTGGGTAATCTCGCCGGCGTCGTACTTCGCGTACGCCTCCTGCAGCGTGCTGGGACGAGGCAGTGAGCCCACCGGTTCAGTGGGAATCCCGGTGTCCGTCCTCGGGTCGTACTCGGTCATGACGTGCCTCTCTCCGTAGCTCGGATGCGAACGTGCACCGCGGCCGTGACGAGACCCGGCTGAACGCTGGTCAGCGGGGAAGGGCGGGTGCATTCATCGCGGTAAAGAGGGTGGAGAGATAGACCGGCCTGTCTCATTCTCTGTACTCCGGACACTAGACCGATTGCTGGTCGCGGTCAACGCATGTTTCGCAGATACTTCGTGCCAGGTCTTGGCGGTGACGTTTGATCCCCGTACGCTGAAGAGACCGACCTGTCTCATGGTCGGCCCGGCCGGCCGCGGCGCGCCGCGGCAGCATGCGTGCCCGGCGCACGGTGGCCGGACGCGACCGCAAGCCTTGGTGGTGGCTGATGGGTAACAGCCCGCGGCCCGTCTCCCGCCGGACGTGGGACCCGGCGTTCGGCGATCGCGTGCTCGTCTGCGACGGTGCGATGGGGACGATGCTCCAGTCGGCCGGCGTCCCGCTGGACCGATCGCTGTGCGAGCTCAACCTGTCCTCCCCCCGGCTCGTGCGGGATCTGCACGCGGCCTACCTCTCGGCCGGGGCGCACATCGTCCAGACCAACACGTTCGACGCCAACCGGCTGCGGCTGGCCCGGGTGGGCCTCGCGGACCGGGTCGCGGAGATCAACATCGCCGGCGCACGGCTTGCCCGCGAGGCGGTGCGGGAATCCGGCTCGGCCGCGCTGGTGGCGGGCAGCGTCGGACCGGTGATGAGCGCGGCGGCGCCGCGGATTCCTGATGCTGCGCGGACGCCGGTGCTGGCCGAGCAGATCGCGGCGCTCGCGGACTGGGCAGACCTGATCATGCTCGAGACATTCGGTGACATCGAGTCGCTGGCCCAGGCCATCGAGGTCAGCCTGGCCGAATGCGACCTGCCGGTCATCGCCCAGATGACGTTCGGTGATGACGGCAGGACCCTGCGCGGCGAGCATCCCGCCGAAGTGGCCGCCGTGATCTCGGCGCTGGACGTGGCCGCGCTGGGTGCCAACTGCACGGTAGGGCCGGCCGCGCTGGCCGATGTGGTCCGGCAGCTCGCGGCGGGCTGCCAGTTGCCGGTCACCGTCCAGCCCAACGCGGGCATGCCCAGGCGGCTCGGGCGCCAGCTCCGCTACGCGCACAACACCGAGTACTTCGCGGAGTTCGCCCGGACCTTCGTGGCGCACGGGGCGACGGTCGTCGGCGGCTGCTGCGGAACGACGCCGGCCCACATCAGGGCGGTCGCCAGGGCCGTATCCGGGCTGACGCCGGCCCGTCCGCTCACCGCGGTCAGCGCCGGCCCGCGGCCGCTCGTGCGCGCGGTCCCGGCCCGGCCCGCCCGCCGCCCGCCGGTCACCTGGCCGCACGCGGGCCGGTTCGTCATCCTGGCCGGGCTGCGGGTACCGCGGGGCCAGGACGTGCCCGGGTTCGTGGCCCAGGCGCAGGAGCTGATGTCCGCCGGAGCCGACCTGCTCGCGATCACTGACCGGGAGACGCCGGCCGCCAGGGTCAACCCGGTTGCTGCCGCCGTGGTGCTGCGTGACCGGCTGGCGGCCGACGTGGTGCTGCAGATGGAAGCGGCCGACCGCAGCCTGGCGGCGCTGGAAGCCGACCTGCTCGGCGCGCACGCCCTCGGCGTGCAGACCGTGGTGTGCCGCAGCGGCACCCCGCGGGTGGCCGGGGACTACCCGGATTCCTACTCGCTGTGGGATGTCAACTCGGTCCGGCTGATCGCCGCCCTGTCCGGGCTGAACGACGGCGTGGACTGGCGCGGCGTGACGACCCCGGACCAGACCGGGTTCGTCATCGGCGCTTCGTTCGACACCTCGGCGGAGGATCTGCGCCAGGAGCTGGGCCGGGCCGATGAGAAGGTGCGGGCCGGCGCGCATTTCCTGCTGACCGACGTCATCTACGACCCCGACAGCTCGTTCCGCGCGCTGGCCGAGCTGCGCGGCCGCGGCATCGACCTGCCGGTCATCGCCGCGCTGGCGCCGTTCGACGACCCGAAGACCATCGCGCGGCATATCCACGAGGTCCCGGAAGTCTCCCAGCAGCCGCCGGCGCTGGCCGCGCTGCGGGGCGGGGAAGACCTGGCCGACCGGATGAACTCGGCGGTCAATGCGGTGCACAAGCTGCGCGATCTGGCCTCCGGCGTGCTCATTCACGCTCCGGCCAGGCCGGATGACCGGATGACCAGGCTGGTCACCCGGCTGAGCCAGTCGCGGCCTGATTCATGACGACCGCGCGCGCCGGGAAAGGTACCGGCCCGGAACCTCGCCCCGTCCCTGGCTCCCGGTCAGCCGCGGCGCGTCGCCCGGTCGCGGGCCCCGGCTCCGTCCCGGGCCCCTCCGTCCCGGGCCCCTCCGTCCCCGGCCCCTCCGTCCCGGGCCCCGGCTCCGTCCCGGCGGAGCCGCCGGACGTCATCACCGGCCTGTCCCGGCGCAATTCGGTGTACCGGCGGATGACCGCGGTGTGCGACCGGGTGGCCGACGCGGTCCTGCGCGGCGCGGACGCGGCCGAGCTGGCCGGCGTGTTCGCCCAGATGACCCGCAAGACAGTGGTGCTGCTGGATCCGGAGCTCGGGCTGCACACGCGTGCCCCCGGCGACGAGGCCGGCGGCACCGGGCTGCCCTGGGACCCGGGCGAGCCGAGTATCGCCCGGCTGCTCCGGGCCCTGGCGGCCGAGCGCCGCCCGCTCCGGGTGCCGCCGGTGCCGGGCTCCGCCGTGGCCCACGGCTGCCTGGCCATGCCGGTCACCGCCGGCGAAACGGCTCTCGGCTACCTGCTCGTGCTCGACGAGAGCGGCGTGGCCGCGCCCGACGATGCCGACCTGATCATCACCAGCTACGCGGCCACCCTCTTCGCCCTGACGCTGGCCAGGGAGCAGACCACCCTAGAGCTCGGCCTGCGCTATCAGGGCACGGTGCTCGACTCGCTGGTATGCGGCCACTTCCTCGATCGTCACGACGCGCGCAGCAAGGCCGCCGAGCTCGGCGTGGCCGATGCGCAGCCGTTCCGCATCGCCGTGGCCAGAGCCGGTGCGGGCGGCGGCCCGCCGGGCGCGCCCCGCCCGCCGGGCGCACTCCGGCCGCAGGACGACGAGCCGCCGCCCCGGCTGATGGCCCGGCTGGCCGTGTCCGCGCGGTTGCCGTTCGTGGTACGCGGCCCGGAGCTGGTGCTGCTGGCGCCCGAGCCCGAGGACACCTTCCGCCCGGTGCCGGGCGGGCGCGGCGGCCCCGAGGCGCCGCTGGCCCTCTTTACCCGGCTGCTCGGGGACACGCCGGGCGGCCAGGAGCTTACCTGCGGGGTGAGCGAGCCCACCCGCTGGCCCGAGCTCGCGCCGCGGGCGCTGCGCCAGGCCGAGCAGGCCATCGAGCTGGGCACCCGCCTCGGCCGGGCCGGCCAGGTCATCCGGTACGAGGATCTCGGCATTTACCGGCTGCTGCTGCAGATCGGTGACATGCACCAGCTGTGGCGGTTCGCCGAGGACGTGCTCGGCGCGCTGATCGGCTACGACGCCACCCACAAGGTTGACCTGATCGGCACGCTGTCGGCCTACCTGAGTCAGCACGAGAGCCTCAAGCAGACCGCCCGCGTGCTGCGGGTGCACGTCAACACCGTCGCCTACCGGGTCCAGCGGATCACCCAGCTCACGTCGCTCGACCTGACCAACCCGGACGACCGCCTGGTCGCGCACGTCGCCGTGAAGATCATCGAGTCGCAGCAGGCGGGCGACCGCCGGCCCGGTACCTGACCCGGGCAGTTCCCGCCCGGCCGGTCAGCCGCGCGGGCGGGGCCTGATTCCGGTGACTACGGTGGCGTTCAGCTCGACGGAACTGGCCACCCGCGCGACCAGCCCGTGCCCGGCGACGATGCCGACGGCCTGCGGCGCCTGCCGCTCGCTGGTCTCGGTCAGCAGGCAGCCGCCCGGCGCGAGCCACCCGGGCGCCGCCGCGGCCACCCGCCGGAGCACGTCAAGCCCGTCCGCGCCGCCGTCGAGCGCCACCCGGGGCTCGTGCAGGCGCGCCTCCGGCGGCAGCGACCCGACCGCCTCGGTGGGCACGTAGGGCACGTTGGCGGCCAGGACGTCGACCCGGCCGCGCAGCGCGGCAGGCAGCGGCTGGAAGAGGTCACCCTCGTACACCTGGCCGCCGGCGGCGGCCAGGTTGCGGCGGGCGCACCGCACCGCGGCCGGGTCGATGTCCGCGGCGTGCACCTCGGCCCGGTCCAGGGCCGCGGCGAGCGCGGCGCCCACCGCGCCCGAGCCGCAGCACAGGTCCACGATGACCGGACGCGGCCGCGCAGTCTGCCAGGCCAGGCTCACCGCCACGCGGACGAGGAACTCGGTGCGGCGGCGCGGCACGAACACGCCGGGATCCACGGCAATCCGCAGACCCCAGAAGTCCGCCCAGCCGAGCACGTGCTCGAGCGGCAGCCCGGCGGCCCGCCGGTCCACCATCGCGGCGAGCTCATCCGGCGTGCGGGCCGCTTCGATCAGCAGTTGCGCCTCGTCCTCGGCGAACACGCAGCCGGCGGCCCGGAGCCTGGTGACGATGGCGGATCGGGGATGCGGCGGCAGGGGAACTGACATAGGAGCGCCTTCCGGGAAGCTTGCGGGCGCTCTGCCGGTCACCTACGCGACGGCGATCGCACGGCGGTGCGGTGAGAGCACCCGGCCTGAACTGGCGGTCATGGGTCTCACCTCCCCGGCGCGTGCACGGCTGGAAACGGCAACACTACCCGAGCCTGTGCCGCCGCGCCCAGCCCCGATCCGGGCTGCGTGACCGGTGCCGGCGATAGGCTGCCCACGCGCCTGTCGCCCTGTCGCCCTGCCGTCCACGAAGCCGAAGGCGGTCACCGATGCCGGTCGAGATCAAGCGGTTGCACCTGGCGCGGCTGCGCGGCCCGGACGGCCTGGAGTGGCCGGTGCATGGCTTCGTGGTCACCCACTCCGGCGGTGCGGCGCTGGTCGACACCGGTGTCGGCGGCCCGCCGCAAGTGCTCAGCGACTGGCGGGTGGTGAACCGCTCGGTGGCCGACGCGCTCGCCGAGCTGGACATGACGCCGGCGGACATCGGACTGGTGATCAACACTCACCTGCACTTCGACCACTGCGGGCAGAACGCCGTCTTCCCGCACGCCGCCCATTACGTGCAGCGGGCCGAGCTGGCCCGGGCCCAGCGCGAGTCACCCGAGCTGTATGACTGGTTCGGGTTCATGAACGCGCGGTTCGAGCTGCTGGACGGGGACGCCGACGTGCTGCCGGGCCTGTCGGTGATCGCGACTCCCGGGCACACCGAGGGCCATCAGTGCGTCCTGGCCCGGTCCGCGGACGGCTCGTCCGACCTGCTGATCGGGGACGCGGCGTACACGCCGCGGCAGTACCTCAGCCCGGCTTCGGCTGACCTGCCGCCAGGCCAGGCCAGCGACGTGGTGAGCTGGCAGGATTCGGTGCGCCGCATCCACGATATGGCGCCGGCGCGGGTGCACTTCTGCCACCACACCGACGTCATCCACAGCTGACCGGCGGCCGCGGCAGCCGGCCGCCGGTCGGCTCAGGTCAGCGGTTGGCGCCCCCGTAGCCGAAGAACGAACGGCGCTTGATCAGCTCGGCCACCTCGGCGGGCACCATGTCTTCCCAGGAGTCGTCCTCCGCGGCTATCCGGCGCAGCACGTCGCGGCTGAAGATGTGCAGGAATTCAGCCCGGTAGTTATCGAGATGGACGAAACTGCCCCGCCCGGCGAGGTAGTCGTACAGCGGCTGCAGCTCGGGCCGGACCTTGATGTCGTTCACGGTCCTGAGCTCGTCGGACGGGGACGGCTGCACCGGGTAGACGTACAGCTTGAGATCGTTCTTGAACAGCCGCCCGAAGCTTTCCAGGATGCCGCCGGGCAGCTGGGCGTGGTTTTTCTCGTCGAACAGGTCGATGAGGCTCGGCACCCCCATGACGATGCCGATCCGCTCGCGTGTCCGCTCACCGATGTAGGCCGCCAGCCGGTAGTAGTCGAAGTAGTCGGTGATCAGCACCGTCATGCCGCAGGCCGCGAGCAGCTCCGCGCGGGCGAGGAAATCCCGCCGGTCCACGTCGGCCCCGCCCGCGAGCAGGTTGCGCATCGTGATCTCGGTGAGCGCCAGCACCGGCTTGCCGGCCACGGCCGGATCCTCGGAGAACCTGACCCGCGCCGTCTCGAGCATGTCGAGATTCACGTGCGTGGGCGGGCGGAAGCTGCCCCGTTCCACCAGGACCGCCTTCTTGCGCAGCACCTCGCTCGGCTGGAGGACCTCACGGTCCGGGCCGAACATCGCCACGCCGCTGAGCCCGAGCTGGACGAGCTTGAGCGCCATCAGCCGGTTGTCCACGCGGCGGAACTCGATGCCGCGGAACTCGATCATGTCGATCTCGATCCGGCCGGTGGTCAGGCGGTCCAGCAGGTTCTCGATGAGCTTGTCCGGCTCGTGATGCTGGAAGAACGCCCCGTACAGCAGGTTCACGCCGACGATCCCGAGCGCCTCCTGCTGCAGCCAGGCCTCGACGTCGAGCATCCGCACGTGCATCACGATCTGGCTCGGCTCGTCGTGCGGCTGGGCCTGGAACTTGACGCCCATCCAGCCGTGGCACTCGTTGCCGCCCTGGAAGCTGCGCGCCACCACCGTGTCGGCAAACGCGAAGAAGCAGTTCTCGTCACCGCGCCGGTTGCCGAGCCGCTCCACGTTCAGCTTGAACTCCGTGTCGAGCATGCCCTGCAGGCGCCCGGCGGACACGTATCTTTCCGCCTTGCCGTACTCGGCGTCGCTGACGGCCATGTCGTAAGCGGAGATCGACTTCGCGACGGTGCCCGCGGCGCCGCCCACCCGGAAGAACCAGCGCACGACCTCCTGGCCGGCCCCGATCTCGGCGATCGTCCCGTACCAGCGCGGATCAAGGTTGATACGCAGCGCCTTCTGGTGCGTGTCGGATTCATGAGTGCCGACGATGAGCTCGGTCATCCGTCTCCCTGCCTGCTCACCCGGCCCGCCGCTGGCGCCTGCCACCCTCAGTAAAGGACTGAGTCCCGACAGCAGCATCCGACGCCGAAAGTGTACTAATTCCGCCGCGGCCGGCGCCAGCCCGGGCCCGCGGGCCGGTCGCGCTAAGCCGGCATGGGCGGAGGGGCCTCGCCGCGGGCGCGACGCGCTTCGTCGGCGAGCTCGCCCGTGCGCTGGCCGCGCTTGGCGTAGACGATGTTCCAGGCGATCACGATGGCGGCGACGATCAAGGGCAGCACGTTCGATGTGGTCTTGGCGGTCGCGGCCGACGCCGTCTCGATGATGACGACCTGTATGGCCGCGTCGGCCAGGAAGGCGAGCCCCCAGACCACGGTGGTCACCCAGAAGGCGTGCCGGAACCCGGGATAGCGCCACCTGTCCGCGAAGGCACGTCCCTTAGGGGTGTCCGGTCCCACGGACTCCAGGGCGAAGCGGTAGATCATCGGTCGCCTCGACCACAGTGAGCCCAGGCACACCACGCCGAATACGGCGGTCGGGACGGTGCCGTCGAGCAGCACGAGGTGGGCATTGCCGCTGATCAGTCCCAGCACCGTCCCCACGACGATGCCGATCAGGACGAGGACGCCGATCACGTCCAGCCGCCGGTTGCGGACGACGCCGAGGATGATCCCCGCGGCCGGCGGCAGGCCGCTGAGTATGAGCGCGCTGACCGTGGACAGGAGAGCCTGACCGACACCGAGCGGCGCATCGTGGGCCTGGTGGCGGAAGGGCTGAGCAACCGCCAGGTGGCAGGCCAGATGTTCCTGAGCGTCCACACGATCGCGTTCCACCTGCGCCATGTCTTCTGGAAGCTCGACGTCAGCTCGCGGGTGCAGCTGGCAGCCCTGGTCGCGGAGCAGGCGAGGCCGAGCGGCCGGCCGCCGCTTGCCTCCCGCGGCCCAGCGAACGGCCAGCACATTCCGGCCGGAGCCAGCCCGGCGCCGCGCCCTGCCCCGGGCCGGGCAGACCGCGGGAACGGGCGCTACACGGCCGGGCCGGCCGTTACCCCGGCTCGGCGCTGGCGGCCAGAACCGGCGGCAGGCCGAACGCTGAGAACAGCCCAGGCTGGTTGAACGAGACGATCCGCGCGACCGGTCCTCGGCATCGTGCACCGAGCCGAGCATCCGGTAACAGTAGGCCAGCAATTCGGCCCGGAACGGATCGGTGAGAAGCGCGAAGTCCTCGCCGCCCGGCAACGCCGGGGTTCCCGCTGCCCGCCCGGGGCGTGCCCGCTCAGGGCGTGCCCGGCCGGGACGCGCCCATCTGCGGCGTGCCCGTCCGGGGCGTACCCGTCCCCGTCACTGCGCTCCGGCAGCAGGCCACCCGGCTGTGCCGTCGCTGTTGCTCGCATCGCTGCTCCCGTGGTTGCCCGCGCGGACGCCTTCCTCTGCGGATGCCGTCACCCCTATAGACCCGGCGCGCAGCGGAAAGTCACCGGGCCGGCGGCGGCGAATGCACCGGCGAAATGCGCTGGCGCCGCCCCGGTGGATTTTCGCCGCCGCCCGTACCTGTATGGGTGACCGCGCTGAACCGGCGCGGCAGGCAGGACGGAGCAACTGACATGGCCAAGACGACCGGCGCGACTGCCGTGGCCGCACGCCAGGCGGCACCGGACGGGGCTCTTCCCGCTCGCCGGGGCTGGACGCTGGCGCTGGCCGCCGCCGCTCTCACCCCGCCCGCGCCGGAACTTTCGAAGGAGAAGCAGGATGCCCGAACGTGAACTCACCGGAACGACCGCCCTCGTCACCGGGGCGAGCCGGGGCTTCGGCCGCGGCATCGCCACCGCCCTGGCCCAGGCCGGCGCCCGCGTCGTCGGCGTCGCCCGCGACGCCGACAGGCTCGAGGAGCTGCGCGCCCAGCTCGGCGACGGCTTCACGCCGGTTGTCGCCGATGCGACCGACCCGGTCGTCGCCGGCCAGCTCATCGACGCCTACCGGCCGGTCACGCTGGTGCTCAACGCGGGGGCGAGCCCGCTGCCGCGCCCGCTGCACCGGCACACCTGGGAGACGTTCAGCCGGAACTGGGACGTCAACGTCAAGCACGTCTTCGCCTGGACCCGCGAGGCGCTGCTGGCCCCGCTCGACCCGGGCAGCGTGGTCGTCGCGTTCTCCAGCGGGGCCGCGGTCAACGGCTCGCCGCTGTCCGGCGGCTACGCCGGGGCGAAGGCCGCCATCCGGTTCCTCACCTCGTACGCCGCGGACGAGTCTGAGCGGGGCGCGTTCGGGATTAGGTTCGTCTCCGTGCTCCCGCAGCTCACCCCCGCCACGGAGCTGGGCGCGGCCGCGGTCGCGGCCTATGCCGCCCGGCAGGGCACCGGCCTGGCGGCGTTTGCCGACGCGATGGGCCCGGCGCTCACCCCCGAGCAGGTGGGCCAGGCCGTCACCGGGCTCGCCACCGATCCCGGCCGCGACCAGGCCGCCTACCGGCTCACCGCGGCCGGCCTCAGCCCGCTCGGCTGAGCCCTCAGCGGGCCGGCCCGAACCGGATTTCGTGCGCCGCGCCGGGCGCGGCGAAGCCGAGCATCAGCGCGGCCTCCGCGGTGACACCATCGCGATCGGGCAAGGACATTTTCCCGAACGGTTCCACGGTCAGTGTCACCGCGGCGGCGGACCTGTCGATCCGCCACGTGCCCGCGACGAAGCCATTCAGCAGCACGGTGCCGGGGAACACGCCGTTGCGCGTGTACAGCTTGCGGCGGTCCGGCTCGCTGATCACCCGGGACCGGTCGGCGTGCGAGAGGATCAGGTTGTCGTATTCGGCCACCAGCCGGGCGGGGGCCGGCGTGCCCGGATCGGGCCGCGGCGCGTCCGGCAGGTCGAACAGCTCGGTCCCGTTCTCGTCCCGGAACGTGCGCAGCCCGGGCCGGAGCCGGCCGGCGACCTCGCGCAGCCCGGTCAGCCCCGACCACGTCTGCACGTCCCGGACGCTCGCCGGGCCGAACGCCGCCAGGTAGCGCGTCACCAGGCTGTCCAGCGACGCGCTACGGTCCAGCGGCTGGCCGAGCCAGGACTCGGCGGGCGTGTGCCTGGCCTGCCCGGCGGCCCCCCACACGGCGCGGGGCGGCACCTGAACCAGCGGCACCAGGCCGCGGACCCCCTGGGCCAGCGCATCGGCGGGATGGTCCGGCCATTGCCGGGCCAGCAGCGCGCCGAGCTCGCTGAACGTCCTGGGCTGCTCGGCGGCGAGCGCCCGCCCGGCCGCCGCCAGCGCCGCGGTGTCCACGCCGGCCAGCTGCCTGCCGAACGTCGTGGCCAGGGCCCGGTCGAGCACTGGCTGGACCAGCGGGCGGAGCGCCAGGCAGTCGCGGGCCGACACCAGGTGGATGGTCCCGCGCATGAGCGCGATGCGGACCACCTGGCGGCCGGTGATCAGCCGGGCCAGCTCGTCCGGCTGGAAGTCCGCCAGCCGGGACCATAGCCCGTAGTACGGCGGGAACGGCGCCTGCGCCTGCAGGCCGAGCAGGTGCTCGACCGTCTCGATCACCCGCCCGGCCCGGCCCGCGGCGGTTCCCGGAACCGGGGCCCGCCGCAGCAGCAGCTGCCGGTCCAGCAGGGCGCGGTTGAGCGCCTGCTGGCTGAGCACCGCGTCGGGCATCAGGCGTTCCGCGCGGGATCGGCCGCCAGCTCGGCTGTCACTCCCGGCGCGGACGCTGCGGCCGGCCCGGTCTCGGCTGCCGCTTGCGGTGCGGTCTCGGCCGCTACCGGCAGGCCGCCCAGCTCGCGGGCCCGCCTCGGCAGCCAGAACGCCACCGCGAAGGCCAGGGCCAGCAGCGCGATCGTCGCCAGCGCGGTCCACCCGGCCGGGCCGACGAAGGACTGCGGCCGGGCGGCGTGGCCGCCGAGCAGGCCGAAGAAGATCGCGCCGAGCCCGGCCACGCCCAGCGACATGCCGAGCGAGTTGACCGTCTGCAGCACGCCGGAGGCCGATCCCATCTCGTGCGGCTCGACGGCGGCCATCACGATGTCGAACAGCGGCACGAACACCATCCCCATCCCGATCCCGCCGACGATCATGGGTGCCAGCAGATCCAGGCTGGTCACGCCGCTCCCCGCGCCGCGCAGCACGGCGTAGAGCGCCAGCAGCCCGGCCGCCTCGACGATCAGGCCGGCCAGCAGCACCCGGCGCCCGAGCGCCTGCATGGTCATCCCGCCGATGGCCGAGCCGGCGAACGCGCCCGCCGCCCACGGCGCCGTGGTGATGGCCGAATGCCACGGCGAGAAGCCGAGCCCGGCCTGCAGGAACACGTTGAAGATCAGCACGATGCCGCCCATCGAGCCGACGAACACGAGCGAGAACACCGCGCCCGACGCGTAGCCGCGGTGGGTGAAGATTCCGGGCTCCATCAGCGGCGTGCGGCCGGCCCGCCGGCGCCGCACCTGGTACCAGGCGAAGCCCGCGAGCACGGGCACCGAGGCCGCGAGCAGCGCCAGGATCCACAGCGGCCACCCCAGCTCGCGTCCCTGGACGAGGGGGAAGACCAGCAGGAACATTCCGGCGCCTGCCAGCGCCATGCCGGGCAGATCCAGCCGGGCCCCGCGCGCTTCGCTCGGCCCGTGGGCTCCGCCCGGCCTGTGGGCTCCGCCGGGGCCGCGGGCTGGGCCGTGGGCTCCGGCCGGGAGCAGCCGCGCGCCGGCCGCCAGCGCGGCCAGGCCGACGGGCACGTTGATCAGGAAGATCATCCGCCATCCGGTGCCGAGGACGTTGAGGCTGATCAGGCCGCCCGAGGCGATCGGTCCGAGCATCGCGGACAGGCCCATCACCGGACCGTACACGCCGAAGGCCTTGCCCATCTCCTGCGCCGCGAACAGGTCGCGGATCAGGCCGAAGACCTGCGGCAGCATCACCGCGCCCAGCGCGCCCTGGGCGGCGCGCGCGGCGATCAGCTCGCCCGGGTTCGCCGCCGCGGCGCAGGCCGCGGACGCGACGACGAAGCCCGCCATGCCGGCCAGCAGCATCCGCTTGCGCCCGAACAGGTCGCCGAGCCTGCCGCCGGTGAGCAGCCCCACCGCCATGGCCAGCGTGTAGCCGGCCGTGATCCACTCGATGACCGCGTAGGAGCCGCCGAGGTCGTGCCTGATCGCCGGCGCGGCGACCTGGGCGATCGTGGAGTCCAGCAGGTCCATCACGGCCGCCGTGAGGACGATGGCGAACGCCAGCCAGCGCAGCGGCTGCACGTCGGTGGCTGGCGCGGCGGTGCCGGGGGGAACGGGGGCCGGCGGGACGGTGCTTTGCGGGACGGTGCCTGGGGGGACGGTGGCGGGCGGGGCGGGGGCGGACGAGGGCACGGCTACCTCCAGATGAGTGGAACGAAATCTTCCGTTCCATAGAAGTCTAACAGAACGGAATGCTTTGTTCCAGTACTATGGTGCTCATGACCACACCACTCAGCGGCAGGCGGGCCCAGGCCGCCCGCAACGACCAGCTCATCCTCGAGTCCGCCCGGGCCGTGTTCCTGGCCGATCCGGGAGCGCCGATCACCGCGGTGGCCAAGCACGCCGGCGTGGGGATCAGCGCGCTGTACACCAGGTACGCGAGCAAGGACGAGCTGCTGCGCACGCTGTGCACGAACGGGCTGAACCGCGTCGTCGCCGAGACCGAGGCCGCGCTCGCCGACGACCGGGACCACTGGACGGTGCTGACCAGCTACATGAGCCGCCTGGTCAACGCGGATACCAGCTCGATGACGCTCGCGCTGGCAGGCAAGTTCAGCCCGACCGAGGACATGTTCACGCTGGCCGGGCACACCGGCCACCTGCTGGCCGAGCTCTTCGACCGGGTCGGTGACGTGCTCCGCCCGGGCACCGTGATGCACGACCTGTCACTGGCTTTCGAGCTGGTGGCGGCGATCAAGACCGCGAGCCCCGAGCGCACCAAGCAGCTGCGCCAGCGGTACCTGGCGGTGATCATGGACGGGCTGCGGGCGCCGGGCACCGGCCCGCTGCCCGGCCCCCCGCCGGCCTGGCCGGACATCAGCGAGCGCTGGCGGCCTGACGACCCGGCCCCCGCGCGCGAGCGCCGCGGCTAACCGGCCCGCGCCGTGGCGAGCGCCGCGCCCGGGACCGCGGCGGCTAGCCCGTCCCCGGACCGCCGCGGCTAGCCCGTCCCCGGACCGCGTCGGCTAGCAGTGCCGGTCGGCCCGGCCGGCTTCGCTCGGCTTGCCTGGCCGCCGCCTTATTTTGCCGGGGCGGGTGAGCTGACTATGTCGGTCAGCAGGTTCTCGTGCCAGGTCAGCACCGTGCAGCCGGCCACGTGGTAGGCGTGCGCCGGGCGCCCGAACGCCGCCGTGACCGCGGCCAGCTGCAGGCCGCCCCGGCCCGGGCTCAGCACCGCGAAGTCGGCGTTGTGCCGCCGGGGGTCATACCAGGCCTCCTGCGTCTCCCACTGGCCCGGCGCGGCCTGGCCGTCTGCCAGGTAGACCGCCCTGACGCTGATCCGGTTTCCTGTCGCCAGCGTGATGCTGTCGGACTGCCAGTAGCCGCCGAGCCCGTAGCCCAGGTGGTGCCTGGCCAGCCAGCTGGCCACCAGCTGGTACTGAGCCGGGACCGGCGGCCGGGTGGCGTTGTACGCGAGGTTCGCCGCGTAGCAGCCGCCGGCCGCCAGCAGCGCCGTCACCAGCCCGGCGGCGCCGAGCCGCCGGATGCCCGGCCGCCCGATGCGCGGCCGGCCGCCCGGCCTACCGTCGCCCGGACCGCCCGGCCTACCGTCGCCCGGACCGCCCTGCCCGCGGTCGCCCTGGGCGCCGTCGCCCGGGACAGCCCGGCCGCTGGCGCCACCCGGGCCGGCCTGACCGCCGGCGTTTGCCGGGCCGGCCTGGCCGCCAGCGGCGCCCGCGCCGGACGGCCCGCTGGCGGCGGCTGGCCTGGCCCGCAGCCAGGCGGTCAGCCTGTCCGGCAGCAGCCGCCCGGCCAGCACCGCCGTCATCGGCAGCACGCCGGCCATCTCCCGCAGGTTGAGGACGTTGGCGCTGAAGCCGCTGAACAGGTACGCCGCGATGAGCACCAGCACGGCCACGGTCAGCCCCGTCAGCACGAGATCCGGCTCGCGGTAGCAGCGGCGCACGGCGACGCACACGGCCCAGATGGCCACGGCGACCCCTATCAGGTGCAGCGCGCTGATGGCCACGCTCGGCTGCCGGTAGTGGCCGAAGAAGCCCGCGTTCGGTTCCGAAGATCCACCGAAGAAGTCGCTGCCAAACAGCACTAGCAGGCCTTTGGCCGTGTTCACGGCGCGCTGCCCGAACATGCCGAACGCGCCGAACGGGGACGTGACCGGATGGACGAGGAACCCGCCGCCGTGGTGGATGAGACTGACGGCCAGCCGGGCCACGAGGGCGGCGGCCGCCGCGGAATCCGGCGAGCGCGAGCTCGAACCGCCGCGGCTGCCCGGAGCGCCGGTCCCTGAACGCCCGCAGCAGGCAGACGAGGATCACCGGCGCCGCGCCCTCGAGCAGCGTCACGGTGTCGGCGACGGCGGCGAGCGCGAGGATCAGCCCGGCCAGGACCGGCACGTACCAGCAGCGGCCGGCCCGGTCCAGGATCAGCCACATGACGAGCAGCGGCACCATCGTGCCGGTGTGGTCCGGCGACAGCAGCAGCACGTTCGCGTCCACCCCGAGCGTGGGCACGAGCATGATCCCTGCCGCCAGCAGCATCCTCGCCGCCGCCTCCCGGCCGGTGGCGCGGCCCCGGGCCAGCAGCGCGGTCAGCAGGACGAGCAGCGTGTAGGTCATGGCCGCGGCCACGTGGATCACGTCCGAGCCCAGCCCGCGGGCCAGCTCGACGAGCATGTACTGCGGCAGCTCGGTGGTGTAGAACGACACGTCGGTCAGCAGCCAGCCGTGCAGCAGCAGGTTGCCGTGCAGCATGTCCCAGGCCTCGAGCGCGTTTCCCGCCCCGTCCGAGTTCACCGGCAGCGTCCGCGACTCGCTGAGGTAGGCCAGGAACAGCAGCACGCCGGCACCGGCGAAGACGAGCGCACGCACGGCTGCCTGGCGCCGGCTCCAGGCCCGCAGGGCCTGAGGCCGGACAGCGTGGGCGACCAGTTGCGTTCGTCCCGGCATGAACTACATCATCGACCCGGCCGCCCAGTGCCCAGTCCGCTTTTCCGCCGTCAGATGCTCGCGGTGCGGCCGCGGACTCACATGGAACTCGCATGTGAGTCACACTCGATGCGGGCGCTGACGTGGTCAGATGGCCGGGTGGGGAAGATCGAGACGATGGGTGAAGCAACGGCGGACCAGCCCCCGGACCGCGGGGGCCTGCTGGTGGTCGACGACGAGCCGTTCCTGCGGGACGCGGTCGCCGCGTCGCTGCGGTTCCTCGGCTTCGAGGTGACCGCCGCCGAGACCGGCACCGAGGCGCTGCGGCTGGCCCGCAACGGCCGGTTCGACCTGGTCGTGCTGGACGTGATGCTGCCCGACGTGGACGGGTTCGAGGTGGTCCGCAGGCTGCGCCGGGACGGCAGCCGGGTCCCGGTGATCTTCCTGACCGCCCGGGACACCCAGGCGGACAAGGTGACCGGGCTGACCCTGGGCGGCGACGACTACCTGACCAAGCCGTTCGGGCTGGAGGAGCTGGCGGCGCGGATCCGCAGCGTGCTGCGCCGCACCCGTCCCGGCCCGGACAGCCCGGTGCTCACGTTCGCCGACATCGAGCTGGACCAGGAGACCTACGAGGTCCGCCGCGCCGGCCACCTGATCGAGCTGTCGCCGACCGAGTTCCGGCTGCTGCGCTACCTGCTGCTCAACCCGGGCCGGGTGCTGACCCGGGCGCAGCTGCTGGCGCACGTGTGGGACTACGACTTCGGCGGAATCCAGCACCGTGGTCGCGACCTACGTCGCCTACCTGCGGCGCAAGCTGGCCGCCCACGGTCCGGACGTGATCCACACCCAGCGCGGCGTCGGCTACAGCCTCCGCCTGCCCCGCCCCGGCGACCCGGCAGGCCCCGATGAGGCCTAGCCAGCAGCGCGGGCCCCGGATGCCCATCCGGCTCCGCCAGGCCCTGATATCCGAACGGCTCCGCCCGACCCTTACACCCGGCGACTCCGCCGGGCTCGTCTGCGTCTCGGCCCGGCCCGCGACCGGCTCCGCCGGTCCACGCTGCGCACCCGGGTCCTGGCCGGTGTCCTGGTGGTCATCCTGATCGCGCTAGCCGCGTTCGACATCGTCGCGGTCACCGCGCTGCGCAGATACCTGATCAGCCAGACCGATGCGCAGCTGCAGAGCGTCGTCAGCCAGTACCGGCGGGACTTCACGTCGTTGCCAAGGCGGGCACTCTCAACCCCGGTAAGACGCGCACGGGTGCGCCAGAACCGCGTGCCCAGGTTCCTGGGGCAACTGCCGCCGTTCCTGGACCAGTACTACCTCCGGTTGTCGTTTGGCCCGGGCCACGGGCCGCAGGCGGTCATCGGCGGCAATCCCGACCTGGTGCCCCAGCTGTCAGCCGGCAGCCTGACCGGGTTCGCCGCCAGCCGGCAGGTGCAGACCGTGACCAGCCAGAACGGCCACGTCCAGTTGCGGCTGCTGGCCGAGGACGACCACCGCGGCATCTTGTACGTCACGACCAGCCTGGCCGGGGTAGACAACACAGTCAGCCGGGTCGAGCTCATCCTGGTCATCGGGTCGGCGGCCGCCGGGCTGATCGCCGCCGCCGGCACCGCCTGGCTCGTGCGCCGGGGATTGCGCCCGGTGGAAATGATGGCCGGACAGGCCGATGCGATCACCGCTGGTGACCTGACCGACCGGGTCAGCCCGCAGGATCCCCGCACCGAGGTGGGCCGCCTGGGCGCGGCGCTGAACGGGATGCTCGCCCGGATCGAGGGCTTCATCGCCGAGCGTGAGGCCAGCCAGGAGGCCACCCGGCGGTTCTTCGCCGACGCCAGCCACGAGCTGCGCAACCCGCTGGCCTCGCTTCGCGCCAACGCCGAGCTCTACCAGCAGGGCGCCCTGCCCGGGCGGGCGCAGGTCGACGAGGCGATGCGCCGCATCGGGCTGGAAGCCCGGCGGATGAGCAGCCTGGTCAACGACATGCTCCGCCTGGCCCGCCTCGACCAGCACCCCGGCCAGCAGCACGACCCGGTGGACCTCAGCGCGCTCGCCGGTGAATGCACCGAGCGGGCCCGGCTCGCCGACCCGCTGCGCACCTGGCAGGAGCACGTCGCCGCCGGTCTCGTGACCGTAGGCGACGAAGAACAGCTGCGCCGGGCCATCGACAACCTCCTGGCCAACGTCCGCGCTCACACCCCGCCCGGCACCACCGCCACCCTCACCGCCACCAGGTACGACGGCACCATCTCCGTCGAGGTAACCGACAACGGTCCCGGCGTCCCCGCCGACCAGCTGCCCCGCGTCTTCGACCGCTTCTACCGCGCCGAAGCCACCTCCCACCGTCCCGGCGCCGGCCTAGGCCTAGCCATCGTCGCCGCCACCGCCGCCACCCACCAAGGCACCGCCCGAGCCACCCCCAACCCCCCGCACGGCCTCCGCGTAACCCTCACCCTCCCCGCCTCCACCCCGCCAGTTCGAGCTCCCGGCGAGACCGCCCCGCCCCGCACCACCCGTGCCCTCTAACAGGTTCTGGATGCGGAAGAGATCCCTGAGCTCTCCGAGACCCCCCGGCCCCGCACCACCCGTGCCCCCGGCAGCGCCGTTCGGCATATGAAATTTCCCGAACGTAGAGCATGATTCACCCATGGCCAACCTCAGTTCCAAGCTCCACGCCGCAGCCGACACCCGCCCCGACCACCCGGCCATCCGGCTGGACGACCTCGTGCTGACCTACGCGCAGCTGCGCGAGGCGGCCGGCCAGGCGGCCACGCTGCTGACGTCCCTCGGAGTCGAGCCGGGCGACCGGGTCGGGCTGATGCTGCCGAACATCGCGGCCTACCCGGTCGCCTTCTACGGCGCGCTCGCCGCCGGGGCCATCGTGGTGCCGATGAACCCGCTGCTGAAGAGCCGGGAAGTGGCCTATTACCTGGGTGACTCGGGGGCCAAGGTGGTGTTCGCCTGGCAGGCCGCCGCGGCCGAGGCGGCCAAGGGCGCGGCCGACGTGGGCGCGCAGGTGATCACCGTCGACGACGCGGACCTCAGCTCCCGGCTGGACGGAGTGTCCGCGCGGACCACCTGGGCGGGTGCGGCCGGCGATGACGACGCGGTGATCCTCTACACGTCGGGCACGACGGGCAAGCCGAAGGGCGCCGAGCTCACCCACGACAACCTGACCCGCAACGCCTCGCTTACCGCCAGGACCCTGCTGAAGAACTCGTCCGATGACGTGGTGATGGGCTGCCTGCCGCTGTTCCACGTCTTCGGCCTGACCTGCGCCCTCAACGCCACGATCGTGGGCGGCGGCACGCTGACCCTGCTGCCCAGGTTCGACCCGGGCAAGGCCCTGCAGATCATCGAGCGCGACAAGGTGACGATCTTCGAGGGCGTGCCGACGATGTACAGCGCGATGCTGCACCACCAGGCCGAGCGCCGGCCGGACACCTCTTCGCTGCGGCTGTGCATCTCCGGCGGCGCGGCCATGCCGGTTGAGGTGCTGCGCAACTTCGAGCGGGAGTTCGACTGCATGATCCTGGAGGGCTACGGGCTGTCGGAGACCTCACCGGTCGCGTCGTTCAACCACCCGGACAAGGTCCGCAAGCCCGGCACGGTCGGCACGCCGGTCGAGGGCGTCGAGATGCGCCTGGTGGACGGCGACGGCAACGACGTGCCGCCGGGCGAGGTGGGCGAGATCGCCATCCGCGGCCACAACGTGATGAAGGGCTACTGGGGCAAGCCGGAGGCCACCGCGGAGGCGATCCCGGACGGCTGGTTCCGCACCGGTGACATGGGCCGGGTCGACGACGACGGCTACTACTCCATCGTGGACCGCAAGAAGGAGATGATCATCCGCGGCGGGTTCAACGTGTACCCGCGGGAGATCGAGGAGGTGCTGCACGAGCACCCGGCGGTCGCGGAGGCCGCTGTGGTGGGCATCCCGCATGCCGGCCTGGGCGAGGAAATCGGCGCGGCGGTGGCGCTCAAGCCAGGGGCCAGCGCGACAGAGGACGAGCTGCGCGCGTTCGTCAAGGAGCGGGTGGCGGCGTACAAGTACCCGCGTCACGTCTGGCTGGTCGACGAGCTGCCGAAGGGCCCGACCGGCAAGATCCTGCGCCGCGAGGTGAAGCCGCCAGAGCAGCTGCGGTGACGGCGCGCCCCGCTAGTGCCGCCGACGAATCGGCGGCGTCGCAGGCCGCGTCCGAGGCTGCCGAGGCCGCGGGCGCGCTCGACCTGCTGCTGTCCGACGCGGCGCTCGGCCTGTTCCGGCTGTTCCGGCCGGACCCCGCCATGCTCCGCCTCGCCGCGGCGCTGGCCCGCAAGCCGCAGGTCACCGGCGGCACGGTGGCGCTGCTCGCGATGGAGCTCGGCAAGATCGTCTCCGGCCGTTCCGCGGTCACCCCGCATCGCCGCGACCGGCGGTTCGCCGATCCCGCGTGGACGGAGAACCCCCTGCTCAAGCGGACCATGCAGGCCTATCTGGCGGCGGCGCAGACGGCCGAGGGGCTGCTCGCCACCGCCGAGCTGGACTGGCGGGACAGCGAGCGGATGAAGTTCCTGCTGGCGAACGTGATCGCCGCGGCGGCACCGAGCAACAACCCGCTGCTCAGCCCCGCGAGCTGGAAGGCGGCCATCGACAGCGGTGGCATGTCCGTCGTGCGCGGCGTCCGGGCCCTGGCGTCGGACCTGGCCGCGCCGCCGCGCATCCCCATGATGGTGGAGCCCGGCGCGTTCGAGGTCGGCAAGGACCTGGCGGCCACGCCCGGCCAGGTGGTGTACCGCACCGAGGTGTTCGAGCTCATCCAGTACCAGCCCGCCACCGAGACCGTCTACCGGTACCCGCTGGTCGTCGTGCCCCCGATGATCAACAAGTTCTACATCACCGACCTGGCACCCGGCCGCAGCATGGTCGAGTACCTCGTGGGCCAGGGGCACCAGGTGTTCGTCATCTCCTGGCGCAACCCGGACCGCAGGCACCGGGCCTGGGGGCTGGACACCTACGGCGGCGCCGTCCTGGAGGCACTCGACACCGCCTGCGCGATCAGCCGGTCAGCCAAGGCCGGCATCTGCGCGCTCTGCTCGGGCGGCATCGTCTCGTCGATGGTGGCCGCGCACCTGAACGAGACCGGCCGGGTGGACCGGCTGGCCAGCCTTTACCTCGGCGTCACCGTGCTCGACCAGTCGCGGGCCGGCACGGCTGCCGCGCTGGTCAACGAAGCGACCGCCAACGCGGCGAAGGTCGCTTCCGGCAGCCGCGGGTACCTGGACGGCACGGCGCTCGCCGAGATATTCGCGTGGCTGCGCCCCGACGACCTGATCTGGAACTACTGGGTCAACAATTACCTGCAGGGCCGCAGGCCGCCGCCGTTCGACATCCTGTACTGGAACGCCGACACTACCCGGCTGCCGGCTGCGCTGCATGCCGACTTCATCGAGCTGGGCCTGGCCAACGCGCTGGCCGAGCCGGGGAAGGCCACGATGCTCGGCTCTCCCGTCGATCTGTCGAAGGTCGACGTGCCGGCCTACGTGGTCGCGGGCGTGGCCGACCACATCTCGCCGTGGCAGTCCTGTTACCGCAGTGCCCGGCTGTTCGGCGGCCCGGTCCGCTTCATCCTGTCCACCAGCGGGCACGTCGCCTCCATGGTCAACCCGCCGACCAACCCGAAGGCGACGTTCCAGACCGCGCCGGAAAGCCCGGCCGACCCGGCGGCCTGGCAGGCGGCGGCCTCGACGGTCAGCGGCAGCTGGTGGCCGGACTACTCGTCCTGGCTGGCGAGCCGCGGCGGCGGGCAGCGCCGCGCGCCGCGGACACTCGGCCGCAGCCCGTTCCAGCCGCTCGGGCCGGCTCCAGGAACCTATGTCCTCGACCGTTGATGTCCGCGACCGCTGAGCTGCGCAGCCTCGCCGTCGGCGGACGGCAGCTGCGCGTCGCCGTCCGGCGCGGCGACCCGAGCCGGGTGCCGCTGCTGCTGATCAACGGCATCGGCGCCAGCCTCGACCTGCTGCAGCCGCTCGTCACGCGCTCGAGCCGTCGCTCGAGGTGATCCGTTTCGACGCCCCGGGGGTCGGCGGCTCGCCGCTGCCCGCGGTGCCTTACCGCTTCACCGGGCTGTGCCGGATGATCGCCCGGATGCTGTCCGGGCTCGGCTACGACGCGGTGGACGTGCTCGGTATCTCCTGGGGCGGCGGCGTGGCCCAGCATTTCGCCGCCTTCCAGCGCTCCCGCTGCCGCCGGCTGGTGCTGGTCAGTACCGCCACCGGCTCGCTCATGGTGCCGGCCAGCCCGGCGATCCTGGCCAAGATGGTGACGCCGCGGCGCTACCTGGACCGCCGCTACCTCGAGCGCGTCGCGCCGGTCCTGTACGGCGGCAGCGCGCGAACCGCGCCGGACCGGGTGGCGGCGGCGATGCACTCCCACCTGCGGGTGGGTTCTCCCCGCGGCTACCTGTACCAGCTCACCGCGGGCGCGGCCTGGACCAGCCTGCCGTTCCTGCCGCTGCTACGGCAGCAGACGCTCATCATGGCCGGCGACGACGACCCGATCATCCCGCTGGCCAACGCCCGCCTGATGCACCGACTCATTCCGCATTCGCGGCTGCACGTCTATCACGGCGGGCACCTCGGCCTCGTCACCGAGGCAGCGGAGCTCGCGCCGGTGGTGGACAGCTTCCTCGCCGCGCCGTAACGGAAGGCCGGGATCGCACGGGCGGACGCGTCCGCCGCGGTGCCCTGCGGCGCTGCGGTGCCTGGTGACGCCGCGGGCCTGGTGACGTTAGGAGGCGCTGCCGGGCGGGCCAGGGCCAATGGTCGGTGAGAGGCTGCCTGGAGCCGGCCCGGCAGCGCCAGCTCAGGGCGGGACGTGCCGTTCCCCTCGTTTCACGGCTCAGGACCGCACTTGGTTCACTCGTGGATCTAGTTCTTTTTTCCGCTAACCAGACTCTTGGGCCGGCCCGAGGTCAGATGGCGAGCCAGTCGGTGACCACCGCGGGCCGCGAGCCCCGGTCGGCCGGCCTCAGCCGCAGGCTCACCGGGCCGCCCGGCAGCGACTGCGACCTGAAGCGGCCGAGCTCATCCGCGTCCGTGCTGACGATCCCCGCGCTGTGCCGTATCTCCACCGTGGCCGGTTGCGGAGGGGTGAGCTGGCCCATGACATCGCGGCCGGAGCCGGTGGTCGTTACCTCGACGTCGACGGTCAGCTCGGGAGTCTTGAACGAGACAAGGCGCGGGCCCGATGACCCGCGAACCAGCGTGGCCTGGTCGGCGTCCAGGAGCGAGTCGAAGACCAGCTCGGCGAGCTCGGCGTCGATGTCGCGCCAGGAGAAGGCGTCCACGGCCGCCTGCACGACCTCGGGCGGCACCGGATCGAGGCGAGCAGCTACCCGCCGGAGCTCCTGCTCCAGCTCGCTGTCGTCCGCCGCGTCAGTCATGTCCGGTCTCCTCCATGCCGCTCACTAGGTAGGAGGGCCCGGAACGGGGCTAAATACATCCCGCCAGGTCCTGCCGCAGCCGCTGCAGGCACCGGGCCCTGGTGGGCCCGATGCTACCTACCGGCAGGTCCAGTGCCGCGGCGACTTCGGCATAGCTCGGCGGAGGTGATGTCATCAGGATCCTGAGCAGTTGCCGGCAGCGTAGCGGCAGCCGCGCGATCGTCCGCCAGATGACCTTGGCCCGGTGCGCATCCTCCCGCTCGCTCTCAGCGCGCAGGACCTCTTCCTCGGTCGGGTTGTCATCCCCCTCAGGGTCCTCGAACCGGGTCATGTCCTCCGTGGGCACGGTCCTGGCGTTCGCCCGGATGTTCTGCAGGCACTCGCGCCTGGCGGCGGTCGCCAGCCAGGCACCGACACGCTCGGGATTGTTGAGCTTGTCAATGTGCTCGGCCAGGCGCAGCCAGGTCGTCTGCGAGACGTCCGCCGCGTCGGCGCGGCTCAGGTGGTAAGCGCGGGTGATCGACCATACGAGCCCGCTGAAGCGCTGCACCAGAGCCTGCCAGGCCGCCTTGTCCCCGTCGGCCGCCGCCGTCACCAGCCAGCCGATGTCGTCGTCGGCCACGCTCATCCCGCCGCTACCGGCCGCGCGGCGAGCAGCCGCAGCCGCAGAGCGCGGGCTCCCGGTCGCAGTCACCCGTGTCGCACGGCAGCAGCACCGGCCCGACGCCGGGTATCTGCTGCGCGCGCGCCGCGGCGAGGAGCGCGTCGGCGGCCAGCCGGGCATCCTCTCCGGTGCGGGTCATCCTGGCGGCGATCAGCCCAGCCACCAGCGGCGTCGCGAAGGACGTTCCGCTCCACCGCGCCATGCCGCCGAACTCCCGCTCCTGCCCGATATTCGGCGGTTCCCGGTACTGATAGGTGCCCACCGCATAAGCATTGACCAGATCCTCGCCGGGCGCATAGACATCGACCCACGAGCCGAAATCGCTGAAGTAGGCCCGGCTGCGCCAGTTTGCCGCCAGCGCGCCGACGCCGACCACCTGCGGGAACGCGGCCGGCCAGAATGGCCTGCGGGTGGAGTTGTTTCCCGCCGCCGCGACCAGCAGCGTGCCTTTGCAGAAGCGGTATCTGTTCCAGAAGCTCTCAAAGCTCAGCAGCGGAAGGTTATGCCGGGTGGTGCCGCCCGCGGACAGGCTGATGATGGTTACTCCCAGCCCGAGAGCCTGATTGAGCCGGCGGACGAGCTCGAACTCAGAAAGCGCGCCCGCCGTGGTGAAGTCACTGGTGACATGCACCGTCGCGCCCGGTGCCATGCACCGCGCCACGCCGGCGATGAAGGTCCCGTGCCCCGTGTATTCGGGGATCATCACCACGCCGGCGCCGTCCGGCGGCGGCAACTCGTCCTCCTGCCCGGTGACTCCGGCCAGCCAGGGATGAGTGGCTGCGTCCTCCAGCAGGCCGGTATCGGGCACGTAGATGGACACCCCGCTGCCCCCGCCGTCGCAGGGACCGGGATCGGGCGGCGCGTCGGGCGGCACTTCTCCCGGTTCGGTGGCCGGGCAGGGCAATACCGGGGTGATAGACAAGATGTGATTGGGTGTCGCGATCCCGGGACCCAGTTCCCTCTCGATCGCCGTGAGGGCATCGAAGGTGTCGCGGATCCTGGCGTCGGCTAGCGAATAGAGGGTTACTCCCTCGACGGAGCGGTCATGAGTGGCCCTTTCCTCGGCGCTGTCGTCCACGCCGACAACAGCCCGTACCTGGTCCAGGTAGCCGCTCCGGACCAGAATCACTCCTCGCTGGTACATGTAATCGAGGCTGCCATCGGGGAAACGGACTATCCCGATGTCTGTTCCCTCTCGCCCGCACGCGTCCGCGATGAGTTGAAATTGAACATCAAGCTTGCTTGGCTGATCGCCGGTCCCGCTGCCCCTGGAATTCATCGCAACCTTCGAAGTTCGCACCAGGCGGCGATGTTCCCCGCTCGCCGTCGGTCAGTATGTCTCGATATGACCCTTAAGTATGTCAGTGGACCATCCGCATGGCCAGGCTTACCATCCATCCCATGGCAGCCGGGACTAAGCAGGACGATGGTGTTCCTGGTCAGGTACTGGACCTACTGCCACTGCTCGGCTCTCGGCCGGACGAGCTTATGGCAAGGGCACGCGACGTCCTGGCCGGCTCTCCTGCGCCCTACGAGGCCTCGGTAGCCCGCCAGGCCATCGGCATGGTCTTGCGCGAGTGGGGTGATCTGGACGCGGGGACACGCGAACTGCGGGCCGCGCTGCGCCTTGCCCGGGCTGCCCGCTCTACCGACCGTCAGGCCGACGTGCTCGCGGCACTCGGTGTTGCCCTGATCTACCAGGGCAACACCGGCCAGGGGCTGGCAGCGTTCGACTCGTCCCTCGCACTGGCGGCCGGCCAGGCGGCCGGGCACGTGCTGGTGCGCAGGGGCATTGCTCTGCAGGTTCTCGGGCGGCACGAGGAGGCTCTCGATGACCTGCGCCGCGCAGTGCGCATTCTGCGCTCGGCGGGCGACGGTATGTGGGAGGCCCGGGCGCTGACCGCCCGCGCGCTCGTGCAGCTCGCTTGCGGGGCCACCCGAAGAGCCGATCTCGACCTCGGCAGGGCCGAGCGGTTGTTCGCCACCACCAGCCAGGACGTCGAAGTCGCTTACATCTGGCACAATCGCGGCCTCGTCGCATTCCGCTCCGGCGACCTGCCCAGGGCTCTGTCCGGCCTGGAGGAAGCGGATCGTCGCTACCGGCTACTTGACATCGGGATGCCCGACGTGAGCATCGACCGGTGTGCCGTGCTGCTGGCGGCTGGCCTGCCGCATGATGCGCTCCGTCAGACCGACGACGCGGTCCGCGAGTTTCCCGGCAACGGCGGACAGGCCACGAAGAAGGCCGAGTTGCTGCTCAGCGCCGCGCAGGCGGCCCTGGCTGCCGCCCGACCGCAGGTAGCCACGGAGCGGGCCGAGGCGGCACGGCGCATGTTTCGCGCCCAGGGCAGACCATGGTGGCAGTCGCACGCTGCGCTGCTGCACCTGCAGGCGCGTTTCGTGGTCGGCCCGGTAACCCCTGCACTGCTGCATCAGACCGAGCACGTCGCGCTCAGCTTGGACAACCTCGGCTCCGCTGACGCACAGCAGGCGCGCCTGCTGGCCGGCCGGATCGCATTGGCGCTAGGCAGGCAGCTGGATGCTGACCGCCACCTCGCCGAGGCGGCGGTCAGCAGGCACCGCCGCGTCTCGGCCCTGACGCGCGCCCAGGGCTGGCTCGCCGAGGCGCTGCGAGCAGATGCGACGGGCAACCAGCGGCGGCTGCTGAGCGCCTGCCGCCACGGGCTGGCGGTCCTGGACGAGCATCTCGTCACGCTCGGCGCCTCCGAACTGCGGGCCCAGGCCACCGCACAGGGCGCCGAGCTCGCGGCACTGGCCCAGCGGGCCGCGCTCAGGTCAGGCCGGTCCCGGCAGCTGCTCGCGTGGAGCGAGAGATGGCGGGCGTCAGCCCTCGCGGTCCCGCGGGCCCGCCCGGTGGACGATGCTGGCCTCCAGGCGGAGCTGACCGCACTTCGCGACGTGACCAGCCGCGTCGACCGGGCTGCGGCCGGCGGCGATCCGACCGTGATCCTGCGCCGTGAGCAACTACGGCTGGAGCAGGTCGTTAGGGCCAGGGTCCTGAGATCTCAGGGCGGCGGCCCTGGCGGCGGGCACAGGTTCGACGTCGCGTCGTTTCTCGGCCAGCTCGGCGACGCCACGCTGGTCCAGATCGTCGCGATCGACGGCGACCTGCACCTGCTGGTCTGCGGTGCCGGCCGGGTCAGGCACGTCACCGGAGGCCGGCTCGACGATGCGGCCCGCGAGGTGGAGTACGCGCGCTTCACGCTGCGGCGTCTCGCGCACGGGCGCGGCGCCGGCCAGGACGGCGGCCTGGCGGTGCTAGAGGGGACAGGCACCAGGCTGGAGACCGTCCTGCTCGGCTCCTTCAGCCGGCATCTCGGCGACGGTCCGGTGATCGTGGTACCGCCCGGCAGGCTGCAGGCCGTGCCCTGGGCCCTGCTGCCCTCGCTGCGGGACCGGGCGGTCAGCGTCGCCCCGTCGGCCCGCGCCTGGCTGCAGGCCCGCGCGACGGTACCTCCTGAGGGCGGCGCGACGGCGCTGATCCGCGGTCCCGGCCTCGGCGCTGGCGGCGGTGAGCTGCAGGCGCTGTCCACGGAGTATCCCGGCGCCACCGTGCTGTCCCGCGGGACGGCCACCGCGCGCAGGGTACTTGCGGCTCTCGACGGCGCGCCGCTGGCCCACATCGCGGCGCACGGGACGTTCCGGGCCGACAGCCCGCTGTTCTCGTCGCTGCAGCTGGACGACGGCCCGCTGACCGTGCATGACCTCGAGGGACTGCACCGCGCGCCGTACCGGCTGGTCTTGTCCAGCTGCGACTCCGGCGTGCTCGTCCAGGCCGGGGCCAACGAGCTGCTCGGCCTGACCAGCTCGCTCGTACCGCTCGGCACGGCCGGGATCGTCGCCAGCGTCGTGCCGGTCAACGACGAGGCCACCGTCGGCCTGATGGTCGAGCTGCACCGGCAGCTGCGCCGCGGCGTCACCCTGGGCCAGGCGTTGCGCGACGCCAGGGCGGGCTTCGGCGGCGACCCGGTGCGGGCCGCCACCGCATGGTCGTTCATCGCCCTGGGCGCATCCTGACCGCCTGGTGATGTATCGGGCCGCACCCGCCGCCCTCTTCCTCATGTGGTCCCCGGAACCGGTAAGGCATGCGTGCCTTCGCCGGCCAGGGATACGCGCGGCCTGGCTGGGCAGGGGGGCAGGCCGGGAGATACTTCCCGGCCTGCCCGGCCGGGTACGCCAGACTCCTCGGCCGCCCTGACCGCTGGGCGGATGTGACGGCGCGCGGTTCAGGTGCTGTCCGCCGCCGGGCAGAGGGCGTCGGCCCGGTCGGCGAGGGCCCGGACCTCGTCGGCCACCCGCGGCCACACCGCCCGCGGGAGATCGTGTCCCACGCCCGGCAGGATCACGAGCCTGGCGCCTTCGATCGCGGCCGCGGTGCGCCGCGCCGCGGCGGGGCGCAGCAGCGGGTCGGCGTCGCCGTGCAGCACGAGGGCGGGCACCCGGAGCCCGGCCAGCCGGCCGCCGTGCCACGTCGCCCCGGCCTGACGGCTCTGCGCGCGGGTGTCACGGACACCGCTGACGACGTCACGCTCGATCCGCTGGCGAGCCGCTTCCTCGTCGAAGGGGTATCCGGGTGAGGCCACCGCGCGGGCGAGGGCGAGGCCGAGGGCGATGTCGCCGTCGCGTCCTGCCGGGAACTTCATCCGGGCGAACCTGGCCACCTGCCCGAGGTGCACATAGCGAGCCGCCCGGATACCGCTGACGTCGCTGGGCAGCGACGCCGCGGACGTGATGCTGCGGACACGCCCGGGGTGGCGCAGCGCGATGCGCTGGACCAGCTGGCCACCCATCGACGCTCCGAACAGGTGCGCGGAGTCCCAGCCCAGGGCGTCGAGGACGGCCACCGCATCGTCGGTCATGTCCTCGGCTGTGTAGGCCGGCGGGTGCAGGCGCAGCAGCGCGGCGACCGGGCTGCTGGCCCCGGTGTCCGGCAGCCGGGTGGACTCGCCGGCGTCACGCTGGTCGAAGGCGACCACGTGAAAGCCATGGCTGACCAGCTCGTCGACGAGACCCTGCGGCCACCAGAACCTCGATACGCCCAGGCCCATCACCAGCAGCAGCGGGTCACCGCCCGCGCCGCCGAGATCCTCGAAGGCAATGTCGACGCTGCCGTTGCGGGCATAGCGGGTAGCTCCGGGTCCGGCTCCGGTGGTCGTCATCGCCATCCTCCGTCTCATTCGCGAACACTGTTCGCCAATGATGATACGAGCTTGAGTACGGCGTTCGCAAACGAGCTGCCGGGAGGCAGCGCGGGGTGTCCCCCGGCCGCAGCCCGGCGAGCGCGGGCCGCGCCCTGATCGCCGCCGCCGGGGCTCAGCCCGGCGGCGGTGCGGTCACGAAGATGCAGAAGGGGTGCCCGGCGGCATCCGCGTAGACCCGCAGCGGCTCGTCGGGATCATCGGTGCGGTCCAGCAGCAGCCGTGCGCCCAGGGCGAGCGCCCGCTCGTGCTGGGCATCGAGGTCCTGTGTCGTGTGAACGGTCAGGTCCAGGTGCAGCTGCTGCGGCGTCGGGCCCGATGGCCACGTCGCTTCCGGCAGCTCCGCCACCTGCTGGAAGGCCAGCCGGCGCGTGCCCCCCGAGTCCTGCAGCACCAGCCAGTCCTGTCCGGCCGGGTCCGGCTCGCCTGCGGCCGGCGGCTCGTCCCCGGGCCGGTAGCTGAAGCCGAGCAGCTCACGGTAGAACTCCGCGAGCGCCCGCACGTCGGTACTGTCCAGGACTACCTGCCGGAGCTCAGGGACTCCCTGCTGCGCTGGCATCGGACCACCTCCGGGTGGCAGTTTACGGACCGGGCTCGCGACGGCCCTGCTCGTTACGGGCCCTGCTCACCGAGCCGCGAGGCCTGTGCCTGCAGGTAGCGCTGCTCGGGCAGGCTGGTGGTCCGCCGCGCGGCGCGGGTGAACGCGGCCCGGGCGGCCGTGCGGTCGCCGGCCAGCTCGAGCAGGTGCGCGCGGACCGCATCGGCCCGGTGGCTGCCGGTCACCCGGCCGTCGCCGTCCAGGCTGGCGAGCACCTGCAGGCCGGCTCGCGGGCCCCGCACCATGGCGACCGCCACCGCGCGGTTGAGCGCGACCGCGGGCCCGGGAGTCAGCCGCTCCAGCAGCCCGTAGAGGGCGAGGATCTGCGGCCAGTCGGTGTCCTGCGCCCGGGCGGCCTCGTCGTGGACCGCGGCGATGGCCGCCTGGACCTGGTACGGGCCGGGCGGGGCCGTGGCTAGCGCGTGGCTGATCAGCGCGGTACCCTCGCCGATCGCCTCGGCGTCCCACCGGGACCGGTCCTGCTCGGCGAGCGGGACCGGGGTGCCGTCCGGCCTGGTGCGGGCGGCGCGCCGCACGTCGGTGAGCAGCATGAGCGCCAGCAGCCCGGTGACCTCGCCGTCGCCGGGCAGCAGCGCGTGCACGGCGCGGGTCAGCCTGATCGCCTCGGCGGTCAGCTCGGTGCGGTGCACCCCGGGGCCGGAGCTGGCGGTGTAGCCCTCGTTGAAGATGAGATAGAGCACGTGCAGCACGACCGGCAGCCGGTCGGAGTGCTCCGGCTGCGACGGCATACCCAAGCCGGTGCCGCTGGCCTTGATCCGCTGCTTGGCCCGGCGTCAGCGTGTCGTCCTGCTCGGCGGCCAGGCCGTCGCCGGGCAGCGCCCCGGCCGCCCCGGCCGGCCCGGCCGGCCCGGCCGGGGGCTCCAGCGCGGCCACGGTGACTTCCCTGCGCCTGCGCGCGGCCTCACTGCGCCACTGGTCGGTCAGCCGCCGGGACGCGACGGTGACCAGCCACCCCCTGGGGTTGTCGGGCACGCCGCTGGCCGGCCACTGGATGCTGGCGTCGAGCAGCGCCTCCTGCACCGCGTCCTCGCAGGCGTCGAACTGCCCGTACCGGCGGACGAGCGTGCCGAGGACCTGCCGCGCCAGCGGGCGCCCTGCGGCGCCTGTCGTGAACCTGGTCGGAGCGCGGCAGGGATTCTCGACAACTACCGGGTGGCGGTGGGGCGGAGCGTCAGCCCGACGCCTGAGCCAGCGCCGTGCGCATCGCGTTGCTCCACCCGGGCTGGCTGAACCGGCCGTCGTGGCGGAAAAGGATCTTCCCGCTGGCCGAGACGACCTCGATCCAGGGCTGGTCCTGGGCTGGCCTGCCGCCTAGCGGGCTGCCCGGATCGACGGCCGGGTTCGACGTCAGCGCGCTGCCCGACGTGCTCGGTGCCGCAGGCTGCTGGGCGCAGCCGGCCACGGCCACCGCGAGCGCCAGCGGCGCCAGGGCTAGTGCCGCCGTGACCCGCGCCCGGCGCGGACGCCGGCCCCGGCACCGTTCGGGAAGAAATCTCATCGCGGCGCGCCGCCCGCCCAGGCGAGCACCTCCGCTGCGTGGCCGTCCGGCGGGAAGACCGGGTAGAAGACCTTCTCGATCACGCCGTCGCTGATGACGAGCGTGAGCCGCTTGAGCAGTGACCTGCGCCCGCCGCCTTCGTAGTCGGGCGCCAGGTCGATATCGAACGTGGGCAGCCCGAGCGTCCGGGTGAGGGTGAGGCTGGCGTCGCTGAGCAGCGGGAACGGCAGCCGCAGCCGCTCGGCTACTTCCCGCTGGTAGCCGGTGGACTGGGTGGACAGCCCGGCCACGGCGGCGCCGAGCGTCGCGAGCTCGGCGGCATGGTCCCGGAACCCGCACGTCTCCGGCGTGCAGCCGCGGGCGCCGGGGATCTCGTCCCAGCCGTCAGGGACGGGGATACCGGGCAGCCCGGTCATTGGGTAGGCGTAGATGACCAGCCGGCTGAAGCCGGGCGGCACGGTGTCCACCCGCATCGGCTCGCCGCTGGTCGAGGACAGCGCGATCGGCGGCATGGCCAGGCCGGCCAGGTGCGCCGCGGCGCCGTCATCCTGCGGGACCGGCAGATCCGCGGGAAGCTGGGTCGGATCAAACGCCATGCTCGCCTTCCCTGCCGGACTGGTGACCGCGAAAACTCCACCACGACAATAGCCGCCGCGCCCGGGCCTGTCCGCGCTGCGGCCGGCCACTGGCGGCCGGGGCTGACGTGCGCGCCGCGGCCCGCTGCGGCAGGATGCTGGGGTGCCTACCCACATCGCGCTGCTGCGCGGGATCAACCTCGGCGGCCACAAGCGCGTCACCATGGCTGACCTGCGCGAGGTCGTGGCCTCGCTCGGCCACGCCGACGTCGCCACCTACATCCAGAGCGGCAACGTGCTGTTCAGCGCGGACCAGGCCGACTCGGCGCGGCTGGCCGCCGAACTGGAGCAGGCGGTCGCGAAGCGGCTGGGCGTGCAGGCCGGGGTGGTCGTGCTCACCCGGGCGGAACTCGCCCAGGTGGCCAGCGACAACCCGTACGCTAGCGAGCCGAACCCCAGGTTCGTGCACGTGATCTTCTTGCCTGCCGACCCGGAGACCGGGATGGCGGACCGGCTGGCGCAGGCTCAGGAGCAGGCCGCGGCGAAGGGCAGCCGGGACACCGTCGCGCTGGTCGGGCGCGCGGTGTTCCTGCACACGCCGGACGGGTTCGGCACCAGCGAGCTGGCCAAGCTGCTCGGCCGGGCCGGCGGCCCGATGTCCGCCCGCGGGGCAGGCACGGCGCGTAACTCGGCGACGGTCACCAAGCTGCTCGCCCTGTGCGACGCCTGAGCCCGCCCCGTCGCGGCCCGTCCTCAGCCCCGCCCCGTCTCGCATAGGGAGACGGTCCAGTCGGGATGATCAAGAGGTTGACGGTCTCAGGGGCCGGGTGCGAGCCGGTAGTGGTAGCGGTGATGGTCGGAGAACCCGCAGCGGGCATAGAGCGTGCGGGCGGCGGCGTTCTCTTCCTCGACCTGGAGGAAGAGCCGGTCGGCTCCGTGCGCGGTTGCCTGCGCGGCCAGGCCCGCGGTGACGGCGGTGCCCAGGCCGCCCCGCCGCCAGGCCGGATCGACGTCGATCGCGGTGATCCCGCCCCAGCCGCCGGCCAGTGACAGCCGGCCGGTGGCCACGGTACGGCCGTCGCGGCGCACGCTGGCGAACATCTGGACCGGCGCCGACATCAGCACCGGCAGCGCGTTCGGCGGCAGCGGCTCGCCCATGAAGCGGTAGAGCGCCAGCCACTCGGTGTCCGGCTCGGCCGCGAGGGTCATCCCGATGTCCCGCTGGTAGCAGGCGACGGTCTCGCTGCGGGCGGTCATCACCATCACCGGGATCCGCGGCGCCGACCAGCCGCACCGGACCAGCAGGTCATCGAGGTCCGTTGCCCTGGCCCGCAAGCCCTGGACGATGACGATCATGGGGGTCAGGCCGCGCCGGGAGTACCAGGCCACGACCTCGGCAACGGCCCGTCCGGCGGGCATGCCCGGATCGCCGAGCGGCAGCGCCGAGTTCGCCCGCCCGGTGAACCCGCCGGCCGCCCGCAGCAGCCAGTCACCGAGGCGTTCCTGCTCGACGCCCTGCCAGTGCAGCGCCGCCACCCGCTCCAGGGCCGTTATCGCCGGGTCCATCCCGGCCATTATCCCGGCGCGGCCGCCCTGCGCGCGAGCTGAATCAGGCCCCTCCATCTCATGCATGGAGGGGCCTGGTCACATTGTGTCCGCCGGCGCCGCGATCCCCCGGCACCAACACGCGGTCAAGCGTCCGGGCCTGGCGGCCGGTCGTTGGTCCCGTAAGAGAGCGCGGACACCTGGGTGCCGAACGCGTCCAGCTCGGCCGCGCTCAGCACCCGCGGTGATCCCAGGCGGCCGGCCCGGTAGTAGAGCTCGGCCAGCCACTCCAGCATGCGGGCCCGGTCGTAGGCCTGCTCGATGTCCTGCCCGACCGTCAGCGCCCCGTGGTTCTGCAGCAGGGCGCCGTGGCGGCCGGCCAGCGCCGCCCGCAGCCCGTCGGCCAGTTCCCTGGTCCCGAACGTCGCGTACGGCGCCACCCGGATCGGCCCGCCGAGCAGCCCGATCGTGTAGTGGATGGCCGGCAGCTCGGGGCAGGTCGTCGCGACCGCGGTCGCGAACATCGAGTGGGTGTGCACCACCGCCCCGGCCCCCGTCTGCTGGTAGGCGGCCAGGTGCATGGGCAGCTCAGACGACGGCCGGAGCGGCAGGGCCAGCGGGCGGCCGTGCACGCTGATCACGCACAGCTGGTCGGGCCGGAGCGTCTCGTAGCGGCAGCCGCTCGGCGTGATGACGATCAGGTCACCGGACCGCGCGCTCACGTTGCCCGACGTGCCGATGACGAGCCCGTCGGTCACCATCCGCCGGGCGCAGTCCACCACCGCGGCCCGCAGCGCATCGCTGATGAACCCCGCGGGATCGCTGCCTGCCGTGCTGCTCATCTGCTCCGCCCTTCGACTGTGCTGCCCAGCTGCCCCGTCCGTGGTGCCCCGGCCGTGCTGGCCGGCCGTCAGCTGCCCGGTCCGTCGGCTGCCCGATCGTCAGCCGCACCGCCTCCGCGTCGTGACCGCCGGCTCAAAACGCTAGCCTGCTGGCCTATGGCACCGATGCGGCGGCGGCGGAATCGGCGGCGGGCTCATGCGTAACGGCGACGTGTCCTTCTGGTGGCACGCCAGCGGCGGCTTCCCGCCGCGCCGCCCGTCGCTGCCCGGGCCGGCCGACGCGGACGTCTGCATTGTCGGCGCCGGCTTCACCGGGCTGTGGGCCGCCTGGTACCTGGCCCGCGCCGAGCCCGGCCTGCGGGTGATCGTGCTGGACGCCGCGTTCGCGGGGTTCGGCGCCTCGGGCCGCAACGGGGGCTGGCTGACCGCGGCCCTGCCCGGTTCCCGCGACCGCTACGCGGACGGCCCGCGCGGCCGGGCCGGCGTGCTGGAGATGGAGCGCCAGCTGCAGCAGACGGTGGACGAGGTCGCCGCGTTCTGCGCCGCCGAGGGCGTCGATGCCGACCTGGTCAAGGGCGGCAGCCTGAGCGTCGCGGTCACGACCGCCCAGCACCAGCGGCTGCAGGACGCGCTGCGCCGCGACCGCGGCTGGGGCCTGGCGGAGGCTGATGTCCGCTACCTGGACCGCCGTGAGCTCTCCAGCCGGATTATTCTGCCGAACGCACGCGGCGCCCTCTTTACACCACACTGCGCCAGGGTGCAGCCGGCCAAGCTGGTGGCCGGACTGGCCGAGGCCGCCGAGCGAGCCGGGGCGGAAATCTACGAGGCGACGCCGGTGGCCCGCATCGAGCCGCACCGCGCGCGCACCGTGTTCGGCGACGTCACCGCCCGGTACGTGCTGCGCGCCACCGAGGGCTTCACCGCGCGGATGCCCGGCCAGCGCCGGTCCCTGCTGCCGATGAACAGCTCGATGATCGTGACCGAGCCGCTCGGCGACGACGTGTGGGGCCAGATCGGCTGGGACGGCTGCGAGACGCTGGGCGACGAGGCGCACGTCTACATGTACGCCCAGCGCACCGCGGACGGGCGCATCGCCATCGGCGGCCGCGGCGTCCCGTACCGGTTCGGCTCCGGCCTCGACGACCGGGGCGCGACCCAGCCGGGGACGGCCGAGGCGCTCAGCCAGACGCTGCGCACCTTGCTGCCGCAGGTCCGGCAAGCTCGCGTCGAGCACGCCTGGTGCGGCGTGCTCGGCGTGCCCAGGGACTGGTGCGCGACCGTCTCGCTCGATCAGGCCACCGGGCTCGGCTGGGCGGGCGGCTACACCGGTCACGGCGTGGCGGCGGCCAATCTCGCGGGCCGCACGCTGGCCGACCTCGTGCTGCGCCGGGACACGCCCCGGACCGCGCTGCCCTGGGTCGGCCACCGGGCCCGCCGCTGGGAACCGGAGCCGGCCCGGTGGCTCGGCGTACGCGGGCTGTATTCCGCCTACCGGCTCGCCGACAGGCTGGAGAGCGGCGAGTCGGGCAAGACGTCACTGGTAGCCCGCGCCGCCGATGCCATCGCCGGGCCCCCGTGAACCAGGTGCTGGGTAGCCTTCAGCCGTTCGGGAAAAGATCTGGCCCGGGAGGAAATGCGCGGGCTTTTTCCTGGCCGGTGTCGATTCCGGCCATCCTCGTTCGTGAACTGGGGTGAGAGGCCGCCAAGGGGCAGGCCCCGACACAAGGGAGTAGCGACATGAAGCAGTACCTGCTCGCCGTGCACATGGTCGAGGGAGAGCCCGTCCCGTCCGAGGCCGAGATGCAGCAGGCCTATAAGGCGGTCGATACCTTCAACGCCGAGCTGAGGGCGGAGGGCGCCTGGGTGTTCGCCGGCGGCCTGCACCCGCCGTCCACGGCCACGGTCGTCCGCGCTCAGGGCGGGCAGGTCGTCACCACCGACGGGCCGTTCGCCGAGACCAAGGAGCAGCTGGGCGGGTTCTGGGTCATCCAGGCCCTCGACCTGGATGCCGCGCTCGGCTACGCGGCCCGCGGGTCAGCGGCCTGCGGCGGCCCGGTGGAGGTCCGGCCGTTCCAGGACATGCCGGAGGAATAGCGCGTGCCCGGGGCGGACGCTGCCGCCATCGAGCAGGCGTACCGGGAAAGCTCGGGACGCGCGGTCGCCACCCTGGTCCGCGTCTTCGGCGACATCGATCTCGCCGAGGAGGCGGTCCAGGAGGCGTTCGCCGTGGCCGCCGCGCGCTGGCCCGCCGCCGGGGTGCCACCCAACCCCGGCGGCTGGATCGTCACCACGGCCCGCAACAAGGCACTCGACCGGCTGCGCCGGGAGTCAACCCGTTATGGCCGGGAGGCCCAGGCGGTCCTTATGTCCGTCGAGGCAGAGCAACCTGAGGTGGGACCGGTGCGCGATGACCGCCTGCGGCTGATCTTTACCTGCTGTCACCCGGCGCTGGCCGCCGAGGCGCAGCTCGCCCTTACCCTGCGGCTCATCGCCGGGCTGCAGACGGCGGAGATCGCCCGGGCGTTCCTGGTACCCGAGCCGACCATCGCCCAGCGCCTGGTCCGGGCCAAACGCAAGATCCGCGACGCCGGCATCCCCTACCGGGTGCCGCGCGACGCGGAGCTGCCCGACCGGCTCCCGTACGTGCTGGCGGTGGTCTACCTCGTCTTCAACGAGGGCTACACGGCCTCGGCCGGCGACGAGCTGGTCCGGTCCGAGCTGTGCGCCGAGGCCATCCGGCTCGCCCGGCTGCTGGCCGAGCTGATGCCGGACGAGCCGGAGGTGGCGGGCCTGCTGGCGCTGCTGCTGCTGACCGAGGCGCGCCGCCGGGCCCGGACCGGGCCGGACGGCTCGCTGGTCCTGCTCGCCGACCAGGACCGCAGCCAGTGGGACCACGGCATGATCGCCGAGGGCCAGGAGCTGGTCCGGGCCTGCCTGCGC
Organism: uncultured Actinomycetes bacterium; assembly: GCA_963702235.1. GTDB lineage: Bacteria > Actinomycetota > Actinomycetes > Streptosporangiales > Streptosporangiaceae > PALSA-505. The sequence continues at coordinate 145,623 of CAVPBZ010000008.1, forward strand.
CGCAACCGTTCCGGGCTCTACCAGCTCCAGGCCGCGATCAGCGCCGTGCACAGCGACGCCCCGGCCGCCGCGCAGACGGACTGGAAGCAGATTCTTGCGCTGTACGATCAGCTGTTCGCGGTGGCGGCCACGCCCGTCGTGGCGCTCAACCGGTGCGTCGCCTACGCCGAAGTGCACGGCCCGTCCCCGGCCCTCGGCCTCGTCGACGAGCTCAGCCTCGACGGCTATCACCTGTTCCATGCCACCCGCGCGGACCTGCTGCGCCGGCTCGGCCGCCGCGACGACGCCAGGTCCGCCTACGACGCGGCGATCGCCTGCACCGCCAACCAGGCTGAGCGGTCCTTCCTGCAGGCCCGGCGGGACAGCTTCTAGCCGCTCAGCCGTTGCCGCTGACGGAATTCGCTGACGACGAAGGGATCGTGATGCGCAAGCTGATCTACTCGATGGGCTCCTTCGCGGCCACGCGGGCGGCGGCCAGGTCCTGGTAGCCGGTGATGCTGACGATGAACCCGTCGCTGACCCGGAACACCTGGTAGATGACGTCGGGTGGAGCGGGCCGGGCTCCCACGGCCGGGCGGGCGACGGCCAGACCGGTAACGACAGCGTCCCCGAGGACCTCTGACGTGGTGACCTGTGCGCGGAAACCCCGGCTCAGCTGGTCTTGATATCGCGCGAGCACCTGGGCACGGTTCGTGCACCCCTCAGGGCCGCCGCCCCACTGCACATCTGGGTGCAGCAGCGAGGCGAACAGTTCCAGATCGGCCGTGTCGTAAGCGACGCGGAGGTGCTCGGCGAGCTCGCGCAGGAGGCCGGTACCGGGCGAAGACAGGTCCCCGGGCTGGTCTTCGGGCTGGTCCTCGGTCACGCTGTAGGCCCGCAGTACCTCGGCAACCTGCGGGCTCGGCGGCTTCCCGGAGATCCAGACCTCGTCGCGTCCGGCGCCGGCATCGAGCAGAAGGCGTACCGTCTCGGCCCAGTCGCCATGGGAATTGGGGCGTTCACCGCTGCCAACCGTGGCGAAGGCGAGGGGGGTGCTGTCGAAGCGGCCGTCCCGGGCGTCTATGTCGGCCCCCCGATCGATGAGGAGCCGCACGGTCTGCGCCTGGCCCTCGTACGCGGCGGTGTGCAGCGCAGTCTCGCCGAGGTCGTCGCGGGCAGCTGCGGAGAATCCGAGATCAAGCATCAGGGCAACCGAATCGGTCCCCTGATGACCAGCGGCTTCCACGATGGCGGCACGGTCGGCATCGGAGAACTGGCCGGTGAGGCCGGGGTCTCCGGTGAGGAGCCGTTCGGCCTCGCTGCGCGCCGCGCGGGCGCAGGCGCCGAGGAACCGGTTGACGAGGCTGACCTCGCTGGTGGCGCCGTGATCTGTCAGCATGCTGACGACCTCGACCTGGCCTGCCCGAACGGCGTTCTTCAGCGGCCGCCCCTCCGAGGTCGCGGCGTCCGGATCCGCACCGAAGGCCAGGAGCGTCTCGGCCACCGCGGCCGAGCCCCACTTAGCCGCGTCGGCGAGGACCTGGGTCGCGAGATCAGCGACCCGTTCAGCCGGCCCGGTCCGGCTAGCCGCATCGAGCAGCAGCCGGACAGCCTCCTCGTCGTCCGCCATGGCCGCGCTGTCCAGCACCCACGTGCCGAACACGGTGGCGCCGTGGTCGAGCAGGAGCCGCAGGCACTCGTGGTCGCGCCAGCCCACGGCAACGCCGAGCGAAATGCGGTCGTCGGGATTGGCGCCGCGCTCCAGCAGCAGCCGGGTGATCCCCGGGTTATTCGCGCTCACCGCGCCGTGCAGTGCTGAGCGGTAGTTCCGGTCGGGGCGGCTGCCGTTGTTCGTGTCAGGACTGGCGCCGGCGTCCAGAAGCAGCCGCGCCACCGCCACGGTCCCCGCGGCTCGCCCGGGATCGATGCGGTGCCACTGCGTGTAGCAGACGTACAGCAGGGGTGGCCACCCTCGCTCGTCGTCGATCGCCAGTGCGCTGGCCGGCGCGTTCGCCACCAGCTCCGCGGCCCGGTCGGCGTCGCCGCTAACCGCGGCGGTGAAGATGTTCGCCCGCCCGATGGACGGGTTGGCGTCGAGAAGGCCCGCGGCAAGCTCGGCTCGGCCTTCGGTGCTAGCCGCGAGGAACTCCGCAACCTGCCGCCGGGAACCTTCCCCGGCCGCATCGATCGCGGCCTTCAGCTTCGGCCAGCTGGCGAAGCCATGCTCGCGGGCGATCACCAGCTGGGCGACGGCGAGCGCAACCGAGTTGCCTGCGCGCGGGGACAACTGGCGGGCAATGCGCTTAGCGGCAACCGGGTCGCCCCGCTGTGCGGCGTTGCGGAGTTCTTTGGCCTGGCGGCGCAGCTGGTCGAGATCCGGGCGGCCTGGCAGTGAATCGGACACGGCGTCTCCCTCTCACGCCTGCGGTCCGCGTCCAGGCTGAGGAAGAAGTCACAGCCGTTGGATGGAGCACCTGGAGGTGGACTCAGTCCTTCCCGCGGACCCGGAAGCACCCTCCTGCGCAGCACGAGTTTACGTCCAGGCGGCCCGGAGGGGCGGCGTCCGCGGCGTCCGTCGCGTCCGCCGCGTCCGTAGCGTCCGCCGCGTCCGTCGCGTTCGTCGCGTCCAGCCGGGCGCGTCCCTCGGCAAGCATGGCCGCCCGCTGCCGAATCGAGCGTCAGTGACACCTGCGGGTTACGGCGCAGGTTCCGCACGTTCTGGGTGGCCGGCATCGAGAAGATGAGCACCACGGGATCACGCCACCAGAACCAGACAGGGACGTGGTGCGGACGGGTGTCCGGACAGGTCGTCCCCAGCCAGATGACAGGCTCGGTCGTCAGGCGGGCATCGGTGTGAGCGTCGTCGGGCCGGTTCCTGTCCAGCAACGGCTCAGCCACTGGATCATGCTAGCCGTTCCGCTTTGACGTCGCCGCGGGTCACTCGGTGAGCGGTTTGCCGTGGCGGTAGATGGTACCCGGCCGCCAGCCCGGGGGCGGGGGATGCAAGGTGATAGTGCCGTCCGGGAGCTTGCGGGCGCGCCAGCCGCCTTCGTGGACGAGCCAGTGGTGGTAGTCGCAGAACGGAGCTCCGTTAATGGTGCGGGTCTTGCCGCCGTAGAGCCAGTAAATTATGTGATGAATGACGTCGATGGGTCCAGTGCAGCGGGGCGCACTGCACCGGCCGCCGTACTGGGCGTACAGGGCGTCACGCTGGCGGGGTGTCCAGCCGGGGCTCTTACGGCCGATGTCCAGGACGGCGGATGGGGTGGCCAGCGGCGGTGGCAGCTGGGCGATGGCGGCGGCGAGCAGTTGAGTCAGCTGGGTGGTGGCGGTTCCGTTGCTCGTTGGGGTGATGTCTGGCGGGTCCGGGCTGGTGATCAGCCGGATGATTTCGGCGTCACACGTCAGCCTGCGGGCGGCTTCGGCGGTCAGCGGCCTGCCCGGGCCGAGGGTGGCGCCGGGTGACAGCGGCTGTCCGAGAAGTGTGGACAGCGGCACGGTGACGATCACGCGCGGCCGCCGGTAAGTGGCCGGAACTCCGGCGGCCGGAACTGCGGCGGGCGGGCCGCCGGGTGCATGTGTGCGGTGCGCATGCCCGGACTTATCGGCCTCGGGTGCGGCGGCGCCATGGCTGTGCGCTGCGGTCGGGTCGGCTTTGTGGCCGTGATGGTCGTGGCCGGTGCGGGGGTCGGCATCACTTGCCTGATCGTCGTCGTCCTCGTCACCGCAGCCGGCCTGCCCGGCCGAGGGGTCCGGGGATCCGGCAGGAGCCTGGGCGGCGGGTCCGGGGCGAAGGTCGGGGGTGGTGGCGGTGAGACGGGCCAGGGCATCGGCCCAGCGCTGGGCCTTGGTGCGCTTGTCGTCGGGGCCGGACTTGGCACCGAGTTGCTCGAAAGCGGCGATGATCTGCTCGGCCGCCTCGGCGTGCAGCCGGCCGCTGATCTCGCCGGCGCCGCCCAGCGACCGGGAGATGCGTAGCCCGCGGCGGGCGTAGTCGTCCTGATCGTCACCGGCGTGTTCCTGGCCGTCGGCGGCTTCGCGCAGGTGGGCGCCAAGCTGCCGCAGCTGGTCGCTGTCAAGGCCGGGCAGTACCTGCGCGAACAGCTCATCGGCGGCGGCGTGCACGTCGCCGGCCCGCCACAGCCCGGCCCACGCATCCTCGTCCGCGGGCCCTGCCGGATCAGAAGTCTCGCCCGGGTCGGGGGCTGGGCGGTGTCGCGCGGGACGGGCACGCGGGGCAGCTTGGAGATCTGCCAGCAGGCGGTGGCGGCCTGAGACAGGCAGATGGTGCCGGAAGCTAGCAGAGCGGTGATCTTGGGCAGCTCGGGGGTCATGCCGGCGAGGCGGCGGAGTTTCCACGCGTCATCGGCGAGCCGGGCGTCGGCGTTCAGCCAGTCAGCCAGGGTACGAGTGCCACGCAGGCCGCAGATGCCGCGGTCACGCACTTCCCGGGCGACCTGGACCCGCAGCCCGTCGAGGCGGCCGACCAGGGTGGTCAGGGTGCCCACCACCGCGGCGGCTTCCCGGTCGGCCATCTGGCTTAGATCCGCGCCGTCGGCCAGGCCGGCCACCGCCGTGCCGGCCGCGGCCAGCAGTGCGGCCAGGTCGGGCTCGGTCCCGGCGGGCCAGCTGGGTTGATAATCCGGTGCGGCGGACACGGCGACCTCCTTCCGAGGCTGCGGCAGATCGAAGGATAGAAATCGAACTTGCAAGCTAATATTATCGTCCTCACTGCGGGACGTGCATGCTGCTCGATAAAACTGTGGAAAAGACTTTTAGGGCTGTGGATAACCTGAGCTGGCCTCGGTCGAAGAGCAGGCGGCCGATGCCCGGTAGGCCACGCCCTGGTGGCCCGCGGCTGGGTTCCCGCGGGCACCTGGCGGTGAACGTAGAATCTGAGCCCTTATGTCGTGCGCTCTGAACCGTGACGGCAGCTCATGCGTGCTGCACGCGTGAGGTCTCTCGTGACAGTCGCGCTGGCGGGCGCGGCCGTGCTCGCGGCCAGCGCGTCAGCCCAGGCCGTACCGACCACAGCACCCCGGACCGCAGGCGCCGGCTTCAGCACGGTAACCAGCCCGAACGTCGCCAACTCGGACTACAACGAACTCGACGGCGTGGCCGCGGCGACGCCGCAGGACGCCTGGGGCGTCGGGTTCGCCAGGACCACCGGCCTGACGTTCCACGTGCTCGTCGAGCACTGGAACGGCACCGCCTGGAAGCAGGTCAGCCAGCCGGTCAGCGGGTTCGACAGTTCACTCAACTCGGTCTCGGCCATCAGCGGCACCGATATCTGGGCCGTCGGCGAGCAGAACCTCAGCCAGACCGTCACCGAGCACTGGAACGGGAAGACCTGGGCGCTGGTGTCCAGCCCGTCGATCACCGCGAACAACGCACAGGACACGCTGACCAGCGTGCGGGCGCTCGGCACTGGCGATGTCTGGGCGGTCGGGTTCGGCACGAGCAGCGGGACACCGCAGTTCACCACCCTGGTCGAGACCACAACCGGGTAGCGCCGTAACCGGCTGGCGCCGTAACCGGCCAGGACCGCAACCGGGCAGGGCCGCAACCGGCCATCCCGGCGGCCAGAAAGATCGCTCCCGAACGGCTCCGCCCGGCCGTTTCACCCTGCGCCAGTGCCGCTGGTATTGCCCTGATCGGCGGTGAATGTGATCCCATGAGGTATGCCAATCTCACCAGGACGGTCGTGCCCATCGTGATGAAACGGCTGCGAGGCGACGACGTGTCGCGCGCGGTATTCGCTGACCTGCCCGCACGCTACGACCAGCTGGCGTACCTGCTGTCGTTCGGCCAGGACCGGCGCTGGCGCGGCGCCGTGGTTGACCGCGTCGCCGCGGCCAGGCCGCAGCGGGTGCTCGACGTCGCCACCGGCCCGGCGGGCATCGCCCTGGCCGTGGCCGAGCGCACCGGAGCGCAGGTGGTCGGCGTCGATCTCAACGAGCCCATGCTGCGGGCGGGCTCGTCGAACGTGCAGAAAGCCGGCCGCGGCCACCAGATGGGGCTGGCGGTCGCGAACGCCGTCCAGCTCCCCTTCGCCGACGCCAGCTTTGACGCGGTGATGTTCTCCTACCTGCTGCGCTACGTGGACGACCCCGCCGCGACGGTGGCGGAGCTGGCTCGCTGCCTGCGGCCCGGCGGTGTACTGGCCAGCCTGGAGTTCTACGTTCCGCCTCATCCGGTGTGGCACGCCTCCTGGCAGCTCTATACCCGCGCGGTGCTGCCGGTGCTCGGCGGCCTCACCGGCGGGCCTGCCTGGATGCGGGTCGGCCAGTTCCTCGGCCCCAGCATCTCCCAGCACTACCAGCAGCACCCGCTGGCCGAGCACCTCGAGGCGTGGCGTGCCGCGGGTATCGAGGACGTGGACGTCAAGCTGATGAGCGTCGGCGGCGGGCTGGTCATGTCCGGCCGCAAGCGCCGCACAGCGGTTTCAGGAAGCACAGCGGTTTCAGGAAGCACAGCGGTTTCAGAAAGCACGGAAGTGCGCGGAAGCACAGAGGCCCGCGGATGAAGGCGCCGCCCAGCCGCACCGCGTTCTACGACGTGGGCAGCGGCACCGGCGGGCTGCGCGACTGGCTGACGCTGCTGCACCCGCCGTACACGCTCTGGCATCTGGCCTACGTGGCGATCGGCGCCGCAGTGGTGCCGCACCTGGTGCTCTGGCGGCTGGGCGGCACGCTGATCGCCTTCTTCCTCGCGGTGGGCATCGGCGCCCACGCCCTCGACGAGCTGCACGGCAGGCCGCTCGGGACCGGGATAGGCGGCGGCGTGCTCATCGCAGCGGCGGTGGTCAGCATCGGGGCCGCGATGGCGATGGGGGTGGCCTACGGCGGGCTGCGGCTGCTGCCTTTCGTCGTGATCGGCGGCCTGTTCGTGTTCGGCTACAACCTCGAGCTCGCGGGCGGCATCCTGCACAACGACCTGGGGTTCGCCGTGACCTGGGGCGCCTTCCCCGTGCTCGTCGGTGCCTACGCCCAGCACTGGACCCTGCCGCCGGCTGCATGGGTGGCGGCGGTGGCGGCGGTCGCGATGTCGCTCGGCCAGCGATCGCTCAGCACCCCCGTGCGGGCGCTGCGGCGCAGGGTAACGCTGGCCTCGGTCCGGATCACCTGGCGCGACGGCAGCCAGCGCGAGTACGGCCGCGCCGAGCTGCTGGCGCCAGTGGAGCGGGCGCTGCGCGCGTTCGCCTGGGCGGTCGGCGCGCTGGCTGTAGCGCTCGTCCTCGCCCGGTGAGCCCGGTGCCAGCTAACCCCGAGACTCGCTGGGACGCCGTGGTCGTCGGCGCGGGCCCGGCCGGAAGCATCGCCGCGCTGGTGCTGGCCCGGTCCGGGGTGAACGTCGCCCTGGTGGACAAGGCCGCATTCCCGCGGGACAAGGCCTGCGGCGACCTGATCGGCCCGCGCGGGGTGCAACTCCTTGACGACCTCGGCGTAACGGTCCCCGACGCAGGCACGGGCGCCGACCTGCTGGTGGCCGGCCCGTCGCGGCGGCGGGCCCGGCTGCCCGCGTTCGGCGGAAAGACCTATGCCGACCACGGGATGGTGGTGCCACGGCGGATCTTCGACGACTCGCTGCGGCACGCGGCGCTGGCGGCGGGCGCGACGCCGGTCCGGGCCAGGATCAGTTCCGCCGACCTCGCGGCCGACGGGTCGGTCCGGGCGCTGATCAGCAGCGACGGCGCGCGGCTGGCCGCCGACATCGTGATCGGCGCGGACGGCGCGCTCAGCCGGGTCGCCCAGCTCGCCGGGATGCTCGATGCGGACGCCGCCCTGTGGGGGTTCGCGATCCGCGGCTACCTCCCCGCTGAGGTACCGCTGCCGCTGCTCGTGCTGCTCGACGACCGGCCGTGGCACATCTACCCCGGCTACGGCTGGCTCTTCCCCGGCGCGGACGGGCAGGCCAACATCGGCATCGGCGTCGGCATGGGCAGGCGTCGGACCGCCGTCCCGCTGCGCCCGGATCTTGACCGGCTGTGCGCCCTGCTCCGCCGGGAGGGCGATATCAGCCCGAACGCACGACCGGGACCCATCGTGGGAGGCTGGCTCCGGATGGGAGGGACGGGAACCCCGCCCGCGGCCCGCAACGTGCTCCTGATCGGTGACGCGGCCGGGCTGATCAACCCGCTGCAGGGCGAGGGAATCGGTCCCGGGATGGTCAGCGCGCGGGCCGCCGCCGAAGCGGTCATCTCCGGCCCGGCGCGTGCGGCGGCCACGTACACCGCGACGGTCGGCGAGCTGATGAGCAGGTACATGACCGGCGCCGCGGCGCTGCAGGAGGCCATGCTCGCCCGCCCCAGGCTCGCATCGGCGGGCATGCGCATGGCCACCAGCGCGCCAGTGCGCAGGCTGGTCGCGGGCACCTGGTCGCTGTACTGGAACGGGCTGGCCGACGGCGCGGCGCCGCGGCCGGCCGCGCGCGGCGCGGCGGCAGTGCAGGACCTGGCCTGGCGGCTGGCCAACCGCCGCCGGGGCCGGGTGCCGGGCGGCCCGCTACAGTGCCTGGAGACCGACCAGGAGCGGAGTTCACCGGATGAGCCAGCCACTGCCGGCCGGCCGTGACCGCCCGCGCGGGCCGCTGTCCGGGCTGCTCGTCGCGGACTTCGCCCGGGTGCTGGCCGGCCCGTACGCCACGATGCTGCTGGCCGACCTCGGCGCCGACGTGATCAAGGTGGAGAGCCCGGCCGGGGACGACACCCGCGGCTGGGTGCCGCCGGCCAGGGACGGCGTGTCCACCTACTACCTGGCGATCAACCGCAACAAGCGCTCGGTCGTGCTCGACCTGCGCGATCCGGCGGATTCTGGCGTCAGCCAGGGAACTGGCCAGGCGCGCGGACATCCTCGTGGAGAACTTCAAGCCGGGCGGCCTGGCGGCATACGGGCTGGGCTACGAGGCGGTGCGCGCCGCCAATCCCGCGGTGATCTACGCCTCGATCAGCGGGTTCGGCTCCGGGGCGGGCGCCGCGCTGCCCGGCTATGACCTCATCGTGCAGGCGATGTCCGGGCTGATGAGCCTCACCGGCGACCCCGACGGCCAGCCGTACCGGTCCGGCATCTCGCTGTTTGACGTGATGGCCGGCCTGCACGCGGTCATCGGCATCCTGTCCGCGCTGCATCACCGCGATGTCACCGGCACCGGCCAGCGGGTCGAGGTGAACCTGCTGTCCTCGGCGCTGTCCGGCATGGTCAACCAGACCAGCGCCTACGCCGCGGGCGGCGTGGTGCCGTTCCGGATGGGCAACTCGCACCCGAGCGTGTATCCCTATGAGCCGCTGCCGACCGGCGACGGGGACCTCATCGTCGCGGTGGGCAACGACTGGCAGTTCGGCAGGCTGTGCGAGCTCCTGGGCATCCCGGAGCTGGCCGCCGACCCCCGGTTCGCGCACAATGCGGGCCGCACCGCCAACCGCGAGCAGCTGCGGCCGCTGCTGGCCGGGCAGCTCAAGCGGCACCCGGCGGAGCACTGGTTCGGCCTGCTGATGGCGGCGGGCGTGCCGTGCGGCCCGATCAACACGGTGGACGGCGGGATCGCCTACGCGGCCGAGCTCGGCCTGCGGCCGGTCGTCAGAGCCGGCCAGGGCGACGCGGCGATCCCGGTGATCGCGAACCCGATCGGGTTCTCGGTGACCCCGCCGCGCTATGACCTGCCGCCGCCCGGCCTCGACGAGCACGGCGCGGCCATCCGCGCGTGGCTGGCGGCGCCGGCCGGGGAACCGGCGGCGCCGGCCAGGGAACCGGCGGCGCCGGCCGGCGAGTAAGCCCCGGCTGGTCAGGCGACCGGGTTCTCCCTGGCCTCTTTGCGCACCTCGCGCAGCCGGTGCCAGATGAAGGCCGCGATCGCGAGTACCACCAGCACCACGATCGCGTAGCTCGCGATGGAAATGCCGTGGTAGACGCTGGTCCACGCGCTGGCCAGGGCGTAGCCGATCGAGGCGATCGCCGCCGAGTAGACCGCGGTGCCGATCAGGCTCAGCAGCCCGAACCGCGCCGCCGGCACCTCGATGATGCCGCACACCAGCGACATGAACGTCCGCACGAACGGCAGCGCGCGGCCCACCGGGATCGCCCAGGCGCCGCGGCCGGTCACGAATCGTTCCGCCCGGTCGATGTCGCGCTGCGAGATGAGCAGGTACCGGCCGAACCTCTCGACCAGCGGCCGCCCGCCCGCCCGGCCCACGGCGTAGGAGACATAGGAGCCGGCCAGCTCGGCCAGCGTGCCGAGGATGATCACCAGGGCGAGGTTGAGGTGCCCCTGGTAGGCGAGCACGCCGGCGAAACCGAAGGTGACCTCGGACGGGATCGGAATGCAGGCGGCCTCCAGGAACGCGAAGAGGATCAGCGCGCCGTAGCCTGCATGGACGAGAAAGCTCTCCATGGATACCTGTTGTACCTCATGCGGCTGGCCGTGGCGGCCAGACGGTCAAGATGATCACCTAGGCTCTCGCGCGGTTGCGCTGCGCTGCCTTAGACTCACCCGGAGGTGATTGCATGGATGACTCCGCCGAACGGTTCCTCGACCTGATCCACCAGCTCGAGGAAATCGCGAACGCCACCACCCCGGAGCAGGCGCACGCACAGTTCGACGAGACGACGCTTCAGGTGTTCTGGAAGAGATGGCCGCACGTCTCCGCCTGGGCCGGCTCGCTGTGGCGGATGCTGTCCGAGGAGCTCTCGGTGCCGGCCCAGCCGCACCGCGACCACGAGCTCGATGAGGTCGGCGAGAGTGGCTGAGGACCTCCGGCAGCGCGGGCAGGTGGCCGTGCTGCGCGACCTGATGCACTCTCCCGTGCTGACCACCACGCCGGAAACGTCGGTCACCGAGGCCGCGGCCGGCATGGTGCGGGCCAGGGTAGGCTCCGCGGTCGTCATGCAGGGATCGTTCCTGGCCGGCATCCTGAGCGAGCGGGACGTGCTCCGCGCCGCCGCCTCCGCGGAGGACCTGCAGCGGTCCCCGGTGTCGCAGTGGATGACCCCCGACCCGCAGTCGGCCACCCCGGACACCACGGTCGCGGAGGCCGCCCAGATCATGCTGCTGCACGGTTTCCGGCACCTGCCCGTGCTGGACGGCCGCAAGGTGCTCGGCGTGGTCAGCCTCCGGGATTTGTTCGCCGCCAGGATCACCCGCCCCGCGGCGGGCTGAGGACCCGCCGGCGCGATGACACCAGCCCGGCAGCAGGTCGCCCAGCCCCGGGCCGTCCTGTCCGAGTACACCACGCTCGGCCTCGGCGGCCCCGCGGCCAGGTTCGTGACCGCGCAGACCGAGCGCGCGCTGGTGACCGAGGTACAGGCCGCCGACCAGCGCGGTGAGCCGCTGCTGGTGCTCGGCGGCGGCAGCAACCTGGTGATCGCCGACGACGGCTTCGACGGAACAGTGATCGCGATCCGCACCAGCGGCGTCCGGCTGCCCGCGGGCGACGGGTCAGTGACCGTGACCGCGGCGGCCGGCCAGGACTGGGACGCGCTCGTCCGGCGCTGCGTGACCGGCGGGCTGGCCGGGACCGAATGCCTGGCCGGCATTCCCGGCCTGGTCGGCGCCACGCCGATCCAGAACGTCGGCGCCTACGGACAGGAGGTCGCCGAGACGATCACCACCGTCCGCTGCTACGACCGGGCGAGCCGCGAGGTCGTCGAGCTGGCCGCGGCGGACTGCGGGTTCGGCTACCGGACCAGCCGGTTCAAGCAGGACCCGGCCAGGTTTGTCGTGCTCGGCGTCACCTTCATGCTGACTCAGGACCCGCTGTCGCTGCCGGTGAGGTACGCGGAGCTGGCCCGCCGCCTCGGCGTCGCGGCCGGGGAGCGCGTCCCGCTTGTCGATACCCGCGCCGCCGTGCTCGAGCTGCGCCGCGGCAAGGGCATGGTGCTCGACCCCGGCGACCCCGACACCAGGAGCGCCGGCTCGTTCTTCACCAACCCGGTGGTCAGCGCGGCCACCCTCGCCGCGGTGGAGGCCGCGGCGACGGCCAGGTTCGGGGCGGCCGCCGCCGTCCCCCGGTTCCCGGCCGCCGACGGCCAGGTGAAGCTGCCCGCAGCCTGGCTGATCGAGCGGGCCGGGTTCGGCAAGGGGTACCGCACCGGCAGCGGCGCGCGGATCTCGGCCAAGCACACGCTGGCGCTGGTCAACCCCGGCGGCGGAAGCACGAAGGACCTGCTCGCGCTGGCCGCGGAAATCCGCGACGGCGTGCGTGCGGCGTTCGGGATCGAGCTAGTCCCCGAGCCCGTGCTCGTCGGCGTCTCGCTCTGACAGAGCGCTGTCTTTCGGCCAGTCGCTGTCTTTCAGCCAGTCGTCGATCCCCGTCAGCAGCCGCGAGCGCACCTCCGCTGGCGCGACGCTGCCGCGCACCGACATGCGGCCCAGCTCGGCCAGGTCGGCGTCGTGCAGGCCGTGCGCGTTCCTGGCCAGGTCGTACTGGGCGGTGAGCCGGGAGCCGAACAGCAGCGGGTCGTCCGCGCCGAGCGCGACCTGCACCCCCGCGTCCAGCAGCTGCGGCAGCGGGACGTCGGCGGGCTTGGCGAACACGCCGAGCGACACGTTGGAGGAGGGGCAGACCTCCAGGGTGACCGAGCTGGCCGCGAGCCGCTGCGCCAGCCCGGGATCCGCGGCGGCCGCGATGCCGTGCCCGATCCGGTCGGCGTGCAGCTCGTCCAGGCAGGCGCGGACGCTGTCCGGGCCGCACAGCTCGCCACCGTGCGGAGCGGCCAGCAGCCCGGCCCGCCGCGCGATCCGGAAGGCCGGCCCGAACTCGGCCGGAGCCCCGCGCCGCTCGTCGTTGCTCAGCCCGAACCCGGTCACCCCGCGCCCCGCGTACTGCGCGGCCAGCCGGGCGAGCGTGCGCGCCTCGAGCGGGTGCTTGGTCCGGTTGGCCGCGATGATGACCCCGATGCCGACCCCGGTCGTGTCGCTGGCCTGCGCCGCCGCGTCGAGCACCAGCTCCACGGTGGGAGTCAGGCCGCCGAACCTGGCCGCGTAGCCGGACGGGTCCACCTGGATTTCCAGCCAGCCCGAGCCGTCGCCCGCCTCGTCCAGCGCGGTCTCCAGCAGCAGCCTGCGGACGTCGTCCTCGCTGCGCAGCACCGACCTGGCGATGTCGTACAGCCGCTGGAAGCGGAACCAGCCGCGCTCGTCAGCCGCCCCGACCTGCCGCAGCGGCCAGTCGCCGACCAGCGCGGCCGGCAGCTGGACCCCGTGCTCGCGGGCCAGCTCGACCAGCGTCGCGTGCCGCATCGCCCCGGTCAGGTGCAGGTGCAGGTGCGCCTTGGGCAGGGAGCGGAGCGGCCGGGCCGGAGGTACGGGAGTCGTCAGCCGGCCTGGCCGATCAGCTTGGCCATCCTGGTCAGGCCTTCCTCGAGGTCGGCGTCACCGAGCGCGCAGGACAGCCGGAAGTACCCGGGCGTGCCGAACGCCTCTCCGGGCACCACCGCGATCTCCGCCTCCTCCAGGAGCAGGCCGGCCAGCTCGGCCGATGTCTGCGCCTGGCGGCCGGCAATATTGAGGCCGAGCAGCCCCTTCACCGACGGGTAGCAGTAGAACGCGCCCTGCGGCTTGGGGCAGATCACCCCCGGCATCTCGTTCAGCATCCGGGTCATCGTGGTCTTGCGCCGGCCGAACGCCTCCCGCATCTCGGCCACCGCGGACAGGTCGCCGGTCAGAGCCGCGACCGCGGCCTGCTGCGCCACGTTGCAGACGTTCGACGTCAGGTGCGACTGCAGGTTCCCCGCCGCCTTGATCACGTCAGCCGGGCCGATCATCCAGCCCACCCGCCAGCCGGTCATCGCGTAGGTCTTGGCCACGCCGTTCAGCACCACGCAGCGGTCGGCGATCTCCGGCGCCGCGACGGGTATCGAGACGAACCGGGCGTCGCCGTACACCAGGTGCTCGTAGATCTCGTCGGTGATCACCCACAGGCCGTTCTCCGCCGCCCAGCGGCCGATCTCCGCCACCTGCTCGGGCGGGTACACCGCGCCGGTCGGGTTGGACGGCGACACGAACAGCAGCACCTTGGTCCGCTCGGTGCGGGCGGACTCCAGGTCGGCCACCGAGGCCAGGTAGCCGGACCGCTCGTCGGTCATCACCGGGACCGGGACGCCGCCCGCGAGCTCGATGGACTCCGGGTACGTGGTCCAGTACGGGGCCGGCAGCAGCACCTCGTCGCCCGGGTCGATCAGCGTGGCAAACGTCTGGTAGACCGCGTGCTTGCCGCCGTTGGTGACGATCACCTGGCTGGGCTGCACCTGGTAGCCGGAGTCGCGCGCGGTCTTGGCCGCGATCGCCTCGCGCAGCTCGGGCAGCCCGCTGGTCGCGGTGTACTTGTGGTTCTTCGGGTCGAGGCAGGCGCGGGCGGCCGCCTCGGCGATGTACCGCGGAGTCGGGAAGTCGGGCTGGCCAGCACCGAACCCGATGACCGGCCTGCCTTCGGCGCGCAGCGCCTTCGCCTTGGCGTCCACGGCCAGCGTGGCCGACTCGTTGATCGCGCTGATGCGCGCGGAGATGCGAGGATGTGACATGGGCATGAGGTCTATCGTTGCATCTTCGGCCCGGTGCTATGCCCGCGGTTCGACGGACCGGCCGTGGGCAACGTAGACTTCAGGGCTGGCAAGCACAGGTTTCAGCCAACATAGAGTGTAGTAAGCGCACGCAAGCACAGGATTTTGCAGGCAAGTACAGGATTTGCAGGTAAGCACAGGATTTGCAGCAAGCACAGGGCAGTAGCTCAATTGGCCAGAGTCCCGGTCTCCAAAACCGGTGGTTGGGGGTTCGAGTCCCTCCTGCCCTGCGAGTGCGGTCCGTCGTCCAGTCATGGCTGGCGGGCCCACGGTGGGATCAATCCGTAACTTCAGCGCAGTTCAGGTGAGGACATGGCGACTCAGACCCGCAGCCCTGCAGAACGGCCGACGCGGCCAGGGCGCCCGGCCAAGGGCGGCAGGACGACCCCGGTTGTCTTCGTCCGGCAGGTGGTCGCCGAGCTGCGCAAGGTGATCTGGCCAACTCGGCACGAGCTGACCACCTACACCACGGTCGCGCTGGTGTTCATCGTGGTCATGGTGGGGATCGTGACCGGGCTCGACACCCTGCTCGGCAAGCTGGTGCTGGCGGTATTCGGCTAGGACCGCTGCCGGGCGCAGCCCGGCTGGCTGTCCGTCCGCCGTGCGGCGTGCTCGCGGCAGCGCGACGGGAGAGCCTGGCGGCCGCGACTCGCGGTTACCAGGAACAAAGAGCGAAGAGAAAGAGTTACCGTGTCCGAACGAAGCGACGCCGATCCGGCGCAGGCTGACGAGGCGATCCTGCCATCAAACGGCCAGGTGACCGAGCCTGTGGCCGACGACTCAGCGGGCGAGGACGCGACCGGCGATGTCCTGGCGGCCGACGACTCGGCTGCCGAGGACGACGTATCCGGCGGCGACGACGCGGCCGACCAGGTGACCGCTGCGGCGGCAGCCGAGGACACCGGCGAAGACGCCGAGCCTGAGGCCGCGCCTGACCCGGTGGCGGAGTTCGGCCGCCAGCTCAGGATGCTGCCCGGCGACTGGTACGTGGTGCACTCCTACGCCGGCTACGAGAACCGGGTGAAGGCGAACCTGGAGAGCCGGACCCAGTCGCTGAACATGGAGGACTACATCTTCCAGATCGAGGTGCCTGTCCACCAGGTCACCGAGATCAAGGGCGGCAAGCGCCAGCAGGTCGCGGAGAAGGTGCTGCCGGGCTACATCCTGGTCCGGATGGACCTGACCGACCAGTCCTGGGCCGCCGTCCGCAACACGCCGGGCGTGACCGGGTTCGTCGGGCTGTCCAGCCGGCCGTCGCCGCTCAGCCTCGACGAGGTCGCGTCGCTGCTCGCCCCCGAGCCTGCCGAGCAGGTCAAGGAGGCGGACGCCAAGCGCACCATCGTGGAGTTCGAGCCGGGCGAGTCGGTCACCGTGATGGACGGGCCGTTCGCGACCCTGCCGGCGACGGTGAACGAGATCAACCCCGACACGCAGAAGCTCAAGGTGCTGGTCTCGATCTTCGGCCGGGAGACCCCGGTCGAGCTGTCTTTCGATCAGGTCACCAAGATCTGACCGTCATCACGCAACGAACACGCAGAGAAGGAACGCAGCACATGCCGCCAAGGAAGAAGAGAGTCGCCGCGGTTGTGAAGGTGCAGCTGCAGGCGGGCGCGGCCACCCCGGCCCCGCCGGTCGGCACCGCGCTCGGGCCGCACGGCGTCAACATCATGGACTTCTGCAAGCAGTACAACGCGGCGACCGAGTCCCAGCGCGGCAACATCGTGCCCGCGGAGATCACGATCTACGAGGACCGGTCGTTCACGTTCATCACCAAGACCCCGCCCGCGCCGGAGCTGATCAAGAAGGCAGCCGGCCTGGAGAAGGGCAGCGCCGAGCCGCACAAGACAAAGGTCGGCTCGGTCACCGCGGCGCAGGTACGGCAGATCGCTCAGGTCAAGATGCCCGACCTGAACGCGACCACGATGGAGGCCGCCGAGAAGATCATCGCCGGCACCGCACGCTCGATGGGCATCACGGTCGAGGGCTAAGACAAGCCTCAGTGGCAGGGCCAGGCGCTGGCCCGCTGACCACGACCTCCGGGAACAAGGGAGAAAGCAGATGAAGCGCAGTAAGAACTACCGCAAGGCCGAAGAGCTGATCGACCGGAACCGGGTGTACACCCCGGCCGAGGCGATCCCGCTGGCCCGGCAGACCTCGGTCACCAAGTTCGACCCCACGGTCGAGGTCGCGCTCCGGCTCGGGGTTGACCCGCGCAAGGCCGACCAGATGGTCCGCGGCACCGTGAACCTGCCGAACGGCACCGGCAAGACGGCCCGGGTGCTCGTCTTCGCCACCGGTGACCGCGCCGAGGAGGCGCGCGCCGCCGGCGCCGACTACGTCGGCTCGGACGACCTGATCGAGCGGATCCAGGGCGGCTTCCTGGACTTCGACGCGGTCGTGGCCACCCCCGACCTGATGGGCAAGGTGGGCCGGCTGGGCCGGGTGCTCGGCCCGCGCGGCCTGATGCCCAACCCCAAGACCGGCACCGTCACCCCCGACGTCGCCCGGGCCGTGACCGAGATCAAGGGCGGCAAGATCGAGTTCCGGGTGGACAGGAACGGGAACCTCCACTTCATCATCGGCAAGGCGTCGTTCACCGACCGGGCGCTCGCCGAGAACTACGCGGCCGCGCTGGACGAAGTGATCAGGCTCAAGCCCGCCGCCGCCAAGGGCCGCTACGTGCGGCGGGTCACGATGGCCACGTCGATGGGTCCGGGCATCCCGGTCAACCCGAACAAGACGCACGGCGTCGTGGAAGAGCTGGAAGAGGCGCAGGCCGCCGCCGGCTAACCCGCGATCCCGGGGCCCAGCGGGTGACGAGCTCCCGCTGGGCCCCGTCATCTCCCGGCGACCCCACCGTTCCCGGCGGCTCCGGCTGGACTGTCCCGGCCGCGGCAGGTCCGCGCCCGGCCGCCTCAGCGTCCGGGCGCCCGGGGCCGGCCTGCACCGTTCGGGCTGAATATTCGTCCCGAACGGCGCTGCGGTCCGGGTTATCACGGAACCTTGATAGTCTGTGCGGAGCCAAAGACCGTCGGCCGTCGCCCGGCACCCGTTGCCAGGCGACCGAAGATCCCGCGGAAGCGGGCGGCCCGCGCAGGTGATCCAGCAGATCCGCCGTGAACCAGGCCAGCAGGTGGCCGTGGCCGGCGGTTACGCCCCGGAGCGCCCGCGCCGGGGCGTTCGTGTTTCCCGGGCCCTTCACATCAAACCGTGAGAGGAGGCCCATGCCGAAGCCGGAAAAGGTAACCGAGGTCGCCGAGCTGACCGAGCGCTTCCAGAATTCGGTCGGCGCGGTGCTGACCGAGTACCGCGGCCTGACCGTGGCGCAGCTGCGCGAGCTGCGCGGAACGCTGGGTGGGGCAGCCACGTTCACCGTGGTGAAGAACACGCTGACCAAGATCGCAGTCGAGCGGGCCGGACTGGAGCAGGAGCTCTCGCCGCTGCTCAGCGGCCCTTCGGCGGTCGCATTCGTGACCGGCGACGTGGTGGAGACCGCGAAGGGCCTGCGTGACTTCGCCAGGGCGAACCCGTTCCTGGTGATCAAGGGGGGCGTCCTCGAGGGCAAGGCCCTGACCCCCGCGGAGATCACCCAGCTGGCTGATCTCGAGCCGCGTGAGGTGCTGCTGGCCAAGCTGGCGGGCGCCATGACCGCGACTCAGGCGCGGGCCGCTGGCGCGTTCGCCGCGCTGCCTGCCCAGATGGCGCAGCTGGCCGAGGCGCTGAGGGTCAAGCGCGAGGCGGCAGCGGGCGGCAGCCCGGAGGCAGCACAGGGCGGCAGCCCGGAATCGGACTGACCCGCTGATCGAGGCATACGGGCGGCCGCGGGCCGCCGGACAAGACGTGACAACGGAGGAACCCAGCACCATGGCGAAGCTCAGCACTGACGATCTGCTCGAGGCGTTCAAGGAAATGACCCTGCTCGAGCTCTCCGAGTTCGTGAAGCAGTTCGAGGACACGTTCGACGTCAAGGCGGCCGCCCCGGTGGCCGTCGCCGCGGCCGGCCCGGCCGGCGGCTCGGCCGGCGGTGAGGCCGCGGCCGAGGAGCAGGACGAGTTCGACGTGGTCCTCGAGGCCGCGGGCGACAAGAAGATCCAGGTCATCAAGGAGGTCCGGAGCCTGACCAGCCTCGGCCTCAAGGAGGCCAAGGACCTGGTGGACGGCGCGCCCAAGCCGGTCCTGGAGAAGGTCAACAAGGAGGCCGCCGAGAAGGCCAAGGCCGCGCTCGAGGGCGCTGGCGCCACGGTCACGGTCAAGTAACCAGCGGCTTTACGGGCGGCCCGGAATATCCGGGCCGCCCTTCCGCGTTCCTGTAAACGTCACCCCCCACACGCACGTCAGTACTGCACGCACTGGGCGCTTCACCCCGCTGCCGCAGCCTCTCGCTACCACCCGACGCAAGGAACCATGGTCTTTACCCCGCCGCCCGGACCTCACACATCTGGAAGGATGTGGCATCTCTCACCCGTCCAGACCACCGGGACCAGGCGGGTCAGACTTGACGTTTCGCCGTACAAGAGCGATGCTGCGGACAGCGTGAATCTCATAGAAGCGTACAGTTGACCAGTGGTGTGCCGATCGGCTACACTACTCTTTTGCGCTGCACTCTGACGCCCTCGGCAACCTCGAACATCCCGCGGTGTGCCCGCAGGGCGTTTGGCGTGCGTGCGGTGAACGTCCGCCACAAGCTCGGAAGGACCCCTGTTGGCAGCATCGCGCAGCGCCTCAGCTAACGCTCTCGGCCCCGCTCGCGTCTCCTTTGCGCGGTTCAGTGAACCACTCGAAGTCCCCGGCCTGCTCGCGCTGCAGACCGATTCGTTCGACTGGCTGCTCGGCAACGAGCGCTGGAAGGAAAGGGTAGAGGCCGCCACCAAGGCCGGCCTCCAGGAGGTACCTCAGCAGTCGGGCCTCGAGGAGATCTTCGAGGAGATCAGCCCGATCGAGGACTTCACCGGCACCATGTCGCTCTCGTTCCGTGACCACCGGTTCGAGCCGCCCAAGTACTCCGTCGAGGAGTGCAAGGACAAGGACATGACTTACTCCGCCCCCATGTTCGTCACGGCGGAGTTCATCAACAACAGCACCGGCGAGATCAAGAGCCAGACCGTGTTCATGGGCGACTTCCCGCTCATGTCCGGCAAGGGCACCTTCATCATCAACGGCACGGAGCGCGTGGTCGTCTCCCAGCTCGTCCGCTCGCCGGGCGTCTACTTCGACCGCCAGGTGGACAAGACCTCGGACAAGGACATCTACAGCTGCAAGGTCATCCCGTCCCGGGGTGCCTGGCTGGAGTTCGAGATCGACAAGCGGGACAGCGTGGGCGTCCGCATCGACCGCAAGCGCAAGCAGAGCGTGACCGTCCTGCTCAAGGCGCTCGGCTGGGACGAGGCCAAGATCCTGGACCGGTTCGGCGCCTACGAGTCGATGCGCGCCACCCTGGAGAAGGACCACACCCAGGGCCAGGACGACGCGCTGCTCGACATCTACCGCAAGCTGCGCCCGGGCGAGCCGCCGACCCGCGAGTCCGCGCAGGCGCTGCTTGAGAACCTGTACTTCAACCCGAAGCGCTACGACCTGGCCAAGGTGGGCCGGTACAAGATCGACAAGAAGCTCGGGCTGAGCCTGCCGATCCGGCAGGGCACGCTGACCGAGGACGACATTGTCGGCACGATCGAGTACCTGGTCCGGCTGCACGCCGGCGAGGACGAGATGAAGTCGGGCGACACGGTCATCCCGGTGGAGACCGACGACATCGACCACTTCGGCAACCGGCGGCTGCGCACCGTCGGCGAGCTCATCCAGAACCAGGTGCGGCTCGGCCTGGCCCGGATGGAGCGGGTGGTCAGGGAGCGGATGACCACCCAGGACGTCGAGGCGATCACGCCGCAGACGCTGATCAACATCCGCCCGGTGGTCGCGTCCATCAAGGAGTTCTTCGGCACCAGCCAGCTCTCCCAGTTCATGGACCAGACCAACCCGCTGGCCGGGCTCACCCACAAGCGGCGGCTGTCCGCGCTCGGCCCCGGCGGGCTCTCCCGCGAGCGGGCGGGCTTCGAGGTGCGCGACGTGCACCCCTCGCACTACGGCCGGATGTGCCCGATCGAGACGCCTGAGGGTCCCAACATCGGCCTGATCGGCTCGCTCGCCTCTTACGGGCGGGTGAACGCGTTCGGCTTCGTCGAGACCCCGTACCGCAAGGTGCGCAGCGGCCGGGTCACCGACCAGATCGACTACCTGACCGCCGACGAGGAGGACAGGCACGTCATCGCGCAGGCCAACACGCCGATCGGGTCCGACGGCGCGTTCGCCGAGGACCGCGTGCTGGTCCGCCGCAAGGGCGGCGAGATCGACTACATCCCGCCGGACGAGGTCGACTACATGGACGTCTCGCCGCGGCAGATGGTGTCCGTGGCCACGGCCATGATCCCGTTCCTCGAGCACGACGACGCGAACCGCGCGCTGATGGGCTCGAACATGCAGCGCCAGTCGGTGCCGCTGCTGCGCAGCGAGGCTCCGCTGGTCGGTACCGGCATGGAGTACCGCGCCGCGGTGGACGCCGGCGACGTGATCGTCGCGGAGAAGGCGGGCGTGGT
>CAVPBZ010000009.1:0-46924 GCA_963702235.1 uncultured Actinomycetes bacterium
GCTGTATCTCCAGATCACCCGGGACCTGTACCTGAACGACCGGCTTGACCACATCGGGGCCAACCATGCTGCAAGGAAGCTGGACACCCGCAGCCAAGACCGCTCGGAACTGAGGTTCCAGCTGCTTGACACATGGATGGAAGCGCTTTTCGAGGGTCACATGAAGCCGGCCGTGCCGCTGAACCGCGCCGAACGAGAAGCTACCGTCGAATGGCTTTCCGCGCTCGCCTGCGTCGGGCTGAAAGCGGACACCATCGACGTCAAGTATGAGGACTACTTCTGCAAGCCAAAAAATGGGAAGGACGTCTCGTCCGCCGCGGATCAGGTGCCGAAATACAAGGCAATCAACGATGAGATACAGCGCACTGTTGAGAAAGAGCTCAAGGGGCGCCGCCTTGATATCCGGCTGGCGGCCAGCTGGGGAGACCGGCTCGGGCTGGTGGAGGCGCACGGTGACGGTCTGCGCTTCCCGCACAGCATAATGCAGGCGTATATCGGACTCCGCCAGCATGCGTACCGCCCTGGAGGATGTGACATTTCAGAGCGAGCGGAAAGCGCCCTGAAGAAGCCGGTACGGGAGTTCCTGATCGCGCTGGTCCTCTATTCCGCCGCAAGGCAGACGCTCCGGCCGAACCAGCCGATCCTGCGCAGCACCGGCCAGGTGCCGGTCGGCGAGCATGTTCCGTGCTCCGACGGCCTGATCCGCGCCACCAGGTGCACCCGCAAGCAGCGGGAACCGGCGACATCCGCGGCAGCGGCGAGGACGGCCGCGGTCGACGGGCGGCGACGCCGGGCCCGCCCCGGCCGGGAACGGGGCCAGATCCGGCTCGCCGCCGGGCGGACCTGCGCGATCGATGGGCGCGGCGACTATCTGCAGCGATGCTGGATCATCCGCGACCTGCTCATCCGCGCCGCCGCGACGCGCCCGACGACGTCAAGAAGCTCGACCTGTATGCCGCTGGGCTCGAAATCGACAGCTTCCTCGACAAGCCCCGCCACCATGAGATCGCCTGGAGCGTGGCAGCCAGCTGGAAGGACATCCACGGCGGGGACCGCGAGCCATCGACGAGGCCAAACTGGGGCTGGTGTATCGGTTCGCCGACGCGGCCCTGGCGATCGCTGACCGCCGTGCGCGCGGCCAGCAGGTGCCTGACCCGGCTTACCGCGAACTACTCGCCATGGCGTGCGACAAGCAGTCTTACCCGGTCCGGCTCGCCATCGCGCAGGAGATCGGATCCGGTGGTGACACGGCTTTCGGGCTGCTGCATGACAAGAAGGGTGCATGGAAGGCGGCGGCCTGGACTAATCACGCTGACCAGCTAGACGAGCAGGCGAACGGCACGCTGCGGTCCCGTGCCGTCTGCGCTTGGCTGGCGCCGCTGCTGGTGGGATCGGTGCAAGACTATAAGAACGAAGCACAGCGGGAGCTCATGCAGTGGGTACAGCGCGTCGGGCAAGACAAGTCGCACCACACCGGTACCCGCCTTCCCCTCTCACTGGAAATAGCGCTCGCGCAGGGCTTCAAGTACGCGGCGAACCGTCGGCGCCGGCACCTGCGCGCTTCGCTCGAGGCGAGGGTGTTCCTAGCCGAACAGGCAACAGAGATGCTCGGGAAGGCCCGCTTCTGGTTCTCGCAGCTGACCCTCCTTCACGCACTCTGCTTGTGGGAGATGCCAGAACCGGGCGAGCAACAGCCTGGCGACGTAGCTGCCAGGCCTAACGGCGAGAGCCGGGCAACGAATAGAGCTCACCAGCATGGATCGGAGCCCAAGGCGACCGTGGGGCGCTGGCTCGAACTCGCCCGCAACAGGGACCACCCGTTCGTCGCCGAGGCGGGCGAGCTAGCCATCCGGGCACTGCAAACTGGCCGCCCGCAGCGGTTCCTGTGGATCGACGAGTCCGGCGTGGTCTCGAAAGTAGGATCCCGCGCGGCGGGCCTGACCTCTTACCGGCAGCACAATCTGTGGATCCCCGCCATCGACCGGCTGGGCGGCGCTTGACCCGCGGGCTCAGCAATTGGTCGCCGATGTGCTGCTCTTGCTGAATCTCGCTAACGCGGAAAGCAGCCGACCGAGATCGAGCCGCGCCTCAAGCGGATCCGTCGCAATGACCTGCCGCCATGCCTCAGCCAGGACAGGGATCGCTTGACCCGAGGAGGACGGTCGGGGGTATCGAGACGCCTCCCGGCAGCAATTGCAAAGACAGTTGCCCCTTCCGGCTGTGCCCGTATCCACCGAACGGGGATCAGCCGTACCGGGCCGAGCTGAGCGAAGCCTTCTGCCGCAGACAGCAGACGCTCTGAGCGGGGGCTGGACTCGTTCGAACCCAGCCCGATGGCAGTCGGTCCCGCGGAGAAACCTGACCCGCTTCTGGCAACTGATGGGAGACCGCGCGCGCGGCGAAAGTGTCGACCAGGATGACGACTAGCAGTATTCGCTAGCGCTTCGCCATGGCGGTCACGCGGCCGCCGCCGCGGCTGGCGGCACGCCCAGCCACGGCTGGCGCACCGCTCCGGCTCCGGGCATGATGACCGTGTGCCATCTGGACGCTCCTGTGCAGGCTGATCCCGGCGCGGCGCGGCCGCTCACCCGCGGGCCGCTGGCCCTGGTGGGCAGCGGCGAGTACCTGCCGGTGATGGCGGACGTCGAAGGGCTGCTGCTGCGCGGGCGGGCGCCCCGCTACGTGCAGATCCCGACCGCGGCCGCGCCGGAGGGAGAGCAGAGCCTGCGGCGCTGGCTCGACCTCGGCGCCGCGCAGGCCGAGCGGCTGGGCGTGCGGCAGGTCCCCGTGGTCGCCCGGGACCGCGAGGAGGCGGACGCGGCTGAGCTCGCCGCGCTGGTCGACGGCGCCGGGCTCGTCTACCTCTCCGGCGGCGACCCCGGGTACCTGGCCCGGACGCTGCGCGGCACCCGGCTGTGGGAAGCGGTGCTCGCCGCCTGGCAGTCGGGTTCGGCGCTGGCCGGCTGCTCTGCGGGTGCCATGGCGCTGACCGGGTGGGTGCCCTCGATGCGCGCGCCGGAGCGCGACCCCGACCCCGGCCTCGGTCTGCTGCCGCACCTGCGGGTGCTGCCGCACTTCGACCGGATCCTGGGCTGGGTGCCTCACCTGCTCTCTCCGGCGGTGACGCACCCGCCCGCGGGCACCACGCTGATCGGGATCGACGAGGAGACCGCGATCGTGGACGCGACCGGCGCCGGGCACGACTGGCAGGTGCACGGCAGGCAGCAGGCGTGGACGCTGGCCGGCGGGCAGCGGCGCGGTTACCCGTCCGGAACGACCCTGGTCACCCCAGGAGCCGCACCGACCCAGCGGTGATAGGCGTCTACGTCGACGTTGCTGCCGCACACGATGGTGACCACGTGTCGGCCGGCGAAGCGGTCACGGTCTTCGAGGATCGCCGCGATGCCGAGCGCGGCCGACGGTTCGGCGACGAGGCCAGCGTGGTCAAGGGAGGAGCCGCATGCCGGCGATGATCGACGTCTCCTGGACCAGGACGGCGTCGTCAGCGACCAGGAGGAGATCGTCCAGGACGGCCGGGATGGGACGCCGGCCGGCGACGCCGTCAGCGATGGTGCTGGTCGAGTCGGTGGTGACGACGCGCCGCTGGCGCCACGAGTGTGTCATCGCCGGTGCGCCCAGCGGCTGGACGCAGATCACCTCGACTTCGGGCGCGCGGGCCTTCAGCACATGACCGACACCGGTGGCCAGCGCCCCGCCGCCGAGAGCAATCAGGACGGCGTCGAACGACGGCACGGCGCCCGCCAGTTCCAGGCCGATGGTCGCCGCGCCCTCGCAGGTCTCGATGTCCAGGCTGTCTTCGACCAGCCGGATGCCGTCGTACCGCGCGACGGCCGCCGCCCGCTCGCGAGCCATGTCGAAGTCGCCGTCCACCAGCTCCAGCCTGGCGTCCAGTGCGCGGATGCGATCAAGCTTGGCCGCAGGCGCAAAGCGCGAGGCCACGACGGTGACGTCGAGCCCCCGGCCGCGACCGGACCAAGCGAGGGCCTGGCCAAGGTTGCCCGCGCTGGCGCACACCACGGCTCGCGAGCCATTGCCGGCGAGCAGGCTCGCGACGACCTCGGTGCCGCGGGCCTTGAAGCTGCGGACCGGGTTCGCCGTTTCGAGCTTGATGCTCACCGTGCACCCGAGGTCGGGCTCCAGCGCCTCGCACCGGTACAGCGGAGTGTCGAGAAAAACGGGGTCGATCATCCGGCGAGCCGCCCGGATCCGAGCAGTGTCGAGGCGCGTCTCCCGCACGACACACCAGCGTAGCGCCGCCGGCGCTGTCCCATCTGGGTGAACGCCCGGCGACCGGTGCGAGGCGCCGACAGCGCGTAGTGAAACGGCAGGTCGGCCCGGGTGTAAGAACCCATCGTCATCGGCCCGTTGGTGTTGCCGTCGGCGGCCCGGTGCGGCGGCAGCCAGCTGTCCATCTTGCCCTTGTCCCACGCGGCGTGCTGCACGGTCCACAGGTGCGACAAGTCAGTGACCGCGGCCGCGCTGGTGTTGATGGTGTCCAGGTGGAACGGCAGCTCGTAACCGTCCGGGTTGACCAGCCCGCTGAACCGCACCAGGCAGCGCGTTGGCCAGGCCGAGCGCGCCTGCCGCGCCGACGGCGCTTCCGACGAACCGGCGGCGGGACATGGAAGGCACAGCTCAACTCCGCTCTACGAGAGATCCGGTGGCACCTCCGGTCGGGGATGGCCGAGTCTCACATCGTCTGCGGGCCGGGCGAACGGACAGCCGCACGTTCGGAAAAGGCCGGTGTAGGCCAGCTGAATACTGTGCCGCCGGAAGTGACCGGTAGCCGCCACCGGGTCAGCGCGCGGTCAGCCGGTCCAGGGCGGCGTAGATCCGCTTCTCCGAGACGGGTCCCGGGGTGCCCAGGGTCTGGGCGAACAGGCTGACGCGCAGTTCCTCGATCATCCACCGGATCGCCGCGACGCCGGCGGCCGAGCGCGCCGCCGGCCGAAGATCCGCGACGACCTGCTGGTAGGCGCCGGCGACCCGGTGCACAGTCGCCATCCGCTCGGCGTCGCGGGCGGCCGACTCCGGGATCTTGTCCAGCCTCCGGAGAATCGCCTGCAGGTAGCGGGCCAGGTCAGGCAAGCGGCCGGCCCGGTCTCGGCGATGAAGCCCGGGTAGATCAGCGCGGCAAACTGGGCCCGCATGTCGGCGACCGCCGGGGCGGGCGCGGCGGTGCGGCTCAGCCGGCTCTCGACCTCGTGCGCCGCCGCCAGCGCCCGGGCGGCGTCATCGACCACCGCGGCCGTGCTGACCGCCAGCGACGATCGCGCCGCCTCCACCAGCCGCGCGAACCCCGCAGCGTCCCAGGCCGGGCCGCCGGCCTGCTGGATCACGTGGTCGGCCGCGCAGGCGGCGCAGTCGTCGAGCAGGGCGCCGGTACTCGGGTACGGGTGCGTGCTCATGGCCAGCTTGGCGCTGGCCGGCAGCCGGCCTGCGATCGAGCGCACGCCCGAGGGAACCTGCAGGAGGAGCAGCCGGCGCGTTCCGCGGCGCATGGACGCCTCGGCCTCGGCCTCGGCCGGGAACAGCCGGATGTCCACAGTCTCGCCGGCGTCGGCCAGGGCGGGGTACGCGCGGAGCTGCCCCTGGCTGAAGACCTTCGGCAGCGTCCCGAACGTCCAGTCCCTGAGCCCGGTGCGGGTGATGCCGCTGGCCGCCTCGGACAGCGCCGCCTGAAGCCGTGGCCGCAGCTGCTCCCGCAGCGCGTCCAGGTTCTTGCCGGCCGCGAGCACCTGGTCCCCGTCCCGCACGCGGAACGTCATCCGCAGGTGCGCGGGCAGCCGGGACAGATCCCACGCGTCTCGCGGGATCCGCACCCCGCCGAGGCGGCCGAGCTCGGCGGCCAGCACGTCCAGCAGGTCGCCGCGTCCCGGGTCCAGCCGGGGTGCGACGGCGCGGGCGGTGTTCGGGGCGGGCACGAAGACGGTGCGCAGCTGCTTGGGCAGCGACCGGATCAGCTCGGTCACCAGTTCCTCGCGCAGGCCGGGCACCTGCCAGCTGAGCTCCTCCCCCTTGACCTGGTTGAGCGCGGCCAGCGGGATGTCGGCGGTGACCCCGTCGTCCGGCGCGCCGGGGGCGAACTCGTACGACAGCGGCAGCTCGCCCCAGGCGGCGGGGTAGTCGGCCGGACGGACATCATCGGCAGCCGGGCCGACCAGGTCCGCCTCGGAGAAGGTCAGCAGGCCGGGGCCGGTCACCCGCTGCTTCTTCCACCAGGTGTCGAAGTGCCGGGCCGACGTCACGGTCGCGGGTATCCGCCGGTCGTAGAAATCGAACACGGCGGTGTCGTCGGCCACGATGCCGCGCCGTCGGGCCTTGCGCTCCAGTTCGCCCGCCTCCTCGAGCAGGCGGCGGTTGTCGTGGAAGAACCGGTGCCGGGTGTCCCAGTCGCCTTCCACCAGGGCGTGCTGGATGAACAGGTCCCGCGCGGCGGCCGGGTCGATGGCGCCGTAGCTGACCCGGCGCGCGGCGACGACCGGAAGCCCGTACAGCGTGACCTTCTCGGTGGCCATCGCCGCGCCTCGCTGGGCATCCCAGCGCGGCTCGCTGTAGGTGCGCTTGACCAGGTGCGCGGCCAGCGACTCCGCCCACTCGGGCTGGATCGCGGCGGCGGTCCTGGCCCACAGCCGGGACGTCTCGACCAGCTCGGCCGCCATCACCCACTGCGGCGGCTTCCTGGCCAGCGAGGAGTCGGGGAAGAGGGAGAACCGGGCGCCGCGCGCGCCGGCGAACTCGGCCGGCCCGCGGCGCTTGCCCCGCGGCTGGATGCTGACCTCCTGCATCCCGATGTGGGACAGCAAACCGGCCAGCAGTGAGAGATGCACCCGGTCGGCGACGCCGGCGGGGATGCGGCCCGCGGGCTCGGTTTTCCGGTTACCTGATGTCCGGCCCCTGCCCGTTCGGGATCCCGATTTCTGGTCTTCGGCCTGAGGGTCGGCGGGATGCTGGTCTTTGTCTTTCCCGTCTGCGGCTTTGCCGTCCCCGGCTTTGCGGTCCCCGGCTTTCCGGTCGCTGCCGGTGATGCGCAGGTCACGTGCCGCCCGGCGCAGCTGGCCGTGCACGTCCTGCCACTCCCGCACGCGCAGGAAGTGCAGGTACTCGCGGCGGCACATGCGCCGGAACGCGGACCCGGACAGCTCCCGCTGCTGGTCGCGCACGTACTCCCACAGGGTGAGGAAGGCGAGGAAGTCCGAGCCCGGCTCGGCGAAGCGCTTGTGCAGGGCGTCGGCCGCCTCGCGGGCGTCCGCGGGCCGCTCGCGCGGGTCCTGGATGGCCAGCGCCGCGGTGATGATCAGCACCTCGGGCAGGCATCCGTTGCGGTCCGCCTCCAGGATCATCCGGCCGAGCCGCGGGTCCACCGGCAGCCGGGCGAGCTTGCGCCCGGTGTCGGTCAGCCGGGCCGGGCCGCGGCCGCGGCCTGGCTCGAGCGCGCCGAGTTCTTCGAGCAGGCGGACGCCGTCGGCGACGTTGCGCGCGTCCGGCGGGTCGATGAACGGCAGGTCCGCGACCTCGCCGAGACCGAGCGCCGCCATCTGCAGGATGACCGAGGCCAGGCTGGTGCGCAGGATCTCCGGGTCGGTGTATTCGGGCCGGGCGGCGAAATCCTCCTCGCTGTAGAGCCGGATGCACATGCCGTCCGAGGTGCGCCCGCACCGGCCCTTGCGCTGGTTGGCCGACGCTTGGGACACCGGCTCGATCGGCAGCCGCTGGACCTTGGTCCGGTGGCTGTACCGGGAGATCCGCGCGGTGCCCGGGTCGATCACGTACTTGATGCCCGGGACGGTCAGCGAGGTCTCGGCGATGTTGGTGGCCAGCACGACGCGTCTGGTCTGATGCGGGTGACTCTGCTTGCCCGTTTCGCCTCCGGCAAAAACCTTGTACTGCTCGGCGGCGGACAGCCGGGCGTAGAGCGGCAGCACCTCGAGGTTGTCCCGGCCGGCCAGCGCCTCGGCGGTGTCGCGGATCTCGCGCTCGCCGGACAGGAACACCAGGATGTCGCCGCGGCCTTCGGCGCTGAGCTCGTTCACGGCGTTGACGATGCCCTGGACCTGGTCCTTCGGCTCGTGCTGCGGGTCGTCCGGGTCGGCGAGGGGCCGGTAGCGCACCTCGACCGGGTAGGTGCGGCCGGACACCTCGAGGATAGGTGCGTCATTGAAATGGTGGCTGAATCGCTGCGGGTCGATGGTCGCCGAGGTGATGATGAGCTTGAGGTCGGGGCGGCGGGGCAGCAGCTGCTTGAGGTAGCCGAGGATGAAGTTGACGTTCAGGCTGCGCTCGTGCGCCTCGTCGATGATCAGGGTGTCGTAGCGCCGCAGCTCCCGGTCGCGCTGCAGCTCGGCCAGCAGGATCCCGTCGGTCATCACCTTGACGAGCGTGCCGTCGCTGGACGTGTCGTTGAACCGGACCTTGTAGCCAACCGGCCCGCCCAGCTCGGTGCCGAGCTCGGCCGCGATCCGTTCCGCGACGGTGCGCGCGGCGATCCGCCGGGGCTGGGTGTGGCCGATCTGGCCGGCGGTGCCGCGGCCGAGCTCCAGGCAGATCTTGGGCAGCTGGGTGGTCTTGCCGGAGCCGGTCTCCCCCGCGACGATCACGACCTGGTGGTCGCGGATGGCCGCGGCGATCTCGTCCTTGCGCTGGCTGACCGGAAGCTCCGGCGGATACGAAATCACCGGAACGGCAGGCAGCCGCTCCCGCAGCTCAGCGAGCGAGGGTGTCAAGGTTGCAGTCTCCACAACGGGCCCAACGGTCACCGACCAGGATGGCCGGGAAGGTCCCGCAGATTTAACGCTTTAACGGCCCGCGTCCTTCCGCGAAGGTCACGCCGGGCCGGCAGGGCGGGCCGGCCAGGGCAGGGCGGGGTAGGGCAGGGCGGGGTAGGGCAGGGCGGGTAGGGCAGGGCGGGGTACGCGTCCGACGGCGCGCCAGCGTAGCTGGCGTAGTGATGGCGCTCCTCGGCGGGACGAAGGCAGACGCATACCGCCGGCCCCGATGCGGCCGGATCGCCACGGCGGGACGGGTCATCTGAATTTCTCCTTCTCTATCGATAGCATGCTCGAAAATGTCGTACTCACCCGGTAGGTTCGGATCAGATGTCAGCCACTCAGCCGCCGCAGGCGGTGAGCCGCGATGACCGCCAGCAAGCCCGATCCGCAGGGCCCGGCCGGGCGTGACCCGGCTGCGGCTTCGGCGCGTCCGGACCTGCCGCGACGGTCGTGCCTACCGGACTGGGCTGGCCGGGGCCGCCCGGACGCGATCCGGCGGCGCCGCCGGCAGGGCCTGGCCGGGACGAGCTAGCCAGGCCGGATCCGGCGCCGCCGTCGGCGGCGCAGATGGCCGAGCAGGAGGCGATCCTGCCGCCGAGATCGCCGCCGGGATCTTCGAGCCGCCGCCCGGGGACGTGTTCGCCGGGCTGCTGGCCGACCCCGATACCGGGCCGCCGGACGGGGCCGGTGGCTGGCTGGCCGAGCTGGCTTCCCCCGCCCGCGACGCGATCCTGGACGCGCGGGCAGCCGCGGCGGTCCCGCAGCCGCAGGCCCCGTTCCCGGCCGGCGTGACCGGGCATGACGGGACCGGGCCCGGCGGCACCGGGTTCGCGGACGGGTCGGTGCTGGACCGGCTCGGCCCGGGACCGGTGCTCGCCGCCGCGCTCGACGACACCTGGCGGGCCGGGCTGGACCGGCTGCCGGACGATGAACTGGCCGGCCTGGTGCTGGCCTGGCGGCGGTGTGAATCCCGGGCTGCGGCCGGGCTGCTGGCCGGGACCGCCGAACTGTCCCGGCGCCGGATGGCCAGCGGGGACTGGCGGGTGATCGAGCACACCGATAACGAGCTGGCTCTGCTGCTGACCCTGACCCGCCGGTCAGCTGGCCGCCTGCTGGCCTTCGCCGCCAGCCTGGCCCGGCTGCCCACCGCCGCGGCCGCGCTGGCCACCGGGCGGATCGACCGCGACCGGGCCGACGTGATCGCCTATGAGACCGCGCTGCTGGACGACGCGCTGGCCGCCGCGGCCGAACAGCTGGTGATCCAGGACGCGCCCGGCTGACCACCAGCCAGCTACGGGCCCGGCTGCGCCGCGCGGTGCTGGCCACCGACCCCGCCGCCGCCCGCCGCCGCGCTGAGCAGGCCGCCCGCGACGCGCGGGTGGAACTGCACGACTACGGTCCGGCGGCACCGCCGCGCTGTCCGGCCGCGACCTGCCGGTCCCCGCCGCGCTGGCCGCCGACCAGCGGATCGACGCCGCCGCCAGGGCGCTGAAGGCCGCCGGCGTCCCGGCTACCCTGCCCCAGCTGCCGGCCGCGGTATTCCTCGCCCTGCTCACCGGCCACGACCCGCTCACCTTCCTCCCCCCGCCCGACGACACCAGCGACGACACCCTCCACGGTGATGCGGCCGGCCCAGCCAGCTCCGCCGCCGGCCCCGGCCAGCCCAGCGACCAGCCGGCCGCACCCGCCGCCCAGGACCGCGGCCCCGGCCTGCCCGCGGCGCCCGCAGCCCAGGACGGCACGCCTGCCACACCCGGCGGCCCCGGCACCCAGGCCGGCCAGCACGGCGATCAGCCGCGGCCAGCCCCAGGCCACGACCCCGCGGCGCAGGACTCCGCCCCGCCACCGGCGTGGACGGCGGGACGGCCGGCCTTGCGCGGGTCGGTCCACCTGACGATCCCGCTGGCAGCCTGGCTCGGGCTGACCCGGTCACCGGGCGAGATCACCGGGTTCGGGCCCGCCACCGCCGAGACCTGCCGTGACCTCGCCGGCCAGATCGCGGCGAACCCCGGCTCACGCTGGTGCCTCACGCTGACCGACACCGCCGGCCACGCCGCCGGCCACGGCTGCGCCCGCACACCCCCGCCGCCCGCCACCGACCTAGCCGCCATCACCGCCTTGCTGACCACGCTCAAGACCGGGCCCGTCGAGGCCGGGACCTGCAGCCACACCCGCGAGGTCCCCGGCTACCGGATGCCCGACTCGCTGCATCACATCCTCAAGATCCGGCAGAAGACCTGCTTCAACCCCATCTGCGGCCACCCCGCGATCAGCTCCGACGACGACCACACACTGCCCTACGACCAAGGCGGCCGCCGCTACACCGTCACCCCCGGCGTCTACCCCACCTAGCGCTACGGGTCATTCTGTGCGGTGGAACCGGACGCCGACCCGGCGTGGGTGATAGCCCAAGTACCCGCCGGCGACCAGCCATGAGCATCAGCGCCGCATCGCGACCACCCGTTGACGCGGCTGAGTTGAACCGGTTACCGTTCTCGCCTCGCAATCATCCAGAGGGATCTGAGGGACCTGGCCCGGTGACGGTCCGGCAACCTGCGCTCGCCGCAAGGTGCCAATGCCAGGATCGATGAGGAACACGCATGAACTTTCTGCCCGACGTTCCGGCACTGCATGGCTCCTTGGTCCAGCTGGAACCGCTCGCGATGAGTCATGGCAAGGATTTGGCGGTCTCAGCTGAAGAAGACCGCAGCGCGTATGGCTTCACCCGCGTCCCCCGTGCCTGGGAGATGGAAGAGTACCTCGCCACCCATTTCGAACGGGCAAGCAGCGGCAAGCTGGCACCGTTTGCCCAGATCCGCCGGAGCGACGGGCGGGCCGTGGGGGTCACGGCGTACTGGGATCCCCGGTTCTGGCCAGGCCGCCCTGAGCTGTGTGCCATTGAGATCGGCTGGACCTGGCTGGCCGCTTCGGCTCAGCGAACGGGCATCAATACCGAGGCCAAGCTGCTGCTTCTTGAGTATGCATTCGAGACCATGGGCGTGGTCAGGGTTGATCTCAAGACCGATGCCCGCAACGAGCAGTCCAGGTGCGCCATCGACCGCCTGGGGGCGCAATTCGAGGGCGTCCTTCGCCACTGGTCGCTGTCGCATGCGCCGGGTGAGGAAGGTCTCCTTCGCGACTCAGCCATGTTCTCGGTCATTGCCTCCGACTGGCCGGCCACAAAAGTCACCTTGTCCAATCGCCTGGCACCGGGGAGCCACCGCTCGTCAGACCCCAGCCGCTGCGCCGGATAGCGCCGATGGTTCACCGCCAGGCCCGGTCAGCGGGTGATGGACAGATTGCTGTACTGCGACCGTGGCCAGCTGCCGCTGAAGGCGCCCGCCTCGATTCCCGCGGGCCCCGACGTCCAGGTCGAGCTGTGCACGGACGTGACCCGCCGCCCGTCCACCGACGCGGTGATCGCGTTGCCGTGCAGGGACAGCGCCAGCCGGTGCCAGTGGCCGGTGCCCAGTGCCGGCGCGGTGCCCGAGGCGAGCGTCGCGATGGCGCCCGCGGTCTCGTGATCATCGATCAGCCGCCACGCGCCCGTGCTGCTCACGTCGAAGACGTAGCCGTCGAAGTGCCCGGCCTGCGCGCCGAGCGTCCCGGAGAAGCGCCCCACCAGGCCCGCCGTGGTTCCCGGCTGGGTGAGCCGGACGTCGCAGCTGACCGTGTAATCCGCCATGTGCTGATCGCCGATGACCGCGTACGGGAAGCGCGTGCCGGCCGCCGGAGTCACCCCTCTCCAGAACACCGGCGTGGCCACCGCCCGCTGCTCGGTACAGGTACCGGCCCGGCCGCCGGGCAGCCGGCAGGGCGCGAGCTCGAACGCCCCGTCCATGGCCGCCAGGTACTGCGGCTCGTCGTCGTACGGCCCGGCGCGGCCCGAGCTGGCCAGGCTGTCCCGGTAGGGCAGCGGGAACGCGGCTGCGGGTGCTCCGGCACCCGCAGCCGGAGGTGCTCCTGCACCCGCAGCCGGAGGTGCTCCGCCGGCCCCGGCGGGGGGTGCTCCGCCCGCCGCGGCCCCGGCCCGGGCCGCGCCGCCGGCCCCGCCGGGGCTGCGCTGGCGGCCGTGCCTTTGCCCTGCCCGGTCGTGGTGGTCAGCGAGTACACCCACCCCGGCTGCAGGGCGATGCTGAACCTGCCGCCGGACGAAGGGGTGATGCTGGGCAGCCGGGCGAACCACTGGGACGGGCTGCCGGTGGCCATATCGAAGTTGCTGGCCCGCACGTACACGGTGTCCCCGGCCAGGTGGCGGCCCCCGGCCACGGTGAAGTCCGCCTGCTGCGCGGCCGTCGCGGCCGTCGTCTCGATGATCGTGCTCCAGCCGGTGCCGCCGCTGCGGACCAGGCTCACGTAGGACCCGTCGGCGCGCGAACCCTGGAGGAACCCGCTGCCGCTGTCGAGGTACCGCCAGCCGCCCGGATTGCCTGGCCACGGCGGCCACACGACTTGGGTGAACTGGGCGATCGCCCAGGTCATGGCGTTGACCGAGTAATGCCCGGACCACGGCTGGTCGGCCGTGACCAGGCCCCTGTTCTCATAACGCAGCCGGGGCGGCATCGCGTCCAGCACCGGCCATTCCAGGTAGCCGGTCAGCCGGGCGTCGATGTAGCCGCGGACGGCGGCGCGGTCCATCGCGGGCGCGCACGGCGCCCGGCAGCCGGCCCGCGCGCCCGCGTCCATGGCGCCGAGCTCGCTGGCCCACAGCGGCTGGCCCGACTCCCGCGCCGCCGGCGGTGCCGTGCACCTGGTCCACGGGCCGGCCGCCCCGGTCGGGTACCCGCAGACATCGTGGTTGCCCAGGATCGCGACGCTGCGGTCGGCGGCATACGGCCAGCGGCGCGGCCCGAACGTGTCGGCGGCGACGATCTGCACGCCGCGGTACCCGTGGAAGTTCAGCGCCGCGCGCAGCCGGCCGAACCAGGCCGCGTGCGCGCCGCTGTCCGACTCGTTCCAGCCGCCGAGGTAACTGATCGTCAGGCCCTGCCGTCGGGCGCAACCCAGCCAGCTGAGCAGGTAGCGGGTGTCATCGGTGGTGAAGACCGAGT
The DNA here is from genome assembly GCA_963702235.1 of uncultured Actinomycetes bacterium. Classification (GTDB taxonomy): domain Bacteria; phylum Actinomycetota; class Actinomycetes; order Streptosporangiales; family Streptosporangiaceae; genus PALSA-505. Next base: position 13,841 of record CAVPBZ010000009.1, read on the forward strand.
CGGTGCCGTCCCGCACCCAGCCGGGCGCGGCCCACTGCAGCCCGTACAGCTTCAGGTACGGGTGCAGCGCCGCGGCCTGCCGGGCGATGGCGAACTCGTAGCCGGCCCGGCAGTTGACCTGTCCCCTGACGTGCTCGACGCTCGGCTCGGCGCCGTCGGTCGAGTTCGCGTCACCGCCGATCTCCAGCTTCAGCAGCTGCAGCGAGGCCCCGTACCCCGGCTTGAACAGGTAGTCGAGGATCTGAGTGCGCTCAGCCGCCGGGTAGTCCATCAGGTAGCGCGCGTTCCCGCCGCCACCGAGGACCGCTCCCACGCCGTCGTACACCCGGTGGCCGCCGTTGCCGTTGACCGTGATGCCGGTGACCGCCGGCGGCACCGGCCCCCGGTAGCCGCGAGCCGCGCTGACTGCCCCGGCAGCCCGCGCGGCGCTCGCACCGGCCGGGCTCAGCACCAGGACCAGCGCCAGGACCAGCACCACGAAGGCCGACAGCGCCACGACAGTGAGCTTCACTGGATCGCCGGGCGTGCCCGGGGCTCAGAGCACCGGCAGGTAGCGGTTCAGCTCGTACTCGGTCACCTGGCGCCGGTAGTCGTACCACTCCGCCCGCTTGTTGCGCAGGAAGAAGTCGAAGACGTGCTCGCCCAGCGTCTCGGCGACCAGCTCGCTCCTCTCCATCGCGTTGATCGCCTCGTCCAGGCTCTGCGGCAGCGGGTCGATGCCGAGCGCCCGCCGCTCTGCCGGGGTGAGCGCCCACACGTCGTCCTCGGCGCCCGGCGGCAGCTCGTAGTCGTTCTCGATGCCCTTCAGCCCGGCCGCGAGGATCAGCGCGAAGGCCAGGTAGGGGTTGCACGCCGAATCCACCGACCGGAACTCGATCCTGGTGGCGTTGCCCTTCTGCGGCTTGTACATCGGCACCCGGACCAGTGCCGAGCGGTTGTTGTGGCCCCAGCAGATGTAGGCCGGCGCCTCGCCGCCCGCGCCCGCGGTGCGCTCCGCCTCGCCCCACAGCCGCTTGTACGAGTTGACCCACTGGTTGCACACCGCGGTGATCTCCGCGGCGTGCTTGAGCAGCCCCGCGATGAAACAGCGGCCGAGCTTGGACAGCTGGAACTCCGCGCCCGGCTCGTAGAACACGTTCTTGTCGCCCTCGAACAGCGACATGTGCGTGTGCATGCCCGAGCCCGGGTGGTCGGTGAACGGCTTGGGCATGAACGAGGCGTGCACGCCCTGCTCGATCGCCACTTCCTTGATCACCAGCCGGAACGACATGACGTTGTCCGCGGTGGTGAGCGCGTCGGCGTACCGCAGGTCGATCTCCTGCTGGCCCGGTGCGGCCTCGTGGTGGCTGTACTCCACCGAGATGCCCATCGATTCGAGCATCGCGATCGAGGTGCGCCGGAAGTCGTGCGCGATCAGGTGCGGGGTGTGGTCGAAGTAGCCGCCGGAGTCGATCGGCTCCGGCTTCTTACCCGGCTCAGGCTTCTCCTTGAGCAGGAAGAACTCGATCTCCGGGTGGGTGTAGAAGGTGAAGCCGAGGTCGGCGGCTTTGCCGAGCGCGCGCTTGAGCACCCACCGCGGGTCGGCGTAGGACGGCGAGTTGTCCGGCATCAGGATGTCGCAGAACATCCGGCCCACCCCCGGCGACTCGCCCCGCCAGGGCAGCAGCTGGAAGGTCGCGGGATCCGGCTTCACGATCATGTCCGCCTCGTAGACCCGGGCGAACCCCTCGATCGCCGAGCCGTCGATCCCGATCCCCTCGGCGAACGCTCCCTCGAGCTCGGCCGGCGCCACCGCGACCGACTTCAGGTAGCCGAGCACATCGGTGAACCACAGCCGGACGAACCGGATGTCGCGCTCATCGAGCGTCCGGAGCACGAATTCCTCTTGCCTGTCCACGGCTATTTCATCCTCGACGGTCGGATCGCTGGGTCCCCTAGTGTGCCCGCCCGGTGCTCCGCTAGTCTGCCCGGCCGGTGTTTCCGCCAGGTTACGCGCCGCGCGGCACCGCGGCGGCGCGGCATATGGGGGCGGCATACGCTGGAACCGTGCCTCTGCTGCGGATCGCGCTTGCCCAGGTCAATCCCACCGTAGGTGACCTGGACGGCAACGCCGAACTCGTCATCGAGTGGACCAGGCGCGCGGCGAGAGCCGGCGCCGGCCTCGTCGTGTTCCCGGAAATGATGATCACCGGCTACCCGGTGGAGGATCTCGCGCTGCGCACCTCGTTCGTGGACGCCTCGATCGCCACCGTGCGCGCGACCGCCGACCGCCTCGCCGCCGAAGGGCTCGGCGGCATCGCGGTGATCACCGGTTACCTGGACCGGCGCGGGGATCTGCCGCCGCGGCTGGGCCGCCCGGCCGGCGCCCCGCTGGACGCCGCGGCGCTGCTGCACGACGGCGCGATCGCCGCCACCACGGCCAAGCACCACCTGCCGAACTACGGCGTGTTCGACGAGTACCGCTACTTCGTCCCCGGCGACCACCTGCCGGTCTTCCGGATGCAGGCCGGCGGCGGCCCGGTGGACGTGGCCATCGCGATCTGCGAGGACCTGTGGCAGGACGGCGGCCCGGTGGCGGTCACCCGCATCGCCGGGGCCGGCCTGCTCGCGGTGCCGAACGCGTCGCCGTACGAGCGCGGCCGGGAGTACGTCAGGACGGAGCTGTGCGCGCGCCGGGCCCGCGAGGCCGGCGCGGCGCTGGCCTACGTGAACATGCTCGGCGGCCAGGACGAGCTGGTCTTCGACGGCGGCTCGATGGTGGTGGACGCCGAGGGCCGTATGATCGCGCACGCCCCGCAGTTCTGCGACGCCCTGCTCGTCACCGACCTGGACCTGCCGCCCGCCGATCCCGCGCGGCAGCCGGGCGAGACGCCCGCCGACGCCGGCGACGGCACCGTGATCACCATCCGCCGGCTCGAGCTCAGCCCCGTCGAGACCCCGCAATTCGATAGTCCCGAACGGCACAAGGCCGGCCCGCTCACCCCAGAGCCGGGCATCTGGGCCGCAAAATGCCTCGAAGGGCCGCCCGGCGGCCTGGCCGAGGTCTACGCGGCGCTGGTCCTCGGTACCGCGGACTACGTGCGGAAGACCGGGTTCGGCTCGGTGATCCTCGGCCTTTCCGGCGGCATCGACTCGGCGCTGACCGCGACCATCGCCGCCGACGCGATCGGCCCGCACCGGGTGCACGTGGCGCTGATGCCCAGCCGGTACTCCTCCGACCATTCGCTGGCCGACGCCGAGGACCTGGTCAAGCGCCAGGGCCTGCACGCCCGCACGGTCCCGATCCGGGCCATGGTCAACGCGTTCGGGGCCGAGCTGCCCGGCCTCGCGGGGCTGGCCGCGGAGAACCTGCAGTCCCGCATCCGCGGCGTGATCCTCATGACGCTGTCCAACCACGAGGGTCACCTCGTGCTGACCACGGGCAACAAGAGCGAGATCGCGACCGGGTACTCCACGCTCTACGGCGACTCGGCAGGCGGCTTCGCGCCGATCAAGGACGTGCTCAAGACGCTGGTGTGGGAGCTCGCGCGGTGGCGGAACGAGCAGGCCCTGCTGGCCGGCCAGACTCCCCCGATCCCAGAGAACTCGATCAGCAAGCCGCCCAGCGCCGAGCTGGCACCCGGCCAGCTGGACACCGACTCGCTGCCCGACTACGAGGTGCTGGACGCGCTGCTGGACGACTACGTGGAGAAGGACATGGGCGCGGCGCAGCTCATCGCCGCCGGCCACGACTCGGAGCTGGTGCAGCGGGTGATCAGGATGGTGGACGCGGCGGAGTACAAGCGCCGCCAGTACCCGCCGGGCCCCAAGATCACGCCGAAGAACTTCGGCCGGGACCGCCGGCTGCCCATCACCAGCCGCTGGCGCGAGCACCTCGGCTAGCGGCCGCCCCCGCCAGGTACAGCCAGGCACAGCTAGGCACAGCTAGGCACAGCCAGGCACAGCAAGGCCGGCAGCCCGGCTTACCATTTTGATGCCCTACCGTAGGGACGGGCCGGGCGTGTCGGGCAAACGCAGGCCGGATCGGGCGGTCGAAGGGAGCTGATCGGGCTTGAGCATTCTGGGTACCCGGGTCTTGCGGACAGAGGATCCCCGCTTCCTGACGACCGGGGGCGTCTACACCGACGACGTCGTGGACGACCGGCTGGTCGGTGCCTGTTACGTGCACTTCGTCCGGTCCCCCGTCGCCCACGCCCGGATCCGCTCGGTGGACGTGGACGCCGCGCTGAAGGCGCCCGGCGTGATCGCGGCGTACACCGGCGCTGACCTCGCAGAGCTCCCGCTGCGCGGGCCATCCGTGCCAGGCATGATGAACGAGCACATGCGCCAGCCGCTGGTGGCCCGCGACGTGGTGCGGTTCGTGGGCGAGCCGGTCGCGCTGGTCGTCACCGAGCACCCGTACCAAGGCGAGGACGCCGCGGAGCTGGTGGACGCCGACTACGACGCGCTGCCGACGGTGCTCGACTACGCCGGGGCGGCCCGCGGCGAGCCCGCCGTGCTGTTCCCCGAGGCCGGCACCAACGTGGTGACCACCTTCGGCGACGCCGCGCAGCTCGACTCCGGGCTGTTCGACGGCTGCGACGCCGTGGTCACCCAGACAGTGGTCAACCAGCGGCTCGCGCCCGCGCCGATGGAGACCCGCGCGGCCGCCGCGGCCTGGATCGATGGCAGGCTGACCGCCTGGATTCCCAACCAGGGCGCGCAGGGCACGCGGGACGCGCTGGCGGCCCAGCTCGGCATCGAGCCGGCCGCCGTCCGGGTGATCACCCCGGACGTGGGCGGCGCGTTCGGCGCCAAGTTCGGCGCGGACGCTGAGCACACGGTGGTGTGCTGGGTGGCCCGGGAGCTGGGGCGCCCGGCTCGCTGGACCGAGACCCGCAACGAGAACCTGGTCGCGATGACGCACGGCCGCGCGCAGCTGCAGACGGTCACGATCGGCGGGCGCCGGGACGGGACCGTGCTGGCCTACCGGCTGGAGATCCTGCAGGACGCCGGGGCCTACCCGTCGGGCTTCGGCGGGGTGCTGCCGATGTTCACGATCTTGATGGCCTCGGGACCCTACGTCATCCCGCGGGCGGAGGCGGTGGCCACGTCGGTGGTGACGAACACCACGCCGGTCGGCGCGTACCGCGGGGCCGGCCGACCCGAGGCCACCGCGGCGGTTGAGCGGGCCATCGATCTGCTCGCGGCCGAGATCGGCATGGACCCCGCCGAGGTGCGCCGGAAGAACCTCCTGCCGGCGTTCACCGAGCCGCACACGACCTCGTTCGGCGCGGTCTATGACAGCGGCGACTACGAGGCGGCGCTGGACAAGGCGCTGCTGGCGGCGGGCTACTCAGGGCTGCGCGAGGAGCAGGCCCGGCGGCGCGCGGCCGGGGACCCGGTCCAGCTCGGGATCGGGTTGGCCTGCTACGTGGAGATCACCGGCGGCGGCGACGGGGGCGACGAAGGCCCGAGCGAGAACGCCACGGTCGAGGTGCACGCCGACGGCAGCGCGACGATCCTCACCGGGACCTCGCCGCACGGGCAGGGTCACGAGACCGCGTGGGCGATGCTGGCCAGCGAAGAGCTCGGCATCCCGATCGAGAAGATCACGCTCAAGTGGGGTGACACCGACCTGATCCCCGAGGGCGGCGGCACCGGCGGCTCGCGCAGCCTGCAGCAGGGCGGCGCGGCGGTGCAGCAGGCCTCCCAGGAGTTGCTCGAGGTGGCCAGGGAACGGGCGGCCGCGGGGCTGGAGGCCAACCCCGCCGACCTGGTGTTCGACACCGAGCGCAGCGCGTTCGCCGTGGCCGGCGACCCGGAGGCGTCAGTCCCGCTGGCCTCGCTCGCCGCGCAGGAGCGGCTGTTCGTCCGGGCCGTGTTCAGCGCGCCCGGGCCCACGTTCCCGTTCGGGGCGCACGTGGCGGTCGTCAACGTGGACACCGAGACCGGCAAGGCGGTGCTGCGCCGGGTGGTGACCGTGGACGACGCCGGCACGTTGCTGAACCCGCTGCTGGCCGAGGGCCAGCGGCACGGCGGCATCGCCCAGGGAGCGGCGCAGGCGTTCCTCGAGGAGGTCCTGTACGACCCCGACGGGAACCCGCTCACCTCGACGTTCGCCGACTACCCGTTCCTGTCCGCCACCGAGGTGCCCAGCTTCGAGCTCGTGGAGATGGCGACGCCGACCAGCTACAACCCGCTCGGCGCCAAGGGCATCGGCGAGGCCGGCTCGATCGGCGCGACGCCGGCCGTGCAGAACGCGATCATCGACGCGGTCGCGCACCTCGGCGTGCGGCACATCGACATGCCCGCCACCCCGCAGCGGGTCTGGGAAGCGATCGCCCAAGCGAAGGAGAACTCCTAGATGCAGGTCGAGCTCACGGTGAACGGGCAGAACCGGTCCGATGACGTCGAGCCGCGGCTGCTGCTTGTGCACTACCTGCGCGAGTGGCTCGGGCTGCGCGCCGCCAACGTCGGCTGTGACACGACGTCCTGCGGCGCGTGCACCGTCCTGCTGAACGGCCGGTCGGTGAAGTCCTGCACGCTGCTGACCGTGCAGGCCGCTGGCCAGGAAGTCGTCACCGCCGAGGGGCTGGCCGCCGACGGCCGGATGCACCCGGTGCAGCAGGCGTTCCAGGCCGAGCACGGCCTGCAGTGCGGCTTCTGCACGCCCGGCATGGTGATGGCGACCGCCGGCCTGCTGGCGGAGAACCCGCATCCCACCGAGACCGAGGTACGCGAAGGCCTGGAAGGCAACTTCTGCCGGTGCACCGGCTACCACAACATCGTCCGCGCGGTGCTGACCGCCGCCGAGACGATGGACGGCCGGGCGGGCACTGACACGACGGCCGCGGGCGCGGCCGCCGCGCAGGTGACCCGGTGATCCCCGCGCCGTTCGAGTACGCGGCTGCCGACTCCGTCGGGCACGCGCTGGATCTGCTGGCCACGCACGGCGACGAGGCCAAGCTGCTGGCCGGCGGCCACTCGCTGCTGCCGATGATGAAGCTGCGGCTCGCCTCGCCCTCGGTCCTGATCGACATCGGCCGGGTGCGCGAGCTGGCCGGCATCAGGGCCGACGGCGACGAGCTGGTGATCGGAGCCGCCACCTGCCACGCCGACGTCGCGGACTCCGACCTGGTCCGGTCGCAGGCGCCGCTGCTGGCCTACGCCGCGGCCCAGGTGGGTGACCCGCAGATCCGGCACCGGGGCACGATCGGCGGCTCCCTCGCGCACGCCGACCCGGCCGCGGACCTGCCGATGGCGCTGTCCGCGCTCGACGGCTCGGTGGACATCACCGGGCCGGACGGCACGAGGACCGTCAGCGCCGACGAGTTCTTCACCGGGTTCTTCGAGACCATCCTGGCGGAGGGCGAGCTGCTCACCGCGGTGCGGGTGCCGCGTAGTCCTGGCTCCGGCTGGGGCTACCAGAAGTTCACCCGGCGCGCGAACGACTGGGCCATCGTCGGGGTGGCCGCGGTCAACGGGCGGATCGCGCTGGCCAACATGGGCCCGGTCCCGGTGCGCGCGCGGGCCGCCGAGCAGGCACTGGCCGGCGGGGCCAGCCCGGCGGAGGCCGCGGCGCTGGCCGCCGAGGGCACCGAGCCGGCCGACGACATCCACGCCGACGGCGGGTACCGCCGGCACCTGGCGCGCGTGCTGACCCGGCGGGCGCTAGAACACCAGGCAGGGTAGCCCCGCCCGCTGGCACGTGCCTTCGTGATCACGAAGAGTTTTACGTGTGGGAGCGCTTGCAGGTCTTCGTGATCACGATCGCGCCTCCGCGCGCATCCGTGGAACGTCCGCGGGTAGCGTGGCTGCTGTGGCGGTGGCTGGCGGCAACCCGTTGACAGCAGTCGCGGAGACTTACCGGTCGTTCGCCCGGTGGGAGGCGCGGGGCCGGTCGGCGGCTTACGAGTCGCTGGCTGAGTCGGTCGCCGATGACGCGGCCGTCGTCGCGTTCATCGGGTCGCTGCCGCCGGACAAGCGCCAGCCCAACCTGCTGTTCGCGGTGGCGCGTTACCTGCTCGGCGTGGTGCCAGGCATCCAGCAGCTACGTGAGCTGGTCAGCCAGTCCCGGCCGGAACTGACCGAGCTGATGCTGACCCGGCGCACGCAGACCAACGAGCCCGCGCGCTGCGCCGCGCTGCTGCCGGCCCTGGCCCGGCTGCCGGAGCCGCTCGCGCTGATCGAACCCGGTGCCAGCGCTGGGCTCAACCTGCTGTTTGACCGCTACTCCTACGACTACGCCGGGCAACGGCTGGCCGGCAGCGACCCGCACGCCCCCACACTGCGCTGTCAGCCCCGCGGGCCGGTGCCGCTCCCGCCCCGGATCCCGGCGATCACCTGGCGGGCCGGGCTCGACCTCAATCCGCTGGATGTCACCAGCGACGACGACGTGCGCTGGCTCGGCTGCCTGGTCTGGCCGGGCGAGGGCGACCGCGAGCAGCGGCTCGCGGCCGCGATCGCGTCAGCCCGCCGCGACCCGCCCGCCGTGCACCGCGGCGACCTGCTCACCGGTCTGCCCGCCCTGGCCGCTCAGGCGCCGGCGGACGCGACCCTGGTCATCTACCACTCAGCTGTCCTGTATTACGTCGCGCCGGACCAGCGCGAGCAGTTCGCCAGCACCGTCCGCGGCCTGGGTGCCGTGTGGCTGTCCAGCGAGGCACCTGGTGTCCTGCCGGCCATCGCCGCGCCGGCCCGCGCCGATGATCCGTTCACGTACCTGCTCGCCCGGGACGGGCATGCCATCGCGCTCGCCGACAGCCACGGCACCTGGCTGGAATGGCTGCACTGACCGGCAGCACGATCGCGCGCGGGCCGGTCAGCGGATGCGCAGCGGGAGCGCGCGCGGGCCGCGGATCTGGCCGGCCGACCACGTCACCGCCGACGGGTCGTCCAGGCTGAACCCCGGGATCCGCTCGAGCCAGACGTCGAGCGCGACCCGCAGTTCCATCCGCGCCAGGTGCGAGCCCACGCAGCGATGGATGCCGAGGCCGAACGCGGCGTGCCGGTTGACCTCGCGGTCGATGACGACGTCGCCCGCCCGGTCGAACTGGTCCGGGTCACGATTGGCCGCGGGGAACGACAGCAGGATCCAGTCTTCGGCCTTCATGTCGGCACCGCGCCAGTGCATGTCCTCCTTGACCAGCCGCGCCATCGTCACCGGCGCGTAGGCGCGGAGAAATTCCTCTGCCGCCGTCGCCAGCAGCCCGGGCTCGGCGACCAGCCGCTCGCGGTCAGCCGGGGTCTTGGCCAGATGCCACAGCGAGGCGCCGATCGCGCTCCACGTCGTGTCGATGCCGGCGATGAGCAGCAGCGCCATCGTGCCGGCCACGTGCGACGGGTCGAGCTTGTGACCGTACAGCTCGGCGTTGATGAGGAAGGTGGTCAGGTCCTCGCGCGGGTGATCGATGTGGTCGTGGATCTGCGCGACCAGGTAGTCGAACAGCGCCGCCATCTTGGCCATGCGCTCGTCCGGCGGCAGGTTGACACCCTCGAGGGTGTTCTCGACGAACTCACGGAATTGCGGCCCGTGCTCCGGCGGAAAGCCGAGCATGCCGGCGATGACCCGCATCGGGATGTGCTGCGCGTAGTCGCGCGCGGCGTTGACCACGTCCTGCCCGTCGAACGCGTCGATGAGTGCGTGGCACAGCGCCCTGGTCGCCGGTGCCTGCTTGCTGACCTCGGTCTTGGTGAACGCGGGCAGCAGCAGCCTGCGCGCGTCGTGGTGGAAGGGCGGGTCGGAGGAGATCGGCGGGATGCCGCCGACCGGCGCCAGCTCCCGGGGCGGCCGGAAGTTGCTCATGACGACCGCCCGGGAGGAAAACCGCTCGGTGTCGTAGGCGATCGCCGCGACGTCGGAGTACCGGGTCGGCAGCCACCCGCCGCCGAACCGCTCGGTCCGCGCGATCGGGCAGCGCTGGCGCAGGTCGTCCTGGATCGGGTAGGGGTCGGCGGACCACTCCGGCTCGACGTGGGAGAAGTCGGTCGCCCAGTCCGCGACGGGGCCGGCGATGATCTCGTTGCGGGTGCCGAGGGGCCGGTCGTCGCGCGGCTCGCGGAAGTCCCGGGCGAAGCGGTCATCGACGGTCACGAGGGCACCATCCTTAATTCGGAAGCCGGAACGCTGGCCGTGGTCATGTCAGGTCCTCGCTGACGACCTCGATAGCGCGCTCGGGACAGTTGCGCGCCGCGAGCCGCGCGTCGTCCTGCCTGCCCGGCGGCACGGTCCCGTCGCCGCGGACCGTCCCGTAGCCCTCGTCGTCCTCGCCGAACAGGTCGGGGGCCAGGTCGTAGCAGCGGCCGTGCCCCTGGCAGAGCTCGGAGCTGATCTGCACTTTCACGTCGTTGCTCCTGCCTGCGCGGTGACATCGGCCGGGGCCAGCGCGGTCACGACGCGGGCCAGCAGCGCGGTCCACTCCTCGTCACCGACCGCATGCAGGTCCGGCGGGACGAGCGCGCTGCCCATCGCCAGCAGCAGGCAGAAGTGGGCGAGCGCGTCCGGCGACAGCGCCGGGTCGATCTCGCCGCCGGCCTGGGCCACCCGCATCAGCCCGGCTAGCCAGGCCGCGCGCTCGCCGACGTAGTCGCGCATCGGCCGGGCCACCTCCTCGTCGCGGCGGGCCGCGACCAGCGCTTCGACGATGAGGTAGCCGCGGGCGTTGCGGCGCCGCGGCAGCGACCGGCCGATGACGAGGAGCAGATCGGTGACTGACCGGCTGGGATCGGTGGCGAACAGGTCGGCGAGCAGCCGGCGGCCGTGCGTGTGCAGCGCGCCGGTGAGCAGTTCCGCCTTCGAGCGGAAGTGCGCGTAGAGCGCGCCGTTGCTGACCCCGGCGACCGCGGCGATGTCGGCCACCCGGGTGCCATCGTACCCGCGCTGGGCGAAGACCTCGGCGGCCGCCCGCAGCAGCCGCTCCCGGGTCTCGGCAGCGGTCACGCCCGCGACGCGTCCCATAGTTAGAATTAAACGAACGTTCATCTAATTCGTCAAGGACTATTGCTCGATCAGCAGCTGGGCTACCGAGGCCGCGAGCCAGGCTTCGGCTTCGTCGAAGGTCCACCCGGCGTCCTGGGTGAGCTGCCGCCAGCTGGCCGGCGACGTCATCATCGAGAACACTGCGGCGGCCCGCTCGGGGGTCGTGCCAGCTGGCAGTGCACCGATCGCCGCCAGCCGCCGGGCCAGGCCGTTGCCGCCGTGTGAGTGCCGGCGCATCCCGTCGGCGACCACGGCAGCAGCCTCCGGTTCGGCCGGTTCGGCGGACAGCAGCACCCGGATCAGGTCGCCGCAGCGTTCGTTCAGCTGGCGGGTGAGATGCACCGCCTTGGCGATCAGCCGGGCCGGGCTGGTCTCGGTCATCAGCTCTGCGGCGAGTCCGGCGACGTCGGCCTCCTCGTCGATCAGGTCATTGAGGACCAGCAGCAGCGCAGTCTTGGAGCCGACGCTGGAGTAGATGGTCTGCACCGCCGCGCACACCCCCGCCGGATCCAGCTGAGATGATGGGGCCATGGCAGCGGCAGCAAGGACCGACCGGTGACCCTCCGGGCCATCCGCAGACGCGCCGTCCCCATCGCCGCCGTCCTGGCCGCCATCCCGGCCACCCTCGCGATCCCCGCCCTCCCCGCCGGTGCCGCCACCAAGGGCTGCTCGAATGTCCAGGGCGGCCAGTGCGGCTCCCAGGTGCTGGTCGGGACATCTCTCATGCTCGCCGCCCACGTCCGTACCTCCCGCAACACGGCCGCCGAGCTCAAGGCCACCAGCAGCAGCAAGCCCACCGAGGACTTCAGATCCCTCCAGCCGCCGCACCAGCCGCTTGCCGGCAGCGGGGCGTTCGAGCTGGCCCGCAACGGCCACCTGTCCGGCCTGTGCCTGACCGGTGCCGGCAACTCCGTGATCCTCGCCAGGTGCAACCTGGCCAGCTTCTCCGACCAGTGGGTCGCGTACGAGCCCGCCGGAGCTGGGGGCTACACCATGCGGCTGCGGGGCAGCGACGACTACCTGATCGCGCCGTCCCACGCCCAGCCCTATATGCCTATCCGCCTGGGTGACGGTGCCCCGCGCACGGCCATCTGGTCCTTCGAAGGCTGATACCGCTCGCGACCTCAGTCCGGCGCTGCCGCGAACCGCTCGCGCACGGTCGCCGCCGTCTGGTCGGCTGGCGCGTTCCAGACGTCACGATTGAAGATCTCGACCTCGATGTAGCCGTGGTAGCCCGCCGCCAGCACGCCAGCCGAGATCGGTCCGAAGTCGATCACGCCATCGCCGATGTGACCGCGGCCGAGCAGGGTGTCGGCCGGCAATGGCAGCACCCAGTCGCACATCTGGTAGCTGACGATCCGCGGGCCCGCGCGCGCGATGTCCTCGGCCAGCCGCGCATCCCACCACACGTGATAGGTGTCCACGACCACGCCGACGGCATCGGCCGGGAACAGCAGGGCCAGGTCCACCGCCTCGCCCAGCCGGGAGATCACCGACCGGTCCGCGCAGAACATCGGGTGCAGCGCCTCGATGCCCAGCCGGACGCCGAGCCGCTGCGCCAGCGGCACGAGCTCGCCGATCGCGTCGGCGATCATGCGCCGGGCCAGGCCCAGGTCCCGGCTGCCCGGAAGCAGCCCGCCGCAGACCAGGATGAGCGTGTTGGTGCCGAGCTCGGCCGCCTCGGCGAGCGCGGCCCGGTTGTCGGCCAGCGCCGCCGCGCGCCCGTCAGCGTCGGCCCTGGTGAAGAACCCGCCCCGGCACAGGCTGGACACGCGCAGCCCGGCGGCGCGGACCGCTGCCGCAGCCGCGGGCACGCCGAGCTCGGCCACGCGATCCCGCCACAACCCGATCGCAGGAATGTCATGCCGAACGCACAGGTCGGCTGCCTCAGCCAGCCCGAGGTTCTTCACCGTGGCCTGGTTCAGCGAAAGCCGGTCGATGGCGGTCACCCGAGCACCGCCAGCAGCTCCGCCACCCGGTCCGCCCCGGTCACCCGAGCACCGCCAGCCGCCCGGTCGTCTGGTCCGCCCCGGTCACCCGAGCACCGCCAGCCGCCCGGTCGTCTGGTCCGCCCCGGTCACCCGAGCACCGCCAGCCGCCCGGTCGTCTGGTCCGCCCCGGTCACCCGAGCACCGCCAGCCGCCCGGTCGTCTGGTCCGCCCCGGTCACCCGAGCACCGCCAGCCGCCCGGTCGTCTGGTCCGCCCCGGTCACCCGAGCACCGCCAGCAGCTCCGCCACCCGGTCCGCCCCGGTCACCCGAGCACCGCCAGCAACTCGGTCATCCGGTCCACGGCGAGCGCGGGATCAGCCAGCGCCCGCGCGGCGGCAGCGAGTTCGAACACCCGGATGAGGTGACCGGCCGGCCGCTGCCGCTGCAGCCCGGCCAGCATCGCGAAGCGCGGCTGCAGGCCGTTCAGCCAGGCCAGGAAAGCCACGCCGACCTTGTAGTAGAACGTCGGCTCCTCGAAGATAAGCCGGCTGAGCGGGACGGTCGGCCCGATCGCCGCATCGTAGCCCGCGACATCGCCGGCCTCCAGCGCCTGCAGCGCGGCCGCCGCAGGCGCCGTCACGGCGGCGAAGGCGCCGAGCAGCGCGTCGCTGTGCCCGGTCTCATCGCCGCGGATCAGCTCGGCGTAGTTGAAGTCATCCCCGGTGTACAGCCGCACCCCGGGCGGCAGCCGCCGCCGCAGCGCCACCTCGCGGCCCGCGTCGAGCACCGACAGCTTGACGCCGGCCACCCGCCCGCCGGCCCGGTCGATCAGCTCCAGCACGGTACCGGCCGCCGCACCGAAGTCCGCACTGCCCCAGTAGCCGCGCAGCGCCGGGTCGAACGCCTCGCCCAGCCAGTGCAGGATCACCGGCCGGTCCGCCTGCTTGAGCAGCGCGCCGTAGGCCTCGAGGTAGTCCCGGGCGGAGCGGGCGCTGGCGGCCAGGTGCCGGCTCGCCATCAGGATCACGTCCGCCCCGGCCGACTGGACGAACTCCAGCTGTTCCTCGTAGGCCCGGATGACCCGCGTGACCGGGTAGTGCTCGCCCGCGGGCAGCTGGTCGGTGCCCACGCCGCAGGCGATGGCGGCGCCGGTCCCGGCGGCGCGCGCCGCCGACCGGGCGATCAGTTCGCTGGCCTGCTCCCAGGACAGCCCCATCCCGCGCTGCGCGGTGTCCATGGCCTCCGCGACGCCGAACCCGTGCGCCCACAGGTGATCGCGGAAACCCAGCGTGGACGCCCAGTCGATCGCGGCGGCCCGGCGTCCGGCGGCGGGAAACGCGGCGACGTGGGCGGCCGCGAACACCTGCCGCGACGACACCGGCGGGTAGCTGGCCGCCCACGCCGGCGCCGGGACCACCAGGGGCTCGGCCCGGCCGGGCAGCCGGATCCGCGCGGTCAACTGGCGGCCAGCGGCGGGACTTCGATCCGCCGGCCCTCGGCGGACGACTGCAGCGCGAGGTTGGCCAGCTGGACGCCCCGGGCGCCCTCGGCCAGATCCCAGGTGAACGGCCTGCCCTCGGCCGCGGCCGCCAGGAACAGCTCCCACTGCACCTTGAACCCGTTGTCGGCGGCCGCGGTGTCCGGCACGTCGGACCACTGCGCCAGGTAGTCGTTGGGGTCGGGCAGGTCCGGGTTCCACACCGGCACCGGCGTGGTGACCCGGTGCTGCACCGCGCAGTTGCGCAGGCCTGCCACCGCGCTCCCGCTGGTGCCGTCCACCTGCAGTTCGAGCAGCTCGCGCCGGTTGACCCGCACCGCCCACGACGAGTTCGCCGAGGCGACCGCGCCGCTGGCGAACTCGAGCACCGCGTACGCGGCGTCGTCCGCGGTCACGTCGTACGGCGTCCCCGATTCGTCCCAGCGCCGCGGCACGTGCGTCACGTGCCGCGCGTAGAGCGCCGTGATCGGGCCGAACAGGTCCTCGAGCAGGTACTGCCAGTGCGGGAACATGTCGAGCACGATGCCGCCGCCGTCTTCGCTGCGGTAGTTCCAGGACGGCCGCTGCGCGCTGACCTGGTCACCCTCGAACACCCAGTAGCCGAACTCCAGCCGGACCGACAGCACCCGGCCGAAGAATCCTTCCCTGACCAGCCGGCGCAGCTTGATCACGCCGGGCAGGAACAGCTTGTCCTGGACCACGCCGTGGGTGATGCCGGCCGCCTTCGCGGCGCGGGCCAGCCGCAGCGCGCCGTCCAGCGAGCCGGCCGCCGGCTTCTCGGTGTAGACGTGCTTGCCCGCCTCGATCGCCTGCAGCAGGCTGACCTCGCGGGCGCTCGTGACCTGCGCGTCGAAGTACACCTCGACCGCGGCATCCGCGAGCACCTCGTCCAGGCTGGTGGTCCAGCGGTCCAGGCCGTGCCGTTCGGCGATGCCGCGCAGCCGCTCCTCGCTGCGGCCGACCAGCACCGGCTCCGGGTAGATCGCCGTGCCGTTGCCGAGCTGCACGCCGCCCTGCTCGCGGATGGCGAGCAGGGACCTGACCAGGTGCTGCCGGTATCCCATCCGGCCGGTGACGCCGTTCAGGGCAATGCGGATGACCTTGCGTGTCATGGACCAGCCTTCGGACTCGGCGGTGAGCGGACGGCAAACGGGACCAGCCGGCCGGAGCGGCAAACAAGCGGCAGCGGCCAGCCGGACCGGCAAACGGGACCGGCAATACGGGGAAAGCGCTTTCCACGATAGGCTGGCCGGGAAGGCCCGGTCAACCGCCTGACTCGATGAGGAGAGCCGGTGACGCACGTCCGCCCTGGTACCCGCAGGCATGTCTCCCGGGTGACGCTGCAGGACGTCGCCGACCGGGCCGGGGTCTCGCTGACCACCGCGTCCCGGGTGGTGAACGACGGCTCCCGCCGCGTCGGGCGGCAGCTGGCCGAGCGCGTCAACACCGCGGTCGCCGAGCTCGGCTACACGGCCAACCTGCAAGCCAGGGCCGTCGCCACCGGGCACAGCACGATGATCGGCGTGGTCGTGCACGACATTGCCGACCCGTATTTCTCCTCGATCGCGGCCGGCCTGATCGAGGCCGCCGAGGCGCACGGGCTGCTGGTCTGCATGTCCAGCACCGCGGCGACCGAGGCCGCCGAGCGGGAGTACGTCGCGCTGATGCACGCCCAGCGGGCGCGCGCGGTGATCCTGATCGGCAGCAGGTCCGGCGACGCCGCGGCCAGGAACGCGCTGCGCGCGGAGCTCGCCGCCTTCACCCGCTCGGGCGGCCGGGCGGTCTGCGTGAGCCAGGACCTGCTCGGCGTGGACACGATCCTGCCGGAGAACGCGGCCGGTGCCGAGGCGCTGGCCAGGGCCCTGGCCGCGCTCGGGCACCGCAACTTCGCCGTGCTCGCCGGGCCGCGGGACCTGCTGACCGCGCGGGACCGGCTGGACGGATTCCGGGCCGGGCTGGCGGCCTGGTCGCTGCGGCTGGACCCGGCGCGGGTGATCCACTGCGCGTTCACCAGGGACGGCGGCTACGAGGCGATGAGCGCGATCCTGGCTGCGGGCGAGCCGCTGCCCGACTGCGTGTTCGCGGTCACCGACATCATGGCGGTGGGCGCGCTCGCCCGGCTGCGGGCCGGCCGGATCGAGGTGCCGGCCGGCATCGCGGTGGCCGGGTTCGACGACATCCTCACGCTGCGCGACATCTACCCGCCGCTTACCACCGTGCGGCTCCCGCTCAAGCGGCTGGGCGAAATGGCCGCGGGCCTGGTGCTCAGCGACGCAGACCCGGACCGGCCGCGGGTCATCCCGGTCCCGGGCGAGGTCATCCTGCGGGACAGCACGGTGCCGCGCCCGCCGCTCGCCTGAGCCTGCTGATGCGGCCGCGTTGCTGGTCACCCTTGCGCGCTGGGCGGGCCATCGGATACGTTCGCTGAAATCGGAAAGCGCTTGCCAAGGACGGCGCCGGAGATTTTCAGCTGCCCGCCGCCACGACAGATGCGGAGAGTGCCGTGGGATCCATTCAGCAGGCCTGGCAGAAGGCCGTGTTCGTCGCCGGCGAGTTCCGCAGGCCAGCGGGCGGCGGCAGCATCGGCGTCCGGGACAAGGCGACCGGCGAGATCTTCGCCACCGCGGGTCTGGCCGGCGAGGCAGACGTGGCGGACGCCATCGCGGCGGCCAGGGACGCCCAGCCGGAGTGGGCCGGGCGGTCCTACGCCGAGCGGGCCGGCCTGCTGCGTGACGTGGCGGCCATCCTGGCCGACCGGGCCAAGCCGCTGCGCGAGCTGATCATGCGCGAGACCGGCTGCATCGGCGGCAAGGCCGACTACGAGGTGGCCGCCGCGGGCAGCGAGCTGATCGAGGCGGCCGCGCTGGCCTCCCGCGCGACCGGGGAGCTGCTGCCCACCAGTCACGCCGGGCGGTTCTCGCTGTCCGAACGCATCCCGCTCGGCCTGGTCGGCGCCATCACGCCGTGGAACTTCCCGCTGGTGCTCGGCATGCGCGTCATCGCGCCTGCCATCGCGCTCGGCAATGCGGTGCTGATCAAGCCGTCGCCGGAGACCCCGCTGTCCGGCGGGCTGGCGATCGCCGAGCTGTTCGAGGCGGCCGGGCTGCCGGCCGGCGTCTTCCAGGTGCTGCCGGGCGACGTCGCGGTCGGCCAGCAGCTGGTCACCAGCCCGGGCGTGGCGATGATCCACTTCACCGGATCGACCTCGGTGGGGCGGCAGATCGCGCAGACCGCCGGCGGCCTGCTCAAGAAGGTGTCGCTGGAGCTGGGCGGCAACAACGCCCTGATCGTGCTGGACGACGCCGACCTGGATCAGGCCACGATGATCGGTGCCTGGTCGAGCTTCCACTACCAGGGGCAGACCTGCATCACCGCGGGCCGCCACATCGTCGCGCGCGGGCTCGCCAAGGCGTACACCGCTGGGCTCGCGGCGCGCGCCGACGCGATCAGGGTCGGCAACACCGTCACCGAGGACGTCGGCCTCGGCCCGATGATCAACGCCAGGCAGCTGGACCGGGCCAGGCAGATGCTGGACGAGGCGGTGGCCAGGGGCGCACGGATCGTCGCCGGGGGGACCGCCGACGGCCCGTTCTTCCGGCCGACCGTCGTCACCGGGGTAAGCCGGGCCTCCCGGCTCTGGAACGAGGAGATCTTCGCCCCGATCGCGCCGGTGCTGGCCGTGGCCGACGACGAGGAGGCGCTGGCGGTCGCCAACGATACCGAGTACGGGCTGGTGAACTCGGTGCTGACCGCCGACACGGCCCGCGGCATGCGGCTGGCCCGCAGGCTCCGGGCCGGGATGGTGCACGTGAACGACGCAACACCGCAAGACGAGGCGCTGGCCCCGTTCGGCGGGACCGGGCAGTCCGGTCTGGGCGGCCGGTCCGGCGGCGATGCCAACATCGAGGAGTTCACCGAGCGGCGCTGGCTCACCGTGAACCCCGTCCCCGCCGCTTACCCCTACTGACCCCGGGCACCGCGCCTCTCCCCGCGGGCCGCGCATCGCCAGACATCCCAGCCAGGGTCGCTGACCAGCGACTGACACGGAGGAGAAGACATGAGCGAAGCGGCTTCCGTTCCGTTCGCGGAGACCAAGGCCCCCGAGGCGCCGGAACGACTGCACCGGGGTGCCCTCGGCCTGGTGGACATCGCGGCCTCCACGATGGCCAATATCGGCCCGGCCTACAGCTTCTTCTTCGGCTTCGGGTTCCTGGTCTTCACCGCCGGCGTGGCCTCACCGCTCACGATCATCGCGGCCGGCGTCGCTATCGCCCTGCTGGGCAACACGCTGGCGGAATTCTCCCGCGCCCAGCCGTCAACCGGCGGCTTCATCTCGTTCGTGGGCAAGACGTTCGGCGGGACCAGCGCCGTCACCACCGCGCTGCTCTGCGGCGCCGGTTACATCATCGCGATCTCGTCGGTGCTGGCGATCTGCGGCGGGTTCCTCAGTGACACGCTGAAGTACTACTTCGGCTGGAACGTCCCGTGGATTATCTTCTCGGTGCTGCTGACCGCGGGCGCCACCGCGATGACGATCCGGGGGGTGGGCGTCTCCACCAAGCTGGCCGGGTTCTTCTTCGCGTTCGAGATGCTGGTGCTGGTCGTGGTGTCGGTCGCCGCCCTGATCAAGAATAGCGGGCACCTGAGCGGCGTGCCGTTCGAGCCGAGTCACCTCACCAACGGCTTCCGGGGCCTGGCGGCCGGCTTCCCGCTCGCGGTGTACCTGTTCATCGGCTGGGAGAACTCCGCCGCCCTCGCCGAGGAGACCGCCAACCCCCGGCGCAACGTGCCGCGGGCGGTGTTCCTGTCGGTCGCGCTGATGGTGGTGGGCTATGTCCTGTTCGCCTACGCCACGGTCAGCGGCTTCGGCAACAACGGGGCCAAGCTGGCGGCGGCCCCGATCCCGTTCATCCCGGTGGCCCACAGCGTCGTGGCCGCCCTCGCGTTCTTCGCCTATCTCGCGGGCCTCACCTCCACGGTGGGCGTGCTCATCTCCGCGGTCAACTCACAGGCCCGGCTGATCTTCAACGCCGGCCGCGAGGGGCTGCTGCCTTCCTGGCTGGGCCGGGTACACCCGGCCCGCCGTACGCCGATGAACGCGATCTACGCGTTCGTGGCGATCGCCGCGGCGATCATTATCGTGTGGGCCGTCGCGCACCTGGCGGGTGGCCTGGGCGGCAGCATGAACCCGCTCATCTTCTTCGCCGAGTCGTCGACGATGGGGACGATCCTCCTCCTGGTCGTGTACTTCCTGGCGAACCTGGCGCTGCCGTTCTACTACCGCAAGTTCCGGCCGGCCGAGTTCAGCGCGATCAAGCACGTCGTGCTGCCGGTGCTGGGCATGGCAGCGATCGCGGTGCCGGTGTACTACCTAGTCAAGCCCGGCCAGCCGCAGCCCTACAACTGGTTTCCGTACGCGGCCCTGGCCATCCTCGTGGTCGCGGCGGTCTACGGCGCCGTGCTGAACCGCCGCGACCCCGCGCTGGGCGAGCGGGCCGGCTCCATCGTCGCCGATGAGTAGGCGCCGGTCGGGCTGATCAACCGGCCCGGGTCCGGCCCGGGCAACGTGATCCGACATCCGGGAGATCTACGATGACCGATACCGCCATCCAGGCAGCCGAGGCACCGGGCGCGTTCCCCGCGCATCCGCTCGATCCGGCCACCGCGGCGGAGTACCTCGCGGGGCGGGACATCATGGCCGCCGCCGGGCTGCTGGCCGGGCCGGCCAGGTTCGCCTATTACGGGCTGGAGGAACCGCCCAAGGACGAGATCCTGGCTGCGGCCAGCGCGCCGGAACCAGACGGCCAGCGGCCGGACCGGCGGCTGCGCGCGTTCCTGATCAACCTGGACACGGGTGAGTCAACCGACGTGGTGGTGTCGCTGACCGAGCGCCGGGTGATCAGCGCGCGCACGCTCGATCCGCGCACGGACGGCCAGCTGCCGATCGTCAACAGCGACTTCGCGGTGGTGGAAGAGGCCGTCCGCGCCGATCCCGGCTGGCGCGCGGCGATGGACCGGCGCGGGCTGACCGACGTCAGCACGATCCGGGCCTGCCCGATCACCGCGGGCGTGTTCGGGACGGAGGAGGATGACCAGCGGCGGATGGTGCGGGTGCTGGCGTTCGTCCAGGCCCGCGAGCACGACCTGGCCTGGGCCCACCCGGTCAACGGCATCGCCGCCTACGTGGACCTCATCGAGAAGAAGGTCTTCAAGATCGTCGATGAGTTCGAGCTGCCGGTGCCGGCCGAGTCCGGCGACTACGACGACCCGGCCGTGCGCGGGCCGCTGCGCGACACGCTGCGCCCCATCGAGATCACCCAGCCGGAGGGACCGAGCTTCAGCCTGGACGGCAACGCGCTGAGCTGGCAGGACTGGTCGATGCGGATCGGTTTCGACGCGCGCGAGGGCCTGACGCTGCACCAGATCAGCCTGCACGACGACGGCCGCGAACGGCCGGTGATCTACCGGGCGTCGATCCCGGAGATGGTCGTGCCGTACGGCGACCCGCAGTTCCGGTACTGGCAGGCCTACTTCGACTCCGGTGAGTTCCTGCTCGGGAAGTGGGCCAACTCGCTGGAGCTCGGCTGCGACTGCCTCGGCGAGATCGTCTACCTGGACGCCACGGTGACCGACGACACCGGCCAGCCGAAGGTCATCAAGAACGCGGTCTGCATCCATGAGGAGGACGCCGGCATCCTCTGGAAGCACACCGACATCTTCAACGGCTCGGCGCAGTCCCGCCGCCAGCGCCGTTTGGTGGTGTCGTTCTTCACCACGGTCGGCAACTACGACTACGGCTTCTACTGGTACTTCTACCTGGACGGCACCATCGAGTGCGAGATCAAGATGACCGGGGTGGTCTTCACCTCGGCCTATCCCGGCGGCGACCACCCGTACTCCACCGAGGTGGCCCCGGGGCTGGCCGCGCCCGCGCACCAGCACCTGTTCAGCGCGCGGCTGGACATGACCGTGGACGGCCAGGCCAACGCGGTGGAAGAGGTTGACGTCAGCGGCGCCCCGGTCGGGCCGGACAACCCATACGGTAACGCGATGGTCCAGCAGGTGACCAGGCTGACCCGGGAGTCGCAGGCGGGCCGCCGGGCCGACGGGTCCCGCGGCCGGACCTGGCGGGTGGTCAGCACCGAGCGCACGAACAGGTTCGGCCGGCCGGTCGGTTACACGCTCTACCCGCAGGCCGCGCCCACCCTGCTGGCCGACCCGGCCGCGCCGCTGTACGGGCGGGCCGCGTTCGCGACCAACCACCTGTGGGTGACCAGGTACGACCCGGCGCACCGCTACCCGGCCGGCGACTTCGTGAACCAGCATCCCGGCGGGGCCGGCATCCCGGCGTTCATCGCCGGCGACAAGGACATCGACGGCGCCGACATCGTGGTCTGGCACACGTTCGGGCCCACGCACTTCCCGCGGCCGGAGGACTGGCCGGTGATGCCGGTCGCCCGGTGCGGCTTCACGCTCAAGCCGACCGGCTTCTTCGACCGCAACCCCACCCTGGACGTGCCGCCGCCGGCCTCGCACGGCACCGGGGAGTAAAATCTGGGCTCTCCTGGGCTCATTTTGTGAGCTGGATGATTGATAGTCTGGGCTCACACTGGTATACCTAGGCGTACGGGCTACGAATGCCCTGGCTGCGCCGCCCCTCGGCTCCCAGACCGGGCATCCGACGCGGAGCGGCAGCGGCCCCCGGAAAGGGAGCGGATGCGCTACATCGACGCCGTACGCGCACAGGGAAAGAGCCTCCGGACCTCTCGCGCCGCGGTCACCGACCGCCTGCAGGGCCTGGACCTGACACCCTGGCGCGACCGCCGGCTCGCCCTGGCGGGCATGGGCGCCAGCTCGAACGCGATCGCCGCGGTGCTCAGCGGCTACTGGTCGGCCGGGCTGACCGCCGCCGGCTGGCTCGGCTCGGAGCTGGAGCTCGCCGGGCCCGCCGCCGCCGCCGAGGCGGTGATCGCGGTGTCGCAGACCGGCAAGAGCGCCGAGCTCTACTCCGCGCTGCAGCGCCTGCCGGAACGCTGCCCGCGGCTCGCGGTGACCGACGCCGAGGACTCGCCGATCGGCGGCCTGGCCGATGCCACGATCCCGCTGGCCCTGCTGGAGGACAGCGCCGTGCGCACGATCGGCTATACCGGCACCGTGCAGGCGCTGCTGCTGCTGCGCGACGCGCTCGCCCCCGGGCACGCCCCCGCGGCCGACTGGGACCGGCTCGCTGATGACTGCGAGCTGCTGCTGGGGCCGGCCGAGCAGCTGGCCGAGCAGCTGCTGCCCGCGCTGCGCGGCGCCACCGGGTTCGACGTCGTGGGGTCCGGCATGCACGCCGGCACCGCCGGCCAGGGCGCGCTGCTGCTGCGCGAGGTCTGCAAGCTGCCGGCGTCCGGCTACGAGACCTACCAGTACCTGCACGGGCCGATCGAGGCCACCGGCCCCGGCCGGGCGCTGATCGCGATCGGCGGCGCCCGGGAGGCCAGGCTAGCCGGGGCGATGGCGGCCGCCGGGGCGACCGTACTGCTGATCACCGCGGCAGACGGGCCCGACGCGGCGGACGGGCAGCCCGGGCCGACCGTGTTCCGGCTGCCCCGGCCGGATGCCGGGCCAGGCGGTCCCGCCCGGCCCGGGGACTTGGCGCAGGCCGTGCTGGCCATCCTGCCGCTGCAGACGATCACCTGGCAGCTGGCCGAGGACCGCGGCGGCACGGACGGCGAGTTCCTGTACCACCAGGACGACACGAAGGTCAGCTAGGTGACCGCGCCCGGCTACCAGCCCTCCCCCCGGCCGAGTTACGGCTGCGCGACCGTGATCGCGCGGTCGCAGGCAGCCAGGCACGTGTGGGGCGATGCGGAGTCGGGCGAGATCCTCGACCGGATCTACGTCTCCGGCGACACGATCCACCAGCTGCTGTTCGAGATCCCGGCGGGCGGGCAGTTCACCCACTCGGCCGACTACCGGACGGTGTTCGGCGCCGACGAGGTGCTGTACGCGGTAGACGGCACCGTGGTGGTGGCGAACCCGCAGACGGGCCAGCTGGTCCGGATCGGCCGCGGCGAGGCCGTGTTCTTCGGCCCGGACACCTGGCACCACGCGTTCAACTGGGGCGCCGGGCCCGCACGGGTGCTCGAGTTCTTCGCGCCGCCGCCGGCCACCGGGACCTCCGGTGCTTACGCGCGGCAGCAGCCGCTGCTGGCGAGCAGCAGCTACGCCGGCGACGCCGGGCCCGCCCCGGCCGTTCCCGCCGCTCCGCCGGACGCGGCCCCGGCCGGCCGCGGGCCAGCCGCCCGGCCCGGACGGCTCACGGTCATCCGGCCGCAGGATCACGTCTGGCGGCTGGACGGGGACCGCGCGCCCGTACTGACCGGGATCATCGCCAGCACGCCGCGGCTGACGGTCGCGCGGTGCGAGGTGCGCGGCACCGGCTGGAGCGGCTGGCTCCGCCCGGCCGGCGATACCGGCGGATACGTGCTGGCGGGCAGCCTGCTGCTGCAGCTCGGCGGCAGGGCGTGGCACGAGCTCGGTCCCGGCGACGGCTTCTACCTGCCCGGCGGCGAGCGCTACCAGGTGGCGAGCGCGGCCGGCGGCATCACCAGCTACCTGACCGGGTCCGCGCCGCCGGCCGCCCTGGCTCCGGCCGGCCAGGACTCCGGCGACAGCCAGGGCTCCGCTCGCGGCCAGGATTCCGGCGGCGGGGGCGGCCATGTTCGCTGACCTGAATCTGGCCGACATCGACCGGCGCGACGGTGACGCCGCGATCGGCGTGGACGTGGGCGGCACCAAGACCGCGCTCGGGCTGATCGACGCGAGCTCGCTCAGCCTGCTCGCCACCCGGGTGATCCCGACCGGCCGCGACCGCGGCGGCGAGGCGGTGCTGCGCGACGTCAGGGCGCACGCGGCCGCGCTTGCCGCCGAGGCCGCCCGGCTGGGCCGCCGCGCCACCGGGCTGGGCGTGGCGGTACCCGAGATCGTGAGCCTGGCCGGGCACATCACCTCCAGCGCGGTGATCCCGCGCTGGAACCAGCTGCCGGTGGCGGCGGTGCTCAGCGAGATCGCGCCGGCGGTGGTGGAGGCGGACGTGCGCGCGGCGGCGTTCGCCGAGGCCTCGCTCGGCGCAGGCCGCGACTACCACTACCACCTCTTCCTGACGGTCGGCACCGGGATCAGCTACTGCGCCGTGGGGGCGGGCCGCCCGTTCGCCGGAGCGCACGGCGGCGCGCTGAACATCGGCACGTCCGCGCTGGCCCCGCTGGCCGCGGGCCAGGGCGGCCCGGCGGGGCCTGACGGCCCGGGCCCGGACGCGTTCGTGCTGGAGCAGACCGCCTCCGGCAGCGCCCTGGTCCGGCGGTATGCCGCCGGCGGCGGGACCGCGCAGCGGGCCGAGGACGTGCTGGCCGCCGCGCGCGGCGGTGACCCGGTGGCCGCCGAGGTGGTCGAGACGGGCGCGAAGGCGCTCGGCATCGGCATCGCGCTCCTGATCAACCTGCTCGACCCCGAGGCGCTGATCGTGGGCGGCGGGCTCGGCTCCGCGGACACCGAGTACGGGACGTCGGCCCGGCACTGGGCCCGGCAGTTCGTGCACCAGCACGCCGCGCACACCGTGCTGACCCGCAGCCAGCTGGGGCCGGACGCGGGTGTCATCGGCGCCGGGCTGGCGGGCCTGCTGGCCCGCCGCCGGCGGCAGCACAGCGAACCGCGAGTGAACTCCAGCTGCGACAAGAGGAAGTGATCCGGGTGGCAGACATAACTCAGCATCCCCAGGCGGATGCGCCAGGGCAGCGACGCCCACGGCTGGCGACACGGCTGGGCGCACTCGGCGTCGTCGCCACTGCGGCGCTCGCCGCGTGCTCGTCGGGCGGATCGGGTAGTGCGGCAGCGGCCGGGAGCAGCAAGCCCGCGCTGCTCGCCCGCACCGTCAGCGGCACGCTGAACGAGTGGAACTGGGACATCCCGGGCGATGACCCGGGTGAGCACGCGGTCATCCCGGTCCTGGTCAAGACCATGCATCAGCTGTATCCCAAGCTGCAGGTGGTCAACACCTCGATGAGCCTGTCGCAGCAGAACGACAAGCTGCCGCTGGCCTTCGCGTCGGGCGGCAGCGCCCCGGACGTCAGCCAGACCAACGAAGGACTGCAGAACCAGGGCCGGCTCGTCACCGACCACGAGCTCATGCCGCTGGAGCCGTACAACAAGCTGTACGGCTGGTTCGCCAAGGTCGGCCCGCTGCCGCTGCAGTACAACTCGCTGCCGTCCAGCGGGAAGACGTTCGGCTCCGGCAGCGTCTACGGGGTACCGGAGACCGGGACGGTCGTCGGCATCTTCTACAACCGCGCGATGCTCGCGTCGGTCGGCGGCAAGCCACCGACCACGTGGTCGGCCTTCACCGCTGACCTGGCGCTGCTGCACAAGGCCGGGAAGACCGCCATCTCCTACGCCGGCGGCCAGCCGACCGCCTACCAGCCGGTACACGTGCTGTACACGATCGCGAACCACTACGTGTCGGCCGCGGCCCAGAACGCGTTCGTGTTCCACAAGGGCACCGCCCCGTCGGTCAGCACGCCGGGCTGGGTGCAGGCCGCGAGCACGTTCGCCGCGTGGACGAAGGCCGGTTACTTCCCGGCCGGCTATCAGGGCCTGTCCGACGTGCAGGCGCTCAACGTGTTCGACCAGGGCAAGGCCGGATTCTTCATCGAGGGCAACTGGTACTCCGGCTCGGTGCAGAGCGCGCTCGGCAGCAGGGCCGGGTTCTGGGTGCCGCCGGTCGTGACCGGCGGGCCGGGCGAAGGCTGGTCGATCCCGGCCAGCGCGCCGAACCCGAACGCGGGCGCCGCGCTGATCAACGTGCTGCTCAGCCCCACCATCCAGGACGCGCTGCTGCGCAACGGCGACATCCCGGTGGTCACCCCCAGCGCCAAGGCGCTGGCCGGCGCGACACCGCTGCTGCGGTCCGCGGCCGCCGGGTGGTCGTCCTCGGTGCACAGCGGCAACCTGGTGCCCTACCTGGACTACGCGACCCCCAACTTCCTCAACCAGGAGATGGCCGGGATCCAGCAGCTGCAGGCGGGGCAGATATCGCCGTCCGCGCTGATGTCGTCGCTCCAGTCCGACTACACCTCGTACTGGTCCGGCCAGGGCTAGGCACCGGCGTCCGGCGAAGGGAGACAGCGTGGCAGTGCAGAAGACGGCTGCCGCACCGGCGGGCACGGCCGCCGCAGCACTGGAGCGCGGCCGCGGCGGCCGGCCGCCGCACCGGACCGCCTGGCGCAAGCGGCGGCGCCGGGAACGGCTGACCGGTTACCTGTTCCTCGCGCCCGCCGCGGTTTTCATCGCCGTGCTGATCCTGTACCCGCTCGGCAAGGCCGTGCAGTACTCGCTGCAGCAGTGGGACGGCATCGGCGTGGCCAGGTACGTGGGCTTCTCCAACTACGCGCGGATCCTGACCGATCCGGTCGAGCGCGGCTCGCTGGCCAACCTCGGCATCCTGCTCATCTTCTACTCCCTGATCCCGACCGCGCTGGCCCTGGTGACGGTCAACCTGATGCGGCGCAGCCGCGCTCGCGGCATGGGCTTCTTCCGGGTGGTCTATTTCCTGCCGCAGACCATCGTGACCGTGGTCGTGGCGATCGTGTGGACGTGGCTGCTGGCGCCCGGCGGCACCGGGACCGTCAACGGGCTCGCGCACGCGGTCGGGCTGGGGCACGCCACCGGGACGCCGTGGCTGGGCAGCTTCACCACCGCGCTGCCCGCGGTCGGGTTCATCGCCGCGTGGCTGGACTTCGGGCTGTCCTTCGTGCTGCTGCTGCCCGGCATCCAGCGCATCCCGCCGGAGCTGTACGAGGCGGCGCGGGTCGACGGCGCCGGCCTGGTCCGCGAGTTCGTCAGCATCACGCTGCCGATGCTGCGGCGGGACATCGGCGCGGCCATCACGATCACCGCGGTGGCGGCGCTGCAGAGCTTCACGCTGATCTACCAGGCCACCAACGGCGGTCCCGGCTACGCCACCATGGTGCCCGGCCTGCTGGTCTACCGGGACGCATTCCAGCTCGGCGCCGTCGGCACCGCCAGCGCGCTCGGCATCGCGATGTCCGTCCTGCTGTTCGGCATCACGTTCGGGGTCCGGGCGCTGATCGAGCGGAACGCGACGTCAGCCGGCCAGCCCGCGCCGGCAGGAGGAACCGTGCTGTCGAGGACTGAGCGCGTGGTCTGCCTGATCATCCTCATCGGGGCGGCCGTCGTCACGCTGTACCCGCTGGTCGTCCTGGCCAGCACCGCGCTGGCACCGGTCAACGGCAGCTCCGGCGGCATCAGCTTCAGCCACGCGCTGTCGTTCAGCGCGTTCAGCTACGCCTGGCAGGCCGGCGGCTTCTCCGGCTACATGCGCAACACCGCGATCGTCACCGTCTCGGTGGTGGCGATCTCGGCGGTGATCTCGGTGCTGGCCGGGTACGCGATCGCGCTGGCGAAGCCGCCGGGTGCCCGCTGGGTGCTGTACGCGGCGGTGTTCGGGTTCATGCTGCCGGTCGAGGCGCTGATCGTCCCGTGGTACTACCAGTTCCGTTCGGTCGGCATCATCAACACCTACTGGGCGATGATCCTGCCGCAGGTCGCGCAGTCCATCGCGTTCGGCACGTTCTGGATGTACGTGGCGTTCCGCTCCCTGCCCCGCTCGCTCTCGGAGAGTGCGGTCATCGACGGCGCCTCCCCGCTGTCCCTGCTCTGGCGGATCCTGGTCCCGAACGTGGCGCCGGCGGTCCGGACCATGGCGGCGCTCGTGTTCCTGTGGACCTGGAACGGGTTCCTGCTGCCGCTGGTCATGGTGTCGAACCAGTCGCTGTACACGGTCACGGTCGGCCTGTCGGCATTCCAGGGCGCGCACTTCAACAACTACGCTGCCCTAGCCGCCGGCAGCTGCCTGGCCGCGCTGCCCGTGGTGGTGGTCTACCTGTTCGCGCAGCGGAGCTTCATCGCCGGGCTGTTCACCGGATCGCTGGTCGAGTGACAGCCCGGCCGCAGATCGCAGATCATGGGGAAGGACGCGGCTAGCCGGGCAGGCGCGAGCCGACGAGGAGGCCAGGACGGTGGGAGACGGGGAAGGTGAGGCGGCCCTCACCTCGGCCAGGCGGGTGCCGATGTACGAGCAGGCGGCCGCCGCGCTGGAAGCCGAGATCCGCAGCGGCAGGCTGGGCGCGGATGAGCGGCTGCTGTCCGAGCGGGCGCTGGCGCAGCGGCTGCAGGTCAGCCGGATCACCATCCGCCGCGCGCTGGCCCACCTGGCGGAGAAAGACCTGGTCCGCTCGTCGGTGCGGAGCGGATGGTTCGCCGGGCCGGTGAGCGAGGGCAGCGACGCGCTGGTCAGCTTCAGTGACATGGGGCGGCAGCGCGGCTTCGCGGTGACCTCCGAGGTGCTGCGCCGCGTCGCGCGGGAGGCGACGCTGGCCGAAGCGGAGGAGCTGGCCGTGGCGCCGGGCAGCACGGTGTGCGACCTGGCCCGGGTCCGCTGCTTCGACGGCCTGCCGATCGCCAGCACCGAGGCGGTCGTGCCCGGCTATCTCGCGCCCGGCCTGCAGGAGCACGACTTCAGCTCGCACTCGCTCTATGACACGCTGCGCAGCACGTACGGGGTGCTGCCGACCCGGGCCAGGTTCGCGATCCAGGCGGCGGCGTGCGAGCCGGCCGACGCTGGGCACCTGCAGATCACGCCGGGCGAGCCGGTACTGATCTTCACGCAGACCGGCTACGACCAGCTCGGCCGGGCGTTCGAGCTGGCCAGGACCGTGTACCGGGCGGACAGGTACCTGTTCCGGGGCACCCTGCTCGCGGCGAGCGAACGCGACGCTCCCGTGGTGCGGGAAACAGCCGAGCCGGAGTCAAGGGCGTCGAGATGAACGACCGGAATACCCAAGACAGGCGTCATGGGCTGGTGATCGCTTGTTTCGGGCTCACGGTGAACGTGGCGGCGCTCACGGTGACCGGGTCGCCGCTGAGGAACAGCCCGAGACAGCCAGTGACGTTGTAGAAGTGCAGGTTGCCGCCGGTGGCGCTCGTCTTGAGCTTGGCTGTGCTGTTGGTGTAGCTGACCTTCACGATGCCGTCGCCGGCCACGGCGCTGGTGCCGTCGATCACGGCACCGCACCCCGGACTGGACACGTTGATGTGGATGTGGCTGATGCTTCCCGCCGCGACGCCTTTCGTGGCGTTGAACGCGGAGAAGTTCACATGCCAGGGCAGGTCAGCCGCCATGAGGAAGAATGTGACGCCCAGCGGGTTGGTGCAGTTGGTGAAGCTGATGGCGGTGAGGGAGCCTATCCGGGTCCCGGACAGCCCGCTGCCGCTCCTGAGCGTGCCGCTGAAACGGGAGGACGTGCACGTGAAGTTCGACCGGGTCTTGGTGTCCGTGAAGGTGAGCGTTCCTGAGGTCAGGGAGAGCGGGCCGCCGGGCCGGACGGTCCAGGTGGTCGCCGCCAGGGCGGCGGTCACGCCAAGCGTGGCCGCCAGGACGGCCGCAGGAACCGCGACCAGGCTTCGTGCGTACCGTCTGGTCATCCTCTGTCTCCCTCCACGGGTTGGCTCCGAACGTGGGCCGGGTTCACCGTACTAGCGAGGCAGGAAGTCGAGCAGCAGCGCGTTGACCTGGTCCGGTGCTTCCAGCTGCAGCCAGTGACCGGGGCCGGCCAGGCGCTCGTAGCGCCACGGGCCGGCGACGTTCTCGGCGGAATCGGTCATCTGCACCTCGGTCAGGGCCATGTCGCCCGTGCTCCAGACGCCCATGACCGGCACCTGCACCGGCGGGAGCTGCAGCGGCGGCGCGGCCCAGGAGTCGGCCGGGATGTTGGCCCGGTACCAGTTGAGCGCTGGTGTCAGCGAGCCGTTCGCTTCTAGCTCGGCGATCACCTGACCGGCGTCGGGGTGTCCCGCCCAGCTGCGGAGATTGGCCCAGTCGCCGGCGGACAGCCAGCGCTCGGCGATGCCGGCGAACTGGAACAGCAGCATGTACCACGACTTCTCCCGCTGCCGCGCCGTGCGCAGGAAGGTGGCCGGGTGGCCGACGGACAGCACCGCCAGGTGGTCGACGCTGCCGGGCGCGAGGATGGCCAGCGCCCAGCCCAGCGCGGCGCCCCAGTCGTGGCCGACCACGTGCGCCCGGGGGATGTCCAGATCGGCGAGGATCGCCGCGACGTCGGCGGCCAGGAAGGCCATCGAGTAGGCCTCGACAGCCTCGGGCTTGCCGGACCGGCCGTAGCCGCGCAGGTCGGGGACGATGACCTGGAACCCGGCCCCGGCCAGCGCCGGTACCTGGTGCCGCCAGAGCCGGCCGGAATCGGGAAAGCCGTGCAGCAGCACCACCGGGCGCCCCTCCCCGGTGACCTCGTACGCGGTAGCGACCCCCTCGACCTCCACCCGGCCCATGTCGTCTCCCTTCTCACCTGCCTCCGGTTCACCCGGTGCTGACGGCGAGGGCCATCGGCAGCACGCCGGAGGCGCCGGCCTGGCGGAGCAGCCTGGCCGCGACGGTCATCGTCCAGCCGGTCTCGATCCTGTCGTCGACCAGCAGCACCGGGCCGCCGAGCGCGGCGGCTGCGGCGGCTACTGGTCCGGGCACGGTCAGCTCGTGCCAGAGCGCGCTCAGCCGCTGGGCGCTGTTGTGCTGCAGGGCCATCCCGCGGCCGGAGTCCGGCCCGGACGCGTACTCCACCGCACCGAGATACGGCATCCGCCCGATCTCGGCGACCCGGCGGCCGAGGCTCTCGACCAGCTGCGGGCGGGAGCGGGACGCCACGGTGACCACGCCGGCGGGCCGGCGCGCCCAGTCCCAGGCGGCCAGCACCTGGACCACCGCATCGACCACGTCGTCGGGCACCGCGCCGTCGGGCACTGTGCCGTCGGGCCCTGTGCCGTCGGACACCGCGCCCTCAGGCACCGCGCCGTCGGGCACTGTGCCGTCGGTCACTGTGCCGCCGAGCAGGGCGCGCAGCCGGGGACCCCAGCCGAGGTCGGTCGGCCGGCCCAGGGCCCGGCCCGGCTCGGCCGACTCGGCCGCCGGGATCTTGCCGGCGACGTCGATGCCCAGCTCGGTCATGCCGGACGGCCACATCTTGCGCGGCGTCACCTCGACGCCCGGGCGGAGCAGCCGCTCGCGGGCGGCCGCGGCGGCGGCGGGCGCGACGTCCGCCGGCCAGTGCCGGCCGGTGCAGTTGTCGCACCGCCCGCAGCAGGCCGCCGCCGGATCGTCCAGCTCGCGGCGCAGGTACTCCATCCGGCAGCCGCCGGCGGCGATGTAGCCCAGCATGGCCTGCTGCTCGCGGGCGCGCTCGGCCGCCACCCGCTCGTAGCGGTCGCGGTCGTAGGACCACGGCTGCCCGGTGGCCGCCCAGCCGCCGCTGACCCGGCGGACCGCGCCGTCCACGTCGAGCACCTTGAGCATCATCTCCAGCCGGCCGCGGCTCAGATCGATCCTGGCCTCCAGCGCGGCGGTGGACAGCGGCCTGCCCGCGTCGGCGAGCGCGGCCAGCGCGGCGCGGACCGCTGGCTCCGGCGGGAACGCCAGCGAGCCGAAGTAGGCCCAGATGTCGGCGTCTTCCCGTCCGGGCAGCAAGATGACCTCGGCCCGGTCCACGCCGCGCCCGGCCCGGCCGATCTGCTGGTAGTAAGCCACCGGTGACTGGGGCGCGCCCACGTGCACCACGAACCCGAGGTCGGGCTTGTCGAACCCCATGCCCAGCGCACTGGTCGCCACCAGGGCCTTGAGCTTGTTTTCCAGGAGCGCATCCTCGGCCCCTGCCCGTTCGGAATGATCATCTTTACCGGTGTAGGCGGCGACGTCATGACCGCGGTCGCGCAGGAAGGCGGCGGTGTCGTGCGCGGCCGCGACGGTCAGCGCGTAGATGATGCCCGAGCCCGGCAGCTCGCCGAGATGATCGGCCAGCCAGGCGAGCCGCTGCTGCGGGCCGGGCAGCCGGACGACGGCCAGCCGCAGGCTGTCGCGGTCCAGCGGGCCGCGCAGTACCAGCGTCTCCGCCTCCGTGCCCGCGCCGAGCTGCTCGGCGACGTCGCGGGTCACCCTGGCGTTGGCGGTCGCGGTGGTGGCGAGGACCGGAACGCCGTCCGGCAGCTCGTCGAGCAGGGTGCGCAGCCGCCGGTAGTCGGGCCGGAAGTCGTGGCCCCAGTCGGAAATGCAGTGCGCCTCGTCTACGACCAGCAGGCCGGCCGCGGCGGTGAGCTTGGGCAGCACCTGGTCGCGGAAACCGGGGTTGTTCAGCCGTTCCGGGCTGACCAGCAGCACGTCAACCTCGCCCGCCGCCACCTCCGCGTAGACGTCTTCCCACTGGCCGGTGTTGGCGGAGTTCACCGTGCGGGCGCGGATGCCCGCGCGCGCGGCCGCCTCGATCTGGTTGCGCATCAGCGCGAGCAGCGGCGAGACGATGACCGACGGCCCGGCGCCGCGGGCCCGCAGCAGCGCGGTCGCGGTGAAGTAGACCGCCGACTTGCCCCAGCCGGTGCGCTGCACCACCAGGGCGCGGCGGTGCTGGGAGACCAGCGCGCGGATCGCGGTCCACTGGTCATCGCGCAGCCGGGCGTGCGGGCCGGCCAGGGCCCGCAGGCACGTCTCGGCCTCGTCCCGCAGCGGACCGGCCGCGCCGTCCCCCGGGCTCACGGCCATCTCGCCTGCATCGTCGGCCATGCCGTCATTCGTA
>CAVPBZ010000010.1:0-110029 GCA_963702235.1 uncultured Actinomycetes bacterium
GTCCCGCCGTCCTAGGTTTGCACCAGGCGCAACAGCCGTACTGGCGAGGAGGCCTGTACATGACCCGCATAACCGTCACAGTGGACGGCGTCAGCTACACCGACGACGTCGAGCCACGCCTGCTGCTCGTCCATTACCTGCGCGAGGTTGTCGGCAAGACCGGCACCCCCATCGGCTGCGACACCACGAATTGCGGTGCGTGCACCGTGCACCTGGACGGAATGTCAGTGAAAAGCTGCTCCGTCCTCGCGGTCCAGGCCGATGGATCCGAGATCACCACGATCGAGGGCATCGGGAATGGCGAATGGCACCCGCTGCAGAGCGCTTTCCGTGCCGAGCACGCGCTGCAGTGCGGATATTGCACACCCGGCATGATCATGGCGGCGGCCGACCTGCTCCGGGAGAACCCGGACCCGAGTGAGCAGGAGGTCCGCGAGGGACTCGAGGGCAACCTGTGCCGCTGCACCGGTTACCAGAACATCGTCCGCGCGGTCCAGCGCGCCGCCCAGGCGGGAGCGAGCTCATGAGCACTGACACCGAAGCCGTACCGGCCCAGGCCGAGGTAGGCAGGGCGCGTGTCCGCAAGGAGGACGCCCGCCTCGTCACCGGCCAGACCAACTGGACCGACAACATGCTGCTGCCGGGCATGCTGTACATGGCCTTCGCCCGCAGCCCGCACGCGCATGCGCGGATCACTGGCGTGGACCTGTCCGCCGCCCGCTCGTCCCCCGGCGTGGTGGCCGTCTACTCCGGCGCCGACTTCGCCGGCGAGCAGGGCAGCCTGCCGTGCGCGTGGCCGGTCACCCCGGACATCGTGATCCCGGATCACCCGCCGATGGCGACCGAAGAGGTCCGCTACGTCGGCGAGGCCGTGGCCTGCGTGATCGCCAGGACCCGTTACCAGGCCGCGGACGCCGCGGCGGTCATCGACGTGGACTACGAGCCGCTGCCCGCGGTGCTCGACATGCCGTCCGCGCTGGCCGAGGACTCGCCCAAGGTGCACGCCGCGGGCAACAAGAGCTACGAGTGGTCGCTGGCCAACGGCGACCTGGACGCCGCCTTCCGTGATGCCCCGGTGGTGATCGAGCGCAACTACCGCCAGCAGCGGCTGATCCCGAGCGCGATGGAGCCCCGGGCCGTGCTGTGCGCGCCGTCCGGCGACGAGTTCACGGTCTTCTCGGCCACCCAGATCCCGCACGTGCTGCGCACGATGCTCGCCCTGGTGACCGGCATTCCCGAGCACAAGCTGCGGGTGGTCGCCCCCGACGTCGGCGGCGGCTTCGGCTCCAAGCTGCAGGTCACCGCGGAAGAGGTGATCGCCCTGCTGGCCGCCCGTAAGCTCGGCAAGCCGGTCAAGTGGACCGAGAGCCGCAGCGAGGGCAACCTGACCGTGCACCACGGCCGGGACCAGCTGCAGCGGATCAGGATCGCTGCCGAGCGTGACGGCAAGCTGCGCGGGCTGTCGGTCAACCTGCTGGCCGACATGGGCGCTTACCTGATGCTGGTCACGCCGGGCGTGCCGCTGCTCGGCGCGTTCATGTTCAACGCGATTTACAAGATGGACGCCTACTCGTTCCGGTGCACCGGCGTATTCACCACCAAGATGCCCACCGACGCCTACCGTGGCGCCGGCCGTCCGGAGGCGACGTTCGGGATAGAAAGGATCATGGACGAGCTCGCCGCGGAGCTCGGCATGGACCCGCTCGAGCTGCGCCAGCGGAACTGGATCACGCATGACGAGTTCCCGTACGACACGATCTCCGGGCTGACCTACGACTCGGGTAACTACGAGGCGGCCACCGCGCGGGCACTGGAGATGTTCGGCTACGACGAGCTGCGCAAGGAGCAGGAAATGCGCCGCGCCAGCGGCGACCCGGTCCAGCTCGGCATCGGCATCTCCACCTACACCGAGGCGTGCGGCCTGGCGCCATCCCGGCTGCTCGGCCAGCTCAACTACGCGGCCGGCGGCTGGGAGCACGCCAGCGTGCGGATGCTGGCCACCGGCAAGGTCGAGGTGGTCACCGGCGCGAGCGCGCACGGCCAGGGACACGAGACGGCCTGGAGCCAGATCGTGGCCGACAAGCTCGGGGTGCCGTTCGAGGACGTGCGAGTGCTGCACGGCGACACGCTGGTCTCGCCCAAGGGCATGGACACCTACGGGTCCCGGTCGCTCGCGGTGGGCGGCATCGCCGTCGTCGGCGCCTGCGACAAGGTGATCGAGAAGGCGAAGGTCATCGCGTCCGCGCTGCTCGAGGCGCCGCCCGAAGAGGTCGAGTTCTCCGGCGGGGCCTTCCAGGCCCGCGGCGGCACCGGCCCGGCCAAGACCATCCAGGAGATCGCGTTCGAGGCCTTCTCCGGGCACAACCTGCCGGACGGGGTGGAGCCGTCACTGGACGCCGAGGACACGTTCGACCCGTCCAACTTCTCCTTCCCGCACGGCACGCACCTCTGCGCGACCGAGGTGGACACCGAGACCGGCCACGTCACCATCCGCTCGTATGTCGCGGTGGATGACTGCGGCGTGGTGGTGAACCCGCTGATCGCCGAAGGCCAGGTGCACGGCGGCATCGCCCAGGGCATCGCGCAGGCACTGTTCGAGGAGGCGGTGTACGACAGCGACGGCCAGCTGCTGACCACCACCATGGCCGACTACCTGCTGCCGTCATCGGCCGACCTGCCGTCCTTCCAGACCGACTTCACCGAGACGCCGTCCACCAGCAACCCGCTGGGCGTCAAGGGCATCGGCGAGGCGGGCACGATCGCCTCCACCCCCGCCGTGGTCAACGGGATCGTGGACGCGCTGCGCCCGCTGGGCATCCGCGACATCACGATGCCGTGCACGCCGCAGCGGGTGTGGCGGGCCATCCAGACCGCCCGCGGGAACGCCCGCGGCGACGCCGGCACCGAGACCAGCAGCGTCACGAGCTCCGAGGGTGACACCAGGAGCGGCGTCACCCATACGCCGGATAACGGCTCTGGTGCAAACGGAGAGGGGCAGGCCCGATGATCCCGGCCGAGTTCGAGTACGTCCGGCCGCGGTCGCTGGACGAGGCGGCCCAGGTACTCGCCGAGCGCGGCGACGACGCCAAGGTGATCGCCGGAGGGCAGAGCCTGATGCCGCTGCTCAGGCTCCGGCTGGCCTACCCGGACCTGCTCGTCAACGTCGGCAGGCTGGACGAGCTGCGCGGCGTGCGGGACGAGGGCGACTCGCTCTGGATCGGCGCGCTCACCACGCATTACCAGGTGATCGGCGACGAGCTGATCCGCGCCCACGCCGGGCTGCTGGCGGAGACGACGGGCACCGTGGCCGACCCGGCGGTGCGGCACCGCGGCACGATCGGCGGCTCGCTCTCGCACGCCGACCCGGCCGGCGACCTGCCGGCCGTGATGCTGGTCCTCGACGCGACGATGACGGTGCGCGGGGCCGGCGGCGACCGGGAGATCGCCGCCGCCGACTTCTTCGTGGACTACCTGACCCCGGCGCTGGACTCCGGCGAGATCCTGACCGGCGTCCGCATCCCCAAGCGGGACTCGGGGTGGGGCTACCGGTACGAGAAGTTCCAGGCGACGGCGCAGTCGTGGGCGATCGTCGGCGTGGCCGCGCTGGTCCGCCGGTCGAACGGGCAGGTGGCCGAAGCCAGGATCGGGCTGACCAACATGGGGTCGGTGCCGGTGCGCGCCACCGCGGCGGAGGAGGCAGCAGCCGGCGCGGCCGCCGACGCCGGCGCGCTGCGCGAAGCGGCCGGGCACGCCGCGGACGGCACCAGCCCGCCCGACGACCTCAACGCCAGGCCCGACTACCGGGAGCATCTGGCCCGGGTGCTCACCGGCCGGGCGCTGGCGCACGCCGCCGGAGTGTGAGCCCGCCGCGCGTCCGGTCCGCGACAGGCGGATAATCTGCGAGAGAATCGTTCGCACCGGACGGGCTGAAGCACACGCACCGGAAAGAGTAACGACGTCATGGCCATTGAGCTCGAGCACTCGTTCGCCGTCCCCGTTCCGCCCGACCAGGCCTGGGACGTGCTGCTTGACGTGCAGCGGGTGGCACCCTGCATGCCAGGCGCCACGGTTGACTCAGTAGACGGCGACGAGGTCACCGGCAAGATAAAGGTCAAGGTCGGGCCCATCGCGCTGACCTATACCGGCAAGGCCACCTTCACCGAACGGGATCCTGTCGCCCGTTCGGTGAAGGTGGAGGCGGCCGGCAAGGAGACCAGGGGCGCTGGGACGGCCACGGCGACCGTGCTGGCCAGGCTGGACGAGGAGAACGGCCAGACGCGGGTCAACGTGCACACCTCGCTGAACGTGACCGGGCGGCCTGCGCAGTTCGGCCGGGGCGTGATGGCCGAGGTCAGCGGCAGGATCATCCAGAAGTTCTCGGCCAACCTGGCCGAGCTGCTGGCTTCCGGCGGCGTGCAGGCGGCGGCCGAACCTGTCCTTCCTAACGGGCAGGCGCCGGACACGCGCATGGCCATCCCCCTTCAGGAACTGAACCTCCCGGCCCGCTCGCTCACCAGCCTCAAGGGCGAGGGGATCGAGACGGTGGGCGAGCTCGTGGCGCGGACCGAGAACGACCTGCTGTCGATCAGGAACCTCGGCGCGAAGTCGGTGGGCGAGATCGAGCAGCGGCTCAGCGACATCGGCCTCGCGCTGGCCGGGGCCGAGCCCGGCGCCGCGCTGGCCGGTGCCGAGCCCGGTGCCGCGGCGGCAGGCGGCTCAGCTGAGCCCGGCAGCGCGGAGCAGGGGGCGGCGGAGTACGGCACCGCCGCGTCGAACGGCAGCGTGCCGGCCGCCGGCACCGGCCCGGACGCCGGCGGTGCCCGCGCGGGTGGCGCGCCGGGTAGTGCGGCGTGGGACGGCAGCGCCCAGCGCACGGCCGCGGCGTGGCCGGGCGACCAGAACGCCAGCGCGCGCCGCGACGAGCCCGACGACGACGCGCTCAACCTGCTCGACGTGGCGGCAGGCCCGATCCTCAAGCGGGCGCTGCCCGCCGTGGCGGTTCTCGCCGTCCTGATCTTGCTGGGCAGGCGGCTGCGCGGCCGCCGGACCGCCGGCTAGCCGCCCGGCCCGGCGGGGACGTCGGCCAGCGGGGCGTACAGCACCACGGGCTGGCTCTTGCCCTTGAGCGTCACGTCCGGCCGGGGCACCAGCCGGACCCGGGCCGACTGCAGCAGCTCGCTGGTGCGCTGAGCCAGCAGGACCGTGTCGCCGGTCTGCCGGGTCGCGGCCTCGACCCGGGCGGCCACGTTGACCGCGTCGCCGATCACGGTGAACTCGAACCGCCCGGCGCCGCCGACATTGCCGGCCACGACCGGGCCTGAGTTCAGCCCGATCCCGACCCGGAGCTGGCCATCGGTGACCGCGCATTCGATCTCGAGCGCGGCGGCGAGAGCCGCGTCGGCGTGGCCCAGCTGCCGCCGGGGCGCGCCGAACACCGCGAGCAGCCCGTCGCCGACGAACTTGTCCACGTGGCCGCCGTGGGCGTGGATGACCGGGACGATCCGCTCGAACAGCTGGTTGATGCTGGCCACCACGACCGGCGCGGAGGCGCGCTCGGCGAACCCGGTGAAGTCCCTGACGTCCACGAACATGACCGTGACCTCGACCTCCTCGCCGGCCAGGCTGGTGCCCTCGGCGAGGATGTGCTCGGCCACGGCGGGATCCACGTAGATGCCGAGCGCCTCCCTGATCCGCTCGCGCTCGGCCAGCCCCGTCATCATCTGGTTGAAGCCGGCTTGCAGCTGGCCGATCTGCGTGCCGTCGTAGACCGGAACGTGCACGTCCAGCCGCCCGGCGGCCACCTGCGCCAGCCCGCGGCGCACCGAGTTGACCGGATCGCCGGTCGCCCTGGCGGCCGCGATCACCACGATCAGGCCGACGGTGATGCCCGCGCCGCCCATGGCCACCATCGTCAGCGCCAGCCTCGACGGCGTCGCCCGCAGGACCCCGGTCAGCTCCAGGATCCCGATCGTCACCAGCCCGGCCACTGGCAGCCCGGTGCCCATCGCCCAGGCCAGCACGGCCCTGACGGCCACGCCAGGGACAGTCAGCCGGTCCGGTGCGCCCTGCGCCAGCGCCCGTGCTGCCGCGCTGCGCAGCAGGCGCTCGGCCAACAGGTAGGAGTAGGAGGCCGTGATCAGGCCGGTAAGGATCACCATGATCGCCACCTCGGCGCCGACCGGCCAGTAATTCCCGGCGTTGACTGCGCCGAAGAGGACCGCGGCGCCGAACCAGATGCTGGCCTGGATCACGAACAGGCGCAGCGGCGCGCGCAGCACGAGCCGCTGCTCCCGCGCCGTGGCCGGACGCTCCTGCAGCAGCCAGTCGCGCAGCGGCAGCAGCCACCGGGTCCCGATCAGCACTCCCGCGGGCACGGTCACAGCCACGTATCCGGCCGCCGACAGCGTGTCGGACAGGCGCAGGTGAGCGAGGCTGGCCCCGGGAGGCAACGGCGCCACCATCACCGAGAACACGACGGCCGCGGCTACGCCGATCAGGTTGGTGGCCACGATCAGGGCGGTGAGCACCACCCGCCCGGCTCGCCACAGTGCTCGTCCCGGCAGTTCGCTCTCGCCGGGCCTAGCGAACTCGACCAGCCATTCGCGCAGGTCCGCGGCCAGCCCCTGAGGCAGCCTCACGTCAGGCACACTACCGGGTGCGATCTTCGCCGCGGCCCGGCAGGTGGGAGGACGCGGCCGGCCGGAGCACGCGGGCCGGCGGGGAGGACGCGCGCGGCCGGGGACGCGGTCACGTACGGGTCGCTACTGTCAACCGCGTGGCAGATTCTCCGGCTGACCGGGCGCACGCGGCCGAACTCGACGACCACGACCCGCTGGCCGGATTCCGCGACCGGTTCGCCTCCGCCGAGCGCGACGGGCGCGAGCTGATCTACCTGGACGGCAACTCGCTCGGCCGGCTCCCGCTCGCCACCGCCGAGCGCATCGCCCGGGTCGTCCGGGACGAGTGGGGCACCGGGCTGATCGGCTCCTGGGACCACTGGACCGGGCTGCCGGCCCGGGCGGGCGACCTGCTCGGCGAGCACCTGCTCGGCGCCGCACCGGGCCAGGTCGCGGTCAGCGACTCGACCACGGTGAACCTGTACAAGCTGGCCTGCGCCGCGCTGGACGCGCGGCCGGAGCGGCGGGTCATCGTCACCGATGACGACAACTTCCCCACCGACCGGTACGTCCTGCAGGGAATCGCCGCACAGCGCGGCTGCGAGCTGCGGATGATCCGCACCGACATGGACGCCGGCCTGGACGAGGCGGCGCTGGCGGCCGCGGTGGACACCGGCACGGCGCTGGTCAGCCTGTCGCACGTGGCCTACCGCAGCGCCGCGCTCGCGGACATGGCTAAGGTCACCGGCCTGGTGCACAGGTCCGGCGCGATGATGCTGTGGGACCTGTGCCACTCGGCCGGCTCGGTGCCGGTGCAGCTCGACGCGTGCGGCGCTGATCTCGCCGTCGGGTGCACCTACAAATACCTCAACGCGGGCCCGGGGGCGCCGGCCTTCCTGTACGTCCGGCGGGATCTGCAGGACCGGCTGCGGCAGCCGGTCTGGGGCTGGTTCGGCCAGCGCAACCTCTTCGAGATGGGGCCCGATTACGACCCGGTGCCCGGCATCGAGCGGTTCACCACCGGGACGCCGCCGGTGGCCGGGGTCGCCGCGGTGGAGGAGAGTGCCCGGCTGCTGGCCGAGGCCGGGATCGGCCGGCTGCGGGACAAGGGCATCCGGCTCACCGAGTACCTGATCACGCTGGCCGACGAGTGGCTGATACCGCTCGGCTGCTCGCTCGCCTCACCGCGGGATCCGGACCGGCGCGGCTCGCACGTGACCCTGCACCACGGCCAGGCACGGCGGATCTGCCAGGCGCTGGCCGCGCGCGGGGTCATCACCGATTACCGGTCACCGGAGCGGATCCGGTACGGACTGGCCCCGCTCACCACCCGGTTCACCGACGTCTGGGACGCGATGGACCAGACCCGGCGCATCCTCGAGATCTACGGCCAGGGCGGGTCCTGGATCAGCCGGTGTTGACCGCTGTGTCATCGACGACGAACGAGGTCTGCAGTGAGGAGTCCTCGGTGCCGGTGAACTTGAGGGTGACGCTGCCGGTGAAACCAGTCAGCGAGAAGCTTTGCTTGGTGTAGCCGGTGTTGTGGTTGAGGTTGGAGAAGGTGGCGATCGTGGTGCTGTTGGCGGTGATCGTCAGCTTGTCAAAGGCGGTCGTCGTGGTGGTTTCCGCGGTGTCGATGTGCAGCCAGAATGTGAACGTCGAGTGGGTGCACGCGGCCGGGATGGTGACCGTCTGGGACAGCGTGTCGGTGTGCGTGGTGCCGTAGCCGTCGAGCCACGCGTCCCAGGTACCGCTGTGCGCGGGCTGGGAGGGACCGTTCTGGCCGATGACGGCCGCCCCCGCGGTCCACACCGTGTTGCCGCTTTCGAAGCCCGGGTTGCCGAGCAGTTGCGAGGAGGTGCAGGTGCTACTGGTGCTGATGGTCCAGGTGAAGGAGGCGGAGCCATGCGCCCCGGTGGTGTCGGTCGCGGTCACCGTCACGCTGGCGGTCTGCGCGCCGGTCGGCGTGCCGCTGATCAGCCCGGTCGAGGCGTTGATCGACAGCCCGGCCGGCAGGCCGGTGGCGCTGTAGGTGAGGGTCTGCCCGGACTGGGAGTCGGCGGCGTGGATCTGCAGGCTCACCGCCGTGCCCACGGTGCCGCTCTGGTTACCGGGGTTGGTCACGGTGACGGTGTTGACGGCCGGGCTGATGGTCCAGGTGAAGGAGGCGGAGCCGTGCGCCCCGGTGGTGTCGGTCGCGGTCACCGTCACGCTGGCGGTCTGCGCGCCGGTCGGCGCGCCGCTGATCAGCCCGGTCGAGGCGTTGATCGACAGCCCGGCCGGCAGGCCGGTGGCGCTGTAGGTGAGGGTCTGCCCGGACTGGGAGTCGGCGGCGTGGATCTGCAGGCTCACCGCCGTGCCCACGGTGCCGCTCTGGTTACCGGGGTTGGTCACGGTGACGGTGTTGATGCTCACCTGCTCGGCACCGCAGCTGGTGGCGGTGGCGGTGTTGTTGATGTCGCCGCTGTAGCTGGCGGTCCACCAGTAGGTGCCCGCCTGGGCGGGGACGGCACCGGTGGGAGTGGTGTAGCTGCCGTCGCCGCTGACGGTCACCTGCTCGGTGTCCAGCGCGGTGCCAGAACAGTCAGCCGTCGCGCTGGGTCCGTAGAGGCTGAAGGTGATCGTGCCGGTGGGGCTGTCACCGCCGGACAAGGTGGCGGTGTCGGTCACCGTGGTGCCGACCGGGCCGCCTGCGCTGGAGAGTGTGGTGATGCCCGGGGAGGCCGGGGTGACGGAGACCGGCTCGCTGGTGCAGTCGGAGGTGACCGGGTTGTTGCCGGCGTCGCCGTTGTAGGTCGCCACCCAGTAGTCGGTGCCGGTGGCGGTGGTGGTGTAGCCGGCGCTGGTGGCGGTGCCGCCGGAGAGGTTCTCGGTGTCGGTGAACAGCGGGCTGCCTGAGCAGCTGGCGTCGCCGTACAAGGTGAAGGTGACGGTGCCCGTCGCTGAGAACCCGCCGGTCACGGTGGCCTGGTCGGCCACGGCCGAGCCCACCACCGCGGTCGCCGGGTGCTGGCTGGTGGTGATGCCCGGGGAAGCCGGGATAACGGAGACCGGCTCGCTGGTGCAGTCGGAGGTGACCGGGTTGTTGCCGGCGTCGCCGTTGTAGGCCGCCACCCAGTAGTCGGTGCCGGTGGCGGTGGTGGTGTAGCCGGCGCTGGTGGCGGTGCCGCCGGAGAGGTTCTCGGTGTCGGTGAACAGCGGGCTGCCTGAGCAGCTGGCGTCGCCGTACAAGGTGAAGGTGACGGTGCCCGTCGGTGAGAACCCGCCGGTCACGGTGGCCTGGTCGGCCACGGCCGAGCCCACCACCGCGGTCGCCGGGTGCTGGCTGGTGGTGATGCCCGGGGAGGCCGGGCCGATGGTTGCCTGCTCGCTGCCGCACTTGGTGGCGGCGGATTTGTTCTGGGTGTCGCCGCTGTAGCTGGCGGTCCACCAGTAGGTGCCCGTCTGGGCGGGGACGGCCCCGGTGGGAGTGGTGTAGCTGCCGTCGCCGCTGACGGTCACCTGCTCGGTATCGACCGCGGTGCCCGAGCAGTCCGCGGCCGCGCTGGGCCCGTAGAGGCTGAAGGTGACCGTCCCCGTCGGGGAGGACCCACGCGAGAGCATGGCGGTGTCGGTCACCGTGCTGCCGAGCGGGCCGCCCTCGCTGGGGCTGGTGGTGATGCCCGTGGCGTCCTTGATGCCCTTCCCGTACAGGTTCAGCCGGGTGACAGCCGTGTTCCGGGTGGCGGTGAGCAACGCGTCGTCGATCTCGCCGTAACTGGCCGGGGAGTACTGGACGGTGACCGTGCACGA
The DNA here is from genome assembly GCA_963702235.1 of uncultured Actinomycetes bacterium. Lineage (GTDB taxonomy): Bacteria > Actinomycetota > Actinomycetes > Streptosporangiales > Streptosporangiaceae > PALSA-505. The sequence goes on from CAVPBZ010000010.1 coordinate 10,410, forward strand.
GGCGCCCGTACCCAGGCGCTGGCCGCTGCAGGAGTCGGCGGTCATGGTGAACGCCGCCGATCCGGTCAGTGCGACTTCCACCGGCGTGGACGTCGGGCCACCGGTATTGGTCAGGGTGAACACCTGGGACGCGGTCTCGCCCGGGTTGATCACGCGGTATCTGTAGGCGTGGGCGGAGGTTAACGGCGACCAGCTCAGTGCCGGTGCCTGGCTGGCGCTGGCCACCCCGGCCGCCGAACCCAGCAACACCCCTAGAACACCAGCCACCGCCACCGCACGGCGAACCAGGCCACCCATCGCCATCTCCCTTCGCCGGACCGATGCGCTATCGGGCGCGAGTGACCACGGATAGGCGTGCAGCAGTCACCACGCCCGGGGAAGCGCAGCAGTCACCAGGCATGAGAAAAGTGGCACGAAATCGAGATTTACCCGCCCTCGCCGTGAGCGTCGCACAAATGCAAAGCCGCAGTCAAATGGTCTGGCCGCCAGATCTGCCTAACTGCGGGAGACTGCTGGACGGCACGGCGGAGACCGTCGAGCAGCCACTGACTACTCCCACTCGATGGTGGCCGGGGGCTTACTCGTCACGTCGAGCACGACCCGGTTCACCTCGGGGACCTCGTTGGTGATCCGGGTGGAGATCCGGGCCAGCACCTCGGCCGGCAGCCGGGCCCAGTCGGCCGTCATCGCGTCCTCGCTGGCCACCGGGCGGAGCACCACGGGGTGGCCGTAGCTGCGGCCGTCGCCCTGCACGCCGACCGACCGGACGTCGGCGAGCAGCACCACGGGGCACTGCCAGATGTCGCGGTCCAGCCCCGCGGCGGACAGCTCCGCGCGGGCTATCGCGTCCGCGGCACGGAGCACCCGGAGCCGTTCGGGCGTAATCTCGCCGATGATCCTGATGCCGAGCCCTGGCCCGGGGAACGGCTGCCGCCAGACGATCTCCGGCGGCAGGCCGAGCTCGGTGCCGATCAGCCTGACCTCGTCCTTGAATAGCCGCCGCAACGGCTCTACCAGCCGGAACTTCAGGTCTTCCGGCAGGCCGCCGACGTTGTGGTGGGACTTGATGCTGGCCGCGCCGGTGCCGCCGCCTGACTCGACCACGTCCGGGTACAGGGTGCCCTGCACCAGGAACTCGACCGACTCGCCGCGGCTGCCCGCCGCCGCGGCGATGTCGCGGGCCGCGCCCTCGAACGCGCGGATGAACTCCCGCCCGATCACCTTCCGCTTGGCCTCGGGGTCGGTCACGCCCTCGAGCGCGCGGCCGAACGTGTCCGCCGCGTGCACGGTGCGCAGCTTGACCCCGGTGGCGGCCACGAAGTCCCGCTCCACCTGCTCGGCCTCGCCCTCGCGCAGCAGCCCGTGATCAACGAACACGCAGGTCAGCTGGTCGCCGATGGCGCGCTGCACGACCGCGGCGGCGACCGCCGAGTCCACGCCGCCGGACAGCCCGCAGATCGCGCGGCCGCCGCCGACCTGCTCGCGGATGGCCTGGGTCTGCTCGTCGATGATGCCGAGCATGGTCCAGGTCGGGCGGCAGCCCGCGGCGGCCAGGAACCGCTGCAGCATCGCGGTGCCGTGCTCGGTGTGGCCCACCTCGGGGTGGAACTGCACGCCGTACAGCCCGCGGCCGGCGTCCTCCATCGCGGCGACCGGCGTCCGGCCGGTCCGGGCCGTGACGGTGAAGCCGGGCGGCGGCGTGACCGCCGTGTCGCCGTGCGACATCCACACCCGCTGCTGCGCCGGCAGGCCCGCCAGCAGGGTGCCGCCGGGGGCCGCCGCCAGGTCGGTCGCGCCGTACTCGGCGGCATCGGTCCGCTCGACCACGCCGCCGAGCCCGGCCACCATGAGCTGGAAGCCGTAGCAGATGCCGAGCAGCGGCACGCCCGCCGCCAGCAGGCCCGGCGGCGCGGGCGGGGCGCCTTCGGAGTACACCGAGGCGGGGCCGCCGGACAGGATGATCGCCTTCGGCTTGCGCGCCAGCATCTCCGCGGCCGGCATGGTGCTGGGCACGATCTCGGAGTAGACGTGGCACTCGCGTACCCGCCGGGCGATGAGCTGCGCGTACTGGGCGCCGAAGTCGACGACCAGCACGGTGTCGAAGTCGCCGTCAGCCGTCATGGCGTTACCCTTTCCGATCGGGGCGTGACCTTGACCCTGGCCACCCGGCGCCCGTCCAGCTCGGTCGCGGTGAGCTGGTGGCCGTTGGCGTCTACGTGGTCGCCGACGGCCGGCAGCTGGCCGAGGGCGGCCACCATATAGCCGGCCACGGTCTCGTACGGCCCCTCGGGCAGCTCGATACCGGTCTGCTCGGCGAACTCGGCCAGGTTGAGCAGTCCGTCCACCTCCAGCTCGCCGCGGGGCAGCTGCCTGGCCTGGCCGCTTTCGGTGTCGTACTCGTCCCAGATGTCGCCGATCAGCTCCTCGACCAGGTCCTCCAGCGTGACGATACCGGCGGTGCCGCCGTACTCGTCCACGACGATGGCCAGGTGCGCCCGGTCCCGCCGCATCTCCGACAGCGCGGACAGCACCAGCTTGCTCGTCGGCAGCTGCTTGACCGGCCGGACCACGTCGGCCACCCGGACGGGCCGGGCCGGCTCGCCTTCTGGTCCCAGGCCGAGCAGGTCACGCACGTGCACGAAGCCGATCACGTCGTCGTAGGAGTCGGTGTAGACGGGGAAGCGCGAGTGCGGCGCGGCCGCGACGATCTTGGCGGCCGCCGTGATCGGCAGGTCAGCGGCGAGGAACTCGACCTCGGTGCGGGGCAGCAGCACCTCGCGGATCTGGCGCTTGCCCGCGTCGAAGACCTCGCCCACGATGCTCCGCTCGTCCGGGCCGAGCACCTGGTTGCCGGCCAGCAGGTCGCGCAGCTCCTCCTCGGTCATCACCCCCCGGCCGACCGCCGGGTCGAGGCCGAACGCCCGCACCACCAGGTTGACCGACTTCGACAGCAGCCAGACCAGCGGGCGGGCGAGCACGCTGATCCGGTCCAGCAACGGCGCGGCGAGCAGAGAGATTGATTCCGGACGCTGCAGCGCGATCCGTTTCGGCGCCAGCTCGCCCAGCACCAGGGTGAAGAAGGAGATGCCCACCGTGACCACGGCGATGGACAGTGTCGAGGCGAGACCGCCGGACAGGCCGTCCCGGCGCAGCACCGTCCGCAGCGCGCTGGCCAGGGTCGCCGCGCCGAAGGCGCCGGTCAGCAGCGTGGCCAGCGTCACCCCGATCTGTACCGCGGACAGGAAGCGGTTGGGGTCCTGGGCCAGCTTCGCGGCCCGCTGGCCGCGCTTGCCGCGCTGGCTGATCGACTTGACCTGGCCCTCACGCAGCGAGACGAGCGCCATTTCCGCGGCGGCGAAGAAGCCGCCGACGAGCACGATCAGCAGGACGATGAGGATGTCCCAGGGGACCTGGCTCACGTCGTGATTCCCAGCCTCGACCATTCCGCCGACGGCCAGGCGGCCCCCGTCCGACCCCCCGCCCCGGCACACTCGCACGGTGCGTGCGTTGCACAGTCTACGCAGCGCAGCGCGGGGCGAGCGAGCACCGGCTCCGCGCGGCGGCGACTCGCGCGCGCCATGTGGACAACCGGGCGGCGGCCGGGCCAACGTAAGACCGAACCTTTTTCATCCGCCCGTTCCCGCCCCCGGTACGCTGATCATTTCGCCGAGGATGAAAAAGGCTCGTCCGTGGGACGGATCTGGAAGCACACCGGGACGCTCGCCGACGGGCGAGAGATCATTTATTTCGACGAGTCGCCCGGGCTGGGCCGCGCGGACGTGCCCGACCGCCGCGTGCTGCCGCCGGTGACCGCCGGGCCCTACGCGCCCGAATCCGGGCTGCGCTGGGATCCGCTGACCGGCGAGTGGGTGGTGATCGCCGCGCAGCGTCAGGACCGGACGTTCCTGCCGCCGGCCGGCGCCTGCCCGCTGGACCCGTCGGCGCCCGGCCGGCCGACCGAGATCCCGGCCGCCGACTACGACGTCGTGGTGTTCGAGAACCGGTTCCCTTCGCTGCGGGGCGCGGGCCACGGCGCGGCGCTCGCGGAGCCGGGACTGGCCGCGGCGAGACTGGCCGCGGCGGGACTGGCCGCGGCGGGACTGGCCGCGGCGGGACTGGCCGCGGCGGGACTGGCCGGCCTGGCGGCGCCGGAGGCGGCGGGGCTAGCCGCCGGGCGCGCCGCCTACGGCCGGTGCGAGGTGGTGTGCTTCACGGCCGATCATGACTCCTCGTTCGCCCGCTTGTCCCCCGCCCGGGCGCGGACCGTGCTGGAGGCGTGGGCCGACCGCAGCGCCGTCCTCGGCGCCCTGCCGGGGATCAGCCAGGTCTACTGCTTCGAGAACCGCGGCGAGGAGACCGGGGTCACCCTGCACCACCCGCACGGCCAGATCTACGCTTTCGGTTTCGTGACCCCGCGGATGCGGCGGATGCTGGACGTGGCGGCCGCGTACACGGCCCGCACCGGCGGCAACCTGTACGACGACCTCACCGCGGCCGAGGTGGCGGACGGCAGCAGGATCGTGGCCCGCAACGAGCAGTGGACCGCGTTCGTGCCGGCCGCGGCGCGGTGGCCGTACGAGGTACTGATCTTCCCGGCCCGGCGGGTGCCCCGGCTGACCGGGCTCGACGACGCGGCCAGGGAGGCGTTCTGCGGCCTCTACCTGGACGTGCTGCGCCGCCTTGACGCGCTGTTCGGCGCGCCGCTGCCGTACGTCGCCGCCTGGCACCAGGCGCCGGTCGCCGCGGACCAGGGTCACGAGGAATTCGGCATGCACCTTCAGGTACTGTCAGTCCGGCGTGCCCCGGGAAAACTAAAGTACCTCGCGGGCACCGAATCGGGCGCGGGAGTGTGGATCAACGACGTCGTGCCGGAGACGGCGGCGCGGAGGCTTCGGGAGGCTGGATGAGGCTGCTGGTCACGGGCGGCGCTGGCTACATAGGAAGCGTGGTCGCCGCCCAGCTGATCGAGGCTGGGCACGAGGTGGTCGTGCTCGACGACCTGTCCACCGGGCACGCCGACGCGGTGCCGTCCGGCGCCGCCTTCGTGCGCGGCACGATCCGGGACGATGCCGCCGGGGTGCTCGCCAGCGGCATCGACGCGGTCCTGCACTTCGCCGCGAAGTCCCTGGTCGGCGAGTCGGTGCAGCAGCCCGGCCGGTACTGGTCGCACAACCTGGGGGGCACGCTCGCGCTGCTCGAGGCGATGAGCGGCGCCGGGGTGGGCAGCATCGTGTTCTCGTCCACCGCATCCGTCTACGGCGAGCCGGAGCGCAGCCCGGTCGAGGAGACCGATGCGACGAGGCCGACCAGCCCGTACGGCGAGTCCAAGCTCGCGGTCGACGAGACGCTGCGGGAGTACGCGAGGCTGCGCGGCCTGGGCGCGGTGAGCCTGCGCTACTTCAACGTGGCCGGGGCCTACCGCGGCGCCGACGGGCGCTGGCTGGCCGAGCGGCACACCACCGAGACGCACCTGATCCCCACCGTGCTGGCCATCGCCCGCGCCGGCGGCGGCGCCGAGCTCAAGCTCTTCGGCGACGACTACCCGACGCCGGACGGGACCTGCGTCCGGGACTACATTCACGTGGCCGACCTGGCCCGCGCGCACCTGCTCGCCCTCGAGGCCTGCACGCCGGGCCAGCACCGGGTGTACAACCTCGGCAACGGCACCGGGTCCTCCAACCGCGAGGTGCTCGCCGCGTGCCGGGAGGTGACCGGCGCGGACATCCGCGCCGTCGCCGCGCCGCGCCGGGCCGGCGACCCGGCGGTGCTGGTCGCCTCCTCCACCCGGATCCATCACGACCTCGGCTGGAAGGCGGAGCTGGACCTGCGGTCCATGGTCGCCGACGCCTGGGCGGCGGTCTGCGCCTCGCCTCCCGCCTAGGCCGTGCGCGAAGCGCTGTGCTAGCCGTGCGCGAAGCGCAGTGCGCGGCGGCGGAACGCTGGTTCCTGGCCTGCTACGGCACCGGTCCGGCCGGCGTGTGGCACGCTCCCGGCCGGGTGAACCTGATCGGCGAGCACACCGACTACAACGACGGCTTCGTGCTGCCGTTCGCGCTGGCCCAGGGGGTCCGCGCGGCGGCCGCGCGGCGTGACGACGGCATCCTGGAACTGCGCTCGCGGCAGGCCCCCGGCGGCGCGGTCCGGGCCGATGTCCGGTCGCTGGCGCCGGGCAGCGTGCCCGGCTGGGCCGGCTACGCCGCCGCGGTGGCCTGGTCGCTGCTCGAGGCCGGGCACGCCATCGGCGGCGCCCGGATAGCCATCGACTCCGACCTGCCTGCGGGAGCGGGCCTGTCGTCTTCGGCCGCGCTCGAGTGCGCCGCCGCGATGGCCCTGACCGGGCTGTACGGCATCACCGTCGCGGCGCCCGGGCTGGCCGCGCTGGCCCGGCGCGCGGAGAACGACTTCGCCGGCGTGCCCTGCGGCATCATGGACCAGTCCGCATCGCTGCAGTGCACCCGCGGCCACGCCGTGCTGCTGGACTGCAGGTCGCTGGCGACCGCTCAGGTGCCGTTCGATCTGGCCGCGGCCGGGCTGGAGCTGCTCGTGCTGGACACCAGGGCGCGGCACGAGCACGCGGGCGGCGCCTATGCCGGCCGGCGGCGCGCCTGCGAGCAGGCCGCGAAGCTGCTCGGCTTGCCGGCGCTGCGTGACCTCACCGGCCTCGCGACGCTGGACCGGCTGGATGACCCGGTGCTGCGGCGCAGGGCCCGGCACGTGGTCACCGACAATCAGCGGGTCCAAACGGTTGCCGCCCTGCTCCGCTCGGGCGCGGCGGGGGACATCGGCGACCTGCTGACGCAGTCGCACCGCTCGCTGCGCGACGACTTCGAGGTCTCCTGGCCGGAGGCGGACGCCGCGGCGGACGCGGCGGTGGCGGCCGGCGCGCTGGGCGCCCGGATGATGGGCGGCGGGTTCGGCGGGTCGGTGATCGTGCTCGCGCCGGCCGCGCGGTCGGCGGACATCGTCGCGGCGGTGGGCGACGCATTCGGCGCCAGGAACTGGCCGCAGCCCGACCTGGTACCCGCCGCCGCCGAGGCCGGCGCATACCGGATGTCCTGATCCGGGGCCAGGGCCAGCCGCATCCGGGGGCCAGGGCCAGCCGCATCCGGGCCTGGGCCAGCCGGGCCGCGGGATGCGCCGGGTGTTTCATGATCAACGCCTAGTTTTGCCCCACCGGTGGGGTAATACTAGGCATCCATCTCGGCGTAGCCGGGTCGCGGGGCATGGACCCACACGCTGCCACGTGGTCACCGTCGCAACGAGACTTGGCTGGGCTGAACTGGCAGGATGTCGGTATGGCGCTCTATGACGAGGCACGGGCTCTTGCGGCGGAACTGTCCGGGCTGCGCCATTCCCTGCACCGCGAGCCGGAGATCGGCCTGGACCTGCCGCGCACCCAGGCCAAGGTGCTGGCCGCGCTCGACGGGCTGCCGGTGGAGATCACCCTGGGCCAGGCGCTGAGCTCGGTGACCGCGGTGCTGCGCGGCGCGTGGCCGGGCACGACGGTGCTGCTGCGCGGCGACATGGACGCGCTGCCGGTGACCGAGCGCACCGGGCTGCCGTACGCGTCGCAGATCGACGGGGCGATGCACGCCTGCGGGCATGACCTGCACACCGCCATGCTGGCCGGGGCGGCGCGGCTGCTGTGCGCTCGCCGGGGCGATCTGGCCGGGACCGTCATCTTCATGTTCCAGCCGGGCGAGGAGGGTTACGGCGGCGCGAAGTACATGATCGACGAAGGGGTGCTCACCGCGGCCGGCGAGCCGCCGGCCGCGGCGTACGCCCTGCACGTGCTGTCGGCGAACCTCCCAGGCGGTGTCATCGCCACCCGGTCGGGCCCGGTGCTGGCCGCGGCCGACAAGCTCGAGGTCACCGTGCACGGCCGCGGCGGGCACGCCTCGCAGCCGTTCCAGGCCGCCGATCCGATCCCGGCCGCGTGCGAGATGGTCACCGCGCTGCAGACGCTCGTCACCCGCCGGTTCGACGTCTTCGACCCGGTCGTGATCACGGTGGGCAGCTTTCACGCCGGCACCGCCGACAACGTCATCCCGGACGAGGCGAGGTTCCTGGCCACGATCCGCACGTTCTCCGCCGCGGCCCGCGCCCGGGTCAAGGACGGCTCGGTCCGCCTGGTCCGGGACATCGCCACCGCGCACGGCCTGTCCGCCACGGCGGAGTACCTGGACGGGTACCCGGTCACGGTCAACAACCAGGCCGAGGCGGCGTTCGCCGAGCACGCGGCGACCGCGCTGTTCGGGCGCGAGCGGTTCGTGCCGCAGAAGAACCCGATGACCGGCGCGGAGGACTTCTCCTTCGTGCTGGAGCAGGTGCCGGGCGCGTTCGTGTCCGTCGGCGCCTGCCCGCCGGACCAGGTGCCCGCCAGCGCGCCCTTCAACCACTCAGCCGAGGCCGTCTTCGACGACGCGGTGCTCAGCGAGGGAACGGCACTGTACGCCGAACTGGCCCTGCGCCTGGCTGGCCGCGAGCTTGAGCTAGGGCGGCTACGGCAGCGCAGCGCGGCAAGCCTCATCGGCGTGCTCGTCGGTCGCGGGCCCTTCGATGGCCAGCAGGAGGTCGCGGAGATCCTCCGACATCCGCTGGATCGCGGCTGGGCCGGCCCGGCCCAGCAGCCGCTCCTCGGTGGTGGTCTTGATGCACAGTATCTCGTCCGCGCGCCGCCGGCCGGACTCGGTGAGGGTGACGAGGACGTGCCTGCGGTCGGCGGGGGCGACGTCGCGCCGGACCCACCCGTTGCCCTCCAGCCGGGCCACCCGGTTGGTGATCGCGCCGGCGGTCACCTGGGACCCGCGGAGCAGCGCGCCAGCGCTGAGGCGCTGCCCGGGAGCCCGTCGCAGCGACAGCAGAACCTCCAGCTCCCAGGCCTCGATGCCCTGGGCGGCCAGTTCCCGGCGCAGCTCCCGCTCGACGTGGTTGGCCAGCCGGCGCAGCCGGATGCTCAGCTTCTTGATGGCAGCATCGGCCCCGGCCCCGTCCTGCCCGAGCAGGTCAACGAGGACGTCGGCGCGGTCCCGCACGGCTTCGGCGGTCACACCCCGACTATAACCGTTCAACGTTGAAAGAATTGACAACCGCGCGCCTCCGTCTATAGTTTAACCTTAAAGAGTTGAACGTTAAAAGTATGTCGAGGACGCGGCGCCAGCCGCAGGAGGTGCGCAGACAGTGAGCGACTACGGGCACGAGCTCGCCTTCGGCGCGTTCCTCACTCCGTCCAGCCAGCGGCCGGCCGACGTCGTGGACCTCGCCCGGCTGGCCGATCAGGCCGGGCTCGACCTGGTCACCTTCCAGGACCACCCGTACCAGCCCGCCTTTCTGGACACCTGGACCCTGATGTCCTACGTGGCGGCCCGGACGCAGAACGTGCGGCTGGCCGGCAACGTGCTCAACCTCCCGCTGCGCAATCCGGCCGTTCTCGCGCGCAGCGTGGCCAGCCTGGACCTGCTCAGCGGCGGGCGGGCCGAGCTGGGCATCGGCGCGGGCGGGTTCACCGAGGCGATCGCGGCGATGGGCGGCAGGCGGCTCGCCCCCGGCCAGGCGGTGGACGCGCTGGCCGAGGCGATCGGCGTGATCAGGCAGATTCTGGGATGTCACCGCGCGCGGCGGCGTCCGCGCCGAGGGCACCTACTACCACGTCGCCGGCGCCAAGCGCGGCCCGGCCCCGGCGCATCCGGTCAGCATCTGGGTGGGCGCCTGCAAGCTGCGCATGCTGCGCCTCACCGGCCGCCTGGCCGACGGGTGGCTGCCCTCGCTCGGCTACATCGAGCCCGGCCAGCTGGCGCAGGCCAACGCCATCATCGACGAGGCAGCGGCGGAGGCGGGCCGGGAGCCCGGCGCGGTGCGCCGGCTCCTGAACATCAGCGGGGCGTTCGAGCCGGCCGCGTCCGGGCTGCTGCGCGGGCCGGCCGCCCACTGGGCCGAGCAGCTGGCCGATCTCGCGCTGACCGCCGGGATCAGCACGTTCATCCTGGGCAGCGACGAGCCGCGGGCCATCGGCGCGTTCGCGGCCGAGGTTGCACCCGCCGTGCGCGAGCTCGTGGCGGCCGAGCGGGCCGGTGCCGCGGCCCCGCCCGGCGCCGGCGGGTCCGGCACCGGCGGGTCTGGCACCGGCGGGACCGGCGGGACCGGCCGTCCGGCGGTTACCCAGAGCGGCCCGGAGCCAGGCCAGTCTGGTGGACCCGAAGCGGCCGAACCCGCCGCGGAGCCAGGCCAGCCCGGCCAGCCGGAGGTAGCGAAGCCCGCTGCGGAGCCGGGCCAGCGCAGTCGAGGTCAGACGGCGCAGCCCACCGCGGAGCCGGACCGCGCTGACCCGGTTCCTGGCCAGCCCGGTCGGCCAGCCGCTTCCGCGGAGGCGCTCGCAGAGCTCGGTGCCGCGCCGACCCCGGACGACGGCACCAGGCTGAGCAGCAAGCGGCTGTGGGACGAGACGGCCCGGCCGACCCGGACCGCGGCCGCGCCGTCCGGCGGCTACACCCGGTCCGGGCGCGCGGCCAGCGCGGAACTCGTCGCTGTGCACGACATGCTCCGCGAGGAGCTGGCCACCGTCCGCGATCTCATCCTGCAGGTGCAGAAGGGAGCGATCGACGCCGGGCGGGCCCGGTCGGAGATCAACGAGATGACGATGCGGCAGAACAACTGGACCCTGGGCGCCTACTGCGAGAGCTACTGCCGGGTCGTCACCCACCACCACGGTCTCGAGGACGCCGCGGTCTTCCCGCGGCTGCGCGCCAGGGAGCGGGAGCTCAGCCCGGTGCTGGACCGGCTGCAGGAGGAGCACCGCGTCATCCATCAGGTGCTGGACTCCGTCGACCGGGCCCTGGTGGCCTTCATCGGCAGTCCCGGCGACCTCACCGAGCTGCAGGAGGCCGCGGACCTGCTGAGCGACACGCTGCTGTCCCACCTCGCCTACGAGGAACGCGAGCTCCTCGAGCCGCTCGCTCGTTACGGGTTCTAGGACCGCCGCGGCTCAGAGGCTGGCGACGTCCGCCTGCTTGGCCCTGACCGCGTCCGCGGCCTCGCGCAGCGAGGTGACCTCGGTCTCGGTCAGGTCCCGCTCGACCACCCGGCGGACGCCGGCCGCGCCGATCTCCGCCTCGACACCCAGGTAGACACCGGAGATGCCGTACTGGCCGTTGACCCAGGTGCAGACCGGCATGACCGCGCCGGAGTCCTCGGCCACCGCCCGGGCCATCCTGGCCGCGGCCGCCGACGGCGCGTAGTACGCGGATCCGGTCTTCAGCAGCTTGACGATCTCGGCGCCGCCGTCCCTGGTCCGCTGCACGAGGGCCTCGATCTCCGCGGCGGGCAGCAGGCCGGCCAGCGGCTTGCCGTTGACCGTGCAGGCCGAGGGCACCGGCACCATGGTGTCGCCGTGGGATCCCAGGGTCAGGGTCCGGACCGAGCCGACCGGCACCCGGAGCCGTTCGGCAACAAAATAACTGAATCTGGCCGTGTCCAGCATGCCCGCCTGCCCCATCACCTGGTGCGAGGGGAACCCGGTCACGTTGGCGGCGAGCGCCGTCATCTCGTCCAGCGGGTTGGAGACCACGATCAGGACCGCGTCCGGCGCGTGCTTGACGACGTTCTCCGCCACGCTGCGCACGATCTTCGCGTTGACCCCGATCAGGTCCATCCGGCTCATCCCGGGCTTGCGCGGCAGGCCGGCGGTGACGATGACGATCCGCGAGCCCGCGATCGCCTCGTAGCCCTCGCCCGCGGCACCGGTGGTCTGGCCGGTGACCTTGGTCTCGAATCCCTCCACCGGCCGCGACTGGTTCATGTCCAGCGCGAGCCCCTCCGGCTTGCCCTCGACGATGTCGGTGAGCACGACCTCGTCGAAGACGTCGTACTCCGCGAGCCGCTGGGCGGTGGTCGAGCCGTAGAAGCCGGCCCCGACGACTGTTACCTTGCCTGTGCGGGCCATGTCCCGTGTTCTCCCTGGTTATGTGGTGACGTGGTGTGAAGCCGCGGCGCGCTTAGTCGTCCATCGCGGCGCGGAGGTTCTCGTCCAGCGAGTTGAGGAACTCCTGGGTGGTGAGGTAGGGGGTGTCGCCGCCGACGAGCAGGGCGAGGTCCTTGGTCATCTTGCCGTCCTCGACGGTCTGCACGCACACCTGTTCGAGCGTGTTGGCGAACGCGGTCACCTCGGGGGTGCCGTCCAGCTTGCCGCGGTGCGCCAGGCCGCGGGTCCAGGCGAAGATCGACGCGATCGGGTTCGTGGAGGTGGGCTTGCCCTGCTGGTACTGGCGGAAGTGCCGGGTCACCGTGCCGTGCGCGGCCTCCGCCTCGACGACGCGGCCGTCCGGGGTCATCAGCACGCTACTCATCAGCCCGAGCGAGCCGAAGCCCTGGGCCACGACGTCGGACTGCACGTCGCCGTCGTAGTTCTTCAGGGCCCAGACGATGCCGCCCTCCCACTTCAGCACCTGCGCCACCATGTCGTCGATGAGCCGGTGCTCGTAGGTGATGCCGGCCTCCTCGAAGTCGGCCTTGAACTCGGCCTCGAAGATCTCGGCGAACAGGTCCTTGAACCGGCCGTCGTAGGCCTTGAGGATGGTGTTCTTCGTGGACAGGTACAGCGGGTAGCGGCGGTCCAGCGCGTACCGCATCGTCGCCCGGGCGAAGTCGCGGATCGAGTCGTCGTAGTTGTACATGCCCATCGCGATGCCGCCGCCGGTGAACTTCGCCACCTCGAACTCGATCGGGCGGTCGCCGTCGTCGGGCGTGTACGTGATCGTCACCGTGCCAGGGCCTGGGACGACGAAGTCGGTGGCGCGGTACTGGTCACCGTGCGCGTGACGGCCGATCACGATCGGCTTGGTCCAGTTCGGCACCAGCCGCGGGATGCTGGACACCACGATCGGCTCGCGGAACACGACGCCGCCGAGGATGTTGCGGATCGTGCCGTTCGGCGACCGCCACATCTTCTTCAGGCCGAACTCCTCGACCCGGGCCTCGTCCGGGGTGATCGTGGCGCACTTGACGCCGACCCCATTCGCCTTGATCGCGTTGGCCGCGTCCACCGTCACCTGGTCGTCGGTGGCGTCCCGGTTCTCGATGGACAGGTCGTAGTAGTCAAGCTCGATATCCAGGTAAGGCAGGATGAGCTGTTCCTTGATGTACTGCCAGATGATCCGCGTCATCTCGTCGCCGTCTAGCTCGACGACGGGATTGGCCACCTTGATCTTGGGCATGCCGCCGGTTTCCCTTCCCACACTGGTCAGCCCGCGCCCGTACCGGGCCCGCCACTGGCAAGGCTACCGGTGCGGCGCGGGGCACTTGGCGGCCGGTGAGGCCGCTGCCGACGAGGGCTGGTCAGTTGCTGATAACGCCTGCCCGCCGGCTCATCTCGGTGACGGCAGCACCAGCACCACAGCCATGATGCTCGCGCCGAGGATCGCCAGGGCCACAACGTCGAGCAGGCGGCGGCGAGACAGCAGCAGCCCGGCCCTTCGCTCCGGAAGGACGAGTCGCAGCACGGCCGCGACCAGCACCGCGGACGCCACGGTCAGCATGCCGGTCACGACGTGCCGGGGACCCTGCCCCGTCCAGATCAGCCCGCCCGCGGTCCCGGCAAAGACGATGCCGTAGGGCAGATGAGCCCACCGCGGGCCGCTGGCCTTGGCTCGCGCTCGCGTCATCGCGGGTGGCACAGGAACGGCGTGACCCTCTGTCGTCCCGCCGGCCCCGGCCTCCGTCTCGGTCACCCTCTCGGTCACCGTCTCGGTCGCCGGAGCGGACGTGACGAGGGTGGAACCAGCCTCCGGGCGCTCGTCCCGCTCCGTCAGCATGGCCTCGTCCACGCAATGATCTTATCGCTGCGGCGGCGCGCGACAGCACAAGTCGGCACAAGAGCCCTGGCGCGCCGCCGGACCGAGCCCTGGCGCGCCGCGGACCGGTGAGGCGCATGCCTCGCCTGGCGCCGGACGGGGCCTGGCGCCCGGCCGGGGCCTGGCACCGGACGGGCCTGGCGCCCAGCGGGCGAGCCGCCGATCCGTCTGGCCGATCAGGGTACGACAGGCCGGGCAGAGGGTAACTGAAACGTGAGACATCCGTGACTGGACGTTAGCTAGGAGGTCCGACGTGGAGAGGCCCTACCTTCGCATCGAGGACACCGGGGAGGTCGTCCCGCTGCGCGCGGACGTGACCACGGTGGGCCGCGGCAGCTCCGTGGACATCCGGTTGCGGGATCCCAGCGTCTCCAAGCTGCACGCCGAGATCGTCTGCAGGGGTGACTACGCCTACGTGGCCGATCTGGGATTATCGCGGAACGGCACCAGGGTCAACGGCCGCCCGGCCGCCCGCCGCGTGCTCGAAGACGGCGACGTACTGAGCTTCGGCACCGCGCGCTGCCGGGTGGGCGGGCTGGTGCAGGAGAACATCGCGGCCGAGGTCGAGCTGCGCAGGCAGGCGGCGCCCGAGCTGACCCGCCGGGAGACCGACGTGCTCACCTCGCTGTGCCGGCAGGCGCTGTCCGACGAGGCGTTCGTGGCGCCGGCCACGGCCCGCGAGATCGCCTCTGACCTGGTCGTAACCGAAGCCGCGGTCAAGCAGCACCTGCTGCGGCTGTACCAGAAGTTCCGCATTCCCGAGGGCCCGAACCGGCGGACCAGGCTCGCCAACGAAGTGGTCGCGCTGGGCCTGGTCCGGCCGCTGCCGCCGCCTGGCCGCACCGAGCCGGCGGGGGGCACGGCGCCCGCGGCCGGCGTTCCTTCGCAGGGCGGCGCGGCGTCTTCCGGCGCTACCTCGCCGGGTGGTCCCGCTTTCCCGGCCGGGCCGTCGTCCCCGGCCGCGCCCTCTCCGGCCGCGCCCTCTCCGGCCGCGCCCCCTCCGGGCGCGCAGGCTCCTGGCGCGCAGGCTCCTGGCCCGTCGCCGCGCGCGGGTGCCACGGGTGCGGGCCCTCGCGCGGGTGCTGCAGGCGCGCCGCCGCGCGTCGGCGCTGCAGGTGCCGCGGGTGCAGGGCCGCGCGCGGGCACACGTCCTGTGGGCACGCGTCCTGCGGATACGCGTCCTGCGGGCGCGCCGCCGCGCGCGGGCGCGCCTGCTGCGAGCGAACCGCCGCGCGCGGGCGCGTCATCGCCGCCGCCGCTGGTTACCGAGGCGCTTCCGCAGGAGCGCCTCGGCACGCCGCCCGCGGACGGGGTCCTCCCAGATGACGCGGTCCCCGGGGCCAGCAGACTCCTCCAGGACGGCACACTTCCCCCGGACAGTGCGGCCACCCAACGACTACCCCACCGCCAGGCAAGCTAGGGCTCCGCGGGCACTTCTGCGCGACGACTCGGCATCATCCCAGTGACTTTGCACACGGTACGACCAAAAATGAGTGCGATTTGTCCCGATTCGATGGTCGTAGCGTGTGCAAAGACGTCCGGCGAGCGGCTCGCGCGCCACCGTCGCTCTGGGGCCGACGCGCTTCCGCGGAAGCGCTTGAGCGGATCGCCCTGGGACACGGTCCCCGGGGCAGGGCGATCCCCGAGACGGCGCTGCGTCCGGGGCAGCGGAATCCCCGGGACGCCGCTGCGTCTCGGGACGGCGCTGCGTCCGGGACGGCGGAATCCCCGGGACAGCGGAATCCCCGGGACGGCGCTGCGTCCGGGACGGCGGAATCCCCGGGACGCCGCGATCCCCGGGACGGCGGAATCCGCGGGACGGCGATCCCCGCGACGGCGCTGCGTCTCGGACGCCTACCCGATCAGCAAGCAAGCCCGGACTCTAGGACGTCACCCTCGTTCGCACTTTCCATGCGCTGTGGTCAAAATTCTGGTCGATTTATCCGGTTTGTCTAGCAGAACGCATGCAAAGTGCGCGTGATCATGGATGGTGGCCGACCGTCCGCTGGCGCCACCTGTCCCCTGGCGCCACCTGTCCGCTGGCGACGTTCGGCCGCCACTGGACACCTAGCGTTACTATGCCTAGTATTGCTTAGTATGAACCGTGAACGGCTAAAGGGACACCTCGACCTGCTGCTGCTGTCGGTGCTCGACGCCGGGCCAGCTCACGGGTACGCGATCATCTCGGCGCTCCGGGAGCGGAGCGAGGGGACATTCGACCTACCGGAAGGGACGATCTACCCCGCGCTCCACCGACTCGAGGACGCCGGGCTGCTCAGCAGCTCCTGGGCGGCCGCGGACGGTCGGCGGCGGCGCGTCTACGCGCTGACCCGCGAGGGGGCGGCCGCCCTGACGGCCGAGCAGAGGCAGTGGCAGTACTTCGCCCGCGGCGTGCAAGCGGTGCTGGGATGGCCCGCACGGGCGATGCCGGGATGGCCCGCACGGGCGATGCCGGGATTGTCCGCACGGGCGGCACCGGGATTGTCCGCACGGGCGGCACCGGGATTGTCCGCTCAGGCGGGGCTGGGATTGTCCGCGCCGGTAGTGACGGGCTGGCGTGCGCAGGCGGGGCTGGGGTGGTCGGCATGAACGGGCCCGGGGACCAGGTCGAGGAGTACCTCGATCTGCTTTACGCGCGGCTGCGCACCTCGCCGCGCCAGGCCAGGCGGGTGCTGGCCGAGGCGGAGGACCATCTGCGGGAGGCCACAGCGGACGCCGTGGCCGCGGGCATGTCCGAACGCGAGGCGCAGGAGGCGGCGATATCCAGCTTCGGGTCGGTGCGCGCGGTCATCCGCGCCCACGACGCGCGGCTGCGGCGGTTCCCTGCCCTGGCCGTCGCGGCCGACCTGGTGGTGTCGGCCTGGATGCTGGCCGGGGTGGTCTGCTCGCGGTGGGTGTCAGCGGCCTGGTGGCGCAGGTGATGAACGCGGCGTTCGGGCCGCGGTACGTCGGCGCGGTGCCCAGCGGCGCAACGTTCTCCGCCGCGGCCTGCCGGTCCTGGCTCGCGGACATCCCGGCGGTGCACAGCTGCGCGCAGGCGGCGATGCTGGAGACCAGCGGCGACGCGGTACGGCTGCGGCTGCTCGCCGGGATCGCCGGCCTGGCGGTGCTGGCGGGTTACTACCTGGCCGGCCGCCGGTTCCGTGCCGCCGTGCTGCCGGACGGCTTCGTGGCCGCGGTCGCGGTGAGCCTGTTCGGCGTGACCGGCCTGGGACTGGCGTTGCTGGCGGTGAATCAGGGGGTCGTCGGCGTCAGCTCCGGGCCTGGCTTCTTCCTGAGCGGCGCGATCGTGTCGCTGGCCACGGCCGCTGTCTTCGTCCCGTCGCTGCGGCGGGCGCTGCTGCAGCACGCTCGGGGGTCAGCCGCCCAGCACGTCCATAGCTGACGGCCACGGGTGAGCGCAGCGACGGGACGGGCGCTGCTGAAGCAAGCTGGGGTCAGCCGCCCAGCAGGTCCACAGCTGACGGCCACGGGTGAGCGCGGCGACGGGACGGGCGCTGCTGAGGGAGGCTGGGGTCAGCTCCGCAGGGCGCCGTCGGCTGGCTGCTGAGGCGGGCTCGGGTTAGCTACGCAGGGCGGCGTCGGCTGACGGCAGCTACAGCGGGCTGACGGCCGGGGCTACAGGTGGTGCAGCCGGTAGGCCACCTGGGCGGCCAGGTGAGTCAGGCCCGGCATGTGCCAGCCGAAGCCGGGTGACAGCGGCCAGGTGTCGTGCGGCTGGGTGACCGCGGCGCCGGCTACTCCGACGGCGAGCGCGGAGAGCAGGACCACGGTGAGCATGGCCGGCAGGCGCCTGCGGGCGAGCACGCCAAACAGCCGGCCGAGCTGCCTGCGCGGCTTGCCTGAGCCCAGGCCGAAAGCGGAGAAGGCGACGAACGCGCCGGCCGCGGAAGCACCGGCCGCTTGGTACGGGTTCGCGTGCACCGCGATGATGGTCACGGCCGCCGCGACGGCGCCGCAGAACAGCGCAAGCGGGGCGAGCAGCACGGAGCTGACCAGCGCGCGGACCAGCGCCCAGGGGGCGGTGGCCAGCATGACGGGCACGTCGCTGAGCCGCGCTCCGCGTTCCGAGCGGCGCCTGAGCAACCCGCCGTGGGCACGGTCGCCCGCGCGCAGCAGCACGATCATCACCGTGGCGGCGATCGTCCCCGCGACCGGGAGCAGCACGCTGGCGGCAACGGCGATCACCATCGTGAGCAGGGCCAGCAGCCGCCGGACGCCGGCCGGGGCTTCGGCGCCCGCTGGCCGCCTGGCCGGGGCCGGCACGGCGCGGCCGGCACCGGAGGCGGCGGGCCTGGCAGGCGGCACCGCGACCGGCGTGGCATACCGCACCGGGGTCAGCACGTCGGCGAAGCTGTCGCGGTCCGCCACGTCCGGCAGCCGCCGCGTCCCCGGGCGGAACCCGGTGCCGCGGCCGGTCCTGGCCGACCGCGGGACGAGCACGGGCTGGCCATCCATCAGGGTCCCGGGGGCGGCCGCCGCAGCCCGGCCGCGACCGGCCACGCCACCACCCGCCAGGCCACCACCCGCCAGGCCGCCACCGGCCACGCCACCACCCGCCAGGCCGCCACCGGCCACGCCACCACCCGCCAGGCCGCCACCGGCCACGCCACCACCCGCCAGGGCGCCACCCGCACCCGCACCCGCCGCCGCAGCGCCACCGCCCGCCCCAGCCATCCCGGCCATCCCGGCCAGCCCGGCTGCCGCGCCAGCGCCGGCCGCACCTCCCGCACCCGCACCTCCCGCTCCGCCCCGCCCAGCGGCCGCGGCGCCACCGCGGCGACTGGCGGTCCTGCGCCACCCGGCAATTGCGGACCGCCCGGCGCGGCCGTTGACCGGCAGCTCCGGAATGGTCAGGTCGAGGGCGGCGCACTGCGAGCTCAGCTCCATGGCCGTGGGCCGACGGCCCGGGTCGCGGCCGAGCGCGGCGGTCAGCAGCGGCATCAGCTTGGCCGGGACCCCGTCCAGGTCCGGCTTCCCGCCGACGATCCGGTAGAAGATCGTCTCGTATGTGCCGGTGCCGAACGGCGGGCGGCCAGTGGCCGCGAACGCCACCGTGCTGCCCCACGAATGCACGTCGGCAGGCGGCCCGCACGGCTGGCCTTCGACGACCTCGGGCGCCAGGTACCCCGGGGTGCCCATGAACATGCCCGCCTGGGTGATCCTGGTCGCGTCCGGCGCGTGCGCGATGCCGAAGTCGATCACCACCGGAACGCCGCCGGCCATCACCACGTTGCCCGGCTTGAGATCCCGGTGCACCACGCCCGCGGCGTGTACGGCCGCCAGGCCCTCGGCCAGCCCCCAGGCGACCCGCTCCAGCGCCCGCCCGCCCAGCGGGCCTTCGCGGCTGATCAGCTGATCGAGCGAGGGACCCGCCACGTACCGCGTCACCACGTAGGGCATGTCGCCGGTCACGTCGGCGTCGATGACCTCGGCCACGAACCGGCTGCGCACCCGGCGCATCGTCTCGAACTCGCGGCCCAGCCGGCGGCGGGCATCAGGGTCGGATGCCACCATCGGGCGGAGCACCTTGACGGCTACGGCCTCGCCACCGGCATCGAGGGCAAGGTGCACGACACCCATGCCGCCCTCGCCGATCCGCTCGAGCAGGCGGTACGGGCCAAGCCGGTCCGGCATCGGGCTCTGTGCGATCATCGCATCGCCACCGTTAGGGAAGGCCGCTTAGGGGAACGCTGTCCACGGAAGGCCGCCCTAAGCGGGAAGGCCCATCTAACGATACGAATAGCGGCGCTGGCAAGTTCGCCACGCCCGCGGATCTGCCGCCAGCCACCGCTGCCGGTGGTCAGCTGCCGGCGACCAGCCGGCGCAGCACCTGGGCGGCCTGCGCGTTCTGCTCCGCGTAAACCACCAGCGCCTTCGCTAGCTCGGCGGCCCACTCGGTCAGCGGCACTTCGCGCCGGGACAGCACCACGCCGCGCACCTCGCGGCAGACCTCCGCGACCGGCCTGCCGCGCTGGACCGCCAGCGTCAGCAGCAGGTCACCCAGCCTGACTGTGATTTTTGCCACCTCGCCGGGACGGCCGCGCATCCGGTCCGAGACCGTCCGCTCCCTGTCTACGGTGACGACCCCGGCCGGCAGCGCATCGCCGAGCGAGTCGGTGAGCACCCGGGCGTAGATCGCCACGTCCGCGCTGTCGGTCCGCAGCGCGGCTGCTACCAGGTCGAACGACAGGTCATCGCCTGGCTCGGTCATGATGGCTCCGTCCGTGTGATCCCCGGGTATCTCATCGTCCGGAGAAAGTGGCCTTCCCCGGACCATTGTCAATGAAACTACGCATCCCGGCGCGCTGGTCCTCGGTGGCGAACAGCCCGGCGAAGTGCAGCCGCTCGATTTCCAGCCCGGCGTCGAGGCTGACCTCGAGCCCCTCGTCGATGGCCTGCTTGGCGGCGCGCAGCGCCAGGGCCGGCCCGGCCGCGAACTGGCCGGCCAGCTCGCACGCGGCCTGGTACACGTCGGCGTCCGGCACCACCCGGTCGGCCAGGCCGATCGCGAGCGCCTCCGGCGCGGCCACGAACCGTCCGGTGTAGACGATGTCCTTGGCCCTGGCCGGCCCGACCAGGCGGGGCAGCCGCTGCGTCCCGCCCGCGCCCGGGATGACGCCCAGCAGGATTTCCGGCTGGCCCAGCTTGGCCCCGTCGCCGACGACGCGGAAGTCGGCGCACAGCGCCAGCTCCAGGCCGCCGCCGAGCGCGTAGCCGGTGATCGCGGCCACGACCGGCTTGGGAATCTTGGCCACCGCGGTGAGGCAGGCCTGCAGCCGCCCGGAGTGCGCGGCCATCCTGGCGTAGCCCGCCTCGGCCATCTCCTTGATGTCAGCTCCGGCGGCGAACAGCCGGGCGCCGCCGTAGATGACCACGGCCCTGATCTCGTCGTCGGCCGACACCTGCGCGGCGGCGACCGCCAGCTCGTCCACCACCTGGGTGCTGAGCGCGTTCATCGGCGGCCGGTCCAGCCGGATCGTGCCCACCGCTCCCTCGGCCTGCACCCGGACGAATTCAGTCACGACGGCCCTCCAGCGCTGCCAGCGGAAAAGGAAAGTCTTTCACCGCAAGTCGCCGTTGGTCATGCCGACCGGCGCCTCGGGCACGGTCACCAGGCCCAGCTCGGCCCGGCTGGCCAGCAGCGGGTGGCTGGGCAGCACCCGCACCGTGTAGCCGAACGGGCCCGCCCGGTACAGCTGCGCCTCGCCGGAGTACCTGACCACGCCGGCCGGGCCGCCCGGCTGCGGGTCCGGGGTGAGCGTGCGGTAGGCGGGGTCGGTGATCTCGTCGTCGCTGCCGGCCCGGCCGCTGACCAGCTCGACCGCGACGTCAGACGGGGCGAGGTCGCCTAGGGCGATGCTGGCCCGGACGGTCAGCGGGGACCCCAGCCGGGGCGCGGCCACCTCCGCCTCCACGTGCTCGATCCGGACGCCAGGCCACGCCTTCACCACCCGCTGCCGCCAGGCGGCCAGGTTCCTGGCGCCCTCGAACGGCGCCTCCTGGCCGGCCGCCAGCGCGCGGCTGCTGAGCGCGGCCGGCACGTACAGGCCGGTGACGTAGTCGCGTACCATCCGCGCCGCCTGCAGCCGCGGGCCGAGCGTGCTCAGCGTGTGCCGGACCATCTCCAGCCAGCGCCGGGGCAGCCCGTCGGCGTCCCGGTCGTAGAACGGCGGCGCCACGGTCTGGCCGAGCAGGTCATACAGCGCGGCAGACTCCAGGTCGTCCCGGCGGCCCTCGTCGGTGACCCCGTCGGCCGACGGGATGTCCCAGCCGTTGGCGCCGTCGGAGCACTCGTCCCACCAGCCGTCCCGGACCGACAGGTTGAGCCCGCCGTTCAGCGCCGCCTTCATCCCGGACGTGCCGCAGGCCTCCAGCGGCCGCAGCGGGTTGTTCAGCCACACGTCGCAGCCCTGCACCAGGGCCCGGCCGAGCGCCATGTCGTAGTCGGGCAGGAACACGATCCGGTGCCGGACCGCGGGGTCGTCGGTGAACTCGACCATCTGCTGGATCAGCCGCTTGCCGCCGTCGTCGGCGGGGTGCGCCTTGCCCGCGATGACGATCTGCACCGGGCGGCCGGTGTCCAGCAGCAGTGCCTTCAGCCGCTCGGGGTCGCGCAGCATCAGCGTCAGCCGTTTGTAGGACGGTACCCGGCGGGCGAAGCCGACGGTGAGCACGCGCTCGTCCAGCGCGTCGTCGATCCAGGTCAGCTCCGCGTCGGAGGAGCCGCGCTGCCGCCAGGAGGCGCGCAGCCGCTGCCGGATCTGCGCGATCAGGATGGCCCGCAGCTCGGTGCGGGCCTGCCAGATCCGCTCCGGGCCGGCCGCCGCCACCCGGTCCCAGGCCGGCCAGTCCCGGTCCGGCGCCGGACCGTCCGGCTCGTCGCCGGCCAGCGCGATGACCTTGCCGGCCACCCAGCTGGGCGCGTGCACGCCGTTGGTGACCGACCCGATCGGCACCTCGGCCGTGTCGAAGCCCGGCCACAGCCCGGCGAACATCTGCCTGCTCACCGCGCCGTGCAAGCGGCTGACCCCGTTGACCCGCTGGGACAGCCGCATGCCCATGACCGCCATGTTGAACACGCCGGGATCGCCGCCGGGGTAGGTTTCCGCGCCGAGCGCGAGCACCCGGTCACACGGCAGCGCAGCGTCGGCCGCCTCGTCGCAGAACTGCCGCTCCACCAGGTCCCGCGGGAACCTGTCGATGCCGGCCGGCACCGGGGTGTGGGTGGTGAATACCGTGCCCGCGCGGCACGCCTCCACGGCCTCGTCGAAGCTGAGGCCCTGGCCGGCGTATTCGCGGATCCGCTCCAGCCCGAGGAATCCGGCGTGCCCCTCATTGGTGTGGAAAACCTCGGGTTCCGGGTGGCCGGTCAGCGAGCAGAAAGCCCTAACCGCCCGAACGCCTCCGATGCCGAGCAGCAGCTCCTGCCGGAGCCGGTGCTCGCTGGCGCCGCCGTACAGACGGTCGGTGACCTCACGCAGCTCGGGCTCGTTGTCCTCCACGTAGGAGTCGAGCAGCAGCAGCGGCACCCGGCCCACCTGGGCCACCCAGAATCTGCGCGGCCAGCCGGCGGCCGCCGTCCAGCGTGACCGTGACGTGCACGGGCACGTCACCGGCTCCGCGCAGCAGCGTCAGCGGCAGCCCGTTCGGGTCCACCGACGGGTACCGCTCGGCCTGCCAGCCCTCCGGAGACAGCGACTGGGTGAAGTACCCGTGCCGGTAGAGCAGGCCCACGCCGATCAGCGGGACGCCGAGGTCGCTGGCCGTCTTGAGATGATCCCCGGCCAGGATGCCCAGGCCGCCGGAGTACTGCGGGAGCGCCGCGGTGATGCCGTACTCGGGCGAGAAGTACGCGATCGCGGCCGGCCCGGAGCCCTCCCGCGACTGGTACCAGCGCGGGCCGGACAGGTACTCGTGCAGGTCCCCGGACGCTTCGGCCAGCCTGCCCAGGTATTCCTCGTCGGTGGCCAGCCCGGCGAGCCGCTCCGGCGGCACGTCACCGAGCATCGCGACCGGGTCCTGCCCGCTGCGGTCCCACCGGCCTGGGTCGATCGCGGCCAGCAGCCGCCGGCTGCCCGGGTGCCAGGACCAGCGGAGGTTGAAGATCAGCTCCAGCAGCGGGGCCAGCGGCTCAGGCAGCGCGGTGCGGACGGTGAATCGTCGGATCGCTCTCAAGGGGGATGCTCCTGAACACTGTGACGTGCGTACCACGGGGTGCTGCCGGCGCGCTGCCGTCGCAGGCGGGCAAGAAGCGAGCATAGACGGCCGGGACGGCCGGAAAAGCCGGGGCGCGCGTTTCCGCGGAAACGCGCGCCCGGCGAAACGGTTACGCGTCGGCGCGCCGCCCGCGGCGGGTCAGGGCGTCGATGGTCACGGCCGCCAGCAGGACGAGCGCGGTCCACATCAGCTGGGTGGACGCGTTCAGGCCGAGCAACTGCAGGCCGTTGGCGATGACGCCGACGACCAGGCCGCCCAGCACCGCGTCCATCATCTTGCCCCGGCCGCCGAACAGGCTCGTGCCGCCGATGACCGCAGCCGCCACGGCGTCCAGCACGTACTGGCCGCCGTTGTAGCCGCTGGAGATGGAGCCGAGGTAGGAGGCGAAGATGATCCCGGTGATGCCAGCGGACAGGCCGGTGAGCGCGAACGCGATCACCTTGATCCGGTTGACGTTGACGCCGGCGCGCCGGGCGGCCTCGGCGTTGCCGCCGATCGCGTACACGTAGCGGCCGAACCGGGTGCGGCCCAGCAGCACGGTGTAGCCCACCAGGATCGCCAGTACGACCAGCACCACCCACGGGAGCCCCTGCAGCGGGGTGAGGGCGCCCCGGTTGGTGTTGGCCACCAGCACCACCACGACGCCGGCCACGGCCATCACGCCGATCTTCAGCAGCGTGATGCTGAGCGGCGGGGCGACCAGGCCGCTGACCCGGCGGCGGCGGTCCCGCATGAACTGCAGCACGGCGGCCAGCGCGACGATCGCGATCATCACGATCCAGCTGGCGGCCGGGGTGAGGGCGCCCGCCTCGATGTCGTTGATGACGGTGCTGTTCAGCCGGATGACGCCGCCGTTGCCGATCGACCCGGTGGAGCTGATCAGGAACAGCAGCGCGCCGGACAGGCCGAGGAAGCTGGCCAGCGTGACCACGAACGAGGGCAATCGCAGCCGGGTGATGACGATCCCCTGCAGCGCCCCGAAGGCAGCGGTGGCGGCCAGCGCCGCCAGGACGGCCACCCACCACGGGTAGTTGAGCGCCAGCAGCCACAGCGCGATCACCGCGCCACAGGCGGCCGTGTACCCCGCCGCCAGGTCGATCTCGCCGAGCAGCAGCACGAACACCTCGGCCATGCCCAGCGTGATGAGGAAGGCGGCCTGGGTCATCAGGTTGACCAGGTTGCCCGCGGACAGGAACAGCGAGTTCTTCACCTGGAAGATCAGCACGATCACGACCAGGCCGACGATGACCGGCAGCGCGCCGCTCTCCCCGCTGCGGATCCGCTTGAGCATGATCCGGGCGTACTCGCCGATCGAATTGGCGAGCAGTTCCGCTCCGGCCGAGGTCTGGAGCGCGAGATCCTCCGGGCCGCCGGGCGCGTCCTCAGTGGTGACGGCGCCCTGGTCGGGCTCTGGATGCGTGGAAGCCAACGGTCAGCCCTCCCGGACGTTGTCGAGACGGCCGGCAGTAGTGCCCCCGTTGAGAGTCCGGTGCGATGCGCCGGTGGTCATCAAGTTGACCGCGGATGCCGTGTCGTAATCCGAGACTGGGCCCGCGGAGACCAGTCTGCCCAGGTACAGGACGGCGAGCCGGTCGGCCACTTGGAACACGTCGGTCAGGTTATGCGAGACCACCAGCACGGCGATCCCGCGCCTGGCCAGGCTGGTGATGAGCTCGAGCACCAGCTCGGTCTGGGTGACCCCCAGCGCCGCCGTCGGCTCGTCCATGATCACCAGCTTGGCGTCCAGGATCACCGCCTTGGCCACGGCCACGGACTGCCGCTGGCCGCCGGACAGCGAGCCGACCAGCTGGCGGATGTTGCGGACCGTGGTCACCCGCAGCTCGCTCAGCGTCCGCTTGGCCGTCTGCTCCATGGCCACTTCGTCCAGCAGCAGGCGCCGCCGCACCTCGTGGCCCAGCATCATGTTCTGCACGATGTCCAGGTTGTCGCATAGAGCGAGATCCTGGTAGACGGTAGCGATCCCGGCGTCGGTGGCATCGCGCGGGCTGCGGAAGTGCACCCGCTGCCCCTGCCACACCACTTCCCCCGCCGAGGGTTCCCAGATCCCGGAGATGGTCTTGATCAGGGTCGACTTGCCGGCCCCGTTATCCCCGATGAGCGCGGTCACCTGCCCGGCCGGGACGTCGAGATCGACACCGCTGAGGGCCTGCACCGGACCGAAGCTCTTGGTGATGCCGCGCAGGTGCAGCAGCGGCCCGTCCATGGCGGCCGTGGCCGCCCCTTCACCGGCCGGAGAGGGAGCCCGGCCCGCGTCCGCGGGCCGGGCTCCCTCCGCTGGGCTACCGGTCACTGTCGGTATCCCGGCTTCCTCATCCGACTCCCTTTCCCGTCAGCCCGAGATCCCGGCGGCCGTGCAGGCAGCGGCGTACTTGCCGCTGCACAGCTGGCTGGCCGGCACGAACTTGTCCGCGATGACGGTGCTGTTCATGTTCGTCGGCGTGACCCACTCCGGAGTCAGCAGCACAGAGGAGACGCTCGTCTGGGTCTGCGTGTCCATCGTGGTGCCGTTGAGCAGGCTTGACGCCGGAGTCACGCTGGCCCGGGCGTACATAGCGAGGGCGGCGGCCGCCTGGGCCTCCAGGTAGATCGGCTTGTAGACCGTGCCGCACTGGTAGCCGGCCAGGATGTTCTGCAGGCCGGTGAGCGTGGCGTCCTGGCCCGTGGTCGGGAAGGTCTTGGCCTTGACGCCCTGGTTCTGCAGGTAGTGGATGATCGGCGCGGCGTTCTCGTCGTTCGGCAGCAGCGCGGAGTTGATGTTCTTGTGCGCGGTGAAGGACTGCTGGAACTCGCTCAGCGCGGTCGGCGGGTCCCACGTCCCGGCGGGGTTGGCGACGTCCACGTACTTGCCCGAGGAGAAGAACGGCTTGAGCACGGCGTCGTAGCCCTGCGCGAAGAGCGTCGCGTTGTTGTCGGTCGGGGCGCCCTTCATGACGATGACCTGCGGCTTCTTCACGCCCCAGGCGGCGGCGCAGGTGACGAAGCCCTGGCCGATCTTGGTACCCACCAGCACGTTGTTGAAGCTGACGTAGTACTTCCGGTTGCCGCCGAGGGTGAGCCGGTCGTAGTCGATCACGGCCACGCCGTGCGACTTGGCGTAGGACTCGATGTGCGCGCCGACGCCGGAGTCAAGCGGGTCCATGATCAGGACGCTCGCGCCCTTGGTGATGGCCGTCTGCGCGTCGCTGAACTCGGTCGCGTCGCTGCCGAGGGCGTTCTGCACGGTGTACTGCGACGCCGAGAGCCCCGCCTTGGACAGGGCTTCCTTCAGGTAGGGAGCGTCGAACTCAACGTACCGGGTCGAGGAGACGGTGTCCGGCAGGATCACGGCGACATTCCCCTTGCCCCGTGATGCCAGCGGCTTGAGCGCGGTCATCGCCGAGAAGGTGTTGTTGAGCGAGCTGACGCTGAGCTGCGGGACGGACCCGCCGGTGCTCCCTGAGGAGCTGCTGCTGCCGCTAGACGGCGTGCCGCTGCTGCCGCAGGCAGCAACCACGAGCGCCGCGCTTCCGGCCAGCGCCGTCAGCCCGACTCTCTTCGAGACTGAAAACAACGAAATCCACCTCGTTCATGAGCGGGACGTTTCCGGACATGTACTAGACCAAGTCCGCATGACGGTCACCGCAGGCCGGATCTATCGGAGCAAACAGTAGGCTCCCATCGATAAACAGCGGCGTTAACATCACGGTAACCCCATTAAAAAGAAGTTAACAAAACTGCTGCCGGGCAAACATCTGACACGCCCTGACTAATGGTCTCGGGTTGATTACCCTGCGTAGAGGCTACTCCGCGGCGATCCGGTACCCCGCCCGGGGCTGGGTGATGATCAGCGGCGCGCTGCCGCCGGTTTCGAGCTTGGCCCGCAGCCGGCGGACGTACACCCGGACGTACTCGGTCTCGGTCTCGTAGCCGCGGCCCCACACCAGCCGCAGCAGGTGGGCGTGGGTGAGCAGCTTGCCGCGGTTGATGGCGAGCTCGCGCAGCAGGGCGAACTCGGTCGGGGTCAGGTGCACGGCCACGCCGCCGCGGCGCACCTGCTGGCTGGCCAAATCCACCTCCACGTCACCGAGCGTGATGACGGACGGGACGGTCTCCGGGGCGGCTTCGGGCGGGCGGGTACGGCGGAGCGTGGCGGTGATCCGGGCCAGCAGCTCCTCGATGCTGAACGGCTTGGTCATGTAGTCGTCCGCGCCCATGTTCAGCGCGGTCACCTTGTCCCGCTCGCCGCCGCGCGCGGACACCACGATGATGGCCACCGAGGACCGCTCGCGGATCAGCCGGCACAGCTCGAAACCGTCTATCTCCGGCAGCATCAGATCGAGCAGGACAATGTCCGGATCCTCGGTCTCCAGCAGCGCGAGCGCCCGCATCCCGTCGGTAGACACGACCGTGTCGAAGCCGCGGACGGCCAGGTTGGACCGGATCAGGTCGACGATATTCGGGTCGTCCTCGACCACCAGGGCCCGCGTCTTCACGGCCGCGCCGCCGCGCCTGCGCGGCTGGCGTGCTTCTCCACCGGCAGGTAGATGCGGAAGCAGGTTCCCCTGGCGGCCCGCTCCAGCTCGATCCGGCCGCCGTGAGCCGCCACGATTCCCTTGGCTATCGACAGTCCCAGCCCGGCGCCAGGATGGCGCGTGCCCGGCCGCCGGACCGCCTGCGCCGGAGCGGTGATGACCTCGTCGGGCATCCCGTCACCGTCGTCGGCCACGCTCACGGCCACGGTGCCCGGCCCGCTGACCCTGGCGGCGACCGCGACCCTGGTCCCGGGCGGATTGTGCACCAGGGCGTTGCCCAGCAGGTTCACGAACACCTGCTCGAGACGATCGTGGTCCGCCCAGACGACCGGCAGGCCGGCCGCGCAGTCCACCTCGATGGCCGTGGCGCTGGCCGGCGGAAGGCAGGCGAGGGCAGCGTCGATCACCAGCGGGATCTCGCACCAGTCGTTCTGCAGCCGGAGTATCCCTGACTCGATCGCGGAGAAGTCCAGCAGGTCGTCCACCAGGCGGCCGAGGCGGGACGACTCGGTGGCGATCCTGGTCAGGAACCGCTGCTGCGACGAGGTGTCCCAGGTGACGTCCGGCTGCAGCAGGCTGGAGGCATAGCCCTTGATCGCGGTGAGCGGGGTACGGAGCTCGTGACTGAGCCGGCCGAGGAACCCGCGCTGCAGCTCCTGCGACCGGCGCAGCGTGATGGCCTCCTGGTGGGCCAGCCCGGCCTCTTCGCGCTCCAGCGCCAGCCGGAGGGAATGGGCGGCATCCTCCAGCAGCGGGCGCACGTCGGCGGACGACGGTGCGCTGGCCCAGCGGGCCACCAGCGCGGTCCGGCCGCCGGGCGCGGCGAAGGTCACCGCGAGCAGCTCGCCGCCGCCAGCGCCGGGGCGGGCCACCGCCGCGCCGTCGTCGCCGGTCACGGCCAGCGCGGACGCCGCCGCGGTGACGGCGGCCGGCGGCGGGCCCGCGGCGTCCCGCCCGCCGGCGGAGTCGGCGAACGCACGGCACAGCGGCGGGGCGTCGGGCCGCTGGACCACCAGCGCCACTTCGTCCGCCTCCAGGCCGTGCCGGAGCGTCTGCAGCGCGATGCCGAGCCCGTCGGCGACCGGGATCGGGCCGGCCAGGGTCTCCAGCATCTCCCTGATCGTCTCCAGCGACAGGTTGCGGGCGGTGACCTCGTCCAGCAGCCGGTCCCGGTCGATCGCGCTCGCCGCGTAGCCGGCGTAGAGAGTGGCCAGGTCGAGATCGTCCCGCCGCGGCTTGCCGGTGATCGCCCGGAACACGGTGATGACGCCGAGCAGCCCGCCGGGTCCCAGCACGGGGACCGACCAGGAGCTCGCGACCTTCGCCGACCTGGCCAGGCTGATGAACGGCGACCAGGCCGGCCCGGCCTGAACGTTCTCCTCGACGACCGGGAGCTCGGTCTGCGCGGCCAGCCCCACCGGGCCGCCGGCCGGGCCGCGCGGCAGCCGGGACCAGGCCGCCAGCAGGGGCGGCGCGAGCCCCAGCGACGCCGCGCAGACCAGCGAGCTGCCCTCCAGCAGGTGGATGCACAGCCGTTCGCTGCCGAGCGCGGCGCCGAGCGCCGACAGGATCAGCGACAGGCTTGACGAGGGATCCGAGGACACCAGCCGCCCGGTGAGCCCGTGCAGCCGGGTGAGCTGCGTGCGCGCCGAGGAGTCGAGCTCCTGGCCGGTCAGCAGCGCCACCACGTCGTCGGGATGCACCTCGCTGGGGGCCACCTCGGCGACGAGCCGCCCTTGCCGCAAGACCACGATCCGGTCGGCCAGCCGGAACATCTGGCCGATGTCATGGCAGGCGAGCAGGATTGTCGTGCCCTGCTGCCGCAGGCCCATGATCAGCTCCTCGACCAGGGCCGACTCCCGTACGCCCAGCGAGGAGGTCGGCTCGTCGAGCAGCAGCAGCCGCGAGTCGGCGGCCATCGCCCTGGCCACCGCCACCAGCTGGCGCTGGCCGCCGGACAGCGACCGGACCGAGCGGGTGGTGTCCCGCAGCGGGATGCCCAGCCGGCCGAGCAGCCGCGCCGCGTCGGTATGCATCCGGGTGTCGGACAGCAGGTGCCGCCTGCGCTCGCTGCCGAGCAGCACGTTGGCGGCGATGTTGAGGTTGTCGCACAGCGCCAGGTCCTGCCAGACGACGCGGACGCTCCGGCCCTTGGCGGCCAGCGGGTCGGGCGGAACCGGCCGGCCGTCCAGCATGATCGTGCCCGAGGTCGGGGGGATCTCGCCGGCGATGCAGCGGACGAGCGTGCTCTTGCCTGCGCCGTTCTCTCCCGCCAGGGCCACCAGCTCGCCGGGCCGCACGTCGAAGCTGATGCCGTCCAGCGCCGTCAGCGGGCCGAAGCGCACCACCAGAATCCGACACCGACAGCTGCAGCGGCGCTGCGGCCGGGGCGTCCCAGGCAACGACGGTCATGGGCACATTGTCGCCGGCCGGACCGGCGCGAATGACCGTAACCTCGGCGGGTAGCCTCACGGGCGTGATCGGACGCGTACCCATACTCAACGTCCAGCCCGCGGTGGACGGCGGCAAGCGGCCGGCCAAGGCGGTCACCGGCGAGTCCTTCGAGGTCAGTGCCACCATCTTCGGTGAGGGCCACGACCGGCTCGGCGCGGAGGTGGTGCTGGTAGGCCCGGACGGCAGCCGGCAGCCGCCTGTCATGATGCGGGAACTGGCGCCGGGCACCGACCGGCTCGGCGCGGAGGTCACGGTGACCGCCGAGGGGCGGTGGCACTTCTACGTGCTGGCCTGGCGGGACCCGGTCGCGCAGTGGCGGCATGACGCGGAGATCAAGATTCCGCGCGGCCAGGACGTGGAGCTGGTGCTGGCCGACGGCGCGCTGCTGTTCGGCCGCGCGGCCCGCGCGCTGCGCGCCCCAGGGAAGTCCCGGGCCGACAGCGCCGCGCTGGCCGCGCTCGCCGAGCGGCTGACCAACCCGGCGATCCCGTCCTGGGACCGGCTGGCCGCCGTGGCCGATCCGGAGATCCGCCGGATCCTGGGCGCGGCCCCGCTGCGCGACCGCCGGACCCGGTCCCGGCGGTTCAGCGTCATCGTGCACCGCCAGCGGGCGCTGTACGGCAGCTGGTACGAGTTCTTCCCGCGCTCCGAGGGCGCCCAGATCGACCCGATGGGCGAGCACGAGCCGGTGTCCGGGACGCTGCGCACGGCGGCCAAGCGGCTGGAAGCGATCGCGGACATGGGCTTCGACGTCGTCTACCTGCCGCCCGTCCACCCGATCGGCTTCACCCACCGCAAGGGCCGCAACAACACGCTGCACGCCGAGCCGTGGGATCCCGGCTCGCCGTGGGCCATCGGCTCGCCGGCCGGCGGCCACGACGCGATCCACCCCGACCTGGGCACGATCGAGGACTTCGACGCGTTCGTCGCCCGGGCCCGCGAGCTCGGCCTCGAGGTGGCGATCGACCTGGCGCTGCAGGCCTCGCCCGACCATCCGTGGGTGACCGAGCACCCGGAGTGGTTCACCACCCGCGCGGACGGCTCCATCGCCTACGCGGAGAACCCGCCGAAGAAGTACCAGGACATCTACCCGGTCAACTTCGACCACGACCTGAACGGGCTGTACGCCGAGACGCTGCGGATCGTCCGGTACTGGATGAGCCACGGGGTCCGGATCTTCCGCGTCGACAACCCGCACACGAAGCCGCTGCCGTTCTGGGAGCGGCTGCTGGCCGAGGTGGCCAGGACCGACCCTGACGCGATCTTCCTGGCCGAGGCGTTCACCCGGCCGGCCATGATGCACGGCCTGGCGATGATCGGCTTTCACCAGTCCTATACGTACTTCACCTGGCGGAACACCAAGGAAGAGCTCACCGGGTACCTGACCGAGCTGGCCGGGCCTGACGCGGCCATCATGCGGCCCAACTTCTTCGCCAACACGCCCGACATCCTGACCGAGTACCTGCAGCACGGCGGGCCGCCGGCGTTCAAGGTCCGGGCGGTGCTCGCGGCGACACTCGCCCCGTCCTGGGGCATCTATTCTGGGTATGAACTATGCGAAAACGTCCCGCTCCGGCCGGGCAGCGAGGAGTACATGGACTCGGAGAAGTTCCAGTACCGGCCCAGGGACTGGTCGGCGGCGTACCGGGAGCCGTCCGGCATCGCCCCGTTCATCACCCGGCTCAACAACATCAGGAAGAGCCACCCGGCGCTGCACTGGCTGCGTAACCTACGTTTTCATTACGTCGACCAGCCGGCGTTGCTCTGCTTCTCCAAGCGGACCGGGACAGACACCGTGCTGGTCGTGGTAAACCTTGATCCACATCAGCCACATGAGGCCACGGCCTGGCTGGACGTCGGCGCCCTCGGCCTGGAGGCCGGCAGCGAGTTCACCGTGACGGACGAGCTGACCGGCGAGTCCTACCGCTGGGGGCAGGCCAGCTACGTCCGGCTCGACCCGGCCATATCGCCAGCGCACATCTTCACCGTCACCGCAGGCACGCCTGACGAGTGACGCACGGACCACAACGCAGGAGTCGTCATCGTGACACAGCCTGAGCCGGCCGCCTCGGGCCTTCCGGCCGCTGCGCGGCTGCCCGACTTCGCGACCATGCAGAGCGAGCCGGTTCCCGACTCTTTCTCGTTCTCGTCGCCGCGGGACCCGCGCTGGTACAAGCGCGCCGTCTTCTACGAGGTCGCGGTGCGCAGCTTCGCCGACTCCACCGGCAGCGGGATCGGTGACCTGCGCGGCCTGATCGCCAAGCTGGACTACCTGCAGTGGCTCGGCATCGACTGCATCTGGCTGCTGCCCATATACCAGTCGCCGCTGCGCGACGGCGGCTACGACATCTCCGACTTCATGAAGGTGCTGCCGGAGTTCGGCGATCTCGGCGACTTCGTCGAACTGGTGGAGGAGGCGCACAAGCGGGGCATCCGGGTGATCGCCGACCTGGTGATGAACCACACCAGCGAGGAGCACCCGTGGTTCCAGGCCAGCCGCAGCGACCCGGACGGCCCGTTCGGCGACTTCTACGTGTGGGCCGACACCGACGAGGCCTACCAGGACGCCCGGGTCATCTTCGTGGACACCGAGCAGTCGAACTGGACCTTCGACCAGGTCCGCGGCCAGTACTACTGGCACAGGTTCTTCTCCCACCAGCCGGATCTCAACTACGAGAATCCCAAGGTCGCCGACGCGATGCTGGAGGTGCTGCGGTTCTGGCTGGACCTCGGCATCGACGGGTTCCGGCTGGACGCGGTGCCCTACCTGTACGAGCGGGAGGGCACCAACTGCGAGAACCTCAAGGAAACGCACGAGTACCTCAAGCGGGTGCGGGCTGAGGTGGACCGGCTCTACCCGGACCGGGTGCTGCTGGCCGAGGCCAACCAGTGGCCGGCCGACGTGGTCGAGTACTTCGGCGACGCGGAAAGCGGCGGTGACGAGTGCCACATGGCGTTCCACTTCCCGCTGATGCCGCGCATCTTCATGGCGGTGCGGCGCGAGCAGCGCTACCCCATCTCCGAGATCATGGCGCAGACGCCGGCCATCCCGGACGGCTGTCAGTGGGGCATCTTCCTGCGCAATCACGACGAGCTCACGCTGGAGATGGTCACCGCCGACGAGCGGGACTACATGTGGGCGGAGTACGCGAAGGACCCCCGGATGAAGGCCAACATCGGCATCCGGCGCAGGCTCGCCCCGCTGCTCGACAACGACCGCAACCAGCTCGAGCTGTTCACCGCGCTGCTGCTGTCACTGCCCGGCTCACCCGTCTTGTACTACGGTGACGAGATCGCCATGGGTGACAACATCTGGCTGGGTGACCGGGACGGCGTGCGCACCCCGATGCAGTGGACGCCGGACCGCAACGGCGGCTTCTCCCGGGCCGACCCGGCGCGGCTGTACCTGCCGCTGATCATGGACCCGATCTACGGCTTCCAGGCCCTCAACGTTGAGCAGCAGCAGCAGCACCGGGCGTCGTTCCTGCACTGGACCAGGCGGATGATCGAGATCCGCAAGCAGCACGCGGTGTTCGGCCTCGGTAACTACGAGGAGCTGTCCTCGTCCAACCCGAGCGTGCTCGCCTTCGTCCGCGAGGACGACAACGCCGGCGCCGACGGCGCGGACCGGATCCTGTGCGTCAACAACCTGTCCAGGTTCCCGCAGCCGGTCGAGCTCGACCTGCGCCGGTTCAAGGGCGTCACGCCGGTCGAATGCATGGGCGGCGTCTCGTTCCCGCCCATCGGCGAGCTGAACTACCTGCTCACCCTGCCCGGGCACGGGTTCTACTGGTTCCAGTTGCCGCCGCCCAGGGAAGAACAGGAGCGCTGACATGCGAGCCACCAGCAGCCGGGAGGTCACCGCCCTCGAGCAGGCACTGGCGGGGTGGCTGCCGACGCAGCGCTGGTTCGCCGGCAAGGGCCGGGAGATCACCGCGCTGGAGATCACCTCCGACACCGAGCTGGCGGCCGGCCACGGCGACGACCCCGCGCTGCGGCACCTGATCGCCGCGGTCAGCCAGGGCCCGGTCACCGACCAGTACCAGATCTTCGCCGGCCTGCGGCCGGCCTGCCCGGCAGGCTCGAGCACGTGCGGATCGCCGAGCTGTCCGGCGGCCTGGTCGCCTACGACGCGCTGTATGACCAGGAGCTGGCCGGGCTGCTGCTGCGCGCCATCGCGCAGCAGCAGGTCATCGGGCCGGTCCGGTTCGCCCGGGTACCCGGCAGCCCGGCCGGCGACGACCCGCTGGACACCGGCGACCTGGACAGCCTGGTGCTCACCGGCGAGCAGAGCAACACCAGCCTCGTCTACGGCGAGGAGGCGATACTCAAGGTGTTCCGCCGGGTTGCTCCCGGGCCCAATCCCGACCTCGAGGTGTCCGCCGCGCTCGGCAGGCTGGGCGCCAGGCACATCGCGGAGCCGTTCGGCTGGATCGAGACCAGCGACGGCGGCGAGGTCACGATCCTCGCGATCCTGTCCCGGTACCTGCGGGCGGCCAGCGACGGCTGGTCGCTGGCGGCGACCAGCGTGCGTGACCTGTACGCCCAGCCGGACACCAGCGCGGCCGAGGCCGGCGGCGACTTCGCCGGCGAGGCACGCCGGCTCGGCGCGGCCACCGCTGAGGTGCACCGGGATCTGGTCGCCGCGTTCGGCAGCGAGGAGTTCCCGGCGGGCGCGGCCGGCGGCCTGGCCGGGCCGATGCGGCACCGGCTGGAGGTGGCGCTCACCGCCGTCCCGGCGCTGCGCGAGTACGCCGGCCTGCTGAACCGGGCCTACGACGAGCTGGCCGACCTGGCGGAGCCGCTGCTGGTGCAGCGGATCCACGGTGACTACCACCTGGGCCAGGTGATGCGCACGCAGACCGGCTGGGTGGTGCTCGACTTCGAGGGCGAGCCCGCGGTCCCGCTGGCCAGCCGGCGGGCGCTGTCCTCGCCGCTGCGCGACGTCGCGGGCATGCTGCGCTCGTTCGACTACGCGGCGCGGCACCAGCTGCTCGGTAACCCGGAGCGGGCGGCGCTCGAGCTGCTCGCCCGGGACTGGGTGCGGCGCAGCCGGGAGGCGTTCTGCGCCGGCTACGCCGAGGCCGGCGGGACCGACCCGCGCGCGTCCGCGGTGCTGCTGCGCGCGTTCGAGCTGGACAAGGCGGTGTACGAGGTGCTGTACGAGGCGCGGAACCGGCCGTCCTGGCTGCCCATCCCGCTGGACTCGCTGGCCGCGCTGCCGGTTATCGCGCCGGGCGCAAGGGAGAGCTCATGACCAGCCCTGTAGGTTCAGCCGCTCACGTGAGTCCCGGCGAGCTCGACCGGCTGCTGGCCGGCACGCACCACGACCCGCACGCGCTGCTCGGCGCGCACCCGGGGCCGGACGGAATCACCGTGCGGGCGCTGCGGCCGATGGCGGCCGCGGTCAGCGTGCTGCTGCCGGACGGGCGCAGGTTCGCCATGGAGCACGTGCACGACGGCATGTTCGCCGCCGTGCTGCCCGCTACGGTGCTGCCCGATGGTGACGCGGGGCAGCCCGCCCAGGTGCCCGACTACCGGCTGGCCGTGAGCTACGATCCCGCCGGGCCGGAGACCATCACCGACGACCCGTACCGGCACCAGCCCACGCTCGGCGAGGTGGACCTGCACCTGATCGGCGAGGGCAGGCACGAAGAGCTGTGGCGCGCGCTCGGCGCGCACCTGAGGCAGTTCGCTGGCAGCACAGAGCCCGATCGGCAGCCGTTCGGGGAAATCTTCACCTCGACGGCGGGCGCCTCGTTCGCGGTCTGGGCACCCAACGCCCGCGGGGTGCGGCTGATCGGCGATTTCAACCACTGGGACGGGCGCGGGCACCCGATGCGCTCGCTCGGCGGTGCCGGTGTCTGGGAGCTGTTCGTACCTGGTGTCGCCGAGGGCGCGCGGTACAAGTTCGAGATCGCCGGCCCGGACGGCACCTGGCGGGCCAAGGCCGACCCGATGGCCAGGCTGGCCGAGCCGCCGCCGGCCACCGCGTCGGTGGTCACCGCCTCGCGCTACGAGTGGGGCGACCAGGACTGGATGGCGGCCCGGCCGGACCGCGACCCGGTGCACGCGCCGATGAGCGTGTACGAGGTGCACCTGGCGTCGTGGCGGCCCGGGCTGACCTACCGCGAGCTGGCCGAGCGGCTGACGGAGTACGTCAGCGACCTCGGGTTCAGCCACGTGGAGTTCCTGCCGGTGGCCGAGCATCCGTTCGGCGGCTCGTGGGGTTACCAGGTGACCTCGTACTACGCGCCGTCGTCCCGGTTCGGCTCGCCGGATGACTTCCGTTACCTGGTGGACCGGCTGCACCAGGCGGGCATCGGCGTGATCGTGGACTGGGTGCCCGCGCACTTCCCGCGGGACGACTGGGCGCTGGCCAGGTTCGACGGCACGCCGCTGTACGAGCACCCGGATCCGCGGCGCGGCGCGCACCCGGACTGGGGCACGCTGATCTTCGACTACGGCCGCAACGAGGTGCGCAACTTCCTGGTGGCGAACGCGGTCTACTGGCTGGAGGAGTTCCACATCGACGGGCTACGGGTCGATGCGGTCGCGTCCATGCTGTACCTGGACTACTCCCGCCAGCCGGGCGAGTGGGCGCCGAACGCGCGCGGCGGCAACGAGAACCTGGAGGCGGTCTCGTTCCTGCAGGAGGTCAACGCGACTGCCTACCGGCGGGCACCGGGCATCACGATGATCGCCGAGGAGTCCACCGCGTGGCCCGGGGTGACCCGGCCGGTGCACCTGGGCGGGCTCGGCTTCGGGATGAAATGGAACATGGGCTGGATGCACGACACGCTGGCCTATATGTCCCGGGATCCGGTGTTCCGGCACTACCACCACAACGAGCTGACGTTCTCGCTGGTGTACGCGTTCAGCGAGAACTTCGTGCTGCCGCTGTCGCACGACGAGGTGGTGCACGGCAAGGGCTCGCTGCTGGGCAAGATGCCCGGCGACGACTGGCGCCGGTTCGCCGGGCTGCGCGCGCTGCTGGCCTACATGTGGGCGCACCCGGGCAAGCAGTTGCTGTTCATGGGGTCGGAGTTCGGCCAGGGCGGCGAGTGGTCGGCAGACCGCGGCCTGGACTGGTGGGTGCTCGACGACGAGATGCACGCCGGGGTGCAGCAGCTGGTGCGGGACATGAACGCGGTCTACGGCGGCAGCCCGGCGCTGTGGGAGCTGGACAATTCGCCGGACGGGTTCGGCTGGATCGACGCCAACGACGCGGCGGGCAACACGCTGTCGTTCCTGCGGTACTCGCGGGGCGGGGACGTGCTGGCCTGCGTGGCGAACTTCTCTGGCGAGCCGCACCTGAACTACCGGCTCGGCCTGCCGTCCGCCGGCCGGTGGCGCGAGGTGATCAACACCGACGCCGCCCTCTACGGCGGCAGCGGGGTGGGCAACCTCGGCGCGATCGAGGCGACTGGCGAGCCGTGGCACGGCCAGGCCTCGGCCACGATCACGGTGCCGCCGCTCGGCGTGGTCTGGTTCACCCCCGAGCGGTCCCCCGGCGGCGAGGACTGACCCCAACCCGCTGTTACTCAGGCCGGGATCACCCGGCGCAGCTTGCCGGTCTGCGGGTGCCTGGGCAGCGAGGCGACCGCGTCGACCCGGACCTCGGGGTCGGCCAGGCCGGCTCGCTGGAGCGCTGCGCACAGGCTCCGGCGCAGCAGGTCCAGATCCACCGCGCGGGCCAGCACGGCGCACACCGTGACACCGCCGGGCGTCTGCCTGACCTGGTAGTCGAGCACCTCGGGCCGGGCCAGCAGGACCGAGCGGAGCACGAGCGGATGCACGTCCGCCTGGCGGTAGTGCAGGATTTCATCGGCCCGCCCTTGCACGCTGACCCGCGTGTGACCGTGGCCGGGGCTGTCCGGCCGACGGGTGAACGAGTCGCCGAGCTCGTACCTGATCAGCGGCTGCAGGTGGTTGTACAGGTTGGTCACCAGCACCTTGGCGGAGGGGGTGCCGGGTGGCACCGGCCGGTTGCTCGCGTCGACAAGCTCGGTGATGCAGCCGTCGTCGGCGAGCGTGATGTCCGGGTCATCGGGTCCGCTGGATCCGGCGAGGCCCCTCGGTGCTGCCGAACGTGTTCGTGATGGGAACGCCGAACGCGCCCTTGATCGCCGCGCGGAACTCCGGCAGCAGCGTCTCCGCGGTGCAGCTCACCAGCTGCGGGGCGACCCTGAGGCGGCCGGCCTGGTGCTCGGCGGCCAGCCTGGCCAGCATGCTCGCGTAGCCGAACAGGCCCCGCGGCTGGAGCTGGTTCAGCCGGCCGACGATCTCGGGCACCGGCAGGGTGACGGGTACATGGACGATCCGCACCGGGGTGCCGCCGAGAATCGAGGACACGAACACGGTCCCGTGCACGGCGGACGAGGCGGCCACGAAGGCGATGCTGGCCGGGGGGAGCTGGACCGGGGCCTTCAGCTGGCCGGCCAGTGCCGCGATCCGGGTCCGGAACATCAGGCTGACGAACTCGGCGGCGGCCTCCGGGGCGTAAGCGACAATGCCCCGCTCGCCCGAGCTGCCGCCGGTCGCCAGGCACAGGAAACCGCCCGGCAGCGGCCGCGGCTCGGTGCCGGTCGCGGCGAGCGCGGCCTCGGCCGCGGCCCGGGTCAGCCGCGGGTCGGTCACCAGCGTGTCGTCGCCGGCCATCATCTGCGCCTTGGTCATCACCGGCAGGCCGGCCAGGCCGGCCAGCTCGAAGCGCGCCGGATCGACGCCGCGCAACCGCCCGGCGTGAAATGCGGACCGCCGTTTCGCGACAGCGAGCAACCTGCGAAGCCGGTCCCGCTGCCACTCGCGCAGCCGCTGCGTATCCCAGCCGAGCCGGTCCACGTGCGCCGGCAGGCCAGCGAGCAAGCGCGCCTGGATGCGGTCACGGAGCTCGGCGAACACGGGCGGGCCACCGCCCGGGCGGGGCCAGCAGTTCACCCGGCATCGGGAATCTCCTTACTGGCGAGGTACAGCTGCCCGATGATCTCGGGGATCGGCAGGTCCAGCGCGCCGGGGTTGGCCAGCTGCTCCAGGCAGGTGCCCATGTTGATGGCCAGGGCCAGCTCGGCCAGGCCACGGACGGGGTAGCGCGGCGTGGTGCCGGCCTTCTCGTGCAGGCGGGTGAGGATCCCGGCCAGGTGCTCCAGCGTGCGCTCGTGCAGCTGCGCGTAACGCTGGTTCAGCTCGGGAATGCGGGCCGTGTGCACGCGGAACTCCAGCACGAGCTGCGGCCACTGCGGCTCGGCCTGTCTCAGGGCAGACGCCAGCCCAGGGACGGCCGTGGCGAGCCGGGCGGCGTCGAGCTGCCCGGCCAGCTGCTCGTTCTGCGTGCCCCGCTCGCTGATCCGCTCTTCCAGCAAGGCCAGGAACATGTCGGCCTTGCTCTGGAACTGGGAGTAGACCACTCCCTTGGAGAAGCCCGCTTCCTCCGCGATGGCATCCACCGTCGCGCTGACATAGCCGCGGGCCAGGAAGACCCGGCGGGCGGCCGCGAGCACCAGGCGGCGGTTGCGCTCTACCTGCTCGTCCCGGCTCAGTCTCGTTCTCATACCAACGGTATCTAATACCGTCGGTATCTGAGTGTCAAGAGGGCGCCGCCGCCGGGCGGCGCGGTGATTCCCGCGCCGCAGGCCGGTCGGTAGGTTGCTGGCATCGGCCGGCGAACGGACCGGAGCGGAGGGACGGCAGTGATGGGCACTCCCGGTTGGCCAGAGCGCGGCCTGGCCCGGCTGCACGAGGCGATGGCCGGTCACGTCGCGGCCGGCCGCGTGCCCGGCCTGGTCCTGGGCCTCCGCCGGGGCGGCGACGTGCACGTCAACGCGATCGGCGCCGCGGCCGCCGGGTCCGCCGAGCCGATCCGGCCGGACGCGATCTTCCGCATCACGTCGATGACCAGGCCGGTCACGGCGGTGGCGACGCTTCAGCTGGTCGCGGACGGACGGGTCGCGCTGGACGAGCCGGTGGACCGGCTGCTGCCGGAGCTGGCGGGGCGGCGGGTGCTGCGCCGTCTCGACGGCCCGGTCGGGGCCACCGTGCCCGCCCGCCGACCGGTTACCGTCCGGGACTTGCTCACGTTCCGGGGCGGGTTCGGCATGATCCTGGCGCCGCCGGACGAGTACCCGGTGCTGGCCGCCGAGCAGGCCCTGGAGCTCATGTCGGCGGGGCCGCCGGTGCCGGCCACCCCACACGGCCCGGACGAGTGGCTGGGCCGGCTGGGCACGCTGCCGCTGATGGACCAGCCCGGCGAGCAGTGGCGGTACAACACCGGCTCGCAGATCCTGGGGGTGCTCATCGCCCGCGCGGCCGGGCAGCCGCTGGAGTCGGTCTACGCCGAGCGCATCTTCGGCCCGCTGGGCATGGCCGACACCGGGTTCACCGTGCCGGCGGAGCAGCTCCGCCGGCTGGTGCCGTGCTACCAGCACGCGGACGGGGCGCTGCAGCCCTTCGACGACGACGGCCAGTGGTCGCGGCCGCGGCCGTTCGCCGACGGCGGCGCCGGGTTGGTCTCGACCGTCGGCGACTACCTCGCCTTCGGGCAGATGCTGCTGGCCGGTGGCACGCACCGCGGCCAGCGGATCCTGCCGCCCGAGCTGGTGGCGGCGATGACCACCGACCAGCTGACGCCAGGGCAGCGGGACACCGGCGGCCCGATCCTGGGCGGCCGCGGCTGGGGGTTCGGGCTGTCGATCATCGACGCGGCCGAGGGCGGCGGCCGGGGCCCGGCGGGATACGGCTGGAGCGGCGGCTTCGGCACGGTGTGGGTCAACGACCCCGGCGAGGACCTGGTGGCCGTGCTGTGCACCCAGGTGCTCGCGTCGGCTGAGAGCTGGCCGGTGGAGGCTGGCTTCTGGTCCGCCGTGTACGAGGCGCTCGACGGCTGAACGCTGGCTGGTCAGCGAGGGCTGGTCAGCGCAGGTGCGAGGCGCCGTTCAGGTCGAGGACCGCGCCGCTGGCCCATTCGGCCTCGGCCGACGCCAGGTACAGCACCGCCGCGGCGATCTCCTCGGGCCTGGCCACCCGGCCGAACGGGCTCTGCCCCCTGATCACCTCGCCGCGCGGCGAGGCCAGTTCCTCGGTGGTCATGTCCGTCGCCACGTAGCCGGGCGCCACCGAGGCCACCGCGATGCCGTGCGGCGCGAGATACCGGGCCATCGACTGCCCGAACGCGTTCAGGCCGGCCTTGCTCGCCCCGTACGCCGGGTGCCGGGGCTCGCCTCGGTACGCGCCCCTGGAGGTCACGTTGACGATCCGCCCGCCGCCGCGCGGGATCATGTGCCGGACCGCGCACCAGGTCGCGTTCACCGCGCCGAGCAGGTTCACGCCGAGTGTCTCCTGCCAGGCCGCCTGCCACTCCTCGTAGGACACCTCGGTGATCA
This sequence comes from uncultured Actinomycetes bacterium, assembly GCA_963702235.1. GTDB lineage: Bacteria > Actinomycetota > Actinomycetes > Streptosporangiales > Streptosporangiaceae > PALSA-505. The sequence continues at coordinate 52,338 of CAVPBZ010000010.1, forward strand.
GGTGCTGGGAGTAAATGCCGGCGTTGTTCACCAGGATGTCCAGGCCGCCGAGCTGGCCGGCCGCGTCGTCGATCATGCGGCGGACCGCCGCCGGGTCGGTCAGGTCCGCCTGCACGACCGCGTGGCCGCTGCCCGGCAGGGCGGCCCGGACGGCTTCGGCGGTCGCCTTCGCCGCGTTGTAGTGGATGGCCACCCGGTCACCCTGGGCGGCGAATGCCTCGGCTATGGCCTGCCCGATGCCCCGCGAGGCACCGGTTACCAAGATCGCTCGTCCGGTCACCGGCCAACTCTAACCCGTCGCGGCGAGCGGGTCCCGGTCGGCGGCGGTGGCGTCGTCGCGGTCGGTGGACACGGTGAGGTCGTGCCATGCGGCGTCCGCCTCGGCCCGTGCCGTCGCGGCCGCCGTGGCGTAGGCGTACGCCTCGCTGCCCAGCAGGAGCCGCAGCGGCGGCTCGTCCATGGCGGTGACGGCGAGCACGACGCGGGCGACCTTGGCCGGGTCACCGAGCGCAGGCGCGGTGCTGCCCTCGCCGTGGATCCTGGCCATGGCGCCGACGGTCTGCTGGTACGGCTCGCTGACCGGCGGGACCCGCATCGAGGCCCCGGCCCAGTCGGTCTGCATGCCGCCGGGCTCGAGGATCGTGACCTTGATGCCCAGCGGCCCGACCTCCTTGGCCAGCACCTCGGAGAAGCCGCCGACCGCCCACTTGGCCGCCTGATAGGCCGACAGCCCCGGGGTCGCCAGCCGGCCGCCGACCGACGAGACCTGGATGATCCGGCCGCCGCCCTGGCGGCGCAGCACCGGCAGCACCGCCTTGGTGACGTTCACCACCCCGAGCAGGTTGGTCTCGACCTGTTCCCGCAAGTCCGCGCCGGTGATGTCCTCGACCGAGGCCAGATTCGCATAGCCGGCGTTGTTGATGACCACGTCCAGCCGCCCGAACGCTGCGAGGCCGGCCGCCACCGCTGCCCCCGCGGCGACCGGGTCGGTGACGTCGAGCGCCACCGGCAAGACGTGGTCGCCATAGCTGGTCACCAGGTCGTCCAGCGCCTCCGGACGGCGCGCGGTCGCTACCAGCCGGTGCCCGGCACCGAGCACCGCCGCCGCGATCTCGCGGCCGAGCCCCCGGGAACTTCCGGTGAGGAAAAACACCTTCGACACGTGACTGCCCTTCCTTCGCTGCGGCTGGGGGCCTGGCTGGACGCCGGCCCGGCCGGCACCGCATCAGCACACGATAACACAACGTCGTTCTCTTAACAATTCACCGGTGTTGCGTTATGTATGCTGGACGGTTGTGACCACCGATGCGACGTTCCAGCGGGCGCGCCGGCCTGAGCACAAGCAGCAGCGCCGCGACGGCATCCTCGACGCGGCTCGCGAGCTTGCCCTGCGTGACGGCGTGCGCAACGTGAGCCTCACCGACATCGCCGGCCGGGTGGGGATTCACAAGTCGGCGCTGCTGCGTTACTTCGAGACCCGCGAGCAGATCTTCCTGGAGCTGACCGCGCAGTCCTGGCTCGACTGGGCCGGCGCGCTGCACGCCACGCTGGGCACCGCCGCGCCGGGCGACCCGCAGCTGGTCGCGGACGCGCTGGCCCGCAGCTTCGCCGGCCTGCCGCTGCTCTGCGACCTCATCCCGCACACGGCGCTGAACCACGAACGCCACGTCTCGGTCGATGCCGTGCGCCGCTACAAGCTGACCTCACTGGGAGCCATCGACGAGGTTGCCGGCCTGGTGCAGCGGCTGCTGCCGGAACTGACCCCCGGCGAGTCACGCGAATTCGTCGCCGCGATGGCGACCCTGGCCGGGGCGCTGTGGCAGATCGCCAACCCGCCGCCAGCCGTGGCCGAGCTGTATGCGTCCGACCCCCGGCTGGCCGCGGCGTGCGTGGACCTGACCCCGCGGTTGCAGCGGACAGCGGCGGTGCTGCTGGCCGGACTGGTCCCGGCCCGCACCCCGGCGGGAGGATAACGACCTCCGTGCGCTAACCGCCGGCCACTCGCGATATGTCGCGCTTCGGTGCTATCGTGACCGGTAACGGCAGCGCACCGCCTGCCTGCTTCCGAGCTACCGGCCGGCCCGCGCCGCGGTAGCGACGAGGACAAGGGTCCCCGACTCGCGTGCATCGTCTCGTCAGGTCATTCATCCCATGGCGGGCAGACGCGGGCAGCCTCGCCGGGAAGACATGATCATGACTGAGGACAAGGCCAGGAAAGCCGCCATCCGCGAACGCATGGCCGAGACCGGCGAGCCGTACAGCGTCGCCCGGCACGCCGTGCATGCCCCCGCGGCGCCGCCCGCGCAGGACGAGCAGGTCCTGGGCGAGCAGGTCCTGGGCGAGCAGGTTCCGGCTGAGCCGTACTGGGTCGAGCAGTACTACGCGGACGGCGCGGCCACCGAAGGCGTCACGGTCGAGGAGTTCAAGGCCAGGCAGGCAGCCGACCTGGCCGGGGAACCGGCCGACGAGGCCCAGGAACTCGCTGATCAGGCGCAGGAACGGGCCGACCTGGCTCAGGAGCGGGCCGAACAGGCCGAGGAGCGCGCGGCGGACGCGCGGGACCGGGCTGACGAGGCGTACGACCTGGCCGAGGAAGCGCGGGAAGAATCGGACGAGCTCAGGCACGAGCGTGACCCGCACGAGCAGGCCCAGGCGGACCGGGAGATCGCCGCGGTGAGGCGGGAGGCCGATCAGGCTGGCCGGGAAGCTGACCGGGCGGAGCAGGAAGCCGAGCGGGCGCAGGAGCAGGCCGAGCGGGCGCAGGAACGGGCCGACCGCGAGAACGACCGAGCCTGTGCCCTGGCCGACCGCCCGCAGCACCGGCCGGCCCGCGGGGAACCGCGGCGGCTCCCGCCGGGCATGCGCCCGGGCCCGCGCCTGCCGTGGTGGTTCCCTGGCCGGAGCGAGGGGCGGCAGGCACCGCCGCCGCCGGCCCGGCCTGCCCCGCCGGCCCGGCCTGCGCCGCCGCCGCCGCCCGGCCCGCCTCGCTGAGTTCTGCCGCCAGGCCCGCGGCCTCACGTCACCTCGACGATCCTCGCCTGCAGCAGCCGGCCATCGGAGATCTGCAGCACGCCGAGCGTGCCGTGCGGCTGCCGCCTGCGGTCGGTAGGCGAGCCGGGATTGAACACCCGCACGCCGTCGCCCGACTGGTCGAGCGGGATGTGCGAGTGCCCGAACACCACGAGGTCGGCGCCGGGAAACCTGTACCGCATCCGGCGCAGCCGGCCCGACGCCTGGCCGCTGTCGTGCACCATGGCCACCCGCACGCCGCCCAGGTCAAGCTCCGCCACCTCCGGGGCGCCCCAGGCGGCCACGTCCGGGCCGTCGTTGTTGCCGCGGACCGCGTGCACCGGCGCGTACCCGGCGAGCTCGTCCAGCACGGGCGCGATGCACACGTCACCCGCGTGCAGGATGACGTCGGCCCGGCGCAGCTGCGCGGCGACCCGCGGCGGGCACGATCTCCACCGGCGCGGCGCGTGCGTGTCGGCCAGGGCTACCACTCTCACCCCGGCAGACTACGATCTCGCCATGTCCCCGCACGCCGAGCCCGGCCCGGCGGCAGCTCCCGGGCGGCCAGCGCGGCTGCTCGAGCCCTGGTTCATCCCGTTCGCGCTCGTCAACGGCGCAGCGGTCGGCCTCACCCCGATCCTGCTGCCGCTGGCGGCGGCCCGGCAGGGTGCCGGCCACGTCGGGCTGGTGATGGGGGCCTTCAACCTGGGGGCATTCGCCGCGCCGGTCACCGGCAGCATCGCCGACCGGTTCGGCGCGCACCGGCTGCTGGCGACGCTGTGCGCCGGCCTGTCCGCGATCAGCCTCTGGCTGTTCCCGCTGGTGAACGCGCCGGTCCAGCTGCTGCTCGCGCTGGCGGGCGGGGCCGGTTCGCCGGCGCGATCACGATCGCCAACCTGCTGATCGTCGAACGCAGGCCGGAGGCGCAGTGGAACCAGCGGCTCGGCTGGCTGGAGACGGCGCTGAGCATCGGCCAGGGCGGCGCGCTCGTCCTGGCCGCGTGGCTGAGCGGGCTCAGCCTGCGCCCCGGGCTGGCCATCGGCGCGCTGATCCCGGCGGCCGCGGTCCCGCTGTCGTTCCTGCTGCTGCCGCGGATGAGCAAGTCCGGGCCGCCCGCGGCAGCGGCGCCGGCCGCAACCCACCGGCTCGCCCATGCCGGCCACACCGGAGAGTGGGCACCGGCCAGCCCGTCCCGGGTTCAGCCCCTGCGCCGGCACCCGTTCTCGCCGGCCGGGCTGCGGCGGGCGGCGGAGCTGATGCACGGCGGCTTCGGCTGGATGCTCGCCGCCTGGATTCTCGGCTACGCCGCCGCGGCGATCGTCTTCTCGCTCTACCCGGTGCTGTTCCAGCACGCGTTCGGCGTCAGGCCGCAGACGTCCTCGCTGGCGTTCGCCCTGATCGTGTTCGTCAGCCTGCCGCTGTTCATCCTGGCCGGCCGGGGCAGCCAGCGCCGCGGGCCGCGGGCGGTGATGGCGGGCGGCCTGGCCGCCCGGGTGGTACTGCTGGCGATCCTGGCCATCCTCGCCGCGGCCGGCTGGGTGCCGCCGGCGCTTCCGCTGGCCGCCTTCGGCGGCATCCTGTTCGCCTGGTCGTTCCTCAGCGTGGCGTCGCCCGGGCTGACCGGTCAGCTCGTCCCGCAGGCCGAGGGCGAGGCCCAGGGCGTGCTCAACGCGTCCAGCGGGCTCGCCGGGTTCGCCGGCGCGGTCATCGGCGGCCAGGTCGCCAGCCAGGCCGGATACCCGGCGGCCCTCGGCCTCGGCGCCGCGGCCACCGCCGCGGGCCTGCTCATCTTCACGATCAGGCTGCTGCGCCCGCACGCCCGCCGGCCAGGCGCCGGCAGAGCCGTCAGAGCAGGCTGAGGAGCCAGCCGGGCCCGGTCACGGCTGCTCCCGCAGCCTCGCACCGGCGGCGCAGTTCCCGGTCCGCGGTGACCACCAGCCGCCGGCCCGGCAGCGCCCGCGCCTGCGCCACGATCGCGTCGTCGCCGGATCCGGGAGCCAGTACGACCCGCAGGTGACCGGCCGGCTCGAAGTCAGCCGTCCGCGCGGCTCCTTCGACGACCAGCACGAAGCCGGGGTACCAGCGGGTCAGCGGCGGCAGGTCCGGAATCGCCGGCAGGCCGGCGATTCCGCGTTCGGACAGGACGGCCAGCTGGGCGTGCAGCCGCTGCGCGGCGGCGGCACGATCGCGCCACCAGCCGTCCGGCCGCGCCCCCATCACGTTCGCCACGTCCACGATGATCGTCACGGGGACGAGAGCCGCGGACAGGACCGGCCAGTGCTCGGCGAAACCGGGATGCAGCCGCAGCGACGTCACCTCGCTGACCTTGACCCACCGGGCCTCGGTGATCTCGGGGCTGGCCGCGTGCACTCCGAACCGCTCCGCGGCCGCGGCGACGTACGTCCGGTACGACCAGCCGCCGTGATCGTCGAGCAGCATGCCCTGCACCCTCACCCCGCCGGGCGGCAGGTCGCACTCCTCCGCCGCTTCCCGCAGCGCCGCCGCGACGGGGTCCTCGTCGCTGTCCCTGGCGCCGCCCGGCGGTCCCCAGGTGCCGCCGTGCTGGCCCCACCCGCTGCGCCTGGCGAGCAGCACGCGCACGCCGTCCGGCCCGCTGCAGCAGGCGAGCAGGCCGACCGCGCCGAACCGCCCCCAGTGCAGATGGCCCTGGTCACAAAGCGCCCAGCCATCTCCGCCCTGCTCGGCCACACCGGCGACGATAGCCGACGCCCCGGCCCGCCTAAGCTGTGGAGATGATCAGAACCCTCAGCCGGCGGTGGACGGCGCCGCTGATCCTGGAGCTCGACCTGACCGAAGGGCTGACCGACGATCCGCCGCCCGATCCGCTGTCCGCGCTGGCGACCATGCGCAGGCCCCGGCTGGCCGAGGTGCTCGACGGGCTGCGCCGGGCCCGCTCCGACGACCGGGTCCGCGCGCTGGTGGCCAAGGTCGGCGGCCGCCGGATCGGGCTCGGCGCCCTGCAGGAGCTGCGCGATGCGGTCATCGCGTTCGGCCAGGCCGGCAAGCTGACGGTGGCCTGGGCGGAGACGTTCGGCGATTTCTCGGCCGGCAACATGCCCTACTACCTGGCCACCGCGTTCGGTCAGATCTACCTGCAGCCCTCCGGCGACCTCGGCCTGACCGGCGTCGCGGTACAGCAGCTGTTCCTGGGCTCGGCCATGGACAAGCTCGGCGTGGAGTACGAGGTCGGCAAGCGGCGCGAGTACAAGTCCGCGGCCGACATGATGACCGAGCGCGGCTTCACCGGCCCGGCCAGGGAGGCCGCCGAACGGCTGACGGCCTCGATCGCGGGCCAGCTCACCACCGCGATCGCCGAGCACAGGGGCCTGTCCGCCGAGCAGGCCAGGGCCCTGCTCGACCGCGGCCCTTTCCTCGCCGACGAGGCGCTCGAGCTGCGGCTCGTGGACGCGCTCGGCTACCGGGACGAGGTGTACGCGGCGGTCCGCAGGAAGGCAGGCCAGGACGCGCTGCTGCAGTACATCGGGCGCTACCGGCGCTCGCAGGCGCTGGCCCGGCGGGCCCGCACCGTGCCGAATCCGCGGGAGCCGTTCGTCGCGCTCATCCACGCGTCCGGGCCGATCAGGTCCGGCCGCAGCGGGCGCGGCCCCATGTCAGCGATGGGCTCCGACACCGTGTCGGCGGCGCTGCGGGCGGCAGCCAGGGACGAGCGGGCCAGGGCGATCCTGCTGCGGGTGAACAGCCCGGGCGGCTCCGCCGTGGCCTCGGACACCATCTGGCGCGAGGTCGCCCGGGCCCGCGCCGGCGGCACGCCGGTCGTCGTCTCGATGGGCGATGTGGCCGCGTCCGGCGGTTACTTTATCTCGGTGGCAGCTGACGTCATCGTCGCCCAGCCGGGCACGATCACCGGCTCCATCGGCGTGATTATGGCCAAGCCCGTGCTCCGCGAGCTGATGGACCGCGCCGGGATCAGCATGGACTCCGTGGCCGAGGGGGAGCACGCGACGATGTTCGCCCCGACCCGCCCGTTCAGCGCGGACGAGTGGGACAGGATCAACATCTGGCTGGACCGGATCTACGCGGACTTCACCGGCAAGGTCGCCGCCGGGCGCAGGCTGTCCCCCGCGCAGGTGGAGGAAGTGGCCCGCGGCCGGGTCTGGACCGGCGCGGACGCCCTGGACCACCGGCTCGTGGACGAGCTCGGCGGGCTGGACATCGCGGCGGCGCACGCCCGCAGCCGGGCCGGGCTGCCCGCCGGCGCCCCGCTGCGGCCGTACCCGCGGCACGGCCCGCTCGACCGGGTCCGCGGCCCGGCCTCGAGTGAGGTCGCGGCCGCTGCCCCGCGGTGGCTGCCGGCCGAGGGCTGGGGCCCGGTCGCCGCGATCGCCGCCCGGGCCGGCTTGCCGCCGTACGGACCGCTGCTGCTGCCGGGAAACTGGACGATCGATTGACCGAACGGGCAGGTCCTGACTCCCTGCTGCTGCGTGCGGCCCTCGCCTCGTACGCCGCGGGCGTCACCCTCGTCATGATCGGCGACGGGCGCGACGACATCGGCACCACGGTCAGCGCGTTCTGCCCGCTGTCGATGGATCCGCCGCTGGTCATGGTGGCGCTGATCGCGGACTCCTACCCGGCGGAGGTGCTCGGCCGCCCGGACGGCCCTGCCGGGTTCGCGATCACGCTGCTCGCCGCGCCGCAGCGGGTGCTCGCGGGCCGGTTCGCGGCGGCCGGGCGGCCAGGGGCGCGGCTGCTGCTGGATGACGTGCCCCATCTTCGCGGCGGTCATTCCGGCGCGCTGATCCCGGCGGGCGGCCTGGCCGCCCTTGACTGCGCGACCGCGAACCTGATCCCGGCCGGCGATCACGTCATGGTGATTGGCCATGTTCTGGACGTCCCTTATGCCGCCGAATCGGCGGACCCGTTGATCCGGTTCCGCGGCAAGTATCCGTCGCTGAGCCAGTGACCAGCTAATACTCCGCTCCATCGGACTGCCAGGCGGAGATTGGCGGCACTCGTCCCAATAACGTGCTGTTTCTCCCCGGCGTCTTCGGCTAATCTCACGTGGGATTGCACGTGCCCGCTTGGTCACTCGCCGCGTTTGGTGCGTCACTCGCAGCGTGCAAGACTGGGACCTGGAGCACCTGACGGAGGGCACGGATGACCGAGGCTGAGGCACCCCCTGGCGTGGATATCTCCACGCCGAGTCCGGCGCGGCTGTATGACTACTACCTCGGCGGCAGCACCAACTTCCCGGTGGACCGGGCGGCCGGCGACCGGCTGCGCGACGCGCTGCCTGACCTCTACGACGCCGCCTGGGCCAACCGCGGGTTCCATCAGCGCTCGGCCCGCTGGATGGCCAGCGAGCATGGCATCAGCCAGTTCGTCGATATCGGATCGGGCCTGCCGACGCAGGGCAACACGCACGAGGCCGTCCGGCAGGTAGCCCCGGACGCGCGCGTGGTGTACGTGGACTATGACCCGATGGTCCGGGCCATGTCCGGCCGGCTACTCGACGACGATGCGCACACCAAGCTGATCATCGCCGACATGCGGGACCCGGGCGAGGTGCTGGATCACCCGGACCTGCGGGCGCTGATCGACTTCAGCAAGCCGGTCGGCCTGCTGATGACCGCGGTCTTGCACTTCGTGGCCGACGGATCCGATCCGTGGGGGCTGGTGCGGCAGTACACCGATGTGCTCGCGCGGGGAAGCTACCTGGCGCTGTCGCACGCGACCGCCGACAAGCTGCCGCCGCGTTCGGTGCAGGCCATGTACGACACCTACGAGAGCGCCAGCACCCGGATCTACCTGCGGACGCGGGGAGAGGTCCGGCGGTTCTTCGAGGGGCTGCAGTTCGTCCCGCCGTACCTGGGCGCGGAGCCGTGCGTCACGTACGTGGGCGTGTGGGGCGCGGACGACCCCGACGTGGCCGACAGCGAGGGCTCGCGCGTGCTCTACTGCGGTGTGGCGAGGCGTCCGTGACGACCGGCAAGCCGACCGTCGAAGAGCTCGGCATCGACCCGCGGGCGCAGGCCTGGCAGCGGTCGGGCGGCGAGGACGGCTCGATCGAGATCGCTTTCGTCGGCGCGGGCGGGGCGCGGGCCGACGAGTGGGTGCTCATGCGGGTGGCTGGCGACCCCGACGGGCGAGTGCTCGTCTACGACAGGAACGAGTGGGAGTGCTTCCTGGACGGGGCCAAGAACGGCGAGTTCGACAACGCGGCCGAGTAACCAGGCAATTCGTCCAGCCATCCTGCTAGGGCGTAAAAAGCTGCATCGGCCTTTCTTGATCAGGCAACCCCATTACCTGCGGAAACGTCCGAAATGACGGGCTCCCGTTATCCGCAGAGAACAAGAGCAAACTTTGTGATTCACAACTTAAGTAGCGCTATACTCATCGGCAGGCCCTGTCAAGGAGGAGCCCAGATGAGTGACAACGGCTACGGCGCCACACTGGCGAAGCGCCGCCTGTCACACCGCCTTGTCGTGCTCCGCAAGAGGAGCGGGCACACGGCGAACCATGTCTGCGACATGCTCAACTGGGGCCGGGGCAAGGTCGGCCGGTTCGAGGCCAACCAATGGAAGCGCCCGGAGATGAGTGACATCCGGGACCTGCTCCGCATCTACGGGGTGGACGAAGCGGAGAAGGAGGAGATCGAGGATCTCGCCGTCCGGGCCCGAATCCGGCCCTGGTGGCGCGACTATCCGCAGATCTTCGAAAACGAGTTTGCCGGGTTCGAGAACGACGCCACGCAGATCCGCGTCTTCATGCCGCTGGTGCTGCCCGCACTGCTGCAGACGACGGACTACATGGAGTCGTTCATGCGAGGCTCCCAGCGGCCGCCTGCCTGGCGGGCCAAGGCACTAGAGACACGGCTGCGGCGGCAGGAAATCCTCGACCGTACCGACGGCACCGCGCCCCGGTTCGCCTCGGTGATCACCGAGGCGTCGCTGCTGTACCGGTGGGGCCCGCGGCCGGACCGGCTGGAGCAGATCGAGCACCTCGTCGAGATGAGCCGCCGGCCCAACGTGGAGCTGCGCATCCAGCGCTTCGCCGACGGTCCGCCCACCGGCATGCATTCCATGGTCAACATCTTTGATTTCCCAGGTGAGCCCAGCACGGTCTTCCTGGAGACAGATTTCTCGATCGAGGAGGTGGCAAGCACGGAACAGGCCAAGAGCTACATCGAAACCTATGGACGGGCCAGCGCTGCATCGCTGGAACCGGGCGATACCACCCTCTATCTCAATCAACTCGCCGAACACCTGGAGTAACCATGACCGACCTGTCTCAGGCCATCTGGCGTAAGGCCAGCCGCAGCGGCCCCAACAACGGCGGCTGCGTGGAGATCGCGGCCAACATCCCGGACGTGACCGCCGTCCGCGACAGCAAGCGCCCCGAAGGCGGGGCGCACGTCGTCGAGCGCGCGGCGTTCACCGAGTTCCTCGCGGACGTCAAGGCGGGCCGCTTCGACATCTGAGAACGCTTAGTAGAAGAACCCCCCGGGCTGCATCTCCGGGGGGTTCTTCTATCGCTGCGCCTGTCTCAAGGCTCCGACGTTCACCTGCGGGTTTCCGTCGCATATGTTACTTTACACACGCATACGTCCACCGGCCACGATTGCCACCCGCTACCTGTTGGTTACATCCTCGTCACCTGCGGGCACCCGCACCGATACCGGGAAAGCTCGTGGGATTTCAGCGGATGCCATTGCGCAGAAGGGTCATGACTCATAATCTGTGTTTCACAGATCAATGACTCGTGAAGGCTGAGCATCATGTTTGCGTTGCTCGTCGTTGTCCGGCCGGCGCCGAACTGATGGCGGCGCTCCTTGCGGGGGCCGCCTCGATGAGCATCCCCCCGTACGCGAAGGCCGGCGGCTGTCAGGCCTGGCCGCTGCCGCTCGACGGTACCTGCGCGGGCGTCGCCCGGCGGCTGTTCCGCGAGGCGGTGGCCGACATGGGCCTGTCCGCGGAAGTGATCCACGACGGCGTCACGATGGTCAGCGAGCTCGCCGCCAACACGCTGCACGCCCAGGGCAATGTCGAGTTCGACGGCAGCAGGCAGCGGCCCGTCACCGGGTCCCCCGAGATGTGGTCCTACGTCCGCGGCTGTGCCACCGGGTACGAGATCGTCTGCAAGATCTTCGACTCGCAGCGCGGCTGGAAGGCCGGCGCCCCGCCGGATCCCACCCGGGTGTCGCTCGACTCGATCAACGGCCGCGGCCTGCGGGTCGTGTCCGAGCTGTCCGACGGCCGGTGGGGTCATCACCCGACCCGCGCGCGGCTGGGCCGGTGGAAGGTCCAGGGCAAGGCCGTCTGGTTCGCGCTGCCGGTAGCCGCATCCCGCGGCGCTGCCCGCCTCGCCGACTACCCGGCCAGCTCCTGCGAGGCGGCCAAGGAGCTCGAGGCGATGATCACCGGCCGCGGCATCGGCCGCAGGCTGGTGCGCACCGACGAGTCTGTCTACGACATCGCCGTGCTGTCCATCCGCTGCGACCTCACCGTGTGGTGCCGCAACGGCACCATCGCCTGGACCACCGCCGACGGGTACGTGCGCCGGACTTTCGCGGACCTGGTCGAGGTGGCCGAGCAGCTCGTCCTGGCGCACGAGGAGCTGGACCATCCGGCCGGCCCGCCGGGCGCGGGCGATGCCGCGGGCGAGGATTAGGCCCAGCGCCTGACGAGTCAGACGTCCCCGTGATGGGGCCGGCCCCGTAGCGTTCGGGAATATCTGATCTTTACCGGGCCGAGCCTGCCGCCAGCGCGCCTGCGCGCCAGACCGCGGCCGCGAGCGGCACGCCCGGGCGGTAGGCCAGGTAGGTGTGCGACGGCGCGTCCAGCATCAGCAGGTCGGCGCGGGCGCCCTCGCTGACGTGGCCGACGTCCGGCCGGCGCAGCGCGCGCGCCCCGCCGGCCGTGGCTGACCAGACCGCTTCCGCGGTCGTCATCCGCATCTCCCGCACCGCGAGCGCGACGCACAGCGCCATGCTGGAGGTGAAGCAGGATCCGGGGTTGCAGTCGGTGGCGAGCGCCACGGTAACCCCCGCGCCGAGCAGCCGCCGGGCGTCCGGATACGGCTGCCTGGTGGAGTACTCGACGCCGGGCAGCAGCGTGGCGACCGTCGGCGAGCAGGCGAGCGCGTCCACGTCGGCGTCGGCCAGGTAGGTGCAGTGATCCGCGGACGCGGCACCGGCCCGCACGGCCACCTGCACGCCGGGGCCGGGGCCGAGCTGGTTGGCGTGCACGCGCGGCAGCAGCCCGCTGGCGCGGCCGGCCGCGAGCACGGCGGCCGCCTCGTCCGCGCCGAACGCGCCCCGCTCGCAGAACACGTCGACCCACCTGGCGTGCGGGCCGCAGGCGGCCAGCATCGGGCCGCAGACCAGATCGACGTAGCCGCCGGGGTCGTCGGCGAACTCGGGCGGGACGACGTGCGCGCCCAGGTAGGTGACCTCGGGGGTGACCTCGGCCGCGAGCCGGACGCTGCGCGCCTCGTCGGGGACGGTGAGGCCGTACCCGGACTTGCACTCGAACGTTGTGGTGCCCTGCCGGAGCAGCTCGGCGACGAGGCGGTGCAGGCCCGCCCGCAGCTCGGGATCGCTGGCCCGCCTGGTGGCGGCGACGGTGAACAGGATGCCGCCCGCCTGGTAGGGCGCGCCGGCCATCCGGGCGGCGAACTCGGCGCCGCGCTCGCCGGCGAAGACCAGGTGCGCGTGCGAGTCCACGAAGCCGGGCAGGACCGCCCGGCCGCGCGCGTCAACGATCTCGTCGGCGGCGGGCGCCCGGGATGCGGGCCCGGTCCAGGCCACCAGCCCGCCGGCCATGACCAGCGCCGCGTCGCGCAGGGTCGCGAACGGCCCGGGCCCGTCGCCGGGCTGCCGCGGGGCGTTCGTGACGAGCTCGCCGATGTTAGTGATCAGCGTGCTCACGGACGGTGCCACCGTCGCGCTCGCCGTTGCCTGTGCACGCTCAGATCATTCCGCAACCGGTAGGCCTTTACCTACCCCCGGTCAGTGGAGTCCGGTCCATGGCGCCCCGCTCGATCACGGACCACTATGGACGGCATGGAAAGCGTCATGAATGTCCTGCCGCGGCGGCTGCGCTCGCTCGGCTGGGCCGCCTGGCTGCCCGTCGTGATGCTGGTGTGCACCGTGTACTGGGGCGCGGTCCCTGAACGTGGGCCGTGGTGATGGCCGCGGGGGTGCTCGCGGCGACGGCTCCGGTCCTGGCCGCGGACCTTCTGCCGGTGGCCCTGATCGGGCTGCTGGCTACCCGCTGCACACCCTGGTCTTCGGTGACGGCGGCCCGGGGTAGCGGCCTGCGCGGCATCGAGCGCAGGCTAGGTACCTTCGACGGCGTGCTCGCGGTCAGCAGCCCGCCGGGCGGCCCCACCATCATCGTCATCGAGGTACCGTGCGCGTTGTCATCGCCGAAGATCTCTTCCTGCTGAGGGAGGGCCTGGCCAGCCTGCTCAAGGGGTACGGCTTCGACATCGCCGCGGCCGTCGGGGACGGGCCGTCCCTGCTGCGGGCGCTCGTCGAGCAGCGGCCGGACGTGGCGATCGTCAACGTCCGGCTGCCGCCGAGCCAGACCGACGAGGGTCTGCGGGCCGCGCTCGAGGCCCGGCGCCAGGTGCCCGGGCTGCCCATCCTCATCCTGTCCACGCACGTCGAGCAGCTCTACGCCCGCGAGCTGCTCGCTGACCAGGCGGGCGGCGTCGGCTACCTGCTCAAGGACCGGGTATTCACCGACGACCAGTTCACCGACGCGCTGCACACCGTCGCGCGCGGCGGCACGGTGATGGACCCGGAGGTGGTCGCCAGGCTGCTGGCCCGACGCTCCAACCAGCTGCCGGTTACCCGGCTCACCAACCGGGAACGCGAGGTACTCGCGCTGATAGCCGAGGGTCGCTCGAACAGCGCGATCGCTGTCCTGGCCTACCTCGACTCCTGACCTGCCGTCATGTCATGGGATTGACACAAGATGTGGCAATCCGCAAAATGGTCTAAAGTTCAGGCTTCTAAACCATAGGCGGGCCGGATGGCGGGAAGCGCACCGTCGCGGTGGAGCGCAGCACAGTGGGACGCGGTGGACGCCGCGGTTCTCGCCGAGTCGGAGGCGGCCTTCGGCTTCCTGGCGGCCCTGGTCGCCGCACCCAGCACAGTGGGCGCGGAACGGCGCGCGCAGGAGATCGTCGCGGCGGAGCTGGACAGGCTCGGGTTCGGGGTGAGCTTCCTGCCGGTGCCAGCAGAAACGGCGGCCGAGGCGCCTGCTGGCGTGGCGCAACTCTCCTACCAGGGCCGGCCTAACGTCGTCGGCCGCCTCAATCCCGGGCAGTCCCCGTCGCTGCTGCTCAACGGCCACGTCAACGTCGTGCCCGCCGAGGCGGCGGTGTGGTCGTCCGATCCCTTCGCTCCGATCCGGGCCGACGGCTGGCTGGTCGGCCGCGGCGCTGGCGACATGAAGGGCGGCATGGCGATGGGGCTGCTTGCCGTCGCCGCGCTCCGCCGCGCCATGCCGGACGCGCTGACCGGGGAGCTGACCTTCGTCAGCGTGATCGAAGAGGAATGCACCGGCAACGGGACGCTCGCGGCGGCGAACGCCGGCGTGCTCGGGGACGCCGTCCTGCTGCTCGAGCCGACCGGCCTGGATCTGCTGCTGGGCGGGGTCGGCGTGCTGTGGGTGGAGATCGAGATCGAGGGCGTCCCCGCGCACGCCGAGTCCGCGGACCGGGCGGTGAACCCGATCGGCTGCGTTCCCGCGGTGCTGCGCGCGCTGGCCGGCTTCGAAGCGGAGATCAACGAGACCGCGGCTGACCCGGCTTTCGCGGCGGTCGCCCGCCCCTACAACGTGAACGTGGGAACGGTGACGGCCGGCGACTGGGCCTCCAGCGTGCCGGCCAGGGCCCGGTTGCGGGTACGGGCCGGCTTCCCGCGCGGCTGGGCCCCGGAAAAGGCGCTGGCCGCAATCCGGGATGCCGTGCTGCGCGAGGCCGCCGCCGACCCGTGGCTGGCGGCCCATCCGCCGGCCATCCGTCCGGTGGGATTCCGCGCCGAGGGCTACCTCCTGGACGCCGGCCATCCGCTCGCCGATGCGCTCACGGCCGCACACGCCAGCGTCCACGGGGCCGCGCCGCGGCGGTTCGTCCTGGGCAGCACCACCGACGCCCGCTATTACCTGAACCAGTTCGGCCGCCCGGCCCTGGCCTACGGGCCGGTCGCGCGCAACATCCATGCTGCCGACGAGGCGGTCGAGCTCGCGAGCATCGTGCGCGGCAGCCAGACGCTGACCAGGTTCATCGCTGGATTCTTCGGCCGGGACGGGCAGCCATGACCGCGCCAGCTGACGCCCCAGCCGAAGGCTCGTTCGGCGGCCTGCTGGCGCCGGTCCCGATGCGCACGGCGGGCGAGACGATAGCCGAGCGGATCGTCACCGCGATCGCGCTCGGCGAATTCGTCCCGGGGCAGCGGCTGCCGACGGAACGGGAGCTGGCCTCGATGCTGGAGGTGAGCCGGACCACCGTGCGGGAGGCCCTGCAGCGGCTGGCGGCTTCCGGCTACGTGACGACCAGGCGCGGCCGGGGCGGCGGGACGTTCGTTCAGCCCGGCCTGGGACCTGACTCCGACGAGATGATCCGCAGGACGCTGCTTCCCGCGTGGGCCGAGCTGGGCGAACTGCTCGACTTCCGGCGGCTGACCGAGCAGCTGATCGCGCGCACCGCGGCCCTGCGCCGCGACGACGGCGACATCGCGGCGATCCGCGACGCGGTCGGGCAGTACGCGGTGGCGGCCGACAGGGAAGCCTCCCGGCTGGCCGACCACGCGCTGCACAAGTCGATCGCGTGCGCGACCCACAACTCACGGCTGGTCGAGCTCAGCGCCCGGATCCGGCGGGAGGTGAGCCTCGGCTTCGACGCGGAGCCCTACTCGGCGGAGGTCCGCCGCCGGGCCCTGCACCAGCACCCGCTGCTGGCCGAAGCCGTCATCGCCGGCGACGCCAGTACCGCCGCTGACCTCGCGGCCAGCCATTTCCTGCTCACCGAGGACATGCTCCGGGAGCTGCACGCCCGCATCCGCATCCGGCACGGAAAGGTGTGACATGCCCATCGCCAGGGTCAATGACGTTGAGCTGAACTACAAGCTGGAGGGTGACGGCGAGGAAACCATCGTCCTCGTCAACGGGCTGGCCGACGATCTGGAGACCTGGGCCTTCCAGATGGACGACTTCCTGGCCGCCGGCTACCGCGTCCTGCGGTTCGACAACCGGGGCATCGGGGCGAGCTCGAAGCCGGCCGGCCCCTATTCGAGCCGGATGCTCGCCGACGACGCGAAGGCGCTGGCCGATTCCCTGGGGATCACCGGCTTTCACCTCATGGGCGTGTCCATGGGCGGGATGATCGCCCAGGAGTACGCGATCGCCTATCCGTCTGACCTGCGCTCGGTCACCCTCGGCTGCACGTATGCGGCACCCGGTCCATTCTGCTCCCGGATGTTCGCCATGTGGGCCGAGCTCGCTCCGGTCCTCGGGGTGCCGTTCGTCATGCGCGACGTCACCCTGTGGGCCTTCACCGTCGGCTTCTTCGAGCAGCGGGGCGCCGAGCTCGCGGAGTTCGAGACCGCGATGCGCTACATGGACCAGCCCGTTCACGCCTACCTGGCTCAGCTGGCCGTCATCCAGGGTCATGACACGACCGAGCGCCTCGGCCAGATCAGCTCGCCCGCCCTCGTGCTGGCCGGCGAGGAAGACATCCTCATCCCGGTCGAGCTGTCGCAGCGGCTGCACGCGGGCATAGCCGGCTCGCAGCGGGCCACGACCAGGGGCGGTCACGCCTGCCTGTGGGAGCACCCGGCCGACTTCAACCAGGTATTCCTCGACTTTGTCCGACAGCACGGAAAGGGCTAGCCAATGGCCAGCAGCACAGAAAGCCCCCGGCCGCTGCGCCGCGGGCAGCTCGGGCTCTTCGGCGTGATCATGCCGGGCGTCGCGCAGGTGGCGCCCGCCTTCAACCTGTTCTTCACGACCGGCGTGATGGTCGCGCTGGCCGGCGCCTCAGCACCCCTGATCTTCCTGATCAGCATGGTCGGGATGGTCGCGACGGCAAGCAGCCTGGCCCAGTTCGCCGGGATCTATCCCAGCGCCGGGTCGTTCATCACCTACATCACCCGCGCCATCGGCACGAAGGTGGCCGTCGCGATCGGGGTGATCACGATTCTCGGGTACATCATCGCTTTCGGCGGTATCTACATTTTCGTCGGCAGCTACATCGCGCAGAACGTCTTCAACAACCCGCACATCTGGGGATTCACCCAGGTCGTCACGATCATCTACGGGGCGCTCGTCGTCGCGCCGGTGATCGTGGGCCTCAAGTTCGGCATCCGGGTGACCGTGGCGCTGTACGTGTTCGAGGTGGTCCTGCTGCTGGCGCTCAGCCTGACGATCCTGGCCAGGGGCGGGGCGGCCGGGCTGTCGGCGACGCCGTTCAGCTGGCCGCACGGGAGCGACGTGCTGCTGGCGTTCAGCCTGGCGGTGCTCGCCTTCGGCGGGTTCGAGGCGGCCGCGCCGCTGGCCGAGGAGACCCGCGACCCGCGGCGCAACGTGCCGATCGCCGTGATCGGCGCTGTGCTGATCAGCGGGGTCATCTACGTGCTCGGCTCGTACGCGCTCGTCACCGCGTTCGGCGTCGGCCACACCGGGACGCTCAGCGCCGACCCCAACCCGTTCCACACCGCGGCCAGGGTCTTCATCCCGTTCGTGGCCCCGCTCATCACCTGGGTGTTCCTGTCCAGCGTGACCAGCTCCTACGTGGCGGCTAACACCCAGACATCACGGGTCATCTTCGCCGGCGCCCGCGGCGGGCTGTGGACGCACGCGCTGGCCCGGGTGAGCCCGAGGTTCCGCACCCCGGCCATCGCCGCCGTCGCCTTCGTGGCGCCCAGCGTCTTGATCGGCGTCGTGTCAACGGCGATCACCAGCCCGGCCGCCGCTTCCGGGTTCCTCGGCACCTACGGAATCCTGGGCCTGATCATCATGTACCTCGCAGCCAACGTCGCGCTGATCGTGGACTGGGTGAAGCTCCGCCGCCGCGGCATCACGAAAAACCCCTGGCTGTGGGTGGTTGTGCCGGTGATCGGCATCGCGGTGCTCGCCATCCCGGTCTGGGGTGACCTGCGGCCGGGCCAGCCGGCGCCGTACAACATCCTGCCCTGGCTCACGCTCGGCCTGATCGCCGTCGGCATCGCCTACGCGGCCGGGCTGGCCCTGTGGCGGCCGCAGGCTCTCACGCTCGCCCCCGCGCTGCTCGAGGGCGAGGAGAGCATGGCCGCGGACCCGAGGGGAGACCGTACCGCAGCGGAAACGTGACCGTAACAAGCAAACGCATGATGAAAAAGTGGAGAGCTTCTCGCCTGGAAACGGTTCCGGCGCCGTGCCAGGCGGGTACCTGCCGATCGAGGAGCACGGCATCGTCGGCGACCTGCGGACCGTGGCCCTGATCGGGACGAACGGCACCATCGACTGGTACTGCCCGTCTCGGTTCGACGCCCCCTCGCTGTTCGCGTCGCTGCTGGATGCGCGCCGGGGCGGCTATTTCTCGCTGTCCAGCCGGACCAGCGGGCGAGCGAAGCAGATGTACCTGCCCGACACCAACATCCTGGTCACCCGCTTCCTCGGCATCGAGGCCGTCGGCGAGGTGATCGACTTCATGGTGCCGATCACGAGCGGGGCCGGCAAGGCGCGCGACCTGCTCGTGCGGCAGGCGCGGGCGGTCCGGGGCCGGGCGTCGTTCGAGCTGGCCTGCCACCCGGGGTTCGACTACGGCCGCGCGCCGCACTCCGTCGAGCTGGTGACCGGGGTGGGCGCCGTGTTCACTTCCGCGCTCGGCTCCTGTGTGCTGCGGACCAGCGTGCCGCTGAAGATCGAGGACTCGGGAGTCGCCGCGACGTTCACCCTGGAGGAGGGCGAGACCGTCGACATCGCGCTGGAGTGGCGGGGCGAGGTGCGGCCGCTGGTCCCGGGTGAGACCGACGAGCTGTTCAGCATGACGTCAGCGGACGCTGGCGGGAGACCGTGCAGCGCTCGGCCCTGGCGCTGAAGCTGCTGGTCTACCACCCGACCGGGGCGCTGGTCGCGGCGCCGACGACCTCGCTGCCCGAGGAGCTGGGCGGCAGCCGCAACTGGGATTACCGGTACAGCTGGCTGCGCGACGCGGCGTTCACCGTGTACGCGCTGATGACGCTCGGCTTCCTGGAGGAGGCCGCGTCCTTCATGGACTGGGTGCAGCGCCGCTGCGAGTCCGCGACCCCCGAGCGCGACATCATGATCATGTATGCGGTCGATGGCAGTGAGGACATCAGCGAGACGGTACTAGACCACCTGGAGGGCTACCGCGGCTCGGGTCCGGTCCGCATCGGCAACAACGCGGTGCAGCAGCGCCAGATCGATGTCTACGGCGAGCTGATGGACTCGGTCTACCTGTACAACCGCGAGGTGCCGATCTCCTACGACCTGTGGACGGGCCTGTGCCGGCGGCTGGACTGGCTGGCCAAGCACTGGCAGGAGCCGGACGAGGGGATCTGGGAGATTCGCGGCCCGCGGCAGCGCTTCACCTACTCCGCGCTGATGACCTGGGTGGCCTACGACCGGGCCCGGCGCCTCGCCTTCGACCGCGGGCTGCCCGCCCCGCTGGAGCGGTGGCGCAAGCTCGCCGCTGCTGCGCACCGGTTCGTGCAGGAGTCCTGCTGGGACCGCGAGCTGCAGGCGTACGTCATGCACCCGGGCAGCCAGCTCCTCGACGCCTCCGTGCTGGTCATGCCGCTGGTGAAGTTCGCCGGGCCGACCGACCCGCGGTTCCTGTCCACGCTGGACCGGATCAGCGCCGAGCTCGCCTCTGACAGCCTGGTCTACCGGTACGCCAGCACCGGGCACGACGGCATCGTCGGTGGCGAGGGGACCTTCAACCTCTGCTCGTTCTGGTATGTCGAGGCACTCACCCGCGCCGGCCGCGTGAAAGAGGCCAGGATGATCTTCGAGAAGATGCTGACCTACGCGAACCACGTCGGCCTCTACGCCGAGCAGATCGGCGCCTCGGGCGAGGCGCTGGGCAATTTCCCGCAGGCGTTCACCCACCTGGCCCTCATCAGCGCGGCCGTGAACCTCGACCGCGCGCTGGACCGGCCGTAGCCAGTAGCCACGCGCCGCACGCGGCAGCTGGCGCCGCACGCGGCAGCTGGCGCCGCTCGCGGGTAGACTACGTCCGATCGATCGATAGCCTGAAGTCGACGGAGCGTCATGCCACGGCGGCAGCCAGTTGCACGAGCAGCAGTCCCGGCAAACCCGGCCGAGCTCTCGACCAAGCAGCGGATTGAGCAGGCCGCGCTGCAGCTGTTCGCGGCCAAGGGCTTCGAGGCGACCGGCATCCGCGACATCGCCGACCGGGCCGACCTGTCCACGTCCGCGCTCTACCACTACATGGGCAGCAAGGAAGAGCTGCTCGTCGCGTTCATGGTGGAGAGCATGACCGAGCTGACCCGGGTGGCGCACGCGGCCCTGGACGGCGCGGACGATCCCGCCGCCCAGCTCGCCGCCCTCGTCCGCGCGCACGTGGGCTTCCACACCCTGGACGCCCAGCGGTCCCTGGTCGCCGACGACGAGCTGCGCGCGGTCTCTGATGCCGCGTTCACCAAGGTCATGCAGCTGCGGGACGGATACGAGCGGCTGTGGGCGGAGACGCTTGACCGCGGCGCCCGCAGCGGCGGGTTCAGCTTCACCGACGGCCGGATCACCCGGCTGGCGCTGCTGGAGATGTGCAACGGCGTCGCCCGCTGGTACTCCGACCGGGGGCCCAAGCACCCGGCGGAGATCGCTGACTGTTTCGCCGACCTCGCCCTCGCCATGGTCGGCGCCCGGCTGGACGGCCGCTCCGTGCGGCTGGCCGACCTGCGGTGCCGGCCGACGAGGGAGATCCTCGCGCTGGTCGACGCCGAGCTGCGCGGACGCTAACTCCCTCGCCTCTCACCCACCGTAATGTCGTGCGCCCATTGCCGTCCGATCGATCGATCGGTAGAGTCGGGGCAATTGCCGCCGGCTCCGCTCCGAGGGGAGACCGCCGATGTCAGTCCGGCCACACGAACAGGATCTGGAACGGCATGCTGTCGGCCTGCCTGCTGTCACCGCTCAGTCAGCAGCGCTCATCGGCCCGGCAGCGGGTTCGGTCGCGGGGCTGGCGTTCATCGTGGGCTACTCCGGCGCGGCCACGCCGCTCGCGTTCCTCATCGGCCTGCTGGTCTGCGTCTGCATCGCGCTGGTGATCGGCGAGTACGCCCGCCGGCTGCCGAGTGCCGGGTCGTTCTACACGTACCTGACCCGGACGTTCGGTCCCCGGACCGGGTTTGTCACCGGAGTCGCGCTGTTCGGCGCGTACCTGCTGCTGTTCCCGTTCCAGCTCGACTTCTTCGGCAACTACGTCTCGTCGCTGCTGGCCACCTCGGGCATCCACGTCGCCTGGTGGGTGTTCGCGGCGGCGCTGATCATCGTATCCACCACGCTCGGCGTGCTGGGCGTCAAGCCATCGCTGCGCACCGGGCTGATCGGGCTCGGCTTCGAGATGCTGATACTGACGATCTTCTCGCTGGTGATCATCTTCAAGGGCGGCGCGGGCGGGAACACCATCCAGGCGTTCAACCCGGCGCACAGCCTGAAGGGCACCGGCGGGCTGCTCACCGCGGTGGTCTACACGATCTTCGCGTTCGTCGGCTTCGAGTCCGCGACCACGCTCGGCGACGAGGCACGCGAGCCGCGGCGGACGATCCCGCGCGGGGTCATGCTCACCACGCTGGTCGTCGGCGTCTTCTACGTGGTCGTCTCGTACGCCGTGACGATCGGGTACGGGCTCTCCACCAAGAACGTCCAGGCCCTGGCCACCGCGGCCACGCCGTTCAACACGCTGGCGGACAAGTTCGGCAACGGCGTGCTCAGCGTGTTCGTCAACCTGGCCGTCATCTCCAGCTTCACCGCGCTGAACATCGTCACCGTGATCGCGGTCAGCCGGATCTTCTGGAAGATGGGCCGTGACCGGCTGCTGCCGTCGGCGCTCGGCCGGCTGCACGGCCCGGCAGTCACCGCACGTCGCCTGCCTGTTCACCGGAGGGCTGGCGCTGGTCGCGTCGGTCCTGTTCGGCGCCATCTACGGCGCGCTGAACTTCGCGTCCTGGCTGTCCTACTTCGCCACGCTGTTCTTCATCGCGGCCTACCTGCTGATCAGCGCCGGGCTGACCCGGTTCATCTGGCGGGACTACCGGCCGGAGTTCAGCTGGATCCGGCACGGGGCGCTGCCGGTGATCTCCATCGGCGCGATGCTCTGGGTGCTGTGGGGCAATATCCATCCCTACCCGCCCGCTCCGCTGCGCTGGTTCATCTACGCCACCGTCGGCGTCCTGCTGATCAGCGCCCTGATCGCGCAGCGGCTGGCGAAGTCCAGGCCGGAGGCGATGCAGCGGGCGGGCCTGCTGCTGGCCGACGTCGAGAGCGAGCACGAGGGCGCGCTGGCAGGCTCGGCGGAGGCTGGCAGCTAGATGGCTATCAGCTTCGACGCGGCCGACGGCGTCGCCCGGATCACGATCAACCGGCCGCAGGTGCTCAACGCCCTGGACCCGGCGACCTACACCGAGCTCACCGAGGCGTTCGAGCGGATCGAACGCGACCCGGAGATCCTGGTCGGGATCGTCACCGGAGCCGGCGAGAAGGCGTTCACGGCCGGGGCTGACCTGAAGCTCATGCACACCGGGGCCGCTGACCCCGGGGAGTGGGCGCCGTGGCGGCAGGACCGCTGGGACTTCGGGGCGACGACCTCCAAGCCGCTGATCGCGGCGATCAACGGCTACGCGCTGGCCGGGGGGCTGGAGCTGGCCCTGGTCTGCGACATCCGGATCGCGTCGCCCAACGCCGTGTTCGGCACGCCGGAGGTGAAGTGGAACCTGCTGCACGGGTTCGGCGCCTACCAGCTGCCGCGGATCATCTCGCTGTCGCACGCCATGGAGATGCTGCTGACCGGGGAGTTCATCGACGCTGCCACCGCCGAGCGGATCGGCCTGGTCAGCCGCGTCGTCCCGGCCGGCGAGCTGCAGGCCGAAGCGGGCCGGCTGGCCCGGGTCATCGCCGGCAACGGCCCGATGGCGGTGCGGATGACCAAGGAGCTGGTCCGCAACGGCCTGTCGGCCTCGCCGCCCGAGCACTTCCGGCTGATGCGCGAGTACTACGGCCGGATCGACGCCACCGCCGACCAGGCCGAGGGCCTGCAGGCGTTTGCCGACAAGCGGCGGCCGCGCTACCGCGACGACGCGCGGCCCGCCGACGGGTGACCGAGCCGAGCCGGACCGGAGGACACGACGATGAAGATGTTCGCCTTCCACTGCGGCGGCGAGAAGACGCTCCGCTCGGTGTTCGACCCGTTCGACCCGGACTGCGGATCAACGATTCACGTGCCGTACTTCTTCTACCTGATCCAGCACCCGGAGGGCGCGGTGCTGTTCGACTGCGGCGCGCACCCCGCGCTGCTCGATGACCCGCGCAGCCGCCTCGGCGACGCCGCCGACCTGTACGAGATCACGATGAGCCCCGGCGACGACGTCCGGTCCCGGCTGGACTCGCTCGGCGTGGACGCCGAGGGCATCGGCCACGTGGTCCAGTCGCACCTGCACTACGACCACGCGGGCGGGCTCGTGTTCGTCCAGGACGCCACCGTCTACGTGCAGCACGAAGAGCTCAGCTTCGCCTACTGGCCGCCGGTGTACCAGCGCGACGTCTACGTCCGGCAGGACTTCGACGTGGTGAAGAACTGGAAGCAGCTGCGCGGCGAGTACGACATCTTCAACGACGGCCGCCTGGTCATCTTCCCCACGCCAGGCCATACACCGGGTCACCAGTCGATGCTGGTCCGGCTGGACAGCGAGGCCTACATCCTGGCCGGCGACGCGGTCTACGACCGGGACAAGATGCAGGCCCGCTGCCTGCCCGGCCTGCTGTGGAGTCCCGACGCGATCATCGAGAGCTGGGAGAAGATCGAGGAGCTGCAGCGGCGCTACGACGCCAGGCTCATCGTGACGCACGACCTGCACTGGCAGGACAACGTCCGGCTCGGGCCCGGGGCGTGGTACGAGTGACCCCCGGGGCGTGGTACGAGTGACCGCGGCCATCCCCGACGGCCGCCCGGACGACATGCCGGGCGGCGGCCCGCCCCGCCGGGACCTGATCGAGCTGGTCCGGGACGCATGCCACGCCGATCCCGGCATCCCGGCGCTGATCTTCGAGGACGGGGTCAGCGTGAGCCGGGGCCGGCTGTGGGCCGAGACCGAGTCGTTCGCCGGCTATCTCCGCTCCCGGATCGAGCCGGGCGACCGGGTCGCCGTCATGATGCCGAACCGCGCGGAGTTCATGGTGGCCTGGCTGGCCGTGGCCGCCTGCCGGGGCATCCTGGTCGCGCTCAACCCCGCGGCCCGCAGCCACGACGCCGGCCACATGCTGCGCGACTCGGCCGCCCGGATCGCGGTGACCGACGCGGCGCACGCCGAGCTGTTCGCCGGCCTCCAGCCGGACTGCCCGGCCCTGGCCGAGATCATCGTGGCCGCCGACGGCGAGCCGGGCGGGCTCAGCGGCTACGCCGGGCCGGGCCTGCCCGAGCGGCCGGATGAGGCCCGCGGTGACCTGACCAACATCTTCTATACCTCGGGCACGACCGGGCCGCCGAAGGGCTGCGCGGTCGGGCATGACTACTGGGTCCGGTTCGCCGGCCTGATGGCCGAGCGGTTCAGCTTCACCGGCGCCGACCGGATGATCTGCTGCCTGCAGTTCTTCTACAACGACCCGCCGTGGATGCTGCTGCTCGCGCTCACCGCCGGCACCTCCATGGTGGCCATGCGCCGGTTCAGCGTGTCGCGGTACTGGCAGGTGGTGCGCGATCACGACGTGACCGTACTGTTCGGGATCGCGTCCACCGCCAGCCTGCTGCTCAAGGCTCCGGCCAATGACGATAACGAACGTCACAAGGTGAGGTTGTCGATCCAGGTGGGCATCCCGGCGCCGCTGCACCAGGACCTGGTCAACCGCTGGGGCGTGCCTTGGGTCGAGGCCTACGGCCTGACCGAGACCGGCGTGATCGTCTCGATGCCGGTCGATCAGGCGGAGCAGATGACCGGCTCCGGCTCCATCGGCCTGCCCTGCCCGGGCGCGGACGTGCGGGTGGTCGGCCCGGACGGCACCGAGTGCGCCGACGATCAGCCCGGCGAGATCGTGGTCCGGGCCCCCGGCCTGATGCGCGGCTACCTGAACCGGCCGGAGGCGACGGCCGAGACGTTCCGCGGCGGCTGGCTGCACACCGGCGATCTCGGCCGCCGCGACGCGGCCGGCTACCTGTACTTCGTCGGCCGGATCAAGGACGTGATCCGGCGCGCGGGCGAGAACATCGCCGCCGCCGAGGTCGAGACCGTGCTGCGGTCCCATCCGGGCGTGCTCGAGGTGGCGGCCGTTCCGGTGCCCGACGAGCTGCTCGGGGAGGAAGTGAAGGTGCACGTCCTGCTGGGAAACGGGCACATCCCCGAGTCGGTGCCGCCCGCCGAGCTGATCGCCTTCAGCGCCGACCGGCTGGCGCGGTACAAGGTGCCCAGGTTCGTCGAGTACCGCACCGCGGACTTCGACCGGACCCCGTCGATGCGGGTGAAGAAGGAAGCCCTGGACCGCTCGGCCGATCCCAGCCGGGTCTGGGACAGGTGCGCAGAGCTCAGCTGGTGAAGGCATCGTGACGAGGAGGTCTCGTGTCGGAGGTCATCGATTTCAGGGTCCGGCTGCCGCTGGAGCTGCGCCCGGCGGAGCAGTTGCCGGCCGACTACCTGGACCAGTACGACAAGGTGCTGGATCTGTCCGCGAACCGGCACCGCACGCTGGACGACCTGCTCGCGGACATGGCGGCGAGCGGCACCGGGCACGCCGTGGTGCACGCCGAGTACGAGTACGGCGATGACGCCGACGAGCTGAACGAGGCGGTCGGCAAGCTGGTGAGCGAGCAGCCGGACACGTTCTCCGGCTACGGCACGATCTCGATGAGCCCGGTGAAGATCCCGCGGGCGCTGGCGCAGGTCCGCCGGGTGGCCGAGCTGGGGCTGACCGGGCTGACCCTGCAGCCGTCGTTCTTCGGCCTGGCCATCGACGACCGGGTGCTCTACCCGGTCTACGCCAAGGCCGACGAGCTGGGCCTGCAGGTCGCGCTGCATACGGGCATCAACTACACGGTCAGCTTCCCGATCCGCAACGACCAGCCGATCCAGCTGGACCAGGTGGCCTGCGACTTCCCCGGCCTGGTGCTGATCGCCTGCCACGCCGGCTGGCCGTGGGTGGCCGAGATGGTGGCGGTGCTGCGCAAGCACCCGAACGTGTATGCGGAGTTCGGCGGGCTGGCGCCGCGGTACGTCTGCGAGCCGGACACCGGCTGGGAGGTCATGAAGCGGTTCATGAACAGCCTGCTCAGCCACCAGGTGCTGCACGGCACCGACTGGCCGGTGTTCCCGATGGACAAGGCGCTGGCCCAGTGGCGGGCCGGCGGCCTGCGCGATCACGTGCTGGCGGCCCTCACCGGCGGGAACGCGGCCCGGCTGCTCGGCCGCGGCTAGCGCGCCGGGCCGCGCGACCGCGCGCCCCGCCCGCGGCGGGCTAGGGTCGCTCCTTCCGTCCGCACGAACCTGGCCTATCGGCTCCAGACGTTTCCGCGGAAACGCCAGGGACCCGGAACTGTCGTACCCGGCGCGTAACATCAAACACAAGTTCGATCATTCAGTTGCCCCGTCTGCGCCTTCAGCCAGCACCGCCAGCGCACCGCCCTCCGCCGCCGCCGACCGGCCGCTGGAGGTGCTGGAGAGCGAGATTTGCGAGCTGGCCGGGCACCTGGCCGCGGCGATGTGCCGGTTCCTGGTGCTGGTGGGCGAGTTCGACGCCCGGGAGGGCTGGGCCAGCTGGGACATGCCGTCGTGTGCGGCGTGGCTGTCCTGGAAGTGCCAGCTGGCCGCCGGCACCGCCCGCGAGCAGGTCCGGGTCGCCCGCAAGCTGCGGACCCTGCCCGTCATCCGCGGCGAGTTCGCGGCCGGGCGGCTGTCGTATGCCAAGGTCCGGGCGCTGACCCGGATCGCCGCCCCCGATTCGGACGCCAGCCTGGCCGAGATGGCCGGGCCGATGACCGGCAACCAGCTGGAACGGTTCGCCCGCGCGCATCGCACCGTCACCCGCGCGATGGACGAGCAGGCCCGGATCCAGCGGCGGCTGACGTGGCGGCACGAGGACGACGGGTCGTTGTCGCTGTCGGTCCGGCTGCCGCCCGAGGACGGCGCCGCCCTGCTGGCCGCGCTGCGCGCCGCCACCACCGACACAGCCACCGGCCCCGACCCGGACCCGGCCGGGCCCGAGGAGGCAGGGGCCGGCGTTTCCGCGGAAACGCCGGCCCGGCCGACCTCGACCGGCCTGGCCGACGCGCTGGTCCGGATCGCCGAGGCCTACATCGCGGGCAAGACCCGCACAGCCGACAACCCCGACGTCTATCAGGTCATCATCCACGCCACCCCCGACATGCTCACCCCCCACCAAGCCGCCGCCCCCGCCAGCGGCGAGCAGGTCACCCTCACCGCCGCTCCTGGCTTCGCCAGCCGCTGCCACGTCGAGGACGGCCCGGCGATCAGCCGGGCCGCGCTGCAGATGATCGCCTGCGACGCGGTCCGGTCCTGGATCGGCAACGACAAGAACGGGCAGCCGCTCAACGTCGGCCGCCGCCGCCGCGACCCCACCCCCGCCATCCGCCGCGCCCTCAACGACCGCGACAAATGCCGCTGCCGCTACCCCGGCTGCCACCGCCGCGCCACCCAGGCCCACCACATCCAGTGGTGGATCTACGACGGCATCACCGCCCTGGACAACCTCATCTCGCTGTGCAAATACCACCACCGGCTCATCCACGACGGCAAAGCTGCCATCACCACCCCCGCACCCGGCGTGTTCACCTTCTACGGCCGCGACGGCACACCGATACCCAGCAGCCCGCCGCTGCCGCCGCCGGACGGGCCGCTGTCCGCCCAGCATGACGCCGACGTCACCCCCGACACCATCGTCCCGCCCTGGTACGGCGAACGGCTCGACCTCGACTACGCCATCGCCGTCCTGTTCGCCAACCAGCAAGTCCGCCAAGCCCGCCACGACGCCGCACTCGCCGCCTGAGCGGCGAGCCCACCGAGACCCGCCGCTACCCGGCCCAGATCCGGGCGTTCGAGGCGGGGGTGGCCGTGGGGACCGAGCCCACGCCCCACACTGACGTCGTGCCGGGCACGAGCGCCAGCGGGCCCATGCTGCCGGAGCTGAGCGTGGTCCGGGTCCACTGGCCGCTGGCCGTGTAGTGGAAGACCCGGGTCTTGCTGGCGCTGTCGTAGCTGTCCATCCAGAACCCGCCCTGCCCGTCCGGGGCAAAGTAAGAGAGGGTGGCCGTCGGATAGGGCGACTTGATGCTCGTCCACAGGCTGCCGTCGAAGTGCACGAGCTGCGCGGCGCCGCCTCGGCTGTTGCCCGCCGCCGCCCACACGTTGGTGCTCGACTGCGCCAGGATGCCGTAGAACTCCAGGCCGGTCAGGGCCGTGGCGGTGACCCGCTTCCAGCTCGTGCCGTTGTAGTGGGTGAGCATGTCACCGGACGGGCCGCGGGCGGTCGAGCCGATCCCCCAGATGTCCGTGGCCGAGATCGCGCTGGCGGATACCAGGCCGACGGCGCTGCCGGTGACCTGGGCCCAAGTGGTCCCGTCGAAGTGCCAGGTGCCGATGCCGGGCCCGGCGCTGGAACTGCCGAAGGCCCAGACGTCGGTGTTGCTCACCGGCGTGATCCCGGTGAACATCAGGCCGGACCCTGGCACGTGGTCGGCGATCGCCCACTGGCTGCCGTCCCAGTGCAGGATGTCCCCGCCGACCTCGGTGACCGCCCACACGTTGCTGGCCGGCCCGACGCTGGCGGCGGCGATCGTGCTGCCGAGGCCGGCTGGCAGGGCGCTGCTGCTCCACTTGATGCCGTTCCAGTGCTCCGCTACCGGCGCTCCGGGAGCCGGCAGGCCGGCCCCGTTGGTGGTGCCGAACGCCCAGGCGTCAGTGGCGCTCGCCGCCGCGGCGGCCGTGTAGACCGAGTAGTTCGTGGCCCCACCGTAGTGCCGGGTGAGCGTCGCGCTCCAGCCGGCGGAAACCGACTGGGCCGGCACGGTCAGCGCCATTGTCAGCACAGTTGCGCACGCCGCGATCGGCACGGCATACACGGAGCGGAGCGGCGGCCTCATGCAGGGACTCCTCCAGACCAGTCGGTAAACGTGGCCCGGCGATGCTACCGCTCGGCAACTGGTCTCGCTCAGGCGGTCCGCTGGGCCGCGGCGCGCCGGGCCAGCTCGGCGATGAGCTGAGCGGTTCGCTCCGGCTGGTCCAGCATCACCCAGGTGCGGCTGCCGGGGATCAGGTGGACACGTGCGTCGGGGAGGATCTCGGCGAGCCGGCGGGCGTGCCCGGCCGGGAAGAACTTGTCGTCGGCCGCCCACGCCAGCAGCGCGGGCTTGGTGAAGCCGGCCAGCTCGGCGGCGATCTGGTTCATGAAGGCGTCGTCGCCCATGGCCGCGGTGAGCCGCCGGAGGTCACGCCGAACGCCCTTGTCGGCAAAGTACGCGGCGACCCACTGGTCGATCAGCTCGTGCGGCAGGTAACCGTGGGTCAGCCAGCCGTACGCCGTCGGCAGGGAACGGGCCGGCCTGGCCTTCAGCAGGGCGATCATAGGGGTGAGCGACCCCGCTCGCGCGGCGGCGATCAGCGGTCGGAACGGCTTCGGCGGGAAGTTGTCGAACGCGTCGCCGGTGGCGAGCACCAGCCCGCCGAGCCGTCCGGCGTGCCGCGCCGCGACCACCTGCGCGATCGCGGCCCCGCTGTCGTTCCCGACCAGGGTGACGTCGCTGAGGTCCAGCGCGTCGAGGAAGTCGGCGACCAGGCGGCCTAGCCCGGCGGCCGTCAGGTCGGCGGCGGGCCGCAGCGGGACGGGATGCGCGCCGAACGGCAGATCCGGGACCAGGCAGCGGAACTCACCTTCGAGCAGGCGCACGACCGGATCCCACAGGCCCGCGCCCATGAGATAGCCGTGCAGGAACACGACCCGGCGGCGGCTGGTGACCGTTGCCCGCGCGCTGTTCGGCGCGCGCGGTTACGCCAGCGTGGGCACGGAGGAGATCGTGCGGGCGGCTGGGGTGACCCGCGGCGCCCTGTACCACCAGTTCCGCGACAAGGCCGACCTGTTCGCCGCCGTGGCCGAAGAGGTCGAGGCGGAGATCGCCGGGCGGATCGCGGCGGCCGCGGCCGCTGCGGGCACGGCCGGTGGCGTGAGCACGGCCGGCGCCGCCGACCCGGTGGGCGCGCTGCGGGCCGGCGCGCGGCTGTTCCTCGACGCCTGCGCCGAGCCCGACGTCGAGCGGATCATCCTGCTCGACGCCCCGGCCGTCCTCGGCTGGGAGGCGTGGCGGGACCTGGCCGGCCGGTACGGCCTCGGCCTGGTCCAGCTCACGCTGCAGTCGGCGATGGACGCCGGCGCGATCGTCCCGCAGCCCGTCGTCCCGCTCGCCCACGCCCTCATCGGCGCGCTCGACGAGTGCGCGCTCTACGTTGCCGGGGCCGAGGACCCGCCGGCGGCGCGGCGGCAGTGCGCCGCGATCTTTGACCAGATCCTGCGCGGCCTGACCGCGGACGCCTGACCGCCTGACCGGCCGGCTGACCGGCCCGGCGGGTCAGCCGAGCACGGCGCCGATGGCGGCGGACAGCGCGGCGGGCACGTCGGCGACCAGCAGGTGCTGCCCGTCGCGGACGATGTCCCGGCCGCCGGCCACGACGTGGCGGACGTCCGCGGCGGTCGCGGCGAAGATGACGCTCTCCAGCACGGTGGCCGCGGTCGTGCCCGCGAGCCGCGGCGTGTCCAGCGCGACCGTCACCAGGTCGGCGACCGCGCCGGGGACGATCTCGCCGGCTTCCGGCCAGCCCAGGCAGGCGTGCCCGGCGACGGTGGCCGCGGTGGCCAGCTCGGCCGCGCCGAACTGGCCGCGCCGCCCGGTGGCCAGCCGCTGGGTCAGCTCGATCCCGCGGGCCTCGGCGAACAGGTCGATCACCGCGTGGCTGTCGCTGCCGACCGACAGCGGGCTGCCCGCCGCGGCCAGCGCGCGGGCCGGGCCGATCCCGTCGGCCAGGTCCGCCTCGGTCGTGGGGCAGAAGCAGGCGCAGGTCCGGCTGCCGCCCAGCAGCCCGACGTCCCGGCCGGTCAGGTGGGTGGCGTGCACCATCGTGCTCCGGGGACCGAGCGCGCCGGCCTGGTCGAGCACCTGCGCCGGGGTCGCGCCGTAGGCGGCCAGGCACGCCTCGTTCTCGGCCGGCTGTTCGGACAGGTGGGCGTGCAGCGGCGCGCCGTAGCGATGCGTCCAGGCGACCACCGGGTGCATCTGATCGCGCGGCACCGCGCGCACCGAGTGGATCGCCGCGCCGGCCCGGGCGTGCGGCGCGAGCACCCCGTGCGGGTCGGGCCGCAGCTCCTCCGCCCGGGCCGCCCACCGGCCGGCGTCGCCGTCGCCGAACCGCAGCTGCGGGCCGGACAGCGGCTCGGGCGGCCCGCCGCCGGCCGCCAGGCCGCCGGCCAGGTAGCACGTGTCGAGCAGCGTGATCCGCAGGCCAGCCTCCGCCGCGGCCTGCAGCACCGCCCGGCCCATCGCGTTCGGGTCGGCGTACGGCACCCCGCCGGGACCGTGATGCAGGTAGTGGAACTCCCCCACGCAGGTGATCCCGGCCAGGCTCATCTCGGCGTAGGCCGCCCGCGCCAGCGCCAGGTAGCTGTCCGGCTGCAGCCGGTCCGCGACCTGGTACATCCGCTCCCGCCAGGTCCAGAACGTGCCCTGGCCCGCCTGCGTGACCCCGCGCAGCGCGCGGTGGAACGCATGCGAATGAGCGTTGGCCAGCCCGGGCAGGGTAAGCCCGTTGAGCCGAACGGCTCCGCCCGACTCCCGCCGCGGAACGCCGGCCCGGACGCCGGTGAACCTGTCCCCCGCCGCCTCGATGAGCACGTCGTGCCGGACACCGCGGCCGGGCAGCCAGGCCAGCTCGGCGTGCCAGCGCCGGGGGCCGGCCGGGCCGGTCACCGGCAGGCCAGGTCCTCGAGCACGGCGGCGAGCGCGGTCACGCCGGCGTCGCAGTCGCCAGGATCGGCGTGCTCGGCCGGCGCGTGCGAGATCCCGGTCGGGTTGCGCACGAACAGCATCGCGGCCGGCACGCGGGCCGCGAGCACGCCGGCGTCGTGCCCGGCGCCGGTCGGCAGCAGCGGCGCGTCGATCCCGGCCGTGGTCAGCAGCGTCGTGATCCGCTCCCGCAGCACCGGGTCGAAGCCGGTCTTGGCCGTGCCGGACTCGGCGGCGACGGTGACCGCGACGCTGTGCTCGCGGGCGGCGTGCTCGGCGGCCGCGCGGATCTCCTCGACCGTCCGGTCCAGGCCGCGCTGGTCGGGCGCGCGGGCGTCCAGCCAGGCGCGGACGGCGGAGCAGACCGCGTTCACCGCGCCGGGCTCGGCCACGACCTTGCCGAACGTCGCGAGCGTGCCCAGGCTGGCCGCCCGGTCCCTGGCCGCGGTCACGGTCGCGGCGAACGGCAGCATCGGATCGCGCCGGTCCGCGAGCCGGGCCGTTCCGGCGTGATCGGCCTGGCCGGTGAAGTCGAAGCGCCACCGGCCGTGCGGCCAGATGCCCTCGGCTATCCCGAGCGGCGCGACCAGCGGCTCGGCCAGCGCGCGGCCCTGCTCGATGTGCAGCTCGACGAACGCGCCGATGCTGGCCAGCAGCTCAGGGTCGGGGCCGAGCAGGTCCGGGTCGTGCCCGGCCGCGGCCATCGCCTCGGCCAGGGTGACCCCGTCGCCGTCCCGCAGCGCCCGTGCGGTGCCGGGCGCGATTGCCCCGGTCAGCAGCCGGCTGCCCAGGCAGGCGACGCCGAACCTCGCGCCCTCCTCCTCGCAGAACGCGGCCACCGCGATGGGCCGGACCAGGAGGAGGCGGCGCTCGCGGAGCAGGTCGATCGCGGCGAACCCGGAGGCCACGCCCAGCGGGCCGTCGAACGCGCCGCCGTCGGGCACCGAGTCCAGGTGGCTGCCGGTGACGACGGCATCGGTCCGGCGATGGCCGGCCGGGGTGCCGGGCGGATCCCACCAGGCCCACAGGTTGCCGTTGCCGTCGGCATGCACCGGGAGCTCGCGCTCGCCGGCGGCGGCGCGGAACCAGGCGCGGCAGGCCAGCTCCGGCTCGGTCCAGGCGTACCGGCGGTAGCCGCCGGTACGGTCGTCCCGCCCGATCGGCAGCAGCGACTCCCAGAGCCGGGTGAAGCTCATCCGCCAGACGGACCCATCGGGATCGGCACCCCGCGCTGGACCGCCACCTCGGCGGCCCGGTCGTAGCCCGCGTCCGCGTGCCGGATCACGCCCATCCCCGGGTCGTTGGTCAGCACCCGCTCGAGCTTGCGCCCGGCGAGCTCGGACCCGTCGGCGACGCACACCTGGCCGGCGTGGATCGACCGGCCGATGCCGACGCCGCCGCCGTGGTGCACGCTCACCCAGGAGGCGCCCGACGAGACGTTGACCAGCGCGTTGAGAATGGGCCAGTCGGCGATCGCGTCCGAGCCGTCCGCCATCGCCTCGGTCTCCCGGTACGGGGAGGCGACCGAGCCGCAGTCCAGGTGGTCGCGGCCGAGCACGATCGGGGCCGACACCTCACCGCGCGCGACGAGGTCGTTGAAGGCCAGGCCCGCGCGGTCCCGCTCGCCGTAGCCGAGCCAGCAGATCCGGGCCGGCAGGCCCTGGAAGCGGACCTTCTCCTCGGCCAGCCGGATCCACCGGGCCAGCGCCTCGTTGCCGGGGAACAGGTCG
Organism: uncultured Actinomycetes bacterium; assembly: GCA_963702235.1. Classification (GTDB taxonomy): domain Bacteria; phylum Actinomycetota; class Actinomycetes; order Streptosporangiales; family Streptosporangiaceae; genus PALSA-505. The sequence continues at coordinate 86,297 of CAVPBZ010000010.1, forward strand.
AGTATCGCCTTGTCGGTGACCGCGATGTCCTTCGGGTCGCCGGACAGCGCCGCCCAGCGGAACGGGCCCTTGCCCTCGCAGAACAGCGGCCTGATGTAGGCCGGCACGAAGCCAGGGAAGTCGAACGCGCGCGGGTAGCCGGCCAGCTCCGCCTCGCCGCGGATCGAGTTGCCGTAGTCGAACACCTCGGCTCCTGCGTCCAGGAAGCCGACCATGGCCGCGACCTGCGCGGCCATCGACTCCCTGGCCCGGCGGGTGAAGCCCTCGGGGTCCTCGGCGCGCAGCGCGGCCATGTCCTCGAACGCCACCCCGCGCGGCAGGTAGGTCAGCGGGTCATGGGCCGAGGTCTGGTCGGTGACGATTTCGATCGGGGCGCCCATCTCCAGCAGGGCCGGGAACACGTCCGCGGCGTTGCCGAGCAGGCCGACCGACAGCGGCTTGCCCGCGTCGCGGGCGGCCGCCGCGCGGCGGACCGCGTCGTCGATGCCGTCGGCTTCCTCGTCGAGGTAGCCGTACTCGATCCGGCGCGCGATCCGGGACGGGTCGCAGTCCACGCAGATCGCCACGCCGCCGTTCATCGTCACCGCCAGCGGCTGCGCGCCGCCCATGCCGCCCAGGCCGCCGGTCAGCGTGATCGTGCCGGTCAGCGTGCCGCCGAACCGCTTGGCCGCCACGGCGGCGAACGTCTCGTAGGTGCCCTGCAGGATGCCCTGGGTGCCGATGTAGATCCAGGAGCCGGCCGTCATCTGGCCGAACATGGTCAGCCCGAGGCCCTCCAGCCGCCGGAACTCCTCCCAGGTGGCCCACTGCGGCACGAGCAGCGAGTTGGCGATCAGCACCCGCGGCGCCCACTCGTGGGTGCGCATCACCCCGACCGGCTTGCCCGACTGGACCAGCAGCGTCTCGTCGTCACCGAGCCGGGTGAGCGAGGCCACGATGGCGTCGAAGGCGTCCCAGCTGCGCGCCGCGCGGCCCGATCCGCCGTACACGATCAGCTGGTCGGGGTGCTCGGCCACCTCGGGGTCGAGGTTGTTCATCAGCATCCGCATGGCCGCTTCCTGCGGCCACGCCCGGCAGGTCAGCTCGGGGCCGCGGGGAGCGCGCACCGGCCGGGGACCGTGTCCCATTGTCCCCCTCAGCTGTTCAGGCCCTGGATCTCCGCGACGCTGACGGTCTGGTTCGTGGCCACCGGGATCGCCGGGAAGCCACCGTAGTTCGAGGTGATGCCCCAGGAAAGGCTTGCGCTGATCGTAGCCGCCGTGCTCGGCGCGGAGAACACGACCCCGCAGTCCGGCTTCGTCCCCGCGCCGGAGTTGGCCGGCGGGTGCCCCACGGGTGAGCTCGATCCGGTGGCCGGGCAGGGCGAGTACGCGGTACCGGGCCCGGTCATCGTGAGGCTGAGCTGGCCCGCCTTCGCTACCACGGTCGCCGACTGAGCCCCCAGCGTGGCCGTGACCTGCTGGGTGGTGCCGTTGCGCAGCGCCGCCCAGACGTAGGTGGGCAGGCTCACGTAGCTGCGGGTCACCGGGTTGACGGTGAGCTGGGGCGGTGGCAGCGTCATGTGGTCGTAGGCGTAGATGGCCAGGTCCAGGGCGGGTACCTGCGGCAGCGGCGGCGGTGTGCCGTTCGGCACCCACGCGATCAGCGGCAGGGTGCAGCCGCCGGGGACCTGCAGGTTGATCACGCTCGTCCACCAGTACCCGTTGGTGTTGCCGCGATTGCTCTTGATCTGCTGGACCCAGTGCTGGTACGCCGATTCCGGGTTCACGCCGCTGGGCCCGACGTTCTGGCCGCTGCCCTGCTTCCACAGCTGGTAGAACTGGGGCCCGCTGAACATCGGCTCCATGTAGCACGGCGGCGGCGGCAGCGTGACGTACGGCCGCCCGGCCACGCCGGGTCCCGTCGTGTAAGCGCCCGGCGTGCCGCTGAGCTGGATGTACTTCCACAGGTCCGCATAGCAGCTCTGCCCTGAGCAGCCGGTCATGCCGCCGCTGCCGGCGGGCCCGGAGCCCGCGGCGGGGCCCGGCCCGCCGGCCTGGGCAGGCCCGGCCGCCAGCAGCGAGGCGAGCAGGCCGGACGAGGCGGCGGCCAGCGCGAGCAGGACGCGGACGGGGCGGCGGTGTCTCATGGCTTGCACTCCCGGGCTGGCCCCGTCGGGTAAGGGGTGGTGAGGATGCCGACGAGCCGCCAGGTGCCGTGACTGGCCCTGGCGAACGTGTCGCTCTCCAGGTAATACAGCTGGCCGGGCGCGGAGCCGTTGCCCAGCACCCGCCCGGTCGTGATGTCGGTGTACTGCAGGGCGGCCTCATCGACGCAGTAGGTCACGTTCAGCTCGCCGGGATAGTACGCGTTGGGCGTCACCGTGGTGCTGAAGTGCCGGTCCACCCCGGTCAGGCCCTGGTGCGCGGCGACGTGCGCCAGTATGGCCGACTGCACCGTGCGCAGCACGCCCTTGTCGCCGATGTAGGACGCGTAGCTCTTGTCCCGGCCGCGGGTGTAGATGGCGTAGTAGTAGGCAAGCACGAAGTCACGGTCCGCGGTGACCACCGCGGACTGCTGCGGATCAGCCGGCAGCGGGCCGAAGCCGAAGGTGACCTTGCCGGGAAACGGGGCCAGGGCGGCCGGGGCCGCCGACGGCGGCGGGCCGGCCGTCACGGCCGACCCGGCCGGGTGAAACTCGGCCGGCGCCTGCGAGCCGCAGGCGGCCGCGAGCAGCACGAAGGGGGCGGCGAGCGTAACGCCCGCGGTGCGCGGTCGCATCCTTCTCCCGTGGCGTCTGGGTACCAGATCCCAGGTTAGTGCCGGGCGCAGGGAAAGTAACGAAGCTCACCCAAACGCTCGCAATCCGCATCAGCCGGCGGCCGGGTCAGCCCAGGCCGACGGCCTTGAGGAAGCCGGTGGCCACCTGCGCGTAGCTGGCGTGCTGGACGACCAGGGCGCTGTCCATCTGCAGCAGCGCGCTGGTGGTCAGCCGGGCCGAGATCGCGTTGAGGATGCCGGTGATCTTCGCGTCGACCCCAGGCTTGTACACCAGCGGGAGCACGTTCTGGGCGGCAAAGTTGTTCTTCGGGTCGGTCAGGACGACGAAGTGGTCGGTGATGATCTGCGGCGAGGTGGTGAACACGTCCGCGGCCTGCACCGTGCCGTTCATCAGGTCGGTGAAGGTGACCGTGCTCGACTCGTCGGTCCGCTTGAAGTTCTTGAAGACCAGCCCGTAGTTCTTCTTCAGCCCGGGTATGCCGTCTGAGCGCGTCTTGAACTCCGGCGGCCCGCCGAAAACCATGTTCTTGGCGATGGGCTTCAGCTGCGGGACGGACGTCAGGTGGTACTTCTTCGCGAACGCCGCGGTCACGGTGACCGAGTCCGCGTCCTGCGCCGCCGACGGGTTGAGGATCTCCAGCGTGCTCGGCAGGCCGGCTTTCAGCGCCGCGTCGACCTGCGCGGTGCTGGCCGCCGTGCTGCTGGGGCTGACCGAGGTGGTCAGCAGCGCGCCGTTGTACTCGGGGATGATCGTGATCGCGCCGCTCTTGACCTGCGGGTAGTAGACCTCGCGGGCGCCGATGTTGAGCTTGGTGGTGACCTTGATCCCCTTCGCCTGCAGCGCCTGCGCGTAGATCGTGGCGAGCAATTCGTCCTCCGGGAAGTTGGCCGACCCGACGACCACGGATTTCTTCGACCCGCCGGAGGACAGCGGGTTGTTCGACTTGCCGCCGCTGCTGCCGCAGGCGGACAGCGCCAGGCCGGCCACGGCGGCCAGCCCGATGGCCATTGTTCTGTTCACTGCGATGCGGTGCATGACGCACCTTCCTTCCGTGACTGTGAACCGATCAAGATTGCCGCGCCTGCTTGCGCAGGCCGGCCGGGACGATGAGGCGGGCCAGGCCCGCGAAGGCGAACTGAACGACCAGGGCGAGCAGCACGACCAGTGCCGCGCCGCCCGCGACCTCGCCGTAGTTGTTGGTGGACAGCCCGTCGATGATGTAGCGGCCCAGCCCGCCCAGGCTGATGTAGGCGGCGATGGTCGCGGTCGCGACCACCTGGATCGTGGCCGTCCGCAGCCCGAGCAGGATCAGCGGCATCGCCACCGGCACCTCCACCTTGAACAGGACCTGCCGGGACGTCATGCCCATCCCGGCCGCCGCGTCCTTGAGGTCCGCATCGACGCCGAGCACGCCCTCGTACGAGGTCACCAGGATCGGCGGGATGGCCAGCACGACCAGCGGGACCAGCCAGGCCCAGGACGCGCCGTTGGTCAGGATGAACGCCAGGATCAGCAGCCCGAGCGTGGGCAGCGACCGCCAGATGTTGGCCGCGCTGATGACGGCGAACCCGCCCCGGCCGGTGTGCCCGATGGCCACCCCGATCGGCAGCGCGATCACCGCGGCGATCAGCATCGCGAGCACGGTGTACTCCACGTGCTCGATCAGCCGGGCCGGGACTCCCTCCGCGCCGCTCCAGTGGCCGGCGAAGGTCAGCCACTGCCAGGCGAAGCTGAAGTAGCTCATGCGCCTGCCCCCGCGCCTCCGCGCAGGGCGGCAAGAATCCTGGTCCCCCGTGCGGGCGCGGCTCCGCGCTGCCAGGGCGTCAGCAGCCGGCGGGCGACCACGAGCACGAAGTCCGTGACCAGCGACAGCGCGATGATCAGCACGATGCCGGTGACGATCTCGGTCGTGAACGAGCGCTGCTCGCCGTCGATGAACAGGTAGCCGAGGCCGCCGATGCCGATCAGCTGCCCGACGCTGACCAGGCTGATGCTCGACACCGCGGCGATCCGCAGCCCGGCGATGACCACGGGGGTCGCGATCGGCAGCTCGACCCTGGCCAGCCGCCGCCAGGTGCCGAAGCCCATCGCGATGGCCGCCTGCCGGACCGGCTCGGGCACCGAGCGGAGCCCGTCCACCACGCTGGGGAACAGCACGGCCAGCGAGTACACCGCCAGCGGGATCATCACGGTCGTGTCGGTCAGCCCGGTGTAGGCGATCAGCACGACGAACAGCGCGAGCGCCGGCAGCGCGTACAGCACGCTGGTCAGGCTCAGCACCGGCGGGTAGAGCCAGCCCCAGCGGACGCAGACGATGCCGAGCGGCACCGAGATGACCAGGCCGATCAGGACCGGCACCAGGGCCAGGTACGCGTTCTGGGCGACCAGGTGCGCCAGCATGCTGGCGTTGCTCAGCGCCCAGCTCATGGCGCCGGCACGCCCTGGGGCAGCGGCGCCGCGTTCGCCTGCTGGATCGCCGTCCGCAGCCGGTCATAAGAGGTGACTCCCACCACCCGGCCGTCGGCGTCCACCCCGACGGCCTGGCCGGTGGCCGACAGCACGGTGGCGTCCAGCGCGGCGCGCAGCGAATCGGCGTCCGCCCGGAACGTATGACCGAGGCCGGCGGTCAGCGGCACATCGGCCAGCCTGGTGTCGCCCGGCACCGACGCAAGCTCGGCGGCGCCCACCCAGCCCCGCGGCAGACGTTCGGAATCAATCACCAGCAGCCACTCCTCGCCGGCCTTCCGTGCCTGCGCCAGGGCGTCGGCGGCCGCGGCGTCCTGGCTGACGATCGCGCTGGTGTCGAGATCGAGGGTCTGCGCGGCCAGGAAGGACAGCCGCCGGATGCCGCGGTCGAAGCCGAGGAAGTCCTCGACGTAGCCGTCAACTGGCGCGGCCAGCAGCCGCTGCGGCGTGTCCACCTGCGCCACCACGCCGTGCGGCCGGAAGATCGCGACCTGGTCGCCGACCTTGATCGCCTCCTCGATGTCGTGGGTGACGAATACCACGGTCTTGCGCAGCTCAGCCTGCAGCCGCAGCAACTCATCTTGCAGCGAGGCCCTGACAATCGGGTCCACGGCGCTGAACGGCTCGTCCATCAGCAGCACCGGCGGGTCGGCGGCAAGCGCGCGGGCCACGCCGACCCGCTGCTGCTGGCCGCCGGACAGCTGGTGCGGGTACCGCAGCGCCATCTGCGCGTCCAGCCCCACCAGCTCCATCAGCTCGCGGGCGCGCTCGCGTGCCTTCGGCTTGGACCAGCCGGTGAGCAGCGGCACCGTGGCGATGTTGTCCTGCACGTTGCGGTGCGGGAACAGCCCGGCCTGCTGGATGACGTAGCCGATGCCGCGGCGCAGCTGGGCCGGGTTGGACTGCTGGATGTCCTGGCCGTCGAGCAGGATCCGGCCGCTGCTCGGGTCGATCATCCGGTTGATCATGCGGAGCGACGTGGTCTTGCCGCACCCGCTCGGGCCGACCAGCACCATGGTCTGCCCGGCCGGGACCTCGAGGCTGAGATCATCCACGGCGACCGTGCCGCCGGCATACCGTTTCGTCACGTTCTCGAAGGTGATCACGGCACGGCCTTTCCCATCTTTCCCGACCGGTAAGCTGGGGTGCTGAGCACCGGCGCGTGTCCCCGTGTACTGCCCTGGTTATTTACCGCGAAGCCTGATGTCATGATCTGCGTCGCCATCATGAACCTTTTCATCCTGGTCAAGGCGGTCAGCATACCCAGGACGGATGGTGGAGGTTCAGTGACCATTCATGGTCATGTGACTACTCAAGGGGTGTCAAGGCCGGGGCCGCTGGTCTATGCCAACTTGTTACGTCGGGACGGAGGCGCTGACGCCGCTAGTCGAGGCCGTCGCGGTCGGCCCACGCCAGCAGGGTGTCCAGCGAGTACGCGTGCTCGTCGATGCCGGCGTGCAGGTCGCCCAGCCGGGCGAACCTGGCGGGCACCGTGGCGATGGTGAACTCGCGCGGGTCCACGTCGGCCACCTCGTCCCAGCTGATAGGGGTGGACACGGTCGCCTCCGGCACGCCGCGCACCGAGTACGCGCTGGCGATCGTGTGGTCCCTGGTGTTCTGGTTGTAGTCCACGAACAGCTTGGCCGGGTCCCGGTCCTTGCGCCACCACGTGGTCGTGACCAGGTCCGGCGCCCGGCGCTCCACCTCCCGGGCGAAGGCGTGCGCCGCCCGCCGGACGTCGGCGAAGCCCCAGCGGGGCTCGATCCGGACGTAGACGTGCAGGCCGGCGCCGCCCGAGGTCTTCGGCCAGCCGGTCGCCCCGAGCTCGCCGAGGAGCTCGTGCACGACGCCGGCCACCCGGCGCACCGTGCCGAAGCCGCACTGCGGCATCGGGTCGAGGTCGATGCGCCACTCGTCGGGCTGCTCGGTGTCGGCCCGCCGGGAGTTCCACGGGTGGAACTCCACGGTGGACATCTGGACCGCCCACAGCACGCTGGCCAGCTCGGTGACGCACAGCTCGTCGGCGTGCCTGCCGTAGCGGGGGAAGTGCACCCGGACGGTCTGCAGCCACGGCGGCGCGCCGGCCGGCACCCGCTTCTGGTGCACCTTCTGGCCCGCGACGCCGGCGGGGAACCGGTGCAGCATGCACGGCCGCTCGCGCAGCGCCCGGACGATCCCGTCGCCGACCGCCAGGTAGTAGCGGGCCAGGTCGAGCTTGGTCTCGCCGCGGGCCGGGAAGTACACCCGGTCCGGGCTGGAGATGCGCACCGTCCGGCCCCCGACCTCGAGCTCCGCCGCTTCGGCCATGCCATCCGTCCTCACGCTCGCTGACCTTGACCGTTACCGCTGACCAGGGTAAGAAACTGTCCGTGGGGAGGAACGTCCCACGGGAGATGGTTCAGCATGATGCATGTTGAGCTGCGTCTCGGGGGGGCCTTCGGCGTTGTTCGTGATGGTACGGAGCTGTCCGACCGCGAGATCGGCAGCCGCAAGTCCCGGACGCTGCTCAAGCTGCTCGCCGTGCAGCGGCCCGCGCTTGTCCCGGTGGACCAGATCATCGACGCGCTGTGGGCCGGGCGTCCACCGGCCGCCGCGGAGCAGAACGTCGCCTCGCTGGTCAGCAGGCTACGCGGCGTGCTGGGCGGCGAGGTCATCCTGGGCGGCCGGTCGGGTTACCGGCTCGGCGACGGGTCCGCGGTCAGCGTCAACCTGGACGCCGCGGCCCGGTACTGCGACCAGGCCGAGCGCAAGCTGGACGGCGCCGCCGGGGTAGCCCTGGGTGCGGCGGAGCGAGCCATCGGGCTGCTGTCCGCGGGCACGGCGCTGGCCGACGAGCCGTACGCATCGTGGGCCGAGCCCGCCCGCGGCGAGGTGCGTGAGCTGCTCCGCCGCGGCCGCCTGGCCGCGGCGGAGGCCGCGCTGGCGGCCGGTGACGCGCATCTGGCGGCGCGGCACGCGCAGGCCGCGATGGCGGCCGATGACCTGGACGAGGCCGCGCACCGCTGGTACATGTCCGCGTCGGCGGCGGCCGGCGAGCAGGCCAAGGCGCTGGCGGCCTACGCGGCGCTGCGCGGGCGGCTCGCCGAGGAACTCGGCGCCGACCCGGCACCGCAGACCCAGCAGCTGCACCTGGCCATCCTGCGCGAGGAAGAGGCCGCGTCGGGGCGGCCTGCGGTCCGGACGGCTCCGGTGCGGGCGGCGCCGCGCGGGCGGCCGCTGGCCGGCCGTGACACCGAGACGGCGACGCTGCGCGAAGCGTGGAGCAGGGCGGCAGCCGGGGAACCGGGCCTGGTCATGATCACCGGTGAGGCCGGGATCGGCAAGACCGCGCTGGCCGAACTGCTCGCGGCCGAGGCCGCCGAAGACGGCGCGACCGTGCTGCGGAGCCGCTGTTATGAGACCGAGCGGTCACTGTTCCTGCAGCCGGTCGTCGAGGCGATCCTGCCCGCGGTAAGCCGGATGACCGCCGGCCCGCTGCGCGAGCTGCTCGGCGAGCACGCGGCGGCCGCGGCGGCGCTGCTGCCGCAGGTCGCCGCCCTGCTCGGTCCGCCGCCCGCCTGGCGGGGCAGCATGGAGATGGAACGGCGGCGCGCGTTCGAGGCGGTCACCGCCTTCCTGGCCGGCCTGGCCGCGGCCAGCCCGGTGCTGCTGGTCATCGATGACCTGCAGTACGCCGGCCAGTCCACGGTCGAGCTCATCGCCTACCTCAGCCGGCACGGCGCCGGGGCCCGGCTGCTGACCGTGGTGACGGTCCGGGCCGAGCACGACCCGCAGATCAGCGCCGCGCTCGGCCCGCTGGCGGCCAGGGTGCAGGCCGGCCCGCTCAGCGCGGCCGCGGTGGGCGAGCTCGCCCGCCAGGCGGGGCGGGAGGAGCTGGCCGGCCACATCCATCAGCGCACCCGCGGCCACACGCTGTTCGTCGTCGAGGTGCTGCGGGCCCTCGCCGCCGGCGACACCGGCGTGCCCGAGTCGCTGCGCAGCGCTGTGCAGGCGCGGGTACGGCGGACCGGTACGGCCGCCGAGGCGCTGCTGCGGGCCGCGTCGGTGCTCGGCGCCGCGGTCAACCCGCTCACCCTGGCCGGGCTGCTCGACCTGCCGGCCGCCGCGGCGCTGGAGCTGTGCGAGCTGGCCCTGGAGGCACGGCTGCTGGTGGCCAGCGGCCGCGACTACGAGTTCGCCAACGACCTCATCCGCGAGGTGGTCTACGCCAGCACGCCCGAGCCGACCCGGATCGCCTACCACCGCCGTGCGGCGGACCTGCTCACCGGGCAGCCGGAGTCGCTGGCGCGGCACGCCGCCGCGGCGGCCGACTGGCCGCGGGCGGCGCGAGCCTGGCTGCTGGCGGCCGACGAGGCCATGCGGCGGTACGCGGCGAGCGATGCCGTCGTGCTGGCCACGCAGGCGCTCGAGGCGGCCGGACGAGGCAGTGACGCCGAAGCCAGCGCCCGCGCCCTGGTCGCCAGGGGGCGCGCGCGTGAGGCGGTCGGCGCGCACGACGCGGCGCTCGCCGACCTGATCGTAGGAGCCGCGGGCGCCCGCGCGGCGGGCGACCGCCGGCTGGAGATGCACGCGCTGCGGGAACTCGGCGGCGACGTCCCCGCGTCCCGGGGCTTGCCGGTCACATACCTGCCCAACCTCGAGAGCGGGCTCCGGATTGCCGAAGAGCTCGGCGACCGGGCCAGCGAGGCCGACCTGCTGTCCAGGATGGCCATCCTCGCCGCGAACCGGCTGCAGCTCGGCGTGGCGCTCGAGTATGCCCTGCGCGCGGTGGCCGCCGGGCGGGCGGCCGCGAACGAGCAGGCCCTCGCGGCGGGCCTCGACGGCCTCAAGACCGCTTACCTCAACCTGGGCGACGCGACGGGCCTGGCGGCGGTGCTGGCCGAGCTCGACCCGCTGCTGCGCCGCATCGGCGACCTGTTCCGGCTGCAGTGGGCCGAATTCGAAGGCGCGTTCCTGGCCGTCGCCGCGGCCGACTGGGACGGGGCCGCCGCAGCCATTCACGCAGCCCTCGCGGTCAACCGCCGCGGCGGCTATCCGCACGCCGCCGCCTGGTACGTGGCGCACCTCGGCTGGCTCGCCCGGCTGCGCGGCCGCGACAGCGAGGCGGTGACGCTGGGGCGCCGGGCGCTGGCCATGACCGAGGAGCGCGAGCACACCTGGTGGGAGGCTTCGGCCTGCGCGATGCTGGGCGGCACCCTGATCCTCACCGGGGACCGGGCCGGGGCGACCGACCTGCTGCGCCGCGGTCTCGCCGCGGCCCAGGCGTCGGGCCTGGAGGCGTACGTGCTGCGCTGCGCGGCGCCGCTGGCCGCCGTCACGAGGTCGCCGGGTGTGCTCGGCGCGGCCGACCGGCTGCTGCAGCGGGCCGGCATCCCGGCCGGCGGCGCGTGGGTAGTCGGTTATGAGGCCTACCTGTCGATCGCCCAGGCCTGGGTGGACCAGGGCGACCCGGAGCGCGCCCGCTCGGTGCTGGCCCCGCTGCTCGCGGTCGCGGAGCGGGTGCCGTGGACGGCGGCGCTGGCCGCGGCGCTCGCCGCCGACGGGCGCGCCCTTATCCGGCTGGGCGACCGTGAGCAAGCGTCGGCCGAGCTGCAGCGAGCCGGGCGGCTGGCCCGCGAGCACGGGCTGCCGCACGTCGGGCAGGACGCCCGGTCCGCCCTGCGCAGCCTCCGCTGAGGGATCAGATCAGCTCGGCCAGGCTCGCGGCCGCCCGGGCCGCGCCGTCGGTCTCCACCGGCCGGTAGCTGACCGTACGCGCGATCTCGTCGGCCATCGCCCGGGCCAGCACGTCCGGCACCGTCTCGGCGTAGTCCAGGCACCGGCCCGCGCCGTACCGGTCCAGCCGGTGCCGGACGTGGAAGTTCTGCTCGAAGTGGTTGCGCAGCGGGACGTAGAGGAACGGCCGCTGGCTGGCGGTGAGCTCCATCGTGGTGCTCAGCCCGCCCTGCACCACCGCGAGGTCGCACGCGGCGAGGTGCCGGTACAGGTCGTGCACGTAGCCGCGCACGTCCAGTCCGTCCGGGTGAGCGCCGCCCCCGGCCAGCGATCGCGGGTCGATCCGCGGCCCGGTCACGACGATCATCCGCAGCTCCGGGATGAGCCGCTTCGCGGCCGGGAACGCGGCCACCGCCCGGCGCAGCAGGCCGGTGCCCACCCCGGAGCCGCCCACCGTGACCACGCACACCTTCTCGTCGGGCCGGTAACCCAGCTCAGCCCGGACGGCCTCGCGGCCGGCCTGACCGGGTGGCGTAAAGCCGGACACGTAGCCGGAGAACTCGTAGTGCTGCCCGACCCAGTCACCGATCAGCGGCAGCCCGTCGCCGAAGCCGCCGGGGACCACGTCGCCGGGGTTGCCGACGAACACCGCGCGGTCGCGCAGCCGGGGGAAGCGATCGATCTGCTCGATCATCTCGGCGTTGTAGTCGGCGGTGAGCACGCGTTCCCTATCGCCACCGTCAGGCATGGGAATCCAGCCGACGAAATCGGTCATCCAGGCATACGGCGCCCGCTTCAGATCCGGGTTCTCGTGCAGGAAGTAGTCGATGTCCCACGCCTCGTCGCCGACCCAGAGGTCAAAGGGCTCGTCGCGCACCACGTCGGCGAACACCATGAAGTTGTTCACCAGGATCTCGTCCATGTCGCGGACCGCCTGGAACGCGTGCAGGTCGTGCTCGGCGGCCTCGGACTCGAAGTGGCCCGACTCACTGGCCAGGAACGCCGAGGCGGGATGGATCTGCTCCTGCCGCCGCGCCAGCAGCTCGGTCACCGGGTGCTGGGCGAGCCAGTGCACCTCCAGGCCGGGCCGCAGCTTGCGCAGCTCGTCGGCGATGGCCAGGTCGCGGCGGGCGTGGCCGAGGCCGATCGGCGAGGAGGTATACAGCACCCGCTTGGGCCGGTTCAGCGGCCGGGTCCAGGTGTGCCGCCGCCCGGCCGCCGGCGGCCGGAACCGGTCGGCGAACTCCGCGATCGCGTGGTTGACGACGACAGGCTCCCGCGCCTGCGGCAGGTGCCCGGCGCCGTCCAGCAGCAGTAGGTCGCCGCCCGTGAGCTCGGCGACCCGCTCGCCGCGTGCACACGGCTGGCAGCGGTCCTCGTGCCCGTGGATGACCAGGACGGGGCAGCTGACCCGGCGCAGGACGGCCTCGGTATCCTCCCGGCTGGCGGACGAGAACGGCCCGTCGTCGTGCAGCAGCACCGTCTCCGGGCCGGTCTCCATCGCCCAGCCGACGCAGTCCTCGCGCTGCTTGGTCGAGTGCGGCTCGCTCAGTAGCTCGCCGAAGAAGAACTCGGCGTACCCGCGCCAGTCGCGCAGCCAGTAGTGCCGGTTGTCCTTCGCCCAGCCCTCGTCGGTGTCGAGTACCTCGTCGAAGTCGTAGGCGGTTCGGTGCGGATGCGGCGGGGTGAGAAACGGTGCCCAGCTGGCGATCGCGACCACGCCCAGCACCCGGTCCGGATGGGCGCCGGCCGCCAGCAGCGCGCGCCAGCTGCTGGTGCACAGCCCGACGAGGACCGCCTGGCCGATGCCGGCCGCGTCCATCACCGCGATCGTGTCGGCCACGAACTCGGTGTCGGCGTACGCGTCGGCTGACTGCGGCCGGTCGGAGCGGCCGTTCCCCCTCGGGTCGATGGTGACCACCTTTGACGTCCGGGCCAGATAGGGCACCTGGGCCTTCCAGGCCCGGGCGTGCACGATCCCGTCGATGGGCGCGAACACGATCGCGGGCTCGCCATCGCCGAACACCTCGTAGCCGATCTTGACGCCGTCCCGCTCGACGTAGCCCTCGACGTCGGGATATCTCGCTCGCATGACCCCTCCCCGGACCGCACCGTCTCCTTGTCCGTCTTATCTAGCAATGCCCGTTGCAATCCGGTTGCAACGCTAGTGCAACGGTCCGGCGGAGCCTGGCGGGTGAACCAATCCGAACGACCACAGAAGGGGGTTCATCATGGCCATCGATCAGGACAGGCTGAACGAGTTCCTCGGCCGGTTCGTCACCGATCTCGGGGCGACAGTCGCGGCGGGGAACGTGGTGATCGGGCACCGGCTCGGTCTCTACCAGGCGCTGGCGGATTCGCCGGGCACGGCGGGCGAGCTGGCGGCGCGCACGCAGACGGATCCGCGATACATCGCCGAATGGCTGCGGGGGCAGGCGGCGGGCGGCTACGTCGAGTACGACGCGGCCACCGACGCCTATGCCCTGACGGAGGAGCAGGCGTTCTGCCTGGCCAATCCGGACGGCGGCGTCTACGCGCCCGGCGCCTTCGTGCTGGCGCTCGGCGCGCTGCGGGCCGAGCCGCGGATCACCGAGGCGTTCCGCAACGGCACCGGGGTGGGCTGGAACGAGCAGGACGAGGACGTCTTCATCGGCTGCGAGCAGTTCTTCCGCCCCAGCTACATCGGCAACCTCATCTCCTCCTGGATCCCGGCGCTGGACGGGGTGGCGGACAAGCTGCGGGCCGGCGCGACGGTCGCCGACATCGGCTGCGGGCTCGGCGCGTCCACGATCCTGCTCGCCCAGGAGTACCCCAACTCGCGGTTCACCGGCTCGGACTACCACGAGGGATCGATCGAGCTCGCCCGCAAGCGGGCGGGCGACGCGGGGGTCGCCGACCGGGTCAGCTTCGAGGTCGCGCCGTCGTCGTCGTTCGCCGGTACCGGCTACGACCTCGCCGCCACGTTCGACTGCCTGCACGACATGGGCGACCCGCTCAGCGCCGCCCGGCACGTGCGGCAGGCGCTCAAGCCGGACGGCACCTGGCTGGTCGTCGAGCCGTATGCGGCCGATGACGTGGCCGGCAACATGAACCCGGTCGGGCGGGTGTACTACAACTTCTCCACGCTGCTGTGCGTGCCGAACGCGCTGTCCCAGCCGGGCGGCTACTCACTCGGCGCGCAGGCCGGCGAGGCGGCGATCAGGCAGGTGGCCACCGACGCCGGCTTCACCAGGTTCCGGCGCGCCGCCGAGACACCCTTCAACCTGGTCTACGAGGTGCGGCCCTAGCCCGCACGCAGAGCGGCCCTGACCTGGGGCAATGCCGCAGGTCAGGCCAGGGCGCGATACGCTGAAGCGTGACCATCACCCACAGCGCGAAGTCCGAGGCCCACGGACCCGGCGGGCACCACCACCGGGACGTCTCCGGCGGCTGGCTGCGGCCTGCGGTGTTCGGCGCCATGGACGGGCTGGTCACCAACGTGTCGCTGATCTCCGGCGTGGGCGGCAGCGGCGTCAGCTCGCACTTCATCATCCTCACCGGCCTGGCCGGCCTCGCGGCGGGCGCCTGCTCGATGGCGGCCGGGGAGTACGTCTCCGTCTCCTCGCAGAACGAGCTGGTCGGCTCCGAGGTGCACAAGGAAAAGCTGGAGCTGGAGAACAATCCCGACGCCGAGCAGCGCGAGCTGGCCGCGACGTTCCGGGCGCGCGGCGTCGATGCCGACCTGGCCCGGCAGGTCGCGGCGCAGATCTCCAGGAACCCCGACCACGCGCTGAGCGTGCACGTGCGCGAGGAACTGGGGGTGGATCCGCAGGAGCTGCCCTCCCCGCTGGTCGCGGCGGGAGCCTCGCTGGTCACGTTCTCGGCCGGCGCCCTCGTCCCGCTGCTGCCCTATCTGCTCGGCGCCAGCTCGCTCATCCTGGCGCTCGGCCTCGCGGCGGTGGCCGCCATCCTCGGCGGCGGCATCGTGGCCCGGATGACCGGCCGGCCGTTCATCCGGGGCGCGGCGCGCCAGCTGCTACTGGGCGCCGCGGCCGCCGCGATCACCTACGGGATCGGCCACGCCGTCGGCGGCGCCGTGGGTTGAGCCGCTACCACACGTCCGGTCCGATGGACTCATCCGCCCACCCGCCAGGCGCCGACAGCAGCCGCAGGTCGGACTCGACCATCTTCGTGACCAGCTCGTCGAACTTGATCTCCGGCTTCCAGCCGAGCCGCTGCCGCGCCTTGGTCGCGTCCGCGCACAGCTGGTCGACCTCGGCGGGCCGGATGAACGCCGCGTCGCACACCACGTGGTCCTGCCAGGTCAGCCCGACGGCGCCGAAGGCCCGCTCGACCAGCTCGGCCACGGTGTGCGTGACACCGGTGCCGACCACGTAGTCCTCCGGGTCGTCCTGGGCGAGCATCAGCTCCATCGCCCGCACGTAGTCGCCCGCGTAGCCCCAGTCGCGGCTGGCGGACAGGTTGCCGAGCCGCAGCTGGCGCTCCATGCCCAGCTTGATCCGGGCCGCGCCGAGCGTCACCTTGCGGCTGACGAACTCCGCGCCGCGGCGCGGCGACTCGTGGTTGAACAGGATCCCCGACACCGCGTACATGCCGTAGGACTCGCGGTAGTTCTGGGTGAGGAAATGCCCGTAGGCCTTGGCCACGCCGTACGGGCTGCGCGGGTGGAACGGCGTGTCCTCGGTCTGCGGCGACTCCCGCACCTGCCCGTACATCTCCGACGAGGACGCCTGGTAGAACCGGATCTGGCCGCGTCCCGGCGTCCGGGACGAGCTGATCCCGCTGCACACCCGGATCGCCTCGAGCACCCGCAGCACGCCGAGCCCGGTGACCTCGCCGGTGAGCTCGGCCTGCTGCCAGGACATCGGCACGTAGGAGATCGCGGCCAGGTTGTAGACCTCGTCGGGCTGCACCCGCTCCACCGCGGAGATCAGGCTGCCCTGGTCGAGCAAGTCGCCGCGGACCAGCCGTACGTCGGCCAGCAGCTCCCGGATCCGCGGCACCCGCGGGTTGGCCTGCCCGCGGACCAGCCCCCACACCTCATGGCCCTGGGCGAGCAGGTGCTCGGCAAGATAGGAGCCGTCCTGCCCCGTGATGCCGGTGATGAGCACGCGCCTGGTCAGCGGAACCTCCGCACTGCTCGGATTCGGGCCATGTCGCGGTAGCCTACCCAGCCAGGACTTTACTGGGTGGTAATGTTCGCTGCCTGAGAGGTCACGCAGGCAGGCCTCGACCAGCTCGCACATCTGGCTTTGCACGAGGAGGGGCGAACCTGCGTGACCACGGGGCTGCGCGTCGCGATGCTCTCCTACCGGAGCAAGCCGCACTGCGGCGGCCAGGGCATCTACGTCCGGCACCTGAGCCGCGAGCTGGCCGCGCTCGGCCACAGCGTCGAGGTGTTCTCCGGCCAGCCCTACCCCGAGCTCGAGCCAGGCCCGGTGCTGCGGGAGGTGCCGAGCCTGGACCTGTACCGGGACGAGGACCCGTTCCGCACGCCGCGGCTGGGCGAGTACCGGGACTGGATCGACGCGCTCGAGTTCGCCGTGATGAAGACCGGCGCGTTCCCCGAGCCGCTCACGTTCAGCCTGCGGGCGCTGCGCGCGCTGCGGCCGCGCAGCGGCGACTTCGACGTGGTGCACGACAACCAGGTGCTCGGCTACGGCCTGCTCGGCATCGCCCGGCTGGGGCTGCCGCTGGTGACCAGCATCCACCACCCGGTCAGCGTGGACCGGCGGATCGAGCTGCAGGCGGCCCGCGGCCTGTCCCGGCTGTCCAAGCGCCGGTGGTACAGCTTCGTCCGGATGCAGGGACGCGTCGCCCGCCGGGTGTCGCGGGCCGGCCCGATCCTGACCGTGTCCGAATCCTCCCGCCGGGACATCTGCCGCGACTTCGGCGCCGACCCGGCCAGCGTGCGGGTGATCCCGCTCGGCGTGGACACCCGGTTGTTCCACCCGCGGCCCGCGCCCCGGGTGCCGGGCCTGATCGTGGCGGTGGCCAGCGCGGACTCTCCGATGAAGGGCGTGACCACGCTGCTGCGCGCGTTCCGGCTGCTGATCGACGGCAGGGACGCGCCGCAGGCCCGGCTGGTCGTGGTCAGCAAGCCCACCCCCGGCGGCCCGACCGACAAGCTCGTCGGCGAGCTGGGGCTGGCCGGGCAGGTGGAGTTCGTGCACGGCATGGGCAACGACGAGCTGGCCGAACTGCTGGCCAGCGCGCAGATCGCGGTGGTCCCTTCGCTGTATGAGGGCTTCTCGCTGCCGGCCGTGGAGCACATGGCGTCCGGGACACCGCTGGTGGCGTCCCGGACCGGCGCGCTGCCCGAAGTCACCGGCGACGCCGCGGTGCTCGTGGAGCCGGGCAATCCGGATGAGCTCGCCGCCGCGCTGCGGCGGCTGTGCGACAGCCCCGCCGAGCGCCACCGCCTCGGCGACGCCGCGCTGCGCCGGGTCGCCGAGCGGTTCGCCTGGCCCGCGGTCGCCCGGGCCACCGTGGCCCAGTACCAGGCGGCGATCGGCGCGCCGAAGGGAGCCGGGCCCTGCTGACCGTCGACTTCGGCCGGCTGGCCGTGACCGGGGGTACCCGTGTGCTCGACCTCGGGTGCGGCGCGGGCAGGCACGCGTTCGAGGCGCTGCGCCGCGGCGCGCACGTGACCGCGCTGGACTCCGGCGCCGGCGAGCTCGCCGACGTGACCGCCATGTTCGCCGCGATGAGCGAGGCAGGCGAGGCGCCGCCGGGCGCGACCGGGCGGGCGGTGCGCGGCGACGCGACCGCGATGCCGTTCGCTGACGGCACGTTCGACCGGGTGATCGCGGCCGAGGTCCTCGAGCACATCCCCGGCGATCAGCAGGCGATGAACGAGATCGCCCGGGTGCTGGCGCCGGGCGGCATCGCCGCGGTGACCGTGCCGGCCTGGCTGCCGGAGCGGATCTGCTGGGCGCTGTCCGACGACTACCACAACGTGCCCGGCGGCCACGTCCGCATCTACACCAGGCCCGAGCTCGAGGCCAAGCTCACCCGGGCCGGCCTCGCGGTCGGCGCGCATCACCACGCGCACGGGCTGCACTCGCCGTACTGGTGGCTGAAATGCGCCGTCGGCGTGCACGACGACGACCACCCGCTGGCCCGCGCCTACCACCGGCTGCTCGTGTGGGACATCATGAAGCGGCAGGCCGCCACCCGGCTGACCGAGCGGGCGCTCAACCCGCTGATCGGCAAGAGCCTCGTCGTCTACGCGGAGAAAATCGTCCAGCCGAACGGTGCAGGCGCCCGCCGTCCGGGAAAGCGCCCATGCCGGCGCGTGACGGCCTGACCTGCCGGCTGGCCCCGGCCGGCCTCCCCGAGGTCCCGGGGGCGCTGACCGCGGACCAGGTGCTGGCCACCGGCCACGCGATCGCGGCCGTGCAGCAGCCGGCCGGCGCGATCGGCTGGCCGGACGGGCACACGGACGCGTGGAACCACGTGGAATGCGCGATGGCGCTGACCGCCTGCGGGCTCACCGGCCCGGCCCGGCGTGCCTACCAGTGGCTGGCCGCCACCCAGCGCGCCGACGGCTCCTGGCCCAAGCAGACCACCGGCGAGGTGGTCACCGACGCGGCGGCGGAGAGCAACCAGGCGGCCTACGTCGCCGTCGGCGTCTGGCACGAGCTGCTGGTGACCGGGGACGAGGACTTCACCGCCGCGATGTGGCCGGTGGTGCGCAAGGCGATCGGGTTCGCGCTGGGCCTGCGCGCGCCGCGCGGCGAGGTGCTGTGGCAGCGAGACGCGGCAGGGAGTTCCCGCACGGTACGCGCTGCTGGCCGGCTGCTCGAGCATCCACCAGAGCCTGCGCTGCGCGATCGCCATCGCCGGGCACGTGGCCGAGCCGCAGCCCGAATGGGAGCTCGCCGCCGATCAGCTCGGGCACGTGATCGCGGCCCACCCCGAGGCGTTCGCGGACAAGAGCATGTTCTCGATGGACTGGTACTACCCGGTCCTCGGCGGCGCGATGCGGGGCGCCGGCGCCGCGGCCAGGCTGGCCGAGCGGTGGGACGAGTTCGTCGAGCCCGGCATCGGCGTGCGCTGCGTCAGCGACCAGCCGTGGGTCACCGGGGCGGAGACCTGCGAGCTCGTGCTGGCGCTGGACGCGATCGGCGACCGGTCCGCCGCGCTGGAGCTGTACGAGGTCATCCAGCACCTGCGGGACGGCGACGGCGCGTACTGGACCGGCTGGCAGTTCGCCAACTCCGACCACTTCCCGGCCGAGCGGAGCAGCTGGACCGCGGCGGCGATGATCCTCGCCGCGGACGCGCTGTCCGGTGCCACCGGCGGCGCCGCCCTGTTCCGCGACGCCGGCGCCGACGCGGCGGCGCCGCCGGATCCGGCGGCGTGCGGATGCGCAGCTGGACGGTGACGGGCCGGCCCGCGATGTCGCCGGAGACTACCCGACGCCCTCGCCTGAGCGTTCCAGGACGCGGAGCGAGCCCTCGTGGCGGACCTCGGTGAACGCGCCGGAGGCCAGCGCCCGCTGGTAGATGCGGTACGGCGGCCGGCCGCCGTCGGCCGGGTCGGGGAACACGTCGTGAATGGCGAGCGCCCCGCCGCGGGCCAGGTGCGGCGCCCAGCCCTGGTAGTCGGCCGCCGCGGCCGCGTCGGTGTGCCCGCCGTCGATGAACAGCATGCCGAGCCGCGCACCCCAGAGCCTGGCGACGTCGGCGGATCTGCCGACGATCGCGATCACGCTGTCCTCCAGGCCGGTCGTGGCCAGCGTGGACCGGAAATGCGGCAGCGTGTCAAGCCGTCCCGCCCGCGGGTCCACGAGCTCCGGGTCGTGATACTCCCAGCCGGGCTGGTTCTCCTCCGAGCCGCGGTGATGATCGACCGTGATCACGAACTGGCCGGCGGCGCGGGCCGCCGCGGCCAGGTAGATGGTGGACTTGCCGCAGTAGGTGCCGACCTCGAGGATCGGGCCGACGCTGGCGTACCGGGCCGCGGTCTCGTGCAGCGCCAGGCCCTCGGCCGCCGGCATGAAGCCCCTGGCCGCCTCGGCCGCCTTGACCAGCTCCGCGTCCACCGCGCCTTTCCCTCCCGGATGCCGGTACCGCCCGGATATGGTGGCGCCATCCGCGACGATGAAAGGCGGCCAGAGATGAGGGTACGCGTCGACTACGACCTGTGCGAGGCGAACGCCGTGTGCGCCGGCCTGGTGCCGCAGGTCTTCGAGGTGGACGACGACGACAACTTGTTCATCCTGGCCGAGGAGGTGCCCGCGGAGCTGGCAGCCCAGGTCAGGCACGCCGTCGCGTCCTGCCCGAAGGCGGCGCTGTCGCTGGCGGACGAGCCCGGCGCCTGACCGGCAGGCCGCTACCCGGCGGCGTCCACCTGGGACCCGCCGGCGTCCTCGATGGTCCACGACGCCGACACGCTGCCCTGCTTGGCCAGCACCTCGCCGCGGCGGGTGAGCACGGTGAGCAGCGGCCCGGCCGCGCTGTCGGTGGCCGCCGCTACCTGCGCGACCCCCGCGTACTCGGTGGTCCAGCGCCCCGACAGGGTTCCCTGCCTGGCCACCATCTCGCCGCCGGTGGTCAGCACCGCGAGCAGCGGCCCGTGCGTGCCGTCGGTGGCCACCGCCACCTGCGACACCCCGGCGAACTCCGGCGTCCAGCCCCCGGTCAGGCTGCCCTGCTTGGCCAGCACCTTATGGTCGCGGGTCAGCACCGCGAGCAGCGGCCCGTGGGTCGTGTCGCTGGCCGCAGCCAGCTGCGACGCCCCGGCGTACTCGAACGTCCACGGCCCCGCCAGGCCGCCCTGCTTGGCCAGCACCCGGCCGTCCCTGGTCAGCACCGCGAGCATCGGCCCGCGCTTGCTGTCGCTGGCCACCGCGACCTGCGAGACCCCCGCGTACTCGAATGTCCACGGCCCGGTCAGGCTGCCCTGCTTGGCCAGCACCCGGCCGCCCCTGGTCAGCACCGCGAGCAGCGGCCCGCGCCTGCTGTCGCTGGCCATCGCCAGCTGCGCCACCCCGGCGTACTCGAATGTCCACGGCCCGGTCAGGCTGCCCTGCTTGGCCAGCACCCGGCCGCCCCTGGTCAGCACCGCGACCAGCGGCCCGTGCCTGCTGTCACTGGCCACCGCCAGCTGCGCCACCCCGGCGTACTCCGACGTCCACGGCCCCGCCAGGCTGTCCCGCTTGGCCAGCACCTTGCCGCCCTGGCCCAGCACCCCGATCACCGGCGGAGCAGAGGCGACCGGGCTGGCGTGCCGGTGCTCGGTGGTGGCCCCGGCCGGGGTGCCGGCCGTCCACCGGTGGAAGGAGAAAAGGATGGCGACGCACCCCGCCGATACGCCTAATGCCGCCGCCGTGATGCCCATCGCCTTGCGAGCCGCTACCATCGTCCCCCCTTGTGGCCCTCAGATCCCGGGTACGGCCTTCCGGCCCGGGTCGCCCCGCTACCCGGCATCAGCAACCTGGGACACGCTGCTGAGCTGGCTCGTCCACGGCCCGGTCAGGCTGCCCTGCTTGGCGAGCGCCTGGCCGCCGGCCTTGGCCAGCACCGTGATCAGCGGCCCGCTCGTGTCGTCGCTGGCCACCGCGACCTGGGTCGCCCCGCTGTACTCGGTCGTCCAGCCGCCCACCAGGCTGCCCTCCTTGGCCAGCACCGTGCCGCCCTTGGTCAGCACCGCGATCAGCGGGCCGTTCGTGCCGTCGCTGGCCACCGCCAGCTTGGCCACGCCGCTGCGCTCGCTGGTCCACGGCGCTATCAGGCTGCCCTGCTTGGCCAGCACCTGCCCGGCCGTGGTCAGCACCGCGATCAGCGGGCCGTGCGCGCCGTCGCCGGCGACCGCGAACTGCGACAACCCGGTGTACTCAGTGGTCCACGGCCCGTTCAGGCTGCCCTGCTTGGCCATCAGCGTGCCGGCCGTGGTCAGCACCGCGATCAGCGGGCCGTTCGTGACGTCGCTGGCCACCGCGAACTGCGACACCCCGGTGAGCTCGGTCGTCCACGGCCCGTTCAGGCTGCCCTCCTTGGCCATCAGCGTGCCGCCCGTGGTCAGCACTGCGACCAGCGGCCCGTTCGTGGCATCGCTGGCCACCGCGACCTGGGACGCCCCGGTGAGCTCGGTCGTCCAGCCGCCCACCAGGTTGCCCTGCTTGGCCAGCACCGTGCCGGCCCTGGTCAGCACCGCGACCAGCGGGCCGTTCGTGCCGTCGCTGGCCACCGCCAGCCTGGCCACCCCGGTGTGCTCGTTGGTCCACGGCGCTATCAGGCTGCCTTCCTTGACCAGCGCCTTCCCCGCGGTCAGCACGCCGATCACCAGAGGGGCGGGCGTGGCTGCCGATGCGGTGCCGGCGGCGGCGGCGCACCCCAGTGATAGCGCTAATACGGCTCCTGCGCCCCTGATCGCCGTGCGGACAGTTGCCATGGCTCCCCCTGTGCCCTCCTGGGTGGCCGGCCCCGCAGAGCCGGTTCAGTAGATAGACGCTCAGCCAAGGCGGCCGGATGACCGGGACACGAAGCTACATCGTTCCGGTACGCAGCCTGGCCAGCCGGGATAGCGCATCCTCGAGCACCTCGATGCGCTTGCAGAACGCGAACCGCACCTGGCTGCGGCCGGCCTGCTTGTCGTCGTAGAACACCGCGCTCGGCACGGCGACGACCCCGGCGCGGCGCGGCAGGTCACGGCAGAACGCCACCCCGTCGGTCTCGCCGAGCGGCCGGATGTCGGTCGTGACGAAGTAGGTCCCGGCGGGCCGGTACACCTCGAAGCCGACCGCGGCCAGCCCGGCCGACAGCAGGTCACGCTTGCGGCGCAGGTCGTCCCGCAGGCCGCGGAAGTAGGTGTCGGGCAGCCGCAGCGCCTCGGCCACCGCGTACTGGAACGGGCCGCCGCTGACGTAGGTGAGGAACTGCTTGACCGTCTTGACCGCGGTCACCAGCTCGGCGCTGGCCATCACCCAGCCGATCTTCCAGCCGGTGAAGGAGAACGTCTTGCCCGCCGAGCTGATCGTCACCGTGCGCTCAGCCATCCCGGGCAGCGAGGCGATCGGCACGTGCTCACCGTCGAACACCAGGTGCTCGTACACCTCGTCGGTGACCACGAGCAGGTCCCGGGAGCAGGCAATCTCGGCGACGGCGGCCAGTTCGGCCCGGCTGAGCACGGCCCCGGTGGGGTTGTGCGGCGTGTTCAGCAGGATGAGCCTGGTCCGCGGCGTGACCGCCGCCCGCAGCGCGCCGGTGTCCAGGCGGAAGTCCGGCGGCCGCAGCGTGACCGGCACCCGGACGCCGCCGGCCATCGCGATGCAGGCCGCGTAGGAGTCGTAGTACGGCTCCAGCGCGATGACCTCATCGCCGGGCTCGACCAGCGCGAGCAGCGCCGCCGCGATCGCCTCGGTCGCGCCGGCCGTCACGAGGATCTCGCTGGCGGGATTGTAGTCGAGTCCGTAGCAGCGCTTCTGGTGCCAGGCGATCGCGTTGCGCAGCTCGGGAATGCCCGGCCCAGGCGGGTACTGGTTGCCCCGGCCGGCCAGGATCGCGTCGGCCGCGAGCTGGGCGATCTCCCGCGGGCCGTCGGCATCGGGGAAGCCCTGGCCGAGGTTGACCGCCCCCGTCTCGGTGGCCAGCGCCGACATCTCGGCGAAGATCGTGGTACCCATCCCGGCGAGCCTGCGGTTGAGCAAGGGTCGGTTGACCCGGCAATGACATCACGCCGGCGGCGGAGGTTACCATTCGGGCATGCGCGTCGCCGTCTGCCAAATCCCGGTCAGCGCCGATCCCGTCGTCAACCTCGACCGGGTGCGGGCCGCCCTGTCCGAG
>CAVPBZ010000011.1:0-78165 GCA_963702235.1 uncultured Actinomycetes bacterium
AGCCCCAGCAGGCCCGGCGGGCCCGCGTCATGCTGCACCGTGACGGCGACGTTGCGCATCAGCCGGCCCAGTTCCTCGGGCAGGCCGTCCAGCGCCACGCTGACCATGTCCTCGAACCGGGCGGGCTCGACCTCGATCACGAACCCATTGTGGGGGTCAGCTGGCCCGGCGGTAGGTCCGGACGGCCAGGGGCAGGAAGACCAGGAAGATCCCGGCCAGCCAGACGAGGCCCTTCCACAGCGGCGGCCAGACGTCACCGCCCCCGTTGTGCGGGCCCAGCGCCAGCGCGCGCATCGCGTCGATGATGTAGGTGACGGGCTGGTTGTTGGCGAAGGCCTGCAGCCAGCCCGGCATGGAAGAGATCGGCACGAACGCCGAGCTGACGAACGTGACCGGGAACAGCCAGATGAACCCGAACGCCTGGACCGACTCCTCGTCCCCGATGGCCAGCCCGGTGTAGGCGGCGATGCAGCAGATGGCCAGCCCGAACACGACGGAGAGCAGGACCATGAGCACGGCCGGCCCAAACCCGTTCAGGAACCGGAACCCGACCGCGTAACCGACCGCGACGAGGATCAGGATCGTGACCGTCATCCGGAGGGTGTCGGCGGTCAGCCAGGCCAGCACCGCCGAGCGGGCCATCGGCATCGACCGCAGCCGGTCGATCACGCCCTTCTTCAGCTCCTGCGCCAGAGCGATGGCCGTGCTGAACGTCGCGAACGCCGCGCTCTGCGCGATGATGCCCGGCATGAGGAAGTTGACGTAGCCGCCGGTGACCCGCACCGGGATCGCACCGCCGAACACGTACCGGAACAACAGCACGAACATCACCGGCTGGATGACGGTGAACATGATGTAGGCGGGTACCCGCAGCCAGACCAGCAGGTTGCGCCGGGTGATGACCAGCGTGTCCGAGACCGCCCAGCGCGCCTGGGTGAGCAGGCTCGGCTCATCGTCCGGCATGGTGACCGGCGCGGCGACGGCGGTCATGACGCGGCCTTCGCGGTGGCCCTGCCCGCGCGGCGGCGGCCGCGGCGGCGGTGCTCGTCCGGCTCGTCGTCCTCCTCGGCCGCGTGCCCGGTCAGGGCCAGGAACACGTCGTCTAGCGAAGGCCTGCGCAGCGCGAGGCCGTAGGTCGTGACGCCGGCGGCGTCCAGTCGGCGCACCGCCTCGATGAGCGCGTCCGAGCCACGGCTGCCGACCCGCACGCTGACCACGCCGGTCTCCGGATCCACGTGCGGCTCGCCTTCGCCGATCTGCGCGACGGCCTTGACCGCGTCCTCGATCCGGGACCGGTCCGGCACGGTGAACTCGACCACGTCACCGCCGACCCGGCTCTTCAGCTCGTCGGACGTGCCGGCCGCGATGACCAGGCCGTGGTCGATGACCACGATCTCGTCAGCCAGCTCGTCGGCCTCGTCCAGGTACTGGGTGGTGAGCAGCAGCGTCGTACCGCCGGCGACGAGCGACCGGATGGTGTCCCACATGCCCAGCCGCCCCCGCGGGTCCAGCCCGGTCGTCGGCTCGTCCAGGAACAGGACCTTGGGCTCGCCGACCAGGCTGGCGGCCAGGTCCAGCCGGCGCTGCATGCCGCCGGAGAAATTCTTGGCCGGCCGGTCGGCTGCGTCGAGCAGGCCGAACTGCTCGAGCAGCTCGGTGGCCCGGCTGCGGGCCCGCGGCCAGCTGAGGTGGTAGAGCCGCCCGATGAGCTCGAGGTTCTCCCGGCCGGTGAGCTCCTCCTGGATGGCCGCCGACTGGCCGGCCAGCCCGATCGAGCGGCGGACCGCCGCGGCTTGCCGCACGACGTCATGCCCCTCCACCAGGGCACGGCCCGCATCGGGAAGCAGCAGGGTGGTGAGGATGCGCACGGCGGTTGTCTTGCCGGCGCCGTTCGGGCCGAGCACGCCGAGCACCGTCCCGCGCGGCACCGACAGGTCGATGCCGCGCAGCGCGCGAACCTCCCCGAACGACTTGACCAGGTTCTCGACCAGGATCGCCGGCCCTGAGCTGTTGTGTGACAACGCCATCCTCCTGTGCAGGCTGCCGCCCAGTCGTGCCCGTCGGTAAAAAATCTACCGGCCGCGGGGCAGTGGCAGCGAACGAAAAAAGCCGCACCTGGTAAGACGCGCGAGCCGCCAGGAACTCATCGCCGCAGCGCACGCCTTATTCGATCCGGGTGGCGATGGGGGTGCCAAGCTCGATGGTACGGCCGACCGTGCAGAGCCGGTCATGAGACTTCTTCACCACGTCAGGCAGTAGTGCCCTGGCCGCATCGCCGTCCTCGCCGCCGGGGAACACGATACGGAACGTCACCTCGATGTCGGTGAGATGATTGCCGCCCTCGTCGCGCACCTTGCTCGCCCCGACGCCCACCTCGAACGCCTCCGGCTCGGCCCGGCGCGACGTGAGGATGTCAACGTCGATCGCCGTGCAGCCGCCGAGCGCGGCCAGCAGCAGCTCGGTCGGGGTGAAATCAGTCCCGTCTCCGGTACCGAAGGTGATCACGCCGCCCCGGGAGTTAGTGACGGTAAAACGGCCGTTCGAGACGCGCTCGACCGACACCTCGCGGTGTGCTGAACCAGTCGCCATACCCCCACCCTGCCAGATGCGTCTGACATCCCCCGCGGAAGGGGCAGCGGCTCCGCGGTCTTCGCCGGCGGGGAGTCGTGAGCTGATTGCGCAGGGCGCGGAAACGATGTCCTGCGACGAGCGCGACATCCGGGCGACCACGAGTCGCCGGCCATTCTCGCCGGCCGCCGCCAAAGGCCAGTCAATTGACGCGATGCCGCGTCGCCCGCCGGGCTGAACGCGATCACGTGCGCGCCGGTGATCGCGCCGGTGATCGCGCCGGCATCCCGGGCCGCCATGGCCGGCATCCGAGGGAACGGGATTCCGGAGATGCGGCCGCACGCGGCTGCCCGCAGCGCGGGAACACGGCGCGTGCAGCCGGCGTTTTACCTACCCGACGTTTGACTGCAGGGAGTACAGGTTTTATGGCACAGTGCATCACGTGCGGGGCCGAGTTGCATCCGGAGAGAGCACAGAAATACAACTACTGCATGGCCCGCGAGTGCCAGGAGAAGAACGCCAGGGGCCTGACCATGGTGGCCGTGGGGATGAACAAGGCGGCAGACGAGCTGGTGATCCTCGATGAGCGCACCCGCGACGAGCTGGCCAAGGGCAGGTACCAGGATCAGCGCCGGGGCTCGTTCGGGCCGCTGCCCGCCGCGCCCGGGACGCAGGCCGCCGCAGGTACAGGGACCGCCGAAGCGCGGCCACGTCCGGCCCGGCCGGGGCAGGGCCGGCCGGGTCAGGCCCAGCCGCGCACGAGCGCCCGGACAGCGGCGCGGCGCCCGTGGACCGCATCCCAGGAGAAACTCGCGCTTCTCTATAACCAGCAGGGACTTCGCCCCGCCGAGATAGCGCAAAAGCTCGGGATAAGCAGCTACATGGTGAGCCAGATCATCCTCGCCGCCAGGAACCGCGGAAAGGGCTAAGCGCCGCGCCGCAGTGCCGGGGCGGCCGGTGATGGCCGGCGCATGCGGGCCAGCATGCCGCACGCGGGCCGGCCGCCAGCGCGCTCTGTGCTGGCAATGCAGAGCGCACGTGCGCGGGATCGGCGAGAACGACTCAAAACCGGCTTTATTCCGGCCGGGTTCGGCGGAACGGCATCGCAGACCTACAGCGAGTCACTTTGACAAATTGGCGTGTGACCTTACCATCCAGACATGGCAAAAACTACGGTTGTTACCGTGACAGACGACATCGATGGCTCCGACGGCGCTCAGACAGTCACCTTCAGTTTCGCTGGGCAGCTCTATGAGATTGATCTGGGCAAGAAGAACCTGGACAAGTTCAAGAAGGGCCTGCAGCCGTTCATGGACTCCGGGCGCCGGGTCGGCCGGCAGGCCGCCACTCGGTCACCCCGCGGCCGGACTTCGCGGAAAGACTCCAGTGCTATCCGCGCCTGGGCGGCCGAGCAGGGACTGTCAGTGAGTGAGCGCGGCCGGATTCCGGCTGCGGTTGTGGCGAAGTACGAAGCCGCTCACTAACTCCCTGGCCGCTACCGCGACGTTAGCGAGCTTCATCCGGCCTGCCTGAGCGCGCTGGATAGGGTCGGCCTATGGAGTATCGCGCGCCGGGCAGGTCGGGGCTGCGGGCTTCCGTGCGCACGCTGGGCACCATGACGTTCGGCGGAAGGGGAGCGTTCGCGAACGGCCGCCGGGGGTGATCAGGTCACCTTCAGGTTGACGACGACCTTGCCGGTCACGCCTGCCTCGACCGCCTCGTGCGCGGCGGCGATCTCCTCGGGCAAGAACCGGTGCACGGGCAGCTCGGTGAGCGCGCCTTCCTCGAGGGCACGGGTGATGTCTTCGGCGGCCTGGCGCAGGGCTGGCTCGGGGACGGCGTAGAGCAGGACGAACCGGAGCGTCACGTTCGCGCTCATGCAGGCGCGGACCGGCAGCACCGGGTCGGGGCCGTCGGCGGCATAGGAGACGATCACGGTTTCCGGCCCGGAGAGCGCGAGATCCATCTGCAGGTTGGCGCCGAGCGCCACTTCGACGATCCGGTCGAATCTCGGGGCGAAGGACCGGATCCGGTCCTTCGCGTCCGGCTCGGTGTAGTTCACAACGAGGTCGGCGCCTGCCTGGCTGGCGAGCCCGGCCTTCTCCAGGTTGCTGACCGTGCTGACCACCCTGGCCCCGGCCCGCTTGGCCAGCTCGATCGCGAAGTGGCCGACCGCGCCCGCTCCCCCGGCGACCAGCACGGTCTTGCCGTCGAGCGGCCCGTCGGCGAACAGGCAGCGGTGCGCGGTGATCGCGGGGACGCCGAGGCTGGCGCCGAGTTCCATCGAGACCCGGCCGGGCAGCCGCGCCGCCCGCTCGGTGGGCACCACGGTCCACTCGGCCGCTGTCCCCCAGCGCCGCCCGGCGGCCGCGAGCCATAGCCAGACCCGCTCGCCCACCCGGCCGGGATCCACCCCCTCGCCGACGGCGTCGATGACGCCCGCCCCGTCATGGTGCGGGATCTGGAAGCCATCGATCGGGCGCGGTGTCGCGCCCGCGCGGCTCTTCCAGTCGGTCGGGTTGACGCCCGACAGGTAGACCCGGACCCGCACCTCGCCCGGACCGGGCTCTGGCCGCTCGATCTCCGCGATCCGCAGCACCTCGCGGGCCGGCCCGGTGCGGTCATACACGGCGGCTTTCATGCCTGGTCTCCTCAACCTCGTCTGGCTGCCCGGGGACTGATCCTCTCACTGGGATCGCGGGTCATCGAGCAGCGGGTGCTCGGCCGGACGTGCTGTCAGGTCAGCCTGGTCCCGGCTCGCCCGGCCTCGCCGGCGAGGACGCCCACCCGGTTGCCGCCCGCGGCCTTGACCTGGCGGAGCGCGGCGTCCGCGGTGGCGACGAGCTCGCTGAACGGCCCGGCCGGGGTGTCCGTCGCGGCGACCCCGATCGACACGGTAAGCCGGAAGATGTACCCGGCGTGGCTGCCGTCCTGGATCACCACCGGATCGCCCGCGATCTTGTCGCGGAGCCGCTCGCTGATCCTGCGTGCCTCTTTCGCCCCGGTGTGCGGGAACAGGATGGCGAACTCGTCGCCGCCGTACCGGCCGGTGAGGTCGTAACTGCGCAGGTCGCCTGCGAGCGAGCTCGCGATGCCGCGCAGCACCCGGTCACCCGCCGGGTGGCCGACGGTGTCGTTGACCGTGGCGAAATGGTCCACGTTGACCATCGCCACGGCCAGCGCCGTGCCGGTGCGCTGCGCCCGGGCGAACTCGGCCTCCGCCTCGTGCTGCCACGTTCCCGCGTTCAGCAGCCCGGTCCTGGCATCGATCCGGGCCTGCGCGCCCAGCTGGGCGCGCATGAGGTAACGCCGGTAGAGCACGACCGGCGGCAGCGACAAGGCCATCAGCACCGGGTTGATCGCGACGACGAGGGACAGCGAGACCGCGAGGGTGAGCTCGATCAGGTCGGAGGCGGACGCCTCCCGGTTGGCGAACAGGTCGCGGACCCGGGCACCCCGATCGGACAGCTTGATGGCGGCGAGCAGCAGCGCGTTGTTGATCAGCCAGGCCAGCACGCCGCAGCCGGCCACTACGCCGGTCCAGGTGATCACGTGCGTTCCGGACCCGGGCACGAGACCGGCCACCGAGCGGGGGACCGCGTGGAACACCAGCGAGGCCGCGCCGTAGCCGAGGCTGATGGTCGCGTTGCTATACACCCGCCGGTAGGCGAACCCGCTGCGGACCCGCCAGAGCCGGTACGCGGCCAGCGGCACCGGCGCGAGCAGGACATAGCCGGGCGGCAGCGCGACCGCCATCGCCAGGTACCAGACGGTCTGCAGATCCCTGCCCACTGTCCCGTGCGCCTCGCGCACCGCGCGGGACGATTCGATCGTGATGACGCCGCACGCCAGCAGCGCCGCGAAAACGGCCAGGTCGGACAGCCGCCAGGAGGTGCGGACCGTCGCGACGGCCAGCACCGCGGCCGCCAGCGCGACCACGCCGATCACCAGGGTGCGCAGCGGCTCGGCCAGCGACCAGACCTGCCACTGCGCCACGCTGCCCGCCACCCGCCGGAACGGGACGGTCATCACGCCGGGCAGGCGGACGGCGGCCATGGGCACTCCCCACGCGCGAAGCGGATGAGCGTCTCGATTATCGCGTAACGCCAGGTAAGGAACTAATGCCGCATCGTCACAGAAACCTGACTTAGGTGTCAAGGTTAGGGGTGATTTGCCGCTCGTGTGCCTACGCTAGCGGTGCACCGCGGCTCCCGATCGCGGGCCGACAGCGGAGGGGAGAGCACCGTGCGCAACGAATGGCAGTAGCCGCCGGCTGATCACCCCCGAGCCCTACGGGCTTTACCTGGACAATCACACTAAGCTGCACATAGTGCGCGCCGCGGGCGCGCCAGGCGGGTGGCAACGGAGCGGGCTGGAGGGACGAGTGCCCCGACGCGAGGCTGGCGCCCGCACCGGCAGCCGGGCCGGGCCGGCCGCGCGCGCGGTCACCGGGCTGGCGCTCGGCGCACTGGTGCTCGGCGCGATGACGCCAGCGGCGGGCAGCGCGGCCCGGGCCGCCCTGCACCTGGCCGCCGCGATGAGGTCGGCGCCCAGGACGGCGGCCGCCGCGCCGCCGGTCAGAGCGGCTGCGATGCCATTCGGCGGGATCCCGGCCGTGGGCGCGCTGTTCTCCGTCACCAGCGCCGGGAAGCTGGGCAGTCACTTCTGCACCGCAAGCGTCGTGCACAGCCCGCACCGGGATTCTGGCGATCACCGCGGCGCACTGCGTATGGCATCACTCCGGGGCGATCGACTTCGTGCCGGGTTACTCCGGCGGCAGCGCCCCGTACGGGGTCTGGCCCGTCAGCCGGGTCATCGTGGACCGGGCCTGGTCGTCGTCGGCCAGCCCCGATGACGACGTCGCGTTCCTGATCGTCAGCCAGCCGGGAACCAGGCTGCGGATCGAGGACGTGACCGGGGCCGAGCAGCTGCGCACCGGCCAGCCGCCCGGGCTTGCGGTCCGGGTGATCGGCTATCCGGACGGCGAGGAGCGGCCGGTGACCTGCACGGGGCGCACCAGCGTGCCGCTCCCGCACCAGCTGGAGTTCGACTGCGGCCGCTACACCGACGGCACCAGCGGCGGCCCGTTCCTGCGCGACGTGCGCCCGGCCACCGGCGACGGCTCGGTGATCGGGGTCATCGGCGGGTACCAGCAGGGCGGGAACCTGCCGCAGATCTCCTACTCCGCGGCGTTCGGCCCGAACGTGGCCGCGCTCTACCAGACGGCGGCCGGCCAGGGCTGACCGCGTGTCCCGGCCGGTCTCAGCTGGCCGCGGCGGGCAGCGTGCGGCGGGACGATCTTGTCGTCCCGGCCGGTCTCAGCTGGCCGGGGCGGGCGGCGGGACGATCTTGTCGATCTCGGCCAGCTGCTCGGCGCACGGGATCCAGCTGCCCGCCGCCGCGTTCGCCCTGACCTGCTCGGCCGACATCGCCCCGGCGATCACCGACCCGCAGCCGGGCTGCGCGGCCAGCCAGCCGATGGCCACCTCGAGCAGCGTGACGCCCTGCTCGCCCGCCCAGGTGATCAGCGCCTCGACCCGGTCCATCTTCTCGTCGGTGATATAGCCGGTCCGGCCGGCCAGCTTGGTGCCCGGCGCCGGCTCCTGGCCGCGCCGCAGCTTCCCGGTCAGCAGCCCGTTCGCCAGCGGGAAGTACGGCAGGACGCCCAGCCCGAAGTGCCTCGCGGCGGGGACGACCTCTGCCTCCACGGCCCGCTCCAGCAACGACCAGTGATTCTGCGCGGACACGAACGGCGCCGCCCGCATCCGCCCGGCCACATGTGACCCGTCGGCGATCTGCCAGCCGGAGAAGTTGGAGTGGCCGACGTACCGCACGATGCCCTCGTGCACCAGGTCGTCCAGGGCGGCGATCGTCTCGGCGATCGGCGTAACCGGGTCGGGCTGGTGCAGCTGGTACAGGTCGATGTAGTCGGTGCGCAGCCGGCGCAGCGACTGGGTGACGGCCCGCCGGATGTAGGCGCGGCCGCCCCTGGCCCCCGCCGCGGGGCCGTACCCGACGTCGGATCCGCCGAACTTGGTGGCCAGCACCACCTGGTCGCGCCGGCCGGCCAGCACCTCGCCCAGGATCTCCTCCGAGCGGCCGTTCCCGCCGTAGGACTCCGCGGTGTCGAGCAGCGTGATGCCCGACTCGATCGCCGCGTCGACCACGCCGCGGGCCCCGCCGGCGTCCAGCCTGCGGCCGAAGCTGTTGCAGCCGAGTCCCACGACGGAGACCAGCAGCCCGGAATCACCCAGCGGTCGGTATCGCACTTTCCCAGCCTAACGGCGGGTGCCGCGACGGCTGCCGCCGGGCCAGCGTGGTTCGGTGCGGCCTGGGCGGCTAGCCGCCGTCCGGCCGCGCGGGCTTCCGGGCGACGACTGCGTACACGTGTGACCTGCCCGGATCCCCGGTGCCGTCCGCGACCGGGTCGGGGCGCCACTGCGGCGCCCACACCAGCCCGGGGTCGATCAGCTCGAGGCCGGCGAGCATGGCCTGCACCTCGTCGCGGGTGCGCAAGTACACTCGCGCCGTGGCCCGGTCGAACACCCGTTCCGCCTTCGCCGACTCTGGCCTGCTGTCGGCGGTGCCATGCGAAAGAACCAGGTAGCTGCCCGGTGCGAGGCCGTCCAGCAGCCGGGTGATGAGGCCCGCCGGGTCGTCCGCGTCGGCGATGAAGTGCATGATCGCCCCCAGCAGCAGCCCGGCCGGCTCCTCGAAGTCGATCAGCTTGGCCAGTTCGCCGTCGGCGAGTATCCGGGCCGGGCGGCGCAGGTCCTGCTCGATGATGGCGGTGTTCGCCACGCCGTGCAGCATGGACCGGTCGTGCGCGAGCACCACCGGGTCGTTGTCGACGTAGACGACCCGGGCCTCCGGCGCGTAGATCTGGGCCATCTCGTGCACGTTGCCCTGGGTGGGCAGGCCGGTGCCGATGTCGATGAACTGGCGTATCCCGGCCTCGGCGGCCAGGTACTGCACCGCCCGCCGCATGAACGCCCGGTTCTCCAGCGCGGACGTCCGCGCGTCGGGGGCGGCGGCGAGGATCTCCTCGGCTGCTTCCCGGTCGGCCGGGTAGTTGTCCTTGCCGCCCAGCAGGTAGTCGTAGATGCGGGCCGGGCTCGGGATATCGGGCCGGAACGTCACTCTCCAGTCGCCGCCCGTACCCACCATCCCCACCCTCGTATCGTGACAGCTGGCGGGCCGTCATGCAGCCCAGATGCGAGGCACCCGCAAGCGCCCGCCGCCGCAGACCGCATGCAG
Organism: uncultured Actinomycetes bacterium; assembly: GCA_963702235.1. Taxonomy (GTDB): domain Bacteria; phylum Actinomycetota; class Actinomycetes; order Streptosporangiales; family Streptosporangiaceae; genus PALSA-505. The sequence goes on from CAVPBZ010000011.1 coordinate 9,826, forward strand.
CGGCGGCGGGCAGATCGCGGGTGCAGGCCTACCTGTCAGACGCTCGGCGGATCGAATTCGCCGTTCTTCGCGCCGGTCAGGAAGGCCTGCCACTCGTGCCGGGTATAAACGTGCGGCGCCTTGCCGCGGTCCTTTGTGTCGCGGACCGCGACGCCCCCGTCCGGCAGGTGTGCCACTTCGACGCACCCATTGGTGCTGCTCGCGCTGCTCTTGAACCAGCGGATCCCGGTCAGGTCGGGTGTCATCCGCTTCTCCTTCCGCAAATGTCGGTGGTTAAGTGAGTTCGGCGGCCAGCTTGCTGGCCATGTCTGCTGAGTCGCCCGGTGACAGCGCGGCCGCGCGCAGCCGGTCGAACGCCTCCGCACAAGCCCGCACATCCCTGTCTTTCTCCAGGTAGATCGGCCCTCCCCAGGAGTCGAAATAGACCACGTCTTGATCACCTCGTTCGGGGAACTCGATGATGGAGAACGGTCCCATCAGCGCCGGGTGTGCGCCCGACGAGAACGGAAGCACCTGCAGCGTGATGCTGGGCCACTGGCTGGCCTCGACCAGATGCTCGAGCTGGCTGCGCATGACCTCGGGGCCGCCGATGGGCAGGCGGATCACGCTCTCGTCCAGGATCAGCCACAGGTCCGGCGGATCCTCCCGGTCCAGCACCTCCTGGCGCTTCAGCCGCAGCTCGGCCAGCCGCTGGAGTTGCTCGGGCGTGTCCTTCTTGTGCACCTCGCGCAGCACCGCCTGGGTATAGGCGGCGGTCTGCAGCAGGCCGTTGATCACCTGCGTCTCATAGACCCGGAGCCCGGCCGCCTCGGCCTCGAGGCCGACGTAGATGCCGAACCCGGTGGGCAGCACGTCGTCATAGACGGCCCACCAGCCCTTGCGGTGGCCCTCGCGCGCCATGTCCAGCAGCACCTGCCGCTGGCCGGCGTCGGTGACGCCGTACAGCTCGAGCAGGGCGGTCAGGTACGCGGTCTTGGTCGGGGCCTTGCCCGTCTCGATCCGGGACAGCGTGGAGGCCGCCACGCCCAGCTGGTCAGCGACCTCTTCCAGCTTGATCGAGCGCGCTTCGCGCAGCCGCCGGAGCTCGCTGCCGAGTCGGCGCCGCCGCACTGTCGGACCAATAGCCACGGCAGCTCACTCCTCTCCTCGGGGTGCAGAAGCGTGCCTGCCTGGGCGAACCTAGCCTGCGGGAGGAGGGGATCCATGAGGTGGGTTCGGACCGTGACCAACATATTACAGAAAACATGCGCGATGTGAAATCCTATCTGAGATTGCGTCATATAGATTTGTGTCAGGCACTTGCGTAGATCATGTGCGGACCGGAACCCGGTCGGGGAGCCCAGTTCTGGCCTGCTCAGCGGCCCGGGGATCGGTCCCGCAGTCGAGGGTCGGACACCCGTGCGGGCGGGCGCGTGTCAGCCAGCCACTCAGGCGCCGCGCGGGCGGGCGCGCGCGCGGCGGCCACCCACTCACGCGCCGCGCGGCGCCGGGCGCGCTCGCTGATCACGCACAGTGACCGGGGTATGACCGCTGTCGGGCGCGACGCCTGTCCCGGCGAGGCCGTCGCCGTCCCGGCGGGGGCCGTCGGCCGTGCCGCGGGACCCGTCGCCTGTCCCGGCGGGAGCGGCACCTGGGCGCCCCAGGGGCTCCCGGCAGGCCGCGGTGCCTGACCCGGACGGCGCGTCGCCGCGGGCTGAAGCGGCACGTCCCCGCGCCGGGCGGGCCGGGTACCAGCGATCTTGTCGTGTGGCTGTCCTAATGGCCCCTGGCGTCTCCCGGGCAAAAAGCTGCGCATTTGCACCGGACTGCGCCGGCGCGGGATCCGGGCATTTGCACGCGCCCGGCGTAGCTCATTCTCAAAGACCGGCCGGAAGCCTGCGACGTAGCTGCGATGTAGCTAGCAGGCGACCTTTACCAGGAGTAACGACGGCGCGAGCGCGCGGCGACGCTCGTCACCGCCGCGCAATTGCCGGACGGTCCCGCGAGCTGTCCCGAGTCCGGCCGATCAGGGTGATGACCTGCGAGAACGACAGTTGCCTCACCCGGTGGGCCACAACTGACCGGTCATTCCAGTCACTACTGAGGGGCGGGCCGGGAACTGGGCACTGACCGTCGGCCCGACAATTCCGAAAGCATTTGGGGAGTGGCATGAAATCGCAAATGCGATACCATGAAAGGGAAGTCGGGTTATATGCAAGAGCGCCACGCAATTGCGTCGCGATTGCGTGGCCAGGAGACACGGTACCCCCGCCGGACTGAGAGATCACGATAGGCACCGGAACGGCCAGGTAGTCCCGCCCCGCGACACAGCAGCGGGGGCCCGCCCGGCCGCGAGAAGGAAGGCCCGGTAACGATGCTAGGGGAATTGCGCTGATGAACCCCGAGGGACTGTCAGGAGGCCCCACTGCCCTCCGCATCCTGCTCGGCATCCAACTGCGCCGGCTCCGCGAGGAGCGGGGGATCACCGCTCAGGAGGCGGCTTTCGCCATCCGCGGCTCGGAGTCGAAGATCAGCCGCATCGAGCTCGGCCGGAACGCGGTCAGGGAGATCGACGTCGCCGACCTGCTCACGCTCTACGGCCTCACCGACCCCGGCGAGCGTGAGCAGCTGCTCACGCTGGCCAGCCAGGCCAACAGGCCGGGCTGGTGGTACCGCTACAACGACATCCTGCCCGGCTGGTTCCAGCCCTACATCGGGCTGGAGGAGGCCGCCGAGTCGATCCGCGTCTACGAGCCCCAGTTCGTCCCCGGCCTGCTGCAGACCGAGGACTACGCGACCGCGGTGCTCGCGCTGGGCGACATCCCGCATGACGAGGCGGACCGGCACGTCATCCTGCGCAAGGAGCGCCAGCGCCGGTTCGCCGCGGGCGAGCTGCGGCTGTGGGTGATCCTGGACGAGCAGGCGCTGCGCCGCCCGGTCGCCGACCACGGGGTCATGCACGAGCAGCTCGAGTACCTGCTGAAGTCGAGCGCGCGCCGCAACCTCACCCTGCAGATCATCCCCCGCGGCGCGGCCGGGACCGCCGCCCCGAGCGGGTTCAGCATCCTGCGGTTCGCTGACCCCGAGATGCCCGACATCGTGTACGTGGAGCAGCTGACCAGCGCTCTTTACCTGGACAAGCGCCCTGACGTCGACCGCTACCTGCTGGCCATGGAGCGGATGAGCATCCTGAGCGCCGACCCGCACAGCTCCGAGGATCTGATCCGGGAAGTCCTGGCCGAGACGGAGGCCCAGCATGACCAGTGCGCCTGACCGCAGGCCGGCCGACCTCAGCGCCGCGGCCTGGGTGAAGAGCAGCCACAGCGGCCCCACCGGAGGGAATTGCGTCGAGCTCGCGCACCTGTCCGGCGGGCGGGTCGCCGTGCGTCACTCCCGGGATGCGGCCGGCCCCGCGCTCGTCTTCACGCCGGCCGAGTGGGACGCGTTCCTGGCCGGCGCGAGGGACGGCGAGTTCGACCGGCCCGCGCAGCGGTTACGGCCGCCAGGCGCAGGCCAGCGGCGCGGCCCGCACGGCCGCGCCGGGCCGGGCGAGATCCGAGGTCCCGATGACCGGCGCGACCACGACCACCCCGGCTGGGGACGAGGCCTTCGGCGCGGCTCTGTACCGGCTGCTCGCCGCCGACGGCGGCAACCTGGTGCTCTCTCCCGCCAGCATCGCTGCCGCGCTGCGGATGGCGCTGTGCGGGGCACGCGGCCAGACGGCGGCCGAGCTCGCCACCGCGCTGCGGCTGCGCGGGCCTGACGCGGCTGCCGGCGGGCTCCGCGTGCTGTCCGCCGCGCTGGCGGACCTGCCCGGTGACGGCGTCACGTTCCGCGCGCCCAACACGATGTGGGTACAGGCCGGGCTGCCGCTGCGGCCCGGGTTCACCGCGGTCCTGCGCGAGGCCGCCGCGGTCAGCGTCAGGGACGCCGACTTCGCCCGCGCCGCCGAGGCGGCGCGGGGGGAGATCAACGAGCTGGTCGAGAAGCAGACCGAGGGCAAGATCGCCGGCCTGGTCCCGCCCGGCGCGCTCGACGCGCTCACCCGGCTGGTGCTGGTCAACGCGATCTACCTGAAGGCGGCCTGGGCGCACCCGTTCCCTGAGCGGGCGACCCGGGACGCCCCGTTCTACCCCGGCGGCCCGGGGGCAGCCGCCGCGGTGACCGTGCCCACGATGCGGCTGACCGAGGAGCTGCCGTACCTGCGCGGTGACGGGTACCAGGTGGTGCTGCTGCCCTACCTGGGCGGGAGGCTGGCCATGACGATCGTGCTGCCGGACGGGGCGCTGGCCGGGCTGCCCGACGACCTCACCGCCGGGCTCGGCGGCCTGGCCGGGCAGGCCCGCCGCCGCCGGGTGTCCCTCGCGCTGCCCAGGTTCCGGCAGGAATGCGCGTTCGGCCTGGTGCCGGTGCTGCGGCAGCTGGGCATCAGGCAGGCCTTCAGCCGCGGTGAGGCGGACTTCAGCGGCATCACCGCCGCCGAGCCGCTGTGCATCAGCGCGGTCGTGCACAAGGCGTTCATCGACGTCAACGAGAAGGGCACCGAGGCCGCCGCCGCCACCGCGGTCGTGATGCGGGTGATGGCCGCCATGGCTCCGGCCCGGCCGGTGACGATGATCGTGGACCACCCGTTCCTGTTCGCGATCACTGACACCGCCACCGGGCTGCCGCTGTTCCTCGGCCAGGTCACCGACCCCAGTGCTAGCTGACCCCAGTGCCGGCTGACCCCAGTGCCGGCTGACCCAGTGCCGGCTGACCCAGCTCCAGTTGACCCGGCGCGGGAGTGACCCCTCAGCGGCTGGCGCCGCTGGTCCGCGCGGGACGGCCGGAGCGCTTGTCCCGGGGGCGGACGGAGACCCGGATCGGGCTGCCCTCGAAGCCGAACTCCTCGCGCAGCCGCCGCTCGATGAACCGGCGGTAGGAAGCTTCCAGGAAGCCGGTGGTGAACAGCACGAAGTGCGGCGGCGCCGCGCCTGCCTGGGTGGCGAACATGATCTTCGGCTGCTTCCCGCCGCGCACCGGCGGCGGCGTCGCCGCGACCAGCCCGCTCAGCCAGGCGTTCAGCCTGCCCGTGGGAATCCGGGACTCCCAGCCGGCCAGCGCCGTCTCGATGGCCGGGACAAGCCTGTCCAGGTGCCGTCCGGTCTCGGCCGACAGGTTCACCCGCGGCGCCCACCGTGCGGTGTACAGCTGCCGGTCGAGCTCGCGATCGAGGAACCGGCGCCGGTCCTCGTCCACCAGGTCCCACTTGTTGAAGGCCAGCACCAGCCCCCGGCCGGCCTCGATCACCATGCTGACGATGCGCAGATCCTGCTCGGTGAGCGGCTCGCTCGCGTCGATCAGCACGACGGCGACCTCGGCCCGGTCCAGCGCTCCCGCGGTTCGCAGTGCCGCGTAGTAGTCGGCGCCCTGGCTCTCCCGGAACCGGCGCCTGATGCCGGCGGTGTCGACGAACCGCCAGGTCTTCCCGGACAGCTCGATGAGCTCATCGACCGGGTCTCTCGTGGTGCCCGCCACCTTGTCGACCACCGCCCGCTGCTCGCCCGCGAGCTTGTTAAGCAGGCTGGACTTGCCCACGTTGGGGCGGCCGATCAGCGCGACCCGCCGGGGCCCTTGAACGGCGCCGAACGGCTCCGGCGGCGCGTCCGGCAGCGAGCCGAGAACCGCGTCCAGCAGGTCTCCGCTGCCCCGCCCGTGCAGCGCGCTCACCGGAAACGGCTCGCCGAGGCCCAGCGACCACAGCGAGGCCGCGGCAGGCTCGCCGGGCGCGTCGTCCACCTTGTTGGCCGCCAGCACCACCGGCTTGCCGCTGCGGCGCAGCACGGCGGCGACCGCCTCGTCCGCGTCGGTCGCCCCGACGACGGCATCCACGACGAACAGCACCGCGTTCGCCGCGTCCACGGCTACCCGCGCCTGCCAGGCGACCCGGGCGGCCAGCGCCTCGGTGCCCTCGACCGCTGGATCCCAGCCGCCGGTGTCCACCAGGGTGAACGCGCGCCCGGACCAGGTCGCGTCGTAGGCGACCCGGTCCCGGGTGACGCCCGGGGTGTCCTCCACGACGGCCTGGCGGCTGCCGAGGATCCGGTTGACGAGGGTGGACTTGCCCACGTTCGGCCGGCCGACGACCGCCACCACGGGTGCGGGCGCGGACGGGGACTCGACGCTGTCCGGCGCCAGCTCTGGCTCGGCCGGCGAGTCCACGCGGTGCGCGTTCGGCATATCAGGCCCTCCGTGCCGGGCCGGCCGGCGAGTTCAAGCGGTTTACGTTCGGCCTACCAGGCCCCCGTCCCGGGCCGGCCAGTGGGCTCACGCGGTGCGCGTTCGGCAGATCAGGCCCTCGTCCCGGGCCGGCCAGTGGGCTCACGCGGTGCGCGTTCGGCAGATCAGGCCCTCGTCCCGGGCAGGCCAGCGGGCTCACGCGGTGCGCGTTCGGCAGATCAGGCCCTCGTCCCGGGCCGGCCAGCGGGCTCAAGCGGTGCGCGTTCGGCATATCAGGCCCTCGTCCCGGGCAGGCCAGCGGGCTCAAGCGGTGCGCGTTCGGCATATCAGGCCCTCGTCCCGGGCCGGCCAGCGGGCTCACGCGGTGCGCGTTCGGCAGATCAGGCCCTCGTCCCGGAGCGGCCAGCGGGCTCACGCGGTGCGCGTTCGGCATATCAGGCCCTCCGGGCCGCGTCTGCGGCGGCGGCCCGCCGGGAATGCGCCAGGGCGACGATCACGCCGACCACCTCGGCGACGTTGAGCGTGGTGGAGTCGATCGGCACGGCGTCGGCTGCCTGCTCCGTCTGCGGGGCATCCAGCCGGTCCCTGCGCGCCTGCTCGGCCAGCGTCAGCTCGACCGTCGCGGCGGGATCGGCGGCCAGGTCGGCGGCGCGGCGGCGGGCACGGGCGGTCTCGGCGGCGGTGAGGAATACCTTGACCGCCGCGTCCGGCGCCACCACGGTACCGATGTCGCGTCCCTCGGCGACGATCCCGCCGGCCTCCGCGCACGCCTTGGCGATGATCTCCCGCTGCCGGGCGATCAGGTGCCTGCGCACCTCGGGAACCAGAGCCACCGCGCTGACCGCGTTGGACACCGGCCGGTCGCGGATCGGGCCGGACACGTCAGCGCCGTCCACGGTCACATACGGCTGGTCGGGATCGGTGCCCACCTCGATGGCCGGGCGGGACGCGCTGGCGGCTACGAGCGCGGTGTCGGTCACGTCGGCGTTCCTGTCCAGCAACCACCAGGTCAGCGCGCGATACATGGCGCCGGTGTCCAGATAGCGCAGGCCGAGCGCCCGGGCCGCCCCGCGCGCGGCACTCGATTTGCCGGAGCCGGAGGGTCCATCTACCGCGATGACAAGGCAATCAGCCACGAAGTGATGCTACCGGCGCCCCGCCTGCCCTCCGTCCGGCCGCCGCCTGCCCTCCGTCCGGCCGCCGCGCTCCCCTCGCGCCTGTACGCAGCCACTTTCCATGCGGTACGTCAAAGTACCATCACAGTTTGTCCCGATATACGGTGACGCTCCGCATGGAAAGTCGGGTGATCATGGAAATCAGCGGGGAGTGGTGCTGGGCGGGCCGCCTGGCAGCCACCTTGCACACGCTACGACCAAAAGTCGGGAAGAGTCATCGTTTTCTGTGGTCGTAGCGTGTGCAAAGTCGGGATGATCATGATGCCCTCCCGATCCCTGGTCGGGCTGGGGGCGTGGGCCGGCCGGGCGCAGCCGGACAGGGCGCCGAGCCCCGCCGGCTCTGCATGCCTGCCCTCGCGCTCCGGGCTCCATGATCGATGGCGAGTTCTGACCCTCAGGTGGGGGGTAACTCGGCATCGATCTTGCTTGCTCGGGCGGCTGGCTGCGCGAGACGCCTTAACCAGCAGCACCGCCGGGCCCCGGGTCGGGCTGGGGGGCGTGAGCGGGCCAGCCGCAGGCGGACAGGGCCGCTGCCAGAGGGGCGGCCGCGGCGGGGTTGACCGCGAGCTCGGCGACGCCGGACGGCAGGCCCGGGGAGTGCTCGATGCCGATGTCCTCGATGTTGACGCCGGCCTCCCCGCACGCCTGGAAGAGCCGGGCCAGCTCACCCGGCTGGTCCGGGATGACAACCTGGACGATCGCGTACCGTGTCGCCGGGCCCGCGTGCTTGCCCGGAATCCGGGCGACGCCTGCCCCGCCGGCGTCCAGCAGCGCAGCCAGTCGCGCGGCCGCCTTCTCCCCCGTCTGGCCGGTCAGTGCCGCCTCGGGGTCCGTCTGTGCACCGTCGGCTGCCTCGGCGTCGGCGAGTGCGCCGGCGGCTTGGCGGAGGTCGTCCGCGACGAGCGCGAGCACCTCGCTGACGCCGGCCGCGTTGGCCAGCAGGATCTGGGTCCACAGTGCGGTGTCGCCGGCCGCGATCCTGGTCACGTCCCGCAGTCCCTGGCCGGCCAGGCCCAGCGCCCCGTCCGAGGCGGCGGCCAGCCGGGCCGCCATGGCCGCGGCGACCACGTGCGGCGCGTGCGAGACCAGCGCGACCCAGCGGTCGTGCTCCTCGGCCGCCGCCGTGACCGGCTCGGCCCCGCAGGCGGTGACGAGTGACGTGACGGACGCGATCGCGCGCGGCGTGGTCTCGGCTGCGGGGCACAGCGCCCACGGGCGGCCGAGGAACAGGTCCGCGCGGGCCGCGGCGGGGCCGCTGCGCTCGCGTCCGGCCAGCGGGTGCCCCGGAACGTAGCTGGCCAGGTCGCAGCCCAGGGCGCGCACCATGGCGAGCGGGCGGGCCTTCACGCTGGCCACGTCGGTGTAGCAGGCCGCCAGCCCGGCGGCCTGGGCGGCCGCGAGCACCGGGGCGACCGCGTCCGGCGGGACCGCGAGCACGGCGAGATCGGCGGCACCCCCCGGCGGCGGCGCGAGCAGGGGAGCGGCACCAACCGGGGACGCGAGGCCGGGCGCGGCACCCGCGGCGGACACAGGAACGGGCGCAGCACCCGGAGCGGACGCAGGGACAGGCGCACCCGCGGCGGACACCGGAACGGGTGCAGCACCCGGAGCGGACGCAGGGACAGGCGCACCCGCGGCGGACACAGGAACGGGCGCAGCACCCGGAGCGGACACAGGAACGGGCGCAGCACCCGCGGCGGACACAGGAACGGGCGCAGCACCCGCGGCGGACACAGGAACGGGCGCAGCACCAGGAGCGGACGCAGGGACGGGCGCAGCACCGGCAGCGGGCGCAGGAACGGGCGCAGCACCCACGGCGGGCGCAGGAACGGGCGCAGCCCCAGGAGCGGACACAGGAACGGGCGCGGCACCCGCGGCGGACGCAGGGACAGGCGCGGCATCCGCGGGGACGGGCCTGCCGCCTTCCGCCGGGGCAGGGAGAGGTGCGGCGGCGGGGAGCAGGTCTCCGGCGCCGAGGGAGGCCGCCATGCTGGCGGCGCGGTGGTCGCCGTCGGCCAGCCATACGCGGACGCCGCGCTCGCGCAGCGCGAGCCCGATAGACGTCCCGATCAGGCCAGTGCCGATGATCACGACACCACCCGGGAACAGCGCGCCGGGCGGCCCGGGGGGGCCCGGGCGGGTGGTCACTGGGCGATGTCCAGCCGCAGCGCGGCCGCGCCGCGCAGGTAGACGTGCCGGATCGCCGAACGCGGCCGGTCGGTCTCGACGTGCATGAGCAGCCGGACGACCCGCGGCATCGCCGTCGGCATGTCGATCTCGGTCGCGCACAGCAGCGGGACGTCGTGGAACCCGGTCTTGCGCGCGGCCAGCGCGGGGAACTCCTCGGTGAGGTCGGGGGTGGCGGTGAACAGGACACTGATCACGTCGTCGGTGACCAGTTCGTTGCGCTCCATCACCTCGGCCACGAGTTCCGCGGTTCCCTCGATGATGGCCTCCCGCTGGTTGGCCTCCACCTGGACGGCACCCCGGATTGCCCTGACCGGCACGGATCCTCCTCGTTCGACCGCTTGATGAACCTTTTTCAACCTCAGGAGATCCATCAGCTCTCCGCGGTGCACAGCGGACGGTTGAAAAAGGCTCACTGCTCTACCAGGCTACAGACCAACTGCCTGGTAGAGCTCGCCTATTTCGGCGGTGGTCAGCTCGCGGCTGCGCCCCGGCGGCAGCGAGCCCAGCCGGACCGGTCCGAGCTGGGTGCGCACCAGGCGGCTGACCGGGTGCCCGGCCTCGGCCAGCATCCGCCGGACGATGTGCTTGCGCCCCTCGTGCAGGGTGATCTCCACCAGCGCCCTGGACCCTGACCGGTCGACCACCCGGAACCTGTCCGCGGTCGCCACGCCGTCCTCGAGCTGGATGCCGGTGGCCAGCCGCCGGCCGAGGCCGGAGGGCACCGACCCGGTCACGTCGGCCAGGTAGGTCTTGAGCACGCCGTACCGGGGGTGGGCGAGCCGGTGCGCGAGCTCGCCGTCGTTGGTGAGCAGGATCAGGCCCTCGGTGTCGTAGTCCAGCCTGCCCACGTGGAACAGCCGCTCGCCGCCGCTGGGCAGCAGGTCGGCGATGGTCTTGCGGCCGCGGTCGTCGGACATCGCGGTGAGCACCCCGGGGGGCTTGTTGAGGGCCAGGTAGACCAGATCCTGGCGGGACGGGATGCGGCGCCCGTCCACCTTGATCACCTGGCGCTCGGGATCGACCCGGGCGCCGAACCTGCGGACGACCTGCCCGTCGACCTCGACCCTGCCCTCGCCGATCAGCTCCTCGCAGGCCCGCCGGCTGCCGACGCCCGCGGCGGCGAGCACCTTCTGCAGCCGGACGCCTTCGGGGCCGTAGGCGTCGACGAGCGTGTCCCGCTCCTGGTCGTCAGGGACCATGACCCGCGTCCTGCTCGTCCTCGACGTTCTCCGGCAGGAACGGCGCCAGCGCCGGCAGCTCGGCCAGGCTGGCCAGGCCGAGCCGCTCGAGGAAGTAGTCGGTGGTCCGGTACAGGATCGCGCCGGTCTCCGGATCGGTCGCCTGCTCCTCCACCAGCCCGCGCAGGGTGAGCGTGCGCATCACCCCGTCGCAGTTGACGCCGCGGACCGCCGACACCCGGGCCCGGCTCACCGGCTGCCGGTAGGCGACCACGGCGAGGGCCTCCAGCGCGGCCTGGGTGAGCCGTACCTCCTGGCCGTCGGTGAGGAACCGCTCCACCACCGGGGCGCACTCCTCCCGGGTGTACAGCCGCCAGCCGCCGGCGACCTCGCGCAGGTCGAAGCCGCGGCCTTCGGCGGTGTAGGCGGCGGACAGCGCGCGCAACTCGGCGGCCACCTCGTCCCTGGGCCGCTCGAGCACCTGGGCGAGCAGCAGGTCGGAAACGGGTTCGTCCACCACGAGCAGGACGGCCTCCATGCAGGTGCGCAGGCCGGGCAGCTCCTGGGTCCCGCCGCCGGCCACGTCGGCGGCGTCAGCGGGGCTCGGATCGGAGCCGTTCGGTATCAATTTATTCTTCGCCTTCCTTCTCCTGCGTCCCGGTCCAGGTGACGTACAGCTCGCCGAGCGGGGCCAGCTGCTCGAGGGAGACCGCCGCCTCGCGGTAGAGCTCGAGCAGGGCCAGGAACCTGGCCACCACCTCGTACGTCCCTGCGCAGTCCGAGGTCAGGCCCCGGAAGGTGGCCCGGCCGAGCTCGCGGAGCTTACTGCTGATTATCTCCGCCTGCTCGCGGACGGTGGTGCGCGGCGTGTGGATGTGCTCGGTCGAGACCACCGGCGGCGGCCTGGGCGCGAGGGTGCGCGCGGCGATCCGGGCGAACTCGGCCGGGCCGAGGCCGAGCAGCACCTCGGGCAGCAGGCTGGCGAACCGCGGCTCGAGCGGCACCCGCCGCGGGAAGCGCCGCGCGGCCGACGCCATCCGGCCCGCGAACACCGCCGCGACTTCCTTGTAGGCGCGGTACTGCAGCAGCCGGGCGAACAGCAGGTCCCTGGCCTCGAGCAGGGCCAGGTCCTCTTCGTCCTCGACCTCGCCGGCCTGCAGCAGCCGGGCCGCCTTGAGGTCGAGCAGCGTGGCGGCGACGACGAGGAAATAGCTGGCCTGGTCCAGGTCCCAGCCGCCGGCCAGTGCCCGGATGTACCCGATGAACTCGTCGGTGACCTGGGAGAGCGCGACTTCGGTGATGTCCAGCTTGTGCTTGGAGATGAGCGCGAGCAGCAGGTCGAAGGGACCTTCGAACACGTCGAGATGGACCTGGAAGCCGGCGGTACCGCCCGTCTCCGCGGGGGCTACCTCACCGGTCGTCGGGTAATCCGTCACCTGTATCCGTTCGCGCGCGCAGGCCCAGCCGGATGGCCAGCACGCTGTCTTCCCCCCGTGCGTCCAGGTCGGCGAGCAGGACGGTGATCGCCTCCCGGACCAGGCGTCCCCGGTCGACCGGGATGCCGTAGCTGCGCAGCGTCAGCCGGCCCTGCTCCACGTCGAGCAGCTCGTCGGCGGACAGGTAGACCGTGATCTTCTGAGTGTGCGCCTCGCGTCCGCTGGCCGGGCGCTGGGTGGGGACGGGAAGACCAGCCGGGACCGGGCGCAGCAGCTCGGCGATACCAGGTAGTCTCACCCGCCGGGACCTGGACCCCCGGGATCCGCCTGCTGCTGTTGCCACCGCTCCAGCACCTCCTTGGCAAGCTCACGATACGAGCTCGCCCCCATGGAAGAGGAGTCGAAACGAGTTATTGGCTCCCCGGCCACCGTGGCGTCAGGGAACCGCACGGTGCGGTTAATCACCGTATGGAACACCTTGTCGCCAAAACCCTGCACAACGCTGGACAGTACTTCGCGGGTGTGCAGAGTGCGCGAGTCGTACATGGTGGCGAGCAGGCCATCCATGATCAGCCTGGGGTTCAGCCGGCGCGAGACCTTCTCGATCGTCTCCATCAGCAGCGCGACCCCGCGCATCGCGAAGTACTCGCATTCGAGCGGGACGAGCACCCCGTCGGCGCAGGCGAGCGCGTTGACGGTGAGCAGGCCGAGGGAGGGCTGGCAGTCGATCAGCACGACGTCGTACTCCGGCAGCGCCGGCTCCAGGACGCCGCCGAGCACGTACTCGCGGCCGACCTCGTGCACCAGCTGCACCTCGGCGCCGGACAGGTCGATGTTGCTCGGCAGCAGGTCCATGCCGTTGACATTGGTCTTGATCACCACGTCGCGGACGGTGACGCCGCGCTCCATCAGCAGGTTGTAGACCGAGCTCTCCAGCTCGTGCGGCTGGATGCCGAGACCGACCGACAGCGCTCCCTGCGGGTCGAAGTTGACGAGCAGCACCCGCCGGCCGTACTCGGCGAGAGCGGCGCCCAGGTTGATCGTGGTCGTGGTCTTGCCGACCCCGCCCTTCTGGTTGCAGACCGCTGCCACCCGGGCCGGACCATGGCTGAGCAGGGGCTCGGGCTCAGGGAACACCGGGAGCGGGCGGCCGGTGGGACCGAGCCGTCCGGCCTGCGCAGATTTGGGCTTAGTCAAGCGGGATGTTGCCACCAGCTGCCGAACCTCCCGAGCGGACTAGCAAAAGACTCCGCTGAAACCCGGACTCTAGGGCCTGGGGCATGCCGCGGCAAGCCGACTCACCGGTTAGCCCTGATATGCACAGAACATGATCTTGGTAAGGCGGTGCGGAGCGGTCAGCGGTGCGGAGCGGTCAGCCGAGCGCGCGGGGATGGGCGGCGGCGTAGACCTCGCGCAGCCTGTCCACCGTCACCAGAGTGTAGACCTGCGTCGTGGTGACCGAGGCGTGCCCGAGCAGTTCCTGCACGACCCGGATGTCGGCGCCGCCGTCCAGCAGGTGGGTGGCGAAGGAGTGCCGCAGCGTGTGCGGGGACACCTGGTCCAGCCCGGCGCGGGCGGCGGCGGCGTGCAGCACCATCCAGGCGCCCTGCCGGGTCAGCCGGCCGCCGCGGGCGTTGAGGAACACGGCGGCGGTGGCCGGGGCGCGGGCCTTCGGGGCGGCGGCGGCGCGGGCCTTCGGTATCGCGGCGGCGCGAGGGCCCGGGGCGGCGGCGGCGCGGGGGGCCGGGGCGGCGGCGACGCGAGCCCTGGGCGCGGCTGACCGGCCCGCCGCCGCGGCCAGGGACGGCCGGGCCCGGACCAGGTAGGCCTGCAGCGCCTGGCTGGCGTAGCTGCCGACCGGGACGATCCGCTGCTTGCCGCCCTTGCCCGACAGCCGGACCACCCCCTCGCCCGCGAGGTCCAGCTCGTCGATGTCGAGGCCGACGGCTTCGGATATGCGCGCGCCCGTCCCGTACAGGAACTCCAGCAGGGCCCGGTCCCGCAGCTGGCCCGGGCCGGCCGCGGCGGCCCCGCTGCCGGGGCCTGGCATCGGGCCGGCCGCGGCCAGCAGCCGCTCGACCTCATCCACGGTGATCGCCTTGGGCAGCCGCCGCGGCGGGGCCGGCGGCCGCACCTGCCGGGCCGGGTCGGCGTCGGTCAGGCCCTGGGCCGCGGCGAAGGCGTGCAGCCCGCGGACCGCGACCACGGCCCGGCCGGCCGAGCTGGCCGCGAGCGGGACGTGCTGCTCGTCGCCCTCCCGCAGCCCGGCCAGGAAGGCCGCGATGTCGGCGCCGGTGAGCTGGCCGATCGCGGTCTTGCCCTGGCCGGCCAGCGCGTCGCAGTAGCGCAGCAGGTCTCTGCGGTAGGACTCCAGCGTGCTGGCGGCCAGCCCGCGCTCGACCGCCAGGTGGTCGAGGTAGCCGCCGATCGCGTCCGTCAGCGTGATCAGCTGAGCACCTCGCCCGGGGTGACCCAGGGCAGGCCGTGTGCCTCGCCGACCGGCGGGCAGGTGATCGTGCCCTCGTGCGTGTTCAGGCCGAGGGCCAGCGCCGGGTCGGCCCGCAGCGCCTCCCGCCAGCCGCGGCTGGCGATCTCCACGATGTACGGCAGCGTCACGTTGGTCAGCGCGTAGGTGGAGGTATGCGGCACCGCGCCGGGCATGTTGGCCACGCAGTAGAACAGCGAGTTGTGCACCCGGAACGTGGGGTCGGCGTGAGTGGTGGGCCGCGAGTCCTCGAAGCAGCCGCCCTGGTCGATGGCGATGTCCACCAGCACCGAGCCCGGCTTCATCCTGGACACGAGCTCGTTGGAGATCAGCATCGGCGCCTTGGCCCCGGGCACGAGCACCGCGCCGATGACCAGGTCGGCGTCGATCGCCGCCCGCTCGATCTCGTAGGCGTTGGACGCGACGGTCTGCAGGTGTCCCTGGTAGATGGCGTCCGCCGCGCGCAGCCGGGCGATGTTCTTATCGACGAGCAGCACCTCGGCCTGCATGCCGAGGGCGATGGCGGCCGCGTTCATGCCCGACACGCCGGCCCCGAGCACCACCACCTTCGCCGCGTACACGCCGGACACGCCGCCCATGAGCACGCCGCGGCCGCCGCCGTCGCTCTGCAGGTGATGCGCCCCCACCTGGGGCGCCATCCGGCCGGCCACCTCGGACATGGGCGCGAGCAGCGGCAGCGACCCGTCGGCCAGCTGGACGGTCTCGTACGCGATCGAGGTGATGCCGGACTCGAGCAGCGCGTCGGTGCAGGGCCGGGACGCGGCCAGGTGCAGGTAGGTGAAGAGCACCTGCCCCTTGCGCATCCGGTGGTACTCCTCGGCGACCGGCTCCTTGACCTTGAGCACCAGGTCGGCGGTGTCCCACACCGCGTCGGCGGTGGGCAGGATCGCGCCCCCGGCCGCGACGAAGTCCTTGTCCGGGATCGCCGAGCCGCTGCCCGCCCCCGCCTCGATGAACACCTGGTGCCCGGTCCGCACCAGCTCGTGCGCGCCGGACGGGGTGATGGCCACCCGGTCCTCGTGGTTCTTGACTTCCTTCGGAACGCCAACCTTCATTGACTGCCAGCCTTTCCTGGTTCGCCTGGCCGCCCGGCCCCATTGCCGTGCGGATGATGTCCCTGGCGAGCCTCCCGGCCGCCGGTCAGCGTTCGGGCGCATCCGCGGGGCGGAGCCCCGCGAACCCGTCCCGCCTGGCGGCATACGCGGACAAGATACCTACTACCGCGGGGCCGTTGTGCAGTTCACCGGCCAGGACCAGGCTGAAGGCCTGCTCGATCGGCACCCACGCGAGCTGCAGCTGCGCTTCCTCGTGTTCGGCCACGAAGCCGCGTTCGGCCGTGGCGACCTCGGACAGGCCGCGGGCGAGGAAGATGCGCAGCCGTTCGGTGCTGATCCCCGGTGAGGAGAAGTAGTCCGCCAGCACGTTCCACTCGCGGGCGCGGAAGCCCGTCTCTTCCAGCAGCTCCCGCTGGGCGGTCAGGTGCGCGGGCTCGCCGTCCACGTCCCGCAGCCCGGCCGGGACCTCCCAGAGCAGCCGGCCCACCGGATGCCGGTACTGGCGGATCATCAGCACCTGGTCGTCCGCATCGAGGGCGACGACGCCGACCGCGCCGGGGTGGACCACGACGTCCCGTTCGGCAGAGGTGCCGTCCGGCATGAGCACGAGGTCGGTGCGGAGCGTCACGATGTGACTGCGGGCACGCTCAACCGACGACAGCACCGGCCACTGCTCGGCGACGTCGGCCAGCGCCGGGGCGGCTGGCGCCGGGGCGGCTGGGCCGGTGAAGGGCCCCGGCCGCCCGGTGCCCGCCGGGACGCCGGGGCGCGCGCCGGTCACGCGCTGGCTACCGCGCGCTGCCCCGCCGGTACCGAGCTGACCGTGCCCTTCCGGGAGCGCTCGATCGCGGCACTCACCAGGCCGGCGAACAGCGGGTGCGGCCTGGTCGGGCGGGACAGGAACTCCGGGTGCGCCTGGGTGGCCACGAAGAACGGGTGCACGCTGCGCGGCAGCTCGACGAACTCGACGAGGCGGCCGTCGGGTGACAGCCCCGAGCAGACGAGCCCGGCCTGCTCGAGCACGGCCCGGTAGGCGTTGTTGACCTCGTACCTGTGCCGGTGCCGCTCGGCCACCACGTCTTTCCCGTAGAGCTCGCGCACCAGGCTTCCCTCGGCGAGCTTGGCCGGGTAGAGGCCGAGCCGCATGGTGCCGCCCATGTCCCGCTCCCCCGCCACCACGTCCTCCTGGTCGGCCATGGTCGCGATCACCGGGTGCGGGGTGTCCGGGTCGAACTCGGTGCTGTTGGCGTCGGCCAGGCCGGCCAGGTCGCGGGCGACCTCGATGGCCACGCACTGCAGCCCGAGGCAGAGGCCGAGCAGCGGGATGCCGTGCGTCCGCGCGTGCCGGACGGCGCCGATCTTCCCCTCGATCCCGCGCACCCCGAAGCCGCCGGGGATGAGCACGCCGTCCACCCCGTCGAGCTCGCGCGCCGCGCCCTCGGGTGTCTGGCAGTCGTCGCTGGGCACCCAGCGGATGGTGACCCTGGCGTCGTTGCCGAACCCGCCGGCCCGCAGCGCCTCGTGCGGCGAGAGGTAGGCGTCCGGCAGGTCCACGTACTTGCCGACCAGCGCGATCGTGACGCTGCGGGCCGGCCGGTGCACCCGGCGCAGCAGCTCGTCCCAGTCGGTCCAGTCCACGTCGCGGAACGGCAGCCCGAGCCGCCGCACCACGTAGGCATCGAGGCCCTCGGAGTGCAGCACCTTGGGGATGTCGTAGATGGAGACCGCGTCGGCCGCCGACACCACGGCTTCCTCGTCCACGTCGCACATCAGGCTGATCTTGCGCTTCAGGCCGCCGGTGATGGCCCGGTCGGAGCGGCAGACGATCGCGTCCGGCTGGATGCCGATGCTGCGCAGCGCGACCACCGAGTGCTGGGTGGGCTTGGTCTTCACCTCGCCGGACGGCCCGATGTAGGGAAGCAGCGACACGTGCAGGAAGAAGCAGCGGTCGCGGCCGATCTCGTGCCGGATCTGGCGGATCGCCTCGAGGAACGGCTGCGACTCCATGTCGCCCACCGTGCCGCCCACCTCGGTGATCACCACGTCCACCTCGGGGCCGGCCATCTCCAGGATGCGGGACTTGATCTCGTTGGTGATGTGCGGGATGACCTGGACGGTGTCCCCCAGGTACTCGCCGCGGCGCTCCTTGGCGATCACCGTGGAGTAGATCTGCCCGGTGGTGACGTTCGCCGAGCCCTTGAGCTCGGTGTCGAGGAAACGCTCGTAGTGACCGACGTCAAGATCGGTTTCGGTGCCGTCGTCGGTCACGAACACCTCGCCGTGCTGGAAGGGGTTCATAGTGCCTGGATCGACATTGAGGTAAGGATCGAGCTTCTGCATGGTGACCCGTAGGCCGCGCAGCTTCAGCAGGCGCCCGAGGCTGGAAGCGGTGAGTCCCTTGCCGAGACTCGACGCCACTCCGCCCGTGACAAACAGGTGCCTGGTTTCGATCGGCCGTGACGCGCGCGCAGATGCGGCCAAGATGATCTCCCGTGGTCGGTGCGATGCGGGTAATGCCTCCGCTCCACGGACCCTCAGGATAACAGCAGGCAGTAACCGCAACGGGCACTGACACCGGACTCGCGCGACACAGTACGGCCGGTGGGCGGCGCGGCACGCAGAGTTCCGTGCCGCGCCCGGCCGAATCGCGTTCGGTACGGTGTCGCTCGGAAGCTCGGAAGGGTATCGCTCGGAACTCGGGAACTCGGGAACTCGGGAACTCGGAAGGTCGGAAGCTCGGAAGGGAGCCTCGTGCCCGCATCCCCGGCCGGTGCCGCGATCGCCGGCCTTGGCCTGACCGAGCTCGGCAAGGTCTACGACCGCACCCCGCGGCGGCTGGCCGACGAGGCCGTGCGACTCGCGGCCGCGGACGCGGGGCTGGAGCTGAGTGACCTCGACGGATTGCTGATCTGCCCGGGGATCGCCGGCAGCGTCCTGGATGTCGGGCTGGCCCAGGTACTGGGCCTGCGGGATCTCCGGCTGCTCAGCGTGATCAACGCTTACGGCGCGTCGGCCGGAGCGGCGGTCGAGCTAGCCGCGCTCGCCATCACCAGCGGATCGGCCAGCGCGGTGGCCTGCGTGTTCGCGGACACGCCGCTGCGGGCCAGCACGCCGGCCGGGGCGACGTTCGGGCTGCGGGCCGGGGCACGCCGGGCGGCGTCAGGTCCGGCGGCGTCAGGTCCGGCGGGGGCGGGGCCGGGCGGTGAGCGGGCGCAGTGGCACGGGCTGCAGGGGCTGTCCGCGGGATTCGGCTACCGCTCGGTCACCGCCGAGTACGCGCTGGCGGCGCGCCGGCACATGGCCAGGTACGGCACGACCAGCGAGCAGCTCGGCGCGGTCGCCGTGGCCCAGCGCGCGTGGGCGGCCGGCAACCCGAGGGCCCAGCTGCGCGATCCCCTCACCATCGCCGACCACCAGGCCTCGCGGTGGATCGTCGAGCCGCTGCACCTGCTCGACTGCTGCCTGGTCTCGAACGGCAGCATCGCCGTCGTGGTGACGGGCGCGGACCGGGCAGCCGGGCTGCGCAGGCCGCCGGTGCACATCTGGGGCTGGGGCCAGGGACACCCCGGCGATCAGCTGGAGCGGGGCAGCGAGTTCGGCCTGCGGACCGGTGCCGCCGCCGCCGGGCCCGCCGCGATGGCCATGGCCGGGATCGGCACCGCCGACGTGACGATGTGCCAGATTCTACGACTGCTACACCTACACGGTCGTGGTCACGCTGGAGGACTACGGGTTCTGCCCGAAGGGCGAGGGCGGCCCGTTCGCAGCCTCGGGAGCGCTCGCGCCGGGCGGGTCGCTGCCGGTCAACACCGGGGGCGGCCAGCTCTCGTCCTACTACATGTGGGGCTTCACCCCCCTGTCCGAGGCGGTCATCCAGGCCCGCGGCGACGGCGGCGCCCGGCAGGCACCGGCCAGTGACGTGATCATGGTCAGCGGCAACGGCGGAATCCTGGCGCATCACTCCACGTTGATCCTGAGTCCGCACCCCCGGTGAAGGGATGACCGTGAGCTCAGCCTCAGTCTCAGCGCCCGGCCTCCTGGGTGGCCGGGACGGCGGTCGGGCCGGACGGGCTGGCGGCGATCCGGGCTTCGTGGCCGGCGCGAGGGAGGTCCTGACGGCCATCGCCGGCTACCTGAACGGCAGGTAGGCACCGGGCCGGGGCTCCGGCCGCATGCGCGCTAACCGTCATGTCATTCTTTCGCCCGGCATACGGCACGCCATTTACGCGTTAACTCCTGACGGACTGAAGACTCGCAATGAGAGCAGGGGAAATGGAGCGTGTGCGCCGGAATACCGGGCCGAGGTACTGCCCGCGAAGCCACGCGCCCGGCCGGGAGGCTGGCTCCGTGTTTGCCGGATCACCGTGGTACCTGATCACCATCGGAGCACGCCAGGGGGTTGCCGGAGGACTGGCCAGCCGGGCCTTCGCAAGTGCTGAAACTCTTTGATAGAGTTTGTCATCCGTAAATAGAAATAGCCTCCATAGCGGAGGCCAAGGCTAATTATAGCCGGGGAGGGTTTTCTTGTCAAAATCACCGGGCACATTGCCGTCCGGTCATGCGGAAAAACCCGGACCGACCGCTGAGAAGCCCGTCAGCGCGGCCACCCCGGAGCAGTCGCTGCCCTACGACGAGGACGTGGACCGCGAGCAGGAGTACGTCACCATGCTCTACAGCCGCCTCGACGGGCTGCGCGAGCGGGCCGCCAGCCGGCTGGCCTGGACGCTGCGGGAAACCGGCGGCACGCCCGCGGCCCGGACCGAGCGGGACGTGTCAGCCGACATGTTCACCACCCGGATAGCCCAGCTGGACGCGGCCGAGAACGGGCTGTGCTTCGGCAGGCTGGACTTCACCGAAGGCGAGCGCCGCTACATCGGCCGGATGGGCATCCGCGACGAGGCCGCCGATTATGAGCCGCTGCTGCTTGACTGGCGCGCGCCCGCCGCGCGGCCGTTCTACCTGGCCACCGCCGCCTCGCCCGAGGGGGTCACGCGCCGCAGGCACATCAAGACCCGGCGCAGGCAGGTCACCGGCTTCGACGACGAAGTACTCGACCTGAGCGCCCCGCAGGGACACCAGCATCAGGGGCTCACCGGCGAGGCATCGCTGCTCGCCGCGCTCAACGCCAGCCGGACCGGACGGATGGCGGACATCGTCGAGACGATCCAGGCCGAGCAGGACACCATCATCCGCGCGCCCCAGCAGGGCGTGGTCGTGGTGCAAGGCGGCCCGGGCACCGGCAAAACCGCGGTGGCGCTGCACCGGGCGGCCTACCTGCTGTACACGCACCGGCGGCAGCTGGAGAAGCGCGGCGTGCTCATCGTCGGCCCGAACGCGACATTCCTCCGCTATATCGGGCAGGTACTGCCGGCACTCGGCGAGACCGGCGTGGTGCTGTCCACCGTCAGCGAGCTGTATCCCGGCATCACCCCGCAGCGGGACGAGCCGGCCGGGGTGTCCGCGGTCAAGGGCAGCCTGGCCATGGCGGCCGTGGTTTTCGCCGCCGTCAGGGACAGGCAGCGGACTCCGCAGAAGGCGGCCGAGATCCGGTACGACCGGGACACCTTGCGGCTGGACCGGGACGTGTGCGTTCGGGCCAGGGAAAAAGCCAGGCGGTCCCGCAGGCCGCACAATGAGGCCCGTCCCATCTTCGTCCGGGAGATCATCAGTGCGCTGGCGCGGCAGGTGGCCGGGCGGCTCGGCGACACCATGCGGGAAACCGATGTGATGGTCGCGGACATTCTCGGCGAGGAAGCCCCGCCGGATCACAGCGTGCTCGATGAGATCGCGCTGGACGACATCGCGCGCGAACTGCGCCGCGACCCCGAGGTCCGCGCCGCGATCAACCGGCTGTGGCCCAGCCTGACCCCGCAGCGGCTGCTGGCCGACCTGTTCTCCTCCCCCGAGCGGCTGCGCCGGGCGGCGCCCAAGCTGACCGAGGCTGAGCGCGCACTGCTGCTGCGCGACCCCGACGGCGGCTGGGCGGTGGCCGACATCCCGCTGCTCGACGAGGCGGCCGAGCTCCTGGGCGAGGATGACCGGGCGCAGCGGGCCCGGGCGGAGCGCAAGCGCCGGGAGGCGATCGACTACGCCGGCGGCGTGGTCGATCTGCTGTCTCGTGACCTGCAGGACCCGGAGGTCCTGCTGGCCTCCGACCTGATCGACCCGCAGCGGCTGGCCGAGCGGCACGCCGAGGAGGACTACCTGACCACGGCGGAGCGGGCCGCGGCCGACCGGACGTGGGCGTTCGGGCACGTCATCGTCAACGAGGCGCAAGAGCTCTCGGAGATGGCGTGGCGGATGCTGATGCGGCGCTGCCCCACCCGGTCCATGACCCTGGTCGGTGACGTGGCGCAGACCGGCGACCCGGCCGGCACGTCGTCCTGGCAGGATGCCCTCGAGCCGTTCCTGGGCAAGCGGTGGCGGCTGGAACGGCTGACCGTGAACTACCGGACGCCCGCCGAGATCATGGCGGTGGCCGCGGACGTGGCCGCGGTGATCGGCCCGCTGGCCGAGTCCGACCTGCCGCGGTCGGTGCGCGAGTCCGGCACCGAGCCGTGGCACCTGCCGGTCCCGCCCGGTGAGCTGGACAAGCGGCTGGCCGAGGTGACGGAGCAGGAGGCCGCCGCGGTGGGTGACGGCCGGGTGGCGGTGATCGTGCCCGCGGCCCGGCTGGGCGAGCTGGGCGGCGCGGTCCGTACCGCTGTTCCCGACGCGTCGGTCGGCGCCGGCGCCGAGCTGGAGAACACCGTGGTGGTGCTCAGCGTGCGGCAGGCCAAGGGGCTGGAGTTCGACTCGGTGATCGTCGCGGAGCCCGGGCAGATCCTGGCCGAGTCACCGCGCGGGCACAGCGATCTCTACGTGGCCCTGACCAGGGCGACGCAGTGGCTGGGCGTGCTGCATTCCGACGATCTGCCGGAGGTCCTGGCCCGGCTGCGGGCCCGGGCCGCCAGCGGCTGAGCGGGGGCCGCGGTGGACGTTGGCGTCATCCGGGCGGACGAGCGCTCGGCTGCCTTCTTCGAGGCGGCGGCGCGGGATGTGCTGCTGATCAAGCGCTGCGCGGGCTGCGGCCGCTGGCTCGACCCGGGCGTGCCGGGCTGCACCGGGTGCGGCGAGGCCGACCCGCCGTGGGAGCCGGCCGCAGGCCGCGGCACCCTGATCAGCTGGGCGGTGCTGCACGCCGCGACGCCCGGCGCGGCGGAGGCGGCGGCCGATGCTGGCGACGCTCCGGATGCTGCGGCCAGCGTGCTCGCGCTGGTGGAACTCGACGAGGGCCCGTGGCTGCGCACCCGGCTGGAGGGGACCGGCGGGAGCGGGCGGGGCGGAGCGGCCGCGGACGGGGTCGGGCCGGCGGGCCGGGCCGGCCGGGCCGCAGGCCGGGCTGCGGGTGGTCGTTGGCTTCGTGCACCCGGCCGAGGGCGAGAGCTATCCCGTCTTCCGGCCCGAGACGTAGCGGCGGGTTCAGCCCCTGGCCGCGGGGTGCGGATCGCTGCCGGAGGATCGGGCGGACAGCGCCGCATCGCCGTCAGGCCGGTGCTCGGTCTGCCCGAACCGGGCGAGCTGCACCGCGCTGAACACCGCCAGGACGAACCCGGCGATGGCCACGGCGGCCAGCCCGTGCCTGGTCTTGTCCCCGAGCAGCAGGATCCCGACGGCCGCAGGCGGAATCGTCTCCACCAGCACCACGGCCGCGACGGCGACGGTGACGCTCCCGCCCTCCAGCGCCGACGCGTAGAACAGGAAAGACACGATCCCGGCCGCGGCCAGCGCGTAGGCGGCGGGATCACGAACCAGGAGCGCGGGCGAGAAGCCGGTCAGGACGCGCGCCGCGACCGCCAGCACCCCGTAGCCGAGTCCGGCGGTGGCGCCGAGCAGCGGCGTCCGGGCCGGGCCGGGCAGCCGGGCGACCGCCAGGCCGATCATGCCGATGCCGGCCACGGCCACGATGAGCGCGAGCTTGAAGGTGTTCCCGACGTCTGCCGCGCCCTGAGGTCCCGCCGAGGAGCCGAGCAGGCCGACGCCGGCGATGACCCCGCCGACGGCCAGCCACTCGCGCCAGCCGAGCACCGCTCCGACCATCCAGGACGCGCACACGGCGGTGACCGCCAGATTGGCGGCGATCATCGCCTGGACGGCGAACAGCGGAAGCCGGTGCAGCGCCACGAGCTGGGCGATGAACCCCAGGACGTCCAGGCCAAGGCTGGCCAGGAACCGCCACTGGCTGAACATGCGGACGACCAGTCCGGGGTCAACGGCGGCGAAAGTGCCGCTTCCGGGTGCAGCGGGAGGGCGGCTCGCAGCGCGAACCGCCACCGCCTGCATCGCGGAGGCCACCCCGTAGAACAGGGGCGCCAGCACCGCGGCTATGAGACTCGCTAGCACCTTTCTGACCTTACGCTCAGCTTCTGCACAGCCAGTATCCAGCTTGGGGCGGTAGAGCCCTCAGCCAGGTAACAGCCTGTCTTTCCCGAAGATTCCGGCGAGCCCGGCCCGCGCCTGCTCCGGCCCGGTGAACCGGATGGCTTGCATGCCCAGCGCGATGGCCGCCCGCACATTGTCCTCGCGGTCGTCGATCAAGATCACCTCCTCGGCCGGTGCGCCCAGCCGGTCGAGTGCCTGGCGGAAGCAGCCAGGGTCGGGCTTGGCTGCCCCGAAATCGCAGCTGAACAGCAGGTGCTCGAAGTGCCTGGCCACCGGCAGCCCGGCGACCGACCGCGCGACCTCGGCCGGGGCGTTGGACAGCAGGGCCAGCCGGTGCCCGCAGCCGTCAAGGTCGCGAATGAGCCGGAGCGTGCCCTCGCGCAGATGCCCCCAGCTTGCGATGTCCAGCCGGACCAGGCCGGCCACCTGGGCGCCGCTGAACGAGGTACCGAGACGGCCCGCGACGTCCTGCCAGAACGTCACGGCGGACAGCGCCGCCGTGTCATAGGCCTGCCGGGACGGCCAGTACGCGGCCCAGAGCTCCGCGACGCTCACCCCGGCGCATGCGGCCAGCGCGGCCAGATCCTGCTCAGGCTGCGGGGTGCAGATGACGCCGCCGAAGTCGAACATCACCCAGGACATGTTCCCCTTCCCGCCGGTGAAAGACATTTCCCCGAACGCGGAACCAGTCTGCCACCGCCCACCGTCAGAACTGGCAGGCGAGGAACACGCCGATGGCGCGGGAGGCACGGATGAGAGGCACTGCCTGGGCGGCCGGCGCGGCGGCGGCGGCCGTCGCGCTGGCCGCGGGGTGCGGAACCGTGCCCTACCAGGCCGGGTCCGGGCACGGCCAGGGCGCGAGCGGGCGCGGCCAGGGCGGGACCACGGCAGCGACGACGCCCGGCCCGCCGACCATAACCAGGCAGCAAGCCGAACGGCTGGCGCAGGACTTGCTGTCGCGCGCTCCGCTGCCGGCCGGCGCGCGGCAGCGCAGCGGCCCGCCGGTCCGGGCACTCGACTGGTCACCGAGCGCGGAATCGGGCAGCCCGTCCGCGGCGCTGCACAAGGTGTGGACGGTCAGCGAGCCGATGAACGCCGTGGCCATCACGCTGAAGAAGGACGTCCCCGCCGGGATGGTCTGGAACGGCAGCGGGCAAACCGGCCAGGCAGCCGGTGTCCCGGAGAAGACGAAAATACGCTCCGGCAAGCCACCGGGGGTCCAGCCCGGCAACGTGGGCATGGTCACCGAGGAATTCGTGAGCTACCGGCTCGCCCGGCTGCCCGCCGGGGTCAGCACGGCGGCCCTCAGCGTGGCGGTCGCCGCCGCGGGCCCCGGGACTTCCGAGCTCCGCGCGGACGTCCAGGTGATCTGGTACCCGCCGCGCTCGGCCGCGGAGTACGTGCCGGCCGGGATGCACGCGGTGACGATCACCGTCTCGTACGAGACCTTGAAGCAGGGCGGCAGCACGAGGACATTCACCTCACCTGCCGTCGTCCGGCGGCTGGCCGCCATGCTCAACGGCGCACACGCGTCGACAGGACCCATCGTGAACTGCCCGATGATCTGGGTCAGCTACCGGCTGGCGTTCGCGAGCTCGGCGCGGGCCGCTCCTTACCTGACGGCGACCTACGGCGGCTGCCTGACCGTGCAGGTCAGCGCCGGCGGCCGCGCGCAGCCGCTGCTGCAGGTGCCGGCCGGCCTGAGCACGCTGCTGGCCGGCCTCATGCACGTCCGGGTCGTTCCCAACACCGGCGTGATGACTCCGGCCAGCGGTCCGCCCGGCATGACGCCCGCGGGGAGCCGCGCCGTCCCGCCGCCGGGCCTGCCGGACTGCGGGAAACCGGTGCGGGGCGTCTGGAGCGGGCCCATGATCCCGGCCGCCCAGCCCGCGGGGCCGGTGAGTAAATCACCTTGCCCCGAAGTGACACCTGCACCACGATGAGCTGATGACATGGACCGCAGCTGAGATACCGCGCACCGAACCGCCGATGGTGGCGGCCGAACGCGCCGCGCTAGAGACATGGCTGGATTACCACCGCGAGACGCTGCTGTTCAAATGCCAGGGCCTGACCAGCGAGCAGCTTGCCCGCCGGGCCGTCGCGCCGTCATCACTGTCGCTCCTGGGCCTGGTCAGGCACATGGCGGAGGTGGAGCGGTGGTGGTTCAGGCGGTCGTTCGACGGCCAGGCCGATGCGGGCGACCTGTTCTGCAGCGACGAGGTACCCGACGGTGACTTCGACCTGGCCGAGGCCAGCGGCGCCGAGGCCGACCTGGCGACGTTCCGCGATGAGTGCGAGCTGGCCCGGCGCACCGCGAGCGGACGGTCACTGGACGAGACGTTCACGAGCTCGCGCGGCAACAAGGGCGACCTGCGCTGGATCTACCTACACATGATCGAGGAGTACGCGCGGCACAACGGCCACGCCGACATCCTCCGCGAGCAGATTGACGGCGTGACCGGCGACTAGGCCGCACATCCCGCATGATCACGAAGACTTCGGCGTACCGGAGCCCGCACAAGTCTTCATGCGCAGCGGCACCTGGCCCGGGTAAAAAGCGGGTGCCGCCCAGAAGACGCTGGGCGTAGGGTTTGGCGGTTGTGACCCGGGGTTCGGTGCGGGAGCGGCTGGGGTGGTTGTCGCGGCGGCGAGTCCTGGCTGGGCGATCCTTGCCGATGCGCTCACTTATCTGGTCAGCGCGTGGTGCCTGGGACGGCTGCGGGTGCCGGCCGTCATCAAGCGGCCGGGCGCGTCGTTCCGGGCCGACCTGGCGCAGGGATGGGGTGAGTTCCGGGCGCGGACCTGGCTGTGGTCGATCGTCGCGTTTTATGCCATCTTTCACCTGATCGTCTTGGCCCCGTACATGGTCCTGGGAGCGGTGATCGCCAAGGCCGATCTCGGTGGCCCGGAGGCGTGGGGGCCATTCTCGCCGCTACCGGGATCGGCGGCGTGGCGGGCGGGCTGGTGATGCTGCGGCACCGGCCGGCCAGGCCGCTGGTTACCGCCCAGGTGGCCTCGGCCGCGATGATCGTGCCTATCGTGCTGCTTATCGTCCGCGCCCCGGTCGCCGTGATCGCGCTGGGTGGTGCGGTGTCAGGAGCCGGCGGCTCGGTGTTCGGCACGTTGTGGAGCACAACCATGCAGCGCGAGATCCCGCCCGCGATCCTGTCCCGGGTCAGCTCCTATGACTGGTTCGGGTCGGTTGCCTTCCTGCCTCTCGGCTATGCGCTCGTCGGCGTGCTCTCAGCGGTGCTCGGCGTCAACGGCGCGCTGTGGCTCGCCGTCGGCTGGCTGGTCGCCGGTACCGCCGCCCTGCTGGCCCTCCCGGCCGTCCGCAGCCTCAAGCACCAGGCTTCCGTGCCGCGCGAGAAGGCCGCGACCAGCGGTTAGACGCCGGCGGCTTGCATGCCGCGCAGCTCGGCCTTGAGCTCGCGGATCTCGTCACGCAGCCGGGCGGCGATCTCGAACTGGAGCTCTGCCGCCGCGGTGTGCATCTGGGCGGTGAGCTGGCCGATGAGGTCCACCAGGTCCTGCCGGGCCTCGGTCGGCTCCCGCACCGCATCGCCCGGGCTCGCCGGGCCGCCGTCCGCCCGGCCGGCGCCGCGCGTGCGGGCCCGGGACGACAGGCCGGGCACCGGGCTCTTGCCGCGGCTCTGCTGCCGCCCGCCGCCGCCGAGCAGCTGCTCGGTGTCCGCGTCCTCCCGCATCAGCTGGTCCAGGATGTCGGCGATCCGCTTGCGCAGCGGCATCGGGTCGATCCCGTGCGCGGTGTTGTAGGCGACCTGCTTCTCCCGCCGCCGGTTGGTCTCCTCGATCGCCCGCAGCATCGACGGGGTTTTCACGTCGGCGTACATGTGCACCTGGCCGGAGACGTTCCGCGCGGCCCGGCCGATCGTCTGGATGAGCGAGGTCCCGGAGCGGAGGAAGCCCTCCTTGTCCGCGTCCAGGATCGACACCAGCGACACCTCGGGCAGGTCGAGTCCCTCCCGGAGCAGGTTGATGCCGACCAGCACGTCGTATTGGCCGATCCGCAGCTCGCGGAGCAGCTCCACCCGGCGCAGCGTGTCCACCTCGCTGTGCAGGTAGCGCGCCCTGATGCCGAGCTCGAGCAGGTAGTCGGTGAGGTCCTCGGCCATCTTCTTGGTCAGCGTGGTAACCAGCACCCGCTCGTTCCGCTCGGCCCGGAGCCGGATCTCGTGCACCAGGTCGTCGATCTGGCCCTTGGTCTGCTTGACGATCACCTCGGGGTCGATCAGCCCGGTCGGCCTGATCACCTGCTCGACCACGTCGCCGCTGACCCGCTTCAGCTCGTACGGGCCCGGCGTGGCGGACAGGTAGATGGTCTGCCCGATCCGCTCGCCGAACTCAGCCCAGGTGAGCGGCCGGTTGTCGATCGCGCTGGGCAGCCGGAAGCCGTGGTCGACCAGGGCCCGCTTGCGGGACACGTCACCCTCGTACATGGCGCCGATCTGTGGCACCGTGTTGTGCGACTCGTCGATGACGAGCAGGAAGTCCTCGGGGAAGTAGTCGAGCAGCGTGTTAGGCGGGCTGCCCGCCTCGCGGCCGTCGATGTGCCGCGAGTAGTTCTCGATCCCCGCGCAGCTGCCGATCTGGCGCAGCATCTCGATGTCATAGGTGGTGCGCATGCGCAGCCGCTGCGCCTCGAGCAGCTTGCCGGTCCGCTCGAGCTCGGCGAGCCGCGAGGCGAGCTCGGCCTCGATCCCGGCGATCGCGCGCTCCATCCGCTCCGGCCCGGCCACGTAATGCGAGGCCGGGAACACGTGCAGCTCGGTGTCCTCGGTCATCACCTCGCCGGTGAGCGGGTGCAGCGTCATCAGCCGCTCGATCTCGTCGCCGAACATCTCGATCCGGACGGCGAGCTCCTCGTACACCGGGATGATCTCGATCGTGTCGCCGCGCACCCGGAAGGTACCGCGGGTGAACGCGATGTCGTTGCGGGTGTACTGCATGCCGACGAGCTTGCGCAGCAGCGTGTCCCGGTCGATCGTGTCGCCCACCTTGAGCTTGACCATGCGGTCCACGTACTCCTGCGGCGTGCCGAGCCCGTAGATGCAGGAGACCGACGCGACCACGATCGTGTCCCGCCGGGTGAGCAGCGAGTTGGTCGCGGAGTGCCGCAGCCGTTCCACCTCGTCGTTGATCGACGAGTCCTTCTCGATGTAGGTGTCGGTCTGCGGGATGTACGCCTCGGGCTGGTAGTAGTCGTAGTAGGAGACGAAGTACTCGATCGCGTTGTTGGGCAGCATCTCGCGCAGCTCGTTGGCGAACTGCGCGGCCAGCGTCTTGTTGGGCAGCATGACCAGGACCGGCCGCTGCACCCGCTCGGCCAGCCAGGCAACCGTCGCGGTCTTGCCGGTGCCGGTGGCGCCGAGCAGGACGGTGTCCGTTTCGCCGGCCCGGATCCGTCGCTCCATCTCGGCGATGGCGGCAGGCTGGTCACCCGCGGGAGTCATGTCCGTGACCACCTCGAACGGGGCGACCCGGCGCTGGAGGTCGGTCACCGGGCGCACGGTGTCACCTCCGGCGCTGAAAGGGCACTCTGCGGCATCATCACTCATCCACTGTAGGTCCGGGGTACGACAGAGCGGCCGCGAGGAGAAAGCGGCGGGGCGGCCGACACGTCCGCCAGTACAACGCGGAAACCCGCGCCAGTCATCCCTGGCGGCGCCGCAGCTCCGCCCACACGTCCGCCACCCGCTGGTCAAGCCCGGCCAGCGGGCCGGAGTTATCCACCACGATGTCGGCGATGGCCAGCCGCTGCGCCCGGCTCGCCTGCGCGTCCAGCCGCGCCCGGGCCTGCTCGTCCGGCATGCCGCGCAGCCGGACCAGCCGGTCCAGCTGGACGTCGGCGGGCACGTCAACGACGACCACCACGTCGTACCGGCCGGCCAGCTGGTTCTCGGCGAGCAGCGGCACGTCGTGCACGACGACGGCGTCCGGCGGTACCGAACGCTCGATGTCCAGCATCCGGTCGGCCACCAGCGGGTGGACGATCGCGTTCAGCCGCTCGAGCAGCCCGGGGTCGGCGAACACGATCTCACCCAGCCGGGGCCGGTCCAGCGCGCAGCTGGCGTCCAGCACCTCAGGGCCGAACGCCGCGACGATCCGGGCCAGGCCGGGGGTGCCCGGCGCGACGACTTCCCTGGCGACGGCGTCGGCGTCGATCACCACCGCACCCAGGGCAGCCAGGCGCCGGGACACCTCGCTCTTGCCGGCGGCGATCCCGCCGGTGAGCCCGACCTTCACCCCAGCCGGGCCGCCGCGGTTGGTCAGTCCTGCGCGCCGGACAGCTTGTCGCGCAGCGCCGCCAGCGCCTCGTCCGAGGCCAGCGTGCCGCCGCCGGTGGCTGCACCATCGTCAGAGTCGGACGGCGGCACCACCGCGGCGTCGTCTCCCGCCTCGTCGCCGTCGTCGCCCTTGCGCGACTCCTCCACCTGGCGCCGGTGCGCCTCGAACCGGGACCGCGCCTGGGCGTACTGGCGCTCCCACTCCTCGCGCTGCTTGTCGAAGCCGTCGAGCCACTCGCCGGTCTCGGCGTCGAAGCCCTCCGGGTAGACGTACTCGCCCTGCTCGTCGTAGGTCGCGGGCATGCCGTACAGCGTCGGGTCGAACTCGTCGCCGACCGCCTCGCCGATCGTGCCCTCGTTGGCCTGCTTGAGCGACAGGCTGATCCGCCGCCGGTCCAGGTCGATGTCGATGATCTTGACGAAGATCTCGTCGCCCACTTGCACGACCTGCTCGGGAATCTCCACGTGCCGGTCAGCCAGCTCGGAGATGTGCACCAGCCCCTCGATGCCCTCCTCGACCCGCACGAACGCGCCGAACGGCACCAGCTTGGTGACCCGGCCCGGGACGACCTGGCCGATCTGGTGGGTGCGGGCGAACTGCTGCCACGGGTCTTCCTGGGTGGACTTCAGCGACAGCGAGACCCGCTCGCGGTCCATGTCCACGTCCAGCACCTCGACCGTGACCTCCTGGCCGACCTCGACGACCTCACCCGGGTGGTCGATGTGCTTCCAGGACAGCTCGGACACGTGCACCAGCCCGTCCACCCCGCCGAGATCGACGAACGCGCCGAAGTTGACGATGGAGGAAACCTGGCCCTTGCGGATCTGGCCCTTCTGCAGCGTGTTGAGGAAGTTGTGCCGCACCTCGGACTGGGTCTGCTCCAGCCAGGCGCGGCGGGACAGCACCACGTTGTTGCGGTTCTTGTCCAGCTCGATGATCTTGGCTTCGATCTCCCGGCCGACGTAAGGCTGCAGGTCGCGCACCCGGCGCATCTCCACCAGCGACGCGGGCAGGAAGCCGCGCAGGCCGATGTCCAGGATCAGGCCGCCCTTGACCACCTCGATCACCGTGCCGGTGACGACGCCGTCCTCTTCCTTGATCTTCTCGATCGTGCCCCAGGCGCGCTCGTACTGGGCGCGCTTCTTGGACAGGATCAGGCGGCCCTCCTTGTCCTCCTTCTGCAGGACGAGGGCCTCGATGTGCTCGCCGGTCTTGACCACGTCGTTGGGATCGACGTCATGCTTGATCGACAGCTCGCGGGAAGGGATCACGCCTTCGGTCTTGTAACCGATGTCGAGCAAGACCTCGTCCCGATCGACCTTGACGACCGTCCCCTCGACGATGTCGCCGTCATTGAAATACTTGATGGTCAGGTCGATCGCGGCGAGGAAGGCTTCCTCGGATCCGATGTCGTTGACCGCCACCTTGGGGGTCGAGGTTGCCTCTGTGCTGCTCGTCATTGTGTGGGCCGGCTCCGAATGCGGACAGGGTTCGATGGGTGCGCCACGGCCCGCGCATCCGCTGCTAGCAGGCCAGAGAAGCCTTGCGGAGCCAGGATTGTGGACGTGCCGCGACCAGTAGAACCGGCCGGGACCTGCCCGTGACCGTCAACTGGATTCAGCCAGCCGCGACGGACGCACGAGGACACAGCGCAGCGATCAGCATATGAGAGCAATGGCGGGGGGTCAATTGGAGCGGTCGTCTCGCTGCGAGACAGCACGCGCCGGGCGGTCGCGTGACCCGGCCCGCGACCGCGCCGGCGGGCGCGGCCAGTGTCAGTGCCCGGCCTCCGCCCAGCTCCGCCCGGTGCCGAGCGAGACCTCCAGCGGGATGCTCATCTCGAACGCCCCGCCCATCGAAGCGCGGACCAGATCCGAGAGCGCGTCGAGCTCGCCCGGAGCCACCTCGAAGATCAGCTCGTCGTGCACCTGGAGCAGCATCCGCGACCGCA
Organism: uncultured Actinomycetes bacterium; assembly: GCA_963702235.1. Classification (GTDB taxonomy): domain Bacteria; phylum Actinomycetota; class Actinomycetes; order Streptosporangiales; family Streptosporangiaceae; genus PALSA-505. Next base: position 42,245 of record CAVPBZ010000011.1, read on the forward strand.
GCCCGCGCGTTCGCAGCTCGGCGTCCACCGCGAGCATGGCGATCTTGATGATGTCGGCGGCCGACCCCTGGATCGGCGCGTTGAGCGCCATCCGCTCGGCCATCTCGCGGCGCTGCCGGTTGTCCGAGGACAGGTCCGGCAGGTAGCGGCGCCGGCCCAGGATCGTCTGGGTGTAGCCGTCCATCCGGGCCTGCGCGACGATCGCCTGCAGGTAGTCCCGGACGCCGCCGAACTGCTCGAAGTACTCGTCCATCAGCACCCGCGCCTCGTCCGGCGTGATCCGCAGCTGCTGGGAGAGCCCGTACGCGGACAGGCCGTAGGCCAGCCCGTAGTTCATCGCCTTGATCTTCGCGCGCATCTCGCCGGTCACCTGCTCCGGCGGCACGCCGAACACCCGGGACGCGGTCGTCGCGTGGAAGTCATGCCCGGATCCGAACGCCGCCGCCAGCGCCTCGTCACCGGACAGGTGCGCCATGATGCGCAGCTCGATCTGGCTGTAGTCGGCGGTGAGCAGGCACTCGTAGCCGCTGCCGACGACGAAGCCCTGCCGGATCTTGCGGCCTTCCTCGGTGCGGATCGGGATGTTCTGCAGGTTGGGGTCGACCGAGGACAGCCGGCCGGTGGCCGCGATCATCTGGTTGAACGTCGTGTGGATCCGGCCGTCCGCGCCCGCCATCGGGATCAGCGAGTCCACGATGCTCTTCAGCCGGGCGACGTCCCTGTGCCGCAGCAGGTGCTCGAGCACCGGGTGCCCGGTCTGGGCCAGCAGCCAGGTCAGCGCCTCGGAGTCGGTGGTGTACCCGGTCTTGATCCGCTTGGTCTTGGGCAGTCCCAGCTCGGTGAACAGCACCTCCTGCAGCTGCTTGGGCGAGCCGAGGTTGAACTCGCGGCCGACCGCGGCGTACGCGGCCTGCTCGGCCGACTTCACCTCGCCGCCCAGCGTCGCCGACATCGCCGCGAAGTGATCGGTGTCGGCGGCGATCCCGGTCCGCTCCAGCTGCGCGAGCACCGACACCAGCGGCAGCTCGACGTCGTGCAGCAGCTTGGCCGCGCCGCGCCGCTCTAGGTCCTCGTCCAGCGCGTCGGCGAGCTCGGCCGTGGCCCGGGCGCGCAGCGCCAGCGCCGCCTGCACCGAGTTGTCCTGGTCGTCCTCCCCCACGCCCTCGAGCGTGAGCTGGCCGGTCTCGGCGTCGTCGCGCAGCTCCCGGCCCAGGTAACGCAGCGACAGATCGCCCAGGTCGAAGGACCGCTGGCCGGGTAGCGCCAGGTAGGCGGCCAGTGCGGTGTCACTGGTCAGGCCGCCCAGCTCGAGCCCGTGCGCGGCCAGCGCGTGCATCGGCCCCTTGGCGTCGTGCACCGCCTTGGCCGCGGAGGGATCCGCGAGCCAGGCCGCCAGCGCCCGCTCGTCATCCTCGGTGAGCGCGGTCGGGTCGAGGAACGCGCACTCGCCGTCCGGCGCGGCGATCGCCAGCCCGGTCAGCGTGCCGGTGCCGCGGCCCCAGCTGCCGGCGAGCGCCAGGCCGGAGCGCTGGCCGCCGGCGGCGTGCTCCGCCAGCCACTGCGCCACCTCGTCGGCGCCCGGTGTGGCGACGGCGATCTCGAAGCCTTCTTGCTGCTGGCCGGCCTCGTCGGTCTCCTGGGCGGCGGCGCCGATCCCGTTCGGGAACGTCTCGGCGAGCCGCTCGCGCAGCACGCGGAACTGCAGCGTGTCGAAGAGCTGGTGGATCGCCTCGCGGTCCCACGGCGCCGGCAGCAGGTCGCGCGGGCCGGTTTCCAGCGGGACGTCCCTGGCCAGCTCCGTGAGCTGGCGGTTGCGCAGCACGTTGCCGAGGTTCTCCCGCAGCGCGTCGCCCGCCTTGCCCTTGACCTCGTCGATCCGGTCCACCAGCTGCTCAAGCGAGCCGAAATCGGCGATCCACCTGGTCGCCGTCTTCTCGCCGACCCCGGGGATGTTCGGCAGGTTGTCGCTGGGGTCTCCCCTGATGGCGGCGAAATCCGGGTACTGCTCCGGTGTCAGGCCGTATTTTTCCCTAACGGCTGCCGGCGTGAACCTCGTCATATCGCTGATGCCGCGGCGGGTCATGAGGGCAGTCACGCGGTCGGTCACCAGCTGGAGCACGTCCCGGTCGCCGGTGACGATGAGCACGTCCATGTCCTGCTCGGCGGCCTGCGTGGCCAGCGTGGCGATGACGTCGTCGGCCTCGAAGCCTGCCTTGGACAGCCGCGCGATGCCCAGCACGTCGAGCACTTCGAAGATGAGGCTGAGCTGGCTGCGGAAGTCGGCAGGCGTCTCCCGCCGGGTCGCCTTGTACTCCACGTACTGCTCGTGCCGGAACGTCGGCTCGCCGCGGTCGAACGCCACCGCGACGTGCGTGGGCCGCTCGTCCCGCAGCGCGTTGATGAGCATCGCGGTGAACCCGTAGACCGCGTTGGTCGGCTGGCCGGTGGTGGTGGAGAAGTTCTCCGGCGGCAGCGCGAAGAAGGCGCGGTACGCGAGGGAGTGCCCGTCGAGCAGCAGCAGCAGGTCCCGCTGGCCGGAGTTCCCCTGGCCAGGGCTTGCCGCCCCCGAGGCTGTCTGCTGCATCTCCTTGGTCGCCACGAGGGGATCCTATGCGGCCCCCCTAAGCTGCGGTTACCGAACACGCGGCACGAGCCGGAGGACCGGGTGGACCAGGATGCGCAACGGCAGATGATCGACGCGTTCCAGGCAATGGGGCGCGGCACGCTGACCGAGCGGATGGGCGTCGAGGTCACCGAGGCGTCGGCGCAGCGGGTGGTGGGGACGATGCCCGTCGCGGGCAACACCCAGCCGTACGGCCTGCTGCACGGCGGCGCGTCCTGCGTGCTGGCCGAGACGCTCGGCTCGCTGGGCGCCGCGCTGCACGCCGGACCGGGCCGGGCCACGATCGGCATCGAGATCAGCGCGACGCACCACAGCGGCGCCCGGGACGGCGTGGTGACCGGCGTCGCCACGCTGCTGCACGGCGGCAGGACGCTGGCGACCTACGAGGTGGTCATCACCGACGAGAGCGGGCGCCGGGTGTGCACCTCGCGGCTGACCTGCCTGTTCCGCGACAGCGTTCCCGGCGCAGCGGGCACCGCAGGACCCGGCGGACTTTTCCCGCATAACGTACGGTAATTGTTGACCCTTTGCGCCGGATGCCGGGACATCGCTACGGTTGACCGGAAGGGCCCGGGGGTGGCCGAGTAGAGAACGTGCCGACCCGGGGAAGGCCGACATGGTACCAAAGGCCCTCCCGGGCTCCTCGCGGATCGAAGGGTGCTCGCCGGGACGGCTTGCGGTGGACGGGGCTGCTAGCTGCCCGGCGGGACCTCGGGCAGGTCAGCGCCGGTCTGCGGGTTATCGGTACTGGTCCCAGGCCCCGCGGTCATCGCCCGGTCGAGCACCGCCTGCGCCACCTCGCGCATGCTGATCCTGCGGTCCATCGACGTCTTCTGGATCCAGCGGAACGCCTCGGGCTCGGACAGGCCGTGCTCTGACTGCAGCAGTCCCTTGGCCCGGTCGAGGAGCTTGCGGACCTCAAGGCGGTCACGCAGCGTAGTCACTTCGGTCTCGAGGGCGCGGATCTCGGTGAACCGGCTCCCGGCCATCTCGATGGCGGGGACGAGATCGGCCTTGGTGAACGGCTTGACCAGGTAGGCCATGGCGCCCGCGTCCCTGGCCCGCTCGACGAGGTCGCGCTGGGAGAAGGCGGTGAGAATGACCACGGGCGCGATCCGCTGCTCGGCGATCTGCTCCGCGGCGGACAGGCCGTCCAGGATCGGCATCTTGACGTCCAGGATGACCAGGTCGGGGCGCAGCTCGGCGGCGAGCTTGACCGCGGTCTCGCCGTCGCCGGCTTCTCCGACCACCTCGTAGTCCTCTTCCTCGAGCATCTCCTTGAGGTCGAGCCGGATCAGCGCCTCGTCTTCGGCGATCACGACACGGAACGGCGGCTTAGTCATCCCCGGAGCCTACCCTCATCCGATACATTGACAATCAGCGGCAACCTTCTAGTGTGACAGGAACGCTGGGCCCCGGTAGCCCAACCGGCATGAGGCGATGCTCTCAAACAGCATAAAGTGTGGGTTCGAATCCCACCCGGGGCACATAACATAGACCTTTCCAGAATTGTCGTAACCCCTCTTCATAATAGGCACATGTATTCACGTGCCACCGTTGATCTTGCTCTGCTCTTGTCGGAGTTGGACGTCCTCGACCGCGAGGACGCCCTGATAAGCGACGTGTCCGTGCAGGCCATCCGGCACTGGCGGTACGGCAACCGCCGCAGCGAGCGCACCGAGCGGGGTCCGCGCTGCCCCCGCTGCGAGGGCCGGGCTCTGGAAACGCCCGCCTACGCCTACCTGCTCGGCCTTTACCTGGGAGATGGCCACATCACCCTCGGCCGCCGAGGTGTGTATGCGCTCTCGATCTCGTGTTGCGACGCCTGGCCCGGGCTGGCTGATGCGGCGGAGCATGCCATGAGATGTGTCATGCCGACGTCTGGCGTCTTCCGGGTAGCAAGAACTGGCTGTCACGAAATCAAGAGCACCTCGAAACATTGGCCGTGTCTTTTCCCCCAGCACGGGCCGGGCAGGAAGCACGACCGCACAATCGAACTCGAATCCTGGCAGCAGGCGATCGTGACTGAGTATCCGGGCGATTTCGCGCGGGGCCTGTTTCACTCTGACGGGTACCGGGGCATCAACCGGGTCCGGCGGACTTGGGCGGGCCTCGATCGCTGGTATGAGTATCCGCGGTATCTGTTCGACAACCACTCCGCTGACATCCTGAGGCTGTGCGGCGAGGCTCTGGACCGGCTCGGCGTTGACTGGCGGTTCAGCAAGCCCACCACGATCTCCGTCGCCCGCCGCGCGGCGGTCGCTAGGCTGGACGAGTTCATCGGCCCGAAGTTCTGACCGGCTGGGTCAGGCGGAGGCGCCCCACAGGTGCTCGGAGGCGATCCTGGCGCCTTCGGCCTGGGCGCGGAACTTGGCCCAGGTGACGGTGGGGACGACCACGTCCATGCCGGCTATCGTGCCGAAACCGCAGTCGGTGCCGGCCATCACATTCTCCCGGCCCACGACGTCCGCGTACATGATCAGCCGGTCCGCGACCACCTCGGGGTGCTCGACGACGTTGGTGGTCGAGTCGAGCACACCGGGAATCACGTACTTGCCGTCCGGCAGCTTGGTGTCCCGGAACACCTTCCACTCGTGCGCGTGCCGGCCGTTGGACGACATCAGCATCATGCCGGCCGGCTTGGCCTTCAGCACGAGGTCGATGATGTCCTTGAGCTCGACGTCCCTGGTCCGCGGGAACTCGCCGTTGCCCCAGCAGATGTGGATGCGCGAGGCCTCGGCCGGGACGTTGGCCAGCGCGTAGTTCAGTGCCTCGATGTTCATCTCCATCTCCCGGCGGAAGTTCTGCAGCGAGCCCGCGCCTGGCGCGGTCATCGCCAGGTCCGGGCAGTCGATCTGCAGCGTGAAGCCCGCCTGGTAGATCGCCTCGTACTCTTCTCTCATGGCCTCGGCCAGCGCGCCCAGGTACTCCTCGTCGCTGCCGTAGTACCGGTTGGGGGAAAACACCGAGATGACGCCGGGCGAGGCCGCGCTCATGAAGGTGCCCGCGGCCGCGACGCCGTCCAGCGCCGCCTTCAGGTTGTCGATGTCGGCCCGCACCGCGCTCTGCCCGGTATACGAGACCGGTCCGTCGCACGTGGTGAACCTGATGGTCGCCGCCGACTCCATCGTGTCGGCCAGCTTCTGGGCGAAGTCCGGGAAGTCCTCCAGGCCCATCACCTTCGACGCGACCGACTCGATCGAGCCCTCGCCGCCGAAGCCGGTCAGCCGGTCCTTGACGTAGGTCGCGTAGCTGGGCTTGCTCACCTCGCCGTCGTTGAGCACGTCCACGCCGGCCTCGGCCTGGCGCTGCACCGTCTCCCGCACCGCGGCCCGGACCTCGCCACCGAACTGCCCGGGAGCCATGTGCTCGCCTGCCTCCTGCGCGAAGACGAGGGGCAGGAACTCAGCCGGCCGCGGCAGGCTGCCGGAGTGGGTGGTCAGGATCCGCTCAGTGCTCGGCTGCATGGCACGCTCCTCGTCGAGTGCTAGTCCCGCCATCGCGCAACATAGCACCGGGGAGCCGACCTGACGATGAACAGGTCGTTACCGGTTATGAGCGGTCATACCGGGTGGGCGGGAACGGGTGCTGCTCGTTGATGGGATACAGCTCCCCTTCGTCTTCCTCATGCCGGATCTCGGCCCGCTCCTCCTGGAACTCCTCGGACTCGGTGATGTCCACGGGGGGCGGAGCGTCGGTCGCCGGGGGCACCTCGTCCGGGTCGTAGTCGTCCACCCCCGCGGCGACGCGTTCCTCCTCGGTCAGCCGGGCCAGCTGGTCTTCGTCGAGCCGGTCGATCTCGCCGCCGTGCTGGCGGCGGTCGCGGCGGAACTGCTCGTCTGGCTGGTCGGTCTGCTCGGTCATGGCGCCTCCAACGGTACACAGGAGAAACCGGCTGCCCTCCGGCTGCTTTTTCACACTATCGCCGGCCTGAACCGAGTGGTCGGCGGCCTGGCTAGCTGAGCGGACGGGCGTTCGGCGGTATCGCGACCGGCAGCATGCTCTCCCCGGCCAGGTACCGGTCAACCGCGGCCGCGGCGCTGCGGCCCTCGGCGATCGCCCAGACGATCAGTGACTGGCCGCGGCCCATGTCCCCGGCCGCGAACACGCCGGGCACCGAGGTGGCGTACGCGCCGTCCCGGGCGACGTTACCGCGCGCGTCATAGTCCACCCCGAGGCCGTCCAGCAGCGGCTCGTGCTCGGGACCTGTGAACCCGAGGGCGAACAGCACCAGCTCGCACGGCAGCTCCCGTTCGGTACCCGGCAGCGGCTCGAACCGGCCGCCGGTGAACTCCACCTCGACCAGCCGCAGGCCTGCTACCCGGCCGGCCTCGTCGCCGCGGAACTCCTGCGTGGACACGGCGTAGACCCGCTCGCCGCCCTCCTCGTGCGCGCTGGAGACGCGGTACACCATCGGGTAGGTGGGCCACGGCTGCTTGCCGGGCCTGGACTCCGGCGGCCGGGGCAGGATCTCGAGCTGGGTGACCGACGCGGCGCCCTGCCGGTGCGCGGTGCCGAGGCAGTCGGCGCCGGTGTCACCGCCGCCGATGATCACGACGTCCTTGCCGCGGGCGCTGATCGCCGGCTCTGCTACCGGGTGGCCGTTGCTGCCGTTGGCAGCCCGGGCCCTGGCCTCCGCCACCACGCGGTTGGACAGCGGCAGGTACTCCATCGCCTGGTGGATCCCGGCCAGCTCCCGGCCCGGCACCGGCAGATCCCGCGGCACGGTCGCGCCGCCGGCCAGCACGATCGCGTCGCTGGCCGCCCGCAGCTCGTCCACGCTCACGTCGGTGCCGGCCCGCACCCCGCAGCGGAACTCGGTGCCCTCGGCGCGCATCTGCTCGAGCCGCCGGTCCAGGTGCCGCTTCTCCATCTTGAACTCGGGGATGCCGTAGCGGAGCAGGCCGCCGGGCTGGTCGGCCCGCTCGTACACGGTCACCGCGTGCCCGGCCCGGGTGAGCTGCTGCGCCGCGGCCAGGCCGGCCCCGAGCCGATCACCGCGACCCGCAGGCCGGCCGCGCGGGCGGCCGCGGCGGGCGGCTCGGGCCGGACCCAGCCCTCGGACCAGGCGCGGTCGATGATCTCCACCTCGACCTGCTTGATCGTCACCGGGTCGGCGTTGATGCCAAGGACACAGGCAGACTCGCACGGCGCCGGGCAGAGCCTGCCTGTGAACTCCGGGAAGTTGTTGGTGGCGTGCAGCCGCTCCGCCGCGTCCTGCCAGTCGTGGCGCCAGACCAGGTCGTTCCACTCCGGGATCAGGTTCCCGAGCGGGCAGCCCTGGTGGCAGAACGGGATGCCGCAGTCCATGCACCGCCCGGCCTGCTTCTCCAGCCGTTCGGCGCCGAACTCGTTGTACACCTCGTGCCAGTCCATGATCCGCACGTCGACCGGCCGCCGGGACGGGGTCTCGCGGGGCGTGGACATGAATCCCTTCGGATCCGCCATCGTGACCTCCCCCGCTCAGCCGTGCGCCGCGGCCATGACGGCCTGGTTGACGTCGCGGCCGTCCTGCTCGGCCTGGCTGGCCGCTTCGAGGACACGCTTGTAGTCCTTGGGCATGACCCGGCCGAACCGGCCGGCCGCAGCGTCCCAGTCGGCCAGCAGCCCGGCCGCGACCGCGGATCCGGTCTCGGCCAGGTGCCGGGTGATCAGGTCGCGCAGGAACCCGGCATCGTCGGGCGGCAGCTCCTCCAGGTCCGCGAGCTCGGTGTTCACCAGCCGGGGATCGGGGTCGAGGAGGTAGGCGATGCCGCCGGACATGCCGGCCGCGAAGTTGCGCCCGACCGGTCCGAGCACGGCCACCCGGCCGCCGGTCATGTACTCGCAGCCGTGGTCCCCGGTGCCCTCGGCCACGGCGGTCGCGCCCGAGTTGCGGACGCAGAACCGCTCGCCCACCACGCCGCGCAGGAAGATCTCGCCGGCGGTCGCGCCGTACCCGATCACGTTCCCGGCGATGATCTGCTCGTGCGCGGCAAAAGTAGCCGCCGGATCCGGGACCGCGATGATCCGCCCGCCGGACAGGCCCTTGCCGAGGTAGTCGTTGGCGTCGCCGGAAAGCCGCAGCGTGATGCCGCGCGGCAGGAAGGCGCCGAACGACTGCCCGGCCGACCCGGTCAGCGAGATGTCGATCGTGTTGTCCGGCAGCCCGGCGCCGCCCCACCGCCTGGTCAGCTCGTAGCCGAGCATCGTGCCGACCGTCCGGTTGACGTTGCGCACCGGCAGCTGCAGGCGGACCGGCGTGCCGTCGGCCAGCGCGCCTTCGGCGAGCTGGATGAGCGTGTTGTCCAGCGCGCGGGCGAGGCCGTGATCCTGGGTCTGGGTGCAGTGCCGGGCCGCGCCGGCCAGCTCGGGAACGTGCAGCACCGGCGTGAGGTCGAGCCCGCTGGCCTTCCAGTGCTCCACGGCGCCTGCGGTGTCCAGCAGCTCGGCGTGACCGACCGCCTCGGCCAGCGTCCGGAAGCCGAGCTGGGCCAGGTACTCGCGCACCTCCTCGGCGATGAACTCGAAGAAGTTGACCACGAACTCGGGCCGGCCGGTGAACCGCTTGCGCAGCTCCGGGTTCTGCGTGGCTACTCCGACCGGGCAGGTGTCCAGGTGGCAGACCCGCATCATCACGCAGCCGGCCACCACCAGCGGGGCGCTCGCGAAGCCGAACTCCTCCCCGCCGAGCAGCGCCGCGATCACGACGTCCCGGCCGGTTTTCAGCTGGCCGTCGGCCTGCACGACGATCCGGTCCCGCAGGCCGTTGAGCAGCAGCGTCTGCTGGGTCTCGGCGAGGCCGAGCTCCCAGGGCGCGCCGGCGTGCTTGATGCTGGTGAGCGGGGCCGCGCCGGTGCCGCCGTCGTGGCCGGAGATCAGCACGACGTCGGCGTGCGCCTTGGACACCCCGGCCGCGACCGTGCCGACGCCGACCTCGCTGACCAGCTTCACGTGCACCCGGGCCGCGGGGTTGGCGTTCTTCAGGTCGTGGATGAGCTGGGCCAGATCCTCGATCGAGTAGATGTCGTGGTGCGGCGGCGGCGAGATCAGGCCCACGCCCGGCGTGGCGAACCTGGTCTTGGCGATCCACGGGTAGACCTTGGGCCCGGGCAGCTGGCCGCCCTCGCCCGGCTTGGCGCCCTGCGCCATCTTGATCTGCAGGTCGTCGGCGTTGACCAGGTACTCGCTCGTCACGCCGAACCGGCCGCTGGCGACCTGCTTGACGGCCGACCGGCGCAGGTCGCCGTTGGCGTCGGGCAGGAACCTGTCCGCGTCCTCGCCGCCCTCGCCGGTGTTCGACTTGCCGCCGAGCCGGTTCATCGCGACCGCCAGGGTCTGGTGCGCCTCGGCGGAGATCGAGCCGTAGGACATCGCACCGGTGGCGAACCGGCGCACGATGGCCGACACGGGCTCGACCTCGTCGATCGGGATCGGGGCCCGGGCCGTCCCGCCCGGCTCCTCCGCCGGGTCCACGCCGGGGATCCGGAGCAGCCCGCGCAGCGTCATCAGCTGGGCCGACTGGTCGTCCACCAGCCGGGTGTACTCCTTGAAGATCTCGTACCGGCGCTCGCGGGTCGCGTGCTGCAGCTTGAACACCGTCTCCGGGTTGAACAGGTGCGGCTCGCCCTCGCGCCGCCACTGGTACTCGCCGCCGGTCTCCAGCCGCCGGTGCGCCGGGCCGCTGCCGCGCGGCGGGAACGCGCGGGCATGCCGGCGCGCTGCCTCATCGGCCAGCACGTCGAAGCCGACGCCGCCGAGCCGGGACGTGGTGCCCGCGAAGCAGGCGCCGATCACCTCGTCGCCGAGGCCGATGGCCTCGAAGATCTGGGCCCCGGTGTAGGAGGCGACGGTGGACACGCCCATCTTGGACATGATCTTCAGGACGCCCTTGCCGAGCGCCTTGATCAGGTTGGCGGCTGCCTTCACGTCGCTGATCCCGTCCAGCTCGCCGCGGCGGGCCATGTCCCGGACCGAGCCGAGGGCCAGGTAGGGACAGACCGCGGCGGCGCCGTAGCCGAGAAGCAGCGCGACGTGGTGGCACTCGCGCACGTCGCCGGCGTCCACGATGAGGCCGGCCCTCGTTCTGGTCTGCTCCCTGATCAGGTGGTGGTGTACCGCCCCGGTGAGCAGCAGCGACGGGATCGGCGCCCACCCGTGCGGGTGGCCGGGATCCGGCTCGGCCGGCGCGGGCTGCTCCTGCCCCGTGCTCAGCTCGTGCGCGCGATCGGACAGGACGATGATCCGGGCGCCGCGGGCGATCGCCGCGGACACGTCGGCGCACAGCTCGTCGAGCCTGCGCCGCAGCCCCTCGCCGCCGGACGCGACCGGATACCTGCCGTCCACCACGTGCGCGGCATAGCCGGGCAGGTTCCCCTCGGCGTTGATACGGATGATCTTCGCGATGTCGTTGCCGCTGATCACCGGGTACGGCATCACGACCTGCCGGCACGAGGCCGGGCCCGGGTCCAGCAGGTTCTGCTCGGGGCCGGTGGCCGAGGCCAGCGACGTCACCAGTTCTTCCCGTATCGCGTCCAGCGGCGGATTGGTCACTTGCGCGAACAGCTGGGTGAAATAGTCGAAGATCAGCCGTGGCCGGTCCGACAGCACCGCCACCGGGGTGTCGGTGCCCATCGATCCGATCGGCTCCGCGCCGGTGCGCGCCATCGGGGCCAGCAGCACCCGCACCTCCTCCTCGGTGTAGCCGAAGAGCCGCTGCAGGGTGGCCAGGTCGGTCTGATACGGCCCGGGGCCGACCGGGCCGCCGGTGTCGGGCAGGTCGTCGAGGTGCAGCAGGCCGGCGTGCAGCCAGTCGGCATAGGGATGCCGCGCGGCCAGCGACGCCTTGACCTCGGCGTCCTCGATGATCCGGCCCTGCCCGGTATCGGCCAGGAAGATCCGCCCGGGCTGCAGCCGCCCTTTCCGAACGATTGACGCTTGGTCGATCTCCAGCACGCCGACTTCGCTCGCCAGCACGACCAGTCCGTCGCTGGTCACCCAGTACCGGCCCGGCCGGAGCCCGTTGCGGTCGAGCACGGCGCCGATCATGGTGCCGTCCGTGAACGCGACGCAGGCCGGCCCGTCCCACGGCTCCATCAGCGAGGAGTGGAACCGGTAGAACGCCCGCAGCTGCGGGTCCATCTCCGCGTGGTTCTCCCACGGTTCCGGGATCATCATGAGTACGGCCTCGGGCAGCGACCGGCCGCCCAGGTGCAGCAGCTCGAGGCACGCGTCGAAGCTGGCCGAGTCGCTCTCCCGCTCGGGCAGCACGGGGAACAGCCGGTCCAGGCCGCGCCCGTCGGCGGCAGGCGGGATCAGGTCGCTGGCCAGCATGGACTCGCGGGCGCGCATCCAGTTGCGGTTGCCCCTGATCGTGTTGATCTCGCCGTTGTGCGCCACGAACCGGTAGGGGTGCGCGAGCGGCCAGGACGGGAACGTGTTGGTGGAGAACCGGGAGTGGACGAGCGCCAGCGCGCTGGTGTAGCGGGGATCGGCCAGGTCCGGGTAGAACGCCGCCAGCTGGGTGGCGGTCAGCATGCCCTTGTACCCGATGGTCCGGGACGACAGGCTGACGAAGTAGACGTCCGATTCGTGCTCCACCCGCTTGCGCAGGCAGAACGCGCGCCGGTCGAGCTCGATGGCCTGCTCGCCGCCGCGGCCCGCGACGAACAGCTGGCGCAGCGTGGGCAGCAGGTCCCGCGCCCCCCGGCCGCAGGCCCCGGGGTCGTGCGGGACGTCCCGCCAGCCGAGCACGAGCAGCCCTTCTTCGGCGGCGATCCGCTCGACCACGCTGACGGCCCCGGCTACCGCGTCCGCGGCAGCCGGGTCACCGCCGCGGGCCGGCGGCAGGAACGCGATGCCTGCCGCGTAACTGCCCGGCCCCGGCAGCGTGAAGCCGCACTCCGCGCGGAAGAACGCGTGGGGAACCTGGGTCAGGATGCCGGCGCCGTCACCGGTGTCCGGGTCGCTGCCCTTGGCGCCCCGGTGGTCGAGGTTACGCAGGATGGTCAGGCCCTTGACGACGATGTCGTGGCTGCGCCGCCCGGGCAGGTCGGCCACGAAGCCGACGCCGCAGGCATCATGCTCGAAACTGCTGTCGTAGAGCCCCTGCCTCGGGGGGGTACCCGCCGGGGTTGCGGGGCGCACGGAACTCTCGCCAGCGGCCATCGTGCTCCTGTCGTCTCGTACGCGTGTGGCTGCACTGGGGACGACATTGGCCCTGCCGCCGGCTGCTGGGTGCGATGCCGTTGGCGGCCCGGGCTAGCACCCGGACGTTACAGCGAGGTTACCTCACTGAGTCATTCTTCTCCAAGGCCACAGGGTGAGCAACACCCGCAGTAGCACCAGGACGAACCTCGTCTCGAACGATCCTCAGCGCCTCAAGCAGAGCATCGAGCTGGGGCGGGGTCAGCAGCCCGGTGAACCAGCGGTCAATGTCTCGTACATGAGTCTGCACGAGGTCGCCGACGAGCTCCTGGCCGGGGTCGGTAACCACCGCGAACGCCCCCCGCCGGTCCGACGGGCAGCTCTCCCGGCCGGCCAGTCCCCGGTTCTCCAGCCGGTCCACCACCCGGGTGACGCCGCTGGTAGACAGGGCAGCCTGGGTGGCCAGGTCGGTCATCCGCAGCCGACGGCCGGGCGACCGGGCGAGCCTGAGCAGCACGTCGAACTCGGTCGCCGTCAGCCCCGCTGCCGTCAGCGCGGGCATGAACTTCACCTGCATGCCGGCATACGTCTCGGCGAGCAGTCCCATGGCGGTCAGCCTGGGGTCATCCAGGACCGCTGGATCCTTGATCACAACCACATCCTACTGTATTTGACTTGCGGAATACTTCTTACAACAATAGCTGTTGACGCAATCATCCACGCGGCAAGGACTCGTCAGACAAGCCCGCGAGCCGCGTGCCAGACCAGCCCGCACGACAGACGCAGCACGCACGACAAAGGAGACGACAATGACCGAATCCGCGACCGACACCCCGGCCACCCGCGACTTCGAGGGCGTGACGATACCGGCCCCCGGCACTTTCGACCTGGACCCGGCGCACACCCGGATCGGGTTCTCCGCGCGGCACATGATGGTCAGCAAGGTCCGCGGCAGGTTCGCCGAGTTCACTGGCTCCATCACGATCGCCGCCGACCCGCTGCAGTCCGCCGCCGAGGCGGACATCAAGACCGCGAGCATCGACACCGGCCAGCCGGACCGGGACGGCCACCTGGTCAGCGCCGACTTCCTGAACGCCGAGAAGTGGCCCGAGCTCACCTTCCGCACCACCGGGATCACGGGCCACCAGCGCAACGTCTTCACGGTGACCGGTGACCTCACGATCAAGGACGTGACCCGCCCGGTCGAGCTGACCCTTGAGATCGAGGGCGTCGGCAACAGCCCGTACGGCAAGCAGGTGATGGGCTTCACCCTGACCACCGAGATCAGCCGCGAGGACTACGGCATGACCTGGAACGTCGCAGTCGAGGGCGGCGGCGTGCTCGTCGGCAAGACCGTCAAGATTGAAATTGAAGGCGAGGCCGTTCGCAGGGACTAAGCGACCGGTCTCCCTGGACGCGGGTCCGCGCACTCGGTCCGGCGACTATCGGCATAGCCGAATGTCGCCTACCCGAGCACGCGGACCCGCCTGAGGAAACCGCGCTCAGGGGCTCACTTGAGCACAGCTCAGGGGCTCACTTGAGCACAGTGACACTCGGGGGTCCTGTTATTGGCAGTTCAGGTCCCTAAGGGAGTCCTGGAGCCGGCGTCCGGCTCGGCGGTGGAACCGGGTACCGGCACGGTGACAGTCGGGTGGCCTGGCAGGGAATGGGCACGCTTGGTGCGGGCCAGGTAGGCAGCCGCAATGACGAACCCTGCTATCGCTACCCACTGGTTGACGCGGAGGCCGTCGATGTGATGAGAGGGGTCGATCCGGACGGACTGGGTGGCGAACATGCCGACCGAGTAGAGGGCCACGTAGAGGGCGAACGCGCGGTCGCCGGTGAGGTGGAAACGGCGGGCCGCCCAGATCACGGCGGCTGCGGTGAGCAGGTCCCAGACCGACTCGTAGAGGAAGGCGGGCTGGAAGGTGGCGAAGCTCTCGTAACCGGGCAGCCGGTGCGCCGGGGAGATCTGCAGGGCCCAGGGCAGGCTGGACGGGCGCCCGTACAGTTCCTGGTTGAACCAGTTGCCGCAGCGGCCGATCGCCTGGCCGATGGCGACGGCCGGGGCGGCGGCCCCGGCGACGGGCGCCAGCGGCATCCCGGCCCGGCGGCAGGCGATCGCGGCCCCGGCCAGGCCGAGGGCGATCCCGCCGGGCACGCCGAGGCCGCCGTCCCACACCTTGAGCACGTTGAGCCAGTCGCGGCGGCCGCCGAAGTACAGCTCGTAGTCGGTGATCACGCTGTACAGCCGCGCCCCGACCAGGCCCAGCGGAACCGCCCAGGTCGCCACGTCGATGATCACTCCGGGGCGGCCGCCGGCGGCCAGGTAACGCCGGTGCGTCAGCCAGACGGCGACGATGACGCCGAGGACTATGCAGAGCGCATAAGCCCGGACCGGGAGGGGGCCGACATGCCACACTCCCCGGGACGGGCTAGGCAGGTAAGCGCTCGACATGTTGTGTGACCATACCGCGTCATCGCGTGGCCGGATCCGCGCCCTGATATCGCGGTCCAGGGGCATCTGCTGCCCGGCATGAGCGGGGCAGCCTGGGCGGCCGGGCCGTTAGGGGGCGGGCCGCCGCGCGTCAGGGGGCTGCGCTGGGCCGGGCGGCCGGGGAGCGGACGGCCGCGGCGAGCTCGGCGGCTAGGTCGGCGACCGCGGCGATGCCGTCCCGCGGCTCGGTGGCCTCCAGCAGCCGGCGGACGAAGGCGGACCCGACGATCACCCCGTCCGCGAACTGTGCCACCTGAGCCGCCTGGGCGCCGTCCCGCACGCCCACGCCGACGGCGACGGGAAGGCTGCTGTGCTCCCTGATCCTGGCGACCAGTTCCTCCGCGGCGCCGCTCACCGCGTCCCGCACGCCGGTCACGCCCATCAGCGAGGCCGCGTAGACGAATCCCCGGCACGCCGCGGCGACCCGCGCGATCCGCTCCTGGCTCGAGCTGACCGCGGCCAGGAAGACCGCGTCCAGGTCACGCGCGGCGGCGGCGTCCAGCCACGGGCCGGCCTCTTCCGGGGTGAGGTCCGGGGTGATCAGCCCCGCTCCCCCGGCGGCGGCGAGGTCGGCGGCGAACGCCTGCACGCCGTACCGGTCCACCGGGTTCCAGTACGTCATGACCAGCGCGGGAACCCCGGCGGCGGCCACCGCCTCCACCGTGCGCAGCACGTCGGCCACCCGCACCCCGCCGGTCAGCGCGCGGTGCACCGCCTCCTGGATGACCGGGCCGTCCATCAGCGGGTCGGAGTACGGCAGGCCGACCTCGATGATGTCCGCGCCAGAGCGCGCCATCGCCAGCGCGGCCTCGATCCCGGCATCCACCGTGGGAAAGCCGGCCGGCAGGTAGCCGATGACCGCGGCGCGCCCTTCGGCCGCCGCCTTGCCGAACGCGACCGCTACCGTGCTCACCGGCCGTGGCCCGCCCCGCCGGGGCGAGCCGCGCCCAGGGCGGCCGCCGCGGGCGGGCCCGGCTCGCCGGCGGCATCGCCGGCCACGTCGGTGACCAGGCCGAACCACCGGGCCGCGGTGTCCATGTCCTTGTCGCCCCGGCCGGACAGGTTAACCAGCAGGAGCGCGTCGGGGCCGAGTTCGCGGCCCACCTCCAGCGCCCCGGCTAGCGCGTGCGCCGACTCGATCGCCGGGATGATGCCCTCGGTCCGGCACAGCAGCGCGAAGGCGTGCATCGCCTGCTGGTCGTCCACCGCGCGGTAGCTGGCGCGGCCGGTGTCGTGCAGCCAGGAATGCTCCGGCCCCACGCCCGGGTAGTCGAGCCCCGCCGAGATCGAGTGGGTGGCCAGCGTCTGGCCTTCGTCGTCCTGCAGCAGGTAGGTGCGCATGCCGTGGATCACCCCGGCCGACCCGCCCACCAGGGTGGCCGCGTGCCGGCTCGTCGTCACGCCGTCACCGCCGGCCTCGCAGCCGATCAGCCGCACGCCGGTGTCGGGGATGAACGCGTGGAACACCCCGATGGCGTTGGAGCCGCCGCCGACGCAGGCGATGACCGCGTCCGGCAGCCGGCCCGCCAGGGCGAGCACCTGCTCGCGCGCCTCCACCCCGATGATCCGCTGGAAGTCGCGCACCATCATCGGGAACGGGTGCGGTCCCATCACCGAGCCGATGCAGTAATGCGTGCTGTCCACCGACGTGACCCAGTCCCGGAACGCCTCGTTGATCGCGTCCTTGAGGGTGCGGCTGCCGATGGTGACCGGCACGACCTCAGCGCCGAGCATCCGCATCCTGGCCACGTTGAGCGCCTGCCGCCGGGTGTCCTCTTCGCCCATGTACACGACGCAGTCGAGGCCGAGCAGCGCGCAGGCGGTGGCGGTGGCCACGCCGTGCTGTCCCGCCCCGGTCTCGGCGATCACCCGGGTCTTGCCCATCCGCTTGGTGAGCAGCGCCTGGCCGAGCACATTATTGATCTTGTGGGATCCGGTGTGGGCGAGGTCCTCGCGCTTGAGCAGCACCCGGCTGCCGCCGGCCGCCGCGCCGAACCGGCGCGCCTCGGTCAGCGGCGTGGGCCTTCCGGCATAGCTGGACAGCAGCCCGTCGAGCTCGGCCCGGAAAGCCGGATCGGCCTTCGCGCTGGCGTAGGCCCGGGTGAGCTCGTCCAGCGCGGACATCAGCGCCTCGGGCGCGAACCGGCCGCCGAACGGGCCGAAATGGCCGGTGCTGTCTGGCTGGTTCTCCCGGACGTGATCGTCTGGCCCGTGCCCGTTCGGAAGAATCATCGCCGGTCACCGCGGAGCGCCGGATGCGAGCCCGCAGTCACCAGGTCCGCGACGGCAGCGCGCGGATCCTTGTCCGTCACCAGGCTCTCGCCGACCAGTACCGCGTCGGCGC
This sequence comes from uncultured Actinomycetes bacterium, assembly GCA_963702235.1. Classification (GTDB taxonomy): domain Bacteria; phylum Actinomycetota; class Actinomycetes; order Streptosporangiales; family Streptosporangiaceae; genus PALSA-505. The sequence goes on from CAVPBZ010000011.1 coordinate 59,834, forward strand.
CGGCGGCCGCGTAGGCGAGCAGGTCGTGCGGGCCGCGCACGCCCGATTCAGCGATCTTGATGATGCCGTCGGGGATGAGCGGCGCCAGCCGGGCGAACACGCGGCGGTCCACCTCGAGCGTGCTGAGGTCCCGCGCGTTGACCCCGATCGCCTTGGCGCCGGCGTCCACCGCGCGGATCACCTCGTCCTCGTTGTGCACCTCGACGAGCGGCAGCAGGCCGATGGAGGCCGCCCGCTCGACCAGGGAGACGAGCGCGTTCTGCTCCAGCGCCGCCACGATCAGCAGGACGACGTCAGCGCCGTGGGCGCGCGCCTCCCAGAGCTGGTAGGAGCCCACGATGAAGTCCTTGCGCAGCACGGGTACCTGCACCGCGCTGCGGACTGCGGCGAGGTCGGCCAGGCTGCCGCCGAACCACCTGGCCTCGGTCAGCACGCTGATCACCCGGGCGCCGCCGGCCTCGTAGTCGGTCGCGAGCGCGGCCGGGTCGGTGATCGCCGCCATCGACCCCCGGGAGGGGCTGCCCCGTTTCACCTCAGCGATGACGGTCACGTCGTCGCCGCCGAGCGCGGCCAGCGCGTCCCGGCAGGACGGCGCCTGGCGCGCCATCTCCTTGAGCCGGTCGAGCGCGACTTCCCGCTGCCGCCGCTCGAGATCGGCCCGCACGCCTTCGAGGATCTCGTCGAGCACGCTCACGCGGTTCCGTTGTCCCCTCGGATCGGATGCCCTGCGCACCCGATCGTAGCGGGAGGCTTCTGGCCGCCCGCCCGCCCCCCGGGTCCGAGCGCGTCCGGCAGGCCGGCCGGGCCGCCCGCCGGAACCGGCGTCGTCGTCTCTGCGTCCATCACGTAACCGATTCCCCGGACCGTCCGGATCCCGTGGCCGGGGCCGAGCTTGGCTCGTAGCTGAGCGACATAGACATCCACCGTCCTGGGCTGAGTCCGGTCGCTGCCACCCCACACGGCCTGCCGCAGCCGGTCCCGCGGCACGGTCGTGCCGGCGTTGTGAACCAGGTAGCTGAGCAGGTCGAACTCGGTGCCGGTCAGCGAGATCGAGGTGCCGTCCAGCGTCACCTGGCGCGGCTGCGGCTGCAGCCGCAGCCGCCCGGCGCCGTGCGGGACGGCCGCGGGCTCGCGGGCGGCGCGGACGGCGGCCCGCACCCGGTCCACCAGCGCTCGCGGGCCGAACGGGCGGGTCACGCAGGACTCCTGGCCGACCCCGATGTCGCGCGGGCGCAGCCCCTGGGCCGCCTGGGTGCCCTCGCCGGCCGTGAGGCAGATCACCGGGACGCCGGGCGCCGCGGCGGCCGCGGCGGCCACGGCGGCCACGGCGTGCCGCGGCCGGCCCCGACGGGAAGCCGGCTGCCCGCCGCGGACCAGCTTGCGGATCGCCCTGGCGTCCAGCCCCGGCATGGTCAGATCGAGGATCACCGCCGCCGGGCCGGCCAGCCCGGTGAGCGCGGCTTCGGTCTGCTCCGGGGTGCGGGCGCAGCGCACCCGCAGGCCCTCCTTGGCCAGGTACCGGCGGATGAGCTCGGCCACGGCGGGCTCGTGCTCGGCGACCAGGATCTCGTCCGCTGCGGCGTCCCGCACCGCTGGTTACTGCTCCTCGCCGCGGGCGGGCGCGGCGGCCGGCTCCGTCTCGCCCTCGGCGGTGTCGGTCAGGTCAACGCCACGGTCGAGCGCTTCCCACAGCGCGGCCGCGTCGCGGTCACGGCGCTGCTCGTCGGCGGCGGCTTCCGCGGCGCCTCGGGCAGCGGGGGCGGACGGGGCGGCGGGGCCTGCCGTGGCGGCAGGACCTGCCGGGCCGGTTTCGCTGGCTAGGCCGGCCGGAGCACCGGGGCGGGCTCCGGCGGCTGTCCCCGCTGCGGGTGCTGACCAGGACGGGGTTGAGGACGCGGCAGTGGCCGCGGACCCGTCAGTGGCTGCGGACCCGGGGGCGGCTGCGGACCCGGGGCTGGTTGCGGAGCCGGACGGGGTTGCGGACGCGGCAGTGGCCGCGGAGCCGGGAGTGGCTGCGGAGTCGGGAGTGGCTGCGCACCAGGGACTGGCCGGCGGGCCGGAAGCGACGAGGACGGATGCGCGGCCGGGCACCAGGTCGTCCGGGACGGGCGGCTGCGCCTGCCGGTCGAATCTGGCCGACATCACCGCCCAGCGCGGCCCGCGCCAGGCGGCGAGGAGGCCGGCGGCGATCACCGCCGCCGCGCCGATTATCGCGACCGGGCGCCACCCGCCGCTGTCCAGCACCGCCCTGCTGGCCGCGCCGATCTCGGGCAGGGCGCCCCCGGCCGGCGAGCCGCCGCTGATCGCTGAGTTCCCGCCGGGCAGCGAGCCGCCGAGGCTGCCGGCGATCGCCTGCCCGGACGCGGCGGCGATCACGGTGGCCGCGCGCACCGGCCGGGTCACGTCCAGCGCGATCCAGGCGCCCAGCCCGGCCATCGCCACGCCGGCCACCCGGCGGGCCAGCCCGCGAGTCGCGATGATCGCCGCCAGGCAGGCGAGCGCGGCCAGGGCGAGCGCCCCGGCGGCTGGCAGCAACTCCTGCCCGGACACCGGGATCGAGCCCGACGGCAGCGGCCTGGGCGCGGCATAGTCCACGCGGGCCCAGCCCTGCCGCAAGGCCAGCAGCACCAGGCCGGCTCCGGCAATGCAGGCCACGATCGCGGCACCGAACTGCCTGCGTGCCGTCACGTCCGACTCCGTCCCTGATCGCCGCGTGACGCCCAGCCTATGACCCATCCTCGGCCGGCGGCACGGCGGCTCGGTGCATTGCGGCTGGGTGCAGTGCCCCGGCGTCGAAGCAGGTCCGGTCGCCGGTGTGGCAGGCCCCGCCCACTTGGTCCACCTGCACGAGCACGGCGTCGCCGTCGCAGTCGAGCGCCACCGACTTCACCCGCTGCTCATGCCCTGAGGTGTCGCCCTTGACCCAGTACTCCTGGCGGCTGCGGGACCAGTAGGTGCACCGCCCGGTGGTCAGCGTCCGGTGCAGCGCCTCATCGTCCATCCAGCCGAGCATCAGCACCTCGCCGGTGTCGTGCTGCTGTGCGATGGCGGCGAACAGCCCGGCCGCGTCCCGCTTGAGCCGCGCGGCGATCTCGGGATCCAGCCGCGACGGGCGGATGGCGCTGGTCATGCGTTCTCACTCCTCGACGTTGCCGATGCCCGGGGCCGCGCCGCTGGCGCAGGCCGCCGCGCGGCCGTATCCGGCTGGTGGCCAGCTTAGGCGGGGCGCCGCCGCGGCGGGCCGGCCACGGTCACGCGGGGCCGTGCGCTGGCGGCCCGTGCCGTGACGGCCTGCCGCCGCGCGGGCCGTTTTCGTGTCCGGCCGCCATTCCCTAGCGTGTCCCCTGAGCCCTAGTCTCGTCGGATGACTTACTCGCGCGATGAGCGTCGCGCGCTGTGCGCCCTGCTGGACGAGACCGGGCCCGCGGCGCCGACCATGTGTGAAGGCTGGACCACGCTCGACCTGGCCGCCCACCTGGTGCTGCGCGAGCACCGTCCCGATGCGGCCGCGGGCATGCTCGGCGGCCCGATAGCCCGCTACACCGCGCACGTGCAGAGCAGGATCGCCGCGCGCACGCCCTATGCCCGGCTGGTGCAGATCATCAGGGACGGGCCGCCGCGGTGGTCGGTGTTCGGCCTGCCGGGGATGGACGAGCGGGCCAACCTGGTGGAGTTCTTCGTGCACCACGAGGACGTCCGGCGGGCGGCACCCGGCTGGCAGCCGCGCGACCTCAGCCCGGAGATGACCGAGAAACTGTGGGGGCGGCTGCGGATGACCAGGCTCATCCTGCGCAAGGTGCCGGTCGGCGTCGAGTTCGCCCGGGACGACGTGGACAACGACGATGGTGCGGGGCGGCCGCTGCGGATCACCATCAGGAACGGGACGCCGGTGGTCACCGTGGTGGGCAACCCGGCCGAGCTGACCCTGTGGGCGCTGGGCCGGACCACGGTCGCACAGGTGCGGATGGACGGCGCGGAGCAGCCGGTGCGGGCGCTGACCGACTCCCGCTGGCGGCTGTAGGCGCGATCGGGCCCACCTACCGGTCCCGGTGAAGATCGATGGCTAGTTACACCCCACTGGTGGGGTAAAAGCAGGCATCGACAAGATGACCCCGATGGCCCGCCCGGGCGGCCGGCTCGGATGAACTCGGTCACGGGGTCAGCCGGTGCAGGTCGCGGGGGAAGAGGGTGACGCGGCGGACGTTGTCGGCTCCGGTGAGCCGGGCGGTCCAGCGTTCCAGCCCCATCGCGAACCCGCCGTGCGGCGGCATGCCGGCCGCGAACACCGCCAGGTAGGACGCGTACAGCTGCGGGTCCTCGCCGCGCTCGGCGAGCGCCGCCAGGTAGTCGGCGTGCCGGTGCAGCCGCTGGCCGCCGGTGACGATCTCCAGCCCGCGGAAGAGCAGGTCGAAGCTGTTGGAATAGCCGGGCCGCCCCGGCTCCGGGTGGGTGTAGAACGGGCGCTTGGCCATCGGGTACCCGGTCACGTACAGGAACTCCGAGCCGTGCTCGCGAACCGCCCAGTCCGACAGCCAGCGCTCGTGCGCCGGGGCGAGGTCGGGCTCGCCGCGCGGGTCCTCGGCGGTGTGCCGGGCCAGCATATCCTGGGCCTCGGCGATGTGAATCTCGGGAATCTGGCCGGGCACGCCGGGCAGCTTCAGGCCGAGCAGATCCACCGCCGGGCAGGCCCGCCCGGCGACCGCTGACACTATCCCCTCGGTCACGTCCCTGAGCACGGCCATCACGTCGTGGTGGTCGCCGATGAAGCCGAGCTCCGCGTCCAGGCTGGTGTACTGGGCCAGGTGCCGGGCGGTGTCGTGCGGCTCGGCCCGGAAGACCGGGCCGGTCTCGTAGACCCGCTCGAACACGCCGACCATCGCCTGCTTGTAGAACTGCGGCGACTGCGCCAGGTATGCGGGCTGGCCGAAGTAGTCGATGCCGAACACGTTCGCGCCCGACTCGGTGGCCGACGCCACGATCTTGGGCGTGCTGATCTCGGTGAACCCCAGCCCGTCCAGGACCGCGCGGAACCCGGCGACCGCGGCGGCGGATATCTCGAACGGCGCCCGCAGCCTCGGGTGCCGCAGGCTGGCCGGCGCGTGGTCCAGGACGGTGGGCAGCGCGGCCGTCACGGCCGGCCGGTACAGGTCAAAGGGCGGCGGCTGCGGCGGCCCGGACAGCGGCGTGATCACCGGCCGGACGATCTCCGCCCCGCCGGGCGCCTGACCGCTCGCGGCCACCGTCCCGGTCACGGTCACGACGGCCTCCTCGGCCAGCCCGGCCGCCGCCTCGACCTCGGCCGGGGACGCCAGCACCACCTGGACCAGGCCGGAGCGGTCCCGGATGACCAGGAACGTCAGGGATTTCAGCTGCCGCCGGCGATGCAGCCAGCCGGCGATCCGCACCTGCGCGCCCACGTGCGCAGGCGCCTCAGCTGCTAGTACGCGAGAGATCATCGCACTCCTCCTTCGGGGTGTCCGATCCCCTGGGAGTGCGGGCGAGAAGGGAGACTCGCGGTGCCACCACACCTTCGCCGCCCGCTGGATCGCCGGCGGCCTCATCTGGCCCGGTGACGGGGGCGGGCCGGCGGGACATCGGGCCGGCCGCTGGCCGCGGCAGCCGTTCCTCCCCGCACTCGGGAGGGTCTTCGCCGCAGGGCGCGAGTCCGCCTTCCCAGCTCCCGGCGGCTCTCTCTGGCTCGCGTGCCCCTGCGCTACTCGTCTCCGTCAGCGCGTTACCGCCAGGATACTCAGCTCGGCTCCCCGGTGCCGCCCGCTGCTGCCCTAGGCTGAGCACGACCGCCCAGCACGGGCCTGGCTGCCCATCACCGGAGAGGGGCTTCTCATGCACGCACTCGGCGTGGACATCGGCGGCACGGGGATCAAGGCCGCGCCGGTGGACGTGTCAACGGGCAAGCTGCTGGCCGAGCGGGTCAAGCTCGACACCCCGCGCCCGGCGACGCCGAAGGCGGTGGCGGACGTGGTGGCCCATCTGGTCAAGACGTTCAACTGGTCCGGCCCGGTGGGCAGCACGTTTCCCGGGGTGGTGATGAACGGCATCACCAGGACGGCGGCCAACGTCAACGCCGCCTGGATCGGGCTGGACGCGCGGGCGCTGCTAGCGGAGGCGACCGGCCTCGACGTCAACGTGGTCAACGACGCCGACGCGGCGGGGACGGCCGAGATGACCTTCGGCGCCGGGAAGGGCGAGGGCGGCACGGTGCTCATGCTGACGTTCGGCACCGGGATCGGCAGCGCGCTGTTCATCGACGGCGCCCTGGTGCCGAACACCGAGTTCGGCCACATCGAGATCCGGGGCAAGGACGCGGAGAAGCGGGCGTCCGAGATCGTCCGGGAGTCGCACGACCTGAGCTGGGATAAATGGGCCGACCGGGTCGATGAGTACCTCAAGCACATGGAGGCACTGCTGTCCCCCGACCTGTTCATCATCGGCGGCGGGATCAGCAAGCGGTCGGACAAGTTCGTGCCGCTGCTGACCGGGATCCAGGCCCGCATCGTGCCCGCGGGCATGCTCAACGACGCGGGCATCGTGGGCGCGGCCATGCACGCGCATCCCGCGTCGAGCGGCTACATCCGCGGCGGCACGGACGCCGGCGCGCACGCCGGCACGGACAGCTGACCGCGCCGCCCGTCAGCGGACGGTGTGACCGGCGGCGCGCAGCGCGTCCTTGACCTCGCCGATGCGCAGCTGGCCGAAGTGAAACACGGTCGCGGCCAGCACCGCGTCCGCGCCCGCGGCGACCGCCGGCCCGAAGTCGGCGGCCTGGCCGGCGCCGCCGCTCGCGATCAGCGGCACGTCCACGGCCGCCCGGACCGCGCCGATCAGCTCGAGGTCGAACCCGGCGGCGGTGCCGTCGGCGTCCATCGAGTTCAGCAGGATCTCCCCGGCGCCGAGCCGCACCCCGCGGCGGGCCCACTCCACCGCGTCGATGCCGGTGCCGCGGCTCCCGCCGTGCGTGGTCACCTCGAACCCGGACGCGCAGTCAGCAGCGGGTGTCCGGCGGGCGTCCACCGACAGGACGATGCACTGCGCGCCGAACTGGCCGGCCGCCTCGGCCAGCAGGTCCGGCCGGGCGATCGCCGCAGTGTTCAGCGACACCTTGTCCGCGCCGGCGCGCAGCAGCCGGTTCACGTCGTCCACGCTGCGCACGCCGCCGCCCACGGTCAGCGGGATGAACACCTGCTCGGCCGTGCGCCGGACGATCTCGTATGTCGTCTCCCGCTCGCCGCTCGACGCGGTGATGTCGAGGAAGGTGAGCTCGTCCGCCCCTTCGGCGTCGTAGGTGGCGGCCAGCTCCACCGGGTCGCCGGCGTCCCGCAGATCCCGGAAGTTCACGCCCTTGACCACCCGGCCGGCGTCCACGTCCAGGCAGGGGATGACCCGCACCGCCAGCGTCACCGGGCCGCCTGCCCGGCCGGCGTCACGCCGCCACCGCCTCGAGCGCCTGCTCCAGGGTGAACTTCCCCGCGTACAGCGCCTTGCCGATGATCGCGCCCTCCACCCCCAGCGGCACCAGCGAGGCGATCGCGCGCAGGTCATCCACGCTGGCCACCCCGCCGCTGGCGATCACCGGCCGGCTGGTCCGCGCGCACACCTGGCGCAGCAGATCCAGATTGCACCCGGTCAGCGTGCCGTCCCTGGTCACGTCCGTGACGACGTACCGGGCGCAGCCTTCGGCCTCCAGCCGGTCGAGCACCTCGGTCAGCTCGCCGCCCTCCGACGTCCAGCCGCGGGCGGCCAGCCGCGTGCCCCGCACGTCCAGCCCCACCGCGATCCGCTCGCCGTGAGCGGCGATGACCGACCGCACCCAGTCCGGCCGCTCCAGCGCCGCGGTGCCGATGTTCACCCGCGCGCAGCCGGTGGCCAGCGCCGCCGCCAGCGAGTCGTCGTCCCGGATGCCGCCGGACAGCTCGACCGCGATGTCGAGCTGCCGCACCACCGAGCCGATCAGCGCGGCGTTAGAGCCGCGGCCGAACGCGGCATCCAGATCCACCAGGTGCACCCAGCCGGCGCCCGACTTCTGCCAGGCCAGCGCGGCCTGTACCGGATCGCCGTACGAGGTCTCCGTGCCCGCCTCGCCGCGGACCAGGCGCACCGCCTGGCCGCCGGCCACGTCCACCGCGGGCAGCAGGGTCAGCGCGGGCGTGGTCACGGCAGCGTCTCCAGCCAGTTGGCCAGCAGCGCGGCGCCGGCATCGCCCGACTTCTCCGGGTGGAACTGGGTCGCCGACAGCGGCCCGTGCTCGGCCGCGGCGATGAACGGCTCGCCGTGCTCGGCCCAGGTCAGCGCCGGCCGGCCAGCCGGCCCCGGGGCGCCAGGGGCACGAGGTCGCCGCGTAGGAGTGCACGAAGTAGAACCGGTCCGCCGGGTCCAGCCCCTGGAACAGCTGCGAGCCCGGCGCCGCGCGCACCGTGTTCCAGCCCATGTGCGGCAGCACCGGCGCGGTCAGCCGGCTCACGGTGCCCGGCCACTGGCCGCACCCGGCGGTGCGCACGCCGTGCTCGTCGCCGGTCTCGAACATCACCTGCATGCCGACGCAGATGGCCAGCACCGGCCGCCCGCCGGCCAGGCGGCGGTCGATGATCACGTCACCGCGGACCGCGCGCAGCCCGGCCATGCAGGCGGCAAACGCGCCGACGCCCGGCACGACCAGCCCGTCGCAGTCCAGCGCGGCACCGAAGTCGGCACTTACTTCGGCCTTGGCGCCTACCCGGTCAAGGGCCCGTTCGGCGGATCGCAGGTTGCCCGAGCCGTAATCGAGCACGACGACCCTGGGCCGGGCGGCCGTCACGGCGCCCCCTGGTTCGCTGCTCCGCCCGCTGCGCGCGCGCCGCTCACAGCGCCCCCTTGGTTCGTTTCTCCGCCCGCTGCGCGCGCGTCGCTCACAGCGCCCCCTTGGTTCGCTTCTCCGCCCGCTGCGCGCGCGTCGCTCACAGCGCCCCCTTGGTTCGCTTCTCCGCCCGCTGCGCGCGCGTCGCTCACAGGACACCCTTCGTGCTCGGCACGCCGCCGGCCCGCGGGTCCAGCGCGGCTGCGGTCCGCAGCGCCCGCGCCACGGCCTTGAACTGGGCCTCGACGATGTGATGCGGGTTGCGGCCGGACAGCACGAGGACGTGCAGGCAGATCCCGGCGGCGCTGGCCAGCGTCTCGAAGAAGTGGCCGGTGAGCGTGGTGTCATAGGTGCCGATCAGCGGCGGCATCCGGTCCGGCTCGCGGTGCACCACGTACGGCCGCCCGGACAGGTCCACCACGGCCTGCACCAGCGCCTCGTCCAGCGGCACCAGCGCGTCGCCGAACCGGCAGATCCCCGCCTTGTCGCCCAGCGCCTGCCGCAGCGCCTCACCGAGCACGATCGCGGTGTCCTCCACCGTGTGATGCGCGTCCACCTCGATGTCGCCGCTGGCCCGCACGCTCAGGTCGAGGCTGCCGTGCTTGCCCAGCTGGGCGAGCATGTGGTCGAAGAACGGCACCCGGGTGGCCACGTCGACGACGCCCACGCCGTCGAGGTCGAGCTCCACCAGCACCTGGGTCTCGTTGGTGAGGCGCTCCAGCCGCGCGACCCGGTTCATCGCCCGGTCCCGGCGGTGAGCAGGCCGGCGAGGGCGGCGCGGAACGCGGCCATCTCGGCCGGGGTGCCGATCGTCACCCGCAGCCAGCCCGGCGGCCCGACCTCGCGCACGAGCACGCCGGCGTCGAGCAGCCCCTGCCAGACCGCCCGCCGGTCGCGCAGCCCGCCGAACAGCACGAAGTTGGCGTCGGACTCCGCTACCCGCAGGCCCAGGCCGCGCAGCCAGTCCGCGGTCGCGTCGCGCTCGGCGCGCAGCTCGGCTACGCGGCTCAGCAGCTCGCCCGCGTGGCCGAGGGCGGCGCGCGCCGCCGCCTGGGTCAGCGCGGACAGGTGGTAGGGCAGCCGGACGAGCAGCAGCGCGTCGATCACTGCCGGGTCGGCCGCCAGGTAGCCCACCCTGGCGCCGGCCAGCGCGAACGCCTTGGACATGGTCCGGGTGACGACCAGCCGCGGGAAAGCGGGCAGCAGCGTGAGCGCGCTGCGCGTGCCGTCCCTGGCGAACTCGGCGTAGGCCTCGTCCACGACGACCACCCCGGGAGCGGCCGCGCAGACCGCCTCGATCGCCTCGATCGGCAGCGCGGTCCCGGTCGGGTTGTTGGGCGAGGTGAGGAAGACAAGATCGGGCGCCGCCTCCCGGATCCGCTGCGCGACGCGCCCGGCGTCGAGCCCGAAGTCCTCGTCCCGGCCGGCGTCCAGCCAGGTCGTGCCCGTGGTCCGCGCGATGATCGGGTGCATGGAGTAAGACGGCTCGAACCCCAGCGCCGTGTGACCGTGCCCGCCGAACGCTTGCATGAGCTGCTGCAGGATCTCGTTGGAATCCGTTGGCCGCCCAGACCTGGCGCCCGGTCAGCCCGTGGCCGAGATAGCCGGCCAGCTCGACGCGCAGTTCCGTCGCGTCCCGGTCCGGGTAACGGTTCAGGCTCGCTGCCGCCCCGGCGGCAGCCGCACCGATCGCACGGACCAGCTCCGGCGAGGGCGGATACGGGTTTTCATTGGTATTCAGCCGAACGCGCACGTCCAGCTGCGGTGCGCCATACGGCTCGAGCCCGGCGAGATCCGCGCGCAGCGGCAGCGTTCCCGGCAGTGTCTGCGGTGCGGTCACGGCACGTCCTCGAACCGGGCGCGGACGGCGGCCACGTGGGCCGGCAAATCCTCGGCCGCGCCGAGCGCGGCGACGTGCGGCAGCGCATCGGCGAGCGCGGCCCGGGTGCACTCCACCACGTTGACCAGCCGCAGGAACGGCAGCACGGACAGCCCCGCGGTGTGCCGGGCCGACCCCCCGGTGGGCAGCACGTGGTTCGAGCCGGCCAGGTAGTCGCCCAGCGAGACCGGCGCGAACGGGCCGGCGAAGACGGCGCCGGCGTTCCGCACCCGCCGGGCCAGCTCGCCCGCATGCTCGGCGTGGATCTCCAGGTGCTCGGGCGCCCAGGCGTCGGCGACGGCGAGCGCGGCGTCGATGCTGTCGGTGATCACCTGCGCGGACTGCCCGGCCAGCGCCTGCTCGATCCGGTCACGGTGCGCGGCCCGGCCGACGGCCGCGGCCAGCTCGCTGGTGACCCGGTCGGCCAGGCCGGCATCGGGGGTGATCAGCAGGCAGGCCGCGAGCGGGTCGTGCTCGGCCTGTGCGACGAGGTCAGCGGCTAGGTAGCCGGGGCTGGCGGTGGCGTCAGCGACGATCGCTATCTCGGTGGGCCCGTTCTCGCCGTCGGTGCCGACCACCCCGCGCAGCACCCGCTTGGCCGCCGCCACGTAGACGTTCCCCGGGCCGGTGACCACGTCTACCGGCGCGCACTCGCCGGTCCCGTAAGCGAGCATGGCCAGGGCCTGGGCGCCGCCGGCCGCGTGCACCTCGGTGACCCCGAGCAGGGCACAGGCGGCCAGCACGGACGGATGCGGCAGCCCGCCGTACGCCGCCTGCGGCGGCGACGCGACGGCGATCTCTTCCACGCCGGCCACCTGGGCGGGGACGACGTTCATGATCACCGAGGACGGGTAGGCGGTCAGCCCGCCCGGCACGTAGACGCCGGCCCGGCTTACCGGGACGAGCCGCCCGGTGACGGTCAGCCCGTCGGCGGCCGAGGTCGTGGTGTCGGCGCGCAGCTGCGCGCGGTGCACCACGGTGGTGCGGCGGGCCGCTTCGGCCAGGGCGGCCCGCACGTCCTCGTCGAGCTTGCCGAGCGCGTCGTCGAGCGCCTGGGCCGGCACCCGGGTGGATGCGAGCTCCACCCCGTCGAACGTGCGGGTGTACTCGCGCACTGCGGCGGCGCCGCGGCGCCGCACGTCCTCGCACACCGGCCGGACCTGCTCGGCCGCGGCCGCCACGTCGAGGACGGCCCTGGGCAGCACGTCCTGGAGGCTGGCACGGGTCAGCGCCTGCGGCGCACGGCCCCGCAGGTCGATCCTGGGAAGCATGAGCTCAGCTTATCGGGCGGTGCCGTAACGTGATCGCGCTGCTGTGCCGACCAGGGGGCCACCCGCCGCGGCGGGCGGGGGGTACGTGGCAGGCTGGGGGCACCCGGCGCCGGATCGATGAGAGGTGATGTGCCCGTGGTCATGCCGCCCGGCCTCGAGAGCAAGGCGGATTCTCGCTTTCACGGCCCTGGCCAGCGATTATCTCGACGACCGGGCCGAGCGCCACCCGGACCTGGCCACCGATCTCGGCGACCACCGGCACGACGCGCGGCTGCCCGATCCGTCCGCCGCGGCCACCGCGGCCGAACGGCGGGCGATGGACGGCTTTGCCGCCCGGCTCGAGTCGCTCGACGTTGCCGCCCTGTCGGCCGAGCACCAGGTGGACGCGCGGATGCTGGCCAACGCGGTAGTGCGGCGGATCTTCGAGCTCGACGAGCTGCGCGAGCCCGACTGGAATCCGCTGGTAGCCAACCCCGGCCGGGCCATCCACCTGCTGCTGGCCCGGGATTTCGCCCCGCTGCCGGACCGGCTCGGCTCGGTGGCAGGCAGGCTCGCGGAGATCCCGGCGGTCCTCGCCGCGGCCCGCGGCCGGCTCGGCAAGATGCCGAGGGTGCACCTGCAGACCGCGATCGGCCAGTTCTCCGGCACGATCGGGCTGGTGACCGGCGAGCTCGACGCCGCGCTCGAGGCCGAGCCCGGCTGCGGCGGCCAGATCGACGCGGTGCGCCCGGCCGCGCTCGAGGCGCTGGCCGAGCACCACGCCTGGCTGTCGGCGCAGCTCGACCGGCCCGGCGACGAGTTCGCCGACCCGAGGATCGGGCCGGATCGGTTCGCCCGCAAGCTGTCGCTCACCCTGGACGCCGAGGCCGACGCCGGCGCGATCCTGGCCCGGGCCCGGGCCGACCTGGACCGGGTGAGCGAGGAGATGCGGCAGCTCGCCGCCGAGCTGGCCGGGGCCGGCACGGGCCAGCCGCCGGACGGGACGGTCCTGGTCCGGCAGGTGCTCGACCGGCTGGCGGGCGACGCGGCCGGCGACGCGACGATCCTGGACTTCTGCCGCGGCGCGCTCACCGCGCAGACCGGCTTCGTCGCCGAGCACCAGCTGGTGACCGCCTACGACGACCCGGTGGAGGTGATCGAGATGCCGGAGATCGCGCGCGGGGTCGCGATCGCGTACTGCGACTCGCCCGGGCCGCTGGAAGCCAAGCCGATGCCGACGTTCGTCGCGGTCTCCCCCACCCCGGCCGACTGGCCGCCGGAGCGGGTCGCCTCGTTCTACCGCGAGTACAACCGGCACATGGTGCACAACCTGATGGTGCACGAGGCGATGCCGGGTCATTTCCTGCAGCAGCAGCACTCCCGGCGGTTCGCCGGCGCGGCGACCGCGCTGCGCGCGGCGCTGCGGTCCGGGTCGTTCGTGGAGGGCTGGGCGGTCTACGCCGAAGAGCTGATGGCGGACCGGGGCTACCCGGGTGACGGTGATCCCCGCGCGGTGCGCATGCAGCAGCTGAAGATGCAGCTTCGCATGATCATCAACGCCATACTCGACGCCCGGGTGCACGGGCACGGGATGACCGAGCAGGAGGCGATGAGCCTGATGACCGGCCGCGGTCATCAGGAGGAGGGCGAGGCCGCGGGTAAGTGGCGCCGTGCCCTGCTCACCTCGGCCCAGCTGTCCACCTACTACGTCGGGTACACCGAGGTCGCCGACCTGGCCGCCGAGCTCAGGGCGGCCCGGCCGGGGCAGTCCGACCGGGAGCGGCACGACGCCATGCTGGCCCACGGCTCGCCGCCCGTGCGGCACCTGCGGACCGTGCTCGCGGGCTGACCGCGGCTGTCGTCACCGCGGCTGGACCGGCGCGGGCTGCGCGAGTGCCGCCGCCTCGGTCCGCCTGCGCTCGACCGACTGGCCGATCAGCTCGATGGATCCGACGATGATGGCCGCGAACAGCGGCCAGAGGGCGAGCGCGCCGTGCCCGCCGAGCGCGAGCGGCTCGCGCAGCCGGGTGCCCGCCGGGCTGACTGCCAGCCTGGACCGGAACGCGGCGAGCCCCTGCTGCTGCCCGACCCACATGGCCAGCGAGGACGCGGCCACGCCGCCGAGCACGAGCCCGGTCAGCGCCGCCGCGCCGTGCCTGCGGACCGCGAGCAGGTAGCCGGCCAGCCCGCAGACCAGCCCGGCGGCGGCGGTCAGCAGGCAGAACCACGCGTCCGCCTCAATGAACGCGCTGGTCTCCGCGTTCGCCACGTACCCGACGCCGCGGCTCTGCACGATCAGCAGGGCCCGCGGCGCCAGCGCGGACCACAGGAGCCCGGTGAGCAGGCCGAGGATCGCGCTCGCCGCCGCGGTGGCGATCAGCGCGAGGAACGCCGAGCGTAGCCTGGCCGGTGTGCGCCCGGGACCGGCGGCACTGTCCGGACCCGGAACGGCAAGGGGCGCAGGACCGCCGCGTGGCGCTTCGGGGAACTGGCCGGGCTGTGTCATTCTGCGCAGCAGCGTACGTGACACCGGCGGTGGCCGCGCGGGAGGATGTAATGCTTTACATGACCAGCCCGAGATGGGAAATTAGTTAACCATGATCGAGGTGCGCGACCTGACCAAACGCTACGGCGACAAGGTGGCCGTGGACCACCTGTCGTTCACGATCGAGCCCGGCCGGGTGACCGGGTTCCTCGGCCCTAACGGCGCGGGCAAGTCGACCACGATGCGGCTGATACTCGGCCTCGACCGGCCGAACGGCGGGACCGCGACGATCGGCGGCAAGCGGTACAGGGAGCTGGCCACCCCGCTGCGGACGGTGGGCGCGCTGCTCGAGGCGCGGGCCGTGCACACCGGCCGGTCCGCCTTCAACCACCTGCTCTTCCTGGCCCAGACGCAGGGCCTGCCGCGGCAGCGCGTGCAGGAAGTGATCGACCTGGTCGGGCTGGCCGAGGTCGCGCACAAGCGGGCCGGCGGGTTCTCGCTCGGGATGATGCAGCGGCTCGGCATCGCCGCCGCGATGCTCGGCGACCCGCAGGTGCTCGTGCTCGACGAGCCGGTGAACGGCCTGGACCCCGAGGGGGTCCTGTGGATCCGCAACCTGATGAAGAGCCTGGCCGCGCAGGGCCGCACCGTGTTCGTCTCCAGCCACCTGATGAACGAGATGGCCGTCACCGCTGATCACCTGATCGTGATCGGCCGCGGGAGGCTGATCGCGACCGGCAGCACGCAGGAGCTCGTCGCCGGGAGCTCGGCGCAGTCCGTGCTCGTACGCACCCCGGATCCGGCCCGGCTGGCCGAGGCGATCAACGCCGCGGGAGGCCAGGTCATGGACCTCGGCAACCAGGAGCCTGGCGGCACGCCTGCGCTCACCGTCAGGGGGATGCCCGCGGCACGGATCGGCGAGCTGGCCGCGGCCGCGGGCGTGGTGCTGCATGAGCTCACCCCGCAGGCAGGGACCCTCGAGGAGGCGTTCATGCACCTGACCGCCGACAGCGTGGAATACGGTCAGCACAGCCAGCCGGTCCCGGCCGGCCCGGCGGCCGACGGCCAGGTGGTAGCCCGTGGCACGCCAGCCATCCCGGCGCCTGGAAGGCACAGCCGGTGACGGCCGCGCCGGCCACGCCGATTCAGCTGCCACCCACGGGCGCGCGGCGTCCTGGTGTCGCGAACCTGCTGCTCAGCGAGTGGACGAAGCTCAGGTCGGTGCGCTCCACCGTCTGGTCGCTGCTCCTGCTGGTCGTGCTCACGCTCGGTATCACCGTCCTGATCACTGCCATCACCAGCGCCCAGTGGAACAAGATCGGCGCAGCCTCGCAGGCGCAGCTACGGGCCGACCCGGTCAGCGGAATCCTCAGCGCCGGCGTCCAGTTCGGCCAGCTCACCGTCATCGTGCTCGGCGTGCTCGTGATCACCAGCGAGTACTCGACCGGGGCGATCCGCGCCTCGCTGCTGGCCGTGCCGCGGCGCATCCCCATGCTCGCGGCCAAGGGCACGGTGTTCGTCGCGCTCGTGCTGGTGCTCGGCGAGATCGTCATGTTCGCGTCGTTCTTCATCGGCGCGGCGATCCTGCACAGCCATGTCCCGGTGTCGCTGGGCGGTCGCAGCATCGCCCGCGCGGTCGCCGGCGGCGGGCTGTACCTGGCCGTGCTCGGCCTGTTCGCCATGGCGATCGGGACCATCGTCCGGCACACCGCCGGGGCGATAACCGGGGTCATCGCCTTCGTCATCGTGCTCGAGCCGCTGTCCTCGCTGATCCCCGGCACCTGGGGTAACCACATCCACGACTACCTGCCGACCTCGGCCGGGCGGCTGATCATCCAGACCACAACCCAGTCCGGACAGGTGCTCTCCTCCTGGGAGGGTTTCGGCGTGTTCTGCCTGTGGACCGCGGTGCTGCTCGTCGTGGCGGGATATCTGCTCAACCGCCGCGACGCCTAATGCCGGACCGGTGACGGCCGACCTCCTCACCTGGTCATCGGAGCGGCGTTCAGCCTGGCCGCCAGCACGGTACCCGCCACGTCATCGGTGGCACTTTGATACGCCGTCTTCGCCGCTACTGTCGCCGCGGCGTGAGTCACGGCCTGGATATCGACGCGGAGCTGGCTGCGGGTCCATACTCGGAGGGAACACCCGGGGGTGTTCGACATGGCGGAACTCGTCCATCCAGCAGCGGACTCCGGAGCGGCGCCGGACCCCAATGCGGTCTACACGCTAGGCAGCAGCCACGGTGAGAGCGCCCGGCTGCAGCGCCAGGCTGACGAGTTCGCCGCCGACAGTGCGGCGCTGCTGGACCGGGTCGGCCTGCGGCCTGGGCAGAGCGCGATCGACCTGGGCTGCGGCCCGCGCGGCATCATTGACCTGCTGGCTGAGCGGGTGGCACCCGGAGGCCGGGTCACCGGCCTGGACGCCGACCCTGCGCATACCGCCATGGCGGCCGAGTTCGCCGCCGCCCGGGGACTCAGCGGCGTCGAGACCCGCACCGGCGACGCCCGGCACACCGGCCTGCCATCAGGCTCGTTCGACCTCGTGCACGCCCGGACCCTGCTGATCAACGTCCCGGAGCCCGCGGAGCTGGTCGCCGAGATGGTGCGGCTGGCCAGGCCGGGCGGTCAGGTAGCCGCACTGGAGCCGGACTGCGAGTACTGGATGTGCTACCCCCCCATCCGGCGTACGCGCGGCTGAGCGAGATCTTCCCGGTGGTCTTCTGCCGCAACGGCGCCGACCATGCGATCGGCCGCCGGGTGCCGGAGCTGTTCCGGCAGGCCGGGCTGGAGGATGTCGGGGTCGAAGCCAGGGTGCAGATGTACCCGCCGGGTAACTCCCGGCGGACGATCCGGCTGGACCTGGTACGCAGCATGCGTGCCCAGGTGCTGGAGATGGGGCTGGCCGGCGAGGCGGAGCTTGATGAGCTGGACGCCGCGGCACGCGCCCACCTTGCCGACCCTCGCAGGGTCGTGGTCTCCGCCCTGTCCTTCCTGGCCTGGGGCCGCAAGCCAGCCTGACCGGTCATCACCGGCCGCGGCGGGCCACGCCTTGACCTGGGGCCCGGTTCAGCTGGCTTACGATCGTGAATAGCTTCACAAAGCACCACCGCCACCGCTGACACGTACGCGCCAGCGATATGGTTCACCAGGCGCCCGCCCACCCATCACCCCACGCAGGCGGGACCCAGAAGCTGCTTCAGGTCACCGAGCAAGGCGGCTGACGGCGACACCCGCAGCTTGTCGTCGAGACGCACGACCGTCGTCCGCTGCTTACCACAGAGCTTCAGATGAACCTCTGTCACTCCAGGATGCGTCCGCAAGACGTCCCTCAGCTGTTCCACGACCGGCGCGACGCAGCGGTCAACCGGCATCTCCACGACGAAAGGGCCGCCATCACCCGGCGTGGTATCCGGCACCTTCACGTCCATCGCGATCAGCTTGGGCACCTCGTCGCGCCGGTCCAGCCTGCCCTTGACCACGAGGATGGCGTCCTCGGCGAGATAGGTGCCGCAGGCCTGGTAGGTGGCCGGGAAGAACAGCACCTCGATGGCGCCCTCGAGGTCCTCCAGCATGGCGGCCGCCCAGGCGCTGCCCTGCTTGGTGACCTTGCGCTGCAGGCCGGACAGGATGCCGCCCACCGCCACCACCTGGCCGTCGGACCGCTCACCCCGCTGCCTTCGCTCGGCTTCGGCGGCTCCCGCGGGCTCGGCCGAGCCGAGCAGCTGGGCGATCGAGCAGTCCGTGCCGACGGCGAGCACGTGCTCGAGGCCGAGCAGCGGGTGGTCGGAGACGTACAGGCCGAGCATCTCGCGCTCGAAGCCGAGCAGGACGGATTTCTCCCACTCGCCGCCCGGGACGGGGACGT
>CAVPBZ010000012.1:0-343780 GCA_963702235.1 uncultured Actinomycetes bacterium
AGCGCGAGCCGCACTTCGCCACCTGCGTCTACGCCGTGTTCGACGCGGTGAGCGGCACCTGCGAGATGGCGTCCGCAGGCCACCTGTCCCCGCTGCTGGTCCGGCCGGACGGCAGCAGCCAGTTCCTGGACGTGCCGCCCGCGCCGCCGCTCGGCATCGGCGGCGGCCCGATCGAGAGCAGGCAGTTCCAGATCGACGACGGCAGCCTGTTCGTGCTGTACACCGACGGGCTGGTGGAGAACCGTGGCCAGGACATCGACGACGGCCTGAACCGGCTGCGCAGCGTCTTCGGGCCCGGATCGACGCAGCGCCCGCTCGAGGATCTGTGCAAGGCCACGCTCGACGGCGTCTACGCCGATCACCAGCGCGATGACATCGCGGTGCTGCTCGCCCGGCTCAGCCGCATCCCGGACGGGCATCATGCCTCCTGGACCCTGAAGCCCGACCCGACCTCGGTCCGGCGCGCCCGCGCCCTGGTCAAATCCAGCTGGATCTGTGGGATCTGGGCGACACGGTCTACACCACCGAGCTGCTCGTCTCCGAGCTCGTCACCAACGCGCTCGCCTACGCCACCGGCGAGGTGTCGCTGCGGCTGATCCTGGACCGCGCGCTGGTCTGCGAGGTGTTCGACGACGCGGCAGCGATGCCCAAGCTGAGGAACGCCGCCGACAGTGACGAGAACGGCCGCGGGCTGCACGTGGTGAGCCAGCTGGCCCAGCGCTGGGGAACCCGCCGGACCCCGGTCGGCAAGGCCGTGTGGTTCGAGCTGCCCCTGCCCGAGGGCATGTCCGTGCCGGCGCGCAGCGACGGCGAGAGCGCTGAGCCCGCCGGGTGAACGGCCGCGGCTAGCCGGGTGAACGGCCGCGGCTAGCCGGCCGCCCAGGCGAGCCGCGCCGCCCGGCCGTGAACTGCGGGGTTATAGTGGCAGGACGCGAAGGGGAGTAGCTCCAACGCCGGACCGCCGTCATCACGGCCCCTAGGGGCCCGGCGCCCGGGGCGCCGCGAAGGCGCTGGGCGAGACCTTCGGCCGCAGCATGACGCTGCCGTGCCGGAGGAATCGCCACGCGACCGGCACGCGGAGAGGAGCCCCCCGCGTGACGAGCATCGCGGTCGCGCTCACCACGTTCGCCGTCATCCTCCTCGCCGAGCTGCCGGACAAGACAGCCCTGGCCAGTCTGGTGCTCGGCACCAGGTACCGGCCCGTGCCGGTGCTGGGCGGGATCGCCGCCGGCTTCACCGTGCACGTCGTGCTGGCCGTCCTGGCGGGAAGCCTGCTCGGCCTGCTGCCGCACCGCACCCTCGAGATCGTGGTCGCAGTGCTCTTCCTGGCCGGGGCGGTGCTGCTGGTCATCCAGCGCAAGCCGGCGGCGGAGGCGGCTGAGCCTGGCCGCCGTACCGAGCGGTTCTGGCCGGCTGCGGGGACCGGCTTCGTGGTGATCCTGGTGGCGGAGTTCGGCGACCTGACCCAGGTGGTCATCGCGAACCTGGTGGCCAGGTTTCAGGATCCGATCGCCGTGGGCATCGGTGCCGTCACCGCGCTGTGGGCGATCGCGGCTGCCGCGGTCTTCGGCGGCAAGAGCCTGCTGCGGCTGGTGCCCGTCACGCTGGTCACCAGGGCCGCGGCCGCGTGCATGGTCGCGCTGGCCGGCTTCACGCTGGCCGGGGTGGTCGGATGACCCCGCAGTTCACAGGTAGCTCCGAGGGTGCACGCAGCAATCGTTCAGGCAAGGGGATGAGACTTGGTGCCACCCAGAGGGCAACGCCAGAGCATGGAGGCCCCGTGATGGAAACCCGTCAGCTGGATGCCTTCACCCCCTCCCCTGTCGCGCCTGCTGCCGCTCCAGCGCGGCGCCCCGGCCGGCTGCGGGCGCGACCGTACGGCAGGGCGGCGTCCGGAGCAGTGGCGGCGGGCACCCGGGCAGCCGGTCCTCCGGTGGCCCGGATGGCGGCGGCCGGCACCGCGGCGGCCAGCACCCGGCTGGCGCGGTCACTGCGGCTTGCCCCGCCGCTCACCGCCCCGGCCGCCAGCTGCGCGCCGAGCCACGCCACCTCCGGCGGATCGTGACGCCGGCCGTCGCGGCGGGCAGCCGCGATGCGGACACCCCGGACGGCTGGACGGCGCTCGGCGCCAGCGTCCAGCTCGTGGTCACCGACCCGGCCCAGCTGGAGCGCGGCCGCGCAATGCTGGAGACCGAGCTGGCCGCGATGGACGCGGCCTGCAGCAGGCTCGCAGACGGCTCCGAGGTCGCGGCGCTCGACGGCCGGCGGGGCGACCCTTTCCGGGTGAGCGCGCTGCTGGCCGACGCGATCGCGGCGGCGCTGCGCACCGCCCGGCTCACCGCCGGCGACGTGGACCCGACAGTCGGCGATGCCTTCGCGGCAGCCAGCTCCGGTACCCCGGCCGGGCCAGGGCTTGACGACTTCCTCCGGCCGGCCCCCGGCTGGCAGCAGGTGCGGCTGGAGGCCAGGTCACGGCTCTTGTGGCTGCCGGCCGGGATCCGCCTCGACCTAGGCGCGACGGTGAAGGCGTGGGCCGCCGACCGGAGCGCGGGCCGGCTGGCGGGCACGCTCCGCTGCGGGGTGCTGGTCGGCCTGGGCGGTGATATCGCGGTCGCGGGCCAGGTCCCGGCGGGCGGCTGGCGGATCCGGGTGCAGGACGCCGGCGGCCACCCTGAGGCACCGCCGCCGGACGGCCCGGTCGCCGTGGTGGCCATCCGCGACGGCGGCCTGGCCACGTCCAGCACGGCGGCCCGGCGCTGGCGCGGCGCGGATGTCGTGCACTACATCGTGGATCCGAGGACGGGGGTTCCGGCCGCGCCGTTCTGGCGGACGGTGTCGGTGGCTGCCGCCAGCTGCGCGTTCGCCAGCGCCGCGAGCACGGCCGCGATGATCCGCGGCCGCCGGGCCAAGGACTGGCTGGCGGCGCTGCGGCTGCCGGCCCGGCTGGTGGGGCTGGACGGCCAGGTATACGCGGTGGCGGGCTGGCCGGCCGCCGGGTAGCCCGCGGTCAGCGGGTGGCCCCGACCGACGGGGTAACGCTCGGGTCGCGAATAGCTCAAGGGGACGAAGCCGGGTCGGGGCGGGGAGGGTGGCTCAAGAGCGCGGCAAAGCCGGCCGCGGCGGCGGGTGTTACCCATCACCCGTTATGTCCGTGTTTGCCGTCCGTCGGCATGCCGTCCGCCGGCATGCCGTCCGCCGGGTATGTGCCTGAGGGCTTGCAGACAATGCTCGCGCAGGCGCCGCCCATACTAGGCCGTTCGGGCGCCGCCATGACGGTCGATGATGCCTGCTTGGCAAACGCCTCGACTAATATCCTGGTTTCCAGTATATTAGCGGCATGGCTGGCAAGCCCATGACGGGACAGGCGTTCTTCGTGCTCACCGCGCTGGCCGATGGCCCGCGGCACGGGTACGGCATCGTAGGTGAGGTTGCCGAGCTGTCGCAGGGCCGGGTCCAGCTGAAGATCGGCAGCCTGTACGGGGTGCTGGACCGGCTCGCCGCCGAGGGGCTGATCGAGCCCGACCGGGAGGAAGCGCACGACGGCCGGCTGCGCCGCTATTACCGGCTGACCCGGGACGGGCGGCGCGCGCTGGCTGAGGAGGCCGAGCTTCGCGCCGCCACCGCTCGCGTGGTGCGGGCGAGACTGGGCCTGACGGGCCCCGCGGCAGCGGGAGCAGCCGGATGAGCGGCGGCCTGGGCCTGGAGCAGCGGTACCGGCGGGTGCTGCGGCTGCTGCCCGGCTACTACCGGCAGCGGTGGGAAGAGGACATGGTCGCGGCGTTCTTGGACAGCTGGCTGACCGGCGACCCGGACGAAGACGAGGCCATCGTCGAGTTTTGCAAGCCGAGCTGGGCGGAGGCCGCCAGCGTCGCCAGCCTGGCGGCCCGGCTGTACCTGGGCGGCGCGGCCGCGCCGCGCCGGTACTTCGCCTGGGGCCAGGCCGTCCGGCGCGCAGTGCTCGCCGTGATACTGGTGCACGCGTTGCTGGCCGTTAACGTGCTGGTGTTCCTGGTGTGGGGCCGCCGTCTGGTCGGCTGGCTGCCCGTGCCGCCGGCGAGCCTGGTGGTCGCGCCCGGCGGCGTCTGGGACGCGGTGTATTACCTGGTGTGCCTCGCATGGATCGTGATTTTCCTGACGCTGGCCCTCGGGCACTACCGCACGGCCCGGGTCCTCGCGGCGGCGGTCATCGTCCCCGGCCTGGTCGCCTTGCTGCCAGCCCAGCTCACCGGCATCATGCCGGCGCCGTTCGGGCCGTGGATCTTCTGGGTCCTCGTCGACCTTCCCCCGGTCCTGGCCATGACCGCCTTCCACCGCGACGCCCCGCCGGCCTCGCCCGGGCCCTGCCCGCCGGCTACGTCCTGGTGTACGGGCCGCTGCTGGCGCTCCAGGTGACCGGCAACTTCGCCTGGCCTTCAGCGGAGCCGTGCAGGCGACGTTCTTGCCCGATCGGGCCGTCTACGCTGGCACCAAGTCGTTTCTGGTCACCTTCAGCCAGGCGCTGGCTGAAGAGGTGCGCGACGCCGGGGTGCGGGTTCAGGTCGTCTGCCCCGGGGTGGTGCGCTCGGCGTTCCACTCCCGGCAGGGCCTGGACATGAGTGCCGTCCCGCGCATGGAGCCCCACCAGGTCGTGGAAGCAAGTCTCGCCGACCTGGCCGCAGGTGTGGTGGTGTCGGTCCCCGGCCTGACGGACATCGAGGCCCTTGGCCGCCTCGATAAGGCGAGCCGCGACCTGGTGAACGTAGCCCGGACCGCTGAGCTCCCCGGACGCTATGCCGCGACAGAGTGAACGACATGAGCGCCACCGCGGCTTAACACCTCGCTGCCATTGCAAATACAGATCGAACACCTCTTTGTGACTTGGTCAAGTGGTCCTTTCCCGCCGCAGGGATTATCGGCTCGCGGGCGGCCGGGAAGGGACGCCGGGGCGGAGTCTGTGGCCGGGGTCGTAGGGTGGGTGGCAGGCCCGGGAGTGGCTTGCCCGAAGAGCCGGTGGCCGGGGTGTGAGCCGGCCGCCCTGGATGCAGAGTGGTTCCCCCGGTTGCCCTCCCGGGCTCTGGGCGGCCGCGGTGCGCCGGGCGTCGGCCTGCAGGCGGGCGTAGATGGCGTCGCTGATCTGGCGTTTCAGCGCGCGCAGGGCTTCTTTGCGGGTTTTGCCCTCAGCCAGTTTCTTCTCGAAGTAGGCATGGCCCTGGCTGTGCGGGTGGCGGATCTGGGTGACCGCGACCATGTGGATGGCGTGGTTGAGGCGGCGGTTGCCGCGCCGGGACAGCCGCCAGATTTTCCGGCCCCCGGAGGAGACCTCGATCGGGGCGGTGCCGTTGCAGGCGGCGAAGTGATCCCGGCTGGGGAAGCGGGACACAACGCGGACGTCGCCGATCACTGCGGCGGCGACGACCGGACCCACCCCGAACAGCCCGGTCAGGCTGGTCCCGGACGCCCGCACCGCGGTGGCGGCCTTCTTCCTGGTCTCGCGGATCCGCGCATCGGCCCCGCGCAGATCGTCGGTGAGCTCGGCAGCAAGCTCCCAGCGGGCCGCGGCCACCGCACCTGCTGGCGTGATCGTTTCCAGAAGATGCGCGGCATGAGCTGCGGTGATCTCCTTACTGACGCCGCCGGCGATCAGCCCGCAGCACCTGGTGCAGCCGGCAAGCCACCTGCGTGCGGACCTGGCCCAGGTCCCGGTAGCGCTTGGACCAGACCTTGAGCACCGCGGCGTGATCATCACGCCGCACCT
Source organism: uncultured Actinomycetes bacterium (assembly GCA_963702235.1). Taxonomy (GTDB): domain Bacteria; phylum Actinomycetota; class Actinomycetes; order Streptosporangiales; family Streptosporangiaceae; genus PALSA-505. The sequence goes on from CAVPBZ010000012.1 coordinate 5,735, forward strand.
GCTGGACACCCGGCGAGCGCAGCGCCGCGACCGCCACCGAGCGTGCATCATTGGGATCATTCTTGCTGACGTTTCCAGTGGCCAGTAGCCGCACCCGGGCGGCCAGCCTGGGCGGCACGTCCAGCACCCGCTCACCGGCTGCCAGCAGCTGCTGGGCCAGCAGATGACCGGTCCCGCCAGCGCCTTCCACCGCCAGGCCCGCTCGGGCCAGGCCTGCGCCCACACCACCAGCCGCTCCGCCTGCACCGCCGAGGCACGCACCCGCAGCTGCCCCAGCGGCTCTTCAGCGGCACTGATCGCCACCGCCGTGTGTGAAGCCTTGCGCGGATCCACCCCGATGATCACCATCACCATGACTGCCAGCTCCTTCCACTGCCCGGGGGAGAGACCGTGGCGGGCACGCCCAATTCCAGGGATCACATCGGCGCTTCGCGCTCCTCTTATGAGCCACACCACGGCGAGGCCCCGACACGCTGGCACGTCGTTCGAAAGCCAAGCCCCGCAAAAGGAGCTGGCAGGCGGTAAGAAAGAGCCAGCACGCCGGGACCTCTCAACGCTACGACCCCGGCTTGGGGGGTGCCCTGATCTTCCGGACTGTGGATCCTTATAGGATCGTCAGCCGAAAGGACGGGATCAGTGCCAGGGAAATATAAGACTTATTCGCCGGAGTTCCGCGATGAGGCGGCCAGGATGGTCGTGGAGACGTCGCGGCCTATCGCCGATGTCGCGCGGGAGCTTAAGGTCAGCGAGACCAGCCTGGGGAACTGGGTCCGGGCGTACCGGGAAAAGCACGCCGAAGACGAACCGCCGCTGCAGCTATCCGAGCGCGCGCGGCTGCGCGAGCTGGAGCGGGAAGTCCGCGAACTCCGGATGAAAGCCGACTTTCTCTCAAAAGCAGCGGCGTACTTCGCAGCGGAGCATCGGTGAGCGATAAGTATGAGTTCATCGACACGGAATACGCCACCGCGGCCACGGACACGGCCCCGGCTCCCACCATCACGCGCATGTGCCAATGGCTCTGGGTATCAAAATCGGGGTTCTACGAATGGAGGTCACGGCCGGACAGCGCCACTGCGGAAAGGCGGGCGCGGCTCAAGCTGCTGATCAAGAAGGCGTTCGATGATTCCGACGGCACCTACGGGTACCGGCGTATCACCTGGCAGCTGGCCCGCTGGGGCATCCAGGCGGGGGCCGAGCTGATCCGCGGGCTGATGCGGGCCCTGGGGCTGGTGGCCTGCCAGCCGCGGCCCTGGCGGCCATCCACCACGGAGCAGGGCGCGGCCGGGCCGATCCCGGACCTGGTGAACCGCGACTTCACCGCGGCCGCCCCCGGCGATAAAATGGTCGGCGATATTACGTACATCCCGACGTGGCAGGGCTGGCTTTACCTCGCGACTGTAATTGACTGCGCAAGCCGGAAAGTGATCGGGTGGGCGATGGATGACAATTACCGGACGCCGCTGATCACGAGCGCGATCGAGATGGCCGCCCGCAACCTCGGTCTTCCTGCTGATGCTATCTTTCACTCTGACCGGGGAAGCAATTATACGTCGGCCGAGTTCGCGGCCGTCCTGGAACGGCTGGGGATCCGCCAGTCGGTAGGCCGGACCGGCATCTGCTATGACAATGCGCTCGCTGAGTCTTTCAATGCCGCACTGAAAGTCGAGCGGGTCCACCGGACCATTTACCCGACGAGAAAGAAAGCCCGGGAGGATATTGCCCGGTACATCGAACTCCGCTATAATCGGAGGCGTCTTCACTCCGCGATCGGGTACCGGACCCCGCAAGAGGCCCTCGACGAGTACCTGAACCAGCAGCTCGCAGCATGAAATAGCACCAATTCAGGTGTCCGGAAAACGCGGGGCAGCCCACTGCCATCCCGGCCAGGCCCGCAACGCCTACCTACAATTGGGCGGCGATGAGCGCCCTCGAATCCGCTCATACGGCTACGTCCTGTTATGGCTGCGGCCAGGCGGGGCTGCGAGGGTGCGGCGCGGGTTCTGCTTTGTTGTCTGGTGCGGCGGGCAGCTACGGTGGGGTTGAGGATGCCGTCGGCCCAGGAGGCGCAGATGACGGTTGCCACGGTGTCGGCCCAGCAGCTGACCCAAGCCCCGCTTTCCTACCGGAAGAACGTGGCGATGCTGCGCGCCCTCAACTGGCAGCGCTGCAAAGTGCGTACACGGCCAGCATGGGCGTCGGCGATGACCGCGGATGGCAGTACTGGGCCGGCATCCACGGCTTGCCGCTGCCGATGTACTGCCAGCACCACACCCCGCTCTTCCTGGCCTGGCACCGTGCTTACCTGTATTACTTCGAGCTCTCGCTCAAGGAGTTTGAGCCGGCGGTGACGCTGCCCTGGTGGGATTGGACGTCGGCGTGGTCGCATCAGGTGGGAGTGCCGCTGCGGTACAGCGACGCCGAGGCCGGCGGCCAGCCGAACCCGCTGGCAGGCGGGCCGATCAACGCGCTCGCTCACCAGCAGGCGGGCCCGGGCGCCCCGGGCCACACCTCACGTGATCCCGGCAACCCAGCCGACCTGCCAACGGCTGACCAGATCAGCGAGCTGCTGGGCCGCGGCGACTTCCTGGACTTCCAGCAACAGCTTGAGGCCTACCACGATGCGGTGCATGTGTGGGTGGGCGGCACGATGGCCGAGATTCCCCTGGCCGCCTATGACCCCGTGTTCTTCGCCCACCACACCATGATCGACCGGGTCTGGCGGCTGTGGCAGCTGCGCCACCCCACCGCGGGTGTGCCGGCTGACCTGCTGGACGAGGCGCTGCCTCCGTTCAATATCACGGTCGCGCAGACGATTGACGTCACCGCGCTGGGCTATGACTATGCCTCGTTCTCGTCTCAGACCACCATTGGCGGGTGAGCGGAGTGGCGATCACCTTCGAGCTGGAGCTGCCTACGGGCGCGGCCAGGCCCGAGCATGCCCGCGCCGACCTGACGTTCTATGGCCTAGACCACAGCGGCCCCAGCTACGAGGTACGGGTTTTCTTCAACCACCCGGACGCCGACCCGGACACGCCGCTGACCGCCGCGGCCGGTTTCGCCGGCAGTTTCGCCGTGTTCGGCCACGGCGGCTGCTTCGGCGAGGAGGGGCACTGCGACGTACGGCCTCCGGTCAGCGTGTTCGACCGGCGCCTGCCCCACCAGCTGGTGCCGATGGTGCGGGCGCTGACCGTCACCGGCGCCATCGACGAGCTCCTTCGCGCTGACGCGCAGACGGTCACCGTCACCGCCGTCCCCGTGGTCCGCACCTCGCCACTGGCCAGCGCGGACCAGGCAGCCGACGTGCTCGTCATCGACCAGGTCGCCCTGCACACCTACGAATAGCGCTCCGCCGCTGCGCGATGTTGTTGCTCCAGGCGGCCCGCCGCTTCCCCGCCTTGCTGTTCGCGCAGATAACACGGCGATACATGGCTGATAATTATCACTCGCGTTCCGGTGGCGGAGAATCATGGGCCACGTATCAGCCACCCTGCGCCCGCACCCCGAGGGACAGGTGGGAAGGAGCGCACATATCAGCAGATCTGCGTGGCTGAAATCGGCCTCGCTGTGTCCCTCCTGGCCGCCCCGAGCGGCGGGTAGGCGCGCGGTTATTCGTCCATCAGGATGTCGGCAGCCTCCTTTCCGGGCGGCGTGGGCCAAGGCACGTCAAGCGTTAAAGGGCATCGGACCGCATACTTCAGCCTGTCGCATAAACGGCGTGCCTGCGTGGGGGTGGGCCTGATGCTTGAGATCCTTGGGTATGCCGCAGAATTTCCTTTGCCCGCAGCGTGATCAGCCGTTGCTGCTGCCGGTGGACATGCGCGAGTGGCTGCCCGAGGACGACCTGGTGTTCGTGGTGCTGGACGCAGTGGCCACCCTGGATCTGGGCGAGTTCCGCCGCCGGTACCGGGCTGATGGTCATGGGCGGGCGGCGTCCGGCCCGGAGATGATGGTGGCGCTGCTGCTGTATGGGTACTGCCAGGGCGAGAAGATCCTGGCCGAGGCGGCCGCGGCCGACGCCGCCGAAGACGCGGAGCAAGGCGATAGCCCGCAGCCGGCGACGCCGCGGACGCTGGCCCGGCGGGCCGAGCGGCGGCAGCGGCTGGCCGCCGCCCGGGACCGGCTGGCCGCCGAGGACCAGGCCCGCCGGTCCGAACAGCGTGCCAAGCAGGCAGCCTGGGACGCCGCGGCAGCTAACCGGCGTCCGCGGGCTGCCCGGCGGCCGGCGGACGAGCCGCGCACCAACCGCAACAACACCCCACCGCGGGCGAATATCACCGACCCGGACTGCCGGGTGATGCGCAACCAGAAGGGCTACGTCGCCGGTTACAACGGCCAGATCGTGGTCACCGCGCAGCAGGTCATCGTGGGCGCCATGCTCAGCCAGCACCCGGTCGACCGCACCCTGCTGCATCCCTTGCCAGACACCTGCCGCCAGCAGCTGGCCAAGGCCGGCATCGGCCCCAGGCTGCGGACCGTGCTCGCCGACTCCGGATATGTCAGCGAGGACAATTTCACCCGCGCCGGCACCGACGGCCTGCGGCTGCTCGCGCCGCTGGCCAAAGACCCCGGCCGGCACCGCCCCCGCACCCCCAAACGCAGCCTGCACCTCGACCGGCTGCCGGCCACCGCCCGCGCCAGGCGGCGGCTGCAACATCCCCGCGGCCGGGACGACTACAAGATGCGAGCCCGCACCGTGGAACCAGTATTCGGCCAGCTCAAGACCTGCCAGAAACTGACCATGATGTCCCGGCGCGGCCTTGACGCGTGCGAAAGCGAATGGCTGCTCGCCGCCACCGCGCACAACCTGCGCAAGCTGCACCGGCACCGCACCCAGGGCTAACAGCCAACTGCCTAACCCAGCGGGTAAGGACGCCCGAAGCCCGCAGCCACGCACCCTCAGCCCCGTTCCAAGATCCCAAACCTAGTCTCCGCACAGCTTTGTGCGACAGGCTGACTCATGCAGCGAGGCCCGACGCTCAGTCGCCCAAGAAGACCGTTTGCACGACACGGTCATCTCATCGATCCGGTAGCGGTGCTGAGCGGGTTTGCGATGGGACGCCAGCATCTGGCTGGCGGGCCCGAGCCCCGCACCCTGACCACCCGCACGGGAAGCAGCGGGCCTGCATCGGGGAGTATGGGCAGAATGGCCGATTCCCGGCGGACGGCACACGAAGGGACGGGAACACGAAGGGCACTGTCAGGGCCGCCGGGCAGGCGGGGCTGCTGGCTGCTGTACTGGCGGCCGGGTGCTCCGCCGGGCCCGCTGCCCCGTTCCATGCGACCGTGCAAACCTGCTATGCCTTTGCCGTGCAGGCGGTGCAGCGGCACATCACGGTGACCACGGTCCCGCGGGACTGCGCCGGCCTGAGTCATGAGGAGATCGATCAGGCGCTCGCCAGGGCCATCCGCACGGCGGCCGGGCTGGGGCCTAAAGTCCTGGCGCGGCGCCGGGCATACCAAGACAGCCGCTACCTCGCGCGCCTGTTCCAGACCGTCCCGCCGCCCCGGGCAGCGCCGGCGCCGCTGGCTGGCCCGCCAGCGGGGCGCGCACCGGGCGCGGCCCTTCGCCTCGCCGCGCTCGCCGCCTGGGTGGTCACCGTGGCCGCCGCTCTACCTGCTCGCCGGCTGGCTGGCCCCTGGCGGCCTGCGCCGCCACCGGACCCAGGCTGCTGGCAGGCCGCCTGTGATCCTCATCAGCCACGCCGCGGTTGCCGTCGCGGGGCTGGGACTTTGGCTCGCGTTCGTCGTATCGCACGCGTCCGCCCTGGCCTGGATCGCTGCTGGCCTGATCCTGCCTGCCGTCGGGCTTGGCATGGCAACACTGGTTGTCACCCTGCCAGGATCTGCGGACGGCACCGGACCAGCCAGCCCGGGTCCGCCGCAGGCGCAGACAGCCGTGACGGCCTCCCCCACCGCGGGCCAGATGCCCGTGATCGTCATCGCGCTCCACGGCGTGCTGGCGACCGCGACCATCCTGCTGGTCCTGCTCGCCGCCATCGGCACCTCCTGAACCGGCCGCGCCGCACGCACGCGGAACGGCGACTGCCGGGTTCGCGCCAGACAGGAGGGAGGAAGGCGTCAAACAGGGATGGCTTCGCCCGCCGATGGTTGCCTCCGCATGCCGCAGACGTCCATGGGCGGCGGCGCGAAGCGACCCTGACGACGTCGATAGCTATCTAACCCAGTGCCTGAGGGGCGGCACGCGGCTCCCTCGCCACACCCACCCATGTGCGGCCCTTCGCGGCATGAGAGTACACGTCATGCACCGCTGAAAATGGTTACATCACTCTTCGGGTTCGTGCTCATCTGGATCGGATATCTCGACGATATGCAGGGACTCATCCAGGTCCGCTGAGGGCTGTCGCCACTTGGCGGGAGTGAGGGTGAGGATCGGGCAGATTGCCGCGTCAGCGACCGCAGCGACGTGAGCATCCCACGGATCGAGCCCGGTTCTCGAGATAATGTCTGCGAGCCTGGTGGCCTGCTCGGTACCCTGCAGTGGCGCGATGGTGACCTGGTCCAGGAGCTCAAGCCCTCCCAGGAGGTCATCAGCTTCTTCGCTAGGCATATCGAGCGAACCCCCTGTGATTGCCAGCGCTGGGATGACTAGTGGCTGGTCACGGGCGCCGTAAGCCTGGATAAGGGCGATGATGTCGGAGTCTCCGCACGCCACGGCAATGATCACGCTGGTGTCGAGGATGAGTGGTGTGGGGACGACCTCACTCACCAGCGAGCTGCTGGTCAACGTGCGCCATCATGCGTGCCACCCGGTCGGGATGCGCTTGTTCGCTCTTGGCCTTCCACAGGCTTCGCCTGCGGCGGTCACGGTAGGCCTTCTCCGCCATCGCCTCGTTGAACGCCGCGGAGACGGACGCGGCATGGCCGGTTTCGACGAGGCGTTCGGCGTAAGCGCTGAGGTGGGGGTCCACTGTGATGGTCAGGCGGGACTTCCTGTCACTCATACTCGGATCATACTCCTCGCGTGATCCTCGCTGAGCTAGCAACGCCGCGGTCTCGCAATACCTGCACCTGCGCAATCTGTGTGCCGTAAGACCAGCTGGCAGAGTTCATGCGCCGCAGGCTGCCTGCCCGGGTGAGGCTGCTGGAAGCGCTGGCCGCTGCCGCGCCCGGCGGCGGGCTGCACGCGGCGCTGATCCCGGAGCCGCTGGGCAGGCAGCCGGAGATCGGCGCAGCTGTACCCCAGGTGGGCCCCGGCGGCGGCACGGCGGCCGCTGCCCAACGATCGCGGATGCCCGGATCATCGAAACCACCTTCGCCCTGCAGCAGCCACTGCCCGCCGCGCTGAGCGGGGACACCGAGGCACTCGCCGACGGGCTCACCCGGTACACCGTGGATTGAGCCACGCCAGCAGGCGGGGCCGGCTCAGCAGGCCAGGCTGGTCCTCCAGGCCGGCACCGGGCGGTCATACCGTGCGCAGCGCCTCGGTTGGTGACAGCCGGGCGGCCCGCATCGCCGGGTACAGCCCGGCGATGGCGCCGATGGCCAGGGCGGCGCCGGGGCCGCCGTACAGGGCCAGCGGCGGGATCAGCACGTGCCAGTGCTGGGTGACGGCGTACACGGCGGTGGCCGCCACGCCGAGCAGGGTGCCGGCCAGGCCGCCAAGCAGCGACAGCAGCAGGGCCTCGGTGAGGAACTGCTCGGCGATGTGCCGCCGGGTGGCGCCCAGCGCGCGGCGCAGGCCGATCTCGGAGCGGCGTTCCAGCACGGAGATGACCATGACGTTGGCGATGCCGACACCGCCCACGAGTAGGGCGACCGCACCTAGGCCGAGGACGAGGCTGTTGTAGGCGCCGGTGGTGACGGCTTCGGCCTGCAGCACGTCGGCCGGCTCGGTCACGCTGACGGCCCCCGGGTTGGCCGGATTCACGGTGGCGGGCAGCACGGCGTTGACCGCGGCCACCTGGGTGGGATCGCTGCGGACGTACAGTTCGGTCGGGTGGCCGTCGAAGGCGAAGTCCTGCTCGGCGATGGGGAAGCCGATGAAGGCCATGCTGTCCATCGTGGTCTGCAGCGGCACGTGGTTCATGATGCCGGTCACGGTGAACCAGTGCCCGCCGATCCACACCTGGATGGGATGCGCCAGGTTGTGGACGCCCAGGAGGCTGGCCGCCTCGGCACCGAGCACGACCGCGGGATAGCGGGCGGTGGCCGCGTTGAGGAACCGGCCGTAGGCCATGCTGGTGCCCACCGTGGCGGGCAGCGCGCCCACACCGGCGGCGGTCAGCGCGATGCCGCTGGTCTGCACGGCCGGGATGAACGGGGTGCGGTACACGTAGATGTTGGCGATGGAGCCGATCTCGGCTACGCCGGTGACCGGCCCGATCCTGGAGACCATCCCGCCAGCGGTGCCGGGCAGCTCGGCTTGCTGGCCCAACGCGTTGGTACCGGCCTGTACGGTCAGCAGGTTGCCCAGGCGGCCCAGCTCGGCGAGCAGCAGTGATTCCGAGGATTGGGAGATGCCAAGCACGCCGACGATGGCGGCGATGCCGATGCTGATGCCCAGCGCCGACAGGGCCGCGCGCACCCGCCGGGTGCGCAGCCCCAGGCTGCCGGCCCGCAGCAGGTCGGGGCCGGTCAGCCGGGAGGTGCCGGCGTCACGCACTCGCCGTCGTGTCACGGAGGATCCTCCCGTCGCGAATCTCGATCCGCCGGTGCATGGCGGCGGCAACGTCGCGGTCGTGGGTGATGATCACGATGGTGGTGCCGCCGGCGTGCAGTTCGCGGAGCAGCTCGAGGATGGATGCCCCGGTGGCGGTGTCCAGGTTGCCGGTCGGCTCGTCGGCCATCAGCAGGGCGGGCCGCCCGGCCAGCGCCCGGGCGATCGCGGTGCGCTGCTGCTCGCCACCGGACAGCTGGTTGGGCCGGTGCCCGAGTCGGTGGCCCAGGCCGACCCGCTGCAGCGCCGCCCGGGCCAGTTCCCGGCGGTCGGCGGCCCGCCCGCCCCGGTACAGCAGGCCGCCGGCCACGTTGTCCAGCACGGACAGCCCGTCCAGCAGGAAGAACTGCTGGAACACGAAGCCCAGCCGCCGCGCCCGCAGGCCGGACAGCTGCGCGTCGGTCATCGCCGAGGTGTCCTGCCCGGCGATCGCGACCACACCGCGGGTGGGCCGCTCCAGGGTGCCCATCACGTGCAGCAGGGTGCTCTTGCCCGATCCGGACGGGCCGATGATCGCGGCCAGCTCACCCTGGCTGATCCGCAGGTCCACCCCGACCAGCGCGGTCACTGGCGGATCCCCCGGATACTCCTTCACCGCCCCGATCAGCTCGAGCACCAGCGCCGGCCACGCGGCCGGACCGGCCGGCCCGGCCGGGAAAGGCACCACCTGAGTCACGACGACGGCACCTCCACCCGCGTCCCCGTGGTCAGGCCGGGCCCGCTGACCTGCACCATCGTGTTGCCGTACAGGCCGGTGGTGACGCCGACCAGGTGGCTGCCGTGGCCGGTCACCACCTGCACCCCGAAACCGCCGCCGGACAGCGCGAGCAGCGCGTTGACCGGGACCGCCAGCACGTTGCTGGCCCGCTGCGAGGTGATGTTCACGTTCACCGGGGCCTGATCCAGCGCCGCACCCGCCAGGGTGTGGTCCAGGGCGATGGTGACCGTCACCGTGGGCGAGGAGTTGCTGCCGGCGCCGCCGTTGCCGCCAGTGGACGAGCAGGGCGACCCGCCGCCGGAGGTGCCCCCGCTGCCGCCGGTGGCGGTGCCGGTGCTCCCGCCGCCCGGGCAGGTCGCCACGCTGCCCACCGACTTCACCCGCCCGCCCATGGTGGACGTGCCGTCGGGCAGCACCACCGAGACCGCGTCGCCCGGCTTGACCAGGTACTCCTGCGTCACCGGCAGGTCCAGGGTGACGACCGGCTTGATACCGGTAGCGGTCAGCACGGTGCCACCGCCACCCCCGCCCCCGGCTCCCCCGCCCGCGCCGCTGCCGGCTCCACCGCCGCCCACAGACGAGCCGGCCGTCGGCGTCACTGACGTGACCCGGAGCGGACCCGGCTCGAACACCACCTCACCGAGCAGGATCTCTCCGGTCAACGGCAGGCCGAGCGCCTTTTGCCAGCGGTCCACGGCCGCGGCGGTGGCCGCCGAGTAATGATCGCTCTGCGCCAGGCCGCTCCCGTAGCCCAGCGCGATCAGATCGCGGGTCAGCTCCGCCACGTCGCCGCCGTTGGACATGCCCGGATAGAACGCCCGGTAGGCGGCGACCCGCCCGTACAGCAGCGGCACCGGCTCGCCGCTGACCGAGTACACCCGCTGGTCCTGCCGGATGACGGCGCCCACGGCCGGCAGCCAGGTGTAGGCGGTGCCCGGGCTGACCGCGGTCTGCCGCTCCGCCGCCAGGGTGGCCCGGTCCCCCGCCAGCTTGACCTGGTCCGCCCCCACCTTGGCCGCGGCGGTGTCGTCGCCGGTCTTCGCGGCCGACTCGGCTGTGCCCAGCTGCTGGCCAGCCTGGGTGAGCTGGGTCTGGTCGGTGCGGACCTGCTGCCCGGCCTGACTGCACGCCGAGGACGACGCACCCGCGCCCGCGCAGGCCGTCTTCTGCGTAGCCTGGTCCGCGGCCAGGGTGGACATGGCGGTGCTGACATTGGCCCGGGCCGCCGCGACCGCCTGGCGGCCGGACGCCACCGTGTCGGCTTCGGCCTGCTCATCGGCGGACAATGCCTGCTGGTCGGCAGCCACCGTCTGCTCCTGCTGGCTGAGCGCCGGTGCGCTGGTCCCCGACAGGGCCGCGATGGTGTAGGAGCCCTGGTAGCCGATCGACCCGCCCACCTGAACCGTGTTGGTCAGGGTGGTCCGCACCACCGGCGCGGTGGCCACCGAGCCGCCGCCAGCCGACGAGGCCGGACCGCCACCGCCCGCGACCGCCGCCCCGGCCGCCACCGCCGCCGCGACCAGCGCGATGGCCGCGATCAGCAGCGCCCGTCCTGTGGAGAGGATCCCACGGACGGAGAATTCCGCCACTGCCGCGCTACCCGTTGACCGGCACAGCACCGCCGGGCCCTGGCCCCCCGCCGGGGCCGCCGGCCGGGCACTGCTTGCCGGGAGGCGCATTGCAGCTTTGCACCTGGACGACCCCAGCCGGGCCTGGGCCGTTACCGGATGGCACGCCGGTCCTCTTGGAACACAGGTCGTTGGCTTTCACAAAGACCGGGCTGTTCATGGACATGCCGATGTTCATGAGGCTGGGTCCTTCGATGCTCCCGGGGATCGGGTCGGGGTACTTCGGCACGCCGTTGGCCTGCATGCACTGGGCGTACGCCAGCAGCTTGGCCTCACTCGGCGGCTTCGGCATCGGCTGGCCGTCGCGCAACGCGCTGGAGGCCGCGGCCAGGTAGTGGCCGCACGGGCCGGTGCTGTCGTGGGCCTGCGACGACATCGCATTCGAGACGTTCGTCATGCTGATCTCGATGTCGCTGGCGGAGTTGATCACCGGGTCGGCCTGATTGGGATCACCGTGGCTGCGCATGCAGGCGGCCCAGTCGTCCACGAGCTTGGTCGCGTTGCCCTTCGAGCCGGGGCCCGCGGACTTCCCGCCGCCGCTGCTACCGCTCGCCGGGTCCCCGGAGCTATGGGTGCTACCCGTTGGCAAGCTTGCCACCCCCGGGGAGCTGGGCCCGTGGCTGCATGCGGCCAGCGCGATTCCGGCCACCGCGGCCAAGACCACGAGCCCGCCCGGCCGCCGGCATGTCCTAGCCATGTCTCACCTCCCGGCCTGCCCGCGGCAAGCCGTTGATCGTCGTTCGTCGTGTGGCCCGGTTCGCCGGGCGTCAGCTGGGCTTGTGGGGACGCCGGTAGGGCAGGAGATTGCCGGGATGCAGGCCTGAGTACCCCAGGCCGGCAGCACCCAGCGGCAGCCCGCGCGGCAGCTGCTGCGCGATCGGCCAGACGGCCTGGGCGTAGGAGACGTGCCGGAACCCGGCGGGGATGGGCACGGTGAGCCTGGCCAGGTTCCGCGTGGTCGGCGGCAGCCAGGTGAAGTCCGCCGTCTGCCGGAGGACCACGTCCTTGTCGATGACCAGCGAGCGGCCGGGGAGCGAGCGGATGACCACGCGCATCGGCAGGTACGTGCCCGCGCTGACCCAGACGGTCTCGGCGATGATGCTCTTCCGGCCGCTGGTCAGCTTGATCGCCTCGACCCCGTCGAAGCGCTGCCGGGCGGCCACGTCCAGGGTTCCGCAGGCGACCGCGGCGCGCAGCGTCCTGGCCACGGTCGGCAGCGACTTGGCGGCCAGGCCGGCGCCCGGCAGGGTGGGCTGGAACAGCACCGGGCCGGCCGCAGGTCCCCCCTTGCAGCCGCGCTTACCGGATGGTGGTCCCGCCGGGCGGCCGACTCCCGCCAGGCGTGCCCAGGTTCGCCTCAGGTAGCTGACCAGGGTGTAGCCGGATGCGGGACCGAAGCCCTCGCCGTAGACCGGGCGCCCGGCCGGGGAGTTCGTGACCGAGCGCCACCGGTCGCCGTAGGACCACTCCTCGGCGGTGGTCGTGGTGGTCTTGCCGTGCGCCCTCGGGTTGCCGGCGGTTATCGGGGCGACGCTGGTGGTGACCGTCATCTGCGCGAACGTGCCGGAGTCGGCCTTGGTCAGCGCGCTGTTGACACCCTTCACCACGTTCGCGGCGTAGGCGACGGGGCCGCCCGCGCCGCTGAGCAGCGCGCCGGGCAGCACGGCGGCCGCCACGGCCACGACGGCGACACCGGCGGCCACGACGGCCAGCCAGAACGGCCGGCGCCAGCCCGGGGAGCGGCCGGCGGCCTGGGCCGGCTCAGCCGAGACGTCAATGATGCGCTCGAACGCGGCCCGGCCGAGGCTGTCGCCTGCCGCGCCGGCGAACGCGTCATCGGGCACTGGATTGCTCTCCCGCAGCATCCGGGCGGCGTCCGCTGCACGTTTCATGCCCTGACCTCCGTTTCTGGCCGGGAATGCGGGGCCCGGGTGCCCCTGTCCGGATCGCCGCCGCCCGTATCGTCCGGCTCGCCGAGCGCGCGGGCCAGCCGACGGCGGGCGCGGTGCAGCCGCACCCGGAACGTCGCCGCCGAGCAGCCCATGACCTGCGCGGCCGCGGCCACGTCGAGCTGCTCCCACTCGATCAGCCGCAGCGCCTCCTGATCGTCGGGACGCAGCGCGGCCAGGGCGGCGAGCACGGCCAGCCGGTCGGCCACCCGCTCACCGGGTTCCGGCCCGGCCAGATCCTGGCCGCGCAGCACCTCGGTGCGGATCCGCGAGTCGAGCCGGTCCCGCCGGTCCCGCCGCCGCAGCTCGTTGGCCAGGCAGTTGCGGGCCGTCGCGTAGAGCCAGGGCAGCGGCTGGCCGGCCGGCACGTGATCGAGCCGCCGCCACGCCGTCAGGAAGGTTTCCGCCGCGATGTCGCGGGCCGCCTCGGCGCCGATCCGGCGGGCGGCGTACCGTAGCACGGCCGGGTAATACTCGGCGTAGATGGCCTTGAAGCGATCGTGCTCCGGGTCGCCGCGATCGGCCACGGGCTCGCCTCCCATCGGTGGTTGACCCGGTATATGTCGCGGGCCGACGGCGAGTTACACCACCGTGGCTAAATTAACCGCCAGGCTGGCCTGGGGGCACACGGATCGGGGCGCAGTCTTGCGGCGGCCGCGGCCGTTGCGCGACGTCCGGCCGGGTCGCGTCCGGCGTTCAGGTTTTCGCAGTGGGACTGGGAATCTGCCACCTGTGCTGTGCGTCATATCGGGGCCGAAGCACCCTGCGGTAGATCAGCCGGGCCGGCGGCGGCATCTCGGTCAGGACTGCCGCCGTATCCTGCTCGCCAGCGTCGTCGAGGATCCAGGCCAGGAACTCGGGCCGTTCCCGCGGCGAGCGCCGAGCCCGTTCCTTGTGCAGGAACGCGCGCCACTGCGCCCGGGTCAGGTGCTGCTCGATGAGGGGAAGCACCTCGCGTTCCTCGTGCGCCAGATGATCCAGCACGACCGTCAACAGGTGCTCGGCGGCCGCCGCCAGCTCGCCTCCGCCGCGCAGCGCGGCGTCGACGCCCGCGAGGGCGGGCGGGATCTGCTGGTGCTCTGCCACCATGGCCTCGACCGCGGCGAGATCCCCGGGATCGGAGAGCTGCTGCCGCAGCACCGGCCACAGGTCGTCGTCCTCGGCCGAGTGGTGGTTGTCGAGCTGAACGCGGAAGGCGTCCCAGCCGGCCAGCACGGTGGGTGGCACCGCCGTGGAGGGGCCGAGTTGCGCTGCGGCGTCGCGCAGCCTGGACAAGTCCCGGCGCAGCGCTGCGTGCAGGGCACGCATGAAGCCGATGTCGGCTGGTGCGTCCGCCCCGGCGGAGCGGCGGCGGGCTCTCATGCGGATCGCGCCGCCGGCTATCAGCGCTGCGCCCGTAGCTGAGCCGAGGACCCGGGCACGTCTCGAGGGCTTGCCTGCCATCATCGTCACCTCTGCATACTGGTACACCGACCGCGTCAGCTGTGCTCCAGGCTTGCCGTGAAGCTCACCGACCGGACCGCGGCGACTCAATCACGCCTGGCTGCTGCCGGCGAGCCGTTCCACGAACCGCCGGGCGATCGCCGCCTGCCCAGCGAGCGTGGGATGAAGCCCGTCGGCGCGCAGCAGGGCTGCATCCGGAGGACTGCCGAACGCGCCGCTGAGGTTGACCACCACATCGCCGTCGCCGGCCGTCGCGCGGATCGCGCCGTCCGCCGCGCGCAGATCGTCGTCTTCCAGCCAGATCTGCTGGCCCTGGAACGGCGGGTAGGCAGCGATTCTCGCGCTGTCGCAGGCGGCGGGGGTCATCAATATCACGCGGGCGCCTCCGGCTGCGGCCTGGCGTCGCATCTCTGCCAGGTTCCGGCCGGTCTCGGTGCCGGTGACAAGCGGCTTGGTGGCCCCTGTGCCGTAGCGCAGCACGTCGTTGGCGCCGGCGAACAGCGCGACCCAGCCGGGCCTGTGTCGCTGCAGCGTCTCGGTCATGACCCGCTGGAGCATGGTGGTCGGGTAGCCGGAGATCGCTGCGTTGACCAGCGTGATCGCGTCGGCTGGCCGCCGCTGCCTGAGGAGGTGGCCGAGGATCTCCAGCCAGGAGTCGGCCGCATCAGTGGTGCTCTCGCCGATGACCGCCAGGGTCTGGCCGGCCGAGAACGGCAGCCGGTCCACCGCCGCCGCGAACTCCGGCTCGGCCAGCAGGTCCCCCGCCGCCGCTGCCGTCTGGACGGCGAAGCGATCGCGGATCGCAGCATACGCAGGCTCGTCCAACCCGTAGAGGGCGGCCAGGTTGGCGGTGGTCATCCCCGGCAGGAACGCGAAGACCTTCTCCGGGTGGATGGAACGGGCGAGTTCTTCTCCCATGCTGGCTGCACTGCCGGTCATGCCGCACCTCCAGCGGCGCTCCACTCGTCGAGGAACGCCTGGATGCTGTCAGCCATGAAGCTCTCCTATGCTGGTGGTGCTACCTAAAATATATAGTAGCCCTATATTTAATTTGTCAAGAAATTTATGGTAACCTCAAAGTCATGGAGGGAGAGCTCGGACTGCGGGAGCGCAAGAAGCTGCGGACCCGGCAGCTGATCGCGGAGACGGCCCGGCGGATGTTCACCGAGCGCGGTTTCGACGCAGTCCCCGTCGCCGCCGTGGCGCGGGCGGCCGAGGTGTCCGAGGCCACCGTGTTCAACTACTTCCCGACCAAGGAAGACCTCGTCTTCCACGGCATGGAGACCTTCGAGACCGGGCTGCTGGCCGCCGTGGCCGGCCCGCGGGCGAGCCGATCGTGGCGGCGTTCGCCCGGTTCGTGCTGCAACCCCGCGGCTTCCTCGCCGCACAGGACGACGATGCGGCCCGCTACCTCACCGGGATCTCCCAGATGATCGCGGCCAGCCCGGCGCTGCTGTCCCGGGAGCGGGAAATCCTCGCCCGCTACGCGGCGTCGCTGGCCGCTCTCATCGCCGAGGAGACCGCAGCCGGGCCCGACGACCTACGCCCCTGGGTGGTCGCCCACACGCTGATCGGCATCCACCAAATCCTGATCGAGTTCGTCCGCCGCCGCCTGCTGCACGGCCCCACCGACCACACCCGCCTCGCCCATGAGGTCAGCACCCGGGGCCGGCAGGCCCTGGGTCTGCTCGAACAAGGCCTGGCTGACTACGGAGCCAGGCCAGCCGCCGAACCGGGTGAGACACCAGACCCACGCCGAGAGTGACGGTTGCAGATCCCGCGAGAGCGAACAGGGCTCCCTGATGGGACCTGCTGCGGCGATGTACGCTTCGCCGGTGCCCACGCTTGAGCACGAGACTGCGCAGGTCCGGGCGCGCCGCCTGAGAGCCGCGCGCCAGCGGGCCACCGCTTTGCTGGCCGCGGTGACGGTCTTGTTCGTGGCCGTGACCGTGGCTGGCGCCCACGGGACCCTGCTCGGCTTCGTCCAGGCTGGTGCCGAGGCGTCCATGGTCGGTGGGGTGGCCGACTGGTTCGCGGTGACGGCCCTGTTCCGCCATCCGCTGGGCGTGCCGATACCGCACACCGCGCTGATCGCCGGGCGTAAGGACCAGTTCGCCGCCACCCTCGGCCGGTTCGTCCAGGAGAACTTCCTCAACGCCGACGTGCTCGCCGGGCGGATCGGCTCCGCTCGCCTCGTTCCCCGCTTGTCCGCCTGGCTGGCTGACGAGGCGCACGCCGCCCGCTTCGCCGGTCAGGCCGCGGATCTGGTGGTCACGGTGGCCGAAGCGCTGCGCGATGAGGATGTCCAGCGCGTGCTTACCAGCGAACTGGCCCGGGCGGCCGGCGCCGTCGACGTCGCGCCGCTGGCCGGGCGGGCGCTGCGGTTCGTCATCGCGGGCGGTCACCACGCCGAGCTGTTCGGCGCTGCCCTGTCCGGCGCCGATCGCTATCTCGCCGGCCACTACGAGGAGATTCGTGAGCTGTTCGAGGACGAATCGCCCCGCTGGGTACCCGACATGGTCTACCGGCGGGTATACGACCGCCTCTACCACCGCCTGCGCCAGCGGCTGGCGGCGATGGCCGCCGATCCCGGCGACCCGGCCCGGCGTCAGTTCGAGGCGTGGATCGCCGGGCTCCCGGACCGCATCGAGACATCCCCTGAGCTGCGTGAGCGCGGTGAGCGTCTCAAACGCGAGGTCCTGGACAGCGCCGGGCTGCGGGACTGGTCCTCATCGCTGTGGCAGCAGGCCAAGAAGGCACTGCAGACCCAGGCAGCCCAGCCGGAGTCCGAGCTGCGCCGCCAGATAGCCAGCGCGCTGGTGGCCGTCGGCGAGCGCCTCGGGTCCGACCACCTCCTCGCCGACGGCCTCGAGCGCATGGTGGAGTCAGCCGCCCGCGCTCTCGCCGATCAGTTCCACGATGAACTCGCCGGCCTGGTCACCGGCACCATCGAACGCTGGGACGCCGCCGAGACCTCGAACCAGCTGGAGCTGCTCCTCGGCCGCGACCTGCAATACATCCGCATCAACGGCACCGTGGTCGGGGCCGGCGTGGGCCTGGCCCTGCACGCCATCGTCCTCGCCGTGGCCTGATGCCCGTAGTATCCCACTACCAGCAGGGCCGCACGGACGAGCACAATGAGCGAAGAGCTAGAAGATTCTCTTCAGAATCGAGCCACAAGCTGACGCCACCGTGGAGGAACCTGATGCGAACTGGCAGCGACCAGGCCGACGATCCGCCAGCAGCCGGCCAGGAGGCCGAGCCGGCTATCGGCTCCCCGTGCGCTACCACCCGGCTGGTCAGTTGGCACGGCGATCTCTTGGCCTGGCTCGACCGGCTCGGCTGGCTCCGAACTCTGAGCGACCAGCTGACCGCCGCGCTGGGGCCAGTCCGTGAACGGCATCAGGACAATCTTGTCCTTGAGCTGCTGCATGGCGGCCGGTGGGTTGGCCACCCGCTACACCCAGCACTCAGCGACCTGCCCATTGGGCTGTGGACAGGCGTCATGGTGCTGGACGCTGTGGACCGCGATCCAGCTCCCCGGCCAGGAATCGACGCCGCGGGCATGCTCAGCGCGGCCGGTATTCTCGCCGCCGGCGCTACCGCCCTGACCGGTCTCAGCGACTGGACGGTCAGCGACGATCAGGACCGCCGTGTCGGGCTCTTGCACGGCCTCCTCAACACGGTGGCCGTTGGGCTGCAAGGTGCCTCCCTAGGGACCCGGATAGCCGGCCGCCGTAGTACGGCACGCGCTCTGGGCGCGGCCAGCCTCACGGTCACGGCTGCGGCCGGTTACCTCGGCGGTCATCTCGTCTTCACCAGAGGCGTGATGGTCAACCGGGTAGCCTGGGCCACCGGGCCGCGGCGGTGGACCCGCGCGCTGCAGGAAACCGACCTGCCTGACGACTCGCCGACCGCCGTCGAGGCTGATGGGCGGCAGGTCATGCTGTACCGTCACCGCGGCAGCCTCTACGCCATCGACAACATCTGCAGTCATGCCGGTGGCCTGCTCAGCCGCGGCACTGTCGCGGACCTGACCGTGACCTGCCCGCTGCACGGGTCCCGCTTCGCGCTCACCGACGGCTGCGTCAGCCGCGGCCCGGCTAGCCAGCCGCAGCCCGTGCTACCTACCCGGATCCGCAACGGCTGGATCGAGGTGCGCGGCAGCCTGCCGGCACCCCGGCGGCCGGCAAACGGAAGGACACAGCCATGACGTTCGTAGTCGTCGCGAACCTCGACGACCTAGAGGTCGGCGACATCATGCTCGTTAGCGACCTGCGCGAACCGATCTGCCTCATCCGTCTCGATGATGACGACGTCAGGGCGATCCACAACACCTGCACCCACCAGCAGCAGCCCCTTCACGAGGGTTCCCTCCAGGACGATGACACGCTGGTCTGCACCGCCCACGCGTCACGCTACGACCTCACCACGGGCGAGGCCGTCGGTCCGTTTGCCTGCGGCCCCATCCCTGTTTTCGCATGCAAGATCGAAGACGACGCCATTCTCGTCGACATTGACCAGCAGCTCAACGACGCACCCATGCCTCGTCATCCGGCCCCCTGAGGCCAGCACCCGAGTCGCTGGACGCGCGGGCGGCGGCAGTGTCGGGCACTGTCCTGCGGGTGACGCCCGCTAGGAGGGGCCCGGCGGGGAGCGCTCGAGCACGCCCCCGCCGGGGACCTAGCCTTCCTAGCCGAAGAACGCGCTGGCTGACGCGCCCGGGCTGGAGCCGGCCGAGCCGTGCTGGCCCATGTTCGGGCAGGGGCCTGCGTGGCGGCCGGGTGCGGTGGCCTTCGGTGCCGAACTCTTCGGGGACGAGCCCTTCGGAGCCGGCGACGAGGTCGCTGACGACAGCGAGCTCTTCGCCGATCCCGAGGTCGCGGCCGCGGAGCCACCCGAGGTGGCAGCCGCGGCGATCCCTGCTCCGGCGCCTAGCCCGGCCACGGCGACCGTGGCGCCGACCGCCAGCCGGGGTAGCATTCCGGCCGATCGTGCACGGGACATAAACGCCCTCCTTCCACGCTCCGGCATGCCGCTGCTGGCTTCCGGTACCGCCACACTCACCGGCGAACCTGGCCCGCGGCTACCGCGAACCTCTCAACCCCGTATCAATCGCCGCCGCAGACTCAGAGCACGTTGAGAGGAAACGCAGAGATACCGTTGCGCCTGGCCGGGCAGATTTAGCTCTGCACGAGGGATTCTGCGTCGCCGGGACCCGTGCCACAGGGACGAGGCGGCTGGCGGCGGCGAGGCAGCGCGCCACACGGAGGAGAATCGAGCAGCGATGACGGTCACGAACTCAGCTGGCGCCACCGAGGTGCCCGGCGCGCCGGCCGGCGACACCCCGGTGCGGGTGCTCGTTGTTGACGACGAGCCCAGCCTGGCCGAGCTGCTGTCCAGCGTGCTCCGCTACGAGGGCTGGGACGTGCAGGCCGCGGCCGACGGCCTGGGCGCCGTCCGCGCCGCGCGCGACTTCAAGCCGGACGCCGTCGTGCTGGACGTGATGCTGCCCGATATCGACGGGCTCGAAGTGCTGCGCCTGGCTGCGCCAGGACCAGCCGCGGGTGTGCGTGCTGTTCCTCACCGCCCGCGACGCCGTCGAGGACAGGGTGGCCGGGATCACCGCGGGCGGCGACGACTACGTGACCAAGCCGTTCAGCATCGAGGAGGTGCTGGCCCGGCTGCGCGGCCTGCTGCGGCGGGCCGACCTGACCCGCACGCAGAGCGAGAACGAGCTTGCCGTCGGTGACCTGACGATGGACGAGGACGCCAGGGAGGTGCGCAGGGGCGGTGACGTGATCGACCTCACCGCGACCGAGTTCGAGCTGCTCAGGTTCCTCATGCGCAACCCGCGCCGGGTCCTGTCCAAGGCGCAGATCCTTGACCGCGTGTGGAACTACGACTTCGGCGGGCAGGCGCACGTCGTCGAGCTGTACATCAGTTACCTGCGCAAGAAGGTCGAACGCCGGCCGGGAGCCGCTGATCCACACCGTCCGCGGCGTGGGGTACGTGCTGAAGCCGAGCAACTAATGAGCGGAGCGGCCGGGACCCCGGACGAGACGGCCAAGCCGTCCCGCCCGCGGGCCGCGCGCGCCCCGCACCAGGTCGGGCAAGCCGCCGGCACCAGCGGGGCAGCCGCCGGCACCAGCGGGACGGCCCGGCGCGTAGTCGCAGCCCCCTGGCGCTGGCTGGCGGGGCGCACGCTGCGCGGCCGTCTCATCGCCGGCCTGCTGGCGTTGCTCGCGCTCGGCTGCGCGGTGGTGGGCGGCGCCACCTACTTCGCCGCCAACCACTTCCTGCTCGTCCAGCTCGATGGCCAGCTTCAGGCGTCGGCCGGGCTCTACGCCAACGCCTGCAAGAATCACGGCGGGCCGCCGCAGATGGGAGCCCCGGAGGGCGCTCCTCCGGACAAGCCGGGCTGCGGGATCTTCCCCGGGCAGGCAGCGAATACTCTCGACGTGAGCATGTCACATGGCGTCCTCACCAGCAGGAACGTGGTCTCGGGGCCGTGTGACCTGACCCGGGCCGAAGAAGTCGCGCTGGCCAGGCTGCCGGCCAACACGGGGCCGCAAACGGTCGATCTTCCCTCGCTGGGGGGCGCGTACCGCCTCACGGCCATGTCCAGTCACGACGGCGACGACGTGCTCATCACCGGCCTGCCGATGACCGGCATGGAAGGGACCCTGCACGACCTCGAGGCCACCGAGCTGATCGTGTTCGCCGCGGTCCTGGTGCTGGCCGGCGTCCTCGGCACCGCGCTGGTGCGGTTCTCCCTTCGCCCGCTGCGCCGGGTGGCCGCGACCGCGTCGCGGGTGACCGAGCTTCCGCTGGCCGACGGTCAGGCCACGCTGTCCGAGCGGGTACCCGACACCAACCCCAGGACCGAGGTCGGCCAGGTCGGAGCGGCGTTCAACCGGATGCTCGGGCATGTGGAGTCGGCCCTGGCCCGGCGCGCGGCCAGCGAGGCCCGGCTGCGCCGGTTCGCCGCCGACGCCAGCCACGAGCTGCGCACGCCGCTGGCCGCGATCCGCGGCTACGCCGAGCTCGCCCGGCGGCATCCAGGTCCCGTTCCCGACGACGTCTCGCATGCCCTCAGCCGGGTGGAGGCAGAGTCCGCCCGGATGAGCGTGCTCGTCGACGAGCTGCTGCTGCTGGCCAGGCTGGACGCCGGCCGCCCCCTGGCCAGCGAGCCGGTCGACCTCACCCGCCTGGCCATCGACGCGACGAGCGACGCACGGGCGGCCGGCCAGGAGCACCGATGGGTGCTCGAGCTGCCGGACGAGCCAGTCCTGGTCCGCGGCGACGAGCACGGGCTGCACCAGGTGATCGCCAACCTGCTGAGCAACGCCCGGACCCACACGCCACCGGGCACCACGGTGACCGTGCAGCTCGCCGCCACGAGCCAGCAGCAGGTGGAACTGTCGGTGACCGACGACGGGCCCGGCATTCCCGCCGCGCTGCAGCCCGACCTGTTCGACCGCTTCGTCCGCGGCAGCAGCAGCCGGGCGCGGACGTCCGGCGGAACCGGCCTCGGGCTCGCGATCGTCGACGCCGTGGTCGCCGCCCATCAGGGCACCGTGACGATGACCAGCCGGCCGGGCCGGACCCAGTTCGTCATCACGCTGGCCCGCCTGAACGGTCAGGCCGCCAGCGCCTGACCGGCCGGGCGGTACTCGCCCGGGGTGCTGAGCGCGCGGTGCGGCGCGCGCAGGCCTTCATGGGTCTCTCCCTGCACAGCTGACCCAAAAGCCCCACTGCTTCCCACCACGAGCCTGCCTCGGCATCGTCGATGCCGAGTTATACCCCACCCAAGGGGTGGAACTCGGCATCGATCATGGTGATTGATCATCGGAGGTCCGCGGATGACACTATGGACTACGCCGGACCGGGATGAAGGAGCGGCGTGCCCGAACGCGAAATGCGGAAATCCGCGGCTGAGGCGTCACCACCTGCGACCGCCATCGCCGCGGACACCGGCGCACAGGTCACCGGCACACCGAACACCGGCGCACCAGACACCGGCACCTCGGACACCGTCTCGCGGATCGCGGCAGCGCTGGATGGCATGGGACCCGTGCTGGGGGTCGATGCGGGCGGCACCAGCACCCGCGCGGCCCTCGTGGTTGACGGCGCAGTGGCGGAGCGGTACTCCAGCGGCCCGTTCAATTTCCTGCTGTCCGAAGACGGCGTTCCGCGGATGGCGGCGCTGGCCCGGGCCGCCCGGCCGTCGGCAGTGGGTATCGGCGTTCCCGGCATCGCCAGGCAGCCCGGTGCCGCGGCCGCATTCGCCGCCGCCGTCAGCGAGGCCTGCGGCGTGCGCACCAGGGTGGCCACCGACGCGACTGTCGCCTGGCTGGGCGCCTTCCTCGGCGGCCCGGGCATCATCGTGATCGCAGGAACGGGCTCGGTGGCGGTCGGCGGCTCCCCCGGCGCTCTGGAGCAGGTCGGCGGCCACGGGCACCTCGTCGGCGACGAAGGCAGCGGCTACTGGGTCGGCAGGATGGCGCTGCGGGCCGCCCTGGCAGCCGCCGAAGGAACGGGCCCGCCCACCGGGCTGAGCAGTGCCCTCACCGCGGCGGCCGGCGCCGCGCTGGACGAGCTCGTGGTCCGGGTACAGCGCTCCCCCGGGGACCGCAGCCTCCTGACCGGATTCGCGCCAGTGGTAGGCAGGTGCGCCGACGGGCCGGACGAGGACCCGGTCGCGCGCGCGATCATTGCCGGGGCAGCGGCGGCCCTGGCCGCGCTGGCCGCTGCGCTGCGGCAGCGGCTCGGCGAGCTGCCGGTTGCCTACGCGGGCGGCGTGTTCGCGATCCCGGCGCTGCGGGCGGCCTTCCGGCAGACGACCGGCGCGGTGGCGCCGCTGGCCCCGCCGGAGATAGGCGCGGCGCTGCTCGCCGCGAGCCAGGAAGCGTGACCGCCGGCGAGGTGCTCGCGGCGGCGGTGCGGTCGGGCGTGATCCCGGGTGCGGTCTTCGCCGCCGGCGCGCCGGGGCGGCCGGCCGAGGTCGTGGTTGCCGGGGCGGCCCAGGTGCGGGGCGGCCCGCACCGGGAGATGGACCGGGACACGGTGTTCGACCTGGCGTCCCTGACCAAGGTGGTGGCCACGCTGCCCGCCGTGCTGCGCCTGGCCGGGCTCGGCGCGCTGGCGCTGGAGGACCGGGTGACACGGTTCCTGGCTGGGTTCCGCGGCGGGGGGCGCGACGCGGTCACCGTCCGCCAGCTGCTGGCCCACACCGCGGGGCTGCCGGCCGGGCTGCCGTTCTGGGAGCGCTGCCCGGACCCGGACGAGGCCGGCCGGGCGCTGCTGCGGGTACCGCTCAGCCACCTGCCGGGGACCAGGGTCGTGTACTCGGACATCGGATTCATGCTGCTGGGCCGCATGGTGTCCGCGGTCACCGGCTCGGCGCTTGACGTCAGCGTCGGCGAGCTGGTCACCCGGCCGCTCGGGATGACCCGGACCTGCTTCCGGCCGGAGGCCGGAGCGGCCGGGCAGGCCGCCGCGACCGAAGTGCAGCCCGACAGCACCGCTCTCGTGGGGGTCGTGCACGATGAGAACGCCCGCTTTCTCGGCGGTGTCGCCGGGCACGCCGGACTGTTCGCGCCGGCGGGCGATCTGGTGCGTTACCTGAACGAGGCCTGGCTGGGCGGGGACTTCCTGGCTGCCGCGTGCAGGCGGGAGGCGGGCCGGAACCAGACCGGGGGGCTGGGCGGCGCGCGCGGGCTCGGCTGGGTGCTGCGCGGGGATCCGGCCGACTCGATGGGCACCCGCTGGCCGCCCGGCAGCGTCAGCCACACCGGCTTCACCGGCACCAGCCTGGCCTGCGATCCGGTCAGCGGGGGGTGGGCGGTGCTGCTCACCAACGAGGTCCACTTCGGCCGGGACCGGGGCGTCATCCGGCGGCTGCGCGAGGCCGTGCACGACTGCTGCGCGCCGCCGCCGCACTGACGCACGCAGCCGAGCCACGCGGTCAGGCGGTCAGCGGCTGGACGTGCGGCGCCGCCCGATCGCCGCGTAGGTCCGCTCCAGCGCATCGACGGTCTCCTCGAAGTTGCGCTGCGCGACCAGCGCGAAGAGGCAATCGACGACGGTGAACTGGGCGATCCTGCTGGTCATCGCGCCGGACCGGAACGTCGTCTCGCGCGCCGCCGTGGTCAGCACGAGGTCGGCGACGCCCGCCAGCGCCGACCGGGGGTGGTTGGTGAGCGCCACCGCGAGCGCGCCGTTGGCCTTGGCCACCCGGACCGGGTCGATCGTGTCCAGCGTCGTACCGGTGTAGGAGATGCCGAGCGCTACGTCCCCGGGGCCGAGCATGGCCGCCGAGGTGAGCGCCATGTGCGTGTCCGTCCAGGCGTACACGATCTTCCCGAGGCGGTGCAGCTTCTGCTGCAAGTCGAGGGCGACGAGGCCGCTGGCGCCGACGCCGTACACGTCGATGCGCCGGGCGTTGAGCACCGCGTCAACCACCTTGCTGAGCACGTCGAAGTCGATCTGGCCGATCGTCTCCTCGACGGCGCGGGCGTCCGCGTGGCCCACCTTTCGCACCACGGTGGCGATGTCGTCGTCTGGGGCGATGTCACCGGACACCGAACGCCAGGTCCCTGCGGCGCCGTGCCCGGCGGTAGCGGCCAGGGCGATCCGCAGCGCGGGGTAACCGTCGAGCCCGATCGCGCGGCAGAACCTGATGATCGTGGTGCCCGAGGTCTGCGCCCGCTCCGCGTACTCGGAGATCGTCCAGCGGGCCGCCCGGCCGGGGTCACTGACGGCGAGGCGGGCCACGCGCTGCTCGGCCGGGGCGAGGCTGGGCATCAGGGCGCGTATCCGCACCACCACGTTGACCGAGGCCTCGGACTCCTTCGCCTGACCGCTCTGACGTCCCCCTGACGCAGGACGCCTCGTTGTGGCCGATCGCCGAGCAGCCATCGCCACCCAACCTCCATTCACCGTGGGCTATTGCCCACGGGTAACCACGCTCACCGGCTATCCCCGGCCCATCGGTCGGTGGCCGCTCCGCGTTACTCGGCGATCAGCCTACAGCGAGCATCTGGACAAACGCTTGCATGAACACGAGGCGCGCCGTAAACCTGCGCCCCCTAGTCGTGCGTCATTTACTCAGACGGCCACTAGTCTAGGTATCAAAGTCACCATCAGCGTACCGTGAACGTTCCGTAGTGCCGCCGGGACGCGTCGGGTCCTACCTCGCAGTGGAGGCACGTCTTGACGATCGCCCGTGATGCCGCTCTGCTCGCCGGGCTGGCGACTGAGCAGGCCGATTCCGAGTTCAGCGACCTCGACAGGCTGCCTGTCCCCGAGCTCGTGACGCTGATGGCGGACCAGGCGCGGCGGGCCGGCGAGGCGGTGGCCGACGCGGCGATGCTGATCGCGCCCGTGGTCGAGGCGGTGGTGTTCCGGCTCGGCGTCGGCGGCCGGCTCATCTACGTCGGCGCGGGCACGGCCGGCCGGATCGGCATGCTGGACGCGGCCGAGGCCGCGCCGACGTTTAGCGTCCCCGACGGCATGATCGCCGCCATCATGGCCGGCGGGCAGGACGCGTTCGGCTCCGCCCAGGAGAACGTGGAGGACGACCCGGCGGCGGGCGCCGACGCGCTCGACCGGCTCGGCGTCAGCGAACGGGACGCGGTCCTCGGCCTGACGGCCAGCGGGCGGACGCCCTACGTGCTGGGGGCGATCCGCCGCGCCAACGAGCTCGGCGCGCTGACCGTCGGCCTGGCCTGCAACCAGAACACGCCGATCGGCGCGCTCGCCCAGTTCCCGATCGAGATCCCCGTCGGGCCCGAGGTCATCGCCGGCTCGACCCGGCTGAACGCGGGCACGGTGCAGAAGATCGTGCTCAACATCATCTCCACGGCGTCGATGGTCCGGCTGGGCAAGACCTACGGCAGCCTGATGGTGGACGTCCGGCCCACCAACACCAAGCTGCGCGAGCGCGCCGTGCGCATCGTGACCTCGATCAGCGGGGTGCCGCCGCGGCAGGCCCGCCGCGCGCTCGTCGCCAGCGGATGGCGGCCCAAGGTAGCCAGCATCGTGGCGGCCTCCCGGCTCGACCCGGACGAGGCCAGCATCCTGCTCGACCTGCACGGCGGCCGCCTGCGCGACGCGCTCGACGCCGCCGCCCGGCGGTGACCACGGACTGACCGCCTGCCGCAGGCACCGGGACGGGCGTAACGCGCGGCAGGCGAGCGCGTACCGCTGCGGCGGCATCCCGAGCAGCGCGGAGAAGTCGCGGGACAGGTGCGCCTGGTCGCTGTAGCTGAGCCGCGCGGCCAGGCCTGCCCAGTCAACATCGCGCTGCAGCCGGGCCTGCTCGGCCGCCTCGTACAGCCGGTAGCGGCGGATCACCGCCTTGGCGCTGACCCCCACGTGATCGGCGAACCGGCGCTGCAGCTGCCGGACACCGAGCCCCGCCCCCGCCGCGAGCGCGTCGACCCGGACGAGCGAGGGATCGGCCGCCGCGCGTTCGGCGATCGAGGTGGTCAGCTCGCACGGCTGCGGCCCGGGCGGCACGATCGCGGCCAGGAAACCGTCGGCCAGCCGCGCCATCTCCTCGCCACCGGCCGCCTCCGCCAGCCGGCGGCTGAGCGCGGCGGCCGGCTCGCCGAACAGCTCGGCCAGCGGGATGGCCCGGTCCGTGATCGCCGAGGCGGGCCCGGTGAGGAACGGGCGGAAGCGCCGGCCGGAACATGATGCCGAGCGCCCGGCCCGCGCCGCTCAGCGTGCGCGCGTCGATCCGCGTCTTCACCCCGTGGACCAGCACCGTCCCGTCGGTGAACACCACGTTGACGACCGGGTGGGCGAGCACCTGCTGGGTGTAGGGCGGCCGGCCGCGCAGATCCCAGGTCGCGACCCAGTAGCGGTCCACGAACCGGGCCACGTCCGGCGACGGCGGGTACCGGTCCAGCCGGAAGTGCGCGAGCCCGGCCTCCGGCATGACGATCCCGCGGGCGTCTTCCTGCACCGGCCGGACCATCCTGACAACGTAACCGACGCGACCGACAATCCGATGTCCCGAACGGCTCCGCCCGCACCATGCGCTCAGGCCTGGAGCATGACCTGCCAGGGCCGCACCTGCACGATGAAGAAGCCGCTGACGACGCTCGCGTCCTCTTCGGTCGCCAGCCTGGTGGCCTCGCCGATCCTGTCCAGGCCGGGCAGCCGCAGGACCGTCATCCCGGCCGCGTCCTCGTCGGCGAGCGGGCCGGCCGCCACGAGATAGCCGCGCTCGCGCATGCGGGCGAGAAAAGCCGCGTGCTCGCGGAACCGCGGATCGGCGAACAGCCCGCGGCCGGCCGCCAGCGCGTCCGGGCCCGGCCGGTGCATCAGCGCGACCCAGGTCGCCTCGCCCGCCGCGCCCGCCTGCGGGCCGGCCTGCACCAGCACCTCCCGGCGGATCGGCGGTAGCGGTCTCACTGTGGGCCCCTTCCCCGCTGGCTGACCTCCTGCGCGTACGCCGACAGCACCGTGTCCCAGGTCTGCACCAGCCAGTGCTGCACGGCCGCCAGCCCGCCCGGCGCGAGCGCATACAGGTTCCGCGTCCCCACGGTCCGGTGCTCGATCAGCCCGGCGCTGCTCAGCACCCGCAGGTGCTTGCTCACCGCGGGACGGCCGACCGGCAGCCGCTCGGCCAGCTTGCCGACCGGCGTCGGCCCGCAACAGAAGCACGGGCGCAAGACCCGGAAATCCAATTCTCCCGAACGGCTCCGATCCGGCATGACGGGAACCGCAAGGCCCGCGCGGAAATACAGAACGCCGCCGCGGGACCCGGCTGCGGGTCCCGCGGCGGCGCGTCCGGCCTGTTGTTGCCTAGCTGATGCCGACCTTCGCCGACGCGACGTTGACCGTCGTGCCGGGCGCCAGCCCGAGCGGGTTGCTCGGAACCGTCACGATCAGCTGGATCATGATCACATGGATGGAGGTGGAGGTCTTGATCACGCGGTGCAGCCACAGCGTGCCGAGCCCGGCCAGGGACAGCTTCGTGTTGGCCGGCGGGTTGTCACTGAGCCCCGGGAACCCGGCCACGGCCAGGCTCACGAAGGACGAGGTGTCACCGAGCGTCGGCGGGTTGCCGTTCGCCGTGACGTCGGCCTTGACTGCCGTCGCCGTCACGAGCCCGGCGAGCAAGTTCAGGCCCTGGATGGTCGAGGTGACCTCACCCGAGGTGACCTTGTGGGTCTGCACGCCCTCGGCTGTGTCGACCGCGGTCCCGCTGATCGCGAGGAGAGGCACGGACACCAGCGCGCCACCGTTCGTCCTGGTCATGCCGTCGGTGCCGAAGCAGGCCAGCGGCTGAGGGAACACCTCGCCGAGCAGCACCGCGCTGCTCAGCACGTTTGCTGATGCGGCGTACGAGAGCCCGCTCAGCAGGCCGCCGAACAGGCCGCCCAGGCCGCTGTTGGCGTAGGACACGACGACCTGCGTGCCGATGGGCGCCAGCGGGGTACTGAGCGTCACGACCACGTGGATGCCGATGACCGTCAGGTCCGCCTTGCTCGCCCCGACCCGGCCGGTCTGCTGGTTGAGGATCACGTAGCCCACGCCGGGCAGCGTGAGCTTCGTGTTGGGAGCGGGCGTCCCGCTGACCGGGATGCCGAGCACCTTGAGGTTGACGAACACGGTGCCCGCCGCACTCGTGCTGAACTTCCCGGTGCTGTTATCCCGGCTGGTGGTGCTGACCGACGTCACGGCGTCAGCCGTCACGAGCCCCCCGAGCACGTTGGCCGACTGAATGGTGGTCGAGCTGGTGGTGGCCACACCCGTGCCGGTGGTCTCCGACGCGACGCTCGTGTCGATCGTGCCGGTGCTGAGCACGCCCGGGACGCCCACCGACGGCGACGTGTTCGTGTGCGTCACGCCGACCTGGTCCGTGCAGCCCAGTACGGACAGCGCCGACCGGCCCGACTTGACAACGCCGCCGACGTTCACCGAAGTGCCGTACGCGCTGCCCTCGAAGCCGATCTTCCCGGTCTTGGCGAGCGCAGGCGAGGCCTGGACAAGCACACTCGCTATTAATGCGGCAATGACCGCAAGCCAGACAGTCTGGATTCTTCGCAACATGTCCCCGCCCTCTCGGTTATCCCCTGTCAGGCGCTTCAGCGCGCCCGACCCCTGGGGCCAGCGTAACCCCATGGGACAATTGCGGGAACCCATCCGACATACTTGGCTACCCTGTGCGACGATCTGGTTGCTGAACAGCGCATATGTTTCGCGCTGGTTACACATCATGCCCCCATCGGACGCCACAACGGTCAAACGATGCCCCTCTAGTGGTCAATAGTCACGGTTGCTACAGTCAAGAAATAGTCAACTTTGGGCCCTGCCTGGGCCGCCGCCGCGGGCGCATAGGGTGCAAGACGTGCGACGCATGAGCAGCGATCCGGGGCCAGCCCCCCTGGTGCCCGCGCTTGGCCGCCCGCGGGCCGCTACCTACCGAGTCCAGCTGCACGCGGGATTCCGGTTCGACGACGCCGCCGCCATCGCCGGCTACCTGGCCCGGCTGGGTGTCAGCCACCTGTACTGCTCGCCCTATCTGCAGGCGGCCGAGGGCAGCACACATGGCTACGACGTGGTCGACCACAGCAGGCTCAACTCCGAGCTCGGCGGCGAACTGGCGCACGCCCGCCTCACCGCGCGGCTGGCCGAGGCCGGCCTGCGGCAGGTGCTCGACATCGTGCCGAACCACATGGCGATCACCGGCCGGGCCAGCGCCTGGTGGTGGGACGTGCTGGAGAACGGGGCGGAGAGCCGGTTCGCCGACTACTTCGACATCGACTGGGATCCGCCGCAGCCGACGCTGGCAGGCACCGTGCTGATGCCGGTGCTCGGCGACCATTACGGCCGTGTCCTGGACGCGGGCGAGCTGACCCTGGAGCAAGGCGACGGGTCGCTGTCCGTCCGCTACCACTCCCATGAGACGCCGGTGTCGCGGCACACCCTCGACGGCCTGGACCGCGACGACCAGGGCCAGCTCAGCCGAACCGCGGTCGAGCGGCTGAACACCGACCCCGATGCGCTGGACGCGCTGCTGCGGCGGCAGAACTACCGGCTCGCGTACTGGCGCACCGCCGCCGAGGAGCTCAACTACCGGCGGTTTTTCGACATCACCTCGCTGGCCGGGCTGCGCGCCGAGGACCCCCAGGTCT
The DNA here is from genome assembly GCA_963702235.1 of uncultured Actinomycetes bacterium. Taxonomy (GTDB): domain Bacteria; phylum Actinomycetota; class Actinomycetes; order Streptosporangiales; family Streptosporangiaceae; genus PALSA-505. The sequence goes on from CAVPBZ010000012.1 coordinate 36,307, forward strand.
TCGCCGACACGCACCGGCTCATCCTGCGCATGGTCTCGGACGGCACCCTGGACGGGCTCCGGGTGGACCACGTGGACGGGCTCGCCGACCCGGCCGGCTACCTGGAGCGGCTGCGCGACGCGACCGGGGGCGGCTACGTGGTGGTGGAGAAGATCCGCGAGCCCGGCGAGGAACTGCCCGCGTCCTGGCCGGTGGCCGGCACCTCGGGCTATGACTTCCTGAACGCGGTCAACCAGCTGTTCGCGGACCCGGCGGGCGAGAGCGCGATGCGGGCCTGCTATGCCCGGTTCACCGGCGAGACGCAGGACTACGCCGAGGTCGTCTGCGCCGCGAAGCTGCAGGTCATGAGCCAGAGCCTGGCCGCCGAGGTGGAGCGGCTCACCAGCCTGCTGGCCCGGGTCTGCGACCGTCACCGCCGCGAGCGTGACTTCACCCGCCGGGAGCTGCGCGACGTGCTCCGGGAGATGATCGCCGCCTTCCCGGTCTACCGGCCCTATCCGTGGCCAGGGCGCCCGGTGACGCAGGCCGACCGGGACCACGTCGCCGCGGCCGCGGCCGCCGCCAGGCAGCGCCGGCCCGAGCTGGACCCCAACCTCACCGGGTTCGTCGCCGGGCTGCTCACCGGGGATGACCCCCGCGGGCCGGAAGCCGACTTCGCCGTGCACTTCGCGCAGCTGAGCGCGCCGGTGATGGCCAAGGGCGCGGAAGACACCGCGTTCTACCGCTACCAGCCGCTGGTCTCGCTGTGCGAAGTCGGCGGCGACCCGGGCCGGTTCGGCCGCAGCGCCGATGACTTCCACCAGGACATGGCGCATGCGGCGCGGCACTGGCCGGAGGCGATGCTCACCCTGTCCACCCATGACACCAAGCGGAGCGGTGACGTCAGGGCCCGGCTCAACCTGCTGGCCGAGCAGCCTGCGGCGTGGGAGCAGGCGGTACAGCGCTGGGCGGCGCGGAACGAGCGGCACAAGCGGGACGGCTGGCCCGACCGCAACGCCGAGTACCTGCTGTACCAGACGCTGGTGGGCGCCTGGCCGATCGACGCCGCGCGGGCCCGCGCGTTCATGGCCAAGGCGGTCAGGGAGGCCAAGGTGCACACCTCCTGGACCGATCCGGATCCCGGCTACGACGAGGCGGTGGACGCGTTCGTCGCGGCCATACTGGCCGACCAGGAGTTCGTCGCCGACCTGGAGAAGTTCCTGTACGGGCAGCAGCTCGTCGAGCGGGGCCGGGTCAGCTCGCTGGCGCAGACGACCCTGCTGCTGACCTGCCCGGGCGTCCCCGACATCTACCAGGGCACCGAGCTGTGGGACCTGTCCCTGGTGGACCCGGACAACCGCCGCCCGGTCGATTACGCGGCCCGGGAGCGGCTGCTGGACGAGCTGGCCGACGCGGGGCCGGAGGAGGCGCTCGCCCGCGGCGATGAGGGCGGCCCCAAGCTGTGGCTCATCCACCGCCTGCTCGGCCACCGGCTGCGCTGCCCGGAGGCTTACGGCCCCGGCTCGGGCTATGAGCCGCTGGCCTCCTCGGGACCCGCGGCCGAGCACGTGGTGGCCTTCACCCGCACCGCCGGGCTGGCCGTGGTGGTGCCCCGGCTGGTGGCGCGCCTGGGCGGCGGAGTCGGGGGCGCCGGGGCCTGGGGGGACACGTCGGTCTCGATCCCGGACGGCCCGTGGACGAACGTGCTCACCGGCGAGCCGGTGATCGGCGGCAGCGTCAGCGTCGAAGCGTTGCTGCGGCGGTTCCCGGTGGGCGTGCTGGGGAGAGCGGGCTGATTCCCGGCGGCGACGGCGGGCAGGAAGGGCTGATGCACGAGTTCCGGGTCTGGGCGCCACTGCCCAGCGGGGTCGAGCTTGTCCTGGGCGAGCAGCGGACCGCGATGACGCCCGCCGGCGGCGGCTGGTGGGAAGCCACCGTCAGCGAGGCGGGTCCGGGCACCGACTACGCGTACAGCCTCGACGGCGGTCCGCCGCGGCCCGACCCGCGCTCGGCCTTCCAGCCGGACGGCGTGCACGGTCCGTCCCGGGTGGTCGACCACGCGCCCTTCGGCTGGCAGGACACCGGCTGGCGGGGCGTGCCGCTGCCCGGAGCGGTGCTCTATGAGCTGCACGTCGGCACGTTCAGCGCCGAGGGAACCTTCGACGGGGCCATCGCGCACCTCGACCACCTGGCCGCCCTGGGCGTGGACGCGATCGAGCTGCTGCCGGTCGCGGAGTTCCCCGGCGACCGCGGCTGGGGGTACGACGGCGTCAACCTGTTCGCGCCGCACCACGCCTACGGCGGGCCGGACGGGCTCAGGCGGCTGGTCAACGCGGCGCACGCCCGCGGCATCGGCGTGGTGATGGACGTCGTCTACAACCACCTCGGCCCGCTGGGGAACTACCTGCCGCAGTTCGGCCCGTACTTCTCCGCCCGGCACCAGACCAACTGGGGCGACGCGGTGAACTTCGACGGCCCGGGCAGCGACGAGGTCCGCCGCTTCGTCATCGACAACGCGCTGATGTGGCTGCGCGACTACCACTGCGACGGGCTGCGCCTCGACGCGGTGCACGCGTTCGCCGACGACTCGGCCACCAACATCGGCGAGCAGATCGCGGCCGAGGTGGCCGCGCTGGCCGCGCATGAGCGCCGCCCGCTGTTCGTCATCGCCGAGAGCGACCTGAACGACCCCCGGCTGGTCCGCGGCCGGGAGGCCGGCGGGTACGGCCTGGACGCCGCCTGGGCCGACGAGTGGCATCACGCCCTGCACGCCACCCTGACCGGCGACCTGACCGGCTACTACGCCGACTTCGGGCCGCTGCGGCTGCTGGCCAAGGCGCTGCGCCAGGCGTGGGTGTACGACGGCACCTACTCCCCGCACCGGCAGCGGGTGCACGGCCGCTCGCCGGCCGGGCTGGCCGGCAGCCAGTTCGTTGTCTGCACGCAGAACCACGACCAGGTCGGCAACCGCGCGGCCGGCGAGCGCAGCAGCGTGCTGATGAGCGAGGGCCGGCTCCGGGTGGCCGCGGCGCTGCTGCTCACCGCCCCGTTCGTGCCGATGCTCTTCCAGGGCGAGGAATGGGGCGCCAGCACGCCGTTCCAGTACTTCACCAGCCACCCCGACCCCGGCCTCGGCGAGAAGGTCAGCGAGGGGCGGCGGCACGAGTTCGCCGACTTCGGCTGGGACCCGGCCGACGTGCCCGATCCCCAGGATCCGGCGACGTTCGAGCGGTCCAGGCTCGACTGGGCCGAGCCTGGCGCCGGCAGGCACGCCGCCCTGCTGGACTGGTACCGCGAGCTGATCGCGCTGCGCCGGCGGCTCGCTACGTTGAGCGATCCGCGTGTCGACCGCGTCGAGACCGCATACGATCAGGAGGCCGGCTGGCTGACCGTCCGCCGCGGACCGGTGACGGTGGCGGTCAACCTCGGTGCCGCCCCCTGGACCTTCCCGGCCAGCCCGGCGGCAGCGCTGCTCGCCGCGTCCGATCCCCGAGTCGGGCGGTCTGAGCAGGGCGTTGTCCTTCCCCCTGACACGGTGGCCATCGTGACCGAGGCATGCGTGTCCTGACGATGCACGGGCCCGCCGGTTCCCGTGCGGGTCCGAGCGGAGCCGTTCGGTACCGATGAATGAAGACAAGAGAGGACTCAGCCGCAGATGACCGACGCCATCGAGGTCTGGCCGGGCCGTCCCTACCCCCTGGGCGCTGCCTATGACGGCGGCGGAACCAACTTCTCGCTGTTCTCCGAGGCAGCCGAGAAGGTCGAGCTGTGCCTGTTCGACGACGAGGGCAACGAGCAGCGGATCACGGTGGACGAGGTCGATGCCTCCTGCTGGCACGCCTACCTGCCCTCGGTCGCGCCCGGGCAGCGGTACGGCTACCGGGTGCACGGGCCGTGGCATCCGGAGGATGGCCAGCGCTGCAACCCGGCCAAGCTGCTGCTCGACCCGTACGCCAAGGCCATCGAGGGCCAGGTCGAGTGGGACCAGGCGTGCTTCCCGTACAACTTCGGCGACGAGAACTCGCGCAACGACGACGACAGTGCCCCGCACGTGCCCCGGTCGGTCGTACACAACCCGTACTTCGACTGGGGCAACGACCGGCCGCCGGACATCCAGCTCAACGAGTCGGTCATCTACGAGGTGCACGTCAAGGGGTTCACCGCCCGCCATCCCGACATCCCGGAGGCGCAGCGCGGCACCTACGCCGGCCTGGGCCACCCGGCCGCGATCGAGTACCTCAAGGAGCTGGGCGTGACCGCGGTGGAACTGCTGCCGGTGCACCAGTTCGTGCACGACTCCCAGCTGGTGGAGCGCGGCCTGCGGAACTACTGGGGGTACAACTCGATCGGGTTCCTCGCCCCGCACAACGAGTACGCGTCGGGCGGCCAGCGCGGCGAGCAGGTCGCGGAGTTCAAGGCGATGGTGCGGGCGATGCACGAGGCCGGCATCGAGGTGATCCTCGACGTGGTCTACAACCACACCGCCGAGGGCAACCAGCTGGGCCCGATGCTGTCGATGAAGGGCATCGACAACGCCGCCTACTACCGGCTGGTGGCCGACAACCCGCAGTTCTATTACGACACCACCGGGACCGGGAACAGCCTGAACGTCGGGCATCCGCACACCCTGCAGCTGATCATGGACTCGCTGCGCTACTGGGTGACCGAGATGCACGTCAACGGGTTCCGCTTCGACCTGGCGGCCAGCCTGGCCCGCCAGTTCCACGAGGTGGACCGGCTGTCCGCGTTCTTCGACCTGATCCAGCAGGACCCGGTGGTCTCCCAGGTCAAGCTCATCGCCGAGCCATGGGACATCGGCGAGGGCGGCTACCAGGTCGGCAACTTCCCCGCGCTGTGGTCGGAGTGGAACGGCAAGTACCGGGACACGGTGCGGGACTTCTGGCGCGGCGAGCCCGCCACCCTGGGCGAGTTCGCCACCCGGCTGACCGGCAGCTCCGACCTCTACCAGGCCGACAGCCGGCACCCGGGGGCCAGCGTCAACTTCGTCACCGCGCACGACGGCTTCACACTGCGCGACCTGGTCTCCTACAACGAGAAGCACAACGAGGCCAACGGCGAGGACAACCGGGACGGCAGCGACGACAACCGGTCCTGGAACTGCGGCGTCGAGGGCGAGACCGAGGACCGCAACGTCCTGGCGCTTCGCGCGCGGCAGCAGCGCAACTTCCTCGCCACGCTGATGCTGTCGCAGGGCGTCACGATGCTGCTCGGCGGCGACGAGGCCGGACGCACCCAGCACGGCAATAACAACGCCTACTGCCAGGACAACGAGATCACCTGGCACGACTGGGAGCACATCGACGAGAACCTGACCGAGTTCACCAAGCAGCTCATCGCGCTGCGGCGCGAGCATCCGGTGCTGCGCCGCCGCCGCTGGTTCCAGGGCCGCCCGATCCGGGGCACCGTCAACCTCGGCTGGTGCAAGCCGGACGGGACCGAGATGACCGACGAGGACTGGGACAGCGGGCGCATCAACTCGGTCGGCGTCTTCCTCAACGGCGAGGCGATCACCGACCGCGACCGGCGCGGCCAGCACGTGACCGACGACTCGTTCCTGGTGCTGTTCAACGCGCACGAGGAAACCATCGACTGGTCGCTGCCGCAGCAGTGGGGCAAGCGGTGGGAAGCGGTGTTCGACACCTCGATCCATGACCGGGCGGGCGACGCCTTCGACAGCGGCCAGGCGCTCCCGGTCGCCGGGCGCTCGCTCGTGATGTTCCAGCGCAGCGACAGCGGCCAGGCCTGACGGCGGTCCGCCGGTCCGGGCGCGGTTCTGTCGGCACCTCCTGGTATGCCGGTGCTGCACGGTCGAGCCGAGGAGGCGCTGGCGCGAATGGTGACCGAAGACGACGTGCGGGCCTGGGCGACATCCCTGCCGCGCACCGAGGAGCACCTGATCCATGACCACGTGAAGTTCCGGGTCGGCAAGATCGTCTACGCCGCGGTGTCGCCGGACGAGACGACGATGGGGTTCGGCTTCCCGCGGGAGGAACGCGCCGCGCTCATCGCCGCCGAGCCCGCCAAGTTCTGCCTGCCGCGGCTCAGCGACCAGCGCTATCACTGGGTGCACGCGCGGATGGCCGCGATCGGCGTGGCCGAGATGCGCGAGCTGGTCACCGAGGCGTGGCGCATGGTCGTGCCCAAACGGGTCGCGGCTGCGCACCTCGGCCAGGGCAGCCGTCCGGGCCCGCCCGGCCGGGCGGGCCAGGCCGGCCAGACGGCGGCGGCGCAAGCTGCGGCTGGACTTCGCACCGGTCGGCGCTTAGCCTTGACTGTATGATCAGTCAAACACCGTCAACGGCTGCCGCCCCGCTGGATCCCGCCGGGCTCGCCGAGTCGCTGCGGCCGTTCGGCCAGAGCCGGATGCTGCCGCCCGCCGCTTACACCGACCCCGCGGTGTTCGCCTGGGAGCAGCGGCACTTCTTCGACGGCGGCTGGGTATGCGTCGGGCGCAGCGACCAGCTGCCCGAGCCCGGCGACCAGCGCGCCGAGACGGCAGGCACCGGCAGCGTGCTGCTCGTGCGCGGCGAGGACGGCGTGCTGCGGGCGTTCGCCAACACCTGCCGCCACCGCGGCCACGAGCTGCTGCCGTGCGGCGCGGCGACGCAGCGGCAGGTCATCATCTGCCCTTACCACTCCTGGACCTACTCGCTGGCCGGCGGCCTACGAGCGGCGGCCGGCTTCAAGAACCGGCCGGGTTTCGAGGCCGGCAGGTGGGGGCTCACCGAGCTGCCGGTCACCGAGTGGCACGGCCTGGTGTTCGTGGACGGGTCGGGCACGGCCGCCCCGCTCGCGGCCTCGCTGGGCACCCTGGAGGAACTCGTCGCGCCGTATGAGATGGGCGGGCTCGAGGTGGCGGGGCGGCACGACTACGACGCCAGCGCCAACTGGAAGATCCTGTCGGAGAACTACCACGAGTGCTACCACTGCCCCACCATCCACCCCGAGCTGTGCAAGGTGTCCCCGCCGAAGAGCGGGGAGAACTACGCACTGCCGGGCGCCTGGGTCGGCGGCTGGATGGACCTGCGCGACGGGATGGCCACGATGTCGCTGGACGGGCGCAGCCACGGCGTCCCGCTGCGCCTGGCTGGACCAGACCGGGCTGCGCACGGTTATCTACCTGCACCTCTTCCCGAACGTGCTGGTGAGCCTGCATCCCGACTACGTGATGGTGCACCGGCTGGTACCCCTGGCCGCCGACCGGACCCGGATCGAGTGCACCTGGGCGTTCGCGCCCGAATCATTGCGGCAGCCCGGGTTCGACCCCGGCTACGCGATCGAGTTCTGGGACATCACCAACCGGCAGGACTGGCACGCCTGCGAGTCGGTGCAGCGGGGCCTGTCCTCTCCCCGCGCGGCGGCAGGCCCGCTCTCGCCCGACGAGGACGCGGTCTACCAGTTCGTCACCATGGTCGCCCGCGGCTATCTCGGCGAGCCGGTGTGGAACCCGGGCCGGGCGCGGGCCGCCGAGAACCCGGGCCGGGCGGGCCAGGCGGCCCGATAAGCCGGATCAGCCGGATCAGGCGGATCAGGCGCGGGCAGGCGCGGGCAGATCCGGCGCCCCGAGAGCGGCTGCCTGCACGGCGGCGCACGGCGGCAGCGGTATTCTTCCCGCTGAGCGGAGGCTCAGGCTGGGGGTCAGCCGGTGCCTGGCGACAAGCAGGAACGTCACGAGGCAGCCGGGGATGGCACGCGGGCGCGGCGCCTGCCCATCCCGGCGCGGCTGTGGCTGCTGATCTTCGGCAGCTCGCTGGGGCTCTTCCTCATCCGCTTCCTGGTCCCCGCGCCGGTCGGGCAGGCGGACAACCAGGACGGGCCGCGGCTGATGTGCGGCGTCTTCGGCGTCGGGCCGGTGGTCCCGCCCGGCCAGCCGAGGTTCTTCCGCTTCGCCTACTTCGATTACGTCCCCGCGAGCTGCGGCCGCTCGGCGTACGTCACCTCCGAGATCGTGCCGCTGGAACTGGCCAGGCTGCTGACGCCGGTCTTCGGCCTGCCAGGCACGCCGAACCTGATCGCGCTCGGGGTGCTGATGTGCGTCCTCGCGTCGGTCGCGATCGCCAGCCTGGCCACCGGCCTGCGGATCAGGCCGTGGGCCCAGCTGCTGGTCGCGGCGGTCAGCTGGCTGATCGTCGCCGACGCGGCCTTCTTCGACCTGTTCGCCAGCCCGATGAGCGAGCCAGCCGTCCTAGTGGGCCTGCTGCTGGTCGCGGCCGGCCTGGTGTACCTGGGACGCGACCGGCGGGCCAGCGCGCGCGGCCTCGCCCTGGCCGGGACCGGCGCCTTCCTGGCTGTCCTGGCCAAGGAGGAGTACCTGTTCCTGGCCGTGCCGATCTGCCTGACCCTGGTCCTGGCCAGCGCCAGCCGGGAGAGCGGACGGGGGCTGCGCCGGTTCCGGACCCCGCAGGCGGCCGCGGCGCTGGCGGTCGCCGCGGTACTCGCCGTCTCGGCCGCGGGCTACCAGGAATGGAACGTGCACAGCTCCTACGCCCGGCGGACCGAGCCGATGCGGGCCGTGGACACGATCTTCGAGCACATCGTCAACCGAGGCGACAAGCACAAGGCCGCCGACCTGCGCGCGCTCGGCCTGCCGGCCAGCTGGGCGAAGTACGCCGGGACCTACTACTGGTCCCGCACTTCGGTCCGGAAGGACCCGCTGTACCACCGGTACGAGCCGGAGCTGACCGACGGCCACATGACGCGTTACTTCCTGACTCACCCCGGCGAGATCCTTCACGTCGGGCAGCAGGCGGCCGACGAGGACCAGTCGGTCCGGGTCACCAGCCTGGGCGACTTCGCCCCCAGCGCCGGGCACCGGGCCGGTGCCCTTGATTCCCGCGTGACCACGGTCTCCTGGCTGGCGCAGCGGCTCCCGGCCGGCCTGGGCTTGCTGTGGACCGTCCCGTTGTGGCTGGCGATGGCGGCGGTCGGGCTGCTGGCGCTGCGGTGGCGGCGCAGGCCGTGGCACCGCGACGCGGCGGTGGTGGTGCTGTGCATGACCGGCTGCGCCTTCGTCGCGTTCATCCTGCCCGCGTACTTCGACGGCATCTCCACCGCCCGGCATATGGTCGGCACGAACCTGGCCAGCGCGCTGGCCCTGGCGTTCAGCATCATGCTGGCCGCCTCGATGATCGGGCACGCCGCGGCCCGGACCCGGCGGCGCGGCCCGGCCGGCGAGGCACCGGTCCCGCTGGAGCCAGGCCAGCCGCAGCAGGCCCCGTAGCGGCTGCCAGCGCTCCCGGACCCGCCGCGGGGCTCAGCGGACGGGGCCAGCCGCGGCGGACATCAGACTCGCGCGGCTTCTTGTGGGCAGCGCATCTGCGCTTGGTGCAGCAGATGACACGGATCGGCCAGTCCCAGGCAGGAGCCCGGCACAAGCTATTCGGCCGCGGCTACTACGTTGGCTGATATATTGGTTAACGTATTAGGAGGCCGGATGGCTGCGGGCAGACGAGACGGCAGGACCGGGCAGGACGTGCTGCGCCGGGCCGGCGAGGCGTCGGTGCTGATCCTGATCAGCCTCGCGGACGGGCCCAAGCACGGCTACGCGCTGATCCAGGACATCAAGGAGCTCGCCAGCGTCGAGCTCGGACCCGGCACGCTCTACGGCGCGCTGGACCGGCTCGAGCGGCTCGGCTTGATCGAGCCGCTGCCCGCCGACGACCGGCGCCATCCCTACCGCATTACCGCACCGGGGGCGGCGGCGCTTCGCGTGCATCTCGATTCGCTGGAGCGAGTCAGCGCGGCCGGGCGGCTGCGGCTGCAGCTGGGCGGCATCTGATGGACGGCCCCCGGGCGGCCCGGCTGGTCGAGACCGTGCTGCGGTGCTACCCGGCCCGCTGGCGGCGGCGGCACGGCGACGAGGCCGCCGCGCTGGCCGCGCTGCTCATCAGGGACGGCGCCCCGGCAGGCGCGATCGCCCGGAACTACCTCGCAGGGGCGGCGCGCGAGTGGCTGACGCCACGCCCCGGCCTGCGCGTGCGCACCGTGGCCTGCGCGCTGCTGGCCGTCGCCTGCTCACTGGGTATCTCGGCGGGACTGCTGGCCTCGACCGCGCCGGCCAGGGCGGCCAGCACGAGCCAGTCGCGCGGGCATGCGCATTGCCGGCCTGGCTCGCCCGGGCCCGCGCCGGGCGTGATCCCCGCCATGGGCCACCCGCAGGCGATCATCTGGGCAGCCAGGCATGACCGATCCTGCTGACGCCGGCCCCGCTGACCCCGGCCCTGCTGACGCCGGCCCTGCTGACGCCGGCCCCGCTGACGCCGGCCCTGCCGGGGCCCGCCCGCGGCGGCGGCGGCGGGCGCTGGCCGAGACGGCCATCGTCATCCTCGCGGCGGTGCTGCTGGCCGGGCTGGCGCGGGCGTTCGTGTTCCAGGCCTTCTCCATCCCCACTTCGTCCATGGTGCCCACGCTCAGCATGGGCGACCGGATCCTGGTGCAGAAGGCGTTCTTCACCTGGCGTGACCTACGCGAGGGCGACATCGTGGTGTTCAGGCACCCGCCGCTGGACCGCTGCCCAGGGCCGCCAGACAGCGACCTGGTCAAGCGCGTCATCGCGCTGCCCGGCCAGACGATCTATTCGTCGGGCAACAGCATCTACGTCGGCGGGCGGCTGCTGGCCGAGCCCTACCTGCCGCACTACGACCCTCTCGGGCTGCCGGTACCGCACGCGAGCAGCCAGCATCCCTACCGCGTGCCGCCCGGCGAGTTCTACGTGCTGGGCGACAACCGGGCGATCTCATGCGACAGCCGGTACTGGGGGCCGGTCAAGGGCTCGAGCATCGTCGGCAAGGTGGTGCTGGTGTGGTGGCACGACAACCACCCCGACTTCCACTGGTTCTGATCGGGTTGCCTTGACTGACCAGCCCATCCGGCAAACCGGGAGCTCCGGCCGCGGCGGATCAGGCCAGCGCGGCGGGTCCGCGCTTGGTCATCTGGCCGGCGATGATGCCGCGCTGCACCTCGCTGGTGCCTTCCCAGATCCGTTCCACCCGCAGCTCGCGGTAGAACCGCTCGGCCACGTTCTCCCGCATGTAGCCCCGGCCGCCGAACACCTGCACCGCCCGGTCGGCGACCCGGCCGGCCATTTCCGAGCAGTACAGCTTGGCCATCGAGCACTGCGCGTGCGCCACCTTGACATCGGCGCCGCGGTCGATGCCGCGGGCGGTCTCGTAGGCGAGCGACCGGGCCGCGAAGAACTCCGTCATGCTGTCGGCGAGCATGCCGGCGACCAGGCCGTACTCACTGACCGGCCGGCCGCCGGCCTGCCGCTCGGCGGCGAACGCGGTCATCTCGGCGATGAGCCGCCCCGCGGCCCCCAGGCAGCGGGCGGCCACCATCAGCCGCTCGAACCGGAACCACTCGTAGGCGAACGCCATCCCGTCCCCCTCCGCCCCGATCAGGTTGGCGGCCGGGATCCGGACATCGGTGAAGGCCACGATCGGGTGGTGGTGGCTGATCGTGTGCGTGTAGGCCGGGGTGCGCACGACCTGCACCCCGGCGCTGGGCAGGTCGACCAGGAACATGGCGTGCTCGCCGTGGTGCGGCCCGCCGTCCAGCTTGGCCTGGAAGAAGGCGTAATCGGCGGTGTTGAACGAGGTGACGTGCCATTTGATGCCGTTGAGCAGGTACCCGTCGCCGTCGCGGCGAGCGGTTGCCCCGATCGCGTTGACGTCCGAGCCCGCGCCCTCCTCGGTGATCGCGTAGCACTCCTCCCGCTCGCCGCGGATGGCCGGGCGGACGTACCGCTCCACCTGATCGGGCGTAGCCACCTCCGGCAGCCACGACGGCGGCGTGGCGGCCGCCCAGCCGAGCGCGTTGGTGACCCGGCCGCACTGCTCCTGCACCAGCACCTGCTGCAGGGTGGTGTACTCGCCGCCGCCGAGCCCGGCTGGCATGTTGGCCGCGTACAGGCCGAGCTCGCGCGCCCGGGCGGCGTGCTTGCCGGCGACGCCCGCGGGCAGCTCGCCGCCGGCGAGCTCGGCTGCTTCCTCGAGCGGGATCAGCTCATCGGCAAAGCTCCGCGCGCGCTCCTGGATCTCGAGGTCCTCATCTGACAGCCCGTACATCGCGTCCGCTCGCCTCTCCGTCGCCCGCTCAAGCCCTCGCGCCGGAGGGGGTGTATCCGCGGTTTGCCGCCCACTGGTGGGCGTCAATCCCGCGATCAACCGCCTGCACCCGTCAGCTCCACCGGCGTTGACTGAATGTTCAGTTTATGGCAGCATCGGCCTTGTGCCAATGCCGCTCGCGTCTGTCCCCGACACGGCCGACGCCGTCGTCGTCGGCGGCGGGACGGTGGGTGCCTGGTGCGCGTACTTCCTGCGGCAGGCCGGGCTGCGGCGAGTCGTCCTGCTCGAGAAGGGCGTGCTCGGCCAAGGCGCGAGCAGCCGGGCGGCCGGCGTGGTGCGGCTGCAGGGCGGCACCCCGGAGGCCGTGCGGCTGGGCTGCTGGTCGCGCGACTTCTATCTGCGGCAGCGTTCGGAAATGGATATTGACTCTGGGTTCGTCACCCAGGGCTATCTGCTGCCGTGTTTCACCGAGGCGGAGGTGGCGGCCGCCCGCGAGCGGATGGCCATGCAGGCCTCGCTCGGGGTGCGGGTGCAGTGGCTGGACAGCGCCGCGGTGGACGCGGCCAACCCGGCGCTGGCGCCCGGGCAGACGCTCGGCGGCACGTTCTGCCCGGACGACGGGTACATCACGCCGCCCCGCAACGTGACCGCTTACACGGTCGCACTGGCCCGCAGCGGCGTGCACGTGGCCGAGCACGTCGCGTTCCGCGGCCTGGAACTGGACGGCGACCGGGTCCGCGGGGTGACGACGGGCAGCGGCCCGGTCAGCACCGGGCTGGTCGTGCTCACCGGCGGGCCGAAGCTGGCCGAGGTGGGCGCGCTGGCCGGCGTCCGCATCCCGGCGGGCGGGGCCAGGCACCAGGTGGCGGTGACCGAGCAGCACCCGGACCTGCATCCGTCCCGGGTGCCGATGGTCTTCGACGTGTCCGCCGGGCTGTACTGGCGGCCGGAAGAGGGCGGCCTGCTGTTCGGGATGAGCAACCCGGACGAGCCGCCGGGCGAGAACCGCAGCGTGGATACGGCTTACCTGGAGCAGATGCGGGACCGGCTCGCCCGGCTGGTGCCGGTCACCGCCGGGCTCGGGCTGCGCCGGATCTGGGCGGCCACGATTGACTTCACCCCGGACCACCTGCCGATCATCGGGCCGGCGCTGACCGATGCGGGCCCGCTGGGCGGCGTGACGGTCGCCTGCGCGGGCGGGGCCGGCATGATGTGGGGCCCGGCGGTGTCCCGGCTGGCGGCCGATCTCGCGCTCACCGGCGCCACCAGCGTGGCCGACGTCTCGGCGCTCGGCCTTGACCGCTTCGACGAGGCCGGCCGCAGCAAGCTGGCGGCCGATCCCATCGCGCTCCCGTTCCCGCAGACGCTGTCCTCCGCCTAAGAGGCGGCTTTCCCAGCCACCGGCCAACCCAGACAGGACACATGCCGTCATGACCACCGCCATTCCCGCCACGCCCTTCCTCGCCGCCGCGCACGACGCGGCTCTGGAGGACTGGGGTGAGCTGCCCGAGGCCACCGGGAAACCGATGCAGACGTCAGGGACCACCCTGTGGTCCGGCGGCGATCAGGAGGCCGGCGTCTGGGAGTGCACCCCGGGCCCGTCCCGCTGGACCCTGGAGAGCAACGAGTTCGTGCACATCCTGTCCGGCCGGATGACCGTCACCCCGGACGGCGGCGAGGCCACCGAGATAGGTCCCGGCGACACCGCTGTCTTCCCCGTGGGCTGGACCGGCACCTGGCAGATTCACGAGGTCATCCGCAAGCTGTACGTGCTGTTCTAATAAGCTGCCTTCTTGTCGTCACTGAGGAGGCAGCCCGATGAGCACGCCCGCCCGGCCGCTGAGATTCGGCCTGGTCGGGACCGGGCACTGGGCCCGCATCATGCACGCCCCCGTCCTCGCCTCGACCGACGGGATCGAGTTCGCGGCGGTCTGGGGCCGCAATTTCGAGGCCGCCGAAGCGCTGGCGGCCGAGCACGGCGCCTCCGCGCACAGCGACCTGGACCTCTTCCTGGCCGACGTGGACGCGGTCGCGTTCGCGGTGCCGCCGGACGTGCAGAGCACGATCGCGGTGCGGGCCGCTCGGGTCGGCAAGCACCTGCTGCTGGAAAAGCCCATCGCCATCTCCGCGGCGGACGCCGACCGGCTCGTCGATACGGTGCAGGAGAGCGGCGTCGCCTCGGTCGTCTTCTTCACCGCCCGGTTCCGGGCCGATGTCAGGGCCTGGCTGGCCGACGTCGCGAGCCAGGGTCCGTGGGCGGGCGGCTCCGCGGTCTGGCTCGGGTCGGCGCTGGGGACTGCCAGCCCGTTCAACACCCCGTGGCGGCAGGTGAAAGGCGGCCTGTGGGACCTGGGGCCGCACCTGGTCTCGCTGCTGTGGGCCTGCCTGGGCCCGGTGACCTCGGTGACCGCCGATGCCGGCCAGGCCGACCTCACGTACCTGGTGCTGCACCACGACGGCGGGGCGACCAGCGCGGCGACGGTTACCCTGAGCGCGCCCGAGGCCGCGGCGGGCTTCGACCTGTACCTGTGGGGCGACCTCGGGCGGACCGTCGCGCCCGCGGAAAGCGACGAGTCGCAGGCGGCGCTGCGGACCGCTCTCACCGAACTGGTGGGCAACGCCCGGTCCGGGCGCGTGGATCACCCCTGTGACGTGCGCTTCGGCCGTGACGTCGTGCACGTGCTGGCCGAGGCGCAGCACCAGATGGACGCCCTGCCCGGGGCCTGAGCGCCGGCAAGTTGCTGCAGCTCCACGGGACCAGCTGCCTGCTCGATTCTGACCGCGCGCTAGGCCTTCCCCGCTAGTGGAAGGCCAACGGCAGCCGGGGTGCCTCGGCGGCGAGGATCGAGCAGTAGCCCCGGCAGTCTGCCGGGTCCTGCGCCGCGGCGCGCGCGGCCAGCGCCGCGAGCTGGTCGCGGGTCCGCGTGAGCTCGGCCAGCCTAGTCTCCACCTCGGTCAGCCGCCGGGCGATCAGGTCAGTGACGTGGGTACAGGGCGGCTGGCCGCCATCGCGGATGTCCAGCACCTGCCGGACGGCGGCGAGGGTGAGCCCGGCGGCCTGGGCGTGCCGGATGAAGGCGAGGCGCTCGAGGATGGCCGGGTCGTAGTCGCGGTAGCCGGCCGGGTCCGGGCCGGCGGCGGGAGCAGGCGCTGGTCTTCCCAGAACCGGATCGTCTTGGCCGGCACCCCGGCCTGCCCGGCGACCTCGCCGATCCTCATCCACGCGCCCCTTGACATTCCTGCTGGCTGGAAGGTTTAGCGTAGCAGGCGGATCGGCCAGCCCGCCGCCGGCGGGCCAGCGACCCGGCGGGCCAGCGACCCGGCCGGCCCCGCGGATGAAGGAGCGCCCTCGCGGGATTCCGGGACGATGACCAGCCCTTGACCTTCCAGTGGGGTGGAAGGTCTACCGTCTGGCGCAGAGGCAATGAGGGGGGAAGGACCAGCGACGATGCGGATCACGGTTCTGACGGTTCCGGACTGCCCGAACGCTCTTGTTGCCACCGCGCGGATCACCGCCGCGCTCGCCGGGCGGCCTGCATCGGTGGAGCGGGTGGAGGTCACCGGGCAAGCGGAGGCCGCACGGCTGGGGATGACCGGCTCGCCCACCATCCTGCTCGACGGCGTGGATCCCTTCGCCGCGGCCGGGGCGGCGCCGAGCGTGTCGTGCCGGATCTACCGCGGGCCTGACGGCGCGGCAGGCGGGGCGCCGAGCGTGCAGGACCTCACGACCGCGCTCTCAGCTGCAGGCTTGCCCGGCGCGGCCGGGGACGATGGCTGCGCGGCAGAGGTGCCCGATCCGGTCGGCCGCGGGGGGCGGAGCCGCCGCGCGCCGGCCGCTGGCGGGCTGCGGGCGGTGCATCAGGCGGTGCTGCGGCACTTCGCCGCCGCCGGATCGGCCCCGGAGCCGGAGGCGCTGGAGCCGGCCGCCGCCCGGTACGGGCGCACTGCCGGGGAGGTGCTGGCCGAGCTTGACCGCGAGGACTTCCTGACCCTCGGCGCGGACGGGAAGATCCGTGCAGCGTACCCCTTCTCCGCCAGGCGGACGCCGCACCGGGTCCGGATCAGCGGCGGCGCGGAGGTGTGGTCGATGTGCGCGATCGACGCGCTGGGTATCCCGGCCATGCTCGGCCAGGACGTCGTCATCACCTCAGCCGACCCGGTGACCGGCGAGCCGGTCACCGTCACCGCCGGCCCGGACCGCACCACCGCCTGGCAGCCCGGCCGTGCGGTGGTATTCCTCGGCAGCCGCAGCTGCTCCGGCCCGGCAGCCACGGTCTGCTGCGACGCACTCAACTTCTTCACCAGCACAGCCTCGGCACGCACCTGGGCACGCGAGCACCCGGACGTGACCGGCACGGTCGTCGGCCAGGCCCGCGCCGAGGAAATCGCACGGCAGACCTTCGGCGACCTGCTAGTCGACGACTGACCGGCCCAGGCCGCAGCGCCGCGCATGGAGGCTGCCCTCGGCAGAAGAACTCGCCTGCGGGCTCGCTGGGCCAGGACGGATCAGGGCGTGCGGTCAAGTTCGGAACGCAGCCGGATGGTATCGATGTCATATCCCTGCAGCAACGCGCTAGAACGGCGGACCGCACAGCGGTGTTCGGCGCCGGCCGCCGCCGCGCCACCACGGCCGTCGGCTGGCCCGCCAGATCGCCGCCGCGACCGCCTCCGCGCCGAACGTTGTGATCAGCAGCTGGCGCGCCGTCTCCACGTCGATCCCAACGGCCCGCAACGCACCGGCGTCATCGGCGCGCGAGCGCGGCATCTGCCCACGCGCGGAAAGCCGCTGCATCTCGGCGCGGCCGCGAGCAAGATCCAGGCCGTGTGCCCGCAGCAGGGACGACGCCTGGCTGGCCTGTCCCGGAGCAAGCCAAGGATCACGTGCTCGTCACCGACGCGGATCCGGTGAGGAAGAGTCGGCACCAGGCGTCGGCGAGCCATTGCTCGAACCGCTGCGGGGACCAGCCGCGTTCGTGGACCAGGAGGGAGTAGAACTCCGCGGAGTTCATGCTCCAGACGATGTCGGCGACCTCACCAATGCCGAGTCCGGGTTGCAGTTCGCCGGTGTCGATGAGGTCCTGGGCGAACAGGCGCATGTTTGCCGCCCGGCGGCGGGCGATCTCGTCGCGGATGCGGGCCAGCTCGGGGGCGTGCGCGGCGGCGTCACGCAAGACCAGGTGCAGGGGGCCATCCGCGCGGAGATGGCGCGCACCGCGGCGGCGTACAGCTGAATTTTCTGCCGGGCACCGGCCGCGGCCCTGATGCGCCGGACGTAGTCGCGTTCCTGGGCGGGCACCGGTTCGTCCGTGCCGGAGATCGCCGTCTCGAGCAGCAGCCGGAACAGCACGGGCTTCGTGCCGACGGCCGCGTACAGGGTGTCCACCGCGACGCCGGCCGCCGCGGCGATCTGGGCCACCGTGGTCGGCGCGTAGCCCTGCGCGCTGAACAGCCCTCGGGCCGCGTCCAGGATTTTCCGCCGGGTCCGGCTGGCCTGTTCGGCCCGCAGCGGCGACCGGTAGCCCCGACCCTTGACGTTCCCTGTCATGAACCGTATATTGCCAGTATTCATCCGAAGAATCTTCGGATCAAATATGCCCGGATGACCCCGGGCGCGAGGGGGAACCGATGGACAGTCAGCTCGCCACCACCGTGCTGGTGCGCGGACCGGGGGAAGGCCCGGCCACCTGGGCGATGGGATCGCTGTTCGAGCGGCTGGCATCGGGCGAGGAGACCGGCGGCGCGTTCGGCATGTCGCTGATCACCCAGCCGCCCGGCACCGCCACGCCGCTGCATGTTCACTCCCGGGAGGCCGAGGCCTTCTACCTGCTGGACGGGACGCTCACCTACCAGGCGGGCGAGGAACTGCACCACCTGGCCGCCGGGTCCTTCATCTACCTCCCGCCCGGCGTGCCGCACGCGTTCCGCGTCACCGGCACCACCCCGGTGCGGTTCCTCGGGCTCGTTGCCCCCGGCGGCCTGATGAGCCTGTACGACGAGGTGGGCATCCCAGCGCGCGAACGCAGGCTGCCCGGCCCGGACGGCCTGCCCATGGACGAAGAAATCATGCACTGGATCGAGGTCAGTCCCAGGTACGGGCTCAGCGTGACCGGCCCGCCCATCCCCGCCGAGAGCTGAGACTCACCGGCGCCTGGCCGCCAGTACCGACCCGTGATTACCAGCAGTAAGCCACTAGCCTTTCCGGAACCTTGAAAAGAGAACCACTTCTCCGCAAGACTAGGCAAAAGCCAACCCAGGAAGCGTTCGTTATCCAAGGATCTGCCCGACGCTGCTGGTTTCCTAGACAGGGTCTCGATGCGGCTGTCTAAGTGCGCGCACACGCTATTCGCCGCCAGCGCGGCAATCGCCCTGACCGCCGGGCTGGGCGGGAGTCCGGCTCTCGCGTCTGCCCGCACCTGGACTGTAACCCCCGGGGGAAGCTACACCGGGACGCTCTTCGCCAACAACTTGTCTGTCTTCGACTCGCACACAGGCCAGACGGCCTCATGCGGTCCCGGCACGTCAACCGCGCACCTGCAGTTCAAGTCCGGCAGCGGACTGTCCAACCCCATCGGGAAGTTCGCTGCCGTCAGCTTCACCATGTGCTCATCCAGCACCAGCTTCTCCTTCACTGTGACCGCCGGGGGTCTCCCGTGGCAGATCCGGGCGACCAGCTATACCCCGACCAACGATGTCGTCCACGGCAAGTACCTGCATCTCCACCTGGCCATCTCCGGCACCTACTGCTCGGCGGTCATCGACGGCACCGGCCCCGCCGCACACAACGGCACGGTGCCCTTCGAGTGGAGCGGCAACGAGCTCCAGACCAGATTCAAGAATGGCGGCAACCTGCACGTCTACAACGTGAACGGCTGCAATGGGAACTTCAACGACGGCGACCCAGTAGTCCTCTACACCAGTTACCTCATCAGCCAGCCGCTGACCATCACCAGTCCCTGAGCCCAGATGAGCGACCCGAAGTCCCGCCGGCTCCCAGCGACAGCTGCCCGGCTTCGGTGGTGCGCCGCCAGATCTGCGCGTCCACCCTCGCCTGCCAGGGCCCGGGACCGCCGGTGAGCCACTGACCGGGCACTACCGCCGGGCCTATCCGGACGAGCTCGGCCCGGCCCCCGCTCACGCCGCATAGCACCGATAGTCGGCCGCCACTTACTTACCTGTCAAAGTCACAGGTCTTGGTACCTTGTCAACCGCGTCTGGAGCCCGGCGAGCCTCTCCACGGTGATCGCTCACCATCGCCGGGCCACGGCGCGGCACAGGCGGCCCTCGACGCGGCGGGAATGCTGAACATCACAACAGGCAACATGGACGCGGGCGAGCATCCGGTCAGGAAGCGGTACCGTGGCCCTGCCTCCCTGCAGCCGTTCCGGCACCGCGGCTTCGCGCTGCTGTGGACCGCGGGGCTGGTGTCCACGGTCGGGTCGTGGATGCAGACCGTCGCCGTCGGCGCCCTGGTCATAGCCGACACGGGCCAGGCAACCTGGGCGGTCCTCGTCGCCGCGGGGGCGTTCCTGCCCGTCGGCCTGCTGTCGCCGGTCGGCGGCGCGCTCGCCGACCGGCTGCCGCGGCGGCCGGTGCTGGTCGCCGGCAACCTCGTCGCGGCGGTGGCCGCCGCCGTGATCGCCCTGCTGGTGGCCGCGGGCCACGACAGCCCGGCGGCGCTGGTGGGGCTGGTCACGCTGCAGGGCTCGGCTTCGGCCCTGATCGGGCCATTCCAGCAAGCGATCCTGCCGGATCTCGTGCCGGACCCGGAATTCCTCGCGGCGATCTCGCTCAACTCGGCGCAGTTCAACCTGGGCCGGATCGTGGGACCAGCCCTCGCCGGTGCTGCCGTGGCCGGGTTCGGGTACCCGGCGGCGTTCGCGGCAAACGCCGTCTCGTTCCTGGCTATCGTCGTCGCCCTGGCGTTCGTGCGGCTCGCGCCGCCCGCCGGGCGGCCCGCCCGGCTGCTCACCTCGCTGCACGAGGGCTTCACCGCGGCCCGCCGGGAGCCGTCGTGCCGGGCCGCGATCGTCACGATCGCCGTGGTGGCCCTCGTCGCCTCACCGTTCATTGCCCTCGTCCCGGTGATGGCGCGCCACCTCAGCCACGGCGGCCCGCGGGCGGTCGCGCAGACGACGGCCCTGCTTACCACCGCGCAGGGCGCGGGCGCCGTGGCGGGCGCGCTGTGCCTGGCCCCGCTGGCGGTCCGGCTGGGCCGCGGCCGCGTGCTGGCCTGGAGCCTGGGCCTGCTCCCGGTGACGCTGGCCGCCTACAGCACCTCGCAGACAGCGTGGCAGGGCGCGGCCACGCTCTTCGCCGTCGGTCTCGTCTACATCGGAGTCCTGTCCGGGCTCTCGACCGTCGTCCAGCTCCGGGCGCCAGAGGCGTACCGCGGCCGGGTGCTGAGCTTCTTCCTGGTGGCCCTCGGGGTGGCCTATCCGGTCGGCTCGCTCGTCCAGGGGCCCGTCATCGACCGGATCGGCATAGGGCCGACCACCGCGGGGACAGCGCTCCTGCTGCTGATGATCATGGCGGTTACCGCGCTGCGCCGGCCAGGCATCATCCGGTCGATCATCGACGGGATGAACGGCGACCCGGCAGGCCCGGTGCCAGCCGCCGGGCCGGTGCCCGCCGGACCGGTGCCCGACGGACCGGTGCCCGACGGACCGGTGCCCGACGGACCGGTGCCCGCCGACGGAATATCCGCCGCCGGTAAGTAGTTGCACAGACAACTAATTCAGTCATTCGAGCTGGCCCCGCTCCGGCGGTCCGGCACAGCGGGAGTAGCCATGCAGTTCGGGATCTCCACCGTCGGCGATGTCACGACCGATCCCACGACTGGTCGCACCCCGACCGAGCACGAGCGGATCAAGGCCATGGTGGCCATTGCCCGCAAGGCCGAAGACGTCGGCCTGGACGTGTTCGCGAGCGGTGAGCACCACAACCCGCCGTTCGTACCCTCGTCGCCGACGACCATGCTCGGCTACATCGCTGCGCAGACCAGCAAGCTGATCCTGTCCACCTCGACGACGCTCATCACCACGAACGACCCGGTGAAGATCGCCGAGGACTTCGCGATGCTGCAGCATCTCGCCGACGGGCGGGTGGATTTGATGCTCGGCCGCGGCAACACCGGCCCGGTGTACCCGTGGTTCGGCCAGGACATCCGCAAGGGCATCGAGCTGGCGATCGAGAACTATCACCTGCTGCACCGGCTGTGGCGCGAGGATGTCGTTGACTGGCAGGGCGAGTTCCGCACGCCGCTGCAGGGTTCACCTCGGTGCCGCGGCCGCTGGACGGCGTGCCGCCGTTCGTCTGGCACGGCTCGATCCGCAGCCCGGAGATCGCCGAGCAGGCGGCCTTCTACGGTGACGGGTTCTTCGCCAACCACATCTTCTGGCCGACGGATCACTTCGTCCGGCTGGTGAACTACTACCGGCAGCGCTTCGCCCACTACGGGCACGGGACCCCGGAGCAGGCCATCGTCGGCCTGGGCGGGCAGGTGTTCATGCGCAACAACTCCCAGGACGCGGTGCGTGAGTCCGTCCGTACTTCGACAATGCCCCGGTCTACGGCCACGGCCCGTCGCTGGAGGACTTCACCGCCCAGACCCCGCTGACCGTGGGCAGCCCGCAGGAAGTCATCGACAAGACGCTCACCTTCCGCGAGCACTTCGGTGACTACCAGCGCCAGCTGTTCCTGATGGACCATGCCGGCCTGCCGCTGAAGACCGTGCTCGAGCAGCTGGACCTGCTCGGCGAGGTGGTGCCGGTGCTGCGCAGGGAGCTGGACGCGTCGCGGCCGGCGAACGTCCCGGACGGCCCCACGCACGAGTCACGAGTGGCGGCGTCGCTGGCCGACGCCGGCACTGAGCTGGAGACGAGCGCCCCATGACAGCGCGTACCATCGTCGCCGTCTCGGCCGGGCTCACCCAGCCGTCGTCCACCCGGCTGCTGGCCGACCGGCTTGCCGCGGCGAGCGCGCGAGACCTGCCGGGCGAGACCGAGGTCATTGCGATCGAGCGGCGCGAGCTGGCACACGACATCGTCAACAACCTGCTGACCGGGTTTCCCAGCCCGGCGCTGCGGACCGCCATCGACCAGGTGCTGCGCGCCGACGGCCTGATCGCCGCCACCCCGCTGTACAGCGGCTCCTACAACGGCCTGTTCAAGTCGTTCTTCGACGTGCTGGACCCGGACGCGCTCACCGGGAAGCCGGTGCTGGTCGCGGCCACCGGCGGGACCGCCCGGCACACGCTCGCGCTGGAGCACGCGATCCGGCCTCTGTTCACCTACCTGCGGGCAGCGACGGTGCCCACCGCCGTCTTCGCCGCCACCGAGGACTGGGGCACGGCCGGCAGCTCCGGTGGCGCGCTTACCGCCCGGATCGAGCGGGCCGGAGCCGAACTGGCCGCCGCCGTCGGCCAGCGGCCTGCCGCCGTCGAAGCCGATCCCTACGCGTCCGCGCCGTCGTTCGGGGAACTGCTCCGCGGGCGCTGAGCCACAGCAGACCGACAGGAGCGCCTTTGGCAGCGCTGCCGCAGGCGGCCAGGAGGCGCACGGCCCCGTACCGCCGCTGTGCGGCTGCCGCATCTCCACTGTGCCGTCGGGTCTTTGCGGGATTTTACGAGATAAGTGTGCGCCCCGATGGTGACAATGTGTGACTTATGTCATGGTTTCAATCTGGGCGGTTTGGGGCATTCGCGTCCGTTCAGGTGTTTACAGTGAGGAACCGATCAACACCCAGAGTGGGTGATAGTTGCCCCAGGCAACGCGTCGCCCTGCCCCAGTGTCGCAGCACCGCGCCCGTGCTCCAGCCACGGTGGATTACCACCGGCCGGCAGCGTCCTGGGTGACCGCCGAGCGCCTGCGCGCCCGACTCAAGGTTCCTCTTGCTCATCTGTTTTACATCCTCGCTGTCCCTGCTCCGCGACTCCCTATCCCTGCTCCGCAACACTTACCGACGTGCCCGCCTGCGCTCGCGACCCCCGCTGGGGGTTACGACGGCGGCCCTGCTCGCCCTGACCGGCGTGGTGGCCGGCGTGTCGGCCGGCTCCGCTCCGCTGGCCGGCGCGGTCATCAGCCTGGGCGCAACCAGCCCTTCCGCGGCCGTCCGCGCTGCGCCGCACGCCGTTGCCGGTGCCATCGCGGCCGGACCCGTATTCGGGTTCGCCTCCAGGCCGGGGCTCGACGGGCATGCCGGCCCGGCGCACCAGTACCGCCCGGGCGCCTTCATCCCGCTGGGTCCGGGCAAAGCATGCACCAGCAGGCCGTCCGTCACCACCCGGCCAGGACTCAGCGCCGGGCAGCCGGCCATGGCGCTGCCGGCGGCCAGGGCCAGGCGGGCGGCCAGGGCCGGGGACAACGGCAGCAGGCCATGGCCAGGCACCTGGGGCCGGACAGCGCTGCCGGGCCTTACCTCATCTATGACTCGGTCACGCCCGCCGCGATCCCGCCGCACGACGTGGTCGCCACCTACGCCAACGGCCGCTACGCAGCCTCGCCCGCAGAGGTGGCCGGGCGTGAGCGGGTGCTGTGGATCGATGTTCTCGGGACCAACCCCGCGGCCTCAGTCCTCGACGTCGAGCCCGGGGACGCCACGCCATCGGTCGCCGCCAGCTGGGCGTTCCGCAAGCTCAGCGCCCAGCCGGACGCGGTGGCCCGGCTGTACACCATGCGCTCGGAGTGGCCGGCCGTGCAGGCCGCCGTCGGCACGCTCCCGCCCCCGATGCGCTCCCATGTGCGCTACTGGATCGCCGACCCCACCGGTGTTCCGCACGTCGTGCCCGGCTCGCAGGCCACCCAGTGGTACTGGGGGAAGGGCTACAACATCAGCACCGCGTCCCCGCACTTCTAGTCCGCGATCCCGGCGATGGTCCACGCCGCCGTATGTCGTCCAGGGAAACACCGGGTCGATCCCGTTCGTTGACTTCGGCAGCAAGTACATGACCAGGGGGCCCACTACAGCCCGCAGGTGCTGTCAGGCAAGAGCTGGGCTCAGGTGGCGGCGGCGCTGGGTAACCCGGCGGAGGCCCGGCCGAGCAAGGCCGGCCGCGCACTGTACTCGGGATGAGGAGGCGCACGTCGGTCAGGATTAGGGTCGGCGGGTGCTACGCCGCGGCTAGGCCTGTCGCGGTTTCGGTGACGGGTTTGTCTCGCCGGTAGATGGTGCCGGGCTGCCAGCCTGGCGGTGGCGGGGTGAGGGTGAACCTGCCGCTGGGGTCGGTGATGACTCGCCAGCCGCCTTCGTGTACCAGCCAGTGGTCGTAGCGGCAGAGCGGCATCCCGTTGGTTATGCAGGTCCGGCCGCCGGTGATCCAGTGGATCACGTGGTGGATCACGTCAATGGGGTGGGTGCAGCCGTCCCGGCCGCATCGTCCGCCGTACTGGGCGTAGAGCGCGTCGCGCTGGCGCGGGGTCCAGCCCGGGCTCTTGCGGCCGACGATGACCCGCGGACGGCGCAATCCGGGCGGCGCCGTGGCGGCCGGGCGGTCGTGCTCGTGCCGGGCCGGGCCGCCGTGCCCGTCTCCGGCCGGGTCGCCGTGCCCGTCTGCCCCGGCCGGGTCGTCGTGGGCGTGTCCCTCTGCTGGGCCTGGCAGGTCATCATCGGGCTCGCCGGGACGGTCGGTGAACGCATACCCGGCGAGTGCGACCAGCCGGGTGAGCGCGTCGGCCCACCGCTGCGCCTTGGTCCGGTTGTCGTCCGGGTCGGCCTTCGCGCCCGGTTCCTCGAACGCGGCGCTCACCTCCCCGGCAGCCTCGGGATGCAGCCGCCCGGAGATTTCCCCGGCGCCGGCCAGCGAGCGGGAGATGCGCAGCGCCCGCCGGGCGAAGTCGTCATAGTCCTCGCCGGCCCGTTCCTGCGCGTCCGCGGCGTCGCGCAGGTGGGCGCCGAGTTCGCGCAGCTGCCGGCTGTCCATGCCGGAGCAGGCGCGGGCCAGCGAACTTGCCCAGCGAACAGTCAGCGCCGAGTCCGCCCAGGAGGACCACCGCACCGGCTGTCGCTGGCCGCCGCCGTCTGGGCCTCGTTCCCTAGGACGGGCGGCAGGCAATGTAGTCAGGGCAGCGGCGGGACCGGTACAGCAACGTTTCGCCCCGCGGTGCAGTTGCAGACCTGCCCCGACATTCCCGCCTTCTGCCGTGCGCCGTGCGCGTGACTGCCGGTGTAACCTCGGGCGCATGCGCGGGTATACGCAAGACAAGGACGCATATCTTAAGCGGCTGCGCAGGATCGAGGGCCAGGTGCGCGGCCTGCAGCGGATGGTAGAGGAGGACGTCTACTGCATTGACGTTCTCACCCAGGTCTCGGCGGTGACGCGGGCGCTGCAGGCGGTAGCCCTGGGATTGCTCGAAGATCACCTCGGCCATTGCGTCACCCAGGCGGTCGAGCAGGGCGGCCCAGAGGCCAGGGACAAGGTAAGGGAAGCCGCCGAGGCGATCTCGCGCCTAGTCAGGTCCTGAACCTGGCGGCCCGGCCCACTGGTCGGCTCGCCAGGCGAACCGCGATCTGCAGTGCCAGTTCAGAACGCTACGGACTCGAGGCATTCGCGCGGTTGCACGGGCCAGTCCGCGCTTCTGCCGCTAGATCATCAGCATGAGCATGTAGCCCATGGTGATGCTCATGGCGATCTTGGAGCCGGCGGCGAGCCGTGGCGCGAGTATCGGCCTGCCCGACGTGTCGTGGGCCCGGATACCTGCGGTGCTAGCTCTGTCATGGACCGCACTGGATCGCTGGGCGCTTGCGGTACCCGGCGCAGCGGCGGCCCTCGGAAAACCGGCCGGATCGGCTGTCAGGCTCGGGGTGGCCGCGGCATTTCGGCGGCGCGCCACAGACGTGAGCTGGTCAGCAGCCCATACGACGTAGCCGACCATGAACAGCGCCAGGACGGCTGGGAGCGCCGGGAGGTTCCCGGTGCCGCCGGCCGCCCCGCTCATGCCGGGCATCGGCATCCCGACGGCCGAGCCTGCTGCCCGCGACCCGGGCAGCGCCAGGAACATATAGAGCATGGCGATGCACTCGACCAGGTGCGGGAGCGGATGGGGGCACCGCCAGCCTTCCCGGGGGTGACCACGGCGGGTACGGATTGCCTGCCACGCGAACCATGCCGTGCCGATCCCGAACATCGCCTCCCAGGCCCTGTCCGGTAGCGGGCTCAGCCGCGGCAGGAACATTCCCGCCATGGCGAGACCCATGACCACGTGCACCCCGTCGGCGTCGAATTCGGTTGCCCGGTGGCGCAGGAGGGAGACGGCAAGCCGGCCAGCGCTGTAGACAGCGATTATGACCATGACCGCGGCGAGGGCGTCCGCCCGCCAGGAGAACCCCGCCACGTCAGTGTCGTCCCAGGCGCCCGTTGTCCCTATGCTCGCGCATGATCTCAAAGCGTAATCAGCTGGCGCGATCTGAGCAATAGTGAATCGGAAGAATGGGCTTAGCCGGACCTGATTGCCGGGCACAGGTAACCCTCCCGGGGTATTATGGTAACCCCATGGGGGTATTGACCGAACCTCTGCCGGGTATTGCCTTAACCCGGGCCGGGTATTCATGGCAGGCAGTGGCGTCCTCGTTTGCGGCATACCTTGTTTTGCGTCGGCGGGTCCGGGTGTAGATTTCCGGTGCGGCGGCATCCGCAGGACGCGCCGCCAAAGCCAGCAGACAGGTCCTGCCCCCGGCCCGGGAGACAGGCGGGCTGCCGGTGGCCTGACGTCCTGGCCGGCCGGTTTCACTGAAGGGCGACATGGCATGCCACTTGCTGCATCGACGGGCAAGGCGTCATCGGGGCTGAGGAAGGTTGAGTTCTCGGTCCGGGGGATGACGTGCGCAGCGTGCGCAGTCAGGGTTGAGAAGCAGCTCAACGCCATTGGTGATGTGCTGGCCACGGTGAATTTCGCGACGGAGAAGGCCACCGTAATGGTGCCGGCCTCAGTTTCGGTGCAGCAGCTGATCGGCAAGATTGAAGAGGCGGGTTACGGCGCGGAGGTCGCGGCGCCGGCCGGGGGCGGGCCGGATGCGGCCCGGGTGGCCTATCTGCGGCGCAGGCTGATTGTCGCGCTGGTGTTTTTCATCCCGCTGAGTGATCTGTCGGTCCTGCTGTCGCTGTTTCCCCGTGACCGGTTTCCGGGCTGGCAGTGGGTGCTGGTGGCGCTGGCCGCGCCGGTCGCGGTGTGGGCGGCCTGGCCGTTTCACCGGGCCGCGCTGACGAACGCCCGGCACGGCTCGTGCTCGATGGACACCTTGGTGTCGCTGGGCATCACCGCGGCGTGCGGCTGGTCGGTGTACGCGATGTTCGTCGTGGACAGCGGCCCGGCGCGGGTCAGCCCGATGACGCTGCTGATCCACGGCTCCGGCGGCGGCATCTACCTGGAGGTCGCGGCCGCGGTGACCACGTTCCTGCTGGCCGGCCGATGGTTTGAGGCCAGGGCCCGCCGGGACGCCGGTGACGCGATGCGGGAACTGGCGGCCACCGGCGCGACAGAGGCGTCCGTGCTGGAGGCCGACGGGACCGAGCGGCGCGTCCCGGCCGCCGGGCTGCGGCCGGGCCAGCGGTTCGTGGTCCGGCCGGGAGAAACGATCGCCGCTGATGGCGAGGTGGTGTTCGGGCGGTCGGCGGTGGACCGCAGCATGATGACCGGGGAGTCGGTGCCGGCCGAGGCGGCCGAGGGCGACAGCGTGACCGCTGGGACGGTCGTGGTCAGCGGGCGGCTGATCGTGCTGGCGGCCAGGACGGGCGAAGACACCCAGCTGGCGCACCTGATCGCTCTGGTGGAGCAGGCCCAGACCGAGAAGGCAGCCATCCAGCGGCTCGCCGACCGGATCTCCGGCGTGTTCGTCCCCGTGGTGCTGGTCCTCGCCGGCGTGACGCTGGCCGCCTGGCTGGCGGCCGGCAGCCCGGCCCAGCACGCGTTCAGTGCCGCCCTGGCGGTGCTGATCATCGCGTGCCCGTGCGCACTGGGGCTGGCGACCCCGGCCGCGCTGGTGGTGGCCTGCGGCCGGGGGGCGCAGCTGGGCATCTTCATCAAGGGCTATCAGGCGCTGGAGTCCTCCCGCGCGGTGGACACCGTGGTGCTGGACAAGACCGGGACCGTCACCACGGGCGTGATGGCGGTGACCGGTGTGCGGCCGGCGGCGGGCGTCAGCCGCGACGTCCTGCTCCGGTACGCCGGGGCGGTGGAAGACGCCTCCGAGCACGCGGTCGCCGCGGCGATCAGCGCCGCCGCCCGGGCCGAGCTGGGATCGCTGCCGCAGGCCGGCGGCTTCGCTGCCCTGCCGGGCCTGGGCGCGGGTGGGACCGTGGACGGCCACGAGGTGATCGTCGGGCGGGAGAAGCTGTTCCGCGACCGCGGCATGGACGTTTCGGCCAGCCTGGCCGCCCGGTGCGCGGCCTGGGAGCAGGCCGGCTTGACGACGGTCCTGGCCGGCTGGGACGGCCAGGCCCGCGGGGCGGTGGCGGTCGCCGACACGGTCAAGCCATCCGCGGCGGCCGCGGTCGCCGCGCTGCGCCGCCTCGGCCTTCGCCCGGTCCTGCTGACCGGCGACAGCGAAGCCACCGCCCGGGCGGTCGCCGCCCAGGCCGGCATCGACGAGGTGATCGCCGGCGCGCTGCCGGGCGACAAGGTCACGGTGATCCAGCGACTGCAGGCGAGCGGCCGGTCGGTGGCCATGGTCGGCGACGGGGTCAACGACGGGCCCGCGCTGGCCGCGGCCGGCCTGGGGCTGGCGGTGGGCTCGGGGACCGACGTCGCGGTCTGCGCGGCCGACCTGATCCTGCTCCGCGACGACCTGGGTGTCGTTCCCGACGCGATCAGGCTCGCCCGGGCCACCTTCACCACGATCCGGCGCAACCTCGGCTGGGCGTTCGGCTACAACGTCGCCGCGATCCCGCTGGCCGCCGCCGGGTTCCTCAACCCGCTGATCGCCGCGGCGGCGATGGCTGCCTCGTCGGCGTTCGTGGTGGGCAACAGCCTGCGGCTGCGCCGATTCGCAATACCGGCGGCGGCCAGCCGCGGCCGGCCGCCCCGCCCGGCTGGCCCGGGGCGGGACAAGAGTCCCGGCGGGACCGGCCCCGCGGAGGAGGTGTCGTCATGCCTGGGATGAACTCCGGACTGAACGTCGGCGACCCGACGGTGGTCGCTGCGTTCAAGGCCGCGCTGCTGCACCAGGGGCTGATCGCCCTGCTGATCTTCGCCATACTCGGGCTGGCCTGGCTGACCGTGCGGGCCTGGCGACCCGCCACAGCCCTAGACAGCGCCGGGACAGTGGGCGGGGGCACGTCCGCGCCCGCCGCGGCCGAGCCCGCGTGGCGCCAGTTGCTGCGGATCGGTTTCGGGCTGCTGTGGGTTCTCGACGGGATCCTGCAGGCCCAGCCCAAGATGGCGGTGGGGATGCCGTCGCAGGTCATCGAGCCCATCGCGGCCAGCTCACCGCGGTGGGTGCAGCAGGTGGTGAACTGGGCCGGGACCAACTGGTCGTATCACCCGATGCAGGCCGGCGCCGCCGCGGTGTGGATCCAGGTTGGCATCGGCATCTGGATGCTGACCGCGGCCCGGGGCTCGCTGTCCCGGCTGGCCGGGCTGGTCAGCATCGGCTGGGGATTGGTCGTCTGGGCCTTCGGCGAGTCCTTCGGCGGGATCTTCGCCCCGGGCCTGACCTGGACGTTCGGCGCACCAGGCGCGGTACTCATCTACGCCATCGCCGGCGCACTGATCGCGCTGCCCGAGCGGGCCTGGCGCACCCCGCGGCTGGGCAGGCTGACCCTGGCCGGGACGGGACTGTTCCTGGTCGGCATGGCGGTGCTGCAGGCCTGGCCGGGCCGGGGATTCTGGCAGGGAACCTCGCACGGCCAGCCGGGCACGCTGGGCGGCATGGTGCAGACCATGGCCGGCATCCCCCAGCCCGGGTTCCTATCGGGGTGGCTCAACGCCTTTGCCTCCTTCGACGGCGCGCACGGGTTCGCGGTCAACCTGTTCCTGGTGGCCGCGCTCGCCGTGACCGGCGCGGCGTTCCTGACCGGGCAGCCGCGGCTGATCCGCCCCGTGCTGATCGCCTTCACCGTGCTGTGCATCGCCGACTGGGTGCTGATCGAGGACCTCGGCTTCCTCGGCGGCCTGGGCACCGATCCCAACAGCATGATCCCGATGGCTCTGCTGGCTGTCGCCGGGTACCTGGCGCTGACCCGTCCGCTGGCGGCGGCCGCGCCCGCCGCCGCACGGGTGCCGAAACCCGGCTGGCGTGACCGGGTCCGGCTGGCCCGGGACCGGGTCCGGCCGCAGGCCGTGCGCCGGTCGATCGCGGCGGCCAGCATCCAGTCCGTGGCGTCGGCCGGGGCGGTCGGCGTGATCATCCTGGGCGCGGCCCCGATGGCCGCCGCCCAGGCCAGTCCCGTCGCCGACACGATCCTGGCGCAGGCCATCGACGGCTCCGCCGCGGTCTATGATCACCGGGCCCCGGCGTTCAGCCTCACCGACCAGCACGGCCGGGCCGTCACGCTGGCGGGCCTGCGCGGCAAGGTCGTACTGCTGGGGTTCCTCGACCCGGTGTGCTCGGTGGACTGCCCGCTGATGGCGCAGGAGTTCCGCCAGGCCGGCCAGCTGCTCGCGGCGGACTCCCGCCGGGTCGCGCTCGTCGCGATCAACTACAACCCGCTCTACACCCAGGTGAGCTACCTGAAGGCGTTCGACCGCCAGGAGGGCCTCGACGCGCTGACCAACTGGCTGTACCTCACCGGCACCCGGGCCCGGCTGCAGCAGGTCTGGCTCGGCTACGGGCTGCCCATGCAGATCCTGCCGGCCGGGTCGATGATCGGGCACGGCGACTACGCGTTCGTCATCGACCAGGCCGGCCACATCCGCCAGGAACTGGACTTCAACCCCGGGCCGGCCACGACCGCCACCAAGTCGTCGTTCGCCGCGGAACTGACCGGCGCGGCCCGGCAGCTGCTGGGACAGTCATGAGCCGGCCGCGGCACCCGGCGGCCGTCACCCTCGCCCTGGCCGCCGCGCTGCTCGCCGCGGGCTGCGGAAGCAGTACCCCAGCAGCCCGGCCTGCCTCGAGCCAGGCCTGCCCGTCCGGGCTGGTCCCTCTGCAGACCTCGCTGGTCACCGCGGCCGGCACCTGGGCGGTGGCGGTGATGGGCGCCACGACCGACCACAACAACTTCTGGCAGCTGTTCAACCGCCCCGCCCGCAGCACCCGCTGGAAGCTGGTCACCCCGCCGGGAGTGGCCGACAACGGCGGCCTGGTGCTGGCCGGCGCCGGCGGCCGGTCACTGATCACCGCGTTCCGGCCGAGCCAGTACCTCACGTTCACGCCGCTCACGGCGACCAGCGACGGCGGCCGGTCATGGTCCCCCGGCAACCCGATCGATGCGGCCCTGGCCAATGTCCCCGACGCGCTGGCCGCAGCGCCCGGCAGCGGTCACCTGCTCGCCCTGCTCACCGACGGCACAGCCAAGACAGCCGCACTCAGCGATCCCCGCTGGAGCACCGTGGCCAGCCAGCGGTCCCTGGCCGCCACCGCGCCAGGCAGGCGCTGCGGGCTGGTGGACCTCACCGCCGCCGCGTTCAGCCCGTCCGGGCAGCCGCTGCTGGCCGGTGCCTGCAGCCACCCGGGAACGGCGGGCATCTTCGCCTACTCCGGCGGCACCTGGCGGGCCGCCGGGCCCCCGCTTCCCGCCACGCTGGCAGGCCGCGCGATCACCGTGCTGAGGCTCACCAGGACAGCCGGCGGCACCGTGGCGCTGCTGGCCGCTGGGACCGGGCCGGCGGCCAGCCTGCTCGCCGCCTGGTCAGACGGCAGCGGCAGCCACTGGACCCTGTCAGCCGCGGTCAAGCTGAACGGCGGGCACCTGACCGCCACGTCATTCGGGCCCGGCGGCACGGCCTCGGTCGTGCTGAACGCGAACCGCGCCGAGACCATCGCCGGGCCCGGAGCCTCGTGGCAGGCACTGCCCGCACTACCAGCCGGCACGGCGACGCTGGCGCCGGACCCCGCCGGCGGGTTCGACGCCCTGGCCACTCACCGCGCCACGCTGACCGTCTGGCAACTCGCACCCGGCTCCGCCACATGGGCCAAGACGCAGGCCATCCACGTCCCCATCCAGTTCGGCTCATCGGCCTGATGGCAGACGGGCCTGACCCGCTGACGCCCTGATCACTCAGCAGTGGCCTGAACAGCACGTGAGTGCCATCCGTGATAGCTGACAGGACCATGGGACGGCGGCCGGGCCCTGCGGCAGGCAACCGGCGGGAAGGACGGCAAGTGGCAGACACGCGGCGCAACCGCGCGAAGGGTAATCGGGCCGGGCGGCCCCGAGACCTACCCGCCAGGGTGTCCGCCCGCGAACGGATCGCGGCTGAACGGGCCGCGCGAAAGCGCGCCGAGGCGCGCCTGCGGCTGCTGCTGCCGATCGGGGCGATCACCGCCGTACTGGCTGTCGTCATCGCGCTCGTCGCGGTCAAGCCGACCTCGGCCCCACCGACGGCCGCCGGCGAAGCGCTGGCCCCCGCCACCGTCGTCAGGCAGGTCACGACCGTGCCACCTGCCGTACTGACACGGGCGAGCCCGGGCCAGGCAGCCACCCCGCTGCAAACGGTCAGCACGCCTGGCCCGCCGCTGACCATCGGCGGCAAGCCAGCGATCGTCTTCGTCAGCGAGGAATCCTGCCCGTTCTGCGCGGCCGAACGCTGGCCGCTGGTCGTTGCGCTATCCCACTTCGGCACCTGGAGCCACCTCGGCGCCACCAGATCATCGGCCACCGACGTGTATCCGGACACCGCCACGCTCTCGTTCCGCGCGGCAGGCTACCGCAGCGCGGAACTCGCCCTGCGGACCACCGAGCTGACCGACAACCGTGGCCGCCCCCTGCAGGCCCAGACACCGCTGGACACCAGGCTCATCGGCAGCTACGACGTTCCCCCCTACGTCAACAGCGCCGACCAGTCCGGGGCCGTCCCGTTCCTCGACGTCGCCAATCACTACATCCTGGCCGGCGCGCAGTACAGCCCGCAGCTGCTCGCCGGCCTGTCCACAGCCCAGATCGCCAGCCAGCTGCGCAACCCGTCCAGCCCGGTAGCCAGGGCTATCGACGGATCAGCCAGGATCATCATCGCGGCCATCGACCAGGTCCTGCACGCCAAGACGGCCAGCAACTGACCGACCCTGGCCGGCCCGGCCGACTGCGCCGGCGGGACCCCAGCGCGGGGCGGGGGACGCGGCATCTGGCCGCCCGCGGAGTCACCCGGTAATTTGAGTTGCCGTCTGGACGGACCGTAGCGCGAGACGTACGTTCGGTATATGTGCGATCTGAGCCGTGAGGAGCAAGGGACACTTGCCGCCCTGCTGGGCGGCCTGCAGGCCGCCGAGGCCCGGGTAGCCGCCACCTACCCGGAGGTGTTCACCCGCGCCTGGGCCGATCACGAGGCCATGCTCGCCGGCCTGGACGAGCTGACCAGCGCGGCGGACAAAGTGCGGAGCTGGGTCGCCGCCAAACACCAGTGAGGCCGCATTCGCGGTTTGACCACGGGCCGACTCCCAGGTGCTGGCCCGGGGCTCACCGAGACGGTACGGCGCGCTCCTCGGCGACGGAGTTGCCGCCGTCCACGACCAGGCACTGCCCGGTGACGTAGGACGCGCCCGGGCTGGCCAGCCAGGCCACCGCTGCGGCAACCTCGTCGGGGGTGGCGCTGCGGCCGATGGGCGTGACCAGCCCCTGTTCGTACTCGCCCGGCGTCTGTGACGCGGTCGCTATCCATCCCGGGGCGACGGCGTTCACGGTGATCCCGTGCGGTGCGGTGTCGATGGCAACGGCGCGGGCGAGGCCGACCATCGCGGCCTTAGCGGTCGCGTATCCGACGTCTGCGCGCATCGCCATCACCGGGCCGGTGACGCTGGCGACCATGACGACCCGCCCCCAGCCGCCGCTGGTCATGGCGGGCAGCGCAGCCTTGGTCGCCAGGAACGCGCTGGTCAGGTTGCGGTCAAGGGACGCCTGCCAGGTGGGCAGGCTCATCGAGTCCGCCGTGCCGGACTCGAAGTCAGGACTGGCGACGGACACCATGCCGGCGTTGTTGACCAGGATGTCCAGGTGCCCCCACTGCCGGAGCGCGGCCGGCACGAGCGCGGCCGCGGCCTCCGGCGAGGTGAGGTCCGCGATGACCGCGGCGGCATCGTAGCCAGCTTCCCGCAGTTCGCTGGCCCTGTCCTCGATCCGGGCGGTGGTGGCGGTGATCAGGACGGCAGCGCCCAGCTCGGCGAGCAGCCTGGCCGCGGCGAAGCCGATACCCTGCGGACTGCCCGCCCCGGTGATGATGGCGACGCGGCCGGACAGGTCGAACGCAGCGGGGATGGGCATTAGCCGATCTTAATCGGGCCCCAGTCTCAGGGACGGCGCCGACCTGTCACTTTGCCGGCCATCGCCTGGGGTGGTAGGCATGAGCACACAACGGGAGGAGCTATCGGTGCACGCGGCCGGGAAGCTGCTCGCCAGGACCACCGCGCGAAAAGCGATGTGCAGTGTGGTGCTCACACTCGTGCTGACGGGCATGATCGGCACCGCGGCCGGCAGCTGTTCCGGGCCTGCGCCGAAGCGGGCGGCACCCGCGCAGCACGACAGGCCGCCGGTCAGCTATTACCTGGCGCTGGGCGACTCGCTGTCCCAAGGCGTGCAGCCCGACGCGTCGGGTGCCAGCGTCCGCACCGCGCACGGATACCCTGACCAGCTCTACGCAGCGCTGCACCGCCGCCAGCCGGGCCTGCGCCTGGTCAAGCTCGGCTGTCCCGGAGAGACCACCGTGACCATGATCCATGGCGGCATCTGCTCGTACCCGGGCGGGTCTCAGCTGGCCGCGGCCGTCAGGTTCGTCCGCGCGCACCAGGCCCGGGTCGCACTGATCACCCTGGACATCGGGGCGAATGACCCCGATTCGTGTATCACCGACTTCTCTATCGTGAAGCTCCCGTCCTGCGCGGGCAGGTCCGTCTCCCAGGCAGCCACCAACCTCACGACGATCCTGGCCACGCTGCGCCAGACGGACGCGCACGCCCGCATCATCGCGATGAACTACTACCTGCCCGCACTCGCCGAATGGCGCAACGGCCTGGCCGGCCAGATACTTGCCCGGCTCGGCGAGGTGGCCGTGACCGGCTACAACATGCTGCTGGGCGGCATCTATCAGAGATTCGGCGTCCGGGTGGCAGACGTGTCCGGCGCCTTCCACACGCGCCGACTTCTCCCCGCAGGTCACCCTGCCGGGGCTGGGCAGGCTGCCGCGCAACGTCGCCGCCATCTGCCACTGGACCTGGGAATGCGCGCCGCCCCCGCGCGGACCGAACCAGCACCCGGACCAGGCGGGCTACCAGGTGATAACCCACGCTTTCCTGCTGGCCGGCGCCGGGCAGCCCGCCCGCGGCTCAACGGGATCGCCGGGGTCGCGGCCTGGCGTCTAGTACCGCCCATACCGTCTTGCCCGGCGGGGTGTCACGAACTCCCCATGTGTCGGCTAGGGCAGCCACGAGGACGAATCCGAATCCTGAGTCGTCCAGGCCGACCGGCGTGCGCGGCTGCGGCCAGTTCGGGTCGGCGTCCCGGACTTCGATCCGCAGTACCCCTGCCGCGGTTTCGAGCCGCAGCCTCACGATGGCGGCAGGCGTCTGGGCGTGCAGCGTCACGTTCGTCACCAGTTCCGACACCAGCAGGACCGCCGACGCCTCCAGGTGGGTCACCCGCCACGTGGCCAGCGCCTCGCGGGTGGCCCGCCGGGCCAGTCCCGGGGCCTGCGCCGTTACGGGCAGCACGAGCCGCCGGGCACGATGTGCTTCCGCGGCCGCACCGGGCCGCAGGCGGGCGTCGTCGGTTTCGCCGGGGTGAGCCGTCATTGCGTTGATGCCTCAATCTCGTTATCCGCCGGGCGTCCCGGTACTTCCCCACGGCGGATACGGTTGCGGCTAGGCCGCAAATGAGGGCACATCCCGGACGTGCCGAAGATGTGCCCTCATCCGCGCTTCCCCGTGCTGTCAACCGATGTTCCGGTCTGAACCTGAGCTGAATTCCGCCGGGAACCTTAAGACACGCCGACCGTTTTCTGCCTGGTAGCTGGGCGTCTGCTAAGTCCCAGCTGAGAGCGAAGTATCCGCCAGGCTGCTGACGGGCGGATCCAGCTCAGGCCATCGTGGCCAGTCGGGGGACGACCAGAATGTCCACCGCCACGGCACCGGATGGCCCGCAGATCAGCGGGTTGATGTCGAGCGCGTCCAGGGCGTCGCCGAGCTCGCAGGCGAGGGTAGACAGTCCGGTGATCGCGTCGGCGATGCTCTCGAGGTCAGCGGCCGGCCGCCCGCGTACGCCGGCGAGCAGCGCCGCTACCCGGAGCCGCCGCAGCATCCGCAGCGCACCGCCGCGGTTGACCGGCGGCAGCGCCACCGCGCGGTCGGCGAGCAGTTCGGTCAGCACTCCCCCGGCCCCGGCCACGATCAGCGGCCCCAGCGCGGGGTCGCGGACGATGCCGAGGATCAGCTCCGTCCCGGCCGCCGCGGTCTGGCAGACCACCACCCGGGGACCGAGCCGGGCGGCCAGGTCCCGGTACCCCGCGGCGACCTCGGCCGGCCCGGCCAGCCCGGCCAGAACGCCGCCGACGTCCGTCTTGTGCGCGATCCCCGGCTCGTCCGTCTTCAGCACGACCGGGTACCCCATATCGGCCGCCGCCGCCAGTACCGCCTCAAGATTTTCCGCCGAACGGCTCCGCGCCGCAGCTATCCCGTAGTCGCGGAGCAGATCCGGCAGCACCGCCGCCTCGACCGGCCCGGCTGCTAGCGCCCGGGCCCAGCGCCCGCGCCGTCCGGGATCCGACGCCCGCTCCCCTGCACTTGCCACTCGTCCCGCGCCGGCCCGAGAGCCGCCGGGCGCCAGCGCCCGCGGATCCCGGCGGGCGTGGTCGAGCAGGTGCCGCAGCGCCAGCAGCCCGGTCCGCATGCCCTCGAGAACCGGCACGCCGGCGGCCCGCAGCCGGGCCGCCGCGACCGGGTCGATCGACGCGGGCAGCCCGGCCAGCACGACGACCGGCTTGCTGGTCCTGGCCGCGGCGGCCAGCACCGCCTGCTGGTAGGACTGGTCACCGTCGAATTCGGGGACCAGGTTGACCGCGAGCGCAACCGCCGCGACGGCCGGGTCCTCGGCCATCGCCGTGAGGGCCCCGGTCAGCTGCTGCTCGGCATCCCGGCCGGTCCCCCACATGTCGAGCGGGTTGGCCGCCTCCAGGCCCGGGTCCAGCAGGGCAGCGAGCCGGTCGCGGGTACCGGCGCCGATGGCCGCAAACGGCACCCCGAGCTGCTCGGCCAGGTCCGCGACGTGCGCGCGCTCCAGCCCAGAATCGTGAATGGTGGCAATCCCTGACCCGGGAACGCGTCCCGGAGCAGGGCCAGAACCAGCACCGAGGTCAGCGCCGCCGGGACCTGCGCCACTACCGCGGTCACCCTGATGATCAGGGCCAGCGTCGGCGCGGCGATCTGGACCGGCGCTGGCCCTGCCTCCGGTGCCACGGCGGCCGATCGCGAACAGTTCCAGGGTGTCGGCCAGCGCGGCCAGGTCGCCCACCCGGTGCACCCCGTACGCATCCGCCAGCGCTTCCCACGCACCGTCGCCGGCGGCCAGCGCCCCCGAATGCGCCGACACCAGGTCCCGCCCGGCAGCCGAGCCGCCCGCGGCCAGCAGCACCACGGGAACATCAGCCGCGGCGGCCCGCGCCAGCATGGCGCGCAGCAGACCGGCATCCCGGATCGCCTCCAGCACCAGCGCGAGGACCCGGGTCTCCGGTAGTGACAGCGCGTACCGCGCGTAGGCCGCCGCGGTGGTAACCAGTTCCTGGCCGGAGGACACCGCGACCGAGAACCCGATCCCCCGCCGGTTCCGCAGCAGCGCGGAGAACACTGAGCCCGAGTGGGTGATCAGAGCGACCGGGCCGGGCGGGAGCGGGTCCGGCTCGACGTAGCCGACCGCGCGCAGCCCCCGTGCGACGTTCACGAAGCCCATGCAGCCTGCGCCGCACAGCGCCATCCCGGCCGGCCGGGCGATCGCGGCCAGGCGGTCCCGCAGCCCGGGCGGCTGGCCGGGCACGTCGTAAGCACTGCCAAAGATCACCCCCGACCGGTCGCTCCGGCCGGCCGCGGCGGTCAGCTGCTCCTCCAGCGCGGCGTCAGGCACGCCGAGCAGCACCAGGTCAACAGCCTCGGGCAGGTCAGCCAGCGCGGGGTAACAGCGCACGCCGCCTATCTCGTCGTACCGCGGATTCACCATGTATACCCGCGGCCGGGACGGGCTGGCCGACACCTGGGCCGCCATCCGCTCGCCCAGGCTCCCCGCCCGCCGGCTGGCCCCCACCAGCGCCACACTCCGCGCCTCCAGCATCGCCGTCATGGCATGGATGGCACTTTGATGTTCACCGGTGAACATCAAAGTGCCATCCACGTTATCGGCCAGGCCGGTGCGGGTGCCCAGGTCGGCGCCCGGGCCGGTGCGGGGTCCGCTGGCATCGCCGCAACAGCCGGCCTGCACCGTTCGGGATATCTGGGGTTAGAGGTCACGACCGGGCGGGGGTCAGGACCTGCGGGCGAGCCGGCGCACGGTGCCCGCCCGCCGGGCCGACTTGACATCGGCGATCGCGGCCTTGGCCGCCTGCATGCCCGGGATGCCGCACACTCCCCCGCCCGCGTGCGTGGCCGAGCTGGCGTAGTACAGGCCGGGCACCGGGGTGCGGTAGTCGGCGAAACCCGGCGCGGGCCGCATGTGGAACAGCTGCTCCAGGGACAGCTCGCCGTGGAAAATGTTGCCGCCGATCAGGCCGTAGTCGTGCTCCATCTCATACGGGCCGACGATGTCGGTGTGCAGGATCGAGCTCTTGAAGTTGGGCGCGACCTCGTTGTAGCAGTCGATCATGCGGTCGGCGTAAGCCTCCAGCTCCG
This sequence comes from uncultured Actinomycetes bacterium, assembly GCA_963702235.1. Lineage (GTDB taxonomy): Bacteria > Actinomycetota > Actinomycetes > Streptosporangiales > Streptosporangiaceae > PALSA-505. The sequence goes on from CAVPBZ010000012.1 coordinate 75,318, forward strand.
CGCGGTGCGGCTCCAGATTCCAGTCGGCCGGCACCCACTGGGTGAACAGCGACATCGTGTGATAGCCGTCCGGGCACAGCGTCTTGTCGAAGGCGGTCGGGATGACGCCGTCGCTGAACGGGCGGGCGGCCGGCAGGCCCTCGCGGGCGTCGGTGAACGCCCGCTCGATGTACTCCATGGTCGGCGCCATCTCGACCGAGCCGGTGTGGTGCTCGGCCAGGGTGGTGCCGGGGTCGGCGGTGAAGTCGGGCAGCTCGGCCAGCGCGAGGTTGATCTTCACCACGCCGCTGCGGGTCTTCCAGCGCTCGATGTCGGTGACGAAGTCGGGCGGCAGGTTGTCGCGGCCCACGTGGTCGAGGAACGCGGTGCGCGGGTGCAGCGACGAGACGACGAGCCGCGCGCTGATCTCCTCGCCGGACTCGAGCACGACACCGCTGACCGCGCCGCCGGACAGCAGCAGCCGCGCCACCTTGGCCCCGGTGCGGATCTGCGCCCCGGCCTCCGCCGCGGCGCTGGCGATCGCGCCGGCCACCGCGCCCATGCCGCCCTCCTGGAAGCCCCAGTTGCCGAGGTGGCCGTCGCCGACGTCGCCGATCGAGTGGTGCGCCATCACGTAGGCGGTGCCAGGCTCGTACGGGCCGGCCCAGGTGCCGATCACGCCGTTGACGGCTAGCGCGCCCTTCACCTGCGGCGACTCGAACCAGTCGTCCAGCAGGTCGGCGATGCTCATCGTCATCAGCCGGGTGATGTCGGCGATCGTGCGCACGTCCAGGCCGCGCTGCCGCCAGGCCAGCCGGAGCGTCTCGGCCAGGTCACGCGGGCTGTGCGAGCCGATCCGAGGCGGCACGGTGAGCAGCAGCGGGCCGAGCACGTCGGCCAGCCCGGACAGCCAGGCGTCCCAGCGGGGGATGGCCTCCGCGTCCTTCTTCGACCAGCGGGACACCTCTTCGTAGTTGCGCTTGGCGTCGTCGGCGTAGAGCTTGATCGACCCGCCCTCAGGGAACGCCTGGTAGTACGGCCCCATCGGGTAGATCTTGTAGCCGTGCCGGGCCAGGTCGAGGTCGCGGATGATCGTCGGCGGCAGCAGGCTCATCACGTACGACAGCCGGGTGACGCGGAATTCCGGCGCGTCCGGCCAGGGCGCCTCGGTGGTCGCCGCGCCGCCGGGGTGGTCCCGCGCCTCCAGCACCAGCGTGCGTGCGCCGGAACGGGCCAGGTAGGCGGCCGAGACCAGCCCGTTGTGACCCCCGCCGACGATGATCGCGTCATATGCCGCTGCCATGATCTGCCTTCCTCGCCGTGCTGCGCCGGGTTGCGCGGTGCTGCCTTGCTGCGCCGGTTGCGCTGAGAGCCGGGTGGGCTGCCGTCAGAGCCGGCTCACCCATTGACTGAATGTTCAGTCTAGAAAACCTGTTAGTCTTTCACAAGGGGCGCGGCCCGGTCCGCGCCGGGCAGTGACCGAGGACGGCACGGCATGGATCCACCGGAGCCGGGTGCCGTGAAGCGCTGGGGTGGGCGAGGATGATCGGATGAAAGAGCAGGCCGGCGGGGCCGCCGGGATGGCCGATCAGCGCCGCGGGCAGATGCTGCGGGCGGCGCTCGAGGTCATCACCGAGCGCGGCTGCCCAGATACCCGGGTGACCGACGTCGCCGAACGAGCGGGGACGAGCCCGGCGCTCGTCATCTACTACTTCAAGACCAGGGACCAGCTGCTGACCGAGGCGCTGCGTTACTCCGAGGACGCCTGGTACGCGGCCGGGACCCGCCGGATGGCGGCGATCGAGACCGCGGCGGGCCGGCTGGAGGAGCTCGTCGCGATGACGTGCCTGCCCGAGGAGGACGAGCCCAGCTGCTCGTGGCTGCTCTGGCTGGATCTGTGGGCGCAGTCGGCCCGCAACCCGGGGGTCGCCGCCGTCCGGCAGAAGTTTGACGAGCGCTGGCGCGAGATGATCACGTCGCTGGTCCTGGCGGGCCAGGAAGCCGGCGAGTTCGGCCCGGTACGCGCGGAGGACTTCGCGGTCGCGCTGTCCGCGCTGCTGGACGGGTTCGCGATCCAGATCGCGCTGAGCGACCCGTCGGTGGATCCCGGCCGCGCGTTCGAGCTGAGCATGCGCTTCGCGGCCGCGCAGCTGGGGTTTGAGTGGGCTCGCCGGCCGCGTGACCGGGGCCGGGCAGCCCTGACGCAGCAGGAGTCGGCTCCGCGGGCGTAACGGATCCGCGCCGCGGGCGTGAGCAGGAGGTGATCGGGTGCCGGGCGGACACATCGAGCTGGTCTCGCTGACCAAGCGGTTCACCGAGGTCGCGGTGGACGGCATCGACCTGACCGTGACCAGCGGCGAGTTCTTCTCGCTGCTCGGCCCGTCCGGCTGCGGCAAGACCACCACGCTCCGCCTGATCGCCGGCTTCGAGCAGCCCACCGCGGGCAAGATCCTGCTCGACGGCGCGGACGTGTCCGGCGTGCCGCCGCACAAGCGCAACGTCAATACGGTGTTCCAGAGCTACGCGCTGTTCCCGTTCCTGTCGGTGTCCGACAACGTGGCGTTCGGCCTGCGGCACCGCGGCCTGTCGAAGGCCGAGATCAAGACCAAGGCCGGTGCCGCGCTGGACCTGGTCAGCATGTCCTCGTTCGCCAGGCGCCGCCCGGGGATGCTGTCTGGCGGCCAGCAGCAGCGGGTGGCGCTGGCCCGCGCGCTGGTGCTCAACCCGGCGGTGCTGCTGCTCGACGAGCCGCTCGGCGCGCTGGACGCCAAGCTGCGCCGCTCGCTCAAGGTGGAGCTGAAGGCGCTGCAGGAGCGGGTGGGCATCACGTTCCTCTACGTCACTCACGACCAGGAGGAGGCGCTGACCATGTCCGACCGGCTGGCGGTGATGAACGCCGGCCGGATCGCGCAGATCGGCACCCCGCGCGAGGTGTACGAGGAGCCCGCCGACGCGTACGTGGCCGATTTCCTCGGGGTGTCGAACCTGATGGAGGTCGAGGTCGCGGGGAACGGGCCGGGCGCCAGCTGCCAGCTGCGGCTGGGCGAGGCGCGGCTGACCGCCGAGCGCGGCGCGACGGACTGTACCGGCACCGCGCACGTGGCCATCCGGCCGGAGCGGGTCAGGATCGAGCCGCACGGCACCGGCGGCCCCAACCGGGTGCCCGGCATGGTCGAACGGCTGGTGTTCCTCGGCGCGGCCACCCAGGTGATGCTGCGGCTGGGCCCAGGCGTCCCGCTGCAGGCGCTGATCCAGAATGACGGCGACCACCCGCCGCTCGCCCAGGGCACCCCGGTGCACGTCTACCTCGCCCCGGAAGCGCTGCGCGTGCTCGGCGGCGAGGCCGACCGCGTGCCGTTCGCCGCCGAAGAGGGCCCGCTGGTCGCCAGCTGAGGCTCGGAAAGATCACCCTCCCGAACGGGCAGGCGCCGGTCGTTCGCTGACCGCCGGCCTGACCGGGCCAGACCGCGCCCTGATACTGCGCACACGGTTACTCCACACCGCTGCCCACAGGCAGGAACCAGCTTTGCCTGGGGTATTACACGGAGTACACGATAAATATTCACACCTGTGGAAATGCTGACTCCATGCGGTCATAACGAGCCGTCCGTGACCGGCCGGCCCGACCGGCACGGCTTGCCGTAATGCAGTAAATACTGCGGTACTGCAATCGGCTGTAACCGTCTGCTGACTCCGCGCCAGCGTGGCTGACCCGGCTACCGTTATGGCGCGAGCGCTGTGATAATGCCTGGATGACTGGTCTCAGCCTCGCCCTGGCCAACCTCAAGCCGGGCACGGGCAAGACCACGTCGGCGGTGTGGCTGGCGCACACCTTCGCCCGGGCCGGCAACCGCGTGCTGCTGGTGGACGCCGACCCTTCCGGCAGCGCGCTGGAGTGGTCCGACCTGGCGGCCATGTACCCGGGGCTGCCGCCCGAGGCGGCGTTCCCGTTCCGGATCGTGGCGCTGCCCTCACGCGAGATGCACCGGCGGATCCCCGAGATCGCCCACGACGACGACGTGGTCATCATCGACGCCCCGCAATTGGAAGACCACGCCGCCATCGCGCTGTCCGCGCTGCGGTACGCCGACGAGATCCTGATCCCGTGCGCGCCGAGTCCCATCGAGATCAACCGGACCACGCCGGTGCGGGAGGAGATCGAGGAAGTCGAGGCGCTGCGGGACATCCCGGCCCGGGTGGCGATCCTGCTCAACCGCTGCGTCGCGCGGGCGAACTCGACCGGCGACGCCCGCGACGCGCTGCAGGGCCTCGGGTACGACGTGCTGGAGACGGCGGTGCCGCGGCTGGAGGTCTACGCGCAGAGCTTCGGCATGCCGATTCCCGAGCCCGGCCGCGAGATATGGCGCCGGGTGGCCCGCGACCTCATCGCGCGATGCGCGCCGCTGTGCTCGGTTCGGTCATGACCGCGCAGCGGGAGCAGCGGAAAGCGCAGATGGCCGCCGCCGCGGCCCGGCGCACCGGGCGCGGCGCGAGCCCGGCCGGCCGGACTGCGATCCGGTCCAAGCCGGTCAGGATCACCCTCGACCTGAGCCCTGAGCTCTACCGCAAGCTCACCCAGTGGACGGAGTCGGCCGCGGTCGAGCTCGATGTGCCCCGGGTCGCGCTGGCCGATGCGATGCGGGCCATGATCCAGGTCACGGCCGACAACCCGGCCGAGGTCCTGGAGCGGCTGCGCCGCGACCGGGAGCGTTAACCGGCGCGGACCGCCGGCGGCCCGCGGCCCGCTAACCCTCGCCGGCGATCGCGGTCAGCGCCACCATCTTGCTGCCCCGCTCGCCGCGGGTCATCCAGCGGTACCCGGCGTACCCGATGATCGCGATGACGAGCGACATGACCAGCATGATCGTGCCGAGCGCGTTGAGCGCGGGCCCGCCGTTCCCGCCGTGCTGCTGGGAGTAGATGTAAACCGACATCGGGGTGTTCGCCACGTTGGAGTTCAGCAGATCGACGAGCACGAAGTCGTCAACGACGCTGGAGAAGACGAGGACCGCGCTGGCGAAGATCGCGGGGGCGAGCATCGGCATCATCACCCGGCGCATGGTCTGCAGCTGGGTGGCGCCCAGGTCCGCGGCAGCCTCCTCGTACTGCTTGCCGATCGTGACCAGCCTGGCCTGGACGATGATTGCTGGCCAGCTGACGTTCCAGGTGACCAGTCCGAGCACCTCGGCCAGCGTGCCGAGGTGCACGGCGGTGAACAGCGCGGTGAATACGAAGAACATCGCCACCCCGAAGATCAGTTCCGGGATGACGAAGGACAGGATCATCAGGAAGTTGAACGTCGATGCGGTATAGCTGCGCCACCGGCTGATGCCCAGCGCGAACGCGACACCCAGCGGTACGGCGATCAGCGTGGTGTAGACCGACAGCCGCACCGTCTGCACGACGGCGGCGTGCAGAGCCGGGTCATGCAGGACGGAGTTCACCGGGTCGGCGTAGTACCAGCGCCAAGAGAAGCCTTGCCACACGCTCTGCGACTTCCCGTTGTTGAACGAGAAAAGCACGGCGATCGCGATCGGCACCAGCGACCAGATCAGGTACAGCCAGGTAAAGCCCTCCAGGAACCACGGATGGCGCCACGGGTTGCGGCCCGGCCGCCAGTCGCGGGCCCTGGTCTGGGTGGCGGAGCGGCCCGCGTCCGTCGCGGCCGCGCGGGTAGCCGTCATGTCGCGGTCCGGGAAGCGCGGTTCGTCGCCACCAGGTAATAGATCATCGGGATGACGAGGGCCAGCAGGAACAGCATCGAGAAGACGGCGCCCTCGCCCTGAAGTCCCGGGGTGTTGAGCTGCTCATCGATCACGTTGCCCAGCATCGTCGTCCCGGTCGTGCCGGACATGAGCTGGTTGGTGAAGTAATCACCGAGCATCGGCAGCACGGTGATCAGCATGCCGGTCAAGATCGGCTGCCGGGATAGCGGCAGCGTGACCCGCAGGAACGTCCGCACCCGGCCGAGGCCGAGATCGCGGCCTGCTTCGATCAGCGCAGGATCGATCCGGTCCAGCCCCGCGAACAGCACCAGGATCAGGTACGGGATATAGCCGTAGACGAGACCGAGCACGACCGTTGGCCCCAGGCCGCCCAGCCAGTTGACCGGCTGGCTGATCAGGTGCAGCGAGGTCAGCACCTTGTTCACGTACCCGCCGGTCTGCAGCAGGTCGATCCAGGCGAGCATCCGCATCATGTAGCTGATCCAGAACGGTGCGATCAGCAGCACCAGGAAGAACCCCTTGCGCAGGCCGGCGAACCTGGCGACGAAGTAGGCGGCGGGGTAGGCGATCAGCAGGCTGAGCAGGGATGCCACGGCCACGTAGAGGAGAGTCCTGACGATGATCGGGCCGACAAACGCGCTACCGCCCACCACATCGCGCGTCGCGCTGCTGAAGTTCGCCGAGCTCCAGTGCAGGGGGTTCCAGACCGCGACCGGGTACCCGAAAACCTGGTTGAGCCGCCCGAAGGCGATCGCGAGTATCGCATAGAACGGCACGATGAACAGCACGGCCAGCCAGATGATGCCCGGCGCGGCCAGCGCGGCCCAGAAGAGCCGGTTACCACCAGGTGCCCGGCGCTGGAGCCGTGACTGCCGCCCGGGCGAGTCGCTACGGGGTGGCACGGCGCTATGCGCTCTTGGCCTGCAGCCAGGCCTGCTCCCACAAGCCGAGCGGTGCCACCGGCAACTGCAGCTCCATGACTCCGCGCCGGAAGTACGAGGGGAGAACGGCGGTGGACATCAGGCTCGGCGGCAGCAGCTTCTCCGTCACCAGGCGCTGCGGTGTTACCTCGGTGAGCGGCTGCATGTACCCGTTGAAGCTGATATTGGTCAGCACGTTCGGCAGGTCGAGCATGTAGTTCATGAACAGGTGGGCGAGCACCGGGCTGGGAGCCGACCGGAGGATGGTGATCGTGTCGTTGCCCACCGGGCCGCGGCCGTCAGTGGGGAACCAGTATCCGACCACTTCGACCGGCACGCCCTTCGGCATGTAGGACGCCGCCGTGGCTATGTCACCCGACCACGCGTGGTGGATCCAGGTCTGGCCGCTGGGGATTTCCGTGTAGTCGTTGTTGTCGATGTGCACGTTGGTGAGATGGGCTAGGTCCTGCAGCGCCATCCCCGCAGCGGAGATCTGGGCCGGACTGATCGTGTTGAGGTCGAAGATCCCGTTTTTCATGAGCCCGAGGCTGATGCTCTCCCGCGAGTCGTCGAGAATCGCGACCTTGCCCTTGTACTTCCCCTGCCAGGGCATCGCCCAGGGGTGCGCCATCGTGTACGGGTTCTCGGGCACGTGGTCTTTCCGCCAGGCGATGCCCGTCGTGTAGATCGTGTAGGGGACGGTGTACTGCCAGTGGCCGTCATAGAACGGGCTGGTGAAGTCCGGCCAGGCCTGGGCGATGTTCGGGATGTAGCTGTGGTTGATCGGCTGGATCAACTTGCCCTCGACCAGCTGGCCCATCACGTCAACCGTGGGGAAGAAAATGTCGAAGCTGAGCTGCCCGGTGCGCAGCTTAGCCATGGCCTCGTCCATGTTGTTGAACGTGGTCAGCTCGACCTTGCAGTTGTACTTCTTGCCGAAGTCCTTCATGATCTGCGGGTTGAGGTAGGCCACCCAGTTGAAAATCCGCAGCGTGGCGCCCTGCTCGGGCGCGAGCCCGCTCTTGATCGGCTGGTTGTCCTTGAAGACCGGCCAGGTCACCGGGTGATTGGGCCTCGGCAGGGGGATCCCGTTGCTGGTGGGCCCGCCGCCGGTGCCGGACCCCGGGCCGGACGCCGTCCCGCACGCCTCGAGGAGGGGGCCCGAGCCGGCCGCCAGCAGCCCTGCGGCCGCACCCCGTTTCAGGAAGCTGCGCCTGGACAGCCCGGCGGGCCTGCCGTCTTCCGTCCAGCCTTCTCGTGGGTGCATCGTCACGTCACCTCTTTTGCGGACGGGGCGTCCGGATCAAGCACACGCGCTGGACCAGCCTGCTCGTCCTGACTGAACAGTCCGTCAACACATCTACTCCTAGCGTGGCGCGGGCGCAAGAGCCCGCATGTTACAGATCGGCTCATCGGACGATCGCTGTCGCAAACGTGGCGAAATTGTCCACCAGCCGGTCGATATCGGCCGGCTCGTGCTGCACCGAGATCAGCCACTGCTCGATCTTGCCCCACGGCGGCAGGAAGACGCCGCCGTTGTGCTGGAACAGCCAGTGCGCGTGGCTGTACCTGTCGTCGATCCCGAGGAAGCCGCGGTAGTCGCGGACCGGGTCCGGCGAGAACACCACGCAGCCCTTCGCGCCCGCCGAGACGACGTGCGCGGGCAGGCCGCGGTCGGCGATCACCTCCTCGATCCCGCTGACCGCGCGGGCCCGCAGTTCTTCGATCCGCTGGTAGGCCGCGGGTGTGGCGACCTCGCAGAGCATGGCGCGGGCCCCGGCCATGGCCAGCGGGTTGCCGTTGAACGTGCCGACCATCTCGTACCCGCCGCTGGCGACGTGCTCCATCACCTCGGCGGTACCGCCGATCGCGGCTACCGCCACGCCGCCGCCGATCGCCTTCGCCAGGCAGATGATGTCCGGCCGGACGCCGGTGCGCCCGGTGGCCCCGCCCGGCCCGGCGGTCAGGCCGGTCTTGACCTCGTCAAAGGCGAGCAGCGCGCCGTGCGCGTGCAGCAGATCCGCCAGCGCGGCGAGGTACCCGGGCTCGGGCAGGATGATCCCGGCGTTCATCATGATCGGCTCGATGATCATCCCGGCGATCTGGCCGCGGTGCTCATCGAGCAGCCGCGCCACGCTGTCGGTGTCGTTGAAGCTCGCGACCAGGGTCAGCCTGGTGATCGCGGCCGGGATGCCGGTGCTGGCCGGGACCTGCGCGGGCTTGTTCGCCGGGCCGGCGTCGCCCGGATCCGGGGCGACCGAGACCTGGACCGAGTCGTGGTGGCCGTGGTAGCAGCCCTCGACCTTGATGATCAGGTCCCGGCCGGTGACCGAGCGCATCAGGTGAATGGCGTCCATGGTGGCCTCGGTGCCGGAGTTGGCGAACCGCCACTGCGGCAGGCCGAACCGGCGGGCCAGTTCCTCCGCGACGACCACGGCGTTCTCGGTCGGCTGGGCAAAGTGGGTGCCCAGTCCTACCTGGGCCCGGATCGCCTCGACCATGGCCGGGTGCGCGTGCCCGGCCAGCGCCGCACCGTAGCCGCCGTGCAGGTCCACGTACTCGTTGCCGTCAAGGTCGTAGACCTTGGAGCCCCGGCCGTGGCTGAGCCAGACCGCCTGCGGGACGGTGACCTGCCAGCTGGAGGTGACCCCGCCGGCCAGCGAGCCCGCGGCCCGGACGGCCATCCGCGCCGACTCCGGCTGGCGCCGCACGAAGATCCGCTCCTGCTCCGTGATCGTGTCCTCGAGCTTCTTGTCCTGGTCCCTGGTGGCGTCGCGGGCGACGTCGGCTTGGCTGGCCACGGCCTTCTCCTCGGTTTGACTGAACATTCAGTCTAAGTGCGGGGAGCGGTGGCGGCAAGGTGCGGCCGGGCGAGTTCGGTTCCCAGCGGGGTACGTGCGTAACGTACTTCGTGGCCGTGGCGGGTGCCGGTGATGAGCCCTGCGTCACGCATGGCAATCAGGTGCCTGGAGGTGCCGCTCGGGCTGAGTCCGTGGACAGCGGCCAGCGTGCTGGTGGAGGCGGGCTGGTCGAGCCGGGCAAGGAGCAGCGCGCGGGTCCGTCCGAGGAGCCGGATGAGGGCGTCCGGCGGGGGTGCGGGCTGCTGCCAGAGGTCGGCGATGCCCCGCGCCGGGTAGACGATCGCTGGCTGCCAGGGCTCGTCGGTAATCGCGGCCACCATCGGCCAGAGGTAGGCGCTCGGCATCAGGACGAGCCCTCGGCCGCGAAGCTCGACCGTGCGGTCCATGCCGTCGTTGACGACCACGGTGCCGTCGCCCCAGGTGATCCGGGTATCGATCTCTTCGAGCATCGGGCCGAGGCCGTGGTCGGTGAGCTGTCGCGACCGGTGGGTCACGTCGGCGGCCAGGACGGCCCGGATGCGCGGCCAGAACGGCGCGACGAGGCGTTCCCATGCCGCCTGGATCTCGGCCGGCGAGGAGGTCACGGGCGCCCGCGGGATCGGTGAGCATCTGGTCCACTGCGCTTCGCGCCGTGCCTGTCAGCGTGCTGCGGCATCGCCTCAGGTCCGCTGTCACCTGCTCGGGCGGGGTCGCCCGGATCTCGTCCAGCTGATCGGCGAATCTGGGGGCCGGCTGATGCGGCGGCGGGGACAGGAAGTCGGGGACGGATCCGCGCAGCGGGTTGACGGCGAACAGCGGCGCCAGGTGGAGGCGGGCGGCTTCCCCGGCCATCGCGGCGTGCCAGGTCCGGTGGTAGGGGCGTCCGCGCGGGTCGATGAACATCCGGACGGCGTGGAGCGTCTCCCATGCTGGCGACCAGGCGAACCGAACGGTGCTGAGGTCCCGGCGCTGTGCGGCGAACGCGGTCATCGTGCACACAAGATACGCCCAGGAGCGAATCTTTTGCCGTGCTGTGCCGCCGGGCCGCACAGTTTGTCCCATGCGCAGAACCAGCAGGGGCGATGCCTCTTATGCCGCGGCGCTCGCCAGGCCCGAATTCCGGGCGATCTTCGCCGCTGCCACACTGGCGATCACCGGGACGGTCATCTCGGCGGTCGTGCTGACGGTGCTGGTGTTCGAGCGGACACGATCGCCCCTGCTTTCCTCGCTCACGTTCACGCTCGGGTTCGTGCCGTACGTTTTCGCAGGCACTCTGCTGTCCGGGATCGTCGATCGCGTCCCGCCCCGCCGGCTGCTCGCATCCTGCACTCTTGGATCCGCGGGACTGACCGCGGCCATGGCCTTGCCTGGCATGCCCGTCGCGGTGCTGCTCATGCTGCTGGCGGGCGCAGGAACCCTGGGCGGCATTGCGAGCGCGACCCAAGGCGCGCTGGTGCGGTCAGTCGTGCCGGCCGCCTCCTACGTGCCCGCCCGCTCCCTGATCCGGATCGCCGCACAGGTGGCACAGGTCGGGGGCAACCCGCTTGGCGGCCTGCTGCTCGTCGCCGTGTCGCCAGGCGGCGCCTTCCTCATCAGCAGCGCCGCGCTGGTCACCGCCGCGGCGCTAGCGCGGTTCGGCCTGGGCCAGTACGCCGTCACCGGCGCCGCCGACGGGACTGCGCTGCTGCGTGACTCGCTGCGCGGCGTCCGGGACGTGTTCTCGCACGTGCCGCTCCGCCGCCTGCTGCTCCTGGGCTGGCTTGTCCCGATGTTCTCGGTTGTCCCCGAAGCCCTCGCCGCTCCCTACATCGCTGGCCAGAACGGCTCCCCGGCGCTGGTCGGATGGTGGCTGGCCGCGCTTCCCGTCGGGCTCATCGCCGGCGACCTGCTGGGCGTCTGGTGCCTCAGCCCGCAACGGCAGCGCCGGGTAGTAGGGCTCGCCGCCGCTGCCTCCTTCGTGCCTTACCTGGCGTTCTTCGCCACGCCCCCCTTCGCCGTAGCGCTGCTGCTGCTCGCCGGTGCGGGCACGGGCAGCATGTACGGACTGGGACTAGATTCCCTCGTCCGGCAGGCCGCCCCGGAACATCTCTTCGCGCGGACGATGGCAGTCAACACCGCCGGCCTGCTTGCCCTGCAGGCACTCGGCTTCACGCTCGCCGGCGCGGTTGCCGGAATCATCGGGGCAGGCCGGGCGATCGCCGGGGCCGGCCTGTGCGGCATCGTGATCGTCATCTACCTGCATCCGCGAAGGTGTGCAGCGCGGCCGGTCCCCCAGCCGGAACTCACAAGCCCGCCCGGCGGGCTAGGGGACAGCCACCTTGGCCGGGTTGGCTCCGACGGGAATAGTCGCGATGACCGTGTTGGTGGCAGTGGAGATCAGCGAGACGGTTCCCGTGCCGCCGTTGGCGACGTACAGATGGGTGCCGTCCGGGGTCAGTTTGATGCCTTGCGGGCTTGAACCTACGAGCAGGGAACCGGTGACTTTGCTGGTGGCGACATCGACGATCGCCACTGTGTCGCTGTTGGCGTTGGTGACGTAGCCGGTGGTCCCGCTGGAGGAGAAGGCGATTCCTTCGGTGCAGTTGAACCCCGTGATCGTATGAATGACCTTGTCGGTGGTGGTGTTAATAACCGACACGGTACCCGCCCCGGTGGCAGAGCCTGAGTTGACGACTACCCAACCGGATGCTATGGCCCCGTCAAGATCGGGTCATGCTGGAGCAGCAGGATCGGGTCGAGGAACCGCGCGATCTTCGCGCCTCCTGGTGCCGTCCACACGCCGTGGCGCACGGGGCTGCCACTGCCGGTTACCTTTCTCGGACTAAAGTCAGAGGGTGGATCCGAGCATGATCGCCCAGGTGCGACGGTTCAACCGGACCGTGACGCAGCGGATCGGCGCGCTCGACGACGCGTTCCTGTCGCGTGACCGCCCGCTCGGCCAGGCCCGGCTGCTGTGGGAGATCGGGCCTGACGGCAGCGACATCCGGCTGCTGCGGTCCCGGCTTGACCTGGACTCGGGCTACCTGAGCAGGCTGCTGCGGTCGCTGCAGGATGACGGGCTCGCCGTCGTCGAGCAGAACGGGTCCGACCGGCGGGTCCGGACGGCCCGCCTGACCGGCCGCGGGCTGGCCGAGCGGGCGCTGCTCGACCAGCTCTCCGATGATGCGGCCGCATCCGTTCTCGGGCCGCTCAGCGGGCCGCAGCGCAGCCGGCTCGTCACCGCGATGGCCGAGGTCGAGCGGCTCCTGGTCGCCTCGGCGGTGCGGGTCGCCCGGCGGCACCCCGCGCACCCGGACGCCCGGTCCTGCCTGCGGGCGTACTTCGGCGAGCTCGGCCGCCGCTTCGACGGCGGGTTCGACGCGGGCCGGAGCCTGCCGGCCGCCGACGACGAGCTCATCCCGCCCGCTGGCCTGCTCCTGGTCGCCACCCTGCACGGCGAGCCCGTCGGATGCGGCGCGGTCAAGTTCCACCCCGACGGCCCGGCCGACATCAAGCGGATGTGGGTCGCTCCGGCGGTCCGCGGGCTCGGGCTGGGGCGCCGGCTGCTCGCCGGCCTGGAGGCGCACGCGGCGGCCGGCGGGGTGCGCACCGTCCGGCTGGAGACCAACCGGGCCCTGGCCGAGGCCGTCGCCCTGTACCGGACGGCCGGCTACCGCGAGGTCGCCGCGTTCAACGACGAGCCCTACGCCCACCACTGGTTCGAGAAGAACCTTGACGAGCCCGCTCCCCTGCCGGCGCGGGAGCCCGGCGGCCCGGTCAGGGAACGGTGACCGGCTGGACCACCACCGCGCCCCGGGTCGGGTCGAGCTCGGTGGCCTGGGACACCCCGAGGGGGGTGATGACGTCCATGGCCTTCGGCACCGCGCCGGGAGGGACCGAGCAGATCGGGCTCTGTGTGCCCGGCGGCGCGCACACGCCGAACGTGAAGGGGCCCGGCAGCGCGGTGAACTGCCGGGCGTTGCCCGGGCTGAAGCCGTCCTGCCCGGTCAGCGCGACGGTGAACGCCCAGCCTGGTCCCGGCGTGCCGAACTGCGCCTCCGGCAGCGCGATCGTCACCGTCCGGTTCGCGTCATCGGTCACCATGAACGCGGTGCCGACCTGGTTGCCCTGCGGATCTCTCCAGTCCGGCGGCACGAATCCCTGTGCCTCCACCCGCTGGCTCCAGGCGCCCGCCGGCGCGATGGTGTAGTTCAGCGCCGCGGAGGCGGCCTGGGTCGAGGTCTGGGTGGCGGCCGGGTTGTGCACGTAGACGTCAAGGAGCTGCGCGCCGAAGTCCGCCCCGAACGTCGGGTCGAGGTTGGCCAGCGTTGCCTGCAGGTAGGCGGTGGTGCCGTCGCTGATCACCTTGAAGTCGGTCAGATCGAACGCGCCGGCGTGGAAGTCGGGGGAGGTCGGGTACTGGTAGGTGCCCGGCCCGTTGTCGTCCCCGGGCGGATCGGTGACGTCCAGCACCGTGGTCCCGCCGGTGACCTCGCCGGTGACCGCCACCTGCGCGTATCCGGTACTCCGCCTATCGGGCGCGGTGGCCGTCGCGGTGATCACGTCGCGGCCGAAACCGACCGGGACGGTCACCGAGAACGACCCGTCCGGCGCGGCGACAGTGCTGGTGACCGACGGCGTTGCCCCGGTCGTGGTGTCGGCCGACGCGACGTCCACCGAGGCGCCGGCCGACGTGGTCCCGGAGACCGTCGTGGTCGACGATGTCACCGTGGCACCGGAGGCAGGAGCGCTCAGGGTGACGGTCAGCGTGCCGGGCGGCCCGTGGGTGATGTACCGCTGCGTCGTGACCGCAGGGGTCTCCACCGTATGTCCCGTCCCCAGCGCCATGATCAGGCGCAGCTCCTGCGCCTGGGCCCAGGTGAGCGGCGAGGCCGATCCGGCGGCCTTGCCGTCGGTAAAGCCGATGGACGCCGTCGCCGGGTCGCTGCCGTACGGCGACGCGGGCAGGTTCGGGTCCTCCCAGGCCTGCTCGGGCACCAGCCCGACGCCCGAGGAGAAGCTGAGGATCGCGTTCAGCAGCCCGGCGGCCGCGGCGGGATTCCCGGCGGCGATGTCGCTCTCGGCCCGCTCGCCCGACAGCACCGGCCACAGGTGGCCGGTCCCCATGCCGGTGGGCGGCCACGGTGCGCCCGGGGCCGGGCACAAGGTCTGGCTCGGCTGGTAGCAGTCGCCGTAGCCGTCCGCGCTGCCCTGGGCGGCCGAGTTGCCGTACCGGTAGTAGCCGGTGCCGCTGGGCGTCGCGACCGAGATTTGCCGGTCCAGCACGGCGAGCGAGGCCTGCACGTCCGGGTCGCTGACCGGCAGCTCGCCGAGCCGGACCAGTTCCTGGAAGCCGCCGTCGATGACCTGGCGCTGGTCCAGGGTCGGGCCGCCGTTGCCGAGGCCGTAGGTGATGGCGGCGTTCGGGTCGCCGGTCTTGGACAGCCGGATGAAGTACCGCGGCGCATCCGGGCCGGTGGTGGTGACCGTCCAGGACTTGATGTTGCGCTGGAAGTCGTCGGCGGTCGCCTGGTAGAGCCGGGCCCGCGCCGGGTCGTGATGCCTGGCGGCGATGACCGAGGCCGCGGTCAGGCCGGCGATCTCGGCCGCGATGGTGGACGGGGAGTAGCCGGACTGCTCCTCCCACCGCTCCACGCCGTCGGACGGCCCGTGTGCGACCAGGAAGTCGGCGGCCGGCCGGATATGCCCGGTCCACAGCGCGTTGCTCCCGCCGAGCCCGGCCTGCTGGGCCATCAGGATCGGGTAGGAGGTCTCGTCCAGCTGCAGCCCGCCGGTGTCGGGCGCGGGCTTGCCGTTGAGCAGCGAGTTACGCGGCAGCGAGCCGTCGGCCAGCTGCTGGCGGTCCAGCAGGAACCGGACCGCGGCCCGCGCCGTGGCCACGTCGCCGTCGGCCAGCAGCCCGGTAAACGCCTCGTACAGGTCGCGGGCGAACACCTCGCGGTAGGAGCCGAAGTAGGCGGGCTGGCCGCCGGAGTCGTTGCCGGCCGGCACCGACTGCCCCCAGGGGCTGGCCAGCGACGCCACGATCGCGCCCGGGAACGTCTTGTCCTCGCTCGCCTTGAGCACGTTCGCGGAACGGTAGTAGGAGTCGATCAGCTGACCGGTCGCGCTGGCGGGCTCGCCGGGGTAATGGGCCGGCGGGCGGCGCAGGCCGACGTCGTAGCGGACCCATCCGCCCAGGTACTTCAGCACGCTGACGACGTACGGCGCGGCCAGCGAGTGCCGCGCGGTGGCGACCGCCTGGGCCTGCGTCCGGCCGAAGCCGAGCGCGAGCGTCACCGAGCCGCCGGAATCGGGCGCCAGCTGCTGGGTGGCCACGATGTGGCCGTCCGGCGCGGACGCGTACGGGGTCAGCGCGTGCGCCGCGTCGAGCTGGGTGAGGCCGTCGCTCGCGGTGCCGGCGTAGCCGACGCTGGCCTGCGGCGCGGGGCTGCTGGAGTCCAGCGCCATGAACGTCGGCACGGCGTAGCTCCGGTTGACCGCGCTCGTCACGGTCGAGGTGCTGGAGATGACCGGCACTGCCGATCCCCCGGCGCTGGTCACGGTGCCGGTGTTGGCGCCTGCGTTCTGGCTGCCACCGCCGCCGTTGCCGTTGACGTGCGCGTCCAGCCGCGCGTACAGGTGCAGGCCGGCCACCGACGTGCCCGAGCCCGGGATGGCCTGCAGCCGGGTGCGCATGAGCACGGTGTCGCGGGCCGGGTCGGTGATGTAGGTGGTGGTCAGCTGGTAGCCGTGCTGGGAGTCGGTCGCGGTCACCGTGCAGGCCATGCCGGTGGGGTCGGCGCTGACTGTGTAGGTCATGTCCCTGGTCTGCAGGTCGGTGAACGTGGAGCCGTCGGTGACGACGTACTGCAGGGTGCTGACGTTCGTGTTGTCGACCGTCGGCTCGTAGGTGTCGGACAGCACGCCGCCGGCCACCGTGTACCAGACCTTCGACCCGGTGCCCGCCGCCGTGCCCACGCAGTCCTTGCGGGCCAGGTCGAAGTAGGACAGCGCGCCGGGCCCCCCCGGCGCGACGCCGCCTGCCTGCCCGGCGGTGGCGGACGCGCCGGTGGCGGCCAGCGGGATCACCGCGGCAGCGGCCAGGAAGGCTGTCGCGACGGGCAGGATGCGCCGCCGGGACAACGAGCGTGCCCGCTGGAATGCCGATCCTGCCATCGCCCACCTCCGACCCGGCGGACAGGCGTCAGGCACCGCGAACCAGTGCCCCACCCCCGGCCCGCTTCTTCACAGACCCTGGCGAAGCCTCCCCCCGCGTCATGGTTATGTCAAGAGACCGATATGCCGTTTCCGTTGCGCTTTACCGGGTAGCGGCGCCGCGTTCGCAGCGGAATCATCACCCGGGGGACATCATCGCCGCTGCGGCAGCTGGCCAGGTGAGGAGCGAGTCCGATGGAGATCACCCTGCACGATGTCCACCAGGCCCTGCTGAAGCTCGGCAAGCTGCGCTTCGCCGAGATGAGCGTCGAGGACGCCATGCGCGAGATCGTGCACACCACGCATGCGATGTTCGACGTGGACGGAGCGGGGCTGATGCTGGCCGATGCCGACCAGCACCTGCGCAGCGTGGCGGCGTCAGACGACAGGTTCGCCCACCTGGAAGAGCTGCAGGTGCGCCATCAGGAGGGCCCCTGCATCGAAGCGTTCACCGTCAAGGAACTCGTCAGCGCCGAAGACCTGGAAGCCGACCAGCGGTGGCCCAGCTTCAGCGGCGCCGCGGTCGCGCGGAACGTCCGCGCCGTGCTGGCCAGCCCGCTGCCCTACAACCAGGACGCGGTGGGCGTCGTCGCCGTGCTGTCGGAGCAGCGGCGGCCCTGGTCGGCCGAGGGCGAACTGGCGCTGCTCGCGTTCACCGACCTGGCCGCGCTGCTGCTCGCCAGCATGATGCAGGGCGAGCAGCAGTCCCAGATGGCCCTGCAGCTGCAGGGCGCGCTGCACTCCCGGCAGGTGATCGAGCAGGCCAAGGGAGTGCTGATGGGACAGCAGGGAATCTCGGCGCGCGCCGCGTACGAGCAGCTGCGGTCACGGGCCCGGGCTGAGCGGCGCAAGCTGAGCGTGATCTGCGCGGAAGTGGTGGCGCAGGCGGGGCAGCCCGCATGACGATTTGCGTTACCGCCATAGCGGGACATACTGGAGGAGTCGTTACGACGCCGCCCAGACTCCTGCGGCCCACCGTCACGTCGATGCCTGTCTCCGCGCCCCGGCGGATATCTCCGGGAGGCGCCGCCTGACAGCAGCCGGCTGAACCATCGCTACTGCTGGACAGGAGTTCTCATGATCATCCTCGGTCTCGTCCTGCTGCTCATCGGCTTTCTCGTCAAGATCGCCATCGTATGGACGATCGGCATCGTCGTCCTGGCCGTCGGGCTCATCCTGGTGCTGCTCGGTGCGGTCGGCCGCGGCATCGGCGGACGCCGGCACTACTGGTGACAACCTGCGACCAGCCGGTCCCGGCGGCTGACGGCGTGCCGGGACCGGTCCGCGGCGCTGCCTGCCGTCTCGGCTCTGCGGCCCGGCGGCCGGGCTTAGGGGCAGCGAGGAAGGGATCGCAGATGGATCCGCACCCGGACCCGCTGGCGGTCGATATCCGATTGTCCGGCGGGACGGTCACCGTGATGATCCGCGGCGACCTGGATCTCGCCAGCGCGCCGTTTCTCGCCGCGCGGCTGCGTGACATCCTGACGGACCAACCGCGGCGGCTGGTCTTCGACCTGTCCCGGGTCGGTTACATGGACTGTGCCGCCGCGCGGCTGATCGCCGGCACCGCGCGGACGCTGCCCGATGGCCAGCGGCCCGTCATCCGTTCCGCCAGCCCGCTGGTGCGCAGGGTGCTGGAACTCACCGGGCTGGCGGACCAGTGCGAGCTCGTGTGATCGACCCGGCGGGAAACCGCGTCAGCCGGGCAGGCAGGAGCGAGCCTCGGTTAGCGTGGGCCATGACCTCCGGCGACATCGACGTCGTGGCCGACTGCGGAGCCGATCCGACCTGGCGCGCCCACTGCGACGACGCCTTCGCCGCGGCAGTCAGCGCGGCGCGGCCCGGCCAGACCATCACGGTGCCACCCGGCCTGTACAAGGTCAGCAGGCCCATCGTCGCCCCGCCGTACGTCGGCTGGGAGGGCAGCCCGGCCACCCCGCTGGTCGGCAGCTGGGCCGAGTACGGCAGCGTGATCAAGCCAGGTCCTGACTGGGCGCAGGGCGACTGCCCGCTCAACGCCGTGATCGCACTGCTCGACCAGGCCACCGGGGGCTTCGGCACCCGGTCTGAAGAGCAGCACTTCCGCAACCTGATGCTGTCCGGATCCGCCTTGCCCGCCGGGCAGGCCGTGCACGGCATCGCCTCGCTGGACCGGGTATCCCGGGTCCAGCTGCGCGACGTCCACATCGGCCGGATGACCGGCGACGGCATCCACCAGGAGTACCCGCGCGACCAGCCCGGCGGCTGGACCGGATTCCACGTGTTCTCGCGGTACAACGCCGGGCACGGCTACCTGCTGCGCTCGGCGGATAGCAACTGGACCAAGTGCCTGGCCACCAACAGCGGCCAGGACGGCTGGCACATCGACACCACAGGGAACACAGAGTATCTCGGCTGCCGCTCGGAGTGGTCCGGGCAGTCCGGTTACCGCTACACCTGCAGGAACAACCGGACCGCGGCCGGCGGCGTCGCCTTCACCGGCTGCCGCACCGACCGGTCCGCCGGGAACGGGTTCTTTGCCACCGACGGGGTGGCGATCCCGCTGAGCCTCACCGGCTGCACGTTCAAGCGCGACGCCGCCAGCAACGGCGCCGCATACGCCGGGATCCGCGTCCGCAGGTTCGCCGGGCCCCTCACCATCACCGGATGCCAGGTGTTCCCCGGGGTCAACGACGACGGCACCGGCACGGCCAGCCCGTACCAGGCCATCCGGGTGACCGGAGGCAGCCGGGCCGTCCTGGCCGGCTGTTACCTGCAGGGCCACCGGCACGCGTGGCACGCGGACAGCGCCAGCAGCGTCAGCTACGACCGCAGCACCACCTGGGCGGAAGGTCCGACCAGTGCCCCGGTCATCGTCGCCGGGCCGTGACCGCCGGTGCCCCGGCCCAGCGCGGGGAAGGCCAGCAGGGAGAAGGACGACGAGATGATGGACATCGAGACAGCGCTGCGTGACCTGGGCGCCTCCGCCCGGCCTCTGTCCGCCGGCGAGGCAGCCACGCTGGACCGCGATGGCTTCCTCCCGCTGCCGGGCATCCTGTCCCCCGGGCAGCTCGAGGTCATCCGCGGCCGTCTCGGCGAGCTCACCGCGGCGGAGGGCAGCAGGGCCGGCACCGAGGTGCACCAGGAGGCGGGCACGGACCGGCTGTCCGACCTGGTGAACAAGGACCCGGTCTTCGACGTGTGCTTCACCCACGACCGGATCCTGGCCGCCATCGCCCACGTGCTGGGCGACTTCACCCTCTCCTCACTGAACAGCCGGGCCGCGCTGCCCGGCCACGGACATCAGCGCCTGCACGCCGACTGGGGCGAGGCCGTCACCCCGGGCAACTACCGGGTGTGCAACTCGATCTGGCTGATCGACGACTTCACCGAGGCCAACGGCCCGACCCGGGTGGTGCCCGGCAGCCACCGCAGCACCCGGCTGCCGCGGGACGTGATGGCCGACCCCACCGGCCCGCATCCGGACGAGGTCAAGATCCTGGGCAGCGCCGGCACCGTGGTCATCTTCAACAGCCACCTGTGGCACGGCGGCACCCGGAACGTGACGGACAGGCCGCGCCGGGCGCTGCACTCCTACTTCTGCCGGCGCGGGCTCAAGCAGCAGCTGGACCAGCGAGCCTACGCCCGTCCCGAGACGCTCGCCCGGCTCAGCCCGGCGGCCAGGTACGTCCTGGGCGCCGGCTGATCCCGGACCTGCCGCGGTGCGCCGGCCCGGGCCGGCCGACCCGGGAAACACGGCCGTGTGATCCTGGAAAGGACGGGAGGGGCCATGACCCAATCGATCACCCCGAGTCACGTTCCGGCCGGCGCCACCCCCGAAGCAGACGGGGTTGTCGTCGGGGACGGACCGGTCCGTGTTGACGCCTTCATCGACTTCCAGTGCCCGTTCTGCCGGCGGTTCGAGCTGGCCGCGGGGCCGACGCTGGCCGGGCTGGTGGCCGATCAGCTGGCCAGCCTCGTCTTCCACCCGATGAACTTCCTCGACGCGGCCTCGACGACGAGGTACTCGACCCGCGCGGCGGCAGCATCGGGCTGTGCCTCGGACCGGGGCAAGTTCCTGGAGTACGAGCATGCGCTCTTCGTCCAGCAGCCGCCCGAGGGCGGCCCCGGGCTGAGCGACGAAGAACTCATCCGCATCGGCCTGGCCATCGGGCTCGACCAGTCCTTCGCTGGCTGCGTGGCGGCCGGGACCTACCTGGACTGGCCGCCTTACGTGACCGCGATGGCCAATGCGGCCGGGGTCAATTCGACCCCCACCGTCGCGGTTCAGGGCATCGTCGTCAGCCCGGACCCGGAGACGATCGCGGCGGCTGTCACCCGGGCGCAGGGCTAGCGGCCCGGTGGGCAGCGCTAGGCAGCGTCGCTCACCCGCAGCCCGGCGAGCTGCTCCAGGCCGTAGCGCTCGACGTGGTCCGGGTCGGCGAGGCTGATCGTCCGCAGGCCCTGCGCGGACAGCCGTTCGTTGATGTCGTCGAGGTGCTCCCGGACGAGCTGCTTCTCCGCGTCAGTCGCCCTGCCCTTGTGCGGCTTGCCCGCGTGCTCGAGGGTGGCGTAGCTGATCCGGGCATCGCGCGCCGCGGCTGCCGCGGACCGCGCGCGCCTGGCCGGCCGGGCCGCGGCCAGCAGCTCGCCGATGGGCTTGTCGGTGGCCAGCTGGTCGAACGCATCAACATCCACGGCGACCCGGCGCGGCTGGTGCTCGCCCGGGAAGTACAGGTCGAGGACAGCGACCTGCACGGCTGCTTCCTCGATGGCGGTGGCCTCGTCCGGGAGGATTTCGATCTCAACCGGGCTGTCGGCGAGCTCAGGATGCTCGCAGATCACGACGCGCGCGGGCGCGTCGTCGCCCATGATGAGCTGGCCGCTGAGGTCGCTGAACCGGACAGTCTTCTGGCCCACGGGATCGTCCTCCATCGTCGCGGTGAAGCGTACGGGGATGACAGCCAGGCGATGCTGCCATCGCGCGGGTGAGCGCGACGACCACCCTGCCGGACCAGTCGGCGACTGTCAAACATGTGTTCCATCTTCGCGGAACGTGTCGCGTCGGGTCGGGACTGATTTCGATGCGGTCAGGGCGCGAGCAGGGTGTCCAGCTGGGGACGGAGCTCTTCGGGCGTGACCGTGGATTCGTAGCGGCCGACGACCTTCCCGTCCCGGTTGACGAGGAACTTGGTGAAGTTCCACTTGATCTCGTCGGTCCCCAGGGCTTGCGGCCGGGTGTTACGGACGTGGTCGTACAGCCTGCCGTTTTCCGGGCCGAAGTCGCCGGGCGCTTCGGCGCGCAGGTAGGCGTACAGCGGGTCCGCCTGGTCGCCGTTCACGTCGATCTTGCCGAACACCGGGAAGCTGACGTCGTACGTCGTGCTGCAGAACTGCTGTATGTCGGCATCGGTGCCCGGCTCCTGCTCGCCGAACTGGTTGCAAGGGAAGCCGAGGATCTGCAGGCCGCTGTCCTTGCTGTCGCGGTACACGGCCTCCAGGCCCTCGTACTGCGGCGTGAAACCGCACTTGCTGGCGACGTTGACGATCAGCAGCACCTGCCCCGCGTACTGACGCAGGTCCGCAGTGCCGCCATCGGCCGTCCTGATGCTGAAGTCGTAAATGCTCATGGGCCGCCCAACCGGTTGATGACATATCCGGGCAACGTGCAGGGAACTCCCTGACCCTAGCCTGCGGTGAGCGCGCCGCGGCGCCCGGGGTGACCGATATGGAGGTACCCTCCGGAACCTGCTAGGGTGCTACGAGCCTCGATTGGAGATGCAGCATGGAGACCAGCCCAGCCCCGTGGATCGAGGCCCTGCGCCGCTCCCACGACACGCTGCAGGCCCTGGCCGAGCCGCTCGACGCCACCCGCCTCCAGCAGCGGTCGTACGCGTCGGAATGGTCGATCGCCCAGGTGCTGTCGCATCTGGGGTCCCAGGCGGAGATCTTCAGCCTGTTCCTCCAGGCCGCCCTGAGCGGGCAGGACCCGCCAGGGCAGGAAGCGTTCCCCCCGATCTGGAATGGATGGAACGCCAAGAGCCCGCAGGCGCAGGCCGCCGACGCGCTGCGAGCCGACGAGGCCGTCACCGCCCGGTTCGAGTCGCTGGACGACGAGGAGCGCGACCAGCTGCGCCTCAAGCTCTTCGGGATGGACCTCGACGCTGCCGGGCTGGCGCGGATGCGCCTGGGCGAGCACGCCCTGCACACCTGGGACATCGCGGTCACGCTGGACCCAGCGGCGACGGTGGCCCCGGATGCGGCCAGCCTGCTCGTGGACACGCTCGGCCAGCTCGCGGCCAGGTCAGCCAAGCCCGGGGGGCTGCAGCGACGGCTGCGCGTCTCGACGACGAGCCCGGTACGGCACTACATGCTGGACATCGGCGAGACGGTCACCCTCACGCCCACCGACGGTGATGACATCCGGCCCGAGCTCGCGCTGCCGGCCGAGGCTCTCGTCCGCCTGGTCTACGGGCGGCTCGACCCGGCGCATACGCCGCCGGTCGAGACCAGGAACGTCGATCTGGACGAGCTGAGGCAGGTCTTCCCCGGCTTCTGACCGACCTTGCTTCCCCGTTCAACTGCTGCGCCGGACGGGACGGTCAGGCCGTCCCGTAGACGGGGATATGGGCCCCGGAGATGCTGTCGGAGGTGTCCTCGCACAGGAAGCGGATGACGGCGGCGATGCGCTCGGGGGCCACCCAGGACGAATAGTCGGCACCGGGCTGGGCGGCCCGGTTGGCGGGCGTGTCGATGACGTTGGGCAGCACCGCGTTCACCCGGATGCGGTCGGGCGCGTACTCGACGGCCAGCGCGTCGGTCAGCGCGAGCACGGCGGCCTTGCCGGTGACGTAGCCCGCGGCGCGGGGGAACGGGCGGACCGCGGCCCGGCTGGACACGCACACCACGGCTCCCCCGCCGGCCGCGATCAGGTGCGGCAGCGCCGCCTGGGTGGTGACATAGGCGGGGCGCAGGTTGAGCTGCACCTGCCGCTCGAATTCCGCCACCGGGGTCTCGTGCACCCGGCCGCCCATCGCGAAGCCGCCGACCAGGTTGATCACTGCCCGCAGCGGGGCAGCGGGAGTCCCGGCCGCCGCGGACGCCGCCGCGGCGGCCGAATCCGGCTCGAACAGGTCGGCTCGTATGAGTTCCAGGCCGTCGGCATCCGGCAGCCGGGACAGCTCCCTTTCGGCGATCCACGGCACCACCACCCGCCAGCCCGCGGCCAGCAGGTCTGCCACCACCGCGCTGCCCAGGCCGCCCGACCCGCCCGCCACCAGTGCCGTTGCCTGCATGCGATCACCCCTGCCCGTGCTGAGGCCGTCCCGGTGCGGCCCCGCTTGCACACCTTGCCATGGCCGGCCGGGCAGGTGGCGGCGAGGCGGGCAACTTCCCGGCCTGTGCCCGCTGCGGCTAGGACGCCGGCTCAGGCGCCGTCTCGTTGCGGATGATGATCAGCCGCGTGATCCGGTTGTCGCGGACCGTGAAGTAGTGGGTGAGGATGAGCGGGTCGGGCAGTCCCGTCCTGTCGAACTCACCGTCCATCACGGCGTGCACGATGACGTCCCCGTAGTGCTCGGAGCTGGCGGTGACGTCCATCGTCACCTTGTCGCCGATGACCTCGCGGTCGAGCCAGCCGCGGATCGCGTCCTGGCCCTAGAACTCGCGGCGGGCGTCGTTGACGAACGCATCGGCGGCGAACCAGCCGATCAGCGCATCGCCGTCGAAGGCGTTGCCCGCGGTGATGTAGCCCTGGACAGGCGCCGGCAGGGTGCTGCTCATCTCGTCCTCCTCGGTAGGCGGTGCCACCACCCTCCGGGCTCCCCCGGGGGGAGAGTCAAGGCGTCCCCCCGGCGGATGAAGAGGCTGGTCCCGGGGTTTGACTCTCCCCGCGCGGGAGGGTGCACAGTGGAGTCATGCGGCCCGGCCTGACCATCGGTGACTTCTCCCGGATCACGCACCTGAGCGTGAAGACGCTGCGCCGGTACCACGAGGCCGGGCTGCTGGAGCCAGCGCGGGTCGACCCGCTGACCGGCTACCGCTACTACGCCACGTCGCAGGTGCCGACGGCCCAGGTGATCCGCCGGTTCCGCGACCTCGGCATGCCGGTGCGCGAGGTCAGGGACGTCCTGGCCACGGCCGACCCGCGGGCCAGGAGCACGCTGATCGCGGTCCACCTGGAGCGGCTGGAAACCCAGCTCGACCAGACCCGGTCGGCGGTAACCTCACTGCGCCGCCTGCTCGAGCCCGCCAGCGCGCCGGTGCAGATCGACGTCCGGGCGGTGGCGGCGTTCCCCGCGGCCGCGATCCGCGCGACCGTCGACCACAGCGAGGTCCTCGCCTGGTACGGCTCGGCCATGGCCGAGCTCGACGAGACGCTCAGGTCGCTGGACCTGACGCCGGCCGACCCGGCCGGCGGCCTGTACGACAACGAGCTGTTCACCGACGAACGGGGCAGCGCCGTCGTCTACGTCCCGGTCGCCGACCCGCCCGCCCGCGGCCGGGTCCGGCCGTTCACCGTGCCCGCCGGCGAACTGGCGGTCGCCATGCATCACGGCCCGCACGACGACATCGACGTGTCCTACGGCCAGCTGGGCAGCTACGTCACCGAGCACGCCCTCGCTCTCGCCGGGCCGGTGCGCGAGACCTACCTCGTCGGGCCGCGCGAGACCGGTGACAGCGCCGCCTGGCGCACCGAGATCGGCTGGCCGGTGTTCCGCACCTTCGCCAGCTGAGCTGCTTTCGCCAGCTGAGCTGCTTTCGCCGGCTGAGCTGCTTTCGCCGGCTGAGCTGCTTACCGCTGGCCGGCCTCCCCGGACCCGGTGCGGGTGCCGGCGACCAGGCGGATGCCGGCAGCGTGCCGCCGGGCGAGTTCGCGGTAGGCCGCCGGATTGGTCTCGACCCACAGCTTCGCCGTCCCGGTGACCTGGCCGGCGATCCGGGCCGGCACCCCGACGGCGAGCATGCCCTCGGGGATCGTCATCCCCGGCGGCACAGTGCAGCCGGCCGCCACCAGCGCGCGGCGGCCGACGGTCACGCCGTCGAGCACGGTGGCGCCGTTGCCCACCAGCGCCTCCTCGTGCACGACCGCGCCGTGGACCACGCACAGATGACCGATGGTCGCGCCCTCGCCGACCTCCGTGACGGGATCCGGGCCGCCGTGCAGGACCGAGCCGTCCTGGATGTTGGCGCCGCGCCGGACCACGATGGGCCCGAAGTCGGCCCGCAGCACCGCGCCGTACCAGATGGATGCCTCGGCCTCGACCCGCACGTCCCCGACCAGCGTCGCGGTCGGTGCGATCCACGCCTGCGGGCTCACCGACGGCTCCCGGCCCTCAAAAGCGAACAGCGGCATCCGCCTATGATGCACCGGCGGGCAGCGTCAGCCGCGGCAGTTTCCCGAACGGCTCCGCCGCCAGGCCGGCGCCGGCGCTGGCGTTGCGCGGCGCGCGCTGGCAGCGGGGGGCCCGTCAGGGCGGCCCGGCGCCCGCGGCGCGGATGTCCGGCTGCGCGGGCACCAGGCCGGATGCGGGGAACTGCTGGCCGCCCACGTCTGCCTGGCCGTGGGCGACGAGCCAGGCCAGCGCCTCGTGCAGCGCGTCGAGCGAGCTGTACCGCGGCGCGTAGTCCAGGGCCTGCCTGGCCCGGCCGATGCTCGCGGTGATGCTGCGGAAGGTGTGCTCGCGGGTGACCTGCGCGTGCTCGGGACCGACGCGCCGGCCGAACTCCGGCCAGTCGACGAAGTCCAGCACCGGCTCACGGCCGAACCACCGCGCGACGCCGGCCGCCAGGCCGCGCAGCGTCATCGCCTGCTCGGCCGCCACGTGGAAGCTGGCCCCGATCGCGGCCGGCCGGGACAGCGCCCGCTCGAACGCCTGCGCCACGTCGTCGGCGTGCACGTGGTGCAGGACGCCCAGCCCGTGGTCGGGCAGCGCGAGCGGCAGGCCGGTGGCCAGGCTGGTCCAGACGCCGGGATCCAGGTTGCCGGCCGGCGTGATGACCGGCCAGCCCGGCCCGCTGATGTGACCGGGGTGCAGCACGATCGCGGGAACGCCGCCGGCCAGCGTCTCGCGGTGCAGCAGGGCCTCGATCTCCGCCTTGGCCGTGCCGTACTCGCCGTAGCCGGTCCGGGGCTCGTCCTCGGTGACCGGCACCCGCAGCGCGGGACCGTGCACCCAGATCGTGCCGCAGTGGATCAGCAGCGGCCGGGACGGGCGCAGCGCGTCCACGAGCTGCCGCGCTGACGCGGCGGTGAAACAGACCAGGTCGATCACCGCGTCGGGGTGCAGCGCCGCGACCCGGGCGCCGAACGTTCCCCCGGCGTCCTGCGCCTCGCGGTCCGCCGTGATCATGGTGACCGAGGCCCACTGCGGGCTCGGGTGGTACGGCTCGCGGGTGCCGCGGCTGATGGCGATCACCTCGTGGCCGCCGCTCACCAGCCGCGGCACCAGGTAACTGCCGATGTGCCCGGTGGCACCGATGACAACGACGCGGCTCATGGCCCGGGCTCCCTTCGCAGCGGGTCGAAAGGCCTCAGCTCAGGCGGCGCGGCCCGTGGCCACAGTACGGGCCGGCCGCCGGCCCGGCGCTAGCCGAGGCTGAATCCGGCGCCGAGGGGATCGGCGGGGCTCAGCACGAACTGCGCGATCATCGGCGCCCCGGCACCCCTATACGCGCGCTGCTTTCGGCTGTGCCCGTTCCGAATCCTCAGGTCAGCCGGCGACGGCTCAGCCATCAGGGCGAGCCGCCGAGCCCGCTCAATCCCCCGGCCGGGTGCCGCTTCCACACGAGATGCTGGAAGGCGCAGGCCATGTGCACGACGACCGAGCCGCCGCTGGCGGGCGACGACCGCTTCACCTGGTCGCCTGTCATTTCCCTGAGGGCACCTGACTCCAGGCGCGGTTCCGGCGTCATTGACCACTCCGATCGCTTACGCCTAATGTGTGCGTTTAATGCGTGTTTTGCCCCCTTGGCTCCGCTGGACCCGACGGCTGGCACCAGGGGCATCGCGAGACCAGACGGTGCGGAGATCAGGGATGGTGATCCATGAGGCGATGCCCGGCCCTGGTGACCGCGGCGGCCGCGCTCTGCTCGGTCGTCCTGGCCGGCGGTAGTGCGGCGACGAGTGCGGGCGCGGCGGCCACTGACCGTGCTGCGGCCCCGGCCGCCACCTGGGGCACCGCCGCGGAGATCCCCGGCAGCAATCGCCTGAACAAGGGCGGACAGGACGGAATCGGCTCGGTGTCGTGCGCGACGTTAACCGTCTGCAGCGCCGGCGGGTCCTATACGACGGCCTTCAACGCTGGCGTCCCGACGGTTCAGGCGTTTGTCGTCAACAAGACCGGCGGCACCTGGCGGAAGGCGGAGCAGGTACCCGGCACGGCGACGCTGAACGCCGGCGGGCGTGCCCGGACCACCTCGCTGTCGTGCTCCGCGGCGGGTAGCTGCAGCGCCGGCGGGTACTACGCCGACGCCTCCGGCCGCCAGCAGGCATTCGTCGTCAGCGAGACCGCAGGTACCTGGGGAACCGCGGCCGAGGTCCCCGGCACCGCGGCGCTCAACCAGGGCAACCCCGGCGCCGCGATCAGTTCGCTGTCGTGCTCCTCGGCGGGTAGCTGCAGCGCCGGCGGGTACTACACCGACGCCTCCGGCCGCCAGCAGGCATTCGTCGTCAGCGAGACCGGCGGCAGATGGGGAACCGCGGCCGAGGTCCCCGGCACCGCGGCACTCAACGCCGGCGGTCGCGCCGCGACCTCGTCAGTGTCGTGCGCCGCCGGCGGCTGCAGCGCTGGCGGATACTACGCATCCAGCACTACGGACGGCATCCCGGTGACTCAGGCGTTCGTCGTCAGCGAGACCGGCGGCACGTGGGGCACCGCGGCCGAGGTCCCCGGCACCGCGGCACTCAACGGCGGCGGGTATGCCGTGATCACCTCGGTGTCGTGTGCCACGGCGGGCAACTGCAGCGCCGGCGGCCAATACACCGACAGCACGCCCGCCACGGAGGCTTTTGTCGTCAGCGACACCGGCGGCAGATGGGGCACCGCGGCGGAAGTCCCCGGAATCGCGGCCCTTAACCAGCGCCGGCTCGCCCAGGTCAACTCGGTGTCGTGCCCGACGGCGGGCAACTGCGTTGCTGTCGGGTTCTATGAGGATGCCGCCTTCGACAACCAGGCGTTCGTCGTCAACGAGACGGCCGGCACGTGGGGCACCGCGCAGGAGGTTCCCGGCACTGCGGCCCTCGACCAGGGCGGCCCGGGCGCCGTGACCGCCTCGGTGTCGTGCTCCGCGGTCGGTGACTGCAGCGCCGGCGGGTACTACTCGGGCACCCCGGGCGTCGAGCAGGCGTTCGTCGCCAGCGAGACCGGCGGCACGTGGGGCAGCGCGGAAGAGGTCCCCGGGACCGCCGTGCTTAACGCCGGCGGACTGGCCGCGACCCAGTCCGTGTCGTGCGCCCCCGCGGGGACCTGCGTCGCGGGCGGCCAGTACAAGAACAGCAATTCCGCCATAGAGGTGTTCGTCGCCAACGAGACCGGCAGCTGAGCCGCCGCGAAGCTCCCAGAGGGGGAACAGTCATTGCGAGGCCTATCCAGGCGTGAATTCCTCGGTGCGACGGCAGGTATCGCTGCCGTAGCCGCCCTGCCGTCACTACGCGGCACCCGAGCACGGGCTGCCGTCACGCCGCTAGCGGGCGCCACCGTAAACCTCGGAGCATACGGCGTCACCAGCTATACCGAGGCCGCGAATCTATTTGATGGTTATGTCGGCCTGCCGATGGCCAAGACGTTCGAGAAAATCTACATGGGGCACGGCTCGTTCCCGACACAGCCACCCCCGAAGATGACGCAGCTTGCCGCTTCCGGCTGTCAGTTCCTGGTGTCAGTTGAACCAACAAGGCTGATGACGCCAACCGATCAGAAACGGATGGCGAAGTGGCTGGCCATGCTCAATACCTCAGGCCTGGCCTACCGGGTCGTCCTCTACACGGAATGCAATAACAAAGCGTTCAAAACACAGCAAGAATGGCAGACGTACTGGAGCTACTATGCGCCGGTCATTCAGGGCGCGGGTGTTACCTGCGGCTACAACCCGGGCTGCGGCTTCCCGGCGATACCCCGCGCAGAAACTTACTTTCCTTCCAACCCTACGCCGGACGAGCTGTGGATGGACTACTACGCTACCGGATTCCGGGCGGGATCGCGCCTCGACAATCTCATAGCGACCGCCCGGACGGCCGGGATACCCGCCGGCATAGCCGAGTGGGGATGGGAGGCAGGCAGCAACGTCGTCTTCAATCCGATGAACATGCCCTGGTGGAATGAATACGGCAGTTACCTCACCAACCTGATAAGCACCGGGAGTATCACGCTCGGCGCGATGTACTTCGGCAGCAAGGGCAACGGCATCAAATCTAATGTCATCAGCAGCGCCAGCGACCCGCGGATCCCGGTGATCAAGCAGGTAGCCCAGGCAGTAGCCGCGTCCTGAGCGGCATCGGTCCGGGCCCGGGCGCATCAGCGGAACCGGCGGAAGAACTCGCGCACGTCGCCGGTCAGCAGGTCCGGCGCCTCCATGGCGGCGAAGTGGCCGCCACGGTCAAACTCGGACCAGTGCACGATGTTGTTGGACAGCTCGGCGAACCGGCGGATGGCCGGCGCGATCTCGCGCGGGAACACGGCCACGCCGGTGGGCACCGTGGAGTTCTCGGGCGGCCCCCAGGCGCGGGAGCGGGCCGCCTCGTAGTAGAGCCGGGCCGATGACCCGGCCGTGGCGGTCAGCCAGTAGATCGTGACGTTGGTGAGGAGCTGGTCCCGGTCCACGGCCTCGTCGGGCAGTCCCCCGTCCGTCCACTCGCCGAACTTCTCGGTGATCCAGGCGAGCTGGCCGGCCGGTGAGTCGGTGAGCCCGTAGGCCAGCGTCTGCGGGCGGGTGGACTGGATCGCCCCGTATCCGCTCCCCGACGTGCGGAACTGGCGCAGCCGCTGCAGCCGGGCCTTCTCCTCGTCGGTCAGGTCGGGCTGGTCGTCCGGCCCCTGGGCGAAGAGCATGTTCAGGTGCACGCCGAACAGGTGCCCGGGCACGACGAGGCCCAGTTCCCGGGAGATGGACGAGCCCCAGTCCCCGCCCTGGGCGCCGTACCTGCGGTAGCCGAGCCGCTGCATCAGCTCATCCCAGGCCCGCGCGATCCGGCGCGGGTTCCATCCCGTCTCCCGGGTGGGGCCGGAGAACCCGTAACCCGGGATCGAGGGGACGACCAGGTGGAAGGCATCCGACGGATCTCCGTCATGCGCACGCGGGTCGGTGAGCGGGCCGATGACGTTCATGAACTCGGCGACGGAGCCGGGCCAGCCGTGGGTGATGATCAGCGGCAGGGCGTCCGGCTCGGGCGAGCGGACGTGCAGGAAATGGACATTCTGCCCGTCGATCGTGGTGGTGAACTGGGGAAACTCGTTCAGCTGCCGCTCGTGCGCACGCCAGTCATAGCCGGTGCGCCAGTACCCGGCCAGTTCCTGCACGTAGTTCAGCGGGATCCCGTAGTCCCAGCCGACGCCGGGCAGCTGGTCGGGCCAGCGGGTCCGGGCCAGCCGGTACCGCAGGTCGTCCACGTCAGCCTGCGGGATGTCGATGCGGAACGGCCGGATACTCGCATCCGGGGACTCAGCCTGGTTGCTCATGGAGCTATGATCCCGCCTGCCGCCGGCATTTCGGTGCGCTAGCCGCCGCTGACCTGGCGCGCCAGGGCCGCGTTCATGGCGCGGAACTGCGGCAGCGTGTTGGCGTGCAGCCTGCCCGCGAAGAACGGGACCGCCACGCCGGTGAAGTTCTCCCGCTGGGTGAAGAGCACGCGGCCGGGTCCGAGCCGCTGGATCGTGAAGGTGTGCTGGCCGTCGAAGATGCCGCCGAAGCCGACCCGGCCGATCCAGCGCAGCTCGCGGCCGGGCTCGACGACCTGGACCGTCGGGGTGAAAGTGGTGTTGCCGGTGGCGTCGTGCATCAGGTTGGTCAGCGTGGCACCCACCCTGACCTGGCCGGCGGAGGAGATGATGAAGGGGTTCCAGCGCTGATAGCCGGGCAGGTCGGTGAGGACCGCCCAGACTTGCTGCGGGGTGGCCTGGATCTGGACCGACGCCTGCAGCGTGTAGGGCTGAACGTTGGTCCAGGCGGCGTAGCCGGCCAGGATCAGCAGGATGGCCCCGGCGGCGGCGAGCAGCACGGCGCGGCGCCGGCTGGCGCGGCGGACGCGACCGGGCTCGCCGGCCCTGGCGCTCGGCCTGTGGCCGGGCTCTGCCCGTTCGGCTGAGGAAAGAGTTGTGTTCTCATCGCTCATGGTCAGCTCCCTTGCTTGCGGTGGTGAAGGCGCCGTCGAGTACGGCGCCGACGAGGCGCTCGGCGTAGCCGGGGTCGGCCGGGCCGCCGGTGATCAGGATCTGGTACCAGACCGGCCCGACCAGCTGGTCGATGAGGACGGCGTGGTCGATGTCGCGGCGGAGTCCCTCCCGCTCGCTGGCCCGCTCGAGCCGGGCCCGGGCGAGGGCGTGCCGCTGCGCGAACCCGGCCCGGACCAGCTCGCCGATGTCGGGATGACGGGCGGCGGCAGCAACGAGTTCGGCGGCAAGCCCGGCCGAGGCGCCGCCATCGGGGCTGCCGGCCAGGCGGAGCCGGCTGAGGCTCCCGGCGAGCGCCGCGGCGAAGCTCGTCAGGTCGCGGCGCAGGTCACCGGTGTCGGGGATCGGGACCTCGCCCAGTATCCCGGCGGCCACGGCAACGGCCAGGTGGTCCTTGGTCGGCCACCGCCGGTAGAGCGTGGTCTTCGCCACCGCGGCGCGCTCGGCTACCTCGTCCATGTTCAGTGCCGGGTAGCCGCCTGCGTGCAGCAGCTCCCAGGCTGCGGTCATGACGCGCCGGTCAACCGCGCGGTCGCGCGGACGGCCGCGCCGGGCCACGGCATCCTGGCTCATCCTTGTCCACCTCTTTCCGCTACCTTAGTAGCGTAAGTGAGGTTACAGGAGGACGGCCGGATTCCGCAACTCAAGTTTCGTAATCTGGTCCGGGAAGCCCGGCGGGCCGGTCAGCTGCCGCCGCCCTGACCGGGTTACCGTCCCCTTGCCAACCGGCACCGCGCGGTGCCGCTCACCTACGACCAGTTCCGTTAAGCCTTCGCCAACGCCGTGCCCGAGGACGAGGCGAAAGAAATGTACGAGACCTTCGCCGTGCCCGCCTCCGGCCTGCCGCTCTTCCAGGCCGCGGCGGCCAACCTCAACCCGTGGACCGAGGTCAAGGTCGACACCGGCAATCCCGACCGCGGCCCGATGCTGCTCATCTCCGGCGAGAAGGACCACACCGTACCGTGGGCGATCACCAACGCGTCCTATATAAGCAGGGCCTGGACCCGCAAGTTCCTGATCCCGTAGCGCACCGCTGCCCGCCCCGCACCGCCCGTCAGACGATCATCGTCGGGATGGGCGGGTTCGCCACCGACCCGGCACACCCTTCGCTGCGATTGCCCCCGCTGCCGGCACTCTCCCATACGACCCAGTCGGCCCGACTGATGTGCCGAAATATGGTCTTATTAACGGCAGGCGGCGCCGGGTACTCCGTGGCGGCGGCGCGCGAGGGGACGGACAGAAGAGAGCGATCTTGTGACCACCACCGAGGCTCCTGCGGAACTGCACCCCCCCAGGCGCATCAAGGTCAACGGCAAGCGGATTCACCTGCGGTGGATGCAGCAGATCGTCTGGTCGGTAGCGGGCGCGGCGATCGGCGCCTACATGGTGTCCGCCGTGTACTACCTGGTCACTCAAGTGAAGTGGCCGGGAACCGGCGGTCACACCGCCCTCTACCTCAAGCCGGGGTGGGACCACCTGCTCCCCTACAAGTGGTGGACGCCGGGGCGGCACGACTACCGCGACTGCTACGAGGCCGTATTCGCCACGCTGTTCATCAGGTCGATCATCGCCAAGAAGAAGTACTGGGGTCATCGGGTCGGCTGGCTGCGGCTGGTCACCTCTCCCCTGGTGATCTTCATGGCGGCGTTCCCGATCATCACCCTCGGTATCTGGCTGGTCAACATCCTCCATCTCGGGGTGCCGGGCTGGCTGGTCAGGTACCAGGCGCTCCTGATCGGCTTCGTCGCGGCGCAGGTGATCCACCGGATCTACGCGCCGGTCGGCAACACCGTGCAGTTGTTCTTCGTCGAGCAGGCCATTCCCGGCCGGCACCGGCCGCGCTGGCCGCTGCCGCCGGTCGTGCGCGAGCGCTACGCGTGGATGACCGAATGCCGCGTGCCCGTGAAGGATTACGGCGCGTGGTTCACGGTCCTGGTGTCGGTCATGGTGGCAGTGCTGCTATTCCTGGCCGGCTACGGCGCGTATGTGCGGCTGGTCATCGCGAAGTAAGGCAGCCATACTCGGCGATGCGCGCCCGTTCCGCCGCCGTGGCCAGTGCGCTGTCCCGGCCTCGTTCGCGCTCGAGGCGCCGGGCCCGCTCGCGCAGCTCAGCGAGATAAGCGCGACGGGTGCTCACGTACAGGCCAATGATGAGGACAGCGGCCGTGTACCCGGCGGTGTCCGAGAGCGCGAGCCCCCAGTGCAGCGTGCCGTCCCGGGCAACCACAAAGAGCAGGACGCCGGCCACGAGCACCGCCGCGGCCAGCGCCTCAGCCCTGCGCATCGTGGCGGCGACCGTGTACAGGGCGACGGCCAGCACGACCGGGAACAGCGTGCCGTGAGCCGGCCACTGCGCCAGGACGGCAGCGGCCACGACCGTCCAGGCGAACACCGGGCCGGGCCAGACCCGGCGCAGGGGCAGCGCCAGGGCCGTCACTACCGCGACGGTCAGGCCGGCCGCCAGCGGCAGCGCGGCAGCGTGCACCTTCTGGCCGAACGAAAACTGCGCCGTCGATGCTGCCGCCGCGGCGATCGCAACCACGATGTCGAAAACCCAGGAACGCAGCGGACGCGCGCCCGGGTTCTCGACCCGATTCCAGAAGGACATACTCGCATTCTCGCAGTCGCGCATCGCGGCGTCGCACATGTCAGGCGGCCGGCGCGGCCTCGATGCCTATGCCTAAAGGCATACGCAGCCGTGCGAACAGTGGCCCCGGGGCAGATTCCGGCTGGTGACGGGGCCCGTAGCGTTCTCGTCATCAGCGCCGACACAAAGGACGCACAGTGACTGAGATTGACGGATTGGCCGGCAATACGACTCGGAGAGCCCCGTGAATAACGCTGCCCGGATACGCCTGCGGTTGCTGGCCGGCTTCCTGCCTGTCACCGCCGTACTTTATGCGGGCGCCGAGGCACTGAACCCCAAGGGAACCGACCAGGCAATCACCAGTGCGGCCACCGCCCTCCGGGTGCTGCCTGTCGCGGCCCGCCACTCGGCACAGCTGTACCTGTCGGAGTCGCTCTCGCTGCTGGCGCTGGGTGGGCTGGCCGTCTCGTATGCGGCGATCGCCGCGCTGGTCACCAGGCGCGGCTGGGTGATCGCCACGGTCGCTGCGGTGCTGGGCATCCTGGGCGCCTTCTCCGGCGCCATCGTGAACGTCCTGGTCGGGATCGATCTCGCCGCTGCCGCGTCGGCGCACATGCCGCATCAGGCGGCGGCCCGCTTCCTGGTGACCAGCTTCCACTCCGCGCCATCCAGCGTGGCCGCGTACGTCTACTTCGTCAGCGAGTACGCCGCGCCGGTCGTGATGGGATTCGCGCTGTGGCGCAGCCGCAGCGTGCCGCGCTGGCTTGCGGTCCTGTTCACCGCCGGGCTCGAAATCGCGGAAACACAGGGATCAGGCGGCCCCAAAGTCGTGCTGTTCATGCTGCCCTTCGCCGTCGCGATGATCCTTCTCGCGGCCCGGATCTGGCAGGCCGCCGCCCGTCCGGCCGCCCAGCTCGACGACGCCGCGCAAACGCCATTGCCGGCAGCACCCCCAGACCCCGCGACCACCCGCGCTACGTACAGCCTCTAGGAGCTGACATGAGAACCGCGAACCCGCACACACTGCGAAGAAGTACCCGCAACACGCTGACGGCCGCCGCGGCCACCCTGGCCCTGATCGGCGCGGCCGGGGTCTTCCCCGGCAGCCCGGCCAGCGCCGCGGCGAGGCCGGCCCGGCCGAACGGCGGCGCGCTGCGGATGGCGCTGCGCCACGACCTCAGCACCTACCTGACCGCCCGCCGCAAGGCCGAGCACATCTCCGCGGTCTCGCTGCGGGTCACCTTCCCCGGCAGCGGCCCGGCCATCAGCCTGGCCGCCGGGACGACCCGGTACACCGGCGGGACCCCGGTATCGACCAGCGCGCTGTGGCAAGTCGGCAGCAACACCAAGGCCTTCACGTCGGTGCTCCTGCTGCAACTGGAAGCCGAAGGCAGGCTTTCGATCAGCGACCCGCTCGGGAAGTGGCTTCCCCAGTACCCGGCCTGGCGCACCGTCGCGATCAGGCAGCTGCTGAACATGACCAGCCGCATCCCCAACTACGCGGCCCAGCCCGCCTTCGTCACCGCGATCGCGAAGGCACCGGGCACCCGCTTCACCGCGGCCCGGCTCGTCTCCTACGCCGCCGGGCTGCCGCTCGCGCCCGCGGGCTACTACTACTCCGACACCGATTACATCCTCGCGCAGATGATCATCGAGCGGGTGACGCATCACTCCTACGCCAGCCAGCTCACCAGCCGGATCATCACCCCGCTGCGGCTGCACGACCTGTGCTACGCGCCCTACACCTGCCCCGCGGCCGATGCCGCCCGGATGCCTGCCGGGTACTTCGACATGCCCGGCGCCCCGTCCCTGCTCGGCAAGGCCATGCCCCCCCTCGCCATCACCTGGACCCAGGGGGCCGGCGGCATCGTCAGCTCACTGGCCGACATGACCACCTGGGAGCGTGACCTCTACCAGGGCGCCGAACTGCCCCCGCGCCAGCAGCGCGAGCTCGAAAGCCTGGTGTCCGAGACCACCGGCAAGCCCATCCGCACGACCACCGCGGCCGATCCGAACGGCTACGCCCTCGGCGTCACCCAGCTCACCTACAAGCCAGTGGGAACGGTGTGGTGGTACCGCGGCGGGACCCTCGGCTACCGGTTCGAGCACTTCTACTTCCCCCGCTGCGGCCTGATCATCGCCCTCGCCGTCAACAGCGCAGTGGACAACAACGACGACGGGCTGTTCGGCACCGCAGTCTCGGTCTACCAGACACTCCAGAAGGCAGGCGCGATCCACGCGAGCTGATACGGCCCGCGAATACCACGGATACCGGCCACGTCAGGCGACCTGGCCGGTATCCGTCGCTGGCGTCAAGCGCCTGGGTGAGGGCTAAGGGCGGAGCCGTTCGGCTGATCCATGACGATGCCTCCGGCGGGTCGGCTACGGGCCGACGGTGTGGGGGAGCTTGCCCGTCGCTCCGAGCTTGTAGGCGATGATCAGCGGTCGCTGCGACGCCGACACCGCGGCGCCCGCCCCGGCGATCACGTAGTCACCGTCGATGGTGACCGGGGCGTTCGAGCCGGCCGACATCGGCGTCTTGAGCAGGACTGCCCCCGTGGCCGTGTTGAACGCGTACAGGTCACCGTGGAAGGTGGTGGTGAAGACGACGTTGTTGGTGACCGTGGCGGCCCCGTAGGGCGCTGACGGCAGCTGGTCGTCCCATTCGAGCTTTCCGGTGTCCTGGTTGACCGCGACCATCTCGCCGGTGGCTTGGCTGACGGCCGCCGCAAATGCTGCGGAGCTTTCCGCCACGCCGTTGCGGGACAGCGGCACCGGGAGGTTGGTGACGGCCGCGAACGTGGTCGAGCCGTTGGTCGCCAGCTGGGACTCGATGCCGCCGAACACGCCGGGCTCGAGGCAGAACTTCGCGGGCAGCGGGATGTGCGCGGCCGGCTTGGCGTACTCGGTGCGCAGCCCGTCGTTGTCATGCCCGCTGTGCACGCCCACCGGGAGCTTCCAGATCAGCTTGCCGGTCTGCTCGCTGAGCTCGACCAGGATGCCGGCCTTGCCGCCGGCGATCACCACCGGCCGCCGGTTGGCGGTCGTCAGGACCGGCGAGTTCTGCAGGTCCCAGTCATAGAGGTCGTGCGGGGTGAGCTGGTAGTACCACAGCAGCCTGCCGTGCGGGCTGAGCTTCACCACCGAGTCGGTGTACAGGTCCGGGCCGGGCCGGCTGGTCCCCCACGGGTAGCCGCTAGGCCAGCCGTTCTGGGCGATCGGGCCAGGGTTGGCTATGCCGATGTAGATGTTGCCCTGGCTGTCGAACGACGGCGGATCCCACAGGCCGCCGCCGGAGTTGATGCCCGGCTTCCCCCACAGGTTCTGCACCTCGTCCCAGGACCACTGCGGCGCGCCGGTCCTGGCGTTCAGCGCCCACAGGGTCGCGTTGGCGCCGCCGAGATACTCGCCCACGACCGGATTGACCGGGACGGTCAACACGTACACGGTGCCGTTGTGGTAGCCGGGGGCCATGTCGATGCCCTCGCGGTCGTTGCCGACCAGCGTCCGGCTCCACAGCTGCCTGCCGGTGGCGGCCGACAGGGCGACCGCGGCATGGCTCGTCGCCGCGTACACGGTCCCGCCGGCCACGTTGACGCCGTCCGGGCCGCCGTTGACCGAGTTGTAGGTGTGCGTCCACAGCACCTTGCCGGTGGCGAGCTCGATCGCCATCACGTTCGACGTGAGATCCTGCGTGTACACCACGCCGTTCACCACCACCGGCGTGGTGGCGTAGTCCAGGCCCAGGGTGGTCGCCTTGATCGGGACCGTCCACGCCACGCCCAGCCTCGAGACGTTCGAGCTGGTGATCGCGCTCGCCACATCCCGCGTGTTCTGCAGGTTGGCGCCTGGCAGCGGCCAGCCCGCCGTGGCCCCTGGGCTAGGCGAGCCGCTGGGCGCCGCGTTGCTCGCGGCCGCCGGCGGGGATGAGCTGCCCGCAGCCGCACGCTTCGGGAAGCAGCCCGGCGCGCTGGAGCTGCTGCTGCTTCCGCAGCCGGCGGCGGCGAGGCTGGCCGCGATCACCAGGGATACGCCGATAACCGCAGCAGGCCGGCCCGGCCGTCAGGCCGCCCGGCAGCCGCGCTTCCGGGTCCGCGCATGACTGCCTCCCCTGTCTGCGGCACCTGTCCGGGGCCTGCCTGCCGCCCGTAAGGCCGCCCGCGTGCCTATTGCTCAGGTGCAGCTGCGGCCGGCTCTGCGGCCAGCCCGCTGAACAGCTCGGCGTAGTTGTAGGCGGCCTCGGGCTTCTGGCGCACCGCCGCGTCGATCATCTTGGCGTCCTCGCCGACGAGGATCCGCCAGGCCCCCGATCGCACCCCGTCCAGGATGATGGTCGCCGCGTCAGCCGCGCTGAGCGGTGCCTTGTCCCGGAAATCGGCGTTCGCCTGCACGAGCATCTGGCGCAGGTCGTCGGCTGACGCGCCCTCGCGCAGCGCGCCGGCGCGGATCAGCGCGGCCTGCGCCTCGCCGGGAATCAGCTCGGCCAGCTGGGCGTCGCTCATGTGCGCCGGCTCCGGCAGGCCGCGGGCACGGAGGCTGTTCGAGATGATGTCGGTGCCCACATGTCCCGGCATCACGACGGCCACCCGGACACCGGGCGCGTGGGCACGCAGGTCCTCGACGAGCGCCTCCGAGAAGCCCCGCACGGCGAACTTGGCCGTGCTGTAGGCGTTGTTCGGCACGCCCGGACCCAGCGACGCCCAGAAACCGTTCACGCTGCTGGTGTTGACCAGGACGCCGTCACCGCTCGCGATCAGCAGCGGCAGGAACGCGCGGGCGCAGTAATAGACGCCCCACCAGTCCACGGCGAACGTGCGCTCCCACACCTCGCGGCCGCTGGTGATGAAGCTTTCGCCGCCGCCCATGCCGGCGTTGCTGAAGACCAGGTCCACGTGATCGCTGGCGTGCTCCTCGAGCAGCTCATCGCGGAACCGCAGGACCTGCGCCTCGTCAGCAACGTCGCAGGCATGGTGGGTGACCCGGACGCCGGGCGGGGCGGCCGCCCACGCCGTGGCCGCGGTCACCGCGACGGCGTCGGAGTTCAGGTCGCACGCCGCGACCGAACATCCCTGCCCCGCCAGCTGGCGGACAAGCTCGCGGCCCATACCCGAGCCGCCGCCGGTCACCACCGCGAGTTTTCCTGTAAACGAATCCACAGCACTCAGCGTTACC
The DNA here is from genome assembly GCA_963702235.1 of uncultured Actinomycetes bacterium. Lineage (GTDB taxonomy): Bacteria > Actinomycetota > Actinomycetes > Streptosporangiales > Streptosporangiaceae > PALSA-505. The sequence continues at coordinate 115,104 of CAVPBZ010000012.1, forward strand.
AGTTGCGCCACTCTTGGTCAACAGTCCAGGGGCCTGCAGTTCGGCCAAGGCGAAGGCAGCCAGGCGGCGCTAACCTCCCGCGTCGCTGCCGGATGTGATCATGGTGGCATGGGCAGGATGCCGCACCTTTACCGGAATGGTGAGCTGGTTATCGTGATCGACTGCTCGGACCTGGCTCGCTCAGCCCGGTTCTGGGCTGAGGTGCTGGGCTATTCAGCGGGCTCAGCGGCGAGCGGACGGTACCGGAGCCTGACGCCTGCCAGCGGCGAGGGGATCGAGTTGCTCCTGCAGCAGGTGGACGACGTCAAGCTGGGGAAGAACCGGTTGCATATCGACCTGCGCACCCGTGACCTGGACGCCGAGGTCGGGCGGATTCTCGGTCTCGGGGCGTCCCTGCTGACCGAGCAGCCTGTCGCTGAGGACGGCTGGCGCTGGCACATCCTCGCCGACCCCGATGGCAACGAGCTCTGCGTGCTGCAGCCGCCGGTCAGCCGCCAGGTGATGACCTGAGCTCAGGGCGCCGGAGCGCGCGACGGGCTGGGGCCGCGTCAGGACAGTACGGGGACGTGTCCGGCTGTTGCCATGGTGACGACGTGCTGGCGGAAGAGCTCGGCGGCCGGCAGCAGGCGTCTTTCGGCTGACCACCTCAGGCAAATCTCCCGCACCGCTCCGGAATCCAGGATTTCGCGGTACAGCACCGGTCCGGCGCCCGATTCCGGTGATCCTGCGCGGGGCGCGGGCACGATGGCCACGCCCAGTCCGGCCGCCACGAAGCCGCGGACGGTCAACAGGTCGTCGCCCTCGAAGACCACGGCCGGGCGGAACCCGGCCTGCTCGCAGAGGTCGTCGGTCAGCCTCCTCAGGGCCGAGGCCGGCCGGAGGCTGACGAAGTCCTCCCCGGATACCTCGGCCAGGTGCAGGCGCGGCTGGCCGGAGAGCCGGTGATCGCGCGGCAGGGCCAGGTGCAGCGGCTCCAGCGCCACCCGCCGGGTGTGCACCGCCAGGTCGCGGGGGCGGCGGGTGCCGATCTCGAGCTCGGCCTGGCCGCCGTCGAGGGCAGCGGAATGCAGTTCGTCGCGGACCTGGGTCAGCTGGAACCGGACGCCCGGGTGCGCGGCCCGGAAGGTCCGGACGAGGTCGGGCACCAGCCAGGTACCCAGCGACTGCTGGAAGGCGAGGGCCACGGTGCCGGTATCGGGCTGGATGAGCTGGCCGACGGCCGCGATCCCGTCGTCGAGCTGGTGCAGCATCGCGTCAACATACTGCTTGAACACCGTGCCCGCGTGGGTCGTCCGCAGCGTGCGGCCCGACCGGCGCAGCAGCGGCGTGCCGAGCTCGGCCTCCAGGCGCCGCAGCGCCCGTGAGACTCCGGGCTGGGTGACGGTCCCGAGCTCGCTGACCTCGGTCACCGTGCTGCCTTCGGCGACCTGCTGGAACCAGCGCAAGGCGTTCGTGTCCACACCCATGACGCTAGCTCATGGGTGACGGTTGTCCTACTCATTGGACGCATGATTCATCACCGGGTTGACTGGCCGTGACACAGTTCCGATCGTTAGGACAGACCACATGCCGGACACTTCCCACGGACTACGCCCGCGGCTGGCGCAGGTCCGCTGCCAGTTCCGAGGCACCCGGGCGGTCCGGGCCTCTGAGAGAGCCGCCAGCCGCGAGGACAGGCGCGCGGCGCGCGCCGCGCGCACCTCCCTCGAGCACGACCTGGCGGGCTACACCTCCCCCGCCGACCTGGACGACCTGGACGCGATGCTCGATCGCTACAGCGATGAAGACACCGCGGAGATCCGCCGTCTCCTGGCCGCGCGGCGCGCTGCGCTGCTCTCCGGATGACCGAACGACCGAGAGGATCGGCTTGACTATCGCCCTGTCAGCGCCCGCCGGACGGCGGATCGCGCTGATCGCGCACGACAACAAGAAGCACGACATGCTCGAGTGGGCGGAGTACAACCTCTGCCTGCTCGCCGGCCACGAACTGTTCGCCACAGCGACCACCGGCCGCCTGCTGCAGCAACAGCTCGGGCTGCCGGTCACCTGCTTCCGCAGCGGCCCGTTCGGCGGCGATCAGCAGATCGGCGCCCGCATCGCCGAAGGCGGCATCGACCTTCTCGTCTTCTTCTGGGATCCGCTGGAACCGCACCCGCACGACCCTGACGTCAAGGCCCTGCTCCGGGTCGCGGTCGTCTGCAACATCCCGATCGCGTGCAACCGGGCCACCGCTGACTTCCTGATCTCCTCGCCCCTGATGGGCCGCGTCCACCAGCAATGGGACCCCGCGGCCGATCCGGGGCCGGACGGCTACGCACGCGCCATCCCCGAGGCCGTGACCCAGCCCGCGTAGGCGTCAGGACGTGCCCTGCGGCCAGCAGATCACGTCGGCGGCCGGGTCCGCGGCGTACAGCCGGGCCACAAGATCCATTCTGCGCTCCAGGACCGCCCGCTGATTGATGTAGCCCTTGTCGGTGATCTCGCCCCCGTCCAGCGACGGCGGCTCGTCCATGACCAGCAGCCGCATGATGCGCTGCGATGAGCCGCTCCCGGCGGAGTTGAGCGCATCGAGCGCCCGCAGGCAGCCCGCCCGCACCGCCGGGGCGTCGGGGCCGCCGTCCTGGTCGGCGCTGACCCAGGCCAGCGCGGCGACGTAGGGACCGTCGTGGCCGGCGAGCACCGCGTCCTTGATCAGCCCGTTGCCGGCGCTCAGCAGTGCGCTGCGCAGCGTGCCGACGCTGACCCAGGTCCCGGTGTCGAGCTTGAAGTCCTCGGCGATACGCCCGTCGAACAGCAGCCCGGCGTCGGGCCGCGCCGGGTCCACGAACCGGACCGCATCCCCGGTCCGGTAGAAGCCGTCGGAGTCGAAGGCGGCCTCGGTGGCCGCCGGATTCCGGTAGTAGCCGGGCGTGACGTTGGGTCCCCTGACCCGGATCTCCTGCTTGCGGCCGGCCGGGACCAGCTTCAGCTCGACTCCCGGCAGCGGCACCCCGATGCAGTCCGAACGTCCCGACAGGAAGTACGCGGACGTGGCGGCCGGCGCGGTCTCGGTGGCCCCCCAGGCGGTGGTCATCGGCACCGGCGCGCCGGCCGACGCGGCCAGCGCCTCGATCCGGTCCCACAGCGCCTGCGGCAGCGCGGCGGCCGCGAAGAACACCAGCCGGAGCCCGGTGAAGAACCGCCGGGCCAGCTCAGGGTCGGCCTCGAGCGCGGGCACCAGCAGGGACAGCCCGGCCGGGACGTTGAAGTAGACGTTCGGCCGCACCTCGGCCAGGTTGCGCAGGGTGCGGCCGATCAGGGCGGGGGCCGCGGCCGTCGTCGATCCACAGCGTCCCGCCGTTGACCAGGATCATGTTGAGGTTGTGGTTGCTGCCGAACGTGTGGCTCCACGGCAGCCAGTCCAGCAGCACCGGCGGCTCCTCGGCCAGGAACGGCCAGGCCTGGCGCATCATCTGCTGGTTGGTGCACATCATCTCGTGCGTGTTGATCACGCCCTTGGGCGTGCCGGTCGAGCCGGACGTGAAGAGAATCTTGCCGACGGTGCCGGGCCCGACCCGGGCGGCGTGCTCCTCGACCGCGCCCGTCGGCCCGGCCGCCGTGAGCTCGCCGAGCGGGAGCACCGGCAGCCCGCCGCCGGCCCGGTTCGCCGCCAGCACCCGGCCGGGCGCGGACACCGCCCGCAGCGCGCCGGCGTACTCGTCGGCGTCGGCCGCGAACACCAGGCCGGGATCGACCAGCTCCGCCATCGCCCTGAGCTTGGCGTGGTCGCGACTGGCCAGCGAGTAGGCGGTGGTGACCGCGGCCAGCGGCGCGCCGCAGGTGTACCCGGCCAGGATGAGCAGCAGGTGATCGACCGAATTCCCGGACAGGATCATAATCGGCAGGCTGGCCAGCCCGGCGCCGATCAGCCCCTGCGCCAGCCGGTCCGCGGCCTCGCGGGCCTGCCCCCAGCTGAGCGTCCGCCAGCCGTCGCCGGCCCGCTCGGCGGCGAGCAGCCGGTCCGGGTGGCGGTCCGCGCCCGCCCGGAACGCGGCCGCCATCGAGTCGTAGCCTGCCTGCAGCGCGATGGCTGACCGCAGCCGCACCGACCCGTCCGGGCCGGCCTCGGCCACCGTCTGCACCGGCCCGAACAGCGCCGCGGCCGACCGCTGCATCAGTCCTCGACCTGGACGACGAGGGCCGCGCCGGTGTCACCGGCGGCGCAGCCGGTGAACAGCCCGATGCCGCCGCCGCGCAGCCGCAGCTCCTCGATCAGCTCCGCGATCGAGCGCAGCCCGGTGGGCGCCTGCGGATGGCCGAAGACCAGGCTGCACCCGTAAGCGTTCATCCGCTCCACCGGGTATCCGGTCTGCCGGGCGAAATAAAGATCATTGATTCCGAACGGGCAGTGGCTGGTGACGGCGTGGACCTGCGCCATGTCCACGCCGGCCGCCTGCAGCGCGGCCAGGGCGGCAGGCACCGGCGCCTGCGGCATGTGCGTCGGCGCCACCCGGGCGAACCCGGTGGCCAGCAGCCGGGCGACACCGGCGCCGCCGCTCAGCTCACGGGCGCGGCCGGGAGTGGTGACCACGGCGCCGGCGCAGCCGTCGGCGGGATGGGTCTGGCTGGCGAACGTGTGCCGCCCGCCGTCGCTGGCCGGCCGCAGCCCGCGGATCTGCTCCAGCACCGCGGGGCGGACGCCCTGGTCGGCGTCCACGACCAGCGGGTCGCCCCTGGGCCTGGGGACGTGCGCCTCGACCATGTACCGGCGCTGGAAGCCGCGGTCGTCGGCCAGCGCCTTGGCGTACTGCCCGGACCGCAGCGCGGTGAGCTCGTCCAGCTCGGCCCGGGTGGCGCCCATCTCCGCGGCCACGGTTTCGGCGGCGGCCAGCATGCCGGTCCCGGCCCAGGGGTCGCGGGCGAAGCTATCGGTCACCCAGTGCTCGGTCAGCGGGGCGCCGCCCGGGCTCGACGGCGACGGGTAGGCCAGCTGCGGGCCGTTGCTCGTCCGGTCGGTGGTCACCACCAGCTGGACGTCATCCGGGCCGGCGACCGATCCGGCCGCCGCGTGCAGGGAAGCCACCGACGTCGCGCACGCCTGGCTGATCATGGGCCCGGTAATGCCGGCCGCGCCGATCCGCCCGGCCAGCGTGGACGCCCCGTAGAAGATCCCGGGCTGCGGGATCGTCCAGCCGAGCACCAGCCCGGTGAGCAGCCCAGGGTCCACCCGCCGCCCGGCCAGCGCGCGGGCGGTCACGTCGGCCGCGAGATCGAGGCTGGACACCTCGGCCAGCGGCCCCTGCCACTTGGCGAACGGCGAGCTCCACGCCAGCCCCGCCGGGATCGCCACATCCTCGTATCGCATCACCCGCTCAGCCCCCACACCGCGGCCACACGCGCACTTTGCACACGGTACGACCAAAAATGCGCCCGATTTGTCACCATTCCATGGTCGCAGCGTGTGCAAAGTCGCTGACGATCATTACGAGCGCCTGCCGACGAGCATGAGAGTGCCGTCGATGCCGGGCCGGGGGTGGCGGCCGCGACTGCCAGGCCGGGGGTGGCGGCCACGACTGCCGGGCCGGGGGTGGCGGCCGCGACTGCCAGGCCGGGGGTGGCGGAGGTCGGCTCGCCGTTCATCGCGGCGTCCCTCCGCGGACGACGGTGATCCAGTGCTGGACGGCGGTCAGGCTGGTGTCCGGCGGCAGGTCGCGCTCGGTGATGACCAGACCGCGGGCCGGGGCAGGACGGTCCAGCGGAACCACTGACGGGGCGGCCATGCACGAGGCTGTGGCGCCGGACAGGTAGCTGAGCGCGCGGTGGAACCGCGCCATGTTCGCGACGGTCCGCAGCGCCGGCTCGTCGGCCGCGGTGCCTTCCTTCTCCGCCAGCAGGATCACGTCGACCCCCGCGCCGAGGAACTCCCTGGCCAGCACCCGGACCACCTCGGCCGCGTCGCTGCGGCCCGCCCGGTGCCCGGCGACGGCCGCCGGGCCCGGCAGCCGGGCGACGAGGACCGCGGTGTCGCCGACCGTGCCGCGCAGCCTCCGGGCCGCCTCCAGCGCGGCCGACACCCGCGGCGCGGCGGCCAGCGCTCCCGGTTCGGCCGCGGCCACGTCATCGGCCAGCGCGTCCGGGTCGGTGATGACCAGCCCGTCCGGGCCCACGGCCTGCAGGAAGTCCCGGAGCCCGTTGGCCAGCTGGGTGGGATCGCTGAGGTAACCGTCTAGCGGCCGCTCCTGGATCCGCGCGGCCAGCCGCAGCGCCAGCGGGACCGCCAGCGCATGCTGGCTGCTTCCGCCGCCCGCCAGCATGGCGCGGGCGCGGGCCCGGGGCGGCACGGTCACCGGCGGCGGAGTCATGGGCCGCCGACCCCGGGCGGCCGGGTCACTGCGTGCGCAGTCACGGGCGGCGGGGTCATGGCCGCATGAGCGGCTCGGTCACCGCGCCGTCGGGCCACGAGCCGTAGAGCTTCAGCGCGTCCTCCGGCGGCTTGCGCTGCGACCACTCGGCCGCGAACTCCTCGTACGGCCTGCCGCGCGCGATCCGGTCCCGCCGGATCTCGTCCCGGCGCGCCTGGGTCGCCTCGGTGTCAACCCGGCCAGTCTGCGCGTCGAGCACGACGCCGTGGATCCGGGTGGCGGTCCGCTCGGAGATCATGCCGTCGGTGAGATCGCGTTCCACCGCTGCCGGATCGCGGTCGATCGGGTCGCCGAGCCCGGCGCCGCCGGTGGACAGGCCCAGCGTGAGCACCTGGTCGCCGAGCACCGGGCGGGTGGAGCGGCCGTAGGGCTCGGAGACGATCCGGCCGCCGTACTTGCCGGCCAGCAGCGAGGCCAGGTCGAGCCGGCCTTCCTGGCCCGCCCGCAGCAGCTCGGGGATGTCGGCGCCCTCCAGGCCCAGGCCGGGGCAGGTGCACATGGTGTAGCCGCCGAACAGCGGCTGCGGCGTCTGCACGATGCTGTTGTCGGCGATCGACATGAACACCACCCACGGCACGTGGTGGGCGACCCAGAGCTGGGCGGTGCCGACCCCGCCGCGGTGCTTGCCCGCGCCGCCGCTGTCTTCCCAGTGCTGGCTGAACGGGATGAGCAGCGGGAACTCGTTCTCCATCGTCTCCACGTCCGGGGCCCGGCCGAACGCGCACCAGGGGAAGCCGTAGGCGTTCATCCCGTCGCTGTGCGACCTGGCGCCCTGGCCCTCGGTGTTGATCGGGTAGGCGATCATGTCGGCGAACGGCATGCCCCACTGGGACACCCCGGCGACCACCGAGGCGTTGCCGCCGTTGCCCGGCGCGGCCGTCACCTGGTGCCACTCGGTGGTGCCGTACCGGGCCCGGCTCACGCAGTTGGCGATCGCGGACATGGCGCCGGTCGCGGCCATCACCGAGTTGGAGGTAGCGGCGCGGGCGTCCGGGCACAGCATGCTGTTGGGCGGGAAGGTGAAGCTGAACGGCTGGAAGGTGGCGCTGCTGATCGGCAGGTCGTGGAAGACGTACTCGTAGATGTAGTTGGCCAGGTGGCCGATGACCGCCTGCGGGTGGGCGTTGTAGGACGACGGCGACTCCGGGCTGGTGCCGGTGAAGTCGATGTGCACCTCGTCGCCGGTCTTGGTCATCGTCATCGCGCAGTTGCGCAGCAGCCCGCGCTGCAGGCCCGCGGCGTCGGAGAACGTCACGCACCGGTAGGTCCCGTCCGGCCAGGACCGCAGCCGCCGCCTGGCGCCTTCTTCCGCCTCCACCAGCATCTTGCGGAACAGGCCGGTGACGAAGTCCTTGCCCTCGCGCTCGAACATCTCCAGCAGCCGGACCCGCACCCGGTCCGCGGTGGTGGCCCGGGCCCGCAGGTCGACGATGACCATCTGCTCGGCACGGATGCCGAACGCCGCGAACAGCTCGAGCGCGTCCTTGCGCAGCTCGAAGTTCTGGCCGATCTTCATCGGCGGCAGGTTCATGCCCTCCTCGAACCGGGCGGTCGCCGACAGCGGCATGCCGCCGGGCTCGATCGCGCCGGTCTCGGTGGTGTGCGACAGCGCGGCGGTCCAGGCGACCAGCTCGCCGTCGTGGAACACCGGCATGATCACGACCTGGTCCGGGTTGTGAATCCCGCCGTAGAGCGCGTCGTTGGTGAACCAGAGGTCGCCGTCGGCGATGCCGGGGTTCCCGGCGTAGTTGGCCAGGATGTACTTGATCACGATGGGCGGGATGACCGCGTGCAGGTACGTCCCGGCCGAGGCGTTGACCAGGTCGCCCGCGGCGTTGAAGATCGCCACGATGGAGTCGCCGGCGATCCCCATCGAGCTGCGCGACGAGCGCATGAAGACCTCGTATCCCTCGTCCAGGATGTCGGCCGTGCGCTGCACCCCGATCTCGTACCCGCCGCGCGGCACCTTGGCCAGGCAGGCGGTCTCGTACTCGGTCGGCGGCGTGATCTTGAGCGCCGCCAGCTTCTGCGCCAGTGTGGGGTAGCTCATGAGCGCGGCCTCTCCAGGATGCGGTGGCTGCCGGTCCCGTCCGGCGCGGCCTGGGCGGTTTCCAGCAGGCCGAGCCCGTGCTCGCTGATCGTCAGCGTGCGGCCGGGCGGGATCACGATCGTGGTGAACTCGGCCTCGGCGATGGCCGGGCCGTCCACCCGGTGGCCGGGCCGGAGCTGGCCGAAGTCGTAGACGGGCGTGTCGGCCCGGCCGGACAGCTCGGGCCAGTACGCCTCGCGGCTGCCGGTGCGCGCCGCGGCCGGGTCCGGCGGTCCGAGCTCGGTGACGGGCAGGCTCAGCTTCCTGGTGGGGATGGTCGCCTTCACGATGATGTTGTCGATGTAGGCGCCGCCGGGCTTGTTCACCACGTGCGGGCTGAACGCCTCGCTGTACTCGGTCTCGAAGGCGTCGTAGACCGCTTGCGCATCCTTGCCGTCCTTGATGTACAGCACGGGGCAGGACACCCGCTTGACCTGGACCTGGCCGCCGTAGAGCATGTCGAGCTCGACCGAGAACACGGCGTCCTCGACCGGCAGGCCCTCGGACCGCAGGTCCTCGGTGGCCTGCTCGACGAGCTGGCGGACCGCGGAGTTGAACGCCTCGTAGTCAGTGGTGAGCTCCTGGGTCATGCCCTGCAGGAACACCATCCGCCGGGACAGCTCGTAGACGTGCATGATGTCCATCACCGAGCTGCCGAGCGCGGAGAACACCGGCGACTGGGGGAAGATCACCGCGGTGGGCACGCCGGCCCCGTAGCCGGCCACGTGCGTCGGGCCGCCGCCGCCGTAGGTGAACAGGACGAAGTCCTCCGGGTGGTAGCCGCGCAGGTGCACCTCGCGCTTGATCGCCGACGCCATGTGCTCCTCGACCACGCGGCGGATCAGCGCCGCCGCCTCGTCCGTGCCCAGGCCCAGCGGCCCGGCGATCCGGGTCTCGATAGCCTCGACGGCCTTGTCCCGGCTGAGCGGCATCCGCCCGCCGAAGTAGTGGTCCGGCGAGATGTAGCCCAGCACCACGTCGGCGTCGGTGACCGTCGGCTCGGTGCCGCCCAGGTCATAGCAGGCCGGGCCGGGATACGAGCCTGCCGACCGCGGGCCCACCTCCAGCCGGCCGCCGAGCAGGTCGTTGATCCAGGCAATCGACCCGCCGCCCGCGCCGATCGTGGTGCTCTGCAGCATGCTGATGCCGACCATCCAGCGGTCGATGATCGGCCGGAACTCGTAGCTGCGCACCGACGCGTCCACGACCATGCCCAGGTCGAAGCTGGTGCCGCCGACGTCGCTGGCGATGACGTTGCGGTAGCCCAGCGCCCGGCCGATGTGGTAGCTGCCCATCAGCCCGGCTATCGGGCCGCCGTTGTAGGTCCGGCTCGCCGTGGTCTTGAAGATCTCGGCGCTGCCGCCGGTGTTGTGGGTGAGCATGAAGCTGCCCCGGTAGCCGTGGTCGCGCAGCTGGTCCCAGGTGGCCTCCAGCTCGCCCTTGATCGAGCCCTGCAGGTAAGCGTCCAGCACGGCCGTCATCGTCCGCTCGTACTCGCCGACCTTGCCGACCACCTCGTGCGACAGCACGACCGGCAGGTACCCCACGTGGTAGCTGCGGTACTCCTCGCGGATGATCTCCCGGACCCGGCGCTCGTGCGCCGGGTTGGCGAACGACCACAGCAGCGCCACCGCGATGGACCTGGCCCCGTTGTCGACCAGCCGGCGCAGCTTCTCCCGCACGTCGTCGGCGTCCAGTGGCCGCAGCACGGCGCCCTTCGAATCGACCCGCTCCCGCAGCCCGGCGATCATGTCCCGGGTGACCAGCGGGGCCGGCTTGTCCTGAGTGGCCAGGTTGCGCCGCTCGGAGATCCGGGTCCCGTCAACCCACTGCGCGCCCCGGCCGATCAGGATCGCGTCCTCGTGCCCCTCGGTGGTGAGCAGGCCGAGCCGCGGGCCCTTCCGCTCGATCAGCCGGTTCATGGCCACGGTGGTGGAGTACCGGACCATGTCGGTCTGCGGCAGCAGCTCGTCGATGGTCAGGCCCAGCTGGCCGGCGCCGTCGGTCAGCACCTCCACGAACCCGACCGACAGGTCGTAGGGCGTGGTCGGCGCCTTGGCCGCGATCCGCTGGTCGTCCCAGGTCAGCACCAGGTCGGTGAACGTACCGCCGACGTCGATGTCGATCGTCTTCACGCCGTCACCTCCAGCTTGCCGTCGTCGTTGACCCGCAGCTCGCCGGCGGCCAGCCGGCGCTTGAGGCTGTCGATGTCGATCTCGGTGTCCCGGGTGAGCGGATGGCCGGGCGGCAGGTACTCGGTCTCGACCTGCCGGCCGCAGCCGGGGCAGTAGAACTCCACGATCCGGATCCACTCCGGGTTGGGCGAGAACGTGAACTCGCCGTCGATCAGCGGCGGGTGGATCTCGGCGGGATCGCGGTCGTAGACGAGCAGGCCGCGCTTGTAGTCCTCGCGGGCCGGGCCGAGGTCCGTGCCGCAGGAATGGCAGTGCCACCGCTCGCTGTCGGTGTCAACGTCGAGGTACTCGGCCAGGTGCACCCGGGTCATCGCGGTCCTTCCTTCTTCAGCAGGGCGTCGCCGTGGGCGTCGACGCTCATCGACCAGCCGGGATCCACCAGCCAGGTGAAGCTGCCGCCGTCCACCAGCGCCGGGCCGGCGACCGCCGCGCCGGCCAGGTCCGGCCAGTGATAGGCGGGGATCGGCCGGTCACCGTTAGGCGCGGGCTGGCCGCTGCCGGCCTTCTGCTCCGCCAGCGCGATGCCCGGCAGCCCGACGCTGGCGGTGAGCCGGATGAGGGCGGCCGGGCCGCCGAGGCCGGCCAGCGCGCGCTCCGGGGTGCCGGTGGAGCGCGCGTCGCCGCCCTGCGCGTCGGTGACCGCGAATTCGTACCGGGCCGAGCCCGGGTCGAGACCCTCCGCCTTCAGGTCGCGCTCGGCCCGCTCGCGCAGCTCCCCGGCCAGTGCCGCCGGGTCGGCGCCGTCGGCCACGGCGCTCTCGTAGACGTGCACGACGTCGGAGATGGCCGAGCCGAAGGCCGACAGCACGCTGCCCATCCCGAACAGCGCGACCCGGCTGATGCCGAGGCGCTCGGCGACCCCGGTGGCCAGCAGCGGGCCGTTGCCGCCGAACGCGTACAGCGTGGTCTCGCCCGGCTCCCAGCCCATCTGCGCCGCCATCGCCCGGGCCAGGCCGGCCACCGCGTCGGCCGCCGCGGCCACCACCCGGCGCGCCGCCTCCTCGGTGCTGACTCCCAGCGGGGTGGCCACGTCCCGGTCGATCGCCTGCCGGGCCAGTCCGGTGTCGAGCACCCGGCGGCCGTCCAGGAAGGCGGTGGGCGAGATGACGCCGAGGATGACCATCGCGTCGGTCAGCGTGGCCCGGGTGCCGCCCAGCCCGTAACAGGCCGGCCCGGGTGCCGCGCCCATGCTGTCGGGCCCCAGCCGCACCGCTCCCGCTCCCCCGTCGCCGGCCTCCACCCGCGCGACGCTGCCGCCGCCGAGCGCGATCGACCGCAGCGCCGGCAGCCGCATCCGCAGCGGGATGCCGAACAGCTCGCCGTGGCTGGTGAAGACCACCCGGCCGGCCTGCACCGCGCTGGCCTTGGCCGTCGTGCCGCCGACGTCCAGCGCCAGCACCTTGTCGTGGCCGCGGGCCGCGGCGTACCAGGCGCACGCGTGCGTGCCGAACAGCGGGCCCGACTCGATCGTGTCGAACGCGGTGGTCTTGGCGATCCGGGCCACGCCGCCGTTGATGTGCCCGACCAGCACGTTGCCGCGCCAGCCGTGCCCGCTGCGCACCGTCTCCTCGGCCCGGTACAAGGTTGCGGCGAGGCTCGGGTGCACGTAGGCGTTGATCAGCGAGCAGAACGTCCGGGTCGCGTCGTCGGGGCGCGCGGTGAGCTCGGCGGCCGGCAGCGCCGGGACCGAGCCGAGGAAGTGGTCCGGGTACTGGGCGCGGATCATGCCGACGATCCGGTTCTCCGCGCTGCCGTCGGGGAAGGCGCCGCGCAGGCTGACGTTGATGCGGCGGATGCCCTGGTCGAACAGCGACTTGACCGCCCGCCGCACCTCCTCGTCGGCGGCCGCCTCGCCGATGCCGGCGATGTGACCGCGGTCGATCAGCGTCCCGAGCACGGTCGCGGCCTCGCCGTTGCCGCCGTACAGGTCGTCCTCGTGCCCGGCCGTGACCAGCAGCCCCAGCTTCGGCCCGGTGCGCTGGGCCAGCGCATTCGACGTGATCGTGGAGGACCAGCGGATCAGATCCACCCGGTCGAGGAACTCGCGCAGGGACCCGCAGCGGAGCCGTTCGGCGGCTGCTTCGAGAACTCCGAGGAACGAAATGGTGAGGTCGTGCGGCGTGGTCTCCACCTTGACGGAAAATGTCTCCGCGCCGCTGACCAGGCCGTCCGTCATGGTGCCGCCGGTGTCGATGTCTACGTTGAACACGTCAGCCCCTTCGCCGCGCCCGCCTGCTCCCGCCCTCCCATACGCTCGCCCGGCAGGCAGCCCTCGTCCATGTCCGCAGCGGACAAAGGCCAGGCTGTTAGCATGTCCGGACGGACAGCGCGCGGCGCCGCTGCACCCGGAGGTGACGGCATGGAGGACCAGCGGAAGATCCACGCCCTGGTGCGGGTCGGGCGGGCGATGGCGGCCACCGCCGACTACGAGCAGGCGCTCGCCGGGCTGATCGAGACGGTGAGCGAGCTGCTGGAGGTGGAGACCGGCGGGTTCCTGCTGTACGAGCCCGAGCGGGACGAGCTGGTGCTGCAGGAGCCGGCGTTCGGGCTGCACGACAGCCGGGTCATCCGCGAGTATCACGTGCCGGTCTCCGGGAAGGGCAATGCCGTCCAGGTGTTCCTGTCCCGCCAGCCGTACATGACCAACGACGCCCGCGGCGACCCGCGGCTGATCACCCGGTTCGTGGACATGTTCGCCGCCCGCAACGTGCTGTCCGTGCCGCTGGTCGTGGAGGACAGCTGCATCGGCGTCTTCCACGCGATCAACAAGCGGACCGCGTTCAGCAGCGGCGACCTCGAGCTGCTGTCCCTGCTGGCCCCGCTGCTCGCGGTGAGCATCCGCTCGGCCCGGATGTTCCGGGAGATGAGCGAGGGCCGGCGGCAGCTCGAGCGGTCCATGTTCCTCCAGAACGAGCTGTCCCGGACCGCGCTGGATGCCCCGGGGATGGAGCCGCTGGCCGACCGGCTGGCGGAGCTGCTGGACCGCCCGGTGATGGTCGTCGACCAGGCGTTCCAGCCGCTGGCCGGTGCCCGGTGGCCGGCGGCATGCGAGCCGGGCCGGCACTGGCTGCGGCCTGCTGACGGCTCGGCTGACGGCGGCGCGGGCGGGCCGGCTGGCGCAGCTGGCGCGGCTGGAGCGGGCCCGGCCGGGCCGCCGCGGGTCGCGCCGATCGCCGTGGGCCGGCATTTCGGCGGTCACCTGGCCGTCCTCGAAGCGAGCCGGCCGCTGGACGCCATCGACATGCACGCGATCGAGCAGGCGGCGACGATCTTCGCGCTGGAGATGCTCCGCGAGCAGAGCGCCTACGAGGCCGAGTCGCGGATCAAGGGGAACCTGCTCGAGGACCTGTTCACCGGCGCGTGGCAGACGGACGCGGAGGCGGCGGCGCTGCTCCGCCGCCTCGGCTACACGCTCGACGGGGCCTGCCGGGTGGCCCGGCTCGACGCGATCACCGCGGACGCGAGCCTGGCGCCGGCCGGGCGGTGGCGCGAGCAAATCCAGCGGCCGGAGTCCCGGCTGTACGCCGCGTTCTCGCAGGCCTGCGAGCAGATTCTGGGGATCGGCGGCGGTGGCCCCGTGGCGTTCGGGATTCCTGGCCCTGCTGCCGGCCGACCCGGGTCAGGCCGACCGCGACGTCAAGGAGGCCGCGACCCTGCTGGCCCAGATCGAGAAGACCAGCCGCGCGATCGCCCCGGGCCTGGGCATGCGGCTGGCCCTCGGCGGGCCGGCCGACGGTGCCGCGAACCTGTCCCGGTCCCTGGAGGAGGCCGAACGCGCCCTCACGGTGTCACGCCGCCTGCAGCTGAGCGACCGGCCCGTCTTCTTCGAGCACCTGGGCGTCTACCGGGTCCTGCTCGGCCCGAACGACGCCAGCCATCACCGCGGGTTCGCCGAGGAAATCCTGGGCGGCCTGCTGCGGCACGACGCAAAGACGGGATCCGAGCTGGTCGCGACCCTGCGCTGCTGGGTGGCCGCCGATCACAGCGTGGTCCAGGCCGCCGCCCGGCTCTACGTGCACCCCAATACCGTCAAGTACCGCCTCAGGCGCATCCGCGAGCTGGTCGGCGGCGACCCGTCGCGGGGTGATCTGCGGCTGCAGATCGAGCTGGCGCTGAAGATCCTGGACCTTCCGCAGCTCGAGCTGGACGCGCCGGGCTGATCCGGCGCAGCACCCGTGGGTCCTTACCCGAAGCTGTAATGCCACATCTGGTTGAAGTCGGCGTAGTCCAGAATGTCGGCTATTTACGTTTCGGAGTGGCTTCCGTTTCATGTGCACTTCAGGTCCGACCGCGTACGTATCCGACGCGCTCAATCTCCACTTTAAGCGAGTCAAACAATATGTTAGCTAGACGATAGTCAAAATCTCTGGCATTTCTGACGATCAGGTCTTCCGCATCTCTCACATTCCGAGTTACGGTGATGACCCTGCTCCGGACCCTGGCAGTCAGTACATCTGCGCAAGTATTAGCGGCCGCGTTGCGGGTTCGGAGCTTTCTTGCACATACCGGCATATAGCCGGCCGGACGAGAGCGGCGGAGCACCGCAAGGGAGGGGTCATGAACCAGACTCCAGTTGTCCCCTGGAGTCCCGCTCTGGACGCCGACGCGCGATCCGCGGATCCGAACATGGCGCTCTACGAGCTGTACGGCGCGCATTACCAGTCACTCGTTCATGTTGCCGAGATGCTCGTCCGCGACGTCGCCACAGCCGAAGAGGTCGTGCAGGACGCCTTTGTCGCCCTGTACGGCGCCTGGTCCCGGCTGCGCGACACCGGTAAGGCCCGCGCGTATCTAGAGCAATCTGTCATCAACCGCTCCAGGTCCGTGCTCCGGCATCGCGCCGTCGAGGATAAGCACGCGCCGGCTCCGGCGACAGATTCAGGCACCGAGGAGCCCGTCACCATTCTTCTTGACCGTTATGCTGTTGTGGCCGCGCTGCGAGGGCTGCCGGTCCGCCAGCGTGAGGCGGTCGTGCTGCGGTTTTACGCGGACCTTTCCGAGGCCGATATCGCGAGGGCTATGGGCATCAGCCGGGGCACGGTGAAAAGCCACACGGCACGCGGCGTGTCTGCTCTGCGCGAGGTCCTGGACGACACTGGCTCCCCGGATCACGGAGATCGCCAGGATGGCATGAGTGCCAGCTGCAGGCCTGCAAGGGCGCAACCGCAAACGTTCCGCCCGCACGTGCCCATGCCCCGGATACCCGCGAATTCCGGGACTCTCGGGTAGCTGCGGCCGTCAGCACGTCAGGCGGCCGTCCTCCAGCGTGAGCACCTCGTCAGCCAGGTCCATGAGCGCCTCGTCATGGGTGGCCACCAGCGCCGTGATGCCCTCGGACCGAACCACGGTCAGGAGCAGCCGCATGATCTGCCGCCCGGTCTCCAGGTCGAGCTGGCTGGTCGGCTCGTCGGCGATCAGCAGGTCAGGGCGGCCCGCCAGCGCCCGCGCGATGGCGATCCGCTGCTGCTGGCCGCCGGACAGCTCGCCCGGGCGGTGCGCGGTGTGCTCTGCGAGCCCCACGATGGCCAGCATGGTCGCGACCCGCTCCTCGCGGGCCCGGGACGGCGCGCCGGCGATGCGCAGCGGGATGCCCACGTTCTCCGCGGCGGACAGCATCGGGATGAGCCCGAAGGACTGGAAGATGAAGGCAACGGTGCTGCGCCGCAGGGCCAGCCGTTCCCGGTCGGTCATCTGGGTCACGTCGCGGCCGGCCACCTCCAGGTGGCCGCTGGTCGGACGGTCCAGGCCGCCGATGATGTTCAGCAGTGTCGTCTTGCCCGACCCGGACCGCCCCCGGACGACGACGAGCTGGCCCTGGCGAACGGTGAACGACACCTCATGCAGGGCGCGGACCGCGGTGTGCCCGCGGCCGAACGTCCGGGACAGCTCGCGGGCCGCCACCAGGTTCCGCGCAGGGTCCGCCGCGGTACCCCGGCCGGCCTGGGAAGCGGCCTCCGCGTCGTTCACGTGCGGCCTCCCTCGCCCGGCCGGTCGGGCCAGACCCCGATGTGATCGGGGTCCTGCTGCAGCCGCACCCGGTCCTTCATGGCGAATGCCTCGGTCATCTCGCGGGGTAGCTGGACCCGCCCCGCCCGGTCCAGCACCGCGTACTCGACCGCGTGACGGGTGGCGTTTCCGTGCTCGTCGGCGGTGTCGTGACGCAGGGTCTCGCTGCTCGTACGGCCGTCCCGGATCGCGATGGTGCGCCGGACCTCGGCCGACACCGCCGGATCATGGGTCACCACCAGGACCGTCACGCCGAGCTCGGAATTCGCCGTCTGCAGCGCCGCGAATACCTGCCGGGCGGTGGCGCTGTCGAGCTCGCCGGTGGGCTCGTCAGCCAGCAGGACCCGCGGCTGGTTGGCGAGCGAGGTAGCAATCGCGGTGCGCTGCTGCTCGCCGCCGGACAGCTGGGCCGGCTTACGCCCGGCGCAGGCCGGCCAGGCCGAGCATGTCCAGCAGGTTGTCCGCCCGCTGCCCGCGCGGCCGGCGGCCCAGGCCGGCGAACCGCATGGGCATTATGACGTTCTGCCGGGCGGTCAGGTAGGGAAGCAGGTTGCGAGAGGTTTGCTGCCAGACGAAGCCAACCGTGGCCCGCCGGTAACCGAGCCGGTCGTGCGGCGTCATCGTGCCCAGGTCTTGCCCGGCCACCCGGGCCCGGCCGGCCGTCGGCGTGTCCAGGCCGGCCAGGATGTTCATCAGCGTCAACTTCCCGCTGCCGGATGCGCCGACGATCGCGGTCAGCTCGCCGTCGGCGATCAGCAGATCCAGTCCCTGCAGGGCCTGCACTTCTATCCCGTCCGCGGCGTAGATGCGGACCAGCCGGTCGCACATGATGAGGGCACCATCGCCGTAGGACGTGCGGGCGCGCTCGGCCTCGGCTCCGAGCTGGCCGAGCCCGGCGGCCGGGGCGACGCGCCCGCCGTCGGGGGGACCGCCGGCTGCTGGTGCCGTCATCTGCCTCGCCTCCGGGTCATTCGCCCACTCGCAGCGCCTGGGTCGTACCGCGGCTGCGGGCCAGCCTGTTCTGAATGGTAAGCGTGAGCCCCGCGAGCAGCAGCAGCCCGGCCGCCGCGGCCGCGATGGCCACCGGGTCGGCATGCAGCGGCACGGTGACGGGCATGCCGGTGAAGGCGGCGAGATTCAGCGCCGGCCCGACCAGCGGCACCAGGGCCACCGCGCACACCGCCCCGCCGGCGACGGCGGCCAGGATCGCGGGCAGGGTCTCGACCGCGGTGATGCGGCGCGACTGGGCCGGTGCCAGGCCCATGGTGGTCAGCCGGGCCAGCGTCAGCTCCCGGGACCGCGCGCTGAGCACGAGCGTGAGCACCAGGACCAGCAGGCTGAACGCGCTCGCGGCGGCGGCGCCCTGGGCGAAGGTGACGAAGCCGCCGTGCGGGAGCGGCTCCTGTGAGATGGCGGCTAGCAGGCGCGAGCGCAGGGTGACCCCGGCGCCGGGGACCGCCCGCCGGACGGTCCGCAGCAGCGCCGCCCCGTCCAGCCGCGGCCCGACCAGCGCCAGGACGGTCGCGGCCGGGGCCTGCCTGCCGAGCGCCCACCGTGGCACCACCGCGAACTGGCTGCCGGCCGGTCCGCCCGGGACGGCGGCCACGGTGCCCGCCATCCGGAACCCGAGCTGGCGGCCGGCCACGTACAGTCCGCCGCGTGCCCCCAGGATGGCTCGCCCGGCGGGCGAGATGAGAACGGGCACCGGGCCGCCCGGCCCGCCGGGCCCGGCGGGCGGCCGGGCCAGCGCCGCGGCGGGGACGGCCTGCGCTGGGGTCGCGGCCGTCAGCGCCGCGTACTGCCGAGGATCGAGGATGACCACGGGCAGCGTCAGGCCCTGCCCCGATGTCCCGGTCACCACCGACAGCGTGGCGAAGTGGCGGGCGCCGGGCACCTGGGTGATCAGGTGCTGGGCGGCGGGGGTGATCCCCGGGCCCACGTCCGGCGCGGTGACGACGGCGTCGGCCCCTGCGGCCTGCCAGGACGCGGACACGTCGGCCCGGGACACCGCGCCGCGGGCCATCGCCGCGAATGCGATCACGGCGAATGCGAGGACCAGCGCGAACGCGGACAGCGTGCCGCCCCGCGCCGCCGCGCTCCCCCGGGCGAACCCGACCACCATCACGACGCCCGGCCGGCGCTGTGCGAGCCGGGACAGCTGGCGCAGGATCAGCGGGTAGGTCCGCATGATGAGCAGCGCCGCCGGCACCGCGGCCAGCACGGGCGCGGCGCTGGTGAACAGGTCCATGCTGCCCGGCGGGGGCAGGCCCTGCTGCCGCAGCACGACGAGGCCGCCGACGGCGCCGCAGGCCAGCGCGGCATCGGCGACCCAGCGCCGGGCCACGGCGGCCCGGCGGCGGTCCCTCCCGGCGTTCCCGGCGCCGGCGCCGCTGGCGCCGCCGCGACGGGGGCGGTGCGACCACACGGCGAGCAGGGGGGTGCCCGCCAGCGCGGCCACGGTGATCAGGCCGGCCAGCCACCACGACAGCCAGGAGACGGGTCCCGGCGTGGCCGCCACGGCGGCGGTGACCGCGACGGCGGCGGCTGGCAGGACAGCCGCGGCGCCCCCGGCCAGGGCGACCGCGGCGATCCGCCGCACCGAGGCGCCGCGCGCCTGCATCATGGCAAACTCGGCGCGGCGGTGCTCGGCGACCAGCCGGGTGCCGAGCAGCACCACCACGGCCGCGATGACGGCAAGGCTGACGAACAGCAGCGAAAGCGCGCGCTGCACGGCATCGTCGGTGGCCAGGAACGGCGGCAGCGCGGTTACCAGGCCGCTGCTGAGGGTGACCTGGGTCGTGGCGAGGGAGCCCAGCGTGGCGTTGAGGCTGGTGCCTACCGAGCCGGCGACAGGAAGGTAGGACACCGCCTGGAGGGCCTGCTGAAGGCCAGCCGCCTGGTCGGCGTTCACCTGCCCCAGCGCCAGCGGGAAGCTCCACAGTGCGTGCAGCGGCTGCGCGCTCAGGTAATTCTGCAGGGCGGCCAGCCCGGCGGCACCGACGAACGCGGCAGAGCTCCAGTAGGGCGAGGAATCCCGCGACGGGTAGATGAGCTGCGGCGCGGAGGCGACCGGGTCCACGGTCCAGAAAGAGGACGCGGCGCCCAGCGGCCGGACGATCCCGGTGACGGTCATCACCTGGCGTGCCGCGCGAAGCTGGGACCCGGCCCGCAAGCCGAACCTGGCCGCGGTGGCCGTCGTGACCGCCACCGGCAACGTCCCCGGTGCGGCGTGCGCGGCCCGGCTGCCGGGCAGGGCACCGGCGACCACGGCGGCGTTGCCGCGCAGCCCGCTGCGGTAGAGCAGCTCCAACTGGGGCGGCGCCGTGGCCTTGTCCGCTGGCTGGCCGCGGACGGCGAATGTGCCGGAGCCGGTGGCGAGGCCGGACCAGTCCGCTGCCGGCGGCGCCAGCGGCAGCCGGTCGCGGCGCAGGCCGGCCAGGAGCTGGCCGCGGACGGATGCCAGCTGGGCACCGCTCATGCTGCTCTGGTGCTGGCCGCTGACGCCGGCGTCGGCCAGGATCGTCGTCTGCGACGAGGACGCGGCGCGGAAGATCCGCTGCAAGACCTGGGTGCGGTAGCCGAGGCTGGCGCGCGGCACGGCGACCGCGATGAACGCGCACACCAGCACGAGGATCGCCAGCGCCGCGCTGCCCGCCGCCCCGGTGCCGGTCACGGCGGTCCAGGTCGCGCCCATCCGCCCGCTGACCGCTGGCCGCTTCCGCCGGGCGGTCACCTGCCCTGCTGGTTTCCCGGCCCTCATGCCGTCTCACCCGCGCGGAGCTGTGCGGCCGGATCGGGCCCGTACGCGGCGGCCACGGCGGCCGCCAGCACCGGCACCGCCGCGATGCCGAGCGCCAGCAGCGCGGTCCAGCCCAGCGGGATCACCACTCGCACCGGCGGAAACGGGGCGGTCCCGCCTACCGTCAGCGTGACGGCGGGAACCAGGAAGGCGGCGAGTGCCGCCCCGATCGCCGCGCCGGCGGCCGCGCCGGGCAGGCTGAGCATCAGCTGTTCCAGGCAGAGCTGCCCCGACCGGGCGGCGCTGCTCACGCCGAGGGCCGCGAGCAGCGCGTCCTGGAGTCGCCGTTCCCTGACGGCAGCCACGACGCTGACCACGAACCCGATCCCCGCCAGCAGCGCGGCCGCGGTCACGATCACGAGCAGCGACAGCTGCGGCACGTTCGGCAGCGGGTCGCCGAGCAGCCCGGCAGCCGAGCCGGCCTGCGTGGCTACGGCCGCGCCGGCGGGCAATGCCGCCGGGACGCCGTGCGCCGTGGCCAGCCACCACTGGGTGACCGGCAGCGGCGGCTGGGACTGGCTGGCCAGAACTTCCTGCAGCCATGCCTGGTCAACGATCAGCGCCGGCCCGGCGCCGGCCGTGGGGAAGGCCCGGACCTCGGCCGCGATGCGCACCGGCACGCTGACGTTGCCGACCGCCAGCGGGACGATCTGGCCGGGGCGGGCGCTGGCCGCGCCGAAGAAGGCGCGGGTCGCTATGGCCGGCACCGGCAGCGGGGGTGACCCGGCGGTGAGCGCCACCAGCCCGGAGACAGGCAGCGGTGCCAGGCCGGCCTTCTGGATGAGGTGACCCGCTCCGACCGTGAAGGTCAGCGCGGCCGCGCCCGCGCGTGCCTGCCAGGCGGTCACGGCCGGACGGACGCCGCGGGCCAGCGGGTTGGCCAGGTCCGCGGAGCCCGCCGTGGCGCGCCACCGGGCGAGCGCGGCGGCCCCGGCGAACGGAGCGGCGAAGCGGCCGGACGCGCGCGCGGAGACGGCCAGGCCGCCGATGGCCAGGGTGGCGCGGGCAGCGGCGGCGCGCTGCTCGGCGCGCCCGGCGGCCTGCTGGGCCGCCGGGCTGACATAAGGGGGCGCCGGGAACCCTGGCAGCTGGTAGCCGAGCGAGATGCCCAGCAGGCGCAGCGGGTAGCGGGGCCGCCCGGCGGCGGCCAGGCCGACGGCCAGCTGGTGGTAGCGGCCGTCAGCGGGCAGCTTCCCGGCCGGAACCGGGTACACGATGCCCGAGCCGTCTTGGAGGGACAGGCTCGCCGACACCGGGCCGATGCGGCTCCCGGGCGCCGGGACGAGCTTGGCGGTGACGCCCAGCCGGGCTGCCGCGCCCGGGAGGAGCAGCCCGGGGGCGGCGCCGCCGGGTGTGATCCGCTGCCAGAGCGCGGCCAGCGGAAGCGCGGACAAGTCGGGCCGCAGGAGCACCGTGCGCGGTGCCTGGGCCGAGCCGATAGCCAGGACGCTGAACCCGTTGGAATAGGTGCTGACGGGCATGGCGGCGAGAACGCCGCGGGCCCGGGTGAACACTGCGCCGCGGCCCAGCGGAAGGGGCGCGGCGAGGCTCACCCGGACGTCGGCTCCGGTCCCGAAGGCCGCCTGGTCCAGCTGGGACTGCCGCCAGCTCTGGTGCTGGGCGAGCACGAGCGTGCCGGTCGCCACGGCCAGCACCACCAGCAGGACCGGACTGCCTACCCGGACCGGGCGCCTGCTCAGCTGCCAGCTGGCCAGGGCGGCGGCGAGGCGCCGCCCCCGGGCGCTCAGCCGGTCCAGCAACCGCGCCGCGGCCGGCAAGGCCCGCAGCGGGAGCAGGGCGATCCCGGCCAGGGCCAGGGCCGGGGCCACGGCGAGCACCGGGTCGATGCCCAGGCTGCCCTCGGACAGCCGCGGGGCCGCTGAGTACCGGCGCAGTTCCCAGAAGGCCAGCGCGCCCAGGGCGATCAGCGCCAGGTCGAGGCCGGCCGACGCCGCGGTAGCCAGCGCGGCCTGCCTGCCCCGGCGGCGCCAGGCGTCACCGGGAGTGGCCGGGCGCAGCGTCGGCCACACCGTCACGATGATGACCCCCGCCATGATGACCACGGCCGGCCACCAGGCTCCGCCGGCGACGCCACCGCGGACCACGGCCAGCGGCCCGGCCGGCCGTGCGGCCGGCAGGCCAGTCGCCGACATCAGCAGCTTCGCGAGGTAGCTGCCGGCCACGACTCCGGCCACGGCGCCGATCACGGCCAGCAGCGCGGCCTCGGCCAGGGACGCCCGCACCAGCTGCACCCTGGCCACGCCCCGGGCGGACAGCAGCGCGGTCTCCTCTTCGCGCTGGCTGGCCAGCAGCCGCGCGGCCAGGGTGGCAGCGGCCGCGGCCAGCAGGAG
Source organism: uncultured Actinomycetes bacterium (assembly GCA_963702235.1). Taxonomy (GTDB): domain Bacteria; phylum Actinomycetota; class Actinomycetes; order Streptosporangiales; family Streptosporangiaceae; genus PALSA-505. The sequence goes on from CAVPBZ010000012.1 coordinate 137,945, forward strand.
CAGCTGCAGCGAGCCGATGAGCAGCAGGGACCTGGCCACCACGAGGCTGCTGGCCAGGGCGGACAGGGTCGCCGGCAGGGCGGTGGTGACCTGCAGCCCGCCAAGGTCCGGCCGGCTCGGCAAGGAGGAGACAGCGGCGCTCAGCCGGCGCGCCACCCCGGCGATGCCGCCCGGCGGGATGCGGGCGGTATCGACCGAGACGAGCCAGGACGCATCGCTGACCGGAAGCCCGCCGGACGCCAAGGTGGCCGGGCTCACCAGCATCGGGCCGTAGGTGACGAAATTGCCCTGCACGAATCGGCCAGTGGTCCCGAGCAGGCTGAGCCGCCAGTACGGTGCGACCGGGTCCCGCGGCCGGTACAGCCCGGTTACGCGCAGCCGGGCCGGCACCCCGGTCAGGCTGTCCCGCAGGACCAGCACCTGGCCGATGGAGAAATGCAGCATGCCCGCCGTGGTCACCGGCAGCGCGACGCCGGCTGGCGCGCCCGGCCTTCCCGGGCCTGGCCAGGCCCCGGCCACGAGCGTGGTCTGCGCCCTGACGTTGTCGAGCGCCGCCGCCTGGATGAGCGCGGTGCGGTTCTGCCCGGAGGCCGCGGGCAGCGCCAGCTGATCGGACCACCGGCCACTGAGCACGGTGAACGGCACGGCGCCCAGGGCTGCCCGCATCGAGGAACGGATGACCGGCAGGTCGGCGCGGGCCCTGGCGCCGCCGATCTGCCCGCTGACCTGGACGGTGGCCGCCCGCGTGGTCGCCAGCCGCTGGTGCGCGGCCGCCGGCAGGGCGCGGGCGCCGAAGCTGGCCAGCGCCGTGGTCACGATCACGGAGGTCAGCACCGCCAGCAGCAGGCTGGCGGGCAGCAGAGGGGCGGACAGGGTTCTCCGCAGCGCCAGCGGCGCCCGGGATGCGGGTACGGCCTGGCGCCCGCCCGGGCCGCTGACGCTGTGCGCTCGCCAGCCCGGGCTCCTCCGCATGAAAGCCACGCTACGCAGGCGGCGTGGCCCCGCCAGGGCCCAGGTGGGATGGTTACCGGTTCGGTTCCGAATCGTTGCGACCGCCGGGGCCGGTATCCGAGTTTCCCCAGGCCAATCGACCTGCCTACGGCAGGGCGTGCAGCTGCGGCCTGGGGGTCATCGACTGACCGGGGCACGGTCGCGGTCGCGGGTGACGGCGGCGGGCAGGGTGCCGGCCCGGATGGCCAGGCCGAGAGTGCGGGTCAGCAGCATGCCTACGGCCATGAGAATGAGGGTGTCGGTGAGCGCTCCGGAAAGAACGTGGTGGGTGACCATCCAGGTGCCGAGCTGGCGGCCGAACCAGTGCACGGATCCGTAGGAGAATGCGGACCGCGCCCCGATGACGGCGATCCACAGGGTGGCGTAGCCGAAGTCGGCGCGGCTGACGGGCCTGCCTGTCTTGGGGCTGCGGTAGACCTTCATGAGCCCGGTCGCGGTCAGGCCGAGCAGGATGCCGGCGGCGGTGCCGGCCAGCTCGAGGTACAGGCCGGTATCGTGCGTGGTGAGGCTCTTGAGGTAGATCGGGATGATGGCCCCGGCCAGGACCAGCGGCCGCGCGATGCGGAACCAGCCGATCTTGCGGTGCGGCCCGACGTCGGCCTCCAGGACGGCGAGCAGGACGATGACGTTGATGAGTAGGGCCTGGTCCAGTGCGGACATGTCGGTGACGCTCCTTCGAGTGGGACATCTGGCGGTTGGCTGACGTCCTTGACGGTGCCGTGACCGGCGGGTGCGGCGCGTCGGAGCGCGGGCTCAATTCCGGGCATGCAGCGGCGGGCCGGCTTCTCATGCCGGCTGGCATGAAGATCGCGCCGGGTTTCTCCACCCGGAGTCAATCCGCGGTTGGATGTGGCCGCAGCTGGCCGTGTCTAGCGTCGGCAGGGAGAAGTCCGGATCCGACGTGAGGAACAGCCGTGTCAGAGGTCATCAGGGTGCTCGCGGTCATTGCGGTCATCGGCTACGTCATCGGGCGGCAGCTGATGGGAGAGCCGCTGCGCGGGAAGCGGGTGGTGCTGCTTCCGGTCGTGCTAGCCGTGGCCGGCGCCGCGGATCTGGGCACGCATGGCCGCCATGTGCAGGCGGCCGATGTTGTCTTCCTGGTGATCAGCGGCGTGATCGCGGTGACGGTCGGCCTGCTGCAAGGCCGCATGATGCGGCTGGAGTGCAGGAACGGCGCGCTGTGGGGGCAGATGCCGGTGCGGGCCTTGTGGCTGTGGGCGGCGCTGGTCGGATCACGTCTCATCGTGACGGTCATCGCGCTGGCCGTCGGCGCGAAGGTCGCCGGGTCCAGCGCGCCGATCATCATGCTGCTCGGCATCAACCGGCTCGGCCAGGCGGCCATCGTCATGCGCCATGCCCTGGCCACGGGCATCCCCTTCGCCCCGGAAAAGGACGGCAGGTCGTTCCTGTCCGGCCAGATCGGCCGCCCGCCAGCCGCCCACCTCGGGACAGGTCAAGAACAGGGCATTCCGAACGGCGCAAGCGCGGGCGCCGACCTGGCCGTGCTGGCCCGCCTGGCGGGCGAGAGACTGGCCCGGCGGCACGGGCGACGGTATCGCCGGTGACCAGGCAGTTCGCGCCCGGACCTGGGTCGCCGAGCGGCACCGCAATGCCGTCACCGGCAGTCCGCAAGCAGGTCAGGCCCGTGCTGCACACTCTGAGCTGGCTGATCCGCGGCATCGCGTCCGTCCTGATCGGGGTGGCGACCTTCGGCTACTCCGCCGCCTCCGGCCGCGACCTCGTCATCGAGGTGATCGCCTTCGCCATCGGGGCCGTGGTCGTGGCCTACTGGCTGGCGGCCGACCTGGGCCCGCTGCCCCGGCAGCCACGCATCCTGGACGGTGCCCTGATGACGGTGGCCGGAGCATCCAGCTTCGCCAGCATGGGCGTCCACGGCGAGTCGCTGATCGGCTTCGCGTTCATGGCCACGATCGCCGCCGGGGCGGGCAGCAGCCTGCTGACCGGCTGCATGATCACGGCGACCGGGATTGTCGGCGTAGAGGCTGGCGCGCTGGTCACCGGGGCCAGCGCGACGAGCGCGCTGGGATTCCCGCTGCTGCTCGTGGTGGCCTTCGTCAGCGGCCGGAACCGGACCGCCTACCAGCGTCAGGCCGAGCAATCCGCCGCGCTGGTGACGCAGATGGAGCAGTTGCGCGCCGAGCAGCGCCGCGCCGCCGTGCTGGACGAGCGGACCCGCATCGCCCGCGAGATCCACGACGTCCTCGCCCACTCCCTCGGCGCGCTGGGCATCCAGGTCCAGGCCGTCCGCGCGGTGCTGACCGAGCAGGGCGATACCGGCCGGGCGCTGAGCCTGCTGGACCAGGTACAGCGGATAGCCAAGGATGGCCTCGCCGAGACCCGGCGAGCCGTGCAGGCGCTGCGCGCCGACACCGCCCGGCTGGACGAGCAGCTCACCACCCTGATCGAGACGCACCGCAGCCGGCATCATGCCGCCGTCAGCTTCCGCGTCGGCGGCCAGCCGCGGCCACTGCCGCCCGAGGCGACCGTCGCCCTGATCCGTGCCGCGCAGGAGGCCCTGGTCAACACAGCCAAGCACGCCCCCCGGCAGCCCGTGGACGTGCGTCTCCACTACGGCGAGGATGAAGTCCAGATGAGCATCAGCAACCTGCTCGCGGCGCTCGGCGATGACGCGCCGGACCCCGCGGGCGCGTTCGGCACCGTTAACGGCGGATACGGCCTGACCGGGATGCGGGAACGGCTGCTACTGATCAACGGCAGCCTCGCCGCCATATCCGACGGCACCCGCTGGACCGTCACGGCACAGGTCCCCCGGTGAGCCAGCCAGGAGCGGAACCGCTGCGCGTCATCATCGCCGACGACCAGGCCAGCGTCCGCGAGGGCCTGGTCCTGCTGCTGGGCCTGCTGCCTGACATCGACGTCGTCGCGGCCGCCGCCGACGGCCAGCAGGCAGTTGACCTGGCGGCTGAGCATCAGCCCGACGCGATCCTGCTCGACCTGCACATGCCCGTCCTCGACGGGATCCAGGCCACCCGCATGCTGACGGCCAGCCAGCCCGGGGTAGCCATCGTCATCCTGACCACCTACGCCGACGACACCTCGGTCCTGTCCGCCCTGCACGCCGGGGCACGCGGCTACCTCACCAAAGACGCCGACCGCGCCGACATCGTCCGGGCGCTGCACAGCGCCACCCGCGGCCTGTCAGTCATGGACCCCGCAGTCCAGGCCACCCTGCTCGCCGCCGCACGCACGGGCAGCACCACACCCGCGCACGAGACCCGTGACCTGCCCGACGGACTCACCCCCCGGGAGGCGGAGATCCTGGCGCTGATCGCCCGGGGCATGACCAATCCCGAGATCGCCGCGGCCCTTGTCCTCAGCAACCACACCGTCAAAAGCCACATCAACCGGATCTTCGCCAAGACCCGGTCCCGGGACCGAGCCGCGGCCACCCTGTACGCCCAGGCCCGCAGCCTCCAGTAGGCACCCCGCGGGCTAGCGGTGCGGCGAGGCGTGCTGGCGCTTCCCGCGTTGCCGACAGCGCCCGCGCTACCCGGCGATCAGGTCGAACTCGTTGCCTTCGATGTCGGCGAAGGTCGTCCAGCGGGCCTTGTCTGCCTGCATGTCGCTGAGCCTGCGGGCGCCCAGGCTCAGCAGCCGCCCGGCGTCGGCGTCGAAGGTGTCACTGATGAGGTCGAGGTGGAGGCGGTTCTTGACGGTCTTCGGCTCCGGCACCTTGTTGAACGTGATGCGCGGCCCGCTGGCGTCGTCGCCGGCGAGCAGGACCGCGTGCTCGGACGTGGAGTCTTCGGCAACCTGCCGCCCGAGGACATCGGCCCAGAACCGGGCCAGGGCAGCGGCGTCGGCGCAGTCAATCTCGACGGCGAGCAGCGAATTGATCATAGTAGGTATTCCCTTTCACGATTGGGCGTCGGCGGTGCGGCCGCGGGGTCAGACGGCGGTACGGCCGCCGTCGGCGGCGATGACCGCGCCGGTGATGTAGCTGGCCTTCGGGGAGGCGAGGAAGGCGATAACCCCGGCGATCTCGCTGGGCTGGGCGGGGCGGGCCAGCAAGGTCGTGGCGCCGAGGGCCTCGATGCGCTCGGGGGCGGCCCCGTTGGTCAGCACCGGCCCGGGAGCGACGGCATTGACGCGGACCCCGGACGGACTGAACTCGGCCGCCCAGGCACGGGTCATCGCCACCAGGGTGGCCTTGGTGGCACCGTAGGCGGCGGAACCGGCCAGGCCGATCCGGCCGGCCATGCTCCCCAGGCTGATGATGCTGCCGCTCCCCCGGGCGGCCATCCCTGGCGCCAGGGCGGCGACCAGGAAGTACGCCGCCCGGACGTTGGCGGCGAACAGCCGGTCGAACGTCGCCACGTCGAGGTCAGCCGTGGGGCCGAACCAGGAGAACCCGGCGTTGTTGACCAGGATGTCGACCGGCCCGGTTTGACCGGCCAGGTCGCCGGGTCCGGCGGGGTCGCTGAGGTCAGCGGCCACGAACCGGGCCTTGCGGCCGTCGGCGGTGATCGCGTCTACCACCGCTGAGCCGCGGGCGGCGTCACGCCCGTGCACGATGACCTCCGCGCCGTGCCGGCCGAGTTCCTCGGCTGCTGCCCTGCCGATACCTGAGGTGGCTCCGGTCACCAGGGCGCTCAGGCCGTCAAGGTCTCGCTGCTCGTGCATGCCCTGTCCTTTCAGGTTGACGAGAGTTGTCATGCCGTGGGCGGGTGAGCCCGCCCTAGCTCATAGCCGGCCTGGCCTCGGCCGCCGTCTTGATGAGCTGGGTGACGTCGTCGGGATGGGAGACCATCGCGACGTGGCTCGACGGGATCTCGACCGTGGTGGCGCCCATGCGGCTGGCGAACATGCGCTCGGCCTCGGGCGGGAGCGCCTGATCGTCGGTGGCGACCAGGTACCAGGACGGCAGCGTTTTCCAGGCCGGGACGCCCATCACGTCGCCGAACGCGGACGTGGCCAGCGGCTGCTGCACGGCGTACATCACCCTGGCCATGACCGGATCGACGTCAGCGGCGAAATGGTTCACGAAGTCGTCCTCCGACAGCCAGCTGAAGCTCTGCTTGTCGGTGATCAGGTGCGCCAGCGCCGGGGTCACCGGTCCCTGCGCCAGCAGCCCGCCGAGCGATTCGCCCTGGTCCAGGCCGAATGCGGCGATGTAGACCAGGCCGGTGACGTTCGGCGCGTCGGTGCCGAGCGCGGTCATGACCTGGCCGCCGTAGGAGTGCCCGGCCACGATGGTGGGGCCGTCCTGGAGGTCCAGCACCTGGCGCAGCCGGGCAACGTCGTCGGCCAGCGCGGTCAGCGGGAACTGCGGCGCCGTGACGTGGTAGCCGTCGGCTTGCAGGCGCTCGACGACGGCGCTCCAGCTGGAGCCTTCGGCCCACGCGCCATGGACGAGAACGATGTTCGGTCGGGCGTTCATCTCGGGGGTCCCTTCCTTTGTCGGGTCTTGTAGCCATCTTGCGGAGCGAGACCGCGACCGGGGTATCCGCAAGATGACTGCACCTGGCACGCAGGCCGGTGCGGGCTGCTCAGGCCGGAAGCGTACTGGCTGGCCTGTGCCCGTTCGGGAAAATCAAGAGTGCAGTCAGGTTGCGGATACCGTCAGGCGCGTGCCGCGGGGACGCTGGCGTCATGACTCAGTTCACGCACTTCACGCAGGACACGGCCCCCACCCAGTACGCCGAGGGCGGCGGAATACGGTTCGCCTACCGCCGCTTCGGGATCCCCTCGTACCGCCGTTCCGGGGTGCCCGAACGTCTCCCACTGGTGTTCTTCCAGCACTTCATGGGCACCCTGGACGACCACGACCCGGCACTGAGCGATGCCTTCGCCGGCGACCGCGAGGTCATCTTGTTCAACAACGCCAGCGTGGCTTCCTCCGCCGGGACCGTGCCCGACACCATCGAGGCCATGGCCCGCGACGCGATCAGCTTCATCGACGCGCTCGGGCTGGACACGATCGACATGGTCGGGCACTCGATGGGCGGCCTGGGCCGCCGGGCGCGCCTATGTCGAGCGCATCACCGCCCGCCCCGACCGCGACACGCCCGTCTCGGACAGTCCATCGCCGCCCAGCGCGCGGCGCTCGCGGCTTACGGCGCGATCAAGGACGCCAGCTACGCCCACCTCAAGGGCCTTGAGCTTCCCGTCCTCGTCGTCAACGGCACCGACGACATCGTGATCCCCACGATCAACTCCTACATCTTGCAGCAGTTCCTCCCCAGCGCCGAGCTCATCTTGTACCCGGACGCCAACCACGGCTCGCATTTCCAGTACCCAGAACTGTTCGTCCGCCACGCGCGCATCTTCCTCGACGATTAGGAAGGATTCTCCCCATGCCCATGATTGACGCCTACGCTGTGGCCGGCACATTCGCTGACAAGCACCAGCTGGCCGTGGATCTCGCTACCGCCGTCATGACCATCGAGCAGGTCCCGGACATCCCCATGTTCCGCGGGAACACCGCGGCATTCGTGCACGACCTCGATGCCGACGCTGTGGCCAATGTCGACGGCGCCAGCAACTACGTCCGTATCCAGGTGCTGACCAATGCGGGAGCGCTGGACCGCGCCAAGCAGCTCGAGGTCGTCCGCCGGCTCACCGACATCGTCGCGGCGGCCGCTGGCGACCGGACCCTGGCCGACCGGACCTGGGTGCTGCTGACCGAGGCGCCCGAGGGCGGATGGGGCCTGCGCGGGCATGCGAACACCAACGAGGAACTCGTCAGCGCGGCACGCGCCGAGATCGCGGGACTGGGCAGGAACTCACCCCGCACATAGCCGTGATCCCTGCCGCGCCGGGCGGGACGGGGCGGCAACTTGTCAGACTCAGGCATGAAGATGGTGACAGGCATACAACCCGCCTGGTGAAGGGAGCGGGGCTCCGTGACCGAGGATCCCAGCCGCGCCGAGTGGCTGCAGCAAGCTCGTTCCTACCTCCGCAACGCCGACCCTGTGCTGGCGCGGCTCATCGACGACCGGCCGGCCTTCGACCCCCGGGCGTGGATGGCTCAGCTCCCGCCGATGGATCTGTACGGTGCCCTGGTCTTCCAGGTCACCGGCCAGCAGCTCTCCGTCGCAGCGACCCGCCGGACCCTGGCCCGCATCGAGGCGCTTTCGACGGCCATCTCCCCTCGCCCGACGAGCTGCTGGGAGCCGATCCCGGTAGTCTCCGCGAGGCAGGGCTCTCCTGGCGGAAGATCAGCACGCTGCGCGACCTCGCTAAGCGGCTGTCGGACGGCCGGCTGAACACCGGCGCCTTGAGCAAGCTCCCAGACGATGAGCTCATGGCAGAGCTCACGGCGATTTCGGGGATAGGTCCCTGGACCGTGCAGGGCGCGCTCATCATCGCCCTCCAGCGAGAAGACGTCGTCCTGCCAGGCGACCTCGCGCTCCGTAAAGCCGTGCAGGCCGCCTATCAGCTCGACCACCTCCCCGCCCAGCAGGAGGTCCTCGCCATCGCCGAGAAATGGCGGCCCTACCGCAGCCTGGCGACCAGCTACCTGTTCTCCGCTGCCTTCGAGCCGGCCGAGGCACCGCCGGCCGGCGCGGGTAGCCCGGGACCGTAATGACGTACTCGAAGACGACGTCCAGGGCCTGGAAGTCGGCGAGGTTTCCGACCGCCGTCATCGGGCCTCGTCCACGGCCCATGCCGCGGCCGTGCGCCGCGCGAAATCAGCGAAGCTTACCGGCGCCGCGCCGGTCGCCTTCTCCGCGTCGCTGTTGGGCCGCGAGCCGTGCCCGGACGCGATGGTTTCGGTGAGAGTGCGCAGAACTGCCCCGTACTCGGCTGGTACCCCTCCTGCTGCCGCGCGGGCGACCCATTCGTCGCGGTCAATGTCGCTGTAGTCGATAGCCTGGCCGCTGACATCGCTGATGATCTTGGCTGCCGCCGCGATCGTGAGTGCCTCGGGACCTGTGAGTGCGTACTGGGCGCCGGCATGAGCCTGCGGGTCGGCCAGTGTCGCGCTCGCGACTGCGGCGACATCCTCCGCGTCGACGAACGCCTCGGCGCCGTCACCAGCCGGAACCACGATGGCGCCGCCGATTGGCTTGAGGAAGGTCTCGCTGAAGTTCTGCATGAACCACGCCGGTCGCAGGATGGCGTGGGTCAGGCCCGGCCGGCCGAGCAGGTCGAGTTCGACGCTGCGCATGGCCGTCTCGGGTGGTGCCGAGTCGGTGCCGTAGGCGCTGAGATAGGTGATGTGCCTGGTGCCGGCGGCCTCGGCCTGGTTGAGGAACACCGACACCTGGCCAGCGAAGTCCGTCCGCATGACCGGTCCGAGGAGATAGACCCGCTTGACGCCATGGAGCGCGGGCGCGTAGGTCCCGGCGTCGTCCCAATCGAAATGTGCATCGGCACCAGAGCGGGCCGCCGTGCGAACAGGCAGGCCACGCGAGAGCAGCCTGCTCGCGACGCGTGAGCCGGTCTTGCCGGTAGCGCCGAGTACGAGCGTAAGAGAAGTTGAGGTCAGCATGACTCCATCTTCTGGCCCGTGGTCGAGCTAATCAATGCGCTATACGCTCAAATTGTTACGAGATACGCTCACGTCGTGGACATACTGCAGGATCACCTCGCCAGAGCGCGCGCATCGGGCGGCGTCTTCGCCCGGTCAGTAGCGCGGCCCCCGTGGGGACTGCGCCTGCCCGGGACGATCCAGCTGGCCCTGCATACCGTCGTGCAGGGCCGCGCATGGCTATGGCTCGACCATCCGAGAGATGCGCTGGAGCTCGCGCCGGGTGACCTGGCCCTCGTGCTGGGAGGGCCGGACCATCACATCGCGCACAAGCCGGATGCGGTCTGCATCTCGCCCGAGCGTTTCCGTGAGCAGCATGCCGGTGACGAGGACATCGACCAGCGAGGAGCGACAGTATTCCTGTGCGGTGCCTACCGATTCTCCGGTGATGTTGGTCGTGGCCTGATCCGGACTCTGCCGCCGACCCTGCTGCTGCGTGCCGCCGCCCACGACCCGCTACACGACGTCATCGCGCTGCTCTCACGGGAGCTGAGCGGCCCGGCCCCAGGGCAACAGACCGTTCTCGACCGCCTGCTCGATGTCTTGCTGGTGCTGGCAATGCGCGCTTACCTTGAGCAGAGCCCGACGGCCCCTCGCTGGTATCAGGCCTCTAGGGATCCGCGGCTAAGCCCCGCCCTGCATGCGATTCACGCCGAAGCCGGCCACCCCTGGACCGTGCCCGAACTAGCGTCCCTGAGCGGGCTGTCCCGCCCCGCCTTCGCCCGGAACTTCGAACGATCACTGGGCCAGGCGCCAATGCAGTACCTGACAGACTGGCGGATGACCCTCGCCCGCGACTACCTGCGGACCGGCGAGCTGACCCTCGCCCAGATCACCAGCCGGACTGGCTACGCCTCACCGAACGCATTTGCCGCGGCGTTCCGCCGGCACCACGGACAGCCTCCGGGCCAGTGGCAGCGAGGCGAGCTGGCCAGACCGCCTGAGCCCATTCATGGTGGGTGAGGCTCGGCGATCCAGGTCGGGGAACGGCAAATACAGCGGCCGGGCCCTTGGTGGGCCCGGCCGTGTTTCGAGGTTAGGCGGTGACGTCGTAGTAGGCGGGCGGGGCACTGGCTGCGGCCATTCCGATTGCGTGGGGGGAGGGCTTGAAGCCTTTGACGACCAGCCAGATGCCAAGCGACAGCTCCCAGGCAGCTACCGGGAGTGCAGCTACCAAGGCCCAGGAGGATTGCTGGCCGATGCCGCCGAACAGGGTTGCGATGTCGGCGGTTATGAGCAGGGGGGCTCCGATGAGCCCGAGCACGGGAAGGGCACGGGGCACGAGCCGGGACCGGTACAGCAGGGTGCCCAGCAGTATTGCGTTGATGGCCGGCATGAGGCTCTGTCCGAGCAGGAACGTCAGGTTGTAGACCGCGACGTGGGAGGCACCGGTGGCGACGAGCGTGGCCGCGTTTGCCCCGGCTGCGCCCCCCCCGGTCCTGTCGGAGGGTTACTAGCGAGAGCAGGCTGGCGACGCCGGCGAAGATCATGGCGCCTTCAAGGACGCGGGAGGTGACGAAGCCGAGCGCGGCGCCTTCGTGCTGCCGCTTGAGGATCGGGTACAGCGTGACGGCGGTGCCGATGCCGGCCAGGGCGACGATCACCTCGAGGAAGCCGCCCACGACCACGCCAGTGTGGGCGCCGGAGCCGAGGATCCAGTCCCGGTGGTTCTTCACGGGGCGGTAGAGGGCGAGCGTGGGGATCGAGATGAAGGTGATCAAGTAGAAGACGCCTGCGACGAGCGCGGTCTTTCTCCTTGAGTCCATCGGGACTCGTTTCGTTGCCATGGTTCGGACGGTGGTTGTCATGTCCGTCTCCTTCGATGGATTGATGAGTTACCGGGGCCGATGGCGGGGCACTCGGGCTGGTCGGCCGGGACCTGAGTGACCGAGATCAGTGGCAGCCCTATGTCGCGCACTTTCTGGAGCAAGCCATACAGAGCGGCCTGGTCGATTACGAGGCCATGGATGATGGTGGTGCCGTCGCTCTGGTTGGTAAGGCTCAGGCCGTCAAACCAGGCGGCCCATCGGGAATCGAGGTGCCCCTTGAGGCGGATTTCGTATCGTCCCGGGTTGTGATGAGGGCCGGTCGATATTTCGCTCATCGTCCTCCCCTTCAACTGTTGCTTCGACTGGATGGATCTCGGCCGGTATTTCGGACGTTCGCTGGTTGATCGAAAGGTAGAAGGGAATGTGATGAGGACGCATCACCACATGTGGTGAGTGATGTGGTGATCTGACCGTTCGCCCGGGCTCTCGGGCCGGGCCATCGCCGGGGAAGGGGGCGTGGAGCACCTACAAGGGACTCGCCGTGGCCGTGTGCCTACAGCTTGTGAACGACCACGTGCCCGGGTTGGCTCGATGCCCCCTTGAGGAGAGCGCAGTGCCCGACGTCTCTGGTCCCGGGGGTACCAGCCCTGACGACCGCCCGCATCTGCCTCCCAGCGCCGGGCTGGACGGATTGAAGTACCGAACCGCAGCCGAGGCTGCGCTGGAGCCTGAGTCGCCCGCGGCACACCCGGTCGGATGGGGTTTCATCTCGCTGTACACGCTGGCGTACATCAGCACCTCGCTGATGTTCATCGCGCCCCTGCTGGTCACCTTGGCATTGAAGGTCAACTCGCTCGTGGGAATCGAACACGCACCGGACAGCTTGTCGCTTGTCGCCGGGATCGGCGCCCTGCTGGCCATGTTCGGTAATCCGTTCTTCGGCAAGATGAGCGACCGCACCTCGTCGCAGCTGGGCATGCGGCGGCCGTGGATGGTCATCGGCCTGGTGGGCGGTTCCCTCGGCATCCTCGTGGTCGCTTTGGCCCCCAGCATCGCGGTGGTCCTCGTGGGATGGTGCCTCGCCCAGCTGTTCTTCAACGCACTGCTCGCCGCCATGGTGGCGGTGCTGCCCGACCAGGTCCCGGCCGCTCAACGCGGTCTGGTCGCCGGTGTCCTGGGTGTCTGTACGCCTATCGCGTCGGTGAGCGGCACCTTCCTGGTCAAGCTGTTCACCGGCAACCATCTCGCCATGTTCGGAGCCCCGTGCGCGATCGGCGGGTTCTTCATCCTGCTCTTCGCGGTCACGCTGAAAGATCGCCGGCTGGCCAAGGCTGACAAGCCCACCTGGTCACTGCGGGAATTCGCCAGCACGTTTTATGTCAATCCGCGGAAGAACCCCGACTTCGCCTGGGCTTTCGCCAGCCGCTTCATGTTCGTTCTGGCCTACGCTTTCCTGGTTACCTACCAGGCCTACTACTTACTGGACAAGATCGGCAGCGCTAAGGCCGATGTACCGCAGCAGATCTTCCTCGGCACACTCGCCCAGTCCGTCGTCGTCGTCGCCGCTTCCCTCATCGGCGGCAAACTCTCTGACCGAACGGGCCGACGGAAAATCATCGTGCTCACCGCGTCGATCGTGTACGGCGTGGCGTTGTTCGTGATCGCCATCGCCAGCAACTTCAACGGTTTCCTCGTCGGCATGGCCGTCGGCGTACTCGGCTTCGGCATATACGTGGCCGTCGACCTCGCGCTCGTCGTCAACGTGCTGCCGGACAAGGACAACGTCGCCAAGGAGGTTGGCGGTCGCCGGTCCGCGATAGGTCGAGCTCGGCGGCCCGGCGGACCGCTGCCCGGCGGTTGTTCACCCCGAGCTTGGCGTAGATGTTCTTGGTGTGCGTCCGCACGGTGTTCAGCGACACTATGAGCTCGCGCGCGATGTCCGGACCGGCCAGGTCGGTTCCGAGTAGCCGAAGCACGTCCAGCTCGCGTTCGCTGAGCGGCTCGATCAAGCCCTGACTGGCGGTCGTGCCGTCCTCGGTCTTGTTGACGGCGGCCAGGAGCCGGCGAACATAGTTCCGGGCGATCCCCTGTTTCGCGGCCGCTCTGAGCAGGGAAGCCATAGGCAGGCCCTCATCCACGAAGATCCGGACGTAGCCCTCCGGCTCAGCCAGCGTCACGGCGCGTCGCAGTGATGCAAGCGCAGCGGGGATGTCGCCTCGAACCTGGCGGGCCAGCGACTGCAGCACCAGGATCTCGATGACGCTTCCCGCCCTCTGCCCTTCTTCGGCCGCTCGCAGGAGGCGCTCCAGGAGCCGGGTCGCGTCCTGGATGGAGCGCTCTGCGCGGTCGGCCGCGTATCCGGCCAAGAGCACCCTGGCCAGGGTGATGTGCTCGAACTCGTGCAGGTAGCTGAGGTCGTCGTTAACGGATAGACCTCGTTCACGGGCCCAGCCGTGTGCTTCACCCAACTGCCCCTGCGCGACCCGCACCCGTGCCCGCAACGCCGGGACCGGCCGCACGTTGGGGAAGAAGTCGCCCACATACAGGCGTTCCGCGTCGTTGAGCAGGTTGAGTGCGCCGCCCAGATCTCCCTCAGCCTCCCGGATCCGCGCCATCGCGACCCGCCAGCGATATCGGTTCTGCGGCAGCCCGGTGTGCTCGCCCAGCTCCTGGCTGCGCAGCAACTGCTGCGTAGCGGCGGGCAAGTCGTCGCGCTCGCGGTGGATCTCGCTCATCCCCACGTACATGTCCGCCGTTCCCCGCAGAACCGGCCCGCTTTGCTCAGGCACACGCTGCAATGCTTGCTCGTAGGTGCGCATGGCCTCGCCGAGACGGCCTTGCGTACGCCGTATGTCCGCCAGCGCGATGGCGCACCCGAAGGTATCGGCGATGTGCCCGGCCCGCCGCAGTCCCGCCATGCACTCGGCATACCCCGAGTGGCCGGCCTTGAGGTCCCCGCTCGCCCAGAAAGCGAGCCCCATGAGTGCCGCTGCCGAAGCACGGCCGAGGTGCTCGTCAGCAGGCGAAAGCTCAAGCGCCCGCCGGGAGTGCCGCACTGTGCCGGGCCCATCGCCCCGAGTCAGGGCCTGGGCGGCACGGTACAGCTCGATCTCCGCCGGGAGGCGGCGAAATTCCGCGTCGTCGACGACGACCATCTCCGCCGCTGGGGCTTGGGATCCCTGACGGATACCTGTCGCCCCGTCCAGCCACCGCTCGGCGTCCCGCAGTCGGGCCTCAACGCCCTCGAACTCGCCGCCAGCCAGCAACGCCCCGGCAAACCCACGCTGAGCACGGGCCTGACCCGGACCACCTCGTCGGGCAGCAGCTCCAGCCAGCCAAGCACCGCGGCCTCCTGCCTGCTCCTGCGCATGGCCGGAATCGCCAGCTCGACCAGATCCGCCGCTCGCCCGAAATCCTGCGCGGCCAGCGCGTGGCGGATCGCCTCGGACGGCTCGTCGTTCTGCTCGTACCAGGCGCTCGCCCGCCGGTGCAGGTCAGGAACCTGCTCGGGCTGCTCGTCCCGCAGGTGCGCCTGCAGGACGTCGGCGAAGAGCTGGTGGTAGCGATACCACCGGCGGCGGTCATCAAGCGGGACCAGGAACAGGTTCCCCCGCTCCAGCGCCGCCAGCTCGGCTTTGCCGCCGTCCTGGCCGGTGACGGCATCGCATAGCGGGCCGCCCAGCCGGTCCACGATGGAGGTCTGCAGCAGGAACTGCTGGACATGCTCAGGCTGGCGCTGCAAGACCTCCTCGGCCAGGTAGTCCACGATGTACCGGTCATCCCCGGCGAAGCCGGCGATGAACGCGGCGGTGTCTTCTCGCCCCTGCAGCGAGAGCGCCGCCAGCTGGAGCGCGGCGATCCAGCCTTCGGTACGCCCCTCAAGTGCCGCGACATCCGGTGCCGTCAGCGCCAGTCCCATCATCTCGTTGAGGTATGCCGCCGCCTCGCCGGGCGTGAACCGCAGATCGGCGGCGCGGATCTCGACGAGCTCGCCACGCCCTCGCAACCGGGCCAGCGGCAACGCCGGGTCGGCGCGGCTGGCGATCACCAGGTGTATCTGCGGGGGTAGGTGCGCCAGCAGGAAGGCCATCCCGTCCTGCACGTCGCGCGCGTCGATGACGTGGTAGTCGTCGAGCACCAGCACGACATCGTTCGGGAGGGCGTCGAGGTCGTTCAGCAGAGCGACAAGGGCCGCCTCGCCCGGCGGCTGGGGTGACTGCAGGAGCGAGAGCGCACTTGCGCCAACCCCCTGCGCCGTCGTTTTCAGCGCGCCGACAAGGTACGTCCAGAACAGCGCGGGATCATTGTCGCGCTGGTCGAGCGAGAGCCACGCCACGGACCGTCCATCGGCGGGAGCGGCTTCCAGCCACTGCGCCAGCAGCGTCGTCTTACCGAACCCGGCCGGAGCTGACACCAGAGTCAGCGCCGCCTCCGCCCCGCGGCTCAGGCGCTCGCTCAGTCTCGGACGCGGCACCAGACCGCGTCGCCGCCTGGGCAGGTGGAACTTCGTCTCGAGCAGTGGACCTGCCATGACCACCGCCCCTCAGGAGCCGGTTTCACGTGCCGTCAGCCAAGAACTCATGGCCAGCACTTCCTGCAGTCAGCGCATATTTGCGCGCGGAACAATGATCAGCCTGGCAGGCAGGTCACGGCTGGCTCACCACAGATCGCCGCCAGTAAATATGTACAGGAACGGCACCAGCGGGATAAGACCGAATATTCCCCACGCCAGCTTCGAGACCCGCCCCAAATCCGGCCGGTCGGTGGCCAGATCGATCCACATCAGGACAACGGCGAGTGGATGCAGAAAGCAGGTCAGAATCTCAAGAAGCTTCTTCATCGCCTAAATCTACCCCGGATAGCGGGAGGGCCGCCGGCCGCCATGGTGCCGACCATCGGCACGCCCTGGCGGGAGGGCGGCAGCGATCCGCCGCTGGCGCTAGCCGCCTCGCCAGCCAGACCGAACGCTGGCGGGCTGCTGTCACGGCCTCGATGGTGCCGGGGATATGGCAGTGGCCTAGCGTCTTTCCCGGCAGACGGGACGATGATGGGTGAATGACAGCGGAACTGACGGTGCGCAGAGCGCGGCGGTACCAGCTGGATTCCTCGCTGGGCCGGCTGACCCCGGCCGACCGCGCTACGCGCGGTAAGCAGGCCCGAGCCGAGGTGCCGCGGGACAGCCACGCGGTGTTCGACCCGCCGCCGGACCGGCCCGACCCGATCGGTCTTCTGGAAGAGCAGGCGGCGTCGCGGGTGCCGGAGCTGGTGCCGGTGCGGTACGGCCGGATGTTGCAGTCCCCGTTCGCTTACTTCCGCGGGGCCGCCCTGCCGATGGCCAGCGACCTGGCTGCCACGCCGGTGTCGGGGCTGGCGGTGCAGGCGTGCGGCGACGCGCACCTGTCCAACTTCGGCATATTCGGCTCTGCCGAGCGCCGGCTGGTGTTCGACGTCAACGACTTCGACGAGACGCTGCCCGGACCGTGGGAGTGGGACGTCAAGCGGCTGGCCGCCAGCCTGGAGGTTGCCGCGCGAGACAACGGGTTCTCCTACGGGCAGCGGGGAATCGTGTCGGCAATGGTCGCCAGCTACCGCCGGGCGATGCGCGGCTTCGCGGCGATGAGCAACCTCGGTGTCTGGTATGCGCACGCGGACATGGAGCAGATGCGCGCGGAGTTTGAGTCCTTGCTAAAGGTGCGGCAGCGCAAGCAGGTGGACAAAGGCCTGGCCAAGGCGCGGACCAAGGACAGCATGCAGGCACTGGCCAAGCTGACCCGCATGGTCAACGGCCGGCGACGGATCATTTCTGACCCGCCGCTGGTCGTGCCGGTCGAGGAGCTGCTGCCCGCGCAGGCGGACAGGACGGACCTGGAAGCGTGGCTCAACGACCTGATCGGCTCGTACCGGCGCACGCTGGCAACCGACCGCCGGTTCCTGCTCGAGCAGTTCCGGTTCGCTGACATGGCCCACAAGGTCGTCGGGGTGGGCAGCGTCGGAACCCGCTGCTGGATCGTGCTGCTGCTCGGCCGTGACGACTCGGAACCGCTGTTCCTCCAGGTGAAGGAAGCCGAAGCGTCGGTGCTCAGCCGCTTCGTGGGGGCCAGCAGGTACGCCAACCAGGGCCAGCGAGTGGTGGCGGGCCAGCGGCTCATGCAGGCATCCAGCGACATCTTCCTCGGCTGGCAGCGGGCCAACGCTCCGGCCGGAACTGCGGCCGACGATCAGCCGCACGATTTCTATGTCCGCCAGCTGCGCGACTGGAAACTCTCCGTCGAGATCGACGCCATGCGCCCGCGCGACCTGCGGCTGTACGGCGAGCTCTGCGGCTGGACACTCGCCCGGGCCCACGCACGCTCCGGAGACCGGATCGCTATCGCCGCCTACCTGGGCGGCTCGGACGTGTTCGACCGGGCGATCACGCAATTCGCGGCCGCCTACGCCGATCAGAACGAGCAGGACCACGCCGCTTTCGCTGCTGCGGCCGACTTGGGACGGATCACCGCTGAGCCCGGCCTGTGACATCAGGATGACCAGGATCAGGACACGTTGTACTGGGACGCCTGGAGCCCGTACAGCTCGGCGTACTGACAGTTGTGGCAGGCGACAGTCAACTCATCGTGGTAGACAGATTCTGTCTTGGCTGATGGCGGCCCGGGTTGTACCTTTGTCGTGACAGCAGGACTCAGTTGGTGTCGTCCAGACCCCGCGAGCCGATTGAGAGAAGCCATGGACGAGCATGCCCTGACGATCACGACCATCCGCGATGGGACGGTCTGCACCCTCACGCTGAGCGGTGACCTGGACTTTGTCGAGGCTGGCGGGTTCCTCCAACAGGCGGCTCTGGCTATCGATAACCAGACCGAGCGGCTGGTTCTGGACCTGGCCGGGGTGGCGTTCCTGGACTGCGCCGGGGTACGAGCGCTGACGGTCGCGATGCGCTTTGTTCCCAGCGGCTGCCCCGTCATCGTCCGCTCGCTCAGCCCTATGGCACGCCGGATCCTTGCGGTACTAGGGCTGGACCTAGAGCAGTTCGGGGAACTTAGACCGGGCCATGAACCTCAAGCCGGGCTGTGGGATGGCGCGGCTAGTGAGCAGGAACTTGCCCCGGTGGAACCGGGCGACGCGCACCTCGACGGGTGGGGCAGTCCGACCGATCCCCTCGATGCGAACTAGCCGCATGCAGGTGGAGGAGCACGCTCTCCTCGGGATGGACTAGGGGCTGCTCAGCGAACACCGACGGTCTGTCGCTCGGGCTCGATCACGCCCACGACGCGCTCTAGCTCTCGGGTGTTTGGCGCGGCCGTCGAGGAACGCCAAGGCCCGCATCAGCCGCACGGCCTGCTTCCACCGCCGGTCCGAGCAGGCCAACGCGGCGCGGCGCAGGCGGCTACAGGTGACCGGTGCAGGTCCCGCCGTCGTTGTCGCTGTTGGTGGAGTCCGGGCAGGTCGTGTTCTTCCATGTGACCCCGCCGAGCTTGGCGCCGGTGACGGTCGCGTGGGCCAGGTCGGCGTCGGTCAGGTTGGCGGATTTCAGGTTGGCGCTGGTCAGGTTCGCCCCGGCTAGGCTGGCGCCGGTCAGGTTCGCGCTCGACAGGTTGGCGCTGGTGAGGTTCGCGCCGGCCAGGTTCGCGCCGCTCAAGTTCAGGCCGTGCAGGTTGCAGCCGGACAGCGACGCGCAGTCGTAGCGGGTCACGACCTGGGTCAGTACCGGCGACATGCTGCCGGCGACCCCGCTGGTGCCGCTGAACACCGCGACGATGTTGTGCGCGCCTGCCGTCTGTGGCTTGGCTCTGCAGGGGGCCTTGCCTGCCGCCAGTGGCACCGCCGTGCACCGCTGACCGGTGAGCCATTGTCAGTGAAGCCGACCGTCCCCCCGGTGGGTACCGGGCTGACGGTGGCCTTGTAGGTCACGCCCACCCCCGCCTTGGACGGGTCGCGCGAGGTGGACAGCTTGGTGCTGGTCGGCGGCAGTCGCACGGATGCGATGCTGGAGAACTCGTCGGAGGTGGCACCGCCGAGCCCGCCGGCCAGGTTCGATACCACCCCAGGCGAGGCGAGCGAATCCCCGTTCATCGCGACCGAGATGCCCGGTCCGGCCGCCGACAGGTCCAGCGTGTTCCCGGAGCCGTCGCCGGTGAACGTGTAGCCGCCGTCCGGGCCTGCGGCGAACGTGTTGCCGCCGGCCACCGAGCCGGTGAACGTCGCGATGCCGGCGATGCTGTCGCTGCCGCCGGTCAGCCCGGTGACCGTACCGGCCGGCACCGAGACATCCACCCCGCTGGGTGCGGCGGACAGGTCGAGCGTGGTGCTGGTGCCCTTGCCGGTGAAGCCGTAGCCGCCGGCGCTGCCCGCGTAGAAGGTGGTGGCGCCCGGGGAGCCGGTGAAGCTGGGGTGAGCGCCGAGGCTGAAGGCGTAGGTGGCAGGCCCGGCCGTGGCGGTGTCGTTGAGCACGCCGCCCTGTGTGGTCCCCGACACGTTGACCGCCAGAGCCGAGGACACCTGCGAGAAGTCGACCGTGTCGCCGCCCGCCGTCCCGGTGTCGCGGAACGTCTCGCTTCCCGGGCCGGCCGCGAACGTGTTCCCGCCCGCGCCGGAGCCATCGAACGTGGTGATGCCGCTGAAGCTGTCGCTGCCGCCGGTCAGCCCGGTGACCGTACCGGCCGGCACCGAGACATCCACGCCCGCAGCGGCCGCCGACAGGTCGAGCGTGTTCCCGGCGCCATTGCCGGTGAACGTGTAACCCCCGGCTGAACCGCCCGTGAACGTGGTCGAGCCGCCCGGGGAGCCATCGAACGTGGTGATGCCGCTGATGCTGTCGCTGCCGCCGGTCAGCCCGGTGACCGTACCGGCCGGCACCGAGACATCCACCCCGCTGGGTGCGGCGGACAGGTCGAGCGTGGTGCTGGTGCCCTTGCCGGTGAAGCCGTAGCCGCCGGCGCTGCCCGCGTAGAAGGTGGTGGCGCCCGGGGAGCCGGTGAAGCTGGGGTGAGCGCCGAGGCTGAAGGCGTAGGTGGCAGGCCCGGCCGTGGCGGTGTCGTTGAGCACGCCGCCCTGTGTGGTCCCCGACACGTTGACCGCCAGAGCCGAGGACACCTGCGAGAAGTCGACCGTGTCGCCGCCCGCCGTCCCGGTGTCGCGGAACGTCTCGCTTCCCGGGCCGGCCGCGAACGTGTTCCCGCCCGCGCCGGAGCCATCGAACGTGGTGATGCCGCTGAAGCTGTCGCTGCCGCCGGTCAGCCCGGTGACCGTACCGGCCGGCACTGAGACGTCCACGCCCGCGGTGGCCGCCGACAGGTCGAGCGTGTTGCCCGACCCGCTGCCGGTGAACGTGTAACCCCCGGCCGACCCAGCCGCGAACGTGGCTGAGCCGGCCGACGAGCCGGTGAACGCGGAGACCCCGGAGAACAGGTCCGTGCCGCCCTTCCACGGCACGCTGCCCCGCGATGCCGGGGTGTCACCGTTGAGCGTGACTCTCGTGCCGGCCGGGGCCGCGGACAGGTCCAGCGTGGTGGCCGCGCCAGGCCCGTCGAACGCGACGTTGGTGTCGGTTCCCGGCTCGAACACGGCAGGCACCGAGCCGGTGTCCGCAACGTGCACCGTCTGGTACAGGCTGTCGGAGTCGGTGCAGGCCAGGCCGCCGTCAAAGTTGATCTGGTAGGAACCACCGCTCGTGGTCACGAGCAGCGAGTCCGATCCCGTGCCGGAGACGCTGACGTGGAGCGTGCGGCCCGAGGGCGTGCAGGAAATGGTCCCCGCCGCGTCGGCCCTGGCCGGATGCAACGCGAGTGCGACCGCGACCGCGCAGCAGCCGATCACCGCGCCGCCCGCGTACAGCGGCAGGTTCCGCTGGCCCGCGACGGGCGCGGTGTCGCTGGATCGGTGTGGTCGCATCCCGCCCTCCCCAGATGGCGATCACTGACGCACCCGACAGAACCGGGACCGGGGGACACGCCAGCGGAAGGCAGGCCCGGGAGCGGGTCGGACCGCCTGCTCGTGTCGATGAGATACGCCGGGCCGGGGGTCAAGGGGTGTGGGCAGGCGTGTCCGCCTGGCGTCAGCTCCTCCACCTTGCCCTGACCAGATCGTGCCAACCGGGCTGCCCGGTGCCCCGGCCCCCGGAGAAGGGAAAGGTGAGCCCCCTGCCTGCACCAACTTTCCATAATCACCCGTTATCTGGCGCGGGCGGTTCGATTCCTGATTATCTGGCAACTTGGGGGATGGTGGCCTTGATCCGGTCGTGACTGGGCAGCTCGGTCCGGAGCATCCGCTCGCCCGGCACCTGGCCGACTTCCTCACCGACCTATCCAATGCCAATGCTCCGGTCAGACGATCCGCGCCTACCGGGGGGACCTGATCCAGTTCGCCGGGCATCACTACGGCGAGATCGGCGCGCTGACCGCGGCGCCGGTCCGCGCGTATCTGGCCGAGATCGACGAGCTCGCGGCGTCGAGCCGCAAGCGCAAGCGGACCGCGGTCGGATCGTTCTGCTGCTGGGCGGTCCGTCATGACCTGCTCGATGTGAACCCGATGGACAAGATCGACACGATCAAGGTGCCGAAGAGGCTGCCCCGGCCCGGGGCGGCCCTTGCTGGCGGGCGGCGCACGTTGATCGCCGAGGCGTTCTTCAACCGCCATAACGTGTTCGTGATGGTCACGGAGAGAAAGGCGGCCCCGTTCGGCCGACGCGTCCGCGTCGCGGCGAGCTGACGCCGACAGCGTCCAGGTTCGTAGCGTCCGGCGGCGCATCAGTCCGGCCATTGCACGCCACCCTGCCCTGAGGTGCGCGCGACGCCGCTGACTTTCGCAACGCCGAGATCATCGGCGTGCAGGGCCGGAACGCTTGCACAGCAACCTCCTCCGGCACCGTCTCATGACGCTACACGTTCACGAATGCGTAGGCCGCCCCGGTGCCCGAGTTCCTGTTGGGGGCGCCCACCACCGCCGTGGGCCCGGAAATGCCCACCCAGTAGCCGAATTGGTCGCCCGTAGTGGCGTCGGCGGCGGTCAGCTTGGCCTGCTGGGGCCAGGCCGTCCCCGACCGCGCGAACACATACGCCGCGCCAGTGCTCGAATCCTCGTTGGGGGCGCCCACCATCGCCGTGGTCCCCGAAATGGCCACCGAGGTGCCGAAGGAGTCGCCGGAAGCGCCGTCGGCGGCGGTCAGCCCGGCCTGCTGCGACCAGACCGTCCCCGACCGCACGAACACATACGCCGCCCCAGTGCTCGAATTCTTGCTGGGGGCGCCTACCACCACGATGGACCCGGAGATCGCCACCGAGGTGCCGAAGTAGTCGTTCGCGGCGCCGTCGGCGGCGGTCAGCTCGGCCTGCTGCGACCAGACCGTCCCCGACCGCACGAACACATACGCCGCCCCAGCGTTCGAATTCTTGACCCGGGCGCCCATCACCGCCGTGGACCCCGAGATCCCCACCGAGACGCCGAACTCGTCGAAGTCGGCGCCGTCGGCGGCGATCAGCTCGGCCTGCTGCGACCAGACCGTCCCCGAGCGCACGTACGCATACGTCGCCCCGGTGCTGCCTGAGCGGCCGGGGGCGCCCACCACCGCGGTGGACCCGGAGATCGCCACCGACCAGCCGAAGGTGTCGTTCACGGCGGCGTCGGAGGCGGTCAGCTTGCCCTGCTGCGACCAGGCCGTCCCCGAACGCACGAACACATACGCCGCCCCGGTGTTGGAATTTTTGTTGGGAGCGCCTACCACCACGGTGGACCCCGAGATCGCTACCGACCAGCCGAGGCGATCGTTCACGGCGGCGTCGGAGGCGGTCAGCTCGGCCTGCTGCGACCAGGCCGTCCCCGAACGCACGAACACATACGCCGCCCCCGTTTCCGAGTTCTTGAAGGGGGCGCCCACCACCGCCGTGGACCCCGAGATCGCCACCGAGTTGGCGAAGATGTCCTCGGCGGCGGCGTCGGCAGCGGTCAGCTCGGCCTGCTGGGACGGTACCGCGAACGCGTAGGCCGCCCCGGTGAACGAGTTCTTGTTGCGGGCACCCGCCACCGCGGTGGACCCCGAGATCGCCACCGAGAAGCCGAAGATGTCACCGGAGGCGGCGTCGGCGGCGGTCAGCTCAGCCTGCTGCGACCAGGCTGTGCCCGAGGGCACGAACACATACACCGCCCCGGTGTTCGAATTCTTGCCGGGGGTGCCCACCACTACCCTGAACCCCGAGATCGCCACCGAGAAGCCGAACGAGTCGTTCGCGGCGCCGTCGGCGGCGGTCAGCTCGGCCTGCTGGGACCAGGCCGTGCCCGAGCGCACAAACACATAAGCCGCCCCAATCCCGGAGTTCTTGCCGTAGGCGCCCACCACCACCATGGACCCCGAGATCGCCACCGAGAAGCCGAACGAGTCGCCGGAGGCGGCGTCCGCGGCGGTCAGCTCAGCCTGCTGCGACCAGGCCGTCCCCGAGCGCACGAACACATACGCCGCCCCGGTGTTCGAATTCTTGCCGGGGGTGCCCACCACCACCGTGGACCCCGAGATCGCCACCGAGGTGCCGAACGAGTCGTTCGCGGCGCCGTCGGCGGCGGTCAGCTCGGCCTGCTGGGACCAGGCCGTGCCCGAGTGCACGAACACATACACCGCCCCCGTTTGCGAATTCTTGTTAGGGGCGCCGACCGCCATCGTGGACCCCGAGATCGCCACCGAGAAGCCGAAGGCGTCGCCGGAGGCGGCGTCGGCCGCGGTCAGCTCGGCCCGCCGGGACCAGGCCGTGCCCGAGCGCACGAATACATACACCGCCCCGGTGCCGCCTGCGTTGCCGACGGCGCCCACCACCACGGTGGACCCCGAGATGGCCACCGAGGTGCCGAATCGGTCGCTCGCTGCGGCGGTCAGCTCGGCCTGCTGCGACCAGGCCGTCCCCGACCGTACGAACACATACGCCGCCCCGGCGTTCACATTCTTGCCGGGCGCGCCCACCACCGCGGTGGACTTGGAGATGGCCACCGACCAGCCGAGTTGGTCGTTCGCGGCGCCGTCGGCGGCGGTCAGCTTGGCCTGCTGGAAGGCACTGCTTGCAGGAACGGCGGGAAGACCGAGTGTCCCGCGCACGGCCGCCCGCAGCCCGGCAGGAGCTTGGGCCAGGGTCAATCCCGAACCCGGTGCCCCATGCGCTGCAAGCCGCAGATGATGGTGCGGCGCCGACGCCGCCGACGCGATCTGCGAGGACACCCCCACGATCGCCGCCACCATCCCCAGCACCATGGCCAGGGTGAGCACCCGCCACCTGGCGGTTAAACGACACGCTCCAAGCAGGCCACCGGTTCGCATGGGACCTCCCCCGCCCTTCCTGGCCTCACCGGCCGACAGAACACTACACTTCGCCTCATTAGTTTTGCCATAGCCCTAGGGGCAGGCCGGGGAGCGCCAGCCACGCGGGGGCGGAGGGATCCCGGGCTCGGAAGGCAGCCAGTCCGCGGACGCAGCCGGTTCCGGCTCCTCGCCAGGACGGTCGCGGGTCCAGGCGACGAACATGACGAAGACGACCGGCACAAAACAGATAGCCGGGACCGCCCACATGATGCCGACCGCAAGCTGACGATCAGCAGCAGCGCTGAGGATGCGAGCCGTGGCCGGGCCGCCGGCCGATGCCAGCGGCGTCGCGGGCATGCCGGTGAGGTAAGCGATGGCCCAGATAGTCCACATGGCCAGGGCCGCGACCGCCGCACGCAGCGGATGGGCCAGCGGTTGCCGCCAGAGCAACCCGGCCAGCATGAGCCAGATCCCGCAGCCGGCCGCGACTAGCGTGACCATCTCCCCGGCCGCCCTCGACTTTCGCGGTTTAGGCGGCGATGTCTTCGACGTCTTCCCAGGCCAGGCGGGTGGCGTGGATTTCTGCGGGTTCCGGCTGGTCAGGGCATACTGGCTTAAATTTGGCGGCGATGATGACACGGCGGAGCTTGGCGGTCATGCCGGCGGTGGACGGCTCGGTCTTCGACGTGTACCAGGGGGCGTTGCGGCGGCGGGCCTCGGTGTCGGCAGGATGGTGGCCGGCGATGGCGTACCAGCAGATGGCGAGGGCCTGGCAGGCGAGCATGAACGGGACGGTGCGCTCGACGGCGGCCGCGGTGCGGTTGCGGGCCTGCCCGGTGCCGAGGAGCTGCTTCGCGTCTTCGATCGCGACTTCGATGGCCCATCTCGCGGCATATCTTTCAATTACCTGAGCGGTGCGCGGGTTCTTTTCCGTGGTGACGAGGGCGAGGTCGTGCCCTGTTCTGGATTTGTCGCGGATGAGGATGACCGTGACGGGCCGGGCACCGGTGACGGAATACCACAGGCAGGTGACCGCTGCGGCGGCGATGGTCTCGGTCTTGCCGTAGCGGGTGACGGTGACCTGCGAGAACGCTGCGGCGGCGGCAATTTTCGCCAGGGACGGCAGCCGGTCGCCCTTCACGCGTGGCCTTCCTTTCCTCCCGGTGCGCTCCGGCGGCAGGCCGTGCAGGGCGGCGTTGCTGCGCAGCCTGGTCGTCCAGGTCACGCCCGGTGGCAGCTGCTTCAGCTCGTCGCCGGCGTAGGCGGAGTCCGCGGTGACGTGGACGCGGCGGCCGGGGAGCTCCGTGGCCAGCCGGGTGGCCATGCGGCGGGCCAGCCACAGCCGGGAAGCGGACATCGTGCCCTTGATCACCAGCTTCGCCATCACCGGGACCGCGACCGGGCGGGAGACGACCGGCAGCCGGACGCGGACGGCGAGCACCACCCAGTTGTTTCCGTAGCCCGTTTTCGCAGGCCCCTGGGCTGATCCGTCGTGGAACCACGAGGCTGCCCAGACGTTCTTCCCGCGCCTGCGGAACAGCGTGTCATCGATGAGCGCTTCCACGGTCGTGCGGCCAGGTCCGGGACACGCCCGCCCCGGTCAGCATCCCGCAGACCGTCCGCTTCCCGGACTGCGCGAGAAAACCGCAGGCCAGCATCGTGAACGCGCGGAACGACGGGGCGGTGAACAACGGGGAGAACACGGCCAGCAGCGTCATCAGCGACGCCGGAACCGGCACCGCGCCATCCGGGAGCATCGGGGGAATCCGTTCCGTCAGCGGTATCCGGGCACGGCCGGCAACTGCCGCCAGCCATCATGGAAAGCGTGCCGCAAACACCCGACCAGCAGACCCGCAACGCCGTCACCCGGCGGATCACCGCCCACGTCACCCGCGGCTGGCCCCGCCTCGGCGAGCCCCTCGCCCGCCACCGCGGGCAGTACTGCTACGTCGCCGCGCTCTTGACCGGCCACCGCGAGCCCACCCCGATCCTGCGCCTGCGCTACCAGGGCTCCGCCGACCGCTGGGCCATCGCGATCTACAAGCCCAGCAGCGGCCAGTACGCCGAATCCGACCTGCCCGCCTCCTGCGGCCCCGCGGCACGCCAGAACAAGGGATAGACGACACCTTTCCTCTATGCCGGCCCCAGAACCGCGAACTGGCCGCCGCTCACCGCGACACCCAAGGACACTGCAGGAATTGCGTGAGCCTGGCCGCCGGGCCGGGTACTTGTCCGGTGGTTCCTGCGGCAACGGCGGGCCAGCCGCACGCGTTTGCAGCTGGCTGCGCGCGGCACCTGTCCTTGTCTTCGGGGGTGACTGCTTCCCGGCAACTCAAGGTCCAGCACCGGGCTGAGACGTCTCTGAGCCGCTCGCCGGGCCGGGAGCCGTGTCAGCGGCATATGAAGGCGGCGAGATCACCGGAGGTCACGAACGCTCCTTCATCGTCGATGACCGCCTGCACTTGCCGGCGGACGTCCTCGGCGACGTCCTCCCAGGGGCGGGCGGTCTCGTCCTGGTGATGGTCGGCGAGGCTGGCCACGTAGCCGGCGGCTACCGTCGCGTCGCGGATGACCACGGGAGAAGCGCCGGCGGGGCGGACGCAGGTGACGGTCTCGAAGGCGGCGCCGAGCTGGGCTGCCGCGTTCTCCGCGGTGAACGCGTGGGTGGCCGGGCGCATCTGCCAGCCGGGCGTCTCCTCGCGGACCGCCCGCTCGACCAGGTCACGCAGCGACCGGGTATGCCGGCTGCCGTTGGTCACGGCGATGCAAGTGCCGCCTGCGGCCACGACCCGGCGCAGTTCCCGGATGGCCGCCTCCCGGCCGGGCACGTGGTACAGCATGTGGACGGCCAGCGCGACATGGACGGCGCCGTCGCGCAGCGGCAGTGCGGTGACATCGGCCTTCAGCAGCGCCGGGTGAGCCGCCGCCCGGAGCATCCCCATCGACAGGTCGCACCCGACGGCCGTGACCCGGCGGTCCCGCAGGCCGCGCAGGTACAGGCCGTTGCCGCAGCCGGCGTCCAGCACCCGCATCCCCGGCGATAGCCCGGCCAGGCCCAGGACCCAGCCCACGTCATCGAAATACGGGTCCTGATGCTGCCAGAAGCGCTGCCGGGCATCCAGGTTCCGGTCATCGGCGTACTGGCCCGGCGGGTTCAGCGTCACCTCCACAAGATGCCCGATCCGAGCGCCACGCATGCCGGGGCCGCCGCGGGCGGCACCCCCGAGGCGCCAGTCAAGTACCCGGACCAGCGGCATTGCCCGCGAGGCAACGGCACGCTCCGGTAGGTCAACGGACAGGTACGCGGACTCGCCGGACACTCACTGGACAAGCAGACGACCCAAAGGACACCTTCAGTGAATCCCCACAGACACAGGCACACGGCACACGGCAAAATGCGAAAGTCGAGATCCGCCAGGACAGGGTAGGGAGCCAGGACGTTCAGCACCACAGGGAGCCGCCAGACAATCATGAGCGCGACTCCAGGATGGGTGAATCGGTCAGATGGTAAGTGGCACACAGGATGCGACGAAAACTCGCGCCTAACCATATGGATTTTCACTGAACTGGTATCCGAATATCCAATCGATGCTGACTAGCCTGCGATCAGCGCGCTCAACCACATCGGCTGCGCCACCCTCAAGGATCCCGGAGGACGCGTGGGCCTCAGGCATGTCACTGGCTTATCCAGGTACGCGCGAGCCACAGCATACCGGCGCTCGATGTGGCCTAAGCGGCATTCCAAAAGTTCTGTTCGTAACCGGGGGGTAGCCAGGGGCTGGTCCAGGGCGCGGCGGCGTCGAGCATCTGGTCTGGTGATCGGTTGCGGAAGTAGGAATGGATCTGCCTGAGCCGTCCGGGCCAGGTGACGGCGGTGTTGGCGACGTAGTTCTTCAGCGCAGCCCAGACGCGTTCGACCGGGTTGTCGTGCGGGCTGTACCGGGCGCCATACAGCACCTCCAGCCGGGGCTGCTTGTCCAGGTAGCGGGTGACGGCGCGGGCGTGGTGGATGCTGTCGTTATCGCAGATCACCACGATCAGCGGGGCGGCCGGGAAGGACGCGGCGAGCATCCGCAAGAAGGCGATGAACTCAGCGGCGCGGCGACGGCCCAGCCGGTAGACCCAGCGGCCGGTGGTCATCTCCAGCGCGCCGTACACCGTGACCTGCCGGTTCGTGCCCGGAGTAAGAATCTGCGGGCGGGCGCCGCGCCGCGTCCAGCTGGCCCGCACGTGCGGCAGCAGGTTGAGGTGAGTCTCGTCTTCGGCCAGCACCACTGCCCGGCGCGGCAGCTCGATCAGCCGGGCCACGATGCCGGCCACCACATGGTCGTGATCGGGGTCGCCGCGGGCGATGAGCTTGGGCCGCCGCCAGACCGCAACCCGCCGCACCCGCCGGTACAGGGTGCGCAGGCTGACCTGCGGATAGCCCAGGTAGCGCCAGATCCGCGGCAGCGTCCACGGTCCCGGCCGGTCCAGCAGCGCGGCGATTCTCCTGGTCAGCCGCTTGCCACCCAGCGGCGGCCGCCCGGATCGGGGGCGATCGGCCAGCCCCGCCAGGCCCTCGGTGCTGAACCGGCCGATCCAGCGGCGCACCGTGGCCGGGTGGCACTCCAGCAGCTCCGCGATCTGCGCCGCGGATAACCCGTGCAGCGACAGCAGCACCATCACCGCCCGGGCCGCCTGCCGCCACCGGCCCCGCAGGGCACCCCGCACCTGCTCAATCTCACGCGATGGGACATTGGCGAACACACAGACCGGGCGCATACTGACCACGACCTCGCCGGCGGGGTGGACGATGGAGGCAACCTCGATCCAACCCCCGGCGAGGCTGCTGTCCAACCCCTGGCCCCCCACCCCGTGACCTCACGACGGGTTACGCGCAGAACTTATGGATAGGCGCTTAGCGCGATGTTGCAGGTGTGGCAAAGCAGTCCGCGCACGCACCGGCCGCATGACCGGTTCTTCTCTTTGCAGCACGCATGGTCATGGTCCACGTGGATAAGCTGCCCGACCTCAAACAGCTCGTGGCACATGCCGCAGGCATACCGCTGCGCGTCCAGGAGGCGGTCGAACTGCTCCTGAGTGAGCCCGTAGCTAGAGATCCGGTACTTCCGGTTGGACTTCTTGCGGGACTCCGGTGACTCGGGATGCGGGTGGTTGCGCCGGTATTTCCTGCGGCGCGTCATGTTCTCAGCTGTCATGCACGATCCGCCGGGGCCCGATGTGCGCGCGCATGTTGCGCTCTTGCGGGGCATCCACTTATTGCATAGTGGTCATTTGCTGACATAGTGCTTCACCCACCTAGTCAGTCAGAGCCCGTGGGGTAAGTCAGGCAGTCAGGTACTGAACACGGACTCGAAAATCCGTGGGCGCAGGTGGGTTCGAACCACCGGCCCCTCGCTTGTAAGGCGAGTGCTCTACCCCTGAGCTATGCGCCCTGCATGGTGCCCGCGTGCCAGCACGCGGAACGCAGACAGCATACGGTCTCGGGGGCATCCTCGTCGCTCCGGCAATGCCGGCATCGGCTCCCCCGCTTGGCTAGGCCACTACGCGTTTCCGCAGGCAGGCCAGCCATCTCGCCGCGCAGGGAGTTAGGATTCCGGCGAGGAGTTGGCGCGTGGCGGGATAGGTCAGCCCCGGGAGCCCACTCGCCTGTCCGCATGGGTGTATTGGGGAGGGACGCCGAGCTGGGCCTGATCGAGGCCTGGCTGCGGCGCGCCGGGGGCGAGGAGCCAGCAGCCGCCCAGGAGCCGAACGCGGCCGACGAGCCGGCTGCGGCCGTCCTGGTCATCGAGGGTGAGCCCGGCATCGGCAAGACCACGCTCTGGACCGAGGCCGTTCGCCGCGCACGCCAGACAGGGTGGAACGTGCTGTCCTGCCGCCCCGCTCCGTCCGACGTCGCCCTCCCCCACCTAGGCATGGCCGACCTCCTGCGGTCCGTGCCAGACGAGGCGTTCGCGCTCCTGCCACCCCCGCAGCGCCGGCCCATCGAGGTGGCCCTGCTGCGCGAGGAAGCGGGCGAAGGAGATCTCGAGCCCCGATCCGTGGGAACCGGCCTCACCGCACTGCTCGGCATCCTCGCGCAGCGACAGCCGCTGATGCTGGCCGTGGACGACACCCAGTGGCTCGACCCGGCCTCCGCGGAATCTCTGGCCTTCGCCTTGCGCCGCATCGACGGCCAGCCGCTGCGCCTGCTTGCGGCGGTACGGATCGCCCGGCCTCCCGACCGGGCAGCGGACCGGCCTCCCGACCGGGCAGCGGACCGGACCGGGCGGCCCGCCGAGCGGCGGA
This sequence comes from uncultured Actinomycetes bacterium, assembly GCA_963702235.1. GTDB lineage: Bacteria > Actinomycetota > Actinomycetes > Streptosporangiales > Streptosporangiaceae > PALSA-505. The sequence continues at coordinate 168,807 of CAVPBZ010000012.1, forward strand.
CCGGCTCGTATGCCACGATCGAAGCTTTGCTGGACCGGCAGGTCATCCAGAAGGTGCAGGTTGGCCCGCTCACTGTGGCCGCCACCCACCAGATGTTCCGCCAGGCTCTCGGCGCCTCGTTCCCCCGGCCCGTGCTCGTCAGGATCCATACGGCCGCGAGCGGCAATCCGTTCTATGCGCTGGAGATAGCCCGGGAGATCCACCGGCTCGGCGTGCCGCCACCGGGGCAGCCGCTTCCGGTACCCGACGACCACCGTGACCTGGTGCTGGTCCGCCTCCGGCGACTCCCCCGGGCGACGCGTGACGCGCTCGCGGTGGTGGCCGCGATGTCGCGGCCGTCGGCTGCCCATCTCGATGTCGAGGCGCTGGCGCCGGCCGAGCGGGCGGGCATCGTCCGGGTACGGCCAGACGGGAGGGTCGAGTTCACGCATCCTCTTTTCGGGTCGGCCTTGTACTCCTCCCTGCCGGAAGCGACCCGGCGCGGTGTCCATCGCGGCCTGGCCGAACAGGCCGCCAGCCTGGAGGAGCGCGCCCGGCACCTGGCCCTGGCAGCAGCCGGCCCCGACGAGGCGACCGCGGCGGAGCTGGACCGTGCGGCCGCGGCCGCGGGGGCGCGGGGAGCAGCCGACACGGCCGTCGAGCTGGAGGAACTTGCCTGCCGACTCACCCCGCCCGCGGACCGGGATGCCCGCCTGCACCGCGATCTTGAGCTGGCCGACCGGCGCTACTTCGCGGGCGACCCGAACGGTGCCCGGCGGGGCCTCGAACCGTGGCTGAGCGAGCTTCCCGCGGGCGATGAGCGGGCGCGCGTGCTGCTGGAACTAGGCAGCCTGAGCTATGTCCAGGGCGAGGGCGATGCGGGCCGGGCACTGATGACCCAGGCGCTCAGCGCCGCGCGGACGACGGCGCTCCGTGCTGGCATCCACGCGCGGATAGCGTCCGGGTCCGACGACGCCGACGTGGCGCTGGAACACGGTGAGGCTGCGCTGGCGCTGCTGGACGAGCACGAGGACCCGCAGCTCTACTCCTTCGCCCTGCACACCGTAGCCATGTTCAAGCTCTACGGCGGGCGCGGCGCCGACCACGCGGCCATCGAGAAGGGCATGCAGCTCCAGCGCAAGGCCGCGGGCTGGAACGTGAGCCCCGTCCCCGCGTTCTGGGCGCGGAACTTCGACGACTTCGACACCGCCAGGAAGCGGCTCGAGGACATCCTCCGGGTTTTCCGCGAGCAGGGAGACGAGGCGCAGGTCTCGGCTGCGCTCACCCACCTGGCCAGGGTCGAGGCCATGACCGGGCACATGACCAGGGCCCGCGCGCTCACGGAGGAGGCGCTGGACCTGGCCGGGCAGACCGAGCAGGAGACCTACCGGGACATGGCGCTGTGCGCCAAGGGCCACGTGTGCGCGCAGGGGGGCGACCTGGCGGAGGCGCGAGCCGCGGCCACGGAGCTGCTGGACCGCCTGAAAGCCCATCCGGACGTCGTTCTGGAGGTGACGGCAAGGGAGGTGCTCGGTCTGGTGGCACTGACCGCCGGGGACCCGGCCGAGGCCGACCGCCAGCTCACCCGGGCCGACGCGATCGAGGAGCTGATCCACAACCGCGAGCCCGCCAACCAGCGCTTCCAGGCCGATCATGCGGAGGCGGTCATCGGGCTCGGCGACCTGGAGCGCGCCGAGGAGCTGGTCCAGCGGATGGAGGCACGCGCCACGGCACTGCCGCGGCCGTGGATCCTGGCCGTCTCGGCGCGCTGCCGGGGATTGCTCAACGCTGCCCGCGGCGACGTCGAGCAGGCGCTTCCTGACTACCAGCGGGCGCTAGCGGCCCATCAGGGGCTGGGCATGCCGGCCGAGCTTGGCCGGACGCTGCTTGCCGCCGGGCGGCTGCACCGGCGGCGGAACGAGCGGCAGCGCGCGCAGGAATGCCTGGAAGAGGCGGTGCGGGTGCTCGAGGCCGGCGGGGCCGCCGGCTGGGCGGCGCTGGCCCGGGACGAGCTTGACCGGTCCCGCGGCCGGCGCGGCAGCCCGGAGCGGCTCACCGCCACCGAGCGGCAGATCGCCGAGCTGGCGGTCTCCGGCCTGCGCAACTCCGAGATCGCCGCCCGGCTGTTCCTGTCCGGCAAGACCGTAGAGGCCAACCTGTCCCGCGCCTACCGCAAGCTCGGCGTCCGTTCCCGCACCGAACTCGCCGGCCGCCTGGCGCCCGGGACGGCGACGAAGGCCTCGCGACCATGACGAAGGCCTCGCGGCCATGGGGTTTTCGCCTGAGCGCGTCCCGCGGGGCAGCAGGCTAAGATCCGCCCGAGGAGTCGGCGGGTGGCGGGCGATGTCCGCCCGGTGAGCACCACCCGCCTGTCCCATGGGCGTACTGGGTAGGGACGCCGAGCTGGGCCAGATCGAGGCCTGGCTGCGGCGCGACGAGGGCGGGGAGCCTACCGCGGCCGCGGCCGTCCTGGTCATCGAAGGCGAGCCGGGCATCGGCAAGACCACCCTGTGGGCTGAGACCGTTCGCCAGGCCAGGCAGCAGGGCTGGATTGTGCTGGCCTGCCGGTCGGCGCCGTCGGATGCCGTGCTTCCGCATGCCGGCCTGGCCGACCTCCTTCGCGGGGTGCCTGACGAAGACTTCCAGCAGCTCCCGGCACCCCAGCGGCGCGCCCTCGGCGTCGCGCTGCTGCGGGAGGAGACGGGGGAAGGCGACCTGGATCCCCGCGCGGTGGGCACCGGGGTGACCGCGCTGCTCGGCGTGCTGGCGGCGGCGAGCCGGCTGCTGCTGGCGATCGATGACGCCCAGTGGCTCGACCCGGCCTCGGCGAGGTGCCTCGCCTTCGCCCTGCGGCGGGTCGAGGACCGCCAGGTACGAGCGGTAGCGGCGCTGCGCAAAGCCGGTCAGGCGGACCCGAGACCGGCGTTCGCCGCGGTCGAGACCGCGGCAGGGCCGCAAGCCGTCACCCGCCTGCAGGTGGGGGTGCTCAGTGTGGCGGCCATCCACCAGGTGTTCCTCCAGGTTCTCGGCTCGTCGTTCCCGCGTCCGGTCCTGGTGGGCATCCACCGGGCCGCGGGCGGCAACCCGTTCTACGCGCTGGAGATAGCGCGGGAGATCCAGCGCCTCGGGCCACCGTCGCCCGGCCGGCCGCTTCCCGTCCCTGACGATCACCGCGACCTGGCGCTGCTGCGCCTGCGCAGGCTGCCGCGCCGAACCCGCGACACCCTGGCCAGGGTCGCCGCGATGCCGCGGCCGTCAGCGAATGACCTGGACCTGGAGGCGGTGGCCCCGGCCGAGCGGGCGGGCATCGTGCGGGTGCGTTCTGACGGGCGGGTGGAGTTCACCCATCCGCTGTTCGGATCCGCCCTTTACTCGGCCCTGCCCGAGGCGACCCGGCGGAAGCTGCACCGGGACCTGGCCCCCCGCGCCGCCAGCCCGGAGGAGCGCGCCCGGCACCTGGCCCTGGCCGCGGACGGGCCCGATGAGGCTACCGCCGCCGAGCTGGACCGCGCGGCCGAGGCGGCCAGCGCGCGGGGTGCGGCGGATGCGGCCGTCGAGCTCAAGGAACTGGCGTGCCGGCTCACCCCGGCCGGGGACGGGGCAGCCAGGGTCCGCAGGGAAATCGAGCTCGCCGACCGCCGCTACTTCGCGGGCGATCCCGTCGGCGCGCGGCGGGAGCTGGAACGGTCGCTGAGCTCGCTGCCACCAGGCGAGGACCGGGCCCGGGTCCTGCTCGGGCTCGGCAGCGTGCTCTGGGCGCAGGGGCCGTGGAAGGAGGGCCTGGCGCTCATCTCGCAGGCACTCGGCGAAGCCAGCACGAGGTCGCTCCGCGCCCGGATCCATTCCCGGATATCAGCGCTCGCTGACGACGTTGACGTCTCGGTGGAACACGGCGAGGCGGCGCTCGCGCTGCTCGACGAGCAGGCGGATCCCCAGCTGTACTCCTTCGCGCTGCACAACGTCGCCCTGTTCCGGCTCTACGCCGGGCTAGGCGCCGACCACGAGGCCATCGAGGCGGGCATGCGGCTGCAGCGCGAGACGGCGACCTGGGAAATGAGCACCGTACCGGCCTACTGGGCCCGCAACTTCGACGACTTCAGCACGGCCAGGCGGCGGTTCGAGGATCTGGTCCGGGCGTTCCGGGAGCAGGGCGACGAAGCCGACGTGTCGGGCGTGCTGACCCACCTGGCGGTGATCGAGGCGCTCACCGGGCACATGGACCGGGCCCGCCCGCTGGCCGCGGAGGCGCTGGACCTGGCCGGGCAGACCGAGCAGGAGACGCTGCTGAACATGGCGCTGTCGGCCATGGGCGAGGTGAGCGCGCGGGCGGGCGAGCTCGCGGCGGCCAGCCAGGCGGCCGGGAAGCTGCTGGCCCGGCTGGACGCGTACCCGGACATGATCCTCGAGGGAAGGGCCAGGTCCGCGCTCGGTCATGCCGCGCTGTCCGCGGGAGATCCCGCCGAGGCTGACCGGCAGCTCGGCCGCGCCGACGAGATCCTGGAGTCGATGCACGCCCGGGAGCCTGCCGCTGACCGGTTCCACGCCGATCACGCCGAGGCGGTCATCGGCCTTGGCGACCTGGCCCGGGCCGAACGCCTGATCGAGCGGATGGAAGCCCGCGCGGCGGCCCTGCCGCGACCGTGGATCAGCGCGGTCTCCGCCCGCTGCCGAGGGCTGCTGAACGCTGCCCGGGGCGAGCTCGACCAGGCAATGTCGGACTACCAGCGGGCGCTGACCGCGCACGAGACGCTGGAGATGCCGGCCGAACTCGGCCGGACGCTGCTCGCCGCCGCGCGGCTGCACCGCCGCCGGAACGAGCGGCAGCGCGCCCGGGAATGCCTGGACGAGGCGGTGCGGGTGCTCGAGGCCGGCGGGGCCGCGTGCTGGGCGGCCATCGCCCGGGACGAGCTGGACCGGTCCCGCGGGCGCCGGGGCAGCCCCGAGCAGCTCAGCGCGACGGAGCGGCAGATCGCGGAGCTGGCGGTCTCCGGCCTGCGCAACTCCGAGATCGCGGCCCGGCTGTTCCTGTCGGCCAAGACCGTAGAAGCCAACCTGTCCCGGGTGTACCGCAAGCTGGGCGTCCGGTCCCGGACCGAGCTCGGCCGCCGCCTGGCTGCCGTGCCGAGGGTGCGCAGCCCGCAACCGTAGGGTTTTCCCCGACGCGCCGGGCCGCTCCCCGGCCCTAGCTTCTGAGCATGGCCGCGCAGGCAGACAGCCCGGAACCGGAATGGCAGGTCGTCGAGTGCCTGCTTCCGGGCCTGACGCAGGCGACCGCTGAGGCGCTGGGCCAGCGGGTCACGGATGCCCTGGCCGTCGCGCCGCACCCCGGTGTGTCGTATCTCGGCTCCCTGCTCATGCCCGAGGACGAGGTGCTGCTGTGCCTGTTCGGCGGGCCGCCCGCCGATGTCCGCAGCGTCAGCGAGCGGGCGAGCCTGCCGTTCGAGCGCATCGTCGGCTGTGTCGGCCTCGGCTGGCAGCCGCGCCACGCCGAGCCCGGCCCGGCCACGACCGAGTCGGGCGCGCGACCGCGCCGAGAGGGAGTGCACACATGATGATCACGACGAACAACCCCAGGTCCCGGAAACGCGGCTGGGTCGCCGCGCTGGTGCTGGCCGTGGCGGGGTCGGGCCTGGCCGCGGCGGGCGCCGGCCTGACGGTGGCCGGCCTGACGGTGGCCGGGGCCGCCGCCACCGCCAGCGCCGGGACCATTCCGGTCGCGACGTCGGGCGGCGGCGGCTCGTGCACGCTCATGCCGGACCAGACGGTGTGGTGCTGGGGCAGCAACGCCACCGGCCAGCTGGGCAACGGCAGCCTCGCCAGCTCGCTGGTCCCGGTCAAGAGCGCCATCCCCGCGGCGATCAACGTCTCGGCCGGCCAGTCCAACCACGCCATCGGCCAGAACCACACCTGCGCCGTGGACCCGGCGCACCTGGTGTGGTGCTGGGGCTCCAACGCCTATGGCGAGCTGGGCAACGGCACCACCAGCCAGGACAGCAACGTCCCCGTCCAGGCGCAGGGCGTCCTGGCCTCGCAGGTCTCGGCCGGTGACCAGTTCAGCTGCGCCGTCACGCTGGCGCACACGGTGAACTGCTGGGGCGACAACAACTTCGGCGAGCTGGGCAACGGGACGTTCGCCGACTCGAGCACGCCGGTCAAGGTCAAGAACCTGACCAACGTGACCCAGGTCGCGGCCGGCTACTTCCACGCCTGCGCGCGGGAGTCCAACGGCACCATGTGGTGCTGGGGTGACGATAGCAACGGGCAGCTGGGCAACGGCGCCCCGCCGGGCTCAGGCAGCAACAAGCCGGTGCAGGTCCGCATCCAGAACGTGACCTCGATCGCGGCCGGCGCCGACGACACCTGCGCCATCGGCAACGCGCCGGGCGACCTGCTGTGCTGGGGCGTGAACAATGACGGCCAGCTCGGCACCGGGAACTTCACCGACCAGAACGTTCCCACCCAGGTCGCCAGCCTGAGCACCGGCGTCCAGCAGGTCAGCATGGGGATCGACTTCACCTGCGCGATCGCCGGCATCCCGGGACCCGCCGCTCTCTGCTGGGGCGACAACGGCGGGCAGCTCGGCAACGGCACCTTCGACCAGCCGCCAAGCGACCCGTTCCCGTCGCAGGTATTCGGCCTGATGACGGCCCCGGCGGGCGGCCCGGGGGGCATGCCGCAGCAGATCGCGGTCGGCTCGGAGCACGCCTGCGTCGTGATGTCAACCGCAGTGGTCAAGTGCTGGGGAGCGGGCAGCTGGGGCCGCCTGGGGAACGGCGACGAGCTGCCCCGGGACCTTCCCACCCCGGTGATCGGGCTGCCGCTGCCCGCGGGCTCGGCCAACGCGGTCACCGCGGGCTACACCACCGGGTGCGCGGTGACCAGTGGGCTGAGCGCGGACTGCTGGGGTCAGTTCGTCGGCGACGGGTCCAGCCTGACCACGATTCATACCGCGGCCACCCCGGTCGCGAACGTCACGCCCGGCAGCGTGTCCCAGGTGTCGGCCGCCTGGGGCGGCTGCGCGCTGGTGCGCACCGGCGGCCTGGCCACCGAGGTGAGGTGCTGGGGCGACAACACCAACGGCCAGCTCGGCACCGGCAACACCAACGCTCCCACCAAGGCCGTGAAGGTCAAGGGGCTGTCCAACGGCGTGGAGGCCGTGTCGGCCGGCGGCTCGTACAACTGCGCGCTGGTGCACAACGGCGGCGTGCAGTGCTGGGGTTACAACGGCTACGGCCAGCTCGGCAACGGCAGCACGACCAGCAGCCTCACCCCGGTGGCCGTCAGCGGCCTGCCGAACAACGTGGCCGCGGTCGGCACCGGCTTCGAGCACGCCTGCGCGGTGCTCACCGACGGGACGGTGCAGTGCTGGGGCCACAACAACCACGGCCAGCTCGGCAACGGCTCCACCAGTGACAGCAACACGCCCGTACCGGTGACCGGCCTCGCCGGGGTCGCGCAGATCGCGGTGGCCGACTCCGCCACCTGCGCGCTGACCAGCGCCGGCAGCGTGGAGTGCTGGGGCGACAACATCGAGGGTGAGCTCGGCAACGGGTCCACCAGCGACAGCAATGTGCCGGTCCAGGTCAGCGGGCTGACCGGCGGCGTGGTGTCGCTCGCCGCGGCCGACGGCACCATCTGCGCGGCGCTGTTCACCGGGCAGGTCAACTGCTGGGGGGATAACACGTATGGCGAGCTCGGCACCGGGTCGGTCGGGTCACCCGCCAGCAGCGACACGCCGGTCACGGTGAGCGGCTTCACCTCGAACGGCTCGGTCGGGATCTCCGCTGGTGGCGGCTCGACGGCCTGCGCGCTCAGCGTCACCCAGCAGGCGTTCTGCTGGGGTGACAACTCGGTGGGCGAGCTCGGTGACGGCACCAGCGGCGCCGCGACCGACAGCGGCACGCCGGTGGCGGTCCAGGGGTTGTAACGCCCGCCAGGACGGCCCGCGCGGGCCTCGGTGCCACGGCACCGCGGCCCGCGCACCGGCCTCAGCGCGGCACGCGACGCGGCCCCAGCACCCGGTCCAGCGCCCGGGCCACCTCCTCGGCCAGGTCAGCCGCCGGGCCGCCACCCTCCGCCGCAGGCCCGGCCTCCGCCGCGGCCGGGACGCCGGCCTCGCGCACCTGAGCGCAGTCGCGGCACTCAACCTCACCGAGCCGCAGCACCAGCCGGACCGAGCCGCAGCCGCGGCACCGGTCAAGATCCGAGCCCCAGTCGCGCCCCGACTGGCACCGCGGGCAGATGAGTACCTGGCCGTCGTCCCGGACCCCGCGTTTCCACGGGCTCTGACCCTTGTCGGGGTCGGTTTGCCGGGTGCCGCAGCGGTAGCAGGGCATGTCGCTACTCCGGGAAATGGGCCGCGCTAGTCCAGGCCGGCGAGCGCCTTCTGGTACTCGGCGATGTCCCTGGCCTGCGGGATCGGGTTAACGACCCGCCACCGCACGACGCCGGCCTTGTCGATGATGAAGGTGCCGCGGGTGGCGACGCCCATGTTCTCGTCGAACACCCCGTACTTTCTGGCCACCTCGCCATGCGGCCAGAAGTCGGAGAGCAGGGCGAAGCTGAAGTGCTCGGCGTCCGACCAGGCACGGGTGGCGAAGGTGGAGTCCACCGAGACCGTCAGCAGCTCGACGTCATCGCGGCTGATCTCTGGGAACTCGTCCCGCATCGCGCACAGCTCGCCGGTGCACACGCCGCTGAACGCGAGCGGGTAGAAGACGAGAACGACGTTCTTCGAGCCGCGGAACGACGACAGCCGCACCGGGGTGCCGTGCTGGTCCCTGAGCTCGAAGTCCGGTGCCTGCTCGCCGATCTCCACCGCCATGCCTGGGGTCCCTTCCCGTCGGACATAGTCCTGCCGGACGCAGCCTGGCTGCGCCGGACGCCTCAAGTCTGCCATGCGCCGCGGGCCGCCCCGTCAGGCCGTCGCCCGGGCGCAGTCATCCTGACGCAGGCGCCCCCGGACGCACGCTGCCGCCCATCGCCCGCGCCAGGCCGGACGACGCGGCTGCGGCAGCTAGCGCCGCGCCTTCGGGGCTACCAGCCTGGTGCCAGACCAGTCCCTGGCCGCGCTCACGCTGGAGGTCTGGGACAGGCCGGCGGTGGGCGCCGCCTCGCCGATGTCGCTCGGCTCCACATGGCTCTGGCGGCCCGCCTTCGGGGTCAGCAGCCAGATATAACCGCCATCCGCCAGCGGGGTAAGCGCGTCAACCAGCGCGTTAACGAGATCGCCGTCTCCGTCCCGCCACCACAGCAGGACCACATCGACGACGTCGTCGTAGTCCTCATCCACAAGCTCGACGTTTTCCACCCCGGCCACGGCGTCCCGCAGCTTCTCGTCAACGTCCTCGTCGTAGCCGAGTTCCTGCACCACCTGGCCCGGTTTGATGCCAAGCCGCTCGTCCAGGCCGCGCGCATCCTGCGCCTGGCCCGCGGTCGCGCTCAATGACGTCCTCCCTTTGAATCCCCCGCGGTCGTGACCGCGTCGGCACTATCTGATGGGACAGTCCACACTGGGTGGGCCGCACGCGCAAGTGTCAGGTGGCCCAGCACCGCAAAACAATGCCAACAAAATTTCACTAGCATGTTAGTAAACGATTATCCAGCGAGGAAGGACAACCGGACCTCCCGGTCAGGGTTGTCCACGTTGAGGTCCACCAGCGCCACGCTCTGCCACGTGCCGAGCGCTATCCGGCCGCCGACCACCGGCAGCGTGACGAACGGCGCTACCAGCGCAGGCAGCACGTGCGCGCGGCCGTGGCCGGGCGAGCCGTGCGCGTGCTGCCACCTGTCATCGGCGGGCAGCAGCCGGCCGAGCGCCGCCAGCAGGTCACGGTCGCTGCCCGAGCCGAGCTCGATCACCGCCAGCCCGGCCGTGGCGTGCGGCACGAACACGTGCAGCAGCCCGTCGCCGCCGCCCGCGGCGGCCGCGGCGAACTCCTGGCAGGCCCCGCTGATGTCGGTCACGGCCTCGCGGCTGCCGGTCCGCAGCCGGATGATCTCCGTCTTCAACCCCGTCGCTTCCTGCTCTGGTCCCGGGCGCCCGGTGCCGGGCGCCTGGTGCCGGGCCCGGACCCGGACCCGGTTCTCCCCTGTCCCCTGGCACGTTCAGTTCCCGGTGTACCCCACACTGGCATGGGGAAGCTGCCGCGGGAAGAGCCCCCGGTGACCAGCCTGCGCAGCCTCCCCATGCGCACCACGACGCGGGCCGTCACGCGAGTTACCAGCGGGTAGAGATGCGTTCCCGGCGCGCAGGTACCACGATTGGTCTGGACAACACAGATCGCGCGTAGCGGCAGACCGCCGCACAACGAGACGTAGCGGCAGACCGCCGCGCAACGAGCACGGAAGGCGAGGGCACCGCGTGGCCTCCGGACGCCAGCGTTACTCCATCATCAGTGACGGGCTGCCTACCCAGCTGCCCGACATCGACCCGGACGAGACCCGTGAGTGGGTGGAGTCGTTCGACACCGTGGTCCGTACCCGCGGCCGCGGGCGGGCCAGGTACGTCATGCTCCGGCTGCTGGAGCGCGCCCGCGAGCAGCAGGTCGGCGTGCCCGGCCTGCGCAGCACCGACTACATCAACACGATCCCGCCGGAGCGCGAGCCCTGGTTCCCCGGCGACGAGTACATCGAGCGGCGGATCCGCGCCTACATCCGGTGGAACGCGGCCGTGATGGTGTCCCGGGCCAACCGCCCGGGCCTCGGCGTCGGCGGCCACATCGCCACCTACGCGTCCGCGGCCAGCCTGTACGAGGTCGGGTTCAACCACTTCTTCCGCGGCAAGGACCACGGCGAGTCGGGCGACCAGGTGTTCTTCCAGGGGCACGCGGCCCCCGGCATCTACGCCCGCGCGTTCCTGGAGGGCCGGCTGGCGCAGCAGCAGCTCGACGGGTTCCGGCAGGAGCTGTCGCACCCCGGCGGCGGGCTGCCGTCCTACCCGCACCCCCGGCTGATGCCGGCCTTCTGGGAGTTCCCCACCGTCTCGATGGGGCTCGGCGCGATCGACTCCATCTACCAGGCCCGTTTCAACCGGTACCTGCTGGCCCGCGAGCTCAAGGACACCAGCCGGTCGCACGTGTGGGCGTTCCTCGGCGACGGCGAGATGGACGAGCCGGAGGCGCTCGGCGCGATCGGCCTGGCCGCGCGCGAGGAGCTGGACAACCTCACCTTCGTGATCAACTGCAACCTGCAGCGGCTGGACGGCCCGGTCCGCGGTAACGGGAAGATCATCCAGGAGCTCGAGGCGTTCTTCCGCGGCGCCGGCTGGAACGTGATCAAGGTGATCTGGGGCCGCGACTGGGATCCGCTGCTGGCGCACGACACCGACGGCGTGCTGGTCAACAAAATGAACACCACGCCGGACGGCCAGTTCCAGACCTACAGCGTCGAGTCCGGCACCTACATCAGGGAGCACTTCTTCGGCGACGACCCGCGGCTGCGGGCGATGGCCGAGCCGCTGTCCGACGACGAGCTGCGCAACCTGTCCCGCGGCGGGCACGACTACCGCAAGGTGTACGCGGCGTTCAAGGCGGCCCGCGAGCACGAGGGCCAGCCCACGGTGATCCTCGCCCACACGATCAAGGGCTGGACGCTCGGCCCCGACTTCGAGGCGCGCAACGCCACGCACCAGATGAAGAAGCTCACCGTGGCCGAGCTCAAGGAGTTCCGCGACCGGCTGTACCTGCCGATCGAGGACGCGGCCCTGGAGGCGGAGCTGCCGCCTTACTACCACCCGGGCGAGGACTCCGACGAGATCCAGTACATGCGCGAGCGGCGGGCCGCGCTCGGCGGCTTCCTGCCCCGGCGAGTGGTCCGCTCCCGGCCCCTCCAGCTGCCCGCGGACCCGGCCTACGCCGACATGCGCAAAGGCTCGGGCAAGCAGCCGATCGCCACCACGATGGCGTTCGTCCGGCTGCTCAAGGACCTGATGAAGGAGCCGGGGATCGGCGCCAGGTTCGTGCCGGTCATCCCGGACGAGGCCCGCACGTTCGGCATGGACTCGCTGTTCCCGACCGCGAAGATCTACTCCCCGCACGGCCAGACCTACGAGGCGGTGGACCGCAACCTGCTGCTGTCCTACAAGGAGTCCACGCTGGGCCAGATCCTGCACGAGGGCATCAGCGAGGCCGGCGCGATGGGGTCGGTCATCGCCGCGGGCACGTCCTACGCCACCCACGGCACGCCGATGATCCCGGTCTACGTGTTCTACTCGATGTTCGGCTGGCAGCGCACCGGCGACCAGATGTGGGCGTTCGGCGACCAGCTCGGCCGCGGCTTCCTGCTCGGCGCGACCGCGGGCCGCACCACGCTGACCGGCGAGGGGCTGCAGCACAACGACGGCCACTCGATGCTGCTCGCCTCGGTCAGCCCGGCCTGCGTGTCCTACGACGCGGCCTGGGGCTACGAGCTCGCCTACATCGTCAGGGACGCGCTGCGGCGGATGTACGGCCCCACCGCCGAGCACCCGGCCGGCGAGGACATCTTCTACTACCTGGCCCTGTACAACGAGCCGTACCCGCAGCCGCCCGAGCCCGCGGACTTCCCCGGCGGCCCGGCCGCGCTCGAGCAGGGCATCCTGAGCGGCCTGTACAGGTACCGCGCCGCCACCCAGGCCGGCCAGCCGACCGGTCCCGCCGTTGCCGACACCCAGGATCCCGAACGGGCAGGCGCCGGACAGCCGGGGACCGGCAGGCACGCCGGGCCGGGCCTGGCGGGTGCCGGCGATCCGGCCGGGGGATCCGCCGCGCCGCCGGCGAACGGGCAGCCGCGGGCGCAGATTCTGGCCTCCGGGGTCGCGGTGCGGTTCGCGCTGGCGGCGCAGGAACTGCTGGCCGCGGACTGGGGCGTGGCGGCCGACGTGTGGTCGGCCACGTCCTGGACCGAGCTGCGCCGGGACGCGCTCGCCTGCGAGGAGCACAACCTGCTGCACCCCGACGACGAGCAGCGGGTACCCTACGTCACCCGGGCGCTGGAGGGCGAGCCCGGCCCGGTGGTCGCGGTGAGCGACTGGATGAAGGCGGTACCCGACCAGATCGCCCGCTGGGTGCCCGGGCCGTTCATGTCGCTGGGCACCGACGGGTACGGGTTCTCCGACACCAGGGCGGCGGCGCGCAGGTTCTTCCACGTGGACGCCGAATCCGTCACCCTGGCCGTGCTCAGCCAGCTGGTCAGGCGCGGCGAGGCGAAGCCGGAGGTACTCGAGCAGGCCATCAGGAAGTACCGGCTCGACCTCACCGTGAGCGAGGCCCTCGCGGCGGGCTGAGACTGAATCGTTACCCTATCCGGCAGAATTTCACGTTTCGCGAACAACGCCCGTACCCGGTTAAAACGTCTACCGACTGGGGTGCCCGCCGCCGCGCCGCGACCCCGCGGCTGCGCTGCGCGCGCACCGGGAGGAGATGTCATGAAGCGACCACGACGAGGACTACGGCGCGCCGCTGCCGCCGCCTGCGCGCCGGCCATCACGGCGGCGATGCTGGCGGCCCCGGCACTGGCCGGTACCCAGGCCGCCGCGCCGGGACCGGTGGTGAAGCTGATCGCGGCCCAGAACAGCATCACGGTGCAGGGCTTCCAGGGCCGGGTGTTCCTGGATGCGGGCATCTATGTCGCCTCGCTCGGATCCGCGCTTCAGTTTGATGTGCAGCGGGCCAGCTACACCAAGCCGGTGACGATCGCGCAGGTCATCCGGACGCCGTGGGGCACGACGCAGCGCCGACCGCTGCCGGCCACGCTGCTCGACGGCTGGAACGGCCTGAAGCACTTCGTGCTGATGACCGTGCGGGATACCAGCGGCAAGGTCGTACTGAACCGGATGCTCACCTTCTGCCCGAACTCCTACAACGCGGAGCGGACGAGCCCGGGCAGCCCGGCGACGTCGCCGTACCCGCAGGAGTGCGGGTTCGACCCGTTCCCGCTATCGATGGTCTGGGGGGTCGCGAAGGACTGGGCGGTCGATCCCGCCGCGAACTACCCGCCGTCCCCGCTCGGCCCCGGGCCGTATGTCCGGCTCAAGCCCGGCACGTACCAGGTGACCGAGGCCGTGACTCCCGCGTACACCCGGCTGTTCCATATCTCCGCCGCCGACGCCAGCCAGACCGTGCAGGTCACGGTCGTCAACGGGCGCGGCTGCTGCGGCGCCGCGCCGAGCCGGGCGCACGCCCGGGGCCGTTCGCTCCCGTCGCTGCCGCGCGTCCCGTACCTGGCCAGCCCGCCGGCGGCGGCGCTGCCTGACCTGGTGCCGCTGCCGTCCTGGGGCATCAGCACCTCGCACCGGAAGTCCGGGAAGGACCTGCTGAACTTCGGCGCGACCGTCTGGGTGGGCGGCAACTCGCCGCTGGACGTCGAGGGCTTCCGCACGAACGGCTCGCCGGTCATGACGGCCTACCAGTACTTCTGGCGCAACGGGCGGGTGATCGGCCGGGCCCGGGCCGGGACGATGGGGTTCGACTCCAAGCCCGGGCACAACCACTGGCACTTCGAGCAGTTCGCCAGGTACACGCTGCTCGACTCGGCCAAGACCGTGGCGGTGAGCAGCCACAAGGTGGGCTTCTGCATCGCCCCGAGCGATCCGGTGAACCTGCTCGGGCCGCACGCCGTCTGGCAGCCGCCGTCGATCGGCCTCGGCGGCGCCTGCGGCTCGCCGACCGCGCTGTGGGTGCAGGAAATGATGCCGCTCGGCTGGGGAGACACCTACTTCCAGCAGGTCGCCGGCCAGTCGTTCGACATCACCAGCGTGCCGAACGGCACCTACTACATCGAGATCACGGCCAACCCGCTGCACGTCCTGCACGAGACGAACACGGGCAATGACGTCTCGCTGCGCAAGGTGATCCTCGGCGGCACGACCGGCCACCGGACAGACAAGGTGCCGGCCTGGCACGGCATCGACCCCGAGGGCTGAGCCCGCTCAGGCGTGCTGCCCGGCGGCGCCGTGCGCGTGGTGCGCGGCGCCGCCGTGCGCGTGCTCGTCGCGGGCGTCCGGGCTGCCGTTCATCATCTTGAGCATGGGGCCGCCGCCGGAGCGGAAGAAGCGCACCAGCAGCGCGGCGGCCAGCAGCAGGAAGACGACGTTGAGTACGGTGGTGTAGTTCCACGTGACCGCCTGCGCGGCGACCTTCGCCGCCCGGTGCGCGGGCACCAGCCCGAGCCCGCCGAACAGGAACTCGGTGGCGTAGCCGGCCAGCACCATGGCCGCGTAGAAGGTGCCGAGGATCGTGAGCATCATCCGGGTGCCGTAGTACTTCCGGTAGATGATCAGTATCGGGATGATGATCAGGTCGGCGAAGATGAACGCCACGACGCCGCCGAAGCTGATGCCGCCGTTCCACAGCACCCCGGCCAGCGGCACGTTGCCGATCGAGCAGACGAAGCTGAGCAGGGATATCACCGGCCCGATCACCGGTCCCCACAGCCGGGCGGCGAGCGGGTGCCCGGTCAGGAACAGGTGCCGCCAGAAGGCATCCGGCACCCACGCACCCACCGCGCCGGCGATCAGCAGGCCGATGACGATGTCGCGGATGACGGCCGCCCACTCCATCACGAAGATGTGGCTGACCGACGTGAAGCCGTCCCGGCTGACCAGCCGCCGCCGTAGCGAGCCCGCCGCGGCGATGCTCATGTCCATCGCGGCGTGGCCCTCCATCGAGCCGGGCACCCCCTGGTCAGCCTGCTCGCGCGCCGCCTCGATGAGCCGTCCCCGGACGAACAGTCGGAACGCGACCGCCACGGCCACGATCATGATCGGGCCGCCGATGAACTCGGCCAGCGTGAACTGCCAGGAGATCAGCAGGGCGAGGATGATGCCGAGCTCGACGACCAGGTTGGTGCTGGCGATCTCGAACACCATCGCCGAGGTGAAGCTGGCGCCCTTGCGGAACAGCGCGCGGGCCAGCGCCACGGCGGCGTAGGAGCACGAGGACGAGGCGGCGCCCAGGGCGGCGGCGCGGGCCAGCGTCCGCGGCCGGTCGTTGCCCAGCAGCCGGGTGATCGTCTCGCGGCGGATCAGCGCCTGGATGATCGCCGCCAGGGTGAAGCCGAGGATCAGCGACCAGGTGATCTCCCAGGTCATCGTCCCGGCTACGGCCAGGGCGTGGCCGAGGGCATCAAGCGCCCGCATCGTCGCCTCCCGGCACCGCGATGGTCAGCAGCTGGCGCAGGCAGTGTTCCAGCAGCTGGTGCGGGAACCCGTCGCTGAGCCGGTAGAACACCACCCGGCCTTCCTTGCGGAACGTGACCAGGGCGGCCAGCCGCAGCATTTTCAGCGCGTACGACACCTGGTCCTCGCTGGCGTCCAGGGCCAGCGCCAGGTCGCCGACGCACAGCTCGGCCGCGGCTGCGAGGGCGAACAGGATCCGGGACCGGACCGGGTCGGCCAGCAGGCCGAGCAGCCCGGCCAGCCGGCCGGCGTCGCCCACCGAGAGCACCCCGGCCCGGGCGGCGCCGACCCCGTCCGGGCTGACCGGATGATCGTGGTCGCGTAGCGGCATGACATCCTCCGTATATCCGCATGACCATACGGACGTACAGACGTTATCAGACGAGTCAAGCCGGTGCGCTCCGGCATCACGGAGGTTGTTCGCTGGGGCCCGCCTCCGCGGCCAGGCCGCCGGGCGCTGGTCCGGCGTTGGCCGCGGTCGCCTGAGCGGAGCCGTTCGGGATAGTGCCCTTGGGGGTCAGGACGCGAACAGGTCGCGGACCGCGGCCTGGCCGGACCCGCCGACGTAGCCGTAGGTACCGTGATCGCGCAACTCGGCGGCGGCGTCGGCGAGCGCCCCGTAGGCCACCCGGGAGAACGCCCCGCCGACCGAGATCCGGCTGACCCCGGCCGCGGCGAGCTCGGCCACCGGCGGGCAGCCGGGCACGGCCAGCACGTTGACCGGCCGGTTCACCGACGCGACCAGCTGGCGGATGTCGGCGAGCTCGGTCAGCCCGGGCGCGTACAGCACATCGGCGCCCGCCGCGGCGAACGCCTGCAGCCTGGCGATCGTGTCGGCCAGATCCGGCCGCCCGTGCAGGTAGTTCTCTGACCGCGCGGTGAGCACGAGGCGGACGTCACCGCGATGCGCCGCCTCGGCGGCCGCGGCGATCCGCTCCGCGGCCCGGCTGATCTCGTAGATGGGGTCCGCGGCCGAGCCGGTGAAGTCCTCGACGGAGCAGCCGGCCAGGCCGGCCTGGACCGCCAGTTCGACGGTGCGGGCCACGCCGGCGGGCTCGCCGGCGAACCCGCCTTCCAGGTCGGCCGACACCGGCAGCCCGGTGCCGGCGGCGATGCCGCGGGCGTGCTCCAGCGCCTCGTCGCGGCTGACCGAGCCGTCCGGCCTGCCCAGGGTCATGGCAAAGCCGCTGCTGGTGGTGGCCAGCGCCTGGTAGCCGAGCGAGGCCAGGATCCTGGCCGAGCCCAGGTCCCACGGATTAGGCAGCAGCAGCGGCTCGCCCGCCTGGTGCAGCGCCAGGAACTGCGCGGCCTTCGCGGCCTGGGTGATCATTTGCTCAGCGTAGCCAAACCCGCGGCGGGGACTCAGGCAATTCACCGCAGCTGCCCGCGACGGGATTGAGATGCCGCGCGCACGGTAGATCTTAATCCATCTCGCACGGAGTAATGTCTCGGAGGCGAGGAGCTACGTCTCGAGGGAGGAAGCCACGTGCCTTCCGTCGGCGTTGCCCGGGCCGGCCTCGATGTGCTGCTGCAGGTCATTGAGTCCTTCGCGGAGTTCCGGCAGCTTGAGTCGCTGCGGCAGCACACTGTCGCGGTCCTGCCCGGCCTCGTGCCGGCCAACGCGATCGCCTGGAACGAGATCGATACCGAAAACGGGCGCATGGCAGCCGTCCTGGAACCCGCCGAGCTCTACACCGAGGAGGGCGCGGCCTCGTTCATGGCCCACATCGGCGACCATCCCCTGGTCGCCCGGTACAGGGCCACCGGCGACGGGCGGCCGCAGGCCATCTCGGACTACCTGACCGCGGCGGAATTCCACGCCACCGGCATTTACCAGCACCACTACCGGCACATCGGGGCCGAGGACCAGATCGCGTTCACCCTGCCCGAGCCGCGGCTCATCATCGGCATCTCGCTCAACCGCCCGCGCCGCGGGTTCTCCAAGCAGGAGCGGCAGATGCTCAACGCGCTGCGGCCGCACCTGATCCAGGCCTACCGTAACGCGGAGGATTTCTCCCGCCTGCAGCGGTCCGTCGCCGCCTTGCAGGTGCTGGCCGAACAAGCCGGCGAGGGGCTGATCCTGCTGGACCAGCGGGGCCAGCCCGAGTTCTCCTCGCCGCGGGCGCTGGAGGCCTTCGACCGGTGGTTCGGGGCGGGCCAGGCCGGGCGGCTGCCCGAGCCGGTGCGCGGCTGGCTGGGCTCGGCCGCGCGGACGGTGGCGCCGCCGACGCCGCTGCACCTGGACCAGGATGATGCCCGCCTCATGGTGCGGCGGGTACCGGTCCCCGACGGCGAGGCCCTGCTGGTGTCGGAGGCCCGCAACGACCAGACGGCACGGCTGCTGCGCCGGCTGGGCCTGACCCGCCGGCAGGCCGAGGTCCTGCTCATGCTCACCAGCGGGCGCACGATCGCGGCCACCGCGTCCCGGCTCGGCGTCAGCCCGCGGACGGTGGAGAAGCACGTGCAGCACGTCTACGACAAGCTCGGCCTGGACGGCCGGATAGCCGCCACCAACCTCGTCCGCCAGCTCGAGCACGGGGTGGTCAAAGAATCCTTTTGTACGTGAAAGTACGTATTGACGCTTTCCCGCCGTATCGGGAAGACTCGGCCCGTTACCAGCCGCGCCACACGTCACAGATCAGGCCCAGCGCGACGGACGGGAGCTGGTTGGTGCTGGGGGGGCGGCCGGGCGGTGAGTCGCCGAGGGGAGCATCGCGGATACCGCGGTGCTGCGGCTCACCGCTTGAGCCGCGTCGGCATCCCGGGACTCAGGCGCCCGGTGATCGGGCCATCTCTTTTCCTACTGAAGTTGGGGTTTTTAACCGAGGCGTGACACGCTAGCGGTGTGAAGGGAACGCAAGGGCCAGCGGTGGCCCGCGCGCGCAGCGTGCCCTCAGCCGGGGCTGGCGCCGGCCAGCCGGGCAGCACCGGTGTCCAGGCCGAGACGGTCCAGCGGCTCGAGCGAGCCACCGGAGCACTGGGCACCGCGGCCATGGCCGCCATGGACCAGCGGCTGCCCTGGTTCGCCGCGATGTCGGCCGAGAACAGGTCCTGGCTGGGCCTGGTCGCGCAGGCGGGAATCGCCGCGTTCGTGGACTGGGTGAAGCACCCGGAGCGCACCAGGCCGGCGGTCACCGGCGAGGTGTTCGGCACCGCGCCCCGTGAGCTGGCCCGCGCGGTCAGCCTGCAGCAGGCGGTCGAGATGGTCCGGGTCATCATCGACGTGGTCGAGGCCAGGGTGGAGGAGCTGGCCGCGCCCGGCGGCCAGGCCGCGCTCCGGGAGGCGGTGCTCCGCTACACCAGGGAGATCGCGTTCGGCGCCGCCCAGGTCTACGCGCGTACCGCGGAGGCCCGCGGCGCCTGGGACGCGCGGCTCGAGGCGCTGGTCGTCAACTCGCTGGTGCGCGGCGAGACCGAGGCGGACCTGCAGTCCTGGGCGTCGGCGCTGAGCTGGTCGTCCTCCCCGGTCTCGGTGATCGCCGGCCGGGCGGACGGGGACAAGGCCGAGCTGGTGATCGAGGATCTCCGGGTGATTGCCCGGCGGGCCAGGCTGGACCTGCTGGCCGGGGTGCACGGCCACCGGCTGATCGTGGTCGTCGGCGGGGCTCCCGACCCGCTCGCGGCCGCGGGGCAGCTGGCCGGGCGGTTCGGCAGCGGGCCGATCGTCGTCGGGGCCGCGGTGCCGAGCCTGCAAACGGCGAGCAGATCCGCGCAGGCCGCCCTGGCCGGGCTGCGCGCCGCGCCGGCCTGGCCGGACGCGCCGCGTCCGGTCGCGGCCGAGGACCTGCTGCCCGAGCGCGCGATCGACGGTGACCCGGTGGCCCGCGAGCACCTGGTGCACGAGGTCTACCAGCTGCTGCTCAGCGGCGGGCCCTCGCTGCTGGACACGGTGACGGCCTACCTGGAGCAGGGCTCCTCGCTGGAGGCCACCGCCCGGATGCTCTTCGTCCATCCCAACACCGTCCGCTACCGGCTGCGCCGCGTCGCCGAGCTCACCGGCTACGCCCCGGCGGAGGGCCGGGGGGCGTTCGCGCTCTGGGTGTCGATCGTGCTCGGCCGGCTGATGACACGCGCCGGCTGATGGCACGGGCAGGCTGATGGCACGGGCCGGCTGATGGCACGGGCCGGCTGACGCCAGCCGCAACACGGCCGAAACACTACGTCACCTGAGAACCGCGTTCTTGTAGGTAAGCCACAGACTTCGGCCCCATAAGTTCGTTGACTCCCGCATTCGTATATCGGGGTTCTACAGGGCAAGGTGGAGTGATGCTTGCGATCGTTGCGCCCGGCCAGGGTGCCCAGAGCCCGGGATTCCTGTCGCCGTGGCTGGATCTGCCCGGCGTCGCCGACCGTCTTGCCGCCTGGTCTGAACTGGCCGGATGTGATCTCGTCCGGTGCGGCAGCACGGCCGGCGCGGCCGAGATCACCGATACCTCGGTGGCCCAGCCGCTGCTGCTGGCGGCCGGCCTCGTGGCCGCCGGGGCGGCGTTCGGCGGGCTGGACCGGGTGCCGGGCAGCGCCCAAGTGACCGCCGGGCACAGCGTGGGCGAGCTGACCGCGGGCGTGCTCGCGGGCGTGCTCAGCGCCGAGGACGCGCTGCGGCTGGTGCGGGTACGCGGCCAGGCCATGGCCGCGGCCGCCGCGGCCACGCCTACCGGCATGACCGCGGTGCTCGGCGGGGACGAGGCGGAGGTGCTCGCGGCGATCGAGGCACACGGGCTCACCCCGGCCAACGTGAACGGCTCGGGCCAGATCGTGGCCGCGGGCACGCTGGACCAGCTGGCCGCCTTCGCCGGCCACCCGCCGGCCGGGGCGCGGCTGCGGCCGCTGCAGGTGGCCGGCGCGTTCCACACCAGCCACATGTCGCCGGCGGTGGACGCGCTGCGCGGCGCGGCCGTGGGCATCACCGTCGCCAGCCCGGCCATGACGCTGCTGCAGGACGCCGACGGCGCCGCCGTCGGTTCCGGCCCGGACTGGCTGCGGCGCATCGTCGGCCAGGTCAGCGCCCCGGTCCGCTGGGACGCCTGCATGCGGTCGATGGCCGGCCTCGGCGTGACCGCGATCATCGAGCTGCCGCCGGCCGGCACGCTGACCGGCCTGGCCCGGCGCGCGCTGCCCGGCGTGGAGCTGCTCGCGCTGAAGACGCCTGATCAGCTGCTGGCCGCCCGGGTGCTCGCGGCCGAGCACGGGCCCGGCCATGACCTGAGCCGGACGCACGCCCAGGACGGCACCGAGGAGACGGACGCGCACGAGCCGGGCGCCGATGGCCACCATCCCGAATGGCGGCTGCTCGTCGCGCCGCTGGCCGGCACCTTCCGGGCCGGCTCGGCCGGTGCACCCGCGATGACGCCGGGATCGGCCGTCGCGGCCGGCGCCGAGCTCGGCCTCATCGAGTCGCGCGGCGATCACCGGCCAGTCACCCCGCCCTACCCCGGGGCGCTGATCGAGTGGCTGGTAGAGGACGGGGATCCGGTCAGCGCCGGGCAGCCGATCGCGCGACTGCAGCCGGCAGTATCTGAGAGGGCAGGCTAGATGCGGCTAGAGCACGGCAACCCGGCGGCCCGGATCCTGGCGTTCGGCGGCTACCAGCCGGCCAACGTGGTCACCAACGACGACCTGGCCAAGTCGGTGCAGACCACCGACGAGTGGATCCAGAGCCGGGTCGGCATCGCCAGCCGGCGGATCGCCGGCCCGGACGAGTCGCTGGCCGACATGGCCGTGGCCGCGGGCGGCAAGGCGCTGGCCGCCAGCGGCCTGTCCCCCGCCGACATCGACCTAGTGATCGTGGCCACCTGCACCCCGGAGGCGCCGATACCGAACGTGGCCGCCGTGGTGGCGCACCGGCTGGGCATCATCGCGCCCGGGGCCTACGACCTGAACGCCGCCTGCGCCGGCTTCTGCTACGCGCTCGCGACCGCCAGCGACGCGGTGCGGGCCGGGTCGGCCAGGCACGTGCTGGTGATCGGGGCGGAGAAGCTGTCCCAGTGGATCGACTGGACGGACCGGTCCACCTGCATCATCTTCGCCGACGGCGCCGGCGCGGCGGTCGTCGGCCCGGTGACCGACCCGGCCGGGGCGCCGGGGATCGGCCCGGTCGTGTGGGGCAGCGCGGGCGGCATGGCCGACAAGATCTGCATCGCCGACCGCAACTCGTTCATCGCCCAGGAGGGGCAGGCGGTGTTCCGGTGGGCGACCACCGAGCTGCACCCGGTCGCGCTGGCGGCCTGCGAGCGGGCCGGG
This sequence comes from uncultured Actinomycetes bacterium, assembly GCA_963702235.1. Lineage (GTDB taxonomy): Bacteria > Actinomycetota > Actinomycetes > Streptosporangiales > Streptosporangiaceae > PALSA-505. The sequence goes on from CAVPBZ010000012.1 coordinate 191,182, forward strand.
GTGACGCCGCAGGAGCTGGACGTGTTCGTCCCGCACCAGGCGAACCTGCGGATCATCGAGTCGATCGCCCGCAAGCTGAAGGCCAGCCACGCGCGGGTCGCGGACGACATCATCCACGCCGGGAACACCTCGTCGGCGTCCATCCCGCTGGCCCTGTCGCGGATGATCGAGCGGGACGAGGTCAGCTCGGGAGAGCACGCGCTGCTGCTGGGCTTCGGCGCTGGGCTGTGCTATGCGGCCCAGGTGATCACGGTACCCTAGCCGCTCCCCGACGGCCGGGGAGCCAGCGGCACGCGCCACCCGCCGTGCCGACGACACGAAGGAGACAACAGACACATGGCCATGACCGAGCAGGAGATTCTGGCAGGCCTCGGCGAGATCGTCGACGAGATCGCCGGAGTGCCGGCCGATGAGGTAACCCCCGACAAGAGCTTCGTCGACGACCTGGACATCGACTCGCTGTCCATGGTGGAGATCGCCGTCGCCGCCCAGGACAAGTTCGGCGTGGAGATCCCCGACGACGAGCTGAAGAACCTCAAGACCGTGCAGGACGTCGTGGTGTTCGTGCAGCGGTCGGGCGTGTCCGCCTGACCGCGCGCAGCGCCGCGGGCATCGCGGCGGATCCCAGCCAGAGGAGCTGATCACAGTGGGCACAGACCAGGCCACGGTCGTGGTCACCGGGCTCGGCGCGACCACGCCGCTCGGCGGCGACGTCGCCAGCACCTGGCAGGCGCTGCTGGCCGGGCGCAGCGGCGCCCGCGCGCTGCCCGAGGAGCTGGTGAGCGACCTGCCGGTGCGGATAGCCGCGCCGGCCGCGGTCGAGCCGGCCAGCGTGCTGGACAGGGTGCAGGTGCGGCGGCTGGACCGGTGCGAGCAGTTCGCGATCGTCGCCGCCCGCGAGGCCTGGGCCGATGCCGGCGCGCCGGACGCGGAGCCGGACCGGATCGGCGTCGCTGTCTCCAGCGGCATCGGCGGCATCGCGTCGACGCTCGACGCCTACGACACGCTCAACTCCAAGGGCTGGCAGCGCCTGTCGCCGTATACCGTGCCGATGCTCATGCCGAACGGCTCCGCCGGATGGATCAGCATCGAGCTCGGCGCGCGCGCCGGGGTGCACACCACGGTGAGCGCCTGCGCGTCCGGCGCGGAGTCCATCGCCTACGGGATCGACATGATCCGGTCAGGCCGCGCCGATGTCGTGATGGCCGGCGGCACCGAGGCCGCGATCCTGCGGCTGAACATCGCGGCGTTCGCGGCCATGCGCGCGCTGTCGACCAGGAACGACGAGCCGCAGCGGGCCTCGAGGCCGTTCGACAAGGGCAGGGACGGCTTCCTGCTCGGCGAGGGCGCGGCCATGCTCGTGCTCGAGTCCGCCGAGCACGCCGCCCGGCGCGGGGCGCGCGTGTACGCGGTGGCGGCCGGGTTCGGCTACTCCTCGGACGCTCATCACATCGCCCAGCCAGCCCCGGACGGCAAGGGACTGGTCCGGGTGATGCGGAACGCGCTGGCCGACGCCGGCCTGTCGGCCGGCCAGGTGGTCCACGTCAACGCGCACGCCACCTCCACCCCCGCCGGTGACATCGTCGAGGCGCAGGCCATCGCGGCCGCGCTCGGCGAGGCCGCCGCAGGAGCGGTGGTGTCGTCAACCAAGTCGATGACCGGTCACCTGCTCGGCGGGGCGGGCGCGCTGGAATCGGTGGCGGCGATCCTCGCCCTGCGCGACCGGGTCGCACCGCCGACGATCAACCTCGACGATCCCGACGACGAGGCGGGCATCGACATCGCCACCGAGCCCCGGCCGCTGCAGCAGCGCGGCCGCGCCCCGATGGCGGCACTGAACAACTCCTTCGGCTTCGGCGGCTCCAACGTGGCGCTCGCCTTTGCCGCCCCGTGAAAAGGAGAAAGGCGTGACGGTGCTCGACAACCCCGCGACGACCGCGGTCCCGGCTCAGCCGGCCACTCCCGGCGACTGGCGGCAGCCGCGGGAGCGGCTGGCCTCGCTGTTCGACCCGGGCACGCTGCAGGAGATCACCGCGGCGGACACCAGCGGTGCCCTGGCCGGGACCGGCCGGATCGAGGGCATGCAGGCGGTGGCGTTCGCCAGCGACCCCGGCATCCAGGGCGGCGCGATGGGCAGCGCGGGCTGCGCCGCGATCGTGACCGCCTACGACGAGGCCATCGCGCTGGGCGCGCCGGTCATCGGGCTCTGGCACTCCGGCGGCGCCCGGCTGCGGGAGGGCGTGGAGAGCCTGCACGCGGTCGGTACCGTGTTCGCCGCGATGACCCGGGCCTCCGGCGTCGTGCCGCAGATCTCGGTCGTGCTCGGCCCGGCCGCCGGCGGGGCGGCCTACGGCCCCGCGCTGACCGACGTGGTGATCCTGTCCGAGGCCGGCCGCATCTTCGTCACCGGGCCCGATGTCGTGCGCAGCGTCACCGGCGAGGACGTGGACTCGGCCCGGCTCGGCGGGCCCGAGCCGCACAGCCGCCGGTCCGGTGTCGTGCACCTGGTCGCGCCGACCCACGAGGAGGCGCTCGCCCAGGCCAGGCGGCTGGCGGTGCTCCTGGGTCATCAGGGCACCATGGTGCCGGCACTCGCCCGGGCCGCCGACGCCAGCGGCACCGACCTGGCCGGGCTGCTGCCCGATTCGGCGCGCCGCGCCTACGACGTTCACCCGCTCGTGAACGGGCTGCTCGACGAGCCCGGAGTGGAGCTGCACCCGAAGTGGGCGCCGAACGTGGTGACCGAGCTCGGCAGGCTCGGCGGCCGGACCGTCGGCGTGGTGGCTAACAACCCGCTGCGGCTCGGCGGCTGCCTGGACGCGACGTCGGCCGAGAAGGCCGCGCGCTTCGTCCGGATGTGCGACGCGTTCGGCGTGCCGCTGGTGGTGGTCGTGGACGTGCCCGGCTACCTGCCCGGGGTGGGGCAGGAGTGGGACGGCGTGGTCCGCCGGGGGGCCAAGCTGCTGCACGCCTTCGCCGAGTCCTGCGTGCCCCGGGTGACCCTGGTGACCAGGAAGGCCTACGGCGGTGCCTACATCGCGATGAACTCGCGCGCCCTCGGCGCCACCCGGGTGTTCGCCTGGCCGGAGGCGGAGCTCGCGGTGATGGGCGGGGTCGCGGCGGTGCGGATCCTGCACCGGCGCACGCTGGCCGGCGTCCCCCCGGAGCAGCGGCACGAGCTGGAGGCCGAGCTCGCGGCCGAGCACGAGAAGGAGTCGGGCGGCCTGGCCCGCGCCGTTGACCTCGGCGTCGTGGACGAGGTCATCGACCCGGGCCGGACCCGGGAGGCGATCGCCACCGCGATCGCCGAGGCCTTTCCCGCGCGCGGGGCGCACGGGAACATCCCGCTGTAGCCGCCGGCGCGCGGCTACCCCGGCAGGCCGCCCCGCGGTGCCGGGCTGAGGCCCGGGCGAGCGAGGGTCAGCTCCAGCCGGGGTCGCCGGCCAGCTTCCCGGCGATCCGGTCGTGAAAGCTCTTCCGCTGCAGCGCGTGCTCGATGTCGGTGACGGCCCGGCTCAGCGGGTAGGGGATCTCGGCCTCGATCTCGGCGATGGCGGCCTCGGTGGCCCGCCACTCGGCCGCCAGCCTCCCCACGATCCGGGTCGCCTTATCAGTGAGCGCCACCTTCTTGCTGCGCGCATCGGCGCCTGTCGTGGTGGCGACCCAGCCCGCGGCGCGCATCGCGGCCACCTTCTGGCTCACGGCTGAGTGGGTGAGCTGCACCGACTCGGCCAGCTCCGTGATCGTCATCGGGCCGCTGGCGTGCAGCCTGAGCAGCTCCAGCACCGAGCTCGGCCTGAGCCCGTCGATCTGCGCCTCGGCGTAGATCCGGGCGATGTCAGCGTCCATCGCCGCCTGCAGCAGCCGTAGCGGCCGCCAGCGGCTGTGCCGGGTCGGGTCGGCCGTCTCCTGCGTGGTCATCCGGTTATTGTAACAGCACTTATATAAGTGCTGATACAATGTCGGCAAGCACGGTGAGGAGTGCGGTTACGTGCCTGGCAGATTCCGGCTGCTCGCCGACGCCGCGCCGCTGCGTGAGTCCGCCGCGTTCCGGCGGCTGTGGGCCGGGACGACGCTGTCGTCGGTGGGCAGCGCGCTGACCGCCTTCGCCGTCATCCTGCAGATCTACGATCTCACCCGCTCACCGCTCGCGGTCGGTGCCGTCGGCGTGGCGGAGATGGTGCCGACCCTGGTCGTGGGGCTGCTGGGCGGCCCGGTGGCCGACGTCGCGGACCGGCGGAAACTCGTGCTGGTCACCACGTGCGGCCTGGCCGCGACGTCGGGCGCACTGGCCGCCCAGGCGTTCGCCGGGCTGCGCCTGGCCTGGCTGCTGTACGGCCTGGTCGCCGTGCAGTCCGCGCTCGGCGCCATCGACCGCCCGGCCCGCAGCACGTTCATCCCGAGCCTGCTGCCGCCCGGGCAGCTGCCGGCCGGGCTGACGCTGAACCGGCTGGGCTTCCAGATCATGCTGACCGCGGGTCCCGCCCTCGCGGGCCTCATCGCGGCGGCACCGCACCTCGGCCTGCGGGCGTGCTACCTGCTCGACGCGGTCACGTGCGGCGCCGCCCTGTACGGGGTGGCCAGGCTACCGCCCATGCGGCCGCAGGACGGGCCGCCGGCCGCGCCCCCGTGCGGTCGCCGCGGGCGTCAGCTTCATCCGCCGCAGCCAGGTGATCGCCGGGGCATTTGCCGCCGACCTCAGCGCGACCGTCTTCGGCCTGCCGACGGCCCTGTTCCCGGCGATCAACGCGGCCCGGTTCGGCGGCGATCCCCGCACGCTCGGCCTGTTCACCGCCGCGATCGGCGTGGGCGGCCTGGTCAGCGCCGTATTCTCCGGGCCGGTCCGGCACGTTTCCCGCCCGGGCCTGGTGATGCTCGGCTCGGTCGCCGTGTGGGGGGCGGCGTTCGCCGGCTTCGCGCTCGCTCGCAGCCTGTGGCTGACGCTCACGCTGCTGGCCGTGGCCGGGGCCGCGGACACCTTCACCGTGGTGTTCCGCGGCACCATCGTCCAGACCGCCACCCCCGATCAGTTCCGCGGCCGGGTCATGGCCGCCGACTACGTGCTGGGCGCGGGCGGGGCGCAGCTCGGCAACCTGGAGGCGGGCGCCCTGGCCTCGCTGACTTCGCCGGTGATCAGCGCGCTCAGCGGCGGGCTCGTCACGATCGCAGGCGCCCTCGTGATCGGCCTGGCCATGCCGGCGTTCACCCGGTACCGCTGCCGACCGCCCGCGGGCAGGGCGAATGACCCGGATCCGGCCGGCGAGCCCGCGCTCCCGGCCGGCTGACGCCCGGGCCGTCCTGGTCATCGAGGTCCTGGGCATGCCCCTGGACAAGATCGCCCGGGTTGGCTCGTCAGACCACCGAGATGGATGCCTACTTTTGACCCACCGGTGGGGGAAATATAGGCATCGATCATGAGAGGCAACACGTGACTAACCGGGGCGAACGTTGGAGTCGCGGCACTAGTTAAGCAGGGTGACCGCCTGCACCGGCGGGGAGGTGGCGGCGGAGGAAATCCTCGGTCCGCCGCCAGGCCCGGGCAGCCGGCCCGGGCACGTAGAACATGGGGGCCTTGCGGTTGTGGAACGCGTGCCCGGCGTCTTCTTCCACGTGCATCTCGACGTTGCCCCGCCCCGCGGACGCCTGCTCGACGGCCGCGACCTGGTCGCGCGGGATGTAGGGATCGCTGCCGCCGAAATGGAACTGCAGCGGGACGATGATGTCGTCCAGCGCGTCGAGGGCGTCCGGGACGGCCGAGCCGTAGAACGAGACAACGGCGTCCAGCCGGGCCTGCGCCGCCAGGAAATAGGCGATGGAGCCGCCGAGGCAGAAGCCGATGGCCCCGATGCCGCCGGAGACCTCGGGCAGGGCCCGCAGGTGCTCCAGCGCGACCCAGGCGTCGGCGACGCCCTGCGCCACGTCGAACTGGCCGGCCAGCTCCAGCGACTCGGCCAGGCCGGCCTCATCGTGCGCGGCCTGATGGCCGGGCTTGAGCCGCCAGAACAGGTCGGGCGCCGCCACTACGTAGCCGAGCCCGGCCAGATCCTCGCCGACGGCACGGATGTAGTCACTGACGCCGTAGATCTCCTGGATCAGCAGCAGGCCCGGGCCGGTCCCGCCCTCCGGCAGCCACACGGTGAGCCCGAACGACCCGTCCGGTGCCCGCACCGACTCGACACGCGACTCTGCCATGGCTGCCTCCTCGTCCGGCGCATCGCAGCTTAGTAGCTGGGCCGGCTGGTGATCTTCCTGCCGCGCCGGGGCCTAGGTCAGCCTGCCCCGGACGGCGCGCCGATCGCCCGCAGGGCGCCGAGGGTCAGATCCCAGAACCCCTCGGCGTCCAGCACCGTTGCCACCTTCGCGTTGGCCCTGGCCGAGGCTGCCGGTGAAGTCGGTGACGGTCATGCCCGAGGTCCACTCGCCGCGCGTTTCGACCGCGACGAACGCGTCCCGCACCTCGATCAGGTCAGGCCGGGCCACCCGCGCCACCGCGCACGGATCATGCACCGGCGGGCCCTCGCCGCCCCGGCCCGACCGCTGGTAGCTGGCGCCGTAGAAGTCCAGCAGCCCGGTCACCATCCGGCTGACGTCGGTGTCCATCGCCCGGATGCGCTCTCGCACCTCGCTGGTGGCGACCGCCTGGTGGGTCAGGTCCAGCCCGATCATGGTCAGCGGCCAGCCGGCGCTGAACACGGCCGCGGCCGCCTCGGGATCGGCGAAGATGTTGAACTCGGCGGCCGGCGTGCGGTTGCCGCGGGTGTAGGCGCCGCCCATCAGCACGACCTCACGGGTGCGTCCGGCGATCCTCGGCTCGCGGGTCAGCGCGGCGGCCACGTTGGTGAGCGGGCCGACGGGCACGAGCGTGATGTCCTCGCCCTCGGCCATCAGCGTGCGCACCAGGTAGTCCACGGCGTGCTCGTCGCGGACCGGCACGGTCGGCTCGCCGAACGCCGGGCCGTCCAGCCCGGACGTGCCGTGGATCTCTGCCGCGGTGACCTGAGGGCGGACCCGCGGCCGCCAGCAGCCGGCGTAGACCGGCACGTCATGGGCGCCCGCGACGGTGCACACCCGGCGGGCGTTGAGCGTGGTCTTCTCTAGTGTCTGGTTTCCGGCTACTGTCGTGATAGCGACAAGCTCGATGTCCGGGCAGCCAAGGGCCAGAAGTATCGCAATCGCGTCATCGTGCCCGGGATCGCAGTCGAGAATGATGCGCTTACCCACTACACCGTCCTAGTCCTGTTTTGCACGAGAGCGAACGTACCGGCTTAGTCAGACTTAACTGGATGTAATCAGACATTGACCTTTAATTTACCGAAAGCTAGTATCCGCGAGGGAGCACGACCGTGTTCAGGGGCCTGGTGACACGGACGCGACACGCCTGCGGCTGAGCGTGATCAGGCTCGTCCTTGAAGGGAGCAGTTTATTGTCTGCATTCTCAGCTCGCTCGCGGGTCGCGCGTACGGCCGTCACGGCCGTCGCCGCACTCGCGCTCGCGGGTGGCACTGCCGCCGCGGCCGCCGCGGCGCAGGCGCCTGCCGCGAGGTCAGGGCACACCACGGCGGCGGCGAACGTCCGCCGGGCCTGTGCCGTGACCCACGCACCTGGGGTTATGAGCTGCATGGCCCTGATCCGTACCGACGTCAGGCAGCGCAGCGCGGCCGCGGCCGGCAAGAAGGTCGTCGGCTACGGCTACGGGCCCGCCGACCTGCGCAGCGCCTACAACCTGCCGTCCACGACCGCGGGGACGGGCCAGATCGTTGCCGTCGTGGACGCCTACAACGACCCGAATGCCGTCTCTGACTTCAACTTCTACCGCTCCAACTGGGGCCTGCCGGCCTGCAACACCACCACGCACGCAGGCTGCCTGACCGTCGTCAACCAGAACGGGGCGGCCAGCCCGCTGCCGGCGAACTCCGGGAGCACCGGCTGGGCCACCGAGGAGTCGCTGGACGTGGACATGGCCGCGGCCATCTGCCCCGCCTGCCGGGTCTACCTGGTTGAGGCCAAGAGCCCGACCACGGCGAGCCTCGGCCATGGCGTGAACTCCGCGGTGAGCGTTCTCGGCGCGAAGTACGTGTCGAACTCCTACGGCGGGTCGCAGAGCAGCAATGACCCGACGTTCGACAACAGCTACTACAAGCACGCTGGCGTGGCCGTGACCGCCTCTGCGGGCGACTCCGGCTATGGCGTCTCCTACCCGGCCGCCTCGCAGTACGTCACCGCCGTGGGCGGGACGTCGCTGGTCAAGACCGGGGTCGGCAGGGGCTGGGCCGAGACCGTGTGGAGCGGCACCGGCTCCGGCTGCTCGACGAGGTCCGAGGCCAAGCCGTCCTGGCAGCACGACAGCGGCTGCACGCACCGGACCGACAACGACGTGGCCGCGGTCGCCGACCCGAACACCGGCGTGGCCATCTACGACACCTACGACCAGAGCGGCTGGCTCGAGGTCGGCGGGACCAGCGTGTCCTCGCCGATCATCGCCTCGGTCTTCGCGCTGGCCGGCACCCCGGCGGCAGGGACCTACCCCTCGTCGTACCCGTACGCTCACACCGGCAGCCTGTACGACGTGACCGCCGGCAGCAACGGCGCCTGCACTAAGGCCTACCTGTGCACTGGCGAGGTGGGCTATGACGGGCCCACCGGCTGGGGCACGCCGAACGGCACGACCGCCTTCCACAGCTAGTAGGTATCAGCGCCGCCTTGGCGGCGCGTAACAAGCAGAACATGCGGGGCCGCACCGGTTATCACCGGTGCGGCCCCGCGCTCGTGCCCGGGCAGGTCGGCTGGGAATACAAGGCCAGGCCCCGTAAATTGCCCGCTCGAATCCTACTTTGAATCGAAATAACGAGATATCGGCAATGCAATTGCTAAAGGTTACTGGCCGCGCGGGAGTACGACCGCAGAGCCCAGCGCGAAGCTGCTCGCGGCCTCCCGGCTGATGACCTTCCCCGTCCCCCGAGGCCCAGTCCCCTGGGGGGAATGGCGTTCCTTCGCCCCAGGCGGCCCGGGCCGGCGGTCAGCCGGTCGCGTGCAGCCAGCGCACCGGTGCGCCCTCGGCCGCGCAGCGGAACGGCTCGAGCTCGTCGTCCCAGGCCTGGCCCATCAGCCGGGCCAGCTCGGTCTCGAGCGTGCCCGCCGGGCGCCCCGGCGCCGGGCACGCGGCCAGCGTCATGGCGGCGCGCAGCCGGTCTTCCGGGATCAGCACGTCCCCGGTCGCGGACGTCACGCAGGAAAACGTGCCGTGCGCCGGGGTGTAGCTGTACCTGACCGCGTCGCAGCCCGGGCTCGCCTCCTCGGTGACCTCGAACCGCAGCCTGTTCCAGCCCGCGAGGGCGGACGTGATGGCCGCGGCCGTCCCGGCCCGGGCGGTCCAGCTGAGCTCGGCGCGCAGCGTCCCGGGAGCGGCAGGCTGGGCGACCCAGGGCAGGTCCACGGGCATGCCAATAATCCCGGCCACTGCCCACTCAATGTGCGGGCACAGCGCCGAGGGCGCGGAATGGACGTGAAGAACGCCACGTACGGACACCGGACCTCCTTGCGAGCGGACGAGGTTCGCCTTCCCCAGCGACCTCACGCTCGCTCACCGCAGACCGGTTTGCCGCGCGTTCTTCACCCCGGGCACCGCCCGGGTTCCGTTCCCCATTGTGCCTCAGGCTCACCGCGTGTGCCAGTACTCACCGCGGGCGTGTCCGGAAGGCAGGGGCACGGCGGACCGGTGATCAGCGCTCGCCGGGGGTCAGCAGCCCGCGGTCGAAGCCCGCCGCGACCGCGGCGGCCCTGTCGTTGACGCCCAGCTTGGCGTAGATGTGCATCAGGTGCGTCTTCACCGTGGCCTCGCTGATGAACAGCCGCGCGGCCGCCTCGCGGTTCCCGGCGCCGCGGGCCACCAGCCCGAGCACTTCGAGCTCCCGCTGGCTCAGCGGCTCGCTGGCCGGCACGGGCGCGCGCACCCGGCCCACCAGGCGCGAGGCGACGGTCGGCGAGAGCACCGAGTCGCCCCGCGCGGCCGCGCGGACGGCCCGCAGCAGCTCGTCGGCCGGCGCGTCCTTGAGCAGGTAGCCGGTGGCGCCCGCCTCGATCGCGGCGAGCACGTCGCTGTCGGTGTCGTAGGTGGTGAGCACCAGGATCCGGGCGGCCAGCTTCCGCTCCGCCATCTGGCTGATCGCGCTGACCCCGTCGCCGCCGGGCATCCGCAGGTCCATCAGCACGACGTCAGGGCGCAGCGCCGCGGCCCTGGTCACGGCGGTCACGCCGTCCGGCGCCTCGCCGACCACCTCGAACTCGTCGCTGCCGGCGAACATCCCGCGCAGCCCGTCGCGCACCACCGGGTGGTCGTCCACGATGAGCAGCCGGATCGGCCGGCCCTCCTGGTCGCCGCCGGGCCCGCTCTCAGCCATCGGCGGTCTGGATAGCCGGGACGCTCGCGCAGATCGCGGTGCCGCCGCCGGGCTCGGACTCGATCGCCAGCGTCCCCGCCACGTTGCCGAGCCGCTGCCGCATCGCGGTGAGCCCGAACCCGTCGTGCCCGCCCGAGGCCCGGCCGTCCCGCCCGCCCGAGGCCCGGCCGTCCCGCCCGCCCGAGGCCGGGCCGTCCTGGCCGCCGGGGGCCGGGCCGTCCTGGCCGCCCGGCGCTCGCCCGGCCGGGCAGAAGCCCCGGCCGTCGTCCCTGACATCGAGAGTCACCACGTCCTCCATGTACGACAGGGTCAGCGCCACCCGGGACGCGTCCGCGTGCTTGCCGACGTTGGCCAGCGCTTCCTGCGCGGCGCGCAGCAGCGTGACCTCGATCTCCGGGAGCAGCGGCCTGGCCTCCCCGGTGGTGGCCATCTCGGTCTTGACCTCGCTGATCGCCGACCAGCGCGCCGCCACCTCGGCCAGCGCGTCCGGCAGCCTGGCGTCCTCCAGCAGCCGCGGGCGCATCGCGGTCACCGACCTGCGGGCCTCGGCCAGGCTGTCCCTGGCCAGCCGGGCCGCGGTCTCCACGTGCCGCCGCCCCTCCCCCTGCTGCCCGGCCGCCTGCTGCGCTGCCTGCAGCTGGGTGATGATGCCCGCCAGGCCCTGCGCCAGCGTGTCGTGGATCTCGCGCGCCATCCGCTGGCGTTCCGCCGCGATGCCGGCCTCCCTGGCCTGCGCGAGCAACTGGGCCTGCAGGCCGGCTTTCTCGGCCAGCGTCTCCTCCAGGCGCCTGTTCGCCGCGGCCAGCTCGCCGATCATCTGCTTGCGCTTCTTGTTCTGCTCGTCGCCCTTCTCACCCATCACGCCGAAGCCGGTGTACATCGCGCCCTGCAGCAGGGCGAGCACGGCGATGATGGCATAGCTGCCCGGGTCAGCCCACTTGAGCCCGCCGGCCTGCGCGCTGGCGATCAGGGTGGCGGCGGCGAACACCCCGACGTAGCGCCAGAAGCCGCGGAACAGCCGGAGTCCGAGCAGCGCCGGGGTGAACCCGAAGAACGCGAACCACAGGCTGCGCGTCAGCAGCAGGGCGGCGAAGGCGATCACGCTCAGCAGGTAAATCACCATGAGCGGCTGCCGCAGCCGCCAGCGCGGCAGCACCAGCCACCACGTCATCCACGCCGCGGCCAGGACAGCCAGGACCACGGTGAACCATGCCTTCCCGGCCGGGCCGCTCGCCAGGCCGAGCCCGAGCGAGACCGCGAGCAGGGCGAACGGCGCGATCCGGCCGATGTGCTCCAGCCGCTGATCCCAGGACTCGAACGCGCTGTCCGCTGCGGGCACCGCCTCGGCTGCCTGCCCTGCCGGGCTCACTTGCCCCGCCTCATTCCCAGCGGAAGAACCTGGCCGCGGCCAGGCCGGCGACGATGGTCCATGCCGCCATTATGCCCAGGTAGAGCGGCCGGGGGTCCTGCCCCATCCAGGTCTGCCGCACCGCGTGCAGGGTGGCGCCGAGCGGCGAGTAATCCCCGATGACCTGCAGCGTGTGCGACATCTGGTCGGTCGGGTAGTAGACGCCGGCCATGAACATGTTGGGGAAGAACAGCAGCCAGCCGATGCCCATCGCGGTCCTGCTCGTCGGCGCGATCGCGGCGACGAACATGCCCAGGGCGAACAGCGCCGCCACGCCGAGGGCGACAGACAGCACGAACCAGCCGGGCTGCACCGGCAGCGGGACGTGAAAGGCGAGGCGGCTAACGGTGATCACCAGCGTCACCGAGACCACCACGGTTGCCAGCCACACCATCAGCTTGGCCGTCAGCAGCGTCAGCGGGCGCACCGGCGTCGCGCTCAGCCGCCGCAGGATCCCGCGTTCCCGGTAGGTGCCGATCACCGAGGGGATCCCGTTCAGCCCGAGCATCACGATCACGATCGCCACGCCGAGGGACGCGATGTACTCGGTCGCGATCTGGCCGCCCAGCGACTTGTCCGGCTTGCCGAAGCCGGGGATCAGCCCGAAGCCGACGACGAGCGCGACGGGAATGCCGAGCAGCGCCGCCACCGCGACCCGTTCCCGGCCGAACAGCTTGGCCTCGACGAACGCGAGCTTTCCGAAACCGTTCATCTGACAGTCCTCCTCAGACCTCGAGCGTGCTGCCGGTCAGCGCGACGTATGCCTCGTCGAGGGTGCGTCCCTCGATCCGCAGGTCAGCCACCAGCACCCGCCTGCGGGCGAGCTCGCTGGTCACGTCGCTCGCGAAATCGCCGGTCCCGGTGACGACGACCCGGCCGCCTTCCCGGCTCACCCCGGTGACACGAGGCAGCCGGGCGAGCACCGCCTCGTCCAGCTCACCGGTGGCGCGGAACAGCAGCCGGTACGCGGTGCCGGTGCTGTCGATCAGGCCGGCCGGGCTGTCCAGGGCCGCGATCCGCCCCCGATCAAAGATCGCGACCCGGTCGCACAGCTCCTCGGCCTCGTCCATGAAGTGGCTGACCAGCACCACCGTCACGCCGGAGTCCCTGATCCGCTTGACCAGGCCCCAGGTGAGGCGGCGGGCCTGCGGGTCAAGCCCGGAGGTCAGCTCGTCCAGGAAGACCAGCTCGGGCTGGCCGACCAGGGCGAGCGCGATGAACAGGCGCTGCTTCTGGCCGCCGGACAGCTTGCTGACCATCGCGTTGCGCTTGCCGTCCAGGCCCCACGTCCCGAGCAGCTCGTTCCAGTCGGCCGGCCGCGGGTAGAAGGAGGCGTACAGGTCGAGCGCCTCCCAGACCTTGATCTTGTCCTGCAGCTGGGTCTGCTGCAACTGCACGCCGACCCGCTCGTGCAGCGCCCGCCCGTCGGCCTGAGGGTCCAGCCCGAGCACCCGGATGCTCCCCGAGTCGGGCCGCCGCAGACCAGCCATGCACTCCACGCCCGTGGTCTTGCCAGCGCCGTTCGGGCCGAGAATTCCGAAAATCTCGCCCTGCTCGACGCTGAACGACACGCCGTCCAGGGCAACCTGGTCCCCGTAGCGCTTGGCGAGGTTACTCACCTCGATGACAGCCATCTCTCCTCCGCTTCGCGACCGCGGCCCGGCGGTTCGCCGGCCACGTTCCGAGCATCGCCGCCGGGGCGCCGCGGCGGATCGGCTGTCCGGCCACACCTGGCGCGCGGCGCGGCGGATACGCCGGTCATCCAGATGGCGGATGCCGGTCAGCGGCCGGATAGCGCAACGGGAAGCCGGCGCGCCCGCGGGCTAGCTGCTGCGTACCGGGAGGGTTGGGTCTCGATGTGTCAGTAGATGCCGTTCCCGCTGGTCTGGGTGGCGAAGTCGGTGTGGTCACACGACGCCGTGTTGTTCTGGGCCTGCGTGCACTCGCCCGCGTTGGCAGTGCCGGTGTTGTCGGCGTACTGGTCGTCGCTGTAGGTGATCGAGGCCATGCCGGTGACCGGGCTGGCGGCGACGCCGAAGTCGTCGTACAGATCCCGGTTGTCGTTGCCGTTCGAGGTGCAGGTGACCCCGCCCTGGCAGACGCCGCCCTTGTGCACCACTGGCGTGACCTTGGCCTGGGTCCAGGATCCGCCGCTCAGCGCGCTGAGGTTCTGGGTGAAGAACACCGACCAGGGCTCGTTGTCGCAGTTGTAGGTGCCGGTCTGGCCGCAGGTCTGGTAGTTGGCGGCGGCCGGCGTGCCGTAGAACACCACGTCCACCTTCCCGGCGTGACCCGCGGTCAGCCACGGGTACATCGCGGTGGTAGCTGCGGTTCCGTGGTTGACCCGGCCCGGCGCGCTCCAGTGCTGGCCATGGTCGGTGGAGTGGGCCAGGTACACGTTCTGGTCGTCGGACCAGGTGGCGTACACGTTGCCGGCCGCGTCCACCGCGACCGCGGGGAAGTTGTTGGCGAAGCCGGTCGTGGCGCTGGGCGAGGTGTAGATCACGTAGTCGGTGAACGTCAGGGTGGTGACGCCGCCCGTGGTGGTCGGCACGCCGACCGCCATGTACGCGGTGTTGAGCGCCGAGCAGCTTTCCACCGCGGTCGGGCTGGGCGGGCAGCCGACGAAGATCTGGTACACGTCGCCGGTCTTCGGGTCGACCGCGATGTTGCCGATCTGGTTGTCCTCGACGGTGCCGAGGTAGATGTCGGTCTGGGCCGGGTTGATGGCGTTGTAGGTCGCCGCGGTGGTGGGCTGCCCGCCGACCACCTGGCCCTGGTTGACCACGATCTGCTGGCCGGCGGCGGCGTGGTAGGACAGGTAGAACCCGCTGGCGCCGGTGGCGGCGATCCATTCCCGGTCGTCCCCGGGCACCTTGGCCGAGGTGACGTCGCTGGCCCAGGTGTGGCCGCCGTCCTGGGACAGGCTGACCGTGACACTTCCGAGCGTGAGGCTGGCCACGTACACGTTGTAGGTTCCCGCGCTGTTCTTAGCCGGCGGTAGCCAGGTCGGTGTCGCCGCCGCCCGGCGCGAAGCCGGTGGTGCCCCCCGAGGTGGACGATTCCTCGTTCGGCTGCGGCAGCGAGCCGTAAGTGTGCCCGCCGTTCGTGGATGACCAGGCGTCGGTTCCCGCGCCTAGCCCGTTCTCCGACGAGATGTAGAAGCTGCCCGCCGGGTCCGACCGGATCTGCGGCTCCGCGGCCTGGTTGTTCTTCGACGTCGAGCCGGCCGGCGGCGGCGGCAGCACGCCGTGGATGAAGGCCGGGCCGGCGGTGACCGCTCTGGCGGGCACGACGAGCGGTACCGACAGCGCTGCTGCGCCCGCGACGGCCAACGAGGCCCGGATTAAGGATGATCTCACGGCTGCCCTCCTACCCGGACTGCGAGCGTCGCAGCAACTCATGCCGGGGCATTCTGCCCCGGCAATTCCCATCAAAACCGGCTGGCGTTGCCCTTCAGCGGTGGTGGCGCGCTATCGGCCCGGACCGGGACGGCCAGCGAGACGTTAGTCAGCGTCATCGAGGCGGGCAGGTTGTCGGGCCGCCAGGTGGGCGAGTCGTCGGCGGTGAGTTCCAGCTTGAGCTGGTGCCCGGCCGCGAGGGCCCAGCCGGTCGGCCAGAGCTCGAACGCCCGCCGCGTCACCTGGCCGGCGGCAGGCGCGGTCAGCCGGTAGACGGCGCGGGTGATCAGGGCCTGGTTCCCCGTCGCCGGATCGACATCCCACAGCCGGGCGGCGAGCTCGGCATCGGTGCCGTTGAGCGTGACGGTCACCCGGACCGAGGGCGCGCCGGCCAGGGTCACCGGGGTCTGCGGTGACGAGGTCCAGGCGGCCACGCCGGGATCGGTGGTCGTGCCCATCACCCGGCAGCCGCCGGCGGTGCCGCCGCCCGCGATCGGGTCGGTCTCGACTGCTTCGGGCCCGGGGACCGGCGACGGATCGGCCGGGATGGTCACCGGGCCGGCCGCGGTCAGGTGCACCGTCCCCGTGGCCAGCGCCGGGAACGAAGCCGCGCTGTAGGTGCTGACCTGCTGCCCGGGCAGGCAGCCGACCATGGTCAGGCTGAACCGGGACAGCTGCGGCTGCTGGCCTGCGAGGATCGCCGAAAGGAACGCGTTGGCCTCGTTGTTGACCGACACCCACAGGGCGTGCGGGTTCGCTGCGTACGCGTGGCCCAGGTCGCCCAGCGCGGTCCACACCGGGTAGCCCGGATAGGCGGCGGTGAGCTTGTTCACCATCTGCAGCAGCTGGATACCGGGGAAGAGCGGGTCGGTCACGCCCTGCGCGGCGAACACCGGCACCTGCGCGGCGGGCGGCGGCACCGGCAGGTAGTACGCCGACCGGTACTTCTCGAGCTGGTGCAGCGCCTGCATGACCACGGGATCTGCCTGCGTGGACGGCTCGCCGGCGTTGAGCGCGGCAAACCAGCCGGGCAGGTCGGCGGTGGGATCGTTCGCCCGGGCGTACTGCGCGGTGGCGCTCCCGTCGGCGTAAAGGGCCCCGACATAGCTCTGCTTCTCCACGCCATAGGGACTCTCGTGCGCCCCGGGGGGCGGCGCGCCGGAGTAGCCGTCGGAGGCCCGGCCGTTGTCCACCAGCGCCTGGGCCAGATCGGTCCAGGAGAACTGAGGCACCGCCGCCGCGACGCTGATGGGGACGCCGGCTGGCGAGCGCCACGGTTCGAGGTGCCCGTTCGGAAGCATGACCTTGTCCTGGCCGAGCGCGAGCAGCCAGGACTGCCCGCCGCCGTAGGAGTCACCGGTCACCACCACCCGCGACGGGTCCGCGACGCCGGCGTCCACGAGCAGCCCGGTCAGGTACTGGGTGTCGCGGATCTCCCAGCGCCGGTCGGCCAGGTGTGTCCAGCTGGATTTGCCCTGGCATGCCGCGTCGCTGGCGTAACTGTATCCGGTGGCCGGATCCTGGCCGCAGGACCGGTGGAAGCCGCGGGCGGTGTAGTTCAGCACGGCGAACCCGTGCGCGACGAACCAGGCGTTGTTCCAGTGCCAGGTGTTGGTGCCGTTCCCGTCCAGGCTGGTGGCCTCGAAGTCGGTTTTCGAGTTGCCCCAGCCGTGCAGCATCACGATGAGCGGGAGCGGCTGCGCCCCGGTCGCGGGCAGCGTCAGGTCAGTGTCCAGCGGCGTGCCGTCGAAGCTGGCCAGCCGCCCGGTGCACACGGTGTAGGCCGTCCCGCCCGCCGGTGCGCTGTATGACGTTCCGGTCATCCCGAGCGGGCACGACGCGGCCGCGCTGGGCGCAGCGGCCGCCCCGGACGCCGCCATGCTCGTGCCAAGCGCCACGGCCGCCACAGCGGCCAGCAGCGCGCGCCTGCCCGGGATTAACGCGTTCGCCTGCATCCGGACCTCCAGGGTGCTCGCCGGGTCAGTTACCCGCTGGATCCCTCTTGACACGCCGCCGCGCGGCGATTAATACTACTGGCCAGTAACCAGGGAGGCTCGCCATGCGACCTGCCAGTCGCCACTCCCGGGGGATTTTGGTAATCGCCGCCGCGGCGGCCCTGTGCCTGGCCGGGAGCGCCGCACCGCACGCCCAGGCGAGCCCCGCAGCGCTCCGGTCCGGCCCTGCCTACCGAGCCGGCGACTACGGTGGCGGGCTGGTGCACTCCATCCTGCCGGCTGGCGAGAACGGGCTGGTGAACGCCGCCGACCTGGCCCAGTTCGAGGCGACCGGGGCCCGTCCCGCCGGCAGCCAGGACCAGCTCGCGCCCTATGCCAACCTGCTGTATGCCGGCCCGGGGCTGACGGACGCCCAGCTGCCGAGTTACTACAACGACGAGTCCTTCGGGGTGAAGAAGGCCGACATCGCCGCAACGGTGAAGCCGGATCCGAGCATCCCGGTCACCATCTACTACGACCAGCACCATGTGCCGCACATCTACGGGGCCACCGACCAGGCCATGGCCTTCGGCGCCGGGTATGCGGCGGCCCACGACCGGCTGTTCCTGATGGACGTGCTGCGCCACTACGGCTCGGGCACGCTGTCGGCATTCCTCGGGCCGTCCTGCGCCGACGAGCAGATGGACCACGACCAGCTGCTGGCCGCCGACTACACCAAGCAGCAGGCCCAGGCGCAGATCAACGCGCTGCCGAAGGAGTACGGCGCTCAGGGCAAGCGGCTGGTAGCCATGGGCACCGCCTACGTGAACGGCATTAACGCCTACATCGCCGCGACCCGGACCGACCCGTCGCTGCTGCCTGCCGACTACGCCGCGGTGGGCGCCCCGCCGCAGCCGTGGAGCAACACCGACATCATCTCGATCGGCTCGCTCATCGGCGGGATTTTCGGCAAGGGCGGCGGCGGTGAGGTCCGCAACGCGGCACTGCTGCAGTACCTCGACCAGCAGCTCGGCAGCCCCAGCGCCGCCCAGACGGCCTTCACCGCCTTCAAGGAGCAGAACGACCCGGCCGCGCCGACGACCGTCGCGGCCAGCTTCCCCTACGAGACCCCCGGCACCGTCAACCCGGCCACCACCGCCATGCCCGACAACGCCGCGGCCCCGCTCAGCGGCGGCCCCACCGGCACCACCCCGGGCTGCAGCCTGACGGCGCCCAACAAGGCCGCCCGCGGCATCGTGGCCGCCATGCTGCGGCTGCCGCGCAGCATGGCCATGTCCAACGCCCTGCTCGTCAACGCGGCGCACTCCGCGACCGGTCACCCGATCGCAGTGTTCGGCCCGCAGGTCGGGTACTTCGCCCCGCAGATCCTCATGGAGGAGGACCTGCACTCCCCCGGCATCGCCGCCGAGGGTGCCGCCTTCCCTGGCATCAGCTTCGTCGTCCAGCTCGGGCGCGGCCCGGACTTCGCCTGGTCGGCCACCTCAGCCGAGAGCGACGTGGTGGACCAGCGGCTCGAGCTCATCTGCAACCCGTCCGGCGGCCCGCCCGCCCCGCAGGGCACGTACTACGAGTTCAACGGGCAGTGCCTGCCGATGACCCACCACACGTTCACCGAGACCGGCATCCCCAAGCCCGGCGGCACGGGCGGCCCGGTGATCATCCACCATCAGCTCTACAACACCGTGCACGGGATCGTCCAGGGCTGGACCACGGCGGGCGGCAGGCCGGTGGCCGTGGTCAACCAGCGGTCCACCTTCAATCACGAGGTGGACTCCGGGGTCGGCTTCCTGCACTGGAACACCCCCTCGCTCACCAGCAGCCCGCAGACCTGGATGGCCGGGGCGCAGCAGGTCCAGTACACGTTCAACTGGTTCTACGTGGACGACCAGCACATCGCCTACTACCAGAGCGGCCTGGATCCCGTCCGCCCCAGCGACGTCGATCCCAACCTGCCGAGCTGGGGCACCGGCGTGGCTGAGTGGCAGGGCTTCCTGCCCGCAGCGGCGCACCCGCAGGCCATCGACCCGCCGCAGGGATACCTCACCAGCTGGAACAACAAGCCGGCGCCCGGCTTCTCCGCCGCGGACGACAACTACAGCTTCGGCCCGGTGCAGCGGGTGCAGTCGCTGAACGACGAGATCGCGCACCAGTTCGCCATCCACCAGGGCAGGCTGACCGAGGCCGACCTGGTGACGGCGATGGAGACGGCCGCCTCAGCCGACCTGACCGGCCGCCAGGTCACCCCGGCCCTGCTGGCCGAGACGGCGGGCCGGACCGAGCCGCCGGGGGTGCAGGCCATGCTCGGCCAGCTCAGCACCTGGGTGGCGAACGGCGCGCTGCGCCGGAAGGCAGCCGCCGTAGACACCCAGTACGCCCAGGCCGCGGCGGTGGCGATCATGGATGGGCTCTGGCCCCGCCTCATCGAGGCGGTGTTCGACCCGCTGTTCGCGGCCGGCGGCGTCCAGGCCGCCGGGGGCACGGCCACCGGCTACACCGTGTTCCCGATGGGTTTCGAGGACACCCCGAACGGCGGCGGCACCCATCATGGCAGCTCCTACCAGAGCGGCTGGGACGGCTACCTGCAGAAAATCCTTGACCAGGTGCAGGGGATTCAGGTAGCCCAGCCGTTCCCGTCCGTCGTGACCGGCCAGATCTGCGGCGGCGGGCTGGCCGCCTGCCCCGCCGCCATCGACGGGGCGCTGGCCGCTACCTACCAGGCACTGGTCACCGCCAACGGGGGCAGCACCGATGTGCCCTCCTGGACGCAGGACACTGCGACCCAGGCGGCTGGCCAGACGATGCCCGGCTACGACGCCATCAATTTCGCCAGCATTGGCGTGGTCGGCCAGCCGGCTATCGACTGGCAGAACCGGCCCACCTTCCAGCAGGTGGCCCAGTTCCCGGCGCACCGGTAGCGCGCGCGGGCTAGTCGAGGCCTGGCCACCAGGTGGCGAAACTTGGCTCCGGCAACTATATAGTTGACACTGTCAAGGAACTTCGCCCGTACCTGGGAGGCCGCATGGTGAAGGCGACCGCAGACGGGACGCTGCTCGACGCAGACCCCGTGGCGGACGTGCGGGCGTTCAACCGCTTCTACACGAACGTGATCGGCGTGCTGCGCGGCGGCCACCTGGGCACGCCGTTCTCGCTCACCGAGGCGCGGGTGCTGTTCGAGCTGGCCCGGCAGGACGCGACCGAGGCCGCCGCGCTGCGACGGTCGCTGGATATCGACGCCGGGTACCTGAGCCGCATCCTGGCCCGGTTCGACGGCGAGAAGCTGATCGCCAGGCAACGATCGGCAGCTGACGGGCGGCGGCAGGTGATCCGGCTGACCGACGCCGGCCGGGCCGCCTTCGCCGAACTCGACGCCAGGCAGACCGAGCACACGGCGGCGCTGCTGGCCACGCTCAGCGAACCCGAGCAGCGGCAGCTGACCGGCGCCATGCAGCTCATCCAGGAGATGCTGGCAGGCCCGGCCCCGCTGGCGGGCGGGGGTCAGGGCACCGGCGCGAGCACCGGGGCCGGCGCGACTCCCCCGGCCCCGCCGCGCGCCTGGCTGCTGCGGCCGCCGCGGCCTGGCGACCTGGGCTGGGTGGTGCAGCGGCACGGCGCGGTGTACGCACGCGAGTACGGCTGGGACGACACCTTCGAGCACCTGGTCGCGCGGATCGTGGCCGACTATGCCGCCGGCCGCGACCCGCGGCGGGAGGCGTGCTGGATTGCCGAGGTGGACGGCGAGCCGGCCGGGTGCGTGTTCTGCGTGCGCAAGGACGACGAGACCGCCCGGCTGCGGCTGCTGCTCGTCGAGCCGGCCGCGCGCGGCCTGGGCATCGGCGGCCGGCTGGTCACCGAGTGCCTGCGGTTCGCCCGCGCGGCCGGCTATGCGCAGATCACGCTCTGGACGCACGACTGCCTGACCGCGGCCCGCCGCATCTACGAGGGCGCCGGGTTCCAGCCGCCGGCGAGGGCCGGCACCACAGCTTCGGCCACGACCTGACCGAGCAGACCTGGACCCGGGCGCTGTAGCGCCGCCTCCAGCAAGCCGGCAGCGACCGCAGACGGACAGAGCGGGCCGCGGTGCAGCTGGCGGCCCGCTCTGCGCCCGTCGTGCCCGTCAGCGGTGCACGTGTGACAGCGGCCCGGCGGCGTCGGGGAAGTTGGCCGTGTTGAGCACCTGGATGCCCGCGTGCTGCACCCCGTTGAACGGCGTGATGACCGGGGAGGTGGCGCCCGGTTCGCAGCCCAGGTTGAACGGCTTGTTCGGGTTGTTGAACCACAGGCCGAGGTGGTACTGGTGCGTCGGCGCGAACGTCACGGTGCCGCCCGCGGAGACGGAGAACGTCTCGACGTCGAACACGCCCCTGGCCAGCGCGCTGCCGCTCCCGCCGGCTCCGGCATGGACGTCGGTCTGGTACCACGCGACGCCGAACGGCTTGTTGGGTGTCTGGATCACGAACAGGTCGAAATCGCTGTTCGGCGGGAGGCCGCTCACCGACACCTGCATCGTGTCGTTGAGCGATCCGGTCGTGATCGTGACGCTTCCGCTGGCATTGGGCAGGCAGGCGGTGATGCCCGGCGAGGGCACGAGGCTGAAGGTGAACGACGTGGCCGGCCTGGCCTGGCTGCCCGCTCCCCCGGTCGATCCGGCCGCGGCGGTCAGGCCCGCCGCCAGCGCCACCACGCTCGCCGCCGTCACCGCCAGCACCCGGCGGAGCAGGCGGCCGGACGGCTTACTCCTGGTCATGCGATTCCCTCCATCAGGGCTTCCCCCGTTCGGTCATGATGCGGGGGGTCAACTCTGCGGCTGAGCCACCCGGATGCGCATCCGGCGATATACCAAGAGAGCACCTTATTTTCCTCATGTCCTAGTAAAGAACCCGTGCTCAGACCAGACTGGGGACCGTGGGATGGCGGGTGTCATGTCCCACGCTGGTGGGACGAGGGACAGAGCTGGCCGGCCTGCGGGCGGCCATCGATGCCATCGGGCAGCGGGGAGTATCGCTCATGCTGGTCGGCGGGGCCGCCGGCATGGGAAAGACGCGCCTCGTGGGCGAGGCGGCGGCCTGGGCTGCCGCGACCGGGCGTCAGGTGGCCGAGAGCGCGTGCCTGCCGCTCGGCGAGAGCCTGCCGTATGGCCTGTTCGCCGAGCTGCTCGGCCCTGAGCTGTTCATCGGCAGCGGAACGGCCGACCGGCTGGCGCTGTTCCGCGCCGCGGCGGACGCGCTGGCCGCCCGGGCCGCCGGCGACGGCCTCGTGCTGATCCTGGAGGATCTGCACTGGGCCGACGCGTCCACTTCCGACCTGCTGGTGTTCTGCGCCCGGGTGCTGTCCAGCCAGCCGATCCTGATCATCGGCACCTACCGCACCGACCACTCGGTAGCGACCACCCGGTTCGGCGCCATGCTCGGCGACCTGGGCTCCGCGCCCTGGCTGCGCCAGCTTGAGCTGTCCCCGCTGACCTGGTCGCAGACCGCCGGGCAGATCGCCGGGATACTGGACGCCGATCCGCCTGACGACTTAGTGGACCGGGTATACGCGCGGTGCGGCGGGAACCCGTTCTATGCCGAGGAACTGCTGGCGGCCGACCCGAGCGCGGAGCGGCTGCCGCCCACCCTGCAGGTCGCGGTGCTGTCCCGGCTCGATCACCTCGGCGACGAGGCCCGCACCGTAGCGAGGGTGCTGGCCGTGGCCGGCCCCAGGGCGCACCGGCAGCTGCTCCTGGCGGCCTGCACGCTGGACCCGGCGAGCATCGACGCCGGCGTCGCCGCGCTCACCGCGAGCGGGCTGGTCAGGCCGGTGGACTCCGGCTACGAATTCCGGCACGCCCTGGCCAGGGAGGTCGTGCTGACCGCGCTCGGCCCGGCCGAGCGGACGGGCATCCACCGACGGCTGGCCGAGCTGCTGACCGAGCGGCCCGTGCTGGCCGCCACGGCGGCGCCCGCCACCCGGGCCGCCGAGCGCGCCAACCACTGGGAATCGGCGGGCGAGACCGCCCGGGCCTTCGGCGAGACGCTGGCCGAGGCCAGTGCGGCTGAAGCGGTGATGGCGCCGGCCGAAGCGCTCGCGGCGCTGGAACGAGCGCTCCGGCTGCGCGACCAGCTGTCCCGCCACCCGGATATCCCCGGCGCTGACCGCGTCACGCTGTTCGAGCGGGCGGGCCGCGCCGCGATCGCCGCCGGCAGGCACGAACGTGCCATCGAACTGCTCGCGGCGGCCGGGGCCAGCCTGGATCCCGCGGCCGACCCGCGCCGGCGGGCCACGATCCTGACCCAGCTGTCCGTCGCCGAACGTGAGCAGGGCAGGCTCGACCGCAGCGCGGCCCTGCTGGCGGAGGCGGCCGGCCTGCTCACCGGTCCCCCCTCAGCGGCCCTGGCCACCGTGCTCGCCCGCCAGGCGGACCTGCACCTGCAGCAGCTCCGCTACACCGATGTCCTGAACGTCGCACGGCGGGCGATCGGCGTGGCCCAGGCGGCGGGCGCCGGCGAGGCCGAGGGCGTCGCCCGGCTGGCCAGGGGACGCGCCCTCTGCTGGGCCGCCGCGGGCAGCGACGAGGATGGCGTGGCGGAAATGCACCGCGGCCTCGGCCTGGTGCGCCTGCACGGCGACCTGCGCGCCCGGACGCTGGCCATTTCTCACACCGCTCACGTGCTCCGCTCGCTGAGCCGCTTCGACGAGGCCCTGGCCGTGGCGCGCGACGGGTACGAGGAACTGACCCGGCTCGGCGCCAGCCCGAACAGGCTGATCCTGCTCCGGCTGGCCCAGGCCCAGGCGCTGCAGCGGCTGGGCCGGCTCGCCGAGGCCGAGGCCCTGCTCGCCAGCGCCGAGCCCGGGCCGGCCGCCGCCGGGGTTATCCGGCAGGTGACGCTGGCCGAGATTCTGCGTCTGGCGAGGCAAGCTCGGGGAAGCCCGTGGCATCGTCACGCGACTGCTTGATAATCCGCGGCGCCGGGAACTGCAGTTCCGGAACGCGATCTCCTCCGTGCGCGCCGAACTGCTCGCGGCCGAGCGCCAGTGGGACGAGGCGCGCCGGCACGGCCTGGCCGGGCGGCGGGCCACCGGCCCGGACGACCCGCCCGGCTACCGCGACTGCGCCCGCGGACTCCGGCTGGAGGCGGACCGGGCCGAGGCGGGGTTCGCCGACGACCGGACCCCGGCCGCGGTGCAGGAACTCCTCGCGGCGCTCCGCGTCCTGGCCGAGCGCGAACGGCGGCGCACCCGGCCCCGGCCAGAGGCGACCTGTTACGCCGCGCTGGCCGGGGCCGATGCCGCCCGGGCCCTCGGCCGCGATGATCCCGAGCTGTGGCGGGCGGCGGTGGACGCTGCCGATGCCACCGTGGAGCCGTGGCCCCAGGCGTACGCGCGCTACCGGCTCGGCGTCGCCCTGCTCGCGGCCGGCGGGTCCAGGCCCGAAGGCGGCGGCCTGCTCACCGCCGCCAAGCGGATCGCGACGGACATGGGCGCCGCGCTGCTCGCCGAGGAGATCACCGCGGCCGCGGACCGGTTCCGGGTCACCGCGGACAGCCGTCCGCCGCTAGCCGGCCCGCTCGAGCGCTATCAGCTCACCCCGCGCGAGACCGAGGTGCTGGCGCTGGTCGCCTCGGGGGCGTCCAACGGGGAGATCGCCAGCACGCTGTTCATCGGGACCAAGACCGCGGCCGCGCACGTCACCCACATCCTGCGCAAGCTCGGCGTCTCCACCCGCACCCAGGCGGCCGCGGTCGCCTACCGCGGCGGGCTGGGCGCGGTGCCGGCGGCCCGCCGGTAGCCAGCGCCGCGCCCGCCGGTAGCCAGCGCCGCGCCTGCCGACCGCCATCAGGAGGAACGCGGCCGGTGCCGGGTGCGGGCGCGGTCCTCCCTGGTCATGGCGTGCCAGGCTCGCGCCTGGGCGCGGGCGGCCCGCGGGTCGGCCTTGCGCGCGACGTACGCGGCCTCGCGCTCCAGCTTGCGGTAGCTGGCCAGCCGCCTGGCCTCGAGCGCGCCGGCCTCGATCGCCGCGGTTACCGCGCAGCCGGGCTCGGTGTCGTGCCGGCAGTCGGTGAACCGGCAGTCCGAGGCCAGCTCGGCGATGTCGGCGAACGCGGCGTCGAGGCCGCCCTCGTCCAGCCACATGCCCAGGCCGCGCAGGCCGGGCGTGTCGATCACCGCCCCGCCGCCGTCGAGGACCACGAGCTCGCGCCAGGCCGTCGTGTGCCTGCCCTTGCCGTCGGCGTCGCGGACCGCCATGGTGGCGGCCACGTCGGCGCCGGCCAGCGCGTTCAGCAGGCTGGACTTGCCCGCGCCCGAACTGCCGATCAGCGCCGCGGTCCGGCCCGGCCCCAGCCGACCGCCCAGCCCGGCGATGCCGTCGCCGGTGACCGCGGACACCAGGTGCACGTCCGCCCCCGGCGCGACCGCCGCCGCCGCGGTCAGCAGCGGCCCCGCGGCCGCGGCCGGCAGCAGGTCGCTCTTGGTCAGCACGACCACCGGCGTGGCGCCGCTCTCCCAGGCCAGGGCGAGGAACCGCTCGATCCGGGACAGCGACACGCCCGCGGCGGCGGTGACGATAACGAAGACGTCGTCCACGTTGGCCGCGAGCGTCTGCGGCTGAGTCCTGTTCCCGGCGGCGTGCCGGACCAGCTCGGACCGCCGAGGCAACACCTCGGCCACCACGGGCGCCGCCGGGTCGGCGGCGCTGACCAGCACGTAGTCGCCGGCGCAGGCCTCGTGCCGCCCTGCTCCGGCCCGCAGCGGCCCGGCCGGGGTCAGCGCGGTGACGAGCGGGTGTTCCGCGCGGGCCACCCGAGCCGGGACGACGGGCCCGGCCGCGGCGCCTGCGGCGGCCTCCAGGCAGGCCAGCATGGCGTCGTCCGCACCGAACCGCGCCAGGCTGTCCCGCCAGTCAGCCAGCCCGGCGGGACGGTGAGACGCGTAAGAGGAAGAAGAGGAATACATGAGCAAGCTCCAGGCGACCAGAAGGACCTGGGCGCGCGCCGGTCCCCGGCCAGCCAGGCGGTCAGCGGGAGAAAGCGCGGCCCCGTGGAAGGGCACGGCAGAAGACACTCATCGTGGCCGCCTCCCTTCCTGGCGCTTGTCCGGCTGATGCTGGCGCCTGCCCGCTCCCGCGAAGCGGTGACGTATCGAACGTTACCTACGCGGTGGATGGCGCGCAATCACATATTCGGCGGGGTCAGCGTGATGTAGTTGAGCTGTGACGGTCAGCTCCGCCAAGGGCGCCAGGCCCGCGCCGGTCCAGCTCACCGAGCGGGACCTGCGCGGCCTGCTGTTCACCGCGGACATGTACGGGGTGCAGCTGGACCTGCTCGCCGCGCTGCTGAGCCTGACCACCGAACGCGCCCGCCGGGTGGCGGCGCGCTGGCGGCAGCTCGGCTACGCCGATACGGCCCGGCTCGGTCCGGGCCTGCCGTGGGTCTGGCTGAACCGCCGCGGCCTGACCGCCTGCGGGCTGCGCTACACCGCGGTGCCGCCGGGCCTGTCCCGGCTGGCCCACGTGCGCGCGGTCGCCGTCGTCCGGCTCGCGCTCGAGTCCGCCTCGGGCTACCAGCAGTCCGGTGCCTACTGGCGCAGCGAGCGACGGCTGCGCGCCAGGACGGGCGGCCGGGTCGGCCTGCGCGAGCACCTGCCCGACGGCGAGATCCATTTTCCGAACGGCTCCGATCTGCCCTACGCCGGTGAATGCTGGGCCGTCGAGGCCGAACTGACGCGCAAGACCGTCGTGCGCACCACCGCCATCATGCGCGAGCTGCTGGCCCGGACCGGCGACTACGGCTGCCCGGCCGCGGAGGCAGCGGTGACGGGACGGCCGCCGCGGCACGCCCGCGCGCTCTACCTGTGCTCGCTGGCCGCCAGGCCCACCGTGGCGCGGGCCGCCGCCGAGCTCGGCGCGCTGGCCGCCAGAATCGAGATCAGGGACCTGCCATCAGCGGCGGCGCTGGGGCGCGAAACACAGGGATCCGAGACACGAGGCTCCGAGACACGGGGCGGCGAGACACGGGGCGGCGAGGCGCGGCCGTGATCACGCGCTACCTGACCCTGGTCGCGCTGCGCGGCGCCGTGCGCCTGGCCGGGCGGCTGATCCGGTGGGCCGCGGTCGCCGCCGTGCTGCTGGCCGCCGCGCCGGTGTCGCTGGTAGCCGGGTACAGCGCGGCGCTCGCGTGGCTGCTCGGCTGGCCGCCGCGCCGGCTGTACGCCGCCGCGCTGTGGTGCCTGCCGATGGTCGCCGTCTGGCTCGCCGCGACCGGGCTGCGCGCGCGCTCTCACGGGGCGCTGCAGGCCGTCCTGACCGCGCCGTATCACGCGTGGCTGGCGATGTGGCACCTCGGCGCGTCCGGCTCGGTCGCCGCGGCGGCGGTCACGATCGCGCCGCCGGCCATCCCGCTCGGCCTGCTGGCCGGCGGCCTGGCCTGGTCCTACCGGATCTCCTCGATGGAGGCGGGAACGGGCGGGCTGACCCCCAGCTCGCCCGTCGTCTTCGACATCCGGCAGTGGCGGCGGCAGGTGCGCAGCGCGCGGGCGAGGATCGCCGCGCCCGGCTCGGTCCCGCTGACCACCCCGGCCGGGGACATCGTGGCGGGCGCGGTGATCAGGGCCGTCGGGCATCCGCAGCTGCCGGTGGCGGTCCTTCCCTACGCCAGGCTCCGTTCCCACCAGGTCGTGATCGGGACGACCGGCACCGGCAAGACCACCCTGCTGCTGAGGCTGTGGGCGGGGTTCATGGCCGCGGCGCTGCGCCGGCACGCGGCGGGCTCGGGCGGGCGGCCGCTGCTGGTGGTGCTCGACTGCAAGGGCGGCGCGGACTCGCGGCGGGTGGCCGACCGGACCCGCCGCGTGCTCCGCGACGCCGGCGCGCGGGCCACCGCGATCTGGCCGGACGAGGCGAGCCTGTCGCTGTGGGACCTGCCGCCGGACCGGCTCATCACCACGCTGCTCGGCCTGATCGAGCACGGCACGGGCGCGGCGGCGTACTACACCGACGCGATGGACTCGCTGGTGACGCTGGCCGTCAAGGCGCCGCCCGGGCCGCCGTCGTGCGCGGCCGACTTCCTGGCCAGGCTCGACGCGCAGTGGCTGGCCGCGGCGTACGGCTCGGGCGGGCAGGCGGCCGAGCTGGCCATGATCCGCGCGGCCGCCCGCCAGGTGACGGATGTGGCGCTGCGGTTCCGCGCGCTGCTGCGCCGGCTCGGCCCCGGCCTGGACGGGCCGGGCGGCTTTGCCGACGCGGACGTCTGGTACTGCATCCTGGAGGGAACCGCCGAGATCGCCGTGGCCGAGGCGCAGGCCAAGGCGATTGCGGACCTGCTGACCAGCTACGTCGTGCACGGCCCGGGCCGGGACCGGCCCGGCCAGCGCTCCCCCGAGGTCCTGCTCGCGGTCAACGAGTTCAGCGCCGTGTCCAGGTGGCTGCCCGTCTCGCAGCTATACGAGCGGGCGCGCTCACTCGGCCTGGCCGTTCAGGTGTCCGCCCAGTCCTGGCCGGGCCTGGCCGACGACGAGGGTGAGCGGCGCCGGATCGCCACATCCGCTGACGGCGGCATCTGGCTGCTGCGCACGCCGGACCCGGATCCGGTGGTCGAGCTGGCCGGGAACCGGAAGGTGGTCAACACCACCCGGCGGCTGCTGGGCGCCCAGCTGTGGGGTGACGACGGCTCGTCCCGGGTCCGGCACGCCCCGGTGCTCGACGGGGACATCGTCCGCGCGCTCGACGCCGGCCAGGTCGCGTACGTCTACCGCGGCGGGGCGACCTTCATCCAGGTCAAGCGCCTGGTCGCGGCCCCGGCGGCGCTGCCGCCGCCGCCTCCGGCCGGCCTGCCCGGCAGCGCGGCGGTCCCCGCGGCGGCCAGCCAGCCGGACGCGGCAGAGCCGGGCACCGCAGGGCCGGGCACCGCAGAGCCCGGACACCCGGGGCCGCAGCCGCCCGTCCCGCCTGATGCGGGGGCGCTGCTGGACGAGGCGTTCGGGAAGGAGTCCCGGTGACTGCCGACCCGTTCACCGTGCTCGGGCTGCCCGTCCGGCCGGACCTGACCGACGATGACGTGCGGTCGGCCTGGCGCCGGATCGCCGCCGCTACGCACCCGGACCGCGCCGACGGCGGGGATCCGGACGGGTACGCCGTCGCGTCGGCGGCCTACACCGAGCTGCAGACACCCTCCGGCCGGGGCGAGGCCTACGCCGACGTGGCCGCCGGTAGCCGCTGGCGGCCGGGCCTGCGCGGGCGGGCCGCCGCGCCGCGCCCGCGTGCGGCAGCCGCGGACGGCAACAGCCGGGCAGCGCGAGGCAGGACGCCGCCGCGAGCTGGCACTAGGGCAACCGGGTCCCGCGGCCTGCGGGGTCACGCCGCGCCTGCCGCCGCGCTGGCGTCCAGGATCCGCCGCGGGCGGCCCGGTCTGCTCGCGCTGCGCTGCGCGATCACGGCTGGCGTCTGCGGAGCAGCGTTCGGCGTTGTGGGTGGGCAGCCTGCCGCCGCGGGACTAGCCGCTGGCGCGGTGACCTGGCTGCTGCTCACCGGGCAGCACGACATCATGCCGCCAGGGAACGAGTAGTCTCCGCTCGTTGCCGCGTCCCTCGGAGGAGCTTCCCGATGACCGCACCGCAGCCCGGGCCGGGCTACATCCTGACGATCTCGTGCGCCGACGTTCCCGGCATCGTCTTCGCGGTGTCGCAGTTTCTGGTCGGGCAGGGCTGCAACATCACCCAGAGTCAGCAGTTCGGTGACCCGGAGACCGGCACGTTCTTCATGCGCGTGACGTTCACCCCGGTCGGCGGCGCGGCGCCCGGGCTCGGGGTGCTGCGCAAGCAGTTCGCGGCCGTGGCGGAGAAGTTCGGCATGGCCTGGCGGCTGCTGGATGCCGCGGACAAGCAGCGCGTGCTGATCATGGTGAGCAAGGTCGGGCACTGCGTGAACGACCTGCTGTTCCGCTGGAGCATCGGCGGGCTGCCGATCGAGGTGGCCGCGGTGGTGTCCAATCACCCGGACTTCGGCCGCCTGGCGGCCAGCTATGGCGTCCCCTTCCGGCACATCCCGGTGACGCCGCAGACCAAGCCGCGGGCGGAAGACGAACTGCGCGCGGTCGTGGCGGATCTCGATGTGGATCTGGTCGTGCTCGCCCGCTACATGCAGATCCTGTCCGAGGACCTGAGCCTGGAGCTCGAGGGCCGGGTGATCAACATTCACCACTCGATGCTCCCCAGCTTCCGCGGGGCCCGGCCCTACCAGCAGGCGCACGCACGCGGCGTGAAGCTGATCGGGGCGACGGCGCATTACGTCACCCCCGGCCTGGACGAGGGACCGATCATCGAGCAGGAGGTAGCCCGGATCGATCACTCGATGACCGCTGACGAAGTGGCCGCGATCGGCCGCGACGTGGAATGCCAGGCGCTGGCCCGGGCGGTCCGCTGGCATACGGAGAACCGGGTCCTGCTCAACGGCCACCGGACGATCGTCTTTCACTGACCGGCCATGGCCCAGCCCCAGGTCAGGACGCGATCAGCAGCCCCGGGGCGGTGGTGTCACCGGTGCTGTCGAGCGCCTCGCGCAGTGCGGCCAGCGCTCGCTCGGTGTGCTGCCTGACCGCGCGTTCGCTGATCCTCATGATCTCGGCGATCTCCGGCTCGGCCAGTCCGGCGTAGTACCGCATGACCAGCGCCTCCCGCTGCGGGGCCGACAGCCCGTGCAGCGCCCCGACGACCGCCGAGGAAGCCCGCCTGGCCGTCGCCTCCGGCCCCGCGGGCGGCCCGCCGGCCGCGGCTCCGGCCGCGTGCGTGCCGGTCCCGGTGCGGCGCGGGTGCACGGAGCGGGAACGAGTCACCACGCACTGGCGCAGGTAACACAGCGCACGCTCGCTGTCTCGCAGCCTGCGCCCGGAAGCGTGCAGGGCCGCGAACGAGTCCTGCACGATCTCCTCAGCCCTCGCCGGGTCCCGGATCAGCAGCGCGGTCATCCGGACGAGAGCGGAGTAGTGCTCCTGGCTCAGCGAGGACACCGCGCTGTCTGCGTCCCAGCCGGCCCCTCCTGCCGGGACATCGACGTGCTTCCCCCAGGGCCCGTGCATGATCTCGCCCCCACTAACGACGTGCTGGCTCAGCCAGGCACTGAGCCGGCTCATTCTGGCCGCGCGGTCATCTCCGGCCCCGAGCCGGGCCGCTTGCCGTTCACCCACCTAGCCCTCCGCGGGAAGACCGGCCGGCCTCCCCGCCAGGCTCGCAGGACAGGACCACGTCGTCCGTCCAAGGGCAGTCTTACCTAACTATGTCGCACTTGCGTCGCGGCACCTCACTGCCTGTGCTGATTACGGCGGGTTACCGGGAGCCCGGCCGGCGGGGTGCGCGGCGTGCGGCACGATGAGAGCATCATGCCGCTCATCGACCAGCTTCCCGCGACCGCCGATCCTGACGCTGTCTTCGACGCCTTCGCCGGCTGGGTCGAGCGGCAGGGCCTCACCCTGTACCCGCATCAGGAAGAGGCGCTGATCGAGATCGTTTCCGGCGCGAATGTCATCCTCAGCAGCCCGACCGGGTCGGGCAAGAGCCTCGTCGCGGCCGGCGCGCACTTCGCGGCGCTGGCGCAGGGCGTGCGCAGCTTCTATTCCGCGCCGATCAAGGCGCTGGTGTCGGAGAAGTTCTTCGCCCTGTGCGACATGTTCGGCGCGGACAACATCGGCATGATGACCGGCGACGCGAGCGTCAACGCCACGGCGCCGATCATCTGCTGTACCGCGGAGATCCTGGCCAACATCGCGCTGCGCGACGGGGCACGGGCCGATGTCGGCCAGGTGGTGATGGACGAGTTCCACTTCTATGCCGACCCGCACCGCGGCTGGGCCTGGCAGGTGCCGCTGATCGAGCTGCCGCAGGTGCAGTTCGTGCTCATGTCGGCCACGCTGGGCGACGTCAGCCGGTTCGAGCGGGACCTGTCCCGGCGCACCGGCCGGACGTCCGCGGTCGTCCGCTCGGCTACGCGCCCTGTGCCGCTGAGCTACTCCTATGTCCTCACGCCGCTGCACGAGACGCTGCGCGAACTGCTGGAGACCAAGCAGGCACCGGTCTACGTGGTGCATTTCACCCGGGCCGCGGCGGTGGAGCAGGCGCAGGCGCTGATGAGCATCAACGTCTGCACCCGGGAGGAAAAGGACGCCATCGCCGAGCTGATCGGCAACTTCCGGTTCACTGCTGGCTTCGGCAAGACGCTGTCGCGGCTGGTCCGGCACGGCATCGGCGTCCATCATGCCGGGATGCTGCCGCGCTACCGGCGGCTGGTCGAGACGCTGACCCAGGCCGGCCTGCTCAAGGTGATCTGCGGCACCGACACCCTCGGCGTCGGGATCAACGTGCCGATCCGCACGGTGCTGCTCACCGCGCTGTCCAAGTACGACGGCACCAGGGCCCGGCACCTGCAGGTACGCGAGTTCCACCAGATCGCCGGCCGGGCCGGGCGGGCCGGCTACGACACGATGGGCTCGGTGGTCGTGCAGGCGCCCGAGCACGTCGTGGAGAACGAACGGGCGCTGGCCAAGGCCGGCGACGACCCGAAGAAGCGGCGCAAGGTGGTGCGCAAGAAGCCGTCGGACGGCTTTGTCTCCTGGGGCCCGGCCACCTTCGAGCGGCTGGTGGCGTCGGAGCCCGAGCCGCTGCAGTCCAGCTTCGCCGTCAGCCACGCGATGCTGCTGAACGTGATCGCCCGGCCGGGCGACGCGTTCGCCGCGATGCGCCACCTGCTGACCGACAACCACGAGGACCCCGCCGCGCAGCGGCGTCACATCCGGCGGGCCTTCGCCATCTACCGCGCTCTGCTGGCGGGCGGCGTGGTGGAGCGGCTGGCCGAGCCCGACGCGCAGGGCCGCCGGTGGCGGCTGACCGTGGACCTGCAGGCCGACTTCGCGCTCAACCAGCCGCTGTCGCCGCTGGCGCTGGCCGCGATCGAGCTGC
Organism: uncultured Actinomycetes bacterium; assembly: GCA_963702235.1. GTDB lineage: Bacteria > Actinomycetota > Actinomycetes > Streptosporangiales > Streptosporangiaceae > PALSA-505. The sequence goes on from CAVPBZ010000012.1 coordinate 224,261, forward strand.
TGGACCGGGAGTCACCCGAGTACGCGCTGGACGTGCTGTCGGTCATCGAGGCCACCCTGGACAACCCGCGGGAGGTGCTGGCGGCGCAGCGGTTCAAGGCACGCGGCGAGGCCGTGGCGCAGATGAAGGCGGACGGGATCGAGTACGAGGAACGGATGGAGCTGCTCGAGCAGGTGACTTACCCGATGCCGCTGGCCGACCTGCTCGAGGCCGCCTACGACATGTACCGGCGGGGCCATCCATGGGTCGCTGACCATGAGCTGGCGCCCAAGTCGGTGGCGCGGGACATGTACGAGCGGGCGATGACCTTCACCGAGTACGTGGGCTTCTACGGGCTGGCCCGCGGCGAGGGCCTGGTGCTGCGTTACCTGGCGGACGCGTTCAAGGCGCTGCGGCAGACGGTTCCCGAGGACGCCAGGACCGAGGAGCTGGCCGACCTGATCGAGTGGCTGGGCGAGCTGGTCCGCCAGGTTGACTCCAGCCTGATCGACGAGTGGGAAAGGCTGCGCCAGCCGGGTGATGAGGTGGTGGCGGCCGTGGCAGACGACCGGCCGCCGCCGGTCACCGGCAACCCGCGGGCGTTCCGGGTGCTGGTGCGCAACGCGCTGTTCCGGCGGGTGGAGCTGGCGGCGCTGCGCCGCTATGAGGAGCTGGGCGCGCTGGACTACGAGGCAGGCTGGGACGCCGATGCCTGGGCGGGCGCGATCGAGCCGTACTTTGCCGAGCACGACCAGATCGGCACCGGCGCCGACGCGCGAGGGCCCGCGCTGCTGATCATCGAACAGCACCCGGATCACTGGTCGGTCCGGCAGATCCTGGACGACCCGGCCGGAGACCACGACTGGGGCATCAGCGCGCGGGTGGACCTGGCCGCCTCTGACGAGGCCGGCGCGGCCGTGGTGCGGGTCACCGACGTGGGACAGCTGTAGGAGACCGGGGCGCGGCCTGGCAAGTCCGGTCATCCGGAACCCGGAACATCAGCTGCCGCTGGCTCAGGCTCGCCGTCCGCCTACCCAGCTGCCGGGAAGCGGCCGGCCGGGGCGGTAGGGCGGAATCGTCCGGGCCATCGAACTGGCCCGGACGAACTCGGGCTGAAGGTAGCCCCGCCGCTCCGCCCGTTGTGACCGCATCGGCTCATCGAGTTCCATCGAGGCGAAGACAGCCGACCACTGGTCATGGCCGTACCCGATCCCCAGATCACAGTGATGCAGCTCAACCTCGGCCAGCCGCCGGATCAGCAGCTGGCTGGCCGGGAACCGAGGGGAGTCCAGCACCCGCACCTGGTACTGCCACGCCTCCTCAGGCAACTGCCGTGCGACGGTTCGCAGCGCCATCGCGGAGCCGGCCAGATCGTTGACCAGCTCCTTGGCCCCGGCAGCTGCGCTGTCGTGAATGCCGGCGTTGCGGGCCTCTGCGCTCGCATACGCCGGACGGTCCTGGCCGGCCCGCGCCCCCATGAGCAGGTTGCGCATCGCGTTGGCGTCGCGGGCCAGGTGGGCCAGGACGTGTGCGCGGCTCCAGCCCGGCAGCAGCGACGGCGCCCGCAGGTCCGACCCGGCCATCATGCGCGCCTCATCGATCAGGCGTTGCGTCGCCGTATCCAGCTCATCGCTCAACTGGCGGTGTGCAGCATCCACTCTCCCACCTTAGAAAGCCGCCGCTCCCTGTTGCCGGGCGGCCACCACGTCCGGGCAGGACACAGGATCAGTCCGGGATCACAAGATCTGGAGTGACCGGAAAAGGGCAGCAGGGTTAGGCTTTGGATGCGTTGCGCTGGCAGGGAGACGCGGATGACGGCAGGAGCGGGAGAACACGGGGCAGCGGGTGCTATGGGCTGCGGCCGCCTCCGGGCCTCCGACACGGACCGTGAACAGGCGATCGACAGCATCAAGGCCGCGTTCGTGCAGGGGCGGCTGACCAAGGACCAGCTCGCCACGCGAGCAGGCCAGGCGCTGGTGTCGCGGACCTATGCGGAGCTGGCCGCAGTTACCGACGGCCTCTCGGCGCCGCCAGCCGGCGTCCGGCCGCTGCCGGTGCCCGCGCAGGGACGCGTCCGGAAGCCGGTGAACAAGAAGGTAGCCGCGTGCGGCGCATGCGTGATCATTCCGCCAGCGCTGGGAGCTGCTTTCCTCACCTATTACGGTGGATTCATCGTCGTGTTCTTGCTCGCCTTCATCGCGCTGACGATGACAGCTACCCCCGATCGCCGGACACGTAAGCACAAACGTTGCCGAGCCGCTCTTGGCTTCGCCAAGGGTCCGCCCGCTCCGTCAGTCCGGGTCACGTGGTGCCGTCGAGGCGGGAACCTCGAGCGGGTGGTGGCAGGCTGCTAGGTGACGGGCGCCGTGGTCAACCAGCGGCGGCTCCTGCTGGGCGCAGATCTCGGTGGCGTACCGGCAGCGCGGGTGGAACCGACAGCCTGAGGGCGGCTCGATCGGGCTCGGCACGTCACCCTCGAGCACGATCTGCTCCCGCCGGGCGGACAGATCCGGATCCGGGATCGGAACCGCCGAGAGCAGAGCTTCGGTGTAGGGATGGACGGGCCGCTTATACAGCTCTTCGGCCGGCGACACCTCCACGATCTTGCCCAGGTACATGACCGCGATCCGGTCCGAGACGTGCCGCACCACGCCCAGGTCGTGAGCGATGAAGATGTAGGTGAGGTGCAGCTCATCCTGCAGGTCGTCCAGCAGGTTGATCACCTGTGCACGGATCGAGACGTCAAGGGCGGAGACCGGCTCGTCGGCGATGACCAGCCTGGGATGCAGGGCAAGGGCCCGGGCGACGCCGATCCGCTGCCGTTGCCCGCCGGAGAACTCGTGCGGGTAGCGGTTGATGTGCTCGGGCGACAGCCCGACGAGCTCGAGCAGCTCGCCCACCTGGCGCTTGATCTGGTCGCGGTTGCCGCGCTTGTGAATGCGCAGCGGGTCGGAGAGGATCGCGCCTACCCGCTTGCGCGGGTTGAGCGATGCGTACGGATCCTGGAAGATCATCTGCAGCTCGCGCCGGACCGGCCGCAGCTTGCGCCGCGAGAGCCGGGAGATGTCCCGGCCCTCGAACACGACAAATCCGCCGGTCAACGGGTACAGCCGGGCGAGGCACCGGGCCAGCGTGGACTTTCCGCATCCCGATTCGCCGACCAGCCCGAGCGTCTCCCCGGCCCGCAGGTCGATGCTGACGTCGTCCACGGCGTGTACCCGGGCAACCTCGCGCTGCAGCAGGACGCCTTTCCTGACCGGGAAGTACTTCGTCACGTGCTCGGCGCGCAGCAGCAATTCGCCGTCCCGGACGGCGTCCCCGTCCGGGACGTCTGCCACCGCCGGGGAGGAGGATGCTGCCGCAGGCGCGGCGAAGGAGCTTGTCATTCCGCTTCCTCGATCAGCTCGGGGTGGATGGTCGTCTCCCGCACTTCCTTTTTCTGCTTGGGCTCGAGATGACAGGCATCCAGATGACCGCCGCCGACCCTGTCCAGCAGTGGCGGCCGCTCGTCGCAGAGGTCGAACCGGTGCGTGCAGCGGTCGCCGAACGCGCATCCCGGGGGGAGCCTGAGCAGCGAGGGCGGCATCCCTGGGATCGCGGACAGGCGTCTCGGCTTCGGCCGGTCTAGCCGTGCGATGGACCCGAGCAGACCCCAGGTATACGGGTGCTGGGCGTCGTAGAAGACGCCTCGGCGGCTGCCCTGCTCCACGATCCGGCCCGCGTACATCACCGCTATCCTGTCGGCCAGGTCGGCCACCACCCCCATGTCGTGCGTGATCAGCACGACCGCGGTGCCGAAGTCGTTCCTCAGCTTCTTGATCAGGTTGAGGATCTGCGCCTGGATCGTGACGTCGAGCGCTGTAGTCGGCTCGTCCGCGATGAGGATGTCCGGGTTGCAGGAGACCGCCATGGCGATCATCACGCGCTGCCGCATGCCGCCGGAAAACTGGTGGGGATAGCTGTTGACGCGCTCGGCGGGGCGCGGTATGCCGACGGCGGCCAGCAGTTCGATCGCGCGGGCGTGCGCGGCCTGCTTGGAGACCTGCTCGTGCGCCCGGATCTGCTCGGCGATCTGCCAGCCGACCCGGTACACCGGGTTGAGCGAGGTCATCGGATCCTGGAAGATCATCGCGATCCCGGTGCCGCGGATCTCGCGGATCTGGTCTTTGCTCAGCGTCATCAGGTCGCGGCCTTTGTAGAGCACCTCGCCTTCGAAGCATGCGTTCGGATCACTGATCAGCCGCATCACCGACATCACGGTCACGCTCTTGCCCGAGCCAGATTCGCCGACGATGCCCAGCGTCTCGCCCTGCGAGAGGGAGAAGGACACGCCGTTGACCGCCCTGACGAGCCCGTCTTCGGTGCGGAACGACACCTTGAGGTCACGCACCTCCAGCAGCGGCTCTGTCATGCCGGGCGGATCCTCGGGTCGAGCCAGGCGTAGACGATGTCCACGATGGCGTTGGCCAGCACGATGAAGAACGCCCCGTACACCACGGTAGCCATGATCGTCGGCAGATCGAGGTTAGTGAAAGCCTGATAGGTGAGGTAGCCGACTCCGTGGATGCCGAAGACCACCTCGGTGAGCAGGGCGCTGCCGGCGACCAGGGCGCCGAAGTCGAGCCCGAACAGGCTCGCGAATGTGATCATGGATGTCCGCAGGGTGTGCCGCCTAAGCACTCGCCCATCGGTGAGTCCCTTCGCGTGGGCGGTCCGGACGAAGTCCTCGTTCTGTGTCTCGATGAGATTGGCGCGGAGCACGCGCCCGTAGAGGCCGGCGTACGCGATGGACAGCGTGATCCACGGGATGACCAGCCCGCGGAACCACAGCAGCGGATCCTGGGTGAGGGGTGTATACCCGAGCGGCGGCACCCAGCTGAACAGGAACGTGCCGTGCAGGCCGCCCTGGGTGATCATGTTGGCGACCTGGCCCAGCCAGAAGACCGGCGCGGAGACGCCGATCAGGGCCAGGATCATCAGCAGCGGATCAAGGATCGTCCCCCTGAGCAGCGCGGCGGCGACTCCGATAGCGATCGCCATCACCACCCAGAGCACCGCGGCGCCGAAGACGAGCGACAAGGTCGCGGGGGTGGCCGCGGCGATCTCCGGGACCACCCGTACGCCCTGGTTGGAGTACGACACCAGATCCCGGCTGATGAAGATCTTCTTCATCATCAGGGCGTACTGCACCGGAAGCGGCTTGTTCAGCCCGAATTGTGCCCGGATCTCGGCCAGGATGGCCGGGCTGGAGTTGCGGCCCGCGATGGCGCGAGCCGGATCCACGCCGGGTGTCTTGAAGAAAATGATGAACACCAGCACCGTGATCACGAACAGGACCAGCACGGTCCACAGCGAGCGCCGGATGATGAACGTCAGCATGACCCGCGGCCCTCGCCCACTTACCCCTCCACCCGGAGCTTGGCCCGCGGGTCGAGCGCGTCCCTGACGCCGTCCCCGAGCACGTTGAGCGACAGCACCGTGAGCACGATCATGATGCCGGGAGCGAGCGAGACCCAGGGCCGGCTGTAGATCAAATCCGTGCCGTCCTGGATGATCGTTCCCCAGCTGACGTTCGGCGGCTGGACGCCGATCGACAGGAAGGACAGCGCGGACTCGGTCAGGATCGTGAGGGCGATCATCAGCGGCATCAGCACGATCACGGTGGACACGACGTTCGGCAGGATCTCGGAGAAGATCAGCCTCAGGTTGCCGGCGCCCTGGGCGATCGCGGCCTCCACGAACTCCTTGTTGACCACCGAGAGCACCTGGCCGCGCACCGGGCGGTAGACGTACGGCACGAAGACGAACGCGATGATGGTCGTCGGCAGCCAGAGGCTGGACGCGCTGATGTGCACCGGCCCGACCTGGAACCCGCTGGAGTGGGTGAGCAGCTCGGTCGAGATCGAGATCGCCAGCAGATACAGCGGGAAGGCCCAGATCACGTCCATCAGCCGGGACAGCAGCGCGTCCACGACGCCGCCGAAGAAGCCGGCGACCAGGGCTATCACGGTCGCCACGACGGAGCAGATGACCGCGGAGCCGACCCCGATGATCAGCGAGCTCCGCCCGCCGTACAGCAGCAGTGCGGCCACATCACGGCCGACGCTATCCGCGCCGAGGAAGTAGTGGGACAGGTCCCCCGTCGGACCGATCGGCGTCTCGCCCAGGTGCAGGACCCCGCCGCCCTGCTGCATCACCGGCACGACCTTGCCGTTCACGATCGTGTGGCCGTTCAGGTTCGGCACCAGCGGGTTCACGTGCGCCACGTCGTTCGCGTACAGCGGCGCCGCGACGCACAGGATGACGATCAGCACGAACAGTCCCAGCGCCGCCAGGGCGATGCGGTTGCGCCGCAGCCGCCTGGCGGCCAGCGCCCACGGGTTGCGGCCGGCGATCGCCGGCCGCAACTCCGTGTCTACCTCAACTGTCTCCAGCAGGGCCATGAGCTTCCCCCGGCAGCCTTCGGCCTAGGAGAGCCAGAGCCTGTCGATGAGGATGTACCACTGCGGATTCCATGAGTACCCGTGCACGTTCTTGGACAGGAAATCGATCTGCCTCGGGTTGTACAGGTTGACCCAGGGGGCCGCGTTAGTGTCGGCGTGGTCGATCTGCGTCCAGAGCTGGCTGGCCAGCGTCGGGTTGGTGGCCCCGGCGGACTCGGCCTGGGTGATCTTCGCCTGGATGGACTTGTCGCAGAACGCGGCGATGTTCGGGCTGGCGTCGCTGTTCGGGTGGATGGTCCCGCAGCCGAGCAGCACGTTCAGGAAGTCCGACGGCGCAGGGTAGTCCTGATACCACGCCGACCAGGCGACGTTCCACTTGGACGAGTTGGAGGAGTTCTGAATGAACGGGTACTGGACGCTGGACGCGAGCAGCTGGGTGGACGCCTTGTAGCCGATCGAGTTCAGATCCGAGACCATCTGCTCGGCGAGGGCTTTGCCGACCTGGTCGTTGATCTCGTTGACGACCACCTTCATCCCGGCCGTGTGCGACTGCTGGACCAGCTGCTTGGCCTTGGCCAGGTTGGGCCCGGACCAGACGGTCTGCGACCCGGTGGTGTAGGGGCAGTAGGGCACGTAGGAGGGGAAGTTCGGCGGCAGGATCTGGCAGGCCGGCACGGCCAGCGACGGGCCGCCCGCGATCTTGACATCCGCGGACCGGTTGGCGGCGTAGTTGATCGCCTGCCGGGCCAGCAGGTTGTTGAACGGCGGTGTCCTGGTGTTCAGCGCCATGTACCAGTCGGCGGTGAGCGTGTTCACGTGCACCTGGCCGGCGTACTTGGGGCTGTTCAGCTGGTTGAGCTGGCCGGACGGGAACTGGTCGCCGTCGTAGACCTCGTTGGCCTGGCCGTTCTGTACCTCGGTCACCTCGGCGGAGACCTGCAGGCCGTACTTCTCGATGATCGAGTTCGGGTAGCCGTCCGGCTGCGCCGTCGCGTTCCATACGTGGAAGTAGGGGTTGCGGACGAGCACGGCCTGGGTGTTCGGGTTGTACGACTTCCACATGTACGGCCCGGTGCCCGGCGGCACGTTGTTGCCGGTCAGCTTCAGCGACGTGCCAGCCGGCACCGCGTACGCGAACGGGAGCGAGAGCTGGTCCATCAGCTCCGGGTCCGGCGCGGTCAGGTTGATCGTCAGCGTGTACGCCGAGTCGTTGGCGACCACGCCCTTGCTGAGGTTGCAGCCCTTCGTGGAGCACGCGCTCGCGCCGGCGATGCCGGAGTAGAAGGAGGTCGGGCCGGGCACCGTGAACTGGCGCTCGAATGTCGTCAGGAAGTCGCTCGGCTTGAGCGTCTGGCCGTTGGAGAACTTGATCCCGCGGCGGATGTGGAAGACGTAGGTCTTGCCGCCGTTGGTCGGTACCGGGATGGAGGTCGCCAGGTCAGGCACGATCTTGGTGCCGGGGACGCCGGCTACCTTCGCGAACCCCACCAGGCCGTCGTGCGTGTCGATCAGCAGCTGCCATTCCTCGAGCGTGTAGTTCTGCGCCGGATCGGCGACGCCGAAGGCCGAGTTGGCAAGGATCGTGAAGGTACCGCCCTTGTGCGGTGCGGCCTGCGTGGTGCTGGAACTGGACGGCTTGCCGGAGCTGCCGCACCCCGCCATGGCGAGGGCAAGCGCGACCACCGCCGCCGCGCCTATGGACCATCGGGGAAAACTGCGCGCCGGAGGGCGTCGCTGCGGGATCGGCTGCCGCTGGCCGGAGCGCATGGCACCCGTGGGCAAGTGCTTCATTTTGTCCTCCTTGCCGTAGAGGATCGCACCCGTCGAGGAGACTCCACATTTCGTCTCAGCGGCAGACATATATCACTTTAATCACGCAAAGGTAACGCTTTACGGCTTGCCCTGGTAGCCCTTAACCTGCGCTCATGACATCACCTGCCACTGAGGGATACGCCGAGTTCGAGGGCCATGACACCTGGTACCGGGTGGTGGGAGACCTCTCCGCCGCCTCGGGTGGCGGGCCGGCGCCGCTTGTCACTCTGCACGGCGGCCCCGGTGCCACGCACGACTACCTGCTCTCCCTCACCGATCTGGCCGGCGGCGGCCGGGCGGTGGTGTTCTACGACCAGACCGGCAACGGGAAGTCCACGCATTACCCGGACCGGGGCGCCGAGTTCTACACGGTCGATTTGTTCGTGCGCGAACTGGCCAACCTCGTGGACCACCTCGGCATCCAGGACCGCTACCACGTGCTGGGACAGTCCTGGGGCGGCATGCTTGCCCAGGAGCACGCCATCACCCGGCCGCCGGGCCTGCGCTCGGTGATCCTGTCGAACACCGCGGCCTCGTTCGCCGGGTTCGCTGCCGAGGCCAACGGGCTCCGCGCCGCGCTGCCGCCGGAGGCGGAAGCAACTCTGCGCCGGCACGAAGCGGCGGGCACCACCGACGACCCTGAGTACGCCGAGGCCTGCCAGGTCTTCTACCAGCGTCACCTGTGCCGGACCGACCCGTGGCCGGAGGAGGTGATGCGCGGCTTCGCGGCCATCGACGACGACCCGACCGTGTACCACACCACCAACGGGCCGTCCGAATTCCACATCGTGGGCTCGTTCAAGGACTGGTCCGCGCTCGACCGGCTCGGGCGCATCGGCGTGCCTGCCCTGGTCATCTCCGGGCGCCACGACGAGGCCACGCCCAAGCTGCAGGAAGAACTGGTGGGCGCCATCGCCGGGGCCGAACAGGTCATCCTGGAAGACTCCTCCCACATGCCGTTCTGGGAAGAGCGGGACGCGTACATGGCGGCGGTCAGCGGCTTCCTGCACCGCCACGACTGACATTGATTCTTCAGCGAGCCGGCTTGAGCATAGCCCCGGAACCGCCCCAGCCCGGCTGGTCGTGCCGCCAGGTGCCCAAGTGCGAGCGGATCGTCAGAAGGTGACGTTAGCGTCGTCGCATGGCCGACTTCATTCGTGCTGATCTCCGTGGCTCCCTGCTCGAGCGGGTTGACCTCAGCGGCGCGCAGTTTCGCGCCGTCAACCTGACCGGCGCCCAGTTTCACGGCGTGGACCTGAGCAGGGTCGTGATGCGGGGCGTCGAGCTGGTTAACGTCGACATCCACGGCGAGATCGAGAACCTGACGATCAATGGCGTCAACATCGGGCCCCTGGTCAACGCCGAGCTCAACAGGCGGTATCCGCTCCGGGCCAAGATGCGCCCGGCGGACCCAGCCGGCTTCGGCGAGGCCTGGGACATCCTCGAGCGGCTCTGGGGCGAGACCGTCGAACGGGCCTGCCGCCTGCAGCCTGACCTGCTGCACCAGTCGGTTGACGGCGAGTGGTCGTTCATCGAGACGCTGCGCCATCTGGTGTTCGCCACCGACGCCTGGATCAGGCGGGCGATCCTCGGCGATCCGTCGCCGTGGCATCCCCTGGACCTGCCATGGGACGAGATGCCCGACACGCCGGGCGTGCCCCGCGACCGCGACGCACGACCCTCGCTCGACGCGGTGCTCGAGCTGCGCCGCGACCGGATGTCCACCGTGCGCCAGGTCATCGGGGATCTGACCGACGCGTGGCTAGACGGCCACACCGAACCGGTCGAGGGACCCGGCTGGCCGCAGCCCCGCAGCTACCCGGTGCGCGAGTGCCTCCTCTGCATCCTCAACGAGGAGTGGGAGCACCGGCTGTACGCTGAGCGAGACCTCGATGCCCTGCAGGCGCGCAGTTCGTAGCGCGGGCGCCGGGCGACCTCCTCACGGCCCAGCCTTTGGCAGCGTCACCATGACGTCTGGCCTGGGCCTCAGTGTCCAGGCGCCCGGACGGTACGCCCGCTGCCAGTGCGGCAGAACCCGCGGGCTCCGTTAGAACACGACGAGCAGGTCAGAATTGGTCCTGGATCTAACCATCAGAATGGTCCTTATCAAGAGGACCGGTTCCTGTCAGGGTCGAGGTGTATCTCTGGCTTGTCGCTCATGCGCCCCAGTTGGGCGCGACCCAGCAAAGCCGACGCAGGAAGGATTCCGATGAGCGAGTTCACCGTTACCCGCAGCCTGGAGGCCCCGCGCTCGAGGGTGTGGCAGGTCCTCACGCAGCCCGGCCAGTTCGAAGGTTGGTTGCCCGCCAAACCGGGAACAGCGGTGCTGGACGTGCGGACCGGAGGATCCTGGCAGGCGACCGTCATCTCCTCCGATGGTGACGAGATCGCGCTGACCGGACGCTACGACGAGGTCTCCGAGCCAGGCCGCCTGGTGATGACGGTTCCCGGCGATGTGGTCACCGCGATCACGCTGACTTCCGCCCCGAACGACACCACGCAGATCGCCTACGCCTTCGACGTCGATGAGTCCATGCACGCCATGGTTACAGAGAGTGTCGATGCCGTCCTGGGCCGTGTTTCCACCGTCCTGGCCGGGATCGCGTAGGACGGCAGACAGCGGGGCGAGCCCATTTAAGGGTCACTGGGCAGGCCGACGCGCTGTATGTCCGGGCCGACCCGTGGGACATCGAACGCGTGGTTCATGGGTTCAGTATTCGCCAGTCCGCGATGTCCTGGTTGGGAGGCGGCTGGCCTGCCGCGGCGGTAACCATTGGTCTGGCGTAATCATCTGTCTCGGCGGCGGCCAGATCCTGACGAATCAGCACGGTGAGCGACGGGATCTTCGGATCTCCGACGGGAAGATGGTTGAGGATGCGGATGTTGCAGACTGCGCGGTTCGCCTCATACAGTTTCCAGCCGCTGATCCTGCTCCTGTCCCGGATCCTGATAGCGGTGGTGAGCTCGTCGCTCGCCGCCTGCCACTCGGGCACGCCCGAGTTTGATTGATCTTTCAGGGCCCAGCCCAGCGATCCGTGATTGCGGTGGTATTGATCGTTGGTGTCGGCGGCAATCAGCGCACGGAATACGGGAATCGTCAGCGCCATCAGTGCGGGATTTTCTACGCGGTTCACTCGGCGGGTCTGCTCGGCTTGATTGAAGATCTGGATGCGCGTGGAGTCAGGTGCCTTGGCGATTGCCTGGTTCAGCTCATCCTGCGTCGGCGGTGTCCCGCCCTTCAGCGAACTGAGCTGATGGTTAACCAGGACCAGTGCGTCCGACTGGGCAGCTTCACTCCTACTGAGCTGCACCTGGATGGTCGCAGCCAGCTGCAGCTCTCGCGGGAACCGTTCACGAGCCCACAGGTAAAGGAAGAGAAAGCCAAGCGCCAGGTAGGAAAGAGTCAGTCCTAGCCCGAACGCGGGACTTGAGGCCTGGTCGCCGAGCGGGGCCTTCAGGTTCTTGCCGAGTGTGGCCAGAGCGGGCAGGGCTCGCCCGATTTGCACGAGACCGACACCCACAATGATCTTCGTGAGCCAGTCGGACACCTGCTCTAGGTTGGTGTTGCCTTGGTACTGCGTGCCGTCTCTCGGCGCAGCGGTGCCCTGAATCGTGTGCGGGATTCCAAATAGGAAGCCCACGATCCCACCGGCCAGGGCGGCCGCACCCGCTATGGCCATGGCGGTCCCGAAAACGGTCAGCCGCATCCCGCTCGGAACCTGCAGGATGTAGACGACGGTAACGGCGACCCCGAGGACGCCCAGGATGGGAATGTAGAAGATCCATTGACCAGGCTTGCCTTGGCCGTCCTGCTGGCCTGGGCCGCCTGCTGCGCTGCGATTGCTCACGACTACCCTCCAGTGCTCGCCGCGAGCCGACCTTCGCCGCGGCACGCCGATGGGTAACGGGGGCCCCGCTGAGGAAGCTACCCCATTGCAGGCCCAGTGAGTAGCCGTTCGCCGAAGGTGACGGATCGATCGCTGCGCCCAGATCGTCCTGAGATACGTGCCCGTCGGAATTGGACGCCGCCGCATTACCACCAGTCTTAACGACGGTTATCTCAAGCCCGTCTGCAAGAAGCCCTGGTGGAGAAGGGTTCTGCGTCGTTGACATGTCGCTACTGAGCAGTACATGCGAGACGCAAACCCTAAAAACAGGGGCGGGCTCGTGGAGACGACGAAAGACCCCGCCTTTATGGTGGACCGATGGCGTCGGTCAAGCAGATCCAAGTCAGCGCGACTGTTCTTCCAGCGCGTTCCCGAAGGCAAGGTCGTCAAGAATCGGCTGCATCTTGACGCGCGGGTCGGCACCGGGCTCGTGGGTGAAGAGCGCCTGGCCGTGCCTCGTGATGCAGGACATGGAGGGCAACGAGTTCTGCCTCGACTGAGTAGCCGCGAACGTGGCACCTTCGGAGTCGGCTGGTGACGATGGCGCGCCACCGCCTGATCCGCCGGGGCCCTGGAATGCACCGCGCCCGGCCGGGATGACTGTCGCCACCAGCAGCGGCGGCCCGACCTCGGTGTGGGTCTGCCCGCCGTCAGGGCCCTCGAACGACACGGCGAGGGTGATGATTGCCGAAGCTGGGGTCGAGTTCGCTTGCTGGGATTAGGTGGGGTGCTTGCTGGGGTGGGTGGTGTACCGGATTCCGGCGGGGGTGGTCCAGATCATGACGCCTGGGCTGGGCTGTTCGAGGGCCCACTGCAGGGCTTGTTTGCGGCGGTGGCATCGCCTGCGGCCGGGTACAAGACCATCGTTATGTACCATGAGGACGCTCGAAAAGCCCAGGTCAGGCCAGCAAAACGCCACCGTGCGGGCAGCCATCTACGTCCGGATCTCCTCTGACCGGGAAGGCGCCGGCCTCGGGGTGGCGCGGCAGGAGGAAGACTGCCGCGCCTTGTGTGAGCGGCTGGGCTGGCAGGTCAACGAGGTCTACCCCGACAACGACGTGTCCGCCTACTCGGGGAAGAAGCGGACGGAGTGGGACCGGCTGAACGCCGACATCCGTGACGGGCTGATCGATGCCATCGCGTGCTGGCACGTGGACCGGCTCACCCGCTCGCCGCGTGAGCTGGAAGACGTGATCGACCTGCACGACCAGCACGGCATCCAGCTTGCCACCTGCACCGGCGACATCGAGCTGTCCACCCCACCGGCCGGTTCATCGCCCGGGCCCTCGGCGCGGCGACCCGGCATGAGGCCGAGCACAAGGCCGAGCGGCAGCGCCGCCAGCTCCGCCCAGGCCGGCAAGCCCAACGGCAGCCAGCGCGGCTACGGCTACACCCACGACCGGTCTCAGATCATCGAAGCCGAGGCGGAGGTGATCCGGGAGTATGCCCGCCGGGCGCTGGCCGGCGAGACCCTCGGCGAGATGGCCAACGACCTGAACGCCCGCGGGTTGCGCACCAGCACCGGCCGCCCCTGGGCCCGGACGGCGCTGAAGACGGTGCTGATCTCGGCCCGGATCTCCGGCCGCCGCGAGTACGTCCCCACCGACAGCTACGACCACGGGCACCGCCCCCTGCTCGGGGAGATCACCGCGACCGGCTGCTGGCCCGCCATCATCAGCGAAACCGATTCGGACCGGCTGCGCGCCCTGCGGGGAAGACCCCGCCAAGATGCTGCGCGCGATCGACGAGCAGCGGGACGAACTGGCCGCCGCGTGGGGCGCCGGCGAGATCACCCGCAAGGAATGGGCCACCGCCAAGCGGGTACTCGACGAGCGGGCGGCCGGGATCAGCGGCCGGATCAACCGGAGCGCCCAGGCCCGCGCCCTGGCCCGGTTCGCCGCCCTCGACGGCGACATGTGGGAACGGTGGAAGCACCCCACGACGACCAGCTCCGCCCGCCGCGCCCTCATCCCAGGCTGCGTCACCCGCATCACCGTGCAGCCCGCCTCCAACGGCAGCGGGTGGGACCCCGACCGGATCCAGCCCGAGTGGATCGCCTGACCGCGCCGGCCCGCCCTACGATCAGCCGAGACCCGAAGGGTATGTGCGGACGGTGAAGACGGCGTCGGGTGCCACAGCGGTGCAGATCATGCACTCATCGCGGCAGGGGGTCGCGGGATATCGACCACATCGGGTCCGCGCACGACGACGCCGGGCTGGAGGTACTCAAGGCGGCCGCGCGGTAGCGCCTGGCCGCCTTCGTCCGGGATGATCATTACGGCAGGCATCGGAGGCCCCGCTCTCAGAGGACCCGCATGGTCTTGGCGATGGGAAGCTGGCGGATCCGGGTCCCGGTGGCGGCCGCGATGGCGTTGACCAGGGCGGGCGCGGCGGTGGGGACGCTGACCTCGCCGACGCCGGTCGGCGGCTCGCCCGACTCGATCAGCAGCACGTCGATCTTCGGCACCGACTTCATCCGCATGACCGGATAGCCGTCGAAGTTCTGGGTGATGATCTCGCCGCCGTCGCCGAGCACGACCTCGCCCCAGGCGGCGGCGCCCAGCGCCCAGATGAGGCCGCCTTCGACCTGCGCGCGGACCAGATCCGGGTTGACGCAGATGCCGCAGTCGAGAGCGAAGGTGATCTTCTCGAGGCGGACCCGGTTGCGGCGGTCAACGGAGATCTCGGCGACCTGGGCGCTGTGGCTGTCGAGGAAGCTGCTGCAGGCGACGCCGCGGGCGTGGCCCTCGGGCAGCGGAGTTCCCCAGCCGGCCCGGTCGGCGGCCAGTTCCAGCGCCTGCAGGGTTCGCGGGTTGTCCGCCAGCAGGTCGCGGCGCAGGTCCACGGGATCGCGGCCGGCGGCGGCGGCGAGCTCGTCGATCGCCGACTCGCGGGCGAACTCGGTGTGGGAGTTGCCGACCGACCGCCACACCATGATGGGCACGCCGGTCTGGACGTTGGTGGTCTCCAGCTTGAAGTTGGGCAGCGCGTACGGGCCGTCGACGGCGCCGCTCGTCGTCATGTAGTCGACGCCGTCCTTGAACAGGAAGTTGACCGCCAACGGCATGTTGGGCGAGGTCGGCTCGGCGGCGATCTGCTGGTGGAACCCGGTCAGCCGGCCCTGGGCGTCGGCCCCGGCCCGGACTCGGTGCACGGCCATCGCCCGGTAGCGGCCGGACTTGAGTTCCTCCTCGCGCAGCGACTGGAGCTTGACCGGCTGCTTCCAGTCCAGCGCCCGCGCGACCTGCACGGCCTCGCTGTTGGGATCATGCCCGGAAGTGCTGTGCAGCCCGAACGACCCGCCGGCGAACGGGACGTGCACCCGGATCCGGTCCTCGCTGATCCCGGCGGCCGCCGAGGCCGCCATCCGGGCGTAGGTGGGTCCCTCGGTGCCGACCCAGACCTCGAGGATGCCGTCGTCGCCCATCCGGCACACGGCGTTGTTGGGCTCCATCGGGGCGTGCGCGAGGTAGGGCAGCTCGTAGACCGCGTCCACCACGTGCGCCGCGCTGGCAAGCGCGGCCTCGACGTCACCATCTTCCCTGGCCACCACGGCCTGCTCGCCGGACTCGACGAGCCGCCGGTGCTCGGCCAGCAGCTCCGCCGAGCTGCGCCGCTCGGCGTTGCGCTCGTCCCAGTCCACCCGCAGCGCGCGCAGGCCCCGCTGGGCGTCATCGAACGTCTCGCCGACCACCGCGATGCCCTCCTCGATCGGGATCACCGCGGTGACGCCGGGCTCGGCCAGCGCCGCGCTGTCATCGACCGAGGCGGGCGTGGCGCCGAACTTGGGCGGGTGCAGCACCACCGCGGTCAGCATCCCGGGCAGGGTGACGTCGATGGTGTACCGGGTCTGCCCGAGGATCTTCCCCGGGGAGTCGACCCGGAGCCGGCCCTCGGTCCCGACGAGCTGGTACCGGCCCGGGTCCTTGGGACGGACGTCGTCCGGGACTGGCAGTTGCGCGGCGCGCGCGGCGAGGTCGCCGAAGCCCGCCCGCTTCCCGCTCGGGTGGCGTACCGTACCCGACGCGAACTCTACTTCGCCGACCGGGACGCCCCAGGCCTCAGCCGCGGCCGCGGCTAGCCGCGCCCGTGCCTGGGCGGCGGCCAGGCGGTAACGGTCCCAGAAACCCTTGGTCCCGGTGGACGCGCCGGTCAGCTGGATGAACCCGCCCCCCGCCGGGGTGCCGTACACATCCCCGCGGGGGCCGACCCCGTTGGCCGCGCTGACCACCCGGAGCGAGGCGAAGTCCGCGTCCAGTTCCTCCGCCACGATCAGCGCCAGCGTGGTGTGCGCCCCCTGCCCCATCTCAATCTGGTTCGAGTAGGCGACGACGGTCCCGTCCTGGCGGATGCGCACATACGGGTGGACCGGATCGGCCAGCTCCTCCGGCGTCAGCGGCGTCATCTCCAGCTCCGGGAGGGCGGCAAGCGGCCGCGGGGCGCGGCCCGCGGCCAGGGTCTCGGCGGCCTGGGTGATGGCGTGCCGGATGCGCGGGTAGGTACCGCACCGGCACAGGTTGCCGTTCATCCACTGGCCGATGGCCGCGTCATCGGGCGACTGGTTCTCCGCCAGGAGCGCGGCGGCGGCCAGGGTCTGGCCGGGCTGGCAGTATCCGCACTGGACCACGTTGCCCCGGTACCACGCGTCCCGGATCGCGTCGATGACCGGGCCGGAAGCGCCTTCGACAGTGGTGACCGCCTTGCCGACAGCGGTCCCGGCCGGCGTCTGGCACGACTTGGTGTTCCGCCCGTCAATCAGCACCGTGCACGCCGCGCATTGCCCGATCCCGCAGCCGTATTTCGGCCCGTACAGTCCCAGCACGTCCCGCACCACCCACAACAGCGGGCTGCCGGCGAAACGGTCGTCAACCTCGACATCGGAACCGTTCACGTTCAGCCTCACGACAACCTCCTGGATTGGGCGCGAGCGGCGGCGGCATCGCCCCGCCGCCCGCAAGGGTCATGATCACGCCAGGCTCATCACCCGTAAGGTGAGCGATCATCGCCCGATCCCGGTGAATCGCCTGGGCTGCCCGGCCGTCCCGCACGCCGACGGGCAGGGGCGGCGCGCCTAAGCAGGTTTGCCCTGGCCGATCCACTGCTGCAGCGTGTCCACCTGCCCGGCGGGCCAGGCGCCGTCGCAGGGCATCTGCCCGCTGCGCAGAGAGCCGACGATGGCATCGGCATTCTCGACGACGTCGTCGTAATCGAACAGGTCAAAGGCCTGCATCATCGAGTCCCGGTCCTTCGTTCTGAACAGGGGCTTGATGTCCCGCTCGAAGCTGAGCCCGCCGCCTTCGCTGGGTGTTGACATGTCCTGTCCTCCTTATTAGACGGACCTGGGATCCGGTCCGCTCCGAGACTCACCGCCATGCAGGTGAAAGGTCACCACCGGATCCCGGTGATTCGTTACGCCTGGGGCACGAGCGCGGCGCCGAGGTTACCGATCACGCCGAGCTGGGTGAGGATGATCGACCCTTCGGGGTAGCAGTCGAAGCGCTTGATCTTGCCGTCGATCAGTTCGAAGACGTCGCAGCACGGCGCGTCCATCCGCTTGCCGGTCGGCGGCAGCGTCCCGGCCGGAAGCCGCAGCGGGCCGAGGTGGGTTCCCTGCAAGGCAAGCTGGACCACCACCATGTTGTCACTGGTGTAGACGTGGTACAGCTCGCGGTGCATGTCCGGGAACGCCCGGTGGTAGTTCTCGACCTGCTCGGGGAGCTTGCGAGGGCCTTGCCAGGTGACGCCAATAGACTCGTCAGTGAACGTGCCATCCTCGGTGAAGGCCGCGGCCCAGGCGGCCATGTCCATGTCCTCGGCGATCTTGTACGCCCGCCGGACGATCTGCTCGTTGTCTGCCATGTCGTTCTCCTTAGTCGCGACTTGCTGCGGTAACTGCCGTGGCGGAACTCGCCGGCCAGCTGTCACTCCTTCAGCAAGCGGTCGGTGAGGACAATGTCGACGATCGCCGGGACTGTTTCCGTGCGGGCCCAGTCGCGCTGCAGCTCGCACGCGAGCGAGACCCAGCTGATCGGCTGCGCTCCGGCCTGGATCACGCGCTCAAGGGCGGCCCGGTGGGCCTCGGGCGAGGTGCCGGCGATCGCGTCAACGACCGGATAGACCTCATAGCCGTCACGCAGCGCGTCCAGGGCGGTGAAGGCCATGCACACTTCGGTCCACAAGGCGCAGATGACGAGCTTGCGGCGGCCGGTGGCGCGGACCGCCTGAACGAATTCGATGTCCTCCCAGGAGTTGACCGTGGTCCGGTCCAGCGGCTTGTCGTCTGCCAGCAGGACGGCGAGATCCGGAAGCGTCGGCCCCTGACCGTTGGCGACGTTGACGGTCGAGTGCACGACCGGGACTCTGAAGGTCTTGATGGTCCTGACGGTCGAGACCGCGTTCTTGAGCAGGAGCGCGGGATCGATCGAGCGAATCGTGGCCAACTGGGAGGGCTGGTAGTCGATGAACAGGAACGCCGCGTTTTCCGGCGTGATGAGATGGTCATCGAGCGGATCGCGCACCGGGGCACTGGTCATGGGAAAGGCACTCCCTGTAGTGGGGATTGGTGTACATGAAGCTAACGGCGGTCATGGTGAGCAGCTGTCACCTGATTCCAGTGATTGCGGCGCGGTCTCCGGTAAGGGGATCGTGCAGATCGACCGGCTCGTCAATGACCACTTCTCGCGCCTCAGGCCGACGATCTAGCGGCCGCAGGGGCTGAACGGCCCGGGCAGGGTTCCCCTGCCCGGGCCGCGAACAGCTCGGCCCGCTTACCCGAGGCCGAAGGCGTACACCTTGTTGTTGTTGGTCGGGGCGGTGAAGCATTCCGTGCCGCAGTATCCGGAGCCCCAGTAGACGCTGCCGTCGACGATCGCGGCGCCGCCGGTTACCGATCCGCCGCTGGCGAAGCTCCACAAGATCTTCCCGGTCGCGGCGTCCAAGGCGTACATGTTGGTGCCGGTGGTGGCCACCGAGCCCCCGTAGACGACACCGTTGGCGGCACTGACGAAGCCGATGTCGAAGGAGCCTGTCGGGTCGGGGGTCTGCCACAGGATCTTGCCGGTGGCCGGGTCCAGCGCGGCCCAGGAGCCGCTGGTGACGATCTGCCCGGCGTACGGCCCGGACCCGCCCAGGGTGTACGGGATGCTGGCCGTGTCACCCTCGGCCGCGTAGATGCGCTTCCCGTCGGTGGCCGTGCCGTACTCGATGCCGCCGAGGCCGCCGTTGCCGTCCGGGCCGACCTTGGTCTGCCAGACGACCTTGCCGGTAGCGGGGTTGACCGCCCAGTAGACGCCGCTCTTCTGGCCGGCACCGACCAGCTGCTCGGGACGGCCGGTGGCCGGGTTGGTGGTGGTGAACAGGTTGGGCCCGGCGCCGAAGTCGAAGTCCGGCCCGGTCGGCTGGAGGAGCGTCCACAAGTCGCCGTTCACCGTGGGATCGGCCCAGGCGACCGCGCCGTCACTGAGCTTGAGCGCCAGGATCGAGTCCACGTAGTCATCAGCGGCGGGCGGGGTGCACCCGGTCTGCTCCGGCGTGGTGCAGACCCCGGCGGGCACGCTGTAGTTGTTCCCGGTGTCTATGTACAGCAGCCCTCGCTTCGGGTCCACGGCGAAGTTGGATTCCCACACCGCGTTGCCGCTGTAGTAGCCGGGCTTGTTGGAGTCACCGCCGCCGTTGTTCGACGGAACCATGTAGGCCTTCCACAGCAGCCTGCCGGTGGCCGCGTCCAGCGCGATGACCGCCCCGCGGAACGAATCCTGATCGTTCCCCTCCCCCTTGGAGGAGATGCCGACGTACGCCACGCCGTCGTAGATCACCGGGGAGCCGGTGATCATCGAATTCGGATCAGTGTCCACCAGCGTCGACCACAGCGGCTTGCCGGTGCGGCGGTTGACGGCGAACACCTTGGCGCCGACCGCGCTGGGACTGAGAATCCAGCCATCGCCGAGGATCAGCTCGTCGCGGTAGACCGCCGGGCTGGTCCGGGACAGGTCGCCGGCCACGCCGGTATAGCTGGAGATGTCGTTCGACCAGAGCACCTGCCCGCTGCCGGCCGCGACTGCCCACAGCTTGCCGCCGTAGTCCGGGACGTAAACGGTGCCGTCGTTGACGGTCGGGGTGGCGGAGATCGCGCCGGCCGTGGTCAGCGTCCACCGTGGCGCCAGCTTGCTCACGTTGGCCGGGGAGATCTCATGCTCAGCGGCCTGGTAATGGGTGTCATCGATGTTCTGCCCGGCCATCGACCACTGCCCCGCTCCTCCCCCCGATCCGGCCGGGGCTGCGGCCCCGGTCGCCCCCGCCGCTGCCAGCAGCCCTACCAGCGCGGCTATTACCGTGGCGACCCGGCCACGGCCCGCTCTCAGGATTTTTCGCCTCGTCATGCCGATTCCAGCTCCTTGTCAGGTATCCCTCCCATTCGCACTTCGGTGCACAACGCCGCCGGAAGGCAAGACGAGAGGATTCCTCCTGTTTGCAAACCCTTGACAGCTTCGCGATCGGACCGGTGAACGGTCGTCACCTGATCTCGGCGATTCAGCTCGGTAAGCTCGGAAGGGCCGACGCTGCTGGACCCGGGTATAGCTGCTGGACACGGGTATAGAGGTAGACCTGATCGGCAAGTTCCTCCGGCATTGGCGGCAGTCTGACCGGCAAGTGAATCGCGGTCGGCGCCAAATGAACCCCGGTTCGACCAACGAGTCCCCCGATCATCGGAGGGAAGAACAAACGCGAGCAGCGATGATTCGCCGGTCTGGCGCTATTCCGGTCCTTGACCCGTCAACGATCGCAGCCAGGGCCGGGCTTGTCGGTGGGCACCGTGGTCGCGGTGAAGACCTGATGGTCCCTGGGGAGCGCGGCGGTCTGTGCATGTCCCGGTTGCGCGAATAACCGGGATCAGGTGACGCGTACTCACCTGGCCGTTCGGCATGCTCAAGGCGTACTTGCTGACGAGGAAGCGTCCCGACTGGATGCCGAGCGGTTCGCGGCCTCGGGGGCGATCTCACCGCTTCGCACAGACGACCAGCGACCGCACCTCACTCCTCGGCGGCGAGCCGGTGACCGTCGGCCGCGCCGAGTTCGTGAACGGATGGCGCCAGACGCTGCAGAACCTCGACGCAGTCCACCACCTGATCACCTGTCACGTGATCACTGTCGACGGCGACCGGGCAACCTGCACGGCCACCATGCAGGGCACACACGTGTACACCAACCACTCCGGCGGCCCCGTCTGGACGGTCGGCGGCCGCCACGACTACCAGCTCGAACGGACCCCGGCGGCTGGCGGATCGCCGGACTCACGTTCACCGTCCAGTGGGCGACCGGCAACATGAACATCGTGAACCTCGCGGTTGCCGGACAACGGTAGCGAGGCTCACGCCACCATGGAGATCATCGGGCTCGCGGCAACCGGGCGGAGCCTGCAGGCGCGAACGGCAAGCGCCGGAACCGCCGGCGCGTACTACCTGCGGATGAGCAAGAAGAACCTCGTCGAGGCCGCTGTCGAGTTCTACCTGAACGCCCGCCGAGAGGAGGTGCAGGCCGGCATGCGGGAACTGCTCGGCCAGCTCGACGGCGCAGAACGTGCCTACCGGTCAATTCGGCACGCGGACGCGCGCGTCCAGCGGGGGCTCCTGCCGCAGTGACCAGTGCGGACGGTCCGAATTGTGGGGATCGGCGTGCTCGCTAAGGACCTGCCGCAGATGCCGTGCGCCGGTGGTCCCGCGCAAGACACCAGGTCAGCGGCCATGACAGGATTGTCGGCGCCCACGCTGTGTATCCACGATGGTCACCGGAGCCTCGCTGGCCGGTCTTAGGGGTGTGGGCTACGCCCGCCTAAGTTCGAGCACGGGAATGGTGCGGACTCCAGCAGTTTGGCGTGCGTACCCGGCAAAGCCTGGATAGCGCCGCGCTTGCTCGGCGTAGATGCGGTCGCGTTCAGCGCCGGTCAATTCGCGGACGGTCACCTTGTATGTCTCGGTTCCGCGTTCGACACTGCCGTCACCGGCGGCGGCCAAGTTGTGGTACCAGTCCGGATTGGTGGGTGCCCCGGCCTTGGTTGCGAAGACGTAGATGATGTCCGGCTCGGTGTCCCGCGGGAGGTACATCATCGGGGTGACGTACTCCCGCCCGCTTTTGCGGCCGCGGTGATGCACCAGGACCACCGGAGTGCCCTTAAAGTTCCCGCCAAGCCTGCCCTCGTTCGCTCGGAACTCCGCGATGGTCTTCGCGTTCCAGTCGAGCGCGTCGGTCATGTCAACCTCCTGTCGTTTGACGATCCCGGGTATGCGCTGGGACCGGATGATGGGAGGCCGGCAGCTGTTCCCCGCGATCAGGGCCTTTGCGCTGGTACTTCCTGGTAGCGGGGGCGGGATTTGAACCCGCGGCCGATGGGCTGTGAGGATTCTGCCTTTGCTATGCGGTGACGCGTTCTGCGCTGGATAGCTGCGCCGACAGGAACTGTCCGGCTCTGTCCAGCGCGGCGGCCGCTTCGTCGAGGATCGGGTAATAGGCCTGGAAGACGTGCGGCACCCCGGGGGTGATGTCGAGGGTGACCGCGACGTCGGCGGTGGCCGCCTGTCGTGCCAGGCGGAGAGCGTCGTCGAGGAGAACCTCGTGGGTTCCGCCCTGGATGATCAGCGGCGGCAGGCCGGACAGGTCGGCAAAGATGGGGCTGATCAGGCCGAGAGCGGCGTCTTGGCCCGCCGTGTAGTCGGGGACTCGCGCCTGGAGGGATTCCCGGCTGAGCAGCGGGTCGGCCTCGCGCTTGGTTTCCAGGGTCGTCCCGGCCAGGGTGAGGTCGGCGTACGGTGACATGACGAAGGCGGCGGCGGGCAGCGGCAGCCCGTGATCGCGGGCGTTGACCAGGGTGGCGATGGCGAGGCCGCCGCCGGCCGACTCTCCCGCGAAGGCGATGTCCGCAGGAGCCGTGCCGCCCCGCAGGAGGGCTTCGTAGGCGGCGAGAGCGTCGTCAACCGCGGCCGGGTACGGGTGCTCAGGGGCGAGCCGGTAGTCGACGGAGATGACCTTGGCCTGCGTCCGCCGGCCGATCTGCGAGGCCAGGCCAGCAGCCTGAGAGGCGTCCCCCAGGACGTACACACCGCCGTGGAAGTACAGGACGACGTGGCGCGGTTCGACTCCATCGACGGTGATCTCGACCGTCGGGACGCCGCCCAGCGCGGCCGCGGTGACGGTCACGTCGGCGGGCAGTGGCTGCCCGGATAGCAACTCGCCGAGCAGTCGCCGCTGCTCGCTGACGCTGCTGTCGGCGGGGAACGCTGACTGTCGCAGGATTGCGTCGAGGGTCTCTCGCTGCTCGGTGCTCACGGAGGATCTCCCTTCAGTTGAGGTTGGTTCGGCAGCGCTCCCGGGTGGGCTCGCCATGTCAATCGACTGCTGGAACTTCCTGCCGGATGGCCGGCCACTGTCAGCCTGGCTGCCAGGCAGGTTAGGAGGCGTCACCGGATTACGGTGATTCGCGCGACCGGAGCACCGCAGAACGGACCGGCCATAAACAGGCGTGCACATGCAGGTTTGCGGCCGCTTTTGGGTCACCTTGGATTGCGCTAGTACGCGTGCCTGCGAAACCCGCCTGGGCGGGCGGTTACGTGCACGATCGTCCCTGAGCCCTGCTGCTGCATATGCGGCGCCACCGCCTGGCTCAACGATCTACCAGCGCAGCCTGCCGCTGGAAGACGCCCGCGCGCAGACCGCCTACGGCAGCACGGGACGACCGTGAGCTGGCCCGGCGCCCCCGGACGAGAAATCCGATCATGTTCGCGGCACGCCTGCCGGCCACCTGGTCATCGAGTAAGGCGACACGAGTGCCCGTACTCGCGGCAGGCATCCCACGCGATCGAGATAGTCGAACGCCAGCCGGGCGGGAACGTGCGGTTCGCGTTCCGGCATTTCCCGCTGACCGGTATTCACCCGCATGCTCTCGCCGCGGCGGCCGCCGCAGGGGCTCTGGGACATGCACGAGCTGCTGTTCCACCGGCAGAAGGCGCTCGAGAAACGGCTCGGCCCGGAGGTGGCGGCGTTCGGCCGGGACCGGGCCAGCAGCATGGCGGCGGGCCGGATCCGCCGGGATGTCAACAGCGGCCTGGCCTCGGGCCGGTGCGTGCATGCTGCCGATGACATGGTCGGGCAACGCGGGCGGTGGTCCAGTTGAGAGACGGCCGGCGAGGTCGGGGAGGGTGGCTGTGCCCGGTCGGCGGCGACGTTTATCGTCGAGTACAGGACGGGGACCCGAAGATCCTGGTGGTCCTGACCGTCGAGACGGCGTTATTGACCGACAGCGCCCGGTCCATCGAGCGGACCCCGGCCAGCGGCGTGGGCTGGTAACCGATGAACCGAAGCGCTGCGTTTCTGGCGTGAGGAGATGGTCGGCGAGCGGGTCGCGGGGCACTGGCCATGGGAGTGCACCTTCTCCTAGCGAAACAGACGTGCCTGACTGTCGTGCCTGACGATCACTGCCCTCACGGTGAGCGGTGGTGATCTGTTTGTGTGGATTCGCGGTCCGGGGCTAGCTTTCGGAACTCGAGCAGGTCCAGGCCGAGCGTCTCGATCTCGGCTAGGACGCCGTATAGCGCCGACTGGTCCAGGAGTCCGGTGAGCACGGTGTGCGCGCCGTGCTGCTGCGGTGCCAGTGCCGGGAACGCGGACAGCATGGTGGTGCCGAGGTGCCCGTTGATCCGGATCATGTAGCGGGCGGGTGCCGGGTCCATGCGGTCATGGTCGAGGGCGGGCAGGTGACCCCGCATCGCCAGGATCGGGTTAACGGAGGGCTAGCGTGCCCGGCCGGCCGCCCCCAGCAACCGCAGCTCCCGGGCGCGCCGCACGGCCGAGGACCGGTCACGGACCTGGAGCTTGGCGAAGATGCTGCGGATGTGCGCGTTGACGGTGTTAGGCGAGACGGACAGCTCGCCGGCGATCTCGGGGCGGGACAGGTTGGTCGGCAGATATCGCAGCACCCTGAGCTCGCCCGGGCTGAGCTCCTCCGTCGGCGGCGATGAGGACCGCTCTTTGATCGCCGGGGATGCGCCGTGCAGGACGTCGAGGATGCCGGCGAGCAGGGCGGCGTGCGCAGTCTCATGCCGCGGCAGCGCCTCGAGCAGCTCTGCTGAGCCGGTCATCGCGAACGGCAGGATCAGCCGGTCCGATTCCGCCAGGGCCAGCGCGCGTTCAGCCGCCTGGTTCGCCGCGCGCTGGTCGCCAAGCTCACGGTGAGCGAGCCCGGCCAGCAGGTGAGCCTCCACGACCGTTGTGTAACCGAGGACCGGGGCAGTGCCATCCAGAACATCACGCAACGCGCCTAGGGCTCCGGCCGGATCGCCTTCCGCGAGGCAGACCACCGCGCGCGCATTACGTATCTCACCGGAGCTGGCCCGCTCGTCATCAAGCGCCGCGATCAAGGCGCGGGCTTCGCCGGACAGCCCGAGGCGGGCTTGCGTTGCGAGCAGCCAGCCGGTCATCTGGCTCGCCAGCGCTTGCGACCCCTCCAGCTGCGATGCCAGGTCTTCGGCCGCGCCGAACTCTTCAAGCGCCTCGTGGCGGCGGCCGCGACCGGCGTGCAGCATCCCGGCCGTCTGGTGCAGCAGCAGCCTGATATCCGGCCCGGTGTCTGTTTGCAGAGCCCGTTCGGTGCGCCGCAACCACTGCTCGGCCTCGTCGAACTCACCCAGCCACACCATCGTGCCGACAAGCGTCATCAGCGCGGGTGCGACCACCGGTTCCGTGCCCCAGCCGTACCGTTCGGCGAGCGCGATCGCCTCGCGGCAGTGCCGCTGGGTCGTGGCGAACGAATCGATCTTCGGCAGGGCAGCACCATGGAAGATATACGAGAAACCGAGCTGCGCCAGGCAGCCGACCTCGAGGTAGGGGCGGCCAATTTTCCGGGCCAGGATGGCGCCCTCCCGGAGGTGACGTTCGGCGTCTGGCAGCCCGAGTGTCCACGCCTCGGCGGTCCCCAGGTTCATCAGCGCTACCGCTCGCAGGTCACTACCCAGGGTGATGTCCTCGTTGGACCGCCCGGTGACCGGGGAGGCCAGAAATTTGACCTGCTCCATGACGCCGGACAAGTCACCGCGCCGCCTGGCCAGCGACAGCTGCAGCGACGCGACCGCCACCCGCAGCCGGCGCCGGCGATCCGGCGGCGCCGTCTCGGTGTACGTCTCGGCGACCGCCAGGTGAGCCGCCGCCTCGTCCAGGCGTCCCTGGTTAAGGTCAACCCCTGCGCGCACCAGAGCCAGCTCGGGGTGATCCGCGCCCGGCGGGAAGGCCCGCACCAGCGCCTGCATGGTCTGCGCCTGCCCGTCGAGCGTCAGGCTGAGCGAATGGTCAGCGAGCAGTCGAGCCGCATCAGTCCAGCCCCCGGCCGCCTCGATGTGCCGGATGGCCTCGACCACCTGGCCATGCAAGATGAACCATCCGGCGGCGCGCCGGTGCAGCGCCGGGACTTCTTCGGGCAGGGTCCGGCGCAACTCCAGCCGCAGCAGATCCGTGAACAGGTGGTGGTAGCGGAACCACGTGCGATCGGGATCCAGCGATACGACGAACGCGTTCGCATCTTCGAGACTTAGCAGGATCCGCTCCGAGCCTGACCGGCCGGTCAGCAGATCCGCAAGCTCGCCGTTGACCTGGTCGAGCAGGGAGGTGCGCAGCAGCAGATCCTGGACGTCTTCCGGCTGGCGTTCGAGCATCTCGGCGATCAGGTACTCGGCGACCGTGCGGTCGCTGCCGGAAAATTCCGCGACGAACCGCTCCGGTTCGGGGTGACCGGCCATCGAGATCGCGGCGAGCCGCAGGCCTGCGGCCCACCCCTCGGTCCGCTGGTGCAGCAGCGCCACTCCGGCCGCGGACAGCGCGATGCCCGAGGCGTCGAGCAGCTCACGTGTCTCGCTCTCGGAAAAGCGCAGGTCGGTGGCTCGGACCTCGGCCAGCTCACCGGCCAGGCGCAGCTGGTGCAGGCCAAGCGGCAGATCGTGACGCGTGGTCAGCATCGCGTACACATGCGGAGGAAGGTTCGTCAGCAGCCGGGTCAGCTGAGCGAGTGCTTCTGGCGAGGTCAGCTCGTGGAGATCATCAATAACCAGCGTCATGCCGCCGCAAGCGTCGGCCAGCTCTGACAGCACCCGCTCGACCATTGCCGGTGCATTGAAGTCGGGTGTCGCTGCTGGCGGTTCCGCGCGGCCGGTCGTGGCCGAAGCGTGACGGACCGCATCGAGCAGGGCAAGCCAGAACTGCTGGGCGTCTTGCTGATCGCGTTGCACCTGCAACACGGCGAGCCGGTACCGCTGACCCGGACGGCCGGCCCAGGAGTGCAGCAGCGACGTCTTCCCGCTGCCTGCCGGAGCCGAGATGACCGTCACCTTCTTCGCCGCCGCGCGATCCAGGGCAGCGACAAGATCACCCCGGTCGATCAGCCGGGAAGTTGCTCGAGCCACCTAACGGCCTGCCCTGATATCTACGCGGACCCCTTAGCGTCGATGGCGCACCTGCCTCCTGCCCTCTATTACCAGGCCAGCGCTCGTGCTGTCAAACGGCGTGCGAACCCTCGGTTCTGCTGCACTCTCATGCACGCGCCGGCATCGGTCAGGCCGCCTGGTGCCGGGCATGGCCGGATCACAAGCATGCCCGGCCCGGGTGGTCCTTGGTGACCGGGCAGCCGACGCGCGGACCATCGTGTGGTGTCCAGTGCACCGACGGACCGTGACCGCCGGCCATTCCTGCTCGTGCCGTTTCCGGCCGCTCCGGCGCGACCGCGTTCACCCGGATCCCGTGCGGGTGCAGCTCGGCGTCGAGGATCCGGGTCAGGTGAGACCGAGCCGCCTTGGTCACGCTGTATGCCGACCAGGCCGCCGGACGGGGCCGCACGCCCCCCGATGGTCGTTCCGCCCGATGCCGTGACCGGGCCAGGGCCCGGGGACAGGCCGGCGAATCACCGGGATCAGACGGTGACGGCTCACCTGCCTGGTCAGAAAACTGCAAAGACGATCTCGACGTCAAACGCCTACACAGAATCCAAGTGAGGCGTGTTAGCAGGGACGGGGTGTGATTGTCATGGCTGAAGCCACGGTTGCCGGTGGTCTGGACCGACGGCGCTGGGTGCTTCTGTGGGTGCTCGGCCTGGCGCAGCTGATGGTGGTGCTGGACCTGACGGTGATGAATATCGCGTTGCCGTCGGCGCAGCGTGCGCTGCATTTCTCGACGGTAGACCGGCAGTGGGTGGTCACCGCGTACACGCTGTCGTTCGGCAGCTTGCTGCTGCTCGGCGGCAGGCTGTCTGACCTGCTGGGCCGGAAGGTCACGTTCCTGACCGGACTGGCCGGCTTCGCGGGGGTCTCGGCCATCGGCGGCGCCTCGGTCAACTTCACCATGCTGATCACCGCGCGGGCCTGCCAGGGCGCGTTCGCCGCGCTGCTGGTCCCGACGGCGCTGTCGCTGCTGACCACCACCTTCACCGAGCCAAAGGAGCGCAACACGGCGTTCGGCGTGTTCGGCGCGATCGCCGGGGCTGGCGGCGCGGTGGGCCTGCTGCTCGGAGGCGTGCTCACCGAGTACCTGTCCTGGCGGTGGACGCTGTATGTGAACCTGATCTTCGCCGGGGTGGCCCTCGTCGGCGGGGCCCTGCTGCTGGGCCGCCAGCCGTCCTCTGCCCGGCCGAGGCTGGACATCCCCGGCGTGCTACTGGTTTCCAGCGCGATGTTCTGCCTGGTGTACGGGTTCTCCAACGCGGCATCGCACAGCTGGGCCACGCCGTCCACCTACGGTTTCCTGGCCGCCGGCGTGGCACTGGTGGCGGCCTTCGCGGCCTGGCAGGCCCGGGCGGCCCACCCGCTGCTGCCGCCCCGCGTGGTGCTCGACCGCGACCGGAGCGGCGCTTACCTGGCGATGCTGTTCGTCTCGGCCGGGCTGTTCGGGACCTTCTTGTTCCTGACCTACTACCTGCAGCAGACGCTCGGCTACTCGCCGCTGGTCACTGGCGTCGCGTTCCTGCCGCTCAGCGCCGGCATAGTAGTCGCGGCCAATCTGTCCACGATCGTGCTGATGCCAAGGATAGGGCCCAGGCCGCTGGTCGCGTTCGGGCTGCTGGCCGCGGCCGGGGGGGCGGTCTGGCTGGCCCAGCTCGCCCCGCACACCGGCTATGCGGCAGGCGTGCTCGGCCCGACCATCGTGAGCGGGATCGGCATGGGCATGGTGTTCGCCCCGGCGATCAACGCCGGCACGTTCGGCGTGGACCCGGAGGACGCGGGAGTCGCCTCCGCGACCCTCAACGTCGGCCAGCAGCTCGGCGCCTCGATCGGCACCTCGCTGCTGAACAGCATCTTCGCCGCCGCCGTAACCTCCTACCTCGCGGCGCATCTCGCCTCGGCCCGGGTGATCGGCGGCCAGGCCCTGAACACCCAGGCGCTGGTGCACGGCTACACCACCGCGTTCTGGTGGACCGCCGGGATCTTCGCCGGCGGCGCGGTCATCTGCAGCGCCCTGGTCCGCAGCGGGTCGCTGGCTCAGCCGGGCGCGCTGTCCCCGGAACGCGGCGCGGCGCCGGCGCAGGCCGAGGCCGGCCCCGGCGTCCCGGCATGACGCGGCGGTTTCCAGACGGCACCTGGCGTGACCCGGCATAATCCGGAGGCTTTCGCCGACATCTACCGGACCGAACTCAGGGATACGCCCGCCTAAATTCGAGCGCGGGAATGGTGCGGACTCCAGCAGTTTGGCGTGCGTACCCCGGTAATAGGCCTGGAAGACGTGCGGCACCCGGGAGGTGACGTCCGGGGTGACCTGGACGTCGGCGGTGGCGGCTTGGCGGCCGAGGCGGACGGCGTCGTCGAGGAGAACCTCGTGCGTTCCGGCCTGGATGATCAGTGACGGCAGGCCGGACAGGTCGGCGAATACAGGGCTGATCAGGCCGACAGGAGGGTCTTGTCCGACGTGTAGTCGGAGACCCGCGATTGGAGTTCCCCGGCTGAGCAGCGGGTCGGCTTCGTAGGCTGCCAGAGCATCGTCAACCGCCGCCGGGTACAGGTGCTCGGGAGCAAGCCGGTAATCGACAGAGATAACCCTGGCGCGGCTCCGGCGGCCGATCTGCGAGGCCAGGCCGGCGGCTTGGAAGGCGTCCCCCATTACGTACACGCCGCCATGGAAGTACAGGACGACGTGGCGGGGTTCGATTCCGTCAACGGTGATCTCGGCCGTCGGGACGCTGCCCAGTGCGGTCGGAGGCGGCGGGACGACCGTATCGGATGGTGGCACGGCGATGACGCTGATCCCGCGGCTGGCCACCCTTCGTCCCCAGAATCAAACCCACGCATCATGATGCGACTGGCCCACCCTGCGCCCTACGGCCCGGGAGCCTCACTGCCATCGGATGCACCCCCAAGCTAACCGCTCAAGGTGAGCGCCTGTCATTAGGTGCCGGTTGGCGCTTCGGCGTGAGCTGGCGGACCTCGAGCAGGTCCAGGCCGAGCGCGTCGATCTCGGCCAGCACGCCGTACAGGGCCGACCGATCCAGCAGCCCGGTGAGCAGCGTGTCCGCGCCGACCCGCTGCGACGTCATCGCCGGGAACGCGGACAGCATCGTCGCACCGAGGTGCCCGTTAATCCGGATCAGATAGAGGACGAGTGCCGAGTCCATAAGTCCGTGATTACGCGGCTGGCAGGTGAGCCCGCATCGCCGGAATCCGGTGACTGTCGGTTCTTTGCGGAACGGGCCCGGCTGACCGCTGCCGGCCGCTTAGCTGCGGAGGGCTGCGAGGAGCCGCAGATCGCGCGCGCAGCGGACTGCGGCGGAGCGGTCGGCGGCGCCGAGCTTGGCGTAGATGCTGCGGATGTGGGTGCTGACGGTGTTCACCGATACCGACAGCTCGGCGGCGATCTCGGGCCGCGACAGGTTAGTCGGCAGGTACCGCAGTACCTTGAGCTCGCTGCGGCTGAGCTGTTCTGCCCGCTGTGGTACGGACGGGCCTTCGGGCATCAGGGATACGCCGCGCATGACATCGAGGATGTCGGCGAGCAGCGGAGCATGTGCTGTCTCATGCCGCGGCAGTGCCTCCAGCAGCTCCGGGGAACCCGTCATGGCGAACGGCAGCACCAGCCGGTCAGCCTCCGCCAGGTCCAGCGCGCGCTTGGCCGCCGCGTTCGACGCGCGCTGGTCCCCCAGGTCCCGGTAGGCCAGCCCGGCCAGCAGAAGGGCCTCGACCACCGTGACGTACCCGATAACCGGTGCGGTCCCGCCCAGCACATCCCCCAGCGCGGCGAGCGCCCCCTCCGGATCGCCGTCCGCCAGGCAAATCCGAGCTCCGCGAGGCAGCCGACTTCGAGGTAGGGCCGGCTGATCTCCCGGGCCAGGACGGCCCCCCGCCGCAGGTGGCGTTCAGCATCCTGCTGCGCAAGAGACCACGTTTCGACAGTCCCCAGGTTCATCAGCGCAGCTGCTCGCAGGTCGCCGCTGAGTGCTATGTCCTCGTCGGACTGCCCGGTAACCGGAGAGGCAAGGAACCGGCCTGTTCGACAACGTCGGCCAGGTTAGCGCGCCGCCGAGCCAGCCACAGCTGTACTTCTAGATGGGCTGCGGCCTCGTTCAGGTGTCCCTGGACAAGCTCACCGGTAGCGCGAACCAACGCCAGCTCCGGATCTGCGGCGGGCAGCCTGGGTGACGGCATCGGCGCTGGCGGACCGGTTTCTGGGCGAAGCCGTTCGGGAAAAAGGAACACGATCTCTCCGACCGGCGCAGGCATGGCGGAGACGGACGACGGCGCCGGCCGCGCTACCGGCTCAGAACGGCCCGGACAGCTCGCCGAGGGTCTCGGTGAGCCGGAGGTTCTCGGAGTAGTCAACCGGGCAGGTGATCACCGACACGGTGTCGGCGGCGAGGGCCTCGGTGAGCATGGGCAGCAGGTCGCCGGCCGAGCCCACCCGGTAGCCGCGGGCGCCGAAGCTCTCCGCGTAGCCGACGAAGTCCGGGTTGCCGAACCCGGTGGCCACGTCGTGCCCGATCTCCAAATCCATCTTCCAGCTGATCAGCCCGTAGGCGTCGTCCTGCCAGATCAGCACGGTCAGCGGGATCCGCTCGCGCAGGGCGGTCTCGATCTCCTGGGAGTTCATCAGGAAGGCCCCGTCGCCCACGGCGGCCAGTACCCGGCGGCCGGGCGCGGCCAGCTTGGCGCCGATCGCGCCGGGCAGGCCGAACGCCATGGCGGACAGCCCGTTGGAGGTCAGGCACGTGTTGGGCGCATAGGTGGGGTACAGCCGGGCCATCCACATCTTCACCGCCCCCGTGTCGGCCAGGACGATGTCCGAACGGCCCAGCGCCGCCCGGGTATCGGACACCATCCGCTGCGGCTTGACCGGGAAGCTGTCGTCGGCCGCGCCCCGGGCCAGCTCCGCGGCCAGCAGCGCGCGGATCTTCTCGCCGCTCTCCCCCGGCTGCCACCGGCCGGTCGTGGCGGCGGCCAGCGCGTCCAGGGTCGCGCTGATATCGGCCTGCACCCCGACCTCGACGTCATAACGGGCATCGACCTCGGCCGGGAACCGGCTCAGGTGCAGGATCCTCTTGTCACCGCCTGGGTTGATCCGGGCCGGGTCGAACTCCTGCAGCTCGTAGCCGACGCTGACGATGACGTCGGCCTCGTCGAAACCGAAGTTGACGTAGTCATGCTGCATGAACCCCACCGCGCCCAGGGCGTTCGGGTGGTCGTCGGGGAACACGCCCTTGCCGTGGAAGGTGGTGGCCACCGGCAGGCCCAGCCGGTCGGAGAACCGGAGCAGGGCGCCGGCCGCG
Source organism: uncultured Actinomycetes bacterium (assembly GCA_963702235.1). Classification (GTDB taxonomy): domain Bacteria; phylum Actinomycetota; class Actinomycetes; order Streptosporangiales; family Streptosporangiaceae; genus PALSA-505. The sequence continues at coordinate 257,155 of CAVPBZ010000012.1, forward strand.
CCTGCCCGGGTCGCTCCGTGGCCGGCCAGCACGACGGGGCGCCGGGCCGCGTCGAGCACCGCCGCCGCCCGCTCGATCTGAGACCGGGACGGCTCGTCCGGCCGGGGCGTGTTCACGTTCAGCGGCGCCAGCCCGGCCGGGGCGGGCCTGGCCTCGACATCTTCGGGCACGGCCAGGTACACCGCGCCGGGACGTTCGGTCTGGGCCAGCTTGAACGCCTTGCGCACCATCTCCGGCACCGCGCCTGGGGTCAGGACCATGTCCGCCCACTTGGTCACCGGCGCGAACATCGACACCAGGTCCACGCTCTGGTGTGACTCCTTGTAGATCCGGTTGAGGCCAACCTGCGCCGACAGCGCCACCACCGGCGAGCTGTTGGTCGTCGCGTCGGCCACGCCGAGCAGCAGGTTGATCGCGCCCGGCCCCAGGGTCGCCGAGCACACCCCCGCGCGTCCGGTCAGCCGCCCGTAGATCTCGGCCATGAACGACGCCGCCTGCTCGTGGCGCACCAGCACGTACCGGATCGACGACCGCGCCAGCGCGTCGGTGAGGCGGATGTTCTCCTCGCCCGGGATGCCGAACACGACGGTGACGCCCTCGCGCTCCAGGCAGCGCACCAGCAGCTCAGCGGCATCAGGCTGTTCCTCGGCCACCACCGGAGCCTATCGCCAGTCCCTGCCGCCGCCCCGGGCAGCGGGCCTGGGCAGGCGTGTCGTCGGGGCCACCGCTGTACCCGGGGTGTGGGTGGCCGGTAACGTCGCGGACATCCGCGCCCAGGTGATCAGCGCCGCCGCCGCGGGACTGAACGCCGCTGCGGCCATCAATGCCGACCTCATCAGCGAGGACGTCCGTCACGCCGTAGCGGCTCACCGCAGCCTGGGTGAGCCCCCGACGACAGGAAGCGCCATGACCGAGTTCGGCGAGCAGGCCTGGGACGAGCGCTACCGCTCCCACCCAGCGGTCTGGAGCGGGCGGCCCAACCCCCAGCTGGTGACCGAGACCGCCGGCCTCACCCCCGGCACGGCACTCGACGCAGGCAGCGGCGAAGGCGCCGACGCCCTCTGGCTCGCGGAGCGCGGCTGGCAGGTCACGGCGGTTGACTTCTCCGCCACCGCCCTGAAGCGCAGCGCCGCCCGCGCCACCGCCCTCGGCGCCGACATCGCCGGCCGCACCCGCTGGGTGCACGCCGACCTGACCGAATGGGCACCCGCCGACGGGAAGTTCGACCTGGTCTCCGCCCAGTTCATGCACCTGCCGCCGGCCCCGCGCCAGGCGCTGTTCACCCGGCTGGCCGCCGCCGTGGCGCCCGGCGGCACACTGCTCATCGTCGGCCACCACCCCGGCGACCTGCAGACCACGATGCACCGCCCGCACAGGCCCGACATGTTCTTCACCGCCGAGGACATCGCGCGGTCGCTCGACCCCGGCCAGTGGGACGTCGTGACGGCCGACGCCAGGCCGCGGGCCGCCACCGACCCGGAGGGCCACGACGTCACCATCCACGACGCCGTGCTGCGGGCGCGCAGGCGCCGGGGTCCCGGGGGCGCAGGCGGCCGGGAACCCGCTAGCCCGTCGGGGGCTGGCTGAACGCGGTGATCGGCGGCACCGGGCCGTCGAACCGGGTGATCTCGACGAGCGTGCTCTGCGCGGACGGGCCCTGGCCGAGGCGGGAGGTACCCCGGTCCTGGGTCAGGACGTTGGGATTGCCGTGCTTGTCGAGGCTGTCCGGGTCAGCGGCGTCCAGCGGGTCGTACCACGCGCCGGTGGCCATCTGCACCACGCCGGGCCGTACCGCGTCGGTGACGACAGCCCCGGCCAGGCACCGGCCCCTGTCGTTGGCCACCAGCACGACGTCGCCGTCGCCGATGCCGCGGGCGGCCGCATCGGCCGGGTTCATCCGGCACGGCTCCCTGCCCTGGATCTTGGTCGCCTGGCTGACCCGGCCCATGTCCAGCTGGCCGTGCAGCCGGGACCGCGGCTGATTGGACAGCAGGTGCAGCGGGTACCTGGCGGCGAGGGCACCGCCGGCCCACTCCTGCGGCGGCAGCCAGCAGGGATGTCCCGGGCAGTCCGCATACCCGAAGCCGGCGACCGTCTCGCTGAAGATCTCGATGCGGCCGGACGGCGTCCGCAGCGGATGGGCCTGCGGGTCGGCGCGGAAGTCAGCGAACAGGACGAATTCCTCGTCGAAGGGGATCTCAGCGCGGCCGTCGGCCCAGAACTTCTCGAAGTCAGGCAGCTCGATCCCGGCCGCCCGGGCCCGGTCCCTGGTCTCCTCGTACAGGGCACGCACCCAGTCCAGCTCGGTCCGACCGAGGGTGAACGCCTCGCGGAAGCCGAGCGCCCCGGCCAGGCCGGCGAAGATGTCATAGTCGTTCCGCGCGGCATGCCGCGGCGCAACGGCCTGCTTCATCGCGATCAGCCACCGGTCCCGGGCCCCCGCGCCGATGTCGTTGCGCTCCAGGGTGGTCGTGGCCGGCAGCACGATGTCCGCGTGCCGGGCGGTCGCGGTCCACCAGGGCTCGTGAATGATGATCGTCTCCGGCCGCCGCCAGGCGCGGATGAGCCAGGCCGAGGTCCTGATGGTGGTGGAACGGGTTACCGCCGGCCCAGTAGACCAGCCTGATGTCCGGGTACCGCCGGCGCTGGCCGTTGAAGTCGTACTCGCCGCCCGGGTCGAGCAGCAGGTCCGCGATCCTGGCCACCGGGATCCAGCTGCCGGCCGGGTTCCGGCAGGCCGGCAGGGACGGCGCCGGGAACGGCAGCCGCGCGGTGCCCATGCCGCCCGTGTTGCCGAAGCCGAATCCGAAGCCGCCGCCGCGCAGCCCGATCTGGCCGAGCATGGCCGCCAGCGCGATCGTCATCCAGTAGGGCTGCTCGCCGTGCTCGGCCCGCTGCAGCGACCAGGTGGTGCTGATGAACGTCCGGCCTGCGGCCATCTGCCCGGCCAGCGACTCGATGGCCGCGGCGCTCAGCCCGGTGATGTGTGCCGCCCAGGCGGCCGACTTGGGCTGGCCGTCGGCGCTGCCGAGCAGGTAGCACTCGAACCGGTCGTAGCCGGTGCAGTACCGGCTGAGGAACTCCCGGTCGTGCCAGCCGTTGCAGGCGAGGGTGTGCGCCAGGCCCAGCATCAGCGCGGTGTCGGTGCCGGGCCGCAGCGCCAGCCAGTCGGCGCCGAGCTCGGCCGGCATGTCGTCGCGGACCGGGCTGACGTTCACGAACCTGGTGCCGCCTGCGTGTATCCGGCGGAGCCAGTCGCCGCTGCGGTGCGCGCCGATCCCGCCCGGCTCGACATGGGTGTTCTTGGCGGGCAGGCCGCCGAAGGCGATCCACAGCTCGGTCGAGGCTGCCAGCGCGCTCCACGAGGTCACCTGCCCGCCGGCCACCGACGCCGTGCCCACCACATGCGGCAGCAGGGCCAGCGCGGCAGCGAAGGAGTAGTTGTGCAGCTGGTCGGTGTAGCCGCCGTGGCAGTTGAGGAAGCGGGCGAGCTGCGTCTTGGCATGATGAAAGCGGCCGGCGCTGGACCAGCCGTAGGAGCCGCCGAAGATGGCGGCATTGCCGTGCTCCGCCTTGACCCGGTCCAGCTCGGCGGCGACCAGGCCGATCGCGTCGGCCCACGGCACCTCGACGAACTCGTCGGCGCCCCGCAGGTCCGGCCGACGGCCACCCGGGCCTGCGTTCAGCCAGCCGCGCCGCACTGCCGGCTGGCGCACGCGGCAGTCCGCGGTGAGCCCGTCGGGGATCGACGCCAGCAACGGGGAGGGCTCCGGATCGGCCGCGAACGGGTCGACCCCGGTGAGCTTCCCGTCCTGCACCCGGGCGCTGAACGCGCCCCAGTGCGAGCTGTGGCTCAGCCCTGGCTCACCACGCGTCACCCGTCCTCCTCCGGGAGCGCCGGCACCTAACCGGCACCTCCCGCCTCCGATTGTCGCGCACCCGGCCGGGGCTTCACGAGACGGCCAGAACGACTTGCGGGCCGGACCGCGGCGCGATGAAGGCGAGCAGCCGCCCGCCTTCATCGGTGACTTCCTGGGCGGCGGCGCCGGTGAGCGGGCCGAACGTCTCGATATGCAGGGTGGCCGTCCCGGCTGAGCGCGCGCAGCTCCACGTCCCTGAGAACATCCCGTCCACGAGGAGGGTGCCCCGCGCGCCGCCGTTGCCAGGCGGCAGCGGGACGCGACGGCGGCCGTGGATGATCCGGCTCCGGTCGGCGTGCGACAGCAGCACGTTGTCGTATTCGGGCAGGAACCGGGGCGGAGCTGGCGTGTCCGGGCTGGGTCTGGGGGCATCGGGCAGGTCGAGCAGTTCCCGGCCGGACTCGTCCCGGAACCGGCGCACCGTGATCGCCCACAGTGATGCCGGCAGCCTGGTCCCCCGGCTTCCGCCTGCGATCACGGTCGACCCGATCGACGGGAACACCTGCCGGGTCAGCGTCGGATCCGACTCGCCGGAGATGCTCGCTGTCTACCTCGGTATGCTCGGCGTCGACTTCGAGATCGAGAACCCGCAGGACCGCCCGGAACTGGTCCGGCACCTACGCCAGCTCGCCGGCCGCTACCGCCGCGCCGCCCGCGGCCGGCGCCAGCCGATGCATTAGAACAGAGTTTCGCGCATCCCGGCCGGAAGGGCTACTCTGTACCTATGGACACCGTAGCTGCCGTCGCGGTGCGGACGCAGCATGAGGCGCGGCCCGGCCGCCGGGCGATCGTGGTGACCGACCTCGCCAGCCTGCGCGGCCCGGCCGAGGGCACGGTCGAGCTGCCGCTGTGGCTGTACTGGAGCGGGCCCAGCCCGGTGTTTGACCTGGCCAAGCCGTTCATGCGGCGCTGGCTCTACGAGATTGTGCTGCGGGAAGCGGCCCGCCCGGAGGACCTCACCGGCTACCTGGACCGGGACATGCTGATCGGCCTGTGGCCGGAGCTGTACCTGCCCGAGGGCGTGCGGCAGGCGTGGGAGGAGCATCACCCGGTGCTGCGGGCGACCGCTGCCGCCGTCGCCTGATGCCGGTCAGCGAGCTGCACCGCCAGGTCACCACCATCGCCCTTCGCGCCGCGGCTGAGCACGGGTTCGCGCTGGGTGGCGGGAACGCCCTGCTGGCCCACGGGATCACCAGCCGGCCGACCCAGGACGTGGACCTGTTCACCAATCAGGAGCACGGTGTGGTAGCGGCCGCCAAGGCGGTGGAAGCCGCGCTGCGCGGCGCGGGTTTCGAGCCGGAGCGGCGGGATGAGACGGCCGGCCTGGCCGACATCTTCCCCGGCATGGGCGAGGGAATGGCCGAGTGGATCGTCACCGCCCCGGCCGGCCGGCAGATGATGCTGCAGATGGCCTACTTCGAGCGGGGCCGCGAACCGGTGATCATGGACATCGGCCCGGTCCTTGACCTCGAGGACGTGGCCGGCGGGAAAGTGTGCGCGCTCGCGGGCCGGGTCGAGCCCCGGGATTACGCCGACACGGCGGCCGCGCTGGAGCGCTACAGCCCGGCCCAGCTGATCGCGTTCGCCCGGCGGCTCGATCCGGGCCTGACCGGCCAGGATTTCGCCGACGCAGGGCGCCGGCTCGACCAGATGGACGACGAGGTGTTCGCCTCGGTTGGGCTCGGCCCTCGGGAAGTCACCCGGCTGCGGCAGCGGTTCGCGGACTGGCCGCGAAGCTGATCCCGTCCGCTCTGCGGGCATGTTTCCGCGGCCCGGCGCGTTTCCCAGGTACCGGGGTGGGCAGGGTCGAGTGCTAGTCAGCAACCGGCCTGGGCTGCGGCCCCGGCCGTCGGCGGTTAAGCGAGGCAAGCCAGTGAGCGAACAGGGCAGCGGTACGCACGGGCCGGTCCGGGACGACGCGATCAAGCGCGAGGAAGCGCACGAGCTGGCCCAAGAATGGCCGGAGCCCCAGGACGAGGGCGACGAGGCCGACCCGGACGCGACCTGGGCCCCGGAAGGCAGGTTCGCCGGCCGGGAGTGGGAGGCCATCGAGCTGCGCAGCGACCTGGCCCGGCACCTGGACCGTAAGGCCTTCCCGGTGACCAGGGAGCGGCTGCTCGAGATCCTCACGGCGCAGTTCGCCGAGCAGCGGCTGCTGGACCTGGCGTCCGCGCTGCCCGAGGGCGAGAACTACGTCACCGTGGGCCAGCTGGCCCGGACCCTGGGCCTGCCCGCGGAGGAGCGCCGGGGCTAAGTGCGCGGCCGGACAGCCTGCCGGGGCACCGTATCCCCCGGCCCCGCCCCGGCCGCCGCGCCGCGCTCCGCCCCCGCGTAGCGCTGGGCGAAACGCCGCAGGATCACGGGCGGGTGGGTGACGCTGCTGCGACGGGCCTGCGCCTTGAGCTCGTCGGCCTGACTGGGGTCGAAATAACCGGCGTGCTTGTACACGTCGATCCGGGTGGACAATCCCTGCACGTCCAGTTCGGGATGGAACTGGGTGGCGTAGACGTGCGAGCCGATCCGGAACGCCTGCACCGGGCAGGCGGGCGAGCGGGCCAGCAGGACGGCGTGCCGCGGCAGCCGGCTGATCGCCTCCTTGTGGCCGGCGAACGCCTCGAACGTGGCGGGCAGCCCGCGCAGCAGCGGGTCCCGCCGGCCCTCGCGGGTGAGGGTGACCGGGACCGGGCCGATCGGCTCGGCGTACCGCCGGTCGACCACCGCGCCCTGGTGGCCGCCGAGCGTCCCGATGCCGTAGCAGGCGCCCAGGAACGGGAAGTCAGCGGCGATCACCCGGTCGAGCAGGCCGCGCAGGTCTGCTTCGACCCGCCGCTGCACCGGCGACTTCGACTCCTCAGGGTCGCTGGAGTTGAACGGCCCGCCGCCGAGCAGGATCCCCGACCAGTCCCGCAGCTCGACGCGGCCGAGCGGTCCCCGCTCCAGCCGCACCCGGCGCAGGTCGCGCTCGGCCAGCCCGGCGAAGGCCAGGAACGACTCGTACTCGTTGTCCGCGGCGGCGTCATCGGCGCGGATGGCGAGCAGCAGGAACGGTTTCACCAGGTCAGCCTACGGTCTTAAGACCCATGGCATGGCCGAACGCCGCTTCGCGGGCCCCCCAGAATCCGCCGGGATGCCTACGCTTTCACAGCTGGGCCGCTGCGCTCTTGATCGCCTCGCGGATGCGCACGTAGGTCCCGCACCGGCACACGTTGAGGATGTCGTCGATGTCGGCGTCGGTGACGTTCTTGTTCTTGGCCAGCAGCGCGGCCGCGGCCATGATCTGGCCCGGCTGGCAGTACCCGCACTGCGGCACGTCCTGCTCCAGCCAGGCCTCCTGCACCGGGTGCAGGCCGTTCGGGCCGGTCGGCTTGGTGGCGGCCAGTCCCTCGATCGTGGTGATGTGGTCGGTCGGCTTGATCTCGGCGATGGTGACCGAGCACGGGTTGAAAGCGAGCCCGTTGATGTGGCTGGTGCAGGCCTTGCACACGTCAAGCCCGCAGCCGTACTTCGGGCCGGTGACCCCGAGGATGTCCCGGAGCACCCACAGCATCCGCATGTCGGACGGCACGTTGACCGTGACTTTCTGCCCGTTGAGTATGAACGAGTGGCTGGGCACCGCAGGGTCTCCTTAGTAGGGCAGCGGGTAGGTGGCCGCGGGCGGTTTGATGATCGGTTCTAGCGGATCGACGCTCGGCGGGGACGGCGGGGCGCCGAGGTCGGAGGAGTAGGCGGGGTTGTACAGCGGGAAGCTGCGCGGCTTGTTGCCGGTGGCGCGGGCGTAGGCGTTGGCGATCGCGCCGACCGCCGCGGGGATGCCGAGCTCGCCGGAGCCGCCGGGCTTGCCGGTGGTCGGCGGCATCACGAACACGTTCGCCTGCAGCGGTGACTGGTACTGCCGGGCGAAGTGGTACTCGGAGTAGCTGCCCTCCTGCGGCAGGCCGTTGACGATGTGGATGCCGGCCAGCAGCGTGTAGGAGATCGCGTCGGTCAGGCCGCTGATCATCGCCGCCTGCAGCCCCCGCGGGTTGATCGGCAGCCCGGCGTCGACCGCGATCGTCGCCTTGGTCACCCGGGGGATCTTGCGGCCGAAGTGGTCGATGTTGTTGGTGTCGAGCTCGACCAGGCAGGCGGTGCAGGACTGGTACTCGGAGTGGAAGCCGACGCCCTGGGCCACGCCCTTGGGCAGCTTCGCGCCCCAGTTGCCAGCGGTCGCCACCTTCTGCAGCACCGCGTTGTAGCGGGCGTCACGGAAGAAGGCCAGCCGGAACGCCACCGGGTCCTGGCCCATGGCCGCGGCCAGCTCGTCAACGATGATCTCTTCCACGCCGCGGGTGTTGTAGGAATACACCGACCGCATGCTGGCGGTGTGGAACTGGTCGGGGTAGAGCTCAGGTGACAGCAGCTGGCTGGTCACGCCGAAGTTGTAGGGCGAGTCGATCGTGGTCAGGAACACCGTCTGGGCGAACCCCATGTTGCCCAGCCCGAGCGGCAGCTGAGCCGCCACCGCGGTGAGGATCTCGCCCAGCCCGTGCCGGAAGTCGGTCTCCACGCTGGCCACGTGGTGCTGGAACGTCAGCACGTTGCCCAGCGCGTAGGTGGCCTGGACGTGATGATGCGCCTGCGGGTGCATCCGGCCGTGCCTGATGTCGTCGGTGCGGTGCCACATCAGCTTGACCGGCATGCTCAGCGCTCGGCTGACCTGCGCCGCCTCCAGCGCCGCGTCGAAGAACAGCTTGCGGCCGAACGACCCGCCGCCCTGGATCACGTTGAACGTGACCGCGCTCTGCGGCAGCCCCAGCGCCAGGGCGATCGTCTGCAGCGCGGTGATCGGCGTCTTCGACGGGCCCCAGATCGTCGCGCTGCCTGACTTCACGTCCGCGATGGCGCAGTTGGTCTCCATCGGGGCGTGACTGGCCCAGGCCCAGTCGAACTCGGCGTCAACGACACCGACCAGCGGCGGCGGTGGCAGAATCGGCAGGTTCGCCGCCTTCAGCGCCGCCGCGATGGTGTTGTTGGACAGGTGGTCGGCGGTTCCCGGGCCCCAGGTGACCTTGAGCGCGTCCACCGCGTCCAGGCACTGGCCGAACGTCTTGCCCACGACCGCCACCCCGGTCGGGATCGTGGTGACCCCGAGAATGCCGGGCATGGCCTTGACGGCAGCGGCGTTGCTGACCGACACGACGGTGCCGTTGATCGTCGGCGGGCGGCGCACCATGCACGGCATCGGCCTGATCCCGCCCAGGTCGGCCGGGGCCAGGTCCAGCGCGTACTTCTTCGCGCCGGTGACCATGTCGAGGGCATCTATCCGGTTCGTCGGGGTGCCGACGATCGTCTGCGCGCTGGCCGGCTTGAGCGCCGTTCGGTGGCCGATCAGCTGGGGGTCCGCCGCGGCGGCCGTGGCCGCGCCGTAGCTGACCGACCGGCCGTCGCGGGCGCGCATCACGCCCTCGCTGATGGTCAGCTCGCTGGGGTGCACGTTCATCCGCCCGGCGGCCGCGGCGAGCAGCCGCCCCTTCGCGGCGGCGGCGACGGTCCGCACGGGGGTGTACAGCGAGCGGATGCTGTTGGAGCCGCCGGTGATCTGGTTGAAGAGCAACGTGGGCGTGGCCGGCTGCAGGTGCATGTGGACGCTGGACAGCGGGATGTTCATCTCGTCGGCGATGATCATCGCAATCGCCGTCGTGATCCCCTGTCCCACCTCCTCGCGGGGCAGCTGGAAGTCCACCGTGCCATTGCTGTTGACCGTCAGCGTCAGCATGTCCGCGGTGGGCGCCGCGGCGAGGATCAGGATGTCGCCCAGGTCGATGATGTCAGCGGGTAGCGGCGGCGTCGGGATCGACGCCACGGCCGCGTTCGCAGGGGGGGCGTCGGCGACATCCGTGCCGAGCTTGACGCCCATAACCAGGACCGGAGCGGCGATCAGGTAGCCGAGGAAACGGCGCCTGTCAGGTGCCTCGCCGCTGGATCCGGTGGATCCGGCGCTGTCGGCGGCAGCGGGCCTGTCGGCGGCAGCGGCACCCTCGGCCGCAGCTCCGCTTCGCGAGGCAAGATCGTCGCTCATATCACATACTCCTTGGGGAGCCCGCGAAACACCGGCGGTGGTGTCGCGTTTTGGTATTGACGCAGAGGAGGCGGTACACGCTCGTACCGTCTCCTAGTCGAGTGATTCGTACTGTAAGGCGAAATGGGTAACTCGGCAATGGGTGTTGCTTTCGGTAACCTAGCCCACCGGCCGCGCTACGTTGCGTCGTTGGCCAATTTTGATACCCGGCACTAGTCCCGTTCGGACTACTGCCGCGACGAGCGGTCAGTAGTCCATTGTGAACTACTGCCGCGACATGCGAGGGATGTCCTGCCAGGTAGGACCATATATAAGGCAAATGCCCCAATTGTTCCATGCTGGGCGATGACCGCGGTTGCGGACATTGCGCAATACCGCGGCAAGCCATTTTTTCTGTTTTATCCGGCGGCCAATACACTCGCATTCTGGTCGGGATCGCTCACCGAGATTATCAGTCGGCGCCGGGCCCGCCTGACGGATTCTGCCGGCTGAGAAACGGAGCTACCGAGTTAATTGCTGAGGAATGGCGTATAGGGCGCCGGGCGGGCCTGCCGGACGGCCGGCCCTGGTGCGATGCCCGGCGCCGCCGGCCTGCCGCCGCGCTGACGGCGCTAGCCGCGTTGCGGCCGCTGGGAGGCGGGAGCGATGATCGCGCTGCCCGGGAGGCACCGCCAGTTGCCGGCTCCCGCCGCAGGCCCACGGCCCGCAGGCTCCCGCGGCGCAGGCTCCGGCGGCGCAGGCTCCCGGGCGGCGGACTCCGGCGTTATGATCACGGCCGTGTCCCCTGATCACGCAGCCGGTCCCGCGGCGGCACCGCAATCGGCCGCGGCCGGGCCCGATGTCACCCCCCAGGACTTCATCACGCCCGATGAATTCTTCCGCGCCGACATCCGGGTCGGGGTGATCGTGCGCACCGAGGAATTCCCGCAGGCCCGCAATCCGGCCTACAAGCTGTGGATTGACGTCGGCGACCTCGGCACGCGCAGGTCAAGCGCTCAGCTCACCGCCTTCTACCAGCCTGCGGATCTGGTCGGCAGGTACGTGCTCGCCGTGGTCAACTTCCCGCCGCGCCAGGTGGCCGGCTTCCCGTCCGAGGTCCTGGTCCTCGGCGTGCCGGTCGAGGACACCAGGCACGTGGCGCTGGTCCAGCCGGACCGGCCGGTGCCGCCGGGCACCCGCGTCTTCTGATCCGTATTCCCCCGGACCGGCCGCGGACGGCTGACCGCGCCGACCCGCAGGCGTCACCCCGAGTTGACACGCGGGCTTTGTCAACATAGATTGACGTCATGAGCGAAGGCGTGCAGCTGGCGGAAGCGGCGAGCAGCCGCGACCCCGCCGAAGGGCTGCGGGCGGTCCGGGCGCTGCGCGAGCTGGCCGACCGGCTGGAAGCCCGGCACGTCGACAACGCGCGCGCCCAGGGCTGGTCCTGGCAGGAGATCGCGGCCCAGCTCGGCGTCAGCAGGCAGGCCGCGCACAAGAAACACACCCGGCGGAAGGGGGGACGCTGAGGAGACCGAACATGCTGGGACGTTTCACGCGAGGAACTGGCCCGGCGGATGGCCGCGGCCGCCTGACCTTAGCCGGGATCGGACCCCCTGGCTACCGGCCGGGCCGGGTCGGCCAGCCAGCCGGACCAGGAGCCGACGTAGAGCGCGGCCGGGATGCCGGCGATCTCCAGCGCGAGCACCTCCTGCGCGGCGGTCACCCCTGAGCCGCAGTACGCGCCGACCTGGCCGCCGGCCGTCACCCCGAGCGCGCCGAACCGCTCCCGCAGCTCGGCCGGGCCGCGGAAGCCGCCCCCGCCGGCCAGGTTGCCGGCGGCCGGCGCGCTGACCGCCCCCGGGATGTGCCCGGCGACCGGGTCCACCGGCTCGGTCTCGCCCCGGTATCGTTCCGCGGTCCTGGCGTCCAGCAGTTTTCCCGAACGGGCAGTCGCTGACGCGCCGGCCGCGTCGAGCAGCGGCATCTGGCCCGGCCGCGCCGTGAAGTCCCCCGGCGCCGCGGCGGGCTCGGCCGTGGTGAGCGGCCGGGCCGCCGCCTGCCAGGCGCGCAGCCCGCCGTCCAGTACCCGGACGTCACGGTGGCCGAAGTACCGTAGCAGCCACCAGGCACGGGCAGCGGCCACCGCGTCCCCGTTGTCGTAGACGGCCACCGGCCGCCCGTCGCTCACCCCGGCGCGGCGCATCGCCGCCTCGAAGGCGGCGGCCGCAGGCAACGGGTGCCGCCCGCCCGGCCCCGGCGGTCCGGCCAGGTCGCGGTCCAGATCGACGAAGACGGCGGACGGCAGATGACCGGCGCGGTAGCTGTCGATGCCGGGCGGGCCGCCGAGCCGCCAGCGCGCGTCGAGCAGCACCGGGGCGGCCGGCCCGGCCAGTGCCTCCGCCAAGGACGCCACGCTGATCAGCGGACCCACTGTTCCTCCCGGCGCACGGTCTCGGAGCGTGCCTCACATGGCCGCGTGGATGAGCATCGGCACCAGCTGCTCGGCCGTGGTGAGCGAGCCGTGCATGCCTGCCAGCACGGACTCGCGCGGCTCGGCCTGCATGGCGACGATCGCGGTGCCGCCTGCCGCGGCCGCGACGACGTCGCCGATCCGGGCGGTCATGGCGGGCTCGACCGGGCCGAACCAGCCCTCGCTGATCGCCTCGTCCCGCGACACCACCCAGGCGTGCTCGCCGAGCACGTCCCGCCACGCGGCCAGCACGTCGTCGGCCGCGCCCGGGTCGGTGTAGACGTGCCGCGCGCGGGGCTCGCCGCCGAGCAGCGCGACGCCCTTGCGGAGATCCATGATCGCGTCCACGTCGACCCGGTTGGCCGGGGAGATGTCCACCATGCCGTGGTCGGCGGTCACGTACAGCAGCGTGCCCGGCGGCACGGCCGAGGCCAGCTGCTCGGCCAGCTTGTCCACGTGGACGAGCTGGTGGTACCAGGCATCGGAACCGGAGCCGAAGACGTGCCCGGTCGCGTCCAGGTCACCGTGGTAGACCGTGGCCAGCGCGGGCTCGGTCTCCCGCAGCGCGGTCGCGGCTTGGGCGACCAGGGCGCCCATGCTGTCGGCCGACCAGTAGTCGGCACCGCGCGCCGTCGCCAGGGTCAGCCCGCTGCGCCGGAAGGCCCGGGAGGCCACGTAGTACGCGCCGATCCCGGCGGCGGCGGCCCGCTCGTACACCGTCGGCTCCGGCTGCCAGGTCTCCGGGTCCACCCGGTCGTCCCAGCGCAACCCGTTGAGCAGCCTGCCGGTGCCGGGCACGGCGACCTGGTAGCCGAGCATGCCGTGCACACCGGGCGGCCGCCCCGTTCCCAGCGAGGCCAGGCTGGTCACCGTGGTGGACGGGAATCCCGCGTGCAGCGGCCTGCCGTTGACCGCCAGCTCGGACAGGAACGGCGCCGCCGCCGGATGGGCCCGCAGCAGCTCCCAGCCCAGGCCGTCCACGATCAGCAGGCAGACCCGGGACGTCTCGGGCAGGCCGAGCGGATTGGGCTCGGCGGACATCCCGAGCGACCCGAGCAGGGACGACGCCAGGTCGGCCAGGGTTCCTTCTCCGTAGGCTGGCAGCGCTGGCAGGGTCTTCGGCTCATCCGTCATGCGGGGGTAGTCCTTCGCCCTCTACTCATCTGCCGGTTACATTCCTTTTGCCTGCCCATCGTTTCACCGGCCCGCCGGGCCGGCAACGCGGGCCCCGGGCGTCAGGGCCCGGCGGCGGCCGCCGCGAGCGCGCGGGCGAAGGACAGCACGGCGCGCACGCCGTCCTGGCCGTCGGCCGCCTCGCTGACGCGCAGGGCAAGGTCATCGGCCGTGATCGTGCCGGTGTACCCGTGGTCGGCCTCGCAGTTCTCGTCCCCGCAGTGCGCGGGCTCGAGCTCGACGTGGGACAGCACGTTCCAGCCGATGGTGAGCAGGACCTCGGTGGGCATTGTCACCCCGGCCACGTACGAGGCGGGGTCGGGCACGACCCTGGTCAGCACCACCGAGGAGATCCTGGAGAAGCTGATCGCCTCGGTGCTCGTCTCGGCCTGCGGCCTGCCGTCGGGCCCTTCCGCCGGGTGCTCGTCGGTGTGCGAGTAGACCAGGCGGCTGGGCGTGAGCACCAGCACCGTGATGTGCCTGCGCACCTCCATGCCGGGGTCGAACATCGCATCGTGGACGACGAGGTAAGAAACGATGGGCTCGGGACCCAGCGCCGACGACACCGCGTCAGTGACAAGGTCCGGGTAGTAGCCGCTGCGCTCGATGGCCGTCCGCAGGCCGTCAGCGGTCGCTCGGGTTTCCCTCATCCGTCCATCCTGCACCGCCGGCCGGGATGGTTCACCCAAGACCTACCCTTGACTGCCATGCATCTGTCTGGGCCCAGGCTCGCGGTGACCCTGCTGACCGCGATCCCGCTCCGGTCGCGGGCCCGCGGCGAGCCCTACCCGGCGGCCGCCTGGCGGCACGTGATGGCCTGGGCGCCGGCCGTCGGCCTGCTGCTGGGCGGGGCCGCCGCCGCGGTGCTGTGGCTGTTCGCGCACCGGCTGCACGCCGGATCGCTGCTCGCCGCCGTACTGGCCGTCGCCGCCCTGGCCCTGCTGTCGCGGGGGCTGCACCTGGACGGGCTGGCCGACCTCGCCGACGGCCTGGGCAGCGGCAGGCCGGCCCCGGCCGCGCTGGACATCATGAAACGGTCCGACATCGGGCCGTTCGGCGTCATGACCATGGTCCTGACCTTGCTCACCCAGGTGGCGGCCCTGGCCAGCGCCGACGCGCTCGGCCGCGGCTACGTCGCGCTGCTCATCGCTGGTGCCGGCAGCAGGCTGGCGCTCACCTGGGCCTGCTGCCGCGGCGTGCCCGCCGCACGGCCGGGCGGGCTGGGCGCGCGGGTGGCGGGCACGGTGCACCCGGCGACCGCCGCGCTGCTGACCCTGGCCGCGTTCGGGCTCGCGGTGCCGTTCGGGGTGATCTTCGTCGTCTCGCTCGCCGCGGGGCTGGCCGTCTCACTGGGCGTGGCCGCGGTCGCCGTCCGCCGCCTCGGCGGGATCACGGGGGACGTGCTCGGCGCCGTCGCGGAGATCGCCGTCGCCGCCTGCCTGGTCGTCACCGCGGTGCGCTGAGCCGGCCAGCGTCTCGCGCATCTGCCGGGCGTACTGCGCGGCCTCCTCGTCGCTCGCGTACCGGCCGCGCGGCCAGAAGAAGCCGCGCAGCCCGTCCCCCTTGGTCCGCGGCACCACGTGCACGTGCAGGTGCGGGACGCTCTGGCTGACCGTGTTGTTGATCGCGACGAAGCTGCCCTGGGCGCCGTAGGCGGCCGGCATCGCGGCGCTGATCCGTTGCACCTGGCCGAACAGCGGGCTGAGCAGGCCGCGCAGGTCGGCGAGCGTCTCGTAGTGCGCCCGGGGCAGCACGAGGACATGCCCCTTGAACAGCGGCCGCACGTCGAGGAAGGCGGCCACGTCGGGCTCGTCGAGCACGAACCAGGCGGGTTTGTCCCCGGCGAGGATGGCGCAGAACAGGCACTCGCTCACCCGGGCACGATAGCGCCGTGCCGCGACAGCGCCGCGGCGCCGCTGCGACAATAAAGGCGTGAGCGAAGAGCAGCGGACCACCGATCACCAGCCCGACGGGGTCGGGGGGGATGCGGGGGGGAACCCCCCGCAGGGCTGGCTGTTGCTTGTCTACAGGGTTCCGCCGGAGCCGACCAGGCTGCGCGCCGCCGTCTGGCGCCGGATCAAGAGCCTGGGCGCGATCTACCTGCAGAGCTCGGCGGCGGCGCTGCCGGCCAGCACCGGCGCGGAGCGCGCCCTGCGCAAGCTGCAGCGGGAGATCATCGACATGTCGGGGACCGCGGCGCTGCTGTCCTGCCGGGTGCTGGCCGGCGAGTCGGAGGTACGGGCCGCGTTCCAGGCGGCCAGGAATGACGAGTACGAGGAGATCGTGGACCGCTGCGAGGACTTCCTCGCCCAGGTGCAGAAGGAGTACGTCGCCAACCACTTCACCTACGCCGAACTGGAGGAGAACGAGGTCAACCTGGTAAAGCTGCGCAACTGGCTGGAGCGCATCAGGGACCGGGACGCCTTCGGCGCGGAGGGACGGGAGGCGGCCGAGCAGGCGCTCGTCCAGTGCGAGAAGTCGCTTGAGGAGTACGCCGCCCGGGTGTACGAGGAGGAGGCGGAGAGCCGCTGACCGGCTACCTGTGCCGGGTGGCGACCCACAGGCTGGCGGGCAGCAGGACCACCAGCAGCGCGGGCAGCACCCACCAGGCCGGGACGCTGGTCTGGCTGATCGCGTACGTCGCGGCCAGGCCGATCACCACCCCGACCGCGATGCGCCAGTCGTCGCCGACCACGAAGTCGTAGAGGAAGGCGAAGAACGCCTTTATCCGGTTGACCATCTCAGCCTGCTTCCGTGGCCGGGACGCTCTCGCGCGCGGGGGCCGGCGTGACCTGCTTGCCCCGGCGCAGCACCGCGACCAGCCCGATCGCGAGCAGGGCGATCGCCGGCGCCAGCACCAGCAGCGCGGCGTCCGAGCCCGGCCAGTGCGCGCCCGCGCCCTCGCCGCCCCAGAACATGCCGAACGCGGTGAGCATGATCCCGACCACGAACTTCAGCGTGTTCTCCGGAACGCGGGCCAGCGGTGCCCGCACCGCGACGCCGACAATCGCCACCAGGACCACGGCGCACCCGGCGGCCAGCCCGGCCAGCGGGATGTTGCCGGCGTTGCTGCCGAAGGTCAGGGCGATGAACACCACCTCGAGCCCCTCGAGCAGGGTCCCCTTGAACGAGAGGGTGAACGCGTACCAGTCGGGCACAGAGCCGAGCCGCCTGGCCGGCGCGGCCTGCGCTTCCGCGAGGTGGCTGCGGTAGAGGTTCTCCTCGTCGTGCAGCGCCTTGCGGCCGCTGGCCCGCAGGATCGCCTTGCGCAGCCACTGCAGGCCGAAGATCAGCAGCAGGGCACCCACGACCAGCCGCAACTCGCGCAGCGGCAGCGCGGACACGGCCGGGCCGAGGGCCGCGACGATGGCCACGAGCACGACCAGCGCGGTCAACATCCCGGTGAGGGCCGACCGCCAGTCCCTGGCGGTGCCGGCCGCGAGGATGATCGTCGTCGCCTCGACGGCTTCCACCACGCAGGCGAGAAAGACCGCGACGAACAGCGACCAGGCTCCTGCGCTCATGCTCCTCCTCATATCCCCGCCGCTGTGTCCCCGGGCCGAGAGGGCCGGGCGGCAGGCTTGACGTCAACGCACTCTAGATTCTAACAGCCGTTACTAACAAGGTCTGACGACCGTTACATCGTCCGATGAGAGCGGCCTCTCCCGGGCACGGCGGGGTCGCGCGCGACCCCGGCAATGCAGGGTGATCCCGAACGCCGGGCTGACGTCCGAAGTGGTCCCTGTCCCCCCGACGGCGGGGCGGGGACCACAGGGCCGGCTGCCGGTCATCGGCGGCTGGGCATGCCGCTGTTCTGGCTGGCCATCGGGCTGTTCATTCTCCTGCCGTGCGTGTGCTGAGCCGGGCCGTGTGCCAGGAACGCGCCCTGGCCATGCTCGACCGGGTCGGCCTCGGTGCGCTGGCCGCCCGGTACCCGAACGAGCTGTCCGGCGGGGAGCAGCAGCGGGTCGCACTGGCCCGGGCGCTGATTGCCGACACCGGGCTCATCCTCTGCGACGAGCCGCTGTCCAGCCTCGACGCCGACCTGCGGGAGCGGATGCGGGTGCAGATCTCCGACCTGGTCCGCCAGGCGGAGGCCACCACCGTGTACATCACGCATGACCAGGCCGAGGCGTTCGCCCTCGCCGACCAAGTCGGCGTGCTGTCCGAGGGCAGGCTCGTGCAGACCGGCACGCCGGAGGAGACCTACACCAGGCCGGCCACGCCGTTCGTGGCCCGCTTCACCGGGCTGTCCGGTGAGATCCCGGTGCAGGTCCGCGGTACCGCCGCGGACGGCATGCTGGAGGTCGAGCCCGCGCTGGGCGACGGCCTGGCGGGCGGCCGCCCATTCCTCGTCCGCGCCCCCAGCACCCCGCTGACCGCGGGCACCGCCTTGCTCATGGTCCGGCCGACCGGCGTCCGGCTGTCCGCGCCCGGGACCGGCGAGCACCATCTGGCCGGCACGGTGGCCGACGTGGCGTTCCGCGGCCGCGGGTACGAGCACGCGATCGACCTGCCCGGGCACGGCCGCCTCACCGGCGTGTTCTCGGCCACGCGCGCCGCCCGCGGGGAGAGCGTCGGGCTCCAGTTCGAGGCGGTGGGCTGCCACGTGTTCGACACACCGGACGCCGCAGACACGCAGAGCATGGTAAGTCAGGCATCGCGGGCGTAGCGTGTGGGGCCGTGACAAGCGCGGCCAAGGGGACAGTTGACGCACCCGTTACCGCACGTTTGCCTGAAGTCTTACGGCCCGACATTCCGTCTCGGCAGGCTTCCGGGCGAGCCCGTGCCGCGGGAATCCCCGCCCGCGCGGCGACAGCGAGAGGAGCGGGTGGATGAGACGGAAAACGTTCGGTCGCGCAGGCGGCATCGGCCTGACGGCCCTGGCCGCATCGGTCGTCACCGGTGTGGCGGCGCTGACAGCGGGCGGCGCCGCGGCGGCCGCGCAGCCCAGCAGCGCACCCCCCACGGCCACGCCGATCAAGCACGTCATCGTGATCATCGGCGAGAACCACAGCTTCGACAACGTGTTCGCGACCTACCAGGCACCCAAGGGCCAGCACGTGCACAACCTGCTGTCCGAGGGCATCGTCACGAAGAGCGGCGGCCTGGGGCCCAACTGGAAGAAGGCCCAGCAGGTCACCGCGTCGGACCGCAAGACCTACAGCCTCACGCCGAAGATCACCGGCGCCTACAAGGCGCTGCCGCGGCCGAACACGACGTACGTGTCGCCGGCCTGCGACGGGCAGACGCCGGACAGCCCGGACGCGCGGTTCCCGGCCCACCTGCCGAACGCGCCGTACCAGATCACCAAGTCCGTGCCTTACTTCGACACCCACACCGAGTACTCCAAGTTCGGGCAGTGCGAGCTCTACGGCGCCTACGTGGGCGATCCGCTGCACCGCTTCTACCAGATGTACCAGCAGACGGACGGGTCCGGCGGCAAGCTCAACACCTGGGTGGCCAACACCGCCGGCGACGACAACGGCGCCACTCCCCCCGCGCCGATCTACCAGGGCGGCGTGCAGATGGGCTACTACAACATGGCCCAGGGCGACGCCCCCATCTTGCGTGACCTGGCCCAGCACTACGCGATCAGCGACAACTACCACCAGGCCGTCCAGGGCGGCACCGGCGCCAACCACATAGCGCTCGGCACCGGCTTCGCGGGCTCCTACCAGAACGCGTCGGGCAAGGCCACGCCGCCGCCGGCCAACCAGATCGAGAACCCCAACCCCAAGTCGGGCACGAACAACAACTACAGCCAGGACGGCTACGCGGGTGGCAGCTACTCCATGTGCGCCGACCACAGCCAGCCGGGCGTCGGGGCGGTGTTCAGCTACCTGAACGCGCTGCCCTACAAGGTGATGAACAACTGCCAGCCGGGCCGCTACTACCTGCTCAACAACTACAACGCCGGCTACAACATCAACGGAACGGTCAACACTTCCTCGCCGTACACGCTGCCTCCGCAGAAGACGGACTACGTGACGATCGGCAACTCGCTGTCCGCGCACCACATCAGCTGGGGGTATTACGGCGAGGGGTACAACAACGGCACGGTGGACTCGTCGTACTGCGGGATCTGCGACCCGATGCAGTACTCGGCGTCGATCATGACGAACCCGGCCCTGCGCAAGAACGTGCAGCACGGCCTCACCGACTTCGTCTACCAGGCCGCCCACGGCACGCTGCCTGCGGTCACGTTCCTCAAGCCCGGCAACGACGACGGCCACCCCGGCTACTCCACCCTCTACGCGTACGAGAACTTCGTGGCGCGGGCGGTCGCGGCGGTCCAGGGCAACCCGTCGCTGTGGAAGTCCACCGCGATCTTCATCACCGAGGACGAGACCGGCGGCTACTACGACTCGGGCTACATCCAGCCGGTCAGCTTCTTCGGCGACGGGCCGCGCGTCCCGATGATCGTGGTCTCGCCGTACGCCCGGCAGAACTACATCGACCACACCTATAACGACCACGTCTCGGTCCTCAAGTTCATCGAGGCCAACTGGGGGCTCAGCCCGCTGACCTCCTACAGCGAGGACAACCTGCCGAACCCGACGACGGACGGGTACGTGCCGGAGAACCGGCCGGCGATCGGCAACCTGATGTCGATGTTCGACTTCACTGACCCGAATTTCGCGACGATCAGACTGCAGCACTGACGTCCGCATTCCCGTACGGCCCGGGCCGCATGCCCGGGCCGTACGGGCATTGCAGGGTTCGCGCAGGCATTAGCATCTGATGGTGACCACGAGACTTCTGACCAGCGATGCATCCCCCGGTAGTGCCCGGCCCGACGTGATCGTCGTCGGGATCGTCCAGGGCGCGCATGGACCCGAGCTCGCGCCAGGCGCCGAGCCGGCCGACGAAGCCCTCGGCGGCACCCTGCTCGCCGCGGCCGCGGCACTCGGCGCGACAGGCAAGGCCGAGCAGACCAACAAGATCGCCACCAGCCCGCTGCTGGGCACCGCCCCCGGTGCCGCGCAGGCGCCGGCTGCCTCATCGCTCGCCCCGGTCATCGTCACCGTGGGGCTGGGCCGGCCCGCGCCCGGCCAGGACGGGCCAGGCCAGGGTCCCGGGTTCAGCCCGGAGGCACTGCGCCGCGCCGCGGGGGCGGCCGTCCGCGCTGTGGTGAAACACCCGGCGAAGCCCGTTCGGAATTCTGATGGAAATCCCGGCCAGGACGCGGCCGTCAGGATCGCCCTGGCCCTGCCCGCCCGGAATGCGGCGGAGGCTGAGGCGGTGGCGCTCGGCGGGCTGCTCGGCGGGTACGCGTTCTCGCGGTACCGCACGACGGTTCCGGCGCCGCCTTCGACCGAGCTGACGCTGGCCTCGAACGGCGACGGCACGGCGGCGGCCGCGCGCCGGGCCCAGTCGCTCGCCGACGCGATCACGCTGGTCCGCGACCTGGTCAACACCGGGCCGTCGGATCTCGTGCCCGCCACGCTGGCCGAGGAGGCGGAGCGGGTCGCCGCCGGCCACGGGCTCGACATCGAGGTGCTGGACGAGAAGGGGCTGGCCGAGGGCGGATTCGGCGGCATCCTCGCGGTCGGGCAGGGCTCGGTGCACCCGCCGCGGCTGGTGCGGCTGGCCTACCGCCACCCGGGCGCGACGAAGACCGTCGTGTTCGCGGGCAAGGGCATCACGTTCGACTCGGGCGGACTGTCGCTGAAGCCGCCCAAGTCGATGGAGCACATGAAGTCGGACATGGCCGGGGCCGCCGCCGTGCTCGGCGCGATCCAGGTGATCGCCGAGCTGGCGCCGGCGGTCAACGTGATCGCGTACCTGGCCGCCGCGGAGAACATGCCGGGCGGCGGCGCGCAGCGGCCGGCCGACATCATCACGATCCACGGCGGGAAGACCGTGGAGGTGCTGAACACCGACGCCGAGGGACGGCTGGTGCTCGCCGACGCCCTCGCCCGGTCGGCGGCGGACTCGCCCGACCTGGTGGTGGACGTGGCCACGCTCACCGGCGCCCAGTCGGTCGCGCTCGGCCGGCGCACCGCGGGCGTGATGGCCAACGAGGACGAGGTCCGGGACGGGATCGTGGCCTCGGCAGGCCGGGCCGGCGAGGCGTTCTGGCCGATGCCGCTGCCGGACGAGCTGCGCGACGGGCTCGACTCCGACGTGGCCGACCTGGCCAACGTGAGCCAGGACCGCAGCGGCGGGATGCTCGTCGGCGGCCTGTTCCTGCGCGAGTTCGTGGCCGAGGGCACCCGCTGGGCGCACCTGGATATCGCCGGGCCCGCGTTCAATGAAGAGGGGCCGCACGGGTATACCCCCAAGGGCGGGACGGGGGCAGCCGTGCGCACGCTGGTCCAGATCGCGGAGGACGTCGCGGACGGGCGCCTGTAGTCCGGCTGGCCCGGGCACCGGATAACGACAAGGAGCTTTTTGTGGCGGAGGACAGCGGGCAGCCCTACGACATCGTCATTCTCGGCGGCGGCAGCGGGGGCTACGCGTGCGCGCTGCGGGCGGCCGAGTTCGGCAACCGCGTGCTGCTCATCGAGAAGGACAAGGTCGGCGGTACCTGCCTGCACCGGGGCTGCATCCCGACCAAGGCGCTGCTGCACGCGGCCGAGGTGGCCGACCTGTCGCGGGAGAGCGGGAAGTTCGGCGTCAACACGACGTTCGACGGCCTGGACATGCCCCAGGTGAATTCCTACAAGGACGGCGTGGTGGACCGGCTCTGGAAAGGGCTGCAGTCCACGGTCGCGAGCAGGAAGATCGAGACCGTCATTGGCGACGGCCGCCTGGTCTCCCCCACCGCGGTCGCTGTCGGCGACACTGTCTACTCCGGCGCGCATGTGGTGCTCGCCACCGGGTCGCAGCCGCGCAGCCTGCCCGGGCTGGAGATCGACGGCAACCGGGTGATCACCAGCGACGACGCGCTGCGGCTGGACCGGGTGCCCGGGTCCGTGATCATCCTCGGCGGCGGGGTCATCGGGGTGGAGTTCGCGAGCGTGTGGCGGTCCTTCGGCGCCGACGTCACGATCGTCGAGATGCTGCCGCACCTGCTGCCGCCCGAGGAGGAATCGAGCTCGCGGCAGCTGGAGCGGGCGTTCCGCAAGCGCGGCATCGCGTTCGAGCTCGGCGCGAAGTTCGAATCGGTCAAGGACACCGGCAGCGGCGTCACCGTGACGCTGGAGGGCGGCAAGACGCTGGACGCCGAGCTGCTGCTCGTCGCCGTGGGGCGCGGGCCGGTCTCTGCCGGGCTCGGCTACTCCGAAGCCGGCGTGACCCTCGAGCGCGGGTTCGTGATCGTGGACGACGTGTGCCAGACGAGCGTGCCGACGATCTCCGCGGTCGGTGACCTCACCCCGGGCCTGCAGCTCGCGCACGTCGGGTTCGCCGAGGGCATCCTGGTCGCCGAGCGGCTCAACGGCCTGACCGTCACTCCGATCGACTACGACGGGGTGCCGCGGATCACCTACAGCGACCCGGAGGTCGCCTCGGTGGGCATCACGTCAGCGGTCGCCGCTTCGCGCGGGATCGCGACGGTCGAGGTGAACTATCCCCTCGGCGCCAACGGCAAGAGCGTGATCCTGCAGACCCAGGGAACGGCCAAGGTGATCGCCACTGCTCCGGCTGACGGGGACAGCCAGCCCGGGCCCGTGCTCGGCATCCACCTGGTGGGCGCGCGGGTCGGCGAGCTGATCGCCGAGGGCCAGCTGATCTACAACTGGGAGGCCGTGCCGGCCGACGTGGCACAGCTGATCCACCCGCACCCCACCCAGTCGGAGATCATCGGCGAGGCGCATCTCGCGCTGGCGGGCAAGCCGCTGCATTTCCATGCGTGAGCGCTGCGGACACCTGCGGGCACACAACACAGTAGGCGCGCGGTAACAGAGGAGTCGGGAAGTTCATGTCGGTCTCGGTATCCATGCCCCAGCTCGGCGAGAGCGTCACTGAGGGCACCGTCACACGCTGGCTCAAGAAGGAGGGCGAGCGGGTGGAGAGGGACGAGCCGCTGCTCGAGATCTCCACGGACAAGGTTGACACGGAGATTCCTTCACCCGCCGCGGGCATCCTGCGCGCTATCGCCGTGGCCGAGGACGAGACGGTCGCGGTCGGTGCCGAGCTCGCCCTGATCGACGACGAGGAGGGCGCCGAGTCCGGGTCGGCCCCGGCGCAGGCCGGGCCCGGCGGGGCTCAGCCGCAGGCAGCCCAGCCACAGGCGGCTCAGCCGCAGGCGGCCCAGTCCGGGGCAGCCCAGCCGGAGGCGGCGGCCGAGGCGGCTCGGCCCGAGGCGGCTGCGGATGGGGCGGCCCAGTCCGGGGCGGCCGTTGACGGGTCCGGCCCGGACACGGGGCCGGGCGAGGCCGGCGGGGCCGCCGCGCCGGGTTCGGCGTTCCCCGGCCAGACGCAGTCTTCCCCGTTCCGGCCGTCGCAGCCTCAGCCCGGGCAGACTCAGCCCGGGCAGGCTCAGGTGCCCGCGCAGGGCGCGCAGGCCGGCCAGTACCAGGTACCGCCGGCTGCGGCGCCGTACCAGCAGCAGCCGCCCGCCCAGGGCACCCCGTCGCAGGGCGCGCCGTCGCAGAGCGCGCCGTACCAGGGCGCCCCGTCGCAGGGCGCGCCGTACCAGGGCGCGCCGTCGCAGGCGTCACCGTTCCAGGGGTCACCGGCCGGCCGTCCGCAGGCCGACGCCCCGGCGGCGTTCCAGCCCGCCCAGGACCGGCCGCCGGCCGCATCCCCCGCCGACGGCCAGGGCACGGACGGCGGCGCTCCGTCGGTGCCGTCCGGTCCCGACGGGCCCTACGTCACGCCGCTCGTGCGCAAGCTCGCCGCCGAGCACGGCGTTGACCTCGGCCAGGTATCCGGCACCGGCGTCGGCGGCCGGGTCCGCAAGCAGGACGTGCTCGACGCCGCCCGGGTGCGCCGTGACGCCGCGGCGCAGCAGGCGCCCGCGCCCGCCGCGGCACCGGCGCAGGGGTACGCCCCCGGAGCCGCGCAGGCATCGCCGGGCGCGCCGGCCGCGCAGCCCGTCGGGGCGTCCGGCCGGTCCGCGGTCGCGCCGTCCACGCTGCGCGGCACCACCGAGCACATGTCCCGGCTTCGCCAGGTCATCGCCCAGCGGATGGTCGAGTCCTTGCAGACTTCGGCGCAGCTCACCACCGTGGTCGAGGTGGACGTCACCGAGATCGCCCGGCTGCGGCAGCGGGCCAAGGCGGAGTTCGAGGCGCGCGAGGGCGTGCGGCTGACCTTCCTGCCGTTCTTCGCGCTGGCCGCGCTCGAGGCACTGAAGGTGCATCCCAAGCTCAACGCCGTCCTCGACACGCAGACCGCCCAGGTCACCTACCACGACGCCGAGCATCTCGGCGTGGCGGTGGACACCGACCGCGGGCTGCTCGTCCCGGTGATCCGCAGCGCGGGCGACCTCAACATCGGCGGCCTGGCCCGCAAGATCGCCGATCTCGCCCAGCGGACCCGGGCCGGCAAGGTGGGCCCGGACGAGCTGACCGGCGGCACCTTCACGCTGACCAACACGGGCAGCAGGGGCGCGCTGTTCGACACGCCGATCATCAACCAGCCGCAGGTGGCCATCCTGGGCACCGGCACGGTCGTCAAGCGGCCGGTCGTGGTGGAAGATCCGACCCTCGGCGAGGTCATCGCCGTCCGCTCCATGATGTACCTGGCGCTGACGTATGACCACCGGCTGATCGACGGGGCCGACGCCGCCCGGTTCCTGACCACGGTGAAGAACCGGCTGGAGGAAGGCGGGTTCGAGGCCGAGCTCGGCCTGTAGCGCGGCTAGCCCTCATTCCCTGTCCCGGGGCTTCGCCGCGGCGCCCCGGCCGCCATCTGGAGGCGATCAGCACGAGAGTCGCGATCACGGGTTCGTCCGGCCTGATCGGCACCGCGCTCACCGAAAGCCTGCGGGGCGACGACCACGACGTGATCCGGCTCGTCCGCCGTCCGGCGGCAGGTGGTGCCGCCGGTGCGGCCCGCGGCCTCGTGACGTCATCCTGGGACCCGGACTCGGCCGACGGCGGCCTGGACGCGCGGGTGCTCAGCGGGACCGACGCGGTCGTGCACCTGGCGGGGGCCGGGATCGCGGACAAGCGCTGGACCGCGGCCCGCAAGGCCGAGCTCAGGGACAGCAGGATCCGCGCGACGAGGGCGCTGGCCACCGGGCTGGCCCGGCTCGACAAACCGCCCGCCACGCTGGTGAGCGGCTCGGCCATCGGCTGGTACGGGGACACGGGCGGCCGGGAGGTTGACGAGTCCGCGCCGCCTGGTAGGGGTTTCCTGGCCGAGCTCGTCAGGGACTGGGAGCAGGCGGCGGACCCGGCACGGTCAGCGGGGATCAGGACCACGCACCTGCGCACCGGCCTCGTCCTGACCGCCAAGGGCGGCACGCTGGGCAAGCTGCTGCCGATCTTCAAGCTCGGCCTCGGCATACCACTCGGGTCGGGTAACCAGTACATGAGCTGGATCTCGCTGGCCGACGAGGTCGGGGCGATCCGCTTCCTCATCGACCGGTCAGACGTCGCCGGCCCGGTGAACGGCACGGCGCCCCACCCGGTGATGAACTCCGAGTTCACCGCCGCCCTGAACGACGCGCTCGGCAACCCGACCGTGCTCCGGCTGCCGGTGCCCGGCGCGCGGCTGCCGGGCTCGCTGCTGCACGCACCGGCGCTCGCGCTGCGGCTGGCCCTCGGCGAGATGGCCGGCGAACTGCTGGCCAGCGCCCGGGTGGCCCCCCGCCGCCTGCTCGAGGCCGGCTACACGTTCCAGCACCCCGACATCTCTTCCGCCCTGGCCTACGCCCTCTCCTGACCAGATCCCAGCCCACGCGCCGGGTCACCCGGAAGTCGAACATGGCTGGCCGACTCGGAGCGTCGAGATGATCACCGATCGGCACGGCTGGCGGCAGACCCGTTCGAAGTGAGGAGCACCCCTGATGGCAGTGAACAACCTGGAAGTAATCTCCGTCCCCGTCAGCGACCCGGACCGCGCGAAGCGGTTCTCTGCCGACGCGCTCGGGTTCACCGTGCTGATGGACAGCCAGTTCGGCGAGGGCATGCGCTGGGTCATGCTGCGCCCGCCCGGCGCCCGCACCAGCATCACGCTCGTGACCTGGTTCGACACCATGCCGGCCGGATCGCTCAAGGGCTCGGTCCTGGGCTGTGATGACCTGGAGCAGACCGTCGGCGAGCTGACCGGCCGCGGCGTGACGTTCAACGAGGAAACGATCGAGGAAGCACCCTGGGGCAGGTGGAAGACCTTCGACGACCCGGACGGCAACAGCTGGGTACTGCAGCAGGACAACCCCGATTTCGGCCGCAGCTAGCCGGCCGCTCCGGGCCGCTAGCCCGCCGCTCAGGCCCGCCAGCCACCCGGCCGCTAGCCGCCGGCTCCCGGTTGTCGGCGGCCTGGGGCTCGCGCACATCCACTTGATGCGGCACATCGCCGAACAGCGCCACCCGCCACAGCGGCGGCACCGGCCCGGGCAGCCCCTCCAGCGCCATCTGCATCCGCACGGTCAGCCGCAGCAGCCGCCGCGCACCGAGGATCAGCAGCACGGCCAGCGGCAGCTCCGCGCACAGCGCCGACAGCACGCTGAAGTAGAAGTCAGGCGTTCCCCAGTCGAGCGTGAGGTCGAACCAGGCGTCTGCGCACAGCAGCGTGGCCGTGACGACCATGCACACGATCAGCAGCTGCTTGCCGCGCCAGGCCGCCCAGGCGATCGCGGCGAACCCGAACAGCTCGGCGACGTCAAACCCGATCCAGGCGCCGCGCCAGTTTCCAGCCCGGTACCTGCTGGGTAGCGTCACGGCCAGCACGCCGATCCAGATGCACAGGAATATGCAGCTGGCGATCGCGATGGCCAGGGCGACGTTGCGCCGGGTCTTGGCCTTCGCGTCATCGAACAGCGGCGGCAAGTCAAGCGCGGCGAGAGTGCGGGCCAGCTCGAAGCGCTGCTCGGGGCTCATCTGCCGCAGCTCGGCTTCGCTGAGCATGCCGGTTGCCTCCTTGAGCCCGCTCTCTCGCCAGTACCCGTGCACCGGCCCCACCATGGTCAACGCTCCTACCGGAGAACGTTCTTCCCCATCCGCGGCCACAAATGCGGCGATCCTGGCCGGTCCTCGATCCGCTGCGCCGCCGATATGCTGGCCCGTATGATCGGCGAGCTTGTCTTCGCCCATGCCGGGTTCGGCGCCGAAGCGGTGCCCTACCTCGAGGGATGGGAACTCCAGCGGCGGCTGCACGAGCAGCGTGTCGCCGACGAAATCCCCGATACGTGCCTGCTCCTCGAGCACCAGCCGGTCTACACGGCAGGCAAGCGCACCGATCCCCTGGACCGGCCCGCGGGCGACCCGGGTGCCCCGGTGATCGACGTGGACCGTGGCGGCAAGATCACCTGGCACGGCCCCGGCCAGCTGGTCGGGTACCCGATCATCAAGCTGGCCGAGCCGATCGACGTGATCGCCTACGTGCGCGCACTCGAGCAGGCGCTGATCCGGATGTGCGCCGACTTCGGCGTGCGCGCCTGCCAGGTGGAGGGGCGCAGCGGAGCCTGGGTACTCGGGACCAGCCAGGGCCCGGACGCCGCCCCGCGCCCCGCTGCTGCCGCCGCCCCGGTGGCGTCCGCCCGGGTGGCCGCCCGTGTGGCCGGCCTCCCGGCACCTGACCGCAAGGTCGCGGCCATCGGCGCCCGGGTGTCCCGCGGCGTGACGATGCATGGCTTTGCCCTCAACTGTGACTGTGACCTGTCCTGGTTCGACCGGATCGTGCCTTGCGGCATCAGGGATGCCGGGGTCACCTCGCTGTCCGCCGAGACCGGACGGCAGGTCACGGTGGCCGCCGCCCTCCCCGCGGCCGAACGCGCCCTGGCCAGCGCCCTCGGCGACCGGACCTGGCGGCGCAGTCCCGGCGACGGCGCCCTCCCCCGCACCGCCTCGCTGGCTGGCTAACGCCACTCGCCGGCAGGCGAAACCCCGCTCGCCGACCGGCGAACCCCGCTCCGCGGCAAGGTGAGCGGCACGTGACGACTGGCCCAATAGTTGCCTCCTGGGTCTTGTGCTGCGCCGGCATCCACCCGAAAGTATTCAAGGCGGTACGCACAGTCGCGGACAGCATCCCGCGGGCTGGCGTCCCGTCTGCCGAGCTAGCCCTCACGATGGGAGTGCCCGTGACCAGCCTGAAAGCCCGCTCCGCCAGCGTCCTGGTCAGCGCAGCCGTACCGGTCGTACTGGCGGTGGGCGTCGTCGCGCCGGCCAGCGCCTGCGCGACCCACCCTGTCCGTCCCCCGGCGCGCTCAGCGCAGGCCACCAGCCATGCCGCCCCCGCTCCGGCCCGCTCGCACGCCGCGCAGGTTCCGGCCTACTCGCACATTGTCGTGGTGATCGAGGAGAACCACTCCTACTCGCAGATCATCGGGAGCTCGTCGGCGCCCTACATCAACTCGCTGGCCAGCAAGGGGGCGCTGTTCACCAACTCACACGCGGTCGGCCACCCGAGCGAGCCGAACTACATGGCGCTGTTCGCCGGCTCGACGTTCGGCATCTCCGGCGACCCCTGCCCGGTCAACAAGTCAGGGGCCAGCCTCGGCTCGGAGCTGATCGCCGCCGGGCACACCTACAGCGGCTACTCCGAGTCGATGCCCTCGACGGGCTACACCGGATGCACCAGCGGCGAGTACGCGCGCAAGCACAACCCGACGGCGAACTTCCCCGCACTGCCGTCCACGGTGAACCAGACGTTCGCCCAGTTCCCGACCAACTACGCGAACCTGCCGACCGTCTCGTTCGTCGACCCCAACCTGCTCGACGACATGCACGACGGCACGATCACGCAAGGCGACACCTGGCTGAAGACGAACATGAACAGCTACCTGACGTGGGCGACGGCCAACAACAGCCTGCTGATCGTCACCTGGGATGAGAACGACGGGAGCGCGGGCAACCAGGTCGCGACGATCTTCGCCGGCGCGCACGTCAAGACCGGGAAGTACAGCGAGAAGATCACGCACTACAACCTGCTGCGCACGATCGAGCAGGCCTACGGCCTGACGCCGCTGCGCAAGAGCGCGACCGCGACGCCGATCACGGACGTCTTCAACTGACCGCGGCGCTCCCCGCCTGGATGGTGGCAACGCCACCCAGGCGGGGAACGTAGGCTGAGATCGTGGTACTCGCGCCAGAAGGACGGCGGATGCTCCGGCTGGAGGCCCGCAACAGCCAGACGCCGATCGAGCGGAAGCCTCCGTGGATCAAGACGCGGCTGCGCACCGGCCCGCAGTACAACGCGCTGAAGGACCTGGTCCGCCGCGAGCAGCTGCACACGGTGTGCGAGTCGGCCGGCTGCCCCAACATCTTCGAGTGCTGGGAAGACCGTGAGGCGACCTTCCTCATCGGCGGCGACCAGTGCACCAGGCGCTGCGACTTCTGCCAGATCGACACCGGCAAGCCGGAGCCGCTCGATACCGGCGAGCCCCGCCGGGTGGCCGAGTCCGTGGCCACGATGGGCCTGGCGTACGCGACGGTCACCGGGGTGGCCAGGGACGACCTGGCGGACGGCGGGGCCTGGCTGTACGGGCAGACCTGCCGGGAGATTCACCAGGCCGTGCCGGGCTGCGGGGTCGAGCTGCTGATCCCGGACTTCAATGCCGATTCCGAACGGCTGGCGCAGGTGTTCGACGCGAGGCCAGAGGTGCTCGCGCACAACATAGAGACCGTGCCGCGGATCTTCCGGCGGATCAGGCCGGGCTTCCACTACGACCGGTCTCTCGACGTCCTGCGGCAGGCCAGGACCGCCGGCCTGGTCACCAAGTCCAACCTCATCCTCGGCCTCGGCGAGGAGCCGGAAGAAGTCCTCCAGGCCATGTCCGACCTGCGCGAGGCCGGCTGCGAGCTGCTGACGATCACGCAGTACCTGCGGCCGTCGCCGCGGCATCACCCGGTCGAGCGCTGGGTGCACCCCGACGAGTTCGTCTCGCTCCGCGACGCCGCGCTCGGCCTGGGGTTCGCCGGGGTGATGTCCGGGCCGCTGGTGCGCTCGTCCTACCGGGCCTGCCGCCTCTACCGGGAGGCCATCGCCTCCCGCCAGCCCGGTCACGCAGCCGGGGCTGCCGCGAGCTGAACCCCGGCGCGCCAAGCCCTACGGGGCAACCGGCGCGGACTCCCCGCGTATATCCTTCGTGCATGGCAAAGAAGTCCCCTGACACAACGGCGGGCGCGAACCCGGCGGCCGCGGCGGACGGCGTCCCGCCCGGCCGGATCCGGCAGATCCGGATGGCCGCCAGCATGGTCCACGAGGCCAACCCGAGGGCGCTGCCCCTCGTGGCGCTCGCGGGCCTGGGGACGCTGGTCATCCTCGTCGTGCTCGGCGTCGTCCTCGGGATGACGTTCCTGATCCCGCTGGGCGTCCTGCTCGGCCTGCTGGTCGCGATGATCCTGTTCGGCCGGTTCGCGCAGTCGGCCCAGTACTCGGCGATCGAGGGGCAGCCCGGCGCGGCGGCGGCCGTGCTGCAGACGATGCGCGGGAACTGGACGGTCACGCCGGCCATCGCGGCCAACCGGAACATGGACGTGGTGCACCGGGCGGTGGGCCGGGCCGGCGTCGTCCTGGTCGGTGAGGGCTCCCCCAACAGGCTGCCTAGCCTGCTGGCCGCCGAGAAGAAGCGGGTGGCGCGGGTCGCCTACGACATCCCGATCTATGACATCCAGGTCGGCGACGCCGAGGGTCAGATCACGATCCGCCGCCTGCAGCGGCACATCATGAAGCTGCCGCGCAACCTGCGGTCCAGCGCGGTGTCTGACCTGAACTACCGGCTCAAGGCGCTGCCGCAGTCGCTGCAGGCCCCGAAGGGACCGATGCCCAGGTCCGGCCGGCAGCCCAAGATGCCCAGGCCGCGGACGCGCTGAGCCTGGCCCCCGGGCGTCAGGCTGGCCCCTGCTCGTTAGGGCCTGATCATTAGATCTTGATCACGACCGTGTTCGCCGCGCGGTCGTGCAGGCCGCGAAGGTCGCCGTCGGTGACCAGCGGCGCGATGACGGTCAGCAGCAGCAGGGTCCGGACCAGGGCCCACAGCAGGCCGACCGGCTTGCCGTCCAGCCGGGCCACCCGGATCCCCGCCAGCCGCTTGCCCAGGGTGAACCCGGTCAGGGCGGTGAGCAGCCAGACCTCCACCGCGAAGATCGCGATAGTCCAGTACTGCGAGTGCAGCGTGGCCACCGCGATCACGGTGCAGAGCAGCCAGTCCACGACCAGGGCGGCCAGCCGTCGGCCCGTCCCGGCGACCGACCTGGGCCCCTGCCCGGGCAGCCCGAGCCGCTCCCCCGGGTAACGCGAATCGCTCTTCGCGGTCAGCACACCGGTCAGCCAGCCGCCGGCCCGCCTTTGTTCGGCCACGTCCCCACGGTAGCGGGTCTTCGCCCGGTCACCGGCACCGGCTGCAGTACCGCATGCGCCGGCGCTGCCGGAGCGGCTGTGTAACACGAGTGAAACACACGGGACACGGCCTGGAAACCGCCCCGGCCTAGCGTCCAACCAGGCGTATGAGTGCCTTTGAGCGGGTTTACTGGGAGGGTCAATGTTCGGCAGTGCCGATGAGGTTCTGAAGTTCCTCGCGGACGAGAGCGTCCAGTTCGTTGACGTCAGGTTCTGCGACCTGCCGGGCACGATGCAGCACTTCACCGTCCCGGTGGAGTCGTTCGACGAGAAGGTCTTCACCGACGGCCTGATGTTCGACGGCTCCTCCATCCGCGGCTTCCAGCAGATCCACGAGTCGGACATGCTGCTGCTGCCCGACACGTCCACCGCGGTGCTCGACCCCTTCCGCACGCGCAAGACGCTGAACCTGACGTTCTTCGTGCACGACCCGCTGACCGGCGAGCCCTACACCAGGGATCCCCGCAACATCGCCCGCAAGGCGCAGGAGTACCTGCGCGGGACCGGCATCGCCGACACCGTGTACTTCGGCCCTGAGGCCGAGTTCTACATCTTCGACTCGGCGCGGTTCCAGACCACGCCGAACATGGGCTACTACTACATCGACTCGGTAGAGGGCGCCTGGAACACCGGCCGCGAGGAGGACGGCGGCAACCTCGCGTACAAGCCGCCCTACAAGGGCGGCTACTTCCCGGTGCCGCCGATGGACCACTACGCGGATCTCCGCGCGGAGATGACCCGGACGCTGATCGACAGCGGCATCATGGTCGAGATGCAGCACCACGAGGTCGGCACCGCCGGCCAGTCGGAGATCAACATGCGGTTCAGCCCGCTGCTGCAGATGGCCGACAAGCTGATGCTCTACAAGTACCTGATCAAGAACGTGGCCCAGGCCTACGGCAAGACCGTGACGTTCATGCCCAAGCCGATCTTCGGCGACAACGGCAGCGGCATGCACTGCCACCAGAGCCTGTGGAAGGACGGCGGGCCGCTGTTCTATGACGAGGTCGGCTACGCGGGCCTGTCGGACATCGGGCGCTACTACATCGGCGGCCTGCTCAAGCACGCGCCGTCGCTGCTGGCCTTCACCAACCCGACGGTGAACTCCTACCACCGGCTGGTGCCGGGCTTCGAGGCACCGGTCAACCTCGTGTACTCGCAGCGCAACAGGTCGGCGTGCGTCCGGATCCCGATCACCGGCGCCAGCCCCAAGGCCAAGCGGATCGAGTTCCGGGTGCCCGACCCGTCATGCAACCCGTACCTGGCGTTCTCGGCCATGATGATGGCCGGCCTCGACGGGGTCAAGAACAAGGTCGAGCCGCCCGAGCCGGTGGACAAGGACCTGTACGAGCTGCCGCCGGACGAGGCGCTGGCGATCCCGCAGGTTCCCGGGTCGCTGGAGAAGGTGCTCGACACGCTCGAGGCCGACCACGACTACCTGCTGGACGGCGGCGTGTTCACCGCCGACCTGATCGAGACCTGGCTGGACTACAAGCGGTCCAACGAGCTCGACCCGATCCGGCTCCGCCCGCACCCGCACGAGTTCGAGCTCTACTTCGACGTAT
Organism: uncultured Actinomycetes bacterium; assembly: GCA_963702235.1. Lineage (GTDB taxonomy): Bacteria > Actinomycetota > Actinomycetes > Streptosporangiales > Streptosporangiaceae > PALSA-505. Next base: position 290,722 of record CAVPBZ010000012.1, read on the forward strand.
AACCGCCACACCGACTCTGACCTGCATCTTTAGAGAGTCGCCTCGGTCCTGTTCCGCCGCTGTTCCGTCCGGCGGTCAGGACGGCATCGACAGCGGCCCGGGTGGGCTCATCCCGGTCGGGCCAATGTGCCCGTAGGTGTCGAGCCTGGTCTTCGCACTGGCGTGGCACAGCCGTGCCTGCACGGTCTTGACGTCCGCCCCGGAGGCGATCAGGAGGCTGGCGAAGTAGTGCCGCAAGTCGTGGTAGCGGAAGCCCGCAGGGAGGCCCTGAATCTTCTTGCGGGCTGTCCGCATCGCCCGCTCGACCGCCCAGGGTGAGAGCTGGCGACCGTCTTCGCCTGTCAGCAGGGTCTCATGACGCCCGTAGACGGCAGCCTGAGCCGATAGCTCGGCCACCAGTGATGCCGGTATTGGAATCGGCGTCTGGGAGATTTTCGTTTTAAGCGGCTCAGCCGGATATTGCACCTGAGGGTGCACCACTGCCCGCATGAAATCAACGTCCTCAAGTCTCAGACCGCATGTCTCGCCCAGGCGCAGCCCGACGAATGCTCCGAGCAGTATGGCAAGCTGGATGCGTGCAGGGAACAGGTCACGGAGATTCCAGACCTGTTCGGTAGTCGCTACGTAGACTCTTTGCCGTCCCAGATGGGGAGATGTACGCCGGGAGCATGGTGATTTCACCAGCAATCCATCATGTACCGCATCGCTCATAATCTGTGCGAGCCTGGAGTGCAGCGCGTATATGTAGGAGTCCTCTAGCCCCGGCTATTCGCGGCGGTCTCGTTTGTTAGCGAAACGACTCGCCGGTAGAAACGAAAAGTGCCTCTTATCTGCGATAATTGGACTGTCGAGGTTCCCGTTATCCCAGACTGAGAGGCACCTTTCAAGTGGATTCTATGGCGTGGCCGAAGGGGCTGGACGTTGAAGTCGGCGGACACGGAGTCGTGTCGCATGCCGGGTCGGCGGTGACCCGGCTGCTGGCCGACCGGGCCGGGCTGACCGGTGCGCTGGGGAGCGCGCTAGCCCGCCGCGGGTTCACCCCGCTGCATGACCGGGGCAGGGTCCTGACCGATCTGGCGGTGGCGATCGCCGATGGCGGGACGACGATCGGCGAGATCGACACGCTGCGCCACCAGGGCGAGCTATTCGGCCCGGTCGCCTCGGACACGACCGCGTGGCGGACGCTGTCGCAGTGCGACGGCGTGACGCTGGCCCGGATCAGCAAGGCCAGGGCGAAGGTCCGGCGTCACGTGTGGGGCCTGGTCACCGCCCGGCACGGCGCGATCCCGCCGGCCAGGGCCGCCGGGCGGGATCTGGGCGAGGTGATCGTGGTCCGCCTGGACGCCACGATCGTCGTCGCGCACAGCGACAAGCAGCAGGCGAAAGGCACGTTCAAGGGCACCTACGGCCATCACCCCCTGACGGCCTGGTGCGATAACACCGGTGAGTCGCTGGCGGTGATGCTCCGGCCCGGCAACGCCGGCAGCAACACCGCAGCTGACCACACCGGGGCCGTGGACGCCGCGATCGCGCAGATTCCCGCCCGCCACCGCCGCACGATGCTGTTCACCTGCGACGGGGCCGGGTCCACCCATGCCCTGGTGGAGCACATCAGCAAGCTCAATGCCCGTCCCGGCTACCAGGCGCATTACTCGGCCGGGTTCGATTTCGACGAGCGGATCCGCGCTGTCCTGCCGCGGCTGCCGGAATCGGCGTGGCCGGCGGCGCTGGACGCAGACGGCACCGTGCGGCCCGGCGCGCAGGTCGCTGAGCTGACCGGGCTGCTGCGGCACAGCGCCGGCGGTGACCGGCTGGCCGGCTGGCCGCCGGACATGCGGATCCTGATCCGCCGGGAGAACCCGCACCCCGGCGCGCAGCTGACCCTGTTCGAGCAGCACGACGGCAAGCGCTACCAGGTCACCGTGACCAATACCCCCCGCGGGCCGATCCAGTTCCTCGAGGCCCGCCACCGCACCCAGGCAAGGGTCGAAGACAACATCCGCTGCGCGAAAAGCACCGGCCTGGGACACCTGCCCTCCCGCGACTACCAGGTCAACACCGCCTGGTGCCAGGCCGCCTCCATCGCCTGTGACCTGCTGGCCTGGCTGCGGCTCCTCGCCCTCGACGGCGACCTGGCCAAAGCCGAGCCGAAGACCCTGCGCTACAAGATCCTGCACACCGCCGGGCGGATCGCCAAAGGACAACGCCGCCGGCACCTGAAAATCCCCGCACCCTGGCCCTGGGCACAACAGATCGCCGACGCGTTCACCCGCATCCTGGCCCTGCCGCCGTCATGACCCGCCCGCCCAGACCCTGCAACCCAGAAAGGAACCGCCAGGCCGGCCCTGGAACCGGCGCCCACCCGGCCCGACAGCCGGGCGACGCACCACGCCAGGCAAAGAAAACTCAAGATCAAAACTCACCGGGGCCGGGCCGTCAGGCGGAGGCGTCACACCGGCGAATGATCCAGGCTAAGCGCCTATCCATAAGTTCTGCGCGTAACCCGTCGTGAGGTCACGGGGTGGGGGGCCAGGGGTTGGACAGCAGCCTCGCCGGGGGTTGGATCGAGGTTGCCTCCATCGTCCACCCCGCCGGCGAGGTCGTGGTCAGTATGCGCCCGGTCTGTGTGTTCGCCAATGTCCCATCGCGTGAGATTGAGCAGGTGCGGGGTGCCCTGCGGGGCCGGTGGCGGCAGGCGGCCCGGGCGGTGATGGTGCTGCTGTCGCTGCACGGGTTATCCGCGGCGCAGATCGCGGAGCTGCTGGAGTGCCACCCGGCCACGGTGCGCCGCTGGATCGGCCGGTTCAGCACCGAGGGCCTGGCGGGGCTGGCCGATCGCCCCCGATCCGGGCGGCCGCCGCTGGGTGGCAAGCGGCTGACCAGGAGAATCGCCGCGCTGCTGGACCGGCCGGGACCGTGGACGCTGCCGCGGATCTGGCGCTACCTGGGCTATCCGCAGGTCAGCCTGCGCACCCTGTACCGGCGGGTGCGGCGGGTTGCGGTCTGGCGGCGGCCCAAGCTCATCGCCCGCGGCGACCCCGATCACGACCATGTGGTGGCCGGCATCGTGGCCCGGCTGATCGAGCTGCCGCGCCGGGCAGTGGTGCTGGCCGAAGACGAGACTCACCTCAACCTGCTGCCGCACGTGCGGGCCAGCTGGACGCGGCGCGGCGCCCGCCCGCAGATTCTTACTCCGGGCACGAACCGGCAGGTCACGGTGTACGGCGCGCTGGAGATGACCACCGGCCGCTGGGTCTACCGGCTGGGCCGTCGCCGCGCCGCTGAGTTCATCGCCTTCTTGCGGATGCTCGCCGCGTCCTTCCCGGCCGCCCCGCTGATCGTGGTGATCTGCGATAACGACAGCATCCACCACGCCCGCGCCGTCACCCGCTACCTGGACAAGCAGCCCCGGCTGGAGGTGCTGTATGGCGCCCGGTACAGCCCGCACGACAACCCGGTCGAACGCGTCTGGGCTGCGCTGAAGAACTACGTCGCCAACACCGCCGTCACCTGGCCCGGACGGCTCAGGCAGATCCATTCCTACTTCCGCAACCGATCACCAGACCAGATGCTCGACGCCGCCGCGCCCTGGACCAGCCCCTGGCTACCCCCCGGTTACGAACAGAACTTTTGGAATGCCGCTTAGCCGGCAAGTCAGCGCAGAGTACCGGCCTGATCGACTATCACTTCGTGAACGGATACACGAAGGGCGGCGTCCCGACTGCGAAATCGCCCGAGACTCTCGTGACCCCCACCAATATCCAGCAGTCGATGGTGGACGCGGGGCTGGCGACGAAAGCGCAGATCTGCACTTCGATCGCGGTCCATTCGGCCTTCTGCAGGAGCTGATTGTCGGGCCAAGAAACGGCCGCCGTGCCAGATAGGAGTGTCGATCCGGACTCCTTGAGGAGGGAACATGATGAAGGAACTCAATATCGAGGACCGTCAGGAACTCACGGATCTTATCGTAGAATTTGCCTGGCGGGTTGATCATGGGAGAGCTGACACAATCCACGAGCTGGTAACCAACGACGCAGAGATCCAGATGCATTACGGGCCCATGATCGGTATCGGTGCAATTGTCGCCTGGGGCGAAGAGCGATCAACTGTCCATCGTACGACACGTCACATTATGACAAACTTTCGCTTCCAGTACTTTGACCATGATCGAGTGGGGGTTACGTCATTGTCGCTAACGTTCCTTTATGATGGGTCCGGTGTGTCACGTGCACTGCCATGGGCTGTGACAGAGTTCAACGACGTGTTCGTTCGTAGCGACGACGGCTGGCGATTTGCCCGTCGTGTTTCGACGGACATTTTTCTGTCTGAGTGACTGCCGTAATGACGCTGTCCGCGCATCACGCCGTGCTACCGCCGTCTACGGCGTAGAGCGCACCGGTCACGTAGCTCGACCTCGGCGATGCGAGGAAGGTGACCACGGGGACGATCTCTTCGGGCCGACGTGACTGGCCAAGCACCGTGGTGGCACCGAGGCGGGGCGATCCGATCAGGCGGTACGGCGTCGGTGTAGACAGGACCGGGGCCACGATGTTGACCCGGCCCGGATCTGGCGGTACAGCGACTATGCGGGCCGGATCGACGGTGTCGGGAAGGCTGTTAACGGCGTCGCAGTCTTACGTCGAAGGAGTCGCGCAGTGCATCGCCGACGAAGTTGAACGAGATCACCGTGATCACGATGGCCAGGCCCGCCGGGTAGATCAGCCACCAGTACCCGTCATAGAGATAGTTCAGGCCGTCGGAGAGGATGCCGCCCCAGCTGGCGGCTGGCGGTGGCAGCCCGAGGCCGAGGAAGCTGAGGACCGCCAGTAGCAGGATCGCATCTGCCACCTGGAAGGTCGCATTCACGACGATCACGCCGATCGCGTTTGGCATGATGTGCCGTACGATTGCCCGGCGCGCGCCGCCGCCCATGACGCGGACTGCCTGCACGTATTCCCTGCTGCGCAGCGTCAACGTCTCGCCGCGCACCAGCCGGGCCGGCACCAGCCATGAGAGCAGCGAAATGATCACGATCAGTACCAGCAGGTCGGGCCGGAAGATCGCGGCCACCACCAGGAGCAGCACCAGGGTGGGGATGGCCAGCATGGTGTCAACGATGCGCATCATGACCGAGTTGACCGCGCCGCCGAAATAACCCGACACGGCACCCCACAGCGTGCCGAAAGTAGTAGCCAGCAGGGCCGATGCGAGCCCCACTTCTAGCGAACTCTGGCCGCCTAGCATCAGTCGGCCGAGGAGGTCGAACCCGTAGCTGTCTGTGCCCAGTGGGCGGCCCGGGCCGGGCGGCAGTGTGGCATTGAGCAGGTTTGTTTTCGTCTGTTGGGTGTGGTAGAAAAGCGGGCCCAGGAAGCAGAAGCCGACCATCGCGATGACCAGGAACAGCCCGACGGCCGCCAGCCGATTGTCCAGGAACATGCGGATGGCCGATCGCAGGTTCGCCTGCGTAGATGGGTCAGCGCTATTGGGTGGCCCGGCTGCGGGCAGTCCGAGTGCGGGCACGACCGGCTCGAGCCGGGTCTGGTCGGTCATCGCTGCGGTGCCAGCCGGATGCGAGGATCGAGCACGCCATAGGCGACGTCGGCCATCAGGTTGCCGATCACGGTCGTGACGCCGACGAATAGCGAGAATCCGAGCATTACCGGATAATCCTGCACCTGTACGGACTTGAAGAAGAGCAGGCCCATCCCCGGGTAGTTGAAGACTTCCTCGGTCACTAGTGCGCCCGCGACGACTGTGGGAAGTGATAGACCCACCAGCGTGACGATGGGCAGCAGCGAGTTGCGGAGCAGGTGATGCCGCACGATCCAGCGGGTCGAAGCTCCCTTCGCCTTCGCGGTCCTGATGTAATCGAGCGCCAGGTTCTCCAGCGCTGAAGACCGCATGTAGCGGCTGAAGGCAGCAATGCTGGTCAGCGCCAGGGTTGCGACCGGCAGCACGAGGGCTCGCGGGTCACCGAGGATCGAGGCGATGCTCGCTCCTGGCGGCGCGGCTGGCGGGAAGACGCGCAGGTCAACGGACAGTGCTGCGATGAGCAGGAAGCCGACCAGAAAGCTGGGCATCGAGTACAGCAGGAACGCAAACCCGGTGATGGCGTAGTCGGCGGGATGGTTGCGGCGCAGCGCCTGCAGGACCCCCAGCGGGATCGCGATCAGCAGCGCGAGCGCGTACGCGATGCCGACCAGCAGGATGTCCCGCGGCAGGTTCTCCCCGATCAGGGCGGCCACTGACTGGTTCTCGACATAGGAGAAGCCGAGGTTTCCTTGCAGCAGGCGCCCGATGTAGGTGAGGAATTGTTCGAGCAGCGGCTGGTCGAGGCCGTTGACCTGGTTGAACTGGGTGACCGCTTGCGGTGTGGCCTTCGGTCCGAGCGAAGCTCTGGCCGGCCCGCCGGGCAGCATGTGCACCAGGAGGAAGGTGATCAGGACGACGCCGAGGATGACGATGACCGACTGCAGGAGGCGGCGCATCAGATACGTAGTCATCTGTGCCTGCTGAAGCAGTGATTGGCCATCAGGGCTCGCCTGCCTTGGGTATCGGCGCGGGCGGGCCTGACGGCGGGGTTTCCTGTTCACCACTAGGCATATCCAGCCGGTGATCCTCCGGCAGCAGGCCCGCGGCTGGCAACCGCGCCAGCAGGCTGCGCCAGCCGGGGCCGGCCGCGAACAGCCGGCGCAGGATCTCCCGGGCCTCGGCCTGGCGGCCTGCCGAGGCGAGCGCGATTGCCCGCCAGAATGCGAGTTCGTCATTGCCAGGTGCCAGCTGGGCGGCCCGTGTCGCATGTCGCAGAGCCCGGTGTGGATCGGTTCCGATCAGTTCCAGGCCGAGCTCGTATTCCTGGTAGGCCTCGCCGAGCTGGCACAGCCGCTCCAGTTCGCCGATCGGATCGGCGCTGTCGTCGACCCGGACGTCGAGCAGCTTATCTATTGGCGGCGGTGCTGGTGACAAGCTGACGATGAGTATTGCCGCTGATTGCTGGCCGCGGACATCACCGCCCTCGGCTTGCGCGGCCCGCAGCGCAGTGAGCAGGCGCGCGGGCAGCCGCAGGCCCGTTCCGGCCGTCCAGGCGGCAGCCATCGCGTCCGGTACCGTTGCTCGCAGCATCATGTTCGCCTGGACCGACCATCCGTCGCCGGACCGGTGCCCGGCTTCGGCGATGCATCGCATACCAGTGTGCACCGCCGCCTGCCCGCTAGCATCAAGCACGGCGATCTGGGCCGTCTCTGAGCGCGGATCATTGCGGGTGAGGTCAGCCAGCACGGCCTCGGCTGAGCCGCCCTGGGCCAGCAGCCGCAGTCCGTGCCGGCCCGCTCCGAGACCGGAGTTAGCCTGTGTCGCCAGTGCGCCGACGCCGACGGCCGCCCACGGCACGATGGCGCCGACGGCGAGCCAGTGTGACTGGACGGCGATCCCGATCTGACCGGCGGCGTGATCGCAGGCGACGATGGAGTATGTCATGACCGGGCTGCAGGCCGCTGGGGATCAGGCGGCCATCGTGGATCACGAACTCGACGTCCTGGACGCAGCCGATGTCCTGAAGGGGATCTCCCCGGACCGCGATCAGGTCAGCGGCCGCGCCGCGCTCCAGCGTTCCGACGGTACCGCCGAGGCCGAGTAGGCCGGCCGCGTACGAGGTGCCGGCCCGCAGGGCGTCAGCGTTGCTCAGGCCGAGCGCCACCATCAGCGCGAACTCGGCCGACTGCGGTACCCGGGTCCACTCGAAGCCGCCAGCGTCGGTGCCGAGCACGATCCGGACACCAGCCGTGATGCAATTGCGAACGGACTGGTCATGCGCCCGGCGCACTGATTCCTCTAGGTACCACCCGCGCTCGGCTGCCTCGCGGGAAACCAGCAAGGTCGGCACCAGCACGGTGCCGTTCGCTGCCATCTGCGCGGCAACCTCGGGCGAGATGGCGAAGCCATGCTCGATCGAGTCCACCCCGGCGGATACCGCCATCATGGTGCCGCTCAGCGTCTGGGCATGCGCGGCCACCTGGATGCCCTGACGGTGCGCCTCGTCAACTAGCGCGCGCATCTCTTCCTCGGTCCAGATCAGCGGGCCGTCTGGATAGTCCTGGCCCGGGCCGGGCCGGTGGACGCGGCCGCTGACATAGACCTTCAGGCAGTCGATTCCGTGGGCGACCTGGGTACGCACCGTCTCCCGGCAAGCGTCGGCACCGGTGCAGCTGTCGGTCCCCACCGGGAAGGTCAGGCTGTGCGGTTGCCCGGGCAGCGGGTAGCGGCCGGATGGCCGGATGGCTGGCCCGGCGACCAGCATCCTCGGCCCGGGGACTATCCGGTCGGCTGCGGCATCCCGCAGCCCGACGTCGGAGTACCCGGCGCCTTCGGTACCCAGATCTCGGATGGTCGTGAAGCCATGCTGGAGCGCGATTGCCATGGCCTGGACCCCGGACGCGGCCCGGTAGCCGTGATTGCGCTCCACCATCTCCCGGGCCAGGTCCAGCTGGTCGAGGGTGTTACGCAACAGCACGTGAGTGTGCGCATCGATAAATCCCGGCAGCAGGCTGGCGCCGGGGGCCTCAAGCACGGGCCAGCCCGCGGGAACCGCACTGGTGACACCGGTAACGATCCCGTGCTCGATCAGGACGGATGTCGCGTCTGCCCAGCCTCCCGAGCCCGCGTCAAAGACGCGGTCACCTGTGATCGCCAGGCGCGGGCTACCCGCCTCCGCGCCGGGCAGCCCGCCAGCGGGGGGTGTCGTCGCCGTCATGTCCCCGGTTCTCCGTATCCGCGGTTACCGCGACAGCCACCAGAACTGGGGGTAGAACTGCTGGTAGGGATCTTGCGGCAGCGCTCCGTGCAGTTTGCAGCTGATCACTGATACCTGGTTGACCTGCCAAGGCAGCCATAGCGTGGGCAGCTGCTGCGCCAGGTAATTCTCGTAGCTGTCCATTGCCCCCAGGCCGCTGCTGGTCTGCGTCGCGCGGATCAGCGCGTCGGCCTTGGGATCGCTGTAGCTGTAGGCATTCGAGCCGGCGCCGGTGAGGAACAGCGACTCCCCGGTCGGCGCGAACTGCGGAGCGGAGTACACCCAGCCCTGACCGGTGTCGATCATCTGCCATTTGCAGTTGGCTCCAGTCTTCGGGGCGCACGCCACTTCGGTGGAGAAAAGGGTGTCGATGGGCGCGGACTGCAGGCTGAGCTGGATGCCGGCCGCCGCGAAGTCGGTATGCAGCGCCGCGACTTCCTGGGCCACGGCGGGCTTGCCGGAGGCATACAGCAAGTTGAACGACAGCTTGGCTCCCTGGCTGATGCCTTTGCCGCATTCACCGGGTTCGGTGCCGGGTTTGGCGCAGGTCGCGGCACCCCCGCTGGGCACTGTCCAGCCATGGCTTGCCAGTAGCGTCCGGGCGGTGGCGGGATCGTAGGGGTAAGGGTTGGTCTTCTCGAAGCTGTCGGCGAACGGGTTGGGCACGGCGGTCGGCACGGGACCATAGGTGGGCACGGCGTACCCGTGGAACGCGGTCTTGACGAGAAGGCCCTGATCAATGAGGTGTTGCAACGCCTGCCTGATGTAGAGCTGCTGGAAGATCGGGCCCACGTTGGGGTTGGTCAGGTTGAGCGGCAGCTGGGCGAAGCCGAAGATGGGCCAGGGGGCGACGCTGTAGCCCATGCTCTTCAGCCGGCCGGCGACCTGCAGATCGGTCAGCGGCAGGTAGCCATAGGTCACCGTATTCCCGGCGAGCAACGCCGATACCTCGGCCTGCTCGCTGGTGAATGGCTGCAGCGTGTAGCTGTCAACGTGGCCCGGAGCAACCCCGGTGTACCGGTTGTTGCGAACGAAGGTCTGGACGCCGGTGGTCGGCTGGTAGGACTTGAGCTTGTACGGCCCATCGACGGCCTGCCACAGAGGGTCGGTGTTCCACCCGGCCAGGTCCTTGCTCCGGCCGTTCAGGAAGTTGATCACGTTCAGGGACCCGGCCGGAGTCTTATCGTAGTTGCCGACCGGACCCGGCTGGGAAGTCTTGTCCCAGGCATAGGCCGGGAACGGGTAGATCTGGCTGAGCTCGTTGTACAGCAGCCAATAGTGATTGTAGGCCTTGTTGAAGGTGATGCTGAACTGTGTGGGCGAGATGTAGTCGATGGACTTCACATTGAACGGGAATCCGCTCGCCGAATAGCCGATCCAGTTCTGCGGGTATTTCTTGTCCGAAGCCGTCAGCACGTTGATGTAAAACTGGATGTCGCGGGTAGTGACCGGGGAGCCGTTGGACCACTTGTACCGCGGATTCAAGCTTATGGTCACCGTCTTCCCGCCGTTGGAGTACACCGGCGGCTTGCCGACACTAAGCGTGTAATTCACCTGCGCCCGGCCCTTGTCGCCGAACCAGTACAGCGGCAGCCATGACTGCAGCGTGTCGTAGTTCGCGATCCCGGTGCCGACATTCCAGATCGGCAGGATCCAGGTCTGCGGGAACGGCACAGCGTAAGTCACGCTGCCCCCGTTCACCGGATGAGATGACGAACCAGCGGGCTGCTGGCTGCCGCCGCCAGTGCATGCGGCTATGAGCACCGCGCCTGCCACGAACAGCGCTGTCGGCCAATGGCGGGCCCATCGCGGATGGCTCATTGCTGTCTCCTCTGGCATTACTCCGCTGCCGCACTCGCCACGGATGCGGGGTTCACTGCCCTGGCATCCCGGGCCTGGTCCCCGTCGTAGACGCCGATGCCGATCAGCGGACCGCCGGCGGCGACAGCCAGCGCGGTCACCAGGAACACCACCTCGCCATCGGCGGGCGAGAGGTGCCGCTCGATCGTGTTGCCGAACAGGTCGTGCAGTTCCCCCGTTGGCTGCCCCTCGCGTACCTGCTCGCCCACCGCGACCGCCGGGTGATACGTACCGGCGGCAGAGCTTCTCGTCCAGGCCAGGCCTTGCAGCTCCCGCGGTGGCTGGCCGGCCGGCCCGACCGGGTCGATCATGCCGAGGTGCGCCATCACATTCTGCAGTCCCCGCAGGTGGATCCGCACGAAATGCTCGTCGCATATGCCCTGCTGGCCGACCTCGCCGACGATCGCGGGAATGCCGCGTGCGGCTACCTCGGCGTAAGACCGCCCGGGCACGTTCTTCAGGTCCATGCCCAGAGTGCGCTCGACGCCGAAGGCAACGGCCATGGCGTGCGACCGCCGCGACACCGCCTCATCGGGCACCCTGGGCCACAGCGTGAACGGCGCCAGCGCCTCGATCATGTCGCCGCAGTGCGCGTCGATGTAGGCATCCGACCCATCGATGAGCTCGCGCATCAGGAAATCTGCGACCCGTTCCGAGTCGCTCCCATCCGGGCGGCCGGGGAACAGGGCGCCAAAGTCCTTCCCGTCCGTGGGGTTGACATAGATCGAATGCTTGAAGAAACCCGGCATGTTGACGATCAGGACCGCCACCAGCGTTCCCCTGAGCGTGGCTGGGTCAAGCCATCGAGTCAGCCGCGTCACGGCCTCGATCGACACATACTCCGCCGCGTGGACACCGCCAGTGACAGCAAGAGTCGGACCGTCATGCAGCCCACGCACCACGACGGATGGCATCTCCCATGCAGGCTCGACGCCTGGAACGGCGACCAGTCCGCTTCGGCGATCACCGCGCTCGGGCACCAGACCTGCAAAGGAACAGCGGCTCAAGGCGGTCTCCTCGCTAGTCAGCAGACGGGACACCAGATGCGAATAAGTTTCATGTTACCGCTGAGAATGCCAGCAGCGCCAGGGCAGGACGGGTGCGGTCGGAGAACCAGTACCTGGCAGCGGAACGAGACAGGACAGCGGCGTCTGGCCGGATGCCTACTACACGCCGCGTCGTGACGGACTGTTAGTGACTGCGGAGCGGTTCGAGGGGTATCAGCAGGCTGCCGATGTGATTGCTCACCATGACCGCGTACTCATCCATGAGCTCAGCCGCCTCCTCAGGGGGAAAGTCGAGTGCCGCGTGGATGGCCGCATCGTAGAGGTCGCTGATCATGAACAGCACCCGGCGCAGGCGCTCCTCCGAGACCCCCGGCCTCAGGAACCGCTTCAGCGCCTGCGCCTTGATCTCGGCAGTCGCGCGGGAGGCCGCCAGCGCCAAGCCGCGCAGCGCTCGATCCGCCTGGGCGATCGACCAGATTTCGGCCATCACCGGGTCAGCGCGCCATTCGCGGTACTTAGCCATCATGATGCTAGTCACGGCCGCGGCGGGAGCCTCAAGCTCATGCCCGGGATTGCACGCCTGATAGACGTCCTCCAGCGCCTCTTCCATCTGGGCCGCGAAGATGCAGCCAACGACGGCCTCCCGGCCCGGAAAGAACTGGTAGATCGTTCCTATCGGGACGCCCGCGCGCTCCGCAAGCGGGCCCATCTTCAGGTTTCCCAGTCCGCCCTCAGCGATCAGTTCCCTGGCAGCTGCCAGAATTGAGGCCACCCGCTCACGGCTACGATCCTGGATCGGCTCCTTCCACGGGACGTCGATGCCCGTCAGGAAGCGCATGTCCGGCTCCATCCTGGGTCAGCTGGACACACGGTAGTGCAATGCCCATTGTTGACATCATCGCCGAGTTCCGGCGCGCCACACATACATCGACAGCTAGTGGTCATCATCCCGGCAATGCGGCGATCGTGCCGGCGTCTCCGCGCCCTCCAGTAGGCACCCTTGCCCGGCGGGCCCATCCCTGGATTGATCACGCGTAGCAGCGGCGGCCGGCCACGGACCAGCGTCATGTCGGCGAGGTAGCCGTTCTCAGCAATTGACAGAGAACCGAGCACGCGATGAACCGCCCCACTGCGCCGCTGACGTCAGGATTTGTCGGCCAGCCGGGGAGATGCGACGAAGCGGTCGAGCACGTTCTTGGTGATCGCCTGGACGCGGGCATCAGCGCCGTTGCGCGGGACGTAGTCGTAGGGGCGCTGGTAGCCCGGAGGCTCGGACAGGCCGTCAGCCCAGTAGATGGTGGCGGCGTTGAACACGGCATTTCCGCGGCCGGTGGTGTAGACGGTCGCCGCGTAGGGGCCGGTACCGTACTTCTTGCTGCTGACCGTGCCGGAAGCGACAATCTCGATGTTGCGGGTATCGGTGACCAGGCCGTGCGTCTCCCAGCCGACGAGTCCGGGTATCGATTCGCCCTCCTTCATTCCGGAGCCGGTGAAGATCCAGTGGTCGGGCAGCACGCAGGTCCAGTCGCCGCCGCCCATGGTCGGGTACGTGGACCGGCTGCCGAGCAGGTCCTTGGCGTCCGGGGCCTCGAATGGCAGGTAGGCCATGCTCGGCAGGATGCGGATCATGTCTGGCTCCGCAGCGGCGAAGATGTCGCTCCTTATCAGCGTGCGGGGCGGATGCGTGACGTGGGTGACCTGGCCGGCGACTGAGTTGCCTGAGAGGAACGCGACGTTCAGTCCGTCCTCGACGGCTTGGGTGAGGTTGTCGAACATCGCGCGTGTGTAGTACTCGTCGTGACCGACAGACAGGAACCCCTTGGTCCGACGCAGCGTTCCCGGGTCGCTGTCCAGATCTAGGCAGCTGGTGTAGCTCAGGTCGTAGCCGGCCTGCTCGGCCCAGTAGGCGAAGGGGAATTCCCAGAGCAGCCATTCGCCGGATCCTTCGGACAATGGGGCGTCGTAGAGTTGACGGTACTTCCCGTAGGGGCGTGCGAAGCTCATGCCGACGCCGGGTCCCCAGTACATGCCGTTGGTGAAGCCGTCGTCGTAGACGGAGTAGAGATCCGGCCACCGGTTGTAGGCTTGCCAGGTGAGGTCGGAGCACTGCTGGATTAGGTCGCAGGGCCGGTCGTCCTTCACGATGAAGATCACGTAGGTTTGGTAGCCGGACGTGTGCTCGGTCAATTTGCCGAGGTAGACGCCGCTGAGCCAGTCATCCGGTATACGGATGGTCAGCGACGGCTCCCACGCGCAGGCGCGCGCCCGGTAGGGTCCGATGTCCGGGGTTGGCTGGGTGACCCCGCGGCGGCGGTCCTCGCGACCGACCAGCCGCCCGCCGTTCCCCTGGTAGTAACCGGTCCGGTACCACTCGACGGACCAATCGGCGACCGGGTCGGTACTCACGAACAGCGTGAGTTCGTCGCCGGCCCGCACGCTGGTAGCCGAGCTGTAGCCCTCGATCGCCGTCGCCCGGCACGATGCTTTCACCGGGGCGGGATTGGCCAGCAGCCAGTCCCGCGTCCCGGCCTTCTCGTTTTCTTCCCGGACCGGGTTGTTCTGCACTGATTACCTCCAACCGTCAGGGCTGTGCTACCAGTTCATCTGGGCGTCGACGGGCCAGATATCGACCAGCGTCTCGCCAGAAACGCAGTGGAAGACGGGGTACAGCGGCACGGTCTGCCAGGCGTGCGGGGGTATGACCGTGACCCTGTCCCCCACCGCCGGTGCCGGCGCCCGGCCGGCAGGTCGATCCGGCCAAGGTCATCGCCGACCATCCGGTACTGCGATCCCTCTGGCGCTCCGGCCGAGATAGCCGGCGCTATCGTGCCGAACGTCCCGTCGATCTCCTTCGCCCCGCCGTCGGTGATCACGTAGCCGTCTCCCGGCGAGCTGATCACGCTCGCGGACACTGTCAGCGCGATGCCGAACGGCGACGGGTTGTCCCTGCGGATGTGGACGCCGCTGTAGCTGACGTCCATGAGCACGTAGGTGCCGACCTGGATCTCGGTGAAGACGCTCGCGCTGCAGTCGATGTCGTGGGTGCCGGTGCCGCTGCCGGACACGATCTGCGGCGTCAGGCCCGCGGCATCCAGTTGTGCCACCACCTCGCGCAGCTCGGCCACTCGTGGCAGCGACGCCGCGGCACGCTCGTCATAGTCCGGGATCGTCAGTACTCGGCCGTTGTAGCTCTGCAGTCCCGCGTAGCGTAGCCCAGGCGTGTCGGCGATTCTCGCGGCCAGCCGAACGGTTTGCTCTGCATCCACCGCGCCGGTGCGGCCGCCGCTCATCGCGAAGTCAGCCATCACGGCCAGCTCGCGGCCAGACCGCCGGGCCGCCTCCGCGAGGTCGGCGACGTTGCCCAGGTCGTCGGTGACGACGATGAGTTCCGCCCCGGAGGCGTTGAGCGCCGCCAGACGGTCCAGCCGCCCTGGGGTAACCACAGTCGAGAAAAGCATCACCCCGGCAAGGCCGGTGCCCGCCGCGACTTCTGCCTCCGCCAGAGTCGCGCAGCATACGCCGAGCGCACCGGCGGCCACCTGACGGCGGGCGATCTCCACTGACTTGTAGACCTTGAAGCAGGGGCGCAGCGCGTAGCCGTGCGAGCGGGCGTGCTCGGCCATGTCCTCGATGTTGCGATCCATCACGTCCACGTCCAGCACAAGGGCCGGAGTCTCCAGGAGGTGTCGGGAGCCGGGCTGGCCGATCAGCGGAGCGTTCGGCCCCCGTGGGTCAGCGGGGTCAGGCATGGCCGTGTTCTCCCTTCGGCGGCGGTGGCTTCCTGTCAGCGGCGTGCTGTAGGAGCGAGGCCCGGGTCTGCTCATCGGCGGCGAGGTCGAGCATGGTCCAGGCCATCGCCACGGCCCCTTGGATGACCGCCTGGTCGCCGCTGGGGCGGACGCAGGCCGCGGCGAACTCGGCCTGATGGTTCACCGCGGGCGCCGATTCGATCCCAACCAGCGGGTGGATAGCCGGTAGGGCCAGCGAGATGTTGGCCATGTCAGTCAACCCGCCGAACTGCCTTTCGCCGGGATGGTGGTTGAAGCGGCGACCGAGCGTTTCGGCGTTGCGCACATAGCTGTCGGCCATCGCGGCATGTGGTGTGAAATGCGTATACCTAAATGAGGACTCGGCGATCGTGAGCTCGGCTCCGGTCGCGACCGCACCGGCCTCGAAGCACGCGTAGACCCGTCGCAGCAGGTCATCGAGCTGGTCGGCCTGTGGGGCCCGGGCCAGGTAGGTGGCGGCGGATCGGTCCGGGATGACCTGCGGGGCATCGCCTGCTGTCGTGACGATTCCGTGGATCTGTTCGTCAGGCCGCAACTGCTGGCGGAGCAGCCCGAGCGCGACCTGGGCTACGACCATCGCGTCGGCGGCATTCGTGCCCTCGTACGGGAACATCGATGCGTGCGCGGCGTGGCCCTGGTAGCTGGCCTCGAAGCGGGCCCGGGCCAGCGCCTGCATCTGCCGGGCCTCGGCGGGCGCGGGATGTACCATCATCGCGCCGTGCATGCCTTCGAATGCGCCGCGCTCCAGCATCACGATCTTCCCGCCGCCGCCTTCCTCAGCCGGGGTGCCGAGCAGCCGGACGGTCAGTCCGAAGTCGCCTGCCACGCCGGCCAGACCGAGGGCGGCCCCTGCTGCGGCGGCGGCGATGATGTTGTGCCCGCAGGCGTGTCCGATCATCGGCAGCGCGTCGTACTCCGCGCAGACCCCGAGGGTGAGCGGCCCGGTGCCGGCGGTGGCGGTCAGTGCGGTCTCTAGCCCGGCGACTCCCTTCTTCACGGGGAGTCCCGCGTCGGCCAGCAGCTCCGCCAGCCAGCTGCTCGCCCGGTGCTCCTCGAAGCCGAGCTCGGGGTGGGCGTGAATCTGGTGGCTGAGCCGGATGAGGTTATCGGCGGCGCGCTCGACGCGCCGCCTAGCCTCGGCCTTGCCGCCCTCCAGGGCGGTGGCGGTCTTCCTCTGCTGCGTCACGGCTATCTTTCCGTCGCGTTAGGAATTGAGCACGAGCGTGCGAGTCTCGGTCATCTCGGCCTGGGACCACGGCCCGGCCACCCGGCCATGGCCGCTGAGCGAGCCGCTCGCTCCGCCGGCCGGGATCATCGGTTCCCAGTAGGCGCTGGCCTCGTTGATATTGACCACGCCGCAGCGCAGCTGGCTTGCTAGTCGCATCGCCTGGTCCACATCACGGGAGAACACCGCGCCGCTCAACCCGTACTGGCTAGCGGCCGCGAGCGGGCCTATGTCGGATTCCCGGCTGAACCGCAGCATCGGGACCACCGGACCGAACGTTTCGTTCAGGTTCAGGTCGGACTGGATGCTGACGTGATCGACCACAGTCGGCTCAACATATTGGGCGGTGGGCATGTTCGCTCGGGTGCCGCCGCCGGCTAGCACCACCCCGCCGGACTGCCCGGCCGCCTGGACCTGGGTGATCACCTGGTCGGCCACGGCTTTAGTGTGCACCGGCCCCATCGTCGTCTGCTCCTGCAGGGGGTGGCCGAGTATGACCTGTCCCGCGATTGTGACGAGCCGGCTGGCCAGCTCGTCGGCCACCGCCTCGTGCACGATGACCCGCTCGGTGGCAGTGCAGATCTGCCCGGCGTTGGTGAACGCGCCCCACGCGATGCGCGCGGCCGCGAGCTCCAGGTCGGCGTTCTCCAGTACGACGCTGGGGCCGTTGCCGCCCAGTTCCATGAACCTGGGCTTGAGCCCGGCCCGCTCGGCGACGATCTTGCCGGTCCGCGATCCGCCGGTGAATCCTATGGCGTCCACTCCAGGATGGGTCACGATGGCGTCGCCCACCACCGGCCCGTCGCCCATCACCAGATTGACGCTCCCGGCGGGCAGGCCGGCCCGGTCCAGGCACTGGCAGAGCCTGCTCGCGATCGCCGAGGTGGAAAGCGCGGGCAGCCAGACGATCGTGTTCCCGGTGGCGATGGCCGGTGCCATGTAGTAGCCGGAGGCGACGCCTAGGGGCGAGTTCCACGGCGTGATGGTGCCGTAAACTCCGCGCGGGTGGCGCTCGACCAAGATGCGCTTGCGCGGGTTGCGGGCGGCCAGGATCGTGCCGGCCGGGCTCCAGCGGGCCTGCTCGGCCGCGTCGCGGAAGGCCGTGGCGCAGCGGGCGACCTCTCCCTTGGCCTCCCGGTGCAGCGGTTTGCCCTGCTCCATGCTGAGCAAAGGGGCGAGTTCCTCTGCGTCCCGGTCGATCTCGGCGGCGATCGCGAAGCACAGGTCGGCACGCTCGAATGGCGACATCCGCGCCAGCACAGCTGCTGCTTCCCGCGCCGCGTTCACCGCCCGGTCAACGCTGTGCCTGTCGCCCGCGCAAACTGCTCCGAGGACGCTGCCGTCGACTGGGCTGATGACTGCGCGGTGATCGTCGCTGTGCAGCCATTGCCCGCCGACGTACATCGGGTAGAGGCGGTCAGCGTCTGACATAGTGATGTGCTCCTTCCGCCGCGTGTCAGCCTGTGGCCTGGAATCTGTGCATGGCCAGGAAGCCGCCGTCGATGACGATCCCGGAGCCGGTGAGGTACCCGGCGTCGGCGGTGCACAGGAACTCGACGAGGGCGGCCACCTCGCCCGGGCCGGCAACATGCCGGGCTGGCAGGTGATCCCGGTATTGCTGCAGGTCGGTGCCGGCGATCATCGGGGTGTCGATGGTGCCGGGGACAATCACGTTCACCGTGATGCCGTGCTCCCCTGCCTCGGTGGCCAGCGTCCGGCCGAGGCTCTCGATCGCGGCCTTGGATGCGCAGTACGCGGCCGATCCCGCTCGCGACACCCGCGCGCCAGTGGATGACCAGAGCACGATCCGGCCGCCGATCTCGGTTCCTGCCATCAGCTTCAGCGCGGCCCGGACGCAGTAGATGACGCCGAAGACATTGACGCTGAAGACCCGGTGCAGCTCCGCGCTGGTGATGTCGGCAACCGCGACCGGCTTCGGATAGACGGCGGCCGCGAGCGCCAGCAGGTATGGCCGCCCGAGTTCGGCGCCGATCCGGGTCATGGCGGCGTCCACCTGGCTCTCGCTGGCCACGTTGACGCGGATCGGCAGGCACCGCGCCCCGGCCTGCCCGACCCGCTCGCTGGTGGCCTGCAGGCCGTCCTCGCTGATGTCGAGCGCCGCTATCTGGTAGCCCGACCGGGCCAGCCGCATCGCGCACGCTTGGCCCATCCCGGAGCCGGCGCCGGTGATGACGGCGATCCGCCGGGACTCGTCCGGGGGATGGCCCGCTGCGGCGCTCACCGGTGTCCCCAGTCGAGCACGCTGCCGACGATCCGGCCGTCGTCCTGCGCATCCAGCTCAGCAAAGGCCCTGGCCGCGTCCGTAGCGGGGTTGCGGTCGGTGATCATCCCGCGGTAGCTGACACGTCCCTTCGCGATCAGGTCCGCGATGCAGGCGACGTTGCGGCCGACCGACGGCGCGTCGAAGCCAGGCGGCACGTAGTACGGGTCGTTGCCGGTGGCCACCAGGGCGAGTTCCTTCTCGTAGAAGAGGCCGCCGAGTACTGCGCCGACGTTCTCCGGGTGCAGGGCCAGCAGTACCACGCGTCCCCGGGGGATGGCCATCGCGATGCCGAGTTCGAGCGCTGCGACCCCGCCCGCGGCGTCGATCACAGTGTCGGCGACCGCGCCGCCCAGCGCGGTCGCCTGCTGAGGGTCTAGGACCTTGGCGCCGGGCAGCAGGCGCCGGGCCAGGTCGAGCCTGGCCTCGAAGATGTCCACCACCATCAGCGGCGCGCCGAACGCCTGCGCGGTCAGCGCCGCAGCCATGCCGACCGCGCCGAGTCCGATGACGGCTAGCGGCTCGCCCGGTTGCCAGCTGCCCCGGCGCAGCGCGTGCAGGCCTAGGGTGGCTAGGTAGGCGAACACGGCGTCGTCGTCGCTAACCTCGTCGGCAAGCGGGAACGCCTCCCAGGGTTCGATGTCGAAGAACTCTTCGTGCCGGGCGATGGTGAAGATCCGATCGCCGGGAGCCAGCCGTTCGGCTCCCTCGCCGACCCCGATCACGCTGCCGATGTTGTTGTAGCCGAGCCCGACGGGGTAGCGAGCCTCGCCGCCGGCGTTGTCCGCGCTGAGCTGAGGTCGTCCGGCCCGCTCGCGGCCCCGGGTGCTCCGGTCCAGCTCGGCAAATCCCCGCCAGACCTGCTGCGCCATCGTGTCGCCGCGGTACAGCCGCAGCTCGGTGCCCGGGCTGATCACGGTGGTTCTGGTGGCTACCCGTACCATGCCGGGGGGCACCTGCGGCGAGAGCTGCCGGTGGTCCCACTCGATCCGCCGCCGGTCCCGTACCAGCGGCCGCCCGCTGAGCAGGGTGTTAGCCGAAGTCTGGGTCGCCATTGTCCTTCCCTTCGCTGGCAGCGCCTGGTCCGGGTACCGATGCCGGCCGCTGGGCGCCAGGCTGCTGCCCGCCGAGCGGGTGCAGGCAGTGCACGATGTGGCCGTCCTCCGGTCCGCCGTCGGGCGGGAAGGCTTGCGAGCACTCTGGGGTGGACCGCCAGCACCTGGGCACGAACGGGCAGCCGGGCAACTGCTCGTCGCCCGCGTCGGCGGGCCGGGCTGCCGCGCCAAGGGCGGTGGCTGAGCCGGAGGCCAGCGTCGGCCGGGCCGACAGCAGGGTGGCGGTGTAAGGGTGCTCGAAGTGGTCGTGCACGGCGGCCGCGGTACCGGTCTCGACGATGCGGCCCAGGTACATGACGCCGATGGAGTCGGCCAGGTAGGTCACGGCCGTGATGTCGTGCGAGATAACTAGCATGGCCAGGCCCAGCTCGTCTCGCAGGTCGAGCAGGAGGTTGAGGATCTGGTTGCGGATGCTCACGTCCAGCGCCGAGGTCGGCTCGTCGGCGACCAGCAGGGCCGGCCGCAGCACGACCGCCCGGGCAATCGCCACTCGCTGCCGCTGCCCGCCGGACAGCTCGCGCGGCTGCTGGGCTAGCGCCTTGACCGGCAGCCGCACCAGATCCATGAGCTCGGCGGCGCGGGCGAGCCGCTCGACCCTGGAGCCGACCCCGTGGATCCGCATTGGGTCGGTCAGCACCTCGCGGACCGTCATCCTCGGGTTGAGGCTGGAGGCCGGGTCCTGGAAGACCACCCCGATGCGGGCGGCGATTTCCTCCCGCCAGGCCTTCCGGCTGGCCTGCCAGATGTCGGTCCCGTCGAAGCGCACCTGGCCGCCCGTCGGCTGCTGCAGGCCCACGACCGCCCGGACCACGCTGGACTTGCCGCAGCCAGATTCGCCGACCAGCCCGACGACCTGCCTCGTCCCGACCGTGAATGACGCCCGGGAGACGGCCTGCAGGTGCCGCCCGCCGGGCAGCCGGTAGCGGATGTCCAGGTCCTGCACGGCGAGCACGGCCAGGGTCATCGCGCTCCGTCCTGCAGCGGGTGGTAGCACGCCACCGACCTGCCCTCGGTCCGGCTCAGGGCTGGCGGGCTCAGCGTGCATTCGGTGGTAGCCCGGGCGCAGCGCGGCGCGAACCGGCAGCCGGGGTTGAAGCTGCGCGGGTCTGGCGGCACGCCGGGGATCGACCGGGCCGGGCGCTGCCGCGCCTCCAGGCTCTGGATACAGTCGATCAGGCCGGCCGTGTAAGGGTGCCTCGGCTGCGAGATCACCTGGGCGATCTCACCCTGCTCCACTATCTGGCCGGCGTACATGACGATGACCCGGCTGGCCATGGCCGAGACGAGCGCGATGTTGTGGGTGATGAGGAGCATGGACAGCGAGCCTTCCTCACGCAGCTCGCGCAGCAGCGCCATCACCTCCGCCTCAATGACCTCGTCGAGCGCGGTGGTCGGCTCGTCGGCCACGATCAGAGACGGCTGCCGCGCCAGTCCCATGGCGATGAGGGCTCGCTGCCGCTGGCCGCCGGACAGCTCGAACGGGTAAGACCGGCGGATCCTGGCCACGTCGCGCAGCGCGACCCGGCCGAGCATGGCGTCAACTGCGTCCCGCCGCCCGTCCCTGGGCATGAGCTGACCGACCTGCCTGCGGATCGTCAGGGAAGGGTTCAGGCTGGTCAGCGCGTCCTGATAGATCATGCCGATCTCGCGTCCGCGAATCGGACGCAGCCGCTTGCCCCGGCTGCCGATGAGATTGGTGTCCCGCCACCGGATGTGCCCCGTGGCCACTGCCTCGGCGGGGAGCAGGCCGAGGATGGCCAGTCCGGTGAGCGTCTTGCCGCAACCGGATTCGCCGACCAGCCCGACGCACTCGCCGCTGTCCACGCTGAAGCTGGCCCCGGAGATGACGTCGATGTCGCCGTAGGCACGAGGGATGCGGATGCTCAGAATCCTCGACGGCGAGTTGCGCGCCGGACATCTAGCCCTCCCCCAGCGTGTGCTCGCCGCCGCCTAGCCGGTCGGCGATCGCTTCGGACAGCGTGTTGAGCGCCAGCACCAGCGAGAAGATGGCCAGGCCGGGGAAAAGCGTCAGCCACCAGTTTCCGGCCAGCATCTCCTGGCTGCCGTCCTGCAGCAGGTTGCCCCAGGTAGGTGTGGGCGGCTGCACGCCCGAGCCGAGGAAGCTCAGCGCCGCTTCCAGCAGCACCGCGTCAGCGCCGACCAGGCTGAGGAAGACCAGCATGGGCGAGAGGATGTTAGGTGCCAGGTGGCGCCGCAGGATGTAGAACTTGCTGGCCCCGGACGCCCGGGCCACGCTCGCGTAGTCCTCGGCGAACTGCGCCCGGACCGATGCGCGCACGAAACGCGCCATGATCGGCGTGTACACCAGCGCCATCACCATCAGCGTCGTGGACAGGCTCGGGCCGGCCACGGCGGCCAGCACGAGCGCCAGCACGATCGCGGGAAACGCGAACTGAATATCCATCAGCCGCATGAGAACCTCGTCGATGGCCTTCGAACCAAGCGCCGCGGCGGCGCCGATCGCGCTGCCGATGATCGCCGGGGCCAGCGGCCCGAGGAACGCGACCAGGACCGAAATCCGGGCGCCCACCAGCACCCGGCTAAGCACGTCACGGCCGTCGATATCGGTACCGAACAGGTGCGCCAGGCTGGGGCCCACGTTCAGCGGGCCAGCCTGGTCCTGGTTCACCCCGTAAGGCGAGATCATCGCCGCGAAGACCGCCACGATGACCAGGATCAGAATCCAGGCGATCGCAACCCTGCCGCGGACCGGCATCCGCCGCCACAATCGCGGCGCGGCCGGCCCGACCTGGTGCAGCACGCGCTGCAGGCCGACCGGCCCGAGCCGCCCCTCGACCGCCGGCGTGCGCGACGCGCGGTCAGCCATTACGCAGGCGCGGGTTGAGAAGGAACTGGCCGATGTCTACCAGCAGGTTCACGCCGACGAAGACCACCGCGGAGACCAGCGCCACCCCGATGACCACGCCTGAATCGCCTTGCTGCGCGGCGGTCCACAGCAGGAATCCCACGCCGTGCATGTTGAAGACGACCTCGACCAGCACCGCGCCGGACAGCAGGTACCCGATCTGGATCCCGGCCACGGTGAACGGGGCCACCGAGGCGTTCCGCAGCACATGCCGGAACAGCACCATCCGCTCCGTCAAGCCGCAGCCGCGGGCCATCCGTACATAGTCCTCGCCGAGTTCTTCCACCACGGCGTTGCGCACGATCCTGGACAGGTAGCAGCCCAGCGGCGTGGCCAGGGTCAGCGCGGGCAGGATCAGCGACTGCAGCCACTGGCCGATGCTGACGCCGGGCGAGACGAAGCCGCCGACCGGCAGCGCCTTCATGCGCAGCGCGAAGACCTCGATGAGGAGCAGTCCTAGCCAGAACTGCGCCACCGACAGCCCGCCGAAGGCCACCACCCGGGTCAGGTTGTCCCACCACGAGTGCAGGAAGTAGCCGGAACTGATGCCCAGCGCATACGCGAGCAGCAGACTCAATATTGCCCCGGACAGCGCCAGGCTCAGCGTCACCGGGAGCGCCTGGTGAATCAGCGTGGCCACCGGCTGCCCCTGCACATTGATGCCGAGGTTGCCGTGCAGGACATCGCCGAGGTACGCCGGGTAACGGACCCAGATTGGCTGGTCGAGGTGATAGGTGCGGGCGAACTGAGCCCGCTGCTGCGGGCTCGCGTAAATCCCCAACGCGGCGTATCGGGGATCGATCGGCGAGAGCTGCAGGATCAGGAACACATAGATGGATATCCCGATGAGCACCGGCACGCTAGTCATGAGCCGGCGCAACAGAAGCGAGCGGAGAGACGCCATCACTCAGGCGGGACGGACCTTATAGATGGCCGTCTCGGCTCCGGCGGCCGGTGGCTGGAAGCCGGCCATGTTGGACGTCCAGGCGCAGACCCCGCCCTGGTAAACCAGCGGGCAATTGGCCGCTCCTTGCATGATGATCTCCTGGATATCCCCGTACGTAGTGCGCTTGACTTCCTCGGACGAGCTGTACAGCGCCTTGTCCAGCAGACCCGGGATACTGTTGGCCGCCGGGGTGGTCCAGAACGCTGCCTTGGAGTTGTAATAACCGCCCCACCAGCCCCTGATCAGCATGTCAACGTCCGGGCTGAACGCGCCGAACTGGGTCGGGAACACGAAACTCTCATACTTCCCGGCGAAGATCTCGGAAAAGTAAGAGTCCACCGACAGGACCCGCACCTTCGCGGTGATCCCGGCCTGGGACAGCTGTTGTTGCAGCAGCGGCGCATAGTTCGCGGTCGCGCCCAGATTGCTGACGTACAGCTGGAAAGTCAGGCCACTGCCATACCCGGCCTGCTTCAGCAGGAACTTGGCCTTCTCCGGGTCGTGGTTGTACGTGGTTGCGGGGGTGACGTGGTACGGATTACTCGACGGCAACGGCGAGTCCGCCACCACGCCATAGCCGAGCGTTCCCACCGAGACGAGCTGCTCGCGGTCCATCGCGTACATGACCGCCTGCCGGACCCGCTGGTCGTTGAACGGCTTTGCCGCGCAGTTGAATAGGATGAGGCAGATCAGGGTCAACTGCTTCACGGGCACCAGGCCGACCTTGAGACTCGAGTTGTTCTTCGCGGTCTTGATGTACTGAGGATCAAGGAACGGGACGACGTTGACTTGGCCGCCCTCAAGCCCTGCAAACGCCGTGTTCTGCTGCGGGTAATACTCGTAATTAACCTTATCGGTATAGACGGGCAGCACGCCGTTATAACTCTTGTACCGCACGAGGGAAATGCCCGAAGGGCCGAGCGGCTGCGTGTTGTACATCGACCCGGAGCCGACTCCGCCGTGCTTGGAGAAGTTCGCGTTGCCCATCTGCTCCACCGCGGCTTCGGACACGGTGCGGATCATCGGAACACGATAAGGGAATATCTCCACCGGGGCGACGGTCGTGAATTCGACAGTGTTCTTGCCGGTGACGGTGACGCTCTTGACGAACTGCAGGTACTCGGTATATGCGGAGCCGAGCTTCGCGGACTTGATCCGGTCCCAGCTATATTTCACGTCGCTCGGCCTGATCGGCGTGCCGTTGGTGAATGTCCGGTCGTCGCGAAGCGTCGCCTGCCAGGTCACGTCGTCAACGCGGTGCAGCATCTCGGCGGCCAGGGCGGGGAAGACGGTGCTCTCGTCCGGGGTAAGCCCCAGCACACCCTCGAACATTTCCTGGAATACGCCCACGTTAGCAGTGGAAACCGCGGGGTCAAAAGAGGTCGGCGGTGATGGTTCCGACACCACCAGGTTCTGGAAAGTCTTCGACGACGAGCCGGAAGTGGGCGAGTTGCCGACCACCTTGCCGCCGCCGCTACACGCGGACAGCGCGGCCGAGCCGACCAGGCCTGCCGCGATCACGCCGCTGCTCCTGAGCACATCTCGCCGGTTCAGCAGAGGACCGTCGCTTATTCCGGCTACGTCTCGTGGCTGGTTCTTACCCATGTGCGGACCTGTCTTTCTGATGGGCCAATTCTTATCTGGGACCGGGCCGGTACCTCTCACTTACCGGGCCGGGTCAACGGCCATTGCCGGACCACAGTCTCCGTTGACTAGGTTCCGCATGCGCGCTATCAGCTCTCTGACGTCAGCTTCTGTAGTGTCAAAACTCGCGACCATCCGCACCTCGTTCTCTGCTTCGTTCCAGAGCGAGATAGGGAGGGCCTGGATAGTCTGTCCGAGGACCGGCTCTGGCAGACGGCGAAGACGGCGTTCGCTTGCACCGGATAGGAAATGTGGACTCCAGGTATCGTGCGCAAGCCGCGTTCGAGCAGAGCGGCCATCGAATTCGCCTGGCGCGCCGTGGTCATCCAGATATCACGGGGCGGCAGCGTGCCAATCTGCACCGCGACGTACCGCATCTTAGAGGCGAGCTGGGTTGCCGCCTTCCTGACGTACTGCGGTCCCTGCGTCGCTTCGTGCCGCAGGACGATCACCGCTTCGCCGAACATCAACCCGGACTTAGTCCCGCCGAACGACAGCACGTCCACACCCGTCTCGGTGGTGAGCTCCCGTAGCGAGACACCCAGACTGACCGCCGCGTTGCTCAGGCGCGCGCCGTTGACATGAACAGTCATGCCAAGGTCATGCGCCTGACCACAGATCTTGGTGATCTCGTCAATGCCGTAGCACGTACCCAGTTCCGTGCTTTGGCTGATCGATACCACCCGGGGCTGCGATCGGTTCTGGTTGCCCCAGCCGTGCGCCGTCCCAGCCGGCTGCGCGGGTGTGATCTTCCCGAGGTCGCCGCTCACCGGAAGCAGCTTCAGCCCAGCGACGTGCTCCACGGCAACGCACTCGCTGGTATTGATATGGGCGCTAGCTGCGCAGATCACGGATTCCAAGAGCCTGGCCATCCCCTGAAGCGCAACGACGTTTGCACCGGTCCCGTTGAACACGAAGAACGCCTCGGCCCGGTCGCCGAAGTAACTCCGCACGATCTCTTCGGCCCAGCGCGTGTACACGTCCGCACCATAGGCGGGCTGGTGTCCGACGTTCGCCGCGCCGATGGCGTCGAGGATCTCGGGGTGGACGGCAGCATTGTTGTCGCTGGAGAACCCGCGCCGCTCTGGCGGGGCGGGCATGTTCGGCCCGGTCAGCGCATCAGCCATGAGTCGCGGCCAGGTGGCCCGGACGGTCACTGTTGTCGCGAGCTTGCCAGTCACGCCATCTCCCTCACCGGACTGGGGTATGGAGTCCAAGCTGCTTTGGTTGCGATGGTGGCACATCAACGGTTGCTTGACAAGTAGCAAAGGTTTGACCATGCTGACTGAGAGGTTGAACTAGCGACCGACCGCCTCCAAGTCTTGTTACAGACATGTTTCCGCTGTACATCGCATGGCTGACGCGGTGTCGGCGTCGTCGCGCGCCCGCACCATCGCCCTTATTCGGTCGCCGAGGAGGGCAATGAAACCAGACCGGTTGGCGGGAACGGTTCACAACGACGGTCATCCGGTTGAGGACAGCTCTGAGCTCAGTGCGAACTCAGGTCGCCCGCGCCCTTCAACGATGTCGCCACGTTGGAGGGCCCGGCTGCGTAGCGCTAACGCCGTCGCTGCACAGCATCGATGTCCTGTGCGTGAATCCGAGATATTCCCCCGAAGGTCACCTCGCCAGGAGGGACGGTGGTGACATCGGCAACGTCATCGGCACGAACGTTGGGGACACCATCCCGTCGGCGCACGCGCGCGTGCCCCTCGCCGACCGCGTCCGACCACGGCCGAGTCATCGTCAGATCGCGCGTTACTGGACCGATTACCGGCTTCCCTGAGCTTGGCGCACCATGGACCGAGCGAGTCGGGCAGCTTGTGTTCGCACGGACGGCAGCGACTGAGCTGGCTACCAGCGGCACCACCTTCAACGCGGTAAAGCCCAGGAACGTATTTACCGACAGTCCCAAGAACGTAAGCCGAGGCTATGTGCGGCAAATGACCACCTCTGTTCCACTCCGGCAGCTTGGAACAACGCAGGAGGGCGGTAACGTCATCTTTCCTAACCACCCATGCGGGCGGATTCATCACGGGGCAGACTATCGTCGTAGATGGCCGGCATACATTTCCAGATACATCGGCCGCCCGGGGAGGCGTAATGACCGATCATACGGTCAAGCTAACTGCGAGTAACGACGGAACCACCTCGCGGGGACGCTCCCCTGATGACGTACGACGAATCCTTGCGGACCAGATCTCGGCTGGCCGACTGCGAGCCGGCGAGCGACTCGGGGCCGAGCGCGCCCTGGCTTCCGAGTTCGGTGTCAGCCGGGCGGGGTTGCGCCGAGCTCTAGCTTCATTGGAAGAAAACGGCCTAGTCCGCCGGGTCCCTGGTCGCGGCGGGGGCACCTTCATCAGCAAAGGCAAGATCGATCGCGACCTGTCTAGAGTGGTCGGCGTCCCCGCACTGCTTCGGAGTCAGGGGGTAGTGGCGGGCACCAGAGTGCTCAGTGCCCAACTGTCGGTCGCCGACGAAGCGGCCACTCAGGCGCTGCGACTGGACCGCGGTGACGTCGTGATCGATCTAGTGCGAATCAGGCTTGCTGACGGCCAACCGATCTCGGTGGACCACGCGATGTTCCCGGCCAGCCGGTTTCCAGGGCTACTGGAACTGCCTTTGGGCGGCTCTGTCTACGAGCTGCTAGATACCCATTACTCGACTCGGCCTAAGGAGGCGGTCGAGGGCATCGAAGTGGTCACTGCTTCCACCGATGAGGCAAAACTGCTCGGCGTGGCGACCGGTGCGCCGTTGCTTTCCATCACCCGGACCACAGTGGACGCAGCGGACGAACCCTTCGAGTATTCACTGGACCTATTCCGTGCTGATCGCATCAGGATCGTTGTGCACACTCCAGGCCAGGGTGCTGTGACACGCGTACCACACCGAACCGGCCAGGTGTTGGAAGTGCGGCCCCAGCGCGCCGAATAGCCGGGAAGAGTGAACAGGGCTCGTAGTTCACCGTGACGCCAACTGGACATAGCGGATGTCCTGGCTATTAGCCCCAGGCTCATGCCAATTCTCTGCGAGTTCACCGCCCCGGGGTATCGCCTCGTAGCTCGGGATCAGAGTCGCCTGTCGGTGCCGGAAACCCTGTCACCTCATGCGACCTGGGAATATTCATGGATCAGGCTCGCCTCCTGTCCGCCCGGGGTGCTGCTGTCACCGTCCTCGACCTCGATACCAGTGCCGTGCCTGAGCCGGTCAACGGGATCAAGACCGATGTGACCGACGATGCGTCGGTGCGAACGGGAGTAGCAGCCGCGGCTCGTACCATGGATGGCATCGACATCCTCATCAACAATGCCGGGATCGGCGCCTCGGGCACGATCGCAGACAATCCGGATGAGCAGTGGCACCAGGTCTTCGACGTAAATGTCGTCGGAATAGCCCGGACCACCAGGGCAGCACTGCCCATGCTGCGCCAGTCAGGCAATGCAGCGATCGTCAACACCTGCTCGATCGCCGCAACAGCCGGCCTTCCCCTTCGCGCGCTCTACTCTGCTATCAAAGGCGCAGTGCTCGCCCTGACGCTCGCCATGGCTGCGGACCACATTAATGAGGGAATCCGGGTCAACTGCGTCAATCCGGGAACCGCCGACACCCCATGGGTAGCCCGGCTGCTGGCCGCCGCACCCGACCCCGACGCCGAGCGCGCCGCCCTCATCGCCCGCCAGCCCATGGGCCGGCTAGTCACCGCAGAGGAGGTAGCCTCTGCCATCGCGTATCTGGCAAGTCCGGCAGCATCCTCGGTGACGGGAACGACACTGGGCCTCACGGACGCGGCTGCGCGCGCAGGGTGGCGAAGCAGTCGATGATCTTCTGCACGTCGTCCTCGCTGTTGAACGCGTGCAGGTCCAGCCGGACGTACTGCAGCTCGGGGAGCGTGGCGATGCGGTGCTCGGCGAGGGCAGCGACCGCCGCGGCCATGTCAGGTACCTCGACCGAGCACACGCCGGCCCGCTCGCTCGCGGGGCGAGGCGTGACCGGGTCGAAGCCGAGCGCGTCGAGCCCCTCCAGAAGCACGCTGGTAAGGCCGGTCACCCGGTCGGCGATCCGGTCGATCCCGGCCCGGTTGACCAGCTGAAGTGCGGCCTGGGAACCGGCCAGCGGGATGAAGCTCGGCATCCCATAGCGGATCCCGGCGCCAGCGCGCATCGGCAGGAATTCTGTCAGGTCCACCGGGAAATCTCGCACCGCGGCCCACCCGCTGATCGGGCTCGGCTCGTCGAGCCATTTGGTCCCGATCACGAGGAAACCTGTGCCTGGCGGTCCCAGCAGCCACTTATATCCGGGGAACCCGATGAAGTCGATGTCGTCGGCATGCCGCCCCAGGGCGACGGCACCGGCGGACTGAGCGGCGTTGACCAGGAGCGCCCAGTTTCCTGCGCGGCGGCAATCGCCCAGAGCTCGCAGGTCGAGAGCGGCACCGCTGCGCCAGGCCACGTGCGTCGCCACCACGGCGATCGTGTCTGCGTCGGCTTTCGCGACCAGTGCCTGGACCGGGTCCTGGTGATCGCGGCGGTCGGCCCAGCGGACGCTGAGCGTTGGGTGCAGCTGGTTCGCGGTCAGCCAGTGATAGCTGCTCGCCGGATGGCAGTCCCAGTGCAGGACGACGTTGGCCGGGGGTGCACCAGCCCGCTGCCAGCGGGCCAGCACCATCGCCGTGGCCACGGACAGCGCGCTGGAGGTGCTCTCGCTCACCGCGACGCGAGCGGGCTCGCAGCCGAACAGGGTCGCCACTTCCTGTCGTGTTCCGTCGAATACTGCCCATTCGCGTTCGGAGAGCGCGACCGGATTGCTGTCCCAGGCCTCCATCACCCGGTCGATCGCCGCCCTGACCCCGGCCGCAATCGGTGCCTGCCCGCCGGACCAGGCGAACACGTGATCCTTCAGGTAGGGAAACTCCGACCGCAGTTCCTGCCACCAGGTCTCGCCGGTGCTCTCCATGTCTCCTCCTGCAGGCTGGTCAGGCCGCCTATGGGGTGTTGCGGCGCTCTTGACGTCGTGAATGGTCTGAGCCAACATGCTCATTTAAGCGCCTTGGCTCATATGAGCGCCAGAGGAGGCTGAGATGGCGGGGTCGGAAAGCCAGCGGCTGATGCTGAAGGTCTGCTACCAGGCTTACCGGCGCCGCCTGTCCCACAAGGAGATCGCGGCCAACCTCGGGATCAGCCGGTTCCAGGTCGCCAGGCTGCTGCGCGCCGCGCTCGATGCGGGCTACGTCAGCGTGAGCATCCTCGAGCCGGATCGCTGGCATTCCGATCTTGAGGTCCAGATGGAAGAGCGCCTCGGCCTGAACGCGGTCCTCGTCGTCGACGGCGAGGATGTCGGCGAGTCCGAGCTCCAGTCGCGAGTAGCCGATGCGGCAGGCCGGTTCCTGCTGGAGCAGGCGCTGGACGGTGCCGTCATCGGCATCTCGCTCGGCGAGACGGTCCAGCGGCTGGTGGCGCAGCTTCCCGTGCGCATTCCCGGAAAGGCGGAGGTTGTCCAGCTCATCGGCGGCCGCGGACGGGTCGCGTCGGAGATGTCCTCCATCACGCTGGCCATCGATCTGGCCCGCAGGTTCGGGACCGAGCCCCACCTGCTTTTCGCGCCGGCCCTCGTCGACTCGGCCCAGCGGCAGGTCCTGCTGGCCCACGATGATCTGCGGACCACGTTCGATAAGTTCGCGCAGCTCGATATCGCGGTTCTCGGGATCGGGTCGCTGACCGAGCCGGCCACGTCCAGGCTCCGCTACGGCGGAGTGATCGACGACGCCCTGCATGGCGAGCTGCTGCGCCGCGGCGCCGTGGCCGACGTGCTGTCCTACGTGCTGACCGAGGACGGCGAGGTGCTCAGCTCCGGGCTGGAGGACCGCACGATCTCGATCGGGCTCGATGACCTGCGGCGCACTCCACGCCGGATCGGGGTCGCGAGCGGCTGGCGCAAGAGCCGGGCCGTCCGCGCCGCGATCGTGTCCGGCCTGGTGAACATCCTCGTCACCGACAGCCAGATCGCGACCGCCATCCTGGCCGGGGAGCACTAGCCAGATGCTGCACTTCTATGACACGGCGACCGAGCCCACGCCGGCGATGATCGAGGCGATGGCACACGCCGAGCTCGGCGACGACGTCTACCACTCCGATCCCACGGTGAACGAGCTCGAGCGGCTGGGGGCATCCATCCTCGGCCATCAGGACGCCGTGTTCATGCCGACCGGCACCATGTCCAACCTGAGCGCGGTGCTGGCCGCGGCGGACCGGGGCACGGAGGCCATCGCCGAGGCCGACTCCCACATCGTCTACTACGAGGCGGGCGGGATGGCCACCGTGGCCGGGGTAATGCCCCGGACAATCCCCACCGACGACGGCGTGCTGACCGCCGAGCGGGTCGCTCCCTACCTGCGCAAGCCCGACCAGCACTATCCGCCGACGTCCATGGTGTGCATGGAGAACACGCACAACCGGGCCGGCGGGACGGTGACCGATGTGGCCACGATGGCGGGGCTGCGGGCGCTGTGCGATGAGCATGGCCTGCACCTGCACGTCAACGGGGCGCGGATCTTCAACGCCGCGGTGGCGCTGGGCGTCAACGTCACCGAACTGTCCGGCCGGGCCGACTCGGTCTCCGTCTGCCTGAGCAAGGGGCTCAGCGCTCCTGTCGGCGGGCTGCTCGCCGGAAGCGCGGAGTTCGTGACAAGGGCGCGGCGGGCACGCAAGCTGCTCGGCGGCTCGATGCGCCAGGCCGGCGTGATCGCCGCTGCCGGGATCGTGGCCCTGCAGACCGGGATCGACCGTCTCGCCGAGGATCACCAGCGGGCCCGCGAGATCGCCGGGGGCCTGCAGCACCTGGCCGGCCTGCGTGTGTTCACCCCGCACCCGGTGACCAATTTCGTCCTGGTGGACGTCGCCCCGTCCGGCCGTACCTCCGAGGAGGTGGTAGCTGACCTGCACCGGCATGGCATCAATGCGTCCTCGCGGCCGCCCACGACGATCCGCTTCGTCACTCACCGCCAGATCGGCGACGACGACGTGGCCACCCTCGTCAAGACGTTCGCGGAAGTTTTCGGGGGACGGCAGCCATGACCGGGCGGGGGGCGGCCGGCGCCACCGTCCTCGGCGTCAACCTCGGCACCGGGGGCGTGCGAGCCGGGCTCTACTCGCAGGCAGGCGCGCTGCTGGCCAGCCACCGGGAGAGCGTCACCACGTCCCACCCACGGCCTGGCTGGGCGGAGCAGTCGCCGGTCGAGGCTCTCGCGGGGCTGTACCGGGCCGTGGCCGCGGTGGCTGCCAGCCGGCCGCCGCCGGCTGCCCTCTGCGTGGCCTCGACAGCGGTCAGCGCGGTCGCGGTGGGGGACGACGACGTCACGGTCGGGCCGTCGCTGCTCTGGATGGACACCCGCGCCGCCGCGGAGGCGGCGGAAATCACGCGTACCCAGCACCCGGTGCTGCGGTATACCGGCGGCCAGGTGTCGCCAGAGTGGATGCTGCCCAAGGCGCTGTGGCTGGCCCGCCGTGATCCCGAGCGGTACGCGGCGGCCTGCCGGATCGTCGACGTGCACGACTGGGTCGTGTTTCAGCTGACCGGCGCGTGGAGCCTGGCCCAGGCCACGATCGCGGCCGAGTGGTCCTACGATCCGCTGGCCGGCGGCTGGCCCGCGGATCTGCTGAGCCACCTGGGCATCGCCGATCTGCTGTCTGGGTGGGACGTGCCGAGGCTGCCGGCGGGCGCGGTGGCCGGACGGCTGACCCGGCAGACCGCCGCGCGCACCGGGCTGCCTGCTGGCGTGCCGGTCATCCAGGGGCTGATGGACAGCTACGCCGCGGCGCTGGCGGCTGACGTTTACCGGGCGGGCCGGGTCGCGGTGTCGATCGGGACCTCCTCGTCCTACCTGGGGCTGTCGCAGCGGCTGGTGCCTGACCCGCGCCTGCTCGGGCCGGTGCCAGAGGCCTTCGGCCCCGGGACGATCGCTCAGCAGGGCGGCCAGACCTCAGCGGCTGCGGCCGCGGAGTGGTTCTCCCGGCAACTGGCCCCGGGGGTGCCGCTGGCCGTGCTCGACGCCGAAGCCGCTGCCATCGATCCCGGGGCCGATGGCCTGTGGGCCGTCAACACCTGGCGGGGCTGTCGCACCCCGTACCGCAACCCCGCAGCTCGCGGCATGTGGGGAGGCCTGGCGCTCGCTCACACCCGCGCGCACCTGTTCCGGGCGACGCTGGAGTCCGTGGCTTTCGGCGGCCGCGCTGTTCTAGAGACACTCGGAGAGGCGGGCGTATCCTGCCGCGAACTGGTCGTGACCGGGGGCGCCGCACGCAGCAGCCTCTGGATGCAGATCCACGCCGACGTGCTCGGCCAGCCCCTGTTCCGCCTGTCTACCTCGCAGCCGGTAACGCTGGGCGCGGCCATGTGCGCCGCCGTCGGCGCCGGGCTCTACCCGGATCTTCGCGTGGCGGCCGCCGCCATGTCGCTGACGAGCCCGGGCTGGCTTCCGGACCCGGACCGCCACCGCGCATACGAGCCGCTCTATGCCGGCTACCTGCACCGGCTCGCCGCGGTCAGCTCACTGGACGGAGTCAGCCTTCCCGCGCCAGACCGGGCTGCGGCGGTACGACGCGCCGGACAGGACGAACGATGACCGGCAAGACGACCTGGTGGTTCCCGGACGGCGACCTGCCCGAGCCGGTGCCAGGTGACCGCTTTACCAGCCATGAATCGCTCATGGTCCTCAACCCCAACGACGAGCCGGCCACGATCTCACTGGTCTTCTACTGGGAGGACAAGCCGCCGACATCGGTACGGGACCTCGTCGTCGAGGCCGAGCGGGTACGCTGCATCCGCATCGACCGGCTCGACGGCGTCACGATCCCCTCCCGCACCCAGTACGCGATCAAGCTCGAGAGTGATGTCGGCGTTTTCGCTTCCTACGGACGGCTCGACACGGCGCAGCCCAACTTCGCGCTGGTCGGCCTCATGGGGTGGTCGCAATGAGCCCCGCACCCCCGGTGCCGAACCGGTTTGACGGCAAGGTGGTCGTCGTCACCGGGGCCGGGAGCGGCATTGGGGCAGCGGCTGCGGACCGGTTCGCGGCCGAAGGGGCCAGCGTGGTCTACGCGGACCGGGATACCGGCCGACTCAGCCGGATCACCGCCTCCGCGTCGGTGCTGCCGGTAGCGGCCGACGTCGCTGACCCGGGGTCGGTCTCGCGGCTCGTGGACACGACCATGCAGCGGTTCGGACGGGTCAACGTCGTGGTATCAAACGCCGGGATCTGGCGCGGCAGCCCGTTCCTTGACATCAGCGACGAGGAGTGGGAAACGGTCCTGGGCGTCAATCTCACCGGCACCTTCCTCGTCTGCCGTGGATTCGCCCGGGCGATGGCATCAGCTGGGACCGGCGGCTCGATCATCGTTACCGCCTCCACGAACAGCTTCCTGGCCGAGCCAGACAGCGCGCCCTACAACGCGTCCAAGGGCGGCGTGGTAATGCTCGTCAAATCCATGGCGGTGGACCTGGCCCCCGTCCGCATCAGGGTGAACGCGGTCGCACCAGGAACCATCCGCACCAACATCAATGCCGATGTCCAGTCGTTGCCCGAGGGCGGGAGCCCGCTGTTCGCGTTCCCGCCCGCCCGCCGATGGGGAAATCCCGAGGATCTCGCAGGCCCGATCGCCTTCCTCGCCTCACCTGATGCCGACTACATCACCGGCAGCGTTCTCGTCGTCAACGGCGGCCAGATATCGCTGAATGGCGTCGTCCAGTAGGGACGGCCGCCAGCCCATGCCCAGCCGCTCCTGTACACCAAAAGGACCCAACATGACTGAATCAGCGCAAAGGCCTCTGGTTGGTTCCGGCCGCTCGGGCGCGGGCCTCGTCAAGGGGAAACTCGGTCTCGGCGACGTCCTCTTCCAGAGCATCACGCATATCGGGCCGGCGGTAAGCGTGGTGTTCACGCTCCCGTTCATCGTCTCCTACGCCGGCGCGGCCGCCCCGATCGCCCTGATCGGCGCCGTGCTCATCATGCTGTTCATCGCCAACACGGTGTCGGAGTTCAGCCGGTACATGCCGTCAACGGGCGGCTACTACTCGTTCGTCCGGCGCGGGCTCGGCCCGCGGTGGGGATTCCTCACCGGATGGAGTTATTTCGCCTATGACCCGCTCGGGCCTCCCGCCGTGCTCGGGTTCATGGGCTTCCTGGCCGAGAACGTGCTGAAGTCCGGTACCGGAGTGGACATTCCCTGGTGGGCGTTTGCCCTGGCCGGGCTGTTGCTGACCTGGGTGCTGATCTACCGGGGCATCGCCATCTCGACCAAGACGGCGCTGCTGCTCGGCTGCCTCGAACTGGTGATCATGGTGGCGCTCTCGATCAGCCTCCTGGTCTCGCCTGCGCACAGCTACGACTGGGCCGCACCGTTTAACGCGTCCAATTCCCTTAAGGGCATTCACGGAATCCTGTACGGGATCGTGTTCTCCATCCTGGCGCTCAGCGGGTTCGAGTCGGTGGCCCCGCTGGCCAGGGAGACGCACGAGCCCCGGCGCCTGCTGCCGCGGGCCATCTTCGGATCCATTCTCCTGGTCGGCGTGTTTTTCGTCTTCGCGGGCTACGCCGGCATCGCCGGATGGGGAGTGGACCAGGCGAAAGCATTCGCCACGAACCCCAATCCGTTCTACGAGATGGCCAGGCGCGTCTGGGGACTGGGCTGGATTTTCGTGTTCGTCGCCATCATCAATAGCGTGGTCGCCATCTCCATTGCCTCGAGCAACGCCGTGACCCGGGTGTGGCACGGCATGGGGTCGGTCGGGGTGCTACCCAAGGACCTCGCGAAGATCCAGCCCAGGTTCCGCACCCCCAGCAACGCCGTTCACCTGCAGATCGGGGTGTCGGCGCTGCTGCTCATCGCGGTCGGGCTGTGGGTCGGCGCAGCCGACATCTACGGGTTCCTCGGCGACATCATCACGGTGGCCATCGTCATCATGTACGGGCTGGCCAATATTGCCCTGTTCTTCTACATGCGCCGGGAGCAAGCGGACCACTTCCGGTGGTGGCGGCACGGCCTCATCCCACTGGTCGGCACGCTGCTGCTGCTCCCGGTGGTCTGGGTGACCTTCGTGCCGCTGCCCGCCTACCCGTTCCGCCTTGTGCCATACATCGTGGTGGCCTGGATGATCATCGGCGGTGGCGTCATGTGGTGGATCGAGAAGCGCAAGGCCTCCAGCATGATGGCCATGAACGAGGCATTCGAAACGATGGACGCCGACTTCGACCCGACGGTCCTGTGACGGACTTCAACCGAAGACCTCCATGCGTCAACAGAGCAGAGGCAGTGGGTCGACCGCAGACAAATCAGCTAGTCGTGGCCGGGCCGTAGTGCTTTCATCGGCGGCGGAACACGGTATTTAGGCGTCCCATAGCCACGATCGAGCCGCCGGTAGCCGACTGCCAGCGACGACGCCATGGGCATTGCCGCGTTGTGGACAGACGACCCGAGGAGCGTGCCCCGGTCCCGGGTGTATTCGGCCGACGGTCCCTATGTGGGAGCGCAAATGGGAGCGCGACAACTTGCTCCCACCTGCTCAAAACTGCTCTGGCACGCTCGCGCGTGCACGGTCTGACGTGGGTGAATGAGGCAACGGCAGGTCGCCGGCATCGCTTCTGCATTCCTGGGGTCAAGGGGTCGCCGGTTCAAATCCGGCCGTCCCGACGCAGGTCAGAGGCTGGTTTCAGGTCTCGGGACCGGCCTTTGGCGTCGATGGGAGCGCACATGCGCTCCCATCGACGGCGGATAATGACTGGTCTGGTATGTCCTCCGCATGCAGTGCTCTGGTCGCGTCCAAGATCCGGTGTAAATAGAAGACGGGCGTAGGTTCCCTTCAAGACCGCCAAGTCATCGAAGGGAAGGACCCACGCCCGTGTCACATCGAGTATCCCCTACTGACCGTATCCGCCACCACATCGATGAGCTGTTCGCTCAGGACAAGGCGCTTCCAGAGATCTTGGAGGAGGTCGCCCGGCTCGGCGCGCAACTGCTAATGCAGGCCGCCCTGGAGGCCGAGGTCACCGAGTTCCTCGGCCGCGACCGCTACCAGCGGTCTGCGGCCTGCCAGGACGCCAGGCCCGGTTCCCGTAACGGCTACCGGGAAGCGAGCGTCAAGACGACCGCCGGGCCGGTGGCCCTGGCCCGGCCGAAGCTGCGCGGCACGACCGAAGCGTTCGCCTCCCGCCTGTTCGGCAGCCATGTGACCAAGACGAACGCGCTGGAGTCCCTGGTCATCGCCTCGTTCGTCCGCGGCCTGTCGGTCCGCGACATCGAGGCCACCCTGGCTGATGCCCTCGGTGACCAGGCCGCGATCTCCAAGTCCACCGTGTCGGCGATCTGCCAGCAGATCAAGGATGAGTACGAGGCGTGGGCCCGGCGCCGCCTGGACGACGTCACGCCCGGCTACCTGTTCCTGGACGCCTCGTTCTTCCGGATGCATCCCGGCTCGCCGGCCGAGCCGGTGCTCGCCGCCTGGGGCATCACCACCAGCGGCAAGCCCGCCTTCATCGGCCTGGCCCCGGGCACCGGTGAGTCCGCCGACGCCTGGCACGCCTTCCTCACCGACCTCAAGGACCGCGGCCTGGCCTCCCCGCTGCTGGTCATCTCTGACGGGGCACCCGGGCTGATCGCCGCGATCGAGCAGGCCTACCCGAAAGCGCTACGTCAAAGATGCCTGATCCACCGAGCGAGAAACGTGCTGGCCAAGGTGCCGGCCGGGATGCAGGCCGAGGTCAAGGACGCCTACTGGAAGATCTTCGACACCGAGGAGCTGACGGCCCAGCCTGGCCCGGCCCTGGTGGAGCTCATCGACGCACGGATCAGCGCGACGGCCGCCCGGTACTGTGCCACCTACCCCTCAGCGATGAAGTGCCTGACCACCGACCGCGAGGGCCTGACCGCCTACCTGCGGTTCCCCGCCGAACACCACCAGCGCGTCCGGCACTCCAACTTCATCGAGCGCACCTTCGGCGAGACCCGCCGCCGGACCAAGGTCATCGGCCGGCTCCCCGGCGAGACCAGCTGCCTCACCCTGGTCTGGGCCGTCCTGGACCGGGCCTCCCGTGGCTGGCGGGGCGTGAACATGACCTCAGACGGCCTCCGGCTGCTGCAGGACCTGCGCCGCTCGCTGCTCGACCCACCCCGCCAGCTCCGGCCACGCACCGTCACCACCAGCCAGCCGGCCGACGGCTGCGAAACTGTCAGCACCGTCGCCTAACCTGATCATGAAGCTGGGAACCACGCCCGCCGATTTACACCGGATTCCGGACGCCACCGTGCTCTGGCCAGGGGTTACTGGCCATGAACGCGTGCGTCCCTGGTCGCGCCCCGGCGCCGCCCGCCCGGGCGGTCCTTTTCTCCGGGGGAAGGGGCAGGGCTCCGGCGTGTTCCGGGCTTACCCCCATTGGCCCGGTAAGCGGTGGTAGGGCGGTATTGCGCAGCTTGTAGACACGGGCATGCCACGTGATCATGTAGGTCTCTGAGGTCTACGTGAACGAGGTGTGGCATGCCCGCAGTGGCATCGTCGCGCGTGGTTGCGCGCGTGGTCGAGTCCGGTGCCGACGGCCAGGGCCTGGCCGCTGATACGTGGCAGCGGCTGGAAGCGCTGCCCGACCCGCGCTCACCGCGAGGGCGGATCTACCCGCTGGCCTGCCTGATCGCGGTCGCGGTCCGCGCGTTCACCGTCGCCGGGAACGACCGGTTCACCGCGGTCGGGCAGTGGATCAGGCGGGCCAGCCAGGCCGACCTGGCCCGGCTGCGCACCCCGTGGGACCCGCTGGCCGGCCGCTACCGGGCGCCGGATGAGAAGACGATCCGGGTGGTCCTGGACCGACTGGACCCACGCGCCCTGAGCCAGGCCCTGCTCGGACCACGTCCGCGCCGCCGGCAGCGCTCCGGCGGGCCACGCTCGGCCAGCGTGCGCGGCTACCGTGCCCGGCGCGCCGCTGAACAGGCGAAAACGCTGGCCCGCGACCGGTTAAGGGCCGTGGCCGTGGACGGCAAGACCTGCCGCGGCGCCCGGCGCCCTGACGGCACCCGGGTGCATCTCCTCGGCGCCGCCGAACACGGCGGGCAGCTGCTGGATCACCTCGAGGTGGACGTCAAGTACAACGAGACCAGTCATTTCACCGCACTCCTGGCAGCTGTGGACCTCGACGGCGCCGTGGTGACCTTCGACGCCCTGCACACGGTGCGGGCGAACCTGAACTGGCTGGCGGAGGAGAAGAAGGCCCACTACATCGCCGTGGTCAAGCGGAACCAGCCGCTGCTGCATGCCCGGATCAAGGCCCTGCCCTGGCGGCAGATACCCGCCGGTGCCTCCGCCCGCGACAGCGGGCACGGCCGCCTCGAGACCCGCACCCTGAAGGCCGCGCACGTGGACCGCCTGGACTTCCCGCACGCCCGCCAGGCCATCAAGATCACCCGCCGGCGGGAAGACACTGCCACCGGCAAGACCACCCGCGAGACCGTCTACGCCATCACCAGCCTGACCAGCGCACACGCTACCACGCCGGATCTGGCCCGCCTGGTCCGCGAGCACTGGTTCATCGAGGCCCACCACCACGTCCGGGACGTGACATTCAGCGAAGACACCGCCACCAGCCGGACCGGCAGCGGACCCGCCAACCTGGCCACCATCCGCGCCGCCATCATCGCGGCCATCAAGGACACCGGCTACCTGCACGTCCCCGAAGGCCGGCGCGACCACACCACACCCGCCGAAACCCTCCCCCTCCACGGCCTCGATTAGTCAGAAACGGGACATTCACGGAACACGCCGGAGCCCTGGGGGAAGGGGTCGCCGATTCTCCGGGGTAAGGTGTCGCCGATTCAATTCCGGCCATCCCGGAACAGGTCAAGCTGACGTCCGCCGGCCCGCGTGCTCGAACAGCCCAGCGCGGCACCTGGCGGAAACCTGCGGCGTCAGCCGGCTGCTCGAACCCGCGCCGCACACCGCCCGCATGACGACCTCCGGCACCGCACCGCATAGCCGCGGGTTCGCCTGGTCTGGCCAGAGGGCCTGGGCAGCTGATCGAGTCCTCCCCGGCGCAGTCACAGCTGCGCTGCCAGGCCTGGACTTGTTCATCCGCTGGTGATCAGGCACCCTCACAGGCACAGACCCGCTACCGCAACGGCACCCTGCCCCGCCCAACATCGACCTGGACCACCGACGCGGTGAAACGGATCCACTGGCAGCGACGATCTCGCGGCCATGACCCGTTACCGACGGTAGGCATCTACACCAAGGCAACTCCGTGCAGGTGGCCCTGCCGAATAGATTCTGAGCTTGAATGGGGTCTGTCAAGTCTTCGGTGTAACTGATCTTGTGGGTGCTACTTCCGGCCGGCGGACAGGCGGCCGTCGAAGGTGATGTCGAAGGCGTTCAGGGCGGCCTTCCACCGGTTGGTCCAGCGCTTGCGGCCCTTGCCGGTCGGGTCCAGGCTTGTGATGGCCAGGTAGAGGCACTTGAGGGCGGCCTGCTCGGTCGGGAAGTGGCCGCGGGCGTTGACCGCTCTGCGGAGCCGGGCGTTGATCGACTCGATCGCGTTGGTGGTGCAGATGACGGTCCTGATCTCCCGGTCGAACCGCAGGAAAGGCACGAATTCGGCCCACGCGTTCTCCCAGAGCCGGATGATCGCCGGGTAGCGTTTCTCCCACTTGCCGGAGAAGTCGGCGAACCGGTCGAGTGCTTCCGCCTCGGATGCCGCGGTGTAAACGGGCTTGAGGTCTTTCGCGATCTGGCCCCAGTCTTTCTTCGACGCGTACTTGAATGAATTCCGGAGAAGGTGGACGATGCAGGTTTGCACGATGGTTTTCTCCCACACGGCGCTGACCGCGTCGGGCAGCCCTTTGAGCCCGTCGCAGACCAGCATGCGCACGTCCCGCACTCCGCGGTTCTTAATCTCGGCCAGGACCCGCAGCCAGTACTTGGCGCCCTCCCCGTCGCCGTGCTCGCCGGCCCACAGGCCCAGGACGTCACGCTCGCCGTCGGTGGTGACGCCCAGGGCCAGGTAGACGGGCCGGTTGGCGACCTGGCCGTCGCGGATCTTCACATTGATGGCGTCGATGAAGATCACCGCGTAGACCGGGTCGAGGGGCCGGCCCTGCCAGTCCGCCATGCCTTCCATCACCCGGTCGGTGATCGTGCTGATCGTCTGCTTGGACACCTCCGCGCCGTAGACCTCGGCCAGGTGCGCGGCGATTTCCCCGTGCGTCAGCCCTTTCGCCGACAGGGAAATCACCATCTCATCGACCCCGGTCAGCCGCCGCTGCCTTTTAGCGACGATTTTCGGCTCGAAGCTGGCATCGCGGTCCCGCGGCACGGTGATCTCCACCGGGCCCGTGTCAGTCAGCACCGTCTTGGCGCGGTGGCCGTTACGGGAATTGCTGCCATTACGCCCCGCAGGGTCGTGCTTGCCATAGCCCAGATGGTCATCCAGCTCGCCTTCCAGGGCGCCCTCGACCACCACCTTCGTCAGCCTGCCCAGCAGGCCGCCCTCGCCGGTCAGCTTCAGCCCGCCGCTGCGGGCCCGCTCGGTAAGCTCGCGCAGCAGCTGCTCATCCGCCGCTCGCAGCTCCGGCTGCGCCTGGTCCCCATCCGTCGTCACGTCAGTCACTGGTGTCTCCTACGTCTCTGGAGTTACACCGTTGAAGTTACAGTCCCCTTGAATGCCCTCTGCCACCTACGGCGAGCGCCCAGATCACCCAGTTAGGGAGCTTCGCTGTCCGGGTGTTCTTCATGCGCCTATCCAAGCTTGCCCGGTTGCTGCGCTCCGGCTGGAATCCTGGAATTGCCTGCGATGTGAGTGCCCGTGCAATAAATTAGTCTTCCTCGTGGAAGACGAGCACACCTTTGTCAACGGCCAGGTGCGTGTCGCCGCTGGTGGCCAGATGAAAGTCTCCATCCCTCGGTGCCAACAGGCGCGGACACCCTTTTGGGGCACTGCAGTCTCACGCGGTGGGCTTGGGCGCGGCGGCTTTCGTGAGAACTCCGACGAACCGAGCGATCCATCGGCGTTGCTCGACTAGTGCTCTGTAAGGGCGGTTGCTTTAGTCTTCGCGCGGTTGATGCTGGCGAGGATCTGGTCGGCGTCCTTGGTCCAGGCGAAGGGCCGGGGATGGTCGTTCCATGAGTCGATGAAGGCGCCGATGGCGGTGGTGAGCTCCTTGACGGAGGTGAAGGAGCCGCGGCGGATGGCCTGGCGGGTGATGACGGAGAAGAAGCACTCCACGAGGTTGATCCAGGAGCATCCGGTGGGCGTGAAGTGCAGGGTGATCCGCTGGTTCTCTGGCCGGGCCAGCCACTTGCGGATCTCGGCGTGCTTGTGGGTGGCGTAGTTATCGCAGACCACGTGCAGGTCGGTGCCGGGGTAGGCGGTGGCGACCTTCTTCAGGAACTTCAGGAACTCCTGGTGGCGGTGCCGGGGGTAGCAGGCGTCGGTGACCTGGCCGGTGGCGGCGTCCAGCGCGGCGAACAGGCAGGTCACCCCGTGCCGGGCATAGTCATGGGTCTGCCGCTCCGGGATCCCCGGGCGGATCGGCAGGATCGGCTGGGTGCGTTCTAGCGCCTGGCATTGGGACTTCTCATCCACGCAGACCACGACCGCGTTCTCCGGCGGGTGCAGGTAGAGGCCGACGACGTCGCGGACTTTGGCCGCTAGCTGCGGGTCGGTGGAGAACTTGAACCCCTCGGTGCGGTGCGGCTGCAGGCAGAACTTCCGCCACAGCCGGGAGATCGAGTCGTGGCTGACCGTGATCTTCTTCGTCCGACGCAGCCAGTCGGCCAGCCGCCGCGACGACCAGTGCGTCACGCCCTGCGCCTGCAGCGACTCTGGCGGCGGGGTGACCGTCGCGGCCAGGATCTCGCACATGACCTCATCGGTCAGCACCGTCTTCGGCCCGCCCGGCCGGGCGGCGTCCTCCAGCCCGGCCAGCCCGCCCTCCGCGTACTGGCGGCGCCATTTGATCACGGTCGGCTCGGTGCAGCCGGCCCGCTCCGCGATCTGCGGCCCGGTCAGCCCGTCCGCGGCCAGCAGCACGATCCTGGCCCGCTCCGTCACCCGCGCCGGTGCTCCCCGGTCCCGGGCACGGCGTTCCAGCTCGGCCCGGTCAGCGTCGGGCACGGTCGGGATGCGGACGCGATTCGGCATGCTCCATTGTCCCGCACCCTGAAAGAAAACTAAAGAGAGACACGCGTCATGACACTAGGAGCCTCCCACCGGTCTGCGGGCGGTTGCCATTCATCGACTGGTTGGCCTTTCGGAGGGCTCGATGATGGGCGCTGGCGTGGGATCCGGAGGGAGCGGGGAGCCGCACGCGTCGGAGCGTGGATTACGAGGCAGCGGCGAGCTCCTGCGGTCGGGATCAGGGTGAGGGGACAACGGCGATCCGATGCGGTCGCTGTGGGGATTCGAGGGAAGCGGGGAGTTGTCCGCCGCGGTGGATGGGTCTGGTGGCAGTGGGGATGGGCGTTTTCTGGGCGTCATGGAATGTCCTCCTTGTGTCTTTTTGGTGGCTGGCGCGGGACAGGCTGCTCCCGGGACGCGGAAGACGGGGTGCACGTCGCTGGCATGTCTAGGGTCTGCTGCGAGGTCGGCGGTCCCCAAGATGGCCGCTACACCCGTGCTCTGGACCACAGCGCCGATGCGAGCGATCAAGAACCTTATCGCCGCGGCGGCGGGCCGCATGCGGCCTGGCATCCCGTTGGCGAGAGTACGGAGCTCCTCGTGGCACGGCATCGGCTCGTCGGCAGCAACCCGGCTGAATACGGCTAGCATCCCCGCGAGCTGGGGATCCGAGCGGCTCACGGCACGGTCAGTGAGCTGCAACTGCCGCTGTTCGCGGCGGCGAAGGCTCATCACCCACCTCCTGGCTGGGACAGCGCGGGGTCCGCTGGCTCGTCGGTTTGTAGCCCCGGGTATCGCCCGGCGATCGGTGCGGGCGGGGACATGACCCTGCCCGCTCCGGGTTTTCCTCGAACAGTAACCCAAGTACCTCGTAACACGATAGATAAACACGCCGTAGAACGATATTTTTGCATGCCAGCGGAGTGGGCGGCCGACGACCGTCACTGGTCGGCGCCAACGGCACGTGG
Organism: uncultured Actinomycetes bacterium; assembly: GCA_963702235.1. Classification (GTDB taxonomy): domain Bacteria; phylum Actinomycetota; class Actinomycetes; order Streptosporangiales; family Streptosporangiaceae; genus PALSA-505. The sequence continues at coordinate 335,373 of CAVPBZ010000012.1, forward strand.
TGATCGGGGCGCTGCTGCGCCTGTCCGGCGGGGACATGAGCAGACGGATGCGCCCACTGCCTAAATCGTCCCACGATATAGCCGGGCGCAAAACGATTTCGCTCCGCTAGCACCGCCGCCGTTCCGGACTGCCTCGCTTCACCCGCAGCGGCCTCCCCCGGCGCCCGGGCATAGTACGCTCGAGCGCGGTAATCACCCTGACTACGGTCAACTACCCGCCACCGGCGGCCCGCAGGGCCATCGGCCCTTGGAGGACTTCAAGGAAATGCAGAGTAGAGGAGGAAGTAAAAGTAAAGGTCTGCCTCAGCTAACCCGCAAGGACTTCGAAAACCTCCTCGCCTTCCGGGTAAGACTGCGCCGTTTCCAGCGCTGGAGCGAGAACCAGGCGGCGGCGGTGGGCCTCACCCACGTCCAGCACCAGCTCCTCGTCGCGATCAAGGGTCATCCCGGACAGGACCCGCCCACCGTCGGCGATCTCGCGGGCTATCTGCTGCTGCGACCCCACAGCGCAGGAGAACTCGTGAATCGCGCCGAGGCGGGTGGGTTCGTCCGACGTCAGCCCGACGCCAAGGACGCCCGGGTCGTGCGCGTGGAACTCACCCGTAAGGGAGACCGGCTGGTAACCTCGCTGACCCAAGCCCACCTAGCTGAACTGCACAATCTTGCGGCGGCCCTGAATGCTCTGATGCGCGATAAGTGGATGCTGGAAACACCCATCCGCAACAGCGACGGTGACTGATCGGCAGGGGGTTGCCGTTGATCTCCGAGAATGGCTTGCCACGTCGGTAACATCCAGGTGCTGCTAGGGCGCTTCGATCCACAAGGACAGGCGGCGGGTAATGACCCCGTGGCCGATGTCACGGCCACGCCAGAGCGCCACCGTGTCACCGGCTTCGAGGTAGTCGGGGACGTCATCACCTAGCACCGTCAGGGTCATCTCGGCGCTCGTGCCGACCGGCTGCAACGGGTCGGTCGCGGTGACCAGGGCACTGAAGAACTTGCAGCACCGGGTTTGATGGTGACGTGCTCGCACCGCCAGCCGACAGCCCACTGCGGGCGGTGACGTTCCCCCGGTTTCGCCGGCTGGCGGATCGAGCTTAATGACGGCGCGGTACTTGTAACGTCTCATCGTCACCTTCTCGCCTCGCGAAGGTTACACGCTTATCAATAGATCGTATCACGATCTAACTCGTTTCACCTTCGCCGGCCAGCGCCTACGCCGGGACGCAACAGGTAGGCCCGCTGTCAAGGACAGTGGCCGCCGCTAGTGCCCGTGAGCGGCGTCGGGGGATACGCCGAGCTTGGCGTGCAGGGTTCTTTAACCCCACCGTGGCCGGTGATTTATGTCGCTCTACGACATTATGGACGCCCGGATGAAGTAGTGCTGCGCACGAGCCCGCCTCGGTTATCGTCGGCCGGCTCGTAGTCAAGCTGGTCGAGCAGGTCCTCGCCACGGCCACGGTACGTTCCGGGCCGGGACGTGGCCAGGTGCCGCCTGTCCTGCGCGCTGGCGCCGAGGTGCCATCCCCGCTGCCGGCTACCTCGGCCGGCGAGTCGCCTCCCGGGTCCGCGCCCGGTCGGGCCAGGCTGTCCACCAGAACCTCCCCAACGGCTGGTAACGCCGCCGGCAGCGAGACTTCCAGATCTGACAGGGAGTAGCGCTTGGGTCCTGGTCGTATCGTGGCCTGTGCGGGCGGGTTACCCGCTGGGCAGGCCGACCGCAGCGGAGCGAGCTCACCGGGTTCACGCACCGGCAAGTCTTCTGGCCGGGAGCGAAACCTCTGGAGTGAGGGGCAGCCGATGGCGGGAGGAAAAGTCCAGGTACGCCGGGTGTATGAGGAGCCGGAGCCGGGCGACGGCACCAGAGTGCTAGTCGACCGGATCTGGCCGCGGGGGCTAACGAAGGCCAGGGCGGCACTCGACGAGTGGTGCAGGAACGTCGCGCCGTCCGACGAGCTGCGCAAGTGGTACGGCCACGACCCGGACCGCTTTGCGGAATTCGCCCACCGTTACCAGCTGGAACTGCAAGATCCCCAACGGGCGGAAGCACTGGCGCACCTGCGCGGGCTTGCGAAGGATCAGCAGATGACACTACTCACCGCGACCAGGCAACCCGAGATCAGCGAAGCGGCCGTGCTCGCCCGCCTGCTCCGGAGCTGACCACATCAACGGGACCAGGCTCGGCCACGGTCGTCCTCCTCGGATCAAGGACGGCCTCACGTCGTCCGTATGCAAACGTCGCTGGAGTTGCCTTAGCCCACAGAGCCGGTATTGCCGACGCTCCCGGAGGAGTCGTTCGGATGCCGACGTTTAGATCGCAGCACGACCGGGGACGACGGGCGCGAGCTCACGTGGCCAGGGAACGGACGGAGGCGCGGATGGCCCTGATGTTCCTCAACGGTGACGGAATGCGCGGCGGTTCCGCTCACCACGCCATCGCGGATGTTCCGCTCATCGGCGAGCGGTGGACCGCGCCGAGGTACCTGTTCTACTCGGTTCGCGACGAGTTCCCCGCCCTGTACCCAGCCGCCCAGGGGGGTCAGGCCATCCTCGGCGAGCTGTACGACGTGCCCATGGGGCCGCTGCGCGCGCTGCTGGCGACGGAGCCACCGGAACTGGAACTATCGGTCATCGAACTGGGGAACGGGAAACTGTCGTTCGCCATGGTGCTGCGGGAAGCGGAACATCAGCGCGGCATCCACCAGGACATCACCCGCTACGGCGGCTGGCGACCCTATCGCGCGAGCCTCGCCCAGTGGGGCGAGGCTTGATCCGTGTCAGCACTGGGCGACCGGGCTTACCGGACCGGTTGGGGCCGCGCGGACCGGGCGTGCTGGTGTGGCTCAGCCCGCTGGCCCCGGACCCACACGCCGACCACGTCCGCGGGTGTCGCCAGGGTGAAGATCCTGGCCAGCGCGTCGGTGACGTCGCAGGCGTGCTTAAGGTTGACCGCCAGCGTGCTTCCCGCGGCCGGGCGCAGCCATACCGCGTCGAAGTCCTTGCCCACCGCGAAGTCACCGACCTGGCCGTCAAGGCCGAGCGCCTTCGCGCCGGCCCGGGTGACCAGGTACAGCAGGTGTACCGGGGTGAGGCTTAGCCCGCCCGGGCCCAGCATCTGCTGGATGAAGTAGGCCTGCAACGCCTCCTTCGGCATGAACAGGCCCGCTCCCGCGCCCACGTCGGACCCGAGCGCGACGTGGACGCCGTGCTCGACATGGCGGCGCAGCGGGAACAGCCCGCTGCCGAGCGCGCAGTTGCTGGTCGCGCAGTGCGAGACCGACGCCCGGTGCTCCGCCAGCACCGCGAGCTCGGCGTCGCCGGGATGCACGTTGTGGGCAAAGACGCTGCGCTCGGTGACCAGACCATGCTGCAGGTAGGTGTCGAGGTAGTTGCGCGCGCCCGGGAACAGGCCGGCCACCTGCGCGATCTCGGCGATGTTCTCGTTGATATGCGAGGTGAACCAGACGCCCTTGCCGAGCAGTTGCGCGCAGACGTCGAGCATCTCATCGGACGCGGACAGCGAGAACCGCGGCGTGACGGCGTAGCGCAGCCGCCCGTGTCCATGCCAGCGGAGGATGAGATCCGCACTGTCGGCCAGCGCGGTCTCGGGCGCGTTCAGCAGGTCGGGAGGCAGGGTCCGGTCGCTGACCACCAGGCCCGAGGTGATGTTCAGGCCATGGTGGTCGGCCGCGGCGAACAGCTCCTCCATGGCAGGCGAGAAATGCGACCCGAACACCAGCGCGCTGGTCGTCCCCGACGAGACCAGGCCGTCGAGGAACTCCCCTGCGACTGCGCGCGCGTACACCTGGTCGGCGAGCCTGCTCTCCTCGGGCAGGGCGCACCGTTCCAGCCAGTCCAGCAGCGGCATGCCCAGTCCGCCGATGGAGCGGATCTGCGGGAAATGAACGTGCGTGTCGACGAAGCCCGGAACCAGGACCCCGCCGCTGAGGCGGGTGACCGGCTCGCCGGGATGCTGGGCACGCAGCGCGGCGAACGAGCCCCGGGCGCGGATGACACCGTCCCGGACCAGCAGGGCGCCGTCCTGATCGGCCGCGAGGGCGTCCGCCGGGTCACCGCTGAACGGATCACCTTGTGTGTCGACGATCGTGCCGGCGTAAAGCGTCACAGGGTCACCGCCGTGCTGGCCCGTTCGCCCAGGAATTGCAGCAGCGCTGATGCGGCCGTGATGGCGATCACGGCAGGCTCCTTGCCCTTGATCCCGGGCTGGCCGATCGGGCAGGTGATCCGGCCGATCGCCTCCGGGCTGTGTCCCTCGGCGGCCAGCAGGGCCCGGAAGCGGGTCCATTTGGCGCTGGAGCCGATCAGCCCGATGCTGCCCAGCGGCTGCGGGAGGCGAAGCGCCGCGTCGCAGAGGGCGAAGTCCTCGGCATGATCGTGCGTCATGATCACGATGTGCGCCCCGCCCGGCAGCTTTTCCAGCACCTGCTCGCCGAGCAGGGTGTGGTGGATGCTGACGCCCGCGCCGCCGTCGATCACGTCCGCGAGCCGGACCCGGTCGAGCTGCTCGATGCGGGAATCGGCCAGCACCAACTGGATCGGCAGCCGTGACAGGATGCGCGCCAGCTCGTAGCCGACATGGCCGATCCCGAACAGGGCGACGACGGGCCGGGCGGCGAGCGGCTCCAGCAGCAGGCGCACGACGCCGCCGCAGCACTGGCGGCCGTGCTCGTTCCGCGCGTGCGGATTGAGCTGCGTCTCGCGGAACTCCGGTTCAGTCGCCCCGGACTCGATCAGCTCCCGGGACCGGGCGATGGCCGACGCCTCCAGGTTGCCGCCGCCGACGCTGCCCCAGCTGCGATCACGGCTTACCATCATTTTGGCGCCGGCCTCGCGCGGCGCGTGACCGCGCACCTCGACGACGGTCACCAGCACGCCCGGCTGGCCGTCGTGCCTCAGCTGCTGCGCAGCGCCGAGCCAGTCCATCTCAGACCCTCACGTAGGCGGCGGGAGCAGGCTCCGCGTGCTGCCGGACCCGCGCGGCATCGCGGGCGGCCTCGATCGCCCAGTAGACGGCCTCCGGAGTGGCCGGGCACGCGAGGCTAACGCTCCATCCGGCCGGCCCGAACGCGCCGACCGCCTGCCGCAGCGCCTCGCGCACGCTGAACGCCTCCATCAGGGGAGGCTCGCCGACCGCCTTCGAACCGTACACGACGCCCGATTCGGTCGCCCGCTCGAACAGGTGGACGTTGAACTGCTCGGGCATTTCCGAGAAGCTCGGGATCTTGTACGTGCTGGCGGCCTGGGTGGACAGCCTCCCCCGGGTCGGCCCGTCGGTCTCGTCCCAGAGCAGTTCCTCCAGCGTCAGCCAGCCGACGCCCTGTACGAAACCGCCCTCGATCTGGCCCAGGTCGATCAGCGGGGACAGGCTGTCGCCGACGTCGTGCACGATGTCCACCCGCCGCAGCCGGTACGCGCCGGTGAACCCGTCCACCTCCACCTCCGACGCCGCGGCACCGTAGGCGAAGTACTTGAACGGCTCGCCCTGCATCCGCTCGGAGTCCCAGTGCAGCCCGGGCGTGCGGTAGAAGCCGGCCGCCCAGAGCTGGACGCGCTGGTAGTAGGCGTCGTGCACCAGATCGGCCCAGGCGATCTGGTGATCGTGGAAGCCGATGCCGGTGATGACGCCGCCGGTGAACCGGACGTCGTCCGGGTTGAACGCCGAGCTGGCCGGCGGCCACCGTGGCCAGCCGCTCGCGGATCTGGTCGCAGGCATTCTTGATCGCGCCGCCGTTGAGGTCAGAGCCGGAGCTGGCCGCGGTGGCCGAGGTATTCGGGATCTTGTCGGTGCGGGTCGGGGCGAGCCGCACCAGGTGCGTCGGCACGCCGAGTGCGGTCGCGGCGACCTGGATCATCTTGGTGTGCAGGCCCTGGCCCATCTCGGTGCCGCCGTGGTTGATCAGCACCGAGCCGTCCTTGTAGACGTGCACGAGCGCGCCGGCCTGGTTGAAGGCGGTGAGATTGAAGGAGATGCCGAATTTGACCGGGGTGATCGCCAGCCCCCGCTTGGCGTCCGGGTGGGTGACATTGAAGGCGGCCGCCTCGGCCTGGCGGCGGGCGAAGTCGCTGCGCTCGAGCAGGATCGACCAGATCGCCTCCAGCCGTTCGGCGTGCCGCACCGGCTGCCCGTACGGCGTCGCCTGACCGGGCGCGTAGAAATTCCGGTGCCGCAGCTCGTCGGGCTCGACCCCGAGCCGGGGCGCGCAGCGGCCCAGGATGTCCTCGATGACGATCATGCCCTGCGGGCCGCCGAAGCCGCGGAATGCGGTGTTCGAGGCCCGGTTGGTCTTGGCCACGCGGCCGTGGACCTCGATGTCGGGAATCCAGTACGCGTTGTCGATGTGGCATAGGGCCCGGGCCAGCACCGGCTCGGACAGGTCGAGGCTCCAGCCGCCGTTGCTGGTCAGCGTGGCCCGCAGCGCGCTCAGCCGCTTCTGCTCGTCGAAGCCAGCCTCCCAGGTCGCGAAAAACGGGTGCCGCTTGCCGGTCATGGTGATGTCCTGCGTGCGGTTGAGCCGGAGGCTCACCGGGCGCCCGGTGAGCGTGGCCCCGAGGGCCGCGACGGCAGCCAGCCCGTGCGGCTGGAACTCCTTGCCGCCGAAGCCGCCGCCCATGCGCAGGCACTGCACCGTGACGTGGTGCGCGGGCAGGCCCAGCACGTGGGCGACGATGTCCTGGGTCTCGGAGGGGTGCTGCGTGCTGGACTGGACGAAGATCTGGCCGCTCTCATCGACGAGCGCCAGCGCGGCCTGGGTCTCCAGGTAGAAGTGCTCCTGCCCGCCGATCTCGAGTTCGCCGCTGAACCGGTACGCGGCCTTCTCGAGCGCGGCGGCCGCGCTGCCGCGGCTGACCGTCCGCGAGTGGCCCTGGTAACTCCCGGCCCTGATCGCGTCGTGCACGGTGATCAGCGCGGGCAGCGGCTGGTAATCGGCCTCGACCGCGTCCGCTCCCTGCCGGGCCGCCGCCAGGGTCTCGCCGAGCACCCAGCAGACCGCGTGGCCGTAGTACATGACCTCGCTTGGGAACAGCGGCTCGTCGTGTTTCTCGCCGGCGTCGTTGAGGCCGGGCACGTCGTCGGCGGTCAGCACCCGCACCACGCCGGGCACCTGGCAGGCGGCGCCAGTCCGCAGGCCGGTGACCAGAGCGTGGGCGTGCGGGGCCTGGGCCGGCCAGGCGTGCAGGGTGCCGAGCGTGCGTCCGACGAGGTCCTGGGTGTACAGCGCGGCCCCGGTGACGTGCAGGTCCGCGCTTTCGTGGCAGACCGCCAGGCCCACGGCCGGCTGGTGCGGGCGATCTGCCAGTGGCCCGTACGCTGTGCTCATGGTTCAGGCCTCCTCACGCTGCGCCCGGGGCGCCGGGCTTTCGGCGCAGAACTTCAGCAGCGAGCTGCGCAGCATCGCGGTCCGGTAGCCGGCGCTCGCGCGGTGATCGCTCATCGGCGTGCCGGCCCGGGCCAGCTCGTCGGCGGCCGCCGCGACCGCGTCGCGGGTCCACGGCTTGCCGGTCAGCGCGTCCTCGGCGGCGCAGGCACGCAGCGGTGTGGCCGCCACCCCGCCCAGGCCGATCCGGATCGAGCCGACGACGGGACCGCCCGCGCCGTCGTCCAGCCGCAGGGCGTACGCGACGGCGACGCTGGAGATGTCGTCGAACCGGCGCTTGACGATCTTGTGGAACGCGGTGACCGGGGCGACCGGCAGCGGGATCCGTATCGTCTTGATCAGCTCGCCGGGGCGCCTGACGCTCTGCCGGTAACCGGTGAAGTAGTCGGCGACCCGGACCTGGCGCTCGCCGGCGGCCGACGCCAGCACGAGTGAGGCGTCCAGGGCGAGCAGCACTGGCGGCGCGTCGCCGATCGGCGAGGCCGTGCCGAGGTTGCCGCCGAGCGTGGCCCCGTTGCGGATCAGCCGGGACGCGAACTGCGGGAACAGGGCGGCCAGCAGCGGCACCCGGCCGGCCAGCCGGTCCTCGATCTCCGACAGGGTGAGCGCGGCGCCGATGTCGATGCGATCCTGGCGGACCGAGAACTCGCGCAGTTCCCCGAGGCGTTCGATGCCGATCGTCAGCGGGGCCCTTGTGTGCCGGAGGTTAAGTTCGACGCCCCAGTCGGTGGATCCGGCGACCACCTGCGCGTCCGGGTGGGCCGCGAGCAGGTCGAGGGCGGCGGGAAGGTCGGCGGGGCGGACGTAGCTGCCCTGCGCGCTCGAGGTCGTGGTGACGGCGGGCGCGGGGGCGGGCTCGGCGAGGCGTGCGAGGAACGGATCATCCGTGTCCGGCTCGCCGAGGGCGTAGGCGGCGTCGCGGATCGGCCGGTAGCCGGTGCACCGGCACAGGTTGCCGCTGAGCGCGTGCAGGTCGAAGCCGTTCGCTCCGTGCTCATGGTCAGCCACGAC
>CAVPBZ010000013.1:0-666260 GCA_963702235.1 uncultured Actinomycetes bacterium
TCTCCCGCGCGATGTCATTGAGGACGTTCTTACTGAAACGGGGCGGCGGGAGCAGCGGTCGCGATTGCTTCCAGCGCACGTGATGGTGCGTTTCTGCCAGGCGATGTGCCTGTTCTTTGATGATGATTATGAAGAGGTGATGCGCAAGCTGGTGGGGGCGCTGAAATCGATGAGCTCGTGGCGGGATGACTGGAGGGTGCCGTCAACGGCAGCGATTACCCAGGCGCGGCAGCGGCTGGGTGCGAACCCCTTGCGTGTGCTGTTCGAGAAGACTGCTGTCCCGGTCGCCCGGCGGGGCACGAAGGGAGCCTGGCTTGGCTCGCGGCGGCTGATGGCGGTTGACGGTTTCATGGTCGATGTTCCCGATACCGAAGACAACGCTCGCGAGTTCGGGCGCATGGACAATGGTAGGAAAGCAAGTGCCTTTCCCCAGGTGCAGGCAGTGGTTCTGGGTGAATGCGGTTCGCACGCTATCACCGGTGCGGCCGTCGGCCCGTGCAACGCTCATGAGCGGGTCCTGGCGGGGCAGCTTGCTTCCCGGCTGGAGCAGGACATGCTGGTCATCGCCGACCGCAACTTCTACAGTTTCGATTTGTGGCAGGAGTTCCGCCAAACCGGTGCTGACCTGCTGTGGCGGGTAAATGCCAACCTGGGCTTGCGCGTCGTGCGGTGGCTCCCGGATGGCTCGTACCTGTCGGTCATCTACCATTCGAAACTCGGCAGGCGCCGCCGCGGCGAATTGCTGCGCGCTGCTGATGAGGATGCTGAGATCGATCCCGCTGAAGCGCACGTGGTCCGGGTCGCCGAATATGACATCCTCGGCCGGGAGGGCGGCGGCGCCGGGGAAATCATCTGCGTGATAACATCCGTCCTTACGCCGCGGCAGCGACCGCAGAGGAACTGGCCGCTGCCTACCATGAACGCTGGGAATGCGAAAACCTCATTGACGAAGTCAAACCCACCAGCGCGGCCCCACGAGAGTCCTGCGATCCAAGTCCGCCGAGATGGTGCGGCAGGAAATCTATGCGCTTCTGCTCACCCACTATGGATAAGGCGCCTCATGTGCAACGCAGCTGACGAGATCGGTGAGGACCCTGACCGGCTGTCTTTCATGCGCTCTCTGCGCGTCATCCGCCGCCACGTTACGGGGCAGGCGAACTTTCCCCCTGAACACCGGGAAAGATTACTCGCCGAAACTATCGCCGAAATCAATGAGCGACGGACCAAAGGCCGGAGGACCGGACCAACCCACGCGTTATAAGGCGGGCCCGCCACAACTGTTACATCGTCAAGAAATCCCGCCATCACGGCACCGTCCACGACGGCCCGCCGACCATCCGGCTCTACGCGCCGCCTTAACTTAGTGGTATTGGGAGTAAGGTAACCCATCTTCCTCTTCGGTAATAACCCCGTACACGCCCCACGCCAACCCCGATTCCAAAGGGGCATAGGCGCGATCAATGGCAGTCATGGTGATCGCTGCCGCAGTGCCCCTCTAGACCCAGATGGTGACACCTGCACGAAAAGGTCAATACAGGTGTATTAACTACACTGATGTAATTTCTCGCGGAGGCGAGGGCATACCACCGTAAAGGATGCCGCGATTCTTTCCCCATCCCCCTCGATAGCTGCCGGGGGTTGCCGTGAAAGATCAGACGCAAGGGTGGCGCTTGCGCCATCGCGTCAGCGACGGGCCGCAGGCCCGCCCTTGCGTGTGATCCTTGCACGGTGACAAGATGCCCGGCGCGAGGGGGACGGCCGTCCGCTCTTGCAGGCGGTTACCCGCGTGACGGCGCGGTACTGGTCGCGGTGGGATGGCTGGCCAGCGGTCCTGCGGCAGCCGCCACGCCCGCAGGGCTCCCGCCCGAAAGGGCGTGCCAACGCTGTCGCCCAGTGACCGCAGAGTGCCAGCGACCCCCAGCCAGCGACGGCGGATGCCGCGCTGATCTGGAGCGCAGGTTGCTCGCCGCCTGCGCTACCAGCAGCGGACCTAGGCCGTCCGCGGCTGGCGCCGTAGGCGCCCTTGATGATCGTGAAGAAAGTCGTAACAGGCCGGTGTTGGCACGGCCCCCGCGGCACAGGCGCTCGTCGTGCTAAGGCCGCATGGGCCAGTCGAATCTTGCCCAGATGGTGCGGCTGGAGTCGTCGCCGTCGATGCCCGATCCGCTGGCGAGGGTACGGACGATGTCCAGCCCGTGATGTTGGGTCGGATCACTTACGCCTGGGGTCCATGGACCGCCGTTGTCCTCGACTTCGATCCGGGCGTGGTGTCCGGGGCTGATCGTGGCCCGGACGGTGAAGGTACCTCCGGGCAGGCGTGAGTGGCTGTGCAGGGCAGCATTTGCTGCAAGCTCGGAGGCGCAGAGGATCACGTCGTCGGCCATGGGACAGTCGCGCAGTACCGCGCGCAGGTCGGCACGGACACTGCGGATGTGCTCGGTGCTGCCTGGGTACGTGACGCCGGTGGTGCGCAAGACGAGCGCCCTGGGTGCTGGTGCCTGCATGAGTCCTCACTGATGCGCCTGGTACACGACCACTGTCACCACTGAGCGTACTCTTAGTCTGTGAGCCGTACAATAAGTCCGTGTTACTTCGCGTACTAGCGCAGCACATCAGGTGCGAGCATGGCGTCACGCGACTTGGAGGAAGCAGATGTTCGGTCTGTGCGTGCGCTTCACGTGCAAAGACGAGACCAGCGCCGAGGCCTATGACCGGCTGGTCGCCGAGACCGTCGAAGCCATCAAGACTGGTGAACCGGGGACGCTGGTGTATGCCTCACACCTGGTGGACGGCCAGCCGCTGCAACGGATCTACGAGCTGTACCGAGACAGGGCCGCTTTCGAGGCGCACGAGGCTGCCCCCCACCGCCGCTACCTCGCCGAGCGGGACCAATACCTGGCCAGTACTGAGGTTGACTGGCTGACCTTGCAGACCGGCAAGGGCATCGGCGGGTGAGCACCCCGGACTATCAGCAGGCCCTCGGGCGCAAGATCGCCGCTGAGCGCCACCGCCGCGGGTTGTCCCAGCCCGAGCTGGCCAGGATGATCGACCGGTCGGTGGCATGGGTGTCCCAGGTCGAGCGCGGCGTGCGCAAGGTGGACCGGATGTCAGTGCTGGAAACCCTCGCGGCCGCACTGGACGTGCCGCTGGCCGAGCTGGCCGCCGAGGCTCCCGTCGTAGCCGCCGTGACCGAGGAGCCGCCAGGCGCAGCCGGGCTGCGGCTGGTCCTGTCCAGCGCCCATGTCCTGCGGGCGATGCTGCACAGTGGCCGTGCTCCGGCCATCAGCACCCTGCGCAGCAAGACACGCAAGGCGTGGGACCTAACCCACGCCGGGCGCTATACCGAGCTGACCGAATTGCTACAAGGCCTGGTCCCAGACCTAGAAACTGCCGCCCGGGCAGTGGCCGAGAATCAGCGGACTGAGGTATTTGAACTGCTGGCCACGACCTATCAGGCTTGCTCGGCTGCCCTGGAAAAGCTCGGTGAGCCAGACATCGCCTGGATCGCCGCCGACCGCGCCATGGCCGCCGCCGAACGGGCAGGCGACCCGCTGCTGGTGGCCGCCGGGGCGTTCCGGCTCGTGTTCGTGTTCCTCACCGCCCGCCATTACGACCAGGCCGAGGAGACCGCCCGCACGGCTGCTGATGCCCTCTGGCCGATGGCCGATGACGGTGATCCGAAGGCCATGTCCCTGTGGGGCGCCCTGACCTTGCAACGCGCCGTCATCGCCGCACGCCGCAACGACCCCGACACCGCCTACAACCAGCTCGAGCTGGCTCGCCAGATGGCCGACCGGCTGGGCGAGGGATGCGACGACTACAACACCGAGTTCGGTCCTGCCAATGTCACTCTGTACGAGGTCGCTGTCGCCGTCGAGCTCGGCGACGCGGGCCGCGCCCTTCGCGCCGCCGCCACCGTGGACACTTCCGGCCTGTCAGCAGAGCGGCAGGCCCGGATGCTTATCGACGTTGCTCGCGCCCATGCGCAGCGCCGCCAGGTCCCTGAGGCGGTGGTCGCGCTGCGGCAGGCTGAAGAGATCACTCCTGAGCAGTTCCGCGGGCATGATCTGGTCCGCCAGCTTGTCTCCGACCTGCTCACCATGCAAGACCCTCCAGCCAGTGAGTTGAGAGAACTGGCCGGGCGGTTGGCCGCGAAGACTCGATCCTGAAACTGAGTGTTTTAGGCACGTACTTTGTATACGTGTAGAGTCGAGGCCAGCAAGACCTCCCAATATCGAAGCATGGCCGTGAATATGCCGGGCCGGTGAGTCACCGGGTGCCCGGTCACGGTGCCAACGCCACATCGAACCGCCTGAGCGGCAGGCAACTCTGGCCAGGCCAATGCGGCACAGCACCGCTGATCATCAAACCCGATGCCATTGAGCCTGGCTACGGCTTGCCTCCGCTCGTCCACCGCCGCCCGCAAGGGCCCGACGAGAGGAGTACCGCCTTTGCCACCTGTCCCTGTGTCTGCTGGCACCACCCGGCATGCCGGTGGGTGCCTGCAACCGGTTCTGCTGCGTGGCCGCGTCGATCACATCGACGGCGCCACTGGCGAATTGCTGCACCGTTACACCACCGTCCACGAGCCCGGCGGGGTCCTGCCGATCGCGTGCAAGACCCGCCGTGCCTCCCGGTGCCCGCCTTGCGCCGAGGTCTACCGCGCCGATACTTACCAGCTCGTCCGCGCCGGACTGACCGGCGGCAAGGGCATCCCGGATACCGTCGCCACTCACCCGTGCGTGTTCACCACGCTCACCGCACCCTCGTTCGGCCCGGTCCACGCCCGCCGCGAAAAGGATGGCCGAGTGCTGCGGTGCCGTCCACGGCGGCGCGACAGGGCCTGCCCACACGGCCGCCGCCTGTCCTGCGGCGAGAAGCACTCCGAGAATGACACCAGGCTTGGTGAGCCGCTGTGCCCGGAGTGCTACGACTACACCGGCGCAGTGCTGTTCAACGCCTACGCGCCCGACCTGTGGCGCCGGTTCACCATCGCCCTGCGCCGCACACTCGCCCGGCAGGCCGGGCTGACCAACAAGGCGCTCACGGCCCAGGTCCGTGTCTCCTACGCCAAGGTTGCCGAATACCAGCGGCGTGGAGTCGTTCACTTCCACGCCATCATCCGCCTCGATGGACCCGCCGGACCGGGCACCGCTCCTCCTGCCTGGGCTGACCTCGCCCGGCTCACCGCCGCCATCGACCAGGCCGCCCGCGCCGTCAACATCACAACACCGAGTGGGCCAGGGCTCCCGGCGCGCACCCTGGCCTGGGGCCGGGAACTCGACACGCGACCCGTCGCCACGACCGGAGAACTGACCGATACCAAGGTCGCTGGCTACGTCGCCAAGTACGCGACCAAGGCCGCCGAATGCACCGGCACTCTGGACCGCCGGATCACTCCTGCCGACCGACTGGCCGAGCTACCCGTCCGCGACCACGCCCGCCGCCATATCGCCGAGTGCCTCCGTCTCGGCAAGCTCCCCGAACTGGAACACCTGCGACTGGCCGCCTGGGCGCACATGCTCGGCTTCCGTGGCCACTTCTCCACCAAGAGTCGCGCCTACTCGATCACCTTGAGTTCACTGCGTGCCGACCGCGCCGCCCACCAGCGCGAATACGCCAAGGCCGCCGGACTCATGCCTGACCTCGACACCAGCACCACGCTCGTCGTGAACGACTGGCACTTCGCCGGACGCGACTACCGGGTCCCTCCCAACTTGCTCACATCGTCCCCGCACCCGACGGGAGGTGTGCCGTGCCCCGGCTCCTGCTGACCGTGCCCGAGGCCGCCGAGGCCCTGGCCATCTCCCGCAGCAAGCTCTACGAGCTACTGGCCAGCGGCGCTATCTCGTCGATCCGCATCGACGGGTCACGACGCATCCCGCTCACCGCCCTGGAGGCGTACGTCTCCAGGCTTCTCGCCGAAAGGACCGCCGCGTAATGCCCGACACCACGACCGCCGATGAGCCCGGCCGCCGCAGGAAGCCACGCAAGAACGCTCCCAAGCTCCGCGACGGCGTGATGAAGCGCGGCCACACCTGGTCCTATGTCATCCGCGTCAAGGACCCGGAGACGGGAGTCAGCAAGCCCAGGTGGGTCGGCGGCTTCGCCACTGAGGAAGCCGCCAAGGCCGCCCGCGACGAGAACCGGGTCAAGGCCCACCGGGGCGAGTACATCGACCACAACCGGATCACTGTGGCCGCATATCTCGCTGACTGGATCGACAGCCATGCGATGGAGATCAAGCCGCGTACCCTGCTCGACTACCGCTCCTGCATCCGGCTCTACGTCACGCCGCGCATCGGCCACTTGCCGATCCAGGCCGTGCGCCCTTCCACGATCACCAAGCTCTACCGCGACCTGCTGACCAGCGGAGGCCGCGACGGCAAGCCGCTCGCCGTACCGACTGTCACCCACCTGCACGCGGTGCTCAGGAAGGCCTTCCGCGACGCCGTCATCGTGGACGAACTCATCGGCAGCAATCCCGTGGAACGAGCCAAGCGGCCACGCGCCCAGGCTGCCGAGCCCGGCACCGTCTGGTCCGTCGCCCAACTCCGGACGTTCCTGGCCACCGCGAGGCAGCACCGGCTGTTCGCCTTCTTCCACGTCGCCGCCTATACCGGAGCCCGCCGGGGCGAGCTGCTCAACCTGCGCTGGACCGACATCGACCTCGACGCGAAAAAGATCACCATTACTGGATCAACAGCCGTGATCGGCGGTGAGCGGGTCAACGGAACCACCAAGAGCGGCCGGACCCGCGTCGTCTCCATCGATGACGAAACGGCTGCCGTCCTGCGCCAACGCAAGAAGGACCAGGCCGCCGAGCAACTGCACGCGGGCGATTCCTGGTGCGGCACCAAGGACGGCTACGTCTTCACGACCGGCTGGGGCGAACCGATCTACCCCGATACCGTCACGTCGCTGATGTCCAAGCTCAGCCGAGCCCACAACGAGCCAGGGAACGCGCCACGCCCCAAGGACCAGCTACCACACGCATGGCTGCACGACTTGAGACATATTCATGCCACGACCTTGCTGCTGTCCGGCGTCCCGGTGCATGTCGTCGCGGCCCGCCTGGGCCACGCCGACCCGGCGATCACTCTTCGCGTGTACGCCCACGTGATCCGCTCCGCCGAGGCCGCTGCCGCGGACATCTTCGCCCAGGCAGTGAACGCCGCATAGCCCGGCCGACAGTGCGACGCACACCCAGGCTGCTGTTAGCAAACCCGTTAGCAAAGAGGCCCCTTCCATGATCGGAAGGGGCCTCTGACCTGCGAGCCGCCTATCGGAATCGAACCGATGACCTACGCATTACGAGCGTGTCACCGTGCGCTGCTCACGGGTTCAAAGCCCGGGCGAGCTTCATGTTCACAGGTTGCTGCTGGTGGCGGTCGTTGGCTATTGATGGCAGTTCGGGGGCAACACGGGGGCACGCTCGTAATGCGTAGGCCAGGTGCTCGATGGAGCGGCGCCGTCGCACGGCTGTCTGCTTTTAGGCCGCACAGAACCCCAGTGCTGGAACGGCAGCCAGATGCGGCGGGCTGTGGTCGGGCGGCCGAGGCAGGGATTGCTTGTCGCTGTTGCTGTCCTCTGCCGTCAGCCGCCTGGCGGCCTCCGATCTCCGTCCCGACAGTAACTCTTAGCGGTGAGGTAAGTGTTTTCTGTCCTCCTCGCTCACACGTAAAGCCGGAGACAGGGGTAATGTCGCACACCATCGGCTAGGTAACCGTTCTCTGGACCTCGGATACAGGCGTAGCTACATCATGGTGCTTGCGCCTGGTTACCATCCGTAACGCAATCGGGGAAGAGAGGGCCGTTGTGGCTATTCGACTAGGAAGAGGCTGGCCAAGGGTCACGACCGTGGCCGTGCTCGCGGCAGGCTGCATGGCGGCGGCAATTCTTCCGGCTTCGGCGTCAGGCCACCCGGCCGCGGCCGTACAACCTGGCCCGGGGCAGCTGGTGATGTTGGCGAAGGCCCATGTGTCGGTCCTGACCTACAGCGTGAGCGTCCGGCACGGGATTACAACGGTGAGGGCCAGCGGATCCGGAGTGATAACTGTGCGCGGGCACCGGCCGGTTACCGTGCGCAGAGGCGGTGTGGTAAGAGTGCGCAGCGCTCCGGCCGCCAGCCCGTCGGTGGCTTTTACGTGCACGCTCGGGGCGAGCATTGGCTGGTCTGACCCCGGTTACGTAGTGGAGGCGTCAGGCTACCAGGCCTGCAATGGGTCGGGCTGGGCGCCCCAGCGGGTCAGGGTGGCGGTTCAGTGGTACCTCGGGATGGGGTTCTGGAGTAACCGGGCACGCGATGGCAGCTCGTTCGCTAACGGGTACACGAGCTACGTCGCGTGGAACACGTACTACGACTGCACCGGGACCGGCACCCATACTTATCGCGCCGTGACGGACGGATACACTCAAGGTAATAACAATGTCCGCGCCACCGAATATTCAGGTAGCGCCGTAGGGGTGTGTCACTAGAGGTGTGTAAGTGAGTGAGCGGCGCCAGCCGCACCTAAATAACGCAGGCTCGCCTTCCACGACCTGGCGATATGTGACGTATAGCTGCCAACCCGCCCAGGGCCGCTGGGCGCGGTGGCGGCGAGCAGCCGCCCAGGCCCGGCACGACAGCGACCTGCACCACTGGTACACAAGCCAGGCCCTCCCCCTCTACGGGCTGCCGCCCCGCTGGCAAGGCAAGCGGGATACCGGCGGCGTCGGGGTGAGCTGGCCCGGCCAAGGGTGGCGGTCGAGCTTGCCAGGGCGACGCGGCAGGGTGGATAGGCTAGCCCTAGTTCACCACTCCGCTGACGGCGCGTCCCTCACCATCTCATCGCATCGAGCCGCCGCAAGCGCCCGCTTCATCGAAGCCACAGCCATCGACGACTTGTTCGGCGTGACGGGCCCACGGTTCCGTTCGGATCACCCCTCTGGCCCCGTGCCACCCGACATGCCAGTCCAGCCCAGGCGCAACCACCCCGAGTGGCAACAGGCCACGATCTCAGTCGACACGCACCCCGTCACCTTCCAGACGCTTGCAAACGGAAGCGACTGGGTCGCCGTCGCCCAGCTGGGCGACATCTACCTCAAGCTGCACGCCTCCCGGTTCCCCCTTGCCGACGTGACCCTGATACGCGTCTCTGATCCGCAGCCGTACCTACCCCAGCCATGATCAGGATGTCCGTCGCCTCGGCCGCCGTCCAGACTGCAAGTCCAGGCACCCGGTGACTCCCGCGGAATCAACCGGACCCTTGCCGGCCAAAGTCACAGCCCAATACCAAGGTTGGCTCGCGTCCTGGCTTCCCACTGCCACCACGGCGCCAGGCGCTGCCACGAATCGCCTCATGCCCCTGTCGATGATCGCGGTTGCAACGCAAGTCGGGATTTCTGGTCCGCTGCGTCGTTCTCGCAGGCGCGATGACCCATGGGAGCGGCCGGTGGGTCCATGCTCGGCGACAGCCGATCGCGCAGCGACGCCGCAGGCGGCATTGACGCACCGGCCGCGAGTTGGACACTGGGAGCCGAGAAAGACCACAGCCCATGGCCCGGTCGCGTGACAAGGAGCCAACCTGGTGAACGGTGACGCCCCGTGGGACGGCGCGGGCGCGCCGGGCGGGGCCTCCCCAAGGCCAGAGCCCGGCGCGGGGAGCGCCGGACGCGGCGCCGCAGGCGCCGCCTTGATCTATATATGGCTCAATTCGGCAGTGCGCGCGTTGTGCGGCGCGTTGTGCTCCGGACTGGACACGGCTTCGATTCGCCTAACGGGCCTGTCCGGCTAGAGCAGGCGCGTGCCGTCGTGATTGCGCACTGCTGGCGTGGTGTCGGAACGGAGTGCATCGAGGACGCGGATAGCGTAGACCTCGGCGGCTAGTTCGCTGATGTCGTGCTCGTCGGCCCAGCGGAAGGCGGCGGTCTCGTCGGTGAGAGCCAGCCCTCCCCCGGTGATCTTGCAGCGGAAGACGATGGCGACGATCCCGCGGGTCATGTTCTTGTAGACGCCGGTGAGGGCGACCGGCTCGATGTCCAGGCCGGTTTCCTCCCGAGCCTCCCGCCGCAGCCCGTTCTCGATCGACTCGTCGAGTTCGAGGACGCCGCCGGGGGGTTCCCACGTGTGGTTGTCGCGGCGCTGGATGAGCAGTGCGCGGCCGTGGTCGTCGGTGATGACGGCGGCGACGCTGACGGAGTGGCGTGGGCTGTTCATGCCGATCACCTCGGGTGTAGCCTAACAGGCATAGACAAGTGCACGAGTTGAGGAGTTACGGATTGAGCACCACTGCCGTGCTCGCCGAGACCATCGACCCGTCAAGTGATCGTGCCGTCTACAAGCAGATAGCCGACCACCTGAGAGTGGCGATAGGCAAGGGGCGACTGCGCCCGGGTGATCAGCTGCCGTCTGAGGCGCAGCTGATGAGCCACTACGGGGTGGCCCGGATGACCGTGCGCAACGCGCTGCGCATCCTGCTGGACGAGGGCCTGGTCGTGGCCGAGCACGGCCGGGGCGTCTACGTCCGTTCCCGTCCCCCGGTCCGGCGGCTGGCCTCGGACCGGTTCGCGCAACGGCACCGCAAGGAGGGTAAGGCCGCAGTTCGTGATCGAGACCGAGCAGGCGGGCGCCGCTGGCTCGGTGGACATGATCCAGGTCAGCCAGGCCCGTCCCCCGGCCGAGGTCGCCGACCGGCTGCGCCTGGCCGAGGACGCGGACACGGTGATCCGGTCGCGCCGTTACTCGATGGACGGGCGGCCGGTGGAGACCGCGGTGTCTTACATCCCGGCGGACCTGGCGGCGGGAACGCCGATCGCTGACCCGAACCCCGGGCCGGGCGGCATCTATGCCCGGCTGGAGGAGAACGGGCACGTCCTGGAGCGGTTCACCGAGGAAGTCACCGCCCGGATGCCCACCCCCGAGGAAGCCCGGCTGCTGAACCTGGGGCCGGGGGTGCCGGTGTTCCGGCTGGTCCGCACCGCTTATGACTCCGACGACCGGGCGGTCGAGGTGTGCGACACGATCATGGCTTCGGACGCCTACCTGCTGGCGTACGACCTGCCCGCGCACTAGCCCGGTTGACACACCGCTCAGACTCCTCTATACATGTTGTAACTCCTCTAGACGACTAGGCGTCTAGAGACTCGTTCGCCAGCCTCGCTGGCGCAGGAGGAATCATGATCAGAGGCGGTTCCCGGTTCCCGGTGACGATGACGCAGGCCTTCCCGGAGGGCTGTCACCTGGTGCCGGAGTCGATCACCGACGCGATGGACTATGACGAGAAGACCAAGGTCCGCACCCCCTCGGTGGACAAGGTGACCGGCAAGCGGGTCTGCCAGTGCCGGGTCGTGGACATGGACCCCGAGCTGGAGGGCCGGGCACGGGAGACGATGGTGAAGATCATCGCCGACCGGGAGCCGGCGCCGCCGACCGGGAACCCGTTCGAGCTGGTCGAGTTCGACAATCTCCAGGTCACCCCCTACGTGACCGACAAGGGCCGGATGGCCTACTCGCTGCGGGCGACCGGCATCAAGCCCGCCCGCCCGATGGCCAGCAAGGATGCGGCCTGATGCCCGCCCGCCGGGTCACCTCCGTGACCATGCCGGTCGATGGCCGCTCCGGGGTCTGCTTCGACTCCTACCCGGACCGCACGCCGCTGCTGACCATCTGGGCGGCCCGGCCCGGCCTGCTGGTCACCCTCACCCTGCCCGAGCACCTGAACGCCGGGCACGTCCGGTTCGCCCGCGACCTGGCCGCCGCCACCGCCCGGTACGCGACCGAGGTGGAACGGCGCTGGCGCGGCCTGCCATCGCTGGTCCAGCGGGCGACTGCGTGATGTCCGTGGCCCCGGCCGGTGTTCACAGCACCGGCCGGGGCCCTTTCTTCATCCCTCCCCAGATGCACCAAGGAAAGGACCCGACCATCATGACCGATCAGCTCATCCCGAGCGACCTGCTGCACCGCGCCAAGGTGATCGACGGCCTGGTCGAGCTGGCCGCCTACCTGGAAGCCCACCCGGACGTGCCGGTGTGCGCCGTTCGGCTGGGACCTGAACGTCTACACCCAAGACGATGACGACGCGGCCTGCCGGGCCGAGGTGGACCGGATCGCCGCCAGCCTCGGCGCCCAGGTCCAGGACGACACCGGCCGGGGCGGCCACTACCGCACGGAACTGAGCTTCGGCCTGATCAGCTACGCCGCCGTACACGTCTCCGCCCGCCGCTCGGCCGCCTTCGGGGCGCTGATGTCCTACCACGACTGCGTCACCCCGGCCGATGCGGAGGTGGCGTGATGAAGATGTCCCGCTACTCCGGCGAGCAGCTGGCCCAGGTCGATAACCCGGACCCGTTCGCCCCGCCGGTCTGGCGGTCACCCGTCTACCACACCCCCGGCTGGGTGATCATCCTCGTCCAGCTGGCGCGGCTCCTGTTCGTCTTGGTCCGGTTCCTGGCCCGGCATCCGGTGCTGGACCTGGCGGCCGTCGCGCTGGGCTACTCCTGGACCCTGGCCGGATGGCCCGGCCCGGTCATCCTCACCGCCACCGTAGCCGCGCTGCTGGCCGCCTGGCGGTGGCGCCGCCCCGGCTCGTTCGCCCGGTTCGTCGGCCAGCCGGTCCGGGGGAAGTGGCGCCGGGGCTATTACCGGCGGCACTGGCTGGCCGTGCTGACCATCGCCCACCTGGCGCCGGTCTACCGGGGCCATCTGCTGGTGCCCGTGCTGGGCAAGGTGTCCTCGACCCGGTTCACCGACCGGGTCCTGGTCGCCGTGGTGTCCGGCCAGGCGGTCGCCGACTTCGCGGCCCGGGCGGAGAACCTGGCGCACGGGTTCGGCGCGATGCTGTGCCGGGTCCGCACCGCCCGGCCCGGCTTCCTGGTGCTGGAGTTCGTCCGCCGCGACGCGCTCGCCGCCGTGATCCCCGCCATCGCCATCAGTGGGCACGCCGATTTGAAGGCGCTGCCGGTTGGCCGCCGCGAGGACGGGTCGGCTTGGCTGGTGCGGCTGCACGGCACCCATCTGCTGATCGCGGGTGCGACCGGGGCGGGGAAGGGGTCGGTGATCTGGTCGCTGATCCGGGCCATGCTCACCGCCATGCAAGACGGCCTGGTCCAGGTGCTGGCGGCCGATCCGAAGGTGATGGAGTTGGCCTACGGCCGCCCGATCTTCGACACCTGCGGCCGGTACGCCGCCAACCCTGCGGCGATCGTGGCGATGCTGGAAGACGCCGTCTCGGACATGCCGGCGCGGGCCGCCCGGCTGGCCGGTAAGCAGCGCGACCACACCCCCACGGCCGAGTACCCGTTCGTGGTGGTGCTGGTGGATGAGGTGGCGTTCCTGACCGCCTACCAGCCCGACAAGCAGCTGCGGGAGCGGGTCAAGGCCGCCCTGGCGACGCTGACGACGCAGGGCCGGGCGGTGGGGTACTGCGTGGTGGCGGCGTTGCAGGACCCGCGCAAGGAGGTCATGAGCATCCGCAACCTGTTCCCGGACCGGATCGCGATGCGGCTCGATGAGCCGGAGCAGGTGGACATGGTGCTCGGCGATGGCGCCCGCGACCGGGGCGCGACCGCCGACCTCATCTCCACCGACCCCGCCGTAGGGGCCGGGGTCGCGTTCGTCCGGCTGGAGGCCGACCCCATCAGGGTCCGCGCTGCCTGGGTCTCCGATGACGACATCCAGGCCATGGCCGACCAGTGCACCGCGGCGTTCGTACCCGACACCGTACCTGCGATCGAGGCGGGAGCGGCCACGTGAACCGGATCGCGACGAGCTGGCGGACTGATGACCTGTGCCCGTGCTGCGGCAACGGGCTGACGGCCACCGATGACGGGCAACCCCAGATCAGGCTGGACTGCTTGCTGTGCGGCTGGTCGTCCACCTGGACCGGTGACCACGGAACCGAGGTCAGCGAATGACCGAACCGAAGACGACCCGGGCCGAGCGGCTGGCGATGCCGCTCGCCCGGGATGCGGTGCGGAAGATCGCCGAGGCCTGCGGCGGGTGCCTGCGGCCGGTGCAGCTGCGCCGTACCGATCAGGTGACCGGCGAGGTCGAGCAGGTGATGAAGCCCTGCGGCGCGACCCTGGCCAGCGTCTGCCCGCCGTGCGCGGACCGGGCCAGGCTGCTACGGGTGACCCAGTGCCGGGAAGGCTGGCACCTCGAGGACGAGCCCGACCCCGGCCCGCCCGCACCCGACGAGATGCAGGAGTACTGGCTGATCCTGCGCGCCGAGGCCCAGCTGCGCCGCGACCGCGCCGAAGCCCACGGCCAGGACACCGCGGACCTGGACGCGCTGCTCGGCGAGCTCGACACCGAGATCACCCGCGCCGGGGTCCGCGGCACCGTCACCACGAGCAAGAGCGGGACGGACGGGACGGAAGGGAAGGCGAAGGGCCGCCGGGTCCGCTCCACCCGGCGCCGCCAGGACGCCCCGGACCTGCCCCGGAGGAAGATCGCCCCGAACACCGTGGGGCGGGTGTTCACCGCCCCGGACGGCAGGTCCTACCGGCCGTCGATGTTCCTCACCTTGACCTGCGACAGCTACGGCAAGGTCAACGACGACGGCACCCCCATAGACCCCGGCAGCTACGACTACCGGCGGGCGGCCCGGGACGCGCTGCACTTCGCCGCGCTGACCGACCGGTTCATCCAGAACCTGCGCCGGGTCCTCGGCTATGAGGCGCAGTACTTCGGCGCGGTCGAACCACAACGGCGGCTCGCGCCGCACCTGCACATGGCGATCCGCGGCGCGGTGCCCCGGGCGGTGGTGCGGCAGGTGATCGCGGCCACCTACCACCAGGTCTGGTGGCCCGCCACCGACGTGATCCGCTACGACGGCGACGAGCTGCCGGTCTGGGACGAGGACGGCCAGCGGTACCTTGACCCTGCGACGGGGGAGGTGCTACCTAGCTGGGACCAGGCCCTGGACGGCATCGGCCCCAACGATGACCCGCTGCACGTGGCCCGGTTCGGCACCGAGTTCCACGCTGAGGGCGTGCTGGCTGGGTCCAAGGGCGCCAGCCGGTGCGTTCGCTACCTGACCAAGTACCTGACCAAGCACGTGGCCGACTGCCACGCCCCGGACACCGACCCTAAGCGGGCGCACGCCGCCCGGCTGGCCGACGCGCTGCGGTATGAGCCGTGCTCGCCGACGTGCGCGAACTGGCTGCGGTACGGGGTGCAGCCGAAGAACGCCAAGGCCGGGCTGGTGCCGGGCTGCTGCAGGGGCAAGGCGCATCGGCCCGAGCACCTCGGCTATGCGGGCCGGCGGGTGCTGACCTCGCGCAAGTGGTCCGGCAAGACCCTCCAAGATCACCGCGGCGACCGCAAGGCCCAGCTGCTTGAAACCCTCGGCCTGGATAACGAGCCCGACCCCGCCCGGTACACCTGGCACGTGGTCACCCCGTCCGACCCCGACCACCTGCCCTACGAACGGCGGCTGCTGCACGTCGTCGCCGAGCGCACCCGGCTAAAATCGGCGCTCGACGAGGCCAGACGACGAGCCGAGGAGACCACCGCAGAGCTTTCGGCAATCGGGAGGGTCGCATGACGAACGGTGGCGAGATGATCGAGCTGCTGACGATCGAGGAAGTGGCCGAGCGGCTGCGCGTCTCGGTGCTGACCATCCGGTGGCTGCGCCAGCAGGGCCGCTTCCCAGCTGCCATCCGTGTGGGTCGTCGTCTGGTGTGGGATCCCCGCGACCTGACAGCATGGCTCAAGTCGCAGCGGGAGAAAGCGGAGGTCGCGTGATGGGTGTCCAGCGCTACACGCTGCCATCCGGGGCGGTGCGGTACCGCGCTCGTGTGAAGTTTCATGGGCGGGAGATCGCCACTCGCGTGTTCGAGCGCAAGACTGATGCGCTCGCCTGGGAGCAGGATCAGCGGCGGCGGCTTCGCCTCGGCGAGTGGACCGATCCTCGTCGTGGCCAGGTACCGCTCTCGGTTGTGGCTACGGATTGGCTGAGTTCGCGCAGCTCAGTCAAGCGTCGGACGCGCGAGAGCGACGAGGGGGACTGGCGTAACTACGTCCGCCCACGTTTCGGCAACTGGCCGGTCGCATCGATCACGGCGGCTGAGGTGGCGGCTTGGGTCGGCAGCCTGGTTGCCCGCGGCCTGGCCCCATCCACTGCTACTCGTGCTCTGGCTACGCTGCGATCCATCCTCGCGTTTGCCGTGGCCGATGGCCGCGTCCAGCAGAATGTCGCGGCCGCGGTACGGAAGCCGACCAGCGGCCGGGCTCGTCGGGAGGGAAACGCGCTCACTTTGGCCGAGGTCCACTCACTCACGGCTGCGTGCAAGGGCCCGTACCGCGATGTGGTACCCGTGCTCGCGCTGGCGGGGCTGCGCTGGGGAGAGCTGGCGGGCCTCCGGGTCGGTGACTTGGTATCGGTGCCTGGACCTGGCCTGCGGCTGACGCGTGCCGTGCTGGCGAGCAGTGGCGGCGGCGCGCTGTATGTGGACACGCTCAAGAACAACCGGGCTCGGACCGTGCCGCTAGTGGATGAGCTGGTGCCGATCGTGGATCGGTGGAGCGAAGGCAAGGCTGCGGGCGATTGGCTGTTTCCTGCTCCGGAGGGCGGCCCGTTGCGCGAGTCGAACTGGAAGCGCTCCGTCGAGTGGTGGGCGGCCAGGTCGGTGGCCGGTGTCTCGTCGTTCCGCGTTCATGATTTGCGCCATACGGCGGCGTCGCTGTGGCTGGGTGCAGGCGCTGACCCGAAGGTGGTGCAGCGGGTGCTGGGGCATGCCACCGCAGCCATGACGATGGACCTGTACGGCCACATGGTCGATGCGAACTTGTGGCAGGCTGCCCGGCTCGTCGGGGGCACCACGGGGGCATCTGAGCCCTCTGCGGGGGGCATTCGAACGGATGCCGGGCCGGAGATCGGTACGAAAAACCCTTAGGAGCTGGGCTTTCTTGTGGAGCCGCCTATCGGAATCGAACCGATGACCTACGCATTACGAGTGCGTCGCTCTATCCGTCTGAGCTAAGGCGGCATACTGCCTGTCGGGGCAGCGGCCACGAGTTTACCGCCCGCAGCGGGCCGCTGCTGCGCCGCGCCGAACGCAGGCGGCCGGCCGCATCAGCGCGCGACCCCAGCACCGTCGCTACGGGCACACGGTGCCGCTGCGCGGTACCGCACCCCTGATCAGGTAGCTGTTCACGATCGTGTCGACGCAGGAGCTGCCCATCATGTACGCGGTGTGGCCGTCGCCGTTCCAGCCGAGCAGCACGCCGGACTTCAGCTCCCGGGACAGCGCCTGCGCCCAACGGTACGGAGTCGCCGGGTCGCGGGTGGTCCCCACGACCAGGATGGGCCGCGCGCCGGCGGCGGTGATCCGGGGCAGCGGATACGACTTCACCGGCCAGTAGGCGCACGGCAGGCTGCCCCAGACGATCGGCTCGCCGAAATGCGGCGCGGCCTTCTGGGCCTTAGCGGCGACCGAACTCCACGCCGCCAGGGCATGCGGCCAGGGCCGGTCCAGGCAGTTGATCGCCGTGTTCGCGTCCGCCAGGTTGGAGTAGCTGCCGCTGGAGGTGCGTTCCACCAGCGCGTCCGCTAGCTGGATGAGCACCGTGCCGTCACCGCCGAACGCGTTCTGCAGCGCGGTGCGCAGCACCGGCCAGTAGGCCTTGCTGTACAGCGCCGCAACCACGCCTTCCAGCAGCAGGGCACCGTCCGCCGGACGGCCGTCACCCAGGTCGTTGGCCAGCGGGGCGCGGGTGGCGCGGTCCAGCAGTCCCTGTAGCTTCGCGATCCCGGCGCTGAGGTTGCTGCCACGGCCGAGCGGGCAGTTCGCGGCCCGCATGCAGTTCGCGGTGAACGAGCGGAGCGCGACCTCGAATCCTTCGGCCTGCGTGATGTTGATTTCGGTCGAGGTGGCGCCCGGGTCGAGTGCCCCGTCCAGCACCAGGGCGCGCACGTGCCGCGGGAACAGCTGCGCATACCAGGCGCCGAGATAGGTGCCGTAGGACTTGCCCAGGTAGGTGAGCCGCTGGTCGCCAAGCGCGGCGCGCAGGACGTCCAGATCGCGCGCGGCGCTGCGGGTGCTGATGTAGGGCAGCAGCGAGCCAGCGTTCCTGGCGCACTCGCTGGCGAAGAGCTTGCTCTCGGAGACGACGGTGGCCAGCTGAGCGGCGGTGTCCGGCGTGTCACTGGTCACGAAGTACTTGTCGAGCTGCGAGCCGGTCATGCAATGCACCGCGGGCTGGCTGCCGCCGACCCCGCGCGGGTCGAAGCCGACCACGTCGAACCGGGCGCGCACCGCGCTGGACACCGCGCTGCGGGCCTGCTCGGCGTACTGCACGCCCGACCCGCCTGGACCGCCCGGGTTGAGGACAAGCGAGCCGATCCGCGCAGCCGGATCCGCGGCAGGCAGCTTGATGACCGGCAGCGAGAAGCGCTTCCACGCCGGGCGGCTGTAGTCGAACGGGACGGTCAGCCTGGCGCACCGGAAGCCGTTGTGACACGGGGCCCAGCGCAGCTTCTGCGTGTAGTAGGCAGCCATAGTGACCGGCGCGTGCGCGGCGGGTGTATCCGACCGAGCCGCGGCCTGGCGAGCGGCCGGGGCAGCGGAGCACGCGGCCAGGACAGTGACGACGCCGCAGGCCAGGGCCACGCCGCGGAGGAGCCCAGCCCTCACCCGGCGACCCCGCCTGATCCGGCCCCGGTGCTGTCGACTGCCGCCTCCCCCGGAGCCTGGTACCTGGCCTCGTAGGCCTGCCGCGACCCGCAGACGCTGGCCCGCGGGCAGGCGCACCTGCTGCCGTCCGCGGCGAGCTTCATCACCACGGTGTCCGCCGGCACGTTGTGCCCCACGACCGTGCCGGGGCCCTCGGGACCCTCGACCGTCTCGCCGAGTTTCGGCGCCTGCTCGTGAAACTCCTGGTAGAGCGGATGCTCATACTTCAGGCAGCACATCAGCCGCCCGCAGGCGCCCGCGATCCGCAGCGGGTTGACCGGGAGGTCCTGGTCCTTGGCCATCCGGACGGACACCGGCTCGAAGTCTTTCAGGAACGTCGCGCAGCACAGGTCGCGGCCGCACGGCCCGATCCCGCCCTGCAGGCGCGCCTCGTCCCGGGGGCCGATCTGCCGCAGCTCCACCCGGGCGTGCAACTTCCCGGCCAGGTCACGGACCAGCGCGCGGAAGTTGACCCGGTGGGGGGCGCTGAAGTAGATGACCACCACGGTGGGCCCGGAGGACGGGCCGCTGCGCGCGTCCAGGTAATCGACAGCGGTGATCTTCATCGGCAGGCCGTGCTCGCGGACCAGTCGCTTGGCGGCGACCCTGGCTTCCGCGCGCAGCCGCCGGTTCGTCTCGTTCCTGTCCAGGTCCGCCTGGCTGGCCAGCCCCGCGCAGACCGGGAGGCCGCCGATGTCCTCGGACACCCACTGCGGCGCCCACATGCATTCGGCCACCTCGGGACCGGAATCGGTGGGCACGAGCACCTTGTCGCCGATCGACGGCGCATACGGCCCCGGATCCAGGTAGTACAGCCTGCCGTAGCGCTCGAAGCTCACCGCCATCATCATGCCCACGTCCCCAGGGTACGGCGGCGGGGCCGGATACGTCCGCGAGCGCGTGATCGGGTAAGCCCGCCCGCAGGCAACCGCACGGACCCGGCGAGCCAGCAATGAGGCAGCCGCAGGCAACCGCAGGGACCCGGCGAGCTGGCGGATCAGGACTGTGAGCTGGCGGATCAGGACTGCGGGCTGCGGATCAGGGACAGCGTCATCTCCTCGACGGCGAGCAGCGGCGCCACGCTGAGCGCCAGCTGTTCCCGGCACGCCATGATCGCCTCGATCCTGCGCACCGTGGTCTCCGGCGTGCTCTCGCCCGCCAGCCGGCGCAGTTCCGCCTCGCGGCCGGCGTTGCCCAGCTCCACCAGCGCGCCGAGCTGCACCGCCAGGACGTCGCGGTAGTACCAGGCCAGGTCCAGCAAGGCGACCTCGAGGGTGTCTCGCTTGGTGCGGGTGGCCCGCGACTTCTGCCTGTCCTCGAGATCCCGCAGCGCGCCCGCGGCACCGCGGATCGCCTTGGCGACGCCCTTGCCGGTGGAGCCCTCGCCGAACGCCTGCCGCAGCGCGTCGCGCTCGGGCTGGTCACGTTCTTCGGTGACCGCCTTCGCCTCTTCCTCGGCCGCCTTGACCAGGGACGCGGCCGCGGCGAGCGCCGGGCCCAGGCCGGTGACGGCGAGCGGGAGGCGCAGCACCTCCGCACGCCGCTTGGCGGCGTCAGCATCGGTGGCCAGCCTGCGCGCCCGGCCGATGTGCCCCTGCGCCGCCCGGGCCGCCGCCAGCGCCCGGTCCGGATCGACGCCGTCCCGCCGGACCAGCACGTCCGCCACCGAAGCCGACGACGGGGTCCGCAGCACGACCAGCCTGCACCGGGATCTGATCGTCGGGACCAGGTCCTCCGCCGACGGGGCGCAGAGCAGCCACACCGTCCGCGGCGCCGGCTCCTCGATGGCCTTGAGCAGGGCATTCGCGGCGGCCTCGGTGGCCCGGTCGGCGTCCTCGAACAGCACCACGTGCCAGCGGCCGCCGGCCGGCGAGGTCGCGGCGCGCAGCACCAGGTCCCTGGTCTGCTTCACGCCGTAGGACAGCCCGTCGGGGCGGACCAGCATGAGGTCGGCGTGGGTGCCCGCGCGGACCTGGTGGCAGCTCGGGCACGCTCCGCAGCCTTGGTCCGGGCAGAGCAGCGCGGCGGCGAACGCCCGCGCGGCCACGCTGCGGCCAGAGCCCGGCGGCCCGGTCAGCAGCCACGCGTGCGCCATGCCGCCCGCCTGCCTGCCCGCTTTGCCGCGGAGCACGTCGGCGGCCAGGCCGGCCGCCTGCCGCAGCTCGGCGACGACCGGCTCCTGCCCGGTCAGCTCGGCGAACACGTCCGCGCTGGCGTCCGCCCGGCCGGCACCAGTCCCGCCGGCACCGGTCCCGCCGGCGTTACCGGGCCCGGCAGGATCGGCCGTCGTGCCCTGATCCGCGGTGCGGGCACCACGGACACTCACCGGATGGCCCACGGCGCCTCCCCGTCATGATCAATGGAAGATTGGTGTCCACCGGTGAACACCAATCTTCCATCCAGCCCACGGCACGGCGAGCTCGCACCGCCAACCCGCACTCGTCCGCCCTGGCCCCTATCCCGCACTCGTCCGCCCGGGCTCCTGCCGGGCGCTCGCCCGCCGCTGCTCCTCGGCCGTCCCGGCCCGTGCTGCGTCGTGGTCCGAACCCGCCTGTCCCAGCTCCTGCGTCGCGTCCGGCCGCCCGAACTCCTGCGTCGCGGCCCCCTGCCCGTCCCCGGCGACGGGGAAGGCGTCGGTGATGGCCGGGAAGCTGCCGGTGACGGCCTCGGCCGACGGGGGCACCGGATCGGGCAGCAGCTCGCGCACCCGGTCCTGGATCTCGCGGCTGAGCACGTCCGGCGGCCTGGTCGCGTCCAGCACCAGGTAGCGGCGCGGCTCGGCGTCGGCGAGCTGGCGGAACCCGGACCTGACCCGGTTGTGGAACTCGGCGGGCTCGGCCTCGAGCCGGTCCGCGGAGCTGGCCCGGCGGCTGAGCCCGTCGGCGGGCGGCAGGTCGAGCAGGATCGTCAGGTCCGGGGTCAGGCCGCCGGTCGCCCACCGGTTGATCCTGGCCACCTCGCCTAGCGGCAGGCTCCGGCCGGCACCCTGGTAGGCGAGCGAGGAGTCCACGTAGCGGTCGGTGACGACGATGGCGCCGCGGTCAAGAGCGGGCCTGATGACCGAGTTGACATGCTCGGCGCGGTCCGCGGCGTACATCAGCGCCTCGGCCCGCGGGTTCAGGCCGGCGTGCGCGGTGTCGAGCAGCAGCGCGCGCAGCCGCATGCCCACTTTGGTGGCGCCTGGCTCGTGCGTGGCGACCACGTCGTAGCCCTGGTCCCGCAGCCAGATGGACAGCTGCCGCGCCTGCGTGCTCTTGCCGGCGCCCTCGCCGCCCTCCAGCGCGAGCAGCACGCCGCGGCGGGCGGGCGCCGCGCCGTCCGGCGCCGAACCGTCCGCCGGGAACATCGGCTCGCCGCGGATCGCCCGCATCAGGTCCTGCCGGAGCGGGACGCCCTTGCGGTCGTCCATCCTGCGGTAGGCGGACACCCCGACGGCCGCGGCCACGAGCGCGCCGAGCAGCAGCACCACGTTCTGCCCGGCGGACCGGTACACCAGATGCCCGACCGCGACGTTCCCCGAGCCGGTGATGTCGGAGATGAGCTTGGTGAAGCCGGAGGACAGGAAACCGGACAGCGCGATCACCAGGAAGAGGATCACCTGGATGGTGGACTGGAAGAACGCGAACGCCCGGCCGCGGATCTCGTCGTCCACCTCCAGCCCGACGATCGTGTTCCCGGTGACGTAGGCGATGCCCGCCAGCGCCCCCAGCACGACCACGAACAGCGTGACCAGGGCGAGGTTCGGCACCAGGGCGATGAGCGCGAGCGGCACGGCGGCGGCGGTGATCGACAGGCCGAACAGCCGGTGCAGGCTGAAGTCCTTGAGCCTGCCGCCGACCAGCATGCCCAGCGCGAGCCCGACGAAGATCGCGGAGAAGACCAGCCCCCACCCGGCGCTGCCACCGTGCAGCGTGTCGCTGATGTAGACGTAGCCGAGCCCGACGACCACTCCCGCCGCGGCGAACGCGCCGGTCATCCCCAGCGCCAGGGCGCGCAGCACCGGCGTGCGGCGCAGGAACCGCCAGCCTTCCCAGATCGACTTGGCCACCGACGGCTGGGAGATGCGCTCGGGCGCGCACGGCTTGCGGATCTCGCGCAGGAAGAACACGGTGAGCGCGGAGATGCCGTACGAGGCGGCGTTGAAGTACAGCGCCAGGTTGACCTTGCTCGGGTTGAGGAACGGCGCTACGTGACCGAGCGGCCCGCTGATCAGGGCGAGCACCGAGAACAGCCCGGCGGCGACGGGCGCGGTGCCGTAGGTGGTGAGCAGGCTCAGCTGGTTGGCCCGCTCCAGCTTGTCCTTGGGCACCAGGTTGGGGATCGTGGCGGCGGTGGCCGGGTTCCAGAACAGCGACGCGCACCCGGCCAGGAACTTGACGATGTAGATCCAGGTCAGGTTCGGGAAGATCGGGATCGACAGGAACAGCAGGCCGCGGATGACGTCGCCGGCGATCATCGTGACCCGGCGGTTCATCCGGTCGGCGAGCGCCCCGGCCAGCGGGCCGAACAGCAGCGCGGGCAGCAGCGTGGCGATCCAGACGCCGCTGACCGCAGCGCTCTGCGCGGCGGTCGCGCCGATCACGCTGGTGTGCCCGGTGTGCTTGCCGGTGAGCGTGGCGGCGAGCACCGTGAGCGCGACGATGCTCAGCCAGTCACCCAGGCTGGACAGCGACAGCGCGACCCACAGCCGGCGGAACGGCCGGATGGCGAGCACTCCGTCGTGCGCTCTGCCGGGCTGGGATCGGATGTTCACGGCGCCAGCGTATCGGGCTGTGCCGGTCAGGCACTCTTGCTAGCGCGTGAGCGAGTCTTCTTGGCCGGGCCCGACGTGCTGCGGGCCTTGCGGCGCGGCGCCGACGGCGTGGCCGTGCGGCGCTCGGCGAGCAGTTCTGCCCCGCGCTGCGGGGTGACCGCTTCCACCGTGTCGCCCTTGCGGAGCGAGGCGTTGGTCTCGCCGTCGGTCACGTACGGTCCCCACCGGCCGTCCTTGATCACCATCGGCTTCCCCGAGGCGGGATCGGCGCCGAGCTCGCGCAGCGGCGGCGCGGCGGCCGCACGCGCCTGGCGGCCGCGCGGCTTCGGCTGGGCGAACAGCTTCTCCGCCTCCTCCAGCGAGATGTCGAACAGCTGCTCTTCGCTCTCCAGCGACCGGCTGTCGGTGCCCTTCTTCACGTACGGGCCGTACCGGCCGTTCTGCGCGGTCACCGGCTCGCCGTCCAGCTCACCGAGCAGCCGGGGCAGCGAGAGCAGCTTCAGCGCGTCGTCCAGCGTCACCGTCTCCAGCGTCATGGAATTGAGCAGGGATGCCGAACGCGGCTTCGCCGGCCCCGAACTGCCGTTGCCATTGCCGGACTCGTCAGCGGCCTGTTCGGTCACGTAGGGCCCGAACCTGCCCGCCTTCGCGACGATCTCGTGGCCGGTCTCCGGATCGCTGCCGAGCGCGCGGTCACCGCTCGGCTGGGCGAACAGCTCCTCGGCGCGCTCGACGGTCAGCTCATCGGGGGGGGTGCCCTCGGGGATGTTCACCCGCTGGTCGCCGCGCTCCAGGTAAGGCCCGTACCTGCCGACCCTGATGACGATGTCGCTGTCGGCCAGCGGGAACGAGCTGACCTCGCGCGCGTCGATGTCGGTCAGGTCGCTGACCAGTTCCTTGAGCCCCTCCTCGCCGTCGGCGCCGAAGTAGAACCGGCGCAGCCACGGCACCCGGGCCGCCTCGCCGCGGGCGATCTCGTCGAGCGCCTCTTCCATCCGGGCGGTGAACTCGTAGTCGACCAGCTGGCCGAAGTGCTGCTCCAGCAGCGCGGTCACGGCGAACGCGAGGAACGACGGGACGAGCGCGGTGCCCTTCTTGAACACGTAGCCGCGGTCCAGGATCGTGCCCAGGATCGAGGCGTAGGTGGACGGGCGGCCGATCTCCCGCTCTTCCAGCTCGCGGACCAGGGTGGCCTCGGTGTACCTGGCCGGCGGCCGGGTCTCGTGCCCGCTCGCGGCTAGCCGCAGCGCCTCGAGGGCGTCGCCCTCCGCCAGCGTGGGCAGCCTGCGCTCCCTGTCGTCGCGGTCGGTGTCGTCGTCCGCATCTTCCACGTATGCCTTGAGGAACCCGTAGAAGCTGATGATCTTGCCGGACGCGCCGAACTCGGCACGCTCGCCGGCCGACGAGGTGCCGGCCACCCGGACCGACACCGACTCGCCGGTGGCATCGTTCATCTGGGAGGCGACGGTGCGCTTCCAGACCAGCTCGTAGACCCGCAGCTCGTCGCCGGACAGGCCGGCCCGGCGAGCCTCGGTCGGCGTCCGGAAGCTGTCACCGGCCGGCCTGATCGCCTCGTGCGCCTCCTGGGCGTTCTTGACCTTGCTCGCGTAGGTGCGCGGCTTGTCCGGCACGTAGGCATCGCCGTACAGCTCGCGGGCCTGCTTGCGGGCCGCCGTCACCGCCGTCTGTGACAGCGTGACCGAGTCGGTCCGCATATAGGTGATGTAGCCGTTCTCGTACAGCCGCTGCGCGACCGACATCGTGTACTTGGCGGAGAAGCCGAGCTTGCGCGAGGCCTCCTGCTGCAGCGTGGTGGTCCGGAACGGCGCGTACGGGGACCTGCGGTAGGGCTTGCGCTCCACCGAGGTGACCGCGAAGTCCGCCTTGGCCAGCCGGTCGGCCAGCGCGGCGGCCTGCTCCTCGTCCAGGTGCAGCAGCGCGGCTGCGTCCGCCTTGCCGGAGCCCTTCAGCTCGCCGGCCGGGGTGAAGTCGCGGCCTTGCGCGACCCTGCGCCCGTCCACCGAGACCAGGGCGGCCGTGAACGACGACGGATCGTCCTGCTTCGCGCCTGCGGCTTCACCGGCCTTGGCGAACTCCGCTTCCAGATCCCAGTACCTGGCGGCGCGGAACGCGATCCGCTCCCGCTCCCGGGCCACGACGAGCCGCACCGCGACCGACTGCACGCGGCCGGCCGACAGCCGGGGCATGACCTTCTTCCAGAGCACGGGCGAGACCTCGTACCCGTACAGCCGGTCCAGGACGCGCCGGGTCTGGTAGGCGTTAACCAGGCCGTCGTCCATCTCCCGCGGATGAGCCACGGCCTGCGCGATCGCATCCGGGGTGATCTCGTGGAAGACCATGCGGTGGGTGGGAACCTTCGGGTTGAGCTCTTGCAGCAGGTGCCAGGCGATCGCCTCGCCCTCGCGGTCCTCGTCTGTCGCGAGCAGCAGTTCGTCGGCGCCCTTGAGCAGCTGCTTGAGCTTGGCTACCTGCTGCTTCTTGTCCGAGTGCACCACGTAGAGCGGCTCGAACCCGGCGTCTACGTTCACGCCGAGCCGCGCCCACGGCTCGGACCGGTACTTGGCGGGGATCTCCGCCGCCTTGTCCGGCATGTCCCTGATGTGGCCGATGCTCGACTCGACCACGTATCCCTTGCCGAGATACCCCGCGATGGTGCGCGCCTTGGCCGGCGACTCGACAATCACGAGCCGGGTCCCACGACCCTCTGGCCTGGTGGCCGCGCCTGAAGTCCTTGGTGGCACGCTGTTCTACCTCACATCTGGTGGCGGGCTCCGCGCACATCTGGTGGCGAGCCCTACGCCGCGTCCGCGACGCTACCACCCCGACGGGATGCCGGTGTGCTCCGTCATGTCCGGTAACTAACCGGCTGGGCATCGATGTTCCCGCTCGAGGAGGCTATTTATCACACGGCGGTTGAACCGTCGCCGGTATCGCGCAGAATATAGGCGATGATCGAGTACTCCTACCGCGTGGTCTACCTGCCGCGCGGCACCACCCGGGACACCGCCAGGCGGATCCTGACCGATCATGCCGAGTACGGACGCTGGGAGCTGGCCTGGCTCCGGCTGGAAGCCGACGGCAGCAGGAAGGCCACCCTGCGGCGCACGATTATCCGGCCGGTCCGCACGCTGTGACCTGATCCGGGTGCGGCACGGCCCGGCGGCAGTCGTGCCTGGGGAATCCGCGTCCAGGCAGAGCTTTGCCCGCCCCGGGCCGCGCCCCCGGGACGGGCAAAGCGTTCATGGCAGGCCGTGCTTACCGCTTACCTCGCGGCAGTTACCTCGTGGCCGCGACGGCGCGCCTGGCCACGCCCAGCAGGCCGTGGGCCAGGCCGCGCTTGGCCAGCAGCATGCTGCCCGCGCCGCCGACGGTGACGCTGCCCGCGAGGGCGAGCAGGCCCAGGAAGTTCGCGCCCGTGGTCGGGAGCGTGCTGGAGCCGGTGGACGCCGGGGTCGGCGGTGTCACCGAGCTGCCGGTCCCGCCGTGGTGGTGGTGGTGATGATGCGCAGGCGGCGGGCCCTCGTGGTGGTGATGATGGTGGTGGCACCTGCGAGGGGGCGGGGGCTGGTGGTGGTGGTGGTGCTTACCGGGCGGCGGTCCGGTGTGCGATCCGCCCTGGCACTTCGACGCGGCCGTGCCGAGCACGGCGACGCTGTTGCCGCAGACGTTCACCGGGACGCTGATCGGGGCGCTGACCTGGTTGCCGCCGCCGATAGAGCCATTCCCCGAAGTCGTGGAGCCGGTGCCGCCCGAGCCGTGCGACACCGACGCGCCCCCTTCGCACTCGGCGAAGGCGCCGCCGAGGATGGCGATCGCGTTGCCGCAGATGTTCACCGGGATGCTGATCGGCAGGCTGATCTGATTGCCGCCGAGGATGCTGTGGTTACCGCTGGTGGTGCCAGCCAGGGCCATGCCCGAGCCGGACGCGGCGAAGGTGACGGCGAGGGCCGCGACCTGGACCGATCGTTTCAGTGACATGATCATTTTTAGTCCTGGTTTCTCTCGTGTGGTCTGACGGTGCCGGTGAGAGCCGGCTGCCTCAGCGGCCGGCCTTGCGGAGGCTGAGGCGACGGCCTGCCGCGATCAGGGTGGCCGCGCCGGCCAGCAGTGCGCCGGCCGCGAGGGCGAACACGGAGCCGGAGCCCATACCGGGAGCGGCGGGGCTGCTGGCGCTAAGCAGGGCGGCGCTCGGCGTGCGGTGCGCGAGCAGGTGCGCCACGCTGGAGGAAGAGGACGAGGACATGGGCGCCCCGGTCCATGCACCGCCGTCGCAGGCGGCGAAGGCCCCGCCGAGCAGGGCGACCGCGTTGCCGCAGACGTTCACCGGCACGTTCACCGGGATCCGCACCTGGTTGCCGCCCAGAATGGAGTCGTTGCCCGAGGTCCGCGGGCCCGCGGCCCAGGAGCTCTGGCCGGTGGTGTGCACGAACGCGCCGCCCGGGCACCAGATCAGCTTGGCGTTGACCGCGTTGCCGCAGACGTTCACCGGCGCGTTCACCGGGATCCGCACCTGGTTGCCGCCCAGGATGGAGTGGTTGCCCGAGGTCGTGGCGCCGCCCGATCCGCCGTCCCCGTCGTGTGACACCGACGCGCCGCCCTTACAGGCGGCCCACGCGTGCCCGAGCAGGGCGACCGCGTTGCCGCAGACATTGACCGGGGCGCTGATCGGAGCGGACACCTGGTTGCCGCCGAGGATGGAGTTGTTGCCCGAGGTGGTCGCGGAGGATCCGC
Organism: uncultured Actinomycetes bacterium; assembly: GCA_963702235.1. GTDB lineage: Bacteria > Actinomycetota > Actinomycetes > Streptosporangiales > Streptosporangiaceae > PALSA-505. Next base: position 28,163 of record CAVPBZ010000013.1, read on the forward strand.
CGTCGCCGTCGTGCGACACAGACGCACCCCCCTCGCAGGCGGCGAAGGCACCGCCGAGCAGGGCCACCGCGTTGCCGCAGACATTCACCGGGATGCTGATCGGGGCGGACACCTGGTTGCCGCCGCCGATGGAGCTGTTGCCGGAGGTGGTGCCCGCGCTCGCGATGCCTACGCTGCCGACACCGGCGGCGACAAAGCTTGCGGTGAACATGGCCGCCTTTGCGGTCCATCGAGCCCATGTGCGCATGGGTCGCTCCTCATTTCGTTGAGTTGTTGATCTTTGGGGGGTAATGCTTGTTGACTCTCTGTTATCCATTGATAGCACTAAGTGACTAGCTTGAACACCCTTCGTCCCGGCGCGCGGCTTGCACCGGGCACCTGGCGTCAGTCGGGGCGGGGTCTAGTCGGGTGAAACGGCTGGATCATCCACCCGCAGGAAGCCTGCGGGCCATCTGGATGGCCTGATCCGGACGAGCCGGACCGAAGGCGACCACGCACCCGCGCCCGGTGGCGCCTGGGCTGCTGGCTGCCCTGTTCCGGCGCCACCGCCTGATGGGGCGGAGCCCGACGAGGCAGAGCCCGGCGAGGCGGGATCCGCCGACGTGGCCGCGCCGGGGGGCTGCTGGCCCGCCGGGAGGCTGCCGCGGTGGTGAGCGTGGCGGCGGGCGCGCGTGCCTGCGGAACGCGAGCCGCGGCCGCGGGCCAGCGGATGAGCGGCCCGCGTCCCAGACGCCAGGCCGTCGCTGGCCGGGGCCAGCCCGGCCGCAGCTGCGGCCGTTCGTCCCGGGCCGGCCGGCCCGGGAGTCATCGTCCGGGGACGGATAGCCCCGGTCCCGACGGTCTGAACCGCCGGCGGTGAGCCGACCACAGCGGTCTGCGGCAGCGTCGCCATCGCGGGCGCGCCGAGCATCTTTCCGACGGCCGTCACCTGCCCGGTCAGACTGGAGATCACCTGTCCGGCCGCCGCTCCCGCTTGCCCGGCGCCGGCTCCAGCCGGGCCTGGGGCCAGGGAAGCGGCCGGGCCAGGTACCGAGGACACGGCCGGGGCCGCGGGACCAGACACCGTCGCCGCGGCCAGGCCAGACACCGAAGACACGGCGGGCGCTCCCGGCCCAGCCAGGCCAGACGCCGCGGACACGGCCGACGCTGACGCGCCTGCCAGCCCGGGTGCGCTGTGGTTCCCGGCGCCGACGCCCGCACGGCTGGGGAAGCTCGGCACTGCAAGGGGCGTCGACGCCGGGCGCTGCAGGACCCGAGCGGCATCGGGACCGGCCAGCGGCGCGCCGGTCCCGATGCCGGTCAGGATTCCGTGCGGGGCCGCCGGTGCCGTGATCTGAGCGGCATAAGCGTGCCCTGCGCCAGTGACGAGCCAGCCGCAAAGCAAGAACCCACCGGTAATAAGGCCACGGCCTGCCATGCGCCAGCCGTGCCCGCGCGCTCGTCTGTCGGGAGCACAGTCGGGTGCGGCGAAGCGGCCGGCCGTGCCATGACCGGCCTGCTGCCCCTGGAGGGCAGGCCCGCCAGGGCCGGCCAGCTGCGCGTCGGGGGCGAGCCAGGCCGCGCCGGGCGCGCAGCACCGCGCGCCAGCGGCGTGGAGCGGCCGGTACGCCGGCTCCGGCCTGTCGGGACCCGCGAGCCGGTTCGGCCCGGTAGGTCCGGTACTTCGCACCCTTGGCCCTCCTTGACAGCAACGAGCGGCAAACATGGCCAACTCACCGGGATCGCGTATATCTGGGGGGACACGGCCCGGCGAGGCTCGGCCCCGCACAGTGCGTCACCATAACAGCACTGAACGTGCGCGAGGGGTTCAATTCCTCGAATGGCCGCCGGGGTGTTATTAAGGTGACTTCGCATATGCGGCCTGACCTTGGGCGAAGCGCTAGGAAAGATCAAGAAATTTATCCAGGACACGTGTCCCGAAAGTCAGTGCGTCCACCGGGACTCGCTCATCAACACCATGGAACATTCCGGAAAAATCGAGATCCGCCGGAAGGCGCAGCGGGGCAAAGCCAAAGCACCGGATCCCCAGCCTGCTGAAGGACTTCGCGTCGGTGCCGCCGGACAGGCAGTACGGGACGGCCCTGGCCGCCGGGTCTTCGGCCTGCAGCGCAGCCACCATCGCCGCGCACAGGTCACCGTCGAAGGTGGTCTCGAGCGCGACATGGTGGTGAATGAACTCGCGCTCGGTGTGCGGGCCGAGCAGCCGGTCTACTTCGGCAAAGAACTCGTCTTCGTAACCGGGGAGGAAACGGCCGTCTATATCCGCTGAGGCCGTCTGCGGGACGACATTCACCTTATATCCCGCCTTGAGGACTGTCGGATTTATCGTATTCTGCAGGGTTGCTCCGATAACCCGCGAGATCGGCCCTATCTTGGTGAGTGCTGGCCGGAGGTCGTTCGGAATGAAATCGACTTCAAGTGCCGCGCAAGCGGCCTCGAGGAACGCGCGGGTCGCGGGGATGAGCCGCTGCGGCCACTCGTGCCGACCGAGCCGGGCCACGGTCTCCGCCAGCTCGGTGACGGGGTTCTCGGGGTTCAGCATGGAGCCGTGGCCCGCCGTGCCGCGCGTGGTCAGCCGCAGCCAGGCCATTCCCTTCTCCGCCGTCTGCAGCAGGTACAGCCGCTGGCCGCCGAGCGTGACGCTGAAGCCGCCGACCTCGCCGATCGCCTCGGTGCAGCCCTCGAAGAGGTGCGGGTGGTTGTCCACCAGCCAGCCCGCGCCGTAGCTGCCGCCGGCTTCCTCGTCGGCGAGGAAGGCGAGCACCACGTCGCGCGGCGGCCGCCGCCCCTCGCGCATCCGCTGCCTGACCACGGCGAGGATCATCGCGTCCATGTCCTTCATGTCCACCGCACCGCGGCCCCAGACGCAGCCGTCGTGCAGGTCACCGGAGAAGGGGTGTCGCTGCCAGTCCGCGGCGTCGGCCGGGACCACGTCCAGGTGGCCGTGCATGAGCAGCGCGGGCCGTCCGGGGTCCTCGCCCGGGATCCGCACGATCACGCTGGCGCGCTTGGCGTGCGACTCCAGCACGGTGGGCTCGATGCCCACCTCGGCCAGCAGCGCCGCCACGTGCTCGGCGGCCGCCCGCTCGCCGGGGCCGGAGTTGTCCCCCGGGTTGCTCGTGTCGATGCGGATGAGGTCGGCGCAGATCCCGGCGACCTCGTCCCCGGCGGCCGGGAAGCCGGCCTGGTCGCGGTGTTCGGTTCGGTTGTCGGTCACCTGGCCATCGTCGCATGCGCGCTGACCGGCGGGCAGGGGCTGTCCGGGGCTTCCGGGGTGCCCGCAGATGGCTGCTGGCGGGGGAAGCGGACCTGCACGGATCGGCTACGTTTGCTATCGTGAGGCCGCCGGCACGGCTACGGCCGGGGCGGCGTACGTCCGGGTGGCGGAATAGGCAGACGCGCTAGCTTGAGGTGCTAGTGCCCGCATAGGGCATGGGGGTTCAAGTCCCCCCTCGGACACGAACCGCTGTCCCATGCGTCAGCACTTTCGCCTCCGGAGACGGGCTTCAGCGGCGGCTTTGGCGGCCTGGACATTACTGATCCGGGCGGTGACGACCACGGGTCAGCGCCCGCGTCCAGCGCCGCACGGTGCCTGGCGAGTTTCCGCCACCGCGATCTCGCGCCGGGCCGTCGCGGCCTGCTCGTCCAGCGGCGCACCGCGTTCATGTCTCCATCGTGACACCCCCAGCAGACCCGCGGCGGCGCGGGTAACTACGGGCGCGGGGCGCACTGTCGTGCGGCGGTTCGGGTGGCTGGTCAGGCGTGTTCGGTGGCGAGCCGGGCGCTGAAGCCGAGTAGCACGGCGCCGGTGGTGGTGTCGAGGCTGCGCCGGACCTTGCGGCGCAGCAGGAACCTGCGGGCGCCGTGCAGCCCCGAGGTGAGCGCGAGCAGGTAGCCCAGCGACAGCGCGGCGTGGCTCCAGGCGAAGGCCAGCAGCCAGCCGGGGCCGGCGGTTGCGGTGAGGAACTGCGGAAGCACGGCGAGGTAGAACACCAGCACCTTGGGGTTGGTGATGTTGGACAAGAATCCCTGCCGCCAGCCCGGGAAGGCGGCCCCGGCCGCAGCTGGGCCGCCGGTGTCCGGGGATGGGTACCGGCCGCGGATGGCCGAGCGGATTGCCTGCGCGCCGAGCAACGCCAGGTAGCCAACGCCGGCCCACTTGATGGCGTCAAACACCGGCTGCGCCCGCACGATCAGGGCGCCCAGGCCGCAGGCAGCGGCGGTGCCCTGTACCAGGTTGGAGGTCGCTACCCCCAGCGCCGTCCAGCCGCCCCGCCGCCTGCCCCCGAGCAGCGTGTTCTTGGTCACCACGGCGAAATCCGGCCCGGGGACCAGCACCAGCACGATGGCGAACGCCAGGAACTCCCTGTAGCTGGACCAGGACACGCCCGCACCACCCTCGGGTCGATCGCCGCCGGACCGCACCTCACCCGGTTACCTCTCACCGCAGAACGACACTAAACACCCAGCGTCAGCTAGCCCCGGCTAGACAGCGACGTGCTAGCGCAACCCCACACAGTCCAACACCCAGAACGGCTCTGGGTACACCAGGGTCCCTGTCATCCACGGTTCATAGTTAGCGAACGTACGAACCTGGAAGGCGGGTCCGGGAATGCGCAGCGACGGACGGCGAAAACCGGCCGGACCGGCCACCTCGAACCCGAACCGCTGGTAATACCGTGGTGATCCCTCAAGGAAGATCGCCGGCTCGCGGCCCAATGCTGCCGTCGCGAGCAGCTGGCGGACCAGCCGCGTTCCGATTCCCTGGCCCTGCCGTCCGGGCATGACGCTCAGCGGGCTCAAACGAGCACTTCGACCAGCCGGGCTGGGGCATCGAGCCAGCCACGGGTGGCCAGAATATGCCCGGCAACCGACCCCCGCTCTGCGGCCACCAGCGACAGGCCCGGGCGCCACGCGTCCGATGCGCGCAGGGCCTCGACAAGATCAGCCACCGCCGGCTGAGCCGGGAACGCCGCCAGCACCAGATGGCGTACCTCGCGGCTATCGGAGGTACGTTCCTCGCGCACGGTCAGCTCAGCCACCACGGTCGCATCGTGCCAGCCAGGCCAGAATTCAGCACCTCATTAACCGGTCTGACTCATTTAGACGGCCGAAGCCATACTCATCTGCCGCACTGCGCTCGCCGTGGCCAGGCTGCCGTGCAGGTCACGGCGTGATCGCGATCGCCATGGGGTACCCGAGGGCGATGCGGATCGGCTTGCCGGGGGTGTTGGTGGCCGTGCTGATCGGGACGACCGAGCCTTCGCAGGCGACGTAGGCGGTCTTCCCGTCCGGCGTGATCGCGATCCTGAGTTCGGGCGAGGCGATCAGTTGGTCATGGCAGTCGGATGCGAACCGGATCGGCTTGCCGGGGGTGCTGGTGGCCGTGTTGATCGGGATGACCGTGTTCGCGCCTGAGAGGACATAGGCGGTCTTCCCGTCCGGCGTGATCGCGATCTGGCCGCTGACGGGGTTGACCGGGCCGCCGCCGACCTTGATCGGCTTTCCGGCCCTGTTGGTGGCCGTGCTGATCGGGATGACCGTGCGCGGGAAGTCGGTGCTGACATAGGCAGTCTTCCCGTCGGGGGTGATGGCGATGAAGCCGTAGCCGCCCAGGGCGGGGAGGGAGATCGGCTGGCCGGGGGTGTTGGTGGCCGTGCTGACCGGCGTCACCTCGGCTCTGCTGTTTTTGCTGAAGATCCCCTTGGTGCTGCTGAGGACGTAGGCGGTCTGGCCGTCCGGGGTGATCGCGATATCGAACGGGTGGTCCCCCCCGACGCGGATCGGCTGGCCCGGGGTGTTGGTGGCCGTGCTGATCGGGGTGATCGTGCCTGGCTGGTTATCGCTGGCGACGTAGGCGGTCTTCCCGTCCGGCGTGATCGCGATCCAATCGGGGCCGAGGCTGCCCTTGCCGGGAAGGTGGATCGGCGTGCCCGCCCTGTTGGTAGCCGTGCTGATCGGGACGACCGTGTTAAGGGCTAGGTCAGCGACGTAGGCGGTCTTGCCGTCCGGTGTGATCGCGATGAAGTCAGGGCCGAAGTTACGGCTGCCGTGGCCGACGTAGATCGGCCCGCCGGCCCTGTCCGTGGCCGTGCTGATCGGGATGACCGTGCCGGAAGAGCTGACGACGTAGGCGGTCTTCCCGTCCGGGGTGATCGCGATCTGACCGGCGGCGACGCCGATCGGGCCGCCGCCGGCGATCTTGATCGGCTGGCCGGCCCTGTTGGCGGCCGCGCTGATCGGGATGACCGCGGTGGCGACCTTCCCGCCATGGGAGATGTCGTATGCGGCATAGACGGTCGGAACGGCCGACGGCCGGTGTCGTCCTGCTGGCCCGGGGGCGTGGCCTGATGCCGCGATGCCCGCCGGGATGGCAATGGCGAAGGCAGCCGCGGCCGCCACCGCGGCCGTGCCGGTTGCTCGCAGCCGCTGCCGCCGCGCTGCCCTGCGCACCCGCTGCTCCGGGTCTCGCCATGCCGGGAGTGACCATCTCGGGCCGCGAAGCAGCTCGCGGAGCCGATCCTCGGCCTTGTCCTCACCCGACATGCGTCTCACCTTCTCTTATCGTTCTCGTTATCCCGGCCGTCAGCAGCGGCCGCAAGGCCGCCAGTCCCCGTGCCGCGTGGCTGCGGACCGTGCCGGGGCTGCAACCCAGTAGCGCGCGATCGTCGTGTCGGGAAGGTCTTCGAGGTACCGGAGCACGAGAACCGCCCGCTGCCGGGACGGCACGAGCGCAAGCGCCCGCCGCAGCTCGTCCCAGTCCTCGCCGCGCCGCAGTCCAGCATCATCGGTGGCGGCCTCGGGCACATCACCCAGCCGGACCCGGGCGCCCCACCGCCGCCACCGGGTCAGGTGCGTGTTGATCATGACCCGGCGGGTGTAGGCGATGGGGTTGTCGGCCCGTACCCGGCGCCACCGGCGCAGCGATTTCGCCAGCGCTTCTTGGACCAGGTCCTCCGCCTCCTGCGGGTTGCCGGTCAGCACATACCCGAACCGCAGCAACGCGGGCAGCGACCCGCCAACGAACTCCGCGAAGTCCTCGCCGCCACCATCAGTTTCCGGCACAGCTGCCTCTCTCCCATGTACCTGGACTCGCCAGCGCCACGGAATGTTGCACCAGACCGGCACATCTCTGGCCGCCGGCCTGTCAGGGGCGGCCAAGGTAAGCCGAAAGGGGCCATGGGGCAGCAGGAGTTCGCTCGCCGAGACGGCGGCTGAGCCGACGGCGTCGGACCCAGCCCCTACCCTCGGGGACATGACGATTCAGCGCATGGACAACGTCGGCATCGTCGTCGACGACCTCGACGCCGCCGTCGCTTTCTTCACCGAACTCGGCATGGAGCTCGAAGGCAGGATGCCGATCGAAGGAAGCTGGGCGGGGAACGTCGTCGGGCTCGACCACATGCGAAGCGAGATCGCGATGATGCGGATCCCGGACGCCCCGGGCCAGCTCGAACTGGCGAAGTATCACACCCCGGAGGCGATCACCCCCAGGCCGGAGATCGCCCCGGCGAACACGCTGGGCCTGCACCGCGTCATGTTCGCCGTCAACGACATCGAGGACACCCTCGCCCGCCTCCGCCCGCACGGCGCCGAACTCGTTGGCGAAGTGACGCGCTACGAGGACAGCTACCTGCTCTGCTATCTCCGCGGGCCAAGCGGAATCATCCTCGCGCTGGCCGAGCAGCTGAGCTGAGAAAAGGAGTCCGCTCACAAAGGCGCGCTGGGCCAGGTTTTGTGCGCTGGTCGATCGGCCTGACCAGCGCACCAGCGTCTCTCGCGTTCGTCCTCTGACAACGTCAACTCGGCCAGCGGCCGTCCCAGGCGGAGGACGCCAGAGGCCGGGAACATCCGCGGCTTGGCTTTCGTTGCACGTCATGTAATATTGCCCCTGATGCAGATAGACACGTCAGGCAAACTTATAGTGAGTGCATGATGACAGTCCCAAGTACGGCTACGGCTGACGAGCCGCGCGCCTCGCTGCGCGAGCGGAAGAAGCTGGCTACCCGCCGGTCGCTGCGGCGGATAGCGCTGGACCTGGTGACCGAGCGCGGCTTCGCGCACGTCACCGTCGATGACATCGCCGAGGCGGCGGACGTGTCAACGCGCACCTTCTTCAACTACTTCCCGTCCAAGGAAGCCGCGCTGTTCGGCGCGGACCCGGATCAGGTCGCCGAACTGCGTGAGCGCGTTGCGCATCTGGCGCCCGGCGAGCCGGTCCTGGATGTGCTGCGGATGGTGATGGTGAGCAACGCCGAGATGGTGGCCGACGAGCTCAGCGAGCTCGGCGGTGACCCCGCGGACTGGCTGCGCCGGATGAAGGCCGCCCGCGCCGATCCGCACCTGCGTGCGGCCCACGCCGCGCAGATGGCGATGGTCGAGCGAGCCATCACCGAGGGGCTCGCCGAGCGGCTCGGCACCGACCCGGACCGGGATCCCTATCCGGGGCTGCTGGCCGCCACGGCCGCGGGCGTGCTGCGCTCGAGCATGATGTTCTGGGCCGGCGCCGGCGGGACCGAGCCACTCGGCCGGCTCATCGAGCTGGCCTTCCGGGCGCTCGCCGACGGGCTGCCCGAAGACTGCGCGATGCGTCACGTCACCGGCAACGGGGCTGACAGGAAGGACAACCACTGATGGCCTCCGCCACTCCCGCGCCCGCCAGCGGCCCCCAGCCGGCCGCCGTGGACCCGGCCGGCAACGGCGCCCTGCCCGGGCTCGGCCGCCGCCGCATCCTGCTCATCATCGGCGCGCTCATGCTCGGCATGCTGCTCGCCGCGCTTGACCAGACGATCGTCTCGACGGCGCTGCCGACGATCGTCGGTGACCTCAAGGGCGGTTCCCACATCGCCTGGGTCATCACCGCCTACCTGCTCGCCACCACGGTGTCCACCCCGCTGTGGGGCAAGCTGGGCGACCAGTACGGGCGCAAGATCTTTTTCCAGGCCGCGATCGTCATCTTCCTGATCGGCTCGATCCTGTCCGGCCTCAGCTCCTCCATGTTCATGCTCATCGCGTTCCGCGCGGTGCAGGGGCTGGGCAGTGGCGGCCTGATGGTCGGCGCCCAGGCCATCGTCGGCGACATCGTCTCGCCCCGGGAGCGCGGCCGCTACGTGGGGCTGTTCGGCGCGGTCTTCGGCTTCGCCAGCGTGGTCGGCCCGCTGCTCGGCGGCGTGTTCGTGGACAACCTGTCCTGGCGCTGGATCTTCTACATCAACGTGCCGATCGGCGCGATAGCGCTGCTCGTGGTGGCCAGCCAGGTTCCCGGCCAGCTGCGCCGGGTGCATCACAAGATCGACTACCTCGGCACCCTCGTGCTGTCGGCGGCCGTCACTTCGCTGATCCTGCTGACCAGCCTGGGCGGCACCACCTACCCGTGGCGGTCGGCGCCCATCTACATCCTGGGCATTGCCGGGGCGGTACTGATCGTTGTGTTCGTGCTGGTCGAGCGGCGGGCCGCCGAGCCGGTGCTGCCGCTGCACCTGTTCAAGCTGCGCACGTTCTCGGTGACCAGCCTGGTCGGCTTCATCGTCGGTTTCGCGATGTTCGGCGCGATCACCTACCTCCCCGCCTTCTTCCAGGTCGTCCGCGGCATCTCGCCGACCATCTCCGGGGTGTACCTGCTGCCGCTGATGGCCGGGCTGCTCGTGGTCTCGATCACGTCCGGGCGGATCATCTCGAAGACCGGCAAGTACCGGATCTTCCCGATCGCCGGCACCGCGCTGATGACCCTCGGCATGTACCTGCTCTCGCTGATGGGCGTGGGCTCGTCAACCTTCCAGGACGCGGTCTACATGCTCATCCTGGGCATGGGCATCGGCGGTGTCATGCAGACGCTGGTCATCATCGTGCAGAACGGCGTGCCGCACAGCGAACTGGGCGTGGCGACCTCGGGGGCCACGTTCTTCCGGTCGATCGGCGGGTCGTTCGGTACCGCGATCTTCGGCGCGATCTTCGCCAACGTGCTGGTCGGGAACCTGGCCACGCACCTGCACGGGGTCACGCTGCCGAAGGGTTTCAGCGCCGCGGACGCCACCCCGGCGGTGCTCGGTCACCTGCCCGCCGCGGTGCACCAGGGCTTCGTGGCCGGCTACGCCCAGTCAATCCAGACCGTGTTCCTCGTCGCGGTGCCCATCGCCGCGCTCGCCTTCCTGGCCACCTGGCTGATCCCGCAGACCGAGCTCAAGCAGTGGCCTGAGGCCGGCGCGGGAGCACCCGAGGCGGACGTGGCGGTGGCGGGCGCCACCGCTGCGGCGGCGGCACTTCCCGGCGGCCAGGAGGCCCGGCTTCCCGGCGAGCGGAAGGCCCGGCAGGCGGCGGCTCAGCCGCCGGTGACCCGCGAGGTGCTGGACCCCCAGGACCAATGACTGTCCGGCGGCCCGGCCGGTCCCGCGGCCGGGCCGAAGTGCCGGGTGAGCAGCTCGTCGAACTCCTCGGCGCGCAGCGGCCGGGAGAAGTAGAAGCCCTGCCCCACCTGGCAGCCGAGCATCTTGAGCCCGGCGACCTGATCCTCGGTCTCCACGCCCTCGGCCACCGCCACTATGCCCATGGCATTGGCCACGTCGATGACGGCCCGGACGATCGCCGAGTCCACCGGGCTCTCGGCGACGCCCTGCACGAACGTGCGGTCCACCTTGACCTCGTGCACCGGGAACTGCTTGAGGTAGGCAAGTGAGGAGTGGCCGGTACCGAAGTCGTCGATGGCCAGCCGCACGCCCAGCCGGTTGAGCTTCTTCATGACCTCCCGGGCACCGGACAGGTCTTCCATCACCACGGTCTCGGTGATCTCGAATATGAGTGACTGCGGCGGCAGGCCGGCTGCCTGCAGGGCGGCCGTCACCTGCGACAGGAGCCCGCCATCCTGGAACTGGCGGGGTGAGAGGTTGACGCTGATGGGCAGATCTGCGCCGAACTGGTCCCGGATCGAGCGCGCCTGACGGCACGCTTTGTCCAGGACGTAACGGCCCAGCGGCAGGATCAGCCCGGTCTCCTCTGCCATCGGGATGAACTTCGAGGGGCTGATCAGGCCGTGCACGGGGTGGCGCCACCGCACCAGCGCCTCCGCCCCCACGACGTGCTGCTCGTCAAGGGAGTAGAACGGCTGGTAATGCACCTCGAGCTCGTCTCGCTCGAGCCCCTTGCGCAGGTCAGCCTGGATCTGAAGCTGCTCGGAGGAACGCGTTCCCATGGAGGCCTGGTCGAACACCTTGTAGATGCCGCCGCCGCCCTTGGCCTTGGCGTCATACATGGCCACGTCGGCGTTGCGCAGCACGTCGTCGGCCGTCTTGCCCGGCTCGGTCAGGGCGATGCCGGCCGACACGCTCGACACCAGCTCGTAGCCGTCGGGCAGCACCATGGGCTGCTCCACGGCGGCGCAGATCCGCCGCGCCGCGGTGACGGCCACGTCCACTCCGGCCACGTCCTCCAGCAGCACCACGAACTCGTCACCGCCGAACCGGGCCAGCAGGTCGTGACTGCGCACCACTGCTTTCATGCGGGCCGCGGTCGCCACCAGGAACTCGTCGCCGGTGACGTGGCCGAGGCTGTCGTTGATGCTCTTGAACCGGTCCACATCGACAAAGATCAGGGCGTGCGTCTTGCGGTCCAGGACCGACCGCCGCAGCGCCTGATCGAGCCGCTCCACCAGCAGCCGGCGGTTGGCCAGGCCGGTGAGGCTGTCGTAGAACGCGTGCTGGTGCAGCTCGTCTTCAAAGGCCTTGCGCTCGGTGATGTCGCGAAAGGCGATCACGGCGCCTGACGGCTGGCCGTCGCTCATGACGGCGGAGGCGGTATAGGCCACCGGGAACGTGCCGCCGTTCCGGCCGCGGAAACGGGCGTTGTCCTCGCGGATGGTCTGGCCGGTGCGCATGGCCTCGCGGGCCGGTGCGAGCAGGAAGCCGGGTGCCGCGGGCGTACCGTCGGCCAGCGGGTCGCCGGTCATGACGTCGAGCGGCGGCAGATCGATCATGCCGACCGCGGCCGGGTTGACAAAGGTGAGCTTCCCGTCCGCGGCGATGGCGCAGATTCCTTCCCCCATGTTGAGGGTGATCGAGGAAAGCCGCTCTCGCTCCAGCCGGACCTGCTGGTAGAGCTCGGCGTTGCTGAGCGCGCCCGTGCCCACGGCGGCCAGGGCCCGCAGCAGGCCCCGGTCGGCGTCATCGAACGGCTCGTCGCGGCGCCGGCCCGATGCCACCAGCCACTGCTGCTGGCCGGCCACCGTCATGGGCGCCGCCAGCTGACCAGCACCCGGGCTGTCAGAGGTCAGGACGGCCTCCGGGCTGCGGAGCAGCCGGCGTACCGACCGCAGGATCGTCTCGAGCACCGCCTGCTGCCGCAGCCCCCGGTTTGCTTCCAGCGTGACCTCGTACAACCCCTCCATCCGGGCGCGGTCGTACAGCGCCGCGAACCGGGCACTGATGAGCCGGCGCTCCGCCACCAGTCCCGGGATGGCCAGCAGGACGGCCCACAGATGAGCCTGGATCGCCAGGGCCAGGATCGCGCCGACCAGTCCGCCCGCGCCGGCCAGGGTCAGCTGGACCGGAAGATCCTTGGTGAACTCCCGCCAGTTCGCGCCCATCGAGACCACGACGCCCGCCACGAGAAGCGTATTGACGACGAAGTACACGCCCGCCCCGAGCATGACGGCGGCCACCTGGCCAGGCGTCAGGGACGGGGAGGGGGCAGCGACAGCGCGGCTGACAGCCAGTCCCAGGCCCGCCGCGATCATCACCTGCCCGGCGTTGAAGGCCGACTTGACCAGGGGGCGCCGCCGGGCCGCCTGCGCCACGACGGTCGCCAGCGCCAGCGTTCCCAGCGTGACCAGCGGCGGCACGAGGAGGGCGAGGATCACGAAGAAGCCCTCGTCCATGTTGAAGGCCTCGGATTCGCCTCCCCGGTAGACCAGGACCGGCCACACCCAGTTCCCCAGGATCAGCCCGCCCATCACGGCCGCGATGATCCACTGGCTCGGGCCGACGTGACCCGAGGCTGACCGCTCCCAGAACGCCAGCAGCAAGGTAAGCGCTCCGCCCGCGACCGAAAGCGCGACGACGGCCCGGGTGGCACGCGGCGCTTGCACCGCCGGGCGACCGGACCGGGCCCGGGTCAGCCCCATGCTGAGCTGTCCCAGGCCGTGCTGTTCCAGGACGAGCCGTTCCAGGCCGAGCCGTTCCAGGCCCGGCCGTTCCAGGCCCTGCCGACCCAGGCCAAGCCGTTCCAGGCCGCGCCGTTCCAGGCCAGGCTCTTCCAGGCCCTGCCGACCCAGGCCAAGCCGTTCCAGTCTCCGCCGTTCCACAGCAAGCCATTCCACGACGAGCTACGCTGCGGCCGCCTTTTCACCAGGAGCCCCGACCACAGTTTCGTGTTCCAGGTGTTGACGGGCCGGACGGGCGACAGGGAAACCGTGGCGCCCGGCGAGACCGGGCTCAGGCCGGCGGCCGACTGGCTGAAGTCCATCGGGCCCGCGGTGGCCGCGGCGTACGCGTTCAGCGCCCCGTGGCCATCGGTGAAGGGGTTGCCGACCGGACCGGGACCGGTGGTGCCGAGCAGGCGGGCCTTGACCTGGTTGGGAGACAGGCCCGGGTTGTCGGCCAGGACCAGCGCGGCCGCACCGCTGGTGATGGCCGCGCTGAACGAGGTACCTGAGCCGACGAAGTTCGCCGAGCCGACCCGGGCTGACGGGTAGCCGGCATAGACGGTGGAGCCCGGCGCGGCCAGGCTCACCACCGACCGGCCCGAGGTCACCAGGTCGGGCTTGACCCAGCCGTCGATCGAGGTGGGCCCGGCGCTGCTGAAGTCGTTCATCTCGTCGTCCGTGACCGACGGGGTGGCCATGTCGTCCAGGGCGCCGGCCGTGATCACCAGCGGGTCGTCGCCGGGGGAAAGGATCGTGCCGTTGAACGGCCCGGCGTTGCCGGCCGAGGCCACCACCGCGATCCCCGAGTTCCACACCGCCTCGACCGCCTGGTCCAGCGGATTGAGAACCGTGGACTGGCTAGGCTGGAACCCCAGGGACATGTTGAGGACCTTGATGCCGTAGCTGCGCTGGTGATCGACCGCCCACTGCAGACCCGAGATCAGGGTCCCCAGATGGGTCGTGCCATCCGCCCCTGCCACCTTGATCGACACCAGGTTGGCGCCGGGCGCCTCACCGGAATACTGCCCCGCCGAGGAGGCCCCGTTGCCGGCGATCAGGCCGGCCACGAAGGTGCCATGCCCGTACGCGTCGTGATACGGGTTGTTCCCGTTCGTCAGGTCTACGCCACCGACCAGCCGCCCGGCGAAGTCGGGCAGGTTGTCGATGCCCGTGTCCAGCACGGCCACGGTGACGCCCTGGCCGGTATCCCCGGCTGCGGCCAGCCGGGTAGCCCCGGTCTCGTGCAGAAATGCATCCGAAGGCGCGTGCGGCCCGGTTGACGTCGTAGAGCCCAGGCTCACCGGAAGATCAAGGCTGATGCTGATCCCCGGCAACGCGGCCAGCACCGGCGCCAGCAGCGTGGGGATCACCGCGTTGACCGCGTTGATAAGACGGAATTGCGCGAGAACGGTGCCGCCCACCTGCAACACGGCGGTGACCGGCGCCAGCAGCCCCGTCGAGGTGACGATGACGGTCTCGGTCAGGCTCGCCGACGCGGGCGGGGCGTCAGCGACTGAGGTGCCAGTTAATGCGGCGACGACAGCTACACCCGCGACGGCGACCCGCCGCTTGGTCCACCAGACCAGCCGTGTCCGGTATCCGGCGCCTGGGCCGGATGAGCTAGCGTGCCGCATCTGGCAGCTCCCTGGGTGCCTTTGATGCGTCTACCGTACGCCGAGGAACTAGCTTTAGGCGAAATTACCTAACATTAGCCAACTTTGAGGAACAAAACGACCGGTCCCGGCCGGTCTTACTTCTAAGGAAATTAGTACAAAAATCAAATGCAGGATTTCCTCGAAAAGCGGAAGATAATGACACGCCGGCCAATCTGATCGTTGCGGGCCTGGCGGTGGCTCGTGGCCGGCTCAGGTGATGAGCGTCGCGGCGACGACGACGTTGCTGAGGTAAGACCCGCGGGCCGGGTCGAAGGTGCCGCCGCAGGTGATGAGCCGCAACTGGGGCGTCGGCACGAGTCCGTAGACGTCCGCCGTCGGGAAGCGTGACTTGGCGTACGTCTGCACGGACGTGACCCGGAACACGGCGAGCCGCCCGTCGGCCTGCCGGACGTACACCCGGTCACCCCGGCGCAGCAGGTGGAGCCGGAAGAAGATACCCGGTCCGAGACGGGAGTCAACATGGCCGCCGATGACGGCGGAGCCGGTCGCGCCGGGCGGCGGACTGCCGCTGTACCAGGCGGCCAGCGTCGTGGTCGACGGCACCTGCATCGCTCCGGAGGCGGTCAGCCCGAGCCGGATCAGACGGGTCCGGATCCCGATGGCCGGGATGGTGAGGAACACCGGACGAGGCACGCGCGGTGCGGCCGTCTCCGGCGGCGCCGCCACCCATGAACCCCGCGGCGCGGGCGTCACCGGGGCGGCCCGCGCCGCATCGACCAGGTACGTGCGGTGGCTGGCCGATAGCAGGCCGGCCACCGCAGATGCGGTCATCACCAGGCCCATCGCCAGCACCCCGGCGGCGAGCCTGCGCTGCAGCCTGCGTCCCGGGATCCGCACGCGCAGGGCCAGGCCCGGGATCCGGATCCGCACCGGTGCCCGGACCTCGCCGACGCGAGCGGGCTCGTGGTGCAGTTCGAGGCCGGCCTGGGTCACGTCAGGCCACCGGGCGGGTGCGCCGCAGCCAGAGCGCTCCGCCGCCCGCGAGCAGGCCTCCGCAGGCCATCGCGGCCAGCCACGGCAGCGACGAGCCCGGGCGCGGCGCCGTCCCGCCGAAACCGAGCATGGCCCCGCCAGCGGGCTGCATCCTGCTGCCGGCCTCATCCGTCAGGCAGTCAAGCTGCAGCAGGCCCGCTCCGTCGAGAATCACCAGTGTGTAGGTGGTACCGGCGGTCCAGGTCTCTCGGTCGGCCGCGTTCATGGTCGTGCCGGTGACCCGCACGTTCCAGGTGCCGGGGGTGACGGTGGCGAACGACGTCGCGCTGCCGAACGCGAGGCCGCGCACGAGCACGTGACGGCCAGCGGTGAGCGTCACCCGGCTCTGCCGCACCGAGGCCTGGATGACGCGCACGAGCGCTTTGCCCTTCGGCGTGGCCCGCGCGTCAGTGAGGAGCTCGAGCCGCGGAGCCGATGAGGGGCCCGTGCTCGCGATCGTGTACGCGCGGCCGCCCGCCACCGAAATCGTGGTCGACAGCACGGGCAGCGAGCTGGCGGCCTCGCCCGCCTTTCGCATGGCGACGGTGTAATCCCCGGCCGGGACGGCTTGGTAGCCCGAGACCATGCCGTAGCCGGCGTTCCTGAGCACCAGCCGGGCGTGCGTGTTGCCGACCGGGTACAGGTAGATGTCAAACACCGGGGCGCCCGGCGACAGGTTCGCCAGCCGCAGCCACCCGGTCGGCGGGGCCGCCGTCGCGGCCGAGGCCACGGCACCGGGAGCAAGGGCGCTGAGCACGCCCAGCGTCATGGCGAACGCAGCGAGCATGCGCGTGATCAGGCGGACCCGGGCCCGGTAGGTCATCGTTCCTCGTTTCCCGGCCGCGGGGCCGGCCAGCGCGTCATGGGGATGAGATCTTGACCAGCGGCTGGCTCGCGTTGAGCAGCCCGAGCGGGCCGGGCGCGGCGAACCAGATACGCAGCGCGCTCTGCCCTGTCGCCGGCCGCACGGGCTGGATGCCCGCCGGACGGTACGAGGGCTGCTGCGCGAGCAGCAGTGCTCGCAGCGAGCCAAGCAGCGCGATGCCGGCGGTCACCCCATGCGTGCCGCCGTAAAAGACGGCCGAGCGCAGCGGAACCCCGGGGCTGGCGCCCGGCGAGGCGTCGCCGAACGAGACGAGGTGCACCGGGTGCAGCACGGCCATGATGCCGATCGTGGCGATGAGCCGCGTATCGACGTGTCCCTGAGATAGCTGCTGCCGGGCTGACCGGTCAGCCTGGACAGCCGGGTTGAGCAGGAGCTCGGTGCCGACGGACTTCCTGGCCAGCACGTCGGCGCGCAGCAGGCTCAGGTAGGAGGCGGCCCCGTCCGGGGCGACAGCGCGGATCTCGGTCCGGGCGCTGCCCGCGCCGAACCTCGCCATGACGATCGGGGCATGCGAGGCCAGCCCGCGACCGAGTTCGCTCCTGACCGCTGCGGTCACGACGATCAGGCTGGAATTCAGCGGCCAGGGCGCACCCGGGCGCAGCAGGACCAGGTTGCCCGGGGGGAACCCGTGCTGCCGGAGGACCGAGCACATCGCCGGATCACATGAGACCAGCACGCTGCGACTGACCTGGGCGGCTACCCAGTCCGCCGCCTGGCCGGCCGCGGCGGGCGCAGGGCGCGGCGGGCCGGCTCCGCGGCGCGGCGCCGCGCCCCCCGGGGACTGCTGAGCCAGCAGCACTCCGGATCCTGCGGCCAGCGCCAGCACCACGAGCAGCACGGCCCAGCGGGTCCCGCGCCAGCGTCGCCGCTTCAGCCACAGCCGGATCGTCGTGGCCAGCACCCGAAGCCAGGGAGGCTCCCGCTGCGCCTGCGGCGAGGGCAGCAGCACCTCTCGACTCCACGTTTCCCTCAGGCGGTCCCGCGGTCGCGTCCGCGGGGCCGCTACTAGCGCGCGGCAGGCGGATCGGTACAGCGGGCGGACCGATCAGCCTGACGCACAGTTGTACACGGCATCAGCCGTCACTTCCCCCGCAACACGCAAATTTCATGCTTCTTATTACATTTGCGCACCTGACATGCCCGGCAAGGCCATGGGTGACAATGAATCACGTGCAGGTCTTGACCGTCGGAGCCACCATCGCCGATCCGCTGGCGCCGTACGCGCAGGCGCACCGGACGCGACCGGGGGGCGGCTGCTGGGTGATGGCCAACATGGTCGGCGGCCTGGACGGATCGGCGGCCATCGGCGGCCGGGTCGCAGCGCTGTCCACCGAGCCTGACGCGGCGCTGTTCAGGCTGATCCGGGCGCTGGCCGATGTGGTGCTGGTCGGCGCGGAGACGGTGCGACGCGAGCGTTACCGCAGTATCCGGCTGCCGGGCGAGCAGGCCGCGGCCCGGCAGGCGGCCGGACGGCCCGCGGCGCCCCGGCTGGCCGTGGTGACGCGATCGCTGGACCTCGACTGGTCCGGTGACGCATTCGCCGGCGCGCTGGCCGAGAGCCGGCCGCTGGTGATCACGTGCCAGGCCGCCGACGCCCGGCGCGTGCAGCGGGCCCGCGAGGTGGCCGATGTCGTCATCGCCGGCGGCGACCGGGTTGACCCGGACCTGGCGGTCCGCCGGCTCGCGGAGCTCGGGCACCGGGTGGTGCTGTGCGAGGGCGGCCCCACCCTGCTGGGCGAGCTGGTCGCGGCCGGCCGCCTCGACGAGCTGTGCCTGACCATCGCCCCGCTGATGGGCGGAGATCCGCTGCCGGTGGCGGTGTCCCCGCCCGGGGCGCCGCTGCGGCATTTCGCCCTGCGACACGTCCTCCGCGACGGCGACACGCTGTTCCTGCGCTACGAGCGGGGCCGCGATGACTGACGACGGCTTCGGCGCCATCGCTTCGTCGCTGGACGCCCCGCTGATCGTCGTCACGGCGGCGGAGGGCCGGGAGCAGGCCGGCTGCCTGGTGGGCTTCCATAGCCAGTCGAGCATCGAGCCGATGCGCTACTGCGTCTGGCTGTCCAAGGCCAACTACACCTACCGGGTGGCGCTGCGCTCCACTCACCTGGCCATACATTTCCTCACCGCAGCCGACCTCCCGCTCGCCGAGCGGTTCGGGACCCTGACCGGTGACAGCACGGATAAGTTCGCCGGCCTGCGGGCCGGGCCCGGGCCCGGCGGCGTGCCGGTGCTGGCGGACTGCCCGCACTGGCTGGTGGGCCGGCGCACCACGCTGGTCGACGAGGGAGGCGACCACGTGTGCATGATGACCGAGCCGGTGGCCGTGCACACCGGCGGGCCGTTCCGCCCGCTCCGGCTCTCGCAGGCCGCCCATCTCCAGCCGGGACACGGGGCCCGGGAACGCCCGGGCCCGCCGACCGAGCGCGCCGCGCAGTAGCGGGGACCCGGGGAAGGTGGCCGTGCCCGCGCCCGGCATGACGTTCCGGCTGCTCGACGGCCCGCAGGCTGCCGCGCACGCCGACGAGCTGCAGGCCCTGCACGCCGAGGTCTACGCCGGCCCGCCGTACCGGCACGGTGACGATGCCTCCCGGCTCGCCGGCCGGTTCCGGATGCAGCGCCGCCAGCCCGGGTTTGTCCTGGCCGAGGCCCGCCATGGCGGCTACCTGGTCGGGTACGCGGCCGGGATGCCGCTGCGGCCGTCCACTTCCTGGTGGCGGGACCTGACCACCCCGCTGCCGGACGAGGTCACCGCCGAGTATCCGGGCCGCACCTTCGCGCTGACCGACCTGCTGGTGCGTGCCGCATGGCGGCGGCAGGGCGTCGGCCAGGGCCTGCACGACCTGATACTGGCGGGCCGGCCCGAGGAACGAGCGACGCTGACCGTCCCGCCCGCGGCTAACCCGGCGCAGAACGCGTTCCGGACCTGGGGCTGGCGCAAGGTCGGGCGGACGCGCGACCGGAGTCCGGGCGCGCCGGTGTCCGACGTGCTCGTGATCGCGCTGGCGGCCAGCCGCGAGCGCTGAGCCGTCACAGTCCGGGGAAGGTCCGGCGCAGGGCGGCCAGGTCGATGGGCCCCGCCAGGGTTTCCGGCGGCGGCATGTGACCGGGGTCGAGCCGCCCGTACACGAGCCGCAGCAGCGCCTCCGCGGGCATCTGGATCCACGGGATCCGGCCGCCAGCGGACGAGGTGCCGTCCGGCACGGCCGTCATCGCCACGCTGCCTGCCACCTCGAGCACGAATTCGCTTGGGGTCGGTGCTGGCGATGCCCACCGTGAACCGGTCGCTCCCCGGCTTTCCCGCGCGCATCGCGACCTGCGGGATCCGGTCGGTGAGCACATCCACCGACTGCGGCGCGACCCGGGCGGAGGGATCGAAGCTGACGGCCACGTCCCAGGAGTGCAGCGCGTGCTCGCCCAGGCGCAGCCAGACCATGCCGACGGCGTCGAACTCCATGCCGAAGAACCGCACCCGGATCGCCGCCAGCTGCTCGTCGGTGAGCTGGTCAAGGCGGCGTACGTGCTCGGCGTCTATGACCAGGGCCTCGGCGGCCTGCTGGTCGGGATTGCGGGAGCTCCACACCGCCAGGATGTACGCGAAGCCCTCCGGCCCGAACGGCTCGCGGCCGCCCAGCGTGCCGACCAGGGACTGGTAGGCGATGTCGGCCTGGCTGCCGATGTGCGACAGCACCTGAGCGATGGACCAGCTGGGGTCGTACGAGGGCAGCCGCAGCTGCTCGGGAGACAGCGTGCTGACCAGGCTGGCGAGCCGCTGCTGCGAGCCGCGCAGCGCGGCGATCCAGGTCCGGGCGCTGGATTCCATGGGCTCGGCCTTCCTGGGGCGGATCAGTCCCGGAGCTGGCGGAGAATCCGGGTGAGGCGGGCGCGGTCTGCCTGGCTCAGCCGGCCGAACACCCGCTCGGCCTCGGCGGCTCGCGCGGCGCGGGCCGCGTCCAGAACGCTAGCACCGCGGTCGGTCACCTCGACCAGGGTGGCCCGCCGGTCGCCCGGGTCGGGCAGGCGCCGGACCAGGCCCCGCGCCTGGAGGCCGTTGACGACCTCGGTGGCCGAACGCGGCGCGATGCGCAGCTGGTCCGACAGCTCCGACAGGCGGATACTTCCCTGGCGGCTGAGCACGCGCAGAGCCCGCAGGTGTGACGGGGTGATGTCCCAGGGGGCGAGGGTCTCCTGGGACAGGTGACGCAGCCGGCGCGCGACCGACCAGAAGGCCTCGGCCAGCGTGTCATCACCGGCTGAGTCGGTCCGGCCTGTCAGGTCGCGCTCCTCGATCACCGGAATAGATTACCAGCATCTGTTGCTGCAACCTCACATTGAGGTAACCTCACTAACGGCTTTCCCCTGCGGCCCGGGCGTCGGAGCACGGGCCCGGCAGAATCGAGACCTTCTTGGAGTCACCACCCGCGCGCCCGGACACCGGCGGCACGGGCCGCAGCCGCGGCTCGAGAACCGTTACGGCCGTGGAGAAGGCGCAGGCACGCGACGTGTCGCTGCGCCGCATCGGCCGGCTGTTTACCCCGTACCGCTGGCAGCTGGCGATCGTCACCGCGATCATCGCCGCCTCGTCCGTCATCGGGCTGGCATCCCCGTTCCTGCTCCGCGCGGTCATCGACACCGCCCTGCCGGACAGGAACCTGCGGCTACTGGCCTGGCTGGTCATCGGCATGGTCGCCGTGGCCGCCGTCACCTCGGCCTTCGGGGTGATCCAGACCTGGATCAGCACCAAGGTCGGCCAGCAGGTGATGCACGGCCTGCGCACGAGCGTCTTCAGCCACCTGCAGCGGCAGTCGGTCGCCTTCTTCACCCGCACCCGCACCGGCGAGGTCCAGTCCCGCATCACCAACGACATCGGCGGCATGGAATCGGTCGTGACGTCGACCGCGACCTCCATCGCCGCCAACCTCACCACCGCGATAGCCACGGCGGTGGCCATGGCCGTGCTGTCCTGGCGGCTGTCGCTCATCTCGCTGGTCGTCATGCCGCCGGCCATCTACCTGACCGGCAGGGTGGCCCGGATGCGCCGGGCCATCACCACGGAGCAGCAGCGCGAACTGGCCAGCCTCAACGTCACCATCGAGGAGGCGCTGTCGATCAACGGCGTCGAGCTGGCCAAGACCATGGGAGCCGGGCCGTCGCTGGTCCGGCGGTTCACGGCCTCCTCGGCCCGGCTGATCGACCTGGAACTTCGCTCCCAGCTGGCCGGGCGCTGGCGGATGGCCTCGCTGACCATCATCTTCGCCGCGATCCCCGCGATCATCTACCTCGCGGCCGGCCTGCCGGTCACCGCCGGCGCGATCTCGATCGGCACCCTGATCGCCTTCACCACCCTGCAGAACAGCCTCTTCCGGCCGCTGACCGGGCTACTGAACACCAGCGTCTCCGTGATCAGCTCGCTGGCGCTGTTCGCCCGGATCTTCGAGTACCTCGACCTGCCGGTCGAGGTGGACGACCCCGCGCACCCGGTCGAGATCGACCCGGCCCGGGTCACCGGGCACGTCCGCCTCTCCGGGGTCAGCTTCACCTACCCTGGCGCTGACCGGACGGCCGTGGCCGGCCTCGACCTGGACATCCCGGCCGGCAGCACGCTGGCCCTGGTCGGCGAGACCGGATCGGGCAAGACCACCCTGGCCGCGCTCATCGCCCGGCTCTACGACCCCAGCACCGGCACCGTCCGCATCGACGGCACCGACATCCGGCAGATGAGACTCGCCGACCTCGCCGCGGTCGTGGGCGTGGTCAGCCAGGAGACCTACCTGCTGCACACCACCGTTCGGGAGAACCTGCGCTACGCCAGGCCCGGGGCCAGCGACGCCGAGATCGAGGACGCGGCCCGGGCGGCCCAGATCCACGACCTGATCGCCGGGCTGCCTGACGGGTACGACACCATGGTCGGATCCCGCGGGCACCGCTTCTCCGGGGGCGAGAAGCAACGGCTCGCCATCGCCCGCACGCTGCTGCGCGACCCGCGCGTGCTCGTGCTGGACGAGGCCACCAGCGCCCTGGACACCGAGACCGAACGCGCGGTCCAGCAGGCGTTCGACACGCTCGCCCGGGGCCGCACCACGATCACCATCGCGCACCGGCTGTCAACGGTGCGCAACGCCGACCAGATCGTCGTCCTGGACCACGGCCGCATCGTCGAGGCCGGCAGCCACTCCAGCCTGATCGCCGGCAACGGCCGCTACGCCGGCCTCGCCGCGTAGACCGCGGCCCGGCGGCAGCGCGCCGGGGTGGCAGCCAGCCGGCGGCTCAGCGCCAGCCCGCGTTCCTGGACACCCAGCCGGTGGCTCAGAGCCAGCCCGCGTTTCTGGACACGCGGATGGCGTCAATGCGATTCCGCGCGCCGACCTTGCTGATCGCGTTGGACAGGTAGTTGCGCACGGTCGCGGGCGACAGCGACAGCTGCGCGGCGATCTGGTCGGTCGGAATCCCGCTCTCGGCCGCGCGCAGCACATCGGCTTCCCGCGCGGTCAGCGGGCTGGTGCCGGTCTCCAGCGCCGCCCCGATCAGCTCGGGGTCGATCACCCGCTCGCCGCGGGCGATGCGGCGGATCCCGTCGGCCAGGGTCTGCGCGGGCGCATCCTTGGTGATGAAGCCGCGGACGTGCACTTTCAGTGCCCGGAGCAGGTTGCCGGGCTGGCTCAGCCCGGTCAGCATGAGGATCTTGCAGTCGGGAATCTCCTCGCGCAGCTGCCCGGCGGCGGTCAGGCCGTCCAGCCCGGGCAGGTCGATGTCCAGCACCGCGACGTCGGGCCTGGTCCGCAGCGCGGTCGCCGTGATCTGGTCGCCGCGCTCGAGCTCGGCGACCACCTCCATGTCCGCTTCGAGGGACAGCAACGCGACGAGCGCGCCGCGGATCATGTGCATGTCCTCGGCGATCAGCACCCGGATCACGTGATCTCCTCGGGGATCCAGACGCGCAGCCGGAACCTGCCGTCGCCGGGCGCCTCAGCGCGGACCGAGCCGGACAGCGCCTCGGCGCGCTCGGCCAGCCCGGCCAGGCCGGATCCGCGGCCTGATGTGCCCTGCGCTCCGTCGTTGGCCACCTCGAGCCAGACGCCCCCGTCCCCGGCTCCGAGCACGATCGAGCAGGTGCGGGCGTCGCTGTGCCGCAGCACGTTCGTCGTGCCTTCCCGCACGGCCCAGGCGAGCACCTGCTGGGCGTGTCCCGGCAGCACGGAAAGATCCGTGTTGATACCGACCTCGATACCCGCGGCGCTGAGCAGGCCCGCTGCGGCGTCGATCTCTCCTCGCAGCGAAACGGAATGCTCATCGCGGGCAATCGCGAGCACGTCATGCAGCGCGCTCCTGGCCACTCCGGTCAGGCTCTCGATCTCCGAACGAGCCCGGGCCGGGTCGAACGGCAGCAGCCGGAGCGCCAGGTCGCCTTTGAGCGAGATCGCGGACAGGCTCTGGCCCAGCAGGTCGTGCAAGTCACGCGAGACCCGCAGCCGCTCTTGCCCGATGGCTCCCTCAGCGTGCTCGGTCCTGGCGGCGTACAGCTCGTCGGCGGCCTTGACCAGGCGTACCGCGGCATACAAGGCGGCGCTGTACAGCAGGAAATCTCCCGTCCAGGCCACCCCGTCGTAGACGATCACCGAGGCTGGCCAGTGGCCAGCCGCGTCCACCACCATGGCCGTTACCGCGGTGCCGAGCGCGGGAGCCGCGACGGCGACTACGCGGAGCCAGCCGCGCAGCAACATCGCCGCGGAGGCGATCAGGAGTATCTGAGTGGCCGCCCAGTTCCAGGTGAACCAGTAGATCGGCAGGTAAACGCCGACAGCGAGCGCCAGCAACGTCCACTGCCAGCCGGCCGGCCGCTCACCGCGAGCCGCGGCGAAGCTGTGCCGGAGGTGGAGCCAGCCGAGCGCGAGGCCGAGCGGCACGACGAGGGCGGGACTCCCCGACGCGCCGCCGCCCAGGCCGATGATCGTCCAGATCGGGCACTCCGCTATGAACGGGGCGTTCATGGCCGCCAGGAACCACCGCGCCCGCCGGGTGAGCCACAGCGGGTAGCCGGGCTGCCCGACCGTCACGGCGGTCACGCCGCCACCACCTCGGCCGCGCCGGGGCCGCCCCGGTCGGTGCGAAGCTCGAGCCGGGTCTGGCCGCCTTCGCGCGTCACCATGATCAGGCAGGTCCTCGGCGGTGCGCCGTCGCGGAGCAGGCGGGTGAGGGCCGCGCGCAGCGCGGCCCGCGGCGCCTCGTCGATCGTGTCGGGCAGGTCGCCGGACGGCAGCGACAGCCGGGTCTCGATGCCGACCGCGGTCAGTAGCTCCGCCGCGGTGTCCAGCTCGGCCCGCAGCGAGACCTGCTGGTAGCTGCGGACCATCCGCCGGGCCTGCGCCAGGGTGGTGCGCGAATCCTCGATCAGGGCCCGCAGCTCAGCCTCCAGCGTCGCGCGGTCCCCGCCGACCTGGGTCGCGGCCCGCTGCCCGCGGACGACGATCGACTCAAGCGCCGCAGCCAGGGTCCGGCGCAGCTCGCCGTCGATGCGCAACCGCTCCCGGGTGACCGCCTCCTCGGCCAGCGTCAGCCGGGCCGCCTGCAGCCGCCGGATGGCCGCGGCCAGCCACACCAGCACGAACAGCGTCGCGGTCCGGTTCGCCATCGAGAGCGCGTACCAGCCTGCGACGTTGTTCGGATCACCGAGCAGCAGCGCCACCGGCCAGGTCGCGGCCACCAGGCCGATGGCCACCACATAGGACCAGGGACGGCGGACGACGATCAGCGCGGAGACGGCGAGCCAGGAGAACTCCATCACCCAGGCACTCCCGACCAGGGGCAGCGCGCCGATGATGATGGCGGCCATCGCCGCCAGCGTCCACATCCCGCCTGGCGGGCGGGCCGCATGGGTCGCATACCAGACGTGCCGCAGGTGCAGCGGGAGATAGGCCGCCACGGCCGCCAGCGCCCACATCCCGCGGTCGTAGCCGCCGTTGCGCACCACGAAGATGTACGCGACGTGCAGGCAGGGGAAGAAAATGGCGACGACCACCGCGGTCGCCGTTGCGAGCCGAGTGGTTCGTTCGGATGGCGCGAATCCGTGCAGTCTGGCCGCCGCGTAAGAGCGCATGGTGTGCGGCCAGGATAGACGAGGCGGCGGCACTGCTTCCAGCGCTCCCCGCGGCGCTCGCGGCCCAGGCCGCGGCGCTCGCGGCGCGGGCCGGTGACCTTGCGGGGCAGGCCACGACGCTCGCGGCGCGGCCCGGGGAGCCTCCGGCACAGGCCGGGGAGCCTCCAGCGACGTCGTCATCCGCGGGTATCCCTCCGGGCCTGGAAGGCGGCCGCGGGCGCGGCCGGCTCAGTCAGTCTCGCCGGCACGCCCGGGCGCCCGGTAGATGCGCGTATCACCGGCGGCTGATGACGTTCATCATCGGTGTCCGCACGCGAATGTCTGCGCCAGGTCAGGACATCGGCATCTGGTGCCGCGGCAGCCCGGGCGACGAGGCTCTGGTGGACATGAGGAACGTTTCGGACCTGCAGCCACTCGGGAAGGCAGCGCGATGACCGTGACAGGAAACGTGGCGACAGCGGACCGGCCGCGCGGCCGGCTGGACCGGCAGCTGGACCGGCAGCTCGACGGGCAGCTGCTGCTGCCGGGAGACGCCGGATACGACGATGCGCGCGCCGTGTGGAACGCGCTGGTGGACCGGCGGCCGACGATGATCATCCGGTGCGCCAGCCGGAGGGACGTGGTGACCGCGGTACGCACGGCCCGCGAGCTTGACCTGGAGATCGGGGTGAAATGCGGCGGCCACAGCGCGCTCGGGCTGGCCGTGCCGGAGGAGGGGCTGATGATCGACCTCAGCCCGATGGGCGCGGTCCGGGTCGACCCGGCCCGGCGGCGCGCCTGGGTGCAGGGCGGTGCGCTGCTCGGCGCCCTTGACGCCGCGTCGCAGCACTACGGCCTGGCCACGACCGCCGGGAACGTCTCGCACACCGGCGTCGGCGGGCTGACGCTGGGCGGCGGGATGGGCTGGCTCGCCCGCCAGCACGGCCTGGCCTGCGACAACGTCGAGTCGTTCGAGGTGGTCACCGCGACCGGGGAGATCATCACGGCGAGCCGGACCGAGCATCCTGACCTGTTCTGGGGCCTGCGCGGCGGCGGCGGCAACTTCGGCGTCGTCACCCGGTTCGAGTTCCGGCTGCACCGGGTGCGGGGCCGGGTGCTGGCCGCCGAGTTCGCGTTCCCGGCCCGGCAGGCGGCGAGCGCGCTGCGCGGCTGGCGGGATCTGCTGCCGGCAGTCCCCCGGCAGGCCACGCTCAGCGCCGACGCGGGGCCCGACGGCATGGCCACCGTCGAGCTCGTGTGGGTCGGCGACCCCGGGCGTGGCCGTCGGCTGCTGCCCGCGGTGCGGGCGCTCGGCCGCCCGGTGAGCGAGCGCGTGCTCGAGATGTCCTACCTCGAGCTGCAGCGGAGAATCCGACTCCGTCCAGGGGCATGCGCTGCGCCGGTATTCCACCGGCCACTACCTGCGCCAGCTGCCGGACGAGGCCATCGAGGCGTTCCTGCACCGGGGCGCCCCGGACCGGCGGGGCGAGCACCTGCCCAGCGCCGGGCTGCTGGGCTATGGCGGGGCCATCGCCGACGTCGGTGACGACGACACCGCCTTCAGCCACCGGGACGCGGCCGTCGAGTTCGGCGCCGGCGTCAGCTGGACCGACCCCGCCGAGGACCAGGCCCGGATGGCCGCCGCCCGGCGCTGCGCCGCGGCGCTCGATCCGTACGCCAGCGGGGTCTATGTCAATTTCCTCAACGACGAAGGCGCCGAGGGCGTGCAGCGCGCCTACTCAGCCGCCAAGCTCGCCCGGCTGACCGCGGTGAAGACCGCTTATGACCCGGACAACGTGTTCCACCTCAATCACAACATCACGCCCGCGCCCACCGCGGGCGCGCCCGGCTAGCCGATCACGGCGCGCTGCTCCCGGCCGCGCGCTCCGCCATTCGCCGCCAGTCCCGCGCACGCACGAAACACCGGCACACACAACAGGAGATCACCATGGGAAAGCTGGTTGTCACCGAGTTCATCTCGCTGGACGGCATCATCGAGGACCCCGGCGGTGCGGAGGGCACGCCGCACGGGGGCTGGAGCTTCCGCTCGCCGACCCCTGACGGCGAGCAGATCAAGTTCGAGGAACTGCTCGCCAGCGACGTGCAGCTGCTGGGCCGGGTGACCTACGAAGGCTTCGCCGCGGCGTGGCCGGCGATGGAAGCGGAGACCGGCGAGTTCGGCAAGCGGATGAACAGCATGCCGAAGGTCGTCGTCTCCACCACCCTCACGGAGCCGGCCTGGAACAACACGACGGTCATCAGCGGCAACGTCGCCGAGCAGGTGGCCAGGCTGAAAGAGCAGTACGCCGGCGACGTGCTCGTCCCGGCCAGCGCCACGCTCGTGGACACGCTGCGCGAGCACGACCTGGTCGACGAGTACCGGCTGATGGTGCATCCGGTCGTGCTGGGCAGCGGCAAGCGGCTGTTCAAGCAGGGCGCGGCCGGCACCGAGCTGGAACTCACCGACAGCCGCAAGGTCGGGCCCGACGTGCTGCTGCTCACCTACCGCCCGGTGAACAGGAAAGACGGCCCCGGCAGTGCGAGCTAGCCGGCCAGGCTGCGGAGCCTTATCGTCACGTCCATCGCGCGCAGGCCGCCGAGCATCTCGTCGGTGTACTCGGTGGCGATGTCGGTGAGCACATAGCCGAGGTCGTCACGCGTGCCGAGCAGCTGGCCCTCGATGTTGCTGCCGTGCTCGGCGAGCAGCTGGTTGATCGTGGCCAGCACGCCAGGGACGTTGCGGTGCAGGTGCACCAGGCGGCAGGTCCCCGGCGCGCGCGGCAGCGCGACGCCGGGCAGGTTGACGCTGAGCGATGTCGTGCCCGAGCTGAGGTAGTCGTGCAGCTTCCCGGCCACGAACTGGCCGATGTCCTGCTGCGCCTCCTCGGTCGAGCCGCCGACGTGCGGGGTGAGGATGACGTTGGGCAGGCCGCGCAGCGCGGAGGAAAACTCCTCGCCGCGGCCCCGCGGCTCGGCCGGGAACACGTTGACGGCGGCCCCGGCCAGATGCCCGGACTCGATGTGCCGCCGCAGCGCGGCGTGGTTGACGACGAAGCCGCGGGACAGGTTGAGGAACAGGCTGCCCGGCCGCATCGCCGCGAACTCCGCCGCGCCGAACAGCCCGCTGTTGCCCGGGCGGCCGTCCACGTGCAGGGTGACCACGTCGGAGAGCTCCAGCAGTTCTTCCAGCGTGCCGCAGCGCCGCGCGTTGCCCAGCGCCAGCTTGTCCGCCGTGTCGTAGAAGAACACGGTCATGCCGAGGTTCTCCGCCAGCACCGAGAGCTGGCCGCCGATGTTGCCGAAGCCGACGATCCCCAGCCGGCGCCCGCGCACCTCGTGGCTGCCGCTCGCTGACTTGTCCCAGACGCCCTGGTGCATCTGGGCGTTCTTGTCGGTCAGCCGCCGGGTCATCGCGATGATCTCGGCCAGGGCCAGCTCCACCACGCTGCGCGTGTTGGAGAACGGGGCGTTGAACACCGCGATCCC
Source organism: uncultured Actinomycetes bacterium (assembly GCA_963702235.1). Classification (GTDB taxonomy): domain Bacteria; phylum Actinomycetota; class Actinomycetes; order Streptosporangiales; family Streptosporangiaceae; genus PALSA-505. The sequence continues at coordinate 57,388 of CAVPBZ010000013.1, forward strand.
GCGCCGCGACGCCGCGGTCAGGTCCACCTGGTTGGTACCGATGCAGAACGCGCCCACGGCGAGCAGGTCAGGCGCGCTGGCCAGGACGCGCTCGGTCACGTGCGTCCCGGACCGGATGCCCAGCAGCTGGACGCCGCCGATCGCGGCGATCAGCTCGTCCTCATCCAGGGCAGCCGCCCTGGTCTCCACCCGGTAGCCGTCCTTGGCCAGCCGCGCGGCGGCGTCCGGGTGAATGTTCTCCAGCAGCAGCACCCGAGTCTGCCCAGCCGAGCGGTCCAGTATCACCCCATCAGCCTAGCCAGCGATCGGTGCGCGCAAGCCGGCCGATCGATGACAATGGCGGGGTGGAGGCTGAGCAGTGCAGCTGACGATCATCGGCGCCGGGGCCATCGGCGGGACCATCGGCGCCCACCTCGCGCGGGACGGCCACGACGTCCTGCTTTGCGACACCGACCAGGCCCACGTCAACGCGATCAACCGCAGCGGGCTGAGCATCGAGGGCCCGGTGGAGAACTTCACCGCCGCCGTCCGCGCGGTGACCCCGGACGGCCTGCCCGGCTCGATCGGCCGGGCGGCGATCGCCGTGAAGAGCCATCACACGGCGCAGGCCGCGCGGTTGCTCCGCGGCCGCCTGGCCGCCCCCGGCTACGTCGTCAGCTGCCAGAACGGCCTGACCGCCGACGCCATCACCGCCGTGACCGGCCCGGGGCGGCTGGTGGCCAGCTTCATCAACTTCGGCGCCGACCTGGTCGCGCCCGGCCGGATCCTGCAGGGCAATGCCGCCACCGTCCGGGTCGGCGAGCCGGGCGGCGGCGCGATCACCCCGCGGGTCGCCGAGCTGGCCCGGGCGCTGCCCTACGCGCAGGCCACCGGCAACATCATGGGCTTCCTGTGGGGCAAGGAGGCCTACGGCGCGATGCTGTTCGCCGGCGCGGTCAGCCCGCTGTCCATCGCCGAGACGCTGGAGGATCCGCGCTGGCGGCCGCTCATGCTGGCCATCGCCCGCGAGGTGCTGGCGCAGGCCCCGGTGCCGCCGGAGGGCTTCGACGGGTTCGAGCCCGCCGACCTGGCGGGCTCGCTGGACCGGCTGGCGGCGTTCAACCGCGGCAGCGCCAAGTCGCACAGCGGCGTCTACCGGGACCTGGTGGTGCGCAAGCGCAAGACCGAGGCGGACAGCCAGCTGGGAGCGCTGACCGGACCGCTGACCGGCTACGTGGTCAGGCTCATCCACGCTATCGAGCGGGGCGAGCGGCCCTGTGACGTGGCCAACCTGGAGGAGCTGGCGGGCTACGAGCGACGGCTGCGCGACGGCCGCGCCGCGGCGCCGTGCCGCCCTTAGCCGGGCACCCCGCCGATGAAGTCCCGCAGCACCGCCTGGAACGCGGCGGCCTCCTCCACCTGCGGGGAGTGCCCGGACTTCTCGAGGATGACCAGGCGGGAGTCCGGGATGAGCGAGGCGATCGTCTCCGCGCAGGATACCGGGGTGATCCAGTCGGTGCGGCCCACCGTGACCAGGGTCGGGCAGCCGACGCCGGGCAGCCGGGGCTTGAGGTCGTAGCCGGGCATGTTGTGCTGGAAGCACCAGTTGTGCGCCTCGTGCCGGTAACAGCCCGCCTCGACCTGGGCGGCGGCCTTCACCGGGTCGTACTCGTAGTCGTACAGCGGGATGATGTCGGCCCACCGGGCCTTGAGGTCCTCGTCGCCGCGGATCCGCCCGGACCAGTAGCGGTCGAAGTTATCCCAGTTGATCTCGACCCGGTCCTGGTTCCGCGCGTTCTCGTACGCCCGCTCCAGGTTGGAGCTGTCGGCCGAGGTGTCCCGCAGCACCATCGCGCGGAGCCGTTCGGGATAGGCCAGGGCGTATTCCATGGCGATGAAACCGCCGTACGAGCCGCCGGCCACGATGATCTGCTCGGCGCCGAGCCACTCGCGCAGGCCGTTAACGTCGGCCGCCCACTGGGCGTGCGAGAACGGGGGCTTGCCCTCGCTCAGCCCGCAGCCGCGGGCGTCGAACACCACGACGCGCAGCTCGTCGGCGAGCGGGCCGAAGGTGGCCTTCGGCTCGGCCAGCGAGCCGATGCCGCCGCCGTGATGGGCGATCAGCACCGGGGCGCCGTCGGGGCCGAGCACCTCCACGTTGAGGTCGTTGCCGTTGATGGTGACGATCATGCCTGCTCCTCCTCGGCCGGGCCGGTCACGGCGCCACCCAGATCGACGACAGGACCCGGTAGATGTTGCCGCCCAGCACCGCCCGGATCTCGTCGTCGGAGTAGCCGTGCCGGACCAGCCAGCCGCAGATGTTGCCGAAGCACTCGGTCGGGTTCTCCAGCCCGTCCACGTAGGCGACCGGGTCGAACGCCGGGCCCGGCCGCCGCGCGGCGATGCCGAGCAGGTGGCCGAACACCCGGTGCAGCGCGACATGGTCGCCGTACAGCGTGTCCGGCCCGAACGCGACGTGGTCCAGGCCGACCAGGTCCGCGCAGTACCGGAAGTGGTCCATCACCGACTCGATCGTGTGCGCCGGATGCTCGTGTGACAGCGTGGTGTGCGGCGCCGCCGACATGCCGATCACGCCGCCGGTCGCCGCGACCGCCCGCAGCACGTCGTCGGGCTTCATCCGCGGCGAGTCCCACACCGCCCGCGCCCCCGCGTGCGTGATCAGCACCGGGGCGGCGCTGGCCGCGCAGGTGTCCAGCGCGGTGCGGTCCGAGGAGTGGGACAGGTCGATCGCGAGGCCGAGCTGGTTCATCCGCCGCACCGCCCGCTTCCCGAACGAGGTCAGCCCGCCGTTGACCGGCTCGTTCAGGCCGCTGCCCAGCGTGTTGGCGTCGGAGTAGGCGATGCCGATCTGCCGGATGCCGAGGCCGTACAGCACGTCGAGCCGGTCCAGCTCGTTCTCGATCGGGGTGGCCGCCTCCAGCCCGAAGGCCAGCCCGGTCCGGCCCGACCGGTACGCCTCGTCGATGTCGGCCACGGTGCGGACGGTCATCACGCCGGGCGCGTGGGCCAGGTCGGCCTGCCGCATGCCGAGGTCGGTGATGACGTCGTCCCACCGCCACGGCGCGTTCCCGGTGACGCAGGCCGTGCCGTCCATCATGTTGTCGAACACGACGGTCAGGCCCGAGGCGGCCAGGCCCGCGTAGGCGGCGTGCTGCCGGCCGGTGCGGTTGTACTCGGGCGTCTCCTCCATCCGGGCCGGGAACCGGACCGGATGATCGTGCAGGCTGATCACCAGGCTGTCCCGCAGCAGCGCGGCGGCCCGGCCGGCCTGCTCGCCGGTCAGCCCGGCCGCATACGGCGGCACCCGGCCGGACTCCGGCGCCAGCTCGAAACTGCAGAAGTCCTCTCCCGCGGTGAGGTAGGAGTACGCGGCGTAGGACCCGGCCGCGGTCTCAGTCATCGTCGCCTCCCGGAGTGACGCCGGCAGCCAGCAGCCGCCACAGCTGCTCCCAGGCCCGCATGCCCTCGCGCAGCCGCCGGATCCGCAGGAACTCGTTGGGGGCGTGCAGGTTCTCGTCGGCGGTGGAGAACGAGAAGAACAGCGTCTTGGCCCCGAGCACCCGCTCGAACAGGTCCGTCGCGGGCAGCGTCCCGGCGATGCAGGCCAGCAGCACCGGCTCGCCGGGATAGACCGCCTGCAGCGCCGCGGCCGCCGCCCGGATCGCGGGGTGCCCGGCCGGGATCGTGTAGGCCGGCACCGCGGCCTCGTCCGGCCGCACCTCGACCCGCACGCCCGGCGCCGGCTGCGCCTCGACGTGCGCGGCGATCGCGGCCAGCACCCGCTGCGGGTCCTGGCCCGGGACCAGCCGGCCCGACACGTGCCCGACGGCGACGTGCGGGATCACCGTGTATTTCCCGCCGCCCCTGACGCCGTTGACCTCCAGCGTCGGCCGCTCCCACAGCCGTTCCAGGGTCGTATATCCAGGCTCTCCGTAGGCCCGGCTGACGCCGAGTCCGGCGAGGTAGTTCCCTTCCCCGAACGGTACGGTGGCGATCTCGGCGCGGCGCGCGGGGGTGAGCTGGGGGATGCCGTCGTAGAACCCGGCGACGGCGACGGCGCCGCGGGAGTCGTGCAGGCTGGCCAGGATCGCGGCCAGCACGTGCAGCGGGTTGGCCACGGTGCCGCCGTACCGGCCCGAGTGCAGGTCGGTGGCCGCGCCCTCGACCACGATGTCTAGGCTGACCAGGCCCTTGGACTTCAGCGACAGGGACGGCTCGCCCGGCCGCCACATCGCCCCGTCGGCGGATATCACCAGGTCAGCCGCGAGCTCGGCGGCGTGGCTGGTCACGTAGTCCGGCAGGTGCGGGCTGCCGATCTCCTCCTCGCCCTCGATGAGGAACTTGACGTTCAGCGGCAGCCGGCCGTCGGCGTCCATGAACGCCTGGGCGGTCTTCAGCACCAGGTACACCGGGCCCTTGTCGTCGCTGGCGCCGCGGCCCCGGATCACGTCGCCGTCAACGGTGAGCTCGAACGGCGGCGTGTCCCACTCGGCCAGGTCCCCGGTGGGCTGCACGTCGTAGTGGCCGTAGACCAGGATCGTCGGCGCCCCGCCGGCGCCCAGCCAGTCGGCCCGCACGACGGGATGGCCGCCGGTCTCGGCCACCCGGCCGCCGGCGAAGCTGAGCTGGTCCGCTACCCACTGCGCGGCGGCGCGCATCGCCGGCGGGGCCGCGTCCCGGCTGACGCTGGGGATGGCGACCAGGCCGGCCAGCTCGGCCACGTAACCGTCGTCGGCGGCACCGAAGTCAAGCATGGCCGCCGTCAATCGCGATCACCTGCCCGGTGACCCACGAGGACCGCTCGGACGCGAAGAACTGCACGCCGTTGGCGATGTCGGCCGGCTCCCCCAGCCGCCGCATGCTGATGCCCTCGACCAGCGCGGCCTGCCCGTCGCGGCCGTAGCTCGCCCACTGCTTCTCGGTGGTCGGGTTGGACCGGATGAAGCCGGGCGCTATGCAGTTGACCGTGATCCCGAACGGGCCGAGCTCGTGCGCCAGCTGCCGGGTCAGGCCGATCTGGGCCGCTTTAGCGCTGGTGTAGGCCTGGATGCCGGTCTTGCTTACGCGCAGGCCAGCCGTGGAGGCGATCGTGATGATCCGGCCCCAGCGCCGCGCCTTCATGCCTGGCACCACCGCCCTGGTGCACAGGAAGGCGGTGGTCAGGTTGGCGTCGAGGACCGCGCGCCAGTCCTCGTCGGTGATCTCCTCCAGCGGCTGGCCTACCTGCCCGGCCACGCCGCCGGCGCAGTTGACCAGGATGTCGACCGGGCCCACGCCGGCGAAGAACCCGGCGACCGCCCCCGGCGCCGACAGGTCAGCGGTGTCCTTGTCCACGCCGTGGACTTTCGCGCCGTCGCCCTGCAGGGCGGCGGCGATGCCGGCGCCGATGCCGTGCGCCGTTCCGGTCACGACGGCCGTCTTGCCGGCCAGGCCGCCGCTCACCGGGCCCGGCCCGGCCGGGGGCAGCTGCCCCCGCGCATCCGGGAGCAGCAGCAGCCGCGCATCCGGGAGCAGCAGCAGCCAGAGGTGCGGAAGGCTCCCGTCCGGGGAGCGCGCGAGGTGCTGTGCACCGAGCCTCCGTGCCTGTCATCGCTGCCTGACTGGCCGACGCTGGCTGTCGGTGCCGCGGGGGTTTGAGGGGTTAGCCAAACGTTTGTCCTGACAGCACTGTAACGGCCGGGCCCCGGATCGGGCCAGTGTAATTTCCGTCGCGCTCCGTGGCCGTGATGGTAGGCCGGCAGCGACTGCGCCCGGCCGGGCCGCGGTCAGCTAACCCCGGGCCAGCGCCGGCCGCCGCGGCGCTGACCCGGCAGTGCTGCGGTCGTCATAGTGCCGATGTCAGGCCGCTGACCAGCCCGGTGACCCCGCCGACCAGGCCGCCGACCAGGCCGTGACCTGCGCTGCGCTGCCCGGTGCCGGTGCCGGTGCCGGTGCTGGCTCCGGTACTGGTGCCCATGCCGGTGCTGGCTCCGGAGCCGCCGCTCCGGGCTGGCACCGAGGTTCGCCGGCCCGTTCCTGACCCCGACTGCGAGACGCCGGCCGCGTGGGCGCCTGCCGCCTGCCCGCCCGCCGGGGACGACGGCGCAGCCTGCGCAGGAGCCGCCACCGCTGACGGCGACGAGGCAGCTGCCGCGGCCGGGACCGGTCTGCGGTGCTTGCCGGAGTACGCGGCGTGCAGCCTGACCGGGGCTGCGGGCCCGGACACCGGCCGGGCGCGCGGCCCGGCCGCCGCCACCGGCGATGTCACGTGATGCGCCGGGGCCGCCGGTGTCAGGAACGGGACGATGCCGAACACGCCCGCGCTGACGCCCGTCCCCACGACCGCCACGGCGGTCAGCGCGGCCGCGCCCGCCCGGTTCACGGAGCCGCGGCGCGAGCGGCCGTGCCTGGCGGCGCCCGGGCCGGAGCCGTTCCCGGACGGTTCCTGAGCATCGTGAGGCCCGGCCGCGTAGCCGTAGCCGCGGTTGCGGTCCGCGGGTAGATCTGGTCCAGGACATCCTCGAAGTAGTCACGCAGGCATGTGACCTGCGCCGGATCATCGCGCAACTCCGCGCTCATCCGGTACGTCCGGGCCGGCGCGTCCTCGCTCATCCGGTATGTCCGGGCCGGCGCGTCATCGACGATCATGCAGCACCTCCTATTGGCGGCGAAACTGACATCTCCCCGCATTAAGGTGCGACCCCGGACGTACCCTACCTACCACGCGTCACAGTCGTGCGGACATTGTGAACATCGGACGGCGCGGCGGCTGCGCGGCTTGCCGCGCGGCGGCGCGGGCAAGCGGGATGACCTGGACACCGGGCCCGGAGCGGGCCGGCTACTGGTGCCCGGGCACGGGGCGCGAGAAACACCCGAACTGCGGTCCGTCCACGATGACTGACTAAGCCGCGGACAGGACGCCCAGCTGGCGCGACGTGGTGAGGGTGTTGCCCGACGCGCCGACGTAGGAACCGGAGGCCGGCGCGACGTCGGAGTAGTCGCGCCCGGTGGCGATCGTGAGGTAACCGTTGTCGGCGCGGCGCCCGTTGCACGGGTCGAAAGCGATGGCCGCGGCCTGGCTGCCCTGCGGCGTGAGCACCTCCACCCAGGCGTGCGTCCCGCCCTGGCCGAGCAGGTGCCCGGAGACGTACCGGGCCGGCATCCCGATCACGTGGCACACGGCGAGCATGACGTGCGCGAAATCCTGGCAGACGCCGTGCCCGCCGGCCAGCGCCTGGGCGGCCGTGGTCTCGACCGACGTCACCCCGAACTGGTAGCCGATGGCCTCGTGCACCCGCTGGCAGATCCGCGCCGCCTGGTCCAGCGGCGGGTCGGCCGGGTCGGCGACCTCGCCGGCCAGCTCGCGGATCCGGTCATCTGCCGCGGTCAGCCGGGTGGGGCGCAGCAGGCCGGGATCGCTGAGCGCCGCCCCCGATGCCGCCGCGGGCCCGTCTCCCCGCACCCGCTCGACCAGCGCGGTCAGCTGGAACTCGATCTCACGGGCCACCGTGTCGGCCCGCAGCCACGTCACGACGTTGCCCTGGCCGTCGCGGCGGACCCGGCGCACGGCGGTGGCCCCGCTGACGTCCAGCTTGTGCTGGCGCCGGTACTGGTCGCCGTGCCGTGGCGGCGGCACGATGACCAGGCGCTGCCGCAGCGACGTGACCGCATCGGAGTACACGTAGCGGAACCGCTGCTGCAGGAGGTAGGTGATCCGGTCCGCCGCGTCGAGATCCAGGCCGCGGTGATCAAGCACAGGCGCGCTGAGCAGCGCAGCGTCAAGCATCACCCGGTTACCTCCTCCGACACGACCGTCATGCTTTCCAGCAGCGGGCCGCCAAACGTGGTGATCATCGCGACGTCGGAGGCGTCCCGGCCGCGGCCGATGACGACGCGTCCCTTGCGCCGCTCGTTGTTGCGCGGATCGAACGTCCACCACCGGCCGGCCAGCCACACCTCCATCCAGGCCGCGAAGTCCATCGGGTCCGGATTGAGCGGCACGTCCATATCGGGCAGGTAGCCGAAAACGTAGCGGGCCGGGATGTTCAGCGCCCGGCAGAACGAGATGGCCAGGTGGGTAAAGTCGCGGCACACTCCTTGCCGGCCCTGGTACACGTCCGCGGCCGTTGACAGGGCCGTGGTGCTGCCGTACCGGAACTCCACGTGCTCATGCACGTGGTCACAGATGGCCTGGACCCGCTTGTATCCGGGTGCCATCCCGCCGAACCTGGCCCAGGCCTCGTTGCCGAGCACCTCGGGCAGGCAGTAGCGGCTGGGCAGGGTGTAGATCAGCGTGTCGTCCGGCAGCTCGGCCGGCGGCACCTCGGCCGCGGCCTCGTCGGCCTCGTCCACGGCGTCGGGTACCGTCGCCACCGCCTGGTACCGGAAGCTGGACCGGCCGGACGGCAGGATCGCGCGGATGCAGGGATTGCCGTACAGGTCGGCGTAGCCGTGCAGCGACATGGCCGGCTCCGACGACAGCTCCACGGACCGCAGCGTGACCCGGGCCGACGTCGCAGGCGTCACCTGGAAAACCACCGGCGTGCCGATCTCGGCCAGGTGCGTGAACACGCAGCCGATCTGCAGATGCCGGACGTTCATGGCCTCATTGTCAGCACTGGATGTTTCCGTCCGGTTAAACGGCGCTCTGTCCGCGTGTCGTGTCGCGTCCGGACGGTCTCAGGTGAGCGTGAGGCCGCCGTCCACCACGAGGGTCTGGCCGGTAATGTAACTGGCCGCATCGCTCGCCAGGAAGACCAGGGCCGCGGCCAGTTCCGCGTCATCGCCCCACCGCCCGGCCACGACCCGCCGGGCCTGCGCCGCGATATAGTCCTCGGAGTACTGCTCGGTCATCTCGGAACGGAAGAACCCCGGCGCGATCGCGTTGACCCGGATCCCCTTGCGGCCGGTCCACTGCTGCGCCAGATCCCTGGTCAGCCCCAGCAGCCCGGCCTTGCTCGCGCTGTAGGCGGCCTGCGGGAGCCCGGCGGTGGTGATGCCGAGCACGCTGCTGATGTTGACGATCACCGCGCCCGGCGGCATCACCCGCCCGCACTCCTGCGCCATCCAGTAGCAGCCGTTCAGGTTCACGTCGATGACGCGCCGGAACTCGTCCGGCTTCTCCCGGGTGGCCGGGACGGCCGTTCCGACGCCGGCGTTGTTGACCAGGATCTGCACCGAGCCGAAGGCCTCCACCGCGGCCTCGACCAGCCGGCGGCAGTCCTCCGGCTCGGCCACGTCGGTGCGGACGGCCAGCGCCCGCCGCCCCGCGGCCTCGACGGCGGTCTTCGTCGCCTCGAGCCGGTCCGCCCGGCGGGCGGCGAGGACGACGTCGGCTCCCGCCTCGGCGAGCGCCGTCGCGAAGGCGACGCCCAGCCCGGACGAGGCCCCGGTGACAATGGCTGTCCGGCCGTCCAGCCGGAAGCGATCGAGAATCGGCATGGTCGTTAAGTGTTATTCAAAGCTCGTAGCGCATGTCAAGCGCGCCGGCCGCCGGCCCGGGCCCGCCGAGCCTAGCGCGATGGCGCCGGCAGCGGTCCTCGACGCCAGCGAACGGCTGGCCCTCTACCAGGTGCACATCGTCTGACGGGTATGACTGGACGGTGGGCTCCTGGGTGCTGCACGTTGACCTCGACCAGTTCATCGCCGCTGTCGAGGTGCTGCGGCATCCCGAGCTGCGCGGGCGCCCGGTCGTCGTCGGCGGTGACGGCGACCCGGCGAAACGGGGCGTGGTCAGCACCGCCTCGTACGAGGCGCGGGCCTACGGCGTGCATTCCGGCCTGCCACTGCGCACGGCCGCGCGGCGGTGCCCGGACGCGGTGTTCCTCGCGGTGGACCGGGAGGCTTACGAGGCCGTATCGGCCGTGGTCATGGCGGCGCTGCGGGAATCCGGTGCGGTGGTGGAGGTACAGGGCTGGGACGAGGCGTTCCTGGGGGCCCAGACCGACGATCCGGAGAGCCTGGCCCGCGCGATTCAGCAGCGGGTCCGCGCCGCCACGCAGCTGGACTGCACGGTCGGGATCGGCCAGAACAAGCTGCAGGCCAAGCTGGCCACCGGGTTCGGCAAGCCCGCGGGGATTTTCCGGCTGACCTACGAGAACTGGTTCGAGGTGCTCGGCGGCCGCCCTACCGACGCGCTGTGGGGCATCGGCGCCAAGACCGCGAAACGGCTCGCCGAGCTCGGCATCGGCACGGTCGCCGAGCTCGCGGCGGCCGACCCCGGCGCGCTGGCCGGGCAGTTCGGCCCGGCCACCGGACCGTGGCTGGTCTTTCTCGCCCGCGGCCACGGCGAGCGGGCCGTGGACGACGCGCCTTACCAGCCGCGGTCGCACGGCCGGGAGGTCACCTTCCAGGAAAACATCACCGGCTGGCCCCGGGTGGTCGAGGAGGTCACCCGGCTCGCCGCGGTGGTCGCCGGTGAGCTGGCGGGCGAGCAGCGGCAGGCGGTGCGGGTCGTGGTGAAGGTCCGCTACGCGCCCTTTTTCACCCAGACGCACGGTCAGCCGCTGGCCGCGCCGACCCTCGACACGACGGCGATCACGCAGGCCGCGCTGGCCGCCCTGGATCTGTTCACCGACCGGCGCCCGGTCCGGCTGCTCGGCGTGCGCGCCGAGTTCGGCGCCGGGCCTGGCTAGCGCGCCGCCGGCCCGGCGGCGCCGGGCCCGGACCCGCTCAGGGCGTGTCGCCTGGGTCCCACTCGATGCCGTGCGCGGCGAGCCAGCTCCGTTCCCGCGCCGGGAGAACGCCCGCGGCTGACGGGCGGGCCTCGCCCATGCTCAGCTCGAGGCTGCCGGTGCTCCCGGTGTGCACGGCCCACTCGTCGCCGGGCTCGATCACGATCTTCTCGAACGCGGGCGGCCGGCGCAGCAGCAGCCGCCTGCCGCACTGGGGGCACGACCACTCCTCGACGCCGGGCTGCAGCGTCCGCGTCCGCGTCATCTCGTGGGGCGTGGACAACCGAGCCTCCCTGGCGTGTATCTACCGGCGGATTCCGCCCTCCGTACTAGTAGACACCCGGATTGTCCGGTGCCCAACGGGGGCTCATGCGGGCACCTGCCCGCACGACAGCGTCAGACGGAGGAGACCTCATGCCACTTCAATCAAGTTCACTGCAGACCCCGGCGACGGACTTCGGCGTAGCCGGAATCCTGGACGGCCAGGTGACGGCCATGGACGTGCTCGACCCGACCGAGAGCAACGAGAAGACCTCGCTGCTCGAGGTGGACGACGAGTTCGACGTCCAGCTCAGCTGGCAGCTCACCGGTGCCGCGACGCCCGTCGTCGGCGGCTCCTGGATCGTGGCGCTGTACAGCAATGACATGGACGGCGTCGGCACGATGGTGGGGCCGCTCGGCGGGCCCACGGCCATCCCGATCACCGGCGGCGTCAGCCCGCTGACGTTCCAGTACACGTTCAAGGTCATCCCGCCCAAGCCGCAGGAGGGCCTGTACAAGCTGACCGCGACGATCAGCCACTCGCCGACCGGAGACCCGGCCAAGCTCTCGGAGATGTTCGGCTACGCCGAGTCCACTCCGGTCGAGATCAAGAAGACCGCGGTGGAGTCCAACTGACCACCGCACGCGCGACCGCGCCGCCGCGACCCCGGCGGGCCACCAGGCCCCTGGTATCGCGGCGGTTTGCTGACCAGTCCGCCGTGAGCGGCCGGGCGGGCGGCCCGGTCGCCGGTCCCGGATCCGGCTGGCCAGGTGACCCAGGTCACCCGATAGGCGAGGATGGTCCCGGACAGGAAGGAGCCGGCAATGGACGCGCAGCGGGCAGCGCAGAGGCCGGCCGGCGACGACCCTTCCGGGCGCCGGGCACCGCTCATCCTGCTGGCCGAGGCGGCGAGCGAGGTGGAACGCGGGCTGGTCCGGCGGTGGCTGCGCGGCACGGACCTGCAGCCGTCGGTGGTGCTGCCGCTGGATGGCCCGGAACTGGCCAGGTCGCTGGCGGAGACGTCGCCGGACACGGTGGTGACCGCCGCGCGCGTGGCCTGGCTCCCGCGCGAGCGGGACGGGGAGCACCCGGCGCGCTGGCCTGGTGTTTTCTCGCTGGTCAATCCCCGTCGGCCGCCGTCGTTCCAGCAGGCCCGCATCGCCCGCCGGAACCCGGACCGGGCCCGGGTAGTCCTCGCCGAGCCCGCCACCGTGGCCGCGCTGCGCGAGCGCTGGGGGGGCACCGGGTCGTTCGCGCAGTTCGTGAAGCTGCAGGCCAGGCTGGCGCTGGAGCGCGCCGAACGGCCGCTGCGCGGATACCGCTACAAGGTGCCCAGGCACGTCGTCGAGGCCATCCAGGACAGCCCGGGATTCCGCCGCGAGGTGACCGCGCTCGCCGGCCGCTTGCAGCTGGCCGAGTCGGAGGTGCTGGAGCTGGCAGGCGCCGGGCTGGAAGGCCTGGTGGCTTCCATGAGCCCGCTGGCGGTGGACCTGCTCTCCGGTGCGCTGCGCCCGCTGCACGCCCGCGCCTGGGAGGTGCAGGCCGACACCGCCGGGCTCGAGCGGCTGCGCGAGCTGAACCGGCGCCACGCGCTGGTGTTCCTGCCCAGCCACCGCTCGTACGCCGACTCGCTGCTGCTCGCCGACGTGCTGGCCGACAACGACTTCCCGCGCAACCATGTGCTCGGCGGGGACAACCTCAGCTTCTGGCCGATCGGCCCGCTGGCCAAGCGGGCCGGCGTCGTCTTCATCCGGCGCAGCTTCGGCGGCGACGAGATCTACAAGTTCGCGCTGCGCGAGTATCTCGGCTACCTGCTCGCGAAGCGGTTCAACCTGGAGTGGTACATGGAGGGGGGCCGGTCGCGGACCGGCAAGCTGCGGCCGCCGCGGTACGGCCTGCTGACCTACCTCGCCGAGGCCATCGAGGCCGGCTTCGCCGAAGATGCCTGCCTCGTCCCGGTGTCGATCACCTACGACCAGCTCCGCGAGGCGTCGGCGATGGCGGCCGAGCAAGGCGGCGGGACGAAGAAGGCCGAGGGACTGTCCTGGCTGGCGTCCTACGCGAAGGGACAGCTGAACCGGATCGGGACCGTGCAGGTCCGGTTCGCCGAGCCGCTCTCGCTGCGCGAGGCCATGGCCGGCGCCGGGCCGGCCGGCGACAAGGACGCGTGGCGGCTGCGGCTGCAGAAGGTCGCGTTCGAGGTGGCCGTGCGGATCAACCGGGAGACCCCGGCGACCGCGACCGCGCTGGTCACGCTCGCGCTGCTGGGAGTGCGCGACCGCGCGCTGACGCTGCCCCAGGTACGCCAAGTGCTGGAGCCGCTGCGCAGCTACCTGGCCGGGCGGGCGCTGCCGCACTCCGGCGAGGCGCTGCGCACTGCGGATGGCGTGCGCCGCGTGCTGGCCGCGCTGGCCCAGCAGCATGTCGTGACCGTCTACGACGGGGGCGAAGAGCCGGTCTACGCGATCGAGCAGGGCCAGCACCTGGTCGCCGCGTTCTACCGCAACAGCGCGATCCACCATTTCGTCGATCGCGCGGTGGCGGAGCTGGTGCTGCTCAGCCACCCCGCCGACCGCTGGGATGAGGCCATGCGGATGCGCGACCAGCTCAAGTTCGAGTTCTTTTTCCCGGACAAGGAGTCCTACCGCGAGCAGCTGTCCGCCGAGCTCGAGCGGCTGGACCCGGGCTGGGAGACAGCCGACGGGCGCGCGGTGCTGGAGCGGTCCCAGCTGCTGATGGCGCACCGCGTGCTGCGCTCGTTCCTGGACGCGCAGCTCGTGGTGGCCGAGCGGCTCAGCGCGCACGACCCGGGCCGCGAGCTGGCGGAGAAGAAGTTCCTCGACGAGTGCGGCGGCGTCGGGCGGCAGATGCTGCTGCAAGGCCGCCTGCACGGGCCGGAGTCGCTGTCCCGCGAGCTGTTCGCCGGCGCGCTGCAGCTCGCCGAGAACCTGGACCTGACCGGACCGGGCGGCGAGGATCTGGCCCGGCGCAGGCGCGCGTTCGCCGCGCGGCTGGGTGATCTCGTCGCGCGGGTGATCACGATCGACGAGATCGACGCGGCGTCACGGCGGGAGGTGGTCGGTGTCCAGCCCTAGCCAGCCTGCCGGCGGGAAGTGGTCGGCGGAACAGCTGATCTCGGACGCGGAGGCCGGGCCGCCGGGCCCGCGGGTGGGTGCGTTCTTCGACTTCGACGGGACCCTGATCGACGGCTACTCGCTGGCCGCCTTCGCCCGCCACCACCTGCGGTCACTGCAGGTCGCACCCGCCGACCTCGGGCGGATGCTGCTGACCGGCCTGCGCGGGGTGAGCAGCGAGGAGGACTTCGAGCGGTTCACCGTGCTGGGCATGCGGGTCTGGGCCGGGCGCAGCGAGGACGAGCTCACCGAGCTGGGTGAGCGGCTGTGGGTGCAGGGCATCGCCGGCTCGATGTACCCGGAGGGGTGGCGGCTGGTCGAGGCGCACCTGCGGGCCGGGCACACCGTCGTGCTCGCCTCGTCCGCCACCCGGTTCCAGGTGGAGCCGGCCGCCCGGGCCATGGGCGTGCAGCACATCATCGTCTCCCCGGTGGAGATCGTGAACGGAATCTGCACCGGCCGTCCCGGCGGGCCGTTGCTGTGGCGGTCCGGTAAGGCGGCCGCGGTCCGCGCGTTCGCCGCTGACCACGACATCGACCTGGCCGAGAGCTACGCCTACTCCAACGGCGACGAGGACGTGCCGTTCCTGCGGACCGCGGGCCGGGCGCGGGCGGTCAACCCCGGCCGCGGGCTGGCGGCGGCCGCCCGGCACTACGGCTGGCCGGTCGCCCGGTTCCGCTCCCGCGGCCGCCCCGGGGTAACCGACATCGCCCGCACCGCGGCCGGGCTGGCCGGCATGCTCGGCGGCTTCGCGGCCGGCACGGCGCTGGGCGCGCCGACCGGGTCGCGGCGGGACGCCGTCGATCTCGGCATCACGCTCGGCGGCGAGCTGGGCAGCATGCTGGCGGGGGTGCGGCTGGACGTGCGCGGCGCGGAGCACCTGGACACCCGGCCTGCGGTATTCCTGTTCAACCACCAGAGCCAGCTGGACGTGCTGATCCTGGCCAAGCTGCTGCGCGGCGGGTTCACCGGCGTGGCGAAGAAGGAGCTGGCCAGCACCCCGGGGTTCGGGCTGGTGTTCCGGCTCGCCGATGTGGCGTTCGTTGACCGCGGCGACAGCACCCAGGCGCGCAAGGCGCTCGAGCCTGCCGTGCGCAAGCTGCGCGAGGGCATCTCGCTGGTCATCGCCCCGGAGGGCACCCGGTCAGTGACCCCGGCGCTGGGGCCCTTCAAGAAGGGGGCCTTCCATGTCGCTCTGCAGGCCGGCGTGCCGATCGTCCCCATCGTGATCCGCAACTCCGGCGCGCTGATGTGGCGCGGCGCGTCCACGATCCGCTCGGGCAGCGTGCAGATCGCGGTACTGCCGCCGGTGCCGACCGCCGGCTGGACGGTCGAGGAGCTGGACAAGCACGTGCAGGAGGTCCGTGAGCAGTACCTGGCGACGCTCGCCGACTGGCCCGGCCACGGGCCGGGCCGGGTCGAGGTCACCGAGGCCAGCGCGCCAGGCCCGCCGCCGGCGGTCCCGCTGGACTGGGGCGTGTCGGCCGAGATGAGCCCGCTGGAGACGGCGATGTGGCGCGCCGAGGCCGCCGATCCCCGGCTGCGGGTGAACGTCAGCCTGCTCGAGCTGCTCGACCCCGTCCCCGGCTGGGACCGGCTGCTCGCCGCGCACGAGTGGGCCTCGCGGATGGTGCCGCGGATGCGCCAGCGGGTGGCCGAGCCGCTGTTCGGGGTGGGCACGCCGACCTGGGTGACCGTCAGCGAGCTCGATCTTTCCCGGCACGTCCACCGCGTCGCGCTGCCCGCGCCGGGCTCGATGCGCCAGCTCCTCGACGTGGTGCAGGATTTCGCCGCCGCCCCGTTCGACCGGAGCCGCCCGCTGTGGGAGGCGCTGCTCGTCGAGGGCCTGGCCGACGGCCGGGCCGGCTATGTGGTCAAGAGCCACCACAGCGTCACCGACGGGCTCGGTGCGGTGCAGCTGATCACGCGGCTGCACAGCCGCACCCCCGAGCACGACCCGGGCCGGCCCGAGCCGCCGCTGCCCGGGCCGGCCGACGCGTCCCGGTTCAGGCTGCTCACCGGGCAGCTCGCGGACGCCGCCCGGGCCGCGCCGGCCGAGGCGCTGCGCCAGGGCATCGGCCTGGCCGGCGCGCTGGCCAGGCCATGGGAAACCGCGTCGCGGGCGGCGGGGCAGGTGGCCGGCGCCGCCCGCTGGCTGGGCACCGCGGCCGGCCCGGCGCGGGCCGGCTCCGCGCTGCTGGCCAGCCGCGGCGGCGGCTGGCACTTCGAGCTGATCGACGTGCCGCTGGCGGACCTGAAGGCCGGGGCGAAGGCAGCCGGCGGGTCACTCAACGACGGGCTGCTGGCCGCCGTGATCGGCGGGTTCCGCCGCTATCACGAACGGCACGGCGCCCCGGCCGCCCGGCTCACCGTGGGCTTCCCGATCAGCCTGCGCACCCAGGATGACCCGCAGGGCGGCAACCGCTTCACCGGGGCGCGCTTCACCGCGGACCTGGCCGAGGCGGATCCGGCCGCGAGGATCGCCACCGTGCGGCAGTTCGTGCTGACCGCGCGGGCCGCCAGCGCCGCCACGGCCGACGCTGTGCCGGCCGCGCTCGGGCCCGTGCTCGGCTGGCTGCCGCCGCCCGTCATAGCGGCGGTCTCGGGCCGGCTCACCAGCACCAACGACGTGCAGGTGTCCAATGTCCCCGGGGTGCCGTACCCGGTGTACATCGCCGGGTCGCGGATCACGCACATGTACCCGTTCGGGCCGCTGCCCGGCTGCGCGGCGATGATCACCCTGATCTCGCACAACGAGGAGTGCTGCATCGGGACCAACACCGACACGGCCGCGGTCACCGACCCGGCCGGCCTGATCGAGGATCTGCGGGCCGGCCTGGACGAGGTGATCGCGCTGGGGCGGTGAGCTCCGCGCGCCCGGGACCGCGCCCGGGACCCGGGTCACCGTCGCCGGGATGTCGGCTACCGTTCTGGTATCGACACTCGAGCGGGCGTGCGGATGCCCGGTGAACGCAGGAGCGGTATCGCGTGAGGCACGACGAGGCGGGCCGGTCGCTGCGCGCGGCCGGCTCGCGGCGGGCGGCGGGCGAGCTGGAGGCCGCCGTCCTCGCGGTGCTGCAGGCCGCCGGGTCGGTGCTGACCCCCGGTCAGGTGCGGGAGCGGCTGGGCGGCCGGCTCGCCTACACCACCGTGGTGACGATCCTGTCCCGGCTGCGCGCCAAGGGCGTGCTGACCCGGGTGCGATCCGGGCGCGGCTACGCGTACGCCCCGGTCGCCGACGAGGCGGGCCTGGCGGCGCGCAGGATGCGGGGCGTGCTCGAGGCCACCGGTAACCGCGAGACCGTGCTGGCCCGGTTCGTGTCCGGCCTGTCGCCCGCCGACGAGCTGCTGCTGCGCCGGATGCTGGGCGATTACTCCGACCCGGGCCGCTGAGCGGGGACTCCCATGCATCTTGCCGTGTACCTTCCGCTGGCCGTCCCGCTGCTCGCCGCGGTGATGGCCCGCCTGCTGGCCGACCGGATGCCGCCGCGGACCGCGACGTGGCTGCTGACGTTCACCGCGCTGGCGCTGGCCGCAGCGAGCAGCGCCGTGCTCGGCCTGCTCGCGATCGCCGCGGCCGTCCGCATCCCGCTGGTCGCCGCCGTCGCTGACCTGTCACTGCGGGCGCTGAGCCATCAGGATCCCGCGTCCGTGCCGCTGGGGGTGGCCGCGGGCGTGCTGCTGGCCGCCGCGGCCGCGGCGGCCGCGCGGGCGGCGTGGCGGCGCACGACCGCGCTGGTCGCCGCGCACCGCCAGGCGAGCTGGCTGCCCGGCGCGGGGCAGGTCGTCGTCGTCACCGACGATGCGGCGGACGCCTACACCGCGCCTGGCTGGCCCGGCCGGATCGTGGTCACCACCGGCATGATGGAGGCGCTCAGCGAGGCCGAGCGCCAGGTGCTGCTGGCGCACGAGCGGGCGCACGCCGCGGCCCGGCACTACCTGTTCACGGCCGCTGCGCGGCTGGCGTCCGCGGCCAACCCGCTGCTGCGGCCGCTCGCTACCGCGGTCGGCTACAGCGTGGAGCGGTGGGCCGACGAGGAGGCCGCGGCCTGCACCGGGGACCGGTCGCTGGTAGCGCGCGCGGTCGCCGCGGCCGCGCTGGCCGCGGCGGCCGCCCCGCCCCGCCAGGCCGCTCCCGCGGGAGCGCTCGGCGCGGTGGCGGCCCCGGTCGGGATGCGCCGCGCGGGCGCCGTGCCGCGCCGGGTCGCGGCCCTGCTGCAGCCGCCGCCGCGGCTCAGGCTGCTGCTGCTGGTGACGGCCGTCGCGCTGGTGGCGATCTCCGGGCTGTCGGCCCTGGAAGCGGCCCGTAACCTGCACGGCCTGATCGAGTTCGCCCAGGCCTCCGCGCTGCCCTGACCGGAGTTACCGCCGGCTGCCATCCCGCCGCAGCGGTCAGCGTCTGGGGGCGCGGTCCCCGGTCCCGCGCTGCGCCGCCTCGTCCCGCTCCTCCCGGGCTTCGCGCCGCAGCTCGCGCAGCCGCACGATGACGAAGGCCACGACCGCCACCACGACGACCGCCGCGATGATGTCGCCGGCCTGCGACAGGTCATGGGTGACGCGGTGCCAGGCCGATCCGACGGCGTAGCCGATGCTGGCGACGGTCGCCGCGTAGATGACGGTGCCGATCAGGCTGAGCACCCCGAAGCGCAGCGGGGGCACGCCGGCGAAGCCGGCCACCAGCGAGGTGAACGAGCGCACCAGCGGCAGCACCCGGCCCAGCGGGATGGCCCAGCCGCCGCGCCCGGCCAGGAACCGCTCGGCGCGGTCGATGTCCGACTTGGTAATGAGCACGTACCGGCCAAACTTCTCGATCACCGGCCGCTCGGCCACCCGGCCCACGCCGTAGGAGACAAACGAGCCGGCCAGCTCGGCCACCGTGCCGAGGATGATGACCAGCGCCAGGTTGAGGTGGCCCTGGTAGGCCAGCACGCCGGCGAAGCCGAAGGTGATCTCCGAGGGGATCGGGATACAGCACCCCTGCAGGAAGGCGAACAGGATCAGCGCGCCATAGCCGGCCTGGACGAGAAAGCTCTCCACGACTGCCCTTCGCACGGCGTCCAGCGACGCATCGGCACCGGTGCTTCTACATGCCTGTAGATACTGTAGGCGAGCCGGGTGCCGGGCGGAGCCACGGAAGGGTGAACAGTCCCGCCTGGCGCTACGGCGTCACCCGGCGACCGGCCTGATGTTGTAGTTCATGCGGAACAGGTTCCCCGGATCGTAGATCGCCTTGATGCGGCCGAGGCGGGCGTACTTCTCCGGGCCGCCGAACGCCTCGACAACCCGCGGACGTCCACTGGCGGCGTGACCGGGGTCACGGCGGCTGCTCCTGTCTTTCCAGACAGCGGGCCGGCAGCTAAACTGTATGCAGTTTCTCGGGAAAGGAGAAGGGCCGTGATCTCAGGACTGCACCACTACGCACTGGAAGTACCGGACCTGGCAGTGGCGGAGGGGTTCCTGCAGGACTTCGGCCTGGAGACCGGGGAGAAGGACGGGTCGCTGGTGGCGCAGTGCCCCGGCCGCGGGCAGGAGCAGATCCGGCTGGTGCAGGCACAGGTCAAGCGGCTGCACCACGTCTCGTTCACGCTGCAGCCGGGGACGCTGGACTCGGTCAGGGAACGGCTCGAGCGCGCGGGCACGGCCGCGATCGAGCCGCCGGACGGCGCGCCCGCGGGCGGCCTGTGGATCCGCGACCCGGACGGCACCGCGGTGCAACTGCTGGATGAACCGCCCGCGCCCGCGCGCCCGGTCGCCGAGGTGCTGGCCAACGTCGGGAGCACCCGGCAGCGGATCGGGGTCGCGCAGTGGCGCCAGGCCGGCGACGACGTCATGCCGCGCCAGGCTCGGCCACACGCTGCTGTTCACGCCGCGGCCCGAGCAGATGACCGCCTTTTACACCGGCGTGCTCGGCCTGCGGGTGAGCGACCGGATCCGCGGCCTGGTGACCTTCCTCAACGCCGGGCCCGGCGACCATCACATCTTCGGGTTCATCGCCAGCAGCCACCCGGGATTCCATCACGCCAGCTTCGAGGTGCCGTCGATCGACGCGATCGCGCTGGGCGCCGACCGGATGCGCAGCCGGGGCCGTGACGCCGGCTGGGGCCTGGGCCGTCACACCATCGGCTCCAACTTCTTCCACTACAACCCCGACCCCTGGGGCTCGTGGATCGAGTGGTTCTCCGATATCGACCAGGTGGATGACAGCTGGGTGGCGGGCGAGTGGGAGGTCCCGCCCCAGCTGTGGGGAGCGCCCCCGCCGGAGGCGTTCCTGGCCAATCTCGAGCCGCGCCGCTAACGACGCGCCTGGCCGGCCGGTCAGGCCGGCACCGCCGGCTCGTTCGCCGCTATCTGCCGCATGGCGCCCAGGGTCGCCTCGACGGCCTTCAGGTAGTCGCCGGTCATGGAATCGGCGTACTCCTGCTCGCCGGCCGAACCGCCCTCGACCCCGGCCACGACGAGCACGAAGCTGAACCGCAGCCGCAGGTCGTCGTCGGTGCCCTCGATCTCGTTGGCGATCGTGCCCAGCACCGGGCCGGCGATCCGGGTGAACACCACGCGGTGCGGCGGCTCGAGCGTGATCCGCTCGGTGAAGCGCTCACCGCGGAAGTCGATGTCGCGGTCGAACACCGTGTCGCCGTGCCGCGCCACGACCTCGCAGAAGGTCATGCTGGGCACGAACGGCAGGGCGTTGTTCGCCTTGCGCACGAGGCCGTCCCAGACCGCCGAGCGGTCCAGGCGCGGCTGGCCGGGGGCATTGACCGGCAGCCGGTGCGATACGTAGATCATGACGTCCTCCCGGAGGGGTCGGTGACGGGGTTGCACAGCGTCCCCAGTCCGTCGATGGTGGTGCGCACGACGTCACCCGGCCGCAGGTAGAGCCCGCGGCCCGCGCCGACCCCGGCCGGGGTCCCGGTGGGGATGACGTCGCCGGGCTCGAGGGTGACGACCTCGCTCGCGGCGGCGATGAGCTCGGCGACCGTGCAGATCATGTCGGAGGTCGATTCGTCCTGCTGCAGCTCGCCGTTCACCCACAGCCGCAGCCGCAGGTCCTGCGGGTCGGGGATCTGGAACGCGGGGGTGATGCCGGGTCCCAGCGGCAGCGAGCCGTCCACGGACTTGGCGGCGAACCAGTCGTAGATGAAGGCATCCGCCGGGACGGCCTGCCGTTTGTGGTGACCGCGCGCGGTGACGTCGTTGGCCACGCAGTACCCGGCCACGTGCGCCAGCGCGCCGGCGGCCGTGATGTCGCGGCCGCCCGTGCCGATGACCACGGCCAGCTCGGCTTCCCAGTCGTACCGGGCCGTCGCCGCGGAGCGGACGATGATCGGGTCGGCGGGGCCGATCACCGTGGTGGTCGGCGGCTTGAGGAAGAAGAACGGCCGCCAGCCCTGCGCCGGGACGTCACCGCCCATCTCGCGGATGTGCCGCCGGTAGTTGACGCCGGCGCAGATGACCTTGCGCGGCCACCGCACCGGCGCGAGCAAGGTGTCGTAGTCGACGACCGGCGCGTCATCGGCCTCGACGGCGCGCAGGATGTCCTCGGCCTGGGCCCAGTCGCCGAGCAGCTCGAGCATGGACGCCCACCGCTTGAGGTCCGGCGGCGCGACGACGGCCCCGTCCGCCCGCAGCACGGCCAGGCCGGTGGTGTCGCCCCGCTGGTAGGTCACGACCGACCACGTCATGCGGATGCTCCTCGGGTGAGTGCGGATGCGCCGGAGATCTGATCATGGACGCAGGCGATGTCGAGTTCGCCCCAGCCGTCGGCTACGGCCTGGTCGAAGACGGCCTTGGCCGAGCTGAAGACGGGCGTCCGCAGGCCGGCGGCCTCGGCGGCGGCCGCGACCTGCCCGAGGATCGGGGCCAGCGTGTCCACCGGGCCGGGCGCGGGCCGCCAGGCGCGCTCCCGCATGACCGGGCCGCGCTGCTTCCAGACCGCCGATGCCGCGATCGAGCTGTCCAGGGTTCGCTGCACCAGCTCCAGGTCAAGACCGGTGCGCCGGGCCAGCGCCAGCGCCTCGGCGGCCGCGACCGTGTGCACCGCCAGCAGCATGTTGGCGACGTACTTCATCGTGGCGCCGGTCCCGAACGCACCCGTGTGCACCCACGGCCCGGAGATGGCATCCAGGATTTCCCGAACGGCTTCGATACTGGACTCATCGCCGGAGGCGAAGGTCGTCGCGAGCCGCGGGCCCACCATGCCGGGGCTGCCGCTGATCGGGCAGTCCAGCAGGTCGCCGCCGCGGCGGCGGACCGCCGCCCGGATCCTCCCCTTGTGGCCGACGTCGATGGTGCTCATCTCGATGTGCACGGTGCCGGCCCGCAGCGTCGTGAGCGTGCCCGCGCGGCCGCAGACGACCTCCTCGACAGCGGCCGCGTCAGGCAGGATGGACAGCAGCACGTCGGCGGTCGCGGCCAGCTCCGCCGGCGAGGCGGCGACGGCGCCGCCTGCCGCGATCAGCTCGGGTGACCCGCTGCGGCGGTAGCCGGTGACCGCGAAGCCTCGCTCGGCCAGGTTGCGGGCGATGGGCATGCCCATCTTGCCCAGGCCGATGACGCCGACTCGGTGCATCACTACCTCCTGGCTCTGCACCCGGTACGATAAACTGTATGCACTTCGCGGAGTACGTCAAGGGTCCGCCGTGGTACGCGCGACGCGCCGTGACGGCGCCACTGTACGCAGCCTCCCGCTGATCAGGAAGGATGGAGGTCATGGCCCGGACCACGCTCATCCCCGACATCCGCAAGGTGCACTTGCCCGAGCCCCGGCAGGCCATCCCGCACGTGCATGCCTACCTGCGCGAGTGCATCCTCGACGGCACGCTCACGCCCGGCACCAAGCTGTCCCAGGTGACCCTGGCCGAGCAGCTGGGGATCAGCCGCACCCCGCTCCGGGAGGTGCTGCGGATGCTGCAGGAAGAGGGCCTGGTCGAGATCGAGCCGAACCAGCGCACCCGGGTCGCGGGACTCGACCCGGCCGAGCTGGACGACACCTACGCCTGCCGCATCCTGATGGAGACGGTGGCCCTGTCGATGACGATGGGCACCTTCGGGCCGGCCGGGCGCGAGGACGCGGGCCGCCTGCTGACCGCGATGCGGCACGCGGCGCAGGACGGCGACTTCGCCGCCTGGTTCGCGGCGCACGCCGGCTACCACCGGCTGATCACGTCGGGGGCGGGGGAGGTGCTGCAGCGGCAGCTGCAGGCCTTCGCCGACCGCACGATCCGGTACATCCGCATCTACCAGCTGTCGGATCCGACAAGCTGGCAGGCCGCCGGCGATGCCGAGCACCCTCGGATCCTGGCGGCGCTGGTCGCCGGCGACGAGCGGGGCGCGCTGACCGGGATGGCCCATCACCTGGAGCGCACCGCGCTGCGGGTGCTCGCCGACTGCGCGCCGGATTACGTGCCGGTCGCGGTGCCGCACGCGGTGAGCCTCATCGAAGGCGGCCGCCCGGCCTGACGGGGCGGGCCTGCCGGGCCAGGGCCGGCGCGCGCCCGGGCCCGGCTGACCGGAGCGCAGGCCGCGGCGGTCATCCGGCGCGCGCTCCCGCGTTCTCCGGCTGCAGCTGGCGCTGGCTGGAAACCCGCTTGACCGGGCCGAGCCACATGTCGATGGAGCCAGGCTCCGCCGGATCGAACGTGCGCGGCGTCCACGTCGCGTCGTCCTCGATGCGGCGCACGCCGAAGGAGTACTCGTAGGTGAATCCCTCCGGCCCGAGGAAGTACAGGAAGACCGCCGTGGACTGCGGGTGGCGCCCCGGGCCCATCTCGATCTCGACACCGTGATCGACCAGGAAGTGCCAGTTGCGGAACACGTCGTCGATGGCGGCGACCTGGAAGTTCATGTGGCACAGCCCGGGCTGCTCGGCCCGGAACACGGCGAGCTTGTGGTGCACCGGGTCGATCCGCAGCAGGCAGGCCGCGTCCCCTATCCAGTCCGACACGCGCGCGTTGAAGCGGGTGCTCCAGAACGCGTGCGCCTCGTGCACGTCCGGTGCGTCCAGGCACAGGTGACCGAACTCGGTGATGCCGGCCGGCTGGCTGAACGCGACCGGCCGGGTGATCGACTCCTGCTGGCTGACCAGCTCGATCCGGTTGCCGAACGGATCGTCGAAGGCGATGAACTCCCGGACCCGCCGCGACCTGGCCTGCTCCGGCGAGCCGCGGCGGACCGTGATGCCGGCGCGCTCGAGCTCGGTCTCGGCGGCGGCCAGGGCGGTCTCGCCGGCGACGCTGAACCCCGACGCGATGATCCCGGACGGCCCCTCGACGAGCGCGAGGCAGTGGTGCCGGTGGTCGGCCCGCAGGTGGGCGACGCCGGTCTCGGCGGGAGCGGCCAGTTCCAGCCCGACGATGCCGGTGGCGAACCGGACCGCCGCGTCCAGGTCCGCGACTCCCGAGCGCACGTAGGCGATGTCGGTGAGCGTGATCATGGGAGCGGCTCAGGCGTAGACCGGGGTGACGTCGATATAAATCTGCCAGTCGCGGACCAGGTCACCGTCGAAGACCAGGATGTCGGCGTTCGGCACGATCACGGTCTTGCCGTCCTTGCGCAGGTACTCGACATCGATCTGGGTGATGACCGTGTCGCCGACCTCCCACACGTTCCTGATGTGGTGGGTCAGCCCGTCGATCGTGCCGAAGAACCCGGCGACGGCGTCCCGCGTGGCCTCCCGGCCGATCACCGGATCCGCGTTGGCGAAGCGGAACCTCGCGTCCGGGGTGAGGTGAGCGACGAATCCGTCGGGGTCAAACGCGTCGATGTCAGCGAAAATCTTCGCAACGTCCCGGCTCATGGCGTACTCCCGTGCTCGACGATGAGTGGGCAAGGCGCCCTCTGAAAACTGTATGCAGTTCTGTCGGGCCGCGCAATGCCCGCGTGTCATGCCGTGCGGGCATGCCAGGATGCCGTGGTGGCTGCTCCGCATGTCGACCTGGTTATCCGCGGCGGGACGATCGTTACCCCGGGCCATCAGGAGATCGCCGACGCCGGGGTGCGTGCGGGCCGGATAGCCCGGCTCGGCGGGGCCATGACCGCGGACGCGGAGATCGACGCGGCCGGCCTGCTGGTGATCCCGGGCGGTATCGACGGGCACGTGCACCTGGTAAGCGCCGCGGTGGCCGCGGCAGCAAGCCAGCGGGAGCCGGCCTGGGTGGACGACTTCTGGACCGGCTCGGCGGCCGCCATCGCCGGCGGCATCACGACGGTCGGGAACATGACGTTCGCGCGGCCCGGCGAGTCGATGACCGCCGCGGTCGCGCGGGAGATGGCCGAAGCCGGCGAGCAGGCCGCGGTGGACTGGTTCCTGCATCCGGTGCTGCCCGGTCTCGCCGGCGGCACCGCCGCCGAGATCGCCAGCCTGGCCGCTGGCGGCCACGCCAGCCTCAAGGTGTTCCTGACCAGCCCGGCCTGCGCGCCGGGGACGCCGGCCCTGGCCGGTGCCGTGGCCGCGGCCGGCCGGGCCGGGTCACTGACCCTGCTGCACTGCGAGGACGGCGCCATCCTCCAGCGGACCGGCGAGGAGCTGATCGCGGCCGGACGCGGCGCGGTGCGGCATTTCCCGGACGCGCGGCCGGTCAGCGCCGAGGCGCGAGCGGTCGACCAGGCCGTCGACCTGGCCCGGCAGACCGGCGCGCCGGTCTACGTCGTGCACCTGTCTTCGGCGGCTGCGCTGGACCGGTGCCGCCGCGCCCGCGCCGCGGGGCTGCCGGTCTACGTCGAGACCAGGCCGCTGTACCTGCACCTGACCAGGGAGCGCTTCAGCGAGCCCGACGCCGCCAAGTACGTGGGTGCCCCGCCGCTGCGGGACCAGTCCGACCGGGAGGCGCTGTGGCGCGGGCTGGCGGCGGGCGACGTGGACACCGTCTGCAGCGATCACGCACCGTGGACGCTCGCGGCCAAGCTCGACCCCGGCCTCGACGTGGTGACGGCGCGGCAGGGCGTCGCCGATCTGGAGACGCTCATGCCGATGCTGTTCTCCGAGGGCGTCGTGACCGGGCGGATCTCGCTGGACAGGTTCGTCGAGCTCACCTCGGCGGCCGCGGCCCGGCTGTTCGGCCTGTACCCGCGGAAAGCGGGGATCACCGTCGGCGCCGACGCCGACCTCGCGCTGTGGGACCCCGGGCAGCGCCGCGTCATCGACGGGGCGCGGATGCACTCACGCGCCGGGTACTCGGTGTACGACGGCTGGACCGTGCAGGGCTGGCCCCGGTTCGTGATCCGCCGCGGCCAGCTCGTGCTGGCCGACGGCGACTGCACGGCGCAGCCCGGGCAGGGACGGTGGCTGCGCCGGGACCGGACCAGCCCGGCGCCGCCGGCCTGACCCCCAGGCGCGCCCCGCGCGGGTCATCCGGCCGGGCCGGGACCGGGCACGTCGAGCCCGCCGTCGGGCCGTGAGATTGCACATGCAATTTGCAGATCCGGCCCCGAATTCCGGACAGAGACTCCGTTCTTGTGACAGTATGGCCACTATGAGTGACTGCTCAGACCTCCCGGCCGAAGTGAGGAGTACCGCATGAGGACCCGCGAGCCCATCCTGATGGTCACGGGCGAGACGGCCGAGAAGGTGACGCCAGGACGGCACGGAAAGAGCACGACCGTGGCCACGTACCTGATGAACCCGGCCGAGGACGTGATCCTCTTCGGCGACGAGCTCGCCAACGGCATGTGGGTGCTGGCCGACGACTGCGGCGCGCGGCCGCCGTTCGGAGCCACCGAGGACGAGCGGCTGCACTCGCAGCGGTTCCGGCGCGTGACCCGGCTGCGGCGGGAAGGCGAGCTGCTCACCTTCGTCGGCGAATGGCTCGACGGCTACCAGGCGGTGCACCAGGCCGGTACCAGCAGCGGCTGGATCGTGAAAAAGGACTCGCTGCTGTCCGCCGGGACGTCCTGACCGCCCCGCCCGCGGCCGCTGTCACCCGGCCGGCCCGCCCCCCCGCGCCTTCTTTTTCACCCGGTACCGCAGCCGCTGCCTGGCCAGCTCGCTTTTGCCGCTGCGCTCGTTGGCCAGCGCCGCCGTCCGGGCGGCCTCCAGGTCCACGGGTGTCAGCAGGCCGTTGGACAGCAGGAACTCGGCCAGCTCGCGCGGGTGACCTCGCTCGGACCAGATGAAGCCCTGCAGCAGCTTCTTGTAGTCGGAGATCGTGCCCTCGCCGCTCAGATCCAGGGCGATGACGACCTCCAGCATCGGCACCGGCTGCGGGGCGGCCAGGCCGAGGATGTACTCCTGGTAGTGATAGGCCAGCGCCATCCGGGCGGCATTGTTCCGCTCGAAGTAGCCGCGGACGTGGGCCACCGCCGCCCGCCTGGAGCGGCTGCCCGGCCGGGCCGCCGTGCCGTTCACCAGCACCTTCGCGTCCTGGGTCGGCGGCTGCTCGTCCGCGAGCAGGGCGGCTGGCTCGGCCCGGCGCTGCGCCGGGACCTCGATCCGCAGCCGCAGCACCCAGGTACCGATACTGACCAGCCAGGCCCCGTCGCCGATAACAGCCGGCAGTGTCTCGTAATGCTGGGCGGGCGCCACCGGCAGCACGCGCCGCGCCGCCTGGCGCACCGCCCGGTGATCCAGCGGCAGCTCGGCCGTGTGCGGCGCCAGGTACACCTGGTAGGTCGTGTCGCGGCTGAACAACTCCCACTGGCGGTGCACGTACCGCAGGCCAGCGCACCGCGGGGACCGGTGCAGGGTGAGATCCCGGTTCCCGCTGAGCAGGCTCCGGTCCAGCCACGTGATCTCGTCGGGCGGGCAGCTCACCCACATGCCGGGCCTGGAGGACCAGATGAAGAGCTGGCTCATCGCCGGACCACAGTACCAAGCTGACCGGGATGGTTCCCCGAGCCGCAGGCTCCGGCCCGGCGGCGGGGCGTCAGCCGATCTCGACCCGGGAGGCCGGCGCGTCCGGCTGCCTGCCCCACCGGATCACGTCGCCGTCCCTGAGCACGTGCCCGGCCGGCACCGGCACGCCGTTCAGGGTCAGCCCGTTGCGGCCCAGGTTGGCGATCCGCCACTGGCCGTCAGCGAACGTGAACCTCGCGTGCTCCCTGGACACCGTCGGGATCTCCGGCAGCACGAGCTCCACCGCGCCCCTCCCGGCGCAGGCGCCCGATGTCCGGGTCTGCGCCACGCAGTCGCCGGTTACCAGCGTCAGCAGCGGCACCGGGCGGATGGCCGGCTCGGTGAGCGTGGCCAGCCCGGTGACGGCGGTCCCGGCCGCCATGGCCGCGGCGGAGGTGTGCCCGTCGTGGGCATGCCGGAAGCCGGCGCCAGGCCCGGACCCGGCCGGCTTCGGGCCCGGCCCGGGACCAGGCGGCGCGAGCTGGGACAGATCGTGCAGCGGTCGGAAGCCGCCGAGCGGTCCGGGCCGCGGGCCGGGCCCGGGTGACCGGCCCTGCCGCAGGGCGTACCGGCCCGGCGCTACCGCAGGGTCGCTGATGACGCTGACCTCGGCCGGCCCCGGCAGGCCAGCCGGGCACCACGGGCGGCCACCTCGTCCTCGTACACCTCCGCGGCACTGGAGTTGATCAGGCTGATGTCCATCAGCTCGCCGAGCGCGCCGAAGTCACGCGGGCTCAGCCGCAGCTGCACGGCGGCCGGCGCGAGCAGCGCGCCTGCCGGGGTCACCACGAACACGTCCGCCAGGTGGCGCAGGCCCAGCTGCAGCACGTCCTGCCCGTCGCGCCACGGCCGGGCGGCCAGCTGCCGCACCCAGGGGTGGCCCGCATCGACACCCATCGACCGCAGCCCCAGCACGCACCCGGCGCCGAGCGCCGCGAGCAGGAGCAGCACCGCGGTCCCGGCGATGACGGATCCGGTCACGGCCAGCAGCAGTGCCCAGCACGCGGCGGCCGCCGCCGCTACCGCCCACCGCCGCCGGCTCCGCCGCGCCATCGGCGCCCGCGGCGGCCGGGCCGCTGCCTGGTTGCCATCTGCCATTCGCACACCGCCTGAGAAAACAACACGCCGCCTGCGCGGCTGCCTGATGGGTGGAGACTGAACCTCTTAGACGATGCGGACACCAGGGCGCACAGGTCAAGGAATCGCGCCCAGTTCCCAGACATCTGGAAGTTGGCCGGGAGCCGCCGCAGCCCGCGGCGGGCGCGTGATGCAGTATCAAGGGGCTTGGCCGGAACGCGACTGACGACCTGGGAGATAAGCCTGATGAGCGAGACCGCATCGCAGCCAGCGGACGCGATGGTGATCTTCGGCATCACCGGAGACCTGGCCCGCAAGATGACCTTCCGCTCGCTGTACCGGCTGGAGGCGCACGGCCAGCTCAACTGCCCGGTCATCGGCGTGGCGAGGGAGCCGTGGTCCGACGAGCGGCTGCGCTCGGCGGCGCGGCAGGCCATCGAGGCGGCAGGCGAACCCGTGCAGGCCAAGGTCTTCGACCGGCTGGCGCGGCGGCTCAGCTACGCGCCGGGTGACTTCGCCGACCCCGGCACGTACCAGCGGCTGGCGGAACGGCTGAAGGACAGCCACCGGCCGCTGTTCTACCTGGAGATCCCGCCGTCGCTGTTCGCGCCGGTGGTGCAGGCGCTGGGCCAGGCGGGCCTGACCGGGGGCGCGACCGTAATGATCGAGAAGCCGTTCGGTCATGACCTCGCCTCGGCCCGGGCGCTGAACGAGTCCCTGCATCAGGTGCTGGCCGAGGAGCAGATCCTGCGGATCGACCACTTCCTGGGCAAGCAGCCCGTGCTTGACCTGCACTTCCTGCGGTTCGCCAACACGCTGCTCGAGCCGGTGTGGAACCGCGACCGCGTGGGCGCCGTGCAGATCACGATGGCCGAGGACTTCGGGGTGGAGGACCGGGGCGCGTTCTACGACGCGGTGGGAGCCGTGCGCGACGTGGTCCAGAATCATCTCCTCCAGGTCCTCGCCCTGGTCGCCATGGAGGCGCCGGTGCAGGCCGGGCCGCGCGCGCTGTGGGACAAGAAGGCCGACGTCTTCCGGGCCATGCCGGACGTCGACCCGGACCGCTGCGTCCTGGGCCAGTACGAGGGGTACCGCAAGATAGCCGGGGTGCAGCAGGGCTCGCGGACCGAGACCTACGTGGCGCTGCGGCTCGCGATAGACAACTGGCGCTGGGCCGGGGTGCCGTTCTACCTCCGGGCGGGCAAGGCGCTCGCCGCCCGGGCGACCGAGGTACGGGTGATCTTCAAGCGGCCGCCGCGGCTGGCCTTCCTCGAGGAGCCGGAGCATCCGCACCCGAATCAGCTGGTGCTGCGGATCGATCCCGACCCGGGCCTGCGGCTCGCGCTGCTGTCGAAGGCAGCGACGGGCACGGCCGCCAGGGACGTGCACCTGGACCTGGCGTTCGCCGCCGAGCTGGGCAAGCCACCCGAGCCTTATGAGCGGCTCATCCACGACGCCCTGGCGGGCGACCATTCGCTGTTCACCCGCGAGGACGTGGTCGAGGAGACCTGGCGGCTGCTGCAGCCCCTGGTGGAGCGCCTGGGTCAGGCCGAGCCGATTCCCTACCCGCAGGGATCCTGGGGCCCGCCCGAGGCGGACGGGCTCTGCCGGGGGCATCCGCCCTGGCACCAGCCGTGGCTCCCGCAGACGAGCAAAGGAGACAAGAGTGGCAACAAGTAACCCGATGCAGCTCGGCATGGTCGGGCTCGGCCGGATGGGGGCGAACCTCGTCCGCCGCCTGATGCGCGACGGCCACAGCTGCGTGGTGTTCGACCGGAACCCCGGCGTCGTGGCGGCGCTGGCGAAGGAGGGAGCGACCGGCGCGAGCTCGATGGCCGATTTCGTCAGCAAGCTGTCGGCTCCCCGGGCCGCCTGGGTGATGGTGCCTGCCGGCGAGATCACCGGCCACAGCATCGAGCAGCTCGCCGCGCTGATGGAGCCGGGTGACATGATCATCGACGGCGGTAATTCCTATTACCGGGACGACATCGCCCGCGCCGCGGAGCTGTCCGGCCGGGGCATCCACCTGGTCAACTGCGGGACCAGCGGCGGCGTGTGGGGCCTGGACCGCGGCTACTGCCTGATGATCGGCGGCGAGGACAGCGTCGTGGACCACCTCAGCCCGATCTTCGCCACGATCGCCCCCGGCGTGGACACCGCGTCCCGGACCCCGGGCCGGACCGGGACGCCGGAACCGGCCGAGCAGGGTTACCTGCACTGCGGCCCGAACGGCGCCGGGCACTTCGTCAAGATGGTGCACAACGGCATCGAGTACGGGATGATGGCGGCCTTCGCCGAGGGATTCAACATCCTGCACAACGCCAATGTCGGCAACCGGAAGGTCGAGGGCGACGCGGAGACCGCGCCGCTGGACCACCCGGAGTTCTACCGCTACGACATCGACACCACGGCCGTGGCCGAGGTGTGGCGGCGCGGTAGCGTGGTGTCGTCCTGGCTGCTGGACCTGACCGCCGAGGCGTTCGTCCGCTCTCCCGACCTGTCCGAGTTCTCCGGCCGGGTGTCGGACTCCGGGGAGGGCAGGTGGACGTCGATCGCGGCGATCGACGAAGGAGTGCCGACGCCGGTGCTCACGAACGCGCTGTACTCCCGCTTCGCCTCCCGCGGTCTCGACGAGTTCGCCGACAAGGTGCTGTCGGCGATGCGCAAGGGCTTCGGCGGCCACGACGAGAAGAAATCCTGACCCGCCACCGGCCCGGGGCGGTCTGATGGCGGCTGTCGCAGCTAGCAGGCGCGGTAGGAGGCGTGATAGCCGGGCGGCGGGGGCTGCAGCGCCAGGCCGCCGTGCCGCGGCGCCAGCACGAGGATGATCTTCCAGTCGGTGCACGCGCTGCGGCTGGGCGTGTCGGCAGGTGCCTGGTGGCTGGTGAAGGTCACGGCGGCCGCCAGCTGACCGCCGGCGGCGGCGGCGATACCCGTCAGGGTGACCGCCGAGTCGCGGGTGGTCCGGTAGCCGGCCTGAAACACCGGCGCGGTCTCAACCCGCCTGACGCGCGGCCCGAGCAGGACGCTGTACCGCTGGTAGTCATGGGTGTTGATGGCAGTGAAGTAGGCCTCGAGGAAGCCGGCGACTCGCGGCTCGGCCGCCTGCCGGGCGGCACCGGGCGCTACCGCGACCAGCCGGCGGCCGGGACCGGCCGGCGGCCGGCCAGGCGTGGCTGACGTCGAGGGCGACGGCCGGGGAGCCGGCCGCGGCGTGCCCGGCGCGCCGCCCGCGGCCGGGGTGGCGCCCGGATGGCGCAGCGTCAGCCAGGCCAGCGTCCCGCCCGCGGCCGCCAGCACGAGGACGGCCAGGGCCGCCACGATCCGCCGGCTGGTCAGCCGCTGCCGCTGTCCCGGCGGCCGCGGCGGAGCGGTACCGCCGGGGCCGGTACCGCCGGGCCCAGGGCCCGGCGGCGCCGCGATGCGCTCGGACCGGTCCGGCCCGGTCGTGGCCGGACCGGTCCGGAACCAGCTGCCGAACCCGTCGTCCTGCGTGCCTGCCGGGTCGGCCGCCGGCGCGGGCCGGCTGAACGCGGTACCGCAGACGGTGCAGAACGGGACGGACCCGCTGCGTGGCCGCCCGCATCCCGTGCAATAGCTCATTGCCGCCGTACGGTGCCCTGAGCCCCCGCCAGCGGCTGGTAGGAAACCGACACTGGCTGCCCGCCCGGGCCGACGGTCAGCGCGGTCTGCAGTGCCGTGCTCGACTGCCACGTCACCGAGACCGTGACGCTGCCGCCGGACGCGAGCGAACCGCTGGACGGCGACACGACGAGCTGGGCCGCGTACTGCGAGGGCACCGTGACGGTGTAGGACACCGGGCCGCCGCTCGCGGTCAGCGTGAACGATCCCGCCGGGGCCCCGCCCGAGGCCGACGCCCCCAGCGTCACGCTGGCCGGCGACGCGGTCAGCGTGCCGGTGCTGGGCGAGGGTGACGGCGTGCCGGACGGACTCGGCGGCGGACTCGACCTGACCGGCCTGCTGCTGGCCGGCGGCACCGGCGACGAAACTGACGGCGATACCGACACCGAGAAGGCCGGCGTGGCGCTCGCCGTGCCCGGGGCCCGCGCGTGCCTGGCCCGGGACGACGAGCCGTGACTCGCAGGACCCAGGGCCGGCAGCGTCCGGCGCGGCTGCGACGGCACGAGCTGGCTGCCGAGCGCTGCCGTCGCCGGCCGCGCTCCGTGCCCGTGATGCTGGCTGACCTCGAGCCCGACGGCACCGAGCACGGCCAGCGCCGTCACCGCCGCGAAGGCCAGCACCGCGCGGCGCCGGCTGCGCTCGCGCCGGGCCGCGGGCGGGTCGGCCAGGACCGGGAACCCGGATTCACCGAACGGTCCGGCCCGCAGCATGACGCCAGCCCGGTAAGCGACGGCGTCGGGACTGCCGGACGCCACGAGCCCCAGCACCCGCTTCCGCAGGCTGCGCGCGATCGCCATCACGGGCAGCACGCTGACCAGCATCGCGGGCGCCAGCTCGCGATGCTTGCGGCCGGAGCAAACCCGGCAGTGCTGAATGTGCCGGCCGAGCCGCTGGCGCAGCGGCACGGTCAGCTGGCCGTCCCAGCCCTCCAGCAGCTCGTCCAGCCGGGCGCACTGCGCCCGTCCCGAGCGGGCGACGAGCACGGCCGCCAGCGCCTGCTCGAACTGCCCGCAGGCGCGGGCGGCCAGCGCGTCCGCCTGGCCGCTGGAGACGCCGAGAACGCTGGCCAGGTCGTCGCTGCTGAAGCCCTGGCGCAGGCTCAGCTCGATGACCTCGCGCTCGCCCGGGCCGAGCGCGGCGATCACCGAGCCGACCACCTCCGGCAGCTCGGCCAGCTCCAGGTCGATGCCGGGGCCGGCCGGCTCGCCGGTGAGCTCGTCCGGCCCGTCCTGGGCCGCGCTCCCGCCCCGCGCAGCGAGCCTGCGGCGGCACTGGCTGCGCGCCACCGCGTACAGCCACGGCTGGAGGCAGTCGGGGTCGCGCAGGGCCGCCAGCCGGGCGGCCGCGATGACAAAGGTGTCCTGCACGGCGTCGGCGGCAGCAGCAGGCTCGGTCAGCAGCGAGGAGCAGAAGGCATACAGCGGCGCGGCGTACCGGTCGTAGGCGGCCGCGAGCGCGTCGGCGTCGCCGGCCGCGATCGCGGCGACTATCTCGCAGTCCAGCATGCGCCCACCTTAGAACCTTCGCCGCCTATCGGGCAGGCGGGACATTCTTATTCCCGCCCGCAGGCCCGGCGCCGATCCCGCCGGACGGCACCTGCGGCACTGCCGCGCCGAAGGTGCCGTCCCCCGTTGGCGGGAGGGCCGGGGCGGCGCGCCCGTGATCAGGCGAGCGGCCGGCCCCACCTGAAGGCAACGGCAGGCCCGTTGCGTATCGGGTAAGCCTCGGTTAAGCCGCCGCGAGAGCCACCGCGCAGGCGACCCGGCGTACGCGGTACGCCGCGCGGGTACGGCATACGCATCTGTGAGTACGGTGTACGCTAAGCGCGTGTCACAGCCACCGGGCGAGACCGCCCGCGGCCCGGTCTGGGCCAGGCCCGAGCCGGCCGGGCGCAGGCCGCGGCTCAGCCGGGAGCAGATCGCGGCGGCCGCCCTCGCGATCGCCGACGCGGAGGGATTCGCGGCGGTGTCGATGCGCCGCGTCGCCGCCGAGCTCGGCTCGGGGACCATGAGCCTGTACCGCTACATCGACGCCAAGGGCGACCTCGTCGCGCTGATGGCCGACGCCCTGGCGGCCGAGGTGCTGGTGCCCGGCGGCGGGCTGGGCGCCGACTGGCGCGCCGCGCTGGCCGCCATCGCGCGCCGGACCCGGGCGGCCTACCTGCGCCATCCGTGGGCCGTGCACGCGCTGCACGGCGAGGCGGCTGCGGGCCAGGGCGCGCCGATGGGCCCGAACGGGCTGCGCCGGTTCGAGCAGTCGCTGGCCGCGGTGGCCAGCGCGCCTTTCGACACCAGCGGCAGGCTCGGCCTGCTGACGATGGTGGACGACTACGTGTTCGGGCACGTGCTGCGCGCCGCCGGGTTGCAGGCGCGCTTCCGGGCCCGGCCCGACCCGTCGGAGTCCGCCGCGGCCGCGAGGTTCGTGGCCGGTCAGCTGCGGTCCGGGCAGTTCCCGCGGGTCGCGGCGCTGGCGCAGGACCCGGCCGCGCAGGCGGTGATCGGCGCGGAGCAGCTCGAGCAGCGGTTCGAGCTCGGCCTGCAGGCGCTGATCGACGCCTCTTTCCGGGCGTGGGCGTACCCGGACGGCGGGATCTGACCGGAAAGTCACCGCCCGCTCGTAGAATCGCCGGGTGGCCACCCCCGGCAGCACCACCGCAGCCAGCGAGGCGCTGCGGGTACTGCACCGGGTCTTCGGCTATGACTTTTTCCGCGGCCGCCAGCAGGAGATCATCGACCACCTCGTGGCCGGCGGCGACGCGCTCGTGCTCATGCCGACCGGCGGCGGCAAATCGCTCTGCTACCAGATCCCGGCCCTGGTGCGCCGCGGCGTCGGGGTGGTCATCTCACCGCTCATCGCGCTGATGCAGGACCAGGTGAGCGCCCTGACCGCCCTCGGCGTGCGGGCCGGCTTCCTCAACTCGACCCAGGACGGCCAGGAGCGGCGCCGGGTCGAGGCGGCCTTCGTGGCCGGTGAGCTCGACCTGCTGTACCTGGCGCCGGAGCGGCTGCGGGCGGAGTCCACGGTGCGGCTGCTCGACCGCGGCACGGTCTCGCTGTTCGCCATCGACGAGGCGCACTGCGTGGCCCAGTGGGGGCACGACTTCCGGCCCGACTACCTGGAGCTCTCCGCGCTGCACGAGCGCTGGCCCGCGGTGCCCAGGATCGCGCTGACGGCGACCGCGACCGAGGCGACCCGGGCCGAGATCACGTCCCGGCTGAACCTCGGCGGCGCGCGCCAGTTCGTCGCGAGCTTCGACCGGCCCAACATCTCCTACCGGATCGTGCCGAAGAACGAGCCCAGGCGGCAGCTGCTCGGGCTGCTGCGCACCGAGCACGCCGGCGACGCCGGCATCGTCTACTGCCTGTCCCGGTCGTCGGCGGAGAAGACGGCCGAGTTCCTGTCGGCCAGCGGGATCGAGGCGCTGCCCTACCACGCCGGCCTCGACACGAGGACCCGGGCCGGCAACCAGGCGCGCTTCCTGCGCGAGGACGGCCTGGTCATGGTGGCCACGATCGCGTTCGGGATGGGCATCGACAAGCCGGACGTGCGCTTCGTCGCCCACTTGGACCTGCCCCGGTCGGTCGAGGGCTACTACCAGGAGACCGGCCGGGCCGGCCGCGACGGCCTGCCGTCCACGGCCTGGCTGGCCTACGGCCTGGCCGACGTGGTGCAGCAGCGCAAGCTGATCGACATCTCCGACGGCGACGCCGCGCACCGCCGCAAGCTGGCCGTGCACCTGGACGCCATGCTGGGGCTGTGCGAGACCGTGCAGTGCCGCCGGTCCCAGCTGCTCGGCTACTTCGGCGAGCAGGCCGCCGCCAGCTGCGGCAACTGCGACACCTGCCTGTCCCCGCCGCAGACCTGGGACGGCACGATCGCCGCGCAGAAGCTGCTGTCGGCGGTGTTCAGGCTGCGTAACGAGCGCGGGCAGAAGTTCGGCGCCGGACACGTGATCGACATCCTGCTGGGCAAGGACACCGCCAGGGTCAGCCAGCACGGGCATGACTCGCTGACCGTCTTCGGCGTCGGCACCGAGCTGCGCGAGGGCGAATGGCGGGGGGTGGTGCGGCAGCTGCTCGCCCAGGGACTGCTCGCCGTCGAGCCCGACTACGGCGCGCTCGTGCTCACCGAGGCCAGCCGCGAGGTGCTCAGCAAGCAGCGCACGGTGCCGCTGCGGCGCGAGCCGGAGCGGCCGGCCCGGGCGGCGCGGACGGCGCGGGGCGCCGATCGGGCCAGGGGTGCCGGTGCGGCAGCGGCCACGGCCGAGCTGCCCGCGGCGGCGGCCGGACTGTTCGAGCACCTGCGCGCCTGGCGGGCCGCCGCCGCGAAGGAGCAGGGCGTTCCTGCGTACGTGATCTTCCATGACGCGACCCTGCGCCAGATCGCCGCCCAGGTCCCGGCGACCCTGGCCGAGCTCGCGACGATCAGCGGGGTCGGCGAGGCGAAGCTGGCCAGGTACGGGCAGCAGATCCTGGACGTCGTCGCGGCCCGCCCGGGCTAGCTCGCGGCAGCCCTGCGGCCCTGACCGGCTGGTTCCTCGCGGCCGGCCCGGCCTGGTCCGGGGCCGGCCCGGCCTGATTCGCGGCCGGCCGCCGCGTCAGAGGCGGCCCGGATCCCGCCGGCGTTCGTCCGCCTCGAGGTCGCACAGCGCATCCTCGATCGCGCGGTGGAACGTCGGGTACGCGTAGATCATGCTCCGCAGCCGGGATACCGGCACCTCGGCGTGGATCGCGACCACCAGGGCGCTCAGTACCTCGCCACCCGCGGGCCCGGCGGACGTGGCGCCGATGAGGACGGCCCGTTCGGCATCTTCGACGATCTTGATGAAGCCGTCGTCGCCGGCCTTGTGGATCCAGCCCCGCGCGGACTCGGGTACACGGGTAAAGCCGGTGCGTACCCGCAGCCCCTGCTCGCGGGCCGCCGCCTCGGTGAGCCCGACGCTGCCGATCTCCGGGTCGGTGAAGGTCACCCGCGGCACGGCGCGGTAATCGGCGGCCGGGCCCGGCTTGCCGACGATCTCCCGGACGACGATGTCCGCCTGGTACATGGAGATGTGCGTGAACGCGCCCTTGCCGGTGACGTCGCCGATCGCCCACACCCCGTCGGCGGCGTGCATCCGGTCATCCACGCTGATCGTCCGCGCGCTCTCGTCCAGGCCGAGCGCGCCGATGCCGAGCGCGGCCAGGTTGCTGCGCCGCCCGGTCGCGACCAGCAGCCGCTCGGCGGTGCTGGCCTGGCCTCCCACGTCAACGCTGAAGCGGGTCCCGTCGTGGCTGACGCAGCGAGCGCCGGCACCGGTCCGGACCGCGATTCCCCCGGCCGTGAAGACCTGGCCGAGCAGCTCACCGGCCTCGGGCTCGTCCATCGGCAGCAGCCTGGGCTGCGCTTCCACCACGGTCACGGCGGCCCCGAAGCGGGCGAACACCTGGCCGAGCTCGGCACCGATGGCGCCCCCGCCGAGGACGATCAGCGACTCCGGCACCTGCTCGGTCTCGATCGCCTCGCGGTTGGTCCAGTAGGGGGTGCCGACCAGCCCGTCGATGGGCGGGATAGCGGGGTCGGTGCCGGTGTTGAGCACGATCCCGCGGCGGGCCCGGAAGACCCGCGGCGGACCCTGGCCATCCGGGCCGGACACGGTGACCTCGCCCGGGGCGGTGATCCGGCCGTGGCCGCGCGCGAACCTGCCGCCCTTGGCCACGAACCGGTCCACGGCCACCTTGTCGTCCCAGTTGTCGGTCGCTTCCTTCCGGATCCGCTGAGCGACCGGCGCCCAGTCCGGGGTTACCTGCGCGGCGCCGGCCATCCCGGGGATGCGGCGGCCCTCGGCCAGCAGGTTCGCGGCCCGGATCATCATCTTGGACGGGATGCAGCCCCAGTACGGGCACTCGCCGCCGACCAGGCGGCCCTCGACGCCGACCACCGACAGCCCGGCCTCGGCCAGCCGCTCCGCGACGTCCTCGCCACCCGGGCCCATGCCGATCACGACGATGTCGGCTTCCTCGGCGCTCATCGCCCCTCCCTACCGTCGCGGCCGCCGGCAGGCCGCGACACTGACCGGATCATTCTCCCCCGGGCGCGGCGCCGGACACGCGGTGGTCACGGGACGGCCAGTTCCGCGCGGCACATAATGCTTGGGCCGGACAGCCGCGGCCACTAGGCTGACCTGCCAGGGCTCCTCGGGCGCGGGCCCGCGTCCCCCTGTCGGTGAGGCGGCTGAAGCCATGCGACCCTTCGTGCTTGCCGCGGCGCTCGCCGCCGCCGCCGCCGGGCTGGCCGGCTGCGGAAGCATCTCGCACGGCGGTGCCGCCAGCACGTCCGGCACGGCCGGCCCCTGCTCCCGCGCGTCCATACAGGCGGACCTCTACCAGAAGGGCGTGCTGACCGTCGCGACGGACAAGCCCGTCTATCCGCCGTGGTTCGCCGGCAACAACCCGTCGAACGGCAAGGGCTACGAGAGCGCGGTCGCTTACGCGGTCGCGGCCCAGCTCGGCTTCAAGCGCTCGCAGGTGCGCTGGGCCTACGAGCCGTTCAACAACTCCTACGCGCCAGGGCCGAAGAAATTCGACTTCGACATCAACGAGATCTCGGTCACGCCGCAGCGGGCGTCCGTGGTGACGTTCTCGACGAGCTATTACGACGTGCAGCAGGCGGTGGTGGCGCTGAAGACCAGCCCGATCGTGACCCGGCACACGCCGGCCGAGCTGAAGGGCTACGTCTTCGGTGACCAGGTTGGGACGACCAGCCTGGCCTTCATCAACAGCCAGATCCAGCCGACCGTGACATCCAAGGTGTTCGACACCCTGAACACGGTCAAGCAGGCGCTGCAGACCCACCAGATCGCCGCGCTGGTGACCGACACGCCGACCGCACAGTACATCTCCTCCGCGCAGATCCCCGGCTCGGTCATGGTGGCCCAGTTCCCACCCGCGGGCGAGCACTACGGGCTGCTGTTCCGCAACGGCAGCCCGCTCGCGGCCTGCGCGGACAAGGCGCTCGCCACGCTGACGAAGAACGGGACCCTGCACAAGCTGCAGCAGCAGTACCTGCAGCTCTACCTCAAGGTGCCGGTGATCAAGCCCTGACACTCGACGAGGGACGCGGTCCGCGGCTGCTGGGCGGCGGACGGCCAGGCGGCGGGCCGCTGGCCGGGCTCGGCTCGCGCACGCGGATGAGCACGCGCCGGGCGGTCGCGCTGTCCACCGCCAGCACGCTCGTCGTGCTCGGGGCGCTGGCCGCGCTCTTCCTGGCCGCACCCGGCAGCCGGCAGGTCCGGCACGACTTCTTCAGCCCGCACGCCATGTGGCAGGCGCTGACCGGCAACCCGCGGGCGGGCTACTACTCGGTCGGCGAGGCGCTGTGGCTGAACATCCGGATATTCCTCATCGCGGAGGTACTGATCCTCGCGCTCGCGCTGGTCATCGCCGTGATCCGTCAGTCCGCCGGACCGGTCATGTTCCCGTTCCGCGTGATCAGTACGATCTACGTGGACGTCTTCCGCGGGGTACCGCTCATCCTGGTCATCTTCGCCCTCGGGTTCGGCGTGCCCGCGCTCGGCCTCACGTTCCTGTCCACCCAGTTGACCGCCGTCTACGGGGTCGCGGCCCTGGTCTTGTCCTATTCCGCCTACGTGAGCGAGGTGTACCGGGCCGGACTGAACTCGGTCCACCAGAGCCAGGTGGCCGCCGCGCGTTCACTGGGCCTGTCGCAGTGGACGGCGCTGCGGCACGTGATCCTGCCGCAGGCGGTCCGGACGATCATCCCGCCGCTGCTGAACGACTTCATCAGCCTGCAGAAGGACACGGCGCTCGTCAGCGTGCTCGGCGCCATCGAGGCGAACAAGGCGGCCGAGCTGTACAGCGACACCGCCTTCAACTTCTCCAGCTATACGGTGGCAGCGATCCTGTTTCTCATCCTGACGATCCCGATGGCGCGGTTCACCGATCACCTGATCGCCAGGGACAGGCAGCGCAGGCTCGCCGGGGCACCCGCGTGACCGAGACCTCGCAGGCCGTCCGGATCGAGGGGCTGCGCAAGTCGTTCGGGGCCAATCAGGTCCTGCGGGGAATCGACCTGTCGCTGGCCGCGCACGAGGTGATCTGCCTGATCGGCGCCTCGGGGTCGGGCAAGTCGACGCTGCTGCGCTGCGTCAACCTGCTCGAGCCGATCAGCGCGGGGCGGATTCTGGCTGCTCGGGCAAGAGATCACGGCATCAGACGTGGACGAGAACATGGTGCGCAGGCACGTCGGGATCGTGTTCCAGTCGTTCAACCTGTTCCCGCACATGTCCGTGCTGCGGAACGTGACGCTGGCCCCGGTGAAGGTGCTGCGCACTCCGCGCCCGGCGGCCGAGCAGCAGGCCAGGGAACTGCTGCACCGGTTCGGCCTGGCAGACAAGGAGTCCGATTTCCCCGACCGGCTGTCCGGCGGTCAGCAGCAGCGGGTCGCGATCGTCCGGGCGCTGGCCATGCGGCCGCAGATCCTGCTGCTCGACGAAGTCACCAGCGCGCTGGATCCCGAGCTCGTCGCCGAGGTCCTGGATGTCATCCGCGAGCTAGCCGCCGGCGGCATGACGATGCTGATCGCGACGCACGAGATGAGCTTCGCCCGGGATATCGCCGACCGGGTGTGCTTCCTGTCCGACGGGCTGATCATCGAGGACGCGCCGCCGGCCGAGCTGTTCGCGCAGCCGCGGGACGAGCGGACCC
This sequence comes from uncultured Actinomycetes bacterium, assembly GCA_963702235.1. Taxonomy (GTDB): domain Bacteria; phylum Actinomycetota; class Actinomycetes; order Streptosporangiales; family Streptosporangiaceae; genus PALSA-505. Next base: position 98,688 of record CAVPBZ010000013.1, read on the forward strand.
AGCGCTTCCTGCGCAGGATCACCGAAGCCGGCCGGTTCTGACCCGGCGTCGGTCACAGCCGCCGCGGGGCCCGGCGTTACCCTCGTGATCTGTGGCATCCGCGTCAGGCCAGCCATCGCCCGGGAGCTGGCCCGGAACCACCGCGACAAGGAGTGATGTGATGGCGCTCGACGAGGACACCGTCCGGCTGGCCAAGGGCAAGAACCTGGCCACCGTGGTCACCCTGATGCCTGACGGCCAGCCGCAGGCGCTGCTCACCTGGGTGGACACCGACGGCGAGCATGTCCTGGTGAACACCGAGCCGCAGCGGCAGCGGGCGAAGAACCTGGAACGAGACCCCAGGATCACCGTTCTCATTCACTCGGCCGAGAACCCGTGGGACTGGTCCGAGGTCCGCGGGCACGTCGCCGGCACCACGACCGGCGAGGAGGCGCGGCGGCACATCGACGAGCTCTCCCGCAAGTACGTGGGCACCGAGTACCGCAACCCGATCGGCCCGCAGGGCCGGGTGATATTCAGGATCGCGCCGGACAAGGTGAACACGCCGGCCAAACTCGCCCGCTAGGGGCGCGCCGGCGACACGAAATAGCGGAGAGTACGCAACCGGGTATCGATAGATCTGTATCGTCCTGTTTGTGGTTGCTCCGCGTCATCCGGCCATCCGCGTGCAGCCTGCGGCGCTGCGCGCGGTCGTGTACGCACGGCTGGAGGAGATCCGCTTCCGGACCGGCATGGCCGCGCTGATCGCCATGATCGCGATCGCCGGCGCGGTGACGACCGTGATCATGACGGCACCCGGCGGCCCGGCGGCCGGGTCGCCTGCCGCGGTCACCGGCCAGATCCCGGTGGCGCTGCCGCAGACGGCGTCGGCTCCGCCGTCCGCGCCCGCCCGGACCCAGCCGCGTTCCCGGCCGCGGCACCGCCCGGACAGGCCGGCCGCGAAGCACGTCAGCCACCCGGCCGCAGGCGCCGCCGCGGCCGCCCCGCAACCACCCGCCAGCCGGCTGCGGCCGCCCCGGCACGGTCACGGCCACCGGGGATTCCCCGGCTGGTGGTGGCAGGCCTGGAAACGGCACGGGCATGGCGGCTGGCCGCCGGCCCGCCAGTGGCCCGGGCCCGGCTGGCGGCCCGAGGCCGGGCAGCAGCCTGCGCCGGGCGGGGGCCCGGGCTGGCCGCACGCCAGCCGCACCGGCGACTGGCCGCACGCACCTGGCGGCTGGTAATCGCGGAGGCTGTACGCTCGGCCGAGCGAGGAGGCGCCGGATGCCGGATCAGGGCCAGGAGGTCGTAGTCGGCCTCGACAATGGCGGCACGACCAACAACGTCACGCTGCTGGACAGCGCAGGGCGGTTCTTGATCGACCGCATGCTGGAAACCCGCAGCCGGGTGCAGGAAGGTCCGGATAAGGCGATCGAGGCCCTGGCCGAGGCGGTCACCAGCGCGCTGGCGGCGACCGGAACCCCCGCCGCTTCGGTCCGCGCCGTCGGGCTCGACACCCCCGGTCCGGCCAGTGCGGGCGGCGTCATCTCCACCCGCGGCGCGGTGAATTTCGTGCACCCCGCCTGGCGCGGGTTCGACATCCGCGGCGCGCTCGAGGACCGGCTCGCGACCACCGTCGTGTACAACAACGACGGGAACGCCGCGGCGCTGTATGCCCACCACATGCTGCTGGGTGCGGCGGCGGCCAGCCGCTCGTCGGTGTCGGTGATCGTGGGCACCGGGCTCGGCGGCGGCGTGATCGAGTCAGGCCGGGTGGTGCGGGGCGCGGCCGGCATGGCCGGCGAGCTCGGCCACATCAGGATCCCGCTGGACGGGCTGCTCGCACCGGGGCAGCCGGTTCCGGTCTGCAACTGCGGGCTGCTCGGTGACGCCGAGAGCATCGCGTCACTGACCGGGATCGCGAAGAACCTGCTGCCCTACTGGCTGACCCGGTTCCCCGATCACGAGCTCGGCCGGGTCGCCTCCCCGCTCCAGGCGGCCAAGCTCGTGCGCGCCCTCGGCGAGGCCGGCGACCCGCTGGCCATGGAGATCTTCGGACAGCAGGCGATGGCGATCGGGCGGCTGCTGTCGATCGCGGCTAACTTCACCGATCCGCACACGTACTTCCTCGGCGGCGGCGTGGTGGAGGCCGAGCCCGGCTTCCGCGACTGGTTCCTGGCGCAGGTGCGCGAGCACACCGACCTGCGCGAGGAGCAGCAGCGGGTCGCCTCGTTCGCGCTGGTGCCCGACCTGGACATGGCCGGGGCGCGCGGCGCGGCCATCGCCGCCCGTGAGGCGCTCGGCCTGTGGGGTGCCCGGGCGCGGTGATCGTCGTGGTGGCCGGCGTCTCCGGGAGCGGCAAGAGCACGGTCGGGGCGCTGCTGGCGAGCCGGCTGCACTGGGAGTTCATCGACGGCGACGCGCTGCATCCCGCGGCGAACGTGGCGAAGATGCACGCCGGCGTGCCGCTCACCGACGAGGACCGCAGGCCGTGGCTGCAGGCGATCGAAGACTGGATAGACCGGCACCGGGCGGCCGGGGCGCCGGGGGTCGTGGCCTGCTCGGCGCTGCACCGGGCCTACCGGGAGGCGCTGCTGGCCGGCCGCCCCGACACCCGGCTGGTGTTCCTCATGGTCAGCCCGGCGGTGGCCGCGGCCAGGCTGGCCGCGCGCCGCGGCCACTTCTTCCCGGCGCGGCTGCTGGCGAGCCAGTTCCGCGAGCTGGAGCCGCCCGGCCCGGACGAGCCCGGGCTGGTGGCCGACGCCGGCGGCCGGCCACCGAACTCGTCGCCGACATCATCAGCCGGCTCGAGCTGGAGTGACGGCGGCGCGGCCGCGACCCGGGCCAGGCCGGGTCCGCTGGCTGCGGCTGGGAGGCTAGGCGGGTACCCGCTCCAGCACCACGACGGGGATCTCGCGCTCGGTCTTGCGCTGGTAGCTGTCGTAGTCCGGCCAGATCCCGGCCATCTGCTGCCACAGCCCGGGCTTCTCCTGCGGGCTGGCGGTGCGGGCCCGCGCGGTGAACTTGTCCCCCCGTACCTGGACGTCAACCTCGGGATCGGCCTGCAGGTTGAGGTACCAGGCGGGCGGTTCGGCCGCGCCGCCCTTGGACGCGACCACGAGGTAGCTGCCGTCGTGCTCGCCGTAGATCAGCGGCGTGCTGCGCCGCTGCCCGGACCGCCGGCCCGTGGTGGTGAGGATGAGCACGGGCACGCCGTTCCAGTCGTGGCCCTCGCGCCCATCGGTCTCGACGTACCGCCTGACGTGTTCCTCGCCGAAGAGCATCCGAGCGCCTCCCGTCGCGGCTTCCCCTTGCCAGGCAGCGTAGCGTGACCGGTGGTACCGGACGTGCCCGGCCGGAGGCGGCGCCATGAAGCTCAAGCTCGACCTGCACGACATCTACAACCGCGGCGGGGACATCGACCGGGCCCTGCGGGCGGTCATCGACGAGGCGGTCAGGAAGAAAGCGCCGCTGGTCGAGATTATCCCCGGCAAGGGCTCGGGCCAGCTGAAGAAGCGGGTGCTGCGGTTCCTGGACCAGAAGGAGATCAAGGCGCTGTACCACCGGGTGGAGAAGGACTCGAAGAACTTCGGCCGGGTCTTCGTTCATTTCCGCTGGTAGCGCACCAGAAAGGAGGCAGGCGTGACGTTCATCGTGGATGCCGTCCGCACCCCCATCGGCCGGCACGGCGGCGCGCTGGCGGCGGTCCGGCCGGACGACCTGGCGGCCGGCGCGATCTCCGCCCTGCTGGACCGCAGCCCGGAGCTGGACCCGGCGCAGATCGACGACGTGTACTTCGGCGATGCCAACGGCGCGGGCGAGGACAACAGGAACGTGGCCAGGATGGCCGCCCTGCTGGCCGGGCTGCCGGTCAGCGTGCCCGGGGCCACACTCAACCGGCTGTGCGGATCCGGCCTGGAAGCGGCGATCGCGGCCGACCGGGCGGTGCTCGCCGGTGACGCGGACCTGATCGTGGCCGGCGGCGTGGAGTCGATGAGCCGGGCACCCTGGGTGCTGCCCAAGCCGGAGCGCGGCTTTGCCCGCGGTAACGAGACGGCGTACTCGACTACGCTGGGCTGGCGCATGGTCAACCCCCGGATGCCGGCCGAGTGGACGGTCGCCCTCGGCGAGGGAGCGGAGATCCTCTCCGGCCGGTATGCCATCTCCCGGGACGACCAGGACGCGTTCGCGGTGCGCAGCCACCAGCGGGCGGCGCAGGCCTGGGCCAGCGGCCGGTTCGCCGCTGAGGTGGCCGGGCTGGCCGGCCTGGAATCGGACGAGGGCATCAGGCCGGACACGACGGTCGAGAAGCTGGCCCGGCTCAAGCCCGCGTTCCGGGACGGCGGAACCGTCACGGCAGGCAACTCGTCCCAGCTCAGCGACGGCGCGGCCGCGCTGCTGCTGGCCAGCGAGCGCGGCGCCGCGGCCGCCGGGCAGCAGCCGCTGGCCCGGATCGCCGCCCGCGGCGTGAGCGCGGTCGAGCCGCAGCTGTTCGGGATCGGGCCGGTGGAGGCGGCGCGGACGGCGCTCAAGCGAGCCGGCATCGGGTGGTCGGATCTGGCCGCGGTGGAGCTGAACGAGGCGTTCGCCGCGCAGTCGCTGGCCTGCCTCGCGGAGTGGCCCGACCTCGACCCGGAGATCGTGAACGTCAACGGCGGGGCGATCGCGCTCGGCCATCCGCTGGGCTGCTCCGGCGCGAGGATCCTCGGCACGCTGGCCCGCGAGCTGCACGCGCGCGGCGGCGGCTGGGGCCTCGCGGCGATCTGCATCGGCGTCGGCCAGGGCCTGGCCGTGGTGCTGGAAGCCTGACACCCGACGCGAGGGGCGCCGGTGGCCGCGTGCTCACCCGGCCGGCGGCCGGGAGCCGGGCCTGCTGCGGCAGTGCTGAGCCGGGGATGGCAGGCTGATCTCATGCCGGTCACCGCGCGCGTCGAGCACGTCGGCAGCCTGCTCAGGCCGCCGCCCCTGCGCCAGGCGCGAGCCGCCCGCGCGGCCGGGGAGATCACCCCGGCGCAGTTCAAGGCGGCCGAAGACCGGGCGGTGCGGGAGACGGTGGCGTGGCAGGAGGAGATCGGCCTGCCCGTGGTCAACGACGGCGAGCTGCGGCGGGAGTCATTCCAGGCCGAGCTGACCGCGGCCTGCGACGGCTTCGCCGGCGTCGGGCCGGACGCCTGGCTGTGGGGCGACTGGCACTCGGCGCAGGCCGGTGACTCGTCCACGCCGCGGCCGGAGGGGCTGGCGGTCGTGGCGCCGGTGCGCAAGCGCCGGAACCTGGCGGCCGAGGAGTTCACCTTCGTGCGCGGCTGCACCAGCCGCGGCCAAGGTGACGCTGCCGAGCCCGACGCTGTTCGCCAACCTGTGGTCGCCGGAACTGTCACGCGGCGCGTACCCGAGCCTGGACGCGTTCATGACCGACGTGGTCGCGGTGCTCTGCGACGAGGCCCGCGAGCTCGTCCGCCTCGGCTGTGCGTACATCCAGCTGGACGCCCCGCACTACCCGCTGCTGCTCGACCCGGTCTGGCGTGCCTTCTACGAGCAGCGGGGATGGCCGCTGCAGCGCTGGCTGTCCTACGGGATCGACTGTGACAACGCCGTGATCGAGGCCGGCCCGCCACCTTCGGCTTCCACCTGTGCCGCGGCAACCAGCTCGGTCGCTGGCTGGTGGCCGGCGGCTACGAGCCGATCGCGGGCCCGGTGTTCGGCCGGGTGCAGGCCGACCGGCTGCTGCTGGAGTACGACGACGAGCGCTCGGGCGGCTTCGACCCGCTCCGCCTGGTGCCGGACGACAAGGTCATCGTGCTCGGCCTGGTCACCACCAAGACCTCCGCGGTGGAGCGGCCGGAGGACATCACCGCCCGGCTCCGGCAGGCCAGCTCGCTGGTCGGCACGCAGCGGCTGGCCGTCAGCCCGCAGTGCGGCTTCGCCACCTCGGCGGCCGGCAACCCGGTCACGCCGCAAGCGCAGCGCGCCAAGCTGGCGCAGCTCGTCCGGATTGCTCAAGATATTTTTGCTCCCTAACGGTGCCGCCCCGACCCTGCTGGCCGCCCGCGACGACGCGGGCCGTGACGACTGGAGGTGACCAATGCCCGAGCTGGAACCGGAAGCCGATCCCGCCGCGGCCGGGTTCGACAAGGAGCGGCTGGCCAGGATCGACCGGCACTTCGCCCGGTACGTGGACGACGGGCGGCTGCCCGGCTGGCTGCTGACCGTCAGCAGGCACGGCCGCCTCGTGCACGTGTCGGCCTACGGGTTGCGGGACATCGAGGCGGGCCTGCCGGTGGAGACCGGCACGCTGTGGCGGATCTTCTCCATGACCAAGCCGGTCACCTCGGTCGCCGCGATGATGCTCTACGAGGAGGGCGCCTTCGAGCTGACCGACCCGGTCAGCGCGTTCATCCCCTCGTTCGCCGGCGTCCGGGTGTACGCGGGCGGGTCCGACCTCAAGCCGCAGACGGTCCCGGCGACGGAGCCGGTGCGGATCTGGCACCTGCTCACGCACACCTCCGGCCTGACCTACGGCTTCCACCGGACCCACCCGGTGGACGGCATGTACCGCAACGCCGGGTTCGAGTGGTCATCGCCGCCCGGGCTCGACCTGGCGGCCTGCTGCGACGCCTGGGCCGGCCTGCCGCTGCTGTTCCAGCCCGGCGCCGAGTGGAATTACTCCGTGTCCACCGACGTGCTCGGCCGGGTGGTCGAGGTCGTCTCGGGCCAGCGCCTGGACGAGTTCTTCGCCAGCCGCATCCTGGGCCCGCTGGGCATGACCGACACCGCGTTCCAGGCGCCGGCAGGCGAGCCGGGCCGGCTGGCCGCCCTCTACACCCCGGGCCCGGGCAACAAGGCGGTCCGCAACGACGCGCTCGGCGCAATCGGCAGGGAACCGCCGCGCTTCCTGATGGGCGGCGCGGGACTCGTCTCCACGGCCGCCGACTATCACCGGTTCACCCAGATGCTGCTGCACCGCCCGGACTGCCCGGCCGGGGAACTGGACGGCATCCGGCTGCTCGGCCCCCGCACGGTCAGCTACATGACCCGCAACCACCTGCCCGGCGGCGGTGACCTGGAGAGCGCCGGCCGGCGGCTGTTCGCCGACGCGCCGGCCTACGGCGTGGGCTTCGGCCTCGGCTTCTCGGTCGTCGTGGACCCGGCCGCGGCCAAAACCCTCAGCACCGCGGGCGAGTTCGCCTGGGGCGGCGCGGCGAACACCGCCTTCTGGGTGGACCCGGCCGAGCAGCTGACCGCGTGCTTCTACGCCCAGCTGCTGCCGACCAGCGCGCACCGCATCCGCCCGCAGCTGCGCCAGCTGGTTTACCAGGCGCTCACCGGCTAGTTCCAGGCCGCACCGCCGGGTAAACCTAACGACGACCGAAGGGACGTGTCCGATGACCACCGCTGACCTGCTGACTGATGAGTTCGGCCGGATCCGGGAGGAGGTCCATCATGCCGTTGATGGCCTGTCCCGGGACGACCTGGCGTACCGGCTTGACGCTGACGCGAACTCGATTGCCTGGCTGGCGTGGCACCTGACCCGGGTGCAGGACGACCACATCGCCGAGGCCGCGCAGCTGGAGCAGGTGTGGACGTCGAAGAGCTGGGCGGACAAGTTCGGCCTGCCGTTCGGCCGGCTGGCGACCGGGTACGAGCACAACAGCAGCGACGTCGCGGCCGTCCAGGCTGACGCCGAGCTGCTGACCGCGTATCACGACGCGGTCTACGAGCAGACGATCCGCTATGTCGGGACGCTGACCGACGACGATCTGCCGCGCGTGGTGGACGACTCGTGGGACCCGCCGGTGACGCTCGGGGTGCGCCTGGTGAGCGTGATCTCCGACGACCTGCAGCACGCGGGGCAGGCCATGTTCATCCGCGGGATCCTGCTGCGCCGGTAGGCAGCCTGCCGCGGCTGCGGCGGCCCGGCCCGCCCGCGGGATCGGCGGCGCCGGGAGCTGCATCAGTCCGCGGGCTTGCCCGCGTAGGTCGCCAGGCCGCGCAGCATGAGGTCGATCCCGAACGCGAACCGGTCCTCGCGCCCGCCGCTGAAGATCAGGTCCACCGTCCGCCGGGTGTGCGGGAACCGGTCCTCAGGCAGCGACAGCACGTAGTCCCTGAGCATCGTGAAGAACTGCTCGGGTGACAGGTCCTTGCCGGTGAACGAGGACGGCCCGAGGCTCTCCTCGAACGCGAACGCCCCGACGTAGAGGGCGAACAGGTCACCCAGGTAGGCGATCACGCGGTCGGGGACGCCGACTGGCTTGAGCAGGGCGAACAGCCACTCGGTGAGAACCGCCAGCTTGGGACCGGTGGGAACGCGCCCGAGCGAGATCCGAGCGACGTCACGATGGCTGTTCAGGACGGCGCGCATCTGCCCCGCGAAGGCCTCCAGCTGCTCCTGCCAGCGTGCCGGGTCGGGCGCGGGCAGCTCGGTCGCGTCGACGATGCGCTCGAAGATGAGCTGGAGCAGCTGGTCCTTGTTCCGCACGTGCCAGTAGATCGACGCCGCGCCGGTACCCAGCTCCTCGCCCACCCGGCGCATCGACAGGCCGTCCATCCCGTCGGCGTCCAGGACCCGCAGGGCCGCCGTCACGATGGCGTCGCGGGTCAGGGGCGCACGTGCAGCCGATCGCGAGGCGGTGCGCCAGGGCGGCTCAGGCACGTCGGCGGTGTTCTCCCACGGTCCTTCCCTGACTTCTGCCATGCCCGCCAGTGTATCGCTAGCCGAACGTTATTCGACTCCTCGAACGCTGTTTGACAATGGAACGGTGTTCCTGCCAGAATGCCGTTCGAGACGATCGAACGATGTTCTGCGAGGGATGGTGCACCGTGCCGCTCATCATCGAGGCCAGCGGACTGACCAAGCGCTTCGGCAAGACGCAAGCCCTGGACGGGCTGGACCTGACGGCCGCGTCCGGGCAGGTGGTCGCCCTGCTCGGGCCGAACGGCGCGGGCAAGACGACCTTCATCAGGATGGTGGCGACGCTGCTGCGGCCAGACCGCGGGGAACTGCGGGTGGGCGGCTATGACGCCCGCCGCCAGCCCGCCGCCGTCCGGCGGACCATCGGCCTGGCCGGGCAGTTCGCCGCGATCGAGCCCGCGATGACCGGGCGGGAGAACCTGGAGATGGTCGCCCGGCTGTTCGGCCAGGGCCGCGGGAGCGCGCGCTCGAACGCGTCATCCGTGCTGGCCACCCTCGGCCTGGCCGACGCCGGCGACCGCCTCGTGCGCACCTACTCGGGCGGCATGCGGCGCAAGCTCGACCTCGGCGCCAGCCTGGTCGGGGCGCCGAAGCTGCTGCTGCTCGACGAGCCGACGACGGGCCTGGATCCGCGCAGCCGGATCGAGCTCTGGGACGCGATCAGGACGATGGTCGGGCAGGGCACAGACGTCCTGCTCACCACCCAGTACCTCGACGAGGCGGACAACCTGGCCAGCCACGTCGTGATCATCGACCACGGCCGGGTGGTCGCGGCCGGGACCCCCTCGGAGCTGAAGCGCCGGATCGGCGGCAAGGTGATCGAGGTGCACGTCCGGCACGAGCAGGACGTGGCCAGGGTCGCCCGGGTGCTGGGCCGGTTCGACCACGGCGAGGTCCGCACCGACCTGGCGACGCACCAGGTGAGCGTCAGCGTCGAGGGCGGCGGGCCGGTGCTCATGAACGCGCTGCGGGCGGTCGAGGACGCCGGCCTCGAGGTCGAGGACGTGGCCCTGCGCCAGCCCAAGCTCGACGAGGTGTTCCTCACGCTCACCGGGCAGCCGGGCGCCAGCGGCGCGCTCGAGGCCACTGCCTCCTGATCATCGCTGCCCCTGACCACCGACGCCGCCCAGGCGCGAAGGAGAAATGATCATGGCTGTTGTCAGCATCCCGGTCAGCTGGACGACCTCGCTCGGCACGAGCACCGCGCAGATCGCGAAGCGGGCCCTGCTCCGCTACCTGCGCACCCCGCAGCTCATCGTGCTCGGCACGATCCAGGGCGCGATGTTCCTGCTGATCTTCCGTTACGTGTTCGGCGGGGCCATCCCGATCAGGGGCGGCATCCCCTACGTGGATTTCCTGGTTCCCGGGTTCATCACCACGGGCGTGCTGTTCAGCGGGATGAACGCGGCGACCGGGGTGGCCGAGGATCTGCAGCAGGGGTTCGTGGACCGGCTGCGCTCGCTGCCGGTACCGCGCGCCTGCTTCCTGACCGGGCGCGCCGTGGCCGACACCCTCTGGAACGCCTGGGGGCTGCTCCTCACCGCCGCGATCGGGTTCGCCGTCGGGTTCCGGCTGCACGGCTCGGTGGCTGACTCGGTGGCCGCGCTCGGGCTGTGCGTGGTCTTCGGGTTCGCCTTCGAGTGGCTGTTCATCATGCTCGGCCTGATCGCGGGGACGCCGCAGGCGGCGCAAGGCATGGCCCTGCTGGTGTTCCCCTTCACGTTCATCTCCAGCGCCTACGTTCCGGTGAAGTCCATGCCCGGCTGGCTGCAGGCGTTCGCCAGCCACCAGCCGATCACCTACATGGTCGACGCGGTCCGGGCGCTCAGCGAGGGCCCGGCGGCGCAGGCCCTGATCGGGCACTCGGCCGGGTACCTGGTCATCCGCTCGCTGCTGTGGGCAGCCGGCCTCGTCGTCGTGTTCGTGCCGCTGGCCGCGCTGCGCTACCGGCGCGGCTGACCCGCCCGGCCCGGAACCGCCGCGCCGGGTGCGGACCGGCCGCCGTCTGCCCTGGCACCCCCCGCCGCCGGCGGCGGGTGTCAGGGCCGGCCTGCCCGTTAGGAAGGAATGGGGTTATGGGTCTGCCGCGGCGGACGGGCGGGGTTTACCGGCCCGCCGGCTGGGGGGCCGCCAGCGCCGCGCCGACCTCGTCCGCGAACGCGACGGCCACCAGCCGCTGCTCGAGGCTGGTCCGCGCACCGGGCCGCGGGATCATCAGGAAGCGGCCCTGCAGCACGCCGGCGTGCTGCACCAGCAGCTCGACGGCCGCCTCGCCGGGCAGCCCCTCGTGCTCGACGTCCAGCGTCCGCGGCCCGGTCACGACCTGGCCGTCGGGCAGCAGCCTGGCCGGGCGGCCGAGCCCGGCGACACCGTACTGGAAACTGCAGGACTGCAGCGAGAGCAGCCGCGTGAGCTGGCCGGAGACCTGCTCGATCAGGCGCGACGGCGAGTTCCCCGCGGCCACTGACCTGGCGGTGTCGCTGATCCCGTCGAGGTAGCCCGCGCGCCTGGCCGCGACCATGTGCTGGCGGCGTCCCCAGACGGCGATCTCGGTGACCGCCACGCCGATCACCAGCAGCAGCACGGTGGTCTCGATGTCGTCCCGGCGGGTGATGGTGAATCGCTCGTACGGCCGGGTGAGGAAGAAGTCGAACCACACGGCCGCCCCGATCGCGGCGATGACGCCGGCCGGCCGGTGCCCGTTCGCGGCGACGGCCACCACCACGAGGATCAGCGCGAGGGCGGCGTCGGTGTTGGGGAAGCCGGCCCGGAACGGCACCAGGATGGCGGCCAGCGCCACCGGGGCCGCGACCGCGGCCAGGACGGCCAGGCGATCGCGGCTGAGAAACCGCCGGACGTTCACTTTCCCGTGATAACACATCCACCCGCCCGGCCGCCAAATCGCCGTATGCAGCGCGTATGCGTCGGCCGCCTGGACGGTCACCGGACAGCGCGGCTGCTACCTGGCGCGGTGCGGCGCAGCTGTGCGCACCGGCGGCCAGGTGAAACGATCGTGACGTGACGCTGCCCGAGCCGGACCCGCCGCCGGGCAAGCCCGCGCGCCCGGTCCCGGCGGCGGCGGCGGGAGCGGCGGCGGCGGAAGCGGCGGCGGCGGAAGCGGCGGCGGCTGGCCCGCAGCCGGTCCTGGTCGAGGATCATCTCGAGCGCCGGATCCGCCAGCCGATCGACCTGCTGCGCTGCATCGTCACCTGCGTCGAGCTCGTGCTGCTGGCCGTCCTGGGCCTGGTAGCAGCCGCGACGACCAGGGGGGTGGAAACCAACATCGTCGAGGCGAGCAGGCGGCTGCCGTACACCGCGCTCGCCGCCGCCCGGCCGACCGCCCTGTTCGCGCTGCTGATCCTGCCGGTCGCCCTGGCCGGCCGCCAGCTGGTCCGGCGGCAGGGCAGGCGGCTGCTGGAAGCCGCCGCGACCGGCGTCCTGACCATCGCGGCGGTGTCGGTGGCCGATGCCCTGCTGCGGCGCGGCTACGCCGTGCACCTGTACGCCGCGATCACCATGTCCCGGCCCGGCGCCAGCCACATCACGCCGCTGGACGCGTACCTGGCCGGCGTCGTCGCTTACACCACGATGATCGGCCTCAGCGGGCGGCCGCGCTGGCGGACCGCCTTGTGGCTGATCGTGGGCGGCTATGCGCTGGTGAACCTGGCGGCGCTGTACGCGACCGTGCTGTCGCTGCTCATCACGCTGCTGGCCGGCCGGGCGATCGGGCTCGGCGTCCGGTACGCCGCGGGTTCCATGTCGCTGCGCCCGGCCGCGGCGGAGATAGCCGCCGCGCTGAGAACCGTCGGCTGCCACGTGACGGAGATGCGGCGGGTGCCGCCCGTCGGTGCCGAGTCCCGGCGCTATGCGGCGACGGCACGGTCTGGTGAGCGGCTCGACGTGTGCGTGTACGACCGGGACCAGCAGGCGGCCGGCGCGGTCTACCGGCTGTACCGGCTGGCGCTGCTGCAGGACCAGGTGTCACACCCCGCGCCGCTGTCGGTGGACCGGACGGTGGAGCGCCGGGCGCTGCTCTCCTATGCGGCCCAGGCGGCGGACGCGCCCGCCCCGCGGCTGCGTGCCCTGGTCAAGGCCGGCCCGGAGGCCACCGTGCTCGCGCTCGAGCATCACGACGGGGTGACACTCGCCGAGCTTGACCGCAGCCCGACCGATGCTGAGCTCAGCCGGATCTGGGCTGCCGTCGGGCTGCTGCACGCCCACCGGATCACGCACGGGGCCCTCACCGCGGACCGGCTGCTGCTCGCGGCCGGCGGCCGCGTGCTGCTGCTCGACCTGGGCAGCGGCGACGTGGCCGCGACGGACCTGCAGGTTCGCCTCGACCTGGCGCAGCTCGCGGCCGAGCTCGCGCTGTACGCCGGGCCGGACAGGACGGCGGACCTGGCCCTGCGCAAGGCAGGTGCCGCGACGGTCGCGGTGGTGCCGCTGCTGCAGACCGTCGCGCTCGCCCCGTCCACCAGGGCGGCCCTGCGCCGCCGCAAGGACATCCTGCCGGCCCTGCGCAAGCGGCTGCTGGCCGCCGTTCCCGGCGGCGAGGTCAGCCCGGTGCAGCTGGAGCGGATCCGGCTCCGCACCGTGGTCACGCTGGTGGCGTCCGTCGCGGCGGCGTACCTGCTGGCCGGCGAGCTGGCCCGGGCCAGCCTGGGCAGCGTCCTGCGGGAGGCGGACTGGCGCTGGGGCATCGTGGCGCTGGGGCTGTCGGCGCTGACCTACGTCGGCGCGACCTGGTCACTCACGGGGTTCGTGACCGAACGGCTGAGCTTCATGCGCACCCTGCTCGCCCAGCTGGCTGGGTCATTCGTCACGCTGGTGACGCCCGCCGCCGTGGGCGGCGCCGCGCTGAACATCCGCTACCTGCAGCGGCGGAAGATACCGGCGCCGGTCGCGGCGGCCAGCGTCGGCGTCGCGCAGGTGGTGGCCTTCGTCATCCATATCCTGCTGCTCATCGTGTTCGTCGCGGTCACCGGAACTGCGGGGGGGCATTCGTTCCGGCCGCCGACGTGGGTCTACTTCGTACTCGCCGCCATCATCGCGGTCGCGCTCGGCGTGCTCGCCTTCCCGGCCGGGCGGCGGCTGCTGCGGGCCCGCCTCGCACCCGCGCTGGGCCAGGTGCTGCCGCGGCTGCTCGAGGTGGCCCAGCAGCCGCGCAAGCTCGCCCAGGGCATCGGCGGCACGCTCTTGCTGACCACGTCGTACATCCTCTGCCTGGACGTATGCGTCCGGGCGCTCGGCGGTTCGGTGCCCCTGACGAGCGTGGCCGTCGTCTACCTCACCGGAAGCGCGCTCGGCTCCCTCGTGCCCACGCCGGGCGGACTCGGCGCCGTCGAGGCGGCGCTCTCGGCCGGCCTGCGGGCCGCCGGACTGCCGGGCGCGGCGGCGGTCGGCGCGGTCCTGCTGTTCCGGCTGCTGACGTTCTGGCTCCCGGTGCCCGCGGGGTGGGCGGCGCTGCGGTACCTGGAGCGCCGGCAAGCGCTGTGACGCCAGCCGGCGCCTGATTCCCGCGGGAAACCGCGCCCGGGGCTCCGGGCCGGACCGGTGAACCATCGGTCGGTGACCGCCGTGCTTAGGGCGGAGGGCATCGAAGCACGACGGACTGGATACGGAGAGCGACGATGGCGCAGGGGATGGTAGCAAGCCGGGCGGGCTGGAGCGGGGGAAGCGCACGCGTAAGCGTCGTGCCGGAGGTTGCGGTGCGGCTCGTCGGCGGGCTGCTCGCGGTGGCCATCGCGGCCGTGCACGTAGCCGACCAGGGCGGCATCACGTCGCTGTCGTCACCGGCGTGGATGGGCTGGGGGTTCCGGCTGATCGAGGCCGGTGGCGTGCTCACCGCCCTCGTGCTGCTGGTGCCGCGGCCGGCCTGGCTGGGCTGGGCGGCCAGCCTGCTGCTGGGAGTCGGCCCGTTCGCCGGCTACGTTGCGTCCCGCACGGTGGGAGTGCCGGGTGACCCCGGTGACGTCGGCAACTGGGGCTACTGGGTGGGCACGGTGTCCCTGGTCGTGGAAGCCGCGCTGGTGGTGCTCAGCGTCGGCATGCTGCTGGCGTTGCGGCAGCATGCGAAGGCATCCTCGGCGGTGCGCCGGTAGCCCGGCGGCGGCCGGCGCCGGTGGTGGCGACTGTTGCGACGGCGACGCCGGCGGCGGCCCGGATCGGGCGACGCCGGCGGCGGCCCGGATCGGGCGACGCGGATCGGGCGCTGGACCTGCGAGGGCTGGAATCAGCCGGGCAGCGGGGATCGGCGGCGCCCACCCCGGGCGCCGGATCAGGCAGAACGGGTGCCCGGCGGGGTCGGCGTAGACATCCTCGCCATCCAGCTTCGTTGCGCCGAGCGCGAGCACGCGCGGGCCCGACGAGGGCACGTCCTCCACCATGATGTCGAGGTGGAACTGCTGCGGCACGGCGGGTCCGGGCCAGGTCGGCGGCCGGTGATCGGGCGCCAGCTGGAAGGCCAGGCCGGATGAGTCCTCGCTGGCGGCGACCACGACCCAGTCGTCGCTCTGGTAGGTGACGGGCTGTCCCAGCAGCTCGGAGTAGAACGCCGCCAGCTCAGCCGGACGCGGACAGTCGAGCACCACGTGATGCAGTCGTCCGATCATGGCCGCCATGGTGCCAGGCCGGGCAGCCGGCCGTCAGGGGACGCCGATCTCCTCGGGTGTCCTGCCGGGCGGCCCGCGGCAGTCAGGTGATGAGGCGTTCGGCGAGGAGAAGGGCGCCGATGACCATCATCGCGGCGCCGGAAAAGCGGGTGACCGCACCGGCCGCGGCGGGCCGGGCGTGCAGGACCTTCCCCGCGAAGGACCCGAGGCCGAGGTAGAAGGCCGCGCAGGTGACCATGAAGACCAGTCCGAGGAAGCCGAGCTGGACGGCGACAGGCCAGCTCCAGCGCGGACTGGTGAACTGCGGGAGCAGCGCGAGGAAGAGCAGCAGGCCCTTGGGGTTGAGGGCACTGACGCCCATGCCCCGGACGAGGGTCAACCGGTTGGCCGGGCTGCTGGGCCGGCTGGTGCGGGCCGGCGGTTCGGCGGGGCTGCTGGCCCGGCTGGTGCGGGCCGGCGGTTCGGCGGGGCTGCTGGCCCGGCTGGTGCGGGCCGGCGGTTCGGCGGGGCTGCTGGCCCGGCTGGTGCGGGCCGGCGAGTCGGCCGGGGTGCCCTCGGTCGCGGGCCTGGCGAAGATCTTCGCTCCGTGCCAGATCAGGTACAGGCCGCCGGTGATGGTGAGCGCGGTGAGAATCGCCGGGGATCTGGCCACCAGAGCTCCGACGCCGGCCGCGACGACGACAGTGATCCCGGCGTAGCCGAGCACGATGCCGCTGACGGCGGCCAGGGCGGAGTGCCCGCGGAGGCCTGAGCTGATGGTGAAGGCCCAGTCCGCCCCCGGGACGATGATCAGCAGCAAGGCAACTGCCCAGAAGGCGATGACGGAGCCGGCGGCCATAGAAAGTTCTCCCTCAAAATGGCGGCTATGAAGAAAGCTATCCTCAGACCGGCGAAAAGTGTTTCTAAATACTGTCGTCCTGACGCTGACTGATGGAAGAATCCGCCTCGTGGATGCCGTAGACCGCAAGATTCTTGCCGCGCTCCAGCAGGACGGCCGCCTGACCATCACCGAGCTAGCGGCCCAGGTGAGCCTCAGCGTCTCGCCGTGCCACCGGCGGCTGCGCGAGCTTGAGCGCAGCGGGACGATCCGCGGCTACCGTGCCATCGTGAACGCCGAGGCCATCGGCCTGGGGTTCGAGGCGCTCGTCTTTATCACCATGCGCCAGGAGGACCGGGAGACCCTGCTGAGCTTCGAGGACAGGATCGCCAGCATCCCGAATGTGGTCCAGGCCGAGCGGCTCTTCGGCGACCCCGACTATCTGCTGCGCGTCGTCACCGCCGACCTGGCCGCCTACCAGCGCTTGCAGGACGAGAAGCTGGCGGCGCTGCCTGGTGTGCAGCGGATGACGTCAACGCTGGTCATGAAGCGCGTCGTGCACGACCGGCCGCTGCCCGCTTAAGGGCGCCCGTGCGCTTTTTAGGACGTGCCACCGAAGTCGACGCCCTTGGTCTCGACGGTCCCGGCCGTCCGTCCCGGCGCCGTCTGGTACGCCCAGTAAAGGTTCGTGTGCGCGATGACCTGGTCCGGCGGCGGCGCTCCCCATTCCGTCCGGTCCCCCGTGGTATGGGCGTCGCTGACCAGAGTCGCGTCGTACCCCCTGACGAGGGCGCCGTGGAGCGTCGAGCGGATGCACGCATCGGTCTCTGCGCCGATGATGACTAGTCGCCCGACTCCCAGGCCCGACAGCACGGCCTCGAGGCTGGTGTCCTCGAAGGAGTCGCCGTAGCTCTTCTCGACGAGCGGCTCGGCGTCGCCCGGAGTCAGCTCGGGGACGATCCGCCAGTCGTCGCTCCCCCTGGCCAGCTGCTCGTCGGAGTGCTGGACCCAGAGCACGGGGATCTGTTCCCGCCTTGCCTTCTCGACCAGGCTGCCGACATTCGCGACGACCGCGTCGCGCTCGTAAGCCCCCTCGACGACGCCGATCTGCACGTCGACGACGAGGAGTGCGGTATTGGGCCGGTTCGCGAGGGTGGTCATGATCTCCTCTTGCTCTCGCTGGACTCCATTGCCCAGCTACGGTAGCCAGACCCACCGACAGCGGTCGTTAACGCACGTCAGGGACCTGCACCGGCAGGCAGCGGCCTGAACGCAAAATCTTGTCCGGCCCGGGACGGAGTCTGGGAAGTCCAGCTTGCTGACGGGACATGGGACCGTGCATGACACAGCCGAATGGCCATCCCGTGTGCTCTGCTTGCGGGCGAGATGAGAGCGTGCCTACCGCGCGACCCAAGATCTGCCTGCATATAGCCCGTGCGGACATCCCAGGGTTCCAGCCGGGATCGCTCAGGCCGCTACCACGGTCATGACGGTGTGTCCGACTTTGATCTTGTCGCCTTTCTTCAGCCGCTGCGGACCGCCGATGCGGCGCCCGTTGAGCCAGGTGCCATTGGTTGAGCCGAGGTCCTCGACGTACCACAGGCCGTGAGCGACGTGGAAACGAGCGTGGCGGCTGGAGGCGAACTCGTCGCTGCTGGCGAGATTGCCTTGGCGGCCGACGGTGAAATCGGTGGGGAAGGTGTGGCGCTGATCTCCGGCCTGGATGAGCAAGGGCCGGGTGGGGAGCGCCTCGACGAGGGTGCTGCCGGTTTGCGCAGCGACGGCGGACACAGCGGCCCGCCAGGCTCCCTGCTCCTGCTGGGTGATGTCTTCCCACGGCGGGAGCGACGCGGGATGGGCGTCGCGGTGGGCTTCGTAGGCGGTTCGTGCGAGGTGTTCGAGGCCGGAGCTGGTCACGCTTCGATGATGTCAGAGGGAGCAGGGTGCTGGCTGACTGTCTAGTCTGTAGATACCCGTACCGCGTTCGGCATCGTCCGGGCAAGTCCGTGAGCTGGCGTGATCGTTGGTCGCCAGTGCGCCCCGAATGACATTTCGCCGGGAGCCCGCCTTGGATGTGCCCGGGTCCCGGCAGCGCGCGCTGACGCGCCTCGACGAACTGCGCGAACCCCTCGACCTCGGCGCCCGCAACACCTCCGGCCAGCTCGACCCGTCAGTCAACCTCTTGATCCGTAGTAGCGGCTCGGCCTTGACACGGAGGACTCGGCCGAGAACATCGAGCGGCGAGGAGGATGGGATCAGTGCGGCGTGCCCTGAGGCGATGTGCGGTGATCATCTCCCTCCGTGCTGCGCCGTGCGGTGACGAGAGCCGCGACCGTGCTGGCGCGAATCGGTCGCCCGAGTCGTTCATAAATGGCCTCGTGTTCACGCTCAAGGGCTTGACGTTGGCCTGGTGAAAGCCGGGCGTAAAACGACATCGTACGTACGAGAGCATTGAGCTCGTCAGGAGTGTGCTCGATGAGCTTTGGTATGAGTGCCACCTGAACATCATCGAACAAGCGGCCGGCATAACCTTGCCCTATGTCGTAGCTGCCGAGCCAGGCCCATACCTCTGAGACATTGCCACAGCGTTGCTCCACCCCGGCAAGCGTGGCGTCGAGATCCCTGTAGGCCGGCCAATTAGCGGCAATATCCGGGGCGACCTTTCTCATGGCAGCGAGTGCTGCTTCCTGATCTCGCTTGCTGCGCGGCTCCTCAAGTCCGAAGTATTGCACGAGGGCGAGCGTTCCGCCGGGAACAAGTACGTCAGCGGTCTGCTGCCAGCTAACCTTAGGGTCAACCCAGTGAAACGCGGACGCCGAGAACACGGCCTGAAACTGCTCGCGGGGAAGCAATGCATACTCAAACTGAGCGTTCACAAATTCCACCTCTCCAGCACCTTCCAGGTTCTGCCTGGCCAGTGCTATGAGGCTCTCGCCGGGCTCGAGTGCTGTGACGCGCAGGCCCCGGGCGACAAGGGCGCGCGTCAGTTGGCCGCTTCCACACCCAACCTCAAGCACATGATCACCGCTCCCGATCCCTGCGACCTGACAAGCTCGGTTAACGAGTTCGTCAGGATAAGTCGGACGGCGGCGGTCGTACTCAGCCGCGATCTCATCAAAAACCTTGCCGTAACGACGTGCAGCAGATTCTGGTAGCCGTGTCATTCACTGGCCTCCGTTCATGCTCGTTACTGTGATCGCCACGCCATGGTCGCGGCCGAGTTCCGGCACCTGAATTCCCCCGTCTTAGCCGCAGGCGGCAATTTCCTGGTGAGCGGAAGCGGGTCTGGGCTGGCGAAGCCATCACGGAGTGACGGCTCGGAGGCCGCCCTAGACGCGGTGGCCGCGAGCTGGACAATCGGGAGCTAAGGAGGATGGCGGAGCCAGGATCCCTCTGCCTGCCATGTGAGCCAACCTTAGTCGTGTCACGTCCGGCGTGCGGGCCGGCGTACTGCGGGCGGGCCTTCCCAGGCTGAGCCCGCCGCTGACGCCGGGGCAGCGGTGCCGCGCAGCGGCACCGCCTTGATCTATATGGCTCGATTCAGCAGTGCGGCGCGGGGGCTGTCGTGGCGGGTCGTTACCGGCACAGTCAGCAGTTGGCCGGGGACCGCGCCTGGCGCCCGGCGTCGGCGTCATCCGCCGGATCGGGTTCGCCTGAACCGTAGGCAGACAGTCCGAAGAGGTAAGCGAAACCGGTGACGGCGAGCACGACCGCGAACGGCCAGGCGTCAGCCCGCTTGACCGCCAGCGTGATCACCAGGCCGGTATAAGCGGCGGCCACGGCGACCTCCCCGGCCAGCGCCCGCGCCTTCTGGCCGACCAGCTGCTGCCGCTCATCAGCCCGGGAACCCAGCAGGGCTCCGTCGTCGTCGTCTTTCCCGGCCCACACGTACCAGGCCGCTGCATGGCCGGCAGCGGCTATCGCGATGACGATCGCCAGCCACCGCGAGTGGCCGCCGCCGATAGCCCAGGCGCCAGCGAGCCCCATTCCGGCAATGCCTCTCAGCAGCGGCTTCCGCAGCCGGAGGCGAATGAACCTCATCATGCGCCTGCCTCCTCCTCTTCCGGGTCAAACATCTTGTCGACCGTCAGGTCGAAGAACCGCGCGATCCGGAACGCCAGCGGCAGCGACGGCAGGTAGCGGCCGCTCTCGATCGAGATCACCGTCTGGCGCGACACGCCAAGGGCTGCTGCTAGATCAGCCTGCGACATCTGCCGCTGGGCGCGATTCTCCCGGACCCGGTTACGCATGATGTAAAGGTAGCTTTACCAGCTGGGCAATGTCAAGCGACCTTTACCAACGGTGTCCGTCCCGCAATGCCCCGCCCTGCAGGGCGCCCTGCAGGTACACCTGACCGTTTGTCCATGGCCTCGGCTTGTGGCGCTGGCCTGCGCCGATGCTTGTCGTTGCCTGCCATGGTTGTACTGCTCTTGGCACCGCTATCCGGCCAAGATCCGGCCAGCCTTGGTCAGGGCACCCTGCCGCGCACTGCGTGCTGCGTGAAGTGATCGGCGCCGCATTTAGGGCATTGCCGGAACACCGCGGCCGGTTGGTTCGACGCCGAGATCGACTCAATCTCCCTGGCCAGTTCGGCACGGTCAACCGACCTAGGCGTCGCGACCGAGAACATCGAGATCGACCGGAATCGCCGCCGCGCCGCCGATCTCGGCACCCGCCAGGTGTAGCCGCATTCGAGGCAGGTTCTCGCATACTCCTGGGCCTGCCACGTGAAACGCACACGGTGATCCTCGGCGCTTGGCAGCGCCGAGTCAAGGAACCTCGACACTCCGCCGCCCCATCGATAGGCGCCCGGGTGCACCGACGTCCGTCTTGTCAACCCTGGCTCACCAGGAGAAACGAGGTCGGGAAAAGCTCAGGTACGGGGGAGGTCAAGATTTCCGGTGACGAGCTGTCGATTTCCTGGCTCGTCGTTCGTCTTAGTGCGTGACTATCTGCTAGTGACGAGGAGGAAGCGATGAAGTACGTCATGCTGATCTATCAGGGCACCGCGCTTGAGCGACAGGCCGCGCTGGCCGAGGAGGAGCAGAAGCAGGTCTACTCCGACTACCAAGGGATCAATCAGACGCCGGGCGTCACCCCCGGGCTGCCGATGGGCCTGCCCGAGAACGCGACCACCGTGCGGGTCGAAGGCGGCAAGACCCTGACAACGGACGGCCCGTTCGTTGGGATGAAGGAGGCTGTCGGCGGTTGGTTCATCCTCGAGGCCGACGACCTCGACGCGGCCATCGAGGTGGCCGGCCGCGTCCCGGCAGCACGTTATGGTGGCGCCGTTGAGATCCGCCCTTCGGAGGTGTATTGGTAGCGACGCCCGAACAGGTCTTCCGCGAGGAATGGGGCCGCGTCCTGGCCACCCTGATCGGTTTCCTCGGCGACTTTGACCTCGCCGAGGAAGCCGCGCAGGAGGCGTTCGCGATGGCCGCCGACAGATGGCCACGCGACGGCGTCCCCCGTAACCCGCGCGCCTGGTTGATGAGGACGGCTCGGAACCGAGCGACGGATCGCATCCGCCGCGACCGGGCCCTCGCGACCAAGTTCGGCTTGCTCGTCGCGGGCAATCGTGCTGAGGTGCCGGTGATGACCACGACGTTTCCGGACGAGCGCCTGGAGCTCATCTTCACCTGCTGTCACCCGGCGCTCGCGGTCGAGGCGCAGGTTGCGCTCACCCTGCGCACTCTCGGCGGGCTCAGCACCGACGAGATCGCCCGTGCCTTCCTGGTACCGGAGCGCACAATGGCGCAGCGGCTGGTGCGGGCCAAGCGAAAGATCAAAGCGGCGGGAATCCCGTTTCGCGTGCCACCGGTTCACCTGCTCCGCGAGCGTCTCGACGCCGTTCTTGCCGTCGTTTACCTGATCTTCAATGAGGGCTATGGCGGTCGCGACGAGCTGGCGGCAGAGGCAATCTGGCTGGGGCGCGCGCTGGCCGGACTGCTTCCGGACGAGCCCGAGGTTCACGGGCTGCTGGCGATGATGCTCTTGCACGACTCCCGTCGCGAGGCGCGGTATAGCGACGGCGAGCTCGTGCTGCTCGGTGATCAGGACCGGTCACGTTGGAACACCGAGCAGATCGCCGCTGGACGCGCCGAGCTTGACCACGCGCTCGCCCTGCGCGGCTGCGGGCCCTATGTCCTGCAGGCGACCATCGCTTCGTTGCACGCCGAGACGCCGTGCGACTGGGCGCAGATCGCGGCGCTGTACGGCGAGCTCACCCGCCTGACCGGCTCGCCCGTCGTGGAGCTCAACCGCGCCATCGCTATCGCCGAGACCGAAGGCCCCGAGGCCGGCCTGCGCATAGTCGACCAACTCGGTCTCGACGACTTCCGCTACCTGCATTCGACCAGGGCCGAACTCTTGCGACGTCTCGGGCGGGCCGACGAGGCGCGTGACGCCTATCGACGTGCGAGACAACTCACCGACGACGGCGCTGAACGGCGCTTCCTCGAACGCCGGCTAACGGAACTCGCAGGCACGACAGGCTCAGGTTAGGTCGACCCCGGTCCATCCCGAGTGGTACTCCGATGAGTTCGGCCGCCTGCTCAGGCGGGCCGGTCTGCGGCGGATCATCTTGCACGACTCGCGGCACACGACCCTGACACTGATGGAACACGCGGGCGTGCCGATCTCCATCACCAGTAAGTGGGCCGGGCACTACGACTCGGCGTTCACCCGGAGACCTACGTCCACGCGAGTCACGAGGACTTGCAGCGGGGCCGCGCTCGCCAAAGGCTGATCCGTAGCACGGGCGGCCCGTCCACGGTTGTCTGCCGCTGGCTGCGGCCTTGACGCCCGTTGCACAACCGTCGTCGGAAGGCCACCGCCTGAGGGCGGCAGGGACGGGGACGTCGTTGGCGCGCAACGATCGGCCAAGTGGCTCAGCGAGTTGTCGAGATGGTCTGGAGTGAACGGCGGGAACGGCTCCCACGAAATGACGCGCGGCGGCTCGAACACGAGGACCCGGTTGGCCATCTCGTAGCTGCCGTCCGGGTGGTTGTCGTGGTACATGGCGATCCGGAAGATCTGACCT
Organism: uncultured Actinomycetes bacterium; assembly: GCA_963702235.1. Lineage (GTDB taxonomy): Bacteria > Actinomycetota > Actinomycetes > Streptosporangiales > Streptosporangiaceae > PALSA-505. The sequence goes on from CAVPBZ010000013.1 coordinate 121,829, forward strand.
GAGCCGGTTAGCCGTTGGACATCGAGGGAGTCGCGAACCCAGCCGGTGCCGTCAATGGCGGCATGCCGGGATGGGTCGGCAAGCACCGCGAACACGGATTCGGCCGATGTGCTGATCGTGGTCGTAGCGCTGACGGTCTCGTCGGTCATGGTGGCTGGTCTCCGATTCCTCTGGTTCCTCACGGTTTCGCGTGGAGAAGTACTGTCATGCCCCACGATGTGGACAACGCGGTGAAGCAGGACTCATCGGTCGGTAGCAGTGCGGACCTGAGGCTGCATGATGTTCGCCACGGCTGCGCCACGTTCATGATGGCCGCAGGGGTCCCGGCTCGGACGATCATGGAAGTGCTGGGGCACTCGGAGATTGGCGTGACCGAAGCTGCGGGTCTCGCTCGCCCGCCGCGCCGGGTTAGCATCCGACAGCACCCGGATCGTCGCGACCATCCCGGCCTTGCCGATGTCGATGCCGCCCACCCGGTCCCGGTACAGCGGCTCGTTGACCTTGTGACCTGGCCTTCAGTCCGTTGACGCCTACTAGTTCCCCGCTCTTAACCGTGCTGGCCTGCGTACCCTGGGGCCAGTCTTGAGGTCCGGCGTGGAGGCCGGGCGCGGTTCTCGTTGCCGACGAGAGCCGTCAGAGTGGGTTGAGGCGGGCCTTGAGCAGGCAGAACTCGTTGCCTTCGGGGTCGGCGAGGACGTGCCACTGCTCCTCGCCGGTCTGGCCGATGTCGGCCGGGCGTGCCCCGAGCTTCAGGAGGCGTTCGAGTTCGGCGTCCTGATCGCGGTCGGTGGCGTTGACGTCGATGTGCAGCCGGGACTTCCCCTTCTCCGGCTCGTCCCTGCGACTGAGGATGATCGTCGGCTGCGGGCCGCCGAACCCTTCGCGCGGCCCGATCTCGATGTAGTCCTCCTCGCGATCGAGCACTACGAAGTCCAGGACCTCGCACCAGAACGGCGCCAGCACCTCAGGGTCGCGGCAACCGAGCACGAGCTCACTGATACGGCATGCCATTAGCGAAACCTACTCTCAGGGTGGGCCCCGCCGGGATCGCCGCACACGGATCTTATGGGCTCCCGCAGCGAGAACACTCCCGCGACCATACCGGGCGAGGCGAGCAGCGGCGAATTGATTTCCGGCCCCTCGCCTGGCCAGGGGCGCCCCTAGGGCGACAAGCGTCTGAACCTCGAAATCCTCGGCGCCGACGTGGCCGGTCAGTGCCTGCGGCGGGGACTCGTGGACGAGATCCTGGTGTATGTCCTGCCGGTCCTGCTCGGCGACGGCATTCGCTTCTTCTCGCCCCCGGGCCTTGCCCGGTTAGACCTGGAACCACCCGAAAGCACACGGTCGGGAGCCGTCACGATCCTTCGGTTCTGCGTCCGCAAGTAGTCCCGGACACGGAACGGGGACAACCAGGGAAGGTAATGGCGCAGGCATTCTTTTCGAACATCGGGTCAGAGCCGTCTCGTGGTGAACAGGTTGTTCCCGTAGACCGCGTTCAATTCCTTCCGCTCGGTTTCGGTGAATCCGACCTTGGCCAGCACACGGCGAGAAGCGGTGTTCCACTCCCAGACCGTGGCCCACAGACGTTCGTACCCAGACGATCTCGCCCAGTCCAGAACCGCCAACGAGGCCTCAGTGGCGTATCCCTGACGCCAGACTCGGCGTCGCAGCTCGAACGCCAGTTCCGGTTCCCTGTCCGATCCTCGTCCGTTGTCGATCAGCCCGCAGTAGCCGATGACGTCACGAGCGGCCTTCCGCTCGACCGCCAGCAACCCGATCGACGATGGCTGGTTAGTGCGGATCCAATCCTCGAGGTCTGTAACCGTGGGGTGTCCATCCGCGTCGATTCGGCGGTGCGGCGGCACTCGTGGATCACGTTCGGTCCATAGCTCATGCAGGACGACAGCCTCGGCTACCCGCCAAGGTCTGAGCAGCAGGCGACCCGTCTCGAGCGCAACCTCGCGGCCCGGAGTCGCTCCACCTGCCATGACAGCAACCTCTCACCGGCGAGCACCCCGGCGTGTCGGCAGGGGGGCCAAATCAGAGCTCTGGGGCAAATAACGTGAAGGTAACGTTTCGATCTTGAACGCCCAGCTGGCCGTCCAGGTCAGAACCAGCTCAGGTGCTGCCCAGCAAAGGCGGCAGTACGCGGCGCAGTTGGTCGCGAGCACCAGGGAGGGGCCTCGCCTGCTGCACATCCCGGGTCCTGGCCGAGACCGCCTCCTCCAACTGGGCCAGCCAGGCCAGATGACCCTCCACCGCCTGGCGGCCTTCCGCGGTGAGCCGGAACCACGTGCGCGGCCTCCGGCCGACCGCGCCCTTGCGGACTTCCACGTACCCGGCGTCTTCGAGCACGACGGACTGTTTCGACAGCACCGAGTCGCTGATCCCGGCCGCATCACGCAGCGCGGCGAACTCGACCCAGTCCGCGCCAGCCGCCAGCAGCCCGCAGATCGACAACCGGGTGATCGGGTGAATGAACGGGTCCGGCTTGGCGGTCACGCCGCCCCTCCGCCGGCTCGCAGGTCCTGGCGGATCCCCCGCAGATGGGCCTGCTGGCAGGCCACCTCCGCCACGACCGCGAGGGCCGCGACTACGATCGCGGCCACGAGCAGGCCGCGGCGGATCAGGAAGGCCTCGGTCACGAGGGCGGCGGTGGCCACCACGATAACCGCGATCCCTGCGGGACGGCCCGAGGGATGGCGGAGCATCCGGGTGGCCACCACGATGCCGGTGGCCCGGGACAGGCCCCACTGCAGCAGGCAGGCCGCCGCCACTGCGGCCACCAGGATGGGCCAGGTGCGAACCCCCTGGGAAAGGAACCGCGAGCTGAAGGGGCATGCGAAGGTGAGTGCCCACAGGACGGCGATACCGGACAGGTACCACCACGGCGTCCGCATCCGGTCCGCCAGCCGGCTCCGCTGCACCCGCAGCAGCTCCAGCGCTGCCGGGTCGCTTGCCACATCGCGCATTCAGGCTCCTCTGTCATGTACTTTCCATTGAGAAAGTACCTGACAGGCCCGCGAGCCGCAAGCCGTGCCTGGCCAGTAGCCGCGCGAGTCGGCCGCGACGCGGCGGTGGAATCCATCTGTGCTACCTGTGGTGTGGGGTCGGAGCCACGCCGAAGGTATGCCTGATCTGCGCTGATGAGCGGCAGTACGTTCCGGCGCGGCGGACGGAGTCGAGGTGATCGCTGCGAGCCATCCGAACATGTTCGGCGGTCAGGTCTCCTGGAGCCACGCTTTCGACCCGCATCTCGTGACAGTAACGGGCCGGGGCGCGCAGATTCGGTGCCCTAGCCCGAAGTTACGGCCAGTTGGGTAGGCGTTTCTTGGGTTGACCTGGTGTTCCGCCGGGCTGGCCAGGTTTGTTCTGGCTACTTCATGGTGAGCGGGATCGGGATGCCGATGAGGTTGAATGCCTCGCGCTGGGTGCTGGTGGGCTCCGTGAGCATGGGCACGGTGGCGCTGGCACCGGCGAACCGGACCTCGTTGCGGGTCAGGGTGGCCAGGTGCTCCAGCAGGCCCCGGAAGTTGCGGTAGGGCCGTCCGGCGGGGTCGTGCTGGTAGCTGGCTTTGGCCTGCGCGCGGGGTGAGCGGCGGGCGGGGGCGACGGGGTTGTCCGGGTGGGGCTGGTTCTCGTCGGTGAAGGTCAGCGTTGCCCAGGCGCGGCGCAGGTGCCAGGTGAGGTAGCAGGCGAGCATGCAGATCAGCACGTGGGAGCGGACGCGTTCTTCCAGGCGGTGGAACACCGGGCGGAGGTCCAGGTCATCGGATTTGATGTGCCGGAAGTCCCGCTCGACGTATTTGAGGTTCTTGTAGGCGGACACCACGCTGGGCGCGTCCAGGTCGCTGGCGGGGACGGGGGTGCGTAGCACGTAGAACCCGTCCAGGGCGGCTTCCTCCTCGATCTGTGCCTGGCGCCGGGTGACGGCCAGGCTGGTATCGGTGATGGTGAGCTGGAAGTGCTTGCCGGTCTTGTATTTATTGATCACCTTGCCGGCTTCGACGCCGATCTTGCCGGCACCGGCCAGCCGCCCGGCCTGGACGCGGGCGATGAGAGGGGCGAGCAGCTTCTCGGCTGCTTGCAGCAGGTCCTCCCGCTTGCGGGCCCGCTCAGCGGCCAGGATGGGGTTGCGGCAGGCGATCAGCCGCTCGCCGCGGAAGTCATCGGAGGTGATCTCGGCGAGGTCCTGCTGATCGAACAAGCTGAGCTGCAGCGGGCCGTCATCGGCCATCAGCTTGCGGATGGCGGGGGCGCGCAGCGCGGTGATCCACCCGTAGCTGCCGCCGGGGGGCTGGGTGCCGTCTTCCGCGGCGTTCAGGGCGGCGATCCGGGCGCTGGTGATCATGCCGCGGTCGCCGACCATGACCATCCGGGCCAGGGCGAATTTCTCCCGCACAACCTGGGCGATCTCGGTGAACGCAGCCGGGTCGCCGGTGTTGCCGGGAAACACCCGTACCGCCACCGGGCGGCCGGCGGGGTCGGTGAGCAGCCCGTACTCGATCTGCAGCCGGCCTTTCTTGCCGTCCCGGGAGTACCCGCGGGCGGCCAGCGGGCAGCAGCGGCCCTCCATCCACGAGCTGGACAAGTCGAACAGCGCCATCCGCGACGGGTTCGCCTCCGGGGCCAGGTGCCGGGCGGCCAGGCCCGCCTCGATGCCGTCCTGGCGGCCGGCGAGCCAGTCCATCGCCGCGTAGATGTCATCGGTGGAGGCCCCGGCCACGCCCAGGTCGGCGCCCAGCGTCGCGTCATCCCACCAGGCCAGGGTGGACAGCTTCGACGCGGGGGCCACGACCCGGGAGATGATCAGCGCCATCGCCAGGTCCCGCGGCCGGCCCGCCGGGCCGAGCAGCGCGGGCAGGCCCAGGGTGCGGGCCATGGCGTGCACCGCGGCGACGTGCCCGTGCGGGAGGGACCGGGTGATGGTGACCGCCTCGCCGGCGGGCACCAGCTGCTGGCCCTTCAGCCCGGCGTCGATCAGGTCGATCACGTGGTCCGGCAGCGCGGACAGGTTGGCCACCGTCTCGTTCCTGACCGTGCCGCCGTCCCGGTAGGTGCGCCGCAGGTACGCCGAGGAGTAGTCCTTGCGGCGGCCCTGCTTGTCCACGTAGCCGGTCTTCGTGACTCTGACTACGTGAACTTTACCGGAGTTCCGCACCATACCCAGATCATAACGGTATTCAGGTGAAGAACATGGGACAACACGCCCATTTATTCTGACTACGTTCCGGGCTCTGAGGTCACCGTATCCACAGTTCAGGAGGCAACGCCTACGAAGAGTTACGGCAACTTCGGCCTAGCGCGCGATCGACTCCGGTACAGCGTCTGACATCGGCGCTGTGGTCCTGTGCTGTCCGGCCAGTCCGTGAGAAAGCCGTGAGAGATGCCTGTGGCCGCAACTAACCGCCACAGCCCCTGGCCTCTGGGCGCCGCGCGTTACCGCACGCGGAGCTGCGGTGCGATCCTGCGTGTCGATTAGGCACCGGCCCGGCGCAGGCGCTCGGCTGCCTCGCCTGGGTCGAGCCGGGACAGACCGTCGAGGCTGGCCTTCTTGGCATTGAACGCGTAGACCCACAGCCCTGCCGCCCAGCTGGCCTGGACCTCATCAGCGCTCCATGGGCGGCGGGCAGCGCGCTGGTAAGCCTCGATGAATGCCTGCGACTCCGGGACCGACGCTGCCCTCGGCTCAGCGCCGCAAGGCCAGACGGCTGCGGCCAGGCCGACGATGACCGGCTCCGGGGCGCTCACCGTACTATCCCAGTCGTGAACCGCCACGGGCTGCCGGCCGCACCAGCGCAGATTCTGGGCCTCCCAGTCGCCATGGCCCACGACGTGCGTCTCTCTGCGCAGCTGCCGCAGCCTGCCCGTCACCCGGCGCCCGACCTCATCCAGCCAAGCGGCCCCGGAATCCGCGTTCAGGTCAGCATCGCGATCATCCGGCGGAGGCCACACCCCGCCATGCGGGTGATCCCAGGCCACCCACGGCGGGCTCGGCAGCAGAGGCCGGATCGTGCCCGGCGCGGGGACCAGCCGGACCAGCAGCTCCAGCAGCTCCGCGTAGCACTCAACCGCGTTACCGGCGACACCCAGCACATCCCCGCCCGGCATAAGACTCTCCGCGCTGGCCGCGTACCCGCCGAGCGGCACCGGACCTACCAGAGGCCGCGGACACGGGAATCCGGCCTGCCACAGCTCCTGCTGAACGTCCGCGCACCCGGTAAGCCTCCAGGCAGCCGGGCGCACCTTCACGACCACCTCCCTGCCGTCCGCCAGACGCATGCCGACGACGCGGGAGAGGTGCCCCGCCGTGAACAGGACTTCGCCTGCTCCCGCCCCGAGCCACCGCCGACACCAGTCATCGACGGCGGGCGGCGTGAGGCCCGGGGCCTTCACAGGTCCCTCCCCAGCATCAGCGAACTCCCATGCAAGTCAGTCTTCACACCAGCCGACCTCCCCCCAGAACCGAGCGGGTGCGGACAACCCTACGTTCAGCCCGCGTTGCTGCTCGGTCTTGGCCTGCGAGGTTCCTGGATCTACGCATTACGAGCGTGTCACGTGCGTTGGCTTCGGGTTCAAAACCTCGGCCAGCTTGAGGTTCACAGTTTGCTGCTGCTGGCGATCGTTGGCTGTTGATGGCGGTTCGGGGCATCTCGGGGGCACGCTCGTGACCCGCCCGCACTCTCCAGGGATGCCATGCCTCCAGTCGGGGGTAGGCTCTCGCCCGGCCCAGGGCATCCTAGGAGGCGTGTCCGATCTCATCGTCATAAGCGGGCCGCCGGGCGCCGGTAAAACGACCGTGGCGGCAGCCCTCTCGCGTCTGTTCGACCCCAGTGCACTGGTCCCCGGGGACCAGTTCTTCGCTCTCATCGACCAGGGCTACATCGCGCCCTGACCTCCCCGGCACACCATCAGAACGAGGTCGTCACCGGTGCCGCCGGGTGCGGTGGCCGGGCGGTTGGCCACCGGCGGGTACACGGTTGTCTATGACGGGGTGATCGGTCCCTGGTTCCTGGAGACTTTCGCCGCCGCAACCGGGCTTCCCTTCCTGCACTATGCGATCCTCCTTCCGCCCGAGCCGGTCTGCCTGGAACGTGCCCGCTCCCGCACCGGTCACGGTTTCAAGGACCAGGAGGCCGCACGCCACATGTATCGGCAGTTCGCCCTGGCGGACGTCGATCCGCGGTACGTAATAGCCAGCACCGATGAAGCCAACACGGTGGCCCACCGCCTCTTTCACCTAGTGGACGAGGAGCGGCTCCAGTGGCCTGCTCACGGCGCGCAGACCTGACCCGCTATTTCGAAGGTCGTTTCAGGCAGCGGCGCTGGCTGCGCCTGCCCACTTCGGACGGCGATCGGGTTCGCCCTGATTGACGGCCATTACCCGCGGATTGCCAGTCGTTCTAGCACGCTTGTGGCACGGCGGCCCGACTGAGTGACGCCTTCCGTGTCAGGGATTATCGGCCAAGGCCGCTACGTGCTCCGACCCAGGTCGGCGGGCGTGTCGGCCTGTCCGCGAGTCACCGTGACAGCCCCCTGGCTGACCACCTGATCGGGCACGCTGCGGGCACGCCGTTGCGCTGGCAGGGCTCGCTCGTATGCCTACGCTGCCAAGATCAGGTTTCTAGCTACTGCTGCCACGTTTGATAGATCATGTTGCCGGTGTTGGCGTGGAGGAACAGCCATGCGATGCACGGAGTGGAATTAGGCGGGGGCGGCGTCATACCCGGGCCAAGTGAGTACATTGGGCACTCATGCCAGCTGTAGCCGTAGACCAACTGGTTAAACGAGCTGTAAGCGTCGCCGTCCGAGATGGTCATTCCGGCTTCGCCGGGTAGACCGGCCGGCCCGACCGGCCAGGTGAGCAGTCCGAGCCGGGCGGTGACGCTGCGGGGTATCGACTTCTCGGCCGAGCCCGCCTGGTCGGCGTACTTCTCCCATGCCTGCTGCGCGGTCAGCGCCGGGTCGGCGGATGAGGGCGCGGGGGCGAATGTCGCCCCCGGACCGATGTTCCTGACGGTCTTGTCTTTGGCGTTGATCGTGATGCTCTTGCCCGCCGCAGCGTGGGTGGTGGCCCGGGCCGGGGCCTGCTGCTGCCTGAGCGCAAGGACGACTGCTGTGGTGAGACCAAGAACGGTGACCACGATGACCGGCCACCTGGCCCGGCGCTTCGTCATGGTGACGTTCCTTCCTGGCCGACTGACCGCGCTGGCGACGCGGTGCCTCCTGCTCCACGATTGTCCTGCGTCGCTTCGGCTGGCGCCAGATCGTGCACGCCGGTCGATCGGCGACGATGCGGTGTTGACCCACGGGCGGGCTATGGCTGTCCCCAGCGCTGCTGGGCGGCCTGGCGGGTGATGCCGAGCCGCAGCACGATCTCGGCCCAGGAGTAGCCGAACCCTCGCAGCCCGGTCACCGCCTGGCCGATCGCCTTGTCCAGTTCGGCGGCGAGCGCGGTCATCTGCGCGAGCGCCTCGACGTCGCCGCTGGCGACCCGGCGCGCGTAAGCGGCCAGCATGCGGCGGGCGAACCCGGCGTAGTCCGTCGTTCTCCACCACCCGTCGGGGGCGGTTTGCTGTCAACCCCGTCTTGACAGTGTTCCTGTCAACGGCCGGTCGGTGGTGCGCCCGCGCCGGACCCGGGCCGAACGGAGTCAGCCTGTCTGCGTAAGGCGATCCGCCTCGGCAAGAAGGAGGTTGCCGAAGGGCTGGAAGCCGATTCTCACGCTGTTCAGTCCGCCGATCACGCGATGGACGGTTCCCCACTCCCATATTGCGGTGGCGTCGACGCCAGTTCGAGCTGCCAGACGTTCCGTTCTAACCCACAAGTCGTCGCCGGCGGAGGGGGTGCAACGGACGATAGTCCCGAGGTCACATGCGGGTTCCGCCCGCAGGCCGACGGGATCTATCAGCTTGAAGGTGCCACCTTCTGTCTGGAGTGCGTTCGCTTCATGAACGTCGCCATGCACGAGCACCGACGTTCGACGGTGGTAAGCGCGCTCGCGGCGATCGGCACATTCGACGGCGTCGTCGATCGTCGCTGCCGAACATGGTCGTTCTAGCTCCTCCCACAGCTGCGGTATGAGGTGCTGCATCCGATGTGCGAAGTCGGCGCCGGTCGGCAAGTCGATGTCGTCGTCGAGCGGGCGCCAGATTTGCGTGACGATGTCGCACAACATGTCGTGTTGCGAGCGATGGTCCAAAATCACGTCGTACATCGCCGGCCCGAGCCTCTCCAGCAGAAGTGCGTCTCGGGTGAGGTCGCGACGGATCAGGCGTGCGCAGCTCTTCCCCGCATCGAGATCGAGCACAGTCGCTTCGAAGCCGAGCTGGCGCCGATTTCCGGGAAGGCCGACCTTGAGGACTGACGGGGCCCCGTCGGCGAGCGTGGCTTCGACGACCAAGGCAGCGTGTCCCCCGCGCATCGTTGCGCCGATCGTCAGCGACCAGTCCCGGGCCAAGGAGTCCAGGACCGACGGTAGACCGTCGAGCCATGCCGCGTCCCCGTCGGAAAGCGCCTGGCTTCGAACTTCATCGGGAACGTCGAGTGTCATCCGATTCGTTGTCCCCTAAGACTCGGACGCGCGCTGCGATTTGCTCGTGCTCCTATAGCAAATAGCTTCGTGCCTGCCAGGACTCCTGCCAAGGGGCTGGCCACGCACGTCGCACGCGAAGATCGAAGCAAATTCGCGGATACCTCTCTGCCCCTGTACTCCTCGTAGGCGCCAAACCCAGGTGAGTGGCTGCCGGGTCCAGGGTCAATGCCACTTAGCCTAAGTTGATCATGACTGTGGTGGGCAGGTTGACCAGTTTGATGGTGGGCGGCCCGTGGTGGCGGGTGCCGCTGTCGCCTCGCCGTTTGACCCGGTAGGAGTTGTGCCGGGCTCGGCGGACGACGCGGGGGTAGGAGCGGTGCCGCCTTGCAGGGTTGAGGTTGCGCGGGCTGGTGATATCGGCCATGACCGCAGCGAGGGATTGCCGGGCCTGGTCAGACATCCCAAGGGCTTAGATGTCAAGCTGCAAGCGGATGGATGTGTGCGATGTCTTGTGGCCAGGCGGTTGCTTCGTCGTAGCAGGTGCTGGTTTTCAGGCAGCCGTGCAGGATGCCGACGAGGCGGTTGCTGAGCTGGCGGAGTGCGGCGTTGTGGCCCAGGCCGCGGGCGCGCTGCTTGTCGTAGTAGGCGCGGGCTCCGGGGGATGCGGTCAGCGCGGAGAGGGCCTGGGATTGCAGGGCGTCGGCGAGCCGGTTGTTGCGGATGAACCGGGCCAGGATGACCTTGCTGCGCCCGGACGCGCGGGTGATGGGGCTGGACCCGGCGTAGTTCTTGCGGGCTTTGGCGGAGGCGTAGCGGCCGGGTGCGTCTCCGAACTCGCCGTGCACGCGGGCGCCGTTGATGGTGCCGATGCCGGGCTGGGACAGGTAAATCTCAGCGTCCGGGTGCTGCAGAAAATGGGCCTCCACCTGGACTTCCAGCCGCCTGATCTGCTCATTCAGGGTGATCAGCACGGCCGCGGTGGCCTGCACGGCGGTGGCATATGCGGCGGTGACCGCGGCAGGCTGGGTCAGCTGCGGGCCGCGCAGCGCGTCTTTGACCGCCTGGGTCCGGGCGGGCACGTCATGCCGGCGCGCCCGCTTCAGCGCGGCACTGATCTGGGTGGCTGTCAGCTTCGCCGCGGCTGCCGGAGCGGGGGCCCGTACCAGCAGCTCCAGGGAGTCGGTGCTGGTAAGGCCCAGGTCCGCGTAGGCGGCGAGCGCGGCGGGGAAGAATTCCCGCAGCGCCGAGCGCAGCCGCAGCAGGTGCCGGGTACGTTCCCAGATCAGCGTCTGATGCGCGCGGGCCACCACCTTGATCGCCGCAGACCCGGCGGTGTCAGCGGCCACGGCACGCAGCTGGTGCCGCTCGGCGCGGACCATGTCGGCCAGGGCGTGCGCGTCTGCGGCGTCGCTCTTGGCACCCGACAGGTTGTACCGCTCCTTGAACCGCGCGACCGCCTTGGGGTTGAGCCCGAATACCTGGTACCCGGCCGCGGCCAGCGCCTGCACCCACAGCCCCCGGTCCGTCTCGATCGCCACCGCCACCTGGCCAGGATCGCCATCGGCGCCCAGGTGCGCGGCAATCAGCTCATGCAGGCGGGCGATCCCGGCCGCGCCTTCGGGCAGCCGCCGGGCCGCCAGCTTGCGGCCCGCCTCGTCCTGGATCTCGACATCGTGATGTTCCTCGGACCAGTCATCCCCGACATACAGCAACGTCTCAATTCTCCCTCACCTGATCACGCCACGGCTGGTCTCGGTAGCCTGCGGGAGAACGGCTCGCGCCCTAATGGATCAGTGCTCACGCCGCAAGCGGCGGGCACGACAGCCCAACAGCGGTCATCTCTCCCGGACACACTGGCGGGGGCACGGTCTGACCATAGGACTCACGTGCTCCTGGGGGTGATGCGGTGCTCACCCGCCAGCGGCTACCGGACCGAGTCTGTACCCTCACAAACCCCTGCTCCTCACGGGGCTGGTGTTCAGTGCGGGACTAACCCGGTAACCCCATTAGGGGGGAAAGGCCGGGTCAGCGGCCCGGCGGCGGATGATGCGGACGGTGCGCAGGAACTTGACCCGGTCGGGGTCGATGTCGGCTTCGGTGGCGGCCCGGCAGATCAGCGCCGCGATGGCGTAGTGGGTGAGCAGGTAGCCGTAGATCTCCTGGCGGACCATGTCCGGGCTCCTGGACCGCAGCACCGAACCGGGGCCGCGCAGGCAGGTCTTGAGCTGATCGTTGCCGGTCTCCTCCTCCCAGCGCTGGCAGTACGCCTGCGCCAGCTCCTGGGCGGATGCCGCCGCGGGATCAGTAACCGTAGTGATAAGCGCGATCAGCTCGCCGCTGCCGTCGCCGTCGCGGTCGGGGATCTCGTACTCGATGACCCGCACCCGCATCGCCTGGCCGGGATCGAGGTACTCGCCAGCGCGGGCGGCAGCGATCAGCCTGGCGCGGGCCTTGTCATGCAGGGCAGGCCTGGCCACGACCGACAGGTAGGAGCCGTCGGGCAGCAGTTCCAGAACCGGCAGCCTCAGGTCGGCTTTCACCCGCCACAGCAGCGCAGCGCCGGTGGCGGCGGCGGCCTGCCAGTCCGGCCAGTTATAGAAACCGCGGTCGGCGATCAGCAGCCAGTCCTCCTCCAGCTGCGGATACAGGCGGCGGGCCAGGGCCTGCTCGCTGCTGCCCTTCCCGCCGACCGGGCCCATCTGCGCGGCGACCTTCGCGTGCGACCCGCACTCACCGATGGTCACTACCCGCACCTTCGGGAACGCCGGGTGCTCCCGCGCGCCTGCGGGGTAGCCGAACGCCGCAGCGTTGGCCGGGGTGTCAGGAACATCCAGCTCGAACCCGTCGATGGCCATCAGCCGCCAGTGGCGCAGGAACGCTCCGCGGGTCAGCTCCCCGGCCACCGGCACAGCCACCCGGTCAAACAGCAGCTCCAGCGGCTCGGGCCCCAGCCGCTTGCGGGCCTGGGTGATCCCGCCTGAGGTCGGCGTGCTCCACGAATCATCCCAGCAGCCCCACGACGCCAGGGTCTCGGTCAGCCGGACGGCGACCTCCTCGTAGTCCTCCTCCGCGAACAACGCCAGCGCCATCGCGAAATAGACCATCACATGCGGCGGCAGCTTCCCATCCGACCGCCTCGCGGCCCTGCCCGCCACCGTGACCGCCTCGTCAACGGCATCCCTGGGAACCGAGGAGGCCAGCACCCCCAGCGAGATCCAGTCCGTCAGACGGCCACCACCGGCCACCACGCCATTGTGCGTCATGACCAGCGATCTTGCCGGCCCAGCAGCCGACCGCAGACACGACGCGCCGGAACAAGATCAACTTAGGCTAAGTGGCATTGGGTCCAGGGTCGGCGTAGCCGATCGCATGCGACGGCCCGCAGGGCCGCCCTGGAGGCGGTGGCCGCGATCCGGACAATCGAAGCCGAGGAAGACGGGTCGCCTCGTAGCTACCGATGACCATTCGGATCAGTGCTGCCCATCGTGGGACGGCGCGGGCGTGCCGGGCGGGCCTCCCGAGGCAGAGCCCGGCGCGGGGAGTGCCGGACGCGGCGCCGCAGGCGCCGCCTTGACTGGAACGCCAGCACACTAAGCGTGACCCACGGCGTGAAGCGGATCAAGGATCGTGACCCGTCGTCGGGCCGCAGGACCCGGCTCGTGATCAGTGAGCTGAAAACGCCCAAGTCGCCGCGGACGCTCTCGCTTACTCCGCAGATGGTTGCCATGTTCCGGCACACCGGGCGCGCCAGGCCGAGGCACAGATGGCCGCTGGCACCTTGTGGCAAGATCACGGGCTTATCTTCGCGAGCGAGGTCGGGACACCAATGGACCCGGACAACTTCTCGCACTCGTTCTCCCGGCTGTCCCAGAACGCCGGGCTCGGCCACTGGCATCCGCATGAGCTAGGCCACTCGGGTGCTTCCTTGATGCTGGCTCAAGGGACGCCGCTGCATGTGGTCTCGGAGGTGCTCGCTCATGCCAGCATCGCGATCACGAAGGACGTCTACGGCCACCTGCTGGAGGGTGACAAGCGCGCGGCGGCCGAGTCGATGAGTCAGGCGCTGTTCGGTGCGTGATCCGTCCGCCGTGGCTCCCACCGTGGCTCCCACGGACGTAAAAAAGGCCCCTCCCGGACTGGGTAGGGGCCTGTGACCTGGCGCGCTCGGAGGGATTCGAACCCCCAGCCTTCTGATCCGTAGTCAGATGCTCTATCCGTTGAGCTACGAGCGCGAGTGCCGGAACAGTCTACGACACGCCGCCTCTTCACCGTGCAGAGCTGACAAGGTCCGCTACGGCGACCACCGCGCCGGGGCCGATGCGGATGTGACTCGCGCCCGCTGCTAGATGTGCGGCACCTCCCGACGCAGGCGGCGCGCAGGGCGCAGGACTCTATGACCCTGCCGACGTGCTGCCCCAGGCTGGCTGAACATCAGGGGGGAGCGGCACCGCGAAAGCGTTCAGCAGGTAGGACACCAGGGTGTAGTACCCGCAAAGCGAGACCAGCTCGACCACTCCGGTGTCGCCGAGGAGCCGCCGGGCGTCCCCGTACGCGTCATCGCTGAGCTGCCCGGTCTCGGTGAGCTGGCGAGCGACCGTATAGACCGTCCGCTCGTCGTCCGCCTCGAACTCGGGATCCTCGCCGTTGCCTATGGCATCGACCACCGTGTCGGCCACACCGTGCTTGCGGGCCATGCCGGCGTGTGCCCACCATTCGAACTCGGCTTTCCAGCGGGCACCCACCGTGATGATGGCTAGCTCCGACAGCCGACGCTCCATCGACGTCTCGAACCGGAGCACCCTGCCGAGAGCGGATAGGTGCCTGCCGACCTCCGGCGCGTGCACGAAGGCGTTGAAGGGCCCGGCCAGACCACCCTGCTCGTTGACGAGGGCGGCGCCTCGCGTACCGACCACGTTGTCCCATACGTCCTGACCGCTGGGGTCAAGCTCTTCACGGCGGAGATAAGGAAGACGGCTCACAACAAGACCCTAGTGCGGCCGGTCCTACGCTGGCGGAGAGGCCAGGCCAGGCAGTACGGATATTTTCCCGGGAATCTGGAGCCTGGTGTCGATCTGGCACAGCGGCGTTCGACGCACAGGCAAAGAGCGGCAGGCGGAAGACCACCAGCCCTGACCGCTACGGTCGCCAGCAGGCGGCCGTTCACCAGCAGAAAGGAGCACCACAATGCGATTCCTCGGGTACACGATGGGCGACCCGTCGATACCGATGCCGCCGCCGACCCCCGAGCTGATGGAGGAGATGGGCAAGTTCATCGAGGAGGCGACCAAGGCAGGAGTCCTGGTCGCCGCCGGCGGCCTCGGACCGGTCGACGACGGTGTCAAGGTGAGGCTCACCGACGGGAAGTTCACCGTGCTCGACGGTCCGTTCACCGAAGCCAAGGAGCTGATCGGCGGCTGGGCCCTGATGGAAACCCGCGACAGAGATGAGGCGATCGAGTGGACGAAGCGGTTCCTCAGCATCGCCGGCGATGGTGAGAGCACGATCCGGCAGGTCTTCTGACCGTGACCCATGCAGCGGGGCCGGTCCGGTCACCGCTAACGTCCGCCGGGAGCAGAAATAACCGGGGGGTGCGGGAACTGCGCATCCCGCACCCCCCGGTTGGCCACGCCATGCTGGCCCTGGCTTGCCCGGACCTATCCTCGGATGGTGTTATCGGTTGTCGTGACGGCTTCCGAGACCCATGCTGCGATCGAGGCTGTCGTCCGGATGGAGTCGGCCCGGCTCATTGCCGGACTCGCCCGGTACACCGGTGATGTCGGTCTAGCCGAGGAACTCGCCCAGGACGCGGTCGTAGCCGCGCTGGAGCAGTGGCCCGAGTCAGGGGTTCCGCGCAACTCCGGCGCCTGGCTGATGACGGTCGCCAAGCGCCGCGCCATCGACCTGTTCCGGCGGAACCGGGACTTGCACCACAAGTACGCGCAGATCGCCCGCGCGCTTGAGGCAGAGGGTGACAGCGTCACGCCAGACTTCGACGGCGCCTTCTCCGACACCATCGACGACGACCTGCTGCGGCTGATCTTCACCGCCTGTCACCCCGTCCTCCCGGTGCAGGCGAGGGTCACGCTTACCCTGCGGCTGCTCGGCGGCCTGACCACCGCGGAGATAGCACGCGCCTACCTCGCGCCGGAGGCGACGATCGCGCAGCGGATCGTCCGGGCCAAGAAGACACTGGCCAAGGCGCAGGTGCCGTTCGAGGTACCAGCGGCCGAGGAACGGCCTGCTCGCCTCTCCTCTGTGCTCGAAGTCGTCTACCTCATCTTCAACGAGGGATACTCGGCCACTGCCGGGGACGACTGGATGCGCCCGGCGCTCTGCGAGGACGCGGTGCGCCTCGGCCGTATTCTTGCCCAGCTCGCTCCCGAGGAGCCCGAGGTGCACGGGCTGGTGGCACTGATGGAGATCCAGGCGTCCAGAGTCCGTGCCCGCACCGGGCCGTCGGGAGAGCCGGTCCTGCTGCTAGACCAGGACCGGCGCATCTGGGACCGGCTGCTCATCAACCGCGGGCTGGCGGCCCTTGCCCGGTCGGAGCAGCTCGGCGGTTCCCGCCGCCCTTACGCGCTGCAGGCCGCCATCGCCGCTTGCCATGCTCGCGCGTTCCGCCCCGAGGACACCGACTGGATGCGCATCACCAGCCTGTACGCCATCCTGGCCGAGGTGACGCCATCTCCGGTGATCGAGCTGAACCGCGCGGTCGCGGTGTCGATGGCCGACGGTCCGCAGGCCGGCCTCGACTTGCTGGACAAGCTCGCGGCCGAGCCCTCGCTGCACGGCTATCACCTACTGCCCAGCGTGCGCGGGGATCTGCTGCTGAAACTGGGGCGCCCGGCCGAGGCCCAGGTCGAATTCGAGCGCGCGGCCGCGCTGACCCGCAACGCCCCGGAACGGGAGCTATCCGCGCAGCGGGCCAGGGCGGCGGCCGCGCGGGCGACGCAGGAGGGATCAGCATGACCGCCCGAGGTGACAGTGACCGGAGGCACGCATGAGCACGCGAACCCTGCTCTGGCGCGGGCTCGATGCGCCCAGGATGGAGATCGTCTACGTCGAGAGCCTTGACCGCGCGCGCGGTACCCAGATCGGCGTCAGCTACGAACTGCGCTGGCAGCTGAACGGCCCGGTTCTCGACCTCGAGCTGGCCGACGGTCCTGCCGCGAGCATCGAGCTCGGCGACGCGGACTTCTTCGACCTGCACCATTCGGCCTTCTTCAATTCACTGCCCGTCACCCGTGACGGGCTGCTCGATGGCGGTCCTGCCCGCGAGTACACGATGTGCTTCGTCCGCGTGCCCGAGCTGACCGCCGAACGCGCCTGGCAGCGGTACGAGCCGCTGGGGAACCGGCAGGTGCGGTACCGTTCGGTCGGCTACGAGGCTGAGATCAGCTTCGATGACGACGGTTTCGTCACCCTCTATCAGGACTATCTAGAACGGGTCGCGTGACGACGTGCTGATCAAGGCCTGCCTGAACGGCGGCACGACCCGGCAGCAGCACTCGTCGGTGCCGTGCACGCCGGCAGAGCTCGCGGCGGACGCGCGGGATGCGGTAAGCGCCGGCGCGGGAGCCATCCACGTCCACCCGCGGGATGCGTCCGGTGACGAGACCCTGGAGGCGGACGCGGTCCTCGCTGCGGTCCGGGCTATCCGTGCCGCCGTCCCGGCGGTTCCGGTCGGAGTGACGACCGGAATCTGGACGGTCGCCGGCGATACGGCGCGCAGGCTGGAACTGGTTCCGGCTGGACCGGAGACGACCGGCCCGACTTTGCCTCGGTCAACCTCTCCGAGCCTGGAACCGAGGAACTCGCCGCGCTGCTGAGTGAGCTCGGGATCCCGGTAGAAGCCGGGGTCTGGACGCCCGGTGACGCAGACCTGCTGGCCGCGAGCAGCTTCGGGCGGCGAGTGATCCGGGTCCTGATCGAGCCGCGCGACAAATCCCCCGATGCCGCGGTCGCCACGGCCGCGCAGGCGGACGAGACGCTCGACCGGCACGGCATCCAAGCACCACGTGTCCACCATGGTTACGGCATCGCGACCTGGCATGTCATCCGGGCTGCCCTCCAGGTCGGCCGCGACATCCGGATCGGGCTCGAGGACACAGTCATGCTGCCCGACGGAAGTACCGCCACGGGCAATGGCGAACTGGTCGCCGCCGCGGTCCGCCTCGCGACCGAGGCAGGCCACGAGTTCTGACTGCCGCAAACGGCCAGATCGAGAGGCGGTCAGCCCGGGGCCATGTCCACGAACCGGCTGTAGTGACCCTGGAATGCGACCGTCACGGTGGCGGTGGGACCGTTCCTGTGCTTGGCGACAACGAGGTCCGCCTCGCCTGCCCGCGGCGACTCCCGCTCATACGCATCCTCGCGATGCAGCAGAATAACCATATCCGAGTCCTGTTCGATCGAATTGTGCACTATAATACCGTCCGCAACGAAATTATGCGTTTCTTTCACCGTCGCGTCATAGACGGGTTGCGGCCCGAGAGCCTCAATGGCCACTATCCGGTCCCAGTAAATGTCACTGCTCGCGGCCTGCCGGAGGACATCGGAGTCCAGAGCCTCCGCGCAGCGCAGCAGCCGTTCACGCGACGGGCAGCTCTTATAGAGAGTGGTCCCGCAGTAGTGGGTCCCGATCGCCGCCTGCAGCCCGCGCTCTGTCATGCCGATCCGGGACCGCTCGGACTTGACCAGTTCCCAGACCTCGATCGGCAAAGTGTCTACGTTCGTGTTGACGGGCCGTCCGTCAAGGAACGAGAGCATCTCGCGCACGAACTCGCCGCGGGCACCGTGAACGCCGATGTCACGGCAGAACCTCAACAGGCTAGGGCCGTCGGCGACAATGACGTGAAAGCCGGGACGGTATCCGGACTTCGTCACCATCCGGATGCGGGCGATAATCCCGAACCGGGCGAGCAGCAGTGCTACGCCATCAGCGAGTTCCCGGCTGGATGACGAATAGTAAACCTTCGGCGCGGTCTTAGTGCGCGGAACCGTCACGTTTCCGTCTGTTGCCCACAAATGCCGCAGAAAGACGGCGATTTCCCGATTGCTCGCCGAGTGCAGCACCGCGGGAATGCGCTTCTGGTACGAGCGCAGGTCGGAAATTCCCAGCTCGATGAACCAGGCATGCAGCGGATTGATCCGCCCCCGCGCGCACCTGTACGGCGCGGGCAGGTAGGTATGGAACCAGGTAGCTTGCGCAACTCGCCGGGGAGTGACGCCAAACTCTGCCGCCGCTGCTGCCTCCACGAAGGCCAGGTTGGCCTCGTCGGCCGAGGTGTAGTGCAGCGGCTGCTTGCGCAGCACGCAGCCATCTCCGATGAGATGTGCCAGCAACCCCAGCCGGTGGTCTGACCAGCCGAGACCAGCCCCAACGGGCTCCGGGATACGGCGCGGTATGCCTAGACGATCGCCGACGGCCAGTTCCGCCAGAGGTGTCCAGCCGCCGAACCTCAGAAATGGGTGATTGCCCGACGCCTTGACCTCTCGGCCTGATGCCAGTCGTAGCCGGTAGACGTCCTTGACGCCAGCGGGGAACACGTTGGTGATGGGTGACGGCACGAGGTGCCGGTCCTGATCGACGGACCAGACGAGAACGCCCTCGTGGCCGCGCTCGATCAATTCGGCGAAGGTGACCGGCGCCCCGGTGTCCGCTCGCAGCAGTGCCGTATTCGCGGTCAGGCAGCCGGACTCCCTCAGGTCAGAGAGCATGGGGCGCTTGTCCGTGCGCTGCTCGGGACCGCGGTTCAGCTGGGAGACGGCGATCACCGGAACCTCAAGTTCCTTGGCGAGCAGCTTGAGTGACCGGGACATCTCCGACACCTCCTGCTGCCTGTTCTCGACCCTCTTGGGCGAGCTCATCAGCTGCAGGTAGTCGATGATCACCATGCGCAGGTCGTGGCGCTGCTTCAGCCGACGGCACTTGGACCGGATCTCCATCAGCGACATGTTCGGCGAGTCATCGATGAACAGCGGCGCGTCCGCGACCTCGCTCATCCTGCGGGCCAGCCGCGTCCAGTCGTCGTCACTCAGCTGGCCGGTCCGCATGGTGTGCAACGGCACCCGCGCCTCGGCGGACAGCAGTCGCATCGTGATCTCGTTCCGGCTCATCTCCAGGCTGAAGATCACGCTTGCCATGTGGTGCCGGATCGAGGCGGACCGCGCGAGGTCCAGCGCCAGGGTCGAATTATGCGTCGGAATCCATGAACGCCCGGCTAGGTAGGCGTGCTCCGCGTTGTCCACCTGCACGCAGCGAACAGGCACGCTGGGGATCGGCCGCACGTCCGTGATGAACCGGCAGCTCGTCGTCGCGTGTGCTCCAGTAGTCTGCCGCGCGAGTTTCCGCGTCAGCCGGAATACCTTGTCGGGCGGCGTGAACGTGACCCTGTAACAGGTGAAGCTTTCCTCGGTCGCGCCCTTCACTCGCTTGGTCGTCATGCTGGCGCGGTAGCCCAGGCTGAGGACGAGTTCCAGAGTGTCGGCGGCAAGCGCGCGACTGGTCACGGCGAACTGAACTGTGCCGTTCTCGGCCACAGACCCGTCAGTGTCAAGAAGTCCGGCAAGCAGCGCCCGGCGCTGCGTCTCGGCTGCTCGGAGGTACTCAGCCGGAATGTGCTTGTTGCCGAGTACGCCTAGCTTGCACAAGATCGCCGTGGTGTTTCGATGGTCGGCCCCGCGCTCGGAAACCGGGACCGGTCCTGGTAGCCGGATGGCATACCGCAACCGCGCTGAAAGTGACGTCACCACCCGAAGCCCCTCGGCCTCGATCTCCCCGATTACCTCCGGGTCAGCGCTGGTCAGCTGGCAGTTCTCGGTTGTCCCGGCACCGAGCCAGGCACCCAGCGCGTAGGGGGGGAACGGCAGCTCCTTTGCCACCAGCTCGGCAGCCTGGCTCACGGCGACGGCATGGTTGAGCTGCGCGTCGGGGTGTGAGCGCAGCGTTGCTGCAATCTGCGCCGTGGTCTTGAGGTCGTGGCGCACTGCGGCTGTGACCGCATCCTGGGGGCGGCCCGCCTGCTGCGCCCTGGTGGTTGTCCGCCATTGGTGCTCAGCATCAGCGACGATGACCGCGCCGTCGTCGAACTCCACCTCGAAGCACGGGCGCTCGTGCATGACCCCGGTGGCGGCAAGGACGCGAGTTGGCTTGCCGTCGGCGCCGAGCAGGTAGTCACCGACCCGGACCTCGCCCATGGTGGTCCAGCCAGTGGGGGTCGGCAGCGGCGTGTCCAGCGCGAGCGCCTTGCCGAGGGCCGGGCGGGCAGCTATGACGATCATCTGGCCGGGGTGCAGGCCGTTGGTCAGGGCGTCGAGGTCGGCGAACCCGGTGGGCACGCCGGTCATCCCGCCGCCGCGGCTGCCGATCGCCTCGATCTCGTCCAGCGCTCCCGGCATGATCTCCGACAGCGGCAGGTAGTCCTCGCTGACCCGCCGGTCGGTGACCGCGTACACCTCGGCCTGCGCCTGATCGACGAGGTCGTCGGGGTCGCCGTCACCGGAGTAGCCGAGCTGGACGATCCGGGTCCCCACCTCGACCAGGCGCCGCAGGATGGCCCGCTCCCTGACGATCCTGGCGTAGTAGCCGGCGTTGGCCGCGGTCGGCACCGAGGCGATGAGCGTGTGCAGGTAGTCCGCGCCGCCTACCCGGGCGACCTCACCGCGCCGGGTCAGCTCCGCGGCCACGGTGACCGCGTCGGCCGGCTCGCCGCGGCCGTACAGGTCGAGGATGACCTCGTGCACGATCTGGTGCGCGGGCCGGTAGTGATCGTGCGGCCGGATGACCTCGAGCACGTCGGAGATGGCGTCCTTGGACAGCAGCATCCCGCCGAGCACGCAGCGCTCGGCGTCGATGTCATGCGGCGGTGTCCGCTCGAAATCCCCGCCCCGGGGCGCGATCTCGGTGACGCTCACCTATCGACCGCCTCCCCGTGCCCCCGGCATCATTCGCGACTGTGTTCGGCCGGCTAAGTCCTTTGTAGCCAATGCCTACGACAGTTTCCCTGACGCCGCGCCGAGGACCAACTCAAGATGTGCACGCCCCTGTGGATAGCCTGTGCAGACACGCCGCTCGTGCTGTGCGCAGCCTGGGGGCAGCGCTGGGGACATCTCCGGTTACTCGCCGGAGCCAGGTCATCTGCCTGCTGTTATGTCCTCCACCGGCTGTGCGGAAGAAAAACTTTCGCGTTTGGCGGTCATCCACAACAGCCGGAAGTTATCCACACACGGAGGATGACCGGCGCGGTCCCGCCGCGGCGCGGCAGGCCCGCCGGAACCCGCGCCGCGCGGCGCCAGCCAGCGCGGGTGATTCGGCCGATCCGGCTGCGGGCTGTCGGCCGGCCAGGCTATCGTTCGAGTGTGTGTTCGACCCCCGAGGCGGCTCTGGACGAGCTCGCGCGTGCTATCGACGAACTGGCCGCAGACAGCGGCGGCGGCGCGGCCGCCGGGCAGCTGGCCGAGCGCATCGCCCGGCTGTGGGGGATGATTTCCGACCTCGACCCCGAGCTCGCCAGGCGCCGCTCGGGGTATGAGCGCCCGACAGACGAGTAGCCCGGCCGCGCTGGTGCTGCGGCCGGGCTAGAACGCCGTTGCGCTAGCCGCTGACGATCTCGACGTCGAGGGTGGCGCTGACCTCCGGGTGCAGCCGTACCCGCACCTGATGCGAGCCGACCGTCTTGATCGAGGCGGCCACCTCGATCCGGCGCCGGTCGAGCTCGGGGCCGCCCGCGGCGCGGACCGCTGCCGCGATGTCCGCGGGGGTCACCGAGCCGAACAGCCGGCCGCTGGCACCCGCGCGGGTCTCCAGCCGGACGGTGAGCCCCTCGAGCTCTCCCGCGGCGCGCCTGGCGTCGTCGAGGCCCTGGATCGCGCGCGCCGAGCGGGCCCGCTTGATCAGGTCGATCTGCTTCTCCGCGCCCCTGGTCCAGCGCATCGCGACGCTGCGGGGGATCAGGTAATTGCGCCCGTACCCGCCGGCCACCTCGACGACGTCGCCCGGCCCGCCGAGGCCGGTGACTTCCTGGGTGAGGATGAGCTTCATCGGTGTGCGACTCATCAGTGCGATCTCCTCGGCCTCAGCGCGCGGTGCTGGTGTAGGGCAGCAGCGCCATCTCGCGCGCGTTCTTGATCGCGGTCGCGACGTCGCGCTGGTGCTGCGTGCAGTTACCGGTGACCCGCCTGGCCCGAATCTTGTGCCGGTCGGAGATGAACTTGCGCAGCAGCGCCGTGTCCTTGTAATCGACGTACTTGATCTTTTCCTGGCAGAACAGGCAAACCTTCTTCTTAGGCTTGCGTATCGGTGCCTTGGCCATCGTGGTGCTCCTCTCAGAGCCCCGCGCTCAGCGGGGATGGTCGGTTCGGTTTGCGGAGATACGGGGATAGTCGGTTTGGTTTGGGGGGTATGCGGGGGGCGGAGCCCCCAGCAGGTGCGGAGCCCCCCCAGGGATCAGAACGGGGGCTCGTCGGTGGTCCCGCCGTCGCCGGACTCCGAGGCCCACGGGTCGTTGGCAGCCCGGCTGGCCGAACCGCCGCCGCCGTATCCGCCGGAACCGCCCTGCCCGCCGGAGCCGCCCTGGCCGCCGCCGAATCCGCCGCCACTGCCGCCGGACCGGGTGGACCGGGTGACCTTGGCGGACGCGTTGCGCAGCGACGGGCCGACCTCGTCGACTTCGACCTCGTACACGGTGCGCTTCTCGCCCTCCTTGGTCTCATAGGAGCGCTGCCGCAGCCGGCCGGAGACGATCACCCGCATGCCCCGCTGCAGGCTCTCGGCCGCGTTCTCCGCGGCCTGGCGCCACACGCTGCAGCTAAGGAAGAGGCTGTCGCCGTCCTTCCACTCATTGGTGGCCTTGTCCAGGAACCGGGGCGTGGAGGCAACGCGGAAATTGGCCACGGCCTGCCCCGTCTGCGTGTAGCGGAGCTCCGGATCGTCGACGAGGTTCCCGACGATCGTGATGGGTGTGTCGCCTGCTGCCATGGGACTGCTCCCGGTCGTTCGGCTGGTGGGGTGGGGTAGCGACGCGGATGGGCCGCTCAGTGCTGGTCGGGGCGGAGAATCTTCGTCCGCATGATCGCCTCGTTGAGGTTCAGCTGCCGGTCCAGTTCCCGCACGGGGTCAGGTTCCGACGTCATGTTCACGACGGCGTAGATGCCCTCGGACTTCTTGTCGATGGCGTAGGCGAGCCTGCGGCGGCCCCAGATGTCGACCTTGTCGACGGACCCGCCACCCGTCTGGATGACCGTGAGAAACTGGTCAAGGGACGGCTGAACGGTACGTTCCTCGAGCTCAGGGTCGAGGATGATCATCATCTCGTAGTGGCGCATGGGTGAGCCAGGCCTCCTCTGGACTGACGCGGTCACGATGGTTTGGTGACAGGAGGTGCAGCGCGCCGCAGCAGGTCAGTGTCGTGATTGCTGGGTCCTGCCTGGCGCGCGCAGCGCGGCCAGCTTACCAAGGGTCCGGGGATGCATTTGACCGAACGGTGCAGGCGTACCGCCGGCGGTCAGGCCGGCCAGCCGGGCCGGGAACGCTGCCGGGATTCCGCAGCAGCGAAGCCGGGAAGCATCACCTTGACATCCCCGCCGCTGCGGCATCCTGGAGGAGGCGGCTTTCTTGTCTACCGTCAAGACCCACCCGCACCTGCCACACGTCACCCTGAACAGCGACGGCAAGCAGCATCCGCTGGAGAATACCCTCGCCCTGGTGACGCTCGTGGTCGGCATCGCGGCCTTCGTCCTCGGCTTCATCGTCGTCACGCACCTGCCTGCCGCGGTGCTCGGCATAGTGGCCCTCTTCGTCGGCATGTACGTCCAGCTGATCTCCGCCACCCGGGAAGAGCGGGTCATCATCATGACCGGGGTGGTGGCCGCGTTCGTGGGAGCCGGGCTGGGCTTCGCGCACGGCGGCTTCTCCGTCTGACCGCACCTGCGGGGGGCAAGCCCCCCGCATACCCCCCGGAACCAGCGGCGGGGAGCAAGCCCCCCGCATACCCCCCGCGACCAGCGGCAGGGGGACAAGCCCCCCGGAACCAGCGGCGGGGAGCAAGCCCCCCGCATACCCCCCGGAACCAGCGGCGCGGGGCAAGCCCCCCGCATACCCCCCGGGCGGCCGTAGGCTCGGGGGATGACGAGGATCGGAGCACACGTCCACCGCGAGGACCCGTTCGCCGCGGCGACCGAGTGGGGCGCGGACGTCGCGCAGTTCTTTCTCGGTGACCCGCAGGACTGGAAGCCGCCGGTCTTTCCCGGCGATCCGGCCGCGCTCCGCGACGCGTTCGCCGGAGCGGGGATCGGCATCTTCATCCATGCTCCCTACCGGATCAACGTCGCGACCACCAACAACAGGATCCGGATTCCCAGCCGCAAGCTGCTCGGCCAGTACCTGGAGGCCGCCGCGGCCATCGGCGCGCTGGGCGTGGTCGTGCACGGCGGCCACGTGGACGCGGGCGCCGATGTTGAAGAGGGCTACGCGAACTGGCAGAAGGCGGTGGAGCGGATCGCGCGCCCGGTGCCGATGCTGATCGAGAACACGGCCGGCGGTGACCGGGCGATGGCCCGGGGCCTGGCGGCGGCGGCCCGGCTATGGGACGCGATCTCCGCAGGCCTCGACGACAACATCGGTTTCTGCCTGGACACTTGTCATGCCCACGCCGGCGGCGAGGATCTGGCCGGCATCGTGGACCGGGTCAAGGCCATCACCGGCCGGATCGACCTGGTGCACTGCAACAACTCGCGGGACGAGCAGGGATCCGGCCGGGACCGGCACGCGCCCGTCCCGGACGGGACCATCGACCCGGCGCTGCTGCTCGACGTGATCCGCGCGTCCGGGGCACCCGCCGTCAGCGAGACTTCCGACCCCGCCAGCGATATCCGCTGGCTCCGCCGGCACCTCTCCGACTGATTCCGGTCAGCGGCTTATTCACGCTGCTGACAGTCCGGATCAAGATCGGTATCGGCGGTCTGAACAAGCCAGTCAGGCTGCCTGCGGCAGAACGGCGCGGCGGCGCAGCACGAACCGGTCCTGGGCGCCGGCCAGGACTCCGCCTGCCGGGTCGTCTTCGCCGCTCGCGCGTACCACGTCCGTGTCCGGCCGCAGGATGTCCTTGATCACCAGGCCGCAGAGCAGCAGCACCGCGGCGAACCTCGCCAGCAGCGCGACGAAATACAGCGCCGGTGATATCCCGCCCGGCCCGCCGGTCACGGCGAGCAGGTAGGCCCAGATCGCGAAGAAGTAGCCGATCTCGGTGACCTGCCACAGCGCGTACGACCAGAGCCGGGGCCGGGCCAGCACGACGAGCGGCGCCAGCCAGATGACGTACTGCGGCGACCACACCTTGTTGGTCAGCAGGAACGCGGCGAGGACGAGGAAGAACAGTTGCGGCACCCGCGGGCGGCGGGGCGCGGCCAGCGCGAGCACCGCGATTCCAGCGCAGGCCAGGCAGAAGGCGCCGAGTGACAGGTCGTTGAGCGCCGCCACCCTGGTGGTGCCGAGCCCGGGCCAGTGCAGGTACTCGAGGTAGTACCAGATGGATCCCCAGTCAGCGGGCCGGACCTTGCTGTTCCAGTAGAAGGTGGCCCAGCCGCTCGGCGCGGCGATCCAGACCGGCAGGTTCACCGCCAGCCAGGCGGCCGCCGCCGACCCGAGGGTGATCCAGAACGCTCGCATCCGCCCGGCCCGCAGGCAGAGCAGCAGCAGCGGGCCGAAGAAGATGACCGGGTAGAACTTCGTGGCTATGCCGAGCCCGAGCAGCACCCCGGCGAGCACGAGCCGCCGCGCCGCCCAGGCGGCCAGGCCGGCCGCGACGAGCGCCATCACGATCAGGTCCCAGTTGATGAACGCGGCCAGGATCAGCGCGGGGGACAGCGCCACCAGCAGCGCCGTCCACCGCCTGCCGGGCCCGGCCAGGTACCCGGTGGCCAGCACGCCCGCCACCGTGAACAGGGCCAGCAGGACGACGGTGGCGTCGAAGAACTCCCGCCCCCTGACGTAGGGGTTGACGATCGGCCGCACCAGCCAGGCGACCGCCTGCATGGCACCGCCGATGAGTACCGGGTACTCGACGTGGTGGCCGGTGTACGGGATCTTGCCCGCGGCCATCCCTTCACCGAAGTACAGCGGGTAGATGTCGGTGTAGCAGTGCGCCTGGAACTCGGTGAACTGGCCGTTCCACGCGCCGGCCCGGCAGGCGGCCTTGGCCGCGAAGCCCAGGCCGCTGCCGGCCAGTGCGGCCACCGTCAGGACGGCAACCGAGCCCGCCAGCGCGGTGAGCCGGGTCCGGTGCCAGGTCCGCGCCGGGCTGGCCGGCCCGGGGACGCCGCGGCCGCCCCCGGCCGCGTCAGGCTCCGCCATCAGGCCGTGCCCCGTGGATCGTGGTGGCACTCATGCCGCTCCGCCTGCGGTGCGACGAGCGGCGGTCCGTGGGCTGGCCGGCTATCCACTGCCGCGGGCGCGGGCAGTCCGGGCCGGATCCGCGGCGGCTGAACCGCTCGCGCTCGGGCGCCCCGTGCCCCCGTTGCCGCCGCCGGGCGGCGGTCCGGTCGAGCACCGCAGCCCCGTCGTGCAGGTCGGGGCCGGAACCGGGCCGGTCGGCGGCGGGCTGCCGCAGTTCTGCAGCGGCCCGGGAGTGCAGGTGACCGTCGGCGTCGGCGTCGGCGTCGGATGCGCGCTTGGCGTGAAGGTGGGATGCGGCGTGGGCTGGACCAGGCTCGCCCCGGCACCCACCAGGTTCCAGGCCGTCCCGCCGAAGTCGGGCGTGGCGAAGTTCTCCACCGGGAGCTGGGCGAACTCCTTCTCGGCGAACGCGTGCCAGATCTGGGCCGGCCAGTCACCGCCGTACCCAGGCAGGCCGCCCACCCCGTTGAGGGACTGCGCATGCGGGCCCATGCTCGCGTTCTGCTGGTTGGTGAACATGCCGACGGCGAGCGAGTACTGCGGGATCGCGCCGAGGAAGAACGCCGACTGGGCGGTCTCGGTGGTGCCGGTCTTGCCGATGATCGGCCGCCCGTCGGTCATCGCGGCCCTGGTGCCGGTCCCGTTGATCGTGTCGAAGGACAGCGGGTAGTTCACGTCGGACGCCACGGCCGGGGAGAGCACCTCGCGGTGCGTCACCTTCGCGGTGACCAGGTTCGTCCCGGAAGTGATCTGCTCGATCACGTGCGGGGCGGCGTACTGGCCGTTGGCGGCCAGGGTAGCGAACGTGTTCGCCTGCTCCTCCACGGTGAGTGCCGCGGTGCCAAGCGCGATGCCCACCTGGCCCACGTCGTTCTGCAGGTTCGACCCGTTCGGGTAGGCCGAGGTATTGACGCCGAAGGACTTGGCCATGTTAATGACGTTCTGCGTTCCCACCCGGTGGGTGAGGTCGGTGTAGGCCGTGTTCAGCGACTGGGCGGTCGAGTACACCACGCTCTGCGGGCCGCCGGCGCCGGTGTCCCCCGCGTCGTTGCTGAACGCGTGCCATCCGTACGGCGTGCTCGGGCACCCTGCCTGCCCGAGGCTCGTGGCCGGCACGGAGTACTGCTGCGGGTACTGGTCACCGGGCACGCAGAGCGGTGAGGTGCCGTCGAGGATGCTCGTCTTGACGTTCATTCCCTCCGACCGGGCGGTGGCGAGCACGTACGGCTTGAACGACGACCCGACCTGCTCCCTGTTCTGCAGCGCCATGTCCACGTTGCAGACGACCCGCTGGCACTGCTTGGCCGGCAGCGAATAGCTGGGCCCGCTGTACATGGCGACGATGGCGCCGGTGCCTGGCTGCTCGAGCACGGCGCCTATGTGCGCGTACAGGGGCAGCTTCGCGCCGTTGGCCTTCATCAGCGCCTCGTTCTGATTCACGGTGGCGTACAGGGCGTTCATCATCTGCTTGCTGAAGGTCGTGACGATGCGCAGCCCGCCGTTGTCGATCTCGGCCGGCGAGTAGTGGTAGGTGTGCAGCAACTCGTACTGCACCGCCTGCATGATGTACCCGCTGTAGCCGGTCCAGCCCGAGCTGTTCGGCTGCGTGCTGACCACCTTGGGGAACTTCTGCTTCGAGGCCTGCTGCGAGGTCAGCTTGCCCATGGTGACCATGCCCTGCAGCACGTAATGCCAGCGCGCGACGAGCGGCTGGTACCCGGCGGATCCCGGCGTCGGGTCAAAGGCGCCGGGCGCGTTGAGCATCGCGGCGATCATCGCGTCCTGCGCCACGTTGAGGTCGCTGGCCGGCTGGCCGAAGTACGTCTCCGCCGCCGCCCCGACTCCGTACGCGCCGGCGCCGAAGTACACCGTGTTCAGGTACTGGGTGAGGATCCAGTCCTTGGACTTCTGCCGGGCGAGCTTGATCGCGACGTAGATCTCCTTGAGCTTGCGGCTGATCGTCTGCTGCGTCCCGATGTTGGCGTAGTAGTTGCGGACGAACTGCTGGGTGATCGTGGAGCCGCCCTGCAGCGAGCTGCCCGACCCGGTGATGTTGTCGTAGAGCGCCCGCATGATGCCGGTCGGCGAGATCCCGCCCTCGTTGTAGAAATTCCTGTCCTCCGCCGCGACCACGGCGTTCTTCAGCTGGGCCGGAATCTGATTGGAGGTGAGCACGTGCCGGTTCGTGGTGCCGAAGGTCCCGACGACGGTCTTGCCGTTGCTGAAGTAGACCGTCGATGACTGCTGCAGGGCCAGCGCGGACACGTCGGTCGGGATCGGCGTGCCCGCGTACGAGACGCCGAGGTAGGCGGCGACGGCGACAATGACCGCTCCGACCGCGCTGAGCGCGAGGGCGACCACCTTCTTCCAGGACCAGTGCCGCCACCAGCTGCCCTTGCGCTTGGCGGGCTTGCCGCCCCGGCCGCTGCCGCCGCCGCTGCCCGGGGGCTCCTCATCGCCGTAGCGCATGGACCGCCGCCGGCGGCCGATGCCCGGCCGCCGGGAGCCGGCGGGCCCTCCGCGCTCGTCGCCGCGGCCATACCCGTCGCCGCGGCGGTAGTCGTCACTCCGGCCGTAGCCGTCATCGCTGTGGTAGCCGTGGCCGCGGCCGTAGCCGTCACCGCGGCCGCCGGACCGGCCGTAACCGCCAGCGCCGCCGTCGGCCCCGCGGCCGTAGCCGTCACCGCCGCGGCTGGCCGGCTGCTTGTAGCCAGCCGGGCGGCCGCGGTCGCCGGGCGGCCTGTAGCCGTCGTCAGGGCGGGAGCGGGATCGCCCGCGGGTGGCGCCTCGGCGGGGGACGTCTGCTCGCGGCAAGCCGTCCGTGCCGTCGTAGACATCACCGCGGGGGCGGTCAGCGCGCGCCCGGCCGGCCGGGCGCGAACCGCGGCGGCGTGGACGGCCTGATCCGGTGAAGCCTGGAGTACTCACGCGTCCTCACTGGTTCGCGGCCCGCGGGCGGGGGGACCGCGGCGCTATCGGGGGGGTCCAGCGGGCAAGGGGTGCCCGGGCTGACACACAACGTACCCGGTCGCATCCTTCGCTGCCGCCCCGGTGGTATTTATCCGTCACACCCGTAACGGGATCAGTCGCCTGCCCTGACCCGGCGTCCGCGCCTGGCGCGCGGCTCGCCCGTTCCGAGTACGTACGACGAAGCGAGGTGGTTCCAGGCACAACTCTGGCAGACCTCGACGACGTAGGCCTGGAACTCCCCGTATTCCAGCGCCATCTCATCGAGTTCGGGCCCGCTCTTGACCCTGCCCTCGTACTGGCCGAGCTCGTCCCCGTATACGTAGGTGACGTGGGTGAGCTTCGCTCTCCTGCAGATCGGGCAGGGCCGGTCGGTCGGCTCGCCGTGGAACTTGGCCGCACGCAGCAGGTACGGATGCGCGTCGCACACGTCAGCGATCGTGGTCCGCCCGGCCAGCACGGACTTCAGCGTCGCCCTCCTGGCGAGCGCATAGTCCACGACAGAGCGCATAGAGCCCATGCCCGACAGGGTACGACGGAAGACCGCCCAGGCCGAGCCCGGAGCTTTCCGTAAGATGCCGGCTTGCGCTGATTGCAGTTGCGACATATCTTTGCGATGTATCGGACCGATACATCGGTGAGATACGTCCGGGCGGTCCGCGGCTGATCGCGGGAGTGTGCCGGGGCGGACAGAGGAAGGTACCGGCTGGTGAGCGACCCTCGCGCAGGCAGCCACGGCCCGGCCGACGGCCGCTCCGGCGGCAGGCGCTCGGGCGTGCTCGAACTGGCCGTGCTCGGCCTGCTGCACGAGACGCCCATGCACGGCTACGAGCTGCGTAAGCGGCTCAATGCCCTGCTCGGCGCCTTCCGGGCTTTTTCCTACGGATCGCTCTATCCGTGCCTGAAGGACCTGCTGCTGCGGGGCCTGATCGCAGAGGAACCGGCGCCTGACACCGCGCGGGCGCTGGCCGGACGCCGGTCGAAGATCGTCTACCGGCTGACGGCCGAGGGTAAGGAGCGGCTGCAGGACCTGCTCGCCGAGGCCGGCCCCGCCGCCTGGGAGGACGACGGGTTCGGCATCCGCTTCGCCTTCTTCGGCCAGACCAGAGCCGACGTCAGGCTGCGGATTCTGGAAGGCCGGCGCAGCCGGCTCGAAGAGCGGATGGAAGCCGTGCGCGCCGCCCTGGCCAGGACCAGGGAGCGGCTGGATAGCTACACCCTGGAGCTGCACAAGCATGGCCTGGAGTCAGTGGAGCGCGAAGTCCGCTGGCTCAACGAGCTGATCGCCTCGGAACGAGAATCTGGTCCGGACACCAAGACCCAGACGTGACGCGGCCCTGCCCGCCCGCCCCCGGGTGGCAGCACGGCGGCGCCATGAGTGAACGCAACCTGAACGGCACGAGTACACGAGTAAAGGAGCCATCCTGATGGGATCGGTACGGGTAGCCATCGTCGGCGTGGGCAACTGCGCTAGTTCCCTCGTCCAGGGCGTGGAGTACTACGCCGATGCTGCCCCGGACACCCGGGTGCCCGGCCTGATGCACGTTCAGTTCGGCCCGTATCACGTCTCGGACGTGGAATTCGTCGCCGCCTTCGACGTGGACGCCAAGAAGGTCGGCCAGGACCTGTCCGATGCCATCCTGGCTAGCGAGAACAACACCATCAAGCTGTGTGACGTGCCGCCCACCGGGGTGACGGTGCAGCGCGGGCCGACCCTGGACGGGCTGGGCGAGTACTACCGCGACATCATCACCGAGTCCGACGACCCGCCGGTGGACGTGGTCGAGGTGCTCACCCAGACCCGGGCGGACGTGCTCGTGTCCTACCTGCCGGTGGGCTCGGAGGAGGCCGACCGCTACTACGCCCAGTGCGCCATTGACGCGGGCGTCGCGTTCGTCAACGCGCTGCCGGTGTTCATCGCCTCGGACCCGGCATGGGCGGCCAAGTTCGCCGACGCGGGCGTGCCGATCATCGGTGACGACATCAAGTCCCAGGTCGGCGCCACGATCACGCACCGCGTGCTGGCGAAGCTCTTCGAGGACCGCGGGGTCGAGCTGCAGCGCACGTACCAGCTCAACGTCGGCGGCAACATGGACTTCATGAACATGCTGGAGCGCAAGCGGCTGCAGACCAAGAAGCTGTCCAAGACCCAGTCGGTGACGTCGCAGATCCCGCACGAGATGGAGCGGGCCTCGGTGCACATCGGCCCGTCCGACCACGTGCCCTGGCTGGACGACCGCAAGCTGGCGTTCGTCCGGCTCGAGGGACGGGGCTTCGGCGACGTGCCGCTCAACCTGGAGTACCGGCTCGAGGTGTGGGACTCGCCGAATTCGGCCGGCGTCATCATCGACGCGATCAGGGCGGCGAAGATCGCCAAGGACCGCGGCGTCGGCGGCCCGGTGCTCTCGCCCTCCTCGTACTTCATGAAGTCGCCGCCCGAGCAGTACGGCGACGACGTCTGCCGGGACAGGGTGGAGCAGTTCATCCGCGGCGAGATCGACCGCTGACCGGCGGCCGCGGAGCACGCGCGGCCGGGCTGAGCGGCGGGCCGACGCCGTAGGCTGGACAGGTGCGCTCTCACGCGGGTTTGCGCAGCCGGCTGGCCGCGGCCCGGGTACGGGCCGGCGGGCAGCCCGGGCAGGCCGAGCAGGCCGACGGGCGGCCCGCGCGATCGTCGTTCTTCGCCGACCTGGCGACGGTGCTCGCCGAGCGGGGCTTCCGGCGGCTGTTCGGCACCCGGCTGATCTCGCAGGCCGGCGACGGCATGTTCACCGCCGGCCTCGGCGCGTACGTATTCTTCAACGCGACCAGCTTCCCGAACCCGGTGTCGGCGGCCGGGGCGTTCGCGGTGCTCTACCTGCCTTACTCGCTGATCGGCCCGTTCGCCGGCGTCCTCATCGACCGCTGGTCGCGCAGGCAGATCCTGGTCTGGTCGGCGCTGATTCGTTCGGTGGTCGTGGCGCTGACCGCCGCGCTCGTGCCCTCGGGAAACCTTGGCGTGCCGCTCTACGCCGGGGTGCTTGCGGTGCTGGGCGTGAACAGGTTCTTCCTGTCCTCGCTGTCAGCCGCGCTGCCGCACGTAGTCGCGGCGGACAAGCTGGTCATGGCCAACTCGGTGGCTCCGACCTCCGGCACGATCGCCAGTTTTCTCGGCGGCTTCACCGGGCTGGGCATCCACTTCGCCACCGGCGGCGGCCGGGGCGGCTCGGCGGCCACCCTGCTTGTCGCGGGCGCCTGCTACCTGGTCGCGGGGGCGGTCGCCGCGACCATGCACAGGGATCTGCTCGGGCCCGACCGGGTCGAGGCGGGGCAGCGGCGCGCCGGGATCCTCACCGAACTCGGCATCGTCGCGGCGGGCCTGGCCGCCGGGGCGCGGCACGTGATGAGCAGGCGGCGGCCGGCCGCCGCCCTGTTCGCGACCGGCTGCCAGCGGATGCTGTACGGGATCTTGTTCCTGATGTCGATCTTGCTGTACCGCAACTACTTCTACCACGCCAGCGCCAACAACGCGCTGAGCCACTTCACCCTGGTGATCGTGGCCTCGGCGGTCGGCTATGGCGCCGCCGCGTTCATCACCCCGGTGGTGAGCGCACGGCTGCCCGTCGGCGCCCTGATAACGGCCTTGCTGGTGATGGCCGGTATCGTGGCGGGCCCGCTGGGCGCGACGTTCAGCCAGGTGCCGTTCCTCCTCATCAGCTTCGCCGTCAGCCTGGCCGCGCAAGGCGTGGCCATCACGGCGACGACGATCCTCCAGCAGGAGGTGGACGACGGCTTCCGCGGCCGGGTGTTCTCCTTCTACGACATGCTCTTCAACGTGCCGTTCGTTATCGGCGCGGCGGTGGCCGCGGCGTTCATGCCGTTCGACGGTAAGTCGTACCCGCTGCTGGCTGTGGCCGGCGCGGGTTACGTACTCGCCGGCCTGGCCTACGCCCTGCTGAGCCGTCAGCCGGCCGGCGGCGGTTCCGCGCCGTCGTCGCCGGATACGGTCAGTCCCCCTGCCGCGGCCCAGCGCACCAGCTCCTGAGTGGCCCGCTCCTGGCCCAGCGGGCCGTGCTCGATCCGCAGGTCCAGCAGGTGCTTGAGCGCCAGCCCGACGGTGCGGCCCGGCGGCACCCCCAGGATGCTCATGATCTCGTTGCCGTCCAGGTCGGGCCGTAGGCTGGCCAGCTCCTCCTGCTGGCCCAGTTCCTCGATGCGGGCCTCGAGGCTGTCGTAGGCACGGGCCAGCCGCGCCCCCTTGGCCTTGTTCCTCGTCGTGCAGTCCGCCCTGGTCAGCGCGTGCAGCCGGGTGAGCAGCGGGCCTGCGTCCCTGACGTAGCGGCGGACCGCCGAATCGGTCCACTCGCCCGCCCCGTAGCCGTGGAACCGCAGGTGCAGGAAGACCAGGCTGGCGACGTCCTCGATCACCGGCGAGGGGAAGCGGAGCTGCCTCAGCCGCTTGCGCACCATGCCCGCGCCGACCGCCTCGTGGTGGTGAAAGGCAACCCGCCCGTCCGGCAGCAGGGACCGGGTGTCCGGCTTGCCGATGTCGTGCAGCAGCGCCGCCAGCCGCAGCACGAGGTCGTTCTTCAGCCGGTACCGGTCCTCGAGTGCGATCGCCTGCTCCAGCACGGTGAGCGAGTGCTGGTACACGTCCTTGTGCCGGAAGTGCTCATCGGCCTCGAGCCGGAGCCTGGGCACCTCGGGCAGCACCCGGTCGGCCACCCCGGTGTTGACCAGGAGCACGATGCCGCGAACCGGGTCGGCGGACAGCATGAGCTTGACCAGCTCGTCCCTGATCCGCTCGGCGGACACGATCTCCAGCCGCCGGCCAGCTCGGTCATCGCGGCCCTGACGTCAGCGGTCGGCTCGAAGCCGAGCTGCCCCGCGAACCGGGCCGCGCGCAGGATGCGCAGCGGGTCGTCGGTGAAGGAGTCCTCCGCCGCGCCGGGGGTGCGCAGCACCTTGTCCCGCAGGTCGCGCACGCCGCCGAACGGGTCCACGAGCTCGCCCGACGGCAGCCGGGCCGCCATCGCGTTCACGGTGAAGTCGCGCCGGGCCAGGTCGCCTTCCAGCGTCTTGCCGTACTGAACCGCCGGCTTACGGGAGCCTTCGGCGTACTGCTCGGTCCGGTAGGTGGTGATCTCTAGCAGCCGGTCGCCCTTGCGCAGGCCGACCGTGCCGAACTTGATCCCGACGGTCCAGCTGGCGTCCGCCCAGTCAGCGGTGATCTCCAGGACCTGCTCGGGCGACGCGTCGGTGGCCAGGTCAAAGTCAGTCGGCGGCCGGCCCAGGAAGACGTCCCGCACCGGGCCGCCGACCAGCGCGAGCTCGTGACCGGCCCGGGCGAACAGGCGGGCCAGGTCATCCAGCGGGCGGGTGACGGCGGCCAGCAGCTCAGCGGCAGCCTTGCGCTGCGCTGGGGTCAGCGGTGTCGAATCCGGCACGGGCATCGAGGGTAAGCGGTGTAGATAAGCTTAAGAAACAGGCGGGTGCCCCGGGGGTTCCTGACGGGGCAGGAGCCCGCAGCTTAACGGGCACCGCGGCCGGACGCCACGCGCAACGCGCGGCCGGGCGGGCCGGCGCGGTCCCGGCCGGGATCCGGAGGCGCCGATGAACAACGCACTGACGCTGCATCGCATGCTGCTGGAGAAAGACATCCCGCACGAGATCGTCCGGCTGCCCAGAAGGATCTCGTCGGCCGATCAGCTGCCTGCCGTCCTCGCGCTGCCCGCGAAGCGCTGTCTCGCCGTACGCCTGTACGAGGTGGACGACCAGCATGCCGCGGTCATCGCCCGGCCGGATCTGGTCGTCCCGGTCCTGGCGGTACGGAACGCCACCGGCGGCCGCCGCGTGCGCGCCGCCAGCGACGACACCATCAGCTCGGTGACCGGCTATGCGGCCGGGCTGGTCGCGCCCGTTGCGCTGCCCGACACGGTTCCGGTTTACGTGGACCAGGCGGTGGCCGACCAGGGCGACGACGCGACGATCGTCTACACCGCGACCGGTGAATCCGGCACCGCGCTGGGCATCGGGCTGGCCGGCCTGCTCGCCACCTGCGCCGCGAAGCCCGCCGCACTCGCCGGACGGCAATAACATTTCAGCCGTGCCACCTACCCACGCCTCGCCGGGCCGGACAGAAGTGACGGGCCCGGCGGGCCGGACCCGATGGCCGGCATGGGCACCGCGGGCTGCGGGCCTCGCGGGAACGGTGGCGGCCGCGCTCGCGGTCGCCATCGCGCCCTTCTCCGCGGCACTCGGCCAGCAGGCGCGGGGCCAGCACGCACAGAGCCAGCAGGCATCCAGCCGGCCAGCGCAGTCGGAACGGCAGCTGTCCGTCGCCATCGAGTCGGTCAGCCCGCAGTGGGCAACACCCGGTCACCTGGTGACCGTGACCGGCATCGTCAGCAACACCGCGGCGACGCCGGTGCAGGGATTGTCCGTCCAGCTGCGATCGTCACTGACCCCGCTGGGCAACAAATCCGTGCTGGCGTCCTACGCGGCCGGCACCTACGCGGCGGACTACCCGGTCCCGGGCGCCCCGGTGCCGGTGCCCGGCGTCATCCCGGCGGGCGGCGAGGTGCACTGGACGGCCACGCTGCAGCCCTCGGCCGTGGGCATGACCCAGTTCGGCGTCTACCCGCTGGCCGCCCAGGTATGGACCAGCACCGGCGTAGCGGCCGCCACCGACAGGACGTTCCTGCCGTTCTGGCCCGGCGGCCCGGCCGCTCAGCGGCCGCGGCCGCTGAGCATCGGCTGGGTCTGGCCGCTCATCGATCAGCCGTACCAGGCGGCCTGTCCGGCGTTGCTCAGCAACGGCTTGCCCGGCCGCCTTGCGCCAGGCGGCCGCCTGGGCGAGCTGCTCACCGCGGGCGCGGCGTATTCGTCCGCTGACCACCTGACCTGGGCGATCGACCCCGCGCTCGTGCAGAATGCGCAGGCCATGAGCGGCCGCTATTCCGTCGGCGGCAACGCTGGCTGCGGCGACGCCACGCCGATGCGAGGCAGCAGCACCGCCCGCACCTGGCTGCACGGGCTGTCCAGTGCCACGTCCGGGCAGCAGGTCTTTCTCACTCCGTACGCTGACGTGGACGTCGCGGCCCTCAGTCATGAAGGCCTCGACGCTGACCTGGCCAACGCGTTCACCCTGCGCTCTGTCGGCGAGAAGATCCTGCACCTGCCGGCGAGCAGCGACACGATCGCGTGGCCGGACAACGGCCTGGCCGACACGGGCGTGCTCGGCAGTCTCGCGGCCAGCGGGATCAGCACGGTGGTGCTCGACTCCACCGTGATGCCGCCGTCTCGCCTGCCCCTGTCCGGCCTGCCGCCGAGCTATACGCCGAGCGCGCAGACCACGGCGGCCTCGAGCTTCGGCACGTCGCTGAACGTGCTGCTCGCCGACCACACGATCACGCAGATCCTGAGCGCGGGGAGCGCGGCCGGGCCGGCCCGGGCACGACTTTCGCCACCACGCAGCGATTCCTCGCCGAGACAGCCATGATCGTCGCGGAGAGCCCTCAGCTGGCCCGGAGCCTCGTGGTGACACCGCCGCGGCGGTGGAACCCTGCTCCCGGCCTGGCGGGCGACCTGCTCAGCGGGACCGCGCGGGCACCGTGGCTGAAGCCGGCCAGCCTGGCTAGCCTGGCCTCGGCCAAGAACCCCACCGGGCGGGTCCGGCACCAGGCGCCGCCCTCCAAGCTGGTGACCAGGGGCGAGCTCAGCCCGGCCTATCTCAGGAAGATCCAGGCCCTCGACACAGCCATCAGGCTGCAGGGGAGCATCCTCACCCCGGCCGTCCCCGGCTACCTGCACACGGCCGTCGCCGCCCTGGAATCATCGGCCTGGCGCGGCCGCTCGCAGGCAGCGGTCCGGCAGGATCTGGCCGACCGGGTGCTCCGCTACGTCACGATCCAGGGCAAGAAGGTCGCCATCATCGACCGCGGGCAGATAACGCTCAGCGGCTCATCCGGCAAGGTGCCCATATCGATCTCCAACCACCTGCCGCAGACCGTCCAGGTCCGGCTGCACGTCCGCGTCCCCGCCGACAAGAGGCTCACCGTCGGCTCAGCCAACATCATGGTGTCCATCCCGTCGGGGAAGACCACGACGATCAGGGTCTCCGTGCACTCCCCGACGGTCGGGGTGACCGATCTCACGCTCGGGCTGCTCACCCCGGACGGCAGGCTGCTGCCTGGCTCGCTGGTGCGGCTGACCCTGCGCGCGACCCGGTTCGGCACGCTCGCCCTGGTGATCATGTGCGTGGCACTCGCGGTTTTCGTGCTGACCTCGGCCGCCCGGGCGATCAGGCGGGCGCGCCGGGACGGGAGCGGCGGCCCGGGTGGGCCGCAACACGACAATCCCTCAGCCGATCCACCAGGTCCGGTGGCCGAAACGGGTAGCGTCGTGTCTGGCGACGACCTCGCGCACGACCACCCGCCGGAGGATCCGGATGAGTACGCCGACGCACGGGGCCGGGCGAGCCGCTGACCGCGGCCGCGGGGAACCCCCTCGGCGCGAGCCGCCGCCCGGCGATCCTGCGTACCCCCCGAACGGGACCGACGTGCCCCCCGACGGCGAGAACTGGCCGGTGAGGGAGCCGCCGCGCGCCCCGGAACGGCCGCCCGGCAACGGCGGGCAACCGTCCCGCGCGCCGTGGCGTCCCTCACGCGCCGCCGCCGAACCGCCCCGTTCGCCCCGGCAACCCCCGCCGGCGGCCAGTCACCCCGCACCACCAGGCAGCCGCCCCGCACTCCCGCACCGCAACCGCGTGCGCCCGGACAGGACTCTCGATCCCTGGACCAGCCCCCGCGCCGCCCGGAGCACGACCAGCGCCGCCCCGACTACGGCCAGCAGGACGCCGGCCAGCCCCCGCGCCGCCCGGACCAGTACCCGCGCGACCCAGCCGCCTACCCGCGTCGGCCCGACCGCGACCAGCGCCGCCCGGAGCAGTACCCGCGCCGGCCCGGCCGCGACCAGCGGGACCAGGACCAGCCCGCGCGCCGCCCGGACTACGGCCCGCGCCGCCCCCGCGACGACCCGCGCGACCTGCGCCGCCCGGAGCCGGACTCGCGCCGGCCCGGGCCGTACCCGCGCGACCCGGCCTCGTACCCGCGCGACCCAGACGGGTACCCGCGCAACCCGGGCGGGTACCCGGGTTCCGCCGGGCAGCAGCGCCGTCCTGCGACGCAGTATCCGCGCGATTCCCGGCAGCCCGGACCGCCCGGGCAGGCCGCCCCGCCGGGCAGGCCGTCTTCCTGGCCCGGCCGCGGCCCGCGGCGGTCGCCCGCACCTGGTGAGTCCGACGCCAGCCTGCTGCGGTCCAGCGGCGGGATGGCGCTCGGCACGCTCGCCTCCCGGATCACCGGCTTCCTGCGCACGCTCCTGCTCGCCTACGCGATCGGCTCGGCCGACCTCGGGAACGCCTACAACGACGCCAACACGCTGCCGAACGTCGTCTACGACCTGATGCTCGGCGGCATCCTGACCAGCGTCGTCGTCCCGCTACTGGTCGCCGCGGCCAGGCGGGACCCGGATCGCGGCGAAGGCTACTTCCAGCGCATCTTCACCCTGGGCGTGATGGCACTCGGCGCGATCACGCTGGTCGCGACCCTGGCCGCTGCGCTCATCGTGGATCTGTACGCAGGCTCGATCCCTGGCGCCGAGCGGCACGTGATGGTGGTGTTCGCCTACTTCTTCATCCCGCAGATCTTCTTCTACGGGGTGAGCTCGCTGGCCGGGGCGATCCTCAACGCCCGCGGGCGGTTTGCCGCGCCCATGTGGACGCCTGTGATCAATAACGTCGTGGTGATCCTGATCCTGCTGATGTACGTCGCCGTGGCGGGCCTCGGCCACACCCCGGCCAACATCACGCCCGGCGAGGTCAGGCTGCTCGGCATCGGCACCACGCTCGGCATCATCGCGCAGACCGCGGCGCTGCTGCCCGCGCTGCTGCGGTCCGGCTTCCGGCCCAGGCCCACGTTCAGCTTCCGCCGCGCCGAGATAGCGGAGATCGGCCGGATGGCCGGCTGGCTGGCCGGCTACGTGGTCACCACGCAGGTCGCGTTCTTCACTACGGTACGGGTGGCCAACAACGCCTCCGTGCACGCCCCGACCGCGGGCTTCTCCGCCTATACCTACGCCTACCAGCTGTTCCAGATGCCCTACGCGATCGTCGGCATCTCGGTCATCACCGCGCTGCTGCCGCGGATGGCCGCGCACGCGTCGGCCCGCCGCTACTCCCGGGTCCGGGCGGACTTCTCCACCGGCGTCAGGCTCTCCTCGGTGATCGTGGTGCCGTCCGCGCTGCTGCTCGCGGTGCTGGGCGGCCCGCTCGCCGAGATGCTGTTCCGGCACGGCAGCACGACCCTGGCCGGAGCGCACTACATCGGCGACGTGTTCTCCGTGTTCGCGCTCGGGCTCGTCCCGTACATGACGTTCCAGTTGCTGCTGCGGGTCTTCTACTCGCTGCATGACAGCCGCACCCCGTTCTTCATCGGCGTGGCCACGATGACGACCAGCATCACGCTCAACGTGATCGCGCTCACCACGCTGCCGGCCGCCCACGTGGTGGAGGGGCTCGCGGCCAGCTTCGGCCTGGCCAACCTCGTCGGGGCCATCCTGGCCTGGCGGCTGCTCATCCGCCGGGTGGGCAGCCTCGACGGGCGGGCGATCACCAGAAGCCTGGTCAAGATGTACGTCGCGGCCATCCCTGCGGCCCTGTTCGCCCTCGAGATGGGCTTCGCCGTGGGCGTGGTCATCCACCCCGGGTTCGCCTACGGGCTGGTTACGGTGCTGCTCGGCGGCGGCGGCGGGCTGCTCCTCTACGTGCTGTTCGCCCGGGGCCTGCACCTGCGGGAGATCGCCAACCTGATGGCCACGATCGGCGGCAGGTTCGGCGGCAGGCGGGCCGGGCCGGGCACCCGGCCGTTGCCGCCCGGCCAGGGCCGCGGCGGCCCGGCAGGCCGCCGCCGAAGGTAACCGGCACCGTGGCGGCCGGCCCGGCGCCCCCGCCCGGCGGCCCCCGCGGGGTGAAATCCCAGGTGCCGACAGGTACATTCGGGGTTCGGTGGGATAACGGTTTGTCCGGCCGGCGCACGGCAACTCCATATCGCGTTGCTCACGTCTTAGCATGGTGTGCAGCGCCTGTGCGAGTTACCGCGTCGCGGTACGGCCAACTGCCGGGGCTCGGAGGGAGAGTCGAGGGCTGGCCCCGCTCTCGAGAGCAGACGTATGAGCCTGTTTACATCTGAGCCCGGAGCCCGGCTAGCCGATCGATACCGGCTAGAGGACAGGGTGAACGCCGCCGGCGGCTGGGCGGCCTGGAAGGCGATCGACGAAACGCTCGCCCGCGCCGTCACGGTGCTTACTTTCGCGGCCGACTTCCCGCGCGTCTCGGAGGTCGTCACTGCCGCACGCGCGGCCAGCAGGCTCAGCGACGCCCGGCTGGCCCAGGTGTTCGACGTCGAGGACGGTGGCGACGACCGGGCCTACATCGTGATGGAGTGGGTGGCCGGCGACTCCCTTGACGACCTGCTCGGCAACGGCCCGCTGGACCCGGCGCACGGCGTCACGCTCATCACCGAGGCATCCAAGGCCCTGGCCGGGGCGCACGCGGCCGGGCTGTCCCACCTCTGCCTCACCCCCAGGTCGCTGCGCTGGACACCGGGTGGCGGGGTCAAGCTCGTCGGGCTGGGCGTCAACGCCGCGCTGGCGAACATCACCGCCGACGATCCCGCGCTGGCCGACACGCAGGGCCTCGGCAAGCTCCTCTACGCCACCCTGACCGGTCACTGGGCGGGACTGGAGAACACCGCGCTGCCGCCCGCCCCCATGGCCGAGGGACAGCCCCGCAGCCCGCGGCAGGTCCGGGCCGGAGTTCCCGCCGCGATCGACGCCGTCGCCTGCGAGGCGCTGTTCCAGCGGCCACGCCGGGGCCGGCCGCCGGTGACCACCCCGGCCCTGCTCGCCCAGGCTCTGGCCGAGGTCACCCCGGTGCCGCAGCGGCCGGGCGGGCCCCCGGTGGACACCTTCGGCGGCCAGCGGCTGACCGGGACCGACCGCGCGGAGACGTTCGCCTGGGCACCAGGCGCCGGCAACGGTCACCGGAGGCAGCAGCAGCAGCGACGTTCCCAGCCCGCGCCGGGGCAGCGGGCCGTGACCACGAGCGCGGTGATCGCCATCATCATCGTGGTCGTCCTGACCGCGATCGGAGTGGGCGGCTGGATGCTCAGCCGCCACAAGTCCGGCGGCACCGTCACGCACGGCCAGAGCCAGCGGCCTACCGCCGTTGCCGCCGATGGCGTGCTCAAGCCGGTGAGCGCGCACGGATTCGACCCGCTCACGTCGGTGTCCCAGGATTCGCACAACGAGAACGACCAGTACGCCGCCCAGGCGATTGACGGCAGTACAAAGACGTTCTGGTACACGCAGTACTACTTCAGCCCCCAGTTCGGCAACCTGAAGAAGGGCACCGGGCTGATTCTCGACATGGGGAAACCGGTACGGCTCAGCTCCCTGCAGGTTCTCTTCGGGTCAAGCTGCTGCTCGCAGGTGCAGATCATGGTCGGCGACGACAACACCCGCGCACCGTCGGTGCTGTCCTCTTTCACCACCGTCGCCCGGTCCAGTACCGCGACCGGGAACACCACCCTCCGCGTGACCAGCAAGGCCAGGGGACGCTACGTCCTCATCTGGTTCACTAGGCTGGCCCCGCTATCGGGCATCTCCGGCCGGTACGGAGCCCAGGTTTACAACATCCAGGCCAGGGGCACAGGCTGAACCTCCGGCGGGCTCCCGAGGACGGCCGGTCAGACGCCGAGCTGCTGCGCCGCCACGCGGAAGGTGACGCCGACGCGTTCGGCGAGCTGTTCCGCCGCCACCGCGACCGGCTCTGGGCCGTGGCGCTGCGCACGCTGCACGACCCCGACGACGCCGCCGACGCCCTGCAGGAAGCGATGATCTCCGCGTTCCGCCGGGCAGCGGAATTCCGCGGCGAGGCCGCGGTGACCACCTGGCTGCACCGGATCGTCGTGAACGCCTGCCTGGACCAGCTGCGGCGCAAGGCGGCCAGGCCGACCGTGCCGGCCGACGACGAGGCAGCACTGGATGCACTCGGCCAGCGGCTCGGCGGGCCGACTCCGGACCCGACGCTGGCCAGCGACACCGCGCTCGACGTGGCGGCCGCGCTGCAGCTGCTGCCGGCCGGGCAGCGGGCGGCGCTCGTCCTGGTGGACATGCTCGGCTACTCGGTCACCGTGGCCGCGGACGTGCTCGGCGTCTCGCCCGGCACGGTGAAGAGCCGCTGCGCCCGCGGCCGGGCCAGGCTGCTGCCGCACCTGGCGCACCTGCGCGAGTCCGGGCAGCTACCGGACCAGCCACGGAACCAGACGGCCGCCGGGCACGTCTCACCATCGCCGGGCATAACGCCCGGACAGAACGCACGGCCCGCGGCCGCCGCCCGCACCGGCGGCCTGCTCGCGAGCGAGGCCGGTCCGGGGTACGCGGCCGCGCCGGCTGACCAGGCAACAGCCGAGGAGGGGGGGAGCACCGATCATGACGGGTCATTGTGATGCGGACGTCCTCGCCGAGTTCCGCGAGGGACTCCTCGGCAGGCGCCGGACGGCACGCATCCGCGCGCACCTGGCCGGGTGCTCCCGCTGCGCGGCCCTCTCCACCGGGCTCGCCGAGGTCAGCACGCTGCTGGCCAGCGCCCCCGTGCCGAGGATGCCCGACGAGCTGGTGGCCCGGCTGGACGGCGTGCTGGCCGCCGAGTCCGCAGCCCGGGCGCAGGCCGCAGCCCCGGCCGCGGCGGCGGGAGATACCGGCGCCGCCCCCGACGGCCATGGTGCGGCCCGCGACAGCACCGGCTCGCCCCGCGGGCCGAGCCGCCGGCGCGGCGCCAGGACCCGGCCCGCCCGCCAGCCGCGGCCCTGGGGCGGCACAGCGCTGCGAGCGGCCTCGGTTGCCGCCGCGGTCCTGGTGGTCGCCGGCGGCGGCTACGGCGTGTCTACGCTGCTGCAGGGCGGCACCAGCGGCCCGTCCGCGGCCAGCGGACCGGCGCACAGTCAGCAGCGGACCGGGCGCAACCCGTTCCACAATTCGCGGGCCGGCGGAGGCTTCCAGCCGAACATCAAAGCGCCCGGGGACCTGCCCGTGCTCCACAGCGGCACAAACTACCTCCCCGGCCAGCTAGCCGCCCAGGCGGAGGCGGTGCTGGCCGGCTATGCCACCGGCTTCACCGGGAAAACGCCTCCCCTCGTGGCCGTCGCTACCGCCACGCAGAAGAGCTGTGTGCATCTGGTCACCGGCGC
Organism: uncultured Actinomycetes bacterium; assembly: GCA_963702235.1. Taxonomy (GTDB): domain Bacteria; phylum Actinomycetota; class Actinomycetes; order Streptosporangiales; family Streptosporangiaceae; genus PALSA-505. The sequence continues at coordinate 166,011 of CAVPBZ010000013.1, forward strand.
GACGCTGCTGCGCCTGCTCGACGTGGCGCGCTACAACGGGCAGCCAGCCATGATCATTATGCTAGCGGCCTCGGGCGGGCAGCCCGGGCAGGTCTGGGTCGTCGGCCCCGGCTGCTCGTCCAGCGGCAGTGACCTCATCACTCACACCCAGCTGACCGGCACCGGCTGAGCCGCCGCACCCGGACGGCGCGGACCGGGACTCGCCGGCGGGCAGGTGACTGGCGCGTGCCCGTTCGGGAATCTCAGCGCCCTAGGATCCGTTGATGTCCGTGCCAGACAAAGGTGAAGGGCAAAAACGTGACTAACGTCCGAAATGTGATCATCATCGGCTCCGGGCCCGCGGGGTACACCGCGGCGCTCTATGCGGCCAGGGGTGACCTGTCCCCGCTCGTCTTCGAGGGCTCGGTCACCGCCGGCGGCGCGCTGATGAACACCACGGACGTCGAGAACTTCCCCGGCTTCCCGGACGGGATCATGGGCCCGGATCTGATGGATCACCTGAGAAAGCAGGCCGAACGGTTCGGTGCCGAGCTGGTCGCTGACGACGTGACCGCGGTGGACCTGAAGGCCGATCCCAAGGTGGTCAAGACCGACAGCGAGACTTATCTCGCCAAGTCCGTGATCATCGCCAGCGGATCCGGTTACCGCGAGCTCGGCGTGCCGGGCGAGAAGCGGCTGGCCGGCCACGGCGTGTCCTGGTGCGCTACCTGTGACGGCTTCTTCTTCCGCGGCCAGGACATCGTCGTGGTCGGCGGGGGCGACTCGGCCATGGAAGAGGCGATGTTCCTGACCCGGTTCGGCACGGTTACCGTGGTGCACCGCCGCGACAGCCTGCGCGCGTCGAAGATCATGCAGGACCGGGCCATGGCCAATCCGAAGATCACGTTCCTCTGGAACAGCCAGGTGACGGAGATCGTCGGCGAGGACCGGGTGACCGGCGTGGGCATCCGCAACACCCAGACCGGCGAGGAGCATATCCAGCCGGCCGGCGGCGTGTTCGTGGCGATCGGCCACGACCCGCGCAGCGAGCTGTTCGCCAGCCAGCTGCCCACCGACGCCGACGGGTACCTGCTGGTCGAGGAGCCGTCCACCCGGACCGTCATCGACGGCGTCTTCGCCGCGGGCGACGTGGTGGACCGCACCTACCGCCAGGCGGTGACCGCGGCCGGCACCGGATGTGCCGCGTCGCTGGACGCCGAGCGCTGGCTGGCCAGCCACGAAAGCTGAACCAACCTTCAACTCACCTTCGCAAACAAGGAGTTATCACCGTGGGCGCCACAAAGATCGTGACCGACGAGACCTTCGAGGTAGAGGTCCTCAAGAGCGACAAGCCGGTCCTCGTTGACTACTGGGCCGAGTGGTGCGGGCCGTGCCGGATGGTCGCCCCGGTGCTCGAGGAGATCGCCGCCGAGCACGCCGACAAGATCGACGTGGTCAAGCTGAACATCGACGAGAACCCGGCTATCGCCCAGCGCTACGGGATCCTGCAGATTCCCACGCTGAACGTGTTCTCCGGCGGTGAGGTCGTCAAGCAGGTCATCGGGGCCAAGCCGAAGTCAGCACTGCTGCGCGAGCTGGCCGAGTTCATCTAGTAAGTGATTTAGGCGGCCCGGCGTAGGCCGGCCGCAGCACCCGCTCCGGCGCCATCGAGCCGAGTAGCCGCTCGAGCGCGACCTCGACGTCCTCACGCCAGGACAGTGCCGTCTTGAGATCCAGGCGGAGCCTGGGATAGCGGTGATGCGGGCGGACGGTCTTGAAGCCGACCGCCAGCAGGTAGTCGGCAGGAAGCACGCAGGCGGGGCGTTCCCATCGCAGGTCACCGAAGGCCTCGATGGCACGGACGCCCCGCCTGGTCAGATCCTTGGCCACGCCTTGGATGAGCATCCGGCCCAGCCCGCCGCCGGCGAATTCGGTCAGGACGTGCGCGGTCATCAGCAGCACGGCGTCCGCGCTGACCGGGCTGGTGGGGAAGGCCAGCGATCGCGGCACGTACAGCGGCGGGGCGTAGAGCACGTACCCGGCCGCGATCCCGTCCACGTAAATGATCTTGCCGCAGCTGCCCCACTCGAGCAGCGTGGAGGAGATCCAGGCCTCTTTCTCCAGGCCGGCGTCACCGGACTCCTCGGCCCTGGTCCTGGCGACCGGCTCAAGTTCCCAGAAGACGCACCGCCTGCAGGCAGGCGGGAAGTCGTCCAGGTTATCGAGGGTGATATTGGCAAGACGACGCGGCACCCTGGCACCCCTGTGATCTTCGCCCTGGCCATTCCTGGCGGCTGCGCAGGCCCGGGACTGTGGCGTCCGGCCGCGGCCGGGCGACGCTGTCCCGCGGTCTTGGGCACATCCCCCCCGGTCCGGCCCGTACCCTGACATGGTACCCAGTGAGCGGAGGCCCGCGGTGAGTAATGATCCCCGGCAGCGGTTGGACCCGTACGTCGACCAGTACGCTGCCCGCGCCAGGATGATGCTCGCCTCCGAGATCCGGGCCCTGTTCGCCGTCGCCGCCCGGCCGGAGATCGTCTCGCTGGCCGGCGGCATGCCGTACATCACGGCGCTGCCGCTGGACGCCGTCGGCCAGCTGGCCGGCCAGCTGGTCGCCGACCGCGGGGCGGTTGCCCTGCAGTACGGATCCGGCCAGGGCGACCCCGGGCTGCGGGAGAGCATCTGCGAGGTCATGGCGCTGGAGGGAATCCGCGCGCACCCGGACGAGGTGGTCGTGACCGTGGGCTCGCAGCAGGCGCTCGACCTGATGACGCGGATCTTCATCGATCCCGGCGACGTGGTGCTCGCGGAGGCGCCCTCGTACGTGGGCGCGCTCGGCACCTTCGCCTCCTACCAGGCCAGCGTGGTGCACGTGCCGATGGACGACGAAGGAATCATCCCGGAAGCACTGGAGGAGACGATTACCCGGGTCGCGGCGGCCGGCCAGCGGATCAAGTTCCTCTACTCGGTGCCCACGTTCCACAATCCCGCGGCGGTGACGCTGCCGCCCAGCCGCCGGGCCCGCATCCTGGACATCTGCCGCCGCAGCAATCTGCTGCTGATCGAGGACAACCCCTACGGCCTGCTCGGCTTCGACGGCGAGCCGCAGCGGGCGCTGCGCGCCGATTCCGCCGACGGGGTGGTGTACCTGGGCACGTTCTCCAAGACCGTCGCCCCGGGACTTCGGGTCGGCTGGGCCCTCGCACCGCACGCCATCAGGGACAAGCTGGTGCTCGCCGCCGAGTCCGCGATGCTCTGCCACTCCAGCCTGGCGCAGCTGATGGTGCGCGAGTACCTGGCCAGCCAGCCGTGGCAGGAGCAGATCAAGCTCTTCTGCGAGCTGTACGCCGAGCGCAGGGACGCGATGCTCGGCGCACTGGCGGCGAACATGCCGCCCGGCTGCCGGTGGACCCGGCCCGGCGGCGGCTTCTACGTCTGGCTGCGGCTGCCCGACGGGCTCGATTCCAAGGCCATGCTGCCGCGGGCGATCTCCGCCCGGGTCGCCTACGTGCCGGGCACCGGCTTCTACGCCGACGGCTCGGGCAGCGAGTACCTGCGGCTGTCCTACTGCTACCCCGAACCCGCCAGGATCCGCGAGGGGGTCCGCCGCCTGGCGGGCGTCCTTGAGGCCGAGACGGAACTGCGCGAGACGTTCGGCGCCTGGCCGGCGGACAAGACGTCATGATCACCGATCCCGAGGTTGCCAGCCGCGCCGCCGAGCTCGGCCATGTCCTGGTGCTGGCCGGCGGGCTGTCGCCCGAGCGGGAGGTCTCGCTCCGCTCCGGCGACCGGGTCCGGGACGCGCTGCGGGAGGCAGGCGTGGACGCCGACGCCGCGGACGCCGACGCCGCGCTGATCCCGCTGCTTGCCGCCGACCCGCCGACCGCCGTGTTCCCGGCGATCCACGGGAACTGCGGCGAGGACGGCGCGATCAGGGAGGTGCTCGGGCTGCTCGGCGTGCCCTACGTCGGGTCCACCGCCGACGCCTGCCGGCTCGCCTTCGACAAGCCGGTGGCCAAGGCGCTCGTGACGGCCGCCGGACTGGCCACGCCGGAGTCGGTCACGCTGCCCCGGGAGACGTTCCATGACCTGGGCGCGGCCGCAGTGCTCGACCGGATCGTGGCCAGGCTCGGGCTGCCGCTATTCGTCAAGCCGGCCCGCGGCGGCTCCGCGCTCGGCGCCGGCCCTGTCCGCACCGCGGACGAGCTGCCCGCCGCCATGATCAGCTGCTTCGCCTACGGTGACACGGCCCTGGTCGAGCGGTTCGTGCAGGGCACCGAGGTCGCCGTAGGGATCATCGACCTCGGTGACGGCCCGCAGGCGCTGCCGGCGGTGGAGATCGTCCCGGCTGGCGGCTGGTTCGACTACGCGGCCCGCTACACCGCAGGCCGGACCGAGTACTACGCGCCCGCTCGCCTGCCCGAGGCGTCCGCCCGCGCCGTCGCGGCGGCGGCCGTGACCGCGCACCGGGTGCTCGGGCTGCGTGACCTGTCCCGCAGCGACCTCATCGTGGATGCGGACGGGCGGGTGCTCTTCCTCGAGGCGAACGTGGCTCCCGGGATGACCGATACGAGCACGCTGCCGATGGCGCTGGAGGCGGCGGGCCGTGACTTCGGTGCCCTCTGCCGTGAGCTGCTGGTCCTCGCGGCCCGCAGAGGGGCCTAACCGGGCGGGCCGGCTCGCTCTCATAGGCTGGGCCGCGTGACGCAGCGGAAGAGCTTTGGCAGCGACAACCATGCCGGCGCGCACCCGGCCGTGCTCCGGATGCTCGCGGAGGTCAACGCCGGTGATGAGCCGCCCTACGGCGCTGACCCGTGGACCGGGCGAGCGGCGGCGGAGCTCGAGGCCAGGTCGGGTGCGGCCGGAGCGTTCTTCGTCTTCAACGGCACCGGTGCCAACATCCTCGGGCTCAGCCTGCTGGTCCGCCCCATCGACGCGGTGATCTGCGCGGAGACCGCGCACGTCAACGTGGACGAGTGCGGGGCGTGCGAGCGGGTGCTCGGCGTCAAGCTGCTGCCGGTGCCGACCAGCGACGGCAAGCTCACCCCGGATTTCATCGCCGAACGGCTCGGCGGCAGGGGCGACGAGCACCGGTCGCAGCCGCGGGTGGTGGTCATCTCGCAGGTCACCGAGCTCGGCACCTGTTACACGCTGGAAGAGCTGGGCAAGCTGGCCGACTTCTGCCGGGCCAGCGACCTGCTCGTCTACATGGACGGCGCGCGGCTGGCCAACGCCGCGGCCTACCTGGGCTGCGACTTGGCGGACCTGGCCGAGCACGCCGACGTGCTGAGCTTCGGCGGCACCAAGAACGGCGCTGTCGGCGCGGAGGCGGTGCTGGTGATGGACGAGGACCTCGCGGCCACGGTGCCGTTCCACCGCAAGCAACTGCTCCAGCTCGGCTCGAAGATGCGGTTCGTGGCCGCCCAGTTCGCCGGCTTGCTCGCCGATGACCTGTGGCTGCTGAACGCCAGCCACGCCAACACGATGGCGCGGCGGCTGGCCGACCGTATCAGCGGGCTGCCGGGCGTGCGGATCCGCCAGCCGGTCGAGTCCAACGCGGTGTTCGCCTCACTCGATCCAGTGCTCATCCCGTCGCTCCAGGGCGACTGGCAGTTCCACGTGTGGGACGAGCGGGAGCACGTGGTGCGGCTGATGGCGGCGTTCGACACGACCGAGGGTGACGTGGATGCGCTCGCTGAGGCGATCGCCGCGGCTGCCGCCAGCAGGCAGTAGCCACGGGCTGGGCGCAGCGGCCCCCGTTCCACGTGAAACATCGCCTCTGGCGGCTGAGGTGTCGCCGGCCTGGCCGGACATCAGCCCGGGCGGGCGGAAGCCCCGCCTTCTTGTCCGGCCGCTGGGGCGGGGAAGCCGAACCCCCGGGATCGGTGCGGACCTTGATGAACGCCCAGACTCCGTGGCTGCTGACGGGGATCTGGTGGCGGTAGCCGTCGAACTCGATCATGACTGACCGGCGTCCGGGCGCACCGCCGTACGCGAAGCAGGCGTCACCGACCCTGGCCGCCGGTCTGCACCGGTCCGAGTTCGTCGAGCGGTCCCGCACCGGAGGAGCCCGCCGCGGTCCACATCCCGTTCTCCCAGACCCACGTCTCGGCCTCGAGCTCCGCGCCGTCACCGTTCCCGTCCACGACCGCGAAACCGTAGCCGTCGTCGCTGGCTACGGCCAGGACGCACGCGTAGCGGGGGTGCCAGCGGCCGTGGCCGAGGACATCACGTTCGCTGAGCGCCGGGTGGTCGGGCGGCATCGCAGGCTCCGTGGGCGGGGTTCGCGGTCGGACGTGCGGGTGACCTCGGTGCACGGCGACTGCGGGCGTTCCGTCGGCCTGGACCCGGAGTCAGACGAGGTGGCGTCGCTACCGGCCACTGTTTCACGTGAATCACCCCCCGGCGAGCGCGGAAGCGGCTGTCTCGCCACGCTGGCACCCAGCGGTACCCGGGCCAGCCCGCTCCGGGCGGGTCAGCCGGGTGGGCGCAAGGCTAGGCCGGCGATTCCGGCTGACCAGGGGCGATCACCTTCACGATCCGCTCCAGGTCATCCATCGTGGCGAACTCGACGACGATCTTTCCCTTGCGCCGGCCGAGCTCGACCTTGACGTGCGTTTCGAAGACGTCGGAGAGCCGGTCGGCCACATCCCGCAGCTCCGGCAGGACAGGAGCCTTACCGCGAGGCTCCCGCGGTGCCCTGGCCGCCGAGCCGTCGCCGACCGCCACGATCTCCTCCACCGCGCGGACGGACAGCCCCTCGGCCACGATCCGCTGCGCGAGGCGCTCCTGCGCCTGCGGATCGTCCAGCCCGAGGAGCGCGCGGGCGTGACCTGCGCTCAGCACCCCCGCCGCGACACGCTTCTGCACCACCGCCGGAAGCTTGAGCAGCCGCAGCGTATTGGAGATGTGCGGTCGCGACCGGCCGATCCGGCTGGCCAGGTCCTCGTGCGTCGCTCCGAAGTCGTCCAGCAGCTGCTGGTAGGCCGCCGCCTCCTCCAGCGCGTTCAGTTGTTCCCGGTGCAGGTTCTCGATCAGCGCGTCCCGCAGCAGATCGTTGTCGGGCGCCTCGCGGACGATGGCGGGTATGCGGTCGAGTCCTGCCCGCTGGCAGGCGCGCCACCGCCGTTCGCCCATGATGAGCTCGTAGTGCCCGGGCATCACCTTGCGCACCACGACCGGCTGCAGCAGGCCCACTTCGCGCACCGAGGCGGCGAGCTCATCCAGCGCGTCCTCGTCGAACGTCTGCCTGGGCTGGCGGGGGTTCGGCGTGACCGCGCCGATCGCGACCTCATCGAAGTAGGCACCGGGCCCAGCATCAGCCGGGTGCCGGTCCTGGGCGCCGGCCTGAGCGGCGGGCCGGCCAGGCCAGGACCTCTGCGCCTGCTCATCGGCCAGCGCCATACCGGTGCCGGCCTGGTCGCCGCCCGGCGCACCGGCCGCAGCAGGGATCAGCGCCCCGAGTCCCTTGCCAAGTCCGCGCTTCTGCTGAGCCACTGCGTCTCCCTGCGCCTCGCCACGTGTCCGGTGAAAACATACTGCCAGGACCGGCGCCCCCGTGAGCCACCGAAGGCCGGCGAGGCGGTCTTCGGTGTCCGGTCAGCAGCCGGGAAGCGAAGCCAGCCGGGATCGCGGGCCGCTTACCCCGGACCGGGTCTCAGCGCCCGGTCTCGACGTCATTCTCGTCCCGCGGACGCTAACCGCGGGTGCGCGCAGCCGTCGTGACGCCAGCGTGGCGGCGTACGTGGAGGGCCTGGCGTCCGGCAGCCGACAGGCGGGGCATCGAGGAACGCCGTTACGCCCCCGTCGAGCCGGTCGGGCTGACGCCCGGTCAGCCCGCCGCGGGACCGGGCGTTACGCTCTGCTGGGCTATCTCCCTGGCTGCTTCCAGATACGCGACCGCGCCAGTGGATCCGGGGTCGTACGTCATGACGGACTGGCCGTAGCTCGGTGCCTCCGAGACGCGCACGCTCCGCGGGATCACCGAGTCCAGCACGACCCCGCTGAAGTGCGACCGGACGTCGTCTGCGACCTGAGCGGCCAGCCGCGTCCGGGCGTCATACATGGTCAGCAGGATGGTGGAGACCATCAGGCTGGAATTGAGGTGCCCTTTCACCAGGTCGACGGTGCGCAGCAACTGCTCGAGCCCCTCGAGGGCGTAGTACTCGCACTGGATGGGGATGAGCACCTCGAAGGCCGCCACCAGGGAGTTCACGGTCAGCAGCCCGAGTGACGGCGGGCAGTCAATGATGATGTAGTCCAGGCTGGCGACGTCGTAGGCGGCGATGGCCCGCGCCAGCCGTGACTCGCGCGCCACCAGCGGGACGAGTTCGATCTCGGCCCCGGCCAGGTCGATGGTCGCGGGCGCGCACCGCAGCCGCGGGATGCCCTCAACCGGCCGGACGACCTCGGCCAGCGGCTGATCGTCGATGAGCACGTCGTACACCGACGGGGTGCCGACCCGGTGCTCCACGTCGAGCGCGGTGGAGGCGTTACCTTGCGGATCCAGGTCGATCACCAGCACCTGGGACCCGTGCATGGCCAGGCCAGCCGCGATATTGACTGCCGTCGTGGTCTTCCCGACGCCGCCCTTCTGGTTGGCGACCGTCATGATGCGGCATGCCCGCGGCCGCGGCCAGGGCCGCCGGCCGCCGCTTCTGGCCTCCATCGCCGCCTCGGCGGCACGGGCAATGGGTGTGTCCGCGGTCAGCCGGCTGGTGTCCGGCAGGATCACCGGGGGGCTAGCGGGTGCCGGGTAGGCCGGCATGCCGCCCGGGAGTCCTGCGGGCTCGCCCCCGGTCGCGCCATAGCCGGCCACACGTCCCCCTTCACTCGGTCCCGGCCACGACTGCGCCGCCTGGAGTGCCCGCTGGTGACTTCCTGCCGCCGGCCTCGGGCGCTGCTGACGGGAAGCGCGCGAGCCATCATCCGGCCGTGATTCACGTGAAACAGCCGCCGCCAGCGCCGCCCTCACACGCCCTGACGAGCCCGGCTGGAATCCAGGGCCCGGGTGGGCGTCATTCTCCTCCGCGCCGTCCGGACCCGACGCGGCGATAGCCGCGGCCGGGCTGCCCGCGCCCGCATCCCCGTACGCACTAGTGGCCGTCACGCCGTGCCGGCCGGCGCCGTTCAGCGGCCAGCCGAGGCTGCCCGTGCGGCGCATCGCAACCGGGACACCGCCAGCCTCACCAAACGCACTGTCATCAGCGCGCCCGGTCGCGAAGCCCCCGGCAGGGATCTGGACAGGCACCCGAAGACCAGCGTCCCCGGGCCATCCCAGGCCCCGCAGCGAAGCCATATCGAGCTCCCTTCCCAGCCTGCGATGAGCGGCCACTGGTGACGCTACCAAGGTGCGTGCCCGTGTGTGGGCCCGAAGGCCCGCGCCGGCGGTCCGCCGTCATCCCCCGCAGCGCCGGCCAGCGCCCGCCGCAGCGCAGGCCGGCGGCGGCGGCGGACAGGCGCGGGCAGGTCAGGCGGGCGGCCAGGTGAGCCTGACCACCGTGGTGGCCGGGCGGATCGTGCCGACACCAGCCTGCAGCACCGCAATCTCGCCGACGCCCAGCTCACGCAGCACCGGCGCCGCCGCATCCGCCTCCGCGGCCGCCCGCTCGCCCTTCAGGGCCAGGACCATCCCGCCGGGACGAACCAGCGGCATCGCCAGGCTGGCCAGCCGGTCCAGCGGAGCCACCGCGCGGGCGGTGACCACATCGGCCGCGAACCGCCCGCGAATCTCCTCGGCACGTCCCCGCAGGACCGTCACGTTGCGCAGTCCGAGATCGGCCAGGCATTCGTCCAGGAACGCCACTCGCCTGGCCATCGGCTCCAGCAGCGTGACCTGCACGTCCGGCAGCAGCATGGCCAGCACGATGCCCGGCAGGCCGGCCCCGGACCCGATGTCCAGCAGGGTGCACGGGCGCGGGATGAGGTCCGCCACGACCGCGCAGTTCAGCAGGTGCCGGTCCCATAGCCGACCGGCCTCCCGCGGACCGATCAGGCCGCGGCCGATGCCGCCGGCCGCCAGCAGTTCCGCATACCGCTCGGCGAGCGGAAGCACGGCACCGAACACGTGCCGGGCGGCCGGCGGCGGCATGCTGCCCGAGCCGGTTCCCGTTGCCGGGTGTGCCGTAGCGACCAGCCTCATCCGGCCGGGTAGACGACCACGCGCCGGTCCGGGTCCTCGCCCTCCGACTCGCTGCGCAGCCCCGCGGCCGCGATCGCGTCGTGCACGATCTTCCGCTCGAACGCCGTCATCGGCGTGAGCCGCTTCGGCACGCCGGTCTGCTGGACCTCATCGGCCGCGTCCCGGCCGACCTCGGTCAGCTCCTCCCGGCGGTGGGCGCGGTAGCCGCCCACGTCCAGCATCATCCTGGTCCGCTCGCCGGTCTGCCGCTGCACGGCCAGCCGGGTCAGCTCCTGCAACGCCTCGAGCACAACCCCCTTGGACCCGACCAGCTCGTCTAGCTCGCCGCCGACCACCGAGACCAGGGCCCGGTCGCCCTCGACGTCCATGTCGATGTCGCCGTCGAGGTCGGCGATGTCGAGCAGTCCTTCCACGTAGTCGGCGGCTATCTCGCCTTCCTGCTCGAGATCCGCGACGGTCAGCCCCTCGCCGCGGTCACCATCCGGCCAGGCCCGGGCCGCCGCCTCGTCCGGCTCCGCGTCGTCCTCCGCCTCCCCGGTATCCGCCGCTTCCGCGGCATCCTCGAGGTCCGCGGCATCTTCCGCTTCCGCGGCATCCTCGAGGTCCGCGGCGTCGTCGAGGTCCGCCGGGAGCTCGGCCGGCTTCGCGTCGGTCCCGCCGGCCGCTTCGACCGTCAGGGCATGATCGCCTGCAGGGTTTGCACCGAAAGCGTCTTCCAGTTCGCGGGACGGCCCGTCGTCCCGCGTTCCCGCCGCAACGCTCTCCCCATGACTCATGACAAGATCTCCGTTCCCGTCTGCCACTTTCGCGAACGTCACCCGCAGCGGCCGGCCGCGTGCTGGCCAGCCAGTCCCGCACGCGACGGCCAGCCGCCGCGCCTGGGTGAACCGTTCATCGCTTCCCGGAGCGCTTGCTCCGCGACTGCTTGACCCGCTGCTGCCGGACGAACGTGACTTCAGGCGGCTCCGGGGCCTGTTCGGGCTCGGCGCGTCCCCTGACCAGCTTGCGCAGCATCCCGCCGCTCCCGTTCGGGGTCGGCGGCGGTATGCCGAGCGCGGCTGATTCGCTCTTCGCGGCCGACGGCTTCCTGGCGGCACCAGGCTTCGCCCCGGCGGCAGGCTTCGCCGAACCAGCAGGCTTCGCCCCGGCGGCGGACGGCCCGGCCGACGGCTTCGCCGGCGCGGCCGGCTGCCGGGCGGACGATGACGGCCGGGCCGAGGCGGGCTTGGCCGAGCCAGCCGGCCTGGCCGCAGTCCCCGGCCGCCTGGCCGACGGCTGCCCGGTCCCGGTCTTGGGCCGGGCGGCGGTTCCCTGGGCCACGGCCGCGGGCGCCTTGCCGGTCCCTGCGACCGCGGCGGCCGCGGCGGGCGCCGCGTTGAGCGGCGGGATCTTCTTGAACAGGAAGTACTGCTGGCCGACCTGCCAGATGTTCGAGGTCAGCCAGTACACGACCAGCCCGAACTGCCAGTACAGGCCGCTCAGCGCGAACAGCGGCGCGATATAGACCATGTACTTCTGCGCGCCGGCCATCGGGTTGTCCTCGGCGGCCGTCGGGTTCTGCATCAGGCCGCGCTTCATGCTCTGCCGGACCGAGAAGAACGTCGTGACCGCGCTGATCAGCACCGTGATGATGATGACGATCTTCACGTGCAGCGCGGGCGCGGGGTGCGCGAACAGGAACTTGTCGGCGATCGAGACGCCGAAGATACGGGCCTGGTTCGCCTGCATGACGACCTTTGCCGTCATGTGGTACAGGACCTTATGCTCCGATACCGCGCGGAGCACGTTCAGCAGGGCGAACCAGAGCGGAAGCTGGGCCACGAGCGGCAGGCAGCCGGAGAGCGGGTTGGCCCCGTGCTCCTTGTACAGCTTCATCATCTCTTCTTGAAGCTTCTGCTTGTCGTTCTTGTAGCGCTTCCGCAGCGCCTGCAGCTCCGGCGCGAGCGCGAGCATCTTGCGCTGGGAGTGCATCTGCTTGATGAACAGCGGCAGCAGGGCCAGCCGCATCAAGACGACGAGGACGACGATGGTCAGGACCCACGTCGCGCCGGAGGCCGGGCCCAGCGGCACGGCGAGCACCGCGTGGATGCGCATGATCAGCCACGCGACGAGGTCGTACAGCGGGTTGAGGATGCCCACCAGCTAGCTCCCTTGTACTCTCGCCGACACGGTCCGCCGGGCGCGGCGTGGCGGTACCGGGTCATACCCGCCCGGGTGGAACGGATGGCACCGGCCGATCCTGCGGACCGCGAGCCAGCTTCCGCGCAGCGCCCCGTGCTCGGCGAGCGCCTGCAGCGCGTAGGCACTGCAGGACGGCGCGAACCGGCAGCGGGGCGGGAGCAACGAGCTCACGCCTCGCTGGTAACCGCTCACCACGAGCATGAGCAGCCGCGCCACGACCGACGGCCGGGCAGCCCCAGCCGTGGCCCGGACGTCAGGCTCCTGGGTCATCACTGAGCCTTCTTCAACCGCCCGCCGTGTATCGCAAAGAGCGCGGCGGGCTCGTTGAGGTTGAAAAAGGTTCACTGCTGCAGCACCCCTACCTGCCGCCGCAACAGCGTGCCCATTACCAGGTCGAGTTCGGCGGCAAGATCCGCCTGGCGTGCGGCCGCGGCCTGGGGATTGGCGCGGACAACTAGCAGGCTACCTCCCGGCAGCGAGTCGAGATAACCGCGGGCCAGATGTCTCAGCCGACGGCGTACCGCATTGCGCGTCACCGCGCCGCCCACGGCCCGGCTGACCACGAACCCCACCCGGGCCGGCTCGTCCGGGCAGTCAGCGCGGACGAGCAGGTGTCCGGTCAGCAGGCGGCGGCCCGCCCTGCTGCCGCCGCGGACCGCCATCGTGAACTCCGCGCGCCGCCGCATCCGTGCCTGGGCTGGAAGCATCAGCGACGCCTGCTGGGCTTGTGACCGCCGCCCCCGGCCGTCAGGCGCTCAGCCGCTCGCGCCCCTTGTGCCTGCGCGCGGCGAGCACCGCCCGCCCGGCCCGGGTGCGCATGCGCAGGCGGAAGCCGTGCGTCTTCGCGCGGCGGCGGTTGTTCGGCTGAAATGTACGCTTGCTCACTTCTGGCTCCAGATGCGGTGCTTGGCTTGCCCGGCGTGCCTCTGGCACGACGTTCATGCCCCACCGCCCGGGCAGCCGCATCAGCACTGCGCCGGCCCGGTGGCCGGTCAACCAGCCTAAGTGCCCCGATCCCGCCGGTCAAACCGGGCCAGCGGCCCGCGGCACCCGGCCCCGCGCCCGGCGGCCGCACCGGCGGCCCATAAGTGATCAGTCCGCCCGCAGGTTGCCGGAACAGTGCCATTTACCGAACGCGCCGCGAGCCGGACGCCTAGGCTGTGGAGAACCATATCCGGTCCGGCGGCGCGGAGATCAGAATCGCTACTGGGCTCACGAAACTACTCAGAGTGACCAAGCCGGGCACCGGAAATGGCGTGTACAACTTGTGGATAATTCTCAACTGCGGTGGGGGCGCGAGGTGAGGAATATATGAGTGAAACGGACCTCGCGGAGGTATGGGCCCGCTCTCTTGAGGACCTCAATGGCATGCAGATCGAGGCACACCAGCGGGCCTGGCTCAAGCTGACCAGGCCGCTCGGCCTGGTCGAGAACACGGCGCTGATCGCGACGCCCAACGAATTCGTCAAGGAACAGCTGGAGACCCGGCTGCGCACCTTGATCACGCACGCGCTGTCGCGGGAACTCGGCCGCAGCATCCAGCTGGCCGTCACCGTCGATCCGGCCACCGACGTCCGCCCGGCCGCCGTCCCCGACGTTCTGGGCGGCCCGGGCGGCGGGTCGCCGGACCCAGCGGATCTGGACCACGGCCACGGCACCGGCCAGCCTGCTGATTCCCGGCCGCCGGGCATCGACGGAGGGGAATCCGAACGAGTCAGCGCCGCGGCCGCCAGCAACGGGGCCGACGGGCAGCCGAAGGGGCTGCGGCCAGGCGGCGGCGGGCAGCACGTGCGGCCGGCGGCCGCCAGGCTCAATCCCAAGTACACCTTCGAGACGTTCGTCATCGGGTCCAGCAACAGGTTCGCCCACGCCGCCGCCGTCGCGGTCGCCGAAGCGCCCGCGAAGGCGTACAACCCCCTGTTCATCTACGGCGACTCCGGGCTCGGCAAGACACATCTGCTGCACGCCATCGGTCATTACGCGCAGAGCTTCTACCAGGGCGTGAAGGTGCGGTACGTGAGCTCGGAAGAGTTCACGAACGATTTCATCAACATGATCAGGGATGGCAAGCAGGACGGATTCCGGCGCCGCTACCGCGACGTGGATGTGCTGCTCGTGGACGACATCCAGTTCCTGGAAAACAAGGAAGGAACTCAGGAGGAGTTCTTCCATACCTTCAATACCCTGCACAACGCCAGCAAGCAGATCGTGATCTCCAGTGACCGCGCCCCCAAACGCCTGGTGACGCTGGAAGACAGGCTGCGCAGCAGGTTCGAGTGGGGGCTGCTCACCGATGTCCAGCCGCCTGAGCTGGAAACGCGTATCGCCATCTTGCGCAAGAAAGCGGTCCAGGAGGGACTCAACGCGCCGCCCGAGGTGCTGGAGTACATCGCCAGCCGGATCTCCACCAACATCCGCGAGCTCGAGGGCGCACTCATCCGGGTGACCGCATTCGCCAGCCTCAACCGGCAGTCGGTGGAGCTGCAGCTGGCCGAGATCGTGCTGAAGGACCTCATTCCCGAGGCGCAGGGGCCGCAGATCACGGCGACCACGATCATGGGGCAGACCGCTTCCTACTTCGGCCTGTCGATCGACGACCTGTGCGGCACGTCCAGGTCCCGGGTGCTCGCCACCGCCCGGCAGATCGCCATGTACCTGTGCCGGGAGCTCACCGACCTGTCGCTGCCCAAGATCGGCCAGCAGTTCGGCGGCCGCGACCATACGACGGTCATGTACGCGGATCGTAAAATCCGGTCGCTGATGGCCGAGCGCCGGTCGATCTATAACCAGGTCACCGAGCTGACCAACCGCATCAAGCAGCAGGCCAGGTCCGGATGAACACCGGTGAACGCAGGGAAACGGCGGGATGACGGCGGTGCTAACCCCCGCAAATCAGTTCGCGGCCCGCATTCTGAACGCACAGCCTGTGGACAAGTCTGGGGAAAAGCTCGGGGGAACCGGCGGACAACCGGGTACATGCAGGGGAGAACGTGCGGACAATCAGCGGCGGCATCGCGACAGCACACAGCAGGCCATTGCCGGCGGGGTTCCTACTCACACCCCCTGTGGGCAGCAGATGCCGGGCCGGCCTGGGCTAACGCCGGTTGTCCCCACGATCCACCGCACCTACTGCGACTACGTTCCCTTCTTTATCTACAAACTTCACAACCAGCAGTGGGTGGCCGCGGGGGCGACCACCCGACATCGGTCAGGGGCGATGCCTGCCAGGCATGGGCGCGGCATCATTAACTTGTCGGCAGCGACGTACCCCTGTGCGAGGATCCCTACACATCAGCAGCGGACAGGAGGCGGTTCGCAGTGAAATTCCAGGTAGAGCGCGATGTGCTGGCGGAGGCCGTGGCGTGGACGGCGCGGGCGCTGCCAGCCCGCCCGGCCCTCCCGGTGCTGGCCGGCATGCGGCTGCAGGCGGGCGCGGAGCTCACCCTGTCCAGCTTCGACTATGACGTTTCCGCCCAGGCCTCGCTGCCGGTGACCGCGGACGAGGAAGGCGATGTGCTGGTCTCCGGGCGGCTGCTCAGCGAGATCACCCGCAGCCTGCCGCCGCGGCCGGTCGAGCTGCGCACGGATGGCTCACGGACGATCGTGACCTGCGGCAGCGCGCAGTTCTCCCTGCTCATGCTGCCGTCCGAGGACTACCCGGCGCTGCCCGACATGCCGCCATCGGTTGGCACCGTGGAAAGCGACGTGTTCGCGGCCGCGGTGGCCCAGGTGGCCACGGCCGCGGGCCGCGACGACACGCTGCCTGCGCTGACCGGGGTGCGGATCGAGATCGAGGATGACACGCTCACGCTGATCGCCACCGACAGGTACCGGCTCGCGGTGCGCGAGCTGCGCTGGAATCCGGCCCGGCCGGATCTCAACGCGGCCGTCCTGGTCCCCGGCAAGGCGCTGGCCGACACCGCCCGCGCACTGACCGCGGGCGCGGAGGTCTCGATCGCGCTGGCGCTGCCCGGCGAGAACGGGGACGGGATGATCGGCTTCGAGGGCGGCGGCAGGCGCGCGACCACCCGCCTGCTCGGCGGCGAGTTCCCCCGCTACCAGGCGCTGCTGCCGGACCAGGTGAACGCCACTGCCGAGCTGCCTGCCGCGCTGCTGGCCGAGTCGGTCAAGCGGGTCGCGCTGGTGGCCGAGCGCAACACCCCGGTCCGGCTGTCCTTCTCGGCCGGCCAGCTGCTGCTCGAGGCGGGCACCGGCGACGAGGCCCAGGCGGCCGAGACGCTGGAGGCGAGCTACGAGGGCGAGGACATCCAGATCGCGTTCAACCCGCAGTACCTGCTCGACGGGCTGACCGTGCTGGACTCCGACACCGTCCGGATCTCGTTCACCACCCCGGCCAAGCCTGCCGTGATCACCGGTAAGCCCGCCGCCGACCAGGCACCCGACTACCGCTACCTGCTGATGCCGATCCGGCTAGGCGGCTGAGCTGGGATCAGCCTGCTCATCGGCCTTCGGCCGATTTCGCCGTGGGCCACCCTCCGTATTTATCCCGGGGGCCCGAGCCCCGGTCCTCACGACACCAGTTGACGTGAGCGGTTCGCTGCGGCCATGAGCAGTCTCTCTCCTAGCGCAGTAATGTCGCAGCTGTGCACCTCACCCGGCTCGCGCTGACGGACTTCCGCTCTTATCGGGCGGCGGATCTGGCGCTGGAGCCCGGCGTGACGTCGTTCACCGGCGCGAACGGCCAGGGCAAGACCAACCTGGTCGAGGCGGTCGGCTACGTCGCGACGCTGGCCAGCCACCGCGTCGCCACCGACGCGCCGCTGGTCCGCAGCGGCGCCGAGCGGGCCATCGTGCGCGCCGCGGTCACATCGGCCGGCCGCAGCAGCCTGATCGAGATCGAGATCAACCCGGCCCGGGCCAACCGGGCCAGGCTCAACCGCGCCCCGGTGCCGCGGCCCCGGCAGATCCTGGGCACGCTGCGCGCGGTGCTGTTCGCCCCCGAGGACCTCGCCCTGGTCAAGGGCGATCCCGGCGAGCGCCGCCGGTACCTCGACGACCTGCTCGTCCAGTCGGCGCCGCGGTACGCGGGGGTCAGGTCCGACTACGAGCGGGTCGTCAAGCAGCGGACGGCGCTGCTGAAGTCCGCGCGGGCCAGGCCGCCGGGCAACCGGCCGATGCTCGGCGCCCTCGATGCCTGGGATGAGCAGCTGGCCCGGACCGGCGCCGAGCTGATGGCCGGACGGCTCGACCTGGTTGGCGCGCTCCGCCCGCTGGCGGTCAAGGCCTACGCCGCGGTCTCCGGCGACGAGTGCGCCGTGGAGATCAGCTACCGCCCGTCGCTGCGCGACAAGACCGAGCCGGCCTGCGATCAGGATCAGCTGGCGGCCAGCCTGCGCGAGGCGCTCGCCGAATCCCGCGGCGCTGAGCTGGAGCGTGGCGTCTGCCTGGTCGGCCCGCACCGGGACGAGCTGGACCTGCGCATCGGCGAGCTGCCCGCCCGCGGGTACGCCAGCCACGGCGAGTCCTGGTCGCTCGCGCTCGCCCTGCGGCTGGCCGGCTACGAGCTGCTGCGCACGGCCGGCGATGACCCGGTGCTGCTGCTCGACGACGTCTTCGCCGAGCTCGACGGGCAGCGCAGGGAGCGGCTGGCCGCGGTGGCGGCCGCCGCCGAGCAGGTCCTCGTCACCGCCGCCGTGCCCGCCGACCTGCCCGCGGCGATGACGGCCACCAGGTTCGACGTATCCGACGGGGTGATCACCCGTGCCCGCTGACGATCCCGGCGACAGGATCCGCAGTGCCCGCGAGGCGCTCGCGGCCGCCATGCAGGACGCCAGGGACCGCGATGTGAGCCCGGCGCCCGGGCGCTCGCGCTTGGCTGCCCGTTCGGGCCAAAATAAATTTTCCGAACGGCTCCGATCGACCCCTGCCGCGGACCGCAAATCCGGCAGCGACGATCCGCAGCCGCTGGCGGCGGCGATCACCCGGCTGCTGGCCGAGCGCGGCTGGCAGCAGCAGGCCGCGGTCGGCTCGGCGTTCGGCCGCTGGGAGCAGATCGTCGGCCCGGAGCTCGCCGCTCACGCCCGGCCGGACGGCTTCGCCGACGGCGAGCTGGTGGTGATCGCCGATTCCACCGCGTGGGCCACCCAACTGCGGCTGCTGGCCGCCACGCTGGTGCGGCGGCTGAACGCCGAGCTCGGCGACGGCACGGTCCGGCGGGTGAAGGTCCGGGGCCCCGCGGCACCTCCCCGCCAGCCCGGCGCGTGGCGGGCCGCGGGCGGCCGCGGGCCGCGTGACACGTACGGCTGAACACGCCCGTGGCAGAGGGAACTCCCAGGTAAAATAGGAGAGCGCACCGGGCAGCCGACGCCGGGGTCTCGTGGCGCTGGGGTCTGGTGGCGCTGTCCCGGCAGGAGGGGTTCAGAAACTTTGTCGTCCTATGACGCACGCTCGATTACCGTCCTCGAGGGTCTCGAGGCGGTACGCAAGCGACCCGGCATGTACATCGGCTCCACCAGTGAGCGCGGCCTGCACCACCTCGTCCAGGAAGTCGTGGACAACTCGGTGGACGAGGCCCTGGCCGGGTACTGCGACACGATCGACGTGACCCTGCTGCCGGACGGCGGCGTCCGGGTCAGCGACAACGGCCGCGGCATCCCGGTGGACCTGCACCCGGTGGAGCAGCGGTCCGCGCTGGAGGTCGTGCACACCACGCTGCACGCCGGCGGCAAGTTTGACGGCAAGTCCTACGCGGTCTCTGGCGGGCTGCACGGCGTCGGCGTCTCGGTGGTGAACGCACTGTCGCGGCGGCTCGACGTGGAGGTCCGCCGGGAGGGACACGTCTGGCGCCAGTCCTACGAGCGGGGTGACCCGGTCACCGAGGTGATCCGCGGCGAGCCGACCGACGAGCACGGCACCACGACGAACTTCTGGCCGGACCCGTCGATCTTCGAGACGCTGGACTGGAGCTTCGAGACGCTGTCCCGGCGGCTGCAGGAGATGGCCTTCCTCAACCGCGGCCTGCGGGTGACGCTGACCGACGAGCGACCCGACCATATCAACGGCGAGCCGCACGTGGTCAGCTACTGCTACCCGGGCGGCATCGCGGACTTCGTCCGGTACCTGAACGCCTCCAAGGAGCCGGTGCACGGTTCGGTCATCGAGTTCGGCGACGAGGGCGAGGGCATCGCCGTCGAGATCGCCATGCAGTGGAACGCCTCGTACGCCGAGTCGGTGCACACGTTCGCCAACACGATCAGCACGGCCGAGGGCGGCACCCACGAGGAGGGCTTCCGCTCCGCCCTGACCACGATCGTCAACAGGTATGCCCGGGAGCAGAAGCTGCTCCGCGAGAAGGACGACAACCTGACCGGCGAGGACGTGCGCGAGGGGCTCACCGCGATCGTCTCGGTCAAGCTGGCCGAGCCGCAGTTCGAGGGCCAGACCAAGACCAAGCTCGGCAACACCGAGGCGAAGTCGTTCGTGCAGAAGGCGTGCAACGACCACCTGCGGGACTGGTTCGAGCGCAACCCGGGCGAGGCCAAGGACATCATCACCAAGGCCACCCAGGCCGCGCGAGCCCGGATCGCGGCCCGCCAGGCCCGCGACCTGACCCGGCGCAAGAGCCTGCTCGAGTCCACGTCGCTGCCGGGCAAGCTGGCCGACTGCCAGTCCTCGGACCCGGCGCTGTGCGAGATCTACGTGGTCGAGGGTGACTCGGCCGGCGGCTCGGCCAAGGGCGGCCGCGACCCGATGTACCAGGCCATCCTGCCGATCCGCGGCAAGATCCTGAACGTGGAGAAGGCCCGGATCGACCGGGTGCTGAAGAACAACGAGGTCCAGGCCATGATCACGGCGCTGGGCACCGGGATTCACGACGACTTCACGCTCGAGAAGCTCCGCTACTACAAGGTCATCCTGATGGCGGACGCGGACGTGGACGGGCTGCACATCCGCACGCTGCTGCTCACCCTGCTGTTCCGGTTCATGAAGCCGGTCATCGAGGCCGGTCACGTCTACCTGGCCCAGCCGCCGCTCTACAAGATCAAGTGGGATGGCCGCGGGGTGCCGCCGGAGTACGCCTACTCCGACGCCGAGCGGGACCGGGTGATCGCGGCGGGGATCGCGGCCGGCCGCAGGGACCCCAGGCCGCGGGACGGCGTCCAGCGGTACAAGGGCCTGGGCGAGATGAACGCCTCCGAGCTGTGGGAGACCACCATGGACCCGGCGCACCGGGTGCTGCTGCAGGTGACGGTGGACGACGCGGCCCAGGCCGACGAGCTGTTCACCGTGCTGATGGGAGAAGACGTGGAGGCGCGGCGCTCGTTCATCCAGCGCAACGCCAAGGACGTCCGCTTCCTCGACATCTGACCTGCGGGGGGCTTCGCCCCCCGCATTCCCCCCAAGATCAAGAACTAAAGACAAAGATCAAGACCGAAGATCAAAGTCAAGGACTTCAAACGCCGGACGGCGTTTGAGACCGAAAGGCCAGGAATTTGACTGAGCTGGACACGGGTGCGCCGGGCGGGCCGGGCGGCGGTGACCGCACCGAGCCCGTCGACATTCAGGTCGAGATGCAGCGCAGCTACATCGACTACGCGATGTCGGTCATCGTGGGCCGGGCGCTGCCGGACGTGCGGGACGGCCTCAAGCCGGTGCACGTCCGCATCCTGTACGCGATGTACGACGGCGGCTACCGGCCGGACCGGTCGTTCTTCAAGTGCGCGCGGGTGGTCGGCGACGTGATGGGCCAGTACCATCCGCACGGCGACAGCGCGATCTACGACGCGCTGGTCCGGATGGCCCAGCCGTGGTCGATGCGGTATCCGCTGATCGACAGCCAGGGCAACTTCGGCTCGCCGGGCAACGACCCGCCCGCGGCCATGCGGTACACCGAGTGCAAGCTCGCCCCGCTGGCCATGGAGATGCTGCGGGACATCGACACCAAGGCCGTCGTCGACTTCCGCGAGAACTACGACGGCCGCGGGCAGGAGCCCACGGTCCTGCCCGCCCGGTTCCCCAACCTGCTGGTCAACGGCTCGGAGGGCATCGCGGTCGGCATGGCCACCAAGATCCCGCCGCACAACCTGCGCGAGATCGGAGCCGGGGTCCAGTGGTACCTTGACAACTACGAGGCCACCGACGAGGACCTGCTCGATGCGCTGATAGAGCGGATCGCCGGGCCCGATTTCCCCACCTCCGCGCAGATCGTCGGCCGCCGCGGGATCAGGGATGCGTACCGGACGGGCCGCGGCTCGATCACCATGCGCGCGGTGGTCGAGGTCGAGGAGGACATCAAGGGCCGCACCACCCTGGTCGCCACCGAGCTGCCGTACCAGGTCAACCCGGACAACCTGGCGCTGAAGATCGCTGAGCTGGTGAAGGACGGCCGGATCGGCGGCATCGCCGACGTCCGGGACGAGTCCAGCAACCGGGCCGGCCAGCGGCTGGTCATCGTGCTCAAGCGGGACGCGGTGGCCAAGGTCGTGCTGAACAACCTGTACAAGCACACCCAGCTGCAGGACACGTTCGGCGCGAACATGCTGGCCCTGGTCGACGAGGTGCCGCGCACCCTGCGCCTGGACCAGATGATCCGGTACTGGGTCGCGCACCAGATCGACGTGATCGTCCGGCGCACCCAGTACCTGCTCAACAAGGCCCAGGAGCGGGCGCACGTCCTGCGGGGGCTGATCAAGGCGATCGAGGCGATCGACGAGGTGATCGCGCTGATCCGGGCGAGCGCCTCGGCTGCCGAGGCGCAGCAGGGCCTGATCCAGCTGCTCGACATCGACGAGATCCAGGCGCGCGCCATTCTCGACATGCAGCTGCGCAAGCTCGCCGCGCTCGAGCGCCAGCAGCTCACCGACGAGTACGACGACCTGATGATGCACATCGCCGACTACAAGGACATCCTCGCCCGGCCGGAGCGGCAGCGGGAGATCATCTCGACCGAGCTCGGCGAGATCGTCGCCAAGTACGGCGACGAGCGGCGGACGCAGATCATCGCCTACGACGGCGACATGTCCGACGAGGATCTGATCGCCGAGGAAGACGTGGTCGTCACGATCAGCCGCGGCGGCTACGCCAAGCGCACGAAGACCGACCTGTACCGCGCCCAGCGGCGGGGCGGCAAGGGCGTTCGCGGCGCCCAGCTGCGCACCGACGACATCATCGAGCACTTCTTCGTCACGACCACCCACCACTGGATCCTGTTCTTCACCAACAAGGGCCGGGTCTACCGGGCCAAGGCCTACGAGCTGCCGGATGCCGGCCGGGACGCCCGCGGCCAGCACGTGGCCAACCTGCTCGCCTTCCAGCCGGACGAGGAGATCGCCGAGGTGCTGGCGCTGCGCGATTACGCGGTCGCGCCTTATCTTGTGCTCGCCACCAAGTCCGGCCTGGTGAAGAAGTCCCGGCTGACCGACTTCGACTCGCCGCGGACCGGCGGCATCATCGCGATCAACCTGCGCGAGGACGACGAGGTGATCGCGGCCCGGCTCGTCTCGCCCGATGAGGACCTGCTGCTGCTCAGCAGGAAGGCCCAGTCGATCAGGTTCCGGGCCAGCGACGAGGCGCTGCGCCCGATGGGCCGGGTCACCTCGGGCGTGATCGGCATGCGGTTCGTCAACGGAGACGAGTTGCTGGATATGCACGTGGTGCGCGAGGGAGAGGATGTGCTGGTCGCGACCGGTGGCGGTTTTGCCAAGCGCACCCCGGCGGAGCAATATCCGCTACAGAATCGGGGAGGAACGGGTGTACTCACCGCGCGGATCGTGGACTCGCGGGGTGAACTGGTCGGTGCGCTGATGACCAGGCCGGAGGACGAGGTGTTCGCGATCACGTCCGCCGGCGGGGTAATCAGGACCCGGGCCGGCGAGGTGAAGCTCTCGGGCAGGCAGACGATGGGGGTCCGGCTGATGAACCTGGAACCAGGTGACAGCGTGGTCGCGATCGCCCGCAACGCGGAATCGCTGGAGGCGGGCGCGGACGAGTCGCCCGACGAGGCCGGCGCCGACGAAACCGAGACCGAGGCCAACGAAACGGGCGGTGGCGACGTCTCATGAGTACAAGAGAAAGCGGCAGTAATACCTGGCCGCGTGTTACCGCGCTTCCTGGGGATAACCTCGACCTAGGACACGCGCCGGAGGAGGATGACGTGGATCACGGCTCGGAGCCATCGTCATGGCGATCCGGGTCGGCTGCGGTCGGCACTGGGGCTGACCCGCCGGACCTGGACCAGGAGACCGAATCAGGCCGCGACGAGCACCCGTACCCGGCCGACGTGACCGCGGTCGGCGACACGGCGGCGGCACCCGGATTCAGCGACGTCCCCGCCGCCGGATTCAGCGACGCACCCGCGCCAGACCCCGGGTTCGCCGCGGAAGCGCCCGACGAGCAGGGCTTCGACGCTGCTGCAGGGGCGCCGGGCTTCGGTGACGCTGCGGCGGCGAGCCCCGGGTTCGGCGCCGCACCGCAGACCGATGCCTTCGCCAGCCCGGCTCAGCACGGCCCGGGCTTTGACGGCCCTGGCTTCGGCCAAGCTGGCTACGCCAACGGGCAGCAGGGTGAGTACGCCCGTGACTACCAGGGCGAGTACGCCGGCGCCTACCAGGGCGGCGGGTTCGGTGCCGCCGCGCCGGGCGGCTCGTTCCGCGGCCCTGACGCCGGACCCGCGTACGGCGGTCCTGGCGCGGGACCCGGCTACCCCGGCGGCCAGGAGAACGGCACGGCCACCAGGGACCAGGCACCGCCGTTCCCCGGGCAGTACCCGCCGGCCGAGCCGCCCAGGTCCAAGCTGGCCTCGCTGCGGATCAGGCGGAACAAGTCGGCCAAGCGCACGGGCCGGCAGGCCCAGCTGACCGTGGCCAGGGTAGAGCCCTGGTCGGTGATGAAGTTCAGCTTCGTCATCTCGCTGGTCGCGTTCATCGTGCTGTTCGTCGCGGTCGCGGTGCTGTACGCGGTGCTGTCCAGCCTCGGCGTGTTCGACGCGCTGCAGCGGACCATCCAGAGCATCACGTCCAGCCAGAGCTCGTCGGGCTTCAACCTGCAGACTTACCTGTCCGCTTCGCGGGTCCTCGGCTACACGGGCCTGCTCGGCGCCATCAACGTCGTGCTGATCACGGCGATCTCCACCGTGGGCTCGGTGCTCTACAACATCACCGCTGACCTGGCCGGCGGCGTAGAGGTCACGCTGAAGGAGACCGACTGACCCGTACCCCCGCCGGATGCGGTAGCCTGTCCCGTCGAACTTCGTCGCGCCCCGTGGCGCGGCGAGTACGGGCCTGTAGCTCAGCTCGGTTAGAGCGCCGCCCTGATAAGGCGGAGGTCGATGGTTCAAGTCCATCCAGGCCCACGCGACTCGGGCGGCCCCTGTGCTTGCGCACCGGGGGTCGTCGCGTCATTTATCCCAGGGGGCGACCCCCTGGAACCCCCGGGGCCGGGCTTCGCCCGGCAGGCTCGCCCCTGTCAACTCACGTTCCACGGAGTACCGTGAAAGAGGCCCGCAGGCTGCTCTGTGGGCGGAGGAGGCGGCGTGCCGGACGACGGACGGCGGGCCCGCATCGTGGCGGCTGTCACTGACCGGGACGTCACGGCGGGTGTCGGCGAGCTGATGCAGCGGCTGTGCCTGTTCGCGGTGGATGAGATGGCCTTGTCCGGGTGCGCGCTGGTGCTGATGGGCGGGGCCAATGCCGTGAGCGTGCTGGCCAGCGCCGGGCCGCACGCGCGCACGGTCACCACGCTGCAGATGGAACTGGGCGAGGGCCCGTGCCTGCAGGCTTACACCTCCCGGATTCCGGTCTTGCTGCCGGACCTCGCCGCCGAGAGCGCGAATCGCTGGCCGGCGTTCGCGGCGGCCGCCCTGGCGGCCGGAGTGCACGCCGAGTTCTCCCTGCCGCTCAGCATCGGGCGAAGCGGTATCGGCACGCTCGACCTATGCCGCGCCCGGCCAGGGATGCTGACTGACGACCACCTGACCGATGCGCTCGTCGCCGCGGACATCGCGCGTGATGCCGTGCTGTCCCAGCAGTACGCGCCAGGTGACGCGGGGCTGGCCGGGTTGCTGGCGACCGCCGGAACTGACCGGATCGTGATCCACCAGGCCACCGGGATGATCGCCGCGCAACTGAACGATACCGTGCCCAACGCGCTCGCCCGGCTACGCGCCGCAGCGTTCGGGAGCGGACGGTCGATGTACGACATCGCGCAGGACGTCGTCGAACGGCGGGTGCGATTCGATGACTGAGCCCGGCGGCAGGGATGCCCGGCGGCCCGCGGGCACCCACGGAGGTGACCGGAGGGACGGCACGGCCCGCGACGCCATGCTCGCTCGCGCGTTCGTTCGCCTGGCGGACACACTGGTCAGCGATTTCGACATCGTCGAGTTCCTGCACGGCCTGTCTGCCGACTCGGTTGAGATTCTCGGCGCCGAGGCGGCCGGGGTCATGCTGGCCGACGGGCGCGGCGGCCTGCGGCTGATCGCATCCTCTGAGGAACGGATGCGACTGCTCGAGCTCTTCGAGCTGCAGGGTGCGGAGGGCCCCTGCCTGGACGCGTTCTCCCTGGGGCGGCCCGTACAGGCGAGCGCGGCTGACAGCCGCGCCCGCTGGCCAGTTTTTGGCCCGCACGCGTCCGAAGTGGGCTTCCAGACGATGTGCGCGGTCCCGCTGCGGATTCGCACCGACATCATCGGCGCCCTGAACCTGTTCCGCGGCGACGACGAGCCGTTCACCGACGCCGAGATGGAACTCGCGCAAGCAATGGCCGAAATGGCCGCGATCGCGCTCATCCAGGAACGCGCGCTCAGGGAGCACAGCCTGCTCACCGGGCAGTTGCAGGCGGCTCTGAACAGCCGGGTAGTCGTCGAGCAGGCCAAGGGAATGCTCGCCGAGTACCTGAATATCACCGTCAACGAGGCATTCGCACTACTCAGGAACTACGCGCGCGAACACAACAGGAAGCTCTCCGAAGTCGCCAGCGAGGTCGTCGAACGGAAGATCCCGAGCGTGGCGCTGACCAGGCCGCCGGGCCAGGAATCCTAGCGTCCTGTTGATCAGGGGCGGAGCTCCTTGTTCTTCAGCTTGCGCTGCTTGTGCCGGACGCTCAGCCCGCTGAAGAGGGTCAGCCCGGTCAGGCGCAGCACCGGGGCATGGGGGTCGCCGGACTCCGCGCTCCCCGAGTCGGTGTCGCGCCCGCCGAACAGGGCGATGCCGGAATCGATCACCCGCATCTCCGGCGGCACCACGATGTCCACCCCGCCGAACACCGACGTGCAGTGCAGCGCGATCTCCTGCTGCGGCAGCTGAACGTCACGGAAGTCGAACGACGCGCCGCCGAAGATGGTCACCGCGGCCATCTTCGGCTCGACGTTCCACTTCCCCTTCCGTGACGCCCCGCCGAATATCGCGATGACCAGCTGGCGGCGCCCGGTGGCCGGCGCCAGGTCCGTCCTGCGGGCAGGCGCCGATGCGGCGTCCTGCGCCGGCAGGTCATCGATGAGCGGCGCGATCTCGGCGTGCGTCTTGGCTTCGTAGACCGCGTCCAGCCGGTCGGAGTGCTCGGTGACCGACAGCCTGCCCTCGGCGAGCGCGGCGTTCAGCACGTCCGCAGCCTGCTCGCGGTCGGCGTCCGAGGCCCGCAGCCGGGAATTCGGGTTGAAAGGTTCGGGGTGCACCCGGCTATTGTCGGCCCTGCCGGACTATTGCGAAAGTCCGGGCCTGGCTGACCGGCACCGCAGGGCGGCAGGACCGCGCGGCGGACGGCGGACGGCGGGCGGGGAAGGGAGCGCGGGTGGGGCACGTCGAAACCGCGCACCTCAGCCACATCCTGCCGGACGGACGGCTGCTGCTGGACGACGTGTCGTTCCGGGTGGGCGAGGGCATGACGGCGGCGCTCATCGGCCCGAACGGCGCGGGCAAGACCACGCTGGTCCGGCTGATCGCCGGCGATCGCAAGCCGCAGTCCGGGACAGTCACCAGCAGCGGTGGCCTCGGCGTCATGCGCCAGTTCACCGGTGTCGAGGTCGGTCATGTTGAGTTCCAATCCCACGATCGCGATGACTCCGTTTTGAACTAGGAACGCTTGACGGCCTTTCCTGTCAAGCGCCTGCCAGTGTTCCCCGAAGGTAGTGTCAGCCTCGCTCCACTCCACTACCTCAGGGTGAGCCTCGGCAATGAGCCTGTCTCGCTTCGCCATGAGTCCGGACTCCGCCCTACCGGCAAGCTCTGGCGTCATCTTGCCTGATATCAGGGCTTCCGCCAGCCCTGCGAGTTGGGTCTCTACGAATTCAAGCTCGTGCGCTTTGTCGTCGGCTGGCGTTACGTGCTTCACCCGCATGCGAACGTCACCAAGCTCACTCATGAGCTGCAGCTCTGCGCCTCGCAGCCGTTCGGGACTCTCTCCGGCGGACAGCAGGCGCGGCTGCATCCTGCTGCTCGAGCTGGCCGGGTCAACCCTGCTGCTGCTCGACGAGCCGGCCGACAACCTGGACCTGGACAGCGCCGAGGCACTGCGGAGCGGCCTGGAGTCCTACGAGGGCGTGGTGCTCGCGGTCACGCATGACCGGTGGTTTGCCCGGTGGTTCGACCGGTTCCTCGTGTTCGGCTCCGACGGGGACGTGTACGAGGCGGCCGGCCCGGTGTGGGACGAGACCCGGACGGTCCGGCCACGCTAGCGTGGCGGCTTGCTAGGCTGGCCGGATATCGTCGCGGCCGGGTTCTTTCGGCCATCAGCTCCTGAAGGGTTCAGACAGTGAAGAAGTATCTCCTGGTTGCCCTGGTCGGCATGGGTGCTTTCGCGCTCTGGCGGAAAGTGCAGGCCGATCGTTCCGAGCTTGACCTGTGGACAGAGGCCACTACGGGCGACGATGAGTGACGATTCCGCCAGGGTCCAGGATTCCTGACGGGAGGACCTGAGCCCGGCACCTGGAGGCGATCAGGTGAGCAGCACACCCCACGTCACCCTGGTGTGCTGCGGACTGGTGGGGACGACCGTCGGGGACGGCGTCGGCCAGGAGAGCATGGTCGAGCGGGCGTTCGCCGAGGCGATCGCGACGCAGGGCGTGGTCGCGGGGACGAGTGACTTCGCGCGGTGCATGGCACAGGTCAGCCGGGGCCGTGGCCGCTCCGCCGCCGATGTCTTCGGCAGCCTGTTCCCCGACAACCAGGCCCGGGCGCAGGTCGCCAGCCTGGCGTTCGCGCGGTCTTACCGTGCCGCCGTCGAGCGCAACGGGCTGGCCGCACTGCCCGGTGCCGAGGAGACCATCGACAAGCTCACCGGATCCGGAGTCCGGGTGTGCCTGACGACCGGACTGCCCGGGGACCTGCTGAGCCTCATCCTGGACACCCTCGGCTGGCGGGGACACGGCGACCTCGCCCTGTCCCCTGACGACGTAAACCGCGCGTTCCCCTGGCCCGACCTGGTACTCACCGCCATGCTCCGGCTCGGTACCGGAGACGTGCGCGAGGTGGCCGTAGCCTGCGGGACGGAGCACGGCCTGCTGGCCGGCCGCAGGGCCGGGGCGCGCATCGTGGCCGGCGTCCTGACCGGCCCGCACACCCCGGCACGGATGCGCCAGGCCGGGGCTACCCACCTGATCGACAGCATCGCCCAGCTGCCGGATCTGCTCGCCTCGGCCGGCTAGGTTCACGCAGATCCGGCAGCTCGTGGCGCACCGCAGCGGCTATTCAGCCGCGCCGCCGCTGGTTGCCGGTACCCTTGGGAAGCAGCTTTCTTCGGGGCCATAGCTCAGCTGGCAGAGCGCCTGGTTTGCAACCAGGAGGTCAGGGGTTCGACTCCCCTTGGCTCCACCAGGTAAAACGTCCTGGCAATGATCTTGCTTAGGTACTCGTACAACACCGGAGTACAGCAACGCTAGCCGTCGAGCTGGTCGCCCAGGCGCCGTAGCGCGTCGCGAGTTCGGGCGTCCGGAACCTCGGTGTAGATCTCCATCGTGATCGCGATCTTGCTGTGCCGCAGGATCTGCATGGCGACGCGAGGGTGCACGTCGAGCGCGGCCAGAAGCGACCCGCACGTGCGGCGGGTGTCGTGGACCTTGATGTAGCGGACGCCCGCCTTCTTGCAGCGCAGGGCGAAGTGGCGGGCGAAGTTCCGCGGTTCGTAGGGCGTGCCATAGAGTGGTGGTGAACACGAGCCCGATGTCTTGCCAGATGTCCCCAGCAGCGGCCCGATCGCGGGTTTGCTCGCTCCGCGCGGAGCTTGAGGGCGGTCAGGCAGATGTCGGGTAGCGGCAGAGTGGCTTCGGAGCCCGGCGTCTTGGTCTCGCGATGGTGGAGCTGTCCGCGCGCAGCGCTGGAGTTGCCAGGTCACGGCGACTTCCGCGGCATCCAGGTTGATGTCATCCCAGGTGAGCCCGAGCGCCTCACCGCGGCGCAGGCCGAGCACCAGGACCAGGACGTAGGCGGCATATAGCGGATCGCGAGTCGTTGACGGGCCGATTCGAGGAAGGCGCGGGCTTCCTCTACGGACCATCAGTTCCGCTTGCGCTTGCGTGGTGCGGGCGAGTCGCACGACGGTGGCCACGTTCCTGGTCAGCAGCTCTTCGGCCACCGCGTTGGCCAGGGCAGCCCGGAGTGTGTCTCGGGCGTCCTTGATGGTGCGCTCGGAGAGCCGCTGGCCGCAGCATTTGCCGATCGCGCAGCAGCGCTGCCGTTCTAGCGGCCGAGCAGCGTCCTTGCCCTGCACGCAACATTGGCAGGCTTGCCGCAGCCCGTTGAGCCAGGATCGAACGTCGCGGACCTGGAGCCGGTCAAGACGCTTGGCACCGAGATCCGGCGCGATGTACAACCGGCTGAACATCTCGTAGTAGTCGTAGGTCTTCGGCGCGAGGCTGGGTTCGACGATCTCCCGAAGCCAGTACGCGAGGTAGTGGGCCACGGTTGGCGTGGTGGTCTGCATCGGGCCCTCGACTCGCCCGAGTAAGCAGCTTGATCCACTTGTCATGAACCTCGTCGTGGGTCTTGCCGTAGACCCATTTGCGCTTCCGCTCGCCATCGGGCGTGGTGATCCAGGCGTAGGCGGCGTAACCGTTGCGGTAGGGGAAGATCGAGGCTTCCCCATTGCGACGCTTGCTCATGCTGCCTGTTCCTCGATGCGGCGCCGGATGTAGTCGTCCACCCATTCGGGCAGGATGCGCCGGCTGCCCGCCGTCCTTGATCGAGCGGATCTGCCCAGACAGGACGAGGAACTTGGTCTTGGTGACGCCGTAGCCAAGCATCTCTGCGACTTCGGCGGTCGAGTACCACTTGCGGACACTGATCTTGTCCACGGAGGCTAATCCCTTCTGCTGGTCAGGCGGATGTGAGTTCCTCTCGTGCGATGCGGCGGTGCTCGCGCGCTCGTGCCGCTGCGGAGAGGGCGAGGAGTGCGTCGCCGGTGGTGCGCCAGCCACGGCCGGCCCATTCCAGATCGGTGTCGGTGATGACGGTCTGGTCAGACTGGTGGTGGGCATAGGGGTGCTGGCGGCGGTGCCACTCGCGGCGGGCGGCACGAAGGGCGCGCATGGTGGTCGAGTAGCGGCGGCTCTTGGTCGCGAAGTGGCCGCGGTAGCCGAGCATGTGAGCCCACCGCCGCAGAGACTTGTAGTCCTCATGCGTATGAGCGCCGACCCGCAGGCACGCGGCGATCAGTCGCCCCTGGTGGGTGCGCGGGGTGGCGTAGATGCTGGCGTTGTCGGCGGTGATCCGGCCGGGTGGGACGCCGACTGGCTCGGTCGATTTGGTGGCGTACTTGGCCAGGTAGGAGGCGACGGCGACGTCGCTGATCTGCCCGCCGCCGGTCAGCTTGACGACCCGCGGGTCGACCTGGGCTCCCCAGCTGATGTCCCATCCGTTCGGCTTGGCTGGGTGGGAGACGGTGGCGAACCAGGCGGCGGCGGTGACCTGGCGGATCAGGTCGGCGAGCAGGTCGGCGGTGATGGCCGGGTGCGGCGGGACGGTGCGTTCGGGGTGGACCGGGTCCAGGCCGTCGATGCGGAAGATGGCGTGGAAGTGGACTGCGCCGCGGCGCTGAAATTCGGCGATCTTGGCGTAGGACAGCTTGATCCGGGCGCCGTGGGTTTTGGCGAGCTTGGCGAGCTGGCGGCGCAGGGTGATGACGGTGCGCCGCCACAGCTCGGGCGCATGCGCGTTCCACACGACGGCGGCGTTGTAGTCGTAGCAGTCCGGGCACAACGGACGGCCCAGGCAGGCGTCATCTTCCTTGTGCCGTTGTCCGCAGGACAGCCGCGCCCGTGCGGGCAGTAGCTGGACTTGCGGCGGGGGCGGCAGCGGGCGATGGTCCCGCCGGGCGTTTCTACACGGGTGTGGACAGGGCCGAACGATGGGGCGGTGAAAGTGGCGAACACGCACGGGTGAATAGAGACTGACTCCGGGACGCCCTTGCCCCCGGCCAGCCCGGCGCGGATGAGCTGGTAGGTGTCGGCCCGGTAGGTCTCGGCGCAGGGCGGGCAGACCGAGGCACGGCGGTCCCCGCAGGGCAGGTAGATCACTTTGTCCGGGGTGTCGCTCGTGTCGAAGGTGTGCAGGATTTCGCCGGTGGCGGGGTCGATGTCGCGGATGGTGCCGCGCAGCCGGATCGGCCGCACGCATCCCCCGGCGGCCAGGGTGCCGGTGAGCCATTGCTGGTAGTCGTCGCGGGCGGCGCGGTCGAGCAGCTCGTCGTGGAGGGTCCGGGTGCTGGCCCCGGTCCCCGTGCCGGGGTCGGTCAGGACGGGGATCAGGGTCAGCGCCGGGGCACTCATGCCGCCGGGCTCCCTTGTCGCTGTCGGCGGCGGGCTGGCCGGGGGTGTGGGTGAGGACGCGCCAGGTGATCTGGCAGGTGCCGCAGTGGTAGCCGTATTCCTCCCGGCCGCCGAGGATGATCGCGTAGGGGATGACCTGGTAGCTGCCGCAGGCGGGGCAGCAGTCGCCGGTGTAGCGGCCGGTCATGCCGCATCACCCTCGCGGCGCAGCGCGACGACGTTCTCGCTGGCGGCCTGGACCTTGTTCGCGTGATGGACAGCGCGGGCCTGCGCTGCCCAGGCGGCCAGCTCGATGATCTGCTCGTCGGTCAGGTAGGCGGCCTTGATCCGGCGCGGGATGCCGTCTTCGGCCCGCAGCCAGGACACGCCGCGGGCTTGCGGGTCGATCTCGGTGGCTGAGTAGCCCATGTTGGCCCAGCCGTGGCCGAGGATGGTGTCGCTGCTGGCTTCGGTGGAGCAGCGGAACGCCCACCGGTAGCCGAACAGGTCCCGCAGGCTGGTGGGGATGATGTCGGCGCTGGGCCGCTGGGTGGCCTCGACCGGGATGATGCCCGGTGCGCGGCCGCGGGCGGTGATGTCGCGGTTGCAGGCGTTGAATTCCTTCTGCTGGGCTGGGGTGCCGACGGTGGCGGAGTAGTAGGCGACCTCGTCGATCGGCATGAGGTAGACCGGCCAGCCCAGCTCCGGGGTGATCTTCCGTAGCTTGTGGTCGAGCAGCCACTCGGTGCGCTCGTCGATCTGGCTTTGCAGCCAGCGCAGCGTGTCGATCGCGTCGTCGATGGAGGGGCCGATGAACCGGTCGGCGCACTCTCGCCACAGGCCGAGCTCGACCCGCTTGCCGTCGACCAGGATCAGGCGGCAGTCGGCCGACAGGGCGCCGTGGGCGACGATGAGCTGGAGCGCGACGGATTTGCCGCCGCCGGGTTCGCCGCCGATCAGCATGTTCCGCTCGGCCAGGGTGACCTCGACCCGGCGGCCCAGCTCGTCGGTGCCCAGGTGCACCGGGTCCCAGATGGACAGCGGCGCCACCGGGATGCTGTCAGCCGTCATCGCCGGTCACCTCCCTGACGGGCTTGCGCAGCCGGCGGGGCGGGGATGAGGGTGATGAGGGCCTGGCCGCAGTCGGCGCAGACCGGGCCGCCGCATTGCGGGCAGGGCTGCTGAGCCACCGGGGCCAGCCGGGCCAGCATCTCCAGGTCGGCGATGCACTGGCGGCACAGCCCGTGCTCGGGCGGGGTGGAGATGAACGCGCCGCCGCAGCGGGCGCAGGACCAGGACGTACTGATCAGGTTCATGAGCTTGGTTCTCCTTCCTTGAGTGGTGGGGGGCGGGGTGCCCCGGCTTCCTCTTCCGGGGCACCCCGCGGGTGGTCATGCCGCTGTGACGATCTCCCGGATCAGGGAGAGGGCCCGGTGCTTGAGCGGCTCGGGCCGGATCAGGGTCCGGTTCAGCCGGGTCTCCCAGGACCGGGCGGTGCGGACGTGGTCGAGGTACTCCCCGGCGGCCTGCACCAGGCCATAGCCGGTGTCCGCGACCTGCTTGGTGGTTGTTCGACTCGAAGATCAGCCGGAGCCGTGCGCGGGCTTCCTCGACGTTGCGGGCCACCCGGTCGGTCACCAGACCAGTGCGGTGGCATCGGGATGAACTCGGTGACGAACAGCTCCCGCTGCTTCGGCGTGATGGGGATGCCGAGCAGTTCGTTGGCGAGTTCGGTGTAGCGGCGGATCTCGGCCCGGGCGCCGGTGACCGCGCGGCGGGCTTCCTCGATCCGGTTCCGCCAGGACGAGCGGTGGATGAACGAGAAGGTGGCGCCGGTCCGCTCGCCTTCCAGTTCGGCGGCGCGGAACGTGTTGGCGCACACAATCCGGACCGCTGTCGCCCGCAGGGCGCAGGCGGCGGTGCCGTCGTGCCGGTTGGTGATCGCCAGGTACGGCAGCGTCACGCTGTCATCTCCGGCCAGGCTGACCGGCTCGTCGAGCAGCGCGAGGCACCAGACCGACCGGCCGCCGTCGAGGACTCCGGCGGTTTCCCATTTCACGTTGGGCTGGGCGAGGACGGCTTCGACGATCTCGCCCATCTCGCCGTGATCGATCACGGTGTAGGTGTCCCGGTTGACCGACAGCACGGCCCCGGTGTCGGACCGGGCCACCGCCTTCCACCCGTCGACGGGCTCGTAGTGCTCGGTGCCGTCCGGGTTGATCCCGGCCACCGCGTACACGTCGGTGCTGACCGGGTCCCAGTCCAGCCCCGCGAGACGGCGGGCTTCGTCCCAGTCGCCGGGGTAGTCGGACAGGATGGTGCCTTCGCGGTGCCAGGGCATCTGGCGGACCGAGAACATGGATTCGACGTTGGCAGGCATGCCAACACTCCCTTTCTGCAAGCGAATGGACTTGATGCGTGGATTGAGCTGCCAGGCGTGTCCGGCCGCCGGGTCGTGTCGGCGTCCGCCGGGGGCCTGTTCAGGCAGCGGTGATGTGCAGCCCGGAAGCGGCCTGGCGCTCCTGGTGGGCGAGCAGGGCCGTGACGGCCTGCTGGATATGCCGCTGGCCATCTGCTCCGATGACCTGTGCGGCTTGATCGATGTCGGCCTGGCGATAGGCCGAGCGCACGCCGGATATTGACATGCCCGCGGCTTCGGCCAGGTCGGCCAGCCGGTAGGGGCGGGGTGTGACGTGCTCGCGGGCATAGGCCAGCAGCAGCCGCATGTCCCGGTCAGCTTGCTCTTTCCGCTGGCGGACGCTGCGAGGGCTGCCAGCAGCGGATGCCGCGTTGATGTGGCACCAGCAGGGGCAGTCGTCGCCGAACACGCCCGGGTCGGCCATCGGGTTACGGGCGCACCCATGGCGCAGGTGCACATCCGTGCTGGTCATGAGCGGCCCTGCCTGGGCCCGGTCAGGCCCGAGGCGATGACATGGTGCGGGGCTAGGGTGTCGCGGCGCACGATGTCGAGGATCACGATCTGGGTCCACCGCCGGTGGCCTTCGATACGGGCCGAGCGGGCATAGCACCCAGCGGCGATCTCGGCCGCGTTCGACTCGAAATCTTCGGCGCAGATACCGGCCCGGCACCAGATCACCGCACGCTCCCCGACCTGAGTCGGGAAGATGCGCAGCACCAGGGGCAGCCGCCCGGATCGTGTGTGCATCCGGGTCTCGAAGCAGACCCGCTGGATCCGGTGTCGCGTCAGGACGCACCAGGCGCGGCCGATGATCTCCCGCCGGGTGTGCGGCAGGACCAGGAGCATGACAACCGATGCGGTGATGATGACCACCGCCCAGGCTGCCGTGACCGCCCGGTCAAGTTCCCAGATCCCGGTGCTTGCGGTGAGGAGGGCTGCCACTTCGGTGCGGAACCGCCAGATCGCTCCGGCGGCGCTGCGGTGCACCGTGACGAACGCCCTGTCCAGCATGTAGGGGGTGTCCCTGCGGTTGCGGGCTGAAGATCGGGCCATCGTGATCACCCCGCCAGCCGGGCAGGCTGGCATTCCGGGCATGCCCGCGGCTCGAAGCCGCCAGCGCCATTGCCCCGGAGCACTTCACCGGCGCCGCCGCACGCCAGGCACACCCGCTCGGTGCGAGTCGGCCTGAACTGGCTGAGAACGGAACGGGCCTGGCCCTGCTGTGCCTTATGGCGGCGCAGCCACCAGCACACCAGCCAGGACATGACCCAGGCCGTGATGGCCACCGCAGCGGCGACTCCGGCCCCCAGCGTGATCAGTAGCAGTACGTTGATCACCTCGTGCGCGATTTGGGCCAGGACGTGGCTGATCTTGTGCACGGCGATGCCTGCGCCGATGATGAGCGCGACCGCGGCGATGCCAGGGGCCTGGCTGCGCGGCTTGCAGCACGATGGCCTACACATGACCGGCTGCTTTCTGGCTGATAGCGTGAAACACGCCACTCACCTCTTTCTCAATGGACTGGGGACGGGTGTTGGTGTGGCTGGCCGGGCCGGGGAATGACAGTTCTCCAGGCCCGGCATCTGTTGCGGGAGCTACCACGGGGGTTCCTCGTCGTCGGGGGGCGGGGCTTGCTCCTCGAAGGTGCTGCCGAGCATGAGCAGGTAGTGCTCGGCCCGTTCCATGCAGGTCAGCACCTCGGCCAGCGTCTGCTGCAACTCCGGGTTGCTGACGCTGGTCTTGCCGTCGTAGACCGCGCTGTGCAGGTCGTGGCCCACGTGATGGGCCTCGCTGAGCGCGTCCATGCCCAGGCTGATCAGTGCCTTGGCTTCCCGGTCGCGCACCACGGTCATGCCGTGCTCGCGCGGCTTCTGCTTGCCAGCGGTGCTCGTGTCGGCACCGTTGCTGCTGGCGGATGTGATCGGGGTAATGCTGCTAGTCATGGCAGCCGGTGATCCTTCCGTGCGTTATGCGATGGACTTTCGGATTGGCTGGCCGGTCACCAGTGGCGGCAAGCCGCGCCGGGCCGGTCAGGCCGGGTGTCAGGCGGCGCGGGTCTGCTGAGCAGGCTGGATCGAGGCAGCGCGGTACGCGACCCCGTTGCGACCGTTGTTGTTCCAGGGGATCGCCTCCAGATCTTCGAACCGGACAGGCTGACCCTGGTTCACCTTGGGCTGATCACCAGTCACCGTGACCCGGATCACCTCCCCCCGCTCGGGATCCATGGCGAGCACCTCCACAACCCACTCGGGTTGCTTGGTCTGCTTGTCCACCTTCTGCTGGGTGCCGCCGTACTCGGTCTTCGGCTCTGCGGCCCTCGTCACCGTGAAGGCCGTCTTCGAGGTGTCCAGATAGTGACGCATCGATCACCACTCCTTGGTGTTGGCGGCCCCCTGTTGGGGCCAGTCGCCGGTGTGACCGGAATTGGCCACGACTCCAATCTCGCGGTGACACGCGGGACACCGATAGTCCTTGGAGGACCAGCTAGGACGAGATAGGTTGGATATTGTGCGTCCCTAAACGTCCCTCTTGGAGGTGCTCTCCGTGATCAATGACCGGCTGCGGGACGCGCTGCTGACCGCACGCCTGACTCCGGAGAAACTCGCCTCCGACCTCGGCGTGAACCCC
Source organism: uncultured Actinomycetes bacterium (assembly GCA_963702235.1). Classification (GTDB taxonomy): domain Bacteria; phylum Actinomycetota; class Actinomycetes; order Streptosporangiales; family Streptosporangiaceae; genus PALSA-505. The sequence goes on from CAVPBZ010000013.1 coordinate 203,052, forward strand.
AAGACCGTGGAACGGTGGATTACTCAGGCGCGGCTGCCGTACCCGCAGTTCCGGCACCAGATCTCCGTGCTGGTCGGCAAGAGCGAGTCATACCTGTGGCCGGATGCGCTGTCGCCCAGGCGCAGGGCTGAGGTCACCGAGTCCGAGATCGTCCGGATCTATCCCTATCGCGCCGACGTCCCGGCCGACTTGTGGGCCAGGCTGTTCGAGAATGCGACCGACAACATCGGCATCCTGGTCTACTCCGGGTTCTTCCTCGCCGAGCAGCACGTGCGCCAGATCGAACTGCTGAAGAAGAAGGCCGACGACGGAGCATCGGTCCGGGTCCTGATCGGTGACCCGGAGTGTCCGCAGGTCGCGCTGCGAGGCCAAGAGGAGGACATCGGCGACGCCATCGCGGCGAAGATCCGCAACGTGCTGCTGGCCTACTACCGGCCCTACGCCAGCCACCCGGGCATCAGGATCCGGCTGCACTCCACCACGCTGTACAACTCGATCTACTGGTTCGATGACGACATGCTGGTCAACACCCACGCCTACGGGGTGCCCGCGCACTTCGCCCCTGTGCTGCACCTACGGCACCTCAGCTCCGGGACCCTGTTCCAGACCTACGCCCGCAGCTTCGACCGGGTATGGGACCAGACCCGCAAGACCTGGAACGGTCAGGAAGTGACCGAGAATGCCTAAGCGGATCGACTACCTCAACGACCCGGCCGCGCCAAAGGCCAACAGCCTCGTCCCGTCAGCCAACGTGATCGTCGTCAACGACCAGGGCGAGATCCTGATGATCCGCCGCACCGACAACGACAACTGGGCCGTCCCCGGCGGCGGCATGGACCTCGGCGAATCGATCACCGACACGGCGGTGCGCGAGACCGAGGAAGAGACCGGGATCACCTGCGAGATCACCGGCCTGGTCGGGATCTACACCAACCCGCGGCACGTCATCCGCTACACCAGCAACGACGAGGTCCGGCAGGAGTTCTCGATCGTCTTCACCGCCCGGCCAGTCGGCGGGGAGCTGCGGCCGAGCAGCGAGTCATCCGAGCCGCAGTGGGTATCTCCCGCGGCCGTGCCGAGCTTGCCCATGCATCCCTCCATGCGCCAGCGCATCCAGCACTACCTCGACCAGCGGACCCAGCCCTACCTCGGCTGAGCCGCGAGCAATTCCTCAACCCGGCCAGCCGTCGTCAGGATCTCCGAGGCGGCCCGCTCAACAAACCGCGTGACCTCGTGATCCGGCCCGTATCGGCCGCGGATCTCCACCAGGCGGTCAGCGGGCCGAACATAGTCACCATCTGGCCCGGTCGTCATATCGCAGAACAGCAGCGCGTCCGTCAGCAACGGATCGCCAGGTGGAAACTCCGCCGCCAACGCTGCACCTAGCCCCCGGACCTCAGCCTCGATTCTGGCGCAGGAGTGGTGGGCTACCAAGCTCACGACGTGCTCATCAACCTCGAACTGCCGCAGGTACCGCGCTCCATCCAGCGGATGGAATCCCGTCTCAACGAGCTCCGGGGCATAACCGATGTCATGCAACCAAGCTGCCGCCACCAGATCGTCGGACAGTGACAGCTTCCCAGCCACCCACCTAGCCCGGCGGGCCACCGACCGAACATGCCGCCAGCGACGCGGCAGTACCTCCGCAAGCATCGTCCTCGCGAGCTTGGCCGCGTCATCTACGTCCATCACATCACCGACAGTACCGGTAGCTTCCAGCCAGGCGGTGCACATGGAGTCCGCCCTTGTCAAACTCGGCTAACACAGCGATGGGTCACTTGTGCCGTAAGTGACCCATGGCAGCGCCGAAGCAACAAGAGACAAAAATGTGGCATCGCGAGCGTGTCGATACCAGTGATCGATCGTTAGAAAGGACAGATAGCTAATTCACTCAGTCTCCGACCATGAATTGAGCGCCCAACGAACGGAGCCCCGCTTCGCGCCCAAAGGACCGCGCTCCTCTATCTTCTTGAACCGAGGGTCGCCTTGAACCGTTCGATACAGCACTGCGGACATCGTCGCTTGAGGTGTCTTACCGCCTGGCATAATCAGGCCCGATGCGATAGCGGAGTTTATAAGCTCACGGGTCGTCATAGGACACCCGGCCTCACGCAGAACACGAAGCGCCGCTTCGCGATATGTCAGCCTCATTTCACCTACTCCGGTTCAACTCGCATCATAAGATTGCTTCAATCGATCCGAAAGCAATCACTGCGTCAGAGAGAATGCTCGGCTGAAGCTTTCCGAATTCGACTTGTGGCACCTTAACATAAGACCATGGCACGTCAGTCAAAAGTGTTGCGTTATCGCACCAGATTGTCGCTGCCCTATCCTTGTGCGCGACGTCAATGTTCTCCTGCCCCTTGGTCTCGATGACGTAGTGCCGGTCCTCACGGTCTACGGCGATGAAGTCTGGCTCGTAGTAACGGAGATTCGTGGCGCTGTCGGTGTACTCGATGGCGAAGCCGAAGCGACGAGGGAGCTTGGCGAACGACCTCACGTCGCTCGCGTCCTGGAGGAACTGGGCGAACTGGCGCTCAAAGTCATTGTCAGCGGCGACGAGGTTGAAGACCGTCTTGGTCGCCTCGAAGGTTGGGCGGGAGAATGGGAAGGGCTGCGTCTCGGACAGCGGACGCCCAGGATGTTCCAGCGTCGGCGACAATTCTTCCACAACAAGTGCCCGCAGAACTGACGCAAACGTCTTGACGGTTACATACTGGGCCACGCTGGTGGCAATCGCTCTGATGATCGCTCTACTGGTGAGATCGACAGTCTCGCCGAACGCCCGGTCCCGCAGGAACTCGCGCACCTTGGGGACGAGCGCAGCGAACTGCGACGGGAGCTTGACGTCTTGGGCGATGCGCTTGGCGTAGTAGGAGATCACCTCCTCCGAGGTCTGCGGCTGGGGGATCGTGTAGTCGCGCTCGACGAGCTTCTGCAGCGTGATGATGTCTACACCTTCGTAGTGGAACTGCTGTGCTGCCGCATCGCCTTCCTTCTTCGGAAGCCTCGGACACGTCAACTTCGATACGTCGATCCCCGCGATCTCCTCAGCCAGCGTCTTCTTCCTTGCCAGGATCGGACTCAATAGGGGCACGGTGATGTCGTGATCAAGCTTGTTCTCGTCCGGAGCAATGGTCGTGATGACCACAGGCTCCTTGGTGTCGAACGTATCGAGGGTAATGTCCTCGTCCCGCTCCAGTTGCTCGACAAACTTGAGGAACGCGGGGTTGCCGATCACGTCTACCCGCTCGACATACGATGATGAGTGATCGCCGAACATGAGGCGCAGGCCGCGCCCAATCGTCTGCTCCGGCAGGATGTTCGCCTTCGCCGCAAAAGGACGCAGCCCGACGATGACGGTGACGTTCTGGACGTCCCACCCCTCGCGCAACATCAGCACGCTCACGATCGCATTGACAGTGCTCTCGCCCTCGTCCACCCGGCGAGCAACCTCCCGAGCAGCGTCAAGGTCTCTCTTCGAGACGTCCCCGCTGCGATCCGTGTGGATCACCAGGAGCTGTGCCGCCCCATCATCAGTTGCCCCGAACTCTGCCGGGTACTTCACCCGTAGGTAGTCGCCCACGTCGTCAGCTTCAGCGGTGCTGTTGAGCATAACGAAGAGCAATGGCTTTTTTCCGAGCGACTTAAGCTGGTCGCGGTATTCCCGCCAGCGCTCAACCCCCGCGGTGAGGTACCCCTGGTACTTGACGCTCGCGACATCGGAGCGTGCTTCGTCGAGTCCTGCGGTCACGCCCTTCATGGGCTGCTTCACGACGCGGTCAATAATTGCCTGCTTCAATGGGTAGTCGAACACCGTCCAGGTGAACAGGCCGCCCTTCTGGTATCGAGGAGTGGCTGAGAAGTCCAGCTGCCCAGCAAGCCCGGCAGGACACTCGTCATGAAGACGCCGGATAACCTTGCTCCACTCGTTGTCCTCGTCATGGACATGGTGCCCCTCATCGTTGATGACGAGCGTTGGAACACCGCGGGCCGCGATGCGCTCGTCGAAATCCTCCACTCCGTTCGTGGTCTTAGAAACGATTGGCCCCAAGACATCGGTCATGACGTCCGGCTCGCGGGGTTCGGCAGCGCCAGGACGCTCGTAGAACTGCTGGATGTTCGTGAGGTACAGCGCTCCTTGCGAGCTGGCGCGCTCCGGGTCGCCGCGCGTGTAGAAATCCATCTCCCAGAAGATGCGCAGCTCCGGCGGGATGATGGGGTCGGTGCGAAAGATTCGACCACCGCCGAAGTCAGAGCGGAGGCGCTCGAAGACGATTACGTTGGGCGCGACGACGAGGAATGTCTTGGCGTAGTCGTCGCGCCCTTCTGCCACCGCGTTAAAGTACTGCCAAGCGACAGTGAGTGCCATAACCTTCGTCTTGCCACTGCCAGTGGCCATCTTAATGGCATACCTAGCGAAGTCGTCATACTGAAGTACATGAATGCCCGGTACCTGCGCGAACCGCTCGATGAGGTCACGATGCCGACGGACGCCCTGGACCTCGTAGAGCCAGACCAGCGTCTCCAGTGCTTCTCTCTGAGCAGAGTAGTACTGAAACGATCGGCCGCCGGGCAGCCGGTGATCCGTCCCGAACCAGTAGTTGAACAGCGTTTTCGTAGTCGCTGTCGCACCCTTGTACTTGTCTTTGCGCCACTCAGCGACTGCCTTGCGAATCGGCGGTACGCACGGGGCAGTCGTCACACGTGCCCGGAGGAGGTCCATCTGCTCGCCCTCCACGGGCCGTGCCTTACGCGGCACGACCGGCCACCTTCACAGACAGAGTCTTGGTCGTGTCATTGCCGAGGATGTCGATGACCTTGATGACGACGGTATACTCGCCCGGTTCGAGGTACTCGTGTTCAGTCGAGAGCGGGAGTTCGTTTGTCTCGCGGGTTCGGTACGCCTGCCACTCGTTGTGGAACGTGTCGTCGTGGTTGTCCCAGTCCACGGCCCAGTAGTCGATCCACTGTGACCAGTGCGTCACCGCCTTCTGGATGTCGGTGGGAACGTCATCAAGTGGGATCACGAAGTCGTCGATCGACAAAGTGACCAGCCGACCTGACTCCTTCACACCCACTGCGAGCGCCGCTAGCTCGAAGAAGCGAACGTCCCCCTGTTCGACCGCGCGCTTGTCAAGGACCTCGCGCGGAATGCGGACGAGTCGCAGCTCGATACCCGCCTTCTCCGCGTCCTGACGCGCAATCTCGTTCAACTCGAACGCGAAGTCCCAGCCGAGGATGTCAACACTCTGTTCCTTCGGGGCGTCCTTGCCTGTTCCCACCGCCTTACGAAACTCAGCAACGATCTGCTTGACATCTCCAACGGTTACAGGGGCATCGACCGTTCCGACATGAACCATCCGACCGTGTTTGAGACCATGCAACCAGACGTACCCACTCACCGGCGTTGCGTGGTAGAGGTCGAGGATGAATGCGCGGTAAGCAGCAGTTCGGGCCGCCGCGGATTCACCGAATTCCGCCGCCTGCCAAGACTGACGCTCATACTTCCCAAGGTTCTGGACAACGAAGGGACGTATGTTAACGACGGAAAGCAAGCGTTTTCTTGCCGTATGAATCCCGAATCGGCTGAGGTCGCACACTATCCATCGTCGATCAAGCTTCTCTGCGACAAGTCCCGTCGTTCCAGATCCGCAAAAGCAGTCCAGAACCAACTGTCCACTATCGGATGACATCTTAATGATTCGTTCTAGTAGAGCCTCGGGCTTCTGCGTGGGATAGCCTGTATCCTCAGCTGCTTGTGAATTTATAGGTGGAATGTCGGTCCAAATAGTACCGAGCGGTATACCTTTAGATTCGTCGAGATACCGTTTATACTGAGGTACTGCACCAGGCTTGGTCTGAACAATTCTGCCTGCTGCTATGAGTTCCTGCATCTTTTGCTTGCTATATCGCCAGTATCGGGTTACTCCCATTATCTCATATTCGGGGTTCCCCCTCGCTGCACCTCCAGGGCCCGTAAGATTATCGAGCCGATATCTGCGTCCTGTCTGCGATTCAACGTGCGAATAATGAGATGCGAGGTATTTCTCCCCATGCTCGGCGTGAGGCTGGTTCCATACATATTGATCGGATGCAGTGTAGAGCAGGAGACAATCATGAATACGGCCTAGATGCCGCGCACCCTGACCAACGTCGCTATGTGCGCTAGTGCGTTTCCAAATTATTTCCGCACGATAGTTCGCTATTCCAAAGACTTCGTCCAGGCAGCAGCGTACAAGATGACTGACATTTGGTCCAATGTGGACATAGATGCTTCCCCGTTCGCTCAATAGATCGCGTAGGGCAGTCACGGCGTCGTAGATCCACCGTACATATCGATCGAGGGGCGTAACCCCGCGGCGGCGGTCCTCTAGACTCACGCCCCAGGTATCCCGATATGCCTTCTGCTCGATGACGTTGGGTTCCTTGGTGAAAGAGTTCGCCTCCAGCTTGATTGGAAGTGAGAAGTCAGCTCCCGTCGCAAACGGCGGGTCGATATAGATGAGATCGACGGCTCCCGAGAATTCAGCGAGCAGTGATGGGAGGACGTACTTCTTGTCACCCCAAATCAAACGGTTACGCCAATCAGGTGATCGTTCTGAAGCGAAAAAATCGAGAGATCGTTGCCTTTCCTGCGCTGACTCGTTGACTGTCTCGACAGTCTGAAATGGCAGTACGATTCGTGGTGGAGCGACCCGCTGACCGGCTGTGTTGTATTTTCCATCCCATAGCAGCTCTGGCACTTCGATTAAGTCCTTCCATAAATCGGACGTTACCAACGCACGACAACACTGATCAGAGCATCAAGTCCGTCCGAGCGGTCAGCTACCGCACAAGAGTAGTGTTGTCAACCTTGCTTTGCATCCCCGACCCGCGAAGCGTTGGGCGAGACGCCGAGTAGGCGCCAAACGGGCCCTCGATCGGCCAGCCGTCAGGCCGAAGCATGTCGAAGGTTGCCTCGGGCGACCCAACTGACCCGACAGAGACCCCGCAGGCCGTCAAGCTGGCCGACGGCTTGCCGCCTACACATGCCGCCTACATGCCGCCGACACAACTGCCTAGGTTCATCTGATGGTTGACGGTTTGGCTTCAGGTGGATGCTTGACGGTTTCTAGGGGCCTGGCTGCCAGGCGAGCGCCTATCAGCACAGGTGCACCCTTCTACAGGCACATTGAGAGTATGGAGCTGAGCATCCCTGGGAGGGCTTGGCGAACGATTGACGGAAGTCGGCAAGATCGTTAGTCCGGGCGCTCTAGGCTTCGGCAGCGGCGCGGAGCGCAGCATCGCGGATCAACGTGGCCACCGAGATCCCGTGCCGGTCGGCGGCTTGCCGGATCTGGCGCTCCTCGTCGGGGGTTACCCGCGCGGCGAGCATGATCTGCCGCTGACGCTGTTCCGACTTCGGCCTTCTGGGGTGCTGTGGGTCGTGGGGGGCCATGTACCACAGGGTGCCTTATCTCCCTGGAAATCCTGGCACAGGGGGCGCGGACACGCCGCACAGCCTGACGGATAATCCGTCGCTCCGGTGGGAGCATGTTGCATATAGCGATGTGCAGACCACGAGCAGGAACGGAGATGAGCGGCAATGGCCTTCTCGGAGGCAACCAAGGATCTGGCGTTTGCGCGGTCAGGTGGGCGGTGTGAGTGCAGGCGCACCGGCCACGGCCATGCGGCCCGATGCCACACCCGGGTCATGCGCAGGGGCGCGGGCACGGAATACAACCACGTGCACGCTTCGCGGCTAGGCGGCAGCGACGGTCTGTCTAACTGCGAGGTTCTGTGTGAGCGCTGCCACGTGCTGACGGCCTCATACGGCCGACATTAGCCCGCACGGTATCGGCAACCGATGACACGAGCCTCGGCGGGCATGCTAGGTCGGCTACCGCCGGGGCGTCGTCGCTGCCCCACCAGAGCGAGATCGTGACCCGTTCGCGGGGACCGGCACCGATGCCCTGCGCTATGCGGCTGACAGTCTCGTAGAGCATCGCCTCGTCATGCGTGCAGAACATGACGCTGGAGAGTCCGTTCTTGCCTTCCTGGCAACTGTCGAGCGTCAGCACGCCCGGCACGGCGTTCAGTGCAGTGACCAGTTCGGCGACGCCCTCATCCACCCAGGCGGTCACCTGGACAGGGATCTCGCGGTGCGGCATGATACTGCTCCCTTACCCGAGGGTGCCTAGATCATGCGGCCTTGATTCCCGTTTCTGCCCTGGTAAGAGCGTCGGCAAGCTGAACCAAGATGGCCAGGTCAACGCGCAGCCGCACGCGAGGTAGCCGGCGCACGCGCAGCGGTAGCGCGCCCCAACCGAGAGAAATTGCCTAGAACAGCGTTGTCCCGGCGAGTTTTTCGGCTGCATCCTCTGGCTCCAGTACGGGGATGCTTTCGTTCTGGAGCCAGCCCCGCACATGGCCATATGCGGTATGTGCTTCCTGTGTACTGGCTTCGGTGGGCGGCTTTATAATTGCCGCAGACTTCACCCGGAGTTTATCCACGGCGTAAAGGAAGTGCCCCGCATTGTGCTCGGCCGACGTCCAGTCCTGTACGGAGGTAGCAAAAGAGAGAACCTCAAGAACGGCCCTCTCGCCCGGTCCATCGATAACCGCGTCGAACAGAAAACTTGATAGGTATTCTCCACGTCGGACAGCCACGCCGCGCTTCCTTAGCCGGTTTACGATGTCATCCAGAAGTTTCCCCGACGTTATCTCTCCTCCACCACCGCCACCCCGGGGTGCCACGAGAGCGCGATAGAGAACCTGGGTTGTATCGTTCAGGTCCGCGACAGCAGCAGGAGCAAGAGGCGTCAAATAGAGGGAATGGTGGAGTGATTTTCTCAGATCCTCCAAGAACTCGGCAGGCGGTTGCTCAGCGCTCTTTAGGCGACGTTCTAGTGCTACTACTATTGCATCCAGAATGCCTTGCTTATGAAGGTTCCGGCTAATAGAACTGATTGGTGCTGCTCGCAGGGCGGCTCGCTTGCCGTCCGCGTCTACGACGATGACCGCTACGTTGCGCGTCTCGTCGCGCGTAGCGTCACGGCGCCAGCGCAGGACGGAGTAGTGGCCTACCGGGGCTACTTCATCCATTGTTCCATGACTCCTCGAACCATCGGGCGCCGCATGGCGAGCCAGCGGCCAATCGCCAACCTCCGGGTCTTATCGCTGTTCCAGATCCCATCTGGGGCAGCCTCAGAAATGTCATCAGCGGGAATCTGGGCAACCGCACGGAGGATGTCTTCATCTGTTACGGACTCGATGCGGCCTATTGCATGCTGTACATGGGTCGTTCCCCGACCGACGTCTTGATTAATCCCAGGAATCTCAGTTACGACTAGCGTTGGCCTGGCGGGGGGATCAGTTACAGCCCCGAAGCAGTCGCCATGGTCAATACTAAGAACGCGGCCATCTCTTATAGAGACGAGAACTTGCGAGTCGTTCGCCCCAAGCCAGGTCTGAAAGGCTATAACTCGCGCACGTGATGACGGGTCAATAAGCGCGCCCAAGTCCGTATCTTTAAGCCATGGACTCAACTCGCGCGCATTGACTGTCCCGGGCACGTCCTCGCTTCCCACCACAAGGCCGACCAAACGCGCTTCATCCAGGCGCGCGATCGACTCTTTAAGCCAGATGACCTGAGCCCCCGGGCCAACGCCGACGCACGCTGCGAGCCGCCCTGCTATCAGTTCAGCCGAGAGGCCGTGCTGTGCCTTCGACTTGAGCCAGTAGGTCTTGCTGTCTTCGCAGATATAGGAACCTGGCGTGGCGTGGCTTTGCACAGCTTCATACAGGCCCGGTGCAACCGCCTGCATCACTATGAGACCGAAACTGTCGCGCCGGGCCAGGGACGCTGGGTTTTGCCAGTCCATCTTCCGCCGCCGTATGTGATCTTGATTGGCGGTTCGATCCTAGCGTGAGCTGGCAGGCACCATGAGTGCGCGACGGAGCTTGTGGGGTAAGGATCAAGGAAAACCGGGGTCTAGCCTGCTCCAGGGGGGTTACCGCAGGCCATGCGGGTTCCGTCGAACCCTCCTAGTCCTATCCGCCGGGCGCGGAGAGCCGTGCATTCGGCTTGGCCTGCCGCTGCGGGTCAGGGGCCGATACAGCGCTGCTCCATGACGCTCAACTCCACGAGCATGGCCCGGCCACCCTCCGCCGCGACGGGCATGCCCGGACGGGCGGTGTCAAGCACCAGCTGAAGCAACGTGTCAACGATCAGTCGGAGTCGGACGCCTAGCGGCGGATCCCAAGCGGCGGAATCCCAATCCCGGCGGATCCCAAACTGGTGAGCAATATCTGTACGTCTTTAAAGGCGCGCGGAGCGCGCCGCGCGCCGATGGCGCGACGGTCTCCGCGACAGCGCAAGCCGACAAGAGAACCTCATGAATACGGGTCGTCTGGCGGGCGGGCGCGATGCGCCCGAGAGGAACCGCCACCGCGGTGCGGCCACCCGCCTTAGGCCTTCGGCACACGGCGGGCGGCCTCCCGGCGGCAGCCCCGGACGCCGACCCGCACCAGCTCCCGCCGCCACGTTCCCGCCAAGCGCGGCACCGTGGGGAAGCGGCCATCCTCCCAGCGCTTCGATCCTGAAGCCGGGCAAGATCACCCGCAAGGGCGCTTCGCGTCACACGTGATGCCTACGGCACCCTTGCGCGTGATCTTGCCCGGCTCGTGTTGGCGCCTATCGGAAGGATGGCCAGGGCTGAGAAGACCACGAGCTGGTCACGCCATGTCGCGCCCTTCGCAAGCGCATATGGTCTACGATCGCGATGAGAGGTTGACGGTCAACTCAATGTATGGGCTAGTTATTGGATCTAACCAGCCCCAGCGATGAGTCTGTTCTGAGCATCGCCTATCGGCGACATGGACTGTTGAATGCATCTTAATCGCTTCTATTTCGTGAATGGTTAACGAGCTTAGGTGGTTGGTTAATGAAGCCTAATACGCACACCGTGCAACAGTTGTTTGAGCGTGACGTCCGGTACATCGTCCCGCTCTATCAGCGTCCATACGTCTGGGATGAAGATCACCAGTGGGCTCCGCTGTGGGATGACATTAGCTCATTGCTGGAAAGCCAGGAATTGGGTGATCCGGGGAGCCTATGGTCTCACTTCCTAGGTGCTGTCGTTTTGGACCAAGACAACACACCACCAGGGCAGATTCCAACGTTCACAGTCATCGATGGACAACAGCGCCTTACTACCCTACAGCTGATGCTCGCCGCCGCCGCGAAAGCGGTAGCCGAAGTTGGTGCAGAGAACGACGCAGCACTGCTGCGAGAGCTGGCTGAAAATAATCCCCGCAAAGCCAAGGGTACGGAACAACTCAAAGTCTGGCCAACAAACGCTAACCGAGCAGCATTCGTGGCGGTAATGGCGGTAAACGGTCCCCCGGCCGGTTATGCCAATGACTCGAGCAACCTCATCGACGAGGCATTTGAATATTTCAAGACTCAAGTAACTGAATACCTTACCGGCTGGGACGAGGAGACCAGCGCCCCACTAAGCAACGGTGAGGTAACACACTCACAGGATGCGGCAGAGGAGAGTGAGAATGCAACCAACCTTGACCCCTCGATAGCGACGCGGGTTGAACGATTGCGGATTACTCTGTGCGATCTGCTCAAGATGGTATCGATCACACTTGAGGCCGACGACAACGCTCAGGTCATATTTGAGACGCTGAACGCACGGGGTACCCCATTGCTGGCGCTTGACCTCGTAAAGAATGCCGTCTTCCACCAGGCAGCACGGCAGGAATGCGACACTGACGCACTCTACGATGAGATTTGGCGTCCGCAACTAGACGATATTTATTGGCGTCAGGGGCGTCGCCAAGGTCGACTGAACCGTCCTATTGCTGAGCTGTTCCTGATGCACTGGCTTACAATGAAACTTGAGCGCCTGATCCCCGCAACCGAACTGTTCGCGACGTTCCGCCATAGCGTGCTGACCGCCGCCACTAATGCTGAGGGACTGATTTGGGAACTGTGCGGGGATGCCGAAGTCATGCGGTCGTTCGATACCCCACCACCCAAGACACCCGAGGCACAGTTCTTTGCACGGATGTCGGCGCTGGATGCTGGAACCTTTCTCCCGATCGTCTTGCTGCTTTTCCGCTCGCCAGAAGTGACAAAGGAACGTCAACGTCGTGCCTTGCGAATCCTGGAAAGCTGGCTAGCACGCCGTGCACTAATACGATTGACGACAAAAAATTACAATCGTCAGGTGCCTCCCCTTGTCGCCAGAATGAAAGCTGATCTCCAGCACGCCGACGATGCGCTGCTTCAAGCTCTGTCTGGCACCGAAGGTGAGATAAGCCGATGGCCCCGGAATGCCGAGTTCACCGAGTTTCTGCAGTCCCGTGATCTCTATGGAACTGTGTCGCAGCCTCGCTTGATAATGGCATTGGCAGCTGTGGAAACCAGCCTTTACTCGAATAAGACCGACGTCCCAGCCCTCGCTAACAACCTGTCACTTGAGCACCTAATGCCGCAGGCATGGGAGGAAAACTGGCCGCTCACTGACAGCGAAGGCAAACCCCTCGAAGACCAGGCACTCGAGGAGGCCAGCGCAGAGCGTTTCGCCCATCTAAACCGGCTCGGAAATCTCACCATCGTTACTGCTCCGCTCAACTCCGCGCTGTCCTACTCGCCGTGGCTGAAAAAGCGCACCGAACTGAACAAGCACAGCAAGCTACTGCTGAACGCACAGCTCGCCGAGCGCGACACCTGGAATGAGAAGGCAGTGGACGAGAGAGGGTGTTGGCTTGCGCAGCAGATTGCGGTGATCTGGCCTGGGCCAGAACTAACCAACTGGTGACACCGTCGTCCGACTACTTTCGTCAGATGAGGAGAAGCCATCGCAGTCGGACGAGTTTATGTCCCGGCCCGTCGTGGCTTACCTAGAGCCTGCAAGCCTCTCAAAGGCGGAACACACCAGGCCAGCGATCGACTAAATGCACACTGTTCAGTTGTCAAGGTACTGTCCCGAAAGGGATGATCATCATGTTCACGGGTTGCAATTTGGGTTGCAGTTCGCCCCCATCCGCCCTCGTTCAGCGACGTCCGGTCGCCGGACCTGACCTGTAGAGCGAGCGCATGCGAACCCACCGGTACCCGCCAAGGTCAAGCTTTTAATCCGCGGCTTCGAGTCGTGCCAGCCCAACCGCCGGGGGCGCACGCTGTACAGCGCTGGAATACAGCAACGCCAGCGACCGCGGACGGCCGCGTCGGAGTGCTACCGGCCAGTGACCTGCTCCAACGACCGCCATCGACCGGTCTGGCGCTAGTTTGCAACCAGGAGGTCAGGGGTTCGACTCCCCTTGGCTCCACCAGGAGGTCTTCACGTTTCACCAGCATCATGTTCACATTTGGCACTGACATTATGGCCTGGCGGCTGATGGTGCTCACCCTCCTCGCCACCAATGATCTCAGTCGAGTCCTCCGAGTCCAGGCCAAGCCGCTGCGGCAGAGCCACCCCTAGCCTGAGATCACCGACACGGTGTTCTGGTTGAGGTTCGCAACATAGACGGTGCCGGATAGCCAGTTGGCCGCGACCCCGTCCGGGCCACGACCGACCGGGATGGTGGCGGTGACCTTGTTGGTCCGGCCGCTGATTACCGACACCGTATTGCTGGCATCGTTGGCGACGTACACAGTGTCGGTCAGCGGGGTGACGGCGATCCCCTCCGGGAAGCTGCCGACGGGGATGGTGGCGGTGACCTTGTTGGTCCGGCCGTTGATCACCGACACGATGCCTGCGCCGGAGTTAGTGACGCTGGTGACGTAGACGGCGCCAGTCCGCGGGTTGACTGCGACCTCGTCCGGGTAGCCGCCAAGCGAGATGGTGGCGGCGACGGTGTTAGTCCGGCCGCTGATCACCGACACCGTGCCACCTGCGGAGTTGGTGACGTAGACAGCGCCGGTGAGCGGATTGACCGCATTCCCGAACGGGAGGCTGCCGACGGGGATGGTGGCGGTGACCGTGCTGGTCCGGCCGTTGATCACCGACACGGTGTTGCTGCCTTCGTTGGCGACGTACAGGGTGTCGGTCAGCGGGTTGACCGTGACCCCTTCGGGATGGAGGCCGACCGGGATGGTGGCGGTGACCTTGTTGGTCCGGCCGTTGATCACCCGCACGATGCCGATGAAGTAGTCGGGGACGTAGACGCTGCCGGTCAGCGGGTTGACCGTGATCCCGGTCGGCGCGGGGATGACGGGGATGGTGGCGGTGACCTTGTTGGTCCGGCCGTTGATCACCGAAACCCTGCTAGTGCGGCCGCCAACGGTGACATACACGCTGCCGGTCAGCGGATTAGCCGTTACCGAGAATGGATGGGGGCCGACCCGGATGGTGGCGGTGACTTTCGAAGCCACGGTCACCGGAGCCGCATCCGCGGCCGCCGAAGCAGCCAGGGACAGGGCCAGCGCGACCACCACAGCGGGCACGGCCGGCCGCCCCCGTAAACAGGGCGAGAAGACAGCAGAACAGGCGACTGAGCAGGACATGCGGACCTCCCCGTTTCGGCGGCGAACACCGTGGCAGCTGATGCATCCCGAGCGCCCGGCCCCGCGGCGCCTACGTCCTTCTTAGGGTACGTGGGGACAACGATTAATCCGCCTATGGCCGTGCGGACTATCCCGAACTGGTGGATGGCTGCCGGGGGCTCACCGAGTTACGGTCTTGCGGCCGTGGAGGTCAGGGCGTGATCACGCCGGCCGGGAGGCCGACGCGAATCGGGATACGGATGGGCTTGCCGGGCGTGCTGGTGGCCGTGCTGATCGGGACGACCTTAACCAGGCCGACGACGCCGAGGGTCTTCCCGTCCGGACTCCACGCGGCGGCGTAGAGGGTCTTGCCGTCCGGGGTGATCGCGATGGTGACACCGGATCCGATGCGGATCGGCTTGCCGGCCGTGTTGGTGGCCGTGCTGATCGGGACGACCGCCCCGGGAGGCCCTTCGGGGTTGGCGATATAGACGGTCTTCCCGTCCGGCGTGATCGCCATCTCCTCCGGCGGGCGGCTGCCGATGCGGATCGGCTTGCCGGCCGTGTTGGTGGCCGTGCTGATCGGGACGACCGCGCAGGTAAGCCCCTCGGCGGTGCCGACATAGACGGTCTTCCCGTCCGGCGTGATCCCGATAGAAACCGCGCAGCAGCCGATGCGGATCGGCGCGCCGGGCGCGCCGGTGGCCGTGTTGATCGGGGTGACCGCGTCCGAACCCGCGACGTAGGCGGTCTTCCCGTCCGCGGTGAACGCGATCTCATCGGCGCCGGAGCCGACGCGGATCGGCTTGCCGGGCGTGTTGGTGGCCGCGTTGATCGGGACGACCGTGCTTGAGCCCTTGAAGACCGGATGGAGGACGTAGGCGGTCTTCCCGTCCGGGCTGAACGCGATCGCACCGACGAAGCCGACGTTGATCGGCTTGCCAGCCGTGTTGGTGGCGAGGTTGATCGGGATGATCGTGTCGGAAGGCAAGAGGCTGGTGCCGTAGGCGGTCTTCCCGTTCGGGTTGATCACGATCCTGGCGGCGCCGCCGCCGCCGCGGATCGGCGTGCCGGGGATGTTGGTGGCGGTGCTGATCGGGGTGATCCCGTCGTCGGTGGCGGCATAAAGGGTCTTCCCGTCCGGGGTGATCGCGACGTCGCCGGACATCCCTCGGAGGCGGATCGGCTTCCCGGCCGTGTTGGTGGCGGTCCGGATCGGAATGAGCGTGCCGGGCGTGAACTTGCCTGGCTTGACGAAGCCGGCGGGGGTAGGCGACGTAGACGGTCGCGGCGGTCGGCCGGTGCCCTGCTGGCCCGGAACCATGGATGGCGCCGGACACGGTCGCGGCGACGGTTACCACGACGATGACCGCAGCAGCTGCAGCCGACGGCGCCAACCAGCCCGGCCAGCGGCGGCCCGGCCCGGGTGGCGAGTCCGGGCGCCGGTGTGCTCTCCCGGCGGCGCGGGGTGATGGGTCGCCGGTGCCTGCGGTCACCTTCCCGGATGACATCGGCCGCGGCCAGTGGCCGGGCCTGCCGGGCGGCGTCATCGGCCAGCTGCCGCAGTTCGTCGTTCAGGCCAGACACTGGAATACCTCCCGGCTAGTCACTCGCGTACCGGAGCGGGCGTTTCCCGCAGGTAAGGCGTGAGGGCGGCCCGGCCGCGCGCCAGCCGGGCCTTGACCGTCCCGGGACGCACACCGGTCTCGGCGGCTATCTGCTCCACCGTCAGATCAACCAGGTGATAAAGCACGAGCGCGCGGCGCTGTTCGGCGGGCACCTTGCGCAGCGCCGCGACGAAAGCAACGCGGTCAGGGCCGGGTCCGGCGCTGTGATCCGGGCGGGCCGCCAGCAGCATCAGCCGGATACCCTCCCGGGCACGTCGCCACGGGGAAGCCGCGATCCGCCAGGCCGTTACGCGAACCCAGGCCTCCGCTCCCCGGTCGGTGCCGATCTGGCCGCGGTGCACCCAGGCCCGGACGAACGCCTCCTGCACCGCGTCCTGGGCTTCGGCCCGGTCGCCGGTCATGGCAGACACCTGGCCCACCAGCCGCGGGAAGCTAGCGGCGTAGAAGCGGGTGAACTCCTCGTGATCCACCGTTTCCTCCGCCCTTCCCCGCACAGCTGCCGCCGCGGGCTACCGCTCGCCCATCACGCTAGGAATACCTCTAGGGTCACCAGCTGGTTGCACCCAATCGGCATTGATCCCGCGCCGGCCTGGCGGCTGAGGGGACCGGAGTGAAGGCTATGTTCAGACGCTCACCGCGTGTGACAGGAGCCGACCTTGGAGTACGTGCGCTTCCGTAGCAAGTACCCGAATGCCAACGGACTTCATATCGGGGTGTTCGGCCTGGTCAACGTCCTGGGCAGGCGCGGGATGCTCAACCCAGGCGAGGAGCAGTTCCGCCGCGAGAACAACGCCTGGTACGACGCTGCCTACCCCGACCCGCCCGTCTACGACGAGAGCCTCAGCCCACACGCGGCCGCCTGGTTCAAATCGACAGCATCAGAACTCATCGACAGGGTCGCGGGATACCTCTCGATCTTGAACGCGCACCATATCGCCTGGGAAGAAGTCCGCACGGCCAGCCCCGGGACGATCATCCACGCGGACGAATTCCAAGTCGTGGCGGAACCAGCCGATGGCAAATGACCCGCCGGGTGAGGGATCACCGCCAAGAGGCGCGCATGCGGTGGAGCGGTGGTGCAACCGAAGCGCCACCCCTTGAGCGGTGATCTGCCCCCGGGTCTTGGTCAGGGCGAGCTGATGGTTTGCGTCGGGGTGAGCAGGTACGCGCTGGAGAACGTGATGGGATCGCCGCTCTTGATCAGGCTGGAGCAGCCGCTGACCTTGTAGACGTGCAGGTTACTGGCATTGGTGCTGATCTTCAGCTTGTCCAGGCTGTTATGGAAGTGGATCTCGGTCTGGCCGTCGTTGGCAGTCGCGCTCGTGCCGTCCACAGTCGCGCTGCAGGAGGTTCCGGAGATCACGGCGTGGATGCCGCTGACCGTCCCGACGGTCAGGCCACCGGTGATGGCGGGGTCGTAGGTGTTGGCGCTCAGCATCCACGGGAAATGGCTGGTCGTCATCGTGAACGTCAAGCTCCCGGGGCCTGAGCAGCCGGTAAAGGTCGCTGCGGTGAGTCGGCCGATGTCGGTGCCTGACAGTCCGCTGCCTGTCTTGAAGCGGCCTTTACTGTGGGTCGCCGCGCAGGTGAGCGAGTTACCCGTGGTGGTGTCCATCAGCGTGAACTTCCCGGACTGCGCCGCGGTGAACGAGCCGCCGGGCCCGACGGTCCAGGTGGGGGTCGTCGCGAACGACGGCGTGGCGGCAAGGCCAATCATCAGTGCCACCGCGCCCCCCGTCGAGACAATTGCGCCTATCCGATTACGCATGTGATCGATTCCTCCTTGATTCAGGTGGGGCGCGAGGGGTGGCGGGGGCGCCAACGCACGAAGCATCCTGATAGTAGCCCAATCTGCCAAAATGTGAAGGTCAGCCCAGTATGAGAAGCTAACGCCCGGGCCAGCGACGAAGAGGATTACGGGGTCCGGCCGTACCCCGGGCGACACTGGCGGGAACGGGTGTCCATAGGACCTGCCTGCGTTCGACTACCTATGGGTGACGGAAAGCCCGCCGCCCAGAAGGGATCACCGTCATGAAGTACCTGCTGCTGCTGAATCGGGTAGAGGACGCGCTGCCGGAAGAGGGAACCGCGGCGGCCGAGGAACTGGTGCGGGCCTATGGCGCGGCTGTCGCGGCCATGGCAGAGGCCGGCGTCCTGGTGGACTGCGCGCCGCTGACCGCCACGTCGGCTGCCACCACCGTTCGGGTCCGCGGCGGCGAGACGATCCTCACCGACGGACCCGCTGCCGAGCTGCGCGAGCAGGTCGGCGGCTACACCATCCTCGACTGCGCCGGCCTCGACGACGCGCTGAAGTGGGCGGCGATGATCCCGGCCGCGAGCGACGCATCGGTGGAGGTCAGAGCCATCGTCAACACGGGGAGGACCAGCTGAGCCCCGACACCGAGGCACCTTTGCGGGCCTGCTGGTGGGGCGCGGTCGCCGCCATGGCGCGCCTCACCGGCAGCCTCGACATCGCCGAAGACAGCGTCCAGGACGCCTGCGTAGCCGCGGTGGAGCAGTGGCCCTTGCACGGGATCCCCGATTATCCGCAGGCCTGGCTCATCGGGGTGGCCCGGCACAAGGCAGCCGACCGGCTCCGCCGTGAGTCTCTTCGCGGCCCGAAGGAGGCCCTTGCCTTGGAGCGAATGCGGGAACCACCCGGGCAGTCGCCGGCTGCCCGGTCAGATCCCGACGACGACCTCTGGCTGATCTACCTGTGCTGCCACCCGGCGTTGAATCCCGCGGCACGGATCGCCCTGACCCTGCGCACCGTCTGCGGCCTGACGACCAGCGAGATCGCCTCGGCGTTCCTCGTCCCGGAGCAGACCATGGCGAAGCGCCTCGTCCGCGCAAAGCGCAAGATCAGGGATTCCGGCATGACGTTCGCGCTGCCCGCGGCGGATCTCCTCCAGCAGCGGACTACCGACGTGCTCAAGGTCATCTACCTGATCTTCTCCGAGGGCCACCGGTCTTCGTCGGGCAGCAACCTGACGCGACCCGAGCTGTGCATCGCCGCGATCAACCTGGCCCGCGGACTGCGGGCCCGCGTGCCGGATGACGCCGAGGCTGCTGGGCTGCTGGCGCTGCTCCTGCTCGTCAACGCCCGCCGCCCCGCTCGCAGCGATGCCGGCGGCGAGCTCGTGCTCCTCGAGGATCAGGACCGGTCCCGCTGGGACCAGTCCATGATCACCGAGGGCGAGAGCCTGCTCGTCAGCGCGCTCCGGCTCGGACCGCCCGGACCGTATCAGCTATGGGCGGCCATCGCCGCCTGTCACTCCACGGCAGCTACCGCCGCCGACACCGACTGGCGGCAGATCTCGATTCTCTACAGCGAGCTGCTCCGGTACGAGCCGACACCCGTGGTCGAGGCCAACCGCGCGGTCGCCGTCGCCATGGCGGAGGGGCCAGCCGCAGGCCTGACGATCCTCGACATCGTCATCGGCAATCCGCAGCTGAATGGCTGGCCGCCGGTGCACGTGGCCCGGGCCGACCTGCTGGCGCGCCTCGGCCGAACCGGCGAGTCCGCCGCCGCGTACCGCCGCGCTCTTGAGCTCGAGCCACCGGAGGCGGAACGGCGGCACATCCGCCAGCGGCTTCGTTCCCTTACCGGAACCGACCCGCTGTAGGGGAGGATGGCCCGCAACGCAACTACCCGGAGGCGGCCATCGCGGCTCCCGGCGCGGAAGGCTACTCTCGAGTAGGGTCATCGCCAACATCGGATCATCAGGTGCGGAGGGATGGTCAATGGGCGCTTACCAGACCGTAGTGGTCGGCACGGATGGATCGGACTCCTCTTACCTGGCGGTGGAGCGCGCAGCCGAGGTGGCGCAGGGGTCTGCCGCGAAGCTGGTGATCGTGTGCGCGTACGCGCCGGCCAGCCGGCGCGAGGTGGAGTCGGCCACCGACGCCCTCGGGGAAGAGGCGTACCAGGTCGTCGGCTCGGCCCCAGCGGAGGACACGCTGCGCACTGCCGCCGAACGGGCGGCAACTCGCGGCGTGACCGCGGTGGTGCGGGTCGCCGTGGAGGGCGAGCCGGTCAAGTCGCTGATCAGCACGCTCGGCGAGTACCGGGCCGACCTGCTGGTGGTCGGCAACCGGGGACTGAACACGCTGGCCGGGCGGCTGCTCGGCTCGGTGCCGGCCGACGTGTCCCGGCGCGCACCGTGCGACGTGCTCATCGTGCACACCGTGCGGTAACGAGACTGCCATGGGCGGTCAGGACACCGGGCTGGCCGAAACGCATGCGGTGCCCGCAGCGCAGCCGGCCGACGCGGTGACGGAGCAGATCGAGGGCGCGCTGCTCGGCGGCCCGCGGCGGTATACCCGGATCGAGGTGGCCCGGGCGGCCGGGGTGAGCCAGGACCGGTCCCGCCGGATCTGGCTGGCGCTCGGATTCGCCGACGTCGATGACGCCGCCAGGGTATTCACCGACGGGGATATCGAGGCGCTCCGCGCCTGGGACTCGCTGATATCAAGCGGCAAGATCCAGGCCGAGGACGAGGTGCCGCACGTGCGCGCGATCGGGCAGACCATGTCCCGGCTGGCCGACTGGCAGGTCAGGGAGATGATGACCCGCATCGCCGAGGTCGCGGGACAGGACGAGGCGGCCCGGGCGGCCGGCGCGGCCGAGATGACGGACACGCTGCTGCCGGTCGTGGAGCGGCTGATGGCCTACACCTGGCGGCGGCACCTGGCCGCGGCGGCGGGCCGCATCCTGGCGGCGTCCCCCGACGAGCTGTCCACGGCCACGATCGTCGTCGGGTTCGCTGACATCGTCGGCTATACGAGCACGGTCAGGCACACCGACATCAGCGAACTGGCGACCCTGCTGGAGTCGTTCGAGGAGAACGCCGCCGAGGCGATCGTGACCAACCACGGCCGGGTGGTGAAGTCACTAGGCGACGAAGTGCTCTTCGTCGCGGACACGGCACGGGACGCCGCCGCGATCGCGGTCCGGCTGTCCGATCCGGCCCGGGCGGCGAGCCAGCTGCCGGAGCTGCGGGTGGGCATGGCCCTGGGCCGGGTGCTGACCAGATTCGGCGACGTGTACGGCCCGGCCGTCAACCTCGCATCCCGGCTGACGTCACTGGCCCGGCCGGGAACGGTGCTCGTGGACCGGGAACTCGCGCAGGCGCTGGACAGCGACGAGAACTACCGGCTGCGGCCCAGGAAGCCGGCCACGGTACGCGGCTATCACCGGCTGCGGTCCTGGTCGCTGCGCCCGCGAGGCGGGTAGCGGCGGTCGGCTCAGTCCGGCTCGCTGGGCGGCGCGACGGCACGCACGGCGTCGATCGTGTCCGCATCGGCTGCCTTCTTGTCCGGCCGGTACCTGAGGACCCGGGCGAATCGCAGCGCGATGCCGCCGGGGTACCTGCGGCTGGTCTGGATACCGTCGAAGGCGATCTCCACCACAAGCTCAGGGCGGACCCGCACGACGTGGCCGGCCGCCCCGCCCGTGGGCTCGCTGGCCTGCCCGGGGCCGGCCAGCTCGAGCAGCCGTCCGGTCTGCCACGCGAGCATCTTGTCGGTCAGGCCCTTGAAGGTCTTGCCGAGCATCACCAGGTCACCGGTTACCGGATCCCTGGCCCCGAGGTGGAGGTTCGACAGCCAGCCGCGGCGGCGGCCGTGGCCCCACTCGGCCGCGAGCACCACCAGGTCGAGGGTGTGCCGCGGCTTCACCTTGATCCACTCACCGCCTCTGCGGCCCGCGGCGTAGGGCGAGTCCAGCGACTTGAGCACGACTCCCTCGTGGCCGCGGGACACGGCACCGGCGAAGAATGCCCCGGCGGCCGCCGGGTCGTCGGTGACCGTGCGCGGGATCACGAGCCCGGCGGGCAGCAGCCGGGCGAGCGCGGCATACCGCTCCTGCGCGGGGGCGTCGATCAGGTCGGTCCCGTCCACGTGCAGCAGGTCGAAGAAGAACGGGGTCAGCGGGATGTCTCCGCGCCGCGATTCCACCTCGGTCCTGGTGCCCGCCCGGCTGGCCGTGACCTGGAAGGGCCGCGGCCTGCCGTCGGGGTAGAGCGCGACAGCCTCGCCGTCCAGCACCAGCGAACTAGCGGGCAGCGCGCGCACCGCCCCGGCGATCTCGGGAACGCGCGCGGTGATGTCATCGAGGGTGCGGGTGAACACGGTGATCCGGTCACCGTCCTTGTGCACCTGCACCCGGATGCCGTCGATCTTCCACTCGACGGCGGCGGGCGAGACCTTCTGCAGGGCCGCGTCGATGCTGGGCGCGGCGGCGGCGAGCATCGGGCGCAGCGGACGGCCGACCCGCAGCGTGAACGAACGCAGCGCAGCCAGGGCCTCCAGCGGCTCCGCGGCGCCGGGCGGGCGGTCCGTCGCCAGCGGATCGGCGGATCCGCCCAATGCCGCGCGGGCCACCGCGGGCAGTGAGCCGCCGAGCATGAGGGCCCGCCTGACCTCGGCCGCAGGCACCTCGGCGGCCTGCGCCACCGCCTCGGTCATCACCCCTTCGAGTGCGCCCTGGCGCAGCTCCCCGGCCAGCAACTGGACGAGGAACGAGCGCTCGCCCTCGGTCGCCCGCGCCAGCAGCCCGGCGAGCCGCCGCCGCCGCTCCGCCTGCGCGCCCGCGCCGCTCACCGCTCCGATGGCGGCGAACACCGCATCGGCCTCGGTGATCGTCAGGGTCGGCCCCGCGGGCGGCGGGGAGGCGGCAGTCACGTCCCCGGCAGATGCGCCGCGGCCGCCGAGCAAATCCCCGAGCGCCGCGTACCCGACGCCGATCTGGCGCTGGCGCAGCTCGCCGGACAGGAAGGCCACGGCGAGCGGCACCTCGTCGCCGGCCGCCTGCCGCAGCACGCCCGCGATCTGATCGATCTTCGCCCGGCGGCCGGGGACGCTGGCGACCTGCGCGGAGACGCGCGCGATCTCATTCAGCAGCACAGTGGCATTGTCCTACGAGCCACCGTCAGCCAGCTTCCGCGAGGGGCTGGTGACCCTCGTGGTGATGACCGTGAGGGGTGGTGAGCGGCGCGGGGAAGGCGCCCGCGCGGCATGTGATGCTGCTACGGTGAGTAGGCGGCGGGGGTAAAAGATACCGGATTTGTTACCGGAAGCGTTACTCCTGGGACTGAAAACCATTCATGGTGCTATGGTTCACGTCGCTCGGCGTGTCCGCCCGCACCACGCATTCTTGCCAGAGGAGCCGGTATGGCCTCATCTGAGAGCATCACACCGCCGGCTTACGGCCGCGTCCGCTGGCGGCGGTTCGGCGTCGTCATGCTTCCTGCCGCGGTGGTCGCCGCCGTGCTGGTCACGCTCACCGCGAAGGGTGCGGTGGCGGCGTCCTTCTCCGTCTCCGGTCAGCAGTTCATCGTCACGGCGACCAAGCTCACCGGCACCGGCTTCGAGCAGTACGGCTCGGCCTACAAGCAGGCCAGCGGGAAGAGCCAGCCGGTGGCGGTCTCGGTGATCCGCAATGCCACCCTGTCCCACCTGTGCCAGAGCGTGAGGGTGCTGGGCATGACCCTGCGGATCACCGCGGGCGGCGGCAGCACGCCGGTGACCGCGTCGAACCTGGTCGTCGGGGCGACGGATCTCTCCGGCAACGCCACCTTCCAGAACATCAGCGTCGGCCAGGACGCCAGCACGCTGACCCAGGCGCCGGGCGAGACCGGGCAGGTCGGCACATTCGGCCAGCAGGCCAGCGCGGTCTCTATCACGGGCGTGCATCAGGTCGCGTGGTCCACGACAGCGGGCACGTTCCGGCTGCCCGGCTTCCATCTGCAGCTCGGCGGCAGCCCCTGCTGAGCGTCCCTGAGCTGCTGGCGCAGGAGGAGACCCGGTGACGACGGCTGACCCTGGCACGCCCACAGGAGGCGCAGGCCGCGCCGGGACGGCGTGGCGGGACTGGCGGCGGACCCGCCCGTTCTGGGGCGGCCTGCTCATCGTGCTCGGCGGCGCGGAGATCCTCTCCACGTCCGTGATATCGCTCGGGCCGACATTCCGCGTCGGACTGGGCGGCGTCGATGGCTTCTTCGGGACGGTGATCGCGTTCGTCCTCGCGCTTTGCGGGCTGCTGCTCTGGTTCAGCCCCGCCCAGCGCGTGTTCTACTCGATCGTCGCCGTGGTCCTGGCCCTGGCCACGTTCAACACGATCAACTACGGCGGCTTCTTCATCGGGATGCTGCTCGGCATCATCGGCGGCGGGCTGGCGTTTGCGTGGTCTGCCGGGACCGGCAGCGCATCCGCCGGAAACGCCGAGCGCCGGCCTGGACCCGGCTGGGCCGCCGCGCTGGCCGGCAAGCTGCGGCACCGAGGTGCCGCGCGCAATCCCGGGCCGAGCGGCGGCAGGGACCGCGTGCTGGGCCTCGCCGCGCTGCCGCTCAGCCTGCCGCTGCTGCTCGGCGCGAGATGGCAGGCCGCGAACGCGGTCAGTGCCCCGCACGGCTGCATCCTCTTCATTTTGTGCCCGCCGCCCCCGCCCGCACCGTCCGGCAGTCCGTCGCCCGGCTCCACCAGATCGCCGAGCCCGGCCCCTGGCCCGGGCCACACGCCGGGGCCCGCGTCACCGGGTGCCCAGGCGAAAGGATCACGGTCCGGCAAGATCAGGCGGACCACGGCGGGCGGCGGACTGGTGGCCGCGACCGTTCCCTCGGTGCTCACCGCGGGCTCGGCCCGGCTCGTCGGCCTCGCCTATGACGGGGTGGCCGAGGTGCCCCGGTCCGCGGGCCGGCCGGTGCCGATGATGAAGTTCACCCTGCAGTCGGTCACGCTGACCGGGCGCCCCACGCTCACCATCCGCCAGAAAGGAAGCGTCGCGGTGACCAGCACGTCACTGCTGTCCTTCAGCGGGCACGTGGTGCTGTATGCGACCAAGCTCTCCGGCGACCTGCTCGGACTGCCGGTGACGCTCACGGCAAGCAGTCCGCTATCCCTGGTGCTGCGGGTGCTCAAGCCGCTCACGCTGGGCCTGACCGTGACGATGACGAACGTGGTCACCGACCAGCCGCTGACCACGGCCAGCGCCTCGCAGTGGGCTAACTTCCTGATCAGCGTCCGGCCGGTCTAGCCGGCCCCGCTGCCGAGGCGGGCCGGGCGCCAGGCCAGCGGAAGGCCGGGCGTCAGTGCCTGGCCCGCCTCCCGTTCCCGGCTATCTCCGCCTCGGACTCGGCCTCCTCGGCCGCCGTGACGTCCGGCTCGGCTGCCTCGTCCTGCGTCATGTCCTCGTCCGTCACCATGATGTCGGGCATGCGGGCCGCCCGCCGGCGCAGCACGGCCGCGACGACGCCTCCCGCCGCGGTGACCACGGCGAGCGCTGCGAGCAGCCGCGGCCAGCGCCTCGACGCCCGGCTCGGCGGCTCGATCCGCTGCGCGGTGGCCGAGAGCACCTCGGCCACCTTCGGCGCGATGGTCTCCTCCAGGGACTGCGCCGCCTGCTCGATCTTCGGGGCGGCCCAGCCGCGGGCCTGGTGCACGCCCTGCTCGATCTTCGGGGCAGCCCAGTCACGGGCCTGGTGCACGCCCTGCCCGATCCGCGGGCTCGCCCAGTCACGGGCCTGCTGCATGCCCTGCTCGATCTTCGGGGCGGCCCATTCGCGCGCGTCCTGAACCCCCTGCGCCGCCGTCTGCACTCCTTGGGCCGCCGCCGTGCCTGCGGTCTTGGCTATCGGGGTAACCCGCGTCGCTCTCTGGCGGGCGCGGTTCCATCCGGCACTGGCCTGCGCCTTTGCCTGGTTCTTCCTCGTCATGAGGGACACAGCGGAACCTCCTGAGTCTTGTCCCAACCCACACACTTCCCCTCCTCGGCCGGCTCAACCATCCAGGCGAGTGCGCGGTCGGTGTTAAGCCGTGCAAGGATGCCAGGCATGGCTAAGAACCTGACCGCGACGCTGCGGACGAACTTGGGGTCTGTGCTCGTCCGGCTCTTTCCCGATCATGCGCCCAAGACGGTGCGGAACTTCACCGAACTCGCCGAGGGCCACCGTGAGTGGACGGATCCGACCACGGGAGCCACCAGCAAAGACCGGCTGTATGACGGGACCATCTTCCACCGGGTGATCCCCGACTTCATGATCCAGGGCGGCGACCCGCTGGGCACCGGAAGGGGCGGCCCGGGGTACCAGTTCGCCGACGAGTTCCACCCCGACCTGACCTTCAACCGGCCGTACCTGCTCGCGATGGCGAACGCGGGACCAGGCACCAACGGGTCCCAGTTCTTCATCACCACCGTGCCGACCCCGCACCTCAACGGCAAGCACACCATCTTCGGTGAGGTCATCGAAGGCAGCGACGTGGTGGACCAGATCAGCCGGGTGCGGACCAGCCGCGGCGACCGTCCGGTCGAGGACGTGGTGCTCGAGTCCGTCCAGATCACTGAGTCGCCAGAATAAGCTTAAAAGGGACATGAGCAATCCCGGCCCCGGGCCGTCCGGCACGAGCAGCGAGCCGTCGGATGCCTCCGGCCCGCCTACCTGCTTCAGGCATCCGGGCCGGGAGACATACGTGTCCTGCGTCCGCTGCGGGCGGCCTGCGTGCCCGGACTGCCTCCGCTCGGCGGCAGTAGGACAGCAGTGCGTCGAGTGCGTGCGGGCAGGAAATCAGGGCACACGGTCGGCCCGCGGGGTATTCGGAGGCCGCGCCGCTTCTCGCGGGGCCGTGGTGACCTGGACGCTCGTCGCCATCAACATCGTGCTCTACCTGGTCGAATGGGCCCGGCCGGGGCTGGCCAACAGCATGGAGATGCTCGGCCTGGGCAGGTTCACGCCCGGCGGCCCGCTGGTTGGCGTCGCGACCGGCCAGTGGTACCGGCTGATCACGTCGGCCTTCCTGCCGCCACCCGGCGTGAGCAACCTCGGCCCCTTCGACATCATCTTCAACATGTGGGCGCTGATCCTGGTGGGTCCCGCGCTGGAGCGGACCCTCGGCCCGGCCCGCTACCTCACCGTGTACCTGGTCAGCGCCGTCGGCGGATCGGTGCTCTACTACTACCTCGCGCCGTTCAGCCAGCCCGCCCTCGGCGCGTCCGGTGCCATCTTCGGCCTGCTCGGTGCCTGGTTCGTGGTGTCGAAGCGGCTGGGCCTCGACAGCAGGTGGCTGGTCACCATCGTCGTGCTCAACCTCGGCTTCGACCTGTTCCTGCGGTCCCAGATCGCCTGGCAGGCGCACGTGGGCGGCCTCCTGGCCGGCGGCCTGCTGACCGCTGCCTTCGCCTACGCACCGCGCAAGCAGCGGGTCCTGGTGCAGGCCGGGGCCGCCATTGTCCTGCTGGGGCTGCTGGCGGTTGCCGTCCTCTTCCGCAGCCACCAGCTGGGCTACTAGGCGTCACCCGGCGCACCAAGCCCGTGGCGTTCCCCGGTCCTCGGGGTGCGAAGTTGGTTTCCACAGGTTGTGGATAAGCATGTGGACTAAGTTACAGCGGTGTCATTTCCTGGCCCCGGAGCGGCGCCGGCGCGACACGAGAGGGCATCGTTCCAGGTCAGCCTGTTATCGCCATTTGGTGGACAGTGCGACGCCGAAGATGATGAAACCGAACCCCACGACCAGGTTCCAGTCGCCGAGCGTCCTCAGCCCGGGCACGCTCCCGCCGGTCACATAGAACACCGCGATCCAGGCCAGTCCGATCAGCAACGCGGCCAGCATCGTCGGGGCCAGCCAGGGCGGGCTGAACTTCGCCTTCGCCGTTCGCGGCGGAGGCGTGTAGACCGACTTCTTGCGGACACGGGACTTGGGCACGGTCGTCTCCTGTCGGCAGCGCACGCGGCACTGGCTGGGCGTTTCGCGACCAGCGTAGCCGCTTGCCGGGCATGCCTGGATGACCGTGGGCGAGATGGCCCGATCCGGTTCGGGGTGTCTCACTAATCGCTATCATCTGTAAGCGTTACGTAACCGGCTAAGGAATCCGAGACGATGATGCGAACCCTGATCCGCGGCTTCGGCGAGCTCTGTCTCACCGTCGGCGTCATCCTGCTGCTCTTCATCGCCTACCTGTTCTGGGGCACGGCCTGGCAGGCCAGCAACGCTCAGCACGCCTTCGCCAGCCAGCTGAACAGGCAGTGGGCACAGTCGGGATCGTCGTCCCGCCCCTTCGACCCGCGGCCCGACGCGCTGCACCTGGTGACCGGGCAGCCGTTCGCGTTCATCCGGATTCCCGCGTTCGGAAAGAGCTGGCGATTCACCATCATTCAGGGAACGACCCTGGCCCAGCTGAACGTCAGTCCCGGTCATGTGCCCGGCACGCAACTGCCCGGCCAGCTGGGCAACTTCGCCGTGGCCGGGCACCGGGTCACCGCGGGCAACCCGTTCTGGAGCGAGCCCTCGCTGAAGAACGGCGATCTCATCTACGTCGAGACCCAGGCGAACACCTATACCTACCGGGTCGTCGGCAAGCGGTGGGTGGCGCCCACCGATCTCAGCGTGCTCGATGCGGTGCCCGGGCACCCGCACGCGCAGCCCACCCAGCGCCTGATCACGCTGATCACCTGTGACCCGGCCTGGACCGGAACGCATCGCGTGATCGTGACCGGGGTCCTGGTCCGCGCGCAGCCCCGGGCCCAGACCATCGCGCGGCACGTCACAGGATCAGCCCGTCCGGGGACGGCGCGCTAGCGGACTACCGGGCACAGCCGGACGGGGTCGGATCAGAGGGAGGAGGCGCGGCATGTACGAATGGATCTGGCGGCGGCTCCCGGCCGGTGCGCCGGGCGGCAGGATTGTGTGGATGACGCTGATCGTCGTTGCGGCGCTCGCGCTGCTGTGGTTCCTCGTGTTCCCGTGGGCGACGGTGCACCTGCCGATCGACCAGGCATAGCTGACCGCGAGGTACCCGGGCGTTGTCGACCGTGATCACGAAGCTTTGTGCGTGCTGGCACGCGCAAAACTCTTCGTGATCATGGTGTTTACCCGGCCGCGCTGAACGTGTCGATGTGCGCGATCTTCCACCGGCCGCCCTGGTACACCGCGTTCACCGCGAACATGGCGCCGGCGTCGGTTGTCTTGTGCGCGGAGCCTGCGGTGTCCTGCTGGTTGGCGAAGACCAGCACCCGGGCCTGATTGCCGATCAGGTACTCGACGCCGCTGTTGGTGACGGTCGTGGTCAGGACGAGCTTCTCCTTAGGCGCGTCCTGCCGCACGAGCTTGAACAGGGTGTTGTACTGTCCCTTGGCCTTGCCGGTCAGCACGGCCGCCGCGGCCTGGCTGGTCTTGGCGGTGTCGGCGTAGTTGTAGGAGAAGATCGTGTTCACCGCGCTGGTGATCTGCTGGGTGACCTGACTGGTGGCCGCGGGATTGGTCAGCGCAACGTTAGACGTGTCCACGCCGCTGGTGACCCTGCTGGCCTGCAGGGCGAACCACACGGCGAGCCCGCCGAGGATCACCGCGAGTACCCCGAGGCAGGCGGGCAGCAGCAGCGGACTGCGCCCCGCGGCGCCGGCGTCGTTCCCGGCGTCCGCGCTAGTGGCAGGCTCATCGTCTGCGTCCTCGGCGGTCTCGCCGCCGGGAAGCTCGCCGGCCGCCGTTTCGGCAGCAGTCGCAGCAGCCGTCGCTGGCCCGTCCGTGGCCAGGCTGCCGGCTGGCGCTTCGTCCGTGGCCAGGTCGCCGGTCGCCGCTTCGTCCGCGACGGCGACCTCGGCCTGCGGCTCCGCCTCGGTCAGCGCCTCGTCTGTCAGCTCGCCGGCCGCCGCCTGGCCTGTGACGACGTCCTCGGCCGGCAGTTCGTCCGTGATCAGTTCGTCGGCCGGTGCCCCGGTGGCCGGTGCCCCGTTTCCGTGCTTCCCGTTTTCCGGTGCCTCAGTGACCGGCAAGTCCGCGGCCGGCGTGCTGCGCGGGCGTGCCGTCCGGGGCAGCCGAACGCGGGTGGCCGGCTGGACCGGACGGCGCCGCCGCGGCGGTGGCGTGCGTGAATCTCCCTTGGCGGTCACGGCGTCGCCCCCTGTCCGGTGGCCGCCCCGGCGGTGCCGACCGGCACCTGGCCGAGCGCGCTCAGCTTCCAGCCCTGGCTGGTCTGCTGCAGCGAGCCCGCGAGCCGGGACTGCTTCGTGGTGGCCTGGCCCGTCGGCGGCTTCACCGTGATCTGCACCGCGACGATGATGCTGGCCGTGCGGGCCTGCGGGTTCAGCGAGGTGAGCGCGGCGTCGAGAACGGTCGCGGTCGTGACGGTCTTAGCCTTGCGGACCGCCTGCTCGAACTGGGCCTGGCCCCTGGTGATCTCGGCGTGCAGCGTCCCGGTCGAGGACGACTGCCACAGGCCCAGGCCCTGGCTGAGGTGCCGGTAATCCAGGGTGTTGAAGTTCAGCACCGCCTGTTCGCCCTGCTGCAGAACCTGGTCGCGGAGGCGTGCGCTAGCCACCGTGCCCGAGTGCCCGGCGTGGTACCAGGACCAGCCGAACCAGCCCGCGCACCCCGCGGCGATGACGACGAGCGTGATCGCCACGGCGAGCAGCGGGCTCGACAGCCGGAAAGCGCGCGTCGTTACCACCTGTCCCGATGTTCCGAGCTCGGCCGCGTCCACGTCAGGGCGTCAGCCCCAGCAGCCGGCTCATGTCCGCAGTCTCAGACGGTAGCGCGGCCGAGCCAGTGCTGCGTGCACCGGACGTGGTCGCGCCGACCGGAGCGGCCGGCGGCACCCCGCCGCCGGATGGCGCGTTCGCCGATCCGCGGACATCCACCCCGCTGCTGGGCGGAAGGGTACAGCTCGCGCCGGTGTTCAGCGGCGGCCCCGGCGAGGTGTCCAGGCCGTTGCGGTACACCGTGCCGCCGTAGCCGGAAGTGCAGGGGATCGGGGTGAAGAAGGTCAGCGCCAGCCCGAAGTTGGCGCCGTGGCTGTTGATCACCGTCGAGCCCGCCGCGACCGCGGCAGGCAGCGCGGACAGTATCTCCTGCACGGCCGGCTGCCTGGTGAGGGTTACGTCCGAGACGGTGAGCAGGTTGGCGATCACCGAGCTGAGGCCGAAGTTGTTGTCCCGCAGCAGCCCGGCGACCTGCAGTGCCGCCGCCGGCGTGTTGACGATCAGCCTGCGCAGGTCGGCGTCCGAGCTGTCCAGCTGGCCGGCGAGCAGCGCGGCGCTGCGGCCGAACGACTGGATCGCCGCGCTGTCGGCCGCCTGGGTGGCGAGCACGGTCTGGCCGTCGCCGATGAGCTTGCTGGTCTGCGGGATGTCCGCGCTCGCGGCCTGGGTCAGGGTGCTGCTCGTGTCCAGCAGCACCTGCAGGTTGGGCCCCTGGCCCTGGAACGCGTTGCCGAGCTCGTTCACCAGCACCCGCAGGTTCTGCTGGGGTACGGAGGTGACCAGGCCGTTGATGCTGCTGAGCACGCTGGTGATCGGCGGCGGAATCTGCGTGTTGCGCTCCGGGATCACCGACCCCTTGGTGAGGTAGGGGCCGCTGTTGGCCTGCGGGCGCAGGTTGACGTACTCCTCGCCGACCGCGGACAGGTCGGCGACCGTGGCCTGCAGGCCGGACGACGGTATCTTCGGCGCCGAGTTGCTGAGGTTGAGCTCGACCACGATGCCGTTCGGGGTCAGGCCCATGCTGCCGACCCGGCCGACGGATACCCCGCGGTACGTCACGTCCGCGTTGGCGAACAGGCCGCCAGCGTTCGGCAAATTCATTTTTACGGTGTAATACCCGGTCAGCCCGACGTACCGGCCCAGGTTGGCGTAGTGGACCGCGGTGAACGCGAGTATGACCACGGCGAGCACCGCGAACGCGACCAGCTTGATCTTGGTACCGACGGTGAGCATCAGCCCGCCCCTCCCGGCTTGCTGCCGCTCGATGAGCTGGACGATGAGCCGGACGGCGAGGCGGCCGGCGTGGATGAGGCGGCCGGCGTGGCCGGAACGGTGGTGGCGCCGATCGCGGGCAGCGGCAGCAGGGTCCCCCCGGCCGCGCCGCCCTTCGACTTACCCGGCCTGACCGGCGGGATGATCGTGGTGCCGGGTGCCGCGGTGACCGACAGGAAGATGTTCAGGTAGTCGCCCTTGATGTCCTTGAGCACCTGGTCGGTGAACGGGTAGGTGAGCAGCACCTGCAGGGACTGCGGCAGCGCCTGGCCGGCGTTGGCCAGCTGCTGCAGCGTCGGCGCGAGCGCCTGCAGGCTGGCCACCATGTCCGTCTTGCTCTTGTTGATCGTGTCCACCGCGACGCCGGACAGCGTGTGCAGCGAGTTCAGCAGCGTGACCAGCTGGTTGCGCTGGTCGGCGAGCACCCGCAGCCCGGGCGTCAGGTTGTCCAGCACGTTGCCGATCTGCTGGTTGCGGGCGCGCAGCGTGCCGGACAGCTGGCTGAGCCCGTCCAGCGCCGCGGTGATGTCGCCGCGGTGCGCGTTGAGGTTGGTCGCCAGGTCGTTGATCTGCGACAGTACCGACCGGATCTGCGATTCGTTGCCGTTCAGCGCGGCGTTGAGCTGGGTGTCGATCGTGTGCAGCTGGGCGATGCCGCCGCCGTTCAGCAGCATGGACAGCGCGCCGAGCACCTCCTCGACCGTGGCGTTGCCGGTGGTGCGCGCGAGCGGGATCATCGCGTGGTTGGCCAGTCGCCCCTGGGCGATCCCGGCCGGCGGCGCGCTGAGCTCGATGTACCACTCACCGAGCAGGCTGGACTGGCGGAGCGCGGCGTCCGCGTTGGCCGGCAGGTGCACGTCGCCGTTGATGACCATCGTGACGGTCGCGGTCCAGCTGTGCGCAGGCAGGCTGATGCTGGAAACCCGGCCGACCGCCACGTCGTTGACCCGCACCGCGGACTGCGGCACCAGGTCGACCACGTTGCTGAACTGCGCGGTCACCGTGTACGGGTGATTGCCGAGGCTGGCGCCGCCGGGCAGCGGCAGGCTGTAGATGCCGTTGAACCCGCCGGTGCTGCAGCCGGCCGCCAGCAGCGCGAGAGCGGCGGCGGCCGCCGTGGTCCCGGTTACCGCCCGTTTCCTCATCCCGCCGTCACCTCCCGGTTCCCCGAACGGCGCTGCCCGACCCGTACACGGGACCGACGGCGGGCAGCGGCAGGGGAGGCAGCGAGGTCTGCTGTGACGGCGACAACGGGACCAGCGCGGCGGCGGCCGCGGACTGCTGCCGGCGGCAGAGCGAGCCGAGCGGCGACGCGGCGCTGCCGCCCGCCCCCCTGGCCGCCTCGCAGAACGGGTTGACCGGCACCGAGCCCGCCGGGACGGCGCCGGCCCGGGAACTGCCGCCCCGGGTGCCGGCGGCCGGTCCGCTCTGCGCCGCTGTCCCGCCCAGCTTGGTCTCCAGCTCCAGCAGGTTGCCGCGGCCGTTCAGCGTCTGGTGCAGCGGGTCGTAGGCGCCGAGCACGTTGTCCACGGCGAGCGGCGCGTAGTTGACCGCCTGGGCCAGCGAGGCCCGCTCGTTGACCAGGATCTTGGTGATGCTGGCGAGCTTGGTCACGTTGGACGTGATCAGGCTGCGGTTGTTGGCGATGAACGACTGCACCTGGCCGAGCGCGGTAGACAGCTGGCTCAGCGCCCCGGCCAGAGCCTGCCGGTCGTTGGCCAGGAAGCCGGTCACCTGGGCCAGCTGCTGCTGGGCCAGGATCACCTGGCTGTTGTTGTCCTTCAGCATCGTGGTGAACTGCTGCAGGTTGTTGATCGTGGCGAAGAAGTTGTCCCGCGACCCGGACAGCGTCCGGGTGGCCTGTCCGAGCTGGGTGATCATGTTGTTGAAGTCCTTGCCGTTGGTGCCGGCGAGGTTGGCGGCGCCCGTGTTGATCACGTCGGACAGCGCCCCGTGCTTGTTGACCCCGTTCGGGCCGAGGTCGGTGGCGAGCTTGGTCAGGCTGGCGTAGAGCTGGTCTACCTCCACCGGGGTGGCCGTGCGGCTGGCCGGTATCACCGCGTTGCTGGCCAGCTGCGGGCCCGAGGTGTACGGCGGGGTGAGCTGGATGTACCGGTCGGAGACCACGCTCGCCGCGACGACGACGGCGTCGGCCCTGGCCGGCACCGGCACGCCGCTGTTGATCGTCATCGTGACCTTGACCTGCTTGCCCTCCGGCTGCACTGAGTCGATCGTGCCGACCTGGACGCCGAGTATCCGGACCGTGGATCCCGGGTACACGCCGATCGCCTCGCTGAAGTACGCGGTGATCTGGCTGTCCTGGCCGCCCGACGTGAGCACCAGGCCGGCCGAGATGAGCGCGATGATCGCGGCTACCGCGACGATGACGGTGACCCTGGCCCGCCTGGTCGCCGGGGCCAGCCGGCCGCGCAGGTTGCCGAGCATCAGCTGCCCACCCCCTTCGGCGGCAGGCACCCGGTGGCGGGAACCACGGTCGGCGCGTAGGACTTCGGTATCAGCCCGCACAGGTAGGTGTCGAACCAGCGGCCGTTGCCGAGCGCGTTGCCCAGCAGCCGGTAGTACGGCCCGGCCAGCGAGATCGCCTTGGTCAGGTTGGCCTGGTTCTGCTGCAGCACGGTGGTGACCTGGTTCAGCGAGCGCAGCGTCGGAGTGAGCTGGGCCTGGTCGTCGTTGACCAGGCCGGACAGCTGGGTGGCCAGCGCCTCGGTGCCGGTCAGCATCGAGCCGATCGCCTGCTGGCGCTGCTCGAGCTCGGACAGCAGCAGGTTGCCGTCGCCGAGCAGGGCGCGGAACTGGCTGTCCTCTGACGACAGGCTCAGGGTGATCTGCCGGGTGCCGGCGAACAGCCTGGCGAGCTGCACATCCTTCGAGGCGATGATGATGGACAGCGCGGACAGCCCGGTCAGCGCCTTGTGCACGTCCGGCGGCGTGTTGCGGAACGTGCTGGAGATCGCTTCCAGGCTCTGCGCGAGCTGGTTCGTGTTGAGCTGCCCGATGGTGGAGCCGAGCTGCTGGAAGGCCTGCGTCACGTCCAGCGGTGACGCGGTCCTGGTGGCCGGGATCACCTGCCCGGGGTTCTGCGTGCCGGCGCCGAGCGGGTCCAGGGCCAGGTACTTGTCGCCGAGCACGGTCTTGATCTGGATGCTGACCGTGCTCGCGTTGCCGACCCAGACGCCCTTGACCCGGAACGAGACCTTGACCCGGTTCCCGTCCAGCGCGACCCCGGTGACCTTGCCGACGGTGATGCCGGCCACCCGGACCTCGTTGCCGGGGTTGAGGCCGGCGTCCTCGGTGAACAGGGCGTTGTAGGTGGTGCCGCCGCCGATGATCGGCAGGTTATTGGCGTCGAACGCGAGCAGCCCGATGAGGACCAGGACGGCGAGGCCGATCAGCCCGACGGCGATGGGGTTGCGCTCGGAGATCGACTTCATGGCTGAACCTTTTCCGTCTCCGGCGAGACGGTCAGCCTGCGCGGGATCAGGACGGGCGCATGAAAGAGGCTCATCCCTTGCACCTCGCGGCCGTGATCGGGACTCCGGTCGGGGGCGGGGCGCCGTAGGAGGACTTGGCCCCGCTCAGCAGCGCGTCGCACATGTAGAAGTTGAGCCAGGACCCGTAGGAGGCCAGCCGGGCGATGTCGGCCATCTTGACCGGCAGGTTGTGCAGGAACGTGTTGACCGTCGGCGTGGCCGCGGCCAGGTTGCCCGACAGCCTGCCGAGCTGGATGATGTCCTGCTTCAGCGGCGCCCGGCCGACCTGCAGCAGGCCGGCCGTGGCGGTGGTCAGCTGGCCGATGGCGCTGATCGCGCTGCCGATCGGCTGCCGGTCGGCAGCGAGCCCGGAGACGAGCTGCTGCAGGGTGGTGACCAGGGTGGACAGCTCGCTGCCGCGGGAGTTGACGGTGTTGAGCACCGAGTTCAGGTTGCTGATGACCGCGTCGATCACCTTGCTCCTGGCCGCCAGCGTGGTGGTCAGCGACCCCACGTGCGCGACCAGGCTGGTCACGGTCCCGCCCTGGCCCTGCAGCACCTGGATGATCTCGCCGGAGAGCTGGTTGACCTCGTTCGGCGACAGCGCCTGGAACAGCGGCTGGAAACCGTTGAACAGCTCGGTCAGGTTGAGCGCGGGCGTCGTGCGGCTGACCGGGATCGTGCCGCCCGGCCGGAGCGTCTGGTCGGCGGGGCCGGTGCCCTGCTGCAGGTCGATGTAGCGCTGGCCGACCAGGTTGAGGTACTTGATCGTGGCGGTCACCGAGGCCGGCAGCTGCCGGCCGGACTGGACGGAGAAGTTGACCAGGGCGAGGTTGCGGTCCACCACGGTAACTTGGCTGACCTGGCCGACCCGTACCCCGGCGATATCCACGTCCGAGCCCACGGTCAGGCCGGTGACGTCGGTGAAGATGGCGTTGTAGGCGGTGGTGCCGTTCGGCCCGGTGGAGGCGATCGACAGGCCGAGGATCGCCGTCGCCAGCGCGGTCACGGCGATGAAGATGATCGACTTGGTCAGCGGGCCGGCCAGGCTCGCCCGCTTGACGTGCGATTCCACCGCGGTGGTCATCCGAGCCGCACCTGCCTCCCGCGGTAGAGCGGGCCGACCAGCACGCTGCTCCAGCCGGGCAAAGACCTCGGCGTCACGCCGAGGGCCGGCGCCGATATCTCGTTGACGAGCTCGTTCTCGGCCGGGGTGTTCGCCAGGGTGAGGCCGGTCCCGGCGGCCGACGTACTCGCGGCCGTCCCGAAGTTCGTCACCGGGCTCGCGCCGTCGTTCAGCGTGATGCCGTGGAACGGGACCGAGTAGCAGTGCGGGCCGAGGTTGTCGCCGAACTTCGGCGTGTCACGGCCGGGCTTGTAGTTGCCGAGCGGCTCGGCCGCGTTCCCGAGCGGCTGCTGCACGTTGACGTGCACGTGCAGGCCGGGCTGGGTGCTGCCCTGGCCGAGCACCTTGTTGATGGCGGGCTCGAACTTCACCAGGCCCTGCAGCACGCACGGGAACTCGGGTGCGTACCGCTCCAGGATCTTCAGCGTCG
Organism: uncultured Actinomycetes bacterium; assembly: GCA_963702235.1. Lineage (GTDB taxonomy): Bacteria > Actinomycetota > Actinomycetes > Streptosporangiales > Streptosporangiaceae > PALSA-505. The sequence goes on from CAVPBZ010000013.1 coordinate 239,952, forward strand.
GCAGGCCGTTCGTGGACAGCCCGATAATGTTGTTCTCGTTCTGCGCCAGGAAGGTGCTGAGCTCGGCGTCCGACTGGGTCAGGTTGGTATACAGCGCGCTCAGGTTCGCCTGCTCCTGGGTGATCGTCTGGGCGGTGAAGGCGAAGTCGTTGAGCGCGGTGACGATGTCCGGGGCCGCCTGGTTGTAGGTCCTGGTGACCTGCACGAGCTCGCGGATGTCATTGTCGAGCGCCGGCAGGTTCCCGTTGAACTTGTGCAGGTAGCTGTTCAGCGTGACCAGTGTCTGGCCGAGCTCGCTGCCCCGGCCCTGCAGCGCCTGCGCGATCGCGGTCAGCGTGACGGACAGGTTCTGCGGCTGGACGGCGGTGAGCTCCGGCAGCAGGTTGTTCAGGACGGTCTCGACCTCGATCGCGTCCCTCGACCGGTTCTGGCTGATCACGCCGCCGTTGCCAAGCCGCTGCGGCACCGGGGCGGCGGGCAGCAGCAGGTCCACGTACCGCTCGCCGAACAGGGTGGTGGGCACCATCTCGGCGGTCACGTTGGCGGGCAGTGCGCCGACCATGTTCGGCTGCAGGGCCAGCTGCAGCATCGCGCCGTTGCCGTTGGCCGAGATCGAGCGCACCTCGCCGACCTGCACGCCGCGGACGAGCACCTGCGCGTCCGGGTGCAGCTCGTTGCCCACGTTGCTGGTGTACAGGGTCACCATGTCCACCGAGGTGAACTGCTTGCTGTACAGCGCCAGGCTGAGCCAGATCAGCACGCCGATCATGGCCAGGAACACCAGGCCGGTCAGCCGCAGCCTCGTTTTGCTCATCCGGCCACCCGCACGGTGGTGGTCGCGCCCCAGATGGCCAGGCTCATGAAGAAGTCGACGACATTGATCACCACGATCGCGGCCCGCACCGCGCGGCCGACCGCGACGCCCACCCCGGCCGGGCCGCCCTTGGCCCGGTAACCGTAATAGCAGTGGATGAGGATCACCATCGTGCTGAAGATCAGCACCTTCACGAACGACCAGAGCACGTCGATCGGCGACAGGAACTGACCGAAGTAGTGGTCGTAGGTACCCGACGACTGCCCGTTGAAGAGCACCGTGACTTCGCGGGAGGCGACGTAGGAGGTGACCAGGCCGATCGCGTACAGCGGGATGATGGCGACCACGCCGGCGATGATCCGGGTGGTCACCAGGTAGGGCAGGCTCGGCACGCCCATGGCTTCCAGCGCATCAACCTCCTCGTTGATGCGCATCGAGCCCAGCTGTGCCGTGAATCCGGCGCCGACCGTAGCGGACAGGGCCAGGCCGGCCACCAGCGGGGCAATCTCCCTGGTGTTGAAGTAGGCCGAGATGAAGCCGGTGAAGGCGGCCGCGCCGATCTGGTTCAGCGCGGCATAGCCCTGCAGCCCGACGACCGTGCCGGTGAACAGGGTCATGCCAATCATCACGCCGACCGTGCCGCCGATCAGCCCGAGCGCTCCGCTGCCGAAGCCCACTTCGGCGAGCAGCCGGAACACTTCCTTGGTGTAGCGCCGGACCGACCTGGGCAGCCACAGCAGCGCGCGCACGTAGAACAGCAGCTGGTCGCCGAGCATGTCCAGCCCGCCCAGCGAGCGGTCCGCGACTGAGGCCAGCCGGGCCGGCCACCGGTCCGGGCCGATGGCGGGCGGCCGGTGTCGTGCCCTGGCGATCACGCCCATGGCCTAACCCACTCCCTTGGGCGGGATGACCTGCAGGTAGATCCCGGTCAGCACGAGGTTGACGAAGAACAGCAGCAGGAAGGTGAAGACCACCGCCTGGTTGACGGCCTCGCCGACGCCCTTCGGCCCGGGCTTGGGATTCAGGCCGCGGTGCGCCGCGATCACGCCGGCGATGAAGCCGAAGATCAGCGCCTTGATCTCGCCGATGTACAGGTCGGGCAGCTGGGCCAGGGCGGAGAAGCTCGACAGGTAGGCGCCGGGCGTGCCGTGCTGCAGGAACACGTTGAAGAAGTAGCCGCCCAGCACGCCGACGACCGAGACCAGGCCGTTGAGCATGAGCGCGACGAACATCACCGCCAGCACTCGCGGCACGATCAGCCGCTGGATGGGCGAGACGCCCATCACCCGCATCGCGTCCATTTCCTCGCGGATCGTGCGGGCGCCGATGTCCGCGCAGATGGCCGAGCCGCCCGCGCCGGCGATCAGCAGCGCGACGATCAGGGGGCTGGCCTGCTGGACGACGGCGAGCACGCTGGCCGCGCCGGTGAACGACTCCGCGCCGAGCTGCTGGGTGAGCGAGCCGAGCTGCAGCGCGATCACCGCGCCGAACGGGATCGAGACCAGCGCCGAGGGCAGGATCGTCACGCTGGCGATGAACCAGAACTGCTCGATGAGCTCGCGGGTCTGGAACGGCCGCTTGAACGTCAGCCGGACCACGCTGGCGGCGAGCACGAACAGGTCGCCGGTCTGGCGCAGCGCGCCGAGCCCGCGCACTGGCGGCCGCCGTGCCTTCTCCTTCGGCCGCGGCGGGATGTCGAGACCGGGGACGACAGGCTGCTGGGCCGTCACGCACGTCCTCCGGGGCCCGGCTCAGCGGGCGGGGTGGCGGGCGGCCACGGCGGTGCCGAGCCCCCTGGCGCCGAGCCTTCGGGCGCCCCGCCCGCGCCAGCTGGCGCCGTGCCCGCCTGTCCTGGCGGCGTGCCCGCGGGTCGGGTCAGCGGGACGGGGGCCGTGTTCATCCGGTAGCGCTCCAGGTCAGCCGTGCTGAGGCTGGCCATGATGGCCTGCTGTGCCTGCGGCGGCAAGGTATGCAGGATGCTCATCACCCGGGACTTCCTGCGCTGCACGGCCTGGCGCGGCGGCAGCCCCGGGGTGGGCTCCAGCTGGGGCACGACCACCCGCAGGTCGGCGCCGGCGCCGCCGTCGAGCTGGCCGGCCTCGATGTGCGCCTGCTCCATCGCGATCGTTGCCTCGTCCTTCTCCTCGGACATGCCGATCGGCCCGATCCTGCGGCCGTCCAGGAACTGCGCGACGGCGGGAACCTCGCTGGTCAGCAGCACCTCGCGCGGCCCGAACATAACCAGGTCGCCGCGGAACAGCATGCCCATGTTGTCCGGTACTGTCCGGGCTACCTGGATGTTATGGGTGACGATGAGGATGGTGGCGTCGATCTGCGCATTTAGGTCGATGAGCAGCTGCGACAGGTAGGCGGTGCGGACCGGGTCGAGGCCGGAGTCCGGCTCGTCGCACAGGATGATCTGCGGGTCGAGCACCAGCGCGCGGGCCAGGCCGGCCCGCTTGCGCATCCCGCCGGAGATCTCGCCGGGGACCTTGCGCTCCTCGCCGGTCAGCCCGACCATCTCCATCCGCTCGCCGACGATGCGACGGATCTCGGCCTCGGACTTCTTCGTGTGCTCGCGCAGCGGGAAGGCGATGTTGTCGTACAGGTTCAGCGAGCCGAACAGCGCGCCGTCCTGGAACAGCACGCCGAACCGCTTGCGCACCTGGTAGAGCTGCCGCTCCGAGCAGTGCACGACGTCGATGCCGTCCACCAGGACCCGGCCGCTGTCGGGCTTGAGCAGGCCGATGAGCGACTTGAGGAACACCGTCTTGCCGGTGCCGGACGGGCCGAGCATCACCGACACCTCGCCGGGGGGGAGGGTCAGCGTGACGTCCCGCCACACGTGCCGGCGCCCGAAGGACTTCGTCAGCCCCTCGACGACTACCTCAATCCCCATCTCACCTCCCGGTGCTGGATCGGTCGCGATTCCATGTCTTGCCGGCTTCCCGTTTAGCGCAACGGCGTCGGTATGGGCGGCGGGCAGACGCCGCCACCGAGCAGGAAACATACCGGTCCCTGCGTAAGCTTGACAAAGTTCCCTGGACCGGAGATGGTCGCGTCAAATATTGGGTCGAGGTTTTCCCCGACACCACAGCCCTTGAACTTGGGAACTTTAATGAACCCAGTTAGTGGGCCGCCCTGCTGCAGGGAGTAGGGCGGCTTGCTCGAGGCCAGGCCGACCAGCGCGGCCGAGATCGGGTGGACGATGTGACAGTTGTTTCCGACGCTCAGCGGGACGCCGTTAACCTTGACGTCAGAGATTCTCAGGTTGAGCGATGAGTACACGGTGTTCGATGTCAAGGTCCCGCCGAATCCCACACCGTAGATGTCAAGATTGCCGTTCTCGGTAAGCTGGATGGTGGCTGTTACCGGCTCGAAGCCGAACGCCAGGAAGGTGGACGTCGCCGGCGGGAACGCACGCTCTACCTTGCAAGTCGGACAGGGCTTGTACGCGAGCCGGCCTGCAGTGTCTTCCTGGAAATAGACGGGATTAATATGAAGGTTTTCGATGAACCTTACGATGTCAATGTTGGTGAGACCCGGCCCGACCAGCGCCGCCCCGTGCAGCTTCTTGACATCTGAAAAACCTTCGACGTAGGCGCAGCCGAGCTCGGGGGGCGGGGTGATGTAGGTTGACCCGGCCGGAGGTGTTGGGGGCGGGAAACTCGTATTGAGCGAATACCCGCTGCTGGGGATCGGGAACGGGCAGGAGCTACCCGGCTTGGGCAGCGCTGACGCGGTCGGAGCGCCGGCCTGGGGCGGGACGCTAACCGGGTTGGTGCCGGGAGACGGGTTAGGGGTACCCGTCACGGCGACAGTCGCTAGCGACGCATCCTGGCCGGCATTCAGCGTGCAGCCCACCCGGACGGTGGGCGGGCTCGTAGCACCGCCGCCTGACGTATGCGGGATCAGCAGCAGCGAAAGGGCTGCGGCGGAAAATGTCACATTGCCAGACGTGGTCACCGTGACCGGCCGGGCGGGCCCGGAGTCGGTCAGCACGAGGGTGCCGGTCGCGGGTACTGGCGCCACAACGCTGCCGAGCCGTGGCCATACGTCGGTGGACCGGACGCCATTATGAGTCACGCCGGTACTCAGCCGTCCCGTGGAGTTCACCGTTGCCGCGTGCATCTTCAGCAGGTCGGCCACGGCAGCGTGGGGGAACGCCGCTGTGACCGCCGTGCCGGTCGGCCGGATGGGGTGGCCGACCGTCCCGTCGGTCGGGAAGGTGGCCGAGACCTGCACGGTCGTCTGCTCGGCGCCGGAGGGAAAGGCGCAGGTGTAGCCCAGCCGCACCGACACAACCTGCTCGCTGGTGCCCGGCCCGACACCGGCCGTCACTGCGGTGCCGGCCGCGACGGCAATACCGACCAGCGCGACGCCAGCGGCCGCTATCCCGGCGACCCCGCGAGGGGACAGGTTCGTCATGCTGTCGTTGCGCCTCGTGTCCGGTTGCCTGCCAGGGCATTCCCCGTGCGGCGGGCGAGAGGAGTGGACCTCATGGCCGTCCAGCGTACGGAATAATCACGCATACCACAGAGATTGTGATGAGACCCGCCTTCAGTCATGTTCAAGCCCGCATCCGTCCGGACCGAGCCAGCTAGCCAGGCGCACGGCAAGACCCTAGCGATGTGCCCGGCTACTGACATCCGGGACCTCATCAGCGGCCCCGCTGTCAGGGTCCAGGCCAGCCCGCGGATTGCGTGATCGTTACTGGCCAGTATGTTAATTGTGCGTGATATCTGAGTCAAGAAGACGAGTCCTCAGGTCTCCTACGAGCCAGTACTCATCACGGGATGACAGCCAGCCGATGACGGGTTGTCAGTTAGTGACAAGAAATCAACTCGCGTTATGTCTTGACCTTGTGAGCCAGGCGGGTGGCACGCGGGGTCGCGTGCCACCCGCCGCGCATGACTTCCGTACCGGTCCGGTCAGCCGATCCTCTTCGCCTTGCCGAGCGTGAGGGTGATCGTGTTGCCCCCGCCGGGGAGGGTCAGGTTGATCAGCAGCGTCTCCAGCCCGCAGTTGGCGAACTGCGGGATCGTGTACGTCCCCGCGAGGTTGCCGCCCTTGACGATGTTGAACCCAGGCTGGCTCGCCACCTGAACGGTGACCGGGGTGGACGTCTCGCAAGACGTCCCGACCGGCATATCGATGCCGGCGACCTTGAGGTCCACGATCCGCAGGGTGATCACCGATGTGGTCGTGACGGCACCTGTGTTGAGATCGACTTGTCCCGTCGTCGGGCCGTCGTTGATGAACTGCGTGGTCGCGGTCACGGGGACGAGCCCGAGGTCGTTGAACGACCCGGTGGCATTGGGCAGCTTGAGGTTCGCGGTGAGGGCGCCAGTGGTCAGGTCCACCGTCGAGGTCAGGGAGCCGGGTCCGAGGGCCAGCGTGAAGTTGGGGGCCTTGATGAAGGTGCTGCCCTTCACCGGGTACTTGACGATAATCGTCGTGTCGGCGGATGCCGCCCCGGCACTGGTAATGACCGCGGAAATGGCCAGCATCACGGCAACGGCCGCCGCTGCCGTCCTGCGGAGTCCGGACGATCGAAGTTGTCCGCTCATGTAAGGTCTCCCATTCCTGCGTCATCCCGTGGAGCAGGTGAGCTGCGGCGGCCAGGGCGGTTGAGGCCGGTAGGCGTTGCGGTTGAACCATCCCGGGGCGCGCCGACGATGTGGTAATGGTGCATGTTACCGCGTAGTAGTGCAGATTTCTGCCGGAGCAGGACATCTTTACAGCTTCGATGCCCATGACGTGGCGCTAGCGGACTGATGGGACTCGACGGTAGTCATGGAGCAACGCCCCGGGCCTTATGGCCCGGGGCGGCCCGGTCAACTCCGCCTGATTTCCTGATTACCTCACGGGCTGGTGATGGTCTGCCCTGGCGTAATCGCGTAGGTGGCGGAGAACGTCGTGCTGTCGCCGCTGTTGATCAGGCCGGCGCAGCCGCTGACGTTGTAGACGTGCAGGTTGCCGCCGGTGGTGAGGATCTTCAGCTTGTGGGTGCTGTTGGTGTAGGTGCCGGACACCTTGCCGTTGTTCGCGGTGGCGCTCGTGCCGTCCACCTGCGCGCTGCAGGAGGGTCCGGTCAGGGTGGCGTGAATGCCGGTGATCGTCCCGTTCGTCACGCCTGAGTGGTAAGACACGGCGTTCAGCTTCCACGGGAGATGGCTGGTCTTCACGGTGAAGGTCAGCCCCAGCGGGCCGGTGCAGGTGGTGAACGTCGCCGACTTGATGGACGCGATACCGGTGCCTGACAGCCCGCTGCCCGACTTCGCTGTACCCGTCGCCCTCGAGGACTTGCACGTCAGGGTGTTGCCGGTCGAGGTGTCCTTCAGGGTGGTCGTGCCCGCGGTTCCCGTGATGGCTCCGCCTGGCTTGACCGTCCAGGTCGCTGCGAGGGCCTGCGACGCGCCGAGCCCGATGGTCGCCGCGGCCGCGGCCGTGGCGAGGAGAACGCTTCCTGAGCGTTTCCACATGCAGATCAGCTCCTTTCTCTGATCGATCTAGCTGACGCCTGCTACCCCTGCGCGCTCACTCGACACACGACCGCCCCGGGTCTGGTGGCCCGGGGCGGTCGCATGGCTAGGCGTCATCGATAGTGCCCCGGTGGGGGCCGGTGATCGCGGTCAGGGGCTAGTAATGGTCTGGGCAGGGCTAATCGTGTAGCTGCCAGAGAACGTCGAGGCGTCGCCGCTGCCGATGAGGCCGGCGCAGCCGCTGACATTCCAGATGTGCAGGGTGCCCCCGGTGGTGAGGACCTTCAGCTTGTGGGTGCTGTTGGTGTACGTGACCTTGACCTTGCCGTTGTTTGCGGTACCGCTGGTGGCGCCGTTGACAACCGCGCTGCAGGAGGGTCCGGTCAGGGTGGCGTGGATGCCGGTGATCGTCCCGGTCGTTACGTGCGAGGTCGCGTTGTAAGACACGGCGTTCAGGTGCCATGGCAGGTGGCCGGCCGTCACGGTGAAGGTCAGGCCCAGCGGGCCGGTGCAACCGGTGAAGCTGATCCCGGTGACGGAGCCGATGCCGGTGCCGGCCAGCCCATGGCCGGACTTGAGGGTCGCGGTGGTCGACGAGGACGTGCACGACAGCGTGTTCCCGGTGGTGGTGTCCTTCAGCGTCGTCGTGCCGGATGCCCCCGTGATAGACCCGCCTGGCGAGACGCTCCACGTCGCGGCGAAGGCCGGCGCGGCGGTCAGGCCGAGCGTCAGGGCAATTGCTCCCCCGGTCGCGAGAACTGAGGCGATGCGTTTGCGCATGTGCTTGGTTCCTCCCTTAATGACGTACTCGAGTTCGTGAGATCACTGAATTCAGACGGTCGCTCGCTCCACTCCCCGGATGGGGAATGGCACGTACGGAATCCTGGTCCGCAGGCCCCAGCGTCTCTGACCGTGGCATATATCCGGTCTCGTCCGGTTCGAGCTACTCGCGAGTACGTTACTTCGTTGTAACATAACGCGCAAGGGGGTGGCGGCAGGATCTGGCGGAGGTCTGGTAACCCTGCCGGTTCTTGTCATCACCGCAACAACCTGCGACCTAGCTCTTGTCAGGACGTGCGCGTTCCCGGCGGCGTGACTGCGGGATAGCCGGCGGCCGCGGCAGGTGACGCAAGCACGAAATGTAACCGACCGCATACCTAACGCGAATGTAGCCGCCCGGTACCAGTAACCGCCCGATGCCCGGCGCCGGGCTATGCGGGTCCGGGTGCACGAAGGCGAGGAACGAAAAGAGCCGGATTGCCGGGACATTTACGGCAATCCGGCTCTTCCGGTTTGGCTGCGTTAATTAAGCGTCTTCAGCCTGGCTCGGTCAGCAGGTTGATGTCCGCGCTCAGGGGCTGGTGATTGTCTGCGCCGGGCTTACCGCGTAGCTGCCGGTGATCGATCCCGCGTCGCCATTGGCGATGACCCCGAGGCAGCCGTTCACGTTGTACACGTGCAGGTTGTCGCCCGCGGCAAGGATCTTCAGCTTGTGCGTGCTGTTGGTGTAGGTGATCTTGACCAGGCCGTTGTGCGCGGTGCCGCTGGTCCCGTCGATGGTGGCACTGCACACGCTGCTCGAGATGGCGAGGTGGATGCCGGTGATCGTCCCGTGCGTCACGCCTGACGTGTAGGACGCGGCATTCAGTTTCCAGGCCACGGTGCCGCTGGACAGCGACACGGTCTGGCCCAGGACGGTGCAGTTGTTGAACGCGACCGAGGTGACGGTGCCGATGCCCTTGCCGGCCAGCCCCTTACCCGACTTGAGCGAGCCGGTCATGGTCGAGGTCGAACAGGTGACCGTAGTACCGGACGTCTTGTCCTTGAGCACGGTCGTGCCGGCGCTGCCGGAGATGGACCCGCCGGGGCTCACCGACCAGGTGACGGCGGTGGCGGCGAAGGATGTCGTGGTGCCGAGGCCGATCGCCAGGGCCGCTGCCCCTGCCGTGAAGAGAGTTGCACCTACGCGTTTGCGCATTTGATTTAATTCCTCCCTGATCCGCGTGGTCACCACGGGACCCCAGGCCGCGGCGGCAGATTGGCCGAACCCAGGTGTAATGGCGGGGGCGTGCTCGTTGCCGACCCGCGAGTACGCTACTTTGCCGTAACTTTCCCCGCAAGGGCCCAAAGGCGGGATTCAGACCGAGTTCCGCAGACCTGCGCGGTTTGTTCGGCGCTCGTGCAGCGAGCGGCAACCCGCGCCGGATGGCCACCGCCGCGGGACCAGGATCAGCCCGCTCGCGGCGGCGCTGCGAACCTGCCGCCTGCCCCAGCGGCCCGTCAGAGGGGCGGCGGCGTTGTCGTCGGGGTGCCGGTCGGCGGCGTGGTCGCTGGTGTGGTCGGCGGCGAGCTGGTCGCCTGCTGGGCCACCTGGAGCGTGATCGAGGTACCGGGGGCGACCACCGCTCCCGGCTTCGGGCTCATCCCGACTACCGTGCCCGGCGTCGTGTTTCCCGTCGCCGGCACGTACTTGACCGTGTAGGTCAGGCCGTCGGCCTGCAGCGCGCCTTGCGCCACCTGCACCTGCTGGCCGATCTCGTTCGGGACCTTGACGCCGCCGCCGGAGACCACGAGGGTGATCGTGCTGCCCGGTTTCACCGACGAGCCGCCCGGCGGGTTCTCCTTGATAACGGTGCCCGCGGCCGCCGTCGAGTTCGGGTTGGTCCGCACGGACGGGGTGAGACCCGCAGAGGTCAGGGCGCTCTGCGCCTGGCTGACGTTCTGGCCGACGAGCCTGGGCACGGTGACCTGCTTCGGCCCGGTCGAGACGAACAGGGTCACCACGGTGTTCGCGGGCTCCAGGTTGCCGAACTGCGGGTTGCTGTTGATCACGTGGCCGGACGGCACGGTGCCGTTGGGCTGCTTGACCACCTTGGACCCCAGGTGGTTGGCCTTCAGCTCGGACACGGCCTTCGACTGGCTGAGGCCCTGCACCTGCGGTACCGCATAGGTCTTGCCGCCGCCGCCGAGCAGGAGGTAGGCCAGGGCGCCGAGCACGGCCAGGACGACGAGGATGCCGACGAGCCACGGCCACCGCCTGCTGCGGCGCCCGTCGCCCTCGTCGTCACCCGGACCGTACTGGTAGGCCGGGATGGCGCTGGTCGGGCCGCCGTAACCGCCGCCCCCGGCCATCATCGTCGAGGACCCCATCCGCTGGGTGCGCTCGTAGGAGCCGGTGGGCGGCGCGTCCACCGGCATGCCGGACAGCCCGCGCTGGATGTCCGCCCGCATCTCGCCCGCGGACTGGTATCTGTGCGCCGGGTCCTTGGCCATCGACTTCAGCACGATCGCGTCGGCCCAGGGCGGAATCTCCGGGTCAATCCGGGACGGCGTGACCGGATTCTCCGTCACGTGCTGGTAGGCGATGGCCACCGGCGAGTCGCCGGTGAACGGCGGGCGGCCGGTCAGCAGCTCGTATAGCAGGCAGCCGGCCGAGTACAGGTCGCTGCGGGCATCGACCCGCTCGCCCCGGGCCTGCTCCGGGGACAGGTACTGCGCGGTCCCGATCACCTGCGCGGTCTGGGTCATGGTGGCCTGGGCGTCGCTCATCGCCCTGGCGATGCCGAAGTCCATCACCTTGATGTCGCCGGTCCGGGTGACCATGACATTGGCCGGCTTGATGTCCCGGTGCACGATGCCGTTGCGGTGGCTGTAGTCCAGCGCGCGCAGCACGCCATCGGTGATCTCGAGCGCCCGCTCGGGCAGCAGCCTGCGGTCGTCGCGCAGCAGATCCCGCACCGTGCGGCCGTCCACGTACTCCATCACGATGTACGGGACCGGGGTCGGCCCGAGGTTGTCCTCGCCGGTGTCGTACACCGCGACGATGGACGGGTGGTTGAGGGAGGCGGCCGACTGGGCCTCGCGGCGGAACCGGGCCTGGAACGTCTGGTCCCTGGCCAGGTCCTCGCGGAGCGTCTTCACCGCGACCACGCGGTCGAGCCGGATGTCGCGAGCACGGTACACCTCGGCCATTCCGCCGCGCCCGACGACACCGTCGAGCTCATAACGGCCGCCGAGCAGTCTCGGCTGTGTCATATCTCGCACTTTCCTACCCGTCCTACGTGTTCGCTGCCGATGGGCTGACTGGAGCCGCCGCCGGATTCCCGCCCGTCGAGGCGGTCGCGGTCGGTGTGGGCGCCGGGCTCGTCGTGGGTGGCGTGGATGTGGGCGGCGGCGAGCTCGGGCTGGGCGAGCTTGGCGCCGGGCTCGACGTGACTGGCTGGGAAGGGCTGGGTGAGGGGGACCGGGTATGGGTGGAGGGGTCCGGTGACGGCCGCGGCGCGGGCGAGGTCTGTTCGAGGACGCCCGGCCGCGGTGACGTCAGCCGGGCCGGCGCCTTCGGCTGGTGCGCCCGCGTGCTGCTGGCCGACGCCGGCGTGCCTGCCGCCGGAGGATGCCGGCCCGCGGCCATGACCGCGATGGTTCCCGCCGCGGCCGCCGCGACCAGCGCTCCGGTGGTGAGTACCACGGCAGCCGAACGCCGCGAGCGGGCCGGCCGGTCATCCGCGCGTTTGATCGGCGCGGTGCCCGCCTGGCCCGGTCCGGGACTGGCCGGACCGGGATCGGAGAACCAGGCCGCCGGGGCCGCCTCCTCGGCGGACGCGATGATCCACGGGCTGTCGTCGGCCTGCGACGTATCCCGTAGCGCGGTCGCCCGGTCGGCAACCAGCTCGGCACTGGCCGGCCGGTCGGCGGGGTCCTTGGCCAGCATCTGCCCGACCAGGGCCGCCACCCGCGGGGGCACGTCGTCGGGCAGCCGCAGCGGCCGGTCCTTGACGTGCGCCAGGGCCAGCGCGATCGGCGTCTCGGCGGCGAACGGCGGTCGCCCGGCCAGGCACTCGTAAGCGACAACGCCCAGCGAGTAGATGTCCGTGGCCGTGGTGATCGGGCCCGCGCTGGCCTGCTCGGGCGAGACATACTGCGCCGTGCCCATCACCATGCCGGACTGGGTCAGGTGCGCGCCGAGCATCGCCCGTGCGATCCCGAAGTCAGTGACCTTTACCTGGCCGTCCGGCGTGATCAGCAGGTTTCCCGGCTTGATGTCGCGGTGCGCGATGCCAGCCGCGTGCGCGACGGCCAGCGCCCTGGCTGCCTGCGCGACGATGTCAAGCGTGGCGTCGGCGGTCAGCCTGCCCTCGCGGGCCAGGGTGGCGGACAGCGGCTCGCCTTCCACCAGCTCCATGACCAGGTACGCGACGCCGGCCATCGGCAGGTTGCCGCCCGGCGCGGCAGCCGATTCGCCGTAGTCGTAGACCTGCGCGATCCCCGGGTGTGACAGTGACGCCGCATACCGGGCCTCGGCCCGGAACCGCTCCCGGAACTGCTCGTCGGCGGCGTGCCTGGCCGCCAGCAGCTTGACCGCCACCGGCCGGCCGAGCAACTCGTCGGTGCCGCGCCATACCTCGCCCATGCCCCCGGCCGCTATCCGCTCGGTCAGCCGGTAGCGATTGCTCAGCACGTGCCCGTTCGGGATCTGGCTGGGTATACCGGTTACGGGCCCGGACGGGTCGGCCACCGTCGCTGCGGCGATGCCTGACCTGGCCAGGTCCGGGTTGGTCGGCGGGTCGGCGGGGAAGCCCGGTCCGGCGGCGGCTTCGGCCGCGGCGAAATCAGCTGGCGGGTCTGGTGCTGCGTCGGGGGGCACGTCTACCAGCATGCGGCCCGGGTCGGTCAGCGGCTCCGCCGGGATGGGTGTCACGGCCTCGCCCGGCCCAGCGCTCGGCGCCGCGGCGGGCTCCGCGCCCGCCGCGAGCGGCTCAGGTGTGCCGGTCACGGGTGCCCCAGGTAGTGCAGGTATGCGCTGATCACTTGGACGGCGATCGGGGCCGCGGCCGCAGCGCCGTAACCGCCGCCCCTAATAACGACGCCGACAGCGATGTCTGGGTTGGGGGCAGGTGCGAGCGCGGTGAACACCGCATCGTTGAGGCCGGTGTTGTTCGTGCCGTTCTGGGCGGTTCCTGTCTTCCCGGCGATGTCGAGTCCGGTGCCGTGGATGCCGGGGACAGCAACTGCGGTGCCGTTCGGCGCGTTCACCACGCTGACCATCATGGCCTTGACCTGGCTGGCGGTCGTCGCGCTCACCGGCTGGCTGAACAGGCTGGGCGTCGCCTGCAGGACCGTGGTCAGGTCCGGTGCCTTGACGTCCTGCACGAGGTAGGGCTTCATCAGCCTGCCGCCGTTGGCGATTGCCGCCGAGAGCATGGCCTCCTGCATCGGCGTCACCGTGTCGCTGTACTGGCCGATGGCCGAGTAGGCGGTGAGCGCCTGGCTGGGCGGAGCGACGTAGTTGCTCGGGGACACCGGCATCGGGATCGTCAGGCTGGCGTCGTTGAATCCGAATTTGTCCGCCTGCTGCTTGAGCAGGGAGCCGCCCAGCTTCTCGCCGAGGGCGCCGAAGACAGTGTTGCAGGACTGGGCGAACGCGCCGATGAGCGCGACCTGGCCGCTGCCGGTGCCGCAGACCTCGCCATTGGAGTTGATCAGCGTGTTGCTGGTCTGCGGCAGCTTGAGGACGGTGGGCGCGTACACCGATGAATTCGCGTTGTAGCGGCCGGTGCCGAGCGCCGCCGAGCTCGTTACGATCTTGAACGTGGAGCCTGGCGGGTAGCTGGCGTTGATCGCCCGGTTGAGCAGCGGCTGGTTCTGGTTGTTGCGGTACCTGGCGTCGATCTTGTTCAGCTTGGCGCCGTCGAAGGTGGCGTAGCCGTTCGGGTCGAAGCTCGGGTACGAAGCCAGTGCGAGGATCGCGCCGGTCTTCGGGTTGAGCGCGACCACGGCGCCCGACTTGCCGGACGCCTTGAGCGCCGCGTACGCGGCCTGCTGGGCCTTGGAGTTGATCGTCAGCTGCACGCTCGCGCCCTGCTGCGGCTTCCCGGTGATCAGGTCCACCAGGTTGCGCACGGTGAGCCTCGGGTCGGTTCCCTGCAGCAGCTTGCTCTCGGCCTGCTCGATGCCGGTCGCGCTGTACAGCGAGTCATAGCCGGTGACCGGCGCGTACACCGGGCCGAACGGGTAGTACCGCTGGTACTTGTAGATGCCCTTGACCGGCCGCGACTTGGCGATCGTGACCCCGTCGGCGGTGGTGATCGAGCCGCGCTGGTACTGGTACTGCTGGTCGAACGAGCGGAGGTTGCCGGTCTTGCTCGCGAGGCTGTTGGACTGGAAGCCCTGCAGGTAGTTGACGTTGATCAGCAGGGCAACGAACATGACCAGGCAGGCGAGCGAGATGCGGCGCAGAGCGCGGTTCACCTTACTCTCACCACCTGCGTCATGCCCTCGTCCTGGATCGCCTGCGGCGGCGGGCGGCGCGCGCTGTCGCTGACCCGTATCAGCAGGGCGATCATCATCCAGCTGGCCACCAGGGACGAGCCGCCCTGGGACAGGAACGGGGTGGTGATGCCGGTCAGCGGGATGAGCCTGGTCACGCCGCCCACGATCACGAACACCTGCAGCGCGAGCACGAACGACAGGCCGCCGGCCAGCAGCTTGGCGAACGGGTCGCGGGCGGAGATCGCCGCCCGCAGGCCGCGCTGCACCATCAGGCCGTAGATGATCAGCAGTGCCATCAGCCCGGTGAGCCCGATCTCCTCGCCGAACGCGGTGATGATGAAGTCGCTCTGCACCAGCGGCGTGAAGTACGGCTGGCCGCCGCCGAGCCCGCGGCCCAGCACGCCGCCGAAGCCCATCCCGTACAGGCCCTGCACGAGCTGGTAGGCGTTGCCCTTTGGGTTGGCGCCGGTGAACGGGTGCAGCCAGATGTCGAACCGCTCGCCCACGTGGCTGAACAGCAGGCTCGCGACGACGAAGCCGGCCACGAACAGGAGCAGGCCGATGAGCAGCCAGGAGGTGCGCTGGGTGGCGATGTAGATCATGGCCACGAACAGGCCGAAGAACAGCGCGGAGGTGCCGATGTCGGACTCGAAGACCAGCACCAGCAGGCTGGCCGCCCAGGCGATCAGCACCGGGCCGAGGTCGCGGGCCCGGGGCAGGTCGATGCCGGCGATGCGGCGGCAGGCCAGCGCGAGCACGTCCCGCTTGGCCACCAGGTAGCCGGCGAAGAACACGGCGAGCGCCAGCTTGGCGAACTCCTCCGGCTGCAGGCTGAACCCGCCGAGGGCAATCTGGATCTTCGCGCCGGTCCCCGGCACCGCGCTGATGCTGCTCGGCAGCAGCGCCGGGATGGCCACCAGCGCCAGGCCGATGGCGCCGAGCGTGTAGGTGTACCGCTGCAGCACCCGCGGCTCGCGGACCAGCCCGAGCACCAGGATGAAGCCGGCGATGCCGAGGGCGGTGTACACCAGCTGGATGCCGGTGGCCGAGGCGCTCATCGGGACGGACAGCTGGCCGGGGTTCCCGTTCCGGCCGATCTCCTGCAGCCGGTAGATCATCACGATGCCGAGGCCGTTCATCATCGCGGCGAGCGGCAGCAGCAGCGGATCCGCCCACGGGGCGAACCTGCGCACCGTGAGATGGGCCATGACCACCAGGACGGCGAAGCCACCGCAGTACTCGGCCAGCCCAGACGGCAGCTTGCCATTGAGCCCGAACCCGACGTTGCTGTAGGCGAAGGCCACGACGGCCACGGCGAAGGCGAGCATGAGCAGCTCGGTGCGCCGCCTGCCGCGCGGCAGCGCCACCGGCCGGTCGATGCCGCCGGGCAGGCCGCCGCCTGGATGCGTGGTCACGGCGCTCACGGCGTCGCCCCGGTGCTGCCGGGCGACGGGCTGGTCGTGCCGCCCGGGCTCGGGGTGCTGCCCGGCGAGCCGGGCGCGCCGCTCGAGGTCGCGATCGACGGCTGCGGGCAGTTCGGCGGCGGGGTGGCCGGTCGGGCCGGCGGCGAGGGGGGCTTGTGTCCCCGCTTGTGCTTCAGCGCCTTGTAAGCCTTGACCGCCTGCTGGTAGGACTTCTCCGCGGTCAGGTAGTGCTGCTGGGCGGCCGCGGCCTGCTCGCAGTTCCTGGCCCCCTGCCGGATGCTGCCCACGATGGTGTCCGCGTTGGCCAGGCTGGACGCGGTGATCGTGTTGAATACCTGCTGGCGGTCGTCCGTCGTCACCTGCGCGACCGGGATGCCGGTCCGCTTGTAGACGCTGGACATGCTGATCCCGGCCAGCTTCTGGTGGACGCCGCGGAAGATCACGACCTGGCCGCTGCTCTCGCCCACGTAGTACTGCCGCTGGGTATAACTCCACGCCGCGAACCCGCCGCCGACGATGACGACCAGCAGCACCACCAGGATCGTGCTGACGATCGGCCAGGGCCGCTTGTGCGCCTGCTCTCCGCCGCGGGCCCGTCCGTTGGCTGAGCCGAGGTCGTCGTCGTCCTCGGCACCAGCGGGCTTGGCCGGCTGGGTGAGCAGGTGCGCGCGGTTGGCCGGGGTGTCGGCACGGGCCACCGGCCGGCCGCCCTGGTTGGACACGGCGCCCGCGATCACCGAGATCTCGCTCGGCGCCACCGAGGTGGTGGCACTGTCCACCACGTCGGCGACGATGCAGGTGATGTTGTCCGGGCCGCCTGCCCGGTTGGCGAGATCGACGAGCTGGATGACCGCCTCGTCCGGGTCGGCGATGCCGAGCAGGGCCCGGTGCAGGGTCTCCTCCGTGACCACGTCAGACAGGCCGTCCGAGCACAGCAGGTACCTGTCCCCGGCGAGGGCCTCGCGGATCGACAGGTCGGGCTCGGCGTCGGTCCGGCTGTCCAGCGCGCGCAGGATCAGCGATCGCTGCGGGTGAGTCGCGGCCTCGTCCGGGCTGATCCGGCCCTCGTCGAGCAGCGACTGGACCAGCGTGTGATCACGGGTGATCTGGTGGAAGTCGCCCTCGCGGAGCATGTAGGCGCGCGAGTCGCCGATATGGCAGAGAGCGACCCGGGCCCCGGACCAGAGCATCGCAGTGAGCGTGGTGCCCATGCCCTCGACCGACGGATCGGCCGCGCTCATGTCGTGCAGCCGCGCGTTCGCCTTGGCGACCGCGTCGGCCAGCGCGCCGAGCATGTCCATGCCGGGCACGTCGTCGTCCAGGCCGGCCAGGGCGGAGATCGCCACGGCGCTGGCCACCTCACCGGCGGCATGGCCGCCCATGCCGTCGGCGATCGCGAGCAGGTGCGGTCCTGCGTACGCCGAGTCCTCGTTTCCCTCTCGGAGCAGGCCGACATCCGAGCGGACCGCGTAGCGGAGTGCAAGTGTCATCTGCGCAATTCCAGAACGGTCTTGCCGATGCGGATCGGCACGCCGACAGGCACCGGGGTCGGCTGCGTCACCTTCTGACGGTCGAGGTACGTGCCGTTGGTCGAACCGAGGTCCTCAACGATCCACTGGCCGTCTTGCGGGAAAAGCCTGGCATGTCGGCTCGAAGCGTAGTCATCGTTGAGTACCAGCGTGGCGTCATTCGCCCGACCAACGGTGATTTGCTGATCGGTCAGGCCCAGGCTAGTGCCTGCCAGCGCGCCCGAGGTCACCAGCAGCCGGTGCGCCTCGCCGCCGCCGCCGCGGCTGCTGCGCGCCGCGCGGCTCGGGCGCTGCGCCTTGGGCCCCCGCCCGCCCTTCCGGCCGGCCGCGGACGGGCCGAACATGTCCGTGCGCACCACGCCCACCGCCGCGATCACGAACAGCCACAGGACCGCAAGGAATGCGAGCCTGATGATGAGAAGTGTGAGCGTGCTCATCGGGTCATGGTTCCTAAGCTGCGATACGTCAGCGGCTGCCGTCGTTGCGGAAAACCAGGGTCGTGCGGCCGAGCGTCACGCGGGTGCCATCGGTCAGCAGCACCCGCCGCACAGGCTGGCCATTGACGAAAGTACCGTTCGTGGACCCCAGATCGACCAGGACAACCTCTCCGTCCTCGATCCGCAGCTCGGCATGATGCCTGGACACGCCGGGGTCGACCAGCCGTAGGTCACAGTCCGTGCCCCGGCCCAGCAGCGTCACCGGCGTGGTCAGCTCGTAGGTCCGCTGCCTGGCGCCGTCCGGGCCCGGCTCGGGGCCGGACACGAGCAGCCGCGGGCTGCCGGTGATGCGGGCCTCCGGCGGGCTCGGCAGGTCGCTGGCGGGCTGGCGGATCTCGCCGCCCTCGACGGTGGTGCCCCTGATCACGCCGGACCGGATCCGGAACATGCCGGTGGTCAGGTCGCTGACCCCCTCGAAGCGCATCCGCACCGGACCGACGAAGGAATAGCCCTGCTCCCTGGCGTGCTCCCTGGCCAGGTTGGCGAACTCGATGCCGAGACTGTCCGCGTAGACCTCCAGGCGCTCGTGATCGGCCTCCGCGAGTTCCACCACGAAGTCGTTCGGGACCAGGGTCCTGCCCTGGGCCACGATCGCGGCCCGGTCGTCCATCTCCCGCTGCACCGCACTGGCTATCTCCACCGGCTGCAGCTCGGACTTGAATGCCCGCGCGAAGGCACCCTCGACCATGCCCTCAAGCCGCTGCTCGAAGCGCTGTAGCACTCCCACAGGGGTACCTCCCTTCCCTAGCTGCCTCCGATCGTATCCGCGGGCTGCCCACCCGAGGACGTGCTAACCTGACTCCCTGCCAAGAGCTGGGCGCGTAGTGCTCGTTTATGCTGAGCCAGCAGCCCCGGCACGCATCCCGGGCGGGTGGCGGAACGGCAGACGCGCACGGTTCAGGTCCGTGTGTCCGAAAGGACGTGAGGGTTCAAATCCCTCCTCGCCCACGCGACGACGGCGACCCCTGTGCCTATATGGCACCAGGGGTCGTCGCGTCATTTTGCCCAGGGGGCCCAGCCCCCTGGAACCCCGGGGGTGCCGGCTTCGCCGGCATTCCTGCGGGCTGGTCTGGTCACTCGGCCGTGAGCTGGTGGGGGCAGGGCTGTCCCGGGGTGATGTCGTGGGGGATGCGGTGGATAGCATCCACGCGTGAGTGGAAGTTTCTACGTTCCGCTGGGTGACGGGCGGTGGCGGGCCACGGAGCACACCACCGGGCCCTGGGATCCGCGGGCTCAGCATGGCGGGCCGCCTAGTGCGCTGCTCGGCCGGGCCGTGCAGCGGTGCAGCCCCCGCGACGACATGTTCACCGCCCGGTTCACCTGCGAGATCCTGGGCGCGATCCCGGTGGGCGAGCTTGAGCTGCGGGCCAGGGTGGTCCGGCCGGGCCGCAGCGTCGAGCTCGTCGAGGCGGTGGCCAGCGCCAGCGGCCGCGATGTCGCCTCGGCCAGGGCGTGGCGGGTGCTGCGCGCGCAGAGCCCGTCCGTGCCGGCGGCCGCCGCCCCGCCGCCGGAACTGCCGGACGGGTCCATGGAGCGGCGGCCGCCGCGCGGCTGGGTCGATGGGTACCTGTCCGCGATCGAGTGGCGCCCGGTGAAGGGTGACTTCGGCACGCCCGGCCCGGCGAGCGTGTGGGCCAGGCTCCGGTACCCGCTCGTGCCGGACGAGGAGACCGGCCCGCTGGAGCGGGCGCTCACCGTGGCTGACAGCGGCAACGGGCTGTCGAGCCAGCTGGACATCAGCCGGTGGCAGTTCATCAACCCCGAGCTCACCGTGCACCTGCACCGGGAACCGGCCGGCGAGTGGACCTACGTGGCGGCGCAGAGCACCATCTCGACCGGCGGCGCCGGGCTGGCCACCACGGCGCTCGCCGACCGCGACGGACCGGTCGGCGTCGGCGCTCAGTCCCTGCTCGTCACGCGCCGCCGTCCCGCGGCGCCGTAACAGGCCGCCTGGGCGTCAGGGCACGACCATGACGGGGCAGTGCGCGTGCCGCGCGAGCCAGCCGGGGACCGAACCCGCCACCTGATGCCACAGCCGGGTCGGCGCCCCGATCACCAGCGCGTCGGCGCCCTGCTCATCCGCGGTGGCCGCGAGCTCCCTGGCCGCGCTGCCGCGCCGGGTCAGCACGCACACCTTCAGCCCGGTCCTGTCGGCGACCTGGTCGAACTCGGCGACCAGCCAGCGCTCCAGCTCCTCGCGGTCCCGCTGGACCCCGACCACCTGGCCGGTCAGCGGCTCGCAGTACACCCCCGCCGGGCACACGTGCACGATCAGCAGCGGCCGGGCCAGCCGCCGGGCCATGCCCGCCGCGTACGCGAGCGCGTTCCTGCTGGACTGCGACCCGTCGTAGCCGACCACCACCGGGTGCTCGAGGCGGACGCCGGCGGCACCGCCAGTGTCAGGCGGGCACGACCGCTCCCGCGGTGCCTGCGGCTCCCGCGGCCCGTCTGGCTCCCGCGGCGCGTGCCGCTCCTGCCGGCCGTGCCACAGTGGCCGGCGGCGACCCTCCGGCTGGCCCGGAGCTGGGTGCGACTCTGCCTGCGTCATCGCATTCGTCCTTGCGGGAACTGGTGCTCCCGGTGCGGGTTGTCACGCTCACCCGCACCGTAGCCCGGATCGGCATGACTGTCATGCAGCTACCCGCATGTTTCTGTTTCAATACTGACGTTAGTTCGTATCAAGCAAGTAATCCAGGAACCGGAGCGGGTGCCGCGCCCGCGGTGGCGAGCGTGATCCGGGGCACGAACCGGGACAGGACCTAGATGCCGGGTCACCGTACCTCCGCCCCAGGGGCCGGACCGGGTCGCCGCACCCCCGCACCCAGGGCAGAATCGGATTGTGCCGGAGCTTCCCGAGGTCGAAGCGCTCGCCGCGTTCCTGCGCGAGCGGGCAGTCGGCCGTGTCATCGACCGCGCCGAGGTCGCCGCTATCTCGGTGCTGAAGACCTACCAGCCGGACGTCACCGCGCTGTCCGGGCGCACCATCACCGGGGCCAGCAGGCACGGCAAGTTCCTCGACCTGGACGCCAGCCAGGACGGCGCGCCGCTGCACCTGGTGATGCACCTGGCCCGGGGCGGCTGGCTGCGCTGGCGGGACAAACTGCCGGACGAGCCGACCCGGCCGGGCAAGGGCCCGCTCGCCTTCCGGGTCCGGCTGCAGGACGGGGCGGGCTTCGACCTCACCGAGGCGGGCACCAAGAAGCGGCTGGCGGTCTACCTCGTCACCGATCCGGCCGAGATCCCCGGGGTGGCCAGGCTCGGGCCCGATCCGCTGGCCGCCGACTTCACCGCCGAGACCCTGGCAGGCCTGCTGGCCGGCCGCCGGACCCAGATCAAGGGCCTGCTCCGGGACCAGTCGGTCATCGCGGGCATCGGCAACGCCTACTCCGACGAGGTCCTGCACGCGGCCCGGATGTCGCCCTTCCGGCTGGCCGCCAGCCTGACCGATGATGAGGTGACCGCGCTGTACGACGTGATCGTGACCACGCTGCGCGAGGCCGTGACCAGGTCGGCCGGCCTGGCCGCCGGAGATCTGAAGACGGAGAAGAAGGCCGGGCTCAGGGTGCACGGCCGGGCGGGCGAGGCCTGCCCGGTGTGCGGCGACACCGTGCGCGAGGTCTCGTTCGCCGACTCGGCGCTGCAGTACTGCCCGACCTGCCAGACGGGGGGCAAGCCGCTGGCCGACCGCAGGCTCTCCCGGCTGCTCAAGTGACGGCCCGGGCAATGTCGGCCGGATGGCAGGCTGAACGGGTGCGCAACCTGATACGCGATCTCGCCAGTGAGGTCGGGGATGACCATGTGCTCGCGGAGCCGGACCTGCTGGCCGGCTACACCACCGACTGGACCCGCAGGTACGCGGGCGACGCGCTGTGCGCGGTCCGGCCCGGATCGGCGGCCGAGGTCGCGGCGGTGCTCCAGGCCTGCGCCAAGCACGGCGTCACCGTGGTGCCGCAGGGCGGCAACACCGGCCTGGTCGGCGGGTCGGTCCCTGCCGGAGACGGCCGCGGTGCGGTCGTCCTGTCCACCCGGCGGCTGCGCGAGCTCGGCCCGGTGGACACGCTGGCCGCGCAGGTGACCGCGGGCGCCGGGGTGACGATCGCCGAACTGCGGGCGCACGCCGCGGCGGCCGGCCTGGCCTACGGGGTCAACCTGGCCGCCCGGGAGTCGGCCACGGTCGGCGGCACGATCGCGACCAACGCCGGCGGCATCAACACGATCCGCTACGGAGCCACCAGGGCGCAGCTGCTCGGCCTCGAGGCCGTCCTCGCCGACGGCAGCATCATCTCCCGGCTGTCCGGGCTTCCGGCCGACAACGCCGGCTACGACTTGACCCAGCTGCTGGCCGGCAGCGAGGGCACGCTCGCAGTGATCACGGCGGCCCGGCTGCGGCTCTGGTCGGCCGAGCCCCCGGCGATCACCCTGCTGGCCGGCGTCAACGGCATCGCCGCCGCCGCCGCCCTCTACGCGGAGATCCGCTCCCTCGTCCCCGGGCTGCTCGCCGCCGAATACCTCGAGTCGGCCGGCGTGGACCTGGTCCGCGAGGTCGCCGGGCTGTCCGCCCCGCTGAGCCAGGCCCCCGCGTACCTGCTGGCCGAGATCTCGGGTAAGCCCGAAGAGGCCGAACGGCTGGCGGCCATCCCCGCACTGGAACAGGCGGCGGTTGCGACCGATCCACCAGGCCGCGCCGCGCTCTGGGCCTACCGCGAACGCCATACCGAGGCGATCAGCGCGGCCGGCATACCGCACAAGATGGATGTCGCGGTGCCGCTGGCCCGGATCGCCGCGTTCCGCGCCGAGCTTGACGAGGCGGTGCGGGCCGCGGCGAACGGGTCCGCCGGGACCGGGCCAGCCGCCCGGGTCTTCGTGTTCGGCCACATCGGCGCAGGGAACCTGCACGTGAACGTGCTCGGCCCGGATCCGGCGGACGGCACGGTGGACGAGACGGTGATGCGGCTCGCCGCCGCGCACGGCGGGACCATCTCGGCCGAGCACGGGATCGGCCGGGCCAAGGCGGCGCTGCTGCACCTGAGCCGGTCGCAGCCGGAGATCGCCGCGATGCGCGCGATCAAGGCGGCGCTGGACCCCGACGGCCTGCTCAATCCCGGCGTTCTGCTGGGATGATTGAACCTACTTCATCCCGGCCCCCGGGTCCTGCATAGCTCACCCGGCTTGCCCAGGATGAAAGGCTCAACCTGTTCGCCGCCTGATGACCATGATCGGGTGGCACGATGATGCGGTGGGCCTAGACACGCCGCCGGTCGGCAGGCAGATGCGGGTGGACGCCATGGCCCGGGCCGTGATCGAGTCGGCACCTGACGCCATCGTCGCGTTCGACACCGACCGCAGCGTCCTGCTGTGGAATCCCGCCGCGGAGCGCATGTTCGGCTGGAGCTCGGCCGAGGTGGTGGGCCTCGAGCCGCAGATCATCCCCGAGGAGCTCAAGGCCGAGCACCACGCGGTGCTCGAGCGGGTGCACAGCGGCGGCCCGGTCTCGTTCGCGACCCGCCGCGTCCGCAAGGACGGCGGCCTGGTCGATGTCCGCATCGACACCAGCGCGCTCAGCTCACCGGGCGGCGAGGTGATCGGCTGGGTCAACGTCTTCCACCGCACCGGCGAAGACGAGGTGGCCAGGCACCACATGGCCGAGCGCGCCCGGGTGGTGCGCCGGCTGGGTGACGTGGTGGCGGACATGAACGCGCAGCGCGACCTGCACTCGGTGCTGGACCGGATCGCCGCCAGCCTGCGCGAGCTGACCGGTGCCGACGCCGGCGGTTTCGTGATCATCGAGGACAGCGTGCTCCGGCTGGTCAGCATGGACGGGCTGCCGGCCAGCCTGCGCGGCCGCACCGCCGGGCTGCGCAGCAGCCTGGTCGGCGAGCTGATGCGGTCGGACAAGACCGTGATGATGACCACCGGCGGGTCCGGCGGGTTCGACGACCTGATCTGGTCCGCGCTGCCCGGGCTGCACACGATCGCGCTCAGCCTGTCGCACGTCGGCGGCCGGCCCTACGGCGCGCTGTACGCGCTGTACAGCAGGCGCAAGGTCGGGCATGTCGAGCTCGAGCTGCTCGAGCTGCTGGCCGGGCACGCCGGGGTCGCGCTGGGCAACGCGATGGCGTTCGAGGAAGTGGTCAAGCAGCGCGCGCACGAGCGCGCGGTCATCGACGGCAGCGCGGACGGCATCGCGGTGCTCGACGGCGGCGGCTACGTACTGCAGTGGAACCCGGCCGCGGACCGGCTGACCGGGGTGTCGGCCAGCCAGGTCGCGGGCAGGCCGCCGCCGTTCCCGCTGCCCGAGCCGGGTGAGAAGCTCACCCACCGGCTGCGCGGCGGGCGCTGGCTCGACGTGCTCTGCAACCGCCTGGACGGCAGCGACGAGCGGGTGCTTGACTTCCGCGACATCACGGCGGCCAAGGAGCTCGAGGAGGCCAAGGATTTGTTCCTGGCCACCACCAGCCACGAGCTGCGCACGCCGATCACGGTGGTGCAGGGCTTCGCGAGCACGCTGGCCAGCCGGTGGGAGAAGCTCCCCGACACCGACCGGCGCTCGGCCGTGCAGACGATCGCCGAGCGGGCCGGCTCGCTCGGCCGGCTGGTGGAGCAGCTGCTGCTCGGCTCGCGGGCGGGCGCGGAGCAGCTGGCGGTGAGCAACGGGCCGTTCGACCTGGCCGGGCTGCTGACCGCCTCGGCCTCCGCGTTCCGGTCGCTGTCCGACAAGCACGTGCTCACCGCGGACATCCCGGCCGGGATGCCTGCCGCGTTCGGCGACGAGCTGGCCACTGACATCATCGTGGGCCAGCTGCTGGAGAACGCGTTCAAGTACTCGCCCGAAGGCGGCATGGTGGCGGTCCGCGCGCAGGCGTCGGCGGGCCAGATAGAGGTGTCGGTCACCGACGAGGGCATCGGCATCGCGCCCGGTGATCACGAGCGGATCTTCGAGCGGTTCGTGCAGGGTGAAACGGGTGACCGGCGCCGGTTCGGCGGCATCGGCCTCGGCCTGTACATCGGCCGCAGGCTGGCCCGCGCGCAGGGCGGTGAGCTGACCGCCGTGTCCAGGCCGGAGGGCGGCACGGTCATGCTGCTGCGGCTCAGGCGAGCGGACGCCGGGGCCTAGCCGCAAGACGCCGGCCATCCTCGTGCGCCTGCCGGTCCCCTGCTGCCTCAGCGGTAACGCAGGAACTTGTATCACCGGGCAACTGGGACGCGTCTATATGCAAATTTGTCATCATTCCACAGCCGCTGTGGATATCTTCCGGCAGCTGGTATAGCTTGCTCGCACGGGGGGCGCTACGGAGGGCGCGGCGCCGCCATGTGTTGGTCTGGCGGTCCCGTCTTGTCCTGCGGGGGGCCATGGGTCAGGGGAGGACTGCTCCATGTACCGGCTTCTGACATCGCGCCGGAGCCCCAGCCGGCGGCGGCCCGCTGATCACTCCGGGACCCGTGGCTGGCGCGGCGCGGCAGCACTGATCGCAGCGACCGGCCTCGCCTCGGCCGGACTGGCCGCCGCCCCGGCGGGCGCGGTGGCCTGGGCGTCTGCCGCGCACGCGTCCGCGGTGGTCACGGCGTCCGGGGCGGCGCGCGCGGCGTCCGCGGCCGGTCCCGGCACGAGGCACCGGCCCGCTCCGCCCCCGCTGTCGGCGCAGCGGCCGCTGGCCGCGCCCCGCGCCCCGCAGCTGCCCGGTAGCGTGCGCCGGGTCTGCCCGGTCCCGAGCCGGGTCGGCCAGATGGAGTGCATGTCGCTGGTGCGCACGAATACCAGGCATTACCGGGGGATCACCCCCAACGTGACCCCGTCCGGGTACGGGCCCGCCGACCTGCAGAGCGCGTACAACCTCGCCGCCGCAGCGGGAGCCGGCGGCACCGGCGAGACGGTCGCCGTGGTGGATGCCTACGACGACCCCAACGCCGAAGCCGACCTGGCGGTGTACCGGAGCCAGTACGGCCTGCCCCCGTGCACGACCGCGAACGGCTGCTTTACGAAGGTCAACCAGTCCGGACAGCAGGGCAACTACCCGCCCGTCGATACGACGGGTGGCTGGGAGGCCGAGGAAGCCGTGGACCTGGACATGGTCTCGGCGATCTGCCCGAACTGCCACATCCTGCTCGTCGAGGCCAGCACCAACGGCCTCGGTAACCTCGGCCTGGCCGACAACACGGCGGTCAGCCTGGGCGCGGCGTTCGTGTCCGACAGCTGGAACGGGGTGGAATTCCCCACCGAGAGCCAGTACGACAACAGCTACTTCTATCACCCGGGCACAGCGATCGCCGTCGCCGCAGGCGACACGGGTTACGCGACCGGCTGGCCGTCGGCGTCCCAGTACGTGACGTCCGTCGGCGGCACGAGCCTGACCAGGGATTCCGGCGGGGCCAGGGGCTGGGACGAGACCGTGTGGAAGGGCACAGGCTCCGGCTGCTCGGGCGCGGACCCCAAGCCGTCCTGGCAGACGGCGGACGACTCGGCCCCCGCGGGCTGCCTGAACCGGACGGAGAACGACGTGTCCGCGGTGGCTGACCCGGCGACCGGGGTGGCCACCTACAACACCTACGCCAGCGCGACTGGCTGGTCGGTGGTCGGCGGCACGAGCGTGGCGGCACCGATCATCACGTCCGTGTATGCCCTGGCCGGGACGCCGAAACCAGGCACCTACCCGGCCTCCTACCCGTACCAGAGCGGGAGCTCGGCAGGCCTCAACGACGTGACGTCGGGCTCCAACGGCAGCTGCGAGCCGGCCAGGCCGTACCTGTGCACGGGCGAGCCGGGATACGACGGGCCGTCCGGCCTCGGCACCCCGAACGGCACGGCGGCGTTCGCCAGCTCGGCCACGGGCAACGTCGTGTCGCTCACCGACCCCGGCGTGCAGGACGAGGAGGCGGGCACCCCGGCGTACCTGGTCATGCGAGGCGTCGACTCGGCCGGCCAGCCGCTCACCTACTCCGCCACCGGCCTCCCGGCCGGCCTGACTATCAGCACCAGCGGCACTATCACCGGCGTGCTGGGCAGCGCGACGGGAACCAGCACGGTCACGGTCACGGCGGCCGACGGCACCGGCGCGAAGGGCAGCGTGACGTTCTCCATGGTGGTCGTGAGCCCGCTGACCACCGGCTACGCCGCGGTGTCCGGGCCGGTGCACGTCGATCAGGGCAACCTGTGCATGGACGACGCCGGCAACGGGACCGCGAACAACACCAAGGTCCAGATCTGGGCGTGCAACGGCAATGCCCAGCAGAACTGGACCTTCGAGCCCGACGGCAACCCCGGCGGTGCGGGGACCCTCACCATCAACGGCAAGTGCCTGGACATCGCCGGCCGGGGAACGGCGAACGACACCCTTGTGCAGCTGTACAGGTGCGACAGCGGGGCCAATCAGCAGTGGCTGATCGACGGCTCCGGCGGCCAGCTGGTCAACCCGGTGTCCGGCAGGTGCCTGACCGACCCCAGCACCAAGAACGGCACCCAGCTGTGGATCTATGACTGCATGGCGGCGGCGCCCAGCCAGGCGTGGATCCTGCCGCCCAGCCCGGTGCAGTCCGGAGTCACCAGCAAGTGCATCAACGACCCGAACAACGCGACCAGGAACGGCAGCCCGGTGACGATCTGGGCGTGCAAGGGGTATACGAGCGAGCGCTGGACGCTGGAGCCGGACAACACGCTGCGGATCAACGGCAAGTGCCTGGAGGTGGCCGGAGCCAGCAAGCTGGACGGGGCCAAGGTCCAGCTGTACACGTGCAAGGGCACCACCAACCAGTTGTGGAGCATCAGCCCCGGCGGCGAGCTGATCAACCAGAACTCCGGCCGGTGCCTGGACGACCCGGGCGCCGCCACCAAGAACGGCACCCATCTCGACCAGCAGGATTGCTACGGCCTGGCCGCGGAGATCTGGGCGGTGACCTGAGCAGCGCGGCCCGCGGTCTGCTGGCTCGCGGCTCATGCCTGCAGGCGGCTCATGCCTGCGCGCGGCTCAGGTCTTCGCGGGCTCGCGGACCCGCGGCTCGCCGCCGGTCGCCTCCAGGTAGGCATCCACGATGCCGGGCACGTCCTCACCCGCCCGGACGATCGTGCCCTTCTCCAGCCAGATCACCCGGTTGCAGGTCTGCTCGATCTCGCCCAGGTTGTGCGCGACCAGGAATACGGTGCCCGCCTCCGCGCGCAGCTCGTCGATGCGCCGGTGGCTCTTCACCCGGAACTCCGCGTCCCCGGTGGCCAGCGCCTCGTCCACGAGCAGGATGTCGTGGCTCTTGGCGGAGGCGATCGCGAACCGCAGCCGCGAGCCCATGCCGGTCGAGTAGGTCTTCATCGGCAGGTTGACGAAGTCCCCGACCCCGGAGAACTCCACGATCTGGGGATAGCGCTCCTTGACCTCCTGGCGGCTCATGCCCATGGCCAGGCAGCCGAGAACGACGTTCTTCTCCCCGGTGAGATCGTCCAGCAGCGCGGCGTTGACGCCGAGCAGCGCCCCGTGGCCGTCGGTGTACACCGCGCCCTTCTCGGCGGGCAGCAGGCCGGCGATCGCTCGCAGCAGGGTGGACTTGCCCGAGCCGTTCCGGCCGATGACGCCCACCGCGTCGCCGCGGTAGGCCACGAAGGAAACGCCCCGGATCGCGTGCACCTCGCGGATCGACGGCCGCCGCTGCCTGCGCATCATCCGCATCAGGGCGGTGGCAGCGGTTCCCCGGTCGCCGCCGCCGCCGTACACCCGGTACACGACGTGCAGGTCGTCCACGACCACCATCGGATCAGCCACGGCCGTACTGCACCTCCGCCCGCCAGAAGAACATGAATCCCGCCACCAGCACGACGACCGCCCAGCCCGCGCCGGCCAGCCACAGGCCGGACTGGCTGGCCACCGCGTGGCAATAAGCGCTGTTGAGGTAGTTCGTATTCGTCTTGGGCAGATTCGCCGGCGGATGGTAGTAGAGGAAACAGCGGGCCTGACTGTAGGGCTTGGCCCCGGGCGTGCTCTGCCGCTGCGATCGCATCAGCGCGTCCCTGGCCAGCGTGATGTAGATCGCCGCCGGGTTGTACTGCAGCACCTTGGCCAGGGTCGGGTGCTTGGCCAGGTTGCTGAACGTCTGGATGCTGAACATGACGCCCGAGGCGTAGAACCAGGTCCGCACGACGAACGGCAGCAGCTGGCTGACGTCGTCGAACCCGGCGCCGAACCGGGCGAGGATGAAGCCCGCGCCGACGTTGAAGAGCGTCTGCAGCACCAGCACCGGGATGATCAGGAGCCAGTACCAGGTCAGCGGTTCGCCGCTGGCCAGCACGATCGCGAAGACGACCACGAACGAGATCATCAGCTGCTGCAGCTCGATCAGCACGTAGCCGAGCGGCAGGCAGGCGCGGGGGAAGTAGAGCGCCCTGATCAGCGGCAGGCTGTCCCACATCACCCGGGAGGCGATGATGAACGACCGCTGGGTGAAGTTGAAGACGAAGACGCCGATGACCAGGAACGCCACGAAGTTGTGCACGCCGCGGCTCGTGTTGAGGATGAGCCCGAAGATCAGGTAGTACACCGCCACGTTGAGCAGCGGCGTCAGTATCTGCCAGACCTGGCCCAGCCTGGCCTCGGTGTACATGGCGACGTTGCGCGCGGTGGCGAAGCCGACGATGAAGTAGCGCCGCTGCCAGAGCTGGCGGACGTATTCGAGGAACGGCGGCCGCGCCGCGCTCGGCTTGAGGCCGTAGCGCGCGGCCAGGGCCGCGAGCGGCTCGTCGGGCTGCTCAGCGTCCTGGCCGGGCTGGTCGGCTCCGTCGCTCGGCACCGGAAGGCCGGCCAGCGCGCCGGGCGCGCTCACCCGGCCGGGCGCGCTCACGCCGCCGCCCGGCTCGCTGATCCGGCCGCCGCCGTGCGGCCGAGAACCACTCATGCTGGAGAGCCTATGGGCCGGGCGGGGTGCCGCCTCCGTGAGTTGTACAGAACAACTGTCACCAGCAGAACGTACCATCCTCGGGGATGAGCCTTCTTCATCCTTCCGTCTCTGTCCTGGTATCCGCTGGCGATCACGAGGATGAAAAAGATTCAGTTGTGCGGTACAACTATTGCTGTGGAAGGTCCTGATGACGACGCGGGGCTGGGCAGTCTCCTCATCCAGCTGCTGCGGGCGGTCACTCCGGTCATAGCCGGCCATGCTGCCGTCTCGACACCGGAGCTCAGCGTATCGGCGTCCGAGGGCCGCGCGCTCGTCGAGCTGCTCGCGGCGCACGGGATCGCCCAAGGGGAGCTGGCCGGCCTGCTCGGCCTGGAGAAGAGCACGGTGAGCCGCCTGGCCGCGGGCCTGGAGCAGAAGGGCTGGATCACGCGCGGCCGGGACGAGGGTAACCAGCGCTACGTCCGCCTGTATCTCACGCCGGCCGGCTCGGCCGTAGCTGCCAGGCTGCTGCAGGCCTGGCAGTCGAAGCAGGCCCGGATCATCGCGTCGCTGACTGACGACGAGCGCGCCGGGCTGGCCGCCGGGCTCGGCGGCCTGCTGCGCGGCCTCGTGGCGGAAGGGGTCCTGGCCGGCGCGGGCCAGCCGGATCCGGCACGGCCCGTCGCCGGCCACGCTGAGCCCCCCGCCGAAGGCTCGCACCAGGCAGAATGAACCCCGGCCGGGCCGCTCGGGGGACCTCGCCGGCCAGGCCGGGGCGCCGGGCGGCCGCAGGTTGTCTGTGCCGCGAGGTCCCGGTGACGCGTCAGTGAATAGTTGTCATCCAGGAGGCTGCAGCGGTTTCCTGGCGCGCTCCGCTGGGCATTTCCGCTCGTATCGGGTGGGAGTAGATCTTCGCCGGGGGCGGTTGCGCCAGGGAGGTGAGAGCGTCGAGCGTGGTGCTGCTCCCGCACGCACCGGCCAGCGTCGGCCTTGCTCGTCGCCGGCTCGGCACGGACCTGCGTGCGCACGGCCTGCCCGAGCCTGAGGTCTGTGATGCGACCCTCGTGCTCAGCGAGCTGATGAGCAACGCGATCCGGCACGCCCGGCCGCTCCCCGGCGCGCTGGTCGAGGTCACGTGGACGATGAACGGCGAGACGCTGGAGGTGGCGGTCAGCGATGGCGGCGGGCTGACCCAGCCTCGGAGCGCACCGCCTTCGGTGTCCTCGCTCGGCGGCCGCGGCCTGAGCATCGTGGAACTCCTCGCCCGCAGCTGGGGCGTTCGCCGCGACGATTCGGGCACCACGACAGTATGGGCGGTGCTGCCGGCCGGGCGGGACGGTGCCAGGCGGCCACGGTCAGGCCGTGCCCTGTCGAACAGCTGACGGGTTACCGGCGGACCAGCGCTAGCAAGCTGCTCAGCGTCAGCGGCGCGAGCGCCGGCCGGACCAGAGGGCCAGCCTGATGACGGCCACGCCGATGGCGACGATCACCGCGAGCATAAACAGGGCCAGCAGCGCGTGCACCGCCCACAGCACCACCATGACCGCGACAAACGCGCCGATAAGAAGCAGGATCAGTCGTCCCATATACCCAGAGTACGGCTATTTTCCCGTGCTGCGTCCGCGGATCGGGCCCGGTCTCAGCGGCGCGGCGGCGCGCCCGGTCCGGACCGCTGGCTGAGCGTCCCGTGCTGGTAGTTTCCCGGGGTCAGCGCAGCGGCGGCGCGCCCGAGCTGGGCAGGTGACTCAGCGCCTCGGCGAGCATCCGGAAGGTCGGGCACGGCCAGCGCCACATGCAGCTCCGGCAGCGCAGGATCGGGCTGGACGGGTCGGTGGAGATGCCGCCGGCGTCCAGCGGCGCGTGCAGCTCGACCAGCCGCAGGCCGAGCTCGGCGAAGCCGAGCACCTGCTCGCGGGCGCGGCCGAGGAACTCGATGTCGTCCCTGCTGAACCTGGCGCTCACCGGCACGACGCCGTCCCGGTTCAGCAGCCGGGCGTACTGCACGCTCGTCTCCAGCCACGAGGACGCGTTGGCCGCGCTGACCCGCACCGCGTCCAGGTGCTTGCGCATCAGCACCCGGTTCGGATCCTCGGGCGGGTCGTCGGCGGACCAGTCGGCCATGACGGACTCGGTCCTGGCCGGGGAACGCGGGGCGGAATCGCGCCCGCCGGGCCCGGATGAGGGACCCAGCTGCGCGGGGGGTGCGGCCGCAGGCGGTGCGGCCGCAGGGGCGGCAGCCGCGTGGCCGGCTGGCCTGCCAGCGTCGGGTGCGGGCTCAGGCGGCATCGCTGCGGGGGCCGCGTGCGCGGCGCGTGGCGCGGTCGTGGCCGGAGCGACGGCGGGCGAGACGGCGGGTGCGTAAGCGGCGGGGCCGTGCGGGAGCCCGGCCGCCTGGACTGGTACCGGGGCGTGCGCCGCGCCGCCGTGCGGCCGCGGCGAGTCGTCCGGCTTGCGAAAGTAAACGCTCGGCTCGCGAGTCTGCAGCATGCCGGCGGCCACCGGCGCGGACAGGGGGAGGCCCGGGGTACCCGGTGTCAGCAGCTCCGGATTGTCTTCGCTGTCACCCGTGGCGTTCATCTGCAGTGCTCCGCTCAGCGCTGAATTAGTGCGCGCTACCAGCTTGACGCACAACGGAGCGTATCGGAAGCTAAATCCACGAGTACTCTCAGTGACGGACTGGTAGCCAACCCCGCAGCCCGGTAGGGTACCGCAGGTGGAGCTAATGGTCTCGAGCCGCTCGCAGGGTGATCACACTGTCGTGGCCGTATCGGGCGAAATAGATTTGTATACGGCGCCGCGACTGCACAGCGAGCTCGCGGCCGCTGTCACGGGCGACGCCCCGGCCCGCGTGGTCGTCAACATGGCCGGAGTCGATTTCTGCGATTCCACCGGCATGAACGTGCTGCTCGCCGCGCTGCGCCGGGCCCGCGAGCGGGGCGGGGATCTGGTACTCGCCGGCCCGCGGCCGGCCGTGCGCAAGATCCTGCAGGTGACCGGGCTGGAGTCCGTGTTCACGGTGCTCGACGACCCGGCAGCGGTACCCGGCCAGTAAGCCGCCAGCCAGGCCCGTCGCGGTTTGCCGGGCCGGCCACCCGGCGGGTCGCACTAGGATCGCCCCATGTCTCCAAGCGGTGACATTGCCGTGGTCATCCCGGCACGCGAAGAGTCCGACCGGATCGGCGGGACCGTACGGGCGGCCGCCGGGCTACCCGGCGTGGATCTCGTCCTGGTGATCGACGACGGGTCGCGTGACCAGACGAGAATTATTGCCGAACGGGCAGGCGCCGCCGTGGTCAGTCACCCCAGGCCGCGCGGCAAGGGCGCGGCGATGGAGACCGGCGCGGAGGCGGTGCGCCTGCTGGATCAGCAGGAAGGCCGCGCGGTACCCCGGCACCTGCTCTTCCTCGACGCCGATCTGGGCGATACCGCACAGCATGCCGGCCCGCTGGCCGAGCCGGTGCGCCGCGGCGAAGCGGACATGACCGTCGCCGTCTTCAGCAGCACGGTCAAGCTTGGCGGGCACGGTTTCGTCGTCAGCCTGTCCGGGGCCGGGATCCAGCGCGCGACCGGCTGGCGGCCCGTGCAGCCGCTGAACGGGCAGCGCTGCCTGACCCGGGCAGCCTTCGACGCCGCGCGGCCGATTGCCGGGGGCTTCGGCGCGGAGACGGCGCTCACCATCGACTTGCTCCGCAAGGGGATGCGGGTCACCGAGGTCGAGGTCCCGCTGACGCACCGGGCTACCGGGACAGACTGGCGCGCCCAGCTGCACCGGGCCCGGCAGTTCGCCGACGTGGGCAGGGCCCTGGCACGCCGGCTATGACCCGGCGCCGCGGCGCCGCCGCCAGACCCGCGGGCCGCGGCGAGACGCCGGCCAAGCAAGGCACTCCCGCCAAGGCAGTGGCTCCGGTCAAGGACGGCACGCAGGGCGGGGAAGAGGCCGCGGTCCCAGGCGGGGCTTCGGCGGGCAGCGGTGTCCGGCCGGGCGGCAAGGCTCCGGCGCGCGGTACCGCTCCAGTTAAGGGCGGTGCGGGGTCCGGGCGGGCGATCCTGGCCAGGGCTGGGCTAGGCCGGGCCGGGCTGACCGCGACGACGGTGAGCATCGCGATCACGGTGGCCGTCGCCGCGCTCGGTCCCTCGGTGATGGAGCCGCCGCTGCCGGGCCGCCCGGGACAGCCGCCGTGGGCCTTCGCCGCTCACCCGTCCGGGTACCTGGTGGTCGCCCTGACCGCCGCCGCGATCATCG
The DNA here is from genome assembly GCA_963702235.1 of uncultured Actinomycetes bacterium. GTDB lineage: Bacteria > Actinomycetota > Actinomycetes > Streptosporangiales > Streptosporangiaceae > PALSA-505. The sequence continues at coordinate 274,063 of CAVPBZ010000013.1, forward strand.
CGGGCACCGCGGGGCTGGCCGCCACGATGCACGCGGCCCGGCTCGGCTGGCGGGTGTCGCCGCGGTTGCTCCTGTTCGCGGGACTGATCGCGGCCGCGGCGCTGGCGCTGCTTCCCCCGTTCGGCTCCTCTGATCATCTCAGCTATGCCGCCTACGGCCGGATGCTCGTCACCGGGCATAACCCGTACCTCACCACGCCGAATGCGCTGGCCCGGCTCGGTGACCCGGTGGCCAGGGCGGTCGAGGACTGGCGGACCAGTCCGTCGGTGTACGGGGTGCTGGCGACCGGCGGCCAGGGGCTCGCCGCGCTGATCGGGGGGACGTCGGTCCGGCTCATCGTGTTCGTGCTGTCGCTGCTCAACTTGGCCGGGTTCGCCGGCACCGGGTTGCTGCTGCACCGGCTGGCCGGCGGGGATCGCGGCCGCCAGCTCCGGGCGGCACTGCTGTGGACGTGCAACCCGCTGTTGCTGCTGATCCTGGTGGCGGGCGCGCACGTGGACACCCAGGCGATCGTGTTCGGCGTGGCCGCCGTGGCCGCCTTCGCCCTGGCGCTGCGCGAGGTGGCCGCGGGCGCGACCCGCCGGTGCCTGCCGTGGGCGGTCGCGGCCGGCCTGCTCGCCGGGCTCGGCTTCGCGGTCAAGCTGAGCATGGTGCTCGTCGCCGCCGGCCTGGCCGCGGCCTGTCTGCTGGCCCGGCCGGCCCGGGCCGGGGCGCCGGCCGGGACGCGGCGGTGGCTGCCCACGGCTTCGGCGGTGGCCGGCCTGGTCGCCGGGTTCGCCGCCGTGACGGCCGCGGCGGTTGCCGTCGGCGGGCTGTCGTCGCTGCGGCCGGCGCTCCGGGCTGGCAGTTACGTGTCGATCGGCACCCCCTGGCGCTGGGTGCGGGCGGCGATCGGGCTGGCCACCAGCGTGGGGACCGCCGACAACATCGTCAAGGCCGGGGCTGTCGTCGCGGCGCTCGCCCTGGCGTGGCTGCTGCTGCGCAGGCTCCCCGGACCGGCCGGGCCGCCTGGACCAGCCAGGCAGCCCGGCATGGACCGGCTGGCGGACCCGGGCGGGCTGGCGGACCCGGGCGCGCTTCCCGGACCTGACCGGCTTCCCGGACCTGACCGGCTTCCCGGGATCCGTCGGCTGCCGGGGGTCGGTCGCATTGGCCACGCGTCGATGCCGAGTTATACCCCACCGGTGGGGGTCAACTCGGCATCGATCATGGACCAGAGGGCCCGGCTGGCCGGGCTGGCGGCGCGGGGAGCGCTCGCCTTCACGCTGGCGTGGCTCACCGCCGGTCCCTACGTACTGCCGTGGTACGACGGGCTCGCCTGGGCGCTGCTGCCGCTGCTGCCCTGGTCGGTGATCGACTGGCTGGTGCTGGCCCGGACCGCCGCGCTGGCGATCGGCTACCTGCCGGCCAGGAGCGTCGCGATGCCGGCCGGGCTGGGCTGGCTGGTCTCGGTGGTGCGGCGAGGAGTCACCCCGGCCCTGCTGCTGGCTATCGCCGTGCTGCTCGTGATCGCCCTGCGATCGAGCCGGCCACCGAATCGGGCAGTCCCGGCCGAAGGCTCTGTGTAACCGCTATAGTGCGCTCTGTGACATCAGTTGCGTTGGCGTTGCTTGGCGTGGTCGTTGCGGTGGGCGGCATCGTGGTGGCCCTGGCCGCGCGGAAGCAGGCGGCCAGGGCCGTCGAGGAATGCGCGGCCATGGTGCGGGGCAGCGTCGGGTCGGGAGGCGTGGACCCCCGGGCGGTGCGTGACCTGGCGATCGTCCGTTATGACGCGCTGGAGGAGATGTCCGGGCAGCTGTCCTTCTCCGTGGCGCTGCTCAACGCGCTCGGCGACGGCGTCGTGATGACCTCGATCAACGGGCGTTCGGAGACCAGGACCTACGCCAAGATCATCGTGGCCGGGCACGGCGCGCAGGAGTTGTCCCCGGAAGAGGAGCAGGCGGTGCGGTCGGCGCGGCTGGGCCAGCGCCCGCCGACTTCGGCCGGCACGGGCCGGCACGGCGTCGGCGCCGGCCTGGCATCATGAGCTGATGCAGCAAAGGTACGCCTACCTGGGACCGGCGGGCACGTTCAGCGAGGCCGCGCTCCGGACCCTGGAGGACAGCCGGGACGCCGAGCTTGTGCCCTGCCCCACCATCGAGGCGGCACTCGAGGCCGTCCGGCTCGGATCGGCGGAGCGCGCCGTCGTGCCCATCGAGAGCTCGGTGGACGGCGCCGTCACCGCCACCCTGGACGAGCTGGCGACCGGCGACGAGCTGCTCATCTACGCCGAGATACTGCTGCCGATCAAGTTTGCCCTGCTGGTCAGGGAGGGCACCGGGCTCGGCGACGTCACGACCGTGGGCGGTCACCCGCAGGCCCAGGCGCAGTGCCGGCGCTGGCTGGCGAGCAACCTGCCCGAGGCCGAGTGGCTGCCCGCCGCGTCCAATGCCCTGGCCGCCCGCCAGGTAGCGGCCGGGGAACTCGACGCCGCGCTGGCCGGGGCGTTCGCCGCGCCGGACTACGGGCTGTCGGTCCTGGTGGACGAGGCGCACGACCGGGCGGGCGCGGTGACCAGGTTCGTCGTCGTCGGCAAGCCGGGACCGCTGCCTGCTCCCACCGGCGCCGACCGGACCTCGCTGGTCGCCTTCCTCGCCGAGGATCACCCCGGTGCCCTGATGGAGATCCTCACCGAGTTCGCCGTGCGCGGGATCAACCTGACCCGGATCGAGTCCCGGCCTACCGGTGACGCGCTCGGCAGGTACTACTTCTGCATCGACTGCGAGGGGCACGTGGACGACGCGCGCGTGGGCGAGGCGCTGATGGGGCTGCGCCGGGTGTGCGCCGTCGTCAGGTTCGTCGGCAGCTACCCCCGGTGCGACGGCGGGAAGACCCAGGTCCGCGCCGGGACTTCCGACGCGGAGTTCGCCGACGCCGCGGCCTGGCTGGCCCGGCTGCGTTACGGCCGCGTCTGAGGGCGGGCGTCCGTTCTTACAGGTACGGCCCTGATGACCGGGGCCCTTGCGGCGGCTCCTCGCCCTGCATGACCCCCGGCGGCATGATGCCGGGCGGCAGGGCCCGGCCGCGCATCTGCTCCAGCTGCTGGCGGGCTGCCATCTGCTGAGCGAACAGCGTGGTCTGGATGCCGTGGAAGAGTCCCTCGAGCCAGCCGACCAGCTGCGCCTGCGCCACCCGCAGCTCGGCCTCGCTCGGCGTGTCTTCCTCGAACGGGAGCGAGAGCCGCTCGAGCTCGGCGACGAGCTCGGGCGCGAGACCGTCCTCGAGCTCCTTGATGGAGCTCTCGTGGATCTCCTTCAGCCGGGCCCGGCTCTTCTCGTCCAGCGGAGCCGCCCTCACCTCTTCGAGCAGCTGGCGGATCATGCTGCCGATCCGCATGACCTTGGCCGGCTGCTCGACCATCTCGGTGACCGGGCGCTCGCGCTCACCTGAGTCCTCGGCACTGCCGGTGGTATCGACGGCCTTCCCGTCGGGGCCGACAACGAGGACCTGGGGCCGCTGCTGCTGTGGCTCGGAGTTCATCCCGTCGCTCATCCTCCTAGTCTGGCGGTCGGAGCCTCCCGGCCGCGTCCCGGGGGTGCCGCATCACGTGCCGGGCAGGACATCGCCTGCGTGCGCACCCGCCCCGAGGGGCCGGCGTCCCCGCTGCTCTGCCATCGGAGCCGTTCGGCCGATGACAACATGCACCTGTCCCGAGTCTATGAGCGGCCCGCCGGGCGCCCCGACCCGGTAGCGCGCAGCCGCCGCTGCTGGGTGTTTGTTTGGTCGCTGAGGGTATCGCCGGGATGTTCGGGTAACTTAGGCTTCGGCTTGGACCGCGGGATCCCGGCCCATGAGGATGCCATGCTCCTACCACTGGGACCTGGGGAGGAATGACCAGTGGCCAACCAGGACGAGGACAAGATGGCCGGGACAGAAGCTGGCGCCGGTGACAGCCCGGTCAAGGCGGGCGCGGTCTCTACGGGCGAGGGCCCGGTGTCCGGGGCTGGTGACGCCGCTGCGGCACACGGCGCGGCCGGGGATCAGCACGCGCCCGACGGTGACGGCCGTCCCGGGCTCGCGGAGGATAACGGTGCCGCGGGCCGCGGCGAGGGGGGCGCTGCCGCTGACGGTGCGCCCGGCGACGATGCAGCGCTGGCCGGGCAGCCCGGTGACGGCACGAGTGCCGATGAGCTAGACCCCCGGCTGGCGCACCGTCCGGTCGGCTTCGCCGGCGGTTACCTGCAGCGCGATCCCCCGGCCGCTTCCGGCGCCCCGGCTGGCGATGAGTCAGCTGATCGCGGCAGCGGCGAGGGAACGGGGTCGGTCTGGATGCCGCGCGAGTCCGCCCAGGAGTCGCCGTACGCTCCCTATGGCGAGTACGACGCGTACCCGGCGCCTGGCCAGGAGCAGGATTACGGCGAGTACGGCCAGCTGCCGGGTTACGCCGCGGACCAGGGCTACGGCGCGGACCAGGGCTACGGCCAGGAGCCCGGCTACGGGGGAGCGTATGCTCCGCAGCCGGAGTACGGCGAGGGACCCGGGTACGGCGCTCCGCAGCCGTACGGCGAGGACCAGCGGTACGACGACGACGCGAGGTACGGCCAGGGCCCGGTCTACGGCCAGGAGCAGCCGTACGGCGAGGGCCAGTCCTACGGTCAGGGCTACGCGCAGCCGCAGGCTTATCCCCAGGGCCAGCCGTACGCCGGGCAGCCGTACGCCGGCGGCCCGGCGTACGGCCAGGGCCCTGCCTATGAGCAGGGCCAGCCCTACGGCCCGGGCCAGGGATACGGTCCGCCGCAGGCCTATGGCGGATACGGTGCGGCGCCGGGATACGCGGGACCGGACTCCGGCCGGCGTCCGGGGCCGGCCGCAGAGCAGCGGCCCGCTCAGGGCGCGGGACCTGACGACGAAGACGGTCCCGGCCGAGGCGAGGGCCAGGGTGTCCAGGCCGCGGCTGACCATCAGCCGCAGGCCGGCGGCCAGCCGCAGGCCGACGGCCAGGACCGCGCTGACGCCGACAGCCAGGCTGGCGCTCCCGGCTCCCCGGCCGGCCGGACACAGGCTCCGGCGCCCGGCCGCGAGCAGGGACAGGGTCACGCCGCGCCCTACCCGCCACAGGACGCCTACCGCTGGCAGCCCTCCTACGGGGCGCCGGCTGCGGCCGGGCCACCGCACGGCCGGCCCCCTTACGACACCCAAGGCCGCTATGTCCCCCAGGGGCGGGGCAGCGGTGACGTCCACCCGGGCGCCCGGCCGTACGGCGGCGAAACGGCATACCCGCCAGCAGGCGCTCCCCGAGGTGCGCCTCCCCAGGGGCCGGCTCCCCAGGGGCCGGCTCCCCAGGCTGCCGGAGCCAGCCCGCTCGCGCCGCTGCCCGGGCATACGGCCGACCAGCCGCAGGTAGCCGAGACCGCCGATGACCTCACGGCCGAGGCGCTCCTGCACGGCAAGCGCGCTGCACCAGGCGGAGGCTGGCGGCGCGTGCTCTTCAAGGGATCCGGCGGGCTCATCCATCCGCGGGAGTCCGCCGAGACCGTCCGCCGGGGGGAGCTGATCGGCCGGGTGCGGACCCCGGTCGCCGGCGGCCATCACCGGGTAGCCGTGATGAGCCTGAAGGGCGGGGTGGGCAAGACCACCACAACCGTGAGCCTCGGCGCGATGCTCGCCTCGCTGCGCGGCGACCGGATCATCGCCCTGGACGCGAACCCGGACCGCGGCACACTGTCGGACAAAGTTCGCCTCGAGACCGCGGCGACGGTACGTGACCTGCTCAACGAGCGCGACCAGAATCCAGCGGTACGCCGACGTGCGCGCGTTCACCTCGCAGGCGCCGAGCCGCCTCGAGGTACTCGCGTCCGATCGCGACCCGGCCGTCTCGGTCGCGTTCTGCGAGGAGGACTATTACGACGCCGCGCGGGTTCTCGAGCACTACTACTCCATCTCGCTGACCGACTGCGGCACCGGCCTGCTGCACTCGGCCATGGCCGGGGTGCTGCGGATGGCGGACCAGATCGTGCTGGTCAGCTCGCCGTCCGTGGACGGCGCGCGCAGCGCGAGCGCGACACTCGACTGGCTCGACGCGCACGAGTACGGTGACCTGGTCCGCAACGCCGTCGTGGTGCTGTCCATGGTCAGGCCGCGGAGCAAGAGTTCGGTCGATCTTGACCGGCTCGAGCATCACTTCGCCAGCCGGTGCCGGGCCGTCGCCAGGATCCCGTACGACGCGCACCTCGAGGAGGGCGCGGAAGTCAACCTGGAACTGATGAGCGCCGCTACGGTGAACGCCTACCTGGTGCTCGCGGCAACGGTGGGCGATGGATTCGCCTGGCCCCGGCGGACGGCACGCGAGCCGGCATTAGAGCAGGGCAGGGGTCGCCGGGGCGTAGATAATGGCACCGCCCGGCGCTCCCATAGAGCAGCCCCGGGAGGGCTCGTCTAGCCGCCGCCGCTCGGGGTCGTGCAGGTCATCGTCGGCCATCCGGCTCCAGAACACGGGCTGACAGCCAACGCTGGAGCCAACCGCCGCGAGCTGTTGCGGACGGACAGGAGCAGGTGGCCAGCGCATGGATCCTGGCGACCCTACAGGACAGCAAGATATGAGAGGCTGGGACCGAGCTGCTGGCGGTTGTCCAGTGCTCGTGGCTGCGGACTAGCGGCGAACCAGACGGACCCTGGCGGCCGGACGTTCCGGATAGATTCGCAGCTAGGAGGGCTCGCCTAGTGGCCGATGGCGGCGGTCTTGAAAACCGCTAGGGGGCGTGAGCTTCCTCGTGGGTTCGAATCCCACGCCCTCCGCACAGCCAGGCAAAACACCCTCTGACCTGGGCGTACGCGCCTCTCTGCCCGGTCATGAACCCGCTCCTCGTCGGCAGCCAGATGCAGCCAACTGCCGCCGTATGTAGCTGGTCGCGGGATATACGCGGGATGGATCTTGAAGCGTTTCCCCAGGTGGGAGCGCGAAAAAAGAGGGTCCCGCGAAACCGGGACCCTTCAATCGTAGATCGGTCAGGCTGCCAGTGCCTCATCGATCCTCCTGTTTGCGATCTCCTCGCCCCCGTCGATGCACTTCGCGTAGACCCTCAGCAGGACCTCGACGCTGTGCCCGGCACGTTCCGCCACCTCTGTGACCGCGACTCCGCCGTTCAGCCATAGTGAGACCGCACCGTGCCGCAGGTCGTAGGGCCGAGCCGCCATAGGCGATGCGACCTGATCCGGTGTCAGGGCAAGTGTCCGGGCAGCGGCCCAGGTGGCGGTGTGATCGTAGATCATGCCACCGGTCACGGTTCTGAACAGGCGCCCATCAGCAGCGGTCCCGAACTCGTCCAAATGCTCCCGCAGGATGGCCACCAGCTCAGGCGGTATCGGCACCGCTCGCGTGTCGTCGTCGGCCCGGTGCTTAAGGCCGCGGTCGTCAAATGCCTCACCGCTGTCAGTCCACCGCTTGTTAGCTTGCGGTCGCGACCTCGACAGCGTGAGCTTGCCCCAGCCGCTGGCAGGCAGGTAGCAGCCGTCCTTGCGCAGTGCCTTGACCTCACCCGGCCGTAGCGCGGCGAAGTACATGCAGGCGAAGAAAGCCCGGAGGTGACGACCGCGCCAGGGTCGGCCGACATAGGTGACGGCCGTGAGCAGCTCACGGGCCTGGCCGGGATTGACGACGACCCGCCGGTCTACCACCTCGGCCACCTTCGGCGGTTTCCAGTTCACCCGGCCGAGCGGGTTTGCCGAAAGCTCGTCCAGTTCGGCCGCGTAGTCCAGCACGTTATGGAAGACCGCCCGCTTGCGGCGGATCGTTGTTGCCGCAGCCGCCATGCCATCCAGGCGAAGCGTCAGCGCATCGAGCGCCACCCGGACGTTCCGCGGCTTCTCCAGCTCGGCCACCGGCAGCGAGGCCCGGTCGAGCCAGCCGAGCGCGGTAGCGATCTCGGCGGGACGCGGTAGCTTGCGAGCAGTCGGCACCAGTGCGTACTGCCGCAGCGCACGACGCATGACCAGCGGGTCCGGTTGCCAAGGCCGGTCGTCCACGAGCGCGGCTGTGACGGTGGCGAGCGCGTCGGTCATGCTGTCTCGTGTCTTGGCCGCCGCGCGTGGCCACTTCACATCGACGTACGCGAGCACGAACGCGAACCATGATGTCGCCTGCTTTGCCCGTCGCATCGACAGCGGAAGGCCCTCCGCGAGGTCGAATACCTCGCCCCGCTTCGCCGCCTGGCGCAGCTCGGACAGGAAGCTCTCCGCGAGTGCCTTGGTTGCACGGGTCCTCGAGAACTGCTTGCCGCCTACAACCCAGCGCACCTCATAGGACATCGATTTGCTGGACCTGTTGCGGCGCACATCCCAGAACCGGACGTCGGTCGTCTCGTTCACGCCGCGTCCTCACGGAGAGATTCGAGCCAGAGCAGGAACTCACTCCGCCACACGCGCAGCTCGCGATTGGGCAGCCGGATTCCCTTTGGAGCGCGGCCAAGCTCGCGCCAGCGATAGAAGGTCCGCTCAGACACGCCGCACAGCTCAGCGAGAATCTGCTCCACGGTCATCAGCTCGTCGTGGGCCTTTGCCATGCGAGTAACTCCCTTCGATCTCATGCGACGTTGTCGATTGCCGAAAGATTGCCGTCCGGTTCCTTGGCCCCGCGTTTGGCCTCGGCGAGTGCTGCCTGCCATCGGGTGCGCTCGGCGACAACGCGCAGCAACCGCTTGTCGGCGGGCAGGTGATCGTGGTCGGCGGGGGTGACGACGTGCCAGGTGTACCGGCCGGGCTCGTCGGCCTCCAGGCCGAGGGTGTGCAGGAACCACGCCTTGCCGTCGCCCCTGTGATCCTTCAGCGTCTTGCCCGACCACTTCCGCGACACCAGCACGCGGCGGCCCGCGTAGCCGAGGTGCTCGGCCCGGTGGGCCTTACCCTTGCACGCACCGGGGACCAGCCCGGCCTTGGCGTTCTTGGGCTGGATGCCGTAGCGCAGCCAGTTGGCGCAGGTCGGCGAGCACGGCTCGAACCGCAGCGCGGCGGCGAGCCGTCCGGCGTGCTGGCGCTGGGGGTCGGTGTCGGCCTGGTGGCAGTCGGCGACGTGCTTGGTCAGATACTTGGTCAGGTACCGGATGCACCGGTTGGCGTCCTTGGACCCGGCCAGCACGCCCTGGGCATCAAACTTGGGCCCGAACCGGGCCACGTGGAGCGGCGCATCGTGCGGGCCGATGGCGTCGAGGGCCTGGTCCCAGGTGGGCAGCACCTCCCCCGTGGCCGGCTCAAGGTAAGTCTCGGTTGCCTCGTCCCACACCGGCAGCTCGTCGCCGTTGAACCGGATCACGTCGGTAGACGGCCACCAGACTTGGTGGTAGGTGGCGGCGATGACCTGCCGCAGCACGGGCCGGGGGACGCTGCCCCGAACGGCGAGGTGGATGTGCGGGGCGAGCCGCTTCTGCGGTTCGACGGCGCCGAAGTACTGCACGTCGTAGCCGAGGGTGCGGCGCAGGTTCTGGATGAACCGGTCCACCAGCGCGGCGAAGTGCAGCGCATCGCGGACGGCCTGCTGGTAGTCATACGTGTTCGGATCGGCGGGGGTGCCGTCGTCGCGGACCTTGCCGTAGCTGTCGCAGGTCAGCGTGATGAACATCGATGGCCGGTAGCGCTTGCCGTCCGGTGCGGTGTAAACCCGCCCGGTGGTACGGGCGTCTACCTTCTGACGGGGGAGTTGGGCGGCGTCCTGGCGGCGCCGGGTGGACCTCGACCGACGCACTTTCGCCTTCCCGTCTTTCGGCTTGGTGGTGACGGCGCCGCGGACCCCGGCCTTGATGATCTCGGTGTCGAGCTCGGCGGCGAGCTCGTCCAGCTGGGTCACGTCCTCCCCGTTGGCTTCGGCCCGGTCGCGGTCGGCCTGGACCTCGGCGCGCAGGGTCAGCCAGTACTGCTGCATCTCATCGGGCGGGGCTGGGGTCAGGTCGGGTTCGTCGTCGAGGTGCCAGCCTTCCCGGCACTGCGCGGCCCGCAGCCACTTGGCCCGCTCGGCGCACGGCGGGCACACGCTGGCCAGGGTCGCCCCGCACGGGATCATGACCGCCTCGGACTTCCCGGTGCGGGTGTCGGTCTTGCGCAGCTGCACCGGCCGCAGGCAGGCACCGCTGGCTTCGGCGATCTTCCGGATGGCGTCCCTAGCCAGCGGCATTTGCATCCGCTCGGCGCGGGTGCTGGTCTCGGTCATTGGCTCACCTCGGTTCCGTGGTCACCGGTCCAGGTGGACGACCAGCCGCACAGCAGGCAGTCCAGGGTGATCTGGGGTTGCCCTTCATCGGTGGCCGTCAGAGAGTTGCCGCAGCACGGGCACGGCTCGTCGGTCCGCCACGTCGTGATCTCGTTCATGCCGCCTCCGCCTCGATCGCTCGCACTGGCTCGGGAGCGAGGCGGGCCGTGCAGTCGTCGGCCATGGCCCGGATGTCGTCGTCGGAGACCCAGGCGGCCCGGACTCGCACGGGGTCGGGGTCTGCTTCCAGCCGGACGAACGCCACCCCGGCGCCGGTCGCCGGATTAGTCGAGATGAGGTCGGCGGTTGCGCCGCGGTCGCGGGCGCCGTCGCCGAGGACCATGTCCACCTGCTCCGGCTCGTCCAGCCGCATCGCGATCCGGTCCGGGAACAGGTTGCGGATCGACATAACCTCCTTGCGCGGGTCCTGCAACGCCGCCACCACGCAGTAGCCGACCGCCCGGCCCTGGGTGGTCAGGGTGGCGAGCGCGGCCTTGACCCGCTCGCGCAGGTTCTTGTCGGGCTGGTAGGCGGTCAGGAACGCCACCTCATCGACCAGCACCACCACGAACGGAAACTCGGCCGTCGGGGTGTGGTCGCGCTGCTTCCCGGCCAGCCGGGCTGCCCGCGCCTGCATATCGGACACGGCAGCTTCCAGCATGGCCACGATCGCGGCGGGGTCGGCGGCGTACTGGCCGCAGGTATCGAAGATGGCCCGGCCGTAGGCCAGTTCCATCACCTTCGGGTCGGCGGCCAGCACCTGGACCAGCCCGGCCTGGAGGTCGGCGAGCATGGCCCGGATCAGTGACCAGATCACCGACCCCTTGCCCGCACCCGTCGCCCCCGCGATCAGCAGGTGGGTGCCGTGCAGCCGGACCAGCCAGGGTGATCCGTCCTCGCGGCCTCCCACCGGCAGCGCCTTCAGATCGGCGTGACTGCTGCTGGGGATGGCGGGGATGATCGCGGCGAGGGCGTCGCGGCGGACGAACTCCAGCACCAGGAAGCCGGGCCGGGCGCTGCGGACCCGGCACAGCATCGCGCCGAACCCGTGCGCCAGGTTCTCCGCCCGCGCCGCGAAGTCGGCCACCGCCTGGCCGGACACGACGGCGACCATCCACCCGGTCGGTGTACCGGGTCGAAGCCACCTTGCCGAGAACCGGCACCAGCAGGCGGCCCCGGTAGGCCGGGGCTAGGTGACTGATGGTCAGCACCGCCAGCCAGTGCCGCCGGTAGTACGAGCGCCGCCACTTGCCCCGGGCAGGCCGGGTGACGAGCCGGGAGAACGATACCGGCCAGAGGCACCGCCAGCAGATCAAGACGGCTGCCGCGGTGGCGGTGAGGATGACCGGGCCGGGCCATCCGGCCAGGCTCCAGGAGTAGGCCAGCGCGGCGGCGGCCAGGTCGAGCAGTGGATGGCGGGCCAGGAACCTGACCAGGACGAGCAGCAGCCGGGCGAGCTGGACGATGGTGATGATCCAGCCGGGGGTGTGGTAGACCGGCGAGCGCCAGACCGGCGCGGCGAACGGGTCCGGGTTGTCCACCTGGGCGAGCTGCTCGCCGGAGTAGCGGGACATCTTCATCACGCCACCTCCTCCGCACCGGCCGGGGTGACGCAGCCGTGGTAGGACATCAGGGCGTTGTAGGCGGCGGATCGGCGGGCGGTCACGTGCACGGCGGCGTAGCTGATCAGGCCGAACCTGCGGTCGGCGCGGTAGTGACCGCCCCGGCCCGTGTCATCTTGGACCTGGGCGCCGAGGCTGGCGGCGATCCGGTCCACCTCGGCCCGGCAGGCCGCGTCGTCGTCGTCTTGGGTGTAGACGTTCAGGTCCCAGCCGAACGGCGCCACCGGCACGTCCGGATGGGCTTCCAGGTACGCGGCCAGCTCCACCAGGCCGTCGATCACCTTGGCGCGGTGCAGCAGGTCGCTCGGGATGAGCTGATCGGTCATGATGGATCCGGTCCTTTCCTTGGTGCATCTGGGGAGGGATGAAGAAAGGGCCCCGGCCGGTGCTGTGAACACCGGCCGGGGCCACGGACATCACGCAGTCGCCCGCTGGACCAGCGATGGCAGGCCGCGCCAGCGCCGCTCTACCTCGGTCGCGTACCGGGCGGTAGCGGCGGCGAGGTCGCGGGCGAACCGGACGTGCCCGGCGTTCAGGTGCTCGGGCAGGGTCAGGGTGACCAGCAGGCCGGGCCGGGCCGCCCAGATGGTCAGCAGCGGGGTGCGGTCGCGGTAGGTGTCGAAGCAGACCCCGGAGCGGCCATCGACGGGCATGGTCACGGTGGTGACCCGGCGGGCGGGCATCAGGCCGCGTCCTTGCTGACGGTGGGTCGGGCGGCCTTGAGGCCGGTGGCGCGCAGCGAGAATGCCATCCGGGCGGTGCACTTGCCCCGGCCCTGGCAGCGGCCGGAGTCCACGTACGGGGTGACGGTCAGGTTCTCGAACTCCACCAGCTCGAACGGAGTCCTCGTCGGCGGGGTCGGCTCGCGGTCGGCGAGCACCTTGACCACTACCTCGCGGGACCGGCCTTCGAGCTCGGGGTCCATGTCCACCACCCGGACCTGGAACACCCGCTGGCCGGTCAGCTTGTCGATCGCCGGGGTGCGCTGGCGGGTCTGCTCGTTGTAGTCCTGCGCCTCGCTGATCGACTCGGGCATCAGGTGGCAGCCGTGCGGGAAAACGTCGTGCATGGTCACGGCGAGCCGTGAACCGTTTCGTAGCATCGCTCCTCCTGGGAGACATCTGCGCCAACCCATCTAGGTTGGCTAGGCAAGTTCAGGTTGGCACAGCATGGCTAGGCAAGTCAAGCCGGAGATAGCAGGTTGCCTAGAAAAGCTGGTCAGGTGCCTCTACTCTTGGAGGCATGAGCCTTGACCCAGACGACCCGCGGCCGCCGTATCAGCAGGTCGCCAATGCCCTGCGCGCCGCGATCCTGACCCGCAAGCTCGCGCCGGGCGAAAAGCTTCCGTCAGGCGCCGAGCTTGCCCAGCGTTACGGCGTGGCCAGGATGACCGTGCAGCAGGCCATCCGGGTGCTGCGCGATGAGGGCCTGGTCGTCTCCCGGCAGGGCAGCGGAGTGTTCGTCCGCGAGCGCACGGCCCGCGCCATTGCATTGCGTCCGCACGTCGAGCGGGCCTTTGAGCAGCCCAAGGTGTCAATTGACTTCGCCGGGTTCTCCGGCGAGACCTTGCACTGCGTCCTCCAGGAACCTCTGGACAAGATCCGCCTGGGCCAGCTTGTGCCCGAGAGCATCGACATCCGCATCCTCGTCCCGGACACCAGCAGGCCGTGGGCCATCCCGGCCCGGGTCGCCGACCTGGCCGACGAGCCTGCGTTCCGGGAGCGGGCCGAGCAGATCAGCCGCCGCCACACCGACGCGATCACCGAGTCCGTCGCCGAGCTGGCCGACCTCGGCCTGGTCAAGAACGCCACCGCACAGGTGCGGGTGCACGGCGCGGCGCCGATGTTCAAGCTGTACATCCTGAACCGGGACGAGGCGTTCTTCGGCTTCTACCCGATCATCGAGCACGCCGTCACCCTGCACGGCGAGACCGTGCCGATGTATGACCTGATGGGCAAGGACGCCACCCTGTTTCACCACGAGGGCGACGACCCGGACTCGGTTGGCGGCCAGTTCGTCGCCCAGGCGCAAGCCTGGTTCGACAGCATGTGGGCCACCGTCAGCCGCGACCACACCCAGTAGCCGATGACCGGCCAGCCCATCGGTCCGATAATCAGCCGCACCCGGCACCTGCTGCTGGACTTCGACGGGCCAGTCTGCTCCGTGTTCGCCGGGATACCCGCCCGGCAGGTCGCCGAGCAACTGTGTCACGCACTCGAAGCCGCAGGTTTCACCCTGCCACCCGAGGTCGAGCAGGAATCCGATCCGCTCGAAGTCTTCCGAGCCGTGGCTACGACCGGCCCGGAGGCTGCCGCCACGGCTCAGCAGCTGCTAACCACATTCGAGACCCGCGCTATCGCCACCGCGCGCCCGACGCCTGGCGCAGCGGACCTGATCATCACCGCCTACCGGACCGGCCGGACAGTCACGATCGTCAGCAACAACTCCAGCACGACGATCCGGAAGTACCTGGCCGACCATCGGCTCAGCGACTACATCCGCGCCGTCCTCGGCCGCGACGACAACCCCGACCGGATGAAACCCAGCCCCTACCGGGTCCGGGAGGCAGTCGGCAGCCTTGACGCCGACCCGCACGAATGCGCCTTCGTCGGAGACTCCGACACCGATGTCCTCGCCGGACGCCTGGCAGGCGTACGCGTCATCGGCTACGCGAACAAGCCCGGCAAGACCAACGCCCTGATCCGCGCCCAGGCCGACGCCGTGACCACCGACCTAGCCGAGATCACCACGGCACTCCGCTCCACACCACACGTCGCACTGCCGAATTGATCCATATATAGATCAAGGCGGCACCGCTGCGCGGCGCCGCGTCCGGCGCTCCCCGCGCCGGGCTCCGGCCTTGGGGAGGCCCGCCCGGCGCGCCCGCGCCGTCCAACATGGCGGAGCCGTTGATCGAACTGGCGCATTCGGTTATGCCATCGGTGGAGGCAAGCGGCGTCTTCCTCGGCTCCCCATTGTCCGACTCGCGGTCGCCGTCTCAATGCCGCCTGCGGCGTCGCTGCGCGATCGGCTCTCGCCGAGCATTGACACACCGCCCGCTCCCCACGGATCATGGCGCCTGCGAGAACGACGCAGCGGACCAGAAATCCTAACTTCCCGCGCCGACCGGCGGCTGGTGGCAGGCAATGTCGCCGACCGTCCACCCCTTCGCGCCGAGCACGACAGTTACCAAGGCCCGAGTGCGATCGGCGCTGGCCACGACCAAGCCAACCGAGCCGCCCGCGACAACCTGGGCCGTTCCCACCGACACGTTAGGCACGCCAGCTCCCGTGCACGTCACCGGGTCGTAGGCCAGCTGGTGCCGGGCGAACGCGTACTCCGCCTGGTGCAAGTACGAGCTGCTGGATGTGGAGCCGCTCCCTATCAACCGGGAGATCACCGCGCCCGGCGAGGCTCCGCGCCCACGGGCCGCAAGGTAATACGAATACAGCGAAGTAGCCGCGTTCCTGGCGCCAGTGCTGGTCACATTGGCACCGCCGATGGCGCACGTGATCCCGGTGATCTTCCCGGTCCCAGGCTCCGTGGTGACGACACTCCACAGCTGCTGCGGCGCATCGCGGGGCCGCGAGCCGATCACGATGACCGTCTGCCCGCCCAGCTCTCCAACCTGGCTGAAGGACCAGTCAGCGGGCGTGCCCCGTAGACCACAGTCCACGCGATCAGCGGCCATGCCAGACGGCGCCGTGAAGATCGGCAAGTACCAGGCCGCCACATGCGTTCGGGCCAGGACCCCGCCCGCGCCGTGACCCCCCGCGCGCGACGCAACGTAGCTGCTATAGAACCCTTGCACGGACACGATGACAGTGGTCGGTTTCGTGCGGGTAGCCACAGCCGGGGACGTCGGCGAAGAACCGGCACGATTCGGAGCCCGCCCAGCGGCGCACCCGCACAGCAGACCCGACATGATCAAGACGATGGCCGCCGTCGGCAGGCGCAGCTTCATATCCGCTTCCCCGCTCGGCGCGGCCTGTCCGTTCATCCTTCGCAACCGCGGCCGGGGCAAGTGAAGGTCACCCGGATCGGGCGGGCCGACGCTGACGGCCAGACTTCCACCGGAGCTGACCGGCCTGCCACGATGGAAAAGCCCAGGTAGAAGTCGGTCACCTGGCCATTGGGCCCGGCAAATCCGCGGGGACACGAGTTGAACGTAAACCCCGTGTCGCCAGCGGGCAATTTGTAACCGACGCCCGGGCCGAAGCCGTCCACGAAACGGAAGTACGACCGGGCCGCGGTTGCGGTCGTCATGTCCACGGTGGACCCGGAGGCGACTTCCACAATCATCACGCCGAGACGGAGCTTGCCGGGCCGCCGGATGGCGCGACCCACGCTTTGCGAGCCGCCGTAGTGCACGTAACCCTGCTGGCGGCCGTAGACGAACCACAACGGGCCAGCCTGCAAGCTCTCGGCACGCCAATTCGAAGGCAAACCTCCCCAGTTCGCCGAATCGCAGGTGAGCAACACGGTGCCGGGGGCGGCGGCCGGTGTCGGCGTCGGGGTAGAGGACACGGCCGACACGGTCGGCGGGGCAGCGGCGTGAGGCCCGCCGCCGCTGGTCATGATCAGCGTTGTGGCCGCGGCGATCAGGCCCGCGGCTGCGAACACGACAAGCCAGCGCCCGGGAGGCAAGCGGAAATCCCGCTTCGGGCTCTGGCTGGTCTCATCCAACCGCCACACCTGCTCCAGGTGACCGCCGCGGCGACCGTCACATTAACCGCGAGATCATCCGGTGTCCGCTGGCCGCCGCGCTGCCAGGGACCAGACCCAGCCCGGCGAGTGAGTACCTGGCGAAGGCCTCCCTTGGTCCTTGCAGCCGACGATACGCCCAGGGCCGTCGTTAAAGGTCGGGCCCGCGGCGAAACGTGAGCCGCCGCCGAGCCAGGCGATCACAGCCGATCTTGTGACGCGAATGCTGACAACGGACCCGGACAAGCCCGGATGCGGCTAGAACAGTTCACCAGCCACCGGCGCCGGGAGCAGAATAGTCCGACGATCCCGGGACGAGCCTGGACGCTTCGAACCTTGCTACGAATCAGCTGCTCGCCATCCCTAGGGATGACCCTACAGTAGCCCTACCGCACGCAGGAGAACACGGGTAAACGCAGGGCAACGCAGTACGAGCAGCAGCGCCATACAACGCCAAAGTGCCAGGCCACAAGCCTGGCAGCGCTTCTCAGGCCAGCTCACCGACACCCTGACACGGAAGAGGTCAGTAGGCCACCAACCGAGCCCCAGCTAGGATCGCCGCAACGATGAGCCAGACACCAGCTCCACCCCGCGAGTTTGATCCCAGGTGGAAGCACCAGACGGGGATCACCGTGCTCGAACGCGGGCTTCCGCCGCTGCCGGACGTCCTCGAATACACGATGTCGGTTCCGGTTGCCGTCTGGGCAGCGACAGGATGCGCTGTGGTGTTGTTCCTGGAGTTCGACCGCGACCCTGACGGCACCTTCCGGCCGGTAGTGATGATGGCGACGTTCGCCCGGGACGGCGACTCCTGGACCGCGCACCGCCATGTCGTCGGCACGGGCTGGTCGCACGACCCGATCGCCAACCCGCACGGGATGCGCGATCTTGGCGGGCAGGTGATGGTCGATAGCGGCGGCGGGTTCAACCCCACTCCCGCCCCAGGCAACCCAGCCGCTATCGTAGTCGGCCGGGTAGCGCCTGCCGTGAAACACATTGCACTCGTCCAGGACGGCCAGGAGGGCCGGCGTGTCCTGCGTTCGCATTTCGGCGCCTGGGTGGTGTGCATGGACCGCTGGTCGCCATATCAAATCAATGCGCTCGACGATAACGGCGCTGTGCTGGCGAGCGTTGAGGGACCGCCGCGCCTCCCGTCCCAGGGCAGATGAGGGTGAGAGCCGCCGACCCGAGCAGAGGCAGGCGTCTCTCACAGCTTTCTCACAGACTGATCGGACGGCACCGGATCACGGCGCAGCTCTCGGACGCCTGGCAGTTCGTGGCCTGCGGTTTCTGGATTACGGGACATTGGCCGGACAGGGTGCACTGATCTACGGATCAGAAGCCCGCTTCACATAACGACGATCAGTCTGGTTCGCTGCGATGTCCGGGCCGAGTTCGCGGCTGAGCCGGGCAGGCCAGTCCTCGTCCGCCAGTCCAGCGGCGGTCAGCACGTCGCGCCAGTCGCTCATGGCGAGATCGAGCGCCTGGCGTAGACGGAGGACGTCACCACGTGCAAGCAGCACGATAGCCGCCTGGACCCGTTCGCTGGCGAGCACGTCGGGATCGTAACTGGCTCGGCGCGGCAGCTCGGCCAACTGCCGCAGTACGTTGTCGGCGGACCCTGGGTCAGCAAAGTCGCGTCGGACCCGTCGTTCAAGCCTCAGCTGGGTGTCGGCCACGGATTTATTCTGCGGCCGGACTGAGAAGCCGCGGGATATATGCGGGATGATCTTGCTTCCCTAGCCCTCCGTGGGCGGCAACCATGCAGGTAGGAGTGGCGCCGGAGAGTGATTCACGAACCCTCTTGAAAACCGCTATGGGGCGTGAGTCTCATCGTGGGTTCGAATCCCACGCCCTCCGCACGTAGCACCGAAAATATCCTTCTACCTGTACATACTGGGCGGAGAGCGATGCACTCCCCCGGCCCCTGTGTGCGGCTATGTGCGGCCGAGGGGCGATTCCATGCGTTTGGCTGTGCTCTATGTGTGCCCCAGCTCGCCTTGAACGCGCCAGCTCGGACACCCCAGCTCGACGTGAACGGTGACAACTCTCTCTACAAGGGCTTCAAGGGCGCCTTCGACGCCAGCCGCGCGGACGGCCTGGAAACCTGACAAGGAAGAGGTCTGACCGGCACGCTTGGGGGAGCCAGGCTGGAGGGTTACCTGCGGCAGGGCCGGGAGTGCGCTGGCCCAGCTCGGGCCGGGCTTACAGCTGCTTGAACTGGCTATAGGGGATGACCTGGGTGCCGGGTGGCAGCGGCGGGACGGTCGCGCTGTTCCAGTGCGTGAAATCGGCGACGACCGTGCCTTGTCCATCACCCGCAGCGGGTACGGCGCGCCCCGCGCCGCCACATAGATTACGACCCCCCGGGGGCCGCGCATCTCCCACGCGGGCTCGCCGTTCACCATCACCGTGCGGAGGTAGTGCAACTGCGCCGTTGGCAGGGAACTCGACGTGCCGACCAAAGAGTGCCAGCTGATGCCGCCCACGAGCCGCTGAACGGGCATCGCCGCGTATTCGCCGCAGGCGACCGAACACGCACCTGACGGAAGCCCGAACACTTGCAGACTGACGGAGTTGACCATCAGGTATCCGTGTCCTCGCGTCACCAGCACGGTGAGCGGCTGGCGCTTGTAGATGATGTTCCCTGACATGTCGTCCGAGCGGGTCACGCTGAGGTTCACCCCGAACCTGCTCGAACCGGCAGGTCAGACCCCATGACCGCTTTGTATTGGCCTCCTTACAAGCGAGGGGTCAGATGCTCGCGGCTGGTGTCAAGTCTCGTTAGAACTGAGCCTTGAGTTCGTCGATCTCGTGCACTCGCTCCTGGAGCTGGGTGTACGCCGGGTGCTCGCGGATGCGGCCCACGGCCCATCGCAGAACCTCCGCGCGGCTGTTCGCGATGCCGGCGGTGATCAGGGTGTCCACGGTCGCCAGATCGGCGCCCCCGAGCCGGGTCATCACGGGGGTTAGTTCCTCGGACACTTCATCCAGTGCTCTGGCCCGCCCTCCACGGCCTCCGATCCTGAGGATGGGGCCATGAGACCCGGCCGCCCCCTCCGGTCTGTCAGCGCGGAACTCGACCCACCCGATGAAGCGGGGCAACTGCTCATGCGCCTTCTTGAGCACCGCGTGATTAGCCTCCTCGAACGCCTTTACGATCTCCTCGTCGGCCTCCTTGCCTTCCGGTTGGCCTGCCCGGCTGATGAAGACCCGGATCGCGGTCTCGCCCGGCTCGACCTCCGGATCGTCGCCGTACTCCAGCACCTGAACCCGCGCGAGCGCGTCGTCCGGGAAGACCGATCTCACCTGCTCCTCGATGCGGTCAGTCGCGGTTTTCTTCATGTCATCCTCCAAGACTTGCTCGTCATGCTTCCATTGCTCGTATAAGACCTGTAACGCATGTTATCGGGACCGTCGAGGGCGTGGCAACGCACGGGACAGGCTCGTGATGCGTAGGGCGAAGAGACCCACAGCTGCCCACACGGGATGATCTTGGATGACGTTGCGGGCACGCATGCTGAAAGACCAGGTGGCCGTGCTGGCCGACAGTCAGTTACGCATTCACCTGAAAACCGCTAGAGGGGCGTGAGCTTCCTCGTGGTTCGAGAAGCAGGAGCGCCCCTGCGGCCTCAGGCCCGAATCGGCCTTCAGGGCCGGTCTGACCGGTCACTGCGCCGGGGGTGAACCGTACGCCGGGGATGGCCTCAAGGGCTTCCAGCGTCTCGGTGGTCGGCGGGATGAACCTTGGTCCGGGTAACCGTCACTCATCATGTCCTGATCGTCACCCCTACGGTGCCGGTAGGGAAAGCGGACTGACTATGCCAGGTCACCTACTCGATCCAGTATGGACTTCACGTCAGGTTTCAGGCCCGGACCTGACAGCGCTGTGCCGACGGGGCTACCCGTCGGCACGACGAACCGAGTGACGATATGGCGACGGCCAACGGGACGATCGCCGGTGAGCCCGATGTTTGGTTGCTTGAGCGTCAAAGTCCTTCGCGAGGTGCAGCACGAAGATGCAGCAACCTCGGTCAAGCTGCATACTTGCGTCAGTGACTTCTACCGACCACGCTGCCAGTAATTTGCAACCAGGGATCATGGCCGCGAGGCGGTGTCACTCAGGAAGTGGATCGTCCGGGATTCGCATTAGCATGCGCTTCATGACTGCACCCGGACGACCCGGTTGCCCCAGCCCCGAGCCAGCCCGACGAGCCGATGGACGGGCAGTTCGGACCGCACCGCTTTTACCCCGGCGAGGGCGGCGGCAGCACGCAGTTCCGGGGTGCCCGGTTCGACGTCAGTGCCGACATCCCCCAAGGCAGTTACAGCGTATCGGTGCTCGCACCCTGCGCTTCAGAGCGCTAGCGCAAGCGGCGGGCACTGGGCTACCAGGCCGAGCAGAGGCTAAGCGCGTCTGATCGTCACCGGCGGCAGTTCCAGCAGCGAGGCTGAATGCCTCCGGCGAGCCGACCTGGATCACAAGGTGCCGGTTCCCGCCCACCTCGTCCAGCACGATGCACTCGAGCATCTCATCGTCAACGCCGCCGACCCCGACGACCTTGCTGACACGCATCTCAACGAACCCTGCACCGGTAGTTGTAGTCACGACCCGCTCCTTCCTCGCCGCCTTGCCAATAATGGTACCGTGAGCGCATGAAATCGACGCTTGGGCATATCGGAATTAACCTCTCGTCCGAAGATGAGCCCTTCGTCTTCTGGAAAGACCTGTTGACGTTTCTGGATTTCGAAATCGAACCCGACGGCAACCACTTTGACGCCACTGACGGGCATACCTATCTCTGCGGTCAGGTGGCAAAGCCCGGATACCAGGAGCCGGGATTTCACCGCAAGCGTACCGGTCTGGGTCATATTGCTTTTCGTGTTGGCTCTGCAGACATGGTTAATGCGTTCGTCAATGACTTTCTGAAGCCGCGACAGATTGAAGCTCTATATGGAGGGTTATTCAGGCGGTTGCGTAGAAGTGCAAAGAGACGACGGCTGAGATTGTTTCGGGGAATGTTGCCAGGGGCCGCCGGCAGTCGGTGTGCATGATTCGCCAGGTTTTGAAGTTGGCAATGACCTGCTCGATAACGTACCGGATCTTGTTGACCTCTGTGTTGAACTCTTTCTGCCAGTCGAGGAGCTCGCTGCCGGCAGGCTTCTTGAAGGGCGTGATCATATTATTTCCAACGTAACCTTTGTCGCCGAGCCAGTTACGCGGATCGAGTGTTGTGAGGACACCGGATTCGCCAAGGCAATGATTGTCGTGGCGACTTCCGGGAAGCGGATCGGAAATCCACGCGAGATACCCATCAATTGAGCAGGCGACCTGCACGTTCATCCCGGTGGTCTTGAGCTTCCCGGAGTACAGTTCTGGGTGCGCCCTCCACGACCAGCACGGGAGCAGGGTTCCATCCACGATGTAGCACGCTGCCGGGGAAATTTCATCAGCAGTGGGAACATGTTCACGGAGCACATTCATCAGTTGCGGGGTGATTGCCGAGATGGCGCGGCTAATCGTTGGCTGCGACACCCCATAATTCTCAGCGATTTCCGCCTGGACCCGGTTCCTGCGCATATAAGTGAGGGTTGCAGTGAGTGCATTGCGCAGTCCGAGGACCGGCGGCCATCTGCGCATTCCTGGCTTAAACTCCCGAGCTTCAATTCTTGCGCAGAGCTCAGTGATGGCGGCTTTGGTGAGTCCGGTGGTATGATACACGTGCGGCCTGTTTCTTCTGGACTGAGTATGGTAACCCAATCCTTTCGAGAAGCAGGCCGCATTTCACGTAGGCACGCCGCTATCCAATACATTTGTTATCCCCTGGCACCCCCGTGAATAACCCTCATGGTGGTGCCAGAGCATATCCTGAGTACACGCCGGACTACTATGCCGTCTATTTCGAGGATCCAGACAGGACCAAGGTCGAAGTTGCCTATGAAGGATGATCGGTGTGATTACATTTACTGCGCACTGTGATCGAGCCCTGCTACGCCGCTCGCGTTGCACAAACTTAACGATCTCCTAAGTAACTGCTCATCATCGCCGATACCCAGCGACCACTTTTACCCGGTCTTGATGATGTCGCTTATGGGTTCGGGGTCGCCGACGCTGGTAGCGGAGGTGGCGCGCCGGACGAACTCCCGGTTTGACGGCCACATGGCCACGTGCTGGTTTCCGGTCGGCGGGTCGTAGCTGATGAAGGTCGCCTGGTCGATGTCCACGGCGAACAGGTGGAACCATCCTGGCTCTGGGTTCCAGCCGAGGCTGTTGGCCACCGCCTCTGCGTAGCGGCGCTGCACGCCCGGATCGTGCTCTGCGCGGGCGGTGCCGCGAATCTTGAATTCTCCCTCGGTGCCGTCGCGGTTGGTGATCACGC
The DNA here is from genome assembly GCA_963702235.1 of uncultured Actinomycetes bacterium. Classification (GTDB taxonomy): domain Bacteria; phylum Actinomycetota; class Actinomycetes; order Streptosporangiales; family Streptosporangiaceae; genus PALSA-505. The sequence continues at coordinate 296,982 of CAVPBZ010000013.1, forward strand.
TGTGCACGAGGATCCGGGGGTCGCGCAGGAGATCCCGAGCTTTCGTGGACCGCCACATCCTTTCGTGGACCGCCACATCATGGATAGCCACAAATCGCCGTCCAGTACGTAGGGCTCGACCGGGCTGATCCTGGGCGTGCCGTCTTGGCGGATCGTCGCTACCAGCACCACGCCCGGCCTGATCAAGCGCTGCTGGGCGAGCCTGGCCAGGCGGGGCTGGGCGTGTTCGAGGTCCGACCAGTGCATGACTCCTCCTCTGGCTCCGTCGGATCGCTGCAGTCCCGGCCTATCACCGGACGCCGACAAATACGCCGGGCCAGACGACCTGGGAGCCAGCGTGGGAGATTGAGAACAATCACGCCCGGTCGTTTGTATGCCAGTCAGGGAGGCCCGGTGCGGATCAGCCTTGGCGACATGAATCTCTGGTTCGACGTTTCCGGGCCATCGGTCATTCCTCGGGGTGACACCACGGTGGAACGGGCCACCCTGGTGACTGTTCACGGTGGTCCGGGGTTTGACCACATGATCACGAAGGTGGCGCTGGCGCCGCTCAGCGAGCACGTCCAGGTCGTCTTCTACGACCAGCGCGGGCATGGCCGTAGCGACCACGGAACCGCCGAATCGTGGAACCTGCGGACCTGGGCTGACGATCTGCGGCGGCTGTGTGACGCGCTCGGGCTACGCAAGCCGGTTGTGCTGGGCAGCAGCTTCGGTGGTTTCGTCGCCCTCACCTATGCCGGGCTGTTCCCCGACCACCCGGGCGGCATCATCCTGGCTAATACGACCGGCGGACGGCTGGACCATCAGCGCAGCGTCGAGATATTCCGCCGGCTGGGCGGTGACGGGGCCGCTGCCGTTGCCGAACGTGCCTTTACCGACCTGACCGAGGAGTCCGAGGCCGAGTTCGACCGCGTCTGCTACCCGCTGTACAGCAGCAGGCCCGGCTACCCGGAAGAATCCCGGCAGCGCAGGGCGCGAGCCATCCAGACCATCGATGTCAACCTGCACTATTTCCGGCATGAAGCGTCCCGTTTCGACCCGTGGAGCTTGCTGCCGTCGGTCGCCTGCCCGGCGCTCATCCTCGCGGGGGAGGATGACCCGATGTGCCCGTTGCCGGTCGTCGAGGACCTGGCCCGGCAGCTTCCCGCTAAGACCACCCGCCTCGTTCGCCTGCCCCGGGCACGTCATGACATCTTCCGCGACCAGCCAGACCTGGCCGCTCAAGCCGTCGTGGAGTTCATCCAGGACATCAAGCGCCCTGAGCAGCTCGGCTGAGTCGTGCACGTGCCACGCGGCTGCGGCTAGCGCGGCGGGTTCCTGACGGCGATCTGGCTGACCGGCGGGAGGGTGACGCCGAGGCCTTCGGCCCGGTGGGTGCGGGCATTCACGGCGACCACATTGCCGCGGGCGGCGATGATGAACAGCCACCGGCTGTCGGGTGACCAGGCGAGCGCTTGCGTGCCCGACGATTGCTGGTATAGCGGAACGTCGATCCGCTGGTCCGCTCCGGACGCCAGGTTGATCAGATGCAGGGTCATCTGACCATCGATTACCCGAACGGCTGCCGCCGCCAAGCCGTCGGGCGCGGTGACGCCGGGCGGTCCGTTCGGTCGCGCCGCCGGCCCGGCCAGTATCCGCCGGGCTCCGTTCGCCGGGTCCACCACGACGTCCGAGCAACGGTGATGGCGGCAGTCAACGGTCAGCCACCGGGTCGGGCCGACAGCCGCCAGCGTCCCGGTGACCCGGCGGAAGCCGCCAGGCCGCACATCGTAGAGCGCACTGGAACGGGCGCCGAGGACGAGCGCATAACCCCGGCCGTCCGGGGCGGCCAGGCTCGGGCCGCCCGGCGGCAGCCGCATCGACACCCCGGTCGTGCTGCCGTCCAGCCGCACCAGCGGCATCGAAGTGGTGCTGAACGACCCGGCGTCCGCCCACGCCGTTCCCGGTTGCGGCCCCGGCAGCACGATGCCGCCGTGGCTGAGCGCACCGGCGAGCGGGCGGGCGGGCTGCCCGTCGGGCACCAGGTAGCCGGGCACCAGGTCCAGCGGGCGGATCACAGCCTCGCGGGGCCCGACGACAAAGGACACCGGGCCGGTGCTGAGTATCGCGGGAACCGCCGTTCGGGTGATGCGGCCGCGGGCCAGCTGCACCCGGACCAGGCTGCCGGGCCCGTAGCCGAACAGTTCCCAGCCGGCCGTCACGCCCAGCAGGCGATGGCCCACGTCGGTGACCGCCACCGCGGGCCGCGCCCGAGGCGGTTTCTTCCCGTGCCCGGTGACCAGCACGGCTACTACCGCCACAGCGGCCAGCACGGCCGCGCCGGTGACGATCAGCAGCCGGCCAGGCCGCCAGCGGCCAGCCGGGCGGCTCGAGCCGAAGCTGATCTCATCGGCTCCGGCCGGCTCCCCGGAAGGGGCGCTCTCATCGCGGCCCACAACCCATCATCTTTCCGCCGGCCGGTCATGCCGGAAACCTCCCGGCGGAGTCGTTCGGGAAAGATCTTCATGACTACGGCCGCGACGCCTCAGTGCCGGAGCCACAGCGTGACCCACATGCCGCGGTAGGCCCGCGCGGCTACCTGGGAGAAGTCACGCAGCAGCACCGCGCTCTCGTCGCGCACCGGTCCCGCGGGCAGGCTCGCCGACGGCCGGCTACCGATCACCCAGACGCGCTGGTAGCTCAAGATGAGCGGCAGGACGGTGCTGACGGGCTTGTCGATGCCCCGGAACGGGTTCGCCACCGCCGGCGGCACGGCGAGGGCGAAGTCGGTGGTCTGGCTGAAGTCGCCCGGGTAGCCCAGCCTGGCCTTGCGGAAGAACGCGCTGAAAAAGAGCACCCCGTCGCCGCGGCGCGCGTGCGCGGCCACGTACTGAGCCGGGCCGCCGAAGTTGAACAGGCGGCTGCCCGGGGTGCGGACGCGTTGCTGGGGCCCGAGCTGCAGCAGCAGCGCGCACACGCACACGGCCACGCCGGGCACCCAGATGAGCGCCCGCCGGTGAGCCCGGTCACCCAGCCACTGCCCGATCCGGTACAGCCCGGCGCCGGCCAGCAGCGCCGCACCCGCCTCGCCGTACAGGACGTAACGGTCGATGTACAGCGGCGACGCGACGAGGGACTCGAGTATCAGCAGCGCAGCCGGGACGACGAGCAGCGGTGCCGCCACCGAGGGCAGCGAGATGCCGCCGCTGTTCCACCAGGCGGATCCGGGCTTCGCGCCGGCCGCCGCGGCGGTGCCGTCCGGCCGCGGCCAGCCGCGAGCCGGCAGCAGCGCTATCACGGCGCACACGGCCAGGAGCAGGGGTGCCACGATCGTGGCGCCGAAGTAGTCGTGGTACAGGACCCAGATGTCCCGCAAGCCCGGCCGCGGGATCGCCCCGAGGGCTGCCTGCTGCCGGCTGCTGAGCGCAATGAGGGGCGTGACCAGGATCGCCCCCGCGGCGGCGGCGAGGGTCCAGTGCGCGACGGCCCGCCGCCCGTACCGGGCCAGCAGGACCGTGATCGCGTGCGCGGCCAGCACCAGCAGCGCCATCTCGTTCAGGTAGCCGCCCAGCGTCACTAGCGCGCCGTAGGCCAGCCACGGGCGGGTGACCTGGGCGCGCGTCCCGCCGCTGCGCTCGGCCTGCAGGGCGTGCAGCAGGACCAGCGTCTCGGCCAGCACGCAGGCGAACACCAGCGCATAGGAACGCGCGGTCTGCGCGTAGTAGATGATGCCCGGCGTCAGCGCCATGATCAGGCCGGCGAACAGCCCGGCCCAGCCGGATCCGGTCAGCCGCCGGCCGATGACCGCCAGCATGGCCGCGGCGGCCGCCATGCTGATCACCGAGGGGATGCGCATCACCGCCGGGCTGGTGCCCACCGCCATCCAGCCGTGCAGCAGCAGGTAGTACAGCCCGTGCACGGCATCGACGTGGCGGAGCAGGTGGGCCAGCTGGCGCAGGCTCAGCAGCGCGGCCCAGCGGCTCACCACCTCGTCGTTGCCCATGGCCGAGTCGCGGGCCAGGCCCCACACGCCGGCGACCGCCATCGCCGCGGCCGCGGCGATGGCCGGCGCGTACCGGGCCGCCGTCCCCGTCCAGCCGCCGCTGCTCGCCTGCGGGCCAGCGCTGCCGGCGGCTAGGCCCCTGCTGGCGGCGTCCGGCGGCGCAGCGCCGGCGTCCGGCAGTGCGGGCTGGCCATCAGGACCAGGGTCTGATGGCGTCATCCGGTGTCCGGTCGGTGCTGAGCTCACGGGCCGCCGCGTGGATCGTCGACGGACGCGGCGAAGGTCTCCCGCCACGTCGCGGGTGAGGTCAGCCCGGCCGCCGCGGCACGGTAGTCCGCGGCCAGCCGTGACCACTGCCGGCGCAGCCTGGCGTGCAGGATCAAGCTGCGCCAGCCGAGCGAACGGAACAGCTTCGGGTCCCGCTGGTACCACGCGGCGCTGGTGCCCTCGGCCGTTGACACCAGGGCGCTGTCCAGCTTGGCCAGCACCCACCAGGAGGCGTCCTGGTAGGGCAGCGCCATCTGCGGGCGCTTGCCTGCGCCCTTCATCGGCCGCCGGAACTGACGCACGGTCCCGGCCGCGGCCTTGGTCAGCAGGTTGATCTTGTTACTCGGGGTGGTGGACTGCTTGAGGGAATCGGGAGCCTTCCGCCGGGGCGGCGGGAAACTCTCGATGTCGGCGGCGTCGTGCGCGTCGGTGAACGGCGCGCGAACCTCCTGCAGCTGCCGCATCTTGGACGCGATGTCCCGGTGCAGGTGGGCCGGGCCGGACAGCACGTCCTCGATGGCGAGCAGCCGCAGCGAGGACGTCGAGTACTGCATGGACAGCAGGCTCTGCAGCTGCCGTTCCGCGCTTTCGCTGATCACGCTGCCGCCGTCGTCGAACGGCGAGTGCAGCAGCGCGGTGACGAGCCGGTTGCGCAGGTGGTAATACGCCTGCCAGTCGCGGGCGTCGTCCTTGTCGTCCCAGGGCACCTGCCAGGCGGCCACGCCGGGCAGGGACACCGTCGGGCAGCCGTGCTCGCGGGCCCGCACACCGTACTCAGCGTCGTCCCACTTGATGAAGACAGGCAGCGACAGGCCGATCTCCTCGATGACCCGGGCCGGGATCAGGCACAGCCACCAGCCGTTGTAGTCCGAGTCGGCGCGGCGGTGCAGCCACGGAGTGTTCCGCAGGTTCCGGCGGCCGAAGTCGTGCCGGGCCTTGGTGTTCGGCGCCGGCCCCCACCACCACTTGCCGGGCTCGATGCCCTCGGCGTACGCGTGCAGCAGCGAGCGGTCGTACAGGCTGAACATGTGGCCGCCGACGATGGTCGGCCGGCGCGCCAGATCGGCGAAGGTGACCGCGCGCAGGATGCTCTCCGGGTCGATCTTGACGTCGTCGTCGGTGAGCAGCACGTAGTCGCTCTGGCCGGCCCGCACCGTCTCGTCCATGGAGCGCGCGAACCCGCCGGAGCCGCCGATGTTGCCCTGCTCGATGATCTCCAGGCGGTCACCGAGGTTCTTGGCCGCGTCGGCGAAGCCCGGCTGGTCGCTCACCCGGTTGCTGCCCTGGTCGATGACGTAGACCTTGTCGATCAGGTCATGCATCTCGGTCGCTTCGCTCAGCGTGCGCAGCTTGTCGAGCATGTAGTCGGGACGGTTGAACGTGGTGATGCCGAGGCTGACGGTGCCGGTCGGGGCCGGCTCGGCCAGCGCCAGCCAGTCGGCCTCGATCAGGGTGGTCCCGCCCGGGCCGGCCACGACGTCGAACCAGTACCAGCCGCCGTCGATGAACGGGGCGAGCGGCAGCGTCCGCTCGACCGTCTCGGCCATGTCGGACTGGACGCTGATCGTCTCGACCGGGTGGCTGAAGCCCTTGGCCGTGGAGCGGTACAGGATGATCTTCGACTCGCCGGCCAGCCGGATGCGCAGCGTCACCGCGTCCACAGTGGTCCAGCGGCGCCAGTAGCTGGCCGGGAACGCGTTGAAGTAGGTCGCGAACGAGACCCGGCGGCCCTCGCTGATCAGCGCGCTGCGCCGCGGCCCGACCTCCTCGACCAGGTAGCCGGGGACGTCACTGCCGAACCGGATGCTCGACTGCGTCTCGCCGACGGCGGCGCTGGCCACCGGCACCGGGGTACTCACCTTGTCCCCGGTCAGCGCCTCGGCCGCCAGCTCGGCGGCCAGCTCGGAAGCGCCCCGTTCGGGATTGGTCTCGACGTAGAGCGGGACCACGTCGAGGTCCTCGCCGGGGAAGATCACCCGCTGCAGGACGCGCAGGGTGCGGCCGTCGGTGCTCTCGCTGGTCACGGCCGGCCCCCTTGGCTGGTGAGCGGCACGCCCTCGGCAAAGTAGGGACGCAGGCGGTTGTCGTACAGGCTCAGCGCGGAATCCAATCGCCATGTGCATATCAAGGTACTGGTACGTGCCCAGGCGCCCGCCGAAGAGCACGCCGCGCTCGCGGTCGGCCATCTCCCGGTAGGTCAGCAGCCGGGCCCGGTCCTCGGCCTTGTTGATCGGGTAGTACGGCTCGTCGCCGCGGTCGGCGAAGCGCGAGTACTCTCGCATGATCACTGTCTTGTCCTTCGGGTACCAGGCACGCTCGGGGTGGAAGTGCCGGAACTCATGGATGCGGGTGAACGGAACGTCGGAGTCCGCGTAATTCATCACCGGTGTTCCCTGGAAGTCTCCGGTGGGGAGTACCTCCACCTCGAAGTCGAGGGTGCGCCAGCCCAGGTCGCCCGCGGCGTAATCAAAGTACGCGTCGAGCGGGCCCGTGTACACAACCGGCACGTTGCCCAGCAGGTCAGACCGCATGTCGGCGAAGTCGGTCTGCAGCCGCACCTCGATGTTCGGATGATCGACCATGCGCTGCAGCCAGGCCGTGTAGCCGTCGGCCGGCAGCCCCTCGTAGGTGTCGCTGAAGTAGCGGTTGTCGAAGGTGTAGCGCACCGGCAGCCGCTTGATGATCTCCGCGGGCAGGTCAACCGGGTCGGTCTGCCACTGCTTGTAGGTGTAGCCGCGGATGAACGCCTCGTAGAGCGGACGCCCGATCAGCGAGATGGCCTGCTCTTCGAGGTTGGCGGCCTGGCCGGCCGCCACCTCGGCTGACTGCCCGGCGACCAGCGCGCGCGCCTCGTCCGGCGACAGCGCGGCGCCGAAGAACTCGCAGATCGTGGCCAGGTTGATCGGCAGCGGGTACACCCGGCCCTTGTAGACGGAGAACACCCGGTGCTGATAGCCGGTAAAGGCCGTGAACCGGTTGACGTACTCCCAGATACGGCTATTCGACGTGTGGAACAAGTGCGCGCCGTAGCGGTGTATCTCTATCCCGGTCTGCGGCTCCGGCTCGCTGTAGGCGTTCCCGCCGATGTGATGACGGCGGTCGATGACCAGCACGCGCAGGCCGAGATCGGACGCACAGCGCTCGGCGACGGTCAGCCCGAAGAAACCGGACCCCACGATGACGAGATCGACGTTCACGGCACCGCTGGTTCCTGCCCGTGCCGCTCGGTGTAGCGCGCCACGAACGGACGGTAGACCGCGCGGCGGCACCACCACGGGATCAGCCGGTAGCCCCCGCGGACGATCACGTTGCGGGCGAACTGCGCGGGAGAGGTGAACCCGCTGCGCAGGAACTCGCGCTGCAGCCTGAGCTCAGACCGCAGCAGCCCGGTGCCGCCGCGCCGCTTGAAGGACGTGGCGCCGACCCGGTAGAAGACCAGCGGCTCGGGCACGTTGACGGCTCGCGCGCCGTGGTCCAGCATCCGGGCGAAGAGCGAGTAGTCCTCCATCAGCGGGATGTCCCCGTAGCCGCCCGCCGCGAGAACCGCGCTGCGCCGGTAGACGACGGTCGGGTGATTGAACGGGTCATGCATCCGCGCATAGCGCTGTATCTGCTCCAGCCCGGTGGGCGGAACGCGCTGCCCGACCACATGGTCGGTGTCGCCCACGAACTCGAGCAGGCCCGATCCGACGATGTCGGCCGTCTGGATGAGCGGCAGCTGCACCTCGAAGCGGTGCGGCATGGCCACGTCGTCGGCGTCCATCCGGGCGATCACGTCGAACCGGCTCGCGGCCATCCCGCGGTCGAGCGCGGGGCCGAGGCCGCCGTTGCGCGGCAGCGGGACCAGCGTCACCGGCACCGGGCTGGCCGCGCTGAGCTCTGCCAGGCACCCGGCCAGCTCGTCCCGTACCGGGCCGTCGCGCACGATCACCACCTGGTCCGGGCGCACCGTCTGGTCATCGACCGCGCTGCGGAACGCGCGCCGCAGATAACCGGGCTGGTCGCCGTCGTACACCGCCACCAGGAGGCTGAACGGCTCGTGCATAAGCAGAACCCGCCTTCCATCGGGGAGGTGCGCACGGCTACAGGGCCGGGAGCTGGCAGCCAGCGATCCGGGCAGCGCCGCCCGGGACCGGGCCTGCCGCTCGGCCGCGGGCTGCGGGCCGGAACCACACAGAGACTATTGGATAGGCGCTGTACTCCACAGCTTAGAACGCGCTTTGCCCGGACGTGCCGCCGACGCAAACGCCGTTCCCCGGCGGCTGGTCTACCCTGACACGCATGACTCGCGAGGGGATGCCGGTGGCGCGGTCCAAGGTGGTCCTGCATATCGGCGAGCCGAAGACGGGCACCACCTTCCTGCAGCAGGTGATGTGGGGCAACCGCGCCGAGCTGGCCGAGCAGGGCGTCGTCCTGCCCGGTCACCACGCGCAAGACCATTACCGGGCCAGCCAGGATCTGCGCGGCCTCGCCAAGCTGGACAGCGACCCGGCAGGCTCCTGGACCGGCGAGTGGGACATCCTCGCCGGCCAGGCGCAGCAGGCAGGCAAGACCGCCGTCATCTCGCACGAGCTGTTCGCGGCGGCGGACGCTGAGCACGCCGAGCGCGCCGTGCGATCGCTGCAGCCGGCCGTGGTGCATGTCGTCCTGACGGTGCGCGACATGGCGACGCTGCTGCCCGCGGAGTGGCAGGAGACCGTGAAGCACCGCAGCACCCGGGCCTGGGAGGACTGGCTCGCCGACGTGATCGACCGGGAATCGACGGCGGCCGGCCGGCGCGAGTGGTGGTTCTGGCGGGTGCACGACACGCTGGCCATCGCGGACCTCTGGTCGCGGTACGTGCCTGCTGAGCGGATACACGTGATCACGACCCCGCCGCGCGGGTCGTCCAGCGCGGTGCTGTGGGAGCGATTCGCGTCCCTGCTCGGCATCGATCCCGCCCGCGTGGACCTGTCCCTGGCCCGGCCGAACACCTCGCTCGGGCTGCCCGAGATCGAGTTCCTGCGGCGGCTGAACCTGGCCCTGCCGCGGGACGTCCCTGACTGGTTCTACATGTGGAATGTCAAGGAGGCGGTCGCGCACGGCGAGCTGGCCGGACGGCCGCGCGGGGCGCGCCTGGTGCTGCCCGCCGACCGTGACACCTGGGCCAAGGAACACGCGGAGGTCCTGGTCGCCGGGCTGCGTGACCGCGGCTATGACCTCATCGGTGATCTCGGCGAGCTGCTGCCCGGGCCGGTGACCGAGCCGGCCGCCAGCCCGGCCGATCAGCCTGCCGAGCAGGTGCTCGACGCCGCGGTGCGGGCGGCGGCGGCGCTGGTGGCCAACCAGTACCAGCGGGAATACGCCGCGGCCAAGCCGCCGCCGGAACCGGGCGGTCACCGCGGGCTGGCCGGGCTGCTCGAGTCCGCCGTCGCATCCTCGCCACGGCTCAAGCGGACGGTGCGCGAGCTCAGCAGCCGCTCTCCCGCCGTGCGCCGGCTGCGCATCCTGGCCTGGCAGGCGCTCGAGCGGTCCCGGGCCCGGCGGCATCCCTAGCATGGCCGCAGCTCACGGCCGTCCGGCGGCGACGGGCGGCTCGCCCCGGGTGATCGCGGTGATGGTCACGTACAACAGGCAGCAGCTGCTGCTGGAGGCGCTGGCCGCGGTACTGGCGCAGAGCAGGGCCCCGGATTCGGTGATCGTGGTCGACAACGCCTCCACCGACGGCACCGCCGCGGCGGTCCGCGCGCAGTTCCCCTCGGTGCGGGTGGCCGGGCTGGCGCGCAACACCGGCGGTGCGGGCGGGTTCGCCTACGGCATGGCGCTGGCACTGGACGGCGACGCGGATTCTGATCTGGCTCATGGACGACGACACGGTGCCTGAGCCCGACGCGCTGCGGGTGATGCTCGGGGCCAGGGAACGTCACCCGGCCCGGCCGCCCGCGCTGATCGCCAGCAGGGTGCTGTGGACCGACGGGCGCCCGCACCCGATGAACACGCCGCGGACCAGGCCGTTCACTTCCCAGGCTGAGCGGCGTGCCGCGGCGGCCGCCGGGTGCGTGCCGATCCGGTCCGCATCGTTCGTCTCCATCCTCGTCAACGCCGCCGAATGCCGGCGGCGCGGCCTGCCGCAGGCGGACTACTTCCTGTGGAACGACGACTTCGAGTTCACCACCCGGCTGCTGCGCGGTAACACCGGCTGGCTCTGCCCGGCGAGCGTCGCCGTGCACAAGACGCGGACCTTCGGCTCGACCGATGTCAACCCGGGACAGCGGTTCTTCTATGAGGTCCGGAACAAGATCTGGATGTTCAAGTCCCGCGCGCCGCTCGGCCCGCTGGAGCGGATCCTGTACGGCGGGTCGACGCTGCGCCGGTGGGCCCGCACGTTCGCGGGCTCGCACGACCGGCGCACGCTCGGGTCCTCACTCGTCAGCGGCATCGCTGCCGGGGTGCGGACCAGCCCGCGACCCACCAGGGACGTCCTGGCCGACATCGGCGAGCTGGCGTCGGCGGCCCGGGAGCAGGGCGCTGACGCCCAGCACCCCGGCTGGCACGAGAGTGATCACGGCGGGTAGCTCGTAGCGCCAGGAGAACTCGTAGATGTCCGGCGCCAGCAGGACGATCGCGGCGGCGACGGTGAACAGCAGGCAGGCCGCGGCGAGCCGGCGGCTGCGATCGTCCCGGCCACGGCGGGCCAGCGCCACGACCGAGCCGGCCAGGCCCGCCAGGGCGGCCAGGGCCAGCAGCGGGCCGGGGGTGTAGCCGCCGCCGAGCTGATAGGAGCGCAGGAACGCCGCCAGCGGCCGGCTGACCTGCGCCCGGCCGCCGTAGGCCGGGCTGAGCGTGGTGGCCCTGAACTGCCCGCCCACCTTCCGCTGCACGCCGAACACGAGAGTGCCGCCGGGCCGCAGCAGCAGGTCGCTGTCCGGAGCTGCCTGCTTCTGGACCTCGTGCTGCTGGAGCAGGCAGGCCTGGGCGGTGAGCTGCCCCGCCGGGCAGATGCTGGTCCACGGCGGGTACGTGGGGTAGCCGGTCTGGAACTGCCAGCGCGAAATGGGCGTCACCCACCCGGTGGGCTGCCGGGTCACCGCGAACAGCCGGAGTGAATCGCTGAGGATCGATCCCGCCACCCGCAGCGGCTGCTGATGCTCGATCGCGCTCTTCAGCTCCGCGATCAGCGCGCCCCTCGTGCCTGGCGTCACGGGCACCGCGTACAGCGGCGACCGGCCGAAGTCGTGCTCCAGCGCGTCGGGTCCCAGCGCCTGCTGCACGGCCGGCGTCGGGCACAGCGGCCGCGCCTGCGCCGGCAGCCGCAGCGTCGCGCAGTCGGCCGCCGCCACCAGCCGTCCGGTCAGGGTCTGCTGCCTGGCCAGCCAGAAGTGCCCGGTCTGAGCGTAGGAAATGCCGCAGTACAGCAGGATCGGCAGCGCGAAAGCCGCGATCATTGCGGCTGATGTGCGCAGGGACCGGCGGAAACCTCCGGCCGCGAGCAGGTAGGTCAGCGCGGGCAGGATGAGGAACTCGCCCAGTGACTTGACGGTGGCCGACAGCCCCAGGATCAGGCCCGCCGCGACCGCGAAGGGAGGGCTGACCGCCGGCCGCCAGAGCAGCACGGCCAGCCCGGCCAGGATCATCGCCTCGAACCAGACGTCGGGCATGATCATCTGTTCCATCTGCAGCTGGTAGGCGTCCAGCAGCACCGGCGCCACCGCCAGCGCCGCGAGCCAGGTCCGGACCCCGCGGCGCCGCAGCAAGACGTAGAGGACGACGGCCATGGCCAGGCCGAGCAGATGCTGGATCGCCGTGACCGTTCCCAGGTCGCCGGCGATCAGGATGATCTTGAGCAGGTACCGGTAGCCGAGCGGATCGGCACCAGGCGACGCGCCGTACAGGTACTTGAGGGTGTCGACGTAGATCAGCGCGGGCTGGTAAGCGAGCTGGGTCAGCACCCGCAGCGTTAGCCCGGCCGCCAGCAGCGCGGAGACCAGCCAGTGCCGCCGCAGCGTGGTCACGATCCGGGCGCGCCCCGCCCGCCACCGCCCGGCGGACGGAGTACCGGGCCGCGCGACGGGGAGCTGACCGCCCGGCGTCGTCCCCTCGCCGGCACGCGTCGCGACAGGCGGCTCGGTCATGGCGTCGATGGTAGCCGCGGCAGCAGGGCGCTCGCGGCGACACCAGGACGTTCGCGGCACCGGCACCGGCTGCTCGTGGCATCCTGTTTCGCATGAGCTCGCGGCCTCCCCACTCGCGCCGGGCCTTCCTCGGCCTGGCCGCGGCCACCGCGGCCGCGCCGGCGGTGGCCGGCTGCGCGGCGACGGCGGGCGCGCGGGCCACGACGCCGGCCGGGGCCCGGCGGTCCCCGCCGCCGCACCGTACCGTGAGCGAGAACTCACTGCCCGGCGACCCGCACTGGGCCATCAGGCACATCGGCCCGCCGGACGCGATCATGGGGTACGCCGGGCAGGCCAGCGTGCTGCCCGGCGAGGCGATCACGCTGTACGCGTTGACGACCGCGCGCTCGTTCCGGGTGAGCGCGTTCCGGATGGGCTGGTACCGCGGCGACCGGGCCAGGCTGCTGTGGCGGTCGGCCACCGTGCGCGGGCACCAGCAGGCCAAGCCCACCGTGGTCAGGCCGGCCAACACGGTCGAAGCCCGCTGGGATCCGGTCCTCACCGTGCCCACCCACGGCTGGCCGGAGGGCGCCTACCTGCTCCGGCTCGACGCGGAATCCGGGGCGCAGCGGTTCGTGCCGGTCACCGTCCGGTCGGCCAGCACGGCCGGGAAGACGGTGATCAAGAACTCGGTCTCGACCTGGCAGGCCTACAACCTGTGGGGCGGCTACGACCTGTACAACGGCCCCGGCGGCATCACTGACTACGCCAACCGCTCGCTGGCGGTCAGCCTGGACCGGCCGTACGACGCCAGCGGCGCCTACATGTTCCTGTACCACGAGCGGAAGCTCATCGAGCTGGCCGAGCGCCTCGGCCTGCCGCTCGCCTACGTCACCAACACCGACATCGGCGGCGACCCGCACCTGCTGACCGGGGCCAGCGCGGTGTTCTCGCTCGGCCACGACGAGTACTGGTCGCCGCCGGAGCGGGCCAACGTCACGGCGGCCAGGGACGCCGGGGTGAACCTGGCGTTCCTCGGGGCGAACACGATGTTCCGGCGGACCCGGCTGGCCAGCACCAGGCTGGGCGAGCGCCGGCTGATCATCTGCTACAAGACGAGCTACACCCAGGACCCGATGTACGGCAAGGACAACGCGCTGGTCACCAGCGACTGGCGGGAGCCGCCGCACCCGGATCCCGAGTCGTCGCTGACCGGCACGCTGTACGAATCGAACCCGGTCAGTGCCAGCTTCGTCGTCGCGTCGCCGGATGCCTGGATGTTCGCCGGGACGGGCGTGCGGGCCGGCACCCGGTTCACCGGCCTGGTCGGAATCGAATATGACCGCGTCAACCCGGGCGCGCCGGTCGAGCGGCCCATCCAGGTGCTGTCCCACTCGCCGCTGACCTGCCGCGGCGTGAACAGCTACTCCGACTCCGCGTACTACACGCACAGCGGCGGCGCCGGCGTGTTCAGCACCGGGACGATGCGCTGGGTGGCGTCCTTCGAGCAGCCCTACCCCCCGTTCGGGCTCAACCGGCACACCGCCGCGTTCACCACCAAGGTCACCGCCAACCTGCTCCGCGGCTTCGCCGACGGCCCGGCCGCGGCCAAGCACCCGGCACACGACAACCTGGACGCGACGCACGAGTGGGCCGGTGACCCGATCGCCGCCCAGCACAGCCTGTGGCCACCGGTCCGGCTCTGAGATCCGGGGAGTCGCCGTGCAGCTGCTGCATTCGGGCAAGGTCAGGGACGTCTACGCCGACCGCGGCGACGTGGTGCTCGTGGCGTCGGACCGGGTGTCGGTCTACGACGTGGTGCTGCCCACCCCGATCCCGGGGAAAGGCCGGATCCTCACCGCGCTGTCGCTGTGGTGGTTCGGTCAGCTGGCCAGCGTCGCGCCCAACCACGTGATCTCCGGCTCGGACGTGCCCGGGGAGTTCGCCGGCCGGGCGATCAGGTGCCGGCGGCTGGACATGCTGCCGGTGGAGTGCATCGCCCGCGGCTACCTGACCGGGCTCGGCCTGGTGTCCTACCTCGAGTCCGGATCGGTGTCAGGTCTCCGGCTGCCGGCCGGGCTGACCGAGGGATCGCGGCTGCCCGAGGCCGTGTTCACCCCGACGACCAAGGCGCCGCCCGGGGAGCACGACGAGTTCATGACCTTCGACGACGTGGTCAAGGAGGTCGGCCGTGCGGCGGCCGAGGAGCTGCGCCGGATCACGCTCGAGGTGTACCGGCGGGGGCACGAGATCGCGCTGGACCGCGGGATCATCATCGCCGACACGAAGCTGGAGTTCGGCTACGCGCCGGACGGCACGCTGACCATCGGGGACGAGGTGCTGACCCCGGACTCCTCGCGGTTCTGGGCGGCCGCCGACTGGCAGCCCGGCGGTCCGCAGCACTCGTTCGACAAGCAGTTCGTCCGCGACTGGTCCAGTGGCCTGGACTGGGACCGCACCGCGCCCGGACCGGAGATCCCGCCGGAGATCGTCGCGGCAACCCAGGCCCGGTACGCGGCGGCCTACCGGCGCATCACCGGGTCCGAGCCCGGCTAGGCACGGCTCACAGCGGCCAGGGACGGGCTACCGCGCCGAGCCTGTTCCAGGCGTTGATCACCGCTATGGTCCAGATCAGCTCGGCCAGCTCGGTCTCGGAGAACTCGGCCGCGGCCCGGCTGAACACCTCGTCGGGAACGGGGCCGTCAGTGAGCCGGGTGCCCGCCTCGGTCAGCTCGAGCGCGGCGCGTTCACGGGCGGTGAAGAACGGCGTCTCCCGCCAGACCGGCAGGGTGAACAGCCGCTGCTGCGAGTCGCCCGCCTTCAGCGCGTCGCGGCTGTGCATGTCCACGCAGTAGGCGCAGCCGTTCAGCTGCGACGCGCGCAGCCTGACCAGCTCGATCAGGGTGGGCTCGAGGCTGATGTGCCTGCTGGCGGCTTCCAGCGAGTTCATCGTCTTGCTGATCCTCGGGGCGAGCTCGTCAACGGCGAGCCGGACCTGAGGGATGACGGGGGCAGTTGCGTGCGGGTCAGTTTGTGTCGTCATGGTGATCACGGTACGGGCGAGCTGGCCCGTAGATAAGATCCAGTTTCGTGTCAGAAAATTGGGCCACTTCCGGCGTCGACCTGCACCTCGAACAGGACACCGCGGCGGGCCGCGGCCGGCCTGGAGCGCGCGCTGCGGGACGCGATCCGTTCCGGCCGCCTGGCCCCGGGGTCCCGGCTGCCGTCCAGCCGGGCGCTCGCGGCTGATCTCGGCATCTCCCGCGGCACGGTGAGCGCCGCCTTCGACCAGCTGGTGGCGGAGGGATTCCTGACCGCCCGGCAGGGATCCGGCACCACGGTGAGCGCCCTGCTGCGCCCCCGCCCGGCCGCCGGGGAGGCGCGGCCGGGTGTGGCGGCGCCGCGGCACGACCTGCGGCCCGGACAGCCCGACGTGTCGCTGTTCCCCACCGCCGCCTGGCTGCGGGCGAGCAGGCGGGCGCTGGGCAACGCCCGGCCGGAGGTCTACGGCTACGGCGACCCGCGCGGCCGGATCGAGCTGCGCGCCGCGGTCGGCGACTATCTCGGCCGGGCGCGCGGCGTGCTCGCGGCCCCCGATCAGATCGTGATCACGTCGGGGTATGTCCAGGCGCTCTCGCTGCTGTCCCGGGTGCTCGGCGCGGCGGGGACGACCGCGATCGCGATGGAGGATCCCGGCCTCGGATTCCACCGCGAGGTCGTCAGGCGGTCGGGCCTGGCCGTGCTGCCGCTGCCCGTCGACGACGACGGCGCCCGCGCCGGGGATCTGCCGCGGATCGCCGGCGGCCGGGCGGCGGCGGCCGTGGTCACCCCGGCGCACCAGTACCCGGCGGGGGCGACCCTGCATCCGGCCCGCCGTCACGCGCTCGCGACCTGGGCGCGCGCCACCGGCAGCCTGGTCATCGAGGACGACTACGACGGGGAGTTCCGCTACGACCGGCAGCCGGTGGGCGCCCTGCAGGGCATGGCGCCGGGCCACGTCGCGTACGTCGGCAGCGCGGCCAAGACGCTCGGCCCGGGGCTCCGCCTGGCCTGGATGGTGCTCCCGGGTCACCTGGTCGGGCCGGTGACCGAGGAGAAGCTGCACCACGACTTCCACACCGGGGTGACCGGCCAGCTGGCGCTCGCCGATCTCATCGCCAGCCACGCCTATGACAAGCACGTCCGGGCCTGCCGGCTGCGCTACCGGCGCCGCCGTGACCTGCTGGTGGCCCGGCTCGCCGGAATGGGCCGGCCGTGGCCCGGGATGGCGGTCCGCGGGATCGCGGCCGGCCTGCAGGCCCTGATCACCCTGCCGCCCGGGGGCCCGGGTGAGGGCGAGGTGCTGGCCGGGGCGGCGCAGCACGGCCTGGCCCTGCAGGGCCTGAGCAGTCACTGGCACGAGGCCGGTGATCACCCGCAGGGAATCGTGGTGGGCTTCGGCACCCCCAGCGAGCGGGCGTACCCGGTCGCGCTGGAGGTGCTCGCCCGGGTCCTGCACGCCGCAGGCCGCGACCAGCGGGGATCCAAGCGCGACACGCCGATAGCGTTCTCTTCGCCAATCTAGGGCTGGCGCTAGATCAGGCCATAGAGTCCGATGCTATGGACCCGGTGCGCAACCCCTATGCCCCCGGGGCTGGCCAGCGCCCGCCGGAACTCGCCGGGCGGGACAGGGAGATCAGCCAGTTCAAGGTGGTGCTTGAACGGGTGGCCCGCGGCCGTCCGGAGCGCAGCATCGTGCTCACCGGGCTGCGCGGAGTGGGCAAGACGGTGCTCCTCAACTCCTTCCGCTCGATGGCGATCCAGCAGCTGTGGGGCACCGGGAAGATCGAGGCCCGGCCGGATCAGTCGATCAGGCGGCCCGCCGCCAGCGCCCTGCACATGGCGGTCCGTGAGCTCGCGCCACGGCACCGCGCGCCGGACCGGATCGAGCACTTCCTCGGCGTGCTCAAGGCCTTCGCGGCCCGCGACCCGCACGCGCCCAAGGGCAGTTCCCCGCTGGGCATCGATGTGCCCGCGGTCCGCGGCCGGGCTGACTCGGGTGACCTGGAGACGGACCTGACCGAGCTGCTGGCTGACGCCGCGTCGGTCGCGACCGACCTCGGGGTCGGGATCGCGCTGTTCGTCGACGAGATGCAGGACATTCCGGCCGGGGACGTGTCCGCGCTGTGCGCCGCGTGCCACGAGCTCTCCCAGACCGGCGGGCCGCTGATCGTGGTCGGCGCCGGGCTGCCGCACCTGCCGTCGGTGCTGTCGGCCAGCAAGAGCTACTCCGAACGGCTGTTCAGCTACGTCCGGATCGACCGGCTGGACCGGGAGGCCGCCGACCTGGCACTGATCGCCCCGGCCCGCCGTGAGGGCGTCGAGTTCAAGCCCGCGGCGCTCGACGCGCTGTACCAGGCGGCCGACGGCTATCCCTACTTCGTCCAGGCCTACGGCAAGGTGACCTGGGACGTCGCGGCAGAGAACCCGGTGACCGCCGGGGACGTGGCGGTGGCCGCGCCCGAGGCGGAGAGCGAGCTTGCCGTCGGGTTCTTCGGCAGCAGGTACGAACGCGCCACCCCGGCCGAGCGGGAGTACATGCGGGCCATGGCGGCGCTCGGCGACGACCCGGTGCCGACCGCTCGGGTGGCGGATGAGCTCAGCCGCAAGCCGTCCAGCGTCTCCCCGGCCCGCGACGCCCTGATCAAGAAGGGGCTCATCTACAGCTCGGAACGGGGTCTCATCGCGTTCACCGTCCCGCATTTCGGGCGGTTCCTCCGCTCCCAGCCGGCCTAGGCCCGGTGCGCGGGAACCTCCTACGCGATGTTCCGCTCGGGCGCCTCTTCGTGATTATGCCGCTCTCTAGGGGCCGGGGTAGAAAGCGCTAGAAGACTGTAGAGGCTGCCCGGCGTGGCCGACAGTTCCACGGCCGTCGCGGCGGGCAGGAACTGCGGCTCATCCTGGGCGGGCGGCACGAGCGGCCCGGCGGCGGGCGCAGCCTCGCGGGCCCCGACCCCGGCGGCCCCCGGGCCGGCGGCGGATCCCCCCGGGCAACCGCGCCCGGGCCGGTGGCAGGCCTCAGACCGGTGCCAGGTCCGGGGCCTGCGGCAGGGTGGGCGGCGGCGGTCCGCGCGCCGATGGCCGGCCACAGGCCCACCGGGTGCGGCGGAAGCGGCCGCACCGGCTGGCCGGCGGCCGGCGGCAGGACGGTCAGCGGCGGAAGGACCTCGCCGGTCGCCGCGTTGACCACGGCGGCGCGTATGGCCGGCCGCCGCGGCCGCAGGTAGACGGCGAACACCACCTCGACCGCGCGCCCGCCGTAACTGCCGGGATAGACCAGGTAGCGCCAGCAGACCTCGCGCCAGACATCGACGGGGTCGTTCCCGGTGATCACCGGGGCATGCTGGCGCCACTGCCGGCTGCCGCGCAGCGCCGACAAGGTGCGCTGGACGGGCAGCACCCGCAGCTCGCACGGCTCGGAGTAGCCCAGCCGGGTGAGTGCCTCGCCGATCTCCGGCGAGAGGACGGCGATCAGCGCGAGCTCGGCCGCCAGCAGTCCCAGCCGGAGCGCGAGCGCCGCCCCGGGCGGGGGCAGGTGCAGCGGCGCGACCCCGATCGAGCCGATCGCGGCCAGGGCGAGCAGCGCCGACCTGGCGATGGTGCGCAGCGTCACCGGCGCGCTGCTCAGGTCGCCGAAGCAGCCGCAGCCCACGTCGGGCCGCCGCTGGCGCAGCTCGATCAGCGCGCCCACGGCGGTCAGGAACAGCACCGCCGTGGCGCCGCGGGCAGCGGTGGCCGCCAGCCCCGGGCCGGCCCGGCTCGCCGTGGCGATCAGCGCGATGCCGAGCGCCAGCTCCGCCGCGCACATGGCCATGGCGACCCGCCGCCGCAGGCGGAGCGGGAACAAAGCGGTGGGACCGAGCGCGACATCCACCGACCGGGACCGGAGCACGTGACCGAGCTTGGCCAGGCAGCCGCCCAGCAGCAGCGCCGCGAGCAGCGGGATCTGCACTTCTCTGATCGCTGCGAACACGGTCAGCCCTCGATCTCGATGGTCACGTTGAAGCTGGCCTCGTCGAGCTCGCCGCCCAGCTCCACGAAGCTGGCCACCGTCAGGTCCGCGATCCGGCCGCGCGGCGAGGGCCCGCAGGCCACGCTGCGGTCGCAGAACAGCCGCGCCACAGGCGCGGGGCCGATCACGGGCAGGTCGAGGGAAAGCCCCGTGCAGTCGTTGCGGACCCGCAGGTGGCTGCCGACCGACAGGTACGGCAGGTTCACGCAGCCGGAGGCCGAGCGCTGGCCGGCGGACCCCGGCGCAGCCGCGTTCGGCGGGTCGATCGCCGGGTAACCGGTCCCGATCAGGCCGCCCGGCTCGTTCCCCGGCTCGTGCCAGACGGCAGCGCCGCTGATCGAGCCGGGCACGTGCCCGCTGACCAGTGCGGGCGCCGGTACATGATCCGCGCGGTAGGGGGGCTGGCTGGTCGCCGGGACGAGTCCCTCGAGGTAGTCGTCATGACGGACGCCGATGATGTCGATGAGGTAGCCGGGCTCAAGCCGGGGGAACCTGACCTGGATCCGGCCGGCGGCCCGGCCGGAGATCACCAGCGCCTGCTGCCCGCCGCCGTCGCCGCGGTCAACCATGAGCGTGTCGCCGTCCCGCCAGGAGATCGTCCCGGTGACCCGGCCGATATTCGCCCAGATCCGGTCGGCGACCTCCCGGCCGGAGTGGTGCCTGCGCACGACGGCGTGATCGCCGGCCTTCAGCGCGGCCGGGTCCGTCCTGTCGCCGCGCCACGCACGCGCGTCCGCGGTCAGCGCGAACCGCTCCTCGGTCTCGCCGTTCCCGATCAGCAGGACATGCGGGCTGACGTCGAGGACCTGGCCGGTCACCGCGCGCGGCACCGGCCGGGCCAGGCCGGACCCGGCCGGTCCGGCCGCCGCCTCGTCACTGGCCGGCGGCGCATGGCCGACCTGGCCGGCCTGGCTGTGCGGGCCGAACACGGCGGCCTTCAGCAGCCGCCGCCTCGCGATCCGGGCCGAGCCCGGGATCCCCGCCTCCGGGACGGCCGGCCCGGCAGCCTGCTGCCGCCCGCTGACGGCGCGGCCGCCCAGGAGATCCCGCACTTGCCCTCCATGAGATTGCATGGACTTATACGACGATCTGTAGAAGAGGTGCCCTTCGTCAAGTGGTTCAGGGCGCTTTACTCTACGTAATCACTCATGTACCTCTTTGGGGTTATACCGAAAATACGGCTCCCGCACCGCCGAAACCCGCCAGGAGGCCGCTCTTTCGGCGGTGCCCTCTCGTGCGCGCGCCGCAATCTGGGTACCGTTGTGGTGTGAGCGTCGGGGGCGATCACGTGATACCGGGGATGCGTACCGAGACATGTGTTACGCATGGGGTCAAACCGGACGATCCCGGCTTTCACGACTATGTGGCGGCGAGGGGCCCCGCCCTGCTGCGCACGGCGTACCTGCTGACCGGCCACCAGGCCGACGCCGAGGATCTGCTGCAGGCGGCGCTGGCCAAGACGTACCTGGCCTGGCGCCGGATCGAGGACTTCGGCTCGCTCGACGGCTACGTCAGGCGGGCGATGGTCAACACGCATATCTCCTGGTGGCGGCGCCGCCGGCTGGAGGAATACCCGACCGACGACATCCCCGACCAGCCGGTGTCCGATCACGTCGGGGATAGCGAGATGCACGACTCACTCAGCCGCGCGCTGCGGCGGCTGCCGGAACGGATGCGGGCCGCCGTCGTGCTGCGCTACTACGAGGACATGAGCGAGGCCGAGATCGCCGGCGTGCTCGGCGTCAGCCTCGGGACGGTG
Organism: uncultured Actinomycetes bacterium; assembly: GCA_963702235.1. Lineage (GTDB taxonomy): Bacteria > Actinomycetota > Actinomycetes > Streptosporangiales > Streptosporangiaceae > PALSA-505. Next base: position 318,131 of record CAVPBZ010000013.1, read on the forward strand.
AAGAGCACGGTGTCCAGGGCCGTGGCCAAGCTGCGCATCGACGCGGAGCTCATCGGCGACTTCGGCGTGCCGGAACAGGCGCCGGCCACGCCCGGACAGGCCGTCGCCCTGGCAGAGTGACGTTTGGCCTTCTGCGTGGCAATATCCCCTCCAGGACGCTTCTGCGCGCGCGCCGCCCCCTGCGGGCGCGCGGGCCGCCGGAGCGGTGAGGATCACTGCACAGGAGGTGCGCAGTTGCGAAGCACCATGATGGACGTGCCGCTGACGATCGGGTGGCTGATGCGGTACGGCACCTCGGTGTACGGCGAGCGCGAGGTGGTGACGGCCACCGAGGACGGGACCAGGCGGCGGACTTACGCCGAGGTCGGCCGCCGGGCCGCTCAGCTCGCGGGCGCGCTGCGCAAGCTCGGCGTCAACGGTGACCAGCGCGTCGGCACGCTCATGTGGAACAACGCCGAGCACCTGGAGGCCTACCTCGCCGTGCCCTCGATGGGCGCGGTGCTGCACACCCTGAACCTCCGGCTGGATCCCGCCCAGCTCGGCTACATCGCCCAGCACGCGGAAGATCACGTGATCATCGTGGACGGCACGCTGGTGCCGCTGCTGGCCAAGGTCCTGCCCGGCATCTCCTCGGTCCGCCACGTCATCGTCACGCCTGCCGCAGACCGAACGGCTGCCGCCGATACCGCCGCGCTGGAGGGCGAGGGCCACAGCGTGCACGCGTACGAGGATCTCGGTCGCCGGCGAGCCCGAGACCTTCGACTGGCCGGAGCTGGACGAGCGGTCCGCGGCCGCGATGTGCTATACGAGCGGGACCACCGGCAACCCCAAGGGCGTCGTCTACAGCCACCGGTCCACGTACCTGCACTCGATGGGCGTGTGCTCGGGCAACACGTTCGCGCTGTCGGAACGGGACCGGGTGCTCCCGGTCGTCCCGATGTTCCACGCCAACGCGTGGGGGCTGGCCTACGCGGCCGTGCTGGCCGGTGCGGACCTGATCATGCCGGACCGGTTCCTGCAGGCCGGGCCCCTGGTCAGCCTCATCGAGGCCGAACGGCCCACGCTGGCGGGCGCCGTGCCCACGATCTGGAGCGACGTGCTGCGCCACGTGCGCGCCAACGGCGGCGACCTGTCCTCGCTGCGGCTCGTCCCCTGCGGCGGCTCGGCGGTCCCGCACGCGCTGCAGGAAGCCTACGAGTCCGAGCTCGGCGTCCGGATCCTGCACGCCTGGGGCATGACCGAGACCTCGCCGCTGGGCAGCGTGGCGCACCCGCCGGCCGGCGTGCCCGCCGACGAAGCCTGGTATTACCGGGATAGCCAGGGCCGGCTGAGCCCCGCGGTCGAGGGCAGGCTGGTCGGCGACGGCGGCACGATCCTGCCCCGCGACGGCGAGGCGGTCGGCGAGGTGGAAGTGCGCGGGCCGTGGGTCACGGGGTCGTATTACAAGGACGATGACCCGGAGAAATTCCGCGACGGCTGGCTGCGCACCGGCGACGTCGGGAGCATCGACCCGCGGGGTTTCATCAGGCTCACCGACCGGGCGAAGGACGTGATCAAGTCCGGTGGCGAGTGGATCTCCTCCATGGAGCTCGAGAACCTGCTGATGGCGCACCCCGATGTCGCGGAGGCTGCGGTCATCGGGGTGGCCGACGAGAAGTGGGGGGAGCGGCCGCTGGCCGCGGTGGTGCTGCGCCCGGGTGCCTCGGTCAGCGCGGCCGACCTGCGCGAGTTCCTCGGCGCCACGGTGCCGCGCTGGCAACTGCCTGAGCGCTGGTCGTTCATCACCGAGGTACCCAAGACCAGCGTCGGTAAGTTCGCGAAGACGCGGATGCGTGACTCCTACGCCCGAGGCGAATACGAGGTCGAAGAGGTCCGCTGACGGTCCGCGACACCGCTCACGGCGGCGGCCATCGGGCAGCCGCCGCGCACTACTCTGCGTGGTTTTGCACCAGAAGCGGTAAATATGCAGCCGACGCGAGATACTCGGCTGCGTGATCGGCGACGAGTTCGCGGCCGTGCTCGAGGCTGCCCGGCATGGCAGCGAGGACGCGTTCTCCGCGCTGTGGCATGACGGGAACCCGGCGCTGCTGCGGTACCTGCGGCTGATCGCCCCGCGGGCCGCCGAGGACGTGGCCGCGGAGACCTGGGCCCACGTGGTCCGCGGCCTGGCCGCCTTCCGCGGTGACGAGGCGGCGTGGCGGGCTTGGCTGTTCACCACCGCGCGGCGGCGCGCCATCGACGACGCGCGGCGCAGCGCGCGGCGGCCGGCCACGTCGCTGACGGTGGAGACCGCGATCCGTGCCCCGGCGGCAGCCGACGCCGCCGACGTCGCTATGGAGAACATCGACACCCAGGCCGCCATCGCGCTGGTCTCGGAACTGCCGCGGCTGCAGGCCGAGGTGATCCTGCTGCGGGTCGTGGCCGGGCTGGACACCGACGCGGTGTCGAGGCTGCTCGGCCGCAGCCCGGGCGCCGTCCGGGTCGCGGCCCACCGCGGCTTGCGGCGGCTCGCGGAGAAGCTCTCCCGGGCCGGAGTAACGCTGTGACGGGCCACAGCGTTTCGGATCCTGACATGCCTAACTTTCCGTGGCGCCCCGGCAGCAGCGTTCCCCCGGTCGGGGACAGCGCGCTCGACGAACTGCTGGCGACGGGCCAGTCGCCGCAGGACGCTGCCGCCGGGCTGCGGCCCGTGGCAGACGTGCTCGCCGCGCTGCAGGCCGCGCCGTCGGCCGGCGAGCTGGCCGGGAAGACGCGGGCCCTGGCCGAGTTCCGCGACACGATCGGCCGGGCGCACCGGGTACGCCGGGTCCGCCTGGCAGGCCAGCGCAGGGCAGCCGCGCTGCGCACGCGGGCCAACTCGAAGCTTGCTGCCGCGGCCGCCGCAGCTGCCGTCGTCGTCGCGGCCGGCACCGTCGCCGCCTACGTCGGGGCCCTGCCCGCGCCGCTGCAGAAGGCAGCCCATGACGCCATCCATGCGCCGGCGGCCAAGAAGGTAGCGGCCGCCGTGCCGCCAGCCCGCAGCAGGGCTGGTGTGGCCGCTGCCGACTCGGCCCAGCGGCTGTGCACCGCCTACCAGCACGCCAGCGTGAATGGCGGTCCCACCGACCGGGCAGCCGCGTTCCGCGACCTGGAGCGGGCGGCTCGCGGGCCCGGCAACGTGACCTCGTTCTGCGCGTCCCTCTACCGGCCCGGCGCCTCGGCCATCAAGCCGGGCGCGGCCCAGCATCTCCGCGTCCGCCAGTCCCCCCATCGCGCAGGGGAGCAGTCCGCCCACTACGCAGGCAAGCGGCCCGGTCATGACGGGGGCACATGGTCCGGTCATCCCGGTGGCGAGCAGTCCGGTTATCCCGCCGGGAAGCGGCCAGGACACCCGGCAGGGGACCGTTCCCCCCGCCCGCCGGGAGGGCGGTCCGCCCGCCCCCACGACCTCTCCCACAGGGAAGCCGGCAGCGGCTCAGCCCCTGGAGCCCAGCGGCCTTCCCAAGTCCACCCGCTGGCCCTGTCAGGCCAGGGCCGCGGGTGTTGAACCGCGGGCCCGGGTCCCTTCCCCCGGGGGGCCCGGCCCGCGGTGCTACGTGGTTATCCGCTCAGCGGTCAGGGCCGGGTCACCCGGTCAGCGGTTTCTGGTTGGCGGCCCCGGGCCCGGCCGGTACCCTGAGTCAGACGATTTTCGTCAGCTGGAGGCTTCGCCTAGTCCGGTCTATGGCGCCGCACTGCTAATGCGGTTTGGGTCCTGCCCATCCGGGGTTCAAATCCCCGAGCCTCCGCAGGTAAGCGGCCCCCTCCCCAGCACACGGAGGGGGCCGTGTGCGGCCTCCGATCAGGGGCGGCGGCCCGCAAGGACGCAGAACTCGTTCCCCTCTGGGTCGGCAAGTACGACCCAGCTCACATCGCCTTGGCCGACGTCGGCGTGTCGAGCACCTAGGTCGAGCAGGCGACGGACCTCTTCGTCTTGCTCCCTGTCGGTTGGGTTGACGTCGAGGTGGAGCCTGTTCTTGACGGTCTTGCCCTCGGTCACGTGCGCGAATGTCAACGTCGGTGCCACTGGGCCAAGGTGGTTCCTGCCTTCAGGCACCGTAGGGGAGCCGATCGTGACAATTCCGTCGTCTTCGTCTTGCACCTCGTAGCCAAGGACCGAGCACCAGAACCGGGCGAGACCGTTGGGATCGGCACAGTCGATCGCAAGCTCGGTGAACTTACTGGTCATGTCAGGACCTTCGCTAGCTAAGTCAGATGCCCTCTACTGATACGCGCTCGCCGCGCTGGCTGGGGGCAGTTGCGCGCCCCGCGGCCAACCGCACGACGACACCGTCCCGACTAGCGGCAACAGCGGCAGTCAGTGCACACCTGCCCCAACTGACTATCACCAACCGCCGACTTGCCCCATCATGCCGGACATCGATAGAACTGCACGCATGGCATGGGCATGGGCGCTGCTGATTGTGCTCGTCGTCGCCCTCCCCGCCGCGGTGTGGCTGCGCAGCCGCAATCTCACGCCACCCAGCGAGCCCTATGACGGTCCCGTTCCGAAACTCAACCGGGCGGACCGCTGGCTTTACCACCGGTACCAGCTCGGTAATTTGGACCGGTCACGCATCATGCAAGCCGTTATCGAAGGGCGGGAACTCAGCGAGCCACCGCTGAGGGAGGCCGCCCATGGCCTTGCTGCTGCGTTGCTCGCGGGAGAGGTTGGCTGGCTGACCCGCAAGAAGGAACGGATATGCCTCGGCGCGGACCTGTGCCTGATGGCCATAGTCCTCGTCGTGGCGATCGTGACCCGGAGATACAGCATGCTCGCCCCCGTCGTCATCGGCGTTCTGCCGCTCCCCCTGGCGGCGAGAGCCTGGAAACGCGACCGGCAACGAGTCGAGCGTGCACACCACCTCAACGCATGACCGTGCCCGGTCACCGGAGCGTGCCCCCGAGATGCCCCCGGACCGCCGTTAACAGCCAACGATCACCGCCAGAGGCACCCTGGCCAGCCCGAGGTAAGACCCGGCGGTAACCTGCCCGGCACGGTAGCGGACAGGCTCGTAATGCCAGCCCGGGTACCTACGGGGTTTACGTGCTCAACCCGGGAGGGACGAACAGGTACCCTGCCAAGCCGGGCCGCTACACCTGCACGCCGTAAGCGCAGTCGGCCTGACTAGGGTTGACGTTCTCGTTGGAAGGGCACCACTGCTTAATGATGATCACGGTGACCAAGGTCAACGGGGACGGGTCAGTGCTGGCCCGGACCGTGGACACAGCCGGTCGCCAGGACCCCGGACGGTGGACCCAGCTGGCAGAGGACGCCGCGCTGCACATACCGCCCCGGTACCGGCCGCGACCCGGTGAGGCCGTGTACCGCATCGAGGCCGGAGGGCTCGCTGCGCTCGTCGCTGAGCAAGATCTGCAGGGACCGCTGCGGGACTTGACTGAGGCCGTGTTTGCCGAAACCGGTAGCTGATCGCGCAGTGCCAGGCAGCTCCGGCGGCCTGGGCGCCGCCGACGCGAACATCGCGGCCGGCCCAGAAGGGCTCGCGCAGGATCTTGTGCTGGAGCTTCGGCGCGTGTGCCACCAGTACAAACCTGTTCGACGGCAGCGGCCTTCCCCGGCGATGTTCGCGCCGGGGAAGGCCGTGGCTGCAATCAGCGGGTCAGTGCAGCAGGTTGAGCATGTTGGTCGCGTCGTCCACGTAGTAGACGCCGGACCCGTCCGGCACGACGGCGAGGCCGAACAGGGCGCCCGCACCCGGCGGGGTGCCGGAGCTGTCGAGCTGATGCGTGGCCACCTGCTTACCCGCCGGCGTGGTCTCGACGATCTTCCCGTCGCCGGAGTTGACCGAGAGCACGTCACCGCCGGGCGCGACGGTCACGCCGAGCGGCCCGTTGAGCGCACCGCCCGAGGTCACAGTCCGGCCCTGTCCGGCGCTACCCGGCCGGAACACGGCGTCCGGGATCGCGGTGATCCTGTTGCCCAGGGTGTCAGCGACATAGAGCGTGCCGTTGTTGTCCAGCCCGACGCCGGTCGGGCCGATCACCAGGGCGGCCGGGTCGGTCCGCTCGGCAAAGCCCGTGCCGATGTTGGTCGAGGCGAGAATCCGCGGCGGGTTCTCGTCGAAGGTGCCGAGCAGCAGCCGCAGCACGGTGCCGCGGTGCACGACCTTGCCGCCCGCCGCCGCGGTGCCGTTGAGCACGTTGGTGACGAACAGCTCGGCGATGGGGCCGACCTGGGCGACCGTCATGTCCCAGGGCCCGTTGATCCCGTGCCCGGTGAAGCTCTCCACGACGTTGCCCTCGTTGTTCAGCACGATCAGGCGGCCCGGGCCGTCGAAGACCGTCCCGTTGTGCGAGGTGGGCAGGCTGCCCACGACCACCCAGCCGCCGTTCAGGATGTTCAGCGCGGTCGTGAGCCCGACGCCGCCGGGGAACTGCGACGGGCTGATGTGGGCGAACTGGCTGACCGTGCCGTCCGGGGCCACCTGCATGATCGTGGTACCTGTGCCCTGAACGTTCTTGGCGTCGTTGAAGTTGCTGACCAGCACGTTACCGCTGTGCAGCTTGCCTTCGCTCTGCGGCACAACCGCGACACCATACGGATTGACGTCGCCGTTCGCCGGTACCGTGGACGCGATGCTGGTCGTCGAGTGGAACTGCCCGATGAACGACCCGGGCGTGCCTGCTGACGCGGGCCCGGCAGACAGGCCGGCGGTCAGCAGGACACTCGCTGCCCCGGCCACCGCCGCCAGGGTGATCCGTTTCTTTACCCGCATGATTTCCTTCTCCCTCCGCACGGGTATGACGCCGCGCGGACGAGCAGGGCAGCGGCGTCGCTCCCCCATATCACGCAAGGAACCGCGACTAGGTTCAGTGACCCCCGCGCCGCACCCGGCCGGCGTGCGCGCCAGAGCCCGCCCGGAGCCGTTCGGCAGGCAAGATGTGCGAGGCTGCTGGGGTGCTGGGCCTGGCTGTCATCACCGCGCTGGCGTCGCTGGCGTGGCTCTACCTGCTGGCCTGCCACGGCGGCTACTGGCGGACCGGCCAGCGGCTGCCGCGGCGGACCGCGGCCCCGGCGTGCTGGCCCTCGGTCCGCGCGGTCGTGCCGGCCCGCGACGAGGCCGCGATGCTGCCGCTCACGCTGCCGGCGCTGCTGAGCCAGGACTACCCGGGTGACTTCGAGGTGATCGTCGTTGACGACGGCAGCTCGGACGGCACCGCCGATGTCGCCGAGCGCCTCGGCCGCGGCGCCCGCCGCCGGCCGCGGGTGATCGCGGGCAGCGCGCCACCGGACGGCTGGGCCGGCAAGGTGTGGGCGATGGCCCAGGGCGCGGCGGAGGCCGGTGACGCGGACTACCTGCTGTTCACCGACGCCGACATCGCCTGCGGCCCCGGGACGCTGACGGCCCTCGTCACCGCCGCCGAAGGCGACGACAGGGACCTGGTCTCGCAGATGGCCCTGCTCCGCGCGGAGTCGTTCTGGGAGCGCGCGATCGTTCCCGCGTTCGTCTACTTCTTCGCCCAGCTGTACCCGTTCCGGCGGGTGAACCGCCCCGGCGGGCGCACCGCGGCGGCGGCGGGCGGCTGCATGCTCGTCCGCCGCCGCGCGCTGGACGCGTCAGGGGGGCTGGCGGGCATCCGCGGCGCCCGGATCGATGACGTGGCACTCGGCCGTCAGCTCAAGCGCAGCCGCCCGGTCGGCCGCTGCTGGCTGGGGCTGAGCACCGACGTCAGCAGCGTCCGGCCCTACCCCGGGCTGGCCGTCCTGTGGCACATGATCGCGCGCAGCGCCTACCTGCAGCTGCGCCACTCGCCGGTCCTGCTGGCCGGGACGATCGCCGGCCTGCTGTGGCTCTACGCGCTGCCGCCGGCCGCCGCGCTGGCCGGCCTCGCGGGCCTGGCCCTCGGCGGGGGCGCGGCCGCCGCCTGGTGCGCCGCCGCGGGCCTGGCCGGCTGGGCGCTGATGGCCGTCAGCTTCGCGCCGATGCTGCAGCTGTACCGGCTGCCGGTACTGCGGGCGCCCGGCCTGCCGCTGATCGCCGTCCTCTACGCCGCGATGACCCTCGACTCGGCCCGCCGCCACTATGCCGGCCGCGGCGGTGAGTGGAAGGGCCGGGTCAGCCCGCCGCCACGGCTGCCTCGACGATCCGGCCTGCCGCGATGAGCAGTTCCTCGCCGCCGCTAGGGCCGACGAGCTGAAGCGACGCAGGAACATTTCCCCGAACGGGCACGGGCAGCGCGAGCGCGGGCAGCCCGGCCAGGTTGATCGGGGCCGTGAGCGCGGTCAGCCAGGCGCGCTCGCCGAGCCGCGGCGGCGGGGTCGCGAGCGTGGGCAGCGCGAGGACGGGAAACCGGCGCAGCCAGGCGGCCAGCTGCCCGCGCAGTGCTCCGGCCCGGGCGCGGGCCGCCGCCACGTCGGCGTCGCCGAGCCGGGCTCCGGCGTCCATGTTGCGCCTGTTCCCCTCGGTGAGCTTGTCCGCCTCCGCGGCCAGGTACGCGTTCGAGAGGTACCCCTCGCGGTCGATCAGGACCGCTGCGGCCCGGATGGCCGCTCCGAAGTCCACGTCCGGGACGTCCTCGGTGGCGAACCCCGCGGCCGCCAGCGCCGCGTCGATGGCCGCGTCGATGCCGGGCTCGATCTCCGCGGCCGGCCGCAGCGGGCGCAGCCTGCCGATGGTCATCTGGCCGTCGTAGGCCGGCGCGGTGAAGCCAGGCTCCAGCAGCCGCATGCCCAGCTCCACCGCGGCGAGGTCGGCGCCCAGCGGGCCGACGGTGTCCAGGGAAGGGGCCAGCGGGTAGACGCCGGCGGCCGGGATCCGGCCCCAGGTGGTCTTCAGGCCGGCGATGCCGCAGCAGGCGGCCGGGATGCGGACCGAGCCGCCGGTGTCCGTGCCGTAGCCGACGTCGGCCTCGCCGGCCGCGACGGCGACCGCGGAGCCGCTGGACGACCCGCCGGGGACCAGCCTGCTGTCCAGCGGGTTCACCGGCGTTCCTGACCAGTCGTTGACGCCGTCGGCGGACCAGCACAGCTCGGTGAGGTTGGTCTTGCCGGTGATCCTGGCGCCGGCCCGGCGCGCGGCGGCCACGGCCGGGGCGTCGGCGTCGGCCGGCCCGGCGCGGTGGGCGATCACCGGGCAGCCGACGGTCGTGGGCAGGCCGGCCACGTCGATGCAGTCCTTGACCGCGAGCCGCGGTCCGTCCCCGGGCGGGTCAAGCCGCGTCAGCCAGGTCGCCATGACACCATCCTGGCGGGGCGGCCCGGTGGCGGCCACCGGGTTTCAGGACGCGGCAGGCGGGATGACGACCACCATGGTCATCTGCACGGGCGCGGTGCCGTTGTTGGCGTACCCGTGCGGCAGGCCGCCGGGGAACCGCGCGGACTCGCCCGGGCCGACCTCGCGCTGCTCGCCTGCCACGGTCAGCGTGACCGTGCCCTGCTCGACCCAGACCAGCTCGCGGGTCGCGGGCCCGTGCGGGTAGCCGCCGAACGCCTCGCCCGGCCGCAGCTGCCAGCGCCAGAGCTCGGCCGCCCAGGGCGGCTCGGTGGACGCGACGATCGTGCCGGTACCGCCGGCCGGGCCGCGCCACAGCACGCGCGCCGAGCCCGGGCCGGCCACGCGCACCGCCGGCGCGTCGCTGATCTCGACCAGGCGGGTGACCGAAACGCCGAACGCGTCGCCGAGCCGGGCCAGGGTGGCCAGGTTGGGATTGGAGCGTCCCTGCTCGAGCGCGACCAGGACGCCCTTGCTCACCCCCGAACGCACCGCGAGCTGGTCCAGTGACCAGCCGCGCTCGGTGCGCAGGGTGACCAGGGTGCGCGCGACCGCGCCCGTGACATCGGCTGGATCGGTCATTAACAGCTTTCGCTCGGACACGGGCGGTCGGTAGGATAGAACAGACGTTACATTATTCCGACCGACTCCGTGGGGGCCACGCCGCATGGTTGCGATCTTCGCACTCGCCGCCGCGGTCCTCTACGGCACCGCGGACTTCCTCGGCGGCGCGGCGGCCCGGCGCGCGTCGGCTCTCGCGGTGCTGAGCGTAACCGCCCCGGTGGGTGAGATCGTCGTGATCACCGTCGCGCTGGCGGCGGGCGGCCCGATCCGGCTGGCCGGGTTCTGGTGGGGCGTCGCGGGGGGCGTCGCGGGCGGTGCCGGGCTCATCGTCTTCTACGCCGGGCTGGCCGCGGGCCCGATGACCGTGGTGGCGCCGGTCGCCGCGCTCGTCTCCACGGTCCTGCCCGTCGGCGTGGCGGTTGCTTCGGGTGAGCGTCCCGGGCCCGCTGTCGTGGCCGGCGCCGTGATCTGCCTGGCCGCGATCACGCTGGTCAGCATGCAGGGCCGCAGGCCCGGCGACGGCGGCGGCCGGGCGGTCCGCGGGCTCGGCTACGGGTTCGCCGCCGGTGTCGCCTTCGGCTTGTTCTTCCTGTTCCTGCGCAACGCCGGGACGTCAGGCGTGCTCTGGCCGGTCGGCGTCTCCCGGCTGGCCGGCGCGGTGATTGCCCTGACGGCGGCCGCGGTGACCCGGACCCGGCCGGTGTGGTGGGGTCATGACCGCCGCACCTTTGCCATGGCAGTGGCGTCCGGCGCCTTCGATGCGACCGCCAACGTCTGCTACGTGCTCGCGACCCGGGCCGGGCTCTTCGGCCTGGCGGTGGTCATCACGTCCCTCTACCCGGGAGTAACCGTGCTGCTGGCCCGGCTCACGCTCGGCGAGCGGATGCGCTCCGTCCAGCGTGCCGGGCTCGCCCTCGCGGTCGTCGGGATCGTCCTGCTCACCGCGTAAGGACCGCTGCTCAGTCGTCGCCCGGGTCCTCGCTGGCCGGGAAGATCAGCCCGCACACCTCCAGATAGAGCTGCTCAGGGTAGGGCAGATGGTCCACGACCCGGAACGCCTGGTCCTGGCCCGCGGATTCCAGGATGAACGTCCCGTAGCCGAGCAGCCGGCCCTGGAAGTTCCGCTGGAAGCTCATGTCCGTGACCTTGACCAGCGGCATCATGGCGACCTTGCGGGTGATCAGGCCACTGGTCAGGAGCATTCGCTGGGACGTCACCACGAAGTAATTCTCGAACCACTCGATGACTTCCACGACGAGGTAAAGGAGAAGCAGGACCCAGGCCACCCAGATGGCCAGAAGCGCGTAACCGCTGTGCCGGCCGATGAGCCCGCTCAGCACTCCGGCGATGATAAGGCCGCCGACTACGAGGGCGATGGCTTTGACCAGCACCGCCGGGTGCTTACGAACAGTAATGACCTGCTGTTCATGGGGCAGCAGGTACTTGTTGACCAGATTAGGCGCGGTATCGCCGGGTGTTAGCAGGGGCATGCATACCCTAGAGGGACAACGAGTTCACGAATCGTGCGAGTGAGCTGCCTGCCGAGCGCAGTCCGTGAAAGCCGCTGGAGAGGAGGTGACCCGCGGCGGCCGGCTGGGTGACCAAGTAGAACACCACGAAGATGATGATCAGCCATCTGATGGCCTTCGCCATGACCCTTCGCCTCCAAGGACATCCATCCGAACGTCAACCGGCTAACTTAGCTTAGTTCACCGTCATTTTGCGGCCAGGTTACTGAGAGTGAATGTACTCGCCGGTGGCCACCGCCCGTAAAGAGACACGATAGCGATAAAAGCTGCCGCTTCCTGCCTCCCCGTCGCGTGTCGCCGCGATCCTGGCCTCGCGGCCGGGATCCTCCTGCCCCTGGTTCGTACCCGTAGCCCTGCCGCTCCTAACTGTAACTCCGGGGCGCTTCGTGCGCACCGGCGCGCGCGATCACGGGACGGCCGCGTCCTGGATCTGAAACGATTCCGTGGTGGCAGCCACTCGGTGGGGTGACGATGACGGATCAGGGCACGGCTGACTTCGCCGTCATCGTCTACCGGGAGGAAGACACGTGGGAGGCAGAGGTGCTCCCCGTGGCCCTGACCGAGGATCTGAACGGCCTGATCCACGCGCTGAGGCAGCAGCCCAGCGTGGGCGGGACGATCGGCCTGGCCGCGGTCGGCGACGATTTCTTCGTGGCGCTGCGGGTGCTGGGCGCCCAGGTCTCGGTGTTTCTCTCCGACGTCACGGCGGCCGTGGACTGGACGCTGGCCCGGCAGGTACTCGACCACCTCGAGATCCCGCTGCCGGAGGACGAGGAGCTCGACCAGGTGCTGCCGGCCGGTGACCTGTCCATCTTCGCCGACCTCGGGGTCGATGAGATGGAACTCGGCGCGCTGTCCGGCGATCTCGACCTGTTCCCGGACGAGGTGCTGGCCAGCCTGGCCGGCCGCTGGGCTTCGGCCAGGCCATGGAGCGTGCCCTCGACGCGGCGCTCGGCCCGTAGGCAGTCCGGTGGTCCCGCCCGCGCCCGAAGGTCCGGGGCATGCCGCGACGTTCGAGCCCGCGATGCGGCTCGCGCTGGCCGAGGCGGCCGCGGCGGGGGCAGCCGGCGCGGCAGGTGCCGCGGACGTACCGGTGGGCGCCGTCGTGCTGGACGTCTCGGGCACCCTGGTCGCCAGCGCGGGCAACCGCCGGGAGGCAACGGGCGATCCGACCGCGCACGCGGAGATCGAGGCGATCCGGCAGGCAGCCCGGGCGGTCGGCAGCTGGCGGCTGGACGGCTGCACGATCGTCGTGACGCTCGAGCCGTGCACCATGTGCGCGGGCGCCGTCACGGCGGCCCGGCTGGCCCGCCTGGTCTACGGCGCGCCGGATCCCAAGGCCGGGGCGGCGGGCTCGCTGTGGGACGTGCTCCGGGACCGTCGGCTAGGCCACGTGCCGGAGGTCATCGGGGGGATCCTCGGCGCGGAATGCGGTGCCCTGCTGCGAGAATTCTTCGCTGCCCGCAGGGCCGCTGGGCACTAAGCCCGCCTGGTGGGGGTAAGCTCACCGGCGGTGGAGTCGCCTAGTGGCCGAGGGCGCACGCCTCGAAAGCGTGTGAGGGGGCAACCCCTCCGTGGGTTCAAATCCCACCTCCACCGCCACTGACCAGGCGCGATGCGAAGCTGGTCATCGTCGCTCATCACTGGCATGACCTCCTTGTCCCAGTTTTTGTCTCAGTTGGGGTTCTGGGCGCGGCCGTCGATATCGGCGCGGTGATCTGACCGCTGGCCTGCGGCGATGTGTGGTGCTCCGGCTGCGCGTCGTACGCCGCAGCCGTGGGACGAGCACGGTTGCGCGGCGCCACCGCCTGAGTCGGCTAGGGTTCCGCTTGCGGGGCGATGCGGTCGCGCCCAGTCGTTCGTCCATCGCCAGGCGCACTCCGGTTGTAGTCAGGCGGGGCAGGCGACGACGACAGTCAGCGGCAGCGTGCACGGGAGCGGTCCGGTCGTGCGCAGTCTTGTCTCGATGGCGGCTTGCCAGCGGGACACGTCGGCGGCGGTGGCGAACCCGCGGTTGACCAGGTGATTGCGGGCGGACCAGGCGGGTGACCGGTTGACGCTGAGCCGGTCTAGGCGTGCCTGCTTAGCGATGACCTCGAAGCCGTGCTCGCCGAGCAATCGGGGCAGGCGGTCGTCACGGCCGAGAGCGGGGTCGTTGCCGTCGGCGCGTGTCATCGCGGCCCAGTGTTGCTCGAGTTCACGCTCGGCCTGGTGAGCGCCGAACTCGATCCCGCCGACGTCCGGTTCGGCGCAGACCAGGCGCGCTGCCGGACGTAGCAGCGCACGCACGTGCTCGAGGATCTGCCCGGCACGGGTTCCGTTGTGCACGAGAAGATTGCGGGCGAAAACCACGTCGAGCGACCCCGGGGGCAGGCCGGTGGCGGTTGCGTCGGCCCGGACGATCCGTGTCGTCGGCAAGCTGGCCTGCCGCACGAGCGCGTTGGCCTTCGCGACTGCCGCCGGGTCGGAGTCGATGCCCAGTACCGTGCCGTTGGGTGCGACGAGCGACCACAGCGTGGCCAGGAACGCGCCAGGTCCGCAGCCGAGGTCCAGCACGACCGCTCCGGGGGTGATCCCAGCCGCGATCCAGAGGCCGGACTCGCTGGCCGAAGCACGCTGTGCCATCGCCCGGTACCGAGCCAATTCGGCCTCGTCGAGCGAATAGGTGTAACTGGCCGGCAAGGTGCCGTCGCAGGCGCCAGGTCCCGTCTGCTCGGTCATGGCAGGCCTTCCTCCCTCGAAGTGGCATAGCTATAAGAAGGCGTCCAGCAGCGCGAGAACCACATCGCTCTCCTGCTGGTCGCGCGGCGCGTAGATCATGACCACCGTCACGGGAAGCGCACGAGTTGGATGGATCGGCTCGAAGACCGCGACGCCCGCTTGGATCAGCCGTGCTGGCGAGCTGGTAAGCCTGCAGGGTCTGGCTGGCTCCAGGCGGCGGCCTGCTCTGTGGCGAAGTCGGCGAAGGAACGCGGTGGCTGTCCTGTGACGTGTCGCACGTCGTCGGTGACCGCTGCCCGCGCGTTACTCCCCATCACGTTGTGGAGTTCCAGGAATGCCGTGATCATCGGCGGCGGCATGCCCGAGCCGGTCAGTGCGTCCCGGACCGCTGCCAGCGGCGTGTCCACGTAGTGCACCGGAGTGCTGGTGGCAGCGGTCAGGGCCGCGGCGACGGCATCGGCGTCGAGGGCTTCGGGTCCGGTCAGCTGGTAGGTCGTGCCGTCATGGCCGTGCGGGTCGAGCAGGACGTGCGCCGCGACGGCGGCGACGTCCCGGGGATCGACGAAGGAACAGGCTCCGCGACCCCACGGCAGTCGGAGCGCGCCGTCGCGGCCGGGCCGGGACATGGTCAGGAAGTTGGTCATGTAGGAGTTGGGCCGCAGCACGGTGTAGGGCAGCCCGGCTGCGGCTACCGCCTGTTCGCCGGCGAGCGCCCAGCGGCCGAAGGCGAAGCCGGGTTCGAGGTCAGCGCCGAGCGTCGAGAGGAAGACGACGTGCCGGACGCCACCGCCGGCGGCGGCGTGCTCGAGCAGCCGGGCGGCGGCCGGCAGCGGGTGATGCGCGGCGGGTGGCAGTACGAGCATCGTGTCGGCGGCGGTGACGATGTCGCCGGCCGCGCCTGGTGTGTCCAGTCGAACGCGACCGGTGTGAGCGGTGCGGAGCCGGCGGCGGTGCGGAGCTGGTCGGGGTGCCGGGTTGCTGCCCGGATGGTGACGTCACGGTGTGCGGAGAGGGCCTTGATGACGGCGCGGCCGATGGTCCCGGTGGCGCCGGTGACGAGAACGGTTGTCATGGCCGCCGTCCTGTCAGCACGACGGCCAGGCCGGGGAACTCGAGGCGCCGTTGGACTCGTAGCGTGCGGCGGCGGCGCGGGCGGTGTCTCGCAGCCGGCAGCGGGCCGCGTCGTCGAGCCGGCTCAGGATGGCGACGACGGGCCCCGCCACGGTGAGGTTGCGGGTCCACCAGGCGTCGAACGACGGCGACCGCAGCGGCGCGGCGACGTGGCCGAGGGCCAGGCCGGTGAACCCGGCGTCGGCGAACAGCAGCCGGAGACCGTCGGCGTCGGCCAGCGCGAACGGGCCGGGGGTCCCCGGTGAGGGCACCACGATGCCAGTGACCTCGGTGATGGCATCGAGCAGCACGCTAAGCCACGGGTTGTCCTGCCGCGAGGCCCACACCGCCACCGCGACGCGCCCGGCGGGCCGCAGGATGCGGTGCATCTCGCGCGCGGCGCGGGCCGGGTCGAGGGCGAACATCATCCCTTCCCGGCACAGCACCACGTCGTAGGCCTCGTCGGGCTGGGCGATGTTCTCCAGGTCGAGCACCTCAGTCCGCACGTTGCTGCAGCCCCGCGCCGCGGCCCGCTGCCGGGCGATGTCGGCCATGCCTGCGACCACGTCGGAGATCACGACCTCGCCGTGGGCCCCGACCCGGCTGGCCGCGGCCAGCCCGGCGCCGCCGGGACCTGAAGCAAGCTCGAGCACCCGGTCGCCGGCCTGCACGGCAGCTGCGTCGAGCATGCGCGCCGTGATGGGTGCTGCGCGCTGGTTGACGTCGTCGGCATAAGCCTCCCAGGAGGCTGCCACGCTGGCCCACATCCCATGGATGAAGGTCCGCACCTCATCGCTTGATCGCGTCTGTGTCATGCCGCCTCTCCTCACGCAAATTGACTACTCGTAACGAGTATTGAATTCTCTAGTAGAGTTATCAAGTGGCTAAGGCGGATGCGTCCCGGCGGCCGTACAACTCGCCCCGCAGGCAGCAGCAGGCAGCAGCGACGCGGCGGGCGATCCTCGAGGCGGCTGACCGGCTGTTCCTGCGGGACGGCTACCCGGCGACGACGATGGAAGCGATCGCGGCCGAGGCGGGCGTGTCGCTGAAGACCGCTTACCTGCCGTTCTCGACCAAGAGCGGGCTGCTGCGCGCACTGTGGGATCTCCGCCTCAAGGGGGACGACGCCGATGCGCCCGTCCTGCAGCACGAGTGGTTCCGGGAGGTCATGGCCGAGCGCGATCCCGTCCGGAAGCTGAAGCTCAACGCCCGCAACTCACGTGCCGCGAAAACACGCATCGGCGGACTGTTCAGGGTCATCCGAGGCGCTGCCGAGATCGACGCCGACTGCGGCGCGCTCTGGGGCCTGATCCAGAGTGACTTCCACGCCAATCAGCAGGTGATCGTCGAATCGATCCACCGCGATGACGGCCTGCGGGCCGGCCTCAGCATCGCCACCGGCACCGACATCCTCTGGACCCTCAACCACCCCGACACATGGATGCTCCTGGCCGGCCAGCGCGGCTGGTCACCCCACGCTTATGAAACCTGGCTGGCGCAGACCAGCTGCGCGCAACTGCTCGGGACACCGATCACCTGAGCCGGGACGCCCGCCGTACGCCTCACGGGAATCACCGACACCCTCAACAACCGGCCGCGAGAGCTCGCAGGACCCTAATCCGAGTGACAGTGAACGTGGCGGTGTCGATGACCAGAATGCTGCCGGTGCGGAAGGACGGGCTGGGCGCGGCTACGTAGACGTAGCGGCCATCAGGGGAGACCGCGAGCTGCTGGGGATCTGCGCCGGACCCAGGCTGATCGTCGTGGTAACGGCGTCTGCCTGGGTGTTGATCACCGAGACGGTGCCGTCGCCTGTGTTGGCCACGTAAGCATAGACGACCGGCGGGCTGGCCAGCCGGGCCGCCAGCCCAGGCTGCACGCCACCGGCAGCGAAGGTGGTCGCAGCCAAGGCGACCCCCGCCACGACTCGCATGACCCGCCCAGCGGTCCGGTATCCGCGTGAACTCACCATGTCTCCCGCCCTCTCGTTCGGCCCTTCCCGCGGCCCGCCCTGGATGGCCCCCTGCTCCTTGGCGTGGAGACAGTCCGGGCCGTGCTCACAATGAGCGGCGCCACGCGCTGATGGCAAGTGCCGCGTAACACCAGTCTTGTCGCGCCAGCCTCGGGGGCGTCCGGCCAGGTCTGCGGGCCGATAGGCATACCGTAAAGCTGCGCGTGCGTGTTACATTTCGTGAAATTGCAGCCCTGTGGGATGGCACGTGTTTCTGTGAATCCACGGGGGCGGGCCGGCTGGTTTCTGCCCGGAGGGACCATGAACCTTCGTATTCACCCATCAGCGCCCTCTCGGTCGTGGCGCCGGCGACGCGCGGCGGCTCCGGCCGGGACCGTGCTGGCGCTGCTGGCAGGGTTAGTCCTGGCCTGGGCGGCCAGTGCCGGTCCGGCGCTGGCCGCGGACGGGCCCCCGTCGTGTTCGGCCGGGACGTGCGCGGTGAGCTTCATCACGCCGGGCACCGGCCAGTCGTTCACTGTCCCGCCCGGGGTGACCTCCCTGTCGGTGACGCTGTACGGCGGCGTGGGCGGCGGCGCGATCGGCGGCATCACGGGCGGGGATGGCGCCCAGGTGACCGCGTCACTCACGGTCAGCCCGGGCAGCACGCTGGGAGTCGACGCCGGCGGCGCCGCTGGGTCGTTGGGTCAGGGCGGGGTCAACGGCGGCGGCAGTAGCGAAACGGGGGGTGCCGGTGGCGGCGCGACCGACGTGACGTCGGCGGGCACCCCGCTGCTGGTAGCCGGGGGTGGCGGCGGCGCCGGGCTGACCTTCGAGGGCTCTTTGTGCACAGGCGGCACGTTCACGGCCGCGGGCGGAGCCGGCGGGAACGCCGACAACCCCGGGGACGTGGGCACCACGGTTGTTGACGGCGGCCTGACCTTGCACGGCGGCGGGGGCGGTTCGCCCGGCACAACCTCCGGGGCCGGTGGCGGCGGACCCGGCGGGCAAGTCGACCAGTTCAGCTCATGCCTCGGGCAGTCCCCCGGTCTGAATGGGATCCCCGGGTCAGGAATGACCGGCGGGCTAGGGGCCGCCGGTGGTGGCGGTGGCGGCGGGTACTTCGGCGGCGGTGCCGGCGGTGATGCCGCTGTTGAGCGCACCAGCGGCGGGTTCATCTTCGCCGGTGCCGGCGGTGCCGGCGGCGGCGCCTCCTACACCGGCGGCGCGGCACCCAGCCCCACTCCTGTGGTGACCGACACCGGCAACTCCGGGCAGGTCAACGGCGGCAACGGCGAAGCCCGGTTCTCCTACCCCGATCCGATCAGCACTGGCGCCCCGTCCTATGCCACCACTCAGGGCCAGGCACTCACCGTCACCCAGCAAACCGGGCTGCTCAGTAGCGCCGCGGGCACGACCGGCCCGGCCAGCGACCCGCTGGCCGCCACCGGCCCGCCGGGCGGGACCACCGCGCAGGGCGGCACCGTGATCGTGAACCCCGACGGGTCGTTCAGCTACACCCCTCCCTCGGCCAGCTTCACCGGCACCGACACCTTCGGCTACACCGTGGCCGACAGCTCCGGCGACTACGCCACCGGCACCGCCACCATCCAGGTGCAGCCGGCCGACGCGTCGCTGACCATCACCCACATCGCCGCGTTCGCCAACCGGCACCGGCAGGCCGCCGCCGGGGTCACCTTCACCGACGCCGACCCGGGCGGGAACCTGTCCCAGTACACCGGCAGCATCGCCTGGGGCGACGGCACCACGACCACCATCCCGAAGAGCCAGTTCGTTGCGATTCCGCCCCGGTTCGGCGGCGGGTTCGCCGCGGGCGACGTGCACACCTACGCCAAGCCCGGTACCTACACCGTCACCATCACCATCACCGACACCGGCGGCGCGTCCGCGTCCGCACGCACCCCGCTCAATGTGCCCAGGCACTAGCGACCATTAGGATCGCTGGGTGGCCCGAGCGGGCTGATAATCATCACCTGCCGTTCCGGATCCTTAGCTTCTCGTTTAACCTGTCCGGCTGATTGGCGGGTGTTTGCCGGGTCTTGCGCTGGCGTGTCCGGCGTGTCGCTGGGCGTGAGCACGGCCTCCGCGTGATCATGGGTTCTCGCTGAAGGACCAATGATCACCACGAAGGCCGTGATGGACAGCTTGCTGGAGGATGCCGCCGGTGTCGAGCCACTCGCGGTGTTGTCGCGGTTCCGGCTGGATTTTCATGCCTGCCTGACCGCCCGGCGTGATGAGTTGTCCGAGCTGGCGGACGCGGTGCTGTGCACCGACGGGCCGGTGCGGACGCTGGCCGGGCTGTCGCTGGCCCCGGAGCACCGGCGTGGCCACGGCGCGTTGTATGACGCGGTGAACCGGGGCCGGATCGCGATCGGGCGGCTGCGGCGGTCGCTGGCGGGTCTGCCGTTACCGCGCGCCGCCGACGGCCGGCTAATGCTGGCGGTGGACGTGAGTAACTGGCTGCGGCCGGGCGCGGCGACCAGCCCGGAGCGGTTGTTCTGCCATGTCTACGGCCGCGGGAAGGGCCAGGCGCAGATGATCCCGGGCTGGCCGTACTCGGTGATCGCGGCGCTGGAGCCGGGCCGGACGTCGTGGACGGCGGTGCTGGACGCAGTGCGCCTGGGCCCGGAGGACGACGGGACCGAGGTGACCGCCGCCCAGGTCCGCGAGGTCGTGGGCCGGCTGACCGCTGCCGGGCACTGGAGTGAGGGTGATCAGGCCATCCTGGTCATCTTCGACGCCGGCTACGACGTGACCCGGCTGGCCTGGCTGCTCGCCGACCTGCCCGTCGAGCTGCTGGGACGGCTGCGCAGCGACCGGGTGCTGCAGCTGCCCGCGCCGCCGCGCCCGCCCGGCACCATGGGCCGGCCCCGCAAGCACGGCGGCCAGATGGCCCTCGCGGACCCGGCGACCTGGCCGGCGCCGCAGGTCACCAGCAGCACGGTGACCACCCGGTACGGGACCGCCGTCGCGGCTGCCTGGGACCGGGTGCACCCGCGGCTGACCCACCGCGCCGCCTGGTCAGGCCACGACGGTGACCTGCCGGTGATCGAGGGCACCTTGATCCGCCTGCAGGTTGATCACCTGCCCGGTGACCGGGATCCCAAGCCGGTGTGGCTGTGGTTCTCCCGTACCGGCAGTGCCCCTGCTGAGGTGGACCGGCTGTGGCAGGCGTTCTTGCGCCGGTTCGATCTTGAGCACACCTTCCGCCTGTTCAAGCAGACCCTCGGCTGGACCATCCCGAAGATCCGCGACCCGGCCGCTGCTGACCGGTGGACCTGGATCATCATCACCTGCCATGCCCAGCTCCGCCTCGCCCGGCCACTCGCCGCTGACCTGCGCCTGCCCTGGGAACGTCCCGCCCCGCCGGGCCGGCTGACCCCAGCCCGCGTCCGCCGCGGGTTCAGGAACATCTGCGCGACCATCCCCTGCCCAGCCGGTGCGCCAAAACCCGGCAGGCCCGGCCCCGGCCGGCCGCCAGGATCGAAGAACCGCCGCCCCGCCACCCGCTATGACGCGGGCAAAACCGCCAAAAGGAAACTCGCCCTCAAGGCACGGCGCGAACGCGCAGGTTAAACGGCAAGCTTAGAACCGGAACGATCGCCAAAGCGGGCCGGGCTCGCGGCGAAACCGAGCGTAAGGCCAGGGCTCGTACCTGACCCTGCTCGCCGCCACGGTCGGCGCGGTGATCATGCCCTGGATGATCTTCTACCGGCAGGGCGCGGTGACCGACAAGGGACTGACCAGGGCCAACTTGCGGCAGGCACGCCGGGACACGCTGACCGGCGCGGTGCTCACCCAGGTGATCATGATCTCGGTCATCGTGGCGATGGCCGCCACGGCCGGGCAGACCCACCCCGGCACCCCGCGGGGCAATGTCGGCCAGATCGCCGGCGCGCTCAAGCCGTTCCTCGGCGGCAACCAGTCCCGGGTACTGACAGGGGCCGCCATCCTGGGCGGGGCGCTGGTGTCGGCCCTGGTGGTGTCCGTCGCCGGGCGATCCTCGGGCTGGCCAGCGCGAGCCTGATCAGCCGGGCCATCGACGTCGAGGTGATGAACGCGCTGCTGCTCCCGCTCGTGCTCGGCTTCCTGCTCGCCCTGGAGGCCATGGCGCTGCCGCCGGAAGACCGGATGCGGGGAGGCCCCGTGTGCGCACGGCGCCAGCCTGCTGGTCCCGTAGTTGCGCGCGGCCATCCGGAGCAGCCCGCACGGCGTGCTCGTCACCACCGGCTGCCTGCTGGGAGCCGCCCGCTGCCAGCGCGGCTCTATCCATGACAGCGGGGCCTACCTGCTGGTGCAGCCCTGCGGCCCGGACCGGCGGCCGCGCGGGACAGTGATCGGCATCGGACCGGTCCTCACCCGCGCCGACGCGGCCGTCGTCGCAGCCTGGCTCGCCGATGGCAGCCTGGACGCCGCCCGGCTGCACCCGCGGCTGCGCGCCCCCGTGCGCCTGCCCTGGCCCGTGCACCCCCGCGGCCCGGCCAGCCAGGACGGAACACGAGCCAGAGCCGGCCGGGCAGCGCCGGGGCCGGCCGACGGCGCTGACCGGGGCAAACCTGCCGGGCTGCGCGCTAGCAGGCGGTCCGCGCCAGCAACCCGTCAGGCCGGGGCCGGGCGGGCTCAGTGCTCGTCGTAGTGGCCGTCGTGAGTGGCGTGCCGGTGGCCGTCGTGGACGTAATCGGTGTGCCCGCCGTGCGGGACGGCGACGTGGCCGCTGCCCTCGCCGTGGGCGTGCTCGTGCCCGGCGTGCCCGGCATGCGCTGGCGTGCTCATGAAATGGTCTCCTCCTGGTCAGTGAGTGGCTCGCCGGTATGCCGGATGGCATCGGTGACAATGTGGGCGACGTGCTCGTCGGTGAGCGAGTAGACCCGCTCGCGGCCGTGGGTCTGCACCCGGATGAGCTTGGCGGCCCGCAGCACCCGCAGGTGCTGGGAGATCAGCGGCTGCGACTCGCCACTGGCCTCAACCAGCGCGTGCACCGCCGCGGGCCCGGCGGTCAGCGCGTCGATGATCGCCAGCCGCAGCGGCGCGGACAGGACGCGGAACAACTCGCCGGCCGGCTCGTACTCCTCATGTCCCACCCCGGGACGTTAACACGTAAACATATATGCATGCGACACCATGCAATCTAAGGGGACGACCGCGCGCTGCGCCGTACTGGGGCTAGCGTCTCTGGGCCATGACAGCCCGGGGGACTTCGGCATCTCGCCCAGACTTCTAGCCCGGGCCGATCGCATTTACCAGACTGCGCAGCGTTCTGCGGGCGCCCCGCTCACGCCACATAACGCCGATAGACCGCCGCCACTTGCCCGCCAAAGTCACAGACCGCGTAGACGATGCCACCGAGCAGTGCCAGGCCGGCGATGACGGCCAGGGTGATCAGCAGCGCGGTCAGGATCGCGGCGAGCGCCTTGACCATAGCGATGGCGGCGATAACCATGGCGACTGCCAGCAGCAGGCCGCCCTCGCCTCGGCCGCGGCGGTGGTGCTCCGGGACCGGCAGCCCATGTCAGTTGTCCCGCTTGCAGTTGTCGGTGATGATGCCGCAGACGACCCGGTGCACGGTCTTGCTGCCGAGGCGCTGGCGCTGGCCCGCACCGCCGCAGCGCTTGCACGGGCCTCGGCGCTTGACGTTCGGCCCGGTCGGCAAGCTGCTGGCCTGACCCGCCGTGCCGCGTCGCCGGCGCTTGCTAGGTCCGGGAGAAGCGCAGACCGGCGCGCTGCTCACGACGGCGGCCGGCTTGGTCGGCGCTTGCAGCGCGCGCACGGGCGCGGCGCGTCGCCGTCGAAGCCGAGCATCCGGGTGGCCTGGTCGCACTCACCGCACCACGGCGGCCGCGTACGCAACGCAGGCGGCGCGGGCAGCTCGGCGGGCCAGAGCCGCACGGCGAGCACCGCGTACGGGCTGTGCACGCCGTTCGTGTTCGCTCCGGTGAACGCGGCGAGCGCGCGCGGGGTCCAGCCCCTGTCCAGGGCAGCCGTGACGGCCGGGCCGGGCCGAGCCTGAGCCGCTGGGCGGCGACCAGTCGCCAGCCGGTACCCAGGGCGGCGAAGAACTCCTCGGCTGGTCCGCCGCCAGCAATCGCGCCGCGAGCGCTGCTTCGTGCGCGCGCGAAGGCGGCGGACGGTTCCCGGGATGGTTCTCTGGGTGGTTCGGGTGCAACCGGTGCACCCCGTGGCCGTTGCGCGTGCACGCCGATGCTCGCTAACTGCTAACTTCCCGACCCCGAAGGAGGGGGAGCCACGCGTCGCAGGATCCTCCCGCCTCCATGCCGGCTCTGTGCTGGCACCCGATCGCCGCCATGCCGGGCGTTGCCGGGCTGCGACGTTCCCCTACCGCCGCTACCGGCAGATATCCAAGCTGAGCGGTATCGGCGTGGGGCGCCGCGGCCGCGTCAGGGATCGGCGATGCGTGTCATGCTGCCCGGCGGCCGAGAAGCTGGCCGTGCATGGTGAGGTCGTCCCGGATGGCCCAATGCTCTGCGATCTTGCCCCCGGCCAGGCGGAACGCGTGCACGTGCTCGACATCGAAGGCGCGCCCGGTGGGTTTGATGCCGGCCAGGCCGATGAAGCCGAAGCCTGCCCGGAAGGTACCGGTCCAGCGCATTTTCGTGATCACCCAGTCGCCGGCCGCGAGGGTCTGCAGGGTCTCGAAGCGCATGTCCGAGAACGCGGCGCGCTGGGCCCCGATGAGTTCGCCGAGGAACTGCGGACCGTCAACGATGCGGTCGAAGTTGGTGAAGCTGGTGCACCAGCTCGGCGAGCGTGTCCAGGTCGCCGGCGTTGAACACCTCATCCCATAGCCGGGCGACGACCGCCACGTTGCGGGGGGCTCGCCAGGCAGGGCCCGGTCTGCGGCAGTACTCATGGCTCACTCCTCCAATTCATGAGAGTGTAACTCTCATTTGAGAGTTGTACTCTCACAGATGTGACGGATCCTGTCAACCCCCGCCGGGCGTACAACGGGCAAGGCCGCCAGGCGCGGACCACCGCGACCCGGCTAGCAGTCAGCAGTGCGGCCCGCAGGCTGTTCGCCGAGCGCGGCTACGCCGCTGCCACGATCGAGGCCATCAGCGAGGCGTCAGGGACCCCGCAGGCGACGGTGTACCGGCTGTTCGGTTCCAAGCTGGGGATCCTGACGGCGCTGCTGGACATCGCCGCCGTCGGCGATGATGAGGCCATCGCCATGGGCGACCGGCCCGGCGTCCGCGACCTGCTCGCCCACCACGACCCGTGCGAACAACTGGCAGGTTTCGCCCGGCTCGCCCGCCAGGTCATGGCGCGCCTGGCACCCATCCAGCGGATTCTGCTCAGCGCTGCCGGATCAGACCCGCAGGCCGCCGCGCTGCTAGCCGAGCACACCCGGCAACGGCGAACAGGACAAGCCCGCATCGCCCGCGCCCTCGCCAAGGCCGGCGCCCTGCGACCGGGCGTCACCGAGCGCGACGCCGCGGACGTCATCCACGCCCTCATGTCACCCGAGGTGTACCTGCTCCTCACCGGCGACCGGAGATGGAGCCCCGACCGCTACCAGGCCTGGCTCGCAGACACCCTTTCCCAGCAACTCCTTGGCTCCGCCCCCAAATACCCGGCAACAGCGTCCGCTCATGACTGATATGCGGGTGATCCCCGGCCGCGACTCATAGCAACACGGGGATCAGACACGCGACAAGGCTGCCGGCACCGAACCGGAGGCTCGGGCGCACCCTCATCCCCTCTCTGTCAAGCGACAAATCCCTGCTGATGCACCTATCCGGCAGCCGCTGCCGCAGCAGCCGGAGGTGTCGCTCGCCTCGATGGCGACCCTCGGTAGGCAGCGCTGGTAGTCAGCAGGGAAGACAAGCTGGTCACCGCAGGTGAGCGGGTACTGGACGTGCCACCCAAGCTGGCCGCCCGGGTGCGGCTGCTCGCGACGGGGAACACCAACAAGAACGATCCCCGCCGGTGTGCAGCCCGGTGAGGGACGGCAACTGGGCGAGCCTGGCACCTCGGCTGCTTCGCTACGACAAGCTGGGCGCGGACCGCCGCCACGATGCCGTTGAGACGGCCCGTGCCCTCGGCCTCCTCGCGCCCCGTGCGATCGCCTCCGCGCGCCGGGGCGCTGGGTGGCGGGCCAGCCGCCCCATGAAGTGCAGGGTCCTGAGGTGGTCTTCCATCTCCAGCGCTGTCCCGTTGGCGTCCCCGGCGCGCAGCCGGGCAAGCAGCCGCCGCCGCGAGCTGGTGATCATTCCGTTCGCGACCGGCCCCACGGTGTGCATCAGGTCGCAGATGAGCCCGGACTGGCTGCTGTGCTCGTCACCCGCCGCGGGTCCGCCCGCCACCCTGGACAGCAGGCGGAAGATCTCCGCGTGCGCAGCGGCCTTGCGCTCCCATCCAGGCCTGGCCGGCAAGCGGCACGCCCGGTCCACGCTGTCGCGCAAGAGCTGGAAGGCCGGTCCCGTCATCTGCTCACAAGCGACGCGGGCCGCCAGCACCTGTGCCCGGATCAGCTCTTCGGTCACCGGCATCGTCGGGCGGCTGGCGACGTCATCCGAGGTCACCAGGTCGGATCGTGCCTGTGCGGACATCAGCGGACGATGGTGAGCGCGAGCCGTGGCGGACAGCCCAGCCGCACCAGCCTGGCGACTTGATGCCAGTCCACGTGGTCGGCGACAGCCTGGGCCAGCAACCGCGGAATCCCCAGCCGGGTAAGCCGTGTCACCCGCCATTCGTGCACCAGCGGGTCGCCGTGGTCGATGACCTCGTGACAGGCTCTTGTCAGCGGTGATTCCATCTTCGGGTCCTCCTGCCAGGCCTCATGCCCGCCCCTGTGCCGTACGGCACGCTGGCGAGTTGGCCCGTGACACCGACGATGCCGCGACAGCGGTCTGCTGGCATCGCGGCGAGCCCCCAAGCTCGCACCCCGGCTAGCCGGAATCCGGGCATGCCTGCTAGCAGGAATGGACCGAAGCGTGGTTTGCGACGATGCCAGTTAGCATCGCGCGGGTTGGTCCGCCAGGGCGGCAGCGAAACGCGAAGCGAGCGTCGTGACCGCGGCACGGAGTTCATGGCCGCCATCGACGCGGAAGGCGAAAGGTACGCTCGCCAGCCACTCTTGCGCATACATCGCCGGATTGCTGGTGCTGCCGACGAGCACGCAGCCGTCGCCCGATGGTTCAAGCCGTCCCATGGGAGGGCGGATCCACGGCGCCACCTCAGCCGGGGGAGCGTCGAACACAACGCGGGTGGAGAACTTCCAGCCGGTGCCCAGCTTCTCTTCCACTGCTGTCACCGGGTCGAGACCGTCGGGCGGCTCGAATTCGCGTGCGGTCTGCTGGACTGCGCGGATCCGGTTGACCCGGTAGGTGCGGATCACATCCGCGCGATGACAGTGACACAGCAGGTACCAGCGCGCGTGGCGGACGACGACCGCCCAGGGCTCCACCTCGGCCGCCCACTCGCTGCCGGACTCGCTCCGGTACATGACCAGCACGCGACGCCGGGCCGCGACGGCCGCGACGAGTGCGCTGGTGGTGGCGGGATCTGGACGGGCCGAGTACCGGTCGGGCGCAGCTGACGCGTGCTCTCGCAGCGCTGCCGCTTGTCGGCCGATGCTCTCGGGCAGTGCCCGGATGACCTTGCCCAGGGCAGAACCGACGAGGTCGTCGGTGTCGGCGGCTGCGGGCTGGCCGTCGAGTACCGCCATGACCAGGTCAAGGGCCTCGGACTCCGTGAACATGACCGGAGGCAGCCTCGTCCCGCGCCCGAGCCGGTACCCGCCGTAGGGTCCTCGGGCCGACTGGACGGGGATGCCAGCCTCTCGGAGGATCCCGATATACCGGCGGGCGGCGCGCTCCGTGACACCGAGCCCTGCCGCGAGTTCGCCGGCCGTCGCGCCGGGGCGGGCCTTGAGGATCTCGAGGGCACGCAGAGCTCGTGCGGTGGGACTGATATCGGTCGGCACACGAGCAGGTTAGGTGGTCACGAGCTGAACCGGAAGTAGGTCGTCCGGAACTGGTCCTAATGTGATGCCGAACGTGATCTGACCGCTGGAGAACACTCGCGCTCGAAAGGACTCGACGATGTCGTGCACGATCCGACCCCTCGACGCTTCCACGTGGGATGCCTTCGCGGAGCTTGCCGAGCGCAACAACGGGGTCTTCGGCGGGTGCTGGTGCATCGGTTACCACCCCGAATCCGGTCAGAAGGGGATGAGCTATCGCGCGGTCAAGGAGGACCGGGTCCGGACAGGTCGCGCTCACGCCGCGCTCGTCCTCGACGAGGACGGCGCCGCACAGGGGTGGTGCCAGTACGGCAGCCCAGCGGAACTCCCGGGCAGCAAGCACAAGCGCGAGTACGCCAAGGACGCGCCGCCGCGTCCCGACTGGCGGATCACCTGCTTCTACGTCGACAAGAAACATCGCGGCCAGGGCATCGCACGGGCGGCGCTGGAAGGCGCGCTCGACCAGATCGCCCAGGCCGGCGGCGGCCTCGTCGAGGCCATTTCCGAGGTAACCACCGGCCGAGAGGCGCCGGGCCGGTTCCTGTTCAGCGCAACCGTCGAACTCTTCGAGCAGTACGGATTCACCCGCGGCCGGCAGGTTGGCAAGCACGCATGGATCGTCAGCAGGGTGGTCGATCGGGTGTGAGCGTTCGCTGCCAGTCTTCTACCAGGGTTCGCCGGTGCGGGGCGGGCCGCCGGTGTCTGGCTGTGCCGGGAACCAGTACGGGGTCAGCCCGCGCTCGCGCCGTCCATGGTGACCGTGCCCAGGGTGCCGTTGGTGTGTGAGGTCACCGCCAGGCCGGCCAGCAGCGACGCGCCGAGGCTGACCGTGACCGACGAGCCGGGGATCAGCGTCCAGGTCACCCCGTCGGCCGAGGTGTAGGCGGTGTAGGTGTTACCCGACCGGGTGATCTTGAGGTACGCGGGGGTGGTCCCGGCGGGGTTGGCCAGCTTGATGGTGTTCCCGCCCAGGGTCCGACGGACCTGCACCTTGATCCCTTCCGCCGGGCTGACGACGAGGGCGTAGTTCGGCGCCGCCGGGTCCGTGCTGGCGCGGAGCATGACCCCGGCCTTCGCCCCGCCGCTCGTGTCGCCCTGCGATGTGACGTGGGCGATCACGCTGCCGTCTCCCGCGAGCGTCTGCCACACGTAGCGGAACTGGTCCGACGGACCGGTGATGTCGGCCCCGCCCGCGCTGATCGTCCAGGTGCCGGTGTTCGGGTCGAAGGACTGGCTGCCGGCCGGGGCCGGGCTGCCGATGTCGGTGCAGGTCCACGGGTCCGGGCAGGGCTCGGGCAGGGCCGGCCCCGGGGGCCCTGCCGGCCGGGCGACGCCGGTCATCGTGGCCGTGTTCACCACGGCCGGGTCGCCGGACGTCACCGCCAGCCCGGCCAGCTCGCTCGTGCCCAGGCTGAGACTCACCGTCGAGCCTGCAATGGGCTGCCAGTCGTAGCCGTCGGCCGACTCGTACGCCGTATAGCTGCCACCGCTGCCAGAGATCCACAGGTAGGGCGACGCGGTGCCCGGTGCGCTGGCCAGGGTCGTGGTGCTGCCGTCCTGGCTGGACCGGTCCAGGACCGTCACGGTCCCGGACGGCGAGACCACGGCCCCGTAGTACGGGGCACCGGGATCGCTGCTGGCCCGGAGCATCACGCCGGCCTGAGCGGCCGGCCCGCCCGTGGTCTGCGACGTCACGTGGGCCTCGACGCCGCCCCCCGGCACGGCGTGCGAGGCCAGGTGGAACTGATCCGCCGGGCCGCCGAGGCCGGTGCCGCTGCCGCTGACCGTCCAGGTGCCGCTGCCTGAGTCGTACGACTGGCTGCCGGCCAGCGCCGGGTTCCCGATGTCGGTGGAGTTCCAGCCGGCCGCGGAGCCGTCCGTCCACATCACCCGTGACTGACCGGACTGGATGGACCCCACCGTGCTGGCACTGGCCACGACCACGTCCTCGCCCTGCTCGGCACCGGTGAGGGAGATGGTCGCCTGGCCGCTGGCGTTGGTGACCGCAGTGCGGGTGGTACCACTGTCCGGCCCGCTGGTCACCGTGAACGTGACGACCGCGTTGGGCAAGCCTGCGCTACCGCTGCCGTCCAGCAGGGTGGCGGTCTCGGTGACGGGCTGGCCGACGGGGGCGGTGACGGTCGCGGGGCCGAGTGTCAGCGAACCGTCGTTGACGCCCGGTGCGCCGATCCGCCGCCACTGGATGGACTCGTTCTGCTTGGGCGGGCAGAAGCCCTCGTCGATCCCGCCGGTGTCGAGCACGTGCGTGCTATCGGCGAGCGTGCTGGTGACACCGCCGATCGTGATGAGGACCTTCGGCGCGACCTTGATCGGCGTGCACTGGTTACCTGGGTAGCCGCTGGTGTCGAAGTTGTCGTAGCTCGGATTGCTGTGCGGGGGATTCTCGGTCAGGATGACGCTCTTGCCCGGCGCCACCGTGAAGGAGCCCCAGAGGTTCCCGAAGTACTTGCCGCCCATGAGGGAGGCGTGCATGTTCACCGACACCCTGGTCACCTTGACCGGGGACGTCGTCGGGTTGTCCAGCCTGATCGCCCCGGCGTCGTAGCAGGCCGTGAGGGTTCCGCATGCCGTCTGCCCGGGGACGGTGCCGCCGAGGAACGTCGTGTTGGGCGCTCCGGTCCAGGGCACAGGAAACGCCGCCGGGTCGGGCGTGTTGATCTCCTTGTCCTCGGCGTAGCCGACCGAGACCGACAGGCCGCCCACGGCCGGCGACCCGGCCGCCGGCCGGGAGGCTGAGGCCGGGCGGGCCGCGGCGCCGGCTGGCGCGGCCGCCACCGCCAGGGTGAGCGCGGTCGCGGTCAGGACAGCGAGATAACCGCGCGCGTACGCCAGGATCGGCATTCGTCCCCCCTCGTCCTCCGGCTGGCGAAGCAGTCGGTAAACCCTTCGGCCCTGGGGCCGCTGATCAGCCCACCTTCACGCGGTTCATCGTGACCGTGCCCAGGAGGCCGCTGTTGTGCGAGGTCACCGCCAGGCCGGCCAGCATGCTCGTGCCCAGGTTGATCGTTATCGCCGACCCCGGGATCAGCGTCCAGGTGGTCCCGTTGGCCGAGGTGTAGGCGGTGTACGTGCTTCCCGACCGGGTGATCCGCAGCCACGCGGGGGTGGTCCCGGCGGGGTTGGCCAGCTTCTGGGTGTCCCCGTTCAGGGTCTTGCGGACCTGTGCCTTGATCCCCTCCCCGGGGCTGACGAGCAGGGCGTAGTTCGGCGACCCAGCGGCCGTGGTGGCGCGGAGCATCACCCCGGCCTTCGCGCCCGGGCTGGTGTTGGTCTGTGTCAGGACGTGAGCGGTCACGCTGCCATTCCCGGGCAGGTTCTGCCACACGAAGTGGAACTGGTCGGCGAACCCGCTGATGTCAGCCCCGCCGGCATTGATCGTCCACTTGCCCGTCTTAGGGTTGAAGGACTGGCTGCCGGGCGGGATGGGACCGCCGATGTCGGCGCAGGTCCACGGGGTCGGGCACGACGACGCGGCAGGGCTGGCTAGCGTGCCGATCCGCCGCCACTGGATGGACTCGTTGTGCGTGGGCGAGCAGGAGCCCGGATCGACCCCGCCAGTGTCGAGCACGTGCGTGCTGTCGGTCAGCGTGGTGGCCACGCCGCCGATGACCAGCTTGACTCTTGGCGCCTCTGTGATCGGCGTGCAGGTGCTCGGGTTTCCGCTGGTGTCGAAGTCGTCGAAGCTGTCATTGGCGTGCGGGGGGTTCTCGGTCAGGATCACGCTCTTGCCGGGCTGCACGGTGAACGAGCCCCAGAGGTTGTTGTAGATCTTGCCGCCCGAGATGGACCCGTGCACGTTTACCACCACCCGGGACACGGTCACCGGGGACGACGTCGGGTTCTTGAGCATGATCGCACCGGCATCCCAGCACTTCAGCGTCCCGCACCCCGTGCTGCCAGGGATGGGCCCGCCCAGGAACGTCGTATTGGACGCGCCGGACCACGGCGACGGGAACGTCCCCGCGGGCGGCGGGAGGCTCGGCTTGTTCTCGGCGTAGCCGACGTTGACCACCAGGCCGCCCGCGGCGCTTGGGGCCGCCCGCCCGGCCGCTGCCGGCCGCGAGGCCGCCCCGTGATGGACCGCCGCCCCGGCCGCGCCGGCGCTCAGCGTGGCGGCACCGGTCAGGGCCAGCGCCGCCGCGGCCAGGATGGTGAGCTGTTTGTGCGCGTTCGCCAGTATCGGCATGTCGTTCCCCCTCGACCTCCGGCTGGCGGAGGCGTCGATAGCTTTCCGGCCCTGGTCAGGGCGCTGTCTGGACTGAGTTGTAGGTGACGGTGCTGAGATTGCCGGTGTCATGGGACGTGACGGCGAACCCGCGCAGCAGGCTCCCGGTCAGGGCGCCGATCCCGGCCGTCGAGCCCGGGACCGGCGTCCAGGTCGTGCCGTCAGTCGAGGTGGAGGCCGTGAACGTGGTACCGCTCCGCACGATCTCCAGGTACACGGGCACGGTCCCGGTGGTGAGGACCTGGCTGGTCAGCCCGCCCTGGGTGGCGCGGTACTGCACGACGACCCCGTTTCCCGGCGTGACGAAGACCGCGTAGTACGGCGACCCCGGGTCGGTGCTCAGCCGCATCATCAGGCCGCCCTTGGCCCACGTATTCGTGCTGGTCTGCGAGGCGACGTTCGCGATCATGCTGCCATCGGCGGCGAGCGACTGGTAGACGAAGTGGAACGAGTCGGACGCGCTGAAGATGTCGCCGCCGCCGCCGCTGATGCTCCACATGCCGTTGGACAGCGTCTGGCTGCCCGGCCCGGGTGACACCTGGCCGATATCCGTGCACGTCCACGTGTTCGGGCACGCCCCCGGCGGCGGCAGCTCGGTCGCGTTGAGCCCCACGGTGTCGAGCGTCACCGCGGACGCGGTGCCCTGGCTGTGCGAGGTGATCGCGATGCCGGCCAGCACCGGGCCGCTGATCGGCAGGACCTGGGTGGATCCGGGTATCGCGGTCCAGTTCGTGCCGTCTGGTGAGGTGTAGGCGGTGTAGTAGATCTGTGTGCCCGACGTGTACCGGCCCAGCATCAGGTAGGCGGGCACCGTGCCGGGTGCGAGCAGCTGGGTACTGGTCCCGCCCTGGGCCATGCGCCACTGCACCGCGATCCCGTGCCCGGGGGTCACGAACGCGGCGTAGTACGGTGAGCCCGGGTCGGTGGTCGCCCGCATCATCACCCCGGCCTTGGCGTACGGGTCAGTGGGCTGCTGCGCGGTCACGTGGGCAGTGACCGTGCCATCGGCGGCCAGCGTCTGGTAGGCGAAGTGGAACGCGTCAGCGGTGCTCCAGATGTCCCCGCCGCCGCCGGTCTCGTTCCATGTCCCCGACGACAGGCTGTCGGTGCCGGGTGGGAGCGCCCCGCCGATATCCGTGCACGTCCACGCGCTCGGGCACAGCGACGGCGGGACCACCGGCGGTCCCTGCGAGAAGCTGTCGAACGTGGCGGTCGAGAGGTTGCTCGTGCTGTTGGACCCGCTGGCGATCCCGGCCACCAGCGGGCCCGGCAGGCTCAGCGGGACCTGCGACCCGGGGATGATGGTCCAGTTCACCCCGTCGGTGGAGGTGTAGGCGCTGTAGTACACCACGTTGTGCACGGTGTCGGTGTACCGCGAGACCCGCAGCCACACCGGCGCGGTGGTCGTGTTGCCGGTGATCTGCTGGGTCAGCGCACCCTGGGTGGGGCGCCACTGCACGGTGACGCCGTGCCCCGGAGTCGCGAAGACCCCGTAGTACGGCGCCGCCGGGCCGGTGCCCGACCGGATCATGACCCCGGACTTCATCCACGGGTCGGCACCGGACTGCTGGGTGTCTACGTGGACGCTGACCGTGCCGTCCCCGTTCGGATTGCTCGGCGTCGGGAACGGCTGGCTGATGAAGCGGAACAGGTCGTAAGTGGAGTAGATCGTGCCGCCCGCCAGCACCGTCCAGTTGCCGTTGCTGTAAAGCTGGTTACCGGCCAGCAGCGACACGCCGCCGATGTCGCCGCAGGTGAACCCGCTGGGGCAGGCGGTCGCGGGCGGTGAGCTCACCACGCCCACGGTGGCGCTGCTGAACGTCGCCGGAGTGGTCACGCCGGCGTTGCCGGACGTGGCCGCCAGGCCCGCCAGGTAGTTGCCGGTGCCCATGTTGATCGCGACCGCCGAGCCGAGCACAGGTGTCCAGGTGGTGCCGTCGGTGGACGTCAGCGTCGTGAAGTAGGTGGCCGGCGGGCTGGCGTTCGTGTCGTTCCAGCGGACGATCTGCAGGTAGGCGGGCGAGGTCACCGACGGCAGCGTGATGGCGTGCTTGTAGGCGATGCCGTCGTAGAGCCGCCAGCTGATGGTGGCGGTACTACCCCCGGGGCTGAGAGAGACGCTGTACATGGGCGCGGTCGGGCTGGTGCTCTCCCGCATCATGAGCCCGTCCTGAGTGGCCGACGACGCGCCGGCCGCGGTCGTCATCTGGGCGCTCACCGACGCGTTGCCGGAGACGGTCTGGTACACGTAGTGCGCTTGGTCCGACGAGACCTTGACGAACCCGCTGCCTGTGCCCTGCAGCGTCAGCGAGCTGCCCGAGCCGGTGGTGTCGCCCGGCGTGCCCGGGTTGCCCAGGTCGGTGCAGACCCACCCGGTCGGGCACGGGTCTACCGGTGGCGGCGGGGTCATCGTGGTGGTGACCTTGGCCCCGGCACTGGTTCCGGTGAACGTCGCGGTGCCGAGGGTCGTGGCCGACCCGGACGCGACCGCGATGCCCTGCATGGTGACGGTCGGCAGGTCGAGGTCGGCGGTGCTGCCGGGGATCAGTGTGTAGCTGGTGCCGTTGGCCGACACGCCGGCGCTGAACAGGTTCTGCTGCCGCTGGATCATCACCGACACCGGCGTGGTGGCGGGATAGCTGGCGAGCATCGTGGGGGGGCTGTTCCACGCGGCGCGGTCCCAGACCTGCACGCTCGGCGGGGAGGCGCTGGGGACATCGACGACGGCGTAGTACGGCGAGCCGGCCGCGGCGGTCTGCCGCACCATCACGCCCGCCTGCTGGGTCAGCCCGGCCTGAGGCGCCTGCGAGACGATCGTGGTGCTGGTCTGCGCGTTGCCGGTGACCTGCTTGCTGATGAACCGGAACTGGTCGGCGGTGCCCGCGATGCCGCTGCCCGCGGCGGTCACCGTGAGGTTCGCCCCGGACGTGCTCTCACTGCCCTGGGCCGGGCTGCCGATGTCCTGGCAGGTGAAGCCGGACGGGCAGTTCGGGTCGGGCGGTGGCGAGGCAGGGGCCGCGCCCGGGCCGAAGGCGTACAGGACGCCACCGATGGTGGGCACGTAGAAGTGGCCGTTGGCGACCGAGATGGCGCCGTAGTTCGCCGACGGCAGCAGGTAGGAGTACAGCAGGTGGCCGTTGGCCGCGTTGACGACCTCGAAGGTTCTCCCTTCCGCGAGGCCGATCATGCCGTTGACGTAGGCAGGCGAGCCCAGGATGGGGCTGTCGGTCTGGCGGCTCCAGATCACCGAGCCGGTGCCGGGGTTGAGCGCGCTGATCGAGCCCCCATCCCCGTGACCGTTCTGCACGTTGTGGCCACCGGCGTAATAGACCGTGCCGTTCGCGAAGATGCCGGACGTCAGCACGCCGTCTCCGCTCGTCGGGGACGTGCCGCCGACCGCGATCTGGTCCTGCCAGACCGGGCCGGCGGCCAGGTTCTTGCGGTTGAACGTGTACAGGATGCCGTTCTTGTTGGCCACCGAGAGCAGCTGGTCCCCGGCCGAGTCGGTGGTCAGGGTGGGGGTGGTGCTCCAGTCGGAGTCCGTGATGGAGCTGACGAACGGAAGCTGCCAGGTCCCTTTGGAAGCCAGGGTCGTGGCATTCAGCTCGACGATCGCCTGGGACTGGGTCTGGGTGAACTGGGAGAGGGTGCCGGTGGACACGAAGATGCTGTTGGTCGCCGCGTCGTAAGTCGGCGACGTCCATATACCGCCGCCCACCTGCCCGGTCGGGACGAAGTTATGAGTTTTGACGATCTTGCCCTGCTGCGCACCGGAAATGCCGACCTGCAGCAGCCTGCCCTGGACCAGCGGGTTGTCGCAGTTGCTGGCGATGCCGATGTAGGCGTAGTTGCCGACGATCAGCGGGCTGGACCAGTTGTAGTGCGCCCCCGTCTCGCCGGTCTTCCCGGTGTAGACCTTCCACAGCACGGCCCCGGTCGTGGCGTTCAGCGCGTACCAGTAGGGACCCCCGCCGCCAACGTAGACCACGCCGTTCACCACTGTCGCGGCCGAGGTGACGCCGATGACCGACGGGTTGCAGCCAGCGTCGATGTTGGAGCCG
The DNA here is from genome assembly GCA_963702235.1 of uncultured Actinomycetes bacterium. Lineage (GTDB taxonomy): Bacteria > Actinomycetota > Actinomycetes > Streptosporangiales > Streptosporangiaceae > PALSA-505. Next base: position 353,564 of record CAVPBZ010000013.1, read on the forward strand.
AGATTGGTCTTCCAGATGACCGCGCCCGTGGCGGTGTTGATCGCGTACTCGTAGCCGTCCCAGGCGCCGATGTAGGCCGTGGTGCCCACGATGCTCGCCGAGGTTGCCAGCGCCCCGCCGGCCTGGAAGCTCCACTGCGGCACCAGGTTCGCGGCCTTGGAAAGCTTGAGCGCGGGGTCGGTGGTGGCCGAGCTCCGGGCAACATCGTGCAGGTATGTCGGCCAGTCCTGCGCGGCCGGCGCCGCCCGGTGGCTGGCCGCGGCCGCGGTTCGCGCGCTCGCCGGGGCGGCGCCCAGCGCGCTGAGAGCCAGCGCGCCCGCCGCCAGGGCAGCCACGCGGGACCGCCGGGACCGCATCATTGACATCTGTCGATTCCCTACGGACCTGGAGTGAAGCTGACGTTGTCGAAGGTCGCGGTGCCCAGCTGGCCGGCGTTGTGGGAGCACACGAACAGGCCGAGCGTCGCCGGGAACGAGATGGGCAGCGTCTTGGACACCAGCGGCGTCCAGTTCGTGCCGTCACCGGACACGTAGGCGGTGAACGTCCCGTTCAGGCTCACCAGCTTCATCCAGACGTTGGGGAAGCTGTAGATGCTGACGGCCTGGACGGAATCCGTTGAAGTCGTACTGGGCCTTGACGATGCCGCCCGGCTGGACCTCGACCAGCATGTAGTTGCTGCCGGCCGTGGTCAACTGCTTCATTATGATGCCGGCCTTGGCGTTGGAGCTCGTGTTGGTCTGCGAGGTGACCCGCGCGATGAGCGTCCCGTTGCCGGTCCCGCCGAGCGGCTGGTTCACGTAGTTGAACTGGTCGGACGTGCCGAAGATGTCCGTCCCGGCGCCGTTGACCGTGAACAGGTGGGTGGTGGGGGTGTAGCCCGCGGAGCCGGCGATCGCGGGGGAGCCCACATCGGTGTCGGTCCAGGGCGACGGCAGTGGGCCGGGCACGGGAACCTTCGTGAGCTTGACGTGGTCGAAGGCGATGGTGCTGACCTGGACGGCGTCGTGTGAGGTGTCGAACAGGCCGATGTCCACCGGGCCGGTCAGCGATACGGTCTGCGTACCGATCAGGGTCCAGTTCGTCCCGTCGGTGGACTCGTACGAGGTGAAAGAGGTGCCGGTCCTCGTCAGCTTGAGCCACTTGTTCGGCTCGGTGAACCCGGTGAGCGTGGGTCCGGTGTTCTCGCTGCCGTCGTTGACCTGCATCCGGACGCCGTTGCCGACCGCCGGGACGATCGGCGGAAGCGGGCTCAGGCATCCGTTGGGATCGCAGCCGACCCCGTTGACGTTGGGGGTGTTCGGGCTGACGTCGGGCGTGACCAGAGCGTCCACCCAGTTCGCCCCGGTCGCGGTGGACTGCCTGATCATGACCCCTGCTTTGGCATTCGGGTCGGAGTTGGTCTGGTACCGGACCCGGGCCACGATGGTCCCGTCGCCAGGCATCGTCTGGTAGACGAAGTGTGTCTGGTCGGTGGTCTTGTACTCGTCGGTCCCGGCGCCGTCGGTGTAGAAGCTCTTGGAACCGGCGGCGTAGTCGGCGGTCCCTGGCGTGGTCGGGGCGCCGATGTCCGTGCTCCTCCACTTGCCCGGCATCGCCGTCGTGGCCGTCTCGTACTTGGCGGTGTAGGTGGCCGCGGTCGCCGGGGATGCGAACGAGTCGGTCAGCGCGCTGCCGTCGGCCCAGCCGGAGAACCGGTAGCGGGTGGTGCCGACGACCTGCGCCAGCGTCATGCCGGTCAGCACGTGGTGCACGCCGACGACATCCTGGGTGCTGTAGGTGCCGGTGTGCCAGGCCCCGTCCACGAAGTAGCCGGTGCCGGCGACAGCGTCCTGCACCGACCAGCTGGTCGTGTTCGGCTGGATGTCCTTGGTCACCACCTTGTGCAGGCCGCGGGAGTCGGTCACGGTGAGGGTGATCCGGTAGAAGCTGCCCGGCACCTGCGACGGATCGGTCGGTATCTGGAAGCTCCCCGAGGTGATGCCCGACACCGGGCCGTAGAACGGGCCCGCGACCTCGGCGTTCCAGGACGGCTGGGCGACCCCGTCCTTCATGAAGTCGACGCGCCACGAGTAGCGGTAGGGGGGCAGCGTGCCGTCCACCGGGTCGGTGGCGGTGCCGCTGAACGAGACGGTGTCACCCGCGTTATAGGTCGCCGGGGCCGTGATCGACGCCGTGGGCGGTGTCTGGCCGACCACCACCGTCGTCGTGGACGTGCCCGTCAGCGTCCCGTTCTTCACGGTCAGTGTGGCGGTGTAAGTGCCCTTCGCCGTGTACTTGTGGCTGGGGTTCGCGAACATCGAGGTCTTACCGTCGCCGAAGTTCCACGAATAGGTGAGCCGCTTGCCGTAGGGGTCGCTGGACCCGGCGGAAGAGAACTTCACGGTCAGCGGCGCCTGCCCGGTATCCGGCGTCGCGGCGGCCTTGGCGGTGGGCGGGAACGGGCCGGGGGCGGAGATCTCGGTGAACGTGCCCTCGAAGACGCTGACGTAGTACAGGTTGCCGTCCGGGCCTTCGACCAGGTCCGCGATTGTGCCCACGTTGGTGGCGAAGACCGTGTCGGAGGCCGGGGTGCGGTAGTTCCCGGCGAACGAGACCGCGTCGATGGCGTTCTTGTTGTAGTCGCCGTAGAACACCACGTTGTCGTAGGCCTTCGGGAATACCGGTCCGGAGTAGGCGGCGATCGCCGAGGCGGCGCCGTCCACCGGGTAGTGCCCGTAGGCATAGGCGGGATTGAGGTAGCCGCAGCTGAAGCAGTTGCCCTCCACCAGGGGCCAGCCGTAGTTGGCGCCCGGCTGGATCGTGTCGAGTTCCTCCCAGAAGCTGGAGCCGGTGTCCTCGGTCATCGCCTGGCCGTTGGGCAGGAACGTGAACCGGAACGGATTACGCAGGCCGTAGGCGTAGATCGCGGGCACCGCGCTCGGGACGTTCACGAACGGGTTGTCGGTCGGGACGGTGCCGTCGAGGTTGAACCGCAGGATCTTGCCGTAGATGTTGCTGAGCGCCTGGCCGTTGGTGATCGTCGGCACGTTCTCGCCCACGCTCCACCAGAGCTTGCCGTCCGGGCCGATCTTGAGATCGTTACCGGGATGGTGCAGCTGCTGGGCCTGATCGCCCTGGTACAGGACCGTCTCGGTGGCCGGGTTGATGGTGCCGCCGGAGGCGGTGAACCGGGACAGCCGCGCGTATCCCGTGGTCACCCCGCCGGTAGTGATCGCGACCGTGTAGGAGATGTACACGAATCCGTTGGTGCTGAAATTCGGGTCGAAGGCGATCCCGAGCAGGCCGTCTTCGCTCCCGCTGGGCTCGAACACGTTCGGCAGCGTGACCACCGGGGTGGGCTGGACCGCCCCGTTGTGGTAGTCCAGGATGGTCCCGCCCTCCTGGCCGATCCAGATGTCGCCGCCGCCGCCAGGCGGGAAAGCGATCACGACCGGCCTGGAGAGCCCGTGCGCCAGCTGGGTCTGCGCGAAGCCGGGCTGCAGGCCAGGGCCCACCGTCGTGCTGGTGGTCCCGGACGCGTTGAACCCCGTGCCGGACTCGGTTCCCGTCACCGTGGCCGTGTCCGGGATCACCGCTCCGGCCCCGGCCGTCATTATCCCGGTGATCGTCACCGTCCAGACCTGGCCGGCCGGCAGGGATGCGGCCGTGCACGTCACCAGGCTCGTGGTCGCGTTGTAGCTGCAGCTGCCGGTGCTGGCCGTGAAGAACGGCGCCGTCTGAGCCGAGGAGGGAGCGAGGTTGTTGACCGTGTCGGTCATCGTCAGCCCGGTCGCGGTCGCCGCGCCGGTGTTCGCGCCGGTGATCGTATAGGCAAGCGCCTGGTTAGAGGCGACGGGCTGCGGGTTCGTCGTGACCGCGACCGTCATGACGCTCGCGGCGCTCGCCGGGGTCGCGGGGCTTAAGGCCAGGCCAGTGGCCATGACCGCCAGGGCAGACGGCAGGGCGAGCCTGCGGATGCGGGAGGCGGCGGTCCGGCGGGCTGATCGATGCCGCCAGATCCTAGGCATGATTGTCATTGAGTTCCGCCCCCCACAGTCCGCCCGTCCCTGAGCTTGCTAGGCCGCGCATGGTGGCTGGCGCGGCCGCTAGTAACAAGACGCCTCCCGGCGGGGGCGGGATGACGTCACTTCATAACGAAATGGTAACAAGAGCGTATTTGGTAACTTTTCAACGAGTTTGCGGGTGATCAGGTCCGGCACTTGCCCGGTAATTCCGCGTGACCGCGTAATTCCGCAGCAATGAGATGTTTACTGAGGGTTAACAAGCTTTCTATCGTTACCATTTCGTGATATATGGTTGTCATCCCAACGGAGTGGCCGCGCGTCTTCCTGCCAGGGTCGTCCACACGGGCGGCCCAGCCCGGCGGCGTGGCCCGGCATGCAGGGGACAGGCGAAGGCAGGGACCGTTGGGCCAGGGGGGCGGCGTCAGTGACAGTTTTAGCGACACGTGCGAAGCGGCACCTGCTGGGCAGGCGGCTGCTGCTGAGCGGACGGCACCTGCTGCGCAGGCGGCAACTGCTGTTCGTATGCGTGGGAGCGGTGTGCTTCCTCACCCAGTACTGCGCGCTGACCGCCTTGGCGACCTTCGGCGTGAACCGGCCGCTGGCCAACGCGCTCGGCTTCGTGCTCTCTGCGCAGCTGAACTTCGTGCTCAGCTCGCGGCTCACCTGGCGCGACCGGCGCGCCGGGACCACCAGGACGCTCTGGGCCAGACTCGTCGGCTACAACGGCACCGCGCTGATTTCCCTGGCCGTCAACACCGCCGCCTTCAGCCTCGTCTACCAGCGGGTGGGCAACCTCGCTGGCGCCGCCGTCGGGGTGATCTGCGGCATGTGCGTCACGTACCTGGTCTGTGACCTGCTCATTTTCCGTGACCGCCCGAAGCACGCGGTGCCGGGCCGGCCGCCGTTCTACCGCCCGCGCCGGGTCAGCCGCCGGGACCTGCCGTGAGGCCGGCATGAGCCAGATCGTGAGCAGTGGGCCCGGCTCCCGGCTGCACGTCCCGCTCTCGCCGTGGCCAGTCACCCCGCACGCCCCGGCGAACGGCAACGGGGCCGAGCCCGACGGTGTCGCGGTCATCATGCCCGCGTACCGGGAAGAGCGGAACCTCGCCCCGACCGTCACCGACTTCCTGCGGGTGCTCGATGCTGCCGGCGTCCCGCACTGCGTCATCGTGGTCAACGACGGAAGTCCGGACCGGACCGGCGAAGTGGCGGAGCGGCTCGCCGCCGAGCACCGGGGCCGGGTGCTCGCGGTCCACCACGAGGTGAACCGCGGCTACAGCGCCGCAGTGTCAACCGGAATCAAAACCGGCCTGGAACTACCCGGTTACAGGTGGCTTTTCCTGACCGATTCCGACGGTCAATTCGAGGCCACCGAGTTGCCGTCATTCCTCGCGGCGGCGCGGCGGGAGCGCGCGGACGCGGTGGTCGGATACCGTCTTCGGCGAGCCGATCCGTGGCACCGCAGGCTCAACGGATCCCTGTGGACGGCGGCCAGCCGCATCCTGCTGCAGGTCGGCGTCCGGGACGTGGACTGCGCCTATAAGCTGATCGAGCGGCGTTCGATGCAAGGGCTGGAGCTGAAAGGCGAGGCCGCGACGATCTCGCCCGAGCTCATCGCGAAGCTGCGCCTGCGCGATGCCCGCATCATCGAGCGGCCGGTCGAGCATTTCCCGCGGCAGCATGGTGAGCAGACCGGGGCCCAGCTCGCGGTGGTCTTGCGGTCGCTGCTCGGCTTGCTCGCTCTCACGCTGGAGATCGCAGGCCAGCAGCGGACCGGGCGCGTGCTGCACCGCCTGCTGCGCCCGAGGGACGGCTTGCTCGCCGTGACCACGGTCGCGGCGATGGCCGCTTCGGTTGCCGCCTACGTGTACTTCCTGCACCGCGGGGTTACGCTCGCCTACCCCGACGCGGTATCGCATCTCCTGATCGCCCGGCGGGTGATCGATTCCCCGACGGCAGGCGCCGCCCAGCTGGGTGCCGTCTGGCTGCCGCTGCCGCATCTGCTGGCGCTGCCGTTCATCTGGGTGAACGCCTGGTACTACTCGGGGTTCGCGGGATCGCTGATCTCCATGATCGCCTACGTGATGACGGTCAGGTACGCATACATGATCGCCACGGGCCTGACCGGCACGAGGGCGGGCGGTGTCGTGGCGGCCGTTGTCTTCGGCACGAACCCCAACGTGCTCTACCTGCAGAGCACGCCGATGACCGAACTCCTCCTCATCGCCTGCATCGCGGCGACGGTGTACTACCTGATGCGCTGGTGCCAGACCGGCCGCTACATGCACCTGGCGGCGACCGCCGCGGCGGCGCTGCTGGCCAGTCTGACCAGGTATGAGGGCTGGGTCCTGTGCGTCGCGGTGGCGGGAATCGTCACCTACGTCGCGTGGCGGCGGGCCCGGTCCGCTGGCGGCAGTCATCTTGGCGCGCGCCGCGGACGGCGGCTGTGGTCCCGCCTGCGCACGGTCGAAGCCAACATCATCTTCTATGGCTGCCTGGGCGTGAGCGGGATCGCGGGATGGGTGCTCTGGAACGCGGTGATCTTCCACGATCCGCTCTACTTCCAGACCGGTCCCTTCGCCAAGCCCTCGCTCTGGGTATCGCATTCAGAGAAGGCGATCGGGCACTGGGGCATCTCGGCCATGACCTACCTGTACGCCATAGCTGACAATGCCGGCGCCCTGGCCCTGGCGCTGGCCACGGTCGGGTTCGCCTACTACCTGGTCCGGACCCGGTTCCAGATCGAGTCGATCGCGCCCCTCGCGCTGACCGCGTTCGTCCCGTTCTACGTCTATGCCCTGTACTCGGGGCAGCGCCCCCTGCACGTCACGCAGATCTCGGGCAGCTTGTACAACGTGCGGTTCGGGCTGCTGATGGTCCTGCCGACCGCCATCTTCATGAGCTTCCTCGCGACCGCGGTAACCGACAGCACGAGCCGCGTCTGGCTGCGGCGTGGCGCCTTCGCGGTCCTCGCCGTCGCCGCGGTGGCAGGCGCAGGTCTCGTGGCCCGCGGCGGCGTCGATACCCTCACCGAGGCGGTTGTGTTCCGGGCCGCTCCCGCCGAGCACGCGAACACTGTCGCTGCTCGGTGGCTGAGGTCGCATTACAACGGCGGAAAAGTGCTGATGGAATCCTTCGGGAACGAGACGGTCACTTTTGCCTCGCGCATCTCGCTCGGCGAGATCGTCTACGAGGGCAGTTTCCGGCAGTGGGAACCCGACCTGGCTAACCCTGCGCGGCACGGCATCCGCTGGATTTACATGCGGCAGACGCCGGGCAGCCAGGACCAGGTGTTCCGCCAGTTGCACGGCAGTGCTCGGCTCACCGGCTACCGCCTGGTGTACCACGACGCCGAACGGCTCATCTACGAACGCGGCCCGGCCGCGCACGCGGTCAGCACCCGGTCACACCAGCGCTCCGACGTGCGGCGGCCCGGGGCGGGCAGGCACCACCGTCATCGGCACCGCGGCTCCGCCCGTGCGGCTGGCGCGTCCGGGTAGGGCCGGACCCGCCACATCGCGGGACACTGCAGAGATTTCAGCCGCCGACCTGCCGACGCATCTCTCCGAGGTGACAGATCATGAGCCAGGGACTGGGCGAACGGCCGCCCGGGGAGCCCGCCCGGGCGCCCAGGTTCGCCGAGCGGCCGCTCAGGGAAACCCGGGTCCTGCCCGACAGGCTCAGTGCCCGCACCCTGCTCAGCCGCGGCCAGGCGATAACCGGGGCCGTGATCCTGGCCGCGGTCGTCGGCGTCGTGGGCGTCCTGCTGGCCGCCGGGCAGGCCCACGCGCTGCGGAACCTGGCCATCTGTGCCATCGCAGTGGCCACGGTCGCGTACGTCGTGGTGATCGCTTTCCGGCTGGCCCTGGTGGCGACCGCGCAGCGGGCGCCCGTGCTGGGATTCACGGCCACCGAACTCCGGGATGTCAGCCCCGGGTCGCTGCCCGGGTACAGCATCCTGGTCCCGCTGTACCGCGAGGCAAGAGTGCTGCCGGCGCTGCTCGCCAAGCTCTCCGCGCTCGACTACCCGGCCGACCGGCTCCAGGTACTGCTGCTGATCGAAGAGGATGACGAGCTCACCCGGGCGGGGCTCGCCCGGATAGAACTGGACAGCCGATTCGAGATCGTGCTCATACCGCCGAGCGAGCCGCGGACCAAGCCCAAGGCATGCAATTTCGGGCTAGCCTATGCCGAGGGCGAATTCTGTGTTATCTACGACGCCGAGGACCGGCCCGAGCCGGACCAGCTACGCAAAGCGGTGGCCGCATTTCGTGTCCTTCCGCAATGGGTCGTCTGCGTGCAGGCGGAATTGCAGTACTGGAATCCCTGGACGAACTGGCTCACCCGCTGCTTTGCCGCCGAATACGCACTGAACTTCAGCCTGGTCCTCCGCGGACTGGACCGGTTCCGGCTGCCGATACCACTCGGCGGGACATCCAATCATTTCCGCGCGGAAGCGCTCCGCGAACTGGGCGCGTGGGACCCGTACAACGTCACCGAGGACGCGGATCTGGGCATGCGCATTGCCCGGCGCGGCTGGGGCGTCAGGATGATGACGTCGGTAACGGAAGAGGAAGCCAATAGCCGGGTAGGAAACTGGATCCGGCAGCGCAGCCGCTGGATCAAGGGTTACTACCAGACCTGGCTGGTGCACATGCGCTCACCGTTGCGGCTCTGGTCTGACCTGGGCCCGCGCCAGTTCTGCGCCTTCCAGCTCACCCTCGGCTTCCCCGTGCTGACTGGCTTGCTGAATCCCGTTTTCTGGGCACTGACCCTGGTCTACCTGGTCAGCGGTCCCGCTCATATCGGCGCGCTGTTCCCGGCCCCGGTGCTCTATCTCGGCGTTTTCGCCATGCTCATCGGCAACTTGCTCATGGTGTATTCGATGATGGCCGGATGCATGGACCGTGGCCTGTACGGGGCAGTCCGCAGCATGGCCGCGATACCTGTCTACTGGGCACTGATCAGCGTCGCGGCGTACAAGGCGCTGCTCCAGCTGCTGCGGCCCAGCCGGCGGCACTACTGGGAACTGACCGAGCACGGGCTGGTGAGCGAGACCGGGGTGAAGTCCTAGCCCCGCAAGCCGAGGCCTAACCGGTGCCGGGCGGGATCGGGATCCCGGCTGCCGCCCCGGCTGTCAGCCGTCGCCGGGCGCGAGGACTGCCGCTGCTGCGCCGAAGGAGCCGCCGCGCTCTCCTGGCCGGCCCGGTCGGCATACTGGTCGATGGCCGCCGTCATCATGATCCCGGCGAAGATGAGCACCAGGATGGCGGCCACGACCCACAGCGGGGACAGCACCCACCACCAGGACCATGAGATCCCGTGCGCGAGCCGCAGCGCGGTCAACACCGCAGCCAGCAAGACCGCCAGGCCCAGCGGACTGATACGAGAGGAAGGCCTGCCGGCCATTCCGGATGCTCCTTCCTCCCTGCCCCGGCCCTGACGCAAACATATCGCAGCCGGGAACGGCGGACGACGAGATGGCTGTCCCTCCTCGGCATCGCCGCGGCCGGGCGTCATGCGGCTCTCACTTTGCACTCATCAATTACCCATGTGCGGGCCGGTAAACTGGCGTCCGCTCCCGCCTCAACCGGCTGCGCGGGCGCCGGGTTGCGGACCCGGCCGCCGGCGGCTGGCTGCAGTTCCAGTTCCGCGCGCGGCGGGGCGCTGATCCCCGACCCGTTCCGGGAGTGTATGTGCTACAGCCGCAGAGCACCGCTCTCTTTCTCCTGCTGATATTGGCGTTTGTCGGATTTGTCTGGTGGATGGCGGTCGCCAGGCAGCTTGCCCTCCGCGTGCTCGCCGCGTGCCTGGCATTCGTGCCCGCGATGATGTTCGGGGTAGCCGCGGTGAACAAGTACTACGACTACTACCAATCGTGGGGCGCGGTCATCGCGGACTTCTCCAACCAGGGGATAAACCAGAGCCCGCTGCTGCCCTCGCTCAACAACGTCACCAGCCAGAAGTTCGGCTCGGTCCTGGGCGGCCTGGTCAACCCCGCGGTGGCCCGGCAGCAGGGCTACACGGTCCGGCTCACCGTGTACGGCAGGCGTAGCCATCTGCGCCGGACCGTGTACATCTACCTGCCGCCGCAGTATTTCCAGCAGCCGTACGCGCACTACCGGTTCCCCGTCCTCGAGCTCTTTCACGGGTTTCCCGGCCAGCCGCAAGACTGGATCAATGTGCTGGGCATCAACACCAGCGTCAACAACCTGGTCCGCGCCGGCCTGGCCAGGCCGGCGGTACTCGTCATGCCCGACACCAACGGCAGCCGGGGGATCAACATGCAATGCCTCAACATCCCGCACGGCCCGCAGGATTCGACCTTCCTGGCCACCGACGTGCCCGCCTACGTGGCTCGGACCATCCGGGTCCAGCCGCCCGGGCGGGCGTGGGGCCTGGCCGGCTACTCCGAGGGCGGTTACTGTGCCGCCAACCTGGCCCTGCACTACCCCCGGACGTACGGCTACTCGGGCGTGCTCAGCGGGTACTTCAGCCCGCTGAACAACCGGCTCGGCTATCCGCCCCGGTCGGTGCGGCCCTTCGCGAGAATCCGCGGCGCTGCGCCGGTCCAGTTCGCCGGTGGCGTTCCTGCCGCTGCTGCCGCCCAGCACGGCCGTCCCGCAGTTCTGGATCGGGGCCGGCGCAGCGGACAGCCAGGATCTCGCCGGGTCGCGGGCCTTTCAGCAGCTCCTGCTGCCACGGCAGCCGCAGGCACGGCTGGTCCTGGCCCCGGGCGGCGGTCACACCATGTCCACCTGGCGGGCCCTGCTCGCGCCCATGCTGGAGTGGATCACGCCGCGGCTGGCCTCAGCCGCGCAGCAGAACACCGCCGCGCCGGCAGGCGCGCCCTCGCTGGCTCTCCCGCTGGGCTCCGCCTTTTCGCGGCACTCCTCGCGCTAGTCCTCCGCCCGGCCGCCGAGGTGGCGGGCGAGGAACCGGTCGGCCGCGGCGTAGAAGCGCAGCCGGTTCTCCGGTTTCGCGAAACCGTGGCCTTCGTCCGGGAACAGCAGGTACTCGTGCTCCACTCCGGCCGCGCGCATGGCCGCCACGATCTGCTCTGACTCGGCCTGCTTAACCCGGGGGTCATTGGCGCCCTGCGCGATGAGCATGGGGATGCGGATGCTGCTCGCCGCGGACAGCGGCGAGCGCGACCAGAGGAAGGCAGCGTCCTGCTCCGGGTTCCCCACCCGGCGGTGGAACTGGGAGACCATCGGGGCCCAGTACGGCGGGATCGTCTCGATCAGGGTCTTGAGGTTGGACGGGCCCACGATGTCAACGGCACAGCAGAACAGGTCGGGGGTGAACGTCGCCCCGGCCAGAGCGGCGTAGCCGCCGTAGGAGCCGCCGTAGATCGCCACCCGCTCCGGATCCGCCCAGCCCTGCCCGACGGCGAACGCGACGGCGTCGGACAGGTCGTCCTGCATCCGGCCGCCCCATTCCCGGTCTCCGGCATTGACGAATGCCTTGCCGTAACCGGTTGAACCGCGGAAGTTGACCTGGATGCAGAGGTAGCCGCGGTTGGCCAGCCACTGCGCTTCCGGGTGGTAGCCCCAGACGTCACGCGCCCAGGGCCCGCCGTGCACGTTGAGCACGGCCGGCAGCCCGGACCGGCGCCCGTCGGCGGGGAACGTCGCGTACCCGTGCACGACGAGGCCGTCCCGGGCGGTGAAGGAGAACGGCTCCATCGAGGCGAGCTGATACTGCGCTAGCTCCGGCCGCGCCTCGAAGAGACGCCGCCCGGTGCGGCTCGGCCGGTCGTAGCTGAAGTAGGTGACCGAGCCCGCGTCGTTCGTGAAGCCGACCAGCCAGGTCGCGTCGGCGTCATCGCCGTTCAGGAAGAAGGGATCGCCGGGGTGCAGCGCCCGGATGGCCTCGAGATCGGGCGCGACGGAGCGGTCGAGCGCCAGGTACTGCGACCTGTCCTTGAGCACCGTGACGATCTGCGGCTCGAAAGTGTCCGGGTGCAGCCGGACATCGGTGATGTCCGCCTCGGGGTCGGCGGCCAGCACCTCGGCGGCCCCGGTGGCCAGGTCGAGCCTGACCAGGCTGCTCGTGTCGGCGCCGGCCGAACTCAGCGCGAGCAGCGAGCCGCCGTCGGCGCTGAACGAGACCGGGCTGGTGGTCAGCGAGTCCTCGGCCGGGATGGACAGCAGCGGTTTCCAGTCCTCGGCCGCGCTGCCCCGCACCATCAGGTCGAGGCCGCCGTCGGAATGCGGGGCGAACGCCGCGCGCACCTCGAGGCTGGCGTCTGCCACCCAGGCGAGGAAGCCGGGGTTCTGCACTTCCCTGACGAGCTCCCCGGTCACCAGGTTGAGCCGGTAGACGTCATGCAGCTGCGGATTGTCGCGGTTCAGCTCGACGAGCACGTCGTCGGGGAATTTCCTGTCGGTGGCCAGGATCCGGGCCTGGACGTCGTCGAACGGGGTCAGGTCGCGGCGCTCTTTCGTCACCAGATCCACGTCGTACAGGCGCCAGTTCTCGTTCCCGCAGGTGTCTTGCAGGTACAGCAGGTGGCGGCCGTCGTGCGCCCAGGTGAAGGTCCGGATCCCGCGGTCGCCGTCATCGGTGACCACGCGGGCGGCCGCCCAGTCGACCCCGTCCCCGTCGCCGCCGCTCACCGGGGCGACCCAGACGTTCAGCACGCCGCCGTGCGGTGCGATCCAGGCCAGCTGGGTGCCGTCGGGGGAGATGGCCGGCTCGATGCGCTGCGGGTTGCCGAAGAGGTCTGCCAGCGGAATGAGTTTGGTCATGCCCCTTGCCTAGCATGTCCGGGCCGGGCCGTGTCACGGACACGGCCTAGTCGCTGGCCGGCCGGCCTCCGGCTGCAGCGTGGCTGAGCGCAGCGGCGGTAGCGTCGTCGGCCGGGTAGAAGGACTCGATCGCCAGTTCCGCCACCGTGACGTCCATGGGCGTCCCGATCACGGCGGTCATGCTGAAGAACGATAGTTCCTGGCGGCCGTGCCGGTACCGCAGCGGCGCGACGACATCCGCCGCGGCCGGCGACTCGGCCTGACCGCCCGGGTAGCCCAGCAGTTCCTCGTGCAGCTCCGCGAGCCTTGTGTCGCCGGTGCTCGCCGCCTGCCTGCTCAGCCGGCTGAGCAGGTGCGCCCGCCACTGCGCGAGGTTGATGATCCGCGGCGCCATGCCGTCCGGGTGCAGGCTCAGCCGCAGCACGTTCACCGGCGGCTCGAGCAGCCGCGGCGCCGCGCCGGCGGTCAGCAGCCCCACGCCCGCGTTCGCGTCGACGAGTTCCCACCAGCGGTTCAGTACGACGGCGGGATAGGGAAACGGGCCGTCCAGCACCTGGCGCAGGGCGGCGCGGACCGCCGCCAGCTCGGGCTCGTCCAGGCCGTGCTCGGGGTAGGCCGGGGCGTACCCGCCCGCCAGCAGCAGCGCGTTGCGGTCGCGCAGCGGCACGCCGAGGTGCTCACTCAGGCGCATGATCATGTCGCTGGTCGGCCGGGATCGGCCGGTCTCGACGAAGCTCAGGTGCCGGGCGGAGATCTCGGCCTCGATGGCCAGGTCCAGCTGGCTCAGCCGGCGCCGCTGACGCCACTCCCGCAGCAGCTGCCCGACGCTCCGGGACGCGGCCCGGGGGGTGCTCGTCACGGTCATGGCAGGGAGCGTACCCGGCTGGCCCGCCCGCGCCCATTACCTCTCAGGTAAAGCCGGGCATTACCTGCCGGGTAATCGACAGCCGGACCCCCGCTGCCGCATCCTCGGCTGCATCAGCCAGTCAACATCCCGAGAATGCGGAGGAAATCCCGTGCGGAACACCATCGAGCAGTACATCGCCAGCTGGAACCAGACCGACCCGCAGGCGCGCCGGAGCCTGATCGGCGAGCTGTGGGCCGAGGATGCCAGCTACATCGACCCGCTGGCCGAGGCACACGGGCACGAGCAGATAGACAAGGTCATCGCGGGTGCCCAGGCGCAGTTCCCCGGCCTCACGTTCACCCTGGTCGGCCCCGTCGATGCGCATCACCGGCAGGCGCGGTTCAGCTGGGGCCTGGGCCCGGACGGCGAAGAGCCGCTGGTCGTGGGCTTCGACGTCGCGGTGGCGGGCGAGGACGGCCGACTGACCACCGTCCTCGGCTTCCTGGACAAGGTCCCCGGCTGACCGCCGGCGGCGGCGCTCTCGTGCGCGTCCGCGCCGCGCCATCCGCGGACCGGCGCCCAGGAAAGGGGGCCGGTCCGCGGATTGCCGCCCTGAGCTGAGAGCGCCCCGCTGGCCCGCCGGGCCCGGGCGCAGCGGACCAGGATTATTCTTGACAATATCGATCTACTTACTAGGCTATAAACATGATCTCAGCCGTGCACCTGGTTCGCCGTCCGCATGTCAACCTGTGCCGTGTCGCCAGCGAGCTGTGCCCTGCAGGCCGCTGACCAGCGGCGCCCGCCATGCTGCCGTGAGCAGGCTTTGCGCCGAGCTCATCGGCGCGGGCCTGCTGCGCGAGGCGCCGGAGGGCGCCGCGCCGAAGGGAGTGGGCCGCCCGCACATTCCGGTTGCCGTCGATACCAGCCGCCGGGTGGCCTGCGGGCTGCACATCGCCGCCCGGTACGCGACGCTCGCGCTGGTGGACCTGCGCGGCCGCGTCGTGGCCCGTGACCGCCTGGATCATGGGGCGGCCGGACCGGAGCAGGTGCTGCAGCGGATCGCGCAGCGGATCCCCGGCTTCGTCGCCGAGCATGCCGGCGGCCGGACGCCGCTCGGGCTCGGCGTGGCCAGCGGCGGGTGGGTGGACCGCGGCCACGGGGTCATCATGGAGAACGTCCCGCTCGGCTGGCGAGATGTGCCGGCCGGCGACCTGATGGCGGCCGCGACCGGCCTGCCGGTTCATGTCGACGGCCACTCCAGGGCCCTGGCCCGGGCCGAGCAGATGTTCGGCGACGCCCGGGCCCGGACCAGCGTCGTGCACCTGTTCGTGGGCAACGTGGTCGATGCCGCGTTCGCTACCGGCGGCGCGGTCCACCACGGCCCGCGCTCGGCGGCCGGCCTGGTCGCGCACCTGCCCCTGCAGGACAGGACGGATCCGTGCCCGTGCGGGCGCCGCGGCTGCCTGCAGGCTGCGGTGTCGGACCGTGCTCTCGGCCTGCGGGCGGCGCGCCACGGCATCGTCCCCGGCCCGGCGTATGCCGCCTGCTCGCGCTGGCCCGGGCCGGCGACCGGCGGGCGGTCCGGCTGTTCCGTGAGCGGGCGAGACTGATCGGTGCCGCGGCCGCGGTGCTGCTGGACCTGCTCAACCCCGAGCTGCTCGTCGTCACCGAGGCGGGGACGGTCTACCTGCCGGAGTGCCTCGAGGACCTGCGGGCGGAGGTGCGCGAACGGTCAGCGGCGCGCGGCGATCCCGGCCGCTCGGTGATCGCGACCAGCTTCGGCGGCGATGCCCTGCCGGTGGCGGCCGGGGCCGTGGTCCTCGACGCCGTCTACGCCAACCCGCTGAGCCGCCCCCGGACCGCGATGCGACGAGCATCATGACAAGCGCACTCCTTAGCCGGAGGAGTTAATTTAAGAAGTTGCAAATATTGACATCAGCGAACGTTATATCGATGATTATTTAATGGCAAGCCTAAACCGGCAAGAAAGACATCCCGACGGCCTGTAGGGTGGTCGGCGCCATTTACCGCTCGGCATTTTCGGTCTCTTTATCACGCCTCCAGCCCGGTCATATCGACGCGCCCGAATCGTTGCGAAAGGAGCGGTGTCATGAGATCCCGCCGAACCAGGTCAAGCACAATTTCCCGGACGCTTCGCGGAGCGTCGCTGGCCTGCCTGCTGGCCGTGGTCTCCGCCTGCGCGGCCACCGCGGCGGCCGGTCAGACGCCCGCGGGCGGCTCGTCCGGCTCGTCCGGCACGGTCGTGAACTTCGGCGACCAGCAGCAGATGTTCCAGACCATGCTGCAGGCGTCAGGAGTCCTGAAAGGCGCCCCGTACAAGGTCAACTTCGTCGAGTTCGACAGCGGCCCGCTCGTCGATGCCGGATTCGCCGCGCACCGGATCGAGGTCGGTTACATGGGCGACCTGCCGGCCTCGCTGGCGGTCAAATCGCACCTGCCGGTGGTCGCCGTCGCGGTCGAGCAGCCGATCGGCACAAATGAGTTCCTGCTGGCCAGACGGGGCATTGCCTCGATTTCCCAGCTCCGGGGCAAGCAGGTTGCCTACGCCACAGGCACGGCCGAGCAGGCGTTCGCGCTGCGGGCGCTCAAGTCGGCCGGGCTGACCCAGCAGGACGTCCACCAGGTCAACGTCAGCCTGCTGCAGCTCGGCACGGTGCTGGAGTCGGGTGCCGCCGACGCCTCGGTGGTGACCGTCGAGCAGAAGGTCAACTACCAGCAGGGGCACCCCGGCGCGAAGGTACTGGCCACCCAGGACACCGTGCAGCCGCCCAGCTACGACTACCTGCTCGCGGCCAGGGCCGCGCTCGGCAACGGGGCGAAGCTGGCGGCCATCGACGACCTCACCAAACGGCTGATCAGAGCTGAGAACTGGGTGAAGACCCACCTGAGCCAGTGGGTCACTGACTACTACGTCAGCGTCGAGCACCAGACCCCGGCGGTGGCGAAGCTGATCCTCGCCGCCGGCGGCACCGCGAACTACGTGCCGGTCAACGCATCGGTGCAGGCCGCGCTCCAGAACGTGGTCACGCTGCTGGCCGCGGCCAAGGCGCTGCCGGCCACGTTCAGCGCCGCGCCGCTGTTCAGCGCGGCCGAGTCCGCGCGCTACGACGCCATCCTCAAGGAGACCCCGCAAAATGGCTAACATCGTCCGCTCGGACACCCCCGCCCCGCCCGGTCTGACCGCCGAACCCGCAGCGGCCGCAGCGGGCGCGGCCGGGCCCGCTGCCGCCGCGACGGCCAGCGGCACCGTCACCCTCGTCCCCCCGGCCCGCCGGCAACGGCGCCCGGTCACCTGGCGGATACCCCGGCTGGCCCGGCGCGTCGTCGGCCCGGTCGCGGTGCTCGGCCTGTGGCAGCTCGTCTGCTCGCTGGGGACGTTCACGAGCGTCGAGGTGGCCTCGCCGGTCGCGGTGACCCAGGCGGCCCGCGGGCTGTGGGCTCAGGGGGTGCTGCAGTCCAACCTCCTCATCTCGCTCCAGCGCGTGGCCGAGGGCCTGGTCCTCGGGGTCGCGGCCGGCGTGTTCCTGGCCGTCGTCTGCGGCTTGTTCTGGGCGGGCGAAGACCTGCTCGACCCGGTCATCCAGGCGGCCCGGGCCGTGCCGATCCTCGGCCTCGTCCCGCTGGTGATCATCTGGTTCGGCGTCGGCGAGGCGCCGAAGGTGTTCCTCATCGCGCTCGGCTGCCTGTTCCCGGTGTACATCAACGCCTACGCGGCCATCCGCGGGGTCGACATGAAGCTGGTGGAGGCCGGCCAGACGTTCGGGCTCACCCGCTGGGGCCTGGTGCGCAGGGTGATCCTGCCAGGTGCCCTTCCCGGCTGCCTGGTCGGGCTGCGCTTCGCCCTGGTCGGCAGCTGGATCGTGGACGTCGTGGCGGAGGAGATCAACGCGCAGAGTGGCCTGGGATACCTGATCAGCCAGGCACAGACCACCAACCGCACCGACATCATGTTTCTCTGCCTGGCCATCTACGCCGTCCTCGGCGTGCTCGCCGACGCTATCGTCCGGCTGCTCGAGCGCACGCTGCTGGCGTGGCGGCGCGGCTTCAAGGGGGCATGATGAGCGCGCTCACCGCCGTGGCGATGCCGGCGGCCGGGCCGCCTGCCGACGGGCTCGCGGTCTTCGCCCGGGCCATGAGCCGGAGCTTCGGCGGCCGCGGCGTACTCAGCGGCCTGGATCTGGCGATCGCGCCCGGCGAGTTCGTCGCCCTGCTCGGCCGCAGCGGCACGGGCAAGACCACGCTGCTACGTGTCCTCGGCGGTCTCGACCCGGGCTACGAAGGCGACGTGCTCGTGCCGCAGCGCCGGGCGGTGGTCTTCCAGGAACCCCGGCTGATCCCCTGGCAACGGGTCCTGCCGAACGTGTCGCTCGGGCTGAAGCCTGGTGCCGGCGGCCACGGCGGGCTCAGGCAGCGGAGCCTCGAAGCGCTCGGCGAGGTCGGGCTGGCCGGCCATGCTCACGCGTGGCCCGTCACCCTGTCCGGCGGTGAGGCGCAGCGGGTGGCCCTGGCCCGGGCGCTGGTCCGCGAGCCGCAGCTGATGCTGCTCGACGAGCCGTTCGGCGCCCTGGACGCGCTCACCCGGACCCCCATGCATGTCCTGCTGCAGGATCTGTGCGCGCGGCACCGCCCGGCTGTCCTGCTGGTCACCCACGACGTGGACGAGGCCATCCTGCTCGCCGACCGGGCCCTGGTGCTGACCGGCGGGCAGATCACGCTCGACGTACCAGTGGGGCTCGGCCTGCCCAGGGACCGGCGCCACCGCGAGTTCATCGCGCTGCGGTCCCGGCTGCTGCGCGAGCTCGGGGTGACGGAGCCAGACAATGGCGCCGGCCAATCCAGTTAATTTCAGAAGTTGCAATGTTGACGGCGTCCGCGCCCCGTCGCAAGATAAACATAAGCGGCATTCCTAACGCACAATCCGAAGCAATCCGCTTTTAGTTAACACCTGCCCGTTCGGGAAAAAGATTTAATGCGCTTACGAACGAGCTGGACAGCGGAAAACCGTAACCCGAGGATAGGAGACCAACCATGACCGCGACTGCGGACATCGAGCAGGCCACGACGGCCACGATCACGGTGCGGCCGGTGGCCGGGCGTATCGGCGCGGACATCTCCGGGGTCGATATCTCCCAGCCGCTGACGGCCGACGAGGTGGCGGCGATCCAGGACGCGCTGTTCCGGTACAAGGTGATCTTCTTCAGGGATCAGCCGCTGGACCATGCGTCACAGGTCGCGTTCGGCCGGCAGTTCGGCGAGCTGACCTATGCTCACCCGCACGACGACGCCCCGCCCGAGAGCTACCCGGAGATCTTCACCGTCGACCCGGTGCTCTACGAGAAGCGCTACGGCGAGGACTTCAGGAAGGAGTACCGGCGCAGGCAGTACAGCTACTTCTCCGGCTGGCACACCGACGTGACCGCCGCGGTGAACCCGCCGCGGCTCGATCCTGCGCGCCGAGGTGGCACCCGAGATCGGCGGTGACACCCAGTGGACCAACCTGGTCGCGGCCTACGAGGGGCTGTCCGGACCGGTACAGAGGTTCGCGGAGACGCTGCGGGCCGAGCACCGCTACGGCGGCGGGTATGCGCCGCCCAAGTCCGGCGGCAAGTACCAGCAGCGGATCAACGACAACCTGCTGGTGGCCGTCCACCCGGTGGTGCGGGTGCACCCGGTGACCAGGGAGAAGGGGCTTTTCGTCAACCCGGGCTTCACCAGCCACATCGTGGACGTGTCGGCGCAGGAGAGCAAGGCGATCCTGGACCTGCTGTACGGGGAGCTCACCAAGCCGGAGTACACCGTGCGGTTCCGCTGGGAGCCCGGCAGCGTGGCGTTCTGGGACAACCGCGCCACCGCGCACCTGGCCCCGAGCGACATCGACCACCTCGACCTGCGGCGGACCCTGCACCGGGTCACCCTGGTCGGCGACGTGCCGGTCGGCCCGGACGGCCGGGAGTCCGAGCTGGTCGCCGGCCAGCCGTTCACCGCCAAGCACACCGTCGTGGTCGCCGACTGATGCATTTCAACCTGTTCATCATCGACACCGGCCACCACGAGGCCTCCTGGCGGCTGCCCGGCAGCGACCCGCTGGCGAACACCGATGTCGAGTACTACGAGCGGCTGGCCAGGACCGCCGAGGCGGCGAAGTTCGACTCGGTGTTCCTGGCCGACAGCCCGGTGCTGTGGAACGACCCGGGCCGGCGGCCCAGCGGACGGCTCGAGCCGGTCACGCTGCTGACCGCGCTGGTCCGGGCCACGCAGCGGATCGGGCTGATCGCCACCGCCTCGACCAGCTACAACGACCCGTACAACCTGGCCCGCCGGTTCGCGTCGCTGGACCACATCAGCGGCGGCCGGGCGGGCTGGAACATCGTCACCACGGCCGGTGACGATCCGGCCCGTAACTTCGGGCTGGACGCCCAGCCGGCGCACGCGGAGCGCTACCAGCGGCGGCGGAGTTCATCGAGGTGTCCCGCAAGCTGTGGGACAGCTGGGAGGACGACGCGGTCGTCGCCGACAAGTCGCGTGGCGTGCACGCCGAGGCGGACCGGGTGCAGCGGGCGGCCGCGGCCGGCCGGCACCCGGACGACATCAAGATCCTGCCCGGCATCGTCCCGGTGCTCGGCTCGGCCGCGGCCGAAGCCGTTGAGCTTGAGGCCGAGCTGGACCGGCTGATCGTGGCCGAGCAGGCGAGGGACATGCTGGCCAGCCTGCTGCGGGTGCAGCCCGACCGGCTCGCCCTGGATGCCCAGCTGCCCGCCGACCTGCCGGCCGAGGACGAGATCGAGGGGGCCAAGAGCCGGTACACGCTGATCGTGGAGCTGGCCAGGCGGGAGCGGCTGACCGTGCGCCAGCTGATCGGCCGCCTGGGCGGCGGCCGCGGGCACCGCACGTTCGCCGGCACGCCCGAGCAGGTGGCCGGGTCGATCGAGGACTGGTGCACGCACGGCGCGGCGGACGGGTTCAACATCATGCCCGCGGTGCTGCCGTCCGGGCTGGAGCTGTTCGCCGCGCACGTGGTGCCGATCCTGCAGCGGCGTGGCCTGTTCCGCACCGAGTACGAGGGCCCGACGCTCCGGGAGCACCACGGGCTGGCCCGGCCGCGCAGCCGGTACGCCCCCGGCCGGAAGCAGGTGATGGCCGGCGCGGGATAAACGCCGGGGCCTGGCAACCGGGCACCGTTAACGAGCGTCAGCGACGAGGCACGGGACGCGCGTGCGGGCCAGGCGTGGGATTAGCGTTATTCGTAGTTACGTATTAACGTAACCCCGTGGCTGATACTGACCGCGACCTCGGGTCGCGCGTGCAGGCGCTGGAACAGCGCCTCGAGCAGCTGGAGCAGCATAACGCCCCCGCACCCGGGGACGGGCGCTGCCCCGGTCCGCCGGACGACCGGTTCTGGGCGCTGGATACGCTGCGCCAGCGGGCCGGCCTGCCGTTCGAGGAGGGCGGCGTGGCCGGGAGCCTGGTATTCGCCGGAGTCGCGAACGCCCCGGGCGTGGGCACCGCCATGTGGCAGGAGGAACACCCGCTGCCCGGGATGCTCGCGGCCGGGTGGGCGGATGCGGCGGCCGTGCTGACCGCGCTGGGACACACGGTGCGGCTCGAGCTGCTCCGCCGCCTGCTGGCGGGCGCGCACACCACCCAGGAACTGTCCGAGATCCCTGACCTCGGCACCAGCGGGCAGCTGTATCACCACCTGCGCGAGCTCCAGGCCGCCGGGCTTGTCGTGCAGCGGCGGCGCAACGACTACGCAGTGGCCACCGACCGGGTCATCCTCTGCCTGGTGCTGGTGGCGGCCGCGAAGAGCTGCGCGCGTCTCGGCCCGGCCGCGGAGACGGGCTCGTGACCGCCCCGGAGCCCGCGGCCAGCCCGGCGGAGACGGCCAGCCCGGCGGAGACGGCCAGCCCGGCGGAGACCGAGGGCCCGGGGGCGGCGGCCGCGGAATCCCCTGAGGCCAGCCCCGGACAGAGCCGGGAGAGCCGGCCGAACGACCCGCAGCTGCCGTGGGCGGGCCGGCCGCGGAAGGTGGACATCGCCTGCTGGGCGGGCATCATGCTGAGCGGCCTGTACTACCTGCTGCTGCTGCCGTTCCGGGCGGCGCTCGTCGGCACCCACCCGCTGGTGCTGGTGCTGCTGAACGGGTCCACCGAGGCCATCGTGTCGGCCGCGGCGTTCGCCCGGGTCGGGCACGGGACGCTGGTGCTGGTGCTGCTGGCCGCCATCCCGGGGCTGATGAAGTTCGACGCGTTCTACTGGTGGGCGGGCCGGCTGTGGGGCGAGCGCATCATCGTGCAGATGTCGGGCCGCCGCAACCGCGGGCCACGGTACATGGAGCGGGTCCAGCGGTGGGGGCGCAAGTTCATGTGGCCGGCGGTCGTGCTGTGCCCGTTCCTGCCGATCCCCAACGCGATCGTCTACGTCATCGCCGGCTGGGCCGGGATGCGCCTGGTCACCTTCATCATCCTGGACGTGATCGGCAGCCTGCTGTGGGCAGGCATGCTGGCGGGGCTCGGCTATGCGCTCGGCCACCACGCGGTGGTCGTGGCCCAGACCGTCTCGCACTACGGGCTGTGGTTCACCCTGGTCATCGTCGCCCTGATCATCGTCAGCCAGGTGCGCCAGGGCCGGGCACGGATCGCCGCCGCCGGGCAGCCGGCCCCTGACCATGGCGATGAGGGCGGCCGCTGATCCCGGCGAGCCGGACCAGCCGGGGCGAGCAGGGCCAGCCCGGCTAGCAGGACCAGCCCGGCTAGCAGGACCAGCCCGACCACTTGGACGAGGTCGGGTGCACGGCCGCGTTCGCCCGGATCACCGCGATGACCGCAGGGCCTGCCCCGGGGTTGACGTCATAGTTTGTCGGCCCGACCAGGCAGGAGTCGTTCCAGAAGATGCTGGCCTGGGTCCGCCCGTTACTCTGCTGCTGGTAGTTCCAGGAGTAGAAATCGGCCCGGTCTACCTGCAGGCCGTTAAAGGTCTGCCCGGACCAGGTACCGTCACCCTGGGACTGGGGCATCCCGAATTCCTCGTTGATGAGGGCCTTGCCGTGCGTGGAGGTCCAGCCGTAGATGGTCGGGAGATAATTCTCGTCATCCAGGTCGTAGACCTTGTACGCGAAGATATTCGCGTGCGGCACGCTGGCTACCCTCTGCCACCAGCCCGGGTAGCCGTACATCGTGTGCGTCAGGCCGCCCGGCGTCAGGGCACGAGCGGGATCGTATTTGTGATACTCGCCCAGCAGTGTCGTATAGAAAGCCTGGAGCGTCGTGACTTGCGTCGCCGTGGTCGGGTAAGCCGGCTCGCCGTAGAAGGAGACCCAGGCGATCGACTGCCAGCCGGCGTAGTGCTTGGCCACCGCGTCGATCATCGGCAGCCAGTTAGCGGTGTCCAGCACGTTCTTGCCCTGGCTGCTGAGCACGTGCGCCATGAACGACAGATCCAGTTCAATGAACGTGCCCTGCTGGGCGGACTGGCAGACGAGATGGTCCATATTCGCCCAGACTGTGCGATCGTCCCACTTCTGGCCTGTCGTGAAGTTGTCGAACTGGTCAGTCGGCCGCACCAGGTTGGCCCCCAGATACGCCTCGTTCGCCAGCGTCTTGTCGATATAGGTGGTGAACCCGGACTGACGCCAGGCTGGGGTTCCGCCGTCGTCAGCGGGATAGAAGGTATACCCGGTGAATTTGATCGGCCGGTTGTTGTACGACAACGTGCCCGTTGCGCGCACGTGTACATGAGCGCTCAGCTTGGTGACGCCGGGGCAGTTCAGCGGGGAGTATACGCTGCTGGTCAACCCCTGCGCGCTGGCGGTGGCGGGCGAGACGCCCAGGATCACCAGCGCCAGGGCGGCGGCTATCCGGCGGCAGTTCTTCAGTAATCTCGCGGGCGGCCTGGCTCCGGGAAAATCCGCGCGCTGGAGATCCTGACGCTGCTCATGCCGTGGCCGATGCACGCCGTCCGCCCCCTGTCCCGCTTCGTCGCTGGCCCTGCCGCCCGGCGCACAATCTTGCTCGATGAGATCCACACCATCTTGGGCCTCAACGCCGGAGAACACAAGGAACGGCGGCCGGGCGTCGGCGGTTCAGCCCCGGCATCCCGCCGGCTTCTGCCTCGGCGTGGCATATGTCCTGGTCAAGGCGGCGAAGTCTGGAAACCACGGCATCGTAACCCTCGGTCCCCTGGCGGCCGGACAGGTTCTCCGCCGGGCCAGGCCTGCCCTAGCAGACAACGGCGAAGGTGACGACTTCCTTGAATGAGAATGAAGTTCCTGCGCCCCGGACCCCAGTGATAACGAGATTCTTGGCGGCGCCAGCTCTGCAAGCATAAGCGGGCGCGGTCACCGTAGATACCCCTTGGGCATTCGCGGGTTCGGCCACCGGCGGATGGCTGGCAAACCGGATCGTCCCCGAACTGTTCGCGTCCAGGTTGGTAGCAATGACTTCGAAGGTGTCAGTGCCGGTACCGGTTCCATTCTGATACAGGCAGTAGGACGCCTCATTGTAAATGTCGGTGGCGGCGGACACTCCGGCCGCGCCCATGACTAGGTTGCGATAGATACCCGGCTCTGAGTTCGCTGTGTACTGGAGCTGGGCGGAGCCGCTGCTATCAGTCGTGCCCGACGCTACTTGCTGGCCGTCGTCGCTGAGCGTCACCGCCGTCGCGGCGGGAAAGCCCGTTCCATCGACGGTTACGACGTCGCTGAACCCGCTGCATCCGGGGGTGTCACCTTCCACGTACGTCGTGGTGGTCACAGCCGATGGCGTGTGCGCCGCTGCGAAATGGCCGACCACCTTGACGGCCTTAGTGACCTTCCGATGACAGATTGGCCCGGGAGTCGTGCCGCACGCCGCCGTCCAGTCCTTGAAAGCCCCCGCGGTGAGCGGCTGAGCGACAAACAGGACCCCGTCGCCGGTGGGAACGTCAACCGCGCACGTCGCGGTGCCGGGCGAACTCGAACCCTCACAAGTAGCGAGCAGGTTCCCGCTGGTGAGATCCTGGACCTGAACATCACCGGGATTGGCGAATGGGGACGAAACTTCCAATGTCACGACGCTGGTGCCGGTTGCGGCTGCCGCAGGGGTGATCCCCGTCGCGCCGAAGCTGTGCACTCCGACCGGATGGCCGGTGAACTGCAGGGTGGTGGTGCTGCTCGGGCCGATGGCGAACGCAGGACCGGCGAACAGGTCGACTGCAGCGGTCAGGGCGGCAGCCGAGATGGCCAGGGTGACGGGCTTGCGCATCTTCATGGGGTTCCTCACCGGTGATGGCGCGGCGAGATTGCCGGGCTCACGCTCACAGTCCCTGGCCAGCGTCACACCAGCGGCACACGGCCTCAGACCCGGCGGGCCACCCGACTAAGAAATCTAGCTCCCGCCCCGCACGGGCCAGCGCACGGGCGTCTCACTGGCAGTAATGCTCATCGGCCCGCTCCCGGATCGGGATCCCTCGGGCCTGTAGAGTCCTACTCTGTTCATAATACCCTTTCTTGAGTGATATTAGGTTAACTTGATCTAATAAGGTGATACTCTGACCAAGTCATGGCTGTCAAGAGGGAATATGACTCCAGCCGCCGGCGACGGCAGGCCGCCCAGACCCGCGCCGACATCCTCGCCGCGGCCCGGCGCCTGTTCACCGAGCGCGGCTATGCCGCCACCACCATCGAGGCGATCGCCGCCGACGCGGAGGTCTCCGAAGCCACCGTGTACGCCGGGTTCGGCTCCAAAGGGGGCATCCTGGTGGCATTCCAGCAACTGATGCAGGACAACGTCAACCTCGACGAGCGGGTCCGCGAGTTCCACGCCGCTGGCAACCCGGCCGAGCAGATCGCCATCGCCGTCGGCCTCAGCCTCAGCTTCCCGGCCCGGCACGGCGACATCCTCGCCGTCCTGCTGTCGGCGCGCGGCATGGACCCCGACGTCAACGAGTTCCTGCGCCGCGGCCTCGTGCAAGAGCACCGCGGCGCCTGGAGCATGGTCGCGTCGGCACTAGCCAGCCAGAACGCACTGCGTCCGGGGCTGACCGAAAAGGAAGCGGGCGACCTGGCCGCCGCCCTGACCCGCATCGAGATCTACCGCATCCTGTCCAGCGAGCTCGGCTGGTCCCACGACCGGATCACCGAAGAACTGACCACCGTCGTGCGCAGCGCCCTGGTGGGCTGACGCAGTCACACTCATTCCCCGGCGAGGAGGATTACCCGATGGGCCTGTACATGTACGAGGTCGCCTACACCCCGCAGTCGCTGGCAGCCCAGATCAAGCAGCCGCAGGACAGGATCGAAGCAGCCCGGGCGTCGCTCGAGGCCATGGGGATCAAGATCCTGGTGTGGGGCTACCCGCTGGGCGACTACGACGTGCTGATCGTCATCGAGGCACCAGACGACACCACCGCCGCCAGCGTCGCCCTGGCGGTCACCGCCGGCGGTGCCGTGAAATCATCCCGCACCACCCGGCTGCTGACCGGCCAGGAGCGGATCGAGTCCCTGCGCAAAGCGCAAGGTTCCCAGTACCAGCCAGCCCGGTAGTCACCCGACCCGTCAGGACCAGGTTGGCGCAACCGCCGCGGCACCCGAGTCGTGCAAGATCGTCCCCGGGCCGGCGGCCCGCCCGCGGCGGCGGGGCGGGAGGCGCTGTGTTCCCGGATCAGGTTTTGCGCGCCACGCCGGCCCACAGGGCCGCCGGGCTGGCCGCCTCAGCCTCGCTGGCTGGCCGCCATTTCGACGCCTGCACGATCCCCGGCTCTACCAGCTCCAGCCCGTCGAAGAACCTGGCCACCGCGAGGCGGTCGCGGAAGGTGACTTTCTCGGCCATCATCTGGTTCAGGCTGTCGGCCATCTTGGCCATCGACACGGCATCGATGTCCTTGGCCGGATGTGACAGTGCCAGGTAGCTGCCCGGCGGCATGGCGCCTAGCAGCGTCGCCACAATCTTGTACGGGTCGTCCTCATCGCCGAGGTGCTGCAGGATCGCCATCAGCATCACCGCGACCGGGCGGCCGAAATCCAGCAGCCGCGCCGCGCTGGCCAGGATCTGCTCTGGATCACGCAGATCAGCATCGATGTAATCGGTGGCGCCTCCCGGGCCGCTGGCCAGCAGCGCGCGGGCATGCGTGAGTACGACCGGGTCATTATCCACATAGACGACCCGGGATTCCGGCACTACCGACTGGGCGACCTCATGGGTGTTGCTGGCCGAGGGAATACCCGTCCCGATATCCAGGAACTGGCGGATACCTGCTTCTCCCGCCAGGAAACGCACCGCCTGCGCCAGGAACGCCCGGTTAGCACGCGCGGACAACACGATGTTAGGGAAAGCCTTGATCGCCTGCTCGCCCGCTGCCCGGTCAGCGGCGAAATGGTCCTTCCCGCCCAGCCAGTAGTTGTACACCCGCGCGACATGCGCCACGCTGGTGTCGAACGATGCCGGCGTGCCATGGCCTGCGGTAACCCCATGGCTCCGTTCGTCTGCCATTGACCCGCCTTCCCGCGGCACCGCCCCACCGCCTGTGTAGCGTACCGCTGCCGCCAGCGAGACTGGCAGCTGACCGACTGGCGGCCGAGACGGCACTCGGACGACTTTGATGTTGGAACCCGGCATCGCCGCCGCTACCGCTGCTTGCCTTTCTCGGAACAATGAGATCGCCTTTTCGATGCGCCGCTGCCGTGTTGCCGTGGTTTTCGCTGCGTTGATGCTGTCAACGTGGTAGCGCTGGAGGCTGTTCGAGAGCTTGTCGAAGAAGGCTTTGGCCTCGGTGTCGGCGGAGAGGGCAACGGCGAAGTCATCGGGAACGTCGGCCTCGCGCGGAGTCTCTGCCACCGTCAGCGTTACGTGGATGAGGACACCGCCTTTCAGGCCAGTCTCCTTGCGGACCGCAGCGCTGATGCTGATCATGTGCTTGCCGCCCATGACGCCGACCGTGTTGCGGTACTCGTAACCGTTCACGTTGACGATGACCGCTGGTCGCCGTCCCTCGCCGAGTCGCTCGATGGCATCGTCGGGCACGACGATCCCAGTGTTGTTGCCCGCGGCCGTCACGGTCGTATCGAACTGCACGCTTGCTGGCATCGTTACGCTCCTAATGAGATCGCACGAGACGGAAGGGGTGCTCTGCCCGGAGCCGGAGCCGTTCGTTGGATGCAGCCCGGGCTCCGGGGCTCACTGGGCAGGCAGCGCCGGCGCCATCTCGTCGAGGCGGGTGCGGCGGTACAGGTCGGCCGCCACGGCCGTCAGCCAGACGTAGCTGGCAACGACCGCAGCCGTGAAGCCAAGGTTGATCGCGCTGCTCCTGGCCCCGCTCGCGATCCCGGCGAAGGTAACTAGCGTCATGGCGCCGGTGAGGATGAGGTTGGCCGTCTGGACCCACCCCAGGTGCCCGAGGGCGAGCAGGCTCCACTCGTCGCGGGCCAGGCTGAACCCACGCCGGGTCAGCGCCTGGACCATCGAGACGGCGATGTAGAACGGCCCGGCCAGGGCGAGATAGCCGAGCAGGCTGCGGGTGACGTTCCCGTTCGCCGGGCACTCCCGCGCCCCTGGACGTCTGAACATGTCCTGGACGTTGGCAATGGCGGTCAAGGGATCTTCTCCTTTAAGCCGTCCGAGAGTCTGTATTTTCGGTACTAGACGGTACAGTACTAGAATCAGTCCTGTACCGTCTAGTACCATTCCTGAATCATCGAGGAGGCAGCTGATGCCAAGCCGAACCACGTCCGGCACGAGGACCGGACCGCGTATGGCCCAGCGGGACACCGAGCCGGTGGCGGAGGCCGGGCGGTCGGCCCGCAAACGCCGGGCCATCATGCAGGCCGCGACGGCGCTGTTCCTGCGTGACGGCTACCGGAGCACCAGCATGGACCAGATCGCTGCCGACGCTGCGGTGTCCAAGCAGACCGTCTACAAGCAGTTCGCGGACAAGGAACAGCTCTTCCGGGAGATCGTGCTGGGGGTGACCGGCAACTCCGAGGCAATCATCGCCGACCTCACATCCGGGCTGCGGAGCAGTGAGATCAACTCGGTCGCTGACCTGCGGACCGTCCTCACCGACCTGGCCCGTCGCTACATCGACGGCGTCCTGCGGCCGAGCGTTCTGTCGCTGCGGCGGCTGATCATCGCCGAAGCCGAACGGTTCCCCGACCTCGCCCGCACCTACTTCGAGCAGGCGCCCTCGCGCGGCATCGACATCATCGCCGACGCCCTCGGGTCCTATGAGAAACGCGGACTCCTCAAAATGGGCGATCCCCGCCTCGCCGCAGCCCAGTTCGCCTACCTCGTCCTCGGCATACCTCAGGACAGAGCGCAGTTCTGTCCTGAGGAGCGCCCATCTCCAGCCGAACGCGACCGGCTCGCCGCCGAAGCAGTCCGGGTCTTCCTCGCCGCATACCACTGCTCCGAAACGCCAGGGTAAAGGCTCGGACCAGACGATGCGCATGATCCTCGAAGGCATGGCGGCGTCCCCGCCATAGCCACTCCGAGCGCGCGCAGCAAGTCGCGTGAACCTGGCTCCATCCCGGTCAGCGCCGAGCTGGTCCGGCTGTATGCCGACTACCTGCACGGCGAGTACGGAGACCTGGACTGCGACTACGTGTTCGTCAACCTGTGGGGCCAGCCGCACGGCCACCCGCTGGCCTATCCAGCCGTCTATGACTTGGTGCGCCGACTGCGTCGGCGGACGGGCACCGACTTCGACTCGCACTGGTGCCGGCACACCGAAGCGACCCGGATGCTGCGTGACGGGGTGCCCATCGAGGTCGTCTCCAAGCTGCTTGGCCACGCGGACCTGACCACCACCTCCAGCGTGTACGGGCACCTGACCGTCGAGGACGCCCGCAAGGCGCTGGAACAGGCGGGCTGGTTCACCGGTCAGGAGGTGCGGCTATGACCTCGCCAACCCCGTTCACCAGCGCGAAGCCGCACTTCGAACCGCCGCGAACCCGCCGCCAGGGACAGGCTCGTTGCCCGGACAGCCCTTGGGAGCACCGGACAGCCCTTGGGAGCAGGAGTACGGCCGGGACGTCTGGAGGCTTGGCAAGCTGGGCATCGATGACTGCCGGCCAGCGCACATCAGCTTCGAGAACATCCTCCCGCCCTGGCTGAAGGACTTGGCCAAGCGATGGGCTCGGTGGCGGCTGAGCACCGGCTCAGGGGCCGCAACAGCCGCCGCGGGAACCAGGGCGATCGTCCGTTTCGCTATGTTCCTCGCAAACCCCGCGGGCAGTGTCGACCACCTCGGCCAGGTGGACCGGGCGGTGCTCGAGCGTTACCTGGCCCACCTGCTCTGCCGGCTGCAGGCCATCACCGCCCGCAACCGGGAACTGGCCCAGGACAATCAGCGGCTGCGCCACCAGCTCGCCCAAGCGCTCGGACAGCTCCGCGCCACCGCGACACCCGGTGAACCGTGGTAACTCGAAACGTCCGCGAGCCGCAGAGGGTGCCGTGTCACTGGACCGGGGTCGCCAGGCCGTGCTGGTAGGCGTACCTGACGGCCTGGGCCCGGTCGCGGGCGCCGGTCTTGGCGAAGATCCGGTTGATGTGGGTCTTGACTGTGGCGTTGCTGAGGTAGAGGCGCGTGCCGATCTCGGCGTTGCTCAGTCCCGCGGCGAGCAGGGTGAGCACCTCGGCCTCGCGGGCGGTGAGCCCGCCCGGCGGCTTGTGCCCGGGGCCGGGAACGGCCGGCCCGGCGGCCGGGGGGCGGCTGAGAACGGTGGTCACCAGGCGTTCCTGCACGGCGGGGTCGAGGTGGGTCTGCCCGGCGTGGACCGCGTGGATCGCGGCCTCGATCTGCTCGGCGCTGGCGTCCTTGGTCAGGTAACCGCGGGCTCCGGCCTGCAGCGCGGGCATGATCGAGTCCTCGTCCGCGTAGGTCGTCAGGACCAGGACCCGGGTGGCCGGCAGCCGCTGGCGCAGGTCCGCGGTGGCGGCGATGCCGTCGGTGCCTGGCATGCGCAGGTCCATCAGGACCACGTCGGGGCGGTGATCCTCGGCGAGGCGCACCGCTTCGGCTCCGTCGCAGGCCGTGCCCACGACCTCCACGCCGTCGATGAGCGCTACCAGCATGGCCAGCCCGTCCCGGACGACCCGCTGGTCGTCGGCGATCAGGACCCGGATCGGGCCCGGGCCGGGTGCGCCGGTCATCCGGGCACCTCGAGCTCGACCAGCCATCCGCCGGCGGTCGGTCCGGCCCGGGCGGTGCCGCCCGCCCGCTGGGCTCGCTCGCGCATCGCGGTCAGGCCATGTCCGCCGCCCGCGGCGGCCAGCAGCCCGGGCCGGGCCGGCGCGGCCGTGCCGGGATCGGCCCCGGCCGGGCAGACGTGATCCTCGATGGTGACCAGCGTGCGGTCCGCCTGGTAGCTCACGGTGATGGCGGTGGTGGCGCCGGGTGCGTAGCGGGTGATGTTCGTCAGCGCCTCCTGGGCGCCGCGGAACAGCGCCAGGCTGGCCTCAGCGGGCAGCGGCCGGCTCGTCCCGTCGATCCGCAAGGTGGCATCGGCCCCGGTGTCGCGGCGGAAATCCTCCACCAGCACAGCCATCTGGGCCAGGGTGGGCAGCTGCTCGCCGCGCAGCGCGCTGACCGCCTGCCGGGCATCGGCCAGCCCGGCCTTGGTCAGCTCGGCCGACCGCTCGATGGCGGCGCGCAGGGCCTCGCTGACCGCTTCCCGGCCGGCGAGCTTGCGGGCGCCCTGCAGCTGGATGGCCAGGCCGGACAGCGAGTGGGCGAGCACGTCGTGCAGCTCGCCGGCGATGCGGCCGCGTTCGGCCAGCGCGGCCGCGGCGGCCTCGGCCGCCCGCGCGTCCTGGAGCTGGGCCAGCAGCAGCTCGGTGCGGTCCTGGCTCTGGCGGCCGCGCCGGATGAACTGGCCCGTCACCGCGAGCAGCAGGCACAGCAGCACCGCGGAGATGGCCGACTGGATGGGAGGCTGCCCGGTCAGGCCGACCGTCACGGCCAGCGCGGCCGTGATCACCCCGGCGGCGACCGCGGCCGGGACGGCAGGCAGCCTGACCGCGGCGATCCACACGCCCAGGCTGGCCGCTATCTCCACCGGGCCGTGCGGCTGCAAGATGGCCAGCGCTACCCCGCAGCCGCCGATCAACGCGATGACCGCGGCGTGCGCGGCCTTGCCGCGGCGGGCCCAGCCGACGCTGACCGCGGCCGCGACCGCCGCGACATACACCGCCAGCACGATGGCCACCGCCAGGCCCGCGCCGTGCAGGCCCGGCGCGGGATGAGCCTGCGCGCTCGCGGTCACCACGACCGCCAGGAACACCACGCCCAGCGGCCGCAGCGCCTGCCGCTGCCGGTCGCCGCGCTCGCGCGCGCGAGACCGCGCTTCGGCCACCCGGGCCGAGGCGGTCTCGCCGCCGTCCGGTCCCGGGGGCGAACCAGGCCGCGCGGCGCCATGACGAAGGCCCGCCGCGGCCAGCCGTGCCTTCACAGACACAGTGTGGACCGCGGCGGGCCGCGATTCCAGATCAGCCACGGACGCCTGCCGGGATGCCAGCGGCGGTGGCCGCCGGGACCGCCGCCAGCCGGCGTCCGCGCAGGTAGATGACGACCAGCCGGGTCAGCACGTCGGCCAGGGCCATCATCACCAGCGCCGCCACCCAGGCCGCCGAACCTGTGATGTGGTGCGCGACGCTGAACCGGGCGATGGCCGGGCCCGCGCCGTTGCCCGCGGCGACCGCGAAGACCAGCCGGGCGCCCACCCCGCCGACCCACATGCTGGCCGCCACAACACCCGCGCGGCCCAGCGGCCGGCCATCCGCGCCCAGGCGCAGCCGGGTGGCCAGGCCGCCGAGCCCGCCCATCACCGCGCCGGCCAGCACGCACGCCGCCTCCAGCACCAGGTCGCTGCCGCCAGCAGGCACCGAATGCAAGAACAGCACCGCGGCGCAGCCCACCGCGAGCACCGGGACCATCAGGGACCGCGCATCGAGCGGGTGCTCGCGGATCTGGCGGATAACCAGGAGGATGAGGCTTGCGTTGATCAGGTACATGGTGATGTTGTTCATGCCGTCAGCGTGCCTCCGGGGCCCCGTCCGCGGCGTCGGCCCACGGGTGGGAGTCCGGGTTGATACCCATCCTCAACCCCTGGGTTGAGCCGCTCTCGCGAATCGGCGGCAGCCTGCAGTGCCGACGCGGCCTGATCAGACCGCTGTCCATGACAGCCAGCCGACGTCACGAACTGGCCCGCAGCAAGGCCATCCGGGCGGTCCGTGAACTCGACGCCGTCGGCGCAACCGTGACCTTCTAGTCTGCGGCCAGGGCAGCCCGACATCCCCGACGAGGTCTTGCAGCTGCGCGACCTCGGCCGCCGGGCACCTGGCACGCCGGTGCTGGCACACCGCCGCAGCAGCGACGCCTGCCTGCTCCGCCGGCTGAAGGCCACCACCGCCAGCAACCGGGAACTGGCCCAGGACAACCACCAGCTTGCCCAAGCCCTCGGACAGCTCCACGCCGCCGGCATCCGCCCCGATCCCGGGCGAGCGTCCCAACGATCAAGAGAAAGCAGCTCTCCGATGACAACCGGCCCTGCTGGCCACGACTATCAGCCGTCACGCGGACTCGTCGAAGACGTTGTCGCCGACGAGTCCTCCCAGGTCAGGACACTGCATGAAGAAGCAGCTCTAGATAACGATCGATTCTCGACAACGACTCCTCAGACGCCATCCCGGCCCACTGCCTGGCGTAGACCAATATTCGATATTGGCGCGGGTGGGCAGGGTGTCGGGGTGGTCGGGGCCGAGTACCCGTTCCAGGTCGGGCTGCGGCTCCAGCCGGTCGGCGTCATCGATCAGCCCCGCTACCGGCACCCCGCACCGGCAGCGCCGCCACCGACCGGGCCGCCCGGGCCAGCGCGCCTCCCGGCCCCCCGCGGACTTGTCCCACAGCTTGCCGCTGCCCCACGCCGATCCCGGTCACCAGCATCCCAGCAGCTACCGGGGGAGACACCAGCAGCCCACCCACGGCTAACCCCTGCTGGATGGCACCACCCACCCGGTCCACACCCACCAGTTCAGCCACCCGCGGCGACCGCCGCGCCGCCTCTAGATCGTTGATCGGTAATTCATGACCTCGGGGTTCGGCGTTGAGCAACGATTGCTGATCGCATGTATGCGCGCTGGCCGTAGGGTTCTTTCCGTGGCTGATGCGATCTTCGAGGAATCCCGGCTCGCGGAGATCTACGACCCGCTGGACACTGACCGTTCCGATCTGGATGCCTATGCCGCCGTGGCCGGTGAGCTCAGCGCTGTGACCGTCCTGGACGTCGGCTGCGGCACGGGAACCCTCGCCTGCCTGCTTGCCGCCCGTGGCCTGGAGGTCATCGCTGTCGATCCGGCCGCCGCCTCTCTTGATGTCGCCCGGCGCAAGCCTGGCGCTAGCCGGGTCCGCTGGCTGCACGCAGACGCCACGGCCCTGCCTCCGCTCCAGGTGGATCTGGCGACCATGACCGGGAATGTGGCCCAGGTCTTCATGACCGACGCGGAGTGGGCGGCGACGCTGCGGGCGATCCGCGGGGCTCTGCGGCCCGGGGGCCGGCTGGTGTTCGAGAGCCGGGATCCGGAGAAGAAGGCGTGGCTGGAGTGGAACCGGGACCAGACTTACCGGCGTGTCGTCATCCCCGGAACCGGCCCGGTCGAGACGTGGACAGACCTGACCGGCATTGAAGGAAGCCTGGTCTCCTTCCGAATGACCTTCGTGTTCGGCAGTGACGGTGCGATGCTGACGTCGGATTCCACGTTGCGGTTCCGTAGCCGTCACGAGCTCGCGAGCGCGCTGGTCGCGGCCGATCTGGTCGTGGACGAGGTGCGGGACGCTCCTGACCGGCCTGGACGCGAGTTCGTCTTCATCGCGCGGCGGCGGCATGACAAGACCACCGGCCGCGACACGCCGCGGCTGATCCGCGACTGATAGGCGAAGAGTGTTCAAGATCGGCGTGTCTACACACGTCTGACCTTTGGAAGTCATCGCGATCGCTGAAGCTTGTAGGGCATCTGTTCCCACGACTGCTGGGCCAGTCCGGCCAACCCCCCGCACCCGGCACCGCCATCGTTACCGACAAGGGCCTGTCCGGCGAGGACACCGAACAGTGCTTCGCCACCCCCGGCCTGGACCTCACGCTGATCCGCCCCGCAAAGACGAGAAACGGGTCCGGTACCTCCCGAACTGGCTGAGGCAGCGGGTCGAGGCGATCATCTGCACACTGAAGAACCAAAAGGCACCACGACGCCGCCCAGTTCATCGGCTTCGACCGCCGCCGCGAACCGACCGAACAACGTGCTGCGTCCTCATCCGGGCGGCAGCGCCACCAGCACGCATCGCGACCCGATTCCCTCCCGCGACATGTCTTCCCACGACTCCACCAGCTCAGCCAGCACCGCTGCGTGCCGCTGCGACGACTCCCCCATACGGGCGTCCGTCAAGCCGGCCGCTTGCTGGCCGCAGGGGTCAGGGAGGGCTTGGCAGAATCACCTACACGCCGCCTGTATCTACCCCTCCGATGGTGGCCGCGGCGAAGCCAGCCACCATCCGCCTCCTGCGCAGTCTGGCCGCAGCGGTGGCAAGGTGTGACCGGTTGTGCCGGTGGCGTACCAATGGATCGGGCTGCAGCCGCACTCGCAGAAATCCCCTTACCTGAGCGGTTTCCCCTGGCTGCAGCAGCTCGCCGCGGCCGCTTTCAGTCACATGGACCACCCCGATCAGTGTGCAGTCTGATGCGCGGCCCTGGTGCGCGCCGGTCCAAGCCGTTGGCGCCATGCGCGGCCCTTAAGTCGTCGGCGTCCAGCAGGTGCATAGTGCACACACGGCCGGTGCGGAACCCATCCCGCGCTCGTGCTCCAGGCACTAGCCCGGCCAGCGCGTGCCGGGCCAGTCTGCGAAGAAGTTGGAGCTGTCTGTCAATCCGGCAGCCGCTCGTTCGACGTACCAGCAGGACCGGCCGGGCAGAACGGCCGCCAGACCATCAGGCGTACGACCGCCTGGAGCGAGGGGAGACCGAGATATGAGTAAGGCTGAAACGATCGCTCGCATCCCGGCCGGGCGCCGGGCCAAATGGGTGGTCCTGGCCTTCTGGCTGATCATTGTGGTGGTGTCCGGGCCGCTGGCCGGCAAGCTGACCGGGGCGGAGAAGAACGACTCCTCGGCCTGGCTGCCGGCCAAGGCTGAGTCGACGAAGGTCCTCAACCTGCAGTCGCACTTCCAGTCGCCGAACATCTTCGCCGGTGTCGTGGTCTATGACCGTCCGTCCGGTCTGACCAGCGCGGATCACGCCAAGGCGGTCGCTGACGCCGCGAAGTTCGCCCAGGTCCCTGGCGTGGTGGCTGGCCAACTGCAGGGGCCGTTCTTCGCCCGGGACGGCCAGGCGATCGAGACGATCGTGCCGGTCAACCTCGGCACGAAGGGCTGGAACGGGGCATCGGGCGCGGCGGCCAGGCTGCGCAACGTCGCCAGCGCGCACGCCGGCGGGCTGGCCGTGCATATTGCCGGGCCGCTGGGCAGCGCGGCCGACTCGGCCAACTCGTTCAAGGGGATCGACGGCATCTTGCTGGTGGCCACGCTGATCGTGGTCATCGCGCTGCTGCTGATCACCTACCGCAGCCCGATCTTGTGGCTGCTGCCGGTGGTGTCGGCGGGCATCGCGCTGACCGCCGCCGAGGCGCTGATCTACCTGCTGGCCAAGCACGCCGGGCTGACCGTTAATGCGCAGAGCGCAGGCATCTTGTACGTGCTGGTGTTCGGGGCCGGGACCGACTACGCGCTGCTGCTGACCGCCCGGTACCGGGAGGAACTGCGGCGGCACGAGGACCGGCACGTGGCTATGGCGGTGGCGATCCGGCGGGCCGGGCCGCCCATCGTGGCCAGCGCCATCACCGTGATCCTCAGCTTGCTCACGCTGACCGTGGCCGAGCTGAACTCCACCAAGAGCCTGGGCCCGGTGCTGGCCATCGGGGTCGGAGTGGCGCTGATCTCGATGATGACGCTGCTGCCCGCCCTGCTGGTGATCTTCGGCCGGTGGATGTTCTGGCCGGTGAAGCCGGTCTACGGTTCCCCCGAGCCGACTACCAGGGGCATCTGGGCCGGGGTGGGGCGGCGCATCGCCACCCGGCCGCGGATGGTCTGGATCGGCACCGCGGTGGTGCTCGGTGCGATGGCCATCGGCCTGACCGGCCTCAAGGCCAGCGGCCTCACCGCCGCCGAGTCGTTCGTCGGCCACCACCCGGACTCCGTGGTCGGGCAGGCCATCATCACCAGGCACTTCCCGGCCGGCGCCGGGCAGCCGGTGTACGTGGTGGGCAACGTGCCGCAGACGGCTCAGTTGACGGCCGCGGTCAAGTCCAGCTCCGGGATCACCGCGGTGACGCCACCGGTGACCAGGGACGGCCACGCCTGGCTGCAGGCCACGCTCACCGCCCCGCCGGACAGCCAGGCCGCGTTCGGCACGATCGACCGGCTGCGGGATGCGGTGCACGCGGTGCCCGGCGCGGACGCGATGGTCGGCGGCAATACCGCGGTCACCCTGGACATCGCACGAGCGGCGGACCACGACCGGAATGTGATCATCCCGGTCATCCTGCTGCTGGTGTTCCTGATCCTGGGGCTGCTGCTGCGGGCGGTGATCGCGCCGATCATGCTGATCGCCACCGTGGTGCTGTCGTTCGGCGCGGCGCTGGGCGTCAGCTCGCTGTTCTTCAACAACGTGTTCAGCTACGGCAACGCCGACAACTCGTTCCCGCTGTTCGTGTTCGTGTTCCTGGTCGCCCTGGGGATCGACTACAACATCTTCCTGATGACCCGGGTGCGGGAGGAGGCGGCCAAGCATGGCCCGCGGCACGGCGCGCTGACCGGCCTGTCGGCGACCGGCGGGGTCATCACCTCCGCCGGTGCGGTGCTGGCCGGCACGTTCGCGGCACTGAGCACGCTGCCGGTCACCTTCCTGGCCGAGCTGGGCTTCGCAGTGGCGTTCGGTGTGCTGCTGGACACCATCGTGGTCAGGTCCGTGCTGGTGACCGCGCTCAACCTCGACCTCGGCCGATGGGTGTGGTGGCCGAGCAGGCTGTACCGGCAGCCCATGCCGGAACCGGACGCGGCCGTGACAGCTGAGCAGCCTGTCATCGTCGGATAAATGTGTCATCCCTTGGCGGGGCCAAGTACTCACTGACCCCGCCAAGGGGCCAGCCGCACCGTGCCCAATCCGGCACTAAAAGCAGGTTCGGCGAGGCGATCAAACGCCACGGATATCGAGTGCGAAATGCACAGCTGACCCGGTTTGAAGTCCATGTCTGGATCGCCCGCCTCAAGGAGCAGCCGGGCAAGAACATCAATGTCAGGGGCAGCGCCGCTCTGGTGGCCTGGTTGCTCAGCCAGGGCTCGTGCCGGGCGCCGTGGCGGCCACGGAACCCAGCAAACAGCGCACGGATCCGGACCTGGCCAGCATCTCATCCGGTTAGGCCTGGCCAGCATCTCATCCGATTAGGCGTCGGGAGGGGCGGTGCCGGGCGTGTTGCCGGTCAGCCGGGAGTCGATGACCCGCCGCCCCGCCGCGACCTGCCGGACCGCGTTGATCAGCTCCTGGGCAGGGCCGTCCTTGAGGAGGTACCCGGTCACGCCCGCGCGCAGCGCCTCGTCCAGATGGCCAGGCGCCTCCAGGCCGGTCAAGATCAATACCCGGCAACCGGGCACACGGCGTCCCAGTTCTGCGGCGGCTGTCAGCCCGTCCACACCGGGCAGCCTGATGTCCAGCACCGCCACATCCGGGCGGTGCTGCTCGGCGGCGGGTATGACCTGATCACCGGAGGAAACCGCGGCGGCGACCCGAATGTCTGGCTCCAGGCTGAGCAGGGCAGCCAGCGTTTCCCGCAGCACCCGCACATCCTCAGCGAGCAGAACCCGAATCAGCGCGTCCTCCTCGCCGTCGGCGACCCAGATGACGGAACCGGTGCGCCACC
The DNA here is from genome assembly GCA_963702235.1 of uncultured Actinomycetes bacterium. GTDB lineage: Bacteria > Actinomycetota > Actinomycetes > Streptosporangiales > Streptosporangiaceae > PALSA-505. Next base: position 392,118 of record CAVPBZ010000013.1, read on the forward strand.
CATCCTCCCAGTCTGGCCCGCCCGCCGCGGCCGTGTAAGCGGCAGCCGACATGATCCACAGCTGCGGAATGCACTGCGAGCAGCATGCAGTTTGCATATCCAGCTGGGCCCTACAGCGCGGAATCCACACTGCTCGGCAATGCAGATTGCACCCGCGGGCTGATGCACAGGTCACCTGCAGCCGGTGCTCCAGGCACTACCGCCGCTAAGGCGTTCCCAGCAAAACTGGCGCAGAAAGTTCCAATGCTGTGTCGATTCTCCGGCCAGCCGTTAGACGCACCAGTAGGAGCGGCCGGATAGCCAGCCGCGGTCCCCAGAGGAGCTCGCCATGACCACCACGCAGACCGTCACTTCCCCCGACGGGACCTCGATCGCCGTTGACTGCTTCGGCGCTGGTGATCCGCTGGTCCTGGTCGGCGGTGCGTTCAGCTACCGTCGCTATCCGGGCCAGGTCAAGCTGGCCAGACTGCTGGCCTCGCGGTTCACCGTGTACAGCTACGACCGCCGCGGCCGCGGCGACAGCGGCGACACCGCGCCGTACAGCGTCAGCCGCGAGATCGACGACCTGGCCACCGTTATCGGCGCGGCGGGTGGACGCGCCCACGTGTGGGGCTTGTCCTCTGGTGCGGTGCTGGCCCTGGAAGCGGCGGCTGCGGGTGTGCCCATGACGCGCCTGGCCGTGCACGAGCCACCGCTAGTGGTCGACCCGGCCGACCGGCGCCCCCCGGCCGACCTGCGCCAGCGGGTCAGCGACCTGATCGATCGCGGGCAGCGCGGCGAAGCGGTCCGCTACTACATGGTGGACGGCATGGGCGCACCTTCCTTCGTCCCGGCGGTGCTGCGAGCGATGCCCGGCGTGTGGAAGCGGCTCACCGCAGTGGCGCACACGCTGCCTTACGACGCCCGGCTAGTGGAGGGCTACCAGACCGGACAGCGGCTGCCGGCCGGGCAGTGGGCATCGGTCACCATCCCCGTGCTGGTGATGTGCGGCACCGAGCGCGAAGGCCCGGCAATGTTCCCGCATGCCGCGGCGGCCGTCGCTGCCACCCTGCCCAACAGCTCGCTGGTGATACGCCGCGGCCTTGGCCACAGCAAGAAGCTCAACGCCAAGGCCATCGCGGCCACGCTTACCGAGTTCCTCACCGACCCGGCCCCAGGCGCCGCGGGCCCGGCCCCGACCACCAGTCATGGCACGATCCCAGCGGCATGAACAGGAGCACACCAATGACCGACCGCGTCCAGGGGCCGGCCTTCTACTTCCCGTCCATCGAGAAGAAGTACGGCCATCCCATCAGCTACTGGCTCGACCTCATCGGCTCCTCGGACCTGACCAAGCACAAGCCTTTGGTGGACTGGCTCAAGGCCGACCACGGCCTCGGCCACGGGCACGCCACCGCCCTCGTCGGCTATGCCCTCGCACGGCGGAAGGAACAAGCATGAGCAAGATCACCGCAGGGCTGTTCATCACCCTGGACGGCGTCATCGACGCGCCGCACAGCTGGAACCCCCCCTACTATGACGACGAGATGTCCCAGGCGGTCATGCCGCAGCTCACCGCGGCCGCCACCCATCTGTACGGGCGGCGTTCCTACGAGATGTTCCGCTCGGTGTTCAGCGGTGCGGATGCTCCCCCGCACGCGGGCATGATGACCGGTAAGCCCAAGGTGGTGGTATCGAGCACCCTAGACGATCCTGGCTGGGGGCCTACCACGGTGATCAGCGGCAACGTCGCCGCTCAGCTGGCCAAGCTGAAGGACGAGCAAGCCGGGGACATCTCTGTCGGCGCCAGCGGCACTCTGGTCCGTTTTCTGCTGGCTGAAGGGCTGCTCGACGAGCTCAGGCTGCTGGTCCACCCGGTCGTGGTCGGCAGCGGCAGGCACCTGTTCGAGAACGGTAACGGCCACGTACCGCTCACGCTGCTCGAAGCCAGACCCCACAGCAACGGCGTGGTCATGCTTCGCTACGTCACCACAGATTAACTACGCTTGCTGGCGCGTGAGCCGGCCAGGGAGGAAGCCATGATCCGCGTTCTGGTCGCCGAAGACATGCGGATCCTGCGTGACACGCTGGTCGCGGTGCTGAGCCTCGAAACCGACATCGACGTGATCGGCCAGGTCAGCGACGGCACGTCGATCGTGCCGGCCGCGCTGGCGGGCCAGCCTGACGTCGTCGTTGTCGACATTGACCTGCCAGGAACCGACGGGCTCACCGCGGCCGCACAGCTGCACGAGCAGTATCCGCACGGCAAGGTACTCATCCTGACGGTGCTCGGCAAGCCCGGCAATCTGCGGCGGGCGCTGGCCGCGCACGCGCTGGGGTTCCTCCCCAAAGACACACCAGCGGAAGAACTCGTCGACGCGATCCGGCAGGTCGCGGCCGGTCACAAGGTCATCGACCAGAAGCTGGCCCTGGCGGCACTCGAGGTCCCGGACAGCCCGCTCTCTCCCCGCGAAGTGGAGGTGCTGCAGCGGTTCGCCGTGGGCGCCGATCCAGCCGAGATCGCGACCGAACTATTCCTGTCTTATGGCACGGTGCGCAACTACCTGGCGTCGGCGGTCACCAAGCTGGGCGCACGCAACCGGGTGGACGCGGTACGCATCGCGGCCGAAGCCGGCTGGCTATAAGCGCCGCTGAGCCGCAGATTGCGGCGCGCAGGCCGCATCCGGTCCCGGGAGCTCCGCGGTGACATGGAACCAGCCGTCCTCATGACCGCTTGTGAAGCGGCCGCCGGCGGCGTGCACTCTGGCCGTGAGGTTGGCCAGCCCGCGGCTTGGGCCTGCCCAGGCGACTGTGTCGTCCGCAGGCTGAGAGGCAGTTGCACCGTCATTGCTGACGCGCAAGCGCAGTGTGCCACCACTGATGGTGGCCTGAACCGTGCAGGCCTTCGCGGTGCTGTGGCGCAGCACGTTGGTCGCAGCCTCACGCAGTACCGGAGCCAGCACCGTGTCGGCCGTCTCCGGCAATGGGCCGGGGGGCATATCGGCACAGACGCTGACTCCCGCGGAGGTTAGTATCTGCCGGGTGGCTTCGAGTTCACTGGCCAGCGACAATTGCTGACCGTCGCCGGTCACGCGCCGGACCTCGGCGCGGGCCGAACCGCAGATCCGGCCCATCTCTGCCAGTTCGGCCAGCGCCCTCGTGTCATCGCGGCCGATCAGCCGTCCGATCAAATCGGTCTTCAGCGCGATCGCTGACAGGCCCAGGCCGAGCAGGTCGTGCACGTCTCGCGCGATCCGCAGCCGCTCTCGTACCACCGCCATCCGGGCCAGTTCACCATTCAGCGTCTCGAGCTGGGCGGCCAGGTCAGCCAGCCGCGACAGCCCGTACACCACCAGGCCCAACCCGGAGCTGACGGCGGCGATGAACACGATGTTGGGTATGAGCTGGCTGCCCTCGTTGGCCGACACTGGCAACAGCTCCGCGTAGAGCACCGAATAGCTGGCCACCACCGCCGCAAACCCGGCCCACCTCCACCGGCCCGGGATCAGCAGCAACATTGCGCCAGCCAGGAGTGGGCCCAAGGCGCCGGAATAAACCCGAATGAATGGGAACACGAAGGCATAGGCCAGCACCGCCTGCAGCCCCAGAGTGAGCGGCCATGCCCTGGGCCGGTGACCGTTCCGCGCCATGCGGGAGTGGTACAGCTGCAGCGCTGTGCTTAGCAGGATGACCCCGACCACCACAGCCATCAGCCGCGCACTGTAGTGGGCCCAGACGGTGTAGCCAGCACCTTCCACCGCGAACGCCGACAGCACCACGACCAGCACGGCCCAGGCCAGCCGGGCACCAATTACCGCCCTACCCGGTGCTGGCCACGCCGGATCGGGGCGCGGCGCGTCCCCTTGGCGGGCCGTCACCTGCCTGGCCTGCGCGACCGCGTTGCGTGCCGCAGCGCCCGCTGCCGCGATCTGCGTGCGCGCCTGGGCCGCATCACGGCTCAAGGTCTGCCGGGCCGCGGTGGCGGCCGCCGCGATGCCGGCCAGCCGCTCTCCCACCGCTGCCTGCAGCGACCGGGCCGCTTCCAGCCGCTCACGAACTACCGCGATCTCCGCCGTCCGCTCCCGGGCGTCGGCGACCTCCTCAACAATCTGCGCCAGCCGCACCAGCGCGAAGAACTCCAGCGCGTCATCGATGTAGTACGCCGCGACATAGATGACGGAGTACCAGGGCGGTGATATCGGCCATCCGGTCAGCGTGGCCCGGACCACCAACTCGGCCGCCAGCAGCCCGGCCGCCAGCAGCCATGACAGCCGCCCGGGCACCATGAGCAGCACCAGCCCGGCCAGCAGGCCCCCAATGCCAACCTGCCACGAGCTGCCGAACAGCGCGAACGGCAGCCACGTCAGGACCGCTTGGGCGGCGAGCGCCAGCCACCGGTGACGTGATAGCGGCCGCCTGGTCCAGGGAATCGCGTACAGCAACGGGATGACGAACAGCGCCACCGTGAACGGCAGCTGACCGTCCTGGCCGGCGGACGCGACGGAGGACACCCTTGCAACGAGGATGAGACACAAGACCGCGACCGCTAGCCCGTGCCCCCAGCGGCGCCCCCGCATTCCGGCCGGGCCGCGCGAAAGGAGCGCCCGGGCAGCCGCACCGGACGCATCGTCACGTCGGGCTGCCGCCGCTTGACCAAGATCCACGACGCTAGGTCCTATCCAGTCTCGGGGTGCGCGGGCGTGATCAGCCCGGTCTGGTAGGCAAGCACGACGGCCTGTACGCGGTCGCGCAGGCCGAGCTTGGCGAGGATTCGGGCCACGTGCGTTTTCACCGTGGCTTCGCTGAGAGTGAGCGCTGCCGCGAGTTCGGCGTTGGACATGCCCCGGGCGATCAGGGTGAGGACCTCGAGTTCGCGGGGGGTGAGCACGGAGAGGTCGCGGCCCGGAACGCCTGGCGCGTCCGTCCTGGGTGCGAAGCGCTCGATCAGGCGACGGGTGATGGAGGGGGCCAGCAGGGCGTCGCCGGTGCGCACCAGGAGGACGGCGGCGACCAGATGCTCGGGTGAGACGTCTTTGAGCAGGAAGCCGCTGGCGCCGGCGGCCAGCGCCGCGTATACGTACCGGTCCAGGTCAAACGTGGTCAGCATGATGACCCGGATGTCGCGGCCGGACCGGGACTCCAGGATGCGGCGGGTCGCTTCCAGCCCGTCCATGACGGGCATTTTTATGTCCATCAGTACGACGTCGGGCCGGTGCTTGAGCACGGCGGCGATTGCCTGGTTGCCGTCGGCGGCCTCGGCCACCACCGGGATGCCGGCCGAGTTCAGGATGAGCCGGAACCCGCCGCGCACCAGTGCCTGGTCGTCGGCGACGACCACCCGGGGCGGCTGTTGCGGGTCGGCGGTCACGCTCATGATGACGCGGCCTGGGGCTCGGTGCGGGCCTGTGCCAGCTCGTCAGCCGCTGTTTCGAGCGGGATCCTGGCGGTCAGCTGCCAGCCGCCGCCGGGCCGTGGGCTGGCATCCAGTTCGCCGCCGTAGATGGCGATCCGTTCCCGCAGCCCGATCAGCCCGCGTCCGCCGGGTCCCGGCTGGCGGTACGGCACACCGGGATCGGCCAGGCCGTCGTCGGAAACCCTGATCCGTAGTTCCCGCGGCCGGTATTCGACGTGGACGGCCGTGCGCCCGGGGCCAGCATGCTTGAGTACGTTGGTCAGTGCCTCCTGGATGACCCGGTAGGCGGCGAGGTCCAGGCCGGCCGCAGCGGGCGCTGGGTCCCGGTGACCGACAGGCTGGCCTCGAGCCCGGCGGCGCGGACCCTGTCGATAAGCGCGTTTACCTCGTCCAGGCCAGGCTGGGGGCGGAGTTCGCCTGGCCCGGCGCCGGCCGCACCGGCCTCCTCGGCGGGCACCAGGAGGCCGAGCATGTGCCTCAGGTCGGTCATGGCGGTCCGGCCGCTGGACTCGACGGCGAGCAGTGCCTTCCTGGCGAGTTGCGCCTCTCCCGCCAGGGCGGCCTCTCCCTGCGTGCCCTCGAGCACCCGCCTCGCAGCACCGGCCTGTACCACCATGACGCTCACGTTATGGGTCACCACGTCGTGCAGTTCCCTGGCGATCCTGGCCTGTTCCAGTTCGACGGCGCGGCGCTTCTCCGCCTCGTGCTCCGCCCGCGCAAGGCGCAGCCGTTCAGCGGACTCAGCGGCCCGCTTCCGCCACATGCGCATCATGTTCCCCACGGCTACGGTGGGCAGCAAGACCAGGAGTGAGGTGTATCGTTGCGCCACCTGTGCGGTGGCGTCCGGGTACGCCGCGGTGATGATGATCGCCCCGGCCAGCAGAGCGAGCAGCGCGGTCCGCCGGTACTTGCTGTAGACCACGGCGCAGTAGGCGGCGAAGATCGCCGCCGCAACCGTGACCGCGGTCGAGTAGCTCCTGGCGGCGATGAACGCGGCCAGGATCACCACAAACGCACTGATGGGATACGTCCGCCGGAACGCTAGCGGCGCGGTGGTCGCCAGCACACCGGCCAGGGCCCAGGACGGCACGGCCAGCAGGTGTGGCTGGGAGTGCGGCGGGCCCGGCAGGTAGGTTGCGCCCCGGAGCACGATCGCGCGGGCGGCGGGGGCGACGTAAAGCAGGCCCTTGGCCGCCGTCAGCACGGCCGCGATCGTGACCACGGCGGCGAGCGCGACGTCGCCGACACAGGAAACGCCCGACAGGACCGGCCGCCGGGCGGCGGACCGCACCCGGGCGGCCAGCCGGGCTGCCCGCCCCGCGGCCGTCAACCTCCGTGAACTCTGCGCCACGTGCCCATTGTCACTCGCACGCGAGGATCTGCCGTCGCTCACGTGGGCGACATCTGTACATCTCAAGGATGAGGGCGCCATCGGTGTCAGCCGAGCACAGTAGGCCGATTGCCTCTGGCGGCCGACGCGGCCGCCGTGGGCACGGTCGTAGCCTCCCGGCATGGATGCCTTGGTACAGCTCACCGACGTGAGCAAGAAGTATGACGATGACGGGTCGCCCGCGGTGACGCACGTCAGCGTGGAGGTCTCTCGCGGCGAGTCCGTGGCGATCATGGGGCCTTCGGGCAGCGGGAAGTTGACGCTGCTCAACCTGATGGCCGGGCTGGACCGGCCGACCAGCGGCGCGATCACGGTCGGCGGCCAGCGGGTTGACAGGCTCAGCGAGACCGGTGCCGCGCGGTACCGGCGGCGCCAGGTCGGGACGGTCTTCCAGTTCTTCAACCTGCTCGACGACATGACCGTTATCGACAACGTGCTGCTGCCCGCCCAGCTCGCGGGCGCTCCGGCCAGGCAGGCGCACAGCCGCGCCGGCGAACTGCTGGCGGCGCTGCGGATCGGTCAGCACGCCGACGCCTACCCCGCCCGGCTGTCGGGCGGGGAACGGCAGCGGGTGGCGATCGCCCGGGCCCTGGTGAACCGGCCCGTGCTGCTGCTCGCCGACGAGCCGACCGGTGCGCTTGATACCGCGAATGGGGAGGCGATCGGCGAGCTGCTGCTGGACCTGAACTCCTCGGGCCAGACGCTGATCCTGGTCACCCACAACTCCGATCTGGCCGCGCGGTATGCCCGCCGGGTCATCGAGATCGTCGACGGCCAGATCGTCAGCGACGCCCGCGTGACGGGAGCCTCCCGATGAAGCGGGTTCCGGTCGTCCGGGCCGCGCGCGGCGGGCTGTCCGGGCGGCGCGTGCAGGCCATCGTGATCGGCCTGGTCGTGTTCTGCTCCACGGCGGCCGCGACGCTTGCGCTTGGCTTGCTGGCCGACGCCAACGCGCCCTTCAACCACGCATTCGCCGCCCAGCACGGCGCGGACGTCACGGCGACGGTCACCGGCGCCTCGCCTGCCCAGCTGGCCGCCACCACCCGGCTGCCGGGGGTGACCGCGTCGGCTGGGCCTTTCGCCGAGGCCAGCGTCTCGGTCACCGCTGAGGAATCCCCGTCCGTGCACGTCTCCGCGCACGGCAAGAGGAGCCCTCCTATGACCGTTCACCAGGGGCTCACCCTCGTCGGCCGGGCCTCGCCCGGCGGCAAGGTCGACGACCTCACCCTGATGGCAGGCCACTGGGCCCAGGGGCCAGGACAGACCGTGCTGTCCAGTCAGTCGGGCCTGCAGCTGGACATCGGGTCGCAGGTCACGGTGACCGGGGTGACCGGCTCACCGAAGCTGACCGTTGTCGGCATCGCGACGTCTGCCACTGGCACCGCGCAAGGTTGGGTCACGCCCGGTGAGATCGCCGCGCTGCATGCCGCGGGGGCGCCGGAAGTGTCGCAGATGCTGTACCGCTTCTCCAGCGCGGCAACAGCCGCCGCGGTGAACACCGACATCGCCGCGGTCACCGCCGCGCTGCCGCACGGCAGAGTCCTCAACGCGCAGTCCTGGCTGGCCGCCAAAGCGCAGGCAACCGCCTCGTTCGCGCCGTGGGTGCCGTTTATCGTCGCGTTCGGGCTGATCGGGCTGGTGATGTCGGTGCTGACCGTGATCAATGTGGTCAGCGGCGCGGTGGTGGCCGGCACCCGGCGGATCGGCGTGCTGAAGTCCATCGGGTTCTCGCCCCCGCAGGTGGTAACGGCCTACGTGCTCCAGGTGGCGGTCCCCGCCGCCATCGGCTGCGCGGCCGGTGTCACGGCAGGCAACCTGCTGGCGGTGCCGATGCTCGGCCAGGCCGCGCAGGTCTTCGGGGTGGCCGGCCTGGCCGTGCCGGTCTGGGTGAGCCTGGCCGTGCCGCTGGCGCTGCTCGCCCTGGTCGCCGCCGTTGCGGTGGCGATCGCGTCGCACGCGGGACGGATGAGCGCGGTGCAGGCGATCGCCACCGGGCGCGCGCCCCGGGCCGCCCACGGATATGGGGTACACCGGCTGCTCAGCCGGGCTCGTCACCTGCCCAGGCCGGTGACACTCGGCCTGGCCGGGCCGTTCGCACGGCCCACCCGCACCCTGGTCACCCTGGCCGCGATCGTAGCCGGCGTCACCGCCGTCATCTTCGCAGCGGGCCTGCGCACCTCGCTGAACCAGATCCAGGCCGACCTGTCCCACACGGCCGCCGAGCAAGTGCAGGTACTGCTGAGCGGACGCCAGGGCCAGGTCCAGATCAACGGGCAAAGCTCCGCCAAGCTGAGCCTGGCCGCACAGGAACACGCGGTGCAGGCCGCGCTGCGCGCTCAACCCGGCACACTGCACTACGTCGCGGAGGGCAGCGGCCAGATCAACGTGCTCGGCCTGGCCGGACAGCTGTCGGTGACCGGCTTCGACGGCAACGCCAGATGGACGGGTTACACCATGATCGCCGGGCACTGGTACTCCGGCCCCGGCCAGGTCAACGTCAATACCGCCTTTCTCCACGACGCCGGCACCGCAGTGGGTGACACGTACACGCTCACCTCCGGCGGCAAGCACACCACCGTCCAGATCGCCGGGGAGGCCTTCGACACCGCCGACGGCAAACCCGAGATGATTGGCGCCCTGGCCACTTTTGCGGCGGCCGACCCTGGCCTTACCGTGAACGAATACCAGGTGGGCCTGGCACCGGGCACCGGCACGGGCTCCTTCGTGGCCGCACTGAGCCACCTGCTCGGCGGAGGCTACCTGGTCGAAGCCAACAACATGGGCGGCGCCGTGCTCCCCGCCATCCTGGGCCTCGTCAGCGCGCTGACGCTGCTGATCGGTTTGGTCGCCGGGCTCGGCGTGCTCCATACCGTGGTGCTGCAGACCCGCGAGCGTGTGCACGACATCGGCGTGTTCAAGGCGGTCGGCATGACGCCACGGCAGACAATCGCCATGGTCATCAGCACCGTCGCCGGCATCAGCCTGGTGGCCGGCCTGATCGCAATCCCCTCCGGAGTCGCCTTGCACCGATTCGTGCTGCCGGTCATGGGCAACGCCGCCCAGACCGCGCTGCCGGCATCGGTGCTAAACGTCTACCACGCGCCGGAACTGGCCCTGCTCGCGCTGTCCGGGCTGGCTATCGCGGTGGCCGGTGCCTTGGCCCCGGCGAGCTGGGCGGCGCGCACCCACACCACATCTGCGCTCCGCACCGAGTAAACCCCAGACCCGCGCCAGCATGTCCGCGGCACGCGAAGCCATCGACCGCATACGGGCTGCCCTCGGCGCAGAAGCTGGCCAACCTGCTGCGGATAGCCCTCCGACGACGGAAGGAACGAAATGAGCCCACATTTGAGCCCACGAGCCGCCAAGCGCATTCCTGAAATTGAGGTCGCCCGCATCGTGCCTGGTCAAGATGGCGGAGGATGCGAGATTCGAACTCGCGAGGGCTTGCACCCAACACGCTTTCCAACACTGTTGGCTGCGGTTCATGAGGGTCCGCCACCGTCCGTGACCTGCGCGGATGCAGGGGTGGCCGACCGATGGTGAACGGTGCGGGACGGGGGGTGAATGAGCCACAAACTGAGCCAAGACCCGGAAGGGCGGCCTGGCGCACTCGGCCGTGTCCTGGTGGTGGCCGATGAGTGTCGAGGCGATCTCGTGGGCGCTGAACCTCGCACCGGTCCCGGCCGACCGCGGCGGGCAGCCGTCGAGTGCGTGCAAGTTCGTGCTCGTCGGCCTGGCCAACCACGCCGGGCCGGACGGCACTGGTGCGTTCCCGTCGGTGGCCACGCTGGTCCGCTACACCGGGCTGGCCGAGCGGGCGGTGCGCAGCTGCTTGGACCGGCTGGCGGCCGAGGGGTGTCATCTCGCCGTGTGACCCAGACATCGTCGCAGCCAGGATCAAGCGTGCCGACCGCCGCCCCAGGGCTGGGATCTGAACCTGGGCTTGGTCCGCGGGGACCTGGACGCCGCCGCGATCGCGGTGCTGGAGCATCAGTTCCCCGGGCTGGGCGGCAGGCTCGCTGCATCGCTGCGGCCGGGCGGTGCGGGCCGGGCTGACGGGGTGCGATCACCGCACCCCGCTACCGGCGATGAGGCTGTGGATAACTGGCCTGACGGGGTGCAACAGTCGCACCCCGAGCCGGGAACGGGGTGCAACCAGCGCCGCCACGGGGTGCAACTGGCGCAGTCACGGGGTGCAGCGGTTGCACCTGAACCGTCCATGGAACCCTCCGGGCAACCGTCCGCCGTGACCGCGCACGCGCGCGAGGTTCCGCCCGCCGCGCTGGCCGGGTCGCCTGGCGGCGGTGAGCCGGTGAGCGGGTTCTTCGCCGCGCTCGGCGACCGATGGCAGCTCACCGCCACCCAGCGGGCCAGGCTTGCCCCCGCCGTCACCGTGGCCCTGACTGCAGGCTGGACGCCGCAGGCGCTGGCCACCTTCACCGGCGCCAACACCAACGGCGTGCGGAATCCGTATGCGGTGCTGGCCGCCCGGCTCTCGAAAGCCGAGCTGCCCCCGCCAACGCGATCACCGCGGCCAGCCTGGTGCGGCGAACGCGACCAGGCCACCCGGATGCTGGGCTTCGACGGCGACGCGCCGCGACCTTGCCCGCGCTGCAAGCCGGCCGCCACCGCCAGCCACCCGTCTAGCCTGAGCCCGGGACGAGCTGCTCCCGCCACCGCGCGTACCGCGGTCACCGAGTGTGAAGGCCGCTAAACGCTCCTGCAGACCGAATCAGCGCCGAACGCCGATTCTTTCCGCTCGTTGCGGTCCAGGTTCAGGGAAGGCTAGGGGCGCAGATCAGCTGGTTACTTGTGCACCGCGGCATCGAGTCTCGCCGCGGCCGCGGAGGCTGGACGGAAGGCTGATCCGGGTTGGTCAAGGGCAGACCCGACCGGAACGCGGCCAGCCGTTCCAGGCTTTGCAGCGGGGGCCCGTCCTGCAATGTCGCGCTCCGAATGGCCTGCCGTCCCGCCCCTGGGGAGCAGCCCCGGCTGGAATGCCCTGGCCGTGGCCTCATCGGCGGGTAGAAGGTTTCGATCGCCAGCTCCTCGGCGGTGACGTCGGTGGCCGTGTCTACCGCTGCGCTGATGCTGAACAGCGCTAGCTTGCTCGCCCCGGCGGTAGCGCAGCGCCAGCACTACGCCATTGGCCGGGACGGACTCGTCCGTGCCACCGGGATAGCCGGCCAGTTCCTGATGCAGCTCGGCGAGCCGGCCGTCGGCCAGGGCGCTGCCGCAGCACGTTGACTGGCGGCGCCAGCAGGTCCCGCGCGCGCCCCTCGGCCGGCACGGCGACACCGGAGTCCGCCTTTCGCAACTCCCGCCAGCGGTCCACCACAACCGCAGGGTACGGCTTATGCCCGGCCAGCACCCGGCGCAGCCTGTCCACGTCCGGCTACGCGCCGATGGGGGGCGGCGCTTGACATCAATGAGGATAACCGCTATCTATTAGATAACCGTTAGGGGAGGTTGCCGTGCAGCAGGAAGTAGTGCTGGCGCTGCTGGCGAAGGAGCCGTCGCACGGCTACCAGCTGCGGGGGCGGCTACGGCAGGCGCTCGGCCCGCTCGGGGACGCGATGAACGACGGGCAGGTCTACGTCACGCTGACCCGGCTGGAGAAGGCGGGCCTGGTGACCTGCGAGCATGCGGCCGGGGTGGCGGACCGGCCGGACCGCAAGGTCTACGCGCTGACGGCGGCGGGGCAGCAGCGGGTGGCCGGCTGGCTGGCTGAGGTGGCCTGGCCCAGGCCCGACCTGGCGGAGTTCCATCTCAAGCTCATCGCGGCCGCGGCGGCGGGCCTGGCCGACCCGGTCACCATCGTGGACGCGCAGCGCCGTGAGCTGCTGCGCCGGCTGCGGGACGCGCAGCGGGCGGCGATGGCCGAGCCTGACCGCTCTGCTGCGTCGCTGCTGCTGGAGGGCATCGTGCTGCGGCTGCAGGCGGACCTGCGCTGGCTGGAGGCGTGCGAACGAAATTGGACCGGCCGGAAGGAACGATCATGAGCAACACAGACGGCACGCCGGTGCTGCGCGTCCGCGGGCTGCGCAAGGAATACGGCAGGGACGCTGCGCTGGTGCGCGCGGTCAACGGGGTGGACTTGGATGTCGCCCCGGGCGAGACGCTGGCGGTGATGGGACCCAGCGGCTGCGGGAAGTCGACGCTTCTGCACCTGCTGGGCGGGCTGGACCAGCCCACCGGCGGGGAGATCTGGCTGGCCGGGCGCCGGGTCGATCAGATGGGCGAACGGGCGCTGGCCCGGCTGCGCCGCGAGGCGGTCGGGTTCGTGTTCCAGGCCTTCCACCTGATGGACGAGATGACCGCCACCGAGAACGTCGAGCTGCCCGCCCTGCTGGCCGGGCGTTCACCGCGCGCGGCCCGGCGGCGCGCCACGCAGCTGCTTGAGCGGACCGGGCTGGCTGACCGGGCCGGCTTCCTGCCTTCGGCGCTGTCAGGGGGGCAGCGGCAACGGGTCGCGATCGCCCGTGCGCTAGTCAGCGACCCGCTGGTGGTGCTGGCCGACGAGCCCACCGGCAACCTCGACAGCGAGGCGACCTTGGAGGTGCTGCGGTTGTTCGAGGACCTGCACGTGGCCGGGCAGGCGCTGGTCATCGTCACCCACGACGCGCGGATCGCGGCCACCGCCGACCGGATGATCGGCATGCGCGACGGCGCATTCATCGACGACACCAGGCTGACCGGCGGCACCAGCGGGAATCTCGCCGGCCTGGCCGGGCTGGAGGGCTGAGACCATGGGAAAGATCGTGCTGATCTGCCGCCTGGCGGCGCGTGACCTGCGGCGCCGCCCGGCGGAGGCCCTGATGGTGTTCTTGGTCATCGCGGCGGCGGCGACCACCCTGACGGTGGCGCTGGCCCTGAACGGGGTGACCAACCAGCCGTACCAGCGGACCCGGCAGGCAACTGCCGGCCCGGATGTCGTCGCCGTTAGCGTTCAGGCGCTGGTTCCGGTAAGCTCCCTCGCTTCGCTGACCACAGCACCCGGTGTGATCGCCCACAGCGGACCGTATCCCGCGGTTTTGAGCAGCATCCGGGTCCGGGGGCACACGGTGGACGTGGTGGCTGAAGGGCGAGACCGGGCGCCGGCCTCGGTGGATCAGCCGAAGGTGACCCAAGGGAGCTGGACCCGCCCGGGCGGTGTGGTGATCGAGCGCGGCTTTGCCGACGCACTTGGCGTTCACGTCGGCGACAACGTGAGTATCGGCGGCCGTCCGTTCCGGGTGGCCGGGATCGCTGTGACAGCTGCCGTCCCCGCGTACCCCACCAGCCTGTGCCACATCGTCTGCCCCTTCCCAGCCGTAATAAGAGGACAAGGAGTCCCGAGCATGGGCCTGGTGTGGCTCACCCGCCCCGCCGTGGCGGGTCTCGCCGGGCCGGGCGCTCCTCTCGCCTACCTCCTCAACCTGAAGCTGGCGAACCCCGCCCAGGCTCCGGCCTTCGCGGCTCAGCACCCGGCGACGTTTACCTGGCAAAGCATCCAGAGCGCGATCAACGCCCTGATCGGGATCGAGCAGGTGGCCCTGGGAGTCGGGGGATGGCTGCTCGGCCTCCTTGCCCTCGCCGGCCTCGGCGTACTCGTCGCCCGGCGGATGACCGAGCAGTCGAAACGAGTTGGCCTGCTCAAGGCCGTCGGCGCCACCCCGGCAACGGTCGCGGTGGTGCTCCTGGTGGAGCATCTCACGCTGGCTACGGGCGCCGCCGCGGCCGGCCTGCTTGCGGGATGGCTAATCGCACCCCTGTTCACAGGCACAGGAGCCGGCCTGCTCGGTGCGCCCGGTGCGCCGTCGATCAGCATGCCGGCCGTCATCATCATCGCCGTGATTGCCCTGGCGGTCGCCGCTGTCTCATCACTCGTTCCGGCCATCCGGGCCGCACGCACCAGCACCGTCTCCGCCCTCGCGGACGCACCGCGGGTCCCTCCCCGCAGGCCACTGGTCATCGCCGTTTCCGCGCGCCTGCCCGTGCCGCTCCTCCTCGCCCTCCGTCAGCTCTCACGCCGGCCGAGACGCGCTCTCCTCAACGCCGCCAGCGTCACCTTCACCGTCACCGGCATCGTTGCCATCCTCGCCAGCCATGCCCATATCCCAATCGCCAACCTCACCATCAGCAACCTGAAGGTTGACCGCTTCAACGAGCTGACGGCCGTCATCACCGTGATGCTGGTCATCCTTGCCACCGTGAACACCACCTTCATCGCCTGGGCGGCCGCCGCCGACGGCAGGTTCTCCTCCGCGCTGCAACGAGCACTGGGAGCAACGGCCGGACAAGTGACCGCTGGCCTGTCGCTGGCAGCGCTGCTGCCTGCCCTGCCTGGCGCCGTCATCGGGATGCCACTGGGCATATTGGCGTACCGCCTCCTCACCTCAGGTACACCCCTCACCGTCCCGCCCGCATGGCAGCTCGCCGCCGTCTTCCTGGCAACCCTGCTTGCAGTCACCGTTCTCACGGCCATCCCGTCCCGGCTCGGTGCGCGGCGGCCCCCAGCACAGGTCCTGCAAACCGAGTAGGTCACCCGGGCCGCGCAGTAACGAACGACTCCGCGCATGCAGGAGGCAACAACGCGGAACACGGGGCAAGCACAAATGTGGAGTAGCGAACCACACGCTGGTCATGCGGACACAACCGCGACGCCTGCCGGCCGACGCCCGGGCCAGCCAGGCCGCACCGGCACCCGGTGCACGCGGACCCCTTTGGCCCGGGCCGATCGCCCATTACGGCGCGGCACCTGCAACACGGGTTCACCCCCGCACCGCCGCGCCGATCGGCGGATCAGGGAGCGCCCTAGCTCTGGCGTGCGGTCACTTTGTGTGGTCGCTGTGACCATCTCCGGCGGCCCCTCATGTTGACGTTTGGCCAGCCCTGGACTAGCGCCTGGGACAGCGGGCGACCTGGCTTCGCGCTGACGTCTGCCTGGACAGTCGCGTACCACTACGTGCTCAAGCGAACTCAACGGTGGACGATATCCGGCGTGCACCCGCTGGCCCAGTAGCCGGGGGCTTATCGTCGCCAGAAACTGAGACAAATCTTGATGCTGACACAGCTTTGGCGGTACCCGCCCAGTGGGTTCTTGCAGGTCAGCCTGGCGGAGGATGCGAGATTCGAACTCGCGAGGGCTTGCACCCAACACGCTTTCCAAGCGTGCGCCCTAGGCCACTAGGCGAATCCTCCGTCGAGAAGCTTACCGGTCAGCGAACCGGCCGCGCGCCCGGTCGCTGGTGGCCCCGATCGGGAGCAGGCACCGCCGTGACCCCGCTAAGCTGACTCGAGACCCCCCGTACGGCGTTTATCCCGCCAACTCCCCCAGGGCCGGAAGGCAGCAAGGGTACGCGGGCTCTGGCGGGTGTACGGGGGGTCCCTTCCCGTCCGGCGAGGATGCGATCATGGCAGGCGACTCTTCGAGCACGGCATCCGCGGAGCCGTCGGCTCCCGCACACTCCGGCCAGCCCGCCGGGGGCAGGCCCGCCCAGGGCAGGCCCGGCGACAGCCTGGCGCTGTACCGCAGGTACCGCCCTGCCACCTTCGCCGAGGTCAAGGGCCAGGAGCAGGTGACCGAGCCGCTCAGCCGCGCGCTGCTGGCGGGCCGGATCTCGCATGCTTACCTGTTCAGCGGCCCGCGCGGCTGCGGCAAGACCACCAGCGCCCGGATCCTGGCCCGCTCGCTCAACTGCGTCGAGGGGCCCACGCCGGAGCCGTGCGGGGTCTGCGAGTCCTGTATCGGGCTGGCGCCGAACGGGCCGGGCAGCATCGACGTGATCGAGATCGACGCCGCGTCGCACGGCGGCGTGGACGACGCGCGGGACCTGCGCGAGCGCGCGTTTTACGCCCCGGTCTCCGGCCGGTTCAAGGTCTACATCATCGACGAGGCCCACATGGTCACGCGGGAGGGCTTCAACGCGCTGCTCAAGCTGGTGGAGGAGCCGCCCGCGCACCTGAAGTTCATCTTCGCCACCACCGAGCCCGAGAAAGTCATCGCGACGATCAGGTCCCGGACGCACCACTACCCCTTCCGGCTGGTGCCGCCCGCGGTGCTGCGCCAGCTGCTCGGCGACATTCTCGCCCGGGAGGGCGTCGCCTGCGAGCCCGAGGCGCTCAAGCTCGTCATCCGCGCGGGCGCGGGCTCGGTGCGCGACTCGCTGTCGGTGCTCGACCAGCTGCTGGCCGGCTGCGATGAGTCGGGGCTGACCTACGACAAGACCGCGTTCCTGCTCGGATACACCGACGCGACCCTGCTGGACGAGGTTACCGAGGCGTTCGCCGTCAGCGACGGGGCGGCTGTCTTCCGCGCGGTGGACCGGGTGGTGGAAGCCGGCCTCGACCCGCGCCGGTTCGCCGCTGACATGCTCGACCGGTTCCGCGACCTGATCGTGCTCAGCGCGGTCCCCGACGCCGGCCAGACCGGGCTGATCGACGCCCCGGCCGACCGGCTCGAGCGGATGGCCGAGCAAGCCGGCCGGTTCGGCCAGGCCCAGCTCACCCGGGCCGCCGAAGTCCTCAGCGAGGGCCTGGTCCAGATGCGCGGCGCGACGGCGCCCCGCCTGCTCCTCGAGCTGATGTGCGCGCAGGTGCTGCTGCCGGGGGCGAGCACGGACCAGGGCGCGCTGCTGGCGCGGCTGGAACGGCTTGAGCGCGGCGCTGCCACGGATGCCGGGCCGGCCGGCCCGGCGGGCCAGGCTGCGGATCACGCTGACCGGGCGGCGGACCGCCCCGGCGCTTCCGCGGCAGCGCGGCCGCGCAGTCCCGGCGATCCAGGCGGCGCCCGGTCACGCCCCGCTGAGGGCGCGCCCGGCGTTCCCGCGCCAACGCGAACCGGCGGCCCGGCCGAGCCCGGGGACGCGTCGCGCGCCGGATCGGGCCGCGGCCAGCCTGACGTTTCCGCGGAAACGGGGCCGGGTAGCCCTGGCCATCCGGGCGGCGGCCGGGCACCCGCCGCCGCCCGCGACACGCCGGACAGCGTCGGCGCCGCCGCCAGCGCGCCAGACGCTCCCCGGGCCGCTACCCCAGCCGGCCCGGCGCCCGCGCCTGCCTCTAGGGCCGCTACCCCGGTCGGCCGGGCGCCCGCGCCTGCTTCTAGGGCTGCTACCCCGGTCGGCCCCGGGCCCGCGCCTGCTTCCACTCCCGCGACCCCGGGCGGCCCGACGGCCGCGCCCCCGGCCAGGCCGGACGGGCCGCCGGGCGACGCCGATTCGCTGCGCCGCGACTGGGAGGCGGTGCTCGCCGCGGTGATGCGGGTGCGCCGGGTCGCCTGGATGCTGCTGCGCAACGCGGTCGTGCAGTCGCTGGACGATGGCGTCCTCACGATCCGGTTCGCCAAGGAAGGCGACGTGAAGGGGTTCGCCAGCAGCGGCTGCGACGCGGATCTCAGGCGCGTCCTGGCCGAATCGTTCGGCCTGAACGTCCAGGTCAAGGCCATGTCCGGCCCCGCCCCAGGCGGCCCGCCCGACCGTAACGGCACGATCGGAGCCGTTCGGGAAAACGCGGAGATTTCCGCCCGAACGGCTCCGCAGGAAACGCGCGCGGCGCGGCCGGAGCCAGCGCGGGCAGACCAGCAGCGGCCGGCCAGTCCCGCACCCGCCCGGGTGGCTCGGCCGGCCGACGACGGTGACCCGTTCGACGCACGGGACCCGGATGCCTCGGCCGGCCACGTCGCCCTCACCGGGATCGACCTGATCAAGCAGGAGCTCGGCGGCCAGATCGTGGACGAGACCGACAACGGCTAGCCGGCTGTGCCGCGGATCGTCCGGCCCGGCCAGGCCGTAGGCTCTGTCTGACAAGCGGCCGTCCCGGCGGCGCCAGCGAGCGCGCAGGGGCCGGGGCCGCACCGGGCTAGTGCAGATGGGGGCACCGTGGACCCAGGTGGCCAGTTGGACATGCAGCAGCTGCTCGCCGCGGCTCAGCAGATGCAGGAGCAGCTGATGACCGCGCAGCAGGAGCTTGCCGAGACAGAGGTACAGGGGACGGCCGGCGGCGGCCTCGTCACCGCCAAGGTCAACGGCCAGGGCGAGCTGGTCGATCTGACCATCGCCCCCGCCGTGATCGAGCCCGGCGACCCCGAGGAGACCGCTCAGACCATCGCCGACCTGGTGCTGGCCGCCGTGCGCGACGCCTACCGGGCCGCGGGCGACCTGCAGCAGCAGAAGATGGGGCCGCTGGCCGGCGGGATCGGCGGGCTGGGCGGCGGCCTAGGCCTGCCGGGCGCGTGACCGGGAGATCCGGGGGCTGCTGACGTGTACGAAGGGGTCGTCCAGGACCTGATCGACGAGCTCGGGCGGCTGCCCGGCGTCGGTCCGAAGGGTGCGCAGCGGATCGCCTTCTACCTGCTGGCCGCCGACCCCGAGGACGTGCGGCGGCTGGCGGCCGTGCTGGTCGAGGTCACCGAGAAGGTTCGGTTCTGCCGCACCTGCGGCAACGTGGCCGAAGCCGAGGAGTGCCGGATTCTGCCGCGATCCGCGCCGTGACCTCTCGGTCATCTGCGTCGTGGAAGAACCCAAGGACGTCGCCGCGGTGGAGAAGATGCGCGAGTACCGCGGCCGCTACCATGTGCTCGGCGGCGCGATCAGCCCGATCGAGGGGGTAGGTCCGGAGGACCTGCGGATCAAGGAGCTGATGGCGCGGCTGGCCGACGGGACGGTGACCGAGCTCATCCTGGCCACCGACCCGAATCTCGAGGGGGAAGCGACCGCGACCTACCTGGCCAGGCTGGTCAAGCCCATGGGCCTGCGGGTGACCAGGCCGGCCAGCGGCCTGCCGGTCGGCGGCGACCTCGAGTACGCGGACGAGATCACGCTGGGACGCGCTTTCGAGGGACGGAGACTGCTGGATGTCTGACGGAGCGGACTCGTCAGCTGCTGAGGGCGACGGCTGGAACCCGCTCGCCGACCGGGTAGCCGCGAACGTGCAGGACTTCCTCGACGGCATCGCGGCGCTGGCCCGGGGCGAGGGCGGCCAGGAGACCGTGCCGCTGCTGCTGCTCGAGGTCTCGCAGGTGCTGCTGGCCGGGGCCCAGCTCGGGGCGAGCAAGGACGTCATCCTGCCGGGCAACTGGGAGCCCGAGGTGGGCGCCGACCCCGATCTCGACGAGCTGCGCAGCGGGCTCGCCCGCGGGCTGCGGCTGTGCGACGAGTACGCCGAGCTCTTCGACCCGTACGCGGACACCACAGCGACGTCGTTCCGGCTCTCCGACGACCTGGCGGCGGTGGCCGCTGACCTGGTGCACGGGCTCAAGCACTACCAGGCCGGGCGGCCGGACGAGGCCATGTGGTGGTGGCAGTACTCCTACTTCAACCACTGGGGGACGCACGGCGGCGCGGCGCTGCGGGCGCTGCACGCGGTCGTCTCGCACGCCCGGCTGGACGTAGCGGAGTAGCGGGCCGGGCCCGGAAATAGGCTCGGGGGCCGCCAGATCCGCTAGGTACACTCAAGCGTCCGCCATCAGCCAGACCGGAGGAGCGACACCCCCGTGTCCCTTGTCGTGCAGAAATACGGTGGGTCTTCCGTTGCTGATGCCGACGGCATCAAGCGGGTCGCGCAGCGGATCGTGGCGACGAGGAAGGCCGGCGACGATGTCGTCGTGGTGGTCTCCGCGATGGGCGACACCACCGACGAGCTGATCGACCTGGCCAATCAGGTAAGCCCCCTGCCACCGGGCCGCGAGCTTGACATGCTGCTCACCTCCGGCGAGCGCATCTCGATGGCCCTGCTGGCCATGGCGATCGCCAACCTCGGGCTGCAGGCGCGCTCGTTCACCGGCTCGCAGGCCGGCGTGATCACCGACTCCGTGCACGGCAAGGCGCGGATCATCGACGTGACCCCCGGCCGGATCGCGAGCGCGCTGGACGACGGGGCGATCCCGATCGTGGCCGGGTTCCAGGGCGTCTCGCAGGACAGCAAGGACATCACCACGCTCGGCCGGGGCGGCTCCGATACCACCGCGGTGGCGCTGGCCGCGGCGCTCGACGCCCGCGTCTGCGAGATCTACACGGACGTGGACGGGGTGTTCACGGCTGATCCGCGGATCGTGCCGGGGGCCCGGCGGATCCCGCGGATCAGCTACGAGGAAATGCTCGAGATGGCGGCCTGCGGCGCCAGGATCCTGCACCTGCGGTGCGTGGAGTACGCCCGGCGGTACGCGATCCCGATCCATGTCAGGTCCTCGTTCGGCAACCGTGAGGGCACCTGGGTCGTCAGACGTAGTACGGGGGGCTCGGAGGGAGACGAGATGGAGCAGGCGATCATTTCCGGCGTCGCGCACGACCGGAGCGAGGCGAAGATAACCGTCGTGGGCGTGCCGGACAAGGTCGGCGAGGCGGCCCGGATCTTCCGCGCGATCGCCGACGCCGGCATCAACATCGACATGATCGTGCAGAACGTGTCGGCCGCCGCCACCGGCCGCACCGACATCTCGTTCACGCTGCCGGGCACCGACGGGCACGCGGCGATGAGCACGCTGCGCCGGCTGCAGGCGGAAGTCGGGTTCGAGTCGCTGCTGTACGACGACAAGATCGGCAAGGTCTCCCTGATCGGCGCCGGGATGCGGTCGCATCCCGGGGTGAGCGCGACGTTCTTCGGCGCGCTGGCCGGGGCGGGCGTGAACATCGGGATGATCTCCACCTCGGAGATCCGGATCTCGGTGGTGGTGGACGACCAGGACGTGGACGTGGCGGTGATCGCCACGCACAAGGCCTTCGACCTGGACACCGACGAGGGCGAGGCCACCGTGTACGGCGGGAGCGGACGATGACCGGCGGGGCGGGCCGCTCGCGCGCGGCCGGGAAGCCGACGCTGGCCGTGGTGGGCGCCACCGGAGCGGTCGGGACGGTGATGCTGGACCTGCTGTCCACCCGCACCGACATCTGGGGGGAGATCCGGCTGGTCGCCTCGGCCCGGTCGGCCGGCCGGCGGCTGCGGGTGCGCGGCGAGGACGTCGAGGTCGCGGCGCTGGAACCGGACGTCTTCGACGGCGTCGACCTGGCGATGTTCGACGTGCCTGACGAGGTGTCCGCGCAGTGGGCGCCGGTCGCCGCCGGGTACGGCGCGGTGGTGGTGGACAAGTCCGGCGCGTTCCGGATGGATCCCGAGGTGCCGCTGGTCGTGCCCGAGGTCAACCCGGAACAGGCCGGGAACCGGCCGAAGGGGATCATCTCGACGCCGAACTGCACCACGCTGTCGCTGATCGTGGCGATGGCCGCGCTGCACCGCGCCTTCGTGCTGCAGGAGATGGTCGTCGCGTCCTACCAGGCCGCTTCGGGCGCGGGCCAGGCGGGCATCGACACGCTGTACACGCAGCTGGACAAAGTGGCGGGCACCAGGACGCTCGGCCAGCGGGCCGGCGACCTGCGCTCGGCGGTCGGCGAGCTCGGGCCGTTCCCGGCTCCGCTGATGCTCAACGTCGTGCCGTGGGCGGGCTCGGTCCGGGACGAGGGCTGGTCGTCCGAAGAGCTCAAGATCCGGAACGAGTCGCGCAAGATCCTCGGGCTGCCGGATCTCAGGGTGTCGGCCACCTGCGTCCGGGTGCCGGTGGTGACCGGGCATTCCGCCGCGGTGCACGCCGAGTTCGGCCGCGAGGTGAGCTGCCAGGAGGCCCGGCGGGTGCTGGAAGAGGCACCGGGCGTGGTGGTCTGCGACGACCCGCAGCGCGGCGAGTTCCCGACCCCGGCGGACATCGTCGGCACCGATCCGACCTGGGTCGGCCGGCTGCGCCGGTCGCTGGATAACCCGCGGGCGCTTGACCTGTTCGTGTGCGGCGACAACCTGCGCAAGGGTGCCGCGCTCAACGCCGCGCAGGTGGCCGAGCTGGTCGCCGCCGGGCTCGGCTAACGCGGCCCGGCTACCCGCATGGCCGCAGAATGCCGCGCCCTGGATTGAGGCTCGGATAGGCTTGCCGTTGCCCGTAGCCGTGGCCTGCGGTTTCTGCGAATCAGGGCTGCCGCCGCCCCGCGTGTCTGGAAGAGCTTCATGCGAATGCCGAGCACCGTAGCGGGACGACTGTGCGCTTCCGGCCCGCGGGCGTCCGGCCGGCTGGCCGCCTGGGTGCGGCGGCACTGGCCGCTGGCCCTGCTGCTGACCGCCGGGCTAGCGCTGCGCATCCTCACCCAGGTCGCCTACCGGCCCGCGCTGTTCTACATCGACTCGATCAAGTACATCTTCGGCGCGTACCCCGGCGACGACCCGCCCGGTTACCAGCTCGTGCTCAAGCCGTTCCTCGCGGTGGCGAACCTGGACATGGTGGCCGCGGTGCAGCACCTGCTCGGGCTGGCGATGGCGGTGGCGCTGTACGCGCTGCTGCTGCGCCGCGGCGCGCCGCGGTGGCTGGCCGCCCTGGCCGTCGCTCCGGTGCTGCTGGACGGGTACCAGCTGCAGATGGAGCAGACCGTCATGCCGGACGTGCTGTTCGAGGCGCTGCTGGCGGCCGGCCTGGTGGTCCTGCTGTGGCGGCCGGTGCCGCGGCTGTGGATGCTGCTGGTCGCCGGGGTGCTGCTCGGCAGCACCGCGACGATGTGGGAGCCGGGCGAGATCCTCATCGTGCCCGCGGTGATCTACGTGCTGTTCGTGGCGGCGGGTTGGCGGCGGACGCTCCGCAACGCCGCCCTCGTCTGTGTCGCGTTCGCGCTGCCGATCGTGCTGGTCAGCTACCGCGACTACGTCAAGCTCGGGCATTTCTCGCTGGCGCCCAACGCCGCCAGCACGATCTACGGCCGGATGGCGCTGGCCGCCGACTGCCAGATGCTCAGGCTGCCGTCCTACGAGGAGCCGCTGTGCCCGCCGCATCAGCTGGCGGTCAGGCTCGGCCCGGACGGCCTCGACCACGCCCAGGCGTCGCCGCTCAAGCATTACGTGCCGCCGCCGGGGCAGGCGCAGCACGGCGTCGCCACCGACTTCAGCCGCCGGGTGCTGGCCCAGCAGCCGTTCCGGGTGGCGGGGTCGATCCTGCGCGACGCGATGAAGCTGTTCGAGGTGCACCGGGTCAGCAGCCCGGGCGACACGTGGATCGGCCGCTGGCAGTTCCAGGCGCACTACCCGACGTACCCGCCGTACGTGCAGGTGGCCGGCGGCCAGGTTGAGTTCTCCGACCTCGGCGCCGGCGGCGTGCCGGTGCTGCTCGGCACCGGGCCGCAATTCGGCGGCGGCGGCCCGGTGGTCGTCAAGCCGCTGGCGGCGTTCCTGCGCGGCTACCAGCTGGACGGCGGCTACACGCCCGGCCCGCTGCTGCTCATCGCGCTGGTGGCCGGGCTGGCCGGCTCGGCGCTGCTGCTGCGCCGCCGCAAGCACTGGGACGGCCCGGACCGGGACGCGGCGCGGGCGTGCTGCTGCCTGCTCGCGTCCGGCGTGGTGCTGCTGCTGCTCGCCGACGCCTTCGAGTTCTCCTGGCGCTACCAGCTGCCCGCGGTGATCACGCTGCCGCCGGCTGGCGCCCTGGGCATCACCGTGATCATTGCCTGGCTGCGGAGCCTGCGCCGGTCACGTTCCGGGGAAAGCGGGCCGGGCACGACGGCCAGCGGGCCGGCTACCACGGTCAGCGGGCCGGGCACGGCGGCCGGGCCGGCCGGCGGCCGGCCCCAGGCCGCGGCGAGCCCCGCCACCGGGAACGGCAGCGCGGGCACTCCGGGCACGGAGCCGCAGGACCAGGATCACGCCGCGGGCACGGCCTGGTAGAAGTCGGGGGTGGCGCTGATGTGCGAGCCGAGCAGTGCGGCCACCTCGTCGCCGTCGCCGGCACTCACCTGGTAGCGGGCCACGACCGTGAACTCGCTCTGGCGTCGCTCACCCGAGCGTGAACGGGTCTCGGGTGCCGCCGGTCAGCTCGACCCAGATGGCCTTGGTCTGGGTGTACTCACGGACGGCCTCGATGCCGTTCTCCCGGCCGATGCCGCTGAGACCGAATCCGCCGAACGGGACATCGGGGCCGATCACCCGGTAGGCGTTGATCCATACCGTGCCGGCCTTGAGCGCGTGCGCGACCCGGTGGCCGCGGTGGATGTCCTTGGTCCACACCGCGCCCGCGAGCCCGTAGCGGGTGCCGTTGGCCAACTCGATGGCTTCGGACTCGGTGTCGAACGGGGTCACGGCCAGCACCGGGCCGAACACCTCCTCGCAGGCCACCGTCATCTCGGGGCTGACGCCCGTGAGCACGGTGGGCCGGACAAAGTAGCCGCCGAGCTCGGCCACCGGCTGGCCGCCGGCCACGACGGTGGCGCCCTCGGCGGGCGCGGAGGCGAAGAACGACAGCACCTTGGCGTACTGCGGCTCATTGGCCAGCGGGCCCATCTCGGTATCAGCCGCGGCCGGGTCGCCCACCTTGATCGTCTCCGCGCGGGCAGCGATCTTCGCGACCAGCTCGTCGTGCACCGCGCGGTCCACCAGCAGCCGGGACCCGGCCATGCAGGTCTGCCCGGTGGCCGCGAACACCCCGGCGATGACGCCGTTGCAGGCGGCGTCGAGGTCGGCGTCGGCGAAGACCACGTGCGCGGACTTGCCGCCGAGCTCCAGCACGGTGCCGGTGATGTTGGCGGCCGCGGCCCGGGCGACCTCGGCCCCGACCCGGGTGGAGCCGGTGAAGGCGATCTTGTCCACGCCCGGGTGCGCGGCGAGGGCCCGGCCCACCGCCGGGCCGAAGCCGGTGACCACGTTGAACACGCCGGCGGGGAAGCCCGCTTCCTCGAACCGTGCCGCGAGCTCCAGCGCCGAGACCGGGGTGTAGTCGCTCGGCTTGGCCACGACCGTGCAGCCGGCCGCCAGCGCGGGGGCGAGCTTCCAGCACAGCAGCAGCAGCGGCGAGTTCCACGGCACGATCGCCGCGACCACGCCGGCCTGCTCGAGCCGGGTGTAGACGAGGAAGTTCGGCTTGTCCACCGGGATCGTCGAGCCCTCGAGCTTGTCGGCCAGGCCGGCGTAGTAGTAGAACCACTCCGGGATGGTGGCGAGCTGGCCGCGCATCTCCCGGGCCAGCTTGCCGGTGTCGCGGGTCTCCAGCCCGGCCAGGTAGTCCGCGTCCCTGGCGATGAGGTCGCCGACCTTGCGCAGCAGCCTGGCCCGGCCGAAGCCGGTGAGCTTCCCCCACGGTCCCGCCAGCGCCTGCCGGGCCGCGCTGACCGCCAGGTCAACGTCGGCGGCGTCAGCGTCGGCGGCGGTCGCCCACGGCTCGCCGCGGAACGGGTCGGTGGTCTGGTAGCTCCGTCCGGACACTGCGTGCACCCGCTGGCCGCCGATGACCATCGGGAAGTGCGGCAGAGTCGAGCTATCCGGCGTGCCGGTCGTGCTGGCCGCTGTCATGTTCCCGCCGACCTTCCTAGAAGGAGAAGCCGATCGCGGCGAGCTGCTCCCGCCCCGACTCGGTGATGTCGCCGGGCTGCCAGGCCGGCGTCCACGTCCAGTCAATGCGCAGCTCGCGGGCGAATGTTCCCGCGATCGCCGTCCGGGCCTGGTCCTCGATCACCTTGGTGAGCGGGCAGGCGGGGGACGTCAGCGTCATGACGAGGATCTGGGTGTCACCCTCGCGGCGGATGGCGCGGATGAACCCCATGTCCACGACGTTGATGCCGAGGTCGGGATCGATCACCTGATCGCGCAGGGCCTCGATCAGGAGCGGGTCCCAGCCGGCGAGCCGCTGGTCGGTGGTTGCTGTCGTTGCGCTGGTCATGACCTGGCTTCCGGTTCGTCGTCGCGGACCACGGTGAGGGTCGGCCCGCCGTCGAGCGCGAGCTCGACCTCGATGCTGGTGGTGTACGTGGTGATCCAGTCCGCGTTGCCGTGCGCGTGCCTGCGGACCCGGGTGATGGCCTCGCCGTCGCCGACGCGCCCGGACACCACCACGAGGTCGGCCTCGGTGATGCGCGGGTCCTGCCGCCGGATGCTGGCGACCGCGGCGGCGATGACGCGCCACACCGGCTCGCAGCTGTGCTCCGGGCTGAACCGCAGCTGCCGCAGCGCCTGGTCGGCGCGCACCCCGGTGACGCGCTCGACCGCGCGGCGCGCCTCGGTCTGGCTGATCCGGGCGCTGCTGGCCGACGCCGAGGACCGGTGCGCACTCATGTGGCTCTCCCGCCGCTAGCCGATATCGACGCAGATCATCCCGTCGCCGTCCACCATGCACGGGTAGCGGATCAGCTTGGCGTCGGCCGGGTTGACGCCGCAGCCGGACCGCGCGTCGAACTCCCACAGGTGACGCGCGCAGGTGATCGTCTCGCCGTCGAAGTCACCCTCGTCCAACGCGGATGCCTGGTGCGGGCAGACGTTCCGGTAGGCCTGCAGGTCACCGTCTATGTTGACGATGAGCACCTTCGCGTCGCCGACCTCGACCCCGACCATCTCGCCCTCCCAGACGTCGTCCAGGGCGATGGCCGTCGTCCAGACCCGGGCTGCGGACTCGTGCGGCGGCATGGGCTCAGCCATTCCCGCTACTGTGCCTGGGCATGCTCATCCCCGCGGATGCCGGCCTGGGCCAGCAGCCGTTCCCGCGCCTGCGCCGCCTCGGCCGCCACGCTGCGGCCGTCATCGGCGTGGCCGTGGCCGGCCAGGTAACCGGCCAGCCCCGCCGCGGCCGCGTCGGCCTGCGGTGCCCAGATGCCGGTCCACTTCTCCAGCACGGCGAGGTTGTCCGGCCGGTCGGCCAGCGCCAGCTTGGCCAGCGCCGTGCTCCACCGGGCGCGGCGCTCACTGTCGGCGCTGAGGTAGCCGAGCAGCAGCCAGGTCAGCTCGTCCCCGCCCTCCTGGGCTATCTCCCGCAGCTGCCGCAGCAGGATGTCGTCCAGGGTGGGCAGGATGACCAGGTTCATGGCGGTGAACGCCTCCGCCCAGTCGTAGCTGACCAGCGCGAGCTCGATCAGCTCCCGTGCGGGCTGCCACGCCTCATGGTCCTGCCACAGCGCGCGCTCGCCGGCGCCGAAGCCCCGGTCCGGGTGCGCCAGGTCAAGCTCACGGGTCCGGTAGGCGACCAGCGAGACCCGGCGCAGCAGGTCGGCGGCGGCGAACGTGGCGCAGCCGGTGATGTAGGAGGACGGCGCCATCAGGCCGATGTAGGCCTGCACCTGCTGGGCGGCGTGCAGCGGGAACCGGGTCGCGCAGAACAGCATCTGCAGCGTGTCCAGCCAGCCGGCCGCCAGCCGCCCGTCGTGCCCGGCGTCGGAGTACTCGTCGAGCATCCCGCTGACCGCGTTCTCCTGCTCGTGCTGCAGCGCGACGTACTTGCGGTAGATCAGCGCGTCCGAGTCGCGGAAGGCGTCCCAGTTGCCGGCCTGCAGCGGTGACAGGTCGCGGTAGGTGCGGAACCACAGGTTCGCCGGGGACGACGGGTTCTGCTGGAACGTCGCCTGCCTGCCCTCCCGCAGCGTCCAGTTGGTGCCCTCGGTGACGATCTCGTACTCGGACGGCATCCGGCGCACGTCGCCGAAGGCGCTCCAGGTGCGCTGCCGGCGCCTGGTCTGCTCTGCCATGGTCGCTCCTAACTCACCGGCACGTGCGGCCTGGCCGCCAGGTGCCATTCGATCCGGTCGCTCCTGGTCTCGATCCGGCCGGCGAACGCGGTCAGCATCGCCTCGAGGGACCGGATCCGGAAGTCAGTGCCGAGGTGCCGCTGCAGCGACTCCTCCGTGACGAGCAGGTAGTCGTCGGCCTGGATCCGGACGTAGGCGCCGCGGTCGATCACCTCGATCTCGCGGTCCGGGTTGTCGTCGCGGATAGCGTCGATGACGTTCTCGACCTCATCGGACATCCGCAGGATGGGACCTACCGGGTTATCCATGTCAGCTCCCGTCAGACACGTAGTCGACGCGGACGTGGTCGAGCGGCGCGATCCCGGCGGCCGCCACGGTGACCGCGGGATCGAGGCGGCGGCCGTTGTGGAAGACGGCCTTTTCCGCGTCCCGGACCGGGACCCGGATGCCCTCGACGTGCACGGCCACGGCGCCGGCCAGCTCGGCGATCGTGTTGTTCGACATCACCGGGACCAGGATTTCCAGGAAGTCGTCGGCGAAGACGGCATTGAGCGGGATGAGAGACGGCTCGGGCTCGGGCGCAGCGTTCGCATCGGAGCCGTTCGGGGCTATGTCTGTGTTCTCGGTCATGTCCTCACGCTCCCGCCGCGGCCGCCGCGGCCGGCAGGTAGTCCTTGGCCCAGGCGTAGCCGTGGCCGTCGTCGCCGGCCACGTCCGGCGTGATGCCCATCCAGGCGAGGATGCCCGGCACGTCCATCGGCTGGATCTCGCCGGCCAGGAACCGCTCGACCACGGTCGGGTTGTTGAGGCCGTCCCTGTCTTCCCACCAGATCTGCCGGCACACGTTGGAGCAGAAGTGGTAGGTGACGCCGTTGTGCGTCAGCGGCCAGTTCCGCGCCCGCCACTTGCCGTCCCGGCCGAAGGTCGGGTTGCAGTTGGGCAGGTGGCAGGTGTTGCACAGCCACGGCAAGGTGGCCGGCAGCGTCTTCTCTACGTGCCCGGAGTTGATGTTCCCGATGATCGTGTCCCACAGGTGGCCGTAGATCGTCTCCCATTGCGGGTACTTCTCGGCGAGCCATTCCCGGTCGGCCTTGCCCACCCCGCCGACCGGCTTCCACCAGATCGTGGGCCGCCAGAACCAGAAGCCCAGGTGCAGCGAGTGGTGCCAGACATCCAGGCCGGCCATGAAGTCGTCCCAGTACCACGGCCTCTTGAGCCCGTAGTCGGACAGGGTCCGCATGAACTGGTCGATGATCCACTCTTCCATGAACTCGCGGTAGGACTGCTTGCGCTTCTCGACCGGCATGTAGTAGTCCATCGCTGGCCCGGTGAGCGCGGAGAACGCCCGGGCCGACAGCCAGAAGAACTTGTCCACGACCCACTGGGCGCGGACCGGGTCGTGCTGGATGAGGATCTCCAGCGTCGGGCCGCCCTGCTGGGAGTGCCGGGCCTCGTCGGTCTGGATCGAGGAGATCATGTTGGCGAAGTTGACGTCGCCCGCCTCCAGGGCGTCGGCGGACAGCCCGACGAACTGCAGGTTGGTGAATCCGGTCTCGAACGTCAGCGGCAGCTGGATGGCCAGGTCGATGACGTTCGGGGAGATGATCATCGAGTCGAACAGCGACCGCAGCGCGATCGCCCCCCACTCGTTGGTGTGGAACGTCTTCTGCGCCCAGTCGTACTGCGGGTCCTTGCCGACGAACTCGTGCGCGACGGACAGCGTGATGTGCGTGTGCCTGGTCTCGTCCAGCGCGCCGAAGATCGCCATGTTCCGCCAGCCGGGGTTCAGCCCGAACCTGGCCATCTTCAGCTCGCCGAGGATGGCCGCGGCTTCCACCAGGGAGACCCCGCCGAAGTGCATCTTGGTGGCGGATTTCCACCCCTCGTCCAGGTGGTCGAAGGCATTCGACCGCTGCAGCGCCGCCTTGACGCCGTACGCCGCGCCCTCCTTCTCGTGCTGGGTGGCCACGTACTCCGGGTAGGTGACCTTGTAGGACTCCTCCCAGGCCTGCCACGCCTCGAGCGGCACCTTCCCGGTGCCCGAGTGCCACTCCGGGTAGACCGCCTCGTGGTCAACGTAGCTGTAGTCCCAGTCCACGTCGCGGACGAGGTGCTGCCACTCCTCGCGCTTAAGCATCGTCATCGCAGTACGTTCCTTCCGGTGCGGCTCAGTCGACTTCGAGGTGGCCGAGCTGGCGGGAGAAGCTGGCGTTGTCCCAGTAGGCGGTGATGCTGTCGATCAGCCCGCCGTCGTTCACGTGCAGCACGAACAGGTGCGGCAGGCTGAACGACTGGCCCCGGTTGCTGAACTGCGCCCAGGCGGACGCCTGCGTGCCGGTCAGCACCACCTCGGCGAGCACGGTGCCGTCCGGGCTGCTGCTCAGCGCGAGGACCTCGTTGGACAGGTCGGGGAACGCGGTCATCAGGCCGGCCCAGAGGGCCTTGCCGACCGTGTGCACCTTGCCGTCGCCGCGGATCACCCGCTGCTTGCCCCAGATTTCGACCGGCAGGTAGCGGAACTCGGCGGTGCGGGCGCACAGGTCCGACATGGCGGTCAGGTCGCGGCTGCGGTACGCGTCGAAGAACGCGGTGACCACCGCTTCCGGCGCCTGGGTTGCTGTCTGCGTCATCTGCTCTCCTCCTCCGCTACGCGATCGCGATCTGGTCCAGCCGCTTGACCGCAAGCCGCCGGTAGAGCTTGTTCTGGTCCCAGTAGGCGGTCAGCGCGGTGATGACGTCCCCGTCGGTGGACAGCAGCCATGCCTGCTCGATGTCGAGGTGCTTCTCCTGGTTGATCGCGCCGAGGAAGTCGGCGGCCTGGGTGCCCTCGAAGCTGAGCTCGGCCAGCACCTTGCCGTCGGCGCAGCCGACGGTGCGCCGGACGGTGAGCATCAGGTCTGGGAAGGCGGTCAGCGCCTCGGCGAAGAAGCCGCGGGCGACCTCAGGGCCGCCCTGCTGACCGGTGGCGTGCAGGACCACCCGGGCGGACGGCGACACCGCCAGGAAGGCCGTGTCGATGTCGCCGCGCCCGAGCGCGGCAAAGAACCCGGCGGCGACCTGCGCCGGGGCGAGTGCGTGTCCGGAGCCGGCGTCGGCGACGGCAGTCACAAGACCTCCAGGTGCTTGAGGACGGCGTCGGCCACGGCGTCAGCCGACTGCGGGTTCTGGCCGGTGACCAGGTTGCGGTCCACGACCACGTGCGAGGTCCAGGCGGCCGCCGCGTCGTCGAAGACCGCGCCGGCGTTCTTCAGCGCGCCCTCCAGGAACCACGGCATGCCGAGCTTGCCCACCCGGGTCTGGACTTCCTCCTCGTCGGTGAAGGACGTCAGCCGGTAGCCGTCGAACAGCCACTGGCCGTCGTCCCGGTCCGGCGCCGACAGCAGGAACGCCGGGCCGTGGCACAGCGCGGCGATCGTCGCGTTCTTGTCGTGCAGCACCCGCAGCAGCCTGGCCACGTCGGCGCTGCCGGCCAGATCGACCATCGGGCCGTGCCCGCCGGGCACGAACACGGCGGCGAAGCCGGCCATCTCCTCCGCCGTCATGGCGGCCAGGCTGGCCGGATGCGCGAACCCGTCGATCGCGTCCAGCCGGGCCTTCACGTCGGCGGAGTGGCGGCGGCTCTCCTTCTCGTGCTGCTGGACCGCCTGCTCGACCTGGGCCCGGGTCAGCGGCTCGGCGAGGCCGGTCTCGGTCAGCACGTCGGCGAGGTTCCTGTCCTCGCGCCAGGCGATGCGGGCGGCCGCGGCGACCTTGTCCCTGGCCGTCACCGGGTCCAGGCCGGCCTCGCGCAGCGCCAGGAACACCTGCCGCGCGGCGGCCATGCTGAGCTCGGTCAGGTGGTGCAGGGTGAGCCTGATGTCGTCCGCGTCGGGCATGAAGGTCCGGGTGATCGAGGCGAGGAAATCCTCGTCCTCGTCCGGGTAGTGGAAGATCTCTTCCAGGCCGTAAGAGTCGGGATAGGGCGGCCGCCCGTCCGGGGTGGCGACCACGATGTCCAGGCCGGCCCGGGCGAACCGCTCGTACGGGATGAGGGCCTCCTCGGCGAAGAAGCCGGTCTCATGCGGGCTGCCGTCGGCGAGGGTGATCTCGCGCGCGCCGGTGACGAGCAGGAGCAGTCGTGGCACGGTAGGACTCCGTTCTCCTCGCGGGTGCGCCTGTGACGCTAATCACAGGGCGGCGGTACCGGGGCGAGTGCAGCAGGATTCCGACGGTCTGCGGCGAGAACCGGCAATACCCGGGGCCGGAGCCGGCTTCCGGATCGTCAGCTGCGGACCGGCTGGCCGGTGGCCAGGTCCATCCGGAGCGCGATGACGTCGCGCTGGGCTTCGGCGTAGGCGCGGGGGGTGACGCCGAAGTGACGCTTGAACTCGTTGATGAAGTGCGACAGGCTCGAGTAGCCGACCGACCTGGCCACCTCGCTGACGTTCATGTTCTCGCATACCAGCAGGTCACGGGCCCGGTCCAGCCGGAGGCTCTTGATGAACTGGTACGGTGACATGCCGCTGACGTCACGGAACAGGTGGGCGAACGCCGACGGGCTCAGGCACGCCCGCTCGGCCAGGTCGGCGACGGTCAGCGGCTCGGCCAGGTGCCCCCGGATGTAGGTGATCACCTGCGTGACCGGGTTGGACGCGGTCTCGCTGACCGCCGCGTCGAGCAGCCGCTGGCGCTGCCCGGCCCGCAGCACCCGGTACACGATCTCCTGCAGGTACATGGGCGCGAGCACGCGCCGGTCCGGCCCGGTCGTCGCCGCCCGCAGGAAACGCAGCACCGCGCCGCAGGTGTTCGCGTCCAGCGGCGAGACCTGGGCGGGCGCGGTCCGGCGCGGCAGCACGTGCTGCGGCTGCGGCCGCGGCCGGCGGAAGGTCGTGGCGGCGCCGTCGCGCATGTCGGCCGAGATCCGGTGCACCAGCGCGGGGTCGATCTGCAGCACGAACGACAGGAACGGCAGCTCGATGCTGGCCTCGAGAATCTCGGCCTCGAACCGCAGCCCCCGGTTGAGCACCAGGTAGTTGAACGGGTCGTAGCAGTAGGTGACGTCGTCGATCGTCACCGCCTTGCGGCCCTGGGCGACGACGCACAGCGACAGCGACTGCACCGCGTCCCACTGCGGGGCGGCGGGCGCCTCGAACCGGTAGACCGTCAGGCCGGGCCACTCGGTCGCGTTCGGCCCGGTCTTGACCGCCCTGACCCTGAGCTCCGCGATGAGATCCCCGGACCGCAGCCGCTCGTCGGTGGACAGCCCGGTCAGCGGCTCTGCTGCGGCCTGATCCATGTCGCGTCCTTCCGTCTGTCGCTTTATACCCCGGCCGGCGGCCCGCAGCCTAGCTCCGCGCGGATGGCCGCGGTGTGCTGGCCGAGCGCCGGCACCGCGCCCATGGCCGCCTCGCGGCCGTTGATGGTGACCGGCGGCAGCAGCGCCCGGATCCGGCCGCCGGGAGTGTCCACCTCGCGCCACCTGTCCCGCGCCTGGAGCTGGGGATGGGCGGCGAACTGCGCGGGCGTGCGCAGCCGGGCGCTGGCGATGCCCGCCGCGTCGAGCGCTTCGATGACGCGTTCGGCCGGGATGCCGGCCAGGGCGGCCTCGATGATCGGGGTCAGCTCGGCGTCGTGCGTGACCCGGCTGGTGTTCGTGCCGAACCTGGCGTCGGTGACCAGGTCTGGCCGGTTAAGGATCTTCTCGCACAGTACGGCCCACTCGCGTTCGTTCTGGATGCCAAGAAATACCTGGTCACCGCCGGCGGTGGCGTACGGGCCGTAAGGGGAGATGGAGGCGTGCCGGGCGCCGGTCCGGCCGGCCGGGTGCCCGCCGTAGACGCTGTAGTAGAACGGCTGGCTCATCCATTCGCCGAGGGCGTCGAGCATGGCCACGTCGAGGCTGGTCCCCCGGCCGGTCCGCTCCCGCTCGTACAGCGCGGCCAGGATCCCGGAGTAGGCGTACATGCCGGCGGAGATGTCGGCGACGGAGATCCCGGCCTTGGCCGGCTCGTCCGGCGTGCCGGTGACCGACAGCAGGCCGGCCTCGCACTGCACCAGCAGGTCGTATGCCTTCTTGTGCCGGTACGGCCCGTCCGGCCCGTAGCCGGAGATCGAGCAGGTGATCAGCCGGGGATGGCGCCGCCGCAGGTCGTCGGCGCCGAGGCCGAGGCGGCCGGCTGCCCCCGGCGCGAGGTTCTGCACGAAGACGTCGGCCCGCGCCACCAGCGCCGCCATGACGTTGCTGCCGTCTTCGCTCTTGACGTCGAGCTCGATGCTCTCCTTGCCCCGGTTCAGCCAGACGAAGTAGCTCGCCTGGCCGTGCACGGCCTGGTCGTAGTCACGGGCGAAGTCGCCGTCCCCCCGCCGCTCGACCTTGATCACTCGGGCGCCGAGGTCGGCGAGCTGGCGGGTGGCGAACGGCGCGGCCACCGCCTGCTCGAGCGCGACCACGGTGAGGCCGGCCAGCGGCAGCCCGCCGGCCGGGGCTGGCAGCGGCTCGGTGGCCGGGGCGGTCGGCGGCTCGCTCGTCGGGGCGGCCGGGGCGGTCGGCGGCTGGCTGGCCGGGGCGGTTGGCGGCGGCTGGCTGGCCGGGGCGCTGGTCACGGCGCCACCGGGTTGCGCCGGATCAGCTGGCGCGCGATCACGCTGCGCTGGATCTCGTTGGTGCCCTCGCCGACGATCATCAGCGGGGCGTCGCGGAAGTAGCGCTCCACGTCGAACTCGGTGGAGTAGCCGTAGCCGCCGTGGATGCGCATCGCGTCCAGCGCGATCTGCATGGTGGCCTCGGAGGCGAACAGCTTGGCCATGCCGGCCTCCATGTCCGCGCGCTCCCCGGAGTCGAACTTCCTGGCCGCGTGCAGGACGAGCTGGCGGGCCGCGGTCAGCTTGGTCACCATGTCGGCGAGGTAGTTGCCGACGGACTGGTGCTGCCAGATGGGCTTGCCGAAGCTCTCTCGCTGCTGCGCGTAACGCAGCGCGTCCTCCAGCGCCGCCCGGCCCACCCCGACGGCGCGGGACGCCACCTGGATGCGGCCGATCTCCAGGCCGCGCATCATCTGGCCGAACCCCTCGCCCGCCCGCTCGCCCAGCAGCGCGCTGCCCGGCACGCGGAAGTCGTCGAAGCTGAGCTCGCAGCTCTCGATCCCCTTGTAACCGAGCTTGGGCAGGTCCCTGGACACCTCGAAGCCCGGCCCGGGCTCGGCCAGCAGGATGCTGACGCCCGTGTGCGCGGGCTCGGCGGCCGGGTCGGTCTTGGCCAGCAGCGCGATCAGCCCGGAGGTGCGCGCGTTGCTGATCCACGTCTTGCTGCCGTTGACGACGTAGCAGTCGCCGTCCCGGCGCGCGGTGGTCCGCATCGCCTGCAGGTCGGAGCCGCCGCCCGGCTCGGTCAGCGCCATCGTCGCGCGCAGCTCGCCGGTGGCCATCCGCGGCAGGTAGCCGTCCTGCTGCTGCTGGGTGCCGTAATCCTGGATCAGCTTGGCCACGACCGTGTGGCCGCCCATCGCCCCGGCCAGGCTCATCCAGCCGCGGGCCAGCTCCTCGGTGACCAGCGCGTAGCAGGACGTGCTGACCTTCGCCTCGCCCCACGGCTCGGGGATGGCCAGGCCGAAGATGCCCAGCTCCTTCATCTGGCCGATGAGCTTCTCCGGGTAGGTGTTCGCGTGCTCGAGCTCCCGCGCCACCGGCCGGACGTCGGTGTCGACGAACTCCCGCACCAGCTCGACGATCTCGGTTTCTTCCTCGCTCAGCTCATGCACCGGCACGTCCTCATAGTCACCTCGTTCACTAGCCCCACCGTCCGCCGACTCTTCCCACACCGACTTTGCACACGCTACGACCAAAATCAATGGCGATTTGTCCTGGTTTGATGGTCGCAGCGTGTGCAAAGTGGTCCGTGATCATGGAAGTAGCCCGTCTCGCAGGACCTGCGCGGCGTTGTCCCATGCCCACGAGGCAGGGTCGGTGTCCAGGCCGGCGACACAGTCGGCGAGCTTCGCACTGAGCTGCGCCTGGTCCGGCGGCCGGGCCGGCGATCCGGGCGGGAACTGCTGGCTGATGCTCCTGACCTGGCCGTCTATGGTGTGCACGGCTGCGTCCAGCACGCCGTCGAGCAGCCACGACCCGCCCGGGTCGAGCTTGATCTCCACCAGGCCGGCCAGGCGGCGCGCGGCAGGCCGCCGGACCGCTTCGTCACTGAAGCTGGCGAACCCTGGGTACCGGTCCAGCAGCGCGGCGGCCGCCGCGTACTCGAGGCTGAACTTGCCCTGCAAGCCGGTGTCCGGCCGGTGATGGATCAGCGGCGTGACCGTCGCCTCCGGCGTGCGCAGCACGATGCGCGCGACCTGGCCGGGGTCAAGGTCGCCGGCCGTAACCAGTTCGGCGAGGGCGCTGATCGGGCGCTGCAGTGCGTAGCAGCACGGGTACAGCTTGGTCGCCAGCCCGCCCGGCACGGCCGGCCCGTGTTCTGTCGGGTTCCGGCTCGCCGGGGTCGCCAGGTCGGGGGCCGCGGCGGCAACCACGGCTGGGTCCGCGGCTGCGTCCGGGCCCAGGGTCGCCGGGGTGGTCAGGTCTGGGCCTGCCGGAGCGGTTGCCGGATCAGTCAGGTCTGCGACGGCCGGTACTCCCGCGAGGTCCAGAGCGGCGGGGTCGCCGCCGACCAGCGACAGCCAGGCGTCCAGCGCCGACGGGTCGGCCTGGGCGCCCGCGGCCGCCAGCCGGGCCGCCCGGATCCCGGTCTCGACGGCGAAGCCGACCTGGAGCGACTTGGCATCGGTGCCGAACGCCCGCTGCACCCCGCCCGCGCCGGGAACCGCCAGCGCGATCGCGGTGGCGATCTGCCGCGCGCTCAGGCCCAGCGCGACCGCTGCCCCCGCCGCGCTGGCCGGCGCGCCGGCCGTGCACGTCGCGTGCCAGCCCGCCGAGTAGTGCGGCCAGCCCAGGGCCATGCCGAGCCTGGCCATCACCCCCGCGGCCGCCAGGTAGCCGCGGGCACCGCCGCCGGTGGCCAGCGCCGTCGGCACGCACACCGCGCTGACGTGCGTCGTCGACTCCATGTGCAGGTCATCGAAGTCCAGCACGTGCCCGGCGACGGCCCAGCGCCCGCCTTCGGATAGCCCGGCGGCCAGCCTGGCCACGGGATGGTCCCGGGCCGCCAGGGCTACCGCGACGGTATCCAGCAGGGCCCGGTCGGCCAGGTCGAGGTCGGTACGGGCCGGCTGCAGGTCGTGCGCCCACTCGGCCAGGCCCGTGGCCAGCGAGGTCGCCCGTGCTGCCTGTCCTGCCCGTCTCACGAGGTGCCCTACCTTGCTCGTTGACTTGATCTAAGCTGGCCGACTTAATCTAAGATATGTACGGCCATTTAGCACCAGTGCGCCTCTCCCCGTCAAGGGGCCGGCGTTGCCGCGGAGGGAGCCAGGGGCTCGTGCCGGACCGGGTCAAAGCCATCGCGTACCGGACGCTGGCGGACACCCTGCGCAGCGAGATCCACAGCGGACAGTACGCCGGCGGCAGGAAGCTGCCCACCGAGGAGCAGCTGTCAGCGAGCTACTCGGTGAGCAGGCAGACGGTGCGGCGGGCCATGCAGGATTCTGGTGTCCGAGGGGATCATCTACCGCGTGGCCGGACGGGGTACCTATCCGGTCGCCGAGGAGGACAGGTACGTCCGCCAGTTCGGCTCGGTGGAGGAGCTGATGGCGCTCTCGATCGACACCGAGTGTGAGATCGTCTCCCCGCTGCAGCGCAGGATCGACGTCGAGAATGCGGGCCGGCTGCGGCTGCCCTCTGACGAGCTGTACGCCGTCGCGCTCATCCGCCTGCATGGCAGCGTGCCGTTCTGCTACACCTCGGTGTTCCTGCCGCCGCGGGTCGGCGAGCTGGTCGGCGACGTGACGGACCTGACCTGTGCGGGCAGGCGCAGCCGGGTCACCGTCATCGGCCTCATCGACACCCGGATGAGCCGGGCCATCATGGCCGCTGAGCAGAGCATCACGGCGGCCGGCGCGCCGTCGTTCGCCACCGCGCGGCTAGCCTGCGAGCCGGGGGAGCCTGTGCTCCGGGTTGACCGGCTGTATTCCGACGAGGCGGGGAATCCGGTCGAGCTGGCCGTGAGTTACTTCGACCCCCAGCATTACTCCTACCGGGTCAGGCTGCGACGCAGTCCCGGATAGCTGGCGGTAGGTCGCGCGGTTGCCGGGGGGCAGCCGAACGGGTGGCAGCCATTCCTTGCGGAACTGCCGCCACCCGCTGGCAAAACAGGCACTCTCGGCCGGAGCTAGTGCCCGGCCGCTGCGCCAGATGGTTAGATCGGGGTGACCTGCTCGGCCTGCGGGCCCTTTGCGCCCTGGCCTGCGGTGTACTCGACCCGCTGGTTGTCCGCCAGGCTGCGGTAGCCCTCAGTCTGGATGGCCGAGTGATGTACGAAAACATCGGCCGTGCCGTCGTCAGGGGCGATGAAACCGAAGCCCTTGTCCGCGTTGAACCACTTCACTGTGCCTTGAGCCACGTGCTTTCTCCTACTGCAACGATCCGCGGGAGCCACGGGTGTGGCATCCCGGGCTGCGCGACCATCTGTCCCATGGCTCTGGGAATTGTGTGACGCCCGCTGTCGGAACTTCGCAGGCGCTGTGACACGAACACGAACTTCGACTACAACCGGACCCCATTTAACACCATGCCGGGGACTGATGCGGCATTTACCTGCGCTGGAGCCTGTCAAGCCCGGCTCGGAACGGCCCGGTTAGCCCGCCGGCTGGCTGGCGTGGCTGCCGCCCCAGCGCCGGGGCGGCGCGGCAGCGCGCTAGCGGCGAGCAGCCGCGCGGCTGGCGCTACAGGGCTTCGGTAACCCATCGCCAGCCGCGCGGCTCGTCGCACACCGGACGCACCATGAAGGCACCTGCCGCGTCGGACAACTCTGCGATGACCCGGATGAGCTGGCGGTGGAAGTCACTGGGCGGGCTCTGCTGCGAGCCCGGCACGACCAGCGTCACCGTGGCACCCGCGCCGCCGGACATCCGGGCCGTGATGTGGCCGTCGTAGTCGATGCCCATGCCCACGATCGCCCCAGCGCGGATGATGTCGCTGCCGTCATCCTTGGCTACCCACACGTGCGGCGCGTCCATACGCGTTACCTCCCGGCTAGATACAAGATTGTCCCGCAGAAACGCCGCCCGGCCGACCGGCCGGAGCCGGGACCCCTGGCCGGCCTGACCGGAACGTCTCGCCGCCGGGTCTGCGGGCGTCTTACCTGGCGATACTGCCGCCGATCAGGCTGCCCACCGCGTACGTCACCCCGACAGCGACCGCGCCGAGGGCGAGCTGGCGCAGCCCCGAGCGCAGCATGGGCCGTCCGGTCAGCCGGCCCACCGCCATCCCGCCGGCGCCAAGTGCCACCGCCGCGACCCCCAGCGTGGCGGCCAGCATGGGCAGGCCGAAGAGGTAGGGCAGCAGCGGCACCAGCGCCCCGACCGAGAACGCGATCAGCGACGAGACACTCGCCAGTGCCGCGGACGGCAGCTCGAACGGATCAATGCCGAGCTCCTCCCTGGTGTGCACGCGCAGGGCGGTGTCCGGATCCTGCGACACCGCGGCGGCCATCCTGGCCGCGGTCTCGCGGTCGGCGCCATAACTGCGGAACGTCTCGGCCAGCTCGGCCTGCTCGGCCGCTGGGAAGCGGGCGTGCATCCGGCGCTCGACGGCGACCTCGGCGTGCACCAGCTCGTTCTGGTTGGTCACCGAGACGTACTCCCCGGTGCCCATCGAGAACGCCCCGGCCACCAGCGCGGCCACGCCGGACAACACGACGGTATGTGCCGACACTCCGCCGCCGCCGAGCCCGGCGATCAGCGAGGCGTTGGTCACCAGCCCGTCCACGGCGCCGAACACGGTGGGCCGTAGCCAGCCGCCGGACACGTCGCGATGGCGGTGCGACCACCCGGCCGCGAGCGCCGCCGAGCCCACCGCGTGGTCCGGCTCCCCCGTCTCCCCCGTCTCCTCGTTCACCTTGCTGGATTATCCTCCGCCGCCGTGCCGCCCGTGCGGCGCGGGCCGACACATGCGCAAGCCTGCTCAGTACCGCTCGACCAGGTGCGCGCGGTCGCTCTGCCCGCAGCGAATCTGCTGCGGGCCAAGAATGCTGATCCTGCCGGGCGATCGGCCAGAGAGTGGAAACACCGCGGCGAGGCCCGCCGCGCCACGACAAGGAGGACCGATGGCGCCACTGATCACCGGCCGGAACCCGGCCCTGTTCCCGCGAGCCGCGGAGGGTGACACGCCTTCGACGCGGTTCGATGACCACCTGGCCGCCGAGCTGCTCGCTGAGCGGATCGTGTTTCTCGGTACCCAGGTGGACGAGGTCTCCGCCAACCGGGTGTGCGCGCAGCTGCTGCTGCTGTCGGCGAAGGACCCGCGGACAGACGTCAGCCTCTACATCAACAGTCCCGGCGGCTCGGTCACGGCCGGGCTGGCGATCTACGACACGATGCGGCTGATCCCCAATGACGTCTCGACGCTCGCGATGGGATTCGCCGCGAGCATGGGGCAGTTCCTCCTCACCGTCGGGGCGAAGGGGAAACGCTGCGCGCTGCCGAACGCCCGGATCCTCATGCACCAGCCGTCGGCAGGCATCGGCGGAGCGGCCGCCGACATCGCGATCCAGGCCGAGAACCTCGAGTTCATGAAGAAGGCCATCGAGCGGATCACCGCCGAGCACACCGGGCAGAGCGAAGAGACGATCTCCCGGGACGGTGACCGCGACCGCTGGTTCACGGCCCAGCAGGCGAAGGAGTACGGGATGGTCGATCGCGTCGTCGAGTCGCTTGACGACGTCCGCCCGGCCGGCTCGCAGCGACGGATAGGACTCTGAGATGGCCCAGTACACGATCCCGACCGTGGTCGAGCACACCCCGCTCGGGGAGCGGGCGTATGACATCTACAGCCGGCTGCTGTCCGAGCGGATCATCTTCCTCGGCACCGAGATCGACGACGGCGTGGCGAACGTCGTCATGGCGCAGCTGCTGCACCTCGAATGGTCGAACCCCGACCGAGAGATTCTCGATCTACATCAACTCGCCAGGCGGCTCGTTCACGTCCCTGATGGCGATCTACGACACGATGACCTTCGTGGGCGCGCCGGTCTCGACCTTCTGCGTCGGGCAGGCGGCCTCGACGGCGGCGGTACTCCTGGCCGGGGGGGACTCCGGACGGCGGTTCATCCTCGAGCACGCCCGCGTGCTCCTGGGCCAGCCGGCCAGCGGCGGCCAGCAGGGCACGGTCTCCGACCTCAGCCTGCAGGCCAAGGAGATGCTCCGGATCCGCGCCCAGGTCGAGGAGGTACTGTCCCGGCACACGCACCACGATGTCGCGACCCTCCGCGCGGACATGGACCGCGACAAGGTCTTCACCGCCCACGAGGCGGTGGACTACGGCCTCGCCGACGAGGTCATCAGCAAGCGGATCGCGGTCCCCTGACCTGCCCGGAGCCGTGCCCCGCGCGCGGCGGGCCAGGGCCGGCGGCTGTCAGGCGGCGAGGCTCATCTCGACCCGGGACGAGGCCGGCCGCGCCCTGGCCGGCCTGGCCTGAGCGACGCGGGCGAGCTCGTCCCGGCCAAGGGTGAGGAGATCGGCCAGGCCGAGGCCGAGGGCGTGCGCGGCGGCCGCGAGCACCTCCGACGAGGCCTCCTTGCGGCCGCGCTCGATCTCGGACAGGTACGGCATCGAGATCCGGGCTGTGTCGGCTACGTCTTTGAGCGTGCGCTCCTGGGCCAGACGCTCGCGGCGCAGGACGTCACCGGCGATGTGCCGCCAGAGGGGTTCTCTGGCCGCGGGGACCGGTGACGGGAGCGGAGCCTGTCCCCGTCCGCGGGCTGGGGACGGGAGCGGCGCCCGCTCGCCGGTGCGTGCCGGAGCGGCGTCCGGGACGGGAGCCGCTCCCGGCAGCGGCGCGGCCGCTGTCGCCGGGCGCAGTGGGATGACGCGGGCTTGATCAGGCGCGTGACTGCTCACCTTCTCAGCGTAGGAGCGTTGCCCCCGGCCGGGCGGGAACAGCGTTCTGCCCTCGGCGAATTCACGGCGCGGAGCACCCATCGCGGCTGTTCCGTCACCGCGTGCCGCGTGCCGCGTGCCGCGTGCCGCGTGCCGCGTGCCGCGTGCCGCGTGCCGACCCTGCCCGGCCCGGTGTCCTGCCAGGCGCTGTCACGGGGCTGGGCGTGCTCCCTCGCCCGTGCCGTTTCCCGTGCCCTGACCGTCCAGCCAGGAGCTGAGGATCTCCGTTAGTCTGCCCCGCATCGCAGGGTCGCTGTAGGCGGGCAGCGCGTTTTCGGCCCTCGTACGGCGCCCTCTCTCGTCCAGCTCGGCGTTCAGCGGCGAATCGTGACGCTCGGGTGGGGGGTGGGCGATTATGGCCGGGCAGTAGCAGTAAACTCGGCTATCACGCATAGTTACGACTCTGTCACGTTCCGGAGTCGATCGTGTGGCGTACGGCGCAATTGCCCGGCGCCGTGCCCGCAGAATAAGGCCGGGGAGTCAGGCCCCGGTGACAGTCAGGCGCACTTCGTGCGGTGCCGGGCGGTCGCGCGGCGTTCAGCGGCGTGCCGTGCCGCACTGGGCTGGCGCGGGAGCCGCGGCGGTTGCGCGCGCCGCGGTTCCCCGGTAGCCGCGCCGCCATCGCCGGCCGCGAACCATGGGTTGACCCTGATCTGGTCTACCCCCACTGGCGCGAGCATGTCGTGCATGGCCTGCTCATCGAGCCGGATCCAGTGCTGGCCGGGACCCTCCGCCGACAGCAGCAGCGCCTCGGAGGTGAAGGCCAGCCCGACTCGCTGTCCCGACAGCAGGTGGGCGGTGCACAGGGCCAGCGTCCCGAACCGGGTCTCGCGAACCGGAACGAACAGAAGCTGACACTCCGCGTTCATGCGGTACTCCTCACGGCTTCGGTGGAGGCAGCCAACTCGTCGCGCTCGCGGGCCGTGGCTACGCTCCCCCGGCCCCTCATCCAGAACGCAACGCCGCTGTGCGCGCGTGCAGCCCGGCCTAACAAGCTGCTAACGAGAAGTCGCCAAACGACGGCGCTTTGCTTACGCCGAGGCCGCTAGCGGCTGGTCGCTGACCGGGCGGACCAGATCTGCCTCGCTCAGCCCCGGGACTCCGCGCAGCACCAGGCCCGTCGATGTTCCCTCGGCGCCGCCGCGGCGCAGGCCAGTCAGCACGGCGTCCAGGTCGGCGATGTCCGAGCAGGCGACCCGCAGTTCGTAGTCCACTTCGCCGGCCACCTGCCAGGCGCACAGCACGCAGGCCAGCGTCCGCAGATGCTGCTCGAACGCCTGCCGTGACGTGGCGGGGGCGAGGCGGACGCGTACGACCGCCTGGACCGGGCGGCGCACCAGCGCGGACGCTGACCGGTCCGCAGCGGTCATGTCCCCGGCCGATGCAGTAGGACGCTTGCGCTGGCGCGCGGTCATCTCACCACGAACAGCACGGCCCACAAGGCCGCGACGGCAACGACGAGCCGCAGCACTGCGACGACTTCCGGCTCCATCGTGAACAGGCCGGACGGCCCGTGCGGCCGCCGCGCCCTGGGTCTGTGGCCAGGGCTGCGATCTCGCGTTGCGTTATCGGCCACGTCTCTATGGTCGGCGGTCGCCGGTGCCCGGCACGACGTACTAACAAACCCAGAACGGATTGGCCCCGGATTCATACACAGCGCATGCAGCGTGACGCGCGAGAAGCGTTTGAAGACTACGGCGTGACGCTGCTGCCTGCTTGAGGCACCCAGGCGCGATCTACCTGTCGCTTGCCAGCGTGATGGGACCGGGGTGTTGCCACGAGGAAGGGACCGCCTTTGGTCATGAGTGATCATGGTGGTTTCCTTTCTCCTCGTCAACGGACACGCTTGTGCTGCTGGTGATGGATGGCTTCTGGCGGCGCCGGTAGGACTCGCCCTCGATGACCAGTTCGTGGGCGGTGGAGGCGAGCCGGTTGACGGCGGACTGGGCCAGCAGCGGGTCGGCCATCATGGCCAGCCATTCCTCAGCGGTGCGATTCGAGGTCACCACGGTCGAGGCGCGCTGGTGGCGTTCGACGCAGAGCTGGTAGAAGTCGGCGGTCTCGGTCGGATCCAGCGGCTGCAGCGCGAAATCGTCCAGGATCAGCAGCTCGACGGTGGCGAGGCGACGCATCTCGTAGTCGAGGGTGTTGTCGAGGCGGGCTGCCTTGAGCCGCTTGAACAGCTTGGCTGCGGGAGCCATGTGCACGGTGCGCCGCCTCCGGATGGCGATGTGGCCCAGCGCGCAGGCCAGGTGGGTCTTGCCGACGCCGACCGGTCCCAGCAGCAGGGCGCCGTGCGGGCCGTCGAGGAACCGCAGGCTGACCAGCTCGTTCCACA
Source organism: uncultured Actinomycetes bacterium (assembly GCA_963702235.1). Classification (GTDB taxonomy): domain Bacteria; phylum Actinomycetota; class Actinomycetes; order Streptosporangiales; family Streptosporangiaceae; genus PALSA-505. Next base: position 436,697 of record CAVPBZ010000013.1, read on the forward strand.
GCTGGCGGTCGTAGGAGACGGCTGCGCTCTGGTCCCAGGTGTCGAGCCGCATGCCGGAGTCGAGCCCGGCGGCGCGGGCGCGCAGCGACGCGGACTTGGCTTCCCGGCGGGCGTGCTCGTCGGCCAGGACGAGCTCGAGGAAGTCAGCATGAGTCATCTTCTGCTGCCGGGCCAGGACCAGCCGGTCGGGCAGGGTGGCCAGCATCTGGCCGAGCTTGAGCGCCCGCAGCGTGGTGCGCAGGTCCGGGCTCACGGTGTCGCGGATGGTGGCGGTCACCGGCTCTCCTCCTTCCCGCCGGGGATGAGCGTCAGCTGGGTGCCGCCGGGCCGGTATTCGACCGGGTCGCGCGCGAACCGGGCAGTGGCCGCGGTGGCAGGGACCGGCGGCGGGGGCGTGTTCTCGGTTGCCTTTTCCAGCATCGAGGCGATCTTGGTGACGCTGACCACGTCCAGGTCGAGAGCGCGCTGGCAGGCGGTGTTGACCGGGCCGGGGCCGTAGCGGCGGACCAGCCCGAGCAGCCGGTAGACCTGCCGCATCTTGGTCCAGGGCAGGTCGGTATCCAGCAGCCGGTCCGCATAGACGCCCACGCTGTCCCCGTGCCGCCGCGCCGCCCCGGCGAGGGAGGCGACGTCGCGCATCGCATAGGTGGTCTTCTCGGCCGGCAGGTCAGCCGGGTCGGTGGACCGCCGGCCCGGCTGCTGACGGGGGTGTGTCTTGACCAGCTGGCCGCGGTGAAACAGCTTGACCAGGGCCGAGTCGGCGCGGGCGTCCAGGTGGCAGCCGAGGTAATCCTGCGGCGCCGAATACAGCGCCCGGCCGACCTCGACATGGAAGTCGCGGTGCACCTTGACCCGGGTGAACACCGGCACGTCATAAGGCAGGCTGAGCGGCAGCAGCGCCGCTGCCTCGAATTCGGCGAACACCTCCGCCGGGCGGGCCTGGATGGTGCCGTGGATGCGCATCCCGGCCACGTTGCGGCACCACGCTTCCGCCCGCGCCTGCGCGTCGGACAGGCCGGTGAAATGCTCGCCGGCGAAGAAGTTGCCGCGCACGTACTGCACCGCCCGCTCCACCTTCGGCTTGTCCTTCGGCGACCGGACCCGCGCTGGGTCGGTGGCGAAGCCGCAGTGCTGCGCGTAATCCAGCCACCCGGCGGTGAGCCGCGGGTTGACCGCGTCCGCGTCGGTGACGATCGCCGACGCGTTGTCCGGGATGAGGACCTTGAACACGCCGCCGAAGAACACCCACGCGGCCTCGCACCCGGCGATGAACGCGGCCAGCGTCTGGGTGAAGCTCAGCCACACGAACATGTGCCGCGAATAGCACCCAGTGAAGATCAGCGCGTGCACCTTGCGCTGCCGCCCGGTCACCGGGTCGGCCAGCAGGCCCAGATACCCGAAGTCCAGCTGGCACTCCGCGCCGGGCTCGCCGTCGGCGACCCGCACCGTGGACGCGGTCCGGCCGAAGCCGCACCGCTCCACGCAGAACCGGTGCAGCGTCCGGTACGGCACCACGACGCCCTGCCGCTCCAGCAGTATCCCGATCTTGACCACCGACAGGCCCGCCTTCACCTGCGCCTTGATCTCGCCGTGGCGGGCCTCCAGCAGGTTCCACGCCAGGCCGTGCCCGCCCGGCCGGGCCGGGCGGACCACCTGCGCGACCTGGCCGACCAGCTCATCCGACAGCTGCCCGGCCCCGCCATCCCGGGCCAGCCCCGCCGCCACCGCCGCGTCCACATACCGGCGGGCGGTCTTACGATCCACCCCCGCCTGCTCAGCCACCCGGCGCAGCCCGGCACCAGCCAGCCACGCCCGCAGCACCTCACGGATCTCAGTCACGGCAACCTCCCGGAAAGCCATCCCCCGAACCCCCAAGTCGATCGACTTGAAGGCACCCGGTACCGGAAGTGATCAAGACCGCCAAGCCGACACGCCCGGTGGTCCCATCACTGGCAACCAGGTGGTCCCATGCTCGTGGCAGAAAACCCCGAAAAGTGGTCCCATGCTCGTGGCAGGCGACACTACCGAAAGCGAATCCGGCCGCTCATAGTCCGGGGCGCTGACGGGATCAGCCGATGGGAAAGGCCACTCACGGCCTTGCCGCTCATAACATGCACCGCGGCGGGCGCTCTAGCGCTGCCACGTCCCCGGACCGGAGCGATCATCCCCGCCGCGGAGAGGCAGGTTAACTCTTGTTGACGACGAACGCCTGCGCATTACGGGAGCTGTCGAGGTAGTACCCGCCCGCGGCGCACTTTTCTGGGGAGGCGCACGACACCGAGTAAACCGCGGCGTACTCGCCCTGGTTGAGGGCCGCGGCGACCTCCCGCGCGGCACCCCAGGCTCCGTTCACTTCGCTGACGACGAACGCCTGCTGGCCGGAGCTGTTGTCATAGGACCCGCCTGCGGTGCAGTCGCCCGCCGACGCGCACGACACCGCGTTAACCCCGGCGTCATCGCCCTGGTTGAGCGCCGCGGCGACCTCCCGCGCGGCACCCCAGGTCCCGTCGTCCTGGCTGACCACGAACGCTTGCCTGTGGCCGGAGCTGTCGTGGTAGGAGCCGCCCGCGGTGCAGTTGCCCGCCGACGTGCACGACACCGAGATAACCCAGGCGTCCCCGCCCGTGTTGAGAGCCCCGGCGACCTCCCGCGCGGCGCCCCAGGCGCCGTTCACCTCGCTGACGACGAACGCCTGCCAGCCGGAGCCGTAGTTGTAGTTCCCGCCCGCGGTGCAGGTGCCCGCCGACGCGCACGACACCGAGTTGACCGAGGCGTCCCCGCCCGTGTTGAGGGCCGCGGCGACTTCCCGCGCGGCGCCCCAGGCGCCGTTCACCTCGCTGACGACGAACGCCTGCTGGCCGGAGCTGTCGTGGTAGGACCCGCCTGCGGTGCAGTTGTCCGCCGATACGCATGACACCGAGTTAGCCAACGCGTTTCCGGCCGTGTTGAGGGCCGCGGCCACCGTCCGCGCCGCGTCCCACCTGCCGCTCATCTCGCTGACGACGAACGCCTGCCAACCCGAGCTGCCGCGGTAGTTCCCGCCTGCGGTGCAGTTGCCCGCCGACGGGCACGACACCGAGGTAACCAAGGCGCTCCCGCCGTTGAGGGCCGCGGCCACCGTCTGCGCGGCGCCCCACCTGCCGTTCACCTCGCTGACGACGAACGCCTGCTGGCCGGAGCTGTCGTTGTAGAACCCGCCCGCGGCGCAGTTGCCCGCCGACGCGCACGACACCGAGTCGACGTCGGCAACATCGCCGGTGTTGAGGGCCGCGGCCACCGTCCGCGCGGCGTCCCACCTGCCGTTCACTTCGCTGACGACGAACGCCTGCTGGCCGGTGCTGTCGTTGTAGAACCCGCCCGCGGCGCAGTTGCCCGCCGACGCGCACGACACCGAGTTGACCTCGGCCTGGGACCGGTTCAGGGCCGCTGCGACCTCCCGGGCGGCGCCCCACCTGCCGTCTGCGGTCCCGCGGGCACCGGCAGCCACATGCGTTCCGGTTACTGCGGCGCGCGGCGAGGACGGCGACGCGGCAGCGCCCAGCAGCAGGACCAGGCTGAGGCCACCGGCCAGCCAGCCAATCAGCCGCCCCGGACGGCGGCGAAGGGCAGATGTGGTCATGGCCCCCCCAACAGCCGCTCACCCGCGAGAAGCCTGGATCAGCAGCGCCTTTCCCCAGCGGCAACGAGCGGATCACCCGGTCCGCACGAACGCGGGCCAATATGCCATAACCGGAGGTTCTCGGACAAGTGTCGCTTGACCGCGTTTACGGCTGCGGTTCGAGCATGAAGTCGTATGCGGCGCTGAATCCGACCCGCTTTTCCCCGCCTGTAGCCGCTATTTCGGTCTTCTTCCGGGGGATGATCAGGTCCGGCTTGACCGCGTTCCCCGCGTCGCAGTCCAGGTACTCGCCACCGCTGAAGAAGAGTTGTGTCGTCAGCGCGCGGTATCCGGGGTGGCGGACTTTGAAATGGAGGTGCGATGGCCGCCAGGTGTTGCGCCCGACGAGTGTGAGCAGCTCTTCCGTGGGACCCCCTTTGCGGATCTCATAGGGAGCAGGCAGGACAGTCTCTACCTCGAATGCCCCCTCGGCGTCGGTGTGGAAGCGGCCGCGCAGGTTGTAGTCGGGAATCCCCGGATGGATGTTCGAGTACTTGCCGGGGAGGTCTCCCGTGGCTTGCCACATGTCCAGCTCCGCACCCGACAGAGCCCGGCCGTCGGTGCCGCGGACGGTTCCCGAGAACACCAGGACGTCACCGGGCTCATCGGGGCGCTGCGGCAGCCGGTAGGGGCGGTCCAGGACCGGGGCACCCGAAACGTAGAAGGGACCCTGGATGGTCGTCGTCGATCCCGTGTTCGAGGCGTGGGTAACGTCGTCCACGGTTGCCTCGAACAGCACCGCGAGAAGAAGCGGGATCTCACCGCTTTCCGCCAGCCGCTTCAGGTACGTGACCGCGGCGTGGAACTCGCCGTAGTCAACCCCCTGGTCCCTGATCACCTCCCGGACGGATCCCACCAGGGCCTCGACGGCTTCGCTCGCTCGCTGGTCTGCCATGTCCTTCACTCCCGTGGTTTGTTGGGGCCTGCTGAACCCCCGCTTCCCGGTCCCCATCTGGGCAGGCCTGGCTTGTCGGCTAATTTAGTTCATGCAAGCGTGCATGTAAAGTGATATCCTTGGCGTATGCCCCGTCGCTACGCCATGGAGCGCAGATCAGTAGCCACCGCCGCAACCCGCCAGCGGATCATCGAGGCGGCCCTCGACGAGGTCGCCGCGGCGGACGGCGAGCCCGTCACCCTCCACGCAGTAGCCGACCGGGCCGACCTGTCGCTGCGTACCCTCTACAACCACTTCGCCAACCGCGAGACACTTCTCGGCGCGGCCTTCTCCCACCATGCGGCACAGACCCGTGCCGCCATCGAAGCAGTAACTTTGCCCGACGCCGATCCGGCCCAGCAACTCCGCCATGTCATCGCTGCCTACTACGGGCGGTACGAGACGATGGGAGCCCGCCTGACTGCCTTGCTCTCGCTACGCGGCTTTCCCGACCTCGACGAGCAGATACGCTCCATCCGAGCATGGCGCCGCCAGGTAGTCGGCCAGGTCGTGGCCCGAGCCGAGGAGACAGATCTGCTTGACATGCCGGTACCCGCAGCCGTCGCTCTCGTCTTCACCATGACCAGCCACGCCACCTGGCAGCAGCTAGTCGGCGAGCTCGACGGCGGCCCCGACGCCGCTCCCGATGTCGCCTGGAAAGCGCTGAACGCTGCGCTCTTCCATCAAAACCGCCTGGCTTCTGCACGCCGGAACAGCTGACCAAGGGCGCCGAGTTAGTCACTCATTAAGCGGTGGAGGCCACCTGCCAAGATCGCAAGTGGCCCCTGACCTGGTGAAACACTGGTCGGGGTGGCCGGATTTGAACCGGCGGCCTCTTCGTCCCGAACGAAGCGCGCTGCCAAGCTGCGCCACACCCCGCGACCGGAGGGAAGTCTAGCCGATCCGCGGGATCAGCGTGAGCAGCGTAGCTTCCGGCCGGCAGCAGAACCGGAATGGCGTCCATGGTGAGGTCCCCAGTCCGGCCGACACGTGCAGCCAGGCCGGCCCGGTCCCGGCCGGATGCCGGCTGAGGCCCCGCGCCCTGGCCCGGTCGATGCCGCAGTTGGTCACCAGCGTCCCGAACCCGGGCAGGCACACCTGGCCGCCATGGGTGTGCCCGGCGAGCAGCAGGTCGTATCCGTCGGCGACGAACCGGTCCAGCACCCGGGGCTCCGGGGAGTGCGTCACGCCGAGCCGCAGGTCGGCCGCGGGATCGGCGGGGCCGGCGATTTTCTTATACCTGTCCCGCTTGATGTGCGCGTCGTGCGTCCCGGCCACCTCGACGTCCAGCTCGCCCGCCTTGACCCGGCCGCGCCGGTTGTTCAGATCCAGCCAGCCCGCCGCGGTCATGCCCTCGCCGAGCTCCGCCCAGGGCAGGTCGGGAACGTGCCGCCGCCGCTCCTCCGCGCTGGTCCGCCACAGGTACCGGGTGGGATTCTTGGGCACCGGGGAGTACAGGTCATTCGAGCCGTAGACGAACATGCCGGGCCGGTCGAGCAGCGGGCCGAGCGCGTCGAGGAGCGGCCGGACCGCCCCGGGGTGCGCGATCGAGTCCCCGGTGTTCACGACAAGATCAGGATCGGTGGCGTCCAGCGACCGGATCCAGGACAGCAGCCGCGCGCGTCCGGGGGTGAGGTGCACGTCCGACAGGTGCAGGACCCGGACCGGCTTGGCGCCGGCGGGAAGCACCGGTACCTCCAGCGCGCGCAGCACGAACCAGTTCCGCTCGATCACCGACGCATAGCCGGCCACGGCGCTCCCGGCCGCGAGGAGCGTGAGCGTGCGAGCAAGATGTCGTGATCGCATCCACTCATGGTGCCATGGCCGCTGCCCTGCTCGTCGCCCCCGGCCCGGCCGCCTGGCCCGGCCGCCTGGCCGGGGCGGCGGGCCGCGCGGCAGGATTGTGCCATGCCTGAACTCAAGAACCGGCTCCGCGCCGACCTGACCACGTCCATGAAGGCCCGCGACCAGGTGCGCACGCGGACGCTCCGGATGGCGCTCACCTCGGTGGCGAACGAGGAGGTATCGGGCGCGACCGCGCGCGAGCTCACCGACGACGAGGTGCTGAAGGTCCTCACCAAGGAGGCGAAGAAGCGCAAGGACGCCGCGGAGGCTTTTGCCGCTGCTGGCCGGGAAAGCCAGGCAGCAGCCGAACGCGCCGAAGGCGAGGTGCTGGCCGGCTACCTGCCGGCTCAGTTGTCCGACGAGGATCTGGCGCAGATCGTGGCCGCCGCGATCCAGGAGACAGGCGCGTCCGGGATGTCAGCGATGGGCCAGGTGATGCGGGCGGCTGCGCAGCAGGTGGCCGGCCGCGCCGAGGGCGCCCGGGTGGCCGCCGAGGTGCGCCGCAGGCTCAGCGCGTGATCAGTGCGTCGGGGGGACGCCGTGACCCGTTCCCCCGCCGCCCCCGCGGCCCGGCTTGCCCGGGCCCGGGTTGTTGCCGGGCTTGGGTGCCTTGGGCTGCACCACGTTCTGCCCGTTGCCCATGCTGAAGAGCTGGCTGGTGGGAGGCACGGTCCCGAAAGGCACCGCGGGACCGAGGGCGGCGTGCTCGAACGTGAGCTGCCAGGTGGCCCCCGGCGCGTTATCACCGAACATCGTCCCGCAACTGTACCCAGCGAGGTTGTCCCGGTAGCAGCCGTAGGGATACCCCGACATGTACACGGTGTGGGTGGGGCCGCCCACCCACACGTACCCGGCCAGGGTAGGCGTGTAGCCGCCGAACGCCGCCGAGGGCGGCGAGGTGCCGGAGCCGCCCGCGGTGCCCGTCTTGGCTGCCGCCGGGCGGCCGATACCTCCTCTGTTGGCGGCGGTCGCGCCCGGTGCGGTGAGCACTCCCTGCAGGATGTAGTTGACCGCGGACGCGATGGTTGACGACATGACCCGGTGACAGCCGGCCTTCGGCACCGGCAGGCTCTTGCCGGTATCGGCCACCATCTTGCTGATCGCGACGGGCGCGCAGTAGATGCCGCCGGCGGCGACGGTCGCATAGGCCGCGGCCATGGACATCGGCGCGACGTTGGCCGAGCCGAGCGTGAACGACGCCAGGTCATCCGCGGGTGGCTGTCCTCCGTACGGCTTGAACAGCGAGGTACCGTTCCCCCAGGTCATGCCCAGGTGTGCGGCGGTCGTCACCACGTTGCACAGGCCGACCTTCTGCTCCAGCGCCGCATAGAACGTATTGATCGAGGAGGTAGTGCCGGTGTACAGCGAGTACGTCCCTTTGTCGCCGAGGCTGGCGTTGACCAGCTGATACGGCCCGACCGACTGGCCGTTGCAGTTGCTGTTGCCGGTGATAACCGCGTGGTTCTGCACGTTCATCGTGTATCCGAACGGTATGCTCTGCTCCAGCGCGGTGATCAGGGTGAACAGCTTGGATGACGACCCGGTCTGCACGCCGACGCCACCGTCGTACGGAGTGGTCGCGGCGTAGTCGATGGTGGTCAGGCCGGGGCCGTTCCCGTATCCCCTGTCCTCGGCGATGGCCCGGATCTGGCCGGTACCGGGCTGGATGAGCGCCTCGGCGTCGGCGAGCCTGCCCGGGTTGATACCGGCGTTGTGCCCCGGCAGCGTGTAGTTGACCGCGTAGTTCGCGGCCCGCTGGTCCTGCATGTTGAGCGTGGTGTAGATCTTCAGGCCGCCCTTGGCCAGCAGGTTGGCCCGGTCCTGCGGGGTCTTGCCGAGTTGCGTGTCCCGCAGCACCGCCTGCACCGCGTAGTCGCAGAAAAAGGCCGCTGACTGGGCCGAGGCGCTCGTGCATCCGTTCTGCTGCTGGGTGACGTGCAGGTTGAGGCCCTTTTTCTCGGTGGCGGCCGCGGCCGCGTTCGAGATCATGCCGAGCTGCGCCATCCGGGCCAGGACGGTGTTGCGGCGCTGCACCGCGGTGCCGGGGTGCTGGAGCGGGTCATAGGCGGAGGGGTTCTCCACCATGCCGGCCAGCAGGGCGGACTGGGCCAGGTTGAGTCTCTTCGCGCTCCGGCCGAAGTAGGTCTCCGCGGCGACCTGCACGCCGACGGCGAGGTTGCCGAAGTACGCGTCGTTGAGGTAGCCGGCCAGGATCTGGTTGCGGGACATCTGATGCTCGACCGCGATGGCCAGCCGCAACTCGTGGATCTTCCTGGCGAGCGTGTCCGTGGTCGCGCCCTGCGCCGCCGTCGGGTTGGGCGCGGTCAGGATCAGCACGTTCTTCACGTACTGCTGGGCGAGCGTGGAGCCGCCCTGCACGGGCTTGTGCTGAAGGTTGTTGATCAGCGCGCGTACGGTGCCCTTGAAGTCGAGCGCACCGTGCTGGTAGTACCTGGAGTCCTCGATCGCGACGACGGCATTGCGCATGGTGGGCGCGATCTGGCTGAAACTGACCGGGAACCGGTCGATCCCGCCCGCGGTCACCACCTGGACCTTGCCCGGCTTGTAGTAGTACGAGGCGTTCACGTTGTAGATGTACGCGAGCAGGTGGCCCTGGCTGTCCAGGATCTCCGATCGCTGCGGCACCTCGCCGAGCGCCTGGGTGGACAGCGAGTCGAACTTGTTGGCCTCGTTCTTGATGAGGATGCCAGCCCCGCCGACGGCGGGGACCGCGACCGCGGCGGCGAGCACGCCGCCGACCGCCGCCATCACGATGAGGCGGCCGACCAGGCTCCCCTTGCTGACATGATCTGAGCTGAACACGCCCTCAGGGTACGCCAGCCGGTTCTAGGATCCGCCCCAATCGCCATCTCCGCACGTGCCCGGGAACCGGTTGCGGACACGCAGAGTAGCTGAGGTGGGACTTGAGGTAGTTATACGTGCCGCCTGGCATGGCCCAGAAGGGCTATCTCAGAAATGGGCCCTACGAGGTCTGGCACTGCGGACCGGACTTCCGTATGTTTCTCTATCACGGCCATGGCAGCGAGGCCCGACGGCCGTCGGTCGGGCCGCCCATCGGCCGGGGACCGCAACTGAACGCCAGGCAGCGCGGATTTATGGGGCGCAGCCGTGACGATCGAAGGAGTGGGGCCAAATGTGGATCACGGACTGGACTGTCCGCGCGGCGTGCAAGGGCACGGACCCTGACGAGCTTTTCGTCCAGGGCGCGGCGCAGAACAGGGCCAAGCTGATCTGCCGGGGCTGCCCAGTGCGAACCGAGTGCCTTGCCGACGCCCTGGACAACAGGATCGAGTTCGGCGTGTGGGGCGGGATGACCGAGCGGGAGCGCCGCGCACTGCTGCGCCGCCGGCCGGACGTCGCGTCCTGGCGCGAGCTGCTTGAGCACGCGAGGAACACGTACGAGCGCGATGCAGACGAGCTGGTGGCGAGCTAGCCACCAGCCGGAGACGAGCTAGCCACCCCTGTGTTTTCTGTCTAGCGAGATTTTCTCGCTAGCCCGCTGGCTGAGCGGCGGGATTCTCCCCGGCCAGCGACTCCCCGATTGCCCGCAGACCAGCCAGGTCATGCACGTCCTCCGGACGGGCAGGGATTTCGGCTACCGGCACCGATGGGTGCGCGGCGACGAAATGCTCGGCCAGGCGGCGCTCACGGGTGCCCAGCTGCATGCGTTCGGCGTGCAGCCGCAGTGCCGCCTCGGCGAGCGGGTAGCGCGCGCTGTGCGGGCCGTCCCGGCCCTCGCCACCGGGGCGTGCCCCGTTGCCGTTCTGCAGCGTCTCCGCCGCGGCCAGGCTGCGGGCGGCGGACAGCCGGGCCGCCCGGGCCCGGTGCACCCGGTTGACGACGAGCCCGGCGAGCGGCATCCGGTCCCTGGACAGCCGCTCGACGAAGTATGACGCCTCGCGCAGCGCGTCCGGCTCGGGGGCGGCGATCACCAGGAACGCCGTGCCCGGCGTCTGCAGCAGCCGGTAGGTGTAGTCCGCCCGCTCGCGGAACCCGCCGAACATGGTGTCCAGGGCGGTCACGAACGTCTGCACGTCCCGCAGGACCTGCGCGCCGAGTACCTTGGTGAGCACGTTGGTGACCAGCGAGAAACCCGTGTTGAGCACCTTCAGGTAGGCCCGCCCGCCGACCTTGGCCGGCCCGGTGAGCAGCCGGATCAGCTTGCCGTCGAGGAACCGGCCGAGCCGCTGCGGCGCGTCAAGGAAATCGAGGGCGCTCCGGCTCGGCGGGGTATCCACCACGATCAGGTCCCACTCTTCGGCCCGGCGCAGCTGGCCGAGCTTCTCCATCGCCATGTACTCCTGCGTGCCGGCGAAGCTCGACGACAGCGACTGGTAGAAGGGGTTGGCCAGGATCTGGGTGGCGCGGTCCGGGTCGGAGTGCGCTTCGACGATCTCGTCGAAGGTCCGCTTCATGTCGAGCATCATCGCGTGCAGGCTGCCGCCCGCTGAGGTGTCGCTGCCCTGCACCGGCCGCGGGGTGTTGTCCAGCGAGGTCAGGCCCATCGACTGGGCCAGCCTGCGGGCGGGGTTGACGGTCAGCACGACGACCCGCCGGCCTCGCTCGGCGGCGCGCAGGCCGACCGCGGCCGCGACCGTGGTCTTGCCCACCCCGCCGGAGCCGCAGCAGACGATGATGCGGGTCCGCGGGTCGTCGGCGAGCCGGTCGGTGTCCAGCCGGCTGTACTGGCCGGCGCGACCAGAGTCCATGTCAGGCCGCTCCCTGTTCGCGCAGCTCCTCGGCCAGCCGGTACAGGCCGCCCAGGTCCATCCCGTCCGGGATCAGCGGCAGGTTGTAGCGCGGCTGTTCCGCCGCTGCCAGGCGGCGCCGCTCACTGCGCTGCAGCTCCACCGCCCTGGCGTGCTCGGCCAGGTCGGCGGCGAGGTCGGCGGCCAGCGACCGGCTGTCATCGATGCCCGCAGCCTTGAGCCCCATGGCCAGCTCGCCGGCGTCCAGCGTCCCGTCCCTGGCGGCGGTCAGCTCCGCCGGGCTGAGCACGGCGGGACGCATCATGTTGATCATGATCCCGCCGACCTGGTAGCCGCTGTGCGCCTGATCGCGCAGCTCGGCGACCCCGTCGAGAGTCTCCTGCACCGGCATCTCCTCGAGCACGGTGACGAAGTGCACGGCGGTCTGCGGTGAGCGGATGACGCTCTGCACGGTGTCCGCGTGGCCGCGGATCGGTCCCACCCGGGCCAGCCCGGACACCTCGGTGGCCACGTTGAGGAACCGGCCGATCCGGCCGGTGGGCGGGGCGTCCATCACGACCGCGTCGTAGACGTGCCGCTGTCCCTTCCGCCTGCGCACCGCCTCGGCCGCCTTGCCGATCAACAGTACGTCGCGCAAGCCGGGGGCGAGCGTGGTGACGAAGTCCACGACGCCGAGCTTGGTCAGCGCCTGGCCGGCGTGCCGCAGGTTGTAGAACATCGCCAGGTACTCCAGCAGCGCCTCTTCGGGATCCGCGGCGAGCGCGTAGACGTCGCCGCCCTGCCTCGGCCCGCTGGCCGGGCCCACGGCGACTTTCCGCTCCCCGTAGGGAAGCGGCGGGACGTCGAAGAGCTGCGCTATCCCCTGGCGGCCCTCGACTTCCATCAGCAGCACGTTCCGGCCGTGCGAGGCGAGCGCCAGTGCGAGCGCCGCAGCCACCGTCGTCTTGCCCGTTCCGCCCTTGCCGGTGACGACGTGCAGCCGCACGCCGTCCCAGTCGGTGTCGCGAGCGCTCACGAGTATGGAGGCTATCTCTGCCTGTGCACCGGTTTCTCCTCATCCCCGGCAGGCGGCCGGTCCGGGCCCAGGTCGCGGCGGTGCGGCCGTGGCGGCTGGCGCATGACGTAATTGTCACTAGGCTGGGCCGCATAGGCCATGCGGTCGGTGAACCCGGAGAGAAGGTGTTCGAGATGATCGCCGCGATTGTGGTCATCCTCGTGATCATCGTGCTGGGCGGCATTATCGCCGCGTCTCGCTCTATCCGCATCGTGCAGCAGTTCGAGCAGGGCATCGTGTTCAGGTTCGGCCGGATCGAGACCAAGCCGCGCGGGCCGGGAATTACCTGGATCCGGCCGATCGGCGACCGCATGCAGAAGGTCAACATGCAGATCGTCGCGATGGCGGTTCCGGCTCAGGACGGCATCACCAAGGACAACGTGACCGTCCGGGTGGACGCGGTGGTGTACTTCCGGGTGGTCAACCCGATCAAGGCCGTTGTCAACGTGCAGAACTACCTGTTCGCCATCTCGCAGCAGGCGCAGACGTCGCTCCGCTCGATCATCGGCCAGTCCGAGATGGACCAGCTGCTCGCCGAGCGCGACTCGGTCAACCGGGAGCTGCGCCGGATCATCGACGAGCCGACCGAGGGACCCTGGGGAATCAGGGTCGAGCGGGTGGAGATCAAGGACGTCTCGCTGCCCGAGAGCATGAAGCGGTCCATGTCCCGGCAGGCCGAGGCGGAACGGGAGCGCCGCGCGCGCATCATCTCCGCCGACGGCGAGTACCAGGCGTCCAAGCGGCTCGCCGCCGCGGCCAACGTGATGGCGCGGGATCCCGCGGCGCTGCAGCTGCGGCTGCTGCAGACCGTCGTCGAGGTGGCCGCCGAGAAGAACAGCACGCTGGTCATGCCGGTCCCGGTCGAGCTGCTCAGGTTCTTCGAGAAGAACGCGCCGCCGCCGCAGGGCGAGGCACGCGCCATGCCGCAAGACCTCGGTGATGCCGAGGTCGAGGCGGCCGAGGCGGCGATCGGCTCGACCTCCACCGCCGCGCTCGAGCCCGACCACATCCCGCCGGTTCCCGAGGTGGAGGCGGCGCCGGAGACGCCGCCGGTGCCCGAGGTCGAGCCCGTCGCCGGGCTGGACGCCGTACCGGGCAACGGGGCGGAGCCGGTGACCGCCGACACCGACCCGATCCGCCAGCCGAAGACCTGACCCGGCCGCCGGGCTGCGTGCGGGCAGCCCGGTTGACTAGGGTCGAGCCATGCAGAAATGGGAGTACGCGACCGCACCGCTGCTGGTGCACGCCACCAAGCAGATCCTCGACAACTGGGGAGATGACGGCTGGGAGCTCGTGGCTGTGGTCCCCGGCCCCAGCCAGGAGCAGCTCGTGGCGTACCTGAAGCGGCCGAAGGAGTGAGCTCGGCCGGTGACCGGCTGGCGGCGCTCGGGCTCGCGCTTCCGCAGGTGGCCGCCCCCGTCGCGGCCTATCTGCCCGCGGTGCGTACCGGGCGCTACGTGTACACCGCGGGACAGCTCCCGATGGCCGAGGGCAAGCTGCTCGCGACCGGCAAGGTGGGCGCCGAGATCAGCGCCGAGGAGGCCGCCCGGCTGGCCGGCACCTGCGCGCTGAACGCGCTCGCCGCGGTGGCTTCGGTCGGCGGCGGGCTGCCGGGCATCCGGCGCATCGTCAAGGTCACCGGCTTCGTGGCCAGCTCGCCCGGGTTCACCAGGCAGGCCCAGGTCCTCAACGGTGCGAGCGAGCTGTTGCTGGAGGTGCTCGGCGAGTCGGGCCGGCACGCCAGGAGCGCGGTCGGGGTCGCGGTACTGCCGCTGGACGCGCCGGTCGAGGTCGAGCTGATCGCCGAGGTCGGCGACGATTAGGGGGTCGATCCGCGCATTGCTGCCCGCCTCAGGGCGGCGAACCGCGCGTCGACGCCCGGGAACGGACACGGCAAGGAGGGATCACGATCGGGCGCTCACGGCTGAAGGTGCCGACAGGATGGGCCGCCCGGGCGCTTGACCGGGCCGGCCACGGGACCGAGGCGGCGGTACCGCGCGACGCCGCCACGGTCATGCTGGTGCGCGCGGCGGGCGCCGGGATCGAGGTCTACATGCTCCGGCGCAAGCAGAGCATGCCGTTCGCGCCAGGCGCCTCGGTGTTTCCCGGCGGCTCGGTGGACGTCCGCGACGCCGACAGCGAGGTGGCCTGGGCGGGCCCGGACGTGACCGAGTGGGCCAGGTGGCTGGGCACCACGCCGGAGCTGGCGCGCGGGTTGCTCTGCGCCGCCGTCCGGGAGACGTTCGAGGAGTCCGGTGTGCTGCTCGCCGGGCCCTCCGCGCAGGACATGACGCTGCCCGGGCCGCTCGACCTCGAACCCGACCGGCTGGCCCTGCTGGACCGCTCGCTCTCGCTGGCCGGCCTGCTCGCCCGCCGCGGTCTCGTGCTCCGGTCCGACCTGCTCAAGCCGTGGGCCCGCTGGATCACCCCGGCCGCGGAGGCCCGGCGGTACGACACCAGGTTCTTCGCCGCCGTGCTGCCGGCCGGCCAGCAGACCGCTGACATCCGGGACGAGGCGGACCAGGTGGCCTGGCTGCGGCCGGCCGACCTGCTCGCCGCGGCGCAGCGGCGCGAGGTCGCGCTGATGCCGCCGACGGCGGTCACGGTGGCCGAGCTGGCCGCCTGCCCCGACATCGACGCGGTCTTCGCGGCGCCGCGGGAGATCGTGCCGCTGCAGCCCGAGCTGGTCATGGAGGACGGCCAGGCCTGGCTGACCCTGCCGGAAGGGCTGGAGTACCCGCTGTGACCGGTGACGCGGCGGCGATCGACGGATCCGGCAGCCAGTCGGCGCGATGCGTGCTGGCCCCCAACCCGTCACCGATGACGCTCGACGGCACCAACACCTGGCTGATCGCGGCGCCCGGCTCGTCGTCTGTCCTCGTGGTCGACCCGGGGCCCGCGGACGTGGGCCACCTGCAGCGGGTACGCGCCGAGGCGGCGCAGGACGGGCGCCGGGTCGAGCAGATCCTGCTCACCCACGGGCATCCCGACCACTCCGACGGCGCCCGGCGGCTGGCCGGGCTGACCGGCGCTCCCGTCCGGGCGGCCGACCCCGCGCACCGGCTCGGCGGCGCCGGGCTCGGGCCCGGTGACGTGCTGACCGGGGCCGGCTGCGAGATCCGGGTGGTGGCCACCCCGGGGCACTCGGCCGACTCGGTGTGCTTCCTCATCCCGGCCGACCGCGTCCTGCTGACCGGCGACACGGTGCTCGGCCGCGGCACCACGGTGATCGCGGGCGACGGGAACCTCGGCGACTACCTGGGCTCGCTCGACCGGCTCCGGGCGCTGGCGGATGCGGCCGGGCTGGCCGCGCTGCTGCCCGGGCACGGGCCGGTGCTGCCCGACCCGGCCGGGACGCTGGACTACTACATCGGGCACCGCAGGGACAGGCTCGCCGAGGTCAGCGCCGCGCTGGCCGCGGGCGACCGGACCGCGGCGCAGATCGTGGCGCGGGTCTACGCCGACGTTGACCGGGGTCTGTGGCCGTTCGCGGAGTGGTCGGTCCGCGCGCAGCTCGACTACCTGGACGAGCGCGGTGAGCTGCCTTCTGACGTTCGGAAATAGCGGAGTCCGGCGTCTCTTAGCGTGCGCGCCTGCGCAGCCTTTCGGTGTCGAGCAGCACCACGGACCGGGCGGAGAGCTGGATCCAGCCCCTGGTGACGAAGTCGGCGAGCGCCTTGTTGACCGTCTCCCTGGACGCGCCGACGAGCTGGGCCAGCTCCTCCTGAGTGAGGTCGTGGTTCACGTGCAGCCCGTCGGACTGCTCCTCACCGAACCGGCCGGCCAGGTCGAGCAGCTGCTTGGCCACCCGGCCCGGCACGTCGGTGAACACCAGGTCGGCCATCACGTCGTTGGCCCGGCGCAGCCGCTGGGCCAGCGCGCGGAGCAGGTGCAGCGCCACCTCGGGGCGGCCGGTCAGCCAGACCAGCAGCTTGTCATGGGCCAGCGCGGCCAGGTGCGCGTCGGTGATGGCCGAGGCGCTCGCGGTGCGCGGCCGCGGGTCGAACAGCGACAGCTCGCCGAACATCTCGCCGGGCCCGATCACGGACAGCAGGTTCTCCCTGCCGTCCGGCGCCGCCCGGGTGAGCTTGATCTTGCCGTCCAGCACCACGTACAGGCGGTCGCCGTCGTCGCCCTCGGCGAACAGCCGCTCGCCGCGGCCGAGTGCGACATCGGTCATGCGCGACCGCAGCGCCTTCGCCTCGCCGGAGTCGAGCGCCTCGAACAACGGCGCCCGGCTCAGCACGTCCAGGCGGTCATCCACCGGAGCCTCCCGCACACTTTTGCACACTCCTAGTGTTGCGCATCCACCGGCCCGCGCGCGACCTGGGAGTATGCCGCAGTTTTCCCGGTCGAAGCTGATCGCGACTCGCCGGCGTTATAAGCGCCGTTTTCTTTGCTGCGGCTATTTACAATGCGTAATGCATTCTGGCATGAGCGGCGGGAAGGGTCTAAATGCGGGAGCGGCAACATCCGGTCCGGCGCAATGCGCTGAGAACGCTGGGTGCCTGCCTGCTGCTCGCGGCGGCCGCGGCCGGGCCGCCGGGACTGGCCCGGGCGTCCGGCCCGGGCCCGAGCGCGCGGGACGTGCACGCGGCGGCCGGGCAGGTCAGCAACCGCGCGGCGGAGCTCAGCGCGGCCCGGGTACAGCTCGCGGCGGCCAACGCGCGGCTGGCCAGCCTGCGGGTGCAGGCCGAGGTGGTCATCGAGCGCTATGACCGGACCCTGGTGGCCATGCACCAGGCAGCGGTGGCCTACCAGGCGGCGCAGGCCCGCCTGGCCAGGGCGGCGACGGCGGTGCAGTCGAGCCACCGGCAGGTCGCGGCGATGGCCGCCCACGAATACGAGGCGGGTGCCGGATTCGGCACGATGGCCGCGATGCTGGGCAATTCCGGCGGGCCGCAGGCTTTCCTGAGCGGGACGGCTGCCGAGCAGCAGCTCGCGCAGCAGGGCTCCGACGTGCTGGTGCAGAGCCAGGCGACCAAGATCGTGGCGAACGTGTTCCGCGCGCAGGCCAGGCGGGCGCTGGACAGCGAGCGGGCCGCGGCCAGGCGGGCCAAGGCGCTCAAGGTCGCGGTCGAGGCGGCAGTCGCCAGCCAGACCGCGGCGGTGCAGGCCAGCGCGGCGAGCACGAAGCGGCTGGAGAAGGCGCTCGGCGCCGCCCGGGCGCACGAGTACCAGCTGCAGCAGGCCAGGGCGCGCGCCCTGGCCGCGGCGCAGGCAAGGCGGCAGGCCCAGCAGGCCGCCGCGGCCGCCGCTTCCGGAGGCTCCGGCGGTTCCGGGTCCGGCGGGTACACGCCGACGATCGCTCCCGGCGGGTCGTCCTCCTGGGCCTCCAACTACTCGCTGGACCAGGGCGCCAGCGCGGCCGCGGGCAACGCGGCCGCGGACTGGGCGCTCACCCAGATCGGCAAGCCCTACCAGTGGGGTGCCGCCGGGCCCTCCACCTACGACTGCTCCGGGCTGACGATGGAAGCGTGGGCCCACGCCGGCGTGTCGATCCTGCACTGGACCGGCTTCCAGTGGCCGTCCGGCCCGCACATCCCGATCGGCCAGCTGCGCCGCGGCGACCTCGTCTTCTACGCCACGAACATCGCGGACCCCGCCACCATCCACCACGTCGGGATGTACATCGGTAACGGGGAGATGGTGGACGCGCCGTATACCGGGGCGTTCGTCCGGATCGACAGCATCTACTGGACCGGGCTGATCGGGGCCACCCGCCCGGCCTGACGCCCTGGCGTCAGTGTCCGGAGGCCAGCTGGACGATCCGGATGATGACCAGGATCATCGCCACCGCCAGGTACAGCCGCAGCGCCGACATGCCGATCTTGCGGCCGGCTGACATGACCGGCCGGTCCAGCAGCGTCAGCGGGGGCATCCGCCAGCTACTCCGCCCGGCGCGGTCCACCGGCAGGCTGGCCACCGAGCCCGGCCGCACCCGCCGGGCCAGGGCAACGCCGCCGGCCAGCACCGAGGCGGCGGCGCAGGAGATCATGATCGTCACGATCTGCCCGGCGGTGATCGCCGGGAAGAGTACCGACGCGGTGAGCACCACCGACAGCGTAATCAGCACGGCCACGACCACCGAGGTGAACAGGTTGGTCAGCCGCCCGTTGACCCACGGCCCGAGCACCGCCCGGTCGTTGCAGAGCAGCAGCAGGAACACCGTCGCCGACGGCAGCAGCACCCCGGCCAGGACCTGCACGCCCTCGGTCAGCAGCCCGAGCGGCGAGCCGGGGATGAGCACCACGGCGGCGGCCGCGACGACCAGGCCGGCGTAGATGGCGTAGAACCCCTTGGCGCCCTTCACGCCGCGGTGCAGGGAGTGCTTGAGGCCGAATACGTCACCGATGGCGTACGCGGTGGACAGCGACACCGCGAACGCGCCGATGACCGAGGCGTCCAGCAGCGCGATCGCGAACAGCACCCCGGCCATCCGGCCGGCGTAAGCGCTCAGCCCCTGGGCCAGCCCGGCCGCGTCGGCGAAGTGGCCGAGGCCGCGGGTGCCGGCGAAAGCGGCGGTGGTGGCGCCCATCAGCGCGGCGGCGCCGGCCACCACGACGGCGATGCCGATCCACAGGTCGGCCTTCTCGTACTTCATGAACCGAGGGGTGATCCGCTTGTCGATGACGTAGCTCTGCTGGAAGAACAGCTGCCAGGGGGCGACGGTGGTGCCGACGATCCCGATGATCAGCAGCATGACCGTGGACAGGTGCCCGGCGCCGCCGGGCAGCTGCGGGAGCACGAAGCCCTGCGCCATCTGCGAGGCCCGCGGGTGGGCAAGGAAGTAGACCGGGATCAGCAGCAGGCTGCCGACGCAGAACACCATGGCCATCCGCTCGAACCGCCGGAAGCTGCCGGTGAACGCCGAGCCGATGATCACGACCGCGGCCAGCGCTACCGCGGCGGCCTCGGGCAGGCCCAGGTAGCCGGCCGCGAGCGTGATGCCGATGAACTCGGTGATGATCGTCAGCGCGTTCAGCAGGAACAGGTCGATGACGCTGAACGCGCCCCAGAACTTGCCGAACCGCTCGAGGATCAGCCGGGCGTGCCCGACGCCGGTCACCGAGCCGAGCCGCAGCACCATCTCCTGGTTCACGTACAGCACGGGCACCAGCAGCAGCAGGGTCCAGAGCAGACGGGTGCCGTAGTTCTGGCCGGCCTGGCCGTAGGTGGCGAACGCGCCGGCGTCGTTGTCGCCGACCATCACGATCAGCCCGGGGCCGACGATCGCCATCAGGGTCTTGAGGGTCGCCGGCAGGCCGCGCCGGGGCGCGGCGTCGTCGAGCCGGATGGTGCCGAGCGCGCCGCGGATGTCGCCCACGTGCTCGGAGTCGAGCACCGCGCTGCGGACCTCAGCCGTCGTGGCCATGGTGATACCTCCCTCTGCCCGGTCCGGGGCATCTCGGGAGGCACGCGGCATCCGTCCGCGCTGCGCTCACGCGCAGCAAGCGGCCGGGTCAGGAAAAGACTTCGCGCAGGGCGGGCGGTTACCGCGTGCCGGAGGAAAACGAGGACGTGCTGGAGCGGGGCCGATGATGACCCGGTCTATCCATGTCCCGCCTCCTCCGGTTGTGACACGCGAGGGTGTCCGCCTGTACCTGGCACACGGGAGGATTCCGGCCGGAGCCGGGACACCCCTTCTCGTCAGAGCTTTGGCACGACACGACGTAGCACCCGCCGGTGCAGCCACTTCGGGTCACCCCTTAGCCCGGGGAGACCTGTCCTGACCCTGGGCGTCTCTCGACGTCGTGGGATCAGTGGCCTGTGTTCGCGTCGACGCCTCACCGAACGAGGTGCCTACTGCCTGAACACCTTACCTTCCCGGTAACTTCCCGGGCAAAAGCAGCAGCGGGCGCGGGGTCAGTATCCCGCCGCGGCCGCCCGCTCGCGGCAGGACAGGATCTCCGCGTCGGCGTCCGCGCGGGGTACCCAGGAGGTGCCGCCCTGCACGGACTTGCCCGGCTCGAGCTCCTTGTAGACCTCGAAGAAATGCTGGATCTCCAGCAGGTCGAACTCGGGGACCTGGCCGATGTCCTGCAGCCGCTCCATCCGCGGGTCCGTGGCCGGCACGCACAGCACCTTGTCGTCCTTGCCCATCTCGTCCCGCATCCGGAACATGCCGATGGCCCGGCACCTGATCACGCAGCCAGGGAAGGTGGGCTCCTCCAGGATCACCAGCGCGTCGAGCGGGTCGCCGTCGTCGGCCAGGGTGTCCTCGACGAAGCCGTAGTCGGCCGGGTACCTGGTCGAGGTGAAGAGCATCCGGTCCAGCCGGATCCGGCCGGTCTCGTGGTCCATCTCGTACTTGTTCCGCTGCCCCTTGGGGATCTCGATGATCACGTCGAAGTCCACGATGTCGCCCCATCCGTTGCGGCAGGCCGCGCTCTGTGAGCAGGCCGGATTCTCCTGCCCACACCTTAATCGCCGTCATCGCCGCCGCGCCGGCGCTATCCGGGCGCATCCGGCCGCCCGCCGGGCGTATACAAGAGTCCAGCATTCTCGGGAGAGGGGAAATCGCCATGGCCCAGCCGCCCCGCGGCGGTGCGGCACGCCGCCGCGCCCGGATAATGGCGATTGCCGCGCTTGCGTTGCTGAACGTGCTCACGATCGGGGCCGGCGGCGCGCTCGCCAGGCTGCTCCCCGGCCGCCTCGCGCTGTGGAAGATCCCGGTGGTGGCCAGCCGCGCCGCCGTCCGGCCTGACGCGCTGCTCGCCGGGACGGGGGCCGACGGCCAGCGGCCGGCCGGGCCGCGCTGTCGGCCAGCCTGTCCGGCCTGCTGTCGGCCGCGGCGCTCGGCTCGCACGTGTCGGCGGTCGTCGCGGACCAGGCCTCGGGCAAGGTGCTGTTCTCGCTGAACGGCACCTCGCCCGCGGAGCCAGCGTCCACCGCGAAACTGGCTACCGCGACCGCGGCGCTTGACGTCCTCGGCCCGGCCGCGCGGTTCACCACCCGGGTCGTCGAGCGCGCCGCGGCGGGCCACGGCGCGGGCCGCGGGCCGGCCAGGGTCGTCCTGGTCGGCGGCGGCGACCCGACGCTGACCGCGGGCCGGCCCCCGGCCGCGGCTACCCCGGCCGGCCACGCTGCGGGCGCTGGCCGCGGTCACCGCCCGGGCGCTGGCCGCCCAGCACCGCCGCGCGGTGCGGCTCGGCTATGACACCTCGCTGTACCGCGGGCCCGGACTGGCGCCCGGCTGGACCCCGAGCTACGTGACGACGGGCAACGTCACCGCGATCACCTCGCTCGAGGTTGACCAGGGCAGGCTGCTGCCGAACGGGCGGCCCGAGGATGCCGACGACCCGGGGAACCTGCGGCCGCGCTCGCTCACCCCGGCCGCCGACGCGGCGGCCGCGTTCGCCGCTTCCTGGCCGGGGACGGCATCAAGGTCGAGGGTGCGCCCGCGCCGGCCGCCGCCCCGCGGGCGGCCCGGCAGATCGCCGCGGTCACGTCGCCGCCGCTCGCGGCGATCGTCGAGCAGATGCTCACCGAGAGCAACAACGTGATCGCCGAGAACCTGGCCAGGCACGTCGCGCTCGCCACCGGCGCGCCGGCCTCGTTCAGCGGGGCCGCGGGCGCGGTGACGACGGTGCTCCGGCGGCTGCACGCCGGGACCGGCGTGCAGCTGGTGGACGGCAGCGGCCTGTCCCCGGACGACCGGATCCCGGCGCTCACCCTGGTCCGCCTGCTGGGCGTCGCCGCGTCGGCCGGGCACCCGCAGCTACGGGCGGTCATCACCGGGATGCCGGTGGCCGGCTTCTCCGGGACGCTGGCCCCCGGGCACAGCGTGTTCGGCAACCTGGCCGCGGCCGCCCGCGGCGTCGTCCGGGCGAAAACCGGGAACCTGGACACCGTGGTCGCGCTGGCCGGCCTGGTCTACGACCGCGACGGGACCGTGCTCGCGTTCGCGTTCATGGCCGACCAGGTGCCGAAGGCACGGGACTTGCCGCTGGCCGCGGGCGTGATAGACCAGCTGGCCGACGTGCTAGCGGGCTGCGGCTGCGGCTGAGCCCGCCGCGGCCGGCGGGCTGGGCCCGGCGGACGGGGCCGAGCCTGGACGTCGGCGGCCGGGGACCCCCGTGCGGGACGTACGGTGGAGGCATGAGCAGCCCGCAGATGATCGACTGGGACGTGGCCATCGCGACCGGGGTGCGGTGGGTCCGTCCCGGGCCGCAGATCAGCATGACGGACGCGAGGCGCGCGGTCACCGAACTCCGCGACCTCGCCGACGCCGTCCGCGATCCGGTCCGCGAGCTGACCGGGCTGCGCAGCCCCGAGGCAGCGGGCCAGGTCGCCGTCGTGGACCGGCCCGGCTGGATCCGGGCCAACGTCAACGGATTCCGCGTCGTGCTCGACCCGCTGGTGACCCGGCTGCAGGAGCGCGGCTCGGTGCCCCCCGCGGGCTCGGTCGTAACGGCGGTGGGATCACGGATGACCGGCATGCAGGCCGGGCTGATTCTCGCCTACCTGGCCAGCCGGGTGCTCGGCCAGTACGAGCTCTTCCTGCCGCCGGACGAGACCGGCGCGAACGGCGCGGCGCCGGCCGGGCTGACCCTGGTGGCGCCCAACATCGTGATGGTGGAGCGCGAGCTCGGTGTCAACCCGCATGACTTCAGGCGCTGGGTGTGCCTGCACGAGGAGACGCACCGGACCCAGTTCACCGCGGTGCCGTGGCTGCGCGGGTACGTCCAGGAGCAGATGACGGAGTTCCTGCTCGCCTCGGAGCTGGACCCGGCCGCGATACTCAAGCGGGTCCGGGCGGCGGCCGACGCGGTGGCCGGCGCGGTCCGCGGCGCCGACGACAGCGAGAGCCTGATCGAGGCCATCCAGACGCCCCGGCAGCGCGAGATTCTCGACCGGCTCACCTGCGTGATGACGCTGGTGGAGGGCCACGGCGACTACGTGATGGACGCGGTGGGACCGCGCGTCGTGCCGTCGGTCGCCGAGATCCGGGAGCGCTTCAACGCCCGCCGCGGCACGGCCGGCCGGATGGAGAAGGCGATCAGGCGGATCCTGGGCATCGACCTCAAGATGAAGCAGTACGCGCAGGGCTCGCGGTTCGTCCGGACGATCGTGGACGAGTCGGGCATGGACGTGTTCAACAAGGTCTGGACCTCGCCGCAGACGCTGCCGACGATGGAGGAGCTCAGCGCTCCGCATGCCTGGCTGGAGCGGGTGGCAGGCCGCGGTGCCGCCGGACCCGGCGAGCTGTACGGCCGCGCCGCAGGGGAAAGCTTCTAGGCCTGGAGCCATGGGCCCGCACCCGGCCGTGGCGGAGTTGCGCAGCGCCGTTCGGCAATGCCTGGATGACCTCGGGCCCGGCGACCTGGTGCTGGCCGCGTGCTCGGGTGGCGCCGACTCCCTGGCGCTCGCCGCCGCGCTGGCCTTCGTGGCCCCGCGGCAGCGGCTGCGGGCCGGCGGCGTCACCGTTGATCACCAGCTGCAGCCCGGGTCGGCCCGGCAGGCGGCGCGGGTCGCCGCGCAGCTGACCGGCCTCGGCCTCGTGCCGGTGCACGCCGTCGCGGTCACCGTGGCCGGGCCGGGCGGCCCGGAGGCGGCCGCGCGGGCGGCCAGGTACCGGGCCATCGGCGACTGCTGCCGGGCGACCGGAGCCGCCGCGGTGCTGCTCGGCCACACCCGCGATGACCAGGCCGAGACGGTGCTGCTCGGGCTGGCGCGCGGGTCGGGAAGCCGGTCGCTGGCCGGGATGCCCGAGCGGACCGGCCCGTACCGCCGGCCGTTCCTGGCCATCGGCCGGGACCGGACGACGGCGGCGTGCGCGGCGCTCGGCCTCGACGCCTGGCAGGACCCGCACAACACCGACAGCAGCTACGCGCGGGTGCGGGTGCGTCAGCATGCCCTGCCGGCCCTCGAGGCCGCGCTCGGGCCGGGCGTGAGCGAGGCGCTCGCGCGCACCGCCGGCCAGCTGCGGGCCGACGCCGAGGCGCTGGATGAGCTTGCCCTGCAGGCTGCCGAACGGCTGGCGCCCCAAGGCTCGGCGATGAGCGTCGTTGCCGTCACCGCGCTGCCTGCCGCGCTGCGGACCCGGGTGCTCCGCCGCGCGGCCATCGCGGCCGGCTGCCCGCCCGGCTCGCTGACCGCACGGCACATCGCCAGCCTGGACGAACTGCTCACCAGCTGGCACGGCCAGCGCTGGGTAGACCTGCCCGGCGGGGTACGGGGCGGGCGTCAGTGTGGCAAGCTGCGGTTCAGCACCGGCAGCCGGACCGGACGGAGGGCGCGGATGGACGCGAGCGACATGGGGGCCGACCTGAAGGAGGTGCTGATCAGCACGGAGCAGCTGCAGGAGCGGATCGCGGAGCTGGCCGCGCAGATTGACGCGGATTACGCCGGCCGCGAACTGCTCCTGGTCGGCGTGCTGAAGGGCGCCGTCATGGTGATGGCGGACCTGGCCCGGGCCATGCATACCCAGGTCCAGATGGACTGGATGGCCGTTTCTTCCTATGGCTCGGGCACTAAATCGTCGGGCGTCGTGCGCATTCTCAAGGATCTCGACACCGACATCACCGGCCGCCACGTCCTGGTCGTCGAGGACATCATCGATTCCGGCCTGACCCTGTCCTGGCTGGTCGGCAACCTGCGGTCCCGCGAGCCCGCGTCGGTGGACGTATGCGTCATGCTGCGCAAGCCCGGCGCGACGCAGAACGACGTCCCGGTCAGCTACACCGGGTTCGACATCGGTGATGAATTCGTCATCGGCTACGGGCTTGACTACGCTGAGAAATACCGGAACCTGCCGTTCATCGGGACGCTGGCGCCGCACGTCTACGGCGGCACGGGGAACACATTCCCCGATGAGAAACGTTGATCTGCACAGAAGGCCTGTCACCCGCGAAGCTGTGCTCCCTGGTGCCGGCCGCTGCGGGTGCGGTGTACCGTCGAGTATCCCGCATCACAGCCGGAACGAGAGGGAAGCCGGGTATGGCGCTGGGACGGCAATGTAGTCCCGCCGGTGGTCGGCGGGACATGACGCTAGTCGGGAGGGTCCGACCCCCGGCACCCCTAGTGGGCAGGGTCGTTCGTCGATGGATCTGAAACGATACTTCCGCGGGCCATTCCTGGCGGTCCTTGTCACCCTGGTCGTGGTGATCGCGGTCTTCGAATACGCGAGTGCCGGCGGCGGGTACAAGTCCGTCCCCACCTCACAGGTGGTGTCACTCATCCAGAGCGGCAACGTGCGGAACGCCCAGCTGATCGACAAGAGCAACACGATCGAGGTCACCACCAAGGGCGGCATCAAGTACCAGGCCTCCTGGGTGGGTAACCAGGGCCAGGTGCTGCAGCAGGAGCTGCAGAGCCAGTACCGCAAGGGCAGCCTGCCCGACGGCTACAACGTGCAGAACCCCAGCGGCACCACGCTGCTGTCGCTGATCGGCGGCTTCCTGCCCTGGATCCTGATCATCCTGTTCTTCCTGTTCATCCTGAACCAGATGCAGGGTGGCGGCTCGCGGGTGATGAACTTCGGCAAGTCCAAGGCGAAGCTGATCACCAAGGACACGCCGAAGACCACCTTCGCGGACGTGGCCGGGGCCGATGAGCCCATCGAGGAGCTCCAGGAGATCAAGGAGTTCCTGCAGAACCCGGCCAAGTTCCAGGCGATCGGGGCGAAGATCCCCAAGGGCGTGCTGCTGTACGGGCCGCCCGGCACGGGCAAGACGCTGCTCGCCCGGGCCGTGGCCGGCGAGGCCGGCGTCCCGTTCTACTCCATCTCCGGTTCTGACTTCGTCGAGATGTTCGTCGGCGTCGGCGCCTCCCGGGTCCGGGACCTGTTCGAGCAGGCCAAGGCGAACGCGCCGGCCATCGTCTTCGTAGACGAGATCGACGCGGTCGGCCGGCACCGCGGGGCCGGCCTCGGCGGCGGCCACGACGAGCGCGAGCAGACGCTCAACCAGATGCTGGTCGAACTGGACGGCTTCGACACCAAGGGCGGCGTCATCGTGATCGCCGCCACCAACCGGCCGGACATCCTGGACCCGGCGCTGCTGCGCCCGGGCCGGTTCGACCGCCAGATCATGGTCCCGCAGCCGGACCTGGCCGGCCGTAAGGGAATCCTGCGGGTGCACGCGCGCGGCAAGCCGTTCGCGCCCGACGTGGACCTGGACGCCATCGCGCGCCGCACGGCTGGCTACACCGGTGCCGACCTGGCCAACGTGATCAACGAGGGCGCCCTGCTCACCGCCAGGGGCAACGGCACCCAGATCACCATGGCCTCGATGGAAGAGGCGATCGACCGGGTGATGGCGGGCCCGGAGCGCAAGAGCTCCCTGCTGTCGGAGAAGGAGCGCAAGCTCATCGCCTACCACGAGGGCGGTCACGCGCTCGTCGGGCACGCGCTGCCCAACGCGGACCCGGTGCACAAGATCACGATCATCCCGCGCGGCCGGGCACTCGGCTACACGGTGTCGGCGCCGTCGGAGGACAAGTTCCTCGTCACCCGGGGCGAGATGATGGACCAGCTGGCCATGCTGCTCGGCGGCCGGACCGCGGAGGAACTGGTCTTCCACGAGCCCACCACCGGCGCGGCGAACGACATCGAGAAGGCATCCCAGATCGCCCGGGGCATGGTCACCGAGTACGGCATGAGCGAGCGGCTCGGCGCGCGCAAGTTCGGCACCACCGACGGCGAGCCGTTCCTCGGCCGGGACATGGGCCACACCAGGGACTACTCCGAGGAGATCGCCTCCTCTATCGACGAGGAGGTGCGCAGGCTGATCGAGTCCGCGCACGACGAGGCGTGGGAGATCCTGGTCCAGTACCGCGACGTCCTCGACCACCTGGTGGTCGAGCTGATGGACAAGGAGACGCTGTCCCGCAAGGCCGTGCTCGAGATCTTCGCGCCGGTGCAGAAGCGCGCCGTCCGCGGCACCTACACCGGTTACGGCAAGCGGGTCCCGTCCGACCGGCCGCCGGTCCTCTCCCGCAAGGAACTCGCGCTGACCGCCGCGAGCGATGTCGGCATGGACTCCGCCAAGGGCCTGAATGCGGGCGCGAACGGCCAGTCGGGCCCGGCCGCCGGGCTTCCCGGCGGCGGCCAGGATGAGTCGCCGGGCAGCGAGGCCAGATGACGTCCGCGACGGGCCCGCGGAACGTGATCGCGGGCCCGCCGCCCGGCGAGGCAGGCACCCCCGCGGCAGGCATCGATCACGGCCGGATCGAGCGCGCGGTCCGCGAGATCCTCATCGCCATCGGCGAGGACCCGGACCGGGACGGGCTCCGCGACACTCCCGCCCGGGTCGCCCGCGCTTACGCCGAGCAGTTCTCCGGAATGCGGCAGCGCCCGGAGGAGGTGCTCAGCACCGTTTTCGACGCCGATCACGATGAGATGGTGCTGGTCCGCGATATCGAGGTATACGGGACCTGCGAGCACCATCTCGTTCCCTTCATCGGCGTGGCCCATGTCGGGTATATCCCGAACGAGAAGGGCCAGATCACCGGGCTTTCCAAGCTCGCCAGGCTCATTGACATTTACGCCAGGCGGCCGCAGGTGCAGGAGCGGATGACCAGCCAGGTGGCGGATGCGCTGATGAGCACTCTGGAGCCGCGAGGCGTTATGGTGGTGATCGAGGCAGAGCACTTGTGCATGACGATGCGGGGGGTGCGCAAGCCCGGTGCCAGGACACTCACGTCCGCCGTCCGCGGGATCTTCCGCGACTCGGACAGCACCCGGGCCGAGGCGATGAGCCTGTTGTTCGGCCGGCGCTGAGTGCAGTTCCGGGGGGAGCGCGGAATTGGTTGTCTTGCGGCCAAACGCTGACCGTTCGATTACGCATCAATCGCCGATCATGTCACATGCTCGGATTAATCGTGGTTTTGGCGCACGGGGTGTTAGCGGCAAGTACGCTGGTACTCCGTGCTCCGGGGCCTGACGGATACATTCGAGATGAAGGAATACGACACAGCGGACGCTGGCGTGCACCCGCCCACCGTGACCCTCACCGGCGGCGACCCGAGCTCAGGCGATCAGGACGCCGGGCCGGGAGATCCGGCGTTCCGGCCGGATCACGACCGGCGGGATGCTGACCGGCCGTGCGCTGACCGGCGGAATCTGCGCAACACCGTGCCCAACGTGGTCGGCCTGTTCTGCATGCTCATCGGCCTGAGCGACATCATCTCGGTCATCAGCCCCGACTGGCAGGAAAGGCTGCGGAGAATGCACGCCGCGGTCCTGCCGGGCACGATGACGGCGCTCACCGGGACCGCGCTGGTGATCATCGGGCTGCTGCTGCTGATGCTCTCGCACGGGCTGCGGCGCAGGAAGCGCCGGGCCTGGCAGGCGGCCGTTGTCCTGCTCGCCTTCAATATCGGGATTCACCTGCTGCACGGGCTCGGCCACGTCTGGATTGTCGTTGTCTCCCTGATCGTGCTCGGCGCGCTGCTGTACTTCAACGATCATTTCTACGCCCGCGGCGATCCGCGGACCAGGTGGCGCGGATGGGCGGTGTTCTGCGGGCTCGCCGTGGCCGACCTGGCCATCGGCCTGGCCTACATCCTGCTGGCCCGCGGCCTGGCCGCGAACTACTCGTTCACCCAGCGGCTGCAGGACGTTCTCTACGGGCTCGTCGGGATCTCCGGGCCGGTCCACTTCGTGCCGGATTCCCGTGGTGACCTGTTCGGCCTGCTGACCACCGCGCTCGGCCTGTTCACCGTCGTCATGACCGGTTACCTGTTCCTGCGCCCGGCCGAGCCCAAAGGCAGGCTGGGCCAGCGGGACGCCAGCAGCATCCGGGATCTCCTCTCCCGGCACGGCGAGCGGGACTCGCTCGGCTACTTCGCGCTGCGCAGCGACAAGAACGTGGTGTGGTCGCCGACCGGCAAGTCCTGCATCTGCTACCGGGTGGTGTCCGGGGTGATGCTGGCCAGCGCGGACCCGATCGGCGATCCCGAGGCGTGGCCCGGCGCCATCAGCGCGTTCCTCGACGAGGCCGCCAACCACGCGTGGGTGCCTGCCGTGATGGGCTGCAGCGAGCTCGGCGCCGAGATCTGGTGCCGGGAGGGATGCATGACGGCGCTGGAGCTCGGCGACGAGGCGATCGTCGGGGTGGCCGACTTCAGCCTGGCCGGCCGTCAGATGCGCAACGTGCGGCAGATGGTGTCCCGCGTCGGCCGGCAGGGCTACGTGGCCGAGGTCCGGCGGCTCGGGGACGTTTCTCCCCAGGAGATCGAGAACATCGTCCGGCAGGCCGACTCCTGGCGCGGCAGCCCCACCGAGCGCGGCTTCTCCATGGCGCTCGGCCGGGTCGGCGGCCCCGGCGACGACGACTGCGTGCTGGCCACCGCCACCGAGAACGGCGTGCTGCGGGCCCTGCTGCACTTCGTTCCCTGGGGCAGCGACGGGCTGTCCCTCGACCTGATGCGCCGGGACAGGTCGTCCCAGCCGGGGCTCAACGACTTCCTCATCGTGGAGGCGATCAAGGCGGCCCCGTCCCTCGGGGTCAAGCACCTGTCGCTGAACTTCGCCGTGTTCCGGGCCGCGCTGGAGCGGGGCGAGAAGATCGGGGCCGGACCGGTGCTGCGCGCCTGGCGGTCGCTGCTGGTGTTCGCCTCCCGGTGGTTCCAGATCGAGTCGCTGTACAAGTTCAACGCCAAGTTCTGCCCGGTCTGGCAGCCGCGGTTCTTCGTCTTCCCCAGCACCAGGGACGCGCCGCGGATCGCGCTGGCGGCCCTGGAGGCCGAGGCCTTCCTCGTCTGGCCCCGGCTCGAGCTGCGCCGGATGGCGCGCAAGCTCAGCCTCGGCAAGCTCCGGCGGCGGCTGCAGCGGTGGTCGCGCCGGGGCGCCGCCTGAGACCAGGTGCGGCGCGCCTGAGGCCAGCCACATCAGCCACATAGGCTGACTGGGTGAGCGGACACCAGCCGGAGCGAGCGGCGGCCGAGCGGCCGGGCGTGCTGCCCGGCCTGCCCGCTGCTGACCGCTGCCTGGTCATGGGCGTGGTGAACGTCACACCGGACTCCTTCTCCGACGGCGGTGCCTGGTACGGCACCGACGCCGCGGTCAGCCGCGGGCTGCAGCTCGCGGCCCAGGGCGCCGACCTGGTCAACGTGGGCGGGGAATCCACCCGCCCCGGCGCCCAGCGGGTATCGGACGCCGAGGAACTGCGCCGGGTGGTCCCGGTCATCAGCGCACTGGCCGCGGCGGGCGTGCGGGTGAGCGTGGACACGATGCGGACCCGGGTCGCCGAGGCCGCGCTGGCCGCCGGTGCGTGCCTGGTCAACGACGTGAGCGGCGGGCTTGCGGATCCGCAGATGCCACGCCTGGTGGCGACGGCCGGCGTGGCTTATGTCGTCATGCACTGGCGCGGGCACAGCCACGACATGATGCGGCGGGCGGTCTACCGTGACGTGGTGGGCGAGGTCAGCGCCGAACTGCGGCGCCGGGTCAACATCGTCGTCGCCGAGGGGGTGGACCCCGGCCGCATCATCCTCGATCCCGGCCTGGGATTCGCCAAGCGTCCCGCGCACAACTGGGAACTGCTCACCCGGCTGGACGAGATCGCCACCCTCGGCGGCGGCGGTCCCCGGTTCCCGGTCCTGATCGGCGCCTCCAGGAAGAGCTTCCTCGGCAAGCTGCTGGCCGGACCCGACGGCACGCCGCGGTCGTTCGCCGGCAGCGATGCCGCGACGGTCGCGGTGACCGCGCTCGCCGCCGCGGCCGGCGCCTGGGGGGTCCGGGTGCACGAGGTCCCGGACAACGTGGACGCGGTCCGGGTGGCTACGGCCTGGCGCGGCGGGTCGCCGGTCAGGCCCGACCCCCTGGCCGGCCAGCCGGCCGGCCGCCCGGCCCTGGCGGGCTCGCCGTCCCCGGTCAGCCGGCCGACCCCTGCGGGCTCGCCGGCCCCTCCTGCGGCGCGCGGATGAGCCTGGATCGCGTCGCCCTGCGCGGGCTGCGGGTGCGCGGCAGGCACGGCGTTCACTCCAGCGAGCGCCGCGACGGCCAGGACTTCGTGGTCAACGCGGTGCTCGGCCTGGACACCCGGTCGGCCGCCGCCGGCGACGACCTGTCCCGTACCGTCAACTACGGCATCCTGGCTGAGCGGCTGGCCGCCGTGGTGGCCGGCGAGCCGGTGCAGCTGATCGAGACCCTGGCCGACCGGCTGGCCAGCGTGTGCCTGGCGGAGCCACTCGTGCAGGAGGTAGAGATCACCGTGCACAAGCCGCAGGCGCCGCTGCTCCACGCGTTCGATGATGTGACCGTCACCATTCAGCGGAGGCGAGCATGACGGGACCGGCTCAGCCGGCTGCAGCCGGCGGAGTCGCCGGAGCCGCGCCGTGTCGTCCTGGCGCTGGGCAGCAACCTCGGTGACCGGCTGGAGAACCTGCAGGGCGCGGTGGACGCGCTGTTCGACGCGCCCGGCCTTGACTTCCGTGCGGCGTCGCCGGTCTACGAGACCGCGCCCGTCGGCGGCCCGCAGCAGCCTGATTACCTCAACGCCGTCATCACGGTGGATACCGCACTGCCGGCCCGGACGATTCTGGACCGCGCGCATGGTGCCGAGGAGGCCTTCCAGCGGGTGCGCGAGGTGGCCTGGGGGCCGCGCACCCTCGACGTGGACCTGATCGTCTGCGGTGACGAGATCAGCGACGATCCCGAGCTCACCCTGCCGCACCCGCGGGCGCACGAGCGCGCCTTCGTGCTCGCGCCCTGGCACGACATCGAGCCGGACGCCGAGATACCCGGCCGCGGCCGGGTCGAGGACCTGCTCAAGGCGGTCGGCCTGGACGGTGTCCACCGCGTCAACGGCAGCGGGCTGCAGCCGCCGGCATGACTCCGACGCGGGCCCGCTGGCTCGTCACGCTGGCCGTGGCGAGCGCCGCAGCTGTATGGCTGCTGCTCAGGCACTTCTATGCCGGCCTGGCCCCGCTGCCGTGGACGCCGGTGCCGACGCTCCTGCTGCTCGGCATCGTCGAAGGCTGGGCCGGCCGCGGGCTGCGGGCCAGGCTGGCCGGCCGGAACCGGGCCACGCAGAACGGCAGCGGCTCGGCTCGGCTCAGGCCGCTGCCGCCGATCGCGATCGCGCGCACGGCCGCGCTGGCCAAGGCGAGCGCGCACGCGGCGGCGGTCATCGCCGGCCTGGCCGCCGGGTTCGTGATCTACCTGGGTGGCTCGCTGAGCAAGACGATCCCCCGCGGCGACGTGTTCTCCGCCGCCGGGACGTTCGTCGGCGCCATAGCCCTGGTGGCGGGCGCCCTCTACCTGGAGCGGTCCTGCCGCGTGCCGCCGGACCCTGACGAGCGCGACCGGTCCCGGGACCGGTGAGGTTCCCGGCAGACGGTCCCGGCGGCCATCGGGCCGCTCGCAGCGGCGCCCAGGAGTCGGTCCCGGAAGCGCACCCGGCTGACGGTCCCGGCTTGGATATGCTGATCGCGGTCGTCCGGTACCGGGTGAGGACTGGAACGAGATGGAGCCACAGTGAGCGCGGGTCAGGCCACGGCGCAGGCACGGCCGCATCCGGCCAGGCTCAGGATCGGTGTTGTCGGCACCGGCCGGGTCGGCTCGGTACTCGGCGCCGCGCTGGCGCGCGCGGGACACACGGTGGTGGCCGCGTCCGCCGTCTCCGAGGCCTCGGTCCGCCGGGCGCACGCCATCCTGCCCGGAGTGCCGCTCAGCGACCCGCGCGAGGTGGCGGCCCGCGCCGAGCTCGTCTTGCTGACCGTGCCGGATGGCGCGCTGCCCGGCCTGGTCGCGGGCCTGGCGGCCACCGGCGCCGAGTTGTCGGGCCGGCTGCTCGTGCACACGAGCGGCCGCTACGGCACCGGCGTGCTCGAGCCCGCGGTCAGGCGCGGCGCGCTTCCCCTCGCCCTGCACCCGGTGATGACGTTCACCGGCCGGCCGGATGACCTGGCCCGGCTCGAAGGCGTCAGCTTCGGCGTGACGGCGCCGGACCGGCTGCGGATGGTCGCCGATGCGCTGGTGATCGAGATGGGCGGCGAGCCCGTGCTGATCCGGGAGGAGGACCGCGGGCTCTATCACGCCGCGCTGGCCAGCGCGGCGAACCACCTCGTCGCCCTGGTCGCCGAGTCCGCGGATCTGCTCCGCTCCGCCGGGGTCGCCAACCCGGGGCGGCTGCTCAGCCCGCTGCTGTACGCCGCGCTCGACAACGCGCTGCGGCTCGGCGACGCCGGCCTGACCGGGCCGGTCGCCCGGGGCGACGCCGACACCGTCGCCCGGCACATCGAGGTGCTGGGCCAGTACTCGCCGCAGGCACGGGCTGCCTACCTGGCGCTGGCCAGGCTGACCGCTGGCCGCGCGCTCGCGGCGGGCCTGCTCGCGCCGGCCGACGCGCGGCGCCTGCTGGACGTGCTCGCCGACCCGGCCGCGCCGGGCGGCCGGGACGAGCCTGCCGGTGGCGCGCCGGGCGGCCCGGGCGAGCCCCCTGGAGCCGGACCGGACGGTCCTGCCGGCCCTGGCGGTGCCGGTCCTGGCGGTACGGGCGAGCCGGGCGGATGACCCCGCTGCTCGCCCGCACCCGGGCCGAACTCGCCGTCATCCGCCCCGGCCTCACCGCCCCCGTGGTGCTCGTTCCGACGATGGGCGCGCTGCACGACGGGCACCGGACGCTGCTGCGGCAGGCCCGGGAGCTCGCCGGGCCGGACGGAAGCGTCGTCATGTCCATCTTCGTCAACCCGCTCCAGTTCGGGCCGGGCGAGGACTTCGACCGGTACCCGCGGCCGCTGGACACCGACCTGAAGGTCTCCGCCGCGGAGGGTGTCGCGGCAGTGTTCGCGCCGGACCAGGGCGAGATGTATCCGCACGCACCGCGCGTCACCGTCGATCCCGGCCCGGCCGGACAGGTGCTGGAGGGAGAGTTCCGCCCCGGGTTCTTCGGCGGCGTGCTGACCGTCGTGCTGAAGCTGTTCCAGCTGGTCCGGCCCGACACGGCGGTATTCGGGCGGAAGGACGCGCAGCAGCTGGCGCTCATCCGGCAGATGGTGGCCGACCTCGATCTTGGCGTGGCGATCGAGGCGGTGCCCACGGCGCGCGACCCGGACGGCCTGGCCATCTCCAGCCGGAATGCCTATCTCTCCGCGGCAGACCGGACGGCCGCGCTGGCCATCC
The DNA here is from genome assembly GCA_963702235.1 of uncultured Actinomycetes bacterium. GTDB lineage: Bacteria > Actinomycetota > Actinomycetes > Streptosporangiales > Streptosporangiaceae > PALSA-505. Next base: position 470,990 of record CAVPBZ010000013.1, read on the forward strand.
CGGCGGCGCTGGCGGCCGGCCGGGACGCCGCGGGCAGCGGCCCGGGACCGGTACTGTCGGCGGCGCGTCAGGTGCTTGACCGCGGTGCCGCCGACGGGCGGCCGCTGGCCGTGGACTATCTCAGCCTGGTGCACGCGGATACCTTCGCCGCGGTGGACGAGGGATATGCGGGCCCGGCCGTGCTGGCGATCGCCGCCCGGGTGGGCAGCACCCGCCTGATCGACAATGTCCCCCTGACGCTGCCCGGGGAAGGCTGACGGCCATGCTGCTCACGATCGACGTCGGGAACACCAACACCGTCCTCGGGGTGTTCGACGGCACCGAGGTGATCGAGGACTGGCGGATCGCCACCGTGCCCGACCGCACCGCCGACGAGATCGCCGTGGTCCTGCAGGGCCTGCTCGGCCAGAGCGCGCTGGTCAAGGACGCTGACATCACCGGCATCGCGCTGTGCTCCACGGTGCCGTCCGTGCTGCACGAGATGCGGGAGATGTGCCGCCGGTACTACAGCGACGTGACCGCGGTGATCGTGGAGCCCGGGGTCAAGACGGGCGTGCCGGTCCGGGTGGACAACCCCAAGGAGGTGGGCAGCGACCGGATCATGAACGCGCTCGCGGCCGTCCATCTCTACGGCGGCCCGGCCATCGTGGTGGACTTCGGCACCTCCACGAATTTCGACGTGATCAGCGCCAACGGCGAGTTCATCGGCGGGGCGCTCGCGCCCGGCATCGAGATCTCCGTCAACGCGCTGTCCCGGCGGGCGGCCCAGCTGCTCAAGGTGGAACTGGCCAGGCCGCACCGGGTCATCGGCCGCAACACCGTGGAATCGCTGCAGTCGGGCATCATCTACGGGTTCGCCGGCCAGGTGGAGGGGATCGTGACCCGGATCATCCGCGAGCTCGCCCCGGACGACCCCGACTCGGTGACCGTGGTCGCTACCGGCGGCCTGGCCCCGCTGCTCCTGGACGAGGTGACCGTCGTGGACGCGTACGAGCCGTGGCTCACCCTGACCGGGCTCCGGCTTGTCTACGAGCGGAACACCGAGGATTCGTGACGCGGCAGCCAGCGGTGAGCGCCAGGACGGCGGGCCGGCGCTCACGGTAACCCCTGTGCTCGCGACCGGACGTGGCCGGTAACCTCTGGCAGGTGACGGAAGACAGTGACCTGCCCGAGCAGATGCGGGTGCGCCGGGCCAAACTCGACCGTATCCGGGCCGAGGGCGGCGATCCCTACCCGCCCGGTTTCCCCAGGACCGCGACGATCAGCGAGGTGCGCGAGCGGTTCGCGGATCTCGGGCCCGACGAGGCGACCGGCGAGCGGGTCGGCGTCACCGGCCGGGTCATGCTGTCCCGGCCTGGCGGCAAGCTCAGCTTCGCCACGATCAGGGATGGCACCGGCGACATCCAGGTCATGATCTCGCTGGACCGCTCCGGCCAGCAGGCGCTGGACGCCTGGAAGCGCGATGTGGACCTCGGCGACCACGTGGGCGTCGAGGGTGAGGTCATCACCTCGCGCTCGGGCGAGCTGTCCGTGCTGGCGGACCGGTTCGTGATCACCGCCAAGAGCCTGCGGCCGCTGCCGGAGAAGCACAAGGGCCTGACCGACCCCGAGTCCCGGGTGCGGCAGCGTTACGTCAACCTGATCGTCAACCCCGAGACGCGCCGGATAGCGCAGCTGCGCAGCAGCGTGCTGCGGTCGCTGCGCGAGGATCTGCACGCGCGCGGGTTCCTGGAAGCCGAGACCCCCATCCTGCAGCCCCTGCACGGGGGGGCGAACGCCCAGCCGTTCATCACGCACGTGAACGCGCATGACACCGACGCCTATCTGCGGATCGCGCTGGAGCTCTACCTCAAGCGGCTCGTCGTCGGCGGCATCGAGAAGGTCTTCGAGATCAGCAAGAACTTCCGCAACGAGGGCATCGACGCCACCCACTCACCCGAGTTCACCATGCTCGAGGCGTACGAGGCGTACGGCGACTACGACACGATCGGCACGCTGACCAGGGAGCTGATCCAGCGTGCGGCGCGCGAGGCACTCGGCTCGACCGTGCTGCGGCGGGCCGACGGCACGGAATATGACATCGGCGGCAAGTGGCCGGCCAAGACCGTGCACGGCGCGATTTCCGAGGCGCTCGGCGTGGAGGTCACTCCCGACACGCCGCTGGACCGCCTGCGTGAGCTGTGCGCGGACGCCGGGGTTCCGGTCGAGCCCGGCTGGAACGCCGGGCAGGTGATTCTCGAGATGTACGAGCGTCTCGTGGAGGCGCGCACGGTTGAGCCGACCTTCTACCGCGACTTCCCGGTCGAGGTGTCACCGCTGACCCGTCAGCACCGTGACGACCCGCGGCTGGCCGAGCGGTGGGACCTCGTGGCGTTCGGCACCGAGCTCGGCACCGGCTACACCGAGCTCGTCGACCCGGTGGAGGAGCGGGCCAGGCTCACCAGGCAGTCGCTGCTCGCCGCCAAGGGCGATCCGGAGGCCATGCAGCTGGACGAGGACTTCCTGCGCGCGCTCGAGTACGGCATGCCGCCGAGCGGCGGGATGGGCGTGGGCATCGACCGGCTGCTCATCATGTTCACCGGCCTGAGCATCCGGGAGCTGATCATGTTCCCGTTCGTCAAGCCGGAGTAGCCCCGGGCCGGGCCCGTCCAGGTGTAGATACGCGGAATTTACCGGGCATCGCCGCAGGAGCGAGCTAGTCGCTTCCGTGATCAGCGTGGCTGAGCTGGCACGACTGGGACCGCGCCGCTCAGTGGCTCAGGCGGTGGGATGGCTGAGCTTCGCTCGCATCCACGGGTACGGGTCGCGTAGTGGTGCTCGCCTGGCCCTTAGTCCATCTATGACTACTTAAACTAATCATCGCATCACGGTCCGGGATAACCGCCGGGACGGTCAGCCGACGATGCGGACAGCCCCGACGAAGGCGCTCCAGAACACCGGCTGCACCTGGACGGGCTGCCCGAAGGTCGGCGCATCGACCATGAGCCCGTTGCCGATGTACATCCCCACGTGACCGATGTCGGGGAAGAAAAACACCAGGTCGCCCGGCTGGAGCTGACTGCGGGAGATGTGCTGGCCCTCGTTCCACTGGTCCCCGGTGAAGTGCGCCAGGTGGATTCCCACCTGGGCGTACGCCCACATGACCAGGCCCGAGCAGTCGAAGGCGGACGGACCCGCCGCCCCCCACACGTAAGGGTCGCCGCGCCGGCTGAGCGCCGCGCGCAGGGCCTGCTCGCCCAGGGTGTTGCCGCCGGGGAGGCTGATCAGGGGAAACTTGCCCGTCTTGGAGAACGAGGCCATCGCCTGCTTGAACGCCGCGCTGTTCAGCTTGTTGATCTTGGCACGGATGGCACCTGTCTTGGCCTGCATCTGCTTGACCAGGCTGCTGACCACCCCGGCCTGCTGCTCGGCAGCCTGCCGCGCCCGGCGGGCGGTGTTCTCCGCCGTGGTCAGCGCGCTGACCTGAGCGCCCTTCTGCTGGTCGAGCTGCTGGATGATCGCGGCCCGGTCCACCACGACCTGCGGGTCGCTGCTGGAGATGAGCTGCAGCGTCGGATCGACGCTCCCGTTCATGTAGCTCTCGGCGGCCAGATGCCCCACTTGCGCCTGGCCCGCGCCCAGCTGGCCCGCGTCCCTGGCCGCGGTCGCCGCGGCGGTCTGCTCCTCCTCGCGGGCCTGCGTCAGCTCGATGCGAAGCCCGTCGTACTGCTCACTCAGCGCATTGATCTGGCTGGTCAGCTGCTTTGCCTGGGAGATGAGGGACTTCAGGCTCGGCGGCGGCGTCCGCTGCGCCGCGCTGCCGAGATCGCTCGGCAGGATCACGCTGGCCGCGGTGAGGGCGGCCGCCAGCACGGCGGTCCGGCCCCAGGCCCGGTGCGGTCGGGTGCCGGTCGACGACCCCGGCCCCGCGTGCCTGCCGCGACGCGAGCGCTCCACAGACTCTCCTTTCCTTGCCGCCTGCCGGGTGTGGGCCGGAGGTACAGCCCCCGCCACGGGCCGCATCCGCCCGGGCGGGCGCGGCCCGAGGATTCAACCCCGGGGAAGGCGGGTCCAGGCTCCCGGAACGCTGGCTGCGCACCACGGACGAGGGGTTGCGATACCCGGCCGAGAGCGGCTCGGGTGATCGCGTACAACCGCGATGGAGACTAATGGAACCGGCACCGGATGCGAAGCAGAACCGCCGAATCCCTAACGGTTTCCGTACCATTCCGGCAGCCTCAATTCCTTCCCCGGCGTTCCGGGATTGCGCTGCCTGTCCGGGTTCCGCCGGGCGTTGCCGCAGGTCGCCATCATCGCCGCGACATCAGCTGGTCTGGCGGGCCTGGCCGGCCCAGTCGGCAGGAATGTGAATTGACGCACGTCGCGGCCGTGTTTGTTGCGATGCGTAATTTATTAGTGACACTGCGTATAAAAATGGAAATCGCCCGCGTGTTGCGCCGTTCCGCCCGGCCGTCAGCGCCGGAACCATGTGCTGCACCGGAGCCCCGGTGCCGCGGCTGGCGGGCCGGGCGGACCGCTAAGGTGCGGGCAATGGACTACACGGTCAGGCGGGCGCGAACCAGCGACGTGCGGGCCATCCGCCGGCTGATCAACGCCAACGTGGCATCCGGGCGGCTGCTCGACAAGGCGACCGTCACGCTGTACGAGGACATCCAGGAGTTCCTGGTCGCCGAGCGGGCGGACGGGATGATCGCGGGCTGCGGCGCGCTGCACGTCATGTGGGAGGACCTGGCCGAGATCCGGACTGTGGCCGTCGATGCGTCATCCCGCGGCCACGGCGTCGGCCGGCGGCTGGTCGATGCGCTGGTGGCAGCCGCCCGCGAGATCGGCGTGCGGCGGGTCTTCGTGCTCACCTTCGAGGTGGACTTCTTCGCCCGGCGGGGGTTCGAGGAGATCGAGGGCTCTCCTGTCTCAGCCGAGGTCTACGCGGAACTGCTCCGCTCGTACGACGAGGGGGTGGCCGAGTTCCTCGACCTGGACTCGGTGAAGCCGAACACCCTCGGCAACTCCAGGATGCTGCTGCGCCTGTAGCGTGCCGGGCGGCGCGGCCCGGGACCGTCACAGCAGGCGGAGCTGGCGGGCGGGGCGGGAACGGGCCACCGGCTCCGCGGTGCGGGTGAGGAGCCCGGGATCGATCGGGGCCAGGAATGGTGACGGCCCCGTCGGCCGGCCCGCGCCGTACCGGGCCCGCGCCGTAGCGCAGCTCAGCAGCAGCCTGGAGCGGGCTCGGGTCATCCCGACGAACAGCAGCCGCCGCTCCTCGGCCTCGTCCAGAGCCGTGCCGGGGTCGGCACCCGGTAGCCAGAGCGGCAGCAGTTCGCGCTCGCAGCCCGCCAGGAAGACCACCTCGAATTCCAGCCCCTTCGCCGCGTGCAGGGTGAGCAGCGCCACCGCCTCAGCGCGCGGGTCCAGCGCGTCCGCTTCGGCGCCGACGGAGATCTCGGTGAGGAACAGCCGCAGGTCGCGGTCACAGCGGTCGGCCAGCGGCCGAAGCACCTCACCCGCCGCCCGGATGTCGGCCGCGGCCGGGGCCAGGCCCGCGGCCAGCCGGCGGACCGCCGCGCGCATCGTGCCGGTCACCAGCGGCGCACCTGCGGGCGTGCCGTCGGCGAAACCGGCCGCTGGCCCGTCCTCCACCGCGGTACCGGCAGGCGGGGCACCCGCTCCGGCACCTCCCGGCGCGGCGTCCGCGGCGGCGCCGCGGGCGGCGTCGACGCCGCTGGCGGCCTCCGGGGCGGCGGCCAGGCGCATCTCCGCAACGATGGCGGCCACGCCGGCCCGGCGTGACAGCCGGTCCTGGGACCGCTTCTGGAACGGCAGGCCGGCCCGGGTCAGCGCCTGGGTCAGCGAACCGGCCTGGGCATCGGTCCGGTACAGCACCGCGATGTCGGCCAGGCCGAGCCCGCCGTGGCCCTGCCCGTCCGACCGCCCGCTGTCGAGCGAGTGGAAGGAAGCGCCGCCGAGCAGCCGGTCGATCCCGGCCGCGATCCAGTCCGCCTCGGCCCGCTCGTCCGGCGCCTCGTGGAACACGATCGCCGGCCCCGACGACGGCCCCGTCCGCGGCGGCGCGCCCGTCCGAGGCGGCGCGCCCGTCCGCGGTGACGGCCCCGGCCGCTGCTGCCGCAGGGGCGTGGCGGCCGCCGGGCGCGCGGCGGCGTGCAGGCTCCGGCCCGGCACCAGCGTGCTCGGCGCGATCGCCTGCAGCGCGGCGGCCACGATGCCGGGCGCCGAGCGGTAGTTGGTGCTCAGCTGCACGGTCGTGGCCGCCGGGAAATCCGCCGCGAACCGCAGGAAGAATCCCACGTCGCTGCCCCGGAAACCGTAGATCGCCTGGTCCGGATCGCCGATCATCGTCAGCCCCGCACCGGGGGCAGGGTCCTTACCGGTCGTGGTTCGGGCGGTCGGGCCGTCATCTGCGGCAGGGTCGTTTCCGGTCGTGGCTCTGGCGGTCAGACTCGCCCCCGCAGCGGAGCCCTCGCCTGCGGGGGCGGGGCTCTCGGCCGCGGCCGGGCCGGCGGTCAGCAGGCGCAGCAGCTCGTACTGCCGCTCGTCAACGTCCTGGTACTCATCGACGCTGATGCAGGGCCAGCGCTCGCGCAGCACGGCCGCGAGTTCCGGCTCGCGGCGCAGCAGTGCCACGGGCAGTTCCACCAGGCTGTCGAAACCGACCAGGCCGCGTTCGGTCAGCGCCGCGGTCATCGCGGCCGCCGGCTCCGGGTCGCTGGCGGCCCGGGCGAGCATCCGCCGGCCGGCCGCCGCCGATCCGGCGAGCTCGGCGGCCACGGCAAGCACCGCGGCCTCGTCGGCCACGCGGAATGCCGGGCCGAGCCCGGCGGCCTCGTGGTTCTCCCGCAGGATCTGCAGGCCGAGCCCGTGGAAGGTGGTCACGGTGATCCGCCCGGCCTGCGGGCCGGCCAGCGCCGCCAGCCGTTGTCGCAGCTCGCCGGCGGCCCGCCGGGTGAACGTGAGCGCCAGGCACTGGGCGGCCCGGACCCGTCCGGTCGAGATCTGGTACGCGATGCGGTGGGTGAGCGTGCGGGTCTTGCCGGTTCCTGGCCCGGCCACGATGAGCAGGGGCCCGGTTGCGGTCGCGGCGGCGCGCTGCTGCGCGTCCAGGCCGTCGAGCAAGGCGGTCGCGGGCTCCGCGGCCAGCTCGCCGGCCGCCGGATCCTCTCCCCGCCCGGCCGGCCGGACCGTGCCGGATGCCGCCGGCGCCAGCCGTTCGGCATTGCCGTTCTTATCCTGCGGCGGATCGGGCCTCTCGATGTCGAAGAGCGTCCCTGTCAACTGGAGCTCGCCCGGGTGCATCAGCCGGATCGTGCCGTACTCGCCGTCAAAGCCGGCGTCCCTGATCACCTCGCCGCGGCGCAGCCGGGCGACGGCCTCGCCGAGCAGGCCGCCGCCGACCCTGGTGATCTCGTCGTGCGGCGCGCCGGTCAGGATGTCCAGCTCCGGCCCCAGCGCGGCGACCAGCCTGTCCACCTCGGCGGTCACCTTCTTACTCCGCGGCCCCACCGACATGATCTCCCCGATGATCTCCGGCAGCCTGAGCAGGTTCGTGCTCGCCGCGGCTCCGTCGGGCCGGTACCCGGCCGGGCGGTCGGCCAGCCGGGACACCCGGTGCAGCACGCCCACGGTCAGCGGCTTGCCGCACTTCGGGCACAGCCCGCCGTGCTCCCTGGTCTGTTCCGGCTCGAGCCGGACCCCGCATTGGCGGTGACCGTCCAGGTGATACTTGCCTTCCTCCGGATAGAACTCGAGCGTGCCGGCGAGGCCGTTGCCGGTTCGCAGCGCATCGGCCATCGCGAAGTAATCAAGATCGGTGCTAAACGTCGTCGCCTCCCGGCCGAGCATCGGCGGCGAGTGCGCGTCCGAGTTACTCACCAGGCGATAAGCGTCGAGCGCGGAGCACATCCAGTTCATCGGCGGATCGGAGGACAAGCCGGTCTCAATGGCGAAAACGTGACCGGCGAGATCGGCATAGCAGTCCGGCACGCTGTCGAAACCGGATCGTGAGCCGAGCGCGGCGAACCAGGGAGTCCACACGTGCGCGGGCACGAGGTAGCAGCCGGCGCCCCCGTTCAGCGTGATCTCCAGCAGGTCGCGGGAGTCAAGGCCGAGGATCGGCCGGCCGTCCGAGGCCAGGTTCCCGATCTTGGAAAGCGCCTGGGTAATGCGATCCGCGGCCTCGAAGTCCGGCGCGTAGAGCAGGTGATGAACTTTTCTCGTCCGGTCCGCGCGCCGGTAGATGGTGGAGATCTCCACCGACAGCATGAAGCGGACCGGGCGCACGCAGCTGGCTGGCGTTTCGCGGCGCAGCCGGTCCTCAAGCTCCGGGCGCAGCCGCAGCAGCCCGGGCTCCGCCGGGACGAGGGACTCCTTGAGTTCCTCGGCCCACACGGGGTGGGTGAAGTCGCCGGTCCCGACGACCGTGATTCCCTTCCGCAGCGCCCACCAGGCCAGGGGGAGGAGGTCACAGTCCTTGCTGCAGGCCCGGGAGAACCTGGAGTGGATGTGCAGGTCTGCGTGGAACATGCCGCCGTCGCTCAGTTGGGCCGCCGGGCAGGAAAGTGCGCCGCAGCCGATCCTGCCACGTGCCAGCCGCTGCTGGCCGGTGACCGCGCGGTTTGGGCTGGTGCGTCACAATGACTGGGAGAGCTAGGCCTTGACGGCCACGACGTAAAGGCAGCGGACGCCCGTTGCGGGCCGCCAGACGGCTAAGCAGGCCCGGTAAGCCGGCCGGGCTAAGTCGCCGGGTTAACCGGCGGGCAGCGCAGGAAGGGACCGCCGCATGTTGCAGGATCTGGGCGTGCTCGCGCCATCGCTGATTGTAGGCGCCGCCTTCCTCGCCGGAGTGTTCGTCCTACTGCGCCGCGAGATGGCGCCAAGGCGGCGCAACGCCGAAGACAGCGGATCGACGGAGGATATGTCGGCTGGCACCCGGATTTCTGCAGCAGAAGATGATGTGCCGCCTGCCACATCTGGTTACGAAGATGCCGCAGATCCGCAGACCAGAAGGCGTTCGCGAGAGTAGCGGCGATAGTCGGCCTTGCCGGTTTCATGTCGGTGTATCAAGTGTCTGATTACGGAGAGTTACGGTAATATTCCGCACCGCTTCTTTGTCTTGCAACGGCAACTGATACTCGATTGTGTACGTCAGCGAATTGTCAGAGTCAAGCCGCGGGTATATGTTTGCTGACTAAATATACTTACCCCAGCGGAAGGGCTGGCACCCCATGGCACAGAAGGTGAAGGTGACGGTCGTCTGCGACCTTCCCCACGAAGGAGAGGTCGAGGGTCAGGAGACTGTTCAGTTCTCCTTTGACGGCACCTCCTACGAGATCGACGTCTGCTCCAAGCACGCCAAGGAACTGCGTGAGAAGGTTGGGCAGTACGCGGATCATGCGCGCAAGGCAAGTGCGGGCGGCGGGCGGCGGCGCCGGTCGCGTACGGGACCGGGCCGTGAGCGCAGCGGGGAAATCAGGGCGTGGGCGAAGCAGCGCGGCTACAAGGTGAGTGAGCGCGGCCGCATTCCTGCCACGATCATTCAAGAGTACGAAGCATCGCACTAGCACCGGAGCATGGGGACCGCTCGCTGGGGGGCGGGACCGCGCGCAGTCCGCGGTAGTCAATGCGTCCCGGCTGGCGCATGGAGATCTCCTCGCGTACCCCGGCGGCCCGCAGGCCGCGGCGGCCAGACATGAGCTGGTTGTTGCGGCTGCGGAGCGGCCCGCTGCCGCGCTGGCAGCGGGCCGTTCGCTTGCGGCGTACTCGGAACACGTAGGGCCCCTTACAGAGTTGGATGGGGTGAAGGCCCGTTGTCGGGGAACGTCTCCAGTGTGTACGTGCACGGACGGCGCTGCCCGGCACCTGTGGCTAGCATGCGGAAGGGAAGAGGCCGGACATCCCGGGCCTACACCGACCGCTCTGTGAGGAGCGCGAGATGTTTGAAAGATTTACCGACCGGGCGCGGCGGGTTGTGGTGCTGGCTCAAGAAGAGGCCAGGATGCTCAACCACAACTACATCGGCACCGAGCACATCCTGCTTGGCCTGATTCATGAGGGCGAGGGTGTGGCGGCGAAGGCGCTCGAGTCGCTCGGGATAAGCCTGGAGGCTGTCCGGCAGCAGGTCGAGGAGATCATCGGCCAGGGCCAGCAGGCCCCGTCCGGGCATATCCCGTTTACCCCCCGGGCCAAGAAGGTGCTGGAGCTTTCGCTCCGCGAGGCACTGCAGCTCGGGCATAACTACATTGGCACCGAGCACATCCTGCTTGGCCTGATTCGCGAGGGCGAGGGCGTCGCGGCGCAGGTTCTCGTCAAGCTGGGCGCGGACCTGAGCAGGGTCCGCCAGCAGGTGATCCAGTTGCTGCACGGCTACCAGGGCAAGGAGCCCGCGGCGGCCGGCGCCCCGTCGGAGTCCACTCCGGCAACCTCGCTGGTGCTCGACCAGTTCGGCCGCAACCTGACCGCGGCCGCGCGGGAGGGCAAGCTCGACCCGGTGATCGGGCGGGAGAAGGAAATCGAGCGGGTCATGCAGGTGCTGTCCCGCCGGACCAAGAACAACCCTGCCCTGGTGGGCGAGCCGGGGGTCGGCAAGACCGCCGTGGTGGAGGGACTGGCCCAGAAGATCGTCAAGGGCGAGGTTCCGGAGACCCTCAAGGACAAGCAGCTGTACACCCTCGACCTCGGCGCGCTGGTCGCCGGATCCCGCTATCGCGGTGATTTCGAGGAGCGGCTGAAGAAGGTGCTCAAGGAGATCCGCACCCGCGGGGACATCATCCTGTTCCTGGACGAGCTGCACACGCTCGTCGGCGCGGGCGCGGCCGAGGGTGCCATCGATGCTGCCTCGATCCTCAAGCCGATGCTGGCCAGGGGCGAGCTGCAGACCATCGGGGCCACCACGCTGGACGAGTACCGGAAGTACCTGGAGAAGGACGCCGCGCTGGAGCGGCGGTTCCAGCCGATCCAGGTGGCGGAGCCGACGATCTCGCACACCATCGAGATCCTGAAGGGCCTGCGGGACAGGTACGAGGCACACCACCGGGTGTCCATCACCGATGCCGCGCTGGTCGCCGCCGCGCAGCTGGCCGACCGCTACATCAGCGACAGGTTCCTGCCGGACAAGGCCATCGACCTGATCGACGAGGCCGGGTCGCGGATGCGGATCCGCCGCATGACGGCACCGCCGGACCTGCGTGAGTACGACGAGAAGATCGCACAGGTGAGCCGGGAGAAAGAGACGGCCATCGACTCGCAGGACTTCGAGAAGGCCGCCGCGCTCCGGGATCAGGAGAAGCAGCTCCTGGCCAAGAAGGACACCAGGGAGAAAGAGTGGAAGGCCGGCGACATGGATGTCGTCGCCGAGGTGAACGAGGAACTGATCGCCGAGGTGCTCGCTACCGCGACAGGTATCCCGGTGTTCAAGCTGACCGAGGAAGAATCGCAGCGCTTGCTCCGGATGGAGGATGAACTCCACAAGCGCGTAATCGGGCAAAACGAGGCAATTAAGTCACTCTCCCAGGCAATCAGGCGGACCAGGGCCGGCCTGAAAAATCCAAAGCGGCCGGGCGGATCGTTCATCTTCGCCGGGCCCTCCGGAGTGGGTAAGACGGAACTGTCCAAGACGCTGGCGGAATTCCTGTTCGGCGAAGAGGACTCGCTGATCCAGCTCGACATGAGCGAGTACATGGAGAAGCACACGGTGTCCCGGCTGTTCGGTTCACCGCCCGGTTACGTCGGATACGAGGAGGGCGGGCAGCTCACCGAGAAGGTGCGGAGGCGTCCTTTCTCTGTGGTCTTGTTCGATGAGATCGAGAAGGCCCACCAGGACATCTTCAACTCGCTGCTGCAGATTCTGGAGGACGGGCGTCTCACCGACGCTCAGGGCCGCACGGTGGACTTCAAGAACACCGTGATCATCATGACCACCAACCTCGGCACCCGTGACATCTCCAAGGGCCTCAACATGGGCTTCAGCCGGACCGGAGACGTGCGCGGCTCGTACGACCGGATGAAGGCCAAGGTCCAGGACGAGCTCAAGCAGCACTTCCGGCCTGAGTTCCTCAACCGGGTGGATGACACGATTGTTTTCCACCAGCTCACTCAGGAAGAGATCGTCACCATCGTCGATCTGATGATTGCCAAGGTGGATCAGCGGCTCAGGGACCGTGACATGGGCATGGAACTGCGGCCCGCCGCCAAGGCGCTGCTCGCCGAGCGGGGTTACGACCCGGTGCTGGGGGCCAGGCCGCTGCGCCGGACCATCCAGCGGGAGATCGAGGACAGCCTGTCGGAGAAGATCCTCTTCAACGAGCTCAGGGCCGGCCAGATCGTCATCGTGGATGTCGAGGGCACGGGGGAGGACGCCAAGTTCACCTTCAAGGGCGTTCCCAAGCCCGAGTCCGTGCCGGACGCCCCGCCCGCGGAGATCGAGGAAAGCCAGGCGGTCGGCCAGCGGGCTCGGGTGAGCCCGCCGGCCGGGCGGAACGAGTCATCGACCGAGTCAGCTTAGGTCGGCAACCACACCCGGGCTGGCGACTGACGGCTTCGCCGAACGTCGCCTGCCCGGCAACCTGGTCACGGCTCGCAGCACTGACAGTAAGCAGACGGGCCGTCCACCTGTTAGGTGGGCGGCCCGTTCGCATGTCAGGTGCCGGGGAGGGTGAAGGTGCTGCCGGGGTGGACTTCTACCAGGCCGTCGGCTACGAGGCCGTCTAGGGCACGGGCTTGCTGTTGGGGGTCGGGCCAGGCGCGGGCGAGAGTGCCGGCAGTGACGGGGGTGGTGGTTTCGCGGAGGATGGCTAGGAGGGCGCCGCGGCACTGGCGGTCGGTGCCGGCGTAGCGCTGCCCGGCGCGCCGCTCCGGCGCCTGCGGCTGGCCGGACAGCCGCCACGAGCAGCCGGCCGCTACCGGGCATTCGGCGCAGCGCGGGCGGGCGGACGTGCAGACGAGCGCGCCGAGTTCCATCAGCGCCACCGACCACCGGGACGCCACCCCCGGATCGGCGGGCAGCAGCGACTCGGCCAGCCGGGCCTCGGCGGCCGACAGGTGAGCCGCCGGGAACTGGGTGCCGGTGACCAGGCGGGCGAGCACGCGGCGGACGTTGGTGTCGAGGATCGCGTGCCGCTGGCCGAAGGCGAAGCTGGCCACCGCGGCCGCGGTGTAGCTGCCGATGCCCGGCAGGCCCAGCAGGTCCTCGAGACGGGCGGGTACCGCACCGCCGTACTGCCGGGCCAGGATGCAGGCGGCGGCGTGCAGCCGCAGCGCCCGGCGCGGGTAGCCGAGCCGTCCCCACTGCCTGACCGCCTCGCCGGGCGGAGCGGCGGCCAGCGCAGCCGGCGTCGGCCAGCGCTGCAGCCAGGCGTGGTAGGCCGGCAGCACCCGGGCCACCGGTGTCTGCTGCAGCATGACCTCGCTGACCAGCACCGCCCAGGGGGACGCGCCTGGCCCGCGCCACGGCAGATCCCGCCGGTGCGCCGCGTACCAGGACAGGACCGCCTCCTGCTGCCCGGCCGCCTCGCGCTGCCCGGCCGCCTCGCGCTGCCCGGCCGCCTCGCGCTGCCCGGCCGCCTCGTGCTGCCCGGCCGCCTCGTGCTGCCCGGCCGCCTCCTGCGGCCCAGGCGCCTGGTGCTGCCGGGTCGCCTGATGCTGCCGGAACGTCACGACTGAACCTTTTCCATCGTCACCGGGACCGTGCGCGTACCCACGACGAGAACAGGCGGAGGAAAAGGGCCACGCGGCCGATCGTCGCATGCCCGGTCTCCGGCACCGCCGGCGGGTCGGCGGGATTAGCCGTGGCCGGCTCGGCATACTGGCCCCATGGATCCGATTACCCCGCGTAACCGGAGCCGGTCGGTGGAACCCGATGTCTACTGGCGCCGGAGGCTGTTCGCCCTTGCTGCGGGCCTGGCCGTATTCGGCCTGCTCGCCTGGGCGGTGGGCGGTGCCGCCAGCACCCGTCAGACCGCGGCGACGACGTCGCTGAACACCCCGCCCCCGCAGCCGAAGGTCACGCCGGTGGCCGCGTCGCCGACCCCGTCGGTCACATCGTCGCCCAGCCCGTCCGCCACCGGGACACCCGGCAGCCACAAGAAGCACGGCAAGAAGCACGCGGGCAAGCCCAGCAAGGCGCAGGCCAAGCACGCCGCCGCAGCGGCCGGCCGCCCGGCCGGCAGCGGCTGCCCGGCCGGCGACGTGGTGATCACCATGACGGCCAGCAGTAACAGCTACGGCGCCAGGGCGCGTCCGGAGTTCAGTCTCGACCTGGTGTCCACCGACAGCCGCACCTGCACGATTGACACCGGCAGCAGGCACCTGGCCCTGGTCATCGCGTCCGGCGGCGTCAGGGTCTGGGGCTCGGCTGACTGCGCCGGGAAGCCCGGGGCATCGGTGACCACGAAGCTGAAGCGAGGCGTGCCGCTGCCGCTGCGCTTCTCCTGGAAGCGGGAGCTGTCCGCTCCGGGCTGCCGGGGAACGCCGACGCCGGCCCGGCCGGGCACCTACACGGCGACCGCGTCCGACGGGCGGCTGCACAGCCGGACGCTGACGTTCGTGCTCCGCTGAGCCCGCCCGCCCGCGGTCCCGGCCGGCGGGTCAGTCACCCGGCCGGGGGCAGTCGCCGAGCGCCGCGGCGATCGCCGCCGACACGTCGGCGACCTCCCTGATCTCCATCGGCTCGCCCGGCGCGTCCTGATCCGCGGCGTCGGCCGGCAGCGCACCGGAGGCGGCCGGCACCAGCGCCCGCCGGAAACCGAGCCGCTGCGCCTCCGCCACCCGCCGGGTCAGGCCCGGCACCCGGCGTACCTCGCCGGCCAGGCCGACCTCGCCGATGGCCACGATGTCACCGGGGACGCTCAGGCCCACGGTCGAGCTCGCGATGGCCAGCGCGACCGCGAGGTTAACGGCCGGCTCGTAGAGCCTGACCCCGCCGACCGTCGCCGCGTACACCTCGAACCCGTTCAGCTTCAGCCCGGTCCTGCGCTTGAGCACGGCGACGAGCATCCCCACCCGGGCCGCGTCGAGCCCGGAGGTGACCCGGCGCGGGATCTCGGCCTGGGTGTACCCGACCAGCGCCTGCACCTCGGCCAGTAGGGCGCGGCGGCCCTCCTGGGCCACCGTCACGCAGGTCCCCGGCACCGGCTCGCAGCGCTGTGACAGGAACAGCGAGCTGGGGTCCGGCAGCCCGATCAGGCCGTACTCGCCGAGGTCGAAGCAGCCGATCTCGTCGGTGGGCCCGTACCTGTTCTTGACCGCCCGCACGATCCGCAGCTGCGAATGCCGGTCGCCCTCGAAGTGCAGCACCACATCGACCAGGTGCTCCAGCGCCCGCGGCCCGGCGATCGCGCCGTCCTTGGTCACGTGCCCGACGAGCACGGTGGTCATCATCCGCTCCTTGGCCACCGCGGCCAGCGCGGCCGCGACCGCCCGCACCTGGGTCACCCCGCCCGGCGTCCCGTCAACGTCAGGGGCGGCGATGGTCTGCACCGAGTCGACGACCAGCAGCCGGGGACTGACCGCCTCGACGTGCCCCAGCAGCGCGGCCAGGCCGGACTCGGCCGCCAGGAACAGCTCCGCGTGCACGGCGCCGATCCGGTCGGCGCGCAGCCGGACCTGGCCGGCCGATTCCTCCCCGGTCACGTACAGCACCCGGCCGGCCCGCGCGGCCTGGGCGCACGCCTCCAGCAGCAGGGTCAACTTGCCCACCCCCGGCTCGCCGGCCAGCAGCAGCACCGCCCCCGGCACCAGGCCGCCGCCGAGCACCCGGTCCAGCTCGCCCAGCCCGGTGGGGCGGGCCAGCGCCGCGGTCACATCCACCTGGCCGATCGGGACGGCAGGGGTGCTGACCGGCCCGGCGGTGACGGCCCGCAGCCCGGTGCGCGCCAGCGGCGGGGCGGCAGCCTCTTCCACCGTTCCCCACGCCTGGCACTCGCCGCACCGCCCCGCCCACTTCGACGTCCGCCAGTCGCAGCGGGTGCAGCGGAAGGCGGCCGGAGGCGAGCCGGCCGATGACTTAGCCATGACCGGAACGCTAGCGGGCGGGTCGGACAGTTGCCGCTGGCCTGTCCCGGCCGCGGTTCGGCATAAGCTAGCCCGGGTAGGCGAAACCGCCGTCATCACCAGGGAGAAGCGTTGGCTAAGACCGCCGGGGGGCCGCGCACGCCGATCGCGCTGTCCACCAGCTCGGTCTATCCGGACAGCACTCCGGACGCGTTCGAGACCGCCGCCAGGCTCGGCTATGACGCCATGGAGGTCATGGTCTACACCGACCCGGTGAGCCAGAACGTGGACGTCCTGCAGCGGCTGTCGGACTATCACCAGATTCCCGTGCTGGCCGTGCACGCCCCGTCCCTGCTGCTCACCCAGCGGGTCTGGGGCCGTGAGCCGTGGGGGAAGCTGATCCGCACCAAGGACGTGGCCGAGAAGCTCGGCGCCCGGGTGATCGTCCTGCACCCGCCGTTCCGCTGGCAGCGCGAGTATGCCCGCGACTTCGAGGTCGGCCTGGCCCGGATGAGCGAGGAAACCGACGTCGTCTTCACCGTCGAGAACATGTACCCGCTGCGGGCGCGGGGGACCGAGGTGGTGCCCTACGCACGGCACTGGGATCCGGTCGGCCAGGACTACCCGAACGTCACGCTCGACCTCTCCCACACCGCCGCATCCGGCTCGGACGCGATCGCCATGGCCGTCGCGCTCGGCGACCGGCTGACGCACGTGCACCTCGCCGACGGGACCGGCATGGCGATAGCCCCCGACGAGCACCTGGTCCCCGGCCGGGGCAACCAGCCGTGCGCCGAGCTGCTCGGGCGGCTGTCGGCCACCGGGTATCCCGGCATGGTCGTGCTCGAGGTCAACACCAGGCGCGCGCTGTCGAAGGCGGAGCGGGAGGCGGACCTCGCCGAGTCGCTGGCGTTCGCCCGCAAGCACCTCGGCTCGGCCAACGGCCAGGCCGCCACCGGTCAGGCCGCTACCGGGCCGGACGCCGCCCGGTCCGGGACCGCCGGGTCAGGACCGGCCGGATGACGGTGCGCCCCGCCGCCAGCGGCCCTCATGCTTCGAGGATGAGCGTCACCGGGCCCTCGTTGACCAGGGACACCTTCATGTACGCGCCGAACACACCCGTCTCCACCCGGGCCCCCAGCTCGCGCAGCGCGGACACGAACTCCGCCACCAGCGGCTCCGCCACCGGGCCAGGCGCCGCCGTCAGCCAGGACGGGCGGCGTCCCTTGCGGGTGTCCGCGTACAGCGTGAACTGGCTGATCACGAGCAGCGGCGCGGCCACGTCCGCGGCCGACCGCTCGCCATCCAGGATCCGCAGATGGTAGATCTTGCGCGCCAGGACTGCCGCCGTCTGCCGGGTGTCCGAGTGCGTCACGCCGACGAGCACCACCAGGCCGGGCTCGCGCAGCGACCCGGCAGTAACGTCATCAACGGTGACGCTCGCTTGGCTGACGCGCTGGACGACGGCTCGCACGAGGATGCATTCTGCCCTGATGACAACTGACACGCTCGCCGGATCCGGCACTACGCTCATCACCGTCGCCCCCACCGGCGCCGAGGCCGACAAGACGCGGCACCCCGCGCTGCCGGTGACCCTGGACGAGCTGGTGACCACCGCCAGGGAGTGCGAGGCGGCCGGGGCGTCGGTGATCCACGTGCACATCAGGGACGACCAGGCGCGCCCCACCCTGGATCCGGCCAGGCTCAAGGACACCGTGGCCGCGCTGCGGGAGAACAGCACGCTGATCGTGCAGCTGTCCACCGGCGGAGCGGTCACCGACGCCTACGCCGACCGGCTGGCGGTCCTGGACGCGGGACTGGACGGCTGCTCGCTCACCTGCGGCACGGTGAACTTCGGCGACGAGGTGTTCATGAACCCGTGGCCGTTCATCCGCGAGCTGTACGCGCGCACCCAGGAACTGCACGTGGTGCCCGAGTTCGAGCTGTTCGACCTCGGCCACGTGGCGACGCTGCACCGGCTGCTGGACGAGCTCGGCGAGCCGTACGGCGGGCACGTGCACTGCGACCTGGTGATGGGGGTACCCGGCGGGATGCGCGGCGACGCCGCCACCCTGGTCAGCGCCGTCGAGGCGCTGCCCGCCGGCGCCAGCTGGTCGGCCACCGGCATCGGCCGCACCACGCTGCCGGTGCTGTTCGCCGCGCTGTCGGCGGGCGGGCACCTGCGGGTCGGCATGGAGGACACGACCAGCTACGCGAAGGGCCGGCCGGTCACGGGCAACGCCGAGCTGGTCGGGCGCGCGGCGGCCCTCGCCGAGTTTTCCCAGCGTCCGCCCATGCGCCCGGACCAGGCGCGCGCCTTCCTCGGAGTCGGCGATCAGCACTGAGAACCCGGTCCTGGCCGAGGTCATCCGGTCAGGATTCATCGAGTCGGTCCACCGCGGCCCGGTCATCGCCCTCGGCGCCGACGGCAGCCCGGTGCTGCAGGCCGGCGCCGTGCACGAGCCGGTCCTGCCCCGGTCGTCCAACAAGCCGCTGCAGGCCGCGGCGATGGTCCGCTGTGGCCTGGGCCTGGACGGCAAGCTGCTGGCGCTGGCGGCGGCCAGCCATTCCGGCGAGGATTTCCACGTCGCCGGGGTGCGCGAGATCCTCGCCGGGGCCGGCCTGTCCGAAGCTGACCTGCAGTGCCCGCCCGGCCTGCCGATCGACGAGCCTGCCCAGCAGGCGATGATCCGCCGCGGCGCTCCGCCGGACCGGGTGCACATGAACTGCTCGGGCAAGCACGCGGCGATGCTGGCCACCTGCGTGGCCGCGGGCTGGCCGACCGGCAGCTACCGCGACCCGGCGCACCCGCTGCAGGCCGAGATCCGCCGCACCATCGAGCGGCTGGCCGGCCAGCCGGTGACGGCCGTCGGCGTGGACGGCTGCGGCGCCCCGCTGTTTGCCCTGCCGGTGTCCGGCCTGGCCCGCGCGTTCCGTGCCATGGTCCTGTCCGACCAGGGATCTCCCGAACGGGCAGTGGCCGATGCCATGCGAACCTACCCGGACTGGACGTCGGGGACGACACGGCCGGAGCGAGCGCTGATGGACGCCGTACCCGGGCTGCTGCTCAAGTCCGGCGCGGAGGGAGTCGAGGCGTTCGCGCTCGCCGACGGCCGCGCCGGGGCATTCAAGATCGACGACGGTGCCGGTCGGGCCAGGCCGCCGGTGACCGTCGCGCTGCTGCGGGCGCTCGGCGCGGACGCCGAGCCGGGCGCCGACGTCAGCGCCCTCGAGCGGGTGGCGCTGGCCGAAGTCCTGGGCGGCGGCCAGCGGGTCGGCGAGATCCGGGTGGTCATCGGCGCCCGCTGACCCGGCTGGCGCTGACCCGGCCGGCGCTGACCCGGCCGGCGCTGACCCGGCCGGCCGCTAGCTGAGGTGCTTGCTCCGGATTTGCAGTTGCAAGCACCCCGGTGGGATAATGGGCCCATGGTGAACGTCGATTCGATCGGTGAGTACATCAGGGAGCAGCGGGAGCTGGCCAAGATCTCGCTCCGCCAGCTCGCCCAGGCCGCCGGCGTCTCGAATCCCTACCTGAGCCAGATCGAGCGGGGGCTGCGCAGGCCGAGCGCGGAGATACTGCAGCAGATCGCCAAGGGGCTGCGGATTTCCGCGGAGGCGCTGTACGTCCAGGCGGGCATCCTGGAGGACCGTGCGCCGGACAGCGGGGTGCGATCGGCCGTGCTCGCCGACCCGGGCCTGTCCGAGCGGCAGAAGCAGATCATGCTGGAAATCTACGAGTCGTTCCGGACCGAGACCGCCGGGCTGGCCGAGCCGGTCAACGGGACGGTCCTGCCCCCCGAGGTGCTGGGTGAAACCGGCGAGCCGGCCCTCAATACGCCGGGTCCCGACGCGGGTTCCAGCGTGTCCGGCGAACGGATAGCCTGATCTCGTGTTTAACCATTTCAGTGCGTACACTCCGCTGAACTACTTCTTTGAGGCACTCGCTCTCGCCGCGTTCGTGGTCGAGGCATGGGCCTTCATCGACGCGATGACCCGGCCGTCGCGCGCGTACGTGGCCGCCGGCAAGCAGACCAAGCCGCTGTGGCTGGTCATCCTCGGCGTGTCCACGGTGATCGGCCTCGGCTACGCGGCCTACGTGAAGAACCTGTCGGTGATCCAGATTCTCCCGGTCGCCGCGTTCGTCGCCGCCGCCATCTACCTGACCGACGTCCGGCCCAAGGTCAAGCAAGTGGGCAGTGGCGGCAGCTCGAGCTCGGGACCGTACGGTCCCTGGTAACGGGCTCGCCCGCCGCTAGTACCGGCTAGTCGGCGATGCGGATCCGCAGCCTGCGGAACCCCTTGCCCTTGTTCTCGACCTTCACGACCTCTATCCGGCCGACCTGGCTGGTCGCGGCCACGTGCGTGCCGCCGTCCGCCTGCTGGTCCAGCCCGACGATGTCGATGATGCGCACGTCCTTGACCTCGGCGGGAACCAGATTGGTGGCGGTGCGGATGATGTCGGGCAGGGCAAACGCCTCCGCCCGCGGCAGCACCCTGACGTCGATCCGCCGGTCCGCCGCCAGCTCGGCGTTGCACGCCGACTCGACCGCGTCCCGGAAGCCGTCGGGCACCTGCGGCAGGTTGAAGTCCATCCGCGCGGTCAGCGGTTCCATGTTCCCGCCGGTGACCAGCGCGCCGAAGTCCCGGAACACCACGCCGCAGAGCACGTGCAGCCCGGAGTGCGTGCGCATCAGCGCCGTCCGGCGGTCATCGGAGACCGCGCCGCGCACGGCCGTGCCGGCCGGCGGCAGCGGGTCGCCCTCGGCCGGGATCAGGTACAGGTCGTCGCCCTTGCGGGCGCCGACGATGCGGGTCTGCACCCCGCCCCACAGCAGCACCCCGTGGTCGGGCGGCTGACCGCCGCCGCCCGGGTAGAAGGCCGAGGTGTCCAGCACGATCCCGTCCGGGCCCGCGGCCAGGACCGCGGCGTCCCATTCACGGAGGGTCTGGTCATCAAGTTCGAGCCGGTGCGTCCGCCACTGAGTCTCGCTCACCGAGGCAGCCTACTGCGGCGGGCCCTCAGATCGGGATGACGAAGAGCGCGGCGGGCACCACGACGAGCACTACCGCGCTGCAGCAGACCGCGACCCAGAGCGGGCGGGACAGCCCGGGCTGGGGCTCGAGCAGCCGGGCGACCCTGGTCACGACCTCGCCCTGGCCGCCGGCCTCGGCCTCGGCCACGGCCAGCGCACCCGACGGCGGGGCGGGCGCGCCCGCCACGCCGAACCGCATCAGCGCGGTGGCCAGTTCCCTGGCCGGCCGCGACCGGCGGGCGCGGTCGTCGGCCAGCATCTCGACCAGCAGCGCCACGGCCTGATTGGCCCGCTGCGTGACCCCGGACCGGGGGAAGGCGCGGCACAGCGCGGTGAACGGCAGCAGCACGAGATCGTGCCGCTCCCTGATGTGCGCCCGCTCATGCGCCAGCACCGCCGCCAGCTCGGCCGCGTCCAGCAGGTCCAGCGTCCCGGCACTGATCACGATGCGGGACCGCAGCCCGGGCACGCAGTACGCCGCGGCGGCCGGGTGATCGAGGACCAGCGCGCCCGGCGCCTTCGGGTCACCGCGGGCCAGCAGGGCCAGCAGGGCGCGGTGCCTGCGCCGGGTGCGCAGTCCCGCGGCGCACGCGGCGGCGAGCACCCAGCACAGCAGGGCCAGCAACGCGACGGCAGTGGTCAGGGCGACGAGCCGTAGCGCCGTCAGCACGAGCAGCCCGTGCGCGTGCGACGCGGATGGCGTGACCGCACCGGTCGCGAAGGCCATGACCCCGCCGGCCACGCCGGCGTGCTCCGGCCTGGCCGCCAGCGCCGCCAGCGTGCCGACGGCCGCCAGGCCCCAGCCGAGGCCGAGGGCCTGCCACAGCATGATGGCCGCAGCGGGCGCCCGGCCGGGCCAGGCCGCCGAGGCGAGCATGGTGGCCACGGCCACGGCGGTCATCGCGACCGCGGCGAAAACAAACACCGAGGCAAACACTCGAACTCAGTCCCCGTAACAGCCTTCGAACGCCTCGAGGGCGGTTCGCAGCGCCCGAGCCTCGGAATCGGTGACGGACCTGGCGAACCGGGCCAGCGCGGCCTGCCTGTCCCCGGCCTGGTCCAGCGCGCTCAGCATCAGCTCGGTGACGTATGCCTCCCGGCTCGCCGCGGGCTCGTACTGCCAGGCGCGGCCATCGCGCTCGCGCACGGCGAATCCCTTCTTGGCCAGCCGGTCCAGCACCGTCATCACGGTGGTGTGGGCCAGGTCGCGCTCGGTCAGGCGCTCGCTTACCTCGCGGACGGTGAGCGGACTGGCAGTTTCCCAGAGCACGTCCATGATCGCACGTTCAAGCTCGCCGAGTCGGTTCACCAGGTCACTGTATCCGGCGGTCCCGATGCCGGACAGGGCCCCATCCGCCGGTCAGTCACGGTCACCGGCCCGGCCGGCATCAGTTACCCGTGACGACGATCGTCGCGCGGAAGGCCAGCTCCGCGGTGCAGGACGCGGCGGCTGGCGGCGACTGCTGAGTCCCGGCGGTCGCGGGTGCCCGGCACACCGGCCGCATGGACGAGAGCACCGTGGTACCGGGGTGTGCGGCCAGGAACGAGGCACCGGTCACCCAGCGGGCCAGCATCAGGCGGCCGTCTGCCCGCGGCATCAGCGCGGCCGAGCTCGCGTGAACCGGTACCCAGGTCCGGCCGGGCAGGCCGCGCAGGATCAGCAGCACGGTGGCCCCCCGGGGGACGCAGAACGTCCTGCCGCTGTCGCTGGCGCCCAGCGCGAGGGTGTGCCGGGCCGGGGTAGCGCTCTGGCACCCGGTCCGCGGGGCGGCAGAGGAGGGGTCGGGCGAGGAGTTCGCGGTGCTGATTCCCTGCTGCTGCCCGCAGGCCACGGTCACGACCGATGCGCCGATGGCTGCTGCGGCAGCGAGAAGCCGGACGCTGCGCACGTCGGTCTCCTTTCGCTGTGCGGGCCGCCGGTGACAGTGAGCCCCGGCTGGCTCGCAATGATTGGACGCCCGCCAGGTGATTGCGGTTCCAGGATTTCACCGGCCCGCACGTGTCGCCGCTCACCCGTCCGCAACTCCCTCAGCTGGGGATATCCGGACTTATCGGGTATTCCAGGCTTTCTAGCATTACACTTAGTAACATGTATTGACGTCCTGTTATGACCGCGTTTAAGGTTCGCGCAGGCACCGTTACCCCCGTGTGCCGCGCCGGGTGCGCCGACGGAGGCTGTGCCCGGCACCTGTGAACTGGAGGGCAGCAGGATGAGACCACCCACCCCCGTCCGACGCTGGATCAGCCGAGGCAGTATCGCTGCCGCATCGGTCGTGGTCCTGACCGCAGGTATGGCGGCCGCGCTCCCCGGAGCTCAGGCCGCCGTCACCCACGCGCCGGCAGTTGGCAACCCGTATTCCCCCGCATACCACCACGCCTACCGGCACGGCGTGGTCCCGACCATCCCGCAGCAGCGGAAGATGAACCAGTGGAACGTCAGCCATCCCCATCCGCTCGCGGCGAATGACCTCAACTACGGCGGCGGCATCGACGGGATCGGCGTCACCACCGGCCACCAGAAGGTCTACCTCGTCTTCTACGGTTCCCAGTGGGGCACTCAGGGCACCAACTCCAACGGCGACATCACCCTCTCCGGCGATCCGTCCGGCATGGCTCCCTATCTCCAGGAGCTGATGAAGGGCCTGGGCACGGGCGGCGAGCTCTGGTCGGGTGTGCTGACCCAGTACTGCGACGGCGTCGCGACCGGCGCCCAGACCTGCCCGGCCAGCAACACCCAGCACGTCGCCTACCCGACCGGCGGCGCGCTGGCCGGCGTGTGGGTGGACGAGAGCACGGCCTCACCGCAGTCGGCCACCGGCCACCAGCTCGGCGTAGAAGCGGTCAACGCGGCGGCGCACTTCGGCAACACCACCGCCGCATCCAACCGGGACGCCCAGTACGTGGTCGTCTCGCCGACCGGCACCAACCCCGACGGCTGGCTGACCCAGGGCTTCTGCGCCTGGCACGACTACAACGGCGACAGCACCCTGAGCGGCGGCCCGGTGACCTCGCCGTACGGTGACATCGCGTTCACCAACCTGCCCTACATCACCAACCAGGGCGCTTCCTGCGGGCAGGGCTTCGTCAACTCGCCCGGCACCCTGGACGGCGTCTCGATCGTCGAGGGCCACGAGTACGCCGAGACCTCCACCGACCAGAACCCGCCGGGCGGCTGGACCGACAACAGTGGTGCCGAGAACGGCGACAAGTGCGCCTGGATCACGCCGGGTACCTCGGGCGGCTCGTTCAACCTGACCACCGGGCACGGCACCTTCGCCATGCAGACCACCTGGGGCAACGACGGCAACAGCGGCAACGGCGCTTGCCAGGCCAGCCACGCGATCGTCAACAACCCGGGCTCGAACACCGTCACGGTCACCAGCCCTGGTAACCAGACCGGGACCGTGGGCACCCCGGCGAGCGTGCAGATCCACGCCACCGATTCCGCCTCCGGGCAGACCCTCACCTACAGTGCCACCGGGCTGCCGGCCGGGCTGTCGATCAACTCCTCGTCCGGCCTGATCTCCGGCACGCCGACCACCACGGGCACCTACAGCGTGACCGTGAAGGCCACCGACACCACCGGCGCGAACGGGTCAGCCTCCTTCACCTGGACCATCAACCCGGCCAGCGGTAACACGGTCACGGTGACCAACCCCGGTAACCAGACCGGCACCGTCGGCACCGCCGTCAGCCTGCAGATTCACGCGACGGACTCGGCTTCCGGGCAGACCCTGACCTACGGCGCGACCGGGCTGCCGGCCGGGCTGTCGATCAACTCCTCGTCCGGCCTGATCTCGGGCACGCCGACCACCGCGGGCACCTACAGCGTCACGGTGAAGGCCACCGACACCACCGGCGCCAGCGGCTCGGCCAGCTTCACCTGGACGATCAGCTCCAGCGGCGGCGGCTGCACCGCGAAGCAGTTGCTCGGCAACCCGGGCTTCGAGACCGGGTCGGCCGCTCCGTGGACGTCGACCGCGGGTGTCATCAACCCGAACGGCGCAGGCGAGACCGCGCACAGCGGTAGCTGGTACGCCTGGCTCGACGGTTACGGCACCACTCACACCGACACGCTGTCGCAGACAGTAACGATCCCGGCCGGGTGCACCAAGACGACGTTCGCTTTCTGGCTGCACATCGACACGTCCGAGACCACCACCACGGTGCAGTACGACAAGCTGACCATCACGGCCAACGGCACCACCGTGGCGACGTTCTCCAACCTCAACCACGCCAGCGGCTACGCGCTGCACACCTACTCGCTGGGCAGCTTCGCCGGCAGCAGCGTTACCCTCAAGTTCACCGGTACGGAGGACTTCTCGCTGCAAACGTCGTTCGTCGTTGACGACACAGCGGTCAACACCGGCTGACCCGTCAGCAGCAGCGTCTGTGACGCTGGGATAGAACGCTGACACCGAGCCGGCGGGTGGCACGCGCCACCTGCCGGCTCGCGTGTCTTTTATCGTTAGGGGGCCGAGCCCTGATGCAGATCAGCCTGGTCCAAGGGGACATCACGACGCAGCGCGCGGACGCGATCGTCAACGCGGCGAACTCGTCGCTGCTCGGCGGCGGCGGGGTGGACGGGGCCATCCACCGCCGCGGCGGCCCGGAGATCCTGGCCGAGTGCCGCACGCTCCGAGATGGGCCCCTGCGCAGCGGCCTGCCGACTGGCCAGGCGGTGGCCACAACCGCAGGCCGGCTGCCGGCCAGCTGGGTGATCCACACGGTTGGCCCCGTCTACTCGGCGTCGGCGGACCGCTCGCCGCTGCTGGCCTCCTGCTACCGCGAATCGCTCCGGGTCGCCGACGAGCTCGGCGCGCGCAGCGTCGCGTTCCCGGCGGTTTCGGCCGGGATCTACGGCTGGCCGGTCGATGACGCCGCCCGGATCGCGGTGAGCACCGTAACCGAGACATCGACCCGGGTCACCGAGGTCACGTTCGTGCTGTTCAGCCCGGACGTCCTCGCCGCCTTCGAGCGGGCCCTCGCTGCCGTCTGAGCGGCCAGCCGGGCCCGGTCACTGCGTCCCGGGTGTAAGACTGGCAGGCAAGTCGCCGAGTTGCTGGAGGTCAACGGTGCCCGCCGCGCAATCACCCCGTTTCCGCTCCGTGCTCGACCGCTTTGCCGCCTACAAGCCGGGCCGCGCGCCGTCTTCCCCGGACGGCAGGTCGTTCAAGCTGTCGTCCAACGAGTCCCCGTTCGGGCCGCTGCCGTCGGTCCGGGAGGTGATCGTGGCGGCGGCCGGGGACGTCAACAGGTACCCGGACAACGGCGCCGCGGACCTGACCGCGGCGATCAGCACCCGGTTCGGGGTCCCGCCGGAGCACGTCGCCGTCGGCTGCGGCTCAGTCGGAGTGACCCAGCAGCTGCTCGCGGCGGCCGCGGAGCCCGGCGCGCAGGTGCTGTACGCCTGGCGGTCGTTCGAGGCGTATCCCACGCTCGCCGACCTGTCCGGCGCCGAATCCGTCCGGGTGCCGCTCCGCGACGAGACGCATGACCTGGCCGCGATGGCCGGCGCGATCACCGAACGGACCAGGATCGTCTTCGTCTGCAACCCGAACAACCCCACCGGCACCGTCGTGCGGCGCGCCGAGCTGGAGGAATTCCTCGACCGGGTGCCGCCGGACTGCCTGGTCGTGCTGGACGAGGCGTACTGCGAGTACGTCCGTGACCCCGGCATGCCGGACGGGCTCACCCTCTACAAGGGATGGCCCAACCTCGCGGTGCTCCGCACGTTTTCCAAGGCCTACGGGCTGGCCGGCCTGCGGGTGGGCTTCCTGGTGGCGGCCGAGCCGGTCGCGGCCGCGGTCCGGGCGACGATGCTGCCGTTCACGGTCAATCACCTCGCCCAGGCCGCGGCGGTGGCGTCGCTCGCGGCCGAGCCGGAGCTGCTCGACCGGGTCGATGCGGTGGTTGGCGAGCGGACCCGGGTCCGCGACGCTCTGATCGGCGACGGCTGGACCGTGCCGCCCACCGAGGCCAACTTCGTCTGGCTGCGGCTCGGCCAGGACACCGGTCACTTCGCCGCCGAATGCGAGGCCGCCGGCATCAGCATCCGCCCGTTCGGCGCCGAGGGCGCCCGGGTCTCCATCGGCGACCCGGAGGCGAACGAGGCATTCCTCGCCATCGCCAAGGCCTACCCGCGCCGCCATTAACCCGCCGCGCCGCCGTCAACCCGAGATCATTCCGAACGGCTGCCGCCGGCCAGGTCGCTGGACTGGCGGCGACCGGCGCGGCCGGGCCCTACTATTGCGCGGCTTGCGCCAGGGCGCGGTCGTCGGCGGTGAAATCCGGGTCGGCGTCGGCTGGCGGGTGGGCGAGATGCCAGCGGACGGCCGCGGCGATGCCGCGCTCAGGATCGTCGGGTCGCCAGCCGAGCAGCTCGCGGGCCTTGTGGTTGCCGGCGAGCATGTGCTGCGCGTGGTCGCGGGTGAGGTCCAGGTCCTCGGGCACGTCCGGGCCGGGCACCGGCACGAGCTCAGCGTCATGGCCGGCCGCCGCGAGAATCTGCCGCGTCCAGTCGGCGACCGTGCCCGACGCGGTCTCGACCACGTTGAGTACCTGACCGCTCGCGGCGCCGGTGTCCGCCGCCGCGAGCACGGCGCCCGCCACGTCGCCCACGTAGCAGCGGCTCAGCAGCCAGCTGCCGGTGCCCACCGGGATGCGCTTGCGTCCGGCCCGCACCCGGCGCAGGACGAATTCCTCCCGTCGCTGCGGATCGTGCTCCCCGTAGATGAAGCCGAGCCGCAGCACGGCGCCGCCGCGCTCCAGGTAGGCCGGCTCGACGTCCAGCTTGTCGTAGTCGTCACGGCCGGGCAGCTGGCCCCGGTACGGGTAGCGGCCGAGGCGGACCGGCGACTCCTCGGTGACCGGGACAGGCTCGCCGCCGCGCTCCGCCAGCACCAGCTCGAAGGCGCGGTAGACGTCCAGGCTGGACAGCACGACGAGCCTGGTGTCCGGCAGGTGCGGCAGCACCGCGCCGGCGTCGGTCCCGGACATGGCCAGCGTGTCCACCACCACGTCGGGGCGCAGCGCCTTCACCTCCGCGGCCAGTGCGGCGAAATCGCGGCGGTCGGCGTGCAGGTGCCTGCACCCGGCCAGCCCGGCCGGCTCGTTCTCGCCGCGGTGCACGACGGTCACCTCGTCGCCGCGCGCGACGAACTGCTCGGTGATCCTGCGGCCGATGAACCTCGTGCCGCCGATCATCAGTACGCGCATGTCACCCCTCCGGCCGCGCCTGCACACGATCAGTTCAGCACGGAATCCGGGCCAGCCTTGCGGTGCTCTGCGGACAGCAGAATCTGGCGCGGTGACCAGCGCGGCACGCCTTCTCGCCGCTACCTGCCCGGCCGGCGGCCGGACGGCGGCCGCCGCCGGTTACCTGGCCGGCCTGTGCTCCAGCTTCTCCACGATCAGCCGGTAGAACTGCCGCGGCCGCCCTGGCTGAGGCGTCCGGCTCGGCGGCAGCGGCCAGGCGAGCCCCTCGTCCACCAGCGTGCGCAGCAGCCGCCGTGCGGTGCGCGGCGTGACGCCGAGCAGGCTGCCGGCCATCTCCGCGTCCACGACGAGCGCGGCGTCGCCCCCGGTCACCTTGTCCGCCAGCCGGGACAACGTCTCGATCCCCTTGGGCCTGGCCTGCGGCGGCGGCAGCGCCGGCTGGCGCGGCGCGGGCACCAGGGCCCTGCCCTCCCGGTCCAGCGCGAACACGCCCGCCCGCTGGCCTGACTGCGAGCGGCCGAGCGCGGCGCGGGCATGCGCCTCAGCCTCCTGCGCGGTCCGGCCCATCCCCACGCCCACGTCGAGGGCGATACCGAGGGAGGAGCGCGCGCGTTCGGTGAACGGCGGCACGCGGAACCCGTCGGTGCTGCCGTGCAGCGACCCCCGGGTCGCCGTGACATGGAAGCAGTGATCACCCATCGGGCTGACCGTCGCCTGGATCCGCTGCGTCTCCTGGACGAGGAACCGGTGCACGGTGAGGCGGAGCTCCTCCCGCGACTGCCGGGGCGCCGAACGTCGCTGGGTATCCCTGAGCGTCGGCACCTCGACGAGGACCACGGCCAGCTGTGCCTCTTCCAGCCTGCGCTGGCTGCCGAGCAGCGTGGCCGTGCGCAGCCCGGCCCGGATGGCGCTGCCGGTCGGCCGCAGGGTGATCACCGGGACCCCGGCCGCGGACAGCCGCTCGGCGACGGAGTTGAGGCAGGTGAACGCCAGCGACGTCTCGTTCCTGCGGCTGAGCCGCTCGTGGAACGCGGCGAGCGTCGCGGCGCTGGCGGTCTCCTCGCGGACGTGCACGCTGTGCGCGGACAGGCCGAGCTCGGCGTACGCCTCCTCCACGTCGCCGCGGCTGAGCACGTCCACGCTGACCCGGGCGAGGTCGTACGCCGCACCCTGGCCGGCCCGCAGCAGCGCACCGTAGAGCGCGCTGCCGTCCAGCGGGACGCAGGTGGCCGGCCCGGCCAGCGCGCCGGCTTTCCTGGCGTATTCGTAGGGGACGGGGCTCGCGAACAGGCAGACATCGACGATAGGGCCGAGCCGCAGAACCTTGTCGGCCGCTTCCTGCTCGTCCCGGTAGGCGGCGGCGACCAGCCGCCTGGCCACCCCGCCGCCCGCGCCGCCGAGCATCCCGCCGGCCGCACCGGGCAGTCCCGACGCGCTGGGGCCTGTCGCCGAGGCGCCGGACAGCATGACCCGCTCCACCAGCTCATGCGGTCCCACTACGCCGATGGTCAGCTCGCTCGAAGGCTGCCGCTGCATGCTCATGGGCGAACCTGGTGCGTCCGCCCGCGCCGCACCCGCGGTGTACGGAAGGTCTTCGTAAGGATGAAAAAGGTTCGCATGTCACCAGGCCGCACGGTATCGGGCGCCGCGCGTGCGCTCATGCGTCCCCGCCAGGCTGAGCTGCCACGCACGCGCCGTGCATCCGCTAACCGTCCCCCATCTGCGGTTGCGGCCTTTCTCCCGACCACACAATGTCCGGCCCATCTACGCGGAGCGACGGTGTGATTGTACATCCGTAACCCACCATGAAGATCACCAAGGATAAGTGCCGCCCGGACGCGGTCGCCGCCGCCCCAGCCCGCCCAGTCCCGCCGCGGCCGCCCAGGTGCGCGGCGGCCGCCGCTGGGGTCGTCGATGTGCCTTTGATGTTCACCGGTGAACGTCAATGTGCCATCGATGCCCTTCGGTCGAGGTGCCGGAGGGCAAGGCCAGGCCTGTAACGGCGGTGCAGGGGGGCTGCGGTGGTAATGCCGGGTCCGCGGCGCTGCCGCGACTGGCAATACCGGGCCGGGGCGCCTTCCCGCGGTAACGCCCGGTCCGCGCTGGGCTCTGCGTGCGGCAACGTCGCTTTCCCGGCTGGTCAGTCGTCCGTCTCCGCCGTTATGTCAGCGCCGAGCGCGGTCAGCCGGGCCGCGATCGAGGCGTGCCCCCGGTCGATCGGGTAGGCCGGCGAGACGATCGTCTCGCCCTCCGCGACCAGGCCGGCCAGGATGAGCGCGATGCCGGTGCGCAGGTCATGCGCCACGACCTCGGTTCCCTTGAGGGTGCTGGGACCGTGCACGATGACCGCGTTGGAGTCCACCTCGACCTTGGCGCCGAGCTTGCTCAGCTCCGCGACCAGCGTGTAGCGGCCGTCGTAGATCGTCTCGCGGATGTAGCTGGTGCCGTCGGCGAGGCAGCTCAGCGCCATGATCGGCGACTGCAGGTCGGTGGCGAACCCCGGGTACGGACTGGTGATCACGTTGATGGGGCGCAGCTTGTGCTCCAGCCGGACCTGCAGCACCGCACCGTGGGTCGCGAACTCGACCCCCATCTGCTCCAGCTTCCAGCGGACCACGCCGAAGTGATCGAGCGATCCGCCCACCAGGCTCAGCTCGCCGCCGGTGATGGCGGCTGCCATCGCGAACACCCCGGCGTCGATCCGGTCCGGCATGACCGTGTGCTCGACCGCGCTGAGCTCGTCCACGCCCTCGACCGTGAGGAACCCGGTGCCGCCGCCGCCGATCCTGGCGCCCATCTTGGTGAGGAACGCGATCACGTCGAGCACCTCAGGCTCGAGCGCGGTGTTGTCGATCACCGTCCGGCCCGGCGCGAGCGACGCCGCCATGATCAGGTTCTCGGTGCCGGTGTGCGAGGGCGTGTCCAGGTAAAGGTGGGCGCCGCGAAGCTTCCCGGCCTGGATGTGGATCACGTTCTCGCCCTCGGTCACGGTGGCGCCGAGCCGGGCGAAGCCGCGGTAGTGGAAGTCGAGGCTCCTGCTGCCCAGGTTGCAGCCGCCGATACCCTCGAGCACCGCCTCGCCGAGCCGGTGCAGCAGGGCGGGCACGAACAGCACCGACCCGCGGAACCTGCGCGCGATCTCGGCGGGCAGCACCGGGCTGGTGAGCCGGGACGCGTCCACCACCAGGATGCGCTCCGCCTCGTGGAACTCGACCAGCGCCCCGACCGCCTGGGCCAGCTCGACCGCCCGGCGGACGTCCTCGATGACCGGCACGTTCCGCAGCACGGTCCGTCCCCTGGACGCGAGCAGCGATGCCGCGATCATCTTGAGCGCGGCATTCTTGGCGCCCTGGACGAAGACCGTGCCCTCCAGCGGGTTTCCGCCTCGCACGCGGTAGCGGGTCGTCTTGGAGCCCATGGTCATCTGGCTGCAACTCCTGTCCGGGGGTGGTCAGCGGCCCGGCCACGGCCGGGTGGTGATGTGCGCCCGGAAGCTGCCGGGCGGGTGGCTGCATCGCGGCTGGCCGCCGCGGAACCCGATCCAGTATTCCATCGCGGGCCTGGTGTGGCTGACAGCTCAGCCGATCCGGTGACCGCGGCGCCCTGGGTCAGGAGAGCCGCTGCAGGCTGTCGAATACGCCCCCGAGCCGTTCGATATACCGTTCCGGCCTGCACACGTCGTCCAGCCGGCGGTCGTCAATCTGCTGACCTCGCGCAGCCGCAAGCTCACGCAGAGTAGTTCGAAACGGGGTCCCGGTATCCCAGGTATCCATCGCGGCGTCCTGCACGAGCGAGTACGCGTCCTCCCGGCTCATACCCGTCCTGACCAGCTCCAGCAGGATCGCCGAGGTGTAGATCAGCCCGCCGGTCAGCTCCAGGTTGGCGCGCATCCTGGCCGTGTCCACGGTGAGCCCCTCGACCAGCCCGGTGGTGAGCGCCAGCAGGTAGTCGGTGGTGATGGCCGCGTCCGGCAGCGCCACCCGCTCCACGCTCGAATGCGAGATGTCCCGCTCGTGCCACAGCGGCATCCCCTCCATGACGGGGGTGACCTGGGCGCGGACCACACGGGCGAGCCCGCAGATCCGCTCGGACCGGATCGGGTTCTTTTTGTGCGGCATCGACGACGAGCCCTTCTGGCCCCGGCCGAACGGCTCGGCCAGCTCGCGTACCTCGGTCCGCTGGCCGTGCCTGACCTCGAGCGCGATCGCCTCGCAGACAGACGCGATGACCGCGAGCGCGCTCACCCACTCCGAGATGCCGTCGCGGAACACCACCTGGCTGGCCACGCAGGCCGGCCGCAGCCCCAGCGCCGGCATGACCTCGGCCTCGATGGCGGGATCGATGTTGGAGTAGGTGCCGACGGGCCCGGACAGCTTGCCGACCGCGACCGCCTCGCGGGCGCGCTGCAGCCGGTCCCTGCTGCGCGCCATCGCGAAGGCGAAGTCAGCCACCCGGTGGCCCCAGACGTCGGGCTCGGCGTGGATGCCGTGCGTCCGGCCCACCCGCAGCGTGCCGCGGTGAGCGAGCGCGTGGTCGCGGAGCACCGCCACCAGCGTGCTGGCCTTGGCCAGCAGCAGGTCGGTCGCCTCGGTCAGCTGGATGGCCAGCGCGGTGTCGAGCAGGTCGGATGAGGTCATGCCGAAGTGCACGTACGCGGCCGCCTCGCGCGGCGTGGTGTTGTCGGCCCAGGCGGTGAGGAACGCGATCACGTCGTGGTCGGTCACCGCCTCGGCCGCGGCGACCGCCTCGGGTGTGGGCGGCGGGGCCTGCCGGACCGGCTCGACGCTGCTGGCCGGCACGGTGCCCGCGCGGGCGTGCGCCGCCAGCACGAGCGTCTCCACCCTGCTCCACAGCTCGTACTTGTGCGCCTCGCTCCAGACTCGCCCCATCTCGGGCAGCGTGTACCTGCTGATCACGTGGCCACGCCGCCCGCCCGGCTCGCTTCGGCGGCCCGGGCCGCGATGTCGGTGCGGTACCAGCCGCCGCGCAGCTTGATCCTGGCTGCCGTCTGGTAGGCCGCCGTGCGGGCGGCGGCCAGGTCAGGTCCGGTCCCGACCACGTTGAGCACGCGTCCGCCGGCCGACACCAGGCCGGTCTGGCTGCGCTCGGTGCCAGCCTGGAGCACGTAGCTGGCGCCTGCCCGTTCGGCGTCATCAAGACCTTGGATGGAGTCGCCGCTGACCGGCTTGACCGGATAGCCCTCGGCCGCGATCACCACGGCCACCGCGGCGCCGGGGGTCCAGCGCGGCGGCGGCGCCCCGGCCAGCGAGCCGGTCGCTGCGGCCCGCAGCAGCCCGGCCAGCGGGGTGGCGAGCCGGTCCAGCACGACCTGGGTCTCCGGGTCGCCGAACCGGGCGTTGAACTCCACCACCCGGATGCCGGCCGCGGTCAGGGACAGCCCGGCGTACAGCAGGCCGCGGTAGGGGGTGCCGCGGCGGCGCAGTTCGTCGAGCGCGGGCTGGATCACCGTGTCCATGACCTGCCCGGTCAGGTCGCCGGGCAGCCACGGCAGCGGGGCGTAGGCGCCCATGCCGCCGGTGTTCGGGCCGTGGTCGCCGTCGCCCGCGCGCTTGAAGTCCTGGGCCGGCATCAGCGGCACCGCCTCGCTGCCGTCGCAGATCGCGAACAGCGACACCTCGGGACCGTCGAGGAACTCCTCGACGACCACCGTGCCGCAGCTCTCGGCGTGCTGCCTGGCCGCCGCCGCGTCGGCGGTCACGAGGACGCCCTTGCCGCCGGCCAGCCCGTCGTCCTTCACCACGTATGGCGGGCCGAACTCACTGAGCGCGGCTGCTACCTGGCCGGCCGTGCTGCAGGCGCGGGCGGCCGCGGTCGGGATGCCCGCCGCCGCCATCACGTCCTTGGCGAACGACTTCGACCCCTCGATCACGGCCGCGGCGGCATCCGGGCCGAAGCAGGCGATGCCCTTTTCCCTGAGGGCGTCGGCCACGCCGGCCACCAGCGGGGCCTCGGGGCCGATGACGACCAGGTCGGCGGCCAGCCGGGCGGCCAGGGCGGTGACGTCGGCCGGGTCGGTCGCGCGGACCGGGTGCAGCTCGGCGAGCCGCGCGATGCCCGGGTTGCCCGGCGCCGCGTGCAGGCTCGTGACCTCGGGATCGGCGGCCAGGGCGCGGGACAGGGCATGCTCGCGGCCGCCGGACCCGATGACGAGGACTCGCACGGCCGTGAGCCTACCGCTGCCCGGTCATCGCTTCGTTCAGGCCTGGCGGGGTTCGGGCCCGGCGAGGTTCGGGTCCGGCGGGACTTGGGCCTGGAGGAGTCTGGGCTGACGGGCCCTGGGCGGCGCGGGGTCAGGCCAGCGGGCGGAGCTGGAGCGTCTGGTCGCGGCGCGGGCCGACCCCGACGGCGGCGACCGGCGCGCCCGCCATGTCTTCCAGCGTCTTGACGTATGCCTGCGCGTTAGGGGGCAGGTCGGCGAACTCCTTCGCCGCCGAGATGTCCTCCCACCAGCCGTCCAGGTACTCGTAGACGGGCTTGGCGTGGTGAAATTCGGTCTGGGTCATGGGGATCTCGTCGTGCCGGGTCCCGTCGATCTGGTAGCCGACGCAGACCGGCACCTTGTCCAGCCCGGACAGCACGTCCAGCTTGGTGATGAAGTAATCGGTGATGCCGTTGACCCGGGTCGCGTACCTGGCGATCACCGCGTCGAACCAGCCGGTGCGCCGCTCCCGGCCTGTGGTCACCCCGTACTCCGCGCCGGTCTTGCGCAGCCACTCGCCCTGGGCGTCGCGCAGCTCGGTGGGGAACGGCCCCGAGCCCACCCGGGTGGTGTACGCCTTCAGTATGCCGATGACCTTGGTGATCCGGGTCGGGCCGATGCTCGAGCCGACGCAGGCGCCACCCGCGGTCGGCGACGAGGACGTCACGAACGGGTACGTGCCGTGGTCCACGTCGAGCAGCGTGGCCTGCGCGCCCTCGAGGAGCAGCGTCTTGCCCTCGTCCAGCGCCTGGTTCAGCACCAGCCCGGTGTCGGCAGTGTAGGGCCGCATCCGCGCGCCGTAGGCCACGTACTCTTCGGCGACGGCCTCCGCTTCGATGCCGCGCCGGTTGTACACCTTGGCCAGGACCTGGTTCTTCTCGCGCAGCACGAGCTCGAGCTTCTGCCGCAGGATGCCGGGGTCGAACAGGTCCTGGACCCGGATCCCCATCCTGGCCACCTTGTCGCCGTACGTCGGCCCGATGCCGCGGCCGGTGGTGCCGATCCGGGCGCTGCCCAGGTAGCGTTCGGTCACCTTGTCGAGGGCCCGGTGGTGCGGCATGATCAGGTGCGCGTTCGCGGAGATCAGCAGCCGTTCGCAGGAGATGCCTCTGGCCTGCAGGGCGTCGATCTCGTCGAACAGCACCTTCGGGTCGATCACGACGCCGTTGCCGATGACGGGGGTCACCTGCGGGGAGAGCACTCCGGAAGGCAGCAGGTGCAGCGCGTAGCTGTCGTCGCCGATGACCACCGTGTGCCCGGCGTTGTTCCCGCCCTGGTAGCGGACCACGTAGTCAACCTGGTCGCCGAGCAGGTCGGTTGCCTTGCCCTTGCCTTCGTCGCCCCACTGGGCGCCGACGAGCACGATGGCCGGCATCTGGGCCAACCCCTTCCTTGGCTTTCCTTACGCTGGAGACGGGCCGCGCCGCGGGCAGAGGCTGACGGCGGGTCAGGTTCGCGGGGGTCCTTGCCGCGAGCCGGCGTCCCCCGAACGCTCGGCTGCGAGCGCGGCAGGAACCCGTGCGTTCCCGAGGCTACCGGAACACAGCAGATCGGCCCGCCGGCCCCGCGCGCGACACGTGGTGGCGGCCGGGCTGGTGCCCGGTCCTGCGCGCCCGACCCGGAGGCAGTGGCTGGCTGGCGGTGCTGCGCGGCCGGGTACTGCGCCGGCGGCTGGACGCACGCCCCGTGGCCGGCTGGCCCGCGCTGCGTGGCGGCGCGGTCACGGTACCGGGGCGGCATTGCGGCAGCACGTCATGCGCGAGGCGCGTCAGCGCGGGCTACGCCCGGTGCTTGAGGTCCTGGCTACTGCACCAGCGGTGGCTTTCTATGAGCGACTCGGCTGGCGCCTGGTGGGCAGCGTCGACCGGCAGTGGGGACCCGACCACGTGGTGGCCGCTGGTACGCCGCGCCGGCTTGAGGACGGGTGGTCCGCTGGTACGCGCCGGGTGTGAGGGCGCGAGGGTCCGCTGCTACGCCCGCGCCGGTGGGTTGCCCGCAGCCCGGTAGCTAGCCGTTGAGCTGCTTCGCGGCCTCGGTGCTGCTGTCGCGCAGGAAGCCCTGGCACCGCTCCGCCTCTTCGTCCTCGCCGATCGACTCGGCCGCCGCGCCCAGCATGTGCAGCGACCGGAGGAAGCCACGGTTCGGCTCGTGTGACCAGGGAATCGGGCCCTGACCGCGCCACCCCGCCCGGCGCAGCTGGTCAAGGCCCCGGTGGTAGCCGGTTCGCGCATAGGCGTACGCCTGCACCACGTCTCCGCTCTCGAACGCCCGTTCCGCCAGGCTCGCCCACGCGGCCGACTCGCTGGGGAACTTGGCCGCGACCTCAGCTGGGTCGGCACCCCCGGCCAGCAGTGCGTCGGCTTCGGGGTTGCCGGGCAGGTACGTCGCCGGAGGCCCGGCAATCAGGTTCTCGTGGTCCATCCGCCCATCTTCCCCTCTCCCTGGGTTCCTCACGACCACCCGCCACCCCCAGCACCCCTCCCCGTCCCCTCCGAGATCTCCCCGCGCCGCCAACCACCGCACTCCAGGGCTCGCTTTTTACTGATCGTTTCGACTTTGCACACGGTGCGACCATAAAAACGGACAAATTGCCCGGATTTTTGGTCGTACCGTGTGCAAAGTGGGTTCGCAGGCCTCGGAAGAACCCCGTTGGGCGGCCGCGGCGGGGGTACATGCGCGCTGGGGCCGGGCGTTCTGACGTAGGGCGGTGGCACCCTGTGGCGCATGGCGAGTAACGGGCGTTCTGCCAGCCGGAAGGTCACCCGCGTGGCCACCTCCCGGCAGCTTGCTCCCGCGGGCTCATCCCGTGCCCGGGTGCGGCGTCTGGTCAGGCAGCGTCGGCTGCTGGCGGTCCGGAGAGGGGTGTACGCGCCAACGGATCTGGCGGCGGCCTTGACGGACCACAGGAGCGGGCACGCCTTGCACCTCGCCGCGGCTATAGCCGCGAGCGGTGCCCGTGCGGTTGGAAGCCATCAATCCGCTGCGATCTTGCACGGTCTGGACCTGTTCGGCAGGCAGGGAGCTGACCTGGTTACGGTGACGCGCTCGCCGGGCGGCCGTGGCAGCCGCTCCTCCCTGGGAGGGATCCGTGTTCACTCGGCAGGGCTTCCTGCCGGGCATGTGACGGTCAGGGACGGGATCGCGGTTACCTCGGTGGCTCGGACTGTTGTCGACCTGGCCCGGACGTACTCATTCCGGGAGGGGGTAGTCGTCGCGGACTCGGCGCTGCGCGGCCGCAAGACCACTGTGCCCGAGCTGAACGCTGTCATCGCCGGCTGTCGGCGCTGGCCGGGACTGCAGCGCGCGCGGGAGGTGGTCGCGTTCAGCGATCACAGGTCTGAGTCTGCGCTCGAGTCGATCGGCAGGGTCGTCTTCCGCGAGTACGGGCTGCCCGCTCCGGATCTGCAGGTCTGGGTGGGCGACCTAGCGATCGTCGGGAGGGCGGATTACCTGTGGCCGCAGCATCGCACGATCGCCGAAGCCGACGGGGCGGTCAAGTACGCGACCGCTGGTAAGGCGGTCGCGCAGCTTGACCGGGACGCGCGACTACGCGAGGCGGGCTTCGAGGTGGTTCATTTCACCTGGCAGGAGATCATGATGACGCCCTGGCAGGTAGCCGCCCGGATCCGGGCGGCGTTCATCCGCGGTGCCCGGTCTCAGGACGCGCGGTGACGCCAGGAACAGCTCAGCTCAGCTTCTTACCTTCGGACATGAGGTCCTCGCAGGCCAGCTTGACCCGGGCGCCCATGGATGCCTCGCCGGCCTTGCCCCAGGCCCGCGGGTCGTAGTCCTTTTTATTGCCGACGTTGCCGTCCACCCTGAGCACGCCGTCGTATTTGGTGAACATGTGCCCGGCGACCGGCCGGGTGAAGGCGTACTGGGTGTCGGTGTCCACGTTCATCTTGACCACGCCGTAGGAGATCGCCTCCCGGATCTCCTCGAGCGCCGAGCCCGAACCGCCATGGAACACCAGGTCGAACGGATTTTCCTTGCCGTACTTGGCGCCCACCGCCTGCTGGATTTCGGTCAGCACCGACGGCCGGAGCTTCACGTGGCCCGGCTTGTACACACCGTGCACGTTGCCGAACGTGGCGGCCAGGATGTACCGGCCGCGCTCGCCCAGACCAAGGGTCTCGGCGACCGCCAGCGCGTCCTCCGGGGTGCTGTACAGCTTCTCGTTCATCGCGCCCTCAACGCCGTCTTCTTCGCCGCCCACGACCCCGATTTCCAGCTCCATGATGGTGCGGGCCTTGGCGCACTCGTCCAGCATCTCGGACGCGATCCGCAGGTTCTCATCCAGCGGCACCGCGGACCCGTCCCACATGTGCGACTGGAACAGCGGCTGCTGACCGCAGGCGACCCGCTCCTGGGACAGCTTGACCAGCGGGCGCATGAAGCCGTCCAGCTTGTCCTTCGGGCAGTGGTCGGTATGCAGCGCGATGTAGATCGGGTACTTGGCCGCGACGACGTGGGCGAACTCGGCGAGGGCTACCGAGCCGGTGACCATGTCCTTGACGGCCTGCCCGGACAGGTACTCAGCGCCGCCGGTGGATACCTGGACGATGCCGTCGCTGTCGGCCTCGGCGAATCCCTGCAGGGCGGCGTTCAGCGTCTGGCTCGACGTCACGTTGATCGACGGATAAGCGAATCCCTGCTCCTTGGCCCGGTCGAGCATCTGCGCGTAGACCTCTGGAGTCGCGATAGGCATAGCGGTCGCTCCCTCTGGTGGGTTCTGCCGCAGCCTAGTATTCCCGAAGCAGCCAGTCCCCCGACGGGGGCGGGGCGTGGCTGAGGCAGCGAGCCTGGCTGAGGGTGGGGCGTGGCCGGGGCAGTGTGCGCGACGCGGGCTAATCCAGGGCCAGGTCGGACAGCTCGTAGGCGGCGCGGTAGGGCAGCCCGGCTTCGAGTATCCGCGGCCTGGCGCCCCGCTCGACCATAACCGCGACGCCGACCACCTCCGCGCCGGCCTCCCGCAGCGCTTCCACCGCGGTGAGCACCGAGGTCCCCGTGGTTGACGTGTCCTCGACGGCCAGCACGCGGCGGCCGGCCACGTCCGGTCCCTCGATTCTGCGCTGCAGGCCGTGCGCCTTGCCGGTCTTGCGCACCACGAACGCGTCCAGCGGCTGCCCCCGCTGGGCCGCGGCGTGCATCATCGCGGCGGCCACCGGGTCGGCGCCCAGGGTCAGCCCGCCGACGGCCTCATACGAGAGGTCCGCGGTGGCGTCGAGCATCACCCGGCCCGCGAGCGGAGCGATGCGACCGGTCAGCAGCACACGGCGCAGGTCGATGTACCAGGTCGCCCGCTGCCCCGAAGACAATACGAAGTCGCCGTGCACGACTGCGTGCTTGCGTATCTCCTGCAGCAGTTCCTCGCGGTCACTCACAGAATGCGAGCCTAAGGCAAGCACAGCAGCGAGAGCACACGGCGGGCAGGCCGCCGGCGCCAGTCCCGACCCCTCCACGGGACACCGGCGCCGGCGGCGTCAGCGGGCCAGCTCGTCGAGAAGGCGCCGCGCCTCATCGAGCCGGGCTGGCGGCCTGAGCAGCCGCAGCCGCGTCCCATGCGCTGAGGCCAGGCTGCGGCGCAGCCCGGTAGCGCGGAACGGGAGGTCCGGGAGCGCTGGGACCAGGGCGATCGCGCGGCCGGACCCGGCCAGCGACAGCGTCTCCCCGCCGGGAAACGCGGTCCGCAGGTCATTGCTGACGAGAATGAGCACCGACAGCCGGTCCCACGGGTCCAGCCGGTCCGGCAGGTCGACCACCAGCAGCCGGTGCGTGTCGGCGGCGCACTGGCCCGCCTGCCGTGCCTCCCGGTACACCTCGCCCAGCCGCGTCCGCAGGTAGGGCAGGGTGGCTAGCCCGGTCAGCGGGTCCTCGCAGGTAGCGTCGGACATCCTGGCCAGCCCGGCTTCCGCCCAGCCTTCGGCCAGCGGCCGGACCAGGTCCAGCGGGGGATCGGCGCCGTCGAGCACGAAGCACAGTGCGGCCAGGTCGGTGATGGCCTCCCCGATTCCCACGCCGCCGCGCGCGCGTTCACGGCCGAGGGCGCCGCAGGCGGCGGTCAGCCCGAACTGGCGGCAGGCGGCGACGGCGACGGTGTCAACCGCGGCTACCTGCCAGTCGTCGTCGGCGGCCCAGCCGCAGATCATGCTCTGCCGCCGCCACGCCTCGCACAGACGGACGACGCCCGGCACGTCGCTGAGGCGGATGCCCGCAGTAGCGGCGGCACGGCTGCCCTGTCCCCGGCCCGCGAGGCTGGCGCCGTCGCGACCAGCGTCGTAGTCGGCACCGTCAAGGCCGGCACCCGCGTAGCTGGCAACATCGTGACCGGCAGCGTCAAGGCCGGAGCTGCCGTAGCTGGTGCCGTCGTGACCGGCAGCGCCGTAGCGGGGGCTGTGGCTGGCGCCGTCGTGACCGGCACTGTCGTCTCCGGCGCGGCCGCGGCCGGCACCGCTGTGACCGTCGTCGTGACCGGCGTCATCCGACGTCATTGCAGTGCGACCCTCCTCAGGCCGGCCTGTCGGCCGGGCGCCAGCTCACGATTCAGCGGCGGCGGGATGGCAAGCCGCCCGGCCGTACCGAAGTCCAGGCATCCGCCTCAGGCCCTGGTGGAGGCCCAGGCATCGGCACGGCCACGGTGACTTGCCAGCCGCCGTTGCGGAGGCGGGACCTGCCAGCCCCGGTTGTGGCAGGAACACGCCGCCGGACTGATGACGGCGAATGAGGTTCCGCATGACGCGGAATACGGGATGATTTTCCGTAGCTTCGTGCAATGGGCAGGGGACGGTGAGTAGTGAGTGAGGCCGAATCGGGGCAAATGCTCCCGAGTGACGCAGACCTGATCACGGCGATCAGGTCCGGCGACATGGCCGCGTACGGTGAGCTCTACCGGCGTCACGTGTCGGCCGCGCAGGGCCTCGCGCGCCAGCTCGTGCGCGGTCCGGCCGAGGTGGATGACGTCGTCGCGGAGACCTTCTCCCGCGTGCTTGACCTGATGCGGCGCGGCGGCGGGCCGCAGGACGCGTTCCGGCCGTACCTGCTCACCGCCGTCCGCCGCGGCGCCTACGATCGTTACCGGGGCGAGCGCCGCAGCGTCGTCACCGACGAGATCGAGGCTTTTGACCCCGGCCAGCCCTTCATCGACCCGGCCGTGGCCGGGCTGGAGAGATCGCTGATCGCCCGGGCCTTTCTTTCCCTTCCCGAACGCTGGCGGGCGGTGCTCTGGCACACGGAGATAGAAGGTGCGAAGCCTGCCGACGTCGCCCCGCTGCTCGGGCTGACCGCCAACGGTGTCGCGGCCCTGGCCTACCGGGCGCGGGAGGGACTGCGCCAGGCGTACCTGCAGATGCACCTGTCCGGGGTGGCCCGGCAGGAGTGCCGCCCGGTTGCGGAAAAGCTGGGGGCCTACGTCCGGGGCGGGCTGTCCGCGCGCGAGGCGCAGGCCGTGTCGGACCACCTGGACCAGTGCGCGGACTGCCGCGCGGTCTACGCCGAGCTGGCCGACGTCAACGTGGCGCTGCGCGGCCTGGTCGCCCCCATATTCCTCGGCCCGCTGGCGGCCGCGTACCTGGCCGGCCTGTCGGCCAAGGGCGGGGCGGCGCTGGCCTGGATCGCGGCGAAGGCGGGATGGATCGGCCGTGCCCCCAAGGGCCAGCAGGCCGCGATGGCGGGCGGCGTGGCCGCGGCCGCAGCGGTGGCGGCCGCCATCGCGCTCGCGCTCGCCGGGCACGGCATGCCCGCTCATGCCCGGCATCATCCGGCCGCCGCGGCCCCGGCGCCGCCGCCGCGAGCTCCGGGAGCAGCGCCCGCGCCGACGAAGCACGCCCGGCCGGCTCCCGCTCCGGCTCCGGCGGTACCTGCCCCGGCTCCGGCGGTACCCGCCCCGGTACGGGTGCACATCTCATCGCCCAAGCCCCCGCACCAACCGCGGCCCGGCCGCCCGTCTCCCGCTCCGCCGCCGCCCGCGACACTGAGCACGCAGGTGGCCCCCGTCGGCGCGCTGCTGCGCGGTTCCACCGGGGTGCTGGTCTTCTCGGTGACCAACACCGGCAGCCACCCGGTTACGTCACTGGCCGCGAACGTCGCGCTGCCGCCGGGAGTCTCTTTCCTCGGCGGGGGCAGCCTCGGCATGGCCGCGCCGATGGCCGCCGCCGTGCCGGGGGGCTGGAGCTGCGCCCCGAACGCCGCGGGTGCCGCGTGCACGCACGGGCCGCTCGGGCCCGGCGCGATGACGAGGACGTACCTGGAAGTGGCCATCGGGCAGACCGCCAGGTTCGGCGTGCCGCCCACGGTCACGGTGCGCTCCGGCGGGCAGACCGTGACCGCCCGGTCCGCCGCCGGCGTGGCGCCGTCCGGGCTGCCCGCGCGGTTCGCCGCCGCCGGCCGGCTGGACACGATCGTCGCGGGCAACACGCTGCCCTCGTGCTCCTGGTGGAACCTCGGCTGGCATCCGCCGTCGAGCCAGGCAGAGGTCGCGGTGCCCGGGAACGTGCTGTGGGCCGGGCTGTACTGGTCGGGCACCGGATACCAGCCGCGTCCCCAGCTTGACCTGCGCGGCCCGGCCGGCGGCTACCAGGCAGTCAGCGCGAGTTCGGTGGGCACCGCCAGCCTGAACGGCCACCCGGTTTACCAGGCGTACGCGAACGTCACCAGCCTGGTGCAGGGATCGGGCGGCGGCGCCTGGCAGGCGCAGGCACCGCGGGCCGGGACCAATGAGGGCGCGGATTCTGGCTGGACGCTCGTGGTGATCGCCACCGATCCCTCGGCTCCGGTCGGGCAGGCCGTGGTGGTGGACGGCGCCCAGGTCGTGAGCGCCGCGGCTCCGTCGTTCAACGTCCCGCTCGACGGGCTGTTCCCCGCGGGTTCCGTGGCCGGGATACAGACCGTTACCTGGAACGGCTACGGCGGCGGCAGCCAGCCTGCCCTCACCTCTACGCGCCAGACGCTGACCGCCAATGCGTCCGTCCAGCTCAGCGGCGGCGCCCAGCCCTACCTGGTGGGGGTGGTGGCGGCTACCACCTCGGCCGACAGCACGCGGACCGGCCCGCCGCCCGATCAGGGCTGGCCCGGTAACCGCCGGGACGGCGGGCCGGGCGGCCTGAGCGGGTACCTCGGCTGGCCGGACGACGACGGATGCGGCCTGCTCGGATACCCGCCGGGCGCAGCGCGCGACCGCGCGCAGGACGCGGCCGGCCAGGCCAGCCGCCGGGCGGTCAGTGGCAGCGGCGGCCATCCGGCCGGACACCGCGGCGGCTCCTCCGGCACCGGCGGCGGCCCTGGCAGCGGCCGCCCGGGCGGCAAGCCGGGCCGCGGCTCACAGCCCGGCCAGAATCCGCCGCTCCCGCGCCGGGTCAAGCCCGATCCCTGCCCGCTGTGCAAGATCACCCAGTGGTTTGGCCTGGGCGGCGGCGTCATGGATCAGCCAGCTCCAGGTGTCCCGGACCGTGTCCGCCAGCGGCCGGTACCGCATGCCCGCCAGCCGGGCCCGGTCGCCGGACGCCTCCCAGGTACCCGCCAGCTCGGGGATGTCCGGAGCCCACATCGGCAGCTCGGTATAGGGCTGCACGCCCGCGGCAAGCAGAACGTCATCGGGCGCCCAGACCAGCTCAGCGGCCACGCCGGAGCCTGCGCCGGCCGCGCCGACGCAGGCCGCCAG
Source organism: uncultured Actinomycetes bacterium (assembly GCA_963702235.1). Classification (GTDB taxonomy): domain Bacteria; phylum Actinomycetota; class Actinomycetes; order Streptosporangiales; family Streptosporangiaceae; genus PALSA-505. The sequence continues at coordinate 515,112 of CAVPBZ010000013.1, forward strand.
CAGGTCACCGAACGTGCACCCGCGCGGGCCCGGCACGTTCACGATCCCGGTAATCCCGCGGCGGACGCTGTCCAGCATCCAGCCGGCCAGGTCGCGGGCATCGGTCAGCCGGACGGGCCTGCCGGGATCACCGGGGGCCAGCACGCGGCCGCCGCGTGCCACCCGGGCCAGCCACCACGGCAGCCTGCCCACGTCGTCATGCGGCCCGGCGATAAGGCCGGGACGCACGATCAGGTGCCTGCCCGGGAAGGCAGCGGCTACTGCGCGCTCGGAGCCTGCCTTGACCGGCCCGTACCCTAGCGAGTCCACGCTGCCGCCGGCATCGGCCGGGCACTCGTGCGTCGGCGATCCCTCGGTCACCGGCTCCCTCGGCCGGCCGGAGTAGACCGACAGGCTGGACACGTAGGCGTAATGACCGGCGTGCCCGGCCAGCAGGCCCGCGGAAGCGGCCACGTGCACCGGGGCGAGCACCGAGGTGTCGATGACCGCATCCCAGTCCCGGCTGGCCAGCACGAGCGTGTCCTCGTGCCTCGTCCTGTCCCCGTGCACCGCCTCGGTGCCGGGCCTGGGCTCGCCGTGCCGGCCCCTGGTAAACGTGGTCACGTCGTGCCCGCGCGAGACTGCCTGGTCAACGATGGCCCGGCCGACGAACCGAGTGCCCCCCAGCACGAGAATCCGCATGACGCGACATTCTGCCGATCGGAGTCGAATTCGCGGAACGCCTTACGCCGTGAGCGGACTTCAATACGCTGTTGAGAGCCCGCGGGCTCTCAACCGGCCGCACGGGACGGGCGGGCTGGCTGGGCACTGGTAGCGTCTCGCGTCGAGGAAGGACGGTGTCGGGTGGACCGCTGCGCGCTGTTCGTGGACGCCGGATACGTACTCGCCGACGGTGCGATGGCGGTGCACGGGACCAGTCAGCGCGAGTCCGTTTCCTGGGACTACGCAGGGCTGCTGCAGTTCTTCGCGAACCTGGCCGCCGACCGGACCGGCCAGCAGCTGCTGCGCTGTTACTGGTACGAGGCGACCGTCAACGGGCGCCGGTCGCCCGAGCACGACATCCTGGCCGACCTGCCGGGGCTCATGCTACGGCTCGGCCGGATGCGGCCGGGCAAGCGCGAGGGCGTAGAGACCGAGATCCACCGCGACCTCACGACCCTGGCCAGGAACCGGGCCATCTCCGACGTGCTGCTGGTCAGCGCCGAGGAGGACCTCGCGCAGGTCATCGCGGACGTGCAGGATCTCGGTGTCCGGGTGACCATCATTCACATCTCGGTAGACGGCAACTGGACGGTCTCGCGCTCCCTGCGGCAGCAGTGCGACGACATCGTGGAGATCAACGCCGCGCAGCTACGGCCGTACGTAGAACGGATCGCCAGCGCCGAGCCTGCCCGGTTCAGCGAGCAGTACGCGGCGGGTGGTTACGGCGGCAAGCCGCTGGCGAACGGGCACGCCGCGAGCGCGGCCGGGAGCGGCCACGCCGCAGTGCCGCCCGGCTCGGCCGGATCGCACCCGGCACCCCCGGCGATCTACACCGCGCCGGTTGTCGCGGAGTACCAGCCTCCGGCGCAGCCCGCCGCGGAGTACCAGCCGCCGGCCCGCCCGGCCGCCCGGCAGTCGCCCGTGCCGCCGGAGCCCGAGGCCGCCCCGGCCGCCGGCAACGGCACGGCAGAGCCGAACGCGCGCGGCCTGCACCGGAGCCACGCGGCGGGTAACCTCTCGCAGCAGCAGTCGTCCCCCGGGCCGCAGACCGCGCAGCCCGCCGGCGCGCAGCCCGGGCAGTCCGCGCACCCGCCGTACGCTGCATCCGCATCGGCGTCTTTCGCCGAGTCTGCCGGCCCGGCCAGCCCGGCCGCGTCGCCGGCGCACCCGCCGTACCCGGCGCCCGTGTCGGTGCCCTTCGCCGAGCCTGCCGGCCCGGCGACCCCGGCCGCCTCGCCTGCGCGCGATCTGACCGCGGCGCAGCCAGGGCCTGCGGCCGGGACCGCGGCATCGTCCGGCCCGTCCGCTCCGCAGGCGGCGTCTTCCTCGCCGGCCGGGTACCGCGCGTCCGGCCCGCGTCCGCCGTATGCGCCGGCGCATCCCGGCTTCGGCGAGCCGGCGGGCAGCCAGTTCTCGTCCGCTCCGCCCGAGCAGTTCAGCAGCGCGCCGCCGAGCCTGCCGTCCCGCCGCGGCACGCCGGCGAATGGCCTGCAGCAGAACGGCCCGCAGGGACAGCGCGGACCATCGTCATCGCGGCCCCAGCAGGCACCGCGCAGTCACCAGGCGCAGCGCCCGGTAGCGGCGGCCAGCGCGGGCTACGTCCCGCAGCAGGGTCCCTACAGTGCGCAGATGCCGGGACCGTCTGCTGCCGGCGGGCGGTCATCGACCGGGGTGACGCTCGCGGACACCGTTCAGGCGGGTCATTCCGAGGGCTTCGACTTCGGTGAGTCGGTGGCACGTGATGCCCCGGCCCTCTGGCTGGAGGCCGTGCTGGCCAGGAAGCCGCGGATGCCGTCCGATCTGGAGGCCCGGCTGCTGCAGGGCTCCGCCCTGCCCATCGACTCGCTGCTGCATGACGAGGTGCGGCACGCCCTGCGCCGCGGATTCTGGGATGCGCTTGAGCGTTCTCGCAGGTAGGAACCGCAACTGCGGCCGTACCGCGGCCGGGCCTGCCGGCGGTGTGTGCAGGCTCCGTCATTATCCGGCATCAAGACCTGCGTAAAGGGGTACTTTCGCACCGTGGCCCAGCTGTCCCGCGAGGAGTTCGATGCGATCGAATTCGGCGCCGCCCGTACCGGAGATCACCGCAGTGCCGCGCTGCAGATGACGCGGCTTGCCGCTACCTCCGCCGCGACCAGCGAGATGTCCAGCGCCGAGGCGCACCTGCGGGCGGGCGAGCAGTGGCTGCTCGCGGACGACCCGGCGGCAGCGGCCAGCGGCTTCCGGCAGGCGCTCGCGGACGGCGGCGGGACCTTCGTCGATGCCCGGGTCTCCCTCGCCCGCGCCCTCTTCCAGCTAGGCCGCCAGGACGAGGCGATGGAACTGATCAGCCAGCTGGAAGCCGGCGGCCGACAGGACCCCAGGCTGTGTGACCTGGTCGCCGAGCTGCTGGTCGAGCAGTCCGACCTGATCGGCGCCCTGGACTGGGCGAACACCGGGGTGGAGCTCTGCTTGCCCGAGGATGCCCGGACCGGTCAGTCCGGGTCGGCGGCCGGCGGCCCGGTGACCGGGCTCGCCGCCGTGCCCCCGGTGCCCCGGCAGCTGCCGCCGACCGTGGACCGGACCGAGCTGCGGATGCTGCTGAGCCTCCGCTACCGGATCCGCAACGACATGGGGCTGCCCGAGGACGACTACGACCAGCTGCTCGACGAGTTCTAGCCGGGCCGCCAGAGCGGTACCGGTCAGCTGACCTTGGCTGCCTCGCGGACGGTCAGCGCGTCGGCGGCCTCATCCAGGTCCACCTCCACCTCGTCCCCGTCGGTGATCTCGCCCGCGAGCAGCGCCCGGGCGAGCTGGTCGCCGATGGCGGACTGCACCAGCCTGCGCAGCGGCCTCGCGCCGTACAGCGGGTCGAACCCGGTCAGCGCCAGCCACTCGCGCGCGGCCGGTGTGACGGTGAGCGTCAGCCTGCGGTCAGCCAGCCGCCGGGCCAGCCGGTCCACCTGCAGATCGACGATCCGGGCGAGCTCGGCCGTGGTCAGCGCGTCGAAAACGATCACGTCGTCGAGCCGGTTGAGGAACTCGGGCTTGAACGTGGCCCGGACCACCGCCAGCACGGCGTCCTTCCTCGCGGGCTCGTCCAGCGCCTGGTCGGAGATGAACTGCGACCCGAGGTTAGAGGTGAGGACCAGGATGGTGTTGCGGAAGTCCACCGTCCGGCCCTGCCCGTCGGTGAGCCTGCCGTCGTCCAGCACCTGGAGCAGGATGTCGAAGACCTCCGGGTGAGCCTTCTCGACCTCGTCGAGGAGCACCACGCAGTACGGCCGTCGGCGGACCGCCTCGGTCAGCTGGCCGCCCTCCTCGTAGCCGACATAGCCGGGCGGAGCGCCGACGAGCCTGGCCACCGAGTGCTTCTCGCCGTACTCGCTCATGTCGATGCGGATCATGGCGCGCTCGTCGTCGAAGAGGAACTCGGCCAGCGCCTTGGCCAGCTCGGTCTTGCCGACGCCGGTGGGCCCGAGGAAGAGGAAGGAGCCGTCCGGGCGGTCCGGGTCGGCAACGCCGGCCCGCGCCCGCCGCACCGCGTCCGACACGGCCTGCACCGCGCGCGCCTGGCCGATCAGCCGCTTGCCCAGCTCGTCCTCCATCCGCAGCAGCTTGCCGGTCTCGCCCTCGAGCAGCCGGCAGGCCGGGATGCCGGTCCACGAGGAGACGACGTCCGCGACGTCATCGGGACCGACCTCCTCCTTGACCATCGGCGCGCTGTCACCGGCGACAGCGTCGGCGCCGGGGGCGGCGGCCGCCTCGGCCAGCTCACGCTCGAGAGCGGGAATCTCGCCGTACATGAGGCGGGACGCCGCCTCGAAGTCCGCCCCGCGCTGGGCGCGCTCGACCTGCGTCTTGAGGTCGTCCAGGCGCTTCTTCAGCTCGCCGACCTTGTTCAGGCCGGCCTTCTCCCGGTCCCACCGCGCCACCAGGCCGGTCAGCTGCTCCTGCCGGTCGGCCAGGTCACGCCGGAGCCGCTCGAGCCGCTCCTTGCTCGCCGCGTCCGCTTCCCGCTCGAGCGCGAGCTCTTCCATCTTCATCCGGTCCACCGACCGCTGCAGCTCGTCGATCTCCACCGGCCGCGAGTCGATCTCCATCCGGAGCCGGGACGCCGCCTCATCGACCAGGTCGATCGCCTTGTCCGGCAGGAACCTCGCGGTGATGTAGCGGTCGGACAGGGCCGCGGCCGCCACCAGCGCAGCATCGGAGATCTGCACCTTGTGATGGGCCTCGTAGCGCCCCTTCAGCCCGCGCAGGATCGCGATCGTGTCCTCGACCGAGGGCTCGCCCACGAAGACCTGCTGGAAGCGCCGCTCCAGGGCCGCGTCCTTCTCGATCCGCTCGCGGTACTCATCCAGCGTGGTGGCGCCCACCATGCGCAGCTCACCGCGGGCGAGCATCGGCTTGAGCATGTTGCCAGCGTCCATCGCGCCCTCGGCCGCGCCCGCACCGACAACCGTGTGCAGCTCGTCGATGAACGTGATGATCTGGCCCGCGCTCTCCTTGATCTCGTTCAGCACCGCCTTGAGCCGCTCCTCGAACTCGCCGCGGTACTTGGCGCCGGCCACCATCGCGCCGAGATCCAGCGCGATCAGGCGCTTGCCGCGCAGCGACTCAGGCACGTCGCCCGCGACCACCCGCTGGGCGAGCCCCTCGACCACCGCGGTCTTGCCCACGCCGGGCTCGCCGATGAGAACGGGGTTGTTCTTGGTCCGCCGGGACAGCACCTGGATGACGCGCCTGATCTCGGCGTCGCGGCCGATCACCGGGTCGAGGTCACCGGACCTGGCCAGGTCGGTCAAGTCGATGCCGTACTTCGCCAGCGCCTGGTAGGTGCCCTCCGGGTCCTCCGAGGTGACCCGCGCGTGTCCGCGGACCTTCCCGAACGCCTCGAGCAGCGCGTCCGGCCCGGCGCCGGCCTGCCGGAGCAGGCTGGCCACCTCCGCGCCGCTGGTGGCGAGGCCGACGAGCAGGTGCTCAGTAGAGACGAACTCGTCGCCCAGCTGCCGGGCCCGCTCAGCCGCGGTATTGATCGACGCCAGCAGCGGACGGGACGTCTCCGGCGCGCTCGCGGTGGCGCCGGCCACCTTGGGCAGCCGGGCGAGCAGCTCCTGGGTCCGGCGCAGCACGTCCGCCGGGTCCGCGCCGACGGCGCGCAGCAGCGGCGCCGCGGTGCCGTCGGGCTGCTCGATCAGGGCGGCGAGCAGGTGCGGCGGGCCGACCTGCGGATGGCCGTCTGCCGCCGCGCGCCGCACCGAGGCGGTCAGCGCTTCCTGGCTCTTGCGGGTGAGCTTCTCGTCCATGCTGTTCGTGTTTCCTTCGTGGGTTAAGAATCTGTCTCGTCGTCCGGCGGAGGCGGCGCCCACTGGGCGACCCGGCCCGGCCGGACCGGCACGAGATCCGCGCCGGTGGGGCGGCGCCGGCGCAGATCGGCCAGCCGGGCGGCGACCGCCCGGGTGGACTCGAGCTCGGCGCGCAGCCGTCCGATCTCCGCGTGCAGCTCGATCGCCAGCTCGCGGGCCCGCTCGAGCTCGCCGGCGAGCTCGAGGATCCGCTTGATCCCGGACAGGTTCACTCCCTCGTCCTGGGAGAGCCGCTGCACCTCGCGCAGCGCGAGGATGTCGCGCATCGAGTAGCGGCGGCCCCGCCCGGGAGCCCGGCCGGGCGAGACTAGGCCCAGCCGGTCGTAGGCGCGCAGTGTCTGCGGATGCAGCCCGGACAGCTGCGCGGCCACCGAGATGACATAGACGGGTGAGTCGTCGGTCAGATGGTCAAACGGGCTGGTCATCTCATCGCTTCCTCACCCGTCACCCCGCGGGCCCGGGCCCGCCAGGCCGCGGGCTCGCCGGGCGCGCACTGCTCAGCGGGCTCATCGGTCAGCCCTTCGCCCGCTGCAGCAGCTCGCTGCGGGGGTCGTCCCCGGCGGTCGCGTCCCGGAAGGACTCCAGTGCCTCGCGGGCCTTGATGTCCAGCTTGGGCGGGACCACCACTTCCACGGTGACCAGCAGGTCGCCGTTGAGCCCGTCGGAGCGGCGGCGGCCGCCCTTGCCCCTGACCCGGAACGTGCGCCCGTTCGGGGTGCCCGGCGGGATCCGGACGGTGACCGGCAGGCCCCCGTGCGACGGCACCTTGATCTCCGCGCCGAGCGCGGCCTCGGTGAACGTCACCGGCACGCTGACGGTCAGGTTGTCGCCCGACCTGCCGAATACCTTGTCCGGCGTGACGTGCACCTTGACGAACAGGTCGCCGGCCGGCCCGCCGCGCTCGCCCGGGGCGCCCTTGCCCTTGAGCTTGATCCGCTGGCCGTCCGCGACCCCGGCCGGGATGCGCGCCTGGATCGTCCTGGTGCTCATCGCCCGGCCGCTGCCCGAGCAGACCGGGCAGGGGTCGTCGACCACCATGCCGCGGCCGCGGCAGGTGCGGCACGGCTCCGACAGCGCGAACCCGCCCAGGTTCCTGCTCTCCTGCCCGGTGCCGGAGCAGGTCGGGCAGACCCTCGGCACCGTGCCTGCCTTGGCCCCGGTGCCGCGGCAGGTCGCGCACGGTCCCTCCCCCGCCAGCCGCAGCGCGACGGTCGAGCCGTCGATGGCATCGGCGAACGCGAGCGTGGTCTCCGTCTCGATGTCCGCGCCGCGCCGCGGCCTGGCCTGGGTACCGCCGCGGCCGCCGAACATCCCGCCGAGCAGGTCGCCGAGCCGGCCGCCGGTACCACTGCCGGTACCGCCGGTGCCGCCGAACAGGTCGCCCAGGTCGAAGCCCTGACCGCCCTGGCCGCCCGCGCCCGGCATCCGCAGCCCGCCGCCGCCGAACAGGGACCGCGCGTCGTCGTACTCCTTGCGCCGTTTGTCGTCCGACAGGACGTTGTGCGCCTCGGAGATCTCCTTGAAGCGCTCCTCCGACGATGCGTTGCCCTTGTTCGCGTCCGGGTGGTATTTCCTCGCCAGCTTGCGGTAGGACTGCTTGATCTCGTCGGCGGACGCGTTCTTGGAGACGCCGAGGGTCTTGTAGTAGTCCTTCTCGAGGTAGTCCTTCGTGCTCACTGCACCCTCTTCGTCCAGCGTCAGCTGTCAGCGGCTGTGGCCTGGCCGGCAGCCGCACCCGGCGTGTCATCATCCTGGCCGCCGTCGCCGCCGGGCTCCGCCACGGCAACCCTGGCCGGGCGCAGGATCCGGTCACCGATCTTGTAGCCGGGCTGCAGCACCTGCACGCAGGTGGGCTCGCTGACCTGGTCGGAGTAGGAGTGGAGCAGGGCCTCATGGACCATCGGGTCGAACGGCTCGCCCTTCTCCCCGTAGCTGACCAGGCCGAGCTTGGTCACGGCCGACTCCAGCGACTCCGCGACGGACTTGAACCCGCCGGACAGCTCGCCGTGCTCCCTGGCCCGGCCGATGTCGTCCAGCGCCGGGAGCATCTCGGCCAGCACGTTCGCGAGCGCCTGCTCGCGAACCGCCATCCGGTCCCGCTCCACCCGCTTGCGGTAGTTGGCGTACTCGGCCTGGATCCGCTGCACGTCAGCCGTGCGCTCAGCGAGCTCGGCCTGGGTAACAGCCATCTCGTCCCTTGCCTCATTGTCTGCTGCGGTGCCGGTCATCCCCGTGCCGGCGGCGGCAGGCTGGCCAGCCGGGCCGGCCGTGCGGCGGCCAGCCCCAGGGTTGCCTGCCGCACCGGACCGCCCCGCCTCACCGGGCAGGCCAGGGTCCCTGACCTGCCCGGTAGCCGGGTCGATGCGCCTGCGATCGCGGATCACCGGTCCCGCGTTCGGGTCCTCGGATGAGCTCATCAGGCGGCGCCGCCCTCCTTGTCAGCGGGCCTGCCCTCATCGACGATCTCGGCGTCGACGACTTCCTCATCCGCGGCCGAGTCGGCGCCCGGTGCGTCGGTGCCCGCGTCGGGACCCGTGGGGTTCGCGGCCTGCGCCTGCGCGTAGATCGCGGAGCCCATCTTCTGGCTGACCTGGGCGGCCTGCTCGGTCGCCGTCCTGATCGCCTCGGTGTCGGTGCCCTCCAGCGCCTTCTTCAGGTCGGCGATCGAGGACTCCACCTCCGACTTGATGTCGTCCGGCACCTTGTCGGAGTTCTCGCCGAGGAACTTCTCCGTCGTGTAGGCGAGGGTCTCCGCGCGGTTGCGGACTTCGGCCTCCTCGCGCCGCTGACGGTCTTCCTCCGCGTACTTCTCCGCGTCGGCCATCATCTTCTCGATGTCTTCCTTGGCCAGCGCGGAGCCGCCGGAGATGGTGACCGACTGCTGCTTGCCGGTGCCGAGGTCCTTGGCCGCGACGCTGACGATGCCGTTGGCGTCGATGTCGAACGTGACCTCGATCTGCGGGATGCCGCGCGGCGACGGGGCGATGCCCGCCAGCTCGAACGTGCCGAGCTTCTTGTTGTACGCCGCGATCTCGCGCTCACCCTGGAAGACCTGGATCAGCACGGACGGCTGGTTGTCCTCGGCCGTGGTGAAGATCTCCGAGCGCTTGGTCGGGATCGTCGTGTTGCGGTCGATGAGCTTGGTGAAGATGCCGCCCTTGGTCTCGATGCCCAGCGACAGCGGGGTCACGTCGAGCAGCAGGACGTCCTTGACCTCGCCCTTGAGCACGCCGGCCTGCAGGCAGGCGCCCACCGCGACGACCTCGTCCGGGTTCACGCCCTTGTTCGGCTCCTTGCCGCCGGTCAGCTCCTTGACCAGGTCCACGACGGCGGGCATCCGGGTGGATCCGCCGACGAGCACCACGTGGTGAATGTCGCTGACCTTGATCCCGGCGTCCTTGATCACCTGCTGGAACGGCGCCTTGCAGCGGTCGAGCAGGTCCGAGGTCATCTTCTGGAACTCGGCCCGGGTGAGCTTGGCGTCCAGGTGCAGCGGGCCGCTCTCGGAGTGCGTGATGTACGGCAGGTTGATCGTGGTCTCGGACGAGCTGGACAGCTCGACCTTGGCCTTCTCGGCAGACTCGCGCAGCCGCTGCAGCGCCATCTTGTCCTTGGACAGGTCCGTGCCGTAGCCGTTCTTGAAGTCCTTCACCAGCCAGTCGACGACCCGCTGGTCCCAGTCGTCGCCGCCGAGGTGGTTGTCACCGCTGGTGGCCTTCACCTCGACCACGCCCTCGCCCACCTCGAGCAGCGAGACGTCGAAGGTGCCGCCGCCCAGGTCGAAGACCAGGATGGTGGCCTCGGTGTCCTTGTCCAGGTGGTACGCGAGCGCCGCGGACGTCGGCTCGTTGATGATCCGCAGCACGTTCAGGCCGGCGATCTGGCCGGCCTCCTTGGTCGCCTGCCGCTGCGCGTCGTTGAAGTACGCCGGGACGGTGATGACCGCGTCGGCGATCTTCTCGCCCAGGTAGGCCTCCGCGTCCCGTTTCAGCTTCTGCAGGATAAAGGCGCTGATCTGCTGGGCCGTGAACTTCTTGCCGTCGATGCTGACGGTCCAGTCGGTGCCCATCTGGCGCTTGACCGACCGGATGGTCCGGTCCACGTTGGTGACGGCCTGCCGCTTGGCGACCTCACCGACGAGAACCTCGGCGTTCTTGGCGAACGCGACGACGGACGGTGTCGTCCGCGAGCCCTCTGCGTTGGCGATGACCGTGGGGTCCCCGCCCTCGAGGATGGCGACGACTGAGTTGGTCGTCCCCAGGTCGATCCCTACCGCACGTGCCATGTGTCGTCCCTCATAGTTTGAACGTTGTGTAGTTGAGCGCTGTCGGCGCAAGATTGCCATGCCTAGCCAGGCAAGTCAAATGACTTGAGCCGAACGTGCTCAACTTTGCTAACAGCCACTCGCCCGGCATCATTCCGGGTAGTGGGTCAGTTTGAGAAGTTGATCTTGGAATGGCGTAGCCGCAGGTCAGGGTATCGTTGGTGCTTGACCGCTCGTGCATGGGGTCGTGCCGCTAGGCTTTCCGGGTGTCTGTCCGTTCCGAGCTTCGGGGTCGCGCTTTCCACTTCGGGCACGCCGTGAAGGCTGGACTGCCCCCGCTCTGGGCCGCGGTCCTGGCGGCCGTCGCGCTGGTCGGGGGCAGCGTGGCAGTCAGTGTTGCCTGGGGTGTCAGGCATCTCATCTGGGGCATAGTCATCGCCCTGGTGCTCCTGGTCGTGGTGATCACCGAGGGTTCATTCCGGATGGTGAGAGGTGCCAGAAAGGCTCATTCCGATGAGCTACGCGCAGTGCGCCAGGATCTCGAAGATGCACAGCAGGCGCAACGGCGAGTGGATGCAGACTGGTCCGCCGAGCGGTCACGACGCGAGGCGGCCGAGTTGGCCAGCCCGGAGGATCAAGACCGACCACCGCTGGTGGTCACGATCCTGGAGGACAGCAAGTTCAGCAACTGGCGGCACATGGCCATGATCGCCGCACTGCATGTCGAGGTGGAGAACACGACCGATGCGCCTATTGACGTGCAAGGCTACGGCTATACCTTCGATACCGAAGGTGCCTCGTTGTGGAGTCACGAGGCCAGTAGTGAGGACCGGCTGGCCATTGAGCGGGAGATGCACCGACGCGACCAAGCGCAGGAGTACGGGCAGCCACTCCGTATCTACGGGCGCATCCCGGCACGTAGCCGGGTATCGGGCTGGGTCTTGCTCGCCGTGAACCGCAAGCCGCAGGGTGGCACGCCGGAATGCACGGTGATAGTGACTGACGACGTTGGCAATGAGTACCGCGCAAAACTGCCCAAACGGGAACCGCAGATCTACGGCCCGTAAGTGGAGTCTCAGGACTTGTCGCTGACGAACGTCCCCCGGCCGTGCACGGTCACGATCAGCCCGCGCTCCCGCAGCAGGGCCGTGGCGCGCCTGATCGTGTCGTAGGCGACCCCGTACCGGGCTGCCAGGTCACGCTCAGGCTCAAGCCGCCGGCCGCGTACAAGCTCGCCTGAGCCGATCCGTGCGGCGATGTCATCGGCCACCTGGACGTAGACCGGCACCGGGCCTTCGGTGTCGATCTTCGGTGGGTCGCTCACGCGGCCAAGGTAGAGCATTGCTGACCAGGATAAACGCTTACCTAGCTAGGCATAGCACTGCATAGCTTGTAGTCTGACTCCGTGGATGAAGACGGCTGGGAGCCCACCCTTGAGGACGTGGCGCGGGAGTTTCCCGACTGGCGGCCCTGGCGCGCGCCGTCTGGCACGTACTACGCCGGCGCATCTGGCACGGCTCAGGTGATGGGCGAAGACCCCACCGACCTGCGCGATCAGATCATCGGCTGGATCGGTCGGCATCAGCAGTAGGGACTGAGTGCGGCGCGTCCTTTGACGGATGCGCGCCGGCGTGCGACCGTAGGTGTATGCCTGACCGCTCAAGGAAGAAGCGGCCGGCCGACCTGAACCGGCTAGCCGCGTCCATCGTGCATGACGCCACTGACGAGTCTGAGCCGGACGACCCCTACGAGGGCAAGAACCCCGCTGCCGTGGAGCTTGGCCGCCAGGGCGGACTCAAGGGCGGGAAGGCGCGGGCCGAGAAGCTAACGGCTGAGGAGCGGAGCGAGATCGCCAGGAAGGCTGCGCGGGCACGATGGGCTAAAGATCATTAACGAGTGCCCTGGCGGCGGGAGGACAGGTTAATGACCTGCGCATCCTCGTCATCGCGTACGTTCTCCCCACTGGCGTGGGGCAGCAGGATCACGCGCGAGTAGTCGGACAGGTAGCCTGCTGGCAGCCCGCTCAGGGTCTCGATGTCGGACGCCTGCAGGCCGATCCGCGCCGTCACATCTGCCGGCGTCTGGTCACGGTTACTGAGGATGAGTTCAAAGGATCGCCGGAGCAGGCGCGGCTCCTCGGCCTCTGTCGTCTCATCGTAGGGTTCACTGGTACGCCACTTGTGCCGGCTGACGCCGATGCGCAGTCGGCGCTCGGTGTCTTCCGACAGGAGTCTGGCGTCCCGTGCGCGGAAGATCATGGTGGCGATGGATACGTTCCATCGTGGCTTTAGTGCGCGGAAGGCGTCCAGGCTCACCCCGAACAGGTCATCTCCGAACGATGCCAGAGGGAGAAGGAAGGCCCGCGCGAAACGGTGGGCTTGCTCCTCGATCTTCTTGTATACCACCGGGCGGCCCAGGGCTTCGCGCTGGACATTCGCATGCAGGAGCAAGTGGCCTAGCTCATGTGCGGCATCGTATCGCCATCGCGCGGGAGAGCCTTTGTCTATGCCGATGACTATGTAAGGTCGGCCATCCTCAGTGGCGAGCTGTGACAGCCCGTCAAGAGTGTCGGCCCCAAGATAGTCGCGTGCCACCACCGCACCCTGGTTCTCCAGAAGCAGGATCATGTTCGCGATGGGGCCGTCCCCCATACCCCAGTGGCGGCGTGCATCCTCGGCCGCTTGCTCAATTTCGCTGTCTGACAGCAGCATCGGATCGCCGGGCAGGCCAAGATCGGGGAAGTTGGCATCTGGCAGCGCAACGAACTCGGACAGGTAGGTGACGATATCCTGTAGCCACCGGAGCCGGTGGCCCGCGCGGCTCCTGGCTCCCTTGGTAGCCGTGCTCATGGAGCGGTAGAACAGCGGCGTGCTGGTGCCGGCCCTTCCCGGGAGAAGGAAGAAGGCGGCCGGCAGGTTCACCGCGAACGCGATCTTCTCTAGCTTGTCGGGGCTGGGAGACGTGCGGCCGGCCTCGTACTGATAGATCGCCTGCGCCGATACGTTGGCCAGTTCTGACAGGGTGATCGCGGAGAGGCCGCGGGCTTCCCGTGCCTCGCGGAGCCGCTGGCCAGAGAATCCGGGCGTGCCGACTCTCATATGGCGACAGTCTTTCGCGCGTCGTGCAGGTAGCGGACCTTCGCCTCCTGATCCCACTCTTGCGGCAGGAGCGAATTGACGACATGCGGGAACCTGTCAAACAGGCTGATGTCATGGACGTAGCCAGACAGATCCGGCAACGGGAACGCGAGATAGGCCGAACCCGGCAGGCCGAACCGCGCTGGCTCACCCCGTGACCAGCGGCTCTTGCTGTGCAAGAGGAGCACGTACAGGGGAGCGTCCGGTGGCGGCTCATCTCCTGGTTCCGGCCAGAGGACTCCCTGGTTGCCGCGAGCGAGGGTCAGGCGGAACTCGGCTTCCTCCACAAGATCGCATGGTGACTGGACCGAGCTGGCGGTCAAGACAACGGGGCCGCTCCACAACTCGGTGTGGTTCCACGCTGACATCCGAGACCGGGCGACCCGTGCGCCGATGCCCGCCAAGGCGGCCACATCACGCATCGAGCCCTCAAGCTTGGCCCGGCGGTAGTGGCCGAGGATGTTGTCAGCCTCCGGGGGCGCGAAGTTCGCGGCGCACTCCTCCGCGCCGACCTTGTGCGCGGCGAACACTGCCCGTAGGAGCCGCTCAAAGAACTTGGGCGGCATGTGGCTGAACAAGATCGCTTCTAGCTCGTCACCTGTCACGGCGCGTCCTCCGGCGGAAGATAAGTTGGTAGGTCAAGCACTTCTACTATAGTGCCGGATCCAGGCCGATTTCCCAAGTTTTGACACTCCGGGAGCGCCGAAAATGTCAGACCCCTCAAGCATAATGGTCAGTATGGTGAACAGGTTGAGCACGGAGCAGCGGGCGCGAATCGTCGGCTGCCTGGTCGAGGGCAACTCCATCCGTGCCACCGTCCGCATGACCGGCGCGGCGAAGAATACGGTCACCAAGCTCCTGCTTGACCTCGGCTCTGCCTGCTCTGACTACCAGGACAGCGCCCTCCGCAACCTGCCGTGTGAGCGCGTCCAGGTGGACGAGATCTGGTCCTTCGTCGGCTGCAAGGCCAAGAACGTCAAGCCCGAGCACAACCCCGACTTCGGGGACGCCTGGACGTTTGTGGCCATCGACGCCGACACGAAGCTGGTCCCCTGCTGGCTGGTCGGCCAGCGGAACGCCGCTGACGCCTTCCTGCTGCTGGACGACCTGCGGGCGCGGCTAGCCAATGACCGGATCCAGCTCACCACGGACGGCCACAAGATGTACGTGTCGTCATCCTGGGACGCGTTCGGCCCGGAACTGGACTACGCGATGCTGGTCAAGCAGTTCGAGCACACGCCGCACGGCCCGGAGACCCGCTACAGCCCGGCACGCATGTCAGGGATCAAGGTCAAGAAGGTCAGCGGCACGCCCGACCCGGCGCATATCTCCACGTCCTACGTGGAGCGGCAGAACCTCACGATCCGCATGGGGATGCGCCGGCTCACCCGCCTGACGAACGGGTTTAGCAAGAAGGCCGAGAACCTGGCCGCTGCCATGTCCCTGCACTTCATGTACTACAACTTCGGCCGCCCGCACCAGACCCTCACCAAGCGCACGGAGGGCGTCAAGACCACCCCGGCGATGGCCGCCGACGTGGCTGATCACATCTGGACGCTGGCCGAGATTGTCGCCCTGCTTGGCTAGCTCCCCACTGGCGGATCAGCTAAGCGGTCTCCTGGGCGTCGTCACGGAAGAATGCTTCGCGCAGAACAGATCCGGGCGACCGCTGCTGCCGGTCAGCGGCAGCCTTGATCATCGCGTATTCCTCTGCCGTAAGGCGCACGCCCACAAGCGCATCCCGCCTGCGGACGTTGGTGCCCTGCCGGTGCTTGCGTCTGCCGGTCTGCTGATCCGTGGCTGGCATGGCGTCCTCCCGGTGGTGTGCCCTGGTGCCACGGTAAAGCCCGCGCGGCCGTTAACCGCGACACGACGCGCGCGGTTAACGAGGTCCGAGGATCTGCCAAGATCATGTGGTACCTGTTGACATGGCCTGGCATGTCCCGCGAGGTGCCGGGCTAACCCGGAGCCGGGGAGCGCGAGGTTGATCAGGCCGTCCGCTCCCCGGCCCCAGCACAACCAGGTGGTGGTGGGCGTAGCTCAGTCGCGTAGAGCAGCCGGGCGGTATCCGGCGTGTCGGGGGTTCGAGTCCCCTCGCCCACCCATCCTGGTCGTGTGCAACTCATGCCGTTGCACGGGTTTCTACATTACGCAGCGTTGACGCGTACGCACAAGATCAAGGCGGCCTGCCGGTACATCCGGGCAAGTGCTCCCTCCGCTCCTTGCGGCAGCCGGCCTCTCACCAGGCACGATGGCCCGACAAGATCAACATCTCAAACTGACCCACTACCTCATTCCGGTACGGCCCGATCTCTTATCCGCCCTGCTCAGCGGGTATGGACCCGTCCTTCCGGCGTGCCTGCGACGGTATCTGCCCCCGGGTTACCACGTCCGCCTGGAGAAAACCTTGACGAAGCGCCGGCCCGAGGTGAGAATGAGCCCAATCCACGTTGGAAGCGATTCCAACAGGGCAGCGCCGCTCAGGAGGAATGCCTGTGCGCACTCCGGCCCGGCCGACGATGGCCGACGTTGCCGTTGCGGCAGGCGTGGGCATGGGCACGGTTTCCCGCGTGGTCAACGGGGGCCTGAACGTGCGGGAATCCACCCGCCGGAACGTGCTGGAGGTCATCGAGCGGCTGGGCTACCGGCCGAGCCACCTCGCCGCCGCGCTGTCCCGCGGTACGCCGCGCACGGTGGCCATCCTGGTCCCGCACCTGACCAGGCCATCGACCGTGGCGCGGCTGGCCGGGGCGCTGGCGGTGCTGGACTCCCACGGCTACGACACGATCGTCTGCAACGCCGACACGCCGGAGCAGCGCGATCACCACCTGACCGCGCTGACGGCCAGGCACCGGGCCGACGGCGTGATCATCGTGTCGATCCAGCTCGCCAAGCACCGGATCGCCGATTTCCGCCGCGGCTCCATCCCGATCGTCACCGTCGATGCGGTGGCCGCCGGGGTACCGCAGACGATCATTGACGACGTTGCGGGCGGCCGGCTGGCCACGGCGCACCTGCTGAGCCTCGGCCACCGCCGGATCGGGTTCGTGGGCGACCCGCCGGGCCGCGGCGCCGAGCACGACCTCGGCTTCACCTCGTCCCGGTTCCGGCTGCTGGGATACCGGCGCGAACTCGCCGAGGCCGGGATCGGGGTCGATCCCGAGCTGGTCCGGCAGGGCCCGCACAGCCCGGCGGTGGCGGCCGAGCTGGCCGGCCAGCTGCTCCGGCTGCCCGATCCGCCGACCGCCATCTTCGCCGCCTCCGATACCCAGGCGGTGGGCGTGCTCAGCGCCGCGGAGCAGTGCGGCTTCCCGGTGCCGGGCAAGCTGTCGGTCGTCGGCTTCGACGACATCGAGTCCAGCGCGCTGCTCAACCTCAGCACGGTGCACCAGCCGCTCGAGCAGAGCGGCGCCGAGGGCGCCCGGCGGCTGTGCGCCCTGCTGCACGGGGCCAGGGTCAGGCCGCTGCGCCAGCTGCTGCCGCTGCGGATGGTGCAGCGGACGAGTTCGGCCGCCCAGGCCAGGGACGGATCAGGCGGCGGCCGGTCGCGGTTGCTCCCCACGGGAGCCGGCCGCCGG
The DNA here is from genome assembly GCA_963702235.1 of uncultured Actinomycetes bacterium. GTDB lineage: Bacteria > Actinomycetota > Actinomycetes > Streptosporangiales > Streptosporangiaceae > PALSA-505. The sequence goes on from CAVPBZ010000013.1 coordinate 532,141, forward strand.
GCGCACGACAGCGGCAGGCTCAGCTCGCGTGCCTGGCGGAGAGTAGCCGATGTCAGACCCGCGCGGCGCATTGACTGCCGTGCCGAGGGAGTCATGTAATGGCGAGCACTGCGCGGACTCCGTGTCCATGGTTAGCCGCGGGCAGGCAGGAAGATCCACCGATTCGCCGTCAACGCCGTCGGGGACGGGCTCGTACCCGGCGGGCAGGCGGCGGCTACGCGCCGGAGGAACGATGAGTAAGAGCGGCCGCAGACGAAGCACACCCGACAGTCCTGCCCGCAGGCGCCCGGCCGCCCGGGGCTGGCGCCCGGTCATCGGGCTGGCCGTCGCCGCGCTGGCCGCAGCGGGGCTCGCCGCCTGCGGTACCGCCGGCGCGTCCACCGGGCCGGTCACGCTGAACTTCTACTTCTACCCGGACACCTCCACCGCCACCGTGACGGCCATCAAGAACTGCAACGCCCAGAGCCACGGCAAGTACACGATCTCCTACCAGGTGCTGCCTGCCGCCGCCGGCAATCAGCGCCTGGAGATGGTCAGGCGGCTGGCCGCGCATGACAGCTCCCTGGACATCCTCGGCCTGGATGTGACCTGGGAGGCAGAGTTCGCCCAGGCCGGCTGGATCGAGCCGTGGACCGGTGCGAACAAGGCCCAGGCCGAGAACGGGACGCTCAAGCCGGCCCTGGAGACCGCGCTGTGGCAGGGCAAGCTCTACGCGGTACCGGACAACAGCAACACCCAGCTGCTGTGGTACAACTCGGCGCTCACGCCGAACCCGCCCAGAACCTGGGCCCAGATGCTGGCCGACGCGGCGAAGCTGAAGGCGGAGGGCAAGCCGCACCTCATCGAGATCCAGGGCGCTCAGTACGAGGGCGCGGTGGTGTGGTTCAACACGATGGTGGCCAGCGCGGGCGGCAGCGTCCTGAACCCCTCGGCGACCAGCGTGACGCTCGGCGCGCCGGCGGTCAAGGCCCTGTCGATCATGAAGCAGCTCGCCACCGGCCCCGGCGCTGACCCGTCGCTGTCGGTGCAGATGGAGAACCAGAACCGGCTCGCCATGGAGGCGGGCACGGCCGCCTTCGAGCTGAACTACCCGTTCGTCTATCCGGCCATGAAGGCAGACAACCCGAAGCTGTTCAAGACGTTCAAGTGGGCGCTCTACCCGGAGGTCACCCCCGGCGTGCCGGCCAAGGTGACGATCGGCGGCACCGACCTCGCGGTCAGCGCGTACTCACAGCACAAGGCGCTCGCCTTCCAGGCCGCGCTGTGCCTGCGGGACACGCAGAACCAGATCATCGGCGCCAACATCGGCGGCGTGCCGCCCACGATCACCAGCCTCTACAACAACCCGGCGCTGTTCAAGAACTACCCGTTCCACGCCGACATCCTGCAGGCGCTCGAGCACGCGAGCGTCCGGCCGAAGACGCCCGTCTACCAGGTCGTGTCCATCGGCATCTCGCACCTGATCTCGCCGCCGGCCGGCATCAACCCGGCGAGCACGGAGAAGTCGATGGTCAGCCAGATGAACAACGCCCTGCAATCGAAGGGCCTGGTCCCGTGAGCAGCACACAGGCCGCGAGGGAAGGAAAGGGCCGATGAGTACTGTCGAGACAGTCAGCACCGAGCCGACCGCGCGGGCGCCGGGGAAGCGGCGTAAGGCGCCGCTGTCGGAAGGCGCAAAGGCCGACCGGCGGCTCGGCTGGCTGCTGTGCGCGCCGGCGGTCATCGTCATGATCGCGGTCACCGCCTACCCGGTCGGCTACGCGATCTACCTGTCGCTGGAGCGCTACAACCTCGAGCTCCCGCAGGCCGTTAAGTTCGTCGGGCTGGCCAACTACGGCGCGGTGCTCAGCTCCCCGTACTGGTGGCAGGCGCTGAAGGTGACCGCGATCATCACGGTCTTCTCGGTTGCGATCACGCTGGTGCTCGGCATGCTGCTGGCCCAGCTCATGCACCGGACCCTGTTCGGCCGGGGCACGGTCCGCACCGCCGCGCTCATCCCCTACGGGATCGTGACGGTCGCCGCCGCCTACGGCTGGCAGTACGCCTGGACCCCGGGCCAGGGCTACCTGTCCGCGGTGTTCAACAACAGCGCGCCGCTGACTTCGGAGGTCAAGGCCATCGCCATCATCATCCTGGCGGAGATCTGGAAGACCACGCCGTTCATGGGGCTGCTGCTGCTGGCCGGGCTGTCGCTGGTGCCGGAGGATCTGCTGAAGGCCGCGAAGGTGGACGGCGCCACCACCTGGCAGCGCTTCTGGCGGATCACCCTGCCGCTGATGAAGCCGGCCATCCTGGTCGCGCTGCTGTTCCGGACGCTGGACTCGTTCCGGATCTTCGACAACATCTTCATCCTGACTCAGGGCAGCAACAACACCGGGTCGGTCTCGATCCTCGCCTGGGACAACCTGTTCAACGCGCTGAACCTGGGGATCGGCTCGGCGATCTCGATCCTGATCTTCATCTGCGTGGCGATCATCGCCGTGGTCTTCATCAAGGGCTTCGGCGCCGCGGCCCCGGGCACGGACATCGGAAAGAGGTGACCCGCTGATGGCTGCTGTTACCACGACGCCCCGGCAAAAGATCGGCTGGACGACGGCAAACTTCGTCGTTATCGCGCTGGCGCTGATCCCGGTGCTCTGGCTGGTCTCGCTGTCGTTCAAGACGCCGGCGGCGGTGCTCGACCCGTCGTTCATCCCGCACAACTGGACCACGAGCAACTACAGCGGGATCCTGAAGACCTCGACGTTCATCCGGCCGCTGGTCAACTCGATCGGCATCGGCCTCATCGCGACGCTCATCTCCGTCATACTGGCCTCCATGGCGGCCTACGCGGTCGCCCGGCTGCAGTTCCCCGGCAAGGCGGTGCTCATCGGGATGTCGCTGCTGATCGCGATGTTCCCGCTGATCGCGCTCGTGACCCCGATGTTCAACATCGAGCGCGCGATCGGCCTGTTCAACACCTGGCCAGGGCTCATCATCCCTTATGTGGCCTTCGGCCTGCCGCTGGGAATTTACACACTGTCGGCATTCTTCCGCGAGATCCCCTGGGAGCTGGAGAAGGCGGCCAAGGTCAACGGGGCCACGCCATTTCAGGCGTTTACCAAGGTCATCGCCCCGCTGGCGGCACCAGGGATGGTCACGACGGCAATCCTGGTCTTCCTCTTCTGCTGGAACGACTTCATTTTCGCAATCTCGTTCACCTCGACGATCTCATCCAGGACGGCGCCGGCGTCGCTGGCCTTCCTCAGCGGCAGTTCGCAGTTCACGGTCCCGACCGGCCCCATCGCGGCCGCGGCCGTGGTCATCACCATCCCGATCATCATCTTCGTGCTCTTCTTCCAGCGCCGGATCGTCGCGGGACTGACGTCGGGCGCGGTCAAGGGCTAGCGGGCATCCGGACGGGTTAAAGGAGAGAAACAGTGGCCGAAATCGTTCTGGACAATGTGACCAAGCGCTTCCCCGACGGGGCGCTCGCGGTCGACAAGTTCAACCTGGACATCGCCGACGGAGAGTTCGTCATCCTGGTCGGCCCCTCCGGATGCGGGAAGTCGACGACGCTGAACATGATCGCCGGCCTGGAGGACATCACCGAGGGCGAACTGCGCATCGGCGGCGTGGTGGTGAACAACAAGACGCCTAAGGACCGCGACATCGCGATGGTCTTCCAGAGCTACGCGCTCTACCCGCACATGACGGTCAGGGAGAACATGGGTTTCGCGCTGAAGCTGGCGAAGACCCCGCAGGCCACCATCAACCAGAAGGTCGAGGAGGCGGCCCGGATCCTGGACCTGACCCAGCACCTGGACCGCAGGCCGGCCAACCTGTCCGGCGGCCAGCGGCAGCGGGTCGCGATGGGCCGGGCCATCGTCCGCGACCCGGCGGTGTTCCTGATGGACGAGCCGCTGTCCAACCTGGATGCCAAGCTGCGGGTGCAGACGCGCACGGAGGTGTCCAGGCTGCAGAAGCGGCTCGGCACCACCATGGTGTACGTGACGCACGACCAGACCGAGGCGATGACGCTGGGCGACCGGCTGGCGGTGATGCGCAGCGGCGTGGTCCAGCAGGCTGGTTCGCCGCACGAGCTCTACGAGAACCCGCTCAATCTCTTCGTGGCCGGCTTCATCGGCTCGCCCGCGATGAACTTCATGTCCGGCACGCTCGAGGAGGGCAGCCTGCGCACCGGCATCGGCAGCCTGCCGCTGCCGGCGCAGATCAGGCAGAACCTGGAGCGCGGGAACGCCGGCCGTCAGGTCATCGTGGGCATCCGGCCGGAGGACTTCGAGGATGCCTCGCTGGTTAAGCAGGAGCTTCGGGACTACGGAGTCACGTTCCGGGCCACGATCGACGTGGTCGAGTCGATGGGCTCCGACGTCTTCGTCTACTTCACCCAGGACAGCGGCCTGTCCGCCACTACCGATCAGCTGGCGGATCTCGCGGCGGACGCCGGCCAGGACGACGTGGGCAGCGGCGAGACCGTGACCGCGCGGCTGGATGCGGCCACCCGGATCGGCGAGGGGGACAACGCAGAGCTGTGGGCTGACGTTCGGAAGATGCACGTGTTCGATCCGAATACCGGCAAGAACCTGTCACTCAGCACCGAGCCCGCGGCGGCGGGCCCGGCCGCTACCTGACCTCGCGGCGCAGCCGCTCGATCACCTCGTCGTTCCACTCGTGACTGCGGATCAGCCGGTACCGCTCACTGGCGATGGTCAGGTAGGCCTCGGCCTCGGTGCGCGAGCCGATCAGGTCGGCGGCGGCGAGCATGCGCACGACCGGCCGGTACTCCTCGGCGTACCACCGGCGCGCGACCTCGGCCCGGTCCAGGAAGCGGTGCTCGTCCTGCATGCACCGGAATCCCCACGCCTCGACGGCTTCGCCGAGCTGGGCGTACGACCACGGGTCGGTGCAGGTGATCTTGGCGTAGGCATTCTCGGGCAGCGGCACCCGGGACCGGAACATCCGCTCGTAGCTCTTGACCAGCAGGTCGCCGCGGTTGCGGATGCCCTCGGCCGGCGTGACCGTGAGCACGTCGGTCACGTACGCGTCGATGACCTTCTGGCCGGTCGCCAGCGCGATCGACACCCGGTGATGGCCGTCCTTGACGAAGTGCAGGTCACCGACCCGGTAAACGTCGATCGGCGGGATCGCCTCGCCGCGCCGCTGGGCCAGGGCCAGCCGCTCCCAGCGCTCCCGCACCCGGCCCGTGGTGGGCCGGAACTTCCGGTCGAAGTCGCGCAGTGAGTCCACGCTTCCGACCACGGTGTCCAGCCGGATGGTCTGCAGGCCGAGCGACCGCTCCCCCCGCCAGCCCAGGGCCGAGATGACCTCATCGAAGGGCAGGATCAGGTTGACGTCGTCCGGCTCCCGGCGCAGCCGGTGGGCGATCCGGGCCAGCACCTGGTGGCGGCGCGCGCGGAGGAAGTCGTTCTCGACGTCCGCCCGGGGGAACCCGGTGTCACCAGGCACGGGACAGGCCAGGAAGGGACCGCACGGCAGGGCCGGCCGCCGGATGTCGAGCAGGTGCCGCCCGGTGACGTTCTGCACGGCCGTGCGGCCGAGCTGCCGGCCGGGAACCGCGGCGTCGAAGGGGAGCACGTGCCCGTGCAGCAGCACGGCCGGCTGGAGCGCCGCGACCACTGCGTGCAGGGCGGCGAATCCCTGGTGCGGCGGGTCGGCGCCATCGCCGACACCGCGCGGCGGAGCATGGGTCAGCAGCACGTCAACCCCCCCGCGGCCGCGCAGCCGCTGCCACCGCGCCTGGCGGCGCAGCGATCTGGCCCGGCGGGCGAACTGCCGGTCGGTGTACTGGTTGGGCCCGCCGGTGTACCGGCGGCAGCCGCCCAGGCCGGCGAACCGCAGGCCCGCGACCTCGACGATCCGGCCGTCAGCGTTGACCGCGCCGTCGGGCCACGGTGCCCGGGCCGGCATCCCGGCCCGCGTGGTCAGGCCGGCCCGGGAGCGCCGGTAACCGGACAGGTCGGGGTCGTGATTGCCGGGAACGAACACCAGCGGCACGTCGAGGCCGTTCATCAGGTAGCCGAGGTACTCGAACGGCAGGTCCCCGCAGGCCACCACCACGCCGGCGGCGCGCACCGGGCCCAGATCCGCGTACAGGCCCTCATCGACCTCATCGGATACCGCCAGCACGCAGACCACACCGTGATCGTACGCGCGGACGGGGCCGACAGGCATCCGCCGGCTAGGCCGCCTTGCGGACGTCGAGGCCGCGCTGCCGCAGCGCCGCCTCCACCCGGTAGATCTCCGTCAGCGGGGCCCGGTCGCCGCCGGGTGGCGGCGGCACGTCCAGCCGCTCGCAGGCTGCCGACAGGACGTCCACGTAAGCGCCGCGCAGGGCCCGCACGCGTGCGTGCTTGGCCGGGATGCCGGACCGGGTCTCGGTCACGTCCAGCTCGGCGCGCAGCCGGCGCAGCGTGGCCGCGATCCGCTCGAGCGGCTCGGCCGGGACGCCGGGCGGCTGCCGCCGGAGACGCCAGCGCTCAGACGACCAGTGCGCGCCGCGTACCCCCGCGATGAGGGCATATCCCGCTGCCGTGGGGAGCAGGATAACGAACACCCATTCAAAGGCCCGGATCACATCATCTATTGTGCGCCGCCTCCGGCCCGAAGCAAGCCGTTGGGGCAGGTTTGACCCCCGTTTACCGTACCGATCAGGAGATCAATTGAACCCCAATACCGCCCAGCCCCCCTGGTGGCATGGCGCCGTGGTCTACCAGCTGTACGTCCGGTCCTGGCGCGACACCAACGACGACGGGTACGGCGACCTCGGCGGCGTCATCGCCGGGCTCGACTACCTGTCCTGGCTGGGCGTCGACGGCATCTGGCTGTCGCCCACCATGCCGTCGCCGGACGACGACTGGGGCTATGACGTGTCGGACTACCTCGGCGTCCATCCCGAGCTGGGCACGCTCGAGGACATGGACCGGCTGATCGCCGAGGCCGGGCAGCGCGGCCTGCGGGTGCTGCTGGACCTGGTGCCGAACCACACCAGCTCGGCGCACTCCTGGTTCGTCGAGGCGGCGGGCGGCCGGGACGCCGCGCACCGGGACTTCTACGTCTGGGCCGGCCCCGGCGCCGGCGGCGGGCCGCCGAACAACTGGCTGGACGCGACCGGCGCCAGCGCCTGGCAATGGCACGAGCCGACCGGCCAGTATTACCTGCACAACTTCCTGCCCAGCCAGCCGGACCTGAACTGGTGGCAGCCTCGTGTGCACGCGGCGTTCGCCGACATCCTGCGGTTCTGGCTGGACCGCGGGGTGGCCGGCTTCCGGATCGACGTCGCGCACGGCCTGTACAAGGACGCACAGCTGCGCGACAACCCGCCGGACGCTGGCGGCGGCGCGGTGACCGGGCGGTACGGCCAGCGGCCCGTCTACAGCATGAACCGGCCGGAGGTACACGGCGTCTACCGGGACTGGCGGCGGATCGCGGCCAGCTATCCGCAGGAGCGGCTGCTGCTGGGCGAGACCTGGGTGGATCTGGGCCGGCTCGCCAGCTTCTACGGCAATAACGACGAGCTGCAGCTGGCGTTCAACTTCCCGTTCGTGTTCGCCGCCCTGACCGCGCCGGACCTGTCCGGTGTCGTGGCGCAGACGCTGGCCACCCTGCCCGCCGGGGCCTGCCCGGTGTGGATGGCCTCCAACCACGACGTCGGGCGGTTCCCGAGCCGCTGGTGCGGCGCGGACGAGCGGAAGATCCGGCTGGCCCTGCTCGTGCTGGTCACGCTGCCGGGCACGACGGTGCTGTACTACGGCGACGAGATCGGGATGACCGACGTGGACGTCCCGGTCGAGCTGCAGCAAGACGCGATGTCACGCGGCGCCGGGACGGGCTGGCGGGGCAACAGGGACCGCGGCCGCACCCCGATGCAGTGGGACGCGACCGCCAGCGCGGGGTTCACGGCGGAGCAGGTGAGGCCGTGGCTGCCGGTGGGCGACAACGCCGCCGCCAACGTGGCCGGCCAGCGCGATGATCCCGGGTCCGTGCTGTGCCTCTGCCGGGATCTGCTCAGCCTGCGGCGCGCGGAGCTCGGCGGCCGGATCGACGGCTACCAGGCGCTGCCCGCGCCACCGGGACTGTGGGCCTACCGGGCCGGCGGCCTGACGGTGCTGGCCAATTTCTCCGGCCTGCCGGTCAGCCACCCGGATCCGGGCGGTCCGGTCCTGCTGTCCACCGGGGATCCGGCGAAAGCCGCTGCCGGCGAGATCACCCTCGCGCCCTGGCAGGGCGTCATCACCCGGACCGCAGGCCCTGAGCAGCACCGGGACGGCTGACGCCCACCAAGTTACTAATGAGTAAGATATAACCGCCCGGAGCCCCGGCCTGCGGGCGAGCACCACGTGGATCACCTGGCGCGCCGGGCGTTACGCTGGCGGATCAAGTGCCGCCTCACGCCGCCTCAGGAGGTCGCAGTGGCCCTGCGCATCATCATCGGCCTTGCCCTGACCGTCATCGCCCTCGCGCTGGCCGGCCGTCGGGTGTGGTGGCTGTACCGGCTGACGACCAGCGGCCAGCCCGCGCCGGAGCGGCTGGAGATGGTGCGCAAGAACCCGGCCGGCGACCTGCGGTCTCAGCTTGTCGAGGTGTTCGGCCAGCGGAAGCTGCTGAAGTGGACCGTGCCCGGAGTGGCGCACTTCCTGACGTTCTGGGGATTCATCGTCCTGATCCTGACGATCATCGAGGCGTATGGCGACCTGTTCAGCCGGACCTTCGCCATCACCGGCATCGGGCACTGGGCGTTCGTCGGGTTCATCGAGGACCTGTTCGCTGTCGCCGTCCTGGCCGGCATAGCCGCGTTCGGGATAATCAGGCTCGTTTCCGATCCGAGGCGGGAGGGCCGCAGGTCCCGGTTCGCCGGGTCGCACACCGGTGCGGCCTGGCTGGTGCTGTTCATGATCTTCCTGGTGGTGGCCACGCTGCTGCTGTACCGGGGCGCGCAGATCAACACCGGGGTCTTCCCCTACAGGCACGGGGCGTTCGCGTCGCAGCTCGTCGGTCACTGGCTGGCGCCGCTCGGCGTAGCCGCCAACAAGGGCATCGAGACCGGCGGGATCCTGGCCCAGATCGCGGTCATCCTGGGCTTCGGTGTGCTCGTGGTGAACTCCAAGCACCTGCACATCGGCATCGCGCCGCTCAACGTGCTGTTCGCCCGCAGGCGGCCGGACGCGCCGAAGGGAACCCCGGGCGCGCTCGGCCCGCTGGAGCCTATGCGGTCGGGCGGCAAGGTGCTCGACTTCGAGGAGGCAGACCCGGACACCGACGTGTTCGGCCTGGGCAAGATCGAGGATTTCAGCTGGAAGGGCCTCCTCGACATGGAGACCTGCACCGAGTGCGGGCGCTGCCAGTCGCAGTGCCCCGCCTGGGCCACCGACAAGCCGCTGTCGCCGAAGATGCTCATCCTCGACTTGCGTGACCACGCGTTCGCCAAGGCGCCGTACACCCTGGCCGGATCCGACGAGGAGCGGGCCAAGCTGCCCGACGCCGTCAAGGCGGAGGCCGAGCGGCCGCTGGTCGGCGGCGCGGACGTGAACGGCGTGATCGACCCCGACGTGCTCTGGGCCTGCACCAACTGCGGCGCCTGCGTCGAGGAGTGCCCGGTGGACATCGAGCACATCGACCACATCACCGGCATGCGCCGCCATCAGGTGCTGATCGAGTCGGCGTTCCCCACCGAGGCCGCCACGATGCTGAAGAACCTGGAGAACAAGGGCAACCCGTGGGGGATGGCCGAGAGCAAGCGGACCGAGTGGATCACCGAGCTCGACTTCGAGGTCCCGGTCGTGGACGGCACGATCGGCGACGACGTCGAGTACCTGTTCTGGGTGGGCTGCGCGGGCGCGCTGGAAGACCGGGCGAAGAAGACGACCAAGGCCATCGCCCAGCTGCTGCACACGGCCGGGGTGAGGTTCGCCGTGCTCGGGCCGGCCGAGACCTGCACCGGCGACCCGGCCCGCCGGATGGGCAACGAGTTCGTCTACAGCATGCTGGCCCAGCAGAACGTCGAGACGCTGAACGAGGCGAAGGCGCGCACGATCGTCGCCAGCTGCCCGCACTGCTTCAACACGATCGCCAACGAGTACCCGCAGCTCGGCGGCAACTACGAGGTGATCCACCACACCCAGCTGCTGGCCCAGCTGGTCGCCGACGGCCGCCTCACCCCGGTCAACCCGGTCAACGAGAAGATCACCTACCACGACCCGTGCTTCCTGGGGCGGCACAACCGCATCTTCACCGCGCCGCGGGAGATCATGGAGCAGGTGCCGGGCGTCCAGGCGCAGGAGATGCACCGGTGCAAGGAGCGGGGATTCTGCTGCGGCGCGGGCGGGGCCAGGATGTGGATGGAGGAGCGGATCGGCAAGCGGATCAACACCGAGCGCATCGACGAGGCGCTCGGCACCGACCCGGACACGATCTCCACTGGCTGCCCGTACTGCATGGTGATGCTGGGCGACGCGGTCAGCGCCAAGAAGAGCTCGGGCGAGGCGAAGGAATCGCTGGAGGTGGTGGACGTGGCTCAGCTGCTCGTCCGCTCGGTGCAGCCGGCCCCGCCGGGCTCGGCCCCGCCGGATTCGGCCGCGCCGGGCTCGGCCGCGGCGGAGTCACCGGTACCGGGCTCGGCCCCGGCGGATTCACCCGCGCAGCAGCCGGTCGCCGAGGAGAAGTAACCCCCGGCCGTCAGGGGCCGGGCGGCGCCGCGGCGAGCCGGGCGGGCAGCCAGACCCGCACCCGGGTGCCGCGGCCGGGCGCCGACTCGATCGCCGCCTGGCCGCCGTGCGCCGTGGCGATCGCCTGCACGATCGACAGGCCGAGCCCGCTGCCGGCCCGGTCGTTCGGGGCGGTCGTGCCGCGGTGGAACCGGTCGAACGCCCGCGCGGCGTTCTCCGCGGTCATGCCGGGGCCCGAGTCGGCGACCTCGAGCACCACGCCCTGGCCGGCCTCGGCCAGCCGGACCGCGACCGGCGTGCCCGGCGGCGTGTGCTCGCGGACATTGCCGAGCAGGTTGGCGAGCACTTGCCGGATCCGCGACTCATCGACCACCGCGACCAGCCGCGGCGGCGCCTCGGCGTAGACCGGCCGGCCGGACTCCACCGCGGTGGCGTCGGCGGCCGCGTCCCGCACCAGCAGGCTGAGATCGGTCTCCCGCAGGTCGAGGGAGGACATCCGGTCCAGCCGGGCGAGCTCGAGCAGCTCGGCGACCAGCCTGCTCATCCGGTCCGACTCCTGCTCGATGCGGCGCATCGCGTCCGGCAGCCGGTCCGGCCCGAGCGCGCCCTGCCGGTACAGCTCGGCGTAGCCCTTGATGGTGGTCAGCGGGGTGCGGAGCTCGTGCGAGGCGTCGGCGGCGAACTGGCGCACCTTCTGCTCTGAGTCCAGCCGCTCGGTGAAGGCCTGCTGGATGCGGTCGAGCATGGTGTTGATGGCCGAGGTCAGCCTGCCCGTCTCCGCGCGGTCCCGTGAGGGCGGCATCCGGGCGGTCAGGTCACCGCGCGAGGTGATCTGGTTGGCGGTGGTGGCCATCCGGTCCAGCGGCGCGAGGCCGCGGCGGATCAGCCACGGCCCGGACAGCGCGAGCAGCGCGACGAGGATCACGCCGGTGATGATCTCGGCGAGGATGACCCCGTGCACGGGGGCGTCCCGTGCGCTGAGCGGCCGGGCCACCAGGATGACCGCCGGGCCCAGGGGCACGAGGGACTGATTGCTCTCGCCGTGGATGCCGACGACGCGCCACACCGCCCGCAGCGCAGGGCCGCCGGCCGGCAGGTCGATGGTGAACGCGGTGAGGCTGGTGACGATCCGCCGCGGGTTCACCCGGCGGGTGATCACCTGGTCAAGATAGGACTGCATCTGCTGGGTGAGCGGCGGGGAACCCGCGATCGTCCCCGTGGCGCGCGTGCGCAGCGAGTAGAACACCGCAGACGTGTCAGGGGCTTGCGCCATCACGCTTATGGACCGGCGCGCGTCGAGCTGGAGCTGCCCGTCGAACTCGCTGCCCAGCCGCTTGCTGAGGACGACCGAGGAGACCACGCCCAGCACGACCAGGAAGACCGTGCTGACGGCGAGGAGCGCGGCCAGCAGCCGGGCACGCAGTGACAGGCGCGGGCGGCCGTTCACGGCGGCGGGCCGGCTCAGCTGCCCGGCACGGAGCCAGGAAGCCGCAGGCTGTAGCCCACCCCGCGCTGGGTGTGGATGATCGGCGGGCCGAGCGGGTCGAGCTTGCGCCGCAGGTAGCTGATGTAGGTCTCCACGATCTGCGACTGGCCGGCGTAATCCCAGCCCCACACGCTCTCCAGCAGCTGCTCCCTGGTCAGCACCCGGCCCTCGTGCCGCATCAGGAACGCGAGCAGCCGGAACTCGGTCGGCGAGAGCTCGACCGGCGTGCCCGCCCGGTGCACCGTCCACCGCGATTCGTCCAGCTCCAGGTCGCCCGCCCGCAGCGTGTGCGCGTCGGCGGCCGCGGCGGCGCCGCCGTGCGTCCGGGCGGCGCGGCGCAGCACGGCGCGCACCCTGGCCACCAGCGACTCCACCGAGAACGGCTTGGTCACGTAGTCGTCGCCGCCGAGAGCCAGCCCGGTGACGGTGTCCGACGAGGTGTCCCTGGCCGTCAGGAAGATGACCGGCACCTCGTTGCCGCCGGCCCGCAGCCTGCGGACCACCTCGAAGCCGTCCAGGTCGGGCAGCATCACGTCGAGCACGATGAGGTCCGGCCGGCCGGTCTCGGCCTGCCTGAGCGCGTCCTTGCCGGTGGCGGCCGTGGTCACCGAGCAGCCGTGGAACTGCAGGGCGACCTGGACCAGCTCACGGATGTTCGGCTCGTCGTCGACGACGAGCACCGCGGGAATCATGTCTTTGTCATTCATGGCTGCCCGATCATTCTCCCGCATGCCGCGAGGGCCGGCGCCATCCCCGCGGCAGGGACACGCCGGCCCTGCTCGCCTGGTCAGCGCCCGGCTGCCTAGGCCGCCGATGATCTGGCCGGGGACTGGGACGAGGAGTTCCGCGGGCTGCTGCCGTTCGCTGCCCGGATGATGACCAGCCGCGCGTCCTTGCTGGTGCCCGAGACCTGCCCGGCCACGAACACCCACGATCCGCCGGACAGCGCGCTGGCCGGGAGGTGCTTGCCGCCGGAGCGGATGACCGAGTTGCTGGTCAAGTTCCAGGTCCAGGTCGTTCCGCTGACGGCGCGGACGACCAGGTGACCGCCGCTGGACGACTGGACCCTGCCCCGCTCGAACGCGAACGTCACCGTCCCGTTCGGGCCGTGGAAGGCGACCTGGCCGTACATCCCCGTGACCAGGTGGAGCAGACGCAAGTGGCGGCACCGCCCGGCGCGTGCCCGGCTGCCCGCCGAAGTGCCGCCCGCCGAGGTGCCGCCCGCCGAGGTGCTGCCCGCCGGAGTGCCGCTTGCGGCGAGCCTGCAGCCGGCCAGCCCGCTGGCGGCGGACGAGCCGAGCGCGCCGTTCAGCGCCATCGCGCTCGCGGAGTTCGCCGGGGCCGCGCTGGCCGGGCTGGCCGCCAGCTTGAGGCCGGCCAGCGTGCCGCCGGCGGCCAGCAGGGCCACGGCCGCGATACCGCCGGCCCAGCGCAGCAACCTGCCGCTCTTCCCCGGCCGACCCTGCGGTCCGGGGCCGCCTGCCGACTGCGGCCCCTGGCCGCCCGGCTGCCGCGGTCCGGGACCGCCCGGCTGCTGCGGATCCCAGCGCGGCGGTCCGTACCCTTCGGCTCCCCCCGGCCAGCCAGGCGTGAACCTGAACGGCTGGGTGGACGACGGGTCGCGCGGTGGGGGCCCTGGCGGCTGGTTCGCGTTGTCCATGCGCGTCAGCCTGCCCCCGCGGCCTGGGATGCCGCGCGGCAGAGGCTGGGATTTTGCTGGGAGCTGCCGCTACATCCGGTCCGGGACCGGGACCCCGAGCAGGCCGAGGCCGGTACTCAGGACGCGCAGCGTCAGCGCCGACAGCGCAAGCCTTGAATCCCGAACGGCTCCGCTGTCAGCCTGCAGCACGGGGCACACCTCGTAGAACGTGGTGAACGCGCTGGCCAGCTCGAACAGGTAAACGCTGAGCCGGTGCGGCTCGGCCGTGTCGGCTACCTGCCGGACGGCCGCGGAGAAGCCGAGCAGCCGCAGCGCCAGCGCCCGTTCGGCCGTCTCGGTCACGTGGATCGGGGCGGTCGCGTCGTCCGGATCCAGGCCGGCCCGGCGGAAGATGGACCGGATCCGCGCCGTCGCGTACTGCAGGTACGGGCCGGTGTTCCCGGTCAGCGCGAGCATCCGGTCGAAATCGAGGGCGTAGCTGCTGTCCCTGGCCACCGACAGGTCGGCGTACTTGAGCGCGCCGATCCCGACCGCCTCGGCGATCTGGTGCCGCTCCGCCGTGTCGGAGTACCGGTCGGCGATGACCTCCTCGGCGCGCTCCACGGCCTCGTCGATCAGCGTGATCAGCTTGACCTGATCGCCGGACCTGGTCCTGAGCCGCTGCCCGCCGGGCCCGGTGACCAGGCCGATGACCGCGTGCTCCGCGCGGACCTTGTCGGTGAGCCAGCCGGCCTGCCGCGCGGTCGCGAACACCATCGCCAGGTGCTGGATCTGCTCCGAGCCGACCACGTAGATGATCCGGTTAGCACCGAGGTCGCGGATCCGGTACCTGATCGCGGCCATGTCGGTGGAGGCGTAGCCGTAACCGCCGTCGCTCTTGCGCAGGATGAGCGGCACCGGCCTGCCGTCCCGGCCGGTGAAGCCGGGCGGGAACGCGCACAGCGCGCCGTCGCTGATCGTCGCGACGCCGGCCGACTCCAGCTCGGCGCAGACGTCGGCGAGCATGTCGTTGTAAAAGCTCTCCGGATCCATGTCGGCGTCGGTCAGCGTGATGCCGAGCTTGTCGTACAGACGGCGCAGGTAAACCATTGAGTCGCCGACGAGCATTTCCCAGAGCCGCAGCGACCTCTCGTCGCCGCCCTGCAGGGTGACCACCCGCTGCCTCGAGCGGCCGGCGAATTCCGGGTCGGCGTCGAACCTTGCGCGCGCCGCCTGGTAGAACGCGCTGAACTCGCCGCTGCTGAGCTGCTCGCGCGTGGCTTCGTCGCCGATCTCGAGCGCGTACTCGATGAGCATGCCGAACTGCGTGCCCCAGTCACCCAGGTGCGCGGCGCGGACCACCTCGTAGCCGAGGTGCTCGAGGGCCCGGACGATCGCGTCACCGACCACGGTCGCCCGCAGGTGCCCGACGTGCAGTTCCTTGGCCACGTTGGGCCCGGAGTAGTCGACGACGACCTTCTCGGCCACGGCGGGCGGCTCCGCCGCGCCGAGCCGCCGCTCGCCGAGCAGGCCGGTCGCCTGGCCGGCGATCCAGTCGTCGCGCAGCGTGAGGTTGATGAAGCCGGGGCCGCTGACCTCGGGCGGCTGGCTCACGTCGGTCACGTCAAGGTGACGGACGATCTCGGCGGCGACCTCCCGCGGCGGGCGGCCCAGCTGCTTGCCGAGCGGGAGCGCCACGTTGGCCTGGTAGTCGGCGAACTGGGACGGCCTGATCACCGGGTCGTCGTCGGCGTGCCCGGGCCCGAATGCCGCCGCCAAGGCATGGCGCACGCGCTGCGCGAGAACCTGCTGCGGATCGGCCATGGTCCAAGCTTACAAGGATCGCTGGTGACGGCAGTCCGGGTTAGCGGCCCTCAGTCCGCGTCCCGCGGATGGCCGAGCGGCCTGCGCAGGAAGTGCCGTCCTGAGCCCAGCCGCTCCCTGATCTTCTCGGTGATCTGGCGCTGCTCCAGGTCAGCGGCCAGCACGCACGCCGAGGTGATGCCGCGGGCCCGGCTGGAACCGTGCGCGATCACCACGGTCCCGGACAGGCCGAGCAGGACCGCGCCGCCGTAGCTCTCCGAGTCCACCATCTCGGCGAACTCGCGCAGCTTCCTGCGCTGCAGCAGGGCGCCCGCCCGAGCGGCCGGGGACGCGGTCGCGATCTGGCGCAGCTGATCGACCGCGAACCTGACCGCGCCCTCCAGCGTCTTCAGCGCGACGTTCCCGGCGAAACCGTCGGCGACCGCGACATCCACCTTGCCGGTAAGCAGGTCGCCGCCCTCGATGTTGCCGACGAAGCCGATCGGCATCCCGCCGTGCGGCGGGTCCTCGGACAGCAGCTCATTTGCCCGGCGGGCCAGCTTGTTGCCCTTGCCGGGCTCGGCCCCGATCGTCAGCAGGCCCACCCGGGGCTCGGCGACGCCGTGCGCGAGCTGCGCGTACGCCACCCCGAGCTGGGCGAACTGAACCAGCATCTCCGGCTTCGGGTCCGAGATCGCGCCCGCGTCGATCAGGATGGTCGGCGTGGGCCTGCCCGGCAGCACGACCGCGAGCGCGGGCCGCAGCACGCCGGGCAGCAGCCGCAGCCGCAGCCGGGCGGTGGTCACGATGGCACTGGTCGATCCGGCCGACACCACCGCGGAGGCCTGGCCGCGCCTGACCAGCTGGCAGGGTACGGCGATGCTGGACCTGGGGCGGCGCCAGCTGGCCAGCCCGCCCTCCTCCATGCCCGGGGAGTCGTCGGCCGCGACAATGCGGATCTCGCCGGCGGCGTGGTGGTCGGCCAGCAGCGGCCGCAGCTGTCCGGGCCGCCGGCGAGCACCACCTGGATCCCGTGCTGGCGTGCGGCCGCGACCGCGCCCGCCACGATCTCGTCCGGGGCGTGGTCGCCGCCCATCGCGTCAACGGCAACGACCGGCCGGCCGCGCCTGGCGCTCGGTTCGTGCCCGGCCGGCTGGGACTGCGGGTCTGCCGCCTGCTGCAGGGTGTCGCCGGTGGTCAGTCTGGCACCGCATCCTGGAGCGCCCTGGCGTGCGGCCAGGGCGAGGCAAGCAAATCGTGTACAGCAGCCCGCATGGTACTAAGCTTCCCACCTCCGGATCATCTTTTCCGATCAGCGGCGTGATCTAGCTGTAACAACGCTTCATCCGGGTAGCACTGAGAAGGCGTGGGGAACCTCGTTCTTTACCCCTACGTTTCATTGTTGTGACTTGGAGGTCATGAGCTGGCTCCTGCGCCACTACGGTGGCGGAGGGGAAATCAGACGCAGCGGGGATGTCTTGGCGGCCGAGGGCGGCCGATTCGGGTCCGCGCCGGTAGAGGCGGGCGCGACCAACCGAGAGGAGTTGCGTGACTGGATTTCAGCAGCCAGGGCCGGTACGGCCCGTATGGCCCACAGCGAATCCCGCGGCGCCGTCAGCAGGCCGCCGGTTTCACGCGTACACGGCAAAGCACCTGGACGAGCTCACGGCGCGAGCCGGCCTGTGCCCGTCCGAGCGCCTGGCGGTCCGCGCGGTGGCAACCGTGCTGCCGTTCAGGACCAACGCCTACGTCGTTGACCACCTGATCGACTGGAACGCCGCGCCGGCCGACCCGATCTACCGGCTGGTCTTCCCGCAGGCCGACATGCTGCCCCAGGCTGATGTGGGCCGGATCGCGACGCTGCTGGCGCAGGACGCGCCGGCCGCGGACGTGCGCGCGGCCGCGCACGAGGTACGGATGCGGCTGAATCCGCATCCGGCCGGCCAGCTCGCGCTCAACACGCCGGCCCTGGATGACGAGCCGCTGCCCGGCCTGCAGCACAAGTACCCCGAGACCGTGCTGCTGTTCCCCAAGCAGGGCCAGACGTGTCATGCGTACTGCGCCTACTGCTTCCGGTGGGCGCAGTTCGTGGACGAGCCCGAGCTGAAGATGGCGATGGGCGACTCCACCATGCTGGTCAGCTACCTCCTCGGCCACCCGGAGGTGACCGGGGTCCTCGTCACCGGCGGGGATCCCATGATCATGGGCGCCCCGGTACTGCACCGGTACATCGAGCCGCTGCTCGACCCGCGGCTGGACCACCTCGAGTCGATCCGGATCGGCAGCAAGTCGCTGGGCTACTGGCCGCAGCGGTTCGTCACCGACCCGGACGCCGACGAGACGCTGCGGCTGTTCGAGGACGTGGTGGCGTCCGGCCGGTGCCTGGCCTTCATGGCGCATTTCTCTCACCCGCGGGAGCTGGAGTCCCCGCTGGTCGCCGAAGCGGTGCGCCGGATCCTGGCCACCGGCGCGGTCATCCGCACCCAGGCGCCGCTGATCCGGTCGATCAACGACGACCCGGCGACCTGGGCCGGGATGTGGCGCACCCAGGTACGGATGGGAATGATTCCCTACTACATGTTCGTGGAGCGGGACACCGGCCCGCAGGACTACTTCGCCGTGCCGCTGGCCCGGGCCTACGAGGTGTTCCGCGGGGCGTACCGGAGCGTGTCCGGCCTGTGCCGGACGGTCCGCGGGCCGTCGATGTCGGCCACGCCCGGCAAGGTGTGCGTGGACGGCATCGCCGAGGTGGCCGGGGAGAAGGTATTTGTCCTGCACATGATCCAGGCCCGTGATCCCGGCCTGGTGGGCATGCCGTTCTTCGCCAAGTTCGATCCGGTCGCGAACTGGCTGTCTGACCTGGAGCCGGCCTTCGCCGCGCGGTTCCCGTTCGAGCCGGGGCACGACGAGCTGCCCGGGCTGTGGACGCGGGAGCTGCTGGAACCCGCGAGCTGAGCCGGCTTTCCGGCCGCGGGTGCCGCCCCTTCCCTGGCCCCGCGGGGAGCCAGGGAAGTCGGCCCGGCGGGCTAGGCCGAGGTCCTGGCCTCGGCGGCCTGGGCCGGCAGCTCGCTGCTGGCCCGCTTGCGCTCCCGGATCGCCAGGCAGGTCGCGGCGGCGACCAGCAGCATCACCACCGGCATCACCATGGTCCAGCGCATCGCGTCCACGAAGCCGTGGGCGAAAACGTCCC
Organism: uncultured Actinomycetes bacterium; assembly: GCA_963702235.1. Classification (GTDB taxonomy): domain Bacteria; phylum Actinomycetota; class Actinomycetes; order Streptosporangiales; family Streptosporangiaceae; genus PALSA-505. Next base: position 550,941 of record CAVPBZ010000013.1, read on the forward strand.
GGGCGATCTGCGCGATCCGCTGCAGCAGCCCGGGCGGCGAGCCTGGTGGCAGCCTGACGCGGACGCCGGTCTGCCCGGCACCGACCTGCAGGCCGCTCTTGGCCGCGTTCCGGAATCCCGCCACGAACTGGGCGCGTACCGGCCCGGGCAGGCTGCCGGAGCGGTTCGCCGCCTCAGTGGTCCACGCGGCGATCAGCCGGTTCTGCAGCAGCGCGCCCACCGCCGCGGTGCCGATCACGGTCCCGACCTGCCGGACGGTGTTGAGCACGCCTGATGCCGCGCCGGCCATCCGCGGGTCCACGTTGCGCATCGCCATCGTGGTCAGCGGCGCGAACGTGCAGCCCATGCCCACGCCGGCCACCAGCAGCGGGGCCAGGAAGGCCGGCCAGGCGGACGTGGTCTGCGCGATCAGCAGGATCCAGCCCATCCCGGCGGCGAACAGGGTCAGCCCGGTCATCAGGATGTACTTGCCGCCGATCTTGTCGGTCATCCGGCCGGCCAGCGGCGCGACGAACACCGAGATCAGCGACGAAGGCGCCATGACCAGCCCGGCCTTGAGGGCAGAGAAGCCGAGCACCGACTGCAGGTAGATGGTGAACGGCAGGAAGATGCCCATCATGCCGATGACCAGGGCGCCGGAGACGAAGTTCATCACCGTGAAGTTGCGGTCCCGGAACACCGCGAACGGCACCAGCGGCTCGCGGCCCTGCTGCAGCCACTGGGAGACGAGGAACGCCGCGAGCAGCACCACGCCGACCCCGAGCACGAGCGGGATGCTGATGAACGAGGTGATCGTTCCCCAGTTGTAGGTCTGGCCCTCGACCAGGCCGTAGCAGATGGCCAGCAGCGCCGCACTGGCCAGCAGTACCCCCGGGATGTCCAGCCGGTGCCTGCGGCCCGGCCGCAGGTCGGGGATGAGAATGCCGGTCAGCGCGAGCACGATCACGCCGATCGGCAGGTTGACGAAGAAGATCCAGCGCCAGTCGAACGCGGTGATGAGCAGCCCGCCCAGGGTCGGCCCGGCGATGGTGGCCGCGCCGGCCACCGCCCCCCAGACCCCGAACGCGGCCCCGCGCCGCTCCGGCGGGAACGTCATCGTGATGATGGCCAGCGTCTGCGGCATGAGCATGGCCGCGCCCAGCCCCTGCAGCGCGCGGAAGCCGATCAGCCAGCCGGGGCTCGGCGCCAGCCCGCACGCCGCCGAGGCGGCGGTGAACACGCCGACGCCTGAGCCGAGCATGAGCCGCGGCCCGACCAGGTCGCCGAGCCGCCCGCCCGTGATCACCAGCACGGCGAGCACCAGGGCATACGCATTAATCACCCAGAGCACGTCGTCGAACGACGCGTGCAGCTTGGTGATCATGTTGGGAATGGCGATGTTGACGATCGTCAGGTCGAGCAGGGTCATGAAGAACCCGAGCGAGATGACGACAAGCACCGCCCACGGGTTCCCTCGGAGCTTCCGCACGCTCTCTCCTCGCTCATGCCGGATCCGCGCCGCGCGCGGAAGCGGCATGCCGATATATCTCAATGTGTCACGAAGTCGAGATCTAAGGCTATGCCGCGGTACTGACATTTGACCTGGCCTACTCGCGGGCCGCCGGCCCCGCGGCCGCCGGCCGGCGTATCCGGTGGCGTGAAACCGAACCCGGTTCGGTCGCCGCCGGGCCGGCCCCAGTATGCTCCGGCTCATGAAACTTAACGGAACCGCAGCGATCATCTCCGGGGGGGCCAGCGGCCTCGGCGAGGCCACGGCGCGTGAGCTGGCAGCCGCAGGCGCCCGTGTCGCCGTAGCCGACCTCAACGAGGAACGGGGCAAGACCATAGCCAGCGAACTCGGCGGCGTGTTCGTCCGGACCGACGTCGCCGACGAGCAGTCGGTGCAGGCCGCGGTGGACGCGGCCGCCGGGCTGGGCGTGCCGCTCCGGGTGGCGGTGAGCTGCGCGGGCATCGGCTGGGCTGCGCGCACCGTCGGCCGCGACGGCACGCCGCACGACCTGGCCGCCTTCCGCAAGGTCATCGACATCAACCTGATCGGCACGTTCAACCTGATGCGGCTCGCCGCCGCCGCGATGGCGCGCACCGAGCCGGCCGACGCGGACGGGCAGCGCGGCGTCATCATCAACACGGCGTCGGTCGCGGGTATCGAGGGACAGACCGGGCAGGTCGCCTACTCGGCGTCCAAGGGCGGCATCATCGGGATGACCGTGCCCGCGGCCCGTGACCTCGCCGCGATCGGCGCGCGGGTCAACACGATCGCCCCCGGCATCATCGACACCCCCATCTACGGGGCCGGGGAAGCCAGCGAGGAGTTCAAGGCCAAGCTGATCGGACCGGTGGCGTTCCCCAAGCGGCTCGGCACGGCGGCCGAGTTCGCCCACCTGGTGCGGGCGCTCATCGAGAACGACTACATGAACGCCGAGGTCGTGCGTTTCGACGGCGGCATCAGGTTCCAGCCGAAGTAGCCCGGGACAGGCAACCACAAGTCTGGAGGACTGACGTGGCGGACGAGGTTCTCGTCGAGGTCGGCGACGGTATCGGCGTGATCACGATCAACCGGCCGGAGGCACGGAACGCGGTCAACGGCGCGGTCTCGGCCGGCATTGCCGCCGCGCTCGACGACCTGGACGCCCGCAAGGACGTCCGTGTCCTCATCCTCACCGGCGCGGGCGGCACTTTCTGCGCGGGCATGGACCTGAAGGGCTTCCTGACCGGGGACAACCCGACGGCCGGCGGCCGGGGGTTCGGCGGCATCACCGAGCGGCCGCCGGGCAAGCCGGTCATCGCGGCAGTCGAGGGGTACGCGCTGGCCGGCGGGTTCGAGCTGGTGCTCGCGTGTGACCTGGTGGTGGCCAGCGAGGGCGCGCAGTTCGGCCTGCCCGAGGTCACCCGCGGCCTGGCCGCGGGCGCGGGCGGCCTGCTCAGGCTGCAGCACCGCATCCCGTACCACATGGCGATGCGGATGGTGCTGACCGGCGAGCGCGTGCCGGCCAGGGAGCTGTACCAGGCGGGCCTGGTCAGCCACGTTGTCCTGGCCGGGGAGGCGCTCGTCGCGGCTCGCGAGCTGGCTGGCCGGGTGGCCGCCAATGCCCCGCTCGCGGTGGTTGCCTCCAAGCGGATCATCGCCGAGTCCGGCGACTGGCCGGCCAGTGCGGGCTTCGCCAGGCAGGGCGAGATCATCGGCAGGGTCTTCACGTCCGCGGACGCGATGGAGGGGGCCGCGGCCTTCGCCGAGAAGCGCCCGCCGGTCTGGCGCGGCGAGTAGCCCGCGCGGCACCGCGCGGCGGCGGCCACCGCCGCGCTCGCCGTCCCCCGCCGCTGTCACCTGCGGTCGCCTGGCCTGGTGCGTCGCCGCAATCAGGTCAGGCTGGTGCCGCCCCGCCCGTAGGATCGGTGGCCTGATGTTGCCTGCGTTAGGCCGAGGACGAGGATGGGCGCAATCACCGGGTGCCTGGCCCTGGGGCCGGAGACCGAGCCCGACGAGCGCTGGGTGCGTGCCGCAGCCGGCCGCGTCGCGCACCGCGGCCCTGATGACGACGGCTTCTACGCCGACCAGGACGTTGCACTCGCCGCCCGGCGGCTGGCGGTCATCGACCTCTCGCCACACTCCCGCCAGCCGATGTGCTCATCGGACGGCCGGTACTGGATGGTCTTCGACGGCGAGATCTACAACTACCTGGAGCTGGCCGGCGCGCTGCAGGCCCGCGGGGTCGAGCTGCGCACAGGCTCCGACTCCGAGGTGCTGCTGGAGACGTACGCGCTGCTCGGCAGGGACGTCGTCCGCAAGCTCCGCGGCATGTATGCGTTCGCCGTCTGGGACACCTGGAAGCGGCAGCTCTTCTGCGCCCGCGATCCGTTCGGGATCAAGCCGTTCTACTACCTGGCCGGCGAGGAGTTCCGGTTCGCCTCCGAGCGCAAGGCGCTGGCCCGTCCCGGTGAGCTGACCGAGCTCGACCCGGACGCGTTCCGCAGGTACCTGGCGTTTCAGTACGTGCCCGCGCCGGCCACCATGACCCCGCCGGTACGGGTGCTGCCGCCGGGGCACGCGATGATCGTGCGGCCAGGACGCGGGATCAAGACGTACCGGTACTGGCGCGCGGAGCTGCACACGGTCGGCGGCCCGTCGGTTGACACGCCGACCATGATCCTGGACGTGATGCGGGACTCCGTGGGCCTCCACCAGCGCAGCGACGTGCCGCTCGGCGCGTTCCTGTCCGGTGGCATCGACTCCGCGGCCATCTGCGCCCTGGCCGCCGAATACCGCCCCGGGATGCTCACCTTCACCGCCGGGTTCGAGCGGCAGGGTTACAGCGAGATCGACCGGGCGCAGGAGACCGCGGCGGCGCTCGGCGTGAAGTCCATCCCGTGCGTGATAACCGCCGAGGAATTCTTCACCCACCTGCCCCGGATCATCTGGCACCTGGACGACCCGATGGCCGACGCGGCCGCCGTACCGCTGTGGTTCGTGGCCAGGGAGGCCAGCAGGCACGTCAAGGTGGTGCTGTCCGGCGAGGGCTCGGACGAGCTGTTCGGCGGTTACGCCGTCTACCACCAGCCCGGCCTGGTCCGCGCGGGCGAGCGGCTCCCTGACTGGGGCAAGGCCCCGCTGCACAAGGCGGCCGCGATGCTCCCGGCCGGCGTCAAGGGGAAGGGCCTGCTCGGCCGCACCGCCACCCCGCTGCGGCGCCGCTACATCGGCAACGCGCACGTGTTCGTGGACGGCCAGGCCGACCTGGTGGCCCGGCCCAGCAGGGCGACCGCCTACGACGTGACCGATCCGGTCTACCAGCAGGCCGCCGAGGCCGGCCTGGACGACGTCTCCACCATGCAGCTGGTGGACATCAACACCTGGCTGCCCGGCGACATCCTGGTCAAGGCGGACCGGATGTCGATGGCGCACGGGCTGGAGCTGCGGTCACCGTTCCTGGACCGGGAGGTGATGACCGTCGCGGCCCGGCTCTCCCGGGAGGAGAAGACGGCGGGCGGGACCACCAAGTTCGCGCTGCGCGAGGCCATGGGCGAGGTACTGCCGCAGGCGGTGGCGGAGCGGGCGAAGCTCGGGTTTCCCGTGCCGGTCGGGGAGTGGCTGGCCGGCGAGTGGTTCGGTTACGCCGCTGAGGTGCTCACCGAGGCGCAGACCGGCCAGTGGATCGACCGCGAGGCGGCGCTCGCCCTGCTGCACCGCTACCGGGCCGGCGAACCAGACGTGAACTGGCGCCAGCTGTGGATCCTGATCGTGTTCTCCATCTGGCACCAGATCTACGTCGAGCGCGTCTACGACCCCGCGAACCTCGGCTGGAACACGGCTACCCGCTAGGACGATGATCAGCCGGGGGCTGCGGCCAGGCCGCGCCGGACGGCGGCGGCCGCGAGCCGGTCCCTGAGCCTGCCGCGGCCGTGGTGCAGCCGGTAGGCGACCGTGCCGACGGGCGTGCCCATGATCTTCGCTATCTCGTGGTAGGGGTAGCCCTCGATATCCGCGAGATAGACCGCCAGCCTCTGCTCGTCCGGCAGGTCCTGCAGGGCGGACAGGATGTCGGTGTCGGGCAGCCGCTCGAGGGCCTGCGCCTCCCCCGGGTAGCGCACGCCGCGCCGCGGCACGGCGCGGCCCGTGAACCTGTGGCCACGGGCCTGTTCCCGGTCGCTGAGGCTCATGGTCGCTCCCGCCTGCTCGGACGCTCCTAACCTTTAGACGCTCCAGGAGGCCGGATGCGACAGAAAATTTTGGTCACGTTTTCGCGACGTGGCGGAATGGCCGTCCGGCGGCCGCACGGCAGGATCGTCATCGGGAGGCGATGGGCACCGTGCAGATGACCGGGCAGCTGGCCGCGCTGGTCCGGGCGGCGGTCGCGCTGGGCGCCGAGCGGGTCGCCGGCCTGTCCGGCGCCGAGCAAGAGCTGGCCGCCGCGGCCAGGGCCGGCCCGCGGGCAGGGCCCGTGCTCACCCCAGGCGGCGGCGGGATGGTCCTGGCCGCCGCCCCGGCGGGTGCCCGGACGGTCACATCCCTGGATGCGATCCGGGAGCAGATCGCCGCGGGCGGCGACCCGCTCGGCGATGCGCTGAGCGCGGCCAGGGCGGCCGCCGAACGCAGGCAGCTGGGCCAGACGCTCACCCCGGCGCCGATCGTGGCCAGCATGGTCGGATGGGCCGCGCGCCAGGCCACAGGCTCCGGGCCGAGCCGGGTGCTGGATCCCGGCACGGGGTCGGCCAGGTTCCTGCTCGCGGCAGGCCGCCGCTGGCCTGGCGCCGAGCTCGTCGGCGTCGAGACCGACCCGGTGGCCGCGCTCGTCGCGCGGGCCAACCTGGCCGTCGCCGGCCTGGCCGGCCGGGCGGCCGTGCTGCTGGGCGATTACCGGACCGCCCCGATCCCGCCCGCCGGCGGCCCGACCCTCTACCTCGGTAACCCGCCGTACGTGCGTCATCACCAGATCCCCGCCGAGTGGAAGCGCTGGCTGGCCGGCGCCGCTCAGGCCCGCGGCCTGGCCGCCAGCGGGCTGGCCGGCCTGCACGTGCACTTCTTCCTGGCCACCGCGCGGCACGCGGTCCCCGGCGACCTGGGGGTCTTCATCACCGCCGCCGAATGGCTCGACGTGAACTACGGCAGCCTGGTCCGCTCGCTGCTGCTCGGTGGCCTAGGCGGCCAGTCGGTGCACCTGCTGGAGCCGGCCAGCCAGGTGTTCGCGGATGCGACCGTGACCTCGGCCATCTCCTGCTTCCTGCCCGGCACCAGGCCGGGCGCGATGCGGCTGCGGATGGTGCCGGGCCCCGCCGCGCTGGGTGAGCTCGGCGGCGGCCGCCCCGTCTCCCGGGCCGTGCTCAGCGCGGCCAGCCGGTGGAGCCCGCTGGCCCGCGGGACCGGGCCGGCCCGCTCGGCCGCCAGGGTGCCGGCCGGCCACGTCGAGCTCGGCGAGATTTGCCGGGTGCACCGCGGCCAGGTCACCGGGGCCAACGCCGTCTGGGTGCGCGGACCGGACCAGTCCGACGTGCCGCCCAGGTTCCGGTTCGCTGCGGTGACCAGGGCGCGTGAGCTGTTCGGCGCCGGCGGGACCATCGCCGCCGCCGCATCGCTGCGGGTCGTCATCGATCTTCCCGCCGAGCTCGACGGGCTGCCCGGCCCGGAGCGCGAGCTGGTCGGCGCGTTCATCGCCAGCGCGGCCAGCGCCGGAGCCGCGGACTCCTACATCGCCAGGCACCGCCGCCCGTGGTGGCGGGTCCGCCTGGCCGCCCCGGCCCCCATCATCGCCAGCTACATGGCCCGCCGCCCGCCCGCCTTCGTGCGCAACCTCGCCGGCGTCCGGCACCTCAACATCGCGCACGGCCTCTACCCGCGCGAGCCGCTGCCCGGCGAGGTGCTCGACCGGCTCGCCGCGCACCTGAGCCGCTCCGTGGCGCTCGGCCAGGGACGCACCTACGCGGGCGGGCTGACCAAGTTCGAGCCGGGCGAGATGGAGCGGCTGCCGGTCCCCTGGGACGACATCAGAATCCAGCTGCTGAACCACATCCTGGCCAGCCACGAGCTGTACGGGATGACCTTCGCGGCCAGCACCGGGTACAGGTACCAGAAGTTGAGCAGCACGGCCAGCAGGTACGCGCCGGTGACCGCCGCGCCCACCGAGCGGCGCAGGCCGCCGGCCGGGCCGGCCCGAGGAGCAGGCCGAGGCACAACGTGATCGACAGCACCAGGAAGGGGTCGTAGATGACTGCGTAGAAGAAGAACTTGGTCCGGGACAGGAACAGGAACCACGGCAGCCAGCCGGCCGCCACCCCGACCAGCACCGCGCCCGCCCGCCAGTCCCGCTGCGCCAGCCACCAGGCGACGCAGATGACCAGGGTGGCGATTGACACCCACCAGATCATCGGCGTGCCGATGGCCAGGACTTCCTGCGAGCAGCTCTTGACCTGGCAGCCGCCCTGACCGAATTTGTACGGCGTATACGCGAACGAGACGGGCCGGGCGAGCACCATCCACGACCACGGCTGGGATTCGTACGGGTGGTGGGTGGTCAGCGTGCTGTCGAAGTGCAGCATCGCCTTGTTGTACTCGAACAGCGAGACGAGCGCGGAGATCACCGGCGTGTGGATGCCGTGCTGCGCCGCCCAGTTCCTGTCGTAGCCGGTATTGGTGAACAGCCATCCGCTCCAGGCCGCGACGTAGGTAACGACCGGGACGGCGGCCAGCGACGCGAGCACCCAGCGGCCGTCCCGCACGAGCCCGCCGTAGATGCTGCGGGACAGCCCGGCCGCGCGCCTGGCGCCGATGTCCCAGGCGACGGACATCGCGGCGAAGGCCGGGACGTACCAGATGCCGTTCCACTTCGAGGCGCAGGCCAGGCCGAGGCACACGCCGGCGGCCAGCCGCCACCAGCGCATCCCGAGCCGGGGGCCCGCGTCGTCCGGCGGGCGCCGCTGCATGGTCGCGGCGAGGCGCGCCCTGGCGTGGTCGCGGTCGATCACCAGGCAGCCGAACGCGGCCAGCACCCAGAACATCAGGAAGATGTCCAGCAGCGCCGTCCTGCTCATGACGTATTCCAGGCCCTCGAGCGCCAGCAGCAGGCCGGCGATGCAGCCGAGGAGCGTGGATCTGGTCATCCGCCGGGCGATCCGCGCGGTCATCAGGATGGCCAGCGAGCCCACGAGGCAGGACGCGAAACGCCACCCGAACGGGGTCAGCCCGAACAGCCACTCGCCCCCGGCAATCATGATTTTGCCGAACGGCGGATGGGCGACGAACTCGCCGCCCTTCGTGAAGATGTGCGGGTCGCCCCGTTGCAGCAGGCCGTTCCTGGTGCTGCTGTAGTTGTGCTCGCTCCCGAACCTCAGGATGCCGAGCGCGTCGGGAACGTAATACGTCTCGTCGAACACCACCACCGGCGGTACCGAGAGCCGGTTGAAGCGCAGGAACGCACCGAACGCGGTCACGAGCAGCGGGCCGATCCAGCCCCAGGCCGCGCTTCCGGGCATCGGCGGGCTGAGCCTGGCGGCAAGAGCGGACAGCCGCGGGCTCCTCTGCGTGGTAGCCGCCTCCGCCTGGGACGTCGTCATCACCCGCCATCGTAAGGGTGGCAGGACGCTAACGTGAGTCACGGTATGAAAGACGACACCGCGGGAACGCTGACGGTCGCGGCCGTCCCGATCGGCTGCCCGGATGACGCATCACCCAGGCTGGCCGCGGCGCTCAGCGAGGCGCGGATCATCGCGGCCGAGGACACCCGGCGGCTGCGCAGGCTGGCCGCGAGCCTCGGCGTATCGCTGACCGCCACGGTCGTGTCCTACTACGACGCCGTGGAGCAGCAGAAGGCCGGCTTGCTGGCCGATGAGCTCGCGGCCGGCCGGGACGTGCTGCTGGTCACGGACGCGGGCATGCCGAGCGTCAGCGACCCGGGGTACCGCCTGGTGACCGCGGCGGTGGCCGCGGGGGCACGGGTGACCGCGCTGCCAGGGCCGTCGGCGGTGACGACGGCCCTCGCCCTGTCCGGGCTGCCCAGCGACCGGTTCTGCTTCGAGGGATTCCTGCCGCGGCGGGCCGGCGAGCGGTCCCGCAGGCTGGCCGAGCTGGCCGGTCAGCCGCGGACCACGGTGCTGTTCGAGTCACCGCGCAGGCTCGCCGCGACACTGGCCGAGCTGGCCGGGGCGTTCGGGGACGCGCGCCGGGCCGCGGTGTGCCGCGAGCTGACCAAGACGCACGAGGAGGTCCGCCGGGGCACGCTGGCCGAGCTGGCCGCCTGGGCCGCGCCCGGCGTCCGCGGCGAGATCACGCTCGTCGTGGCCGGCGCCGAGGCGGGCGCTGGCCAGCCGGGGCAGCAGAGCCTGGCCGAAGCGGCGGCCGAGGTGGCGGTCAGGGTGACCGCGGGCGCGTCCCGCAAGGACGCGATCGCCGCTGTCGCCGCCGAGTCCGGCCTGCGCAGGCGGGACCTCTACGAGGCGGTCGTGCACGGACCCGCCGGGAGCCTGGCAGAGCCCGGCCGGAGGTAGCGCGGCGGCGACGCGCGAGCCGCGCCGCCCGCAGGCCGGTTAATCGGTCCGGGCGGCGGCCGGCGGACAATAGGCTTTCCTCATGTCCTCGTCAAGCCGCCATATCCTTACCGCCCCCGCCTGGCCTTATGCGAACGGCCCGCGGCATATCGGGCACGTGTCCGGGTTCGCGCTGCCCGCGGACATGTTCAGCAGGTACCAGCGGATGGCGGGCAGCCGGGTGCTGATGGTCAGCGGCACCGACGAGCACGGCACCCCGATCCAGGTGCAGGCCGACGCGGAGGGCGTGACCGCCCGCGAGCTCGCCGACCGCTACAACCGGGTCATCGCCGAGGACCTGACCAACCTGGGCATGTCCTACGACCTGTTCACCCGGACGACCACCCGCAACCACTACGCCACCGCGCAGGAGATCTTCACCGGGCTGTACGACAACGGCTACATCTTCGCCAAGACCGCCCTGGGCGCGATCTCGCCGTCCACCGGCCGGACGCTGCCGGACCGGTACATCGAGGGCACGTGCCCCATCTGCGGGTACCCGAACGCGCGCGGCGACCAGTGCGACAACTGCGGCAACCAGCTGGATCCGGTGGACCTGATCAACCCGCGGTCGCGGATCAACGGCGAGACGCCGCTGTTCGTCGAGACCGAGCAGTTCTTCTTCGACCTGCCGGCCTTCACCGAGATCCTCGGGACCTGGCTGGCGTCCAAGCGCGGCCAGTGGCGGTCGAACGTGCTGAACTTCTCGCTCAACCTGCTCGGCGAGCTGAAGCCGCGCGCGATCACCCGGGACCTGGACTGGGGCGTCCCGGTACCGCTGGACGGCTGGCGGGACCGGCCGGACAAGCGGATCTACGTCTGGTTCGACGCGGTGATCGGGTACCTGTCCGCCTCGATCGAGTGGGCCATCCGGTCCGGCGACGCGGAGGCGTGGCGGGCCTGGTGGCAGGCGCCGGACGCGGAGTCCTACTACTTCATGGGCAAGGACAACATCGTCTTCCACTCCGAGATCTGGCCGGCCATGCTGTTCGGCTACAGCGGTCAGGGCGACCGGGGCGGCAAGCCGGGCACGCTCGGCCCGCTGAACCCGCCGACCGAGGTGGTATCGAGCGAGTACCTGACCATGGAGGGCAGGAAGTTCTCCTCGTCCCGCAACGTCGTCATCTACGTGCGCGATTTCCTCGAGCGCTACGACGTGGACGCGCTGCGGTACTACGTGGCGGCCGCGGGGCCGGAGAACCAGGACACCGACTTCACCTGGGCCGAGTTCGTCCGCCGCAGCAACGACGAGCTGGTCGCCAACTGGGGCAACCTGGTGAACAGGGCGGTGTCGTTCGCGGCCCGCAACATCGGGTCGGTCCCGCCGCCGGGCACGCTGACCGAGCCGGACCTGGCCGTACTCGAGCGCTCCCGGCAGGCGTTCGCGCAGGTCGCCGAGCCGCTCTCGCGGTCGCGGTTCAAGGCGGCGATCACCGCCGCGATGCGGACCACGGCCGAGGCCAACAAGTACCTGTCCGGCCAGGCGCCGTGGAAGCTGCGCGAGACCGATCCCGAGCGGATGCGGACGATCTGCCACGTGGCGCTGCAGCTGGTGGACGACGCCAAGACGCTGCTCACGCCGTTCCTGCCGACGTCGTCCCAGCGGGTCTACGAGATGCTCGGCGGCACCGGCGCGTGGTCGGGGATGCCGCGCATCGACGAGGTGGACGAGGCCGGCGGCCCGCCTTACCCGGTCATCACCGGCGACTACGGCACCGCGGCGCGCTGGGAGCACATGCCGATCCGGCCGGGCACCCCGCTGCAGCCGCCGACCCCGCTGTTCGCCAAGCTGCCGCCCTCGGTGGTCGATGAGGAGCTTCGCCGGCTGGAGGGTGAGTGACGCCGCAGGACCTTGCGGACGCCGCGCTGCCGGGCGAGGCGCTGGACAGCCACTGCCACCTGGACATCATGAAGGTCCCGGTCGAGCAGGCCGTGGCCGACGCGCGCGCGGTGGGCATCCGCCGGGTGGTGACGATCGGCACTGACCTGCCCTCGTCCCGCTGGGCCGCTGACTGCGCGTCCGGGCACCCCGACGTGTACGCGGCGGTGGCGATCCACCCGACCGAGGTCGAAGACGCCACCGCGGGAGCGGAGGAGACCGCCGCGGGGAAGGCCGCGGCCACCGACGCCGTCCTCGCCGAGATCGAGGCGCTCGCCGCCGTGCCGAAGGTGCGGGCCATCGGCGAGACCGGGCTCGACTACTACTGGGACCGGACCACGCCGGCGCTGCAGCAGGACTGGTTCCGCGCCCACATCGAGATCGCCAAGCGGACCGGCAAGGCGCTGATGATCCACGACCGGGACGCGCACCCGGACGTGCTGCGGATCCTGGCCGAGCAAGGCGCGCCGGAGAAGGTGATCTTCCACTGCTTCTCCGGCGACGAGCGGATGGCCCGGCAGTGCGCCGAGGCGGGCTACGTGATGAGCTTCGCCGGGAACGTCACGTTCAACAGCGCCCAGCCGCTGCGCGCCGCGGCCGCGGCCGCTCCGGCCGGGCTGCTGCTGGTCGAGACCGACGCCCCTTTCCTCACCCCGGTGCCGCACCGGGGCAAGCCCAACGCCCCGTGGCTCGCCGCGCACACGCTGCGCAAGCTGGCCGAGGTGAAGGGCATGGACACCGCCGAGCTGTGCGCCGAGGTGACGCGGACCGCCGAGCGGGTCTTCGGCCCGTGGTGAGGACCCGGCGCAGGTGACCGTGCCGGATCACCGCCTGCTCGGGCCTGCCGACGTCCGGGGGATCGCGGCCAGGCTCGGCCTGCGGCCGTCCAAGCGGCTGGGCCAGAACTTCGTCATCGACCAGGGCACGATCCGGCGGGTGGTGGCGCTCGCCGGGGTGCAGCCGGACGAGCACGTGCTCGAGGTCGGTCCCGGCCTGGGCTCGCTCACGCTGGCGCTGCTGCCGGCTGCGCGCCGGGTGGTCGCGGTCGAGATCGACCCGGTGATGGCCGCGGCGCTGCCGGGCACGGCGGAGTCATTCGCGCCCGGCCTGGCCGGCCGGCTGGAGGTGGTCACGGCAAACGCGGCCCGGGTCGGCGCGCTGCCCGGCGAGCCGGTCAGCGTGCTGGTGGCCAACCTGCCCTACAGCTCGGCCGTGCCCGTGCTGCTGCACCTGCTGGACACCGTGCCCACGCTGGACCGGGGGGTGTTCATGGTGCAGGCCGAGGTCGCGGCGCGGATGACCGCGCCGCCGGGAAACCGGGTGTACGGCGTCCCGACGGTCAAGCTCGGCTGGTCAGCGGAGCTGCGGCGGGTCGGCCCGGTGCCGCGCAGCGTATTCTGGCCGGTGCCGCGGGTGGACTCCGCGCTCGTCTCCTTCACCCGGCGTGACCCGCCCGTGCCGGGGGTGAGCAGGCAGGACCTCTTCGCCGTGGTTGATGCGGCCTTCGCGCAGCGCCGGAAAATGCTCCGTTCGGCTCTCTCGCCGTGGGCGGGCTCGGTCGCGCAGGCCGAGCGGATACTGCGCGAGGCCGGCGTGGACCCCGCCGCCCGGGGCGAATCGCTCGGGGTCGCGGAGTTCGCCGGCCTCGCGCAGGCCCGGGCCCGGCTGGGCTAGGCACGGGTGAAACGTCCGTCGGCGCAGTGGCCGGACCCGTGCGGGGTGAGCCCGGACAGGCCGCGGCGGCGGGCTGACCGGGCCGGCGCGCCGAGCGAGGCGGCCCGCCCGGCGCGTACGATCATCGAATCGTGACCGCTGTGACCGTGCGGGTGCCCGCAAAGGTAAATCTCCAGCTGGCCGTGGGACCGGCACGGCCGGATGGTTTCCACGAGCTGGTCACGGTCTTCCACGCGGTCTCGCTGTATGACGAGGTGACAGTCGGCGACGCCGACCGCCTCCGGGTCACGGTCACCGGCGAGGGCGCGGACAGCGTGCCCGACGGCGACGGCAACCTCGCCGTGCAGGCCGTCGCCGCCCTGGCCAAGTCCGCGGGCCTGCCGCCGCGGCGCATTCCGCGCGTGGTTTCCGGAGCCGCCGGCGAGCTGGCCGGCGCCGCGGCGCCCGGCGTCGCGATCGAGATCAGGAAGCGGATACCGGTGGCGGCCGGCCTGGCGGGCGGCAGCGCCGACGCGGCGGCGGCGCTGGTCGCGTGCAACGAGCTGTGGCAGGCCGGCCTGAGCCAGGCCGAGCTCGCCGAGGTAGCCGCGGGGATCGGCAGCGACGTGGCGTTCGCGCTCGTCGGCGGGACGTCGGTGGGTCGGGGGCGCGGCGAGCGGCTGACCCCTGCGCTGGTGGCGGGCCAGTACCACTGGGTGCTGGCGTTCGCGGCCGGCGGCCTTTCCACCGCCGACGTGTACCGGGCCTGCGACCGGATCAGGGCGGCCCGCGACATCACCGTGGCGCCGCCGCGGCTGAGCACGGAACTCATGTCCGCGCTGCGGTCAGGCGACCCGGCGGAGGTGGGGCCGCTGCTCAGCAACGAGCTCCAGCCGGCGGCGGTATCGCTGCGCTCCGACCTGCGCAGGACGCTCGCGACCGGCCGGGAGTACGGGGCGCTGGGCGCGGTGGTTTCCGGCTCGGGGCCCACCTGCGCGTTCCTCGTCGCGGACGCGCAGCGCGCGGTGGACCTCATCGTCGCGCTCACCGGGGCCGGGGTGTGCCGGTCGGCGGTGCGCGCGGTCGGGCCGGCCCAGGGCGCGGTCGTGATCGGCGCTTCGGAGGTCACCGGCTGAGGCGGGCCGGCCCGTCCCGGCGGCGGAGGTCACCCGGGTGGCGGCCTGTCGCCGGCAGCGGACGTCACCGCCGCAGGGCGGCGACCGCCGGCGGCGGAGGTCACCGGCCGGGGTGCGGCGAGCCGTTCGGTGGCGGGGCGTCGAACGGTGCGAGCAGGACTCGCAGCAAGTCGGCCAGCAGCTGCCGCTGACCCTGGTCCAGCCCGGCGAGCAGCGTTTCCTCGCGGCCGAGCAGGTCGGCGAGCGCGGCGTCAACCCGGCTGCGGCCCGCAGCGGTGAGGGTGACCAGCACGCCCCGCTTGTCCTGCGGATCGGGGTGCCTGCGGACCAGCCCGGCGGTAGCCAGCCGGTCGATCCTGTTCGTCATGGTGCCCGACGTCACCAGCGTCGCCCGCAGCAGTGAGCCCGGGCTGAGCTGGTAGGGCGGGCCCTGGCGGCGGAGCGCGGACAGCACGTCGAACTCCCAGGACTCCAGATCGTGCCGGGCGAACGCGGTTCTCCGGGCCCGGTCCAGGTGCCTGGCCAGCCGGGAGACCCGGCTGAGCACCTGCAGCGGCTGCGCGTCGAGATCGGGACGCTCTGCTCGCCATGCGGCGACCAGGTCGTCAACCTCGTCTCTCAGCTGTTCCGTCATCATCCTGAGCATATCTCTTGACGTCGAGACGTTTGCTCCGGTAGACACGGCGGAGCAGGAATCTTGACGTCAAGAGAGATGTGATCGCATGTGGGATCCAGGGCAGTACAGCCGCTACGCCGGCCAGCGGGCCCGGCCCTTCTTCGACCTGCTCGCCCGGGTGGGCGCGGAGGAACCGCGGCTGGTGCTGGATCTCGGCTGCGGCTCGGGTGAGCTGACCGGCACGCTGGCCGAGCGCTGGCCCGGCGCGACCGTGATCGGCGTCGACAGCTCCGAGGCCATGATCGATTCCGCGCGCAGCGGCGCGCGGCGGGACGGGCGGCTGTCCTTCGTCCTGGCTGACGTCAGGGACTGGGAGCCGCCGGGGCGAGCCGACGTCGTGGTGTCCAACGCCGTGCTGCAGTGGGTGCTCGGGCAGCTCGACGTGCTGGCCCGCTGGGCGGGGTTCCTGGCCGACGGCGGCTGGGTCGCGATCCAGGTTCCCGGCAACTTCGATCAGCCGGGCCACACGATCATGCGCGAGCTCGCCGGGTCGGCGCGCTGGCGGCCGCTGCTCGAGGGCGTCACGCTGAACCGGCAGGCGACCGGCCCGGCCGGCTGACCTCGAGCTGCTGGCCAGCGCGGGCTGCGAGACGGACGCCTGGGAGACGACCTACCTGCACGTGCTGACCGGCGATAATCCCGTGCTCGAGTGGTACAAGGGCACCGGCCTGCGCCCGGTGATCGACGCTCTGCCGACCGGTCTCGCCGATGAATTCCTCGCCGAGTACGGCGCCCGGGTGCGCCAGGCCTACCCGGCCAGGCCGTACGGGACCGTACTGCCGTTCCGCCGGGTGTTCGCCGTCGCCAGGCGCGGCTAGGGCCGCATCCCGGCGCATCGGAGCCGGCCAGTGCCGCCTCGCCGGCGCCGGTCCCGCCCGCGCGCGGGCGAGGTCAGCCCCGGCCGGTGCCCGTCACGCCCGGCAACAGGCGCGGCTTGGGATCCAGGTGGGACAGCCCGTTCCAGGCCAGGTTGACCAGGTGCGCGGCGACGTCCTCCAGCTTGGGCTTCCGCGCGTCCAGCCACCACTGGCCGGTCACGGCCACCATGCCCACCAGCATCTGCGCGTACATCGGGGCCAGCTTCGGGTCATAGCCGCGCTGGGTGAACACGTCGCCGAGTATGTACTCCACCTGGCTGGCAATGTCGCTGATCAGGCTGCCGAACGTGCCCGCGCCCGAGGCCGGGTGCGAGTCACGGACCAGGATGCGGAAGCCGTCGGCGTTGTCCTCGATGTAGCGCAGCAGCGCGATCGCGGCGCCCTCGAACTTCTCCCTGGTGTGCGGGCCGCCCAGAACCTGGGTGGCCATCGTCAGCAGCCGCCCGACCTCGCGGTCAACCACGACGGCATAGAGCCCTTCCTTGCCGCCGAAGTGCTCGTACACCACCGGCTTGGAGACGTCCGCCCGGGCGGCGATCTCCTCGATCGAGGTGCCCTCGAAGCCGCGTTCGGCGAACAGGTGCCTGCCGATGTCGAGCAGTTGCTCCCTGCGCTCCTTGCCGGACATTCTGCGGCGGTTAGACCTTGGTACTGGCTCGGTCACGCACTGACCCTACGCCCAGCCGCCGAGCGGCGCTGCCCGCGCTCGGCGGCCGTGCCGTCCGGGGTCAGGCAGCCGCGCTTTCCTGGTCCGCGGTCACCGGGTTACGCGTCATCGAGCCGAGCGGCCTGCCGCCCTGGCCTACCCGCTTGGCCGACAGCCTCTCCCCGTCCGGCCAGCGCACGTCGGAGGCCCAGCCCAGCTTCTCGAAGATCCAGATCAGCCGGGCGGCGATGTCAATCTGTCCCTTGAGCGCGCCGTGCCGCGCGCAGGTCGGGTCGGCGTGGTGCAGGTTGTGCCAGGACTCGCCGAACGAGGCAATGGCCAGCCAGGACACGTTCCTCGCCTTGTCCCTGGTGGCAAACTCCTCCTGGCCGAACGTGTGGCAGATCGAGTTGATCGACCAGGTGACGTGCTGCAGCAGCGCGATCCGCACCAGGCCGGCCCAGAAGAACGCGGTCAGCGCGCCGTGCAGCGACATCGACCAGAGGCCGCCGACCAGCGCGGGAGCAAGCAGCGAGATGGCGGCGTAGCCCATGAACCACCTGGAGATCCGGCGGATGCCCGCGTCGGCGAGCAGGTCCGGGCAGAACTTCTCCTGCGAGGTGCGGTTGTCCTCGAATATCCAGCCCATGTGCGCGTAGGCCAGTCCCTTGGACAGGGCCTTCCAGTCGTTGCCGTACCGCCACGGGGAGTGCGGGTCGCCCTCGCGGTCGCTGTACTTATGGTGCCGCCGGTGGTCGGCGACCCAGTGCAGGACCGGGCCCTCGAAGGCGAGGCTGCCTGCCACCGCGAGCGCGAGCCGCAGCGGGCGCCTGGCCCTGAACGACGAATGGGTGAAGTACCGGTGGAAGCCCGCGCTGATGCCGAGCCCGGAGACCACGTAGAAGCCGAGCGCCAGCACGATGTCGTGCCAGCCCAGGCCCCAGCCCCAGGCGAGCGGCGCGGCGGCGAGCAGCGCCAGCAGCGGAACCGCGACGAAGACGGCGACGAGCACCCGGTGCACCGCGCTGCTGCCTTCGGGTTCCAAATCCGGCCGGGTAGGTCGAACGGTGCTCGGGGCGATGCGCATGTCGGTGGGTGCGGTCATTTATCATCCTCGCTGGGTGTCGGGGTGCTTGCTCCAGCAGAGCTCGCGGCGGTCAGGATTCATCTACCCGCCTACGCCACCGTAACCTACGTTCTCGTAAGTTACGCAAGGGCATGACCGAAGATTTAACCTAGCTGTAGGGAAACTCACAGCTCGCATACATCCTGGAGTCTCACCATCCGAGACGATTCACCGCGCAGCGTCGGCGTCTGTTGCACCGTGGCGGCCTGTGGGGCCCGGTAAGGTATGTGCCGGATGAATTCTATTCCCGGGTCGTCTAGCCAGGCAGGACTGTCGGTTTTGGTCCGACCAACGGAGGTTCAAATCCTTCCCCGGGAGCACTAATCAGGTTACAAGTTTACTATCTTCAGGAAGCTCGTCCTGAGCATTCACCACTCCCTGTGCCCAGCCCGCGATCTTCTGATACAGCTCGGCGCTGCGAATCACTTCGATGCGAAGACACCCGTGGTAGGCCTCGCCAATGTTCTTCCTCACGGTCTTCGGATTGTGTCGTTTGAGAGTGGATTTCCTGAACTGCGTGCACCCGATAGATCACTCTGTCCCGTTCGACGCCCGCGCAATCGAGAAATCTCAGGAAGAACCGGGTCAGGCCCGGGTCACTGTTGATGAACACAACGCGGTCATCTCGTCTCCGCGGCTTGCCCTTGGCGCCCTCGCACCAGTAGGCGATGGCCCCTGCGATCAGGATCTCCCGGTCACTCAGCTCGCCGATCTGCGCTGCCGCGTCGGTGATGACCGCCTCGCGCGCTGCCTCGCGGACCGGGCCTTCCACGGCCCAGTACCTGCGGACTCCCTCAGCCGAGCGCTTGCGGGACTCTTCGTAGCTGAGGTGCGGGGGTGTGGGCATATCCCTGACCCACAGCGACACCGAGCCCTTGGAGACGCCGAGCTCGGCGGCGATCTCCTCGTAGTCGAGGCCCTTCTCCCGCAGCTCCCGCGCCTGGGCGCGCACCGCGTCCTTGGCCCGCGGCCGCCGCGTCCACTCCGGCGGCGGCACGCCCTGCAGCGCCTCGTTGAGCGTGGCGTTGCTCATCGGGCCGAGCAACGCCTTGATCTCGCGGCGCGACTTTCCCGCGCGGCGCAGCGCGACCGCCTGCTCCTTGAGTCGGAGAAGCTCCTGGTTAGAACGCATGTTCAACGCTAGCGGGCAGGTCTGACGAAGCGGCGGCGGTGCCGGGCGCGCACCGTACGCGCCCGTTACGCTGACCACGCGCGACCGTATGCGGGTGTCTGGGCGACTCCGCATCCTGGCCGGCAACCGGGCGGTATCCTGCGAGAGTCGGGGACGTGAACGCAGCTGCCGTCTCCGTGTCGGGTGTAGGCCGCCAAACCGAGGAGCCCTCCGGAGTGAGTGCAATCTGCCCTGCAGCCGTGATCATCCTCGCCGCGGGCGAGGGCAGGCGGATGAAGTCCCGTACCCCCAAGGTCATGCACACCCTGTGCGGCCGCAGCATGCTCGGGCACGTGCTCGCTGCCGCCGCGGGCCTGGACCCCGGGCGCCTGGTCGTGGTGGTCGGCCAGGGCAGGGACCACGTCATCCCGCACGTCACCGAGCTGGCCCCCGGGGCCAGCGTGGTGGTGCAGCCCCGGCAGGTAGGCACCGGCAACGCGGTCCGGGTCGCGCTGGAGGCGGCGGGCCCGATTCACGGCGTGGTGGTGGTGACCTACGGCGACACGCCGCTGCTGCGCAGCCAGACGCTGGCCGACCTGGTCGCCGTGCACCACGCGGACGGGAACGCGGTGACCGCGCTGACCGCCCGGGTGCCCGACCCGGCCGGCTACGGCCGGATCGTGCTTGACGACCGCGGCGGAATCCGCGAGATCGTCGAGGACACGGACGCGACGCCGGAGCAGCGCGCGATCGACGAGATCAACTCGGGCGTGTATGCCTTCGACGGCGACCTGCTCGCCGACGCGGTCAAGCGGGTCGCCACCGACAACGCCAAGGGCGAGGAGTACCTCACCGACGTGCTCGCGATCCTGCGCGGCGACGGCCACCGGACCGGCTTCGTCCGCGCCTGCGATCCCGCCGAGGTCGAGGGGGTCAACGACCGCGTCCAGCTGGCCCGGGCCCGCCGGCTGTACAACGACCGGGTGCTCCGGGGCTGGATGCTGGCCGGGGTGACGATCACCGACCCGGCGACCACCTGGATCGACGCCGACGTCACGCTGGAGCCGGATGTCGAGATCGGCCCCGGCACGCAGCTGCGGGGGCGCACGGTCGTCAGGACCGGGGCGCGGATCGGCCCGGGCTGCCTGCTGGCCGACACGACGGTGGGGCCGGACGCCGACGTGACTCATTCGGTCTGCGTGTCGGCCAGGATCGGCGCGGGCGCGATCGTCGGCCCGTTCGCCGATCTAGGTCCTGGTGCTGAGGTCCCAGGCAGCGAGGGAGCGCAGAGCGCGTGAGCGACAACCCAGGGGCGAGCTACCGAGCCGGCGGCCCCCGGCACCCCGCGGAAAAGAGGCTGCTGCTCTTCGCCGGGCGCGCCTACCCCGAGCTGGCCGGGGAGATCGCGGGCTGCCTGGGCATCGAGCCCACGCCGACGAGAATCGCCGACTTCGCCAACGGCGAGATTTTCGTCCGCTCGCTTGAGTCGGTCCGCGGCTGCGACGCCTTCGTCCTGCAGAGCCACACGTCGCCGATCAACCAGTGGATCATGGAACAGCTGATCATGGTCAACGCGCTGAAGCGGGCGTCGGCCCGGCGCATCACCGTGGTGACGCCGTTCTTCGGCTACGCGCGGCAGGACAAGAAGAGCCGGGGCCGGGAGCCGATCTCGGCCCGGCTGATGGCGGATCTGTTCGCCACGGCCGGCGCCGACAGGCTGATGGCCGTCGATCTCCACACCGCCCAGATCCAGGGCTTCTTTGACGGCCCGGTCGATCATCTGTTCGCGCTGCCGATCCTCGCCGAGTACATCGAGGCCAGGCTGGACCTGAAGCGGGTCACCGTGGTCGCGCCGGACGCCGGCCGGGTCCGGGTCTGCGAGCGGTGGACCGACCGGCTCGGCTGCCCGCTGGCCATCATCCACAAGCGCCGTGACCCTGACGTCGCCAACCAGGTCAAGGTGCTCGAGGTGGTCGGCAAGGTCAAGGGCCGTACCTGCATCCTGGTCGACGACATGGTCGACACCGGATCGACGATCGTGAACGCGGCGGACGCGCTGTTCGAGCAGGGCGCCGATCAGGTCATCGTGACGGCCACCCACGGGGTGCTGTCCGGCAGCGCGGTGGACAACCTGAAGAACTCCAGGATCAGCGAGGTCATCGTCACCAACACGCTGCCGATCCCGCAGGAGAAGCGGATCGACAAGCTCACCGTGCTGTCGATCGCGCCGCTGATCGCGCGCGCGATCAACGAGGTGTTCAGCGAGGGCTCGGTCACCAGCCTGTTCGACGGCCAGAGCTGACCCGCCCGGCGGGACTGCCCCGGCATGGCGGGCGGAGCTAAGCCAGTCGCGCGGAAGGTGACCGCTGTCTCCGCCCCCGCAAGCGACGGAGACGGCGGCCACCGGCCCCCCCTCGCGGATCCCGGGTGCCACGGCTACGCCGCGGCTTCAGGGAGCACAGCGCCGCGGCGTGGCGGGTCGGTCTGTGCTCCTGCTCCGGTGCGGGCGGGGCGGCCCGGAATCGCTCCCAAGCATCGCCCGCGGCAGTCACGTCGTGATTGACTCACGATTAAGCGGCATCGCGGGCCGGGCTGGTACCGGTGCGCGAGGCTGGACACGAGGGCGATCATCGGGCCATGGCCTGGACGCGGGCACCGGCATTCCCGGGGCCGGCGGCGGCGGGATGACTGCCCTGAACGGGACGGTATGGTGCGCTTTCGGATCCTGGGGCCGCTGGAGATCTGGACCGGCGACGCCTGGGCCGGCATCGGTGCCCCCAAGTGGCGGTCGCTGCTGGCCACGCTGCTGATCAATGCTGGCCAGGTGGTCCCGACCGACCGGCTGATCATGGAGGTCTGGGGCGATGCCGCGCCCGCGGCCGCCACGAACCTGGTCAGCATCTACGCGCTGCGTCTGCGCAGGCTGATCGGCGACGAGGACGGCCAGCTGCTGCGCACGCGTGCGCCCGGATACCTGCTCAGCCTGGAGCCCGGGGATCTCGACGCGGCCCGGTTCGATGCGCTCGTCGGCGCGGGCAGGCAGGCGCTGGCCGACCAGGCGCCGGATCGCGGCGCGGATCTGCTGGCCGAGGCGCTGGCCCTGTGGCGGGGCGGCGCGCTGGTCAACGTGCCCCCGTCTGCACTGGTGGCCGCCGAGGCCAGACGCCTCGAAGACGCGCGGCTCGACGCGCAGGAGCTGCGGATCGGTGCCGACATCAGCTGCGGGCGGCACGCCCAGGTGACGCCGGAGCTGTCCCGGCTGATCGCTGATCATCCCCTCCGCGAGGGCCTGTGGGGCCTGCTCATGCAGGCGCTCGACGGGGCCGGGCGGCACGCCGAGGCGCTGGCCACCTACGGGCGGGCCAGGGGGGTGATCGTCGAGGAGCTTGGCGTGGATCCCGGCGAGCAGCTGCAGCGGCTGTACGAGCGGATCCTGACCGAGGATGCGCGGCCGCCGCGCCGCCGGGCCGCCGGCCAGGCCGGCCGCGACGCCGGCCAGGGCGCCGGACCGGTACACGACGCATCCCAGCCAGAGGCGGGTGAGCCGCTCGTACCGGACCCGGAGCCGGCCCGGCCCGAACCCGTGCGGCCCATGCAGCTGCCGGCCGACATCGCCGACTTCACCGGCCGTGACCTGGACGTGAAGCTGCTCTGCGAACTGCAGCCGGACGCGGCCGAGGCCAGCCCGGGTGCGGTCATGGTCGGGCTGGTGACCGGCGCGGGCGGGCTGGGCAAGACCACCCTCGCGGTGCACGTCGCGCATCTGCTGCGGCCCCAGTTCCCCGATGGCCAGCTCTACGTGGACCTGCTCGGGGTGAGCCCGCAGCCGCTGGATCCGGCGGACGTGCTGGCCAGATTCCTGCGCGACCTCGGCGTGGACGCCGCCCAGATCCCGGTCGACGAAGCAGAGCGCGGGGCGCTGCTGCGGACCCGGCTGACCGGGCGCCGGCTGCTCATGCTGCTCGACAACGCCAGGGACGCCGCGCAGGTCCGGCCGCTGCTGCCGGGAAGCTCCGGCTGTGCCGTGCTCGTGACCGCCCGCAGCAGGCTTCCGGACCTTCCGGTCGCCCGGCTGGCCGACCTGGATGTGCTCGGCGGGCAGGAGGCGCGCGCGCTGTTCGCCGGCATCGTCAGCGCGGAGCGGGCCGACGCCGGGGCCGAGGCCACCGACGAGGTGCTGGCCGCCTGCGCTGGCCTGCCGCTGGCGATCAGGATTGCCGGGGCACGGCTCGCCGCCAGGCGCGGCTGGACCGTCCGGACGCTGGCCAGCAGGCTGCACAGCGAGCAGCGGCGGCTGGACGAGCTCAAGGCGGGCGACCTCGCCGTCCGCGCCTGTTTCGCGGTGAGTTTCGCCAGCCTGCCCGGCCGGCCGGACCCGGACGGCATCGATCCGGCGCGGGCGTTCCGGCTGGCCGCCCTCTGGCCGGGGCCGGCCACCGGGCTTCTGGCCGCCGCGGCGCTGTTCGGCCAGCCGGAGGCCAGCGCGGCGGATGCGCTGGAGTTGCTCGTCGATGCCCACCTGCTCGAATCGCCGGCGCCCGATAGCTACCGCTTTCACGACCTGCTCCGGGTATATGCCGCCGAACGGTGCCAGGCCGAGGAGCCTGCGCAGGAGAGGCGCGACGCCGTGCGGCGGATCCTCGCCTGGTACCTGCATTCGGCGGAGGCAGCCGCCGTGATCATCTCGCCGAACCACGCCCGCGTCCCGGTCGGTGCGGCCGAGCCGGGGACGCGGCCGCTGGCCTTCGGCTCGCTGGAGGAGGCGCTCGACTGGTGTGAGGCTGAGCGGGCCAGCCTGCTGGCCGCGACGCGCCAGGCGGCGGCCAGCGGCCTGCACGACATCGCCTGGCGGCTGCCCGCCGCGGCGATGAGCTTCTACTACCGGCGCAGCCACTGGGCGGACTGGATCAGCACGCATGAGATCGGGCTGCGCAGCGCGCGGGAGCAAGGTGACCGGCTGGCGGAGGCGTGGATGCTGCACAACCTCGGCATGGCGTACGGCGCGCAGAACATGGCTGAGGCCGTGGCCTGCTTCGAGCAGGCCGTCGCGATCTACCGTGAGATCGGGGACGGCCCCGGGGAAGCGCGCGCGGCCAACAACCTCGTGCACGCTCACCTCCAGGGCGGCCGCTTCGGCGAGGCTCTGGAAGCGGGCAGGGATTCCCTCGCCATCCAGCGGCGGGCGGGGAACAGGTACGGCGAGGGGATTACCGAGGCCATCGTGGGCGGGGCTCTTCGCGGCCTCGGCCGCCTGGCTGACTCGGTCGCCCGGTTCCAGCAGGCCATGGTCATCTTCCGTGAGCTTGCGGACAAGGACGCCGAGGCGGACACGCTCAGCGATCTCGGTGAGGTGTATCTCGACCTGCAGCGGGTCAACGATGCCGTCGGCTGCCTGCAGGAGTCGCTGGCCATCAGGCAGGTGATCGGTGACCGCCATGGCCAGGCGAGGACACTCGGGCTCCTCGGCATCGCCTGGCGCGGAGCGGGGAAACCGGACGAGGCGCGCCGCTGCATGACTGAGGCAGAGCGGCTTTTCACCGAACTCGGCGATCATGCCCAGGCGGCAGAGTTCCGCGCCGAACCGGCCGGACCCGCCGGCCCAGTCCTGTCGCCGGCCCAGTCCCGTAGCCGTCCCAGGGCGCCTGGCGTCAGCGGGCACGCGCTGCCGCATGTCCTGACATGTCCCGCATCCTTCCGCTACGATGCAACCGGCCCGGCCATCGATTGACGCCCGCTGCGGGCGAAGACCGGTCCATCCGGAGGGGAATCACATGGGGGAGTCCAAGCCCGCAGGGCAGCCGGCTGAGGCTGACGGGGCAGAAGTCACCGAGGTCGTCGAGCCCGCCGAGGAAACCGCGCCGGGAAGCCAGCGGCCGGCCGCTTCTCCCGGCGCTAAGCCGGACATCAAGTGGCAGGGCAGCGCTCCCAAGTAGACAGGGAACCTGCCGCAGACGGGTCACCGGCGCACCTGCCCGGTCCGTTACGCGGCAGCTGCCGTCCTCGGCTAGACTGCGGAAGCTACCTGTGCGTCCCCGGGCTGCGCTGGCGCGAGCGCCGGCCGCCGATGCGGATGCGAGACCCGTTCCGTCTAAGGAGTTCCCGCCGTGCCTGAGGTTCCTATTGCCGCGGAGCCGCGTACCGAGTTCGGCAAGGGCTTTGCCCGCCGGACCCGTGCCGCGGGCAAGGTGCCTGCGATCCTTTACGGGCACGGCACCGACACCCGGCATCTCACGCTGCCCGGCCACGCCCTCATGATGGCGCTCAAGACGCAGAACGCGCTGCTCCGGCTCGAGGGGATGGCGGGCGGGCATGAGCTGGCCCTGCCCAAGGCCATTCAGCGCGACCCGATCAGGGGCATCATCGAGCACGTTGATCTCATCCTGGTCAGGCAGGGCGAGAAGGTGACGGTCAACGTCGCCGTGCGGGTCACCGGTGAGGTGTTCCCCGGCGGGCTGCTCGACCAGCAGCTCGTGCAGGTTCCGGTCGAGGCCGAGGCCACCAACATTCCTCAGTCGTTCGAGGTGGACGTGACGGGCATGGAGATCGGTACGTCCGTGCACGCATCGGATCTGGACCTGCCGCCCGGTACCACGCTGGCCGCCGACCCTGACGCGCTCGTGCTGCACGTGATCGCCGCGCCGACTGCCGAGCAGATGGAAGCGGATCTCGGGATTCCGGAGGCCGAGGTGCCGGCCGAGGTGCCGCCCGAGGCGCCGCAGCCCGAGGGCAGCGCCGGATCCGGATCTGGCGACGAGCAGTCCGCCTGATCCGACCCGGCCGACGCGCGAGCCGCGCACGGAGCGGCATGACCGACGAGCGGTGGCTCATCATCGGGCTCGGCAATCCCGGCCCGGAATACGCCCGCAACCGGCACAATGCCGGCCGCATGGTGGCCGAGCGGCTGGCCGGCCGGATGGGTGTCTCCTTCAAGCGGCACAGATCCCGCAGCGACATCGCGGAGGGGACACTCGCCGGCGTACCGGTGACTATTGGCATTGCCCGCTCGTACATGAACCTTTCCGGCGGGCCGGTCGCCGCGCTGCGTGACTTCTACAAGATCCCGCCGAGCCGGATCGTGGTGATCCACGATGAGCTCGACGTGCCGTTCGGCGAGATCCGGCTCAAGTTCGGCGGCGGGGCGGGCGGACACAACGGGCTGCGCTCGGTCGGCGCCGCGCTCGGCTCCGGGGATTACTTCAGGGTCCGGTTCGGGATCGGCCTGCCGCCGGGCCGGATGGACCCCGCCGACTTCGTGCTCCGCGACTTCACCGCCGCGGAGCGCAAGGAGCTCCCGCTGCTCATCGAAAGGGCCGCGGATGCCGTGGAGGCACTCCTGCGGGACGGGCTTGAGCCAGCCCAGAACGCGTTTCACGCACCGCCGGGATAGCGGCGGGACACTCTTAGCCGGCCGCGGGCCGCCCGGGGGCAGCGCACCGGTGCGGCGGGCGTCGCCGCGCCGCGCCGCCCGGCGGCCGGGTGCCCCGGGCCGCGCATCCGGCCGTGCGGAACCCGGCAGGGTCGTTGCCCGCGGCCTGGCGGCAGCAACCGCCCGGTCAGGGCAGGGAGTGCCGCCCGGTGAGGGCAGAGAAGTCTTGTGCGAATGACACAAAATCGGGCCTGCTGCGCCGCCCTGCCGGAGACAAGTCCGCGGACACATTGACCCGTTTGCCCGGACCGCAAGTTTCGCGCTAGCACCGTAGCCGAAGCAGTGGCTACCTGCTGTATGTGTCCGCCGGCTTAATTCCCGATTATTTTGATCGTGTTAGCATATTTGTATGGAAACCCGAAAGTCATCCGTTTTTAACCATTCATGACAACCGCCCGCTATTGTTAGGCGTCAGACCCGTAGGAGCAAAACCGGAGGTCTGCACCTTACGCGACGAGGATGCGCTGCAGCTCTCCGAGACGCTCCCTCCCTGATGGGATCAACCGGCGGCCTGGGTCGGATGGAGGGGCAGGGTATGCGAGAGCGTCTAGCCGTGCGGCCGGGGGGCCGCCTCGGCCTCGCTGTGGGCGAACGGGCGACACCGAGCGTAGTCACCTGGACCGGGCGGTATCTCCGCCAGGCCATGGTGATCGACGGCGGTGCGGCTCTGCTGGCCGGAGCGCTCGCGCTCCGCGGCCGGCTCGACAGCCACGGTCACGTCCCCGCGGCCTACATTTCCCTGACTATCGGCCTGCCGATCGCCTGGATTGCCTGCGTCGCGCTGGCGCGGGGGTACGAGGCCAGGTACATCGGGGCCGGCGCAGACGAGTTCCGCCGGATCATCAACGCCGGCATCTCCCTCACCGGGGCTATCGCGATCGTTTCCTACGCCACCAGCGCCCGGGTGGCGCGCGGCTACGTTGTCGTCGCGATGCCGTGCGTGGTCGCGCTGGATCTGGTGGCCAGGTACTGGCTGCGCAAGCGGCTGCACCGGTTCCGCGCGCTGGGCGGGTGCATGCGGCGGGCGGTCGCGGTCGGCCATCCGAAAGACGTGGAAGCGCTGATCAACGAGCTGCGCCGGGAGCCCTACCACGGCCTGTCCGTGGTCTCGGTGTGCCTGGCCGGCACCGGCGGGGACGATGCCAGCCTGCAGGGCGTGCCGGTGCACGGCGGGCTGGCGGACGTGATGGCCGCGGTGCGCCAGTCGGACGCGGACACGGTCGCGGTGCTGGCCTGCCCGGAGATGAACGGGGTGGAGCTGCGCAAGCTGGCCTGGGAGCTGGAGAAGACCGACACCGACCTGTGCCTGGCGCCGGCCCTGCTGGACGTGGCCGGCCCGCGGACCAGCATCCGCTCCGCCGCGGGGCTGCCGCTGCTGTACATGGACCACCCCGACCTGACCGGCGTCCGGCAGGCCATCAAGAGCCTGTTCGACCGGGCGGCCGCCGCGTCGGCGCTGCTGCTGCTCGCCCCGCTGTTCGTGGCGATCGCTCTGGCGATCAAGCTCGGTGACGGCGGCCCGGTGCTGTTCCGCCAGGTCAGGGTGGGCCGGAACGGCCGCCCGTTCCACGTGTGCAAGTTCCGCACGATGGTGACGGACGCAGAGGAGCAGCGGGCCCTGCTGGAGGCGCGCAACGAGGCCAGCGGCGTGCTGTTCAAGATCAAGGATGACCCCAGGGTGACCAGGGCCGGCACCTGGCTGCGCAGGTTCTCGCTGGATGAGCTGCCGCAGCTGTTCAACGTGCTGGTCGGGCAGATGTCCCTGGTCGGCCCCCGCCCGGCGCTGCCGGAAGAGGCCGCCCGCTACGGTGACTACGTCCGGCGCCGGCTGGCCGTGCGGCCGGGGATCACCGGCCTGTGGCAGGTCAGCGGCAGGTCAGACCTGGCGTGGGAAGAGGCGGTCCGGCTGGACCTGCGGTACGTCGAGAACTGGTCCTTCGCCCTCGACCTGCAGATCCTCTGGAAGACCTGGTCCGCTGTGACCCACGGCGACGGTGCCTACTGAGGCTCTCACCCGCACCGGGTCCGTCAGCTTATCCAGGACGCGGACGCACAGCGGAAAGGTCCACTGATACTGTGCCGAGCGGTGTCCGGATGAACGGAGCAAGCCCGCCCATGACCGCCGAAGATCACCGTCTCGCCCGCGACCTTGCCACCGAGACAGGCCAGCGCCTGCTGGCCTTGCGGGCCGAGGGCGGCGAGCCGGCCAGCCTGCGCGCAGCCGGTGACCGGAGCGCTCACGAGTACCTGATGGCTGAGCTCACCCGGTTGCGGCCGGATGACGCGGTCCTGTCCGAGGAGGGCAAGGACGACCCGGTGCGGCTGTCCGCCGAGCGCACCTGGATCGTCGACCCGCTCGACGGGACCAGGGAGTTCGGCGAGGCCTGCCGCACCGACTGGGCCGTGCACGTGGCGCTCTGGGAGCGGGGCCAGCTGACCGCGGGCGCGGTGGCGCTGCCCGCGCAGAAAGAGACCCTGAGCACCGCCGAGCCGCTTGCCTCGCCGCCGTCCGGCCAACCGCAGGCCGGACCGGACTCCGGCGGCAAGCAGCTGCGCATCGTGATCAGCCGCAGCCGTCCGCCGGCTTTCATCGAGCGGCTCGCCGAGGCCACCGGGGCCGAACTCGTCCCGCTCGGCTCGGCCGGCGCGAAGGTCGCCGCCGTGGTGCGCGGCGAGGTGGATGCCTACGTGCATGCCGGAGGGCAGTACGAGTGGGACTCGGCCGCTCCGGTGGTCGTGGCCCGCGCCTCGGGATTTCACGCGTCACGTATCGACGGCAGCGAGCTAACCTACAATCAGGCACACCCGTGGATGCCAGATTCTGCTGGTGTGCCGGCCGGAGCTGGCCGGGATGCTGCTCGACGCGATCAGCGCAGCTGGCGAGTAGGAGTCCTGCTCCGCCCGGCTGCCTGCGCAAACTAACCCCGATGAGACGACACTGAGGATTTCGCGATGGCCACGATGCGCCCGGACTACCTGCTCTCGCAGCTCGACGTGCTCGAGGCGGAGTCCATACACGTGATGCGTGAGGTCGCCTCCGAGTTCGAGCGACCCGTCCTGCTGTTCTCCGGCGGCAAGGACTCGATCGTCATGCTCGCCCTCGCCGAGCGGGCGTTCGCGCCTGCGCGCATCCCGTTTCCGGTCATGCACATCGACACCGGGCACAATTTCGACGAGGTCATCGACTTCAGGGACCGCCGGGTGGCGGAGGCCGGTGCCCGGCTGATCGTCGCCTCCGTCCAGGACTCCATCGATGCCGGCCGGGTGGCCGAGGAGAGCGGCCGATGGGCCAGCAGGAACCGGCTGCAGACGACCTCGCTGCTCGACGCCATCACCGAGCACCGCTTCGATGCGGTGTTCGGCGGCGCGCGGCGGGACGAGGAGAAGGCCCGGGCCAAGGAGCGGGTCTTCTCATTCCGTGACGAATTCGGTCAGTGGGATCCCAAGAACCAGCGGCCAGAGCTGTGGAATCTCTATAACACCAGGATTCTCCGGGACGAGCATATCCGCGTATTCCCGATTTCCAACTGGACCGAGCTTGACGTCTGGGATTACATCGCCCGGGAGGAGCTCGAGATCCCGTCCATTTACTATGCGCATACGCGCTCGGTCTTCGAACGCGACGGCATCCTGCTCGCCGAGAGCCCGTTCATCAGCAGAGGCGATGACGAGCCGCTGTTCGAGGCCAGCGTCCGGTACCGCACGGTGGGCGACATGACCTGCACGGGCGCCGTCGAGTCGGCGGCAGCTACTGTGGCCGAGGTCATTGCCGAGGTCGCGGTGACCAGGATCACCGAGCGCGGGCAGACCCGCGCCGATGACCGGACCAGCGAGGCGGCCATGGAAGACCGCAAGCGTGAAGGGTACTTCTAGCAGCGGCCGTCATACCGGCTCCTGACCACCCGCGGGCAGCACCGCCGCCGCAGCTCAGTTCACGCAGGGAATGCCGTTCTTCGCGATGACTGCGCCGCCCTGCGGCCCCTTGCTGGGGATGACCACCGATGGCGCCTTCGTCTTACTGCTGCTACCGATGTGCGGCACCGTGGCGCTGGTGCCGAGCAGGATCTCCACGTGGCCAGCGGCGACCGACGAGCTCGCCGTGGCGGTGACGCCGAACATCGCGGCGATCCGCCCGGCGTTCGCCGATGCGCCTGAGCCGTAGCTGACCGCCGTCGTGGTGCGGTAACTCGTGTTCGCGACCTGGCCGGCCCCGTAGCCCGCCTTGGCCAGCGCGGCCGAGACCTGGCCGGCCAGGCCGGCCGTGTTACCGCCGTTGAAAACGTCCACCGTGGCCGTCCGGGGGGACGGGGCTGAGCTCGCTTTCGCGGCGTGATGGCGGTGACCGCGCGGCGGGCCTGGCTTGGGGTAGAACGTGGCCTTGACGAGCGCCTTGATGTACCCGGGGTCAACCACGTTCGCGTCCTGGCCGTTGATCACCGCATAGCCCTTGATCGGCAGGGTGCGGAAGACGAGGTTACCGGCGGTAAGGGAACGTGCCTGGGTCGCGAAGTCCAGCAGGTTCCAGCCGGCGTCGGTGATGAGATACCGCTTGGCCACCCCCAGCAGCGACTGCATCTTACCCAGGTCGCCGAGCACGCCCTGGGTCTTCAGCTGGTGGATCACCGAGTCGAGAAACGCCTGCTGGCGGTGCGTGCGGTCCAGGTCACCGTTGGGCAGGTTGTCCCGCTGGCGGACGAAGGACAGTGCCTGCGCGGCGTCCAGGTGCTGGTAGCCCGCGTGGAAGTTCGCGCCCGACTTCACGTCGCTGGTCGCATGGTTGAGGCAGACTTCCACGCCGCCGAGCACCTTGGCCAGCTCCCAGAACCCGTCCAGGTTGAGCTCGGCGAAGTGGTCGATGTGCACCCCGGTCAGCTTCTCCACCGTCGCCACGGCGGCGCTACGGCCGGCCTCGTTGCCGAGAAACGCCAGCTGGTCCTGGCTCATGCTCGGGTGCTGGGCGCGCAGCTTGGCCTGCTCGTAGTACATGCTGACCCCGTACGCCTGGTCGATCTTGCCCGCCTGCTGCGGTCCCACGGTGCCGGCGAAATGGACCCAGTCGTCCCGGGGAATGGAGTAACCCACTGCTTTCTTGCCGCCCGCGGGTATGTGGATGAGGATGAGCGTGTTCGTGGCGTTTCCGCCGGCGCCATTCGCGACCGCCTGGGCATTGCCCGCGTGCAGGTGCGCCAGCACATAGTTCGGCAGGATGTTCCCGTTCCAGTCCCGGCGGCTTTCCAGGCCCATGAGCAGGATGTTCTGCGCGCCTACCGAGGGCCCGCTGGCGATCGCGTGCGAGCCGCCGATGGCGCTCACGTCGCGGACGACGAAGTAGGAGAAGCCGCTGACCAGAAGGGCCACGGCCGCGGCGATGCAGCTCAGCGAATACCCGGTCCTGCCCGCGATGCCGCGCAGTAGCGTCCCCCTACCTGCCCATCCCATTCTCATCCTCTCGCGGCCGGCGACAAGTTCCGGCCCAGAATACCCGCGTGCTCTCGGTACCCGCCGGAAGCGGCTAACATCTGGGAGCAAATGACCGAACCACGACGCCGCGAGGCGAACCCGCGGCCGCCCTACGGCGGCACTCCGGGACCTCGTTCCCGGCCGGGCCAGGGTGATCCTGGCGCGCGGGCAGACGCGCGGGGAGAAACGTACCGCCGGCAGGCGCCGCCGGCGGACGCGTACCGGCTGCCGTCACCGCGCGAGGATGCGCGCCGGCGACGGCCGCGGCCCGTGGACAGTTATCCGGACAGATACCCCCGGGATCCCCGCCCCAGGAAGCAGCCGCCGCCCGGCCGCGCGCCGCGGCTGTGGGGGTCGCTGCCTGGACGAGCCGGAATCTGCCTCGTGATCGGCAGTGCCGCCGTCGGCGCGCTGATCACGGCCCTGGCCGGGAGCGAGCCAGGCCTCGTACTGGACGTCTTCGTGGTCGCCGGAACGGTGACCGCTGGCCTCGCCGTGCAGCCCCGCGCCGTCCACCGGATCATCCCGGTACCAGCACTCTCCTACCTGGCCGCCGCCGTGCTGGCCGGGCTGATCCACGACCGGGCCAACGGCACGTCCGGTACGGCGCTGGCCGTCGGCGCCACCCAGTGGATCGGCGCCGGATTCGTCGCGATGACCGCGGCCACCGTACTGGCGCTCGCGCTGACCGCTGCCCGCTGGCCCAGCGGCAGCCGCGGCCCGCGCCGACCGTCGAGCCGCCCGGCTGCGGCGGCACCCGGCAGCTCGCGCCGCCGCCAGGCCGCGCGCAGTTCTCCGCCGCCGCGCGGCAGGCAGCGCGAAGCTGATTATCCGGCCGGCCCAGCAGCCCGGCCGCGCCGGGACGAAAGGCGACGCGGCTGAGGCCTGGCCGCGGCCAGGGCCCGGGCATGACCGGGGCCGGGGCCTCGGCGCTGAGGCCTGGGACTAGTGCGCCTCGGTGATCATGCCGGCGCCGACCGTGGCGTTGGTGGTCTCGTCGATCAGGATGAGACCACCGGTCTGCCTGTTCCGGCCGTACGGGTCGTGGAAGAGCGGCTGGGTCATGCGCATGCTCACCCGGCCGATGTCGTTCAGCCCGAGCCGGTTCGCGGACTCGTCCCGGTGCAGGGTGTTCACGTCCAGCCGGTACTGCAGGTCGCGCACGATCGCCTTGACCGTCCGCGTGGTGTGCTTGACGATGACCCGCGATCCCGCGGCCAGATCCCGTCCCTCGGCCATCCAGCACACCATCGCCTCCACGTCCTGTGACGACGAGGGCTGGTTATGCGGGCGGCAGATGAGATCCCCGCGGGAGATGTCAAGGTCGTCGGCCAGCACCAGGGTCACCGACATCGGCGGGAACGCCTCGGCCACCGGGCCCTTAGCGGTGTCGATGCGCTCGACCGTCGTGGTCAGCCCGGACGGCAGGTGCATCACCTCGTCGCCGGCCTTGAGCACGCCGCCGGCCACCTGGCCGGCATAGCCCCGGTAGTCGTGCAGCGCCGGGTCGGTGGCCTGATGCGGGCGGATCACGTACTGGACCGGGAACCGCACGTCGATCAAGTTGCGGTCGGACGCGATGTGCACGTGCTCGAGGTGGTGCAGCAGCGACGGCCCGTCGTACCACGGCATGTTCGGCGAGCGCTCCACCACGTTGTCACCGTGCAGAGCGGAGATCGGGATGAACGTCAGGTCGCTGATCTCCAGCTTGGTGCCGAAGGCGCTGAACTCATCGGCGATCCGCTCGAATGCCGCCGTGTCATAGTCAACGAGGTCCATCTTGTTCACGGCGAGCACCAGGTGCGGGACTCGCAGCAGCGTGGCCAGGAAGGCGTGCCGCCTGCTCTGCTCGGTGAGCCCGTGCCGCGCGTCCACCAGGACCACGGCCAGGTCGGCGGTTGACGCGCCGGTCACCATGTTCCGGGTGTACTGGATGTGCCCGGGCGTGTCCGCGATGATGAACTTCCGCTTGGGCGTGGCGAAATAGCGGTAAGCCACGTCAATCGTGATTCCCTGCTCACGCTCGGCACGCAGGCCGTCCGTCAGCAGGGCGAGGTTGGTGTAGTTCTCGCCGCGGTCGCGGCTGGTTCGTTCAACCGACGCCAGCTGGTCCTCGAAGATCGCCTTCGAGTCGAAGAGCAGCCGCCCGATCAGCGTGCTCTTGCCATCGTCCACAGAGCCGGCCGTGGCAAAACGCAAAATGTCCATCTGCCGAGGATCCCCGATCGTCGCGATTTTCACACCTGCAACGCTGCCTAACGGTCACGGCCGTGACCGTTCGCGGGGTAACTAAGACCCGCGCCTCGCCGGCGGACCCGTGACCAGCCTCATCCGCGCGAAGCGGTACGAGGCGCTGGGTCTACTCTACGTGGTCGGCAGGCAGTCTCGCCATCCTTCGGGCAACACCGGACGGATACGGCGCAGACACCCGGCGACGGACAAATCATTCACGTTGCGAAAATTTTCAGTGTGTGCAAAACTCACCCATGACTGGTGGCACACGGGAGGGCCAGCAGGTCACGGTCATCTTCGTCGCGCTGATGCTCGCGGTCCTGCTGGCGGCGCTGGACCAGATGATCGTGTCCACCGCCCTGCCCACGATCGTCGGGGATCTCCATGGCGTGAACCACATGTCCTGGGTGATAACCGCTTACCTGCTGGCCTTCACCATCGGGCTGCCCGTCTACGGCAAGCTGGGCGACCTGTTCGGCCGCAAGGGACTGTTCATCTTCGCCATCGTCGTGTTCCTGGCGGGATCGGCGCTGGCCGGGCTGTCGCAGAACATGACCGAGCTGATCGCGTTCCGCGCGCTGCAGGGCGCAGGCGGCGGCGGGCTGATGATCGGCGCTCAGGCGATCATCGGCGACATCGTCTCGCCGCGGGAGCGGGGCAAGTACATGGGCTACATCGGCGCCGTGTTCGGCGTCGCCACCGTGGCCGGGCCGCTGCTGGGCGGCTACCTCACCGACGACGTCAGCTGGCGCTGGGTGTTCTACGTCAACATCCCGGTCGGCATCGTTGCCCTGCCCATCGTGATCTTCGCCCTCCGGCTGCCGGCGCACCGGGCCAAACGCAGCATCGATGTCCTCGGCATGACGCTGCTGGCCGCGGCGTCCGCCTGCATCGTGCTGTTCACGACGTGGGGCGGCACCCAGTACCCGTGGCACTCACCGGTCATCATCGGGCTCGGCGCAGGCTTCGCCCTCCTCGCCGTGCTGTTCGGAATCGTCGAACGCTACGCGGCGGAGCCGGTGATGCCGCTGCGGCTGTTCCGCGGCAGCATCTTCAACGTCGCCGGGCTGATCGGGGTCGTCGTCGGCGTCGCCATGTTCGGAGCCGTCGCCTACATACCCACGTTCCTGCAGATGGTGGACCACGTCAGCGCGGCCACGTCCGGCCTGCTCATGCTGCCGTTCGTGGCCGGCCTGCTGGTGGCGTCGATCGGCTCGGGCCGCATCGTGAGCGCCACCGGCCGCTACAAGGTGTTCCCGATCGCGGGCACGGCGATCGCGGCCGCGGGCATGGGCCTGCTGTCCCTGATGAGCCTGCATTCCAGCAGGCTGGATAACGGCATCTACGTGGCCGTGCTCGGCGTCGGGGTCGGACTGGCGATGCAGATCCTGGTGCTGGCCGTGCAGAACGACGCGGCCCCGGGGGACCTGGGCACGGCAACAGCCGCGACCAACTACTTCCGCCAGCTGGGCGGCTCGCTGGGCAGCGGCATCGTCGGCTCGCTGTTCGCCAGCAGGCTGGCGAGCAAGCTCAGTCATCTCGGGCCGGCCGCGGCCCGGGCGAAAGCGCCGGGCATCGCGGTCCTGACGCCGCAGGCGCTCAGCCGGATGCCGCCCGCCCTGCGGCAGGCGTTCGTCACGGCCTACGCGGACGCGCTGCCGCCTATCTTCCGGTACCTGGTGCCGGTGCTCGGCGCCGGTTTCGTGCTGTCCTTCTTCCTGGCCGAAAAGGGTCTCCGCACCACCACCGGATTCGACATGGCCGGCGACGCGAGCCGGGCCACGCCGGACCCGCAGCCGGCCGCCATGGCCATGGCGGCCGCGCCCGGCCCGGAGCGGCAACTGGTCGCGGCTGCCGCGCACGCGAACGCTCAGCCCGTTGTCCCGTCCGGCCGGGGCAGCGGTCAGGCCGGCCTGGGTCCAGCGATCCCCGGCCAGGCCGCAGGTGCCGCTCCGCCGGTCCCGGGTCAGGCCGCCGGTCCCGCTGGGCCGGTCCCGGGTCAGGCCGCCGGGCAGGGCCCGGCCAGCCCTGGTCAGGCCCCCGGTCCCGCAGTTCAGGTGCCGAGCCAGGGCACCGGGCCCGGCGGGCGGGGGATGCCGCTGGCGGCGGGTGCTGATGCTCCCGTCACGGGAGGGCCGCCGGTCCGCGGCCACGTCCGGCGAGCCGATGGCGCACCCGTCCGCGGCGCCACGATGACGCTGATCGATCGCGGCGGGCGTCAGGCCGGCCGCGGCCGCAGCGAGGCTGACGGCTCGTACCGGCTGCAGACGCCCGGGGCCGGCACCTACACGCTGGTCGCCGTGGCCAGCTCGTACCGCCCGCACGCGTCCATGGTCACGGTCGGCGGCCAGCCTGCCGACCTCGACGTCGTGCTGGCCGGAGCCAGCAGCCTGACCGGGACGGTCCGAACGGCCGGCTCAGGCACGCCGGTGCCGGGCGCGGCCGCGAGCCTGGCCGACGGCGCAGGCGAGATCGTGGCCGCGGGCAGCACGGACGAGACCGGCCGTTACGTTCTCGCCGACCTGGCCGCGGGCAGCTACACGCTCGCGGTGAGCGCGCCGCCCTGCCAGCCGGTCGCGCTGCCGGTCATCATCGGCGCGGACAGCCACCCGACACAGGATGCGGAACTGGCCTGCGGAGGCCGGCTGGAGGGCGCGGCCCGGACGCCCCTGGGCGTGGCGGTCCCCGACGCCCGGGTCACCGTGCTCGATGCCGCGGGCAACGTGACGGCGATGACCACGACCGGGGCGGACGGAACGTACTCGGTCGAGCACCTGGCGGCCGGCGAGTACACGGTGGTCGCGGCCGGCTACCCGCCCGCCGCCAGCACTCTGCGGCTCTCGCCGGGGCAGTCGCTCGCTCACGATGTGCGGCTCGGCCACCCGGAAGCGTGACCATGATCACGAGGTACCTGCCGGCGCGGCCCGGCGGAACGAGCTGTCGGTCATCCGCAGGCGCTGACCGGAGCGGATGACACAGCCCGGGGGGCGCGGCTTACGTATAGGGGAGGAAGCAGATCCCGGAATGGCCGCTGACGCCGCCGCACTGGTCGGAGTTAAAGCGGTTGCTGCTGGCGATCCACATCCCCGCGCTGGTGATCAGCATGTCGTCCGCGTTCGCCTTGGACATGCTATACACCGGCGTTCCGCCGGAGGTTTCCAGCGTTCCGTTGCCCGGCTGCAGCCCCTGCAGGCCGGGATCGGCGATCGCGCCGGGCCCGGCAAAGTTGCAGCCATCCGGGTTCTCCGCCCAGCGCTGGTGGCCGCCGGCGTACACGGCACCATTATCCGCGGCCACGCCCAGATACGAGTCGCAGCCGCTGTACTCAACCCAGCTATGGCTCACGGAACGCTGGGCGGCAGAGAACGCCGCCACGGCGTCGCACAGCCCGTACAGCGGGTAGGTCCCCTTTGTCCAGTTGTCGGGATGGACACCGGTGTCGGCGACGTAGACGGTCGAGTCGTCAGGCGACCAGGCCGCGGCGCGCACGTAGAAGGCCTCCTTGCTCGCGCAGTGCTGGCTGAACTCCGGCGAGGTCCACCCGGTGACCTTAGCCTCGGAGCCGCCCAGGTTCACCATGAAGATCTGCTGCCTCGCCTGGCCGCCAGCCGAGGTGAAGTCACCCTCGACCAGCAGCAGGTTCCCGGTGTGGCTGATCTGCTGGTTGTAGACCTGGGGAACAGTGCCCACCTGGCCGGAGACGCGCAGCCGGAGGAAGCCGTCGTCCTTGCCGGTGGATGGATTCAGGCTCATGTAGCGGTAGCGCAGGTTGCCGTTGATCGAGGTGAAGGCGCCGCCGGCCAGCACATGCCCGCCGAAACCGAACAGCGTATCGACCTCGCCGTTGGCGTCATGCCCGAAGCCCGGCACCACCGCACCCGTCGAGGTGCTGACCTCGGCTATGTTCCTCG
The DNA here is from genome assembly GCA_963702235.1 of uncultured Actinomycetes bacterium. Classification (GTDB taxonomy): domain Bacteria; phylum Actinomycetota; class Actinomycetes; order Streptosporangiales; family Streptosporangiaceae; genus PALSA-505. The sequence goes on from CAVPBZ010000013.1 coordinate 589,086, forward strand.
CCTTGGTGCCGTGCACGGAGGTGAATTTCCCGCCCAGATAGGCATCCGAGCAGCCCCGGTGCTTGGTAAAGGTGATCGAGTTGACCGTGCCGTTGACGTCCACGTTCAGCCCGGACACCGCGTACGGCGCGGTCGCGCCGAAGCTGAACACGTTGTTCCTGGCGTACGTGCTGCCGCCCTGGCTGATGGAGGTGAAGGTGCCGACCGCGTACATCATGCCGCCGCACTTCACCAGCTGGCGGACATTCTCCGTGCCGCTCGTCTTGACCAGCTGGGGCGTGCCGCTCGCGGGCGTCGGGGACACCGGTCCTGTGCTCGCGGCCGGTGGCGCGTCCGCGGGCCGGGCGAGCGCGGGGGAGGCGACCCCGCCCGCTCCGGCCGCAAGCGCGACGGCGATCATGCCGGCCCGAGTAGTGAGCCGCCGGGAGCTGAGAGAGCGCATGATCTCCTCCTGCAGTGAACTCGGCGATGCGTGCGCGCAAGCCGGTGACACCTGCGCGGCGTGCCCGCCGCCCGCAGCGGGGGGAGCATTCCCGCGACGCGGTGGCGCTTCACGGTGACGCCCACGCTAGACGCCGGAGCCTAGCCCTTGAACGATATTGCCGCAATCACATCCGCGTACTGTGATATCGCGGACACCTGGGGTCCCGCGGGAAACGCGGCGATGCGGCCGTTCAGGCCGGGCCGCCGCCGCAACCCGGCGGCGGCCACGGTGCCCGCCGCCGGCGGCCCTGCCGGCCCTGCCGGTCAGCCCCCGTCGTACGAATACGGGTCGGTGTCCGGCTTTGGCGCCACGATGGTGGAGCGGGCAACGTGCGTCCCGGCGGCGGTGACCGTGAGGCCCCGGTAGACCCCCGGGGTCGCGGGGATGCTCCATGTATCAGTGCCGTCGGTCGCGTAGAAGGCGTAGCCATGGCTGCCTGTCGGCAGCGTCATGCTCGCCGAGTAGGTCGCCCCGCTCGCCGCGCTGCCCGATACGTAGGTGAGCGGATGAGACTTCCCGTCGACAACTACATCCACCTGCGTAGGCAGAGCCGGACCGTAATACACGGTGGAGAAGGTAAACGACGTGGACGTGGTGCCGGAAGTCGGGCTCACGTTCGGGTTTTGCAGGACAATCGGAGTGACCGAGAAGATGTACTCCTGGATATCCTGCACCCCGCTCCCGTCGCTGAACTTAAACTGGAAGTAATGATCTCCCTCGCTCAGCGAGGACGTCGTGTACTGATAGGTTACGCCGGTGCTGGGCGTGCCCTTTATGGCAATCATCTGATGGGCCTTGCCGTCAATAAGGACATCAGCAAGCGTGGCCGCCTTACCTGCCGGTGAAACATATTTCACGTGGATAGTGAACGGCTTGCCGAGCTGCCCGGTACCGCTTATATTGCCGGCTGAGTTGGCGGTGATGCCGGTCAAGTCGAAGGGAGCCAGTATCGGGCCGTCGTACGACACATTGTTGTACGGCATCCGGCAGGTACTCGTCCCGTCGCTGAAATCGAAGTAATAATTCTGCGGACCAGGAGCCAGGGTGGTCGTTGCCTGGTAGATAATCAGATTCTTCCGCAGGACCTTGGTGGCGGTCATGGTAATTGGCTTGCCGTCTACTACCACATTGTGCACGGTCGGTGTGGCGCTGTTTTCGTAGACGACCGTGTACGTGAACTTGGTGTTCGGACCGCCCGCCGCAGGCGAGACGGTAGTGTCTAGCCCGATGGCCGCAGCTTTACCCACGTCATGAGGGGACTGGAGCACCGTCGGATAGGACAGTATCGGCTCGATCAGGGTGCTGTTGGGCGGGTGACCGGGATTGCTGAAGTCGAAGTAGTCCATGAGATTCCGACGTACTAGCTAGCGAGTCACGGGCGCCCAGGCTGGGCAAGCCGAAGTTTTCCTCGATGAACTTGTCGAAGGAGGCAAACTCGCCCTGCTGGGTGGAGATATAGCCCGGCTTGGCCCAGGGGGATATCACCAGGAGCGGCACCCTGGGCCCCAGTCCCCTGCCGTCCACCTGGGGCGGCGGAATGTGATCGTAAAAGCCCCCGAAGTCATCCCAGGTGACGAAAATGGCGGTTGAGGACCATTCCGGGCTATTCATGATCCCGTTCACGATCGAGGCGACGAAGTTCTCGGCCGGCTGGATCGGCTGCGGCGGGTGGTCAGAGTCCTGGTCCTGGGTGGGCGTGACGAAGCTGACCGCGGGCAATTGGCTGTTCTGCGCGTCGGTGATGATCTGCGTCGAAGAGATTTTCGGTGTATTGCTGATCGGCCGAATGAACTGCGTGGGGTTCCAGATGTATGTTGTGCCGTAGAACTTCCAGGAGAGGCCGGCCTTGGTCAGCTCCTGAGGTATGGAGTTGATGTTGTAACAGGGCGGCCCGTATGATTCGCTGCCGCCCGTGGCCCGGTCGAGTACCAGCTGGTTCAGCGGGGAATGACAGCCGGTTACGTGCGTCGTCGCGAAGTCACCGCCAGTCTGGGCAGCCACCATGGCGATATGATTCGGCGTGCTGCTGGTCGCGGCGTCGGTGAAGAAGTTCACACCCAGGCCGTATTGCTTGGCGTAGGCCCAGTAGGTGGGAATGTCCTGCTTCTTATACTGGACTTTGCCGAGCGGGTCGAATTTGTCCATCTTGCCGCCATCCATGGCGGCTATGGCCCGAGGTCCGGAGTGGGTCATATCATGCGGCAGCGGATTGGCGGCCTGTGGCTCGGTGATTCCCCATTTCGTGCCGGCGACGCCAGGGAAGTCCCCGAAATAGTTGTCCAGCGTGTGATTCTCCTCCATGATGACCACGACATGCTGGATCGGGCTGGCCTGAGCGCGGGCCGCCTTGGGCTTATTAATGACCGCAACCGCACACACAAGAACAGGCAAAATGATGAAAGCAAGTATTCTCCGCCAATTTTGCTTTCGCATGACCCTTCCCTGGAAAACTTATGGCCGACCCCGAAAGAAATTCCCAAGAAACCGCCAGCGTAGCCAAGATCGCGTTGCCCTGTCAATGAGCACCAGCCGCGCCGGAGCGGCCGGACTTTCGTGCCGCATCGTCGGCAATGCCTGCCCGGGCGGCGCCGGCGGACCGCGGCCGAGCGTGTCCGCTCGGCGTCAGCGGGGGGCGTGTGGCAGCCAGGAATTCCCGGCAGGTGTGAACCCCGTGCCCGAGAACGGCGTCTAGGTTTAGGGGATCCCGGTAGGATCGCTCCACCGCGGGGGAAATCGCCGGACGGGGAGACGTCATGAACGTGGGTCGCAGGCTGGTGCCGCTGGTTGCGGGGATGATGATGGTCGCCGGGCTCGCCGCCCCTGCGGCGCATGCCGGGCAGCCCATCCCGGGCCTGGTCAGCAGCCAGGCCAGTGACCTGACTCCGACGGTTCCCGGCGGGCAGTGTTACCGGAAGGCGTCCCAGGATCTGTGCCGGCGGATCCTGGTGCTTAAGCAGATCGGGCCCTGGATCTACGCGGGCGGGATCATCGACAGCGTGACCGACCGGACCACCGGGGTGACCACCGGCGGCTTCCATAACATCTTCCGGTTCAGCGCCAGCACGGGCGCGGTCGACACCTCCTGGCAGCCGCAGTTCTACAAGTCGGCGCAGTCCAATAACACGACCGCGTACCTGGACTCCGCGGTCACCGGCATCGCCAGCGACGGCAGCAACAGCATCTACGTGGCGGGTCAGTTCACTCAGGTCGCGCAGGCGCCGGGCGGCACCGGCGTCACCCGCAAAGGCGTCGCCGCGGTGAGCGCCACCGACGCCTCGCTGCTGCCGTTCAACGCCCAGATCTGCGCGGGCGGGGGCAGCTGCGTGGTGGACGACGTCGCGTACGTTGACGGCACGCTGTGGCTGGGCGGGCTGTTCACGCACCTGGCCAGGCAGCCGGTCGCCGCGCTGGCGTTCGTGGACCCGGTGACCGGCGCGCTGACCGGCACCCAAGTGCCAGTCTCGGGCCTGGTCACCAACACGGTGGGCACCAAGGTGGCGCGGATCGCCGTCAACCCGCAGCAGAGCCAGGCGGTGATGATCGGCAACTTCACCTCGGTCGGCGGCGAGACGCACTGGGAGGTGGCGGTGCTGGACATCACCGCGAGCGGCGGGGCCACCGTCAACGCCTGGAACGATCCCGCCAACCTGCAGGCCAGCAAGTCCCCCAACTGCCACGGCTCCGACACCTGGGCGCGGGGGGTGGACTGGGATCCGACCGGTACCTACTTCGACATCGCGGCCAGCGGCGGCGGCGGCTTCAACGCCTATGGCGACTTCGGCGCGTTGTGCGATGCCTTCTCCCGGTTCAAGAGCGACGGCAACCCCAGCACGCCCTATCCGCTGATCGTGAACGTCACCGGGTTCGACTCGCTGTTCACCGTGACCGACACCGGCAATTACGCCTATACCGGCGGGCACAACAAATCCCTGAACTACGCGGTGTACATCAACGGCACGCAGGTGCCGGCCACCCTGGAGCATCACTACGGCATCGGCGCCATCGACGTGAACCCGTCCGACCCCGGTTACGGCATGGCCGTGACCAGCTTCAACAACAGCAGCAGCACCGGCCGCGGCGCCGGCTGGGCGTCATCCCTCAGCGTCACCGGCTCGGGCGTCTACATCGGCGGCGACGCCGAGCACGTGGGAACCGACAAGACCATCCAGCGCCTCGCTTTCTTCCCGGCGGGCTGATAGCGCCGGCTCACGCTCACCGTGAGGTGCTGACGGCCAGCGGCATGCTGGTCAGGGAAGGGAGTGCCACCCGCACATGGCCAGCGAGAGCCCTTTCATTCCGGCCGACCAGGTAAGGCCGTCCGCAGCGGCGGCGAACGGCGAGCCTGAGTCAGGCGCAACGGCCGGGATGCCGCAGGGCGGCGGGGGAGGACGGCCTCAGCGTGTGGCGCTGGCTGGCCTCGGATTCGACCCGCTGACCGAGACACAGGCCGTGCGGCACATCATCGAGTCGGCCCGGCAGGGACGCGGCGGCTGGGTGGCCACGCCGAACATCGACATCTGCCGTGTCGCCGCGTCCAGTCCTGCCCTGCGGACCCTGCTCGGCAGTGCCTCGCTTGTTGTGTCCGACGGTATGCCGCTGCTCTGGGCGGCGAGGCTGCGCGGCGACACCCTGCCCGAGCGGGTAGCGGGCTCATCGCTCATCTTCTCGCTGAGCGAAGCGGCCGCGGAGAACGGGCTATCCATCTACCTGCTCGGCGGCGAACCTGGGGTCCCGGCGCGGGCCGCCGAGGCGCTGCGTCAGCGGTACCCCGGACTGGTGGTCACTGGCAGCGACTCCCCCCGCGTTGACCGCGAGCCAACCGCCGGCACGATCGGCGCTGTCCGCAGCCGCCTGGCCGCCGCGGCACCGGACATCGTGTACGTGGGCCTCGGATTCCCTAAGCAGGAGCGCCTCATCGACGGTCTCGCCGCGTCGCTGCCCGGCGTCTGGTTCATCAGCTGCGGGGCGGCGATCCCGTTTGCCGCCGGGGCGGTGCCGCGGGCCCCGCGCTGGATGCAGGACGCCGGCCTTGAATGGGTATTCCGGCTGATGTCTGAGCCTCGCCGCCTGTTCGGCCGCTACGTCCTGCATGACATCCCGTACGCGGGCAGGCTGCTGGCCTCATCTGCCCTGAGACGGCTGCGGCCGACAGCCCGGGCGTGACTGCCCGGCTCAGGAAACGCTCTACTGCGGGCGGCGCCAGCTAGGTTCGCGGCCCAGCCATGCGGCCAGCCGGTCGTCGTAGGGACGGTAGTGCCGGTCCAGCTCATCGCGGACCGACTCTGGCATCGGCGAGGAGCGCGGCCTGGCGTTGTGCCGCTTGAACTCTGCGCGGCTGTCGCCGGGCAGGCCGAGGAACTCAAGAACCCCGCGGTAGACCGGCTCGGGATCGATGAAGAAGTCGCCGCTGTCCACCACGTGCATCCGCTCGCGGCCGAAGATCTGCTCCATCCGCTCGATCTGCTCGATGTACTGACCGCGCGCGCGGTAGGCATGATGCTGGTGGCTGTGACTGTAGTAGGTGGGGTCGGCCATGATCCGCTCCGCCTCACCCTCCAGCCGGCTGCTCTCAAGCTCGAGCGCGCGCTCGTACGGCTCCGTCTCGAAGCCGAGTTCCGATTCGTGGGTATGCGCGGAATACGTGCGTTCCACCGGATCGCGCAACAGCACGAGCACCTTCACGCCGGGCAGGTCGCGGTTGATCCGCTCGGGAGCGAGCGGGTGGAACATGTAGTACGGGCTCGACTCGAACGTCACCGGCGGCGCGGCGGCCCCCCGCGCCGCCCGCCGTGCCCGCGCCAGCAGCGGGAAGTGGCTCCGGTACCACGCGATCCCGCGCCGATAGGAGATGTCGAAGTAGTGCACTTCGCCTTGGACCACCGGGCTGAACACGGCAGGGTGACGGCTGAGCGTGCGGGTCAGTGAGGTGGTGCCGCACCGCTGAGCACCCACGATCAGGAAGCCCGGCAGCATGCGGGCCCAGTAGGTAGGCATCCCCGAATGAATCAGGACCGACCGCGTGACCCGCCGGGCGGAGCGGACGAGGGGTGGCTGCTCCCCTCGCCGGGCTGACTCTCCCTGCTCTGCTCTGACACGCGCGCCAGGGCGAGCTGCCGTCTCGGCACCTTCCATGGGTCCTCCCCCTTCACGCACGTGATCGCGGACTTAGTATCGTTCGGTAGTAAAGATCATGAACATGGCGATACTCACGGTCACATTCCTAGCGGGCCCACCGTGGCGGCACGTCAAGCAGCTTGCCGAGCCGCTCGTTGTGCGGGATATAGTACTCCTCGAGCATTTGCCTGGTTCTGGGTGGCATTGGGGCGCCGGGGCGCGCATTGAACCTGCCGAATCCAGCAGGCTCGAACGGCCGCAAGCCCAGGAACTCCAGCAGACGGCTGTACTCCTGCGCAGGCTGGTCAAAGTATGCCTCGCTGTACATGACATGTACCTGCGAACGGGGGAAATATGCCCAAACCCGTTCCAGCTGCTCCGCATAGTGACCGCGGTGCCGGTAGGAGTGGTGACGGTGCGAGCGGCTCTCGTAGCTGATGTCGTCCCGCATGCGGTTGACCTCGCCCGCTAGCCGCTCGTCCTCCAGCTCCAGGGCTTTCTCGAAGGGCTCCTGCTCAAAGCCCCGCGCGTACTCGTGTTTGTAGGCGGAGAAGGCGCGGTCAACGGGATCCCTCAGGATGGCCACCAGCCGGACGCCGGGAAGGTCTCGCGCCATCCGCTCGAGCGCGAACGGGTGGTACATGTAGTAACCACTCGCCTCGAAGGTGACGGGCGCACCGAGGGGGACCGCCCTTCGGCGCGCAAGCCCGGTGGCAGGGAAGTGCCCGCGATACCATCGCATGCCGCGGTAATAGTTGAGGTCAAAGTAGTTGACCCCCTTGTGATGGGCGGCCGGCATCGCCTGCGGATGGGCCGCCAGCATCCGGAACAGTGAGGTCGTACCGCAGCGCTGCGCACCGATCATGATGAAGCCGGGCCGCAAGCGCAACCGCTCCGTGGCCGTCCCGAAGCCGGTGTACGCGTGCCGGGCCGCCTTTCGCAGCGGCCTGGGTGTGACGCTACGGACCGACATGCCCGCCGTCACCTCCGTGTGCACTCAACGCCACCCCCAGCGCTCGCGAAGGCTGATGCCAAATTCCTGCTCGACAGCCTCGATCTCACCGTTGAGCTGCTCGCGGACGAACGCGGTGTCTTCCGGCGACATGGCTGGCCCGGTGTCACCGATCGGCTTGTACAGGGCCCGCTGTACCCAGTCAGCGTGCTTGATGCGCCCGACCAGGTCGGCGCGGTCGTGGCTGCGGCCCCAGTTCGCCACCTGCTTCGCGACCGTAGCGAGCGGAAGCCACCGTGCGCTGCTGGCGGGCAGCCGCGCCTTGACGAGCTCGGGGCCGATGACCTGCCGTCCGACCTCAAGCCACTCGGTGACGTCGTCCAGGAATGCCTGCGGATCGGCCCGCAGGTCATCGAAGACGCCCACGTACAGCGACTTGCGATCGAAACTGCGCAGGTACCTGCGCAAGTTTGTCGCGTAGCGCCCGTCGTCGAGCAGGCTTGGCGTGGTACGCGCCGTCTCCATGAACGTCGGCGCTGCCAGGCCGTGCCTGCGCAAATGCAGGAAGGCCGAGAAGGCACGCGATCCTGGCTCTCGCAGCGTGACCATGAGACGGACATCCGGGCCGAGGCAGGCGAGGATGCGCTCGGCTGCTTCCGGGTGGGCCAGGTAGTCGGGGGATACCTCACCGATGATCGTGTGCTCGGGTTGCGCCCCGCGGAACTGCGCGCGGTACCAGTCCAAGCCCCGGTCGTAGTACCGGCTGAAGAAGTACAGGTCCTTCGCGTCGGTGAAGTAGATCTCCGGATGGTTGATGAGGATCTCGTGCAGCCAGGTTGACCCGGTCTTGCCCGGGCCGATGTGGAGGAAGTTGGGCAGTCGCTCGGACATGGTGGCCTCCTACGCCATGCCGCGACGGAACAGCCGGGCCAGACGGAGCATGTGCCGGGGATTGATCGCGGTCGCAGTGTGCGCTATCGCGACGTAAGGGTAGGGCGACGCCGGCCACCTGACAAGCGCCCTGAACGCATACTGCAGGGCCGGTCCGCGCTGGCCGAGCGCCGACCGGGCGAAGGCGATCTGGCCCAGTATCCGCGCATGCCCGCGGCGCGACGAGGTGAAATCCGGGTGCTTGGCCAGCAGGTACTCAAGGCCGGGACAGGACGTCTCGGCCACGCCCCGGTACCACGACGTCGCGTTCTTGCGGATATTGGCCAGCGGCTGCGCTACCAGGCCGACCCGGCCCGCCCGCGCGGCGCGCAATACCCAGTCATAGTCCTCGGCGTAGCCGTTAGGCAGCTTCTCGTCATACGGGCCGGCCTTGGTGAATGCCTCACGCCGCATGACCAGCGTCGATGAGTGCAGCTCCTTCACCCGGTTGCGGAGCAGCATCTGATAGCTGACCTGCTCGGTCCGCGCGGGCCATTCGTGCACCTTGTCGTCGGGTAGCAGCAGCCTGAGGCCGGCACCGACGACGAGCAGATCGGGTTCGCTCAGCAGGCGCCCGACCTGCACCCGCAGCTTGGCCGGCAGCCACGTGTCGTCATCGTCGCAGGTCGCGATCAACTCGCCGCCGGCCAGATCGAGGCCGGTGTTGCGGGCGCCGGCCAGGCCCGGGGAGTGCGCCGTGTTGGTGGTCACACGGATCGCACGGTGCGGCGCGCCCAGCAGCGCCAGATCGTCATCGGGCTGTTCCTGGTCGTGCACGACGATGCACTCGATGTCGCCCGGGTAGTCCTGCGTCACCACCGAGGCGATCGACTCCCTGACCAGCTCGGCCGGCCGCGAGTCGGCATGATGACGGTCACCAGCGGCCACGATCCGGTGGGCTCAGGCGGCGGTGCGGCCGCGGGCGGCGCGCTGCCGGGCCGTGTCCTGGCCCGCAACCGCCAGTGATAGCGCAGCAGGAGCGGCGAACAGATCGCCGTGACGACCATCCGGTCGCGGCGGGGCATCCGGTCGCGCCATGCCTCGTCGGCGCGCAGGGTGATGTCACCTTCGCTGAACCGCGACGGGTTGCCGGACAGGCCGTGGCTGCGGCCGAGCACCAGGCGCCCGTCCCTGATGTGGGCCAGCTGAGGCTTGTCCACCGGCAGGCCGAGTTGAGCGAGCGCGGCCTGGATGACCGGTCGCGGCTCGCGGACGAAGTCCTCGTAACGCACCCGGGCCACCGGGATGCCGCAGCGGTGCAGCAGTTCCGCCTCGGCCTGGATGCCGAGCCACCGCGCCGCCGCCTCAGCAGGCACGTAGCGCGACATCTGGTCCGCCGTCGCCACCGCGTGCGGCCGGGTCACCTGCTTCCCAAGGGAGTGGGCGACGCCGCGTGCATCGCGGACGAGATGAACGACGCGCAGGTCGATCCCGGCGCGGGCCAGAGCGAGTGCCTGGGCCGGCAACTTGCTGGCATCAATCACGCATGCCGCGCCAGCCCGGTCGGCAATAGCCTGGTAGATGGCGGCATAGCGCGCGCCATACTCGGCGACATCGGCCCGGAAGCCCCGGCCGGCCAGCGGCATGGCCAGCAGCCGGGGTATGTGCCGCTGTCGGGCGACGCGCAGCCGCAACTGCTCGAGTGCGGCCATCCGCCCGCCGTCCCAGCCACCGGACGCGCGCTTGCCGACGGCGGCCCAGAAGGGGCAGTCCGCGAACGGAAGCCCGCAGCCACAGCGCTCGCCCAGCGGCATGGTACGGCGAGCGAGGTCGATCAGCTCACCGACGTTGACCATGCCCGGTACGTCGCCGAGAGCCCGCTCGAACACTGTGCTGCCCGAGCGCCCGGAACCCGCGATGAAGATGACTGTCGGGGCAGGAACTGATGCCTGGGCGGCGCCTTCCGGCGACTGCGCACCGGCCGCGCCTGACTCGGGCGGGTCTTCAGCGGCTGTTACGGATCTCCCCGGTGGCTGCTGGCCCCCGCGGCTCATCGCAGAACCTCCTGGCATGCCGGATCCCTTTCGCGGTCGCCCGATCTCAACTGTTCGCCCTCGCCAGCAGCCGGGAATCGGTCTGCCCGGCCGCGGCTGCCCGGCGCGTCCCCGGCGGACGCTTCGGTAAGCACGCCAGTCACGCGTAACCTAGCCGTGCGAGCAGTCCCCCGATCTCGCGCTCGACGTCGGCGGTCTCGGCCGGGCCGAGCGCCTCCCGCCAGCGACCCACAGATCGCGGGTTGGCCCGCGCGAATCCCTCGCGCAGCGCCGCACGCCCGGTCGTCGAGGTACCGAGGAAATCTGCTACTAGCCCGGCCGCGGCCATGGGATCAGACACGACGGTCTCGTACCGTAGCTCAATCGCCTGGGCCGCCGGCAGGTCGGCGAGCCCGTCCAGCGCTGCCTCGGTGAACTGCCGCCAGCACCACGCGGCCCGCACGATGTGCGGCACCGCGGCGAACTCCTGCTGGCGCTCCGGTTCCACCCACCACCGCGCTCTGGGACCCCACGGCTGCCCGCCGGGCACCTGCCGGCCCGGCCTGTCCGCGAGCCATGGCTTCTCCGCGTGCGAAACGGCAGCGTCCCTGCCATCCCTGATGATGTGCACGAACTGGGCCCCGGGCAGTGTCGCGGCCAGGAACGGCACCACGAAGCTGTTCTCCGGGTTCTTGTCGGCGAACCGGCGTCCGCCGTGCAGGCTGGCCAGCAGCAGCGCGGAGTAAGAGAGACGGAATACCGCCGCGCTCTGCCGCTCGCTCCACGAGCCGTCATACACGCACCGCACGGCGGCCTTGGTGAGCTTGGGCTCGAAATGGTAGGACACCTCCGGCAGCCTGCCGATGCAACTGCCGAGGAACGTGGTACCGGACCGCGGTGCGCCGATGATGAAGACCGGCCGGTGCAGCCTGGGGTCGAGCGCACGCACGGACGGCCGCTTACGCAAGCCCGGGTCGCGCCGCCGGTCTCTGATGTCCGAGGCGAGGCCGATAGCACCGAGTTTCAGCAACTGCGGCCACCCCAGGCCGCGCGGGGGCGCAGGCCTGGAACCGGCGTCGTGCCGTGGGGTTACTGCCATCGCTTCCTCAGCTGCAGGTGTGCCCGGAGACTCTGATGTTACCGGTGGCGCCGAACCTACCTGGCGGCCTTCAGCGGCAGCCGGGTCACCTCGCGGGCAATCGCCGGGATGAGCCATGTTCCGGGATCGCCGAGCCGCCCGCCCGCCTTGGCCTGCTGGTTGACGAGATACCGGGTCGCCAGGTCGGCCATGTAGAGAGCCGCCGTCAGGCGCGCCTGGCTTGCGTCGATGCCGAACGGAGCGATCAGCTCGGCGGCGCGGTCGATGCACTCGGCGGCAGCGGCGCCAGACTCTCGTCCCCTGGGGCCGATCGCCGTCTGCAGCCAGTGGTGCAAGGCGTCGAAACCCAGCGGGACATCGTAGGTGAAGCGTTCCCAGTCCCACAGGAGCAGGCCGTCGCCCGTGTTCGCCATGTTCCACGGCGACCAGTCGCCGTGCCAGCTCCCGTACGTCAGCTCCGTGCCGCCGGACCGGGCCACCAGGGCTTCTAGTGTCCGCAGCAGGTCCACCTGATTCGGACTTCCGTCTGCCTCGGCCAGCCGCGCGGTCAGCCGCCTGAGGTAAGAACTGGCGGCCAGCGGCCTGCTCGTCAGTCCGTCGATGCGGGAAACCTCGGTCATGGCGGCGGCGAGCCTGTCACCGGATGTCGCGCTCCGGCGCAGCCACACGGGCAGTGCGGTCAGCACCAGGATTTCCAGGCCGTGCCACTCAGCGTGATGCATCACCCTCGGCACCCGGGACTGCGTCAGCCCGACCCCGGCCAGCCGGGTGAGCGCGGCTCGCTCAGCGCGCACCAGCTCCCGGGTCAGCGGGTTCACGCCGACCTTGGCGAATCCGATGGGGTCTCCGGTGGGGGAGAGGAGCTGGAGAATCGGCTTCCGGTTCGCCCTGGCGGGTCCCAGGTACATGCTCACCCGAAGCTCACACGAGAGCGCTGTGCGCAGGTAAGACTCGATGGTCTCGCCGCGCGCGGGCTCCGTTACCCGCATCCTGCCGCGGACCAGCGGCTTGCCGAGGCCGCTGGCCAGGCCGGCGGAAAGGGCCTTCCGTGCTAGCCGTGCCTGCCAGGTTTTCTGCGCGTTGAGGTGACGGACGGCGGCCGCGGCGAGACGGCGCTCGGCTGGCACCACCAGCGCAGGCCGGTGACCGAAGGGGATCAGCATGAAGTCCCGGCACGGCGAACCGGGAACTCCGCCAGGGTCCGGCCTGACCGGACCGGGATGGTGCGGCCAGCCAGGCATGCCTCCGTTCAGCGTGATCTCAGCGGGCGGTGGCCACAGCAGCTCGCAGACCTCGCGCAGGTAAGCCGCCGACTCCGCGTTGGCACGCACCGCCAGGTTAGGTGTCTCCTCATCCACGACCAGCGCCGCCGTCCTGAAGCGATGGACATACCCCACGGTTCACGTCCTCCCTGGCCGCTGGCACGGCTTACGGCGGCTCACGTTCGGACCCGGCGAGGATACGCCCAGGCAGCCGAGGGCGTAAGGCCGCGCCTCGTCGGCAGGGCGGCGACGGTGACCGCGATGCCCGCGGGCCGCAGTAGCACGGCCAGCGTCTTTATCATGCCATCCGCCCTTAGTCCTCAGTGTGGCTGTTTCGAACCGCCGCCACCAAGTGCGACAGCTTTGCTACCTAGGTAATTCGCCTCTACACGCTATGACGCCTGAGGAACGCAACTGGGTCACACCGGACGGATGTGAATTTCGCGGCGCAGACGCCCTCAGCCAACGCGATGACCGGGGAGCCAGCACTCAAGAACGCGCCTACATCGCCCGGCCAGCATAACGGGTTAGCGCATGGTAGCACTACTCAGCTGCGTGATCTGCGGGCACCGATAAAGGACAGCCCGGGCATGGCTGACAGCCTGAGTGTGGCGCTGAAGCGCCACAGGCCGGCCAGGTAAAGAACGGACCCGGCGGCCACCCCGGCGGCCAGCGAGATGCCGCCGCCGCCGATCAGCGCGCGTATCGCGAGCGGGACTGCGCCGAAGCAGAATGCGCACAGGGCGCAGGCGACGAAGGTCGCGCGGCCGATCGGGTGCAGGCGGAAGACCGCCGCCAGCTGACCGAGCGGCATCAGGTTACTGATCACGATGGCGACGGCCCAGCCGATGGCTGCGCCGGTAATTCCGTACCTGGGGATCAGGATCAGGTCCGCGCCAATGTTTATCCCGACCGCCAGCAGGCCATTGGCCAGGCTCCAGCTGCTCCTTCCCGTGGTGATCAGGACCATGTCCACCTGGCCGCAGGCCGTGGCGAAGAGCTGAGTGAGACCGAGGATGACCATGACGGCAGCGCCGGCGCTGTACAAACGGCCGAAGATCGCCAGCACTTGCGGCCCGTAGACGACCGCCAGCAGGTAGAGCGGCCAGGTGAGCAGGATGAGCCACGCCGTGGTCACCCGGTAGATCACGTTCGCGTTGCGCCGGTCACCGGTCGAGAACAGCTCGGTAAACCGGGGCTGGGCGGCCATGCTGATGGCCATGTTGCCCAGCTGACCCGCCACCAGGAACCGGGTAGCCGCGGTGTACACGGCCGCCTCCGCGGGCCCGCGCATGATCGCGACCAGGACGATGTCGATGCGCTGCAGCGTGATCGAGGCGAGATTAGCCACGCCGCGCGGAGTGGTGAACCGCCAGAATCCCCGCGGATTCGCGTTCGCGAGCTGACGCTGCGCTGTCCTGCTGCTTGCCGTCTTGCTGGGCCTGGCGGGCGTGGCGAGCGCCAGCAGCGCGGCAAGCTCGGGCGGTAGCGGGGGAAGGGTCGCCCGGCGCGGGCCAGGCTTGCGGCGGATACGGCGCATCCACAGCCACGCGACGGCGGCCGCCGGGATATACGGCAGTGCCCACAAGGGCGCGAGCAGGGCCGTGCTTCCCGCGGTCGCGGCGATGAACACGCCCGCCAGCTGGACGACCGACCGGCCCATCTTGTTGACGACGACGGTCGGCCGCATGTCCCGGTATCCCCGGCTGGCGCCAAGGTACAGGTCAAGCAGCGCCGCGAACGGCAGCGTGATGCCCAGCAGCCGCAATGCCTGCGCCACCGACCCCGGGCTCACCGCGCCCTTGCCCAGGTGCCCGGTGAGCAGCACGTGCGCTAGCGGGCCTGCGAGCAGCAGCAGCGCTGCGGTAGCCACCACGGACGCCACCACCACGGGGATGAAGGCGGCGCGCACGATCGCGGGAATCCGGCGCTCCTCACCCAGCGATCGGAGCCGGGCGATGAAGTAGACAAGGCCGACGTTGGCGCCGAGGCTTGCCACCGTCTCGACAATCAGGAACGCCGACGTCGCAGTGAAGAACGCGCCAGCAGCGAGCTTGCTGAAATGCCTGGTGACGAGCACGGTGATGCCGACCGTGGCCGCAGCTGAGACTGCTGCGCCCGCGACGTTCAGCGTGCCGCCCCTGGCCACTTCCGCTAGCGGCGGCCGCCGGGCCTCCTCGCGTCCTGGACGGCGGCCGATGGCCTCCTCGGGCATGGCGGCTTCGCCAGGCCGGCCATCGGACCAGCCCGCGGTGCCAGGTCGCGGCACGGCGGACCGCCCTCCCCTCACCCACGCCAGCGTGAATCCTCCACCCGGTTACCGTCTGGCCGGGCCATTAAGCCAGCCCTCGGGCCGTGATTGCGCGCCGCGGACCGTCGGCACGGGCCGGCGACCCGGCGGATTCTGCCGCCGCCGCACGCTGCCGTTTCAGCTCTCTGTCGTTCTTCCAGAGCAGAGCGTAGGAGAGCATGGTGAACGACAGCGGCGGGCCGACGGCCACGTAGGCGATCATGAAGACGAATCCGAGGAGCAGCACGAGGACGCCCATCATCCCGTACGCGGTGGGATCTCGGCCATATCGCCATGCGCCGTAGGCGAAGAAGCTCAGATAGAGCGCCGCGCCGAGAACCCCCGAGCAGACAAGAAGCAGCCAGAGCTGCCCGTTGCCGCCGATGCTCCTCGAGCCGCAGCCATGGCAGTTAGCCGTCTTCCCGACCGCGATGGAATTGGTGCTGCCCTGCTCATGCCTCGAGTCACCGTAGCCGAGCAGCGGCGAAGCCTCACCGTCGGTTATCGCGATATGGGACAGCGACGTCCGCACCGCGTTGCTCTTGCCATGGTTCAGGCGCGCTTGGATGAAGCCGCCGACCGGGGACGCGACGAACAGGATGCCCGCTACCGCGGCCAGGCCGAACAGGACTCCGAGCATCGCCAGCTTGCCCCGCGCCGCATAGCGCACGGCCAGGTACACGAACGCGCACGCCAGGCCGAGCCACAATCCGCGGTCGAGCGAGTACACGATGGGCGCGAGCGCGATGAGAAGTACGGCCGCGCACCACCGGCGCTGCTTGCGGGTTCCGTACGACCACCAGGCCACGGTCAGCCACGGCAGCAGGATGGCCAGGGCCTCCCCCCACATGTTGGTGTAGTCGAACGGAGCCTTCGGCCTGCCCTCCGCGTAACCGAGAATGCTCTGGATCTGGGAAGAGCCGGGGTGCAGGATGATCGCGAGCTGGGCATTGCCGTTCTGAATGCTCTGCGGGACAACGTAGGCCAGCGGTGACGTGAACGAGAACGACGGATCGGCCATGCCCAGGAGGCCGCCAGCCGTGGCGTAGATCCCGACCAGCCCGAGCAGCCAGGCGAGCCGCCGCCGGGGAAGCTCCTTCTCGGTCAGGTTCCCGGCGAACAGGAGCAAGATGGTGACCCCGATGTAGGAGGCCGTCCGGAGCGCGTAGGAGATGGCCCGGGTGGAGGTCGGGCTCACGATCGTCTGCGGGGCCGTCTGCGAGAGCATGGTGGCCCCGGCCACCGCCACCACCAGGAACATAAGCCACAACCCGATCCCGGGGGGGAACCGGAGGCGGCGTTCCCTTCGTGCCCGCCACTGATACATCCGCCGCGCCATCGGGACGCTCAGCAGGATGGGCATGTAGTCCGCGACCCCCAGCACCCACCACAGCGGGTATGCCGCCAGGAAGAGCGTGATAGGCCACTCGGGATGCCGGGTGAACCATCCCTGGCCGGCCCGGCCAGCACCGGCCGGCCGCCCGTCAGCCAGGCCTGGTCCGGCCCGGCCGGCCTGGCCATTCTGCCCGGCCTGCACCAGGGTGCTTGTCATGGTCGGCTCTCCGTCTCTTGGCAAGTCCGGCTATCCGGTGTGGCGGCCAGCCCTCTGACCTGGGTCATCGCCGCTATCCTGACGCAGCGACCTGCGTGCCCTGGGGTGCGAAAACTACCCAGGTCGGGCCGGGATTGAGAGCCATCGGCAGCCCGTTGGCCCCGAGGTAGTTGGTGACGTCGTGCCGCTGCGGCTTGGACCATGTGCCCGTGGCCGCCGTCCCCCCGGAGCCGCCGGGCTCGGTACCAGAGAAGACGGTCGCCCGCCCGCTGCCGATCACCCGGGCACTGGGTGCGGTGATGCCCTGCCGGTGGCTGAGGAATATCTGCTTGTAGCTGACCGTCTGGACGACGAGGTTAGCGACGGCCACCCGGGGACCACCGCTGGCCAGCACCCACCGGTCGTCGTGAGCGTCGAAGGCCCATGCCTCGGTGCCGTACCCCGGAATGGTCAGCCGCACGGAGCTCCGCCGCGATACCCCGGTAGGCGCGAGCGTGGTCGCGCCGGTGTCCGATCCGCGCAACCTGAATATCGGCGGCGGTGCCTTGTCACCGCTGGCCGCGTGCAGCATGGCTCCGGTCGCTGCGCTCAGCCCGGCCGCCGTGGACGCGTAAAGGGACGGATGCGTCGCCACGCCTAGATCCGTTACCCCTGACTTATCCAGGATGCGGACATCGCTGGGCGAGCCGCCGTCATAGCCAGTCAGCGGGTGCAGGACGGACAGGATCTGGCCGTCGGCCGGCCGGGTGGCGGTGACGGGGCCCACCGCACCGGACTGGCGGGACTGGAAGACGGCTATGTAGCGCGCGGACGGCGAGGTGATCTCCTGGTACACCACATCGGCCGGGCCGAGACCGGCCGGGGCCGGCCCGGATACGATCACCGCCACCGCGGGGCTGGCAGCGCCCGCCGCAGACGCGGCCGGCAGTCCGGTCAGTGGTGCGGCCGGATGTGAGCTGCCATCCGTCTTCGGGGTCGAGGTGGAGCTGTGTGTCGCCGACGGCGATGCCGACTGACCGGAGGGGACCGGATTAGCCACCTTCGCGCACGCGGCCAGCGTCACCCCCGCTGTCGCGGTGAGCACGACGCTCGCCCACCTAACCCGCGGTGACGGCTGCATACGTGCCATATGTCAGTTGCCTGGGACTCTGCCGGCCGGGTCGCCGTGCCCCTCGCGGCTGCGGACCCAGCGGTCCCGCCCGTCCCGGTCGCCCTGGACCGGCGCGGACAGGGCCGAGGCTTCCCGTGCCCCGCGTCCCACCGTCGTTCCGTCGTGCCGGGCCTCATCCTCACCGGAACCCACCCGCGGCTGGCCTGTCCGTGGCGGGCGCACCTCGGCCCGGGAACTGACTGCGGACAGCACCGCCGTGCCCAGCACCGGAGTGCGGAGGTGACGCAGGCGCCTGATGCAATCTGCCGCCGCAGTACGGGTAGTGCGCGGGATTTCGACCGTGACCAGGGCAGCGTCAGCGAACTCGGCCAGCGCGAAGGTGTCGGCACCTTCCTCGGTGGCCAGGGCGTCGATGACGATGTAGCGCGCGTCCCTGCGCAGGTGTGCCATGAGTGCCTGGACCCGGTCATGCTGCAGCTGGTAAGCGGCCAGGGAGGTGTCCGCCCCGGGAGCGATGATCCACAGCCCGGGAACGCTGGCCGGCCCGCGGGCCACATCCATGACCGTCGCCTTGCCGGCCAGTACCTCAGCCAGTCCCCGGCCCGGCTCGATCCCGAGCATCTCGGGGGCCACGGTGTTGTTCATGTTGGCGCAGACCAGGACGACATCTGAATGCGTCCTGGCCAGCGTGGCGGCCAGGTTGGCCGCGACCACGCTGCCGCCTGCGCCTGAGGTCGTCCCGGCCACGAGCACCACGTGGCTACCGTCGCCCAGGGACGCGGCGACGGCATAGGCGAGCTCGGTGAACGCCTGGCCCGTCTTGGATCTCGGCGAGGCGACCGACAACTGCTGGCTGAATGCCCGCGGCGGCAGGTTGAGCATGACCGGCAGGTCCAGCAGCCGCTCGGCGTCCTTCGCCGTGTGGATTCTCTTGTCCCGCCGGTCCCATACGAACGCGCCGATGAGGCCCAGCAGCAGGCCGGCCACGATCCCGCTCGGCAGCACCAGTGACTTCTTGGGACTGGTCGGCTTGCCCGGCGCCGTGGCGTGCGTCAGGATGGCGCCGCCCGTCACGTTGCCGAGGTCGCCCTGCAGCACTCCTTCCTGCGTGCTCAGGGTGTCCGCCTGCTTCTGCACCGAGGTCAGCTGGTTCTGGGCGCTGAGCCGGCTCGGGGAGTTGGCGGGCAGCGAGCCGATCTTGGTGGCCAGCGAGGTGGCCTGCTGCGACAGCGAGCCTAGCTTGGTCTGCACGCCCTTCAGCTGCGTGTTGATCACCGAGCTCGCGGTGTCGGTCCGGTGCTGAAGGTAAGCAGTAGCGAAGGCATTCGCGCACGTCGCTGCCCCGTTGGCGGTGGGCGCCTGGCAGGCGATCGTGAGCACCGACGAGTTCGGCGGGACGGTCACCGAGACGTTCTGCGAGAGGCGCCAGGGCGTGAGCGGGCTGTGCATGATCTTGCCCGCGGCAGTCGAGACCGTGGTGGACACGACGACCTGCGCCTCGGTGTCCAGGTTGACGCTCGAGTTGCTCGTGCGGCTGTTGGCGGCGGTGTTATTCGTGGCGTCGGCCGCGGTGGGCTGGACGCTGACGTTGGCCGTCGAGGTATAGGACTTCGGTGCGACCACGGTGTAAGCAAACGCCCCGAGCAGGCCGAAAATCGTAAGGGCCAGGACGATCCACCAACGGCGGCGCAGCACGCCGACATAGTCGGCCGCCTCGAACGAGTCTGGCCGCTGGATGGGATTCATGCTGCGGTGCTCCTCACTCTCGTGCTTTCCTGCGCGGCACCCGGCCGCGGGACACGGTCGGCAGATGCCATGTTTGGCTATTCAGTTGCCGGTCCCGTCCCGGCCGCTTACCCTTTATTGGTCGTTACTTTTACTGGGCATTACTATGCAGATCGCCTATGCAACTCTGGCCGCTCTGCCCTGGTTGGCTCAGGGTTCATCCATCGCGCACTTCTCGTGCATATGTGACGCGCAGCCCGCGCGTTTGGATGACACCTCATCCTCGAGTATCCATGACGGACGGGCCGAACTGAAGATCATGGTCACTGATGTGGGCTCAAGTCTATGGTATGGACCGGCGGCCGTGGCTGGTTGCGACGATGTGTCATGGTGTTACCCTGTAGTTACAGGAGGTAACCTTCCCGGGCTCCTGGCCGGCCCTGGCGCACGGTACCTGCCCGGCGCACAGCATCTACCAAGGGAACGCCGGCCCGCTTCCCATGAGGGATCCAGCGCGGTCCCGGCGAAGCTGCATACTCTTGTCCCCCATGGACCAACACGTACGTGAACGACGCACTTACGGCCTCCCGGTTAGGCGGCACCCCCGAGCACGACGGTGGCGAGGCGGACTAGCGATGCTAGCCGGCCTGGTCATGCTGACCGCGGTCGGCTGTGCGGGCTCGGCGCCGTCGTCACCGGGGGCGGCGACCCAGCCGTCATCGCCGGGCGCGGCCTCCGGCACCGGGGGCGTCGTGAGCCCGCCCGGCGGGACCTCTGGCAGCGTGCCCGCGAGCAGCCAGGCGGTGGGTGACAGCCAGCGGTCCGGGGTTACCGGCGGGGCGCTGTTCGGGGGAGATGTTCCGCTGGTGAGCCAGCAGCCGAAACTCGGTCGCAAGCTGGCCATCGTCCGGATCTACGACTTCATGGGCGAGAAATTCCTCCTGCCGAAGGTCAAGCGGTACATGGCGGCGGGCAGCACGATTCTGGTCAGCCTCACCACGAAGCCGGGGCAGAACAGCTACGCCTCGATCGCGGCCGGGCATGAAGACGCCTTCATCTCGTCCTGGCTGCAATCGGTGCAGCAGGCAGCCGTTCACTATCACTTCGGGGCGATTTACGTCAACTTCGAGGTCGAGGCGGATAGCCAGGCTCATCACGCGGGTCTCGGCACGCCCGCGCAATTCGTCCAGGCCTGGGATCACATTCACCAGCTGGCCGTGAACGCGCACCTGGACTGGAATCAGGGGGGCCGCCTGCACTGGGTCTTTATCCTGACGCACTTTGCCTACATCTCGGGCCTGGCGAACCAGTACTGGCCCGGCCCGAACGAGGTAGACATCGTCTCGGCGGACGGATACAACGCACAGGGCTGCCGGGGGGCCGGCGGCAGCCAATTCACTGCCCAGTCAACTGCGGTGCTCACTCCCACCGCTCTCTTCGGCGCCACCCTCAGATTCGCCAGCTCGCATGGCGGGCTGCCTGTATTCATCGCCGAATGGGGAAGCGTTCCTTACTCCTCCCCGTCGGTCGAGGTGGGGTTCATCAACCAGATGGCGCAATTCGTCGCCAGCCACCGCCAGATTGCGGGAGCGGAGTACTGGAACGGCCACGCGCCGGGCACTGCCTGCGACTACAGCCTCAACAGCCACGCGTCCGCGCTCGCCGCGCTGGCCGTCATGGGTCACAGCGCCGCGCTTCAGGGTCACGTCGTGCCTGCTCATTAACTCGATCGGCAGGTGATCTCGCCGCGGCCTGGGCTCCGGCCGGATCCATCCCGCACCGCGACCGCGCCGGGCCGGCCCGCAGCACCGGGCCGGCCCGCAGCACCGGGCCGGCCTTCTCGGCGGCAGCGCGACAGCCTGAACTACCCGGCATTGCACGAGCTCTGCCGGACACGCTAGCTTGGGCCGGAAATGACGCGGCCGCCGACGGCCTACGCGCAAAGTGCCTGGCTCTGCCGGGGTGGGGAGATTCGGATTGTCGGTAAAGGACCGTGTGCTCCGGAGCGACGCAGTGAACTGGGCCGCGAGCTACCTGACGCCACGAAACGCCGGGCGGTACCTGGGCGCCACGGCGATGGAGGCAGCCGCCGAGATCCTCTGGAGTCGCCGGCGAGCGGGAGACCTCGCCATGGCGGCCTCAGATCATTTGGCCCGGGCCGGCGCGACAGTCATAGATGTGGGGGCAAGCTGGGGGCTGTTCACGTGTCACCTGGCCCGCCGGATCGGGAAAGAAGGCCTGCTGTACTGCTTCGAACCGCACCCGGCCAATGCCATTGGCCTGCAGAAGCTTTCCGCGGCGCGACCATACGTCCATTTCCGCCCCGCCGCCGTCTCCGACGTGGCCGGGCATGCAGAGTTGTCGGTACCGCGGCAGCGCAGTCGGCTCGTGACAGCGCAATCGAGCCTTGCTCACGGGTTCGAGGGAGTAGGCGTCGAGAAAGTTAAGGTTCCGACGGTGCGGCTGGACGACGAGATCGGAGCAGACGTCAAGGTCAACTTCATCAAGATCGACGTCGAGGGTCATGAGATGTCCGTGCTGCGGGGCGGTACCTCGATGCTGCGGCGCTGGCGGCCGCCGATCCTGATCGAGATCGAGCAGCGGCATCTCTCCGGCCCGATCAGCGACGTTCTCGAGATGATTCAGGAACTTGGCTACGACCTCTTCTATATCGATGAGTCAGCGCTGCGGCCCATTGCGGATTTCGATGTGCAGCGCGATCAGCTGTCGAAGCTGACAGCAGGTGAGTTTCATCCCTTCAGCATGCCGAAGGACTACGTGTGCAACTTCTGCGCGGTTCAGACGCCTGACTTGCTGCAAGGACTTCCGGTGCGGCACTGATCGCGGCAGTCGGTGCGGCCGGTGTACCCGGTGTGGCAGTCTGGATGAATGGCCCGTGCCCGGCTGGACAAGAACCCGCGCGAAATCTCCGTGATGTTCGACCGGGTCGCAGACCGGTACGACGTGCTCAACGACGTCCTGTCGATGGGCCAGGACCGGCGGTGGCGGCGCGCGGTCGCCGCCAGCATCGGCGCCCGCGCCGGCGAGCGGGTGCTTGATCTCGCCGCGGGCACCGGCACGGTATCCCGGATCCTCGCCGAGGACGGGGCGGACTGCGTCGCCTGCGACTTCTCGCTGGGAATGCTCCAGGCCGGAGCCGGCCGGGACCGGCGGCCAGCCGGTATCGCGGACGCGAGCGGCCGGGGAGCGGTCAGGTTCGTCGCCGGGGACGCGCTGGCGCTGCCGATGCGCGACGGCGCGTTCGATGCCGTAACGATCTCGTTCGGGCTCCGCAATGTCGCCGATCCGGCGGCTGCGCTCGCCGAGATGCGGCGTGTCACCAGGCCGGGCGGCCGCTTGCTGGTCTGCGAGTTCAGCCACTTTGCCGACCACAGGATTGACGCGTTTTACCAGCGGTATCTAGCGGCCGCGCTGCCCGCGATCGCGCGCAGGCTCTCACCCGACCCGGACGCCTATGCCTACCTAGCCGAGTCGATCAGCGCCTGGCCGGACAAGAATGAGCTGGCCGGGCTGATCAGCGGGGCTGGGTGGTCGCGAGTGCGGTGGCGGACGCTATCCTTCGGCGTCGTCGCCCTGCACTGGGCTCTCAATAGCGACGGCGCGCGCTGAGCACGCGCCGGGGCCTACATCGCCGGCAGCCACCAGGCCTCGTTGCTCGCGCCGTTACAGGGCGCGATCTGAAGCTGCGTGCCGTTGACGGCGCCTGAGCCGGGGATGGCCAGGCACTCGTTCGCACCATGATTGGTCAGGGCATGGCTCGAGCCGCCGTATGCCCACACCTGGGTTGCGCTTCCGTTGCAGGCGTTCAGCACCACCGGCGTTCCGCCGGCCGTCCCGCCGCCCGCGGTGTCCAGGCACAGGCCCTGAATCCGGATGGTGCCGTCCGACTCGGCCGTCCAGGCCTGCTGGCTGTTTTCCACGCACTCCGAGATCTCGACCGGGGTGCCGGGCGTGGCTGCGCCTGCGGTGTCGTCCATGCACGGCACGGCGGTGCTGGACTCCACGAGCTGGGAACTCACCGGACCGGTGGGCGGCGGCGGCGGCGGGGCCTGCGCGGCCGGCAGCGGCCACACCTGCTGCACGTTCCCGTTGCAGTTCCAGACCTGCAGCTGGGTGCCGTTGCTGGTCGCCGCGGCCGGATCGTCGAGGCATTTGCCGTCGGCGTGGTTGACCAGGGTGTTCCCCGGGCCGGCCTGCCATTGCTGGGTGACCGCGCCGTTGCAGGAGCCGAGGACGATCTTGGTGCCGTTCGGCGGGGGCGAGGGGCTGCCGGTCACGTCCATGCACATGCCGTTGATCTGGATGGTCCCGTCCGGCTCGACCGTCCAGTTCTGCGACGCCTGGTTCCGGCAGGTATAGAAGGCGACCGGGTTACCGGCTGCCGCGGAGTTACCAGTGTCGTCCACGCACATGGCCGCCCTGCCCGCAGTGGTCCCGGCCTGCCCGCCCAGCCTGCCCTGGCTGAACATCCCGGAGGGGATCGGCCCGCCGGGTGCCTGGGCAGCGGTGGACGTCAGCGGGAACAGGGCGTTCTCGCCGTGGAAGGTGCCGCCGATGGTCTGCACGTCGGTGCCGGCGAGCAGCCCCCCGCCGAAGCCGGACACCGTCCCTGCCGGGACAGGCGTGAGCGACTCCACTCCGACCCCGCGCGTGGTACCGGGCTGCCACCACGGCAGCGCCAGCCCGGTGTTCGCGTCGATCGCGGCGATGCCGTTGACCAGGACGGCATTGTCCTCGCACACGTGGTTGCTGCCGCACTCGTTGTTCACCCAGCGCTCGTGCCCGCCGAGGTAGACGATGGCGCCGGCCACCGCGACCGACTGAATGGTGTCTCCGCCGGTGAAGTTGATCCAGAGCGGCGGCACCTTGGTGCCCGTGGCCCCGGTCTCGAACCTGGCGGCCGCGTCGCAGATGCCCGGGACGCCGCCAGGCTCGTATCCCGAGTCGACCACGACGAAGAACGACCCGTCGGAGGAGAAGTCGATGTCCCTGACGTAGTCGTGCTCTTTCTTGCAGTTGTTGGCCATGATCGGCGCGGACCAGTTGGCGAGCGTCGCCGTGGCACCGAGCGAACCGCCCGTGCTGATCAGCGCCAGCCTCGGCCGTGACTGGCCGTTGACCTGGAGGAACGACCCGCCGACGGCCAGGTGGTTGCCGTCAGGAGTGAGCGCGAGGGTCGTGACCTGCAGGGACGTACCTGTAGCTTTGCTGCCCAGGGTGAAGCCGAACGAGTTGTCGGCCGCGCCTGTGGTGGCGTCCAGCCGGACCAGCCCGGTCGAGGGCGCGCCATCGGCTGACGAGAACTGGCCGCCGGCATACAGCGCATTGCCCTGGTAGGCGACCGCATTGACCGTTCCCTGGACCTGTCCGGCGAAAGCGGACACCACCTGGCCGTCGCCGGGCGATCCCGGCGCCACGGACAGCTGGACGACGCCGGCATGGCTGGTCCCGTTGACCGTGGTGAACGCGCCTGCGGCGTACACGGTGTTACCGGGACCCGCCGCCAGGGCGTAGACCGGGCCCCGGTCGAGCACCGGTACGAAGCTGGGGTCGATCGTTCCGGTGCCGGGCTGGTAAGCGAAGATGTCGTTCCTGGTCACGGTGGTGCCAGGCGTGCAGTACCCGGCCGACGCCGGCCCGGGCGCACACGCCTGGGTGAACGCGCCTGCCACTACCACCTCGCCGTTGACCACCGCGGTGGCGTACACCGTGGAAAGGGTGCAGTCGGACCCGAACCACTGCGTGTCGCAGGAGGGACTGCCGGCGAACACGTTCGGCGTCCAGCTGACCGGCGTGGCCGACACCAGGTCAGGCAGCGCAGCCGACTGGGGAGAAAGAGCCGCCGGCACGTGCGAGGCTGCTGCCCTCGTGCTGCCCAGGGCGGGCGCCGTGATCACCCCGGCGACGGCCACGGTGGCGGCGCATGCCGTCAGCACGCTGGACAGACGTGCGCGCATCTCTGCTCCTTTATGTCGTCGTTCGCACCGATTCGGACATCCCGTACTGTGGACGCGCCAGCCGGGTTGCCGATGACACCGACGCCCGGAGGCCCGGTTTCGGCGCGCTGGCTGGTGGTCCGGGTGCGCAGAGAGACAAGGTTCCGCAAGGTCTAGACTGCGAACTGTAAGCCACTTGTGAAGCGGTTCACAAGACAAGTCAGGATGTTCAGTGACGGAGCGAATTCCCGCGCCCCCGGCGGGCGTGACCAGCGGGCAGCGCCGACGCGGCGATGACGAGGCCGATGTGATCGTGGTCGGCGCCGGGCCGGCGGGCTCGACGACTGCCTTTTACCTGGCCAGGTCGGGACTGGATGTCCTGTTGCTGGAAAAGACCGCCTTCCCCAGGGAAAAGGTGTGCGGCGACGGCCTGACCCCGCGTGCGGTCAAGGCGCTGGTGGGCATGGGCGTCACGTTCGACGAGCGGGACGGCTGGCTGCCGAACAAGGGCCTGCGGATCATCGGCGGCGGCGCGCGGCTCGAGCTGCCCTGGCCCGAGCTGGCCAGCTACCCGGGCTTCGGCCTGGTCCGCAACCGGCTGGGCTTCGACGAGACGCTGGCCCGCTGCGCGCAGAAGGCCGGGGTCAGGCTGATCGAGGGCATGAACGTAACCGGCCCGGTCCGCGACGACAGGACCGGCCGGATTACCGGCGTGACAGCCAGCCCGAGCCCGGCGGGCGGGGACGGCGATGCGGCGCAGGACACCGAGCGCAGCTACCGGGCCCGCGTGGTGGTGGCGGCGGACGGCAACTCCTCCCGGCTGTCGGTGGCCATGGGGCTGCGCAAGCGCGAGGACCGGCCGCTCGGCGTCGCGGTCCGCACGTACTACACCAGCCCCAGGCACGACGACGACTACCTGGAGTCGTGGCTGGAACTGTGGGACGGCGACCGGCTGCTGCCCGGGTACGGCTGGATCTTCGGCATGGGCGACGGGACGAGCAACGTCGGCCTCGGGCTGCTCAACACCAGCGCGGCCTTCCGGAACACCGACTACCGCGGGCTGCTGCGGCGGTGGCTGGCGGGGATGCCGCAGTCCTGGGGCTACACCGAGGAGAACCGGACCGCGCCGGTACGCGGCGCCGCGCTGCCCATGGGCTTCAACCGGACGCCGCACTACACTGGTGGGCTGCTGCTCGCGGGCGATGCGGGCGGCATGGTGAACCCGTTCAATGGCGAGGGCATCGCCTACGCGATGGAGTCCGGCGAGATCGCCGCGCGGGTGGTCACGCAAGCGCTCTCCCGGCCGGCCTGGCAGGCTGCCGAGCGCGTGCTCCGCACCTACCCGCAGGCGCTCAACGATGCCTACGGTGGGTATTACGCGCTGGGGCGCCTGTTCGTGCGGGCGATCGGGCGGCCTGAGCTGATGAAGTTCGCGACCAGGCACGGCATGCGCGCCGGCCGCGATGCGATTCGTGCTCAAGCTCCTGGCCAACCTGACCGATCCCCGGGGCGGTGACGCGGTCAACCGGGTGATCAACGCGATGTCTAGGCTAACCCCCGCGGCCTAAGCAGGCGCGAGGATGTACTAGTCAGACCCGAGGATGGAAAGGGGCAGCCGACGATGAGCCTCTACGTGCCGATTCTGGTGCTCGCGGGCCTGGGCGCGTTCTTCGCTGTCTTCTCGGTCACGATGGGCGCGCTGGCCGGGCCGAAGCGCTGGAACCGGGCCAAGCTGTCGGCCTACGAAAGCGGCATCGAGCCGACGCCGCAGCCGCTGGGCGGCGGCAGGTTCCCGGTCAAGTACTACCTGACGGCGATGCTCTTCATCGTCTTCGACATCGAGATCATCTTTCTGTATCCGTGGGCGGTGGCCTTCGACAAGCTCGGCGTCTTCGGGCTGGTCGAGATGGTGCTGTTCATCGTGACTGTTCTCGTCGCGTTCGCCTACGTGTGGCGGCGCGGCGGCCTGGAGTGGGACTAGCAATGGGTCTTGAGGAAAAGCTGCCGAGCGGAATCCTGCTCACCACGCTGGAGAGCGTGATCGGGGCGGCGCGCAAGTTCTCCGTCTGGCCGGCTACCTTCGGCCTGGCCTGCTGCGCGATGGAGCTGATATCGACCGGCGGGCCGCGGCACGACCTGGCCAGGTTCGGCATGGAGCGCGCGTCCAACACGCCCCGGCAGGCCGACCTGATGGTCGTGGCCGGACGGGTCAGCCAGAAGATGGCCCCGGTGCTGCGGCAGATCTACGACCAGATGGCCGACCCCAAGTGGGTCATCTCGATGGGCGTGTGCGCCTCGAGCGGCGGCATGTTCAACAACTACGCGATCGTGCAGGGCGTGGATCACATCGTCCCGGTGGACATCTACCTGCCCGGCTGCCCGCCGCGGCCGGAGATGCTGCTCGACGCCATACTCAAGCTGCACGACAAGATCCAGAACACCAAGCTGGGGCCGGACCGGGAGAAGGAGATCACGCAGCTCGAGCGGGCCAGGCTGCGCAGGCTGCCGCTGGTCAGCGCCCCTGCCGGCGCGGAGGTGGCCCGGTGACCGAGCACGACGCCGCCGCGCCGGACAACCTGCCGGCGCAGGCCGGCCAGGAGCGGCTCGCCGAGCAGGTCGTCCGCAGCGGCATGTTCGGCGCGGCCAGCAGCGGCGACACGTCGGGCTACGGCGGGCTGCAGGTGCGGCTCGCGCCCGGGCTGTCCAGCCCGCGGCCGTACGGATCGTATTTCGATGACCTGGCCGACGAGCTCGGCCGGGCGCTGGCGGCGGCGGGCACGCAGTTCGGCGACGCGATCGAGCGGGTCGTCGCCGACCGCGGCGAGCTGACCTTCTACGTCAAGCGGGACCGGCTGCCCGAGGTCGCGCGGACGCTCCGCGACGACCCGGCGCTCGCCTTCGAGCTGTGCACCGGAGTCTCCGGCGTGCACTACCCGGAGGACGCCGGGCACGAGCTGCACGCCGTCTACCACCTGGTCTCGATCAGCCGCAACCGTCGGCTGCGGCTGGAGGTGGGCGCGCCCGACGCGGACCCGCACGTGCCGTCGCTGGTCGGCACGTATCCCACCTGCGACTGGCACGAGCGGGAGACCTGGGACTTCTTCGGGATCATCTTCGACGGCCACCCGGCACTGACCAGGATCGAGATGCCGGACGACTGGAAGGGCCACCCGCAGCGCAAGGACTACCCGCTGGGCGGCATCCCGGTCGAGTACCGCGGGGCCACGGTGCCGCCGCCGGACGAGCGGAGGGCATACGCATGACCACGCAGGCCGAAGAGGGCCGCGTCTACACCGTCACCGGGCAGGACTGGGACGACATCGTCGCCGCGGCCGACGCGGCAGGTGACGAGCCGGGCTCCGAGCGGCTGGTCATCAACATGGGCCCGCAGCACCCCTCGACCCACGGCGTGCTCCGGCTGATCCTCACGCTCGACGGCGAGAGCGTCACCGAGTGCCGGGTGGGGATCGGCTACCTGCACACCGGCATCGAGAAGAACATGGAGTTCCGCACCTGGACCCAGGGCGTCACGTTCTGTACCCGGATGGACTACCTGTCCCCGCTGTTCAACGAAGTCGCCTTCTGCCTGGCCACTGAGCGCCTGCTCGGGATAGAAGATCGTATTCCCGAACGGGCAAGCGTCATCCGCGTGCTCATGCTCGAGCTCAACAGGATTTCCTCGCACATGATGGCCATCGGCACGTTCGGGCTGGAACTGGGGGCCACCACCGTCCTGCTGAACTGCCTGGAAGCGCGCGAGCAGGTGCTCGACCTGTTCGAGCTCATCACCGGGCTGCGGATGAACCACGCCTACATCCGGCCGGGCGGCGTCGCGCAGGACCTGCCGCCGGGCGCCACCAAGAAGATCCGCGAGCTCTGCGACGAGATGCCGGGCCGGCTACTGGACCTGCGCCACCTGCTCGACGCCAACCCCGTCTACCTGGCCCGGACCAAGGGAATCGCCTTCCTGGACCTGCAGGGCTGCATGTCGCTGGGCGTCACCGGCCCCATCCTGCGGGCCACCGGACTGCCCTGGGACCTGCGCAAGAGTCAGCCCTACTGCGGCTACGAGACGTACGACTTCGACGTCCCCACGCAGGACACCTGCGACGTGTACGGCAGGTACCTGGTCAGGATGGCCGAGGCAGACGAGTCACTCAAGATCATCGGGCAGTGCCTGGACCGGCTGACGACCGGCCGTCCTGACGACGATCCGGTGATGATCCGGGACGCCAAGATCGGCTGGCCGGCCAAGCTGTCGCTCGGCCCGGACGGCCTCGGGCCGTCGCCCGACCACATCGCGCACATCATGGGCGAGTCCATGGAGGCGCTCATCCATCACTTCAAGCTGGTGACCGAGGGATTCCGGGTCCCGGCCGGCCAGGCGTACGCGGCGGTCGAGTCGCCCCGCGGCGAGCTCGGCTGCCACCTGGTCAGCGCCGGCGGCACCCGGCCGTACCGGGCGCACTTCCGCGACCCGTCGTTCACCAACCTGCAGGCGCTCGCCGCTATGGCCGAGGGTGGCATGGTGGCCGACGTGATCGCCGCAATAGCCAGCATCGATCCGGTCTTGGGAGGCGTGGACAGGTAATGCCGTTCAGCCAGGAGGCGCGCACCCGGCTGGAGGCCGACGCCGCCGAGATCATCGCCAGGTACCCGCGGTCGCGCTCCGCGCTGCTGCCGCTGCTGCACCTGGTGCAGGCGGAGGAGGGCTACGTCTCCGCCGACGGGGTGGCGTTCTGCGCCGCGCAGCTCGGCCTTACCGAGGCCGAGGTGACCGCGGTGGCCACCTTCTACACGATGTTCAAGCGGCACCCGGTCGGCGAGTACGACGTGGGCGTATGCACGAACACGCTGTGCGCGGTGATGGGCGGCGATGCCATCTTCGACGGCCTCGCCGCGCACCTGGGCGTCGGCAACGAGGAGACGACCCCGGACGGCAAGGTCACGCTGGAGCGGGTGGAGTGCAACGCCGCCTGCGACTTCGGGCCCGTCGTGATGGTCAACTGGGAGTTCTTCGACAACATGACCCCGCAGGCGGCCCGCGCCCTCGTCGATGACCTGCGGGCCGGCCAGCCGGTCCGGCCGTCGCGCGGCCCGGCCCGGCTGTGCACCTGGCGCCAGGCCGCCCGGATCCTGGCGGGCTTCCCCGACGACCAGGCGGCCGACGGGCCGCAGGCAGGGCCGCCCGCCCTGGCCGGACTGGAGATCGCTAAGGAACGCGGCTGGACCGCGCCGCCACCCGGCGCGGAGCCCGCCAGGGAGGCCTCCCGGTGACCGACACCCTGACCCCGGTGCTGACCGCGCACTGGGACGAGCCCGACTCCTTCACCCTGGCCGGCTACCGCCGGTCCGGCGGTTACCAGGGACTGGCGGCGGCCCTGGCCATGCCGCCCGACGACGTCATCGCCCAGGTCAAGGCCTCCGGGCTGCGCGGCCGCGGCGGCGCTGGCTTCCCCACCGGGACGAAGTGGGGATTCATCCCGCAAGACGACGGCAAGCCGCACTACCTGGTGCTGAATGCGGACGAGTCCGAGCCGGGCACCTGCAAGGACGTTCCGCTGATGCTGGCGAGCCCGCACCTGCTCATCGAGGGCATGATCATCGCCGCGTACGCGATCAGGGCGGAGCGCGCGTTCCTCTACGTGCGCGGCGAGGTGCTGCACGTGATCAGGCGGCTGCACCATGCGGTGGCCGAGGCGCGCGCGGCCGGTTATCTCGGCCCTGACATCCTCGGCTCCGGCTACGGCCTGGAGATCGTGGTGCACGCGGGGGCCGGCGCCTACATCTGCGGCGAGGAGACCGGGCTGCTGGAGTCGCTGGAGGGTTACCGCGGCCAGCCGCGGCTCAAGCCGCCGTTCCCGGCGATCGAGGGCCTGTACGCCTGCCCGACCGTGGTCAACAACGTGGAGACGATCGCAAGCGTGCCGTCCATCATGACGAACGGCGCGGACTGGTTCGCCGCGATGGGTACCGAGAAGTCCAAAGGGTTCGGTATCTTCTCGCTGTCCGGGCATGTCAGCACGCCCGGCCAATACGAGGCGCCGCTCGGCATCACGCTGCGCGAGCTGCTTGAGCTGGCCGGCGGCGTGCGCGCCGGGCACCGGCTGAAGTTCTGGACCCCCGGCGGTTCGTCCACCCCGATCCTGACCGACGAGCACCTGGACATGCCGCTGGACTACGAGGCGGTCGGCGCGGCGGGCTCCATGCTCGGCACCAGGGGCCTGGAGATCTTCGACGAAACCACCTGCGCGGTCCGCGCGGCGCTGCGCTGGACCGAGTTCTACGAGCACGAATCCTGCGGGAAGTGCACCCCGTGCCGGGAGGGCACGTACTGGATGAGGCAGCTACTGGAAGGCCTGGAAGCGGGCCGGGGCAGCGAGGACGACCTGGCCAAGCTGCTCGACATCAACGACAACATGGTCGGCCGGGTGTTCTGCGCGCTCGGCGACACGGCCGGCAGCCCGATCGTCTCGACGATCAAGTACTTCCGGGATGAGTACCTGGAGCACCAGAAGCGGGGCGGCTGCCCGTTCGACCCGGCCGCGGCCACGCTGTTCGCGGCGGAGGCACAGGCATGAGCCAGGACCCAGCCGCCGCCGCTGATCCCGGCGGCGTGGCGGTCACCATCGACGGCTTCGAGATCGTCGTGCCCAAGGGCACGCTGGTGATCCGCGCGGCCGAGATGCTCGGTATCCAGATCCCGCGGTTCTGCGACCATCCGCTGCTCGAGCCGGTGGGCGCCTGCCGCCAGTGCCTGGTCGAGATCGAGGGCCAGCGCAAGCCGTTCGCCTCCTGCACCACGACGTGCACCGAGGGCATGGTGGTGCGCACCCAGCTCACCTCGGACGTCGCGGATAAGGCGCAGCAAGGCGTGATGGAGCTGCTGCTGATCAACCATCCGCTGGACTGCCCGATGTGCGACAAGGGCGGCGAGTGCCCGCTGCAGAACCAGGCGATGTCCAACGGCCGGGGCGAGACCAGGTTCACCGGGGTCAAGCGGACGTTCGAGAAGCCGGTAGCGCTGTCCACCGAGGTGCTGCTCGACCGGGAGCGCTGCGTGCAGTGCGCGCGGTGCACCCGGTTCGCCGACCAGATCGCCGGGGACCCGCTGATCGAGCTGTTCGAGCGCGGCCCGCACGAGCAGGTGGCGATCGCCGAAGGCAAGCCCTTCGACTCCTACTACTCGGGCAACACCGTGCAGATCTGCCCGGTGGGCGCGCTCACCGGCGCCGCCTACCGGTTCCGGGCGCGGCCGTTCGACCTGGTCTCGGTGCCCAGCGTGTGCGAGCACTGCGCGGCCGGCTGCAGGCAGCGCACCGACCACCGGCGCGGCGTGGTGACCAGGCGGCTGGCCGGCGACGACCCGCAGGTGAACGAGGAATGGAACTGCGACAAGGGCCGGTGGGCCTTCACTTACGCGACCCAGCCCGACCGGCTGTCGGTCCCGCTGGTCCGCGGCGAGGACGGCCTGCTCGCGCCCGCGTCCTGGCCGGCCGCGGTCGCGGCGGCCGCCCGCGGCCTGGCCGCGGCCAGGGGCAGGGCCGGCGTTCTGGCCGGGGGCCGGCTCACCCTCGAGGACGCCTACGGCTACGCCAAGTTCGCCCGGCTGGCGCTGGGCACGAACGACATCGACATGCGGGCCAGGGCGCACTCGGCGGAGGAGGCTCAGTTCCTCGCCGCCTTCGTCGCCGGGCGCGGCATCGAGGTCAGCTACGAGACGCTGGAAAACGCGCCGGCGGTGCTGCTGGCCGGCTTCGAGCCGGAAGATGAGTCGCCCATCGTCTTCCTCCGGCTGCGCAAGGCGGTCCGCAACCACGGCCTGAAGGTCTACTCGGTCGCCCCGCTGGCGAGCCACGGCCTGGCCAAGCTCTCCGGCGAGCTCATCGCGTGCGTCCCCGGCGCCGAGGCAGACGCGCTCGGGCACCTGATCAGCGGGACGGACCTGGACGAGGCAGGCGCCGCGGCAGCCGCCGCGCTCGCGTCCAGCGCGGGCAGGCCCGCGGTGATCCTGGCCGGCGAGCGGCTGGCCCAGGTGCCCGGCGCGCTGTCGGCGGCGGCGCGGCTGGCCCAGGCCACCGGAGCGCAGCTCGCCTGGATCCCGCGCCGGGCCGGCGAGCGCGGCGCGGTCGAGGCGGGCGCGCTGCCCGGCCTGCTGCCCGTCGGCCGTCCGGTCGCCGACCGGCGGGCCCGGGCCGAAGTCGCCAGGGCGTGGGGAGTGGCGCAGGACGCGCTGCCGTCCGGGCCGGGCCGCAGCACCGCGCAGATGCTCGCGGCGGCGGCCGACGGCGAACTCGGCGCGCTGGTCGTAGCCGGGGTGGATCCGTACGACCTGCCCGACCCGGCGGCGGCGCTCGCGGCGCTCGAGGCCGCCCCGTTCGTGGTCAGCCTCGAACTGCGGACCAGTGCGGTCACCGACCGGGCGGATGTCGTGCTGCCGGTGGCGGCGGCGGCGGAGAAGGCGGGCACGTTCGTCAACTGGGAGGGCCGCGGCGGCGCGTTCGGCACCGCCCTCAGCGTCCCCGGCGCCCGGTCCGACTTCCAGGTGCTCGGCGCCATCGCCGACGAGATGGACGTGCACCTCGCGCTGCCCGACGCCGCGGCGGCCCGCCGCGAGCTCGTCGCGCTCGGCACCTGGCAGGGCCAGCGGGCCGCCGAGCCCTTCGCCAGTACCGCGATCCGTCCCGGCGCGGGACTGCTGGCCCCGGGAGAAGCGGTGCTGGCCACCTGGAACCAGCTGCTGGACGCCGGCCGGATGCAGGATGGCGAGCCCTACCTGGCCGGAACGGCCCGGCAGCCGGTCGCGATGATGTCCGCGGCGACCGCGGCGGAGGCAGGCACCGCCGATGGCGGTAAGGTCACTGTGGCCACCGCGGCCGGTAGCGTCACCGTGGCGGTGCAGGTGACTGACATGCCGGACCGGGTGGTGTGGCTGCCCGCGAACGCGGCCGGCTGCGCGACCCGCCGCGAGCTGGCCGCCGGCCACGGCAGCCGGGTCACGATCACGAGCGCAGAGTTCCAGATAGCAGGGAGCGCGGAATGAGCAGCTTGGCCGGGGCACCCCTCGCGGCCCCGGATCCCAGCCTGGCCAGCTTCGGTCACGACACCTGGTGGCTGATCATTCTCAAGGTCGGGTTCATTTTCCTCTTCTTGCTGCTCATGACCATGTTCATGATCTGGGCCGAGCGGCGGGTGATCGGCCGGATGCAGCGCCGCCCCGGCCCGAACCGGGCAGGCCCGTTCGGGCTGCTGCAGCCGATCGCTGACGCGCTCAAGCTGCCGCTCAAGGAGGACATCATCCCGCTGGGCGCGGACAAGATCCTGTTCATCCTGGCGCCCATTCTCTCCGCCGCGCCGGCCTTCGTCAGCTTCGCGATCATCCCGTTCGGCCCGGAAGTCTCGATCTTCCACCACCAGACCCCGCTGCAGCTCGCCGACCTGCCGGTCGCGGTGCTGCTCGTGCTCGCGATGAGCTCGATCGGCGTGTACGGCATCGTGCTGGCCGGCTGGTCGTCCAGTTCCCCGTACTCGCTGCTCGGCGGCCTCCGCTCGTCCGCCCAGGTGATCAGCTACGAGATCGCGATGGGACTGTCCTTCGTCGCGGTGTTCCTGTACTCGGGATCCCTGTCCACCTCGGCGATCGTGCAGGCGCAGGCGCACGGCGGCACGTTCCGCTGGTTCGGCGCGATCCTGCACTACCCGTCCTGGTTCGCGATCCTGCTGATCCCGTCCTTCGTCATCTACCTGGTGACGATGGTCGGCGAGACCAACCGGCTGCCCTTCGACCTGCCCGAGGGCGAGGGCGAACTCGTCGCCGGCTACCACACCGAGTACTCGTCGATGAAGTTCGCGATGTTCTACCTCGCCGAGTACATCAACATGACCACGGTGGCCGGGCTCGCCACGACGCTGTTCCTCGGCGGCTGGCGGGCGCCGTGGCCGCTCTCGGTCTGGGCCGGCGCGAACAGCGGCTGGTGGCCGATGCTCTGGTTCCTGGGCAAGGTGCTGATCCTGCTGTTCGGCTTCATCTGGCTGCGCGGCTCGCTGCCCCGGATCCGCTACGACCAGCTGATGGCGCTGGGCTGGAAGATTCTCATCCCCGGCTCGCTGGTCTGGATCATGATGATCGCCACCATCCGGGTCTGGCGCCGGCAGGGCGGCAGCACCGGCCTGTACATCATCGGCGGCTTCGTGCTGCTGCTCTTCCTGGCGATCGTCTGGGTGTGGGAGACGGGCGCGGAACGCCGCCGCGCCCGGCTGGAGGGCACCGGCGAACCCGAGCCCGCTGACGCGGCCGCGCAGGCCGGCGGCGGCGCGGCGGCGCCGCCGGGCTTCCCGGTCCCGCCGCTCGACCTGCCGCACTACCACGGGACCGGCGTATCGGCCGCGGAGCAGGCCGCGCCCGCGCGCACCCTGTTGGACGCCGGCGCGCCGAGCAACGGCAAGGAGGTCACCAGTGCTTGACTTCCTCAACCCGGTCAAGGGCTTCGGCGTCACCTTCCACCAGATGTTCAAGAAGGTGGAGACCGTCGAGTACCCGGAAAGCCCGCGGCCCACCGCGCCCAGGTTCCACGGCCGTCACCAGCTGAACCGCTGGCCGGACGGGCTGGAGAAGTGCATCGGCTGCGAGCTCTGCGCCTGGGCCTGTCCCGCCGACGCCATCTACGTCGAGGGCGCCGACAATACCGACGACGAGCGCTACTCCCCGGGCGAGCGGTACGGCAGCGTGTACCAGATCAACTACCTGCGCTGCATCCTGTGCGGGCTGTGCATCGAGGCCTGCCCGACCAGGGCGCTCACCATGACCAACGAATACGAGCTCGCCGACGACAACAGGGAAAGCCTGATCTGGACCAAGGAGCAGCTGGTCGCGCCGCTGCAGCCCGGCATGGAGCCGCCGCCGCACCCGATGCGGCTCGGCGCCACCGAGCGGGACTACTACCTGCTCGGCCGGGCCAGCCCGGCCGGCGCGTCGCGGCCGGCCGGGGAAGGCGAGGCCGCTGAGGATCCGGGCGGCACCTGGGCCGGGGCGGGCGAGACGGCCGGCAACGCACCCGCGGCGGGGCCGCCGGCCGAGTCCAGCGCCGCCCCGGGAGGCCACCCCGCCCAGGCACCCGCGGCCGGTGACGCACAGCCGAACGGACACCAGTCGTGAGTCATCTCACCATGCTCGCGCTCGCCGCGGGGGGCAAGCCCGGTCCCGGGGCAGCCGCCGTCACCCAGAACCTGATCTTCTGGGTGCTCGCTGTCGTCTCTGTGCTGGCCGGCGTCGGCATGATCCTGGCCCGGCGCGCGGTGCACTGCGTGCTGCTGCTCGCCGTCATCATGCTCTCGCTCGCGGTGCTGTACGCCGAGGCCGGAGCGCCGTTCCTCGCCTTCGTCCAGGTGATCGTCTACACCGGCGCCGTGCTCATGCTGTTCCTGTTCGTGATCATGCTGGTCGGTGTCAGCTCGGCCGACTCGATCGTGGAGACGATCAAGGGACAGCGGCTGGCCGCCGGGGTGGTCGGGATCTCCATGCTGGTCTTGCTCGCTCTCGGCATCGGCCACGCCGCGATCGGCGGAGCGCAGCCGCTGACGTCCGGCTACAACGCCGGGAACGTATCCGGGATCGCCGCGCTGATCTTCACCAAGTACGTGTTCCCGTTCGAGGTGACCAGCGCGCTACTGATCACGGCGGCGCTCGGCGCGATGGTGCTCGCGCACCGCGAGCGCACCACGCCCAAGCCGACCCAGCGCCAGCTGTCCAGGCAGCGGATCGCCGGCAGCCACCCGGCCCCGCTGCCGGGCCCGGGCACCTACGCCCAGCACAACGCCGCGGACATGCCGGCCCTGCTGCCGGACGGCACGCCGTCCGAGCTGTCCGTCAGCCCGGTCATCCGCAGGCGCACGCTCGGCAGCGAAGGGCAGCCCGGCCAGCTGGAGGCAGCCGACGCCGGGCCGGAGCCGGACAAACCGGCGGCGCTGGAGAAGCAGGAGGCCCAGCCGTGAGCCCGGCACACTACGTGGCGCTGGCCGTGATCCTTTTCGTCATCGGCGGCGTGGGCGTGCTGGTCCGGCGCAACGCGATGGTGATCTTCATGTGCGTGGAGCTGATGCTGAACGCGTGCAACCTCGCGTTCGTCGGCTTTGCCCGGGAGCACGGCAACCTGGACGGCCAGGTGATCGCGTTCTTCGTGATGGTGGTCGCGGCCGCCGAGGTGGTCGTCGGGCTGGCCGTGCTGATGGCTATTTTCCGGACCCGCAGATCCGCGTCGGTGGACGACGCGAACCTGCTGAAGTACTAGGAAAAAGGTTCCCTGATGACGACACTGGCGGCTACCGGCGTGCAACACGCGGCGTGGCTGATGCTGGCGTTCCCGCTGTTCGGGGCAGCTGTGCTGCTGCTCGGCGGCCGCCGCACCGACCGCTGGGGACACCTGCTCGGGGTGGCCGCCCCGCTTGCGGCGTTCGGCTACGGGCTGGCCTGCTTTGTCCAGATGCTCGGCTACCCGGCCGCCCAGCGCAGCAGGGACGTGCACGTCTACACGTGGATAGCGGTCGCCCGCTTCCACGTCAACGTCGGGCTGCTGCTCGACCCGCTGTCGATCTGCTTCGTGCTGCTGATCACCGGCGTCGGCTCGCTCATCTGTATCTACTCTGTCGGCTACATGTCGCACGACACCGACCGGCGCCGGTTCTTCGGCTACATGGACCTGTTCATCGCCGCGATGCTGCTGCTGGTGCTGGCCGACAACTACCTCGCGCTGTACGCGGGCTGGGAGGGCGTCGGTCTCGCCTCCTACCTGCTCATCGGGTTCTGGCAGTTCAAGCCGACCGCGGCGACCGCAGCGAAGAAGGCCTTCATCGCCAACCGGGTCGGCGACGCCGGGCTGTCGCTGGCGATCATGCTGATGTTCGCCACGTTCGGCACGATCACGTTCAGCGGGGTGTTCGCCCGCGCCCACCTGGCCGGCCCGGGGGTGCTGGCCGCGCTGGGCCTGCTGCTGCTGCTCGGCGCGTGCGGCAAGTCCGCGCAGGTGCCGCTGCAGTCCTGGCTGCTGGACGCGATGGAGGGCCCCACGCCGGTGTCGGCGCTGATCCACGCGGCGACGATGGTGACCGCCGGGGTCTACCTGATCGTCAGGTCGCACGTGATCTACGACCTGTCGCCCACCGCGCGGCTCGCGGTGACCGTGGTCGGCGCCGTCACCCTGCTGTTCGGCGGGATCATCGGCAGCGCCAAGGACGACATCAAGAAGGCGCTGGCCGGCTCCACGATGAGCCAGATCGGCTATATGTTCCTCGCCGGCCTGGGCCCGGCCGGCTACGCGTTCGCCATCGGACTGCTGCTCGCGCACGGGTTCTTCAAGGCCGGCCTCTTCCTCGGCGCGGGCTCGATCATGCACGGCATGGACGACGAGGTCAACATGCGCCGCTACGGCGGGCTGGCGCGGCTGCTCCCGGTCACCTTTGTCACGTTCGGCCTCGGCTACCTGGCGATCATCGGGATCCCGCCGTTCTCCGGCTTCTTCACCAAGGATCCCATCATCGAGACGGCGTTCGACAAGGGCGGCACGTCCGGGGCGATCCTGGGCACCGCGGCGCTGGTCGGCGCCGGCATCACCGCGTTCTACATGACCCGGGTGATGCTCATGACGTTCGCGGGCAAGCGCCGCTGGGAGGAGGCCGGCCCCCCGGGCGGAGCCGAGCCGCGCACCGGCCAGCCGCAGCCGCAGGGCGCCCCGCACCAGAGCCCCGCGTACGCGGCACCGGGCCCGCAGGCCCACCAGCCGGATGACCCGCACCAGGTGCCGCACCCGCACGAGTCGCCCCCGGTGATGGGATGGCCGATGATCGTGCTCGCGATCGGCTCGGTGGGAGCGGGTGCGCTGCTTATCCTCAACGACACGCTCCTGAACTTCCTGACCCCGGTGACCGGGGCGCCGCCGGTCCGGCACGGGGTGTGGACGGCACCCGGCCTCGGCTCGCTCGGGCTGGCTATCGTGGCCGCCGCGATCGCCTGGGCGATGTACGGCCGCCGTGAGGTCCCGGCCGTGGCGCCGCCCGCGCGGTTCCCGGTCACCGCGGCGCGCAAGGACCTGTACGGTGACGCGTTCAACGAGTCGGTGCTCATGCGGCCGGGCCAGTGGCTGGCCCGGCTGTCGGTCTACTTCGACAACCGGGGGGTGGACGGCCTGGTCAACACCATCGCTGCCACCGTGGGCGGTGCATCGGGGCGGGCGCGCAGGCTCGAGTCCGGGTTCGTCCGCTCCTATGCGCTCGCGATGTTCTTCGGCGCCGCCCTGCTCGTCGGCGCCCTCCTCCTGGTGAGGCTGTAGCCCATGTCTAGTTTCCCGTGGCTGACTGTCGCCGGCGCGATCCCGCTGGCCGGCGCCGTGGCGATCTCCCTGGTTCCCCGCGGCCCGGCGCCCGCTGCCGCGGCTCAGGACGGCCCGGGTACGGCCACGCCGGGGGCGGCAGCGGCCGTACCATCTCGTGACTCACTGGCGAAGTGGCTGGCGCTGGGCTTCTCGCTGGCCACGCTGGTCGTCGTGATCGTGATGGCCACGCGGTTCAGGCCGTCCGGCCCGGACTTCCAGTTCACCCAGACCTACCAGTGGATCCCGGCGTTCGGGGTGCACTACGCGGTCGGGGCGGACGGGATCGCGCTGGTGCTGATCGGGCTGACCGCGGCGCTGATGCCGGTCGTCGTGCTCGCGTCGTGGCACGACGCCGACGGCGCCAGGCGCAGCGTGAAGACGTACTTCGCGCTGATGCTGGTGATGGAGACGATGGTGATCGGCGCCTTCGCCGCCACCGACGTGTTCATGTTCTACGTCTTCTTCGAGGTCATGCTGATCCCGATGTACTTCATGATCGGGAGCTTCGGCGTCGGGCAGCGCCAGTACGCGGCGGTCAAGTTCCTGCTGTACAGCCTGCTCGGCGGGCTGCTGATGCTGGTCGCGGTGATCGCGCTGTACGTGTTCTCGGCCCGGGCCGGGCACCCCGGCACGTTCCTGTTCACCAGCCTGCTCCACGTTCACCTCAGCACCGCGGTGCAGGAGTGGCTGTTCCTCGGCTTCTTCGTCGCGTTCGCGGTCAAGGCGCCGCTATGGCCGTTCCACACCTGGCTGCCCGACGCGGCCGCGGCGGCCCAGCCGGGCACGGCGGTGCTGCTGGTCGGCGTGCTCGACAAGGTCGGCACGTTCGGCATGATCCGCTACTGCCTCGAGCTGTTCCCGTCCGCCGCGCACTTCTTCACGCCGCTGGTGCTCGTGCTGGCGGTGGTGGGGATCCTGTACGGGGCGGTGGTGGCGATCGGGCAGGCCGACCTGAAGCGGCTGATCGCCTACACGTCGGTCTCGCACTTCGGCTTCATCGCGCTCGGCATCTTCGCGATGACCAGCCAGGGCCAGGCCGGCGCGACGCTGTACATGGTCAACCACGGCTTCGCCACCGGGGCGCTGTTCCTCATCGCGGGTTTCATGATCGCGCGGCGGAAGTCGCAGCGGATCGCCGACTACGGCGGCGTGCAGAAGGTCGCGCCGGTGCTGGCCGGGCTCTTCCTCGTGGCCAGCCTGGCCGGCCTGTCGCTGCCCGGCCTGTCCACGTTCGTCAGCGAGTTCCTCGTCCTGGTCGGCACGTTCACCCGGTACAAGGTGGCCGCCTCGCTGGCCACGGCCGGGATCATCCTCGCCGCGATCTACCTGCTGTGGATGTACCAGCGGACGATGAACGGGCCGGTCCGCGAAGGTGTCGCGAACATGCCGGACCTGAAGGCCAGGGAGCTCTGGGCGGTCGGGCCGCTGATCGCGCTGATCATCGCGCTCGGCGTCTACCCCCAGCCCGTGCTCGACATCATCAACCCGGCGGTGCAGCACACCATGACGCAGACACACTCCGTTGACCCGGCGCCTCAGGTCGGGGGGTCCGGGGGGCCCGGAGGGTCGTCCCCCCGGGCTAGCACCGCGGCTGCCCCGGCCGCGGCGCAGAGCGGGGTGACCCCATGACCGCGGCCGCAGCCGCGATCGCCGCGCACGCCGGCGCCGCCCGGCTGGCATCCGCCGTCGTCGCCGGCGGGATTCACGCGCCGAGCATCGAGTACAGCCAGCTGTCGCCGATGCTGGTCGTGTTCGGCGCGGCGGTGGCGGGAGTGCTGGTCGAGGCGTTCGCGCCCCGGGCCGCCCGGCGCGGCATCCACCTGATCCTGACGTTCGGCGGGCTGACCGCGGCGTTCGTCCTCACGGTTGTCGTCGCCGCCTCCAAGAGCCTGTTCGCCAACCACGCGGCAGGCCGCGTCGCCGCGATGGGTGCGGTCGCGGTGGACCGGCCGACCCTGTTCATTCAGGGCACCATCCTGGTGCTCGCCGCCGTCAGCGTGCTGCTGATCGCCGAGTCCTCGCATGACGTGAGCCCGTTCGTCGCGCAGGCGGCGGCGGTCCCCGGCAGCCCGGAGGAACGCGAAGGGCTCGAGGCCGGCATCACGCACACCGAGGTGTATCCGCTCACCCTGTTCGCGGTGGGCGGCATGCTGCTGTTCCCCGCCGCCAACGACCTGCTCACCATGTTCGTCGCGCTCGAGGTGCTGTCGCTGCCGCTGTACCTGCTCTGCGGCCTGGCCCGGCGCCGCCGCCTGCTCTCGCAGGAGGCGGCCATGAAGTACTTCCTGCTGGGCGCGTACTCCTCGGCGTTCTTCCTGTTCGGCATCGCCCTGCTGTACGGCTACGCAGGCTCGGTGCGGCTGTCCGCCATCGCCGCGGCCGCCTCGTCGGATACCACCAGCACGACGCTGCTGCTGGCCGGGCTGGCGCTCGTCGGTCTCGGCCTGCTGTTCAAGATCGGGGCGGTGCCGTTCGCCAACTGGAAGCCGGACGTCTACCAGGGCGCGCCCACGCCGGTCACCGCGCTGATGGCGTCGTGCACGCTGGTGTCCGCGTTCGGTGCGCTGCTGCGCGTCTTCTACGTGGCGTTCGGCCAGCTGACCTGGGACTGGCGACCGGTGATGTGGGTCGTCGCCATCCTGACCATGGTGGCGGGCGCGGTCATCGCGATTACCCAGACCGACGTGAAGCGGCTGCTCGCCTACTCCTCCATCGCGCACGCCGGCTTCATCCTCACCGCGGTCATCGCCGCGACCGCGGCTGGCCTGTCCGGCAGCCTGTTCTACCTGGCCGCGTACGGTTTCACCACGATCGGCGCGTTCGCCGTGGTGACGCTGGTCAGGGACCCCGCGGGTGAGGCCGCGCACCTGTCCAGGTGGGCCGGGCTCGGCAAGCGCTCGCCGCTGGTCGCCGGGGTGTTCGCCTTCTTCCTGCTGGCCTTCGCCGGGATCCCGCTGACCAGCGGGTTCACCGGCAAGTTCGCGGTATTCCAGGCCGCGATAGCGGGCGGGGCCGTCCCGCTGGTGATCGTGGGCGTGCTGGCCAGCGCGATTGCCGCCTTCTTTTACGTCCGGGTCATCGTGCTCATGTTCTTCTCGGACCCGGCGCCGGACGCCCCCTCCGTGGTGGTGCCCAGCCTGTTCACCTCGGTGGCGGTCGGGCTCGGCGTGGTGGCTACGGTGGTCCTGGGTATCGTGCCGCAGCCGCTGCTGGGCCTGGCGTCCCACGCGGCCAGGCAACTGTTCGTCCGGTGAGCCGCCGGCCGGTGGGATTGTCCGAAGGCTGAGGGGCATATCCGCAATGCCGTGGTAATTGGAGGCCGAGTGGTCACTGCCGTCCCCCTTGAGCTCCCTGATTCTCCGCTGGGTGCCGACGTCAGCGAGGGTCTCGCGCTGGTGGAGGAGGCCCTGCAGGAGTCCGCGCGTACCGACGATGCGCTGCTGGCCGACGCGTCGCGGCACCTGATCGACGCGGGGGGCAAGCGGTTCCGCGCCACTCTCGTGCTGCTGGCGGCCCAGTTCGGGAACCCCCGCGACCCGCGGGTCGTCCCCGGCGCGGTCGCCATCGAGCTGACCCACCTGGCCACGCTGTATCACGACGACGTGATGGACGAGGCGGCGATCCGCCGCGGTCACGAGAGCGCCAACTCGCGGTGGAGCAACACCGTCGCGATCCTCACCGGAGACTTCCTGTTCGCCCGCGCTTCCCAGATCCTGGCCGATCTGGGGCCGGACGCGATCCGGATCCAGGCCGAGACGTTCGTCCGCCTGGTTACCGGTCAGGTGGCGGAGACCGTCGGCCCGGCGCCGGGACAGGATCCGCTCGACCACTACATGTCCGTGGTGACCAACAAGACCGGATCCCTGATCGCGACGGCCGGGCAGTTCGGCGGGATGCTGTCCGGCGCGCCTGACGAGGTGACGGCCAGGATCACGCCTGCCTGCGAGGCCCTGGGCATCGCCTTCCAGTTGTCCGACGACATCATCGACGTGGCCAGCGACTCCGAGCAGCTCGGCAAGGCGCCGGGCACGGACCTGCGGGAAGGAATCCAGACCCTGCCCGTGCTGCACGTGCTGCGCTCGGCGGAGCCAGCGGCGGCGCGCCTCGTCGAACTGCTGCGCGCCGGGGAACTTACCGATCCCCGGCTGCACGCCGAGGCGCTCGCGCTGCTGCGCGCCCACCCCGCGATGGAGGCGGCCAGGGCCGACCTGCGCGGCTGGGTCGACACGGCACGCCGGGAGATCGCCGCGCTGCCCCCGGGAGCGGCGCGGTCGGCCTTCGAGGCGCTGTGTGACTTCGTGGTCGAGCGCACCGGCTGACGGGTGGCCCGGCGCCCTCGGTCACGCGCGGCGCGGGGCCGGGATGCCGCCCG
Organism: uncultured Actinomycetes bacterium; assembly: GCA_963702235.1. Lineage (GTDB taxonomy): Bacteria > Actinomycetota > Actinomycetes > Streptosporangiales > Streptosporangiaceae > PALSA-505. The sequence continues at coordinate 633,270 of CAVPBZ010000013.1, forward strand.
GCGGCGCCTTGCGCAGCATCCACACCGGGTTCGATACCCCGACGGTCGTACCAGCGGCGTCGCGCACCTCGGTACGGACGAAGGATTCGGCGCTCGTGTCCACCGCGAGGGTCACCTGGCCGCTGGCGAAGTCGGCCGTCGGGTACGTGGCGATCACCGCCGTACTGGGCTGCGGGTTCGCGCTGCCGGCGTAGTCCACGTCACCCTGCAGGACTGCGACGGAGCCGCCGGACGGTATCCCGGTGGCCGCCACCGTGAGCTGCCGTGCGGTCAGCGAGGAGACGCTGACCGATCCCATCGGACAGGAGCCGTCCACATCCAGGTTCAGGCTGGTGCCCGGGGCGCCGAACCCGGACAGCGACCCGCACCAGGCCTGGCCGGCGGCCAGGGCGGCCAGGAGATCCGCCTGCGTGGTGCCGGCCGACCAGGCCGAGGTGACCCAGTTGTTGGTGATCCCCCGCCAGTCCGTCCCGAAATGGTCGTCGCTGGTGCCGTTGCCGGTGAGAAAGACCGCGTTGCGGGACATGACATCCCATAGCCCCACATGGTGGGTGAGGTCCATCCCCTGGCGACGTTCGTAGCCGACCTCGATCAGGTCGCAGCCCAGGATGTTATCCGGTAGCAGCAGAGCGGCAACGAGCTTGAGCTGGTTGTCCTGCTCCGCCTGCGAAAGCAGCCGCTCATCGCTGTACCCGTACGGGTGGTTGTAGCTGACCAGGCCGCCGGCCGCATGCGCCTGCGGGATGACCGCACCCCGTATGTACTCGGTGTATCCCGACCTCCTGACGCCATGGTAGGACGGCACGGACACGTTCGGGCCGAACCAGTTGACGTGCGGCAGCAGCCGGGACACCTCCAGGCCCTGCTGCTGGGTGACCGGTGCGTACCGGGCGGCCAGCGCGGCCATCATCTCGGCCTGCTGCGCGAAGAAGGCGGTTCCGCTCATCGTCCGGTCGAACCGCAGGTAATCGAAGTATCCGGACACCAGGTCGCCGGTGCTGACGGCGTTCAGGGTGAGCTCCCGCAGCGCGAAGTCGCGGTAGTCGAGATCGGGCCACAGCGCGGCGATGTCCTCGCTCGGGTGCATGGCGACGGTGGTCCAGTCACCGGACTGGGCCGGCGTCACCGGGATCGTGATGACGCCCTCGTTGCCCTGTGCGGCGCGGCCGGCCGCGCCTGCCGGCACGAACTGGTAGGACAGGCTGTATTGTCCCGCTGGCCGTCCGCCGGATGCCTCGTGGTAGGACGTGCCGATCAGCAGCTCGAAGTACCCGTTGCTCCAGCCCGGGTTCAAGAGCACGTCGATGCTCAGCGTCTGGCCGGTGAGGTTGTCCCGGTAATTCCACCCGGCCGGCTTGCTGTTTCCGTAGAACCCGAACGTCGCCGCGCCGCCGCTTCTGGTGGTCATCGCGGCCAGCTGCAGGCTCCCGCCCGCGACCGGGTCGTTCGGGGAGGATGGGCTGCCAACGATGCCGCCGCCCGACGTGCCGGACAGCGGGCCGCTCTTGCGCTGCGTCCACGCCCAGGCGCCGCCCTGCCCGAGGCCGCCATTCTCGTGGGTCAGGCTGGTGAAATGCACGGTGTCGCGATAGTCCAGGCCGTCCATGCGGTGGTCATGGTCGGTCCACCACAGCACGTCAATGGAGTTCAGCGCGGCTTGGTAGAGCTGGCAGTCCATCGACCCGCTCTGCTCACTGAACGACGAGTGAATGTGCATCGCCATCGAGTACGCCGACGTGCCGTTGGCGGCTTGCGGCCAGGCCGACCGGAGCGGCAACCGCGGCGGCCGCCGGCCCAGCGCCGCCATCGCGGCCATGGTGGCAGCTCCGCCGAGTACGTGACGCCTGGTCAGCCCGGTCCGGGCCCCGGTGGCAGCGTGGTCATCGCACATGTCACGCATCACTCCCCTTTAGGCACATTATCCAACGTAACGAGTGGCGTGCCTGGAACAGCTCATCCGGGATGGCTGAGCCCGGGTGATTGCCGGAAGAAAACCCAGGCTTTGCCCGCTGCACCACAGGCACTGCTCAACCCGTTCTGGGAGTCGGGACCGGCGCCGTACGGCCGCGGCTGAAGCTGTGAGCAGGACCACAGCCCAGCTCAGCAGTCCCGCGGGAAGTCGCTGTCGAATTCACGCGTTGTTCACCACTGGTATTTTCTACGCGACGCAGGATAATCGACACATGCCGCCCGGCGAGCCAGGCGGAGAGGGGAAACTGGTGGCCTCGACCCGGGCCAGGGACCTGATCACCGCACTCGACGAAGCACCGCTGAACAGGTTTCACCTGCGCGCGGCCCTGGTGTCAGGGATGGGCTTTTTCACCGACGCCTACGACCTGTTCGTCATCGGGATCGCGTCAACCCTGATCAGGCAGCAGTGGCATCTTGGCCCCGGCCGGCTGGCCCTCCTGAACAGCATGACGCTGGCCGGCGCGTTTGCCGGCGCGTTCCTGTTCGGCCGGATCGCCGATCTGGCCGGCCGCAAGCGGGTGTACTGCATCGTGGCCGCGATCATGATCGTCGGCGCGATCGGGTCGGCGCTCGCGCCGACGTACTGGGCGCTGGTCGCCTTCCGCCTGGTGCTGGGCCTGGGCATCGGCGGTGATTACCCGGTCAGCGCCGTCCTCATGAGCGAGTACGCGAACCGCAAGGACCGCGGCAGGCTGGTCGGGATGGTGTTCTCCACCCAGGCCCTCGGGCTGATCGTGGGACCGCTAGTCGCGCTGGGCTTGCTCGGCGCGGGCACGGGCACCGGCGCATCCTGGCGGGTCATGCTCGCACTCGGCGCGATCCCGGCCGCGGCGGTCCTCTACCTCCGGACGCGGATGCCCGAGTCGCCGCGCTACCAGGCACAGGTGCGGGGCCGCGCCGACAGCGCGGTCAGCGAGCTGGCCGACTTTACCGAGGGAGCCGTGCTCAGCCAGGCCAAGAGCGTGTTCCGGCACCAGATGCGGCTGCGAGCCTTCCTCACCCATCGCAGGCACCTGATCATGCTGCTGGGCACCGCCGGTACCTGGTTCGTCTTTGACTACGCCTACTACGGCAACACGATCTCGACCCCACAGATACTCAAGCTCGTCGTCCCGCACGCCTCGGTCATGACCGCGATCGCCCTGCAGCTCGCGATCTTCTTGGTCGCCGCCGTGCCCGGGTACCTGCTCGCGGTCGCGCGGATGGACCGGATCGGGCACCGGCGGCTGCAGTGGATCGGCTTCGCGGCGATGGCCGTGTGCTTCGCCGTGATCGGGCTGGTGCCCGCCGCGACCACCGCCGTGCTGCCGTTCCTGCTCGTCTACGGCGTCAGCTACTTCTTCGCCGAGTTCGGGCCCAACACCACCACGTTCGTGCTGTCCGCCGAGCTGTACCCGGTGAGCATGCGGGCCACCGGGCACGGCATCTCGGCGGGCGTGGCCAAGCTCGGCGCGTTCATCGGCGTGTTCCTCTTCCCGCTCCTCGCCGACTGGCTCAGGCTGCGCGGGACCCTGCTGCTGACCGCCGCGCTGTCGGTTCTCGGCCTGGCGCTGACCCTGATCCTGCCCGAGCCGGCCGGGCGGAGACTGGACGACGCGTCTGGTGACACCGGCGAGGTCGTGGCCGCCGCCGAGTTGCTGCTGGACACCGCCGACGTGAGGCGCGCCGACACCGACGCCTGACCCGCCTGCCTCTCAGATCGACGCGTAAAAAGCAACACAATTACTCCTTATATATGACAAGATGGGGGAATCAGGGGATCTCGTTCAGTATCGGAATCACCACGGGGAGGAAACAAAGATGGGTAATTCGTATCGCCGGTTAGTTGCTGGGGTCTCAGCCCTCGGCGCAACTGTGCTCACCGTCGCACTCAGCGCCAGCGCGGCAACCGCCCAGACCACGCTCGTGGTCGCAAACGGGGCATCACCGCCAAGTTGCGCCGCCAATGCCACGTACAACACGATCTCGGCTGCAGTCGCGGCGGCGTCTTCAGGTGACACCATAAAGGTCTGCCCGGGTACTTATCCGGAGACTGTCCAGGTCAATACCCCGAACCTGGTCATCGACGGTAATCAGGCCGGAATTGACCCAGTCGGCGGGCTCCCGAGCCAGGTAACCGAGTCTATCGTCGCCAGCACGAGCGGCGGTTTCATTCTCGGCTCGAGCGCGGACGGCACGACGATCAGCGGGTTTGCCATCATCGACGCGGGCACCACAGGCAGCAACGACGACGGCGTCGAGGCGTTCGCCGGGAGCAGCGGCCTGACCCTGACCGACAACGTGATCAAGGGCAACAACAACGGGATCAATATGCAGAACCCCGATGGCACGATGCCCGCGACCATCCAGGGCAACGTCTTCGCCCGCAATGATGCCGGCGGAAATGTCCAGACCAACGCGAACACCGGCACCGGGGTGTTCATCTCGAACGGGCCGGCCAACAATACTCTGATCGCAGGCAACGCTTTCAGCTTCGACAGCCAGACTGCCATTAACTTCGCCGGGAGCGGGACCAACCTGTCGGCGGGACTAGTGGTGGATGGCAACACCAGTACCAATGACTCAACATTTGTCGTGGCCATCAACAGCGTGAACGCCCTGATCGAGGGCAACACGATCAAGACCAGTGCTAACGCCCCGGGCGGCTACGGTACCGGCATCCTGGACTTCGGGAGCAACACCGGGCTGCGGATAGACAACAACAAGGTGTCCGTGACTGGCGGGACGACCGGTGCGATGGGTCAATCTGCCATCCACATCTCTGCCGACTCTGGGACCAGCAGTGTGGGCACGACCGTAACGAGCAACAGGACGATCGGCTATGACTACGGCATTCGCCTCAATGCCGGCTCCACGTCGGTTGACGTGTCCGGCAACAGCGTCTCGCGCGCGATCATCACCGGCATCGACGTCGCCTCCGGGACGAACGGCAACGTGATCGTTCGCAATACCATCTCCAACTCGGCAAGCCCGGCATCCGACTGCCAGGACGCCAGCACGGGTTTCCTCACGGCTGGCACGGCGAACACCTGGCTGCACAACGACGGGGAAGACAGCAACTCCTCGCCAGGCGCCATCTGTCCTGTGTAACCCGTAGCTCTCAGCAGCTCAAGGGCCCGGCGGCCGGCTGGTCTGACGCGCGTGCTGCGTCGGCCGGCGACGGCCAGCCGGGCCCTTCGGCTTTCCCGGTGGCCCGGCTGGCCGCCGGCGGAGGGCTCAGGCGGGTGCGCCGCCGCGGCCGGCACCGCTGCGGAACCGCTCGATCCCGTCGGCCATGCCGCCCTGGCGCAGCGTCGACAGGCCGTGCCGGAACTCGTTCGCCATCGCCGCATCTTCGCCGATCCCGGACGACTCGAGTGCGGACATCCGGTCGCTGCGCAGGCAGGCCTGCGGCAGCGCAGCGATCTGCGCGGCAAGCCGCTGCGCGGCAGCGCGCGCCTGGCCGCGCGGCACGACCCGGTTCACCAGGCCACACTGCAGGGCTTCGGCCGCACTCACCGGCCGGCCGGTGAGGATCATGTCGAGCGCCCGGCTGAGCCCGATGAGCCGCGGCAGCCGGACGGTCCCGCCGTCGATCAACGGGACGCCCCAGCGGCGGCAGAACACGCCGAGCACCGCGTCCTCCTCGGCCACCCGCAAGTCACACCACAGCGCGAGCTCGAGGCCGCCCGCCACCGCGTGCCCCGCGATGGCGGCGATCACCGGCTTGGCCAGCTGCATCCTGGTCGGTCCCATCGGCCCGTCGCCATCCGGCTCGGTCCGGTTACCCGACGGCCCGCCCACCGCCTTCAGGTCCGCGCCCGCGCAGAACGTCCCGCCTTCGCCGCACAGCACCGCGACGCTCGCCGTCTCGTCGGCGTCGAACTCGCGGAACGCATCGGCCAGCGCCGCCGCCGTCGCCCCGTCCACCGCATTCCGCACCTCGGGGCGGTCGATCACCACGGTGGTCACCGCCGCGTCCCGCTCCACCCGCACGGTCAACGTGGCCTCCCTGCCGCGCGACTGGACGTCGCAGCGGGCGAGACGAACCAGTGACGGTGCACCAGGTCAGTGGATCTGCCAGGTGTCGCCGGAGGTGAGCAGGCCGGCCAGGTCGCCCGCGCCCTGCTTGGACCGGGCGGTGTCGATCTGGCCGGCCATGAGATCGTCGTAGCTGTCCCTGGCCACCTGGCGGAAGACGCCGATCGGGGCGTGCGAGAAGTCAGCGTTATCCAGCCGGGACAGCGCGAAGGCATAGGACGGGTCGGCCGCGTGCGCGTCGTGCACCAGCAGCGACGCCTCGCCCGCCTCGGCCACGTCCACCACCTCGAGCGACCCGTGCGAGCCGAACCGCAGCCCGCGCGACCTTTCCGGGCCGAACCGGACCGGCTCGCCGTGCTCGAGCCTGATCACCCGCTCTTCCCTGGATCCCGGCTCGGTGACCGGCGCGAACGCGTCGTCGTTGAAGATGGGGCAGTTCTGGTAGATCTCGATGAACGAGGCGCCGCGGTGGTCGGCGGCGGCCCGCAGCACGCTGGTGAGGTGCTTGCGGTCGGAGTCGATCGTCCGGGCCACGAAGCTGGCCTCCGCCCCGAGCGCCAGGGAGACCGGGTTGAACGGCATGTCCAGCGAGCCGAACGGCGTCGACTTCGTGATCTTGCCCTGTTCCGAGGTCGGCGAGTACTGGCCCTTGGTCAGCCCGTAGATCCTGTTGTTGAACAGCATGATGTTGATGTTGACGTTGCGGCGCAGCGCGTGGATCAGGTGATTCCCGCCGATCGACAGGGCGTCGCCGTCACCGGTGATCACCCATACCGACAGGTCGCGCCTCGACGCGGCCAAGCCGCTGGCGATCGCGGGCGCGCGGCCGTGGATGGAGTGCATCCCGTAGCTGTTCACGTAGTACGGCAGCCGGGACGAGCAGCCGATCCCGGAGATAACGACGACGTTCTCCCTGGGCACGCCCAGCTCGGGCAGGAAGGACTGGAACGCGGCCAGGATCGCGTAGTCACCGCAGCCCGGGCACCAGCGCACCTCCTGGTCGGTCTTGAAGTCCTTGGCCTTCTGCGGTGCGGCGGCCACCGGGACCAGGGTCAGCGAGGCCGGCCGGTGCCCGTTGGTGCCGTTGGGCTCAGACATGATCGATCACATCCTGGATCACGCTGGCGAGCTCGGCCGCCTGGAACGGCAGGCCGCGCACGCGGTTGTAAGAGATCACGTCGATCAGGTACCGCCCGCGCAGCAGCAGCGCTAGCTGGCCGAGGTTGATCTCGGGAACCAGGACCTTGTCGTACCGGCGGAGCAGGTCACCCAGGTTCGACGGGAACGGGTTGAGGTGCCGCAGGTGCGCCTGGGCTACCGACCCGCCGCCCTGCCGTATCTGCCGCACGGCCGCTCCGATCGAGCCGAACGTAGACCCCCACCCCAGCACGAGAACCCGGGCATCTCCGTCCGGGTCGTCGGCGACCAGCGGCGGGATGTCGGCCGCGACCCCGTCCACCTTGGCCTGCCGCAGCCGCACCATCCGGTCGTGGTTGTCCGGGTCGTAGGAGATCGCACCGGTGACGTCGGCCTTCTCGATGCCGCCGATCCTGTGCTCGAGGCCGGGGGTGCCCGGCACTGCCCACGGCCTGGCCAGCGTCGAAGGATCGCGCCTGAACGGCTCGAACTCGGGCGCATCCTCGCCCGGTGCACCGTTCGGAAGGGCGAAAGAGAATTCGCTGGCCAGATCGGGAAGCCCGGTTACGTCGGGAAGCCGCCACGGCTCGGAGCCGTTCGCGAGATAGCCGTCGGACAGCACGATCACCGGGGTCCGGTACTTCACCGCGATCCGGGCCGCCTCGATCGCTGTGGCGAAGCAGTCGGACGGGCTGGCCGGGGCGACGATGGGTACCGGCGACTCTCCGTTGCGGCCGAACATCGCCAGCAGGAGGTCGGCCTGCTCGGTCTTGGTGGGCATCCCGGTGGACGGCCCGGCCCGCTGGATGTCGCAGATGATCAGCGGCAGCTCGACCGAGACGGCCAGGCCCACCGTCTCCGCTTTGAGGATCATGCCGGGGCCCGAGGTCGCCGTGACGGCCAGCGAGCCGCCGAAGGCCGCGCCGAGCGCGGCGCCGACGCCGGCGATCTCGTCCTCCGCCTGGAACGTCCTGACCCCGAACCGCTTGTGCTTGGACAGCTCGTGCAAGATGTCCGAGGCCGGGGTGATCGGGTACGAGCCGAGGAACAGTGGCAGGCCGGACAGCTGCGAGGCGGCGATGAGACCATAGGCGAGCGCGGTGTTGCCAGTGATGTTGCGGTACGTGCCCGGCTGCAGCGTGGCCGGCTTGACCTCGTACCTGACCGAGAACGATTCGGTCGTCTCGCCGTAGTTCCAGCCGGCCTGGAAGGCGGCGAGGTTCGCCTTCATGATCTCGGGCCGGGAGGCGAACTTGGCCTCGAGGAACTTCTTCGTGCCGTCGGACGGGCGGTCGTAGAGCCAGGACAGCAGGCCGAGCGCGAACATGTTCTTGGCTCGCTCGGCGTCTTTCCTGGTGATCTCGAACTCGTCCAGCGCGGTAACGGTCATCGAGGTGAGCGGGATCGCGTGCACCCGGTACTCGGCCAGCGAGCCGTCCTCGATCGGGTTGCCGGTGTAGCCGACCCTGGTCAGGTTGCGCTTGCTGAACTCGTCGGTATTGACGATCAGTTCGCCGCCGCGGGGCAGGTCGGCCACGTTCGCCTTGAGCGCGGCCGGGTTCATCGCCACCAGGACGTCCGGGGCGTCGCCCGGGGTGAGGATGTCATGGTCGGCGAAGTGCAGCTGGAAGCTGGACACCCCGGGCAGCGTGCCCGCAGGCGCCCGGATCTCGGCCGGGAAGTTGGGCAGGGTGGACAGGTCGTTGCCGAAGGAAGCCGTCTCCTGGGTGAACCTGTCCCCGGTAAGCTGCATGCCGTCGCCGGAGTCCCCAGCGAATCGGATGATGACACGATCAAGCTGCTGGACCTGTTTGGTCACAGTCGGAGGACCTCCTCCACGCGTCGCGTCCCGGTGACGGCGACGGCGTTTCCCCATAGAGCCCTGCCCCGGGAGCCGGGGCGTGAGTTAGGGTTACCTGTCATATTACTTGGGCAGATGCCTCGACCCGCACGCGTGGCCGCCTCCGGGCGGAGCTGTGACCAATCTCTCACGGCGCATCTACCAGTTCTGGTGGGTTGGTGGCAGGTTTCGTACGATTTTATGACTGATCGAGACGAAAGTCTGTCTTTCTATGTAACAGGACGCTTACCGGCTCGTGGCGGTTCACTCGCGCGACTGGCTGAATTCGCGCCGGCGCTATTGCCGGTGCCGGCGCAGCGGCGGGAACGGTGGCCGGTCCCGGCACCGTTGAACAGGTGGTGAGGGGCGGGCCCCGGGGGCTCTGCCGCGCGGCCCGAGCCACGACTGGAACGGGGCGAGGGAGGATGCCCAACGTGCACGGGAACGTGCTGCGCACCGCGATCCTCTTCGCGGCGGTCGCCAGCCTGATCCTGGCGGCGGGTGCCGCGGCTGACGGCGTTGCCGGCGTGCTGGCCGCGGTCGTTCTCGCGTTCGGGGTCTGTGTCCTCATCTATTTCTGGAGTGACCGGATCGCGCTGTCGGCGATGCGGTCCCGGCCGATCAGCGAGTGGGAGTACCCGCAGCTGTACCGGCTGGTCCGCGAGCTGAGCAGCGCGGCGCGGACGCCCGTGCCGCGGCTGTACATCTCGCCCGCCATCCAGCCGAACGCGTTCGCCACCGGCCGCAACCGGCGGCAGGCGGCGATCTGCTGTACCGAGGGCATCCTGCGGCTGCTGGACCCCGACGAGCTGCGCGGGGTACTCAGCCACGAGCTGTCACACGTGCAGAGCAGGGACATCCTGGTGTCTTCGGTAGCGGCCGGCGTGGCTACCGTGATCACCTTCCTGGCCAGCTTCGCCTGGCTGCTGCCGTTCGGCCGGGGGAGCGGGCGGCTGCTCAAGGTGCTGCTCATGATGGTGCTCGGCCCGCTGGCCGCGCTCATCATCCAGGTGGCGATCGCCAGGACCAGGGAGTACCAGGCGGACTCGGCAGGCGCGCTGCTGACCGGCGACCCGCTGGCCCTGGCCCGGGCGCTGCGCAAGATCGAGCTGGGTACCGCCGCATATCCGCTGGCGGCCACCGGGCAGCTCGCGGCCGCGGGGCACCTGATGATCGTAGGGCCGTTCCGGCGGGCCGGGCTCGGGCGGCTGTTCTCGACCCACCCGCCGGTGGCAGAGCGGGTCCGGCGGCTGGAGTCGCTGGCCGGGATCCCGCGCTGAGACCGGGATCTGGCCCGCGGGCCGGCGGGCGGTCGCAGTCCGTCCCGCCGGGCCTGACGCGTTCCGGCGTTCAGCAGTTACGCAGCTCCGGTGACTGGTTCATGAGCTGGCCGCGTGCCGATACGAACGATTCGTAGCGGTCCTCATCGGCCTGAACGGTGAACACGGCGGCCCGGTGGCAGTTCTGGAAGGCGATGCGCACGCCGAAGTGACGCTCGGTTGCCCGGCGCATGGCGTCGCTGGCCATCATGCGGAGAAGCTGGCCGCGTGCCTGCTCGTCGGGTGGCGGGATCTGGTTGTCCGCGAAGTCTGACCCGGACTGAGCTGTCTCAGCTACGAGCCCGCTGATGACCGACCATGCATACGGCAGGGAAGTCTTCATGCAGGCGACGAGATCGGCATCAGTGACGTCGCCTCGCTCTGCCCGCTCAAGGAGAGCGGCCGGTACGTTAAGTGACATTGCGATCCCTTCAGGTGACTGTACATCCAGAGTGAGAATAAGTCTCAGTCTAATCAATGTCTAGCGGATCGCTGCGGCAACTGGCTGGCTGGCTGGCTGGCTGGGGGTGACGTCTCAGCGGTAGTTAACGAACTGCAGCGCGAAGTCGAAGTCCTTGGCCCTCAGCAGCGACATGACGGCCTGCAGGTCGTCCTTCTTCTTCGAGGAGACGCGGAGCTCTTCGCCCTGGATCTGGGCACGGACACCGTTCGGACCCTCGTCCCGGATGATCTTCGAGATCTTCTTGGTGTTGTCCTGGGACAGGCCTTCCTTGAGGCCGATCACCAGCCGGTACTCCTTGCCGGAGAGCTTCGGCTCGTCGGGGTCCAGCACCTTCAGCGAGACCTTCCGCTTGACGAGCTTGTCCTTGAAGACGTCGAGGACGGCCTTGGCGCGTTCCTCGCTGTTCGCGCGGATCTCCACGTCGTGCTGGCCGGACCAGGCTATGGAGGCACCGACACCGCGGAAGTCAAACCGGGTCCCGATCTCCTTGGCGGCCTGCTGCAGAGCGTTGTCGACCTCCTGGCGGTCGATCTTGCTGACAATGTCGAATGATGAGTCGGCCAACGCCTGATCCCTCCCCTGGAGTCTTGATTCGGACCAGCGCAAGCCTAGACTGCTGCGCGCATGCGACGGTATTCGTGACCTCCCTCGGCGAACGCGTGGCGTGCCTGCAGAAGGCTGTGGAGCCATATGGTCGGGACGGACGTCGGGTCCGTGTGCCGTCGCGGGGCCGACTCGGCTATCCTGCACTGTGCCGTCAGATGCGACGGCGCCTGGCAGGTTGCCCGAGCGGCCAAAGGGAGCGGTCTGTAAAACCGTCGGCTTAGCCTACGCTGGTTCGAACCCAGCACCTGCCACCACCTAAAACTGCTGGTCAGAGCCTGTTCCGGCACCGTTCCGGCAACCGGACAGGGAGCGGTGCTGGCATTCTCCCTCGGTGCGCTGCTGCCGCTGCTGCCCTACCTGGCCGGGCTGCCCGTGCTGGCCGCGCCGCTGGGGATCACCGCGGTGGCCCTGCAGTGCGGCGGGATGTTCGTGGGCCGGCTGACCGGCAGGCCGGTGCTGCGCTCGGGCCTGCGCCAGCTTGCCCTGGGCGCCCTGGCCGTCGCCGTCGGCAGCCTGATCGGCGGCCACGCCAGCTCAGCCTGCGCCGCAGCTGACCCCTCGTCGCCCGCGCCCACCCGATCCTGCGGTCCTACGATGAGGTGGTGGCTACGACTGGGCGCTGGGGTGCCGCGCTTGCCATGCTCGGCTGCGCGGTCCTGCTGACCGTCGCCTGCGCGGCCCCGCGCTCACCAGCCGCGCGGCAGCCTCTCGCCTCCCCCGGGACACACGCCGCTGCGGCCCGGTACCTGGCCATCGCGGTCGCGGGTAACCGCAGGCTGGAGACCGATTTCAACCGGCTGGAAGGACGCGACCGGGACCATCTCCGGGCAGCGGCCGCGGACCTGCGCGACGTCGCGGCCACTGAGCGGCTGTTCGACCGCCGCCTGCTGGCGTTCTCCTTCCCGCAGCCCATCGAGCAGACTGTCCGGCTGTTGTATCAGGTCAACCAGCGCCGGGCGAGCCTGACCGTGGCGGCGGCCAGGTCGGTATCGCTGCGCCAGCTTCGCCGTTTCCAGCGTCATCTGGCTGCAGCAAACGGGCCGGTCGAAGAGGCGGTGCGAGGAATCCGCAGCCAGCTCGGCCTGCCACCACCGCAGGCAAGCTGACCGGCCCCGGCGGCTGGCCGGGCAGCTGCCCGGGCCGGTTCGCGCTCTTCGGGCCTGAGGGCAAGGCAGCCGGTGAACCAATCGTCCAGCCGCTACGTGATCAGGTTGCTACCGGTTTCCTACCTCAAGGGGACCTGCCATGAAGCACAGATGGCTGGCACCGGCCGGGCTCGCAGCTGCCACTCTGGTAACCGCCGCCTGCGGCAGCTCCTCCCAGGCTCGTCCCATGCCGCGAACTCCGCGCCTGCGGCGAAGGCGTCACACGTGTCCTCCGGCGCGATGCTCACGTCGGCAAAGTTCGGCAGCGCGCGGGTTCTCACCAATGCCAACGGCTTCACTCTGTACTGGTTCGCCCCGGACACTCCCACCGCATCGAAGTGCAACGGAACCTGCGCCACGTACTGGCCCCCGGTCAAGGGCCCGGCCACCGCGGGGTCCGGCGTTACCGGCAAGCTCACCATGATCAAGCGGTCCGATGGCTCGATGCAGGCCGTCTACAACGGGCACCCGCTGTACACCTACGTCGGGGACACCAAGCCGGGGCAGGTCAAGGGCAATGGACTCAACCTATCCGGCGGCGTCTGGCACGAGATCACCCTCTCCGGCGCCGTAGCGCCCGCCCCCGCATCCTCCTCCTCAAGCTCCGGCGGAGGCTCCGGGTACTGACTGTCCGCGGCACCAGGCCCGGCAGCCAGCGATGGCCCTGAACGTTCGGTGCGCCCGGCGGCTGCAGGCTGGCCGGTGGCGAGCCACGGCCTCCCTCCACGCTGGTCGCGGGTCCCTGGCCTGCCTCCAGGCGCACCGAACTCATCCCGGCAGGGATCGGCGCGACGGCATGAAGGCCAGCGTCAGCAGCCGGCCAACGCTCACCGCGATCACCATGTCGGCTGGTTTGCATGGAGCCGGTCGCGGTCCAGGTGTCGGCGTCGAGGTTGTAGAGCGTGCCGGTGACGATGCTGGTCGGGTTCTGTCCCAGGGCGAGAAGCCACCGTTGATGAGTACGTCGCCGGTAGACGCCTCGATGGCATGGGCTACGGCGAGACCGAACAGCCCCCGGATCCGGGCGGGTTGCCGTAGCGGTCCAGGAGGCGGGTGGCGACTTGCTGCTCGGCCGGCGTGGTTTCGACCATCTTGCCGTTGCCCCCCATTGACGGTCAGCACGTTCCCGTTGGAGGCAATGGCCAGGCCTAGCGGCCCTGACAGCGCGGCGCCGGAGGTGATCGTGCGCCCAGTACCCGTGCTGTCGGGCCGCCTGCTGGCATCGAAACGCGCTAGTCGCCAGCGCCTGGTCATGCCTGCGGGGCAGCCGCGCTTGGCGGGCGCTTGGTAGAACGGATCGCAGCCGGCCCGACTTCAGCGCCCGCAGTCACGGCTAGTGGCGGTCTTGTCGGGGTAGCCATCCGGCCTTGTAAACGGACCGGGCCGGAATCGAGTTCAAACCCATTGGCCGCTGCAAGGGTTCCAAGCGCGCCCCTCAAGGTAACGAGGCGTCCCGCCTGCCGGCGTCGGGGGATGGAGGGCTGGGGCGGCCGGCAGGCGGGACGGGTATTTCGCGGTCAGGTGATCGTGCCGCCGATTGCCATCGGGCCGCTCCAGGTGCCGCTGGAACCGAAGAAGTAGTTCAGCGCCAGGGCGAACGGGTTCGGCGCGCTGGGACCGTCGGTGAAGAACACCGCCCGGCTGCCGCCGTTGGCATCCCCCACCGCCGCGGGCTGCGCCGGCACCGCGATCGAGCCGATCCCGGTCGGGCCGGTCCAGCTGTTGGTGGCCACCTGATAGAAGTCCTGCTCCAAGACCCCGTTGCTGACATTGTCGAAGAACACCGCGATGTTGCCGCCGTTGGGACTCCCGATCGCGGCGGGGCGGCCCGTTCGCGGGGTTGCCGGGCAGCTGGTAGGGACCGCCCCAGCTGTTGGTCGCGACGGTGTAATAGACCTCCCGCAGTAGGCTGGTGCCGTTGCTGAGCACGGCGGTGTAGAACACCGCGATGTTGCCGCTGTCGGGGCTGCCAAGCACAGCGACCGGGCCCTTGACCTGGGTGGCCAGCTGGAATGGGCCGATCCAGCTGTTGTTCGACCCCAGGTAGTAGCGTTCAAGCAGGACCCCGTTGGAGGTGTAGTACACCGCCAGGTTGCCGCTGTCGGGGCTGCCGATCGCCACCGGCGAATCATCGATCGAGGTCGCGATCGGGAACGCGCCGCCCCAGGTGTTGGTCGCGACGAAATAGAAGTCCTCATTGAGGTGATTGTGCGAATCGCGCCAGAACACGGCCATGTTGCCGCCGTTCGGGTTGCCCGCCACCGCCGGATCACCCACGATGTCCGGCGCCACCTCGAACGGGCCGGCCCAGGTATTCGAGCTGACCAGGTAGAAGTCGTACATCAGTGCGCCGTTGGAGGTGTAGAACACAGCGATGTTGCCGCCGTTCGGGCTGCCCACCGCCTGCGGTGAGTCAAAGTCGCTGATGCCGCCACCGGGCAGCACCATCGGGCCGCTCCAGGTGTTCGAGGAGACGAAGTAGAAGTTCTCCTCCAGCGTGCCGTTGGAATTGAAGAACACCGCCATGTTGCCGCTGTTCGGGCTGCCCAGCACTGCGGCATGCGACCCGATCGGCGTAGACGCGGCAGCGGCCCGCGCCGCCGGCAGCGCCGCCGTCGCGGCCATCAGCGCAGCCATCACCACCAGAACCCGCAGCCACCGCGCCGTCCCTAAAACGCTCGATTGCCTGACCATTGCACCCTCTTTCCGAGTTGCCAGCCAGACCGCCCCGCTGGCCACTGCGGGCCACCGGCAGGAGCGGCCGCGCCCTTCCTTCGCAAAGAGCACACAAAGACACACGCATGATTGCGCCGTGGTTCAGGCGGCCACGAAGGACTTTGGTTGTGCCGATGCGCTGATGGTCGATGACACTGGGTTTGCCAAGGACGGACGGCGTCGCGTACGTGGCCCGGCACTATCCCGGCACCCTGGGCAAAGTCGGCAACTGCCAGATCGGGTCAGTGTCCACCTGGTGAACGAGCGGGCCTCCTGCGCTGCTCACTGGCGCCGCGAACGGGCAGGCATCCCCGATGAGGTGCGCCACCCCGAGAAGTGGCGGCTGGCCTGGAGATGATCGATCAGCTGACCGACCCCGGCGGGTGGCGGTGGCCGGGCAGATCACGGCTGCTGGCGGCGCGCGGCCGGTGGCAGTCGCCGATGAAGCTGTGCCGAAAACGATGGCCCGCGGCGGCCTTGGCCGGCCTAGCGTCCCGGCTACCGCTCCGGGCCGGTCAGCCTGCGCCGGCTCGCCCTGGCCAGCGCCGGCCAGGCCCGGCCGGTGACCTGGCGGCGGGGCACCAGGGCCACCGAGGGCAACGCCACTGCCCCGATGCCCAGCTACTTGCTGGCCATCCGGGTCCGGCCCGCCGGGACATCCGCCGGGGCAGCGAGGGCAGCCTGCCGGCCTGCGGGCTGCTCGCCGAATGGCCACCGCAAGCCGGCGAGCCCGCCGGTTACTGGCGGTCGGACCTGCCGGAACCACCCCAGTCTGCGCGCTCGACCGCCTGGCCGAGATCCGCTGGCGGGTCGAGCATGACGACCGCGAGCTCAGGCACGGCCTCGGCCTGGACCACTTCGAGGCCCGCTCCCGGACCGGCTTTGCACCGCCGTGTCACCCTCGGCGCCTGGCCTTGTGCTGACAGTGGGTCATAAAGTGTCTTGGCCAGTGGTTGAACCGGTCTTGACCCAGGGCCGTGATTGTCGGCGATGGAAGGAGGCCCCATGAGAGCACCTCGTTCTCTGGCCGCATTAACCTCGATGTTTCGCGATCTTGATCCGTCTGGCAGAGGGCTGCGGCGGGTGGCCTTTTTCGGTCTGTAGCCGTGCCTTGCTTCCCGGCTGTCGCGCCGGGTGGGCGGGGTTCCACCGGCCCTGGGGTTTGTCCTTTCTGGTCGTAGAGGCGATTGGTGCTGGTCAGCCGGGGGTGTAGGCCTGCAGGCGGGTGATCGCGGCGGTGAGCTGGTCGGCCCAGGGCCAGGTGGCGGCGAGGCGCAGCCGCAGGCGGCGGCCGCCGCGGACCAGGCGCCCGGCGGCGCCGAACAGCCGCAGCCGCAGCCGTTTGGGTTCCCAGCCGCGGGCGGGGCCCTCCAGCGCGAGCATCTGCATCCAGGCCAGCAGTTCGCTGGCCATGGCCACCAGCTCGCACCAGATCTGGTTCTGTGCGAAGCCGTGCAGCGGCAGGTTACGCAGCCCGGTGTCCTTCGCGCACCGGATCCGGTCCTCACAGCGGGCGCGACGGCGGTGGCGCAGTTCCAGGTCCGCGAGCTGCCCGCGCCGGGCGTCGGTGGCGAAGCAGGTGAACCGGTGGCCGTTGATGTCGGTGAAGCGCAGCTGGGCGCCGGGGTGGGGGCGTTCCCTGCGGACAATCACCCGCATCCCTTCTGGCCACCCGGCCAGATCCAGCAGGCCGGTCAGCTCCGCCACCCAGGCGCCCGGCCGCGCCTGCCCGCCGGCGTCATACGCCGGCTCCCAGACCCGGTCCGGCAGGGCCAGGATGGCGTCTTGCATGTCTTCGGTGATGGTCATGCCGATCGAGTAGTGCAGCCGGTGGCCCGGGCTCGAAAGCCAGGCCAGGAAGTCGTGGGTGCCGCCGCCGGAATCGGTGCGGATCAGCACCCGGCGCCGCAGCTTCCGGGGCAGCTGCGCGAGCGCCAGCCGGGTCACCTCGATGTGCTCGCTGGCGGTGTTGGACCCCGCGTTGCCGGCGCGCAGCACGATGGCCAAGGCCTCCCCGCCCGCCCCGGCACCGTGATCAGCGAACGCGGCCAGGGGATGGAACCCATAGGTCTTCTTCCAGGTCGGAGCAGCTTTCTCCTTCTCTGAGTGCGCGAGCACGATCGTGGCGTCGAGGTCCACCGGGATCAGTGACCCGTCCGCGCCCGGCGCGGCGTCGCCAGCCAGCGCCCAGGCTCGCTCCCGGGCCGCCGCCCGGGCCCGGCGGATCGCCCGCAGCGCCCGCGGCCCCTCCGCCGCCAGGGCGCTGACCAGCCGGGAGATCACCGGATCGGACGCCACCGGCCCAGCGAGCTCCGGCTCGGCGCGCAGCACCGCGACATCAGCCAGGCAGTCCCCGCCCAGAGCCAGCGTCATGGCCAGGTCTGACAAGATCTTCCCCGGATCATGCACCGCTCGCGGCGCCCGCCACCGCCCCAGCCCCGCCGACAAGCCCCGGCCCAGGCCCGTCACCCGGGCCGTTTCGGCCAGCAGCAGCGTCCCGGCCTGGGACACCAGCCCCGTCCCGTCGGCGGACACGGTGATCTTGCGGAGGCGCGCGGTATTCTGCACGGGATAAGTGCCTTCGGCTTGGTGCGGACAGGACCCTAGACAAGCCCTATCCTCCCAGGCCAAAGGCGCTTTTTATATGCAAACGATCAAGACCGGCCGGTCACTGGCGAAAGCCCGAGGTTAACATTCACCTCCGCGTTCCTGCTGGCCGCACCGGTCGCAGCCCAAGCCTCTGGAGGTGGCGGTAGTGGCGGAGGAGGGGGCGGTAACCCGCCTCCGACGTCCAGCCCGGCGGTCACGCTCAGCCCGGCGTCACTAACCTTTCCCACCGAGCTGACCGGGGCCACCAGCCCGCCGCAGACCGTCACCGTCTCCGACACCGGGAACGCTTCGCTATTCATCAACGGCTTGTCCGTCCGCGGCACCGCCACATTGGACTACACCATCACTGATGACGAGTGTTCCGGCGTCACCGTTCCGGCCGGTGGCAACTGCACGGTCACGGTGACTTTCTCCCCGACCGCCGACGGTTCGCGGACGGCCACCCTCAACGTGCTCGACAACGCACCGGGCAGCCCGCAGGGCGTCATGATGATCGGGACTGGCGGCGGCACCGGCAGCGGCCCGACACCGCTGGCCATCGCCACCCCGGGCATGCCCTGCAGCGCGGGTGGCTGTGATCCGACCGGCGGCTCGCCCCAGATCACCGGCAACTTCTGGGCCGCCGCCTTTTCGGCCACCGGAGGAACCGCCCCCTACACCTGGTCGGCGGTTGGCCCGCTGCCTTCGGGACTGACGCTGACGCCGTCCGGCCTGGTCTCCGGCACCCTACCGGCCACGCCGGGGACGGAGTCATTCACCCTCCGGGCGGCCGACAGCGCCGGCGCGACGGCCACCCAGCAGTTCAGTTTCAGCGTGGTCCCCAGCCCCGCGGCTGGGCCAACCTCGTGCCAGCAGGGCAGGACGGTCCGCGAGGCCCTGTCTGGCAGCGCCATCGCCGGCAAGACACCCAGCGGCCAGGCCCAGGAGGACGAGTCCCACCTCACCGCCTGCGGCGGGTTCGGCATCCTGACCGTCAGCGTCTCCAACGTCAACCTGGCCAACGGCACGGTGCTCTGGGTGTCCCTGGACACCAAGACCGTCGGCGCCATCACCCTGAACGGCGGCCAGGGCGCCATGCGCGCCTACAACCTCGGCGACTTCGCCGCCAGCTTCGACCAAGTCACCATCGTCAGCACACCGCCACCCGCCGTCAACGGCCAAACCAACGTACTCAGCGGCGGCTCCTTCTCCTGGAACCACCTACCAGCACAGCCTCGCGGCGCCCGCCCTGCCACGCCGCGTGGCTGTGGCTTTGCTGGCGCTCCGGCGCGGCTCAGCTTCCACCCACGCCGAGGGCGGTGAGCAGAACCAGCACCACGGTGGACGCGGCGAACAACCCGTGGCCGAAGACCAGGGCCAGCGGGAAGGCGCTTTCTGGCGGCACCAGCGGAATCTGCGCGACAGTGGGCACGGGCACGGGCGCGCGGTATACCGGGATCCAGCGGGCGAATAGGGCCAGGCCCAGCAGCGCGATGAGACCCAGGATGCACACAGCGGTCCAGGCCAGGATCTGGCGGTCCACGAACAGGTAGGCGACCCACACGCCGAACCCCGTCAGGGCCAGCACGAGGTGGCAGAAGATGACCGGCCCCGGCAGCGCCGGCGCCGGGCCGCCGGTCGGTCAGATCGACCTCGATCAGCCAGACCGCGAGCATGTAGAGGCCGGCGAGAATGGTGATGATCCATGTGATCAACGCCGCACAGGCCATTGGTCTCCCCGTTGCGGATGCGAGCTAGGCACGGAGCGGGACGGGAGCCCCGCGGTGACGCGGGTACCCGGGCCCGGCCGGACCCCGCCGATACACGGACCACGCCGCGCAACGGTTCACGGGGCTGCGCGGAGTTGCTGTCTGAAGCGTGTACGCCGCGGGCAGGCCGCAAGCTCGCGGACGATGACAGTGAATGGCAGTTCATCGCCTCCAACCAACCGGGGCGGTTCACCTGACCGGGCCCGCTGGTGACCTGCCCGGCGCTGATGCCGGTGGTGATCTCGGCGTTGATCGCCCGCACCGGCACGCCGCCGAAGCGCGAGGCGCAGCTGCCGTCACGGTGACGAAGGCAACCCGCCGAAGGCACGGCGCGAACGCGGCGGCTGAACCGCAAGCTAAGCCCCGTCGGCTGATGATCATCCGGTGGTGAGGGTTCAGGTCATGTGAACCGGCGGGCGGGCCGGTACGTGGCAGCGGTTATGGATGGGCCGCGGAGCTGGAACTGGGCTGCAGGAGGGCGTGGCCCGGGTACGGACTGCGCGGCGAGGGGTGCGGCAGGCGGGCGCACTGCCCGGGTCGGTCGCACCAGGGGAGATATTCAAGGAGCCCGGGATGCATGTCGCCGCTCTGTCCGCCCTCCGAACCGCAGCGATCAACCTCAGCCAGCCGGGGACTTACCTGCACTGGTCGATCTTCACGGTGTCGGTCGCCAACCTGGTGCTGATCGCGGTGATAGTGGTGATCTTCGGCGTGGCCTTGCTGCTGCCGTTCCCGAAAGGGAACAACCCGGCAGCGGACGCCGGGGGTGCCGTGGTTGTCCCGGGCGATGTCACGGACCTGGCACCTGCGCCCAGCGTCAACGGGCGCAATACCGCAGCGGGCGAGGATGCCCGGATGTGGACGGCGCGGGTCCGGCGGGGCGCACTGCGGCTGCTGCCGCCGGACAAGCTGCTGCCGGACCGGCAGCCCGCCTACGTGGCGTCCTGGATCTACGTGTTCGGGGTGGCGACGCTGGCGGCGCTGGGCATGGCTGTCGTGTCCGGGGTCGCGATCGCGCTGGGCGGGGTGGACTGGTGGCACGTCAACCCGGTCGGGCACTTCTTCAACAGCCTGCACCTGTGGAGCGTCGAGTTGTTCATGGCGTTCCTGGTGATCCATTTGTGGGGCAAGTTCTGGATGGCCGCCTGGCGCGGCCGCAGGGCGCTGACCTGGATCACCGGCGTGGTGGCATTCCAGGCCGCGATCGTGGAGGCTTTCACCGGCTACCTGTCGCAGCAGAACTTCGACTCGCAGTGGATCTCCACCAACGCCAAGGACGCGTTCAACTCGGCCGGGATCGGCGCGTTCTTCGACGCGATGAACACCGGGCAGATGCTGCTGTGGCACATCGTGCTGATCCCGGCCGCCCTGGTCGCCCTGGTCGGTGCGCACATCCTGCTGGTGCGGGCCCGGGGCGTCAGCCACCCGCTGCCCCGGACACGGGCACGCTGGCGGGACCGGGCGGCCCGGCGGGCGGCCGCCGCTGCCGACGCCGCGCCGTGGCGCGGCCCGACCCGCCGCTACGACATCCTGAAAGAGGGCAGCATCGCGGCGGTCGTTGTGCTGGCCCTGACGATCGGGCTGGCCGGGCTGCTGTCCTCGCCGGACGTGCCGCCGGTCACCATCGCCGCCTGGGCGAAACTGGCCCCGGCCGACTTCCTCGCGACGGTGGCCACTGAGCTCAACGGCACCAGCAAGACCGCCACCTACGGGCCGCCCTACAACCGCGGCACCGCCAGCGTGCAGCGGCTGCTGCTCGCCCCGCAGACCTGGCCGGGCACCACCCAGCCGGTCAGTCCGGCCCAAGACTTCGTGATCACGCCACTGGCCACGGCCACGCCCGCCGACCCCCGGCTGGCCACCGCGCTGGCCGCCTACCGCGCCGCCAGCCCCGCCCGCCGGCTGGCCTGGGCCGATGCCTACGCGCGGGCGGTCACCAAGGTGACCTTCGCCAGCGGTACGCCGGTGGTCCCCACGGCCGCCGACGGGCCGGTCCCGGCCATGGCCGCCAGCGAGCTCACCCTCGCCCGCAGCGGCGCCCTCGACGCCGGCCTGATCGCCCGGCAGCCCTTCTACGGCACCAACTTCACCAAGCCGATGCTGTTCATCGAGGACGGCGCCTACTTCACCGCCCGCGCCCGGGCGGTGCACCTGACCGGCCCCCAGTGGGGCATCATGAACGAGACCGGCAGCTACCCCGGCCAGCCCTGGCTCTGGCTCTACACCCTGTGGTACCAGGTCCCGCACTTCTCCACCTCAGCCAATGTCAACATGATCGCCATCGTCCTGACCGGGCTCGCGGTGACGCTGCTGCTGCTGGTGCCCTTCATCCCGGGCCTGCGTGACATCCCCCGGCTCATCCCGGTGCACCGGCTCATCTGGCGCCAGCC
This sequence comes from uncultured Actinomycetes bacterium, assembly GCA_963702235.1. Taxonomy (GTDB): domain Bacteria; phylum Actinomycetota; class Actinomycetes; order Streptosporangiales; family Streptosporangiaceae; genus PALSA-505. The sequence continues at coordinate 655,234 of CAVPBZ010000013.1, forward strand.
CGCCCTAGCGGGCAGCCACCCGCCGCCGACCGCCGGGCCGGCCCAAGCCACACCGGGCGGTCAGCGCCCTGACCAGCGCAAACCAGTCCCCTGACCATGTCAGCCGGGCGCGATGCACTCCGGTCACGGGGGAGCCCCGGGTAGCAGGCCATGCCGCCGCCCACCAAGGCTTCGCTGGCCGGTCAGGCGCCGGGGCTAACAGGTCACCCGTCTGACGCAGGCCGAGGCGAGCCAGGATGGCCACAGCGAACTGACCAATCCAGCGCAGCGAACTCACGCCCAAGCTCCTGCGCCCAGGGCTGACCGCGGCCGCGGCGATCACCCACAGACCCCGGAGCGGTCCGGCGAAGACTGGCAGCGGCCCCTACCTGGCGGCCAGGTACGCTGCGGTGACGTGGATGATGTCCCCCACTCGGACAGGAACACCGCGCCTAAGCTCATCCCGGCCGCGCAGGAAAGATGCCGGCGACCCGCCCTGGCCGACCGTGTCCGCGCCCTCGTGACGATCAGGCAGTAGCTGGCCCGCCGCCGAGCGACTGCCGGACCGCGCGGGGCAGCAGACCGGGGCCTTGGCGCAACGGACTGATCTTGCGCCGCCGGGCAGCGCCCGTGCTAGTGTCCGCAGCGCACTGATGTCCGCCATGGCGTTGGGTGGCCCCGCTCAACGGTGAACGGAGCCAACCCCTGGCTACTTCGCCCTTAGGCGCTGGATGAAGGTGCCTTAATGGCCGGTCGGCCGGATCAGTCCCACCAGCCCGTGCTGGTACCTGTCGATGCCGGCCGAGAACAGCAGAGTCCGCGGGGTGCCGATCACGCCGTTGACGAAAGCCAGGCCCCAAAGGCCGGAGTTGACGATCGCCCTTCCGGCCTTGTCACGCAGTGTGCCCTGGAAGGCTCCGGTCTCAGGGTCGAAAGCGTTGATCCGGCCGTTGTTGACGTTGCCGACCAGCAGATCCGCGCCGAAGCTGCCCCAATGCGCTGGGGCGATCACCATGCCCCAGGGGGCGAACAGCGGGCCACCGGTCACTAGCCGGCGGAGCATATGGCCGCTCAGGCTGAACACGTCGATCGCCCCTTGGAGTCCGGTGGTGACGCCGGGCGGCGGGGCGAACGTGACGTACAGGTTGCCGTCCAGCAGCGCCACGTCGTACGGCGTCACATTCTTCGGAAGGCTCGGATCGCCGAAGCTGGCGACCTTGTGGAAGCTCCCGTTGAACACGTCGACCGTTCCCATCGAGGCATTGGCGGCAAACAGCCGGTCACCCTGCTGCGTGGCCGCCTCGGCGAGCCCGGTGTAGACGGCGCCCGCCACGTGCTGGACGTTATGGCCGCTGGTGATGGGCGGCACGCTCGGGGACCAGCCGATGAGGTTCCCGGCCAGCGAGTCGAACATGAACAAGGACGGGGCGCTCTTTCCATGGGCCGTCACGACGAAGTCGTCGGGATCGCTGGCAGCCTGGGGGTTGAACACCGTCCCGGTCGGCCCCGGCGACAGCTTGACCGTCAGCGGCACCTTGCTGATCGGCTGCTTGCCGTTGGCGCCCTGGTACAGCGTCGACGTGCTGGTGGCGATCTCAGCCTTCGTGACCGCCAGTTCATCGATTTGCGCCCGGGCGGCGCTGCGTATCCGGCTCATCAACTCGCTCGCGGATGCGACGGCGGAGGCGACCTGCTTCCCGCGGTGCCGGACAGCCGCGGCCCGGGCGCGTTCCGCCTCGGCGTGCACGCCGGCTGCCGCGAGACGGATGAGGTGGGTCGCACCATCGGATCTGGCGCACAACGTCAGTCCAGCCCTCACCAGCTTGAGTACGTCACTGTCGGTCAGGGAGCTTTGGGCACTTGAATCCCACGGGGCACCAGTAGCTGGTGATGTCCTCGACGGTGACGTAGGGACCTGACACTCCATGAGCCGCCAAGCTGGAGGCAGCCCGCCGCACCCTCGCATCGAAACTTCCCACCCGGCCCGTGTTTCACGGTGAATGAGATCACAGCCCAAGCAGGCGCCCTCAACGCGTGAGGGCGCTGCAGGGCGCGCCAGTCACATGCCCTGTGGCGCGCGTGCACGCTGGCTACCATGGGTAGATGACCGCGATGCCCGTCGACCCACAGCAGGAGGACCCACTCGACCCCGAAGGCATCCTTCGGAAACTGCCCGAGCGTGAGCGTGATGGCTTCCTGCGGGCTTACCAGGAAGCCATAGCGGAGGCGCGGGACCCGGCCGGATGGAAGAACCTGCGGCGGACGTTGCGGGCATGGCGCGCTCTGGCTATAGCGGCGAACCGGCCTGGGTTCTATGAGGCGCAGGAGCTTGCCCTGGCCGGGACGGGCGTCGGCATGCTGCTGGAGGACGCGGTTCGGCTGTACCGCCGCGGCACTTGAGCTACCGGCCCTGGCTGGCCGAGCGAGCATTGCGCCAGATGAACGGCCTGCCGGGCGAGGCGTTCGACATGCTCGTGATGGTGCTGGCCCGCGTCTGCGAGGACCCGTACGACCCGGTGTTCAGCGTTCCGGTCGGCAGCGAACCGCGGCGCCGGGTCGCCGAACTGGGCGGCTTCGGGTTCGTCGTGTTCGTGGTGGACGAGGCCGCCAGCCTGCTGCGGATCTACGATCTAGTCTGGGTTGGCTTACGTGCTCGGCGGGGGAAAGCTGTGATATGCCAGCAACATCACACAAGGCTTGCCGGGTGCGGAACAAGCGGAGAATAGCCGGAGAAGCCCAGAAGAGAAAAACATAGTCGCAGGTCAGGGTGCACATGGGAGATGTCTGATGCGATGAAGGAGCGGGCCTCCGCTCCTGGCGGATGCTGGAAGTTGCATGCATCCGTCTCCACCAGGGTGGGAGGCCCTTATGACCGGAGCTTATGACGGCCGGGAGGTCGTCGGGATGGATCTGCACCGGCGCCGTAGCGTGCTGGTGCGGATGTCGCCGGATGGCAGGAAGCTGGAGACCGCGCGGTTCACGAACAGCCCGGCGGAGCTGCGCAGGCAGATCGCCCGGGCTGGCGTCTGCCCGCAGGTGGTGGTCGAGGCGACGTACGGGTGGTACTGGGCTGCGGACACGCTGGCTGCGGCCGGCGCGGAGGTTCACCTGGCGCACCCGCTGGGGGTGCGGGGGTTTACCTGCCGGCGGGTCAAAAACGATGAGCGGGACGCGGCTGAGGTGCGCGAGCTGCGGGAGCTGACCCGCTACCGGGTCAAGCTGGTCCGGGCCCGCACCAGCTGCAAGGACCAGGTGCACGCGGTGCTGGCCAAGCTGGGCATCCCGGTCACCTGCACCGACATTTTCGGCGTCGGGGGAAGCATCTGGCTGGACGGCCTGGAGCTGAGCCAGCCGTATGCGGGCAAGGTGGCCTCGCTGCGCAAGGTCTGCGGACTGCTGGCCACCGAGATCGCGCTGCTGGACACCGCCATCGCCGGGATGCTGGACACCGACCGGGGATACCGGGCGATCCGCGCGCTGCCCGGCATCGGCCCGGTGCTGGGCGCGGTGATCACCGCCGAGATCGGCGACGTCACCCGGTTTCCTGGCCCGGCTCAGCTGTGCTCGTGGGCGGGGCTGACTCCCCGCCACCGCGAGTCCGGCACCAAGGTCAGCCGCGGGCACATCACCAAGCAGGGATCGCGGATCTTGCGCTGGGCGCTGACCGAGGCCATCCAGCACGTGCCGGCCGGTCATCCGCTGCGCCAGCGCAAGGAGGACATCATCGCCCGCCGCGGCGCCCAGGCGCGCAATATCGCCAAGGTCGCCATGGCCCGCCAGCTGCTCACCTGGGTCTTCTACGCGATGCGCGACGGTCAGGTCCGCAGCCTGGACGCCGCCACGCGGCAGGCCGGGTGAGCAGGCCCGGACGCGGGCAGCGCGTGATCGCCGGTTTACTGGCCCCGCCCTCGAGGCGGCCGGCCGCCTGTCTGATTGATCCCGCTGCCCGCACGCGAACCCGCCCCATGCCCCCGCGGCAGCCAGCCGCGGGCACCCCCGAAGGGATGAACGCAGCCAGGCGCCTGCCCAAGGACACCAACTGCACACGGGGTGGCACCCGCACATCGCATATATCGTTCCCGGCTCCGCCAAGCGTGTGCCGGAGGAAGGGCCGGCCTTCAAGGTCGTTCGGCCAGCCGGGCGCTCCACCTTGACCCCGTCCCTCCCTCCGGCATGCCTCGAACCCAGCCGGAAACCAGCAGAAAAACGGTCAGACCAGGCCACTTGACACCGGCCCGCTCCTTCAGGGATGTAAACCGCCGGCTCAGCCTGCATTGGTTCGAACCCAGCACCTGCCACCACCAGCCAAAACAGCCCCTGACCAGCGTCAATGCTGTCAGGGGTCGATCTTGTGACAAGCCGGTCATTCCTCAGGGTTCCCGGCTGGTGGTGGGTGTTGGCGAAACCACGGCGAAACAGGATTCAGCCGTCTCGTCGTCACGCACCGCGTCATCGATACGGGCGTTCCACAACTGGTCCTGGCCGTCGATGCATCCGGCGTACACCCGGAGCAGCACAGCAATGCCATGCCCAGCGCGGCGAGCTATTTCCGGAGCGGGCACACCAGCGCAAACCAGCGTGGCCTGAGGCGGGCCCAGGTCGTATCCGGCCGGGCGGAACGCGCGTGCTCAGGAAAGAAAGGCATCTGTCCGTAGGCGTTGAACTCCTGCAACTGGCCGCGCGCCCGGTCGGCTCTCGGCCAGGTGATTAGGGTTAGTGGCTGGGGCGAACGTGGCGCAGCGCGCTGATGGTGGTGCCGCGTCGCCGCCGGACCAGGGCGCGCAGCGTGCTGGTGTTCTGGTAGCCAACAGCCGCTGCGATGGCGTTGACCGTCTGGTTGGTCGTGCGCAGCAGGAAAGTCGCCTCATCTAGCCGGATCTCGTGGACGAAGTCGATTGGCGACATGCCGAGCGCGGCCGCAGCGGTGCGCTGCAGGGTGCGTTCGCTGACGCCGAGCGCGGCCGCCGCACTGCTGATCTGCAACGGCTCGGCGACGTGGTCGCGGACCCACCGCTCGAATGCGGTCATCGTGGGGTCGGTGGCGGCCAGGTGCGACGGCACAGCGAAGATCGCCTGGGATGGGCGATCGCCGATCACGAGGTAGCGGGCGACGAGGTCGGCAAGCGTGGGGCTCTGCTGAGCCACGATCGACAGCGCCAGGTCTATGTGCGCGAACGCGGCGCCGGCCGTGGTGATCTGCCCGTCGCGGGCCAGCGTCCGGCGCTCGTCCAGCCGCACGGCGGTGTAGCGGCGGCGGAAGGCCGGCCCCAGCCACCAGCTGGTGGTGGCCAGCCGGCCGTCGAGCACGCCCGCCTCGGCCAGGAAGAATGTCCCGGTGCACGCCGCCGCCAGGGCGCTGCCAGCCGTGCGCAGAGCCGTGACGTGGGCCAGTGCGGGATGGTTCCGCACGAGGTCCACGATCTGAGGCGCCTTGAGGTCACATCCGATCGCCGGCACGACCAGCAGATCGGGGACGACGGCCAGCTCGGCCAGCGGCGTGGTGGCCAGGCGCAGCCCATGTCCGGTGCGCACCGAGGCTTCGGTGCCGCCTACGGTCACGTCGAATGGGGGTACGGAAGTGGCCACGTCCCCGCGGAGGACGTTCGCGGTGGCCAGCACGTCCAGGACGGCGCTCAGCCCGGAGTCGAACAGGCCCGGCACGGCGAGCACGGTGATGCGCATGTCGGGAACAGTACCATTCTCGGCGGATCCGCCACTGTCGCATGCTCCGGCCACGGCCTAACGTTTCACTGTGAACCCAGCGGAAGGATCTTTCATGAGCGTTGACCGAGGGCTTCTTGTCATCCTGGAAGCCCAGCCGGGCAAGGAAGACGAGCTCGCCGCGTTCCTGACGCAGGCCCAGCCGCTGGCTGCGGCCGAGCCTGGGACGGTTACCTGGTACGCATTCAAGCTGAGCGAAACCACCTACGGCATTTTCGACACGTTCACCGACGAGAACGGGCGCCAGGCGCACCTGAACGGCCCGATCGCCACTGCGCTCGGCCAGGCCGGTCCCGGCCTGCTGGCCAAGGAGCCGGAGATCCAGAGGACCGACATCCTCGCCGCTAAGTGAACTGCGCCGCGGCCATGACGCTCACTTGACGAAGTGGGTCCGGGCCGTAGAAGGCGACCAGGTCGGCAGTGATCGGCAAGCCTTCTTCGTAGCTCCTGGCGAACCGCTCGTGCAGCGCCGCGCCGAACTTTGTCGGTGACTGGGCGCGGATCCAGGCTTGCATGGCGGTGTCAACCGATCCAGAACGGTAGACCACTCCGTAACTGGCCGGCCGACGAGGGTGAAATCTGCCTGGACCTGACCAGCCGCTCAGCCGGCTTGATGACCGGATAGCGCGGGGCCCCAGAGCGCACTGCCGAGGCAATGCGGGACGGCCATTACCACACCGGTGACATCGCCCGTCGCGACCCCGACGGCTACAGCACGTACATCGGCCGCGCGGACGATGTATTCAAGGCCAGCGACTACCGATCTCACCATTCGAAGTCACCTCGGCTGGTTACCGGAGATCGTGGCTGGGTTGCTGGCCCCGGCGATCTGGCCGGTGGTGTCACCGGTAACGAGGTCGGCGATCATTCTGGCCGGCTGGTTGGGGGAAGCCAGCAGACCCGCGTCGCGCATCGCCACGAACCGGTCGTGCAGTCCGGCGCCGATCCGGGCGGGTGGCTGGTCCAGGATCCAGGCTGGCATCGCGGTGTCAACCGGGCCGGGGCGCACGATGTTGACGGTGACACCGGTTCCGGTCAGTTCGGCGGCCAGGCCGAGGGTGTGAGCCTCCAGGGCGGCCTTGGAGGCCGTGTAGGCGTTCAGGCCCGGAATCGCGCCTGGAGCGGCGGCGATGCCGCTGGAGACATTGACGATGCGGCCGTAGCCTTGCTCGATCATCCCGCCCAGAACGGCGAGGGTCAGGCGAACCGGGCCGGTCAGGTTGACCGCGACGGCCCGTGCCCAGTTCTCCGGCCCGGCGGTCGCGGTGGGCCCGGCCGGGTCGACCGTAGCGGCGTTGTTCACCAAGATGTTGACGGTACCCAGTTTGGCCAGGACTTTAGCGGCGATCAACGACGGCGCGCCGGGCTCGCTAATGTCAGCCTCGATCTGCTGGGCACGGCGGCCGGCCCCGCGGACCAGGGCGGCTGTCTCGGCCAGTTGCGATGCGGTGCGTGCCACGCAAGCCACGTCTGCCCCTTCGCGCGCGAGCGCGACCGCAGTGGCGCGCCCGATGCCACGTCCCGCGCCGGTGACTACCGCTACCCTGCCATCGAGCTGTCGCGACATGATGCTCCTCTGCTGGTTGCGACGGAGATTCGGTTCCGCGGGATGCCTGGACGCCCGCCAAGCTCCCACTCTGCGTTAGCGCCTGGGCAGGCGCCCGTCTTACCGTCGCGGCGGGATCCCCTGGCTCGGCAAAATCGCAGAAGGCGCGCGCCGCCGGGCTTCCCCGGATCCTGGCCTTGCGCACGCCGACCCATACCAGACCATCCGGGACCTGGCCCGGCTCGGGATCATTGCTGAACGTCAGGGGCGTGCCTGGGCCGCCCTGCGAGCGGCTGTCCCGGCTCCGTCAACGGCCAGGCCACGCCGACGTCAGACACCCGCGGGCCCAGGGCTGCCGTCAGCGAGGTAAGACACCGGGCGGTCCCGCCCGCTAACAATCTCGAGGAGTCACAACCAATCCGAGGGAGTTCCGCCGTGAACGAGTATCCGGCGGCGATCACCGCCGTCAACCATGTCGAGCCGGCACCGCGCCGCGTCCGCGCGTTCCTGGCCGGCGAGAAGGTGCTCGACACCACCCAGGCGCTGTATGTGTGGGAATGGCCGTACTACCCCCAGTACTACATCCCAGTCGCGGACGTGCGCCGTGATCTGCTCATCCCGGAAGGCCGCAGCCAGCAGAGCAGGCGCGGCACATCCGAGGCGCATGCGCTGCAGGCCGGGCAGGTCCAGCGGCCCGGCGCGGCCCGGCTGGTCACCGACTCACCGGTCCCGGGGCTGGCCGGCACGGTCCGATTCGACTGGGCGGCGCTGGATGCCTGGTTCGAGGAGGACGAGCAGGTGTTCGTGCACCCACGCAACCCCTACGTGCAGGTTGACGCGCTGCGCTCGACCCGCCCGGTGCGCGTCGAGCTGGACGGGGTGGTCCTCGCCGAGTCGCCCGCACCGGTCATGGTGTTCGAGACGGGGCTGCCCACGAGGTACTACATCAACCCGACGGAGGTCAGCTTCGACCGCCTGATCCCCAGCGGTACCGTCACCAGCTGCCCGTACAAGGGCACCACCAGCCGGTACTGGGCGGTCCGCGCCGGCGACACGGTGCACCCCGATCTGGCGTGGGCCTACGACTTCCCGACCCGCCAGCTCCAGCCCATCGCCGGCCTCGTGGCCTTCTACAACGAAAAGGTTGACCTGTTCATCTGCGGCCAGCGGCTCGAGCGGCCCACGACACACTTCTTCGCGCCGCCCGGACACCCCATGAGCGCACCCGCGGCGGTGCGCCCATGAGCGCACGCGCGGCGGTGCGCCCATGAGCACACCAGCGGCGGTGCGCCGCTGGCGCGGAGCGACGTCACGATGGCCTCCCCGCGTGCCGCATTACGGCCGCGCACCGCCCACCAGCACGTGAGCGCCCCGGTCGGCCATGGCGAGGGCGGTGGCCTTGCCGATACCGCTGCTGGCTCCGGTGATCAGGGCGACAGTTCCTGTCAGGTCGGTGCTCATGGTCTCTGCTCTCCTCGTAGGGTGTTCCCGGTCTTGATGTCCGCGTCGTTCATGGCATCCGGTCCCATGGCTGTCAGGACGACGCGGCGGCGTGCTCGCGCAGGTACCGGACCAGGCCGATCACGTCCTCGGGCACCAGGCGGCCGATGGCGCCGCTGGAGTACACGCTCACGATCAACTTGCCCTGCGGGTCTAGCACGAACCCGGTGGACTGCAGGTACAGCGGGTCTTCGTTGACGAACGCGCCGGTCAGCCCGGCGACCGCGCGGGCGTCGGCGCTGTGCCCCAGCGGAAAGGTCAGGCCGTGCCTGGCGGTGAACTCCGCGGTAGTCCTCTCGTCGTTGACCCACAGCGCGGCCACCCGGATGCCGGCCTGGGCCAGGGAATCAGCGGCCCGCTGGAACGCGCGCAGCTGGGCGGTGCAGTAGGGGCACCACGCTCCGCGGTTGAACAGCACGGCCCCGAACTCGCCGGCGAACGAACCGGGAACCTCGATGGCCTGCGCGCCGGGAATGTTGAAGGCCAGCTGGGGGAACGTGTCGCCCGGGTGCAGCAGGGGCATGGCCCGCCTCCTTATGGATGTCGTCGCGTGAATCCGTCCGCACAGTTAGCGCGCCCCGCGGCCGCGGTCTTACCCCGTCGCTTCCAAGAAGGGCAGCCTCGTTTGATCACCAGGAGAAGTGGGTTCGGGCGCGGGGCAGCCGTATGCCGTCCACGTCGATGTCGGTCTTCTCGTTGCAGAAGGCGACCAGGCCCGCGATGGGCAGCAGCTGGCGGGTTGCGGGGATGCACGAAGACCTGCTCGTCCTCCTCGTACCAGGCATCCACCGCGTCCCAGTCGAAACGGGCCGTGCCAGCCACCCCGTTGATAGCTTCGTCGCCGAAGACACGCGCGGTGCCCAGTCCGGACTGTCCGGCGGTCTCGTGCAAGCCTCTTGCATGGTGTAGGTCATGACGAACAGATGCCGCCGAAGGCGAGGAAGTGCCGCCCCGTCGCGGGCGCGGCAGGACAGGAAGATCACCGACGTCATGCGTCCGTTCCGCCCGTTCTCCCGGTCCCCCCTGCGAGTGCCATCCCTAGCGGCGGCTCTGCTGACATCATGGGCAGGCACGCCGATACCACGCAAACGCAGGCCCCCGCTGACTGAGAGCACGGCGACGCGGAGGCCATGCCATCGTGAGAGCGGAGTTGGCTGCACCTGGCGGTAGCCTGTCGGGCGTGGAACGTGCCAGGGCGTCGGCTGTGGACCTCGATGAGGAGTCGTCGGCCTGGTTGGACCGCCTGGGCGCTGGGGCGGTGCGCGGCAGGCGGCTGAGCGTGACCTGCATGCGCGTCAACCTCACCGCCGCGGGCGTGGACGCGGCCGGGCGCTACCCCGGCGTGGCAGCCCACCTGGCGGCATGCGGGCCGTGCAGCCAGGACTTCGCCGGTCTCCTGCTGGCGGTCACCAATGGCGGCGGATAACCCGGGAGGCGCCGTGACCGGCTGCCAGGTACTGGCGTTCGACCTGTACGGGACGCTGGTTGACCCGATCGCTATCTCCAGCGAGCTCGGTCAGGTTCTCGGCGGCTCTGACGGCCGCATGGTGGCCAGGCTCTGGCGGCTGACGCAGCTGGAATACGCTTTCCGGCTCACGGTGATGGGCCGTTACCAGGACTTCCGGTGGGTGACGTCACGCGCGCTTGACTTCGCCGTGGCCTCCGTCGGTGCGCGCCTCACCGAGAGGCAGGCCCGGCGGCTCGTCGAGCTTTATGACCACCTGCAGCCATTCCCGGACGCCGTTCCCGCTCTGCAGGCGCTCGCCGGTATGGGGTACGAGCTGGCGGTGCTTTCCAACGGGACCCGCTCCATGATCAGGAACTGTCTTGAAAACAGTGGCCTTGGGGGGTTCTTCGGCCAGCGGATCAGTGTCGATGAGGTCCGGGTGTTCAAGCCGTCACCGCTGGTGTACCGGCACGCGGCCGAGCGGCTTTCCCTGCCGGCCGGGCACATCCGGCTCGTCACCTGCAACGCGTTCGACAGTGTCGGCGCCAGCGCGGCCGGGATGCGCACGGTGTGGGTGAACCGCTCCGCCGCCCCGTTCGACACGATCGGCGCGCAGCCCGACCTCACCGTCCCCGCCCTTGACCGCCTGCCTGTGGCGCTGGCGGGCTGACGCCGCGACGGCAGGCGGCGCCGATCCAGGCCCGTGTCATCGCTGGCCAGGTGGGTGAGCAGCACCGCGGCGGAGTGCTCCGGGGTGATCAGGGTGCCTCCGGCGCGGTGCACGCGATCCTCAAACGTCCCCATTCCGGCATTCAGCCACACCATGAGGGCTGG
>CAVPBZ010000014.1:0-40993 GCA_963702235.1 uncultured Actinomycetes bacterium
CCGGCCGAGCCGGGGACCGAGCCACAACGCGGCGCCGGCCTGCCGGTCGAGGCCGTCTAGCGTGAATGGCGGCACCGCGCGCCTAGTGGGGTACCGGTTCCGCGCTACTCTCCGCCGCCGGCTGGGCGGATACCTGGCCCTGGCCGCCCTGGTCGGCCTCATCGGCGGGATCGCCATGGCCGCCGTGACCGCTGCCCGGCGCACCGATTCCTCCTATCCCGACTACCTGGCCAGCACCAACCCGTCGGGCCTGATCATCCAGCCGAACACGAACCTTGGCAGCGCGGTGACCGCCGCCCAGGCCTACCGCATCTATACCGATCTGCTCACCAGGCTCCGCCACCTGCCGCACGTGCAGGGGCTGGCCACTGCCGACGCCCTCAACGCCGCCACGTTCGCGCCGGGCGGCGGGTACGGCTCGGTCCTGTTTACCCAGGTGCAGCTCGTCGCCAGCCGTGACGGCATGTTCGCCAGCCAGGACCGGCTGACGGTCACGGCGGGGCACCGGGCCGTGCGGGCGGACCAGGTGGTGGCGACCAGCCGGGCCGCGGCCCTGCTGCACCTGCACGTGGGGTCGCGGCTAGGCGTCGGCATCTGGGCGTCGAGCCCCAAGCCGGGACTCCCACCGTTCTACCGCAAGCTCGACCTGACCGTGACCGGCATCGGAGTCGTGAGCACCCAGGTCGTGCAAGACGACATCGACGCCGGCCGGACCGGCTTCCTGATCGGCACCCCTGCCCTCGACCGGGAGTTCGTACGCTGCTGTTCCGGCACGTCCTACATCGGCCTGAGGCTGGCGGGCGGCAGCCGGTACGGCGCGGCCGTCGCCCGGGAGTACCTGAACCTGGCTACCTCCGGTTCCGTCTTCGGGAGCGGCGCCAGTAAGCTTCTACAACTCCTGCAGGTCTACAGCACCCAGGCGATCGAGGCGGAGGCGCAAAGCGCGATCCGCCCTGAGGCTGTCGCGCTCGGCGTATTCGGGCTCATCGCCGGGCTCGCCGCGCTGATCATCGGCGCTCAGTCCGTCTCCCGGCAACTACGCGTCGCCGCCGACGACGCGGACATCCTGCGGGCGCAGGGCGCCGGGCCCGCCGCGGCCACCGCTGACGGCGTCCTCGGTGTTCTCGCCGCCGTTGTGGCCGGGGCGCTGCTGGCCGTGGCCGTGACCGTCGGCCTGTCACCGTTCTCCTTGTTCGGGCCGGTCCGCCAGGCAGAGCCAGGCCGCGGCATCTACATCGATGCGACTGTGCTCGTCCTGGGCGCGCTCGGGCTGGTCCTCGTCCTGGGCTGCGTGGCCGCGGTCATCGGCTACCGCCAGGCACCGCACCGCGCCGCCGCCCGCCCGCAGCCGACCGGCCGCAGCTCGGCCGTGGTGCGGGCGGCTCTGAGCACCGGGCTCGGCGCCACGGGCGTGGCCGGCCTGCGGTTCGCGCTGGAACCCGGGCGGGGCCGCACCGCCGTGCCGGTCCGTTCGGTGCTCGCCGGAGCCATCCTGGCCGTGATCGTGGTCACCGCAACGCTGACGTTCGGCGCGAGCCTGAGCTACCTGGTCTCCCGGCCCGCCCTGTATGGGTGGAATTTCAGCTACGCCCTGTACTCCACCGACGGTTGGGGGCCGTTCCCGTCGGCGACCACCCCGCTGCTGCGACGCGACCCGCTGATTGCCACCAGGAGCGGCGTGTACTTCCTGACGGTCCTGATCGATGGGCAGATGGTGCCGGCCATCCTCTCCCCGGTCCGCGCGGCGGTCGGCCCCCGCATCCTGTCCGGGCGCGGACTCGACGGCCCGGGCCAGCTCGTGCTCGGCCCGGCTACGCTCGCCGCGCTGCATAAGCAGGTCGGCGACCAGGTCACGGTGCAGCTCGGTCCAGTGATCCGCGGCGCTAGGCTGCGGATCGCCGGCACCGCCGCGCTCCCCGCCCTAGGCGACACGCTGGGGATCCATCCCTCGCTGGCCACGGGCGCGATCCTGCCGACCAGCATCGTGTCATCGGCGGCGCTGGCCCAGTCCGGCTCGTTTTCGGGGCCCAACGCCATCCTGGTGCGGTTGCGGCCCGGCGTAAGCCCGGCCGCGGGTCTGCGGTCACTGGAGCAGATCACGAGCGCCTACGACAGGATCGCCCACTCTCCGCAAGTCCTGGCCCACGCGGGCCCGGTGGCGCTGGAACTGGTGGCCAACGTGCTGCCGGCGCAGCGGCAGGCCGAGATCGTGAACTACAAGTCCATGGGCACGATGCCGGTGATCCTGGCCGGCGGGGTCGCGGCCGGAACTGTCGCTGCGCTCGGACTGACTCTGGTCGCCTCGGTGCGGCGCCGCCGTCGCGACTTCGCGCTGCTGAAGACGCTGGGCTTCACCCGCCGCCAGCTGGCCGGAGCGGTCGCCTGGCAGTCCACGGTGATCGCCGCCGCCGGGCTGGTGGTCGGGGTGCCGCTGGGGATAGCGGCCGGCCGCTGGCTGTGGCTCCTGTTCGCCCGCGAGCTCTCCGCCGTGCCCGACCCCGTCATCCCGGCCGCCTCGATCGCCCTGGCCGCCCTGGCCGCCCTGATCCTGGCCAACCTGGTCGCGGCCATCCCCGGCCGGTCCGCCGCCCGGACCCGTGCCGCGCTGGTGCTGAGGTCCGAGTGATGCCCATGCCGATGAGGAGACCAGCGTGACCGGGCCGGCGCTGCGGGCAGCGTGGTACCGGTTCCAGGTGACCTTCCGCCGCCGGTGGGGCGGCTACGTCGCCCTGGCCCTGCTGATCGGCCTGGTCGGCGGCGTGGCCATGGGCTCGATGATCGCGGCCCGCCGTACGTACGCGTCGTACCCGAAGTTCCTGGCCAGCACCAACCCGTCGGACCTGGTGGTGCAGCCGTTCACCAGGCTGAGCTACTCGCCAGGATTCGTCGCCCAGCTGGCCCGGCTCCCGCACGTGCGGGGCACTGCCGTCGCGGTGCCGTCAACGCGGCCACCCTCACGCGGGACGGCAAACCCGGCACCGTCTTGCTCGCGCACGTGCAGCTGGCCGCCAGCCTCGCCGGTCCGCACGGCCTCTACTCTGGCCAGGACCAGGTGACGATCACGGCGGGCCGGAAGGCCAATCCGGCGCGGCCGGGCGAGGTGGTGGCCAGCCCGGACGCCGCCGCCTTGCTCCACCTGCACGTGGGCTCGCATATCCGGGTCGGGCTGATCGGCAGCTCCCCGCAGGGCACCGGCATTCCCGGCAACCGGCTAGTGGACCTTTCGGTGGTCGGGATCGGGGTGTTCAACACCCAGGTCCTCCAGGACGGTATCGACTCCGGCCGGACCGGTTTTCTGCTCGGCACGCCGGCGCTCGCCCGGGAGTTCGCCTCTTGCTGTGCTAGCGGCGAGTACGTCGGCCTGCGCCTGGCCGGCGGCAGCCGGTATGACACGGCAGTCGGCAGGGAGTATCAGCATCTGGTGGCCACCAGCCGTTACATCGCGCCGGCCGGATCTCAGCTCTACGTCTATATCACCTCGGCCATCGAGGCGCAGGCGCAGCGGGCGATCCGCCCGGAGGCCATCGCTCTCGGCGTGTTCGCGGTGATCGCGGGGCTCGCCGCGCTGATCATCGGGACCCAGTCGACCTCCCGGCAGCTGCGCGCCGCCGCTGATGACGCCGCGGTGCTGCGGGCGCTCGGAGCCAGCCCCGCAGCACTCATGGCCGACGGGCTACTGGGCGTGGCGGTGGCTGTGGCCGCCGGATCGCTGGCCGCGGCCGCCGTCGCGGCCGGCCTGTCGCCGTTTTCGCTGTTCGGGCCGGTACGCTCAGTGGACCCCGGGCGGGGCATCTACCTCGACTGGACAGTACTGGTGCTTGGCGCGGCAGGACTGGTACTCGTCCTCGGCGGGGTGGCGGCCGTCATCGCGCACCGGCAGGCGCCGCACCGGGCGGCGGCCCGTGAGCTGATCGCCGGGGGCCGGCCGGGTGCGGTCCGGACGGTGCTCTCCGCCGGGCTGCCTGCCCCGGGGGTTGAGGGCCTGAGGCTGGCCCTGGAGCCGGGGCGGGGGCGGACCGCGGTGCCGGTCCGTTCGGTCATGGCGGGTGCGGTGCTGGCGATGACGGTGGTCACTGCGACCCTCACCTTCGGGGCGGGCCTGAGCACGCTGGTCTCCCATCCGGCGCTGTACGGGTGGAACTTCGACTATGCCTTCTACGCGGTCCAGGGGTGGGGCCCCGTGCCCGCCCGGTGGGCCGGCCCGCTGCTGGCCAGGGACCGCATGGTGGCCGCCACCACCGGGGTGTACTTCGCGACGGTCCAGGTTGACGGCCAGACCGTCCCGGCCACGGCCGCACCCACTCGCCCGGCGGTGGCCCCGAACGTCCTGTCCGGTCACGGCCTCGACAGCAGCCACGACGTCGTGCTCGGGCCGGCCACCCTCGCCCAGCTGCACCAGCGGGTCGGCGATACCGTGACGCTCGCCAGTGGCGGCTTCCATGTCCGGCTGCGGATCGCAGGCACCGCGACCATGCCGGCGATCGGCGGCGTGCTGAGTGTCCATTCGTCGATGAGCACAGGGGCGCTGTTCTCCACTGCGGTTCTCCCCGGGGGCGCCTTCAGCGGCCCGTTCGGCCCCCTCCTTTCCGGTCCGAACGCAATCCTGGTGCGGCTGCGACCCGGCGCCGGCCAGGCGGCCGGGCTGCGATCGCTGCAGGCCATCAGGCGGCAGCTCACGCAGGCCCTGAACTCGCCGCGGGCAAAGGCCACCAGCGGCGGCGGGTCGATAGCGGACACCATCGATCTCCTGGCGGCCCAGCGGCCGGCAGAGATCGTGAACTACCGGTCGATGGGCGCGATGCCCGCGATCCTGTCCGGCGGTCTCGCGGCCGGGGCGGTGGCGGGCCTCGGGCTGACCCTGGTCGCCTCGGTGCGGCGCCGGCGGCGTGACTTCGCGCTGCTGAAGACGCTCGGCTTCACCCGGCGCCAGCTGGCCGGAGCCGTCGCCTGGCAGTCCACGGTGATCGCCGTAGCCGGGCTGCTGGTCGGGGTGCCGCTGGGGATAGCGGCCGGCCGGTGGCTGTGGCTCCTGTTCGCCCGCGAGCTCTCCGCCGTCCCCGACCCGGTCATCCCGGGCGCCTCGATCGCCCTGGCCGCCCTGGCCGCCCTGATCCTGGCCAACCTCGTCGCGGCCCTGCCGGGCAGGCAAGCGGCGCGGACGCCGGCCGCCCTGCTGCTGCGGGCTGAGTGATGGCGATGCGAGACGAGAGAGCGGGCCGCAGCGGGCAGGCACCGCGGGTGGCCTGGTACAGGTTCCGTGCCACCTTCCGCCGCCGGCGGAGCGGCTACCTGGCCCTGGCCGTGCTGATCGGCCTGGTCGGCGGCGTGGCCATGGCGTCGATGATCGCGGCACGCCGCACCTACGCGTCGTACCCGAGCTTCCTGGCCGCCACCAATCCCTCCGACCTCATCGTGCAGCCGACCGCGAACCAGGGACCGCAGGGTGCGGCATTTCTCCGGCAGCTCGCCCGGCTGCCGCGCGTGCGGAGGGCCGAGACCGCGGAGTCCTACAAGGCGGTGACCCTCACCCCGGCCGGCCGGGTCGGCACAGTCCTGATCACACAGGTGGAGCTGGTCGCCAGCACGAATGGCATGTTCGCCGGCCAGGACCGGCTGACGATCATCCGCGGCCGGACCGCCAACCCGGCGCGCCCGGACGAGATCGTGGCCACCCCGGATGCCGCCGCCCTGCTGCGCCTGCACGTCGGCTCCCATCTTCGTGTCGGAGTCGGCACGGGCCAGCAGCGAAACGTCACGCCGCTCTACCGGAAGCTGAACTTCACCGTCGTCGGCGTCAACGTGGACAACATCCAGGTCGTCCAGGACGCGATCGACCAGCAGCGCACCGGCTTCCTGGTCGGGACGCCCGCCCTGGCCAGGCAGCTCAACCCGTGCTGTATCTCCTCTCCGTACGTCGGCCTCCGGCTCCGTGGCGGCAGCCTGGACGACACCGTTGTCGAGCAGGAGTACGAGCACCTGCTGAGCACCAGTCCCGACGCCACGAGCAGTCACGGCGTCGGCGCCGACGACAACGCGATCCTGCGGGCCCTCGGCGCCGGGCCGGCCGCGATCATGGCCGACGGGCTGGCCGGGATCGTCGGCGCGGTCGCGACGGGGGCGCTGCTCGCCGCCGTCGTCGCCGTCGGGCTATCGCCGTTCTCGCTGTTCGGGCCGGTCCGGGAGGTAGACCCCGGACGCGGGATCTACCTCGACGGGGTGGTGCTCGGGCTCGGGGCGCTCGCGCTCGCGCTGACGCTGGCCGCGGTGGCGGCGGCTATCGCCTTCCGGCAGGCGCCGCACCGGGTCGCCGCCCGCGGCCAGGGCACGGGCGAGCGCCGGTCGGGCGCGGTCCGGACAGCGCTCGGCGCCGGGCTGCCGGCCTCCGGGGTGGCGGGGCTGCGGCTTGCCCTGGAGCCGGGCCGCGGACGCACCGCGGTGCCGGTGCGCTCGGTGATGGCAGGGGCGGTGCGGATTGCCGGGACGGCGACGCTGCCCAGCATCGGCACTGTGCTGGGCGTACACGCCTCGATGAGTACCGGGGCGATCATCCCCGTCCAGGTCGCAGCCGCGGCAGCACTGCGCCAGTACGGCCCGCTGTCGGGTCCCAACGCCATCCTCGTCCGGCTGCGGCCGGGAGCGGGCCCGGCGGCCGGATTGCGCTCACTGGAGCGGATCACCCAGCAGCTCAACGCAGCAGGAACCTCGCCACAGGCGCAGGCCGTCTTCGGCGACATCGCGAAGTACGTCAACCTAGCCTCGGTGCTGCCCGCGCAGCGCCCGGCGGAGATCGTCAACTACCGGTCGATGGGCACGATGCCCGCGATCCTGGCCGGCGGCCTCGCCGCCGGGACGCTGGCCGCCCTCGCCCTGACCCTCACGGCGTCGGTGCGGCGGCGCCGCGACTTCGCGCTGCTCAAGACGCTGGGCTTCACCCGGCGGCAGCTGGCTAGCGCCGTCGCCTGGCAGTCAACGGTCATCACCTGCGTCGGCCTGCTCATCGGCATCCCGCTGGGCATCGCCGCTGGCCGCTGGCTGTGGCTGCTCTTCGCCAGCGAGCTGTCCGCTGTCCCCGACCCAGTCATCCCGGCCGGCTCGATCGCCCTGGCCGCCCTGGCCGCGCTGCTGCTGGCCAACGTCGCCGCCGCGCTGCCCGGCCGCAAGGCCGCCCTGACACCGCCGGCCGCCATCCTGCGAGCGGAGTGAAACGATGACGAACACTGCCCTCCACGACCAGGCCACCGTGGTACCGCCACCTGGCGGCGGCGCTGCGCGGCGCAGGCTGGCCGGAATGGTCATGCCCGTGCTCACCGTCGCGATCGCGGTAGCCGGGCTCCGGGTTCCCGGCAAGCTCCCTGCCCTGCAGGCCGTCGCCTTCGGGCTGGTCCTGGCCGGCGCGCTGTCGGGCGCCGTCCTCGCCCGTGCACCGCAGCGAGTGGCTCTATGGCAGGTGGCGTTCGGTGCCCTGACGGCCTCGGTCGCGCTGACCGCAGCGCGGATCGGTGATGACCTCTCCAGCGGCCAGCATCACGCTGCACGCGGCGTCGCGACGCTCGCGGCGCCGCTCGTCATCGCGATCTCCGTTCATATGCTGCTCGCCCTGCCCGATGGCCGGCTCGGCGGACGGGGCAGGCGGGCGGGCGCGGGCCTGGCATACGCCGCCGCAGCGGGCACCGGCCTGGCACTGGCGATCGCCGGCCGCCCGTTCCCGCTGGCGGCAGCGGCCGTGGCGTGGCCGCTGGCCGCGGCGTGTGCTCTCCCCGCGGTGCGGCTCCGTTACCTGGCGGTGGGGGGACGCGACCGGCAGCGGATGCAGTGGATGGCGGTCGGCGCCGTGCTGGCGGCCGACGCGGCGCTGGTGGTCCTCGTTCTGCACGTACTCGTCATGTGGCCGGGGGCAGTCGCCGCCGTGGCGGCGGGCTGCGCGATCTTCCTGCCGCTCGGCATGATAGCCGGACAGTTGCGGGGCCTCGGGCCCTCCGGCGGCCGCGTCCTGGTCCAGGTGCTGTCGATAGCGGGATTCACCGTGGTGGTCGCGGCCATATACCTCGTGATCGTGTTCGGCATAGGGACCGCGCCCCGCAGCGCTGCGGACCGGGAGGTACTCGGGCTGTCGATGCTGGCGGCGGCGGTAGCGGCGATCGGGTACCTGCCGGCCAGGGACCGGTTTGTCGCCTCGGCGACGCGCTTCATCTACGGCGCCCGCGAGGCTCCCGACGAGGCGCTCCGCGGCTTCGGCAGCCGCATGACCAGGGCCATCCCGATGGACGAGCTGCTGCTGCAGCTGGCCGAGTCGCTACGCAAGACCATGGGGCTGACCAGTGCCGAGGTCTACACCGGGACCGGGGACGTGCTGGAGCGGGCGGCGTCGGTGCCGGACGCCGGCCCCGGCTCGCTCATCGTCTCCGCCCGCGAGCGTCCCGTGGTGACCAGGGCCGGGGTGTCGGGCAGCGCCTGGGCCTCGGTCTGGCTGCCGGCCCTGCTCAGGGGCCGCGAGCACGCACAGCTGCGGGTGGCGCCGGCCAGCCACGGGGGCGAGCTTCTCGGCCTGATCGTGGTCGAACGGCCCGCCGCGGCCGACAGCTTCTCCGAGGATGACGACCGCGTGCTCACCGAGCTCGCCCGGCAGGTCGGGCTGGCCGTGCACAACGCGCGGCTGGACACGGCGCTGCAGACCACCCTCGACGAGCTGCGCAGGCAAGCCGACGAGCTGCGGCTCTCCCGGGCCCGCATCGTCGCCGCCGGCGACGCCGAGCGCCGCCGGGTGGAGCGCAACCTGCACGACGGCGCGCAGCAGCATCTGGTGGCCATGGCGGTCAACCTGCGCCTGGCGCGTGACATCATCGCCGACGATCCGCCGGCCGCGGCCCAGATGCTTGACGAGCTGGCGGACAGTGTCAAGGACACCATCCGCGAACTCCGCGAGCTGGCTCACGGCATCTACCCGCCACTGCTCGCGGACAGCGGTCTCGGCGAGGCGCTCCGGGCGGCAGGCAATCGCAGCCCGCTTCCCGTCGTCGTGTCCGCCGACGGGATAGGCCGGTACACCCCCGAGATCGAAGCTGCCGTCTACTTCTGCTGCCTGGAAGCGCTGCAGAACGCCGCCAAGCACGCGCCGCAGGCACGAGTGGAGGTGCGGCTCTGGGAGGAGTCAGGCGGCCTGCTGTTCTCGGTCGGCGACGATGGCCCCGGCTTCGACACCGAGATCGCCCGCAGCGGCCACGGTTTCGTCAACATGGCTGACCGGCTGGGTGCGATCGGCGGCACGGTGCGCTGGCAGGCCCAGCCTGGCCAGGGTGCCCAGGTGCTCGGCTCGGTGCCGCTGCTCTGAACGGCCTGGCTCAGCGGGATACGAAAGAGCCGGAGTCCCGCTCCGCCCACAGCCGGCGCAGCGTGTCGGCGGCGAGATGCTCCTTGTTCACGTAGGCAGTCGCCCCGCTGGAGGCGGCACCGGGCGGAAGGTCGGCGGCGTCGTAGCTCGAGCACAAGATGACGACGATGTCGGGATGGGCGGACACGATCCGGCGAGTCGCCTCGATCCCGTTCATCTCCGGCATGTTGATGTCCATCAGCACCAGGGCGGGGCGCAGCCGGTCGACGAGCTCGATCGCCTCGGGCCCGCTGGCTGCCTCACCAGCGAACTCGAAGCCTTCAAGGCGCCGCAGCACCGCCCGGGCGGCGGAGCGGAACGGCGCCTGGTCGTCTACCACGAGTACAGAGCGGGGGCTGGTCACGATGTCAGCTTCGCACAGGCTGCCGCCTCCGCCGAGGGTGCTGCCATCCGCAATGAGGTGTGGCCAGCCTCCCGCCGCCCCCCCCATAGCCATCACCGGGCCGGCCGCTGGCTGAGATACACCAGGACCGCCTTCACCCGGCGGTTGACATCCTTCTCCTCCGACAGCCCGAGCTTGGCGAAGATCGAGTTGGTGTGTTTCTCCACTGCGCGCTCGGTGACGAACAGTGCGGCGGCGATAGCCGAGTTGCTCTTGCCCTGGGCCATCTCGGCAAGGATCTGCGATTCCCTGGGCGTCAGCGAAGACAGGCCCGGCTGGCGCTCCTGCGAGCGCGCCCGCACCAGCTCATCGACGACGGTGGAGTCAATCACCGACCCTCCCTGGGCGACGGTACGGATGGCCCGCGCCAGCTCATCCACACTGCCCACCCGCTCCTTGAGCAGGTAGCCCCGCCCGGACGAGCCGTGCTCGAGCAGGGCCAGCGCATACCCGGGAGCCGTGTACTGGCTCAGCACCACCACGCCCATCAGCGGGTGGTTCTGCCGGATCCAGGCGGCTGCCCGGATCCCTTCGTCAGTCCCGGTGGGCGGCATCCGGATGTCGGTGACGACCACATCGGGAACCTGCTCGCTGACGAGGGCAAGCAGTTGCGGCAGGTCGGACACGGCCCCGACCAGCTCGAAGTCCGCACTGGCAGCAACCAGGCGGGAGACGCCCTCCCGCAGCAGGACGTTGTCCTCGGCCAGCGCCACCTTGATCGTTGCCATTTCAGCCGTGATCGTAGCGCGCATCCGCGTCTCAGGCAGCATCAGCCGAATCTCCCGCCATCCGAGGCCGCGAATAAGCGGTAGGTAGAGCATTCTCCCACGGTGATGGTGAAGCAATTGCCGGCAGGCTCGGCCGCGTAGCCGAACCCGTCTGGGCCGGTGACGTTCTGGCCGTCTGGGGTCCATCGGTGACACCGGTTGCTCAGCATCTGACCACGACCGGAGTCGTCACGGTTTTCAGGTCAGGGCCGAGGACCTGCAAGGTGACCGTCTGCGTCGCGCTGCCGTGGCCGCTGCCCTGCACGGTGACGATCACGTCCACGGCATGCTGGCCGGCGTTCACCGTCGCGCTCAACGGCCGGGGCGCCTGCCGGTCTGACGGGAACAGCCACTCATAGGAGACCGTCCCGGCCGATCCGTTGGTGGCGATCCGCCCGGTCACGTTTACTGCGCACGCTGTTCGGGTCGGCTGCGTGATCGCCACGCCAGTCACGTGGAACGGCGCATGATGGAAGCGGAGGTACAGCACCACGCCGCTCGCCAGTAGCAAGATCACGGTTAGCGCTGAGCTAGCCAGCCGGCGGAGCCTGCGCCGGGGCGGGGCGGACGGCTGGCCGGTCCACCACGGGTGCTCCCCCGTCAACCTAGGCTGCCCGTCCGGCGGACTGAACGGAACGCCCGGACCATGCCGCACGAGTTCAGCCGGCGGTCGAGCCGGCACCACCTCCGTCGGCGGGTGTCGCGGCGGGCTCACCCGATCGGCCGCCGGGGCCCGGATGACCGGATCCTTGCCCACGAATGTGCGCGTCGTCTCCGTATCTCCAGTGGCAATTGGTAGCGCGGGCTCGGGCGGGCCCAGCGACGGTGGGCTGAACGGCTGCCGAGCGGGTCCGAGCCGCTCCGTGATTTCCGCTGGTCCTGCTGCCCGCGCAGCTAACCGGGCACCGCAGCCACCGCAGAACGTGGCGTGGGCAGGCCAGGTACTCCCGCAGTCGCGACAATCCACGGGCCCCCCTGACCGCCCGCGCCTCCTCCTGGTGCGGCGAGGACCAGGTGGCGCAGAAACCGACAGTTCCAGCGCCATGATGACGCCGGTTCGCCCGATTGTCCCTCATGTTGCCCGGTCCCGGAAGAGAAGGCCGGTCCCTCAGCAGTGCGGCCAGAGTTTCAGCCGTGGCATCGTCGGCTGGCGCGGCAGGCTGGCTAAGAACCCCGTCGCCCACCCGGGCACCTCATCAGCCACTACGCCTCCTCACTGCTGGGGCGCCGGAGCGCTGGTGCCGAACGGCAGGTGATGACCGCTGATGCTGCCAGCGATGCCACTGGGCGTGACGGTCACGCTGTCGATCTTCACGCCGAGCGGGAGGCTGGGTGTCGCGATGTTGATGCTCTTGATGGAACCCAGCAGGGAGGACGGAAGGCCGTTGCTCGCGACGAGCCTGACGTTGAGCTCCTGCCCGTTCACCCTCGAGACCCGCCAGGTGGCCGAACCGGACACGACAAACAGGTTCAGGCTCGCCCTGACCTGGTTGGCCCCTGCCGCCGACAGCGTCAGGCCTGCTGACCCGGCGATCGCGCCAAGTGGGCCGACCTGCGACGTCAGCGCTTGAGCGAGCGCAGGAAAGGTAACGAGCAGCGAGCCTGACAGGCTGTCAACGATTCCGCTGGTGAAGCCGCCGTTGAGGTGGATGCCGGTCATGACGGCGCGGACCATCGAGATTTGCAGGGGTCCCTCGGAGATATTCTTCGCGTTGATCCGGACCTGGTGGATCTCGCGGCTCGCTACCTGGGTCAGGAACGGGAAGCCCTCGATCGTCACCGACGGCTTCGCCGGGAAGCCATGCTGCTGAATCTCGGACGCAAGCTTGTCCTGTGCGAAGGCCTTCGCGATGAAATCGGCCGCCACCGCGAGAATCACCAGAACGATCACGATGATGAGAAGTATCCACGGCCAGCGGCGGGGTGATCGTCCGCCGTCTAACCGGTAGCCCGCGACCGGGGAACCCGCGACGAACTCGCCGGGTCCCCCGCGTGATTGCTCGCCCACCGCTCCTCCGCGCCTGTCCCACCCCATCTGCTGCGATCGTAACCGCTGGCCGGGTTCCTGGCATGGTAGTCATTGGCGTACCGGCCCTCCTTCTTTGCCGCGAATCGCTCTAGAGTTGGTAAATGAAGATCGAGCAGTCCGTTTCAGCGGGGGGCCTGCCGCTCTATGTGCGAGCGCAGGGTTGCGACCGGATGCTCCAGGCCGGCCCTAGGTACCGGTTAGGTCGCGACCCCGAATCGGACATTGTCATCGCCGACCCCCGGGTGTCGTGGGACCACGCCGTGCTGCGGCTAGAGGATGGTTCGTGGCTGCTGGAGGACTCCGGAAGCACGAACGGCACGTTCGTCGGGTCCGGCCGGGTGCGTCACCTCCCCATCACCGGCGACTGCGTCGTCCGGCTCGGCCACCCGGACGACGGCCCAGCGGTCTCCTGCTCGCTTGGCCTGTCACTCGAGGCGCCCCATCCGCCCGGCACCCGGCGCGAGGCAGTGATGGCGCAGCCGCCTGTCAGGGCTGCACTGGCCCGGCGGGGACCGCCGCGGCCGCCAAGCGCGGTGACGAGCGTGCGGACCATGATGCTGCGGATCGGGCGGGCTCCCGACAACGACGTTGTCGTACCGGACCTGAGCGTGTCGCGGTACCACGCGCAGCTCCGCAAGACCGCTCGCAGCGGTTACGAGATCATCGACCTCGACAGCCACAACGGCACCTTCCTCAACGGCCAGCGGGTCACCGCCGCGGTGGTGACCGAAAGGGATCTCGTCGGCGTGGGGCCGGCCACATTCCGGCTGGTGGGCGACGTACTGCAGGAGTTCATCGACACCGGGGATATCTCACTGGGCGCCCGGGATCTGACGGTTACGCTGCCCGGCGGCAAGGTGCTGCTCGATCACGTGAGCTTCCCGCTGAGCGAGCGATGCTTGCTGGGCGTCATCGGCCCGAGCGGCGCGGGCAAGTCAACCCTGCTCGGCGCGCTCACTGGGATGACGCCGGCTGAACGCGGGCGGCGTGCTGTATGACAACCGGGATCTGTACACGCACTACGCGGAGTTGCGGCACCGGATAGGGCTGGTCCCGCAGGACAACATCCTGCATACCCAGCTGACGGCGCAGCGGGCGCTGGGATACGCGGCGGAGCTGCGCTTCCCGCGCGATACCAGCAAGCCGGAGAGGCAGCGCCGGATTACCGAGGTGCTGGCCGAGCTGGCGCTGACCAAGCACGCGAACACGCGGATCTCCGCAATGTCAGGCGGTCAGCAAAAGCGCGTGAACGTCGCCCTCGAACTGCTGACCCGGCCGTCCTTGCTGTTCCTGGACGAGCCCACGTCGGGCCTGGACCCCGGGCTGGACAAGTCGGTCATGGAGCAGATGGCCGACCTGGCGCATGATGGCCGCACGGTCATCGTGGTCACGCACAGCGTGGCGAACCTGAACCTGTGCGATCGCCTGCTCGTCCTGGTCCCCGGCGGGAAGATGGCCTTCTTCGGGCCGCCCGCGGACGGGCTGCGGCACTTCGGCCAGCCGGGCTGGGCGGAGGTGTTCCAGGCGTTCGAGGTCGAGCCTGACCGTGACTGGGCTGGCGAGTACCGGCGGTCGCCGTACTACGAGCGCTACGTCGCCGGCGAGATGGACGCGCCCGCCCCGGCTGCCAGGCCCCGGCCGGAGTCGGTCGCACCGCCCCCGGCGCGTAACCGGCTGGCTCAGCTCGGCACACTATGCCGGCGCTACCTGGCGGTGATCGCATCAGACCGGACGTACATGGGGGTGCTGGCAGCATTGCCGATCATCCTCGGCGCCCTGGCGTTCGTCGTGCCGGCCCGGATGGGGCTCACCGGGCGCGGAAACGCCGACGCCGAGTCCGTGCTCTTGATCCTGGTGATCGCCGCCTGCTTTACCGGGGCAGCAAACTCGGTGCGGGAACTGGTCAAGGAACGACCGATCTACATCCGGGAACGGGCTGCCGGCCTGTCGGTCGGCGCATACCTGGCCTCCAAGCTGGTGATCCTCGGGGTCATCAGCGCCGTCCAGGCCGTCCTGCTGGTGATGATCGGCCTGATTGGAAAGAAACTGCCGCCCGGCGGCTCCTATCTCCGGCACCTGCCGCTGCCCGAGCTGCTGCTGGCCCTGGGCGTGCTGGCGGTCGTCTCGATGATGCTCGGCCTGTTCATCTCGGCGGTGGTCAACAGCACTGATAAGACCATGCCGCTGCTTGTGGTCGTGGTGATGTTCCAGATCATCTTGACGGGCGGGATCTTCCGGCTGGCCGGCAAGACCGGGCTCGAGCAGATCGCGGCCATATCCCCTTCGCGGTGGGGGTTCGCCGCCGTCGCGTCGACGGCGAACCTGAACGCGATCCAGCAGCCGCCAGGACAGCAGGCTGCAGCCCATGTCAAGCCGGCGTCGCGCCCCGCTCGCGGTCATCACCACGCAGGCGGTCATCAGCGCGCGGGCGGTCATCACCACGCGGGCGGTTCCTCCTCCCCCGGGCCCCCCCGCATCTCCTCATCCGTCAGCTCTGCAGGCTCGGCAGCCTCGGCCGGCGGCCCTTCGGTCGTCACCGACCCGATCTGGGCCCACAAGTCGGCCACCTGGCTGCGTGACGTCGGCCTGATGGCCGCGCTCGGCCTGCTGTTCTCACTGCTCGCCTGGTGGCGGATCCTGCGGATTAAGCCCGGCCGGCGCCGGTAGGCGCCCTATCGAACCCGGCCAGCGGGGACTACACATAGATCCCGTAGATCCTCTAGATCCTCTTCCAGGACTGAGCCGGATGAGAGAGAATCAGCGAGGCCCCGCCTTGCTACCTGAATCGGATGGTCGTGCGGGCCGGGCTGACGCGGGGGAGGCAGAGCAGCATGGCGGACTGGAACGTGCCCGGGTATACCCCGGAGCGGGTGCTGGGTTCGGGCGGGTTCGGCGAGGTGATGCTGGCCCGGCATGACACGTCGGGAACGCCGGTGGCTATCAAGTACCTGCGCCCGGACCTGCTGACCGACCCGGGATTCGCCGAGATGTTCCGCGGCGAGGCCGAGGTGCTGGCCTCGCTGACCGACCCGAACATCGTCCGGCTGTATGAGTACGTCGAGTCGCCGTCCGGCGCAGCCATCGTGATGGAGCTCATCGCCGGCGCCTCGTTACGCGAGATCCTGACCCGGCAGGGGCACACCACGCCGGAGGCCGCGCTGGTGGTGCTGCACGGCTCGCTGCTCGGCCTGGCTGCCGCCCACCACCACGGCGTGGTGCACCGGGACTACAAACCCGAGAACGTGCTCGTCGCCGACGACGGCGCGAGCAAGCTGACCGACTTCGGTCTGGCGGCCCGCGCCGGGGACCGGGCAGTGCCCGCGGGCACCGTGTTGTATATGGCGCCGGAGCAGATCGCCGGGGGCCCCGCCAGCCCGGCCAGCGATGTGTACGCCGCCACGGCCACGTTCTACGAGTGCCTGACCGGACAGCCTCCGTTCGCCGGTGAGTCGGCCGAGGTGCTGCGACGGCATCGTTTCGAACCGGTGCCGCTGGAGCCGGTGCCCGAGCCGCTGCGGCCGCTGATCGCCGCCGGGATGGCCAAGGACCCGAGCCGCCGCCCGGCCGACGCCAACGCCTTCGTCACCGAGCTCGAGACGGTCGCATCAAGTGCCTATGGCACCGACTGGCACAAGCGCGGCCGCTCCCACCTGGGCGAGGCGGCGCTGCTGCTGGCAGCACTATGGCCCGCCGGCGCGCTGGCCTTACTGCCAGCCACCACCGCCCTGCACCGGATCCCCCTGCTCCGCTACCTCACCCGGCTCAAGGCTTTCCGGCACCTCACCCCCGTCAAGGCCGCGGTTATCGCCGCCCCGATCAAGGCCGCGGTTATCGCCGGCGCAGCAGTGGTCGCCGCGGGTACTGCGGTCACTGTCGCCGCCACCGTCGCCCATAGCGTGGACTCGACAAGCCATCCGACCGGGTCGGCCTCGCAGACCCCAACGCGGGGCACATCCACGACACCGTCCGCTGGCCCGGCACCCGGGTCAGGCGGCCCGGGCGTGATAGTTATTCCGACTTCGGGCACGCCGACTTCGAGCCCGCCGAATTCGAGCCCGCCAACTTCGGGCTCGCCGCCTTGGAGCTCGCCGCCTTGGAGCTCGCCGCCTTGGAGCCCGCCGCCTTCGAGCCCGCCGCCTTCGAGCCCGCCGCCTTCGAGCCCGCCACCGTTGGGCCCGACGTCCGCGCCGCCCTCGCTCGGTCAGATCTTGATCCATCAGCACGGGCGCGGGGCCGCAGAGCGCCCGCAGGTGATCAGGCTGACCGCGGCCGGATGAGAGAGAATCGGCGAAGCCCCTCATTACTACCCACATCTGACGCTGGCGCAGGCCGGGCTGACGCGAGGGGAGGCTGATCAGCATGGCGCAGTGGAATGTTCCGGGGTATACCAGGGTGCGGGTGCTGGGTTCGGGCGGGTTCGGCGAGGTGATGCTGGCCCGGCATGACACGTCGGGAACGCCGGTGGCTATCAAGTACCTGCGCCCGGACCTGCTGACCGACCCGGGATTCGCCGAGATGTTCCGCGGCGAGGCCGAGGTGCTGGCCTCGCTGACCGACCCGAACGTGGTGCGGTTCTACGAGTACGTCGAGTCGCCGTCCGGCGCAGCCATCGTGATGGAGCTCATCGCCGGCGCCTCGTTACGCGAGATCCTGACGCGGCAGGGGCACACCACGCCGGAGGCCGCGCTGGTGGTGCTGGAGGGCTCGCTGCTGGGCCTGGCTGCCGCGCACCAGCGCGGTGTCGTGCACCGGGACTACAAGCCCGAGAATGTGCTGGTGGCCGACGACGGCGCGAGCAAGCTGACCGATTTCGGCCTGGCCGCGCGGACCGGGGACCGACCGCTCCCGGCCGGCACCTACCTGTACGTGGCGCCGGAGCAGATCGCCGGCGCCCCGGCCAGCCCGTCCGGTGATGTTTATGCGGCCACTGCCACGTTCTATGAGTGCCTGACCGGCCGTCCGCCGTTCGCCGGCGAGTCGGCCCAGGTGCTGCACCGGCATCGTTTCGAGCCGGTGCCGCTGGACCCGGTGCCCGAGCCGCTGCGGCCGCTGGTCGCGGCCGGGATGGCCAAGGACCCGAGCCGCCGCCCGGCCAATGCCAGCGCCCTTGTCACCGAACTGCGCACGGTCGCCTACGGTGCCTACGGCCCAGACTGGTACGAGCGCGGCCGGTCCCACCTGGGTGAGGCGGCGCTGCTGCTGGCGGCGCTGTGGCCGGCCTGCGCGCCGCCCGCCGTGCAAGCCACCCCCATACACAGGATCTCCCTGTTCCGCCACCTCGCCCCCGTCAAGGCCGCGGTTATCGCCGGCGCGGCAGTGGTCGCCGCGGGTGCAGGCATCGCCGTCGCCGCCAGCCTCGCCCACGGGCCGACCCCGCCAGGCCATCCAGCCGCAGCGGTGCAATCGGTCTCGCTGAACCCAGCGCCGGCCACGTTGCCCGCACCGTCCACGAGCAAAGCACCCGCGACAGTCACCACTCCTCCGACAGTGACCACGCCCCCGACAGTCACTCCGGCGACTTCCGCGGTGGGCACGACTTCCCCTCCACCGACGTCCACGCTGCCAGTACTGGTCACGCCTTCGTGCATACCGACGATCACCGCCGTGGGGGCCTTCCAGGCCGGACAGACCCAGACGGTCGCGATCGACGGCAGCTGTTTCGGCACCGGGAATACCTCCTCAGGGGCCGACACGCCGTACTTGAGGATCAGTGATCTCACCGCAGGATGGAACGCCTGCTGGACCAACGACCCGAACACTGACCAAGTCACGTGCGATGTCCCGTCCTGGACCGATCACGAGATCATCTTCGGCGGCTATACCGGTGGCTACGGGCCGTCCCCCTGGGTTGTCACCTCGGGCGACATCATCGAGGTCCAGGTCTGGAATCCGCAATCCGGCAAAGGCGCCGCCACCTGCCCTGTCGTTGCCGACAGCGGATCTGCCACCAATTGCTCGAGCGGCTGAATCGCTCTGTGGGGAGGATCAAGCGGTTGTTACCCGCAATTCATTCGGTTACCTGAACGGACTCGGCCTCAGCCGTGATGACCTCTGTGGTCAGGCAAGGGGCCTCGGCGGCCGGCGCTACCGTCGGCCGGTCTCGCCAGGCCGAACGCCCGAACATGATCCGGGCGGTGAGCGCGGCAAACCCGAGCACCCCTGCGGACGGCAGCAAGACCAGGGCGGGCAACTGATAGCGCCAGGAGAATTCGAAGGCGTCTGAGACCAGCAGGACGGCGAGAGCCATACCCGTAGTGAGAATGCACGCACTCACCAGGGTCCTGTGTTCGCGGCGGGCGGCGCCCAGGCAGCAAGCCCCGGCCAGGCCCGCAACCACGGCGATCGAGAGCAGCGGCCCCGGCGTGTACCCGCCGTGCAGCTGGTAACCGCGCAGCAGTACCGCCAGGGGCCTGCTGACCGACGGCGCGCTACCGCCGGGCCTTATCTGGGCGACGTAGCGTAGCGTGATCAAGGGCGGGTAGGTGGGATAGGTCGTCTGGAACTGCCAGCGGGTGATCCGGGTGCCCCCTGGAACCTGCTCCCGGGTGAGGGCGAACAGCTGCAGGAAGTCACGGCCGACCGCGCTGACCACGGCCACCGGCTGCTGAGTCAGGACGGCTAGCTCGAAGCGGTTCGCCATAGCCGTGATGGTCATCCCCCGGGGCGGCCGGTAGCTGAGCAGCGGCCCGGCGGGGTCGCTGACCAGCCCGTCAATGCCCAGGGCGGCCACCACCCGCCGCGGCGGGCACAGGGACCACTCGCTCGCTGGAAGGCGGAGCGTCGCGCAATCGGCGGCCGCGGCCGCGCGCCCATAGAAGATGTACGTGCTGCGCTGGGTGGTCGAGAAATGGCCGTTCAGCACGTACTGCGTCGTCATGCAGGCAAGCACCGGAACCGAGAAGCCGGCCGTGACCAGCACGCCCTGGACCAGCCGCTGCCGCCAGCGGACGCCGCAGACCAGCGCGAACGCCAGAGCCGGGACAATGAGCACCTCACCTACCTGGCGGACATCGGCGGCCACGCCAAGTGCCAGCCCTGCCAGCCCCAGCTGCCAGGCCGCGGGCTCCCGGCGCCGCAGCAGCGCTGCCACGGCCACGACGATCAGCGCCTCGAACATCACGTCGGGCATGATCGTCTGCTCGGCCTGCAGCTGATAGCCGTCCAGCAGCACCGGCGCGGCGGCGAGTGCAGCCGCCCAGTGCCGGATGCCGCGGCGACTCAGCGCTGCATAGAGTGCGCATGCCATGGTCAAGCCGAGAATGTGCTGCACTGCGGCGACGGCCGCGAGGCCGTCCGCGCGCTGCAATGGCCACAGCAAAGCCAGGTAGCCCAGCGGCTCCTGAGCGGAAAGGCCGCGGAGGTACCGGTCGGAGTCGATGTATACCAGTGCCGGGCTATAAGCGATCTGGGTGAGGACGCGTAGTGTCAGCCCGGCAATCATCATCGTGGTGAACAGCCAATGACGTTTCGCTTCTCGGCCGGCCGCCACGCGCAAGCCGCGTAACCCCCCTGCGCAGTTCCGAATGTGCCCCCCCAGCATGCACACATCCTCACACGCCCGCATGAGCCACGACAACCGCCCGTGCACCAGGCCAGTAGTGGCTGGTTTGGCCGTGCTGGGTCAGGCGGCGGGCGAGTCGGCCTGTAGGCCGGGTTCTGTGCACCCGCTCACGCGGGCCGGCGGCCATCCATCTGGGACTGCCGTTGCCGGCAGCCTCCTGCGGTCTACCCGCGAGCATCGGGCGGGCCGCCCTCAACCGCTCGCGCAGGCCCTGCGGCACCAGCCGCGAGGCCCTTCTTGACCTTGCTCCGGGTGGGGTTTGCCGAGCCGCCGCAGTCACCTGCGGCGCTGGTGGTCTCTTACACCACCGTCACCAAGGCCATGACCTGCACTAACTCATAGAGACGCCGCAACTTCTCCGGCCATTGTCCGTGGATAAAAGCCTGGTCAGGACACTGGAGCGGCGGCAGGTGCAGCATCACACCTACCCCGGCCATGCTTTCGTCGCGGGAGCTGGCAGCCTCTGGCATCTTGGGAGGCGGGAGGAGAAGCCCTCGATGACCACGATCCACGTGCGCTACGAGATAATGGACGACCACAATGCCCCCACCCTGACTCTGCCCCAGAGGCCGCCGCCTGGGGAGTCCGCGGCGTGGGTTTGCCGGAAGAATTCAGCGACTATGGTGTGGGCGACACCGACGACGACACGACACCGTTCACGTCCACAGGAGTGGTGTATGGGGTAGCTGATCCGGTTGTGACTGGTTCGCCTGTTGCGCGGCGTGTCGGCGTGAACTGAGGCGGCCGCCTCGTGATCCTTCGAAGTGCTCACTACGAGACGAAGGAGAACGAGGTGGCCGTGAGAGACATTGTGCCCGCTGCGGGCGAGGAGTTCGAGCAGACCCTGGCATCGGCGAGCCCGGCCCTGCTCAGGGAGATGATCAAGGGGTTCGCGCAGCGGATGATGGACGCCGACCTCGAGGTCCAGTGCAACGCTGGCTACGGGGAGGTAACCCCCGAGCGGGTGAACTCGCGCAATGGGTACCGGCGGCGGGAGTGGGATACCCGGGCCGGGACGATCGAGCTGGCGATCCCCAAGCTGCGGGCGGGCTCGTACTTCCCGGCGTTCGCGAGCACCGGCGCCGCGCCGAGCGGGCGCTGGCCTCGGTGGTGGCCACCAGCTACCTGCTGGGCGTCTCGACCCGGCGGGTGGAGAAGCTCGCCGCCTCACTCGGTGTCACCGGGCTGAGCAAGTCCCAGGTCAGCCTGATGGCCACCGAGCTGGATGAGATGGTCGAGGGCTTCCGGTCGCGCCCGCTGGACCGCGGGCCTTATACCTTCCTGTGGATCGACGACCCAGAAGGTCCGCGAGGGCGGCCGGACGGTGAACGTGCACGCCCTGATCGCCACCGCCGTCAACGCCGATGGCAGGCGGGAGATCCTGGGCATCGACGTGGCGTCCTCCGAGGACGGCGCCGGGTGGCTGGCGTTCCTGCGCAGCCTGGTCGCCCGCGGCCTGTCCGGCGTGGCCCTGGTCACCAGCGACTGCCACCAGGGCCTGCGCGACGCGATCGCCGCGGTGCTGCCCGGAGCCGCGTGGCAGCGCTGCCGGACCCACTACCACCGCAACCTGCTCACCCGCGTCCCCAAGTCCGCCCAGCCGTGGGTCTCCACCCTGGTACGGACCATCTTCGAGCAGCCCGACACCGCCTCCGTCCGCACCCAGCACGCCCAGGTCGTCACCGCGCTGGAGGCCAAGTTCCCCGCCGCCGCGTCACACCTGGACGAGGCACGCGACGACATCCTGGCCTTCACCGCCTTCCCCCGCGAGGTCTGGCGGCAGATTCTGGAGCAACAATCCCCAGGAGCGGCTGAACAAGGAGATCCTTAGGCGGACCGACGTGGTCGGCATCTTCCCCGGCCGCGCCGCCATCATCCGCCTCGTCGGCGCCGTGCTGGCCGAGCAGAACGATGAATGGACCGAGGCCCGCCGCTACATGGGCCCGGAAATCCTCGCCGCCTGCTAGAACAATGAAAAGGCGACGGAAACCCATGCTACTGGAGTGACAATAGAGACCATTGGTGCTTAAATAGAAATAGATCGCGAGGTGGCCATCTCATACACCATCTCCCTGGACGTGGCCGCGACACCCTGGACGAAGCTCTCGCCGATCTCCGCCAGGGCGTCCGAGCATTGCTCAGCGACGGTCCCATCCCCGGCGAGCTGACCTGCGAAATCGCGGTCACCGTCGGGGACTCCGCCTGATGCCCATCCGGCTGTCGGGATCGTCAAGGCATTAACCAAGGAAGGCTGAATCGTCCACCAGCAATTACGCCCTGATCCGGGAAATCAGGACGGTGACTCGACCGGCAGTCCCAGGGCCTTGCCGCCGGCAATCATCCGCTTGTCGTAAGCGACAACAGCCGTCAGCGCCGAACGGAGCGCATGCGCGCTGGCCAGGTGAATAGCATCCAGGCTGCGCAGCTGCGCGCCGCCGATGGTCTCGGCCACTGGAGCGACCTCATCGATGCTGAGCAGGACAACGCCGGACAGCACGACGTGCGCACGGTCCAGCCGATGGGGAGCCTGACGTGAAACGGTCCGCAGCAACTCGATGCGCAGCAACCGCGACGCCACCCGGGCCACTCCGCCGTGCCCGCCCAGCCAGCGCTCCAGCGCCGCTGTTTCGGCTTCCGGCACTACTAGCTTCACGGCCGCCGACGTGTCCAGATAGATCATCAGTACCGTTCGCTGTCGCGTGCCTGCCGCAAGGCTTCGGTGAGCCGGACGTCGCTGTCACGCTCGTCTGGCGGGGTGGGGGGAATCGGGCCCGGATTGACCGCGGGAATTGCCCTGCCCTGCTCGATCAGCTCATCCAGCAGCGGGACCCCGGTCATCGGTGCCACCGGCACGATCCGCGCGATCAGGCGGCCGTACTCACTGACCTCGACAGACTCACCCGCCTTGATGCGTTCCAGCACGCGCGCGGTCTGCTGGTTCAGCTCGCTGACGGTCACGGTAGTCATGCTCACAATTCTACTACGGTCTACTACATCATGCACCCGTGAAGCGGGCGAGCGCCCAGCGACGGAAGTCAGGCGGCGGGCGAGTCGGCCTGTAGGCCGGGTTCTGTGCACCCGCTCGCGCGGGCCGGCGGCCGTCCATCTGGGACTGCCGTTGCCGGCAGCCTCCTGCGGTCTACCCGCGAGCATCGGGCGGGCCGCCCTCAACCGCTCGCGCAGTCGCCGCGCCCCTAAGAACGCGGCCTGCCCGAACACCTCAGCGCCTACGGCGTGGGTGACAACCCTGGAAGAAGCCCTGGACGACCTCAGCCAGGGCGTCCGAGCACTGCTCAGCGACCGTCCCATCCCCCGACGCGCGCACATCGGTCATGGCTCTGCGGCTAACCTAAGATCATGCTGATCACCCCAGGCGTTGAGGGTGACGAGGCACGCCTGACCGAATCTGCGACAGGTACGGGATTGCCGAGCTCCAGGTCTTCGGCTCACAAGCCCGCGGGACCGCAGCGCTGGACAGCGACATCGACGTGCTCTACACGCTCCGCCCCGGGCGGCGGCTGGGCTGGGAGATCGAGCAGCTCGCCGACGAGCTCCGCGAATTGTTCGGCCGCAGGGCCGACCTGGTGCCACTGCGCTCCCTGCACCCGCTGCTGCAGCGCTCAGTCCTGGCCGAGGCTCGCCCCGTCTATGCAGCGTGTCATACTCCTGCTCACCGAGATGATCGACGCTGCAGAGCAGGCCCAGCAGCTGACAGCCGGAACAACAGTCAGCCAGCTGGAAACAGACCGCCAGCGACGTGACGCCTTGCTGTGGAACTTCACCGTGCTCGGCGAGGCCGCAGGACAACTCTCCGCTGAGCTCAAAGACCGGTTCCCCGACGAGCCTGTTTTTACAAGTGTGTAAATTTGATCTTGGTGGGCTTGCTTGCCTGAGTTACCTGATGCGCCCGGGATAGGCGGTGTCGAGCTCGTTGAGCGCTTCGCGCCATCCCATGTTCCGTTGTCCTTCGATGAGGCGTGCGGGCTGGTCGTTGCGTTTGCCGGGTTCGTCCCGGTGGCGGGCGCGCTCGCGGGCGCGCTTGTCCTCGATGTTGATGATCGCCAGCCACAGCAGCTTGACCGCAGCGTCGTCGCTGGGGAAATGGCCACGGTTTTTGGTCACCTTCCGCAGCTGGTAATTCAGGCTCTCGATGCTGTTGGTCGTGTAGAGCAGTTTCCGCACTGGCGGGGTGAAGGCGAAGAACGGGATGAACCTGTCCCACGCATTCTCCCACACCTTCACAGACCTGGGGTATTTATTCCCGAGCCAATGCCACTTAGCCTAGTTTGATCTTGTTCCGGCGAGTCGCGGCTGGTGCTGGCGGCCGGGCCGTCATGATCGCTGGTCATGACGCACAATGGCGTGGTGACCGCGGGTGGCCGTCTGACCGACTGGATCTCGCTGGGGGTGCTGGCTTCCTCGGTTCCCAGGGATGCCGTCGATGAGGCGGTCGCGGCGGCGGGCAGGGCCGCGAGGCGGTCGGATGGGAAGCTGCCGCCGCACGTGATGGTGTATTTCGCGATGGCGCTGGCGCTGTTCGCGGAGGAGGACTACGAGGAGGTCGCCGCCTGGCTGACTGAGACCCTGGCGTCGTGGGGATGCTGGGACGAGTCGTGGGCTGCGCCGACGTCGGGCGGGATCACCCAGGCCCGCAAGCGGCTGGGCCCTGAGCCGCTGGAGCTGCTGTTCGGCAAGGTAGCCGTGCCGGTGGCCGGGTTGCTGACCCGGGGGGCATTCCTGCGGCACTGGCGGCTGATGGCAATCGACGGGTTCGAGCTGGATGTTCCCGATACCCCGGCCAACGCCGCGGCGTTCGGGTACCCCGCAGGCGCGCGGGAGCGCCCGGCGTTCCCGAAGGCGCGGGTGGTGACCATCGGTGAGTGCGGCTCGCACGCGAAGGTGGCCGCGCAGATGGGCCCGGTGGGCGGGAAGGGCGCAAGTGAGCAGGCTCTGGCCCGGCGCATGTTCGGGCGGCTGCAGGAAGACTGGCTGCTGATCGCCGACCGCGGTTTCTATAACTGGCTGGACTGGCAGGCTGCCGCCGCCACCGGTGCCGCGCTGCTGTGGCGGGTGAAAGCCGACCTGCGGCTGCCGGTGCTGGAACTGCTGCCCGACGGCTCCTACCTTTCGGTGGTGGCCAGGCCTGACCTGCACGACAAGGCCCGGAACAAGCTGATCGCCGCCGCCCGCGCCGGCGAGCGCCTCGACCCCAGCCAGGCGATGCGGGTGCGGGTCATCGAATACGAGATCCCCGACCGCGACGGCGACGGCGAGCTGATCGCGCTGATCACCACCATCACCGACCCTGCGGCCGCTTCCGCGCCGGAACTAGCTCAGGCCTACAGCCAGCGATGGGAAGAAGAAACCGGCAACGACCAGATCAAGACCTGCCTGCGCGGGCCCGGGACGGTGCTGCGGTCCAAGAGCCCGGACATGGTCCGCCAGGAGATCTACGGCTACCTGCTCACCCACTACGCCATCTCGGCGCTGATCTGCCACGCAGCTACCGAATCCGGCATCGACCCCGACCGGGTCAAGTTCTTGCGTACCGTCCGCATCATCCGCCGCCGGGCCGTGTACCGCGCTCGCTGAGGGCGTGCCCATCTCCGAGGTTTCCCGGTGGCTCGGCCACAAGTCGATCACGACCACAGTCAACCTCTACGGCCACCTGGTGCCAGAGGCCAGCGCCCGGTGAGCGCGTCATCACAGGTCAGGACTAGGGCGGCGGGCGAGTCGGCCTGTAGGCCGGGTTCTGTGCACCCGCTCACGCGGGCCGGCGGCCATCCATCTGGGACTGCCGTTGCCGGCAGCCTCCTGCGGTCTACCCGCGAGCATCGGGCGGGCCGCCCTCAACCGCTCGCGCAGGCCCTGCGGCACCAGCCGCGAGGCCCTTCTTGACCTTGCTCCGGGTGGGGTTTGCCGAGCCGCCGCAGTCACCTGCGGCGCTGGTGGTCTCTTACACCACCGTTTCACCCTTACCCCGGGACGTATCCCGGGGCGGTCTGTTTTCTGTGGCACTTTCCCGCGGGTCACCCCGGGTCGGTGTTACCGACCACCTTGCCCTGCGGAGCCCGGACCTTCCTCACCGGGACAAGCTGCCCCGGCGCGGCCGCCCGGCCGGCTCGCCCGCCGCGTGGCCATGATACGCCCCGCGGCCGGCGGCTCACATGCCGCGCAGGTGCGCGGTGTCGTTGAACGACCGCAGCACGACCGGGCCGTCGTCGTACCAGTCGATCTCGGACAGCGACGCCACATCCAGCTGCATGCGGTGCATCGCCGCGGGCGGCGCGAGCAGCGCGCGGGTCACCAGCGTCTTGATCGGGGTCACGTGGCTGACGAGCAGCAGCGTGCGGCCGGGGTAGGCGGCCAGCAGCGCATCGAGCGCGGCGTTCACCCGCAGCCCGGTGTCGGCGAAGCTCTCGCCGCCAGGCGGCGCCACGCCGGGATCGGCCAGCCACGCCGTCATCTCGGCGGGCCACTGGTCCCGGGCCTCGGCGAAGCTGAGACCCTCCCACTTGCCGAAGTCGGTCTCCCTGATCCCGTCGGCGACCTGCACCGCGGCAGCGGTGGCCGCCGCCACCTCGGCCGCGGTCTGCCGCGCCCGGCGCAGCGGTGAGGTCACGATCAGGTCGATGCCGCCACGCGCCGCCAGCCAGTCCGCGACGGCCTGGGCCTGCTCGACGCCGAGCGGCGTGAGCGGGATGTCGCCCGTCCCGGCGAACCGCCGCTCGCTGGACAGCGGCGTCTGCCCGTGCCGGAGCAGGACGGTGCTCACCGGCAGGCCGGCCGCCGCCTTCCAGGATGGTGCCTGCGCGGCCGGGGCTACGGGATTTTCCGCCGAACGGCTGCCGATCCCCTGCTCACTGTCACCTTCACGTCCGGCCGCATCCATGGCCTCGTTGGCCAGCCGGTCGGCATGGGAGTTACGTTCGCGGGGCACCCAGGTGTACGTCACCGGGCCCAGCTGGCGGGCCGCCTCGCGGGCGGCCTCGGCGAGCGGGCGCAGATCCGGGTGCTTGATCTTCCAGCGGCCCGACATCTGCTCCACGACGAGCTTGGAGTCCATCCGTACCTCGACCGGAGCGCCGGGTGCGATCTGCGCGGCCGCGCGCAGCCCGGCGATGAGGCCGCGGTACTCGGCCACGTTGTTGGTGGCCCGGCCGATGCTCTCCTGCATCTCGGCGAGTACCTCACCGGTAGCCGCGTCCAGCACCACCGCCCCGTAACCTGCGGGGCCCGGGTTGCCGCGGGAGCCGCCGTCCGCGGTCACGATGAGGTGGCGGCTCACCGTGGGGTCACAGCCCTGATTCGGCGGTGCGGACCAGGATCCTGCGGCACTCCTCGCAGCGCAGCACCTCGTCCTCGGCCGCGGCCCGGATCCTGTTCACGTCGGTCGTGTTCAGCGTCAGGTGACAGCCCTCGCACCTGCCGCCGCGCAGTGCGGCCGCGCCGACCCCGTGCTGGGCGCGCATCCGCTCGTACAGGGCCAGCAGGTCGTCGGGCACCTGGGCGGCCACGCCGGCCCGCCGGTCCGCCGCCTTCGCGGTCAGCTCGCCCAGCTCGCCCAGCGCCTCGTCCCGCCGGGCCGCGGCCGTTTCCCGCTGGGCGGCCAGCCCGGCGCGCTCGGCGGTCAGCGAGTCCCGGCTGTTCTGCGCGGCTTCCCTGCGCTCCATCACGTCGAGCGCGACTTCCTCGAGCTCGGTCTGCCGGCGCATCAGCGAGGCGATCTCGGACTGCAGGCTCTCGAGCTCGCGCGGCGAGGACACCTGGCCGGCGTCGAGGCGCTGGCG
This sequence comes from uncultured Actinomycetes bacterium, assembly GCA_963702235.1. GTDB lineage: Bacteria > Actinomycetota > Actinomycetes > Streptosporangiales > Streptosporangiaceae > PALSA-505. Next base: position 27,918 of record CAVPBZ010000014.1, read on the forward strand.
GTCCCGGGCGGACCGGGTCCGCACCTGGTCAACGTCCCCCTCGGCCTTCGCCTGCTCCCGCGCGAGGTCCTTCTCGCTGGTCTCGGCGGCGACGATCGCGTCCCGCAGCTCCGCGTCCCGCGCGTCCATCCGGTCCACCTCGGCGACCTCGGGCAGGCCGCGCCGCCGGTGCTCCAGGCGGCCCAGCTCGGCGTCGAGGTCGGCCAGCTCAAGGAGCCGCAGCTGCGTCTCGGGAGATGCCTTCACAAGTTCCAACGTAGTCTGCCCGGGCGCATGCCCGCGGCCGGGCGGCCCGACGTTCGCCAAATCGGTACCCGGTGCGGCGCGACACGGCCCGAATCGGTCAAGCCGGCGCCCGCGCCGCGCTGGCTGCGGTACACAGGCCCCATGGAGATCCCGAAGGTGAGCCGCCCCTACATGCCGGGGTACGGCATCGCGGCGGCGGACGAGGGCGGCGGCCTGCTGCCCTGGTCGTGGGCGGCGGAGCGGCTCACCACATCACGCAACTACTGGGTGGCCAGCGTGTGGCCGGACGGCCGCCCGCACGCCATGCCGGTCTGGGGCATGTGGGACGACGCGGTGCTGTGGTTCAGCAGCAGCGCGCATTCCCGCAAGACCCGGAACCTGGCCGCCGACGCACGATGCTGCGTCACGACCGAGGACGCCACCGACCCGGTGGTGGTCGAGGGCACCGCGCGCATCGTCACCGACCCGCCGCTGCTGCAGCGGGTCATCGACCTGATGAACGCCAAGTACGGGACCGAGTACGGAGTGGACTTCCTGGAACCGGCGAAGAACGCGGCGATCCGGGTGCGGCCGCGCCTGGTGTTCGGGCTGCGCAGCGGTGACTTCACCGGATCGCCGACCCGGTGGCTCTTCGATGACTGACCCGTCAGGACGCCGGGCCGTCAGGACGCCGGGCCGTCACAGGGTCAGCCGCAGCAGCGGCGGGGTCGTCGGCCGGGCCGCGCCGGCGGACGGCTCGACGGTCAGCTCCACCGTGTCGCCGCGGCGCAGGCCGGTCGCGACCACCGGCGAGGTCATGCCGTGCGCCGCCCGGGGCAGCATGGCCGCCGGGCGGCCGCCGGACGGTCCCATCAGCCAGAGCTCGTAGGCCCGGCCGGCCGACAGGCCGGGCAGCCCGGCGGTGCTGAACGCGAGCGCCTGCTCCCGGTGCGACATGACGATCGTGGCGGTCCCGCCGCCGGTCACCGGCGCGCTCATCATCTTCACGTCGGGCGCCGTCAGCACGGCGGCCAGCATGTGATCGCGGGCCTGCGCCTGGCTCAGCCGGTGCTGCGTGACGAGGGCCACGCTGCCGAGCGCAACGGCCGCGGCCAGGAACGCCGCTGACAGGGCAACGGCCAGCGGCCGGGCCCACGGCGGCGGGGCGTGCAGGCGGCGGCGCGCCGCCGCCTGCCAGCGGGCGCTCTGCGGCCAGCGGGCCGCGCCCGCTCCCTGATCAGCCGGGAGCGGCGGCAGCTGCCTGGTCCGCGCCGCCTCGGCCAGCACCCGCTCCTTCAGCCGGCTGGCGGGCGGCACGGCCGTGGCGGCCGCCAGCCGGGCCGCGGTCTCCCGCAGCCCGCGTATCTCCTGAGCACACGCGTCGCAGGCGGCCAGGTGCCGTCCGAACCGTGCGCGGTCACGCGGCGGCAGCGCGTTGAGCGCATAGGGGCCTGCCAGGGTGTGCAGGTCAGCCCGGCGCGGTCTCATCAGCTCACCCCCAGGCAGTCACGCAGCCTGATCAGGCCGTCGCGCATCCGCGTCTTCGTGGTGCCGAGCGCTATCCCCAGCAGGTCGGCGACCTCCCGGTAGGTGTAGCCGCCGTAGTAGGCGAGCACGATGGACTCGCGCTGCAGTTCGGTCAGCGAGCCCAGGCAGCGCCGGACCCGCTCGCGGTCCAGCTTGGCCTCGACCGCCTCGGCCACGCCGTCGTGGCTCTCGGCCGGCAGCGCCGCCTGGTCGTCCCGGCGCGTCGCCGCCTGCGCGGACCGGACCCGGTCGACCGCCCGGCGGTGGGCGATCGTCGCCACCCAGGCCTGCGGGCTGCCCCGGTCCGGCTCGAACCTGGCGGCCGTGCGCCAGACGTCCAGCATCACCTCCTGGGCGACCTCCTCGGCCTGCGCGGGGTCGCGGAGCACCCGCTGCACCAGGCCGAACACGGTCCCCGCGACCTGCTCGTAGACGGCGCTGAACGCCTCCTCGTCGCCGCGGCCGACCCGGCTCAGCAACAGCACCAGGTCAGCCGCCCCCGGCCCGCCGTCGTCGGACGCGCGCTCGCCAGCGCCGGCCGCCCAGCCGGCCTGGCGGCCGGCCCGCAGCCGTCGCGCCGGACGGTCAGTCATGCCCACACCCACCATTCGGACCGGGCGCGTGGTTGGCTTGGTCTGCCAGCACCACCAATCCGCGCGCGCGTGAGCGACGAATAACCACCATGACATCCGAGACTGACAGATCGCGGCCGCTCTTCGGCGCCGTCGCCGGCCTGCTGGCCGGCGCCGTTGCCGTGGGAGTTGGCCAGTTCGTCGCGAGCCTCGGCGCGCAGAACAGCGCGCCGGTGGTGGCGGTCGGCGATGCCGTCATCGGTCTCGCGCCTCCTCCGGTCAAGAACTTCGCGATCACCGCTTTCGGTGCCAACGACAAGACTGCCCTGCTGACCGGCATCTACGTGCTACTCGCCCTGTACGCGATCGTGGTCGGCGTGCTCGCCACCCGGCGGCTGTGGTCGGGCTTCACCGGGCTCGCGGCCTTCGCCGTCGTCGGCCTGATCGCCGCCGAGACCCGGCCCGGCGCCAATCTCGGGTGGCTGTTCCCGACGATCGTCGCCGCGGCCGCGAGCGCGCTCACCCTCGTCCTGCTGGTGCGCGGGATCCCCGGTGCCGGGCGCGAGACCGCCGCCCTCCGGCCCGGCGAGGGACGTGAGCCAGCCGGGGTGACCGCCGACGCGGCCGGCGGCGAGTGGGTGCCCGCGACCCGGCCGGCGCCTCCGGCGCCAGCCCCGCCGGGCGACTCGCGCCGGACGTTCCTGGTGACCGGCGCGGCGGCGGCTGGCACGGCCGTGATCGGCTCCCTGGCCGGGCGCGTGCTGGCCGAGCGCGGGGCGGTGACGAAGGCCAGGGCCTCGCTGAAGCTGCCGCGTCCCGCCACGCTGACCGGCGACCGCCTTCCGCCGGGCACAGATTTCCACATCCCGGGGCTGAGCGCGTTCATCACGCCGAACGCTAGCTTCTACCGGGTGGACACCGCGCTGGTCCTGCCCCAGGTCGCGCCCGGCAGCTGGCGGCTGCGGATCCACGGCATGGTCGAGCGCGAGATCGAGGTGACCTTCGACCAGCTGATCCGGCGGCCGCTGATCGAGACTTACGTGACGCTCACCTGCGTGTCCGATCCCGTCGCGGGCCCCTACATCGGCAACGCGCGGTGGCTCGGCGCGAGCCTGGCCAGCCTGCTGCGGGAGGCACGCCCGCTGGCCGGAGCCGACCAGATCCTGTCCACCTCAGCCGACGGGTACACCAGCGGCACGCCGGTGCAGACCGTCCTGGACGGCCGGGACGCGCTGCTGGCGGTGGCCATGAACGGCGTGCCGCTGCCGGTGGAGCACGGGTTCCCGGCCCGGATGGTGGTGCCGGGGCTGTACGGGTACGTGTCGGCGACCAAGTGGGTCACCGACCTCAAGCTCACCACGTTCGCGGCCGAGACCGCGTACTGGGCGCAGCGCGGCTGGTCGCAGCAGGCCCCGATCAAGACCGAGTCCCGGATCGACGTGCCGGTGAGCGGCGCGACCAAGCCGCGCGGCCGGACCGCGGTCGCCGGGGTCGCCTGGGCGCAGCATCACGGCATCGACGCCGTGCACGTTCGGGTGGATCGCGGCCAGTGGCACCAGGCCACGCTAGCCGCGGTCCCGGGGATCGACACCTGGCGGCAGTGGGTGTGGTACTGGGACGCCACCCCGGGCACCCACATCATCGAGGTCAGGGCCACCGACGCCACGGGCTACACGCAGACCGGCCTGCAGGCGCCGCCGGAGCCGAACGGCGCCACCGGGTACCCCGCGGTCCAGGTCCAGATCACTTCAGCCGGCCGCCCTTGCCGTGCCTTTCACGGCCGCGGGTAAGAGCAGCTGGTCGCGGACGTCTGCGGAGATGTAAGCCCCGAGCCACCGGCTGAGCTCGTCGTACAGCCGCCTGCGGGCGGCCCGGTCCGGCCGGGCCAGGCCGGGCGGCGCGCTGGGCAGCCTGAGCGCGGTCACGTGCGGGCCGAGCCGGGCGGGCGGCACCCCCCGGTAGCCGGCGCCGGGCACCGTGGCGTTCACCACCGACGGGCTCATCACCAGCACCGGACAGCAGATGTCCAGGCCGCGCCGGAGCTTGCGCTGGGCCCGCGGCAGCACCTCCGGCCGCGGCTCGGCGCGGGTCCCCGCCCGCGGGCCGGCCGCCGCCGCCGTCCCGGCCTGCGGGCGGACGCCGAGGAGCCGGTACAGCCAGAGCTGGCCGAGCCCGAAGTCCGGGTCAGCGAGGATGAGCGCATCGGCCGACCGCGTGCCGCGCCGCGCGTGGCACCACAGCGCGGCGATCACCGCGCCGGCCTGGTGCGCGCTGACCAGCACCGTCCGGTTCCCGTCGGCGTCGCGGACGTGCCGGGCCGCCGCGTCGAGATAGCCGAAGTACTCGGCCAGGGTCGCGTCCCTGGATCTCGGCCGGGCGGCGCGCAGGTCGGCGACGTAGAAGTGGAATCCCCGCTCCAGGTACCACGCGGCGAGGTCGGGCTGGACGTAGGGATCCTGCAGGCAGTGCACGTACAGGACGGCGCGGCTGCTGCGCCGTGCGGCGGACCGCCGGACCATGGTCGCGGTGAGCGCGGCCTCGTCACCGGGCGCCCGCGGCAGCGGGACCGCCTGGTAATAGCCCTGGCCGCGTGCGCCCTCTGCCGTGATGAGGCTCATGAGACCGACCCCCGTCTCCGCCGGCGCGGCCCCCGCCGCCGGCACCGGCGCGCCGCGTGCCTGCCGGCGGCGGCGTTCTGCTGGCCGCGCCCCCGGGCCCGGCGCGGCGTCTATGCGGAGTCTGGCACTCCGCCCGCGGCCGCGCACGGCAAACGCGTTATCGACCTGTTACTTAGCGTAGCGCCGGGCGCGGCCGGCCTACTGGTCGCGGCAGATGCGTGCTTTCCGCGGGCATCGGGGGTATCGGTAGGCAGTGGAGTATGGCAGCGCCGTTCGGGCAAAACGGGTTTTTAATTCCGCATTCTTGCGGGTACGAGTACGTTCCCTCTCGGGCAGGCAGTAGGTGTCCCATAATTGGCGGGGGAAGTCCCGGCGCGCGGGGCTGGCTGGAGTCAACTAGATGACGTCCGAGACGGCAGAGGCAGAGGCGGGTGCAAGGCTGGTGTCCGACACGGCAGGCGTTCCCGCGACGCTGGTGGCCGACACCGCCGAGGCGAGCGCGCCGGCCGCCCCCGCAGGGGCCGCTGCCCCCAGCGCGCTGCTCATGCCCGGCCCGGCCGCCCGGACGCTCATCCTGGGCATCGACCTGTCCGGCCGGATCCTGCAGTGCGACCGGCACGCGCCGAAGGTTCTCGGCCGCTCCCCCGGTGAGCTGCTCGGCGCTGAGCTCGGTGATCTCACCGCCGGCACGCCGGAGCAGAAGGACGCGCTCGCCGGCCTGATCGACGCCATGCGGTCGGGGCGGGAGAGCACCGCGATGCTCTCGCTGCAGACCGAACGGGGCCGGACGACCGACGCCGTCGTCACGATCCAGCCGATGACCGCGACCGATCCCGACCTGACCGCACTGGCCGTGATCAGGCTGCCGGTGCCGAGCGATGAGCGATTCCTGGATCCGGCGGTGATGCGCCGGGCCCTGCTTGATGAACCTTTCAGCCGGCTTGGCGGGACGCTGGACGTTAACCAGATGGCTCACGAGCTGATCGACGTCATCGTTCCGCACTTCTGCAATGCGGCGGAGCTGTCCATCCTGGAAAGCCTGGTCGGCGCGGATGAGCTGCCGGCCAGCGCGCTGAACTCCACGCACCTGCTGCGCCTGGCTCGCCGTCGGCTACGACGACAGCGACCAGGGCTGGGACGCGGCCTTCCCCACCGGCGAGGTGCTGCACTACCCGCCAGGAACGCCGTACGTGCGGTGCATGGACAGCGGCGAGCCGGTCCGCGAGCCCAACCTGTCGGCCGAGGACGCAGCGAAGATCGCCGAATCCTGGCAGCGCCAGCCCGTGGCCCAGCTGCTGTCCAGCTCGTCCATGCTGGTGCTGCCGCTGATCGCCAGGGAGACCAACCTCGGCTTCCTCGTCTGCATCCGCAAGCCCGGTTACCGGCGGTTCGACCCGTACGACACCGAGATCGGGATGGAGTTCGCGTCCAGGGCCGCGCTGTTCATCGACAACGCCCGCCGCTACAGCAGGGAGCGCGCCACCGCGCTCACGCTGCAGCGGAGCCTGCTGCCCACCGGCCTGTCCGCGCCGTCGTCGGTGCAGGTCAGGCACCGCTACCTGCCCGGCAGCAAGCTGATCGAGGTCGGCGGGGACTGGTATGAGTCCATCGCGCTGCCCGGTGCCCGGGTCGCGCTCGTCATCGGCGACGTGGCCGGGCACGGCGTGCACGCCGCGGTCACGATGGGCAGGCTGCGCGCCGCGATCCACACCCTGGCCGCTCTCGAGCTCTCGCCCGCGGACGCCCTGCAGCAGCTCGACGAGCTGATGCAGACGCTGGGCGAGCGCGAGCCGCACTTCGCCACCTGCGTCTACGCCGTGTTCGACGCGGTGAGCGGCACCTGCGAGATGGCGTCGGCCGGCCACCTGTCCCCGCTGCTGGTCCGGCCGGACGGCAGCAGCCAGTTCCTGGACGTGCCGCCCGCGCCGCCGCTCGGCATCGGCGGCGGCCCGATCGAGAGCAGGCAGTTCCAGATCGACGACGGCAGCCTGTTCGTGCTGTACACCGACGGGCTGGTGGAGAACCGTGGCCAGGACATCGACGACGGCCTGAACCGGCTGCGCAGCGTCTTCGGGCCCGGATCGACGCAGCGCCCGCTCGAGGATCTGTGCAAGGCCACGCTCGACGGCGTCTACGCCGATCACCAGCGCGATGACATCGCGGTGCTGCTCGCCCGGCTCAGCCGCATCCCGGACGGGCATCATGCCTCCTGGACCCTGAAGCCCGACCCGACCTCGGTCCGGCGCGCCCGCGCCCTGGTCAAGATCCAGCTGGATCTGTGGGATCTGGGCGACACGGTCTACACCACCGAGCTGCTCGTCTCCGAGCTCGTCACCAACGCGCTCGCCTACGCCACCGGCGAGGTGTCGCTGCGGCTGATCCTGGACCGCGCGCTGGTCTGCGAGGTGTTCGACGACGCGGCAGCGATGCCCAAGCTGAGGAACGCCGCCGACAGTGACGAGAACGGCCGCGGGCTGCACGTGGTGAGCCAGCTGGCCCAGCGCTGGGGAACCCGCCGGACCCCGGTCGGCAAGGCCGTGTGGTTCGAGCTGCCCCTGCCCGAGGGCATGTCCGTGCCGGCGCGCAGCGACGGCGAGAGCGCTGAGCCCGCCGGGTGAACGGCCGCGGCTAGCCGGGTGAACGGCCGCGGCTAGCCGGCCGCCCAGGCGAGCCGCGCCGCCCGGCCGTGAACTGCGGGGTTATAGTGGCAGGACGCGAAGGGGAGTAGCTCCAACGCCGGACCGCCGTCATCACGGCCCCTAGGGGCCCGGCGCCCGGGGCGCCGCGAAGGCGCTGGGCGAGACCTTCGGCCGCAGCATGACGCTGCCGTGCCGGAGGAATCACCACGCGACCGGCACGCGGAGAGGAGCCCCCCGCGTGACGAGCATCGCGGTCGCGCTCACCACGTTCGCCGTCATCCTCCTCGCCGAGCTGCCGGACAAGACAGCCCTGGCCAGTCTGGTGCTCGGCACCAGGTACCGGCCCGTGCCGGTGCTGGGCGGGATCGCCGCCGGCTTCACCGTGCACGTCGTGCTGGCCGTCCTGGCGGGAAGCCTGCTCGGCCTGCTGCCGCACCGCACCCTCGAGATCGTGGTCGCAGTGCTCTTCCTGGCCGGGGCGGTGCTGCTGGTCATCCAGCGCAAGCCGGCGGCGGAGGCGGCTGAGCCTGGCCGCCGTACCGAGCGGTTCTGGCCGGCTGCGGGGACCGGCTTCGTGGTGATCCTGGTGGCGGAGTTCGGCGACCTGACCCAGGTGGTCATCGCGAACCTGGTGGCCAGGTTTCAGGATCCGATCGCCGTGGGCATCGGTGCCGTCACCGCGCTGTGGGCGATCGCGGCTGCCGCGGTCTTCGGCGGCAAGAGCCTGCTGCGGCTGGTGCCCGTCACGCTGGTCACCAGGGCCGCGGCCGCGTGCATGGTCGCGCTGGCCGGCTTCACGCTGGCCGGGGTGGTCGGATGACCCCGCAGTTCACAGGTAGCTCCGAGGGTGCACGCAGCAATCGTTCAGGCAAGGGGATGAGACTTGGTGCCACCCAGAGGGCAACGCCAGAGCATGGAGGCCCCGTGATGGAAACCCGTCAGCTGGATGCCTTCACCCCCTCCCCTGTCGCGCCTGCTGCCGCTCCAGCGCGGCGCCCCGGCCGGCTGCGGGCGCGACCGTACGGCAGGGCGGCGTCCGGAGCAGTGGCGGCGGGCACCCGGGCAGCCGGTCCTCCGGTGGCCCGGATGGCGGCGGCCGGCACCGCGGCGGCCAGCACCCGGCTGGCGCGGTCACTGCGGCTTGCCCCGCCGCTCACCGCCCCGGCCGCCAGCTGCGCGCCGAGCCACGCCACCTCCGGCGGATCGTGACGCCGGCCGTCGCGGCGGGCAGCCGCGATGCGGACACCCCGGACGGCTGGACGGCGCTCGGCGCCAGCGTCCAGCTCGTGGTCACCGACCCGGCCCAGCTGGAGCGCGGCCGCGCAATGCTGGAGACCGAGCTGGCCGCGATGGACGCGGCCTGCAGCAGGCTCGCAGACGGCTCCGAGGTCGCGGCGCTCGACGGCCGGCGGGGCGACCCTTTCCGGGTGAGCGCGCTGCTGGCCGACGCGATCGCGGCGGCGCTGCGCACCGCCCGGCTCACCGCCGGCGACGTGGACCCGACAGTCGGCGATGCCTTCGCGGCAGCCAGCTCCGGTACCCCGGCCGGGCCAGGGCTTGACGACTTCCTCCGGCCGGCCCCGGCTGGCAGCAGGTGCGGCTGGAGGCCAGGTCACGGCTCTTGTGGCTGCCGGCCGGGATCCGCCTCGACCTAGGCGCGACGGTGAAGGCGTGGGCCGCCGACCGGAGCGCGGGCCGGCTGGCGGGCACGCTCCGCTGCGGGGTGCTGGTCGGCCTGGGCGGTGATATCGCGGTCGCGGGCCAGGTCCCGGCGGGCGGCTGGCGGATCCGGTGCAGGACGCCGGCGGCCACCCTGAGGCACCGCCGCCGGACGGCCCGGTCGCCGTGGTGGCCATCCGCGACGGCGGCCTGGCCACGTCCAGCACGGCGGCCCGGCGCTGGCGCGGCGCGGATGTCGTGCACTACATCGTGGATCCGAGGACGGGGGTTCCGGCCGCGCCGTTCTGGCGGACGGTGTCGGTGGCTGCCGCCAGCTGCGCGTTCGCCAGCGCCGCGAGCACGGCCGCGATGATCCGCGGCCGCCGGGCCAAGGACTGGCTGGCGGCGCTGCGGCTGCCGGCCCGGCTGGTGGGGCTGGACGGCCAGGTATACGCGGTGGCGGGCTGGCCTGCTGCCGGGTAGCCCGCGGTCAGCGGGTGGCCCCGACCGACGGGGTAACGCTCGGGTCGCGAATAGCTCAAGGGGACGAAGCCGGGTCGGGGCGGGGAGGGTGGCTCAAGAGCGCGGCAAAGCCGGCCGCGGCGGCGGGTGTTACCCATCACCCGTTATGTCCGTGTTTGCCGTCCGTCGGCATGCCGTCCGCCGGCATGCCGTCCGCCGGGTATGTGCCTGAGGGCTTGCAGACAATGCTCGCGCAGGCGCCGCCCATACTAGGCCGTTCGGGCGCCGCCATGACGGTCGATGATGCCTGCTTGGCAAACGCCTCGACTAATATCCTGGTTTCCAGTATATTAGCGGCATGGCTGGCAAGCCCATGACGGGACAGGCGTTCTTCGTGCTCACCGCGCTGGCCGATGGCCCGCGGCACGGGTACGGCATCGTAGGTGAGGTTGCCGAGCTGTCGCAGGGCCGGGTCCAGCTGAAGATCGGCAGCCTGTACGGGGTGCTGGACCGGCTCGCCGCCGAGGGGCTGATCGAGCCCGACCGGGAGGAAGCGCACGACGGCCGGCTGCGCCGCTATTACCGGCTGACCCGGGACGGGCGGCGCGCGCTGGCTGAGGAGGCCGAGCTTCGCGCCGCCACCGCTCGCGTGGTGCGGGCGAGACTGGGCCTGACGGGCCCCGCGGCAGCGGGAGCAGCCGGATGAGCGGCGGCCTGGGCCTGGAGCAGCGGTACCGGCGGGTGCTGCGGCTGCTGCCCGGCTACTACCGGCAGCGGTGGGAAGAGGACATGGTCGCGGCGTTCTTGGACAGCTGGCTGACCGGCGACCCGGACGAAGACGAGGCCATCGTCGAGTTTTGCAAGCCGAGCTGGGCGGAGGCCGCCAGCGTGGCCTGCCGGCGGCCCGGCTGTACCTGGGCGGCGCGGCCGCGCCGCGCCGGTACTTCGCCTGGGGCCAGGCCGTCCGGCGCGCAGTGCTCGCCGTGATACTGGTGCACGCGTTGCTGGCCGTTAACGTGCTGGTGTTCCTGGTGTGGGGCCGCCGTCTGGTCGGCTGGCTGCCCGTGCCGCCGGCGAGCCTGGTGGTCGCGCCCGGCGGCGTCTGGGACGCGGTGTATTACCTGGTGTGCCTCGCATGGATCGTGATTTTCCTGACGCTGGCCCTCGGGCACTACCGCACGGCCCGGGTCCTCGCGGCGGCGGTCATCGTCCCCGGCCTGGTCGCCTTGCTGCCAGCCCAGCTCACCGGCATCATGCCGGCGCTGTTCGGGCCGTGGATCTTCTGGGTCCTCGTTGACCTTCCCCCGGTCCTGGCCATGACCGCCTTCCACCGCGACGCCCCGCCGGCCTCGCCCGGGCCCTGCCCGCCGGCGACGTCCTGGTGTACGGGCCGCTGCTGGCGCTCCAGGTGACCGGCAACTTCGCCTGGCCTTCAGCGGAGCCGTGCAGGCGACGTTCTTGCCCGATCGGGCCGTCTACGCTGGCACCAAGTCGTTTCTGGTCACCTTCAGCCAGGCGCTGGCTGAAGAGGTGCGCGACGCCGGGGTGCGGGTTCAGGTCGTCTGCCCCGGGGTGGTGCGCTCGGCGTTCCACTCCCGGCAGGGCCTGGACATGAGTGCCGTCCCGCGCATGGAGCCCCACCAGGTCGTGGAAGCAAGTCTCGCCGACCTGGCCGCAGGTGTGGTGGTGTCGGTCCCCGGCCTGACGGACATCGAGGCCCTTGGCCGCCTCGATAAGGCGAGCCGCGACCTGGTGAACGTAGCCCGGACCGCTGAGCTCCCCGGACGCTATGCCGCGACAGAGTGAACGACATGAGCGCCACCGCGGCTTAACACCTCGCTGCCATTGCAAATACAGATCGAACACCTCTTTGTGACTTGGTCAAGTGGTCCTTTCCCGCCGCAGGGATTATCGGCTCGCGGGCGGCCGGGAAGGGACGCCGGGGCGGAGTCTGTGGCCGGGGTCGTAGGGTGGGTGGCAGGCCCGGGAGTGGCTTGCCCGAAGAGCCGGTGGCCGGGGTGTGAGCCGGCCGCCCTGGATGCAGAGTGGTTCCCCCGGTTGCCCTCCCGGGCTCTGGGCGGCCGCGGTGCGCCGGGCGTCGGCCTGCAGGCGGGCGTAGATGGCGTCGCTGATCTGGCGTTTCAGCGCGCGCAGGGCTTCTTTGCGGGTTTTGCCCTCAGCCAGTTTCTTCTCGAAGTAGGCATGGCCCTGGCTGTGCGGGTGGCGGATTCGGGTGACCGCGACCATGTGGATGGCGTGGTTGAGGCGGCGGTTGCCGCGCCGGGACAGCCGCCAGATTTTCCGGCCCCCGGAGGAGACCTCGATCGGGGCGGTGCCGTTGCAGGCGGCGAAGTGATCCCGGCTGGGGAAGCGGGACACAACGCGGACGTCGCCGATCACTGCGGCGGCGACGACCGGACCCACCCCGAACAGCCCGGTCAGGCTGGTCCCGGACGCCCGCACCGCGGTGGCGGCCTTCTTCCTGGTCTCGCGGATCCGCGCATCGGCCCCGCGCAGATCGTCGGTGAGCTCGGCAGCAAGCTCCCAGCGGGCCGCGGCCACCGCACCTGCTGGCGTGATCGTTTCCAGAAGATGCGCGGCATGAGCTGCGGTGATCTCCTTACTGACGCCGCCGGCGATCAGCCCGCAGCACCTGGTGCAGCCGGCAAGCCACCTGCGTGCGGACCTGGCCCAGGTCCCGGTAGCGCTTGGACCAGACCTTGAGCACCGCGGCGTGATCATCACGCCGCACCTGCTGGACACCCGGCGAGCGCAGCGCCGCGACCGCCACCGAGCGTGCATCATTGGGATCATCTTGCTGACGTTTCCAGTGGCCAGTAGCCGCACCCGGGCGGCCAGCCTGGGCGGCACGTCCAGCACCCGCTCACCGGCTGCCAGCAGCTGCTGGGCCAGCAGATGACCGGTCCCGCCAGCGCCTTCCACCGCCAGGCCCGCTCGGGCCAGGCCTGCGCCCACACCACCAGCCGCTCCGCCTGCACCGCCGAGGCACGCACCCGCAGCTGCCCCAGCGGCTCTTCAGCGGCACTGATCGCCACCGCCGTGTGTGAAGCCTTGCGCGGATCCACCCCGATGATCACCATCACCATGACTGCCAGCTCCTTCCACTGCCCGGGGGAGAGACCGTGGCGGGCACGCCCAATTCCAGGGATCACATCGGCGCTTCGCGCTCCTCTTATGAGCCACACCACGGCGAGGCCCCGACACGCTGGCACGTCGTTCGAAAGCCAAGCCCCGCAAAAGGAGCTGGCAGGCGGTAAGAAAGAGCCAGCACGCCGGGACCTCTCAACGCTACGACCCCGGCTCACTGCCATCCCGGCCAGGCCCGCAACGCCTACCTACAATTGGGCGGCGAT
>CAVPBZ010000015.1:0-39549 GCA_963702235.1 uncultured Actinomycetes bacterium
CTCACCGCCGCGGGCGTGGACGCGGCCGGGCGCTACCCCGGCGTGGCAGCCCACCTGGCGGCATGCGGGCCGTGCAGCCAGGACTTCGCCGGTCTCCTGCTGGCGGTCACCAATGGCGGCGGATAACCCGGGAGGCGCCGTGACCGGCCGCCAGGTACTGGCGTTCGACCTGTACGGGACGCTGGTTGACCCGATCGCTATCTCCAGCGAGCTCGGTCAGGTTCTCGGCGGCTCTGACGGCCGCATGGTGGCCAGGCTCTGGCGGCTGACGCAGCTGGAATACGCTTTCCGGCTCACGGTGATGGGCCGTTACCAGGACTTCCGGTGGGTGACGTCACGCGCGCTTGACTTCGCCGTGGCCTCCGTCGGTGCGCGCCTCACCGAGAGGCAGGCCCGGCGGCTCGTCGAGCTTTATGACCACCTGCAGCCATTCCCGGACGCCGTTCCCGCTCTGCAGGCGCTCGCCGGTATGGGGTACGAGCTGGCGGTGCTTTCCAACGGGACCCGCTCCATGATCAGGAACTGTCTTGAAAACAGTGGCCTTGGGGGGTTCTTCGGCCAGCGGATCAGTGTCGATGAGGTCCGGGTGTTCAAGCCGTCACCGCTGGTGTACCGGCACGCGGCCGAGCGGCTTTCCCTGCCGGCCGGGCACATCCGGCTCGTCACCTGCAACGCGTTCGACAGTGTCGGCGCCAGCGCGGCCGGGATGCGCACGGTGTGGGTGAACCGCTCCGCCGCCCCGTTCGACACGATCGGCGCGCAGCCCGACCTCACCGTCCCCGCCCTTGACCGCCTGCCTGTGGCGCTGGCGGGCTGACGCCGCGACGGCAGGCGGCGCCGATCCAGGCCGGTGTCTGGCCTTGGGGGGTTCTTCGGCCAGCGGATCAGTGTCGATGAGGTCCGCGTGTTCAAGCCGTCACCGCTGGTGTACCGGCACGCGGCCGGGCGGCTTTCCCTGCCGGCCGGGCAAGTCCGGCTCGTCACCTGCAACGCGTTCGACAGTGTCGGCGCCAGCGCGGCCGGGATGCGCACGGTGTGGGTGAACCGCTCCGCCGCCCCGTTCGACACGATCGGCGCGCAGCCCGACCTCACCGTCCCCGCCCTTGACCGCCTGCCTGTGGCGCTGGCGGGCTGACGCCGCGACGGCAGGCGGCGCCGATCCAGCCCCGTGTCATCGCTGGCCGGTGTCGGTGAATTTGTGCAGCGCTCCGCGGCGGAGTGCTCCGGGGTGATCAGGGTGCCTCCGGCGCGGTGCACGCGATCCTCAAACGTCCCCATTCCGGCATTCAGCCACACCATGAGGGCTGGGTTGGCTGAGGTACTCGGCGATGATTTCGCCTAGCCTCTCGCCGGCGTCCTCCGGCATGTTGTGGCCGGCGCCAGGCAGCCGGATATGCGGTGCACTGTTCGCTCCGGGAACAAGCTGCTGGAACATCGCATCGGCAGCGCCGGCTATCGGGTCCTGCTCGCCATAGATGGTCACGAATGGCAGGGTGCTCTGCTGCAGGACAGCGCGCGACGCGCGGACCGCGCCGGATGCCGGGTCATCTGGAATCACCGGAATGAGCGCGGGAAAGCGTCGCGCCCCCGCCTTGTACGATTCATCCGGATACGGTGCGTCATAGGCCGCGACGACCTCCGGTGGCAGCGGCGTTGCACAGGACCGCGCGACAATTGCCCCGACATCCAGCTCGGGCACGCTCGCCGCATATTCCTGCCAAGTGCGCAACGCTTCGTTTGCCGGGATGTCACCTGTCGGGTAACCGTGGTTGGCCGCGATGTACGCTCCGACCAGTCCCTCGGCCTCGGTAGCGAGCCGCAGGCCGAGCAGGCCCCCCCAGTCGTGGCCAAGCAGCACCACGTCCTTGACGGCGAGCTCAGCGAAGAAGCCGCCGAGCCACCGTATGTGCGAGTCATAGGTGTAGTCCTCGGGGCGGGTCGGCTTGTCCGACCTGCCGAAGCCGATGAGGTCGGGGACGAGGACCCGGTAGCCGGCGGACACCAGCGGCGGCACGGTCCGCCGGAACATGAACGACCAGGTGGGCTCACCATGGACGAGCGCGACGACGCGGCCGTCGGGGTCCCCCTCGTCAACGTAGTGCATCCGCAGCGGGCCCAGCCCCGGGTCCGTGACCGTCACGTAATGCTGTGCGAACGGGAAATCGGGCAGCCCGGAGAACCGGTCTTCGGGCGTCCTGAGCACCGTCGTCATGCGGACTCGCCGCGTAGCTCGGCGCGAACGATCTCGGTGCCGGCGACGATCGCTTCGATCTTCTTCTTCGCCACGATGTGCTTGAGGCCGGTGAGGGTGCAGTCGGTGAAGACCATAACCCGCTCCGGCGGCACGACCTCGAGCACGCGCCTGATGCCGGCGGCCACCTGCTGCGGGCTCTCGGCGTGCAGGTCCTTGCCGTTGATCACGCCGACGCCGAAGGACTTGTCCGCGGGGATCGTGGAGATCGCCTCGATGTCGCTCTGGTGGAACCCGTGGCTGGCCATCTCGTACTGAATCAGGTCGCAGTTGAGATTCCACAGCCAGGGGAAGAGCTTCGCGCCGCGCATCTCGGTGACCCCGGGCTGGCCTTCCTGCTGCCCGTAGCAGATGTGGATCACCTTGTACGCCTCGATGCCCTCCAGGGCGATGTTGATCGCCTCGATGACCCAGTCCGCTGGGTCGAAGAACGTCAGCACCTCGGCGAACTGCACGATGTCCGCGCCGCGGCTGACGATGTCCTGCAGTTCGGTGTTGAGCGCCCGGGCGAGATCCTTCGACAGGGCGCTGACGTCGCCGCCGTAGTGCTGATCGTTGATCAGGGCCGCCATCGTCGCCGGCCCGACCGCTGCCTGAATCTTCACCGGCTTGTCCGTCTGCTCGACCGTCGCCTCGACGACCGGCTTGAAGACCGGACGCCGCCAGCCGATCGGCCCGACCACGGTCGGCCGGTACACCGGGATGTTGTCGAACTTGCCGGCGCTGATGTTCGGGCCGTAGGGAACGAAGCCCTCGAGCCGGTCGAGGTAGAAGTGGAAGATCTCGCCCTGCTCGTAGTCGGAATCGCTTTCGTAGTGCTGGCAGCCGTCGGTGACGACGTCGAGCCCGGCGTCGGTCATGTCCTTGATCGCGAGGGCGACGGCGTTGCGGTACAGGGTGCGTTCCCGGAAGCTCGGGAACTCCGGGGCATCGACGCCGCCGAGCGGGAAGACCTTCCCCTCGAGGAAGGCAGCCCGCGGATACGAGCCCACGATCGTGGTAGGCAGGAGGACCTCTTCCTCGCGGATGTTCACCATGGTGCGCTCCCTAAGAATGACGCCTCGTGAATGACGCCTCGTGAATGACGCCTCGGGATCGTCAGTCTGTTGATTCACCGAGCTCTCGTCATCAGCCGGCGGAGATGAAGCGCCCGGAGCCCTTGAGCCCGCCGAGACGTACCAGGACACGGCCTGCGCCGCGAGACTTCTCAGCGCCGCTGCCAAGCGGTTGCCCGCGAGCCACCGCGATCGGTCCGGCCAGCGGGGGCCGCGCGAGGCCGCGATGTTCCGTTCCGGAAGAGGAAGGCATGCCATGGGCAGATTCGACGGAAAGACCGTGCTCGTCACCGGCGGGGCACGCGGGCAGGGACGGTCGCACGCCCTCGCCTTCGCCCGCGAGGGAGCCGACATTGTCATCACCGACATTGCCCAGCAGGTCGCGAGCGTGCCGTACAAGATGTCCTCTGCGAGCGATCTCGGCGAGACTGCTGCCCAGGTCGAGGCGCTCGATCAGCGCTGCCTGGCCATCCAGGCAGATGCCCGTGACACCGAGGCGACCACCGCCGCAGTCGAGCAGGCGATCGGCCAGTTCGGCAAGATCGACATCCTGATCGCCAACCACGGCCTGTTGTCGCTGTCGCCTGTCGTCGACATGTCCGACGAAGTGTGGGACGACGTGATCGGCTCCGACCTGACCGGCGTGTTCAAGTCCGTCCGCGCGGTGCTGCCGCACATGATCGCGCAGCAGAGCGGGCGGATCGTCGCGACCTCATCGATGGCCGGCCGGACCGGGCTGCCGACCGTCGCGCACTACTGCGCAGCGAAGTGGGGAGTCATCGGGTTCGTCAAGTCGGTCGCCCGTGAGGTCGCGGCGCAGGGCATCACCGTCAACTGCATCTGCCCGACCAACGTGGACACCGACATGATCCACAACGATGCCTTCTACGCGCTGTTCGCACCGGACGTCGTCAATCCCACCCGGGAGGATGTGACGCCTGGCTTCACCTCGCTGAACGCGATACAGGTCCCCTGGATCGAGCCCATCGACATCTCCAACGCGATGCTGTTCCTCGCCTCGGACGAGGCGCGCTACATCACCGGCGAGGCATTGCACGTCAGCGCCGGCTGGAACGCCTTCAACACTGCATGACCGGGCAGCTGGAGCGGCCGGCCGGCGACCTGCTCGCCAGCTACGCCGCCATCGCCGCAGACCTGGTCGGACGAGAGACGCAGCTGCAGGGCCTGCTGGCGGTGCTCGCCGCAGGCCGCAACCTGCTGCTGGAGGGGCCGCCGGGCACGGGCAAATCTACGCTCCTGCGGGCCGCGACCAGGCACTTCGACCTGCCGCTCCTGCTGGTCGAGGGCAACAGCGAGATGACGCCGCAGAAGATGATCGGCTACCACGATCCGTCCGCGGTCCTGCGGCACGGGTACAGGTCCGAGGACTTTGTCCTCGGACCGCTGCCGGAGGCGATGAGCAGCGGCGGCCTCCTCTACGTCGAGGAGTTCAACCGGCTGCCCGAGGACACCCTCAACACGCTGCTCACGGCGATGTCCGAGCGCGAGCTGCACGTACCGCGGTTCGGCACGGTGACGGCCCGGGAAACCTTCAGGGTGATTGCGGCGATGAACCCGTTCGACAACATCGGAACCACCCGGGTGAGCGCGTCGGTCTACGACCGGCTGTGCCGGATGGTCGTGGATTACCAGGACGAGGAGGACGAACGGCAAATCGTGTGCCTGCGGGCAGCGCCGGACCGTGCGGACATCGTCCGTGTGGCGGTCCGCGCCGTGCGCGACTCCCGGGGGCACCCCGGGATCCGCCGCGGTGCGTCCGTCCGCGGCGCCATCGACTTCGTCCTGATCGAGCAGTCACTGCGCCAGCTGACCGGCGACACCGCGCTGACAGCCGCGCACCTGGCCAGGGTCGCCGAGCTGGCGCTCTCGAGCAAGATCGTCCCGGATGAGGCGTGGGGGCGAAGCGCCGAGGATCTGGCCCGCGAGCTGATCCTCGGCGCTGCCCGGTCCCTCGCCGTGCTGGCGTAGTCGTGGCACGGCCCGGCGAGTACCGCCCTGCCGCACGGCGGCACGGCGGCTGGCCCGCTCCGTCAGGTGCGGGGCGGCCCTCCAGTGCAGGCGCGAGGCGGGCACCGGGAATCGTCGGCCGCCTGGCCGAAATCGAGCTGGCCGTATCGGCGCTGCGCACGGGCCGCCACCTTCTCATTGAAGGGCCACCTGGGTCGGGCAAATCGGAGCTCGTGGCCGAGACGTGCGGCCGGACCGGCAGGACGCGTATCACGGTGGCTGGCTCGCTCGGGCTGTCGGCCAGCACGCTCGTCGGCCACCATGATCCTGCCGTGCTGCTGCGCCGCGGCTACACCGGCGAGTCGTTCGTCCCCGGAGCGCTCGTGGCGAGCATGCGCAGCGGTGCGCTGCTGCACATCGACGAGGCCAACCGGCTTCCGCCTGACAGCGTGAACGTGCTGATCTCTGCGATGTCGGAGCGCCTCATCGAAGTGCCGCGTCACGGGCGGGTACGGGCCGCACCCGGCTTCGTGGTGATCGCTGCGGCGAACCCGCTGGACGGTGCGGGTACCGCAGACCTGCCGGCAGCCTTCCTGGACCGCGTGGTCCGGCTGAGCCTGGATCACCAGGCCGCCGCCGAGGAACGGGCCATCGTGCGCGGTCACTGCCCGGATGCGCCGAGAAGCATGGTCGAGCGGGCGGTCGCAATCACCCGGGCCACGCGCTTTCACCCCGACCTGCGGCGCGGCGCATCGGTGCGAGCGGCCATCGACATAGTGGCCGTGACCCAGCAGCTGTCCCGGATCGTGCCGGGCAGCGCTGCTGGTTCTGACTCCGGAGCGGGCCTGCGCGCCGCGCTGCTCGCGTTGTCATCGAGGATCGAGGTCCGGCCGGGCTCGGCACGTACCGCCGAAGCCATTATCCGCGAGCTGTGGGACGACCTGGAACTGACCGCGCACCGGAGCACAGGCCCGGTCCAAGCCGAGGCGGCGCTCTCTTCGCTGGCCGTGCCGCGGGTCGATCCTGACCGGCCTTCCGTCCCCGGACCGCAAGATGCCGCCAGCCACAGCGGCGACGTGCCGGCAGCCGAGACGGCCGCCGGCGCGCACGGCAACCCGGCCGCGGGGGCCGCTGGAGCGCCGCCCTCGCCGCTGTTGCCGTCACGCCCGCGGGCCGGGTGGGCACCGGCCACGGAGACCCAGCAGGCACTCGCCGACTTCCTGCGGCAGGCACAGCGCGCGGATCGCAGCCGACGCGTCGCCGGCCCGAGCTCACTGCCTGCCGGGGAGCTAGAGATGAGCGAGATCGAGCGGCTGGCCGCACGGATCGTCGTCCAGCGGGCACGGGGACGGCTCGCCGGCGGTCCGGCGAGAACGGGGCGGATCAGCTCGGTGCGCTACAACTTCCGCTCTGACGACATCGACATCGACCGGACCGTCGAGTCCCTGGTCGAGCACCCGGTACCGCAGCACTGCGACATCTGGGTACACGACCGGGTGCCGCGCCGGCGCAGTATCGTGCTGCTGCTGGACGTGAGCGGCTCGATGCGGGGCCGGCGCCTGGTGGAGGCGGCGACCGCTGCCGCGGCCGCGTCGCTGGCACTCGAACGCGATGAACTGGCGGTGGTGGCCTTCGCCGCTGACGTGACCGTGCTGAGACAGGGCGACCGGCCCCTCGCGGCCGGTGAGCTCGCCCGGCGCGTGCTGCGCCTGCGCCCCGTCGGGCTCACTGATATTCAAGCCGCTCTCACCGTCGGCCTTGAACAGCTGGGGCTGATGCGCTCGGCGCACCGGACCGCGATCATCATGACCGACGGAGTCCACAACCTGGGCGCGGATCCGCGCGCGATCGCGAAGCGGTTCAGGCGGCTGAGCGTGTTGGCCACCACGACGTCCTCGTGGCGGCTGGATCTGTGCCGTCGGCTGGCGGCGGCGGGGTCGGGAATATGCGAGACCTACCGGGGCCTGGACGACCTTCCGGCGGCCATGTCCCGGCTACTCGCTTAGCCAGCGGGTACGCCAGGGTGTGTCAGGCTGGCACAGCCCAGCTGACGGCAGGCAGGCGATGATGTCATTGCCGGATTGTCTTCCGGGTGAGGTAGCACCGGCGGAGCGCTGATGCCAGAGACGATGGAGCACAGGCAGGCCGTTCTCCGGCGAGCCCGGCGCGCCCTGCAGGACGGGCGCGACCTCCCGCAGGAGCTGCGTGACACCATCCGCTACTCCTGGATGCGCAGCCGTCTCGCGGCGGCACCCGTCAACCGCATCGAGGTGCCCTACGTCGCGGTCAACGCGACCGAGCGGCTGTTCCGGGCCGCAGAGCCGATACTCGACCGCTTCGCCCAGCAGCTTGTCGACACGCCCGTCAGCCTCGTCCTGGCGGACCGCTCCGCGCGGATCATCGGCCGCTGGGCGGGTGACCGCTCGGCCCTGCGCCGGCTGTCCCGCGTCTCGGTCGAAGAGGGGTTCGTCCTCGCCGAGGACCTGGCCGGCACCAACGGCGTGGGCACCGCGCTGGAGGAGCTTGCGCCGGTCACGATCTACGGCGAAGAACATTACGCCGAGACCCTTCAGCGCCTGGTCTGCGTCGGGGTACCAGTCCGCCATCCGCTCACCCGGCGGATCGAAGGCGTGCTCGACCTCGCGTGCCCGACCCGGGACGCCAACGCGCTGCTCATGCCGACGGCTCTGGACCTGTGCGCGCAGATAGAGCGCGAGCTGTCAACGCATGCGTCCGAGCGTGACCGGGCCGTCTTTGAGGAGTTCGTCGCGCGCAGCCGGGTGACATCTTCGGCCCTGGTGGCGCTCAGCGGGCAGTACATGATGACCAATGCCGCAGCGGCCGAGCTGTTCGACCCGGGTGATCAGGCGTGCCTGTGGGAGCTGGCACTTCGGTCCCTGGAGGACACGGCCGCCGTCACGCAGCGCCTGCAGCTCCGGGGGGGCGCGACCGCCGTCATCCGGTGTACCCCGATCACCATCGGCGCCCATCCGATCGGCGCCCTGATCGAGGTCCTCCAGCCGCACGGGCTGGCCCGCACGGCCAGCGCCAGGACGAAGGCGCCGGGCAGAGCCGCGAAGAGTCATGCAGCGGCCCAATTGGAACGGGAGATCGGCGAACGTCGCCGGCGGCACGGCGACCCGGGTGCTGTTCGACGGTGAATGCGGAGCCGGGAAGCTCCACGCCGCACGGCGGCTGCACGAGCTGCGCGGCCTCAACACCACGCTCAGGGTGCATCCGGCGGGCCTGGCGCAGGTTCGCGGAGGCCGTGTCTGGCTCGGTGAGCTGGAGGCCCTGCTGGCCAACGACACGGTCACGGTGACAGTCAGCAACGTGCAGGTCCTCGACCGGCGGACCCAGCGATGCCTCGCTGACCTGCTGGCCGCCCACAATGCAGAGTCCCGCCTAGTGATGATCACCAGGCAGCGCCGATCCGGGGACACCGGGATGGCTCCGCTGCCGTTCCTCAGCGAGGCTGTCGTGTGCGTTCCGTCCCTGCAGCAGCGGCGCGAGGACATCCCGAATCTCGCGCACAGCATCTTGCGGGCGCGCGGCCTGGTCATGCGCATCGGCAATCGCGCCATGACGGCGCTGATGAACCACCCTTGGCCGGGCAACATCCCGCAGCTGCAGGCGGAGCTGGCGAGAGCAGCCGAGCGCAGCGGCGGCAGGGACATCAGCGTCCAGCACCTGAGTGCGGACGTCCGGGCCGGGTTGCAGAGCCGCCGGACTCTGACCAGGCTGGAGTCGCTCGAGCGGGAGGCGATCGTGGAGGCGCTGCGCGAGCATGACGGCAACAGGGTCCAGGCGGCGCAGGCGCTCGGCATGTCGCGGTCAACGCTCTACCGCCGTCTCCGGCTGTTCGGCCTGGAGGCTGGCAGGACGGTCCTCTGATCCGGCGGACTCCGCCGGGGAGGCTGGTTACCGCACGGTGTCTGCGGCATTACCCGGATGTGCCAAACGCGGACGGTCTGGCCCGCCCCGCATGGCCTAGCGTCGGGTTCATCCACCCGTCCCTTCGTCCGCCAGGAGATGCAGATGTCCGCAGATCTCCTTGCCGAACCGGCTCCGCTGCGCGTGAACACTGCCCCGGAGCTGGTGCGGGGCCTGGAGCATCGTCGCGAGTACCTGGACGCCGCTCCTTCCCTCTCCGCGGGGCTGCTGGCGCTGACCCGAGCGGTAGCTGACGCCGATGCGGCGGCCTTTGTCCGCGGCGCCGCTGAGGTCACCGGTGCGCCTGTCGCCCTGGTTGACGAGGAGGGTGAGCTCATCGCCAGCAGCCTGCAGCCCGCGGCCAGGCGCGTGCGTCTTGCCTCGCGGCATGCCTGGCCGGGATGGAGCAACCTGCCACTGCGGGACGGTGCCCAGTGCTGGGGCACGGTCTGGCTGGCGTGCGACCCGGTGGACCTTCGTGACCTGGCAGAGGTGATCCAGGATCTGGGCTTGTCCTTGGTGCGCTCAATCGCGGCCGCTCGAGTGCACCGTGACCTGGAGAGCCGGCTGGTCGTCTTGAGCTGCCTGCTCGATGACGGCGTTGAGCGGGCGGTGTGGCATGAAGCCCCGGCGCCGCGAGCACGCCGGATGGTCGCGGTCCGCGGCCGGTCACGTCTGCCTCGTGTTGAAGGGGCTCACCTGCTTGACAGGTTCGTACGCGCCGCGGCCGAACAGCCCCTGGTCTGCGGGCTGAGCATGGTGCCCGCCGACGACGGGCTCATCGGCGTCTACCTCGACACCGGCTCGCCGTGTGTCCGCCACCACCGCGCGTGGGGCTCCGTGCTGCGGTCAGCCGATCCGACCGGGCGGCTGACCGTCACCGTCGGTGCGGCGGTGTCGGCCACCGGGCAGTTCCGCGAGCAGCTCCGGTTCCTCGGCCAGGTGTCGCGGGTGCAGCAGAGCCGTTCCCGTTACTTTGATCTTCCCCGCGTCGCGCTGCTTGATGACCTCGGGCCGCTGACCGGCGTCCTGCTCAGCACGCCGGGGGAGCAACTGGTCCCCTACATCGAACGGATTCTCGGCGACCTGCTGGCCGACCAGCGTTTCGGCGGGCAGCTGATCGAGACTCTGTACGCATACATGCAGACGGGCGGAAGCCCGCGCGAGGCGGGAGAACTGCTGCACCTGCATGCCTCCACCGTTAAGTACCGGATGAAGGTGATCCGGGAACTGCTCGGTGAGCGGCTCGAGAACCGCAGCACGCGGTTCGACCTGGAACTCGCGGTGCGCATGTGCCTGGCCGCCAGGTTCCTGCGCGCCAAGGAGGCGCCGTGACCGGCGCGGCGCCGCGACATCTTGGCCAGTCTGCTGCAGTGGATCGCGAATCGGCGGAGTGGCTGCGGGAACTCACCGGTACCGGCCCCGTGCAGGAGGCAGCGCAGGCGCGGCTGCATGACCTTCTGGTGCGGATCGCCCACGGCGAGGTCCGGCGGCGCGCGCCCAGGCTTCGGATCTCCGGCCCCGAGCTGGACGACCTGGCCTACCAGGCCGCGGCGGATGCGCTGATGGCCATCACCGCCAAGATCGGCCAGTTCCGCGGGGAGAGCCGGTTCACCACCTGGGCGTACAAGTTCGTCATCTTCGAGGTATCGGCCAAGATCGGGCGGCACTTCTGGCGACATCCGGCCACGCCGCTGGCTGCCGAGGACTGGGACCGGCTGCCGGACCGGTTCGGCTTCGATCCCGCGCAGCAGGCTGAGTGGCGGGACCTGGTCGCGGCGCTGCGCCGTGCCGTGGACGAGCGGTTAACCGCACGGCAGCGTAAGGTCTTCGTCGCTATCGTGCTCAATGCTGTCCCGCTGGATACCCTGGTCATTGAGCTGGATTCCAGCCGCAATGCGATCTACAAGACACTGTTCGATGCGCGGCGGAAGCTGCGCGCCGCATTCGCGGCTAACGGGTACCTGGGCCGATGACTGTTGAGGAGCTCATGAACGGCGGGTCGGAGCTGGACCGTTTTCTGCAGACCGATCCGCGCGATGTCGGATGTGCCCAGGCCATGGAAATGCTGCACATCTACGCCGAGCTGACGGCAGCGGGTGAGCCGGCGGAGCAGCGATACCCGGGCATCGCGGCGCATCTGCGTGCGTGCGGCCCGTGCGATGAGGATTTCGAAGGTTTGCTGGCCGCACTGCACGACCAGGCGCACTGAGGTGCGGGCTGGCATGCGGCGCGGCTGAGGCACCGAGCGCCCGGCCCAGTGCGGGCAGGACACCTGCCCTGCCCATTCGGGCAAGATCTTATTCCGAACGGGCAGGTCACTTAGTCACGGATTGTCCCGGTCCGGAACGAGGCGGCGTCCCGGGTAGCAGAGTTGTTGCGTTAGCTAATACACGCTTAGTATGATGGTCGCAGTAAGCAAGTAGGTGAGGTGCGCGAGGCGTGGCTGAGCACGTGGTGGATGCGGCCGCGGTGGATGCGGTGCTGACGGCGAGCCGGACGCTGGTGGCGGTGGCGACGAGGTCGCTGGGCGCGGCGGCGGAGGACACGACGATCGCGCAGTACCGTGCGCTGGTGGTGCTGGCCTCCCGGGGGCCGCGGCGGCTGGTGGATCTGGCCGGGGCGCTGCATGTCACGCCGTCGACGGCCGGGCGGATGTGTGACCGGTTGCTGCGCAAGGGCCTGATCCGGCGGCACCGGGCGCGGGCCGACCGCCGCGCGGTGCGGGTGTCGATCACCCCGGCGGGGCGGCAGGTGGTGGATCAGGCGACGGCGCGCCGGCGGGAACTGATCGCCGGCATCCTGCGCGGTCTCCCGCCGGACCGCCAGTCGGCGGTCGCGGAGGCGCTGCAGGCATTCGCCGAGGCCGCCGGGGAGATACCCGACAGCCAGTGGCCTGCCGCCGCCGCGGCACCGCCGGTCCAGGCCCCGGCCGCCGCGGGCGCCCAGCGCGAGCCGTCCCGGGCCGGGGCGAAGAACTGACCATGGCAGCGCAGGTATCGGGCGCGCCGCCGCATGCCCGGATGAGCCGGGCGGCGGGCTGGCTGCGCGGCTCACGGGCCGGGCTGTTCGTGATCGCGGTGCTGGTGGGGGTGGGGTCGGGGCTGGGCGCGGTGGCGTTCCGGTACCTGATCTACTTCGTCACCTGGCTGGCCACCGGTCACAGCCAGTTCGGCCAGGACGGCTACACCGGCAGTGCTCATCTGCCCTGGCTGGGGCTGGGATTCTTCGTGCTGATCCCGGTCGCAGGCGGGTTGGTGTACGGCCCGTTGATCTACCGGTGGGCCCGCGAGGCGCGCGGCCACGGCGTGCCCGAGGTGATGGTGGCGGTCGCCGGGAACGGGGGCCGGATCCGGCCGCAGGTCAGCGTGGTCAAGGCGCTGGCCTCGGCGATCTGCATCGGTACCGGTGGCTCGGTCGGCCGGGAGGGCCCGATCGTGCAGATCGGTTCCGCGCTGGCGTCCGGCGTCGGCCAGTGGGTCCGGATGCCGGAGAACCGGATGCGGATCCTGGTGGCGGCCGGCGCGGCTGGCGGCATCTCGGCCACGTTCAACGCGCCGGTCACCGGCGTGCTCTTCGGGGTCGAGATCATCCTGCGTGAGTTCGCCGTGGACGCGCTGGTCACGGTGATGCTGTCGGCCACGCTGGCCGGCGCGGTGGCCATCCCGTTCCTCGGCAGCAGGCCGTTCCTGTCTGGCTTCCCTGCCGGGATCGCGCTGCACCAGCCGCGGAACTACCTGCTGGTGGCGGTGCTCGCGGTGATCGCCGCGCTGCTCGGGCTGCTGTTCAAGACCGTCGTCTACGCGATGGAAGACCTGTGGGACGTGCTGTGGAAAGGCCGGCCGGAGTGGGCCAGGCCCGCGGCCGGCGGGCTGGCGCTCGGCCTGGTGCTGCTGGCGCTGCCGCAGCTGTACGGCGTCGGCTACCCGGTGATGGACAAGGCCGTGGCCGGCGGTTACCTGGTGTGGTTCCTGCTGGTGCTGTGCGCCGGCAAGATGATCGCGTGCAGCATGACCCTTGGCATCGGCGGCTCCGGTGGGGTGTTCGCGCCGTCGCTGTTCATCGGCGTCACCGCCGGCATGGCCTTCGGCGAGATCGCCGATCATGTCTTCGGCCCGGGGGCGGGCCAGCCGGCCCTCTACGCGGTCGTGGCCATGGGCGCGGTGTTCACCGCCGCGGCCCGGGCCCCGCTGACCTCGGTGGCCAGCGTGGTGGAGCTGACCGGCGACTTCACCCTGACGCTGCCGGTGCTGCTGGCGGTGGCCATCGCGACCGCCACGTCGCGGGCGCTCAGCTACGGCACGATCTACACCACCAAGCTGCTGCGCCGCGGGCAGGACATCGACCGGGCGGCACCCTGGCGGCCGTTCCAGGACCTGACGGCCGCCGACGCCATGGGCCCCTTCCGCCGCCCCCTCACGGTCGCGGCAGCGCCTGCCGACGACGGTAACGGCAGCCTCCCGGCCCCGGGCCTGCCGTCCCTGCCCGGGCTGGTGACATACGCCGGTAACCCGCAGGCCGTGCTCGCCAGCGAATCCCTCGCCGGCACGCTGCGCCAGCTCGAAGCCCACGGCCGCGACGGGCTGCCCGTGCTGTCCGGCGACGGCCGTCAGGTGCAGGGCTGGATCACCAACGCCAGCGTGCTCCGCGCCATAGCCCGCGAGATAGACACAGCGGGGCAGCGGGCCGGCGCCGCGCCGGTGACAGCCGGCCCCGGGACAGGTCCCGGGGCCGCGCCCACCCCGCTGCCGGGCTACCAGGTCATCGAGGTCAGGCTGAGAGAAGACTCGCCAGCGGTAGGCCGGGCGCTCGGCACCATCAGCTGGCCACCGGGCTGCACCACCGTCTCGGTCCTGCGCCACCGCAAGCTGGAAGACCCCGACCCCGCCCTCATCCTAGCCGCAGATGACCAGATCAACCTGCTGGCCCGCCTGCCGGCAGAGCCGCGACGGCAGCCGCGGCCGGCCGGCAACCTCCGGCCAGCAGACGTCGATAACGCCTAAGCGAATCCCTGCCTTGTCTCCGGCATTTGGTCCGAGCCCCGTCATTCCCGCCACTTGCCTCATCACTGGCTTCCAGCATGTGGCACCGGACCCTGACTCCGGATCGGGCAGCTGACCGGGGTGGGCTGGCACGACGGCGGCCCCCTGCGGGGGGCCGCCGTCGTGTGTCTGGGTGTGGTTTACCGGGGTTCGAATTGTGAGTGCGGGGCGGGGGGTGCGAGGTTGACGGTGGGGGCCTTGAGGGTGTAGCCGATCACGGCGCAGTTGATGTTGACGCCGGCCGAGCCGTAGGGTTCGGGCTGGCCGGTGGCGGGGTTGACGCCGGTGAGCAGGTCGGGCCGCTGGTCGGCGAGGTTGAGCACGACGTTCTCGTCGATCTGGCGGGTGTTGAGTCCTTCCTTGACTGCCTTGGGTGTCCAGAGGCCGAGCTGGGCGTCCCACAGCGGGCTGTAGGCGTCGGCGTGCCGGGGGTCGAGCAGGGTGGGGAAGTCGCCGAAGATGTTGAGCAGGTCGCCGCCGTGCCGCAGGGCGTTGATCAGGTCGGTGTTGGCGGCGGACGCGTCCTGGGCGGCGTGGCCGTCCAGGACGAGGTGCTGGAAGCCCTGGGCTTGCGGGTTGTGGTCGCCGGTCTGGCCGTTGATGAAGCCGAAGAGGCGTTCGCGGGCCGAGCCGAGGAAGTCGTCGCCGCCGTTGAAGGCGGCGGTGTTGAGGGCGGGTACGTAGGTGGAGCGTTCCAGCACCGCGGTGAGCGGCTGGCCGGCGTCGGTGGACAGGTAGATGATGGGCTGGCCGGCGTCGAAGCCCTTGACGAACAGCAGGTCGGCCCAGGATTCGGCGAACTGGCCGGGCTTGGACGGCCCGGCGATGTGGACGCCGAGGACGCGGTCTTCGGTGTTGGTGTGGCGGGTCACGTCGAAGGGGCCGTTGCCGGTGGCCACGATGGGGGCGTTGTAGACGACGTCGGAGCCGGCGAACTTGATGAACGGGCTGTAGCCGGGGCCGGCGACGGAGCCGGGCTGGAACTTCTTCAGCGGGAACCCGCCCGGCCCGGGGACCGCGATCCGGGTGGGGCTGAAGTCCGGCGCGCCGGCGAAGTTGGCCACGCCGGGGCCGAACGGGTTCTGCAGCGGTGACGGGTTAGTCAGCGTGACGGTCTGCACCGCGGCCGGGTCGCCGATGGCGATGTTGGCCAGCTTGGGCGCGTAGTTCACGCCCAGGTCGTGGGCCAGCCCGGGGTCGGAGGCGTCCAGCAGCACGTACCAGACCGTCTCGGCCTGCGGGGTGCCCGCGTACGCGGTTCCCGGGTAGAGCGGCAGCCGGACCGTCTCCTTGCTCAGGTTGACCTGGATCGCGCTTTCCTCGGTCAGGTGGGTGCGGGGCAGCAGGCCCGAGATCGGTCCCAGGCTGCCCGGCTTGGCCGAGGTGGCGCTGGCCCCCGATGACACGGTCGCCAGCACCGTCGCGGCGGCGATCGCCGGTACGGCTGCCGCCAGCCACCACCGGCGTTTCGGCATCTTCATCTGATGTCCTCCTCTTCCGGCCACGGCCGGAACCCGGGCGGCGAACCGCGCGCCGCACTGTTTAGCCATTGGCGTCGGCGGCGGTCCGGGTCTTACCCCCGCCGGGCGCGCAGATCCATGCCGGGCTGACCAGCGCGCCGTTCGGGAAAACCAGAATGGCCAGCGCACGAGGAGAGATGATCAAGACACCAGCCAGGCAGAACGGACAGCGGAGGTCAGGACTGCTCGCCACGGACCGCGGCCAGCAGCCCGGCGAAGTCCTCGCCGCACGGGCCACACCCGTCCAGGCGGGCCACCACGCCTAGGTAGCGCTCCGCGGGCGCTGGATTGGCACGATAGCCGGGAATCAGCCAGGCCGGCCCGTGAGCGGCAGGTAAGACGTCCGGGCATCCGGGCGCTAACGGGTTGTCCGATCCGCCGAACCAGCCTTGGAGATCACGATGACCCTGCTCCGCCCCGCAGACCCGTTCCCGCCGCTGACCGTTGCCCTGCCCGGCGGTGACACGCTCACCGTGCCGGACGCGCTGGCCGGGGGGTTCGGCGTCGTGCTGTTCTACCGCGGGTCGTGGTGCCCGTACTGCAATGCCCAGCTCCGTGCCTTCGAGCGCGCCGGAAGCGGGCTCGCCGAGGTCGGCGCCCAGGTCGTTGCGCTGTCGGTGGACGACGAGGCCACCACCGCGGACCTGATCGCCAGGCACAGCCTCAGATTCCCGGTCGGGCACAGCGCCGACGCCCGCGCCGTCGCCCGCGCGACCGGGGCATTTGTCAACGAGGACCCGTTGTTCGTGCAATCCACAGGCTTCGTCCTGGACCCTGAAGGGCGCGTCGTGGTCAGCGTCTACTCCAGCGGCGCGATCGGCAGGCTCGTCCCCGAGGACGTCATCGGGATGATCCGATACCTGCGCGAGCACGCTGCCCCTGCGGCGTCGTCATGAGCGGGAGAATCGGTCCATGAGCGAAGCCGATATCCGCTTCTACTTCGATCCGGTGTGCCCGTTCGCATGGATCACCAGCCGATGGGTGCGGATGGTGCAGGCGCAGCGCGACTACACCGTGGACTGGCGGTTCATCTCGCTGCGGATCATCAATGCGGCCGTGGACTACGACAGCCACTTCCCCGCCGGCTACGAGGCCGGCCACACCGCCGGCCTGCGACTGCTGCGGGTCGCCGCCAGGACCCGGGCCGAGTTTGGCCGGGATGCGGTGGGGCCGCTGTACGCGGCCATGGGAGCCACGATCTTCGATACCGCCGGCCCCGGCGGATCCGACGGCGAGCGCCGTGGCACCCGCGCCTTTGTCGAGCCGATCCTCTCCCAGGCCGGGCTGCCGGCTGAGCTCGCCGACGCGCTGGAGGACGCCTCGATCGACGCGGAGTTGCGGCAGGAGACCGGCGAGGCCCTCGCCCTGACCGGCCGGGACGTCGGGACGCCTATCATCCACTTCCAGCCTCCGGCCGGCGTCGCGTTCTTCGGCCCGGTGATCAGCCGTCTGCCCACCGAGGCGGAGGCCGGCCCGCTGTGGGACAACGTGCTGGGCCTGGCGAGCTTCCCGGGCTTTGCCGAGCTCAAGCGGAGCCTGCGCGAGCGACCGCAGCTCCGCAGCTTCGGCGTGGAACCCGGCCACGCCGGCGTCGAGGAGGACTGGTACGGCGGCAGCCGCCGCGCCCGGCAATAGGTACCGATCAGCGGGCTGGCGGTCAGTGCCGCTGCTGTTGAACTTGAGCCGGCAGCTGCGTTCTGGCGTACGGCATATCTTCGGCCGGGCTGGCAGTGCGAGCGCCCGCTCGCAGCCTGGCGCGCCGGGCGAGCCAGCAGGCGGCCACGATCAAAACGGCCGCGCCGTAGCCGAGCCGGCCATCCTGCGGGAAGGTGACGTACCTGGCCGCGGCGAGGGCGAGCCACTCTGCCCGTCCGTCCAGCGCGACCAGGGCCACCAGCAGCAGGGCATACCAGGGGTAGGCGGGCGTCGTGACGGCCAGCGCCGCCCCGGCCATCAGCACCGCCCCGCGCCAGGGCCGGTCGGGATCGGCGCGGCGCAGGACGGCCAGCGCCACCGCGGTGAGCACGGCCACCGCGGCGATCGTCGCCCAGCGGCCGGGCAGCAGCAGGCTGAGCAGCTCGAACCGGCCTCCCGTCTTGTACCCTTCCTGGGTCAGGTAGCCGGGCAGGAACCCGACGACGCGCCGGCCGACGGCGAGCAGGTGCGGCAGGTACACCGCCAGGGTCGCGCCGGCCGCGGCGACGGCCACCGTGACCGGGCGCCGGCGCAGGACCACCGGGGTGACCAGCACCGGCGTGATCTTGGCGGCGATGGCCAGGCCGAGCAGGACACCGCCGCGCAGCGCCCGCCGCCGCCCGCCGGCGCCGGCCAGGGTCAGCAGCGCCGCCACGGTCAGGAAGGCGGCCAGCACGTCGACGTGGGCATTGTTGCCCGCCTCCAGCGCGACGGCTGGGCACCAGGCCCACAGCACGGCCAGCCGGGGATCGCGGCCCATCGACCGCAATCCGAGCAGCAGCAGAATGGTCGTGGCTACGGCGAACAGCGCGGCGGCGGCCTGGATAGGGGCAGAACCGCTCCCCGGTGGCGACAATGCGTTCACGCCCGCGAAGTACGCCTCCGCGACCGGGGGATAGATCGTCGGGACCGTGGGCCGGTTGATCCTGGTGCAGCCGGGAGCCAGCGCCGGGCCGGCCCGGCTGGCGTGTACCGGCCCGGCGGGCTGTCCGGGCCCGGTGGACGCCGCACCGGGGGTGACGCAGTACGGCCCGCTGGCCGGCCACAAAAACGGGTCGCGCAGCTGGGTGAGCTGCCGGGCGGCGGGAACGTACCGGTAGGGATCGATCCCGGCGGCCTGCACCCGTCCGTCCCAGATGTACCGGTAGAGGTCGTCGCTCGTGCGCGGCGGCGCGGAGAGCGCCGCCAGCTGGAGGGCGATCCCGCCGAGCAGGATCAGCGGGACGGCGCGGCGGGCTCTGGTGCGCAGGATCAGCCACGCTCCGGCGCCGAACAGCGCCCACAGCGCCACCTCCGCCGGGGTCTGGCCGAGCCGGATGACCTGTCGGACGTCCAGCCAGACCAGGCAGGTCATCACCGCGGCTACAGCGGCCGCCGCGGCAGGTCGCCAGTGTCGCCTCACGCCTGCCCTCCCCGTGCCGGCCGCGCTGCCGGCACGCCGCGCAGCGCCGCGAACCAGCGCCCCGAATCGGTCCACATCTCGGTCACACGCAGGCCGGCGGCGTCGCCCAGCATGTCCACCTGATCGGCGCCGATCCAGGCCCACGGGAACCAGGCACCGGACCCAGCCGACGTGCGCAGCCGGACCGGCTGGCGCCAGGCCACGGTGCCCGGCGGGCCGACTTCGGCGAGAACCTGGCCGTCCGGCGCCAGCAGCGCCCTGGCCCGGCACAGCAGCGCTGCCGGGTCCCCGCCGATGCCGATGTTGTCGTCGGCGAGCAGCACGGTGGCCCAGCGCCCGGTGCCTGGCAGGTACCCGAACACATCACGCTGCAGCGCGAGCGCGCCCGACGAGCGGGCCAGCTGGACGGCATACGGCGTGACATCGATCGCCAGCGCGGGAACGCCGCGCTCGGCCAGCGCCACGGTCATCCGTCCAGGGCCGGCTCCTACGTCCAGCGTCGGGCCAGTGCAGCGGTCGAGCAGCGAGCTGTCGCCGGGGGCGCCGTGCAGCCAGCGCTGGACCGGCAGCGGGTGCGGGCGCCCGTCGGCCCGCTCGGCGTGCGCGAAGGCCGAGCCGGCCAGCGCCTGCTCGTACAGCTCGCCGAGCATGCGTGCCTTCCCCCCGATCCTTGATGCGGGCCCTCGGTTCTGGCCTCGGCGCGGCCTTCAGCCCGGGCGAAAGCGTAGCCGGAGGCACCCCGCCCCGACCCTTACGAAGCTGTGACGGATCGCCGGCCGGGCGTCTGGCCGCGCATTCCCGGCTACCGTGAGTAGGTGACCCGCGAGAGCTTGCCGCCGGAGCGGCCGGCCGCGCCCCGCGTGCCGCGGGCGGCCTGCGTGCCGCGCGTGCCCTGGGGCGGTCGGCCGGCGTGCTGACCAACCCGGATCCGCCGGGCCGGATCATGATCGTGGATGACGACCTGACGCTGGCCGATGTCGTCGGGCGCTACCTGGCCCGTGACGGTCACGAGGTGGAGTGCCTGCACGACGGACGTGCCGCGCTGGCCCGGGTCGAGGAAGCGCCACCAGATCTTGTGGTGCTGGATTTCATGCTGCCCGGCCTGAACGGGCTTGAGGTGTGCCGGCGGCTGCGGGCCCGCTGGCCCATCCCGGTGGTGATGCTGACGGCGCTGGGTGAGGAGACCGACCGGATCCTCGGTTTCGAGACCGGCGCCGATGATTACGTGACCAAGCCGTTCAGCCCGCGGGAGCTCGCGCTTCGGGTCAGGTCGCTGCTGCGCCGGGCCCGGGGGGACGGGCTGGCTGGCGCGCCGCAGGCGGGCGTCGTCACCGACGGCGACCTGATGGCCGACCTGGGGGCGCACGAGGTGAGCCTGCGTGGCGACCTGGTCGCGCTGACGTCGCGCGAGTACGACCTGCTGGTTTTCCTGATGCGTCATCCGCGGCAGGCGTTGACCCGGGAGCAGCTGCTGGAACAGGTATGGAACTGGTCATTCGGCGACACCTCGACGGTGACCGTGCACGTGCGCAGGCTGCGGGAGAAGCTGGAGGCCGACCCGACGCTGCCGCGGCGCATCGTCACAGTCTGGGGTGTCGGTTACAGGTACGAGCCGGAGGCGGCATGATCACTGGGGCCGATCTGTGGACGGTCGCCTACACCGAGGCCGGGGTCGCCGCCGTGGTCGCCGCCGTCGGGACGCTTGCGCTGCGGGCGGTCGCCGCGCGGGTGGCGACGGTACGAGTGACGGTGGTGGCAGTTGCGACCGTCGCCGCGACGCTGGCCGGGGTAGCGGTCATCTCGATGGAAATGCTGATCTCCCGCGCCGACCTCGACCTGATGCTCACCGCGGTTGTCATCGCAGGGATCGCCGGCTTGATCGTGGCCCTGATGCTGGGCCGCCGGGTGATGACGGCGAGCCGGCTGCTGGCGGGAGCGGTCCAGGAGGCAGGGCGGGGCGGCGGCTATCGCCCGCCTCGGGCCGTCCTGCCGGCCGAGCTCGCGGCCTTGTCCGCGGAACTGCAGACCACGTACGGCAGGCTGGCCAAGGCCAGGGACCGGGAGCGGGCGCTGGAGGCGAGCCGGCGCGAGCTCGTCGCCTGGGTCAGCCATGACCTGCGGGCGCCGCTGGCGGGCCTGCAGGCCATGGCCGAGGCACTCGAGGACCGGGTCGTCACCGACGAGCAGACGGTCAGCAGGTATCACGCGCAGATTCGCACCGAGGCTAGCCGGCTCACGCTGATGGTCGACGACCTCTTCGAGCTGTCCCGGATTCATGCCGGCGCGCTGCGGCTCTCGCGGCAGGTCGTCGGCCTGGGTGACCTGATCGGCGAGACGCTTACCAGCACCGAGCCGCTGGCGCAGGCCAAGGGCGTGCGGCTGCACGGGCCGCCGATCTCCGGCCTGCCGGTGTGCGTGGACACCACGGAGGTCGGGCGCGCGCTGCGCAACCTCGTCGTCAACGCGATCCGGCACACGCCCTCGGACGGAGCGGTCGAGGTGCTCGCGGACCAGCGGTCCGGGATGGCGATCGTCAGCGTGTCAGATTCCTGTGGTGGCATCCCAGCCGAGCACCTGCCCAGGGTGTTCGACGTGGCGTTCCGCGGCGACACCGCCCGCCCGCACGGGTCGGGCGACGGCGCGGGGCTCGGGCTTAGCATCGCCCGCGGGATCATCGAGGCGCACGCCGGGCGCATCGCCGTGCGCAATGCCGGACCTGGCTGCCAGTTTGTCGTCCAGCTGCCGCTGGTCTCAGCCGTCGTTCAACGGGTACGGCGACGGGCATGATGCCGCCAGCCGTGGGTTACGGGCCATGGGTTAACGGCGGGACTCAGCTGAGCCGCCGGGTGCGGCGGGGCTGAGCTGCCGGGCAGGCTCAGCCACGAGGCGGGCCGGTTCCCTGAGCCTGGCCCGGGCGAGCTGGGCCATACCGTCGCTGAACGCGACCCTGGCCCGGAAGCCGAGCTCGGACTCGGCCAGCTCAGGCGACGCGGTCACGTGCCGGACGTCGCCGATCCGGAACTCGCCGGTGATCACCGGGTCGGGGCCGCCGAAGACCCGCGCCAGGGCCCGCGCCATCTCGCCGATCGTGCGCGGCTGGCCGCTGGCGATGTTGTATGCGCGCAGGCGTCCGGCCTGGCCGGGTGCAAGCGTGGCCAGGTTCGCCAGCGCGGTCACGTTCGCCGCTGCTGCGTCCGTGACGTGCACGAAGTCGCGCCGCTGGGCGCCGTCCTCGAACACCCGCGGCGGCCGGCCAGCCTCGAGCGCGGAGCGGAAGATGGCCGCGACGCCCGAGTACGGGGTGTCC
The DNA here is from genome assembly GCA_963702235.1 of uncultured Actinomycetes bacterium. GTDB lineage: Bacteria > Actinomycetota > Actinomycetes > Streptosporangiales > Streptosporangiaceae > PALSA-505. The sequence continues at coordinate 22,174 of CAVPBZ010000015.1, forward strand.
CGGGGCATCCGCGGGCCGTAGACGTTGTGGTAGCGCAGCGCCACCGCTGCGCCGCCGGTCAGGTCGGCCCAGACGGCCCCGAAGTGTTCCTGCGTGACCTTGCTGACCGCGTAGCCGCTCCGCGGGTCCAGCGCCGCGGACTCGGTCACCGGCACCGGCTCCAGCACGGAGCCGCAGTGCGGGCACAGTGGCTCGAACCTGGCCTGCGCCAGGTCCTGGTGGCTTCGCGGCAGCGGCCGGACTGGCCCGTGGTCCAGGCAGTCGTAGCCGCCCTCGCCGTAGACGACCATCGAGGAGGCGAGCACCAGCAGGCGGATGTCGCGCCGCCCCATCTCCTGCAGCAGCACCGCGGTGCCGGTCGCGTTCACATCGCAGTAGGCGGCGACGTCGGTCAGCGCAGCCGGGACGCCGACCAGGGCGGCCTGATGGCAGACGGCATCGGCACCGTCCAGCGCCCGGCCGACCGCCTGCGGGTCGCGGACGTCACCGACGATCAGCTCGGCCTCGTCCGGCAGGTACGCCGGCCGCCTGTCGTGCACCGCTGGCGCCAGCGAATCCAGGCCGCGGACCTCGTGCCCCGCCGCGAGCAGCGCCTCTGCCACGTGTGAACCGATGAATCCGGCGGCGCCGGTGACCAGAACGCGCATGCCCGCAGCCAAGCATGGCCAGCGCGGCCCGCCCAGTCCGCACGCCGATCCGTCACAACCCTGTAAGGGTTGACCACGGGCTGTCGCGGCTACTGTCGCGGCATGCCGATCGATGTGGTGCTGCCCTGCCTGAACGAAGCGGCTGCCTTGCCGTGGCTGCTGGCCAGGATGCCGCCCGGGTTCCGGCCTGTGCTCGCGGACAACGGGTCCGACGACGGCTCCGCCGAGATTGCCGAACGGCTTCGCGCGACCGTGGTGCGCGTGCCGCAGCGTGGGTTCGGCGCGGCCTGCCACGGCGGGCTGATCGTCGCGACCAGCGCGGTTGTCTGCTTCATGGACGCCGACGGGTCGCTCGACCCGGCCGACCTGCCGCTGGTGGCCGGCCCGGTGCTGGCCGGGACTGCCGACCTCGTCCTGGGCCGCCGCCGCCCGGAAGGGCGGGGGTCCTGGCCGCTGCACGCGCGGCTGGGCAACCGGGCACTGGCCTGCTCCGTCGGCCGCCGTACCGGCGTCTGGCTGCGCGATCTGGGTCCGATGCGAGCCGCACGGCGGGCCGCCCTGGAGCAGCTGGGCCTGGCCGACCGCCGGTTCGGCTACCCGCTGGAGATGGTGCTGCGGGCGGCGCAGGCGGCTGGCGGCTGGCCGAATGCGACGTGCCCTACCGGCCGCGGACCGGGAAGTCGAAGGTCACTGGCACCGTTGGCGGAACGCTGCGGACGATCGGCGACATGCGCCGGATCCTCGCGTCGTGACTGTCTCCGCTGGCCAGGGCCGAGGCCGTCAGCAGGCCGGAGCCCGCACATGAGGGCCCTGGCGGCGCAGCTCGTCGTGATCGCGAAGGCGCCGGCGCCGGGCCGGGTCAAGACCAGGCTCACACCGCCGTTCAGCCCGCAGCAGGCCGCGCAGCTCGCCGAGGCGGCGCTGGCCGACACGCTGGCCGCCGTGGCGCGGGTGCCCGTAGCCCGGCACGTGCTCGCGCTGGACGGCCGGCCGGGCCGCTGGCTCCCGGCCGGCTTCGATCTCATCGGCCAGCGCGGGACCGGGCTCGACCAGCGCATCGCGGCGGCCTTCAGCCAGGCCTACGCCAGGCTGCGGCTCCCGGTCGTGCTGATCGGGATGGACACCCCGCAGGTAACGCCCCGGCTGCTGGAATCGGCCATCCGCCCGCTGCTGCGCGACACCGGGGATCCCGGCCCGGGGGGCTCTTGGCCCGGGACGGCGCGCCCGTCGCGGATGCCACGCTCGGGATGGCCGATGACGGCGGGTTCTGGCTGCTCGGGCTGCGGTGGCCCGATCCCCGACTGGTGACCGGCGTGCCGATGTCCACGCCGGTCACCGGCGCGGCCCAGCTGGCCCGGCTGGCCGGCGCCGGGCTGCGGGTGCGCCAGATGCCGTGCCGTACCGACATAGACACCGCCGCCGACGCGGTAGCCGTCGCCCGCCAGATACCGCGCAGCCGGTTCGCCGCGACGCTGCGGGCGATGCGGGTCCGGCTGGATCCGGAGCAGCCGGAGCCCCGCCGCGGCCCGATCGCACCCGCAGGTCTTACGACATTGTTACCTGCTCACTCGCTGAGAGCCCGGCGGCCCGTTCTCATGGTTGGCTCGCAACCGTGGCCAACCCGAAAGTACGGATGCGGCGCCGGCTGCGGGCGGCGGAGCCGGCGGCCGGACTGGCCGCCAGGGTCAGGCGCACCGCCCGGCTCGCCGCCGCCGCGGCACTCGCGGCCGTCATCTCGGCGCTGCGGGCCGCGGTGCGCCTCGCCGGCCACGCGGGCCACGCCGGCGCCCTGCTGCTCGAACGGGCCGGCGCGCTGGCGAACCGCGCCGTCGCCGATGGCCGCCTGTCCAGACTGCTGGGGCAGGCGGTCCGCCGCCCGCCGCCCGGCCCGTTCCGGCCAGGCGTCTGGCGGAGCCCGCTGCGCGGCCGGTGGCTGACCTCCCTGCTCGGCCTGGTGCTACTGGCGGGCCTGCCGGTGCTGGCGGTGACCGGCCTGCTGTCCTACGCCGCCTATAACCCGCGGCTGCCGGGTAATGACCAGACGCCGGGGGCGCCGCTGCTGAAGTTCTTCCTGTTCCCCTGGCTTACCGGGCCGTCCTGGATCTACCGGTTGAACCAGGGCATCCACATCACTCTCGGCCTGGCGCTGCTGCCCATAGTCCTGGCCAAGCTGTGGTCCGTCCTGCCCAGGCTGTTCGCCTGGCCCCCGGTCCGGTCGGTGGCGCACGCCCTGGAACGGCTGAGCCTCGTCATGATCGTCGGCGGGGTGCTGTTCGAGTTCGCCACCGGGATCCTGGACATCCAGGATTACTACATCTTCCCGTTCTCCTTCTACACTGCCCATCTCTACGGCGCCTGGGTGTTCATCGCCGGCCTCGTGGTCCACGTGATCCTGAAGTTCCCGCAGATGCGGGCCGGGCTGCGGTCACGCAGCCTGCGGCGCGAGCTGCGCACCCCGCTGGCGGGCACCCGCCCGGAGGCCCCGGACCCGGCTGGCCTGCGGGCGGCGGATCCGGCGGCGCCGACGATCTCGCGGCGCGGGCTGCTGGCTGCCGTCGGCGGCGGGTCGCTCACCCTGGCCGCCCTGGCCGCGGGGCAGTCGATCGGCGGCTGGACCCGCCGCACCGCGCTGCTGGCTCCCCGCGGGCTGTCCGCCGCCCAGTCCGGTGAGCTTCCCGTCAACCGGACCGCGGCGGCAGCTGCCGTGACAACCGCGGACGTGGGGAACGCCTACCGGCTGGTGCTCTCCGGCGCCCGGGCGGTCCGGCTGACCCGCGAGCAGATCCTGGCGCTGCCACAGCACCACGCGGTGCTGCCGATCGCCTGCGTCGAGGGCTGGTCGTTCGCCGCCCGCTGGACCGGTGTCCGGCTGTCCGACCTGGCCCGGCTGACCGGGATCACCCGTCCAGGCCCGGCGGTGGTGGCATCGCTCGAGAAGAGCGGTTCGTTCCGCCGGGCCTCGCTGTCGGCAGCCCAGGTGAGTGACCCGCAGTCCCTGCTCGCGCTGCGGCTCAACGGCGCGGATCTGCCCCTTGATCACGGCTATCCCGCGCGGACGATCGTCCCGGCCGCCCCCGGCGTACACAACACCAAATGGGTCGGCGAAATTACTTTCACGGAGCTCGCGTGACCGCCGTGACGGCCTGGATCCGCCGCTGGTACGGCGCGCACCCGCTGCACCTGCTCGCCCTGCTCGCCGCGTTCACGCTGGCCGGCTACGCCGTCCGCGCCGTCGTCCACGCCGGGCAGTGGCGCGGTTTCGCCATCTGGTTCATCGCCGCGGTCATCGGCCACGACCTGCTGCTGTTCCCGCTGTACTCGCTCGCCGACCTGTCGCTGCGCCGCTTGCTTCCGCGGCGGGCGGCCCGGACACACGACATGCCGGCCGGCGGGCCGGGCGGCGCCGCGCGGTCTGGCGGTCCGGCACAGCCGGCCCCGCCGGTCATCAACTACATCCGGATTCCAGCCGGCCTCTCGCTGCTACTGCTGGCGGTGTGGTTCCCGCTGGTCCTCCGGCTGTCGTCGGCCGCCTATACCGCGGCGAGCGGGCTGTCCGCCTCCCCCTACTTGTGGCGCTGGCTAGCGATCACCGGAGTGCTGTTCACCACATCGGCGGTCTGCTACGCGCTCGGCCTGCGACGAACGGCGGCACGGGCACGAAACACGCGTACCCACTCCGGCCAGCGCCAACACCGCTGACGACTGGCTCCCGCTCTGGTTATTAACGAGACCGTGTGCGACCGACAGGGCTTCAGGAAGGGAAGGTGGCACCGCCGTGACCACCCCCGACTGCCCGCGTCGGCGACGGCAGGATGACCCGGGAGGCGGTGCTGGCCGCGGCGCTGCAGATCATCGACCGCAGGTCAGCCAGACCCGCGCCGCTACTGTGTCCGCAGTGCACCGGAGCCGGGGCGCGCTGCCCCGGCTCCGGTGTTGCGCTGGCGGGTGGGTTAGGTGACGACGATGCCGGCGGGGGTGGCGCCCGCGGGCAGCGGGGTGGGGGAGCTGGCCAGTTCCGTCAGGCCGCCGTCGTGGACGGCGAACGCGGCGACGGCGCCGGCCGCGGCCTCGTCAACGTAGAGGGTGCGGCCGTCGGGGCTGAGCCGTTCGTCGACGGCGCCGACTGCGGTGCCGCGGACGGGTGTGCTACCGAGCAGGTTCAGCGTGCCGCCGGGGGTGATGAAGTAGCGGGAGATGGAGCCGGATCCGGTGTTCACGGTGAACAGGAACCGGCCGTCATGGCTGATCTCTACCCAGCACGGGGCTGTCTGCTGGTCGGCGAAGGGGGAGGATCCGATCGGCGACAGGCTGCCGTTGGCGGAATCGCGGAAGGCCGAGATGGTGCCGGTGCCGGCGTTGTGGGCATTGGACACGAACAGTTGGCCGGGGTTGGTCGGCCGGAACTGGCTGCCGAACGGGCCGAGGCCCTGCGCGGTGAAGGGGGAGCCCGGGGCAGTGGTCAGGCGGCCAGCGGAGCCGACGGTGAAGCTGTCGATCAGCGAGGTGCCGACCCTGGTGCCGGCCACCTTGGTGCCGGTGCTGTTGAACAGCACGTCGCCGGGCTGGGAGCCGTCGGGTAGCGCGACGGTGGAGCCGGCGACCGGATGCAGGTGGCCGTAGCGGCCGAGCCGGAAGCCGGTGTAGTTGCTGCCGCCGGTGGTTGTGCCGGCGTTGGCCACGTAGACCAGGTCCTGGTGGACCGCGATGCTGACCGGCAGGACGCCGCCGGAGGAGACGACGCCGCCGCGGACGAGCCGCAAGGTGCCGCCGTCGATCCGCAGCACCGAGATCTGGTTGCTGCCGGCGTCGGCGGCGATCAGGAACCGGCCGCCCGGTGAGATCTGCAGCGCGCCCTGGGAGGCCAGTCCCGCGCCGGTTCCGGCGCCGCCGGCGGTGAACGGGGATCCGGTCTCGGGGGTCAGCGTTCCGTCCGCGTGCCGGTCAAAGACCCCGATCGTGTTGGTTCCGGTGGTGTTGTCGTTGACGTAGACCTGCCCGGTCACCGGGGATTCCTGGGTCGAGGCGGATGCGGCGGCGGGCACCGCCACCGCCACCGCGGCGGCGAGGCTGAGCATTAACGGGGCGGTCCTGCTGAGTGTCAGATAACGCATTTCGTCTCCTTGGGCATGTCGAAAGGTTGGTAAGGATGCTGTCACCAGCCCACACCGGGCTAGTCGGCCTGCCGATCGCCGGGGCTGCCTTTCTGCTGAGGTCCTGCCCGGCAGCCTCGGCCGGTGACCATGCCGGTGGCCGGGGACATCTTCGTCAGGCCGAACGGCCCGGAGTCTCTGGCGCGCAAGGTCAGTGCATAGGCGTCAGCACCTTGTTGATGACGTAGACGGTGGCGTTGGCGGTGTGGATGTTGCCGCAGATGACGTCGGCGTTGTTTACCTCGTAGATGGCGCCCATGTTTGACGGCTTGAGCATGCTGCCCTCCAGCGTGGTCAATGCCTTGCCGCTGGCCAGTTCCGCAGCGGTAATGTGGCGGACTGCCGGGGCCGATGATGGGTCGGGCCGGTGTTCACGTCAGCTATTCGGGGCCATCCTCATAGAGGATGGGTGGCAGTTCCCGCCGAGCTCGCAGGCTGCGGTGCCCGGCCCCGCCACGCGGAGCCGGACCCCACCGGCAAGGCCGTAGGTTCGGCTCGGGCAGACTCAGCACGATTCAGCCGTGCATGGGTGTGAGAGCAAGGGTCCGGGCCTCGGCCCACACATCACCTGATAGCACTAGGCGCCTTCCCGGTCTCACGCCACCGGTAGAAGTCCGCAGCGGCACATCACCAAGGCGGCGCCCTGCGCGCGCCGCGCGGGCCGGCACTAGCGCCGGCCTCCGGCCTTGGCGGAGGCCCCGGCCGGCGCGCACCGGCCCTCACGCCATCCGCCCCGCTGATCAGTGAGGCTTGCGTGCAGGGCCAGCCGAATCCGCGCCGGGATAGCCGGCCCGACGCGAGGCCGCCGATGACGTACCCCAGCATCATCATCACCACAGGGGGCGCCCGGGCTGCGGCCGCGCGGCCCAGCTCCCGCGAACGCACAGCAGCGGCGCGAGAGACTGGCCCGGACCACGATTCTGCGGAGGCACTGACTCATGACAGAACAAGCGCACCCAGAGTGGGACGCCAGCTACACGGCCGACACGCCGGCCCCGTGGGACATCGGCAGGCCGCAGCCGGCTCTTGTCCGGCTCGCTGACGAGGGCCGCCTGACCGGACGCCTTCTCGACGCTGGCTGCGGCACCGGCGAGAACGCACTGCTGGCAGCCAGCCGTGGCGCCGATGTCACCGGCATCGACGTTGCGCCGACCGCGATCGCGCGGGCGCGCGCGAAAGCGTCCGAGCGCGGGCTGACCGCGCGGTTCGAAGTCGCAGACGCACTCGACCTCGGCCGCCTCAGCCTCACTGTCAACACCGTGATCGATAGCGGGGTGTTCCACGTATTCGGCGACGACGACCGGGCCCGGTACGTCGCCAGCCTCGCGGCTGTGCTGAGACCAGCCGGCGCTTGCTACCTGATGTGCTTCAGCGATCGGCAGCCAGGGACCTGGGGCCCGCGCCGCGTCCGCGCGGACGAGTTGCGCGCGGCGTTCAGCGGCGGCTGGGCCATCGAGTCGATTACCGCCGACACCTTCGAGATCCACCCGATGGACGGCACAACGCAGGTCCAGGCCTGGCTAGCCGCGCTCAGGCGTACCTAACCAACCGGGCCCGCACGGGCCGGTGCCGCTAGCGTGCACAGATCACGAAGAAGACCACGATCAGGTCCATATTTGGCACTAGGTCGAGCCCGCGGATGGTGCGTGTTCACCTTGAGTGTGACGGTGCAGCGCCCGGGCGACCCTTTCGAGGATCTCGTCGGAGAGCGTGGGATCGCCGACGGCGCGAGCCAGCGCGATCGCACCGACGAGCGTCGCCAGGATGAGATGGGGATCGTCCGGCTCCCCGGTGGGCGTAAGGCCGGCGAACAGGTCGAGGTAACGGCGGACTTGTGCGGTGTATGCCGCCCGGGCTCGCGGGCTGCTGCGAGCGATGTCCGCGGGCAGCGCCGCGACCGCGCACCCGGTTTCGGGCTTGTCGCGGTGAAGTGGGCTCAGGTACGCATCGATGGTGGCCGCGAGCGCCTCGGGCCCTCCGTGGTGCGCCGCCGCTTCCGCCCGCTTTGAGCCGTGAGCTAGTGCCGCCTCGACCGCCTCCGCGACTAGGTCGTCCCGGGAACCGAAGTGCCGGTAGAAGCCGCCGTGGGTGAGACCTGCCTCGCGCATCAGGTCCGCGACGCCCACGCCCTCGACTCCATCGCAACGGATCCGGGCGGCTGCGGCTTTCACGATCCGTTCGTGAGTAGCGGCCTTATCAGCTTGCGAGCTGCCCACGTGTCGATCTCCTGACCTGGTCCTACGAAGTGTGTGCCCTTGACATTCAGGATGACATACGTCATCTTTCAATGAGGATGACGACTATCATCCTGATCTGTCTTGCGTGAAACACGTCATGGAAGGCCCCAATCATGGCCGACAGTCCCGACCTGCACCTTGACGTCTACGTCGCGCCGATGAGACCGATGCGGGGAGCGCCGGCACAGGGGCCAGGCGATGACCCGATGTGGTCACCGATGAGCTCGACCCTCATCCACGGAAAGCACGATGCCGTGCTGGTGGACACGCTCGTTACATTCGATCAGGTCGACGCGCTCGCCGACTGGGTCCAGAGCTTCGGAAAGCGCCTGACCGCGATCTACATCACCCACGGACACGCCGATCATTGGATCGGCCTGAGCCGCCTGCTCCAGCGCTTCCCCGACGCACGCACGCTTGCGACTGGCGAGGTCCGCGAGCGCGCCGTGTTCGAGGCCACCAACCCTGGCCTGTCCGCCTACTGGCAATCCATCTTCCCCGCAGAAGTTCCCGCAGATCCGGGCATCCCCGACCAATACGACGAGCTGATCATCGAACTCGAAGGCCAGCCGCTCGAGGTGATCAGCATCGGCCAAGGCGACACTGAGCACTCAACCATCCTGCATGTTCCCGCAATCAAGGCTGTCGTCGGTGGCGACGTCGTCTACAACCAGGTCCACATGATGACCGCTGAAACCGATGAAAAGGGGCGCGAGGACTGGATCGCCAGCCTCGATCAGATCGCCGCCCTGGCGCCGCGGATCGTCGTCTCCGGCCACAAGCGCTTCGGGGCTCCCGACGATCCAAGGACGATCGGCGAATCCCAGCAATACCTGAGGGACTTCTCGCGTGTGGCCGCAAGCGAGGAGACGGTCGAAGGCATCGTTTCGGCGGTGCTCGAGCTGCACCCCGACCGCGACAACCCGCGTGTCGTGTGGCACTGCGCGCGCGAGGCCGTCAAGAAGCGCCAGCAGGCCTAGATGCCAGGAGCAATCACGACAATGAGCTGCGGCATCGACGTGCCTTTGATGGGGCTCAACCAGCCCCAGAAGCACAATCCCTTCAACCTGGCCATCATCGACGGGTCGCCATGCTTGCCATCGGCCCGGCAGGCACCTTCACCGGCATCGCCATTCACCAGCCGCTCGGCACCGTCCGGCCGACTCCCGAGAAATGCGGAGCTACCCCGACGGACCGATTGACCCGGCCACCTCGACGCGGCGCCCACGTAATCACTGGACCGCTGCCGAACCCCCGGTCCGCTGAGCAACCGCGCGGCCGCGGGGAATGCAGAAGCGCGGCACAACAGGAAGGACTACGCAATGCCCATGATCGACGTGTACGCCACGGCGGCCACATTCACCGACAAGCACCAGCTCGCTACCGATCTCGCGGCCACCCTGATGACCATCGAGGGGGTTCCGGATATTCCGATGTTCCGCCAGAACACGGCCGCCTTCGTCCACGAATTGCCCGCAGGCGACCTCTCGAACGTCGACGGCGCGTCCAACTACGTTCGCGTGCAGGTGCTGACCAACGCGGGCGCTCTCAACCGCGACAAGCAGATCGCGGTGGTGAGCCGGTTCACCTGCATGATCGCGGACGCCGCGCACGACCCGGCGCTCATCGGCCGCACCTGGGTGCTCCTGACCGAGGCCGTGCCCGGCGGCTGGGGGCTGGGCGGGCACGCGAATACCAATGACGAACTTGTCGCCGCGGCCCGCAAGCAGATCGCGGAGCTACAGGCAAAGGGCTAGCGGGCCTGTGATGTAGCTGGTCACGGCGTGATGCTGGACGCGCCGGAGATCACGCTGGCGGCTTAGTCGGGGGCCTTGCCCAGGGCCACTACGCTTCACATGTTCTGGGCCGCGCTCGGCTACCGGTAACCCCGCTTGAGCAGGTACTTGGCTCCTGTCTCGAAGCCCTTGGGGCCGAGCACCTCGAAGCCGAAGGCGTCGGCGAGCCGACCGGTGTGTTGAGCCAGCGCGCCCTCGACCTGCTGGCGTGAGACACCGGCGGACATCACTTGCCGCATGCCCTCGGCCCACCTTTCCCTCGTGGGTCAGCTTGCCGAGCATCCCCGGCGTTGCCCGAAGCGGCTCCTCGCCGGGGGGCCTTTCCCAGGTCACCAGGACTGAGCGGGAAGCCGGAACCGCTCCATAACGAGGCGATCTGCGCGCATGTCCCTCGTCGGTCATGTGCGGCGGGAGATGCGCAGAGTCGGCAGGGCACCACTCAGGTGAATCGAAGCGGTTGGTCGAGTGCATCCGCCATGATCACCTCGTCACGAATGATCATGCTGATCTGCATAAGAATGCGCTGGGATGACGCAAAGGGGCCGGCCGCTGTATGTGCAGGCCAGCGCGCCCGGCCGGAGCAGGCGACCAGCCCCGAAGACTCATCGCTTCCGAATGCGTCGTTGCGCAACTCGTCGATCGAGATGATCGGGTGGGCACCCGGCGTTTGCTGGATCAGCTCCACCCGTGGAACCAGGTCGTCATGGGCCGGGTGCGGTATGTGCTCGGCGCTTGTGCTCGTCGCAGCCACGTCCGGTCAGGCTCGTGCCGTACGCGACAGACAGCCGGGATTGACAGGAAAATAATCTAGTGTTCTAGTATTTGCTGCTGGACTAATTGATGTCAGACGCGGTCGTCTGCCCGCCGGCGCCGGACGACCGGGCGCGCTGCCGGAACCCGAGCACATGGAGGATGACCAGTTGACCACCCAGCCCCCCATCCTGGACGGCGCCGAGCCGTACCGTGCCGCGGGCGACCGCCGCGGCGCCCTCATCCTGCATGGCTTCACCGGCTGCCCGCAGTCGATGCGGCCGCTCGCCGCGGCCTTCGCCGCGGCCGGCTACACCGTCGAGCTGCCCAGGCTGCCGGGTCACGGCACCACGGTCGGGGACATGTCGCAGTACGGCTGGCCCGACTGGACCGCCGCGGCCGAGCAAGCCTACGCCGGCCTGGCCTCGCGTACCGGCTCGGTCGTCGTCGCGGGCCTGTCCATGGGCGGATCGCTGACCCTCTACCTGGCCGCGCAGCGCCCGGAGATCGCCGGGATCGTCCTGGTCAACCCGGTGGTGGAGTCCGACGACTTCGCGCCGCTCGTGGACGCCGCGAAAGCCCTGCTCGCCGCAGGCGAGCCGTTCATCCAGGGCGTGGGCAACGACGTAGCTGACCCGGACGTGAGCGAGCTGGCCTACACCTCGATGCCGAACGCCTGCGTCCTGTCGCTGGTCGATGGCCTGAACGCGCTGAAGGAGCAGCTGGCGACGATCCGGCAGCCTGCCCTCATCCTGCACAGTACCCAGGACCACATCGTCCCGCCGTCGTCGGTCAAGCTGCTCACCTCGAGCCTGGCTGGTCCGTATGAGCTCGCCGAGCTGGAGCGCAGCTTCCACGTCGCCACCATCGACTTCGACCAGGACGTCATCAACGAGCGAGCTGTCGCCTTCGCCGACCAGCACACCCGATGACGTAGCTGCCCAGGAAGGGTGAGGGACCGTGGATTTCACGGATGACGAGGAGCACCGGCTCATCCGTGCGGCCATCCGTGACATCTGCGCGCGGTTCCCGGACGAGTACTGGGCCGACCTCGACGCCAGCCACACGTTTCCCTGGGCCTTCTACGACGCGATGGCCAAGGGCGGCTGGATCGGCATCGCGATCCCGGCCGAATTCGGCGGCGGCGGCGCCGGCATCACCGAAGCGTCGATCATCCTGGAAGAGGTGGCGGCGTCCGGCGCGTGCATGAACGGCGCCAGTTCCATCCACCTGTCGATCTTCGGCATGCACCCCGTGGTCAAGCACGGCTCCGACGCGCTCAAGCGCGCGTACCTGCCCCGGGTGGCCCGCGGTGACCTGCACGTGGCCTTCGGCGTGACCGAGCCCGACGCCGGCGTGGACACCGCCGCGATCCGGATCAGCGCCGTACGCACGGCGGGCGGCTATGCGGTCACCGGGCGCAAGGTGTGGACGTCGAAGGCGCTGGAGTCCGAGCGGGTGCTCCTGCTGACCCGTACCACCCCGGCCGGGCAGTGCACCCGGCGCACCGACGGGCTCACCCTGTTCCTGGCCAGGCTCAACGACCCGGCCGTCGGCATCCGGCCGATCCCGAAGCTCGGCCGCAACGCCGTCGCGTCTTGCGAGGTCACCTACGACGGCTTGTTCGTCGAGGAGTCAGACCGTGTCGGCGACGAAGGCAAGGGCTTCGGTTACCTCCTCGACGGCCTGAACGCCGAGCGTGTCCTGGTGGCGTCCGAGGCGCTCGGCACCGGCAAGGCCGCGCTGCGCCGCGCCGTCGCCTACGCCGGGCAGCGCACCGTTTTCGGCCGCCCCATCGGCCAGAACCAGGGCGTCTCCTTCCCGCTCGCGCAGGCGCACGCGCACCTGGCCGCGGCCGAGCTCGCGATCCGGCACGCGTCCTGGCGGATCGACCAGGGCCTGCCCTGCGGCGAGCAGGCGAACCTGGCGAAGTTCCTCGCCGCCGAGGCCGGGTTCGCCGCGGCCGACGCTGCCGTGCAGGTGCACGGCGGATTCGGCTATGCCAGTGAGTACCACGTGGAGCGGTACTGGCGGGAGGCCCGGCTGCTGAAGATAGCCCCGGTCCCGCAAGAAATGGTCCTCAACTACCTCGCGGAGCACGTGCTCGGCCTGCCCCGCTCGTACTAGCGGAGTCAGGGCTGGCGCATGAACTGCTCGCGGACCTTCTCCAGCGCGTCGGCGAATCCGGGGTCGCGGGTGGCGAACGCCTGCCCCCGGCTCTCGACCTCCAGCGCGGTATACAGCGACGGCGCGTCCAGGTTCGCCTGCAGCGCGCGCTTGGACAGCGCCATGCCGAACGGCGAGTACCCCGCGATCGTGCGCGCCGTGGCTAGCGCGTCGGCCAGCAGTTCCGGTTCCCGCACGACCCGGTTGACCAGCCCGATCCGCGCGGCCTCGCCGGCGTCGATGGTCTTGGCGGTGAACATCAGCTCCGCCGCGTGCCCGGCGCCGACGATCCGCGGCAGCAGCCAGGAGCAGCCCATGTCACCAGCGGACAGCCCCAGCCGGACGAAAGCGGCGCTGAACCGGGCCGCCGCGGACGCGATCCGCATGTCGGCCGCCAGGGCCAGCGACAGCCCGCCGCCGATCGCCGCGCCGTTCACCGCCGCGATGACCGGCTGGCGGGCCTGCCGCAGCGCGAGGACCGACGCGGCGGCCAGGTCCTGCCGGGCCAGCATCGCCGCGGGGGACAGCTGCGCCAGCTCGCCCGCCTCGTCCAGGTCGTATCCGGCGCAGAATCCGCGGCCCGCGCCGGTCAGCACGATCGCGTTCACCGACTCGTCCGCCTGCAGTTGCTCGCACGCCGCCCTGATGTCGGCGAACATCGTCGCGACGAGCGCGTTCAGCTGGCCGGGGCGGTGCAGCCGGAGGATCGCCACGCCGGGCTCAGGCCGCTCGATGCGCACGGTTCCGAGTTCGGTCATCGAGCCTCCTGGTCGTGACGAGTCTGGCGTCTGGCGCGCTGCAGTGACAGAATACTCTTATGTTCGATGATTGTGTACTAGACTAATATCTCATGGTGAGTGAGGCCGGCATGTGGGGAACCGAGGTCAGGCGCAGCGACGGGCCGGTGCCGTTCCTGGTCTACGAGCCGCGGCCGCGCCGGGTCACCGAGCTGCTCGGTGAGGCGGGCCGGTGGGCCGGCCGGGACTACCTGGTGCAGGGCAGCCGCCGTGTCACGTTCGGGCAGCTGGCCGCCGCCGCCGATCGCGTCGCCGGGCGGCTGCGCGGGCGCGGGCTGCGGGCCGGTGACCGGCTGCTGCTGCTGGCCGGCAACTCGCCGGACTGGGTGATCACGCTGTGGGCAGGCCTGCGCCTCGGCGCCGTGGTCGCGCCGGGCAACCGCTGGTGGAGCGCGCAGGAGCTGTCCCACGCCGTCGCGCTCATCCGGCCGGCCGTGATCGTGGCCGACCCGCGAATGACCAGATTCCTTCCGAACGGCTCCGGCGCGACCCTCGTGCTCACCGACGACGTTCGCGCGTGGTCAGAGTCCGGGGATGGCGGACTGGCCCCCGAGGGCACCGCCGGCCCCGGCGGCGAGGAGGACCCGGCGCTGATCATCTTCACGGCCGGCACCACCGGCCTGGCGAAGGCGGCGGTGCTGGCGCACCGTTCGGTGATCGCGAACCTGCACAACCTGCTGGCGGTGTCGAACCGGCTGCCGCACCAGCTCGATCCCGGCCGGCCTCCCGAGGTGATGCTGCTCAGCGGCCCGCTGTTCCACATCGGCGGCGTGCAGGCGCTGCTGCTCGCCCTGCTCGGCGGCAACACGGTGGTCTTCCTCGACGGCCGGTTCGACCCCGCCCAGGTGCTCGACGTCATCGAGCGCGAGCGCGTCACCGTGTGGGGCGCGGTGCCGACCATGGTGACCCGCGTGCTGGAAGACCCGAGCCTGCCGGGGCGGGACCTGTCCGCGGTGCGCTCGATCTCGCTCGGCGGCTCCCCGGTGACGCCCGAACTCACGCAGCGGGTGCGGGCGGCGTTCCCCTCGGTGCGCCGCGGCGTGTCCACGATCTACGGCATGACCGAGGCTGGCGGCACCGTCGCCGCCGCCTCCGGCGCCGTGATGGCCGAGCACCCGCAGACCTCCGGCCGGCCGCTGCCCGTCGTCGAGCTCCGCATCGAAGCCCGGGGTGACACGCTAGGCACCTGCACTCCGGCCCCTGCCGGCGGCCCGGACGCCACAACCACAGGGGAGATCGTGGTGCGCACGCCGTCGCAGATGCTCGGCTACTGGGCCGACGCGGCGCCGGGCACCATCAACGCCGAGGGGTGGCTGCACACCGGTGACCTCGGCTACACCGAGGACGGCCTGCTGTACGTCACCGGCCGGGCCAAGGACGTCATCATCCGCGGCGGCGAGAACATCGCGGCCGCGCACGTCGAAGAGGTGCTGCACCGCCATCCCGCGGTCGCCGCGGTCGCCGTCGTCGCCCTGCCCGATCCCGACCTCGGCGAGGTCGTCGGCGCGATCGTACAGCCGCGCGGCCCGGTCACCGCAGCCGAGCTGACGGAGTTCGCCGCGGCCAGCCTCGGCCGCTTCCAGGTCCCCGCCCGCTGGTGGCTGCACCCCGACCCGCTCCCGATGACCGACGCCGGCAAAGCGGACAAGCGCACCCTCCGCGCCGCCTGGCTCGCCGCCGACTCTCCCGACTCTCCCGGCTCCGTCGCCTCTCCCGGCTCCGCCGTGGTTCCTCCCGGCTTCACTGCCGCCACTCCGGACTCCGTCGCCTCCACCCCCGGCTCAGCCGCAGCCCCTCCCGCCGTCTGAAAGGCCTGTCCGTTATGACCAAGCCCGCCGTGTCCGCGCCTGCCGTCAGCTGGACGGCCGAAGGGCCAGCCTTCGTGGTGCGGATGGACAACCCGCCCGCGAACCAGCTCGGCCACGGGCTCGTCGACGGGCTGGCCGCCGCCGTCGCGGCGTTCGAGGACTCGCCGGCCCGGGTCCTGGTGATCTGCTCCGCGCTCGACCGGTTCTTCGCGGCCGGGGCTGACATCAAGCTCATGGCCAGCGCGGACCGGGCGACGCTGGCCGCTTACGGGGCATCGATGCGCGCGGTACTGGACCGTATCGCCGCACTGGACCGGCCTTCGGTGGCCGCGATCGAGGGACGAGCGCTCGGCGGCGGTCTCGAGCTCGCGCTCGCGTGCACGCTGCGGGTCGGCTCCGCCATAGCCAGGCTCGGCCTGCCCGAGCCCAAGCTGGGCCTGATCCCCGGGGCCGGCGGCACGCAGCGGCTGCCCCGGCTGGTGGGCCGCGGCCGGGCGCTGGACATGCTGCTGACCGCTCGCGAGGTGGCGGCAGACGAGGCGCGGGCCATCGGCCTGCTCGACCGCGTCACCGAGCCAGGCGGTGCGCTCGGCGCGGCGCTGGCTCTCGCGGGTCAGATGGCCGCCCTGTCACGGCCCGCGATAGCCGCCATCTTGCGCTGCGTCGACGATGCCGCGGAGCTGCCGCTCGCCGAGGGAATGGCGCGCGAGGCCGTCCGCGTCACCGACCTGCTCGTCTCGCCCGACGGCAGGGAAGGGCTCGCCGCGTTCATCGAGAAGCGCCCGGCCAGGTTCGCCTAATGGCCACGCGTGGTTTCGCGATCCTGCGCGGCGGCGTCGCCGACGCCGCCAGCGTCGCCGCCGAGGCGGAGCGGCGCGGCTACCACTCCGCGTGGAGCCCGGAGTTCTACACCCGGTCCGCGGTCGTCAGCCTGGCCGCGATGGCACAGGCCACGTCGGTCGCGCGGATCGGCAGCTCGATCGCGTACGCGGTCGGCCGCACCCCGCTCGTGCTGGCGACCGAGGCGCGCAGCCTCGACGAGCTGTCCGGAGGCCGGCTTGCGCTCGGCCTCGGTACCGGCACCACCAGGATGATGGCGGACTGGCACGGCGTCGATCCGGCCGGGCCGGCGTCACGGATGGAGGAACTGCTGCCGCTGCTGCGCCTGCTCTGGCGGCTGCATGAGGGCCGGGTGCGTCACGACGGCCGGTTCTACCACGTTGACGTGACACCGACGGCGGAGATGACCGCCCCGGTGCGCACCGACATCCCGCTGTTCACCGCGGGCGTGAACACCCGGATGGTGCAGGTCGCCGGCCGGGTGGCCGACGGGTTCATCGGCCACCCGCTGTTCACGCCGCGCTACTACGACGACGTGGTCCGCCCCGCGATCGAGGCCGGGGCGGCCAGGGCCGGCCGCGAGGCGTCGCGGATCGAGATCGCCGCACTGGTGATCTGCTCGGTGGCGCACGACGAGGAGCAGGCGCGCCGGGAGGCGGCCGCCCAGATCGCGTTCTATGCGGCGCCGCGCACCTACGCGACGGCGGTCGATGTAGCGGGTTTCGCCGCCGCCGGTGAGCAGATCCGGGCGGCGTTCCGCTCGCGTGAGTTCGACACCATGTCCGCGGCCGTTCCCGACGGGATGATCGACGCGATGGCGGCCGCGGGGACGCCGGCTCAGGTTGCCGCGAAACTCACCGAGTTCGGGCGGCGCGTTGACCATCTCATCGTCTACCCGGCCAGCTTCGGCATGACCGCCGAGCGCAGCCGCCAGGTGACCGCCGACCTGCTGAGCGCCGCGGCCCCGAGCGCCGTGACTGCCTGACGTTCCACATCACCGCACTGGCAAACGAACGGCCTTGCGTGGAACAATGACGCCAAATTGGGACTCTATCCCCGGCGGGGACGCGTGGTCGTCTGGGCGAGACGCCCTGACGGACGGGGGAAGAAATGACAGGACTTAATCCTTACCAGCGGGTAACCCGCTTCGTGGCGGCGGCGGCAGCCCGTACCGATATGGCGGGA
>CAVPBZ010000016.1:0-360754 GCA_963702235.1 uncultured Actinomycetes bacterium
TCGCACGCTCTGCCAGGGGTGATTTCCGGTTAGGCGGCAGTGTGCGCCCCGCCTAAGTCGAGGGCCGATTACGCAGCGTAGAGAGAAGCGTGCCACCTACAGCATCCTGATCGCCGAATCGGCGCCTCTGCATTGAGTCGTCGTGCATTGGGATCAGCGGCGCAGAACTGCTCGTTCGGCGCGAGATCCGGCAGCCGTGCTGGCCAGGGTCGCGCTATTCGGGGGGTGTCCAGCGCGCGATACGGGCGCCTGCCTTGATCGCGGGACCGGCGGGGATGAGCCGCAGGAGGGTGTTGCGGACCGGCTGCCGCCAGCCGTCACCGAGCTCGAATCCGGCCCGGGCGAGCAGGATCGCCTGGCGAGCGAGCTGCCGGCAGCGCGGCCAGGCGGGCCTGATCGAACGCGGCCAGCGCGTCGGCCAGGTCGCCGCCGGCGCTGACCGGTGCCGCGATCATGCGGCCCACGCACACGCCGTCCTCCAGGGCGGTAGCCGCTCCCTGCCCGATGGTGGGCAGCATGGCGTGCGCCGCGTCGCCAATGATGACCACCCGCCCGCGCACGTAGCTGGGGCACCCGCCCGGAAGGTGATAGACGTCGTGACGCATCAGCTGGCTGGTGGTGGTGGCCGCCAGCATGGCCCGGATCCACGGCGCCCACCCGGCGAAGCGGGACCGGGCCGCGGCCAGCTCGTCGGCGAAGGACGCCCCCTCTGGGTGGACGAACTCCCCGTACCAGTAGACCTCGCTGTCACCTACCCGCAGCGCGCCGAACTCGGTGCCCGGCCCCCACACCTCGACCAGGCGGCCCTCAAAGGCCGAGTCGCCGATGACCGCGCGCCAGCTCGTGCTGCCCGCGTACCGCGGGCGGGCATCGGGAAACAACTGAGTCCGGACCGCGCTCCGGACGCCGTCGGCGGCCACCACCAGGCCGGCCTCGCAGGTGTGCTCGGCGGTGCTGGTCCGCCACGTGACGGCCGCGGGCTCGCCGCCGGGGTCGCCGGACCGGACGGCGGTGAGCTCGGCGCCGGTGACCAGCTCGCCGCCGGCGGCTTCGGCGGCCTGCCGCAGCGTGGCGTGCAGCCGCTGGCGGTGAATGCCGCAGACCGTCGTGATCGCCCGCGGATCGGACCGGGCCTCGGAGATCCGCAGCAGCCAGCGGCCACTGGGGTCCTGGTAGCCGGCATGCGGGGCCAGGTGCCCGGCCGCGCGGACCGCCTCCTCTACCCCCAGTGCCCGCAAGGCGGCCATCCCGTTGCCGGTGAACCCCAGGCCCGCGCCCACCTCGCCGAAGGCCGGCGCCCGCTCCAACACCGTGACCCGCCATCCCGCCTGCGCCAGCGCGACCGCCGCGGCAAGCCCCGCGATCCCGCCCCCGGCCACCACCGCCGTCTGTCGGCCAGTCATCTGTCCACCTCTCACTCTTCTGCTCAGCGGATGGCGACCGCTACGGCCCCAGCCAGGCGATGCCCTGCCAGCCGCCCAGCCGGCGAGCGGGCCGGGTCACCGCCCCAAGGCTGGTCGCGGTCCACCGGCCCGCGATCGTCGCCGCCGAGCAGGACGCCGCAGCCGGCGGTCCGTCCGCGAACCGGCCCGCACCCCCACGCCGTCTGCACCACGCCGGTGCAGGCGCGGCCGAACGAGCTCACGCCACCCGCAGTTCATATCACAACGATTATAGTACTATTGTAGTGGTGATAACGTGTCCAGGCATGGCCCCGCCACGGAACCAGCGCCGCCGGGATGCCCTCGCGGATGCCGCGATCGCGATCCTCGGCACCTCCGGAATCCACGCCCTGAGCCACCGCGCCGTGGAGGAGCGGGCCGAGTTGCCCGCCGGCACCGCCGCCAATTACTTCCCGACCAGGGACGAGCTGCTGGCAGCGGCCGCCCGCCGGGTCTTCGGCCTGCACATCGCCGCGATGGAAGCCGCCGACAGCCAGATAGCCGGGCCAGTGGGCCCCGGCGGTCTCGCGGAACTGATCGGCGGTGCGCTGTACGACGCCGCGGCTCGCCACCGCACCCGCTACCTGGCCATCTACGAGCTGACCCTGGAGGCGACCCGCCGCCCCGCGCTCGCGGAGGCGCTGTCAGGAATGGTCGCCGCCACCCTGGACGTCACGATCGGCCAGCACCGCGCGCTCGGGCTGGACACTTCCCCGGCGCAGGTGCAGGCGCTGGTGACGCTGTTCAGCGGGGTCCTGCTGACGCTGGCCGCCGGGCCGCCGGAGGCCGTCACGCCGAACGCCACTGGTGCCCTGGCCCGCTGCCTGGTCGCGGGCGTGCTGGCAACGGTGCCCGGTCTGCCCACATCACCCCCTCAGCGACCGCAACGCCGCGGCCACGCAGATCAGCCACGTCTGGATCACTAGCTCCCCGGACGGCATCCAGCCAAGATCCGCGCAGAACGGCGGCTCCGGCGTGTCAGGCGCCCGGGCTGCCCACTGCGGAGCGTGACGGCCGCCGGGCCGCGTCTTGCTGAGGTGATCTTGCACTGGGTCGCGGCTCGGGCGCAACCTGGAATTGCTGCCAGGAAACTGGGTGACCAGGTGGCCCTTGGCCGTGGCTGGCCGGCCGGAGCGCGGCAGCCGTAGCATGCTGGCAGGGGCAGCAGCGTCGTGCCGATGTGGGTGATGGGGGTTGCCGTGCCGGTGAGCGATTTTCCGCGGTACCCGCTGATGTTCGGCCCGAGTCCGGTCCATCCGCTAGAGCGGCTGTCCGCTCATCTGGGCGGGGCGAACATCTGGGCCAAGCGGGAAGACTGCAACGCCGGTCTTGCCTTCGGCAACAAGGTCCGCAAGCTGGA
Source organism: uncultured Actinomycetes bacterium (assembly GCA_963702235.1). Taxonomy (GTDB): domain Bacteria; phylum Actinomycetota; class Actinomycetes; order Streptosporangiales; family Streptosporangiaceae; genus PALSA-505. The sequence goes on from CAVPBZ010000016.1 coordinate 2,803, forward strand.
GTACCTGGTGCCGGATGCGCTGGAGCAGGGTGCGGACACGCTGGTCTCGATCGGCGGGGTGCAGTCCAATCACCCGCCAGGTGGCTGCGGTCGCCGCGAGGCTCGGGCTGAAGGTGCTGCTGGTGCAGGAGAGGTGGGTGGACTGGCCTGACGTGGTATATGACCGGGGTCGGCAACATCCAGCTGTCGCGGATCATGGGCGCCGACGTCCGCCTCGCGGACGCCGGGTTCGGTATCGGGGTCAAGGCCAGCTGGGAGCAGGCCCTGGAGGAGGTGCGCGGGCACGGCGGCGTCCCGTGTGCGATCCCGGCGGGAGCCTCGGACCACCGGCTGGGTGGCCTGGGCTTTGCGAACTGGGCGGATGAGGTGCAAGAGCAGGAGCGCCAGGCCGGGGTCTTCTTCGACACGATCGTTGTCTGCGCGGTGACCGGCTCGACCCAGGCCGGCATGATCGCCGGGTTCGCCGGCCAGGACAGGCCGCGGCGGGTCATCGGGATCGACGCCTCGGCCAGGCTCGGTCAGACCCGCGCCCAGGTCGCGAAGATAGCCCGCCACACCGCGGAGCTCATCGGGCTGGGCCGTGACCTGCGCGAGGAGGAGATCACGGTCCTGGGCGGCTGGGCCGGCGACTATTACGGCGTCCCGGACCAGTCAACCCTGGATGCGATCCGGCTGCTGGGCCGGCTGCAGGGCATCATTCTCGACCCCGCCTACGAAGGGGAAATCCATGGCTGGTCTGGTCGGCCTGGTCAGCACCGGCGAGATCGGCAAGGACTCCACCGTGCTCTACGCTCACCTGGGCGGCCAGCCAGCGCTCAGCGCCTACGGCGCCTTGTTCTGCTAGGTTCGCCGGCGAACGCTGGCAAGCCGCGGGCCTTCTGAATGCTGAGACAACGCCGATCACCGTGATCTACATCTGTCACGGCGACGCCGCCACGCCCCTGACGACAGCGCAGATCGGCGGGTACGCGCTTCCGGCCGCGACCATTGCTGGTCACGCATGGTGATAGGCGGGGTTCCCTCGAACCGTGGAGACTTTCTACTACGGAGCCACCTCACACCGGGGCGCGACGGCCGCCTACTGACCCGCTGGCGCATGGATCTCGCCGCCGTGTGGCTCTGCGACACCGTCGGCGCGGTCGCCCGGTCCCTCGGCTACACCTGCGAGTAAGCCTTCAACCGAGCACTCACCAGGGATCGCCACATCCCGCCCGGCTGCTACCGCACCTGCAGGCGAGCCAGCCAGCCGCCGGCACCATCCGCCTACCCGGCCCGGCCAGCGCCGCAGAAAGGGCCATGGCGGTCAGCGGCAGGTCCACCCGCCGTCCACGTAGAGGGTCTGCCCGGTGACGTAGCTGGAGGCGTCGGAGGCCAGGAATAGCAGCGGCCCGTCGAGTTCCCCGGGCCGGGGCGGGCGGCTCAGCGGCGTGTTGGCGGATATCCAGGCGACCTGATCGGGATCGGCCAGCCAGCCTGTGGTCGCGCTGGGGAAGAATGACGGAGCGAGGGCGTTCACCCGCACTCCGCGACCGCCCCATTGGTAGGCAAGCTCCCTGGTCAGCGCTACGACGCCGGCTTTCGTCGCGCCGTAGCCGGCCAGTCCGTACCGGTCGAGACTGACGGTGGCCGACGGCGAGGCGATATTCAGGATCACCCCGCTGCCCCGGGCGAGCATGTGCCGGCCGACGAGCTGGCTGAGCCCGAAGACGGCGGACAGGTTCGTGTCGATCAGGTCCTGCACGTGCTCCGGGCTCTCATCCTCAGCCGGGCCGGCATACGCGACCCCGGCGTTGTTGACCAGGATGTCGATCTGCCCGAACCGGCTGATAGCGGCCTCCACCAGAGCCTTACGGTCAGCAGGGCTGCGCACGTCGCAGGCCACCGGCAGCGCGTCCCGCAGCCGCGCGGCCAGTTCACGGTCTTCCTGATGCCGGCGGGAGGCGAGGACAACGCGGGCGCCCGCGCCGTCCAGCACCTCCGCGAACCGCCGGCCAAGCCCGGAGGACGTGCCGGTCACGATCGCGACCCGGCCATCGATCGAGGTCACGGGACCAGCCGGTAGAACCGCCAGACCGGATGCTCGATCGGCAGGATGTGCCCGTCGGCGTAACCCGCCCGCCGGGCGAGGTCGAGCATGGCTGCCGGGCGGATGAGGGTCCCGACCGGCTCCGGGTCGGGGCCGACCCGGCCCTGCGGAAGGCACCAGATCGCGCTGGCCGCGGCAAAGAAGCGCTCGATCTCATCGCCGGGCGCTGTGAAGGACTCGGCCGCCCGCTCGTCCACGACCAGGACCGTGCCGCCCGGCCGCACCGCGGCGCGAGCGTGCCGCAGCGCCTCGACCGGCCGCGGGAGATCGTGCACGCACTCGATGAGGAGCACCAGGTCGTAGCGCGGCGACCAGTCGGCCGATACGTCTGCCAGGTCAGCCACTTCCAGATCCACCCGTTCGGCGACGCCGTGGCTGGCGGCATGCTGCCGGCCGATCGCGACGGACGCCTCATCGTTGTCCAGGCCGTCCACCCTGATATGGGGGAATGCCTTCGCCAGCTCGATCGCTGCCCAGCCCGTGCCGCAGGCCAGGTCGGCCACGTGTGCGGGATCGGCCTGTTCCTGCAGCCGGGCCAGCACGTCCGGAAGCTGCGGCAGCCACTCGGCCACGAGTGAATTCACGAAAGCTGGCCGGTTAAGCGCGGACTGCGCGCTGACCCCGTCCGGTCCGTAGGCGGCATAGGGCACGCCCGCCCCGGTCCGGTAGGCGTCGGCCAGTTGCGGCAAGACCCGCCCGGCGGCCGCGACTATGTCGGCCAGGCCGCCCAGATAGGCCGGCGAGGTTTCGTCGACGAGAACTTCGTAGGTGCCCTCAGCCAGTGCGAACTCAGCAGATGCCGGCTCCGATCCGGCCACGGTCAGCAGCCCGGCGACGGCCTGCGCCGTCAGCCACTCGCGCACGTACCGCTCGTCACAGTGGGTTCGTTCGGCCAGCGCCGCCGGCGTCGCCGGTGAGTCCGCCAGGGACCGGTAAAACCCCAGGTGAATTCCCAGGTAGGCGGTGCACAGCTCGGCTGCCCCCACCCCGGTGCTGAAGATCCTCCCCGCTAGCGCCTCGATCGTGCTCGACTGGACATCTGTCGTCGTCATTGTGATCACCCTTCCTCATCGTCGCCGGACACGACATGGGGGCGTCAGTTCCGGGCTGGCATTGTCAGGTCCGCCAGCTGACGGCTTCTTCCGGCTGGTAGCTGCACAGCCGGCCCGTGCGGATCGTGTTGCGCAGGTGCCGGGCGAGCGCGTCGTCCTGCGCGGCGATGATGCTGATCGCGGCCCGGATGCGCATCGTGACCGCCTTGCGGGCGCGCTCGGCCGGGTCCCCGGCGAACCTGGCCCGGCCGCCGAGGCCGAGGGCGCCCGCAAGCTCGGCGGCCAGCATCGACCGCTCAGCTCGCAGCCGGTCCACGTGGCCGATGTCGGCGTTGGCCTCTGCCTCTGCCAGCTCGCCGACGAGGTCGGCGAGCCGCTGCTGGTAGGCGCGGCGGGCGGTGGCGTCCAGAACCGGGCCGAGACTGCCGCCGGCCGCTGCGGCAGGCGGCCCGCCCGCGGCCTCGACCAGCTCGAGCGCGGGTACGGGCTCGCCCGGACGGGCGAGCAGGACAGCCAGGTCGCCGATGCCTTTGCTGTCCGGCACGATACTGCGGCGGCCATGCCACTCCGCGAGCCACACCTGTCCGCTGCGCCGCAGCAAGCCGACGCCGTCAGCTGGGCGGCTCGCAGCAGCCTGCGGCTGCGCGACCGCCAGGGCATCCAGGCGGGCGCGCAGTGCGGGAGCGCCCGCTCGCTCGTACCGGTCCCGCGCCGTCGCTAGGTACCGGGCCGCCTCGTCAGGCTGGCCCAGGTAGGCGGCCAGCCTGCCAAGCTGCTCAGCCACCACGCCGAACACGGCGCCACCCATCCCGTCCACCGCCCACAACACCTCATAGGGTGCCAGGTCGGCCGCCAGCCGGATGGCGGCCGCCCGGTCGTCCAGGCTGACCGCGAGGTCGGCCATGGCCCAGTGACACTCAAGCCATTCGGCATCCTTAGGCCTAGCCTCCGCCGGGCCGACCAGCAGGGCGCGCAGTACCGCTCTGGCCTGGCTGGCGTCGCCGGCCGCGAGCAGCAGCCTGGCTGGCGCCGCATAGTACATGCCCGGGATGTCCGGGCCAGCCGCGGCCATCAGCGTGCTGACATCATCGGCGTACTCGGCCGCGGTGCCGCGGTCGAGGTGGGCCTGCATCCGCGCGGTGAACGCCATGAGCTGTGCGTTGAAGCTGTCCGCCCGGCGGCCGATGGCCTCGGCGGCAGCCGCGTGCTCCAGCGCGCTGTCCGGTTCGCCGTCCAGCAGCGCGCGCATCGCCCGCCAGATCTCGGGCAGCCAGCCGTACCTGGGAATGCCGAGTCTGCGGGCCGCCCGCTCATACGCGGCCGCCTGCCGCTCCGCCCCGGGCAAGTCGCCCTGCTCAAGCAGCGCCATAAGCAGCAGCCGGCGGGCCAGCAGCACGCTTGCCTGCCGTTGCAGGCTCGCCTCAGGCAGGTCGCCGGCCAGGCTCAGCATGCGGTTAGCGGCCTCCTTCCGCTCGGCCACGTAGTCAGGACCAGCGATCGCGTCGCAGTAGGCGGCCAGGACGGCCACCTCGATCAGCTGGTCCCCAGCGGCGCTTGCCATCCTGACCGCATCCTGCGCAAGCGCCACCCGGTCCGCCTCCGGTGCTGAGCCGGCGAGCGCCAGCGACAGCCGGCCACGTACCGCGGCGCGCAGCGCGGTCTCGCCCGGCGGCAGCGCCGCATCGGCCTTCCGCAGCAGGTCCGCCTGCTCGTCGTCCTGCAGCGGGACCTCGAAGCCGGCCAGGCCGCCGCCGAGGGCTAGCGCGGCCCTGGCCAGGTCGTCGGCTCGCCCGGCTGCCGCGGCATCACGGGCCGCCCCCAGCAATACCTCCCTCGCTGCGGCCGTATCCCCGCACATCTGCAGTGCCTCGCCGAACTCGACGGACACCGTGATCGCCTCGGCCGGCCGGCGAGCAAGCGCCCGGGCGTAGTGCGTCACCGCGGCCTCGAAGCCGAATCCGGCAACGGCGTCGCGCGCCGCCCGCAGCGACCAGGCCGCCGTTTTCTCCTGGGCCTGCGGGCCGATCGCGCGGGACCAGTGGTAAGCCAGCCGGGCCGCCTCGGCCGGCGGGGTGCCTCGCTGCTCCAGTGCTTCGCCAGCCGCCGCGTGCAACTCGCCGCGCCGGGCGGCGGACAAGCCATGCTCGAGCACCTCGCGGACCAGCGCGTGCCGGAACCGGTACCGCGAAGGGCCGGCGTGGTCGACGTCGAGCAGCAATCCCGTTGCAGCCTCATCCAGCAACTTGGCGGCGGCTTCCTGGCGGACCCCGCTGACGTGCTGCAACAGATCGTCCTCGATCGCTTCCGCCGTGGTTTCCGCGACGATCGCCGCCGCGGCCAGCAGCGAGACACACGGCTGGCTCAGCCTGGCCAGCCGTCGCTGCAGCACCTCGCGCACGCCCGGGGGCACCATGAACGCCGCCGCAGGGCCCCGTGCGGCGATCAGGCGGGCCACCTCGTGCGCAAAGAACGGGTTGCCGCCGGTTCTGGCCTGCAGGCCGGCCGCCACCTGGTTGTCCAAGCCAGGGCCAACGATGCTGCGGGCCAGGGCGGCGACCGCGTCTGCGTCCAGCGGCGGCAGCAGCATCCGCCGCACGCTCGCCGGCAGCTCAGCGAGCCGGTCGCGGACCTCATGCCTGGCCTCGTCCCGCTCATCGCGGCAGGTGAGCAGCAGCGCCAGCGGCAGCGCGGCAACGGCCTCGGCTGCCGCCTGGGCCACCAGCACCGACACCGGGTCCGACCAATGCATGTCCTCCAGCACGATAAGCAGCGGCTGGCGCGCGGCAGCGGCGGCCACCGTCTCGACAATGGCGCCAGCCACAAGCTCCCGATCCGATGGGCCGGCAGCCACGCGCTCCTCCCGCCACGGCAACTCCAGGCCGATGGCGGCCAGCGAACGGCGCCACGGCCACAGCGACGGCATGCCCGCTGCAGAGCATGCGCCCCGGGCCACCTGCATCCCAGCCTGCTCAGCCTGACCGACCAGCCAGTCGGCGAGCGTGGATTTGCCCATCCCCGCCTCGCCAAGCAACAGCACAGCCCGGCCATAGCCAGCCCGAGTGCTCATCTGGGTTTCCCCTCCCAGCGTGGAGAGATCCTCTTAAGGGAGGGACTTTCCGATGGCAGAGACACGGAGGAAGTTCGACCGGGACTTCAAGGAGGGCGCGGTGCGGCTGGTCCGGGAGACCGGCAAGCCGATCGCGCAGGTGGCCCGGGAGCTTGGCATCCATGACGGGACGCTGGGCAACTGGGTGAACGCCGACCGGCGCCGCCGCCAGGGCGGTGACGGGGCGGTCAGCGAGGAAGAGCGGGCCGAGCTGGCCCGGCTGCGTAAGGAGAACGCCGAGCTCGCGATGAGGTGCGACGTGCTCAAACGCAGCGTGGCCCTCTGGGTTCAAGATGCGATGGGGCGGTAGCGGTGGCCGCGTTCATCGCTTCCCAGAGGGCAGCCCACGGCATCCCGCACGCGGTGTCCTGCCGGGCGCTGGGAGTCTCGCAGGCCTGGTACTACAAGTGGGCCGGCGGGGCGCTGCCGCCGCGGGCAGCGCGCCGGGACCGGCTGAAAGCCGAGGTCAGCCGCCTGTTCAAGGTGCATAAGGGGAAGTACGGTTCGCCGCGGATCACTGCCGACCTCAAAGACGCCGGCTGGCGGGTCAGCGAGAACACCGTCGCGGCGCTGATGCGCGAGCTGGGCCTGGCCGCCCGGCCGAAGCGCAACCGGCGGGGCGCCACCCGGCCGGGAAGGGGCCGGTGGCGGGCGCCGGACCTGGTGAAGCGGGACTTTCCCGCCGCCGGGATCAACCAGAAGTGGTACGGCGACGGCACCGAAATCGCCACGGCTGAGGGCAAGCTGCACCTGGCCTCGGTCCTGGACATGGCCTCGCGGCGGATACTCGGGTTCGCACTGGGCGAGCATCATGACGCCCAGCTGGCCTACGGGGCGCTGGCCATGGCGGTGGCGGTGCGCGGCGGTGCCGTGCCCGGCGTGATCATGCACACCGATCAGGGCAGCGAGTACACCGCGGCCCTGTTCCGCCAGGCGTGCGGCCGGCTTTCCATCCGGCAGTCCATGGGGCGGCCGGGCTCGGCGCTGGACAACGCCGTCATCGAGTCCTGGCATTCCACCCTGGAATTCGAGCTGCGGTCGCGGGAGACCTTCACCACGAAGGCGGCTGCCCGGGCCAGGACCGCGGCGTGGATCGAGGAATACAACCACGACAGAAGGCACTCGGCGCTGGGCATGCGCTCCCCGGTGGATTACGAGCTGGCCCTGGCGGGAAGGGACGCCGCGTGAGCGCGGCCGGCCCGCTGCGCGGGCCGCACCAAGGAGGCGGCTACGCCGCCGCTCGCCTGCTCGTGCCCGCTGAGGGTACGGGGCCGCCCCTCCGGCCTCAAGCGTGCTACGCATCGCGCTGCGCGCGACGGCCTGCGGCCGCCCTTGACCCCGGAGACCTCTGCAGCCCCTGGAGGCAGGTAAAGCGGGCAGGCCCAGCCTGCCCCCGCCGGGCGCGGGCACGAGCAGGCGAGCACCCCTCTAACCAAAATCACCACAACCGAAGTCTCCACGGTTTGAGGGGAATCCCGCATCAGCACGGTGGCAAGCTCGGCCTGCTCACGGTCGCGGCCGACGATCGCCATGTCGGCGGGCAGGTGCATGCGCACACTCAACCACACGCACTGCTGACGGCCCGGGTGTGGCAGTGCCCCACCCGACCCGCTGACCTGCCTGCCGCCGCATGACCCAACGGCGGCTTCCGTCGCGACCCGCGCGGCTCACCGCCGCAGATGGCTTGCCGCACGGGCATGGCCGTGGCGCGTCGCCGTTAAAGTCAAGCATCCGGGTGGCCCGAGGGCCAGTCAGCGCCTTGACGCGAAAGCGATCTGATGACCGAGGTCGGGCACTTGCCCGGCCGCTTTCCGCAGCGTTTCAGCCAGGCCAGGATCACTAGCGCCTGAATATTTTGGTGCAATCGGATTACGGCTGTTGTAACTCCTGCACGCACTGTTGGCAGCAGGCGCCGCTGGGCGACGCGTCTTCAGGTGCCAGGCTCGTTCGCCGGAACCTGCCGGTGAGCACGGTGGCGTCCGGAATCCGGTGTAAATCGGCGGGCGTGGTTCCCAGCTTCATGATCAGGTTAGGCGACGGTGCTGACAGTTTCGCAGCCGTCGGCCGGCTGGCTGGTGGTGACGGTGCGTGGCCGGAGCTGGCGGGGTGGGTCGAGCAGCGAGCGGCGCAGGTCCTGCAGCAGCCGGAGGCCGTCTGAGGTCATGTTCACGCCCCGCCAGCCACGGGAGGCCCGGTCCAGGACGGCCCAGACCAGGGTGAGGCAGCTGGTCTCGCCGGGGAGCCGGCCGATGACCTTGGTCCGGCGGCGGGTCTCGCCGAAGGTGCGCTCGATGAAGTTGGAGTGCCGGACGCGCTGGTGGTGTTCGGCGGGGAACCGCAGGTAGGCGGTCAGGCCCTCGCGGTCGGTGGTCAGGCACTTCATCGCTGAGGGGTAGGTGGCACAGTACCGGGCGGCCGTCGCGCTGATCCGTGCGTCGATGAGCTCCACCAGGGCCGGGCCAGGCTGGGCCGTCAGCTCCTCGGTGTCGAAGATCTTCCAGTAGGCGTCCTTGACCTCGGCCTGCATCCCGGCCGGCACCTTGGCCAGCACGTTTCTCGCTCGGTGGATCAGGCATCTTTGACGTAGCGCTTTCGGGTAGGCCTGCTCGATCGCGGCGATCAGCCCGGGTGCCCCGTCAGAGATGACCAGCAGCGGGGAGGCCAGGCCGCGGTCCTTGAGGTCGGTGAGGAAGGCGTGCCAGGCGTCGGCGGACTCACCGGTGCCCGGGGCCAGGCCGATGAAGGCGGGCTTGCCGCTGGTGGTGATGCCCCAGGCGGCGAGCACCGGCTCGGCCGGCGAGCCGGGATGCATCCGGAAGAACGAGGCGTCCAGGAACAGGTAGCCGGGCGTGACGTCGTCCAGGCGGCGCCGGGCCCACGCCTCGTACTCATCCTTGATCTGCTGGCAGATCGCCGACACGGTGGACTTGGAGATCGCGGCCTGGTCACCGAGGGCATCAGCCAGGGTGGCCTCGATGTCGCGGACCGACAGGCCGCGGACGAACGAGGCGATGACCAGGGACTCCAGCGCGTTCGTCTTGGTCACATGGCTGCCGAACAGGCGGGAGGCGAACGCTTCGGTCGTGCCGCGCAGCTTCGGCCGGGCCAGGGCCACCGGCCCGGCGGTCGTCTTGACGCTCGCTTCCCGGTAGCCGTTACGGGAACCGGGCCTGGCGTCCTGGCAGGCCGCAGACCGCTGGTAGCGGTCGCGGCCGAGGAACTCGGTGACCTCGGCCTCCAGGGCGGCCTGCATTAGCAGTTGCGCGCCGAGCCGGGCGACCTCCTCCAAGATCTCTGGAAGCGCCTTGTCCTGAGCGAACAGCTCATCGATGTGGTGGCGGATACGGTCAGTAGGGGATACTCGATGTGACACGGGCGTGGGTCCTTCCCTTCGATGACTTGGCGGTCTTGAAGGGAACCTACGCCCGTCTTCTATTTACACCGGATCTTGGACGCGACCCGGTGAGCGGCGAACACTCTCAATGTCCACCGACCGAGGCGCCGCCCAGTTCTAGCCAGGCGGAAGCCGCTTAGCTGCCGGGCTGCCGGTAAGCGGCGTCTGGGGTATCCATTTAACCGGAGCCGTGCAGGCCAGTGGCTCGCCAGGGGCGCCCGGCAGGTGGCCGCTGCAGGCTCGGCGGATGCCCCCGTGACCGTGGCGGCGCCGAGGGTGCCCGCAGCCGCAGCTGGCTGGCGACTAGGTCGCGGTAGCGTACCGGGTCATGGCCAGCGGCCAGTTCGAGCACCCGGTAGAACACCAGCCCTCGGCTGCGCGAGCGGCGGCGGTTGAAGCGGAATACGAACTCATCCAGGTAGCTGGCTAGGTGCGCGTCCTCCACCGAGCCCTGGTGGGTGCCCAGCAGCCACCGCTTGGCCAGCGAGGCGACCCGGTGCACGGCAGGCAGCAGCTCCCCGGGATCTTCGCCGCGGCCGCGGGCGGCCCGCTGGCTGCGCCGCTCATGGGCATAACCCAGGCCGTCCAGCCCGCGGTAGCCCTGCCAGGCATCAGTGATCACCTTCGCGCCCGGCTCCACGTGGCCGGTCACGAACGGACGCAGCGAAGCGGCGGAACCGTCCGCCAGGATCGCCATCCGGCACCGGCCGATCCCTTTCGGCTCGCCGATCTCCACCGCGATGCCGACCAGGGACTTCTTCCCCCGTGCCCGGCCGCCGCGCAGCCCCGGCTCCTGCCCGCCGATGAACGTTTCATCGACTTCCACCGTGCCAGCCAGCCGGTCCCGGCCGGGCCGCACCAGCACCGACCGCAGCCGGTGCAGCATCGCCCACGCCGTCTGGTACGAGCCGATCTCCAGTGCCCGCTGCAAGCTCAGCGCCGAGACGCCGTCCTTCTGGGTGGCAAACAGCCAGCACGCGGTGAACCAGACCGTCAGCGGCGTCCTCGTCCGGTCGAAGATGGTGCCCGCCGTCACCGAGGTGCGCCCGCCGCAGCCAGCGCACTCGAACCGGCCATCGCCCAGCCGCCAGCCGCCGGCATGACCGCAGTCCGGGCAGGTGAATCCCTCCGGCCAGCGCAGCCACTCCAGGTATGGGGTTGCCCCGCTTTGACGGACAGGGCTGATGACTTGGTCAGGCTACCTTTCTGATCTTGCTGTGACCGGTGCTTTCGAATTCGGCGGGGCTGCGGTATCCCAGCGCGCTGTGCAGGCGGGTGCCGTTGTACCAGCCGACGTAGTCCACGATGGCCCAGTGCGCGGCGGCCCGGGTGGGCCAGGCCCGGATGTCGGTCAGCTCGCCTTTGAGCGAGGCGAAGAAGCTCTCGGCGAGGGCGTTGTCCCAGCACTGGCCGGTGCGGCCGACCGACAGGGCCACCTGGCAGTCGCCAGCGAGGGCGGCGAACTGGGCGGAGGTGTACTGGCAGCCCCTGTCGGAGTGGAAGATCACCCCGGGATCGGGGTCGCGGGTGGCGACCGCGTTGGCCAGGGCGTCGGTGATGAGCTCGGTGCGCAGGTGATCGGCCAGGGCGAAGCCGACGACCCGGCGGGAGGCGATGTCGATCACGGTGGCCAGGTAGAGCCACCCTTCCCAGGTGCCGATGTAGGTGATGTCGCCGCACCAGCGGGAGTTGAGCCGGGTGGCGTCGGCGGTGAAGTCGCGGCGGATCAGGTCGGCCCGGGCGGCGGCCGCCGGGTCAGCGATCGTGGTCTTGCGCCACCGCTTCGGCGACCGGCCGCGCAGACCGGCCCGGCGCATCAGCCGGGCCACCCGCTTGCGGCCGTGCCGGCGGCCGCGGCGGCGCAGCTCGGCGTGCACCCGCGGCGCGCCGTAGCGGCCCTTGGATTCCTGATGCACTGCCCGGACCCGTTCGGTCAGCTCGGCGTCCTCGAGGTCGCGCTGCGAGGGGCCCGTCAGGTGCTGGTAGAAGGCGGCGCGGGAGACCTTCAGCAGCGCGCACGCCCGGCTGACGTTGCGCTGCTGTGCTTTCTCCGCCTCGATGAACGGGTAGACGTTCACCGGGTCTCCTTCGCGAAGAAAGCCGTCGCCCGCTTAAGGATCTCCACGTCCTCGCGGAGCCTGCGGTTCTCCCGCCGCAGCTCGGCCAGCTCCTGCCGCTCCACGGTGGTCAGGCCGCCGTCCTGGCGGCTGCCGGCGTCCCGCTCGGCCTGCCTGACCCACTCCCGCACCGCGGTCTCGGTCAGGTCGAAGTCCCGGGCCACCTGGCCGATCGACCGGTCGCCACGCTGGCACTGATCCACGATCTCGGCCTTGAACTCCGGGGTGAACGAACGGCGGCGCCGGGGCCTCTTCTTCCCCATGCTCTCCATGGTCGGACATCCTTCCGGGGGCGAACCCCTGATGATGGATGTCCGTCAAAGCGGGTCAGGCCCAGTAATCCAGGCAGTCCGCATCGGTGGAGAACCAAGCCTGGAACTCGCCCGCCGATCTCGGGTAGTGCCGGCCAGCACTGGGATGATCCACAGCCCCAGGCTACTCCGGTTAAATGGATACCCCAGAGCGGCGTTATGACGATACCTTCCGTCCAGCCGGCACCGCCCTCTACATGATCCCCACCCTGGCCCTGGGCCCGGCGCGTTCACCGCCGCCCTCCTCATCGAGGCGGTCCCCGGGCTCTTGCCCGCCCTGCCGGCCGCAATACGCCCAGTTATGCATCGTCGGGCGCAGGCTCCGACGGGATTCCCCTCAAACCGTGGAGACTTCGGTTGTGGTGATTTTGGTTAGAGGGGTGCTCGCCTGCTCGTGCCCGCGCCCGGCGGGGGCAGGCTGGGCCTGCCCGCTTTACCTGCCTCCAGGGGCTGCAGAGGTCTCCGGGGTCAAGGGCGGCCGCAGGCCGTCGCGCGCAGCGCGATGCGTAGCACGCTTGAGGCCGGAGGGGCGGCCCCGTACCCTCAGCGGGCACGAGCAGGCGAGCGGCGGCGTAGCCGCCTCCTTGGTGCGGCCCGCGCAGCGGGCCGGCCGCGCTCACGCGGCGTCCCTTCCCGCCAGGGCCAGCTCGTAATCCACCGGGGAGCGCATGCCCAGCGCCGAGTGCCTTCTGTCGTGGTTGTATTCCTCGATCCACGCCGCGGTCCTGGCCCGGGCAGCCGCCTTCGTGGTGAAGGTCTCCCGCGACCGCAGCTCGAATTCCAGGGTGGAATGCCAGGACTCGATGACGGCGTTGTCCAGCGCCGAGCCCGGCCGCCCCATGGACTGCCGGATGGAAAGCCGGCCGCACGCCTGGCGGAACAGGGCCGCGGTGTACTCGCTGCCCTGATCGGTGTGCATGATCACGCCGGGCACGGCACCGCCGCGCACCGCCACCGCCATGGCCAGCGCCCCGTAGGCCAGCTGGGCGTCATGATGCTCGCCCAGTGCGAACCCGAGTATCCGCCGCGAGGCCATGTCCAGGACCGAGGCCAGGTGCAGCTTGCCCTCAGCCGTGGCGATTTCGGTGCCGTCGCCGTACCACTTCTGGTTGATCCCGGCGGCGGGAAAGTCCCGCTTCACCAGGTCCGGCGCCCGCCACCGGCCCCTTCCCGGCCGGGTGGCGCCCCGCCGGTTGCGCTTCGGCCGGGCGGCCAGGCCCAGCTCGCGCATCAGCGCCGCGACGGTGTTCTCGCTGACCCGCCAGCCGGCGTCTTTGAGGTCGGCAGTGATCCGCGGCGAACCGTACTTCCCCTTATGCACCTTGAACAGGCGGCTGACCTCGGCTTTCAGCCGGTCCCGGCGCGCTGCCCGCGGCGGCAGCGCCCCGCCGGCCCACTTGTAGTACCAGGCCTGCGAGACTCCCAGCGCCCGGCAGGACACCGCGTGCGGGATGCCGTGGGCTGCCCTCTGGGAAGCGATGAACGCGGCCACCGCTACCGCCCCATCGCATCTTGAACCCAGAGGGCCACGCTGCGTTTGAGCACGTCGCACCTCATCGCGAGCTCGGCGTTCTCCTTACGCAGCCGGGCCAGCTCGGCCCGCTCTTCCTCGCTGACCGCCCCGTCACCGCCCTGGCGGCGGCGCCGGTCGGCGTTCACCCAGTTGCCCAGCGTCCCGTCATGGATGCCAAGCTCCCGGGCCACCTGCGCGATCGGCTTGCCGGTCTCCCGGACCAGCCGCACCGCGCCCTCCTTGAAGTCCCGGTCGAACTTCCTCCGTGTCTCTGCCATCGGAAAGTCCCTCCCTTAAGAGGATCTCTCCACGCTGGGAGGGGAAACCCACCGACTAGAGCAGGGAGGCCGAGCAGATCGAAGCCTCTTTGGTGTCAAGAGCCTTTCCGGGTTTTCTTCGGAGCTGCTTTCGGCCGGCTAGGTACGTGTCCGCTCAGGGGTCGTACGGTGGTGTCGGGCTCGGGAGTGGCTTGGCCGAAGAGCCGGTTTTCGGGGTGTGAGCCGGCCGCGCTGGCGACAGGGTCGTTCCCCGGTTGCCCTCCCGGGCCCGCGGTTCTGGCTGCGGCGGCTCGACGGGCGTCGGCCTGGAGGCGGCTGTAGATAGCGTCGCTGACCTGCCGCTTAAGAGCCCGGAGTGCTTCTTTGCGGGTCTTGCCCTCGGCTACTTTCTTGTCGTAGTAGGCCCGGCCGTCGCTGTGGCGGTGCCGGATCTGGGTGACTGCGGCCATGTGGATAGCGTGGTTCAGGCGGCGGTTCCCGCGCCGGGACAGCCGGTGGATCGTGCGGCTGCCCGACGACACTTCGATCGGCGCGGTGCCGTTATAGGCGGCGAAGCGGTCCCGGCTGGGGAAGCGGGACACGTCGGCGACATAGCCGATCATGGTGGCGGAGATGACCGGGCCGACGCCGAAGACGCCGGTCACCGTGGTGCCCGACGCCCGGACCGCCGCTGTCAGTCTCTTCTTGGTGTCGCGCATCTGGGCGTCGATGCGACGCAGGTCGTCCAGGAACTCGGCGGCGAGTTCGCAGCGTGCTTCGGCAACGGGACCGGATGGCTCGATCTGCTCCAGGACATGAGTGGCCTGAGCTGCGGTGATCTCCTTGGCGATGCCGCCGGGCACTAGCTCGCAGAGCACAGCATGCAGCCGGCAGACGACCTGGGTTCGCGCCCGGCCCAGATCACGGTGGCGTTTGGACCACACCTTGAGCACGGCCGCGTGGTCCTCGGCTGTCACCACGCGGCGGTCCGGCGAGCGCAGCGCCGCGATGGCGACCGGCAAGGCGTCGCTGGGGTCGTTCTTGTTCGTCGCCCCGGTCGCCAGCAGCCGTACCCGGGCGCCCAGCTTGGGCTGGATGTCGAGCACCAGCTCGCCCGCAGCGGCGAGCTGCTGGGCGAGCAGGTAGCCGAGCTCCGGCACCCTCTACCGCCCACGTCCGTTCCGGCCACTCCGCTGCCCATGCCACCAGCCGCTCGGCCTGGGCCGCCGAGGCGCGTACGCGCAGCTGGCCCAGCGGCTCCTCGGCCGCACCGATCGCCACCGCGGTGTGCGAGCCCTTGTGCGGGTCAACACCGATCATCACTGCTGCCATCAACGGCTCCTAGCCTCGGGCTTTCGCCAGTGACCGGCCGGTCTTGATCGTTTGCATATAAAAAGCGCCTTTGGCCTGGGAGGATAGGGCTTGTCTAGGGTCCTGTCCGCACCAAGCCGAAGGCACTTATCCCGTGCAGAATACCGCGCGCCTCCGCAAGATCACCGTGTCCGCCGACGGGACGGGGCTGGTGTCCCAGGCCGGGACGCTGCTGCTGGCCGAAACGGCCCGGGTGACGGGCCTGGGCCGGGGCTTGTCGGCGGGGCTGGGGCGGTGGCGGGCGCCGCGAGCGGTGCATGATCCGGGGAAGATCTTGTCAGACCTGGCCATGACGCTGGCTCTGGGCGGGGACTGCCTGGCTGATGTCGCGGTGCTGCGCGCCGAGCCGGAGCTCGCTGGGCCGGTGGCGTCCGATCCGGTGATCTCCCGGCTGGTCAGCGCCCTGGCGGCGGAGGGGCCGCGGGCGCTGCGGGCGATCCGCCGGGCCCGGGCGGCGGCCCGGGAGCGAGCCTGGGCGCTGGCTGGCGACGCCGCGCCGGGCGCGGACGGGTCACTGATCCCGGTGGACCTCGACGCCACGATCGTGCTCGCGCACTCAGAGAAGGAGAAAGCTGCTCCGACCTGGAAGAAGACCTATGGGTTCCATCCCCTGGCCGCGTTCGCTGATCACGGTGCCGGGGCGGGCGGGGAGGCCTTGGCCATCGTGCTGCGCGCCGGCAACGCGGGGTCCAACACCGCCAGCGAGCACATCGAGGTGACCCGGCTGGCGCTCGCGCAGCTGCCCCGGAAGCTGCGGCGCCGGGTGCTGATCCGCACCGATTCCGGCGGCGGCACCCACGACTTCCTGGCCTGGCTTTCGAGCCCGGGCCACCGGCTGCACTACTCGATCGGCATGACCATCACCGAAGACATGCAAGACGCCATCCTGGCCCTGCCGGACCGGGTCTGGGAGCCGGCGTATGACGCCGGCGGGCAGGCGCGGCCGGGCGCCTGGGTGGCGGAGCTGACCGGCCTGCTGGATCTGGCCGGGTGGCCAGAAGGGATGCGGGTGATTGTCCGCAGGGAACGCCCCCACCCCGGCGCCCAGCTGCGCTTCACCGACATCAACGGCCACCGGTTCACCTGCTTCGCCGCCGACGCCCGGCGCGGGCAGCTCGCGGACCTGGAACTGCGCCACCGCCGTCGCGCCCGCTGTGAGGACCGGATCCGGTGCGCGAAGGACACCGGGCTGCGTAACCTGCCGCTGCACGGCTTCGCACAGAACCAGATCTGGTGCGAGCTGGTGGCCATGGCCAGCGAACTGCTGGCCTGGATGCAGATGCTCGCGCTGGAGGGCCCCGCCCGCGGCTGGGAACCCAAACGGCTGCGGCTGCGGCTGTTCGGCGCCGCCGGGCGCCTGGTCCGCGGCGGCCGCCGCCTGCGGCTGCGCCTCGCCGCCACCTGGCCCTGGGCCGACCAGCTCACCGCCGCGATCACCCGCCTGCAGGCCTACACCCCCGGCTGACCAGCACCAATCGCCTCTACGACCAGAAAGGACAAACCCCAGGGCCGGTGGAACCCCGCCCACCCGGCGCGACAGCCGGGAAGCAAGGCACGGCTACAGACCGAAAAAGGCCACCCGCCGCAGCCCTCTGCCAGACGGATCAAGATCGCGAAACATCGAGGCTAGTCATCGTCCGTTCCGGGGATGGGGACCGTGGCGGCATACCTGATTTCAGATTCGGCCCGCGCTCGCGCCTCTTTTAAGCCACACCACGGCGAGACCCGGCGGAGCTGGCACTTCGTTCGTAAGCCAGGCCGTCACCAGCCGGCAGGCGGAAGTTGAGCCAGCCCCGCGGGACCTCTGACGCTACGACCAAACCCGCAACGCCTGCGTAGATTCTCAATCAGGCGGGAGTGCGCGCGCCGCTCGCGGCGAGGACCGATTACACAGCGTCCGCGCCGTTCCTACAACTCGAATTGCCGAGCGATGCTCTTATGTTTGTCAAGGGGATCGGATGACATTTTGGTGGCCGCCGTTCTGGGGTTGCGGAGTCGGTGTTCCGACCGGGTTGTTGCTGGTTTGCGGACAAGGCAGGGATGGGCCGCTCCAGGTGGAGCGCGCAAGCTCTTATTAGGTCACGCCCAGCAGGTCAGGTGAGGCCGGGGGCGGCCGACGAATCGTTCGAAGGCCAGCAGGTTCGCGGCAGCCGAATATCGGGTCAGGCCGTCCCCGGAGCTTTCGGGCGTTAGCCGGCGGCCGGGCGGAGGTGGCGGTAGACCTCGCGGGCGGCGTAACGCTTCAGGCAGCGGATGATCTCCGCCTTGGACTTTCCTTCGGCCGTGCGGCGCTCGGCGTAGGCACGGGTGGCCGGGTCAGAGCCCAGCCGGGTGAACACGATCCGCCACAGGGCATGGCTGGCCTGACGGTCACCGCCGGGGTTGAGCCGGTGGCGGGTGACTTTCCCAGATGACGCGGGGATCGGGGCGACGCCGCACAGGTGCGCCCTGGCCGCCTCGCTGCGTAGCCGCCCGGGGTGATCCCCGGCCGTGATGAGCAGCGGCGCCGCAGTGCGCGGGCCGAGCCCGTACACGGCGAGCAGGCCCGGGGCGCGGGCAGTCACTAGCGGGACGATGAGCTCGTCCAGGCGCTGGAGCTGGCCGTCCAGGAAACGCGCGCGCCGCCCCAGTTCCCGCAGCGCGACGCCGACGGCGTAGCCGGCGACGTCGCCGGGCCGCGGCCGCAGCGAGGCGAGCCCGGTTACCAGGGCGGCCGGGGTGTGCCGGGTGAACCGGGCTCGCAGGTCATCGGGGCCGGTCAGGAGCAGAGCCCTGGCCTGGTTGATCGTCCGGGTGCGCTCTCCGGCGGCACTGCGCCGGGCAACCATCAGCGCCCGGATCGCTTCCACGGCACCATCGCGGCCTTCCGGCGCGCCGCGGGCCCGGCCGGACTGCGCCGCCCGCGCAGCGCTGACCGCATCCAGCGGATCGGATTTACCCTGCCGCCGCCGGTCCTGCCGGTCCGAGCGGTCCACCTCGACCACCCGGATGCCAGCTGTGGCGACATGGCGAGCCAGTCCGGCGCCGTAACTGCCAGTTCCTTCGATGCCGACCAGGGCGACGGTCCCGAACCCGCCCAGCCAGCCCAGCAGGCCGGCATAGCCAGCTCGGGTGGCCGGGAACTCCCGGACGCCGAGCAGCCCGCCGATGGGATCCAGCGCGGCGGCGACATGGGTATCTGCGTGGGTGTCCACGCCGCCGGTAATTGCGGTGCGACAGGTAACGGGGCGTGCTCTTCTACGATGGTCACAGCCATCCCTTTCTCAGGTTGAGGGGTGGCACGCACCCGCTGGCCCGTCGGACCTGTAAACCCTGGCCTCTAGCCCAGGCCGGGCAGATCAGACCGGTACCGCTGGCAGGTGCCATAAAACCTGGGCCCCGGCCGACAGATCGTCTCGCAGGACAGCCCGGACGGCATCAGCCGAATCGGAGGTCAGGCCGGGACCCAGGCTCCCGACGCTACGCCCCTGTTCAGTCAAGATCAGGGAAGCCGCGCCAGAAGCACTATCCACAGTCTCCCTGCCGAATATTTGCTTGTTCGTCGAGATGTCTACGATCAAGTACGGGCGCTCAGCCCCGGGGCTAACCGCCGCAGATTCCAAACGCATGGGGGCACGCGGCCGGACCGCCGCTGCTGAGAATCACCGCGACGGTGATCAAAGTGACGGAGGTGAGAAGCCAGGTCAGGATCGCGGCTCGCTGCAGGCCGCGACTGCGGTACGCGCTTTTCCGCGGCGCAGGCGCGGGCGGCGGCGGTACGGCGGGTGGCGCAGCGGTGACCGCACCCTTCGTGCGCCGGCATCTCTTCGCTCGAGGCCAGTCGGCTGAAGCCGGCCAGGTGCGAGGCGAGCTTGGGGTCGGTAGGGCCGAGCATGCTCTGGATGAAATTCAGGGCCTGGCGCTCCCAGCCGGCGGGGTCACTGGACCGCTGAGGCGGGGTCAGCCTGGGCCTCAGTGTCGTGCGCCTCTTCGGCCTGGTCCACCCCGCCGGCCGGCAGGCTCGCGGGCTGGGCGGGCAGGAACAGGACGGCTAGCAGGGCCCCGGCCAGGGCCACGCCTCCGGCGACGAGAGAGCCGACGGTGAGGCCGCGCAGGAACGCGTTGGTGGAGGCGTGCTGCAGCGCCTGCCCGAGGGCCGGGTGGCCCAGGGCCGCGATCTGGCCAGCGGCCGCGTACGCGGCGCCGACGGACTGGTGCGCGAGCGACACGATCGGGCCCGGGATGTGCGCGGGCGTCGTGGCGGTGAGGCGTGTTCCGTAGACCGATAGGTAGACGCTGCCGATCACGGCCACGCCGAGGGTACCGCCGATGAGCCGGGTGGAGTCGTTGACGGCCGAGCCGACCCCGGCCTTGGCCCGGGAGATCGCGCCCATGATGGACTCGGTGGCCGGTGCGGAGGTCAGGCCCAGGCCGAGCCCGTAGACCACCATCTGGGCCGCGATGATGCCGTAGCTGGTCGTGGCGCTGGTGGTGGCCGCGACCCAGGCGTAGAACGCGGCCACCGCGGCCAGCCCGGTGGTGACGATGAGCTTGGTCCCGGCCCGGACCGCCAGCTGGGTGCCGGCGACCGATCCGATACCGACCGACAGCGCGACCGGGAGCAGGCGCACCCCGGTGGACAGCGGGCCGTAGCCACGGACGAACTGGAAGTACTGGGTGATCAGGAAGATGAACCCGAACAAGGTGAAGAACGACACCGTGACCGCGCCGCTGGCTGCGCTGAACCGCATGTTGCGGAACAGCCGCACATCGAGCATCGGGTTCGCGGCGCGCCGCTCCCGCACGATGAACGCCGCGAGCAGGATTGCCGAGACCGCGAACCCGGCCACGCTGCGGCCGGCGGTCCACCCGTAAGTCGGCGCCTCGATGATGGTGAACACCAGCAGCGCCATGGTCGCCGACGACAGCAGCAGGCCGGGGATGTCGACCGCGGCGGCGTCCGGGTCCTTCGACGCAGGAACGGCCAGCGCTACCGTGACCGCGGCCAAGGCCGCGACCGGTGCCATAGCGATGAAGATGGCCGCCCAGCTGTAGTGCTCCAGCAGCCAGCCGCCCACGATCGGGCCCATGGCGATGGCCACGCCCGCGATCGCGCCCCACAAGCCGATGGCGCGCGCGCGTTCCTTGCGTTCGGTGAAGACGTTGGCGATCAGCGACAGCGTCGCCGGGAACGTCATGGCGGCGCCCAGGCCCATCACCGCCCGGGCCGCGATCAGTTGCGCTGGACTGGTGGTGAACCCGCCGGCCAGGCTGGCGGCCCCGACCACGGTCAGCCCGGCCAGCAGCATTCCCTTGCGGCCGAACCGGTCGGACAGGCTGCCGAAGGTGAGCAGCAGCGCGGCGAAGACGAGGTTGTAGGCATCGACCACCCACTGCAGCTGGGTGGTGGTGGCGTGCAGCTCGCGCACCATGGCCGGAAGCGCCACGTTCACCATGGTCGTGTCCAGGTTGACCAGGAACGCCGCGAGCAGCAGCGCGGCGAGGATCATGGGTTTGGATCGCATGGCTGAGATCTCCGTGACCTAGCTGTTGCCGGCGGGCAGAGGGTGCCGAGCGTCAAGCACGGTGCTGACGCGCCCGGTTTCGACGTCGTACACGTGGCCGGAGACGCTCATCTGCGGTGGGAGCAAGGGTGAGGCGAGCAGGCGCTCGACGTCGGCGGCGACGGTGATGTGCGGGTCGGCGACGGCGGAGGCTTCGAGGGCCGCCTCGTCCGCGCCGGTCGCCTCGGCAGCCTGCTGCCGGAAGCCGGGGTCGGCGAGGAGACCGGTCCCGCACTGCGTGTGGTGAATAACCGCGACTTCGACGCTCTTATCGCCGTCCACCGGCCCGCCGGCCAGCCTGCGGCCGAGGAAGGCGAGGTAGGCGATCTCCTCGATGACGGGCTGGGTGACGCGTCCCCCCGCGTTGCGCAGGACGGGGGCGTCGCCGAGCCTGAGCCCGAGGGTGAGCGCGGGGTCAACCCGGTGGTCCAGGCAGGTGATGAGGATCACCTGCGCAGTGGGCAGGCCGAGCGGCACGGGGGTGAAGGTGCGGGCGAACTGCTCATTGTGCTCGAGCAGCGGGGTCATCCTGCTGGTCATGGTGGCTCAGTTCCTCTCTGGCCCAGCTTTGTGGACGGTGACCACTATTTAGTGGACGCTGTACACAATACTTGCCCTAGTGGATGCTGTCCACTAATTTGTGGCTGTGACGACCGACGGATCAGCAGGTGCGATAACCGGGGCCAGGCGGCGCCGTCCGCGCGGCGCCGTCCGCGACGGACTGATCGCCGCCGGGCTCGAGCTGGCCCGGGCCGGCGGCCCGGATGCCGTAGTGCTCCGTGAGGCGACACAGATGGTGGGCGTGGTGCCCAACGCCGCCTACCGGCACTTCGCCGACCGGGACGAGCTCCTGGCCGCGGTCGCCGCGGCGGCGATGCGCGAGCTTGCCGCCCGGATGGCCGCCGGCGTCGGCCGGGTGCGCGGCAAGTACGGCGATCCAGCCGCGGCCCGCCGCCGGCTGGGCGCGATCGGCACGGCCTACCTGGAGTTCGCCCGCGAGGAACCGGGGCTGTTCGCCACCGCGTTCGCCTTGCCCCGGCAGCACGCCTACGACGCTCCCGGCGGCGGGACCGGGCCGGACCCCATGCCGCTGGATCAGCTCCGCGCGGTCCTCGACGAACTGGCCGACGCCGGCGTGCTCAGCCGGCGGCGCCGCGCCGGCCTCGAGTACCCCATCTGGTCCACGGTGCACGGGCTGGCCGTCCTCACCGGGCAAGGGCCCCTGCGCGAACTCCCCGACGCTACCCGCCGTCACCTCGAGAAGCTCACCTCCGCCTTTATCGGCGAGGCTCTGGCATGAGCCGGCGCGCCCCTGCTGTCCAGTACGGGGCCCGCCCTTCATCGAGGCATTCCCCGCCCGGACCCGGCTCGGCCCCCCGAACCAGGACCGCTACAAGGCCAGACCCTGACCTGTCAACCTCTGCAGTGCCGTCAGCCGGTCCCGCTCCAGCTGTCACCGACACCTTGCAAGTCCGCCCCATAGCGCGCTTGGCCGCGTGCACCACTCCGGCTCGCCGGTTAGGACGAACCGGCGGATCAGGACGCGGCCGGTTCTGCGAGGGCGGTTCGCGCGACGATTCCGGCCAAGATGAGAGCCAGCTCGGCGGGGCGGCCGAGCATCGGATGATGGTCGGAGTCCAGGGAAATGGTCGTGGCCTGCGCGAGTGCGGCTACCCGTTCTGCCACGTTTGCGGGGAGGATCGCGTCCCGCTCGCTGATCACGTACGTTGCGGGTTTCTCCCCATATCCGGCCGCGCGCAGCGGCTCGCGAACCGAGCGCGCCGAGTGCGGACGCAGTCTCGCGATCGCGCCGTTCGCCACAGCTGGGGCGCACTCGCTGAAGAGGAGCGCGCCCGGGTTATCCGGCATGATGCTCTAGCCGTCTTCGGCGAAGATCCACCATTCGCGCGGCTGTCCACCGAGAACGTCGAGCATGCTCGTGCCGGCGGGCATCGCGAACGCGCACACATGGACCACGTGGGTGACATCCTCACGAGCCGCAGCCACCTCGGTGACCGGCACATCACTGTATGAGTGTCCTACTGAATGTGATTCAACCGCTGGCTCGGCAGCCAAGGGGCTCCGGCTCTGGCGCCTGTTAGGACTGCGACGGCGCCTGCGGGATTGTTCGGTATGTCAAGTTATGCGTCGGCGGCAGCATACCGACTGTCAGCTGGCGCGCTTGTTCGCGCGGCGGGCGCCAGCGAATGCGCGGCGAAGTGGGCATGCGTACCGGGCTGCTGCCTCGCGTAGTCTGGGGACTAGTCACTGCCAGGTCGTGCCGTTCCAGCGCAGGATCAGGGTCTTGGTGGGGCCGGTGTGGCTGGCGGCCTGACCGACTGCCCAGGCGTTGCTGGGTGAGGTGGCGGCCACGCCGAAGAGGAAGTGCCCTTCTGCGGGAGCCGGGCCGGCGGCCTGCGTCCACACCGTGCCGTTCCAGCCCAGAATCTGTGTCTCGTCGAGGCCGCTGTCGCACTTGCTGCAGCCGACCGCCCAGGCGTTGCTGGCCGAAGTCTCGGCCACGCCGTTCAGAGGGCCGGCTTCGTTTGGGCTGGGTGCCAGCGTCCATGCCGTGCCGTTCCACCGCTCGATCAGGGTGCTCATAGAGCCCAGGCCGTTGCCCGTGACGCCGACCGCCCAGGCGTTGCTGGCCGAAATTGCGGCCACGCCGTTGAGGCTGCCGTAGGCTTCAGGGTTCGGGCTGGGTATCCGCATCCACGCCGTGCCGTTCCATCGCTCAATCAGGGTCTTGCCGGGGCCGCTGCTGGGCAGGGCAATGCCGACCGCCCAGGCGCTGCTGGCGGAGGTCGCGGCCACGCCGAAAACCTGGCCCTGCCGGGGGCTGGGGCTGGGTACCTGCGTCCAGGTCGTGCCGTTCCACCGCTCGATCAGGGTCTGGCCGGCGCCGGAGGAGCCGACCGCCCAGGCGTTGCTAGCGGAGGTGGCGGCCACGGCGGCAAGCGCCGCGCCGCCCGCGGGGCTCGGGCTGGGCACCTGCTTCCACACGGTGCCATTCCAGTGCACGATCAGGGTCTTGCCGCCGGCAGTGCCGACCGCCCAGGCGTTGCTGGCGGAGGTGGTGGCCACGCCGGCGAGGGAGCCGCCGGATCCGGGCGACGGGCTGGCCACCTGCGTCCAGGAGGCCCCGTTCCAGCGCACGATGAGGGTCTTACCGCTGCCGGTGCCGACCGCCCAAGCGTTGCTGGCGGACGTGGCGGCCACGCCGAACAGCTGACCGGCGATGGTCAAGGAACCCGCCGGGCCTGGGGGCCCGGTCTGGGCAGCAGCAGCCACTGCGGGACTAACCCCGGCCGCCAGTAGCGGCACAGCGAGAATTCTGACGGTACGTGCGGCGAGCTGGGGCGTGCGCACCGGCTGCCACCTCCCCCCTTAGATGGCCCGCAGGCCCGGCCGGTCCCGTAACCGGGCCTGGCAGCCGCGGACGACGGTAAGAACC
This sequence comes from uncultured Actinomycetes bacterium, assembly GCA_963702235.1. Classification (GTDB taxonomy): domain Bacteria; phylum Actinomycetota; class Actinomycetes; order Streptosporangiales; family Streptosporangiaceae; genus PALSA-505. The sequence goes on from CAVPBZ010000016.1 coordinate 27,010, forward strand.
GCCAGCCATGGGGCTGTCGGTCAGCTCGCTTTCCAGGCGGTGCCGTTCCATCGCTCGATCAGGGTCTTGGCTGCGCCGACGTCGCCCACCGCCCAGGCGCTGGTGAGGGAGGTGGCGGCCACGCTCAAGAGGGCGGCGCCACCTGCGGGGCTGGGGCTGGGCACCCTCGTCCACCCGGTGCCGTTCCACCGCGCGATCAGGGTCGTGATGACCTCGCCGGGGCCGCTGCCGCTTTCGGTGCCGCCGACCGCCCAGGCGTTGCTGGCGGACGTGGCGGCCACGCCGATGAGCATGCCGCCGGGGGCTCCGAGGCCGGGGCTGGGCACCTGCTTCCACGCTGTGCCGTCCCACCGCTCGATCAAGGGCCCGTTGAACCCGCTGGGCGTGGCACAGCTGGTGCAGCCGACCGCCCAGGCGCTGCTGGCGGAGACCGCGGCCACGCCACGGAGGACGTCAGGGTTGGGGGCTTCGGGGCTGGGGCTGGGCACCTGCACCCATGCGGTGCCGTTCCACCGCAGGATCAGCGTCTTGGAGCTGGCGCCACCGGTGTTGCCCACCTCCCAGGCGCTGCCGGCCGAGACGGCGGCCACGCCGGACAGGACGGCGCCACCCGTTGGGGTGGCGCCGGTCACCTGCTTCCACGCCGTGCCGTTCCACCGCAGGATCAGCGTCTTGACGCTGCCGCCGGTGCTTGTGGAGCCGACCGCCCAAGCACTGCTGGCGGAGACCGCGGCCACGCCGGAGAGGCCGGAGGCGGCTCCAGGGGCCGGGCTGGCCACCTGCTTCCAGCTGGTGCCGTTCCACCGCTCGATCAGGGTCTTGCCGGCGCCGGTCTGGCCGACCGCCCAGGCACTGGTGGCCGATGTCGCGGCCACGCTGGACAGTACGCTGCCGGCCGGGGCCGGGCTGGCCACCTGCTTCCAGCTGGTGCCGTTCCAGCGCACGATCAGGGGCTTAGGACTCAGCAGGCTGCCGCTGTAGCCGACCGCCCAGGCACTGCTGGTGGACGTGGCGGCCACGCCGGACAGGCTCCCGCTGATGCGGAACGGAGTTGAACGTGCCCGCGGGCCTGGCCTGGGCAGCCGACGCCGTGACGGGAGCAACTCCGCCGGCCACCCCGGCCAGCAGCAGCGGAGCGGCCAGAAACCTAACCGAACGCGTGATGTATCCGTGCATCCGAAGACCCCCCGCCCCACGGCCTGCCGCTCACGCCTGGTGCCACGATCCTGGGGTTCGCCCAGTCCTCGGGCCGTGTGAGTCCCCTCCGCAGTTCAGGGCCCAATCCTGGACCCAGTGGCGCCTACTATGTGCACCACCGGGGAAAGCCTGTCAAGACCTCGGCCCGGCAAATGTGATACGACAGGCCAGCACTGGTGACCGCTGATGCTTAAGTAGCTTCCCGTTCCCAGAGCTGACCCTGATCAGCCATCACTGCCGAGGCCCTGGGCCAACATCGGAGCGCTCGCAGATCCGTCACCTCGGCGGTCCGAGGCGGAGCCTGCCCCGCAGCGTTGAGCACTGTCCGCGTGCCGCGACCGAGGCCGCTTCGCTGCTGCTGGAGCCGGACAGCGTCGTCAACACCGGCGACGCCGGCCGGGAACCGACCGCCGAGGCCGAGCAGCTCGCCTGACCATCAGCGCGAGCCTCGTAACCGCTTGCAAACTCGCCGTCCAGGCCATGGTTACGGTCACCGAGGCGCTCAGGCGTCCCGGGTGGGTGACCGGGACGCTGTTGCTGCGACAGCGATGGCGGCGTATGCGGTGACAATGAAACAACGAACTATCGAGCCTCGATCGGCGACTGTGGAAACACGAGCAGATAGACTAAATCTGGATCGCCAGACGATCACCCATGCCACGAGATCGGCGCCATAACGGCGGGTCGACGCACGACTTTGACCGGCCGGTGCTTCTCACGGAGCGTGAGTCGGATGCCGCGACCTTGCGACGCCTCAGCACCGAGTACCGGCGCGGGCGGTGGTGCTGTGCCGCTCCACCGAGGCAGCACTGATCGCCCTGTTCGGAGCGGACCGGGTGGCGCCTCAAACGGGACGCGAAGACGTTGGTCGGCGTCATGGCGTGAGGATGTCACTGCTCGGGTCGATACTGGCGAGGATGACGAGATTCGACGACCAGGACTTGAGCGACTCCGAATTCCGCGAGTGTGACTTGACTCGCGCCCGGCTGATCGGGGTGGTGATGCAGAACGCCATCATCGACGGGCTGGTCACCAACCTGGTGGTCAACGGGGTTGAGGTGACTTCGTACGTCGAGGCCGAGCTCGACCGGCGGCATCCGGTGCGGCTGCTGATCCGGTCGGCCGATCCGGCCGAACTGCTCCGAGGCTTCCGCGAGTTACAGGCCGCGTGGTCGGCGACGCTCGAAAGGCTCCGAAGGATGCCCAGCGGTTCCGAACATCAGCGCGTCGGCGGCGAGTGGTCGGCGGTAGAGACCATGCCGCACCTGGTGTTTGTGCACGACTGCTGGTTCGGTCGTTGCTGTGGTGTATGCGGCAGGCGGCTGCGGAGGCGATGCGGCCCGCACACATATGCTGCGCCCCCGCGCCCGCAGCGCCTCTGGTTCGCCTGGTCGGTGGTGCGGGGGAGTCGGCCGCGATAGCGCATCTGGCTGGTCAGGCACGTGATCCCGAACGCCGGCCGCGGTGGCGTGTCCGCGCGGCCGGCGTCCGGCTGGGGGTGTCAGGATCCTGTGCCGCGGTGGCGGGCGGGGTGTGCTAGGAGGGGGACGAGGTACTGGGCGTTGGGGCTGCCCCAGCCGGTGACCGGATCCCAGCCGGGTCCGGCGGTGTAGCCGGTGAAGAGGCCAGTGGGCCAGAACACCGAGTTGTCGCCGGTGGTCACGTCGTGGAAGGCGCGGTGGTAGGCGGGGCTGCGGGAGATGGCGTAGATGGCGGGGTTGACGAAGCCGAGGTGCTGCCCGGCGTCCTGGTCGGCCAGGGCGATCACGGCCGCCCACAGCGGAGTGGCAGCGCTGGTGCCCTGGGCGGGCAACGGGACGCCGCCGGTGAACAGCAGCGACATGGCCGTGGTGGAGTCGGCGTCGGCGGCGACGTCGGGGACGCCCCGCATCCGGCCGATGCGCGGGATGCCGTCCTGGTAGGCCGGCCGGGAGAACAGGCTGCTGAAGCCGCCGGCGGAGGCTTCGGTGTCGGCGTTCCAGGCCATCTCGCCGTGGTAGGCGCCGGTGAAAGTACTGGCGCCCAGGGCGGTGCCGCCGGCGCCCAGCACCAGCGGGTCGGAGGCGGGCAGGCTGACCTGCCTCGGCGGCCCGTTGTCGCTGATCACGCCGGTGTCGCCGGAGGAGGCGACAACCGTGACCTGATGTTCGGCGGCCTGGCGCAGCACCGCGTGGAGACTGGCCACCTGGGCGGGGGTGAACAGGTGCTCACCGTGGCTGCCGCTGATCGAGACCACCGCTGCGTGCTGGGTGATGGCGGCGTGGAGCAGCCCGGTGACGGCCGCGGTGAAGTTCGCCGCGCTGGTGATCGCATTGGCTGGCACGAGGACCACGTCGAGGCTCGCACCGGGCGCGATCGTGTGCACGATCTCGGTGTCCTCGACCTCTTCGGTGCCCGCCACGTAGGGCGCGCTGCCCCCGGCGAGGGTGGTCGTCACCTTGAGCTTCGCCGCGGGCAGGCCGAACTTGCTGTCGAATGCGGCCAGGTCCTTGCGGATGTCGGTGAAATTGGGCCCCGGGCGGTTGGCAAGCTCGGGCATCACGACGGTCTCGCCGGCGCCGGTGATCCCTCGGTTGAGGAGCGGCGCCACGCCGTAGGCCACCTGGTACTGGCCGGGTGTGTAGCACTGGATGAAAAAGCCCGGCGGCCCGCACGACACCTGACCGGCTGCGGCCGTTTTGGAGCTGGCGGCGGTTCCTGCCCGTGCCGGGCGGGCGGGCGCAGCTGACGCGGACCCTGCGGCCAGGGACGCTATGACGGTCGCCGCGGCGGCAAGGCCCGCCGCCAGCGACACCCGGCGCGGCCTGTGCCCGGGCCGCGTAACGGCGTGCGGCACCAGCCGGACGATCGGTTTTACTGGCATGATCTAACCTTTCTCTGGAAATGCTGGTGTAACTGGGGCGGCCGATGAGTGCGACGGGCGGCCAGGATCGGCCCGCATCCAGAGCGGGCTGCTGGCCCGTGGATAGCCACGTGATCGCCTTCATGGCGCAATCGTGAATGGCTGGCGGACCCGAGCCTGCCGCGCGGCGCGGGGACTTGCGTAGTGCCCTGGCCGTAGGTGACCGGCACGCGCCGTTGTTCCAGCAAACTCGCGGTCATGTCGTTTGACGGTAACGGCGGGCCGATAACACTGCCGTAACGCTGGTGGCCGGGTCGGCCCCGCGTCGGTGGCGGGCCGTGTTATCGGGGTGTTAACCGTGGCCAGGCATCATGGGAGCATGCGGGTGCTGGTCGTGGAGGACAACGAGGTGCTGGCTCAGGCCGTCGCCGTGGGCCTGCGCGACCGGGGATTCGCGGTGGACGTGGCCGGCGACGGCGCGGCCGGACTGGCCAAGGCCGGGCTGTCGCCTTATGACGTCATCGTGCTGGACCGTGATCTGCCGGTGGTGCACGGCGACGATGTGTGCGCGCGGCTGGCTGGCCGCCCTGAGGGTGCCCGGATCTTGATGCTGACCGCGGCAGGCGCGCCCGATGACCGGGTCGGCGGGCTGAATCTCGGCGCGGATGACTACCTGGCCAAGCCGTTCCACTTCCCGGAGCTGGTCGCGCGGGTCAGCGCGCTCAGTCGCCGGGCGCCGTCCGCGCCGCCGGTGCTGCGCCGCGGTGAGCTGACGCTGGACCGGCCGCGGCGCGCGGCCAGCAGGAACGGCCAGCTGGTGCCACTCACCCGCAAGGAACTCGGCGTGCTGGAGGTGCTGATGTCGGCCGACGGCGCGGTGATCAGCGCCGAGCAGCTGCTGGAACAGGTCTGGGACGAATACGCCGACCCGTTCACCAACGCCGTCGCGGTGACCATGATGCGGCTGCGGCGCAAGCTCGGCGAGCCGCCGCTGATCGAGACGGTCATCGGCGGCGGGTACCGGCTGCCATGAGGGTCACGCCAGCCGCGCTCAGGCCGTGGCGCAGCAGCATCCGGGCGCGAATAATGATCGCCTGCGCAGGGCTGTTCCTGGTGCCCGGCGCCATCTTGATCGGCGCCGTCTACACCCAGGTCGGCTACGTCAGGGTGATTCCGCCCGGCCCGCGGCCCGAGGTCGCCTTGCGCCAAGGCAACGTGACGTACTTCTACGACGCGAACAACCCGCAGATCATCAACATGATCGCCGCCAACCGCCGCCGCGCCTTCCTGGAGTTCACACTAGCCGGGCTGGGCCTGGGCACCTTGCTGGCAGCCGGGCTCGGCTGGGCGGTCAGCCGCCGCGTGCTGCGACCGCTGACCGCCGTCACCACGGCGGCGCAGGCCGCCTCACAGGAGAACCTCGGCCAGCGGCTGGCACTGGCCGGGCCGCCCGATGAGCTCAAGGAACTAGCCGACACCTTCGACGCGATGCTCGCCCGGCTGGAGGCGGCGTTCGCCAGCCAGCGCCGGTTCGTAGCCAACGCATCCCACGAGCTGCGCACGCCGCTGACCGAGATGCGCACTCTGATCGACGTCACTACCGCCAGGCCAGCCGCCTCCGCCGCGCAGCTGGAACCGGCGCTGGCCGCGATCGGCGCCGCCGTGGACAAGTCCGAGGAACTGATCGAGGCACTGCTCACCCTGGCCCGCTCTGACCGCGGACCTGGCCCCGCCGAGCTCGTCAACCTGCCCACCGCGGTCGAAGACGCCATCGACCTGATCGGCCCGGCCGCCAAGGCCCGCCAGATCCAGATCGGCACCGCGGTGCAGGACGCCCAGGTCACCGGCGATCGGATCCTGCTGGAACGGCTGGTCAGCAACCTCATCGACAATGCCGTCAAGCACAACGTGCCCGGCGGCTGGGTTGTGGCCAGCACCAGGACCAACGCAGGCATCGCCGAGCTGACCGTCTCCAATAGCGGCGAGCACATCCCCCCGGACCAGGTAACCGCGCTGTTCGAGCCGTTCCGCCGCCTCTCCGGCCGGACCGGCACCCGGCCAGGTACCGGCCTCGGCCTGTCCATCGTCGCATCAGTAGCCAACGCACACGGCGGCCACGCCCAGGCCCACGCCAGGCCAGACGGCGGACTGGACGTGCAGATCACGCTGCCCGCCACGACAAACATACACAGCCCTGCCTCCCACCAATTGCAGACCACAAAGCCCCAGACCGACAGCGAAAGTGCCGCATTCCCCCCGCAGCAGGCCAAGGCCACGTGAACACGATGAGAGCCATCAAGAAATCCACGCCGTGAAAACGAGCTAACAAGCGGCGCCACGCCCGACGGCCCCCGAAGATGCACTCTTATCGGTCACATGAGAGAGACGCCGGCGGTGCCGGCGAGCCCGCGGGAGCGCACAGATCATCCACTCGGCGCGACATGGCCGGCAGCCCGGTGGCCCGAGACTGCCATCCATACGGCGGGACTGCGCGCTACTCAGACTGAAGATTCTCTCACGGATCGTGACCAGCGCGCATCATGAGAGAGCCCGCGTACCGGTGCGGCTGAGCGTTAGATCAGCCTGCCGAACTCGCGGATGGGCGCGCAGATCATCCAACCCTCGCGTCACATCCGCATTCTGTCCGTATAGTGTCCATGGTCTCAGAGCGTTCTGGTCAGCGCGGTACACGTTATGGATCATTTGCCATGACGTCCGTCAGCATCTGCGAAGCGGCACTCCTGCGGAGCTGGTGCCGAGCCAGGCTAGCCGAAAAGCGCCAGCCGCCTGCGATATCAAGGTCACCTGGCGAGGCTGGCTTTCAGGGCCAGGACCCGCTGCAGCGAGACCTGGAACGCCGCCTGGCCCAGGGTCCCGCCTTTGTAGCCGTTCTCCAGCGCGATTCTCGCTTGCTCGCCCTCGGTGACCTGCTGCGCCGAGCAGAGGATCAGGTCCATCCCAGCTTGCGCTGCGAGCGTGGCGCGATGGCCGACCGTGCCAAACGGCTGCAGCGCGCCCGCCTCCAGAGCGTCGGTGATCGTGACTCCGGTGAACCCCAGCCGCTGGCGCAGCTCGCCGCCGACGACCGCGGGTGACAGCCCGGCCGGCCGTGTAGGGTCCAGGGCCGGGTAGATCGCCCAGGACACCAGCACGAGCTTGACCCGGCCGGCGATGGCCGCCCGGTACGGGTACTCGTCGATGGCGCGCAGCGCCTGCAGGGACACGGGCAAGGTCACCGGGCGCTGGTCGGTGTTCTGGGCGCTGGTGGCCGTGCCCAGGCCGGGGAAATGCTTGGCGGCGGCGGCGACCCCGGTGGCTTGCTGCGCCTGGATGAAGTCCGCGCCCAGGCCGGAGACCGTCTGCGGGTTCATGCTGTAGGACCGCTGGAACTGGTCATCGAAGTCACCCGGCGCGCGGTACACGTCGAGCACGGGCGCCAGGTTGACGTTCATGCCGACCCCGGCCAGGTTCTCGCCCGCGCCGGTCCCCGCCTCGGTTGCCTGTGCGGCGGGGTCGGCCGACTCCCCGATCTGCTTCTCCGACAGCACCGGCGCACCGGGCAGGCGCCGGACCAGCCCGCCCTCCTGATCGGTCATCAGCAGCAGCGGGGACTTACGCAGCGGGTTCTGCGGGCTGGCGTTCGCGTTGCCGAGCTCGGCGATGACCGAGGCGATCTGGGCTTCGCTGGATATGTTCTGGCTGAAGAAGATGACGCCGCCAACCTCACCGTGGCCGATCCAGCTGAGCAGGCTGGCCGGCGGGGTAAGCCCGCTGTAGCTGTAGATCACCAGCTGGCCCGCCATCTGCGCCAGCGAGAGTTTCGGCATGGCAGTCACCGCCCCGGCGGCCGAGCCCGTCGGTGACGGCTTGGGCTGCTGGCCTTTCGCCGGCCCGGACGAGCTGCAGGCGGCCAGCAGGCCCAAGGCGAGAACGCCGGCAACCGCGGGGTAGAAAAGGCGGCGGCGGCTGCCGCTCACGCCGGTCACCGGGATCCTTCCGCTGCGCACCTGCTCGGTGCCATCACGTCCCGGCCTCGTATCGGGACCAACACCCCAGCTGCGGTCTGTCCGCTGGTAAACATCACTGCCTCGTCGTGTCGCGTGAAAGCCCGGCCGGTGCGCCCTGCCGCCTACCTCTGACGATCGCGCATAATCGTGGCCCGGTCTGCCCGGCAGGCGGCCGACCCCGCTACCGGCTAGCTGGAACCTGGCTCCGGCTTGCGGACGGAGGGGGGCCTGCTACTGAACGTTTGCGCAGCTCAGCCAACACGCGTAAACAGGTGCTCCAGCATGGCCCGGGCGCTGCCGGGTCGAGCCTGGCCCGGCGCAAAGTCAGTTGGCCTCACCGCACCATCTCGGTAAAGTCGGGCAGTGCCCGAGTTGCAGCGCCTGCGAGCCGGCCATGCCACGGCGGTCCTAGCCTTCGAGCTGGCGAACCGCGCGTACTTCGCTGCGTCGGTCTCCGATCGGGGCGATAAGTTCTACGACCAGTTCACCGAGCGGCACAACGCCTTGCTGGCCGAGCAGAAGGCCGGTACCGGCGCCTTCTACGTGCTCGTCGCCGAGGATGGCTCGGTGCTGGGCCGGTTCAACCTGTACCGCCCGCAGGACGGCACCGCCGAACTCGGCTACCGGGTCGCGGAGCGGGTGGCCGGCCGCGGTATGGCGACCGCGGCCGTGCGGGAGCTGTGTCGGCTGGCGGTGTCGCGGCACGGCCTGCGCGAGCTCAGGGCGGCGGCCAGCGACGCGAACGTCGCGTCCCAGAAGGTGCTGACCAAGGCCGGGTTCGTACAGACTGGCCCAGCCGGCCCTGCCGACCTCGGCGGCAAGGCAGGCACCTGGTATCAGCGCAACCTAGCCCCCGGCTGACCCGGTCACGCCGTCGTCCGCAGGTATCTGGTCAATGTCGTCGGCCTGCAGTAGGCGACATCCCAATCAAGATCATGGCATGCCTTTGGTGCAGCCTTGGCCGCCGGGGGGCCGTGAGCGAGCTGGGCCTTTCCGTCCGGCTCTGGAACCGTCACCATGACGCTGTGGGTGACGGTTTGACGTTTGACGCGCTGGTGGGCGAGATCGGCTTTGGTAGGCCAGAGGTCGGCGCCGGGCAACTGCGGTCCTGGTCACGGGCGCGCAGAGATGGTTGCCGCCAACCGGTTCTGCTGGATTCAGGTGGCCACGACGCTGTCCGTGCCGGGCGATCTGATGCCCGCCAACGGCCGTTCGGGGCCCGCTAGCCCTCGGCTGGAAGGAGCACGTCCATGATCGCGGTCTACCGGCAGGTCTATGACCCCCTCGGCAACTCGCTGGCACTGTCTTCGATCGTGGCTGTCCTGCCCCTGGTCGCTCTGTTCGTGCTGCTGGGGGTGTTGCGCATACGTGCCTGGGTCGCGTCGATCATCGGGCTCGCGGTCGCCCTGATAGTCGCGGTCGCTTTGTACTCCATGCCCGTCGGCGACGCAGTGAACAGCGGGCTGCTTGGTGCCGCCTTCGGGTTCTTCCCGATCATGTGGATCGTCATCAATGCCATCTGGATATACAACCTGACCGTGGAGACCGGCCACTTCGACGTGCTTCGCCGGTCTTTCGCCTCGGTCAGCGACGACCAGCGGATCCAGGCAATCATCATCGCCTTCTGCTTCGGAGCCCTGATGGAGGCTCTCGCTGGCTTCGGCACGCCGGTGGCCATCAGCTCGGTGATGCTCATCGCACTCGGCTTCCGGCCGCTCAAAGCCGCGACGGTCGCGTTGGTCGCGAATACCGCGCCGGTCGCCTTCGGGGCGCTAGCAGTGCCGATCACAACGCTCGCGACCGTCACGAAGCTGCCGGTCGGCGACCTGGGCGCCATGGTCGGCCGGCAGACGCCCGTCCTGGCGGTCTTTGTCCCGCTGGCCCTGGCGTTCATCGTCAACGGGCGGCGCGCTCTGCGCCAGGTATGGCCTGCGGCGCTGGTGTGTGGCGGGACGTTCGCCGTCTTCCAGTACGCCGCGTCCAACTTCTGGTCGATCCCGCTCACCGACATCATCGCGTCGCTCGCCTCGGCGCTGGCCGTGCTGGCCTTCACCCGCGTCTGGCAGCCGGTAGAGGGCTACGCCGAGACGACCGACGACGAGCGCGCATGGGGAGGTTCGACGTCTCAGCCGCCCCGCATGTCCGGTGACGCCGAGGAGGCGCACCCGGTCGAGGCCGCCCGGGCCCATGCGGATTCAGGCACCACGACCCGCGACACGCCCGGCGATATCTTCAAGGCCTACACGCCGTACCTGATCATCATCGTGATCTTCGTGCTCGCGACCCGAATTTCCGCCATCGCTGGCGTGGCCCCCACGAGGCCCGGCGCGGGCGGGACCGGCCTGGAGTCAGTGACGCGCATCTACGACTGGCCGGGCCTGCACATCGTCAGCGGCACGGGGAAAACCGTAGACACCGTCTTCAAGCTGAACATCCTGTCGGCCGCCGGCACCCTGCTGCTGCTTTCCGGTCTGCTCACGGTGATCGTCTTGAAAGTAGGGGCCGGCCGGGCGCTGCGCGCCTACGGCCGCACGCTCGCGCAGCTGAAGTTCGCGATCCTAACCGTGATGGCTGTCTTGGCGCTCGGCTTCGTCATGAACGAGTCCGGTGAGACCCAGACACTGGGTCTGTGGATGGCTGGAGCGGGAAGCCTGTTCGCGCTGCTGTCCCCGATCCTGGGCTGGCTCGGTGTCGCAGTCACCGGCTCGGACACTTCCTCGAACTCACTATTCGGAGGCCTGCAGATCACCGCCGCCTCGCATGCTCACCTGTCGCCGACGCTGCTCGCCGCGGCGAACTCCGCCGGCGGCGTGCTCGGCAAGATGATCTCGCCGCAGAACCTCGCGATCGCGGCTGGCGCCGTTGGGCTTCAGGGGCGCGAGGGCGAAATCTTCCGACGCGTGCTCGTGTGGAGCATCGCGTTTCTGGCCTTCATGTGCCTGCTCGTCTACCTGCAGTCGACGCCGGTGCTGTCGTGGATGGTCGTCAAGGGACCATGACTGGCTGGCCTGCCCGTGGCCCGGCGCCCACGCCACTCGCCGTCGTGGCCGGGAGCCGGACGCGGTCCGCACCTCCTCGAACAGTCGCAGGTCATGAGCCTAGCCGCAGCCTCGCCGCGGATTGCCACGCCCCTCTTGGCGCCGGGCCGTTCCCGCGAGCAGGCGCGCTGCGCCGGTCAGCTGACGGTCAGCTGGCCGGCGACGAAGACGAACCGGTAGGTCCCCGCCGGAGCCGTGAGCGTCCCGAGTGTGCAGTGGATGGGATAGGTGCCGGGCGGGCTGCTCTTCGTCGCCGTGGTCGAACAGTGCGGCGCGCCGGCCACGCCGGAGGTGGCGAGCGTCTGCCCGTCAACGAACCCGGTGATCGACGCGGCCTGCTGCGCGTCAACGATGCACGTCCCCGCGCCGGTGAAGGACACCGTGCTGCCTGACACCGTGCACACCCCGGCCCCGCTCGTCGGGCCGGCCGAGAATGTCACGGGGTTACCCGAGGCCCCTCCGGTGGCGGTGACCTGGTAGCTGCCGCCGTAGACGGGAGCGGCCGGTTTCGACGTGATCGTCACTTTCTGCGGGGCCGGGGTGATCGTGAGCGTGCCCGGAGCCTTGAACGCCACGGTGTAGTTCGCGCCGGCCAGCGTCCCGGGGAGGCAGATGATCGCGCCGGGATAGGTGCCCGGATCGGCCGGAACGCCGGTGTCCAGCGAGCAGACGCCGTGACCGGTCAGCACCGACGCGGTGTCGCCGTTGCCGAACCCGGTGAGCTGGTAGTGCAGCTTCGGCTGGTTCCCGTACGCCGCGGTGGCGTTGTCGGCGGTGATCGTGAGCTGCCCCTTCCTGACCGGGAACGTCTGCGTCACCGTGGCGGCGGCCCACCCTTCGCCGCCGGCCTGGGTGGCGGTCACCGTGCAGGAGCCGGCGCCGGTCAGGTGCACGAGGTTCCCGGCGACCGTGCACTGCCCGCTGGGGCTGGAATAGGCGACAGGCAGTGCCGACTCGGCCGCCGCCGGGCTGAAGTCGGGCGTGGCGTAGTACGCCGGGGTGGCGGGGAAGCTGATCGCCTGCGCGTGGTCGTTCGCGCTCAGGTCGCGCAGGAACACCGTCTTCGAGTGCCGGCGGCCGGGGTCTCCTCGACCACCCGGTTGTTGCCGGTGTCGGCGACGAACACGTCCCCCGACCCGTCCACGGCCACGTCCACCGGCTTGAGCTGCTGGGCCACGATCGTGCGGGTGTAGCCGCCGGAGCCGTCCGGCACCTCCTCGACCACCCGCCCGTTGCCGTTGTCGGCGATGAACAAGTCGCCGGCCTGATCGACCGCGAGGCCCGCCGGGAACGACAGGATGGGCCCGCGACGACCGGGTCACCCATACTCGGCTGGGAAAAGGCGGGCAGCGCGCCCGCCGGCGTCGCCGGGCTCACGGCGATCGCGGCGACCGCTAACGCCGCGGCGACCCCCAGCCGCGGCGACCGCCGGACCATCCGGCCCGCTAGGCTCCGGGGTGAGATTCTGTCCCGCGTCACACTCAGGCCGGCGCCCATGTGCGATGCTCCCGCCGTCGCGGCTTTGCTCACAAACTAGCCCGCGGCGTGGCCTCGATCAGGGAGTGCCGATCGCGCGGGGATGACCTGGCAGGCTTCTCGTCGCCGGGCGGCATGGCATCCGCCGAATCGGTGCGGGGCCACCCGCGCATTGGGCCCTGGCATGATGACTGAACCTTTTCAACCGCCTGCTATGCATCGCGGAGAGCTCGGTGAATCTCCTGAGGTTGAGAAAGGTTCAATGACCAGCCGCCAACCGGCCGGCCATGCCGCACTAATCAGCGATATAGCTTCTTCAGCGGGCCAATGAACGCCGACCTTGATCTGGGAGGTGAGGTTCACCTCAAGCGGGAGAACATGCTCGTACATGCATAAGTCAGCCTGTCGCACAAAGCTGTGCGGAGACTAGGTTTGGGATCTTGGAACGGGGCTGAGGGTGCGTGGCTGCGGGCTTCGGGCGTCCTTACCCGCTGGGTTAGGCAGTTGGCTGTTAGCCCTGGGTGCGGTGCCGGTGCAGCTTGCGCAGGTTGTGCGCGGTGGCGGCGAGCAGCCATTCGCTTTCGCACGCGTCAAGGCCGCGCCGGGACATCATGGTCAGTTTCTGGCAGGTCTTGAGCTGGCCGAATACTGGTTCCACGGTGCGGGCTCGCATCTTGTAGTCGTCCCGGCCGCGGGGATGTTGCAGCCGCCGCCTGGCGCGGGCGGTGGCCGGCAGCCGGTCGAGGTGCAGGCTGCGTTTGGGGGTGCGGGGGCGGTGCCGGCCGGGGTCTTTGGCCAGCGGCGCGAGCAGCCGCAGGCCGTCGGTGCCGGCGCGGGTGAAATTGTCCTCGCTGACATATCCGGAGTCGGCGAGCACGGTCCGCAGCCTGGGGCCGATGCCGGCCTTGGCCAGCTGCTGGCGGCAGGTGTCTGGCAAGGGATGCAGCAGGGTGCGGTCGACCGGGTGCTGGCTGAGCATGGCGCCCACGATGACCTGCTGCGCGGTGACCACGATCTGGCCGTTGTAACCGGTGACGTAGCCCTTCTGGTTGCGCATCACCCGGCAGTCCGGGTCGGTGATATTCGCCCGCGGTGGGGTGTTGTTGCGGTTGGTGCGCGGCTCGTCCGCCGGCCGCCGGGCAGCCCGCGGACGCCGGTTAGCTGCCGCGGCGTCCCAGGCTGCCTGCTTGGCACGCTGTTCGGACCGGCGGGCCTGGTCCTCGGCGGCCAGCCGGTCCCGGGCGGCGGCCAGCCGCTGCCGCCGCTCGGCCCGCCGGGCCAGCGTCCGCGGCGTCGCCGGCTGCGGGCTATCGCCTTGCTCCGCGTCTTCGGCGGCGTCGGCCGCGGCCGCCTCGGCCAGGATCTTCTCGATCTGCGGCAGCGTCTTGTTCGCCTTCTGCGCCGCGTTGCCGGCCAGCTTCGTCCCGTCCAGGCTGACCAGGCCCAGCGACACCATGCCCTCCGCGGCCAGCAGCCGCAGCACCTGGCTGAACAGCCCGCCCAGCGCAGCCTCATGCCGGGCCCGGAACCGGGCGATGGTGGCATGATCGGGCCGCAGCCCGCCGGTGATCACCCGGCAGCCCACATCCCGCACGCACCGGCGCTCGATCACCCGGCTGGACCGCTCGCCCTGGCAGTACCCATACAGCAGCGGGGGTGCCCCTGATCTTCCGGACTGTGGATCCTTATAGGATCGTCAGCCGAAAGGACGGGATCAGTGCCAGGGAAATATAAGACTTATTCGCCGGAGTTCCGCGATGAGGCGGCCAGGATGGTCGTGGAGACGTCGCGGCCTATCGCCGATGTCGCGCGGGAGCTTAAGGTCAGCGAGACCAGCCTGGGGAACTGGGTCCGGGCGTACCGGGAAAAGCACGCCGAAGACGAACCGCCGCTGCAGCTATCCGAGCGCGCGCGGCTGCGCGAGCTGGAGCGGGAAGTCCGCGAACTCCGGATGAAAGCCGACTTTCTCTCAAAAGCAGCGGCGTACTTCGCAGCGGAGCATCGGTGAGCGATAAGTATGAGTTCATCGACACGGAATACGCCACCGCGGCCACGGACACGGCCCCGGCTCCCACCATCACGCGCATGTGCCAATGGCTCTGGGTATCAAAATCGGGGTTCTACGAATGGAGGTCACGGCCGGACAGCGCCACTGCGGAAAGGCGGGCGCGGCTCAAGCTGCTGATCAAGAAGGCGTTCGATGATTCCGACGGCACCTACGGGTACCGGCGTATCACCTGGCAGCTGGCCCGCTGGGGCATCCAGGCGGGGGCCGAGCTGATCCGCGGGCTGATGCGGGCCCTGGGGCTGGTGGCCTGCCAGCCGCGGCCCTGGCGGCCATCCACCACGGAGCAGGGCGCGGCCGGGCCGATCCCGGACCTGGTGAACCGCGACTTCACCGCGGCCGCCCCCGGCGATAAAATGGTCGGCGATATTACGTACATCCCGACGTGGCAGGGCTGGCTTTACCTCGCGACTGTAATTGACTGCGCAAGCCGGAAAGTGATCGGGTGGGCGATGGATGACAATTACCGGACGCCGCTGATCACGAGCGCGATCGAGATGGCCGCCCGCAACCTCGGTCTTCCTGCTGATGCTATCTTTCACTCTGACCGGGGAAGCAATTATACGTCGGCCGAGTTCGCGGCCGTCCTGGAACGGCTGGGGATCCGCCAGTCGGTAGGCCGGACCGGCATCTGCTATGACAATGCGCTCGCTGAGTCTTTCAATGCCGCACTGAAAGTCGAGCGGGTCCACCGGACCATTTACCCGACGAGAAAGAAAGCCCGGGAGGATATTGCCCGGTACATCGAACTCCGCTATAATCGGAGGCGTCTTCACTCCGCGATCGGGTACCGGACCCCGCAAGAGGCCCTCGACGAGTACCTGAACCAGCAGCTCGCAGCATGAAATAGCACCAATTCAGGTGTCCGGAAAACGCGGGGCAGCCCAAGCAGCGCCACCATCATCTCCGGGCCGGACGCCGCCCGCCCATGACCATCAGCCCGGTACCGGCGGCGGAACTCGCCCAGATCCAGGGTGGCCACTGCGTCCAGCACCACGAACACCAGGTCGTCCTCGGGCAGCCACTCGCGCATGTCCACCGGCAGCAGCAACGGCTGATCACGCTGCGGGCAAAGGAAATTCTGCGGCATACCCAAGGATCTCAAGCATCAGGCCCACCCCCACGCAGGCACGCCGTTTATGCGACAGGCTGACTTATGCGCATGGGCAATGTCCGCTATTCGGCTACTTGTTGACTTGCCCTGGGACCGGTGCCTGGCGAGGCTCGGTCTAGGTGCCCGGCTCGTCGCTCTCAATTCGGCTGCCCGCGCTGGTCGCGTGGCTCTCATTTGGCCTGCGCGCGCCGGGTGCCGCAGTGGGGCGAGGAGAGGCTCAAGAGGGGTTTGCTGTGCTCGAAGTAGCGGTGCCCTCCTAGCTCGGCAGGAACAGGATGATCGAGTAGGAGGACTGGGATGAGCAGGGCAATCATCGGGATGGATCCGCATAAGCGTTCGGTCACGATCGAGGTCATGGCCAGCGATGAGACCGTTCTGGGCGGCGGGAGATTTGGCACCGATGCCGCTGGGTACCGCTCGATGCTGGCGCAGGCGCGCCGGTGGCCAGAACGGACCTGGGCGATCGAAGGATGCCAGGGCATCGGGCGGCACCTCGCGAGCCGGCTGCTCGGATCGCGGGAACAGGTCGTGGATGTGCCGCCCAAGCTGTCGGCCCGCACCCGGGTGTTTGCCACCGGCCAGGGCCGCAAGACCGACGCCACCGACGCGCACTCGATCGCGCTGGCCGCCACCCGGATGACCGGCCTGCGCCGGGTCACCGATGACCAGCAGCTCGCGGTGCTGCGGATCCTGGCCGACCGCCGCCGGTCGCTGGGCGAAGACCACACCCGGATGGTCTCCCAGCTGCACCAGCTGCTGCTCGAGCTCATTCCCGGCGGTGCTAAGAAGGACCTGTCCGCGGCCCAGGCCAGGGCGCTGCTAGCCACCGTCCGCCCCGCGATGCCGCCGGCAAGACACGCCGCCGGGTGGCCGCCGAGCTGACCGGCGACCTGGAACGCATCTACCAGCGCAAGAAAGCCGCGAACAAGGAACTCACTGCGCTGCTCGCCACCACCGGCACCACCCTGACCGCCCTGCACGGGATCGGCCCCTCCGGCGCTACCCGGCTGCTCGTCAACACCGGTGACGTGACCCGGTTCCCCACCAAGGCGCACTTCGCCTCCTGGGATGGCACCGCGCCGATCGACGCCTCCTCCGGCGACCAGGTCCGGCACCGGCTATCAAGAGCCGGCAACCGGCAGGTCAACCGGGTACTGCACATCATGGCCGTCGTCCAGCTCCGCAACCCCACCGAAGGCCGCGCCTACTACGACCGCAAAATCGCCGCCGGGAAAACACCCCGCGAAGCGATGCGCGCCCTCAAACGCCGGCTGTCCGACGTCGTCTACCGCCAGATGATCACCGACGCCCGGCGCGCGGCAACGGGCCCGGGAGGACACCTGGGGGCGGCTACTGGCTCCAGCGCGGCCGGCTTGCACCCCAGCGCCGGCACTTCGGAGAAGTCACTTCCCGGACCCGCCGCTCACGACCTTACGCCCAGAAGGCCATCCCATTCTTCTGGGCGTTCCCGGCAGCCTTCACCGGCGCCGGACCGCAGCCGTCGTCAAGCGCAGTCTGCTTGACGACGGCGAGGACCGGCGCACACTATCCAGGCCGGGAATGCCCCCCTTGATGCGATGAAGGAGCGGGGCCTCCCGCTCCCTGGCGGATGCTGGAAGTTGCCAGGCATCCGTCTCCACCAGGTACTAGGGAGGCCCCAATGGAGACAGCGTATGACGGCCGTCAGGTCGTCGGGATGGACCTGCACCGGCGCCGTAGCGTGCTGGTGCGGATGACTGAGGACGGCAGGCGGCTGGGCACGGCGAGGATTGCCAACAGCCCGGCTGAGCTGCGGGTGCAGATCGCCCGGGCGGGGACGTCGCCGAGGGTTGTCCTGGAGGCGACGTACGGGTGGTACTGGGCGGCGGACACTCTGGCCGCGGCCGGGGCTGAGGTGCACCTGGCGCATCCGCTCGGGGTCAAGGCGTTCAGCTACCGCCGGGTCAAGAACGATGAGCGGGATGCCGCAGATCTGGCGGACCTGCTGCGGATGGGTCGGCTGCCCGAGGCGTGGATCGCCCCGCCGCGGGTGCGGGAGCTGCGGGAGCTGACCCGCTACGCGGGGCAGCCCAGGGCTCCGCCCGGTCCTTGACCCGCCCGCCCGCGAGCCACAGACATCGGCAGCTAGCAGGAAAACAGGAGACGCCAGTCACGCATGCCCGCACCACCACCAGAACCCCTGCAAACCCCCCTTGACACGGCTCCGCTCCTTCAGGGATGACACAGAGGGGAGCCATTCTCTGCACAATCCAAGCCGAGTTGCAGGTCTAGGTGTTGTCGCAGGTCACGCGTCCTTCTTGCGCTGGCAGCTGCGTTCCAGGTCGCTGATCAGTTCCGCGGCGACCCGGCGGCGGGCCTTGCCGGGGCATCGCGGGGCCGGAACCGGGCCAGCAGCGCCTTGGCCTGGGCCGCGGACAGGTCCTTCCTGGCCCCGCCGGGGATCAGCCCCGGGCAGCAGTTGGTGCAGCTGGGAGACCATCCGCGTGTGGTCCTCGCCCCAGCGACCGGCGGCGGTCGGCCAGGATCCGCAGCACCGCGAGCTGATCTGGGGCTTGTGAGCTGGTGCCGGACAGGGTTGCCTGTGGTGTATGCCAGTATCAGTCCGCGCTGCGCAACGGCGGTGGGCTGCTGGTTCCCGTAGGCCTGCCGCAGACTGCGTGGCGGCAGATAGGGGAGCAGTGGTGGCGCTTGTGCGCGCGGGAGCGGTCGCGGGAGGGTGGGTAGCGCCGTTGAGCGATGAGGATTTGCGTGTAGTGGGCGAGGAGCAGGCGGCGTTGCGGCGGGTCGCGACGCTGGTGGCGCGCGGGGCGGCGCCGGAGGAGGTGTTCGCGACAGTCGCCGAGGAGGTCGGCCGGCTCCTGGCGGCCGACTTCGCGATCCTGGTCCGCTACGACCCGCAGGACATACTGGAGGTCGTCGGCACCTGGACCAGAACGGGCGCCTCGGCGCCGACCCCGGTCGGCGGCCGACTGCCGCTCGGCGGCCGGAACGTGACCTCGGTGGTATACCAGACGGGCCGGCCAGCCCGGATCGACTACAGCGACGTCTCCGGCGTGATCGGCCAGGTCGCCGCCCGCGACTGGGGGCTGCGCTCCTCGGTCGGCGTGCCGGTCAGCACCGAGAGGCGGGTATGGGGCTGCATCGTCGTAGCGTTCAGCCGCCAGGGGCTGCTGCCGTCGGACACCGAGGCGCGCCTCGCCTCGTTCACGGAGCTTTCGGCGATGGCGATCGCGAACGCCGAGAGCCGCGCTGGGCTCGCCCGGCTGGCCGAGGAGCAGGCGGGATTGCGGCGGGTCGCGACGCTGGTGGCGCGCGGGGCGACGCCGAAGGAGGTGTTCGCGGCGGTTGCCGAGGAGATCGGACAGCTGCTTCCGGTCGATGTGGTGAATATGTGCCGATACGAGCCTGACCGTTCGCTCACCTTCCTTGCCTCCTGGGACAGTGCGGGCCAGCGCTATCCGGTGGGGAGCCGGCAGATGCTTGGCGGGCACAACATCGGAACGCTCGTGTTCGAGACCGGCCGTCCGGCCCGCGTCAACAGCTATGCCGGTAGCTCGGCGGGCCCGCTCGGTGTCTACACCCGCGAGGCTGGCATCCGCTCGGCGGTCGGGACGCCGATCACCGTCGAGGGCCACGTCTGGGGCGTGATCTCCGCCGCTTCGAGCCTGGAGCAGCCGCTGCCACCGGACACAGCCGCGCGCCTGGTCTCGTTCACCGAACTGGTGGCGACGGCGATCGCGAACGCGGAGAGCCGCGCCGAGCTGATGGCCTCGCGCGCGCGGATCGTGGCCGCCGCGGATGAGACCCGGCGCCGGATCGAGCGTGATCTGCACGACGGCACCCAGCAGCGGCTGGTGTCGTTGATGCTGGAGCTGCGGACGGCGGAGGCGATGCAGCCGTCCGAGGTGGGTGAGCTGAGGGCCCAGCTGACCCGGACGGCACGGGGGCTGGCCGGGGTGCTGGACGAACTGCGGGAGATCTCGCGGGGAATCCACCCCGCGATCCTGTCCAACGGGGGTCTGGAGCGGGCGCTCAGAGTACTGGCGCGCCGTTCGGCGCTGCCGGTGGAGCTGGATCTGCGTGCCGGGCGGCGGCTGCCCGAGCACGTCGAGGTCGCGGCGTACTACGCAGTGTCAGAGGCGCTGACCAACGCCGCCAAGCACGGGCACGCCTCTGTCGTGCACGTCGAGCTCGACGCACCCGATGCGATGGTGCGGGTGGCAATCCGCGACGACGGCGTCGGGGGGGCCGACCCCGCCCGGGGGTCGGGACTGGTCGGGCTCAGCGACCGCATCGAGGCGCTCGGCGGCACGCTCGAACTCACCAGCCCTGCCGGCCGCGGCACCACGCTGCTCATCGAGATCCCGGCCGAAAGCCAGGACAATCCCCGGGCTCCCGAACCGTAGACGCGGGTTCCCATCTCCCGCCACGCCGCGCAGCCCGGCGATCCTGGCGTCAGCGCCCACGCTAACCTGCAGGACGTGATGACCTCCTTCACGAGCCGGGACAGCGTCCCGGGCGAGTGATCTTCGAGTGACAGCAGCGGCGAGCTTCGCCTTAGCGTTAGGAGCGGCTGCTGCTCGGGGCACATCGGCCGGGCGAGACGCGGCCGCTGGCGGCCGTGCGGAGAGGTTCAGGGTGGGCTGGCCGCTACTTCCTGATCACGACCTTGAGGGCATTGTGGTTTTCAGCCTCGGCGAAGGTGTCGTAGGCGGCCATCATGTCGTGCAGCGCGAAGTCGTGCGTGCCGAAGAGCTCGGCGGCGATCTTCCCGGACCGGACCAGCTGGAGCAGCAGCGGCACGGTGGTGCCGTCAACCAGGCCGGTGGTGATCGTCACGTTCTTGATCCACAGGTCTTCGAGGTGCAGCGTGGTGGGTGCGCCGTGCACGCCGATGTTGGCGATGACACCGCCGGGCCGTACTGCCCTGGTGCAGACGTCGAAGGTGCCCGGCGTGCCGACGGCCTCGATCGCCACGTCGGCGCCGAGTGCCCCGTCGGTCAGGGCCGCGACCTGTTCCTCAGCGTCCGTGTCGGCGGCGTTGATCGCCACGTCGGCGCCGAACCGGAGCGCGTGCTCGCGCCGGGAGCCGGTGACCTCCAAAGCGATGATCTTGGCGGCGCCGGCCAGCGACGCGGTCTGGATTGCGGCCAGGCCGACCGGTCCGGCGCCCACGACCACGACGACATCGCCGGGCTTGACCTGGCCGTTCCTGACTCCCACCTCGTAGCCGGTCGGCAGGATGTCGGCCAGGAACAGCACCTGCTCGTCAGTCACGCCGTCGGGCACCTTGTGCACGCTGGTCTCCGCGAACGGCACCCGGGCGTACTCTGCCTGGGTACCGTCGATCAGATGGCCGAAGATCCAGCCGATGCCGCCGGTGGCCTGGCAGTGGCTCGGCATCGCGCGCTTGCAGTAGGCGCACCGGCCACAGGACGTGATGGCCGGGACGAGCACCCGGTCACCTTCGGCGAGGCTGTTCACCGCCGGGCCCACCGCTGTCACGGTGCCGACCGCCTCGTGTCCGAGGATGCGGCCGTCTGTGACAGCGGGTACATCGCCCTTGAGGATGTGCAGGTCGGTGCCGCAGATCGTGGTGGTGTTGAACGCCGTCCTGGGTTCGTGAGAGGGCCTGCGCGGACCGCCAGTGACTGATCTGGCCGCTCGTTCGGCTACAGCCGCGTTCGCAGGAGATGCTCAATAGTTGCTTGCAGTGGGCCGAGGCGAGCCCAGGTGAACCGGCGGACCAGTGATTCATCTATGTCGGGCAGGCGGGAATGAGCGAGGTGTTTGCGCCGGATATGCGCGGCTTCTGCCAGTGGTGTGACGGTGAAGCACACGCGGCAGACTGGAGCGGTCAGGGTGCTGCTCGAGCCCGGATCACACAAAGCGAAGGAATCTGATGTCGGCAGCTTTTGCCCGGAGCATGGCACTGGGCCTGATCGCGACGGTGCTGGCCGCGTGCGGCAGCACGGCTCACGTTTCCGGGGCGGCGCCTCGGCTCTGCACCACCTCGGCGCAGTACGGCACGTGCTCGTACCCGCCGTACCAGGTGAACCAGAACATGTGGAACAAGACGGCCCGAAGTACTCAGATGCTGACGGCACGGTCGGCGGCCCAGTGGCGGGTCTCCACCTCCGAGCCGACCGGGGCATCGGTGCGAGCCTACCCAAACGTGTGCGAAAGCCTCGGCCAGCCGATCAGCGACTACACCCAGGTGGTGGCGACGTTCGCGGACACCATGCCGACCGGGGGGAGGGCGGAAGCCGCGTTCGACATCTGGGTCAACGGCGCTCCGGGTACCTCCAGCACCGCGCACATGATCGAGGTCATGGTCTGGACCAGCACCCACAGGACCATACCGTCCGGCGCCCCGGTCACGACCGCGACGATCGACGGCCAGGCCTTCACCGTCTGGGAGTGCCAGACCAGCGGGTGTGCCAGCCACCCGTATTACGCCTTCGTGCTGACTGGCAACGAATCCTCCGGCCACGTGAACATTCTGGCCTCCTTGCGCTGGCTCATCAGCCGGGGCCTGGTGCCTGCGTCTGACCCGCTGACCCAGGTCCAGGACGGGTGGGAGATCGCAAGCACCGGCGGCACCACCGAGACGTTCTCGATGAATAACTATCATCTGCGCGTCGCGCTGCGCGGCTGACCTAGCTGCGGCTGGTGAAGATGAAGCAGCACCAGGTCCGAAGCAGGCACGGGGCCCGGGGGGTAGCATTTTCCGGTGGGTGCGGCTCGTTTCGAGTGAGGCGGGTCAGGCGCCGAGCGTGTACTGGCCTTGTGTTGTGCCGGGGTAGAGCCGCTGGTGTTCGCAGGTGAGGTGGTAGCGCCAGTATTCGTCGAAGTCGCCGTTGCTGATCACCGCGCGGAGGGTGAGGATGGCTTCGGCGCCGTCCAGGCCCCAGCGTGCTCCGGTAATGTCGAGCCGGTCGCCGATCAGATGGCGGCAGGCTCCCTCGATGACCCCGGTGGCGATCGGCCAGCCCGCGGCCAGGGCCTGGTCGTAACGCAGGAACTCCTGCTTGGCCGTCAGGTAGCGGACGCAGATGTCCGCGCCGGTTCGCTGGCCGGCGGTGAGCCCGGCGGCGTCCGCTTCGGCGGTGATCTCCGCGGCGACCCGGGCGCTGTCGCCGGCCAGGATCGCGAGCGCCTTGACGGCCACCCAGTCCTCGGCTGCGGGGTCGGCGGCGGCGTGCAGGGACCAGGCGGCCTTCCAGGTGTATTCGAGCACGTGGATGAGGTCTATCAGGATGTGGATGGTGATGCCACGGCGGGCGGCCTCGGCGTGGATCAGGCCGAGCTGATGCTCGGCGCCGTCGACCAGGACGACCCAGGTCCGCCCGTGGGCGGGGTCGCGGGCTTGGGCCTGGTCGAAGGCGGCGGCGATCACCTCGGCGGGGTCGTGTTCCACCGACCCGGCCAGCCATTTGGCTTTGGCCTTCGGCCGGGGCCGGAGCGTGCGGTGGCCGTGCCGCCCGCCGGGCGGGGCGATCACGTCGTGCGGGCGGCGCGGCGCCGGCTCGGCGTCATACACACAGGCCAGGGTGGCCATCCGTTTGCGGTTCGGTTTCTCCCCGGCCGCCAGCCGGGTCCGCATCCGCCCCTGGCGGGCGGCGGCCCTGGCGGTGGCCGGGCGCAGCGCCCCGGGCCGCATCACAATCCCCTTGGCGTCGGCTGAGATGACCAGCAGGGTCGAGCCGGTGCACGGCATCGGGACGCTCGCGGCGTAGAAGGCAGGAACGTCGGCGGCGGCGTTCACCACGGCCTGCTCGATCTGCCGCTTGCCGATCACCGGCCCGCAGCGGCCGGTGATCGCCGCGTGGGCGGTCTCGAGCGAACCGCGCACGGCCTCCACCGCGGCCAGCCGGGCCAGGGTGTGGGAGTGCCGGGGCGCCGGCAGCGACAAGGCGGCATCGGCCGGGTAGAAGTTGCCCGCCCCGGGGCGGCGCCAGGCGCACCGGGTCACCCGCACCGTGCCGAACAGCGTGGCCAGCAGCCTGCCGTGGCCGGTCTCCACCCGGCTCCGCGGGATCCCGTCCGCGCCCACCGCCGCGGTGCGCTGCTCGGCGACGGCCTGCTCCTCCCGCGCCGCCCGCAGATCCAGGTGATCTTGCAGCAGCTGCTGCAGCACCGCCCGCCCCCGCCCGGCAAGCAGCTCTTCCAGCTCCGAAGCGGACAGCCCAGCCGCTGCGGGGCCCTGCAGGTCAGTGACCAGCGCGGTGAACAAATTCACCGCGGCGGCAAAGGGGGCCGCACCCGAGATCGGGGCATACGGTTCCATAGGGCTCTTCTTCCTGTGAGGTTCGTGTGGGTTGGCACCTTCGAACCTAGGAAGAAGAGCCCGCTATCATCCCGGTTTCGCCGCTTCCCCGGCACCGGCACTGCCGTTGCGCGCCGGCAGGCCAAACAATCCCGGCCCGGCCTCCTCGGCCAGCCAGCCCCGCTCGGCCAGCCGCTTCAGCTTCGACCGCAGCCCTTCCGCCTTCGCCTTGTCCGTGCGCAGCCCCGCCGCCGCGGCGATCTGCCCTGCCCGCAGCGGGCGCCCGGCATCCTCGGCCACCTCCAGCAGATCCCGGTAGGCCTGCGGCAGCGCAGCGGCCCCCAGGTCCGGCCGCCACGGCGGCACCGTCAGCACCCTGGCCCGCAGGCGGCCGGGCCGCGACCCCGCCGTCTCCTCCGGGATCGCCGCCGGGGACGCCTGCGGGCCGGCCTCGCCCAGCACCTCATCCACCGTCTCCCGGGCGATCACCAGCCGCGACAGCCGGTCCTCGGCCCCGGCCAGACGCTCAGCCAGCTGCGCGATCTGCCCGCGCAGTTCTTCGGCTTCTTCGCGGGCCGCCGCCTCGCGGCGCCGCAGCTCATCGATCAGCGACCCCATCAGGCACCTCCTTACCCTCACCGGAACGGTAGGAGACAACGCGCGCCCGCAGCAGCTCAACCATCAACTTCCCGGCTCAATTACTTCTTCACGCAAGCGCGCCCAGCCCGTTCCGCACCTAGATCTAGTAGCCAGAGTTACACTGATTGCTCAAGCAATCAAAGGAGCTGGCCATGGATCAGGACGAGAAGGAGCAACTCGAGCGCGCGGCCGAAGAAGAGCTCACCAGGCGGTTCGGCGAGGGGGTCGTGCGGAAGGCCGAGGTGCTGCAGTACGGCGACGCGCCCGTGATCGAACCCGGCCAGGTGATGGTCCGGGTGATCCTCAACCCGACGGACGAACATCCCAAAAAGACGCTTCACGCGTTCCAGGAGGCGCACGAGGAGGCGATCAAGGAACTGCTGGCGAGGGTCGCCAGGAAGATGCCCTTCATCGGGCACGTGGAGTTCACCCTCCCCTCGGAATCGACGGCAGGTAAGAATGCCGGCATCATGATTCCTATCGGGCCGCCGGATCGCACGGCCATGGGCCACCGCCTCACCCCGGTGATGGCCCGGCTCGACCCGAGGGACGTGGAGACCCTCGACTCCCTGATCACCGCCGGAATCGTCGCCAACCGCGCCGATGGCGTCCGATGGGCGCTGGCCCGCATCCGCGAGCGCCCCGCCTACGCCCAGCTCCGCGAGCAGATCGGCAAGATCGACGAGCTGAAGGCCCAGTTCTGAGGAAATCCCGCCCCAGCAGCGCCCAGGCCCGCGTCACCACAGATCAAGCAACAGATCAAGCAACACGACTCCGCGCTTCAAGGGCCAGTCCCGGCCGCTCGCCGCCTCCTCGCCCCCGCACAAGACGCTAGAAGATCACGCTGCCGCTCACCCTGTCATCTGATGGCAAACGCCAGGCCAGGCGTCCCTTCAACAGAGCTGCACCCTTTTCCGGTTGTGAGGCGCAAGCGCTTAATCTGCGTGGGATCGGCGGCCAGTGCCCTCACCGCTATTGCGACCCTGTGGCCGGCTGGCCCGACCGCGCTCGGCGCGCCCGCTGCGCCGTCCGCGGGCACGGTATGCAGCCCAGTGGGGGTCGTCGCTACGCCCAGCCGCGGATTATACGACGGGCTGTACGGGGTGTCGGCGCTGAACAACAACGACGTGTGGGCGGTGGGCCGGTACATCGGCGCGAATAGCGCCGATGAAACCCTGGTGGAGCACTGGAACGGTGACCGCTTCCGGCAGGTTCCGAGCCCGGACCCGCAGCACAACGACGTGCTCTTGCACGTACAGGTGGTGTCTGCCACCGATGTCTGGGCGGTCGGGAAGACCTGGCCGGCCACGGTCGAGGTCTTCTCGCCGCTGATCGAGCACTTTGACGGCAGGACCTGGAGCGCGGTGCCGACCCCGGCGCTGCACTCCGGCTCAGGTCTGCTGGCCGGGGTCGCCGCCACGTCTCCCGACGATGTGTGGGCCGTTGGCAGTCAGTTCAGCGGACCGGCCGACGGCATGGCCGCCACCTTGGCCGAGCACTGGGACGGGACGGCATGGCAGGTGATGAGCAGCCCCGATCCGGGCCGCTACGGCAACTACCTCGACTCGGTCACGGTCGTGTCGCCGCGCGACGTGTGGGCCGTCGGCACCTCATACACCACGGCGCACGGCACGGCGAACCTGATCGAGCACTGGAACGGCACCCAGTGGCAGGTCGCCGCCGAACCGTACCGGCCCGGCAACGCCAACTACCTGTACGCGATATCTGCCAGCACGGCGCCCGGCGCCTGGGCTGCCGGAAGCTTCGCCGGAAACCAGACGCTGGCCCTGCACCTCTGCAAGCCTGAGCCACGCCCGTCCCGGCAGGTTCCCCAGGAGCCCGAGCCACGGCTTGAGGGCACTCAATGGCGCAGACAGGGCGGGCGTCTGGGCTAAGCCCTGGCCACGAGCCTTCCGGCCCGGCGTAGCGCGGGCAAGGATGATCTGGCGTGTCCGGTGGGAACCATCTGCAGGGCGCCGGTGCGCGCCCGCTGTCAGTCCTCCCGACCCTTGCCCTCGACTTCCTCAGCAACGGGTCCGTAGCCGTTGCCGCTGAGCATCCGGCGCAGGTCGACAACCGTCTGGGTGTCGATGTCCTTATGCGCAGGGACGTCAAAGAATTCGGTCTCGGGCCGACCGTAACGGCAACCACGCCATCGCGGTGCGCCACGACCGAGCCGATCGCCTCCAGCAAAGAGACCACGGCATGCCATTCGATGTTGTGGCTCACGGGACGCTGGAAGATCTGGCGTAGCGTGTTGCGGTGATGGTTATTGAGGTGCACTGGCTCTGACGTCGATGACATCCGGGCTCCTCCCTGCCCCCGCCACGATAGCCCTGAGCCGGCAGACGGTCAGGCCCAAGAGGTTCTGCTGCTGCGCCCGGCGGTGAGCCCACGGCAATCTGGGGTGCCCGGCATGACTCGGCGGGTTCAGGGGCTGGTCGGCTGCTTGTGTACCGACGCCTGGTAGATCTGCTCGATCGATGACTCGAGCCGGGCGTTGAACTGCTCGTCGGTCTGGCTTTCCGTCAGCCCTTCCAGAAGCGCACGCGAGAAGCTGGCGATGAGGGTGGGATCGTGTGCGAGCCGGGCGCAGGCCTCGTCACGGCTGTAGCCGCCCGACAAGGCGAGGACTCGCAGGACGCGTGGGTCAGACGCCAGGTCGCCGTACAGGCCAGGCCGGGTCGGGATGGTGACCTTCAGCATCACGGTCGCGCCCTCAGGCAGCGCCTCGACGTGCTTGGTCATTGCGTTGCAGAGCAGCGTCTCAGCCTGCTCCTTGTGCGGGCTGGAGATGCTGACTTCGGGCTCGATGATCGGCACGAGGCCGGCAGCCAGGATCCGGCTCGCGTAGTCGAACTGCTGGTCCGCGATCGCCGAGATCCCGGCCTCGTCGGCGTCGTTGATCACTGACCGCATCTTGGTACCGAAGATCTGGTGCCGCTGCGCGCGCTCCAGCAGATCATCGAGGGTGTCGATGGGATTCATGAGCTGCACGCCGTCCTGCTCGGGGGCAAGCCCCTTGTCAACCTTCAGGAACGGCACCACGTTCTTCTCGTCCTGCAGATACCGCGCCGTGGGGACGCCGTTGACGTCCCGTTCCATGGTCTGCTCGAACAAGATCGCCGCGAGAACGCGCGAGCCATCAAACGCCGGGCTGGTCAGCACACGGGTCCGCATGGCGTGGACCAGGTCGAACATCTCGGCGTCAGAGCTGTAGCGGTCCCGCCCGATGCCGTACTCGGCCAGCGCCCTTGGCGTGCTGCCGCCGCTCTGGTCAAGGGCGGCGAAGAAGCCGCGGCCGGCCCTGACCTTCTCGGACTGGGTAGGGTTCACCCTTCCTTATTCTGGCACCAGCCGTACGGGGCTGGCCACGAGGGGATGACGGGGGCGATGAGCGGGGCGGTCACGGCCGTCCCCCGGGCCGGGAGACAGCAGGCCGCCTGGCGCCCGAACGGCCGTGATCGGGCCGGACGGCCGCATGTTCAAGCAGTGCGGAATTCACCGGTCTGCGGCAGCCGCGCTCGCGCCCCTGACGGGGGTGGTGCCTGTGTGTTCGCGTGTCAGGAAGACGCCGGCAGCGAAGCTGAAGCAGGTCGCCTTGATGGTCGGGTCGCTGGTGAACATGAAGGCCACGAAGATGGAGAACATGATCAGCGCCGCCGCGGTGCCACGCGGGCCGACAGCCCGGTGCCCCGTTGCACCGCGCGGCGGGCGTCGCCGTTCTTGGTGTAGTCCTCCTTGATCCGCGATACGACGAACATCTCGTAGTCACTGGACAGGCCGAAGATGATCGCCAGCATGATGATCGGCAGGAAGCTGATCGTATGCGTCGGGGTGATGCCGAAGATCTGCTGGCCCCACCCCCACTGGAACAGCGCGACCTGTGCGCCCAGCGCCGCGGCCATCGAGAGCAGGAAGCCCAGGATCGACGTGACCAGGGCGAGTGACGCGAACGGCGCGGCGACCGGGTCGAGCAGGTCGCGAACCACGGCCGACCGGACGGAAAGGATATAACGCAGGTAACCGGCCAGCACGATCAGCCAGGCCACGGCGGCCGCGGCCAACAGGATGTCGCTCACCGCGGGCGGCGCCCGGCCGAGGCCGGCCATCGTCTGCTAGAGCGGGGGCCAGGCCGGCCGGCAGATCAGCGGATCGCCACGGCGCAGCGAATCCGCATGCATGGCAGTCGCGGTCGAAAGCTGACACTTGGACCATTACTACGTCGCCAAGCAGCTGAGCGGCACGATACTTTCGCGACCAGTTGACTACGAGCGGCGGGCAGGGAGGCCGTGGGGACGGTTCGCGGCATGCAGTTCAGCTGGTTCTGGTCCGTGCTCGAATCGGGCGGGACCTTGTTGTCCGCGATCACCGGGTCGGCCAGGCCCGGCTTGGGGACGGGCCTGGGGCGCTTTAGCGCCTGCCCAAGGTCGAGGGCGCGATCGAGGGTGAGCACTAGGTTGTCACCGGCCTGCAATGCGTTCGGCAGGATGGTCTGCGCTGTGCCGGGTTGCCCGAATGTGGCGGCGACGATCAGGGTCCTGTGCCCGTCCGCCTTGTGCCATGCTGCGATGACAACGCATCCGCCGGCGGCCTGCGTGCTGCCGGTCTTAAGGCCAACGATCCCGTCCTGGCCCAGCAAGGTGTTGTAGTTGCGGACCACGCCGGCCACGGGAACAACGGCCGTGGACATCGCCACGATCGCGGCCAGTGCGGGCACACGCATCGCGGCCATGGCGAGCCGCACCTGGTCGGCTGCGGTGCTGGTGGTGGAGGAAGCCAAGCCGGAGGGGTCGGTGTAGCGGGTGCCGGTCATGCCCAGGTGCCCGGCGCTGGCGTTCATCCGCCTCACGAAGGCCGCCTGGCTGCCGGCGTCCCACCGGGCGAGTATCCACGCTATGTTGTCGGCCGAAGGCAGCAGCAGTGCCTCCAGCGCCTGACGCTCGGTGAGGGCTTCTCCGGCGGCAACAGGTACCAGCGAGTCGCCGTCGCGAGCCTGTGCGGAGTATGCGGCGGCCTCCGGCGGCTGGACCACGATCTCTGGGCCTGATTGGCCTGCGGGCAGCGGATGGTCGTGGAGGACTACGTACGCGGTCATCACTTTGGCGACGCTGGCGATTGGCACCGGCCGGGTTGCGCCCGGGCCGGCCACCACGCCAAAGCCGCTGATGTCAGCGGCCGAGACCCCGTAGGCCGGCCACGACACCCCGGCGAGCCGCTGGTGGCGTGGCGGTGCCGCCCGGTAAGGCGGCGTCACGGGCCCAGGGGACGGTGCCTGCATCTTCACCACCGCGGCGAAGCCAGCCAGGCAGGCGAGTGCGGCTAGCGCTGCCAGGATTATCCTGCGGCGTTGGTGGCGGCGCGGATCCCTGCCTCGGTGACTGTCTCGCCAGGGGGTCGCTGAACGGGCTCGGTAACTGGCGTGGGTTTGTCCCGGCCCGCGCGGGGCCCGGGTGCCTTGA
Organism: uncultured Actinomycetes bacterium; assembly: GCA_963702235.1. GTDB lineage: Bacteria > Actinomycetota > Actinomycetes > Streptosporangiales > Streptosporangiaceae > PALSA-505. The sequence goes on from CAVPBZ010000016.1 coordinate 57,119, forward strand.
TCCTGCATACCCGCGATCGTGCGGCGCTGGTGTCGTGGGCATGTCCGGCTTGCGTCCCAATGCTGTCACAGGCCCGGGACCCTCCTGTTCCTGCGCCGGGCTGGTGCCAGGGCCGCTCAGGGCCCTGACTCACCTGTGACGTGCTTGTGACAGTCCCCGGACCGGATCATGACATCGGAGCCGCACAGTCAGGGCATGACGTGGCACAGGTGCCACAATCGTGTCCCGCAGGGAGGTATCCAGATCGTTGACCGGACAGGCCCAGCGGCTCGTGGCTCGCATAGCTTGGCCAGCCCGGGAGGAGCGGCGGAATAATGGCGGCGATGGCTACCGTGCTGCTAGTCGAGGACGATCCAGCGGCCCGGCAGGGCTTGGAGCTGGCGTTGCGCCGGCTCGGCTACAGTGTGCAAGCCGCTGGGGACGGTGAGGCGGCGCTGGAGGGCATCCGCCAGGCCGCGGTGGACGTCGTCGTGCTGGATCTGATGCTCCCTGGACTGGACGGCTTTGAGGTCTGCCGCCGGCTGCGCCGTGGCAGCGATGTCCCGGTCATCATGCTGACCGCCCGTGGCGACGATTTGGACATCGTGGGGGGCCTGGAAGCCGGGGCCGACGATTACGTGGTCAAGCCGGTAGAGCCGCGGGTGCTCGATGCGCGGATCCGGGCGGTGATGCGCCGGACGGCGCGGGTTGGCTCGCCGGCGGAGACCTACGGTGAACTGGTGATCGACCGTGGTTCGCTGACCGTGCGCCGCGGCGGCTGTGAGTTGTCCCTGACCCCTACCGAGCTGCGGCTGCTGCTCGTACTGTCCGCCTCACCGCGGCAGGTATTCTCCCGGGAGCAGCTGCTCGATCTGGTCTGGGAACACGACTACCTGGGTGACTCCCGGCTGGTGGACGCGTGCGTGCAGCGGCTGCGGGCGAAGATCGAGACCGACACGTCCGAACCCCGCTACATCCAGACCGCGCGTGGCTTCGGCTACCGGTTCGGGCCGGTGTAGCCGGAGCTTAGGAGGGATGGCCGGTGCGGACCCGCCTGATCATCGCGTTCATAGTCGTCGCGCTGCTGTCAGCCCTCGCCTCGTCATGGTTCCACACCTTGATAGAGGCTTATAATCTCCCTGCCTGGCTGAATGATGTGATCTTTGGGCCAGGGTGGCTGCGGAGCCTGGTGCACACCGCTCCCGGGCAGCCAGCACCCCACCCGATGCGCCATACCGCTCTGATCTTCTTCGGGGTGGCGGCTGGGTTGCTGCTCGCGATGATCATCACTGTTGCCATCGCCGGTTCCCGCCGGGTTCTGCTGCCCGTCCGGCGGCTGGCCCGGGCCGCACGGCGCATGTCAGGCGGTGACCTGTCGGTGCGGATCGCGCTCCGGGGCCGAGACGAACTCGCCCAGCTGGTTGCCACGTTCAATGAGATGGCGGCCTCGCTGGAGGACAAGATCGGCGAGCTGCAGCGGATGGAGGCGCGTGCCCGCCAGTTCGCCGGTGACGTGTCACACGAGCTGCGGACCCCACTGACGGCGATGACCGCGGTGACAGATATCCTCCACGACCACCCGGGCCTGGCCGGAGACGCCGCGACCGCCGCGCGGCTGGTCCACCACGAGGTACTCCACCTTAACCGGCTGGTCGAGGACCTAGTCGAGGTTTCCCGCTTCGACGCAGGCACAGCACAGCTTGTGCCTGATGACACCGACATCGCGGCCGCCGTGGGCCGGTGCCTTCGCGCGCGGGGCTGGACAAATGTGCGCGCTGACGTGCCCGCCGGGCTGACGGTGCGGCTTGACCCCCGCCGCTTTGACGTCATCGTGGCCAACCTGGTTGCCAACGCCGTGCGCCATGGCGCCCCGCCAGTGAGCGTGACAGCCAGCATCCGGCCAGACGGCCAAGACGCCGGGCGGCTGGCCGTAGAAGTGCGCGACCACGGCCACGGGCTGCCGCCCACCGCAATCCCGCACATATTCGACCGGTTCTACAAGGCCGATACGGCGCGGGCACGTTCCGAGGGCAGTGGACTGGGCCTGGCGATCGCCGCCGAGAACGCGCGCCTTCACGGCGGCCACATCGACGCGGGCAACCACTCTGGCGGCGGCGCGATATTTACCCTCGATCTCCCCCTGAACGGGCACTTGACGGTGAGCGGAGAGCTGCAGGCACAGCCCGCCCGGCTGTGATACAGGCATGGCCGCGGCTGACGCCAGCGAACCCGGCGTGCGGGCCAGGCGCCGCCAGCCGGGCAGCGGCTCGCCGCCTACATGAGATGCATGAGCAGACCGGCCTGATGCTAATCTCGCTGGCCCAACTGCGCGGCGGCGAGCAAAGAGGGCCGCCCCTGGGACAGCGGCGAGCTCTGGGACCAGCGCGAGCGGTCTGAGGTCGATCAGCTCGATCCGGCGGCAGTTCTCGCTCGCAGCTGGGCTGACTCCCTGGAGCTCGAGGACGACGATCCACGCACCGCGGAGCAGATTGCTCCGTTCTCCCTGCGGTTCCCTGGCCTCGCTCCAGGTCAAGACGAGGAACTGCCCCGCGCGCCTGGCACAATGCCGGTCACGGTTCAGGTGCGTGCTCGGCATCGTAGGCGGCGAGCAGTCGCCTGGGGGCACAGATCCGCCACGACTCAGCCACGATCTCGGTCATCTCATCCAGATCCACCTGACTGAGCCGCACCAGGAGCCCCGGGTAGCCGTCGTAATGAGGCGTGATGAAGAACTTGCCCGGCTCGGCCTTGAGCAGCTCATTGCGTTCTTCCACGCCGGCCCAGCGCACGAAGAAACGCGTCCGGCAGCTCATGAATACGGAGGAACAGGGTGCTGCGCACCCGGAATGAGGGAAGCCGGTTGTAAGGCTTCTCGACGCTCCCGGGCAGAGACAGAGCGACCAGGCGAACGTCCGGTTGCCGCGGAGGCCGTCGAGCGCCTCAGTGAGCAGCACCCGTGTCCGGCCGGGGCTCCGCGGATATTCCGGGAGCAGCGCCTCCAAGGCTAGCTCTATCCGAGCCCATCAGAACCTCCTCATCGCTTCCGCTGGCCGGGCGTTGCCGCATCCAGGCCGAGCCACTGGTCGAGCATCGGGGCCGCGTCCGGGCCGAGCATCCTCGCCGCGTCGGCTTGTGCGCCGCGCCATGCCGTGCCCGCGCTGGTAAACGCGGTTATGCCGGCGTCCGTGATCGTCACCGACATCGCTCGTCCTGTGGCCGAGGTCTCGGTCACGGCGACCCAGCCTCTGTTCTGCATGAGCGCGAGGTTCCGGCTGATGGTGGACCGCTCCAGCATCAGCCTCGCGGCCAGCGCCGCCGGCCTCACCGGGCCTGCGGCGCTGATGAGGCTGGCGAGAACCTCCATCTGGGGCTGGGTGAGTCCCACTGTCTGCAGTGCCTGCTCGTAGAGGCGCGCGACGACCCGGTGCAGCCGGGCAACGCGCATGCCGAGGCAGGCGCCACCAACCTCCGCGGCGAGGTCATCCGCGATCGTGTGCTGCTCCATCCGCGTCCCGAATCTGGCTAGCCGAGGTGTTGCATCTGCACCATGTTATCAGTAGTGTATCTACAACACATCCGTGCCGGAGGCCCTTCGGCGACGGGGCGGCCGGTCGGGCTGTGACCGTGGACGACGCCGTCACCTGCGCCCTGGACATCGGACCGGATTCCTCCGCGCGGCCGGATCGTGGAACGAAAACCCGAAAGCGAGTGAATACTCGTGTCAGCTCAGAAGGCATCGACTGACTACAACGGGTCCTTCACCCTGCCGGGGGAGGTCATGGCTGGGCGCGAGGCGGCCCGGCCGCCTGGCCCGTCGCGCGCAGACGTGCTGCGGAGCCTGGCATGAACCCGGACGCGGGGCGGTTCATCGAGGTCAACGGCACATCCCCGTACGTCGAGGAGCACGGCGCGGGAGTCCCGGTGCTGCTCATGCACGGCTTTCCCGACTCCACGCGGCTGTGGCGCAACCAGGTGCCGTTCCTGGTGAGCAACGGTTTCCGGGTGATCACGCCGGACATGCGCGGGTTCGGCCGGTCCGGCCGGCCGCAGGAGGTCGCCGCCTACCGGCTGCAGAATGTGATGGCAGACGTGACCGGGCTGCTGGACGCCTTCGGCATCGAGGCGGCACACGTCGTCGGCCATGACTGGGGCGCGGCGGTGGCGTGGCTCACGGCCACGCTCGCCCCGGACCGGGTCCGCAGGGTTGTGGTCATCTCGGTGCCGCACCCGCTCGCACCGGTCACCCTGCGGCAGCACGAGATGGCCTGGTATCAGCTGTTCTTCCAGTTCGCCGGCGTCGCCGAGGCGACCATCAAGGCCGACGAGTGGGCGTGGCTGCGGATGTTCAGCCGGGGCGACGGGGACACTGACCAATGGATCGCCGACCTGTCCCGGCCGGGCGCGCTGACCGCGGCGCTGAACTGGGCCCGGGCCAACCTGGCGCCGCGCCTGCCGGGCCCGCAGCCCAGCCTGCCGCCGGTCCAGGCGCCGGTGCTCGGCATCTGGTCGGACGGCGACCACTACCTCGACGGCGAGCGGATGCGGCAGTCAGCGGCCTGGGTGGCGGGACCGTGGCGCTACGCGGAGATCGCGGACGCCAGCCACTGGGTACCGCGGGACGCCCCCGCCCCGCTGAACGACGTGCTGCTCGACTGGCTACGCTGACCGTGACGACCCAGGCAGAGCGAGTCCGGCGGCCGAGGCTGGCGAGATCGGCCGCGTTCTGGCTGGAGGCTGCAGTGCTGGTTCTGTTCCTCGCCGCGTCCGCCGCGCCTACCCCGTTGTATCGCGTCTACCAGGCCCGGTGGGGATTCTCGGCGAGCACGCTCACCGCCGTGTTCGCCGTCTACGTGCTGTTCCTCCTGATGACGGTGCTGATCTTCGGCTCCCTGTCCGACCCATGTGGGACGCCGGCCGGTGATCATCACCGCGCTGGCCGTGGATACGGCGGCGTGCATCCTGTTCTTGCTGGCGCACGGGGTCGGGGCGCTGTTCGCTGCCCGGGCGTTGCAGGGGGTAGCCGTGGGCTTGGCGGCCAACGCGCTCGGCGCCGCGCTGCTAGATCTGCGGCCGGCCGGGAGCCTGGCACCGCTGCCGCCGGGCCCGTGCCACCGTGCCACCGTGCTGTTCGATGAGCTTGCCGTTCTTGAATACCGCGCCGGCACGGACCAGCGCGACGAGCGTCGAGGATCTCACCGCGCTGCTGACCTCGGCGGGGGAGCGCTGAGGTCAGGACAGTTACCGCTCCCGGACTGCGTAGGTCAGGTGGGTCACCCGCTGCGTCGGCTCCGCGCGGACCGGCTCCAGGGCCACGCGGCCCGCGTCCACGCCCTCGAACAGGCGGATTCCGGAGCCGAACAGCACGGGTGACAGCGCGATCGTGAACTCGTCGATAAGGCCGGCGTTCACGTACTCCAGGATCGTTGCGCCGCCGCCCGCGATGCGGACGTCCCGGTCGCCGGCGGCCTCGCGAGCCTGGTCGAGCGCGGCCTCGATGCCGTCGTTGCCGAAGTGGAAGGTGGTCCCGCCCGGCCGCTCCCAGGGGTCACGCTTCTCGTGCGTCACGACGAAGACCGGCGTGTGGAACGGCGCATCCTCCGGCCACGCCTGCTCGCCGGCGTCGAACATGTTCTTGCCCATCACGCTCGCGCCGGTGCGCTCGAACGTCTCCCGCGCGATGTCGTTGTCGCGCCCTTCCTCGCCGCCCTCGCCGAGCTTCAGGTTCTCCCGGAAGAACCGCTGCGGGAATATCCACTGCTGCAGTTCCATCCACTGCTGCCCCATCAATTCCCCGAGAGACCCGGGCGCGATGAACCCGTCCAGCGACATCGTCACGCTGAAGAACACCTTCCCGGCCATCAGTCCTCAACTCCCTTCCGGACGATCTCGGTGACGTAGGCAGCCAGGTTGCCCAGGGTCTGCTGGCCGCCCTCGATCGCGTGGTACTTCTCGACCGCCTCATCGCGCAGATCCTTGGCGGGGAACACCGTGCGCATCTCGATCCGGGTCGCCGCGCCGTCGGGCGCGAACGTGAGGACCGACTCGAAGGCGTTCGGGTCGCCGCGGGACTCACCGTGCAGCAGCGCGATCCGCTCCGGCGGGGCGATCTCGGTCCAGGAGATCCACTCCTGGTAGTCCGTCCCGTCCGGTCCGTGCATCACGAAGTCCCACTCCCCGCCGACGCGGAACTCGAACGCCCGCGTGGTGGTGGTGAACCCGTCCGGGCCCCACCACCGCGACAGGTGCCGCACCTCGGTGAACGCCTCGAACACCAGCTCCCGTGGGGCACTGATCACCCGGGAGATCACGATCTCGCGGTCGGCCGTCGCTGACTGCGCCGGCGCGTCCGGTCCTGTCGCTGCCATCAGCTACTCCTCCTGCCTTGCCTGCTTGAGGTCCTGCACGTACGCGTCCAGCCGGTCGAAGCTCTCGTTCCAGAACCGCTCGAACCCGCCGGCCCACTCGTGGACCGGTCGCAGCCCGCGGGCCTCAAGGCCGTACAGCCGCTGCTTGCCTGCCTTGCGGTCCCGCACCAGCCCGACCTCCCGGAGCACCCGCAGGTGTTTGGACGCCCCCGGCTGGGTCATCCCCAGCTCCTCGGCCAGCTCGGTCACCGGCCGCTCACCCGCCCGCAGCAGCACCAGGATCTCCCGGCGCTGCGGCTCGGCGATCGCGTTGAAGACGTCTGACGTCGTCGCTGCTCGTGCCATGGCGCCATCATATGCCGATATCGGCATGCGTCAAGCCGGAGGAATCAGGCGGTGCGCCCCTTCGATCGACTCGATTCGAAGACCACGTGATCAGACATGACGTCGGCAACAGTACGGGGTAGCGTCACGGAAGGCTCCGGCCGGACGACTCGGTCCGCCCGGCGGGCCACCCTAACCGCTACATGGGACGATCGTGGTGACCAGGCCGCGGATCACCATCGCGTCGCCGAGCTCCAGTCCGAGAAAGGCCGACGGGTCGGTTCGGGGGTCCAGGCAGGTGATCACGTAGACCGGGTACTTCGCGACGATGCTGGCTGCCTCGTGGGCGCCGGTGGCGGCGAAGTCCTTGTTCCGCCGCAGGAGCGGGTCGATGTTAGCCATGTCCTGCGTCCTCTGCATCGGCAGCTTTTGTTGTAGGTACACTATTGCTAAAGTGGTGTAGCTGCAACACGGCAGCCGTGAAGATCCGGGGACGCGAATGGAGCAGCGCACGATCGCCGATGACCTCGCCGGGGAGGTCATCGGCGCCTGCCTCGGCATGCGTGTTGCCCGGCTGCACCGCGTCGTCGCCCGCGTTTACGAGCGGGCGCTGCAGACGGCGGGGCTCTCCCTGCCCCAGATGGAGATCCTCACCGTGCTGATCAGCGCCACCGGCCCGGTGAGGCCGGCGGCCCTGGCTACCAGGCTGATGGCGGAGCGCTCCACCGTCAGCCGGAACCTCGCCCTGATGCAGAAGAGAGGCTGGGTCACCGTTGCCGAGACCTCGCCCGCCGGACGGGCGATGTCAGTGACCATCACCGGCACCGGAGTAGCCGCGTTTACTGGCGCGTGCACCGCGTGGCGCAGCGCACAAACCAGTGCGGCGAGGATACTCGGCCCAGCCGCGGCCTCCACACTCGACCAGTGGCTCGACCTCCCCACGGAATCGCCAGCGGAAGCGACAACTCTCGGCCCACGGAGCAGCGCACAAGCAGGGGAAGAACGATGACTGGCAGAACGGTTGTGACCATGACATATGCAGAGCTCCCGAACAAGCTCGTCAGCGCCGCGAACGGCGTTGGCGGCTCGTCCGGGGAAACGCCGGACACCGCGGGGCAGATGGCGCGCGATGCCATCGCGTTCGTCACCGCCCTGGGGTTGGGCCCGGTGGACATCCTGGGGTTCTCGATCGGCAGCTTCGTCGCGCAGCAAATCGCGCTGATCCGGCCCGCGATCGTCCGCAGGGTGGTCTTGGCGTCCTCGGCGCCGGAAGGTGCGGCCGGGATGCACGGCTGGGCGCCGGAGGTCATCGGCGTGGCCAACGGCGACAGTGACCCGATGATCCGGCCGCACTACTCACACCTGCTCGCGGGCCTGATCCCGCAAGCCCGGGTGAAGATCTACCCCGACTCCGCGCACGGGTTCCTGTTCCAGCACCACGCCGAGTTCGCCGGTGATGTCGATGAATTCCTGACTGGACCGGTGTAATGGGCATCGGCTCGTTCCCGCACCAGGTCACCCGGCTGGTCTTCGACACCGGCCAGCCGTATGAGCAGTTCCGCGCCCGGTACGAGGCCGCGGTCCCGGCGCTCGACCAGAAGCGCCTGGCGGAATCCGCCGCGCGCGGCGCCGCCTGGCCCGAGGTCGTCGCGGACGCCGACGCCTCGGCCCCGCACGGCTTCCTCATCTTCTGGCGCCTCGACACGACGCCGGTGATGAGCCTGGCCGGCAACACCACGCGGTGCACCGCCTACCTCATGGGCAACCACACAATCGCCGAGCAGATGTACCGGCACGACCCGGCGGTCATGCTGTACGTGCCGTTGCGCACTGTCATCTACGCCGGCCCCGATGACCGCGCGCTCTTCGCCGCCGACCAGCCCAGCACAGAGGTCGCCAGCTTGGGCCTCGCCCCGGTCACCCAGGTGGGCCTCGACCTCGACCGCAAGCTCACCGCCCTGCTCGACGCGCTTGACGTCCCGGCAAGCGAACTCGGTGGCTCGGCCTGACAAGCTACAAGGAGAGAATATGCGCAGTCCGCCGTGATCGGATCGGTCGGCGGCACGGCACGGGCTCTGCCGGTGGCGTGGTCATCGAACCGGACGATGACCACGCCACCCACTGACCTCGGTCATGGCTATCCGGCTGCCGCCTTGACGCCGCGAGCGGCGGACGGGCTGAGCGTGACGGTGCCGTCGATGCTCTCGATGTAGCCGGTCCTGACCTTGCTGCAGCCTCTGACGTCCCGCGCGGTGGTATAGAGAGCGCGGAACACGTATGTGCCGCTGCCTGCCAGGCCGGAGAACCGGCCGGTCGCGTCGATGACACTGAACGGTCCCGTCTGGTCGATGGTTCCCACGCACGTCTGGGCGTTGAAGCGGGCACTGGGATGCCCGGCACTGTGGTCGATGCGGAAGCCACCTCCGGCGAAGGTCGCGTCGTCGATGGCTCGCCCCGGGTGCTCGGTGCCCCCGGCGTCGACAACGCCGGTGATGATGATGGTGCCCGTGCCGGACGGGTCGGTCGATGCGACATGGAAGTACTCGGTGCGGGCGGATCGCGACGGCGCCCAGGGGCCCGGGGCAGACTCCGCCCATCCAGGGCCTGAGGACCAGGGGCCATCGCTCATCGGGAGCGCCGCGGGCGTGGCCTTGGCTGTTGTGGTCTCGGCCGAGGATGTGCCAGCGGAGGCTGCGAACGTCGCGCCGAGAATGACTGATGCGGCGGCGGCGGCCAGGATCGGGCGGGATGACCTGTGCCGGCGATGAGGCTTCGGTGTGGGCGGGAGATTCATCTCGTGCTCCTGTCGGTCGGTTGGCTGGCCCGGTTTGAGCGGGCCGGTGTCGTGCCGCGAACTTGCTCATGCGCGGCAGGTTTGGGCAAGGACCCGTCGTGCAGCCGGGGTGGTCGGGCCGTCCTGGCGTCGTGATGCGCTGTCAGCGCGGCCGCGCGGTGCGCGCCATGGCGGGGATCACGGCGGCCCCGACAGTCGCGTGCATCACGACAAGGCCGGCGACGGCTGAGGTGGTCGTCGCGACGGCCAGCGGCAGCGCCAGCGACGCAGCCAGCGCCGCCAGCGCGATGGTGGTCCAGAGGAGCCGGGCATGCGGGGTATGCCGCTCGAGCAGGGCGAGCAGCAGCCAGCCGAGCAGCGAGGCAGCCACGGTGACGCCGAGGACCTGGCCGGCCGCGATCGTCTGGATGTGGCCGGTGCCGAAGCGGAAGTTCAGGTGGATGCCCAGCAGGGGGACTTCCACGATCCAGGCGACGGCGGCGGCCAGTGCGCCGCCCGCGGCGCACAGCGCCCGGGCGCGGCCTTGCTTGATGTCCGGCACGGCGGGGGCAGTGGTGGTGAGCATGTGCGTACTCCTTCATGTGGCTGGCGGCGCCCGGTTGCGCGGCTGATCACGAGGCTGTCCGGGGCTGAGGTAATCGGGCATCGTCCTGCTGGCGTCCGGTGAGCTACCGCACCGGCAGCAGCGGGTACTCCCAGCGCAGTAGCTCGCCCCGCCTGCGCAGCGACGATGGCACCGGCCCGGTGCCGGTATACGCTCCGGTTGATGGGCATCAAAAGCGTGGTCAGGCTGCCGCGGCACTGGGTGGAGGCTGCGGGCGTAGTGCTGGTGACCGCACTGGCCGTGGTCGGCGCCTACGTCGAGGCCAACCCGGTGCACCGCTACGGGGGCCTGCACCTGACCAGCCACCCGCCGCCGGCCGCTTACCTGCTGCTGGCGGTGCCTGCCCTCGCCCTGATCTGGCGCAACAGCCACCCGGTCGAGGTGCTCGCGCTTGCCGTGGGCGGCGCGGTCGGATGGGCGGCGCTGGGCCAGATCGACGGTGCCGGGCTCGTTCCGGTCATCGTCGGCCTTTACCGGGTCGCGCTGACCCGCGCGCGGCGCATCGCAGTTGCCGCCGGGCTCGCCGGGGCGGCGGCTATCTTCGTGACCGAGGGGCTGCTCGGGCCTTTCGGCTGGTTCGGCGGCCCGAACGCCACGATGTGGCCAGAGCTGCTCGCAGCCGGCGCGGTCGGCGCGTACGTGGCGGCGCGCCGCCAGTGGCTGGCCGCCGAGGCTGACCGGGCGGCGCGGGCCGAGCAGACCCAGGAGGAGGAAACCCGCAGGCGCGTCGACGCCGAGCGAATGCGGATCGCGCGCGAGCTGCACGACGTGGTCGCGCACTCAATGGCGATGATCAACGTCCAGGCCACGGCGGCGAGCATGCAGCTGGCCGCCGATCCCGCGAGCGCGGCCGAGGCGATCCAGGCGATCCGCAGGGCCAGCAAGTCCGGGCTGCGCGAGCTGCGGACCATACTTGAGGTGCTGCGGCAGGTCGACGGCGGGAGCGCTGCGGTGCCGGACCTGCGCGCCCTCGCCGCGCTCGTCGAGGCGACCAGCGCCGCTGGCACGCCGACCACGCTGGAGTCGGCCGAGCTGCCAGTCGCGCTGCCGCCGCCGGTCGCGCTGGCCGTCTACCGCATCGTGCAGGAGTCGCTCACCAACGTGGTGCGTCACGCCGGCCGGGTCGCCGCGACCGTGGGCCTGCGGCAAGACGGCGGATACCTGTATGTGGACGTGGTCAACGACGGCGGGGCCGCGCCCGCGGCCTTCAGTGACGGGACCGGCGCGGGACTGGCCGGAATGCGAGAGCGGGCGGCCGCTCTAGGCGGCACCCTGGACGCCGGGCCGCGTCCCGGCGGCGGGTTCGCCGTCCACGCCCGGCTGCCGGTGGCAGCCGTCCCCGCCCGAGAACCACAGGCCGCCGCGGGCCCGGCAGGCACGGGAGGCACCGCCGCGGTCCCGGACGGCGGGGCCGCGGGTCGCGAACCGGCCACTGTCAGCCAGGACGCTGGTAGCGCAGGACACGCTGACGGGCCGGGCGCCCGGCCGATCGCGAGCCGGCCGTGATCAGGGTCCTGCTCGCCGACGACCAGGCCCTCGTCCGGGCCGGCTTCCGGGTCCTGGCCGGCTCGGCGCCCGACATCGAGGTCGTCGGGGAGGCCGCGGACGGGGCGGCTGCGGTCGATCTGGCCCGCTCGCTGCGGGCCGAGGTGGTGCTGATGGACATCCGCATGCCTGGCACCGACGGGCTGGAGGCAACCCGGCAGATCGTCGCCGACCCCGAGCTGAGCGGCGTACGCGTCATCATCCTCACCACCTTCGAGGCGGACGAGTATGTCTTCGAGGCGATCCGCGCCGGGGCGAGCGGCTTCCTGGTCAAGGACACCGAGCCGGAGGACCTCATCAGCGCCATCCGGGTGGTCGCCCGCGGTGATGCCCTGCTGTCGCCGAGCGTCACCCGCACGCTGATCTCCAGCATCGCCGGCCGCGGTCCGGCCCAGCCAGTCAACGCCTCCGTGCTGTCGGTACTCACCGACCGGGAGCGGGAGGTACTCGCCCGGGTCGCTGCGGGCATGAGCAATGACGAGATCGCTGCGGCCCTGTTCATGAGCCCGCTGACCGCCAAGACCCACGTTAACCGGATGATGGCCAAGCTCGGCGCGCGAGACCGGGCCCAGCTGGTCGTGATCGCGTACGAGACCGGCCTGGTCCGGCCGGGCCTGTCCTGAGGCCCGCCCGCAACCCCGGCGATGCCTCGGCAGGGACAGCGGCTAGGAGCTTCCCTGCGCGACGGTCTCGGAGCCAGCTGAGTGATTTCATGTCGAGAAGCTCTGACCGGCTCCGCTCACCAGGTGAAGGGCCACGACAGGCGCGGCCCAGGACACGGGAGACCACCATGCCGAAGTACCTGCTCCTCAAGCACTACCGCGGCGGCCCGGCGCCGCACCGTCCCGCGCCCCCGATGACCAGTGGGCCCCCGAGGACGTGGAGGCGCACATGAGCTTCCTCAAGCACGTCAGCGAGCTGCTCGAGGAGAACGGCGAGTACGTCGACGCGCAGGCGCTCACCTGGGTGCGCTACGGCGGCCCGGACGCCGCGGCCGTCACCACCGACGGCCCGCTGCCCGAGACCAGCGATCTCGTGGCGGGCTGGTACATGATCGACGTCGAGTCGCACGAGCGCGCGGTCGAGCTCGCGGCCTACGTCTCCTCCGAGCCCGGCCCGGGCGGCGAGCCGCTGTACGAGTGGATCGACGTCCGGGAGGTCATGTCCGATGCGCCCTCGGACGACTGACCCGGCGTGATCGACGAGCCGACGCGACGGCTGGACCAGCCCGGCGACCTCGCCGTCGTGCTGCGCGTGCTCTACCTCGTCTACACGGCCGGCCACGCGGGCCGGGTCGACCTGGCCGGCGAGGCGATCCGGCTCGCCCGCCAGCTCACCCTCGCCACCGAGGAACCGGAGGCGCGCGGGCTGCTCGCGCTGATGCTCCTCAACCACGCCCGCCTCCCGGCGCGACTGGACCCCGAGGCCGGATCGTCACGCTCGACCGGCAGGACCGCGGCCTGTGGGACACCCGCGAGATCGCCGAGGGCGTGCGCGTCCTGCAGTCGGCGCTCGCCATGCAGACGGAGAAACGGCGCCCGGGCCGCTACCAGGTCGAGGCCGCCATCGCCGCCCTGCACGACGACGCGGCAAGCGCCGAGGAGACCGACTGACCGCAGATCCTCGCCTGGTACGACGACCTCGTCGCCCTCACCGACGACCCGGTGCGCCAGGACCCCGCCGCGGTGCTCGGCCGCGCGATCGCGGTCGGCCACGTTCTCGGCGCCGCCGCCGGGCTGCGCGAGACCGACCGGCTGCGTGACGTGATCGGCGAGCGGCACCGCTGGCACGCCGTCCGCGGCCACCTGCACGAGCTCGACGGCAATCTCCCTGCCGCCGCCACGGCGTACGCCGAGGCCGCCCGCCGGGCCACGAACGTCGCCGAGCGCGACCACCTGGTCCGCCAGGCCGCCCGCGCGCGGGCCGCCGAGCCAGGTAGGAACAGTCGTCTCACGGAGCGTCCTCTATAGGCTCGCGTACCCTTTTCAGGTCAAGTGGTCATGGTGCTACTTTCTGCTCGAAGAATGGATCCTGCTAATCGCAGCCGAGCCGCTGGCTCGTTTTCTAGCGTGAGCCCCGGCCGGAGCGTGGCGGCAGGGGCCGGGCGGCCCCGGCCAGCGCACCTGGTGTTGGCCGGGCGGCCCCAAGGGGTCCTCTGCGAGGCGGAGGCTGGTGCGCCCGTCCGAGCCGGGTCTACGATCTTTAAACCGCAGTGGTCTCGAGCTTTGCGTCGCCCCGTCGGCAAGAGCCGCCGGGCGTAACAGGGGCTGGCGGGTGATCTTTTCGCCTGTTCCACCCGAGGGGGAGTCTCGATGACGCTCTACATGTACCAAGCCTCCTATACCGCAAAGTCGATGGCGGCTCAGCTCAAGGAGCCGCAAGACCCCGTGGAAACGATCAGGCCGACACTGGAGGACCTGGGAGCCAAGATCGTGGTGGCTGGCTTTCCGTTCGGCGAGTATGACGTGCTCGTCGTGTATGAGGCACCCGATGACATGACCGCTGCCAGCGTCGCGATGGCAGTTTCCGCCGCGGGCGAGGTCAAGTCGGCCAAGACCACGCGGCTGCTCAGCGGGCAGGAATGGACCGAGTCTTTGCGCAAACGCAGGATTGTCACTACCCGGAAAGTGCCCTAACCGCCGGAGAAGCGCACGGCGAACGTCCGCTAGCGAACCTCATACCACTCATAGTCAACCGACAGGTCCTCGTTGATCGTGCCCTTGCCCACTGCCTGAATCCGGTTGAGCCAGGCGTAACGCTCGTCACCGGTCTCAAAGCGAGGCGCGACGTAGCACGTCAACGGGGGCCGCAGGCCATTCGATCCGTCCAGACGGCCGTGGTACTGCACGAAGATGGTTGCGCCGTCATCGGTGCGAAGTGTCTCACGAACGTCAAGCGTTCCCGTGCCCTCGGGGCCGATCAGTATCCAGTCGCCAGTAGTTCTTCCTTCCATCTGCCCGCGCAGGCGGTCGCCTTGGACCTGGACGTTTGTGCAATCGACGATCAGTCGTTTTCCGGCCGGGCCTGTACCGACCTCGATCGCCGGCTTGCCCTGAAGCCGCATCGTGCACAGCGGCACCAGTTCGATCGCCATGATTCACCCTTCCTTTCGATGACCGGGAGCTCAATCCACGCTCGCGTAAAAGCCCGGCGCTGTCTTCACCGCAGGCGCCCAGCCTTGCTACCGGCTAGTCGGGGCCTGTAGCCAATCGCCTCGCCTTTATCCGCAGGACTGGTCGGCCTGGCCGTTTTCCGATCCGGCCTGCAGTCGGTTCTCCGGCCCGCTCTGCCGGCCGCCGGCCTGGTCCGGGTGGCCGATGAAGTCGAGCAGTGCGTGGTTGACCTCGTCGGCGTGGGTCCAGATGATCGCGTGCGGCCCGCCTGCGATGACGACAGAGCGGGCGCTGTTCAGTAGCGCGGGAAGCCTCCGGCTGGTGGCCTCGTAGGGCAGAATCCGGTCCTGGTCGCCGTGGATGACCAGGACGGGGATGCTGATCGCGGCGAGATCGCCGCGGAAGTCTTCCCGGCAGGCGGTGACGCAGCCGAGGGCGGCGTGGGCGGATGCGGAGATGGCCACGTAGAAGCTGTTCTGCCAGGCCTGGTCGCTGACCCGGCTGCCGCCCAGGAGATCGACGTTGTATGAGTCGTCCATGAAGTCTTTCATCGCCGCCGGCCGGTCGGCGGCGATACGCACAGTGAAGGCGTCGAAAACGCTCCGGTCAATACCGTCACGATTGTCGCCCGTCTTGACCAGGAACGGCAGCAGCGGCGCCACCAGCACCGCCGCCCTGACCCGCCCCGGGCCGTGAACGGCCAGGTAGCGGGTCACCTCACCGGTGCCCATGGCGAACCCGGCCAGCACCGCCCCGCGCAGGTCAAGCCTGCTGAGCAGGACGTGAAGATCGGCGGCCAGCGTGTCGAAGTCGTATCCGGTGCTCGGCCGGCTCGAGGCGCCAAAGCCCCGCCGGTCGTAGCTGATCACCCGGTGCCCGGCGGCCAGCAGGGCGGCCTCCTGCTTTTCCCATGAGTGCCCGTTCTGCGCGTACCCGTGCACCAGCACGAGAGGAGGACCGGACCCGTGGTCCTCGTAGTAGATCCGGATGGCGGCTGAATTCTCCCGCCCGACAGCGACAAAAGGCATCGCGATCCTCGTCAATCAGCACTCGCAGCGGTAGGCCCTGCACAGTCATCACTGTGGCTCCGGCCAGGCACCCGCGGGTATCCGCAGGGTGACTGCACTTTCTGCTCGCGGCTGGCATGCCCGGGCCGCGATCGCTGTTGACCCCGGAGAGGGCGTTAACGCGACGCCCTGGCGGAGAGGACAGGCAGATGCCAGGCCCCGGTGTTCTCCCTGCACAGCAGCCCGCCCGCTTCATCGGCCGGGAAGCCGAGCTGGCCAGGCTGCGCGGACTGGTGGATCCGGTCCCTCCGGGAGGCCAGGTGCTGGTGGTCACCGGTGAGGCAGGCATGGGCAAGACCGTGCTGCTGGCCGACGCCGCCGAACGGGCACGGTCGGCGGGCATGCGGGTGCTGTCCGTCACCGGCCGCGAATCGGAGTCGAAACTCGCGTTCGCCGGGCTGCATCAGCTGCTACGGCCGGTGCTGCCCGGCATCGCTGGCCTTCCCGGCCGGCAGGCCCAGGCGCTGCTGGGCGCGCTGGGACTCGCTCCCGAGCCGGCTGCTCCCGAGCCGGCTGCTCCCAGCCGGCTGCTCCCGACCCGCTGCTGACCAGGGTCGCCGTGCTCACCGTGCTGTCGGATTTTTCCGAACGCGCCCCGCTTCTGGTCGTCGTGGACGACGCGCACTGGCTGGACCGAAGCTCGCTTGACGTCCTGGGCTTCGTCGGTAGCCGGCTGGAGGCGGAGCGGGTCGTGCTGCTCGTGGGTGCCCGCGGCCAGGCGCCGCCCTCCGGCTTTGAACGCGGATTCCCGGAGCTGCAACTGGAGCCGCTGTCAGCGGCGGACGCCGGGCGGCTGCTGGACGCGCAGCCCCGGCCGCCGCGCGGCCGGGTACGGGCACAGGTGCTCGCCCAGGCCGCGGGCAATCCGATGGCGCTGATCGAGCTGGCGAAGGTCATCGCCGCCGATCCCGCCGCCAGCCGCCGGTGGGCCGCCGAGCCGCTGCCGCCAGGTGACCGGCTGACCGCCGAGATCATCGCCAGCTTCGCCGCCCTGCCCGAGCCGGCGCGAGCCGCGCTGCTGCTGGCGGCGGTGGCCGACGGCCCGGACCTCAGCGAAGCAGCCAGCCACGGTGCCGGTCCCGACGCGCAGACCCTCGCGTCGGCCGAGCAACTGGGCCTGGTCAAGATAGACCGCACCGGCCTGCACTTCAACCACCCCCTCGTCCGCTCCGCCATCTACCACTCCGCGCCCTTCGCCCAGCGGGCAGCGGCGCACCGCCAGCTCGCCGCGGCCCTGGCGGACGAGCCGGACCGGCGCGCCTGGCACCTGGCGGCCGCGGCTCTGCGGCCGGACGAGGAGGTGGCTTCGCTGCTGGAGGCTACGGCCACTCAGGCGCAGCGCCGCGGCGGTGCCGCCGGCGCGGCACTGGCGCTGGAACGCGCGGCCGAGCTCAGCCCCGACCCCGGCGACCAGGCCCGGCGGCTGGTGGCCGCCGCGTCGGCCGCCGTTCCGACCGGCCAGGCGGACTGGGTGCAGGATCTCGCCGCCCGCGCCCTGGCGGTCACCACGGACCCGGAACTGCGGCTGACCGCCCGCCACGACGCCGCGTGGACGCTGGCCTGGTCAGGGCGGCGCACCGCCGCGCTGTCCGCGCTGATCTCCGTCGCCGAAGAGGCATCGGCTGACCGGCCGGCCCTCGCCTGGGACGCGCTCGGCAGTGCCGCCACCGTCGCCTACCAGTCCGGCATGCCCGCCAGCCGCGAGGCCGTCACCCGCACCCTCGGCCTGCTGGAACGCCAGGGTCCGCCGCCCCCCGGCCGGGATCCGCGCATCGATGTCAACGCGCTGAGACTGTGGATCCGCGCCAGCGCCGACCCGGCCGGCAGCAGAAACCAGCTCCTCCCCTACCTGCACGAGATCGCCGCCTCGCCCCTGGAAGAACCGGCCCTGTGGGGAACAGGCTCCGCCGCGTGGATCCTGGACGAATCCGGCCTGGCGGTCCGCTGGCTGGAAGACGCTCTGCAGCGGCTCCGGGCTCCCGGCGTGCGGGGCACCAGCGGCCCAGGACTGACGGTGCTGGGGTGGGCCTACATCGACACCGGCCGCTGGGACGAGGCGCTGGAGGTTGCCGCCGAGGCCGCCGGCATGGCCGAGGCCAGCCACATGGACCTCGTCGCCGCGTCCGCCGATTTGATCACGGCCACTGTCCTGGCCCTGCGCGCCGACTCCGCCGCGGCCCGCCGCCACGCCGCCAGGGCGCTCGCCACCGTCAACCCGGCCGAATGCGGGCTGATCGCCGCCCGGGCCCGGCGGGCCCTCGGCGTCGCCGCCCTCGCCGACGGCAGCTACCTCCAGGCGTTCACCCAGCTCCGCGGGCTGTTCAGCGAGGACGGCACGCCGCTGCACAACTACGCCTCCTACCTGGGCGTGGCCGATCTCGCCGCCGCGGCGGTCCGCGCCGGCCTGCGGCTGGAAGGATGCGACGTCATCGAGCGCGCGCTCAGCCATCTCCACGGAACGGCTTCGCCGCGGCTCGGGCAGCTCATCGCCCGGGCCCGCGGCCTGCTCGCCGACCCAGCCAACTCAGAAGCCCATTTCGGTCAGCCGCTCGCCGGTCCCGCCGGGGACCAGTGGCCGTTCGAGCGGGCCCAGCTCCGGCTCGACTACGGCGAATGGCTGCGCCGCCGCCGCCGGATCAACGACGCCAAGCCCGTCCTGACACACGCCCTGGGCACCTTCCAGCGACTCGGCGCCCGGTCCTCGGCGCAACGCGCCCAGGCAGAGCTGCGAGCGTGCGGAGTGGCGGTCACCGCCACGGCCGCCGGCCGCGACGCGCTGGCGGACCTCACCCCGCAGCAGCGCCAGATCGTCCGCCTGGCCAGCGGCGGCCTGACCAACCGCCAGATCGGCGACCGGCTCTTCCTCTCCCCGCGCACGGTCAGCTCGCACCTGTACCGGTCCTATCCCAAGCTCGGGGTAGCCGGCCGCAACCAGCTACGCGACGTGATCGCCCGCGCCAGCACGCCAGCGCCAGCACACGAAAACACCGCGGGGGAGACGCTTCCTTAGGTCTTTCTCTGCCCAGAACGGGCCCGCGCGTCCGCAGCCTCACGGTCCAGGACTACGGGCAGTCCTGCGGAAGATCAGGCTGCCCGCCGCCACCGCGACGAGAATGGCGATCACTGTGCAGTACGCCAGGGCGGTCCGGTGCAGCCCGAAATGCGTGACGGCCATCCCGGCGACCACCACGGGGATGCTGAACGCCAGGTAGGACGCGATGAAGTACGCCGCGACCAGGCCGGCCCGCTGGCCGGGCGCCGCCAGCGCGGTGATGGTGCGGAAGGCGCCCAGCATGGCCGTCCCGAAACCCGCGCCCGCCACCGCGGCGCCGGCGAGGAAGGCGGCAGCCGACGTCGTCTCGATCGCAGCGAGGGTGACCGCGACACCGGCGAGCAGGAGCAGGCACCCGGCCAGCATGGCCGCGGGCCCGCTGACGCCCCGGAACACGACCGGGTCCGCGGCGCCGATCCCGGCGACCAGGAAGATCACCAGGCCGCCCCACAGCGGGTCCGGCGAGGCCAGCACCTGCGTGGCCAGCGACGGCCCCAGGGACAGGTAGAACCCGCTGAGCATCCACACCGCGATCAGGCACGGCAGGGCCATCGCGAACGTTCCCCGGGCCTGCCGCGGTACGGCTACCCGTGGCCGCAGCGCGGCCAGCACGCCGGGCCGGGGCGGCGCGGTCTCCGGCATCGCCAGCACCCCGATGGCGGCGGTCACGCTGGCGCCGAGCAGCAGCCACCAGACCAGATGGGTGGGCGCCGGCCCGTACCGGACCAGCGCGCTGGTGCCCAGCCCGCCGGTGCCCAGGCCCAGCAGGCTGGCGCCGGTGGTGACCACCGGTGCCCTTCCGCTGCCCTCGGGCTGCAGGTCGATCAGCGCCGCGCCGAGCGCGCTGCTTGCCGTGCCGACGGCGGCGCCGTGCAGTGCCCGGGCGGCGAACAGCAGCCCCACGCCGCGCGCCGCCAGGAACAACCCGCAGGCGCCCGCGGTCATCGCCAGGCCGGCCAGGATCAGCGGGCGGCGGCCCAGGTAATCCGACAGCGACCCGAAGACCAGCAGGGTGATCAGCAGGAAGAGCGCGTAGACGGCGAAGACCTCGGTCAGCGTGGCCGCGGAGAACCGCCACTGAGCCCGGTAGAGGCCATACAGCGGCGACGGTGCGGCCGCCGCGAAGAACAGCAGGAAGAACACGCCGGCCACCAGCCAGAACGCGCCCGCCCGCGGCAGCGCCGGCCGGGCGGCTGAACGGCCCCGGCGTTTCCGCGGAAACGCCGGATCCTCCAGGGCACTGATGCCCGCGAGATCTCGCGGCTCCTTCATGTCGCGTCCCTCCGGCCGGATACCACCACCATGACGACGCCGGGACCTCGTAGGTATCCGCACCATGACTGCACATCGCACGGCCGGAAGGCGAGATGCTGGTCAGGGCCCGGGCAGGCTGGTTCGTAGAATGGCGCCGTGCGAATCGTCGCTCTTCAGCCGAACGGCAGGTAGTGGCTTCGCACGCGATCCGGGCGAGGCCGGCGGAGCCCAGCCAGCCGGCCCGCGGCCGCGACATCGAGCTCACGTCCATGGGCGAGCACCTCGATCATCTCCTCTCCGGCGCCGGCACCGTCGTCTTGATCGAGGGCGGGGCCGGGATGGGCAGAGCCGGCTCCTGGGCGAGGTGGCGGCGATGGCGCGCCGCCTGTCGATCAGGGTCGGCGTGGGGGTGGCTGACCCCGGCGACAGCGTGGTCCAGATGTCCGCGCTGATGGAAGCCTTATTCGCTGGCCCTTCGCCGATCCTCAGCCGTGCTGGACTGCGTGCCGGGCATACCTCGCTAGAGCAGAGATACTGGCTGCTCCAGGACCTGGAGGCATTGCTCGAGCGGGCAGCCGTCGAGGCGCCGTTGCTGCTGTGTCTCGATGACCTGCAGTGGGCGGACAGCGGGACCGCGGCCGCGCTGCGAGCTCTGCCGGGCCGCCTGGCGACGGTGCCGGTGGCCTGGATCGTCGCCTACTGCCCCAGTCAGGGATCACCCGACGTCCGGAGCGCGATGGACCGGCTGGAGCGCGATGGCGCCGAGAAGATCGTTCTCGGTCCGCTTGACCAGGCAGGCGTGGCCCAGCTCGCGGCCGACGTCCTGCGGGCGAAGCCCGGTGATGCGCTGCTGAAGATGGCCGAACGCGCTGGCGGCAGCCCGTTCCTTCTGGTCGAGCTGCTGTCGGGCCTGCGCGAGGATGAGCTTGTCCGGGTTGAGTCGGGGCAAGCCGAGCTAGTGGAGTCACGGCTGCCGCACCGGGTCAGCGAGAGCATGCGCCGGCGGCTAGAGCGGATGTCCGATCCGGCGCGGCAGGTCGCGACGGTGGCCGCTGCCCTCGGCCGGAGGTTCTCGCTCAGTAACCTAGCGGCGATGCTGGATATCTCGCCGTCAGCGCTGCTGGTGCCGGTCGAGGAGCTGATTCACGCGGACCTGCTTGCCGAACGCGGGGACAAACTCTGTTTCGGGCACGACCTCATATTCGAAGCGGTCCGGGCCAGCGTGCCGCTGTCGGTGCGCCGGGCGCTGGACCGGCAGGCGGCGGCGGTGCTGCTAGCCGCGGGGGCGCTTCCCGTCGAGGTGGCGACGCAGCTGGCCGCGAGCGCCGAGCCGGGGGACGAGGTTGCCATCACGACCCTGCTGAAGGCGGCAGAGGCACTCGGCACGACCGATCCGGGCGCCGCCGCCGACTTGAGCCAGCGCGCACTCGAGCTCGCACCCCGCCAGCATCCGCTGCGCGGGCCGCTGGTGGCCGAGACCGCGCTCTGGCTGCACGCCGCGGCTCGCGGGCAGGAGGCAAAGGCCTTCGCCGACACCGCGCTGCGTGACGTGCTTCCCGCTGCGCAGGAGGCGGAGGTCCGCCTCAGCATCGCGGGCATGTTCGCGATATCCCCCGATGTGCGTGCCGAAACCGGCCGTCAGGCCCTCGCGCTCCCGGGCCTGCCGGAAAATCTCCGGGCCCGGCACCTGGCGTTCCTCTTTCACAATCTGGTGACCGCGGGCCGGGCCGACGAAGCGCGCGCCGTCCTCGCTGCGGCCACGACGGCCGTCCAGGAAAGCCACGACACCGCCGGGCAGTTTGTCCTGGAGCTTGCCGAAGCAGGCCTGAAGTATGCCGACGGGCGTTTCGGGGCGGCGCTCGATCTGGTGGAGGCGGCGCTGCGGAGCAGCCTCGACGTCAGCGATGACACCCGCGTACATCTCACCCGTCAGTGGCGCTGTGACGTGCTCACCGCGCTCGACCGGCTCGATGAGTCACTGCAGATGTCGACGGAGAACGTCACCGCTGCTCAGCGGGACCGGCAGGGCTGGGCCCTCGCCGTGTTCGAGACCGGGCGCGGGAGGCAGCTGCTCCAGATGGGCCGCCTCCCGGACGCTGCGGCCGTTCTTGAGGAACACTTCACCCCCGATGCCGCGCGCCAGGTCGTCAGCGTCCTGGACGCGGCCGGGGTTGCCGCTTTGGCGCGCGTGGCTCTGCACACCGGAGACCGGGGCCAGGCACGCCAGGCCGCGGAAATCGCTCGCGTGATGCTTGATCAGAGCGTCCCCAGTGTCCGCCGCCACGCGGCCTGGCTGCTCGCGCTGCAGGCAATCGCCGAGGGCGACCCGCCGGGCGCGCACCGGTGGCTCTGCGCCCTGGGCGAGGACGAGCGGATGTCGATCCTGCCCGTGTTCCCGATGGACGTCGCCGACGATGCCCGGCTGGTTCGCATCGCGCTCGCCGCGCAGGATCACGACCTCGCGGTTCATGCGGCCGCTTCGGCGCAGCGCCGTTCGGCTATCAATCCTGATGTCCGTTCCCTTGCCGCTGCCGCTGCGCACGCCGGCGGACTGCTACATGACAGCCAGCAAGGCCTCGCCCAAGCCGTGGAACTCTTCGAGGCAGGCCGTCGCCCGCTGGCGCTTGCCTCAGCGCTGGAGGACCTCGGTGTTATCACGGTCAAGAACGGCGACACCCAGCACGCGGTGGACGCGTTCGGCCGCGCCCTGGAGATCTATGCCCATGCGGGCGCGGCCTGGGACGCCGCCCGGGTCCGGGGCCGGCTGCGGGCACTGGGCGTGCGTCGCCGCCTGGTGTCGGCGCGGCGCCCTGGGCAGGGCTGGGCGGCGATGACCGACTCTGAGCTCGCCGTGGCGCGGCTGGTTGCCCAGGGACTGAGCAACCGCGAGGTGGCGGAGCGGCTGTTCGTCTCGCCGCACACCGTCAGCGGCCATCTTCGCCGTGTCTTCGCCAAGCTCGACGTGAATTCCCGGGTCGAACTGAGCCGCCTCGCCGGCCTGCACGACCCGACTCCCTGAACCGCCGCCCGAAGCGGCATCCGCCGGCACATAGATATGACACGACCGTGCGTTGTGGGCCGGCGCGGTCACCGGGGACAGTGCGTGCAGTGCCCGACGATTCAAAAGGAGCCGCATGGGTCCCGACGATCTCTCATTTGAACCAGAGTTCTCCCTCTATGAAGGCCTGAGGATCCGGTACGTGTCGAGTCCCAAGCCTTCGGCGGACTCTGTGCTACTGCTCAGCCCCTGGCCAGAGAGCATCTACGCGTTCACCCGGATGTGGCCGCAGCTGTCCGGGCAGTTCTCGCTGACCGCCGTGGACCTGCCGGGGTTCGGCCAGTCCGACGGGCGCGCGGATCTCATGTCTCCGCGCCGGATGGGGGAGTTCGTCGTGGACATCGCGGCCGATCTGGGGCTTAGTCAGGCGCATGCGGTGGGTCCCGACATCGGCACCGGCGCCCTCCTGTTCGCGGCCGCAACGCATCCGCAGGCATTCCGGAGCATCGTTGTGGGCGCTGGGACCGCCACCTTCCCGCTGCACGTGGACGGCGCGCTCAAGGCCTTCATTGACGCGGCGAGCCTCGAGGACTTCCGGGGGGCTGACCCGGCCGCCATCATCCGAGGCGCGATCAGCTCGATCCGCAACTACGACGTCCCGGACGAGGTGCGCGACGATTACCTCGAGTCGTACTCCGGCGAGCGGTTCCTCGAATCCATCGCCTACGTGCGCAACTACCCGACCGACCTGGCCGACCTGGCACCCCTGCTGGCCGGCATCTCGGCGCCGGTGCAGATCATCGTCGGACGAGATGACCCGTACGGACTGGCCGCCGACGCGAAGCTGCTGCACGAGCAGCTGCCGCACAGCCGGCTCGATGTCTTCGACTGCGGTCATAACGCCTGGGAAGAAGAGCCGGTCCGCTACGGCAGCGTCGTCACCGACTGGATCAGGGGCGGGTTTCAGAAGGCGGCGCGGTGAGGCGCCGGCTCGAGCGCCCGGCGCGCCAGGTGCTGGGTCGGGTCGAAGTGCAGGGTCCGGCGCGCGCGGTCATGCGGATGCCGCCTGCAGCCACGAGCGGTAGGGCCGCAGCGCGCGGTTCTGGTCGAGGTTGTCGCAGACCAACGCGTAAGCCGGGCGGGTGCCGAGGACGGGGTCAGTGCCGCGGGCGATCCGCCGCAGCTGGTAGCGGACCAGCGCCATGCTGGCTGCCGAGGCAAGGATCTTGTCCGACCAGGTCACTGGCCGCAGCCGTCGCGCGACGTCTTCGCCGGCGCGCCACCTGTTCGGGAGATCCGGGGTGACCGCCATCGCAGTCGCCATGCCGACGCCGGCGATGCCGCCGGCGAGGACCCTTTCGGCGGTGTCGCGCCGTGAGATGCCGCCGGTCAGCATCAGCGGGAGCGGGCTGGTCGCGGCCAGCTCTGTTGCCAGATCCAGGAAGTACGCCTCGCGCGCCATCGTCCGCGCATCGGCCGGCCGCCCGGACATGGCCGGGCTTTCGTAGCTGCCGCCTGACAGCTCCACGAGGTCGACACCGAGAGGTGCGAGCATCGCGATCACCCGCTGCGCGTCGCTCGCATCGAATCCGCCGCGCTGGAAGTCGGCCGAGTTCAGCTTCACCGCGACCGCGAACGTCGGCGACACCGCGGAGCGGACGGCCCGGACAACGTCCAGCAGCAACCGCGCGCGGTTGTCCAGTGCCCCGCCCCACTCGTCGGTGCGCCGGTTTGCCAGCGGGGAAAGGAACTGCGAGAGCAGGTAGCCGTGCGCGCCGTGGATCTCAGCCCCGTCGAACCCGGCAGCTTCCGCGAGGGCCGCGGTCGTGGCAAACCGCCGGACCGTCGCGTCGATCTGCTCCGCAGTCATCGCGCTCGGCTTGCCGAACCGCTTGGTGTGCCTGCCCAGGTCGACACCGAGCGTGGACGGCGCCCACACGACGCCGGGCATGCTGGCGAGTACCTGGCGGCCCGGGTGGCTGATCTGCATCCACATGGCGGCGCCGCCGGCTTTGCCCGCTTCGGCCCACCGCTCGAACGGCTCCAGTGTGGAATCCGCGTCAAGGACGACGCCGCGCGGACCGGTCAGCGCCTCCTTGTGGACCATGACGTTGCCGGTGATCAGCAGCCCGGCGCCACCAGCGCCCCAGTGCCGGTAGAGCGAAACCAGCCGCTCGTCCGGCAGCTGCGCGCGCCCCGCCAGCCCTTCTTCCATCGCCGCCTTCGCGATCCGGTTACCCAGCACCAGCCCGGACGGGAGCACCAGGGACGAGAAGAGATCAGTGGACATGGCAGTACCGCTCTCTCATGGGCTACAATGTGTACAACGCTCACATTACCTAGTTATGTGAGCACTGTCCACATCCACGAGAGTGACCCGTGTCACCGTCAACTGCCCCGTACCACCACGGCGGCCTGCGCGCCGCATGCGTTCGCGCCGCACTGGAGCTGCTCGAGGAAGGCGGCACCGCCGAGCTTTCCCTGCGCGCCGTCGCGCGCCGGGCCGGCGTCGCCGCGTCGGCGCCGTACCGGCACTACGCGGACCGGGACGCGCTGCTCTCCGCCGTCGCCGCCGTGGGCTACCGCGAACTGGCCGAGTTCCTCGCCGCGGCACACCCGGCGCCGTCCACACCGGACGACCTGGCCGCGGTCGCCGTCGCCTACGTGCAGTTCGCCTTGCGGCGCCCGGCACTGTTCCGGGTGATGTTCAGCGAGCCGTGCGACCGGGACAGCGCGGAGCGGGTCGCCGCGACCGAGGTCATCTCCGCCTACGTCGCGGCGATCGTCCGGCAGGCGTTTCCCGGCGCCGGCCCCGACGCGCTCGCGACCGCGGTCTGGGCTCTCGTGCACGGCCTGGCGTTCCTGCACCTGGACGGGAAGCTGGATGCCTCCGATCCTGCTGCCGTGGCTGCCCGGGTGACGGCCGCGGTGCACGCGGTGCTCACCGCGTCCGCGGCCATGACGCCGGCAGGTACCCCGCACTAGGAGGGCGCAGCCATGCTGGAGGTCCGTCAGCTTCGTCACTTCGTGGCCGTTGCGGATGAATTGAGTTTCACCCGAGCTGCGCGAAAGGTTCCGATCGCCCAGTCAGCGCTATCGGCGTCGGTGCGCTCCCTCGAACGAACGTTGCACACGGAGTTGTTCAAGCGAACCGGGCATTCCATCGCGCTGACCGAGTCCGGGCAGGTTCTGCTCATCGAAGCCCGAAAGGTGCTGCGGGCCCTTGACGAGGCACAGGACGCGGTCGCCGATGTCGAAGGAGGGATGCGCGGCACCGTTCGCCTCGGGATCCTCCAGGCCCTCGCCTTCAGCCCGCTCAACGAGATACTGATCGCGTACCGCGCCCGCCGACCGCAGGTCCAGATCGAGGTGCGAGTCGAACCGCGCGGATCCACCGAGTTGGTCCGGGCGGTGCAGCAGGGTCGGCTCGATATCGCTTTCGTCGCGCTCCCGGGCCAGGATCTCACCGACGTCAACGTGCTCTCGCTCGGCTCTCACGACCTCGCCCTCGTCGTCCCGCATGACCATCACCTTGCCGGAGAAACGACGATCACGATTGATGACCTGGCCGGCGAAGCTTTCGTCAACTACCCGGAAGGGTGGGGCATCCGCAGGCGCGTCGATCAGGTGTTCGCCGAGCGTCACCTGGAACGGGAGATCATTGTCGAGGTGGCCGATCCGCAAACCGCGTGCGCGCTGGCGCGGAGCGGGCTCGGGATCGCGTTCGTCAGCCCCTCCACGGTTGAGTCGTTCAGAGAGGTTCTGCACCCCACCGAGCCGGTCATCGATCTGGAGGTGTCCCTCGTCTCGTCGAAGAACCCGGCATCGCGTTCGGCCACGCAAGCTTTTGTCGCGCTGGTGACCGAACAGTTCAGCCCACCTTCGGCACGTCCCGGACTCCCTCGCCCGGAGGGCCGCCGGAACTGGATCTTGCCCGCGGCCGCGGGCCGGTCGGGTCGCTGAGGGGCAGGACGATGTCCACGGCCGTGCCCGCGCCGGGCGCGCTGCGCAGTGAGAATCCGGCCGCCGAGCGCTTCGGCCCGGTCCTTGATCCCGACCAGGCCGGAGCCGAGGCCGAACTCCGCGCCGCCGCGCCCGTCGTCGCGGACGCGCACGTGCAGGGCGCTGCGGCTGGTGGCCACCTGGACCTCGGCGACAGAGGCGTGCGCGTGCTTGGCGGTGTTGGTCAGCGCCTCGGCCACCACGTAGTAGGCGGCGAGCTCGACTGGCTCGGGCAGCCGAGCCGCCACGTTCACGTCCAGCTCGACCGGGACGGCGGAGCGGCGGGCCAGCGCCTTCAGCGCTGGGCGCAGCCCACCATGCGCCAGGATGGCCGGGTGGATGCCGCGGGCGATCTCGCGCAGATCCTCCAGCACGTCGTCCAGCTCGGCGGCCACCCCGCCCAGCCACTGCACCAGCTCCCCGGAGCCAGGTGGTGCCGCTTGTGCCATCCGCAGTTGCAAGCCGAGGGAGACCAGGCGCTGCTGGGCGCCGTCGTGCAGATCCCGCTCGATCCGGCGGCGGGCAGCGTCGGCCGCGGCCACGACCCGCGCGCGCGAGGCGGTGCGGGCGGCCTGGGCCTCGGCGTTGGCGATGGCGGTGGCGGCCAGTTCAGTGAAGCCGGCCAGCCGCGCCTCAGTGTCCACGGGCAGCGGCCCCTGTGTGGACCCCACGCTCATGACGCCCCACAGCCGGCTCTCGACGCAGATCGGCACGCCGACCGCTGAGCGGTATCCCCAGTCACGCGCGGACTCGGCGGACGCGCCCGAAGCGGAGGCGTAGTCGTCGATGCGTGCCGGCTGAGCCGTCTCGAACACGATCGTGTTCACGTTCTGGCCTCCGTGCTTCAGGCGGAGCCCGGTAGCAGGCCGGCGGCCGCGGTTGGTCCTGGCCCAGTGGCTGACGACGGTGACCTGGCCGTCTGGGTCGTACCGGCTCAAGACGGCGTAGTCCACGCGCAGTAGCTGCCCAGCTTCCCTGGCGATCGCGGCGAACACCTCGTCCGGGGGTGCGGCCCGGGCCACCAGCGTCGCCACCCGCCGCAGCGCCGCCTGCTCCTCGGCGAACCCGCGCAGCTCTACGTGCGCCTGCGCGTTGGCGACGGCGGTGGCGGCCAGGTCGGTGAACCCGGCCAGCCGGGCCTCGGTGCCGGGCGGCAGCGGCTCGTGCGTGGAGCCCACGAAGATGGCACCCCACACGCGGCCCTCGACGATGACCGGCGCGGCGACCGACGCGCGGACGCCCAGGTC
The DNA here is from genome assembly GCA_963702235.1 of uncultured Actinomycetes bacterium. Taxonomy (GTDB): domain Bacteria; phylum Actinomycetota; class Actinomycetes; order Streptosporangiales; family Streptosporangiaceae; genus PALSA-505. The sequence continues at coordinate 85,463 of CAVPBZ010000016.1, forward strand.
GCGGGCGAGGGCGGCGGCCGGCCCCGAGGCGCTGGCGTAGTTGTCGATCCGCGCCGCCCGACCGGTCTGGAACACCACCGTGTACAGGTTCCCTCCGCCCAGGGGGGTGCGGGCGCCGGCGGGGTGGGCGGCGCCGTTGCTGCTCCACGTGGCGACCACCTGCGCCGAGCCGTCCGGGTCATACCGGCTCATCCGCGCGTGGTGGGCGCCGAGCAGCCGGCCCGCCTCCATGGTGACCGCGGCGAACACCTCATCTGGGGGCGCACCGCGGGCCACCAGTGTTGCCACCCGTCGCAGCGCCGCCTCCTCCCCGGTGATCCCGTCGTCGCGGGTCCAGGGGGCGGCGTGGACCCCGGAATCGGTGCGCCTGCCGTCTGTCTCGTTCCTGGCGACGCCCCAGCCGCCGGTCCTCGTGGTCAGCATTTCTTTTGCTTCGTCCTGTTCGGTACCGAAACCGCCGTGACAAAAGTCTTCGATTCCATTTCTCGGTCTCCGATCGATGGTCAAGAAGGCGGTTGCCCGGCTGGCAGTTGCAGGAGACTTCGCTTATGAGAAGGCGCGCATGGCGTCCTTCGCTTCCCCCTGAACGGATCCAGGCAGAGATGTCCCGGATCGCGTTCGGCGATGGACGTCCCGTCGAGTCCTCACCGGTGGTGGCGCGGGATGCCGTTATCCTGCGTGGCTTCGGTTACGACGAGGAAGATCACTTGCACGGGCATCTGCTTGAGCTGAAGATCTGGTGGGTGCGGGTTTGATCGAGCGCGGCGCTCATCCACATTCCGCTTTCGGACGGCGAGGACGCGGTGGAGTTTCCAGGCGATGTAGTTCTCGTCCTTGACCGTCTCAGAGACGAGCTCGCGGGGCGGGAGGATCTGGTCGGGATTTACGTCTATGGGTCGCTGGTGACCGGGGACTTCAGCCCGGCTCGCAGCGACATCGATGTGGTGGTGATGCTGGATCGCGAGCCGGATGAGGCCGCGGGCCGGGAGCTGGCGGAACTGCACGCCAGGGTCGCTCGCCCGGGTGGGGCTGCCGGGCAACTGCACTGCCTGTACGTGGCGGTGGAGCATGCGTCGGATCCTGGCCGGCTGTGCACGTACTGGTTCGGGCACCGGATGACGCAGTGGCAGATGAAGATCATGACCCAGGCGGAGCTGGCTTCGGCTGGCGTGGCGCTGCACGGGCCGTGGCCACCGCCCGGCATCCGGCCGGTTCCGGTCGCCGGCATCCAGGCGGCTGTGCTCGATGAGATGCGCGGCTACTGGCGCCGGTATGCCCGCAAGCGGAAGCGGTGGCTGGAGGACGACAACGTTGATCACGCCCTGGTTGTGCTGCCCCGGGCCGAGGCGGTGCTGGCCACCGGCGATCTCATCACCAAGGGTGAGGCCATCGGCCGCCTCGCCGGCTTCGGGGTTCCGGCAGCTCTGGCTCAGGAGATTCGCCGCCCCCGGGATGGGCAGGAGGTTACGCTCAGCGGGGCCCAGCGGCTGCGTCGCGCCTACCGTGCGCGGCGGATCATGCAGCGCGGCGTGCGGAGGCTGAGCCGCCTCGATCCAGCCGGACGGTCTGCGCCGGGAAGCTGCTCACTCAGGACTCCCGGCGTATGAGGACGGGGCGTGGGAGTGGCCATCTGGCCGCGCTTCCGTGCCCTTGAGTCGCAGCGCTTCGGTGGCGGCTAGCAGGAGTATCTTGAACGTCTCCGGGTATAGCCGGGCCAGCCTGTCCTTGGCCACCACGATTGCCTGCGGGTCATCTTGATCGGGCATCGGAATCAAATCCCTCGGCAACGGTTACGGCCATTCGCCACCGGGGTCCGGAGCAACGATTGTGTGCCACATCATCGGGCAGTTGTCACGGACTGTCAATGACTTTAACAAAAGTGCACATATCTTAGATGTTTTCTCAGTTATATACCTGTTTATCCCATTGGTCGCAAACTACCCTATGCTGCGGCCGGCCGAGGATCGCGTGCGGGTCGGTGTCCGTCGCGGTGTCCGTGGTCCGCCGGTCTGCCGCGGGTCCGGCCGGGCAGCATGGTCCTGCGAACCGTACGGTGGGTTGTGTGGGTGAAGTCTTGCGATTTGCCGGCTGGGCTGGCGCTGCTGTGCGCGCTTGTGGTCGCCGGGTCTTCGCCGTCGATCCGGCGCAGCCGTGATTGAGGAGCTGGCACAAGAGCGTCTTGGCTTCGCGCGTCTACGTCCGGGGCAGCTGCGCGCGGTCGAGGCGCTGGCTGGCGGCCGTGACGTGCTGGCCGTGCTGCCGACCGGTGGCGGAAAGTCGGCGATCTATGAGCTGGCAGGACTGCTGCGGCACGGGCCGACGGTCGTCGTCTCACCGCTGATCGCGCTGCAGGATGATCAGCTCGCACATCTGCGCTCGGCGGGCCTGCCGGCCATCGCGCTCAACTCGCAGCAGTCTGCCGGTAGGCGCGCGGCGGCGCTTCTCGCCTCGTGTGACTCCGGCACGTTCGTCTTCCTGTCGCCGGAGCAGCTGGCGAACGGGGAGACCCGCCGGACGCTGCAGCGCGCGCGGCCGGGACTGTTCGTGGTGGACGAAGCGCACCTGATCAGCCAGTGGGGCCACGACTTCCGCCCGGACTACATGCTGCTCGGTGCACAGGCCGGGGGGGTTGGGGCGCCGGTTCGCCTGGCCCTGACCGCGACGGCCGCGCCACCGGTGCGGCAGGAGATCGGGCGGCGGCTCGGGCTGCGCGATCCCGAGATCGTGATCGGCGACTTCGACCGGCCGCACATTTACCTGTCGGTGCGCCGCGTGCGCACACTACCCGACAAGCAGCGCGAGCTCGTGCGCGCGGCGGGCGAACTCTCCGGTGCCGGGATCGTCTACGCGGCGACGCACGCGGGCGCGAAGGCCGCACATGACGCGCTCGCGGCAGCGGGCGAGCAGGTGAGGCTCTATCACGCCGGGCTGTCCGCGCGCGAGCGGCACGAGGCGATGACGGCGTTCCTTGACGGCCCGGCCCGGATCATCGCGGCGACGGTCGCATTCGGCATGGGGATCGACAAGCCGGACGTGCGCTGGGTGCTGCACGCCGACCCGCCGGCCTCGCTCGACGCGTACTACCAGGAGTTCGGGCGCGCGGGCCGCGACGGCGAGCCATCCCAAGCGCGCCTGCTCTACCGCTTCGAGGACTTCGCGACGGCACGCCACCTGACTGCGGGTGGCGTCTCCGCCGCGGCCGTTGCCCGGGCCGCGGCCGTGCTCACGGCCGGCCAGCGCACCGGGCCCAGCACGCGACAACAGACGGCCGCGCTCGTCCGCCTGGCCGATCTTGGCGCGGCGACGTGGCAGGCGGACGGCGAGGTTCGCTGGACCGGGACGATGAGCGTCACTGCGGCCCTGGCGGCCTCGCAGGCGGAGACGCAACGCCAGGACGAGGTGGAACGGTCCCGGCTTGCCATGATGCGCCACTACACCGAACACACCGCTTGCCGCCGCTCGTACCTGCTGTCCTACTTCGGGCAGGACTATCCCGGTCCGTGCGGAAACTGCGACAACGACACCGCGCACGCAGAGCCCGCGCGGGATGAGGTTCCGTTCGCCGTCGGAGCGCGCGTGGTGAGTCAGCGCTGGGGCGAGGGCACGGTGCAGCGCTACGACCGCGACCAGGTGACGGTGCTGTTCGACGAGCACGGCTACCGCGAACTGTTGGTGCCACTGGTGCTTGACCGCGGCCTGCTGCAGCCCGCGGCCCCACAGGCCGGCAAGTAACCGGGCATTACGTGTATAAATCATTATTGCCTTATTGCATGCTACATACCCAGTGAGACCATACTTCGATAATCCAGCGCGGGGTAAATTACTCGCTGAGGTACGTGCCGGCATTCACTTCGCGCGGTACGGATCCTGCTGCTAGCCTAGCTGCCGTAGTTGATCCTATCCCGCTCATTCCCTCGCAAAACGGGTACATGCTGCCACCCCGCAAAAAAAACCACAATCCCATGCTGGAGCTTACGTCTATGCCAGTTCCGGGCGCGCGACCTTGCAGTACTCGGGGTCAGCGGGCGGGGGTGGAAGCCCTTATCGACCTGGCTTATGAGGCTGCTCCTACGAGACGCTTCCCGGTGGTTGAACCTTACGAGCCTGCGCCCCTCAGCGTCGTATCCTCACCGGCCGAACTCAACCATGACCAGCTGTCCGGGCGGCACCGGCGTTACCCGAAATCGAAGGCTTCGGCTGGCGGCATAGTTACCGTCGCTGCCACTCTCGTGGCCGGCCTGACTGTTGTGCGCCTGCCGGCCGCCGAATGGCTGGTCTATGTCGCCTGGCTCACGCCCTTCGTCGAACTGGCCATGCTCATCGCGGGCCAGGTAGCTTTCCGCTGGCGGTTCCGCGAAGCCCCCCCGGACACGTTCACTCAAGCCATTATCCAGATCACCACGACAGGCGCCGAGTATGCGAGGGTCAACGAGATCATCGATCAGATCCGCAGTTGCACGCTGAAGATCGACTATCAGGTCTGGGTGGTTATCGAGCCTGGCCACCGGGAGGACTATCCGTTCGCGGACCGGGTACTCGTTGTACCCAGGGACTTTGCCGCGGATTCCCAGAAGAAAGCGCGGGCGCTTGAGTATTCGCGACGCGTGCGCAACGCCCTTGGCCTTGACCGCGCTGATGTTAAAATCATCTTCAATGACGATGATGTCAGCCTCACCCAGGCCTATATCGAGCGGGCGTTCGCCGCTGACTACGACATCTGCGAAGGCGTTGTCACCCCGCGCACCGCTTACGCGCTGCGCCCGCTAGGGCACTTCCTGACCAGTCACGCCGACGACATCAGGACACACGCATGCCTGGTGTACTGCTCCGTGTTCCAGGGCATCCTCCGCCGCCCCGTGCACGTCCACGGGGAAGGCCTCGTAGTGACCGGCGAGGCAGAACGAATCGTCACGTGGAACTGGCCGGCAATCGCCTCCGAAGACCTGGTGTTCGGCCAGCGAGCTGTCCGGGCCGGCCTGAAATGGGGCTGGTTCCACGAGTACGCGGAAGTCACCTCGCCATGGAGCCTGCGCGATTACTTCATCCAGCGCCGACGGTGGCTGTGGGGCGACATCCACGCCATCCGCCACCGGAAAGTCATGCCCCTTAGTTCTGCCCTGATTGTCCTGGGCAAATACCTGGCCGGGGTAATAGCACTTCTCTGCTCGGCGGTCGGCCTGTACCTGCGGACAACCGGCCGCATCCCGGCTACGGCTGGCGTTCTCACCTACGCCAAGCTGGCCGTCCTCGCGTGGACAGGCTTGTTCTTCACCTGTGGCTGGATAGGGGCAAGCTCGGCGGAATCGGCCCGCAGCAGAGACTCCCGGCTGTTGAGCGGCACCCTGGCGGTCTTGATGATGCCGGTAAGCCTGGTGCTGACACTGGCCGCGATCGCCATCCCGCTCATCCAGGGGGACCCGCGATCGTTCGCGGTCATCAGCAAGACGAGGAAGCCGCGGTGAGGGGGCTCCGGCCGGTCCTGGTGGCAGCCGTCACGCTCGGACTCCTGGTGGCGGGGTGCACGGCGGCCGCGCGAGTGAAAGTACTGCAACCGCGGCCAGTGCCTACCTCACCCGGCATCGCGATTGCGCGAGCTCCCGTGCGGCCCGTGATGCAACTGGGCGTGGACATCGACGCTTACACCTATCCAGGCCAGGACATCGCGGCTGCAGCCAGAGCCGACGTTGCCTATGTCAGGAGCCTGCGCGCCAACGCGGTCTCGGTCTCGTTCCCGTTCTTCATGACCGGACCGGCCGCCAGCAGCGTTTACGCGAGCACCAGGACACCCACGCCGGCTCAGATAGCGATCATCGCGCAGACTGCCGTGCGGGCGGGCCTGTACGTGTCGATACGGCCGCTGCTGGCTGAAGCCAATCTCGGCCGGGCCCGGCCCCGGTGGGCGCCGCGGGATCCGGCCCGATGGTTTGCCAGTTACCAGAAGTTCCTCCTGCCCTACGCCGCGATAGCCCAGCAAGCGCAAGTCCCCGAGTTGATCGTCGGAGCTGAGTTCACCAAGTTCGCCACGTCACCGCGCTGGAACGGCCTTGATGTGGCCCTGCGCCGCGTTTTCCGCGGCACGCTCGTCTTCTCCAGCAACGGGTGGGGGAATCGGAAGACGTTCAGCGGCGACGGGGGGCGTGGTGTGCGGCCAGCGGTGGACGCCTACCCGCCTCTCCCGGTTCCCCTTGCGGCCGGCTGGACAGCCTACGATCGTGCCCTGCCCGCAGGGATGGTGGAGACCGAGGTAGGCATCGCCGCCGCTCCCGGGGCATTCGTCTCACCCTGGCGGCAGCGGTGGCCCGGTGCGCCTATTGACCAGTCCGTCCAGGCTCGCTGGTTCTCCGCCGCCTGCCGGGCCGCGGCCAGGACGCACCTCGCCGGAATCTACTTCTGGTCCATCGGCCTGACCAGCAAGCCTGCGACCGGCCCTACCCGCGATAACCAGCTGTCCTGGGCGTCAGGCCAGGGCGCGCACGCGATCTCAGCGTGCTTCGCCGCCGTGGAACGGACCCTGGCCAGGTGACCGCCGGGACCACCATTCTCGGCGCCCCGCGACCCATCTGGACGCGCGCAGCCGTCGTCCCGCAGGCAGCGCGCTGGCTCCCGCTGGCGTTCATCCTTCTCGTGCAGGCTGTGCTCTCCGTGCGGCTGATCTCCCACAGCTACGTGTCAGGGGATGAAGGCCGCTATATTTACGCAGGCCATCAGCTCATCTATGAGTTCTGGCACGGGGGCGGCAGCCCTTATTACGAGACGTACTTCTCGGGTGCGCCGGCCATTTACCCGGTGCTGGCCGCCATGGCAGATCATCTGGGCGGCCTGGTCGAGGCGTGCCTGCTCAGCCTGGCCTTCATGCTGACCGCCACAACCCTGCTGTTCACCACGACGCGCAGATTGTTCGGGTACTGGCCGGGCGTCCTTGCCGCCGGGCTTTTCGCCGGCCTCGGGCTGACTCAGGACCTCGGGGTCCTGGCAACGTATGACGCGATGGCGCTCATGCTCACGGCAGCAGCCGCCTACTGCGCCGTGCGCACAGCCGATGCGGAAAAGCGCGCCACAGCGTGGCTGCTGGCGATTCCCCTGGTCCTGCTGGCAGCCAACGCGACCAAGTACATGACCGTGCTGTTCGATCCCGTCGTCATCGCCCTGGCAGCGCTCCAGGTGAGTGACTGCGGCTGGCGGCGCATGGCCGCGCGGATCACGGCGCTCGGCGTGGCCACCGCCAGCATTCTGACGCTGGCCCTGTTCCTCGCCGGCGGAGCGTACGTCAACGGCCTCATGTTCTCCACGCTCGCCCGTCCAAGCGGCAGTCAGGCGGTGTTTTCCGCGGTAGTCGCCCCCAGGAGCGTCATCGTCGGGGACACCTGGCGCTGGATGGGCGTGACCCTCGTCGGCAGCCTGATAGCTCTTGTCCTGGCCGCCCGGTCCGGGAAGGGCTGGAAGCCAGTAGCCCTGGTCGGGCTCCTGCTGCTGGCCGGAATTGCCGTCACGGTTGAAGGGCTGCACCTGCAGACCGTGGAGTCCCTGCGGAAGCATGATGATTTCGCTGCCTGGTTTGCGTGCGTGGCGGCCGGCTCCGGGGCTGGACTGCCCCGCCTGCAGTCGCGCTTCGCCGGCTGGATAACGGCACTGGCCGTTGGCAGTGCGGCGATCCTCTCGGGAATCCAGTACACCAGCCTCGCCGGCTCAACGTTTGAAGCGGGCGGCTCGTCCAGGCCGCTGTATGTTGCGGCTGCGCTCAAGTCCTACCTGGCGATCCCGCACGGCCGCTACCTCATCGGCGGCCTTGGCGAAGACCAGATCCTTTACCTGGACCATCTGCCGGTGCGCTGGTTCCAGCGTTTCGATGACCTGTATATCAAGTACCCGATCCCGGGGCGCGGTGGTGACTCACATGGCCAGGCTCCCGGGCTGGCCTGCTTCAGGCTGGAGCCGCACTGCATGTATCTGGAAGGCATCGCCGGATACAGCGCGGCGATCCGCGCTCACTGGTTCACTCTCATTTCCATGTACGGTGCGCACGGGACAAAGCAGGATGCTCAGATCGTGACTGCTATCGATCGGACTCCGGGCTACGTTTTGCTGACTCAGGTGGGCGGCGCTCCCACCTGGATCTACCCGCCGGCCTATCACGAACCCGGGTAAACCGGCCCAGATCAGCAGCATTTAGCACCGCGATATTCGTCACCCGGACTGATGACGGCCACTTCTGATATCCGCGTGTGACTCGATCGAATGCACTCCGCCGGGACTATGATGTTACCCAGGGGAGTATTTCTAGGTACGTTGTGTGCGGGGAGCGGCTATTCGGCCGCTTATGTTCCCAGGGGAAGAGGCTGGCGCGTGTTGGGTAGGATTAGGGCATTGTCGGTAGCGGGGATTATGGTGATCGCGGGTGTGGTTGCCCCGTTGCCGGCGGCATGGGGAGCAGTTGCATCGGCTGCGGACGGAGCGGGGGAGCTTGGTTTCCAGGCGAGCGCGTTCGGCACATCGGTGGCAGTTGGCGGGCTGGTCCAGTCGGGACGGTCGGCGCTGTCCACCCTGGGCTGTACGTCGGCGACGGGGATCACGCACACGAATACGGCCGTGGGGGTGAACACCGGGGTCCTGTCGTCGGGGACGATCGATACGTCGGCGGCGTCACAGGCAACGCCGACCGCGGAGTCGTCGTCAGGGTCTTCGACGGTCCAGAGCGTGAGCCTGCTCGGCGGGCTGGTGGCCGCCTCGGTGGTGAAGTCGGTAAGCACGACAAGCCACGACACCTCGACCGGGAAGCTGAGCACCAGCGCCGCGGGCACGCAGTTCGCCCACCTGTCGGTACTCGGCCTGCCGGTCATCGTCAACCCGGCACCGAACACCAAGATCACTCTGCCCGGCGTGGGCTATGTGGTCCTCAACCAGCAGTACGGGCACGTCACCGCCACGAGCGCAGACCTGACGGTCGTCGGGATCCACATCGTCGTGACGCTGTTGACCCCGCTCGCCAAGGTGGGCACGAACATCATCGTGGCCTCCGCCAACAGCAGCCTGGGCGGTCCCGTCACGGGACTGCTGAGCGGGGGTTCGTACGGCGCGAGCGCCTCGGTCCTCGGCACCACCGTGCTGGCCGGCAAGCTGTTCCCGCAGCCGCTCAGCTGCACCGGCACGGACGGGGTGACCAAGTCCAACTCCGGCGTCGCGCTCTCCGTCCCGGGGGTGCTCAGCTCCGGAACGGTGACCGACACAGCGGAGGGGGTTGACACCCCGAGCAACGTGTCGGGCACGGTGACCTCCACCGTGCAGGGTCTGAACTTGCTCGCTGGCCTGGTGACCGCCACCGCGATCAAGGCCAGTGTAAGCGCTGACGGGAACCCGCCGTCATTGTCTGACAACTCCCAGTTCGCCGAGCTGGCGGTTAAGGGATTCCCGGCGCTCAGCGTCAACCCGCCACCGAACACCAAGCTGTCGCTGCTGGGTATCGGCACGCTGTGGCTGCACCGGGTGATCAAGACCGCCAACTCGATCCAGGTCATCATGATTGTGCTGACCGTGACGGCTCCCGGCAACCCGCTGGGGCTTCAGACAGGGACGACGGTCAACGTGGCTAGCGCCGCGGTGGGCATCAAGTAACCCGCTCTCATCACCACCTGAGGGGGCTCCGGCGCAGGCCGGGGCCCCCTCAGCGTCGCGCTCAGCGGCTCCGCGCTGCCGTCCGCCTTCCCCGGCGCGCGCACCCGCGCGGCCCACATTGGTCACCTTGACAGATTGTCTGACAAAGACAGAGCATGGCAACCGTACCGTGCCAACCCCCGGAGGTCACATGACCATCACGGCAGACACCAAGAGCAGGCCACGAAAGCCCCAGGACGCTGCCCCCAGCATGGGAAGTTACTGGCACCCCATCGCCCTGGCCGCCGAGGTCGTCGCGCAACCCCAGCGGTTCATGCTGCTGGGGGAGCCCATCGTTGCCTTCCGCCACGACCAGGGCGTGGCCGCGTTCAAGGACCTCTGCATCCACCGCGGCACGGCGCTGTCGCTCGGGTACATCACCGACGGCCATCTCACCTGCCTGTACCACGGCTGGGAATATGACAGGTCCGGCGCCTGCGTCCGCATCCCGTCTCTCCCGGCGGGATCATCGATTCCGCGCAAGGCGCGTGCGATCACCTACCGGGCAGAGGAACGATACGGGCTCGTGTGGGTTGCGTTGAAGGACCCGGTGGCGCCGATACCCGGGTGGCCCGAGGACGCCTGGACCAACCCGAGCTTCGACGTGTTCCTGGCGGCCCGCCAGACCTGGAAAGCGAATGCGGGAAGAGTCGTCGAGAACGGGATGGATTTCTCCCATTTCAATTTCGTGCATAAGGGTCTGACCGAACTGGCCGACGGGCCGGTCATAAAGCCGCACAACGTGGCAGCGACAGACTATGGCCTGCGCTACGAGTATCACGACTCCAGGATAACGCGCCAGTATCACCTGTACACGCCGTTCACTCTGCACGACTGCAAGATCGAGGCGAACGGAGACACTTCTGTGCTTACCCTGATCGTGACGCCTGTCAACCCGGCGACGAGTCATGTCTACGCGTTCATCGCCCGCAATCATGAGGGCGCCACAGCCCTGGAGAACAAGGGACAGAAACAGCTTGAGTCGGACGTCAGAGCTGCTTTCGAACCCATCATGAACCAGGACCGCGCCATCGTGGAGAGCCAGCGGCCGGAAGAGATCCCGCTTGACCTGAAAGACGAACTCCACCTCAAGGTGCCTGATGCCACCGGAATCGCTTACCGCAGGTTGCTCGCCCGGATCTCGGACTCAGGTGCGTTTATGCCCTGAGCCGGAACGGCAGCACTCTGTCACCGGTCGGCTGGGCTCTCGGGTCGGAAAGCCACATTAATCCAGACCGCCCGGGCTTTGGCCGGACCGTTGTTGGAAAGCACATGCGGGGTGCTCGAAGAGTAGGCGATGCCGTCGCCGGGGTCGAGCACGTACTCAACATCCTCGAGACTGACAGTCAACATGCCGGAGATGATGAGACCGAACTCCATTCCGTCATGGTGCACCGGCGTTTCCGAACTGGATGTGCCCGGCTCATATTCGTTGATCACCATCTCGAGGTCATGCTCCACGTCGGTGTGGACCAGGCGCCGGCTCACGCCTTCTGCTGCCTGGACCACTACCTGGTCCGCGCGCCTTCGGACAGGTGACGGGGCCTGGGCGGAGGGATCCTGGAAGAGTTGCGCCATGTGCAGCCCGAGGGCGGACGAGACCGACACGAGGGTGCCAATCGACGGGCTGGCGACGCCGCGCTCGAGCATGCTCAGCATCGAGACACTTACCCCGGTCTGGTCAGCTAGGTCCTGCAGGGTCATCCGCCGTCGCTTCCGGGCCATCCGGACCGAGGCACCCACGACGAGCAGCATCTCGCTGGTGTCCTGCTGCCCGGGCAGTTTCACCTCGCCGGGGCCGCCGCCGCCCGGCCCGCCGGTCACCTGCGAGGTGCTGCCCGGCGCCTGGCCGTCGTTCGCCATCAGGCACCCCCATCCCCGTTAGCGGATCCCGGAGCCCGCCGTAGCAAGGCCAGCACGGCTTCGGCGCGTACCGGCAATTCCCATACTCCTCCCGGAACCCCCACAGCGGCATCGACCGCCGCCGCAATGGCCGCGCCCGTGGCGGTGACGCCGCCCTCGCCCGCGCCCTTCACTCCGAGCGGGTTCCGCGGGCTCGGCGCATCCGTGGTGATGAGCACGTCAGCTTCCAGCATCTGGGCCGCCGCCTGCAGGGCCTTTTCCCGCAGCGAACGGGCGGCCAGCATCGTCGCTGAGCCGGCCATAACCGTCAGCCGGCTCGCGAAAGCGCCGAGCGCGTGATCGATGTCGTCCGTTCGGCTGTGCCTGACCCGGATGTTCGCGGCGGGGACACCCAGTTCATGCGCGGCGAACCGCCCGGCTCCGGTGAGCAAGGGCAGATCCTCGATCCTCAGCATGGAGTCGCCGATCACTGCCGCATCACCTTGGCGGCCGCCCGGACGGCCTCGCTGATGTTCTGGTAACCAGTGCACCGGCACAGGTTAGAACTGAGGGCATCGTCGATCATCTCGTCCGTGAGCGGCCCGGCCGACTCCAGCAGCCCGGCCGCGAGCATGAGAAAGCCGGGAGTGCAGAAGCCGCACTGCAGGGCGTGGTGTTCCCAGAACGCCTGCTGCAAGGGGTGCAGCGTGCCGTCTTCGGCGGCTAGTCCCTCGACCGTGCGGACGGCGTGGCCCTGGGCTTGCACCGCAAGCATCAGGCACGACCGCACCGGCTCACCCTCGAGCAGGACCGTGCACGCTCCGCACGCGCCGTGTTCACAGCCCAGATGGGTACCGGTGAGACGGCAGTCCTCCCGGAGTGTGTCGGCCAGGCTCTTGCGCGGCTCGACCCGTACGCTCCTGGATTCTCCGTTGACGTCCAGGACGAGATCTACCGGTTCAGCGCTCATCCGGAACTCCTTCCTTAGCTGCGCGGATGCTCGCGTGCAACCGGTGGGGCGCCTGGGGCATATGGAACACCTCGACCCCCAGATGTGCCAGCGCGTCGGAGACGGCGTTAAGCACCGCGGCCGGTGCGCCGATGGCGCCTCCTTCGCCTAGGCCCTTCGCGCCGCTCAGCACCGGATCCGTCACCGTCTCCCGGTGCATGATCTCGACGGGCGGTATCTCCGCCCAGGTCGGCGGCAGGTAGTCCATGAGCGAGGCGGTCACGAGGTTCCCGTCCTGGTCGTACACCAGTTCCTCGTACAGCGCGTTGGCGATTCCCTGCGCCACCCCGCCGCGGATCTGCCCTTCGGCGATGGCCGGGTTGATCAGGCGCCCGGCGTCCTCGACGACGAGGAAGCGGAGGATGCTGACCTCGCCGGTCTCAGGGTTGACCTCGACCTCCGCTAGGTGACAGGCATTGGAGAACGTGCCCGGCGGATCATAGTCGGCCTCGGCGTACAGGCCGCTACCGCCCGTGCTGATTTTCTGCGTGTTGAGGTAAGCAGTGCTAGCCACTTCCGTTAGCGGCACGCCGATATCCGTTCCGACGACGCTGATCATGCCGTCGCCGAACACGAGATCCCGCGGGCTGCACTCCAGCAGGTCGCCCGCCACCGAGGCCAGGCGTTCGCGAAGCCGACGGGCGGCGAGGACCGTAGCCCCGCCGCAGATGACCATGGAACGGCTGGCGAACGTCCCCCAGCCAAACGGGGTCGCGTCGGTGTCGCCGTGGACTACCCGCACCTCATCCGGGCGTATGCCCAGTTCGTCGGCTATGAGCTGGGCCAGCGTGGTGCCAAGCCCTTGCCCGTGGGGGGAGGCGCCGATGCGCGCGACGACGTGCGCGGTGGAGTCCATCGACAGGTGCACGCGCTCAAAACCAGGCGTGATCGACATCCCGCGAGCCGCGAACGCGGGTGTTCCGTACCCGGTGCGTTCGCAGAAGACGCTGACGCCGATGCCGAGCAGCCGGCCATGAGCCCGCGCGGCCTGCTGGCGGGCGCGGAAAGCGGGCAGGTCTGCGGCACGGGCGGCATCCTCGAGAGCTTCCGCGTAGCTTCCCTCGTCCAGCACGAGGCCGCTCGGGGTGGTGTGCGGAAATTTACGGACCAGATTCGTCCGGCGGATATCGATAGGGCCGGTACCGAAACGCCTCGCGGCCACGTCCATCAGCCGCTCCATGGCCAGTGTCTGCACTGGCCGGGAGACTCCCCGGTAGGGCGCAATGGGGCACTTGTTCGTCAGCACCGCCCGGGCGCGCACGTCGTAGTGGCCGACCGCGTACGGCCCGGGCAGCTCCGCCAGCGCCATCAGCGGCTCTACGCCGAAGGTCACGGGATAGCAGGAGTAGGCGCCTACATCCGCCGTGATATCGGCCCGCAGGGCCAGCAGCCGTCCGGCCTGGTCGAATGCTCCGGTGACGATCAGCGTATGTTCGCGGCTGTGCCAGGCGGCTCTCAGGTTCTCCTCACGAGTCTCAACCCAGGCCACGGCGCGCTGCAGGTTCCGCGCGGCGAAGACAAGGACGACATCCTCCCGGGCCAGGCACATCTTCTGGCCAAATGCGCCGCCCACATCCGGTGCGACCACGCGGAGCAGATCTTCGGCGATTCCCAGGCAGGCGCAGATGCCCGTCCGGACGACGTGCGGCATCTGCGTCGAGGAGGTCAGCGTGACCCGCCCGGAGCGCCGGTCGAAGGCGGCGAGCGAGCCACGGGTCTCGAGGGGCAGTGCGCTTTGCCGCGCGCTGGTGACGTTAACGCTGACCCTGGCCGCGGCGGAGTCGAAGGCAGCCTGGAAGCCCTTGGTGCACAGCGTGGCATCGACAACAGTATTGACAGCGCCAGGGAACGAGACGTCATGCACGGCCCGAGCGCCCGGTTCGGTGGCATCGGCCACGTTGAGCACGGGCGGGCGGGGCTCAAGCACCAGTTCCACCCGCTCCGCCGCGTCGAGGGCCGCCGCCTGGCTCGCGGCAAGTACCAGCGCGACGGGGTCACCGCTGAACCGGACCTCATCCACCGCGAGGACAGGTGTGGTGATCGGGACGAAGTCGGGCCGGGCCAGCGTAGGGCAGATGCCAGAGACACCTGTCAGGTCCCTGGCGGTGAATGCCAGCACGTCCGCGGGCACCCGGACCTCGCAGAGCCTCGCCGCCGCGGCCGGGCTCCTGACGAACACCCCGTAGAGGCAGTCCGCCGCCGCGACGGCGTCAGCGACATAGCGTCCGTCGCCACGCAATATGGCCGGATCTTCGAACCGGAGCAGGCTGCGCCCAGCCCAGGCTGTCACGGTGCCATCCGCTCGAGCGCCCGGCGAAGCAGCACCCGCACGAGCTCACGGCGATAGCCCGCGGACCCGTGGATGTCATCTGGTGGCGACACAGCCTCCGCGGCGGCGTCCGCGGCGTCAGCGAAGCTTCTGGCGCTGGCCGGGCGGCCAGCGAGAACGGCCTCGGCGGCGGGGCTTCGCGCGGGCCGGTCGGCGACGCCTCCGAAACATACCCGGGCCTCGGCCAGCGTGCCTTCGTCCATCGTGCAGGCCACCATCACGGCGACGACGGCAAAGTCACCGGCCCGGCGGGAGAGCTCGGCAATCGCCACCCGGTGCCGGTCGCCCAGTTGCGGCAGGGTCACCGCGGTCAGCATTTCGTCCGGTCGCAAGGCCGTTGTGAAAAAGGTGTCAAAGAAGTCTCGTGCCGCGATCTGGCGCTCGCCCGCCGTGCTGACGGCGGTAACCGACCCGTCCAGCAGCGCCGTCAGCATGCACCACTCGGAGGCGGGGTCGGCGTGTGCGACGCTCCCGCCGAAGGTGCCCCGGGTCCTGATGGGGAGGTGCCCCACGTGCGTGGCCGAGACGCGAATCAGGGAGCCCAGCGGGCCGGTGAGCTGGCAGCGCTCCAAGTCCAGGTGGCGGGTCAGCCCCCCGACAATGACGTGTCCGCCGGAGGCGCGGATCCCGGACAGCTGACCGAGGCCGCCGATGTCAATCAGGGCCTCCGGCCTGGCCAGCCGGAAGTTCATCAAGGGCAGCAGGCTCTGCCCGCCGGCCAGGATTTTCCCCTCGTCGCCGAACCGGCTCAGCGCCGTGGTTGCTTGTGCCAGCGATTCCGGGCGCACATAGGCAAAGCGGGCCGGCTTCATCGTCGCGGGACCATGATCAGGCGCTCAGCATCGCGTCAACGTCGATGCCGAGTAGCCGCAGCATGTCCAGGTCCGCCGGGCACGGCCCGCCGACGCTCACGACGACTTCCCCCATGTCAGCATGGACGGCGTGGCGGATACCGGCGTCGATATGAACAACGTCGCCAGGGCCGAATTGCAGGCGGGTCCCGGCCGTGTAATCCCTGACGCTGCCGCGGCCTTCCAGGATGAAGATCGTGTCTTCCGAGGATTTGTGGACGTGCGGAACGTTCGACTCGCCGGGCTGCATCACGACGTAGTTCATGTTCGCGGTCTTCGCCCCGGTCCCGAGCCAGATGATGAATCGGGCATCGGAGGAGATGAACGGGACGAGGAGCCCCGGATTGTCCCGGTCGTGCACGCTGATGCTCGTGGCCGCTGCTTGCTTCTGCTCAGCCTCGGCCAGTTCTGGCCGGTAGAGCGCAGGATCCGGTGGGCACGGACCCCCGAGGATGCCGGCGCCAACGGCGTCGGTGTGGATCCCGTACGTGGTGCCGGACCCGATATGGAACATCGACCCTGGCCCCAGCGGCCAGGACGATCCCCCGTCAGGATCCACGATCCGCGCCTGGCCCTCAGCCACGTAATAAGCCGCCTCAGAGGGATGGCGCATCCAGATGGTCCTGCTGTCCGGGCCGAGCAGGAGCAGATGGAGGGAGCGCTCGGCCGCTCCCATCCCTGGCCATATGACCGGCGTGCAGGTGCCCGCCCCGCGGATGATGTCCAGATCGGGACCCCAGTCCTCGCGCCTGATCACTCGGGTTCCTCGGGCCTGCAGCACGACTCATCCCTTCCTGCGGCATCGGCCGTCGCAGCGGTGCACGCGGGGCGCGGCTGACCCGTGCGCGTCGCTGCGCAGACTACAACTTGGTTGCAGGATCTTCAATAGCACAGGAATTTTACGAACTGTGTTACCGAATATAAACCTTCCATCACAATTTGTGCCGAGAATGAGATCACTTTCTTCAAAACTGTTGACATCAACTTCAGCTAGAGCAGATACTGCTGCACGACCGTGATCGAACTTCCCAGCCGACCGGTAACAGTGCGCCCGTCCACCACCAGGAGGGCATGTGAGCGGCCAGCCCACACTCGCCAGCTATTGGCACCCCATCTGCGCCACGGCTGAGGTCACCGGGGAACCCCGCCGCTTCACGCTGCTAGGCGAGCACATGGCGGCTTACCGGGACAATGCCGGACCGGTGGCGATGCGGGATATCTGCGTCCACCGCGGAGCCGCGCTTTCCCTCGGGTCGGTCCGGGACGGCCGGCTGAGGTGTCCGTACCACGGGTGGCAGTACGACCGCAGTGGCGCTTGCGTGCGGATCCCGTCCAGGCCCGCTACCGCGCCGATCCCCAGAGCGGCCCGGGCGCAGACGTACCGGACGACGGAAAAGTACGGACTGGTCTGGGTGGCGCTTGAGGAGCCGGCCGCAGGCGTCCCGTCCTTCCCCGGCGGCGTCTTCGGCGCGGCGGGATGGCATGAGTTCCTCTCTTACCGGAAGGTCTGGCAGACCTCGGCCGCCCGGGCGGTGGAGAACTTCATGGACTTCTCGCACTTTCCCTACGTGCATCCCAATCTGCTCGGGACGGAGGACCGGGCGGAGGTACCAGCGTACGTAGTGGAGCAAACCGATTTCGGCCTTGCCTACGCATTTGAGCAGGAGGAGCCAAGCGAACTGTACGGAAAGGGCGGGACGGCGAAAATCAGGTATGAGTACACGCTTTACGCGCCTTTTACCATACATCTCAACAAGATCGAGGCGGACGGCGTCTCGTCGACGATGATTTCGCAGGCGACCACCCCGCTCACGCCGACCACGAGCGAACTGTACGTCTGGATCGTCCGCAATCATTCGCTTGACCGCCCGGACAGCGAATTCGGCGATTTCACCAACACCATCATGGAGCAGGACCGCGTGGTGGTGGAGAGCCAGCGGCCGGAACAGCTGCCAGTCAGCTTGCGCGAAGAACTCCATGTAAAAGTCCCCGACGCGGCGAGCATCCTTTACCGCAGGCTGCTCAGCGATCTGGCCAAGGTCGAGGCGTACGGGGACTACGGGACATGAACGACCCGGGAGTAGCCATGAAGTCCACGATCGGCTCCGGTGCCTTCGACCCGGATTTCGTCTCCGACCTTAGGTCAGCAACGCTGGCCCCGGCACAGACCCCGCTCGCGCTGCCCTACCGGGCGTTCTGGGACAGGCAGCTGCTGGATGTCGAGGTTTCGGAACTGTTTGCGCGGGACTGGATCCTGGCCTGCCGTGAGCAGGAAATCCCGAACGCTGGCGATTACCGAGCGATCACCATCGGGGGAGAGCCCGTGGTGGTGGTGCGCGGCGAGGACAAGGTGCTGCGAGCGATGTCGAATGTGTGCCGCCACCGCGGCACCATGATCGTCGAGGGTTACGGGGAGGCGCAGCGCCTGGAGTGCCCGTATCACGCGTGGACCTACAGCCTCAGCGGCAAGCTTCTCGGCACCCCTTACCACGGCAATGTCGCGATAGATAAGGACCGGAACTGCCTCCCGACGTACCAGGTTGACACATGGGGCGGCCTCGTGTTCGTTTCCATGGCCGACGACGTCGAGCCACTCGCGGATCGGCTGCGGGGGCTGGAGGTGCTCACCCAGCCTTACGCTCCGAGCCGTTACGTGCCCCTCTTCCGCCGCCGGGGCCGGGATTTCGAGGTCGCTGCGAACTGGAAGCAGGTCTTCGAGAACGCGATGGAGAGCTATCACCTGTTCAAGGTTCATCCCAAGACGCTGAACGACGTGGTGCCGACCAGGGGATTCGTGCCGGCCGGCGGGTCGCATAGGTGGGGCGCCAGCGAGGGGGGAAAGGCCCTGTGGACCGAACCGACCGGCTATGACCCGCCCACCGTCGGACAGCACGAACGGACCCACCGCGTCGTCGTCATGATCCCGCCCTCGATGGTCGCCCTCTATGACCACCTGTTCCTTTCATATCTCGTGGTGGACCCGGTCGCCGTCGACCGGACGGTGATCCGGGCGACAATGTTCGTTCCCCGCGAAATCGCCGACAGCGACTGGTCAGACATGATGGCGCGGGCCGAAGGCTTCACCACAGAAGATGTCGAGATCGTGGCCAAGGTCTCGGCCGGCAACCGGTCCCGGTCCCGGCACCTGGGGCAACTGGTTGAGATGGAGCGCATCGTCGGGCACTTTCACAATTATCTTGGCCGGCGGTTCTTCGGCGAGCCACATCCTGGCCCGACCGGAACGGAGGCATGACGGAGGTGGCTTGCCGGTGCTAATTGTCCCAGCCGTCGGCTTCGGCATCGCGACAGCCGCCTACGTCGCTCTCGCCGCTGTTGGCTTCACGCTGCAAGCGGGAGTGAGCAACATATTCAATTTTGCCTACGGCGATATTATGATCACCGCCGCGTTCGTTGCTTACGCGGCAAATTCAGTCGGCGGCGGCTTGTGGGAACTCTTCGTCGTAGGGGCTGTAACCGGGGCTGTTGTGTCCCTGGCGTTGAACAGATTCATTTTCCGGCGGTTCGTCCGGCACGGGGTTAACCGGTTCGGCATGCTCATAGTAACGCTCTGGACCGGTCTTATTCTTCAGAATATCCTGCTCGCGGTGTTTGGTCCGCGATTCTTCTCGCTGCAAGTCAGCTCGGGGCGGCTGTTCACTTTCTTCGGCCAGCGCGGGATTCTGCTGACCGGCGTCCAGCTCATCAGCATCGGCATCGCCGTGGCGGCAGTGCTCATCGTCGCCATCGGGCTGCGTTACACGCGCGTCGGCATGGCGATGCGCGCACTGGCAACCAATCCCGACCTCGCGCAGTCATCGGGTGTGCAGGCCAGGAAGATCCTGGACTACACGTGGATCGTGTCCGGAATCTTCTGCGGGCTCGGCGGGGTCGTCCTGGCCCTGGCGACCGGCGCGTTCGAGCAGGCAACCGGCGAGGAGTTCCTCGTGATCATCTTCGCGGCGACGGTGCTGGGCGGAGTGGGCAGACCGGTCGGGGCCGCGGTGGCCTCGCTCGTGCTGGGCATTGTCATGGAGGTGTCCGCCCTCTACATCCCGCCTAGCCTCAAAGAACTTGTCGCGTTCGCGCTGCTGATCATCGTCTTGATCACCCGGCCCGGCGGCCTGTTCAGCCTGGCCAAAGAGGGTGCGGAGGTCGCTGTCGTATGAGCGCCATAGATTTTTATGCGACAACTTTGCTCGTGTACCTCGGCGTGGATATTCTCGCGGCTTGGGGGCTGAACCTTCAATACGGGTTGTACGGCATTTATAACTTCGCCTTCATTCTTTTTCAATCGGTGGGAGCTTACACCGCGGCAGTGCTGGCGCTAGGGCATCCCTCGCACCAGTTCGGCGCGCAGCAGTACTTCTTCGGCGCGGCCCTGCCGTTCCCGCTGCCGATCATCGTCGCCGGGCTCATCGCGAGCGTGTTCGGGCTTGCCGTGGCCCTGATCCTGCGGCAGGGCATGCGCAGTGACTACGAGGCGATTGTCACCTTCGTCATAGCGGTCATGGCCCTGCTCACAGTGAGCGCGGTCATTCCGCTGTTCAACGGCCAGGCCGGCCTCTCGCTGGTGCCGCAGCCGCTGGCGGGAACGCTACGGGTGTCGTCCGCAGCTTATGCCTGGATCTACGTGGCGTTCATGGCAGCTGTGTGCCTGCTTGGTTACGTCATTATCCATCGTCTCACGGCGTCCCCGCTCGGCCGGGCGGTGCGCGCGGTGCGGGAGAATGCCAGAGGCGCGGCCGCGCTCGGGGTCAACGCGACCTGGTGCCGGGTAGTTGTCAGCGTCGTTGGCGCCGGAATGGCAGGCGTGAGCGGTGCCCTGCTCGTCGAGTTCATAGGTACCTGGTCCCCCGGATCGTGGTCGTACGCGGAGACGCTGGTGATCTTCTCAGCCATCATCGTCGGCGGTGTAGGCAACAACATCGGCGTTCTGATCGGTGTTTTCCTGACTCAGATCGTCCTCGCCGAGGGATCCCGGTTCCTGCCCACATCGTTGCCGCCGAACCTGGTCGGGTCGTTGCAGTGGATTGTCATCGGCGTCATGACGCTAACTTTCCTATGGTTCCGCCCGCAGGGAATCGTTCCTGAAAGGCGATATTGCGTCCCACTGGGAGTAGCGGGTAATCGCGGGATGGCAGCGGCGAGGACGGGGCCGGCCGCAGTCACCAGCTCCCCCCTCGTGTCAAGCAACGGTGAGCCGTGATGAACTCTGCGCCGGGCCTGCCGGCGGAGCCTATTCTTGAGGTCAGTGGCGTATCCCTCGCCTTCGGCGGGACCTTGGCTGTCAACGATGTGTCCATCACCGTCGCGCCAGGAGAGATCCTCGCCATCGTCGGGCCGAACGGCGCTGGCAAGTCTTCACTCGTGGAAGTCATCTCGGGCGCGATGAAGCCAGCGGCCGGGAGAGTGATATTCAACGGCGTTGACGTGACGCGCAAGGCCGCCTATCAGATAGCCCGGCTCGGGCTGACCCGTACCTATCAGCTGCCGACAGAGTTCCGCCAGATGACAGTGCTTGAAAACCTTCTCGTTGGCGTTCCCGGGCAGCGCGGCGCGAAGCTTCGCTTTGCCTTGGCGGGGCGACGTACATGGACTCAGGAGGAAGCTGAGCTTCGCGTCAAGGCGAGGGCACTGCTCCAGGACTTCAGCCTGACCGCCTGGGAGGACGTGTATGCGGGCAATCTCAGCGGCGGTCAGCGGAGAATCCTTGAGATTGCCCGCGCCCTTATGACGGAGCCGAAGATTCTCGTCCTCGATGAGCCGACAGCCGGCGTTACCCCGTCTATCGTCGCCGAGATAGAGCGTCTCGTGGAAATCCTCCGAGCCCGCGGGCTGACGTTCCTCATCATCGAGCACGAGCTTGAGTTCGTCGAACGGCGGGCCGACCGCGTTGTCGTCATGGCAGCGGGTCGCGTCGTCGCTGACGGAACCATGGCCGAGCTCAGGCTGAATCCGGAGGTTATCGATGCCTACCTGGTCGGCTGAGCCCAAGCAGTCCGTCGCTGCGGCAGATGCAGTGGTGCTGCAGCAGATAGAGGCGGGATATGAACCGGGCATCCCCGTGGTCAAAGGTGTGTCCGCGAGCTTCAAGGCGGGCCAGATCTCGGCTGTCCTTGGTGTCAACGGCGCGGGGAAGAGCACGTTGATGAAAGCAGTGGCCGGCCTCGTGTCTGTGTATTCGGGCCATATTGTAATGAATGGGGCCGATGTCACGGGAAGCAACGCTGCCGCGCTCGCGAAGCGGGGTTTGAGCTACGTTCCGCAAAACCATGATGTTTTCGGCTCGATGACTGTCAACGAAAATCTGAAGATGGGCGGCTATATCCTTTCGAAGGTCAAGTCAAGAGAACGGGTTGCCGCCGTCCTGGACATACTTCCATCCCTCAAAGGGCTGCGCAGCCGGCGGGCTGAGACCTTGAGCGGTGGCGAGCGGAAGATGGTCGCGATCGGCAGGGCCCTTGTCGCCGAGCCAGTCGTGCTTATTGTCGATGAACCCACCGCTGGCTTGTCTCCGGACGCGGGCCGCAAGGTCCTCAATGAGGTGCTCCCGAGGCTGACCGGAGTGGGTGTGGCGGTTATCGCGGTGGAGCAGCGAGTAAAGGACGTGCTCGCCGTCGCCGACTGGTGTCACGTCCTGGTGGCCGGCAAGGTGGCGCTATCTTGTCCCGCTCACCAGGCGCGTGACCACGACATGCTGGGAGCGGTGATGCTCGGCGGCAGTCCGGAGAATTGGCCAGCGGCATCAGAGGAGCGGTCGTCATGACGGTGACGAGCCCTGGTGCCGAGGTAGTCAAGATTGTGTTCTGCATTGCGCGAGAACTGAAGGAGCCAGTCCATGTTGAACGCGAATTTTGCCCCTGAGCGGCAAGCCGCATTCGGGAAGAGGATTACGCTGCGGACTGCGGCTGCGCTGACTGGTCTCTGCCTGGTGGCTGGATGCAGCAGCGCGGCGACCTCTGGGTCTGCCTCGTCGTCGCCGCCGGTTTCGACAGGCCCAGCGAGCCCGGCGAAGAGCGGGTCGCTGGTGGTCGCGTCGTTCGCGCCCTTCAGCGGTCCGGACGCGTCCTACGGCCCGGAGGGGGCGTCGGGCATGATTGCGGCCATCGTAGATATCAACGCGCACGAGGGAGTGCTCGGGCACAAGTTCGTGTGGGCGAACGTCGATGACCGTGGCGACCCGGCGGATGCGGTTCCGGCCGCGGACAAGCTGATCGCCAGCACCCCGAACCTGGTCGGGATCATGGGCCCAGACTCCAATGAGGCATCGGCGACGATCCCGATCTTCAACCGGGCGCACATCCCGATGACGGTCGGAGCGGGTCAGTCACTGTTCGACAAGACTTCCTACAAGTACTTCTGGCGCAATACCCCGCCCGACGCCGCCGTCGGCTACGCGATGGCCTACTACGCGGCGCGGGTGAAGCACTGCACAACCGCCGCCGCGGTCTACGCCACCGACGTCGCCTCGCAGGGAGCCGGGCCCGCATCCGTGCACGCGTTCCAGGCCCTCGGCGGCAAGATCGTCGCCAGCATCTCTCTCTCCCCGGGCCAGCCGTCCTATGAGACCGAGGCGGCGCAGGTCGCCAGCGCTCACGCCTGCGCGATCTTCACCGAGGAGGACGCTCCCACCGGCGCCACGTTCTTCAAGGAACTCCTCCAGCTCAACGGCCTGTCCTCCGTCATCGGCACCTCTGGGACGATCGTGCCGGGCTGGCTCAGCGCGATGAAGAGCGCCCTCAGCGCGCAGACCTTCGCCAAGAGCTACGTCGGGCTCACCTTCGGCGCCCCCGACCCCAGCGTCACCCCCGCCTACCACCTCTACCAGCAAGACATCCACGCCGCCGCCAAAGACGTCGAAAGCCCTTCCTCGCAGTGGCTCAACGACCCGTACGGCATGTCCAGCTGGGATGCAATGAACGAGTACGCGCTGGCCATGCTGATGGCCCACAGCGTGTCCCCGCAGGTGTTCGACCCCTTCATCTATACCGTCACCCAGCCGGCCCGAGGCGCGGTCATCGTGCACAACTTCGCCCAGGGAGCCGCCGCCCTCGCCCAGCACAAGAAGATCGAATATGTCGGCGCGCTCGGCGAGTCGCCCTACAACACCTACCACAACGGGTTCGGCACCTTTGATGTCCAGGCCGCCGGCGGGAACGTCGTCGGCACCGTCAGCGCCCGCGCCATCCTTCCCCTCGTCGCCAGATTCGGATGAACGACGGGCGCCCTGACCACTGACTCCGGGTTTGGCGTGACGGGCGACGCCGGGCGGTTCATACTTACTACTGGGTAACAAGCCCCGCGAGTCCAGGCAGACGGGAGACAGGCGATGTCGGTGTGGATCCGATCCAGGGTGGCCGTGACGACAGCGGTGGCCCTGGCGGTGGCTGGCCTGCTCGGCGTGTCAGCCCCGCTGGCGCGGGCGGCGACCGTTCCCGGCCGGGGCTCCTTCTATGCCTACCGGGGCAGCACGCCGCTGGCTCAGGTCCCGCCGGGCACCGTGCTGAAGACCCGGACCCTGTCCTACCACGTCACCGGCGTGGCGCTTCCGGTCCGCGTCATCCAGCTGGTGTACCGGTCGGCCGGCGCGCTGGGCCAGCCGGCGACGAACGTCACCTCGGTGCTCCAGCCGCCCGTGCGCCTGGGCTCCCCCCGCGCGGTCTCCTACCAGTCCTTCTACGACTCGCTCAACCCGGCCGACGAACCTTCCGTCCAGATTGCCGGCGGGGTCAGCCTGGGCGGGTTCATTACTGACGCCGAGTCGGTGGTGATCGCCCCCTTGCTGCTGCAGGGCTACACGGTCATCGTTCCCGACACCGAGGGCCAGACCGCTGACTTCGCCGCCGGACCGGAGTACGGGATCAACACCCTTAACTCGATACGGGCCGCTACAAGCTCCCCGCTCACGGGACTGACCACCAGCACCCCGATCGGCATGTTCGGCTACTCGGGGGGTGCGATCGCCACCGACTGGGCCGCCCAGATGGCACCGGCCTACGCCCCTGACGTCAACCAGCAGCTGGTCGGCGCCGCCGAAGGCGGCGTGCTCGTCGACCCGGCCCACAACCTCTCGTACGTGAGCGGCAGCCTCGTCTGGGCGGGTGTTATGCCGATGGCCATCATCGGTATCGCCCGGGGTTTCCACATCAGCATCACGCCCTACCTGAGCAGTTACGGACGTCAGCTCTACAACAAGCTGCAAAAAGCATCGATCACCAACGTCCTGGGCCAGTACCCGGGGCTTACCTTTGCCCAGCTGGCTAAACCACAATACGCAAATCCGGCCAGCATTCCCGTCCTCGTCAAAGTCGAGAATGAGCTCAATACCGGCAGCCTCGGGTCTCCCGCCATTCCCATGTTTATCGGCCAGGGGGCCAACGGCATCCTCGAAGGCACCCCAGGCAACAAGCCCGGCATCGGTCCCGGCGACGGGGTGATGATTGCGGGCGACGTCCGCACCCTGGCCCGCGGCTTCTGTGCCTCCGGCACGGCCGTGGACTACACCCAGTACGACGCTACGAGCCATGTGACGACCTTCCCCCTCTGGATTCCGGCGGCCCTGGCCTGGCTCGACAGCCTTTTTGCCGGAAGCCAGGCACCGAATGACTGCTCGCAGATCGCGCCCGGCAACTCCCTGGCTCCCGTGCAACCCGTCGGCTGAGGACGCCTGGGGGAGCTGAGGACGCCTGGGGGAGATGCGCTATGACAGCCGGTGTGGCCGGGCGGGTCCGGACGATCTGCCTGGCGCTGCCCGAGGTTACCGAGCGGCTCAGCCACGGCGCGCCGACCTGGTTCGCCGGGAAGAGCGCGTTCGTGACGGTATGGGCGCAGGGTCATCACGCGGATGACTTTCCGCATCTGTGGTGTGCGGGCCTGCCGGGGGCGCAGCACGAACTGGTTACCTCCCAGCCCGGCCGGTTCTTCAGGCCGCCCTATGTGGGCGGCCGGGGATGGATCGGTGTCCGGCTTGACCGCCAGGCGGGCTGGGCGGAGATCGCGGAATTGTGCCAGGACGCGTACCGGGCCGTGGCCCCCGCCCGGCTGGTCGCTCTGCTGGACCGCTAGCCGCACCAGCCCGACCTGGCTGGGTGGGCTCGCTACCTGGTGAAGCCTTCGAGCTTGTTTGCCTTGATCACGTAGGAGTTCGTGTAGGTGGTCGCGAGGTTGACCGGACCGGTGACCTTGCCGGCGAGTTTCTCGACGGCGAGGATGCCCTGCGGCCCGCTGGCCGGCATCATCCCGTCGGGGAGGAACTGAGTCTTGTCCTTCGCGAGCGCGCTGATGTAGTCAGCGCGGGTGGTGAGCCCGTTCGAGACGTAGGCGGGCGGCATCTTGGCGGCGATCTGGGCCGCGCTGTGCGTGCTGATCCAGTGCATCGTCGCGACGAGCGCGTCGACCACCTTCTGAACGGTGTCCCGGTGTGCGCTTACCCAGCTGGCCTGTGCCAGCACGCCCGCGGTCGGCTGGAAACCGCCCAGCCACTGCTTGACGCCGCTTGTGGTCGCGAGGTCGATCGCGGAGTAGCCGATGTGCTGCTTCTCGATCGCGTTGACAGTCGGCTGCGTGGTCATCGCGCAGGCGACCCGGTGATGCTGCAGCGCGGCGATCACGGTGGGGCCGGCGCCGACGGCCACGCGGCTGAACTGCTTCGATGTCAGGTGGTACCGCGCAGCGAGGTAGAGCACCAGGTCGTCGGTCCCCGATCCGATGTCCGTGACGCCGATGCTCTTGCCCGCCCAGTCAGCAGGCGTCTTGACCCCGGCGCCGTTGTAGCACATCACCCGCTCGCCGGGCGCGCCGCTGAGCTGCGCCACGTCGATGACGTTCTTCCCGGCCAGCTGGAAGTCGATGGTGTGCACGTACCAGGCCCCGGCCATGTCCACCTGACCGGACGCCATCGCCGTCTCCGCCCCGACTCCGCCCGTCTGCTCGGTACTGAGCTGCATGTTGACGCCGTACTTCTGGTAGTAACCGAGGCCCTGGGCGAGCTGGTAGGGCAGGTAAATCTGCTTGTCGATACCGCCGACCATCATCGTGACCGTGGGCAGCCCGCTGCCGCTGGCACCGCCAGCCGCGCTGCTGCACGCTGCGAGACCGGCCGCGAACACGATCGCAGCCGCTCCGGCCAGCGCCCTGACGGGGATTCGCCTCAATGTGAACATGGTGAGCACGCTCCTTTCCGTTTCTCTGCTTGTCGTGCCTGGGTGAGTGCGGACTGTGCGGGCCGTCGCGGCCCGCAGCAGTTCAGGTACCGGCGGCCATGGCCGCGTCGGTGGTGGCGATGGCTACATCAGCGGATGCCGTCTGGGGCCGCCAGGAGAGCAGCCGCCGCTCCAGCTGGCCGATCAGGCCCTCGGCGGTGAGGGCCAGGATCGCGATGATCAGCATCGCGGCGAACACGCCGTCAGGATTGAAGTTGTTCTGCGCGGTGGCGATGACCAGCCCTAGGCCTTTCTGCGCGCCGAGGAACTCGCCGACGATCGCGCCGATGATGGCGAACCCGAAGGCCACGTGCAGGCTCGCGATGATCCAGGTGAGCGCAGACGGCAGCACGACGTGACGGACGATCTGGAACCGGGAGGCGCCCAGCACGCGCGCGCTGGCGATGAAGTTGCGGTCGACTTCGCGGACGCCCTGGAAGGCGTTGAAGAAGACGACGAAGAAGACCAGGACGGCGGCCAGCATCACCTTGGAGGTCGTGCCCAGGCCCAGCCAGACGACGAAGATCGAGCCCAGCACGATGCGCGGGAGCGCGTTCATGGCCTTGATGTAGGGCCCGAGGACGTCGGCGAGGAACCGGACCTGCCCCAGCAGGACCCCGAAGACAATGCCGCCGGCCACGCCCACGGCGAAGCCCAGGAGTGCTTCCTTCATCGTGATCCATACCTGCAGCCACAGCGAGCCGTATTCGGTTCCGTGCTGCGCCCAGTCGGTGAGCTGGTGCCAGACGCCGCTGGGCTGGCCGAAGAAGAACGGATCGACGATTTTCCAGGTCGTGAACAGCTGCCAGCCGCCGAGCAGGAACACGAGGGTGCCGGCCCGGGCCGCCCAGATGAGCTGCCGCCGGCGCCGGGCCCGCTGCCTCGCCCGGGCGGAGATCGCGGTTTCCGCCGCGGCTGGATCCGGCGCGATGGCGGACCGGGCCGCGGTGATGGCCGCCGGGCCGGCGGCGTCGGCTGTCTTCCGGCTCATGACTGTCCTCCCCCGGCCGGGCCCGCGGTGCGCGCGTAGGCGCGCTGCACCTCTTCGCGCAGTGCCTGCCAGATCTGCTGCTGAAGTTCCACGAAGCGAGGCTGGAAGCGGATCTCCTGCACCACTCCCCGGGGCCGGGGGAGGTCGATGTCGTAGACCCCCTTGACCGTGCCGGGCCCCGCGGTCATGACCACGACCCGGTCGGCCAGGGCGATCGCCTCTTCCAGGTCGTGGGTGACGAAGATGACCGACGGCCGGGTCCGCTCCCACAGCGTGAGCAGCTCGTTGGACATGATCGCCTTCGTCTGGACGTCCAGGGCGGCGAACGGCTCGTCCATCAGCAGGATGGACGGCTCGTTGATCAGCGCCGCCGCCAGGCTTACCCGCTTGCGCATGCCGCCGGACAGCTGATGGGGGTGATGGTTCTCGAAGCCGGCCAGGCCCACTGTCCGCAGCCACTCCCTGCCGCTGGCGAGGGCCTCCTTCTTGGACGTCCCGCGGAAGACCGGGCCCAGCGCCACATTGGCGAGCACGGTCTTCCAGGGCAGCAGCGCATCGGCCTGGAACATGAAGCTGGTGCCCGGAGTGATCCCGTCGGCCGGCTGGCCGCCCACGCGCACCACGCCCGCGCTGGGCCGGTCAAGACCTGCGACCATGGTCAGGGTCGTCAACTTGCCGCAGCCGGTCGGCCCGACGACCGCACAGAACTGGCCGGGCTCGACGGTCAGGTTCACGTCGCGCAATGCGGTGAACACCGTCCCGGCCGGGGTCAGGAAACGCTTGGTCACCGCCGACAGTTCTATGCCGGCGTGCTCGCGCCGCGGCGTGCTAATCTCGGGATCAGCCAGCACGCTCATCGCATTCTCCTTGCTGGCGCGAATGGCGCCATTTTCCTGCTGGTTCCGGTTCGGGAAAGGCATGACCAATCACGGCATCCGCTCGGTTGAGGAAAGCTGGACTCGCATGCCGGGAACCTAACCCGACCGTGTGGCCTGGGTCACGCTTACGCTCGATGACCGCATAAAGCGCGCTGCGCTCGTTACGATCAATGCTCGCGTAAAGCGCGCTGCGCGCGTTTTGCTCGTTATGCTCAAGGCCGCGCGGCTTTACCCTCTTGATAAGCTGCTGTTACACTGCGGAAACTCGTGAGAACCCTGGCTAGATAGCCCGAGGAGCCAGATGCGGCGCGTGTCGTGGCAGCGCTTGTCCACCAAGGTCGTGATCATGCAAGTCACGATCCTGGTCGTGGCGCTCGCGGCCGGTTTCGGGGTCGTGACGTGGAACGTCAAGCGCCAGCTTGATCAGCAGTTCGAGCACCGCGCCCTGGCCGTCGCGCAGAGCCTGGCCTCCCAGCCCGCGATCGCGGCCGGGGTGGTTCACGGGCGGCCCGGCGGCGAGGTCCAGCGCCTGGCCGTGGCGGCCAAGGCAGCGACCGGGGCGCTGTTCGTCGTCATCACCAACGCCCGGGGGATCAGGTACGCGCACCCGAGCCCGGACCTGATCGGAAAGCCGGTCCAGGATGACCGGGAGCCGGTCTCCAGCGAGCCGTTCCGCACCGGCAGGCCCTGGATGGGCGTCCAGCACGGAACGCTCGGCTGGGTCGCCGCCGGCAAGGCCCCGCTGATGTATCAGGGCAGGCTCAGCGGCGAGGTGTCGGTCGGCTTCAGGGCGGCCGACGTGGCCGAGACGATGTCAGGCGCGCTCCGGTCGTTCGCGACGTACCTGCTGGCCGTCCTCGCGATTGCCGTCCTGGCGGCGCTGGCGTTCGCGCGGCGGCTGAAGCGTCAGACGTTCGGGCTGGAACTGGGGGAGATCGCGGCGCTGCTGCAGGAACGGGAGGCGATGCTGCACGGGATCCGGGAGGCGGTCCTCGGCTACGACCAGGGCGAGCGGGTGATCCTGGCCAACGACGCCGCCCGGCGGCTGCTGCGGCTGCCGCCGGAGTTCCTCGGCCGCCCGCTGCGCGACCTGCTCCCGCCCGGCCGGCTGAGCGACATCGTGCGGGGCGAGATCAGCGGCAGCGACCTGCTCGTGCTCGCCGGAGACCGGGTGCTGGTCGCGAACCGGATGCCGATCCGCCTGGATCAGCGGCGCCATCTCGGCTGGGTGGTCACCTTCCACGACCAGACCGAGTCCGAATCCCTCAAGCGCGAGCTGGACGAGGCCATCGGGCTCACCGAGGCGCTGCGGGCCCAGTCGCACGAGTTCGCCAACCGGCTGCACACGCTGGTGGGGCTGGTCGAGCTGGGCGAGTACGACGAGGCGATCCGCTTCGTCACCGACGTGTCGCAGGTGACCGACGCGCTCACCGAGCAGCTGAAGTCGGCCCTGCGCGACCCGAAGCTGGTGGCCCTGACGCTGGCCAAGTCCGCGCTGGCCGACGAGCGCGGCGTCGCACTTAGTGTCGCCGCCGACTGCCGGGTGGACGCCGACATCACCGACGTCACCCCGGTGCTGACCGTGACCGGGAACCTCATCGACAACGCGATCGAGGCCACGGCGGCCGGGCCCGGGCCGCGATGGGTCGAGCTGACCACCGTGTCGGCCGGCGCCAACCTGCTGATCCGGGTCCGCGACTCCGGCCCCGGGGTGCCCGACGACATGCGGGAAGCGATCTTCACCGACGGGTTCACGAGCAAGTCGTCGCCGACCGGCGCCCGCCGGGGACTCGGTCTCGCGCTGGTCCGGCAGATCACCGAACGGCGCGGCGGGATGGTCAGCGTCGGCCGCGACGGCGGCGCGGTGTTCACCGTCGTGCTGCCCGGCTGCCTCGACGTCCCGCCCGTCCCGCCCGCCGCGGCCGCAGGCGAGGCCGCCGCCGCCGATCACGGCTCGGACACCGCCGGGCAGCCGGAACGGCTGGCCACGCCATGATCCGCACCGTGGTGGTGGACGACGACTACCGGGTGGCCTCGATCCACGCCGCCTACGTGGGCAAGGTCGAGGGCTTCGAGGTGATCGCGCAGGCGCACACGGCGGCCGCCGCGGTCGAGGCGGTGGACGAGCTCAGGCCCGAGCTGCTGCTGCTGGACCTGTACCTGCCCGACGAGCACGGGCTGGACCTGGTCGCGCGGCTGCGGCGAGACGATCACCCGCCGGTGGACGTGATCGTCATCACCGCGGCCAAGGACGCCGACAGCGTCCGCGCCGCGATGCAGCACGGGGCGCTGCATTACCTGCTGAAGCCGTTCAGCTTCCCGGCGCTGCGCGACAAGCTGCTCTCCTACGCATCGATGCGGTCCCGGCTGGACCGGCTCCGCGTCACCGACCAGCGGGGCGTGGACCGCGTGTTCGGCGCGCTGCGCGCGACCAATCAGCTCGCCGGGGCCAAGGGAAAGTCGGACTACACCCTGGAGACGGTCGAGCGGCTGCTCGCGGAGGCCGGCGAGGACCTGTCGGCTACCGAGGTGGCCGAGCGGACCGGCATGAGCCGGGCCACCGCCCAGCGCTACCTCACCCACTTGCACGACCTGGGCCGGGTGGCGGTCCGCCTGCGCTACGGCGCGAGCGGCCGGCCGGAGCACGGGTACCGCTGGGCCGCGGCCGCCCGGTAGCCCCGGGAGACGGTCGCTGGACCGCTACTCAGTGGCCCGCCACACCCAGCCGGTCTCCTCGTTGAGGTGAATCTCGGCCTGCGGGTGACACGGCTTGGTGCAGATGATGGTGCCGGGGGAACCCTTGAGCGGAGGGTACTCGTCACCGCAGAAGGGCAGGCCCATGTCGCCGTCGGCCCAGGTGGCCAGCTCGTCCCGGCCCTCCGCCTCGGTAGACACCGGACGATCGTTTGAGTGCTCCTGGTCGCTCATGCCTGCCTCCGCGGTCGGATCCGTAGCCTGCTGAACGACCGTGTTCAAGGCACAGACAGCCACAACGCGAGCGGCCAGTCCCCGCGCGCGCATTATCGTCTCAATTTGCAGCATAATCTGGCTGTATTCCGTCCCTGTTACCACAGATGACGAGCGTGTTTCCGCTGCGTTTTCGCTGACGGGCCGTACCCCCGCCGCGGGCCGGCCCGCCATGCTCCGGCAGGATCGGTAGGGTCGTCGCTCTGGTCAGGAGACAGCATGCTAGATGTCGAACAGCGATCCGGCGTCACGATCGTGCGCACCCGCGACGGGATTGCCGCATACCTCGACGCACGCAGGCAGCGGACGACCTAGATGCCGCGGTCCAGGCGCGTGGTCGTCGTCGGAGCGGACGCCGCCGGCATGAGCGCCGCGCACCAGGCCCTCCGCCGGGCCCGGGCGCGCGGCCTCGATCTCGAGGTGACGGTGCTGGAGAGCAGCGGGCACACCTCCTACTCCGCGTGCGGCATCCCGTACTGGATCGCCGGAGACGTCGATGACGCGCAGGACCTGGTCGCCCGGTCAGCGGGCAAGCACCGCGACATGGGCGTCAACCTGCGCATGGGCGCCACCGCGACCAGCCTGGACCTGACCCGCCGCGTGGTGCATTACCGCGATGACCAGGACGATGCCGCGGAGGCGGCATTCGACGAGCTGGTCCTGGCCACCGGAGCCCGGGCGGTGATACCGGCCTGGGCCCGAGACGCCGGCGGCGGCCTGATCAGCGGGATGCACCCGGTCAAGAACCTCGACGACGGCGCGGCCTGGCTCGACCTGCTCGGCTACGGCACGACCGGCGAGCCGCCCGGCGCCCGCCGGGCCGTCGTGGTGGGCGGCGGCTACGTCGGCCTCGAGATGGCGGAGGCGACGGTCCGCCGCGGACTGGACACGACGCTCATCACCCGGTCGGAGGTGATGAGCAGCCTCGACCCCGACATGAGCTCCCGGATCAGCGGCGTGCTGAAGGAATCCGGCATCGACGTCCTCACCAGCACCCAGGTCGCCTCGGTCGGTACCAGCGACGACGGCGGCCAGGTGAGCGGAATCGTGACGAGCGACGGCCGGACCTGCCCGGCCGATGTGGTCGTGCTCGGCGTCGGGATCCAGCCCGCCAGCGAGCTCGGCGCGGAGGCGGGACTGCCGCTCGGCCGGTTCGGCGGCTACACCCCCGACGAGCGCGGGCAGCTGGGCGACGGCGTGTGGGCGGTCGGCGACTGCTGCGAGGCTATTCACCGGATCACCGGCAGGTACGCGTTCGTCCCGCTCGGCACGCACGCCAACAAGCAGGGCCGCGTCGTCGGCGACAACCTGGCCGGCGGCAACTCCCGCTTCGGCGGCGTGCTCGGCACTGCGATCACCCGGTTCGCCGCCGGCTCTCAGTACGCGGAGATCGCCCGGACCGGGCTGAGCACGGCCGAGGCCGCCGCCGCCGGGCTCACCGTCGGCTCGCTGGTGACCGAGGGCAGCACCGTTGCCGCCTACATGCCCGAGGCCGAACCGATCGCGACCAAAGTCCTGGCCGAGCACGGCACCCGGCGGCTGCTGGGCGTGCAGATCGTCGGCGGGCACGGCGCGGGCAAGCGGATCGACACCGCTGCCGCTGCGCTGTGGGGCGCGATGACGGTCGATGATCTCGCCGGCATGGATCTCGCCTACGCGCCGCCCTTCGCCACCGTCTGGGAGGCCCTGCAACTCGCCGCCCGCCGGCTCGCCGACCGGCTCGAGTAATCCCCCAGCAGGACGTGGTGGTGTCCGGGTACACCATGATCGCGAAGACTTTTGCGTGTGATAGCACGTACAAGTCTTCGCTGTCATGGTCCGCGGCCCAGGTGAGCGGCTGACCTGGCGTAGCCCTTGCGCGCGGCTATCGGATCATTGGTGACAGGCGTTGGACGGGTGCTGCCAGCCCGCCTTCTACTGGTGAAAGACTGCTCGCCGGAGATCGACGCGAAGGGGACTGCCTGTGGGCGCTGAACGGGACCGGGTGGCGAATTTCGGCAGGCTCGAGGACGGGCTGCGCCAGGCTGGCGACTGGTACCGGTGGGGCCCGTACGTCAGCGAGCGGCAGTGGGGCACGGTGCGCGAGGACTACAGCCCCGGCGGCGAGGCGTGGGACTACCTGCCGCACGATCACGCCCGGTCGCGCGCCTACCGGTGGGGTGAGGACGGCCTGGCCGGATTCTGCGACATCGAGCAGCGGCTGTGCCTGGGGCTGGCGCTGTGGAACGGCAGGGACCCGATCCTCAAGGAGCGCGCGTTCGGCCTGACCGGCGCGCAGGGCAACCACGGCGAGGACGTGAAGGAGTACTGGTGGTACCTGGACGCGATCCCGAGCCACGCGTGGAACCGGTGGCGCTATCACTATCCGCAGGCCGCGTTCCCGTATGAGGACCTCATCGAGCAGAACGCCGCGCGGAACCGGCTGCAGCCCGAGTACGAGCTGATCGACACCGGGGTCTTCGACAGCGACCGGTACTGGATCGTCGAGGTGCACTACGCCAAGAACGACCCGGACGACCTGCTGATGGCGATCACCGTGACCAACGCGGGGCCGGAGGCCGAGACCCTGCACGTGCTGCCGACCGCGTGGTTCCGCAACACCTGGTCCTGGGATCTCGGCGCCGCCAAGCCGGTCATCGAGGCCGCAGGCCCGGCGTCGATGACGATCGGGCACCCGTTCGGCGGCACCATGGAACTGCTAGCGGGCGGCGGCCCGGCCGGCGC
Organism: uncultured Actinomycetes bacterium; assembly: GCA_963702235.1. Classification (GTDB taxonomy): domain Bacteria; phylum Actinomycetota; class Actinomycetes; order Streptosporangiales; family Streptosporangiaceae; genus PALSA-505. Next base: position 119,903 of record CAVPBZ010000016.1, read on the forward strand.
GCCCGAGCCGCTGTTCTGCGAGAACGAGACCAACCTCGCCCGGCTCTAGGGCGCGGCGCCGGTCACGCCCTACCCCAAGGACGGCATCAACGACCATGTGATCAGCGGGGCGCCAACCGTCAACCCGGCCGGGCGGGGCACGAAAGCCGCGTTCTGGTACCAGGTGCGGCTCGCGCCCGGCGAGACGGCCGAACTGCGGCTGCGGCTGCGCCCGGTGCCGGGCGAGACGGCGGAGGCGGCCGACCCGCTCGGCGGGGACTTCGACCGGGTCGTCGCGCTGCGCCGGGCCGAGGCCGACGAGTTCTACCGCGAGCTGACGCCCGCGGCGGCGACGGCCGACGAGGCGATGGTCATGCGGCAGGCCTTCGCGGGGATGCTGTGGGGCAAGCAGCTGTACGCCTACGACGTGAGCCGCTGGCTCGACGGCGACCCGGCCCAGCCGCCTCCGCCGCCGGAGCGGCTGACCGGGCGGAACTCCCGGTGGCGCAACTTCAACGCCTTCGACATCATGTCGATGCCGGACAAGTGGGAATACCCCTGGTTCGCCGCCTGGGATCTCGCGTTCCACTGCGTCGCGCTCGCCCACGTGGATCCGGGGTTCGCGAAGTACCAGCTGATCCTGCTGTGCCGCGAATGGTTCCAGCATCCCAGCGGGGCGCTCCCCGCGTACGAGTGGGACTTCGGCGACGTGAACCCGCCGGTGCAGGCGTGGGCCGCGCTCGAGGTGTTCGCCATCGACGGCGGGCGCGACACCGGCTTCCTGAGCCGGGTCTTCGACAAGCTGCTGGTCAACTTCACCTGGTGGGTCAACCGGGAGGACGCCGAAGGCAACAACCTGTTCGAGGGCGGCTTCCTCGGCCTGGACAACATCGGCCCGATCGACCGCTCGCACCTGCCGGTCGGCGGCACCCTGGAGCAGTCCGACGCGACCGGGTGGATGGCCTTCTACGCGATCGCCATGGGAACGGTCGCCGCCGTGCTGAACCGGGCCGGCCAGCGGCCCGGCATCGACCTGGTCCTGAAGTTCCTCGAGCATTTCGCCGGCATCAGCGACGCCATGGACGCCCTGGGGATGTGGGACGACACCGATGGGCTCTACTACGACCGGCTGCTGCTCCCCGGCGGCGGCTCGGTGCCGGTGAAGGTCCGGTCGATGGTGGGCATCATTCCCGCGCTCGCCGCCGCGGTCGTCGATGAGGCCGCGCTCGAGCGCTCGCTCACGGTCGGCAAGCAGTTCGCGGACTTCCTCGCCCGGCAGGGCCTGGCGGACCAGCAGGAGCTCGGCAAGGCCGGCCTGCTGCGCGGCAAGCCGGGGGATCGGCGGCTGCTGCTGACCGTGACCGGCATCGACCGGCTGGAGAAGCTGTTCGCCAAGCTCTTCGACGAGGGCGAGTTCCTGTCCCCGTACGGCCTGCGCGCCCTGTCGGCCTACCACCGGGAGCATCCCTACGAGCTCGACGTCGAAGGGGTCAGGGCGACGATCGACTACGAGCCCGCCGAGTCCACCACGGCCATGTTCGGCGGGAACTCCAACTGGCGCGGGCCGCTCTGGTTCCCGCTCAACTACCTGGCGATCAGCGTGCTGGAGCGCTACCACAGCTACTTCGGCGCTGAGTTCACGGTCGAGTACCCGACCGGGTCGGGACGGCGGCTGCCGCTCGGCGCGATCGCCCAGGACCTGCGCGACCGGCTCATCTCTATCTTCGTCGTGGGCCCGGACGGCGCCGGCCGTGCTTCGGCCGGGTCAACCGGCTGCAGCACGACCCGGCGTGGAAGGACAACCTCGTGTTCAGCGAGTACTTCCACGGCGACAACGGCGCCGGGCTCGGGGCGTCCCACCAGACCGGGTGGACCGGGCTGATCGCCGACGTGATCCGCCGCCGCCACGGCGAGGTGCCCTCCCTCGGCGACATCATCCAGCTCATGGGCGGGGAAGCCCAGCCGTGACCGCCGCGCCCGCGCCCGTGCCGGCAGAGCCCCGGACGACGCTGCCCGGAAGCCCGTTCCCGCTCGGCGCGGCCGCGGGCGCCGGTGGCACGAACTTCGCGGTCGCCTCCGGCGCCGCCGACGGCCGCACCCAGCAGGGCAACAACAACGCCTACTGCCAGGACAACGAGATCTCCTGGTTCGACTGGGCCGCGGCGGACAGCGACCTGCTCGCGTTCACCCGGCACCTGGTGGCCTTCCGGCGGTCCCATCCGGTGTTCCGCCGCCGCCGCTTCCTGGCCGGGCCGAGGCGTCCGCGCTGGGCTGGTTCACCCCGTCGGGCACCGCGATGACCGCGGCCGACTGGGCCGACCCTAGCCCGCTGGCCCTGGCCCTCTACCTCGACGGCTCCGACGATCCCGACCGCGCCGCTGACGGCACGCCGCTGCTGGACGACGACTGCTCCAAGGCCCAGTGGCGGCCGGGCTACCAGCCGGGTCCGTGATCGCGGCCCAATGAGCGGGCCAGGGATTACTGGGTTTCCCTGCTGAGATCGACCTGGAAGAGCGGCCCGGCACCAGCGGTGACTGCGGGGAGCAGACCGGCGGCTTGGGGCAGCAGCTGGCCGGCGTAGAAATGGGCGGTGCCGATCTTGTCCTGGAGGAAGACGGTGTCGGCGCCGGCCGCGCTGGGCAGCAGCCGGGAGGCGGCGAGCGCCGACCGGGCCAGCAGCCAGCCGCCGATGACCAGGCCGAACAGCCGTAGGTATGGCGTCGCTCCGGCCAGGGCGTCGTTGGGCTCGGCCAGGCCGTGGGACAGGATCCAGTCGGTCGCTTCCCGCAGCGCGCGCACCCCGCTGGCCAGCGCCGCCCGCACCCCGGCCAGCTCCGGGCCGGTGGCGGCCAGCTCGCCGTCCAGGGCATCCATCTGGGCCAGCAGGTCGCGTACCACTCCGCCGCCGCGCACCGGCACCTTGCGGATGACCAGGTCGATGGCCTGGATGCCGTTGGTGCCCTCGTAGATCGGGGCGATCCGGCTGTCCCGCAAATACTGGGCCACGCCGGTCTCCTCGACGTAGCCCATGCCGCCGTGGACCTGCAGGCCGACCGAGGTCAGCTCGAAACCAAGATCGGTGCACCACGCGTTGGAGATGGGTGTCAGCAAGTCGGTCAGCTCCTGCCGGGCCTCTCGCTCCGCGGGGTCGTGGTGGTGCCGGGCCAAGTCAATCGACACCGCGTTGGTGTACAGCAGGGCGCGCATGGCCTCGATATAGGCCTTCATCGTCAGCAGCATGCGCCGCACGTCAGGGTGCTCGACGATGGGCGACGACGCACCCGCCGCGGCGCCAATAGCACGGCCCTGCCGGCGCTCCTGCGCGTAGCGCAGGGCATCCTGGTAGGCACGCTCGGCGACGGAGAGGCCCTGCACACCGACCGAAAGCCGGGCGTTGTTCATCATGGTGAACATGTAGCGCATGCCCTGGTTGGCCTCGCCGATCAGGTAGCCGGTCGCCCCGCCGGCATCCCCGTAGGACATGACGCACGTCGGGCTGGCGTGAATCCCGAGCTTGTGCTCGATCGAGACGCAACGCAGGTCGTTGCGGGTTCCTAGCGACCCGTCCTCATTGACGAGGTACTTGGGCACGATGAAGCACGAGATGCCCTTCGTCCCCGAGGGCGCGCCGGGCACCCGGGCCAGGACCAGGTGAATGATGTTGCCGGCCAGGTCATGGTCGCCGAAAGTGATGAAGATCTTCTGCCCGGTGATGCGCCAGCTGCCGTCGCCGGCCGGCACCGCACTTGTCCGCACCGCTCCCAGGTCGGAACCGGCCTGCGGCTCGGTCAGGTTCATGGTCCCGGTCCACTCGCCGCTCACCATCTTCTCCAGGAAGGCAGCCTGCTGCCCGGGGCTGGCGTGCTCGGTCAGCATGTCGATGGCGCCCTGAGTCAGCAGCGGGCACAGGGAGAACGCCATGTTGGCGGCAGCCGCCATCTCCTGCATCACGACCGTGACCAGCCACGGGAACCCGCCGCCGCCAAACTCCGGAGGGAAGGGCACCGCCCCCCAGCCAGCATCGGCGTACCGCCGGTATGCCTCCCTGAACCCGGGCGGTGTGGTGACGTTGCCATCGCTATCAAGGGCGCAGCCGACGGTGTCACCGACCCGGTTGAGCGGACCCAGGACGTCAGCCATGAACCGGCCGCTCTCCTCGATCACCCCGAACACGGTGCCAGGGTCCGCATGGTCGAAGGCCTTGAGCTTGGCCAAGCCGGGAAGATCGACGAGCTGCTCGAGAACGAACCTGATGTCACGAAGCGGCGGGACGTAGTCGGCCATGAGTTCAGCGTAAACCGGTCAAGGGATGCAAGCGCGGCCCCCGCTATCGGGTCCGGGTAATCCGTGGCCGGATTCTAGTAACTAGTTGACCTGCCACCACCTGTGACCCGGCTCGCGTGCCGCCTACTTTAGGTGCAGAAAGTCTCCGCGGCTCGCGCGGTATTGCAGACCAGCCAATCTTTCGAGGTGCACGATGAACATTGCCTATTTGCCGTGGGATCAGCCCATTACAACGGCGCATCGCGTCTGCCTTCGAGACGGTGGTGCCGAACTCACCTATGCCGATGTAGCTCGCCGGGCGGATGCCGTCGCCGAGCGGTTCGCCGCGATGGGAGTCGGCCGGGGCGATGTGGTCGCGATAATGCTCCCGAATTGCGCGGGGCTGCTGCTCGGATTGCTGGCCGCGTGGCGCCTCGGCGCTGCGGCCACCCCGGTCAACCCGGTATTCACCGCTAACGAGGCCGGCTACCAGATCAAGGACTCCGGCGCCGCGCTGCTGCTCACGTCGGCGGCGGACGCGGATTACGGAGTGCCGGTCGTGCTGGCGAAAGACTTGCCCATCCGGCCCGCAGGCACCCTGCCCGAGCCCGCGGCGCGGCTCGACGATCTTGCCCTGCTGATCTACACGAGCGGCTCGACCGGTCGGCCCAAGGGCGTGATGCTCGATCACTCGAACCTGGTCGCCATGGCCTCGTCGCTGGCCGAAGCGATGCGGCTCGGCCCGGCCGATCACTGCCTGCTGGTGCTGCCCCTGTTCCATGTCAACGCGATCTGCGTCAGCTTCCTGGCCCCCATGGTGTCCGGCGCGCAGGTCACGATCCTGGCCAGGTTCGCCCCGCGCCCGTTCCTCGAGGCGGTCGAGCGGCACCGGCCGACGTATTTCGCGGCGGTTCCGGCCATCTACGCGCGGCTGGCCGAGCTGCCCGGCGACGTGCGTCCCGACACCTCGTCGGTCCGGTTCGCGGTCTGCGGCGCGGCCCCGGTGCCCAGGGAGCTGCTGCGACGGTGCGAGTCGCGGTTCGGCTTCGTCGTCAACGAGGGATACGGGCTCACCGAAGGCACCTGCGCATCGACCGTCAACCCGGTGGACGGCGTGCGCAAGCCGGGCACTGTCGGGCCCGCGCTGCCGGGGCAGCAGGTCGCGGCGATGGGCCCGGACGGCTCGCTGCTGCCTGCCGGCGAGGCCGGCGAGGTGGTCATCCGGGGAGCCAACGTCATGCGCGGCTACCTGCGCCGCCCGGAGGCGACCGCAGAGGCCCTGGCCGGGGGCTGGCTGCACACCGGCGACGTCGGCTTCCTCGACGAGGACGGCTATCTCACCCTGGTCGACCGGATCAAGGACATGATCATCCGGGCGGCGAGAACGTCTACCCCAAGGAGATCGAGTCGGTGCTGGCCGGCCACGACGCGGTGCTGGAAGCCGCGGTCGTCGGCGCGCCGGACCCGGTGTACGGCGAGGTCCCGGTCGCCTACGTCGTCACCTACCCGGACGCCTCCGTCACCGGAGCTGAGCTCCTCGAGCGCTGCCGGCGCGATCTCACGAAGATCAAGATCCCGGTCGCGATCCACGTCGTGGACCAGCTCCCGAAGAACGCGGTCGGCAAGATCGACAAGCCGGCATTGCGGAAATCACTAAGTATGCAGAGCGCGTAGCAGGCCACGACTACCACCCATTTTTACCGAACGGCTCCGCCATCTGCCGTTCCCAAAATTAGGAGCGATCATGGGATTTACGAAACCCGACTTTCCTCCGGTTGACCCGGAGACCTTCTTGCAGCAGCCGCTCATGGAGCGGATGAAGGTGCTTACCCGGCACTGGGTCGAGCATGGTTTCGGCTCGCCGAGGATGATACACACGATCTACATCGTGAAATTGCTCTTCCTCTACGTTGCCGGGGGCGCGGCAGTCGCGACGTGGACGTCGCACCTGCCGCCGTTCTGGGATATCGCGGGCTGGTGGAACCAGCCGGTCGTGTACGAGAAAGCGGTGCTCTGGACCGTGCTGCTCGAGACCATAGGGATAGCGGGGTCGTGGGGCCCGCTGGCCGGCAAGTTCAGGCCGATGACCGGGGGCATCCTGTTCTGGGCCAGGCCGGGCACGATCAGGCTGCGGCCGTGGCGCCGGGTCCCGTTCACCGCCGGCGACCGGCGCACGCTGTTCGACGTCGTCCTCTACCTGGCCCTGATCGTGAGCCTGGTCATCCCGCTCGTCCTGCCCGGCGTGCCGCGCGGGTCGCTGTCCGCGGCCCTGCCGCACAACACCTCCGGGCTGGTCAGCCCTGCTTTGCTGATCCCGGTGCTGGTGCTCCTGGTGCTGTGCGGGCTGCGCGACAAGACGCTGTTCCTGGCCGCGCGCGGTGAGCAGTACCTGCCCGCCTTGCTGTTCTTCACCGTCCTGCCGTTCGTTGACATGATCATCGCCCTGAAGCTGCTGATCGTCGTCGTGTGGGTCGGCGCGGGCGTGTCCAAGATGGGCCGTCACTTCTCCAACGTCGTCCCGCCGATGGTGAGCAACAGCCCGTCCGTACCGGTCAAGTGGATCAAGCGGGCGCATTACCGTGACTTCCCGCATGACCTCCGCCCGTCGGAGCTGGCGAGCCTGACGGCGCACGTCGGCGGCACGTTCGTCGAGATCGTGACGCCGCTGGTGCTGCTGTTTTCCGGCGACAAGTGGCTGACCGTGGCCGCGGTCGTGCTGATGGTGGTGTTCCACCTGTTCATCACCTCGACGTTCCCGCTCGCGGTGCCGCTGGAGTGGAACATCCTGTTCGGCTACGCGGCGGTGTTCCTGTTCCTCGGCTTCCCGGCCTGGCATGGCTACGGCGTGACGGACATGTCCCCGGCGTGGCTGGCCCTCGTCATCGCGGCCGGCCTGGTGTTCTTCCCTGTCCTGGGTAACCTGCGCCCGGACCTGGTGTCGTTCCTGCCGTCGATGCGGCAGTACGCGGGCAACTGGGCGTCGGCGGTGTGGGCGTTCGCCCCGGGCGCCGAGGACAAGCTGAACGCGGTCACCCGGCCTGCCGCCAACCAGATCGACCAGCTCAAGGCGCTGGGCTACGAGCCCGCGGTCGCGGAGGTCACCATGCAGCAGACGATCGCCTGGCGGACCATGCACAGCCAGGGCCGCGGCCTGTTCTCACTGCTCATCAGCCGTCTCCCGGACATCGAGGCCCGGACGGTGCGCGAGGCCGAGTTCGTCTGCAACTCGCTGATCGGGTTCAACTTCGGCGACGGTCACCTGCACGACGAGGACCTGATCTCTGCGGTGCAGCGCCGGTGCGGGTTCGAGCCGGGCGAGCTGGTCATCGCGTGGGTGGAGTCGCAGGCGATCCACAGCGAGGTCCAGCACTACAAGGTTATCGACGCGGCGCTCGGCGTGACCGAGCGCGGCACCTGGAAGGTGGCCGACGCGGTCCGCGAGCAGCCATGGCTGCCCAACGGGCCTATCCCGCTCGAGGTGACCTGGCGCGCGCCGGTCCAGCAGCGGCCGGCCCAGCAGCGGCCGGCCCAGCAGCGGCCGGCCCAGCAGCGGCCGGCCCAGCAGCGGCCGGGCGTCATGGCCGAGCACGACGCCCGGCCGCTGACATGAGCACCGCGATCGTCGTGGGCGGCGGCCCCAATGGCCTGGCTGCCGCCGTCGCCCTCGCCCGGGAAGGCGTGCAGGTCACCGCGCTGGAGGCGGCCGACGAGATCGGCGGCGGAGCCCGCTCCAGCGAAGCCATCCTGCCCGGCCTGGTGCACGATCACTGCTCCGCCTTTCACCCGATGGCGGCCGGCTCCGCCTTCCTGAACGGCCTCGGACTGGACCGTTACGGCCTGTCCTGGCGGTGGCCCGAGATCGACTGCGCGCACCCGCTGGACGGCGGAGACGCGGGCGTGCTGCGCCGTTCGGTCGACGAGACCGCCGCCGGGCTCGGCCCCGACCGGTCCCGCTGGCTGCTGGCGTTCGGGCGCCCGTCCGCGAGCTTCGACACCCTGGCCGAGGACATCATGCGCCCGCTGCTGCGGCTGCCGCGGCACCCGCTGACGCTGGCCCGGTTCGGTCTGCCCACGCTGCTGCCCGGCTCCGAGGTCGCCCGGGTTTTCACTACCGAGAAGGCGCGGGCCCTGTTCGGCGGGGTCGCCGCGCACGCGTTCCGCCCGCTTCACTACCCGCTCACCTCGGCGATAGGCCTGGGCATCATCACCGCCGGCCACCGGCACGGCTGGCCGGTGGCAGCCGGCGGGTCGCAGGCGATCACCACCGCGCTCGCCGCGCTGCTGGCCGATCTCGGCGGCAAGATCGAAACCGGCGTGCTGGTGAGCGAGGCATCGCAGCTGCCGCCCGCCGACGTGACCCTCTTCGACCTCGCCCCCGGCGCGGTCGCCGGCATCCTCGGTGACCGGCTGCCGGCCCGGGTCGCCCGCGCCTACCGCCGGTACCGGCACGGACCGGGCGCGTTCAAGGTTAACTTCGCCGTCGAAGGGGGAGTGCCGTGGGCGAACCCGGACGCGCGCCGGGCCGGCACGGTCCACCTCGGCGGCACGTTCGCCGAGATCGCCGCCACCGAGCGGGACATCCACGGCGGGCGGATGCCCGAGCGCCCGTTCGTGCTCGTCGGGCAGCAGTACCTCGCCGACCCCGGCCGGTCCGCCGGGAACGTCCACCCGGTGTGGAGCTACGCGCACGTGCCGCACGGCTATACCGGCGACGCCACCGAGGCGATCATCACCCAGATCGAACGGTTCGCCCCGGGCTTCCGGGACCGGATCGTCGGCAGGGCGGTCCGCTCGACCACGCAGATGGCCGTCTACAACCCGAACTACGTCGGCGGCGACATCGTCACCGGCGCCAAGGACGTCCGCCAGGTCGTGCTCGGCCCGCGGGCGACCCTGTCGCCGTACCGGATCGGCGTGCCCGGCATGTACATCTGCTCGGCGGCGACCCCGCCGGGTCCCGGGGTACACGGGATGTGCGGCGCCAACGCGGCCCGCGACGCGCTGCGCTACCTGCGCAGGCACCAGTGAGCCAGCCCAGGGCATAGGTGACAACCGGGTGAACAATTACTAGATTCGGTCATGGCGGGTACCCCTCTCGTCCGCAGGGACGGGAAGGATAATCATGGTTCGCTGGGATGTCGAGCGCGCGCCGATGAGTTCCGTGCTGCTCACCCGGCTAGGCGCCGATCACGGGTTGCCCGCCCAGGTTTGCCTGGAGCGCACCGGGCTGACCGAGGAAGATCTGCGCGACCCGGCCGCCACGGTGACCGCCAAGCAGGAACTGACGATCATCGCCAACGTGCTCAAGGCGCTCGGTGACCCGCCCGGGATCGGCCTGGAGGCCGGCATCCGCTATCACCTGACCACGTACGGCATCTGGGGCTTCGCGTTGATCAGCAGCCCCACCTGGCGCAGCGCGATCGACGTGGGGCTGCGGTACATCGACCTGACGTTCGCCTTCTGCCGGATCCGGGGCCGCGAGCAGGGCCAGGACATGGACCTCGTGCTTGACACCCCGGACATCCCGGCCGCGCTGCAGCGATTCGTCGTCGAACGCGACAGCGCGGCGATCCAGACCATCCAGCATGAGGTGTTCGCCTCACCCATCCCCATCAAGCAGGTCAGCTACGTGTTCCCGCCGCCGCCCGCCGGCGCTCAGCGGTACACCGAGATCTTCGGTGTCGCGCCGGCCTTCCGGGCACCCGAGAACGCGGTGGGCATCGACGCCGCCGTGCTGGACCTGCCGCTGCCGCAGGCCGACGAGCACACCACCGCCATCGCGCAGGCGCAGTGCAACGAGCTGCTCGCCCGGCGGCATGCCCGGACCGGGCTGGCCGGGCAGATCCGGGATCTGCTCGCGGCCCGGGCGGCCGACCCGCCAGGCCTCGACCAGGTCGCCGCCCTGCTGAACATGAGCGACCGGACGCTGCGCCGGCGGCTCGCCGCCGAAGGGGTGTCCTTCCGCGGCCTGCTGGACGAGATCCGCGAGCAGCTCGCCGAAGAACTCCTGGTCACCGGTGGCCTTTCGGTCGCAGAGGCGGCCGAGCGGCTGGGGTACCTGGAAGTCTCCAGCTTCTCCCAGGCCTTCCGGCGCTGGAAAGGCGTAGGTCCCCGCGCCTACCGGGCACGACAGCTCCAGCCCCTGCCCTAACGGCGCTTCGCGCGGGTGATCAGCGGTCGTGCACTAGCTGAGTGCTTGCCGGGGAGTGCGAACCCAGACACAACGTCGTGATGACCGTCAGGCCCTGAGGTAAGAAGCCGCCAGAGCCACGAGAGCCCGCCGGCAAAGACCAGGGCGTGGATGGGGTTCACCCCTCCACCTCCTGGGAGGTCTGCCAGAAGGACATGTAGGGCGTGATGGTGGTGCCGATGACCGCGGCGATGACGTAGAAGAACGCGGCCGAAAACTGGAGGTGCGGGACGAACGTGGCCCGCAGGATGGTGGCCCAGGGTTCGTGCACCAGGAGCGCGGTGATGGGGTAGGCCAGCAGCGATACCGTCAGCCACTTCAGTCCCTGGCCGGTGACGTTGCCGATCCTGCCGCAGGCCTCCTGGACGCCGGTCACCAGCGGCAGCATCCAGAATGCGTCCACAGCTGCCGACACCCGGGCGGGCGAAGAGCACGATCCCGAACGCTACCGACACCAGCCCGCCCAGGATGAACAGCGCCCGGGTGCCTGCGGTCCCCGGCCACCCACCCGCGATTCCGCGCGAAGCTCGGCAAGATAACCGACCGCATGCTGGGGGCAGCGGGCTAATCGCAGGAGCGGCCCACGGGGCCGTCGGCCGGCTCCGCGGCGCCGCCGTCGATCCGCTCGAGGATTCGCTCGGCCGCCGTGCGCAGTTGGCGCTGCTCGGCTGGGCTGAGAGCGTCAACTACTACCTCGCGGACCTTCGCGACATGACCCGGCGCACTGTCGGTCAGCAGCCGCAACCCGGCCGGGGTCAGGATCGCATTCGTGTATCGGCCGTCGCAGGGATCGGGTTCGCGGCGGACCAGGTCGCGCAGCTCCAGGCGCTTGATCAGGTGTGACAGCCGGGACAGCGAGGCATTGGTGAGCTGGGCGAGCTCGCTCATCCGGACCGTGTGGCCAGGATTTTCCGACAGCATGGCCAGCGCGTAATACTCGATAAGGCTGAGCGCGGCCGCCCGCTGCAGCTGGCACTCCAGCGCCCAGGGCAGCTTGACCATCGCCCCGTGCAAGGCCCGCCAGGTGGCCTGCTGCTCCTCGTCCAGCCAGCATGGCTTATCCGCCGGCGTCGTCTGCTCGCTCCCAGGCACGTTGCCGATGTTATCACCTTCACTTGACAGTTCAAGTCATCCCGGCGTACGTTGATCTAGCCATGACTTGAACCCTCAAGTCATGGCTACGGGCCGCCAGGAAACGTCACTATCGGGGACCCGAACGCGGCCGCCGGCTGCCGAAGGAGGATCAGCCGTGAGCATGACCGAGGCACCTGATCGTTTCACTGCGCTGCCTGATGAGGCGACGCTCGCGGCGACGGTGGTTGCGCTGGAGGAGCATGGGTATGGCGTGGAGGTTGTCGATGATCTCGAGGCGGCGCGGCGGGTGGTGCTGGCCCGTATCCCGGCGGGCTCGTCGGTGATGACGAATACGTCGGTGACGCTGGCCGAGACGGGGATCGCGGCTGCGGTCAACGACGGCGGTCGGTACGAGTCGGCGCGTAACAAGATGTTCGCGCTGGATTTCGCGACCCAGGCGCAGGAGATGAAGGTGATCGGCGGCCAGCCCGACTACGCGCTGGGCAGCGTGCACGCGGTGACTGGTGATGGCACGCTGGTGATCGCGTCGGCGTCGGGCAGCCAGCTCGCGTCCTACGCCTGGGGCGCGGCGAAGGTGATCTTCGTGGTCGGCGCGCAGAAGCTGGTGCCCACGCTGGCCGCGGCGCATGAGCGGGTCTACCGGCACAGCCTGAGGCTGGAGGACGCCCGCGCGCAGGCTGCCTACGGCCAGCACAGCTCGGTGGGGAAGGTTCTGGAGATTCACCAGGAGCTGCCCGGCCGCATCCACGTCGTGCTGATCCGGCAGCCGGTCGGCTTCTGAGCAGCCCGGTACGGGTGGGGAGCTTCCGGTGGCGTGCCAGGCGATGCTGCGGGCGGGCCGCCCGGGCGGGCGTGCGCCGGGGCGGCTGGGCCGGGCCAGCCGGCCGGCGCCAGCGGCATCGCGTCGGCCGGGGCCGGGGGCGGGGCGGGCGTGCACGGCGTCCCGTGGTGGGGGGTGGCCTCGGCGGTGGTCGCGCCGGTGCTGCTGGTCAGCGGGTGGACGTTGGCTGCCGGGCTCCAGCGGGGCGGCTACAACGCGGTGGCCGGCACGGTCAGCGCGCTCGCGGCGTACGGCGCCGCCGACCGGTGGGTGATGACGGTCGCCTTCCTGGCCGCGGGGGCATTCGAGGTCGTGACGGGGCTGGCGCTGCGGCCGGCCGCTGCAGCCGGGCGGCTGATCCTGATCGCCGGCGGGGTCGCCGGCGTGCTCATCGCGGCGAGCCCGGAGCCCGCCGGCGGCGGCAGCTCGGTACGGCACATGGCCGTGGCCGCGGCCGGCCTGGTCGCCCTCGCGGCCTGGCCGGCGGCCGCCCGGCGGCCGGGAGCTGGGGTGCCGTGGGGGCTGCGGCCGGCGGTTTCGGCCGGCGCTTCGGCGGTCCTGCTCGGCGCCCTGCTGTGGTTCGGCGCCGAACTCGTCGCCGGCGGCGGGCAGGCAGGCCTGGCAGAGCGGCTGCTGGGCGGCCTGCAGACGCTATGGCCCGTACTGGTGACCCTTTCCTGCCGCGTGAGCAGGCGAAGCGCTGGCTGAGGGGCTGCCCCGGATCGCCGTGCTCGGGCGCGGGACATTCCGGCCCGGTGATCGCGGGTCGCGATCGAGGCTGGCTACGAGGTGCGCAACGGGCCGCCACGACCGAAGCCGAACCGCATCACCGCATCCTGTTCCAGTCACAAAGGAGACACCATGAGCACTACCGCCAGAGTCATCCCCGGCACCAGCGCTATGGGACGCGCCATCGCGCGCCGCCTCGGTCCAGGCTCGATCCTGGTACTGGCCGACTACAACGCCGAGGCGCTGGCCGCGCCTATGCTGCCGCCGGCCGAGCGTTCATGAGACACCGGCGGGACCGGTGACTGTGCCGCCGAGCCGCGGCGGGTCAGGTGAGGCGGGGTGCCTGCTGCCGCGGGTCAGATGAGGTGCCTGCTGTTGCCGTGGGTCAGATGGGGTGCTTGCTGGGGTGGGTGGTGTACCGGATTCCGGCGGGGGTGGTCCAGATCATGACGCCTGGGCTGGGCTGTTCGAGGGCCCACTGCAGGGCTTGTTTGCGGCGGTGGCATCGCCGGCAGCCGGGTCCGATTCCGCATTCACAGGTGATGCCACCGTTGTCGTAGGCCAGCGTGTGGTCCAGGTCGCTGCTGGCGGCGGGGCGGCGGCAGCCGGGCCCGGCGCAGGTGGCGGTGCGGGCGCGGACCAGCCGCTGCAGGGCGGGGCTGGGGTCGTGGCCGGGTTCGGCGTTGCGGTGGTCGCACCGGCTGGTGGCGATGGGCTCGGCGGTGACCTGGACCGCCCACCCCCCCCGCCGCCGCTGCCGCCGGGGGCGGGGGCGGCGGCGGGGCTGCCGCGGGCGGTGCCGGCGGCGAGGGCGCGGCCGTCGGGGCTGGTGAGGATGATCTGCCAGCGGGTGGCGCGGTGGCCGGCCAGGGCGCAGGCCAGCAGGCGGGCGGTGTCGGCGTGCAGCGGCCCGTAGCCGGCGGCTTCGCCGGGGCGGTCGGTGCCGCCGAGCAGGGTCGTGAGGGGGAGGGTCAGGCTGATCAGCCCCGCCAGCGGCGGCAGCGCGGCCACCGGGTCGCTTCCGCGCGCGCCGGCCACCGGGCCGGGGTGCCGCAGCCCGGCGGGGAGGTGCTGGTCCTTCCGGCCGGCGGGGCTGTCCGGGCCGGTGTCCCGGGCGCTGTCCGCGGGGCCGCTGCCGGGGCCGGCGCTGCCGCCGCGGCTGCCGTCCGGGCGGGTGTCCTGGTCGTGGCTGGCGGTCGCGCCGTCTGGGCCGGGGCCGGGGCCGGTGCTGCCACCGCGGCTGCCGTCCAGGCGGCTGCCGTCCGGGCTCTCCGGGCCGGGGGCTGGCTGGGCTGGGGGGAGCAGGCCGGCGGGCGGGACATCGACGGGCTGGCCGAGCAGCAGGGCCAGGTAGGCGCGGGCCCGCAGCAGGTCCATGCCGTGCTCGGGGTGGGGCTGCTGGCCGTGCGGGTCGGCGTGTTTCCAGGCGGCCCGGATCAGTTTCTTCCAGTAGGCGGCGACCTGGCAGAGTCGCTTGTCGGCGGCGAGTACTTCGGCGGGGGGCAGCGACCGGCCGGTCAGGGTGGCGGTGCCGTCCGGGCCGGTCCACGACTCGACCCGGGCGGCCTTTTCGGCTTCTTCGCGGCGGCGCCGCACCGCGGCGGGGTCTAGGGCCAGCACCGCGGCGGTGACCGCCGTGCGCAGCTCCCCGGTGGTCTGCCCCGCCGCGGCGGGCAGCACCGCCGCCTCCGCCGCGGCCGCGTGCTCCGCGCTGAGTGGGGTGATGGCGTCCAGGATGACCCGGGCCTTGCGCAGGTCGATCCGGCCGCCCTCCAGCGCGGCGGCGGTGGCCGGGCGGGCGGCCAGGTCCAGCGCCAGCGCGACCTGGGTCTGCGCGGCGCACTGGGTCAAGGTCAGCGCCATCGCGACCTCGTCGGGCAGGAACTCGCTCAGCCGGGCCGGGAACTGCCCGGGTGCCGCGGCCGGGGTGCGGTCGGCGGGGCGGCGGCGGGCCAACTCCGCGATCGCGGCCAGCGCCCGGGCCTGTGCCCAGGACGTCTGCCGCCACCACGCCCGCAGCACCCCGATCAGCTCGTCGTCGGGCAGCGTGCCGAGCCGGGCGTGCGCCTCGGCGGCGAACCCGGCCAGCGTGACCCCGGGGGCCAGCACATCCAGCTCACCCCCGTCGGCGAAACCCGCCCCGAACCCGGTCCCGTCCCGGGGCAGGCACCCGGCCGGCAACGGCCCGGCCACCGGGACCGGGGCGGCGGCGATCAGCTCCGCCAGCTCCCCGGCGGTCAGCCCGGCCAGCTCCGCCGGGCGGCCGGTGCCGGGGTCCGGCGCCCAGTCGCCCTCGCCGGGCGGGACATCGGCGTCGGTGAGCGCGGCCAGATCGGCCGCCAGGATGTCCTGCTGCGACTCCGGCTCAGATCCTGCGGGCACCGCGCTCACCTCCGTCCGGCCGCTGGCCCGATCATGTTCTTGGAACACTATATCGCTCTCATCGGACATTGCGCGGCGACACACCGAACAAGATAGCTATTCGCTCGGGTTCACGCCGGCTCCCGGGCGGGGTGCTCGGTTCACGCCGGCTCCCGGGCGGGGTGCTCGGTTCACGCCGGCTCCCGGGCGGGGTGCTCGGTTCACGCCGGCTCCCGGGCGGGGTGCTCGGTTCACGCCGGCTCCCGGGCGGGGTGCTCGGTTCACGCCGGCTCCCGGGCGGGGTGCTCGGTTCACGCCGGCTCCCGGGCGGGGCGCTCGGTTCACGCCGGCTCCCGGGCGGGGCGCTCGGCCCGCCTGCTTACCCGGGACGCGGCCACCGCGCTGGGGCGGGTGAAGCGCGAGTTCCTGCTCGCCACTGCAGCCGAGGCGGCCGGCGGCATCAGCTGGTGCCTGGACGTCACCGTCAGCTACGTCAACGAGCGCGAGCAGTTCGGCCGCCCGATCAGCTCCTTCCAGGCCGTCGCCCACCAGTGCGCGGCCATGCTCGCCGGCCTGCAGTCCGCCACCGCGGCGGCACGGTACGCGGCGGTCGCGAGCGCCGCGGGCAGCGATGATGCCGCGCTGGCGGCCCGGGTCGCTGTGCTGCGCGCGGGCGAGTCCTACCGGCGGGTGACCGAGGCCGCGATCCACCTGCGCGGCGGCACCGGCTTCACCTGGGAGCACGACGCCCACCTGTACTACCGCCGCGTCTGGTCGGCGGCCCGCACGCCCGCCGCGCCTGGTCGGCGCAGCGCCTGGCCGGCGCAGGGCCTGTCCGGCGGCCCGCATGCCCGCCGCGCCTGGTCGGCGCAGCGCCTGGCCGGCGCAGGGCCTGGCCGGCGGCCCGCACGCCCACCGCGCCGCCATCGCCGACCTCGCGGGCCTGTGACCCGGGCAGGACCACCAGGCTGGCCAGCGTCGGGGCAACGTCAGTCCCGCAGGGCTGCCTCGACCTGGGCGGTGTCCTCGGTGCCGCGGTAGTAGGCGATCTTGCCGTCACGGAACTTGAACAGGTGGTGCAGGTCCATCGCTATAGGTTTGCCGGTGCTGCGTGACCGGGCCCGGCACCGCACGACGGTCAGCACGTCGGTGTCGTTGGCGGCAAAGGAGACCGGCGTGAAGTCCTCGATCTCCATGGCCGAGCCGAACGCAGTGAAGAAGTCCGGGACGGCGTCCTTGCCGTACCGCACGCCGTACCAGGGCGCGGCGGCCGAGGCGGTCTCCGTGGCCCAGTCAACGTCATCGGTGACGGCACCGAGGATGGTGGCGACGTCGCCGCGGCCGAAGGCCTCATATAGCGGCCGAAGGCCTCATATAGCTGCGCGATCGTTTTGATCATGGCGTCTGAGCTCACGTGAATGTCCCTTCAGGAGTGATCCAGTTCGCCCGCGAGACCATGGGCAGAGACTGCCGCTCGGGCGGTCAGGCGTCGCGCCGGTAGTCGAGGTGCACCGTGGCGGGCGGCGGTCCCTGCAGCATGTCCGGCGTCAGCCCGTGCAGTTCGACGAGGTTCTCCCGGAACCACACGTCATAGGGCTCCTGGGACTCGGCCAGGGTCCGGAATGCCGAGGCCAGGTCGTCCGCCTCGTGGAACAGGCAGACGAAATCCCCGGCCGGGGTCTGCATCAGGCCAGAGACCTCCCTGGCCACGCCCATCCGCCGCCGGGACGCAGCATGCTCAGCCTTCCGCGGGCCAGTCATCTCGTTGTCAAACTCTTTCCACGCCGCCAGCTTGCCGGGCAGTATCGGCGCGAACCAGGTGATGCACTCCACAGCGCAACCCCCTCCTGCTAGAACCAACATGGCGATGCACATCCCGGATACGTCACCGGCACCGGCGACGGATCAGTGTCTGTCCGGCACTACTGAGAGCGCACACATGGTCCGGTTATGGAGTGGGCTTTGCCGATGCATTGCCTAGTTGCCGGAGTGCGCGTTAGCGTCACTTGCGTGGACGGGACAGACTCGCTGCTGGCGGCGCGCCTGGCGGCCGGGGATGACCATGCTCTTGCGGAGGTTTTCGACCGCTTCGCGCCGGTCGCGTACGGGACCGCGCTGCGCATCCTCGGCCAGGACACGGCGGCGCAGGACGTGGTCCAGGACGTGTTCGTCGAATTGTGGTCTCACCCCGACCGGTACGATCCCGATGCCGGGTCGCTGCGCCTCTTCCTCGTCGTGCTGGCCCGGCACCGGGCGGTGGACGTGGTCCGCAGCCGAGATCCGCCGGACCGCCCGGCAGCAGCGGTACCAGCGGCTGACGCTCAGGGAACGGGATATCTCGCCGGCGGAAGAGGTGACGGCGGCGGAGTCCGCCAGCATGCTGCGGGCCGCGGTGAGCCTGCTGCCCGACAGCCAGCGCCGGGTGATCGAGCTGGCCTATTTCGAGGGCCTGACCTACCGTGAGATTGCGCGCGCGGTGGGCATCCCGGAGAGTACCGCCAAGTCGCGGGCCAGGCTCGCGTTAGCGAAGCTGGAGACCGTACTGGACCGGCAATTGCTGGAGTCGTCATGACGGCCGACAATGGTGCGCCCGTGGTCCTGCCGCCCGGCGATCTGCGTAACCAGGTGCTGACGGCAGCCCGGCGGGAGCGGGCCGCCGGCCGCCCGTTCCCCGACGTCGTGGCGATCTCGCCCGCGGCGGCGTTCAGCCGCACGGCCGACGCGTTCGACCGGTTGCTCTGCGCGCTGACCGACGCGGACTGGCGGCGGCCGGTGCTGCGCGGGCTGGATGCGCAGGGCCTGGTCGGCCACCTGATAGGTGTCGAGGACGACGTTCACCGCGCGCTGTCCGGGGATCCGGACGTGGCGGCGGCGAACCACGTCGAGTCCACCCAGCCCGCGGCCGTCCGCCAGGCGGGCCGTCCGCCCGCGCGGACCCGTGCCGACTGGCGGCGCGCGGCCGACCGCACGCTCGGCCTGGTCCGCGCCGCCGATCGTGACGCGGAGGTCGCGGTGCACGGCCTGCGGCTGCCGCTGGGCGATCTGCTGGTGGTCCGGGCATTCGAGCTGTGGATACACGAGAACGACATCCGCCAGGTGGCCGGGCTGCCTGCTTCGGTACCCGACGCGCCGACGCTGCGGCTGATGACCGAGCTGGCCGCCCGGCTGCTCCCGCACGCCGCGACCCGGACCGGCCTGCGCGAGCCCACCAGCCTGCGCCTAGTGCTGACCGGACCCGGCGGCGGCGCCTGGGATGTCCTGATCGGCGACAGTGCGCCGGGCACCGGCTCAATCCTGATCGTCGCCGATGTGGTCGGGTTCTGCCGGCTGGCCGCAAACCGGGTCACGCCCGCCGAGCTCGACGCGCATGTCACCGGCGATCCCGGCCGGGCCGCCGCGATCCTGGCCGGTGCCCCTGCGCTCGCCCTCGACTAGGCGCTTCGGCATCGCCCGGGTGAGCGCCGGCGGGTATGAGTCGTGGTTCGTCAGCGCGCGTGACCCGGCATCGCCGCGGGCGCTGTGGATACGCCATACCCGGCATCGCCCCCGGCGCGGCCCGCACACGGCTGCCCTGTGGTTCACCGTCGTTGATCATGACCTGGGTCAGCGGCCGGCCGTGGTCAAGCAGGTGTTCGCTGCCTTCCCGCCGGACGCCGTCGCCCGGCCGGGGCAGTTCCGGGGGCAGGCCGTCCTGGGGGAGCGGACCGCGGGCTGGGATTCAGCCATCACCAGGGAGCAGCAGGCGCTGCGGCCGTTGCGTCCTGCGGTGTTGTACCGGGCACCGCTGCCCCGCACCAAGCTCGAGGCGAACGTCCCTGACGGCTTCGTCACCGGGATGCTGGATATCGATGGCCACGGGGTGGGCGTGTCCGGGTGGCGGGGGACCGTCGGGCACAACTGGGGATCCGAGCATGCCGATTCGTGGGTGTGGCTGCACGCCGCTGACTTCGGCGCCGCGCCCGACGGCTGGCTGGAGCTGGTGCTGGCCAGGATCAGGATCGGCCGGGCGCGTTCGCCCTGGACGGCGATGGGCGCGCTCAGCCTCGGTGACCGCCGGATCCCGCTGGGCGGGCTGGGCCGCCGACCCAGGGTTGAGGCGCACCCGGACCGGCTCACCGCCAGCGTCCCCTCGCCGGGAACCCGGCTTCAGCTGAGCGTGACCACACGCGACCAGGACGCGGTCGCGGTGAGTTACGCCGATCCTCAGGGAGGAACCCGTGCGGTCCGCCATGCCGCCCTGGCCACGGTCGAGCTGACCGTGCACCGCCGCGGCGGCCGGGAGCTGACCCTGTCCAGCGGCGGCCGGGAGCTGACCCTGTCCAGCAGCTGTGCCGTTTATGAGTACGGCACCGCCGGGGACAGGCACGGCATCGTGCCGCAACCGCTGCCCGAGGGCTAACCCAGCGCGCCTTTCACGGGTGCGGCGAGCAGCTTCATCAGCTGGCGGGGTCCGTGCGGATGGCGCTCGATGCCTAGGACGGCTTGCTGGATCGCGTCGCGCCGGTCGTCATCGATGATGTGCTCGGTCAGCAGCCGGTACTTGGCGATGATCTCGTCGTCGGTGAGCGGGTTGCCGAGCCCGCCGCGGGGATGGCTGACGATCTGCTCACGCGTGCTGCCGTCGCGGGTGGTGAGGCGGACCCGAGTGGTGTAGGTGGAGCCGGCGCCGTCGTCGAAGGCGGGGTCGTGCGTGACTAGCGTCCTGGCGATCAGGTCCCACACGTCGTCGCGGTTGATCCGGTCGGGCCGGTACTGGTCGGTCAGGGGGTCACAGGACAGCGCGTCCGGGCTCTGCCTTGGCGCGGGCCCGCGGTACAGCACCGCGTCCCCGGTGAGCAGGGTCTGGGTGGGCTCGTGCACAGGACGACATGCCCGGGCGTGTGCCCCGGCGTGTGGATGACCCGCAGGCCGCCGCTGCCCGCGATCAGGTCGCTGTCGGCGACGGTGGCATCGGGGGTGGCCGGCGTCCAGTGCAGCAGCGGCATCGCGTCCAGGATTTTCCCGAACGAGCAGGCCCGCCCGCCTGCAGGCACCCGGCCCCGCTGCAACCAGAAGGCGCCCGCGGCGTGGATGAGCAGCCGGGCACCGGTCCGCCGGCGGATTTCGGCGAGGCCGCGGACGTGGTCGGGGTGAGCGTGCGTGATCACGATGCGCCTGATGTCGCGGGCCAGGCCGAGCCCGGCCAGGGCGCTGGTCAGCGCGGCGGGTGCGCCGGCCCGGCCCACGTCGACGAGGGTGAAGCCGTCGTCGGCCGCCACCAGGAAGGCGTTGTCGCGGTCACCCCGGCTCGTGGGCACGCGGGTGATGCCCGGGGCGATCGTGTCCGCGGTCACGCGCCGCCGCCTGATTCGGCGGGGATGACGCCAGCACGCAGCGCGCCGAGCAATTCGGCCGGCAAGTAGCCCTGCTCGGCCAGCCGGGGCAGGACGCCCCCGCTGGCCAGGATCTCCAGGATCAGCGGCACCACGTTCAGCGCGCTGCCGTACCCGGTGTCGGCGTCGGCGATCACCGGAAGCCCGCCGGCCGCCCGCACGATCACGCGCGCGCGCTCGGCCATCTCCGTCTGGGTGACCAGGCCGATGTCGGGCAGCCCGAAGCCGGACGCGGCCACTCCCGCGCCGGTCAGGTACGCGGCCGTGAAGCCGAGCCGTCCGGCCAGTGACGCTGACAGCCCGTCGAACACGCCAGGGGTGATGATGAGCTCGCCCG
The DNA here is from genome assembly GCA_963702235.1 of uncultured Actinomycetes bacterium. Taxonomy (GTDB): domain Bacteria; phylum Actinomycetota; class Actinomycetes; order Streptosporangiales; family Streptosporangiaceae; genus PALSA-505. The sequence goes on from CAVPBZ010000016.1 coordinate 141,049, forward strand.
CGGCCAGTTGCGCGCGGAGGGATGGGTGCGCTGTCGCTGCCTGTGCCCGCATGGCGGCTCCCGTCAGCCTGCTGCGCCCGCGCCGCCGGCGCGAGCGGATCGGTGGCCGGTCATGACGCTGGCTGCCCGGCCGGCCCGGACCCGGCCCGGCACAGCTCGCCGGCGAAGGCGAGCCGCCGCTCGTGCGTCCAGCGCTCCGCGGGCCCGGACACCGCCACCGACAGCGCGGCCGGTGACCCGGCGGTAGCGGAGATCCAGGTCGCGATGCCCGCCACGCCCGGGTGGTTGGCACCGTCGGACAACGCATAGCCGCGGCGGCTGATCTCCTCGGGCTGCTGTCGTAGCGGGGCGCGTTCGGCCGACGGCACGGCCCGGGTAAGCACGGCGTCGCGGTCGGCGGCCGCAGCCAGGATCGCCTGACCGGAGCAGCCGCGGTACAGCCGTGCCATCTCGCCGATGGCCGCCACCCGGCGGAGCGACGACTGCTCGTTCTCCGCGGCCATGACTAGCCTCGGGCTTTCGCCAGTGACCGGCCGGTCTTGATCGTTTGCATATAAAAAGCGCCTTTGGCCTGGGAGGATAGGGCTTGTCTAGGGTCCTGTCCGCACCAAGCCGAAGGCACTTATCCCGTGCAGAATACCGCGCGCCTCCGCAAGATCACCGTGTCCGCCGACGGGACGGGGCTGGTGTCCCAGGCCGGGACGCTGCTGCTGGCCGAAACGGCCCGGGTGACGGGCCTGGGCCGGGGCTTGTCGGCGGGGCTGGGGCGGTGGCGGGCGCCGCGAGCGGTGCATGATCCGGGGAAGATCTTGTCAGACCTGGCCATGACGCTGGCTCTGGGCGGGGACTGCCTGGCTGATGTCGCGGTGCTGCGCGCCGAGCCGGAGCTCGCTGGGCCGGTGGCGTCCGATCCGGTGATCTCCCGGCTGGTCAGCGCCCTGGCGGCGGAGGGGCCGCGGGCGCTGCGGGCGATCCGCCGGGCCCGGGCGGCGGCCCGGGAGCGAGCCTGGGCGCTGGCTGGCGACGCCGCGCCGGGCGCGGACGGGTCACTGATCCCGGTGGACCTCGACGCCACGATCGTGCTCGCGCACTCAGAGAAGGAGAAAGCTGCTCCGACCTGGAAGAAGACCTATGGGTTCCATCCCCTGGCCGCGTTCGCTGATCACGGTGCCGGGGCGGGCGGGGAGGCCTTGGCCATCGTGCTGCGCGCCGGCAACGCGGGGTCCAACACCGCCAGCGAGCACATCGAGGTGACCCGGCTGGCGCTCGCGCAGCTGCCCCGGAAGCTGCGGCGCCGGGTGCTGATCCGCACCGATTCCGGCGGCGGCACCCACGACTTCCTGGCCTGGCTTTCGAGCCCGGGCCACCGGCTGCACTACTCGATCGGCATGACCATCACCGAAGACATGCAAGACGCCATCCTGGCCCTGCCGGACCGGGTCTGGGAGCCGGCGTATGACGCCGGCGGGCAGGCGCGGCCGGGCGCCTGGGTGGCGGAGCTGACCGGCCTGCTGGATCTGGCCGGGTGGCCAGAAGGGATGCGGGTGATTGTCCGCAGGGAACGCCCCCACCCCGGCGCCCAGCTGCGCTTCACCGACATCAACGGCCACCGGTTCACCTGCTTCGCCACCGACGCCCGGCGCGGGCAGCTCGCGGACCTGGAACTGCGCCACCGCCGTCGCGCCCGCTGTGAGGACCGGATCCGGTGCGCGAAGGACACCGGGCTGCGTAACCTGCCGCTGCACGGCTTCGCACAGAACCAGATCTGGTGCGAGCTGGTGGCCATGGCCAGCGAACTGCTGGCCTGGATGCAGATGCTCGCGCTGGAGGGCCCCGCCCGCGGCTGGGAACCCAAACGGCTGCGGCTGCGGCTGTTCGGCGCCGCCGGGCGCCTGGTCCGCGGCGGCCGCCGCCTGCGGCTGCGCCTCGCCGCCACCTGGCCCTGGGCCGACCAGCTCACCGCCGCGATCACCCGCCTGCAGGCCTACACCCCCGGCTGACCAGCACCAATCGCCTCTACGACCAGAAAGGACAAACCCCAGGGCCGGTGGAACCCCGCCCACCCGGCGCGACAGCCGGGAAGCAAGGCACGGCTACAGACCGAAAAAGGCCACCCGCCGCAGCCCTCTGCCAGACGGATCAAGATCGCGAAACATCGAGGCTAGCCGGGGCGTTCGGGCAGGGCCCAGATGGTGGTGCGCTTGATGTCGCTGTCTTCCAGCTCGCGCAAGCCGGGGACGTCGTAGCTGGCCAGCGGCGTCAGGTCGCGGGGCAGGTAGGCCCGGCCGAAGTCGCCGGCCAGGACGGCTGCTCCGCGGGCGCGGGCCCGTCCGGCGAACCGCATCACCCTGGCCGCCAGGTCGCGCTGGTAGAAGGCGTCGGCCACCAGCACCAGATCGGTGCCGGGGGCGGGCTGCCCGTCGTCGTCCAGGATGTCAGCGCAGACCGCCAGCACCGTCACGTCATTGGCCGCCGCGTTGACGCCGATAGCGGCAGCAGCCAGCGGATCTATGTCGTAGCCGGTCACGCTCACCGCGCCGGCCTTGGCCGCCGCGATCGCCACCAGTCCCGAGCCGGAGGCGATGTCGATCACGCGCCGGCCCCGGACCGCCTGCGGATGGTCCAGCAAATAGCGGGCCAGCGCCTGCCCGCCCGCCCAGGCGAACGCCCAGAACGGCGGCTCCAGGCCGGTCCGCCCGGACATCCGCTCGGTGCGCTGCCACAAGCTGATCGGCTCACTGGCCTGCCACAGCCGGATCTCCGGGACCAGCGGCACCGGCCCGAGCCGGGTGCCGGCCCGGATGTCAAGAACTTGCCGCACCGCCGGCGCGGCTTCCGCCGGCGCGGCTTCCGCCGGGGTTGTCAGCGCCGCCCGGCTCGGCGGCGGCCCACCGGAGCAGTCCGATGTCCGCCACCATCTTCACGTGGCGGCGCATGGCCCGTCGCGCGCCCGCGGCATCCCCGCGGCGGATGGCCTCCAGGATGCGCCGGTGCGCCCGCAGCGAGAGGGGCGGACGCCCGGGCTCGCCCAGCGAGCTGCGCCGGGTCTCGCTGATCGGGACGGCGAGCGCGGCCATGAAGTCAGCGAGCAGCGGACTGCCCGCCGCCTGGGTCACCGCCTCGTGAAACAGCCGGTCGCCCTCCTCGCCCAGGCCGCCCGCGTCGATGTCGGCGGCCATTGCGTCCAGCGCCTGCTCCATGACCGCGATGTCGGCCGCTGTCCTGCGGGCCGCCGCGAGCGTCGCGATCTGGGTCTCCAGCGCCTCCCTGGCCTCAAGGATCGCGGGCAGCCGGTGCCGCGCGGTCATCAGCTCCATGAGGTGACCCGAGTCATTCGGCAGGGATCTGAGGTAGATGCCGTCGCCGTGCCGTACTTCGAGCGTCCCCCGCACTTCGAGGGCGATCGTCGCCTGGCGCACCGACGTCCTGCTGACCTGCAGTGCCTCCGCGAGATCGCGCTCTGACGGCAGGCGGTCGCCCACCGTCAGCCCAGTGATCTCGACATAGTCGAGCAGCCGGGCGGCGAGCTGCTCGTAGAGGCGGCTGCGGTCCGGCGCCCGCAGCGCATCGGTGCTCGGCCGGCTCGCCCGCTGACCCGCTGGCATCGCGTAGCGTCGCCTCACTCTCCTAGCCGGACTGCGCCCGGAACGTTGACACCCAAGGATAGCGAACATTATGGTTCGGGCTACTGGCTCAGCCACTCACTGTCTTTCAGACGTGGCCAGTCGCGCTGAGGATGACATGACTACTTTCCTGGTGACCATCGGCATCGGGCTCTCCACCGCGGCGATCCTGGCGCTGTCAGCGGTGGCGTTCACGCTCGAGTACGCGGTCAGCCGGGTGGCGAACTTCGCCCACGGCGAGTTCCTCACCATCGGCGCGTACGCGGCGTACAGCGGGCAGCACATCTTCCACCAGAGCGTCGCGGCGGCCGCGGTGATCGCCGCCGTGGCCGGCATGCTGGCCGGGCTGGCGCTGAATGCGGGGCTGATCGAGCAGTTCAGGGGGCGCAACAGCATCACGATCTTCATCGCCACGCTGGGCGCCGCGCTGATCGTGGAGAACGTGCTCATCATCGTTTACGGCGCCGCCAGCGTCTCCTACTCGTTCGGGCAGGGCAGCCTGCATCACGTCGGGCCGTTCCTGTGGACCACCACCGACCTCGAGGTGATCTTCTCGGCGCTGGCCGTGGCCGGCCTCATCTACCTGCTGCTCCAGCGCACGCGGTTCGGCAAGGCGGTCAGGGCGGTGTCGCAGGACCGGGCCCTGGCCCAGGTGAGCGGGATCCCCGCCCGGCGGGTGATCATGCAGACCTGGGCGCTGGCCGGCGCGGTGTCCGGCTTCGCCGGGTTCGTGCTCGCGGACACGATCGGCACCTTCGGCCCGCTGCTGGGCTTCAACTTCCTGCTGCTCACCATCACCGCGACCGTCGCCGGCGGCCTCGGCCGGCCCTACGCCACCCTCGGCGGCGCCCTCATCGTCGGGCTCGTCATCCAGATCAGCGGCACCTACACCAGCTCGGCGTACCAGCTCGTCTTCGCCTTCCTGCTGCTCGTGCTGCTCATGCTGTTCCGGCCGAACGGCGTCTTCGTCCGGCACAGCGCGACCGAGGTCCGGGCCTGATGTACTGGGTCAGCGTCATCACCGAGGCGGCCGTCTTCGCGATCCTCGCGCTCGGCCTCGACGTGGTCTGGGGCTGGGCCGGCGACTTCGACCTGGCGTTCTACGGGTACCTGGCCCTCGGCAGCTACATGACGTTCGTGCTGACGATCGGCAAGCCGGTCGCGCCCGTGCAGTACATCATCGGCGGGCACCTGCCCCTGCTGCTCGCGATGGTGCTGGCCGTGGCCACGGTGGTGTGCCTCGCCGCCGTCATCGGGGCGGTCGCGCTGCGCAACCTGCGCGAGATCTACTTCGCCGTGACGACCCTGGGCGCGGTGAGCGCGCTGTACCTGCTGGTGGAGAACTACACCCCGCTGTTCAACGGCTACAACGGCGTCTACGGGCTGGTCAACCCCGGCCAGACCGCGCTGAACCTGACCTACAACGGCTACCGCATCGTCTTTCTCGGCGTCGTCCTCGTCATCCTGGCGCTGGCCTACCTGCTGGTGCAGCGACTGTCCCGGAGCCCGTTCGGCCGGATGCTGCGCTCGGTGCGCGAAGACGAGCGCGCCGCCGCCGCGTACGGCCGCCGGGTGTTCTCCGCCAAGTACCGCGCCTACCTGTTCGGCGCCGCGCTCGCGGGCCTGGCCGGGTCCCTGTTCGCGATCTTCATCAGCGCGTTCAACCCGTCCGCCTGGACCCCCCAGGAACTCCTGGTGATCTACGCGGCCATCCTGGTCGGCGGCCGCGGCAATCCGCGCGGGGTCATCGCCGGCGTGTTCGTCGTCTACATCGGCCTGGTCGAGCTCACCCGGTTCCTGCCGTCGCCCGCCTCCCGCCCCGACTTCGGGCCGGCGCTGCGCCAGATCCTCATCGGGCTCATGATCGTCCTGATGCTCAAGTTCCGGCCCGAGGGACTCTTCCGGGAGCGGCCGGGACTCGACGGGGCCCAGGGGCTGGCCGCGCGTCTGCTGCGCCCGTTCGGGACGCGCGCCGCGCCCGCCCCGGCCGGCGGTGTCCCCGCGGCCGAGGAGCAGGCGGCCGGAGACAGAGGCGCCGGATGAGCCCGGCCCTGCTGGAGATCGAGCGCCTGACGAAGTCGTTCGGCGGCGTGCATGCGGTCAGGGAGTGCACCTTCTCGGTGCCCGAAGGCCAGGTGGCCGGCCTGATCGGGCCGAACGGCGCGGGCAAGAGCACGGTGGTCGATCTCGTCTCCGGCTTCGGACTGGCCGACTCCGGCAGCGTCACGTTCGCGGGACAGTCGCTGGTCGGCAAGCGCCCCGACGTTATCTCCCGGCTCGGGCTGATCAGGACGTTCCAGACGCCGCGGGAGTGGCGCAACCTCACCGTCATGGACAACGTCCTGCTGGCCCGGCGGCAGTTCGCGCGGGAGTCCCTGTGGCGCTCGATCACCCGGGCGCGGCGGATCCGCCGCGAAGAAGAGGCAGACCGGGCTGCCGTCCGGGCCATCCTGGAGCGCTTCCAGCTCGCGGAGCTCAAGAACGAGCTCGCGGTGCGGCTGAGCGGCGGCCAGAAGCGGCTGCTCGAATTCGCCCGCATCGCGGCGGCCGAGCCCCGCATGATCATCCTCGACGAGCCGATGGGAGGCGTGAATCCCGTGCTCGGCGCCCGGATCGGCCAGGCCGTCAGGCAGTTCGCCGACGAGGGCCGCACCGTCATCGTGGTCGAGCACAACCTCCCGTTCATCGAGAAAATCTGCGACCAGGTGATCGTCATGGACCTCGGCGAGGTCATCGCGCAGGGGCCGTTCTCCGGCCTGCGGGCCACCCCCAGGGTGGTAGACGCCTACCTCGGGATGGACCAGAGCCATGAGTGAGCCCGAGTCCGAGGTCGTCCTGCGGGCCGAAGGAATAACCGCTGGCTACGGCGGGCCGCCGATCATCGAGGACATCTCGCTGACCGTCCGGGCCGGGAAAATCACCGCAATCGTAGGACCGAACGGCGCTGGGAAATCCACTTTGCTCAAGACGCTGAGCGGGGTGCTGAAAGCGTCTAGCGGCGAGGTATACGTCCTGGGCAAGAAGACGACCGGCATCGCGCCGGAGAAGCTCGTCAGGTGCGGGCTCAGCTACGTGCCGCAGGTCTCCAACGTCTTCCCCGACCTCACGGTCAGGGAGAACCTCGAAATGGGCGCGTACACCCGCCGCCGCGGCGTGCCGCAGCGGATCGGCGAGCTGTGCGAGCTGTTCCCCGACCTCGGCGCGTCGCTGCGCCGCCGGGCCGGGATGCTCAGCGGCGGCCAGCGCAGCATGCTCGCCATGGCCCGGGCGCTCATGCTCGAGCCGGCCGTCATGCTCCTCGACGAGCCGAGCGCCGGGCTGTCCCCGCTGCTGCAGACGGCGCTCTGGGATCAGATCGTCAAGATCGCCGCAACCGGCGTGGGGATCTGCGTGGTCGAGCAGAACACCCGGCGGACACTGCGCCACGCGTACTGGGGCTACATCCTCGTGCTCGGGCGCAACAGGCTGGACGGCCCGGCGCAGGAACTGCTTCACGACGACGCCGTGGTGGAGCTCTACGTCGGCCACATGAGTTAGGAGAACCATCGTGAGACTCAGCACCATCAGCAGAACGGCCGGCGCCTGCGCGGCCGCCACCCTGCTCGCCGCCTGCGCGTCATCGGGCAGCAGCAGCTCGTCCGGTCCGGTGACCTATGGCGTCCTTTCCTGCTTCACCGGCAGGCTGGCCAGCCTCGGCCAGGCCATGCTCCAGGGGGCCAGGGTGGCCCAGAGCGAGATCAATTCAGCCGGCGGCGTGCTCGGCCGCAAGGTGCAGCTGGTGACGGGCGACACTTCCTGTGATGTCGCCGACGGCGTGACCGCGACCAACCAGATGCTGACCAAGACCATCAGCGGGGTGATCGGCCCGGAAACCCAGGAGATCAACGGGGCGGAGCCGATCCTGAAGGCCAACCACATCGTCGACGAGTTCCAGGGCGGCGACACCGCCCGCGACCACCAGACCGACCCGTACTTCTTCCGCGACAGCCCGTCCGACTCCCAGCTGGGCGTGGCCATGGCGCTGTACGCGCACCAGCAGGGTTACAAGACCGCCGTCATGCTGTTCTACTCCGACCCGGCCGCGCAGACGTTCCTGAAGCCGGTTTCCACGACCTTCACGAAACTGGGCGGCACGATCCTGAAGACCATCATCGTGACCCCGGACCAGTCCACCTACCTGAGCCAGGTGCGGCAGGCCATCGCCGCGCACCCGCAGGTGATCTTCACCCAGGAGGACCCGCCGACCGCGGCCGTCCTGTTCCGCGAGTTCAGGCAGCTCGGCGCCCAGTCGATCCCGTGGGTCGGCACGGACGTCACCAGCGGCAGCGATTTCCTGAAGGCGATCGGCTACCAGACCGCGCACGCCCACCTGATCTCGGTGTTCGGCACCTCGATCAGCGGCGCGGCGAGCACCGCCTTCACCAGCGGGTTCAACAAGCTCTATCCCAGCCAGAAGTCGGCCGGCCCGCTGGCGAACGCGAACTACGCCTACGACGCCGTCGTCTCGCTGGCGCTGGCCGACTCCTACGCGAAGACCACCAGCGGGACGACCGTCGCCCGCGACATGACCAAGGTGACGAACCCGCCGGGCACCGCGTGCTTCACCTACGTGTCGTGCCTGCGGCTGCTGAAGGCCGGAACGAAGATCAATTACGAGGGCGCCAGCGGCAGCCTCGATTACAACAAGTACAACAACACCTTCGGCCCTTACGGCGCCTTCCAGGCCACCACCTCGGGCCTGGAGAAGCAGGTCGCCGTGATGTCGGCCAGCGCACTGGCGGCAGCCACGCCGTAGCCGCCCCGGCCCGGGAAAGGATGCGATGTCTCAGACTGCCGGACCGCTGGCGGGCGTGCATGTGCTTGACCTGGCCCGGGTGCTCGCCGGGCCGTACGCGGCCATGCTGCTCGGCGACCTGGGCGCTGAAGTGATCAAGGTCGAGCGGCCGGGATCCGGCGACGACACCCGGCGGTGGGGGCCGCCGTTCATGCCGGCCGGTGACGGGACCGAGAGCACGTACTTCCTGTCGGTCAACCGGGGCAAGCGGAGCGTGGCCATCGACCTGAAGGATCCGGATGAGCGCGCGTTCGTCGAGGCGCTGGTCCGCTGGGCCGACGTGCTGATCGAGAACTTCCGCCCCGGGGTCATGGACCGGCTCCGGCTGGGCGACGACGACCTGGCGGAACTGAACCCGCGCCTGGTCCGGCTGTCCATCAGCGGCTTCGGCGAGAGCGGCCCGGACAGCGACCGGGCAGGCTATGACCAGATCCTGCAGGCCGAGGGCGGCCTGATGAGCCTGACCGGGACCGCGGCCAGCGGCGGCGTCAAGGTCGGCGTTCCGATCGCGGACGTCAGCGCGGGCCTGTTCGGGGTGATCGGCGTGCTCGGCGCCCTGGTCGAGCGGGCGCGCAGCGGATCGGGCCAGCGGGTCTCGACCTCGCTGCTGGCGGCGCAGGCCGGCATCCACACGTTCCAGGCGACCAGGTACCTGATCGCCGGTCAGGTGCCCGGGCTGTCCGGCAACCATCACCCGACGGTCGCTCCCTACGGGGTGTTCAGCGCGGCCGATGCCCCGCTGGTGATCGCGGTGGGCAACGAAGACATCTGGCGGCGCTTCGCCCCGCTCGTCGGGCTGGATCCGGCGGACAGCAGGTTCGCCACGAACGCGCTGCGGCTGGAGGCTCTGGCCGAGCTGCACGAGATCCTGGCCGGGCGGCTCGGCTCCCGGACGGCGGCCGAATGGCTGGACCGGCTGCGCCGGGCCGGCGTGCCCGCGGGCGAGGTGAACACCCTGGACCGGGTCTACGAGAGCGAGCAGGCCCGGGCCGAGAACCTGGTCTGGGAGGTCGACCACCCGCTGCTGGGCCGGATCCGGCTGCCAGGGAACCCGGTGCACTACAGCCGCACCCCGCTGTCCGCCGGGCCGCCGCCGCCCACCCTGGGCCAGCACACCAGCGAACTGCGCGAGGCCATGCTCCGCCGGGCAGGCTGATGGCCGCCGCTGATCCTGCCCGCCAGGCTCACGCCAGTCCGCAGGCCCTGTTCCGCATGGTGGCGGACGCCGGCAGCCTGCGGTACTTCGGCGCGGAGATCGAGCCGGGCAACCCCAGCGACTGGCCCGGTTACGGCGGGCAGCTCCGCCAGGCCCGGGACGCGACGGGCGCCCGGCACGCGGTGACGACGGGCCTGGCCAGCATCGGCGGGGAGCCCTGCGTGCTGATCGGCTTCGAGTTCGGCTTCTTCGGCGGCTCGCTCGGGGTGGCCGAGGGCGCCAGGATCGTGCGGTCCTTCACCGTAGCCGCAGCGGAAGGTCTCCCGGTCGTCTCCGTCGCGGTCTCCGGCGGGTCGCGCATGCAGGAGGGCACCAGCGCGCTGGTCCAGATGCAGGCCGTCGCGGCGGCGATCGCCGCCGCGCGGCGGGCGGCCATCCCGCACATCGCGGTCGCGGGGGACCCGACGACGGGCGGCGCCTGGTCGTCGCTCATCGCGAGCGCCGACGTCATCGTCGGCGTGCCGGGCGCCCGGGTGAGCTTCTCCGGCTCGCGCACCCGCCCCGCGGGCGCGGACCCGCGGTCGCCGGATTACTTCGCCGAGGGCAAATGGGCCCGCGGGTTTGCCGATGCGCTGTCGCCGCCGGGCCGGCTCCGCGCGGACGTCGCCGCGATCGTCCGGCTGCTGTCGCCGCGGTCGCGCGGCGGCACCCCGCAGCGCGTGCCGGTGCCCGCCTGGCCGGCCGGGCCGGCAGCGACGGCGGTGATCCCGGCGGCGGTGATCCCGGCGGTGATCCCGGCGGCGGTGATCCCGGCGGTGACGCGTGGGCGCAGGTCAGCCGGGCGCGCGGGCCGCGCCGGGTCCGGGCGGACCGGTGGCTGGCAGGATACTTCGACCAGGCCTTCGAGATCCGCGGTGACCGCTGCGGCGGAGTGGACACCGGGCTGCGGTGCGGCTTCGGCCGGCATGACGGCATGACGATCGGTTACATCGCGCAAACCGGCCGGCCGACGACCGCGGCGGGCTTCCGCACCGCGACGCGGCTGCTCGCGCTTGCGGCCCGCTTCGGGCGGGGCGTCCTCACGCTCATCGACACGCCCGGCGCGGCGGCCGCGCCCGGGGACGAGGCGGCCGGGGTCGGCCCGGCGATCGCCGAGCTGCTGATCGCCGTCGGAGCCAGCCCGGTCCCTGTCACCTCGGTCGTCATCGGCGAGGGCGTGTCCGGCGGAGCCCTCGCGCTCGCCTCGCCGGCCGACCTGTGGATGGCGCGAGACGGGTACCTGGCCGTGACCGTCCCCGAGCTCGCCGCCTCGATACTCAAGCGGCCCGCCGGTGACGTCCCGCAAGTGGCGGCGCTGCTGCGGCTCACCCCGGCCGAGCTGCTGAGCCGCGGCATCATCCGCGGGATCGTGCCGCCTCCCGCCGTCACCGCCAGATAAGTCGTCCGGTCAGGCCGCCGGGCCGAGATAGGCCAGCGCGGCGCTGACGCCGCCGCGTTCGATGGGCACCCCCGCCTGGGCGAGCCCCATCTCGACGCCGCAGAGCGCGCCGGCCAGCGTGAGGTCGCCGAGATCGCCGAGGTGGCCGATGCGGAAGACCCGTCCGGCCAGGCGGCCGAGCCCGGCGCCGAGCGACATGTTGTAGCGGTCAAGGATCAGCCGCCGCACGAAGTCCGCGTCGTGCCCGTTCGGGATCATCACGGCGGTCAGCGTGCTGGAGTAGTGCTCCGGGACCTGGCACAGGATCTCCAGGCCCCATCCCCGGACGGCCCGGCGGGTGGCCTCGGCGTGCCGGGCGTGCCGCGCGAAAACCGCGGGCGGTCCCTCCTCGCCGAACATGACGAGCGCCTCGCGCATACCGAAGAGCAGGTTGGTCGGCGGGGTGTAAGGGAACATGCCGGTCTCGGCGGCGGCGAGCACCGGCTCCCATTCCCAGTAGCTGCGCGGGAGACGGGCCCGCCGGGACGCGCCGATTGCCTTCTCGCTGACCGCGTTGAGCCCGAGGCCCGGGGGCAGCATCATGCCTTTCTGCGAGCACCAGACAGTGACGTCGACGCCCCATTCGTCGTGCCGGTAATCGACCGAGCCGAGCGAGGAAATCGTGTCGACGATCAGCAGCGCGGGATGGCCGGCGCTGTCCATTGCCGCCCGGATCAGCGGGATCGGGCTGGCGGCTCCGGTAGAGGTCTCGTTCTGGACGATCGTGACGGCCTTAATCCGGTGCTCCGGGTCCGCGGACAGCTTTTCGTGCACCTGCCCGGGGTCGGCGCCGCGGCGCCAGTCGCCGGGCACGAGATCAACCGCCAGGCCCAGCTTCCCGGCCATCGCCGCCCACAGGGTGGCGAAGTGACCGGTGTCGAAGGCGAGGACGCGGTCACCAGGTGACAGCGTGTTGACGAGGGCGGCCTCCCACGCGCCGGTGCCCGACGAGGGATACAGGGCGACCGGCCGTGCGGTGCCGCACAGCCGCCCGGCGCCCGCGAGCACCTCGCGGGCCAGCGCGGCGAATTCCGGCCCGCGGTGGTCGATCGTGGGCGCGGCGATCGCGCGCAGTACCCGGTCGGGCACATTTGTCGGCCCCGGGATCTGAAGGAAATGCCGGCCGCTTTGATAAGCCATCTGCCCGTCCTTTCGCCGCCACCTACTATGGTGACGTGAATCCGGCCGCGGCGAAGACCTCTTCTGCTGATGCGGCGGATATCGCGCACGCGCTGCGCGGCGCGGTCAGCGGCGATGTCCGTTTCGACTCCTACAGCAGGCACCTGTATTCACGCGACGCGAGCATGTACGCGATCGAGCCCATCGGAGTGGTCTTTCCCCGCGACGCCGACGACGTCGCGGCCGTGGTGGCCACCGCCGGGCAGTTCGGCGTTCCCGTGCTGCCGCGGGGCGCGGGCACCAGCCTGGCCGGCCAGACGGTGGGGCACGCGATCGTGATGGACCTGTCGCGGCATATGAGCAGGATCCTCGAGATCGACCCCGAGCGGCGCACGGCCCGGGTGCAGCCCGGCGTGGTCCAGGAACAGCTGAACCTGGCCGCGGCCCCGCACCGGCTCATGTTCGGCCCGGACACCTCCACCAGCAACCGGGCGACGCTCGGCGGGATGATCGGCAACAACTCGGCCGGCAGCCAGTCGGTCCGGTACGGCATGACGATCGACCACGTGCTCGCGCTCGACGTGGTGCTGGCCGACGCGAGCCGGTCGGTGTTCGGCCCGCTCACCGAGGCCGAGGTGCGGGACCGAGCTGCCTTGCCCACCCTGGACGGGACGATCTGCCGAGAACTGCCCCGGCTCGCCGAACGGCACGCCGACGCCATCGCCACCGGCTTTCCCGGGTTCTGGCGGCAGTCGGGGGGGTACCGGCTGGACCGGCTGGCCGGATCGGCCGGGCTTGACCTGGCGAAGTTCGTCACCGGCTCGGAGGGCACGCTGGTCAGCGTCACCGAGGCGACGGTCCGGCTCGTGCCCGCGCCGCGCCACCGGGTCATCGCCGTGGGCCACTTCACGTCCGTGCCGGCGGCGATCGATGCCACCGAGGACGCACTGGCCTGCGCCCCCGACGCCGTCGAACTCCTCGACCGCAGCATCCTTGAGCTGTCCCGCCAGAAGATCGAGTACCGGGCGCTCGGCTCGATCCTGACCGGCGACCCCGATGCGCTGCTGTTCGTGACGTTCTCCAGTGACACGCAGGACGAGGCGGTGGCCGGGCTGGACCGCCTGGACCGGCTCTGGCAAGCCCATCGCCACGGCTTCCACACGCTGCGGGCGGTCCGGCCGCAGGAGCAGGCGGCGCTGCTCAAAGTCCGCTCGGCGGGCCTGGGCCTGCTGATGGCGGCTAGCTCCGGTACCCGCAGGCCGCTGGCGTTCGTCGAGGACACCGCCGTCGAGCCGGCCAGGCTGGCCGCCTATACCCGCCGGTTCCGCGAGATCCTGGATGCGCACGGCCTGACGGCAGGCTTCTACGGTCACTGCTCGGTCGGCTGCCTGCACATCCGCCCGTTCGTGGATCTCACCGCGCCCGGGCAGCCGGAGCTGATGCGCGCGGTCGCCGAACAGGTGCGCGAGCTCGTGATCGAGTTCGGCGGGGTCAACTCGAGCGAGCACGGCGACGGGCTGGCCCGCAGCGAGTTCAACCGCCGCATGTTCGGCGACGAGCTCTATGCGGCCATGCAGGAGACCAAGCGGCTCTTCGATCCCGGCAACGTGATGAACCCGGGGAAGATCGTCGACGCGCCGGCCATGACCGATCACTTGCGCGACGTCGCGCTGCCGCCTGCGCCGCCGCTGGCCACCCGGCTGCTCTTCGACGCCCCGGGCGGGATGCGGGGCGCCGCTGACCGCTGCATGAACATCGGGGTGTGCCGCAAGAGCGCGACGGGGGTGATGTGCCCGTCGTACATGGCCACCCGCGAGGAGGAGCACTCCACCAGGGGCCGGGCGAACGCCCTGGTGAAGGCGCTGTCCATGCCCGATCCGCGGGCCGCGCTCGGGGACGAGCGGCTGCACGGCATCCTTGACCTGTGCCTGGAGTGCAAGGCATGCAAGAGCGAGTGCCCGCTCGGGGTGGACATGGCCGCGCTGAAATCGGAGGCGCTCGCGGCCTACCACGACCGGCACGGCATCCCGCTGCGCTCGCGCGTGTTCGGGTCGATCCGCACCCTGAACCGGATGGGCTCGGCCGCCTTCCCGCTGTCTAATCTCGTCGCCGGGTGGCGGCCCGCCCGGCTGCTGGCCGAGCGCTGGCTCGGCGTGGCCGCGGCCCGGCCGCTCCCGCAGTTCCAGCGGCACGACCTGCGCGGCTGGTTCCGGCGGCGGCCGGGGGCGGCGGGGCCGGCGGGGGCGGCGGGGCCGGCGCAGCCCGCGTCCCAGGGCGAGCTGATCTTCCTGGCCGACTCGTTCACCACCTTCACCGAGCCGTCCGCGGGACGGGCCGCCATTGAGCTCCTCGAACTCGCCGGGTGGCAGGTCCGGTTCGAGGACACCGGATGCTGCGGGCGGGCCAGCCTGTCCAAGGGACTGGTCGACCAGGCCCGGCAGATGGCGACGGGCATGACCGGGCGGCTGGCTGAGGCCGCCGCCCGCGGCGTGCCGATCGTCGGCGTGGAACCGTCCTGCCTGCTGACGCTGCGGGACGAGTACCTGGCCCTGCTCTCCGGCGACCCGCGTGCGCAAGCCGTGGCGGCGGCGACCCGGCTGCCCGAGGAATTGCTCCTCGAGGCCATCGCAGACAGCCGGCTTGACCTGGCGCAGGACAGCGCGGTCAGCGGCCGCCGGGTCCTGTTCCACGGTCACTGCCACCAGAAGGCGCTCGCCGGGACCGCCGCGACGACGGCCCTGCTGCGCGCCATCCCTGGCGCCGAGGTCATCGAGCTTGACGCCGGATGCTGCGGC
The DNA here is from genome assembly GCA_963702235.1 of uncultured Actinomycetes bacterium. GTDB lineage: Bacteria > Actinomycetota > Actinomycetes > Streptosporangiales > Streptosporangiaceae > PALSA-505. Next base: position 156,053 of record CAVPBZ010000016.1, read on the forward strand.
ATGGCCGGCTCGTTCGGCTTCGAGGCGGAGCACTACGAGCTGTCCATGAGCATCGGCGGGCTCCGGCTCTTCCCTGCCGTCCGGGCCGAGCCCGAGGACACGATCATCGCGGCCACGGGTGTGTCCTGCCGGCAGCAGATAGCGCACGGGACCGGGCGGAGCGCCAGGCATCCGCTGGAGATCGTCCGGGAGGCAGTGACGGCCGTCCGGCAGTGACGGCCGTCCGGCAGTGGCGGCCGTCCGGCAGTGACGTCCGGCAGTGACGTCCGGCCGGAGCCAGCCTGCTCTGTCGCCGTATGCACCGCCCTGTCGATCCCGTAACGCTGACCAGGGCGGCATGAGGCCGTCGGCATGTCGGTCGGAACTTCCGGTCAGGTTCGGCTGCTTGACGGGGTGGGGTGCATGGACGGGCTCAGGCATGCAGGGCGGGCCGGTAGATGAGCTCTTGGGTGTGGCCGTCGAGTGTCCGGCTCTCGATCAGCTCGAGGTCGAAGTCGGCCGCATCCTGGAAGATCGGGTCCAGTCCGGTCTGGCCGGTGATCACGGGGAAGAGCGTCACCTGGACGCGGTTGACCAGGCCGGCGGCCATCAGCGCCCGGTTCAATGACAGGCTGCCGTGCGAGCGCAGCGGCACCTCGGACTCCTTTTTGAGCCGGCCGACGACGTCAACGGCGTCACCGCGCACGACGGTCGCGTCCGGCCAGTCGAGGGGTCCTTCCAGCGTGGCCGACACCACCGTCGCCGGCATGCTCATCATCCGGGTGGCCCATGGGTCAACCGGGTCGGACTCCTCGGAGCTCGACATGGCCGCAACGAATTGCAGAAAGGTTTTGGGACCGAAGACCATCCGCTGCTCCGCGTCGTACAAGGCGAGGCGGCGGTCGAGCAGCTCGGGGCCTTGCTTGCCCCAGTAGCCGCCCCAGTTGCCGCCGGCGGCGCCGTAGCCGTCGAGGCTGGTAAAGACGTCGAAAGTGTAGGTAGCGGTCATGATGTTCTCCTCGGGTACGGTTGACCGGGTGTGTGGATACAGACTGGAAACCTCGGCGAACTCATCGCCACCGGACTCCTGGAGTCCGGCCGACCCGGCTGATCAATACTTCGACCGGCCACTCGGAGGCGACCGGAGTGGCAGCTGAGCATAAGGGCAAGCTTCGCTGCTACCGAGCGGCGGTGCCAGAAGCCGATGTCATCACTCGGCGCTGGCGTTCGCGGGTGGCCGGCCGATGACAAATGTCACCGGCTGCCGTGAACATGTGCATCTGCCTGGAAACTGTCGAAGCTCCCGGTTGACACTCACCCTGGTGCTACCGCGCTGACCTGTAGCCGAGTGTCCTGTGCCCGAATCGGCTCCGATCTCGCAGCGTCATATGGGACGATACCGCGACATCCAGGGCATGAGGGGACGCGATGATGTGGGAGCGGCTCGAACGCTACGAGCTGAAGCGGCTGGCACGTCACAGGGACGCCCCGCCCCCCGGGCCCCGCCCGGTGCCGTCCCTGCCCGTCGGCACTGACCTGCTGCCTCAGATCGAGCACGTGGTCGTGCTGATGATGGAGAACCACTCCTACGACAACTACCTCGGCATGCTGGACGGCCGCGGTGAGGGCTTCAGGCTAGGAGCCGACGGCGAGCCCGAGGTATCCAATCCGGGCACTGGCGGCGAATCCATTCGCGCCCACCACCTGACGTCCACCGACCAGCACCCGCAGGTGCCGTTGCAGGACTGGCATGCGACCCATCGGCAGTGGGACGGCGGGACTTGCGAGGGATTCGTGGCCAGCACCCAGAAGAAGCTGCCCGGAGCCGATGCCGCCATCAGCATGGGCTACTGGTCCGAAGGCGACCTTCCTTTTTATTACGGCCTCGCCCGGACTTTCCCGCTGGCCGATCACTGGTTCAGTTCATGCCTGGGACCGACGTTTCCCAACCGCCGCTTCCTCATCGCGGGAACAGCGCACGGGCTGATCGACGACCTGCCGTTCGACCTCCTCGACCGTCCGCCGGCGGGGACCATCTTCGACATGCTGACCAGGCACGGCATCTCCTGGGTTAACTACCACGCGGCGCCCGGGGACAAGTCAAAGGTCCGGAGATACGCCCATCACAAGCGCCGCATGGCCCGGCGCCGGCTGCTGTCGGCGGGCAGGTCGTTCCGGGACATGACCCAGGGCGTGCAAAAGGATCTGCAGTTCACGGCGAACGTCTACCCGCTCGGCATCGCCCGGTACATGCTGCACGTCCGCGGCAACGACCAGTTCTTCGCCGATGCTGATAACGGAACGCTGCCCGCGTTCAGCATCGTGGACCCTGACTTCGATGCCTACTCCGAGGAGAACCCGCAGGATATCCGCAAGGGGGAGAGCTTCGCCGCCGAGGTGATCAACCGGGTGATGCGGGGCAGAGGGTGGCCGCACACCCTGCTGATATGGGTCTACGACGAGCACGGCGGCTACCACGATCACGTGGCGCCGCCCGCCGCGGTCCCGCCCGATGACGTGCCGGGGCGCAGCCTCATCGGGAGCCCGACGCGGCTGCATAAGCTTTTGCGGCCGGTCCTGCCCGGCCTGGTCAAGAGCGCGGAGGACATGATCAAGGGGCCGCATAGCTATGACCGGTACGGGTTCCGGGTACCCGCGGTGATCGTGTCACCGTTTGCGCGGCCGGACTATGTCAGCTCCACCGTGCTTGACCACACATCGGTGCTCAAGCTCCTCGCGGAGAAGTGGAACCTCCCCCCGCTCACCGCGCGGGACGCGGCGGCCAGCTCGCCGCTCGGTGCGCTGGACCTCACCGGGCCGCCCGCCTTTCTCGACCCCCCGTCCCTGCCGGAGCCCAGCCTGAAGTGGGGTTCCTGGTAAAGCCCCGGAGCCACCCGCCTGGTAGGTCAGGCTTTGCGCTCAGCCGACGGTGATCACCGCGCTAGCGGAGTTGTTGCCAGGATTAGGGTCGCGATAGGGCCGGGGGGCGCTGGCTTGCCCATGCACCGTGGCAGGGCCGGTACTGGCCGCGGTCATAACCAGGGTGAAGGTGGCCGAGGCGCCAGCGGCCAGCGAGGGCCGCTTCCAGGTGAAGGTAGCGCCGCTCTGGGTGCAGCGGGGGTTGCAGGATACCTCTGACAGGCTGGGCGGCAGGCTGATCGCCGCGGTCACCCGGGTCGCGGCGTCCGGGCCGTTGTCGGTAACTGTCAGGTGGCACCGGCCGGTGCCACCCACGCGCATGTGGGTGGGGCAGGCAAGCGTGACGGCGATGTCGGCCACGGGCCTGGTGTAGGAGAACACGGCCTCCCCGTTGCCGCTATTAACGGCTCCGCTGTTGCCCGTGTCGCTCACTCGGGCGTTGCTGACCCCTGTTCCGCCGGTGAAGGATGATCCGCCGCCCCCGCCGCCAGACCCGGCGACGACAAATCCATCGCTCAGGCTTTGCAGTGCACCTCCGCCGCCGGATCCGGCACCGAAGTACCCCCCGCCGCCCGCGCCGCCATGGGCGAAACCGTTGTCGCTGCCGCCGGTCCTGCCCGACCCGGCAGTCCCGCCACCCGTGGCGACACCCGTGCCGCACGCATTGGACCCGGTAGCCATCCCAGCGGCCCCGCCGCCTCCGGCAGCAGACGTGCTGCCCGGCAATCCGCCGCCGCCGCCGCCCAAGGTCAGCCCGCCATCAGTGACCGTGGTGCCCTGCCCCCCGGGGTGACCGGCATTCCCGCCAGCCCCGCCCGCTGCGCTGACATTACCGCCTGAGCACAGAGTGCTGGCCACGCTCTGCCCGGCGCCACCGCCGCCCCCGGCCACCAGCAACAGGGTGCTGGCCGAGGTGATATCGGTAGCCCCGCCGCCGCCACCGCTGTGGCTACCGCTGCCGCCGCCGTTGACCCCGCCTGCACCGCCCGCGAGTTCGCTCTGCCCGGCGCCGGCGATATCGACTCCCACGATCTCCCCGGGGCTGACGGCCAGCGCCGCGTGTACCCGCGCGCCGTCGCCGCCCAGCACGCCGGATTGGTTGTCGCCGCCCCGTCCGCCATACAGGGTCACCGACAGCGAGCTCACGCCAGCTGGGACGGTGAACGCCTGGCCTGTGCCGACGGTGGCGTACGTTACCGTGCACGTGCTGGCCGAGCACGACAGGACCGGACCGGTCGCCGCCTGCGCGTCCGCGAGGGCGATCGAGGGCGCGAGGAATCCGGTGGCGGCCAGGACAGGGGTGGTGGCCGCCAGCACGGCCCGGAGAGGCAGGACGGGCATGAATCCCCCAGAGGATCAGCAAGGATCTGGCCGCACGGCGGAATCACCGCTCGGTCAGGCCGCACCCAGTCCACTATCGCCCCAGGCACGGCAATTGGCCGCACTCTACCGTCAGGAAAAAGACTATGTAAAGCAGCGGTAAGGGGATCTAAACGACCTCGGTGCGGGAACTGCGCGCCCCGGCGTCATCAGGCGAAGAAGCGCGGGCGCGCGCCGCATTACAGTTGCTGAGTGACAGGCGATCAGACGGGGCGGGTAGGCGGCTGGATCTGGCCGGTGCGACTGGCCAAGACCCGCCCAGCGGCGTCCGGTGCCTGCCGGGCCGGGCACGTCAGGGTCAACGGGGCGCGGGTCAGGCCCGCGCATGCGGTCCGGGCCGGTGACGAGGTGCGGCTGCGCCAAGATGGACGCGAACGCGTCGTGATCGTCGTCCGGCTCATTACCAAGCGAGCCGGCGCACCTGTTGCCGCCGAGTGCTACATCGACAACAGCCCGCCCTCTCCGCCACGCGAGGAAGCTGTCGCGGTAGCTGTTCGCGATCATGGCACAGGCCGCCCGACCAAACGTGAGCGCCGCAGTATCGAGAAGCTGTCCCGGCGGTTAACCCGCTGAGCCGGAATGACCGCGATGGCCCCCGGGCTGTCGCCGGCCTGGGCTCTGGCCACGGTCTTGCTGGTGATGCCGGAGCTTTCCAGCACCCCGGTTGGTTGGTCGCGGGCCGTCTGGGCCTGTGGGCCTGTGGACCTGTGTCTGGACACTATTTGACGCTGGTTTGGCCTCGTGTCACGATCGATCCCGAAAAGGGCGGAAAATTCCGGTTCTGCGCAAACCCCCTCCCCGGGGGATCAGGTGCGTTCCGCTGGGCCTGGAGAGCGGGCAACTGACCGGGCACCCGCCGGGCGGAGGCATCACGGCCCGGGAGGGAGAGCGGTACCCGATTCGTCGTGTAGCGGCACGGGTTCTTGGTGGTCCTGGCGGATCCCCGGCCGCTGCGTCTGCCCTGGTAGGAGGGATCAATGCGTACAGTAAAGACCCGGTGGTTCCCAGTCATCGCAGCCGCAGCCGGCGGGCTGGGCCTGAGCGCCCTTGGTGTTACCGCGGCCAGCGCGCAGTCCGCGCCGCCAACCCTTAGCGGCGAACAATTCTTCATCCCTACTGGGGAGTTCGAAGTAGGTTGCCTTAACGCCGGCCCGTTTTCCTTCACCATCTCAGCTTGCCGTTTAACCTGCGCGTTCGCGCCGTGCCTTGAGGGCGAGTTTCCTTTTGGCGGTTTTGCCCGCGTCATAGCGGGTGGCGGGGCGGCGGTTCTTCGATCCTGGCGGCCGGCCGGGGCCGGGCTTGCCGGGTTTTGGCGCACCGGCTGGGCAGGGGATGGTCGCGCAGATGTTCCTGAACCCGCGGCGGACGCGGGCTGGGGTCAGCCGGCCCGGCGGGGCGGGACGTTCCCAGGGCAGGCGCAGGTCAGCGGCGAGTGGCCGGGCGAGGCGGAGCTGGGCATGGCAGGTGATGATGATCCAGGTCCACCGGTCAGCAGCGGCCGGGTCGCGGATCTTCGGGATGGTCCAGCCGAGGGTCTGCTTGAACAGGCGGAAGGTGTGCTCAAGATCGAACCGGCGCAAGAACGCCTGCCACAGCCGGTCCACCTCAGCAGGGGCACTGCCGGTACGGGAGAACCACAGCCACACCGGCTTGGGATCCCGGTCACCGGGCAGGTGATCAACCTGCAGGCGGATCAAGGTGCCCTCGATCACCGGCAGGTCACCGTCGTGGCCTGACCAGGCGGCGCGGTGGGTCAGCCGCGGGTGCACCCGGTCCCAGGCAGCCGCGACGGCGGTCCCGTACCGGGTGGTCACCGTGCTGCTGGTGACCTGCGGCGCCGGCCAGGTCGCCGGGTCCGCGAGGGCCATCTGGCCGCCGTGCTTGCGGGGCCGGCCCATGGTGCCGGGCGGGCGCGGCGGCGCGGGCAGCTGCAGCACCCGGTCGCTGCGCAGCCGTCCCAGCAGCTCGACGGGCAGGTCGGCGAGCAGCCAGGCCAGCCGGGTCACGTCGTAGCCGGCGTCGAAGATGACCAGGATGGCCTGATCACCCTCACTCCAGTGCCCGGCAGCGGTCAGCCGGCCCACGACCTCGCGGACCTGGGCGGCGGTCACCTCGGTCCCGTCGTCCTCCGGGCCCAGGCGCACTGCGTCCAGCACCGCCGTCCACGACGTCCGGCCCGGCTCCAGCGCCGCGATCACCGAGTACGGCCAGCCCGGGATCATCTGCGCCTGGCCCTTCCCGCGGCCGTAGACATGGCAGAACAACCGCTCCGGGCTGGTCGCCGCGCCCGGCCGCAGCCAGTTACTCACGTCCACGGCCAGCATTCGCCGGCCGTCGGCGGCGCGCGGTAACGGCAGACCCGCCAGCGACCGCCGCAGCCGCCCGATCGCGATCCGGCCCCGGTTCACCGCGTCATACAACGCGCCGTGGCCACGCCGGTGCTCCGGGGCCAGCGACAGCCCGGCCAGCGTCCGCACCGGCCCGTCGGTGCACAGCACCGCGTCCGCCAGCTCGGACAACTCATCACGCCGGGCGGTCAGGCAGGCATGAAAATCCAGCCGGAACCGCGACAACACCGCGAGTGGCTCGACACCGGCGGCATCCTCCAGCAAGCTGTCCATCACGGCCTTCGTGGTGATCATTGGTCCTTCAGCGAGAACCCATGATCACGCGGAGGCCGTGCTCACGCCCAGCGACACGCCGGACACGCCAGCGCAAGACCCGGCAAACACCCGCCAATCAGCCGGACAGGTTAAACGAGAAGCTCAGGGACGGCGACCGGGCCTTACGCCGGTACGTTCTCCGAGACAGTCAGCGGGACCGCGGACGGCAACTCGGGCTTGTCGGGCCAGATCACTAACTACACGGCCTCGTTCACGATCACTTCAACCACAGGCGACGTAACCGGCACCGAGACCCTGCCAGCGTGGCGGTCTCGGAGCCACCAGGATCCGGGGCCGAGCCCACCGCGGTGCAGGCGCCGACCGCGCCGCACGATACCCCGCTGAAGGTGTCATCTCCCGGATAGGGGTTGGGCGTGGACTGGACGGTCCATGACGTGCCGTTCCACACCTCCGCCAGAGTCAGCTCCGTTTCTGAGGCGTCGTAGTAGTAGCCGGCCGCGGTGCAGGCGCCCGCCGAGGTGCACGACACCCCGGCCAGTGAGCCGGAGAGCGCCGAGGCGGGCAGCGGCGTGGCCTGGACCGCCCAGGCGGTCCCGTTCCACGCCTCAGCCAGCGGCCCGGAGCTAGAGCTGCCCGCCTCATAGCCAATCGCCTCACAGGCGCCGGCGGCTGGGCACGACACTCCGTTGAGCACGGTCGCGCTGGCGCCCGCGGGGGCGGGGACCGTCTTCAAGTGCCACGAGGAACCGTTCCAGGCAGCGGCGAACGCGATGTCGCCGTTGTAGGTGCCGACCGCCTCGCACAAGCCCGCCGAGGTGCAGGAGACTCCCGTCGCGGCGCTCAGTGAAGCGCCTGCCGGGGCGGGGAGGGTCTGCGTGCTCCAGGCGGTCCCGTTCCAGGTCTCCGCCAACGGGCCAGTGCCGGATGTGGTGGCCTTCGTTCCGACCGCCTCGCAGAAGCTGGCCGAGACGCACGACACCGCTGCCAGTGGCCCCTTACCTGGGGCGGACTGGAGCTGCCAGGCCGTGCCGTTCCATTGCTCCGCGACCGCGCGCGAGCTGTTGCTGGCAGCGCCGACCGCCTCGCAGAAGCTCGAGGAGACGCACGACACCCCCGACAGCGTGCCCAGCGGGTTGAGGACGCCTTGGCCGGATTGGGCGTGGACTGGATCTTCCACGAGGTTCCGTTCCACGCCTCGGCCAGGGTGACCGTGTCGCCCGCGGTGTTGGCGTGGGACCCGACCGCCTCGCAGTCGGCCGCCGAGACGCACGACACCGCGCCGAGGGAGTTGACGGTCGCACCGATCGGCTGCACCGGGCCGTGAAGCCCCCACGCTGTCCCGTTCCATCCCTCCGCCAGGACGACGGCAAAGGCGAACTTCTTGCCCGAGTACCCCCCGGCCGCCTCACAGGCCGTGGTCGCAGCGCACGACACCTCGTAGAGCACGTCGTCCTCGGAGGCCGAGGGCGCGGGGACCGTCTGGATGCTCCACGAGGTTCCGTTCCACGCCTCGGCCAGCGGGGACGCCGCGATCGAGACGCTGGTGTAGCCCACCGCCTCGCAGAAGCTCGCGGACAGGCAGGACACGGCGTTGAGCCTGCCGCTGACCGCGCCGGCGGGATCGGGCGGCACCTGGCTGCTCCACGACGTGCCGTTCCATTGCGCGGCGAAGGTGACGAAATCCGGCGACCTGAGGCCGCCTCCGCCGGCCTCGCAGAAACCCGCCGATGGGCACGAGATTCCCTGCAGGTAGGTGGCGACGATGCCGGACACGGCCGGCACGGGCTGCACGCTCCAGGTAGTGCCGTTCCATCCGTCCGCGGCGGCCCACAGGTTGCCGGAGCTGTCGTTATAGGAGCCGACTGCCTCGCACTCATTCGCTGCGGTGCACGACACTCCGGACAGGTCGGAGGAGGTGGATCCGGCCGGGCTCGGCGTGGACTGATCGCTCCAGCTCGTGCCGTTCCACTCCGCTGCGAAGCTCATGGTCTCACTGGAGCTGCTGTCGTAGCTGCCGACCGCCTCGCAGAAGTTCGCCGAGACGCAGGAGAGCCCGGCCAGGGAGGGGGAGATAGCGCCCGCCGGGGCAGGCACGGCCTGCGCCGTCCAGGCGGTGCCGTTCCACGCCTCGGCGATCACCCCGGTCCCGGACGCGCCGACCGCCTCGCAGGAGTCCGCAGTGGTACACGAGACCGCCTCAAGGCTGGCCTTGGGCGGGGCGGCCTGCCTTGTCCAGGCGGTGCCGTTCCAGCTCTCGGCCAGCGGGGCGGTCGCGCCGGAGGTGTTGCGGTAGGAGCCCACGGCCTCGCATGAGCCGGCGGACGGGCACGACACCGCGGCGGCAGTTCCGTTCGGCACCGTGACGTTAGCCGTCTTCTGGATCTTCCAGGCCTGGCCAGCGGCGGCCGCGGTGCCGGCCGGCGCCAGGACAGTGATCAGTACCACGACCGTTCCGGTCAGGAGCGCGGTGCCGCGCCCGCCGTGCCAGCCTGCCCGCACGCGCGTCGGTATGCCCATCTCAACCCCCGGGAGGTGGCTGACCCGGCGGCCCGGCCGCGCTGCCCCCTGGACGAAATGTACCGAAATCAGCCGCTCGGCGGTAGGAGTCGCCAGCGAGGCGGGCAGGCACCGGGGCACCGGCCGAGCCTCCGGCGTCAGATGCTCAGTGGCGTTCCGGTCGCATGCGGCTAACCGGTGAAGGTCTTGAGCCCGTGGGCGAGGTGGATACTGTCGAGGAGCTTTTGCGGCTCGAAGAACAGCACGAGTAGCGATCGGGCCTTGCCGTCGCGGACAGTCCAGTGCTCTGATATCAGGACCGAATCGTCGGTGTCGGCGATGCCGATACTCACCAGCGCAACGACTTGATCTCCCTCGGCGACGAGGCTTTCGTACTTGACGTGGGCGAAGTCGAGCATCCTGGCGAGGTGTGGCATTACTTCTTCCCGGAACGATTCCGCCGTGTGGCGTCTTCCGCCGAGGGGGACGTAGCTGGGTGCGATCGCGAAGAAGTCTGGGTGCAGGTAGGGCACGAACCGGGACCGGTCTCCGGCTTGGGAGGCCGAATAATATGCGCGGACTACAGCCTTGTTCGCCTCGAGGTCAGCGTTCGCCGACGCATATTCCTCCGTCGGGGTGGTCATTTGGGCATCTCAGCTCTCGCGGAAGTATTTCGCGTGCATGAATGATTCGAGGCCCTCGGTGCCGCTTTCAGAGCCGTACCCGCTGTCCTTGACGCCGCCGAACGGGGTTTCGGGTCCCATGATCATGATGTCGTTGACGCCGACCATTCCGGCCTCGATGGACTCTGCGGCGTATCGAGCTGTCGAGAGCGAGGCGGTAAAGGCATACGAGGCCAGTCCGAAGGGAACGCGGTTCGCTAGCGTGATTCCATCGTCCACGCTGCCGAAGGGCACAATCGGCGCGATCGGCCCAAACGGTTCCTCGTTCATGACCCTGCTCTTTTCAGGATCCAACCCGCTCAGCACAGTTGGCTCCCAGAAGTAGCCGCTCCCGTCAATCGGGTGCCCGCCTGCCAGTACGGTGGCTCCGCTGGCCACTACGTCCCTCTTGGGCCGACCATTGCCACAAGTCGGCGGCGCCGACGACCTCGCTGATCGACTCGGTGAGGCCTTTGCCTTCCTCCAGCGTCTGTATGCGGCCGATCTCGTCGGCGCGTTCGCGCAGCAGGCCGGCGGCCCGTTGCAGGATCGCGGCTCGGTCCGTTGCCGGCGTGTCACGCCATTCGGCAAAGGTGGCGGAGGCGGCGTCCAGGGCAGCGTCCAGATCGGCATCGCTGGCTATCGGAAGCTCGGCCAGAACTTGTCCGGTAGCAGGATCGACCACCGGGAGCGTGTCGTGCCCCGCACGACCCCGCCACTCCCCTGCGATCAGGAGCTGAAGTTCGGGAAAGTCCATCGTCTCTCGGCCTTTCGTAGTTCACATGAAGACAGCCGCCCTGTAAGAGCCTCTGACCTGGGCCACGACCAGAATCGGCCGGCAGACAGGCCGCCACACGACGCGATCGTGCTATTCGTTTCGTCGCTGTCTTGCCGGCTGCCCCTGTACTGCAGGGCTTGACCGGCTGGGGCTCGTTGCCGGCCTGCGGCCTGAGGGTTGATAGTGGAACTGTGCCGGGACCGTCTCAGTACAGGAGCGTGAGCAGCCTTGCCGACCCCCCTGCGCGGCCGGGACAAGGAAGTCGCCTTCCTGCGTGAGCACCTCGGCCGTCTCCGGGCGGGCCGCGCGGCGACCTGGCTGATCGAGGGCGGCGCGGGACTGGGCAAGAGCAGAATGCTCGAAGCGGTCATCTCCGCCAGCAGGGCGACTGGCTTTGCCGTAGGCCACAGCGTGGCCGAGCCCGGCGACGCTGCCCTGCACCTGGCCGTTCTCATGGACGCCCTTTTCGGGGGGCCTGCGGCTCCGCTGGAGCGATCATCCCTAGGGCAGTCGCACACGTCCCGCGAGCAGCGCTACTGGCTGCTCCAGGACATCCAGGCGCTGCTGGAGCAGGCTGCTCTCCGCCAGCCCGTCGTGATCTGCCTCGATGATCTGCAGTGGGCTGACAGCGGGACCCTGGCCGCGTTGCGGAGCCTTCCTGCCCAGCTGGCGCCGCTGCCGGTCGGATGGATCCTGGCCTTCCGTCCCGGCGGCGGCGGCGCCGATTTCGACCGGACTGTCACAGATCTGCTACGGGACGGCGCCGACGAGACGTCCCTCGAGCGCCTCGACCAGGCGGCGGTTGCCGACGTCGCGGCCGACGTGCTCGGCGCCGCGCCCGACGCCGCCGTGCTTGCCCTGGCCGAGGGCGTGCACGGCAACCCGTTCTGGCTCAACGAGCTGTTCTGCGGCCTGCGTGATGAGCACCTCGTCACCATCGACGCCGGGCACGCCGCACTGGCAGACGGGCGGCTTCCCCGGCGGGTGGGTGACACGATGCGACGGCGACTGGGACGCATGTCGCCAGCAGCCCAGAACGTCGCCGCGGTCGCTGCTTCCATGGGCCGCCGCTTCACGATCGCACAGCTCGCCGCGGTGCTGGACGTGCCCGCGTCGGCCCTGCTCCACCCGGTCGACGAGCTCCTGGCCACGGAGCTTTTCACTGAATGCGGCGGCCAGCTGAGCTTCAGCCACGATCTGAACCGTGAGGCGGTACGCGCCAGCCAGCCATCCTCTGCCGCGCAGGCCCTCGACCGCCAGGTCGCTGCAGCGCTGCTGGCCGCCGGCGCGCTCCCGGTCGAGGTCGCCACCCAGCTGGCCTCGAGCGCAGCGCCAGGCGACGAGCTAGCCATTACGACGCTGATGAAGGCGTCCGACGCCCTGGCCAGCACCGACCCTGCACAAGCGGCCGAACTGGCCCGCCGTGCCCTCGACCTCGCTGCCGAGCATCACCCGCTGCGAGGCCCGCTGGTCGCGAGAGTTGCCGTACGGCTGCACGCTGCCGCTCGCAGTGACGAGGCAATGGCATTCGCCGACGGCGCGCTGCGCCAGGTGCTGCCTGCGGAGCAGGAGGCTGAGGTCCGGCTCAGCATCGCCAGCCTCTTCTCCATCTCCCCGGACGTGCGGGCCGAGTCGTGCCGCCGGGCTCTGGTCCTGCCGGGGCTGCCGCCCGGCCTGCGGGCGCGCCTGCTCGCCCAGCAGCTTCACAACCTTGTGGTCGCCGGCCGGGCCGACCAGGCGCAGCAGCTCCTCGACCAGGCCAGGGAGGCCGTGGCGGGAACCCGCGACAGTGCCGCCGGGTTCACCCTGGAGCTGGCCGAGGGCAAGCTGAGCTACATCCGCGGCCGCTTCGAGACGGCGCTGGCCCGGGTCGATTCGTCGCTACGCACGAGCGTCGGTGCCGGGGAGGATTCCCGGGAGCGGTTCGCCCGCCATCTGCGCTGCGAGATCCTGACCGTCCTGGACCGCTACGACGAGGCATTCATGACGGCCACCGAGAGCATCCGGGCGGCGCAGCAGGCCCGGCAGGGCTGGGCGCTGCACATGTTCGAGACCTGGCGGGGCCGCCAGCTGGTGCAGCTGGGGCAGCTGGCCGACGCTGCCGCGGCACTGGAAGGACGCTTCGCCCCCGACGACGCTCACCTCGTCGTCAGCACTCTCGACGCGGGCAGCGTCGTCGCCCTCGGACGGGTGGCAATCCACACCGGGAACCAGTCCCAGGCCGCCATCACCGCCGCGATCGCTACCGTCATGCTGCAATCCGGCGTGCCAGCAGTTCAGGGGAACGCCGCATGGCTGCTGTCCCTACAGGCGCAGGCCAGGGGCGACCCGGCCCAGGCGCTGCGATGGCTGGGTGCTCTGGGCGAGAAGGAGCGCCTGTCTATCTTCCCGTTGGTCCCGCTCGACCCGGCCGACGATCCCCAGCTGGTCCGGATCGCGATGGCCGCCGGGGACCAGGAGCTGGCCGAGTCGGCGACCGAAGCTGCCGAACGGCGTCACCAGGTAAATCGTGGCGCGCCAGCCATGCTCGCTAGCGCCGCTCACGCCCGGGGCCTGCTCACCGGCGACCCCGCACTGCTGGCCCGGGCGGTCGCCGTCCTGGAGGCCGGGCCGCGGCAGCTCGCTCTGGCCTCGGCCCTCGAGGATCTGAGCGTCGCCGAGGCCCGAGCCGGTCGCACGCACCAGGCCATCGCTGCCCTCGACCGCGCCCTGGCCATCCATGCCGCCTGCAGGGCGAGCTGGGACCTGGCCAGGGTCCGCCGCCGCCTCCGCCGCCTCGGCGTCCGCCGCCGCCTGGCGTCGGAGCGCCGCCCAGCTCAGGGGTGGGCGGCGATGACAGACTCAGAGCTCGCCGTCGTCCGGCTTGTCGCCAGCGGCCTGACCAATAAAGAGGTCGCCGAGCGGCTCTACATCTCCCCGCACACCGTCAGCGGACACCTCCGCCACGCCTTCGAGAAGCTGGGAATCAATTCCCGCGTCGCGCTCACCCGGATCGCCGCGGAGCACGCCAGCTAGAGCGTGCTCGGTTGGAGATAGCACGTTCGTGCCGTGTGGGCTTAGCGCCCCGGCTCGACACTCGGATCAGGAGGTCACAGCCCGTCCTGGCGGTGATCGCAACCATCAGCATCATTCTTGATCCGGGAGTCCCGCTATGTGGAACACGCTGGCGAAATTCTTGCCGTGGCGCCGGCTGATCGTCGTCTCGGTGGTGCTGCCGCTGATCGGCGTGCTGGTGGTACTGGCGTTTGCGTGGCCCGCGGGCCGGATCGGGCCGCGGGACCTGCCGGTCGGCGTCGTCGGCGCCAGTCCGGCCACCAAGCAGGTCGTGGCGGACCTGACGCGCAGCCAGCCCGGCGGCTTCAGCATCCAGCGATATGCCCGCGAGGCGGCGGCGCGGTCGGCGATCGAGCACCGCGACATCTACGGTGCCTTCGTCATCTCGCCTAGCCGCATCACCGTGCTCGAAGCCAATGCCGCCAGCCCCGCCGTCGCCCAGCTGGTCAGCGCTGTCGGCCAGCAGCTCGCCAGCCAGGCCGCCGCGCCCGCCGCAGCAACCGGTCAGCCCCGGCCGGCCGGCCAGGTGACGTCCGTCGATGTTGTCGCCACCTCGGCCAGCGACCCCCGAGGCCTGGTACTCGGTGCCGCGCCGCTGCCGCTGACCATCTTCGGTGTCATCATGGCCGCCGCCATCATGCTGGTGGCGCGGTTCCGGCCGGCCTGGCGGCAGCTGGTGGCCCTGGCCGTCGTCTCCGCCGTGGCTGGCCTGGGCGGCTACCTGATCGTCCAGGGCTTCCTTGGCGCGCTGCCCGGCGAGCAGGCCGCCGCCTGGGCTTCCCTCTCCCTGACCCTGCTTGCCGTCAGCGCCCCCGCCGCCGGGCTGATCGCCCTCATCGGCCCCGCCGGCCTTGCCGTCGGCGCCGGCCTCATGATCGTCGTCGGCAACGCGTTCTCCGCGGCCAGCTCCGCGCCGCAATTGCTGCCCGCCGCGGTCGGCCACATCGGGCAGTGGCTCCCCGCCGGGGCCGGCGGCAACCTGCTCCGCAGCACCGCCTACTTCAACGGCAACGGCGCGGCCGGCCACCTCATCGTCCTGATCATCTGGAGCGTGCTCGGGCTGGCCGCCGTCTTCGCGGGCCAGCGCTTCCCGTTCCGGTTCGCCGCGGGCCCGGCCCGGAACCGCCCGGAGCCCATCTCACCACCTGCCGGATACGACCCGGCAGCTGACAGCTCGCCGGCGCCGCGATCGGCGGCATTCACGGCCCGGCCGCTGTCCAGCCGCGGCTGAATCACCCAGGAAGGAACGATGTTCTACTACTTTCCCGACAATTACGTGTGGTCCTCGGCGTTCACCCTGGCGTTGGCGGCCGGCGGACAGCTGAACCAGATGGACCGCTGGCTCGCGCCATTGCGCGGCGCCGGGCCGGAGCCCGAGACCGGCGCTTGGACCAAGGCGTGGGATTCCATGGGCGAGGAGCAGTCCCGGCATGCTGCGGCGGACCGCGCGGACGGTTACCTGTACGCGGCCAGCGCCCGCTACTTCCACGCGGCCACCTACCACCTGACCGGAGAGCGGCAGACCCCGCCCGGCCCCGCCAAGACGCACAGCTACACCGCGGCGCTGGACGCCTTCGCCAACGGCGTCGAGCTCTTGGCCAGCCCGATCGAGCGAGTCGAGGTCGAGTCACCCGATGGCATTCTGCCCGGCTACCTCATCCCGTCCGGAACTGACGGTCCCGCACCTGCCGTGATCTTCTACAACGGGTTCGACGTCACCAAGGAACTCCTCTACGGCCTCATCGGCGACCAGTTCAGCCGCCGCGGCATCGCCTGCCTGATCATCGACACCCCCGGAACCGGCGAACCATTGCGCCTGCGCGGCGTTCCCTCGCGGCCGGACTACGAAGTGCCCACCGCGGCGATCGTCAACTACCTGCAGACCCGGCCGGACATCGACCCCGGCCGGATCGGCCTGCTCGGCATCAGCCTCGGCGGCTACTACGCACCGCGCGGCGCCGCGTTCGAGAAAAGGATCAAGGCGTGCGCCGCGTGGGGAGCGGTGTGGGACTACGGCCTGACCTGGCAGCAACGGTGGGAGACCCGTTCGAAGACCACCTTGACGCCCTTCTGGCAGCTTCCCTGGGTCATGGGCACCGACACGATGGAAGCCGCCCTCCAGCGCGTCAGGCAGTGGACGCTCGCCGACGCGATGCCGCACCTGTCCCAGCCGCTGCTGATCGTGCACGGCGGCCACGACAGCGCCTTCCCGGTCGCCGACGCCGAAGCCGCGTTCGCCGCCGCCGGGTCGAAGGACAAGACGCTCCGCATCTTCACCGTCGAGGATGGCGGCTCGGAGCACGTCAACGCCGACGACCCCGACCCGGCCCGGCAACTAATCGTCGACTGGTTCGCCCAGCGCCTGGGGACCATGCCCATGCCGTCGGCCTGACCGGGGCCTGGCCACCTCAGAGCGCAGCGTGAGTCTCCAGCGGCGGATCGTCGAACAGCGGGCACTGGTCGAGGTTGGGGCATTTGCAGCGCGTAGCGGACTCCAGCCAGTTGCGGACCAGTTCGGTGCGCTCGATCAGGGCCGTGATCTGGGGGAGCTTCCGGTCGGCTATGGCGCGGAGCTGGTCGATCGCCGATCGGTCATCTGGTGAGGCGGACAGCAGGGCCTTGATCTCCTCGAGGGTCAGGCCCGCGCGCTGCGCGGTGTCGATGACCGCCAGGGTGCGTAGGGCGGCTGTGTCATACCGGCGCTGGCCGCCGATGCGCACCGGCGGGGGCAGGAGCCCGATCTGCTCGTAGTAGCGGATCGCGGACGGGCGCTTGCCCGCCCTCTCGGCCAGCTCACCGATGGCCAGCGGCGGGAAGCCGCCGGATCCGGGATCGGGATTTGACATCAAGCCGACTTTAACACCGACGATGGCCACCGGAAACGGCCGCTGCCCCCGGCGGCATCGCACCCTCACCAGGAGGCAGACCATGACCAGCCAACCGACCAAAGACGACGGCGGCACCGCGCCGGTCGCCTGCGCCCTGACGCGGGCAGACCTGGCGGCGCAGGCCGGACGGTGGCAGCAGCTGGCCGCCCGGGCGATGACCGAACGCGCCGAGACCGCTGACGGCCTTCGGCTGTCCTTCCGGGTCCGCCCCGGCGTCCAGGAAGAACTGCGCACGCTCGTGGCCGTGGAGAACGAGTGCTGCCCCTGGGCCGGCTGGACAGTGGACAGCAACGACGGGCAGATCGCGCTCGACGTCCGCTCGGCCGGGGAAGGCATCGCCACCCTGCACAGCATGTTCACCAGCCTGCGATGGACTCCTGCACCGGCGAGCTCGGCGCAGACACCGTAACGGTCGCCGTGATGGCCGGAAGCCACCGGGCGGCCCGCTTCTGCCAGTCGCTGGCGTGGCCAGGCGGACTACGGTGTGGCGGTAGCGGTGAAGATTTGCGATTTCTGGCCGCTGACCGCGCTGCCCCAGCTGAGCTGGAGCTTCTGGGGGCTGTGCGCAGTGGCTGGCAGCAGGGAGATGCCGATGGTGTCGCCGGGCCAGATGTCGCGGCTGCCGAACTGGCGGGAGACCTGGATAGGGTTGGCCAGCCATCCCGTGTGGATGGAGAACGGCCGCAGGTACTGCGCGAAACCCCGGGGTGATTGGTCGGACAGCCAGCCGACGTAGGCAACGCCCCGCGGTCCCGAGGTTACGGCCATGATGTGCTCCGCCTTGTCGTGGTCGGGGGTGACCCGCCGGGCCGGTGACCACGCCCGGCCGTGATCGGTGGAATACGACAGCCAGCCGATATCACCGCCGGGACTTTGGGTATCCCAGGTCGCGTACAGGTTCCCGGCCGCGTCGATGCTCAGGGCAACATCAATCCAGGTGACGAACAAGCCGATCCGGCCTGCGCCTGGGCGGACAGCTACCGGCTTCGACCAGGACTTCCCGCCGTCTGCCGACGAGGTGAAATAGATGTGGTTCGGGGGCAGCGCATAGGGTGCGAGCGCCCCGCCGGACCACACCCAGAACGCAACGTCGAGACGGCCGCCCGGCTCTACCAGCAGCGGGGCGGCCACACCGCCGCCGTGGTCGGGAAAGCCGGGGCTGACCACGGTGATCCGGCTCCAGGTTTTCCCGCCGTCCAGGGATTTCTGGATGACAATGTTTCCGTGTCTGCTCTTCGGGCTCAGGCTGCGCCCGAAGTCCCAGGTCAGGTACAGCGTGCCGGCCGGGCCGACCGTGATGAAGTCCCGGTCACCCCAGTTGTTCCGCACTGGCGACGCGGGCCGGGATACCCGGGCGAACGTGGCACCGTGATCGTAGGAGATCGCAACCATCGGGTGGACATGGGCATGGCGGTACAGCATGTAGGCGACATACACGCTGTGGTCGGGCGCCACCGCGACCGATGGATCCCAGCCGTACTTTGGCAGTCCCGACCCGATGCCGCTGTGGTGGGCGCCGTGACCGACCGAGCCGGGGACGGTGACCGGCCTGCCGAAACTCCGGCCGCCGTTGGCGGAGCGGGCGAACCCAATGCCGTTGCAGCCGATCCAGGCAACATACACGTAGCGGCCATCGACGGCCTGCTCAGCCTCCGCGTTCTGGCCTGGGCAGCCCCGGCTGATCTCGGTAATCGGCCCGACGTGCGACCGGTGCCCGCCGGCTGCGGGATGCCCCGCGGCGGCAGCCCCGGCCGCTGGGATGGCGGTAACAACCGCGGCTGCCAGTGCTGCGCCGAGGGTGGTCAAGCCCCGCAGGATGCGGCCGGGGCACCTGCGGTGAACCGCCAGCCGTGCGCCCATGGCCGAAGGTGACATGGCGCCTCACTTCATCACAGAAGGCCAAAGAATAGGATGCCGGGGTCGCGGGCGCGTTGCTGCCCCGTCTCGATCCGGCTACATGCGCCGTACCAGGCTGCAGCCGTCAGCCGGACGCCACCCCGACGGCCGGGAGGCCCGGCCGGCGACCGCTACCTGCAGCGGGTGTTCGCTGCCGCGTTCCAGCGCTTCGGTCAGTCGGCCGGCTGCCAGAGGCGGAACGTCGCGCCCTGGTCGTCGACGCACTCGGCGATCAGCCCGTACGGCATGCGCGCGGGCTGGTCCGCGTGGCCGCTGGCCGCGCGGACCCGCTCGACCGCGGCCCCGATGTCGTCAACGCGGTAGGACAGCTGCACCTCGGGCTCCGCGCCCTGCGACGACCAGATGCCCAGCGGCGGCCTGGTCTCGTCGGTGCGCCACGTGCCGGGGTGACCGGGGGAGAACGGCACCCGCAGCACGGCCTCGTAAAACTCCTTGGCCCGGTGCGCGTCCCGCGCCACCATCGTCACGTTCGCGACGTCGCCCTGGCGCAGCCTGGTGGCCCGCGCCGGCCGCCTGAGCAGCATCCAGCGGTGCCCGAACGGGTCGACGATCACCGAGCCGCGACCGTAGGGCTGGTCGGCCGGCTCCCGTTCCACCGAGGCGCCGCTGCGCCGGGCCCGCTCGGTTCTCGCGTCGACGTCATCGACCTCCAGGTGGAGGGTGTGGCTGAACGTCGCGGGTGCGCGCCGAGCCGGTCGAGCACCTCGCGGGCGCGGATCCGGTCAACGACCGTCTCCCACGGGTCGTCGACGCGGGCCGGCTCGCCATCCAGCAGGCGCAACCCGCGCTGTTCCCGCTCGACCTGCCGCCAGTGGTCGGCGAGCTTGTGCCGGGCCACCCCGATCAGCCACGGGATCGACGGATCGGGCGCGCCCGGCTTGCGGACCGCGTGCACGGCGGCCAGGAACGACTCGGCCGTGAGGTCCTCGGCCAGGCCGGTGTCGCCGCAGCGGGCCAGCAGGTAGCCGTAGACGTGCGGCAGCGCATCGTCGTACAGCTTCAGTAGCCCGAACGCCGGGTCGGGCGGCGCACCTGCGGGTGCGTCACACCCTCATCGTCGTCCGGGCGGCCGGCACTCCGACGGGCAGTGCCTAACTTGATTCCGGTCGGGCAGACGCCCAGGCGCGGCGCCCCGGCGGTCAGGTGTCCGCCGCGGCGGCGCGGTCGGGCAGGCCGGGGCGGCGTGCCAGCACTGCCGCCGCCACGGCCAGCACGACGAACAGGGCCAGACCGGTGAGCACGTAGGCGTTGCCGACCAGCAGCTGCGGCCCGTGCCAGTGAGCCTCGTGGCCGCTGCCGTTCGGCGGGCCCCAGATGACCCCGCGGTCCCATCCGGCCGGGTCGGTCAGCTCGCCCCACAGGCTGGTCGCCCATGCGCCGAACACGGCCAGCACCAGCGCCGCGGCGGCCCAGCAGGCCCACCGGGCGGCGCCGCGAGCCGCCAGGCCGTAACAGGCCAGCACCGGCGCGGCCAGGGCGATCCACACCCAGTGATGATCCCAGCTGATCGGCGAGACGAGCAGCCCGGTCAGCGCGGTCATGGCGAAGCCGAGCGGCCGGTGCCCGGCCTGGTCCAGCGCAGCGGCCGCGGCCAGCCCGAGCACGCCGGTGAGCACGGCGGCGGCCAGCCACTCGGTGTGGCTGCCGCCCGCCCTGGCGATGACCGCCAGCAGCGACTGGTTGCCTGCGTAGGTCACGTTGCCCGCGTAGCTGCCGCGGGCGAACAGCCCGTGCAGCCACCATTGCGCGGAATCGCGCGGCAGCAGGACGAATCCGGCCAGGACCGTGACGACGAACGCGACGACGGCCACCGCTGCCTGCCGGAACCGGCGGGTCAGCAGCAGGTAGGGGATGAAGATCAGCGGCACCATCTTGATCCCGGCGGCGATGCCCACCCCGGCACCCTGCCACCAGCGCCGCTCGGGCTGGCACATGTCCCAGGTGACCAGGGCCATCAGCACCAGCTCGACCTGCCCCAGGTACAAGGTCCGCTGGACCGGCTCGAGCATCAGCGCGGCGGCGCTGGTCAGCAGCACCAGCCCCGCCCGGCGGGCGCCGCGCGGCTGGCCCAGCGCCCGCAGCATCGCGCCTTGGGTGACCAGGACCGCGGCGACGCCGGCCCAGGTGGCCGCGATCTGCAGCGTGCGCAGCGGCAGGTAAGACATGAGCGCGAACGGCAGCGCGGCGAACGGCGGGTAGATGAACTTGATGCCGGCGTAGCCGGGCGGGCCAGGCCAGTCCAGCAGCGGGCTGGCCAGGCGCGGGTCGTAGTAAGGATGCACGTGGCGGACGATGAGCCCGGCGTCACGATAGACGGTGAGGTCCAGCGGGAACGACCACATGCCGGGGTTGCTGGCGGCCAGGTGGACATACCACGCCAGGGCCGCCAGCAGCGCTGCGGCGCCGCCGGCCCGCAGCAGCAGGTCTCCGCGGCGGGCGGCCTGCGACGCGGCAGCTACCTGGCTGGCCTGGCTGGCGCGGGTCATGAGCACACCTGTCCGCCGCGGTGATGCGGCTCGCGGGTAGACAACCACTGACAACCGGCGAGGATAGTGCCCCGGGAATTCAGGCCAGCGCGGCCGCCGCCGGCAGCCAGCGTCTCAGACGGCCGGGTCTGCTGGCTCGCGCCGCTCCAGCGCGGCCAGCCGGAGCTCGAGCTGGTCGATCCGGTGCCGGAGGATCTCGATCTGGGCCTCGCCGGCGATCCGCCGCTGCGCGGTGCGGCGCAGTCGCGGCGAGGCCTCGGCGCGTGCGGCGACGGGCGCGAGCGGGACCAGCCGCTGCGGCCCGTGCGGCCCGTCAACGAGCCGGGACGGGATCTGCCCGCTGCGGTACCAGCTGCGCAGGGCCGCACGGGAGGCGCCGGTGTCGGCAGCCGCCCGCTCCAGCGTCACCCAGTCCGAGCCCTCGAGCTGGGCGGTCAGCTCGAGTTCGACTTCCCATCCGTCGAGCCGGTCCTCCCACTCCATGGTGACAGGTTCTCCACTCTCCAAGCGCAGGAACTTACCCTATTAATAGCATGGTATTGACTAGGTACCAAGCATGCCGCACCGTAGTCCTATGTTTGAGCGATTCAGCAACCGCGCCCGGCACGTCGTCGTGCTCGCCCAGGAGGAAGCCCGGCGGCTGCAGCACAACTACATCGGTACCGAGCACGTGCTGCTCGGGCTCCTCGGCGAGCCCGGCGGGCTCGCCTGCCGCGTCCTCGAGCGCTTCGGGATGTCGCTGGATGGCGCCCGCGAGGAGGTCAGGGCCGCGGCCGGCCGCGGGCAAGGAGCGCCCAGCGGGCACATTCCGTTCACCCCGCGGGCCAAGAAGACCCTCGAGCTCGCGCTCCGCGAGGCCCTGCAACTGCACCACAACTACATCGGCACCGAGCACATCCTGCTCGGCGTGCTCCGCGAGGGCGACGGCCTCGGCGCACGGATCCTCAGGCAGCACTCCTCCGACCTCATGGCGATCCGGATGGCCGTGCTCGACGCGCTGTCCACCACGCCGACCGACGCCGCGCAGAGCCGCCGCTGGCTGCGCCGCCGCTCCGCGGTCGGCCCCGGTGAGGTACCCGAGCCGGACGAGTCAGCGGAGTTGCGCACCACGCCGGCCGCCGACACCAGCCTGAGCGAAGCAGCCCGCCTGGCCGGGTCCCAGCCAGTCGGCTCGCACCACCTGCTGCTCGCCGCACTTGGCGATCCCGATACCGCCGCGGCCAGGGCGCTCGCCGCGCTCGGCGTTGACCTGGACCATGCCAGGCAAGCACTCCGCAACGCCGACGTCACCGGCACCAGCGACGAGCAGCCCGAAGAGGCAGGCCGGCGGCAGATGCTGATCCGCGTGACCGACGAGCAGCTCACGATCGAGGCGACCGACCCGGTGATCGTCGCCCTCGGCCGCGCCGCGCTCGACGCGGTGGGCGACCAGGCCGAGCCGCCCGGCACCATCCGCGGTGACCGGTCGGCCAGCGCCAGCCTCAGCAATGTCTGGCGGGCGCTCCATGACAGCCTCCGGGACATCCAGCGGCGCGCGGCGCCGCCCCCGGCTTCCCCGTCCGCACCGGACGACACCGGTAAGCCACGCCAGCCAGGAACCGAGACCGCTTAGGCTCCCGAACGGC
Source organism: uncultured Actinomycetes bacterium (assembly GCA_963702235.1). Classification (GTDB taxonomy): domain Bacteria; phylum Actinomycetota; class Actinomycetes; order Streptosporangiales; family Streptosporangiaceae; genus PALSA-505. Next base: position 178,861 of record CAVPBZ010000016.1, read on the forward strand.
TCCGCGCCCGGCCGGTCCGTGACCCGCTGGCCGGCTCCACGTGGCCATGCGCTGGTTCAAGAGCCGGCCCTCAGCCGGCGAGGTGTTTCGCCATCACTACGTCGTCCACGTAGGCGCCATTGATGAAGAACTCTGCGAGTAGCGTCCCTTCGCGGGTGAAGCCGAGCTTTTCATAGAGGCGGATGGCTGCGTGATTGCTGCTCAGCACGCGCAGCGAAAGCTTCCGGGCCTGCCGCTCACGGGCGGAGCGCTCGGATGCCGCCAGGAGCATCGCCGCGACGCCGCGACGCCGGGCTGCCGGGTGGACCGCGAGTCCCTGCACTTGCAGGACGTGCGTGTTCTCGGGCAGGTGCGTGGGCGGCTTGAGCCGGACGTAACCCACGACCTCGCCGCCGGCGTCAGCCACGAGGTGACTCTGCGGCGGGTTGCCGGCGCTGAAGAACCGGACGTCAGGGTCGCCAGCGGATTTGATCAGCGACGGGAACCCCGATTCGGCGGACCACGCGACCGCCTCCAGCCCGGCCAGGACGGCGTCATCCGCTGGCTGTGCGGGACGCACCCGGACCTCCCATGGCACGTTCACCTGGCCATCGTGGCAGAGCGGCGCGCCCGGCCGGCCCCGGGGACTGCCGCCTAACCGAGATGGAGATCATGATCAGCGGCCGGCCCGGCGTGCCCCTCGCCGAGCGGCCTGGCCCGCTTACTGGCTGCTGACTGCGTCGTCGAAGTGCGGCCCGTGAGTAGCGCGTCACCCTCACGTTTGCGCGGGTCAGGTTGAACTTGGCGCGCGCTTAGCTACCAGGCAGGCTGACGTTCACGCCATACGCGACGCAATCCCCTTGCAGTGCGCCTGGGGTTGCCCCGCTTTGACGGACAGGGCTGATGACTTGGTCAGGCTACCTTTCTGATCTTGCTGTGACCGGTGCTTTCGAATTCGGCGGGGCTGCGGTATCCCAGCGCGCTGTGCAGGCGGGTGCCGTTGTACCAGCCGACGTAGTCCACGATGGCCCAGTGCGCGGCGGCCCGGGTGGGCCAGGCCCGGATGTCGGTCAGCTCGCCTTTGAGCGAGGCGAAGAAGCTCTCGGCGAGGGCGTTGTCCCAGCACTGGCCGGTGCGGCCGACCGACAGGGCCACCTGGCAGTCGCCAGCGAGGGCGGCGAACTGGGCGGAGGTGTACTGGCAGCCCCTGTCGGAGTGGAAGATCACCCCGGGATCGGGGTCGCGGGTGGCGACCGCGTTGGCCAGGGCGTCGGTGATGAGCTCGGTGCGCAGGTGATCGGCCAGGGCGAAGCCGACGACCCGGCGGGAGGCGATGTCGATCACGGTGGCCAGGTAGAGCCACCCTTCCCAGGTGCCGATGTAGGTGATGTCGCCGCACCAGCGGGAGTTGAGCCGGGTGGCGTCGGCGGTGAAGTCGCGGCGGATCAGGTCGGCCCGGGCGGCGGCCGCCGGGTCAGCGATCGTGGTCTTGCGCCACCGCTTCGGCGACCGGCCGCGCAGACCGGCCCGGCGCATCAGCCGGGCCACCCGCTTGCGGCCGTGCCGGCGGCCGCGGCGGCGCAGCTCGGCGTGCACCCGCGGCGCGCCGTAGCGGCCCTTGGATTCCTGATGCACTGCCCGGACCCGTTCGGTCAGCTCGGCGTCCTCGAGGTCGCGCTGCGAGGGGCCCGTCAGGTGCTGGTAGAAGGCGGCGCGGGAGACCTTCAGCAGCGCGCACGCCCGGCTGACGTTGCGCTGCTGTGCTTTCTCCGCCTCGATGAACGGGTAGACGTTCACCGGGTCTCCTTCGCGAAGAAAGCCGTCGCCCGCTTAAGGATCTCCACGTCCTCGCGGAGCCTGCGGTTCTCCCGCCGCAGCTCGGCCAGCTCCTGCCGCTCCACGGTGGTCAGGCCGCCGTCCTGGCGGCTGCCGGCGTCCCGCTCGGCCTGCCTGACCCACTCCCGCACCGCGGTCTCGGTCAGGTCGAAGTCCCGGGCCACCTGGCCGATCGACCGGTCGCCACGCTGGCACTGATCCACGATCTCGGCCTTGAACTCCGGGGTGAACGAACGGCGGCGCCGGGGCCTCTTCTTCCCCATGCTCTCCATGGTCGGACATCCTTCCGGGGGCGAACCCCTGATGATGGATGTCCGTCAAAGCGGGTCAGGCCCAGCCTAGGCCAGTCGGAGGAGAGTAGCCCGGTGGCGATGGGAAGAGCGCGGCTCCGTTCAGTTGCTGCAGGTTTGTGTCGAGGGTTCCGAGGTCGAGCCCGAGGCTGGTGGTATCGGCCTGGGTCTCGTCCGACTGCATCTGGATCGTGAACCGTGGCTGATTCTCATTCATGGCAGGTGACAACCAGGCGTTGATGTCGTTGCATATGCTCGCGCCCTGGCTATAGGTGATGGTGCTCGGCATGCTGTGGTGGGCGTGGTGCCTGGTCGCATGGGCTGGGCCGCCACATGCAGAGAGTGCGAGTGCTACTGCCAGCACGGCTGCGGCAACGCTTCTGGCGCTCATGACGAACCGCTCCGCTCGGGTGGGCGATGGGAGTGACAAGGGACGCGCACGGGCTCACGCCCTCATGGGACCACCTGAAGGTTGAGTGTCGAACCGTCTGGCGCCACCGCGTAAAACTGATCGTTGCTGGCCGGGACCGCGGTGCGGAGCACGATCGTGCAGGTGGTTTGGACGGGCGGCCCGGTACCTGCCCCGGAGGGCTGGCCGACGCCCGCCAGGCGCCCGTTTTCCTCGAAGCACGGGATGGACGGCGGCCCGGGCACGGTCCGGGTGACCGTCTTGGTCCGCACGCGGGTGATGACCTTTGGCATCGCGGTGACTGTTGCCGTCCGCGTCGCTGTGGCGGTGACCGTGCGTACGACGATGTGCCCGCGGCCGAGCTCGTAGCCGCCGGCTAGAGCGCCGACTAGGATAAGCGCCCCGGCGGCACCGGCGGCGGCGGTCAGGGCTGAGCGGTTCATAACCGGTCCCCCTCGTCCCTGCTGGCATGAGACCTGACACGTCCGCGCGGGCACAGCGCGCCCTTATCCGCCGTTCGTGTCGGACCACTTGCCCGATAGCGGGTCCTGGCTGATCTCGCAACTCGCGATGTTATAACCGCCGGATGCCGTTGCCCTTGAGATCGCCTTGCCGTTCACCATCAGCTTGCAGGCAACCGCCCCGCCGCCTTGGAGTTGGGCGCTGATCGAGTAGAACTGCGGGTTGTGCAGGTTCCGGGTGAGCCGCATCGGGACGTGACCGTTCAAGCTGCTCCCCGCCGGGCCGTACGTCACTTGCGCGGGCGAGCCGGTCACTACGTAAGTCACGGTTTGGCGCACGTGCTGCAGCTTCGGTGCCGCGCTGGTCTTCGACACCGCTGCGGGCTGTGAGCTCGCGTCTGCGTCCGTGCCCGTCTTCGCCTTGTTTGACCCTCCTCCGGCGGCTGCCGCGATGATGATGCGGAAATGGCATGAAACGGTACTTTTCCGGCAGCAAGCATTGGCTGCGAGTAAACGCTCCGCTTTTGGCCGCGTCCCCTCGCGCCGAGGTGTAAGTTCGGGAAATCCGGCCCGTTTTCACTTGATCAGGCATCAAGCGGCCAGACAGCGCCGCAGATCAAAACGGTGCGGAAGCGGCGACATCTCACAGAGCCTCACTCGCTACCCGGCGTCTGTGGTGTGACGAACTCAGTCCTTGGCTGCCACTGTGCTGTCCTCGGCGGCGTACAGATTCTTCGCTGCCCAGTGCCTGATCTCCTGGCCCCGGTTCGCATCCCGGCGCCGCGTCCGTCGCTGTGCAGTTGCGGCGGCGCCAGGTTCCTCCGGTTTGCCCGTGAGCTGGGACACGCGGCCACGGGACACCCCGAGAACTGCTGCAGTGTCACTGACGGACAGGCCGGCCTTGCGGAGGTCGCGCGCCAAATCCCGTGACGCGGCGGCAGCCTCAACGGTTTCCCGCTGGACCCGCTCGGTCCACTCACGGACCGCGGTCGCCTTGTCCTCCAGTCCCCCGAGGTCGGGCCGGATGACCACCTCGTCACCGCTGGCATCGTGGCCGGTGAGAGACTCGATGTAGTCGCGGACCATGCCGGGAGCGCTGTCGAGGGTGCGCGACTGGGTGACTCCGACTCCGTCGATGTGAAGCTCCCAGCCGTGTTCCCAGCGCACGGCGCGGACCGTGTAAGTGCTCATTGCAGCCATCCCTCCGGCAGGCAAGACAGTTTCGCGATGGTGTCGCGGACGACGCCCGGGGACACGACGCGGGCCTGGGTGACCACGGCCATATGCTCGCCGCAGGCGTCCGGGCAGTACCACTTGATGTGATCACCCTTCCCCTGCTGCCACTTGCAGCCGCGGGCCAGGAGCGCCCGCTGCATGTCCCGGTAGCTCATTGCCTTGACCATGAGCGTATGTTACCCCGGCTAGACAGTCAACGTCGAGAGGGCCTATACACTACTGCACGGCGCCGTTAATCGGTTCGGCGTCGCCTGTCCGGAGCATGAACGCATCGACCACGATCGCCCGGTCGCCCCGGATGATCACGGGGTTGAGGTCCAGGGCCGCGAGATCCGCTCCCATCGCCCGGCCCACGGCGTCCAGCCGCATAATGGCCTCCGTCACGACGTCAAGCTGGACAGGCTGCTGCCCGCGCGCGCCCGTCAGCCGCCGGTAGCCCTTCAGCTCCCGGATCATCTCCCCGGCCTCGGGCCAGCTCAGCCCCGCCGGGCGGACCTGAACGTCGTCGATGAGCTCGGCCCAGATGCCGCCCAGTCCGGCCAGGACGAAGGTGCCCAGGTCCGGGTCGGACTGCAGCCCGAGGTACATCTCGGTCCCGCCGGCGACCTGCTCCTGGACGAGCACGCGCGCTGACCCGGATCTCAGCAGGCGGCCGACCGCGTCCGACAATTCCCCGGGCGTGCGGAGATCGAGAACAACGCCTCCGGTGTCCGACTTATGTGCGACTCCCGGGTCGGCGATTTTCGCCACCAGCGGGTACCCCAGCTCCTCGCCGACGGTGACCGCTTCTCCAGCTGTCTGCACGATGCCGCTCCGCGCCACGCTGAAACCGCAGGCGCCCAGGAGCTCGAGCGCGTCCGTGGCCGCCCGCAGGCTGGCGAGCGCCCCGTCCGGCAGCCCGGGAGCCCGACCCGGCGGCAGCCGTGCGCCCTGATCCGGCGAGAGGTGGTACGTGACCAGGTGGCCGAGGGCGCGCAGTCCGGTCCGGAAGCCGGAGAGCACGACGATGCCGTCGTCCAGCGCGCTCTCCGTATCGGCTGCCGCAGGTGCGCCGCCGACCCCGTCCAGCACCACGAAGAGCTCTGGCCGCAGCGGCCGCAGCCTCCTCGCCGCCGACAGCGGACGGGCGGCCCGCATGTGCGCGCCAGTAGGGCCGGCCGTGAAGTCCGCGACCTGCACGACGATGTCGATGTTTTCGTCCTCGGCCACGGCCTGCAGGATGCGCGGAAGGCTGCTGTCGGGCTCTGCGGTGCCCCACCAGTCGAGCGGGTTACCCGGCACCAGGAAGGCGGGAAGAATCTCCATCAGCGCCGCCCGCGTGCCGGCGCTGAACGCTGGCATCGTGAGACCGGACCCGGCGATGCTGTCGTGCACGAGCTCGATCTGGCCGCCCGACGCCGAGATAACGGCCACCCCTGGCCCGCCGGGCCGCACTGGCGACTGCACGGCGATCGCCGTTTCGAGCAGCTCGTCGAGCGAGTCGGCGCGGATCACCCGGTGCCGCCGCAGCAGGGCATCCACCAGCCGGTCCGGGGGAGCCAGCGCGCCCGAGTGCGAGGTGATCGCGGCCTGGGCGGCGACCGTCCGGCCGGCCTTGCAGACGATGACCGGCTTTCCGGCGGCGTACGCGCGGTCACATTGCCGGAAAAATTCAGCCGGCCGCCTGATCACCTCCAGGAACGCGCAGACGGCGGCGACGTCGGGGCTGTCAACGTAGTAGCGGAGGATATCGGCCGCATCGACCACTGCTTCGTTCCCGCTGGACACGGCGTGGCTCCACCGCACGCCCCGGCGATTGTTGATCAGCGCCGTGATCACCGAGCCGCTCTGGGCCATGAGGCCGACCCGGCCGGGCTGGTACGGGACGACCGCGTCCAGGCAGAGCGGGACCGGCTTCACGAAGTTGATCAGCCCCTGGCAGTTCGGGCCGATGACCGCCATATTGGCGTCCCGCGCCACCCGGACCAGGCCTTCCTGCAGCTGCAGGCCGGCCTCGTCGGCCTCGCCGAAGCCGAGCGCGAACACGACGGCGCCGCGAACTCCCCTGCTCGCGGCCTGCTCGAGCACGCCGTTGACCTGATGCCGGGCGACCGCGACGACCACGGCCTCAGGCGTGAACGGGATGGCAGGCACGGACGGGTAACAGGGGTAGCCGAGAATCTCCCCGTACTTCGGGTTGACACACGCCACCTGGCCGGGGAACCCGGCTGTCCGCAGGTTCTGCACGAAGGTGAGCCCCCGGCCCGAGGTGCTCGCCCCCACGACCGCCACGCTGCTGGGCGCGACGACACACTCCACCGGGGGCGCAACCTCGTCCTCCAACTCAGCCACCGCGGGTCGTGCTGCGCGGGCCGCCCGGCTCCGGCGCGAACTTGCCGTCGCGATGCGCCAGCGAGGCGCGCAGCCCGGCCGAGTCGCGGATCCGGTGCAGTTCATCGAGCTCAGGCGAATCGGCCGACGCGTGGGTAATGACCGACAGCAGCGCGGCGGTATTGAGTGCTGCCTGCAGCCCCATGGCCTCGAGGCCGTAGATGGTGATCGCCTTGTTCAGGCGGACGGCGTCGGCGGGCAGCAGCGCGATCCTCTTCGCGAGCCGCACCGACCTGTCCATGAGCTCGGCATGCGGGACCACTTCGTTGACGATGCCGATGCGGAGCGCCTCAGCGGCGTCGAAGTGGTCGCCCGTCAGCGCGTACCGGTGCGCGTTCTTCCAGCCGGCCAGCGCCGCGAGCAGAAAGGTGGAGTTCTGCGTCTCCCTGACCTCCGGCTGCCCGAATACGGCCTGCTCCGACGCGATAGTGATATCGGCCGACAAGGCGTACCACAATCCGCCGCCCAGGCACCATCCGTTGACCGCGGCAATGACCGGCTTCGCCAGCCGCATAATTTCAAGATGACGCCTGGGGGTCTGCAAGTCGGTGTCCCACCAGTGCTTCAGCGTCTGGCTGGCGCGCTGCTCGCCGTGCTCTCCCGCACCCGGCGCCGCGCCGGGCGGATCGTCCTCGCTGATGTCATAGCCGGCCGAGAACGCCTTACCGGCTCCGGTGATCACTATCGCCCGGACGCGCGGATCACGCTCGGCTGACTGAAGAGCATGGTGCAGCTCGTCGTCAAGGGCAGGCGAAATGGCGTTCATCTGGTCCGGGCGGCTCAGGGTCAGAATGGTCACGGCGTCGTCCTGCCGCCAGGTTAGGTACGCATAGTCGTGCCGTTCACCGTCCAATTACTGCCCCCTCCGGTAAGGGCGCGGCGGCCGCGGCGGCCTCCCCAGCAGTGGCTTAGTCATCTTGACAGATTGTCAGACCAAGACCAGGCTGTGCAACTAGCCGGCGGCCGCCCTGCCCGCCGTCGCGTCCGGAGGTCAGATGGCAGAGCACGCATCGGTACCACTGCCCGCGGTGGGCAGAGCCTCGTTGTCTGACCGGGCGATGACGGCCCTGGTCGAGGCGATCCATCAGGGCGCGTTCAGCGATGGCCGCCTGCCGAACGAGGCGGATCTCGCCCGCCAGCTGGGAGTCAGCCGGGCTACCGTCCGCTCCGCCCTGGCGTCGCTGGAGCAGCTCGGCCTGGTCCGGCGGCGTCCCGGCGCCGGCACGTGGCTCAGGCCCCAGGTGACGGGCGACGTCCTGGCGCTGCACGGGCTGATTCCGTGGGCCGTGGTGCTGAGCGCCTCGCATCAGGTGACGAGCACAGCCACGCTGAGTACCGCAGGCACCGCTGACGTCGCCCAGCTAGAGCTGGTGACCGGGCTGGCGATAAGCCAGGCGCACCGGGTCGAGCGGACGCTCACCGCCGACGGCCAGGCGGCCGTCCTTATCACCGAGCTGATACCGGACGGCGTCCTGGCCAGGCCGCTGACCGGCGACGACCTGGCGGATTCAGTGCTGACGCTGAGCCGCAGGCTCTTCCAGCTCCCGATCGCGCACACGGTCGCGGCGCTGGTCCCCACCGCCGCCGGCCGGCGCACTGGCCGCCTGTTCGGCCTGGCCCCTGGGGACCCCCACCTCATGCTCGAGGAGACCTTCCACAGCGACGCCGACGAGCCGCTGGCCACCGCGGTGGTGCTGCTCAATCCGGCCTTCATCCGCCTCGGCGTCTTCCGCCGGGTCCTGGTCTAGGAGGAAAGCCCGTGGAGATTGTTGACCTGACGCATCCCTGGAGCATTCATACGCCTGGCTGGGTGGGGTACCCAGGAGGCAAGCTCTATTACACGCAGAATCTGCAGACGAACAAAATCGTCTCGCAGCGCCTGGAGGTTTCGCTGCACTCCGGCACCCATCTTGACGGTCCCATGCACGGGACGGACACGATGGAGGGAATGTCAGACCTGCCGCTGACCAAGCTGATTCACCAGGGCGTCGTGGTCGATGTCTCGGATGTCTGCGCCGACTGGGATGTGATCCGCCCCGAGCACATAACGGCCAAGGTCGAGGTCCGGCCGAGAGACATCATCATCATCCACACCGGCTTCCACCGCTATTACCAGGGGCAGCCGCAGCAGGATCTGGTCAGGTACTTCACGATGCATCCAGGCGGCGGGATAGAGCTCGCTGAATGGATGCACGAGCTGCAGATTTCGTGGTGGGGGATCGACGCCGGATCCGGGGACCATCCGATGAATACCACCATCCGCGACATGCGTCCGGACCTGGCCCGCCAGTTCGAGGAGCACATCGGCACGACGGTCGACCAGCACTTCGGCAGCTACGAGTACACGCATCACCTCTCCGGCCGCAGGGTCCGCTCGGACATGTTTCCCATGCACCACCTGGCCTTCCAGTCCGGCTGCATCCATGCGGAGAACATCGGCGGGGACATCGACGCGGTGCTCGACCAGCGCTGCGTCATCGGGTTCTTCCCGCTGAAGATCGAAGGCGGCGAAGCAGGACCGGGGCGCTGCATGGCGTTCCTCGGCTGCGGCGACGAGGACGTGGTGGACTTCGTCGCGGAACGCCGGTGAGCCGGCCGCTCACCGTAACGACCGTTCAGCTTGACTGGCGGCCGCCCGGTACCGGTCAGGTCGAGCGCACGGCGAGCCTGGCCGCCGCCGCGCTGCAGGACGGGGCGGATCTCGTGCTGCTTCCCGAGCTGGCCGTTCCCGGGTACACGACCGAGCCAGATCTCCTTGAGCGATTCGCCGAGCCACTGGACGGCCCGTCCGTGACCGCGTGGCGCGAGGCCGCTGCCGCCGGCGGCGGTTACGTCGCCGGCGGCTTCTGCGAGCGGGCGGGCGCGCAGATCTTCAATTCGGCCGTCATCGTGGGCAGTGACGGTGTCGTCCTGCACTACCGGAAGGCGCACCTGTTCGGGGCGGAACGGCAGGTGCTCGCCCCTGGCGACTCCGGCTTCGGCGTGGTCACGACCAGCGCCGGCGTCCTGGGGCTGTGCGTCTGCTACGACCTGCGCTTTGTCGAGGTCACCCGGCTGCTGGCGCTGCAGGGTGCCGAGCTGGTCTGCGTGCCGGCCGCCTGGATCGGCGGCTACGACGTGGCTGGCCCCGCCGATGCGGGCGTGCCCGGCCAGGTGACCGGGCTGCTCGTGCAAGCGAACCTCAACCAGGTGTTCATCGCCGCCGCGTCCTTCACCGGCAGTGACGGGCGCCAGGATTTCCTCGGCAGCTCGGTGATCGCTGACCCGTACGGCATTGCGGTGGCGGGCCCGCTGCCCAGGGACCGCGAGGGGATGCTGACCCGGGTCATCGACCTCGATACCGCCGCCACCGCGCAGCGCCGGTCGGAGCTGATCCGGCCCCGTGCGGACCGGCGCCGGGACCTCTACGCCATCGAGCACAACGGGCACCGTTACTGACCGCCCGGCATTCCTCACCGCTGGTGATCGCACGCTTCCGGGCGTTGACACCAGGCCGCAAGGAGAATTAACCTCAGTAAACTAAGTTTGATTACATTGAACGCGAGCCCCAACCGCGCTCGGGCACCGTCGCTGCGAGCACCCCACTCACCTCGGACACGAGATGAACCGCACATTCTCTAGCCAGATCTAGCCAGATCGCCGAGGGTCAACATGACGGTCACAGCAATCCAGCCAGGCTCCGCGCGCGGTGACAGCGCCGCGCAGGCGAGCCTTGGCAGTTACTGGCACCCGATCGCGATGACGTCCGAGATCGTCGCGCAGCCTCGCCGGTTCATGCTTCTCGGCGAGCCGATCGTGGCCTTCCGCGACGACCAGGGCGTCGCTGCCTTCAATGACCTGTGCATCCACCGCGGCACGGCCCTGTCGCTCGGCCATGTCGCCGACGGCCGCATCATCTGCCCCTATCACGGCTGGGAATACGACCGCGCCGGCACCTGCGTGCGCATCCCCGCGCTACCGGACGGATCGTCGATCCCGCGCAAGGCCAGGGCCGTCGTGTACCAGGTCCAGGAAGCCTATGGCCTGGTCTGGGTGGCCATGCGCGAACCCGTGGCGCCGATTCCGGACTGGCCGGAGGACCCCTGGAACAAGGAGGAATTTCACGTCTTCCTGGCCACCCGCCAGACCTGGAAGGCGAATGCGGGCCGGGTCGTCGAGAACGCGATGGACTTCTCGCATTTCAATTTTGTCCACAAAGGCCTGACCGAGCTGGCTGACGGCCCGGTCATCAAGCCGCACGCTATCGAGCGCACCAGTTACGGCCTGCACTACGAGTATCACGACAGCGAGATAACTCGTGAATACTCACTTTACGCACCGTTCACCTTGCATGACCGGAAGGTGCAGCCGAACGGGGACGTGTCGGTACTGACGCTCGTCGCCGCACCGCTGGACGCGAACACGACGCACGTGTACCAGTTTATCGCCCGGAACCACGAAGGAGCCGTTGCCCTGCAGGGCAAGGGCCGCGAGCAGGCCGAAGCGGGCGTCACCGCCTCTGTCGAAGTGGTCATGGCCCAGGACCGGGCCATCGTCGAGAGCCAGCGACCTGAGCAGATCCCTCTCGACCTGCGAGAAGAGCTCCACATCAAGGTGCCCGACGCCAGCGGCCTGGCCTACCGCAAGCTGCTCGCTGAAATGAGCGACGCCCAGTCCTTTATGCCGTAGACCGGCATATCCAGAACGTTCGCGTGAGCCCACCTCGCCGGCTTAACCGGCGCGGCTAGCAGGGGAGACAAGATGAGAAACCGTGCATGGCGATGCTTGCCCATCACGATGACCGTCGGGCTCGCGCTCACGGCCTGCGGCAGCAGCGGGTCAGGTGCGGCCGGGAATGGCGGAGCCGCCAACTCGCAAGCGCTGACGATCGGGATATTCAATCCGTACTCCGGCGCCAACGCCTCCTATGGCCCCGAGGGAGGATCCGGATGCTTTGCCGCGGCCACCGCCATTCAGGCCGCCGGCGGGATTCTCGGCCACAAGTTCACCTGCATCGCCGTCGACACCAAGGGTGACCCGGTGGACGCCGTGCCGATCGCCAGGAAGATGATTGCCACCACGACCAACCTTGAGGGTGTCCTGGGCCCCAGCTCGCTCGAGGCGTCGGCGACAGCCCCGCTCCTTGACGCCGCGCACGTCCCGATGATGGCGGACAGCGGGCAGATCACCTACGATCACACCAACCTCAAGTATTTCTGGCGCAACACGCCCTCTGACGACTTCTACGGCTACGCCATGGCGCTGTACGCGCATGACGCGGGATTCCACCGCGCCGCACTCGTCTTCGGAAATGACATCAGTGACCAGGGCACGGTTCCCACGGTGATCAAGGGCTTCACCAAGCTCGGCGGCCAGATCGCGATCAATGAGTCAGTAGCACTTGACCAGCCGGGTTACCAGAGTGAGGCGCAGCGGGTCATTGCCAGCCACCCCGACGTGATCTTCGACGAATTCGACCCGCAGACTGCCGCCACGTTCTTCGGCGAGCTGCACCAGCTGGGCGCGAACATTCCCATGATCTCGACCGGCGCGCAGTACACCCAGTGGACCAAGGCGGTGAGCCGGGCTATGGGCGCCGCCAACCTGGCCAAGATCTATCACAACGTCCTCGGCTACTCGTCCGCCGCCGGGCCGGCCTTCGCCGCTTACCAGCAGAACCTGCTGGCGTCCGCGAAGAACGTCCCGAATCCGCAGCAGTGGGTGCACGATCCGTTCGCTCAGGCCGCGTACGACGGGGTGACAGAATTCGCCCTGGCCATGCTGGCGGCCAAGAGCACGAGTACCACGGTCTGGGATCCCTTTATCAGCAAGGTATCGAACGCCAGCCCGAACGCGGTTGTCGTGCATACGTTCGCCGCGGGCAAGCAGGCACTCGCCCGGGGTAAGACCATCGACTTCGTCGGCGTTACCGGCCAGGCCGCTTACAACCAGTGGCACAACTCGAACGGCGCATTCACGGTGACCGGATATAGCGCCAGCGGCGGATTGCCACTCATTAAGGTCTACAATGCCGCCGCCGCCGTGAAGCTGGAAGGCTAGCCTCCGGCAGCGCCACCGCGCAGGCCTGGACAACCAATCGCTAGGGGAGTGAGCTGGGTGGCGCACCTAGGATCGGCAATCGGCTTCGGCCTGGTAACAGCCTCCATACTGGCGCTGGCCGCCGTCGGTTTTACGCTGCAGTTCGCGGTGACTAACGTACTCAACCTCGCCTTCGCCGAGATCATGGGTGCGGCCGGGTACGTGGCGCTGCTGGCGACCCATGTACTGAACATCTGGGTCGCCATGATTCCGGCGGCCATATTCGGCGCCGCGCTGTCGTACCTGATGAACCGGCTCGTGTTCGCCAGGCTGATAGCCCGGGGCACCAAGCTGTTCGGCATGGTGATCGTCACGGTCGGCGCTGGCCTGATCATCGAGAACAGCATCCTGGCCGTGGCCGGGCCGACATTCAACGGCTATACGCTGCCGCAGCAGCACACGCTGCACATCGGCCCGTTCCTGCTGACCGCGACCCAGCTCATCATCATGGGCCTGGCGGTGCTGGCCATGGCCGGCGTCCACGTCCTCCTCCGGCACACCAAGGTCGGCATGGCGATGCGCGCCATCTCGGTGAACGCGACGCTGGCCGAGCACAGCGGCATCGACGCTCGCCGGATCATCGACCTGACCTGGCTGGTATCCGGCGCGCTGGCGGGTGTCGCCGGCGTGGCGCTGTTCATGAACATCGGGACGTTCACGTCGGCCACGGCGAACGAGTTCCTCGTCGTGATCGTGGCCGCGGCCGTGCTCGGCGGCGTCGGCGATGCCTACGGAGCCATGCTGGGCGCCGTGGTGATCGGGCTGGCGAGCGAGATAGAGGCCGCCTATTTCAATCCGGAGTACAAGCAGGTGGTGGCCTTCGTGGTCCTGGTCATCGTCCTGCTGCTGCGGCCACAGGGAATCCTGGCCGAAATCGCCGTCCAGCGGGAGGTCAGCCAGTGACCGCCGCAAGCCAGTATTACGTGGTCACGCTGCTGGTATTCGCCGCGGTTGACCTGCTGGCCGCCTGGGGTCTCAACCTGCAGTTCGGCGTGGCCGGCCTGCTGAGCTTCGCCTTTATCCTCTTCCAGGCCGCCGGGGCATATGTCACGGCGGTCACGAGCCTGGGGCCGGATACGGCGAACGGAGGCTTCCAGCATTACCTGGGCGGCTCTACCCTGCCGTTCCCGCTACCCCTTGTCGCGGGCATGGCCGCGGGAGCGGCGCTGGCGATCCCGATCGGCCTGGTGACGCTGCGCAGGCTCCGCAGCGACTACCAGGCCATCGCGCTGCTGGTCATGTCGATTATCGCGACCGACATCATTACCAATGACCAGGGCCTGTTCAACGGCGCGGCCGGCCTGTCGCTCGTGCCCGCGCCGCTGGCCTCATCCCTCGGCACCAGCATGGTGACGTACCAGTGGCTGTTCGCGGCGTTCGCGATCGTCTTGACGGGCGCTGCCTACCTGGTGATGCGGCGGATCACGCACTCTCCGCTCGGCCGGACCATGCGCGCGATGCGGGACAACGAGCAGGCCGCCGTATCGCTGGGCAAGAACGTCGTCAGGCTGCGGATGGTGGCCTTCGCGGTCGGCGGGGCGATGGCAGGACTCAGCGGCGGCCTGCTGGTCCAGTTCGTCGGGGCCTGGGCCCCCAGCGGCTGGCTGTACCCGGAGACCTTCGTGCTGTTCACGGCCGTCATCATCGGCGGAACGGGTAATGACGTGGGCGTACTCGTCGGCGTCGTGCTGGTACCTGTCGTGCTCGCGGAGGCGACTCAGTTCCTGCCCAGCATCGGACGGCCGGGCCTGATCGACGCGCTGCAGTGGATCCTCATCGGGGTGCTGCTGATCGTATTTCTCTGGCTGCGCCCGCAAGGCATCCTGCCCGAGCGCAAACGGCGATTCCCGAAGCAGGACGAGATCAACCGGCTGCGCGGACGCCGGGCCGCGCTGGTCCCGGCGGATCCGTCGGTGGACGCGGGGACGGGGGCATAACGTGCCTGACGAGGGGCCGATCGCCGCGCTGGACGTCCAGCGGGTGGTGCGCAATTTCGGCGGAGTCAAAGCGCTCGCTGGCGCCACGTTCGCTGTTCCCCAGGGCAGCATCACCGGCCTGGTCGGCCCGAACGGGGCCGGCAAATCGACGATGATAGGCGTCATTTCAGGCGCGATCAAGCCGACATCCGGGCAGGTCAGCTTCTGTGCGGCGGACATTACCGGCGACCTGCCGCACCGCATAGCGCGGCGCGGCCTGATCCGCACGTTCCAGCTTTCCAGCGAGTTCGGGCGGCTCACGGTGCTGGAGAACCTCCTGGTGGCCGCGCCTGGTCACCGGGGCGAGTCCTTTGCCGGGGCCCTGCTCGGCAAGCGGTACTGGTGGCGCCAGGAGGCCGACCTGATCAGCCAGGCCCGGGATCTGCTGGCCCGGTTCGACATGGCCGCGAAAGAAGAAGAGTACGCGGGGAACCTGAGCGGCGGCCAGAAGCGCCTGGTGGAGATCATGCGCGGCCTGATGGCGCGGCCGAAGCTGCTGCTGCTCGACGAGCCGCTGGCCGGCGTCAACCCGACCCTGGGCAGCCGGATCCTGGATTACCTCCTCGAGCTGCACGACGAGGGCCTCACGATCCTGATGGCCGAGCACGATCTCGCCGCCGTGGGAAGAGTCTGCGATCCGGTCGTGGTGATGGCCAGGGGAGAGGTTCTGGCGTCAGGAACGCTGACCGAGCTGCGCGCGCGGAAGGACGTCAGGGATGCCTACTTCGTCGGCTAACGGCGCGAGGCCGGCCGCTTATCTCGACGTCCGGGAGGTAGCGGCAGGATATGGCCGGGAACCGGTCGTCACCGACCTCAGCATCGCGGTCGGGCAGGGCGAGGTGGCGTGCGTGGTCGGCCCCAACGGATCCGGCAAGAGCACCTTGCTCAAGGCCCTGCTCGGCGTCATTCCCGTCATGCGCGGGTCCGTTGCCGTCGGCGGCAAAGACGTCACGAACATGCGATGTCATGCGCTGGCTCGTCTCGGACTCGGATACGTCCCGCAGACGAATAACGTCTTCGACACCCTGACGGTCGAAGAGAACCTGCGGCTGGGCGGCTACCTGCTGCACAAAGGCGCGGCACAGGCGCGGGTCGACGAGGTGGTGGCGCGATTCTCGTCCCTCGCGCCGCTGTTGCGGCGCTCGGCGCACAAGCTGAGCGGCGGCGAGCGGAAGCTCGTGGCGATCGGGCGCGTGATGATGCTGCGGCCGAGCGTGTACGTCCTCGACGAGCCGACGTCCGGCCTGTCGCCTGACCTGGCGGACCGGGTTCTCGAGGAATACGTGACCGGGCTGGCCGCGTCCGGGGCCGCGATTCTGCTGGTGGAGCAGCGGGCTAAGTCGGCGCTGGCCATTTCGGACTGGGGCTACCTGCTGGTCGCCTGGCTCGATGATGTCCGACGCCGCGGCCACGATGCTCGCCGACACCTCGGTGGCTGAGATGTTTCTCGGCCAGGCCGCCGATGAGCCCGGCGGCAGCACGCGGTCACCTGCGGGTGAGCGTTGAAGCCGGCCCCGTTCGAGCTCCTCGCCGCGCGTACTGCCGCCGAAGCGGTGGACCTGCTCAGCGAGCTGGGAGACGGAGCCAAGCCGCTGGCCGGCGGGCAGAGCCTGCTGCCGATGATGATCATGCGGCTGGCCCAGCCGACTCACCTGATCGACCTGAACCAGGCGGCAGGTTTCTCCGGCCTGGTCCGGCTGCCCGGCGGCGGTTACCGGCTCGGCCCGCTGGTCCGGCACCTCGAGCTCGAGCAACTGGCCGCCGAGCCGGGGGTTGGCGGCTACCTGGGCCGGGTAGCTCCGGTTATCGCGCACCTGCCGGTGCGCGTGCGCGGGACGGTGGCCGGCAGCCTGGCGCATGCCGATCCCGCGTCGGAGTGGTGCACGGCGCTGCTGGCCGCGGGAGCTTTCGTCACTATGCGCAGCGCGGAAAGCGAGCGCACCATGGCGGTGGAAGACTTCCTGCAAGGCTCGTTCACCACCGCCCTGCTCCCCAACGAGGTGGTGGCCGAGGTCAACGTCCCGGCGGCGGGCGCAGGCTGCGGTCTGGGCTTCGCCGAGATGAGCCGGCGGCCCGGCGACTTCGCGCTGGCCCTGGCCGCGGCGGCCCTCTTCGTCGACGGCGGCTTGGTCACCGCCGCGCGCGTCGTCATCGGCGGCATGGAGGGCGGCGCGGCGCGCTGCGGCCCGGCCGAGGAGGTGCTTACCGGCGTGGCCGCGTCGGCTGAGCTGAGGGCGGCCGCGAGCGACGTGGCCGCCGAACGGGTGCAGGCCTATGACGATGGCCACACCTCTGCGTCGCACCGCAGGCAGCTGGTCCGCGTCATCGTGCGGCAGGCTCTTGACCAGGCCGCAGGTCAGGCCGGAAGCGGCCACGGTCTCCAGTGACCGGCAGCCGCGCGGCGCCCGGGGAGGAGACGGCATGCGGAACGTGACGATCGAGGTCAACGGGCAGCCTCGTCGTGCCGAGGTCGAGGACCGCTGGTCACTGGCTGACGCGCTGCGGGACAGGCTCGGGCTCACCGGCACGCACCTGGGCTGCGAGCAGGGTGTCTGCGGTGCCTGTACCGTCCTGCTCGACGGCCAGCCGGTGCGCTCCTGCCTCCTGCTTGCCGCGCAATGCGAGACGGCGCAGGTCACGACCGTTGAGGGCGGTGAGTGCGATGCGTTTGTCGCTGCGGCGCAGCGTGCGCTGGTCGAGGAGAACGCCCTGCAGTGCGGGTTCTGCACGCCCGGGTTCGTGATGCTGCTGGCCGGCCTGCTGCACGCCGGGTGGTCAGGCGACGATGAAGCACTGAAGGAGGCGCTTTCCGCGAGCGTCTGCCGGTGTACCGGTTACGCGGGCATCATCCGGGCCGCCAGGAAACTGCTTCGCGAGCACGGGGGGCCAGATGTTCGAGGCTGAGCTGCGGGGCTTCCTCGACGGCGGCAGGCTGGCCGCCGACGGGGCGCCGTTCGGCATCCTCCGGGAGGTTGCCGCGGGCCTGGAACGCCGCCAGCCGTGGGCAGACGTGTGGGAGGCGGTCAGCGCGCGGTTCGAGGCCGAGGCCGACTCGGCCGCCGCGCGCGGTGCCGCGCTGTCGGCCGCCGGCTGGCTGTGGCAGGCGTCCTTCGCGGCGCACGCGTCGCAGCTGCACGCCTACGACGACCTGTCCCGCCGCGCCGCGGCCGAGACCCGCCGCCGGCAGCTCTACCGGCGGGCGGTCCTCGGCCTGTCGCAGCCGGCCCGGCCGGTGACGCTCCGCTGCGGCGGCGCGGAGACCACCGGGTACGTCCGGCTGCCCGCCGGCCAGGCCCGGCCGGCCCCGTGCCTCATCCTGCTCGGCGGGCTGGACTCCACCAAGGAGGAAAGCCTCCTGTTCGAGGATCTCTGCCTGGCGCGCGGCCTGGCCACCTTCGTCTTCGACGGCCCCGGCCAGGGGGAGACGCGATCCCGCGTGCCGCTCGGCGAGCCGTTCGAGCCGTGGATCGCGCAGGCGCTCGACCGGCTCACCGGCGCCGCGCCGGAGCTCGACGCCGGCCGGATCGGGATCCTCGGCCGCAGCCTGGGCGGCCACTTCGCGCTGCGTGCGGCGGCCGCCGTGCCGGGCCTGCGGTGCTGCGTCGCCTGGAGCCCGCTGGGCACCTGCGTCAACTGGGATGGCTACCCCGAGGCGATCCGCTGGGGATTCCGGTATGCCGCCGGCACCGAGGACATGACCCGGGCACGCGCGGTCGTCGAGGCCGCCCTCGACCTGGACGATGCCCTGCCGCGGATCGCGATCCCGGCCTACGTCACCCACGGCGGCCGCGACCGCATCGTCCCGCTGGAAGAACAAGCCGCGATGCGGCGGCTGTCGTCGCCTGCGGTGCTGCACCAGACCTTCGCCGAGGGCAGCCATTGCTGCCACAATCTCGCCCATCTGGTCCGGCCGATGATGGCTGACTGGGCCGCCGCCCGGCTGGGAGTGCTCAGCGGGCGGGCCCTGGATAGGAGTGCGAACTGACGTGATGGCTTCGACCCCCCCGTGGCAACCGCCCGCGAACGGACGTGACCCGGTGCCTGACCCTGGGGCGGCAGCAGCCGCCGCCGGCCTGCTCCGGCGGCCGGGCTGCGTCCTCGTCCTGGTAGACCTGCAGAACGATTTCTGCCACCCAGACGGCGCCTGCGCCCGGATGGGACAGGACATCACGCCGGTGCAGCGGATGCTGCCGGCGGTGACCGACCTGATCTCGCTGGCCGGTGCGCGGGACGTCCCGACGGTGTTCCTGCGCGTCACGCACAGCCCCTGGTTCAACACCGACGGATGGCTCCGCCGCGGCGCCGGCGGCGCCACCCTGAGCAGCGCTACGCCGATCGTCGCCGACGGGACGTGGGGCGCTGAGTTCTGCCAGGTCAGCCCCGCGCCGAACGATCTTGTCGTGACCAAGCACCGCTACTCCGGCTTCGATCACACCGAGCTGGAACTGGCGCTGCGCGCCAAGCGCTGCCGCACCGTCGTCCTGGCCGGCACGCAGACGAACGTCTGCGTCCGCGAGACGGCGTTCGACGCCGTCGCCCAGGGATTCGGGGTCGTCGTGGTGAGAGACTGCGTCGCCAGCACGGCCCCGGGCCTGCATGACGCGTCGCTTACGGATATCAGCGAGCGGGCCGGCCACGTCGTCGCGCTGGCCGACCTGAAAGCGGCCTGGCCCGCGCCGGAGCGCCAGCTGCAGGCAGGTCAGCATGGCTGACCGCGAGACCCCGGTCCTCATCTCGGCGGGCGACGGTGCGAGCGCGGACCGGTCGTCGGCCCAGCAAGTGATCGAGAGCATCGGCTCGCGGATGCGCGCGGCCAGGGAAGAACTGGGCATGTCGATCCGGGATGTCGCCCTGGCCACCGGCCTGTCGGCGGGGATGGTGAGCCTGGTCGAGCGGGGCAAGGCGTCACCCTCGGTCGGGACCATCGTCGCGATCACCGACGCCCTGGGGCTGTCCATGGCCAGCCTGTTCTCCAGCGGAGTCGCGCAGACCTCTCCCGTGGTCCGCCGCAGCGAGCAGGAGGTCCATGCCACCGCGGACGGGATGACGCGCCGTCTGGTCGTCAGCGAGCCCGCGCTCGGCATCGAGATCAGCGAGCACGAGTACGAGCCAGGCGGGTGCTCGGCGCCGGTCGCGACCCATCATGGCGGTTATGAATGCGGCATGGTGACGTCCGGCAGCCTCTGTGTCGAGGTGGATGGCCAGCAATACCAGCTCAAGCGAGGCGACGCGATACGTTTCCCGTCCACCACGCCCCACCGGTTCATCAACTCGGCCAAAGTTCGCTCCCGGGCCCTGTGGTTCAACGTGCGAACGTGGACGGATATCCGGCCGCCCGAATGACCACACAACCCAGCCACTCTGGCCTGAACTACGGGAGTGCACAATGGTTCCGAACGCTGACGGCGTCATTATCGTGCGGGGTGATGTGGACGCCGTTCCGGTCCCCTTGGTGCCGGCGTCGGGTAGCGCGGTCGCGCTGATCTGGCCGGGCATGGGGGCACATTACCGGTCGATGCACCGGATTGTGCTGGAGCCTGGTGCGTCCTCGGTCCTGCTCCGGCACGAGAGCGACGCGGTCTACTACGTGGTCAGGGGCGCCGCGGAGTTCGTGGACTGCGATACCGGCCAGGCCACGCCCTGCGATACGGGCTCTGCGGTCCATATTGACGCTGGCACCGGGTACGTCTTCCGCGCCACATCCGGGCCATCGACGGTTGTCGGCGGCGCCTGCCCCGCGGACCTGCGCCTTTATCAGGCGGAGAATTCCGGTATTCCATTCAGCGGCGCGACCGGCGCCTCGGCAGAAGAGGGGAACGATGGCCATCCGGCGCGTGCATCGTGATCAAGTTGCGCCTGGAGTACCGCTGATATCAGCGGATGCCAGGCTGCTGATATGGCCGGGCACCGGAGCGCCGTACGCCAATATGAACTGGGTCCGGCTGGAGCCCGGCGAAGCCAACCAGCCGCACCGGCACGCTCAGTCCGAGGACACGATCTACATCCTCGAGGGCTGCGGCACCGTCGCGAATCTCGATACCGGGACGGTGCATGAGTTCCGTGCCGGTGACGCCGTCTACGTCGCCCCGGGTGTCCGGCATGCGGTCCGGGCCGACCGCGGCGTTCCCGTCGTCTCCGTCGGCGGGCCCACCCCGCCCGATCGCGCGATGCTGAAGCACGCCCCGGCAGCGCAGGACGCCCCGCCGGGCGAGGGCGGCCTGCAGAAGAGCCGCCGATGAGCGGACAGGACGCGTGGATCGGCGACCAGGGCAGGTACGCGCGCGGTCAGGGCTGCTACGTCGCGGACGTCCGGCTGCCAGGCCAGGCGGCACTGTGCGTCGTGCGCTCCTATCTGGCCCATGGTGTCATCGGCAGCGTCAACGTGAGCGAGGCCGTCGGCATGCCGGGCGTGCTCGGAGCCTGGACGGCAGCGGACATTATCGCCGATCTCGGCGAACTGCCGGTGATACGTCCCCGGATCTCCGACGACCCGTTCCTGGCGCCGTACCTGCAGGGAGTGCTGGCCCGCGAGCGCGTTCGGTATGTTGGCGAGCCGGTGGCGGTGGTCGCCGCGGAAACGCGCCATCTGGCCGAAGACGCGGCGGACCGGGTTGTCCTGGATATCGAGCCGCTGGATGCTGTGACCGACCTGGCGACCGCCGGGCAGGCGGCGGCATTGTTCGGGGCCGGGAACCTCATCAGCACCGCCAGCAGTGAGTTCGGCGCGGTCAACGCCGCGTTCGCCGCCGCGCCGGTCGTCGTCGAGCATGAGGTGCGTACCAGCCGGCACAGCGGCATGCCGATGGAGACCCGCGGCCTGATCGTGGACCCGGCGACCGGCGGCCGGATCACCGTCTGGGGCGCCTCGAAGGTCCCGCATGCCAACCGGCTGGCGCTCTCCCGGATGCTGGGCGTCCCCGCGGCGCGGATCAGGATGGTGGAAACCGACGTCGGCGGGGGCTTCGGCATCCGCGGCGAGTTCTACCCGGAGGACTTCCTGACGGCCTGGGCCGCGCTGCAGCTGGGGCGGCCGCTCGGCTGGATAGAAGACCGGTGGGAACACATGGTGGCCGCGAACCAGTCGCGCGGGCAGCTGCACCGCGCCGCGGTCTGCGCGACCGAGGACGGGGAGCTGCTCGGCCTGCGGTCGGAGTTCTGGCTCGACGCCGGGGCCTACGCGCGGACCGTGGGCGTCCGCGTCGCCGACCTCACCCTCGGCGAGCTCCCCGGCCCGTACCGGTTCCCGAGCTACCGCGGCCGCGCGCACTGCGTCGTGACCAACCTGACGCCCACCGGCACGTACCGGTCGCCGGGCAGGTTCGAGTCCTCCTTCGTCCGCGAGCGGCTTCTCGACCTGCTCGCCGAGCGGCTGGGGCTGGACGGACGGGAGCTGCGGCGGCGCAACCTGGTCCGGCCGCGCGACATGCCGTACCGGTCCGGCCTGGTGTCCGCCGGTAAGCAGGTAACGCTGTCGGCCGGTGACTACCCCGCGCTCTTCGACCGCGTCTGCGCGGCGGCGGCCCGGCTGGCGGCCGAGGTGACCGAAACCAGGTCCGGCCATCCCGGACACGTCGTCGGGATGGGCGTCGGCGCGTTCATCGAGAAGTCGGGGCTCGGCCCGTTCGAGCAGGCGCTGGTCACGGTCGGTGCGGACGGGACGGTCGCCGTCCGCACCGGGGCCACGTTCTTCGGCCAGGGCCTGCACCGGGCGCTGGCGCGCATCGTCGGTGACCTGCTGCACTGCGATCCGGCGGCGATCCGGGTGATGAAGGTGGACACGGACCAGATCGAAGACGGCGTCGGGACCTACGCCAGCCGCGGCCTCATCATGGCCGGCAGCGCGGCGCTCGCCGCGGGCCTCGACCTGCTGGACCGCGCCCGCCACGTGGCCGCCCTGCTGCTCGAGGTGGCACCCGCCGCCCTGGACTTCCAGGGGGGAGCCTTCCGGGGCACCGGCCCGCAGACCGGGTCCGTCACGCTGGCCGAGGCGGCCGGCCACAGTCCAGGGGGCTTCCTGACCGGCCGGGGGCGGCACGAGGCGGCGCACGTCACGTTCGGCTTCGGGGCGCACGCAGCCATCTGCTCGGTGGACACCAGCACCGGCCAGGTCCGGGTCGAGGCCATGGTCCTCGGCTACGACGCCGGCCGCGCCATCGATGCGGCGGTCGTGGAAAACCAGCTGCAGGGCGCGGCGATGCAGGCCGTCGGCGGCGCCCTGCTCGAGTGCTTCTCTCATGACGAGGCCGGCAACCCGCTGGCCACCACGTTCATGGATTACCTGCTGCCTACGGCCGCTGAGGCGCCGGCGTACACGGTGGTCCTCGCCGACAGCATCACCACCGACAACCCGCTGGGCGCGCGCGGAGCGGGCGAGGCGGGCATCCCGGGCGTAGCTGCCGCCATCGCCCGGGCGATCGAGTCCGCCTGCGGCCAGCAGGCCGCGCTGTTCGCCACGCCCATCCGGCCCGATGCCGTCTGGGATCTGTGCACGGATCTCACCCGCGCCGCCGCGAAGGCCGACATCACGGGACACCGAGAGCCATGAGCATCGACATCTACTCGCATGCCTGCCCGATTGACTTCCTGGCGGCGGTCCAGGCGCTTTACCCGTCGGCCGAGAGCGGGGCGCTCGGGAACCGGCCGCTGCTGTACGACACCGATGCCCGGGTGCGGTTCATGGACGAGCACGAGATCGAGATCCAGGTGCTCGTCCTGGTCAGGCCGCCGCTGTGGCTCGGCATGCCGAGGCAGATCATGCACCGGCTGGTCCGCGATGCGCACGAGGGAATCGCGCGGATGGTGGCATCACGGCCCGACCGGTTTGTCGGTGTGGCCGTGGCGCCGCGGGTCGATGACCGCATCATGGAAGAGGTCCGGTACGCCTGGCGTGACCTCGGCCTGACCGGGGTGCAGATCTTCACCAACATCGAGGGCGCGCCCGTTGACATCGAGGAGATGTGGCCGCTTTACGCGGCCGCGGCCGCGGATGGCCAGCCGGTCTGGATCCATCCCCAGCACAATCCGCACGGTTATCCCTGGCTGACGGAGTCGCTCCTGGACCGCAGCCTGGGCTGGCCCTTCGATACCACTGTCGCGGTCACCCGGCTCATCTACGCAGGCGTGCTGGACCGCTATCCGCAGCTCCGGTTCATCACCCACCACCTGGGCGGCATGGTGCCCTATATCGCCCCGCGGCTCGAGGCCTTCGACGAGGAGATAGCCGACTTCACCCGGGACGGGCTCGCCGCCGCGGGGAAAGCGAGCCTCCGCCGTCCCCTCGGTGACTACCTGCGCAGCTTCTACGGCGATACCGCTATCAGCGCCGGGGCGGCCACGCTCGAGTGCGGCATCGGGTTCTTCGGGCTCAGCCAGGTAGCCTTCGGGACCGATTTCCCCATGGGCGCCGGCGGCGGGACGCGCTGGACCGGGCAGATCCTCAAGGCCATTGCCGAGACGCTGCCTGACCGCGCGCAGCGCGCTCAGGTCCTCAGCGGCAACGCCCGGCAGCTGCTCGGCCTGGACTGAGGAGCGCTCAGCTGGGTTCGGTAGCGTCGCGCTGGCTGGTGAGGAAGTCGAGCAGTTCGCCGATAGTGCGCTGCTGGCTGGCGGGCTCGGGCAGCGGCAGGTGGGCCTGTATCTGGTAGCGGTTGCGGTGAAGGGTCAGACGGCTACTGCTCATCGGCCGGCGCGATGCCGCGAACGCGCTGCTGCCCGAGGAGAAGCACGCCGTCGCTGCGCACGAAGCCGGCCACGCGCTCGTCGCCATCCTGTCCGCGCACGCCGATCCCGTGGCCAAGGTCACGATCCTCCCGCGCGGCGCCGCTCTCGGCGTGACCGAGCAGCTGCCCGAGTCCGAGCGTCATCTGTACCCGCAGAGCTACCTCACCGACTCGCTCGCCGTTCGCCTGGGCGGTCGTTCCGCGGAGATCATTGTCCTGGGGGAACCGTTGACGGGTGCGTCTAACGACCTGGCCGGCGCGACCGAGCTTGCGACGCGCATGGTCCGGGAGTGGGGGTTCTCCGCCGAGCTCGGGCCGGTTGGCTACGGGCCAGAAGGGCCGAGCCGCGACAACCCCTTCGCCGGCCGTCCGTACGCCGAGCAGACGCAACGCTCCATCGACGAGGAAGTAGCCAGGCTCCTCCGGGAGGCTGAGGTCAGGGCCACGAAACTGCTCCGGGAGCATCGTGACACCCTCGACAAGGTCATCCGCCTGCTCCTTGACCGCGAGACAATCAACGGCTCAGAGTTGGCGGCGATCGCCGGAGTGCCGGTGCGTCAGGCCGAGCAAGAGCGGATCTGGGCACCCCGGGCCGCGGCGATGACGCCGGTCAGCCCTGACCGTGGCGGAACCCAGTCCGGCCAGCGAGGTGGCCAGCCCCGGCGGGCCTCGGGAAACGTAGTAACGTATAAACATTGCTCCGGACCCTGGCAGCGGTGCTCGCATAAAAGATGTGCGGTCGCCTACAGGATCCGGATTTTTTTACGTGCAGCGCTGCCAGCAGGGACGCCACACGTCGAAGGGCCGGTAACCCGCGGAGGAATTATTCTCCCCCGACAGGTTGACGTACCGCTGAGAAATGCCGGAAGGCTGCTATGAAAACCTTGATCGTTATTGTTATCGTCGTCATTATGCTGATACTGATCGGCGCGGCCATGTCCGCCCGGATCGTGAAGCAGTACGAGCAGAGGGTGCTGTTCCGGCTGGGCCGGGTGCAGGGCCCGCGGAACCCGGATTCCGCCGCAGGCCCGGCGCTGTCGCGCGGCGGCAGCAAGACCGCTCCGGTCGCGGCCAGCGGAGCGGCCTGAGGACGCCGGGTGTGCTTCTCACCGCAGGCTGACATCGTCGGCGGGCTGGTGATCTGCGCGATCGGCGTCGATGCTGTCCGGCACGTCCGCCAGCGCCGTGACTTCCTCGCGCTGGCCTGGATCCCCCTGCTGCTCGGCGCGCACCAGTTCATCGAGGCGCTCGTCTGGCTGTGGCTGCAGGGGCATGTGCCGCGCGGGATCGGCCACATCGCGCTGGAGGCCTACCTGCTGATCGCCTTCGTGGTGCTGCCCGTGTTCGTTCCCCTGGCCGTCATGGCGCTCGAGCCGACCAGGCGGCGCAAGCAGATGATGGCGCCCTTCGCGCTGATCGGACTGGTGGTCGCCGGGGTGCTGTTCGCGGCCATGGTCCGCGGTCCGGTCGGTGTGCGGCTCGCTCCGTATCACCTCGCTTACAGCATCCGGTTGCCTGACGGCCTCCTGGTCGTCGTTTTCTACGTTGTCGCCGTGTGCGGGCCGCTCCTGGTGTCCGGCTATCGCCACGTCGCTATTTTCGGCATCGTCAACCTCATCGCGGTCATCGTCATTGCCCGCCTCACCGTGTCCGGGTTCGCCTCGGTGTGGTGCGGGTGGGCGGCCCTGTCCAGTGCTGCCATCACGCTGCACTGCCGCCTCGCGAAACCCCATCCGCACCACACCCGCTCCGGAGCCGACCGGCTCGCATCCGCCCGCTGAGCGGATCTGCGCGTCCGCCCGGAGCAGGCGCCGGGCGGTCAGGTCTGGCCGGGCGGCCGGGCCTGGTCCGGGAGAGTCAGTGTGGTGGTGAGCCCCGCGAGGAGGATGTCGAGGCCGCGTTCAAGCTCGGCAGCGCCGTCGTAGCTGGCGAGGGCGGGGGCGAGGCTGCGGAGCAAGGGGAAGTCCTTGATGGGGAGGCGGTGCAGGCCGAGTCGGAGGAGGTCGTCGGTCTCATCCGGGTTCTCGACGAGCTCCTGCAACTCGTTGAGGATGTGGCCGTGCAGGAATCCGAGCAGCGCCCGGTAGATGTGCAGGGCGTCGGGTCCGCTGAATCCGGCGCCGATGAGCAGGGCGAGGATGTTTTCGAGCGGGCGCAGGGTGCCGCGCGGGCGCAGACCGAGCGGGGTGGCGAGCGGCCGGGTGACCAGCAGCGGAACGACGTTCGGGTGGGCCAGGGAGAGCTGGCGGTAGTCGCGGGCGACGGCGCGCAGCTGGCCGGCCCAGTCGGGGTCGGCGGGGTCCACCTGGAGCTGGGCGAGCACGGTCTCGGCGACGCCGTCGAGCAGGGCGGCCTTATTGGGGGCGTGCCGGTAGAGGATCATCGGGTCGCGGTCCAGCGCACGGGCCAGGCGCCGCATGGTCAGGGCATCGGCTCCGTCACGATCGATGATCGCTAGTGCGGTGGCCAGCACCACGTCCCTGGTGATCTTGCCGTTCGCGGTCGCGTCCGCGTCACGGGCCGGGTGGCCGGCCGGCGGTGGCGTCATGGCAGTAACCCCTCCCCTCCCCAAATGCGTTGACCGACGCTGCTGCCAGCATGTTAATCGTGGTACCGCTGTAGGTCTACGGCGTATTCGTGGTCAGCCACGTGTGTCAATCCTTCATAGGCACGCCGCGGCAGTGGTTTATCAACGGGCAGTGGGTGGACGCTGCATCAGGCAGGACGTTCGAGACGCCCAACCCAGTTCCGCCGGGTGAGCGGGTTCCTGGAGTCCGGCAAGGCCGAGGGCGCCACCGCCCTGGCCGGCGGCGGGCGGCACGGTGACCGCGGCTACTTCATCGAGCCCACCGTGCTCACCGGCACCCGCCCGGAAATGAAGGTCGTCCGCGAGGAGATCTTCGGGCCGGTCCTGGTCGCCGCTCCCTTCACCGATCTGGATGAGATCGCCGCCTGGGCGAGGGTGGCGCCGGCCGACTTCCTAGCGACGGCGGCCAGCGAGCTGAACGGCAGCAGCCTGTCCGCCGGCTACGGGCCGCCGTACAACACCGGCACCGGCAGCGTCCAGCATCTGCTGATCACCCCGGCCGGTCCGCTAACGGCGCCAAGAAGGCATGACCGTGGTCCGGCCGATCAGCGGCGGCCAGGCTTCAGTCATAAAGTAGTCACAAGTTATCAAAGGGGAATCATTATGAGCGTGTACAGGGTGACCGAGATCATCGGGACAAGCAGCACGTCATGGGAAGACGCGGCAGCGGAGGCGATCAGTACTGCAGCCGGGACAATCCGCGATCTGCGGGTGGCTGAGGTCGTCAAGCAGGACATCCACCTGGACGAGGACGGGGCGATCACCTACCGCACCAAGCTTCAGCTCTCGTTCAAGTACGAACACGAGCAGTGACTGAGCACACGCGGCTTACGGCAACACCCCCGAGGGTCCGGCGGGGGTCGGTGCAGGCGGCGCGGTCCTAACCGCCGCCAGCTCGGCTCGCGGCCGAGCCATCCGGCCAGCCGCTCGTCATGGGGACGGTAGTGGCGACCTCGTCGCCCAGCAGCAGGGCGAGGACTTCGCCGATGGCGGGCGCCTGCGTGCCGGGCTCGGGCAGCGGCAGGTCAGCCTGGATCTGGTAGCGGTTGCGGCGGCCGTCTCGCTCCTTCACGACATAGCCGGCCCGGACCAGGTCGGTGACGATGCCGTGGGCGCTGCGCTCGGTAATACCCAGGCTGGCCGCGATGTCGCGCAGTCTCGCGCCCGGGTCGTGCGCGATGCACAGCAGCACCCGGGCGTGGTTGGTCAGGAAACTCCAGTCCGCCACGTCCCGTAAGTTAGCACAGTTGTTTCCGGAAATAGGTTGCTTGCTTCTGGCCGCGCGTCGCTCCGCCATCATCAGCTACATGGTTCCGCAGGTATTCAGGAAATATATTGCTTGTTTTATATGACCAGAGTAGCGTCGCTAGCAGACATCGAGGCTGGGCTGTCGCCGACCGCCGGGGCTGCTCGAGGTTGGCGAGAGGACCCGGTGATGGCTGAGAGCCAGTTGCACGTCGTGTTCGGGACCGGCCAGGTCGAAAGCGCGCTGGCCGCCGCCATCGCCGCGACCGTCAGCTGGTACCGCACCCGGCCCAGCACGTCATAACCACCGGTCACGGCGGGGGACAGGCGAAGCGCTTGTACGGCATCGGGCACGTTGCTACGGTTGGCTGACTTATTGGCTCCCCGCCAGGGGACGGCAGGGGTGGGCGCGTGATCCAGCAGGCATATGACCGGGATTCGGTTGGCCGTTACGTGGAAGCAGTCCGCCAGGTCCTTAATTCGGACCGGTTAAGCCAGGCCACCCAGAATGCCGCTCAGCAGATTCCGGGGGAAGGCGATCCGGCGGCGAAGGTAAGTGCCGCGCTGCCGCCGGTAAGTGCGGCTGAACCATCATCGGGTGGTAAGCAAGGGGTGCAGGTTCCCTACCTGTCGCGTAATCCGGTCGTCAGTCTCGTGCAGAGCTCCATCGAAGCCGGGATGCATGCCCGGGGCGCGGTCGAGACGTCGCCCGTGCACCGCAATTTCTGGCAGACAATCGTGCATACCGTGGAAGCGCTCCTGCATCCCGGGAACTTCTCGCCGGACGACCCGGAGTGGGTCACGGAAATCGCCGACTCCATGCTGGAGCACCTGGCCAAGGGCAACCACCCGTTCAACCCGAGGCCCGCTGAGCATGCGATCAGCGACTCGGCGCGGCTGGTCGTCGTCGGGGACTGGGGCACCGGGCTGCCCCGGGCGCAGGCCGTCGCCAGGTACATGGCTGAAGAGGTCGCGGCCGCGCTGAAGGAGGGGCGCCAGGCACACGTTATCCACCTGGGGGACGTTTATTACTCCGGGCTGCCCACCGAGGTCCAGCGGCACGTGCTCGCTTACTGGCCCGTCACGTCGGAGCAAGCGAAATCTGGCGTGACGTCCTGGTCGCTGAACGGCAACCACGACATGTACAGCGGCGGCTTCGGCTACTTCGACACGCTGCTCGGCGACCCGCGGTTCGCCGCCCAGCACTCGCCCGACGGTGCGGCCACGAGCTTCTTCCGGCTCACCTCGCCC
The DNA here is from genome assembly GCA_963702235.1 of uncultured Actinomycetes bacterium. Taxonomy (GTDB): domain Bacteria; phylum Actinomycetota; class Actinomycetes; order Streptosporangiales; family Streptosporangiaceae; genus PALSA-505. The sequence goes on from CAVPBZ010000016.1 coordinate 208,298, forward strand.
TCGTGGGACTTCGTGGCCCTCGACACCTCGTGGGACCCCGACGTCCTGTCGATAGGCGCGATCGGCGTCCTCCAGGATCCGCAGGCGAACTTCGCGGAGTCGGTGGCCACGGCATCCGGCAGGAAACTCGTACTGCTGAGCCACCACCAGCTGGTGACGTCCTACGACCCGGGTGACCTTGGCCCGCAGCTTCCCGGCAAGCTGGCGCCGGTACTCAAAGACAAGCGGGTCACGGCGTGGTGGTGGGGACACGAACATCGCTGCATGGGCTTCAAGCCGGACGCCGGGGTCGAGTTCCCGCGCTGCCTGGGGCATGGCGGGGTTCCCGTGCTGCAGCCTCATGCGCCGGACGCCCCGATTCCGCCGCCGGGGGAATGGGAAATGCGCGGGTTCCTGGAATCTGGCGGCGACCACTGGGCGCGCTTCGGGTTCGCCGTGCTCGACCTGGACGGCGGCCGCATCGCGGTCCGGTACCGGGATGACACCGGCGCCGAGGTCCACAGCGAAGTGGTTGAGTAAAGCCCTCACACGCTGGATCCCGCTGCGGGGGCCCGGCCAGGCACGGCAGCTTCGTCATGCGTAGCAGGACAGCGGCTCGCCGCCGTTGTAGTCGACCATGTCCCTGAGCGCGGCGATCACGTCAACATCGGGGCCGGCCGCGCCGAGGTCGGCGTAGGCCCGGTGCAGGTTCCCCACGATGCGCTCGCTGTCCAGCCAGCCGGCGTACTCGCCGAGGTCGGCCTGGCGAGCCAGCTCGAGCGGGGACAGCCCGGCCTCGATGCCCGTCGCGGCCGTGCCGAGGACGAACTCCAGGTAGCCGACGGTGACGCCGATCAGCCGGTGGTCGCACGGCGCGCCGTGCCCCGGCACGATCGTCCGGGCCGGGACGGCCGCGAGCACGCGCGTCAGCACGTCGATCGCTCCGCGCACCGAGCCCATGAGCAGGAACGGCGTGCCCCCGTTGAACAGCAGGTCGCCGCAGAACAGCACCTGCTGTTCTGGCAGCCACACCAGGCAGTCGTTCGCGGTGTGCGCCGCTTGCCCCGCGTAACTCACGTCGAGCGGGCGGTCGTCCGACCACAGCCGCACGCCTTCGGTGAACGTGAGCGTGGGCGGCGCGAGCGTGACCTCGCCCCAGTCCACCGGCTCCCAGATGCCGACGTTGCGAGGTGGCCCGGTCGCGATCAGGGCCGCCCGGCAGTTCTCATGACCGATGATGACGGCCCCGCTGAACAGCGAGTTGCCGTAGGTGTGATCGCCGTGGTGGTGGGTGTTGACGAGCATGCTGACCGGTGCCGCGCTGACCGAGGCGATCCGGTCGAGATAGGCGCGGGTGCGCCGCTCGGTGGAGCAGGCGTCGATGCTGATGATCGACGAGCTCCCCACCACGAAGCCCGTGTTGTTGATGTACCACGATCCGTCCGGCTGGATGTAGGCGAAGACGCCGCCACCGACCTCGATCAGCTCCGGCGGTCCCAGTTCCGGGTGGTCGTGACGGCTGGAGCTCATACGGCGAAGCCCTCCTCAGTCAATCGGCTCAGCCGGCCGCTTCGTCCGCGTCAGCCTCCAGCGAGGCGCCCGGCTGGGCTTGGCTTGTCTCCAGGTAGTCCGCCAGCATGCATGCAGTCTTGTTGATGTGCTCAGTGAGCAGTATGGCGGCACAGAGTGCGGGGCACTGCACGCTCACGCATCGGATCTCCTCGGCTTCATGACGCGCTCCGTCGGACCTCGAGGCCACGCTACGCCCACCGTGAACGGCCGCCGTTACGGCAGTGATCGCTGGCCTTCGGCATACTGGTCATTCGAGGAACTGATCTCGTACTCCGCCTGGAACTCGCGCGTGGAAGCGCGATCCATCATCGGACGGGACCGGCCGCTCACAGCAGGCAGCGGGCGTGAGCTAGCGGACGACAGCAGAGGTGGGACATGGACAGGTCCGAACGCCGGGAGTTCGTGCGCAAGCACCGGACGTGCATCTTCGGGTACAACCGCAAGAACGACGGACCCGCCATGACCGTGGTGTACTACGTGCTCGACGGTGACGAGCTGCTGATCTCGACGATGGCGGCCCGGTCCAAGCCGCTCGCCGTGAAGCGGGACCCGAAGGTCAGCCTCTGCGTCCTGGACGAGCAGTGGCCGCTCACCTATCTGCAGCTGTACGGGAAGGCCACCGTCGAGGAGGACTTCGACCAGGCCGTGGACGTCATGAGCCGGGTCATCGACCTGATGGCCGGCGAGAAGATGCCCGCGGCCAAGCTGCCCGAGATCCAGCGCATGTGCCGCGAAGAGAACCGGGTCGTGATCCGGTTCAGGCCGTACGCCACCTTCGCCACTCCGCCCCGGCACGTGTACCGGCCCGAAGACATCGACGGGCTCACCCATTCGGTCAGCAGCACCCTGCCGTGGTAAAACGCGGCTGCCGGGCTATCGCGCGCCGTTCACTCGGGCAGGGACGGCTCGGACGTCCCGGGCAGCGGCGGTGCCCGAGACCACGCGGATTGCGTCGTCCAGGTAGTCCAGGGCAGCCGCGATGCGCTCCCAGGTCAGCTCGGCAGACTGGCCGAGGGCAGCGTGCAGGCAGCACCTGACCTGAACCAGGGTGGGGATGATCGTCTCGGACGGCTGCTGACTGGCGTGATCCTGCCGTGCTGCGGCGGACAGGCCCGCGAGGCTCTCCAGCCGCAGGGCCTGGCTGATATCGCGGATCATGGCCAGGGTGAAGCTGCGGCCGGCGATCGTCACCGGGACGAGGCTGATCTCGACCGGGAACGTGGTCCCGTCCTCGCGCACGCCGGTCAGCCGCGCGCCGACCCCCATCGGCCGGGGCCTGGGTGCCTCGGCGTAGGCCGCACGATGGCGGAGGTGGTCCGCCTGCAGGTCGGCCGGGATCAGGCACTCGACCGCGCGGCCGGCCAGCTGGGCGTGCCGATAGCCGAACATCTCCTCCAGCCGCCTCGTCGCCAGCTCGATCCTGCCGTCGCCGTCCGCCAGCGCGGCTGCGTCCTGGAGATCGTCGAGTAGCTGCCAGAGCACCGGCACCGGGCCGGCTGGCCTGTTCCCTGCTGATGGCGCGGCGGCAGCCGGGCTGCTACCTGGCCCCGCCCGGTCAGCATGTATTAACTGGCGCATCGCTGCGGCCACCCCTGGTCTCGTCCGGCCATGACTGGGCGTGTCACCGAGGTCTGGAGTGACGCGGTCACCTGCACCATTGCCTGGTGCAGGGCTTGCACGCTACACGCACTACTTGCACATGCTACGCACACTAATTGTAGTCAGAATACGCCTCCTTGTGGTCAAAGGGCACGCCATTGCCTCCACTGCATAGCCGCGCCCTGCGGCGGTGCAGCGAAAGCCCCGGCCCATCCGGACCGGGACTCCCGCTCAGCGCTCAGACGAGACTAGCAGCCGTCGTAAGGCGCCCAGGCGCTGGCGCCCGACTGCGCGTACTCCCTGGCGAACGCGGCGTTCTGCGTGGCCACGGACGCATTCTGGGGCAGCCCGGAGAATCCGAGCGCCTGCCAGGTGGACGGCAGGAAGCCGTACAGGCCGCCCGCGCCGCTGTAGGGATTGACCGCGCCGGCGTTCCCGCCGCTCTCGGCCGCGATCACGCAGCTCTGGAAGCCGCCTCCGCCGCCGTACACCGCCGCGGGCTGCGGGGTGCTGGCCACCGCCGCCGTACCGGCCGGCTGCGCCGCCGCCGGAGCCGCGGCCGGCTGTGCGCCAGACACCGCTGTCTGCGCGGCGCGAGCGAGCGAGGCCGGCACGGTGACCCGCCTCGGCAGGCGGAGCCGCTGCCCCACCGCGATCATGGCCGGGTTGTGCACGCTGTGCCGGTTGGCCCACCACAGCGCGGGCCAGTCGGCCGCGCTGCCGAGCTCACGCGCACTGATCGAACTGAGCGTGTTCCCGGGCTGGACGGTGATGTAGTGGCTGCCGTGGTGGGCCGCCGCGGGATGCAGCGAAATCGTGACCGCGATCATGGACTTGGCGACTCCGCCAACTGCCATACTTGACAGTGTCATGGCTTGTTCCTCCGAGGTTCGTTGCCATGAAAAGGCCCCGGCCGCGTGCTGGAATCACGTTGGTCGGGGCCACCCTGATTTACTCAGCGAAGGACGCGCGCTCACCCCCAGTAGTCATTCCTGTGCTCCTCGTTGATGAATTGGTAATGCGTCGGCAACGGTAACCCAGATTGGGGCATAACGCCAATACTTGGGCCCGTGCTACCCGCTGCGCGGGGCCCGGCAATGGTCCCGCGACAGCGGGCTCTGTCGGCGCTCGAGTGAGAACTGGCTGCTCACGGTCCTGCCTGGCGGTTCAGTCAGCTGAGGGCGAAATCACATTGGATCGGCAGACATTCTCCGGTCAGCTGCCCGCCGGGACGGCGGGATGAGACCCTATTCGTGCGCCGGCGAGAGGTATCGGATGCGAAAGACGGTGCGGTGACCGGGCCGGGTGCGTTCGCCGATCTCGGTGCGCTGCGGGCCTGCTGGCATCCGGTCGCGTTCGGTCGCGAACTGGCGGGCCTGCCGGTCCACAGCGACCTGCTGGGTGAGCCACTGGTGCTGTGGCGCGGCGCCGATCATCAGCCCCGGGCCAACCTGGATCTGTGCGTGCACCGCGGCACGGCTCTATCGCTCGGCTGGATCGACGGCGACGAGCTCGTCTGCCCGTACCATGGGTGGCGCTACCTCGCCAGCGGCCGCTGCACCGCCATCCCGCAGCTGGACGATCCCTCCCGGGTTCCGGCCAAGGCCCGGATCCCCGCGTTCCGGTGCCAGGAACGGTACGGCCTGGTCTGGGTGGCCTTGGAGGAACCGCGCTGGCCGCTTCCCGAGGTGCCGGAACTGGAAGACGGCGGCTGGGCCACGCTGACCGCCGGTCCCTACCGCTGGCACTGTGATGCGGGCCGCCAGGTGGAGAACTTCACCGACTTCGGGCACTTTCCCTGGGTGCATCCGGGGCTGCTCGGGGACCCGGCCGGCCCGCGGTCCCGCGGCACGAGGTGGTTACCGACGGTCACGTGCTCCGCTACACCATCGTCCGGCCGGAGGCGGCGAATACCGAGGAGTTCCCGGTCTTCGGCAACGAGGAGGCGGGGCCGCCGCAGCGGCGCAGCCGTTATGAGCTGCACCTGCCGTACACGATCGTGCTACGGCTCGGCTGGGGCGGCGAGCGCGGCATGCTGTACCTTTTCGCTGCCCAGCCGGCCGCGGCCGACCGCTGCGCCGGCTACGTGGTGATCGGCCGGAACTATAACCTTGACCAGCCAGATCGCGTCCTGCAGGAATTCGAGGACACCATCTTCGGCCAGGATCAGGTGGTGGTGGAGTCGCAGCGGCCCGAGCGGGTGCCGTTCGACCTCGCCGCCGAGCTGCACCTGAAATTCGACGCGGTGGCGGTCGCCTACCGCAAGGCCATGCGCGCCCTCGGGCTGGCTCAGTTACCCCGCTCCGCGGTCACCGGTCGCGGCGTCGGGTGGCGCTGGCCACGTTCGCGACGATGGCGGCGAACGGCGGGATCACCAGGGCGACGGCCGAGAGGATCACCGCGGCGATGACCGAGTACCGGTCCACGACCGCCCAGGAGAGGACGAACAGGCCGATGCAGATCGTCATCAGCACGAAGTAGAGCCGCTTGTCGCCGCGCGAAGGCTGCCCGGCTGGCTCGTCCGGCCCGTCCGGCCCGTCCGGGTCCGCTGCGTTGCTCGCCACGACCGCCCCTCCCTCCTTCCCCCGGGTGGGCTGCACTGACTCAGTCATACCCGCCTCGCGGTAGCCGGCCATCACCCGCCCAACGCGCCAGTGACGGCCGGTGACCGGTCCGGCCCGGGCCGGACCCGGTCCCGTCAGGTCGCGGCCATCCTGGCCCGGACCTCGTTGGCCACGGCCGCCAGCTCGGCCACCAGGCCAGTGTCCTGCGGCCACCAGGCCAGCGACACCGAACACGGAACCAGGTCGAGGATCGGCACGAACGTCACGCCGGGCCGCTTGTACCACAGCCCGACGGCCTCGGACGTGACGCTCAGGCCGACGCCCCTGGAGACCAGGTGCATCTCCGCGTCCAGCGTGCCCGCCTCGGCGACCACCGGCGCCGGTCCCGACCGGTAGTCGGTGAGTATCCAGTAGTCCCGCCACGGGCCGGGCGAGACCGGCGCGGCCACGATCGGCTCGGGCAGCACGTCCGCGACGCCGAGTGAGTCCCGGGCCGCCAGCGGATGATCCTCGGGCAGGCACGCGACCCGCCGCTCGGTGGCGAGCTCGACGGACACCAGGCCGGCCAGCCCGAGCGGCGGCCGCACGACCGCGGCGTTGACGAGGTTGTCGCGCAGCCCGGCCGAGGGATCAGTGAAGTCGAACTCCTCGGTCTCGATCCCCGCCCCGGGCTGCCGGTCATGGTACGTGCGCAGCAGCCTCGGGACGATCTCCAGCCCGGCCCCGATCGTGTAGCCCAGCCTCAGCGCCGGCTGCGGTGCCGCGGTCAGGCTGCGCACTGTCTTGATCGCCGACGAGAGCTCGGTGAGGACCTGGCTGGCCAGGCCAGCGAACACCCGGCCGGCCGGCGTCACCTGGACGGTGCGCGTGGTGCGGCTCAGCAGCTCGACGTGCAGCACCCGCTCGAGGTCGCGCACCGTGTGGCTCATCCACGGGGCCGAGACGGACAGCCGCTCGGCCGCGCGGCCGAAGTGGAGTTCCTCGGCGACCGCGAGGAACGCCTCGAGCTGGCGGAGGGTCACGTTCTGCACCAGTGCCTCCCCTTCAGGACACGGCCCTCGAAATGACGGCACGCAAACCGCGCGCTGCCGACATTATGTCGTAGCTGGACACAATGCCGCCACTGATTCGTCCTTCTCCTTGGGAATTTGCCTACTTAGTATGGCGGAACCGAAAGAGTGACGAGAGGATCTTCCGTGCCGATTAGTTACCCTGAAGATGACCTGGCGGCCGGGAGGGCCGCACTGCTCAGCGGGTGGTCGTCGGGCAGCGAGCCTGGCCTGGTCATCACCAGGGCCTCCGGCGCACTCGTCTGGGACGCCAAGGGCAACGAGTACATCGACTGCACCTCGATGGCGTGGTCGAACAATATCGGGGCTTCGGTTCCCGAAGTTGTCGAGGCCGCCTTCGCCCAGGCCCGCCAGCTCAGCCACCTGAGGTCCAATTTCGACTCCGTCCCGCTGCTGCTGCTGAGCAAGGCCATGACCGACGCGGCGCCCGGTGATCTCAAGCGGATCGGATTTACCCTGCACGGCAGCCTGGCCGTGGAGATGGCCATGAAGCTGGCCCTGCTGAACCGGCCGCGGCACACCGGGCCGTGGCTGGCCCTGACCGACGGCTACCACGGCCGGTCACTGGCCAGCATGGGGCTCGGCTGGCCGCATCCCAACCACGCGTTCGACCGCACCTTCCCCTCCGTGCTCAGGGTTCCGCAGCCGTACGCCTACCGGTCCGGTCGCAGCGCGGTGGATGAGGTTGACTACTGCGTGGCCGAGCTCCGCGACGCGATCAGCCGCAGGGCCACCGGGCTGCCGCCGGCGTTGTTCATGGAGCCGGTCCAGGGCAACGGCGCCCAGCTGGACTTTCCCGAGCGCTACTACCGCGAGGTGCGGGAGATCTGTACCGAGCATGACATCCTGCTGGTTTTCGACGAGGTGCAGACCGGGTTCGGCCGGACCGGGAAGATGTGGGCGGCCGAGCGCTACGGGGTCACGCCCGACATCCTCGTTTTCGGCAAGGGCGTCGGCGGCGGCTTCCCGCTGGCCGGCGTGCTGGCCAGCACGGCGCTGGCGGGATTCCGGCCCGGTGACGAGGCCCTGACGTTCGGCGAGTTCCCGGTCAGCCTGGCGGCCGGCCTGGCCGCTCTCGAGGTTCTCCAGCGGGACGGCCTGCTGCGGGCCTGTGCCGACATGGGCCAGTACGCGTCTGCTGCGCTGCGCGCGATGCAGCCGCGGCACCCGCTGATCGGTGACATCCGCGGGCCCGGGCTGCTCATCGGCGTCGAGCTCGTTCGGGATCAGCAGACCAAGGAGCCGGCTGCGGCGGAAACGCTCGAGGTATACCGGCGGGCGATGGATCTGGGTGTCATCTTCGGCACCACCAAATACGCCGGGCTGGGAAACGTCCTGAAAGTGAAGCCCCCGTTCACGATCACCCGCGCCCAGATGGACCGGGTACTTGACGTTCTCGACCAGGTACTGACGGCCGTCGAGAGCGGCTGACCGGCTGCGCGGTCATTCTCATCATTGCCCGCGAAAGGGGCGAGAACGTGTCCACTGCCGAAACTAACCTGTCCGACCCGAACGACGTCGGTGACCTCAACCAATTCGGCTATCGCCAGTCGCTGCGGCGCACCTTGGGACCGTACGGTTCGTTCGCCATAGCCTTCTCGATGATCAGCATTACCACGGCGATCTTCTTCCTGCTGCCGAGCCTGTTCGGGACCGCGGGCGCGGCGGGTGTCTGGCTGTGGATCCCGTGCGCGGCGGGCGTCTTTCTCATCGTGCTCGTGTACGCGCACCTTGCTGCCCGGATCCCGATCACTGGCTTTGCCTACCAGTGGAACAGCCGCCTCATCAACCCGCATTACGGCTGGTTCACCGGCTATACCGCACTGCTGGCCTTCATGGCAGGCACGGCAGCGACGGCGGTCGCGCTGGCGACCGTGTTTGCCGGTGACATCTGGAAGTCACCGACGCACGGCGACATCGTGCTGTTCGCCACGGTTGCGATGGCCGCCGCCGCGCTCATCAATATCATCAGCATCCGTGCCGTGAGCGCCGTGAACAACACCGGGGTCTTCTTTGAGATCGTGGGATCCGTCGGCGCGGCGGCACTGCTGGTCGTCGGCGCTATTTTCTTCTTCCGTCACGACGCGGGCTTCGCGATTCTCGTGTCCACCCAGCGGACCTCCAGCGGCGCCCTCTGGTATGGCTTTGTGCTGGCCGCGCTGCTCCCGCTGTACTGCTTCATCGGGTGGGAGGGGGCCGCGGATCTGGCCGAAGAGACCAACGACCCCCGGTCGGTGGCGCCGTTGGCCATGATCCGGGCCAACTACGTGTCGGTGGCGGCCAGCCTGTTCATGATTGTCGGATTTCTCATCGCGATCCCGCACGGCATGGCCAATCTGCTCGGCCAGTCTAAGAATCCCCTCATTTACATCTTCCAGAGTCACTTCGGTGCCGTCGCGGCCGGCATCCTGCAGATCGTGGTCTTCCTGGCCATCTTCTCCTGCGTGCTCGCCAACATGGTGGTGGCGACGCGGCTGACGTTCGCGCTGTCCCGCGACAAGATGTTGCCGGGGTCAGCGCTGCTCGGCCGCGTCAACCTCACCACCCGCACGCCGGTGGCGTCGATCCTGCTGGTCGCGGCGGTGGGGATCGGGATCAACCTGCTGTCGGCGGGAGTCGCCGCCAACGTCGTGTCCATCACCAGCGTCGCCTATTACTTCATCTACGTGCTCACCGTCGGCGGTGCGATTTACGCCTACCGGAAGGGGAAGCTGCCGCTGAGCCGGCCGCGGGACTTCTCGCTCGGCCGCTGGTTCGTGCCCGTCGCGGTCATCGCCTTCGGCTATGCGGCCGCCGTCATCGTGATCGCGCTGGCGCCGCACCAGGGCCACACCGCGGCGGTGTACCTGCTCGGAGCCGAGGTCGCCGGCCTGCTGTGGTACCTGCTCTACCTGCGGCCGCGGATCGCGCGGCAGTCCGTGGGCGTGTACCGTAGCGACGCCGCGGAGCTAGACAAGCCGGCCGAGGCCTCCTCGCCCGTCCGCTGATGTGCGCCGTCAGTCCTACCAGGGTGTGGGGTGCGGCCGGCCCGGGAACGTGATGGGTTGGCCGGTGCAGGCACACGGCCACGCCGCCGCGCAGGAAGGACACCAGTCAGCCATGAGTAGCGCCAGGCCCAAGACGTCGATCAGGGAAGAGCTCAAGCTCGTGGAAGAAGATTCTGGCGCAGCTGCGGGAGACGGCCAGCAGCCTGCGGGAGCAGATCGGCGAGCGCGCGGACGGTCCGACCGACCCCGAGGAACACGCCGCCATGATCGAGAGCGCTGAGGAGCAGGAGTTCCTGATCCAGCAGCTCGAAGCCAGGCGGGAGGAACTGCTCGCCGAGCTCGGCGGCCGCTCGTCCGGCGCCGGCGAGAATGCCGGTACGTAGCTGCGTCCGCTCCAGTCCCGCACCGGGCGGCAGCGTCGCGGCGACGCCTGCTGGCCACCCGCGGACCAACCTCGCGACCCGGTTTGGCCCCTGGGTGACGTCGCTGGCGGCCGGCGCCGGCAGAAGGCTGGTGGCATGCGGATCGCGATGGGGATCGGCGGCGAGGTGATCGGCGCGCCGGTGACCCCGCAGGGCATTGTCGATGACGTGGTGCGCGCGGAGGCCGACGGATTCCCCGCGGCCTGGTGCGTGCATTTTTCCCGCGGGGTGGACGCGCTTGACGTCCTGGCCGTGAGCGGCACCCGGACCAGCGCGATCGACCTCGGCGTGGGCATCGTGCCGACCTATCCGCGGCACCCGCTGGCGCTGGCCCAGCAGGCGGCCACCACCCAGGCGTTCTGCGGCGGCAGGCTGACGCTCGGCGTGGGCGTGTCGCACCGGCCGGTGATCGAGGACCTGCACGGGATCAGGTACGCCCAGCCTGCGGCCCACATGCGCGACTACCTCTCGGTGCTCGTGCCGCTGCTGCGCGACGGCAGTGTCCGCCACCGCGGCGAGTTCTACCAGGTGGACGGCGGTTTCGTGGTGCCGGGAACAAGCCCGGTGTCCGTGCTGGTCGGCGCGCTCTCGCCGCTGATGGTGCAGGCCGCAGGCGAACTCGCCGACGGCGTGGTGACCTGGCTGGCCGGCCTGCGCAGTCTCAGCGAGCACATCATCCCGCGACTGCACACGGCCGCCGCGGGACGGCCAGCGCCCCGGGTCGTGGCCGCGCTGCCGGTGGCGGTCTGCGCCGATCCCGGCGCCGCTCGCCGCGCCGCCGATGAGGTGTTCGCCCGGTATGGCGCGCTAGAGAACTACCAGCGGCTGCTGGCCCGCGAGGGCGTGTCATCGCCGGGCGCGCTGGCGATCACCGGTGCCGAGGCCGAGATCGACAAGCAGCTGGCCCGGCTGGCCAACCTGGGGGTCACCGAGTTCTGGCCCATCGTCTTTCCGGTAGGAGACGACCCCGACGGCAGCCTGCACCGGACCAGGTCGTTGCTGCGGACACTCGCGGCTGGCACGCAGACAGCTGGCCGCCACCCCGAAGGGGCCGGAAAGGATCCGGCTGTAGGCTCGAAAAGGTGACAGAAACCGCCCCTGGCGCACCGGTCCCAGCGCTCATGCCCGCGGCGTTTATCGGGCACGGCAGCCCGATGAACGCCTTGGAGCACAACCGCTATACCGAGGCCTGGAAGGCATTCGGCGCGTCCGTTCCCCGGCCGCGCGCGATCCTGGTCATCTCCGCGCACTGGTACATCAACGCGACCGCGGTCACCGCGATGCCGCGGCCGCGCACGATTCACGACTTCTACGGCTTCCCCCGGGAGCTGTTCTCGGTCGGCTACCCGGCACCCGGCCTGCCGGGGCTGGCCGCCGAAGTCAGCGAGCTGGCCGAGCCCACCTGGATCGGCGCGGACGAGGACTCCTGGGGCATCGACCACGGCACGTGGTCGGTACTGGTGCACGCGTTCCCTGATGCCTCGATCCCGGTGGTGCAGCTCTCGATCAACGCCGACAAGCCGATGGACTACCACCTCGAGCTGGGAAAAAAGCTTGCCCCGCTGCGCGAGCGCGGCGTCCTGATCATCGGCAGCGGTAACGTCGTGCACAACCTGCGGGGAATGAACTGGGATCTCGCTGACAACGGGTTCGTCTGGGCGAAAAGGTTCGACGAGGATGCGAAAGCACAGATGACCCAGGCGCCCGCCGACATCGCTGGACTCGACAGCCACCGCGACTTCAAGTACGCGGTCCCGACGCCGGACCACTTCATCCCGCTGCTCTACCTGGCCGGGCTGGCCGACGCGGCCGGGCAGGCCACGGACGTGATGGTCGACGGCTATGCCTATGGCTCGCTGTCGATGACCTCTTACATCCTCGATGTGGACGGCCTGGCCCCTGGGAGCCACGGCGGCAACGCCAAGCCGCCGGCTGCGGGCGAGGCTCCCCCGGACGCCTCGAACATCTGACCCGTTACAGGTACTGGCCCGCGGCCGTGCCCTCGGTCGTCGACACCCGCACCGATACCACGTTGGCCAGGTTGAAGACCACGCCATGCTCGTCGGCGTCGGGATCCACCTTGGCCCGGGTCAAGACCAGGCTGCGCTGCTCGTCCAGCGCGTGAGCAATCGCCTCAAGCGCCTGCCGCTCCCCGCCGAAGTCCTCACAGAGCACGGTAATCTCTTCACCGCTCATCAGCCGGAACAGCATGATCAGCGAGGTGTTCTCAGGCACAGTCCGTCCTCCCCGCGAGAGTCCTCAAGGACGCCCGCTCAGCGGCGGTCGCAGCGATGCGGCGTGGCCGGCTAGGTCAATGCGATCCGGCACCATTCAAGTGTGCCTTGTGGCCGGGTCGGCCGCGTCAGCGGCGGTACTGAGACGTGCGTCCGGCAGTTAACTGAGCTGGCGGAGCAGGGTGGCCATGTCCGGCATGCTTCATCATCTCCGAGCCTTGTCGCCATACCTCACGTCCGTGCTGGTGTTCGGGCAGTTCAGCCAAGTTGATGATGAAATCCGGGGCCATGCGTGCCATGCACTCGTCAACGTCGCCGGCGTTGAACGCCTCGAATCCGGCGCGCACTAGCTCGACGTTCGCGGCGGGCGAGGTGGTCTGCGAGGTCATGGTGGTCTCCCATCTATTCGGTGACGCTGCACGTCGGCGTCCTGGCTGCGCGCTCCCTCCAGCCGGTCGAGCGGTGAGGCGTCCACCGTCTGGGCGCTGCGCTCGCCACGCTGGTTTACCCGGCCCCAGTCCCGGGCTCAACCGGCCTCCCTGACCGGTTCCTCAGTAACTTAGGTAGCCGCGGCGTGCGGGGCGGCAACCGTGTCCAGAAGCCGGCGGATGGCCGGCCGGTCTCCGGTGACGGCGGCGCTGCCGTCGGCGACCGCGGCGTCGAGCCCGCCCGGGTCGCTGAGCAGTGCGTTGAGTGTCTGCGGATCGGTGCGCAGGCAGGCGTCCGGCTCGGCGGGTTCGCCGGCCCGGACCTGTAGCTGCCCGTGCTCGATGCGGACCGTCCAGGTGGTGCCGGCGAGGTCCAGGCGGTACAGGGCCGGGGCCATCTCCGGATCCGGGCGGCCGGCGGTGCGCAGGAACAACAGCACGGAGGTGGCGCTGAGCGTCGTCGGCGCGGCCGGGAGCGGGACGCGGGTACCCCAGCTGCCGAGGGCCAGCACGACCGGCTCCAGCTCCTGCCCCCAGGGGGTGAGCTCGTACACCGACGAGCCGGCCGGCGGCGGCAAGGTGCGGCGCGTGATGACGCCGTGACCCTCAAGCTCGCGAAGCCGGTCCGAGACCAGGTTCGAGGCCGCGTGCGGCAGGGCCCGGCGCAGGTCGGAGAAGCGCTGCGGCCCGAGAAGCAGCTCCCGCACGATCAGCAGGGCCCACCGCTCGCCCACGACGTCAAGCGCGCGGGCTATCCCGCAGGCGTCCCGGTAGCTCCGGCTGGTGGGCATGACCTTAGTTTACGCCTCATGCAGTTAATAGCAACTTTAAGATTGTTATTAACAACTATACACGCTAGGGTCGGTAGCGCCGGGCATCCCGATCCGCCCGGTCCGTGTTCCGATGAGGAGACGCCGAGATATCGGCGCAGTGAGGCAGAGTGATGGGTCAGGCAGTCGTGCATTTCGAGATCATCGGAACGGATCCAGCGGGACTCCGCAGCTACTACGGTGCCCTGTTCGGCTGGGAATTCGACACGAGCGGGCTCGTCTCAGCCGCGATCTCCGAGCCGGCGAACTACGGGTTCGTGCCCAGCACGGCCAGCGACGGGACCGGAATCCCCGGCGGCGTAGGCGGCGGCCCGGGGTACCGCAGCCGGGCACTCTTCTACGTCGGCGTCCCCGACGTCGAGGCCGCGCTGCAGCAGGCCGAACGCCTGGGCGGCACCCGCGCGATAGGTCCCGTGCAGACCCCGGGCGGACTCGTGGTCGGCCAATTTACCGACCTCGAGGGCAACCTGATCGGCCTGGTTGCGTCCGCCGGTGCGGCGTAGGCCGCCGCCGCGGATGTCTTCGCCTGCCGCTGAGCCCGGAGCTCTTCACCGAGCTCGCCGAATCGCGGCAATGTTAGGACTACGTTACAAACACATTGTGTATCTGGCTTAGAGCAGCTTTCGCGTGCCAGCAGAGGGGGAGCAGCGTGATTCTGGTAACCGGAGCGACCGGGCGGGTTGGCTACCGCCTGATGGAGGCGCTGGCCGACGCCGACGCCGACGCCACCGCGATGGTGCGGGTCGAGGCGAGGGCGGCTGACCTGCCTGGCTCCCCGCGGCACGTGGTGGCGACCTTCGACGATCCGCCGCCTGCCGACGTCCTGCGGGAGTTCGACCGGGTTTTCCTGCTCAGCCCGGTGCACGAGGAGCAGGCCGCGCTCGAGACCGTGTTCGTCGACGCGCTGGCCGCCGCCGGGCACCGCCCGCACGTCGTCAAGATCGCCGCCGACGGGTTCCAGGATCCGGATTGCGACGTGCGCTTCATGCGCAGCCACCGGCAGGTCGCCATGCACCTGGACGCGCTCGACCTGCCAGTCACCTACCTCGCCCCCGCCATGTACATGGAGAACTTCCTGGCCGCGGCCGACACCATCCGCGACTACGGCGTGATTTCCGCGCCCGCGGGCGCGGGCCGGGTCGGGTTCGTGGCGGCCAGCGACGTCGCCGCCGTCGCCGCCAGGGTGCTCACCAGCGGCGACCATGCCGACGAGACGTACGTGCTGACCGGGCCGGAAGCGCTCGGGTACGCGGACGTCGCCGCGCGCATCTCGGCCGTGTTCGCGCGGGAAGTGGACTACCAGGACCAGCCGCCCGGGCAGGCGCGGGACGTCATGCTGGCCAACAGGCTGAGCCGCTGGGAAGCCGACGGCAACCTCGAGCTTTTCGAGTGGATCCGCAACGGTGGCGGCGATACCGTGACCGCCGCGGTGCGCGAGGTGACCGGCGCCGATCCCCGCCCGGTTCAGGACTGGCTCGGCGAGGCCCGCGCGACCTTCGTCGGGCGGCCGCCGGACCTGGCGCCGCCGCCCTTCTAGACCGCCTGCGGCTAGACCGCCTGCGGCTGTTGCCACCCGATGTGGTGGTCCGCGAGCGGGTCGGCGGCACGTACGCTGCGGCCATGAGCCTCGGCGCGTCGTCGCTGCCGGCAGCGGTTCCCGGGCTGGTGCGCAGCGATCCGCACGGTCCCGGGATCACCCGTGCCCGCAGCCAGGGCGGCTTCCGCTACCGCGACCCGTCCGGCGCAGAGCTCACCGGCGAGGAGACCCTGGACCGCATCCGTGCGCTCAGGATCCCGCCGGCCTGGGAGAACGTCTGGGTCTCAGCGGACCCGCTCGGCCACATCCAGGCCACCGGCGCGGACAGCAAGGGCCGGATGCAGTACATCTATCACCTGCTGTGGCGCGAGCAGCGCGACGCCCAGAAGTTCGCGCACATGCTGCGGTTCGCCAGCGCGCTGCCCACGCTGCGCACCGCGGCCGTGGCTGACCTGAAGCGCCGCGGCCTGAGCCGCGACCGCGTCGTCGCGGGCGTCATCCGGCTGATCGACCTCGGCCTGTTCCGCATCGGCGGTGAGAGGTACGCCGACCTGGACCATCACTACGGTGCCACCACGCTGCAGAAGCGGCACATCCGGGTGACCCGCGACGGCATCATGTTCGACTACATCGCCAAGGCAGGCAAGCACCGGACGATCGTCGTCAGGGATGAGGTAGTCCTGCCGACCGTCCGGGCGCTGGCCCGCACCGACAACGGTTACGAGACCCTGTTCTGCTACGAGCGCGACGACGGCTGGCACATGCTGCGCTCCCGTGACGTGGGCAACTACATTGCCACCCGGGCGGGCGGCCACTTCACGGCCAAGGAATTCCGCACCTGGAATGCCACCGTCCTGATGGCGCTGGCGCTGGCGAAAGCTGGACCCTCGGTGGAGCCGCGGCGCCGTAAGGGCGTGGTCACCGCCAGCGTCAAGGAAGTGGCGCGCTGGCTGGGCGACACCCCGGCGGTGGCCCGATCGTCGTACATCGACCCGCGGCTGATCTCCCGCTACGAATCGGATGGACACCTGCCGACGGTGCCCGCGCTGCCGGCCGTTCTCCCGGCGCCCCCCGAGGCCGAGCGGGCGATCGCCGCGCTGCTGGCCGGCAGCGAGGACGTTCCCGCGGTGACCCCGCGCTGACAGAGCCGTATCTTCTGGCCTGCCGGGTCCTCTGATGAGAGCAAATGGGTGTGCAATGGCATCGTGACGTGCCGCTGGCGGAGGGAGGCCCGGTGTTGTCCCGGAACCCCGCCAGTAGTGATCATCGGTTCCGGGGTCGGCGGGCTCACGCTGGCCCTGCTGCTGCGGGCCCGGGGCATCGCCGCCGAGGTACTGGAGCAGTCAGTCGAGCTGCGTGAGATCGGCGCCGCCGTCGGCCTGGCCGCTAACGGGACGCGCGTGCTGGCGCGGCTGGGTGACAGCCTGGCGGCGGCCGGAGCCGAGCCCACCGCGCTCATCCACCGCGACGGCCGCGACGGCCGCGCACTCGCGGGTACGGGAGTGGGTCACCGGCGGCGACGAGCCGCGCTACTCGGAGACGTCCGGGTTCCGCGGCCTGGTCCCGGTTGAGCGGCTGCCGCAGCTACCCGATCCGGAGGCCTTGCAGTTCTGGGCGGGACCGGGCGCGCACCTGCTGCACTACCCGGTCAGCGGCGGCCGCCTCATCAACTTCCTGGCGGTGGTCGAGGGACCGGAGCGGTGGACGGCGCCGGCCTGGATGGAAACCGCCGCGCCTGGCGCGCACCTGGCCGCGTTCGACGGCTGGCACCCGGCGGTCACCGAGATGATCGGCGCCGTGCCGCAGTCGCCACGCTGGGGCCTGTTCGCCCGGCGGCCGCTGGCGCACTGGAACCGCGGCCCGGTGGTGCTGCTCGGCGACGCCGCGCACGCGATGCTGCCGCACCACGGGCAGGGCGCGAACCAGACGATCGAGGACGCGGACGTGCTGGCGGCGGAACTGGCCGGCACCAGCGATGTCATTGCGGCGGTCCGCCGCTACGCCGCCCGGCGCAGGGCCCGGACCCGGCAGGTCCAGCTGGTGTCCTGGGCGGCGTCGGCCGCGCTGCACCTGCCCGACGGGCCAGCCGCGCGGCGCCGCGACGCCGACCTGGCCCGGCTGCCCGAGCGGATGGCCTGGATCCACGGTTACGACGCGCTCGCCCCAGGGCCGGCCGCGCGGGACCGCGACCCGCGGCCAGCCCGCCGCAGCATCCCGGCCAGCGCCGGGAAAGCCCGGGCACGCCGCGTCAGGCACCTGACGGCGCGAGCACGACGTCGAAGCGGACGCGTGACCAGGTGCTGCCGCCGAGATCACGGCCGTCCGGGGCCAGCGCGCCGGCTGGCTGCGGCTCGAAGTCCACGATCAGGGAATCGCGGACGCCGAATACCGCGTCGCTGCTGAGCTGCTCGTCGCCGCGGACGAAGATGTGCGTCACCAGCGTGCGCATGCCGTCCGCGCTGACCATGAAGTGCAGGTGCGAGGCGCGCATGGGGGAGCGGCCGGCCGCCTCCAGCAGCCGGCCCACCGGTCCGTCGTGCGGGATCGGGTAGGGGGTCGGCGTCAGCGCCCAGAATCGGTACTCGCCCTGGTCACCGGCGAACAGGTGGCCGCGTGCCCCGGTCCGGTCGTCGCCGTACTGGACGTCGTAGAAGCCGGCCTCATCCGCCTCCCACACCTCGATCCGGGCGCCGGGCACCGGCTTGCCGTCGGTGTCGGTTACCGTGCCCTCCACCCAGCACGGCTCGCCGACCGCGCCGCCGCCGATGTCGCCGCTGAGCGGGATGTGCGGCGAGCCCTCGACGAAGAACGGCCCGAACACGGTGGCCTCGGTCGCGTTCGCGTAGGCCTCGTTGTTGATCGTGATCGTCTGCATCGAGGCGCCGAGCACGTCGGACAGCAGGATGAACTCCTGCCGCTTGTCGTCGGTCATGTGCCCGGTCTCGGTCAGGAACGCGATCGCCCGCTGCCACTCGTCATCGGTCAGCCGCACCTCACGCAGGAACGCGTGCAGGTGCCGGGTCAGCGCCTGCATCAGTTCCCTCAGCCGGGTATCGCCGGCCCCGCCGAACGACGCGGCGACGTGATCGGCCAGCGCCTGCTCGCGGGCCTGCTGCTCGGCCGTGGGTTCGCTCATCAGCTGCTCTCCTCCTGGTCACTCGCCATCACCGCCGGGTCGGCTCCAGCCCACGCCGCGCGCAGCAGCCGCCGCAGGTCGCCGGCCGTCACCGGCCTGGGGTTGCCCGGCGGCACGGCAGGCACGATGGCGGCGGCCGCGGCCGGGATGTCGGACTCCGCGAAACCATAGTCGCGCAGCGCGCGCGGTGCGGACAGCTCGCGGCGCAGCTCCTGCAGGCCGTCGATGGCCCGCCCGGCGCCCAGCGCCGCGGCGATCCGCCGCTCCGCCTCCGGCGCCGCCGCCCCGTTGAACGCCAGCACGTACGGCAGCACCACCGCGTGCGTCTGGGCGTGCGGCAGGTTGTAGGCGCCGCCGAGGACGTGACAGAATCTTGTGGTGCAGCCCCGATCCCGCGGAGGCGAACGCGGCGGCGGACAGGTACGCCGCGTACAGCGCCTGCTCGCGCCCGTCCAGGCCGGCCGGGTCGGCGACAATCGCCGGCAGCCCCGCCCGCAGCGCGCGGATCCCCTCGCTGGCCACCGCCCGGTCGATGGGGTCGGCGTTCGGCGCCCACATCGAGTCGACGCAGTGCGCGAGCGCGTTCAGCCCGGAGGCCACGCTCATCGGCACCGGCAGCGACAGCGTCAGCTCCGCGTCGTACACGATCACCCGGGGCAGCACGCGCGGGTCGGTGCCGGTGCTCTTGCGGCCGCCTTCGGTCAGCCCCCACACGCTGGTGGCCTCCGACCCCGCGTACGTGGTGGGCACGGCGACGATCGGCAGCCCGCTGGTGAGCGCGATCGCCTTGGCCAGCCCCGTGGTGGAGCCGCCGCCCACGCTCACCAGCGCGTCGGCGCCATGCTCCTTGGCCGCCTCCCGGGCCCGCTCGGCCACGCCGGCCGGGACGTGCATGACGACCTCGTCGTAGCGCAGCGCAACCGGCAGGCCGGCGGTGACCCGCCCGGCGAGCTCGCTCTCGGCGGCGGCCGCGATCACCATCACCTTGGACGCGCCGAGCCGCTCAACCTCGCGGGCCACGGCCGCCGCGGCCTCGCCCGAGCCGAAGCACACCCGCTGCGGCTGGCTCTCGTGCACGAAACGCAGGCTCACGCGCTGGCCTCCCGGCCCAGCAGCGACGACATCGCCGCGTGCAGGGCACGTTCCGGATCGTCGGGCAGGCTGGTCGAGCGCCAGCCTATGTGCTTGTCCGGCCGGATCAGAAGGGCGCCGTCCTCCCCGACCTCGCGCAGCCGGGCCCAGTCGAAGTACAGGTCGGTGACCTCACGTCCCGGCCCGATCAGCACGGTCTCCAGCGGGACGCCGAGATCGTGGCTGACCTTCTCCGCGGCGCCGGCCCATGCCTCGCCGGTGATTCCGGTGAGCAGCGTGAACCTGGTCACCGGGGCGAGGTCGAGGGTGGACACCTTGTGCCTGCTGTCGCCCACCCAGGCGTGCGGCAGGCGTGCCCCTGGGACCGTTGACGGCTGGTAGTACAGCTCGGCGTCCCGGGCCGGCTCGGGCCGCTGCGACCCGTCAGGGACGACCGCCGCGGACTGGTAGAACTGCCCGAGCTCGACGCCGTGCGCGTTGAACTCGTAGTTCTTCAGCTCCATCGCCTCGACCAGGGCGGCGCGCTTGGCCGCGCCCGCCGCCGTGCCGGCCTTGCGTTCCTCGATACTCGCGGTCATCCCGGCTTCGGTGTCATCGCCGCTGACTCCGAGCGCAGCAAACAGCTGCACGAACTCCCGGCTGGACTTGTTCGCTCGCAGCACGATCTGTCTGGCCACCGGGGCGCGTTCGGCGGAATAGGTGTCCAGCAACGACGCGGCTGCCTGCCCGCGCAGCACCGCCGCGAGCTTCCAGGCGAGATTGTAAGAGTCCTGCACCGACGTGTTCGAGCCGAGGCCGTTGCTCGGCGGATGGCGGTGGATCGCGTCGCCGGCGCAGAAGACGCGGCCGGACTGCAGGTGCGTCGCGTACATCTCGTTGTTGCCCCACAGCGAGGTGCCGGTGATCGTGACCTCGAGGCCGGGCATGCCGAGCAGGTTGCGCACGATCTGGGTCGCGGCCTCCTCGTCAACCGCCGGCGGCGGCTGGGTGATGTCGTAGCCCCACACGATCAGCCACTCGTTCCAGGGCCGGACCATGCGGACCAGGCCCGCGCCGATCCCGCCGACGTTCGAGCCCGGCTGGATCACCCAGTACAGCACCGACGGGCGGTGGCTGACGTGGGCCGAGATGTCGGCGGTGAACGTGATGTTCATCGAGCCCGCGATGTCCATCTGTCCCTCCATCGGCAGGCCGATGTCGGCCGCGACCACCGACCGGGCGCCGTCCGCGCCGATGAGGTACTTCGCCCGGATCGTGTACACCGAGCCGGTCAGCCGGTCGCGCACCTGCACGTCGACCCCGGCGGCGTCCTGGGCGTGCGAGACGTACTCGGTGGAGAACCGGGCCTGGGTGCCGCGGGCGGCGGCGTTCCGCACCAGGATCGGCTCGAGGTACGTCTGCGGGATGTCGCAGGTCAGCGACGGTGAGGCCAGCCGGTAGTCGGCCTCGCGGGCCGGATGCGTGCCCCAGGTGCGGATCCGGCCGATCTCCTCGCCCGCGATCGACGTGCAGAACACGGTGTCGCCGATGATCTCGTGCGGCGAGGCGTCGGCCAGCACCTGATCCTCGATGTCCAGGTCGCGGAAGATCTCCATCGTCCGCTGGTTGGTGATGTGCGCCCGCGGCGTGTTGGCCGTCCACCGGTACTTGGTGATCATGATGTTCGGGATGCCGAGCGTGGCCAGGCACAGCGCCGCCGCGCTGCCGGCCGGGCCGGATCCGACGATCAGCACGTCGGTCTCGACCGTCCCCTGCGGGAGCTCGGTCTCGGCAAGTCCGTCATCGAAGGCCGGCATGGCGCGCACCTCACTGTTTCCCGGTCCAGCACTGTTCCGCTCAGGCACTTTCGGCCAGTGTCACGGCGGCCCCGGCGGATCCCCAGCCCCGGAGCCGCAGATGGCGGAAATGAGAAGCTCCGGCTGGCCCGCCGGCCGGGCGGCCGCGGCGCGGTCACGCGGTCAGGTCAGTTTTCCCGAACGGTGGCGATCCCGGCGCCGCTGCTCAGGCGGACGTGAGCCGGGCGTCGCGGTCCCGCCGCCGACGTGTGACAGTGGAGCATTTGGTCTGCAATAGCAGACCAAATGCTCCATCATCTCGTGCGGCGGCCCGCCTGCCGCCGGATCTCGCCCGCGCGCTGGCCGAACCGCTGCCGGAACGCATGCGAGAAGTACGTCACCGAGGTGAAACCGCACCGCGTGGCGACGTCGGCGACCGCGTGATCCGGGCCGCCCGGATCGGCGAGCATCGCGTGCGCCAGCTCGAGTCGGCGGGACAGCACGTGCCGGGGGACGCTGGTCCCGTCGGCCGCGAACACGCGCGACAGGTGCCGCCCGCTGATCCCGACCGCCGCGGCCACCGTCGCGGCGTCAAGCCCCGGATCGCTCAGCCGGGCCTCGATGAACGACCGCGCCGCGGCGCGGTAGGCGACCGACGTGCCGGCGTCCCGGCCCGCGACGAGCACCGCGACCAGCTCCAGCAGGGCCCGCTCGTCGGCCGGCACCGCCTGCCGCGGCCGGGCCGCGCGGCCGGCCAGCCGGGCCAGCGTCCTGGCGTAGGGATCGCCGCGGTGCGCGAAGCCGGCGATCACCGGGGCGCGCAGCGAGGCCAGGCCGGTGAGTTCGGTGAAAGCCGGCCGCGGCACCTTGATCGCCAGCTCTTCGAGGCCGCGCGCGAACCCGCGCGCGAACGGCCGGTGCGCGTCGCAGATCAGCACGTGGCCCGGCCGCAGGGCGCGGGTGCCGTCGCCGTCGTCGAACCAGGCATCCCCGCGCAGGGAGAGGTAGACCGCGATCGCGTCGGCGGGACTGCGCCGGATGACCGCGGCGGTCCGCTCCACGACATGCGCGGAGGCGCCCACCCGGGCCAGCTGGACCCGGTCCAGCTGCACGTTGAGCTCGGCCGCGGCGAGCGAGCCCGGGCCGGTCGTGTGACAGCTCAGCCCGATCAGGGCCGCCGCGTTGTGGCTTTCCCACAACTCGATCCGGCGCGCGGCGGGCAGCCCGGCCGTCGAGAAGATCTTCGGACCCTGCGCGTTCGTCACACCCTCGACCGCAAACTCGGCTCAATTCCTCGTGGTGATTTTACTTCCGAACGCACCCGGGGCGGGTCCCGCCGACTCCCTGACGATGAGTTCCACCGCAAGGACCTCGGTCCGCGCCGGAGTGTCCGCGCCCGCGAGCCGCTCGGACAGCAGCTCGACGCCCGTCTGGGCCAGCCGCTCCAGCGGTGACCTGATCGTGGTCAGCCGCGGCCGCACGTACTGGCTGAACCTGATGTCGTCGAAGCCCACCACCGACAGGTCCCCGGGCACCCGGATGCCGTGCGTCTCGGCCGCCGAAAGCATCCCGAGCGCGATGTAGTCGCTGGCCACGAACGCCGCGGTCGGCGGCTGCCCGGCCGCGAGCAGCCGCGGCAGCGCGCTCATGCCGAACTGCTCGGTGAAGTGCCCGGACAGGGTCAGCTGCCGGCCGGGGTCGATGCCGCCCCTGCGCAGCGCGTCGGCGTAGCCGCGGCGCCGTTCCTGCACCGACGCGAGCTCCGCGGGGCCGGATACGAAGGCGATGCTTCGGTGACCGAGCGCCACCAGGTAGCTCGCGGCCTGGTAGCCGCCCGAGTAGTCGTCCATCACGACCGTGTGCACGTCAGGCAGGCCGGCGATCGGCTCGTCCACCACGACCACCGGCAGGCCGCCGCGGATGGCCGCCGCCAGCCGCTCGTTCGACCGGAACGACCCGAGGTAGAGCATCCCGTCGATGGCGCCCGAGGCGAGCAGGTCGATGTAGCTGGCCTCCTTCACCGCCTGGCTCCGGGTCGAGCACAGCAGCACCAGCAGGCCGCGCCGTTCGACGGCCTCGACGACGTAGTCGGCGATCGCGCCGAAGTACGGGTTGCCGATCTCGGGCACGACGAAGCCGATCACGCCCGACCGGCGCCGGGCCAGATTCTGCGCCCGGGCGTTCGGGACGTAGCCGAGCTCGCGGACCGCGCCCAGCATCCGCTCCTCGGTGGCCGGCGACACGCGCAGCTGGCCGTTCAGGTACCGCGAGACCGTGGAGGCGGCCACCCCCGCCTTCCGTGCCACGTCCTGGATGGTCGCCACTGCTGTCCCTCCGGCGTCGGTCTATTGACGGACATCTGCACAATAGTAATAATTTGCGAAACCGGTTGCGTAACCCCGAGGGGGGTCCCCTGTGACCGCAGAGACAGCCAGCCCCACCGCCGCGCCGCGGCTGCGGCGCAACGCCCTCGGTCTCCCGCAGGTGGTGTTCCAGGGCATCACGCACATCGCCCCGTCGATCAACATCGTGTTCACGTTCCCGATCATCGCGCTCAAGGCCGGGCCGGACATGCCGATCTCGTTCCTGCTGACGACGATCGTCTGCTTCTTCATCGCGAACACGGTGTCGCAGTTCTCCAAGTACATGCCGTCCAGCGGCGGCTACTACTCCTTCGCCACCAGGGGGCTCGGCGACCGCAGCGGCTTCATGACCACGTGGAGCTACCTGATCTACGACATCATCGGCCCGGCCGGCGCGATCGGTTTCCTCGGCTACCTGCTGTCCAACACGATCCAGGCGGCCTCCGGCGTGGACATCCCGTGGTGGATCTTCGCGGTGGCGACGTTCGCCGTCGTGTGGGTGCTGACCCACTTCGGCATCCAGCTGTCCATGCGGACCACCGCCGTGTTCGGCGCGTTCGAGCTGCTGATCATGCTGGCGCTCGCGATCACCTTCCTGGCCTTTCCCGGGCACGGCTCCTCCTATACGGCCCCGCTGCTGCCGAGCCACGCACCGCACGCGTTCGGCGGCATCCTGGCCGGGATGGTGTTCTCGGTGCTCGCGCTCAGCGGCTTCGAGGCGCCGGCCCCGCTGGCCCAGGAGACCCGCAGGCCGGGCAGGTTCATCGGCCGCGCGGTCATGGCATCGCTGTTCCTCATCGGCGGCTTCTACATCCTGACCTCCTACGCCAGCGCGATCAGCTGGGGGACCGGCCGGATGGCCGCCTTCGCCGCCAGCCCCAACCCGTATTACGCGCTCGGCCACCTGCTGTGGGGGGCCGGCTGGTGGTTCGTCGTGATCGCCATCGTCAACAGCGCCATCGGGGTGGGGCTGGCTTGCACGAACGCCGCGTCCCGTGTCATGTACACGATGGGCCAGGCGGGCACGCTGCCGGCCCGGTTCGGGAAGATCCACCCGGTGCACCGGACCCCGGCGTTCGCGATCGCCTTCCAGCAGCTGTCCGGGATCGTCGCGATCCTGCTGGTCGGCCTGCTGCTGCAGCCCGCGGACATCTTCGGGTTCCTCGGCACGATCGCCACGCTCGCCGTCATCATCCTCTACGTCATGGCGAACCTGGCCCTGACCGCCTACATCCGCCGCGAGCACCCGGCGGAGTTCAACGTGTGGCGGCACGGCGTGCTGCCCTGGGTCGGCACGCTCGCGCTGCTGCCGGTGCTCTGGGTCACCGTCTACCCAGTCCCGGCGTGGCCCTACAACATCACGCCGTACCTGTTCATCGCGGCGCTGATCATCGGCTTCGGCTACATGCAGTGGCGCGAGGCGCGCCACCCCGGCACGCTGCGGCGCGGCGCCACGGTGCTGGTGGGCGGGCGCAGCGACGCCGAAGGCGACGTGGACTGGGACGCGTCCGCGGCGCCGCCGGTGTCGCCGGCTGACGCGTGAGGCCGGTGCCGGCCGGGGTCGAGCTCGCCGACATCGGGCTCCCTGACTTCGGCCTGCCCGCGGTCGAGCCGTCCGTGCCGGCCGCCACCTACCAGGCCCGGCTGGCCGCGGCGGCCGCCGCGGCCGCCGCCGCCGGGCTCGACGCGCTGCTCGTGTATGCCGACCGCGAGCACTTCGCGAACCTTTCCCACCTGACCGGCTTCGACCCGCGGTTCGAGGAGGCCCTGCTCATCCTGGTGCCCGGCCGCACGCCGGTGCTGCTCGTGGGCAACGAGGGCGAGGCCTACGCCGCCGCCGTCCCGGTGCTCGTCGAGGTGATCCGCTACCAGAGCTTCAGCCTGCTGAACCAGCCCCGGTCGGACAGCAAGCCGCTCGGCGGGATCCTCGCCGGAGCCGGCCTCGGGGCCACCGCGGCCAGGCGGGTGGGCATCGCCGGGTGGAAGTACTTCGGGACCGATGACGAGGAGCGGGCGGCCGGCTGGATCGAGACGCCGGCCTACCTCGCCGACGAGCTCCGGGCGCTCGGCTGCGAGCCGGCGAACGCCTCGGCGATCTTCGTCCAGCCCGGGCACGGCCTGCGCCTGGTCAACGACACCGACCAGATCGCCTGTTTCGAGTTCGCCGCGACGCACGGATCGGAGGCGATGCGCAGGCTGCTGGCTGGCGTGCGCCCCGGCCTGACCGAGCACGAAGCGTTCGCGCTGTTCCGCCCCATCGGGCTGCCGTTTTCCTACCATCCGATCGTGCTCAGCGGCGAGCGGGCGGCGCTGGGGCTGGCCAGTCCGTCCGGGCGAGTGCTGCGCCGCGGCGACCCGATGAGCGCGGGCCTGGGCTACTGGGGCAGCAACATCGCCCGCGGCGGCTTCCTGGCCGGCTCGGCGGCGGACCTGCCGGCCGCGGCGGCCGACTACGTCGGGCGGCTGGTCGTGCCGTACTTCGCCTGCGCGTGCGAGTGGTACGAGACCATCGGCATCGGGACCACCGGCGGCGAGCTCTTCGACCTCGTCCAGCGGCACCTGGGTGACCCGTTCTTCGGCGTCCGGCTCAACCCGGGGCACTTCATCGGCCTGGATGAGTGGCCGAGCTCGCCGGCCTACCCCGGCTCGGCGGTGGCCCTGCAGTCCGGCATGACGCTGCAGCTCGACATCATCCCGGCGACCGGCACCGCGTACCACACAACGAACGCCGAGGACGGCGTCGCGCTCGCCGACGAGGCCGCGCGCGCCGACCTCGCGGCCCGTTACCCGGACCTGTGGCAGCGGGTCGGCCGCCGGCGCTCGTTCATGGCGGGCGCGCTCGGCATCCGGCTCAGGCCCGAGGTGCTGCCGCTGTCCAACCTGGCCGGGTACCTGCCGCCGTACTGGCTGTCGGCGAACCTGGCGATGCGGCGCAGCTGAGCCGGATCCGGGCGCCGGTCAGGGCGCCGGGCCTGGCTCCGGCCCCGGCGCCGGTCAGGGCTGGCCGACGAACCGGACCGGTGCGGTGGCTGCCCGCGACGGCGGGATCACCGGGATCGGGACGAACCAGACCGTGCCCGTTCCCGCGCACGGCAGGGTGAGCGAGGTCGGCAGCGGCTTGGGCTTGTCGTAGCGGGTGAACACCGGGGCGGAGGTCGCCGGCCTGGCCGCTGTCCCACCAGGCGGGGGAGCGCCGAAGAACACGCCGATCTCCGAGTCGTTGCCGGTCTGGCCCAGCGAGCCTGCCACCGTGGCCGGCGGGAACAGCTGGTGCACGGCCAGCGTCTGGCCGGCCACCGGGTGACCGGTCTCGCCCGGCTTCACCGGCCCGGCGCACGCCATCACGATGGTGATCGGCGTGATGGTGTTGCCGTCCTTGCCGTTGATCACGCCGGTGAAGAACTGCTTGGGTCCCACCGGGCCCGCCAGGGCCGGCCCGCTGGCCAGGGCCGGCAGCACGGCCGCGGCGCAGGCCGCCATGGTCAGGCCGAGTAATGCCGTTGATCGCCGCACGTTGCGCACGCTCGCCATCTCCTCTCGTGCTGGTGCCGCCATGATGCTTCCGGGTGTCCCCGCTGTCAACGGCCGGGCCAGGGCCTGCGGGTACACGCTGAGCTGGACCGGTGCCGGCTGAGACGGAGGCCGCCGGTTCCGCCGGGCGCGACTGAGCGGACCGCGCTGACCGGGGCGGCGGGCAAGTCAGGAGCCCGGATGGAGCGAGTGGTCATCGCCGGGCAGCCGTACGTGCTCAAGCACCTGGACCTGGCCGATGACTGGACCATGCGCGCATCCGGCTGCCTGCGGGGCGCGCCGCTGATGCTGTGGGAGCGGGGGATACTGGCGCGCGTCCCGTCCTGCTTCAACCAGCCGGTCGTCGGCGTCGCCGCCGAGGCCAGCGCCGGCGGGCCGCGGTCGGGCGGCTGCGCGCTGCTCATGCATGACGTGACGCCGTGGCTGGTCCCGGTCACCGACGAGCCTATCAGCCTCGGCCAGCACCTGCGCTTCCTGCAGCACATGAGCTCGCCTGGTGGGAGGCGCAGGCGGTCAGGGCCGCCCCGCTGCTGGGCTGAGCGACCCGTCCATGACCACCTCGGGGAGCGGCCCGGCTCAGACGGCATGGGGTTCCCTGCAGGGTGATCCGATGGCCGCGTAGCCGCCGTCCCGCCAGGTGGCCACGATGCCGCTCCTGGATCGCCGGCGCGGGGCATGGTCATCGGGCCAGCGCCGCCAGCAACGTCGCCACGTCGTAGCCGCCGCGGTGCACGGCGCCGTCGATGAACAGGGTAGGTGTGCCCAGGACCTCACCGGTCGCGTCCCCGCTGCCGATGTCGCGCTGGATGCGCTTCAGTACGCCGGCGCTGGCCCGGTCGGCGTCGAACAGCGCCAGGTCGAGCCCCAGGCCGGTGGCATACCGGCGCAGGTCGCTGTCGCCGAGCGCCTTCTGGCGGTGAAACAGCAGCGCGTGCATGTCCCAGAACCGGTCCTGCAGGGCAGCGGCCTCAGCTGCGGCGGCCGCGGCGAGGGCGTGCGGGTGAATGCCGGTCAGCGGATAGTGCCGGAAAGCGAACCGCACTCCTCCGCCCAGTTCTTTCTCGACACGTTCGATCGCCCGGAACGCCTGCCGCGAGTACGGGCACTCGTAGTCGCCGTACTCGAGAATCACGCGGCCGGCCGGCGAGCCACGGACGTGGTCAACCGCCGCATCGAGCGGCTGGAGAGCCGGCGGAGGCTGCTCTGGCACCGGGTGGGGTGTCATCGGGTCTCCTGGCATCACGGCAGCTCCCGCTCGGCCACGAGTTCCCGGACGCGCGGGATGACGCGCGTACCGTAGAGCTCGATGCACGTCATGACGGCTTCCTGCGACAGGCCTCCCATGCCGTATTTGAGGTCGAACCGGTTCGCGCCGAGAACGGCGAGATTCGCCGCGATCTTCTGGGCGACGGTTTCCGCCGAGCCGACATAGAGCGCTCCGTGCGGCCCGATCTCACGCAGGAAGGACTGCTTGGTCGGGACGGCGAATCCGCGGATCTCGCTGTACCGGCGGATGACCTCCAGGTAGCGCGGCCAGAACTCGTCGAGCGCCTGCTCGTCGGTGCCGGCCACATGGCCCG
The DNA here is from genome assembly GCA_963702235.1 of uncultured Actinomycetes bacterium. GTDB lineage: Bacteria > Actinomycetota > Actinomycetes > Streptosporangiales > Streptosporangiaceae > PALSA-505. Next base: position 236,997 of record CAVPBZ010000016.1, read on the forward strand.
GTGAGTGCACGCCGACCGGCAGCGGGGGCCGCCCGAAGCGGTCCAGGGCCTGCCGGAAGAGCTGGGAGAAGGGCGTGAAACGCGCCGGGGAGCCGCCGATGATAGCCAGCATCAGCGAGAATCCGTAGCGTGCGGCACGGATGACTGATTGCGGGCTGCCGCCGACGCCGATCCAGGCCGGGAACGGCCCGGACTCGGTGTGCGGCACGACATCGGCGTTGTACAGCGACGGCCGGGTCTTGCCCTGCCAGGTGACCGGTCCGCCCTTGAGCAGCTCGGCGAACAGGCTGGTCTTCTCTTCGAACAGGTTCTCGTAGTCGGCGAGGTCATAACCGAAGAGCGGGAACGAGTCGATGCTGGAGCCCCGGCCGAGGATGACCTCGGCCCGGCCGCCGGAGATGGCGTTGAGCGTGGAGTAGCGCTGGAACACCCGGACGGGATCGTCCGAGCTGAGCACCGTGACCGCCGACCCGAGCCGGATCCGGGTCGTGCGCGCGGCGATCGCGGCCAGCACCACGTCGGCGGCCGGCATCGGGAAGTCGTCGGTGTGGTGCTCGCCGATGCCGAAGAAGTCCGCGCCGACCTGGTCGGCGAGCACCCCTTGCTCGACGACGTTGCGGATCGTCTGGGCGTGCGACAGCGGCCGGTCGTTCGGGTCGTGAGTGACATCCCCGAATGTGTCCAGGCCGAGGACGAGCGGGAACCGCGCGGCCTCGGCTGCGGAGGCTGCTGCGTCATCGGAAGGTGCTGCGGTCACAGCGGGCCTTCTCTCTGCTGGGAGTCCAGCGGGCCGGGGGATTGCTCTATGCGGCTCTGGCACGCGCGGCCGGCTCGAACTCAGCCCGGCGCAGCGATGCACCGAAGACGGGGCCGCCGGGTTCGAGGAGGCGGCCCGCGCTCAGGCTGTCGAGCCGGACGGCGTCGTAACCGATGCGCTCGATGAGCTCCGCCACGACGTCCACCGCGTGCCCGTCATCGCCGGCGACACCGAGCGCGCGCCGTTCCGGCGAGCCTGCGGGCCGGCGTTCATCGTCAAGCTCGTGGTAGCCGATGTGGTTGAGGGTCTTGACGACCGTTGACCGGGCCAGCCGGCGCTGAACGATCTCACTGCTGCCGTACCGGCGATCCTCGAACATCTCCTGCACCCCGTTGACCGGCGGCCAGTAGTTCATCGCGTCCACCACGATCTTGCCCGCCACCAGGGCAGGGTCCAGCGTCGCGAACTTGTGCAGCGGGATCGCCAGCACCACGATGTCCGCCTCCCGGGCAGCATCGGCGGCCCAGCGCGGCTCGGCGCCCGGTACCAGCACCTGTGCTATCAGCTCGATCTCCGCCGGGTCACCCGATGCCGCGATCGACACCGGGTAGCCAGCGTCCACCGCGACCCGCGCGATCACCGGGCCTACGTGCCCCGCACCGAGCACCGCGACCCGCGGCAGCCGCCATGGTGCCGAGGCGTCAGCGAGGTGCGCCGTGGTCACTGCCGGTCCTCCTGGAATCCGCTGCAATAACTTGAGCATTCAAGTCATGGCGAGATTAACGTACGCCGAATGACTTGAACTGTCAAGTGAAGGTGATAAGGTCCCGGCCGCCGCGATGTCGAGAAGACGCGGCCGGCTCCGACCTGATGGCATGGAGGCAGACCCGATATCTCAGACAGGAGCCGGCAGATGAAGATCCGCGCCCGCATGAGCATGAGGGCTGCGAGGCGGCACTGATGGGCCGCAGCACGTTCGAGCCCGCCCTGAGCAACGACCGGTGGCCATGGCCGGATCTCGACGTGTTCGTTCTCGGCTCGCGACGTCCGCCGCGGACCCCTGATCACGTCGTTCTCGACAGCGACCCGGCACGTCAGCTGGACAAGCTCCGGGCGGCCAGCCACGGCGGCGATGTTCATCTCATCGGCGGCCCGCGCACGATCGAGACGTTCCGCGCCCTCGGGGCGCTCGACGAGCTGCCGGTGATCCGGCGGCTGCCGTACCATCGTGTCTGTTCGTGCGGGCCAACTGGCCGGAGCCTGACCGTGGACGACAGGGAAGCGCAGCCGCTGATGCCGCAGTTACGCCTTGATGAGCTGCTCGCCGAGCTCCAGGGCCGGCTGCAGGCGGTGCTGAACACTCGGGACAGGACGCATGCCCTCCTCGAAGCGGTCGTCGCGGTCGGCAGCCATCTCGACCTCGAGGTGGTGCTGAAGCAGATCGTGGCGGCGGCTGTCAGGCTGGTCGATGCCCGTTACGGAGCGCTGGGCGTGGTCGGCGAAGGCGGCAAGCTGGCCGAGTTCGTTCCGGTCGGGCTGGATGAGTCGGAGATTGCCAGGATCGACCACTGGCCGGAAGGCCGCGGCCTGCTCAGCGAGCTGATCACCCACCCAACCACGCTGCGCCTGCCTGACATCTCCGCGGATCCCCGGTCGGTCGGATTTCCTGCCGGTCATCCGCCGATGCGATCCTTCCTCGGGGCGCCGGTGAGGATCCGTGACGAGGTCTACGGCAATCTTTACCTCACCGAAAAGCGGGACGGCGCTGAGTTCGACGAGGACGACGAGGCGCTGGTGGTTGCGCTGGCCGCCGCCGCCGGTGTCGCCATCGAGAACGCCCGGCTGTACGCGGAGGCGCGCAGGCAGCAGCAGTGGCTACGGGCCAACTCGGAAGTGATGCAGCGGTTGCTCTCCGGCGAAGACACCGGTGCCGTGCTGGCCCTGGTCACCCGGCTCGCACTGGAGATGTCGGGTGCGGACCTGGTCGTCCTCGCCCTGCCGACCGGCGGCCGGGATCAGCTGGTCATCGAGCACGCCGCCGGCCTCGGGGCGTCCGAAGCGCTCGGGCTCGTGTTCCCCGCCCAGGGATCGGCCTCCGGGATGGTCATGGCCACCGGCAAGCCGCTACCCGTGGCCGACTTCAGTAACGACGAACGGGTGGCCGCGGTGACGCGGGAGCAGCTCGGACTGGGCCCGGCCGTGGTCGTGCCGCTGGGACCGCCCGGTGATGTGCGCGGCGTCCTGACCACAGGCCGCCGGAGCGGAGCCCTGCCGCTTTCCCCCGCCGCGGTGGAGCTGCTGATCACGTTCGCGGCACAGGCGGGGATCGGGCTCGAACTGGCCGAGCACCGCAGGGAAGCCCAGCGCATCGCCTTGTACGCCGACCGTGACCGGATCGCCCGTGACTTGCACGACCTGGTGATCCAGCGGCTGTTCGCCACCGGGATGTCGCTGCAGGGCGCCACCGCGCTGATCACCGACCCGGAGCTAGAGCATCGCGTGCATCAGGCAGTAGACGCGCTCGACGAGACGATCAAGGACATCCGGTCGGCGATCTTCACCCTGCAGTCACGCGGGCCGGCCGAGCTGCCCGGCGTGCGGTCCAGGATCGCAGCGATCGCGGCGGAGATGACCGGCCTGCTCGGCTTCGCCCCTTCCTTGCGCATGGACGGCCGCCTCGACTCGCACGTCTCCGGCAAGATCACCGAACATATGCTGGTGGCCCTGCGCGAGGCACTGTCCAACGTGGCCAGGCACGCGGCGGCGACACGCGTGTACGTCAACATCGAGGCCGGTGCCGAGCTCGTGCTCCTGGTGCGGGACGACGGTACGGGGATCAAGCCGACCACCCGGCGGAGCGGGCTCGCCAACCTGTCCGAACGCGCCGGCCAGCTAGGCGGGACACTGCAGACCGGTTCGGCGGCCGGGGGCGGCACCGAACTGGAGTGGCGTGTCCCGCTGCCCCGGCAGCCGGGAAACTGACCTATCAGCGAGCCGCCGCCGGTTGACCCCGGCCGGTCATCCTGTCCTGCGGATTCGCCGTCCGGGGATATGTGCCGGGGTGATGCGGATGGCATGCTTGCGGTCCCCCCTGGCCACGGCTCAACACCCGTCTCCTGGGCCAGGGCACCGTCTGCTGGCCGGCCGATCAATGATCGGGCCGGTCCTTCCCGGAGTCGGAGTCATCGGCGAAAACCCGGGCGGCATAAGCCGCGGCCTGTGTTCGGCGTGCCATACCCAGCTTGGCGAACAGCGCCGAGACGTAGTTCTTCACGGTCTTCTCGGCCAGGTACATGCGCTCGCCGATCTGCCGGTTGGTCAGGCCCGCGCCGATGAGCTCCAGGATCCGCCGCTCCTGGGCGGTGAGTCCGGACAGCGGGTCGGATCGCTGAGCCTGGTCACGCATGCGCCGCATGACCCGGCTGGCCGCCTCCGGGTCAAGCATCGACTCGCCGGAGGCCACGGTGCGGATCGCGCCCACCAGATCGGTACCGCGGATCTGCTTGAGCACGTACCCGGCGGCCCCGGCCATGATCGCGTCGAACAGCGCCTCGTCATCACCGAACGAGGTGAGCATCAGGCACGCGACCTCAGGCATCGACGACCGGATGTCACGGCAGACGCTGACGCCATCACCATCGGGCAGCCGGACATCGAGCACCGCCACGTCGGGCCGCAGCGCGGGAATCCGCGCCAGCGCCGACGCGGCGGTGCCGGCTTCCCCGACGACCGCGATGTCGGGCTCGGCTTCCAGCAGCTCCCTGACTCCGCGCCGGACTATCTCGTGGTCGTCGAGCAGGAACACCCGGATCGCGTGGCGCTCTCCCGCCGTCTCGTTCATCTGCGAGCACCCTCCTGGGTACCGGGTCAGCAGCCCGAATCATCTGGTGGCAGAACTATCGCCGTACTCACCCTAAAGGCCCGTTGCCTGCCGTATTAGGGCTAAGGTCCCCCTGACAGGGAGGCAGCTGAGCCTGCCCCGCACGTCCACCGGCAGTCGCTTTGACCTGGCGGGTACTCCGCACATGCCGGAGGCCGTAGATGAAGATCCAGGCTGGTGTTATTTTGCGGTGGTGCAGGATCACCAGGCGCCGGACTTCCGGGCTCTGTTCGAGGCTGCGCCGGGCTCCTACCTCGTGCTGGATCCCGGCCTGCGCGTCGTCGCGGTCAGCGACGCCTACCTGCGGGCCACCATGACCGAGCGGGCCGCGATCCTCGGCCGGGGACTGTTCGACGTGTTCCCTGATAATCCCGCCGACCCTGAGACCTCCGGTGTGCGCAACCTGAGCGCGTCGCTGCAACGCGTGCTCCGCGATGGCGTCCCCGATGCTATGCCGGTTCAGAAGTACGACATCCGCAAGCCCGAGTCGGAAGGCGGCGGATTCGAGGAGCGGTTCTGGAGTCCGGTCAACTCGCCGGTCTTCGGATCCGGCGCGGATGTGGTCTATATCATCCACCGGGTCGAGGATGTTACCGAGTTCGTGCACCTCAAGCAGGCGGGTGACGTACAGCATCAGCTCGCCCGCGAGCTGCGGTCCCATGCCGACGCCATGGAGGCCGAAGTCTTCCGGCGGACGCGGGAGGTGGCAGAAGCCAGCCGTCAGCTCAAGGAGGCGAACGCCGGGCTGGCGGCCAACCTGGCCAAGATCAAGCTGGCCGAAGAGCAGATGCGAGAGGTTGAGGCGCTGGCCGAGCGTGACCGCATCGCCGCCGACCTGAACAACCAGATCATCCGGCAGCTGTACGCGCTGAGCCTGCGCGTCGCCTCCCTGACCCCGCTCGTGCCAGGCCCCGTCGCCGAGCGGCTCGACCAGATAATCCGCGAGCTGGATCGCGCTATTACCAGCGTCCGCACCACTGTCTTCGACCTTCAGCAGCGGCCCCGCCCCGTCAACCGGCACTAGGTCATCCCGGCCGGCCTGCGTCCGCAGGTAGCAAATGCGCGGGTAGTCAGCCGTGCCGACGACGTGACACGCGCCTGGTCGGCTTAAAGGTCATCCTCTCGGTGACCCGGCCCATCCCGGCGGAAATACCTGTGGTCCTCCTCTTCCATCTCATCGACATCCGCCTCCGCGTCTTGCTTGATCGCATCGAGTTTGGGGTCGTCGCGCCCGCCGCGGGGGATGAGCCACCGGCGCAGCCAGCCCGGCTCCTCCGGCTCCCGGTCGGAAAGAAACCAGGAAATGATGCCCACAACCGACTCCCTCCTCAACGCCAGAAGCGTAGAGCCGCAACGGCTGGTCATGCCAGCCTTTCCTGGCTGGTCATGCGCCGCTGACCGTGCCTGAGGCGATCACGTTGCCGGGGCGCCCGGGCGGACGCGCCGGCCGCTGGCGGCGTGGAGCGAATCACATGCCGGAATACGTTGTTACTGCGTGACGATGGGGACGTATGACACTAGAACCGGCCATCGCGACCTGGCACTGTGGTCGGGTGGCAACGCACCGACAGAGGTAGCCCTATCCCGCGTGAAGGAGGGTGCGTTCCTGTGACGGTCCGCGAGACGATCTACGACAGCCTGTTCCCCCTGCAGGAGCGCCACGCTGACGGGGGGAAGCGGTGAGGATCGGCGAGGCGCTGGCGCAGGCTCGCCGCGAGGCCGGCCTTACCGTCACCCAGGTCAGCGAGAAGACGCGCATCCGGGAAGCCATCATCCGGGACATCGAGCAGGACGACTATTCGGCCTGCGGCGGGGACTTCTACGCCCGGGGTCACATCCGTGCCATCGCGCGCGCCGCCGGCACCGACTCCGAGCCGCTGATCCGGCAGTATGACGCGGCTCACCGGCCGGCCGACGCGTTCGCGGCGCCGGGGGAGCCAGGTAGGTTCGCCGCGCCGGCGGAGTCCGGGCCGGACGGTTTCACCTCCACCGGGCGCACACCCGGCGGGTTCGCAGCGCCGCATGAGTTCGCACCGGGCGGGTTCGCCGCTCCGGGCAGGTTCGGACCCGGCGAGTTCGGACCGGATGGATTCGCGGCGCGGGACGAGTTCGGGCCGGACGAGTTCGAGGCGCCTGGTGTAAACGAGCCGGAGGCGTTCGAGGTGCCTGGTGCATACGAGCCGGGCGAGTTCGAGGTGCCTGGTGCATACGAGCCGGACGAGTTCGAAGCCCCGGAAGAGATCACCTCGCCCCACCCGGTCATAACGACCAGCCAGATCGCGGCGCTCGACGAGATGATGGCATCTCACCAGACCACCATGCCGCCTGGGGAGAATACCGCGCCGCCGTACGGCGGGCCAGAGATGCCGGCCCCGGCACGTCGGCCTGCTCGCGCTTCCGACCGGGCCGCAGTGAGGCAGCCCCGTCGTCCGGCCCGGGCTGCGGTGGCCAGCCCCCGTCGTCCGGCCCGGGCTGCGGTGAAGCCGCGTCGGCGTCTGGACTGGCTCGGGCTGCTGGCCTCGGCGCTGATGCTGGCCATCCTCGGCGGGGGCATCTATCTCATCCTCCCGGGCTCACGCACTTCGCCGTCAACGCGTCCCGCGGCGGCCGGGGCGGCCCGGCACGGTCGGGCCCCGCACAGCAGTCCGGCGGCGAAGAATTCCCCGGCCGCGACACCCCGGAGCAGCCCGCCGGCCGCATCTCCCCCGAGCGCCCCGCCGGTCACGCTCACCCCGGCCGGAGCGGTCGCCTTCGGTCCCGGGGGTCCGGCACACGGCGACAACCCCCAGGATGCCTCGCTGGCGATTGATCGCAGGCCCGCGACGTCCTGGCAGACCGACTGGTACGCCACCAGCCATTTCGGCAACTTGCAGGCGGGTACCGGCCTGCTGCTGGACATGGGGCACCCGGTGACGATCACGAGCGTCCAGGTCCTCCTGAGCGGTGCGACCGGCGCTGATCTCCAGGTGTGCGTCGGCGGCGCTGCCGCGCTCAAGGCGCTGCGGCCGGTGACCAGCGCGGCCAATGCGGGCGGGAACCTGCGGCTGCGGCTCGCCAAGCCGGCCCGTGGCCGTTACGTGCTGATCTGGTTTACCAGGCTGCCGCCAGATCCCGCCGGTACCTACGAGGCAAAGGTCTACAACGTCCGGTTGCGGGGATCCAGCGACTGACGATCTTCACCGGGACGGGACGGATATCCGCCAGCGCGGTAGGACGTGCGGTCCGGAATTGAGGACTTAAGTCCTTATCGCAGTGGGTACTTAGCCGCTTGACTGGTGCGATGTTCGTCCGTGACGAGGTACTAGTCGATGCCACGCTCGAGGCGGCCCGCGAGCGGCTGGCGAAGCTGGACGGCTGGTTTCTGAGCGCTGCGGATGACGCCTACCGTGAGGGAATCGCCGCTTTGGTCCGGGTCGGCCCGCTGGGAGCTGCGCCCGGTATCTCCAGGCTGGCCGAGGTCCGCTTCCGGAGCCTGGCGGCACAGGATCACCACGTCGGGCTCGCGCTGAGATGGGAAGTGCGCGGGGCCGGCGGCAGCCTGTTCCCGGTCCTTGACGCCGACCTCGTGATAACGGCGGCCGCGGCGGCGCCGGACAAGACCCTGCTGACCCTCGCCGGAACCTACCGGCCGCCGCTTGGCGGCCTGGGGACCGAGGTCGACCGGCTGATCGTGCACCGGGTCGCCGAGGCCACGACCCGCAGCTTCCTCAACCGCGTCGCGAGCGCCATCGGGTGGTCCTGGCCGAAGTCGTAACCGGACAGCTGATCGTCCCAGGCCACGTGTAGCGTGCAGGTCATGCCGGCCACCTGACCAGCCCGGCCGCCGCCGCGCCCAGGGCCGGCCCCGCCTTCCGGGACTCTGGTCACCTCGGCCCCGTCTGTGCGCCCGGTCAAGGCCTAACGTCCCCCCGATCAGGGCCGCAGTGCTCCTGACATCGGGTCCCTTCCCGCCGACCCTTGCCAGTAGGTGACACGCCCGGCAGTGAGGAACGGGGAATCGTCATGCGCGCTCAGGTAGGCGACCGGCTGCTCGTCGGGGACGGCCGCCAGAGGATCGGCTTGATCATCGACGTGCCACGGCCGGACGGCCTGCCGCCCTACATCGTCAAGTGGCAGAGCGACGGCCACATCGCGATGGTGTTCCCCGATCAGTACGCCCGTATCGTCCCCGCCTGTCATCAGGCTGGGACCGCGCTGAGCCCGGGAGAGACGGCATGACCACCACAGCGACATTCGCGCTGCTCATCGACGGCGTGGCCAGCTGAATGGCATGTTCCTGGAATTGCCGGTAGTCCCACGGTCACACGTGGTAAATTTCATAGTTTCCGACAGTCCGTCCGGTTCGGGACCTCTGACCCTGACGGTGATGACCTCAGCCCCTTCGCGCGGCATCCGGCGGCCAGGAGCATGAGCAGTGGCGGCAGTCTGAGCCAGACCAGGTGCGCCGCGATGTTCACCGAGGGGGAGGGCGTTGAACACGGTGCCTGTCGTTATCTGGCATCCCGCACTGCGCGAAGGTGCGCACGCCGCGGATCTGAATATGGCGATCCGCGAGCTGTACGACGCGCATTACCAGCCCCTTGTGCGCCTGGCTACCATGCTCGTCCGCGAAACCGGGACGGCGGAAGAGATCGTCCAAGACGCCTTCGTGGCCCTGTACAGCACCTGGTCCCGACTGCGCGACACGAGTAAAGCGCCGTCGTACTTGCATCAGTCTGTGGTCAACGGCGCCAGGTCCGTGCTCCGGCATCGCGCGGTCGCCGAGAAGCATGCCCCGGCTCTGGCGCTGCACACGGCCGGCGCGGACCAGGCAGCTCTTGCTCTGGTCGAGGGTTCTGCTGTGGTGGCCGCGCTGCGGCTGCTGCCCGCCCGCCAGCGTGAGGCACTCGTGCTGCGGTTTTACGCGGACTTTGCCGAGGCCGACGTCGCGAAGGCCATGGGCATCAGCCGGGGCGCGGTGAAGAGCCACACCGCACGCGGCGTGGCTGCTCTCCGCAAGCTCCTGGACGAGACGGCTTCCCCCCACTTACGGCCGCTGCTTGCCGGAGGTTCAGGGCCCTTGCGGCCTAGCCAGGGGGACCAACGTCCTGCGCTCGCCGGTTCCGGCCTGGACCGAAGGTGACCCGTCTCGGGACCCTTGGCCGGATGTGAGAGGCCGGCCCCTGCCCGTTCGGAATACGCATTTTACTGATGAGGGAGTAACTGGTGAGCACACGAGAGACCGCATGGCAGTCGGCGGTGGACGCGGCCGAGGCACTCGCGCCGGAGAGCGGCCTGATGGCCCGGCTGGATCCCGCCGACTTCACCCGGTCGGTCGTCTCGGTGCTCGCCCGCGCCGCCGGGCACCCGGCCGAGGTGGCCAGCGCCGGCCTGCGGTTCGGCGCGGCCTTAACCCGGGTCTGGCCGGTGGCGGTCGCCCGGTGGCTCGGCACGGACACGGAGCCTCCGGTGCCGGCCGACGCGAAGGACAAACGGTTCGCCGACCCGGCGTGGGCCGACAATCCCGGCTACTTCGCGCTGCGGCAGTACTACCTGGCGGCCCGCCGGCTGGGCGAGGAGGTGCTCGCCGCCGGGCGCGGCGACCCGCTGGCCGACCTGAAGGCGCAGCTGGCCACGGGCCTGATGTTCGACGCGCTCGCCCCGACGAACTTCCTGGCCACCAATCCGGCCGCCCTCAAGCGGGCGTTCGAGACCGCCGGGTCCAGCGTGCTGGCCGGCGCCCGCAACTACGTGGACGACCTGGCGCACAACCAGGGCCGGCCGCGTCAGGTCGAACACCGCGCCGTTCGAGCTGGGCAGGAATCTCGCGGCCACCCCGGGCCAGGTGGTGTTCCGCAACGACCTGATGGAACTGATCCAGTACACGCCGCAGAGCCCCAAGGTGCGCTCGGTGCCGCTGCTGGCCAGCCCGCCGTGGATCAACAAGTACTACGTCATGGACCTGGCGCCGGGCCGCAGCTTCATCGAGTGGGCGGTCAAGCACCGGCGCACCGTGTTCGCGATCTCCTACCGCAACCCGGACGCCTCGATGAGCGGCGTCACCCTCGACGATTACCTGATCCACGGCCCGCGGACCGCGCTGGACGTCATCGCCGACATCACCGGCGCGGAGAAGATCGACATCGCCGGGCTGTGCCTGGGCGGCGCGCTGACGGCGATGCTGACCGCCTACCTGGCCAGGACCGGTGACGACCGGATCGGCTCGATCACGCTGCTCAACACCCTGCTGGACTACAGCGAGCCTGGGGTGCTCGGCGCCTTCGCCGACAAGCGGACCATCACCCGGCTGGAAGCGGAGATGGCGCGGGCCGGCGTCATGGAGGGCGCCCAGATGGCCGGCACGTTCGACGCGCTGCGGGCGAACGACCTGATCTTCAGCTACGTGGTGTCCGGCTGGCTGATGGGCCAGCCGCCGCCGGCCTTCGACATCCTGGCGTGGAACGCGGACAGCACCCGGCTGCCGTCGGCCATGCACTCCTTCTACCTGCGGTCGCTGTACCAGCGCAACGAGCTCGCGCAGGGCGAGCTGGAGCTGGCGGGGCAGGTGCTGTCGCTGGCCGATGTCAAGAGCGACGCCTATGTCGTCGCCGCGGTCAACGACCACATCGTGCCCTGGCCGTCGTCCTACCAGGCGACCCGGCTGCTCGGCGGCAGCGTCCGGTACGTGCTGTCCAGCGGCGGTCACATCGCGGGGATCGTCAACCCGCCGTCACCGAAGGCCTGGTACGAGGCGGCCGAGGACTACCCGGACAGCGCCGCGCGCTGGCGGGAGACCGCGGCCAGGCGCGACGGCTCGTGGTGGGAGGACTGGACGGCCTGGGCCGACGTCCGGGCCGGCCGCCTGGCCGCGCCGCCGCCGGTGGGCAGCGAGCGTTACCCGGCGCTCGGCGCGGCACCGGGTGACTACGTGCGGGGCTGACCGCCGGGCTGCTTGGTAAACGAAGCGTTCGCTTGACAAACAAACCGGGTGCTAGATATAGTATGCACATACCCGATCAGAGGAGACGAGAAAAATGACCGATACCAAGACCATCAATCAGGAGCTGCAGGGGCAGATCCTGGACACCATCCGCAAGAGCCAGGAGACGGTGGTCGAGGCCATCGGCAACTGGGCCGACACCATCCAGGCGCTGACTCCGTCGCTGCCCGTCCCGGCCATGCCGTTCGCCGACAAGCTGCCCCAGCCCGGTGACATGGTGGCGAACGCTTACGACTTCGCCGAGCAGCTGCTCGCAAGCCAGCGCAAGTTCGCCGAGGACGTGCTCGAGGCAACCGCCCCGGTGCTCACCGCCAACGGCGGCCCGGCCACCGCTAAGACCGGTACCTCAGCCAAGTAAGTCCCTCTCGCGCGCGGCGGATCCGGCCCCTGGCCGTTTTCGCCGCGTACGTATGTGCTAAATATACTTAGCAAAAATCTGGCCGGGAGGTGACGTGGCCGATCCGTGGAATGATCAGCTCGAGGCGCTCGGCTCCTTCATCCGCAGCCAGCGCAAGCTCGCCCAGCTGTCGCTGCGCCAGCTGGCCGAGCTGACGACCCTGTCCAACCCCTACCTCAGCCAGGTCGAGCGCGGCAGGCACCAGCCGTCGGTCCGCGTGCTCAAGCTCATCGCCGAGGCGCTCAACATCTCCGCCGAGACGCTGCTCGAGCAGGCCGGCCTGCTCGACGGGCAGCGCGGGGACGGCGCTGACCTGACCGTTCAGGTCGAGAGCGCCATCCGGTCCGACCAGCGACTGGCCGAGGAGCAGAAGGCCGCCCTCATCGCCGTCTATCACAGCATGCTGGCGAATCGAACGGATTGAGCAGCGCGACACCGGTGCGGGCCACGTCCGAGGTGTTACGGGTGACCAGAGTCCAGCCGCAGGCCGGTCAGGCCGCGACGGCGTGGTGCCGCATCAGCCACGCGGCCTCGGCCCGTCCCATCGGGGTGGAAGCCGGGCCGTGGGCGAACGGCCAGATTTCCTCGGCGATGGCCCGCCAGTTGGCGGTGGCGGACAGCTCGCCGAGCACGGCGAACAGGCCCACGTTGATCCGCTGCAGTATCGCGTAGGGCTGCGGCACGCTGATGTACTGCGCGACCGGGCTGCGCAGGTCGAAGAAGCGGCGCACGACCGAGGAGGCGTAATCGCCGGTGATCGTCAGCGGGCCGGGCTCCCTGATCGTGTCGTAGAAGACGGCCAGGTGCCCGGTGATCGCCTCGGTGCTCAGCGGCGCGCCGGGGCGCAGGAACCCGGCGTCCTCCAGGCTGCGGCGGAACGCCTGCGAGTCGTGCTCGACGCAGATGTTGCGGGCCATCTGCAGCAGCGGCTGCAATTCGGCCTCGGTGAAGTGCTTGACCAGCCCGAAGTCGAGGAAGGTGACCCGGCCGCCGCCGTGGAACAGGTAGTTGCCCGGGTGCGGGTCGCCGTTGAACGCGCGGGCTCCGTACAGGCTGCGGAAGACGAACCGGTAGATCGTCTCGGCGGCCAGGTCGCGCTCGTGCTGGCTCCAGCCGGCCAGCTCGGCGAACCGGGCCCCGCCGGACAGCTCGCTGGTCAGCACCCGCCGGGTGGACAGCTCGCTGACGATGCCGGGGACGCAGATGGTGGGGTGACCCTCGTAGTAGGCGGCCATCAGGCGCTGGCTGGCCGCTTCGCGGCGGTAGTCAAGCTCCTCGCCGATGCGGTCCCGCAGCTCGGTCAGCAGCGCGTCGACGTCCTGGGCCGGCGCGGTGATCCGCAGCATCCGCCGCAGCAGCGCGACGTTGCGCAGGTCAGCGGCGATGGTTTCGGCGATGCCCGGGTACTGGACCTTGACCGCAACCGCCCGGCCGTCGAGCGTGACCGCGCGGTGCACCTGCCCGATCGAGGCGGCCGCGATGGGCCGCGGGTCCCAGCGGGCGAACACCCGTTCCGGCGGCGCGCCGAGTTCCCCGGCCACGACGGCCGCCGCCAGCTGCGGGCTCATCGGCGGGACGCTGTCCTGCAGCCGGGCCAGGGTGCGGCGGACACCGGGGGACAGGCCGTCATCGACGTAGCTGGCCATCTGGCCGATCTTCATCATGACGCCCTTCATCGCGCCCAGGGTGCCGGCCACGTCCTCGGCGGTCTGCAGGGCCAGGTCCTCGCGCAGCAGCTGGCGCGCCTGGCCAGCGGCCGCGAACAGCCGCGGCGCGCTGCCCGCATACCGGGCACCGCCGCGCGCGAGCAGCCGCAGCGCGGCCAGCCCGCGGCCGTACCGCAGCGGCCCGAGCCGGCGCCGCAGCAGGACCAGGCCCAGCGCCGCGGCCCCGCCGCCGACGGTGACCGCGGCGAGCCGCCGGGCCGTCACGAAGTCCGTGCCCCGCACGTGAACCAGCTCCTCAGCTCGCGCGGCGGACCCTTGGCGCCGCCACTCACCTACTAACACGGATAGTAGGCAGCACCGGTTCGGGTCCGGCGGCTCCTGGACTCATAGCGGATCATCGCGGTCTGGCCGCCCTGTCCGTAACTATTCAGCAAGCGTCAGCAGCGTGCTGTGACGCGCGGCTGCGGGTCATCTTTGCTGTTCGTCTTGGCCGGGAAGCTCGTCAGCGTGACGCAGTATGACCTTCCACTCGCCGTTTTCACGGCGGTAGGCCTGGGTGCAGCGCAGAGTCCTGGGCGTGGGGCGATCACCGGCGTGGCGGGTCATGTGCTCCAGATCGACGGTGCAGGCGAGGTCATCGTCGACGACCGTCACGACGTTCTCCGCAGCGCGATCGGTGGCCCTGATGCCGGCGGCGGCCCAGTCGAGCCGCGCTCTGACCTGTTCCCAGCCTCGTTCGTAACCGCCGAACCGCCTGTCCCTACGTGATCGTGGTTGATGAGGCGAACGGGACGTCCGGGAACGCGGACGAGGTTCCGGGCAGCGGAGCTGTCTCGCTTCCAAGGCCGGCGGCGAGGCGGCCGGGCAACCGTCAGCCGCGGTCGAGCGCGAGGACGAGCTTGCCCGTGTTCTGCCCGGTGAACAGCATCAGCAGCACGTGGGGGAAGTCGGTGACGCTGCCGCGCACGACATGCTCCCGGCAGACGAGCCGCCCCTCGCGGACCCAGCCGGCCAGCTCGGCCGTGGCCTCGGCGTACCGGTCCGCGTAGTCGAACACCACCATGCCGGTCATCGAGGCCCGCGCCACCAGCAATGACAGGTAGTTCGCCGGGCCCTGCACCCGGTCGGCATTGTACTGCGAAACCGCGCCGCTGATGACGATCCTGGCCCCGCGGGCCAGCCGGGTCAGCACGGCGTCGAGCACGTCCCCGCCGACGTTGTCGAGGTACACGTCGACACCGCCGGGAGCGTGCTCGCGCAGCGCCGTTCGGACGTTCTCGCTCTTGTAGTCGATAGCGGCGTCGAAGCCGAGCTCCTCGACCAGCATGCGGCACTTCTCCTCGCCGCCCGCGATGCCGATGACCCGGCAGCCCTTGATCTTGGCGATCTGGCCCGCGACACTGCCTACCGCGCCGGCCGCCCCGGAGACGACGACCGTGTCCCCTTCGCGGATGCGCCCGACGTCCAGCAGGGCGAAGTAGGCGGTCAGCCCGGTCATCCCGAGCGCGCCCAGGTGGGTCGCCGGCTCGGCCACGGCGGTGTCGAGCTTGATGACGCCCTGGCCGTCGGAGACCGCGTATTCCTGGACGCCGAACGCGCCGTAGACGTGGTCGCCCACGGCGAAGCCGGGATGCTCGGACGTCACCACCTGGCCGATCGCGCCGGCCCGCATGACCGCGCCGATCTCTACCGGCGGGATGTACGAGGTGCCGGCGTTCATCCAGCCCCGCATCGCGGGGTCGACGGACAGGTGCGAGACCGTCACGACGAATTGCCCCGGGCCGGCCTGCGGCACCGGCTCGGTGGTGACCTCCCAGTCCGAGGGCCCGGGCAGGCCCGAGGGGCGGGCCGCCAGCCGCACCTGCCGGTTCACCGATGTCACTGCGGGCTCCTCACGAAGGCTCCAGATGCTACCGGACAGTAACCTCCGCCCACCGGTAAGGCAAGCCAGCCAGCCGCGCGCCATCATCGAGCCCCCGGCCGACGAGCAGCCCCGTGGCGCCGCGTGATCCTGGCTGATACCTCCGCGTGGGTCGAGTACGACCGGGCCACCGGTAGCGCGGTCGATCAGCGTCTCACCGCCCTGATCGCGGCGGACGGTCCGGTCGCGGTCACCGAGCCTGTCGTCATGGAGGTGCTCGCCGGGGCGCGCAGTCAGGAGCGGGAACTCGACTTGCGCAGGCTGCTGCAGCGGTTCGAGCTGCTGCGTTTTGATGTGGTGGCTGACTTCGACGGCGCCGCTCGCATCTACCGTCACTGCCGCAGCGCCGGGGTGACCCCTCGGGGGATGGCGGACTGCATGATCGCGGCCGGCGCGCTACGCCGGGGAGCCACGCTGCTGTCCCAGGACGCTGACCTGGACCGGCTGGCCCGGGTCACCGGGATCGTCCTGGACGCGGCATCGCTGCGCGCACCCTGACGCATGACTGCCCGGATGACGGGCAGTCATAGGTGGATTCGGGAGGTATGTCATGGGTTCACCGTGGCTGCGGTTGTCCGCACTGCACACCGAACGCCGCCGCAGCGTTCTCGCCCTGCTCATCGCCGTGGCCATCGGGCTGGAGCTGGCCGCCGGGACTGGCCTGTCCTATCTGGCCGGCTTCGACAAGGTGCGGGCGGAGCTGGGCCGCTTCGACTGGATGTGGCTGATCGCGCTCCTCGCTGCCCTGCTGATCTCTTTCGTCGGCTACTACCTCGCCTACCGGGGAATCTTCCGGGTAGAGGGTGGCCCCAGGCTGTCCCGCCCGCAGATGCGCGCCGTCGTGGCCGCGGGCTTCGGCGGATTTCTCGCCCACGGCGGCGGCGCGCTTGACCGGTACGCGCTGCAGGCCGCGGGGGCGGAGGAGGACGAGGCCAAGGTGCGCGTCGCGGCGCTGGGCGGCCTGGAGCACGGCGTGCTGGCGATCGGCGGCTGCGTGGCGGCGATCGCCGTGCTCGCGTCCGGGCGCGGCCAGCCGGCGCTCGACTTCACCCTGCCCTGGGCGATCCTCCCGGTTCCCGGTTTCATCATCGGCTTCTGGGTCGCGGACAGGTACCGTGACCGGTTTCATCACCGGACCGGCTGGCGGGCCGGGGTAGGTACCTTCCTGGACTCGATCCACCTCATCCGGGTGCTGTTCTCCCACCCGCTGCGCTGGGGCTCGGCACTATGGGGGATGGCGCTGTTCTGGGGCGCGGACGCGTTCGCGACCTGGGCTGGGCTCGCCACCTTCGGGTTCCGGATGAACCCGGCCGCGCTGTTCGTCGGGTTCGCGACCGGGATGGTGTTCACCCGCCGCACCGGCCCGCTGGCCAGCGCCGGCGTCCTGGCCCTGGTGCTGCCGCTGACCATCTGGGTCAGCGGCGCGCCCTTCGCGGCCGCGATCGTCGGCGTGTTCGTCTACCGGGTGCTGGCCCTGCTGCTGCCGATGCCCGTCTCGCTGGCCGTCCTGCCGACCTTGCGGAAGCTGGGTGAGGGCCAGGCTCCGGAGGCGGCGGGAACGGCGCGGACATCCGGTGAGCCGGCCTTGCGCCCCGGGACCGCCTAGCGCCGGCTCCTCGCCGGCCGGCGTGGCTAGCTGCCCTGCAGCGCGGTCACCACGTCGCCGTAGATGGCCTGCTTGATCGCCGCGACCGTCGCGCGCGGCTTGGCCGCCAGCGCGGCGGCGCGCTCGACCGCGGCGGCGAGCACGCGGTCGGCCGGGACCGCCTCATCCATGATCCCGGCCGCGACCGCCTCGGTGCCGCCGTAGCGGCGGCCCGTGACCATGGCCTGGTGCGCGGTCGCGGCCGGCAGCCTGGCCTTCAGCAGCTGCGTCATGCCGGGACTGAAGACGAGCCCGATATCGACCTCGGGCAGGCAGAAATAGCCGCGGTCCTCGCGCATCACCCGGCTGTCACAGGCCACCGCGAGCATGCCGCCGGCCGCGAACGCGTGGCCGTTGACCGCGGCCACCGTGGCCGCGGGGAAGACGAGGATGCGGGCCATCAGCCGTTGCACTCCCCGCAGCATGTCCGCGGCGTCGTCCTGGGGCGCCGAGGCCATCCAGTCCAGGTCGAGGCCGTTGGAGAAGAACTTGCCCGCGCCGGTGATGACCAGCGCGCCCGGCCCGTCGGCGGCCTCGAACTCGTCGAGCACGGCCCCGATGGCCTCCAGCGAGGCCGGGTTGAAGCGGTTCTCGCCCGCGGTCAGGCGCACGATCGTGACGTCGCCCGCCTGCTCAGCGGACGCGATGGCGGTCACGCCGCCGCTGCGGGATCGGGCGCGAGCTGGATGATGGCCTTGCCGGTGTTCGCTCCGGTAAGCATTCCGATGAATGCAGGCACGGCATTTTCCAGGCCGTGCGTGATTGTCTCGCGGACATATATCTGATTGTCCCGGACCGCGGGTCCGACGACTCGCTCGAACTCGGGTAGCAGGTCGCCGTGATCGGACACGATAAAGCCCCTGAGGGTCAGCCGTTTACCGGTGACCTGGTTCAGGTTACGCGGCGCTGCCGGGGGCTCGGTGGCGTTGTAGGTCGAGATCGAGCCGCACAGCGCCGCCCGGCCGCCGGTGTTGAACGAGCTGATCGCGGCTTCGAGGTGCTCGCCGCCCACGTTGTCGAAGAAGACGTCGATGCCCTCGGGTGCGGCGGCGGCGAGCAGGCTGGCCACCGGCCCGTCGCGGTAGCTGAAGGCCTCGTCGAAGCCGAGGTCCTCGCGAAGGTGGCGGACCTTGCCGGCCGATCCTGCGCTGCCGATGACGCGCTTGGCTCCGAGCAGCCTGGCCAGCTGGCCCGCGACGCTGCCGACGGCCCCGGCGGCGCCCGACACGAACACCGTTTCACCGGCCCGGAAACCGGCGATATGCAGCAGGCCGACGTACGCGGTGAGGCCGGTCATGCCCAGCACGCCGAGGTAGAGCGAGGGGCGCACGCCGCTGACTGCCGGCAAGACGCGCAGCGCGCGCTGCGGCAGCAGCGCGTGCTCTCGCCATCCGGCGTTGTGCAGCACCAGCGTCCCCGGCGGCAGGCCGGGGATCGCGGACTCGATCACCACACCGACCGCTCCGCCCTGGGCCGGTTCGTCCAGCTGCCACGGCGGGGCGTAGGACGGCGCGTCGTTCATCCTGCCGCGCATGTAGGGATCGACCGACATGACGATGTTGCGGACCACCGCCTCGCCGGGGCGCGGATCCGGGAGCACGGTTTCCGTCATCCGGAAGTCGGTGGCCGCGGGCAGCCCGTGCGGCCGGGCCGCGAGGTGAATTTCGCGCGTTGCTGTGGGCATCATTCCTGCCTTTCGCTGGACTCAGTGCGGGCCGGCTGCAGCAGGCGGCGGGCCGTCCCGAGCAGCACCTGCTCGCGGTCGGCCGGCGACAGGCCTGCCGCGTCCACGGCGGCGCCGGCCTGCCGCTCGGCGATCGGGAACGGGTAGTCGGTGCCGACCGCCACGTGGTCGGCACCGGCGCGGGCCACCAGCTGCGCCAGGCTCTGCGGGTCGTAGACCAGGCTGTCGTAGTAGAAGCGCCGCACGTAATCCGACGGCCGGGGGGTGCCGGTGTCACCGCCGCCCGGCAGGTTCGCTGTCACCTGGTCCAGCCGCGGCAGCAGGCTCAGGAACGCCCCGCCACCGTGCGCGAGCACGATGCGCAGCCGGGGATGGCGGTCGAGCACGCCGCCGAGCACCAGGGTCGCGGCCGCCGCGGCGGTCTCGGCCGGGTTGCCCACCGCGTAGGCGAGATTGTAAGCGCGCAGCCGCTCGGCGCCGAGCACCTGCCAGGGATGGACGAAGACGAGCGCGCGGCTCTCCTCGCACGCCGCCCAGAAACAGGTCAGCTCCGGTCCGTCCAGCGGCGCGCCGTTGACGTTGGTGCCGATCTCGACGCCGGCGAGCCCGAGGTCGCCGGTCAGCTCCGCCACCATTTCCGCCGCCCGGTCCGGTGCCTGCAGCGGCACCGTCCCCAGGCCGGCGAAGTGCTCCGGGTCACCGCGGACCAGGCCGGCCAGCCACTCGTTCTGCGCACGGGCGAGCCCGGCGGCGCCGTCGCGCGGCAGCCAGTACGAGAAGGTCACCGGGATCGGCGACACCACCTGCAGCGCCACCCCTTCGGCGGCCATGTCGGCCAGCCGGCGCCCGGGATCCCAGCACCGGTCGTCGATCGACCGGAAGTGCCGCTGGCCGATCATCAGATCCGCCGTGCAGGCACCGGTGGCGACGATCTCCGGCCAGGCGCCCGCGTACCGCTGCCCGAACGCGGGCAGGTCCCGGGGCAGTCCGTGCGTGTGCAGGTCAACGCGGTCGGCGGTCATGCGCGCCAGCCGCCCGATGCCGCCACCGGGCCGGCCATGCTGAGCCGCTGGGCCATCCGTCATCTCCGCGTGGTGTACGTGAGCGCCTGTGGAACCGTAACATCGCCCGCAGGCTGCCTGCCGAGGAGGATGACGTGCCGCTGGTCGAGGTCACCATGGTCGAAGGACGCACCGCCGAGCAGGTGCGCGCGCTGATCTCGCGGCTCACCGCCGCTGTCGAGGAGGCCGTCGGCGCCCCGCGGGAGTCCATCCGGATCGTGATCCGCGAGGTGCCGCCGACCCACTGGGCCGCCGGCGACATCACGATCGCGGAACGGCGCGGCGGCTAGCGGCCCGCTGAGGGCGGCGTCAGGGCAGCTGCCCCCCGCGGACCAGGTTCGCGACCCCGCCGGCGTCGGCGGCCCGCGTCATCGCCGCGCCCGCGGCGTGCTGCCCGGCCACGTACCGGTTCAGGAACTCGGTGGTTACCCGCGCCACGAGCGGCTCCGGCGGCTGGGCTCCCTCATAGGGAGGCAGGTGGCTGGCGCCGTAAAGATCCAGGTAGAAGCGCGGACCCGTGTCCGCCTGGTACATCTGCAGGCTGGCCGACGGCGGGTTGACGGTGTCGTCGCTGCCCTGTACGAACAGGACGGGCGGGGTCCCGCTGGGGAACCAGCTACCTCTCATCGGCGGCCACTCCCCGCCGGACAGCACGAGGGCCGCCACCACCTTGTGGTCCAGGCAGCAGGTGTTGCCGACGAGGGCGGCGACGGTGTCGCCGCCGTCGGACTGGCCGGCGGCGGCGATCTGCGCGGGATTCACCAGGCCGGACAGCGTGCCGTGCTTCTGGCCGCTGATCGCCACGAGCCGGCGGATGACGAACGCCATGTCCCGCGGCTGGTTCACCAGGTCGGCCTCCGGGCCCTGGACGTGGCAGTTGGTCACCGGGAAGTTGACCGCGGCCACCACGTATCCCGCGCTCGCCCAGGCGCGCAGCAGCGAGCCGTAGCTGCCGTCGCACTGCCGGTAGCCGGGGGCGAAGGCCACCAGCGGGAACAGCCCGCGGACCAGCGGGGCGGCCCCGGCCGGCCGGGGCGGGATAACCGGGTACCGGATGACGGTCTGCAGCACCCGGGGCCCGGCGGCGGACCGTTCGGTCAGGGTGATCGCCTGGCGAGCGATGCGGTAGCGGCCGATCGTGCCGGCCGGCAGCCGGACCGGCCGGGGCGGCGGCGACGCGGGTGAGCTGCTGGCCGGGTGAGTTCCCGCCCCGGCGGGAGAGGGCGCCGGCGGAGCCGAGCCGGTCGCGGCGCTGGCGACCGCGTACGCGCCGCCGGTCAGCACGGCGATGACCAGAGCACCCACCACGGCGCGTCGGCGCCGGTGCGCACGGGTCACCCGGCCCTCGCCCGTCCGGGCGGGCGCGTTCGCAGCGGTCCGGTTCACGCCAGCAGGCTACCGCCGCTCCGGCGCGAACCGAAGCGAAGCAGGAAACGGCGCCGTCGTGCCGCGCGTTCGCCTGAATCCCGAGAATGCACGGTTATACTCAGCATCCTTTAATGAAACCTTCATGAATCTTGAATTTTTTACCAGATCCGAAAGCGCCATTGGCTGCGGGCGGAGCAATCGCGGATAGCCTGTGCCAATGAATTCGAGCGAACCGCCGGCGCTTGGCCTCCGGCACGGGGAAGAAGCAGAGCCCAGGCATTCGCTGGCCCGGGTGGCGACGGAGAATGCGGTCCGCCGCCAGCGCCGGGTCTGGTCCGGCCGGGTGGCGAGCTGGGACCAGCACGGCTCGGCCGGCCTGGTGCAGGTGACCGCGGCGGTGCTCGAAGTCGCCGGCGTCCAGCCTGATACCCAGGTCGTCGACCTCGGCTGCGGGACGGGACAGATCAGCCTGCCGCTGGCCAGGCGCGGCGCGCGGGTGCTCGCGGTTGACGTCAGCCCGGCCATGGTCCGGCAGCTGGAATCGGAGGCCGGCCGGGCAGGCGTGACCGGCCTGGAAGGCCTGGCCATGCCGATCGAAGAGCTCAACCTGCCGGAGCAGAGCGTTGATCTCATCGTCTCCAGTTACGCCTTGCACCACCTGCGGGACGCCGACAAGGCCCGGCTGGTGTCGTCCGCTTTCCGCTGGCTCCGGCCCGGCGGCCGGCTCGTCATCGCGGACATGATGTTCGGCCGCGGCGGCTCCAGCCGGGACCGGGCGATCATCAAGTCGAAGCTGGCGGCCCTGGCCAGGAAGGGGCCCGGCGGCTGGTGGCGGATCGCCAAGAACGCGGGCCGGTACCTGCTGCGGATGCAGGAGCGCCCGGTCTCGATGGATACCTGGACCGCGATGCTGGCCCGCGGCGGGTTCGCCGGCATCACCGCGACCACGATCGTGGCCGAGGCCGGCCTCGTCGCTGGTCACCGGCCGGAGCAGTCGGAGGCAACCTGACCAGGCGGCGGCCGCCAGCCCGGTCACGGCCCGCCGCGCCGCCGCTGGCCAGCAGGCATTCGGTACGCTCGGGAACGGAGAACCACATGTGCCGTGTCCGCTGGGCGGCCGGGATCGCCGCCGTGCTCACGATGACCGCCTGCACGTCGAACACGCCGGCGGCCCGCTCCACGCCGGCTGCCAGCACGCCGGCTGCCAGCACGCCGCGGACGCCGGCCAGTACCCCGGCGAGCACCCAGGCGCCGGACCCTAAGTCGCCGCCGGCGCCGAAGGCGGCGCTTTCCCGCTTCCGGGCCGCGGACGGATCCCTGGTAATCCTGGCCAGGTTCAAGGGCCCGGTGCGGTACCGGCTGCACAGCGGCAGCTCGGACCCTGGCGCCGCGGCGCTGTCGGTGGTGCGGGCCGGGCCGCGCATCCACGGCAGCGAGCGCCGTCACCTGCTGGCCGCGTTCAACGGCGGATTCCTGCTCTCTGCGGGCGACGGCGGCTACGAGCAGGAGGGTCACGTGATCAGCCGGCTCAGGCGCGGGCTCGCCAGCCTGGTCATCGACCGGTCAGGAACCGCTCATGTCGGCGCCTGGGGCTCGGGCCTGCCGCAGCCGCACGAGGCGGTCTACAGCGTCCGGCAGAACCTCGGGCTGCTGGTCACGAACGGGCATCCCGCCCGTGCCGCCGCGAACCCGGCGGTCTGGGGAGCCACCCTCGGCGGCGGCGACTACGTGGCGCGCAGCGCGCTCGGCGAGAACGCCAAGGGCGAGCTGATCTACGCCGCCGGCATGTCAACGGTCCCGGCGGACCTGGCCGCCGCGCTCGTGCACGCGGGCGCGGTCACCGGCATGGAACTCGACATCAATCCCGAATGGGTCCAGCTGGACGTGGCCAAGGCGCCGGGCCACGGCCTGCGCGCCGCCATCCCCGGCCAGAACCGCCCGGCCGGCCAGTACCTCGCCGGGTGGACCCGCGACTTCATCGCCGTTCTCGGCCCCTGACCGCCGGCGGGTCCACGGCGCGACCACCCGCGGCCCCGCCCCCCTGACAGCCTGAGGTCCGGGCCGGGACCGCCGCTACCCGCCCGGGCGGGTGAACACGATGTGCCCTTCGCCGTGCGTGACGGCCGGGCCGATGGCGATCTCCTTCACCGTGCACGAGCCCGCGCAGCGCACGAGGATGGTCTCGGCGCCCCCCTCGGACGCGACCAGCAGGTCGCCGGGGCGGGCGGCCGCCTTGATCAGCTCAGTCCCGGGCAGCCGCAGGATGTTGTCCGTGCCGGGGTGCTTGTTGTGCCTGGTGAACCGGTCGGCGAGATACGCGGAGTCGGCTGGCCCGAATCCCGGCGGCACGAAGCCGGCGCTCTCGACACCGGTGTCCGGGCCGTGCGGCAGCCCCGATACCGCCAGCGTGGCCGCCGCGCCGTCCGGCGCGATCGCGTAGACCAGCCCGGTCAGCTCGTTGGGGGCGATGAGGTCGCCGCCGTAGCGGCCGAAGGAGGCGGGGGCCACCGCGATGCCGCCCTCCACGACCGGCGCATGCGTGGTGATCGTGTAGACGCCGCCCCTGCAGTTGATGGCCAGTACAGTCGCCGCGGAATGACTTCTGACCGTGACCAGGAGCTGGTGCCCGAAATGCCCGGTGGAGTCGAACGTGATCCCGTCGGGCAGGCCGGTGGCGGGCAGGTTCGCGAAACGCCTGGCCTGGCCATTCGCGCTGATCTCGAGGACGCCCGGATGAGCCCCCGGCTGGAGAGCGAAGATCGTGTCGCTGCGGAACGAGCACCCGGCCCCGGCCACCCGGTCGTTGGCCGCCAGGGTGATGTACGCCTCGGCCCCGGGCGCGACGGAGTAGCTGCCGGGTCCCGCCGGGAACGGCGTCAGCGTGCCGGCGTGGCTCAGGGTGAGCGGGTGCGGGGCGGCCGCCACCGTGAACGAGCCGTCGCCGCGCGGACCGGCGAGATCGAATACCCCGGTCACATGCCGGAAGGGAACCCAGCGCCCGGCCGGGGCCGTTCCCTGGGCCTGGCTGGGAGAGGGCGATCCCTGCGCCTGGCGGGGAGCCGACGTGCACCCGGCTGCCGTCAGGCCCAGCGCGAGACAACCAAGGACGGCCCGCGTTAGTTGACGTTTCACAAGGCCCACAGTCTACGGATCCGCTGCCCGCCTTCTGCAGCAGCCCGCCGCCGCGGCCCGCCCCAGCCGCGCCGTCAGCGACGGCCGGCTCCTACAGGTGGTTCAGGGCGGCCGCGATCCGCTCGACCATCTCGGTGAGGATGGCTTGCGGCGTCGCGAAGTTGAGCCGGAATGACCCCGCGCCCCCGGTGCCGAAGGCGGGACCGTCCACGACCGTGACGCCGGCCCGGTCGGTGACCAGGACGCCGGGCGAGTCCGGCAGGTCCATGGCGGTGCAGTCGAGCCAGCCGAGGTAGGTACCGTCCGGCGGCCGGTAGCGCACCTGCGGCAGGTGGCGGCCGAGCAGGGTGGCGAGCAGGTGACGGCTCTCGTCGAGGTAGCCGAGCGCTTCATCCAGCCACGCCTCGCCGTCCCGGAAGGCGGCGATGTTGGCGGCGACGCCGGCATTGCTCGCGCCGTGCGAGGCGAACATCCCCATCTCCTCCCAGCGCTGCCGGTCGGCCTCGCTGGTGAGGATCACCGCTGCGCACTTGAGCCCGGGCAGGTTCCACGCCTTGGAGGCGGACGTGGCGGTCAGGGCGTGCGCCGCGGCGGCGTCGGAGGTGGACGCGTAGGGGATGTGCCGCATTCCGGGGTACACGAGCGGTGCGTGGATCTCATCGGCGAACACGCGGCCGCCGTGCCGCTCCACCACGCCGGACAGCTGCGTGATCTCGTCCCGGGTGAACACGCGGCCGAGCGGGTTGTACGGATTGCAGAAGACGAGCAGGTGGCCGCCGGCCCGGAACGCCGCGGAGATCGCGTCGAGATCGAAGGTGAACAAGCCGGCCTCGGCCCGCATCGGTACCTGGATGATCTCGCGGCCCAGGAAGCCCGGCACGATGAGGAACGGCATGTACGCGGGCGTGGGCAGGATGACCGGTGAGCCTGGCCGGGAGAAATGCATGATGGCGATCTCCAGCGCCTTGATCACGTCCGGGACGTGGTGGATCAGCGCGGGATCCACGTCCCAGCCAAAGCGGTGCTTCTCGAATTCCGCGCAGGCCGCGGCGAGCTCGTCGCCAAGGCGGGGAGGCAGGTAGCCGAAGTTCGCGTCGGCGGACAGCCTGGCGAGCGCGTCGAGGATCGGCGGCGCGGCGCCGAAGTCCATCTCCGCCACCGCCGCGCCGAGCCCGTCCGGGCCGGGTGCCGCCCACTTGTAGCTGCCGCGGGCGCGGAGCATCGCCACTGTGGTGCTGTCGATTGTTTCCCGGAGGCTTGCTGGCACACCGTCATCCTGCACCGGCCCGGTCACGCCAGGTAGACCCGCCAGGTAAACTCGCCGGGCCGGCTGAGCCTTGACGCTCCTTCGCGCGCCGCCATAGCGTGGGTCCATCGCCGCCGGAGCCGCCGTTCGCGTTCCTTCCCGCTGGCCGGAGGCGAGGTGATGCCGTGCCTGAAGTGCTCACCGCGCCGCGGGTCATGACCGGCGCCGCGACCGTGACCGACGGCGCAGTCGTCATCGGCGACCGCTCCGTGGACTGGGTCGGGGCGGCCGGGACGCTGCCGCCCGAGTACGCGGCACTGCCGCGGACGGACTATCCGGGCTCGACGATCACGCCGGGCCTGATCGACTGCCACGTCCACCTCGGCTTCGACGGCGGCCCTCACCCGGTCGCGCGGATGCGGGCCGAGACCGACGCGCAGCAGCTGGTACTGATGCTGCGCAGCGCCAGGGATCTGCTTGGCGTGGGCGTGACCACCGCCCGCGACCTCGGGGCCCGGGCCTACCTTGACGTGATCGTGCGCGACGCGATCGCGGCGGGCCTGGCCCGCGGCCCGCGGCTGATCGTGGCCGGCAGCCCGATCACCGTTACGGGCGGGCACTGCTGGTTCATGGGCGGCGAAGCCGACGGCGAGGACGACCTGCGCCGCATGGTCCGCACCCACCACAAGCACGGCGTCAACCTGATCAAGGTCATGTCCACCGGCGGGTTCATGACGACCGGGTCGGCGCCCTGGTACGCCCAGTTCACCACCGCGCAGATCGCCGTGATCGTCGAGGAGGCGGCCCGCGTCAACAAGCCGGTGGCGGCCCACGCGCACGGCATCGAGGGCATCAGCCGGGCCGTCAACGCCGGCGTCAGCACGCTCGAGCACTGCTCGTTCGTGACCGAGACGAACGAGCGGCGGTTCAGCGAATCCCTCGCCACCGCGATCGCCGAGCGGGGCATCTTCGTCTGCCCGACCATCAACGTCAATGCGCCGTACGTCGCCAAGCTGACCGGCATCGCCGTCGGTGAGCACCTCAAGCTCATGCGCGAGATGGGGGTGCGGATC
Source organism: uncultured Actinomycetes bacterium (assembly GCA_963702235.1). Taxonomy (GTDB): domain Bacteria; phylum Actinomycetota; class Actinomycetes; order Streptosporangiales; family Streptosporangiaceae; genus PALSA-505. The sequence continues at coordinate 263,807 of CAVPBZ010000016.1, forward strand.
GTCGCTGGCACCGACGCGGGCATCGACAACACGCCGCACCACCAGTACCTCGGCGCGCTGGAGTACCTCGTCACGCTGGGTTTCCGGCCCGAGGACGTGCTCGCGATGGCCACCACGGAGGCCGCCGCAGCGCTCGGCCTCGACGCCGTCACCGGCCGCCTCGCGCCCGGCTACGACGCCGACCTGCTCGTCGTGGACGGCGACCCCCGAGCCGACATCGCCGTACTCGGCCAGCTACGCCGCGTCATCGCCCGCGGCCGCGACTACCTGCCCGACAGCGGTCGGTTCGACGTCGGCGCGCCCGGCACGCCGTTCGCGTCCCCGGACCACGCCGTCAACCTCAGCGCGCTGCAGGCGGCGACCAGGCGGCGCCAGGCCTAGCGGAGGTTCCCGGTGAACGGGGGTACTGGCCCTCAGCCGGGGCGGCACCCGCCGTAAATGACGTTCTCCAGCTGCTTCCAGTAGACGTCGATGCCCTGGAACCCGGCGGACCGCAGGTACTGCAGCTGCCGGCTGAGCGGGACCACATAGCGGAGGTGGTTGTCCCAGCGAGCCTGCTCGGCCGGCGTGCGTTTGTGCCGCCTGCCCGCCGCCCCGGGGTCGTAGCGGTCATTCACCCGCTCCCAGGTGGCCTCGACGACGGGATCCTCCGCGGCGACCGGGTCGTAGTTGAGGTACCAGCCGCCGGGGACGAGGCGGCCGAAGACTTCCGCGAACAGGCTCTGCTTGCGCTCGTCAGGCAGGTGATGGACGCACATCGAGGTCACCACCGCGTCGAGCTCCGCGGGGATCGCGGCCGGCCACTCACCGCCCGACATGTCGAACTCGACGTAGCGGTAGCGGCCCGCGAACGGCTGCATCTCCCGCTCGCCCGCTCCCATCATCTGGACGGAGAAGTCAGCGAGAATGGCGCTGCTGCGCGGGTACCGGGCGAGGATCGCGCGCGCTGCCGCCCCCGTCCCCGCGCCCAGATCCAGGAACGTGAACGTCTCCTGCTCGACGAACGGGAGCAGGAAGGCCATGAACCGCTGCTGCGCCGCATCGTTCCGCTCGCTGGTGGCCACTTCCGCCGCATAGGCGGCGGCGACCTCCTCGGACTGCCAGATGGCCGCGTTCGTCTCCGCCGAATGATCCATGAACAGCAGGCTACCGAGCCGCAGGCTACCGAGCCGCCGGCCCGCGTCCCGCTGTCGCGGGTGACGCTGACCAAGATCGATGCCGATATTTTCCCCACCCCAGGGGTGAAAGTCGGCATCCATCAGGCGGAATGCCTTGCGGCTTCCGCCGGGGACGCCGCAACTGCGGTCACAATGACCTGGTGAGCGGTATCCGGCGCATCGCGGTCGCGCTGCTGGCGGTGCTCGGCGTGATCATCGCAGGCACCGTCGGCTACCTGGTGCTCGGGTACGGCCTGCTGGACGCGGTCTACCAGACGGTCACGACGATCACCACGGTAGGTTTCCGCGAGGTGCACCCCCCCGGCACGGCGGCGAAGATCTTCGAGATTGTGCTGATCCTGCTCGGGACCGGCACGGCGGTGTACGCGTTCGGGGTGATCCTCGAGTCGCTGGTCGAGGGCCACCTGCACCAGCACGTCGAAAGGCGCAGGATGGAACGTGACATCGCCCGGATGACCGGGCACACCATCGTCTGCGGCTGGGGCCGGGTGGGCCGCGCCGTCGGCAGCTACCTGGCCGGCCAGGGCGCCCAGGTGGTCGTGGTCAACCTCAGCGCCGAGCGGGTGCCGTCGATCCCGCACCCCGCGCTGGTCGGGGACGTCACCGACGACGACGTGCTGCGCCGGGCAGGCATCATGCGGGCCAGGGCACTCGTCGCCGCGATCGACACGGACGCGGAGAATGTCTACGTGACCCTGTCGGCCCGGTCGCTGCGGCCCGACATCGTCATCGTCGCCCGCGCCCGCACCGAGGCGTCCGAGCCCAAGCTGCTGCGGGCGGGCGCGACCCGGGTGGTGAACCCGCAGCGGATCGGCGGCCAGCGGATCGCCGCGGCTGCCTTGCAGCCCAACGTGGTGGAGTTCCTCGACGTGGTCATGCATGACGGCGGCCTGGAGTTCCGGCTCGAGGAGGTCTCGGTGCGGGCCGGCTCCAAGCTCGCCGGGCAGACCCTGTCCCGGGCGAGCGCGGGCGCACTGGTGCTGGCGCTCCGCGACAGCGACGGGAACTTCGTGACCAACCCGTCCATGCAGACCCCGATCGACGCTGGCCACGTGCTGATCGCGATAGGCACCCAGCAGCAGCTGTCGGCGCTGCAGGAAGCCGCGCACCAGGTCGGCTGACCCCTCACGGGTAGCTGGGGACGTCCACCGGCTCGGTCACGCCCGGGCTGGTCGAGGTCACCGGGCCGCCGGTCCCGTTGATGACCGAGCTGAGGCCGCCCGACCCCCGCGATCCACACGCCGAAGACGGCGTGGAACTGCACGCCGGGCGTGTCGGGGGACTGGAAGGCCTCGGCGTCGTACAGCGTCGCGGAGGTCTGGCTGAAGACGACGTAGCTGCCCATCCGGTAGCCCTGGAAGCTCTTCACACCGGAGCTGACCAGGAAGGCGGGGTAGCCGTCCTGGGTCGGCGACGCCATCCAGGCCGACTGGCTGGGCGGGTCGTAGGGCAGCTCGTTCTGGAAGAACACGTCCGTGCCGCCCTGGCCGCTCCAGATCACCTTCGTTAACATGCCCAGCGGTATTGACCACCGTTTCCGGGTGGCGGCCGCGCAGGCCTCGGCCGCACCCCGTGACCATGTTCAGCGAGGTGCTGTGATGACGGGCTGGCGGCTGGGGACGATCATGGCGGCTGTTGCCGGGCTGGTCATCGGCGTGGCGCCGACGGCCGCGATGTCCGGCGTCACGGCGACCCGGCCGGGGCCCCTGATCGGCCCGATCACCGAGTTCAGCAAGGGATGCCCGGGGCAGAACGCCGAGGTGGAGCAGGCCGTCGACCCGGCGCGCGGATACGTGTACGAGGAGTGGATGGGCTGCCGCAACAAGATCGGGTTCGCCGCGTCGGCCGACGGCGGACAGCATTTCGGCAGGCCAGTCGTGCTGCCGCGCTCCTCCGGTGCCTGGGACCCGGCCATCGCGGTCGCGCCCGACGGAACCGTGTACGCCGCGTTCATGAACTCCACCAAGCACCACTCGTTCCCCGTCGTCGAGGCCTCCTTCGATCATGGACAGACGTTCCCGCAGGTCAGGCAAATCGTGCCCCGGCACCTGAACAACTGGGGCGACCGGGACTTCATCACCGTCGGCCCGGCCGGCGCGGTGTACCTGACCTGGGATTACGGTCCGAGCGCCAAAGCGGTGACCTACATCTGCAACCCCGCCGGGAGCTGTTCGTTCGCCACCGGCGACCTCAACGTGGTCCTGCAGAAGTCAACCGACGGCGGGAAGACCTGGGGGCCGATCGTTCACGTCAGCCCGGGCTTCCCGGCCAGCGGAGGTGACAGCGCCCCGGTCCTGGTCGAGCCCGGCGGCCGGATCGACATCGAGTACCAGGGCTACCACATCACCAGCCGGACGAAATACACGATGACCCCGGCGCACAGCTACTTCACCTCCTCCGTGAACGGCGGGCAGACCTGGTCGGCCCCGGTGCGCATCGGGCCCGCCCGGCTCACGATGTCCAAGGCCGAGTGGTGGATCGACGGCGACGTCTCCGCCGACGCCGCAGGGAACCTATACGTCACCTGGGACACCCAGCACGCCGGGCAGGACATCGGCTGGCTGTCCTACTCGACCAACCACGGCCGGACCTGGTCGCCGCTGCAGCGGGTCACCCCCGACACCGACAACGCGACCCACATCGTGCAGGTCACCGGGGGGAGGCCCGGCACCGCCTACGTCGGCTGGCTCGCCGACAACGCCCCGGCCGGCTACGCGCTCTACGTGCGGCCGTTCTCGATCGCCAAGGGCTGGCTTTCCGGGCCGGTCCGGGTGTCGCGGAAGTTCGGCAACCCGAAGGTCTGGCCGGGGGACACGTTCGGCATCTCGGCCGGGCCGGCGGCAGGCGGGCTGTCCCGGGACGGCTGGCAGCGGGTGGTCGTCAGCTGGGGCAGCGCGGTCGGCAAGCAGCCGCACCCCGTGTCTGAGGACTTCGCCGCGATCGTGACCCTCCCGCCCGCGCCCCGGTAGGCCCGCGCCCCGGCAGGCCCGCGCCCCGGCAGGCCCGCGCCCCGGCAGGCCCAGCGCCCGCGGCCGCGAGGCCGCCGCGATTCAGAAGCAGTTCAGAACTGCGCTGTAGGTATCCCTGCACTGGCTGGCGCATCGTCGTTATCAGCGCACCAGCCGGCCCGCGCCGCCTCCCGGCGGTGCCGCGCCGGCTCACCCAGCCAGCAGGGAAGGAACACCGATGCCCAGCAATCCAGGCGGCAGGCCCGTGCCGCCGTCGGCTCTCAGGCGGCGCGGCATGAAGCGGCTGTCGGCGGTGACCGCCGGCGTCGGCGTGGCCGGCCTCCTCGGTGCCGGGGCCGTGGCCGCCACGCTCCCCGGCTCGGCGCACGGCGCCACCTCGGCCGCATCCGGCGGCACGAGCTCACGCGCATCGTCCGGCACGTCGGCGAAAAAGTCGTCGGGCGGCACGGCAGGCAGTTCGTCGTCGGCCGGCAGCCGTTCGGGATCGTCGTCAAGCTCGTCCTCCGGCTCGTCCGGCTCGTCGAGCTCCTCCGGCTCCGCCAGCTCGGCCGGCTCCGGCAGCGCGCACGCCACCTCCGGGGCGTCCTGATGGCCGCCACCCGCGCGCCGGCCACGTCCGCCGCGGCCGCCAGCTGGGACGCGATCGGCACGTCGGTCCGCGTGGTCGTCACCGAACCAGCCCGGCTGCCGGCCGCGCAAGGGCTGCTGGCCAGCTACATCGCCGCGCTCGACCTGGCCTGCAGCCGGTTCCGTGCAGACTCCGAGCTCGCGCAGGCCGAACGCCGGGCCGGTACGCCGGTGCCGGTCAGCGAGGTGCTCGCCGACGCTGTCGCGGTCGCGCTGGACGCGGCCGACGTCACCGACGGCGACCTCGATCCCACTGTCGCCGACCAGATGGCGGCGCTGGGCTACGACCGCGACTTCGCGCTGGTGGCCAAGGACGGCCCGCCGGTCCGGGTGACGGTGCGCGTCCGGCCCAGCTGGCGGCACATCCAGCTGGACCGGTCGGCCCGGCTGCTGACCCTGCCGCCGGGCGTGCGGCTCGACCTGGGCGCGACCGCCAAGGCCCGCGCCGCCGACCGGGCCGCGGACCGGCTGGCGGACCGCCTGGACTGCGGCGTGCTGGTCAGCCTGGGCGGCGACATCGCGGCCGCCGGGCCTGCTCCCGACGGCGGCTGGCGGATCCGGATCCAGGACGTCACCGGCCACCCGGATGATCCGCCGGCCGGGCCGTCCCAGGTGATCGCGATCACCGGCGGCGGCGTCAGCACGTCCGGCGTCTCCGCGCGGCGCTGGCGGCGCGGCGACCTCATGATGCACCACATCCTCGACCCGCGGACCGGCATGCCGGCCCGGCCGGTGTGGCGCACCGTGTCGGTGCTCGCGGGCACGGCCGTGCAGGCGAACACGGCGAGCACCACCGCGATCATCCGCGGCGCCGCCGCGCCCCGCTGGCTGGAGGGCCTCGGCCTCGCCGCCCGGCTGGTCGCGGCCGACGGCAGCGTGCAGACCACCGGCGGCTGGCCCCGCGAGGAGGCGGCGGCGTGAGCGGGATCACCCAGTCCACCGCGCTGTGGTACGCCAGCCGGGCCACCGGCGTGGTGACGCTCGTGCTGCTGACCCTCGTCGTGCTGCTCGGCATCGTTGTCAACCGGCAGGGCCGGCTGCCCGGCCTGCCGCGGTTCGCCGTCACCGGGCTGCACCGCAGCATCTCGCTGCTCGCCGTGGCGTTCCTGGCCATCCACGTGGTCACCGCGATCGCCGACCAGTACGTGACGATCCGGCTGATCGCCGCCGTCGTCCCGTTCGCCTCGAGCTACGAGCCGTTCCAGGTCGGGCTCGGCGCGGTCGCCCTCGACCTGATCGCCGCGCTGATCGTGACCAGCCTGCTCCGGGCGCGCATCGGCAGGCGGCTGTGGCGCGGCGTGCACTGGCTGGCCTACGTCTCCTATCCGGTCGCGGTGCTGCACTCCGTCATCAGCGCGAAGGACCTGCAGTCGGATGGCCTGCTGGTCCTCACCCTCGTCTGCGTGCTCGCCGTCGCCGCCGCCGTGTGTTACCGCATCGCCGCCGCCAGATCCGCCGGCGGTCCGGCTTCCCCGGGCAGCCCGCTGGACGCCGGCATCTACCGAACGGCTGCCGATCACCACTCCGCGCGATGGCCCGCCACCGGCGGCGACGGCCAGGACACCGTCCCGGCCGCGGTGCTCGCCGGCGACCGCCCGGCTCGCCGGAACGGAGCAGGCCGATGAGCGACACCGCCACGATGACCACGTCCTGGCCAGCCGGGGCTGGCGCCGGGCCCGGCGCGTACCGGCTGCTGCCGCCCGGCGGACCGGGGCCGGGTGCCGATCTGGCCGCGCACATCCAGGTGTACGGCCCGCTGCCGTACGCCGGCCGGGCGCGGCGGCTGACCGAGGAGATCCGGTCCGCCGGGCTCACCGGTCGCGGCGGCGCGGGCTTCCCCGCCGCGGTCAAGTGGACCGCGGTCGCCGAAAGCCCCGGCCGGCCCGTCGTGGTCGGCAACGGGGCCGAGGGGGAGCCCGCCAGCCGCAAGGACAGGCAGCTGCTGTGGGTATCGCCGCACCTGGTGCTCGACGGGCTGCAGCTCGCCGCCGAGGCGGTCGGCGCCCGGCGCGCCTTCCTCTACCTGCACCCGCATGAGCAGCTGCACCGGCTGCTGGCCGGCGCGCTCGCGCAGCGGTCGGCGGCCGGCTGCGACCGGATCGCCGTCACGCTGGTGGCCGCGCCGCCGCGGTTCCTGGCCGGCGAGGAATCGGCGCTGGTGAGCCGCGTCGCGGGCGGGCTGGCGCTGCCCGCGTTCAAACGGCCGCGGGTCTTCGAGCGCGGCGTCGGCGGAGCACCGACGCTGGTGCAGAACGTCGAGACGCTCGCGCACGCCGCGCTCATCGCGCGGCACGGCGCGGCGTGGTTCCGGCAGGCCGGAACCGCCGCCGAGCCGGGCAGCATGCTCGTCACCGCGCACCGGGCGGACGGCGCCAGCCGGGTCAGCGAGGTACCGATCGGCGCGCTGCTGGCCGGCGTGCTCGAGCTGGGCCGCGAGCCGGCCCAGGCGGTGCTGGCCGGCGGTTACCACGGGACGTGGATCCCCGCGGCGCAGGCGGCGACGCTGCCGCTGACGAATGCCGCGCTGCGCCAGGTGGGCGCTTGGCTGGGCGCGGGCGTGCTCGCCGCGCTGCCGCCCGGCCGCTGCGGCCTGGCCGAGAACGCCCGGGTGCTGCGCTACCTGGCCGCGGAGTCGGCCGGCCAGTGCGGGCCGTGCCTGAACGGGCTGCCGCGCATCGCCGCCGCCTTCACTGAGCTGTCCGGGCCCGCGCCCGATCCGCGCTGCCTGCCGGATCTGAAGCGGTGGGCGGGACTGGTGGCCGGCCGCGGTGCGTGTCATCACCCGGACGGGACCGTGCGGCTGGTGCGCAGCGCGCTCGGCGTGTTCCGCGGCGAGGTCGAGCTGCACCTGCGGGGCCGGTGCACGACGGGCGCCGGCGGTCCGGCCGCGGCGCCGTTCCTGCCCCTCCCGGCCGGGCCGCCGGCCGGGGCCCCGTCCCGGGACGACTGGAGGTAAGCCATGGCGGTCCGGATGCGGGTCAACCCCATCGCCTGCACGGGCCACGGCCTGTGCGCCGAGCTGCTGCCCGAGCGAGTCACCCTGGACGAATGGGGCTACCCGGTCGTCTCGGCCAAGACGGTGCCCCCCGGCCTGGAGACCCTCGCCCGCCGTGCGGTCACCGACTGCCCGGCACTCGCCCTGATGCTCGAACGGGCCGGGTGAGCCGTCTTCCTTGGGGTCACCTCCACCTTTAACCCTCCAAATGTCACAAAGATGTTCCGCTGAGTTACTTGTGGTGATCGGGGGCCAAACGGGACAATGGCCGCGGTGGTCGTCAGGCTCCCCGCGCCGGACCCGCTGCAGGAGGCCCGCATGCTCAGGTGGAGGTCCTATGCAGCGGGTGGTGCTGCAGTCGCCGTTGTGTCGTTGACCGGTTTCTTCTTGAGCCCGGCCACCGGTGCGGTCGGCCAGGCCACTCATCTCCATCCGGCGACGGGCGTCGGCTCGTGCACGCTCAAGGGCTGGAACCCCAAGGCCCCTCACCCCAACGTCAAGGATCTGCCGCTGAGCAAGCGCATCCAGACGTACAAGCCCGACAACTATGACTGCGTGGGCGCTCACTTCGCTAAGCCTGGCGCGGAGTTCGGACGGTTCCCGCAACCGACGAACTACCACGTCACCAACCGGAAGACGGTCCGGCTGGTCAGTGCGTGCAGCTCGGGAATATGCGGCGCGCACCGGGAGATGGTGTGGCAACCGACCAGCAAGATCGACCCGCTGGCTCCCTACTTCCCGCCGTTCACGCATTTCGTGGTCATCATGCGGGAGAACCACACGTTCGACGACTACCTCGGTGACTGCAAGACCACGATCGGGCCGACCTGCAACGGCCAGGTGGAGAGCACGAACCACATCAGCCAGGTGCCTGACCTGCACACGCTGGCCAAGACCTACGCGCTGGGGGACGCCTACAGCACGGGCACGCAGCCGCCGAGCGGCCCCAACCACTGGTGGCTGTTCTCCGCCCAGTCGTCGTCCAGCTCGCAGCAGCAGTCCTACCCGACCGCCACCGGGACGCAGTTCGACCGCTTCCTAGGCGGCGACACGGGCCCGCCCGGGGAGGGCACCAACCCATGCACGGCTCAGACCGGCACGGGTACCGGCAGCAGCCCCTACACCATGGTCCTGAACGGGGACTACTACTGGATGCTCAATTCTGGCAGCGGGTACTGGCGCAATCCCGCGACGAACAAGCTCGAGGTGCTGCCGGTGGACCGCCCCGGCACGAGCATCCCGGAGGAAATCCACTACAACGAGTACACCTGCAGCGGCACCAACATCCCCGACCAGACCGTCGGGACCGCCTACGAAAACTTCGTCTCGACGAACGGCCTGCCGGCCTACTCCTACGTCGAGCTTTTCAACGACCATCCCGGCACGTACCAGGACATCCCGACGAATGACTCCGTCACCAACCAGATCGTCAACTCGATCATGGGCAACTCGTCCTACAAGGGCAACACGGTCATCATCGTCACGGAGGACGATACCCAGAACGGCAACAACGGCCCGGACCACGTCAGCAACACCTACCGCGTGCCGCTGGTCGTCATCGGATCGCCGACGTACGTGAAGGCGCACTACATCTCCCACGTCGCGTACACGACGAGCAATGTGATAGCCGCGATGGAACGCGTCATGGAGAACGTCCACCCGGGCATCATCAACCCCAATGACAACTTGACCCTGTCAACGTTCCCCATGACGACCGCCGATCAGTCGGCTCTGGGCGACCCGCTCGAGGACTTCTGGGTCCAGGGCTCCACCCCGCTCTCGGCCGCCGCCTCCGGCACGCCGACCACGGGCAACGCGCCGCTCAACGTGTCGTTCACCGGCTCGGCCACCGGCGGCACGGCTCCCTACTCCTACAGCTGGAACTTCGGCGACGGATCCGCTACGAGCACGGCCCAGAACCCCAGCCACACCTACACCACCGCCGGGACCTACACCGCGGCCCTGACCGTCACCGACAGTGCCTCGCCAGCGAACACGGCCACCTCGAGCGTCACCATCAACGTCAGCGCCGTCGGCAACCCGCTGCAGGCCACCGCCTCCGCCACCCCGACGTCCGGCCAGATCCCGCTGACCGTCGCCTTCACCGGCACCGCCACGGGGGGGACCCCGCCCTACTCCTACAGCTGGAACTTCGGCGACGGATCCGCGACGAGCACGGCCCAGAACCCCAGCCACACGTACACCACTGCCGGGACCTACAGCGCCACCCTGACCGTAACCGACAGTGCCTCCCCAGCGAACAAGGCCACCTCGAGCATTACCATCACCGCCTCGCCCCTCCAGGGCACGCCGCCGGGCCCGCCGCAAAGCCTGGCCGCGGCTCCCGGTAACGGCCAGATAGCCCTGAGCTGGAATGCCCCAGCCAGCAACGGGGGCGTCGCCATCACCTCCTACAAGGTGTACCGGGGCACGTCGAGCGGCCACGAGACGCTGCTGACCACGGGCGGCTGCAGCGGCCTCGGCGCGGTGTTCTCCTGCACCGACACCGGCCTCACCAACGGCCAGCCCTACTACTACAAGGTCAGCGCCGTGAACGCCATCGGCGAGGGGCCGCAGAGCAACGAGGCTACCGCCACACCGGCCCCTGGTAGCTGCACACCAGGGCAGCTGCTCGGCAACCCCGGCTTCGAGAACGGCAGCTCCAGCCCCGCACCGTGGGTACTGACCTCGACCCACCAGCCCCTCGCGATAATCAGCAACAGCTCCGGCGAACCGCCGCACAGCGGGACCTGGGACGCCTGGCTCGACGGCTGGGGCACTACCACCACCGACACGGTCGCCCAGAAGGTGAGCCTGCCGGCCGCATGCTCCAACTACACCTTCAGTTTCTGGCTGCACATCGACACCGCCGAGACCAGCGCCACCACCGCCTACGACAAGCTGAAGGTGCAGGTGCTCAACAGTTCCGGCACGGTGCTGTCCACGCTGCACACCTACTCGAACCTGAACCACAACACCGGATACGCCCAGCACAGCTTCTCGCTGAGCGGCTACGCCGGGCAGACCATAACGCTGAAGTTCACCGGCAGCGAGGACTACGAACTGCAGACCTCGTTCGTCATCGACGACACCGCGCTCAACGTGAGCTGACCCAGTGGCCGCAGGCGGGTTCGAACCACCGGCCCCTCGCTTGTAAGGCGCATCTTCAGGTCGCCAGACGGTTCCGGCGCCCCGGTCCGCCCGCTGCTGCCCGCGCGGCAGATAATGAGCCCCGGTCAGCAAACGACGAGATGACCTCGCCAGGGGCGGCTGGCACGGCCAGCCCCCGGTGAGCTGCTGAGCGAAGGGGCCGACATGTGGAACTCGTTCGACACCGGGGCACGCGACGGCATCACCGCGGAGGTGATCACCTATCCCGGCGGCAGCGGGGATGAGATTCACGCCTGGCTGGTCCGGCCCGCCGGCGAGGCGCCGGTGCCGGGAATCGTGGCCGTGCATCACCTGCCCGGCTGGGACGAGTTCTACCGCGAGTTCTGCGAGCGCCTCGCGCGGCACGGGTACTGCGTGATCTGCCCGGACCTGTACTGCCGGTACGGTCACGGCACCCCCGATGACGTCGCGGCCAGGGTCCGCTCGCAGGGCGGCGTGCCCGACGACAGCGTGGTGGCCGACTGCGCGGCCGCGCTCGGCTGGCTGAAGGCCCTGCCCGCCAGCAACGGCAGGGCCGGGATCATCGGCTCCTGCTCGGGTGGCCGGCACGCGCTGCTGGCCGCCTCCCTGGTGCCCGGCTTCGACGCGGTCGCCGACCTGTGGGGCGGCGGCTTGGTGATGTCGAAGGACGAGCTGTCCCCGGCCCGGCCGGTCGCGCCGATCGACTACACCGCCGACCTGCGGGCGCCGCTGCTCGGCATCTTCGGCAACGACGACACCCATCCCTCGCCCGATCAGGTCAACCTGCACGAGGCGGAGCTGGAGCGGTACGGCAAGACCTACGAGTTCTACCGCTACGACGCGGCCGGCCACGGCTTCTTCTACTACCACACGCCGATGTACCGGCCGCAGGCGGCGATGGACGGCTGGGAGAGGGTGTTCAGCTTCTTCGGCCGCTACCTGAACAGCTGACGGCGCGCCCGGTCTCACTGCTTGTCAGCGAGGGTGAATCCGGCCGGCACGATGACGTCGGCGGGGGACAGCTCTGCGAGCGAGGACTTGCCCAGGCCGAGCAGGGTCTCACTGACCCCCGAGCGCAGGATCTCCAGCACGTTGGTGACGCCCCGCTCGCCGGCCGCCGCCATCCCCCACAGGTAGGCGCGGCCGATCATGACCGCCCGGGCGCCGAGGGCGATGGCCTTCACCACGTCGCTGCCGCGGCGGATGCCGCCGTCGAGCAGGATCTCGATCTGGCCGCCGACGGCGTCGGCCACGGCGGGCAGGCAGCGGATGCTGGCCGGGGTGGAGTCCAGGTTGTTGCCGCCGTGGTTGGACACCGAGATCGCGGACGCCCCGATGTCCACGGCGCGGCGGGCGTCGTCCGGCCGGGTGATGCCCTTGATCATGAACGGGCCGTCCCACTGCTCGCGCAGCCAGGCCAGGTCGGACCAGGCCGGCGGCGCGGAGTTCATCCACTGCCCGTAGGCGCCGAAGAACGTCGGCGGCTGGGCGTCCCTGGCGGCCAGGTTCGGCACGCCGAGGTCGGGCAGCGAGCCGCTGCGCAGCCAGCGGGCCAGGTAGCCGGGCTTGAGCAGCACCTGGGGGGCATACCGGGCCATCGCCTTGACGTCGAGCCGCTCCGGGATCCACGGGCTGCCCCAGTCCCGGCGGGTGTCGAACACCCAGTCCAGCGTCACGATCAGGCCTGTAGCGCCGGCCGCGCGGGCCCGTTCGGCCCGGGCGAGGATGTCTTCCCTGGAGCCTAGCCAGTAGGACTGGAAGAACAGCTTGTCGATGACCGCGCCGACCTCCTCGACCGGCTTGGACGCGAACGACGACAGGCCCATCGCAGTGCCGGCCGCGGCGGCGGCCCTGGCCACCGCGACCTCGCCGTCCGGGTGCACGGCCTGCACGCCGGTGGGGGAGATCAGCACCGGGAAGCTGACCTGCTGGCCCATGACGGTGGTCAACAGGTCCCGGGCGGACGGCAGGTCCGCGATGTGCGGGCGGAACTTCAGCTCGCCGAAGGCCGCGACGTTGTCCCGCATCGTGTCGCCGGCCTCTGCGCCGGCCACCAGTGCCAGGTAGACCGACGCAGGCAGCCGCCGCCGCGCCCGCCGCTGCGCCTCGGCGACAGTCTCGAACCAGTCTCTTGTACTCGCCATCTCAGTCTCCGTCCCGCCGAAAACCGTACCTGACGCCCCGTTTTCCTGGTCGCCGGAACCTGCCTGACCTGATAGCCCTTCACTTTCCATGCGTTGTGGTCGAAAACAGGTCCGATTTGCCGGTTATGTGGAGCGCTAACGCATGGAAAGTCGCACGGCGATCATGGAAGCGGTGCCGGTGGAAGCGTCAGGAATGCCTCAGGATTCGCTCAGCGGACGCGCAGATGAGGTCCTTACGCTGACCGGTGAGCTCGGTGTATGAGCTGAGGATGGGGATTGTGCCGACCAAGGAGGCCGGACCGTGCGCGAGATTGTGGCCATCTGGTACCGCGGAGCGACGTACCAGCTCGGACGAGGACGTGACTTCTACGGGATCTGGCCCGCCGGGGTGCCGGGGTCGCAGCCGTTCGAGCGGTGGCCGCTGACCACCGAGGGCTGGTACGGCGCGTGGTCCAGGTTCGCCTCCATCGAGGCGCCGGGCACGATCGTCCCGGCGGCCCAGCACGGTGCCGCCGCCGCGGCCCGGCCTGATGCCCCGGCGGGCCAGGCCGGCGCCGCCGCGGCCGGTGCCGCCGCGGCCGACGCCGCCTCGGCGGCCGGGGCGGGCCCGCGCACCGGGCCGGCCGAGACCACGTCAGCGGCCGGGACGGACCCGCGCGGCGGGCCGGCGGATGGTCCGGACTGGCGTCCTGCCACCGTGGCCGGCGCCACGTCAGCCGACGGGCCGCAGGGCAGTGAGCCTGATGCGGGGGCGGATCCGCGCCCGGCCGATGCGGCCGGCCTGGACCTGCTCACCGGCCCGGCCTGGCGCTCGGCCCCGGACGTGCACACTGCGCCGGGCCTCGCGACCTGGGCGCGGCCGGCCACGGTCGCGGGCCGGCACCCGCGCGCCGTCATCGCCGCGGCGCTGCTCGCGGTCGGCGTCGCCTGCGGGATCGCCGGGCTGTTCCCCGGCTATATCGGCGGGGCGAGCCTGGCCCAGGCGGCGGACCTGCTCGTGCCGCACATCCTCTACCTCGCCGTTTGGGGCGCGAGCGCCGTGCTCATCTTGCTGGGGGGTGCCCGGCTGCGCGCCGGAGCCCTTCTCGGCACGGGGCTGAGCATCGTGACGTTCGGCTTCTTCTTCGCTGACGCCGGGACAGTGATCGCCGGAGGCACGCATCTCATGGGCGCGGGGCTGGTCCTGAGCCTCATCGGCTGGCTCGCCTGCGCGGCCGGCTCGGTGCTGGCGTTCCGGCTCGCGGCGGCAGGCCTGGCCAGGCTGCGGCCGCACGGGATCGAGTCCGTGCTGATGCTGACGCTCGCCGGGCTCGGCGCCGCGGTCGCGTTCGTCCCGTCCTGGGACAGCTACACGCTGCGCACGCCGGGCGGGGTGGTGCACACCCTGACCGCGGGCTACGCGTTCGCGAACCCGGGAGCGGTGATCGCCGGGAACGTCGCGGTGATGGTCGGGCTCGTCGCGGTGGCCGTTGCGGCCGCTGTGTGGCGTCCCCGGTTGCTGGGGGCGGCGCTGCTGGCTGGCGCCATCGTCCCGATGGCGGCCCAGGCGATCTCCGCGCTCATCCTGGTCGGCGAGGCGACGTCACCGGCGCAGTTCGGCATCCCGCCGGCGCAGGCCGCGCAGGTCGGGCTCACGATCAGCTCTGGCCTGACGCCGGCCTTCTGGATCTACTGCGCGTTCGTCGTCGTGCTGGCCGCGCTGTGCGCCAGGATGATCTACCGGTCCCGCCCGGCGCCGGACGCCGTCACCCCGCCCCGCCCGGCCGGGCTGGACGTCAGCCCGCCCGCCACCAGCATGTTCAGCTGAGCGCGCTCAGCTCGCTCGGCACCGGGCTCGGCTGCTCCGCCGGATCCGGGCTGGAGAACCGCATCGCGGCGTCCCTGATCCGGCCGTGCCGCAGCCTGACCAGGTCGTGGGCGTAGTTCATGCCGAGCTGCCAGGGCGCCCGGGATCCGTTCTTGGGCAGCAGGTGGACCGAGCGCTGCACGTACCCGGCGGCGAAATCGAGCAGCGGGCGGGTCTGCAGCGTGGGATCGTCGTTCACCGGAACGCACTGCCGGTAGCCCCGCGCGTCCATGTACCGCAGCAGCCGGCACACGTACTCGCTGACGAGGTCGGCCTTGAGCGTCCAGGACGCGTTGGTGTAGCCGACCGTGAACGCGAAGTTGGGTACCCCGCTGAGCATCATGCCCTTGTAGGCGAGCGTGCCGGCGGGATCGACGGGCTCGCCGTCCACGCTGAGGCTCATCCCGCCGAACAGGTGCAGGTTGAGGCCGGTCGCGGTGACGATGATGTCGGCGTCGAGCTGCTGCCCTGAGGCCAGCGTGATGCCGGAATCGGTGAGCGTGCGGATCTGGTCGGTGACGACCGACACGTCTCCCCGGCTGATCGCCTTGAACAGGTCGCCGTCGGGGACCAGGCACAGCCGCTGGTCCCACGGCTGGTAGCGCGGCTTGAAGTGGGTGTCCAGGTCGTAGCCGCCGGGGAGCTGGCGCTTGAGGCCGGACCGCAGGACGGACTTCATCAGCTCCGGCCGCCGCCGGCTGAGCTGGTAGATCGCCGTCTGCAGCACGACGTTCTTCCACCGCGCGACCGGATACGACAGCCGGGTGCCCAGCAGCTTGCGCAGGCCGTTCGAGATCGGGTCCCTTGACGGCACCGAGATGATGTAGGTCGGTGACCGCTGCAGCATGGTGACGTGCGCGGCCTTGTCGGTCATCGCGGGCACCAGCGTCACGGCGGTGGCGCCGCTGCCGATGACGACCACCCGCTTGCCGGCGTAATCGAGATCCTCCGGCCAGTGCTGCGGGTGCACGACCTGCCCGGCGAACCGCCCGATGCCCTCGAACTGGGGGGTGTAGCCCTGGTCGTAGCGGTAGTAGCCGCTGCACACGAACAGGAAGCCGCAGCTGAACCGCACCGGCTCGCCGTCGGCCGCGCGGCTCGCCTCGACCGTCCAGCGCGCGTCGGCGGTGGACCACGATGCGCTGCGGACGCGGTGGCCGAACAGGATGTGCCGGTCGATGCCGGCCTGCGCGGCCGTGTCACGGACATAGGACAGGATCGAGGGCCCGTCCGCGATCGCTTCCGCCTGGGTCCACGGGCGGAACCGGTAGCCCAGCGTCTGCATGTCGGAGTCGGAGCGCACGCCCGGATAGCGGAACAGGTCCCAGGTCCCGCCGATCGCGTCCCGCGATTCCAGGATCCGGTAGGACTTCCCGGGAAAGGCGGCCTGGAGGTGATGGGCGGCCCCGATGCCGGACAGGCCCGCCCCGACGATGAGCACGTCCACGTGCTCGGCGGCGGTTCCGTCGGGTGCGGCCGGGAGCAGGGAAGAGCTGGTCATGTCGGTGTCCCTCCGTTACTTCTGCGGGCTCGCCGACGGTGCGCTGCGGGCCCGCAGCCGCTTTTCCGCGACCGACAGCACGTCGTAGTAGTGCGTCGGGGCCAGCCGCGCGAGCGCGTCGAAGAAGTACGCGTCCGGGCCGATGAGGATGCGCGCCTTGCCGCGCTCGACGCCGGCGTGAATGACTTCGGCGGCCTTGTCGGGTGACGTCATCGTGATCGCCTCGAACTCGCTGGCGATCTGGTCGTGGGTGCGCCCGCGGCCCTCCGGGTCCTTGCGGATGCGGCCGTTGCGGGCGATGTTCGTGGTGATCCCGCCGGGGTGGACGTTCACGGCGTGCACCCCGGTGCCGCGCAGCTCCTGGCGGAGCGAGTCGGTGAAGCCGCGGACGGCGAACTTCGCGGCGCAGTAGGCGCTCTGGTACGGCATGCCGAGCAGGCCGAACACGCTCGAGGTGTTGACGATGACGCCATCGTCCTGCTCGACCAGGATCGGCAGGAAAGCCCGGGTGCCGTTCACCACCCCGTGAAAGTTGATGTCGTGCAGCCAGTCGTCGTCCTCGGGCACGGCGTCCAGCACCGTAGACGCGACCGCGACGCCCGCGTTGTTGAACACCGCCGCCAGCGGCGTGGGCATCCAGGCCCGGACCTCCGCCGCGAACTCCTGCTGCGCCGCGGCGATGCTGACGTCGAGAACACGGGTCAGGCTGGGGCCGCGCAGCGACGCCTCGGTCTCTTTCAGGCCGCGCTCGTCGATGTCGGCGATCGCCACCGGCGATCCGTGCCGCGACAGCCGCTGCGCGAGGCTACGCCCGATGCCGGACGCGGCGCCCGTGATCATCACGGTGCGGCCGCTGATCGTCCTACGCTCGGATCTGGGCATTGCTGCTCCTTGAAGTGTCGGGGTCACCGGGCGGCGTGACCGGTCCCGGGCCGGGGCGCCCTGGCTCGGTGCCGGCCCGGCGGGCATTGGCCGCAATGAGGTCGATGATCGCGGTCCAGGCTCCCGCGGGCAGGTCGTGACCGAGACCGGGGATGGTCTCGAGCCGCGCGTTCGGGATGGCCGCGGCGGTCGCCGCGCCCCCGGACGGGTGCACCATCGGGTCGCGGTCCCCGTGAATCACCACGGTGGGCACGGCGATGCCGCGCAGCTCGGCCGTCCGGTCGCCCGAGGCGAAGATCGCGGCGAGCTGGCGGCGCACGCCGTCGTTTGACGGGTCACGGTCCCAGGCGTGGCCGGACCGCTCCCGGACCCAGCTCTCGTCGAAGGGGTACCCGTGCGATCCGATCTGCCGGAAGATCCGCACCGCGGCGTCCTGGGCTGCCGCGCGGTGACGCGGCGGCGGGCTGAGCATCATCAGCCAGGTCCTGGCCGCGGGCCTGCCGGTACGCGGGGCCCCGGTCATCGACATGAGGGAGGCGAGGCTGCGCGCCCGCGGCGGGAAGTGGGCCGCGGCGGTCTGCGCGATCATCCCGCCCATCGACACGCCGGCGAAGTGCGCGTCGCGGTAACCGAGGGCATCGAGCAGTCCGACGGTGTCTCGCGCCATGTCGCCCAGGTGGTACTGGCTGCTGTCCGTCCGCCTGGTGAGCATCGCCGCCATGCTCGGCGGCTTACGGGCCACATGGGTGGAGCGGCCGGTGTCGCGGTTGTCGAAACGGATGACGCAGAATCCCCGCTCCGCCAGGTCCTCGCAGATCCGCGTCGGCCAGGAGTACATCTGCTGGCCCAGACCCTGGATCAGCAGCAGCGGGGGCGCGTCCGGGCGGCCGATCCGCTCATAGCACAGCGTGATCCCGCGGCCGACGTCGGCGAACTGCTCGCCGTCGGCTGGTGCTTCCGGCGTCCCGGTCACGCCGGCACCTGCGCGGGCGTGACGCCGCGGGCCAGTGCGGCCCCCGCGCTGTCGGGTGCCGCCGTGTCAGGCACTGCACTGCTGCGCGCCGTCCTGCGGTGCACGATCGCCACGCCGCCCTTGGCCGGCGCGTAGGCGACCCCGCGCGAATGCCAGCGCTCGGGCGGCTCGTAGGTGGTGGAAAGCTCGAAGTCACGCAGCAGCGTGCGCAGCACCACGTTCATCTCCATGTTCGCGAACGCCGCCCCGATGCAGCGCCGCGTTCCGCCGCCGAACGGGATCCAGGCGTAGCTGTCCGGCTTCACGCCGACGAAGCGGTCCGGGTCGAACGACGCGGCGTGCGGGAAGACCTCATCATCGTCGTGAATGAGGCTGATCCCGACCAGGAGGTTGTATCCCCGCGGAATCACCCACTCGCCGAGCCGGAAGCTGTCTGCCTTCACCGTCCGTCCGGTGATTTCGATCACCGGGCGGGTCCGCTGGACCTCGATGATCGTGGCCTGGCGCAGCTCGGATCCGCCGGCGTCGGCCTCCGCGACCAGCCGCGCCAGCAGCGCCGGGTGCCGGCGCAGCCGCTCGACGGCCCAGGCCAGCGTCGTGGCCGTGGTCTCATGCCCGGCGGCCAGCAAGGTCAGCAGCTGGTCGGTGATGTCGCTGCGCGACATCGCCTCGCCGTCGTCGTAGCGGGCCTGCAGCATCAGCGACAGGATGTCGCCCCGGTCGCCGGGGGCCGGGTCTGCCGATGCCTTGTCGATCAGCCTGCCGACGATTGAGTCGAACTCGCGGCGGTAGGAGGCGAACCGTCCCCACGGGCTCCACCGGCCCAGATCCACGTGCCTGCCGGGCACCAGCGCGAGCCGGGAGCCGAGCGTGACCATCGGCGGCAGCAGCGCGCGCAGCCCTTCCAACTCGGTGCCCTCGGCGCCGAACACCGCGCGCAGGATCGCGTTGAGGGTGATCCGCATCATCGGCGCGAGTGTCCCGAACGGCTCGCCCTGCGGCCAGGTCGCGGCCTCGCGCAGCGTCTCCTCCTCGATGATGGCCTCGTAGGATTGCATCCGCTTGCCGTGGAAGGGCGGCACGAGCAGCTTGCGCTGCCGCCGGTGCTCGTCTCCTTCGAGATTGAAGAACGAGCCGCGGCCCAGGACCCGGCCCAGGTTGGGCTCGATGTTGCCGACGACGTCGGTGCTGGCCATGAACAGCTGCTTCACCAGCGCCGGGTCGCTGACGAACACCGCCTGCCCGAACAGCGGGACATGCAGGGTGAACACGCGCCCGTAGCGGCGGCGCATCAGCCGGGTCATCCGGCGCCGTGAGGCGAGGAAGGCCGCCCCCTGCAGTGCGCGCGGCAGCCCCGGACCGGGCGGCAGCCGCCCGGCGGGGCCCGTCTGCAGGGCAGTCATCTGAACTCCTCCCAACGCGTGGTACGCGTGAGTACCAACTCATGGTACTTCAAGGTACCATGAGGCACAAGCCCGGACCTGAGAGACTGCAATCGGCCTCGGTAACGGACCAGGCGGCCTGCCTAAGGGAGGATGTGCCGACCATGACGACGGACCAAGCCGTCGGCGGCGTTGCGACGGCGGCCGACCCGGCACGGCTGGCTGACGACCCGCGCGACGAGCCGGCCTCCTTCCGCGACAGGCTGCTCGAGGGGCTGGCGACATCGATCGAGGAACGCGGCTACCGGGAGACCAAGATCGCCGACATCGTGCGGCACGCCCGGACCTCCCGACGCACGTTCTACGCGGAGTTCACCAGCAAGGACGAGTGCTTCGTGGCGCTGCTCGGGGCCACGAACGACCGGCTGCGGGCGCAGATTACCGATGCCGTCGATCCGGCGGTGCCGTGGCAACGGCAGGTGCGCCAGGCGGTCGAGGCCTACGTCGAGTCGGTCGCCTCCGAGCCGGCGATCACGCTGAGCTGGATCAGGGAACTGCCGGCCCTCGGCACCCTCGGCCGCCAGGTGCAGCGGGATGCGATGGGCTCGCTGACCGACATGCTTTTCCTGCTGGCCGACAACGACGAGTTCCGGCGCGCCGGGACCCGGCCGGTCTCGCGCCCCATCGCGCTGATCCTGCTCGGCGGCCTGCGGGAGCTCACCGCGACGATCGTGGAGGACGGCGGGGACATCCGGGATCTGACCGAGGTAGGCATTCAGGCCGCCACCGCGCTGCTCGGCCCCGGGGATGACTAATCGGGACAACCGGCGTAGAACGTATGAGGCGGCAGCACTGCGACGCAGCGCGACCAGACAGGGAGCGTGACCATGGGCTTGCACGGCCTGGCTTCGGTGACGATCGGCGTGCCGAGCCTCGAGGCGACGACCGCGTACTACACCGACTTCGGACTGACGCCGGGCCAGCCGGGCTGGCTCCGCACGACCGACGGCGGCGACCAGCTCCGGCTCGTCTCGCGGCCCTTCCGCCAGCTGGTCGAGCTTGTCGTCCGGGCCGCGGATCACGACGACCTCCGCCGGGCGGCCGCTGCCCTCGGCCAGCTCGGCATCTCGTCGGTGCTCACCGGTGACGAGCTGGTCAGCACCGAGCCGGTGATCGGCACCCGCGTGGTCATGCGGGTGTCGCCGCCGGTGGATCAGCAGGCCGTGCCCGCGGTCAGCTACAACGGCCCCGGCCGGACCGAGCGGGCGGGCCGCCGGGCACCGGGCATCCTGCGCGCCGAGCCGGTGCGGCCGCGCCGCCTCGGCCACGCGGTCCTCGGCACGACCGACCTGGATCTCAGCAAGCGGTTCTTCGTCGACGGCCTCGGCTTCAAGGTGTCGGACTACATCGGCGGGCTGGGCGTGTTCATGCGCTGCTCGTCCGAGCACCACAACATCCTCGTGCTGGCCGCGCCCGTGAACTTCCTGCACCACACGTCCTGGCAGGTCGACGACGTCGACGAGATCGGCCGCGGCGCCACGCGGATGCTGGCAGAAAACCCGGAACGGCACGTCTGGGGCCTGGGCCGGCACCACGCCGGCTCCAACTTCTTCTGGTACCTCAAGGATCCGGCCGGCAACTTCAGCGAGTACTTCGCCGACATGGACTGCGGCATCGACGACCAGCTCTGGACGCCCGAGGTGTTCCAGGGAGCGGAGGGCCTGTACAGCTGGGGACCGCCGCCGCCGCCGTCCTTCCTGCATCCTGACGACCTGGCCGAGCTGATGATCGGGTCCCACGCCGGCGCCTGACCGCGGCCGGGGGTCGCGTCCAGAATCCGGTGTAAATAGAAGACGGGCGTAGGTTCCCTTCAAGACCGCCAAGTCATCGAAGGGAGGGACCCACGCCCGTGTCACATCGAGTATCCCCTACTGACCGTATCCGCCACCACATCGATGAGCTGTTCGCTCAGGACAAGGCGCTTCCAGAGATCTTGGAGGAGGTCGCCCGGCTCGGCGCGCAACTGCTAATGCAGGCCGCCCTGGAGGCCGAGGTCACCGAGTTCCTCGGCCGCGACCGCTACCAGCGGTCTGCGGCCTGCCAGGACGCCAGGCCCGGTTCCCGTAACGGCTACCGGGAAGCGAGCGTCAAGACGACCGCCGGGCCGGTGGCCCTGGCCCGGCCGAAGCTGCGCGGCACGACCGAAGCGTTCGCCTCCCGCCTGTTCGGCAGCCATGTGACCAAGACGAACGCGCTGGAGTCCCTGGTCATCGCCTCGTTCGTCCGCGGCCTGTCGGTCCGCGACATCGAGGCCACCCTGGCTGATGCCCTCGGTGACCAGGCCGCGATCTCCAAGTCCACCGTGTCGGCGATCTGCCAGCAGATCAAGGATGAGTACGAGGCGTGGGCCCGGCGCCGCCTGGACGACGTCACGCCCGGCTACCTGTTCCTGGACGCCTCGTTCTTCCGGATGCATCCCGGCTCGCCGGCCGAGCCGGTGCTCGCCGCCTGGGGCATCACCACCAGCGGCAAGCCCGCCTTCATCGGCCTGGCCCCGGGCACCGGTGAGTCCGCCGACGCCTGGCACGCCTTCCTCACCGACCTCAAGGACCGCGGCCTGGCCTCCCCGCTGCTGGTCATCTCTGACGGGGCACCCGGGCTGATCGCCGCGATCGAGCAGGCCTACCCGAAAGCGCTACGTCAAAGATGCCTGATCCACCGAGCGAGAAACGTGCTGGCCAAGGTGCCGGCCGGGATGCAGGCCGGGGTCAAGGACGCCTACTGGAAGATCTTCGACACCGAGGAGCTGACGGCCCAGCCTGGCCCGGCCCTGGTGGAGCTCATCGACGCACGGATCAGCGCGACGGCCGCCCGGTACTGTGCCACCTACCCCTCAGCGATGAAGTGCCTGACCACCGACCGCGAGGGCCTGACCGCCTACCTGCGGTTCCCCGCCGAACACCACCAGCGCGTCCGGCACTCCAACTTCATCGAGCGCACCTTCGGCGAGACCCGCCGCCGGACCAAGGTCATCGGCCGGCTCCCCGGCGAGACCAGCTGCCTCACCCTGGTCTGGGCCGTCCTGGACCGGGCCTCCCGTGGCTGGCGGGGCGTGAACATGACCTCAGACGGCCTCCGGCTGCTGCAGGACCTGCGCCGCTCGCTGCTCGACCCACCCCGCCAGCTCCGGCCACGCACCGTCACCACCAGCCAGCCGGCCGACGGCTGCGAAACTGTCAGCACCGTCGCCTAACCTGATCATGAAGCTGGGAACCACGCCCGCCGATTTACACCGGATTCCGGACGCCACCCGGCCGGGCGCATCGCCGGCTCGCGTGCGGCGCGTGCGACTATGAGCCGATGTCCTCACGCCGGCTGGAATGGATGGTCGCGGGTTGTCTCGCCGGATGGGCGGCCGCCCGGCTCACGGGTGCCGATCGCTTCCGCGGCGCCCGGGGGACAGCGCCGCTGCTCTCGTTCACCCCGCAGGCCGCCGCCGGAGCCTGGGCCGGCGCGCTGCTGCTGCGCCGCCGGGGCGCCGCCGCCACCGCTGCGCTCGCCGGGACCGCCCTGACCGCGGCCCTCGCCCCGCGCGCGCTGCCGCCCGGCCCGCTGCCTGCTGACGGCGACGGTCCCGTGCTGCGCATCCTGACCGCCAACCTGCGGCTGGGCCAGGCCGAGGCTGGCCCGGTCGTCGAGCTCGCCCGCCGGACGGGTGCCGACGTGCTGTTCCTCCAGGAACTCACCGACGACGCCGCCGCCCGGCTGCACCAGGCCGGCCTTGGCACGCTGATGCCGAGCCAGGTCACTGAGACCGCGCCGGCCGGCGGGCGGGGCAGCGGCATCTATGCCCGCTACCCGCTGGCTGACGGGCTGGCCGTCGTCCCGGCCACTCTCAACCAGCCTGCCGCCCGCCTCGACCTGCCGTCCGGGGGGGCCGTGCAGCTGGTCTGCGTCCACTCCCATCCGCCGCGGCCATGGTCCCGGCGCGCGCTGGCCAGCTGGCGCAGCGAGCTGTCGGTGCTGCCCCCGCCCGGCGACGTGCCGGTGATCCTGGCCGGGGACTTCAACGCCACCCTCGATCACGCGCAGTTCCGCAGGCTGCTGCGCCGGGGTCACGTCGACGCCGCGAGCCACGCGGGCAACGGGCTGATCCCGACCTGGGGACCGCTGCCCGACGGCGGCCCGGGCCTGCTGGCGATTGACCATATCCTCATCGATCCGCGCTGCGCCGTGCGCGCCACCTCGGTCCACCGGCTGCCCGGCAGCGACCATCGCGCGGTGTACGCCGAGCTCCGGCTGCCCCGCTGACCGGCCGGGAATACCAGCGGGCACCTGGCCGTTCTCCGTACACGTCGCAGCCAAGACCTGGCGGACAGTGCCCCGGGTCATTCGATTCTCGCCGGCCCACTCTCGCAGCGGATTCCGCACCTTAAACACCTGTGTGATCTGGCGAAGGTGCGATCTCTGACAGCGAACAAGGTACGGAAACAATCCCGGCTCTGCGCTGTTGAATCAGTAACCACTGAACATTCAGGAAGTGACCTTTATGAGCGAGACCCTGTCCCTGCCGGTTCTCCCCCTCGAAGACACAGTCGTGCTGCCCACGATGGTCGTCCCGGTGGAGATGTCGGGGGCTGAAGTCCGCGCGGCCATCGAGGCAGCGCGGCTGTCGGCGTCGGCGCCCGGCGCGGCCGACGGCAAGCCTCAGGTGCTGCTGGTGCCCAGGCTCGGCGGCAAGTACGCCGCAGTCGGCACCCTAGGCATCGTCGAGCAGACCGGACGGCTGCCCAGCGGTGAGCCCGCCGCGGTGATCCGCGGCATCTCCCGCGTGCGCATCGGCACCGGGACCGTGGGTCCAGGCGCGGCCCTGTGGGTTGAGGGCACCGTCGTGGACGAGCCCGCGGCCACCGCCCGCGCCCAGGAACTGGCGCGCGAGTACCGGAGCCTGGCCACCACGATCCTGCAGAAGCGCGGCGCGTGGCAGGTCATCGACGCCCTGCAGAACATCGGCGACCCGTCGGCCCTGGCCGACAGCGCCGGTTACGCCGCCTACTTCACCCTGGAGCAGCGGACCGAGCTGCTGGAGACCATCAACCCCGAGCAGCGGCTGGAGAAGCTGACCGGCTGGGCCCGTGACGCGCTCGCCGAGATGGACGTCGCCGAGACGATCCAGAACGACGTGCGCGAGGGCATGGAGAAGCAGCAGCGCGAGTTCCTGCTCCGCCAGCAGCTGGCCGCTATCCGCAAGGAGCTCGCCGAGCTGGACGGCCAGCCGGGCACCGAAGAGGACGACTACAAGGCCCGGATCGAGGCTGCCGACCTGCCGGAGAAGGTGCGCGAGGCGGCGCTCAAGGAGGCCGACAAGCTGGAGCGCAGCTCGGACCAGTCGCCCGAGGGCAGCTGGATCCGCACCTGGCTGGACACGGTGCTCGAGATCCCGTGGAACAGCACGACCGACGACGCCTATGACATCGCCGCCGCGCGCGCGATCCTCGACGCGGATCACGCCGGGCTCGATGACGTGAAGGACCGGATCGTCGAGTACCTGGCCGTTCGCAAGCGCCGCGCGGACAAGGGCCTGACCCTGGTCGGCGGCCGCCGCAGCGGGGCGGTGCTGGCCCTGACCGGCCCGCCTGGCGTGGGCAAGACCTCGCTGGGCGAGTCCGTGGCCAGGGCGATGGGCCGTAAGTTCGCCCGGGTGGCCCTCGGCGGCGTCCGTGACGAGGCCGAGATCCGGGGTCACCGGCGTACCTACGTCGGCGCACTGCCCGGCCGCATCGTGCGGGCGATCCGGGAGGCGGGCTCGATGAACCCGGTCATCCTGCTGGACGAGGTGGACAAGCTCGGCACCGACTACCGCGGTGACCCCACCGCGGCGCTGCTCGAGGTGCTGGACCCGGCGCAGAACCACACGTTCCGCGACCACTACCTCGAGGTCGAGCTGGACCTGTCCGACGTGCTGTTCATCGCGACGGCCAACGTGGCCGAGGCGATCCCCGAGCCGCTGATGGACCGGATGGAGCCGATCGCGCTGGACGGCTACACCGAGGACGAGAAGGTGACGATCGCGGTCGGCCACCTGCTGCCCCGGCAGCTGGAGCGGGCCGGGCTTGACGCCGGCGACGTGACGGTGACCGAGGACGCGCTGCGGCGGCTGGCGGGCGAGTACACCCGCGAGGCGGGCGTGCGCTCACTGGAGCGGGGCATCGGACGGGTGCTGCGTAAGATCGCGGCCCAGCTCGCCGCGGGCAAGGCCGAGCTGCCGGTCACGGTCGGCCCGGCTGACCTGCAGGAGTACCTCGGGCATCCGCGGCACACTCCGGAGTCGGCCGAGCGGACTGCGGTGCCGGGCGTGGCCACTGGCCTCGCGGTCACTGGCACCGGCGGTGACGTGCTGTTCATCGAGGCGTCACTGGCCGACCCGGAGACCGGCAGCACCGGTGTCACGCTCACCGGCCAGCTGGGCGACGTGATGAAGGAGTCGGCCCAGATCGCGCTGTCCTACCTGCGCTCGCACGGGGCCGAGCTGGAACTGCCCGTCGGCGACCTGAAGGACCGGGGCGTGCACGTGCACGTGCCGGCGGGCGCGGTGCCGAAGGACGGCCCGAGCGCTGGCGTCACGATGACAACCGCGCTGGCCTCGCTGCTGTCCGGCCGCCTCGTGCGCAGCGACGTCGCCATGACCGGCGAGGTGTCGCTGACCGGACGGGTGCTGCCGATCGGCGGGGTGAAGCAGAAGCTGCTGGCCGCCCACCGGGCCGGGATCACCACCGTGCTGATCCCGAAGCGCAACGAGCCCGACCTCGAGGACGTTCCCGAGGCCGTGCGCGAGCAGCTCGAGATTCACCCGGTCAGCGATGTGCGCGAGGTTCTCTCGCTCGCGCTCGAGCCCGCGGCCTCCCAGCCGCAGGCTCACCGCGCAGTCGCGGCCTGAGCTAAACCGCAACCCGAAAAGGGCGCCGGCCACCAAGGCCGGCGCCCTTTTCGTATGCCGTTGCCCGCTGTTACTCCCAGCCTTTTACGTCCGCCTTTACGCCCGCCCGCGGCGCCACTGCGGCTTGCGCTTGTCGAGGAAGGCCCGCATCCCCTCCCGCGCGTCCGGGAGCTGGCTGGTCGCCGCCATCACCTCGATCGCGTAGGCATAGGCCTTCGGCTGGTCGAGGTCGATCTGCGCGTAGAGCGCCTGCTTGCCGATGCCCTTGCTCTCCGCCGAGCCCAGCGTGACGCGCTCGAGCAGGTCGGCCACGGCGGAGTCGAGCTGCCCGGCGGGCACCACCCGGTTGACTAGTCCCCAGTCCAGCGCCGTCCGGGCGTCGATGACGTCGCCGGACAAGGCCATCTCGGCCGCCCGCTTGCGCCCGACGTTGCGGGCGATCGCCACCATCGGGGTGTGGCAGAACCAGCCGCCCTTCCCGCCGGGGGCGGCGAAACCCGCGTTCTCACTCGCCACGGCGAGGTCAGCGCTGGCCACCAGCTGGCAGCCGGCCGCCGTGGCCAGCCCGTGCACCCTGGCCACCACCGGCTGCGGTACCTGCTGGATCAGCGTCATCAGCTCGGTGCAAGTCTGCAGCAGCGAACGGACGGCCGACAGGTCGGCGTCGGCGACATCCGCGAAATCGTGCCCGGCGCAGAACACCGGGCCGCTGGCCGCCAGCACGATGCCCAGCGCATCGCTGCCGCCGAGCTGCGTGAACGCCATGATCAGCTCGCGCATGTGCTGCAGCGACAGGGCATTGCGCCGCTGCGGCCGGTTCATCATGACGGTGGCGAACTCGCCCGACCGCTCGACCAGGACATGCTCGAACTCCATGCCGGCCTCCTCATCGACGTGCCAGCCGCCGTGCGGCCGGTCCCCGCGCAGCCAGTCTCCGCGCGCCAGCTTTCACAGGCAGCCTACGTCGCGGCACGGCGATGGGTCTCCCCCCGCGGGCCGCGGCGCGCTAGTCTCCCGGATGGGCGCATAGTCGGCAATTCGTGCGTTCGGGATGAATTCCCGGTTCGGGGCAGGAGGGCACGATGAAACGGTCCTGGTTCCTGACGGCGGCCCTGGTACTTACGGCCGGAGGCCTGCCGGCCATCAGCGCGAGCCAGGCGCTCGGCGCCGCTTCGCTGGCCGGACATGACGCGCGCACCCTGCTGGTCTGCAACGGCAGCACGGTGGCCTGCCCGTCCGGCGGCACGTACTACCAGACCGTCCAGTCGGCGGTGGACGCGGCCAAGCCCGGCGACTGGGTGCTGATCTGGCCCGGCGTCTATCACGAGAAGAGCACGCAGTGGCCGACCGCCGGGGTCTGGATCCAGACCCCGGGAATCCACCTGCGCGGCCTGGACCGGAACAAGGTGATCATCGACGGCAGCAACGGCTCCGCGAGCCAGCCGTGCCCGTCCAGCGCGGCGCTGCAGGACACCAACGGCGGGGCCGGACGGAATGGCATCGAGGTCTACAAGGCCAGCGGCGTCACGATCCAGAACCTCACCGTCTGCGACTACCTGGCCGGCACCGGCAAGACCGGTAACGAGATCTGGTGGAACGGCGGCGACGGCAGCGGCACCCTCGGCCTGGGCTCCTACCAGGGCTCCTACCTCAGCGCTACCTCGCTGTACGGCCCGAAGGACATCCACAGCCCGAACCTGGCCCAGTACGGGATCTTCGTCAGCAACGCCAGCGGCCCGGGCCAGGTCTCCTCGTCTTACGCCAGCAACATGGCCGACGCCGCCTACTACATCGGCGCCTGCCAGCAGCAGTGCAACACGACGCTGGCCGCCGACATCGGCACCAACTCCGCGCTCGGCTACTCGGGCACCAACGCCGGCGGCAATCTGGTCATCCGCAACTCGGTGTTCACTGCCAACCGCACCGGGCTCGCGCCGAACTCGCTGAACAACGACGACGCCCCGCCGCCGCAGGACGGCCGCTGTCCCGGCAGCGCGACCAGATCCTGCCTGATCATCGAGCACAACCTGATCGCCGGCAACAACAACGCGAACGTGCCCACGTCCGGGCTCATGCCGGCGGTCGGCACCGGCGTCGAGATTTCCGGCGGCGCCTACGACACCGTGCGCGACAACCGCATCACCGGCAACGGATCCTGGGGCGTCATCACGCACGATTACCCCGACACCGAGACGCCACCGGCCGGCTCGCACTGCCAGGGCGGCGTCCAGCTCACCCCGCAGCTGTGCGTGTTCCCGGCAAACGGCAACCGCGTGTACCGCAACGGGTTCGCCGGCAACGGCACGTTCGGGAACGTCACCAACGGCGACCTGGCGACCGTCGGCCTGCTGCCGACCTCCGCGACCCCGCGCAACTGCTTCTTCAGCAACCACGACGCTTCCCGCACGCTCACGTCGGAGCCGGCCCACATCCAGCGGGCGAGCGTGGACGGCCCGCCCTGCGGCAAGCAGGGGACAACCATCGACAGCGCGCTGGTCGGCCAGCTGATCTGCGCCACCGGCGCCACCGGGCTCGGCAACTGCCCGGCGGGCTCGCACTACCCGAAGCAGACCAAGATCACCATGGTGCCGCTGCCGCGGCTGCCGTCCATGCCGGACCCGTGCGACGGCGTCCCGGACAACAGCTTCTGCACGCTGCGCGCCTAGTTCGTCCGGCGGGAGGGCACCCTGGCTGGCGGCGGCGGCGGGGTGCTCGAGTAGGTGGCTGGCCGGCCGAATGCCACGCCGACAGTAAGCGGGTCGGTCACGGTAATGTCGTGCCGGGCGGCGACGGCCGCCACGATCTGCTGCCAGTCGCTGTAGCAGTACCGTTCCTCGTCGCTGGTCCAGTGCAGGTTCGGGTCCTGCGAGGTGCAGTCCCACTGCGTCTTGTTCCGGGTGTACGCCGGGCTGGACCCGGTCACCAGGATGAACGCCTGCAGGGTGAACCACTGACCGGGCCGCAGCGCGCCGATCCGGGCGATCACCTAGCCGGCGGGGTGTAGCGCTTGCCACCGGCGGAGGCAACCGCATAACAGGGCGCCGTGGCCGTGTTGCAGGGCCCGCCTGATACCGCCTCAGTCTTCTGCCAGTACGGCGCGGTGGAGCCGGCGGACGCTGGGGTCAGCCCGGTGTTGTTGTAGCGGCGGCCCCAGGCGAAGCAGTTCGCGGAGTAGCCGGCCTGCACCGTCTGCGGCACGGGCTGCGCGCCGGGATAGGCGATCATGCCGGTCGCACCGGGCAGGCCGTGGTCGTCGATGGTGGCGGCCGAGCCGCACGTCTCGGGGTACAGCTGGGCCGGGGTCATCTTGCTCATGTGGGCCGGGTAGGTCGCCGTGTGCGACACGAACGACCAGCCGTAGTCGCTGGCCAGACTGGTCGCGTCGGCCCAGGATGCGGTCAGCGAATCACCGCTGTGCGTGCACACCCGGGCCGTCGCCTTCGTCTTGCCGGTGACCAGCGTGCCGGTGCCGGTCATCTCCAGCGACTGCAGATACGGCGCCACCACCGTGCCCAGCGGCTCGATCCCCGTGTCGTTACTGACACAGCCGTCCGCCGCGCCCATCTCGGTGCGGGAGAACAGCAGCGTCACGAACGGTCCCGCGGGCGGGGAGACCTGAACGGTGAACGGCAGGCGGCAGCCGTGCCGGCCGGGTTGGCCGCGGTCACACCGTAGCTGAATGAAGTCGTGCCGGCCGGGACGGTTCCGGACAGGGTCCCCGTCGAGGCGTCGATGGACAGCCAGGACGGCGCGCCACTGGCCAGGCCGTAGTCCGGTGCGGGGACGCCGCTGGCGGCGAAGGTGTACCCATAGTGCTGGCCTGCGGTCGCTGACAGCGGCGGGCTGTCGGTGGTGAACGCCGGCGCGGTGTCCACGGTGACGCTGCCCGTGCCGGAGGAGGACGTGAACGCGCCCTGCCCCGCATAGGCGGCCGTCAGGGTGTAGGAGCCTGCGGCGTTCTCGGTCAGCTGGCAGGAGCCGGTGCCGGTGCCCGCGGCCGGTCCCGGGCCGGCAGTCAGGATGGCGGTGCACGATCCGGTGCCGCCGTCGGAGACGGTGACCTGCCCGCCTGGTGCCAGCGTCCCGCTCGCCGGGGTGACCGACACCGCGATGGTGAACCCCCGCCCCGTGGTGGCGGGGGCCGGGGCCACCGAGGTGACCGCGGTCGTGGTCGCCACATAGCCCGACAGCTCGGTGATCTGGTTGTTGGCGGTGTCGGCGGCGTAGACGTTCCCGGCGGTGTCGACGGCTACGCCGGACGGGTTCTTGAGGCCGGTGAAGGGGAGGATCTGCTGGCTGGCTGAGCCGGCCGGGAGTTCGGTGATCTGGTTGTTGGCGGTGTCGGCGGCGTAGACGTTCCCGGCGGTGTCGACGGCTACGCCGGACGGGTTCTTGAGGCCGGTGAAGGGGAGGATCTGCTGGCTGGCTGAGCCGGCCGGGAGTTCGGTGATCTGGTTGTTGGCGGTGTCGGCGGCGTAGACGTTCCCGGCGGTGTCGACGGCTACGCCGGACGGGTTCTTGAGGCCGGTGAAGGGGAGGATCTGCTGGCTGGCTGAGCCGGCCGGGAGTTCGGTGATCTGGTTGTTGGCGGTGTCGGCGGCGTAGACGTTCCCGGCGGTGTTGACGGCCACGCCGGACGGAGCCTTCAGCCCGGTGAAGGGGAGGATCTGCTGGCTGGCTGAGCCGGCCGGGAGTTCGGTGATCTGGTTGTTGGCGGTGTCGGCGGCGTAGACGTTCCCGGCGGTGTCGACGGCCACGCCGGACGGGTTCTTGAGGCCGGTGAACGGCACGGTTACCTGGACCGGGCCGGCTGCCGCTGCCGGGGCCGGCGATGCCGGCCCTAGGCTGCCGAGACTGAGTACCAGCGCTGTCGCGGCTGCGACTGCTCCCGTGGGCGTTCCGCGCATGGCTTCTCCTCTGCGCACCGCGTGCCTTCTCATCTCCGACCGCGATGAGCTGGCACCCAGAGACTTGATCCGGGAAATCCGACATCAGGAACAGGGCACGCCAGAGCCTTGACCAGCCGCGGGAAATAGGCGATAACGCGGCTGATTCAAGCCCTCATTGCCTATCCCGGAATGGCGCTAGCCCGGTGTTATTCCGACGCCGGGATAAAGCGGTAGATCTCCTGCAGAGTACGGGCGGCAAGGTCGGAACATATGAGTGGTTGCAGTCCTAGTGTGCGAGTGCAACCGATCTTCGCGGGCCACCCCTCGCTCACCGCGCCCACTACCACCGGGAAATTTCGCTGGTCCGCCGAAGGCCCGCCTGAGACTGAACTTTCTGCCCGCACCCTTACCGGAGTTCAACCCCCGTGAATGGCCTGAAATTAATACCAGGCACGACCGCATCGTACGAGGGACGTCATCAGCAAAGACGACCTCACGTCCGGCGCGGGACCGGGCGCCGCGCCACCGGCTCGAGCGAATGCCCGGACTAGCCCGTGCATTCCCGCAACCATTGCCTGGTCATCCAGGCGGGCGCTATCGTCGCCTGCGCAAGCGTCCGCCCCGGCTCTCACCGGGCCGGCCGAAGGACGCGCCCGCGGGCAGCATCGGCTGCGCACGGGTGCCGCCACGGCTCGCACCCTGTGCTGAGCGAACGCTCAGCACCTTGACATTCGCGCAGAACCGGATAGGAAAGTCTCAGTGGTCTCGCATGCTCGATGCCGCGAGCGCAACGAAGCGTGGGTGGAGTGAAGCAGTGAAACCAGACCGGACCGACAACGCGGGACGCTGGACGTCCGACGAACTGCTGCTCCGGGTGGCCTGGTACTACTACAAGGACGAGCTGACCCAGGACGAGATCGCCAAGCGGCTGTCGGTGTCCCGGGCGTCGGTCGGCCGGCTGCTCGACCGGGCCAGGAAGGTCGGCCTGGTGTCGATCAACCTGAACACCGAGTACCTGGACGCGTTCGAGCTGAGCGGCGATCTGTGCCGGACGTTCGGCCTGGCCGAGGCGCTGGTCGTCCCCGACCACGAGCGGGAATCGGTCAACCATCACGTGCTGAACGCCCGCATCGGCCTGGGCGGCGCCCAGTTCATGAGCACGCACCTGCGGCCCGGCGCCAGCCTCGGCGTGGGCTGGGGCGAGACCGTGTCACGGGTCATCTCGGCCATCAGCTTCGGCGCGGTCGGGCCGGTCCGCATGGTCACGCTGACCGGCGGGGTGGAGAGCTACCTGCAGACGATCCTGTCCTCCAAGGGAGAGCTGGCCACCGAGCCGTCCGAGGTCACCTCGGCGACCGTGATCCCGAGCCCGATCATGGCGTCAACTCCCTCGCTGGCGGCCGCGCTGCGCGCGGAGCCGACGATCCAGCAGGTGCTCAAGCAGGCGTGCAGCGTGGAGCACGCGCTCGTCGGCGTGGGCACCCCGACCACCGACGCGACGATCGTGCACCTGGGCTACCTCAACCCGGCGGACGTGCGCGGGCTGCGCGAGCGGGGCGTCGTCGGCGACATACTCGGCCAGTTCTTCGACGCCGACGGCAGCGTCGTCAACCTGCCCATCCACGACCGCCGGATCGGGATCGAGCTGTCTGACCTCACGCACATACCCAAGGTGGTCGGCGTGGCCGGCGGGCTGCACAAGGCCGAGGCCATCCTCGGCGCGCTGCACGGCGGGTTCCTGGACGTCCTGGTCACCAACGAGCTCGTCGCGATCCGGCTGCTCGAGCTCGAGCGCCGGCGGCCGGGGCGGCGGAAGCGAAGCTGACGAGCACCCGGCCCTTGCGCCGGCGACCCGGCGTGGTAAATACTCAGTGAGCGAATGCCCACTATCTGAGCAAGTGCTCCTGGAGGTCGGGCACATGGTCAGCCTGTGGGGACGTCCCTGGACCCGGGGCGAGCTGCTGGCGCGTGTCGGCCGTCTCGACCAGGTGGCCGGCGTGCAGCTGGTCGAGGCCGGTGACGGTGCCGAGCGCGGAGTCAGGCTGCTGCGCTTCACCGCAGGCTCGGGCTTCGGCTTCGACGTGCTGGTAGACCGCGGGTTTGACATCGGCCGGGCCTGGCTCGGCGGCAGGCCGCTCGCCTGGTGGTCGCCGGTCGGGCTGATCGGTCCCTGGCTGCACGACTCCGCCGGGATCGAGTGGTTCCGCGGCTTCCCCGGCGGCCTGGTCTCCACCTGCGGGCTGGATCACACCCTCGGCTTCCCTGTCGTCAACGCGGGCGCCGAGCTGGTCTACCCGGCCGGCCCTGGCGTCTGCGCCAGCGAGGCCAGCGACCCCGGTTACCGTGAGCTGGCCGGCCCGCGGCCCGGCTTCGTCGAGGAGTGCTACGAGCACGACATGGCGGCCGGCCCGGACGGCATGGTCAGCGCGGCGGTGGTCAACCGCGGCGCCGGGCTCGGCGTGTACCAGCGCTACCGCCGGTCCGCGCTCCCGCATCACATCACCTGGCGCCAGCTCGGCACCGGCACCTACGTGCTGGCCATGGAGCCCAGCACCAACCGCGACGCCGGGCGGCTGGACGCCCGCGCCCGCGATGAGCTGCAGCACCTGGCCGCGGGGGAGGAGCGCCGCTACACCCTCGAGATCGGCGCGCTGGACGGCGGGCCGGAGATCGACGCGTTCACCGAGCAGGCCCGGCGGCTGGCCGGGCCGGTCAGCCAGGCGGCCCGGTGACCCGGCTGAGCGCGGGCGTGCTGACCGCCGACCTGACCAGGCTGGGCGCCGAGCTGGCCATTCTGCGCGGCGCCGCGTGCTGGGCACACGTTAACGTGATGGACGGGACATTCTGCCCGCAGCTCACCGTGGGGCCCGCGTTCGTAGCGGCGGTCGCATCGACCGGCATGCCGGTGGACGCGCACCTGATGGTGGACGAGCCGCGGCGGCTGCTGCCGGACATCGTCGCGGCCGGCGCCTCGGTGGTGACCGTGCACGCCGAGGCCACCCGGCACCTGCACCGCACGATGCAAGAGCTCACCGCGCTGGCCGCCAGGCCGTCCGCCGTGCTCCGCGGCGTGGCGATCAGCCCGGGCACCCCGGTGCAGGCGGTCGAGCCGGTGCTCGAGCTGGCCGATCTCGTCCTGGTGCTCGCGGTCAACCCCGGCTGGCCCGGACAGGCCCCGGCCGCCAGCACCTCGCGCCGGGTGGCCGCGGTCCGCGAGCTCGCCGCCAGGCTGGACCTGCCCGTGCTGGTCGGCGTGGACGGCGGGGTCACGCTCGCGAACGCCGCCGAGGTGGCCGGCTGGGGCGCCGACATCGTCGTGGCCGGCAGCGCGATCTACGACGGCAGGGATCCGGCCGGCAACCTGCACCGCCTGCTCGACCAGCTGCACCCGGTTACCGCCTGAGGAGGAAGAACCATGGCCAACGGCAACGGCAGCCCGATCGTCCCGCCGCCCACGCCCATGAAGATCACCCAGATCGCCGTGGTGGTCCGCGACATCGAGGCCGCCCTGGAGACCTACACGCAGACCCTCGGCTGGGGCCCGTGGAGCGTCTTCGACTACAAGCCTCCGCTCTTGCACGACACCAGGGTCAAGGGCGAGCCGGCCGAGTACCGGATGATCGGCGCGGAGGCCTCGGTTGACGGGCTCGGCTTCGAGCTGATCCAGCCGGTCAGCGGCCCGAGCATCTACCAGGAATTCCTGGACACCCGCGGCGAGGGCGTCCAGCACATCGCCTGCATGAAACATGACTTCTCCGACAGCGAGCTGGTGCGGCGGCACTGGCACGACAACGGCGCGGAGGTGCTGATGAGCGGCCGGATCGGCGACTCGATCGAGTTCTACTACCTGGACACCGCGCCGATGCTCAAGTTCGTGCTGGAATCCGGCAGCGGGCACGCGATCGACCTCAAGCCCACCCGCATCTACCCGTGAGCCCAACACCCCGGAGCCCGGGCGACCAGGTCAGGATCCTGGTCGCCGGTGACGACTATATGCCGGCCGGCATCTTCACCAGCGCGCTGGCCGTCCTCGGCGACGCCGTCGCGGTGACCGAGCTGCAGATCGACGGCACCGCCGCCGCCCCGCCGCGGACCCCGTCGGCGCGCGGGCTGCGCGAGTACCTGGGTGACCCGGCTGACCTCGCCGCCGCGGTCGCCGGCCATGACGTGCTGGTGGTGCACGGCGCGCCGGTCACCGCCGAGGTGCTGGACGCCGCGCCGCTGCGGCTGGTCTGCTGTGCCCGCGGCGGGCCGGTGAACGTCGACGTGGCCGCGGCCAGCGCCCGCGGCATCCCGGTGACGAACGCGCCCGGCCGCAACGCCGAGGCGGTCGCCGAGCTGACGATCGCGTTCGCCCTCATGCTGATCCGCGGCGTACCCGGATCAGCGCGGTACCTGGTCAACGGCGGGCGGCACGCGGACAGCGCGTACGAGGGCCGGGAGTTCATCGGGGCCGAGGCGGCCAGCACGACGCTCGGGCTGGTCGGCCTGGGCAACGTGGGCCGGCACGTGGCCGCCCGCGGCCAGGCGCTCGGATTCACGCTGCTCGGCTACGACCCGGTCCCGCCGGTCACGGTCCCGGCGGGCCTGGCCATGACCGGCTTCGACGAGCTGCTCAGCGGCTCGGACATCGTCTCCGTGCACGCCCGGGCCACCCCGGACAACCGGCACCTGTTCGGCGCCGCCGCGTTCGCCCGGATGCGGCCGGGGGCGTTCTTCATCAACACCGCCCGGGAATCGCTGGTGGACGAGGACGCGCTCGGCCGGGCCCTGGCCAGCGGCACGCTGGCGGGCGCGGCGCTGGACGTGGCCGAGCGCCGCCCGGCCGGGGAGCGCCACCCGCTGCTCGACCTGCCGAACGTGATCATCACGCCGCACATCGGCGGCGCCACGCACGAGACGCTGCGCCGCGGCGCCGAGATGGCCGCCGCGGCGGTCACCCGGCTGGTATCAGGTCAGGTGCCGGACCACCTGATGAACCCGGAAATCCTCGCCCGCGAGGAGGCCGTGCCGTGACCGGGCCAGGCCGTGCCGTGACCGGGGAGGCCGGGCCGTGACCGGGCGCGCCGGGCCGTACCTGCTCGCGGTGGACGCCGGCACCGGCAGCTGCCGGGCGCTGCTGTTCACGGTGGCGGGCGAGCAGGTGGCGGTCCGCCTGCGGGAGTGGACGCACCGCGAGCCGCCCGATGCCCCGGGCGGCCAGGACTTCGACGTCGAGTCCAACTGGCTCGCCATCGCCGCCTGCATCCGCGACGCGCTGAACGCGGCGGACGTGACCGGGGACCAGGTCGCGGCGGTGGCCGCCACCAGCATGCGCGAGGGCATCGTCTGCTACGACGACCGCGGCACCGAGATCTGGGCCTGCCCGAACGTGGACAGCCGGGCCACCCGCGAGGCGGAGGAACTGATCGCCGAAGGCGCCGCCGATGCCATCTTCGCCGAGGCCGGGGACTGGGTGTCGATCACCTCGCCGGCCCGGCTGCGCTGGCTGGCCCGGCACCGGCCGGGCATCTTCGGCCGGATCCACAGCCTGGGCATGCTCAGCGACTGGATCGTGTACCGGCTGGCCGGGGTCCAGGTGACCGAGCCGTCGTGCGGGTCGAGCTCGGGAATGTTCAGCCTGGCCAGCCGGGACTGGTCGCCATCCATCGCGCGCACCTGCGGCATCCCGGCCGCGGTGCTGCCGCCGGTGGCCGACCCGGGCACCCCGGTCGGCGCGGTGACCGCGCACGCGGCGGGCCAGACCGGCCTGCGCGCGGGCACGCCCGTGGTCGCCGGCGGAGCCGACACCCAGCTCGGGCTGCTCGGCGCGGGCGTGCGCGCGGGCGAGTTCACCGTGCTGGCCGGCACCTTCTGGCAGAACACGATGCTGGTGGACAAGCCGCTCATTGACCCGGCGGTCCGGCTCCGGACCCTGTGTCACGTCACGCCAGGGGAGTGGATGCTCGAGGGCATCGGGTTCTACTGCGGGATGGCGATGCGCTGGTACCGGGACGCGTTCTGCGACAGCGAGGCGTCGGTCGCGCGCAGCCGGGGCGTCGATCCGTACGTCGTGATGGAGGAGGAGGCGGCACGGATCCCGCCGGGCTCGAACGGCGTCATCGCGATCTTGTCGAACGTGATGAACGCGCGCCGGTGGGTGCACGCGAGCCCGTCGTTCCTCCAGTTCGACGTCGGTGACCCGGCCGGATCCGGGCGCGCGTCCTGCATCCGCGCGATCGAGGAAGCCGCCGCCTACGTGGTCCGCGGCCACCTCGCCATCATCAGCGAGCTCACCGGCACCCGCACCGGCAGCCTGACCTTCACCGGCGGCGCCGCCAAGGGCGCGCTCTGGCCGCAGGTCATCGCCGACGTGCTCGGCCTGGCGGTACATGTGCCGGCGGTCACCGAGAGCAGCGCGCTGGGCGCCGCGCTGTGCGCCGGGAAGGGTGCCGGGCTGTACTCCGGCCTGACCGACCTCGAGGGCGACCTGCGGCAGCGCGCGGCCACGTTCGAGCCGGAGCCGTCCGCCGTCGCCGCCTACGACGACAGCTACGCCGCCTGGCAGCAGATCTACCAGCGGATGCTCGACCTGTCCGAGGAGGGCCTGCTCAGCCCGCTGTGGCGGGCCGCAGGCGCCCAGCCGCGCGAAACCAGCCAGACCAGCCAGACCAGCCAGACCAGCCAGACCAGCGAAAGAGTGGCCGATGGCAGACACTGACAACCGCACCGAGGGCAGCAGGTTCTCCCCGGACGTCCCGCCACGCGCCGAGCCGTACCCGCTGAAGGGCTCGGCCGGCCTGGACTGGGGGATGCAGAGCAGGCTCGCGCGCATCTTCCGCCCGGCCACCAGCCGCACGGTGATGCTGGCCATCGACCACGGCTACTTCCAGGGGCCCACCACCGGGCTGGAACGGGTGGACCTGTCCATCGTCCCGCTGCTGCCCTACGCCGACGCGCTGATGACCACCCGCGGCATGGTCCGCGCCACGATCCCGGCGGCGTCCGGTACGCCCATCGTGCTGCGGGCCAGCGGCGGCCCGAGCATCCTCAAGGAGCTGTCCGACGAGCGGGTCGCGGTCAGCATGGCGGACGCCGCCAGGATCAACGCCTGCGCCGTCGCGGTGCAGGTGTTCATCGGCGGCGAGTTCGAGACCCAGACGGTGCACAACATGACCCGGCTGGTGGACGAGAGCCAACGGTACGGAATCCCGGTGCTCGCCGTCACCGCGGTCGGCAAGGAACTCACCCGCGACGCCCGCTACCTGCGGCTCGCCACCAGGATCTGCGCCGAGCTGGGCGCGCACGTGGTCAAGACCTACTACTGCACCGAGGACTTCGACACGGTGGCCGCGGGCTGCCCGGTGCCGCTGGTCATGGCCGGGGGGAAGAAGCTGGCCGAGCTCGACGCGCTCACGATGGCCTACCGCGCCGTCGAGGAGGGCGCGGCGGGCGTGGACATGGGCCGCAACATCTTCCAGAGCGACGACCCGGTCGCGATGATCCGCGCGGTCAGCGCGGTCGTGCACGATTCAGCCAAGCCGGCCGAGGCCTTCGACCAGTTCCTGCGGCAGCCGGCCGGCGCAACGGACAGGACGTGAGCCGCCCGATGACCGAAGCGACGACCAGACTGACCCCGCCCGCGCCGGTGACGCTGCGCGAGTTCGACGAGCTCTACGAATCGGTCAAGAACTGGGGCCGTTGGGGCAGCGACGACGAGCTCGGCACGCTCAACTACATCACCCCGGACACGGTGCGGGCCGCCGCCGCGCTGGTCCGGTCCGGCCGCCGCGCGACGATGACGATCCCGATGAACACCACCGCCGGGCCGGACAACCCGAGCCCGGTCATCCACCACGTGGTGCAGGGCCACGACATCGACATGGGCAACTCGCTGAGCTTCGCCACCGACTTCGTCGGCCTGGCCTTCCACGGCGACTGCCACACGCACATGGACGCGCTCTGCCACATCGCCTACAAGGGCTGCGTCTACAACGGCCGCCCGGCCCAGCAGGTCATGACGTCCAAGGGCGCCACCGCGCTCGACGTGACCGCCTACAGCGAGGGCCTCGTCGGCCGCGGCGTGCTGCTCGACGTGCCCCGGTACCGGGGCGTCAAGTGGCTGGAGCCGGGGGAGGCGGTGACCCGCGCCGAGCTCGAGGCGATCGAGGCCGACCAGGGCGTCCGGCTCGGCGAGGGCGACATCCTGGTGTTCCGCACCGGCCACCACCGGCGCCGCCTCGAACTCGGCGCGTGGAGCAACGACTACCCGCCGGCCGGCCAGGGCAAGGCCGGCCTGCACGTGGACACGATTCCGTGGCTGCACGAGCGCCGGATCGCGGCGTTCCTGCCGGACGGCGACGGCGAGACGGTGCCCAGCAACGTCGAGGGCATCCTGTACCCGGTCCACCCGCTCCAGGTCACGGCCATGGGCATGTTCGCCTCCGATAGCCTGCAGCTCGAGGACCTGGCCCGGGCGTGCGAGCAGGAGGGCCGGTTCGAGTTCATGGTCGTCGGCCTGCCGCTCCGGCTGCCCGGCGCGACCGGCTCCCCCTGGAACCCGATCGCCATTTTCTGAAATTCGCAATCTCCGAACGGTGCAGGGAGGAAGCAGTCAATGGAGCGGCGATTCGAGGGCAAGGCGGCCCTGGTCACGGGCGCGACAACCGGTATCGGCCAGGCGGCCGCGGTGCGCCTGGCCGCCGAGGGCGCGGTCGTGGCGGTCAACCAGCTGCCGGACCAGGATCCGGCCGGCACGCTGCGGCGGATCGAGGAGGCCGGCGGCCAGGGCTTCCCGGTGACCGCCGACATGCGGGACCCCGGCCAGGTCACCGCCATGGTCGCCGCCGTGGCC
This sequence comes from uncultured Actinomycetes bacterium, assembly GCA_963702235.1. Lineage (GTDB taxonomy): Bacteria > Actinomycetota > Actinomycetes > Streptosporangiales > Streptosporangiaceae > PALSA-505. The sequence goes on from CAVPBZ010000016.1 coordinate 304,095, forward strand.
GAGCGGGCGGGCCGGCTCGACTACGTGGTGTCGAACGCGGCGATCAACCCGTTCCTGAAGTGGGACGAGACTTCCGTCGAGGACTTCGACGCGCTGTTCGAGACGAACGTCCGCGGCACCTGGGTGGTCTGCACCGAAGCGGCCAAGCAGATGATCCGGGAGGGCCACGGCGGCGCGATCTGCTGCGTGAGCTCGATCTCGGCCCACGTCGGCGCGCCGTACCAGACCGTGTACTGCGGGACCAAGGGCGCGATCAGCATGCTGGCCAAGGCGCTCGGCGCCAACCTCGGCGAGCACGGGATCCGGGTGAACGCGGTCGAGCCGGGCTGGGTGAAGACGCCGATGAGCGCGCCGATGATGGACGACCCGGCCGTCGTGCAGTATTACACCGACCGGATCCCCATCCACCGCGGTGCCGAGCCGGAGGAACTCGCGGCCGCGATCGCCTGGACGCTGTCACCCGACGCCAGCTACATGACGTGCGCGACCATGCTCGTGGACGGCGGCTTCATCGTGAACGCAGAGCTGTAGGAGAGGCGATGGCGCACGGCGCACGCGGCCCCGGCCGGCGAAGGCACGCCGACCGATGACCGGCCGGACCGCTGAGCTGAAGGAGCTGGTCAGGGCGCCGCTGCTGCTCGCCTACCACCCGCTCTACCGGTTCTACGAGGGCGGCTCGCTGACCAGGACGTTCCGCGGCCTGCCGGCCGGCCCCGACGACTTCTGGTCCGAGGACTGGGTGGGCTCGTGCACCCGGGCCAGCAACGACGACCCGGACGGCCGTCCGCAGGGCGCCAGCGCGGTGGTGCTGCCCGGCGGCGGCACGGTCACGCTGCAGCAGGTCGTCGAGGAGCTGCCCGGGGAGATGGTCGGCGCGGCCTTCGCCGAGCGGTGCGGGCCGATCACCGGCGTCCTGGTCAAGCTGCTCTCACCGGCCGGGAAGGTGCCGGTGCACGCGCACCCGACCCGCGCCTGGGCGCTGCAGCACCTCGGCTCCCCGTTCGGCAAGACCGAGGCGTGGATCCTCCTCGACACGCCCGGCGACGGCCGGGAGCCCGCGCACGCGGGGATCGGCTTCGTGCCCGGCACCGACCGCGGCGGCTTCGCCGCCGCCGTCCGCCGGCACGACAACCAGGCCATCCGCGGCATGCTGCACCGCACCGAGGTCCGCCCGGGCGAGGTGTACGTGGCGCATGGCGGCGTGCCGCACTACCTCGGCCCGCGGCTGTCGTTCATCGAGGTGCAGGAGCCCAGCGATCACATCGTGATCCCCGAGACCGACGGCGGTGACGACGCCGGGGCGACGATGGGCCTGGGCTGGGACCTGGCCCTGGACATGATCGACTACACCGGCGCCGGCGCCGCGGCGACGTTCGCCCGGGCCCGCCAGCAGCCGCGCGTGCTGCGCACCAGCCACGGCTCGCGCGAGGTCCGGCTGCTGAACGACGACGTGCTCCGCTTCTTCGACGCCACCGCGCTCGAGGTCGCTGACGAGCTGGAGGTGAGCGACGGCCGGTTCTCGATCGCGATCGTGGCCTCCGGCGCGGGATCCCTCGAGGGTGACTTCGGCCGCCTGCCGGTCCGCCGCGGCGAGACGTTCGCACTGCCGGCCAGCCTGCCGCTGCGGGTGCGGGCCGGGTCCGAGCCGCTCCGCGTCGTCCGCTGCCTCGGGCCGCGGGCCGATTGACTGCCTGCACTCACGCCACCCTGGGAGGTCGTCCATGCCGGATTCCGCGCCGATCCTGAAAGAAGCCTACGAGCGCGTCAGGCAGCAGTACGGCAACGCCGTCGGGCTGCGTCGCGACGAGCTGGTCACCCCTGCTCTCGTGCTCGACGCCGACGCGGCCCAGCGCAACATCGACCACATGGCGGGCGAGCTCAGCCGGATGGGCGCGGCCACGATCCGCCCGCACTACAAGACGCACAAGAGCCCGGACCTGGCCCGCCGCCAGGTGCAGGCGGGCGCCGGCGGGCTGTCGATGGCCACCGTGTGGGAAGCCGCCATCCTGGCCGCCGCCGGGATGGATGACCTGTTCGTGGTCAACACCGTGTCGCACCCGGCCAAGCTCGCGATGCTGGCCGAGCTCGCCCGCGACCACCGGATCCTCGTCGCGGTGGACGAGGCGGAGAACGCGGCCGCGCACTCGGCCGCCGCCGTCGCGGCCGGGTCAGAGCTGGGCATCCTGGTGGAGGTGGACACCGGCATGGACCGCTGCGGCGCCGACACCGCCGATGACGCGCTGGCGGTGGCCCGGCACGTGACGGACCTGCCCGCGCTGCGCTTCGAGGGCATTACCGGCTACGAGGGCCACTGCACGATGACGCCCGACCATGACCTGCGGCACGAACGACAGGTCGAGGCGATGACGTTCTTCACCGGCGTCGCGGATCAGCTGGAGGCGGCGGGCATTCCGTGCCCGATCCGGTCGGCCGGCGGGATCGCCACCTGGCAGTGGACGGCGGCGTTCCCGGGCATGACGGAGATCCAGGCCGGCACGTACGTGGTCATGGACAACTTCCACGGCAAGATGGTTCCGGGGTTCGAGCACTCGCTCACGATCCAGGCGACCGTCATCAGCCGGCAGAGCGGCAAGGTGATCGTCGACGCCGGCAACAAGTCGGTCGCCGCCCCCGCGGACGTGACGATCGTGGGCCACGACCACCCGGTGTTCCGGTTCGACGAGGAGCACGGCATCTTCGCCGCCCCCGGCGGCTCGTCGCTGCGGGTGGGTGACACGGTAGCGCTCGTGCCCGGGTACTCGCCGAGCACCGTGAACTGGTACGACGCCTACCACGTGATCCAGGACGACGTCGTCGTGGATATCTGGCCGATCACCCCGCGCGGACCCGGTCACCACGGGCTGGCGCTGCCGGCCTAGTCCCGGCCGGCCAGCACGGCGGTCGCGTCCCGCTCGGTCACCGCCACGCCGCGGCCGATCACGGCGAGACTCGCGGCATAACCCGCCGCTGCGCCGAGGTCGTGCATCGTGACCGGCCCGGAGCAGCGCCGTTCGGGCCATTCCCGCAGCTGGGGCGGCTGATCGAATCCGGAGACTGTGAGCTGGGCAAGCGGTACCGACAAGCCCTCCCCGGTCGCCTTGAGCACGGCCTCCTTGCGGACCCAGTAGCGGAAGAACGCGGCCGGCTGATCCGCGGGGCTGAGCCGGCCGAAGGCGGCCCGTTCGGCGGCCGATAGCACCAGGCCGGGCACTGCCGGCTCGGTCAGCGGGGCAACCCGCTCCACGTCCACGCCGACCGAGCGCGCCGGACCGCTTCCGTCACCTGAGCTGCGGGCCACGGCGACGGCAACCAGTTCGCCGGAGTGAGACACCGAGTAGTCCAGTGCCGCGCCTGCCGTGACGCGGGGCCGGCCGTGCGACTCGCCGCAGCGCTCGCAGGTGCGGTCGATGGGTACGTCCGCCGCGCTGGTCTTCAGGTGGGCGCCGAGGATGAGCCGGCTGAGCGCGACGCCCAGGGTGAACCGGTCCCGGTCGCGATCCCTCAGGTACCGCTCGTAACGCTGGCGTTCCGCCGGGTTCAGCAGCCACCGGTGCCTGGGTGCGCAGCAGTCCAGCCGGGCCCACCACACCTGGCACTCGCCCGGTCCGAGCGCTGGCACGTGCAGGGTCGCGGGCCCCGGCATCGCGGTCGCGGCCATCAGCCCGGCGAGGCCGGCGGCTGCCCGCTGCCGGTCATCCGTGCCGCCGCAGTTCGTGGAAGAACCCGTCGATGACCTGCAGCTCGCCGGAGCGGGCGGTCTCGTCGTAGACGTGCATGCCCACCGCGAGGTCGAGTACGCCCAGGCCGAACGGCGAGAACACCACCGGCCGGTCCGCCGGCAGCCGCACCCGCCCGGCCATCACGTCGCCCAGCGTGCCGGCCAGGAAGTCCCGGTTGCCGGTGAGCTGCTCGGCGAGATGCGGCGAGGTATTCGCCTTCAGGCAGTGCTCGACGTCGTCCACGATGTTGGCCGAGCCGAGCAGGATCTCCGGCGCGAGATCGCGCAGCGACACGTGCAGCACCAGCGGGTTGTGCCCGAACCACGACAGCTCGCTGACGTGCGGCTGGCCGGCGATGGTGGCGAAGACCACGAGATCGCTGCCGCGGATCAGCTGCTCGGCGCTGCCGGCCACGGTGATCCGGCCGGTGCCGCCTGACTGCTCCAGGTAAGCGCAGAAGCCGGCCGTGCTGTCGGCAGACAGGTCGTGCACGCTGACCTCGTCGAACGACCAGCCGGTTCCCGCCAGGAACGTGTGGATGTAGCGCGCGATCAGGCCCGCGCCGAAGAAGCCGACCCGGGCGGGGCCGCCCCGGCCGCGGCTGAGCCAGTCGGCCGCCGACGCGGCCAGCGCGGCCGTCCTCGTGGCGCTGATGATCGAGGCCTCCAGGCAGGCGAACGGGTAGCCGGTGTCGTGGTCGTTGAGGATCAGCACGGCCGAAGCCCTCGGCAGGCCGGCCGCCACGTTGTCCGGGAAGCTGGAAATCCACTTCAGGCCGTCCACCCGGAGCTGGCCGCCGAGCGAGGCGGGCAGCGCGATGATCCGCGCCGACGGGCGGTCGGGGAAGCGCAGGAAGTAGGACGGCGGGTTGACCGAATCACCGTCGCTGTGCAGCCGGTAGGCGGCCTCGACCAGCTCGGTGATCTGGTTCTCCCGCCCCCGTAGCGCCCGGCTGACCTGGGCCCCCGGGATCACCGCGAACGGCGGCACGGTGACCGGCTGGACCGGGCCTGACACGGCGGACCCGGCGCTGGCGGAGCCGGTGGGTGTCATCGGACGGCCACCGCGATGGCCGGCGAGCAGTCGGCCAGGCGCACCGGGTCGGCCAGCGCGGCGAGCACCTCGCGGGGTCCCTCGAAGGGTTCCCTGCTGTGCGCGGTCCGGACGTTGTCCACCAGCATCAGGTCACCATCCCGCCACGGCTCGCGCGCGGTATTGGCCTCGTAGACCTCGTTCAGCAGCTGCACGACGTCCTCGCCGATCGGGTCGCCGTTGCCGAAGCGGGTGGTGAACGGCAGCCCGTCGGCGCCGTAGACGTCCACCAGGTACGCACGTATCTCGGGGTCGATCGTGCGTTCGTTGAGGAAGGCGATCTGGTTGAACCAGCAGCGCTGGCCCGTGACCGGGTGCTGCACCACGGCGCTGCGCAGCTGCCTGGTGCGCAGGCCGCCGTCGGGCTGCCAGTCGAACTCGATCGCGTTGGCGCGGCAGTAGGCCTCGACCGCGGCCCGGTCATCGGTGCCGAACGCGTCGCCGACGGACGCCCCGATCTCTTCGTTGTAGGTGCGGGCGAGCAGCCAGCCCTCCCGCTCGAACCGGCCGGCCAGCCCGGCGGGCAGCGCGCGCAGCACGGCCGCCGAGTCGGCGACCGCGGTCGCGCCGCCGGCGGCAGGCGCGGTCAGGCACGCGAACAGCAGCAGGCCCGGGAACTCCAGCGTGTAGCTCAGCTCGTGATGCATGCACATCGGCTGGTTCGCCGGCCACTTCGACGAGGAGTACACGCCGCCGGGGTAGGTCCGGCGGGCCGCGAAGGCCTCCCGCTCGGTCATCAGGCCGGCGGCCAGCTGGCCGAAGACAGCGCCGGTGCCCGCGGCGTCGCGCAGCCCGAGGCCGCGGACGAGGATGCAGCCGTGCTCGGTCACGGCGGCGCGCAGCGCGTCCCGGTGCGCGGCCGCCCAGCCCGGCGCGTCGGCGGCCGCATCGGCCTGCAGCACCACGGGCCTGCCGAGCTGGGTGCCGGTGCCGAGCAGCGACGCCGGGAAGGAGGATGACATCTCGAGGTCCTTTCGGTTGATGCTTACGAGGCGAGCGATCCGGCGGCGAGCATGACGACGTGCGCGGCCTGGGCCGGGCGGGTGCGGGGGAAGTAGTGGCCGCCGTCGGGGAGCTCCTGTAGCTCCACGTGCTCGGCCAGCAGCTGCCAGTCGCGGTGCCGCCCGGCGGCCCCCGCGGTGACCGGGTCGTCAGCCGCCACGACCACGGTCACCGGCGCGGACAGCCGCACCGCAGGCGGGGCGTCCAGGGCGTCGGCCAGATAGCGGTGCGCGGACACGCAGTCGTGCCGGTAGGCGGCGCCGATGTGGCCGGCCCGCTGCGCGTCCAGCGCACCGAGGTCGGCGCCGCTGGCCGCGCTCAGCTGCGCCGCGATCTGGGCGTTGGTCCGCCCGGCCAGCTCGGCGATGGCGTCGCGCCGCCCGGTGGCTTCACCGGGCAGCTGTGCGCCGAGGAACACGTGCCGGACGTCCGCGCCGCGCTCGGCTAGCTTCCTGGCCGTCGCCACGGCGAACGCGGCGCCCGAGGAGTGGCCCCACAGCAGCACCCGGGCGAGGCCGCGCCGGGCGACCTCGTCGGCGACCTGCCCGACCACCTGGTCCAGCGGCGCGAACGGCTCTCGCTCGGCCGCCAGGTCGTGACCGGGCAGCTCGACGGCGTAGACGGCCAGCCCGCTGCCCCGCAGCGCGGCGGCCAGCGACTGGAAGTTCACCGCGTTGCCGCCGGCGTAGGGGAAGCACACCAGGGCACCGCGCTGCGGGCCGTCCGGTTCTGACAGCGACTGCAGCAGCCCGGAGCCCCGCCCGGACGTGCCCTCCATCAGCCCGGCCAGGTCCGCGAGGACAGGATTCCGGGTGACGTCCTTGAGTGACACCGCGCGGTCCAGGGCGATCGCCAGCTTCACCGCCGACAGCGACGTGCCGCCGCGGTCGAAGAAGTGGTCTCTCCGGCCGATCTGGTCCTGCGGGATGCCGAGCACCTTCGCCCACGCGGCCGCCAGCCGCCGCTCGGCGGGCGTGGCCGGCACGAGGTAATCCTCCTCGGCGGCGTGCAGGTCCAGGGCGAGCGCGGTCAGCGTCTTCCGGTCGGTCTTGCTATTGGCGGTCAGCGGCAGGCTTTCCCGCCAGTGGAAGGCCGCCGGGATCATGTACCCGGGCAGCGACTCACCCAGCCGGTCCCGCAGGACGGCCGTGTCGAGCCGCTGGCCGCAGTAGAAGGCGACCAGGCGCTTGCTCTGCCCGGCCCGCTCGGCGACCACCACCGCGCCGTCGCGGATCCCGGGCACCCGCAGCAGCGTGTTCTCGATCTCGCCGATCTCGATCCGGAAGCCGCTGATCTTGACCTGGGTGTCCTGGCGGCCGAGGTACTCCAGCTTGCCCCCGGGCAGCCAGCGGCCGTAGTCACCGCTCAGGTAGAGCCGCTGGCCCGGGCGGTGCGGATCGGCCATGAAGGCCAGCCGGGTGCGCTCGGGATCGTTGACGTAGCCGCGGCCGACGCAGATCCCGGAGAAGACGATCGCGCCGGGAGCGCCGAGCGGCACGGGTGACAGGTGCTCATCGACGACATAGACGTGCACGTTGGCGACGGGCGGACCGAGCGGGACCCGTTCGGTGTCCGGCACCCGGTCCATCACCTCGTGATTGGTGTCGTCCGAGGTCTCGGTCAGCCCGTACGCGTTAACCAGCCTGATTCCTGGCCTGGCCGCGAACCAGCGCTGGGTGAGCTCCTTCTTCAGCGCCTCGCCGGTGACCGAGACGCACCGCAGATCCGGCAGCTCGCGGGGATGCCGCTCCAGGTAGGACAGCACGGCCTCCAGGTAGGACGGCACGACCTGGAGCACCGCGACCCTGCCGCGGGCGAGTTCGTCCACGAACCGCGGGACGTCCAGGATCACGTCCTGCCCGACCAGCAGCGTCTGGCCGCCGGCCAGCAGCGCGGAAACCAGCTGCCACAGCGAGATGTCGAAGCACTGCGGCGCGGTCTGCGCGACCACCTGACCCGCGCCGATCCCCAGGTCGCCGATCTTGGCGCAGAGGTGGTTGAGCAGGCCGGCCTGCTCGCACATGGCGCCCTTGGGCTCACCGGTGGAGCCGGAGGTGAAGTAGATGTAGGCGAGCTGGTCCGGCGTGACCTCGACGCCGAGGTCACCGTCGTCATGGTTCTCCTGGTACGCCTGGCCGATGAGGAGCCGCTGCACCCCGGGCAGCGAGCCGAGCGCCTGGTCCAGCGGGCCGCTGCTGCCGGGCTCGGTCAGTACCAGCTCGCAGCCTGCCCGCCGCAGCGTGGTGGCGATGCGGTCGGCCGGGAAATGCGGCTCGACGGGCAGGTACGCGCCGCCGGCCTTGAACACCGCGAGGACGGCGGCCACCCAGTCCAGGTTGCGTTCCGTCACCACCGCGACCACGCCCTCGCGGCGCAGCCCGCGCGCCAGCAGGGCGCGACCCAGCTGGTTGGCCCTCGTGTTGAGGTCGCGGTAGGTCCACTGCACGCCGCCGTGCACCGCCGCGACCGTGTCCGGGGCGGTCGCCGCGCGCTGCTCGAACAGCTCGTGGAACCGGCGGTCCGGCAGGTCCCGGCGCGGCCCGGCCAGGCCCTCGATCTGGAACCGGATCTCGCCGGCCGACAGCAGGGGATGCCGCCCGTGCTCGGCACCGGGATCGGCGGCCATCAGCGCGAGCGCGGTGCGGTAATACCCGGCGATCCGGGCGGCGCAGTCAGCGTCGAGGATGTCGGTCCGGTACCGCAGCCGCAGCACGAGCCGGTCCGCTCGGGCCGACCACCCCGTGTGCAGCACGGTGCCGTCGGCGAGCTCGCCGCCGGGCCCGTCGCTGCCGGCCGGATCGAACACGGTCTCGAACAACGGCTGGGTCAGGCCGAGCTCGGCGGCCAGGTCGCCGACCGGGAAGCCCTGGTGGGCCACCAGCCGCGCCTGCGCCCGGCGGGTGTCGGCCAGCAGTTCCCGCCACGTGGCCGCCGCGGTCGTCAGCGGGCACGGCAGCGGCTGGCCGCCCGGCCCGGCGACGTAGCCGGTCATGACGCCGGGCTCGCCCGACAGCGCGGCGAGCACCTTCGCGTGCGCGGCCAGCAGCACCGCGGAAACCGGTACTGCCAGCTCGGCCGCCAGCCGGCGCAGCGCCGCCGCCAGGTCGCCTGGCAGCGTCACCTCCTGCGCGCCGACGCCGGCCACCGGGTGCAGGGTCCACCGCGGGATCGCGGTGAACCCGCCGGCGGCGAGCACGCCGTGCCAGTAATCCCGGCCGGCCTCGGCCGTGGTCACGGTGTCAGGCAGCTGGATAGTGGTCATGTCAGATCTCCCGGGCCGGGTTTCCGCCCCACCGTGCGCGCTGGGGGATTTCCTCGCCCTTCATCAGGAAGGAGTCGGGGGCGAGGACCGAGCCGTCACCCATGGTCACGCCGTAGTGCACCATCGCGCCGACCCCGATGGTGCAGCCGGCGCCGAGCGTGGTCCGGTCAGACTTGAACGTGCCGTCTTCCTGCGAGTGGCACTGAACCTTGCTGCCGGCGTTGAGCATGCAGTCGTCCCCGATGACGGCCAGCGTCCGCTCGGTCAGGTAGCAGCCGTCGTCGAACACCCGCCGGCCGATCCGGACACCCAGGCCGCGCCAGATCAGGTTCTTGAATGGCGTGCCGTCGAACGCGTTCAGGTACGTCTCGCCGGGTACCTTCCACAGCCGTTCGTGCCGCCAGAAGTACGGGTCGTAGATGGAGCAGTATCGCGGCTGCAGCAGCCGGAACGCCCTGATGCCGCGCTCGAGCAGCACGAAATAGACCGGGGTGACCAGGGCGCTCAGCGCGAGCAGCCCGGCCATCAGCAGATGCCCGGGCCCGCGGTAGGCATCGAAGGCGGCCAGGCTGAGCACCGTGATCAGGAAGACGTGCAGCCACCGTCCGGTCAGGAACATCCCGATCGTGCGGACGTTGTACCGGTTCTTCGCGGCCAGGCGGCGGCGCAGCAAGCGGCCGTTGCGCAGATGGTCGAACCGGCTGTCACGCTCGACCGACCGCGGGATCTCGAAGCTCGGCGACCCGAGCAGGCCCACGCCTTCGCGGATCTTCCCGTCGAGCGGGATCATCGTCTTCGTCGCCAGCAGGCAGTTGGCGCCGGTCCGGCCGCCGGGCGGGTAGGCGATGTTGTTCCCGACGAAGTTGTGCGGCCCGATCGACACCCGGGAGACGCGGAAGGACGTGCTGGAGAAGTCGGCGTTCATCAACGACAGCCCGTCGGCCACCATCGTCCCACTGCCGATGCTGCTCAGGAACGGGGTCTCGTGTCCGACCTCGGTGCCGAAGTTCGACCCGGTCTGCTCCACCTGCCCGAGGTCGTACCCGAGCCAGCGCAGGTAAAAGACGATGTAGGAGCTGTCGCCGAACAGGTGCGTGAAGAACTTCACGCCGGTCATCCGCGTGACCGCCCGGTGGATCCGGTCGTGGAATCCGTACAGCGGGTAGACCCTTCCCGGCTCGATGAGCAGGTTGAGCAGGCGCGGGACGGTGCCGACGAACAGCAGGCCGACGAGCACCGCGCCGAAAAACAGCACACCAGACACGATCAGCGCATTGAGGTACAGCGCGCGTGACGTGATCGCGGTGGTGCTGGGATCCAGCACGCGGCCCAGCGCCGGGGCCTTCGTCAGCAGCAGGTACGCCCCGCCTTCGAGCAGCGGCAGGTACACGAAGAACACCGCGACCAGGGTCGTGGCGCAGAACCGGGCCCGGCGCAGCGGGCCGCAGCGAGCCGGCCCGACGGTCAGGTAGCTCACCTCCGTGCGCACCGCCGGAGACCCGTGCCATCGCTCGCCGTCCGGTATGGCCTGGCCGCTGTACAGCGCGGAGGCGTGGCCGATCTGCGCCCCGTCGCCCATCGACGTACCGATGTCGAGCACGGTCTTCTCGCCGACGAACACGTCCCGGCCGAGGGTGACCGCGCCGGTCTGGATCCAGCCCCCCTGCGCCCGGTAGCACTGGAAGAACGAGTCCTTGCGGATGACCGCGCCTGCGCCGATGGTGAGCAGGTCGGTGCACACCGGCACGTTCCGGGAGAAGATCGCGGCACCCCGCCCGACCTTGGCGCCCAGCGCCCGCAGGTACAGCGGGTAGAGCGGCGTGCCGACGGTCAGGAAGGCCAGCGGGTTCGACCGGACCAGCGTCCTGACGATCCAGAACCGGACGTACCCCAGGCTCCACACGCGGATCTGCCAGGGCTTCCACCGGCCGATGAGCACCCACTTCGCCAGCACCGGAAACGTGCACAGCACGAGGAACCCCGCCCCGCCGAACAGGACCGACCGCAGGTATATGTCCGCCGCGCCGGAGCCGGTGGAGATCCACTCGTAGGCGCGGGCAGCGACGACCGCGGCCACCCAGGCATACCCGAGAAAGAACAGCAGCTGCAGCGTTCCGCACAGGACGTACTGCCCGGTGCGGGCCGGTGCGGGCGCCTCAGCCGGTGCGGGCGCCCCGGCCGGGGCAGCCGCCCCGGCCGGCGCGGCAGCCTGCGGTCCGGCCAGAACGGGCGGCGCGGGCACGGCGGCCGCGAGCGCCGCCGCCAGGCTCCTGATCGTCGGATGCTGGTAGATGTCCTTCATAGACACCGACGGCAGATCCGGGTGCTTCCTGACCCGCGCGCAGAAGTGCGCCATCACCAGCGAGTCGGCACCCAGGTCATCGAAGAAGTGGCCGTCGAGCGGCACTCGCTCGGCGTGCACGACGGCACCCAGCATCTCGGCGAGGATCTGCTCGGTGCAGGCCGCCGGGGCCTCGGCCGCTGGCCCCGCCACGTGTGTTCCTGGCATCAGCGGTCAGCCTTTTCCTGGCTCGTCCTGGCCGGCACGGGACAGGGGGGCCGGCGGGCCTGGTCAGGCAGCCGGGCGCCGGCGGCCGGCTCGCCCGGGCTGAGCACGTCCTCGCCGTACAGCCCCTGCAGCCAGTTGCTCTGGTAGATGGTGTCCAGGTAGCGCTCGCCGAGGTCGGGGGCGATGGCCACCGCGGTCAGGCCGCGCCCGTCCTGCTGGGCCAGCCAGCCCATCGCGCCGCTGACCACCGTGCCCGTTGACCCGCCGAACAGGAATCCGTGCCTGGCCAGGCGATGGCAGGCCCGGATGGCGTCCGCCTCCTGGACCCGCACCACCTCGTCCACATACGACTCGTCGAGCAGCGGGGGGCGGATGCTCGTGCCCAGGCCGGGGATCATCCGGCGGCCGGGCGCACCGCCGAACGCGACCGAGCCGACGCTGTCGACCGCGATGATCCGCACCGGCCGGTGCCACTCCCGGAAGTAGCGCGCGCAGCCCATGAGGGTCCCGGTGGTACCAGCCCCCACGAACAGCACGTCCAGGCGCGGGAACTGGCGGGTGATCGCCGGCGCCGTCGTGCTGTAGTGCGCCTTCCAGTTACCGGGATTGGTGTACTGGTTGAGCCACACGTACCGGTCGTCGGAAGCACAAAGCGCGCGGACATAATTGAGCCGCGCGCCGAGGAAGCCGCCGACCGGATCCGGCTCGGCGATGATATGCACCTGGCTGCCTAATGCCTCGATCAGCCGCCTGGTGGACAGGTTGCACCGGGAGTCGGTCACGCACAGGAACTGATAGCCCTTGCTCGCCGCGATCATGCTCAGCGCCACGCCCAGGTTTCCGGACGAGGACTCGACCAGGACCGACTCAGGCGTCAGGACTCCGTCCCGGTCGGCGCCTGCCACCATCTCGGCCGCGGCCTTCAGCTTGATCGAGCCGGCGAAATTAAAGCCCTCGCACTTGAGAAATAGCTCGTGCCCGAAGATCGACCGGAGGTCAACGTAGAGCTCCTCCTCATTGAAGGCATGCGGAACAGAAATGACTGGCAAGATGACCCCCATTAACAGCAGAGCGGCGGCCATCACCCCTGCCGACGCAGTCTGCGAAATCATTCGACAACGCTGTCGCGATTCGCTCTGCTAGAACCCCCTTTACCCGGACGTTGCTCCCCGTTAATAGACGACTCTCCTGCCCAACTGGTTCACACGGTTACCCCGCCAACACATTCGGTGCTTGAGGCACAGCACTGAGTAGCCGCTGCCATGGCGCCGCTATGCCAACGAATCTGATGAACCAGCGGGAGATCGGCGCCCGCCGCGGGCTGATCGTGTCCGGTGGCATTCCGTTCTTTCCCCAGCGCGAGCGCCGGGTGGATCTCGAACTCGTCGAAACGCGCACCTTCAGCTCGAGAGTCGTCTACCTGCGCTACCGCGTGGCGCGCTAGCCGGCTCGGTCCGCCGAGCCCTAGCAAGAACGGGCCAGCCAGTGGCTTGACCTCAATCACCCAGCCCAGTTCTCGCAGCGAGCGCTCGAGCGATCTCGGTCAAGCACCACCTTCGCTGGTCCTGCTGGTGGGTGGTCAGCAGGCCAGCGCGGCCTGGATCTGCCGGGCGTCTTCCGTCAGCCATTTCGCCTTGCTGGCGTGGATGGCCCACGGCGTCTGGACCTTCACTTCAAGAATGAAGGTGGTCATCGTCACGCAGACGGCCCTGCGCTGCCCGGCGGCTAGCTCGCGCTGGGCCAGCACCACCGTGGCGGTCAGTACCTGCCCGTGACCCAGCCCGACCCCGCGGATGTCCTGGCGGAGGTCGGCGAGGTGAGCGGCGGCACCCGGCAGCGTGTAGGTGATGATGACCTCGCCGTTGGGGGCGTCGTCTGGCGCGGCCACGCCGTCGGTGATGGTCGCGCCGCTCACCCCGCCGGTGTAGCTGGACCCCCCGCCACCACCCGCGCCGCCTCCGCCGGCACCATCGAGGTCGAGCGCGCCGCCGCCACCGCCGCCGCCGCCGTAGTAGCCGCCCCCGCCCCCGCCCCCGCCGAAGCCGGTGCCGCCGTCGCCGCCGTCGCCAGCGCTGCCGGTGCCGCCGCCGCCGCCAGCGAAGGCGGTGCAGGAGGAGGTTCCGGACACCGCGCCGCCGCTGCCGCCCGTGCCACCGGCCGCGCTCGTCCCGGCTCCGCCGCCGCCGCCACCGCCCAGCGTCGCCCCACAGTCGGTCGAACCCGTGCCGGGGTTGCCGGCCGTGCCGGAGTTCCCGCCTGGACCGGCCGGGCTTAGGTCGGTGAGGCCGCCGCCACCACCGCCGGCGGCCACCAGCAGCCGCTGGGCGAGCGGGTAGCTGCCGTCTGACGCCGGGCTGCGCACGTCGCTGGCGCCGCCGCCGCCACCGCCGTCGTTGCCGCCGATGCCGCCGCCGCCGAACGCATGGGCGCCGCCGAGGCCGCCGTTCGGCCCGGTCTGGCCGGCATTTACCTGCAGCACCGTCCCGGCCGTCACCGGCAGCGTGGCGGTCACCTTCGCGCCCAGCCCGCCCGCAGCGTCCAGCCCGCCGTCGTTGCCGCCCTCGGCGCCGTACAGGATGAACGTCGCCTGGCTGATGCCGGCCGGCACGGTCCAGGTCTGGGCACCGCCGGTCTCGGTGAAGATGCAGGTGACCTGGCTGCCGCTGGTGGTGCAGCCGGCCGCGGCTGCGCTGGCCGGCCCGGCCGGGACCACCGCCGCCAGCAGGGCCAGCCCGGCCGCCGCCGGCACGACCCGCGGCAACCGGGGAACCGGCAAGGACAGAAGGCTACGTCGCGCCATCAGTTGCTCCCTTCAGGGGCAGATCCCTGCTACCGCAAACCCGAACGGGGACCAGCGGCCCGCAGGCAAGAGACCATAGCAAAGAAGGCCTATATATGGGCGCACAGTCGGCCCGCCCCGTTTACAACGGCCCCCCGGGGGCCAGCGGATAGGCCACAAGATCGCCTGGGAGCGCCTATTGAGCGTGGGGTCGGCACGGGACAGCAGCACCGCCGCCTGTGCGGCGCCGGACCGCCGGGCCCCGGGGACGGCGCGGTCTTAGGATCAGGGCGATATGAAGCCGCTGCCGACCAGCCACCTGCGGATCGCGCGGCCGAGCCGCGACCTGCGGGCCGCCGAACGATTCTGGGTCACCGGCTTCGGGCTGCACGTGCTGTTCCGGACCGGTGAGACGGCCGAGGGCGGGCACGCGCTGCTCATGGTCGGCTGGCCGGACGCGGCCTGGCATCTCGAGCTCGTCGGCGACCCGGGCGATGCCACCCCGGCCGCTCCCACCGAGGAGGATATGCTGGTCCTCTACGTCAGCGGCGAGATCGACGAGCATCTGGTCCGCCGCCTGATCGACGCGGGCGGCACCCGGGTCGCCGCCCGCAATCCGTACTGGGACCGGTGGGGAGTCACGATTGCCGATCCCGACGGCTACCGGCTCGTCTTGTCCACCCGGTCCTGGCCCTGACCCTCCCCCGTCGCCACCTTCGGACTCTGATCGGGACGTGGGGACTATCGGCGTACGGGCGCGCGCTAGTTCCCGCTACGAACCGTCGAACGCCGAGCCATTCCACACCCAGTCGACGACCGAGGCGAAGCTGCTGCTCGCGATGGTTTCGGCGTTGTAGAGCAGGCTCAGCTCGTCGCCCAGGCGGGTGACCCCGGCTACCAGCCCGGTGACATTGGTCAGCGTGGCCCATCCGGTCTGCATGCTGTTCGCCGGCATCGGCAGCGGCGATGCCGGGTAGAAGCCGGCTCCGGCCAGGATCGGCGCCAGCGGCACGAGTGATGCGTGGGTCAGCTTGACCGTGCTGCTCGAGGCGGGCGTGCACGTGACTGCGTCGTAGTCGGCGGGCGGCACGGTGGCCGACGCTGCCGTGAGCACCCTCGCCGCGATCTGCCACGGGTCCGCTGACCCGGCAGGCCGGACGATGGCGAGCGGGTCGGTGTCTGGCGCGGCCAGCGCGGCGGCGGGCGCGAGGGCGAGCTCGCGGCCGAGGTACCGCAGGACGTCCGCCGGCGGCGTGGCACCGGGTAGCGCGGCCGGCAGCTGGAGCACGGGGGGACTGGCGAACGGGATCGTGGCGCCGTACTGGTGCGCCGCGGCGATGGCGGCCTTGACGGCGGTCACGAAATCGCTGCGGACCAGGACGGCCAGCGGGATCGTGGGCTGCGCCGGGCCGGCCGGCCGGTCGTTCGTCACGTCCGCCATGGCCAGCGGCTGGTTATTACTGATCCAGCCGAGCGGCGGATTGGGCCCGGCGACGCCGAGGATCCCGGCCAGCGCCTGCTCCCGCATGGCCTTCTCCTTCAGCGAGGTCAGCAGGTTGACGTATCCGCCGATCTCGGTGATGTTCCTCGGCGGCGGGACGCGGGAGCCGACGACGTCGCCTTCGAGCGCGATCCGCCGCATGATGATGTCCTGGGCCTCGAGCGCGTCCGGCGAGGTCGCGCCGGTCAGCACGCTGAGCAGGTTGCTCACCAGCTGGGCGCTGAGCCCCGGATCCACGAACGGCGGGGTGCTGCCGTTCGCCGGGGCCGCCGCCGGCGCGTACGCGAACTGCGAACCGGCCCCTGCCGCCGAGCTTCCCGAGGATGTCGTGACCGTGACGTTCACCGTGCCAGCGCCGGCCGGGCTGGTCGCGGTGATGACCGTACCGCTCTTCACCTTGACCGCGGTGGCCTCGGCCCCGCCGAACAGCACCGCGGTGGCGCCGGTGAAGCCAGTTCCGTGGATGGTGACCGCGGTGCCGCCGGTCTCCGGACCGCTGCCCGGGCTGATGCTGGTGATTGCCGGGAGTGCCATGTCGCCTGGTCTCCTCTTTCTTGCAGCTGCTTTCCGGGCAGCTGGGCTGTCTTGCTGGTTGACGTGCCCGTCAGCTGCCGGCGGCAGTGCCGTTGCCCGACCCGGTCGAATCGCTACCCGACCCGCCCGTGCCAGCGGCAGCGCCGCTGCCGCTGCTCTTCGTTCCGGTCTTCTTCGTTCCGGTCTTCTTCGCCGCGGTGCTCTTCGCGCCCGTGCCGCCGTGGACGGCGGAGGCCGCGGCCGAGCCCGCGTTCGGGCTTCCGTACATCCCGCCGACGATGTTGCCGACCGTGGCCATCGCCTGGCCGGTCAGCTGCTGGGTGGTCTGCAGCGCGCTGGCCCGGGCGGCATTGGCCAGGTTCTGCGAGTTCTGCACGAGCGGGGCCAGCTGGGCGGCGCCGGTGAGCGTTCCGCTGAAGTCCTTCTGGGCCGCGGCGTCCGCGCCCAGCGATTGCAGCAGGCTCGTGTTCGGGACCGGGGCCTGCAGCACGTTGTTGATCAGCGAGGGCAGGTTGCCGAGCGAGTCGGGCGCGGTCAGCCCGGCCGCGATTGACGGGCCGGTTGTCGGCAGCGCCACCGGCGAGATCGCCGGTGCCGTGTCGGCGGGCGCGTCCTGCCAGTTCCAGAAGCGGGTGAGGTCGATCTTCTCCGCCGACGGGCAGTGGCCGAGCACGCCTTCGCCGAGCACTCCCTGCGTAGGCAGCGCGATCGTCGAATGCGGCGGCGTGAAGGCCGCCTGCTGGTAGGCCAGCAGGCCCTGCTGGATCTGCGCCGGGTCGATCTTCAACTGCTCGGCGACGCCCTGCGGGATCAGGAACGGCATGATCATCGAGTTGCCGAAGAAGCCGAGCAGCTTGTTCTGCACGCAGTTCAGCAGCGGTACGAGCTGGCTTGCGTCGCTGACGCCGTCCGGGGGCACGCCGATGGTGTAACCGTCCAGCAGGATCGCGCGCTCGTCTGCCGACAGCGAGACCCATACCGCCTTCGAGTACAGCGTGGTGTTGCGGACGACGTGCTGGGCCGCCTTCTCGATCTGCAGGATCTCGTTGTACCGGAGCACCGGCGCGATCTGCAGCGCCGGGACCGGGAAGGGCTGCGGCGGCAGCACGGTGCCGGACAGCGTGTCGCTGGCGTACGTCTCGTTCGGCGGTTCCGGAAGGGGGTTGCCCTTCGCGTCAAGCTCCTCGATGGCCGCGCCGAAGTAGCTGACGCTCGGGCCGCCGAGCACGGGCTCGAGGTCGCTGGGCCGCAGCGTGATGGTCGTCCGCGCGGATGCCTCGCCTGCCGTGTTCTGCAGCGCGGCGCTCCCGCTGCCGCCGAAGATGCCCTCGATCGAGGTGAGCAGGTTCACCAGCGGTGAGACCAGCGTGTAGCTGACCGTGTTCCAGCGGCGGGTGATCTCGAATCCGACGATGTCAGCGCGGTTCATGCTGGTCGGCAGCGCCAGGCTCCCCTGCAGGGTTACCGTCGAGGTCTGCCGCTGGCCGAGCAGCCAGCTGAGCAGGTCCTCCTGGCTGACGAAGGTGTCCGCCGGGATCGCCGACGGCTGGCCCGGGGTCGTGCTGCCCAGCTGCACCGGCCCGACCCTGGTATTGCGCTTCGTCACGGCCACGATGCTGACCGTCTCCGCGGCCAGGAACGAGCCGGTCAGGGCGAACCGGATGACGTCCTCCGCGACGCTGCCCTCGGGCTCCACCGTCGCCGCGGGGTCGCTGGCGAACTGCTCGAGCGCGGCGAGGCCTGGCTGGAAGCGGCGCGGAACCGCGGCCTGCAGCACGTCAAGGTGCTTGATGATGTTCGCGTAGCGCTGCAGCACGAGCTGGCGCGAGCTCAGCTGGCTCGGGTCGGTCAGCCCCTGCGGCTGGCCCGGCGGCATGAACCGGACGATCTGCATCGGGATCAGGCAGGTGAGCGTCAGCCCGTCGATCGCCGTCGTGACGTCGAACATGCGCAGCACCTGCCAATACTGCATGGTCAGGGCCCTGGTGTGGTTGTGGTTGGTGATGATCTTGGTGGTGACGGAATCGGACTCGCTCGCCGTCGCCAGCCGCATCCCCGTCCGGCTGGCGCTGCGCCGCGCGGCGGCCTGGTTCTCGGCCGACGAATGCGTCCGCTCCGCCGCCTGCTGTGCCGTGTCACGCTGGCCCTGCAGCCAGCTGTTACTCGATCCTGATGATGACGACGACCCGCCGCCGCCACTGACCACGATGAGGGATCCGCCCCAGCTCGAGCTGTCCGCGTGAGTCTGGAAGTCGCTGCCGCCGCTGGCTGCCTCGGTGAAGGCAGAGTTGAACGTCGCCGCAGTCGATGTATCGCTCACCGCGCTCTGCTGTATGGCCTGCTGCTCGCTGAAGCTTTCGCTCTCAAACACCTGGGCCGTGTCGGTGCGCTCGAACACCGCCACCTCGGTCTGCTCGCCCGGGGCCAGCGGTAGCGAGTAGACCAGGTCGCCGAGGCCCAGGCCCTTGAACCCCCATCGCTGCGACATCCACAGCACGTAACCCAGGCCGAGCGTCGCCGCCATCGGCACGTTCTCGTCGGCGGTGAAGCTGCCGGTCTGGTCGATGCCCGCAATCTGGTCAAGGAAGCCGTCCGCCGACAGCGGCTGCTCCACCGGGACCCGGTCGGTGTAGGTCGCAGCGCCATTGGCGGCGGCGCCGTCGCCGGCCCCGGCCGCCCCGGCCGCCCCTGCCCGGACCACGGCCTTGGCTGCCGTCATGCTGGCGAATGCCGTCTCGTACACCGGCAGCGGGATGAAGCCGTGCTTCCCGCCCGGCACGGTGATGACCTGGTTCACGATCGACATCTGCGGCTCGACCAGCCGGAAGAACACCCCGTAAGGGAACGAGTCGATCGTGGCATCGGCGGCGAACGACTGCGAGCACGCGCCCTCGTCGCCAATCGTTACGTTCGGCAGGGTGGGCGGTGCCTGCGGCTGCGGGGCGGTGACCGGCTGGGTGGCGGGTACCAGCGCCTCGAGCGCCGCCAGGATGCTCACGGGCAGCGGTGCCAGCGCCGACTGCAGCACGACGGTGCCGAGCAGCCCGTTCGCGGCGACCCGGTCCCGGGCCACGGTGACCGTCGCATTCGCGTCGGCGCCGTGCACGACGAAGGTGAGGCCTGCGCTCGGCATTGCGGCGCCCGTCGGCATGTCCAGCGTGAACGCCCCGGTGTCCGTGGTCAGCGTGGTCTGCACCGGCCCGGTGACGCCGACGGCAGCGGGGTCGAACTGCACCTGGAGGTTCGCGCCCGCGGTGCCGTCCGGCTGCGCCAGCAAGCCGACCACCACGGCAGGAAGTGGCGCCGCGGCGAGCACCCCGCCGATCAGCGCAACGTTGTCCTTGATCTGCTGCATGCCGAGGTAGACGCGGCCAACCGCGGCCGTCCGGAACGGAATCAGCGCTGAGGTGATCGCGCTGCCGGCCTGGCCGAACGGGTCGATCGAGGTGGGGATGCGCTGTCGGCTTACCGTCGCCGGGACGACGCTCGCGGACTGTGCGTCAGCGGTCATTGCTGCCTGCCTATCGAGAGCTGCGGGCCAGTATCGGCGCCATCGGATTGGCCTGTCCCTAGCTGGAGGCACGACCCTTCCAGCTGATACATGGTCCCCGCGGCGGTGACGGGCCGGCCACCCTCACCCGGGCTGGCTGCCCGGCTGGCTGGTCAGGCATCGACGGCCAGACGGACCGTCACCACGTCACCTGCCTCGAGCTCCTCGGCCTTCCGCACCCCTGCCTTCACCGGCACGATGTACCGCCCGTCTTTCGGGAACAGGGACGTCTTCCACCCGGTTGCCCCTATCTGCGCCGTGACCGGAATCATGCCCCAGCCGTAGGTCACGAACGCGGAAACCGCTTCCAGCTCACCGCACTCCTCGTCGGGAACGGTGATGAAGTGCCACGGCGCCGGGCCTTTCCAGAACCACATCTCACCGCTGAACTCCAGGTTCATTCGATCAGGATAGGAGCCAGCCATAGGCTGGGGGGCATGCTGAGCGGGAGACACGAGGCAGCGGCGAGGGAGCTGGCGCAGTGGTGGGAGGGCGTCCGGCAGGGCGGCACCGGGTCGCGCGCGGTTCTGCTTGCGGTACCGCCGGGCTGGGGGCGGTCCACTGTCCTTGACCAGCTTGCCGGGGCTATCAACCGCGTTGATGCCCCGGCCGCTCTGGTGGTGCGCATGAATGGCAGGGCGCTGCCGGACGGGCCCGGCCCGCAAGCTGCGGTGCTGCAGACGTGCCTGATGGGAGCCGGGGTGCGGCAGCGCGCAGCTGAGATGCTCTGCCAGGACCAGTGGCGCGGAACTGCCCCGCTACGCGCGGGCAGCCTGTTCGCCTCCAGTCTTGCCGCAGCACTGTCGTTCCTGCTGGCCGGCTTGGCGGTGGCCGCCGTCGGCATGGCAGGAGATGACAGCCCGGACGGTGCGAACGGCGCACTCGCGCGAGCTGCCCGGGCGACGGCCGCGGTGTCGGCAGCGGCGCCGGTCGTGGTCATGATCGACGACGCTGACGCCCTGGCGCCGGGGCTCGCCCTCACCCTGGTCGAGAACTTGATCGGCTACGAGGACAGCCGGGTCCTGGTGATCCCGGTGGTGGATCCAGGCAGCGGCCTGGCTTCGGCGCTCACTTCCCGTGCCCGGAGCGGGAGGACGGCGGGGCGGGTGCACCGGGCAGACGCCGACCCCCGGATGGGGTACAAGTCCCGCGCCGAGCTCGCGTGCGAGCTTTACCCGTATCTGCCGGCCGTGACGGTCCAGCGGCTCGCCCGGCGGACCCAGACGTTCGCGGCCGTGTTCGCTGCCGCCAGATCGGGATGGCCCGCTGAGCGATTCCCGGCAGTCCACCAGCACAGTCCGGGTAGCCCGGCGGCGCGGAGCCAGCCCGGCCGGCCGGGCCGCATGATCCGGTAATGCTGCGCTCGCCGAGTCAGTCCCGCCATCCTGCCGCGCTCGCGGTCTTGCTGCGCGGTGCAGTCGCTGGGGCGATCGGCACGGCGGCGATGGACCTAGCCCAGTACGCCCGGTACCGCAGCGGCGGCAGCGAAAGCCTGCTGTTCTGGGAGTTCCGCGGCGTCAGGAACTGGGACGATGCTCCAGCCCCCGCTCAGGTCGGCAAGCGGCTGAGCGAAGGCCTCTTCCAGACTGAGCTGCCCGACAAGGCCGCCAACACGGTGAACAACGCTATGCACTGGGCCTACGGGATCGGGTGGGGTGCCGGGTTCAGCGTCCGGCAGGGACTGACGCGCCGATCCTGAGCCCCCGGGGCCGCGGGGGAAGCCTGTGAGCATTAACGTTCCGGGGAAATTGCTGGCTAGTTGTTGACACTTTCTGCCCGTCGCCGATGCTGGCGGAAAGGGAACGATCCCATGGTTCAAGGAGACTGGAGCACTGATGCCACAGACTCGCCTCGACCGGACCACGCTGAGGACGACCGCGCGGGGGAGCGGCCGCGGCCGCCGGCTGCGTCGCGGCCTGATCCTCGCCACCGCTGCCGTGACCGCGTGGGTGACTTCGGCTGGCGGTGTCGCCGCCGCGGCGCAAACCGCCCCTGCCGCACACCGGGCGGGCGCTGCCAGGGCGGGCGTTCCCAGGGGCGGTCCGGTCAGGCCGGCGTCCCCGCCGCCGGGCCAGCCGGGCTTCGGCCCGAATGTCTACGTTTTCACCCCCAGCATGCCGCAGAGCCAGATCCAGGCCACCGTCAACTCGATCGCCAATCAGCAGGTCTCCAACCAGTTCGGCGCCCAGCGCTACGCGCTGCTGTTCGAGCCCGGCACTTACGGGTCGGCCGCCGACCCGCTGATCTTCCAGGTGGGCTACTACACGGAGGTCGCCGGCCTGGGGACCTCGCCGGGCGACGTGACCATCAATGGTTCCATCGACGTCTATAACCAGTGCTTCGCCCCCACCAACTGCGTCGCGCTGGACAACTTCTGGCGCTCGGTGTCGAACCTCACGATCAACGTGACCGGCGGCGGCGGCTGCTATGCCAATACCGAGTTCTGGGCGGTCTCGCAGGCCGCGCCCATGCGGCGGGTCCAGGTGAATGGCCTGACCACCTTGATGGATTACTGCACCGGTTCCCCCGACTTCGCCAGCGGCGGCTTCGTCGCCGATTCGGCATTCACCGGCAGCCAGGTGATCAACGGCTCCCAGCAGCAGTTCCTGGTCCGGAACAGCAACATCGACAACTGGACCAACGGCGTCTGGAACCAGGTCTTCTCCGGCGACGTGGGCGCGCCCCCGCAGAGCTTCGGCGTTCCCGGCGGAGCCGGGCCGTACACCACGCTGGCCACCAGCCCGGTGACGCAGGAGGAGCCGTACCTGCAGACCGACTCGGCCGGCAACTACAGCGTGTTCGTCCCGGCCGTGCAGCACAACTCCGCGGGCACCACGTGGGGCAGCGGCCCCACGCCGGGCACCGCCATTCCCATCAGCAAGTTCTTCATCGCCAGCCCGAGCACACCCGTGCCGGCGATCGACGTCGCGCTGGCTCTGGGCAAGGACCTGATCCTGACCCCCGGCGTGTATGACCTGAAGGCCCCGATCGTGGTCACCCGGCCGGACACCGTGGTGCTGGGCCTGGGCTTCCCCACGCTTGTCCCGCAGCACGGGACCGCGGCCATGGACGTCGTCGGCGCGCCTGGCGCGAAATTGTCCGGCATGATCATCGACGCTGGCCCGCAGAACTCCCGGGCGCTGCTGTGGCTGGGTCCGTCCGGCGATCGCGGCGCGGCCGCAGCTGACCCGACGCTGGTCCAGGACGTGTTCTTCCGCATCGGCGGCGCCACCCCCGGCCAGGCGGCTAATAGCCTGCTGGTCAACAGGTCGAACGTCATCCTCGACAACATCTGGGCCTGGCGCGCCGACCACGGCGCTGGGGTGGGCTGGACCAGCAACGTTGCCGACACCGGCGTGGTCGTCAACGGCGACAACGTCACCGCATACGGCCTGTTCGTCGAGCACTACCAGAAGGACCAGGTCATCTGGAACGGGCAGGGCGGCACGGACATCTTCTTCCAGAACGAGATGCCTTACGACCCGCCCAGCCAGGCCGCCTGGATGGCCAGTCCGGCCCAGGACGGCTACCCGGCGTTCCTGGTGACTCCCCGGGTCAGCAGCTTCCAGGGGTACGGGATGGGCAGCTACTGCTTCTTCGCGCTCGGCATCCCGATCGAGGCGAGCACGGCGTTCCAGGTCCCCGACACTCCCGGCATTCAGATGCACGACCTGCTGACCCGCTTCCTCAACGGATCCGGCGGCATCCAGCACGTCGTGAACGACACGGGCGCGGCCGTGAACTCGGCGAACCCCGGCCCGGCCGACGTGGTGAGCTACCCCTAACGCCCCGGCGGCCCGGCGTCCGGCCAGCACCTCCAGGCCAGACGCCGGGCCAACCCCGGCCTCAGTCGATGAGCCCAGCGGTTACGACTAGGCCCACGTGGTGATGAGCTCGTCGGTGACCCACTGGGCGACGTTGGCGGGGTAGGGCGCTGGCAGTCCGAGGACGATGTGCCGGAAGCCGGCGGCGACCGCTTTGCCGATCGCTTCCTGGGTGATGCTGGGCTGGTCATAGGAGATTGAAAGGTGGATCGAGCGGGTGACCGAGGCGGGGTCGCGACCGATCTCAGCGCAGTAGCGGTCTAGCAGAGCGCTGCGGCCGATGACGTCGTCGATGTCGCCGCCAGGGATGTTCCACAGATCGGCGTGCTCGGCGGCCACGCGGAGCACGGGGGCCGAGCGTCCGCCGATGAGGACCGGCGGGTGCGGACGCTGGACGGGTTGGGGATTGCAGAATGCCCCGCTGAGCTGGAGGTATGTGCCCTCGAAGTCGAACGGCTCGGTCTCGGTCCACAACCGATGGCGGCAACGAGCTCTACCTGATGTGCGACGACATTCAGGCCACGCTCGCCGAGCTGAGGAGCAAGGGCGTCCACGTGGCGCGGGACGTCGTCGATCAGGGGTGGGGTCTGCTGGCGGCCATCCGCCTGCCGGACGGCTCAGAGTTTCCCATCTACGAGCCCAGGCACCCATCGCCGCTGTCACACCCTGGCCGCTAGCAGGGAAATCTGATCCCGCCCGCTACGGCGCAGGGTCCGCGGTCTCGCCGAGCGCGGCGCCCGCGGTCAGGAGCCACTGCTCGCGGCCGCGGACGCGCATGACGATGAGCACGATGATGCCGACGGCCAGCCACAGCCCGTCGATCAGCGGCGCGTTGCTGTACGGCGCGGCCGGGAACGGGATAAAGGAGTACACGGTCGGGTAGACCAGGGCGCCCGTGGAGATCAGCAGGAACAGCACGTGCAGGACCACGTTGAACTCCGCCCGCCGCTGCCGGAAGTAGTACCAGAACACCGCGGCGTTGGCCATCACGTAGACGAACAGCACCGCCAGCACCAGCACGAGCCCGTCGACCAGGAGGAATGACACGTTGGCGCCGACCCAGGCGCCGACGCCGATGCCGGCCGCCAGCGACAGGCACATCTGCAGCAGGATCGCGTTGGTGGGGGTGCGGTACTGCGGGTGAGTCCTGGCCAGCGCCTTGGGGAATGACCCGTTCTTGGCCATCTTGTACCACATGCGGGTGCCGACGTTCGCCGTCGCCAGGCAGACCGCGATCGTGGTGTTGAGGAAGGCGAGCAGCAGGATGACCCAGCCGCCGCCCCAGAACCGGTGGGCCAGCACGAGGCCGGGCAGCTCGGCCGACTTGGGCAGGGCGGTGAGGTTGCTGACGCCCCAGCCGATGATCTGGCCCCAGTAGGTGATGACGAGGAACACCCCGAGGAGGATGATCGACAGCATCGTCGCCCTGGGCACGTTCCGCTTCGGGTCGCGGGTCTCCTCGGCGAGCGGATCGGCACCCTCCCACCCGGTCAGGCCCTGGATCGAGAACACCACGGTGAGCGCGAACCCCTCCACCGTCAGGCGGTGGCTGATGTTGAACACGGAGAAGGTGAAGCCGCCGGGCCCCGGCCGGAAGAAGCCCCACAGCCCGAGCGCGCTCGGACGGCCCGGCGGCCACCCTTGCCCCGGGGTCAGCGGGGCCCGCATACTGGGGGACGGGATTCGCGCTGCTAGCGAGCGAATGCACGCATGAGCGGCGCGGGCTACCGAGGCGGCAGATGAAGTACGGCATCAACCTGTACCTGTGGGCCGACGAGATGGACGACGGCCTGATGCCCGTGCTCGGGCGGCTGAAGGAGATCGGCTTCGACGGCGTCGAGGTGCCGATCTTCGATCTCGATCAGGCGAAGTGGGCGCTGTGGGCACGGCGGCTGGACGACCTGGGGCTGCAGCGCACCGCGAACACGGTGATCGCTCCCGAGCACAACCCGCTCAGTCCCGACCCGGCCGTCCGGGAGAGCGCGTACCAGCACATGCGGCAGGTGATCGACTGCTGCGCGACCGTGGGGTCATCCCTGCTGTGCGGCCCGCACCAGGTCGCGCTCGGCGTCTTCACCGGCCGCGGCGCCACGGCGGAGGAGTGGCAGCGCAGCGTCGAGCACCTGCGCCGGGTGGCCGAGTACGCCGCCGGCGCGGGGGTCGTGGTCGCCGAGGAGGTCGTCAACCGCTTCGAGCTGTACCACCTCAACACGGTCGATCAGGCCATCCGCTTCGTCAACGAGGTCGGGCACCCGAACTGCCGCATCCACTTCGACACCTTCCACGCGCACATCGAGGAGAAGCATCCCGCCGACGCGATCCGCCGGGCCGGCCCGCGGATCGCGCACGTGCACATATCCGAGAACGACCGGGGCGTGCCCGGAACGGGCAGCGTGGCCTGGGACGCGATCTTCGGCGCGCTGCGCGATATCGGCTATGACGGCTGGCTCACCGTCGAGGCGTTCGGCAATGCCCTGCCGCGGCTCGCCGCGGCCACCAAGATCTGGCGGCCGCTGTTCGACAGCGAGGAGCAGCTCGCCGCCGACGCCTACACGTTCCTGACCAGCAAGTGGCAGCACGACCCGCACGTGCAGCCCGCCTTCTGACGGCCCGGCCCTGGCGCCAGCAGACCCGCACAAGCCAGGGCGAAGCGGACCGGTGAGAAACCTTGCCAAGGTCCGCCCGCGAGGTCGATACTCCCAGTAGAGCGGATGGCCAGTCCGTGAGCGAATGCTCCGCGACGACGGGATTCCTGCTTCCGGCGGGTTACGGGAAGGAGACTCACGGTGGCAGTAGAGGCCGGTCAGTCGAGTCAGTCCAGTAAGGGCAGCGTCGGGACCGAGCTGCGGGAGAACGCGATCGGGCTGCCCGGCATGCTCATGCAGGGCATCGCCACGATCGGGCCGTCGTTCGCCATCCTCGCGTCCTTCGTCTTCATCGTGGGGTTCGCCGGGCTCATGACGCCGTGGGCGTTCCTGTTCGGCGGCGTCCTGCTCGGGCTGCAGGCACTGTCGGCGGCGCAGCTGGCCAAGGTGTTCCCGTCGGCGGGCGGCTGGTACACCTGGATCGCCCGGGCCTTCCATCCGCGGGCGGGCTTCTTCGCCGGCGTGCTGTTCTCGATCTGGCTGCCGCCGGTGGCCGCGCTCACCTTGTCCTACCTGTCGAAGACGGTCCTCGAACCCGGGATCAAGCAGGAGTACGGCGTCGACGTCCCGTGGTGGATCTTCGTGCTGGCCGGCCTGGCGCTGGTGATCTTCTTCGCCTACCAGGGGATCGCGATCTCGGAGAAGGCGCTCATCATCACCGGCGTGATCGAGATCGTGATCATGCTGGCGCTCGCGTTCACCGGGCTAGGGTCGCCCGGGCACGGCGGGTTCAGCTGGGCTCCGCTCAATCCCGCTCACTTCGGCCTGGCGGGCAACCTCTTCCTCGGCGTGGTGTTCTCGATCTTCGCGTTCAGCGGCTGGGAATCCACCGGCCCGCTCGCCGAGGAGAGCAAGAACCCCAAGCGCAACGTGCCCATCGGGCTGGTCGGGTCCGTCATCGTGCTGATGATCTACTTCGTATTCGTGACCTGGGGATACCTCGTCGGCATCGGCGTCAGCACCCCGACCTCGGCGATCACCAACCCGAACGCGGCCTTCCCGGTGGCCACGTTCGCGCAGCGAGTGTGGGGCGGCGGCTGGGTGCTGCTGCTGTTCGCGCTGCTGAACTCGGCCATCGCCCTGTCCATCGCCTGCTTCAACGGCGGCACCCGGACCTGGTACGCGATGGGCCGGTCCGGCGTGCTGCCCGCCGCGCTGGGCAAGGTCAACCCGAAGCGCAAGACGCCCGTCAACGCGATCCACCTCGAGGTCGGCGTGCAGATCCTCGCGTTCGTGCTCGTGCTGATCTTCGGCGCGGCCAACGTGTTCTTCTCCTGGGCGAACGCGATCACCATCGGCCTGGTGTTCATGTACATCCTGTGCAACATCGGGGTGGTGAAGTACTACCTGACCGGGGGCCGGGCCCAGTTCAACCCGCTGCTGCATCTGGTCGTCCCGCTGGTCGCCTCGGCCGCGGGCATCATAGTCATCTGGAAGTCCTACTTCTCCCCGTTCACCAGCACCGGGCCGGTGTACTACGGCCTGATGGTCTTCATCGCCGTGCTCGCGGTCACCGTCGTCATCCTGGCCTTCCTGCGCGCCCGCGGCCGGGAGGACTGGATGCACCGCGCCCAGCTGGTCTTCGAGCAGTCCGGCGGCGGCCACTAGCCAACCTCTGGCTCAACCGTCTTCGAGGTAGACCAGGCCTCGGCTACACGCAATTCGCCGCCGCGACGGCGAACGGGAGCCGTTCGGTCGTCGTTTCGGTCAACTCGCAGATCACCCCGGCCGTGAACGCGAACAGGTTCACCGAGCTGCGGCGGATCTACGCCCTCGCCGTCTGCGCGAGGCTGGCCAGGTGATATGCCAGCTGACATCACCTGAGCCACGAGGCACGCAGACCCCAGGCGCCCCGGACGTGCGCGGCCCGGCCGTGGCGCCAGCCCACCCGTGCCGCGGTGCCAGGTCAGCCGGCCGTCGCGGCGGCCGGGCTGGCCACGGCGGCAGGGACGGTGCGGACCGGGGCCGGGCCGGTCGAGCCGCGGACCACGAGCTCGGGCTCGAACAGGAGCTCCTCGGGGTAGACCGCGACGCTCTCCATCTGGTTGACCAGCAGCGCGACCGCGGACGTGCCCATCGACTCGATCGGCTGGCGGATGGTGGTCAACGGCGGGTCGGTGCAGTTCATGAAGCCGGAGTCGTCGAAACCGACGACGGACACGTCGCCGGGCACGGTCAGGCCCGCCCGCCGCACCGCCCGGATCGCGCCGAGCGCCAGCAGGTCGCTGCCGCAGATGATGCCGGTCACGCCGTGCCGCAGGATCCGGGTGGCCGCCGCCTGGCCGCCCTCCACCGAGAACAGCGCGTGCTCGACCGGCGCGACCTCGTGCCCGGCCCGCTCGGCGTGCTCGGTGAACGCCGCAAGCTTGCGGCGGGACGGCACGTGGTCCGCGGGACCCACGACCAGGCCGATCCGCTGGTGGCCGAGCGAGGCCAGGTGCCGGAACGACTGCCCCGCCGCGGTCACGTCATCGGTCAACACGCACGGGAAGTCCAGACCCTCGATCGCGGCGTTGAGCAGCACCACCGGGATGCCCCGGCTGTGCAGCAGCCGGTAGTGCTCGTGCGGGGCGGTCAGCTCGGCGTAGTGCCCGCCGGCGAAGACGACCCCGGAGACATGCTGGTCGAGCAGCATGCTGACGTAGTCGGCCTCCGAAAGGCCGCCGGCCGTGCGGGTGCACAGCACCGGGGTGAAGCCGCGCTGGGCCAGCGCGCCGCCGATCACCTCGGCCAGCGCGGGGAAGATCGGGTTCTGCAGCTCGGGCAGGACCAGGCCGATCAGCCGGGCGCGCTCGCCGCGCAACTGGGTCGGGCGCTCGTAACCGAGCACGTCCAGCGCGGTCAGGACCGCTTCCCTGGTCGAGTCGGACACCCCGGCCTTGCCGTTGAGCACCCGGCTCACCGTGGCCTCGCTGACTCCCACCTTCTTGGCCACGTCGGCCAGCCGCCGGGTTGGTGCGCGTGTCATGCTGCAAGCGTACGACATCCTGTAGCAAGTACTTGCGTGACGTGGCTCACAATTGAGCGTAACTTACAGCGCCGAGCCGTCGTCTCTTGCGCATCCTGAAAGCCGGCTGGACTCGTGGTCCAGACCTTGCGAGCGGACTGCCCACGTCGGCCTCCCGAGCCCTCAGAAGCGGCCGTTCGGGCTCATATCTCTGGCATCTCCGTAATCAAGTTGTATCCTTGCGAAGTTTCATCGACATCTTGCGGCTATGTGTCTATATCAGTATGTTGAGCGCAACACGACGGCGGCGTCTGCAGGCGAGCAGCGTCACCCGACGGGATCGGACCACAACGCCACCTCGCCGACCGCAACTGCGGCGGGGCGAGCGGATCATCGCCATGTTTCAGCACAGGGAAGGATTGATCGATGAGCAGACAGCTTCATCGACGGGCCGGCTATCGCAAGCCTGCCGCCGTCGCCGCCGTCGCGGCTCTGGGGCTTGCCGCCGCGGCGTGCTCAAGCACCCCCTCCTCGAATTCATCGAGCGGCGGCCACGTGACCATCAGCGTCAACTGCGCACCGCCGGCAACGGCTGCGGCTCAGCACAAGGAGTGGAACGAGGACGTTACCGCCTTCGAGAAGGCAAACCCCAACATCACCATCAAGAGCGTCACCTACACCGGCCAGTGTGAGGTCCCGGCCCAATTCACCGCGACGCTCAAGGCCGGCACCGAGACCAACCTCTTCTACGCCTACTTCACCGACCTTCACCAGGTCCTCGACGCGGGCCAGGCCGCCGACATCACCTCGTACGTGAACAAAAGCACGGTGCCGACCCTGGGTGACATCGTGCCCTCGGCGATGGCCGCGGAAACCGCGGGCAAGACGCTCTACGGACTGCCGACGTCCAACTACACACAGGGCCTGATCATCAACAGGAAGCTGTTCACACAGGCCGGGCTCAACCCCAACCAGCCCCCGACCACCTGGGCGGGCGTGGAGAAGGATGCCAAGGCGATTGCCGCTCTCGGCCACGGCATCTACGGCTACGGCGACTACAGTGCGAGCCCCGTCGGCGGCTGGCACTTCACCTCCGAGATGGACGCGATGGGCGGTCAGATCGTGGGCTCCAACGGCCAGGCGGGCTTCAACAACTCGACCAACGCACCGAAGGCCACGGCGATCCTGCAGGCGCTGCACCAGATGCGGTTCGTCGATCACAGCATGAGCGCGACCCAGCAGCTCGCCTGGGGCACCCTGCAACAGCAGATAGCCGCCAACAAGCTCGGGATGTACATCGCGGCGCCTGACGACATCTACAACACCATCGTCCCTGTAGACCACGGCAACGTGAACGACTACGGCATGGGCCCGCTGCCAAGCACCGGCGGCACCCCCGCAGGCTCGCTGTCTGGTGGCAACGGCTACATGTTCGCGAAGAGCGACACGCCGGCACAGATCCGGGCCGGCATCAAGTGGCTCGTCTTCGAGTCGCTGACACCGGGCAAGGGTCAGTTCAACTTCGCGAGGAGCAAGGCCGACGGCTTCCCTGTCGGCTTTCCTGAGCCACAGCTGTTCACCGGTGCTACCGCGCAGAAGTACCAGCAACTCCTCGGCGCGAGCGCGACGATCAACACGTCCTACTACTCGACCTTCGTCGCCGCGCACGAGAATGGCATGGGCGAGCCTCCCGACGCCCAGGCGCTGTACGCGGCATTGAACACGCCGATGCTCGACGCGCTGACCGAACCGAACCCTAATTACAGCCAGCTGCTCTCGACAGCAGCGAGCAACGTCAACACACTCCTGACAAACAGCGGCGGATAGGAGGCCGCCGCGGGGGCCGGGCTCCCGGCCCCCGCGGCGAGTCCGCGGCGCCAGCGCGGCTGATTGCGCCGCAGCTCGGCCATCGCACCCCAGCGGAGTCATCGCGCCTTAGCTGGTTGGCCTCGTCCTAGGAGGATCCGGAGAATCGATGACGGACACTGCGGTCATGCTCAGCAAGGCCAAGGGCAGCCCCGGCCCGTTTGAGCGGCGGGCCGCCGGCAGCAGGCGGAGCCGGCAGCTCAGGCGCAACCTCTCCGCGCACGGGTTCCTCATCGGTGCGGTCTTGTGCTTCGCGCTTTTCTCCTGGTACCCGATGGCGCGCGAGATCATCATGAGCTTCCAGAAGACCCACCTGGGCGTGACCACGTGGGCCGGGTGGCAGAACTACAGCCGGATCTTCCACGATCCGACGTTCTGGACGGCCTGGCGCAACACGCTGGAGTTCACCGGGCTCGCGCTGGTCTTCGGCTACGCGGTGCCGTTCTTCGCCGCGATTCTGCTTAACGAGCTGCGACACGCCAAGGGTTATCTCCGGACCCTCGTGTACCTGCCCGTAATGCTGCCGCCCGCATCGGCGCTGCTGCTCTTCGCCTATTTTTACGACCCTACCTATGGGTTGTTCAACCGCATCCTGCAGCTACTGCACCTGCCGACCTCGCAGTGGGTGCAGTCGCCAGGAACCAGCATGCCGACCACCGCGATGATCGCAGTGGTGATCGCGGCAACCTGGATGAACATGGGCGGCGCGACGCTGATCTACCTGGCCGCGCTGCAGAACATCCCGGGCGAGCTGTACGAGGCCGCCGAGCTCGACGGCGCCGGCCTGTACAGGAAGATCCGGCACATCACGGTGCCGCAGACCAAGCTGATCCTCTCGATGCTGCTGATGCTGCAGATCGTCGCCACCATGCAGATGTTCATCGAGGCATTCATCCTGACCGGGGGGCCAGGAGTGAACAACAATACGCTTTCTGTGGTCAACCTCATCTACATTTACGCGTTCTCCATGAGTGGCTCAAGCAACTACAACAGCGCCTCGGCGCTCGGCGTGGTGCTCATGCTGGTGCTCGGTGCCTTCTCCGGCGCCTACCTCTGGCTGAGCCGCGACCGCGGCTAGGAAACAGGAGCTCACGTGTCAGTGCTCGCCGCCAGGGCCGAAACGTCGAGGCGCCGCACGGCTCAGCGCGACGCACCGTCACGGACACTGATATCCAAGGCCCAGCTGAACCGACCGGGCAGTAAGCTTGCCTACCGGATCGTGCTGACCCTGGTCGTCGTCGTCTTCACGCTTGTGTTCATCGGCCCTCTTTACTTCCTGCTCACCGACGGGCTCAAGTCCACCCAAGAAGCGGGCCAGGTGCCGCCCACGTTTTTTCCTGCCCATATCCATCCGAGCACCTACGTCACCGCTTGGAATACCCTCAGCGTCGGCCGGCTGATGTTCAACACCCTGTATTACGCGTTCGGTGCTCTCGCGTTCCAGCTCATCTTCGACGTTGCCGCTGCCTACGCGTTCTCAAAGCTCCGGCCGGTGCTAGGTAACGCCATCTTCGGCATGATGCTGGCCACCCTGATGATCCCCTCCACCGTCCTGATCGTGCCGCAGTATCTCACCGTCGCCAACCTGCCGATCCTGCATGTGAACCTGATCGGCACACCTGAGGCCATTTGGCTGCCTTCCGTCGCTAACGCCTTCAGCATCTTCCTGCTCAAGCGGTTCTTCGATTCGATTCCAGCCGAGCTGATGGATGCCGCGGCGATCGATGGTGCGTCCCCGCTGCGGGCTCTGCGCTCGATAGTCCTGCCGATTTCCCGGCCGATCCTTGGCGTCGTCACGATCTTTGGGTTCGTCGCTGTCTGGAAGGATTTCCTCTGGCCCCTACTTGTCGAGAGCGGCTACACCCCAACCAGGGAAACGATCAATGTCGGGATCACGGGGGCGACCACCACACCCGAGAACCTCATCATCGCCGCTTCCGCCATCGCCGCGATTCCCACGATCATTTTTTTCCTGGTCTTCCAGCGCAACATCATGTCCGGCCTGAGTGCCGGCGGCCTCAAGGGCTGAGCCCTATGCCACCGATGAGAGAAAGCAGGTCTTCCGTGCACGATCTCGGATCTCAGCAGCCTGGCGGGTCTGCCGCGCCGGGCAACGCCTGGTGGCGCGGCGCCGCGATCTATCAGCTGTACGTGCGCAGCTTCGCCGACGGCAACGGGGACGGGATCGGCGACCTGGCCGGCGTGCGCGCGCGGTTGCCGTACCTCGCGCGGCTCGGCATCGACGCGATCTGGTTCAACCCGTGGTACCCGTCCCCGATGTCCGACGCGGGATACGACATCTCGGACTACCGGAGCATCGACCCGGTGTTCGGCACGCTCGACGACGCCCAGGCGCTGATCGGCGAGGCGCACGGGCACGGGATCAGGATCATCATCGACATCGTGCCGAACCACGGCTCGGACCAGCATCCGTGGTTCCAGGCCGCGCTGGCCGCCGCGCCGGGATCGGCCGAGCGCGGCAGGTTCTGGTTCCGGCCGGGCCGCGGCGCCGGCGGGGACCGGCCGCCGAACGACTGGCAGTCGATGTTCGGCGGGCCGGCCTGGACCCGGGTCACCGAGCCGGACGGCACGCCCGGCGAGTGGTACCTGCACCTGTTCGCGCCCGAGCAGCCGGACTTCAACTGGGCCAGCCCGGAGGTCAGGGAGGAGTTCGAGGACGTGCTGCGGTTCTGGTTCGACCGCGGCGCCGACGGCATCCGGATCGACTCCGCGGCCCTGCTCACCAAGGATCCCGGGCTGCGCGACGTCGGCCCGGACGAGCCGCCGCCGGGCGCGCATCCTTACGTCGACCGGGACGACGTGCACGAGATCTACCGGTCCTGGCGCGCGATCGCGGCGCAGTACGCCGACCGGGTGCTGATTGGGGAGATCTGGCTGCCGGACGCCACCAGGTTCGCCCGCTACCTGTCCGCCGACGAGTTGCACACCGTGTTCAACTTCCCGTACCTGTGCTGCGCCTGGGACGCCGCGCAGCTGCGCGAGGTGATCGACAGCACGCTGGAACTGCACGCACCGGCCGGCGCGCCGGCCACCTGGGTGCTGTCCAACCACGACGTCGACCGGCACGTCTCCCGGTACGGCCGCGCCTATACCTCCTTCAGCCTGCAGCGCCGCGACCACAGCCAGCCGGTGGACACCGTGCTCGGCACCCGCCGGGCCCGCGCGGCGGTCCTGCTCACGATGGCGCTGCCCGGGTCGGTGTACGTCTACCAGGGCGAGGAACTCGGCCTGTGGGAGGTCGAGGACATCCCGGACGAACTGCGCCAGGACCCGATCTGGCACCGCACCGGCGGCGTGGACCCTGGCCGTGACGGCAGCCGGGTGCCGCTGCCGTGGGCCGGCCTCGAGCCGCC
Source organism: uncultured Actinomycetes bacterium (assembly GCA_963702235.1). Taxonomy (GTDB): domain Bacteria; phylum Actinomycetota; class Actinomycetes; order Streptosporangiales; family Streptosporangiaceae; genus PALSA-505. The sequence continues at coordinate 338,699 of CAVPBZ010000016.1, forward strand.
GTTCGGCTTCTCGCCGCCGGCGTCGGCGGCGCCTCCCTGGCTGCCCCAGCCCAAGGAGTGGCGCGACCTCACGGTCGAGATCGAGACGGGTGATCCAGACTCCATGCTCGAGCTCTACCGAACGGCGCTGCACCTACGTCGCGGCGAACCAGGACTCGGCGATGGCCCGATGACCTGGCGGCCGGCCCCCCACGGAGTGCTCGACTTCGACCGCGGCCCGGGGCTGCGCTGCCTGGCCAACCTGTCGGCGGCACCGGTCGGGCTGCCCGGTGATGCCGAGGTTCTGCTGGCCAGCGGCCCGCTCACCGGCGGCCGGCTCCCGCCGGACACGGCGGTCTGGCTGGCCCTGGGTCAGGCGGACCCGGGCGGGGTTAGGCGGACCCGGGCGGCTTGAGGCCGAGCTCGGCCGCGGCCTGCTCGAGCGCGGCCAGGTGCTGCTCAACGCCGCCGAGCCTGGCGCCCATCGTGTTGACGGCCAGGTGGGTGGCCCCCGCCTGCCGCCAGCGGTCCGCTAGATCGGTGAACGCGGCGACGTCGCCGGTCCAGCTGACCCGGCCCTCCATGCCGAGCGCGCCGGGATCGCGGCCGGCCTCGGCCGCCGCCTCCGCGACCATCGCGCGCGCCTCGTCGAGCTTGGGACCAGGCTGCATCTGCGGGAACCAGCCGTCGGCGAGCAGGCAGGCCCGCAGGTACGCGGCCCGCGACTGGGCGCCGAACCAGATCGGGATCGGCCGCTGCACCGGCAGCGGGGCCAGCCCCGCGCCGGTGACCCGCTCGTCCTCGCCGCGGAAGGTGACGCTCGGCTCGGTCCAGAGCCGGCGCAGCAGCTCGACCTGCTCCTCGACGCGGCGGCCGCGGCTGGCGAAGTCCTTGCCCAGCGCCTCGTATTCGACCCTGTTCCAGCCGAGCCCGATGCCGAACCGGAACTTGCCGCCGGTGAGCAGGTCGACTTCGGCGGCCTGCTTGGCCACGAGCGCGGTCTGCCGCTGCGGCAGGATGATGATGCCGGTCACCATCTCCAGCCGGGTCAGCGCGGCAAGGTAGCCGAACATGACCAGCGGCTCGTGGAACGTGGTGTTCACGTCGTACGGGCCGTTCCACCCCTCGTGCACGGCCGGGTCCGCACCCACCACGTGGTCGTAGGCCAGCACGTGCCGGAACCCCAGCTGTTCCGCCCGCTCGCCGTAACGGCGCACCGCGGACGCGTCCGGGCCGATCTCGGTCTGCGGAAAGACGACACCGATCTGCATGTCCCTCAGTCTGCCAGCAGGCTCCGGGGACAGCCTTCCGGGTCAGGTCTGCAGGCTGAGAACCCCGTCGGCCAGCCCGGTGAGTTCCTCGCGCCAGGGGCCGCGGACAGACATCGGGCGCACGACGAACTTCGACATCCCCACGTCAATGAAGGCCTGCAGGGCCGCGCGCAGCGCGTCGTAGCCGACCGGCACCAGGGCGCGCGGGTCGATGTCGCGGCCGCGCGTCCGTGCCGCCAGGGCGGCGAGCTGCCTGTCGTCCAGCGGCTGGTGCGTGTAGCCGATGCTGACGCCGAAGTGCTCGGGATCGATGCTGCGGCCGGCCTGCCGCGCCGCCTCGTTGATCGCCGACCGGGCCGCGGCCGCCTGCTCGGGCGTGCACGAGGCGCCGAGCCAGCCGTCCGCGATCCGGCCGCACCGCTCCAGCGAGGCTGGGGCCAGGCCGCCGAGCCAGGGCTCCAGCGGATCCTGGACCGGGCGCGGCCGCACGGTGATCCCGTCAACCTCTTCTCCCGCCCACCACCGGCGCAGCCGTGGGATGGTCCGCTCGATGGCCTCTCCCCGCTGGTTGACCGGGACGCCGATCGCATCCCGTTCCGGTCCGTAGGCCAGGCCGGGAACGAAGGTGAGCAGCAGCCGGCCGCGGGAGAGCACGTCCAGGGTCGCCAGCGACTTGGCCAGCCTGACCTCGTTGCGCCCCGGGAGCAGCATGGTCGTGCCGAGCTTGAGCTTGGGATGCAGCTGCGCCGCCGTCGCGAGCGCGATCAGCGGATCCGGACCAGGACCGGTCAGGATCTCCGATATCCAGAGTGAGTCGAAGCGCAGTTCGGCGAGGTCGGCCACCAGGGCCGCGAAAGCGTCGGCGCCGAGCTCGGTCCCGCCCAGCCCGACCGCGATCCGGACCTTCACCAGTCGCTCCGCGCCGTCAGGTGCGCCCGGGCCGGCGCGGTGCGGCCCTCAGGCGCTCGCCCGGGCCGGCCTGGCGTCATGAGGCGGACGCGTGGGCGTCGGACCAGGCCTGATCCAGCGCCTGCACGATGACCTCGGGCGGCTGTGCGCCGGAGATGCCGTAGCGGCGGTCGATGACGAACAGCGGGACGCCGGTCGCGCCGAGCGCCTGGGCCATCGCCTCGTCGGTGTCCACCGCGTCGCCGTACTCCCCGCTGGCGAGCACCCGGGTCACCTCGCCGCGGTCCAGCCCGGCCTCGACGGCGAGCTCGGTCAGCGCGTCGTGGCCGAAGATCGATCCCTGCTCGGTGAAGTAGGCACGGTGCAGCCGCTCGGCCAGCTCGGCCTGGCGGCCGCGCTCCTTGGCCAGGTGCAGCAGCCGGTGCGCGTCGCGGGTGTTGCCGCTGCGCAGCTCGCCCAGCCGGAACTCCAGCCCGTCCCCGGCCGCGCGCTCCTCCATCTGCCGCTGGGCGTCGCTCGCCTGCTCCGGGTGCATCCCGTACTTGCTGGCCAGCAGCTCGATGGTGGGCGTGGTCACTCCCGCGGGCGCGGCCGGATCCAGCTCGAACGACCGGTACACCACGCTGACCTCATCGCGGTGACCGAAGGACTCCAGTGCGCGCTCGAACCGCCGCTTGCCCAGGTAGCACCACGGGCAGACAACATCAGACCAGATTTCTACTTGCATGCTTGCGTCAACAAACGGGCCGCCCGATCCCTTCCGGCTAGCTGACAACCTGCCCGGGGAACCGGGACGTCACCGGCTGGCCGTCGCGCCAGGCGACGACGCCGTTCACGATCACCAGGTCCGCCCCGGCCGCCGTCAGCCGCGGAGCGTCATAGCTGGCCCGCGCGCTCATCCCGTCCGGCCCGATGACGCAGATGTCGGCGGCCATGCCGGGTGCCAGCCGGCCCCGCCCGGTCAGCCCGTAGGCATCGGCCGCGTTGGTGGCGAGGTGCCGGGCCAGCCGCTGCGACCCGGTGTCCGGGCCGTCGGCCAGATAGTGCTCCGCGAGCCGCGCGAACGCGCCGTAGCCGCGGGGGTGCGGGTGCTGCCCCTGGTAAATCCCGTCCGAACCGGCGCAAAACCGGTCGTCGGCCACGATCCAGTCCAGGTCGGCCTCGGTAAGCGCCGGCCGGTGCAGGTGGCCGCCCACCTGCAGGCGCGTGCTGACCAGCAGGTCAAGGACCCATTCGCCGGCCGGCCGTGAGCTGCGCCTGGCGGCCTCGGTGACCGACTGCCCGGCGAATTCCGCGTAGCCGGACGGCAGGCAGCCCAGCCGGACGTGTCGCAGGGCGCCGTCGGTGAACGTCTCGTGCGCCAGCAGCGCGGCCCGCCGCCCCGGGTCGGTCAGCGCGGCGAGCGTCTGCTCCGGGCCGCCGGCCTGCAGGTCGGCCGGAAGCAGCAGCATCGCGAGGATCGTGCTGGACGAGCGGTAGGAGTACATGTCGAAGGTGACGCCGACGCCCGCCCCCTCGGCCGACCGGAACGCGGCCTCGATGTCGGCGGGCGTACCCCACAGGTGACTGGCGTGCACCCGGGTGCCGGCCCCGTGCCCGACGGCAGCCAGTTCGTCCAGCCCGGCCCGCACCCCCGGGCCGTAGGCGCGCAGATGCGAGACATACGGGCGCCCCGCCGCGGCTAGCGGCCGGGCGATACCGGCGATCTCATCGACGCCGCCGAACCGGCTCGGCAGGTAGTCCAGCCCGCTGGACAGGCCGACGGCCCCGGCGGCGAGCGCGTCCTGCACCTGGCGCCGCGCGGCGGCGCGCTCGTCCGGCCCGAGCGGGCCCGGCCGCAGGCCCGCGATGTTGTGCCGGATCGTGCCCTGCGAGGCGAGCACGGCGACGTTCTGCGTCAGCCGCCCGGAGACCGCGTCCCGGTAGCCGGCCACGCTGAGCGCGCGGGCCGGCTCGAACGCGCCGTTGACCGGCGCGAAGTACTGGTTCAGGTACCGCGTGGTCGCCGCGGTCGCGCCGATCCACGACTCGCCGTCCTGGCCGACGACGAGGGTGGTCACCCCTTGGGCGAGCGCGCCGTCCAGCCGCCCGTCCGCCAGCAGCGGCCCCTCGGCGTGGGCATGCGCGTCGATAAAACCCGGGCAGGCCACGCTGCCCGGGGCCAGGTCGATCACTTCGCAGTCGGCCGGCGGCGTGCCGCGGGCATCGGCCGCGGCGATCGCCTGCCCGTCGAGCGAGGCGATGGTCCGTTCGTCGATCGAGGCGATGACCTGCCCGTCGATGAGCACGTCGGCGCGCCGGGCCGTGCTGCCGATCCCGTCCGCGACCAGCCCGCCCCGTAGCAGCATCCGCGTGGTCACCGGCTTGGTCCCTGCCCGTCCGTGTCACAGGACTCTTTCGCTGACAACGCGTGAGCTTACTCATGATTGAGTTGGTGCATGGCCGGCACCGGCCAGAGCCCCGTTTCTGGAGGCAGAGATGTCCGACCAGCCCCCGTACGAATCCGCTGACCTGCGGGATTACGAGGTAGAAGACGCGTCCGACACGCTAGACGGCAACCCGGGAGACGATCCCCTCGACCGGGGGGTCACCCCGCCGCAGCGGTGGTCGCACGCGATGAGATCCGATGGGGCGGCCGCCGGGCCGGGGGAGGGCGAGTCCCTCGACGAGCACCTCGCCGAGGAGGAGCCCGACATTCAGCCCGAGCCCGACGATCTGGAGCCTCAGGACATTGAAGAGGACCCCGACGCCGCGGACGAGGACGTGGACGGGATGCTCCTCGATGACGGTCCGGCCCCCCGGGCCGGCCGGCTGGTGGCCGAGGACGAGGGAGCCCACCCGTCTGCCGAAGCCGATCTTGTCGCGCGTGATGCCGGGATCGACGGCGGCGCGGCGAGCGCGGAGGAGGCGGCGGTCCACGTAGTGGAGGACGACGACGACGACATCCGCTCCGGCGACTGACGAGACGCTGCCGCTTCCCGGTCAGCCGGGCCTGTGGCGGGCGGGACCCGGGATACTGGGGGAGTGAGCAGTCTCAGCTATTCAGCGTCGGTCGTGGTCGCCAGCTCCCCGGCGGCCCTGTACGACATGGTCTCGGACGTGACCAGGACGGGCGAGTGGAGCCCGGTCTGCACGGCCTGCTGGTGGGACGACGGAGCCGGGCCGCGGGTGGGTGCCTGGTTCACCGGGCGCAACGAGGTTCCCGGCCGGACCTGGGAAACCCGGTCGCAGGTCGTGGCGGCCGAGCCCGGCCGGGAGTTCGCGTGGCTCGTCGGCGGCGCCTGGGTGCGCTGGGGCTACACGCTCACCCCCGTGGACGGCGGGACACGGCTCACCGAGTCCTGGGACTTCCTGCCGGCCGGCATCGCCCGGTTCGGGGAGCGCTACGGAGCCGACGCGCAAGCGCAGATCGCCGACCGCAGCGAGGCCGCCAGGACCGGCATCCCGGCCACCCTGGCCGCGATCAAAAAGGCCGCCGAGTCGGCCTGATCCCGGCCGTGGCCGCCGCGTCACGGCGCACCGCCGCCCGGGTCAGCCGGGGCGGCGAGCACCGCGGGCAGTACCGGGCCTCGGGCCTGCTCTGCAGCCACCGGGCCGGGATGTCCGCGGCGCATTGTTCGCACTGTCCGTAGCTGCCCGCGGCCAGCCGGCCGAGCGCTTCCTCGGTATCAGCGAGGGCGCGCCGGGCAGCGACCGTTCGCCGCTGCAGCCGCCGAAGTTCCCGCCCGGCGGCGGCGGTGCCGCCGGCTCCCCGCCCGGTGCGTTCGCCGGTCTCGTAAAAGGCCACGGACAGCTCGGTGACCTCAAGCAGGCGTGCCTGCCAGCGCTTCTCCAGCAGCCTGCGCCAGGACGACATGGGCAGGACGGCGACCGCATCGGTGCGGCCCAGGCTCGCGCGGCCCAGGCTCGCGCGGCGCTGGTCCCGCAGCCGCCACCGGGCGGGCGAGCGTCCGGAAGCCCGCCAGGCAGGCAAGCGGATGACGAGCGCGGGGCTGTGGGCAGCGGTCATGGTTCCTTGCCTTCGGTCATCGCGTGCTCCCTCGTCCGTGCCGGATTGTCCCGGCCCTTACGACGCTACGGACGGCAGTGACGCGCGGCATCGGCCTCGCGGACCGATTCTCCCGGCCCGGCTACGCCGCGCGGCGTACGCGGCGCGCCTGCCGCTATGCCTGCGGTACTACCCGCCCGGCGGCTAGGCGATGGTGCCGACGGTGAGCACGACCTTGCCGCGGGTCTGGCGGCTCTCGATCAGCCGGTGTGCGCTGGCGGCGTCGGCGAAGCCGAACGTCGCGGCGACCGGCACGGTGAACCGCCCGTCGGCGACCCCGTTCAGCAGCTCGGCGAGGTCGGTTCGCGGATCGTAGCCGTGCTCGAGGAGCGCGGTGATCTGGAAGCCGAGGATCCGCACGTTCTTCGGGTAGAAGTCGCGGGTGTCCACGGTGCTGGGCTGCAGCGCCACATTGGCCAGCGCGACCACGCGCCCGGCGTATCCGGCCGCGCGCAGGCTGTCGCTGAAGGTGTCGCCGCCCACGGTGTCGAGAACCACGTCCGCGCCCCGGCCGTCGGTGATCGCCGCGATCCGGTCCAGCAGCCCGGCGCGGTCCAGGGCCGAAGTGTCCAGCCCGGCCTGGGCGCCGAGTGACTGTGCCCAGGCCACCTTCTCTGCCGACCCTGCGGTGGCGATCACCGTGGCCCCCGCGGCGGCGGCGATCTGGACCGCGGCACTGCCGACCCCGCTGGCCGCGGCGTGAACGACCACCGTCTCGCCCGGCTGCACCTCGGCCAGGCGCCGCAGGCAGTACCAGGCCGACAGCCACGCGGTCGGGAGGCAGGCGGCGGACAGCAGGTTGACGGCGTCCGGCACCGGGACGACAGACGATGCCGGGATCACGGCGCGCTCGGCGTAGAAGCCGGGGTCGTTGGTGGCACCGAGGGCCATGACCCGGTCCCCGGCCCGGGTGCCGGTGACACCGTCGCCCACGGCCAGAACGGTGCCGGCGCACTCCAGGCCGAGGATGAGCGGCGGCTGGCCGGCCCGGTGGTACTTCCCGGCCCGCGCGAGCAGGTCGGCCCGGTTCACGCCCGCCGCCTGGACCCCGACGAGAACATCGCCCGGGCCGGGAGCCGGGTCGGGTACCTCCCGGATCCGCAGCTGCTCGGCTGGCCCGAACTCGTCAACCACGACTGCGCGCATACTCTCCACGTCCTCCCGGCGCACGCACGGCCCGCTACGGTGCGGTCGCCATGCCGCTCACCCAGGCCACCGTACGCCGGGTGAGAGCGTCAGAAGTCGTCGTCGAAGCTGACGCTGCCGCTGACGCCGACCTGGTAGGCCGACACCCGGCGCTCGAAGAAGTTCGACAGCTCCTGGACGTCCTGCAGCTCCATGAACGCGAACGGGTTGGCCGACCCGTAGCGCGGCCCGATGCCCAGCTGCGCGAGCCGCCGGTCGGCTACGTGCTGCAGGTACTGGCGCATGTCGGCTGGCGACATGCCAGGAACGCCCTGCCCGAGCAGGTCCTCGGCGAACTGGACCTCGCAGTCGACGGCCTCGGCGAGCATGTCCCTGACCTGTCCGCCCATGGCCTCGTCGAACAGGCCAGGCTCCTCGCGCCGGACGGTGTTGACGACGTCGAACGCGAACGTCATGTGCAGCGACTCGTCGCGGAACACCCAGTTGGTGCCCGAGGCCAGACCGTGCAGCAGGCCGCGGGAGCGCAGGAAGTACACGTAGGCGAACGCGCCGTAGAAGAACAGACCCTCGATGCAGGCGGCGAAGCAGATCAGGTTGAGCAGGAAGGCCCGCCGGTCCGCCGCGGTCCGCAGCTCCCGCAGCTCGAAGACCGAGTCGATCCAGCGGAAGCAGAACTCGGCCTTGCGCCGGATCGACGGGATGTTCTGCACGGCGGCGAAAGCCTCGGACCGCTCCTGTTCACCGGGCACGTAGGTGTCCAGCAGCGTCAGGTAGAACTGGACGTGCACCGCCTCCTCGAACAGCTGGCGGGACAGGTACAGCCGTCCTTCGGGCGAGTTCACGTGCTGGTACAGGTTGAGCACCAGGTTATTGGCGACGATCGTGTCGCCGGTGGCGAAGAACGCGACCAGCCTGCTGACCAGGTGCCGCTCGGCCGCCGACAGCCGGCCCAGGTCCGCCAGGTCGGAATGCAGGTCGACTTCCTCCACCGTCCAGGTGTTCTTGATCGCGTCGCGGAACCTGTCGTAGAAGCGCGGGTAGCGCATCGGCCGCAACGTGAGGTCCATGCCGGGATCCAGCAGCAGCGACTGCCTGCCCTGGACCGGCCCGGCGCCTGCGGCCGTCACTGGCAGGCCTCGCAGGTGTCCGGGTTCTCCAGCGAGCACGCCACCGCGCCCGCCCCGGCGTCCGGCCCGGTGTCGGCGCCGTCAGCGGGTGCCACCCCGTCAAGCCCGGCCGCGTCCGGGGCGGCCGCGGCCACGGTGGCCTGCTGGATCCGGGTGGCCGGCCGGGACCGCAGGTAGTACGTGGTCTTCAGCCCCGCCTTCCAGGCGTACAGGTACATCGACGAGAGCTTGCCGATCGTCGGCGTGGCCAGGAACAGGTTCAGCGATTGGCTCTGGTCGATGAACGGCGCGCGCGCCGCGGCCAGGTCGATGAGCGCCCGCTGCGGCAGCTCCCACGCCGTCCGGAACAGCTCGCGCGAGCTGGCCGGCAGCTCGCCGATACCGGCCACCGACCCGTCGGCGCGCTTGATCGCGTCGCGGACGCTGGCGTTCCACCGCCCGTGCGCCTTGAGCTCGCGCACCAGTGCCCCGTTGACCTGCAGGAACTCACCCGACAACGTCTCGCGCTTGAACAGGTTGGAGACCTGCGGCTCGATGCACTCGTAGCACCCGGCGATGGACGCGATCGTGGCCGTCGGGGCGATCGCGATGAGCAGCGAGTTGCGCAGCCCGGTGGCCGCGATCTTCTCGCGCACCGCCGCCCACCGCTCCGCCTGGCCGCCGCCGGCCACGGTGACGCCCCACAGGTCGGGCTGCAGCTGGCCGGCCGCGGCGCGGGTCTGCCCGAACGCCGGGTGGGCACCGCGCCGCTCGGCCAGTTCCGCCGACGTCTCCAGCGCGGTTAGGTAGATCTCCTCGGCGATCCGCGTCGACAGCTCCCGCGCGGCACCGGAGTCGAACGGCAGGCGCAGCGCGAAGAACACGTCCTGCAGCCCCATCACGCCCAGCCCGACCGGCCGCCACCGCGGGTTCGACGCGGCCGCCTGCTCGGTCGGGTAGTAGTTGATGTCGATCACCCGGTCCAGGAACGGCACCGCGGTGCGGACGGTCTCCCGCAGCCCGGGCCAGTCGATGCCCTCGCCGCCGTCGCCATCGCCGGTCAGGTGCCGGGCCAGGTTGATCGAGCCCAGGTTGCAGACCGCCGTCTCCGCGTCGGAGCTGACCTCGGTGATCTCCGTGCACAGGTTGGACAGGTGCACCACGTTGCCGGCCGTCCCGGTCTGGTTGCACCGCGCGTTGGCGGCGTCCTTGAACGTCATCCAGCCGTTGCCCGTCTGGGCCAGGGTGCGCATCATCCGCGCATACAGGTCGCGCGCCCGGACATGACCGGCGATCAGGCCCTCGGCCTCGGCCGCGCGGTAGGCGGCGTCGAACGCCTCGCCCCACAGATCCGGCAGCCCGGGCACCTGGTCCGGGTCGATCAGCGACCACGTCCCGTCGGCCTCCACCCGGCGCATGAACTCGTCCGGGATCCAGTTGGCCAGGTTGATGTTGTGCGTGCGGCGGGCGTCCTCGCCGGTGTTGTCCCGCAGCTCGAGGAACTCCTCGATGTCCGGGTGCCAGGGCTCGAGATACACGCACGCCGCGCCCTTGCGCCGGCCGCCCTGGTTGACCGCCGCGACCGAAGCGTCCAGGGTGCGCAGCCACGGCACGATCCCGTTGGACTGGCCGTTGGTCCCGCGGATCAGCGCCCCGCGCGAGCGCACCCGCGACCAGGAGATGCCGATGCCGCCGGCGAACTTCGACAGCTTCGCCACCTGCGCGTAGCGCTCGTAGATCGAGTCCAGCTCGTCCCGCGGCGAGTTGACCAGGTAGCACGAGGACATCTGGGCGTGCCGGGTGCCGGAGTTGAACAGCGTCGGCGAGCTGGGCAGGTAGGCCAGCGACGACATCAGCCGGTAGAAGCCGATCGCCTCGGCCGGCGTCCCGGACAGCCCGCAGGCCACCCGCAGCAGGAAGTACTGCGGTGCCTCGATCACCAGCCGGGAGGCGGGGTGCCGCAGCAGGTACCGGTCGTAGACCGTCCGCAGGCCGAAGTACTCGAACCGCTGATCCGCGGCGGCGTCTACCGCGTCGTCGAGCTTGCGCGCGTTGTCCTTGACGAACCGCGCGGTCTCGTCCGCGATCAGCCTCTCGGCGTGGCCGAGGCCGATGGACTGGCTGAACGAGGCGATGCCCTGCCCGCGCACCTCCTTGCCGATGTACGCGGCCAGCAGCCGGGCCGCCAGCCGCGAGTACTGCGGCTCCTCGCCGATCATCTCGGCCGCGGTCTGGACCGAAAGCCGGTCCAGCTCCGCGGTGGTCGCGCCGTCGTAGAGGCCGCTGATCGTCCTGGTCGCCACCCGCAGCGGGTCGACGTCATCGAGCCCGCCGGCGCACCGCTCGACGGCCCGTACGATCTTGTTCACGTCAACCGGCTCGGCGTCGCCGTTGCGCTTGCGCACCCGCATCCCCGCCGGGCGCGATGATCCGGGGGCGTCGCCCGGGCCGGCCGTGCCGGGCGGTGAATCAGTGACCGTCATGCTTTCTCCTCGCGCATCCCGGCTCAGGCGGCCTGGGTACGCGAGACACCATATGTAGATCCTGGTGCCGGCCCAAGCACCACATGTCGTGCCGGCGTGTCGCGGGGTTATCAGCCGCCCGGGCGGGGCAGCGGGCAGTCCGAGCACAGCCCGCCGCCCGGCACCCGGTAGAACAGGCAGCAGGACCGGCGGCGGAACTCCAGCCCGGGACCGGTCAGCTCGCCCGTCCTGCGCAGCACCCCGGTGGCCAGCAGCCGCTGCGCCAGCGCGCGCGCCGCTGGCACCAGATCGGGCCGGGCGCAGGCGAGCACGCGCAGCGCCGCGGTCATCGCCGCGGCGGCGTTACCGCGCAGCAGGCCCGCGGCCACCTTCACCGGCAGGCCGGCGCCCAGCGGTTCCAGGTGGCAGGTCATCACCGTCTGGTACGCCAGCGCGGCGAGCCCGCCGGTGCCGCCGGCCCGCCAGCCGCGCGGCTCCGGCAGGTTCAGCCGCATCGGCGACCCCGCGGCCGCCCGCAGCCGGGTCAGGTCCGGCACGACGCCGTCCTGCAGGGCGCAGCCCAGCACCGGTGACCACAGCCGGGCGGCATAGCCCAGCTGGACGGTGGAGGCCGCCACCCGCGCCTCGGTCACGCCCAGCTCGCTCCCGGTGCTGGCGATCAGCCCAGCCAGCCCGCCGGCGTACAGCTCGGCCGCCGGCCGCCAGGCCCGGCCGTCGTCCCCCACGCTGAGCACGAAGTACGGCCCGGCCCGGGCCGCGCTGTCCAGCGCCCTGCGCACGAGGTCCGGGTCCGCCGGACGAGCCTGGGAGTTCATCACCACAATCATTTCCGCCGAACGCTACGGGGCCGGCCCTTCAGCTCAGGGCGCAGGTACCGGGCGGGCACCACCAGGTTCCCGGCCGGTCAGCCCGTCAGGCTGGTTGCCGGGGTGCTGCGGAGGCTTGTTGTCCAGGCAGCAGCGGACGAAGTCCTGGACGACGGGGTTGGTGTCGCTGGCGGGCGGCCAGGCGACGCCCACCTGGCTGGGGCTCACGCCGGTGACGGGCCGGTAGGTGATGCCGGGGCGGGCGTAGTAGCGGGCGGCGGATTCGGGGGTCAGGGCGATGCCGTAGGCGTTGGCGATCGCGGTCAGCAGGGCGTCGGGCTGGTCGGTGACGACTCCGATGCGGACGGGGTGGCCCTGGCGTTCGCTGGTGGCCAGCCAGTAATCGCGCCGCCAGCCGGTTTCCGCGGGAGCGGCGACGAACGGCTCGTCCCACAGCTGGTCGAAGGAGATCTGCTCACGGGCGGCGAGCGGGTGGGTGGCGGGGAGCGCGACCCAGCGGGGCTCGGTGAGCAGCACCTCGATCCGCATGTCGTCCTGGCCGGGGAACGGCAGCCGTAGCAGGGCAACGTCGGCGTCGCCGCTGACGAGCCCGGCGGTGGGGTCCGACCAGGCGGCCTGCTGCATGTCCACCCGCCAGCCCGGCCGGCGGCGGGTGAACGCCGCGATGATCTGCTGGGTGGCCTCGTTGGCGGCGCTGGACATGAATCCGACCCGCAGCACCCGGGCCGCGCGGCTGGCCGCGGCCTTGGTCTCCCGCAGTGCCTGGTCCCAGCCGGCCAGCACGGCGGGGGTGCTGCCGGCCAGCACCTGGCCTGCCGCGGTGAGGGCCATCCCGGCCCGGGACCGGGTGAACAGGAGCACGCCCAGCTGGCTCTCCAGCTGCTTGATCTGCTTGGTCAGCGCCGGCTGGTACACAAACAGCCGCTCCGCCGCGCGGGTGAGGTTTCCTTCGGCGGCGACGGCGGCAAAGGAGCGCAGCAGCCGGGTGTCGACATCCATGCCATCAGGTTATGGCCGCGTGTATTGGACGCGGGCTTGGCCGCCGACGAGACTTGGCGGCTGAAAGGAGTCCTGATGAGCCGAGTGGTCTTGCAGATGGGTGTCACGCTGGACGGATACGTCGCGCCACGCGGCGCGTGCGACCGGTGGAGACCACGAGCTGCGTCGGAGGTGTGCGCGTCGAGTAGCGTGGAGACCGTGTCTTCAGAAACGATCCGAGAAGTTCACCTCAACGACCCGAAGGGGCGGGCAGTCCCATCCCCCGGGCGCGGGCTTCCCGGGGGATGGGACGGACAGTCAGCGGAAGAGGCGGAAGAACCCGCGCACCTGCTCGACCAGCGACTTCGGCTGCTCCAGCGCGGCGAAGTGGCCACCTCGCGGCAGTTCCTCGAACCAGCGCAGGTCGGTGAACCGGAGCTCGGCCTCCCGCCGCGACGGGCGGTTTACGTCGCGCGGGTAGACCGACAGCCCGGACGGCGCGGTGACCTTGTCCCGGAAGCTGGCGAAGCTCTCCCAGTACAGGCGCGCTGACGACGTGGCCGACGCGGTGAACCAATAGACCGAGATATCGTCGAGGATCTGCTGCCGCGACAACGCGTCCTCGGGGTGGCCGTTGTTGTCCGTCCAGGCCCAGAACTTCTCGGCGATCCAGGCGGCCTGGGCCGCCGGGGAGTCGGTGAGGCCATAGCCGAGCGTCTGCGGCCGGGTCGCCTGGATCGCCGAGTACCCCCGGCCGATGCGCTGGAACTCCTTTTCGGCCTCGAGGTTCGCCAGCTCCGCGGGCGTCGGGTCGTCGAACGTGCCCGCCGCCACGGACCCCAAGTTCAGGTGCACGCCGGCGACCCGCTCGGGCGCCACCTCGCCCAGCGCGCCGGACACCGCCGAACCCCAGTCACCGCCCTGCGCGCCGTACCGCTCGTAACCCAGCGAAACCATCAGCGTGTCCCAGGCGCGCGCGATGCGCCTGATGCCCCACCCGGTCGTCAACGGCTTGTCACTCCAGCCGTACCCGGGCAACGACGGCGCGACCACGTGGAACGCGTCCGCCGGGTCCCCGCCGTGCGCGCGCGGGTCGGTCAGCGGGCCGAGGACCTCCAGGAACTCGAGCACCGAACCCGGCCACCCGTGCGTGAGCACCAGCGGGAACGCATCCGGCTCCGGCGAGCGGACGTGCAGGAAGTGGATGCCCAGCCCGTCGACTGTGTCGCGGTACTGCGGGAAAACGTTCAGCCGCTCGGCGAACCCGAAGTCGTAGTCCTCGGCCCAACTGCGGCAAAGCTCCTGCGCATAAGCCAGCGGCAACCCCTGTGACCAGTCGTCCACCGGTTCGGGCTCGGGCCACCGCGTCCGTCGCAACCGTTCACGCATATCCGCGATCTCGGCTTCGGTGATGCTGACCTCAAATGGCTCGGCGGTCATAGCGGAGCTCCCTTTCTCGGTAAGGCGTTGTCGGATCAGATGCAGGTCAGGGTGAAGCCGTTGACCGGGCCGGAGGTGCGGACCGCCATCGCTGGCTCCCACGCGTGTCGTCAGGTTCGGGTCGGCGGCCGGTGCCAAGGCGCCGGGTCAGGCTGAGGACGAGTCCGGCCAGGGGGAGTGCCGCGAGTACGGCGAGGGCCACCGGCACCGACGTGATGCCGGACAGGTTCGCGACAGCGGCCGGACCGATCCCGCCACCCAGGAAGATCATGAAGTTGAGCAGGCCCGGTGCGGTGTCGCGGTCGCGCGTGGCGACCAGTTCCGGTGCGAGGCCCACCAGTACGGCCTGGGCACCGGCGAAGCCACACACGGTCAGTGCCGCGCCGAGGACGACCGGAATCGGCCCGTTGAAGACCGCGACCACGAGCACGCCGACGACGGTGAGTGCCGCAAGCCCGGCCGACACCTGCCAACCGGTGAACCGGTCGGTCAAGGTGCCGACCAGCCGCCCTGCCAGCACCGAGCAGGCGGCGGCCGGGACCAAGAGCGCGCCGGCTTCGAGGGCGCCACCGCCCGTGGCCTGCTCGATCAGGGACGGGGCGAGGAACAGCACCCCGTAGTAGCCGGCGAAGATCGTCCCGCCGGCGAGCCCGGCCGACAGGAAGCCGCGGGCCGCGATCACCCGTCGAGGCACGAACCCGTCGGGCGTGCACCGCACGCGCCACCACAGTCCCACGGCGGCGAGCGCCCCGGCGGCAGCCACGACGAGCGTGACCGGAGCGGGCAGGCCGACCGAGTGTGCCTGCAGCAACGTGATCAACGAGCCGGCGAGTACCGACAGCACGGCCGCGCCGACGATGTCGAGTCGCCCGGCCGAGCCGTCCCACTCACCGCCACCGATCCGCGTGAACGTGCGCCTACCCGCCAATGCGGCCAGCAGGAGGGGCAGCGAGAGGACCGGGATCGCGAGCACGGCACGCCACCCCAGCCATGCGGTGACCACCCCGCCCAACAGGGTCCCGCACGCCGACGCCGTCGCGCCGGCGGCGGCGATGATTCCCAGCGCACGGATCCGTTCCCGCCCGGGAAGGGCGGTGACCGCGGCGAAGACGGCGATCACGGACGCACCCGCCCCGGCGCCACCGATCAGCCGACCGACGATCACGACTGGCAGCGTCGGGCCGACGCCCGCGAGCGCCGAGCCCGCGGCAAGTGCTACGACCCCGGCGACGAGTACCCGGAAGGGGCTCCACCGGGCCATCAGCCGACCTGCGACCGGCATCGCGAGCGCGGAGGTCAGCGACCATGCGGTGAGGATCCATGCCGTGGCCCCGAACGACACCGCGAGCGCGCGGCCGATGGCCGGCAGCGCCACCGACGGTGCTCCCAGTGCTACGTACTGTGGCAGCACCAGCATCCCCAGGGCCAGCCCCAGCCGACGCCCATCCGGGGCGTGGTTCAATCCGCCGCTGAGGGCCCCTTCAGACGGGATCGTCTGCGGCATCGTCGTCTCATCCTGAGTATGTTGTGACATGTGACAGGTACTATGGGTGTCACATTACGGAACATGAGGAGACACGTCAAATGCTTGATGAGTGTTACACTCCATCGGCGGTCCAGACGGCCGTCGATCTTGCCAACACCTTGAAGCCGATCAAGGGAGAGGATGCGCTCGAGACCGTTGAGCAGCTCCGGGACTTCCTCGACGACCATTCCCCGGTCGGACCGGCCGAGCCTCCGAGCTCGGCCGCGGATCAAGGGACCAGTCTGCGGCGGGGTCTCACCCGCGCCGACGTGGCGGAGGTCCGCGCGTTGCGCGAGACGGTTCGTGCCGTGCTCGAACGAGCGAGCACCGACGCGGTTGGAGCTGCGGCCCTGGTCAATGGCGGTCTGCGTCGCAGCCGCGCCACCCCGGCGCTGCGCCACGATCACGACCGCTGGTGGACCGAGGTCACCTCCGACACCGACCGCTGCTCGGCGCACCTGGCCGCGACCACGCTCAGCGCGCTGGCCTCTGTGATCGCCACGCTCGGTCCGACGCGTCTCGGCGTATGTGCCGGGCCGAGCTGCCGGTCCACTTTCGTGGACCTCTCGCGCAACGGCTCGAAGCAGTACTGCACCCGAACCTGCGCGCACCGAGCCAGCGTCGCGGCCTACCGGAGTCGGCGCAGCCCGCGTTGAGTGTCGGCACACCTCTACGGTCACCACACCGCATGGTTACGAAGTGTCGCTGGAGTAACAGTGAGCCTCCGCCTCAGACCGCCTAGCTGCATGGCGGGGTAGGCGTTTCGGTGCTGGTGAGCGTGGCGCTGGACATCGAGTGCCTGGACCGGATCTATCTCAACGCCTATGTGCCGATCCTGCAGACCAGCTCGCAGGAGGTGGCGTTCCTGTCCGGGCATCTGGGCTTCCCGTTCCCCTCGCCGGCGCTGTTCCGGCAGATGGGGGACCGGTTCCGCCGGGCGGTGATTTCCTTCGCTGATGCCAATGACCTTCCGTGGGTCAAGTTCAGCAAGGGCGGCAGCAAGCTTGAGGTGATGCGGCCGCACCTGGCTCGCCAGGCCGGCACCGGCCGGTCCGGGGTCGCGGCGATCGGGGTGGCGCAGGAGTTCCAGCGGGTGTGGATCGCGTATGAGGGCAAGACTTCTACCGGCACGCCGCGGTGGTCGTTCGTCAAAGCCGACCGGCGGGTGACCTGCTACTACTTCTACCTGTGGGATGAGGACTTCGGTCCGGGCTTCGTCAAGGTGTGCGCCTACTTCCCCTACCCGGCCAAGATCTGGGTCAACGGGCACGAATGGGCCAAGCGTCAGGCCACCCGGGCCGGGATCGGCTTCACCGAGCTATCTAACGGGTTCGCCGCCTGCGACGACCCGGCCGGCCTGCAGGCGATCTGTGACCGGCTGCAGCCGGGCACCATCGAGGTGTTCGCCCAGCGGTGGCTGGCCCGCCTGCCGATGCCGTTCGGCCCGAAGGATCAGCGGGCCGGGTACTGGTGGGAGATCTCGATGCGCCAGGTCGAGGTCTCCCACCATCGTGCTGGATGCCCCGCGCCGGGCCCGGGCCTTCTTCGAGGCACTGATCGCTGACAATCTCGACATCGGCCGCCCCGCCAACGTGGAGATCATCTTCAACCGCCGGATCCGCCCAGCCTTTGAGCGGATCGCGCACCCCTCCGCGGACGCGGACGGGCGGAGGACCCCGGCGCTACGCTTCGGCGATCCTCGGGTCATGGCCCTGGCCGGCGCCCTGGCCCAGATGCTGCTGCCAGCCACCGGCATCACCAACAAGAGCCTGCGCGCCTTGATGACCGGCCTGCTGCACGCCCCCTACACCCCCGGCCAGATGACCTACGACCTGCGCCGGCTCCGCCTCGCCGGGCTGATCCGCCGGATCGAGCACACCAACCGCTACGTCCTGACCCCCGACGGCAGCCGCGTCGTGATCTTCTACACCAAGCTGCACAACCGGCTGCTGCGGCCCCTGCTAGCCGCCGACCAGCCCCAGGCACCCGCCGAACTCCGGACCGCGCTGCGCACCATCGACCAGCACATCGACGACTACATCACCCGCGCCCGGCTCGGCCAGGCCGCGTGAAACTTGACACAAACCTCCAGAAGCTAGCGACCAAAGATCGCTAGGGAGCGGGCAGGCGGGCCACCATCGTCCAGGCCGGCCCGAGCGGGCCGGCCTGGACGTCTTGATCAGACGAGGTCGAACCGGTCGAGGTTCATCACCTTGTCCCACGCCGCGACGAAGTCGCGGGCGAACTTCTCCTTCGCGTCATCGCTCGCGTAGACCTCGGCGAGCGCGCGCAGTTCGGAGTTCGCCCCGAAGACGAGGTCGACCCGGCTGCCGGTCCACCTGACCGCGCCGGTGGCGGCGTCCCGCCCTTCGAACGTGTTCGCGTCACCGGTCGCATGCCACGTCGTGCCCAGGTCGAGCAAGTTGACGAAGAAGTCGTTGGTCAGCGACCCGGGGGTCGCGGTGAACACGCCGAGCGGCGACTGCTGGCTGTTAGCGCCCAGCACGCGCAGGCCACCGACGAGAACCGTCATCTCGGGGGCGCTCAGGGTCAGCAGGTTCGCCCGGTCGAGCAGCAGGTACTCAGCCGGCAGCCGGTTGCCCTTCCCGAGGTAGTTGCGGAAGCCGTCGGCCGACGGCTCGAGCGCGGCGAACGACTCCACGTCGGTCTGGTCCTGCGACGCGTCCGCCCGGCCGGGCGTGAACGGGACCTGGACGTTGAAGCCGGCCTCCCTGGCCGCCTGCTCGACGGCCGCGCCGCCGGCGAGCACGATCAGGTCGGCGAGTGAGACCTGCTTGCCACCGGACTGGGCCGCGTTGAAGGACTGCTTTATCCCCTCCAGGGTGCGCAGCACGGTCACCAGGTCGTCGGGGTTGTTAACCTCCCAGCCGCTCTGCGGCTCGAGGCGGAGGCGCGCGCCGTTGGCGCCGCCGCGCTTGTCGCTGCCGCGGAAGGACGAGGCCGCCGCCCACGCGACGGACACGAGCTGGGACACCGGCAGGCCCGAGGCGAGGATCTGGCCCTTGAGCGCGGCGACGTCGGCCGCGTCGATGAGCTCGTGGGTCACCGCCGGGATGGGGTCCTGCCACAGCAGCGTCTCGGCCGGGATTTCCGGGCCGAGGTAGCGAACAACGGGGCCCATGTCGCGGTGGGTCAGCTTGAACCAGGCCCGGGCGAAGGCGTCAGCGAGCTCGTCCGGGTGCTCAAGGAAACGCCGTGAGATCGGCTCGTAGACCGGGTCCATGCGCAGCGAGAGGTCGGTGGTCAGCATGGTCGGGGGGCGGGGCTTCGACAGGTAGTGGGCGTCGGGGATGGTGCCGCCCGGCGCCGTTCTTCGGCTGCCACTGGTGCGCGCCCGCGGGGCTTTGCGTCAGCTCCCACTCGTAGCCGAACAGCGTCTCGAAGAAGCTGTTGTCCCAGCTCACCGGCGTGGGAGTCCACGTGACCTCCAGCCCGCTGGTGATCGCGTCGCCGCCCTTGCCGGTGCCGAAGCTGCTCTTCCAGCCCAGGCCCTGCTGCTCCAGCGGCGCGGCCTCGGGGTCGGGGCCGACATGCGACTCGGGGCCCGCGCCGTGGGTCTTGCCGAAGGTGTGACCGCCCGCGATCAGGGCGACCGTCTCCTCGTCGTTCATCGCCATCCGGCGGAACGTCTCGCGGATGTCGCGGGCCGCGGCCAGCGGATCCGGGTTGCCGTTCGGGCCCTGCGGGTTGACGTAGATGAGGCCCATCTGGACCGCCCAAACGGGTTCGCGAGCTCCCGGTCGCCGCTGTACCGCTCGTCGTCGAGCCAGGTGGTCTCGGGACCCCAGTACACGTCCTCCTCGGACTCCCAGGTGTCCACGCGGCCGCCGCCGAAGCCGAAGGTCTCGAAGCCCATCGACTCCAGGGCGACATTGCCGGTGAGGACTATGAGGTCGGCCCACGAGATCTTCTGGCCGTACTTCTTCTTGACCGGCCACAGCAGCCGGCGGCCTTGTCCAGGCTGACGTTGTCCGGCCAGCGTTCAGCGGCGCGAAGCGCTGCTCGCCGGCGCCCGCGCCGCCGCGGCCGTCGCTGATCCGGTAGGTGCCGCGCTGTGCCACGCCATCCGGATCATGAGCGGGCCGTAGTGGCCGAAGTCGGCAGGCCACCAGTCCTGCGAGGTTGTCAGCACCTCCGCGATGTCGCGCTTCACGGCCGCGAGGTCGAGCGTCCCGAACGCCTCGGCGTAGTCGAACTCCGCACCGAGGGGGTTGGCCACGGCCGGGTTCTTGGCCAGGATCTTCAGGTTGAGGCGGTTCGGCCACCACTCGCTGTTGGCGTCACCCATGGTGGGGTGGGTGCGGCCAGGCATGACCGGGCATCGCCCGCTTTCCGGGGTCGGGCCCTCGGCGACTACTGGATCGTGGCTCTCAGACATGGGATTCCTTCCGGAGTAGGCGGGTCATGGTGCTAGGAACTGCGGGCGGTGGAACAGCCGGGGCACAGGCCCCAGTAGACGACCTCGGCCTCGCCGATCGAGAAGCCGTGGTCGTCGGACGTGGTCAGGCAGGGTGCCTCGCCGACCGCGCCGTCAACGTCAGCGACGGCACCGCACGACCGGCACACGACATGGTGGTGGTTGTCCTGGACGCGTCCCTCGAACCGGGCGGTGCTGCCGGCCGGCTCGATGCGGCGAACGAGTCCCGCCGCGGTGAGCGCGTGGAGGGCGTCGTACACGGCTTGAAGGGAGACATGGCCTACGCGATCGCGCACCCCGGAGGCGATCGCCTCGACGCCGAGGTGGTCACCGTCCCGGACAGTCTCGAGCAGTGCGACGCGGGCGGCCGTCACCCGCAGGCCGGCACCGCGCAGATCCTCGGCGGTGGTCGGAGTCTGGGATGCGGTCATGGTGCCAAACCTACCGCCATAAACTCAAACGGTTCAAGACTATGAATCATTCAAGTCTAGTGTCGCATCACGCAATGTTTCCCCTGCTCACGGGCACTACCACCATCTGGTCCGTTCGGGCCGGGCGACGGATTCTGTCTCGGCGCTGTCGCGGTTAACTCCGGCATCCTGCGGCCCGATGGCCTCGCGGTACTGCCCGCCGGGCCCGCTGGCTAGGCGACGGCGGCTTGCGGCGGAATCGGGCCACGGTGCCGGCGGAGTTCCTCGGGGCTGCGCAGGCCGATGCGAGCCGGCGGAAGCGGTACGGGCGCAGTCGGCCTGTCCGGCAGGCTGAGTTTCATCAAGGTACGCAGCACCTGGCCGTACTGCCTGTGCAGCGGACCGGTCGTGTACGGCAGGTCGTACTTTTCGCACAGCGCCTTCACCCGGATGCTCATCTCGGGATAGCGGTTGCAGGGCAAGTCCGGGAACAGGTGATGCTCGATCTGGTAGCCGAGGCTGCCGGCCATGACGTGCAGGAAGCGGCTGCCTTCGAAGTTGGCCGAGCCGAGTAGCTGGCGGAGGTACCACTCGGCCTTGGTCTCGTGCTCGAGCTGCTCCTCCTCGAACGTCTCGGCGCCGTCCGGGAAATGACCGCAGAAGATGATGAGGTATGACCACAGGTTGCGGGCAATGTTCGCCGTGAAGTTCGCTGACAGTGTTGTCGCAAAGGCGGGGCCGGCCAGCAGCGGGAAGATCATGTAGTCCTTGCCGACCTGGCGGCGGACCTTGCGCCAGATGCTGCGGAGCTGGCGCTTCATCTCCTTCGGATCCTTCTTGCCCTTTCGGATGGCCTCGATGTCGAGGTCGTGAAGCGCGACACCCCACTCGAAGAGCAAGGCCAGCAAGGCATTGTAAATCGGCTGTCCGAGGTTGACCGGGTGCCATTTCTGGTCGCGGGTAACCCGGAGGATGCCGTAGCCGACGTCGTTGTCCTTGCCGATCACGTTGGTGAAGGTGTGGTGCATGAAGTTGTGGGAGTGTTTCCACTGCTCGGCCGGGCAGGTGGTGTCCCATTCCCAGGTGCCGGAGTGGATCTCGGGGTCGTTCATCCAGTCGAACTGGCCGTGCATGACGTTGTGGCCGATCTCCATGTTCTCCAGGATTTTCCCGGCGGCGAGCATGGCGGTCCCCGCGATCCAGGCCGGGGGAAACATGCTGGCGAACAACCTGATGCGGGCGGCTACGACGAGCGGCGCTGGATGTAGATCATCCGGCGGATGTAGGCGGCGTCTTGCCCCCCGCGGGCTTCTCGATGTCGCGGCGAATTCGTCGAATTCGCGGCCGAGAGCTTCAACGTCCTCGGCGCTCACGTGGGCGAATGATGCAACGTCAGAGATAGCCATGTCGTGATCCCGCAGATTTCGAGTACGCAGTCACCGGCAGCAGCCGTGATGCAGGTCTGGATGACTTGGTTCTCCTGGTATTCCGCCCCG
>CAVPBZ010000017.1:0-4001 GCA_963702235.1 uncultured Actinomycetes bacterium
GTGGGGTTGCCCCGCTTTGACGGACAGGGCTGATGACTTGGTCAGGCTACCTTTCTGATCTTGCTGTGACCGGTGCTTTCGAATTCGGCGGGGCTGCGGTATCCCAGCGCGCTGTGCAGGCGGGTGCCGTTGTACCAGCCGACGTAGTCCACGATGGCCCAGTGCGCGGCGGCCCGGGTGGGCCAGGCCCGGATGTCGGTCAGCTCGCCTTTGAGCGAGGCGAAGAAGCTCTCGGCGAGGGCGTTGTCCCAGCACTGGCCGGTGCGGCCGACCGACAGGGCCACCTGGCAGTCGCCAGCGAGGGCGGCGAACTGGGCGGAGGTGTACTGGCAGCCCCTGTCGGAGTGGAAGATCACCCCGGGATCGGGGTCGCGGGTGGCGACCGCGTTGGCCAGGGCGTCGGTGATGAGCTCGGTGCGCAGGTGATCGGCCAGGGCGAAGCCGACGACCCGGCGGGAGGCGATGTCGATCACGGTGGCCATTATGTGGAATCTAAATGTCCGGTTTTATCCGTGTCTGGGATGCGTGATTTCGGCGATCGGCAGGCTGGTCGCGCCAGGTGGTGCGTCCATCTCTCGTGGCGTCGTGCCTGACGGCGTCGTGACGTCGGTGAGCCGGGTGAGCAGCGTGTCCAGCGCGGTCTGGCCGTCCTCGACGGCGGCGCGCTCGTCATCGGTGAGCGGGATGGACACGAGCATCCGCTGCAGGTTGTCCTTGGCTTCGAGGAGCTGGGCCTTGCCTGAGTCTTTGGGTATGTAGAAGTCGCATTTCGCGCAGGCCATGCGGTGCGGGCACTGTTCGAAGAAGGTGTAGGTGCAGTAGCCGTGGCCGAGGTCGTAGTGCTGCCAGGGCTCGCCGGCTGCGGCGGCGCCGGAGGTGACGGCGTCGCGGTCCAGGAGGACCTCGATGGTGCGGATGTTGCGGGCGAAGTAGCCGGCCTCGGTGTATGCCCTGGTCAGGGTGTTCGGGGTGATTTTCGCGTAGTGCTGGGTGGTGTTCGGCGTGCGGTGCCCGAGCCAGGCTTGCAGCTCGAACAGCGTCATCGGTTCCTTGGCGTTGTAGAGCTGGCTGGCGATCGTCGAGCGGGCCCGGTGGCTGGTGATGTTGCCGCGGACATCGGCGGTGGGGACGCCGGCCTTGGCGCAGAGCGCCGGGATGATGGTGTGGTTGATATAGGTTCTGGCGACCGGGTGGGCGCGGACGGAGAACAGCAGGTCGGCCCGCTCGCCGGTCTTGCGGTCGGTTCGCGGGGGCTGGGCGGGCCGCAGTGCCTGCCACGTCTCGATCGCCTGGCCGACGATCGGGTCGACGGGCTTGGTGAACGCGGTGCCGGTCTTATGGACGGGCACGTCGAGCAGGCAGACGGCGTCGCCGGCGAGGATGTCGCGGGAATCGGCGGCGACGGACTGCCCGTCGTGCTGCCAGCGGACGCAACCGGTCCGCAGCCGGGAGATCTCGTCGCTGCGCAACCCTGAAAACAGCCAGGTCAGGGTCAGTGCCCGGATCAGCTCGACCGGATAGTAGCTGCCGGCGTGGGTGCCGGGGAAGTCGGAGGCCTCGATGTTCAGGCCGGCGTGCAGCAGCTTGGCCCACACGTCGTCGGCGATCACCCGGGGGTCGGTGCCGATCAGGACACTGATGCTGCGCGGGACGCCCAGCGCGCGGGCGGGGTCGAACCGGCGAGGGATCCACTCCCATTCCTGGCAGTCGCGGAAGAACGTCCGGGTGGCCATGAGCTGGTGGGCCCTGGTGCGCGGGGAGACCGGCTTGCCGGCCCGGCCGCCGAGCGCGTCGGTCCGCTGGACGTAGTCACCGACCGACATCCGGTCGAGGGCCGCGACCCATGCGGCGCAGGTCTGCCGGGTCCACTGGCCCGGCTCGGTGATCTCCGGGTGCTCGGCGGCCAGCCACCGCCCGGCCTTGGCCATGATCGTCCGGATGATCGCGCGGACCCTCGGGGTCAGGGCCGAGGTGGCGTGCCATCGCTCGACCCACTGCGCCCATGCCGCGGAAGTGCCCTCGATCACCGGCATGTGGTTGCCGCCGGGACGGACGGGAGGCTGGCAGTAGCCCAGGTCGGCGGTGACTTTCTGGAGTGCGAACAGCGCCGCCGTGTGCTTGCGCTCGGCTGCCGCGGGATGCTCGTGCAGCCGGGCGAACGCCTCGGTGGTCAGGCCGGACAGGCGTGGGCTGCCGTTGATGAGCAGCGCCTGGGCCAGCACGCCGGGCAGCCGGTACTCGCCGTTACGGGTTTGGCTGCGGTAGCCCCACCGGTCCAGGACGGCTGCCGCCTCGTTCATCGCGGCATCGACGGCCTCGCTGCCGAAGATGAGCTGGGCCAGGTGCAGCCTGTTGAACATGCCCAGGTGCTGGAATCCGGTGAATCCGCTGATCAGATAGGCCAGCGCGACCAGGAACGGCCGGACGGTCCTTTCGGTCGGCAAGGTCCTGGCATCGAGGAACTCCTGCGCGCCGCCGCCGCATAGCCGCGCCCACTCCCACTGCGTCCACGCCCAGTAGGAACGGCCCGTGCCCGCGCAGTGCTGCAAGATGACCGCGGCCGCCTGAGCCCCGGCCCGCCGGAACTTCGGGTCAACATCGTGATGCAGGGACGCCCGGGCAGCGTCCAGCGGCACGACCAGGCGCGAGATCGCGTTCCAGTGCCGCGCGGTCCGCCGCGGGATCCCGGTCGCCCTGTTGCGGCGCAGGCCGACCGGGCCGATGGCCGCGATGGCGGCGGCCTCGCCGTCGAGCAGTTCTCGCCTGCGGTCCCAGCCTCGGTCCTCAAGGCCGGGACTCCACGGAGCTTCGCCGGCATCCGGCGGCGCCGGCAAGGCCCTCATGCCGCACCGCCGCCGGCCGCGGCCGGCTCTGCGAGCATCTGCACCCGCCAGGCGTGGATCTGCGTCATCGAGGCATTCAGCTTCTCCGCCAGGTCCCGGCCGGACAAGTGGATATACCGCAGCGTCGAATCCGTCGAGCGGTGCCCGGCAAAGGTGGCGATCGCGTGCACCTCCCAGCCCATCCGGGCCAGGTCAGTCAGGCACAAATGCCTGGTGGTGTGGGTAGAGAACCGGGCCACCCCTGCCTCCAGCGCGACCCGCCGGACCACCTTCGACCACGACCACAAGGTCAGCGGCTCGCCCCGGTTGCGCCTCGACTCCGACAAGAACAGCGGGCCGCGCGCCCGGCTGATCGTGCTGCGGTGCCGAAGGTAGTCCGCCAGCAGCAGCCCGGTCGGCGCCGAGTACGGCACCACCCGCTCCCGCCTGGTCTTGGTCGTCTCCGCCCGCACCCGGATCGTGCGGTGCGCCGGCTCCAGGTCATCGGTGCGCAGTGAGCACAGCTCCTCCCGGCGCAGCGCCGCGTCATAGGCCAGGGCGAGCATCAGCCGGTTGCGGGCCGCTCGGGGCGGAAGGCCTCCAGCACCTGCAGCCACTCGGCCTCGCCCGGGATCCACGGAAGCTTCTCCATCCGCGGCACCAGCGGCCTCGGACCAGCCCCGCCGAAACGGCGGCCGGGAGTATAGGCGCCGCGCCCGACCGGATTGGAGTCACGGACGCCCTCCTCGACGAGAAAGTCGTAAAACAGCCGGACCGGCACCAGTCGCTGCTGCAACGTGGCGTTCGACAGCCCGGCACCGGAGTCCAGCGCGACCACGTTCCCGCCGCCGCGGCAGGGGCGGGTCCTCAGCTCCCGCACGAAACCAGCGACATCAGCCCGGGTCGCCGAGAGCGGGTCGGTCCCGCCGCGCTCGCACGACTCCAGGTACTCTGCCAGCCCGCGCGCGTAAGCATCGATCGTCCGCGGCGCCCGCCCGAGGTCAGCCCAGATCCCCAGCCACTCAGCAGCCCGGCCATGCCGCCCCAGAACCGGCCACTTGCCAGACAGCGCAGCATCCATCCCCCGCAGGACCCCCGTCCGCGTCAGCCTGCGGTGACGCTACCGGGCAACTTCGCCACTCACGCGGAGCCACGCCGCCGTGATTCCACGTAACTGAC
>CAVPBZ010000018.1:0-1264846 GCA_963702235.1 uncultured Actinomycetes bacterium
TCCCTGGTTTGGCTCGGGAGGGCTGGCGCTTTTGTGCACGGCAGGTTTATGTGGTGTCGGGGATCCAGGGATTGCCGGTGGCGGCTTGGGTGAGTGCGTCGAGCCAGCCGATGCCGTGCCGGGTGGCGGTGGCCAGGTAGGAGCGGATGGCGCAGAAGGTCTCGGCTCCGGTCATCGAGCGCATGCAGCCGGAGACCTTGATGCGGAGCTTGCTCATCCGGATGACCTGCTCGGCTTGGTTGTTGTCGAAGGGAACCCGCAGGTCATGGGCGAACCGGAGGTAGTCGGCCTGGCGGCCGTGCATCCGGGTGGCCAGCGCGTGCCGTTTCTTCTGGAGCTTGCTGCCGCGGGCGGCGTTGAGCGTGATCCCGGCGGCCGCGGCGTCCCGGAAGTACCCGGCGTGCTTGCCCGCGACATCCGCGTCGATGGTGTCCTGCCCGGCCGCACGGGCGGCACCGACGGCGTCCTTCAGCGCCAGCAGCGCGTCGATGGCCTGCCGGGCCCAGATCACGTCCTGGTCCGTGCCGGTCTCGGTGACCGCGACGAGTTCGCGCAGGACGTGCGCGCAGCAAAGAGCATGCCCGGCGAGGTCTTCGTAGGTGTCGTAGGGCGCCCAGGCGTCGTGGCAGGCGATCCCGGCGAACGCGGGCAGCACCCCGGCCGCGTCCATGCCCGCGGTGCCGCGCTTGGCATGCACGGTGACCAGCACATGCTTCCCCGACGACGCCGAGTGCACCCACGCGAGCTTGCCTGCGACCCGGAACCCGGTCTCGTCGAAGTGCGCCACCTGCGCTTGGACCAGCGCTGCGACGATCACGTCGAGGGCGGGGCTGACGAACGCGGCGACCTTCTTCGCCATGGCGGCGACCGCGGCCGGGGACGGGGCGCAGCCGAACATCTCGGCCATCGCGGCGCAGGCCCGGTCCCGGGACAGGAACTGCCCGTGCCACAGGTAGGTGCCCAGCGCCGCCGCCCGCGGCCCGTACTGCACCGGCGCGTTCACCCCGGCCGGCGCCTGTCCCCTGGTGCGGACCCCGCAGCCGCACTCCCGCTCGATCAGCTGATGCTCGGTGACCTCTACTTTCACCGCGGGGATCTCGGTCACCTGCCGCCGCTCCACCCCGGTCTGCTCCGCACCGTCCAGGCCGGCGCCGCACCCCGAACAGCAGCCCGGCTCGTGCCGGACCACCCGGTCGGGATGACCGGTCAGCTCCATCGTCTTACCCGGCTGCCCCTTCGGCCGGCCGGGCCGGCGGGCGGACTTCTCCCGCAGCGACTTCGGCGCCGGCTTATCCAGCCCGTCGGCCGACGGCGGCTTCGAGGAGTTCTTCGAGTTCTGCTTCACCTTCGCAGCCAGGTCAGCAACCTGCGCCTGCAACTCCGCCACCAGCATCCGCAGCTGCGCGACCTGCGCGTCCCGCTCCTCCAGCAACTCCCGCAGCCGCCGGTTAGCCGCACGCAGCCCGCCAGCATCACCAGGCGCAGCGGGCGTGTCGGACACACGCCGCAGACTGCCACAGCCGGCCCTCAGTGATCAACGCGACACGGCCGGCCGGCGAACAGCCCAGCCGCAATCCCCAGACCTATCCAGTTACGTGCGGACAACAGGATTCGGGCTGATTCACGGAGCAAGGGGGCAGCCGCTGTGTCCGGTTGTCCTCGCTCACCCACACGGGCAAGGTCGGCGTCGAACGCATCCTCGATAGAGTGGCTGACCTCCAACGGCCAGCCCGACCGCGAGGTGTCCACTGGTGTGGCGCGTAGCTGATCGGTGACCAGGCGAGCCAGCAGAAACGGGCCGTTCCCGGTCATCGATGCTTCCCTGGCCAGGTGCTCGGCCACTAGATCGGGGTCCATGAGTTGGATACGCCGCCGCCGGCCAGGCGAGGTAGGTACGCACGTCCTTGTATCCCCGCTCACGAATAGCCGGGTCGTCTAGGTCAGAGTTCCGCAGTCCCCCCTGTCAGGACGTCTAGCAGCGAGGGTTCGGTCTCCTGCCGCCGCAACTCCCGAGTGGAAGTGATCACCACGGCATGGGGAGCGAGGCGCAATAGGAATCCTCGGCGATACTGAACGCGTGGCCCCGCGCTTCGTCCAGCCCGTCGAGCACGATCACAGGATGACGGACGCCGTTCGCCACTACGCGCTGCACGTGCCCCACCAGTTCCGCCGCGCTACGGCGTTCCGGCTGCGCCGCCAGCACACCCGCTTTTACTAGCTGGTCGGCGATCAGGTCTGCGGCTCGATCGACGCTCAGGCCACGCGCGTGCACATGGGCATCCACCGACCGTTCACCCGGATCGCGGTGTCCCAGCGGTCGATCCTCGGCGAGAAGGCGTCCCCGCTCAGCCGGGCTCGACAGGCTCACTACCCGGCCCACAATCGCGGTCTTCCCCGTTCCGGCCGACCCCGTCACGACATGTGCCCCTGGCTGCTGCGATTTTACCCAGGCCACGACCTGATCGACTTCTACCGTCCGCCCGGTGAACCAGGAGCGCTCGTCCTGTCCCGCCCCGCCCCGTGCTGCCAGCAGCAGATGCTCCACCACCCGCTCGGGTGCGCCTGGGTCATACAACGGGTTCCGGAACATCCACCAGGCACTGCCGCGGCTCAGGAAGTCCGGCGACTGAGCCGAGCTTCCCCAATCCTTGAGTACTGCGTCGCACAGATCATCCCCGCGGATGGAGACACTGTGCGAAGACCACCGCACCCGCAGCTCGGGCATCTTGGGGCCGGTCTCGAGCAGCTTGAGCAATCGCTGGCCGAATAGCCCATCCCGCGCCGCCTCTGCAGACAGGCACGAGGACAGCACTCCCACCCAGACATGCTCTCCCTTCGGCGCGGTCCGCTGGAGGAGGCGCGCAGCCACCTTACCGGCCTGCATAGCCTCGCCGGAAAAGCACGTATCGACAATGAACAGAAGTTGAGTAGCGCCGGACTCGACGCACCGTGCAGCAACATCGCTGGCCGCTCCTAGTCCGTCACTTGGAAAGCGTCCGCTGTCCCGGGCCAGCAGGCGCAGCCCGTCCGCCGGCGACGGGAGCGCATGCCCGCTCCACAGCAACACGAGTGAACCACCATCCGGCAGGGATTCCCGCAGCCCTTTCAGGCCGTTCCGTACGGCCTGCTCGGTGGGATTGAGCAATAATGTGCGGACGAAGGTCTCATCGAGCACTTCGGCGAAAGCCACGACATCGGGCACGGCATGATCCAGCTGACCGTAATCATCGTCGTACTCGCCCACACCCACACCCACAAAGCGCGCCGCGGTCACTGCAGCTATCCCCTCCTCTGGAAGTCAAGCTCCTAACCGGTTGCGTGAACGGCCCGTGATGGCTGATCGCGCTCGCTCTGCTTCCCGAACGCTCCTGGTCCGCAGTAGCGCTTCCTCCTGGCATCCCATCGACGGGGAACTACAACGAGCACCACCAGTGTGACGCTGCGGTCTATCCCCTGGTTGCTATATTGCCCCCGATCCAGGTCAGAAGCGCGACCTGCCTGGGACGTAATCCCACGCGCTACGCCCCGCAGCGTTGGATCAGGCAGAAGGGCGACCGACCGAGAACCTCGCGCCATGCAAAGAACTGTGCTTCGCAAGGGTCTGTCAACGGCGGCCCCAATGTGGACCCGGCGGCGGCGGGTGAGCGGATCGCGGCTACTCATGTCTTTTGTCGTCGGCACGTGACTTCAACGACCAGCTCGCCGGGTGCCTGGCGGTCGCGAACACCCGGCCCAAGCGGGTGCTGGGGTGCGCCCCGGCCGACCGGGCCGGCGCGGATAAGGCCGCGATGCTGGCGCTGCCGCCGGTCGCGCCGGCGATCGGGTGGCGGGCCTCGGCGCGGCTGCCGCGTGATCATTACGTGCGGCTGGACTCCAACGACTACTCCGTCCACCCGGCGGTGATCGGCCGCCGCATCGAGGTCATCGCCGGCCTGGACCGGGTGCGGGCAGTCTGTGAGGGGAAGCTGGTGGCTGACCACGAGCGGATCTGGGCGCGGCACCTGACGATCAGCGACCCGGAGCACACGGCGGCGGCCCGGGCGCTGCGCCGGGACCGGGCCAGCGCGCTGCGGCCGGTGCCCGAACCTGAGGTGGAGGTCCGCTGCCTGGCCGACTACGACACCGCCTGGGCCTGCCCGCCACTGATGGCGGTGCGGCCGGCGGGCCCAGTGCAACTCGATCGCCTGTACTGACCCGGGGTCGGGGCGCCCAGATTCCCCAGTTCGGGCCGCGACCCTGACTGCCAGGCCGACCGCCTGCCCGATGTCCAGGCGGTTACACGCGCGTCCGATCCCGTCGGGGTGGATACGTTGCGAAACGATCAGGGAGCAGTCACTGAAAGAGGTGATCCATCAGTTCGGCGCCCTGGGTGAGGGCAGGCCGGATCTCGTGTCTGTAAACGCGCTCGGTCACAGCTGTGCCGCTGTGGCCTACAAGGCGTGAGATGTTTTCAAGGTTGACGTCGTTATTGCTGAGCAAGCTAACGAACGTGTGCCGCAGTTCTCTCGGCGTCCACTCCTGACCCAGGCCAGCTGCCTTGGTAATTGCGCGGAATGAGCGGCGCACGTTGTGAGCATCCAGCGGAGTACCCACGGCAGAAGTGAAGACCAGGCCGTGATCTTTCCACAAGGCCTTGAGCCGGTCGGTTGCCTGCTGACCGCGGTGGTGCCTGAGCACGTCCACCGCCCTGACCGGCAGTTTCAGAACCCGCCTGCTCTTCGGCGTCTTGGTATCTCCGGAGGCGCGGACGCTCCGGTAGACCGCTAGCGTCCCGGCATCCAGGTCCAGGTCCGTCCACAGAAGCGACCTCAGTTCCTCGGTACGCAGGCCAGCCAGAAGCGAGAGAGTCACGTATGCATGCAGTGGGGAGTTCTCAGAGGCCTTCAGTACCGCTACGGCCTGGTCTAGCGTGAGGGACCGCGACGGCAGGCCGTCCTTGCCTTCTGGTGTGCCCACGAGCGATGCAACATTGCGGCTGACGAGATCTCCTGCCTGCGCGTGGCGGATGGCTCGCTCGATGATCTGGTGAACCAGCCGCAGTGATCGTGTGGAGAGTGACCCGGACAGCTCGAGCAAGGCTGTCTGGACGTGCCTGGCGGTCAGCTGCCGGAGCTTGATCGCTCCGAGTTTGGCCACGGCGTGGCCAGCGAAGTGCCGGTAGTTGGTGACCGTGCTGGGACTGCGGCCGGTGAGTCCCTGGGAGAGCCAATCCTCGATACAGAGAGCCATCGTGTAGGACGGCGACGGTCGGAATCCCGGCGTCCAGATCGCGATGGAGGGCCTTGAGCTTGTCCTTGACCTCGGTCTTGGTCCGGCCTGTCACCTTGCGCCGGACGCGCCGCTTACCGTCGGATGAGTAGCCGAGGGAAACCGCGCCTGTCCAGCGGTTATTGGCTTCATCGAAGTAGATCGAATCTTCGCCGTGACCGCGGCGAGCCGTCATCGCCATGACCGAATCGTAACAGGACGGCTCTTGGTTTGGCTCTTGCCAAGAGCCATCCTGATCACAACTGGCTTCTGACCAGTCGGGACGGCCGGATTTGAACCGGCGACCCCTTGACCCCCAGTCAAGTGCGCTACCAAACTGCGCCACGTCCCGGTGCCCGAGGGCACATGCCCGCCGAGGCGGGCGTACTCACCTTAGCGTAGCGTCGTGGCCGTTTGCTGATGCTCGACGGCCGCCGGGCCTCACCGCACCGTCATCCGGGCGGCGACCGCCAGGCGGTGGACAGGAGTACCGCCCACTATGCCGGACCGGCTCGCGACGCTGTTGCCCTATCCGGTGCGGGTCCAGGCCCAGCCCGGCCAGGTTGCGATGCGCCAGGATATGCCGGTCATGGCTGGGCCAACGGCACAGCAGGCCGCGGACGCGGTCAGGCAGGTCCTCGCCGCCCTGCCCTGGCCGCCAGCACCCGGCAACGCCGGCCCCAGCAGCGGCGTGCGACCAGGCCGCAGGCACCGGGATCCTGGTGCACACCGACCCCACGCTGCAGGCCGAAGGGTATCGCCTGCTCATCGGCCCCGACCGGATGGTCATCACGGCCGCGGACCCGGCGGGCGCGTTCTACGCCGCGCAGACCGTGCGCCAGCTGCTGCCTGATGACGCCTTCCGCGCCGCGCCGGTGCCGGGCCCGCCTGGACCGTGCCCTGCGCGGAGATCGAGGACGCCCCCGCACTGCGATGGCGCGGCGGCCACCTGGACGTGTCCAGGCACTTCTTCCCCAAGCGCGCCGTGCTGAGCGTTCATCGACATGCTCGCCGCGCACAAGCTCAACCGGCTGCACCTGCACCTGACCGACGACCAGGGCTGGCGGATCGAGAGCCGCAGATACCCAGCGTTGCACCGCACCGGGTCGCACCGGCCGCAGACCCAGGTCGGCCCGGCTCACGCCGAGCCCAAAACCTACGATGGCACCCCGCACGGCGGTTACTACACGCTCGCCGACCTGGCCGAGATCGCAGCGTATGCCGCGCAGCGGATGATCAAGGTCGTGCCGGAGATCGAGGTGCCCGGCCACGCCTCCGCGCTGCTCGCGGCGCTGCCGCACCTGGCACCCGCACCGGACAGGCGATACGAAGTGGCGGCCGGCTGGGGGATCAGCTCGGAGATCGCCGCGCCGCTGCCGGAGACGGTGACCGTGCTCGAGGAGATATTCGGCGAGCTGCTCGGCGCGGTTCCGGCCGACTGCGTGCACATCGGCGGTGACGAGTGCGTGCTCGACCACTGGCGCGACAGCGCGCGGATAGACGAATACCGCCGCCAGCTCGGACTGCCGGATCACGAGGCCCTGCACGCGCACTTCCTCCGGCAGGTGGCGGACATGCTGGCGGGCTCGTTCGGCGCCCGCGCCGTGGTCTGGGACGAGGGATTCGCGAGCACCGCCACCGGTGCACGGCTGCGCGACGACACGCTTGTCATGGCCTGGCGCGGCGACGCTATCGCCCGGCGGGCCGCACGGCCGGGCACGACGTGATCGCCGCGCCGGTGCTGCCCACCTACCTCGACTACTACCAGGGCGACGGAGACGCCGAGCCGCTCGGCATCGGCGGCCCGGTCACCGTCGAGGACGTCGCGCGGCTGCGCCCGGCCCCGGCGGACTGGCCGGGGCAGGCGGCCCGGCACCTCATCGGCGCCCAATTCCAGGTGTGGACCGAGTACATCCCGGACTCCCGCGCGCTCGATTACATGACGTTCCCGCGCGCCTGCGCGTTCGCCGAGGTGGCGTGGCACGGCGAGCCGGCCGCGTGGACGCCGGCCGCGTGGACGCCCGCGCGCGCGGCCTGCGCCGCGCGCGGCCGCGCTGCGCGACCGGCTCACGGCGCACCTGGGCCGGCTGGCCGCCGCCGGGATCGAGTACCGGCCACTGCAGGGCCCGCACCCGTGGCAGCAGGGTGGCACCGGCCCACGTCGGCACCGGGCGGGCTACCTCGCCGCCGACGTCACCCGCCACCTGGCCGAGCTAGCCGAGCTGGCCGGGGGCGCCGAGGCGGCCAAGGCGGCAGGCCCGGATCTGGGCGGCTGACCTGGCACCTGGCACCGGTCCCGTTCGTTCTCCGGCAGAGGGCAGTGACAGCAGGGGCACAGGGTTCGCCAGAATCGCCGGCCGGGTCGGGAGCGGGCCCCGAGACGGAGCGACACGCATGACGGGACGCGGGCAGGTCCCGGGGTGGACCGACCCCGAGCCGGGGGTGTTCCGCGCCCGGTCCGGCGACACCGTGCCGGACTTCATCGTGCCGGGCCTGTCGATGCCCGGCCGCCTCCACCCCGGCCGCCCCCACCCCGGCCGCCGGCGGCTGGGCAGGTTCATCCGCCGCACCACCGCCGTCCTCGGCGTTCTCGTCTTCCTCGCGGCGGCCGGGTTTGGCGTCCTGCTCCTCGCCACCCCGTCCGCCAGCCAGGCCCAGTCGCTCGCCAACGCTCAGGACCGGGCGCACGGCATCCCCTATCCCGGCCCGCCGGTGCCCGCCAGGTTCGCCCAGTCCCTCGTGGCCACCGAAGACCACAGGTTCTACTCCGACCCGGGCGTCGACCCCATCGCCGTCGGCCGGGTCGTGCTCGGCTACCTGACCGGCCACGGCGCCCAGCAGGGCGGCGCCACGATCACCCAGCAGCTGGCCAAGATGCTCTACACCCCCAGCGGATCAGGCCTGGCCAGCGAAGCCGAGCAGGTGGCGCTCGCGGTCAAGCTGAACTTCACCTACAGCAAGGCCCAAATCCTGCAGATGTACGCCGACGTGGCCTACTTCGGCCAGAACTATTACAGCCTGGGCGCCGCGAGCTGCGGCTACTTCGGCGTGCCCCCGGCCCGGCTCAGCTGGACACAGGCGGCGATGCTGGCCGGCCTGGTGCAGGCGCCGTCGGCCTACGATCCGGTCACCCACCCGGTGCTGGCGCACGAGCGCGAGGCGCACGTGCTCGGCGGGCTGGTCGCCACCGGCACGCTCACGGCTGCGCAGGCGAGGGCGGCGCTTGCTCAGCCTCTTCGCCTCGTGCCCCGTCGGCTGGCCCGGGCAGCGCCCGCGCCAGGAACACCCACTTGCGGTAAGACCAGAACCTGAACAGCGTGGCGACCCCGATGCCTGCGATCAGCGCGATGTTCAGCGCGAGCACTCCGGTGAAATCCAGGACGTCCCTGGTGAACCAAATGGACAGCTGCTGAAGGCCGAGGCCTGCACCGTTCAGGAGAAAGAAGAACGCGAACTCCCGCCGCTGCCCGCCCTCCGGGCGATGCCTGAACGTCCAGTACTTATGCGCCGCGAATGCGAAGCAGGCCGCGACGACGTTCGCGAGGACGTTGGCGATGAGCGGCCCGAGCCCGGCGGCCAGGTGCAGCGCGTCGGTCCCGCCGACGGTCAGGCCGAATGCCGTGCCGCCGACGATCAGGAACCGGATCGCCTCGCCGGTCAGTTCCCGGTAGCGCCGGTACAGGATGCGGGCGTATCTCGCCAGGCTGTTGCCTCTCCCCGTCTCCCCGGGCCGCGAAACCCGTTCGGAATTGTCCGGACTCCACGGTAGCTTCGGGACGTGCCGGAGCCAGACATCCTGGTCCGCGCGCGCGGCCTGACCAAGCGCTTCGGAGACTTCACCGCGGTGGACGGGATCGACTTCCAGCTGCACCGCGGCGAGGCGTTCGGGTTCCTGGGGCCGAACGGCGCGGGCAAGTCGTCCACCATGCGCATGCTCGGCTGCGTCTCGCCGCCGAGCGGCGGCGAGCTGACCATCCTCGGCCTGGACCCGGTGGCCGACGGCTCGGCGATCCGGGCCAGGCTCGGCGTGGTGCCGCAGGAGGACACGCTCGACGTCGAGCTCACCGTGCAGGAGAACCTGCTGATCTACGGGCGGTACTTCGGCCTGCCCCGGCAGCTGATCAAGGAGCGGGCGGCGCGGCTGCTCGACTTCGTGCAGCTGTCCGACCGCGCCGCCGACCACGTCGAGCCGCTGTCCGGCGGCCTGAAGCGGCGGCTGACCATCGCCCGCTCGCTGATCAACGAGCCGGACATCCTGCTGCTCGACGAGCCCACCACCGGACTGGACCCGCAGGCCAGGCACGTGGTCTGGGACCGGCTGTTCCGGCTCAAGCAGCAGGGCGTGACGCTGATCCTCACCACGCACTACATGGACGAGGCCGAGCAGCTGTGCGACCGCCTGGTGGTGATGGACCACGGCACCATCGCCGCCGAGGGCTCACCGCGCGAGCTGATCGACACCTACTCCACGCCCGAGGTCCTCGAGCTGCGGTTCGACCCCCTGACGCACGAGCAGGCCGCGGAAAAGCTGACCGCGGTCCCGGCCGAGCGGATGGAGGTGCTGGCCGACCGGATACTGCTTTATATCCCGAACGGGGACGCCGCTCTGGCCGCTGCTCATGAGCTGGGCCTGGATCCGGTGACCTCGCTGGTGCGACGCAGCACGCTCGAGGACGTGTTCCTGCGGCTGACCGGCCGGCGGCTGGAGGACTGATGGCCGCCTCCAGCGCGCTCGCCGTCCGCCAGTTCAGGTTCTGGCTGACTGACTACCGCAGGACCTGGCGCGGCTCGATCTACTCCAGCGTGCTCAACCCGCTGCTCTACCTGGGTGCGATGGGGCTGGGCCTGGGGAAACTGGTGAACCAGCACGGCACCGCGCACCTGGGCGGCGTGAGCTACCTGCTGTTCCTCGCGCCCGGGCTGCTGGCTGCGCAGGCCATGCAGACCGGCATCGGGGAGTGCACGTACCCGGTGCTCGGCTCGGTGAAGTGGAACCGCACCTACCAGGCGGCCGCGGCCTCGCCGCTGCGGCCTGGCGACATCTTCCGCGGGCACCAGCTGTTCGTGACGATGCGGCTGGTGATGAACTCCGCCGCGTTCCTCGCGGTGATGGCGGCGTTCGGCGCGGTGCGCTCGCCGGTGGTGATCTGGACACTGCCGGCGGCGGTGCTCACCGGGCTGGCGTTCGCCGTGCCGGTGGAGGCGTGGGCGATCACCCAGAACTCCGACAAAGGGTTCTCCGTGGTGTTCCGGTTCATCCTGATCCCGCTGTTCCTGTTCTCCGGCACGTTCTTCCCGGTGACCCAGCTCCCGGCCTGGCTGCGGCCGGTCGCCTACGCCACCCCGCTGTGGCACGGGGTGGCGCTCTGCCGGGGGATCAGCCTCGGCACGCTGACGGCCGGCGGTGCGCTCCTGCACACCGGCTACCTGGTCGCGGTCACGGCCGCGGGACTGGCGGTCGGGCGGCGGACCTACCGGAGGCGGCTGCATGCGTAACGCGGAAGGGAGCCTGCCGTGACGGCGCCGGTACTCGGCGAGGCGGCCGGCCTGCTGCGGGTGCTGCCGGTCCCGCTGCGGTCGCGCGGCAGCCTGCACCTGGTCGAGCGGCACGCGCGGGTGTACCGGCACGCCTGGCTGATGCTCGTGTCCGGGCTGCTCGAGCCGCTGTTCTACCTGCTGTCGATCGGCGTCGGTCTCGGCAAGCTCGTCGGCACCGTGGCCGGGCCCGGCGGCACGGTCAGCTACATCGCGTTCGTGGCGCCCGCGCTGCTGGCCAGTTCGTCGATGAACGGCGCGCTGTTCGACTCCACCTTCAACGTGTTCTTCCGGCTCAAGTACGCCAAGCTGTACGACGCGCTGCTGGCCACCCCGATGCGCCCGGGCAACGTGGCGCTCGGCGAGATCACCTGGGCGCTGATCCGCGGCGGCCTGTACGCGGGCGCGTTCATGGTGATCATGCTGGCGATGGGGCTGGTGCACTCGCCGTGGGCGGTGCTCGACGTGCCGGTCGCGCTGCTCATCGGGTTCGCGTTCGCCGCGGTGGGGATGGCCGGCACGACCTACATGCGCAGCTGGCAGCATTTCGAGTTCGTCACGCTGGCCACGCTGCCGATGTTCCTGTTCTCCGCCTCGTTCTACCCGCTCGACGTGTACCCGGAGCCGGTCCAGATCCTGGTGCAGGTCACGCCGCTGTACCAGGGCGTCGCGCTGCTGCGCGACCTCACCCTGGGCGCGGTGGCACCGGACCTGCTGCCGCATGCCGTGTACCTGCTGGCCATGGGACTGGCCGGCCTGTGGGTCGCCACCCGGCGGATCAGCCGCCTGCTGCTGCGGTGAAGTACTCCCGCGGGTTAGCGACCAGCATCGTGTCGATCTGCTCGTCGGTGACGCCGCGGTCGCGCAGCGCGGGCAGCACGTCGTCGAGCAGGTGCCCGAAATGCCACGCCGGCGCGAACACGCCGATGAGGCCGTCCGGGAACCAGTCGATGTGGCAGGACGCGTCGTGCGACAGCACCATGCGGCCGGCGTAGCCCCGGGCGGCCAGCGCCGCGACGGTGCCGACCCGCTGCTCGAACGGGAGGACGATGTCCAGGCCGAACCTGTCCATGCCGAGCAGGCAGCCGGCGTCGGCCAGCCGGGTCAGGTAGTCCAGGTCGTCGGTGTCGCCGCTGTGCGCCATGATCACCCGGGACAGGTCCGCGCCCTCCTCGGTGAGCACCCGCAGCGCCTCGAGGCCCGACTTGCTGGCCGGGTGGGTATGCACCATGACCGGCGCGCCGGTGATCACGTGCGCCCGGGCCACCGCGCGCATCACCCGCTCCACGCCTGCGGTCAGGCCCTCGTCCTCGATGCAGCACTTGAGGAACGCGGCCCGGACGCCGGTGCCCGCGATGCCCTCGGTGATGTCGGCGACGAACAGGTCGGTCATCGGGTCCGCGCCGCCGGACCCGCTGCCTGGCCCCCGATAGCGGAAGTACAGCGGGACGTCGTTGTAGGTGTACAGGCCCGTCGCCACGATGATGTTGATGGCGGTGCGGGCGGCGATCCGCTGGATCCGCGGGATGTTGCGGCCCAGGCCGATCACGGTCGGGTCCGCGATCGTGGCCACGCCGCGGTCACGGAGCGCGGTCAGCTTCGCCGCCGCGTCAGTGACCTGCTGGTCCTCGTCCCAGCCGGTCGCGTAGTTCTGCCGGATCTCCTCGTTCAGCACGAACACATGCTCGTGCATGAACACCCGCCCGAGGTCGGTCACCGGCACCGGCCCGCGCGCCGTCTGCACCGTCTGTGGCACCCGGCCAGCTTGCCAGGCCGGCGGCGATCCAGGACGTACCCGCAGCACTAATTCAGGTGTCGTAACGACGCACCCGGCATCGCGACGAAGGGGGCGGGCCCGGGGGCCGCAGCCAGCGCTATCGCGTCCGAGAGCGCCCTCACCAGTTCCCGGGCCTCGGTGAGGGTGAGCTCGGCCGCATCCAGCCGGTCATCGGCAGCGACGTCGCCCTGCGCCAGCCACAGCCGCGGGCGGATGTCGTACGGTCCCTGCGCGAGGAAGACACTCACCTTGTCGGCCGCGGTCTCGCCGGTCTCGCTGCGGGCCTGCGCAGGCTCAGGTCAACCTCCTTGTAGTCGGAGCAGCAGTGCCACCCTTCGCCGGGCAGCATCACATCGATGACGCACCAGGCCGGGTGCCTGTGGGCCGGCCTGGCGGATGCGGTTCCTGCGGCCCTCATCGGGCCTGGCGCTCGCGGCTGGCATCAGTGGGCGTACCTCGTTCCTGAGGTAAGGCCCCGGCGCGCCGGGCCTCGAGAACTGGCGCACCGGGGCTCCGGGTCGGTAGCGGGCTGACGGGAGCTGCGTATGTTGGACGCTTCGCACCGCCTCCCGGATGACAGCGGGGCGGTACACAATGCCGGCAGACAGTTACCTGCCGTCTCCTGCAAGCCCGGCCGGCGCCGGCCGGGACCAGGCAGCCAGGGCCGGCCGGGGCCGGCCGGGACCAGGCAGCCGGGGCCAGGCTGGGAAGGGTACCGGCGAGTAGGTAGTCTTATCCGGACTCGCGGCGCGGCGGGCAGAGCGGCGCGCGCGAAAGCCTGAGGGCGAACGACAACGCCGGAGGTGTGCGTAGTGGACTTCGCGTACGACGCCCGCACGGAGGAGCTTCGCGAGCAGCTCACCGCGTTCATGACCGAGCACATCTACCCGGCCGAGCCGGTCCTGGCCGCCCAGGTGGCGGCGGCCGCCGGCGACAGCCGTCACTGGGAACGCCCGCCGGTGATGGCCGAGCTCAAGGCCGAGGCGCGCCGCCGCGGGCTGTGGAACCTGTTCCTGGCCAGGGGCCCGCACACCGCGAGCCTGCCCGGCCCGACCGGCGGGCTGACCAACCTGCAGTACGCGCCGCTGGCCGAGATCACCGGCCGCAGCCCGATGCTGGCGCCCGAGGCGATCAACTGCGCCGCGCCCGACACCGGGAACATGGAACTGCTGGCCGAGTTCGGCACCGCGGAGCAGCGTGACCGGTGGCTCAAGCCGCTGATGGAAGGCGAGATACGGTCGGCGTTCTGCATGACCGAGCCCGACGTCGCCTCCTCCGACGCCAGCAACATCGCGACGAGGATCGAGCGCCGCGGCGGTGACTACGTCATCAACGGCCGGAAATGGTGGTCGTCGGGGGCGATGAACCCCGGCTGCGAGATCCTCATCGTGATGGGCCGCACCGACGACAACGCGCCGCCGCACAAGCAGCAGTCCATGATCCTGGTGCCCCGCGATACCGAGGGCGTCAACGTCCAGCGCGGCATGCACGTGTTCGGCTACGACGACGGGCCGCACGGCGGGCACGCGGAGGTCGAGTTCCGCGACGTGACCGTCCCGGCGGACAACCTGATCGCCGGCGAGGGCGACGGCTTCGCGATCGCGCAGGCCCGGCTCGGCCCGGGCCGGATCCACCACTGCATGCGGCTGATCGGTGCCGCCGAGCGGGCGCTCGAGCTCATGTGCCGACGGGTGGCCTCGCGCAGCGCGTTCGGGGCCCCGCTGGCCGAGCAGAGCGTCATCCAGGGCTGGATCGCGGAGTCGCGGGTCCGCATCGAAGCGGCCCGGCTGCTGGTGCTCAAGACCGCCTGGCTGATGGACACCGTCGGCAACAAGGGCGCGCACACCGAGATCCAGGCCATCAAGATCGGCACGCCGGCGATGGCCGAATGGGTGATCGACAAGGCGATCCAGGCGCACGGCGCAGGCGGGATCAGCCAGGACTTCCCGCTGGCCCAGCTGTGGGTGAGCGCGCGGTCCCTGCGCTTCGCCGACGGGCCCGATGAGGTGCACAAGCGCTCCCTGGCCCGCCGCGAGCTGCGCAAGTACAGCACGCAGAGCTGAAGCCGGGACCGCCCGGTCACGATCAGGAGGAATGAATGCCAGCAGAGACCCAGCGCGTCGCCATCGTCACCGGGGCCGCCCGCGGCATCGGCGCCGCTACCGCAGGCCGCCTGGCCGCTGACGGGATGGCGGTCGCCGTGCTCGACCTGGACCAGGCCGCCTGCGCCGGCACCGTGGACGCGATCACCTACGCGGGCGGCCGTGCGGTCGCCGTCGGCGCCGACGTGAGCAAGTCCGACCAGGTGGAAGCCGCGGTAGACAAGATCGTGGCCGAGCTCGGCCCGCCTGCGGTGCTGGTCAACAACGCCGGGGTCATCCGGGACAACCTGCTGTTCAAGATGTCCGAGGACGACTGGGACACGGTGCTCGGCGTGCACCTGCGCGGCGCCTTCCTGATGAGCCGGGCGTCGCAGAAGCACATGGTGGACCAGCGCTTCGGCCGGATCATCAACCTGTCGTCGAGT
Source organism: uncultured Actinomycetes bacterium (assembly GCA_963702235.1). Classification (GTDB taxonomy): domain Bacteria; phylum Actinomycetota; class Actinomycetes; order Streptosporangiales; family Streptosporangiaceae; genus PALSA-505. The sequence goes on from CAVPBZ010000018.1 coordinate 15,087, forward strand.
TCCGCCCTGGGCAACCGCGGGCAGGTCAACTACTCCGCGGCCAAGGCCGGGATGCAGGGCTTCACCAAGACCCTGGCCATCGAGCTCGGCCAGTTCGGCATCACCGCCAACGCGGTCGCGCCCGGCTTCATCGCGACCGACATGACCGCGGCCACGGCGGCCCGGGTGGGCATGGACTTCGAGGAGTTCCAGCAGGCGGCCGCCACCCAGATCCCGGTCCGCCGGGTCGGGCAGCCCGCCGACGTGGCCCACGTGATCTCGTTCCTGGCCAGCGAGGGAGCCGGCTTCGTCTCCGGCCAGGTGATCTACGTGGCCGGCGGCCCGCTGTGCTGACCGAAGACGGAGGGCTGACCGAGCCCGGCACGAGCGGCGCCGCCGCCGGGCCCGACGACATCCGCCGCCGGGTCCGCGACCTGCTCGCGGCGCATGACCCGGCCACGACGCCGCGGCTGGAGTTCCTGCGCGCCCGGTTCGACGCCGGCCTCGCCTGGGTGCACTACCCGCCCGGCCTGGGCGGCCTCGACGCGCCGCGCGCGCTGCAGGCGGTCGCGGACGCCGGGCTGGCCGCGGCCGGGGCGCCGGACAACAATCCGCGGCGGATCGGCATCGGCCTGGGCATGGCCGCGCCGACCATCCTCGCGTTCGGCACGCCGGAGCAGCGCCAGCGCTGGCTGCGCCCGCTGTGGACCGGCGAGGAAGTCTGGTGCCAGCTGTTCAGCGAGCCGGGCGCGGGCTCGGACCTCGCCGGGCTGGCCACCCGCGCGGTCCGCGACGGCGGCGCGCCGGGCGACGAGGGCGGTGCGCCGGGCGGCGACGGCGGCGCGCCGGGCTGGCGGGTCACCGGGCAGAAGGTCTGGACGTCCCAGGCGCACCAGGCCAGCTGGGCGATCCTCGTCGCCAGGACCGACCCGGACGTGCCCAAGCACGCCGGCCTCAGTTACTTCGCCATCAACATGACCGCCCCCGGCGTCGAGGTGCGGCCGCTGCGCCAGATCACCGGCGAGGCCGAGTTCAACGAGGTCTTCCTGACCGACGTGGCGATCCCGGACAGCGACCGGATCGGCGCCGTCGGCGAGGGCTGGCGGGTGGCCCAGGCGACGCTGATGAACGAGCGGGTGGCGATCGGCGGCGCCAGCTCGCCCCGGGAAGGCGGGATGATCGCCGGCGCGGTGGCGGCCTGGCGGGACCAGCCGGAGCTGCGCACCCCCGGCCTGCACGACCGGCTGCTGCGGCTGTGGATAGACGCCGAGGTCGCCAGGCTCGCCAGCAGCAGGCTGCGGCAGCAGCTCACAGCCGGCCAGCCCGGCCCCGAAGGATCGGCCGCCAAGATCGTGTTCGCCCGGCTCAACCAGGAGATCTCCTCGTTCGAAGTGGATCTGGCCGGCGGTGAGGGGCTGCGCTACGACGACTGGACCATGAGCCGGCCGGAGTCGGCCAACTTCTACGGCCGCGGCCCCGGCTACCGGTACCTGCGCGCCAAGGGGAACTCGATCGAGGGCGGTACCTCGGAGATCCTGCGCAACATCGTCGCCGAGCGGGTGCTCGGCCTGCCCCCGGAAATCCGGGTGGATAAGGACGTGCCATGGAAAGACCTGCCGCGATGACCCGGCCGACCGCCCCGGGTGAGATACCCGACCTGCTCTACAGCGAGGCCGAGAATGACCTGCGGCAAGCGGTACGGGCATTTCTTGCCGAACGCTGCCGGCCGGCCGATGTGCTCGCCCGCATCGAAAGCGGCGAGTCGTATGACACCGCGCTCTGGCACGCCCTCGCGGCCGATCTCGGTTGCGCGGGGCTGCTGCTGCCCGAGTCGCTCGGCGGGGCCGGCGCCTCCTTCCGCGAGGCCGCCGTGGTGGCCGAGGAGACCGGACGGTCGGTCGCGCCGGTGCCCTACCTGGGCAGCGCGGTGGTGGCCACCACCACGCTGATGGCCGCGTCCGGCCCCGAGCCCGCCGCCGAGGCCGACCGCAAGCTGCTCGCCGCGCTCGCCGACGGCACCGTGACCGCGGCCCTGGCCGTTCCGTTCGAGACCGCGCCCGGCGGCGAGCTCTCCCGCTCGGTCCGGGTGATCGGGCCAGCGCCCGGCGACCAGGAGGCCGGCTCGGCCCGGCTGACCGGCACCGCGACCAGGCTCGCGGACACGCTGCCCGCCGACGTGCTGCTGGTGCCGGCCGACGGCGTGCCGTACGGCCTGTACGCGGTGGACGCGCACGCGGCCGGCGTGACCCGGACGCCGGCGGTCTCGCTGGACAGCACCCGGCAGCTGTGTGACCTCACCCTCGACGCGGTTCCGGCCCGGCAGATCGCCGCCGGGGATGCCGCCGCCGCGGCAGTCCGCGCGGGGCTGTCCGCCGGGGCCGCCATGATCGCCGCCGAGCAGCTGGGCCTCGCCGAGCGCTGCCTGGAGATGACCGTCGCGTACGCGAAGGAGCGCCGGCAGTTCGCCCGCCAGATCGGCTCGTTCCAGGCCATCAAGCACCGGCTGGCTGACCTGTTCGTGCTCGTCACCCAGGCCCGCGCGGCGTCCAGGTACGCGGCGGCCTGCCTGGCCGGCGGCAGCCAGGACGCCCCGGTGGCGGTCGCGATGGCCAAGGCGTACTGCGGCGACGCGGCCGTCAAGGCGGCCGAGGAGTGCGTGCAGCTGCACGGCGGTATCGGGTTCACCTGGGAGCATCCCGCGCACCTGTACCTGAAGCGGGCCAAGAGCGGCTCGATCGCGCTCGGCACGCCGGACCGGCACCGCGCCGCGCTGGCCGGGCTGGTCGGCCTGCCTGGGGCGGGCGGGAGGACCACCGCGTGAAGACCGTCGCCGGGGCCGGCGCTGTCGTCACCGGCGCGGGCAGCGGCATCGGCGCGGCGCTGGCCCGCAGGCTGGCCGCCGAGGGTGCCCGCGTGGTGGTGAACGACATCGACGGGACGGCCGCCGCGGCGGTGGCGGCTTCCTGCGGCGCGGTGGCGGTGGGGGGCGACGCCGCCAGCGAGGACGGGGTGGCCTGGCTCATCGGCGCGGCCCGCGACAGCCTCGGCGAGATCGACCTGTACTGCGCCAACGCCGGGGTGGCCGTCGCCGGCGGCCCGGAGGCGGACGAGGCGGGCTGGGAGCAGTCCTGGCAGGTGAACGTGATGGCCCACGTCCGGGCCGCCCGGCTGCTGCTGGGCCCGTGGCTGTACCGGGGGAGCGGTCACCTGATCTGCACCGTATCGGCGGCCGGGCTGCTGACCATGCTCGGGACGGCCCCGTACTCGGTGACCAAGCACGCCGCGCTCGCCTTCGCCGAGTGGATGAACATCACCTATGCCCACCGCGGCATCACCGTGCAGGCGCTGTGCCCGCAGGGCGTGCGCACGCCGATGCTGGCGGCCGCGGGCGACGCCGGGCAGCTGCTGCTCGCCGGCTCGGCGATCACGCCGGAGGACGCGGCCGACGCGGTGATCAAGGGCATCGCCGACGGCCGGTTCCTGATCCTGCCGCATCCCGAGGTCGCGAAGATGTACGCCCGCCGGGCCGCGGATCCTGACCGGTGGCAGGGCGCGATGAACACGTTCCAGCAGCGCCTGGAAGAGGAGACCGCCCGCTAGCTACGGCCCGCGGGGCGGTAACCAGCCGCACCTGCCGCCTGCCGCGCGCTTACCTGCAGGCCAGCCGGTACTGTTACCTGATCGTGACAAATGGACGAACGCGACAGATCCGGTTATGTCCGCCCGTGTCCGCCAGGTCGCGGCGTGCTGCCGGCGCGGGGCCGCCCGGCCGCTCACGCCGCTCACCTGGGCACGCTGGCCGCTGCGCCCGGCTGCGGCCGCCCCTGGCCGGCCCGCCGCTGACGCCTGGGCCCTATCGGCCAATGCGGCCGCCCGAAACAATCGCGAAATATGAATGTCTAGGTCCGCCACCTTGGTTACCGCGCACGTAACGAACCGGAAATAGGGCTGAAACCCGCCCATGGGAGACATAGAGCGTTGCTTAAGGACAGCGAAGCGGCCGTCCGGGGGTACCCAGGGCGCCCGCGGCTCTGAGCCCCCGGGATGGTTCCTTCACGGCCCCCGTTGGAGGCGAAGTGAATCCATATCCGAGCTGGCTCAGTCCCGGGGACAACGCGTGGCAGCTCACGGCTGCGACGCTCGTCGGCCTGATGAGCATCCCGGCCCTCGCTGTTCTCTACGGCGGCCTGGTCCAGCGCAAGTGGGCGATGAACACCGTGCTCATGGTGTTCGCGACGTTCTGCCTCACGCTCATCGCCTGGGTCCTCTGGGCCTTCAAGATGGGATTCGGCACGCCGTGGATCCACACGTTCGTCGGCCATCCGGGCTCGATACTCGGGCCCAACGGCGAAACGGGACGTGCGGTCATCCCGCTGCTGGTCGGGCTGATGCCCAAGTTCCGGTTCTCCGAATCGTCGCTGGCTTACTTCCAGTTCGTGTTCGCGGCGATCACCCCGATCCTGTTCATTGGCAGCGTGATCGGCCGGATCAAGTTCAACGTCTGGATGATCTTCGTGCCGCTGTGGATCACCTTCGCCTACGCGGTCAACGCGTTCCTGCTGTGGGGCGGCGGTTACTGGGCCGGCAAGGGCGCGCTGGACTTCAGTGGCGGCTACGTGATTCACCTCGCGGCCGGCGTCTCCGGCTTCGTCGCCGCTGCCGTCGTCGGCCCGCGGCTCAAACGCGACCGCGATCGCGCGATACCGAACAACCTGCTCTTCGTGGCGGTGGGCGCGGGCATCCTGTGGCTCGGCTGGAACGGGTTCAACGGCGGTGACCCGTACTTCGCGGGCGCGGACGCCGCCTCCGCCGTGGTCAACACGAACCTCGCCACCGCCGTCGCCATGATGGTCTGGATCGTCATGGACATGTCGCTGGGCAAGGAGAAGAAGGCGACCTTCCTCGGCGGCGTCAACGGCATGATCTGCGGCCTGGTCGGCATCACGCCGGCGGCCGGTTACGTGAACGGCTACGGCGCGATCGTGATCGGCGTCGTCTGCTCGGCGATCGTCTGGTTCGCGTGGACCTACCTGCCCCGGTACGTGTGGCCGTTCAACAAGGTGGACGACGCGCTCGGCGTCGTCTACACCCACGGCATCGCCGGCCTGTTCGGCGGCCTGCTGGTCGGCCTGCTCGCCGACCCCAAGATGATCGTGTACCTCGGGATCGGCAAGAACCCGTCGTCCGCGGGCGCGGGCTTGTTCTACGGCCACCCGAAGCAGCTGGCCATCCAGGCCGGCGCGGCGCTGACCATCATCATCTGGGACGGCGTCGTCACCTTCCTGATCCTGCGCGGGATCGGCCTGTTCATGAAGCTGCGGATACCCGATGCGGACCTGGAGATCGGCGACGTGGCCGTGCACGGCGAAGAGGTCTACCCGTCCGAGGACCTGATCCGGGTCGGGGCCAGCCACGCGTCGGCGGTGGACAGGGCGCCGTACCCCGCCGACCGCGCGCCCGGCGAGGGGCGTGAGCCCGAGCGGGTGCCGCGCGAGGAATAGCCCCAGCCGAGTCGGCCCGACATTAGCGAGTAAGTCAATCGGAAATATTGACAAACGTTTCGGGGCGTGACAGCCTGAGAGCGGCTCTGGAGAGGCCGTAGCTGAGCGGGTGACCGCAACCCATCCAGGTTGCGGTCACCCGCCGCTGTGCGGGCCGGGCGTCCGCGGGGGCACGTCCGGGCGCTGCCCTCGCCGCTATCCGCCGTCAGCGGCACCGCCGGGAAGCGCTCGCGTCCCGGCCGGGATGCGCAGGCCGGCCAGCGGGACGTGCTGCTGGCCGGCATGCAGGTCGCGGTCGGTGAAGCTGCCCGCCGTGACCGGCCGGGGGAACGAGATCTTCACGGCCAGGATGTCCGGCAGCTCGAAGTACTTCACGGTTTCGGGGTCAACCCGGTAGAGGCGGCCGACCGCCTGCCGGGACAGGGCGGCGGAGCCGGTGACGAAGCGGTAATCGGCCCGGCTGGCGAAGAAGATGTCCAGGGTGATCCAGAACGGCCCGGCGTTCTTGGACCGGACCTGGCTGGCCAGCTCGCCCAGGGTGAACGTCTGCTCAGGCACCGGTGACCTCGCTGAGTTCGGTCCGGAACAGGTCGGTCCCGCTGCCCAGCTCGAGCACGTGGTTCAGCACGAACTCATACGACGCGCCCCGCTCGATTTCGGCGGGCGAGGTGGCGAACGCGAAGCTCGGCAGGTAGTCCATGCCGGGCAGCGGCAGGTGCAGCAGCAGCGGGTTGGCCGTCTTGGCGATCGCGGTGGCCGCCTGCTGGCTGGCCGTCCGCACCTTGAACAGCAGGCCGACCTCCCGGGGCGGCCCGGCGCTGTCTTCCAGCGGCCCGAGCACCGCGTCGGCCCCGTAGCAGTGCAGGGCAAGCTCGTAGTCGGCCGGGCCCAGGTCGAGGGTGGCGCGGATCCGGTCAGCCAGGACGCCGCGCAGCCGCCCCAGCCACACATCCAGGCTGGCGAGAATGCCCGGGTCGCGGAGGCCGACGAGGGAGATCGTCTCGTATCCGGCGAGCCGTGCTCCCTCCAGCTTCGCGGTGGGATGCGGGGCGGGCTCGAACGCCGAGCCCTCGACCCGCACGGTCCGCTCGTCGACCGCGGTGTAGCTGGCCGCCGAGGTGTCGAGGGCGCCGGGCGGCTCGAGCAGGAGGAACGGGTCGGCGTTCTCGTACAGCATGTGCGCGGCGACGGAAGCCGGCGTGCAGGCGGCTTCCGGGGCGAGCGGGGTGACGCTGAAACCAGCGCCGTCGATGCGCACGAAGACCCCGCCCGCGGTGGGGTCGGTGGTGCACTGGCCGCCGCACTCGACGGTCTTAGCCGCATGCCAGGCGGGGCCGGCGGGCAGGCCGTGGATGCGGGCCACCGCCGCGACCATCGACGTGTCGGTGGCCCGGCCGGCCAGCACGACCTCCGCGCCCGCGTGCAGCGCGGCGACGATCGGGTCGTGGCCCATCAGCGCCACGATGTGCGAGCAGGACCGGACGGCCTCGGCGCTGAGGTCTCCCATCGGCGGCAGGCCCCGGACCCGGCCGCGGTCGATGGCGGCGACCACCGTGGCGGCGTCGAGCTCGCTGTAAATGCGGGCCAGCCGGAACGACAGCCGGTCGGCCGCCGCGATCCTGGCGGCGATCGCGGCCACCCAGTCGACGCCAGCATCGGTCCCGGCCGTGCCGCAGCTGCCGACGATCAGCGGGATCCGGTTCTCGCGCGCTGCGACCAGCAGGATCCGGAGATCCCGCTCGACCGCCGCGGCGTCTGACTTCGAGACTCCGGCCCCCAGGTAGTACGGGCCGGAGTCGGTGGAGCCGCCGTCGATGGCGATCGCCGTCGCCCCCATCGCGATGCCGCGCTTGACCGACTCGGCGGTGAAGCCCCCGCCCAGCATCCCGCTGGGAAAGATGATGCCGACGCCTTGCTCAGAAGCGGAGTCAGTAACGGACATGGCCGTAGCTCCCTCGGGGGTTGCGGACGTGGGCACGGAAACTGCGGCGCGGCCAGAGCCGGGCAGGCGTCACGACGGGAGGACCCGGCAGGCGGACGGGGGGATCCGCACCGTGACCGCGGGGCCGGCGAAGGACCGTGCGTCGGTGACGGTGAGCGCCAGCCCGCCGGCGTCCAGCTCATAGAGGTAGTGGTCACCGAGGAACGAGACCGTGCGGACCTCGGCGGGATAGATGTTCTCCCCGGCCCCGTTCTCCCCGGTGGCGGTATCGCCGGTCGCGGCATCGCCGCCGTCGAGCTCGATCGCCTCCGGCCGCACGGCGAGCTGCACCTCGTCGCCGGCCGCGAGGTCCTCGCCCGCGACTATGATCGGCTGCCCGTTCGCGCCCAGGGCCAGCTCAGTGTGGCCGGCCGAGGTGGCGGTGACGGTCCGCGCGGTCAGGACGTTGCAATGGCCGAGGAACTCGGCAACGAACCGGGTCGGCCAGGCGGTAGATGTCCTCGGGGGGGCCGACCTGCAGCACCGACCCTTCGTTCATGACCACGATCCGGTCGCTGAGGCTGAGCGCCTCGTCCTGGTCGTGCGTGACGAACAGCGTCGTCAGCCCCAGCTCACTCTGCAGGTGCTTGAGCCAGGTCCTGGCCCGCTCCCGCAGCTTGGCGTCGAGGTTGGAGAACGGCTCGTCGAGCAGCAGCACCGCCGGCGAGTACACCAGCGCCCGGGCGAGCGCCACCCGCTGCTGCTGGCCGCCGGACAGCTCATGCGGGTACCGCCCGGCGTAATCGGCCAGCTCGACCAGCTCCAGGGTCTCCAGCACCCGGCTGCGCACAGCGTCCTTCTTCATCCGGCGGATCTTCAGCGGGAACGCGACGTTGCCGAACACCGTCAGGTGCGGCCAGATCGCATAAGACTGGAACACCATCCCCAGGTTCCGCTCCTCGGCCGCCAGGAACACCTTCCTCGCCTGGTGGAAGAAGACCCGGTCCCCGCAGGAGACCGTGCCCTGGTCAGGACGCTGGAAGCCGGCGATCGACATCAGCGTCGTGGTCTTCCCGCACCCGCTGGGTCCCAGCAGGGTCAGGAACTCCTTGTCGCGCACGCTGAAGCTGACGTCGTTCAGCGCGCGCTCCTGGCCGAACGTCTTGGTCAGCCCCTGAACGGTGATCTCAGGCATGCCGGCTCCCTCGTATCCGGGTGGCGAACAGTCGGCCCCCGACCGCGATGGCGACGATCGTTATCGCGACCTGCACCATGGCCAGTGCCGCCACCGGCCCGGTCGTGCCCTGCTGGGCGGCCTGCAGCATCGAGACGCCCATGATTTCGTGGCCGGGGGTGACGAGAAACAGGGCCGGGTCGTAGTCGTTGAGGATCGAGATGAACAGCAGGATGAACGACACGAACAGGGCCGGCCGCAGGATCGGCAGGGTGATCCGGGTCATTGCCGTCCACCAGCTCGCGCCGCCGGAGCGGGCGGCATCGTCCAGCGAACTGCTGACCGTCGCGAATGCGGAGGACATCACGAAATACGCGAGCGTGAGCGACCGGATGCTGAGCGCGAGCATGATCCCCCAGATGCTGTTCCGCAGCGCGCTTCCCGGGGGATTGACCAGCAGGAACGTCCAGAAGAACCCGATCCCGATGATGATCCCGGGGATGGCCCGGGGGAACAGCATCAGGAAGGGCAGGGAGCGGCGCAGCCTGAACCTGGAGCGGTGCGCCACGGCTGTGGCCAGCGCGACGACCGCGGCGGTGATAACGGCGCCGATGACCGCGATCTCAATGGTGTTCTGGATGGAGTGGGCGTACGTGCCCTGGCCGATCGTCTGCCAGTTGCCGAGGGTGAACAGGTGCCAGGGAGCGATGAGCGGAGTTAGCTGAGAGACGACCGAGGACAGTGCGAGCGCAGCGATCGGGGCGAACGTCGTCGCCACCAGATACAGGCCGAGCAGCGCGCCGAACAGCACCCTCGGCAGCCTGCTTAGCTCGATCCCCCCCGTTGCCCTGCCCCTGCCCCCGGTCGAGACGAAGCGGGCCTGATCCCCGAGCAGCCTGCTGCGCAGCAGCAGGAGCAGGCACGCAGCCGCGAGCAGCACCGTCGCTCCGGCGCTGACGACGGGCGGGTCCGGGGTGATCGCGCTTGACCAGGTGTTGTAGAGATAGCTGGCGATGAAGTCGTGGCCCTGCGGGGAGCCGAGCAGCAGCGGTATTCCGAGGGACTCGATCGACAGCGTGAAGACCAGCAGCCCGGCGTTGAGCAGTGCCGGGCGCAGCATGGGCACGGTGACCCGGGCCAGGGCCCGCAGCGGCGACGCGCCGACGCTGCGGGCGGAATTCTCCAGCGCCGGGTCGATCCCGGCCAGCGCGGCCTGGCAGACCAGGAAGACGACCGGCACGGCGACCGCGGTACCCAGCACGGCCATGCCGGGCACGGTGGTCAGGTTGAACGGTATGTGCAGGGTCTGGCTGACGAAGTCGTGCGCGTACCCGCCGGGGCCGTAGAGCGCGTTCCAGCCGAGGATGAGGCCGAGCGGGGGAAGCAGGATCGGTGCGATGAGCAGCCGTGAATACACCCGGCGGCCGAGGACGTCGGTGCGGCTGCACAGGACGGCGAAGCCGCCGCCGAGCAGCACCGCGCAGGCCGTGGTGATGGCCGCGAACTCGAGCGTGTTCAGCGTGGCCGTCCGGAACGCGGGATCGGCGAACAGCTGCCGGTAGGCCGCCAGGGTGAAGACCCGCCCGGGTGTATAAAGCGGCTGGCTCTGCACCGACGCGTACACGAGCGGGAGGACCGGCGCTAGGACACAGACCAGCACGAGTGCCCAGATGGCGGCCTGGAGCCCGGTCTCGGGCACCAGGCGCCGCACCCGGCCGCGCTCAGTCGGCGCAGGGCCCGGCGGGCTGAGCGTCGCGACCGGGCCGGGCTCCGCTGGCGGACTCACTGGTGGAACGCCTGGCGGAACCTGGCGGTGAACGCGGCCTGGCCGGCCGCCACCTGCGCGCTGAACGGGGTCATGTAGGTGTGCTGCGCGCCGCCGACCGCCGCGTAGAGGGCCTTGAGCGTGTTCGGGCAGCCGCTGGCCGGGGTGAACGTGTTGCTGCTCGCCTCGAAGCCGGCATCACAGAGCACCTGCTGGCCCTGGTTGCTGAACACGAAGTCCAGGAACAGCTTCGCCGAGTCGGGGCTGGCCGCGCCCGCGGTGATCCCGATGCCCCGGGGGATCAGCGGAGTGAAGTCCTTGGTGTACTCCCATCCCAGCAGCTTGAGGTCGGCCGGAACGGTCTCGATCGGGCCGCGGGCGAGGCCGGACTCGAACACTCCGACTCCGTAGCCGCCCTGGCCGACGTCCTGGCCGATCACGTCCCCGTCTCCGACGGTCGTCGCCGTCTGGCCGAGCTTGGCCAGGGCCGCCCGGCCGTAGTTGTGCACGTATCCGTAGAACGCCGAGTAGCCGAAGCTGTTATTGATGGTGTAGGTCGCCACCTTGTATTTCCCCGCAATCGCGTCCGTGGCGATCTGCGCGATGGTCGTCGGCGGGGCCTGCCCCTTCAGCACGATCTTGTTGTAGATCGTGATCGCCGGGTCGGGCGAGAAGATGTAGAGCCCCTTGCCCTGCGTGATGAAGCCGGGGAAGCTCGAGATCCCGGTGGGCGTGAACGGCTGCAGGTACCCGTGCGCGACCGCTCCGGCCCACAGGCCCGGGGCGCTGGCGACCAGGATGTCGGCCGACCGCGCGCCGGTCCCGTGCTCGGCGGCGTATTTCGAGAAAATGACGGGGTCCTCGTCATCGGTCGCGGTGACGTGGATCCAGGGGTACTTCGCCTGGAACGCTTTGGTGACCTGGTCCATCTGGGTGAGCAGCGCGTTGCTGTAGATCACCAGGCCCTTCTCGTGCTTCGAGCCCGCGATCAGCTGCGCCTGGGTCATCGGCGCCGAGGCAGCAGGTGAACCGGACCCCGACGAGCCCGGCGCACCCGAACTGCTGCAGGCGGCTGCGGTGACGATCAGCGAGGCGGCGGCTGCCGCGAACACGGCCGGGCGGTACCAGCGAAGAGCCAGCATGTTCTTCTCCTATGGAAGATGGTAAATCTGCTATAGCAACTGAGAGCACGAGAAGTGTTACGCACCGTATTCACCGGCCCGGTGTCTAGGGTTGCGCCGCTGCGGGCTGTGAGTTGCGCGTGGCGATGGCCAGGAACGCGTCGGCGCGAGCCGCACTGTGCCGCCGCATGGCCTTCTCGGCCGCCTGCCCGTCCCTGGCTTCGATGGCGGCCGCCACCCGGCGGTGCTGGGCCAGGCTGCGCTGCAGGCTGGCCAGATCCGGGTGCGAGTCAACCGCCCACCTGACCCGGAACGCCCAGTCGAACGCGGTTGCGGTGGAGATCATGTCGATCAGCGTCTGGGTGTGCGCGGCCTCGTCCACAAGCTGGTGAAATCCGCGGGTCACCGTCAGGATCTCCCGGACCTGGGACTCGGTCCAGCCGGACCGGGCGGCCAGTGCCTCCGCCCGGTCACACGCCTCGACGATGCGCTTGACCTCCGGCGCGGTGGCGCGCTCGGCCGCCAGCCGGGCGGCCACCCCGCGCAGGGCGACCTCGATCCGGGAGAGCTCGTACAGCCGCGCCACCGAGGGCTCCGCCACCCGGATCGTGCGCACCGCGTCCCGCTCGATGAGCCGCTCGTGCTCCAGCCGCTGCAGCGCCTCCCGGACCGGGGTCGGGCTCACCCCCAGATGCTGGGCCAGGGCACGTTCGGTCACCCGCTGCCCCGGCTTGAGCTCGCCGGTCGTGATCTCCTCGCGCAGCGCGCGGTAGGCCTGGTCGGACAGCGTCGGCCCGGTGGTCAGCTTCCGCACGTCGTCAACACGTTCTGCCACGTAGACTCATTCCCTGATCTGCTATAGCAGATCACAGTAGCGGGCCGGTTACATTGGTGTCAACATGTCGCGTCGGGGCCTTCTCCAGAGTTAGCGTGGCCGGGTGCGTTCTTGACCAGGCCGGGGCCGGCGCGGAATCACTCACGGCGCAGGATATGCCCGGTGCGCAGCCTGGCCGCCTGCTCCCCGGGCCAGGCCGCCAGCAGGTTCGCGGCCAGCAAGGCAAGGGGGGCGATGAGCAGCAGCGCCCAGACCGCGAGCGGGGGATGGTAGGCCAGCGGCGTGAAGCCGGCGACCACCCGCCAGATGCTGCGGCCGAGCGCCACGCCGAGCGGAACCCCGAATGCCAGCCCGATCACCGTGAGCACGCTCGCCTGCGTGACCACCACCAGCCGGGACTGCAGCCGGGTCAGCCCGAGCGCGCGCAGCACCGCCAGTTCGTGCCCGCGGCGCCGGACCGCGATCGCGAGGGCATGCCCCACCGCCCCGGCCGCCAGCAGCGCCAGGAAGCCGCCGAGCGCCAGCGGCAGCACCGCGACGTCCTGGATCTGCTGGACTTCCGGCAGCGGGGGCGGAGGCGCCAGCGTGAAACCCCTGCCGCCCTTGACGGCCGCGGCCGCGGCGTCCAGCCTGCGCGCCACCGCCGGTGCGTTCGCTCCCGCTCGCAGCGCGACCGCAGCGACATGGAACTTGAAGGAAAAGTGCGCGCCCCGGAAAATCCGGCTGAACCCCGCTGGGGTCAGCCACGCGCCGTCGGCGTAGCCGTTGTGCGGCCCCGCCGGGACGAAGCCGGTGCCGGTCACGGTCATCGCCCGCGGGGTCGCTGCGCCAGTGAGTCTGATCGTCGATCCGATGGAAGCCCTCAAGTCCTGGGCGGTCGTTGGCGCCAGCACGATCTCGCTGGCGCTGGCGGGCATGCGGCCGCCGGTCAGCACGACCGGCACCCGCTTCCCGGCTACCGGGCTGTAGCTGAAGCTCTCGATGGAGACGCGGCCGGACTGCGCCCCCCCGATACGCAGGTCAGCGACGCCGGTGACGGCGCGGTCGGCCGCGATGGCGCGGAGCACCTGGCCGACCGGGCCGGAGTCGTGCCCGTTCTCCCCGACGTACGCCTCAAGTTGCCACGTCTGCCCGAACCGCGCCGGGTTGGCGGCGGCGTCAGCCACCCCGGCGTAGAACGTGAAGGCGGCGAGCACGCCGAGCACGCCCGCGACCGCGCCCAGCAACGCCGGCCGGACCGGCACAGCCGACCGGCCGCGTCCCGGCTCCAGGGCGAACCGCGCGCCGACCACAGCGGGCACGGGAAGGCCCGCTCGCACTAGGGCCGCAACGACAGCGGAACGGCGCTGCGGCACCTGCCGCTGCGCGGCCGCGAGCGCGGCCGCGGCGACAGCCGCCGACCCGGCCAGCACCAGGAGCGGCGCTGCGACCCAGCCGACGCCGAGCACCAGCCAGTCCGCGTCGAGCCCCGGGTGCGGCTCCACGAGCGAGGCTGCTCCGATCGGCATCCACCGCGACGCCATGATCGCCCCGGCGACGCCGACCGTCGCGCCCGCGACGCCGGCCAGGAGCGGCGCGGCGGTAGCCGACGCGACCGCCTGCCGCGGCGTCATGCCCAGCGCTTGCAGGACCCGGAGATCCGCGACGGTGGCCGAGGTGTAACGGGCCACGGACTGGCCGACCAGGAAGAGCGCGGCCACCAGAGCCGCGAGCCCGCACGCCAGCAGGCAAGCGGCCTCGTACCCGGTGACCTTGCGGATGGGGTCACCGATGGTGACGGAGTTGTTCCATACGTCGATGTCGGACCGCCCGGTGACACGGGCGAGGTCGGCGCGGAACGCCGGAATCTCCGCGGCACCGCCCTTGAGTCGCACCAGCGCATTGACAAACATCTGGTCAGTGGTGCCCATGATGCTGGCCCGGTAATGGGTAAACAGCGCCGGCGACGGGAGCACGCCTCCCGTGTCACCGACGTTGTCGAGCAAGAAGGGCGTTCGGATCACCCCGACGATGCGGACGGTGATCTCCGGGCCGCGCGGTGGCCCGCCGGTGGATGCGGTGTATCCGGCGTCAACCTGCTGCGGCGTGGGAAGAAGCAGGGTCAGCGTGTCGCCGACCCTCTTGCTGTGGGCCGAAAGGAAATGCGGGCTGGCGACCACCTCATCAACGCGGCTGGGGTTGAACATCCGGCCCTGCAAGACGACCGGCCGCTCGATGGTCCTAGTGAACTGGCTGTCCGCGGGCGGGAAGCCGATGTTGGCGCCCCGAAGGCCCTCCACCGCGGCACCGTAATAGACGGGGAACTCGGCAAGCGCGGTGACTTCGGGCAGCGCGCGGACCTTGGCCCAGTCGAAGCCAGGCTGGTTGGGCAGCACCGTGGCGGTGGCGGGCAGCGTGGTTGCCCACAGCCTGCCGAACGCGGTCTGGCCGCGCCGTGCTCCCGCGACGGCCGCGAGAATTGCCGCTGTCGCCACGGCGACGAGAAGGGCGAGCACGGCGAGCGTCCGCCAGCGCCGGCGCAGCTCGAGCCGCAGCCACGTCAGCGCGATGCGCACGCCTGCTCGCCCCCTCGGCCAGCTGCGGGCTGCGGTGTCCGGGCCCCCCTGCGGTCCATGGTTCAAGGTAGAGGGCGCGCCGGGTGCCGGCACAGAGTGCTAGGACATCATCTCCCGGGGAGGCTGGCCACACCCGATCCGCCATGCTGGCACCGCCCCGGCACCCTGCCAGCTACGTACCGGGACATGCGTACCAGCACGGATGCGGCGGCGGGCCGGGACCGGCACAGTAGTCAGCATGGCGAACCTCAGCGTGACCGAGCGGCCCCGGCTGACGGCGATCCGCGCGTCGTGGCTGTTCGAGGGCACCGGCCCGGGGCTGATCGCGAACCCGCTCGTGGTGATCGACGGCGCGACGATCAGGTCGGCGCAGCCCGGCGGCGACGCGCCGGACGGCGCGCGCGTGCTGGATTTCGACGGGGCGATGCTGTTGCCGGGGCTGGTGGACACGCACGTCCACCTGGCGTTCGACGCCAGCGCGGACGCGGTCGGCAATCTGGCTGCGCGTGATGACGAAGCGGCTCTGGCGGCGATGGCCGCGGCCGGCCGGGCGTCGCTGCGCGCCGGGGTGACGACGGTCCGCGACCTGGGGGACCGCGGCTACCTGTCGCTGCAGCTGCGGGACAGGGACGACCAGCCGACCCTGGTGGCGGCCGGGCCGCCGATCACGAGCCCGGCCGGGCACTGCCACTTCCTGCGCGGAGCCGCCGAGCCGACGGAACAGGGCGTGCGGGCGGCCGTGCGCGAGCACGTGGAGCGCGGCGTGGATGTCATCAAGATCATGGCCAGCGGCGGCACTATGACACCAGGTACCCGGCAGGAGTGCGCCCAGTTCGACCCCATCGTGCTGCGGGCGGCCGTGGACGAGGCGCACCGGCACGGGCTGCCGGTGACCGCGCACGCCCACGGCACCCCGGCCATCGCCGACGCACTGGCGGCCGGGGTCAACGGGATGGAGCACGTGTCGTTCTGGTCGGCCGACGGCGTCGACGCGCCGGACGAGCTGCTGCGCGCGATCGCAGACCGGGGGATCGTGGTGGGCGGCACGATCGGCCTGGTGCCGGTTCCGGGCCTGGTGCCGCCGCCGGCGGTCGTCGCACGGCTGCCGAAGATCATCCAGAACTACCGTCGCCTGCTCGAGCTGGGTGCGGCGTTCGTCGCGGGGACCGATGCCGGCATCGGTCCGCCCAAGCCGCACGGGGTGCTGGCCCGGGCGCCGCAGGTGCTGCGCGACCTCGGCCTGGGGCCGGCCGAGTCGCTGCGCGCGGTCACCTCGGTTGCCGCGGGCGTGTGCGGCCTGGCGCACCGTAAGGGCCGCATCGCACCGGGCTACGACGCCGACGTGCTCGTCACCGACGGCGATCCGCTGGCCGACGCGACGGCGCTGCAGCGGGTCCGCGCGGTCTGGGTCCGGGGTGTGCTGGTGACGGACTAGGCCAGGACCAGGCCAGCACGAAGCCAGGACCACGTCTGCACGAAGCCAGGACCAGGCCTGCCGGGCCGGCTGCGCCGGTGAATGCGTACGGTTACGCCCGTCGAGGCGCTACCGTCGTACCGTTAGCGCTGGTTCACGTCGAGCCTGGCGGCGGCGTTGCCGCGGGCGGAGGTGGTGTGGTGGCGGTTAACGCCGGCACGCAGGTCACTGACCTGATGGTCAGGGACCATGCCTGCCTGACGTACGGCGAGTCCGAGGAGCTGTTCGACCTCACCGCGGCGTTCGTGCGCGACGGGCTGGCCGGCGGGCTGAAGGTCGTCTGGCTCAGCGACGACGCACCCGGCCGCGCGGTATCGGAGCTGACCCGCCGCGGAGTGACCGTCGAGGCCGCGCTCGCGGCCGGGCAGCTGTCGGCGGCGCCGTGCGAGGGGCAGCTGCTGTCCGGCCAGGCGTTCTCCGCCGAGCAGGCGATCGGGTGGCTGAACGGGGAGCTGTCTGCCTGCCGGGCCGAGGGGTTCCCCGGCCTGCGGGTGGCCGTGGACATGAGCTGGGCCCTCCGGCCGGTGACCGGGGTCGAGCAGCTGCCGGATTTCGAGGAGGGCATCGCGGCGGCGATGGCCGGCACGACGATGTCGGTGCTGTGCCAGTACGACCGGGAACGGTTCGACCCGGTGACGCTCGCCTCGGTCGCCGCCTTCCACACCCGGTCGGTGGCGGCGGCGACCTACTACGCGGACGCCGTGCTGCGGATCTGCCGGCAGTACGCGCCGCCCGGCATCCGGCTGGCCGGGGAGATCGACTATCACGCCGAGGAACCGCTGGCGCTGGCGCTGGCCGAGGCGATCCGCCTGGACGGCGACATCACGATCAACATGTCCGGCCTGTCGTTCATCGACGCGCCGTGCACCCGCATGATCGGCGACGCGGCGCGCAGCCTGGCCGCCTCCCGCCGGGTCGTGCTGGAGTGCCATCCTGCGATCGCGGACCAGTTTGCCCTGTTCGGCGTCGCCGACGTGCCCGGTCTCACCCTGGTGACGGCCGATGAGCGGTGACCCCCGCGCCCGTCGCCAGCCGCCCGGGAACGGCGCACCGGATGGCGCGGGGCGGGGCGCCCGGGGCGACGGCGACACCCCGCTCCTGGACCAGGCCTTCGACGGCGATTCGCTCTACGCGCTGCGGGCCGCGGTGGCCGCTCACGCCGCCCAGGCCGGCCTGCCGCAAGACCGCGCCGACGACCTCGTCGTCGCCGCGCACGAGCTCGCCGCCAACTCAGTCCTGCACGGTCCCGGGCACGGGCGGCTCCGGCTGTGGCAGCACAACCGGGTGCTGCTGTGCGAGGTCAGCGACGACGGGGTGCCGCCAGCCGCGGCCGACGGGCCGGGCGGCGGCCGCGGATACAACGATCACGCGCGGTGGCACAGCGAGCGCGGCCACGGGCTCTGGCTGGTCCGCCAAGTCGCCGACCAGGCCAGCCTGCACTCCGGCCCCGGAGGCACCATCGCCAGGGTGAGCTTCACCCTGCCGCCGCCCCGCTAATCGCTCCCGGCCGCTGCCCGGCTCACCCCTCCCGGCCGCTGTCTCCCCGCTCCCGGCCCGCGCGGCTCAGTGACCGCGGAACGCCTCTTCCAGCCACCAGGAGCCGCGCCGCGAGGTGACCTTCGCGTCGATCACCAGCGGGCGGTCCCTCGGGCCGTCCAGCCAGCTCCTGACCTGCGCGAGGTCCTCCCGTTTCCGGACCGTCAGGCCGTCGCAGCCGAACCCGCGGCCGATCTGCGCGATGTCGGCCGGCGGGAACGTGACGGTGTCCAGCGGGTGCCCGTTCGGGCGGAAATGGTGGACCTCCGCCCCGTACGCCTCGTCGTCGTAGACCACGATGACCATGGGCAGGCCGAGCCTGACCACGGTTTCGAGCTCGCTGACCCCCATCAGCGCGCCGCCGTCGCCGAGCGCGGCCACGGTCAGCCGGTCCGGCCTGGCCACCGCGGCGCCGATGGCGGAGCTCAGGCCGAGCCCGACCGACTGGTAGGCCTGGGTGAAGCAGAAGCCCTGCTCGTCCGGGACGGTCAGGAACATGCTCGGGTACCCCATGAAGTTGCCGGAGTCCACCGTGACCGTGCGGTCTTCGGGCAGCAGGTCATCCAGCTCGATGGACAGCGTCCGCGGGTCGATCCGGCTGCCGTCGCTCTCGTCGGCGTAGGGCACGTCGCGCCAGCGCGCGGTGCCGGCTATCCGCTGCTCGGTCCGCGGCGACCGGTAGCCCGCCCCGGCCGGCGAGGAGCCGCGGGATTCCCGCAGCGCGGCGGTGACCGCGCGGGCGGTCACCGCGACGTCGCCGGCAATCCCGAGCTGGACGGGCCGGTGCGCGCCGAGGGCCGCGGGGTCGTCGTCCACCTGGACGACCTGGCAGCCGGGCCCGATCAGCGTCCCGCGCCGCATCGTCCACATGTTCAGCGAGCAGCCCCAGCCGACCAGCAGGTCCGCGCCGCGGATGAGCTCCGCCGCCACCGGGGACGCGAACCCGCCGCTGACGTCCAGATCCCACGGGCTGCCGCGGAACAGCCCCTTGGCCGCGGCCGACGTGGCCAGCAGCGCGCCGCAGCCGTCGGCCAGCTCCTCCAGGTCGCGGCGCGCGGACGCGACCCGGGCGCCGCGGCCGGCCACGAACACGGGCCGGCTGGCGGCGGCCAGCGCGGCCGCCAGCGCGGCGGCGGCCTCCGGCGCGGGCGCGGGCGGCCAGGTGACCGGCTCCGGCAGCACCTCGGCCGGCTCGCACTGCGCCGCCTGCACGTCCAGCGGCATGGCCAGCAGGACGGTCCGGCGCTGCCGGGCCGCCGCCCGGTAGGCGCGCACCGCGTCGGCGACCGCCGACTCGGCCGAGTGCAGCCGCTCCGGCACCGCGCCCACCGCCGCGGCGATCGCCGCCACGTCGATGCGGAAGTTGGACTGCACCGCCGCGCCCGCCACGTCCGCCGCGAGCACCAGCAGCGGCGTCCGGCTCTTCGCCGCCTCGGTGATGCCGGTCAGCGCGTTGGTCAGCCCCGGTCCCTGGTGCACCGACAGCAGCCCCGGCTTCCCGGCCAGCCGGGCCCAGCCGTCGGCCATGCTGGCCGCGCCGCACTCGTGCCTGGCCGCGACGAACCTGACGCCGCGGGCGGTCAGCCCGCTGGTGACGTGGAAGTTGCCGCTGCCCACCACCCCGAACACGGTGTCGGCGCCGAGGCCGGCCAGGGCGTCGGCGACCGCCTCCGCGACCAGCATCAGGACTCGACCAGCGCCAGCACCCGGGCCGGGCTGCCCGAACCGCCGGAGATCGGCAGCGGGCCGGCGAACACGACCGCGCCCTGGGCGGGCAGCAGGTCCAGGTTGCGCAGCTGGGTGAGCCCGTACTTGCCCGCCCCGAGCAGCGCCGAGTGGCAGGGGAACGGCGGGTCGAAGGAGTGCGCGGCCCCCGCGTCGGTGCCGACGGTCTCGGTCCCGAGCCCGGCGATCGGAGCCTCCTGCGCCAGCCAGCGGGCGCAGTCCACCGAGATCCCCGGCGTGTGCGGGCCGGTCTCGTCGGCGTTCAGGAAGTCGTCCTGGTCGTTGGACCGCGCGTCCCAGCCGGTGCGGTACAGCAGCCAGCCGCCGTCGGGCAGCGGGCCGTGCTCGGCTTCCCACTGCTTGATGTCATCCACCTCGAGCAGGAAGTCGGGGTCGGCCGCCGCCTGCGCGCTGAAGTCCAGCACCGCGGCCGGTGCCAGCAGGCGGACCGGGGGCACCTGCGACACGTCCTCGAGATCGGCGCCGGTCACCCAGTGCACCGGGGCGTCGAAGTGCGTGCCGGTGTGCTCGCCGGTGCTGATGTCATTCCAGTACCAGGCCGGCCCGCGCTCGTCATAGTGGCTGATCTCGCGCAGGGAGAAGGTGGCCGTGTTCCCGAACGGCTCCGGCAGCCTGATCACGGGAGTCGATTCGGTCAGCGGCGCGGTGAGGTCGATCACCTCGACGGACTCGTCGCGGATGGCCTCGATGAGGGCGGTGAGCACGGACATGGCGACTCCCAGGCAAGGCGGGCCGGGTGCCCGCGAGAGCCAAGCCTGCCGCACCGGGGACCGCCCGGGGAAGCCCTCGGCCGCCTGCCGCCGGCCGGGCGCCGGCCCAGGTCGCCGCGGCCGCCGCCCGCTCCTGATGCGAGCGTCCCGGCCCGGCACGCGCAGAATGGGGGCATGGACAGGCCCATTCCGTACGCCCGCACGCTCGTCACCGACGACGGCGTGCCGATCGACACCACCCACCTGCCCGGCGACAAGGCCCTCGCGATCATCGTCGCGCACGGATTCACCCAGTCCTGGCAGCGGCCGTGGGTATGGCGGATCGCGACCCGGCTGAACCGGATCGCCGGGGTGGTGAGCTTCGATTTCCGCGGCCACGGGCGGTCCGGCGGCCTGTCCACCCTCGGCGACCGCGAGATCAAGGATCTGGACGTCGCCGTCAGGTACGCCAGGCAGCTGGGGTACCAGCGGATCGCGACGGTGGGGTTCTCCATGGGCGCGTCGATCGTGGTGCGGCACGCCGGCCTGGTCGGCGGCGTGGACGCGGCGGTCTCGGTGAGCGGCCCGGGGCGCTGGTACTACCGCGGCACCGAGCGGATGCGGCGGGTGCACTGGGCGGTGGAACGCCGGTCAGGGCGGCTGGTGACCAGGCAGTTCCTCAAGACCAGGGTGAGCTCGGTCCGCTGGGATCCGGCGCCCGTGCCGCCGGCCGAGGCGGCCGCCCTGATCGCGCCGACGCCGCTGCTGATCGTGCACGGCGACCAGGATTCTGTTCTTTCCCGTCGACCACGCGCAGCAGCTCTACGCGGCCGCGCACGACCCGAAGGAGCTGTGGATCGTCCCCGGGTTCGGGCACGCAGAGGCGGCAGCGGACGAGGCGCTGGTGGACCGCATCGGCCGCTGGATCCAGCAGGCCGTCCAGCCGGCCGGGCAGGCCGAGCCCGCTGCCGTCAGCGAGGCCGGCTAGCCGCGGCCGTCCCGGCCGCGCCGGTCACCAGCTGGCGGGCAGCGGCATCCCCTCGGTGTAGCCGGCCGCGCTCTGCACCCCGATCACCGCGCGCTCGTGCAGTTCCCCGAGGTTCCTGGCGCCGGCGTAGGTGCAGGCGCTGCGCAGCCCGGCGGTGATCTGGTCGATCAGGTCCTCCACCCCCGGCCGCGCCGGATCCAGGTACATCCGGGCCGCCGAGATGCCCTCCTCGAACAACTCCTTGCGGGCCCGCTCGAACGGCGAGTCGCTAGCCGACCGCAGCCGGACCGCGCGGGCCGAGGCCATGCCGAAGCTCTCCTTGTACAGCCGGCCGTCCGGATCCCGGAACGCGTCCCCCGGCGACTCGTACGTGCCGGCGAACCACGAGCCGATCATCACGGCGGACGCGCCGGCCGCCAGCGCGAGCGCGACGTCGCGCGGGTGCCGGACGCCGCCGTCGGCCCACACCTTCGCGCCCAGCCGCCGGGCCTCGGCGGCGCACTCGAGCACCGCGCTGAACTGCGGGCGGCCCACGCCCGTCATCATCCGGGTGGTGCACATCGCGCCCGGCCCCACCCCGGCCTTGACGATGTCCGCGCCCGCCTCGATCAGGTCGCTGACGCCCTGCGCGGTCACCACGTTCCCGGCCACGACCGGGACCGGCGGGCCGGTGTCCCGCACCGCGCGCAGCGCGCTGAGCATCTTCTCCTGGTGACCGTGCGCGGTGTCCACGACGAGCAGGTCGGCGCCGGCGTCGGCCAGCAGCTTGGCCTTCTCCGCCGCGTCCCCGTTGATGCCGAGCGCAGCCGCCACCCGCAGCCGCCCCGCGCTGTCGGTGGCCGGCTGGTAGAGCGTGGCGCGCAGCGCGCCGGTCCGGGTCAGGATGCCGACGCACCGGCCCGCGCCGTCCACCACCGGCGCCAGCCGGTGCCTGCTGTCGTGCAGCACGCCGAAGGCGCGCTCAGGGTCGGTGCAGGCCGGCAGCGTGAGCGGGTCAGCGGACATGATCTGGCGCAGCTGGGTGAACCTGTCCACGCCCTGGCAGTCCGCCTCGGTCACCACGCCGGCCGGGCGGCCCTCGTCGGTGACGATGACCGCGCCGTGCGCCCGCTTGGGCAGCAGGGCGAGCGCGTCCCCCGCGGTGTCGCCGGGGCCGAGCGTGATCGGCGTGTCGTAGACGAGGTCGCGGCTCTTCACCCAGGACACGACGTCGGCGACCACGTCCACCGGGATGTCCTGCGGCAGCACCGCCAGCCCGCCGCGGCGGGCCACGGTCTCGGCCATCCGCCTGCCGGACACCGCGGTCATGTTGGCCACCACGAGCGGGATCGTGCAGCCGCTGCCGTCCCCGGCGGCCAGGTCCGCGTCCAGCCGCGAGGCGACCGACGACCGGTTCGGCACCATGAAGACGTCGCTGTAGGTCAGGTCGTGAGCGGGGAGCGTCCCGCCGAGGAATCGCACATAACGATTGTGCACGGCCGGCACCTATCCTTCTGCCCGTGAGCCTTCCGCGGCCGGCCGGGGCCGGACAGCACAGGACGCTGCGGATCGGCCGGCTGGAGGTCCCGCCCGGCTCGTTCGCGGTCATGGCGGTGGTCAACCGCACCCCCGACTCCTTCTTCGACCACGGTGCCACCTACGAGTTCGGCGCGGCGCTGGACGCCGCCAGCCAGGCGGTGGCCGACGGTGCGGACATCATCGACATCGGCGGGGTGAAGGCGGGGGAGGGCGACGAGGTCACGGCCGCGGAGGAGATCCGGCGGGTGGCCGGCCTGGTCGCGGCGGTGCGCGAGCGCCACCCCGCCGTGGCGGTCAGCGTGGACACCTGGCGCGCCGAGGTCGGCCGTGCCGTGGCCGACGCGGGCGCGGACCTGCTCAACGACGCCTGGGGTGGAGTGGATCCGCGGCTGGCCGAGGTGGCCGCGGACCGGGGGCTTGGCCTGGTCTGCTCGCACGCCGGCGGGCTGGCGCCGCGCACCCGCGCGCGCAACCCCCGCTACCGCGACGTAGTGGCCGAGGTGACCGGGTACGTCACGGCGCAGGCGGCGCGGGCGGTGGCGGCCGGGGTGCGGCCGGAGGCGATCCTCATCGACCCCGCGCACGACTTCGGCAAGGACACCCGGCACTCGCTGGAGCTGACCCGGCGGCTCGACGTGCTCGTCGCGACCGGCTGGCCGGTGCTCGTCGCCGTCTCCAACAAGGACTTCATCGGCGAGACGCTCGCGCTGCCGGTGACCGACCGCGCCGAGGGCACGATCGCCGCGCTGGCCGTCAGCGCCTGGCACGGCGCGCGGGTGTTCCGGGTGCACGACGTGACCGCGGCCCGCCGCGCGCTCGACGTGGTCACCGAGTTCAGGAACGGCCAGGCCGCCGCCAGCGCCTGATCCCCGGGTAAAACGATGTCACGAATTGCCCGTGCGGCAAGCAGCATCGATTTCTAACGGTACAGCAGGAATGTAATTACTGGCACATGCTATGAAATTCAAAAATCTATTAGAGAAAACCCCGGAAACACGATTACTGAGATAGAATGTAACCACGATGCCAGCCTAACCGACGTGTGCGGCCTGTCCGCGCTGCCGTCAATCGTCCCGCGTGCAGGTATCGCTCATGGTGGTTTGACCTGGGACGCTGGGGCGGGATGAGAGCTGCGGTCAATGAAAGAAATCTCCACTCGCGCCCCTGGTAACCGGCCCGGATTCTCCTGGCTGGCGCCGGGTCTCGCTTGTGGCTGTGCCGGTTGCAGCGGTTGCCGGTACGTACTCGGCGACCATCACTCACTCGGTCTCGTGAGGCAGGCTAGTTCCTGAACGCGGCGAAGATGATCGCGGTGAGGCGGTCGATCATCTCCTCCCGCGGCAGCCGGACCTCGACGCTGAACAGGAAGTTCACCCGCTCCAGCATCATCAGGCAGGCGACCGCGGTCAGCTCGGCGTGCTCCGCGTGCTCGGCCTCGCGCGGGGCCGCTGTCATCCCGGTGGTCATGGCCTCCGCCAGCCGGAACATCAGCTGCAGCCCGTCGCTCCACACGTCGTCGCTGATCACCTCGGCCTGGGTGAGCACCCGCAGCACCGCGCCGTGCGCGGCGTAGGTGTCGCAGAACTTCCCGACCCAGGCGCGCAGCGCGGCCCGGCCCGCGTCGTTGTGGGTGACCACGGGAAACTCGTCCGTGACCACCCCCATGTCATGCAGGCAGTCGCGCAGCAGCGCCCGGAACAGGTCTTCCTTGTTCTTGAAGTACAGGTAGAACGTGCCGTGCGAGGTCCTGGCCCGGCGGACGATGTCGTCCACCCGCACCGCCTGCAGCCCGTTCTCGTCAAACTCCGCCATGCCGGCGTCGAGCAGCCGGCGCATCGTCTGCCGCCCCTGCGCGCCGAGCTCGCGCTCCTGCGCGGGGATCCCGCCGCGGTGCGATGCCCGCCGCCGGCCACCGTCCTGCGCCGCGGGCGGGCGGCTGGCGTCGGAATTCATAACCGCGAGACTAGCTTGTCCGGCGGTCGCACCGGGCGATATCCCATCTCACCAGGCCCGTCTCGGCAGCTGACCGGCCGCGCCCGGTCAGCTGCCGAGCACCTGCCTGGTGTAGGGGTTACTGAACAGCCGGCCCGGATCCAGCTTGTCCCGCAGCGCCACGAAGTGGGCAAACTCGGGGTAGACGCTGCTCAGGTACGTGGCGTCCCTGGTGTGCAGCTTGCCCCAGTGCGGCCGTCCGCGGACGGCCGTCATCACCGCCTCCACCTCGCGGAAATACTGCTGGTGCGGGGAGGCATGGAAGACATGGATCGCGATGTAGGCGGTGTCCCTGCCGTGCGCCGTGGACATCCACAGGTCGTCGGCCGGGCTGACCCGCACCTCGATGGGGAAGCTGATCCGCCAGTCCCGCCGGGCGAACAGGGCGCGCAGCTCGGTCAGCGCGCTGGCCAGGTGCTCGCGCCCGATGGCGTACTCCTGCTCCTTGAACCGCACCCGGCGCGGGCTGCAGTACACCCGGTGCGAGGCGTCGGCGTAGCTGCGCGCGCCCAGCGCCCGCGCCGCCACCCGGTTGACCGGCCTGATCATCGCGGGCACCCGGTGGCCGAGCCTGCAGGTCAGCCCGAACACGGTGTTGGACAGGAACTCGTCGTCCAGCCACCGCCGCGCCGGATCCAGCGGCCGGGCCGGGCCGGGCACGGCGTTGTTCCGCTTGGTCAGGCAGTTCTCGGTGTGCGGGAACCAGTAGAACTCGAAGTGCTCGTTCTGGCCGGTCAGCTCGTCCAGCCTGTCCAGCACCTCGGCCCACCGCATCGGCTCCTCGCGCGCCTCGAGCAGGAACGCGGGCATCACCCGGAAGGTCACCGCGGTGAGTACCCCGAGCGCCCCCAGGCCGACCGCGGCCGCGCTGAGCAGGTCCGGCTGCCGGGTCGCCGAGCAGCTCACCACCTCGCCGTCGGCCAGCACCAGCTCAAGCCCGGCCACCTGCGCGGCGATGCCGCCGGTGTCGCGCCCGGTGCCATGGGTGCCGGTCTGGATCGCGCCGGCCACCGTCTGCTCCTGGATGTCGCCCAGGTTGGCCAGAGCGAGCCCGCGGGCGAGCAGGGTCTCGTTCAGCACCCGCAGCGGGCATCCGGCCTCCGCCGTCACCAGTCCGGCTTCGGCATCTACCGAACGCACGCTCCGCAGACCATCGGGACGCAGCAGCATCCCGTCGGTGACCGCCGCCGGGGTGAACGAGTGCCCGGCGCCGGTCATCCGCACGGCCAGCCCCGCAGCCGCCGCCTGGCGGACCGCGTCGCTCACCTCCGCGGCCGACCGCGGCGTGAGCACGCGGCGCGGGCTGGCCGACTGGTTGCCCGCCCAGTTGCGCCAGGTCCCGTCCGCGTGAGCCATGAGCGGACATTATCCGGTCCGCGCGGTGCCCGGATCATCGCCTTTCAGCTGCCTGGCGCCGAGCAGGCCGGCGGCGAGCGCGACGGTGCCGCAGCCCAGCGCGAACAGGTAGCCCCAGTGCGCGCCGTGCGCGTCGATGAGCCGCCCGGACACCGGCGGCCCGACCGCCAGCCCGACGCCGATCGCGGTGGACAGCAGCGACATGCCCTCGGTCAGCAGCCCGCGCGGCATCTTCCGCTCGATCAGGCTGAACCCGGCGATCAGGGTCGGCGCGATCGACAGGCCGGAGAAGAAGATCACGCCGAACAGGACCGGCACGCTGCCCAGCGCCCATATCGGCGCCACCCCGGCGATCATGCCGGCCAGCGTGATGAGGAACCTGCGGTGCAGCGGTGCCCGCCACCGCCGGGCGCCGTACCACAGGCCGCCGGTCGCGCTGCCCAGCGCGTAGGTGCCGAGGATCAGGCCGGCCAGCGGCTTGGCGTGGTGCTCGGTGGCGAACGCGACGGTACTGAGGTCGATCGTGCCGAACATCGCGCCGAGCCCGGTGAAGATCACCATGATCACCGGCATGCCGCGCAGGGTGAGGGCCCGGCCGTCGCCGTGCTGCCGCGGCCCGGCCGCCGGCTCGGTACGGCGCTGCACCGCCAGCAGCAGGGTCCCGGCCACGGCCAGCACGGCGGCGACGGCGATCCCGGCCACCGGCAGCACCTGGGTGGCCAGGATCGTCACCAGGGCCGGCCCGGTGACGAAGATCAGCTCGTCGGCCACCGACTCGAACGAGAACGCCGTCTCCAGCAGCGGCGAGTCACCCAGCAGGGCGCTCCACCTCGAGCGCACCATCGACCCGAGGGACGGCATGGCGGACAGGAAGACCGCGGCGGTCACGAACAGCGTCCACAGCGGCGCGCGCAGCTGGGCACAGGCGATGAACGCGACCGCGCTGGCGCCGAACACCGCGGTGAGCGGGCGCAGCACCCGGCCCTGGCCCACCCGGTCGGTGAGCCTGCCGATCTGCGGCGCCGCGAACGCGTAGCACAGCGACCCGGTGGCGGCGACGGCGCCCGCGATCGCGTACTTCCCGGTCGAGGCGGAGACGACCAGGATGATGCCGAGGCCGACCATTGACATCGGCATCCGGCCGATGAATCCGGCGGCGGAGAAACGGCGGGCGCCGGGAATCCGGAAGATTTCCAGGTACCGGCTTGTCACGATGCGGTCGGGCGTGCGGTCGCCGCCGGCGCGCCGGCGTTCGCGTTCCGTGCCGGCCTCCGTCACGCGACGCAACCTCCCGGGCCCCACCATAACGGGGCACGTCAACTTAATTTTTCGCCAGCTCAGCGGGTAAAGAGGGGAGTTCGGCCAGGTAGAGCTTCCGCTGGCAGGTTTCGCCCGGATATGGTGTCGGCTATGGTGGTTGAGCCATGAGACGACTCCTGCCACGCCAGGCATCAGCTGTTGCCGGCATTGCCGCGATCGCCCTCGGCGGCGCGGCGGGCGTCATCGAATCCAGCCCCGCCCAGGCCAGCACGGTCCAGGCCAGCACGGCTGCGCCCGCGCAGGTGACGTCCGCCGTCGTGCGGCCCGCCCCCGACGGGTACGCGCCGGCCGCGCCGACCGTGGCGGCGATGAAGTCGGCCGAGCGGCGCGCGGACCGGCTCCCCCGGGTGGTGCTGCCTGACCTCTTCGCGGTCGCCTCCCGCGGCATCACCGCCGCCGAGCTGACCAGGCTGGCCAGGCTGCACGGCGTCCGCGGCGTCCTCGCCGTGGACGGCGGCGGGGTCCGGATCCAGGGTCACCAGGTCAGCGTGATCGGCGTCAGCCCGGCGTCTTTCCGGTCCTGGACGCCGGCGCAGACGGCCGCCCAGCAGGGCGTCTGGACGGCACTCGGCCAGGGCGAGCTGGTGACCACCGCCCCCGCCGCCAAGACGCTGGGCCTGCGCGCCGGTCACGGCTACCGGGTCTACGGGGCGAGCCAGCCCGTGGTCAGGTTCGGCCGCACCGCCGCCCTTGGCATCCCCGGCGTGGACGCGGTCGTCAGCACCCAGACGTCCAGGCAGCTCGGGCTGGTGCCCCAGATCGGCGTCCTGATCAGCGCGCCCAAGGCGGACCTGACCAAGCTCGACGCCCAGGTACGCAGCGTGATCGGCCGCCAGCGCCGGTTCGTCAGCCTGCGCCCGGCCCGGCAGGCCGCGGTGCATCAGGCCCAGACGCAGCTGCAGGCGCCAAGCCACCTGTCGGCCGGCCTGCCCACCAACTACCTCCAGCTCTTCCAGGACTCGGCGGCGAAGTACTGCCCGGGGCTGCCGTGGACAGTGCTGGCCGCGATCGGCCAGATCGAGAGCGGCGACGGGCAGAACAACGGCCCCTCGTCGGCTGGCGCGCTCGGGCCGATGCAGTTCCTGCCCTCCACCTGGGCCCGCTGGGGCATCGACGCGTTCGGCCAGACCGGGCCGCCCCAGATCAACAACCCCTTCGACGCCGTGCCGTCGGCCGCCCTCTACCTGTGCGCGAGCGGCGGCGGCCAGGGCGGGGCAGCACTGGACGCCGCGATCTTTAGCTACAATCACGCAGCGTGGTACGTGGCCGAGGTACTCGCGCTCGCTCACGAGTACGCGCAGCAGTACGGCTGAGCCGGGCCGTGCCCGAGGACAGGGCCCGCTGATGCCTGCTCACGACGCGTTCCTGCTCGTCTCATTCGGCGGCCCGGAAGACCCCGCCGACGTGATGCCGTTCCTGCAGAACGTCACCCGCGGCCGCCGGATCCCGCCCGAGCGGCTGGCCGAGGTGGCCACGCACTACGACGCGGCGGGCGGCGTCAGCCCGATCAACCAGCAGTGCCGGGACCTGCTGGCCGCGGTCCGGGACGACTTCGCGGCGAGCGGGGTTAGCCTGCCGCTGTACTGGGGCAACAGGAACTGGGACCCCTTCCTGGCTGACACCGTCCGGGCGATGGCCGCCGACGGCGTCCGGCATGCCCTCGCGTTCGTCACCTCCGCCTACGGGTCGTACTCGAGCTGCCGGCAGTACCTGGAGGACATCGAGCGGGCCCGCGCTGAGGCCGGACCCGGCGCACCGAGAATCGACAAGATCCGGCACTACTTCAACCACCCCGGGTTCATCGCCCCCCTGGCCGACAGCACGCAGGCCGCGATCGGGCGGCTGCCGGCGGCGGCTCGGGCCGGGGCCCACCTGGTGTTCACCGCGCACAGCATCCCCGAGGCGATGGCGGCGGCCAGCGGCCCGCCCGGTGACCGGCCGCCGCCCGGCCGGTACGTGACCCAGCTCACCGAGGCGGCGCGGCTGATCGCCGGGCAGGTCGGCGGGCACCCCTGGCGGCTGGTGTACCAGAGCCGCAGCGGGCCGCCGTCCCAGCCCTGGCTCGGCCCTGACGTGTCCGACCATCTCGCCGAGCTGGCCGCCGCCGGCGCCGCTGCGGCCGTGCTGGTCCCGGTCGGCTTCATCTCCGACCACATGGAGGTCACGCACGACCTGGACGACGAGGCCGCCGGGGCCGCGGCCCGGCTCGGGCTGCCGCTGCAGCGCGCGGCGACGCCCGGCACCGACCCCAGGTTCGTGGCCATGATCACCGAGCTGGTGCGGGAACGGCTGGACGGCACGGCGCCGGACGGCACGGCGCGGGGCCGCGCTGCGCCGTCCGCGCTCGGCGCCCTCGGCCCCGCCGGCGATGCGTGCCCGGCCGATTGCTGCAGCCCGCTGACCGCGGCCGAGTCCGCGGCCGGGGCATGAGCGAGACGGGCCCGGACCCGGGCCGGCTGCTCGCCCTGGCCGAGTCGGCGGCGCGCGAGGCGGCCGGCATGCTGACCGCCCGGCGTTCGGCCGGGCGGCCGGGGGTGCTGGCCACCAAGTCCAGCCCGACGGACGTGGTCACCGAGGCGGACCGCGCCGCGGAAACCATGATCATCGAGCGGATCCTGGCCGAGCGGCCCGGCGACGCCATCCTGGGCGAGGAGGGCGGCGAGCGCGGGCCCGGCGCCCCGGGCGGCCCCGGCAGCCGCGGCAGCGGGCCGGCCGTCCGCTGGATCGTGGATCCGCTCGACGGCACGGTCAACTACCTGTACGGCCTGCCCGACTTCTCGGTCAGCATCGCCGCCGAGATCGGCGGCACGATCGTGGCCGGCGTGGTGCACGCGCCCGAGCGCGGCGAGGTGTTCACCGCGGCGACAGGCGGCGGAGCGTGGCTGCGAGCCGCCGGCCGGCCTGCCGTGCGGCTGCAGTGCAACACCGGTGTCCGGCTGGCACGCGCGCTGGTCGCCACCGGGTTCGGCTACGAGGCGCCGCGGCGGCGCGTGCAGGGCGAGGTGGTGGCCGCGCTGCTGCCGCTGGTGCGGGACATCAGGCGGGCCGGCAGCGCCGCGGTCGACCTGTGCTCGGTCGCGGCCGGCCGGGTGGACGCGTACTACGAGCGCGGCGTGAACTACTGGGACATCGCCGCCGGCGGGCTGATCGCCCGCGAGGCGGGAGCCACGATGGGCGGGCTCTCAGGCCGGCCCGCGGGCCCGGAGCTGACGATCGTGGCCGGCCCCGGGCTGTTCGGCGAGCTGCACGAGCAGCTCGGGAAACTCAGCCCGGAGCGGGACGGATAGCAGCGGTCGGAGGCTTGTGCCGTACGCTGGCCCGGCGCAGGCAATGGCGCGGACCCGTGCAGCCGAGGGCGAACACGGCCGCCGGCACCCGCGCCGCGACGGTGATCAGGCCTGTGACCTGGGAAGACGGAGAAGTGAACCGGCTACTGGCCGGGTTACGTGTACCTGGCGGCGGAACGTGACAGAATTCGCCGCCTGAATCGGGCACAACCACGGCTTCCCGAGCGTTACCACCGCGCGACAAGGCATGACAAAGGAGGGGGATGGGTCGGATGGCCACCGACTATGACAGCCCGCGAAAGACCGACGAAGACCTGACAGAAGACAGCCTGCAGGAACTCCAGGCCCGGCGAATGGACAAGTCGTCGAGCACGATTGACGTCGACCCCGACGATGTGGCGGAGTCACTGGAGCTTCCTGGCGCAGATCTGTCCAATGAGGAGCTTTCCTTCCGCGTGATCCCGCGGCAGGCGGACGAGTTCACCTGCTCGCGCTGCTTCCTGGTGCACCATCGCAGCCAGCTTGCGGAGGACAGGAAGGGAAAGCTCGTCTGCCGGGAGTGCGCGGCCTGATTCAGGCACGGCACGTGCGATGAACACGGTAACGCTGGGGAAGGCCGGCCCGGAGGTATCCAGGGCTGGCCTCGGCCTGATGGGCATGTCGGGCGTTTACGGCCCGGCCGACAGGGCGGAGAGCATCGCGACGATCCGTGCTGCCCTGGATGCCGGCATCACCCTGCTCGACACCGGCGACTTCTACGGCATGGGACACAACGAGCTGCTGCTGGCCGAGGCGCTGCGCGGTGTCCGCAGGGACAGCGTGTTCCTTCAGGTGAAGTTCGGGGCGCAGCGCGACCCTGCGGGTGCCTTCATCGGATATGACGCCAGCCCCGCGGCCGTGAAGACGGCGCTCGCCTACTCGCTGCAGCGGCTCGGCACCGACTACGTGGATCTGTACCAGCCGGCCAGGCTGGACCCCGATGTCCCCATTGAGGAGACCGTCGGGGCGATCGCCGAGCTGGTGACGGCCGGGTACGTGCGGTACATCGGCCTGTCCGAGATGAGCGCGAAGACAATCAGGCGCGCCCACGCGGTGCACCCCGTCACCGCCCTGCAGATCGAGTACTCGCTGATGAGCCGGGGTATCGAGGCGGAGATCCTGCCCACGGTGCGCGACCTCGGCGTCTCGGTCACCGCCTATGGCGTGCTGTCCCGGGGACTGCTCAGCGGCGGCACCGCCCGCGATATCGGCCCGGCCGACCCGCGCACCCGGTACCCGCGCTTCGCCGACGGGAACCTGCGACGCAACCTGAGCCTGCTCGAGTCGCTCGAGACCCTAGCGGCCGGCCGCGGCGTGACCGCGGCCCAGCTCGCGATCGCCTGGGTGGCCTCCCGTGGCGACGACATCGTGCCGCTGATCGGCACCAAGCGGCAGGACCGGCTGGCCGAGGCGCTCGGCGCGCTCGATCTCACCCTGACCGCGAGCGAGATCGCGGCCATCGAGGCGGCGGTCCCGGCCGGCCAGGTGGCCGGCGGCAGGTACGACCCCGCGGCGATGGCCCACCTGGACAGCGAGCGCTGACCTGCCCTGGTCGAGCGGTGACCGCCGATCATGCTTGCTCCGCCAGCTCATCCGGCTCGAGGTGGACCAGGCCGACCTCGGTCACCCGGCGCGGGTCCCGGGCGTACAAGTAGATCAGGTAGCACACGCCGATCACCATCCACGCGGCGACGCCGGGGCCCATGTAAGACACCGGCGGCGCGAGCGGCGCCACGAACGAGAAGGCCCTGATACCCGCCGAGGTCAGCCAGGCCGGGACGAACGTCGCGATCCCGAGCAGCGGGATGACCAGGTGGGTCAGCGGGTTCCACCGCTCGCCCCGGCGGCGGCGCCGGGCGAAGAAGCCGATGCAGGCCGCGTTCATCACGATGTAGATCGCGGCCAGGATGATCACGATCCCGGTGCCCACCATGGAGAACGCGGTCACCGGGTTGTAGCCGAGGCCGAGGCCGAGCGTCACCGCGACCGTGACGGCGAACGCGGCCAGGATGGCGACGTGCGGGGACCGGTGCCTGGGGTGCACGAGCGCCAGGAAGCGCGGGAAGGCGCCGATCCGGCCCATCGCGTAGGCGGTGCGGCTGGATACGTTCACCCCGGCGTTCGCGTTGGCGATGGTGGAGTTCACGATGGCCAGGAACACGAAGAACCAGAAGATCCCGTACAGGGCACGGGCCATTCCCTCCCAGGACGCGGCGCCGGCGACGCTGAAGTGCGCGAACCTGGCCGGGCCGAACGCGACGTCGGCCGCGTAGGTGGTGAAGACGTAGAGGGCGCCGATGCACAGCGTGGCCAGCAGCACGGCCCGCTTGATCGTCCGTTTCGGGTCGCGGGCCTCCTCGGCCAGCGGAGCGGCACCCTCGAAGCCGCCGAAAGCGAGAATCGAGTAGACCGAGCCGCCGATTACCCCCGACAGGCCACGGAAACCGCCCGGCGTGTACCTGGTGCCGAACACCGACCAGCTGTTGTGCCCGCCGGCGTGCACGACGAGGAACACGGCGAGCACGACGAAGACCGCGATCTCGAAGGCGCCGAGCACGGTGCCCAGGCCCGTCGACGCCCGGATCCCGTAAAACCCGGCCGCCACCACGATCAGGGCGCCGGCCAGCGCCCACGGCCACCACAGGTTCGCCGGGTAGGAGTGGAACTCGGAGTTGAGGGTCGAGGCGGTCGTGAAGCCGAGCTGCAGCAGGACGAGCGGCGGTATCAGCGCGCCGACCAGGATGTAGCCCCAGGCGACGAGGAACCCCGCGGCAGGGTGCAGCCCGCGCGCCGCGTAGGTGGCCAGCGAGCCCGCCGCGGGCATCCTGGCGGCCAGCAGCCCGATGCTGGACGCGCAGAACAGGCAGGCGATGAGGGCCAGGAGCACGGACAGCGGGAGCGCCCCGCCCGCCAGGGCCGCGCCGGCCGGGATGGAGGCGGCGATGGCAGCACCGGGCGCCATATCCGTGATGCTCTGGAACAAGACCTCACGGAGCCCGATCGCGTCCTGCCGCAGTCCGGGCGCCGCCCGCGTGGCCGACCCTGTCTCAGGCTTCGTCGTCATGTCGTCAGCTCCCGTCGCCTGACGCTCGCGCTTGGCTGCCCCCTGTCGCCTGACGCTCGCGCCGGTTGCGTGCCGTCGCGGCGATGATCTCACGGGCCGCCCCGTTCGTGCAGGCCCAGCGGGTACGGCCGCGCGCGGGGTTCCGCCAGGGCGCCGGTCCATCTACGATGCAACTGACCCGAGCTGTGCGAGGCGAGAGCGATGCCAGGCAGGACCGACCGCCCCGGCGCCGATGAGCCCGGCAGGGCCGCCGACGGCGACCGGCCGCGGGGACCGCAGGATGAGCTGAGGCGCCGGCTGGCGAACCTGCCGGCCAGCCATCCGTCCTCGCCGCGTTACCGGGCGGGACGTTCGGGCGGGTCAGGCGGAGACCAGCAGGAGGACCCGCGCCGCGTGCGTTCGGGAGAATCTGGCGTGAACCGGGCCGGGCCGGACGTGACCGGGGCAGCGGCCGCTGCCGCGGCCAGGGCGGCCCGCGGCCAGCCGCGGCAATCAGGCGGCCAGGCGCAGGACCGGCGGGCAGCCGACGACGCGCTGTGGGCGCAGGCCGCGCGCTGGCACGCGGCCGCGCAGGCCCGCCGCGAGGCACGCGGGACGGGCGGGCCGTCCGCTCCGCCGCCCCGGCGCGAGCCGTTCCGGCCGTGGTTCACCGAGAGCGCCGGGGAAGATCTCTGGCTCAATGCGGAAGGGACCGGCGAGCCGTGGTTCACGGGGGACGAGGGCGAGCGGTGACCCGAGTCAGTCCCGGCTGAAGGTGGCCGGGTCCGGCGCCTGGGTCGGCAGCAGCACCTGGGCGGTGACGTCGGCGGCGAGCCGCAGGCTGTCGCCGTCAGCCAGCCGGACGTCCACGCCGGGCAGCACCCGGTCGCCGTTGACCCAGGTGCCGTTCGTCGAGTGCTCGTCCCGCACGCTGGCGTGCCCGAAGTCGTCCACGGAGATCGTGGCGTGCCGACGCGAGACGTTCTCGAACCTGGCGAAGGCGGCAGCCACCAGTGACTCCTGCGGGTCCCGGCCGAGCACCAGCGACGTTCCGGCGGGAACGTCAACGTTGCCGGTGGGAAAGACCAGGCGCAGCACGACGGGTGAGATCTGCCCCCGTGCCTGCTGCAGCGGCCGCAACTGCTCCTGCATGACCGTGGCCGGCGTCGCCTGATCTTCATCCTCAGCGCCGGCCCGCGGCAGGTTGGCGCCGCAGGTGAAGCAGATGAGATCGTCCTGCTGGACCTTCGCGCCACAGACCGGGCAGGTCAAGGTCGGCATGTCGTCCTCCACGACGGCTGGTCCGGGTACGAGAGTCTTGGTGTCCGCTAGGCCCGGCGGGCAGTCCTGCGCCGGGTCCTGACCGCACCCTATGCCACCGGAGGGGGCGCGGCAGCCAGCCGCCAGCGCCGGGCGGGCACGAGGCGGTGCGGGGGGCAGCCGGCCGTCAGCGGAACATCATGCTGCTGGCGCTGAGCGCCTGGCTGATCATGCCGAAGGAGTACATCAGGTTGGCCACTTGCTGCACCCCGCTGACGTTCAGCGAGGTGGGATACACGCCAAGGGTGATCATGGCGGCGGTCTGCACGTTCATCTGCGGGTCGTGCGCGAGCACGGACCGCACCGACCGGCCGGAGGCGGCCTGGGCCTGCGCCTGCAGCAGCACCGACCGGAAGGCCCGCAGCGCGGCTGCCTTGGTGCCGGCGGCGGACCGCGTCGTGAAGTAGCCGTCCAGCGGGATGCCGGCCGTTGATCCGCTGAGTGAGTCGAACACCTCGGTGGCGCCCAGCTGGCTCTCGGCCTGGAAAAGATAGGGCTCGGTGACCAGGATCGCGTCTACCCGATGAGCCTGCAGCGCACCGACCAGGTGCGGCGCGGGCATCGCCCGCCAGTGCACCTGTGTCGGCTGCACGCCGTCACCGAGCAGGACCGACTGCGTGGCCATGGTCTCCAGGCTGTAGGGCACGCTGGGCGAGTACGGGAACTCCTGCGGCTGCGAGGTGCCGATCGTCTTGCCCACCAGATCCTGCGGCCTCCCGATGTGCGAGCCGGGCAGGGCGAGGACTTCCATCGTGCTGGGCGCCGCGTCGTAGCCATCAGCCAGGACCTGCAGGCCCGGATCGATGCTCGCGGCGAAGAAGTAGTCGGCGTAGTCAGTGCTCGCGACGTCCACCGTGCCGGCCTTCAGGGCGTTCAGTTCCTGGGCCGACGAGTCGTAGGTCTTGATGGAGACCCGCAGGCCGGCTTGCTTGAACAGCCCTTCGCTGGCGGCGAGATAGAGCGGCGCATTCGCCACGCCCGGGGATGCAGCGACGGTGAGCTGCATCGATCCTGCCGCTGCCGAGCTGCCTGCCGTCTGGCAACCGGCGGCGAGCAGCGTTACCGCAAGCGCGGCAGCGGCAACCCGGCCGGAGTCCCGCCGGGATGGCCGGCCGCCGCGGGCGCATACGGAGCGGCTGGCCGGGAGTCTCATTGCCTTCCCTTGCGCACAATTACGCGTAACGGAACAAGTCGGGAACGGGATGAGAGTACCCTACCGCTGACAGCTTGGATGGAAAATGCTAAGTAAGTTCCATTTGACCTGGTCATATACGGATTGCTGAGGGTTGGTCGGATCCACGTTAGAGTGAGCCACTGGCGGTGCCGCCTGATGAGTTCGTCACCTGAGGAGGAGTGCGCCATGCCGCTCCCGGCTCGGGTACGCCAGGCGCGGGGACGCGCCACCACGGCCAGGTAAGGGGTGAAGGGGCTGTGCGGGCGAAGAGCAAGAAGATCCGCCGTGTCGCTTCCGGTGCTGAAAGCGAGGCGTCTGCCGGCGCCGCGTCCGTCTCGCCTGGCCCGCGTTCTGCCGCACCAGCCAACAGCTCAGCCGGTAATAGCGCGTTCGGCAATGGCGCGGCGGCTGCTCCGGCCGGATCGGCCGGGCAGGCCGATGATGCCCCGAAACGCGGCGGCCACCCGCGCCCGGCCGTGGCGGCCCCGGCCCGCCGCCGCTCACTGAAGAACTGGCGGGTCCGGTCCCGCCTGCTGCTGCTCGTGGCCATGCCCACCCTGACCGCGCTCATCTTCGGCGGGTTCAGCGTCCTCGGCTCCGTGCGCAGCGCCCAGGCCTATCAGCGCGTGGGACAGCTCGCCACCCTGGGCCGGGACGTGACCGCGCTGGTTCAGTCGCTGGAGGACGAGCGGGACCAGACCGTTTACTACATCGCGCTCGGCAACAACGGCGGCCGTGCGGATGGACTGTCACGTAACCCGAGCCTGCGGGCGGACGCCAGCCCCGAGATCACCGCGCTGCACCAGCAGTGGGGCCGCACGAACGCCGCCGCGGCGAAGGTGCGTGACCTGGCCGCCCGGATCGGCAGTTCCTACCCGGCGCAGACCCAGCAGGCCGCGGGCACCATGCTGGACGCCCTGGACCAGAGCCAGCTGGACAACCTGCGCCAGGCCTCCGCCGCCACCCAGCTGCCGCTGCTCGTCGTCACGCAGAAGTACAGCGACGCGATCAACGCCGCGCTCGGCTTCAACACCGACATCGCCGAAGGTGCCGGCGACGCCACCCTCACCCAGGCGGTCGGCGTGCTCGGGCTCGTGTCGGTGATGAAGCAGGACGCGTCACAGCAGCGGGCGATCCTCGCCGCGGCGCTGGCCCAGGGTAGGTTCGGCCCGGGCGAGCTGACCGCGCTGCAGAACTCCGTGGCGTCGCAGCAGGCCACCCTGCAGGCGTTCGACGCGGCCGCTACGCCTAGCCAGCTCCAGCTCTGGAACAGCAGCGTGTCCCGGTCCAGCGCCGGCCAGGCGAGCGCGGATGAGCTGCAGGCGCTGTCGCTGGCCGCCAGTGCCCGGCAGGCCGGCTCGCTCGGCAACGACCCCACCACCCCGGACGACTGGTACGGCGCCCAGTCGAACACCATCCGCGCCCAGATGGGCTCGGTGGAGCAGCAACTGGTGGGATCGGTCACCTCCCGGGCCGGGACGCTGCGCAAGAGCGCGATCATCTCGGCCTCGATCGTCGGTGCCGTCGTACTTCTCGTGCTCGCGCTCGCCATGGTGTTCACCGCCATCGTCGGGCGGTCGATGGTGCGGCCGCTGCGCCGGCTGCGTGCCGACGCGCTCAATGTCGCCGGGGTGCGGCTGCCCGAGATGGTCCAGCGGCTCAGCGAGAGCGAAGGCGACGAGCAGGGCCAGCTCAAGGTGCAGCCGATCGACGTGGACTCGACCGACGAGATCGGTGAGGTCGCCCGCGCGTTTGACCAGGTGCACGCCGAAGCGGTCCGGCTGGCCTCCAACGAGGCGAGGCTGCGCGGCAACGTCAACGCGATGTTCGTCAACCTGTCGCGGCGCAGCCAGTCCCTGGTGGAACGCCAGATTCACCTGATCGACGACCTGGAGCAGGGGGAGCAGGACTCCGACCGGCTCGGCAGCCTGTTCAGCCTGGACCACCTCGCGACCCGGATGCGCCGCAACTCGGAGAACCTGCTCGTGCTGGCCGGGCATGAGGCGGCGCGCCGGTGGACCCAGCCAGTCGCGCTGGTGGACGTGCTGCGGGCCGCGGTGTCCGAGATCGAGCACTACGAGCGCGTCGTGCTGAACGTCCAGCCGGGGATCGCGGTCCGCGGGCAGGTCGTCAACGACGTCGTGCACCTGCTGGCCGAGCTGATCGAGAACGCGACCGCGTTCTCCTCAGGCCAGACCCAGGTGAACGTGTCCGGGCACCTGCTGAACAGCGGCGGCATCCTGCTGGACATCAGCGACCACGGCGTCGGCATGGCCGCCGACGAGATGGCGGAGGCGAACTGGCGGCTGGACAACCCGCCGGTCGTGGACGTGGCCGTCTCCCGGCGGATGGGCTTGTTCGTGGTGGCGCGGCTGGCATCCCGGCACGGCATCAGGGTCAGGCTCCGTCCCGCCCCCTCAGGCGGGCTGACCGCCCTCATCTGGCTGCCGGATGAGACGGTCACGCACGAGGAGTCCGGCAAGTCGTCCGGGCTGCGGCGATTCGAGCTGGACACCGCGGCCGCCTCCTTCCCGGTGTTCGGCCTCGACCAGCTCGGCACGGACGACCTCGACGGCCGGGCCGCGGCGCAGGCCGCGGTGGCCGCGGCACGGGCACCCAGGTTCATGGCCATCGGCCCGGTCAACGGCGACACGCAGCCGCCGGTCCCGGCGCAGGCCACCGGGGACGACGAGCCGTCGGCGGACCGCGACGAGTGGTCCTTGCCGGGCCGTGACGCCGACCAGTCGCTGCCGGAGCCGGGTGCTGAGCCGCCGCTGCCGCGTCGCGGTGACGGGTTGCTGCCGGAGCCGGGTGCTGAGCCGCCGCTGCCCCGGCGCGGCGACAGTCCGCTGCCGCCGTGGGGGAGCGGTGCCATCCCGGCCCGGGATAACGGATCGGTGCCGGTCCGGGACAACGGGTTGCTGCCGGCCGGGGACAACGGGTCGCTGCCGGCCGGGGACAACGGATCGGTGCCGGCCCGGGACAACGGATCGGTGCCCGGCCGGGACGGCGAGCCGGAGCGGGTGTTCGGCGCGCCGATCGCCGGGCTGGCGAACGGACTTGCTGCAGCGGCGGCCGGCCGGGCCGAGAATCTGCCCGGTGCTGAGCCTGACTCGGCGTTCAGCCTGGGGCCCTGGTCTAACTCGGTTGTCCCCGAGCCCGACACTTTCCCCGGCGAGGTCAATCTCCCGTCCGCGCCGCCGGCGGGGGAGGAGAGCCGGCTGCCCATCTTCGAGTCGGTGGAATCTGACTGGTTCCGCCGGGGCAGGCAGCAGGCCGGCAGCGACGCCGTTCAGGAACAGGACACTGCGGAGATCGCCCGCGGCTGGGAGTCTGCGGCAGACGAAGGCTGGCGTGCCGCCGAAGCGGCAGAGTCGCCGGTCTCGGGCGGCGTGACCTCGGCGGGCCTGCCCCGGCGCATCCCGCGGGCCAACCTGGTCCCCGGCGGCGTGGCCGATACCGACCGAGCGCAGCCGTCAGGCGTGGCCCGTTCGGCCGCTGCCACCAGGGAGCGGCTGGCGAGTTTCCAGCGAGGGGCACGAAGGGGCCGTGCGGCGCTGGGTGGCGAGGATGCCCCCGGCGGGGAGGACGAGGATGCTCCCTGACACAGCAGAATCCCGGGCCACGAGGTCCGGCGCTCATGAGCCGCCATGCGCCGCCGGATGGCCGGTTTCCGGGACAGTGACTCTGCGGGGGCCGCGATGCGACCGCCGGGAAGGTGAGGAAGACTCGTGAATCCGGTAGTCCAGCCCGTGCAGGACCTGAGCTGGCTGCTCACCAACTTCGTGGAGCGCGTCCCGGCCGTCGCCCACGCGGTCGTGGTGTCGTCCGACGGGCTTCCGATGGCGTGCTCGGCCGGGTTCCCGCCGGACCGGGTTGACCAGCTGGCCGCTGTCACCTCGGGTCTGAGCAGCCTGACGCAGGGTGCGGCCCGGGTGTTCGAGGGCGGGTCGGTGGCCCAGACGGTGGTCGAGATGCAGCGCGGCCTGCTGATCGTGATGTCGATCAGCGACGGCTCCAGCCTCGCCGTGCTGGCGGCGTCCCATTGCGACATGGGCCTGGTGGCGTACGAGATGACGTTGCTCGTCGAGCGGGTAGGCCGTGCGCTGACCCCTGAGATCCGCAGGGCGTTCTAGCCATGGCGGGCGGAGGGTTACACATCGTGACAGGACAGACCGGTGCGCGGCCCGCGAGACGTTGACCGACCGCCGGAATCCGGCGGGCGGGGACGGGAGAGACGCGACGGGCACCTTCCCGGCGGCGTAATCAAGCTGCCCGGCGGCGAGCCGGCCGCTCCCTGGCACCGGCCCGGCCCGGAC
This sequence comes from uncultured Actinomycetes bacterium, assembly GCA_963702235.1. GTDB lineage: Bacteria > Actinomycetota > Actinomycetes > Streptosporangiales > Streptosporangiaceae > PALSA-505. The sequence continues at coordinate 55,739 of CAVPBZ010000018.1, forward strand.
AGGGAGAAAAGTTCCCTGGTCAGGCCCTATGCCGTGACCGGAGGCCGGACACAGCCCCGCTACCAGCTGCAGATTGAGGCGATGGTCGCGGCGTCCAGCTACGAGGCACGGGACCTGTCCGTCCTCAGCCCCGAGTGCCAGGCGATTCTGGGATTCTGCCGCGACTGGCGGTCCGTGGCGGAGATCTCTGCTGTACTCAGAATGCCCCTGGGGGTGGCCCGTGTCCTGGTAGCGGACATGGCCGTCGAGGGGTTGGTGCGGGTGCACCAGATCGATCACGCGCACGGCGGCCCTGACCTCAACCTGCTCGAAAGGGTGCTCAGTGGACTTCGCAAGCTCTAGGGCCGCTACCCCGGGTGACGTCTCGGAGACGGTCATGACCTCGGTCAAGATCGTGGTCGCGGGTGGCTTCGGCGTCGGCAAGACCACCTTCGTCGGCTCGGTCTCGGAGATCACGCCCCTGACCACGGAGGCCGTGATGACCTCCGTGAGCACCGAAGTCAACGACCTCTCGCAGGTCCCCGACAAGACGACCACGACGGTGGCCATGGACTTCGGCCGGGTGACGCTGGACGCCGGCCTGATCCTCTACCTGTTCGGTACCCCCGGCCAGCACAGGTTCTGGTTCATGTGGGACGACCTCATCACCGGGGCAATCGGCGCTGTGGTCATGGTGGACACGCGCAGGCTGGCCGACTCGTTCCCCGCCGTAGACTATTTCGAGGCCGCGGGCATCCCGTTCATCATCGCCATCAACGGATTCCACGGCGACTTCCCGTACAGTTCCACGGACGTCAAGGACGCGCTCGCGGTCAGCCCGCACGTGCCGATCGTCCGCTGTGACGCCCGGGACAGGCAGTCCACCAAGTCGACGCTCATCTCCCTCGTCGAACACGCGATGACCATGCAGATGAGCGCGACGCAGTAGCAGCGTGACCCCGGGCACGACCCTGAGACCGGCTCGGCCGTGCCCGCTGCTGTAGTGTGCAGCCGTTCCTCCCGTTCGGGGGCGGTAGCTCAGCCGGTTAGAGCAGCGGACTCATAATCCGCCGGTCCTGGGTTCGAGTCCCAGCCGCCCCACCCTTGAAAACCGCAGGTGACCTGCGGGAACACCAGATCTGCGAGATCTTTTACTCCGCAACGATATGCGGTTGTATGCGGTCCAAGGCCGTGATCTGCGGCTCTCTGTGCCCAATACGTGCCCAAGTCCAAGATCACTGTGGTGGGAGGTACGCGGCTTCTCGGTGCCCGTCGCCTCCGGTTACCTCCGTTTGGGCGCATCGCCGGTCCGGGCGCTTGCCGAGATACCAGCTGCGCCCAGATGCCTGTCAGATGCTCCGCCTACGGTTGCCTCCATGCCGCCATTGCCTCGGATCACCGGCCGGGAACTGGCGCGCGCGCTCGGCAAGCTGGGCTGGGTGGTCGTCGCGCAGAAAGGCTCGCACGCCCAGCTTGAGCATCCAAGCCGCGGCGGCCGGGTGACCGTGCCGCTGCACGCGGGAGAGACAATTGGCCCGGGCCTGCTCCGCTCGATCTTGAGCCAGGCGGGCGTTACCGTGGAGCAACTACGGGCGGTGTTGTGACAGTATGAATCCGATGCGCACGTACACAATCGTTGTGGAGCCCGAGGACGGCGGTGGCTACTTCGTGACCGTCCCTGCCCTGCCTGGATGTTTTACCCGTGGCAGCACGATCGAGGAATGCCGGGAGCGAGCCGTCGAGGCCATCGAGGTCCACATCGCCGGCCTGCAGGCCGATGGCGAGCCGGTTCCCGACGAGGTGGGGGCACCCCAACTGCTGGCCGTTACGGTCGCGGCCTGACACGGTCTTTCTCTTGCAACGCGCCCCATGCTGGCCGTATGGCCGAGCCGCTGTAGGTTTCGCTGCGGCGCCGATCGGTCGTCTGGTGGCTGGCCATATCAGTCCTGGCGCAGCGCGTCGATGATCCGGCGCTTGGCGAGCTCGTCCTGGCCGACGACGCACTTGGCGTAGATCCGCAGCAGCCACCGACTTCAAGCGGCTCCGTCGGACTACGAACGACCACTGACCTGCCCCAGCGACCGCGAGCGACCTCGATGCCAGGAGTTCGCATCGAGGGGCGCAGGTTGGCCCCTGCCTGTCTCACGGATGGGTAACGGGTCGTCACCACCGCGGATTGGTCTGAAAGTAGACTAAAGAAGCCTATACTTCAAACTATGACGACCGCCGCAACGCCCGTACCGTTGTCCGAAGCCAAGGCCCGCCTATCTGAGCTGGCCAGGCGTGTACGCCAGCAACACGAGCGGATCACGCTGACCCGCAATGGAGAGCCTGAAGCTGTCTTGCTTTCGGTCGATGACCTTGAGGGCCTGGAGATGACCCTGGAAATCCTTGGTGACAGCGAGGCTGTTGCTCGCATCTCGGAGAGCCTGGCCGCGCTGGGGCGCGGTGAGCCTGGCGCTGACCTGGCTACCGTTCGCCAGGAGTTGGCGCGGCGCCGGGTCACCGGCGCGTGACGGCCGGACCAGAGAAGCGGTACGAGATTCGTTTCCAGCCTGCCGCGCGGCGAGCAATCGCCCATCGGCTCCCGGAAGCCGTCGCTGCCGCCGCGCTGGAGTTTTGCGACGCCGCACTCGCGCCCAACCCTTACAGGGTAGGCAAGCCACTATTCGGGCCGCTCGCCGGCTGTCACGGTGCCCGACGTGGCACCTATCGCATTGTGTACAGGATCGACGAGAGCAACCACATTGTGCATGTCCTCGATATCGACCATCGTTCTGAGATCTACCGTCGTCCGTAATGGAGGTGCGCGATGCCAAAGCGGAGACTCCGGAAGACTTCCTCCAAGGGAGCCAGCCTGGAGCGGACCAGGAGGAAGTGCTTCGCGCGGCGCGACCGTTGCCGACGGATCATGAAGTGCTCATCGATGATCTCACCGATGATGAGGACCGCATCTTCCTCAACGCATGACCCGTCGTCTCAGCGGACGATCCTTCGTACCAGAGCCGCGGCCTGCCCGCCCGGCTCGGTCTGTAGGCCGAGAACACGATCTGCGTCCAGCTTGATCATGCCCAGTACGTGCCCAAATGGGCCTGAGCATGATCGCGCCAACCCGCGTCTGCCCAGGTCAGCCACCCTGCCAAGAACCGCTGGCCGTCCGGACTCATAATCCGCCGGTCCTGGGTTCGAGTCCCCAGCCGCCCCACCCTTTGAAGGCCAAGATCAGGGTCTCTGACCGGCAGAAATCTTCAAGTGCGGTGATCTTGAGTTTCGCGCTCCCGTGCGGCTGTGTGCGGCCCAAGACCGCTATCTGCGGCTCTCTGTGCCGAATACGTGCCGAAGATCACGACGGCGCCCGGCCCTGAGAGGTGTGCCTGGCGGTCGGCGTCGACGGAGAATGCGTCACGCGGCCTGTCCCGGATGCAGGACGACCTTCGTCCAGCCCTCTTCGCGGGCGTCGAAGTGCTTGTAGGCCTCGGGGGCCTGGTCCAGGGGCAAGTCGTGGGAGACGATCCAGGAAGGCTTGACCTTGTTTTGGGCGATGAGGCTGCGCAGGTGGCGGTTGTAGCGCTTGACCGGGCACTGCCCGGTGCCCATGCGCTGGCCCTTGAACCAGAAATTGCCGAACTCGAAGCGGGTATTCCCGTGCTTGGCCAGCTCGTCAGGCGCTCCGGGGTCCTCTGGGACGTACACGCCCACGGTGCCGATGCCCCCGGTGAACCGTACCGACTCGACCAGTTCGTTCAGCGTCATCGTGTTGTCCTCGTGGCCCTGGGGGTCGTGGGCCTGGTAGCCCACGCATTCACAGCCGCGGTCGGCGCCCAGGCCCTTGGTCTCCTCCATGATCAGGTTAACCGGGGACACCTTGGAGTCATCGATCGCAATCGCGCCGATCTGCTCGGCCAGCCGTAGCCGGTCGGGGTGGCGATCGACCACCATCACCTGGCCGCGCCTTTGGTCATGGCCGACAGCGTGGCCATCAGCCCGACCGGCCCGCTGCCGAGGATCACGATGGTCTCACCCGGCTGCAGGCCGGAGATTTCCACCGCGTGGTAGCCAGTGGGGAAGATGTCGGAGAGCATTACGTAGTCATCCTGCCTGTCGCGAGCGTCCTCGGGGAGCCGGAGGCAGTCGAAGTCGCCCCAGGGGACGCGCAGCAGCTCGGCCTGGCCACCCGCCCACGGCCCCATGTCAGCGAACCCATAGGCCGCACCGGCCACCCCCGGGGTGGGGTTGGCCACGAGGCAATAGTTGGTCAGGCTGTTTTCGCAGTTCTCGCAGTGCCCGCAGCTGACGTTGAACGGGGCAGAGACCATATCGCCGACCTGCACCTTTTCGATCGCGCCGCCGACCTCGATGACCTCGCCGAGGTTCTCGTGGCCGAAGATCCGGCCCTCCTCGAAGTCAGTGCGACCCTCGTACATGTGCAGATCAGAGCCACAGATGTTGGTGCTCGTGATCCGCAGCAGCACGTCGGTCGGCTTCTCGATGCGGGCGTCCGGAACATTGTTGACACTGACCTGCCGCGGTCCGTGGTACACCACTGCTTTCATTACCGATCTCCTTTGAGGGTTCTGAATTCATGCGAGGTGGGGATTCGGCGACTCCTCGGCGATCTTGGTGCAAAGCGCGGGCGGTCGCTGGGGCCACAGCCGGTGCCCCGGGCCCTTATCGGTGAGGGCCTCCTGGCGGGCGATGGTTGCGTCCGGCGTTGGCTCGTCAGTGCGAATCAGCCTGGCACCGGGCCGCCGGCGAATTGCCCGATCATCGCGAAGCAGAAGGCGGCAGGTCCACGAGGGTTAGTCGTTCTGCCTCCCATCAGGTCGTCTGGCGGTCGCAAAACCGTTGAATCTGGCCCCGAGACCAGCACATCGTCCACCTGCCTCAGCTCAGCCCTGGCTCAGACTTCCCCGATAGCGGCCCGGTCGCATCCCCCGGTTAGATAGTTCACCACCAGCACGGCGTCCAGGCAGGGATACCGAGGGTTAGAAGATCGTTCCGGCCCGACCCGTGACCTGCCCACATACAGCGTGTTGCGAGGGCCTCTGGCATACCTGAGATCGAAGCGTCGCCCAGGCACGCGACGATTGAAGGGTGACCGATGACGTGCTGACCATGGAGGGGCTGCGCCGCCGCCGCGCGGAGATCCTCGGCGTCGCGCGGAAGCGCAGGGCTCATCGGCTCGCCGTGTTCGGCTCAGTCGCTAGGGGGGAGGCCCGCCCAGACAGCGATCTAGACCTGCTGGTCGATTTTGAGCCAGGCGCCTCCCTTCTTGATCACGTCGGCTTGTTCCAGGATCTTGAGGAACTCCTGGGCGTCGGAGTCAACGTCGTCGCGCGGAATGCCCTCAAGCCGCGGGACGAACACATTCGCATCGAGGCCGTGGATCTGTGACCAGAGGAGTCGATGACCTCCTGGCAGATCTGGCTGAGGCCGCCGATGCAGCGCCAGCGCTGGGCCCGACGCTATAACTGCTGTCTGTTCCAGCTTGATCATGCCCAATACGTGCCCAAATCGGCCTGGACATGATCGCGCCTGAGCGAATCTGGCCAAGTCAGACTATATGCGAGGCGCTGCTGGCTGCCCGGACTCATAATCCGCCGCATCAGCCAGACCTCCTCAACGTGCTCACTCACAATGTGCGACCTCGTCTCGCAACACGGCTCATAACCCAGAGGTCGCAGGTTCAAATCCTGCCCCTACCAGGGGAAGCGCCCCCGGAGACAGCCTCTCCGGGGGCGCTTTTTCGGCTACCTGTGACCAAGCTACTAGTCACAATCACCCGGTTCCAGGCTCGCGGTCACCGCGCCAGGTCCGCCTTCGGTGTCGCAGTGTACGAAGGTCGCCGAAGCTTGGACCGTATTGCTTGGGCCATTGCCCGGGTCGGGCGTGGTGTTGGGTTCGAGGGCTGCCACGGTGTGGGTGCCCTCTGTCGTCGGGGGAACGAGAAGGGTCCCGCTCAGGTGCGGACCGACCAGGGTGCCTACGGCCAGTCCGGTGCAAGCCGTGGCCGTGGCTCCGGTGGCGCAGTAAACAGCCGGGCTGGCCATCAGGGTGTTGGTGGTCGGGGTCCCGTCGATGGTCACGGTGAAGCCGGGAACACCCGCGGCTGCGTTGGGAGCCCCGGTGAGAGCGGCCCCCCACCAGCATCTGCTGGCTGCGGTGACTGGCGTCGGGCAGGCGCCAGCCTTGTCGCTGGCGGTCAGCAGCCTCCTCTTCTCGCCGACGTGGCTGGGCGTGAGTTTCAGGGTCGGCACGCGGGGGCTGAGCTGGGTTCCATAGATGATGTTGCCGAAGTTGAGGCCCGTCGTGGTAGCCAGATCGGCTACGGTCACCACGCAGTTGGTGAGACCGGCGTTTACCTGAGCTTGGGTAGGCGGGCAGACCGCCTTCTTGTCTGTGGCCGCAAAGGCCGGTGTTCCTCCGGTGGCCGTCACTGTGATGGTGGCGCTGAGGGTGCCGCTGGCGCTCGTCAGGACAGCCTTGCCCGTGGCGAGGTCGGCCTCGGTCACCGAGGATGACGACGGGCTTATCACCCCGGCCAGGGGGCTGGTCTGGGCGACTATCAGCAGGGTGCTCGGCGGCAGGCCGGTGCAGCTGACGCTCACCGGTGTCCCCGTTGTGTTGCTGGCCGTGACCGCCACCGGGCTGCCGTTGTAGGTGCAGCTTGACGTCAACGGCGGGAGCGGAATGGCCGACGCTGGCGTGGCGGTCAAGGCGCCGACACCACCCACCAGACCCACGCTCAGTCCGAGCGCGCCTGCCGCAGTGGATATCCGTCGCGGAACGCCTCTGCGAAAATGGCTTCGACGTAACATGTGAACCCCTCTTCTGTCAGATTGCTTCTTAACTTTGATCCTTGGTCTGTCTGCCTGACGGGTGGTTGTGCCGTGTGTCCTGCTCTCGGTCATGAGCGAGCCACGAGAGTGGCGAGTATGAAAGGCTTCTCTGAAACAAAGAGGCGGCGTGCCGCGAGTGGGTTCACTATGGTGATCGCGCAGAGCGCGCGTGATAACTGGCGCATCGCTGAGCCCACCCTGGATCTGATCCGGCCATGACTGGCCGTGCCACCAAGGTCCAGAGCGGCGCGGTCACCTGCACCATTGCCTGGCCTGGTGCAGGACGCTTGCGAACATCAATCCCGGTCGAGGATACGCCGCCGCCACCACCCCGCATAGCCCTGGACTGCCCGGCGCATGCCAGCGCAGTGCTGGCGCTGGCCGCCGGCCTGCCCGCTGCCGCCGCGACCCCAGCCGCAGCGGCGAGGGTGCGTCGCTCCTCTTCGGATCGGGGAAGGCCGGCGCGAGCGTCTCGATTGCGACCTCACTGACCAACCGGGGATTCATCACCATGACGGGGACCACGTTGTCCGCAGGCTCGATCGATCTCCCGGCTCCGGGCGACATCACCTGGTATGGAAACAGCTCCATCACGAGCCCCGCGTTCTCGAATACCAGCACCGTGTCCGTTGGCACGGGCAGGCTGCGACTCGCAGACGACCCGGTCCAGCTGCAAAGCGGCACCCTGAGCGGCGGCAGCTGCCTCCTCTCCGGTGCGCTGGTCGTCCCGAGCGACATCTCACAAATCACGACGCAGGGCACCGTGGTAGCGATCGAGGGCACGGGCTCCATGGCAACGTAGCGCCGCAGGGGAGCCCGACCTACACCGCCCTGACGTTCGGCTCGCTCAACGGATCGTTCACGAGCCACGCGGCGGGGTTCACGCTGACAACCGGCGCAACCAACATCCAGGTGACGAAGCAATAAGCCGGACGAGCTGACGAGCGGCAGAATCGCCTCAGCTTCCTGGCGGCCACGGTTGGGAATGATCACTGTGTGCCGGGCGGATTGTGCCGGGCGGATAAGGTGGGGCAGGTGACCAGCAGACCCGCCGAGGCGCAGCACCTGCACGACCTCGCGCGGCTGCGCCGGGTCCGGGACCGGATCGACCGCGAGTACGCGCAGCCGCTGGACGTCGAGGCGCTCGCCCGCGGCGCGCACATGTCGGCCGGGCACCTCAGCCGCGAGTTCCGGCTCGCCTACGGCGAGGCGCCGTACGGCTACCTGATGACGCGGCGGATCGAGCGCGCGATGGCGCTGCTGCGTCGCGGTGACCTCAGCGTGACCGAGGTGTGTTTCGCGGTCGGCTGCTCGTCGCTGGGCACCTTCAGCAGCCGCTTCACCGAGCTGGTCGGCGTGCCGCCCAGCGTCTACCGGCGCGAGGCGGCGCGCGCGACGGCGGGGATGCCGTCGTGCGTGGCGAAACAGGTGACCAGACCGGTCAGGAATCGAGAAGCGCGGGTCGCGAGCCGCAGCTAACGTGACCGCCATGGACATCACCACCACGACTTCGGGAGTGACCATGACCGGTTCTTCCACCCAGGGGATCAAGATCGTGCTGCATCCCGTGTCCGACCTGGCGACGGCCAAGGCGGTGTACGCCACCCTGCTCGGCGTACCGCCGCAGGCCGACTCGCCCTACTATGTCGGCTTCGAGGCCGCAGGCCAGCACATCGGGCTGGTGCCGGGCGGCGGACCGCAGGGCTATACCTGTCCCGTGGCCTACTGGCAGGTGCCGGACATCGAGGCGAAGCTGGCCGAGGTGACCGCCGCGGGTGCCACCGTGAAGGAGCCCGCGCACGACGTCGGTGGCGGCCGCCTGGTGGCCACCGTCACCGACCCCGACGGCAACGTGCTCGGGCTGCTTCAGGACCCGTGAGTCCCGGCCCCCGCTCCCGCGAGCAGCATCGCCGCGACACCGAGCACCGGCTCACCCGCGACATCGATGTCTGGCCGGCCGGTGCCGTGGCGGACGGTGCGCCGTACCTGGTGCCACCGTCCTTCGACGGGGACGGCGAAGCGCTGCTGATGGCCACGCGCCGACGGACAGCCCCACAGATGGAGACACGATGAGCATGGCCACGAGGACGGACACGCAGTCTCCTGCGCTGTACGCAGCCGACAGCCACGACCTGATCCGCGTGCACGGCGCGCGCGTGAACAACCTCAAGGACGTCAGCATCGAGATCCCGAAGCGCCGTCTGACGGTGTTCACCGGCGTCTCTGGCTCGGGCAAGAGCTCTCTGGTGTTCCACACGATCGCCGCGGAGTCGCAGCGGATGATCAACGAGACCTACAGCGCCTTCGTGCAGGGCTTCATGCCGACGCTGGCGCGGCCCGAGGTCGACGTGCTCGAGGGACTGACGACCGCGATCATCGTCAACCAGCAGCGGATGGGTGCCGACGTCCGCTCCACCGTCGGCACCGCCACCGATGCCAACGCGATGCTGCGCATCCTCTTCAGCCGGCTCGGGCAGCCGCGCATCGGCTCGCCGCAGGCGTTCTCCTTCAACGTCGCCTCGATCAGTGGAGCGGGCGCAGTCACGCTCGAACGCGGCGGGAAGACCGTGAAGGACCGGCGCAGCTTCAGCATCACTGGCGGCATGTGCCCGCGGTGCGAGGGCCGAGGCTCGGTCACCGACCTCGACCTGACCCAGCTGTACGACGACAGCAAGTCGCTCAGCCAGGGTGCACTCGTGATCCCCGGCTACAGCATGGACGGCTGGTACGGGCGCATCTTCACCGGCTGCGGCTTCTTCGATCCGGACAAGCCGATCCGCAGGTTCACCAAGCGCGAGCTCCACGACCTGCTCCACAAGGAGCCGACCAAGATCAAGGTCAACAACATCAACCTGACGTACGAGGGCCTGATCCCGAAGATCCAGAAGTCGATGCTCTCCAAAGACGTCAACTCGCTGCAGCCGCACATCCGCGCCTTCGTGGAGCGGGCGGTCACCTTCACCATCTGCCCCGAGTGCGCCGGGACCCGGCTCAGCGAGGCGGCCCGCTCGTCGAAGATCAAGGGGATCAGCATCGCCGACGCCTGTGCGATGCAGATCAGCGACCTCGCGGCGTGGGTGAGCGACCTCGACGAGCCGTCGGTGGCGCCGCTGCTCAGGACCCTGCGGCACACCCTCGACTCGTTCGTGGAGATCGGGCTGGGCTACCTCTCGCTCGAGCGGCCGTCCGGCACGCTGTCGGGCGGCGAGGCGCAGCGCACCAAGATGATCCGCCACCTCGGCTCCTCGCTCACCGACGTCACCTATGTCTTCGACGAGCCCACCATCGGGCTGCACCCCCACGACATCCAGCGGATGAACGACCTGCTGCGGCAGCTGCGCGACAAGGGAAACACGGTGCTCGTCGTGGAGCACAAGCCGGAGGCGATCGCGATCGCCGACCACGTCGTCAACCTCGGCCCGCTCGCCGGCACCGGCGGCGGCGAGGTGGTGTTCGAGGGCACCGTCGAGGGACTGCGGGCCAGTGGCACGCTCACCGGGCGGCACTTCGACGACCGCGCCTGCCTGAAGCCGTCGGTGCGGACGCCGTCGGGGGCACTGGAGGTGCGCGGCGCTGGCACCCACAACCTGCGCGATGTCAACGTCAACATCCCGCTCGGCGTGCTGGTCGTGGTGACCGGCGTGGCGGGCTCGGGCAAGAGCTCGCTGATCCACGGCTCGGTGGCCGGCCGGGACGGGGTGGTGGCGATCGGCCAGGGCGCGATCCGCGGCTCGCGACGGAGCAACCCGGCCACGTACACCGGACTGCTCGACCCGATCCGCAAGGCGTTCGCGAAGGCCAACGGCGTGAAGCCGGCGCTGTTCAGCGCCAACTCCGAAGGCGCCTGCCCCACCTGCAACGGCGTCGGCATCATCTACACCGACCTGGCGATGATGGCCGGCATCGCCACCACCTGCGAGCAGTGCGAGGGGAAGCGGTTCGACGCGTCGGTGCTGGGATACCACCTCGGCGGCCGGGACATCAGCGAGGTGCTCGCGATGCCGGTGGCCGAGGCCGAGGAGTTCTTCGGCGCCGGCGAGGCGCGCACGCCTGCCGCGCACAAGATCCTCGAGCGGCTCGCCGACGTCGGGCTCGGCTACCTCACGATCGGCCAGCCGCTCACCACGCTGTCCGGCGGCGAGCGGCAGCGGCTCAAGCTGGCCACCCACATGGCCGAGACGGGCGGCGTCTACATCCTCGACGAGCCGACCAGTGGCCTCCACCTCGCCGACGTCGAGCAGCTCCTCGGCCTGCTCGACCGGCTCGTCGACTCCGGCAAGTCGGTCATCGTCATCGAGCACCACCAGGCGGTCATGGCGCACGCCGACTGGATCATCGACCTCGGCCCCGGCGCCGGCCACGACGGCGGCCGGATCGTCTTCGAGGGCACACCCGCCGACCTCGTCACCGCCCGCCCTGCGGCCACCCTCACCGGCGAGCACCTGGCGGCCTACGTCGGCACCTGACCGAGGCCCACGCGGACACCGTCAGACGAGTTCTGTAACCTGCAGGAACGTCTGGCTTCGCGATCTTGGAGGGCATCATGACCGGATACGTGCTGGCCAACGTGAGCTGGTCGGACGCAGCGGGACGTCAGGCCTACCTGAATCTTCTCGGTCCAAGCCTTGACGCTCACCGCGGAGTCGTGATCACCCGCGGCCAGGATGTCCACGTCAGGTCGTGCTTCCTGATTTTCGGCGACTGATCGTCCTGCAGGCAACCCCCCAGCGCCTTGCGCGATCGTGCTTACGACGGCCCTGGAAACCTGGCGTACCGGACACCTGAACTACGCTTTCCTTGTATCGGGAGGCGCGGTGACGGCAAAGCCGGGAGACGACATGGCAGGGGCCGCGGCGGGCGGCGGCCGCCTCCGGGCGTCTCATGCCGACCGCGAGCACGTGCTCGACGTGCTCAAGGCCGCGTTCGTGCAGGGCCTGCTGACCAAGGACGAGTTCGACCTGCGGGTGGCCCAGACGTTCGCCTCGCGGACCTACGCGGAACTGGCTGCGCTCACTGCCGACATCCCCGCCGGCCTGATCGGAGCCCAGCCGCGGCTGAAGCCCGCCCGGACGCAGGCCCCGCACCCGGAGAACAAGGTAGTCAATTCATGCGCAGGTGCGACGCTTGCGGTCTTCGCGCTGGGGACCGCTTTACTCACCGGGAATTCTGGATTGTTCTTCGCGATGGTGGCCGCCGTTGTGGGGGTCTTGTTCGTAGTGGCGGGCCGGATGGTGGTTAAGACGATCCGCGCGGAGGACGATTCTCGCGGGCCAGGCGCAGATTGAGCTAGTGCCGCGAAACCCCCGGCAGGCCCGGATCCTCGGCCAGTAGCCCGGCGGTGTCCGCGCAGATCGTCCGGTGCACGTGACGCGTGCCCGGATTCACTGGTTGACCCTGAATGTCGGGCCTACCTAAGATCGTGCCACTTGTGCCGGGTTACCGGTGTGACTCGGCTGGCCTGCGAGCAGGGGAGATGCCCGTGGATTTCCCGGCACCCATGACCCGGCGCGCTGTCCTCAAGCGGGCAGGCGCACTGGCCGCGGCGACGGCCGCGCTTGAGGCAGCCGGGCCGCTGTCCGCCGTCCCGGAGCGTGCGCTCGCCGCGACGAACCCCGCCGACATCCAGTTCGACATCTCCCGCTTCCTCTCAGTGCCGCCGCAGACCTACGGCAGCAGCGTGCTGTTCCAGATGCCGCCGGTTCACACCGTCTTCCTGACCGCGGCGCTGCAGCGGACGCCGGCGAAGGCCGACCAGGCGGAGATGAACCGCGTGCTGGCCGCGCTCGAGCAGTATTACCCGTGGGGCGCGGCTCACCTGGTCACGTTCGTGGCCTACGGGCTGCCCTATTTCGGCAGGCTCCCCGGCGGGGCGACGGGACGCCTGGTCGCCAGCCACATGCCGCGGCTGGCGTCAGCCACCAGCAGGTACGTACTGGAAGAGGCCCAGGTAGGGCCCACCGACGTCAGCAAGGCCAACCCCGGCATCAGCAAGCTGCGTTACAACGTCGATGTCGTCATCGAGCACAACGACCTGCTGTTCACGCTGCGCAGCGACCAGGCAGGCATCCTCACTGACGTGCTCGCCTGGCTCGGCGGCAGCAACAGGCTGAACGGGCATGCGGTGGCCTCACCGGCCTGGAACGAGCTGCTGGCCTTCACCTCGAGCCGGAGCATGTTCGTGCAGATGGGGCTGCCCAAGGCGATGGCGAAGAAGCACGGCCTGCCGTTCGCGGATTACATCCAGCACCAGTCGCCGATGTGGATGGGTTTTGCCGATCAGCAGGTCCGCGGGTCCGGCCCGGCCGCGGTCTGCACGTTCGCGGGAACCGCTTCGGCTCACCTGACTACCGCGGCACCGGGTGACTACTTCGACCACGGCGCGATCCAGCACCTGTCCCACCTCATAGTCGACCTGCTCCAGTTCTTCGCCATGAAGACGCCGTCGGCGGCGCCGGGGCCGGACGGCACGTTCAGGCAGCGGGTGCAGTACGCGTTCCGCTCGCCGGCCATCGCCCAGGGCAACGCCGACCAGTTCGCTGACGGCGGCGGCCCTGCGCTGCTGCCGAATCAGAACCACGGTCCTGGCTACGCCGCGCGTACCGCGCAGGGCATCGGCACGACGAACGGGGAGCGCAGGATGGGTCACCTCTCCTGCCTGCAGCGTTCTTCGCGTGCACCCGACGGGACGCCCATCCACCTGCGCATGGACGGACCGGGGTTCGACGCGATGGACGTCCCCGGCGGCACGCCGCTGCCGAAGCTCCAGTTCACGATGTTCGTGCCGACCGCCGACTTCTTCCGCACCCTGCGCATCAGCCAGGCCTCACTCGACCTGCAGGACAAGTACAGCGTCAGCCCGACGCGGAACGGGCTGGAGCGGTTCATCACCGCGACCCGGCGGCAGAACTTCCTCGTCCCGCCGCGCCGCCACCGGGCCTTCCCGCTGGTCGAGCTGGCCTGACCTGCGCCCAGGCGATCGGCCGGCAGCGCGGCCTGCGCCGGCCCGGCGCGGGAGTGCGCGGCCACCGTGCACCCCCGCGCGTCATTCCTGGCCGGCCGGGCCCGCCGTGCCGTTCGCGGCCGCGGGCCCGCCGGGTCAGGACATCAGATGTTGGTCAGCAGGCCCTGGGCCCGGATGATGTACTCGGACGTGATTCCGGTGCCGCAGTTCTGACCCCCGATGGCGTTGGGCTTGAGATCTATGGTGAAAGTCGTGGGGCTCGGGTCTGGATAAGAGCCTGCCGTCACTGCCCCCGACAGATCCCAGTACGGGCCCGATTGCGTTACGGTTACCGTCGAGGCCACGCTCGGGTCAATCATGGTCACCGGCACCGGAGGGTAGTTGTACGTGAGGTTCAGGATGCCTGTCCCGAGCTTGCCGAGCTGCGGGCAGCCGTTGTTCTGAATGGCGCTGAAGCTCATGCTGCCGATCACTGAAATAGGCACCGGCGAAGTGGTCGATGAGGCTGCTGAGCACTTCTTGGCCTGGAACCAGATGCTCACCGTCTCGGGTGAGGTCCCGCCCTTGATCGACGCGGGTGAGTAGCCGACCTCACCGGTCGCAACGGCACAATTTACTAAGCCTGTTCCGACGATGTCGGTGGTGGGCGTCGCATGGGGTGTCACGGTCGCCGCCACGGCGAAGCCAGCCAACGCGAGGACAGCCGCCAGGCTGACGAATAAACCAACTACTCCACGAGAAACATTACGCTGACGCATGGCTCTTCCCTTTCTGGAATTTGCCCGGGGGCACCCGACAGGGCCGAACGTCACCGCGACGTTTCGTGAAAACCCCCTGGTCCGCCTCCGGAACCTCCGCCACCACGTAGTGTCGTCCCGGCTTTTGCCGGTGTCAACCACAGTTGCCCGCCGCCATTCACCGCGGACCGCTGGCTCCGGCTCGCCGCGGGCCGGCTGCTGGAGACGAGGACGCCCGACGGGCGCCGGACACCGGGCGTTCAGGTAACGGTCGCCAAAACATGGCTTTCGCCCGCTATGGATGGCTATACGAGGGCGTAGGCGAGGGGCCGCGCCAGGGGAGGACATCATGCGGATGAAACCGATCGGGCGTGTCACGGCCGTCGCTGCGAGCGTCGCGGCGGTCCTGGCTGGCACTGCCCTGGCCTCGGCGACCACAGGCCAGCACGGGCAGGCCGGTTCCACTGGAGGCATCAAGCATGTGCTGCTGATCTCGGTGGACGGGCTGCACCAGCAGGATCTGGCCTGGTACGCCCGTACCTATCCGACCTCGGTGCTGGCCGGCCTCGACCGTCGCGGCCTGGAGTACAGCAACGCCCAGACTCCTTTCCCTTCTGACTCCTTCCCGGGCATGGTCGGCCAGGTCACGGGCGGCGATCCGGGGGTTACTGGCATCTATTACGACGACACCTGGAACCACAACGTGTTCCCGGCGGGCACGACGAACTGCTCCGGACCGGTGCCGGGCGGCGAGGTTGCCTACACCGAGGTTGATGACATCAACCTGAACAGCATCGACGCGGGCCAGGGCCTGAAGGGGCTGCCGGGCAGCATCCTCCGGATGACCGGCAACCCGCTGAAGGTGATCAACCCAGCGAACCTGCCGGTCAATGCGACGACCTGCAAGCCGATCCTCCCGAACCAGTACATCAAGGTCAACACGATCTTCAATGTGGCCAGGGCTCACGGGCTGCGCACCGCCTGGTCCGACAAGCACCCCGCCTACCAGGCCCTGTCCGGGCCGTCGGGCAAGGGTCCCCAGGACTACTTCACTCCAGAGATCAACAGCAACGCCATCGGCTATACCACGGGGGACTGGACCTCCGACAACAACGCGACCATGCAGTACGACTCCTATAAGGTGCAGGCGGTCCTCAACTGGATCGACGGGTTCGACCACACCGGCAGGCACTTCATGGGTACCCCGGCGATCTTCGGGATGAACTTCCAGACCGTCTCTACGGCGGAGAAGTTGCCTGCCTCCGACGGGCTCATCGGAGGCTACAAGCCGGGCGGCACGGTCCCCGGCCCGCTGCTGGTGCGCGCGCTGAAGTACATCAACACCGAGGTCGGCAAAATGGTGGCAGAGATCCGCAAGCGGGGCCTGATCAGCAGCACCGCGATCATCATCTCGGCCAAGCACGGGCAGTCCCCGACCGACCCGAACGCCCTGGCCCGCGTCCCGGACTCGCCGATCATCAGCGCGATCAACGCGGCCTGGACGGCCGCCCACCCAGGTGCGGGCAACCTCGTTATCTTCTCGACCGATGACGACGGCATGCTGCTGTGGCTGAGCGACCGCTCCCAGGCCGCGGCCGACTTCGTGAAGAACTACCTGCTGACCCACTCAGCATCAGGTAACAACATCAACGATCAGCCGATCACGGTTTCGTCGTCGGGCCTGAAGGCGGTCTACGCGGGCGCGGCCTCGGCCGCCTTCTTCGGCGTTCCGAACAGCGATCCCCGGCACCCCGACGTGCTCGGCATCGCTCAGCACGGCGTCGTCTACACCGGCGGCACGGCCAAGATCGCCGAGCACGGCGGCGACGACCCGCAGGACCGCAACGTGCCCATCCTCGTCGCGCTGCCGCCGGGCCAGCAGAGCGGCACCACGATCGACACCCCGGTCGAGACGACCCAGATCGCCCCGACCATCCTCACCATGCTCGGTCTCGACCCGAACGAACTGCAGGCCGTGCAGAAGGAACACACCCGGGTCCTCCCCGGGCTGTGACAGCCAGATACTGAGAATATTTCCGAACGCACGCAACCGGGGCTGGTCACGGTCTACCCAAGCCGTGGCCGGCCCCGGCGATCATGACGGTGGCGCCTCCTTGCCGACGGGCTGGGTTACCTCGTCCGGGGTCACCGGGTGGACGTACCGCCCGCCGCGCAGCAGCGAGGCGAGCGCGGCCACCGCCGACAGCCCGGCGGCCACGGCGAACACCACCACCAGGCCGTGGTGAAACGGCGCCGCTATCAGGTGCGGGAAGAACTCCCGCCCGGTGATGGTCTGCCGGGCCGCCGCCGGCAGCGCGGACAGCGCATCGCCCGCGGCCAGCAGGTGCGCCAGCGGGTTGACGCCGAGAACGGCCGCGAACAGCGACGACACCGGCGGCAGGGTGCCGACGTGATGCGCGATGCCGGCCGGCACCCCGTGCCGCTGCAGGCCGCCGGACAGCGCCCGGGGCAGGCTGCCGGCCAGCCCGGCGATCATGAGCGAGAAGAACGCGCCGATCGACAGGGCCGTGCCGGAGTTCTGGAAGGTCGCGCGCATTCCCGACGCCGCGCCGCGCTGGCTCGCCGGGACGCTGCTCATGATCGAGGCTGAATTCGGCGCGGCGAACATCCCGCCGCCTATCCCGTTCGCGGCGATGAGCAGGGCGAAAGCCCAGTAAGGGAAGTCCACGGGCAGCAGCATCAGGCCGATGAAGCTGCCGCCGAAGACGACCATCCCGGCGGTGGCGAAGCCCCGGGCGCCGAACCGGTCGGACAGCGTTCCCGCCACCGGGCCCGCGACCAGGAAGCCGGCCGTGAGCGGAAGCAGGAAGATGCCGGCCCACAGCGGGGTGTCACTGTAGTTGTAGCCGTGCAGCGGCAGCCAGATGCCCTGCAGCCAGATGATGAGCATGAACTGCAGGCCGCCCCGGGCGACGGCCACGGCGAATCCGGCCACGTTGCCGGCCGCGAAGGGCCTGATCCGGAACATGCGGAGCTGGAACATGGGCGCGGCGACCACGCTCTGGATGACGGCGAAGGCGGCGAGCAGCGCGATGCCGCCGGCGAGCAGGCCGAGCACCGCGGGGTTCGCCCAGCCCATGGAGTGGTGCCGGTACGGCTGGACGCCATCGGTGATCGCGATCAGGATCGCGCCCAGGCCGATGGCGAAGGTGATGTTGCCCCACCAGTCGATCCGGCCGCCGCCGCGGTAGCCGGTGTCCCGCAGCTTGCGGTAAGCCCACAGCGTGCCGAAGACCCCGACGGGCACGTTGACCCAGAACACCGCCCGCCAGTCCAGGGCGGCCAGCAGGCCCCCGGCCACCAGCCCGATGAACTGGCCGGCCAGAGCAGCGACCTGGTTGACGCCCAGCGCGAAGCCCCGCTGATCGGACGGGAACGCGTCGGTCAGGATCGCGGCGGAGTTGGCGGTGAGCATCGACCCGCCGATCGCCTGCGGCACCCGCCAGCCGATCAGCCACAGTGCGCCGCGGCCGCCGCTGAACGGGTCGAAGGACAGCAGGATCGAGGCGGCGGTGAAGACCACGAAGCCGGCGTTGTAGATCCTGACCCGGCCGAACATGTCGCCGAGCCGGCCGAGGGTGACGACGAGCACGGCCTGGACCAGCCGGTATCCCATGATCATCCACAGCAGGTAGGCGACGTTGCCCGGCGCCAGCGGATCCAGGCGGATGCCCCGGAAGATCGCCGGCAGCGCGATAATGACGATGGATCCGTCGAGCGCCGACATGAACACGGCTGCGGTCGTGTTCGACAGCGCCACCCACCGGTAACGGTCGCCCGTCCCGGCCGCCGGGCCGCTGGCCGCCCCCGGGTCATGCCCCGCGGCCGCCCCCGGATCCCCGCCGGCGGCCGGCATCAGATGCTCTGGGCCAGTCGCTCCAGCAGCGGCGCGGCCGCCCTCAGCTGCCTGAGTTCCGCAGGCGTGAACCCGGCCGACAGGGCCTTCGCCAGCTGCTCGGTCCGCGCGTTCCGCTTGCTCCGCAGTACCTGCCGCCCGGCACCGGTGACCGACAGGACGACTCGCCTGCCGTCATCGGGGTCAGCGTGCCGCTCGATCAGGCCCCGCGCCTCCAGCGCGCCCAGCGTCGCCCCCATCGACTGCGGGCTGATCTGCTCCAGCCTGGCCAGCGCGCTCGCCGTGGCCGGGCCGCCGCGGTCCAGCCGGGTCAGCGCCGAGGCCTCGGGCAACGTGAGCTCGCCGTCGGCCTGCACCTGGCGCAGCCGCCGCAGCAGCAGGCCGATGCTTACCCGCAGTGCCCCGGCTATTTCGCTGACATCCGGATCCTGGCTCATTTCTTAAGCCTAACCTGATAAGGCGTGCCTTACAAGGAGGGCGCGCATGGGGCCCGGAGGTAGCCTCGTTGAAGGCTCAGGAAGGCACCGTCCGCCTCAACTCATGGGGGAGCGCCGATGCTCACTGCAGAGACGATTGACCGGATCATCCGGTTCGACGGGCGAGGGCTGCCGGTCACCTCGCTGTACACGCCCGTCGCGGCCAACCCGCGCTCCACCAGGGACGTGCACTCGCGGGTGTCGAGCCTGGTGGACCAGATCACCCCGCTGGCCAGGGACAACTCGGCCGAGCACGACATCCGCCTGTCGGTGCGCGCGGACATCGAGCGGATCAGGGAAGCGGCCCGCGAGGAACGCTGGAAGCCCGGCGGCATCGCCATCTTCGCCTGCAGCGGCCGTGACCTCTACGAGGAGGTCCCGCTGCCGCGGCCGGTGCGGGACAGGATCGTGGTGGACGCCACCCCGTACGTCCGGCCCATGCTCGCCGTCCTGGATGAGTACCACCGTGCCTGCGTCGCGGTGGTGGACAAGGCCTCGGCCCGGCTCTGGGAGTTCTACCAGGACGAGATCAGCGAGGTGAACGAGGTTCACGACCGCGCGCTGCGCAAGGCCAACTACGCCGCCGGGCTGCGCGTGATGCGCAAGACCAACGACGCGGCCGGGCTGGCCGGGGACCGGCTCGGCAACAAGGCGGACGAGCTCAGCAAGCGGCACTACCGCAACGTGGCGCAGCTGCTCGACGACATGTACCGGTCCGGCGGATTCGAGCTGCTGATCATCGGCGGCCACGACTACGAGGTGCCGGCCTTCACCAACTTCCTGCCGCGCGAGCTGCGGCCGCGGATCGCCGGGACCTTCAGCATCGACCCGAGCACCGAGCCCATCGCCGAAATCCGCGCCCAGGCGAGCGCCGTCATGCAGCGCTACGAGCGTGACGAGGAACAGCAGATGGTCCCCGACGTCTTCGACAAGCTGGCGGCGGGCGGCCTGGCTGTCGCGGGCCTGCCCGGCTGCCTGTGGGCGGGCTCGGTCGCCGCGATCGGCACGCTGCTGGTGCTCGAGGGAGCCACGATGCCGGGCGTGGTCTGCCGGCAGTCAGGCTGGCTGGCGCTGTCCGGCGATGTCTGCCCGCTGTGCGGAAACCCGACGACGCACACTCCGGACGTCATCGACGAGCTCGCCGAGGCAGTGATCGACGAGGGCGGCGCGGTCCGGCATGTCGAGGATGACGACCGGCTGAGCGAGCACCTGGTCGCTGCCGACCTGCGGTTCCCGCTGCCGCCCGGGCCGGCCGACGGCAGCTGACCACGCGCGGAGCGGCGGATGCCCGGGGCATCCGCCGCTCCGCTGCTGTGCTCTTGCTCAGCTGTGCTCTTGCTCAGCGCCCGCCCGCAGGCGCCGAGCCGAGGTGGCCGAGCACGAACCGGGCGACCTCGCGGCCGAGCTGCTGGCCGGCCACGAGGTCGGTCATGGTGTGCTGGCCGGCGAAGATCCGGCTCAGGGTGGCCTCGCTGGCTGCCGCCTGGAAGCTGCCGAAGGACCGGGTCACCCCGGGATCCCCGTCGGAGCTGACGGTCAGCTTCAGGTCGTCACCGTAGAAGGCGCTCAGGACGGTCGCCGCCGCCTCGCTGATCGTCGCGTGCGCGCCCGGGTAGGACGGGTCGGGCGCGGTGGCCGCCAGCGGGTTCCAGGTCGGGTTGCCGGTGATCCCCGGGTTGCCGATCGTGCTGCCCAGCTGGATCGCGGTCACCGGGCGCCACAGCAGGTAGTGGTACTTCGCGTCGTACAGGCCGATGGTGGCGTCGGCCAGGGCGAGATCGAGATTCTCGAACACGGTGACCGTGCGCTCCAGGCTGGCGTGCCCGCTCACCGCCAGCTTCTGGGCGACCTCGTTCCACACGTTCCAGATCGGCGCCGCGCCCCAGAACTGTGCCTGCGTGGTCTCGTCGGCGGTGCGGGTCGTGCTGGTGTCCTGGCCCAGGCTCTTGACCTGGTTGAGCACCCGAGCGTAGGCGGCGCTCGTGATCGCCGGCGGCGGCCCCGGCCGGAACTGGCTGCCGCTGCTGAGCACGAACGGCGTGACCGAGCCCCAGTTGGTGAACACCGGCGCGGGGAAGGCCGGCGGCGTCGGCCGGTAGTCGCCCGGCTGGGTGCCCGCGACGAACGGCGGCGGTGTCACCGCTGACCCGTCGGCCGCCCGGAAGGCGACGAGCAGCCCGGCGACGCGCGAGCCGACCGTGGTCCCCTCCCGCTTGCCCGGGCCGTTGGGGATGGCCGCCAGCTCGGTGGCCAGCATCTGGTCCAGGCTCGTCTTCACCGACGGGTAGAGGGCGGTCAGCACGTCGTGCGCCGCCTGGTCGGCGGCGGCGTCCGGCCGCGCGCCGGCCAGCGCCGGCACCGAGAAGAGGTAAGGCGCGGTCGCGCGGGTGATCGAGGTCACCGCGTCGTACTCGGCCGCCTGCAGGAGCGCGAAGCTGCGGGTGGGATGCACGGTCGCCGGCTGTGCCCCCGGAGTGCCGAGGATGGTGATCAGTTCGTGGTTCCAGTCGACGGCGGACTGTCCCGACCCGGGCGCGAAGGCAACCGAGGCCGGGGCAGCGGATCCGTGGCTGCCGCTGGCCGCCAGCGCCGGGCCGGCCATGCCGGCGGCGACGGCGGCCACGGCCGCCAGGGCCAGGGCCCGTGGTGTTGTGCGCATGCTCGAAATTCCTCTCGACGGGGGATGAGCCGGCAGCATCGGCCGGCCCGGGCCCGGCCGCGGCGGCGGCGCAGGGACCACCTACTAACACGGGTAGTACCTGGTGGGCGTTCAGCCCGGCGCGCATGATGCCCGGGAGAAACCGGCGGCCGCCCATGATCCCTGGCCTACATTGGGATGATGCCGGCCGCCGCGCGGATCAGACAGCTGCTGCGCAGCCAGTGGCACCTGGTCGTGCTGGCCGCCTGGTCAGCGGTCTGGTTCGCGATCCTCGCGCCGCACGAGGGCGGCGCCTGGGCGTTCTTCGTGCAGGGCACCTCGCTGCTGTTCACCGGCCACGACGGCGCGTCCGCCCGGCCGGCCGGGCTGCACCTGTACGCCAGCTACCCGCAGCTGCAGATCGGCCCGGCGGCCTACCCGGTGGCCGGGGTGCTGCGCCAGCTCGGCCCGGACCACGGGCTGGTCGCCGCGCAGGTCGTGATGACCGCGATGGGCCTGGCCGTGATCGCGATGACGCAGCGGATCGCGGTCACCGCCCGGCCGGAGCTGACCAGCGCGCCGCGCAGGCTCCGGCTGGTCCTGCTCGCGGCCGGGGCGGTGTTCGTGGTGGCCTGGCAGGAGCTGGCGGTCGCCTTCGGGCACCTGGACGATGTGATGGCGCTGACCTGCGCCGTCGCCGCCGTATGCATCTGGGTCACCGGGCGGGCGGCGCAGCGCCGCCGGGCGGTCATGACCGGCCTGGCCATCGGGCTGGCCGCCGCTGCCAAGCCGTGGGCGCTGGGCTTCCTGCCGGTGCTCTTCCTGCCGCGGCAGGCAGCCGACCCGCCGGGCCGGGACCTGACGGCCAGGGCCCTGGCCGTGGGCAGCGCGGCCGCCGTCTTCGCCGCGGCCTGGCTGCCCTTCTTCATCGCCGACCCGGGGACCGTGGGCGCGCTGCACTTCAAGATCGTGAACGCGCCCAACTCCGCGCTCAGGGCGCTGGGCGTCACCGACCCCAGCACGCCCTCCTGGGACCGGCCCGCGCAGATCGCCCTCGGCTGCGCGCTCGGCGCGGTGGCCATCGCGCGGCGGCGCTGGCCCGCGGTGATCCTGCTCGCGGCCGGGGCGCGGATCGCGCTCGACCCGGGCGTGCACACGTACTACACGCCCGAGGTGATGGCCGGGGCCCTGCTGTGGGACCTGATCGGGCCGCGCCGCCCGCTGCCGGTGTGGAGCGTGCTGTGCTACGGCGCGCTGAACGTCGCGCCGCTGCTGACCGCTGACGCCGCCCTGCGCGGCGCCATCCGGCTGGCGCTGGTGGTCGCGTTCACCGCGGCCGTGCTGCTCGCCCCGGCGAGCTGGTACTCGCCGCCGGTCCCGGCCCGCGGGCCCGGCCTGCGCGGCCAGCAGCCGGGAGCGGTGGCCGAGGGGCTGCCGTAACCCCCGTGCGCGGCGCGCCCCCGTAACCGGGCCGCGCTGCCCTACATTAAGGGCCATGCCGTCTGGTCAGCCGAACGATCTCCCGCCGGGCAGCGCGGACGAGCGGGAATTGCTGCTCACCTGGCTGGCGTACCTGCGCGGCGCGGTGCTGCGGAAGATCGAGGGGATCAGCGACGACCAGGCCAGGTGGACGCCGGGCGGCGCTCTCCTCCCGCTGCTGGGCATCGTCAACCACCTCACGCACGTCGAATGGCGGTGGATCAGCGGCGGGATGCTCGGCGAGCAGGTCAGCAGGAGCGAGGCGGAGTTCCGCCCGGGACCTGAGCTCACGGTGGGCGCCGCCGTGGCCGCCTACCGGGACCGGGCACGTGCCACCGAGACTACGGTCAGGGCGCTGCCCTCGCTGGCTGCGCCGTGCGCCCGGTCCCCGGGCACGGACCTGCGCTGGGTGCTGCTGCACCTGATCAACGAGACGGCCCGGCACGCCGGGCACGCTGACGCGACCAGGGAACTGCTCGACGGCAGCACCGGGGAGTAGCCGCCGGGTAACGGGTAAGGAGTGGCCGCCGGGTCAGCAACCCGGTCCGCTGGCCGGCTGGCCGCGGCCCGCCGCGTGACCGGCCCCGCTCCGGGCGGCGGCCGGGCCGGCCGCCCGGGCCGGAGCCGGTGCGCTGGCCGCAGGGCTGGCCGGGACCGCCGGGCCGGCCGCGGCGCTCTGCTGAGCGCTGCCCCGGCCCGCGGTGTACATCAGCACGCTGGTGCGCTGCACCGCCCCCGGGGCCAGCCGGATCCCGCCGAGCACGACCCGGTGCCCGAAGATGTCGGTCACCCGGACCCGGAACGGCCCCGCCCCGGCGCCCGACGGGGCGACCCAGTAGTCGTCCGGGCTCAGCGTGAGCGAGCGCCAGCCGGCCCGGTGCGGGGTACCCACCTGCACCGAGGCCAGCGGGTTCCCCTGGTTGATGAGCTGGACCGCCAGCCACGTGCGCGACGCGGACTGCGCCACCCGCACCGCCAGCGGCCCGGGCAGCCGCGGGTCGCGGGCCAGCTGGTAGCTCACCAGCACGGTGCCCGCCGACGGGTTCGCGACCCGGCTGAAGGCAGCCGCGCTCATGTCGATCCCGCCGTCGGTGCAGCCCGGGCAGTTGTCGACCACCTCGGCGCGGACCGTCCCGGCCGGCCCTGTCACGTCCAGGTAGCTGCCGCAGGCCGCCCCGGCCGCGTACTGCGCCGCGCCCAGGCTGACGTACAGGCCCCCGGCGGCAAGCCGCCCGAACGAGCAGCTGCCGTCGCCGCTGCCCGGGTTGTAGAAGAACGCCCGGCCCTGGGTGACGGTGCTCACCAGCGGCGGGCCGGCCTGCCCGAAGACGGCAGGCTGCAGCGCCGGCCCGCCCGCGGCGGCGCAGGCGGTCACGAAATGTAGCGTGCTGACGCCAATGGCCGCGACCGCGACGACGGCCATGGCCAGCCACAGCCATGGCCTGCGGACCGGCGGCACCGGCGGCCGGCGTGATTCGTGCATGAGACCTCCGGCGGGGGCGGAGCCGTCTGCGGCCGGACTCCGCGAGGGGCTGGGCAGGCTCAGGCCGCGCCGGAAGGACCGGGCGGGGCTGGCTTACCTGCGCCAATACCCCGATGTAACCGCATCGAGTCCCGATTGCGCAGAGAAATCAGCCGACTACGCAATGTTTCAGCGGGGAGATCTACCAGAATCGGCGGGATTGGCCGCGTGCCCGTGCGGCCGCCCGCGCGCGGCCCCGCGAGCACCCAGATCACCGCCTGCGCAGGCCGGCCGGTTTCCCGCCGCACCGGTGACGGAGCGTGGCGCGTTCGGCGGAATCGATCTTTCAGATCCTGGTCCAGGCTTGCGACAGGACCGAGCGCAGGATCTGCTCCATCTCGTCGAAGTGCTGCTGGTTACAGGTCAGCGGCGGGGCGAGCTGGACGACGGGATCGCCGCGGTCGTCGGTGCGGCAGACCAGCCCGGCGTCGAACAGCGCGTGCGACAGGAACCCGCGCAGCAGCCGCTCGGACTCGTCATCGCTGAACGTCTCGCGGGTGGCCTTGTCCTTGACCAGCTCGATCCCGTAGAAGTAGCCGTCGCCGCGGATGTCACCGACGATCGGCAGGTCGGCGAGCTTGTCCAGGGTCGCCCGGAACGCGGCCTCGTTCGCGCGCACGTTGCCGAGGAGATCTTCCTTCTCGAAGACGTCCAGGTTGGCCAGCGCGGTCGCGCAGGAGACCGGATGGCCGGCGAAGGTGATCCCGTGCAGGAAGCTGGCCTCCCCCTGGGTGAACGGCTCCATCAGCGCGTCCGTGGTGATCATCCCGCCGAGCGGCGCGTAGCCCGAGGTCACCCCCTTGGCGAACGTGACGATGTCCGGCTGGTAGCCGTACCGCTCGGAGCCGAAGTAATAGCCCAGCCGGCCGAACGCGCAGATCACCTCGTCCGACACCAGCAGCACGCCGTGCCGGTCGCAGATCTCGCGGACCCGCTCGAAGTAACCGGGCGGCGGCGGGAAGCAGCCGCCCGAGTTCTGCACCGGCTCGAGGAACACCGCGGCGACCGAGTCGGGACCTTCCCGCACGATGGCGCGGTCGATCTCGTCGGCCGCCCACCGGCCGAAGGCGGTCACGTCACCGGCGACGAACTCCGGTGCCCGGTAGAAGTTGGTGTTGGGCACCCGCACGCCGCCGGGCGGCAGCGGCTCGAACGGCGTCTTGATCGACGGCAGGCCGGTGATCGCCAGCGCTCCCATCGACGTGCCGTGGTAGGCGATCTCCCGGCTGAGCACCTTGTACCTGCTGGGCTGGCCGATGGCCTTGAAGTACTGCTTGGCCAGCTTCCAGGCCGACTCCACCGCTTCGGAGCCGCTGGTGGTGAAGAACACCCGGTTCAGGTCCCCGGGCGCCAGGTCCGCCAGCCGCGCGGCCAGCTCTACCGCCCGCGGGTGGGCGTAGGACCACAACGGGAAGTAGGCCAGCTCGGCCGCCTGCCGCGCCATGGCCTCGGCGACCTCGGTGCGGCCGTGCCCGATCTGGCTGACGAACAGCCCGGACAGCCCGTCCAGGTAGCGCTTGCCGTGCTGGTCGTAGACGTACGAGCCGGAGCCGCGGACGATGACCGGCATCTCGGCGCCGGAGTAAGAAGACATCCGGGTGAAGTGCAGCCACAGGTTCCGCTTGGCCGTCTCCTGCATCGCACTGTCAGCTGTCGGGCCGGCGCCGGACTGAATGGTCATCTCGTTCCCCAGGAATAGGTCTGCTTGCGGAGTTTCAGGTACACGAACGTCTCGGTGCCGGTCACGCTCGGGACCGCGCGCACCCGGCTCAGGATCTCCAGCAGGTGATCGTCGTCCTCGCAGACGACTTCGATGAGCAGGTCGAACGACCCGGCCGTGATCACCACGTAGTCGATCTCGTCCAGCACGGCCAGGTGCTCGGCGACCCGCTCGAGATCGCCCTCGCACCTGATCCCGATCATGGTCTGCCTGCGGAAACCAAGCGTGAGCGGGTCGGTCACCGCGACGATCTGCATCACGCCGGTGTCGATCAGCCGCTGCACCCGCTGCCGGACGGCGGCCTCCGACAGGCCGACCGCCTTGCCGATCGCCGCGTAGGACCGCCGGCCATCCTGCTGCAGCTGCTCGATGATCGCCTTGGCCGTGTGGTCCAGCACGACAGCCGGCGCGGCCGCCGACCCCGGCTGCCCGCTGGCGCGGCGGCGGCCATCCGGCATCTGCTGGCTTCCGGGAGCGTGGGCCATGCTGGTTACCCTCCTTGCATCGCCATGCTCCCACGAATCCGGTGCTTGTCAACTGATTCCGTTGACAATCGAATATTCCGCGACTGAATCTATCGTTCTGCTGACACTTTGCTACGAGGTCCGTACCAACGGGGCGCGGCAATTGCCGGAAATGTACCCCAGCTGGTGGCGGAAGGCCCCGCGCCTCCCCTTATACGATCGCTAACCGGGGCAGCAGCGCGCGAGCGGAGGAGGGGTCATGGCGGCGGGCGGCGGGAAGGCGAGGAAGATCCCCGGGCAGCTGCGCAGCTACCGGTGGTTCGGCGGCGACCAGATGCCCGGGCTGCGCGCCTTCGGCCACCGGTCCAGGATGCGCGGGCTCGGGTACGCGGCGGCCGAGCACCTCGGCAAGCCGGTCATCGGGATCCTCAACACCTGGTCCGACATCAACCCCTGCCACATGCACCTGCGCGAGCGGGCCCAGCAGGTCAAGCGCGGCGTCTGGCAGGCGGGCGGCTTCCCGCTGGAATTCCCGGTCGCCACGCTGTCGGAGACGTACCAGAAGCCGACGCCGATGATGTACCGCAACCTGCTGTCGATGGAGACGGAGGAGCTGCTGCGCTCCTACCCGATCGACGGCGCGGTGCTGATGGGCGGCTGCGACAAGACGACGCCGGCGCTGCTGATGGGCGCGGCCAGCGCGGGCATCCCGGCGATCTACGTCCCGGCCGGGCCGATGCTCCGCGGCAACTTCCGCGGCCAGCCGCTGGGCAGCGGCACCGACGTGTGGAAGTACTGGGACGACTACCGCGCGGGCCTGATCGGCGACTGCGAGATGGCCGAGGTCGAGTGCGGGATCGCCCGCTCGGCCGGCCACTGCATGACGATGGGCACCGCGTCCACCATGACGTCGGCGGCCGAGGCGCTCGGCCTGACGCTGCCCGGCGCCGCCTCGATCCCGGCAGTGGACTCCGCGCACGAGCGGATGGCGTCGGCCAGCGGCAGCCGGATCGTGGACATGGTCTGGGCGGACCTGACCCCCGCCGACATCCTGACCAGGGAGGCGTTCGAGGACGCGGTCGCGACCGTGCTGGCGCTCGGCGGCTCGACCAACGCGTTCATCCACCTGATCGCCATGGCCGGCCGCTGCGGCGTGCCGCTGACCCTGGACGACTTCGACGCGATCGCCCGCCGGGTGCCGGTGCTGGCGAACATCAGGCCGAGCGGCGCGTACCTGATGGAGGACTTCTACTACGCCGGCGGCCTGCGCGGCCTGCTCGCCCGGCTGGCGACGGTCCCCGGCGCGCT
This sequence comes from uncultured Actinomycetes bacterium, assembly GCA_963702235.1. Lineage (GTDB taxonomy): Bacteria > Actinomycetota > Actinomycetes > Streptosporangiales > Streptosporangiaceae > PALSA-505. Next base: position 83,739 of record CAVPBZ010000018.1, read on the forward strand.
GCACCCCGGCCGGCTGACCGTGACCGGCGGCACGTTCGGCGAGCAGGTGGACGGCGCGCCGGTGTACAACGACGACGTGATCCGGTCGCCGGAAACCGCCCTGGCCGCCGAGGGCGGGGTCGCGGTGCTGCGCGGCAACCTGGCGCCGCACGGCGCGGTGATCAAGCACATCGCGGCCGACCCCCGGCTGCTCAAGCACACCGGCCCGGCGGTGGTGTTCGAGGACTACCGGCAGATGCAAGCCCAGATCGACGACCCGGCGCTGGGCATCACGCCGGAGTCGGTGCTCGTGCTGCGCGAGGCCGGCCCGGTCGGCGGCCCGGGCATGCCGGAGTACGGGATGCTGCCGATCCCGAAGTACCTGCTCAGCCACGGCGTCCGGGACATGGTGCGGGTCTCCGACGCGCGGATGAGCGGCACCAGCTACGGCGCCTGCGTTCTGCACGTGGCCCCGGAATCGCACGTCGGCGGGCCGCTGGCGCTGGTCCGCACCGGCGATCCGGTCACGCTGGACGTGGCGTCCCGCAGGCTCAGTCTTGATGTTCCCGAACGGGAACTCGCCAGCCGCCGCGCCCGGTGGCAGCCGCCGCCGCCGCGGTTCGAGCGCGGCTACGGCGCGCTGTACGCCGAGCACATCACGCAGGCCGACCAGGGCTGTGACTTCGGCTTCCTGGCCCGCCGGGGTGCCTACCCCGAGCCGGACCCGCAGTAATCGTGACCAACGCTAACTCCCTGATGGCACAGTAGTCTGACCAGAATGGCCGTCATTCTCATCACCGGCGCAGCCGGCCGCATCGGCAGCATGCTGCGCACGCGGCTGGCCCGGCCGGACCGGACGCTGCGGCTGCTCGACAGCGCGCCGATTACCCCGGGACGCACGGGGGAGGAGGCCATCCAGGCCTCCGCCACCGACCTGGACGCGATGACGCGGGCCTGCAAGGGCGCGGACGCGGTCATTCACCTGGCCGCGCAGGCGGGCGAGGCGCCCTGGGGCCGCATCCTGAAGGTGAACATCCACGGGGCCTACGTGGCGTTCGAGGCAGCCCGCCGGGCCGGCGTGCCGCGGGTGATCTTCGCATCCTCCAATCACGTGGTCGGCTACGCCCCGAGGGCGGAGTTCCCCGTGCCCGATTACGCGTTCCCCGCCCCGGACACTTACTACGGGGTGTCCAAGGCGACCGGTGAGGCGCTGGCCTCGCTGTACCACGACAGGTACGGGATGGACACCATCTGCGTCCGCATCCTGACCTGCTCCGAGCGCCCGTACGACGCGCGGATGCTGTCCACCTGGCTGTCGCCCGACGACGCCGGCCGGCTGTTCGAGGCCTGCCTGACCGCGGAAAATCCCGGGTTCCGCGTCATCTACGGGGTGTCGGCCAACACCAGGGGCGGCTGGGTGTCGCTGGACGAGGCGCGGGCGCTCGGCTACGAGCCGCGGGACGACGCCGAGGTGTACGCCGAGGACGTGCTCGCCAGCTACGGCGAGGCCGAGCCCGGCGACCCGCTGTTCGACTACCTCGGCGGCGAGTTCACCTCGCACAGCCTCGATGTCGGCTACCCCACCTGAGCGGAGGTTCGCCGTGATCCAGGGATATGACCCGCGCACCGCTCAGCCTGCCGGCGAGCCGGTGCCGGAGACCACCGATGCCGAGGTGGACGCGGCCGCCGCCGCGGCCGCCGGGGCGGCAGCGGCCTGGGCCGCGACGTCCCCGGCCGAGCGGGCGGAGATCCTGACCGCGGTGGCAGCGGCGCTGGACCAGCGCGCGGCTGAGCTCGCCGCGCTGGCCGACACCGAGACGGCGCTCGGTGGGACCCGGCTGACCGGGGAGGTCGCGCGCGCGACCGGCCAGCTGCGCCTGTTCGCCGAGGTGCTGCGCGACGGCGGCTACCTCGGCGTGGCGGTGTCCGAGGCCGGTGACGGTGTGCCCGACCTGCGCCGGATCAGCCGGCCGGCGGGGTCGGTCGCGGTGTTCGCCGCGTCGAACTTCCCCTTTGCCTTCTCGGTCGCCGGCGGCGACACGGCGTCGGCGCTCGCCGCCGGCTGCCCGGTCATCGTCAAGGCGCACGAGGGGCACCCGCGCACGTCGGTGCTGACCGGCCAGGTGACCGCGGATGCGCTGTCCGCCGCCGGGGCCCCGGACGGCGTGTTCGCCGTGGTGCACGGCGTGGCGGCCGGGGTCCGGCTGCTGCGCCATCCGGCGATCACGGCGGTGGGCTTCACCGGCTCGGCCCGCGGCGGCCTGGCCCTGCAGCGGATCTGCGCCGAACGGCCCGTCCCGATCCCGTTCTTCGGCGAGCTCGGCTCGGTCAACCCGGTGGTCGTGCTGCCCGCGGCGGCCGCCGCCAGGGCCGAGGCCATCGCTGCGGGATACGCGGCCTCGCTCACCCTCGGCGCGGGCCAGTTCTGCACCAATCCCGGCCTGCTGTTCGTCCCGCAGGACATCGGCCTGATCGACGCCGTGTCCGGCGCGGTCGCGGCGTCCAGGGGCGGCCCGATGCTGTCGGCGCGGATCCGCGACGGGTTCGAGGCCGGCGTCACCGGGCTCGCCGAGCATCCGGCGGTGAAGCCGCTGGCGACGGGCCTGCCGGGGGAGGGGTCGTGGGCGGCGACGCCGCAGGTCTTCCACGCCGGCCTGGACGATTTCGCCGCCGGGCTGCCCGGCCTGGCCCAGGAGGTGTTCGGCCCGGCTGGGCTGGTGATCACCTACGACGATGCGGCGCAACTGCCCGCTGTCCTGGCCAGGCTCGGCGGCAACCTGGCGGGCTGCGTGCACCTGGACTACGCCGCAGCCGACGATGTGGCGGCCGCGCGGCTGGTGATGGACGTGTTCGCCCGCACCGCCGGGCGGATCGTGTTCAACGGCTGGCCGACGGGGGTCGCCGTCACCTGGGCCCAGCATCACGGCGGCCCGTGGCCCGCGACCACGGCCCCCGCCTACACCTCGGTCGGCGCCGCGGCCATCAGGCGCTGGCTCGTCCCCGTCGTCTACCAGGACTGCCCGCCGATGCTGCTGCCTCCCGGCCTGCGCCCGCACTCCCATCCCCGGCTAGACGCCTAGCCACGGCGAAGCACCCATCGCACCCTCCGATTCCAAGATCATCACGCAAGCACACCCCCTTCATTTCAAGATCATCGGGACTTTCCATGCGTCGTTGTCCCGCAGACCAGGACAAATCAGGACACTAAATGGTCATATCGCATGGAGAGTCGGCGTCGTCCGAGGACGAGACCGCGGCGGCTCAGCGATCCCTTTCGCCGCTGACGTCAGTGTTCATGACGGGTTCACCCTCCGGTAGCTGGCTGGCCTGCCGCGTTAAGCAAGCTGAGTCCGGCGAACGGGCATGCTGCCCGGCGGCCGCTCCCGGAGGTAACCGAAACAATGACCATCCACCGCCTGCAGCGTTCCCGGCCGTCGCGCTGGCACGTCTCGCTGGGTGCCGCCCTGCTCGCGGGGGTGTCAGCCGTGGCCGCGAACACTGGCAGCGCGTCCGCGCACGCGGCCGTCCAGTCGTGGTTCCTGCCCGGGAACCTGGTGGTGAGCCGGTCGGTCTACGCGGGCAAGGCCGGGCTGCTCAAGCCAGGCGTGACGGTGCTGCCGCCCGGCTGTACGAGCGGATGCGCGGTAGCGAGCAGCAACGGCTCGTACCCCGGTGTGTGGAACAACGACTCGGTCGATGGCAGCTTCGGCATCACCTCGCCGGTCTTCCTGGACCAGGTCACGCCGTCCGGGCACCTGGTGAACACGCTGCCGGTCCCCGCGCAGCCCGGCACCGGCGCGGGGAGCAATGCCGACGGCACCGGCCACCTGGTGAGCAGCTTCTCGTCGAAGTCGGAGCTGGCGATGAACCTGTCCACCAGCGGCCAGGACCTGACGTTCATGGGGTACCTGGCCAAGCCCAACACGCTTGACGTGTCGAACTCGAACACTCCCGGCGTCATCGACCCGAGCAACCCGGTGCCAGGCGCCTACTACCGCCTCGTCGGGCAGGTGGACGCGCGCGGCGATTTCCACTTCACCAAGACCAACGCCTACAGCGGTAACAACGGCCGGGCCGCGATCCTCAACGACAGCGGCGACAAGCCGCTGTACTACATGTCAGGCAACGCGGGCAACGGCGGCACCCCGGAGCCGGACGGCGTCATCCTGGGCGCCGGCGCGCAGATCGCCACGCCACAGTCCCAGCCTGAGCGGGAGCAGCGCCCGGGGCCGCCCGCGCCGGTCGGCAGCTTCAATATCACCCAGCTAGGCGACCCCGCCGACAAGATCGGCAAGGACACCAACTTCCGCGGCCTGACGATCTTCCGCAACGTCGTCTACTTCAGCAAGGGCAGCGGCGGTAACGGCGTGAACACGGTGTACTTCATCGACACCACCGGCAAGGCCTGCCCGAACGGGGTTGGCCTCCCGCAGCCCGGGGCCAGCCTGCCCACCTCGCCCATCGGCTACAACCGGGGCGCGCTGCAGGCCAAGGGCGTGACGCCGTACAACATGTGCATCCTCAAGGGACTGCCGACCGCGCTCCAATCAACCACGTCGTTCCCCTTCGGCATCTGGTTCGCCAACGCGCGCACGCTGTACGTCGCCGACGAGGGCAACGGTGACAACACCTACTCCGCCACCTCCGGCCGCTACACGTCAGCCGCCGCGCAGACCACGGCCGGCCTGCAGAAGTGGGTGTTCAACGGCACCAGCTGGAATCTCGCCTACACGCTGACCGCCGGGCTGAACCTCGGCGTGCCGTACACCGTGCCGGGCTACCCGGCCGGCGATAACGCGGCCACCGGGCTGCCGTGGGCCCCGGGGACCGACGGCCTGCGCAACATCACCGGCCGGATTAACCCGGACGGCACGGTAACGGTCTGGGGTATCACGTTAACGGTCAGCGGAAACGGTGACCAGGGCGCCGACCCGAACAAGCTGGTCGCCATCACCGATCAGCCGTCCGCCAGTGCGCCCGCGGCGGGAGAGAGCTTCCGCACCGTCCGGGCCGCGGCCAACCGCCAGGTCCTGCGCGGCGTGTCCTTCACCCCGGGGACCAGCGCATCCGGCGGCTGAGGAAGGGATGACGGCGGCTTCCGGGCGCGCCGGTCCTGTGGTCCCCGTGACCGACGGGAACCCATCGGCGTAGCTGCGGTTATGCCCCCGGGGCTGCCGGAGCTTGGGGTCCACCGCGGAGGGGTTTGTTGCCGGCGGCGCGGTGCTCGTTGTCGCGGAAGCGTGGTTCGTGGTGCGGGGAACGGCAAGGCAGCCGGGCATCGCACGGTAAGGTGGCGGATCCATGCACCAGGTCATCGCGCCCCGGCGAGGACGGCGCCGGCCCGTCATCATCGCCGTGGTCGTGGCCGTTCTGGTGGTCGCGCTGGGCGCGGCCGGGGGCAGCTACCTGCTGCTGCGCACCACCGGCAGCCCCAGCCAGACCGCGGCCAGCTACCTGCTCGCCTGGCAGCGCGGCGACTATCGCGCGATGGCCAAGGTCAGCGTCAACGTCCCGCGGTCCGGCCTGGCCGCTCCGGTCAAGCTGGCGTCAGCCCAGCTCGGCCTCCGCAGCATCCGCCTGTCGCCCGGCCGGGTGACCACGGCAGGCGGCTCGGCGCAGGCACCGTTCACCGCCACCGCCAAGCTCGCCGGCGGCCGCACCTGGACATACCGCGGGCGGCTGCAGCTGGTCACGCGCAACCGGCACTGGTGGGTGAGCTGGAGCCCGGCCGCCATCTATCCCGGGCTCCGCGCCGGCGAGCGGTTCGTGCTGAGCAGCGCCTGGCCGCTCCGCGCGCAGATACTCGGCAGCGACAACACCGTGCTCAGCTCGCCGGCCACGATCGCGCAGTCCGGCTCGCTGTCGCTGCTGACCGGCACCGTGGTCGCGGCCACAGCCGCCAAGGCCAGGAAGCTGGGCCCCCCCTATAAAACCGGTGACCAGATCGGCCAGGGCGGGATCGAGCAGGCCTATCAGGCCCAGCTGGCCGGCCAGCCCTCCCTGACCATCCGGATCGAGGGCCCGGGCCGCCGCGTCGATGCGACCGCCGCCCGCTTCCCGGCCGTCGCCGGCCCGCCGGTCCGGACCAGCATCGTCATGCGGGACCAGCTGGCCGCGTCGCAGGCGGTCCAGTCCGCTTCGACGGGCAAGCCGGTTGACGTGGTGGCCATCCAGCCGTTGACGGGCCGGATCCTCGCCGTCGTCGAGCGCCCCGGCGGGTTCGACCGCGCGCTCGAGGGGATTTTCCCGCCCGGTTCCACCTTCAAGGTCGTCACCGCGTCGGCTCTCGCGGCCAAGGGGATGACGCCGTCCAGCACCGTGCAGTGCCCCAGCCACGTGACGCTCGGCGGGCGGACCTTCCACAACGACAACAACGAGCAGCTCGGCACCACGAACCTGCAGACCGCCTTCGCCGTGTCCTGCAACACGACGTTCGCCATGCTGGCCTCGCAGCGGCTGAACGGATCCGCGCTCGCGTCGATGGCCGCCACGTTCGGCTACAACGCCAGGCCTGCGCTGGGCATCCCGGCCACGCTCGGCCACTTCACCGTCCCGCACACGCCGGTCGACCTGGCCGCCGACGCCTTCGGCCAGGGCACCGACCTGGTCAACCCGCTGAGCCAGGCGGCCGAGGCGGGCGCCATCGAGAACGGCAGCTGGCGGCCGCCGCTGCTGGTCACCAGTCCCGCGCCGCGGCAGGCCGCCCAGCCGCATCAGCTGCCCGCCGCGATCCTGACCGCGCTGCGCCCGATGATGCGCGCCGTGGTGACCAGCGGCACCGCGGCCGGGGTCGGCTTCCCGCCGGGCGTGTACGGCAAGACCGGCACGGCCGAATACGGCTCCGGCCCCAACCCGCCCGCACACGGCTGGTTCATCGGCTACCGGGGCGACCTGGCCTTCGCGGTGCTGGTCGAGGGCGGCGGCTTCGGCGCCAACAGCGCCGGGCCGATCGCCAACGCGTTCCTGCACAAGGCCTGACCGTTCCGGTCCCGGCCGGCAACCGGATTACCGAACGCGCTCAGCTCCGTCCCGCGCGCGGAAGATGGCGGCGACCCGGTCGCGCGGCAGCGCGGGGCTGCGGTGACCGTCCCGGCCGGTCATGTCCTCGTTGGCCACCAGGGCGTTGGCCACGGCCTCCTCGGTAGCCTGCACCACCGCGGTATAGAACGGATCCAGGTAGCCCCACGGGATCAGCCGCAGCTGGTCGTAGCGGTCCCCGTCGCCCGCTCCCAGAGTGGCCACGCCGGGCGTGATCGCGCCCGGGTTGCCGGTCGAGAAGGCCAGGAACAGGTCGCCGGAGAAGTGCGAGCCGGTCGTGCCGGTGCGGGCCAGCCCGAGCGTCACCCGCCGGGCCAGCGCCGTGGCCTGCTGCGGCAGCAGCGGGGCGTCCGTGCCGACGACCGCGATGACCGAGCCGGCGCCGGGCGGTGCCACCGAGAACCCGGCCATCGGGTTGTCGCCGGCCAGCGCCGCGCCCAGCGGCACGCCGGCCAGGGTCAGCTCCTCCCTGGCGCCGAAGTTCGCCTGCACGAACACGCCCACGGTGTACCCGGTGCCGGCATAGGCGACCAGCCGGGACGCGGTGCCGGAGCCGCCCTTGAACTGGTAGCAGTTCATCCCGGTGCCGCCGCCGACCGAGCCCTCCTCGACCGGCCCGGCGGCGGCCGCCTCCAGCGCCTCGATCGCCGTCTGCTCGGTGACGTGGTGGCCGTTGATGTCGTTCAGGTAGCCGTCCCAGGTCTCGGCGGCCACCGGCAGCAGCCACGCGTCGGCCAGGGCCGCATGGTGCCGCACGGTCCAGGCGACGATCGCGGCGTGCGCCACCCCGACGGCGTGCGTGTTGGTGATCGCCACCGGCCCGGAGAACGTGCCGGACTCGCCGATCCAGGAGACCCCGGTCATCTCCCCGTTGCCGTTCTGCGAGAAGAATCCGGCGATCACCGGGTCGCCAGCCCCGGCCGCCCCGCGCGGGTGGATGGCGGTCACGCCGGTGCGGACGCGGTCCCCGCGCACCAGCGTGGCGTAGCCGACCGCCACCCCGGGCACGTCGGTGATGGCGTTCCACCGGCCTGGGGTGCCGCCGAACGGGATGCCCAGCGCGCGGGCGCGCGGCTTGCCGGCCGGCGTGGCCAAGTGCGCGGCGACCGTGCCGTCTGCGTCCGCCATAAGCCAGCCTCCCGGATGAACACTATGCCGCGATCGGGCCGGAGCCGGACCGGCCGCCGTGCGGCAGACTAGGGGACATGACCGATGACCTGCTCGCCCGACACCGCGCCGTCCTGCCGGACTGGGTGGCGCTGAACTACGACCAGCCGCTGGAGATCACCAGCGGCAAGGGCTGCCGCGTGACCGACGCCGAAGGGCGCAGCTATCTCGACTTCTTCGGCGGCATCCTCACGAACATGCTCGGCTACGACGTCCCCGAAGTCCGCGAGGCGGTCGAGCGCCAGCTGGCCACCGGGGTGGTGCACACCTCCACGCTCTACCTGATCCGGCACCAGGTCGAGCTGGCCGAGAAGATCGCCCGGCTGTCCGGGATCTCCGATGCCAAGGTCTTCTTCACCAACTCGGGCACCGAGGCCAACGAGACCGCGCTGCTGCTCGCCACCGCCGCCCGCGGATCGAACCAGGTGCTCGCGCTGCGCAACAGCTACCACGGCCGCTCGTTCGGCGCCGTCGCCATCACCGGCAACGCGGCCTGGAAGCCGTCGGCGCACTCGCCGCTCAACGTGCACTACCTGCACGGCACCGACCGGCAGCTGCCCGCCTTCGCCGGCATGTCCGACGCCGAGTACACCAGGGCCGCCGTGGCCGACCTGCGGCACGTGCTGGCCACCGCGGTCGCGGCCGACGTGGCCTGCTTCATCGCCGAGCCGGTACAGGGCGTCGGCGGGTTCACGATGCCGCCGGCCGGCCTGTTCGCCGCGTACCGGGAGGTGTTCGACGAGCGGGGCATCCTGTTCATCTCCGACGAGGTGCAGACCGGCTGGGGCCGGACCGGCGAGTCCTTCTGGGGCATCGGCGCGCACGGCGTGGTCCCGGACATGATGACGTTCGCCAAGGGCGTCGGCAACGGGTTCGCGCTGGGCGGCGTGGTCGCCCGCCGGGAGCTGATGGACGGGCTGCGGGTCAACGGCATCTCCACGTTCGGCGGCAACCCCGTGTCGACCGCTGCGGCGAACGCCACGCTCGACTACGTGCTCACGCATGACCTGCAGGCGCGGGCCGCCACGCTCGGCCAGCTGATCATCGGCGGGCTGCGGGACGCCGCCGGGCCGCTGCCCGCCGTCGGCGAGGTGCGGGGCAAGGGCCTGATGTTCGCGGTCGAGATGGTGGACCCGCTCACCCGCCAGCCCAGCCCGTCGCTAGCCGCCCGGGTGCTCGAGGAGACCAGGGGGCGCGGCCTGCTCGTCGGCAAGGGCGGCCTGTACGGGCACGCGCTGCGGATGGCCCCGCCGCTCACGCTGAGCAACGCCGAGGCCGAGGAGGGACTGGCCATCCTCATCGACGCGCTCCGCGCGGTCAGCGCCGATGCCACCACGGCCGCCCGGGAGGCCAGCCAGCGATGAAGCACATCACGCACTGGATCGGCGGCAAGTCCTGGCCCGGCGCGAGCGGCGCCGCGGGCGATATCTACGACCCCGCCACCGGCCAGGTCACCGGCACGGTGGACTTCGCCTCCGCAGCCGAGGTGGACGAGGCCGTGGCCACGGCCGCCGAGGCGGCGGCGGGCTGGCGGGACGCCTCCCTGGCCCGGCGCGCCGGGGTCATGTTCGCCTTCAGGGAGCTGATCCGGTCCCGTACCGACGAGCTGGCCGCCCTGATCAGCGCCGAGCACGGCAAGGTGATCAGCGACGCGGCCGGCGAGGTGGCCAGGGGCCTGGAGGTGGTCGAGTTCGCCTGCGGCATCCCGCACCTGCTCAAGGGCTCGTACTCGGAGAACGTGTCCACCCGGGTGGACGCGTACTCGATCAGGCAGCCGCTCGGCGTGGCGGCCGGCATCACGCCGTTCAACTTCCCCGCGATGGTGCCGATGTGGATGTTCCCCATCGCGATCGCCTGCGGCAACGCGTTCGTGCTCAAGCCGTCGGAGAAGGACCCGTCGGCGTCCGTGCTGCTCGCCGGGCTGCTGGCCGAGGCCGGCCTGCCCGACGGCGTGTTCAGCGTCGTGCACGGTGACGCGGTCGCGGTCAACGCGCTGCTCACGCACCCCGGCGTGGCCGCGGTCAGCTTCGTCGGCTCCACCCCGGTCGCCCGGCACGTGTACGAGACCGCGGCCGCGGCCGGCAAGCGGGTGCAGGCCCTCGGCGGCGCCAAGAACCACATGGTCGTGCTGGCCGATGCGGACCTGGACAACGCGGCCGACGCGGCCGTGTCGGCCGGGTTCGGCTCGGCGGGGGAGCGCTGCATGGCGGTCTCCGTCGTGGTCGCCGCGGACCAGGTCGCCGACGAGCTCGTCGGCAAGATCGCCGACCGGGTGGGCAGGCTGCGGGTCGGCCCGGCCAGCGACGGCAGCGCCGAGATGGGACCGCTGGTCACCCGGCCGCACCGCGACCGGGTGGCCGGCTACCTCGACGCGGGCGTGCGTGACGGCGCGGTGCTCGCCGTGGACGGCCGGGCGCACCCGGTCAGCGGCGACCCGGGCGGCTTCTGGCTCGGCCCGTCCGTGCTGGATCACGTGACGCCGCAGATGTCCTGCTACACCGACGAGATCTTCGGCCCGGTGCTGTCGGTCGTCCGGGTGCCCTCGCCCGACGCCGCGCTCGAGCTGGTCAACGCGAACCCGTACGGCAACGGGGTGGCGGTGTTTACCACCGCAGGCGGCGCGGCGCGCCGGTTCGTCAGCGAGGTCACCGTCGGCATGGTCGGCGTCAACGTGCCGATCCCGGTGCCGATGGCCTACTACTCGTTCGGCGGCTGGAAGCAGTCCCTGTTCGGCGACACGCACATGCACGGCACCGAAGGCGTGCACTTCTACACCAGGGGCAAGGCCGTCACCTCGCGGTGGCCCGAGCCCGGCCCGGGCTCGGTCAGCCTCCGGTTCCCCGTCAGCAACTAGGATCAGCCGGATGAAGCAGGCCATCGACGTCGGGCCGTTTGACGAGCTGTCTGACCCGCGGGTCCTGGCCGAGCTCGCGGCCGCCGCGGAGCAGCGGGGCTGGGACGGCTTCTTCGTCTGGGACCACATCACCTACCGCGCGCCGGTGCGGGCCGTGGCCGACCCCTGGGTGGCGCTCGCGGCGGTCGCCTGCGCCACGAGCCGCCTGCGGCTCGGGCCGCTGGTGACCCCGCTGTCGCGCCGGCGCGTGCACAAGCTGGCCAGGGAGACGGTCACGCTGGACCTGCTGAGCTCGGGCCGCCTCACCCTGGGGGTCGGGCTGGGCAGCCCGCGCAACGGCGAGTTCGAGCCGTTCGGCGAGGTCAGCGATCCGCGTGAGCGCGCCCGTCTGCTCGACCAGGGGCTGGAGAACCTGACCAGCTACTGGGGCGGTGAGTTCGAGCCGGTCCCGGTGCAGCGGCCCAGGATCCCGATCTGGGTGGCCGGGGAGTGGCCGCACCGGCGGCCGGTGCGGCGGGCGCTGCGCTGGGACGGCCTGTTCCCCACCGGCCTGCCGGGCCCGGAGGCGCTGGCCGAGCTGGCCGGCGAGATCCGCGCCGCACGCCCGGGCGGCGGCCCGTTCGACCTGGTCGTCAACATCGCCCCGGGCGAGGACCCCGGGCCCTGGGCGCAGGCCGGCGCGACCTGGGTGGTCACTGACTTCGGCATCAGGCCCACCCTGGCGCAGGTGCGCGACGTGATCGATGCGGGTCCCGCCTGACCGCGGCAACGAGGCGGTCGCGAGCTTCGCCGGCCAGAAAGCGCTGGGCCGGCCGCAGCGCCGTTCGGGATAAAAAACAGTCCGCAGTCAGCGTTCCGCGTCAGCTGCCGCGGCCGGGTCGCTGTCCTGGTTCACCCGTACCTCCGTATGCCGGCCTGATCAGCCGCGGTAGGGGTGGGCGGGCAGGCCGGTGACCCCGGGGGTGCAGCGGTAAAGAGCGCCCGCCGCGGCGCCCGGACCCGCCGCTGCGGTGACGTACAGCACGTCCAGGCCGGCCCCGCCGAACGCGCAGCTCGTCACGTTCTCGGCCGGAACGTCAAGCACGCGGTCCAGCCGGCCGCCGGTGTCGTACCTGTGCACCGCCGACCCGCCCCACAGCGCGACCCAGACGCAGCCTTCGGCGTTGACGGTGAGCCCGTCCGGCATAGCCTCCCCGGGCGGCAGGCTGGCGAAGGGCCGGCGCCCGCCGATCGCGCCGGTGGCCGCGTCGTAGTCGAAGACGTCCACCCGTCGGGTCGGGGAGTCCGCGTAGTATATCAGCCGCTCGTCCGGGCTCCAGCCGATGCCGTTGGAGACGGTCACGCCCTCGACGAGGCGGGTGACACGGTGATCCGGATCCAGCCGGTACAGCGCGCCCGCCGCCGACACCTCGTCCTCGGCCATGGTCCCGGCGAAGAACCGCCCCGCCCGGTCGCACGCCCCGTCGTTCATCCGGACATCCGGCCGCCCCGCCCCGGCTTCAGCGAGCAGCCCGGTCTCGCCCGTCGCCGGGTCCAGCCACATAAACCCGTCCCTGACCGCCAGCACCAGCCCGCCGCCGGCTCTGCTGACCACCGCCCCGACCGGCTGCCCCACCTCCCAGCTGGCCTGCCCGCCAGCCTCATCCAGGAAGTGCACCCGTCCCGCCTGGATGTTGACCCAGTACAGCCCGCCCGCCGCCCCGTCCCAGTGCGGCCCTTCGGCCAGCGTGCCCGCCGCCACAGGGACGCGCTCGAGCGATCCGCTCACCGGTCCTGCCTCCCTGTTCGCCGTTCCGCCGCCCATGATGGCCTTCCGTATTCCGTATTCCGTATCCCGGAGCCTCAGAAGAACGTGTGGACGGCGTTGACGACCTCGTAGTTGTCGTCCACGACCGAGATGACCCGCCACTTGTCGAACATGGTGCACGGATGCGAGATGCCCAGGCCGACCAGGTCCCCGGGCGCGAGCCCGGATTCGGCCGGCACGCTCAGGTAGGCGTGCTGGTCGTCGAGCCTGGTCACCTGCATGCCCTGCGGCCGGCCCGGCTGCCCGCCGCGGCGGACCCGCAGCGGTACCGGCATCCCCTGGTCGAAGGAGACATCGCGGCGACCGGCGGACAGGATCGCCAGGCCCGGCTCGGGCCGCGACAGCACCTGGGCCCACAGCTCGAACGCGGGGGTCAGAGCCGGGCCTGGCCGGGCCGCGCGCCCGTCGCCGGACCCCGCCGCGCCGGGCGCGAGGCCGGCGTACAGGCCGTGGTCATGGGTGATATAGGCGCCGCTGCGCAGCACGACCCGGTATCCGCCGCCGGGACCGCTGGCGCCCAGCTCGGCCGCCACCACGTCGAAGAACGCGCTGCCGCCCGCACTGAGGATCAAGTCATCCGGGCCGGGCGCCAGCTCGCGGAGCGCCTCGCCGAGCTTGCGCAGCTCCCGGCAGAAGCCGGCCACGGCAGCCAGCGTGGCCGGGCTGGCGTCGTGGCCGATGCCGCCCTCGTACCCGGCCGCTCCGGCCAGCCGGAGCGAGCCCGTCGCGGCGACCGCCTCGGCGACGGCCAGCGCCTGCGGCATGGTCCGGCAGCCGGTACGCCCGCCCGGGTAGCCCAGCTCGACCAGGACCGGCAGCCGCCGTCCCGGACAGCCGGCTCCGAACCCCTCGTCCAGCAGCCGTACGCCGTCGATGCTGTCCGCGTACACGTAGCAGTCGAACCCCCGGTCGGCGGCCATCTCGGCGGCCAGCCAGCCGATGCCGGCCCGGTCGGTCAGCTCGTTGGCGAGCAGGATCCGCGCGATTCCGAACGCACGGTAAACCTGCACGTGCCCGGCCGTGGCGGCCGTCACCGCCCAGGCCCCGGCGGCGAGCTGGCGGGCGAAAAGCTGCGGCGCCATCGTGGTCTTGCCGTGCGGGGCCAGGTCCACCCCGGCCGCCGCGCAGTAGCGCGCCATCTCCTCGATGTTCTGCCGGAGCGCGGTCTCCCGCAGCACGGCCAGCGGCAGGATGAACGCCCCGCCGAACAGGCCGGGACGCCGCGCGCTCAGGTCAGCGGCCGTCACCGGCCCGATGCAGCCGAAGCCCTTCTCGCAGCCGCTGACCGGCCGCCGCCGCAGCGCGTCGACGGCGGCCGCCAGCGCGCCGGGGCGCACCCGGTCCGCGGGACCGGCGCTCACAGGGTGGCGAAGGCTTCCTCGAGGATGGTCAGTCCCTCGTCGAGCAGGTGCTCGGGGATGACCAGTGGCGGCAGGAACCGCAGCACGTTGCTGAACGTCCCGCAGGTCAGCACGACCAGGCCGGCCGCATGGCAGGCCGCGGCCACCTTCGCGGTGGACGCCGGGTCCGGCCTGAGGCCGCCGGGCTCGGCCAGCTCGACCGCGAGCATCGCGCCGCGGCCGCGCACGTCCGCGATCAGCGGGTACTTCTCCGCCAGCGCCTCCAGCCGCGGTCGCATGATCTCCTCGATCCGCCGGGCCCGCCCGGGCAGATCCTCGGCCTCCATCGTGGCGATCGCGCCGAGCGCGGCCGCGCACGCGACCGGGTTACCGCCGTAGGTGCCGCCGAGGCCGCCGGCGTGCACTGCGTCCATCAGCTCGGCGCGGCCGGTGACGCCCGCGAGCGGCAGCCCGCCCGCGATTCCCTTGGCCGTGGTGACCAGGTCGGGAACCACACCCTCGTGCTCGCACGCGAACCAGTCGCCGGTGCGGCAGAATCCGCTCTGGATCTCGTCGGCGATGAGCACGATGCCGTGCTCGCGGCAGAACTCGGCCAGCCCGGGCAGGAACCCGGGCGGGGGCACGATGAAGCCGCCCTCACCCTGGATCGGCTCGATGATGACCGCGGCCACGTTCGGCTCGCCCACCTGGGTGTGGATGAGCCCGGTGATCACGTCGAGCGCCTCGGCGGCGCAGCGCCTCGGGCCGCCCGGCCAGCGCAGCGGGTAGGCCATCGGCACCCGGTACACCTCGTTGGCGAACGGGCCGAACCGGTGCTTGTACGGCATGCTCTTCGCGGTCAGCGCCATCGTCAGGTTGGTGCGCCCGTGGTAGGCGTGGTCGAACGCCACGACCGCCTGCCGCCCGGTCGCGTGCCGGGCGATCTTCACCGCGTTCTCCACTGCCTCCGCGCCGGAGTTCACCAGGATGGACCGCTTGTCGTGGTCACCCGGGGTGCGGCGGGCTAGCTCCTCGCAGACCTCGACGTAGCTCTCGTACGGCGTGACCATGAAGCAGGTGTGGGTGAACCTGGCCGCCTGCTCGGTGACGCCCTCGACGACCCGCGAGGCGCTGTTGCCCACGGAGACCACGGCGATGCCAGCCCCGAAGTCGATCAGCGAGTTGTCGTCGGCGTCCACCAGCACGCCGCCCCCGGCCGCCTTGATGAATACGGGCAGCACGCTGCTGACCCCGCGGGCGACGGCCCGCTGCCGCCGTTCGAGCAGCGCGCGAGAGGCGGGACCGGGGATCTCGGTCACCAGGTTGCGCTGCTGGGGGAGTTCCGGGCCGGAGGGAATTCTGGTCTGTTCCGTCATACCGCCGACAATAAGCCACCATTGCCTCGGCGGTCTGTACGACCTTGGCCGACACCCAGGCTGGCCGCGGCGTCATCACGCCAGCGAGCATTGCCCAGG
Source organism: uncultured Actinomycetes bacterium (assembly GCA_963702235.1). Taxonomy (GTDB): domain Bacteria; phylum Actinomycetota; class Actinomycetes; order Streptosporangiales; family Streptosporangiaceae; genus PALSA-505. Next base: position 99,399 of record CAVPBZ010000018.1, read on the forward strand.
CCAGCTAGACGACCTATTCCGAGGGGCTTAAGGGGATTGCTTGGCCTTACTCAATCGGCTGCCTGGCGACCGCTGGCGGCTTCCGCCCGGCGAATAGCCAGCCGCCTGCTGCGGCGATCAGCGGCAGCCCGAGCAGCAGGATCAGCACGTCGGTCAGCGGCACGTCGCCGAACATGACGGACAGGCTGCTGCGCGCCCAGGCCAGCCCGGCGATCACCGCGCCGGCCATGCCAAGGATGGCGCCGAGCAGGCCGAGCGCGGCGGCGGTCGCGGCGGTGATCATCCGCCGGGTCGTGCTGCTGGCGCCGGCCGCGGTGAGCGTGCGCATGTCCTGCGCGGCCTCGCTGCGGATCAGGCCGACCGACATGGCCAGCACGTCGAACGCGATCACGATGCCGAGCGCGGTGGCGCCGTCGGCGATCTCGCCGGGCCCGAGCGAGCCCGACTCGGTCTCGACCGTCGCCCCGTAGGTGAGGGCGAATTGCCGCGCGGCGTGGATCTGCGCGGCAGTGAGCGGGGCGGGTGCCTGGATCAGCCACCCGGACAGGTGAGTCTGCAGGTGGTAGTTGCTCACCGCGTATTCGGTGATCACCGTATTCGGCGCGGAGGTGCCGCTGGGCAGGCTGCTGACCGTCTGCATCCTGGGATTGGCCAGGCAGCCGCTGCTCAGCGTGCAGCTCGGCAGTACGCTGTCTTTCTGCACCAGGCCGCCGGGACCTTGCTGGACGCCGTAGTTTCCCCAGGTCAGTTCCATGTGCGGCAGGCTGGCCATGCCTGGCCGCATGGTGAGGACATCGGTGCCGGGAGCGATCTGGCCGGGCGTGATCCCGTACGTGGCGAGCAGCTGAGGGGTAGCCACGTACACGGTGCCGGTGAAGTCCCTATGGGCCTGCGCACCCACCTGGTGCAGCGTGGGGCCCGCGGATTCCAGTGGCACCGCTGTCCGCGCATGCAGGCTAGCGGCGAGACTGCTGACGTGCCTGCTCACTGCGGTGAGCTGGGTGCTGCTGAGCGGCGCCGCGTTGGGGCCGCCCTGGGGGGGCTGCGCGTAGACGATCACCTGGCTGCGGGAGAGGTTGGGGCCGGTCCAAGCGAGGACGTTCTCGAACTGGATGCTGGTGACGACGCAGATCCCCATGGCCAGGAACACGGCGAACGTGGTCGCCGCCAGCGCGGCACCGGACCGGGCCCGGTAGCGGACCAGGTCGCGCAGGGCGATCCGGATCGCGACCGGAAGCCGAGAGCTGGCCCTCAGCATGCTGATGGCCAGCGGGGCGAGCAGGACGATGCCGACGATCACGGCGACCAGGCCAGCCACCAGGTGCAGCGCGGGACTGCCCCCGTTGCCGCTTGCCCCGGCCAGCCCGCCGGCGGTCGCCAGGCACACGACGCCGACCGCGAACACGATGACACCGGGCAGGACGGTGCGGTGCACCGCCTTCGGCGGCGGGGGGCGGCCGGACAGCGCGGCCACCACCGGCACCGCGGCCATCGTCTTAGCCGGGCGGCGGGACGCCAGCACCGACGTCGCGATCGCGAACACGACCCCGAGCGCGAATGCCCACCATGGCAGGTTCGCCGCGTCGACCACGTGGCCGGCAGCCTGCTGCAGCGTCGGCACGTAAGCGAACCAGGCGGCGAAGCCGAGTACCGCGCCGGCGAGCGCGCCGGTCGCGCCGACGGCCAGGCCGTTGGTGATCATGACGAGGCGGAGGTTGCGTTCGGTCGCGCCGATCGCGCTGAGCATGCCGAGGGCACGGAGCCTGCGCTGGGCCATCACCGAGAACCCGGCTACCGACACCAGGCCGATGAACACCAGGCCGAGTACCTCCACCAGCAAGACGACCGTCGCCGGCGAGAACTTGCCCGCGCTGCCGGTGGGGAAGGACGCAGTCGCCGCCGGGACGCCGGGCAGCGTCCCGTTGCCGCCGCTGATCGCCTGCTGCGCCGCGGCCGAGCCGAGCAGCATGATCACCTGGCTAGGGTGCGTGACCTGGCCCGGGGCGACCAGCGCGAACTCGTCCGCCAGGTTGCTCGGGTCTTGCACGATGCCGGTCACCCGCCAGGTCGTCCCGGCGGCCTGCCAGGTGCCGCCCGCGTGCGTGTCGTACAGGGTCGCCGCCTGGCTGGTCAGCGCGGCCTGGCCAGGGCCGGCCGGGTAGGTGCCGCTCACCAGGCTGAGCAGCGGAGAGCTGTAGTGCCCGTGCGGATTCTCCGCGCGCAGTTGCACAGGCTGGGTGGTGCCAGTAGCGATTTTCTGATTCTCAATGAGATCGGCCGGACCCCAGTGGTCCTGGATGGTGGCGATGTCGGCGGCCAGGTGCGGGTCGGTGCCGGGCAGCGTGACCTGCGCGGCGGCGGTGCCGAGCGTCGCGTCATTGGGGTTCGGCAGCTGCGCGTTCGTGACTACGCTGGCGCCCCAGATCGTCGCCGCGACCGCTACGGTCAGCAGGCCGAGCAGGAGCAGCTGCTGGCGCCATTCGCGGCGGAACAGCCGCCAGCCCCAGCGAAACACCGCGCGATGGGCGACGATGCCGCTGCCAGCGCCCGAGGCCAGGTCGGGTGGGTCGCGCAGGGCGGTGCTCACTGGATCTCCCTGGGCATGAGGAGAGATTCGGGGCCCGGCGGCCGGCTGGTCTGGCCGGTCACCCGCCCGTCCCGCAAAAGCACTACCCGGTCGGCCCAGGCGGCCAGCTGCGCGTCGTGGGTCACCACCACCGCGGCGACGCCCCGCTGGCACGCCTCGTGCAGGAGCCGCATCACCTCGGCGGCGTTCACCGAGTCCAGGGCGCCGGATGGCTCGTCAGCCAGCAGCAGGCGGCGGTCCCCCACCACCGCGCGGGCGATCGCCACTCGCTGCCGCTCACCGCCGGACAGCTGACCGGGGAACCGGCTCGCCAGCCCGGCCACGCCCAGCGCCTCCAGCGCGGCCAGCCCGGCCGCGCGCGCCTTCGGCACCGCGACCCCGTCCAGTTCCAGCGGCAAGGCGGCGTTCTCGGCGGCGCTCAGCCCGGGCAGCAGGTTGAAATCCTGGAACACGTACCCGATCACCCGCCGCCGCAGCCGGGCCTTGCGGCTCCGCGGCATCCCCGCCAGCGCCATGCCGCAGACCAGCACCTCCCCGGTGGTGGGGTCTTCCAGGCTCCCGGCGATGGTCAGCAGGGTGGACTTGCCCGACCCGCTCGGCCCCATCACCGCCACCATCTCCCCGGGCCGCACCCACAGGTCCACCCCGGCAAGCGCGTGCACCCCAGCAGGCTCCTGCCCGTAGGTCTTCGACACGTCGCGCAGTTCCAGAACGCTCACCGCGCCGTGGCCGTCCCCGTCTTGTTCCGGCCGGTTCATCGCCTGGTCCCCAGCCGGCGAAGCTGCGGAACCGGAGCGGCAGGGGAGGGCCGGGGGGCTCGTTGGCAGCCCGCGCCAGCCGCACATCCGCGGTGTCCAGCCAGCGGATCACCGCGTCCAGCCGGAACAGCTCGGCGTCGACCACCAGCGCCAGGCCCAGGTCATCGCGGGCCTCGCCCTCCTTCAGCCGGGTCCACTGCTGCATCAGCTCGAGCAGGTACAGGCGGTGCGCCTGGATCACCTCATGCGCGTCGGTGCCCGGCACCCGCGCCGCCACCAGCACCTTCATTACCAGCTCATCGCGCGGCGGGGAGGTCAGGTCCGGCGGCGTGCGCAGCCAGGCGGCCAGCGCCTCCGTGCCCCGCGGCGTGATCCGGAACCGCTTCTGTGGCCCGTCCTGGCCGGTGTCGTCGGATTCGGCCAGCCCGTCTCGTTCCAGCCGGCCCAGCGTCTTATACACCTGGCCGACGTTCAGCGGCCACACCTCGCCGGTCCCGGCCTCGAACTCCTCGCGCAGCTGGAGCCCGTATTTCGGCCCCTCAGACAGCAGCGCCAGCAGCGCGTGCGGGACACTCACGACATCACCATGCCTGACATCATGTCCAGCATAATATCCGGCATACTCACCCGGGGCAAGCCGGCTTTGCGCAGCCGGATGCGTGGGTCGCCTAGATAATGTGCGTGAGAACAGCGCCAATGGCGTCGGTCGGTGTACGTGCCCGTTGGTGGCGCTGCGCAGATCCACCGGGAATTAGCCCGTGGCGGGGTGGCGTGCTGGCACGGTCAGGGTGGCCTGTAGCCCGGTGAGCAGGAGGTCGAGGCCGCGTTCGAGCTCGGCGGCGCCGTCGTAGCGGGCCAGGACGGGGGCCAGGCCGCGGAGCAGGGGGAAGTCGCTGATCGGTAGCCGGTGCAGGCCGAGCCGCAGCAGGTCGTCGGTCTCGTCCGGGTGAGCGACGAGTTCCTGCAGCTCGTTGAGGACGTGGCCGTGCAGGAAGCCGAACAGGGCCCGGTAGATGTGCAGCGCGTCTGGTCCGCTGAATCCGGCGCGGGTGAGCAGGGCCAGGATGTCTTCGAGCGGGCGCAGGGTACCGGCGGGACGCAGGCCGAGCGGGGTGGCCAGCGGCCGGGTGACCAGCAGCGGCACGACGTGCGGGTGATCCAGTGCCAGCTGGCGGTAGCGGCGGGCGACGGTGCGCAGCTGAGCGGCCCAGTCGGGGTCGGCGGGGTCTACCTCGAGCTGGGCGAGCACGGCCTCGGCGACGCCGTCGAGCACGGCTGCCTTGTCGTGGGCGTGCCGGTACAGGACCATCGGGTCGCGGCCGAGGGCACGGGCCAGGCGGCGCATGGACAAGGCGGGGCGCCGTCTTGGTCGATGATCTCCAGGGCCGCGGCCAGCACCGCGGCGCGGGTGATTTTGCCGGTGCGGCTGGCGGCGGGGCCGACGGCCGGGGTGGTCAGGGTGGGCATGACGGTGAAACCTCCCCTCCTGCGTCCCGTGTGGGTCACCACTGTACGTTACCGATGTAGGTCAACGCTGTTGACACTACCTTGTTATGCTGTTTTACTGTAGGTCTACAACGTAAACAATCCGGAGCGTCTCATGATTGTTCTTCTCGGGCTCGTCCTCCTCGTCGCCGCCGTGGTCGCCGGCGTGGCCGGGGTCCTGACCAACGGCGGCCAGGGCCATGCGGTCACCCATTTCGCGGCGCTCGGCTACCACGTGACCGGCTCCACCGGGACCCTGTTCCTGTACGGCATCGTGGTCGGCGCGCTGGCCGTGGCCGGGCTGAGCCTGCTGCTGGCGGGCGCCCGCCGCACGTCCCGCCGCGGCAGCGCCGCCCGCCGCGGCCTGCGGCAGTCCCGCCGCGAAACCGCCGCCGTCAGCGCGGACCGCGACACCCTGATCGGCCAGCGCGACGCCGCCCGCGCCTACACCGCCAGCACGCTCGGCAACGGCAACGGCAACGGCGGTCCCGGCCCCCGCGGCCGCCGCCCGGGCAGGCGCCTGTTCGGCCGGCCCGCTGCCCGCCAGGCCGCCCCGCAGCCAGAACCGCCGGCCGGCCAGGCCGCCGCCGGCGATGCCGCCGACCCCGCCCCCGCCAGCGCGTCAGCGCCCGCGGAATGACCCGCGAAAGGCACCCCCGATGAGTATCGCCAAGAAGATCGCCCATAAGGCCGAGGCCGTCAAGGGCGCCGCCAAGAAGACCGCCGGACGGCTCACCGGCAGCCGGCGCCTGCACGCCGAAGGCCGCGCCGACCAGGCCAAGGGCAACCTCAAGCAGGCCGGGGCCAAGACCAAAGACGCGTTCAAGAAGTAGCCAGCCCGCCGAATCCCCGTTGGCCGCCTCAGCGCCGCCGCAGGGTCACTCGTGCGGACGGGTGAGCTTCCGCAGGCTGTGCATCAGCAGCGGTGCCCATCTCCGTCCGGCGGTACGCCCGGATGCTGGGCCGCCCGGGCCTGCGGTCGTAGAAGCGCGCGGCCAGTTCCAGGCGCCGGGCTGGGTCATCCCGGACAGCGGCCAGCAGCACGGCGGCTTGCTCCCGCGCCGTCGCAGTCACCCTCGCTCCTGCCCCCGCCCTCATGGTAGGCAGAATGGGCCGGATGGAAATCACGCGGTCCATCGGCCTGTTCGCCGCGGCCGGCCTGGCGGAGATCGGCGGCGGCTACCTGGTGTGGCGCTGGCTGCGGGAGGGCGCGCCGTGGTGGGCCGGGCTGATCGGCGCGGCCATCCTGATCGGCTACGGCGTCATCCCGACGCTCCAGCACAGCACCTTCGGCCGCGTGTACGCCGCCTACGGCGGGGTCTTCGTGATCATGAGCCTGCTGTGGGGCTGGGGCCTGGACGGGCACCGGCCGGACCGGTTCGACTGGATCGGCGCGGGGATCGTCGCGGTCGGCGTCGGCGTCATCTTCTTCGCCCCCCGTCACTAGCCCCATCCCGGCCCCTGTCACTAGCCCTGTCACCGGCCCCTGTCACCGCCCCTGTCACCGGGCCCGCTGGCCCGGCGCGCATGATGGGACCGTGGCAGCTGAGGAGCGGACGGCGGCAGAGGGCACCGGGCAGCTCTCCGGCTCGTGCCCGTTCACGGTGGACCGGCCGGTCATGCGGCAGCGCTGGGAGCGGCTGACGTTCCTGCACTGGCAGTTCGACCCCGCGGCCGTCCAGCGGCTGCTGCCGGACAGCCTGGAAGTGGACACCTTCGCAGGAACGGCATGGGTCGGGCTCGTGCCGTTCTTCATGCACGTGGCGACGCCCGGCGGCACCCGGGTGCCGTGGGTGTCGAACTTCTGCGAGACGAACGTGCGCACGTACGTCCGCGACCGGGACGGACGCACCGGCATCTGGTTCCTGTCGCTGGATGCCGCCCGCCTCGGCGCCGTTGCCGTGGCCCGCGCGACCTACCGGCTGCCCTACTTCTGGTCGTCGATGTCGCTCACCAGCGGTCACGCCCAGATCTCCTACGCGTGCCGCCGCCGCTGGCCCGGCCCGCGCGGCGTGGCCAGCACGATCAGCCTCAGGATCGGCGAGCCCTACGCCGCCGCCGAGCTGGGCGACCTGGACCACTTCCTTACCGCCCGGTGGATCCTGTTCAGCGTGCACGGCTCCCGGCACCGGTTCGCCCGGGCCTGCCACCAGCCCTGGCCGCTGCACCGGGCCGAGGTCACCGGCCTCGACGACCAGCTCATCGCCGCGGCCGACCTGCCGCAGCCGCGGGGCGAGCCGCTGGTGCACTACTCACCGGGCGTCAACGTCCGGATCGGGCTGCCTGAGACCTACCGGTGATCCCCCGGGGTGGGAACATGATGGCGTGCGTACCCAGGTCGGGATCGTCGGTGCGGGACCAGCAGGGCTGCTGCTTTCGCACCTGCTGCACCTGCGCGGCATCGGTTCGGTGGTGCTCGAGGCGCGCAGCCGGGACTACGTGGAAAGGCGCATCAGGGCCGGGGTGCTCGAGCAGGGCACCGTGGACACGCTGGTCTCGACCGGCCTGGGGGACCGGCTGCTGCGCGAGGGGCTCGTGCACCACGGCATCGAGCTGCGGTTCGGCGGGCGGCCGCACCGGATCGCGTTCGACCGGCTCGTCCCCGGCCGCGCGGTCACGATCTACGGCCAGCAGGAAGTGGTCAAGGACCTGATCGCGGCCCGGCTCGCCGCCGCCGGCCAGATCCTGTTCGAGGCCGCCGACGTGGTCCCCGAGGACATCGCGACCGCCCGCCCGGCGGTCAGCTTTACCCACCAGGGGAAGCGGCAGCGGCTGGACTGCGACGTCATCGCCGGCTGCGACGGGTTCCATGGCGTCTGCCGGCAGGCGATCCCGGACGGCGTGCTCACCGAGTTCAGCCGGGAGTACCCGTTCGCCTGGCTCGGCGTGCTCGCCGAGGTTGCGCCGTCGTCGGCGGAGCTGATCTACGCGCACAGCGACCGCGGCTTCGCGCTGCACAGCATGCGCAGCCCCAGCCTGAGCCGGTTCTACCTCCAGGTCGACCTAGACGAGGACATCGAGAAGTGGCCGGATGAGCGGTTCTGGGAGGAGCTGCGGGCGCGGATCGAGACGGTGCCTGGCTGGCAGCTGCAGGACGGCCCGGTACTGGAGAAGATCCTGGCCCCGGTGCGGAGCTTCGTGGCCGAGCCGATGCGGTACGGGAACCTGTACCTGGCCGGGGACGCGGCGCACATCGTCCCGCCCACCGGTGCCAAGGGGCTGAACCTCGCCGTCTTCGACGTCGGCGTGCTGACCGAGGCACTGGCCGCCTGGTACGCCGGCGGCGGCACCGGGCTGCTCGACGCGTACTCGGCGACCTGCCTGCGCCGGGTCTGGCGCGTGCAGCATTTCTCGTGGTGGATGACGACGCTGCTGCACACGTTCGGCGACCAGGACGCCTTCAGCCGGCGGCTGCAGCTGTCCCAGCTGGACTACGTGTGCAGCTCGGACGCCGCGGCTACGTCGCTCGCGGAGAACTACGTCGGGCTGGCGCATGCCTGACGCAGGCGGCCTGTTCGGCGGGATCTTCGGCCGCGGCGGCGCAGATGTCTGCGATGCCGCCTGGCTGCAGGCGATGCTGGACACCGAGGCCGCGCTGGCCCGCGCGCTGGAGCGGGCCGGGCTGGCCTCCGGCGGCGCGGGCGCGGCGGTGACCGCGGCGGCGACGGCGGACCGTTTCGACCCCGACGACCTCGGACGGCAGGCGGCGCTGACCGGCAACCCGGTGCCCGCCCTGGTCAGGGCGCTGACCGCGATGCTGCCCGAGTCCGCCGCCGCGGCCCTTCACCAGGGCGCGACCAGCCAGGACATCATCGACACCGCGATGATGCTGCTGGCCCGGACCGCGCTGGACGCGGTGCTGACCAGCCTGTCCGCCGCCGCCGGGGCCGCCGCGGGCCTGGCCGCCGCGCACCGGGACACCGTGATGGCCGGCCGGACGCTGCTGCAGCAGGCCGTGCCGGTGACGTTCGGCCTGGTGGCGGCCGGCTGGCTGACCGGCCTCGATGAGGCCAGGCAGGCGCTGGCCAGAGTGCGGCGCGATCGGCTGGCCATCCAGTTCGGCGGCGCCGCGGGCACGCTCGCCTCGCTCGGTGAGACAGGGCCCGGGGTCGCGGCGCTGCTGGCCGAGGAGCTGGGCCTCGCCGCGCCGGCACTGCCCTGGCACACCAACCGGGTGCGCATCATCGAGCTCGCGGCGGCGCTGGCCGCCGCGTCCGCCGCCGTCGGCAAGATCGCCCGGGACGTTACCCTGCTGGCCCAGACCGAGGTCGGCGAGGTCCGCGAGGGCGGCGACGGCCAGAACGGGGCCCCGCACGGCGCCCAGCCCGGGGCCCAGCGCGGCGGGTCGTCGGCGATGCCGCACAAGCGGAACCCGGTCGCCGCGGTCGCGGCCCTCGGCTGCACCAGGCAGGTGCCCGGCCTGCTGGCCACCCTGACCGCGTCGGCGGAGCAGGAGCACCAGCGGGCGGCCGGCGCCTGGCACGCCGAATGGCAGCCGCTAGCCGCCCTGCTCCGGCTGACCGCCGCCGCCGCCTCCTGGTGCGCGGAGCTGCTGGCCGGCCTGGAGGTCGACACCACGGCGATGCGCGCGAACCTGGACGCCGCGGGCGGCCTGCCGCTGGCCGAGCACGTGGCCGCCGTGCTCGCGCCGCGGCTGGGCAGGCTGGCCGCGCACGACCTGGTGGCCCAGGCCGCCGCCCGTTCGGCGCGCGCGGGCCGGCCGTTCCGGGACGAGCTGGTCAGCGACGCCCGGGTCAGCGGCGCTGGCGGCCTCACGGCACGCGAGATCGACGCGGCCCTGGATCCGGCCGGCTACCTGGGCGCGGCCGGCGAGTTCGTCCGCCGCGCGCTGGCCGCGCACGAGCAGGCCGAGCGCGCGCTGGCCCGGCCCCGGTCCTGACGCTGCCGGGACGGCCGCCGGGGCCGGGTGCGGCTCAGACCCCTGCCCGTTCGGGCGAACCAAGAACGCTGAGCGCGACGGCGTAGCAGAGCATCGCGACGGCGGTGGCCAGCGCCATCCCCAGCGAGGTGGCGGCGTGCCCGTTCTTGAGGAAGCCGATGCCGTTGAACGCCGCGCCGAGAATGGCGATCAGGCCGATGGCCGAGGTCACGATCGCGACCCGGTGCGCGGCCATGATCGACCGGACGAGGAGGTCGATCGCGGCGAGGATCAGCAGCACGCCGAGCACCGCGTGCAGGGCGAGCAGCGGGCCGTTCGAGAATGCCTGGCCCATGCCGCCCTTGTGCGGCGTGATGTAGAGGTTGACCGCGCTGCCCAGCGCGAACTGGATGATCAGCATGACCAGCGCGCCCATGCTCGCGCCGCGCAGCCTCGCGATCGTCCGCGCCGGGTCCCTGGCGGCCGTGTGCTGCGTACTGCCGGTGCTGGTCATGGCGGGCTCATCTCCGTTCGGCGGGCGCCGGATCTGTGCCCGAATGTATCTCACGGCCACGGCCCGGCTCTGGATAGGTGACCCGTTACCTGCGAGAGGAGCACCGAGATGAGCATTCCCGCCGCACCTGGCGACGTCCTGGCCGTGTGGACCGGCAACGGCCTGACCCAGGACCTCATCCGGGTGGGAGAGGCGCTGCAGGGCAAGCCCGCGGTCGCCAACCACGTGATCATCGTCACCCACCAGGACCAGGAGGGCCGGTGGATCGGCATCCAGGGCCAGCCCGGCGGCGTCGGGCCGGCCGACTGCACGCCGTTCCTGTCCGACTCCCGCACCATGTCCAACCACGACGAGCCGAAGCCGGATGATCACGGCCAGCTGGCCAGCCTGCTGGCCAGCGCGGCGAAGTCGCTCGGCATCGGCTACGACTGGGTCGGCATCGCGCAGGACACGCTGGACGCGTTCGGCGCGCGGGACCTGTCGGCGGTGATCGATCCGCTGTGGCGCTGGCCTTCGCAGCACAACCTGCTGCCCGGGCACGTGGTCTGCTCGAGCCTCGCCGCGATGCTTTACGACCTGCCGTCGGTCGGCTGGGGCATCCCGACCTCGGCACCGAGCGCACCTGCGAGCCCGCCGACTGGTGGCAGTGGTCACAAGCCCGGGCCTGGCAGCACAGCGCGAAGGTGCCCGCGCCGGCCATGAGCTGAACCCGGGGTAACCCGCCCGGCCTGTGCCGCCGGTCTCGTAGGCTGCCCGCGACAGCGGAGGCAGCAGCAGAGCCGACAGCCGAGCTCAGCGGGAGAGGACGGCATGGCACGGGAGCCGCAGATTCTGGCCTGCTCGGGGCGCGCGCGCTGGCCGGAGGGCTCGCCGCCCGGGCTCACCGGCGCCCAGGTGCGGCAGGCGATGCTGCTGTCCGGGGCGGGCCGCCCGCGGGTGTGCCTGGTGCCCACCGCGATGGGCGACTCGCCGCTGGTCATCGAAGCCTGGTACGCGATGGCGCCGAACTTCGGCCCCGCGGAGCTGTCGCACCTCCAGCTGTTCCCGCAGCCGAACCTGCCCGACGTCCGCGCGCACCTGATGGCGCAGGACGTGATCTTCGTCTGGGGCGGCAGCGTGGTCAACCTGCTGGCGGTGTGGCGCGCGCACCGGCTGGAGGAGGTCCTGCGCGACTGCTGGGCCGCCGGGGTCGTGCTGGCCGGCGGGAGCGCGGGCAGCCTGTGCTGGCACCGCTGCGGGGTCACCGACTCGTTCAGCGACTCGCTCGACCCGGTGACCGACGGCCTCGGCTTCCTGCCGTTCAGCAACCAGGTGCATTTCGATGCCGACGATCAGCCGCGGCGCAGTGTCTACCGCACGCTGGTCGCGGACGGGGTGCTGCCCGCGGGCTACGCGACCGAGGACGGCACCGCCCTGCACTACGTCGGGACGAGCCTGCACGAGGCGGTCATGATCGTGCCCGGCAAGCACGCGTGGCAGGTCGCGCCGTCCGGCGGCGGCGGTTACCAGGAGACGGCGCTGCCCACCCGGTACTGGCTGCCGCCGCTGTGACGGCGGCGCCCGGACGGCGCCCGGACAGAAAGGCGGGAAACCCATGACCAATGATCCCGAACGGGCACGACAAGGCACGTCAGTCCGCCGTGACGTGCTCGGGGACGACCACGTGGACCGCGCGGTCGCGGCCACGACCGCCTTCACCGCCCCGTTCCAGGACCTGATCACCCGGTATGCCTGGGGCGAGATCTGGTCCCGGCCCGGGCTGTCGCGGGCCGAGCGCAGCATGATCACCCTGACCGCGCTGGCCGTGCTCAGGCAGGAGGAGGAACTCGCCCTGCACCTGAAGGGCGCGCTGCGCAACGGGCTCACCCCGGAGCAGATCCAGGAGGTGCTGCTGCAGGTCACCGTCTACGCCGGCGCGCCCGCGGGCAACCGCGCATTCGCCGTCGCTCAGCGGGTACTCGCCGCGGAGGGGCGGGACGGCCCGGCTGCGCAGGGGCGGGACGGCCCGGCTGCGCAGGGGCGGGACGGCCCGGATATGGCGTCGCCGCAGGAGGCCGGATAGCCTTCGTGCCGCGGCCGGCGGGCGGATAGCCTTCGTGCCGCGCCCGGCGTGCCGGGCAGGGAAGGAGCAGGCCGATGAGCGCAGCGGGGCCGGACGGGAACCGCACGTTCACGATCCGCCCGTACCAGCGACCCCGCGGGGTGCACCCGCCGGCCGACTCCCCGGCGTACCGCTCGTCGGCGCTGCGCGCGCCCCGCCAGCCGCTCGTGCTGCTGCCGCACCGGCTGACCGAGATCACCGGGCCGCTGCTCGGCGGGGAGCGGGTGCGGGCAGGCGACGCCGACCTGACCACGCAGCATCCGGGCGAGCCGCAGGGGGAGCGGATCATCGTGACCGGCCGGGTGCTCGACAGCGACGGCCGGCCGGTGCGCCGCAGCCTGGTCGAGATTCTGGCAGGCCAACGCGGCCGGCCGGTACCTGCACGCGGCCGATCAGCACCCGGCGCCGATCGACCCGAACTTCACCGGCCTCGGCCGCTGCCTGACCGACGACGAGGGCCGGTACCGGTTCGTCACGATCAAGCCGGGCTCTTACCCGTGGGGCAATCACCCGAATGCCTGGCGCCCCGCGCACATTCACTTCTCGCTGTTCGGCACGTCGTTCACCCAGCGGCTGGTCACCCAGATGTATTTTCCCGGCGACCCGCTGCAGCCGCTGGACCCGCTGCTGGGCTCGGTGCCCAGCCCGGCGGGGCGGCAGCGGCTGGTCGCCCGCTTCGACATCGGGCTGACCGAGCCCCAGTGGGCGCTCGGGTACTCCTGGGACATCGTGCTGCGCGGCCGCGACGCGACGCCGTTCGAGCCCGGCGACGGTGACCGGTGAACGCCCCGCCGGCCACCGCTGACGGCATACCGCCGGGTACCCCGTCGCAGACCGTGGGCCCGTTCTTCGTCATCGGACTGCCCTGGCCGGACGGCCCGGACGTGGTGCCCGCCGGGACCGGCGGCGCGATCGTGATAACCGGGCGCGTCCTCGACGGCGCGGGCGAGGCTGTTCCCGACGCGCTGATCGAGACCTGGCAGGCCGCCCCGGACGGCAGCTTCGCCCATCCGGACGACCCGCGGCAGCGCCCGGCGGATGCGGCCCCGGCCTTCCGCGGGTTCGGCCGCTGCCCGACCGATCCTGGCGGCGAGTACCGCATCGTCACGCTGCGCCCGGGTCCGCTGCCCGGCGGCGACGGCAGCACCGAGGCGCCGCACCTGGACGTGTCCGTGTTCGCGCGCGGGCTGCTCGACCGGCTGGTGACCAGGATCTACTTCGCCGACGAGGACGAGGCCAACGCGGCGGATCCAGTGCTCACGTCCCTTCCCGAACCCAGCAGGCGGGACACCCTCATCGCCGTGCCGGACGGTCCCGCTCAGTTCCGGTTCGACATCCGGCTGCAGGGCGACGGCGAGACGGTCTTCTTCGATGTCTGACCACCCGGCGGGCCCGCCACTCCGCCTCACCGCCTCGCTCGAGGGTGGCGACAGTAAGCCGGTGCTCGTGCTCGGCAACTCGCTCGGCACCTCCCGCGGCATCTGGGACCCCCAGCTGCCGGCGCTGGCCGAGCACTTCAGGCTGCTGCGCTACGAACTGCCCGGCCACGGCGGCCCCGCGGCCGGTTCTGGGATCGGCAACGGGTCCGAGGCCAGCGCCGGCTCCAGGGTCAGCGCCGGGTCCGCGGCGAACACCGGGTCTGGGGTCAGCGCCGGGTCTGGGGTCAGCGCCGGAGCCAGCTCTCAGGACCCGCCGCCGGGGCCGTACCGCCTCGGCGACCTGGGCGCCGCGGTCCTGGCGCTGCTCGACGAGCATCGCATCGCCCGCGCCAGCTACTGCGGCATCTCGCTGGGCGGGATGATCGGGATGTGGCTCGCCGCGCACGCGCCCAGCCGGATCGCCGCGCTCGGACTCTGCTGCACCTCGGCCTACCTGCCGCCGGCCTCCGGCTGGCTCGACCGGGCCGAGCTGGTGCGCACCGCGGGCATGGCGGCGGTGACCGGAGCGGCGCTGGGCCGCTGGTTCACCCCGTCGTTCGTGCGCTCCGCGCCCGCGGTCACGGCGAAGATCACCGCGATGCTGGCGGGCGCGGTCCCGGAGGGATACGCAGGCTGCTGCGAGGCCATCGCCGCGATGGACCTGCGCCCCGTGCTCGGCTCGATCACCGCACCGACCCTGGTCATCGCGGCGACCGAGGATCCGGTCAGCCCGCCCCCGCACGGCGCGCTGATCGCCCGGCAGGTCAGCGGCGCGCGGCTCACGGTGGTCCGCGGTGCCTCGCACCTGGCGAACGTGCAGGCCCCCGGCCCGGTCACCGCGGCCCTCCGCGACCATCTCCTGGCGAGCCGACCATGATCCCGAAGAGTTAGTAGTGCTATCACGCACCTACCGCTTCGTCATCACCGACGGCCGCGCCGGTAGAACTCCGCGAAGTCCAGTCGCCGGCGCCGGACAGCACGACGACGGTGGCCAGCGGCATCTGGCCCATCAGGTAGCTGATCGTGTGCGTCTTGCCCGTGCCCGGGGCACCGTGCAGCAGCACCCCGCGCTTGAGGTGCTGACCGCTGGCCCGCAGCCTGCCCGCGTGCCGCTGCACCCCGAGCACCTGCCGCTCGATGCCGTCGAGCAGCTCCGGCGGCAGCACCACATCCTGCCTGGCGACCTCAGGGCGGTTGAGGAAGCTGAGCGGCGCGCCACGACCGTGCCCGAACAGCTGGCCGCCGAAGGAGATCACCTGCCCGCGGTAGATGTTGTGCTCGACGGCGAGCTGCCGGATCTCGGTGACGATCTGCTCGGCCCGCTCAGTGTCCCCGGCGGCCGCCTCCAGCACGATCTCTTCCATCGCGTCAGGACGCTGCGGGCCGCGCAGCAGCAGCGCGTACCGGTCCGCCCCGTCGCTCACCAGGTAGATGCCGCACCGGACGCACGACCGGGTGCGCCCGCCGGGCCCGGCGGGCATCGCGATCGTGGACACGTTGCCGATACCGAACTGCGACTGGTGCGGTCCCGGCTCGATGAGGTCGGCCAGGCCGAATTCCGCGTGCTGGAAGCCGGTCACTCCGACGACCTCGTGCCGCCGCCCTGGCCGGGCCAGCCAGGCGTCCAGGCCGACCTGAAGGTTCACGTGGTCGTACTGCAGCCAGGACCCGGTGACGGTGGGCATGCTGCCCGCCGCCGGACCGAGGTGATCGTGCAGCACGCGGCGCAGCGGGTGATCCTCACCCCGGGCGGCGCCGACCGCGCGGTGCATCAGCCGCCGGCCCAGCCGGGCAACGTCGGCCAGCTCGGGCCGCAGCGGGTCGCCGGCCGGGCCCCGGGCCTGCTGCCGCCGTGGCCGACGCTCACGCTGACGGCCTCCTGCTGGGTCATGCCCGCAGCCTACGCATCCGCTGACCCCACCGCGCCAGACGCAGCGGTACGCCATGCGGGCCTCCTGCCCGATTTGCGGCTATCTTTTTCCTCCGGATGCAACCGCCGGGCATCCTGCCAACGTCCAAGGTGGCATGAGGAAACCGCAACGAGCCCTGCGGCATGGTGGCCCCCCGCCGCAGACCCGGGCACTTCCTCTTCGCGGCCGCTGCGCGCGGCCCGGGCGCTGCCCCCATGTCCGGGTGCTGCCCGCGGTGGCCGCCGCCGTCGCGCTCGCGTCCGCTGATGCGGAGCGGGCGCGACGGCCCGGCCACGCCAGCTGACTAGCCGTGCGGGAGCAGGCCGCGCTCCGGTCGCACCGCCGCTACCCGCGCGGTACGTGATGCTCTCACGCCTTCTCGTTCGGTGGGAGGAATGGAGGGCGGGACCGGGGTACTGCCAGACTGGGGCGACCGATGAGCAACCAATGGAGGTCTCATGCTGCCCTGGTCCGCGGAACTTGCCGGACGGATCGACGAGGACGTCATCACCAGCGAGGCGCTGCGCGGCAACCCGCTCGGCGACCCGGCTGAGCGGCCGCTGTGGATCTACCTGCCACCCGGCTACGACGACGACCCTGCGCGGCGCTACCCGTCCGTGTACGTGATCCAGGGATACACCGGGCACGTGGCCATGTGGGCGAACCGGAGCGCCTACCGGCAGCCGTTCCCGGAGACCGCGGACGGCGTGTTCGCGCGTGGCGAGGCGCCGCCCGCGATCGTCGTCTACGTGGACGCCTGGACCAGGTACGGCGGCAGCCAGTTCGTGGACTCGCCGGGGACCGGCCGGTACCACACGTACCTGTGCGACGAGGTCGTGCCCTGGGTGGACGCCCGGTACCGCACGCTGCCTGATGCGGCGCACCGGGGGATCATGGGCAAGTCCAGCGGCGGGTTCGGCGCCATGATCACGCCGATGCTGCGGCCGGATCTGTTCGGCGCGCTGGCTACGCACGCCGGCGACTCGCTCTACGAGCTGTGCTACATCCCCGAGTTCGGCAAGGCGGTCCGGCAGCTGCGCGGCTACAACGGCGACATCTGGCGCTGGTGGGCGGACTTCACCTCCCGGACTTCCTTCACCAAGGAGGAGGACCACATCCTGCTCATGATGCTCGGCGTGTCCGCCTGCTTCTCCGCGCGCGAGGACGGCACCGTGGAGCTGCCGTTCGACCCGCGGACCGGGGTGCTGCGGCCTGACGTCTGGCAGCACTGGCAGGACTGGGACCCGGTGCGGATGGTGCCGAAGTACGCCGACGCGCTCCGGTCGGTCCAGGCGATCTGGATCGACGCCGGTACCAGGGACGAGTGGTTCCTCGATCTGGGCGCCACCGCCTTCCATACGGCGCTGCTGGAGAACGGGATAGCCGACGACGTGATCCGGTTCGAGCTGTTCGATGGCACGCACATGGGCATCGACTACCGGTACCCGATGTCCCTGGCCTGGCTGTGCCAGCGGATGGCCGGCTGACCGGGCGCAGCTACCGCGGGGCTTGGTCATTCATGCCGGACGTGGCCATCCATAACGGAAAGTTATGAGTTTTTCCGATATGTTGACGGGCAGTCGGGCCATTCGTGACGTGCTTGCCCTTTCCCGGCATGCACGCACAGCCCCGGGCGGCAGGAGCAACTGGCATGAGGAAACTCCCTTCGCTGCTGGCCGCGGCCACGCTCGGGGCGACCATGCTGACGGCGGCAGGCGGGTCAGCGGCCGGGTCCGCCGCGGCCGGCCCGGGATTCGCGCCGCACACGGGCACCTTCGGCGGCAACTGGGCCGGGTATGCCGCCAGCGGGCAGACGTTCACGTCGATCACCGGCTCCTGGACCGAGCCGCAGGCGACCTGCACGGCACGTCATGACCTGTACGCCCCGTGGGTGGGCCTCGACGGATACAACGACCAGACCGTCGAGCAGACCGGCGTGCAGACCAGCTGCTCGACCGGGACGCCTGTCAACTCCGGCTGGTACGAGATGTACCCGGCTGCTCCGCGCTACTACAGCAATCCGGTCAGCACCGGCGACACGATCACCGCGACGGTGACGTACCAGGGCGGCACCTCCTACTCGCTGACCCTGAAGGACGTGACCAAGGGCTGGTCTCACACCGTCACCAAGAGCCTGAGCGCCAGCAACGCCAGCGCCGAAGCGGTGATCGAGGCACCCGGCGGGTTCCCGGGCCTGCCCAGCGGCGTGACCTTTAACAACGTCACCGTCAACGGCAAGCTGCTCAACACGTTCAGCCCGGCCAAGCTGACCAGCGCGCGGTTCCGGCCGGGACCGCTGAGCGGCGGCACCTTCACCGTCAAGCACACGTAGTCACCGGTAGTCACCGGGGAGAGCTGCCGCCGGTGCCGTAAGCCACCTGCGGGAAGCTGCCGCGGAGCCGGGCGGCCCTGTGCCTGACCTGGGGGCATGCCAGGATATTCAGCATGACGACGGACGTGCGGGCGCCAGAGGCGCCGACGGCACAGCACGGGCGCAACCTGGTCGTCATCTATGCCGCGCTCATGCTGGCGATCCTGCTCGCCGCGCTCGACCAGACGATCGTGTCCACCGCGCTGCCCACGATCGTCGGCGACCTCGGCGGGCTGAACCGGCTGTCCTGGGTGGTCACCGCGTACATCCTGGCCACCACGGTCTCCACGCCGCTGTGGGGCAAGCTCGGCGACCAGTACGGCCGCAAGGGGCTCTTCCAGGCCGCGATCGTGATCTTCCTGGTCGGGTCCGCGCTCTGCGGCCTGGCGCAGAACATGAACGAGCTGATCGCGTTCCGGGCGCTGCAGGGACTCGGCGGCGGCGGGCTCATGGTGCTGGCCCAGGCGATCGTCGGCGACGTGGTCCCGCCCCGGGAGCGGGGCCGGTACCAGGGCGCGTTCGGCGCCGTGTTCGGCGTGGCCAGCGTGGCCGGGCCGCTGCTCGGCGGCTTCTTCGTGGACAACATCGGCTGGCGCTGGGTCTTCTACATCAACCTGCCGATCGGCGTGATCGCGCTCGCGGTCATCGCCGCGGTGCTGCCCGCCCGGTCCTCCCGGCAGGCCCACCGGATCGACTATCTCGGCACCGTGCTGCTCGGCGCGGCCGCGACCTGCGTCGTCTTCCTCACCTCGTGGGGCGGCACCACGTACCCGTGGGACTCCGGCGTGATCATCGGCCTCGGTGCCGGCGCCGTCGTGCTGGCCGCCGCGTGGTGGTGGTCGGCGCACCGCGCGGCCGAGCCGGTGCTGCCGCCGCGGCTGTTCCGCAGCCCGGTGTTCTCGGTGTCCGCGGCCATCTCGTTCGCCGCCGGGTTCGCGATGTTCGGCGCGCTCGCGTTCCTGCCGCTGTACCTGCAGGTGGTCCGCGGCGTATCGGCCACGATCTCCGGGGTGTACCTGCTGCCGATGGTCCTCGGCCTGCTGGTGACGTCGGTCGTCAGCGGGCAGCTGATCAGCAAGACCGGCAGGTACAAGGTGTTCCCGATCGTCGGGACGGCGCTGATGGCAGTGGCGCTGTTCCTGCTGTCCCGGCTGACCGAGTCCACGCCCACCGCGGTCATGTGGCCGTACTTCCTCATCCTCGGCCTCGGCCTCGGGCTGGTCCTGCAGGTGCTCGTCATCGCGGTGCAGAATTCGGCCGACTATGCCGACCTCGGCACGGCCACCTCCGGGGTCACGTTCTTCCGTTCGATCGGCGGCTCGTTCGGGGTTTCGATCTTCGGCTCGATCTTCTCCAACCGGCTGGCGACCGAGATCCGCAGCCAGCTGCGCGGCGTCCCGCTGCCGCGCGGCTTCAACCCGTCCGCGGCGCAGGGCAACCCGCAGCTGATCCGCCGGCTGCCGGCGACCCTGCGCGGTGACGTCCTGCACGCCTACACGCTGTCCATCCAGGCCGTGTTCCTCTATGCGGCCCCGGTGGCTATCGCGGCCTTCATACTGACCTGGTTCCTGCGCGAGGTGCCGCTGCGCACCGCCGTGGGTGCCGCGGCCAATCCCGCCGACGTGGGGGACGGGCTGGGCGCGGCCTCGGCGCACCGGTCCTCGGCGGGCGAGCTCGAGCGGGCGCTGGTCCAGCTGTCCGGCACCGACCTGCGGCGCCGCGGTTACGAGCGGATGGCGGAGATGTCCGGCCTCGACGTGCCAGCGGGCAGCGCCTGGGTTCTCACCCACCTGGCCAAGCAGGACCCTGTCTCCGGGCAGGATCTGGCCCGGCAGGCCGGCGTGACGGTCGAGTACGGCAAGCCCTACGTGGACCTGCTGGTCGAGCGCGGGCTCGTCGGCAGGGACAACGGCACGCTGCAGCTCTTGCCGGCCGGGCACGCGGCGGCGGACCGGCTGTTCGCCGCCCGGCGCGACCTGCTGGGGAGGCTGGTCGCCGACTGGTCACCCGAGCAGCACACCGAGCTGGCCGAGCTGCTGAACCGGCTGTCCCGCGAGCTGCTCGGCGAGGAAGCCGACCGGCCGAAGTCGGACGAGCCGACGCCGGCCTGCGGACACCGGGCGGCGCGGCGACTGAGCCGGGGCACGGCGCGGCTCCATGGACGCTGAGCCGGGCTGGGTGCGCTGATCCCCCGGCTGGGGCACGGCGCGGCTTCATGGGCGGTGAGCCGGCCCGGGTGCGCTGAGCCGGCCCGCGGGCGCCGGGGGCTGCGGCTATAGGGTCGGTACAAACAGCCCCGGACAAGGAGATTCGCCAGGTGAGGCTCGCCACGATTGTCACCGCCGCAGGACCGCGACTGCACGTGCTCGCCCGCTCGGGATACGTCAACGTCGGCGCGGAGACCGGCGACGACCGGCTGGCCTCGCTCGGCTCGTTCCTCGCGGCGGGCCAGCCCGCGATGGACGCCGCCCGCGGCCTGACCGGCCACGACGGCCGGGAGTACGCACCCGAAGAGTTCGGGGCGGCGGTGCCGGCGCCCGAGCGCATCCTGTGCCTGGGCGTGAACTACAGCGAGCACGCCATCGAGGGCGGCCGTGAGGTGCCCACCTGGCCGGAGTCGTTCGTCCGCGGCCGGGGCAGCGTGCTCGGCCCGTACGCCGACCTGGTGAAGCCCGCGCTCACCGATCGGTTCGACTACGAGGGCGAGCTCGGCATCGTGATCGGCGCGGGCGGCAGGTATATCCCGGCGGGCAAGGCGCTGGACGCGGTGGCCGGCTTCGTCGTGCTCAACGACGCCTCCGCCCGCGACTGGCAGCGGGCGGCGACGCAGTGGACACCGGGCAAGAACTTCGACGGCAGCATGCCGATCGGTCCCGAGGTGGTCACCACGGACGAGGCGGACGTGTCAGACGTGGCCCTGACCACGGTGCTGAACGGCGAGGTCATGCAGTCGGCCAGGACGTCGCAGATGATCGTGGACGTGCCGAGCGCGATTGAGTACTTCTCGTCCTTCACCACGCTGGTGCCGGGCGACGTGATCGCCACCGGCACCCCGGGCGGGGTCGGGTTCGCCCGCAAGCCGCCGGTGTGGCTGACGCCGGGCGACATCATCGAGGTCACGGTCGAGGGCGTCGGCGCCATCCGCAACCGGGTCGTGGCGGAGGCAGGCGACCGCAGCGAGTGGCGCTGGAAGCCGGGCCGCACTAGCGCTTAGCCCGCCGGCTTAGCCTGCCAAGAGACCGGGGCTGGTATCAGCCGGCGCCGGAATTGCTGACGGGAAAGGTGTCATCGGTCGTGGGGTACCCGGTGTAGTTGCTGTTCTTCGCGCTGGCCTGGAACGTAATGGTGTAGGTATCGGGTGACAGCGAGTGGATCACGTAGGTGAGGATCCGTACGTTGAAGTCGTCGGTGCCCCTGGCCGGGGGGCACGGGTTCCCGCTGGCGGTCGCGCAGAACCATTGCCCGAAGAAGCCCGGGGCCGGCGCGGCCGGGTTCTCGGAGTTGTAGGCGCTGCCGGTCCAGCTGACGCTGCCCGGCAGGCTGATGTCGATGTTCGACGGGTTGTTCGGTGACGGGGTGATGGTCACGCCGAGCTGGGCGGGCTGCGCGGCCTCGCTCGCCGACGCGGTGTTGTTGGCGCTGTTGGGGTCGGGCGTCCTCGCGGTCGCGGTCGCGGTCACCGTCTGAAGGCCCAGGGCCACGGCGCCGGCGTAGCCGGAGAAGGTGAGCGTGGCTGAGGCTGCCGGGGCCAGCGACCCGACGGCCCACCTGCTGGTGGTGGCATAGTAGCTGCCCTGGCTCGGCGTCTTGGCCGGCTTGATCAGCCCGGCGGGAGCCGCGGCGGTGACCGAGATGCCGTGCGACTGGGTGCTCGCGCTGGTGTTGGTCACCGTCGTGGTGAACGTCACGGCGGTGTAGTAGTACGGCGTGAGGCTGCTGACCGTCACGGTCACGGCCAGGTCGGCCTGCGGACTGGCGGCCGCGTTCGCGGTGCCGGCGGTCAGCGGCCCGCCGAGCCCGGCCAGGGTCAGCGCGAGCAGCGCGCCCGTCGTCCGGCGCCTGGTCCCGGCCAGCAGCCGCGGCCTAGCCCTCGCCGATCCTGAATTCATTTCCCGCCCCTTTTACTAGCGCAGCCCTTCCAGCTCGGACAGTAGGGATATTCGGGACGCTCGTCAACGCCGTCTCGCCCCGGGAGGGCGGCGTCGGCCAGCGCTTAGCCCGCGCGACCTGGTCACGGGGGGCTGCCCTCCGAGCCTAGACATGTGACTAATCGTCACCCGCCGGTCGGGCCGGGAGAAGCTGCATTTCCTCAACCCGGTGCCGATCCGGCTCATCCACGACCGCTGGATCGACAAGTACACCGCGGGCCCCGCCGCGGCCCTCGCTGACCTGAAAAGATCGCTGGAGGACGAGACATGACTGCCAGTACGGACCTGGCCACCCAGATCTACCAGGTGTTCATCAAGGCGACCCCGGAGAAGATCTGGGACGCGATCACCCAGCCGGACCAGACCGCCCGCTCCTTTCACGGCGCCCGGATCACCAACACGCCGGAGCGGCATGTCTCGCGCGGGCCGGACGGAGCGACCTGGGGGGACGGGCCGGTGCTGGAGTTCGATCCGCCGCGCCGCCCGGCTGGATGTTCGTGCTCAGCGGCCTGAAGACGGTGCTGGAAACCGGGGAGCCGCTGGCGTCATGAGTAGCCGGAATGGCCACCATGGAGCTCTACCCGATGCCGCATGCCGTCGTACGCCCGCGGACGTAGCATGGGGGCGCTCGGCTGAGGAGCGGACTAAGTGGATGTACGGCGGAGTTCGTCACGCCTGCGCGTGCTGATCGCTGAGGATCAGTACCTGACGCGGGAGGGAACGCGGCGCCTGCTCGAGGAGCGCGACGAGCTTGAGGTGGTTGGGGCCGCCGCCGACTTCGACAGCGTGCTCGCCGAGGCGAGGCGGCTGCTCCCGGACGTGATCGTGATGGACATCAAGATGCCGCCGAGCTATTCGATGGAGGGCATCGAGGCGGCGCACGCGATTAAGGCAGAGCGGCCGGAGACCGGCGTGGTGATGCTCACCCAGCATGACGACGAGGGTTACGTCTGGGCGCTGCTCGAACGGGGCGTCGCGGGATACGGCTATCTGCACAAGGTGCGCGTGGGCGAGGTCAACCAGCTGGTGCGGGCGATCCGCGAGGTCGCCGCCGGGGGCTCGGTGCTCGATCCGCGGATCGTCGAGACGCTGCTGCGGCAGCGCTCGAGCAAGCCCGGCTCGCCGCTGGCCGGGATGGCGCCGGCCGTGCTCGACGTGCTGCGCCTGATGGCCGAGGGAAAGAGTAACCAGGCGATCGCCGACGCGCTGTACGTGTCAGTTGGCACGGTCGAGAAGCGAATCGCGGCTGTGTTCTCAAGGCTCGGCCTGGGCGCCGAGCCCGACCTCAACCGCCGTGTCGCGGCGGTGCTGATCTATCTGCGGGAGTCGGTCTCCGGCTGAGGCACCCCGCTGGGGTCGCGGTGCTGATCCGGGTCGCCTGCTGATCTAGCTGATGGAGCCGGTATCGCGCCGCAGGGCGACCACCGGGGCCGCGACCGAAGCCTCCGCGTGGATCCAGGTCCCGGCCCCCGGCCGGCTATCGATCGTCAGCTCGCCGCCCGCCGCGGCCAGCCTGTCCTTCATGTTCTGTAGTCCGGTGCCCTTCGGTGCCGGCCGCTGTGGCAAGCCGGGACCGTCGTCATGGATCTCGAGCGCGATGCATCGCCCAGCGTCGGCGCTGCGCAGTGAGATCGTCACGGTGGCGCCGGGCGCGTGCTTCTGCGCGTTGGCCATCGCCTCGAGCGCAACGAAGTACAAGGCTGCCTCCAGCTCGCGGCCGAAGCGCCGTCCGGCCAGATTCGGCTCGGCCTCCACCCGGATCGCCATCGGCACGCGCGCGGCTTGCGTCCGCAGCGCAGCGGCGAGTCCCTGGTCAGCCAGCAGGCTGGGAAATATCCCGCGAGCAAGATCCTGAAGGGCGAAGACTGCCTCTTCCGCCTCCGGGGCGAGCTGCTCGAGCAGGAGGCGAGCATCCGCGGGCGCGGCGATGGTGGCGCGCCGCAGCCGGGCGGCCAGAGCTACGAGCTGCTGCTGGACCCCGTCATGCAGGTCGCGCTCGATGCGCCGGCGTTCCTCGTCCTGGACACCGACGAGCCGCTGGCGCGAGCGGCGCAGCTCCTCGGCCTGCTCCTCGATCTGGGTCAGCCGCTCGCGGAGCTGGGCTTCGAGCCGGAGGTTGCGAAGCGCCAGCGCCGACTCGCGGGCGAGCTGCCCGAGCAGCTCATGGTCGCGTTCGCCGAGCGGGTCGCCCGGCCGCTGGCCGCACGCGAGTACGCCGACTAGCTGCTCGCCCGCGACGAGAGGTATCACGGCGGCGGCTGTCCTGTCTGGCCAGAGCGGCCGAAGCTCGGCCGGCAGGTCACCTGTCAGCGGTCTCGCCGGGCGGGTAAGCAGGCGTCCGCACGTCTCGGCTGTGATCAGGACCGCCGGCCCCGGATCGATCCCGGCGGCGGCCACGGAGCGCAGCGCGCTGCCGCCGTCTGCGGCGACATGGACCCAGACGCCCGCCCAGGCGGCACCAAGCCCGGATCGGACCACCTCGGCCAGTTGCGGCGCCACCTCGCCGACGCCGGTTGCTGCCCGGAGCGTCTGGCCGAAGCGCATCAGGAGTGCGTACCCGCGGCGGCGATCCTGGTAGACAATCCGCTCAACGACGCGTTCCAGCCGTGCTCGGGCCGGCTGAAAGGCCAGCGTGACCAGCAGCGCCAGCCCGACGGCCGCGAGCGCGCCCGGCCCGCCGACCAGCAGTCCGGTCGCCAGCGCGGGGACCAGCAGCACGGCAGACAGCACGATCCACAGGGCGGCGTAGATGACGGCGCGGGAGACTACGACGTCGATCTCCCACAGCCGGTACCGGAGGATCGCCGCGGCCGCCGCGGCCACCGGGAGCGGGTTGACGGCGATCACGATGGCGACGCCGAGGGCGTGAGCCGCTCCGCCTGAACCCTGGATCAGGCTGCCGATGGTGTCCCCGGTGATCGCGACTGCCGCGCCGGCGACCAGCCACTTGATCTGCTGGCGTGCGACCGCGCCGGAGCGCCGGTACCGCTGGGCCAGGCTGACCAGCGACAGGAGCGGTAGCGCGAGCGTGAACACGTCGATGACGGAGGCGAGGTGCGCCGGCGCCCGGGTAGCCAGCGGGCCACCGGAGGGTGCCGGGGCGCGCGCTACGGGTGACAGCGCCGGAAGGGGACCGTTCGGAGCCGCCAGAAGATACCCGAGTGCGGTCAGCGCGAGGCAGGCCACGGCTGCCGCCACGAAGAAGCGCTTCCAGTTGCGGCTCGTGAAATGCCCGTCAGGGAACCAGAGCAGGAACAGCGCCCATGGCACGGCGAGCCCGGGGGTCAGCCTGGTCCACGCCAGCGCCGGCAGGTGCAGGGTCTCCGGCACGCCCCCGCGTGCGCTCGCAGACTCGAGGATGCCTCCGGCGAGGACGGTCACGCCGAACAGCACCCCGGTCAGCGCCAGCAGCATGCCAATCCGGTTCGACGGCTGGTGCCACAGGATCAGCGAACCCGTCAGCCCTATCGCCAGCGCGAGCTCGCTCGGCGTGACCGCGCGTGTCCCGAGGCGGCCCGACAGCGCCAGCAAGGCGAGACCGCCGCCGGTGGTCGCCAGCACCAGGACGACAGCGGCGATCGGGCGGTGACGTGTTGCGCGCTCGGTGCGCATCGCCTCATGCTCGGGCCGCGGCGGCAGGCGGTCAAGCGGGCTGGCCTCCGTCACCGCGGAGGGAAACCGGAACGAGGCCGGGGGACCGCTGGCTTGTGACCGGGCAGACCACGCCGCGAGCCTGAAACCCACGTCATCCCCGCATTAGGAGATCCCATGTCCCCGAGAACGACGGTCGCGGCAACAGCGGCCTTGCTCGCCGCGCCGGTCGTCGTGATCGCCGCGACGCTCATCCAGCCGACGCTGTCCGACGCGGCGGCCGGGCAGGTCGCCGCGCTCACCGACCACCGCGCGGCGATGGTCGCCGGCCTATCCCTGCGTTCCATCGGCGTCGTCCTGCTCATCGCCGGCGTCATCTGGCTCGCGCTTGCGCTTGCCCCTCGCGTTCCGCGCCTGGCGGTGGCCGGCGGCGTGCTCGGCGTGCTCGGCTCGCTCGTCGTCCTGTGCGTGAACAGCGTCGGCGTCGCCGCGCCCGCCATCGTCAGCGCACTTGACCCGGCCCAGGCGGCCGCCGTGCTCGACCGCATCCACTCCAGCGCCGTCATCGCCGCGCTCGAGCCGCTGCAGCTCATCGGCGATATCGGCATCGCCCTGCTCGGGATCGCCGTCGTCAAGGTCGGCGCGCCCCGCTGGGCCACCGCGGCGATCGCCGTTGGCGCCGTCGGCGAGGGAGCCGGATTCGCCACCAGCAGCAAGGCGCTCGTGATCATCGCCTTTGCGCTGCTTTTCGTAGGTCTGCTGCAGGCCGTGCGCACGCTTGGCACCTCACCCAGGCCTGTCCCTGCTGCTACGGGCGCCGCGGCCGCGGCGGTCTCCTGAGCCGATCAGCGGAGCCCCGGTCCCGGGACTCCGACAATCCACACCACCTGGAGAACCCATCATGCTGAAGCGCACCAAGCGCCTCATGGCGGCCGCGGGCGTGGCCATGGCCGCGGGAGCCGTCATCGTGTCTGGCCTGACGGCGGCGAGCGCTGCCGCCCCGAGCGTCTCGGCCACCGAGCACTTCCAGATCATGGCCGTATCGGCCACCTCGAACCCCGCAGTGATTGCTCACGGAGCGTTCACCGGGTCCCGCCGTGGACCACCAGCACGAGGCCATCAACGCCGACACCTACACATTCGCCAACGGCAGCTTCACGATCAAGCACTCACCAGGCACTGGCACGCACACGTTCAACCCCAAGACCTGCTTGCTGACGGTCAACGAGCACGGCACCTACACCCTCGGCCAGGGGACGGGCGCATACGACGGCATCAGCGGAACCGGAACCTACACGCTGGGCATCCTGGAAATCGCCGCCCGCTCGGGGGCACCTGCAGCATGACTGCGACCCCGGTCGCCTTCCAGTCGCTCATCGAGGCGCAAGGCCCGGTCCATCCCTAACGGGCCGGACGGCCTCGTCAGCTCACGTTTTGGGTCGAGCGGCCCGCTCTCGGCGAGGGCGGGCCGCTGAGCCAAACCCGATCATGGCCGCCGCCGGGTCACGACACGACACGTCCCGGCGAGTGCGCCGGTCATGGTGACCTTCGCGCCACCCACTGCGCATACCCGGCCAGTCCCCGGTTGATCGGGCTGGCGACGCTCGCGACCGTGCTCACCCCGTAGGCCATGCTCGGGTTATCCCTGGTCAGGATCGCGATCGAGTAGGCGCCGCCCCGATGCGTGAAGTCGCCGATGCTGTTGATGACCCAGAGCGCCGGGTCCGGCAGCCAGCCGTTTTTCACGTGCACCGTGACGTTCGCGGGCGCACCGGCCGGGGCGCCCCACCGCTGCGACGGGATGACGTCGGCCATCAGGTTGAGCGCGTAGGCACGGCTTGCCCCGTCCAGGACCTTGTTCCCGGTGACCAGGAGCCGGAGCAGGAGCAGCTCGTCGTGGGCGTTTACCACCGTCAGCCCCCAGAAGCCGCTGTCGGGGAGATCGGTGTGGCTCATCCCGGCCGCGGTCAGGAAGCTCTGCAACCTGGCCGTGCCGACCTCGTTCCACAACGCCGTCGCCGCGTCGTTGTCGGACTGGGTGATCATTGCCCGGGCGAGCGCAGCCTGTCCGGAGCCTATGTGCTGGTGCGTGGTCTGTAGCTCGCGCAGCAGGGTGCCCAGGATGATGACCTTCACCACGCTGGCTGAGGGGAAATTCCACCACGGGTGGTACTGGCAGGTAATCCGGTCCGCCGGGTCCTCCGCGTCGATGCCCACGACGGATGACCTCCCGCGCAGGGCGTCAGTGATCCCGCGCGAGATCTCGCCCGCCAGCCTGGGATGCGCTTTTGACGTGCACACGCTGGCCGCCGCGGGGGTGCTGGCCGCGGTCAGCGTGACGCCAGCGGCCGCAGCTGCGCCGCCGCCGCAATAGCCGGCGCCGCCGGCGGTCAGCGCTGCGGTCAGGGCAAGAGCAGATCCAGGGCAAAGGCGCAATCGCCGTCGCATATTCATGACGTCCCCCAGGAAATGGAGACGCTACGCACCTAGGCTTAAATGCCTCATTAACCCGGGTGAATTGCGTCAGGTTCCGGCAGCCTAATGGAGACGGGGCCGGGGGAGAAGCACATTTGCTGAGCCGTGCCGTCATGGCCGGCTCGTGCGCCGAATTTGCCCGGATTAACCAGAGGGTAACTGGTCAGGTGCCCGAAAAAGACATTCACGGCTAGTGCGAACCCTTTCTGACGCCATCGCGCCCAGGTCAGCAGATCACCGGGAGAACGCCGGGGAGCGCGCGGATGCGGAGCACGGCGCCAGGATCGAGAGGCCGGGCGCAGCCCAGCGACTCACCGTCCGCGCCGCCTGGCACGGCGCGGCCGGCCGTGACCGTCACCGCGGCCGCACGCCCGGTTCCGATCTGGCTCATCGACAGGTGCCCGCCCGTCTTGATCTTCGCGAGCCCGCGGATCATGGTGATCTTCGAGCCGCCGCTGATGTACACCACGTCGAGCAGGCCGTCACTCACGTCCGCCTGGGGCGCGACCATCATCCCGGCGCCGAAATAGCGGGAGTTGGCCACGACGACGGCGCCGCCGGCGAACTCCTGCCCTGCCGCGCCGTCCAGCTGCAGCCGGAACGTCGTGGTGCGCCAGCCGATGACCGCGCGCAGGGCTGCCGCGGGATAGGCCATTTCACCTGGCGGCACCCGGGACCGGGCGGCGATCTCGGCGGCGACGGCCGGGATGCCCAGGTACACGCTGCCCGCGATGGTCAGCTCTCCCCGACCAGCGCCCCCCGGCGACTCGCTGTCCGCCGGACCGCTGCCCGCAGGATCTCGGCCCACCCCGATGAGGTCCACTGGCCGCTCCCGGCCTTCGGCGAGTACCCGCGCCGCCTCGGCGGGCGCGAACGGCAGGTCCAGCGTCCTGGCGAAGTCGTTGCCCCGCCCGGACGGGATGATCCCGAACACCCCGGCCGCGGCGGCCGTCGCCCCGGCGAGCGCGCCGACCATCCCGTCCCCGCCGACGGCGACGACCACGTCTCCCCGGCCGGCGGCGGCCGCGGCCAGCTGCTTCGCATGCTCCAGGCTGGCCGAGGCGCACACCTGGTGCCTGGCGCCGGCCGCGTCCAG
This sequence comes from uncultured Actinomycetes bacterium, assembly GCA_963702235.1. Taxonomy (GTDB): domain Bacteria; phylum Actinomycetota; class Actinomycetes; order Streptosporangiales; family Streptosporangiaceae; genus PALSA-505. The sequence continues at coordinate 128,732 of CAVPBZ010000018.1, forward strand.
CACCTCACTGACCACCGGCAGCAGCCGCCGGGCCCGGCCGCCGCCCGCGGCCGGGTTCACCACCAGGCAGAACGTCCGGCTCATGGGTGCCTCCGGTCAGGTTGGCGGGATGAGCTTGCCCGGGTTGAGCACGCCCGCCGGGTCCAGCACGGCCTTCACCGCGCGCAGCACCTCCGCGCCCAGGTCACCGATCTCGGCGCGCATCCAGGGCAGGTGATCGGTCCCGACCGCGTGGTGGTGCGTGATCGTGCCGCCGTTGCTCATGATCGCATCACTGGCGGCGGATTTGGCCGCTCGCCACTGCCCGATCGGGTCCGCGGCCTCCGCGGCGACGACGGTGTAGTACAGCGACGCGCCGGACGGATAGACGTGCGAGACGTGGCACATCACTACCGGCGGCGTGCCCGCGGCCGTCAGCGAGCCGGTGAGCGCGGCCGTCACCGCCGCATACAGGCCCGCCAGGTTCGCCCAGCTGGTCGCCGTTTCCAGCGTCTCGGCCAGCACGCCGGCATCCAGCAGGGCGTCCCGCCGCCGCGGCGCGGCGAACCGGCTCTCCCGCCAGGCGGCGACCGATCCCGGGCCGAGCGGCGCGCCGCCGTGGCCGGCCAGCAACCGGGCGGCCGCGCGCTGCCGCGGCCCGACCGCCGCCGCCGTGCCCTCGTAGCTGGTGACCGCCAGGCAGCCGGTTATCTCAGGTCCCCCGGTCAGGCCGAGGATCGCCGTCTCCGTTTGATCATTGAGCCGAACGACGCTGGGCAGAGACTCGCCGGACTGGCTCAGCGCGCGCAGCGCGGCCACGCCGGAACCGAAGTCGGCGAAGGACCAGGCCTCATCGAGCACGGTCTCCGGCTGGCGCCGGACCCGGACGGTGACCTCCGTGATCACCCCGAGCGTGCCCTCCGAGCCGAGCAGCAGCTGCCGCAGGTCCGGCCCGGCGGCCGACGCGGGCGCCAGGCCGCCGGCCTCGAGGGTGCCGCGCGGCGTAGCCGCCGTGATGGCGAGCACCATGTCGTCGAACCGGCCGTAGCCCGCCGACGCCTGGCCGGCCGAACGCGTCGCCGCGAACCCGCCGATCGTCGCGTGCTCGAAGCTCTGCGGCAGGTGGCCGAGGGTGAGGCCGTGGCGGCCGAGCAGTTCCTCAGCCTCGGGGCCGCGCAGCCCGGCCTGCAGGGTCGCGGTCAGCGACTCGGGGTCCAGCCTGGTCAGCCGGTCAAGCCGGCGCAGATCCAGCGCGATGACGGCGCCGAACACGCCGCGAACCGGCTCCACGCCGCCGGTCACGCTGGTTCCGCCGCCGAACGGCACGACCGCGACCCGGTGCGCGCTGGCCGCCGCCAGGACCGCGACGACCTGCTCGTGCGACCCCGGGGTGACCACGGCATCGGGCGCGCCTGCCGCGTCGCCGGCCCGGCGGCGCAGCAGGTCCGTGGTGCTCTTGCCGCCGGCCCGGCGCAGCCGCGCCGCCCGGTCCTCGTGCACCTGGTCAGCGCCCGCCGCTGCGGCCAGCGCCTGGCGGGCCGCGGCCGGCAGCCTGGACGGGGGCACGATGGCCTCGTCCTCGGCGGCCCGCGGCGATGGCCGCAGGTCCGCGCCGAGGAACTCCGCCAGCAGCGCCCTGGTCCGCTCCGGCAGCGGCTGCGGCTGACCCCAGCTCGCCCACGGCATGCCGGGCGAGCGCCGGGCGGGCCGCTCCGGCGTGGCTCCCTGCAGGTACTCGGTCATGAATTGATAAGCTTACAGATCATGTCAAGTTGTAACGTGACGGAGACGGAGCTGGAGACAGCGACTGAGACGGTGACCGAGACGGTGACCGAGACGGCGACCCAGACCGCGAGCGCGGCACGGAACGGTGCCGACGAGACCGAGCACGCGATCCTGGACGCGGCCGCAACGTGCGTGCTCGCGTTCGGCGTCCGCCGGACCTCGCTGTCCGATGTGGCCCGCCGGGCGGGCGTGAGCCGTCCGACCGTGTACCGCCGGTGGCCGGACCTGCGCGCGCTCGTCGCCGACCTCATGACCAGGGAGCTCGCCGCCGTGTTCGCCGGGGCATCACCCGGCCCCGGGAGGCCGGCACCCGGCCCGGTACGCGAGCAGGCAGTCAGCGACTTCCTCGCCGCGGCCAGGGACCTGCGGGCGCACCCGCTGCTCACCAAGATCATCCAGGTCGATCCCGAACTCCTCCAGCCGTACATCTTCGACCGGCTGGGCACCAGCCAGCGGATGGCGCTCGGGTTCATCGCCGACCGCATCAGGGCAGGCCAGCGGGACGGGTCAGTCCGGGCCGGCGACCCGACCACGATGGCGGCGACCGTGCTGCTCTGCATCCAGTCACTGGTGCTCTCGGCCCGGCTCACCGCGGGCCTCGTCCCGCCGGAGCAGCGGGACGCCGAGGCGGCGCTGCTGCTGGACCGGTACCTGAGCCCGGACGGCGAGCCCGGCACCGGTGACGGCGGCCTGGCGTGACCGCCGGCCTACCGCCCGCCGCCGCCTCGCTCAACGCGGCCCGGCGCGCCCGCGAGCTGGCCGGCACCGCCGAGCGCGGCGAGGCTGACCTGCTGGTGGTCGGCGGCGGGGTGACCGGCGCCGGGGTGGCACTCGACGCCGCCGCCCGCGGCCTGTCCGTCGTGCTCGCCGAACGCAGCGACCTCGCCTTCGGCACCAGCCGCTGGAGCTCCAAGCTGGTGCACGGCGGACTGCGCTACCTGGCCAGGGGAGAGGTCGCGATCGCCTACGAGAGCGCGGCCGAGCGCGGGCTGATCATGGGGAGGATCGCGCCGCACCTGACCAGGCCGCTGCCGATGATCTATCCCTGGCTGCCGGAGACGTCGCTCGGATCGAAGGCGCTGGCCGGCGCCGGGCTCGCCGCGGCCGACGTGCTGCGCCGCGCGGCCCGCACCAGCCGCCAGACCCTGCCGGCGCCCCGGCGGCTGACCAGGGCAGAAGCCCTGACCGCCGTTCCCTGCCTGCGCCGGGACGTCGGCGGGGGGATGCTCACCTGGGACGGCCAGCTCACCGACGACGCCAGGCTGGTGGTCGCCATTGCCCGGACGGCCGCCGCGCACGGGGCGGTCATCCTCACCCGGTGCGAGGCCAGCGGCCTGACCGCCGACGGCGCCGTGCTCACCGACACGCTGACCGGCGGCTCGTTCCGGCTGCGGGCCGGCGCCGTGGTCAACGCGGCCGGGGTGTGGGCCGGGCAGCTCGCCGAGGGGGTGAGGCTGCAGCCGAGCCGGGGCACTCACCTGGTGCTCGCCGACGCCGCGTTCGGCGGGCTGCGGGCCGGCGTGATCGCGCCGGTACCGGGGGAGCGGGCCAGGTTCGTGTTCGCGGTCCCGGTGCCCGGCGAGCCGCGGGTGTACGCGGGGCTGACCGACGAGCCAGCGGCCGGCCCGCTGCCCGAGGTGCCCGAGCCGACGCCCGGCGAGATCGCCTTCCTGCTCGACACGGTCAGCGGCATGCTGGACGTCCCGCTGTCCCGGTCCGACGTGCTCGGCGCCTTCGCGGGCCTGCGGCCGCTGCTGGCCGGCGGGTCCGGGGAAGCAGGCGGGGCGACCGCGGATCTGTCCAGGAAGCACGCGGTGCTTACCTCGCCGGACGGAGTGATCACCGTGGTGGGCGGCAAGCTGACCACCTACCGGCGGATGGCGCAGGACGCGGTGGACGCGGTGCTTGCCGCGCCGGGCCGCTCCGGCCGGTCGGCTGGCCCGTGCCGGACCCGGCGGCTGCCCCTGATAGGAGCGGCGGACCGGCGCGCGCTGACCCGGGTGGGCGCGCCCGCCCGCCTGGTGGCGAGGTACGGCACGGAAGCGCCCGCGGTGCTCGCGCTGGCCGGACCGGACCCCAGGCTGGCCGAGCCCGTGACCAGCCGGACACACGTCACCGGCGCCGAGCTCGCGTTCGCCGTCCGGCACGAGGGCGCGCTCGACGCGGCCGACCTGCTGGACCGGCGGACCCGGATCGGCCTCGTGCCTGGCGACCGGGACGAGGCGCTCGCGGCGGCCCTCCGCGCACTCGCGCAAGGTTGAGACTGTGCGCGGGACCGGCCGGGCGTACCATCAGGTCCCATGGCGGCTCAGGGCAGCGCGGAACCCCCGGGGGAGCACGGCGCTGCGGGGGCGTATCTCCAGGTCCAGACGACGACCGATTCGCGCGCAGAGGCGATGGAGCTGAGCCTCGCCGCGGTCGAGGCGCGGCTGGCCGCCTGCGCCCAGGTCGCCGGCCCGGTCGCGAGCACGTACTGGTGGGAAGGCGGCATCGAGCGCGCCGAGGAATGGCTGATCCTGCTCAAGCTCCCGGCTGACAAACTCGGCGAGCTCACGGCCTTCCTCACCGAACGGCACAGCTACGACGAGCCGGAGATCGTGGCCCTGCCGATCGTGGCGGGCTCGCCGTCGTTCCTGAACTGGCTCAGGGAAGAAACCGTCCCGCGCTGACCTGCCAGCCCGCGGGGTCCTAGCCTGCCCCGGCGACCATGCCGGGCCCGTTCACCCGCCGCAGCCGCCCGTCGCGGACCAGGTCATCCACCAGCCCGTCCGTCCAGTACCACCGCCAGGAGTACCAGCGCGGCAGTTCCCGCTCGGGCGCGACCACCGCGGCCCGCACGCTGGCGACGAGAAGGTCCCCGAGCGCGCGGGCCGGATCCGCGTCCGGATCGCCGGCCGCGGGATGGACCTGGTCCCAGCGGGCCAGCTCGCTGGTATGCACGTGCCCCTCGCCGCTGGTCATCTGGACCGAGCGCGAGACGATCGCGCCGCACCGCTCGAGCGGGGACCGCAGCGCCTTCAGCTCCTGCCGCTTCAGCCCGAGCTCGGTCCGCAGGTCGTCGATGCCGGCCGGCCCCGCGGCGGCGAGATGATCCAGCAGCCGCCGCCAGCCAGGATCGGCCGCGCGCATGCGCTCGGTCTCCGCGCGGCAGATCGGGTCAAGCAGCCGCGCCACCTCACCGGTCACGAGCAGGTTCTTGCCGCGGTGCACCGCGGTGACGAGATAGCCGCGCCCGGCCAGTCCGCCGAACCACGGCACGGCCAGCACGGCCAGCACGGCCAGCACGGTCAGATCCGTCGGCCTCACCCCGCTGCTGCTGCTGCCGCCGGCGGGACGTTCCAGCTGGTGATGACCGGCTGGTCATGCTCGGTGCCGAGCGTGCTGACCGTCCCGGTGTCGAGCCGGAACAGCCGGCCGGCGGCCGGCTCCAGGCCCAGCCAGCCGGCGGTCAGCACCCGCAGGATGTGCCCGTGCGCCACCAGCACCACGTCGCCGTCGCCGGTGGCCAGCAGCGGCCGCACCCGGGCCAGGACCGCGTCCGCCCGGGCGCCGACCTGCTCGATGCTCTCGCCCGGATGCGCCGCGTCGCCGGGGATGACGCCGTCCCGCCACAGGTACCAGCCGGGCCGCTCGGCCCGGATCTCGGCCGTGGTCCGTCCCTCGTAGCCGCCGTAATCCCACTCCCACAGGTCGGGATCCGGTTTCGCGCCGGTCAGCCCGGCCAGCTCGGCGGTCCGCACCGCGCGCTTGGCCGGGCTGGTGAAGACGGCCCGGATCCGGTACCGGGACAGCGCGCCGGCGAGCTCCGCCGCGACGCTCTCACCGTGCGGGGTGAGCGGGATGTCGGTGCGGCCGGTATGGCGGCCGGCCATGCTCCACTCGGTCTCCCCGTGCCTGAGCAGGATCAGTTGTGCCACGAGCTGCCGCCTCAGTTCATGAAGTAGTTGCCGTTTCCCCCGGTTTGCGACGGGTTGGTGACGAGCGCCGTCACCTGCACAGGCCCGGCGTGCCTGAACTCCAGGGTCAGCGTGATGACCTTGCCGTTCTGCACGTGCCCGATCCCGGTGATCAGCAGGTGCGGCCCGTCCGGGACGAGCCGGACGGTGGTGTGCGGGGGCAGCACGATGGCCTGCGCGGTGCGCATGCCGGAGTTCCGGCCGGCCGGTATCCGGAAGCTCACCCGCCCCCCGGCGCTGGTGCGCACCGCGACCAGGCTGTCCGTGGTAGCGGCGTTGTTCCTCATGACCAGGTAGGCGGCGGTCAGCCCGGGAGTGACCGGCAGCGGCACGTAGGCCGTCGCCGCGGCGACCGCGGGGGCCTGCCCGGCGGACGCGCTGGCGGCGCAACCCGCCGTGCCCAGCGCGGCGACGAGGGCGCATCCGGTCACGGCGGTTACGGCCGGCCCCTGCCTCGTCCGGCCTCGCCCTGACCTGGCGGTCCGCGGCCGGCCGCGCGATCTGAGCATGGTGGCGTCCTCACGTCTCCCGGGCTGCCTGACGTTGCCACCACCGTATCGCCCGCCGCCTGCGGCCGCGCATCGTGCCTGGCGCGAGCGATGACCCCGGCGGTGATGAGCCCGGTGACCGTCAGCACGCCGGACAGCGAGAAAGCGGACGGGTGCAGCCTGCCGTCCAGCAACTGGAGCAGGTAGGTCAGTACCGGGGCGAGGTTGTCGATCAGCGAGACGGTGATCGGCTCGGCGTGCCGCACGGCGACCTGGAGCAGGTAGGCGGGCACGGCCACCCCGACGACGGCCACCACCGCCCCGGGCAGCAGCGACCCGGCCAGCCGCGGCAGCCCGCTGGCCGCCGCGACCACCCAGGACCCGGCGGCGGTCAGCCAGAACCGGGAGGACAGCACCGCCGCCGGGCTGACACCTGCCTCACTCAGCCGCTTGGCGTAGATGAACGTGCCCGCCGAGCCGAGGCCGGACAGCAGCGTCGCGGCCAGGCCCGCGGCGCCGGGGCCGGACCCGACGTGCCCGATCGAGGTCAGCCCGTTCGCCGACCCCCAGCACAGCACGGCGATCGTCACCAGGACGGCCGCCGAGACCACCGCCTCGGCGGGCAGCACCGACGTGCCGCGCCGCAGCAGCGGGCCGGCCATCACCGTGACCGCGGGCCCGATCGCCAGGCTGACCGCGTTGACGACCGCGGGCTCGAGGTACTTCAGCGCGTACAGCAGGCAGATCCAGGTCAGCGCGGTGCTGACGTTGAGCGCGACCACGTCGCGGCGGTGACCGCCCAGGGCGCGGAGCCTGCCTGCCGCGGGCTGACGCGCGACCGCCCCGGGCACCGCGAACATGACCACGGTCAGCGTGAAGGCGATGGCCGCGACCACCGCCGGATCCAGCGCCTGCTCGCCGTGCCCGGCATAGACGTCCACCACGGCCGACAGCACGGGGTAGGGCAGGAGCAGGGCAATCCCGCGGCTCACACTGGGCGCACGGGCTAATCGCATGTCAGCGCTCCGGGTGCGGATCCGGTTCCCGGGCGAGACGGCGCGAGTAATCGCCGTCCCACACGCTCACATACTTCCAGGCCGAGTCGAACAGCACGGTCACAATCGACTCGCCGGGCGGACGCTCGGCCGCGACCTGCGCGGCCACATGCACGTTCGCGCCCGCCGTGGGGCCGGTGAACAGCCTCTCCTCGGCTATCAGGCGCTTCATCATCGCCCAGGCCTGCTCGCCCGACACGGTGCGGACTTCGTCGATGAGTTCCTCGCGTGCGTTCGGCGGAATTTTTCCCGGCCCGAGCCCCATGAGATTGTGCGGCCGGTGCCGGAACGCGACGCCGTCCCGCTTCGCGCGCAGCGGCGCGGAGACATCGACCTCGACCGCCACCGTGACCATGTCAGGGAACTCGGCCCGCAGCACGTCCGCGATGCCGGAGAACGTGCCGCCGGTCCCGATGCTGCAGACGAACCTGTCCACCGGCCGCCCCAGCCGCCGGAAATCCGCCGCGATCTCTTCGCCGGCCTTCCGCCACGCCTGCCAGTTCAGCGGGCTGGTCGACTGGTCGAGGAAGTAGCTGCCCGGATGGCAGGCGACGTAGTCGCGGGCTTTGTCTTCGGCAAGCAGCAGGAAGCCGTCCGGATCGGTCTCGATAATTTCCGCGCCGAACGCACGAATCTGGGTCTTCCGCTCGATCGTCATCCCGCCCGGCATGAGGACAACCACCCGGTACCCGCGGGCCAGGCCAACCTGGGCGAGCGCGGCCCCTCCGTTGCCGGTGGAGCATTCCACCAAGGTCCAGCCCGGTGCGATATCACCGCTGCGCTCCAGGGCGTCGATCATGTAATTGAAGATTCTGTCCTTATGGCTGCCGGTGGGATTCCTGAACTCGCACTTCGCGTACACGCTCGCGCCGCCAGCCGGGACCACGCGGCGCAGCCTGCACATCTCGGTGCCGCCGATGGCCGGCCCGGTGGTGACCGCGAGGCCGCCAGGTCCGCAGCGGGCCGTCGCGGTGACCGGGCGGTCTGCCGCCGCCGCGGTCTGGCCGGCCCCGGAGTCTTGCCGCGGCAGCACGTGCACCAGGCCGCTCGCCGCGTCGACGGCCACCCGCAGCACCGGCTTGACCTGCACGCCGCAGCCGGCGAGCACCGCCGCCGCGCCGCCGTTCTCGGGCTTCTCCGTCACGACCAGCGCTTCCAGCACCTCGGCGCCGGCCCGGCGCACCGCCTCGACCAGCGCCATCAGGGTGCCGCCGGTGCTGACCGTGTCGTCGATGATGATCACCCGGTCGCCGGGCGTGACCCCGTTCAGGTAGAGGTGCCCGGTGTGGTACTCCGAGGCGACCGCGACCACGGACGGCGGCCTGCCCGCCTCGGGCGGCAGGTCGTAGGGATACCAGCGGGCCACCGCCAGCGGCAGGCCGGTGGCCAGGCAGACCGGGCCGGCCAGGATGGCGCCCTTGTCCTCCTCGACGAGCAGCTTGGTCGCGGCGGAGAAGGTGCCGAGGGCGACGAGCCTGCCCACCGCCTCGGCGAGCACCTCCGGCCGGAGCGCGGGCCGCTGATCGGTGAGTTCGTTAATAGTGGTCCGGTACTTCCCGGAGAAGACGGTCGGCGCACCCTCGTAGACCTGCTCAAGCAGCATTCAACGGAGTAAAACAGAAAAGTCATCATATGTCCCGTCAATACCAAAAGATCTTTAGCAATGTTATCCAGTTGCGGCAGGCAGCTTCTGAAACTGGTGCAGCTCATGTAATGGCTGCTCCTGCGGGTGGACGCACGCGAGATAAAGAATTGGCAAACGGTATTGCGGCCGCGGCGTCATTCCTTCACCCGGCGCGCGCCGGGATCTTCTGGTACGTGCGCTCGCCGCTCAGTCCCCGGTCTGCCACGGGCGGATCCAGCGGTCGGCGATCCCGCCGAACCGCTCGAAACGGCTGCGCCCGCTGTCTCCGAGTGCCTCCGCGACCGCGGTCAGCATGATCTCGACGACGGCGACCGTGGAGGTGAGGTTCTCGAACGGGGACGGGCCGGAGGGCTGCGCGGGCAGCAGGGCGTCGGCGATCCCGGCCACCGGCGAGAGCCACGGATCGGTGAACAGCACGATCGAGGCGCCGGCATCCCGGGCCGCGTGCGCGAATTCCTGCGTGTCCCGCTCGTAGCGGCGGAAGTCGAACACGGCCACTACATCCCGCTTGGCCAGGTCGGCGAGCCCCGCCGCCCGGTCGCTGGCCACCGGGGGGACGAACCGCACGCCGGGGCGAATCTCGCGCAGCAGCAGCACCAGGTAGTCGGCGGCCAGGTGACTGAACCAGCCGCCGATCGCCAGCACGCTACGGCGGCGGTCGGCGAGCAGCGAGACGGCGCGGCTGAACTCGGCGGGATCCAGCCCGCGCACGCTGGCCAGTACCGCCTCGCCCAGGGCGGCGCCGCCGCTGGCCAGCAGGTCGGGAGTGGGCTGCTCGCCGCGGTGCTGCCGGTAGACGTCCACTGGCGACGTGACCCGGGCGCTGATCTCATCCCGCAGCGCGTCCTGGAAGGCGGCGTAATTCTCGAAGCCGAGCTGGTTGATGACGAAACGGCTGACCGTCGGCCCGCTTACTCCCGCATGCTTCGCCAGCCGCGCCGAGGACTCCAGGCCCAGCGTCGGCGATCCGGACAGCAGCAGCGTCGCCACCCGGCGCTCCGACCGGGACAGGCCGCCGAGCCGTTGCCGTATCCGCTCCGATACCAGCCGCCCCGCCCCATCGCTCACCGGACCGCCTCCTTTGATCGAACCCATTCATTTTGCACCTTGACGGTCGTTTCTGAACCATGTTGTACTTTCGGCCATGCCAGCGCGCGAGCGGTGCCGCCGCGCAGAATCACCGAGCTCAACCCGGCTCCTGACGATCACCGGCTTCGTCCGGCCCGCGCTGTACCGCGGTCGCGAGCCGCCAGCGGAGCACCCCAGCCTGCCAGGCGCGGGGCCGGTCCCGTCGCCCGCCCGCAGTCACGAAGGAGTCACGCCGATGAACAACGCCCCGCCCCGCTCGTCGTCCCCGCGCTACCGGAGCGGTTCGCTGCGGGCGGCACGGCTCCTTATCGCCGCGGCGCTTGGCCTGACCATGTCGCTGGGCGCGGCCGCGGGCGCCGCGGCGTCCGCACCTGCCTCCGCCCCGCCGTCATCCGGCTCCACGCTGCGGGTCGAGGCCGACACCGCGATATCCACGTTCAACCCATTCCTTGCCTACTTCAACGCCGAGCTCAGCGTGCTCGGCAGCGTCTACCCGACGCTCACGACGATCAACGAGCAGGGGCAGCCCGCGCCCTACCTGGCGACCGCGTGGACGACCTCGCCGGACAAGCTCACCTGGACATTCCGGATCCGGTCCGGGCTCAAGTGGACCGACGGGGTCCCGATCACCGCGGCCGACGCCGCCTGGACGCTCAACCTGATCATGAAGAACCAGACGGCAGCGACCGCCAACGGGTCCCTGGTCGGCAACTTCGCCAGCGTCACCGCGCCGAACGCGACCACGCTCGTCATCACGACCAAGAAGCCCGAGGCCAACCTGCTCTACGTGAGCACTCCGGGCACCGGCATCCCGATCGTGCCCGAGCACGTCTGGGCGCAGCAGGTTGCGCACCTGGCCAGCTTCAAGAACATGAGCTTCCCGGTCGTCGGCTACGGACCCTGGATCCTGACCGGGAACGCGCCGAACCAGTACACGACGCTCAAGTACAACCCGGGCTTCTTCATGGGCGCCCCGAAGTTCCACACGCTGATCCTGCAGTACTTCACCAACTCCGATGCCGCCGTGGCCGCGCTGCGCAGCGGCCAGCTCGACGAGATCGACACGCTCACCGCGACCGAGTACAAGGCGCTCAAGACCACCAAGAGCACCGGGCTGTACCCGCAGGTCTCCAACGGCTGGACCGGGATCGAGCTCAACCCCGGGGCCACGACCAGGTCCGGCCGGCATTTCGGCAACAGCAATCCGGCGCTGGCCGACCCGCGGGTCCGCCAGGCCATCGCGCTGGCGATCAACCGGAAGGAGCTGGTGACCAAGATCTGGGACGGGCTCGCGGTCAGCGGGGCCGGCTACCTGCCGCCCGCCTACCCGCAGTGGGTATGGAACCCTCCGGCCAGCACTGCGCTGAATTATGACCCGGCGCGGGCGACCCAGATCCTCACCGCGGCCGGATACAAGATGGGGCCGGGCGGCGTGCGGATCGACCCAAAGACCAGGAAGCCGCTGGAATTGCGGCTCGGTATCCACTCCGACGAGACCACCGACGCCGAGATGGCCCCCTACCTGGCCGAATGGCTGACCGCCATCGGGATCAAGGTCAACGTGCAGTCGATGAGCTTCACCCAGCTGAACGCGGAGCTGCCCAAGGGCAACTGGGACATGCTGTCCGACGCCTGGACCACCGGCCCCGATCCCACCTACCTGCTGTCGATCCAGACCTGCGGCGACCTGCCGCTCAACAACGGGACCGGCGGGAACACCGACGCGTTCTACTGCAACCCGGCCTACGACAAGCTCTACGCCCAGCAGTCCACCGAGTTCAGCCCGGTCCAGCGGGCGCAGACCATCGGCCAGATGCAGAAGATTCTCTACAACGCGAACGTGGACGTGATGCTGTACTACGGCGACACCCTCAGCGCCGTGCGCACCGACCGGGTCAGCCACTTCTTCTACGGCAAGCCCGGCGCCCAGGGCTTCTACCCGCAGCAGAACCTGTTCATCAACTGGCGGACCGCCACGCCCGTGGCGGTCAGCAGCAGCAGTTCCTCGGGTGCCACCCTGTACATCGTGATCGCCGTGGTGGCGGTGATCGTGCTGGCCGGCGGGGCGTTCGTACTCCGCCGCCGGGCTACTGCGGGTGAGCGGGAGTAGCCCGTGACCAGCGCGGCCACGCCGCTGCCGGCCCAGAGCCTGCGCCCGCCGGAGCCGGAGCCCGCCGGCCGGGAGGCGGACTCCGGACGCCGGAATTTCTTGCAGTACGTCGGCCGCAAGCTCGTCGCGGCCTGTGTCAGCTTCGTGGTCCTGCTCGTGGTCGGGTTCGTCATCTTCAGCCTGATGCCATCGGACCCGGTCGCGTCGCTGACCAGGGGGCATCCGACCAGCGCCAGGCAGATGGCGTTCCTGGTCCGGCAGCTCGGGCTGAACCAGCCGGTCTGGGAGCGGTTCGGGCACTTCATGGTGAACACCCTGCAGGGCAGGCTCGGTTACTCCTGGCAGTTCCAGACGCCGGTAGCCTCCCTGATCGTCCAGCGGCTGTGGCCGACGCTGCTGCTGATGGGCAGCTCGACGATCGTGTCGGTGGCGCTGGGGATGTGGCTCGGCATCCGCAGCGGCTGGCGGCCGGGCAGCCTGCTCGACCGGACCGCGTCGGGCACCGCGATCACGCTGTGGTCGGTGCCGACATTCTGGCTGGGGATCATCCTGCTCGTCCTGTTCAGCGTCGGATTCGGGCCAGTGCCGCCGCTGTTTCCGGCGGGCGGCATGTCCACGCCGGGGACGGCGGGCGGGCTGGCCCCGGCGCACATCATTGATGTCGCCCGGCACCTGGTGCTGCCCTGCCTCACCCTGGTCCTGGTGATCTTCGCCCAGTACCAGATGATCATGCGGTCGTCGGTCATCGATGAGCTGGGCAGCCCGTACCTGCTCACCGCCAAGGCGAAGGGGCTGCGCGACGCCGAGGTGCGGCGCAGCCACGCGGTGCCGAACGCGCTGCTGCCCTCGGTCACGGTGATCTTCCTGCAGATCGGCACGATGATCAGCGGCGCGATCACGGTGGAGACCGTGTACTCGTGGCCGGGCCTGGGCTACCTCACCTTCCAGGCGTTGCAGATCCCCGACCTGCCGCTGCTCGAGGGGACGTTCATCATCTTCAGCGCCTCGGTGATCGTGTTCAACCTGATGGCCGACCTGGTCTACCGGTACCTCGACCCCCGGGTGCGGCGGCAGTGACCGCGGTCAGCCCCGCCGCCGCGGCACCGCCGCGGCTGCAGGCGCTGCGCAGGTTCGCGCGGGCGTTCGCCGCCAGGCCCGCCGCGCTGTCCGGGCTCGGCATCCTCGCCGCGATCACGCTGCTGGCCCTGTGCGCGCCGCTGTTCATCCATCCGGGCGACCTGAACGTCGTGAACGCTTCCGGCCCGTCGCTCGCCCCGCCGAGCGCCAGCTACCCGCTCGGCACCGACCAGGCGGGACGGTCGGTGCTGACGCTGATGATCTGGGGGACACGGCCGTCACTGGCGATCGGTGTCATCGCCACCGTGCTCACGATGATTCTCGGCAGCGCCATCGGGCTCATCGCCGGCCACTACGGCGGGATCGCCAGCCGGGTACTGATGGCCGTCACTGACTGGTTCCTCGCCCTGCCCGCGTTGCCGCTGGCGATCTCCCTCGCCGCGGTCCTCGGCCAGGGGGATACCTCGATCACGATCGCGATCGCGGTCACCTCGTGGTCGGGCACGGCGCGGCTGATCCGCGCCCAGACCCTCGCCATCGAGGCGCGGCCGTTCATCGAGCGCGCCAAGGCGCTCGGCGCCGGCGACGCGCAGCTCATGTTCCGGCAGGTGCTGCCGAATGTGGCGCCGCTGATCCTGGTCTCCGCCACGCTCACGGTGGCCAGCGCGATCTTGTCCGAGACCACGCTGACGTTCCTCGGGCTGGGCAACCCTACCGACGTGTCCTGGGGATCCATGATCAACCAGGCCTTCGGGCAGGGAGCGGTCACCCAGGGCGCCTGGTGGTACGTGCTGCCTCCCGGCGTGGCCATTCTCATCGTCGTGCTGGGATTCACGCTGGTCGGCCGCGCGGTCGAGAATGTACTCAACCCGCGGATGGCGGACAAAGGATGAGCGTGCCTGCGGCGGCCCCGGGGACAGCGCCGGGTGGTGCCCCGCTGCTCGAGGTGCGCGGCCTGGGCGTCACGTACCGGGGCGGCGGCCAGGAGGTGCGCGCGGTCCGGGGTGTCGGCTTCAGCCTGCAGGCCGGGCAGACGCTGGGCGTCGCCGGCGAATCCGGCAGCGGCAAGACCACTGTGGCGCTGAGCCTGCTGCGGCTGCTGCCCGCCACCGCCACCGTCAGCGGCCGGGTGCTGTTCCAGGGCGAGGACGTTCTCTCCCTGGGCTGGCAGAAGCTGCGCGCGGTGCGCTGGGCCGGGGCGTCGGTGGTGTTCCAGGGCGCGATGAGCGCGCTCAACCCGGTCCGCACGATCGGCGAGCAGATCGCCGAGCCGATCCTGCTGCATGAGAAGGTCGGCAGGCGCGCGGCCGAGACGCGCACCGCGCAACTGCTGGACAGCGTGGGCGTCCCGGCGGCCAGGCAGGCGAGCTACCCGCACGAGCTGTCCGGCGGCCAGCGCCAGCGCGTCATGATCGCGATGGCGCTGGCCTGCCGCCCCGACCTGATCATCGCCGACGAGCCCACTACCGCTCTCGACGTCATCGTGCAGGCGCAGATCCTCGCGCTGCTCACCGACCTGGTCCGCGAGCGGCGGATCGGCCTGATCGTCATCAGCCACGACCTGTCCGTGCTGGCCGAGACCTGTGAGCTGCTGGCGGTGATGTACGCCGGGCGGATCGTCGAGCTCGGCCCGTCCCGCGAGCTGCTGACCAGCCCGCGCCACCCCTACACCCGGATTCTGTCGATGGCCTTCCCGCACACCGGCGATCCCGCCTCCAGGCTCGCCCCGGCCGGGTTGCCGGGCGAGCCGCCTGACCTGCGGGCTGACCTGGCCGGCTGCCCGTTCGCGCCGCGCTGCCCTGAGGTGATGAGCCAGTGCACGTCCCGTGAGGTGGAGCTGTGGCCGGCTGGCCCGCAGCGCGAGTCGGCCTGCATCAAGGTGCTGGACGCCGCAGGACTCCCGCTGGCCGGCCGGGAGCCGGACGCCGCGCCGGCGCCGGAGGCTCCCGCTGCCGCGGCTGCGACGGCTGCGGCGGCGCGCGTGGCCGCGGCGGCTGGCGTGGCCAGCGCGGCCACGGGTCCCCCCGTCCTGGCGGCGCGGAACCTGCGCGTCGTGTTCCCCGCCCGCCGCGGCCGCGGCCCCGCCCGCGCTGTCGACGACGTGGACCTCGCCATCGGGCGCGGCGAGATCCTCGCGCTCATCGGCGAGTCCGGCTGCGGCAAGAGCACGCTTGCCCGCGCCCTGGTCGGCCTGGTGCCGCCCACGGGCGGTCAGGTCCGTTACGCCGGCGCCGACCTGCGGAGCTCAGCGGCGGCGCTCAAGGAGCACCGCCGTCACGTCCAGCTCGTGCTGCAGGACCCGGCAGGGGCGCTGAACCCGCGGCAGAACGTCTTCGACGCGGTCGCCGAGGGCCCCCGGCTGCACGGTATGCGCGCGGATCTGACCAGCCGGGTGCACGACGCGCTCGCCCGCGCCGGGCTGCGCCCGCCCGAGCAGTTCATCGCCCGCTATCCGCACGAGCTGTCCGGCGGCCAGCAGCAGCGGGTGGTGATCGCGGGTGCGCTCGCGCTCGGCCCGTCCGTGATCGTCGCCGACGAGCCGGTGTCCTCCCTCGACGCCTCGGTGCGCGGCGAGATCCTCAAGCTGATTCTCGACCTGCGCGGCAGCCTCTCGCTCTCGGCCCTCATCGTCAGTCACGACCTCGGCGTGGCGTGGAACGTCGCCGACCGGGTCGCGGTCATGTACCTCGGCCGGATCGTCGAGGTGGGCACCGTCGAGGAGGTGCTGCTGCGGCCGCAGCACCCGTATACCCAGGCGTTGATCTCGGTGCTGCCCGACAGCGACAGCCGGACAGCCGGCCCGCGCACGGTGCTGGGCGGCGAGCCCCCGGACCCGACGGCGATCCCGGCGGGCTGCCGCTTCCATCCGCGCTGTCCCCGGCACGCCGCCCTGGCCGAGGGTGATCCGCGCGCCGAACTGTGCCGCAGCCGCCCCGTCCCCGTGCTGGCCGCCGGGGCCGCCGGTGCCTCGCCGCAGGCCAGCGAAGATCAGGGAGCACCGGCGAGCCTGGTGGCCTGTCACCTGGCCGTCCCGCCGCTGCAGCCCGCCGCCGTTCCGCCGGGACGGGTGAGCTAACCGCGCCCGGCCCCGGGGACGGGTGAGCTAACCGCGCTCGACCGCGGTGCCGAGCAGCCCGAGCGGCGGCGCCCCCAGTTCCATCAGCGCGGTGTGGAACCTGCGCAGTGAAAAGCCCGTGCCCCAGTCCTTCCTGGCCCGCTCCCGCAGGTCCATGATCATGAGCTTGCCCCAGGTGTAGCGGCCGTAGGTGGGGTCGAACGCGGCCCGTCGCGCCTCGGACAGCGCGGCCGGCCCGGCCAGGTGGGTATCGGCCTCGAACCTGCGGGCACCCTCCTGCACCGTCATCCCGGCGGTGTGCACGCCGATGGCGCAGGCCAGCCGGGTGACCCGGACGAGCGCCTCCAGCCAGACGCCGATCGCGAACCGCGGGTCGGGCGAGCAGAATCCCTCCTCGACGCACAGCTCCTCGGCATAGTGCGCCCAGCCCTCGATGAACGCGGCCGACTGAAGCACCCGCCGGACCCGCGTCGGCGCCCGGCGGACCGCCCGCCCGTGCGAGAAGTGACCGGGCGCGACCTCGTGCACGGTGATCCCGGGCAGGGTGGTCGAGCTGAACACCTCCAGCCATTCCTCGATCTCCCCGGCCGGCCAGGACTCGTCCGGCGGGGTGATGTGGTACCAGGACGGCCCCTCCGGCTCGCCCGGCGCGTTCCAGCTCATCATCGCCATCGCCCAGCGGCGGGACGGCGGCGCGAGCCCGACCAGGCAGACGCCGTCGTGGTAGGGCATCAGGTCACGGTCGCGGGTGAACGCGATGGCCCGCTCCGTCCACTGCCTGGCCGCGTCGATCACCCCGGCGGCCCCGGGATGATCACGGACAAGCTCGCGCGCCACCTGCAGCGGCGGCCTGCCCGGGTCGATCTGCGCGCAGCTCTCGGCCAGCCGCTCGCGCAACCGGTCCCGCTCGGCCTCCGCCTGCTCGGCCAGCCTGCCGATGTCGAGCCGCAGGCTCTCCGCGCTGCCCATCAGCGCGGCCAGCCCGGCGCTGCCCAGAGCCGTATCGGGTCCGGGCTGGCCGGCGGCCCGCTCCAGGTGGGCGACCAGCCGCTGGTGCGCGGCCAGCGCCGCGGTGCGCGTGTGCTCATCAGCGTCGTCCGGCAGGCCCATCGCCAGGCCCCGGGCCGCCCCGAGCAGCGCCGCGGCCACCGGCCCGCTGACCTGGTCGAGGGCAGCGATGGCGTTGTCCACCGCGTACGGCCAGGCGGCCAGGTGCGCCAGCCGGGCGGCCGACCGCTGCTGCGCTGGCGCGTAGTCCCGGTCGTAGCAGGCCAGGTCGAGCTCGGCGAGGTGCAGCAGGGGATTGCGCCGGTGCAGCCCGAGCTCGCCGAACTCGACCCGGGTCAGGCTCTCGAACGCGGTCAGGTGCGCCTCGTCGTGCCGGTCGCCGAGGGTTTCGCCGCTGGCCCGGGCGTTGTCCAGCCGGGCGAGCCCGGAGCCGATACCGCCGGGGGACAGATCCGGGATCGTGCCGTCGTACTCGTGCCGGCCGGCGGACTCGCGGACATCGGCTACGTGCAGGTCGCACACGGCACGCAGCCGGGGGAGAGCTCTTCCATGCGGACAGACGTTACCGCCTGGGCAGCGTTACTGGCTGGCCAGGATCCGCGCGAACGCCGCCGGCTACGCCAGGTGCGGAAAGCGGCCACAGCCCGGCCACACGGCGAGCGTGGCCTGCGGGCGCGCTAACGTCGTCGTTGCCAGGCTGAACCGACCCCAGGAGACAGATCGTGGCGATGACCTCCGCCTCGTTCACCACCCGGCCCGAACTGGCCGGCACGTTCGGGATGGTGGCCTCGACGCACTGGCTGGCGTCGGCGGCCGGCATGGCGGTGCTCGAGCAGGGCGGCAACGCGTTCGATGCCGCGGTGGCGGCAGGCCTGGTGCTGCAGGTGGTCGAGCCGCACCTGAACGGCCCCGGCGGCGAGGTCCCGGTCATCGGGTTCGACGCCGCCAGGGACGAGGCGTTCGTCCTGGACGGGCAGGGACCGGCGCCCGCTGCCGCTACGCTGGCGGCGTTCGGCGATCTCGGCCTGGATCTCGTGCCGGGCAACGGGCTGCTCGCCGCCTGCGTGCCCGCCGCGTTCGGTACCTGGATGCTGCTGCTGCGTGACCGCGGCCGCCTGCCGCTGCGCGCGGTGATGGAGCACGCGATCGGGTACGCGGCGGGCGGGTACCCGGTGCTGCCGGCCATCAGCGCGGGCATCGCCAGCGTGGCGGAACTGTTCCGCGAGCACTGGCCCGCATCGGCCGCGATCTACCTGACCGGGGACGGCCCGTCCGGCGTGCCCGAGCCGGGCACCAGGTTCGCCAGTCCCGTCCTGGCCGCCACCTACGAGCGGATCCTCGCCGAGGCCGAGGCGGCCGGGCCGGACAGGGACGAGCAGATCGAGGCGGCCCGGCGGGCGTTCTACCAGGGGTTCGTCGCCGAGGCGATCGCCGGCTACCTGGCCGGGGCGGAGGTGCTGGACGTCACCGGCAAGCGTCACCGCGCCCTGCTCGGCTACGACGACCTGGCCGGCTGGCGGGCAGGCACCGAGCGGCCGGTGACCCTCGGCTACCAGGGCCTGACCGTGTGCAAGACCCAGCCCTGGGGGCAGGGCCCGGTGTTCCTGCAGCAGCTGGCCCTCCTGTCCGGCTTCGACCTGGCGGGCATGGGCCGGGGCAGCGCCGAGCTCATCCATACCGTCGTGGAGTGCGCGAAGCTGGCCTTCGCCGACCGGGAGGCCTGGTACGGCGACCCCAGGTTCACCGACGTCCCGCTCGCCGACCTGCTGTCGCCCGGGTACGCCGACGAGCGCCGCGCCCTGGTCGGCGCCACCGCCTCGCCCGGCCTGCGGCCCGGGGCACCCGGCGGACGCGAGCCGCGGCTGCCCGGCTTCGCGACGCACCCCTCCCACGCGACGGCTGCGTCCGGCGCACCCGGCCGCACCGGCGTCAGCTCGCCCCCGCTCGACCCGGGTACGGGGGAGCCGCTCAGCCGGACCGGGACCGGGCCGGCGCGGGCGGGCGATACCTGCCATCTCGACGTGGCGGACAGGTTCGGGAACCTGGTGGCCGCCACGCCGAGCGGCGGCTGGCTGCAGAGCTCACCGGTGATCCCCGGGCTCGGCTTCTGCCTGGGCACCAGGGCGCAGATGTTCACCCTCACCCCCGGGCTGCCCGCGTCCCTGGCCCCGGGCAAGCGGCCGCGGACCACGCTCAGCCCCGGCCTGGCGCTGCGGGACGGCCAGCCCTACCTTGCGTTCGGCACCCCCGGCGGTGACCAGCAGGACCAGTGGACGCTGGCGTTCTTCCTCAACCACGTGCAGTTCGGCATGAACCTGCAGCAGGCGATCGACGCGCCGGCCTTCCACAGCCGGCACTTCCCGTCCTCGTTCTACCCGCGGGAGTCCTATCCGCTGGCCATCGACATCGAGGAAAGGGCCGGCCGGGAGGTGATCGACGCGCTGCAGGCGCGCGGCCACCAGGTGACCGTCATGCCGCCGTGGTCGCTCGGCCGGATCAGCGCGGTCGCCCGGTCCGGCGGCTTCCTCTACGCCGCGGCTAACCCGCGGGGCATGCAGGGCTACGCCGCCGGCCGTTAGCGTCCCGTGAGCGTCCGGCCGCTGCCCGCCGCCGGGCGGCCCGGCGGAACACGCGGGGCTGGCCGCGCGTTTACCGGATGAGGGGCAACATGTGGTTCAGTAAGGCGATGCCGTTCCTGGCATCCAGGCCCCTCCCGGGCCGCGAGAGGCGGAAATGACCAACCAAATGAAGTTCGGCATCGGCGGGGTCATCATCGGACTGATCCTGCTGGCTGTCCTGCCGTGGTACGTGAGCGTATTGATCATCGCGGCCGCGATAGCGCTGCCGACCGCTGGCTACTTCATGCTCGACCCGTCCCAGCGCCGCAGGATGCGCGAGCAGCGCCGCCGCCGCCAGCTCGGCCGCTAGCCCCGGCAGGGTTATCCGGGCCGCGGAGTTCTCCCGGCGTTCTCCGGACAGCCGCCACGGACAGCCGCCACGGCTAGCTGGCCGTTACGCTCCGGCCTTGGCTGCCGCCTTCATCTGCTGCTTGTGCGCGCGCACCCGCGCGAGCGATTTCGCATCGACGATGTCGGCGACCGAGCGGTAGGCGCCCCTGTCGCCGAACGGGCCGGCCGCCTCGCGCCAGCCTCGCGGCCGCACGCCCAGCTGCTTGCCCAGCAGGGCAACGAAGATCTGCGCCTTCTGCGCGCCGAACCCGGGCAGCCCGGCCACTCGCTTTAGCAGCTCGGCACCCGACCTGGCGTCGGCCCATACCTGCGCCGCGTCACCGTCGTAACGCTCCATGATCAGGCGGCACAAGTCCTGCACCCTCGCCGCCATCGCCCGCGGATACCGGTGCAGGGCCGGCGGCTGGGAGAAGATCGCGGCCAGCGCCTCCGGGTCGAAGTCTGCGATCTCGCTGACCTCCGGCTCGTGCCCGAGCCGCTCCACCAGCACGGCCGGCGAGCTGAACGCTTTCTCTATCGTCACCTGCTGATCCAGCAGCATCCCGATCAGCAGCGCAAGCGGGCTGCGCGACAGCAGTGCGTTGGCGTCGTCGCCAACCGGCAGCGAGAGTGTCATCCGGCCTCCAGGTCACCAGGGGACCATCATGCAGCATGGCCAGCCCGGCTCGTCACCCGGTGCGCTGCCCCTGGTGAGGACGTATGAGCGCCGCCCCCTGCCGGGGCATGAGCCCGGCCGTGCTTGCCCCGGTACGCCTGGGGTGGCCGGGCGTGGGCTAGCTGAGCAGCCCGGGGTAGAGCAGCGCGAGCTGCTGCGGGTAGCCGGCGATCAGCCGCAGCTCGTCGTCGGTCAGCGGCTTGCCGGTCGCCCCGCCGCACAGCTGCACGAGCCGGAACGACAGGTCCTCGTCGGCCACCTCGACGCCGAGGCCGTCCATCACGTGCCGGAACCCGGCCTTGCCGCCGTACTCGCCGGTGAGCACCACCCGGCCCTCGGTGGCGTGCCAGTCGGACGGGAACGGGCCGAGCGCATCGTCGTCGTACAGTTCGTAGTTCTGCCGGTCCTTCAGCGCGCCGTCGGCGTGGATGCCCGACTCGTGGGCGAACGCGTTCCTGCCGGTGCCCGGCTGGCCCTGCGGCAGCGGCTGGCCGAACACGTAACTTGCCCACAGCGCGAACCGCCGGCCCAGGACAGGTCCACCGGGTCGCCGATCTCGGCCTTGCCCTCCGCGCCGAACCCGTGCCGGAAGGCCAGGATCACCGACAGCAGGTCGGCGTTGCCTGCCCGCTCCCCGATGCCGTTCACGCAGGTGTTGACCCACGCGTCCTGGCCGGCGTCGAGGTCGCCGAACGCGCCGGACAGCGAGTTGGCCACGGCCATGCCGAGGTCGTTGTGGCAGTGCGTCTCGACCGGGATGCCCACGGCGCTGGCCAGCTTCGCGAACCGCTCGCGGATCCGCCCGGGCGTCTCGCCGCCGATCGTGTCGCAGTACCTCACCCGGCCGGCCCCCGCGTCCCTGGCCGCGAGCGCGAACTCGAGCAGGAACCCGTCGTCGGTGCGGGACGCGTCCTCGGCGTTGACCCCGACCGTCTGCGCCCCCCCGTCCCGCGCCGCGGCCACCGCGGCGGTCATCTCCGCGATGATCGCGCCGCGGTCCAGCCGGCCGCGGAACTTATGCGCGATCATCTGGTCCGAGGTGGAGATCGACAGGTTGTAGTGCCGCAGCCCCCCTGCTTGCTGGCCCGCCACCGGCGCGACGGACAACGCCGCCTCCACGTCCGCGGTGATCGCCCGGCACCAGCCGGACAGCCGCAGCCCGCCGAACGCGCCTGCCTCGGCCAGCGCCACGTTGGCCCGCAGGTAGGGCACCTCGTGGAAGAGGGCGGGGAACCCGGCCTCGGACTGGGCCACGCCCAGCCTGGCCAGGTAGAAGTTGATCATCGTCTTGCCGAACTTGGACAGGCCGGTCCTGGCGGTCTGCACCCCGTCGCGGTTGGTGACGTCAAGCAAGTGGATAACGGGCACCGAAGGGTCCTCCTCAGGTCGGTTCGTCCTTCACATTGACATGTCACCGCAGTATGGATCAAGATTGATCAAAATCAATGTTATCTTCGCCCGGACCTGCCCGCCGAGACCCGGCCGAGCCGCAAAAGTCCGATTCAGCCGAACGGGCAGTCGCGGGACCGGCGCATGAGAGCGAGCGTGAGCGATGACGGCCTGGATCACGGCCGAGGCCGCCGCCCAGCGGCTCGGCATCAAGCGGGCCACGCTGTACGCCTACGTGAGCCGCGGCGTGCTGGTGCGCAAGCGGGCCGCGGACGGCCGCGGCAGCCTGTTCGACGCCGCCGAGATCGAGAGGCTCGCCCGCCGCGGGCGTCCCCGGCATGCGCCCGGCGGCGCCGAGCTGGTCATCGAGTCCGCACTGACCGAGATCTCCGCCGACCGCCTGTACTACCGCGGCCACGAGGTCACCGCTCTCGCCGCCACCCGGACCTTCGAAGACATCGCCACCCTGCTCTGGACCGGCGACTTCGCCCCGCAACCCGCGCGCGCCGACGAGTGGCGCGCGACTCGCGCGGCAGTGGCGGTGGGGACCGCGGCGCAGGCCGCCCTGCCCGCCGAGGCGATGCCGCTGGAGCGGCTGCAGGTGATCGTGCCCGCGCTCGCCGCCACCGACCCGCTGCGGCTGCACCTCGACGGTCCCGCGGTGATCGCCGCCGCCCGCGCCCTCATCGCCGGCATGGTCGACTGCCTCCCTGCCCGGCTGCCTTTGAGCGGGTCGGTGCCGCCCCCGCCGCCAGCGGCCGGTGCCCCGCCGACCATGATCGATGCCGAGTTTCACCCCTCAGGTGGGACAAAAGTCGGCATCGATCATGAAGCGCGCCGCCGCGCGGGGCGCCCGGTAGGAGCGGATCAGGCTGTCCCGGCCGGCACCTCCGCGGCTGTCCCCGCCGGCAGCATCCCGGGTGTGCCCGCCGGCAGCATCGCGGGTGTGCCCGCCGGCAGCATCGCTGCTGCCGCGAGCGACGGCATCGCGCTCCGGCTGTGGCGCGCGATCTGCCCGGACCCGTCGACCGACGGCCTGCTCACCGCGCTGCGGGCGGCGCTCGTGCTGCTCGCCGACCATGAGCTCGCCGCGTCCACGCTGGCGGCGCGGGTGGCCGCGTCGGTCAAGGCGGATCCGTACGCCGTAGTGGCGACTGGCCTCGGTGCGCTCGGCGGCCCGCTGCACGGCGGCGCGTCGCTCGGGGCCGAGGGCATGCTCGCGGCCGCCGCGACGCCGGCTGACGCGCCGCGGGTGGTGGGTGAGCTGCTGCGCCGGACCGGCCGGGTGCCCGGCTTCGGGCACTTCGTGTACCGGGCGGGCGATCCGCGCGCGACCTGCCTGCTCGGCCTCATCGCGCGCGGGGCGCCCGGCGATGCGCGGCTCGCCGTCGCGGACGCTGTCCTCGCCGAGATGCGCCGCCGCGCCCTGCCCGAGCCGAACATCGACTTCGCGCTCGCGGTGCTGGCGGACGTGGCGGGAATGATCAGCGGAGCGGGGGAGGCCGTGTTCGCTGTGGCCCGCACGGCCGGCTGGATCGCGCACGCGCTCGAGGAGTACGCGCGCGACGTTCCGCTGCGGCCCCGCGCCGTCTACACCGGGCCGCCGGCCGGCGGCGCGCGAGCGGCGGGAGATCCGGTCGGCTAGCGGGAATCGAACGCGCCCGTGCGGGCATTTCCCCTAGGTGAGTGATTCCGGCTCGCCGTTAAGGCCTGAGCTGGGAATCACTCATCGTGACCTGAATGCAAGGGAGACGTCCGCCATGCCTGTCCGCCGGCTCAACCACGCCGTCCTCTACGTCAGCGACCTGTCCCGCACGGTGGAGTTCTACGGGACGATGCTGGGGTTCGAGGTCCGCACCGAGATCCCGGGCCGGGCCGCCTTCCTGCGCGCGCCCGGATCAGATAACGACCACGACCTGGGGCTGTTCGGCATCGGCCCCGCCGCGCGGGCGGCCGCACCGCAGGTGGGCCTGTACCACCTCGCCTGGGAGGTGGGCACGCTGCGCGAACTGGCCGAGATCCGCGACCGGCTGAACGCGGGCGGCGCGCTGGTCGGCGCCAGCGACCACCGGGTCTCCAAGTCCCTGTACGCCAAGGACCCCGACGGCATCGAGTTCGAGGTGATGTGGCGGGTGCCGGCCCAGGACTGGGAGAGTGAGCTCCAGCAGGGCGACATGATTGCCCCGCTCGACCTCGAGGAGGCGCTGGCCCGCTGGGGCGACCAGGTGACCGGCGCCGCGGCGGGGTCGGCTACCTGACCCGCGGGCCTGCCGGTCAGGCCGGCCCCTGCCCGTTCGGTAAAAGCCAAGGAGAGGAACAGCGATGAGCGACCATCCCGCAGCCGGAGCCGCCCTGGATCTGGCGGCCATCGAGACCGAGCGCGACCGGCTGCGGTCGCTGTACCTGCGCGAGGAGCGGCCGCCCAGTTCCGCGCGCGGGGTGCACCATGTCGCGCTGCTGTCCGCCGACGTCGAGCGCACGATCCGGTTCTACCAGGGCATACTCGAGTTCCCGCTGACCGAGATCTTCGAGAACCGCGACTACGCGGGGTCCAACCACTTCTTCTTCGACCTGGGCCACGGCAACCTGCTGGCCTTCTTCGACTTTCCCGGCCTCGACCTCGAGCCGTACGAGGAGGTCCTCGGCGGGCTGCACCACATCGCGATCTCGGTCGAGCCGCAGCGCTGGCAGCAGCTGCGCGACAAGCTCTACGACGCCGGCGTGGGCTACCAGGAGGAGAGCGGGACGTCGCTGTACTTCAACGACCCGGACGGTGCCCGCATCGAGCTGATCGCCGACGCGCTCGGCACGATGTACGGCAACGAGGTCGGCTGACCGGGTGCGGGTCCCGATCCGGCGGCCCTGACTGTTCGCCCTGACCGCGCCGGGCCCGACCGTCCGCCGCGCTGACCGTGCGGCCGGACCGCGGCTACCGGCCGATCTCGCGGTCCGGTCCCGGCGGCCGGGTCCTGGTCTCGATCGTGCCCTTGTAGGCGATGCCGCGGACGTGCACCACGGGCGCGTCGCGGGGCAGCAGGATCTCCTGCTCCTCCTCGGCCGACCAGCCCTTGGACACGCCGAAACCGTCCAGCTCCACCCGCACGCCCGGCGGGACGAGAATGTCGATGCGCGACTTGTAGGCGACCGCGACGATGGTGGTCACCGGCTCGGTCAGCTCGGCCGCGCGCAGGTCGATCCAGCCGGTGCCCTTGTAGACCACGGGCATGAAGCGGCCGGGGACCCGCCAGCGCCCGCCCCGGCGGATCGAGCTCTTGTACGCGATCGCGCGACTGCCCGGCTTGGGCAGGCCGGCGGCCGGGGCAACGGCCGCCGCGGCGGGCAGGTCCGCGCAGAGCGTGTCGAGTTCCGGGCGGGTGACGGCGGTCAGCGCGGTGCGCATCCGCCGGTCGAATTCGGCGTCATCCAGCCTGCCTTCGGCGAACGCCGCCTGCAGGCGATGCGTTGCCTCGTCCCTGTCCTGGTCGGATGCGCGCAGGGCAGGGGGTTCCTGCCGCGCCGGCGGTTCCGCGGTTTCCATGACCCGTCCTCCTTCGCTCGGCTGCCTCCACCCGCGCCGCACGCCTGCGCCGCCGCGGGGTTCAGCGTCGCCGTAGGACTTAGCGCAGAGTCGAGATGTATCTTAACTCGCGAAGCCGGAAACGCGCTCGCCCGCCGTATCGCACGGGCAGGCCCGCAGCGGCGGGGGTCAGCTCGCCCGGCGGGGGTCAGCCGCCCAGCAGCCGGGGTCAGTCCGTCTTGTCGGCCGTCTTGGCCGAGGGGCTGTGGATCCGCCGGGTGGCCACCCGGGTCGCGAGCAGGCGCGCGGTCGAGATGGCGACACCCATCATCGCGGCCCAGCCCACCGCCTCGGCCAGCCGGACCTCCGGGTCCTCCGGGTGCTCCGGCGGCTCCTTGCCGGTGATCCGCTTCCAGGCCACGGTCAGCGCCTTACGGGTGGCAAAGCCGGCGGCGACGGCGGCAAGGCCGCCGACTGCGCGACTGCCGAAACCCCCGGGCTTGTCTGCCATCAGGTTCCCTCCTTGATGCCGCCGCGCCCGGATGGCGGGCGCCCGGCGGCGGCTCTGATCATCTCACGCGACCGGGCCAGGTTAGCGCTGATCCGATGCGGTCATCGCTGCCCGTGACCGCTCGATCGCCTCGGCCAGCCTGGCAGGCTGCCTGGTGCCTATCAGCAGGTAGGGCCAGCCGGCGTCCGCCCCGCTGACCTCGACGTAGACCGACTGCTTGAGGTAGGGCCTGACCAGCAGGTAGGCGCTGGGATCCGCGCGCGGCCCGCGCATCGCCCTGGTCTGCCTGGCATCCAGCGGCCGCACCTCGCCGGCCGCGGCCAGCGGCAGCCGGGCGCGGGCGGCGCGCAGCTCACCGTCGGTCACGCTCACGACGGCACCGCCCCAGTGCAGCAGCGTCAGGCCGCAGATCAGGGCGAGCACGATGTAGGCCGCCACGCCGAGGGTGGTGCCGAAACTGCCGAACAGCTTCGCATCGAGGATACTGCCCAGCAGTTCGGTACCGAGGATGACGATGCACAGGCCGCTGATCAGCCACCAGACCAGGGGTACCCGCAGCCGTTCGTGGTAGTAACGCACGGGGTCTACGGTAGTTGGTTAGGTGGCGGTCATGGCCTGGCGGATATGGCGCGGGGAACGGGGGGCGGGACGCGGCATGACCATGGCCACGAAGCAGCGGGACATCGCGGACACTCCAGCAGGCGGCGCGCGGCCAGCCGGGCGGGCCGGCGACGATCGGGCCGGCGACGAGCGGGCCGGGGACGAGCGGGACGATGATGACCGGTCCCGCGTGCCCCGGTGGCTGCAGACCGCGGCCGGCTGGTCCTGGCGGCTGCTGCTGGTCGGGCTGCTGCTCTACGTGTCGGCCAGGATCGCCAGCACCCTGCGGCTCGTGGTGCTGCCCTGCGTGGCCGCCCTGCTGCTCACCGCGCTGCTGCAGCCGCTGACCGCCCGGCTGAAGCGGGCGGGCATGCCGTCCATCCTGGCGACCTGGTGCGCGCTGCTCGGCGCGGTCGTCGTGATCGCCGGGCTGGCCACCCTGATCGGCGTGCAGGCGAGCGCCGAGTACCCGACGCTGGTCAAGGACGTCACGCACTCCGGTCACCAGCTGCAGTCCTGGCTGGCCGGCCCGCCCTTTCACATCAGGCAGATGCGCCTGCAGCAACTGGCCACCAACGCCATCAACGTGATCAAGGGGCACCAGTCGCAGGTCGCCGGGACCGTCCTGACCGGCGGGAAGTACGTCGTCGAGATCGTGGCCGGCTTCGTCCTCACCCTGTTCGTCGGGTTCTTCCTGATCAAGGACGGCGAGCGGATCTGGGCCTGGCTGACCGGTTTCCTGTCCCCGGGCCGGGCCGACCGGGCCGACCGGGCCGGCCGGGCCGCCTGGAACGTGCTGGTGCGCTACGTGCGCGGCACGGTACTGATAGCGGCGATCCATTCCTTGGTGATCGGGCTGACCCTGTGGATACTCGGCGTGCCGCTGCTCATACCGCTGGCCGCTGTGGTGTTCCTCGCCGCGTTCGTGCCGCTGATCGGGATCCTCTTCGCCGGCACGCTCGCCATCGGCGTGACCCTCGGCACCAAGGGATGGATCGCGGCGGTGATCCTGCTGGCCGTCTTCCTGCTGGAGAACCAACTGGACGGCCATCTGCTCCAGCCGCAGGTCGTCGGCCGCATCATCAAGCTGCATCCGCTGGCGGTGATCCTGGTGCTCGCCGTCGGCGGGGTGCTGGGCGGCATCCCCGGGGCCGTCGTCGCCGTGCCCTCCGCGGCCGCTATCGCGCGCGCCTGGCCTGAGCTGCGCAGGCGGCCGGACCCGGCCGCGGTGGCCCGGCGGGCGCGCGGCGAGCCTGTTGAGGCAGACGGCCTCGGTGACCAGCACATCCCGATGTAGGGTCTGCGGGTGAACGCAATGGAAGCTGATGAGCAGGGCCGCGGTGACGGCCGGGCGGACGTGCTGATCCGGCGCCTGGACCCGGGAGTGCCGCTGCCCGGGTACGCTCACCCAGGGGATGCCGGAGCCGATTTGGTCGCGGCCACCGATGTTGAACTGGCCCCTGGTCAACGCGCCATCGTTCCCACCGGACTGGCGATAGCGCTGCCCGCAGGCTACGCCGCCTTCGTTCACCCGCGATCAGGCCTCGCGGCCAGGCACGGGGTAACGATCGTCAACGCGCCGGGGACGGTGGACGCCGGATACCGGGGCGAGATCAAGGTCACGATGCTGAACACGGACGCTACCCAGACGGTCCGCTTCCTGCGCGGTGACCGCATCGCGCAGCTGGTGATCCAGCGGGTGGAGCACGCCCGGTTCCACGAGGTCGAGATCCTGCCGGGGTCGGCGCGGGGGGACGGGGGATTCGGCTCCACCGGCGGTCACGCCGGAGCGGCATCACCCAGCACGCACGAATAACGAGACGCAGACAGTAGGGGAGCGAACGGAGTGTTCCGGCGGCGCCGTCAGGCGGACGAGAACGAGCCGATTCCCGAGAGCGGGATGGGCGAAGCGCCCACCGGCGAAGACGAAGACGAGGACGGGCTTGCCTGGCCTGCCGACGAAGCCGGCCCGGACGACCTGTACCCCGCCGACCAGTATTCCGGTGACCAGGGCACGGCCAGCCCGGCCACGGCCGCAGGCCCCTGGGACTCCGGCGAGCGGTACCCGGAGCTGCAGCGAGTCGAGCTCGGCAGCCTGCTGATCCCGGTGAACCCGGGTCAGGAGGTCCAGCTGAACGTGGCCGGGGAGCAGATCGTCGCGGCCAGCGTGACCGCCGGCGAGAGCGTCCTGCAGGTGCAGGCCTTCGCCGCGCCCAAGAGTGGCGGCCTGTGGGACGACGTCCGGGGCGAGATCGCCGAAGAGATCGGCAGTGTCGGCGGCGAATCGCACGAGGCGCACGGGCCGTTCGGCACCGAGCTGCAGGCACGCGTGCCCACCGAGCCGGGAAACCCGGGCAGCGATCTGCAGCCGGCCCGCTACCTCGGCGTGGACGGGCCGCGCTGGCTGCTCCGCGGCACGATCAGCGGGCAGGCCGCCAGCCGCGCCGAGCTCGCCGCGCCGCTGGAGGAGGTGTTCGCCGGCATCGTGGTGGTGCGCGGCGACCATCCGGCGCCGCCGCGGGACCTGCTGGAAATCCAGCTTCCCGCCGAGATGCAGCAGGCGATAGAAGCAGAGATGGCGCAGGCGGCCGAGCGCAGCCAGTACCCCAACCCGTTCGAGCGGGGCCCGGAGATTACCGAGACCCGCTGAACGGATAGCACGCGCCGGTGCGAGCTAGGCGCGGGTGACGTCACTGCTGGGAGCAGAGCAGCTCGCCCAGCTGGTCCTCGACGTCCTCGTTCGTGACGAACAGCAGCTCGTCCCCGGGCTCCAGCGGGTCATCGGCGTGCGGCACGATCACCCTGCCCTCGCGCAGGATGGCCACCAGCGCGGTGTCCACCGGCCAGTCGATGTCCCCGACCCGCTGACCCGCCAGCGGCGCGTCGGCCGGCATGGTGAGCTCGACCAGGTTCGCCTCGCTCTGCCGGAACGTCATCAGCCGGACCAGGTCGCCGACGCTGACCGCCTCTTCCACCAGGGCTGACAAAAGCCTCGGTGTCGAGACCGCGACGTCGATTCCCCACGACTCGTTGAAAAGCCACTCGTTCTTGGGGTGATTCACCCGCGCGACCACCCGCGGCACGCCGTATTCGGTCTTCGCCAGCAGCGAGACGACGAGATTGGCCTTGTCGTCACCCGTCGCGCAGATCACGACATTGCAGCGTTCCAGCCCGGCATCGTCCAGCGAGGTGATCTCGCAGGCGTCGGCGAGCAGCCATTCTGCCCGCGGTACGCTGTCCACCTTGATGGCCCGGGGATTCTTGTCGATGAGCAGCACCTCGTGCCCGTTCTCGAGCAGCTCGCCGGCGATGGACTTGCCGACCGAGCCGGCCCCTGCGATCGCGACCCGCATCAGTGTCCTCCCTCGGCTCGCTTGGCGAGCTGCGCGGTGATCCGCTCCAGGTCGCCCTCCTCGGCGAAGACGTGCAGCAGGTCGCCCTCCTGCAGGACGGTGCCCGGCTCGGGGATCAGCGCCTGGCCGAGCCGGGAGATGAACGCGATCCTGGCGCCGATCGCCTGCTCGATCAGCTTGACCTTCTCGCCGAGCCACCGCTCGGAGTAGGCCACCTCGGCCAGCACGATCTTCCCGGTCGGGTCGCGCCAGAGCGACTCCGCGCCGTCAGGCAGCAGGACGCGCAGCATCTGGTCGGCGGTCCACCGCACGGTGGCCACGGTAGGTATGCCGAGCCGCTGGTAGACCTCGGCCCGGCGCGGGTCATAGATCCGCGCGGCGACCCGCTGGATGCCGAACGACTCCCGCACCACCCGCGCCGAGATGATGTTGGAGTTGTCGCCGCTGCTCACGGCCGCGAACGCGTCGGCCTCCTCGATCCCCGCCTCGATGAGCACGTCCCGGTCGAAGCCGTAGCCGGTAATCTTCCGGCCCTTGAAGCCCGAACGGAGCTTGCGGAAGGCGTCAGCATCCTGATCGATGACTGCCACCGAGTGGCCCTGGTCCTCGAGGATGTGCGCGAGGGTCGAGCCCACCCGGCCACACCCCATGATCACGATATGCACGGCCGTCCCTCCGGCGATTCCGTTGCCCGCCAACGGTATTCCCTCCCGTCACGTCCTCCAGACGCGGGACCGGCGATCAGGCGTGATCGCATAGGCTGCACAGCCGGAGGGTGCGGACCGGCGTGGAAAAAATCATCGAAACTCCGAACGGCGCTGCGGCGGGTGATGTGCTCGAGCTGACCGTTACCGAGGCGGCCCACGGCGGCTGGTGCGTGGCCAGGAGCGCGGCCCCGGGCGATCAGGGCAAGGTGGTGTTCGTCCGGCACGCGCTGCCCGGCGAGCGGGTCCGTGCCCGGGTGACCAGCAGCACGGCCAGGTTCGCCCGGGCCGAGGCGGTCGAGGTGCTGGAGCCGTCGCCGGACCGGGTAGAGCCGCCCTGCCCGCACGCGCGCCCGGACGGGTGCGGCGGCTGCGACCTGCAGCACGCCAGCCCGGGCGCGCAGCGGGCGATCAAGGCCCAGGTCATCAGCCAGCAGCTGCGCCGCATCGCGGGCATCGAGCGCGAGGTCACGGTGGAAGCGCTGCCGGGCGACCCGGCGGGCCTCGGCTGGCGCACCAGGGTCGGCTTCGCCGTCGGCCGGGACGGGACGGCGGGCCTGCGCAAGCACCGCTCGCGCGAGGTGGTCGGCATCACCGACTGCCTGATCGCGCATCCGCTGGTCCGCGCGGCGGACGTGCCGGGCCGGCGGTGGCCGCGTGCCCGCGGCGTCGACGTGACGGTCTCGGCCGGGTCGGGGGAGCGGTCGGTGGCGGTGTCGGGCCCGGGGCGGTCGGCCGGCGAGCTCGCCCGGCCGTCGCTCACCCAGCACGCGGCCGGCCGGACCTGGCGGGTCAGCAGCGGCGTCTTCTGGCAGGTTCACCCGGCCGCCGCGGACGTGCTGACCGAGGTGGTGCTCGCCGCGCTGCGCCCGCAGCCGGGTGACGTGGCGCTCGACCTGTACTGCGGCGCGGGCCTGTTCACCGCCGCGCTGGCCGAGGCGGTCGGGCTCGCCGGGCTGGTCACCGGGGTGGAGGCCGATGTCGCCGCGGTGCGCGACGCCCGCAAGAACCTGTCCGGCTTCCCGCAGGTCCGAGTGCACCGGGGCGACGCCGCGCAGGTGCTGGAGCAGCGCGGGCTGGGCGGCGCCAGCCTGGCGGTGCTGGACCCGCCGCGGACCGGGGCCGACCGCCGCGTCATCGAGCTGCTCGCCGGGACCCGAGAGCGGGCGGGCGACGAAGGGGACACGGGTCAGCGCGCGGCGGGCGCATCGAGGCCGGGCCGTCATGGCAGCGAGGGCGCCGTCGGCCAGGCCGTCGGCAGCCTGCAACGGATCGCCTACGTGTCGTGCGACCCGGCGACGCTGGCCAGGGACATCGCCGTGTTCGGTGAACTCGGCTGGCGGCTCGAGGACCTGCGGGCCTTCGACGCGTTCCCGATGACGCACCACGTCGAGTGCGTCGCCACGCTCACCCGCGCCTAGCTCCCCCTGGGCGTCCCTCCGGGATAATGAAGCGTTTGGCCGGCTATCACCTACCATTTGCTCCATCGTCTCGGGTGCCGCGCACCGGTGAGCAAAAATGGGACTCATGCGACTACGGGTATTCACCGAACCACAGCAAGGAGCCGACTACGCGACGCTGCGCCGGGTGGCGCAGGCGGCCGAGCGGCTCGGCTTCGACGCGTTCTTCCGCTCCGACCACTACCTGAAGATCGGCGACGGCGGCAGCGGGCTGCCCGGTCCGACGGACGCCTGGGCGACGCTGGCCGCGCTGGCGGTCGAGACGAGCAGGATCCGCCTCGGCACGCTGGTGAGCTCGGCGACGTTCCGGCTGCCGGGCCCGCTGGCCATCACGGTGGCGCAGGTGGACCAGATGAGCGGCGGCCGGATCGAGCTGGGACTCGGCACCGGCTGGTACGAGGCCGAGCACACGGCCTACGGGATCCCGTTCCCGCCGGTCGCGGAGCGGTTCGACCGGCTCGAGGAACAGCTCGCGGTCATCACCGGCCTGTGGACGACGCCGGCGGGCCAGACGTTTTCCTACGACGGCTCGCACTACCAGCTGACCGACTCGCCCGCGCTGCCCAAGCCCGCCCAGCGCCCGCACCCGCCGGTGCTGCTCGGCGGGGCAGGGCCGCGCCGGACGCCGCGGCTGGCGGCCGCCTACGCCAGCGAGTTCAATGTGCCGTTCAAGAGCCTGGAGGAGACCGCGGCCGCGTTCGCGCGGGTGCGGGAAGCCTGCGCGGCGGCGGGCCGGGACAGCTCGTCGATGCGCTACTCGCTGGCGCAGCCGGTCTGCTGCGGCCGGGACAAGGCCGAGCTGGAGCGGCGGGCGGGCGCCATCGGCATGCCGCTGAGAGACCTGCGGGAGCATGGCGTGGCCGGGACGCCTGCCGAGGTCGTCAACCGGCTCGGCCAGTTCGGCGAGATCGGGGCGGAGGCCGTCTACCTGCAGGTCCTCGACCTGACCGATATCGATCACCTGGAGCTGATCGCGGCTGAGGTCATGCCGCGGGTCGCGTGACCCCGGCCCGGGGCGGGGCCGGGTAAGGATCTCAGCTGCGGAAGGAGCGGTCTGCCCTGAAGCTTGCGGCCGACGAGGCGCGACGACGGCTCGGCGCGGCGCGGGTGGCCCGGCTGGCCACCCTGGCCGGGCCCGGGCCGCCGCACATCGTTCCGGTCACGTTCGCGCTGCAGGGCGACCGTATCTACAGCGTCGTGGACAGCAAGCCGAAAGCCACCCGTGACCTGCAGCGGCTCCGTAACATCCGGGCGCACCCGCAGGTCGCGGTGCTGGCCGACCACTACGAGGAGGACTGGTCGCTGCTGTGGTGGGTGCGGGCCGACGGCCGCGCGTCCATCCTGACCGGTCCGGGCGAGATGGCGGGCCCGGTCCAGCTGCTGACCGGGCGGTACCCGCAGTACCGGCACAGCCCGCCGGCCGGGCCGGTGATCTGCGTGGTGGTGGATCACTGGGCGGGCTGGGCCGCCGCGACCGGCTAGCGTTTGCGGGGCAGGGCGAGCAGTGCGAGGCTGAACTGGTGGTTGCCGTTCCGCCCACGGTCCGCCGGATACGGGTCATCGCCTGGCTGGCCGTGGCCGGCGCGGTGCCGCTCACCGCGGGCGTGGTCCTCTGGGTCACCGGCACGGCCATGGGACTGGCCTCCCGCAGCGGCTGGAGCGGACTGGGCGTCGCGGGTGAGTTCCTCATGCTGGCCGGGCTGCTCTGCGGCCTCGGGCTGATGATCATGGCGGCGCTGTGGCAGCGCCAGCTGCCGCGCGGGCCGGCCGCCACCGACGCCGGGCCGCCGGCGTACAGCGGGCCGTCCCTGATGCCGCTGGCCTCGCCCGAGCAGCAGGCCTATCGGGCCGAGCTACCGTCGGCGCCGGCCTACCCGCAGCCGGACGCGGGTTACCCGGAGCCGGACGGGCCGGTCCCGGCTTACCGGCTGCCGCACGGATCGACGCCGGCGTACCCGCCGGACGGGACGATGCCGTCATACCCGCAGCCGGGCGTGGCGTACCCGCAGCCGGACGGGGCGATGCCGTCGTACCCGCAGCCGCCGGCGCCGTGGCCCGGCCCGGTGCCGGACGCCTGGCCGCCCCCGCCAGCCCAGGGGCAGCCGCGATGAGCCCGGCCAGCGCGGCGAGGCGCACGGACCACCACGGTCCGGGCACCCCGGCCGGTCGGTTAAC
This sequence comes from uncultured Actinomycetes bacterium, assembly GCA_963702235.1. Taxonomy (GTDB): domain Bacteria; phylum Actinomycetota; class Actinomycetes; order Streptosporangiales; family Streptosporangiaceae; genus PALSA-505. The sequence continues at coordinate 163,333 of CAVPBZ010000018.1, forward strand.
GTCGTGCCAACCGGACTGCGCGGCGATCCGTCCGTTCTGCCCGGCCAGGTCACCGAGGCGCAGGCGGTCCTCCCCGGCGGGTAGCACGGGAGGACAGGACCGGGGTCAACCGGATGGCCCGCAGGCCAGGCACAACCCCCCAGGCTCTGGCACAGTAGGGGGATTCCGCACGGGCTCAGCGCGCGACCGGGGGCACGGCCCGTGGCAGGGCGGGAGGTAGAGATAATGCTGGGACTTCCGGACCCGACCCGGGCGTGCCTGTTCGACCTGGACGGTGTGGTGACCAGGACGGCGCTCGTCCACGCGGCGGCCTGGAAAGAGATGTTCGACGACTTCCTCCGCCGGCACGACGCGCAGACCGGCGCCGCGTTCGTGCCGTTCGACGCGGTGCACGAATATGACCGGTACGTCAACGGGAAGCCCCGGCTGGACGGGACCCGGTCCTTCCTGCAGGCCAGGGGGATCGAGCTGCCCGAGGGCGAGCCGTCCGACCCGCCCACAGCGCTGACCGTCAACGGGCTGAGCAACCGCAAGAACGCGCTCGTGCTCGAGATGATCGATAAGCACGGGGTCGAGGTCTACGACGGATCGGTGCGCTACATCAGGGCCGTCCGCGCGGCGGGGCTGAAGACCGCGGTCGTCTCCTCGAGCGCCAACACCGCCCAGGTGCTCGAGGTCGCCCGGATCGCCGACCTGTTCGACACCCGCATCGACGGCGTGATCGCCAAGCAGCGCGGGCTGGCCGGCAAGCCCGCGCCGGACACCTTCCTCGCCGCGGCGCAGGACCTGGGCGTGGCCCCCGCCCAGGCCGCGGTGTTCGAGGACGCGCTGGCCGGAGTCGAGGCCGGCCGGGCCGGGCACTTCGGCCTGGTCGTCGGCGTGGACCGGACGGGCCAGGCCAAGGAATTGCTGGAGCATGGCGCGGACATCGTAGTCCGCGACCTTGAGGAGCTGCTGGACAGGTGAGACGAGCATGAGTACCCCACGGCGGCAGAAGGTCCGGGTTTCGGCGCTTGCGCAGGGCGCATCGGCGGGTACCAATGTGTCCGGTTCCGCTCGCCGCGGAGCGCGGACAATCGGGCAGGCCGCATACGGTGTCGAACCGTGGTGCATCATCGAGTCCGAGCTCGAGCTCGATACGCTCGCGCAGAGCGAATCGGTATTCGCCCTGTCGAACGGGCACATCGGGCTGCGCGGGAACCTGGACGAGGGCGAGCCGCACGGACTGCCCGGCACCTACCTGAACTCGCTGTACGAGCTCAGGCCGCTGCCGTACGCCGAGGCCGGCTACGGGTACCCGGAGTCCGGCCAGACGATCATCAACGTCACCAACTGCAAGATCATCCGGCTGCACGTGAACGACGAGCCGTTCGACGTCAGGTACGGCATCGTGCACTCGCACGTGCGCAGGCTCGACCTGCGCGCGGGGATGCTGACCAGGGAGGTGGAGTGGAGCTCGCCGGCCGGCAACAGGGTAAAGATCACCTCGGTGCGGATGGTCTCGCTGGGCCAGCGCGCGGTCGCGGGGATCCGCTACACCGTCGAGCCGGTGGACGAGCCGATGCGGCTGGTCATCCAGTCCGAGCTCGTCGCGAACGAGGTGCTGCCCGACATGGGCAAGGACCCGCGGGTCGCGGCGGTGCTCGATTCTCCGCTGGTCAGCGAGGAGCACGTCGCCAGCAACGACGACCAGCAGCGGGTCATCCTGGTGCACCGCACGAGGGTGAGCAACCTGATGCTGGCCGCCGGGATGAGCCACGAGGTGGCGGGTCCGGAGCGGATGTCCGTCCGCACCGAGTCCTCACCCGACCTCGGCCGGACCACGATGGCAGCCATGGTGACGCCGGGGGAGCGGCTGGAGATCACCAAGTACATCGGTTACGGCTGGTCCAGCCAGCGGTCCCGGCCCGCGCTGCACGACCAGGTCGCGGGCGCGCTGGCGCTGGCCCGGCTGACCGGGTGGGAGGGCCTGCTCGCCGAGCAGCGCGGCTACCTCGACGAGTTCTGGTCCGGCGCGGACGTCGCCGTCGAGGGCGACGCGGAGATCCAGCAGGCGGTGCGGTTCGGGCTGTTCCACATCCTGCAGGCCGGCGCCCGCGCCGAGCTGCGCCCGATCGCGGCCAAGGGGCTGACCGGGCCCGGGTACGACGGGCACACGTTCTGGGACACCGAGACGTTCGTGCTGCCGGTGCTGACCTACACGCAGCCGGACGCGGTCGCCGATGCGCTCGGCTGGCGGCACATGATCCTGCCCGAGGCCCGCAAGCACGCGATCGACCTCGGCCTGGCCGGGGCGGCCTACCCGTGGCGGACGATCAGGGGCCCGGAGTGCTCGGGCTACTGGCCGGCCGGGACCGCGGCGTTCCACATCAACGCCGACATCGCCGACGCGATCCTGCGGTACCTGGACGCGACCGGGGACGAGGAGTTCGAGCGCGGCCCCGGCCTGGAGATGCTGGTCGAGACCGCGCGGCTGTGGCGCAAGCTCGGCAACCACGACAGGGATGGCAAGTTCCGCATCGACGGCGTCACCGGCCCGGACGAGTACAGCGCGATCGCGGACAACAACGTCTACACGAACCTGATGGCCCAGCAGAACCTGGTCGCCGCGGCGGACGTCGCGGCCAAGCACATGGACGAGGCCGGCGCGCTCGGCGTCACCACCGAGGAAGCGGCGGCGTGGCGCGACGCCGCGGCCGCGATGACCATTCCCTACGACGAACGGCTCGGCGTGCATCCGCAGGCGGAGGCGTTCACCGACCACGCGCGGTGGGACTTCGAGAACACCCCGCCGGACAAGTACCCGCTGCTGCTGCACTATCCCTACTTCGAGCTGTACCGCACGCAGGTGGTCAAGCAGGCGGACCTGGTGCTCGCCATGCAGCTGCGCAGCGACGCGTTCACGCCCGAGCAGAAGGCGCGCAACTTCGCCTACTACGAGGCGCTGACCGTGCGGGATTCCTCTCTGTCGGCCAACACGCAGTCGGTGATGGCCGCCGAGACCGGGCACCTGGACCTGGCGCACGCCTACCTGGCCGAGGCCGCGCTGATGGACTTGCACGACGTGCAGCACAACACCCGTGACGGTCTGCACATGGCCTCGCTCGCGGGCGCGTGGACGGCGCTGGTGGCCGGCTTCGGCGGGATGCGGCCGCAGGACGACACGCTGGCGTTCAGCCCCCGGCTGTCCGGCGGCATGTCCAAGCTGACCTTCCGGCTGCGCTACCGCGGCCGCAGGCTGTGCGTCACGATCTCGCGCAACAAGGCGCGGTACGAGCTGCTGGAGGGCGACCCGATGCCGCTGCTGCACCACGGCGAGCAGCTGATGCTCGAGGACAAGCCGGTCGTCCGCGACGTGCCGCCGGTGACGCCGGGCCCGCCGCCGCACCAGCCGCCCGGCCGGGAGCCGATCACCCACCGGCCGGTCTAGCGACCCGGCGAACGAGCCGGCCTGCCCGTTCGGTATTCAGATTGACCATATCTTCCACCGTAACCGGGCAACGGCTGTACAAATCGATTATCCCGAACGGTGCCGGTTGCGTACCCGTGCGTTAAAGGCTGAAGTGAGTGCTACAGGTTGCCTCAGGAGCGGAAAGGCCTGCCATGACGACCAGCACGCACGCACCGGGCACCGGCGAGCTGACGGCCGACGAGGCCGCGGCCGGGATGGCCTCGGCCCAGCTGAAGCAGCTCGTCGGGCTGGTGGACTACGACCAGTCAGCGGACCCGTTCCCGGTCACCGCGCTGGACGCGGTGGTCTTCGTGGCCGGCAACGCGACCCAGACCGCGCACTTCTACCAGGCGGTGTTCGGCATGGAGCTGGCCGCTTACCGCGGGCCGGAGACCGGCAACCACGAGTTCAAGTCCTACGTGCTGACGTCCGGCTCGGCCCGGTTCGTGATCAACGGCGGGGTGCGGCCGGGCAGCTGGATGCTCGATCACCACCGCGCGCACGGCGACGGCGTCACCGACCTGCCGCTGTCGGTGCCGGACGTGGACAAGTGCGTGCGGCGCGCGCGGCGGATGGGCGCGACCGTGCTGGCCGAGCCCTACGACGAGTCGGACGAGCATGGCACCGTGCGGATCGCGGCGATCGCCGCCTACGGCGACACCCGGCACACGCTCATCGACCGGACCCGGTACCACGGCCCGTACCTGCCCGGGTACACGGCCGCGCGGACGGCCGTCAGCCGGGCTGACGGCGACCCGAAGCGGCTGTTCCAGGCGGTGGATCACACCGTGGGCAACGTCGAGCTGGGCCGGATGGACGCCTGGGTGGACTTCTACAACGAGGTCATGGGCTTCGTGAACATGGCCGAGTTCGTCGGCGCGGACATCGCCACCGACTACTCGGCGCTGATGTCCAAGGTCGTCGCCAACGGCAACCACCGGGTCAAGTTCCCCCTCAACGAGCCAGCCGTCGGCAAGCGCAAGTCGCAGATCGACGAGTTCCTCGAGTTCTACGGCGGGCCGGGCGTGCAGCACATCGCGCTGGCCACCGGCGACATCCTGGGCGCGGTCAACGTGCTGCGGGCGCGGGGCGTGCCGTTCCTCGAGACCCCGGACAGCTACTACACCGATCCGCAGCTGCGGGCGCGGATCGGCCAGGTGCGGGTGCCCGTCGAGGAGCTGCGGTCGCGCGGGATCCTGGTGGACCGGGACGAGGACGGCTACCTGCTGCAGATCTTCACCGCGCCGCTGGGTGACCGGCCTACGGTGTTCTTCGAGCTGATCGAGCGGCACGGGTCGCTGGGGTTCGGCAAGGGCAACTTCAAGGCGCTGTTCGAGTCGATCGAGCGGGAGCAGGAGCGCCGCGGCAACCTCTGAGCCCCGCTGGCCGCGCCCCGCTCGCGCTGCCGCGCCGCCCGCGAAGTACCTTGACGTCAAGATATGATGGACTGAAGAGCGGATAGCCGCTGACACCGTGGGCAGGTGCCTGGCGGGGCAGGCAGATCTTGGGAGGTCGGTGCGGATGACCGCGGACAGCTTCGGCAGCCAGGCAACGCTGCGGGCGGGCGAAGAGTCGTACCAGGTACACAGGCTGGACACGGTTGATGGCGCGCAGACGCTGCCCTTCAGCCTGAAGATCCTGCTGGAGAACCTGCTGCGCACCGAGGACGGCGTGAACGTCACCGCCGACCACGTGCGCGCGCTGGCCGGCTGGGATCCGGACGCGCAGCCCGACACCGAGATCGCGTTCACCCCGGCGCGGGTGATCCTGCAGGACCTGACCGGCGTGCCGGCCGTGGTGGACCTGGCCACCATGCGGGAGGCCATGCGCGTCCTGGGCGGCGATCCGGCCAGGATCAACCCGCTGGTCCCGGCCGAGCTGGTCATCGATCACTCGGTGGTTGCCGACGTGTTCGGCCGCGCGGACGCGTTCCAGCGCAACGTGGACCTGGAGTTCCAGCGGAACGCCGAGCGGTTCGCCTTCTTGCGCTGGGGCCAGGAGGCGTTCGAGGGTTTCCGGGTGGTCCCGCCCGGCACCGGGATCGTGCACCAGGTGAACATCGAGCACCTGGCCCGGGTGGTCATGACGTCCGGTGGCGCCGCCTACCCGGACACGTGCGTGGGCACCGACTCGCACACCACGATGCAGAACGGGCTCGGCGTACTCGGCTGGGGCGTCGGCGGCATCGAGGCCGAGGCGGCCATGCTCGGCCAGCCGATCTCCATGCTGATCCCGCGGGTGGTCGGGTTCCGGCTCACCGGTGAGCTGCCCGACGGCGCGACGGCCACCGACCTGGTGCTGCATATCACCGAGCTGCTCCGCCACCACGGCGTGGTCGGCAAGTTCGTCGAGTTCCACGGCGAGGGCGTGGCCGCGGTGCCGGTGGCGAACCGGGCGACGATCGGCAACATGAGCCCCGAGTTCGGGTCCACCTGCGCGATCTTCCCGGTCGACGAGCAGACGCTCACCTACCTGCGGCTCACCGGCAGGCCCAGCCAGCAGGTCGCGCTGGTCGAGGCGTACGCCAAGGAGCAGGGCCTGTGGTACGAGCCGGGTACCGACAGCGCCAGGTACTCCGAGGAGCTCGAGCTCGACCTGTCCACCGTGGTGCCGTCGCTGGCGGGCCCGAAGCGGCCGCAGGACCGGGTGGCGCTGACCGACGCGAAGACATCCTTCCGCGCGGCGGTGACCCACTACGTCTCCGTGCCGGAGTCCGACAACGGCGTGGCCGACACGTTCCCCGCTTCCGACCCCGTCGCCACGGAGACCGAGCAAAGCACCGCGGAGGAGGCCAGCCCGCCGTCAGCCGCCGGGGAGACAACGCTCGTATCGACGCCGACCGAGGTGACCCTGGACGACGGGGCCAAGGTCACCATCGACCACGGCTCGGTGGTGATCGCGGCCATCACGTCCTGCACGAACACTTCCAACCCGTCGGTGATGGTGGGCGCCGCGCTGCTGGCCAAGAGGGCCGTCGAGGCCGGGCTGGCCAGCAAGCCGTGGGTGAAGACCACGCTGGCGCCGGGCTCCAAGGTGGTCATGGACTACTACGAGCGCTCCGGCCTGCTGCCCTACCTGGAGAAGCTCGGCTTCAACCTGGTCGGCTACGGCTGCACCACCTGCATCGGCAACTCCGGGCCGCTGCCCGAGGCGATCAGCGAGGCGGTCAGCGACAGCGACCTGGCGGTGGTGTCGGTGCTGTCGGGGAACAGGAACTTCGAGGGCCGGATCAATCCGGACGTCAAGATGAACTACCTGGCCTCGCCGCCGCTCGTGGTGGCCTACGCGCTGGCCGGCACGATGGACATCGACCTGACCTCGGAGCCGCTCGGCCGCAGCGCCGCCGGGGAGCCGGTCTACCTGTCCGACATCTGGCCGTCGCCGGACGAGATCGCCGAGGTCGTGGCCAGCGCGGTGGCCGCCGAGATGTACACCCGCGACTACGCCGACGTGTTCACCGGCGACGAGCGGTGGCGCTCGCTGCCGGTGCCGTCGGGTGACACCTACGAGTGGGACCCCGACTCTACCTACGTCCGGCGGCCGCCGTACTTCGAGGATATGCCGGCCGAGCCCGCGCCGCTGACCGACATCCGCGGCGCCCGCGTGCTGGCCGTGCTGGGCGACTCGGTGACCACCGACCACATCTCGCCGGCGGGCGCGATCAGGGCGGACAGCCCGGCGGGACAGTACCTCCAGTCCCACGGCGTGGGGCGGCGCGACTTCAACTCCTACGGGTCGCGGCGCGGCAACCACGAGGTGATGATCAGGGGCACGTTCGGCAACATCCGGCTGCGGAACCAGCTGGCGCCCGGCACCGAGGGCGGTGTCACGGTGAAGCTCCCGGCCGGCGAGCAGATGAGCATCTACGAGGCGTCGCGCCAGTACCTGGAGGAGGGCACCCCGCTGCTCGTCCTCGGCGGCAAGGAGTACGGCTCCGGCTCGTCCCGGGACTGGGCGGCCAAGGGCACTGCGCTGCTCGGCGTCCGCGCCGTGCTGGTCGAGTCGTTCGAGCGCATCCACCGGTCTAACCTGATCGGCATGGGCGTGCTGCCGCTGCAGTTCCGGCCGGGCGAGTCGGCGGAGACGCTGGGCCTGACCGGGCACGAGACCTTCGACGTGCTGGGGATCGAGGAGATGACCTCGGGACCCGTGCCGGACGAGGTCACCGTGGTCGCGCACGCCGACGGTGACTCGGGCGAGGGCCGGGAGTTCCGCGCGGTGGTCCGGATCGACACTCCGGGTGAGGCCGAGTACTTCAGGCACGGCGGGATCATGCAGTTCGTGCTGCGGACGCTGCTGGCCAGGCACTGAGCACTCCGCCGGCGTCACTGCGGGAGCCAGCGAGCGCTGGCTCCCCAGCCGTGCGCCGGGCGGCCGGCGCGCTGCTGGTCATCGGCATCACGGTGCTGGCGCTCAACCTGCGCGTCGCGGTCACCAGCCTGCCGCCGATCTTTCCTGAGCTGTCCGCCCGGCTCGGCCTGTCCGCGACGGCGATCACCGTGCTGGCCACGATCCCGGTTCTGTGCTTCGGCCTGTTCTCCGGGGTGGCGGCGCCGCTGAGCCGCAGGTTCGGCGAGGAGCGGGTGCTGCTCGGCTCGCTCGCCCTGGTGGCGGTCGGGCTGGTGCTGCGCGGCGCGCTGCCCGGCAGCCTGCTGTACCCCGGAACCGTGCTGGCCTCCGGGGCGATCGCGCTGATGAACGTCCTGCTGCCCAGCCTGATCAAGCGGCGGCAGCCGGGCCGGGCCGGGCTGCTCATCGGGGTGTACCTGCTGAGCCTGGCCGTGGGCGCGGTCTTCGGCTCGCTGCTGGCCGTGCCGGCGTTCCGGGACACCGCGCACGCCGGCTGGCTCGGCGGCCCGGTGCGGTTCTCCCTCTGGGTGTGGGCGGTGCCGGCCGCGGTGGCCTTCGTGGTCTGGCTGCCGCAGTGGCGTTACCGGCCCGCGGCCGGCCCGGGCGGGCCGCTGACGGCACGGCAGGCCGCGGGCCGGGTCGCCGTCACCAGGCACGCCCTGGCCTGGCAGGTCACCGCGTTCATGGGCCTGCAGAGCCTGTCCTACTACGCCACGCTGTCCTGGCTGCCCACGCTGCTGCGCGACCGCGGCATGAGCGCGGCGCACGCCGGCGACCTGCTCGCCCTGATGAACCTGGGCAACGCCGCCACCTGCCTGCTCATCCCGGTGCTCGCGCACCGGATGTCGGCCCAGCGGCTGCTGGTCGTGCCCACCGTGCTGGCGACCGCGACGGGCATCGCCGGGTCGCTGTACGGCCCGCTCGGCAGCGCCTGGGCCTGGATCCTGGTGCTCGGGCTGAGCCAGGGCGCCTCGCTCGGCCTGGCGATCTTCTTCACGATGGCGCGGGCTCCCAGCCCGGCGGGCGCCGCGTCGCTGTCCGCGCTCGCGCAGGGCTGGGGTTACCTGCTGGCGACCGCCGGCCCGCTCGCCGTCGGGCTGCTGCACGCGAGCACCGGTGGCTGGGACGTTCCGATCGGCATGCTGCTCGCGCTGTGCGCGGCGGAGCTGGCTGCGGGCTGGCTCGCCGCCAGGGGACGGGTCCTGCCGCTGGCCTGATCCGCGGCCTGTCCCGCGGCCTGTCCCGCGGCCTGTCCCGCGGCCTGTTCCGCGCGGAGCTGGCGGGACAGGACGCCGCGGGGCAAACCGCGCCCGCGTGTGCCGATAGGATGCCGCGGTGGTCTCGGTCGTGTTCGCCCTGCTGACCGCGCTGGCTAACGGGACGGCGTCGGTGTTCCAGCGGCGTGCCGCGAGGGACGCGCCGCAGTCGAAGGCGCTGCACCTGTCGCTGTTCGGCTACCTGATCAGGCGCAAAGTGTGGCTGGCGGGCATCGGCATGGTCATCGTCGCGGCGGTCTGCCAGGCGACCGCGCTGGCGACCGGCCCGGTCGCCCTGGTGCAGCCGATCTTCATCATCGAGCTCCCGTTCACCCTGCTGCTGGCCAGCAGGCTGTCCAAGCAGAAGATGCCGCGGCTGACCTGGTGGGCGATTGTCCTGGTCACGGTCAGCCTGGGCGCGGGACTGGCCGCCGCCGCGCCGTCCGGCGACCAGGCCCGTGCTCCGCTGCACGTATGGCTGGTGACGTTGTTCGCCACCGGGTGCTTCGAGACCGTGCTGATCATCGCGGGCGTCCGGCTGCGCGGGAACGCGCGCGCCGCGGCGTTCGCGCTGGCCGCGGCGTGCGGCTATGCGCTGACCGCGACGCTGCTGAAGAACGCGATGGCGGCGCTGTCCCGGGGCGTCGTCCCGTTCTTCACGTCGTGGGAGCTGTATAGCGCCGCGGTGGCCGGCGTCGGGGCGCTGTTCCTGCTGCAGAACGCCCTGCAGGCTGGTTCCCTGGTCGCGGCCCAGCCCCCGCTGACCCTGGGCGACGCGCTGATCAGCGTGGCATACGGGGTGACCTTGTTCAACGAGAAGCTGCGGACCGGTCCCTGGCTCGCGGCCGAGATCGTGGCCGTCCTGCTGATCGCGGTCGGCTGCGTGGAGATCTCCCGCTCGCTGGCGCAGGCCCAGGCGGCCGACGCGCCGACGGCGCAGGCTGTGTCGGCCGGGGGCACCGGCGCCTGACAGCCGCCCCGGGGGCACCGGCGCCTGACAGCCCCCGAGGGCACCGGCGCCGCCCCGGCCTGTCCCGGTGGCGCAGGCTGTTCCGGCCGGGGGTACCGGCGCCTGAGAGCCGCCCCGGCTACCCGGCGGTGACCGGGCTTCCCGGCGGTGGCGGCTGCTTCCCGGCGGTGGCGGCTGCTTCCCGGTGCTACCCGGCGGCGAGCCCTTCAGCGGCGAGTAGCTCCGCGAGATCGGCCCGGTCGCCAGCCGACAGCGGGGTTCCCGGCGGTACCGGATGGGCGGCGCAGACGCCGGCGATCTCCAGCGCGGCCTTCCAGCCGGCCGGGGCGTAGCCGCGCCGGCAAGCGGTGACGATCCTGGTCAGCCGCTGCTGCAGGCTCAGCGCCTCGGCCGCCCGGTCGGCCGCGACGGCCCGGCACACCCCGGTGGTGAGCTCGGGCACCAGGTTCGCGCTGGCCGCGATCGTGCCGGCCGTACCGAGCGTGAGGCTCGCGACCAGCAGCGTGTCCGAGCCGGTGAGCACGCCGAACTCGGCGCCCGCCGTGGTGTAGATAACCTGCTCGTGATACTCCATGTTCCGGCTGGAATCCTTGATCCCGGCGATGGCCGGATGAGCGGCCAGCCTGCCGACCACCTCGGGCGCGATAGTGATCTTGGTGTAGACCGGGATGTTGTAGAGCACCAGCGGCAGCGGCGACTGGTCGGCCAGGGTCTCGTAGACACGCAGCACGCCGCTATCGGACAGCGGGTAGTAGAACGGCGCCGCGACCAGCGCCGCGGTCGCCCCCGCCTCGGCGAGCCCCTTGAGCTCATCCGGGCCCTCGCGCAGCGTGACCAGGGGCAGGCCCGGGATCACTGGCATGCCCGGTGGCGAGAGTGCGCGCACCCGGCGGCAGACGTCCTGGCGCTGCGCGCGGGTGAGCAGGGCTCCCTCGCCGGTGGAGCCGACCGGGCTGATCCCGTCGACGCCGCCGGTCACCACCCGCTGGACGAGCCGTTCCAGTCCGGCCTCGTCGAGGGTGCCGTCGGCGTGCACCGGGGTAGCCAGCGCCACCATCGCGCCGGCCGGAAGGAATGTCGAGCCCGTGGTCATCGCGTCCTCTCGCTGGGTGCGCGCCGGGCCATCCCGCCGGGCACGCCCGTCATGGCGATGCCGATCGTATCGGGTGGGCGCGACCGGGGCGCGGCCGCGTGCTACTGCTGCGGCCTGCGTGCGTAGGCCACGTTGATGACGCCGACGATGATCCAGATCAGCGCGGTCAGCAGGACGGCGGCCGCACCCGGACCCGACCTGCTGGCACCGCCGTTCGCGTAGTCGACGCTCGACGCGGCGGTGGTGAGCACGATCGCGGTGACTGACACGGCGGCCGCCATCGACACGAGCGCCAGCAGGACGGAGGGCCGCCCCGGCCGCCCCGCCCGCGCCCGCCGCCTGGCCCGGCGCAGATGCCTGCAGTCCAGGTACTCCTCCAGCTCGGCCGCCACCCGCTGGTCGATCTCGGTGGCTACCCGCTGGTCGATCTCTGCCCCGATGCGCTCCACCAGGCCCTCGGCCACTGCCCGTTCGTAGCCGGGTCCCAGGTCCTGGTGGGCGGCCACCGAGGCAGCGATCTCATCCCGGCGATCCGTGCCCATGGCGCCTCCAGCGGCTGCTCGTCCTGCGGACAACTTACGGATGGCGGCCGGGCCGGGGTAATGCGGTTAGCACCCCTCTTGCGCCTGGGGTTTCCCCTATCGGGAACACGCCCGGCGTCCGCGTCCGGCGCAACCGGTAGTAAACCGCGAGAAATGGGTAGAGGACGGATCCTCCCGCCACGGAGCTTAACCTGGCAACCGCATCCGAGGCCCAGAGCCGAACAAGCTCTACGTCGGCTATCTGATCAGGGCCGGCGCGATGATCCTCGGCGGGACCGTCGAGATCTTCCTCGGCGTGGACGGGGAAGGTAAATCGCTCGAGGACGTGGCCAGCCCGCTCTCTGTGGTGCGGGCGAAGGTGAGCTCGCGATCTCCGATGCGGTCCGGGGCGGCGGCGCGATACCGGAGACCCCGGGAACAACTTGGGTGTCACCTAGCTATGGCTGTCACCTAGCTGCTCGCTGCCGCCCGGCGTGCGCTGCTGATGTGGGCGAAGGCGGCCCGCCTGGCGGCCGTCGGGTCTCCCGACCGCACCGCGGCCAGGATGCGCTCGTGCTCGGCGCGGGACTTCTCCAGCCGCCCGGGCAGGCGCAGCGTGCTGACCGTGCCGTTGGCGATGATCTCCTGCAGCACCGCCTGGGCCCGGGCCAGGAAACGGTTGTCGGCGGCCTCCGCGATGCGCAGGTGGAAGGCGGCATCGAGGTCCTGTAGCCGCTGCCAGTCCGCATCGGCGCCGCCCCCTATGGCGCCGCCCCCCGGGCGCCACCCCCTATGGTGCCGCCCCCTATGGCGCCGCCTCCCGTGGCGCCGCCCCCCGTGGCGCCGGCCCCCGTGGCGGCAAGGCTCGCGGTCACCAGCGCCTGATAGGCCTCCGCCGCGGCGGCCAGCTTCTCGCTGTCGCCGTTCCTGGCGGCCCAGGCCGCGGCTGGCGGCTCGAGCACCTCCCGCATGTCGAACAGCTCCCGCAGGCTGACTTCCTCGGCCACCAGCGCCTCGCGCAGGCTGCGGGTGGTCGCCGGGTCGGCGACGTACACCCCCGAGCCGTGCCGTATCTCCACCGAACCGCGGGTCCGCAGTGACTGCAGGGCCTCGCGCAGGGACGGGCGGGACGTGCCCAGCATCGCGGCGAGCTCGCGCTCCGGGGGCAGCTTGTCGCCGGGGCGGAGCCGCTCGCTGCCGATCACCTCGAGGATCCGCCGGGCGATCAGGTCCGGCACGGTGCCCTGCCGCAACGGCGCCCAGATCTGGTCGTCATCGGACACGGCCGCCCCCTAGCCTGTCAGCAGTGGTCCATGCCAGGGTAAGACCTCTAACCACGGGAGGGACACATGCCGCAGGCGCCGGGCTTCCTGGCCCATCGTGACGGCGACCTGGTCGGCGTCGCGGTGCGGGATCTCGGGCCGGGCCCGGTGGCGGGCGGCTACCTGACCGGCCCGGCCTCGCTCAGCGTGCAGCTCACCGAGCCGGTACCGCTGGGCCACAAGCTGGCGCTGGCCGACATCGCGGCCGGGCAGGAGATCATCGAGTACGGCCAGCGGGTCGGCATCGCCACCAGGGACATCCGGCGGGGCGAGCATGTGCACGTCCACAACGTGCGGAGCGCGCGGCTGTGAAGCAGCGCACGCTGACCGGCTTCCGCCGCGAGAACGGAGCGGTCGGGATCAGGAATCACACGGTCATCCTGCCGGTGGACGACCTGTCGAACACGGCGGCCGAAGCGGTGGCGAAGCTGGTACCTGGCACGCTGGCGCTGCCGCACGCTTACGGCAGGCTGCAGTTCGGCGCTGATCTCGACCTCACCTTCCGTACCCTGGCAGGCAGCGGGGCCAACCCTAACGTCGCTTCCGCCGTGGTCATCGGCATCGAGCCCAACTGGACCGAGCGGCTGGTGGCAGGCATCGCCAAGACAGGCAAGAAAGTGCAGGGCTTTGCCATCGAGCGGCACGGCGACCTGCGGACGATCGAGCGCGCGGCCCGGGTGGCCGCCCGGTTCCTGCAAGATGATTCCGAACGCGCCCGGGTGCCGGTCGAGCGGCACGAGATCATGCTCTCGATCAAGTGCGGCGAGTCGGACACCACCAGCGGTCTCGGGTCATGCCCGGCGACCGCACAGGCCGTTGACCGGTGGGTGGACGAGGGCGGGACGGTGCTGTTCGGCGAGACGAGCGAGCTGACCGGGGGCGAGCACCTGATCGCCGGGCGATGCGCCAGCGACGCGGTACGGCAGAAGTTCCAGGGCATCTACGACAGCTACATGGAAATGATCGGCCGGGCGGGCGCAGATCTGCTCGGCTCCCAGCCGACCCAGGGCAACATCCGCGGCGGCCTGTCCACGATCGAGGAAAAGGCGATGGGCAACATCGCCAAGACGGGCTCCAGGCCGGTGGCAGGCGCGCTCGAGGCCGCGGAGGTTCCCGCCTCAGGGCCTGGCCTGTATTTCATGGACACCTCGTCGGCTGCCGCCGAGTGCATCACGCTGATGGCCGCGGCCGGCGCGGTGCTGCACCTGTTCCCCACCGGGCAGGGCAACGTGATCGGGCATCCGGTCGAACCGGTGATCAAGCTGACCGCGAATCCGCTGACCGCGCAGACCATGGCCGAGCACATCGACCTGGACTGTGCCGGGCTGCTGACCAGAGAGTATGACCTGGCGGCCGCGGGCGGCCGGCTGATGGAGATCTGCGACCGGACGATCAACGGCCGGCTCACCTGCGCCGAGGTGATCGGTCACCGGGAGTTCGCGCTCACCCGGCTGTACCAGAGCGCGTAACGCCGGCCCCAGAGGCCGCCCGCTGCGGCGGCGCCAGACTGGCTGTCGGGCCGGCTGTCAGGCGCGCGCGAGGAGTTCTGCTACCGCGGCGCGCAGCGGATCCAGCCGGTCCGCGGCCGCGCGCCGGGCGCCGGCCAGCCCCGGCCGTCAGGCCCGCGCGAGGAGTTCTGCTACCGCGGCGCGCAGCGGATCCAGCCGGTCCGCGGCCGCGCGCCGGGCGCCAGCCAGCCCGGCCGCCGCCGGCTCAACGACCTCGAAGTAGACCTTGAGCTTGGGCTCGGTCCCGCTCGGCCGGATGACCACCCGGGCGCCGGCCAGCCGGTAGACGATCACGTCGGATGGCGGCAGGCCCGGCCCGCCGGCCGCCAGAATCCTCCGCCGAGATCAGCGGCAGGCCGGCCAGCGCGGCCGGGGGAGCGGCCCGCAGCGCGGTCATGACCTGGCCGGGCGAATCGGTGCGCACGGTGAGCTGCGCGGTCAGGTGGACGCCATGGGCCGCTTCGAGCGCGTCGTAGCAATCGAGCAGGGAGCGGCCCGCGAGCCGGGCCCGCGTGGCCAGGCCGAGAACGGCAAGCGCGGCGCCGATCCCGTCCTTGTCGCGGACCACGTCGCCGGCCGCGTAGCCGAGCGCCTCCTCGTAGCCGAACAGGAACCGGCTGCCCGGCCGGTCCTGGCCGCCCCGGACGATCCACTTGAATCCGGTGAGCGTCTCCGCGTAGCGGGCGCCGGCCACGGCGGCGATCTTGGACAGCATCGTCGATGAGACGATCGTGGTCACCACGAGGCGGCTGCCCGGATCGGGCTGGGCGTCGGTCCGGTCCAGCAGGTAGGCGCCGAGCAGCGCGCCGAGCTGGTCACCGGTCAGCCGGGTCCAGCCGCCGCCAGCCGGGCCGGCCGCCGGATCCGGTACCGCGACGGCCAGCCGGTCACCGTCGGGATCGCTGGCCAGCACGAGGTCGGCACTTAGCTCGCGAGCCTGCTCGATCGCGAGGTCGAGGGCGCCGGGTTCTTCCGGGTTCGGGAACGCGACCGTGGGGAAATCTGGGTCGGGATCGGCTTGGGCGGCCACCACCTGCGGGGCCGCGAAGCCCGCCCGGGAGATGGCCTCGAGCATCAGCGGGCCGGCCACGCCGTGCATCGCGGTGTAGACGACCCGCAGCGGCCCGCCGTCGTTACCTCGCGGCTGACCGCCGCCGCCCGATGACCGGTCTGCGGCCTGCGTCGCCGCGGCGTCGCCATGCGTCCCCCCCTCGCTCGGTGCGTCGCCGTCGCCGCGTGTGCCGCTGTCGCCGCGTGTGCCGCTGTCGCCGCGTGTGCCGCTGTCGTTTAGTGTCCGGTCGTCGCTCGGTGCGCCGCTGGGGCTCGGTGAGTCGCTGCCGTCCGGTGCGCTGCGGTTCGGTGCGTCGCTGCCGTCCGGTGCGGCTCGACTCGGTGCGCTGCGGTCGCCCAGTGAGTCGCTGCCGCCCGGTGCGCTGGTGCCGGCCGGTTCGCCCCGGTTCGGTGAGTCGCTGCCGTCCGGTCCGCCCCGGTTCGGTGAGTCGCTGCCGCCCGTTGCGCCCCGGTTCGGTGAGTCGCTGCCGACCGGTCCGCCCCGATTCAGTCTGCTGTGGCTCGGTACGCCGCAGCCGTCCGGTGCGCTGCGGTTCGGTGCGCTGGTGCCGCTCGGTGCGTCGGCGTCCGGGGCGGCGGCGTCCGCGGTGATCGCGGCCAGGTAGGCGTCGGCGATCTCCTCGCCGTGCCGGGTGACGAACGGGCCGTCGAGGGACCCGGTGGGGATGTCGCGCAGCGGGCCGAGCCCGCGTATCGCGGCTTCGATCTCGGCGTCGGCGGGCGGGATGATCTGGGCCCCGTCGGCGAGGTACAGCTTGTAGCCGTTGTCCGCGGCCGGGTTGTGGCTCGCGGTGATCATGATGCCGGCCGCCGCGGACAGCTGCCGGACCGAAAACGCGAGCAGCGGCGTGGGACCCGGCCGCGGCAGCAGGTGAACACGAATCCCGGCCCCGGCCAGGACCTGCGCTGCCTCGTCGGCGAACTCGGCCGAGCCGTGCCGGGCGTCACAGCCGATGACGACGCCCGCGCTGGCCGCGCCCGGCTCGCGATCGGCCAGCCAGCCGGCCAGCGCGGCGGTGGCGGCCCGGACGACCGCCCGGTTCATCCGGTTCGGGCCGGCCGCGACCGCGCCGCGCAGGCCCGCGGTGCCGAACTCCAGCCGGCCGCCGAACCGGTCCGCCAGCTCCGCCGCGGCCGCACCCCCGCCCTCGGCCAGCAAGGCGCGCAGCTCGGCCCGGTCACCCGGATCCGGGTCGTCCTCGATCCACGCCTCAACCCTGGCCCGCAGCCCCGCAGAGATCTCCCCCCCGTCGCCCCTGGCCCGCCCCCCGCTCACGAGCGCAGTCCCGCCGCTTCCCCGCGACCGATCCAGCCCGATCGTGCTGACTTTGCACACGCCACGACCAAAAACGCGCCCGGTTTGTCATGAATCCGTGGTCGCAGAGTGTGCAAAGTCGAGATGATCATGAAGGCTGGCCAGCCACGCCGCGCGGTCACGGTCGCAGCCCCGCCCCTTCATCGATCTTGCTGCCGAGGGGGCCGAAGGCGTCGCCCACGTCAGAGCGCCCGGGGCGCGATCGCGGCGAGCAGCGCGCCCATCCGGTCCGCGGCCGCCTTCCCGGCCGCGACCACGTCGGCGTGGCTGAGCTCAGCGCCGCCTAGCCCAGCCGCCGGGTTGGTGACGAGCGAGATGCCCAATACCTCGGCGCCCAGATGGCGGGCCGCTATGGTCTCCAGCACGGTCGACATCCCGACCAGGTCGGCGCCGAGGGAGCGGAGCATGCGGATCTCCGCCGGCGTCTCGTAGTGCGGACCGGGCAGCCCGGCGTAGACGCCCTCGGGCAGGTCCGGGTCCGCCTCCCGCGCCAGGGCGCGCAGCCGGACTGAGTACGCCTCGGTGAGGTCGGCGAACCGGCCAGGGAACCCGTCCGGCGGGGGAGGACCGGACAGTGGCGAGCGGCCAGTGAGGTTCAGGTGGTCACGGATCAGGACCGGCTGGCCGACGCCGTAGTCGCTGATCCCGCCCGCGGCGTTGGTCAGCACGATCACCCGGCAGCCCGCGGCGATCGCGGTGCGCACGCCGTGCACCACCGTGGCCGGCGAATGCCCCTCGTACATGTGGGCACGGCCTGCGAACACCAGCACCCGGGCGTGGCCCGCTTGCACCGACCTGATCCGGCCAGCGTGCCCGGCCACGGTGGGCGGGGCGAACCCGCCCAGGTCGGCCAGCGGTATCTCGGCCGTGGCCAGCCCGATCGCCTCGGCCGCCGAGGCCCAGCCCGAGCCGAGCACGACGGCCACGTCATGCCGCGGCTGGCCGGTCAGCTCTGCCAGCCGGGCAGCACTCGCCGCCGCTGCCGCATACGGGTCGCCGGCCTGCTGATCCTGCGGCGCGTGCGGGCGGCCGGCCTGCTGATCCTGCGGTGCGTGCGGGCGGCGGCCTGCTGATCCTGCGGCGCGTGCGGGCTGGTCATGCTCGCACGTACGGTTTACCGTCGGCGGCGGGGGCCCGGACCCGGCCGACCAGGCCGGCGACCGCGATGATCGTGGCGACGTACGGGAGCATGTCCAGCAGGAACGGCGAGATCGGCACGCTGATGCTGCCCATGAAGCTCTCCAGGGCCTTGGTGAAGCCGAACAGCAGGGCCGCCGCGGTCGCGCCCAGCGGCGTCCACCGGCCGAAGATCATCGCCGCCAGGGCGATGTAGCCGAGGCCGGAGGACATGTCCTTGCTGAATGTCCCCACCGAGCCGATCGTCAGGTAGGCGCCGCCGATCCCGGCCAGCATGCCGCCCATGATGAGGTTGCCGTACCTGATGCCGAGGACATTGATGCCCACGGTGTCGGCGGCGGTGGGATGCTCGCCCACGGCGCGCACCCGCAGCCCCCAGCGGGTGCTGAACAGGCCGACCTGGACCGCGATGATCGCGGCGTAGGTGAGGTACAGGAAGATCGTCGAGTCGAAGAAGATCGGCCCGACGATCGGGATGCTGCCGAGCCCGGGGATCTTGACCGTGCTGAATGTGCTGGCGTTGTTGTAGGTGTTGGCCTGCGGCACCAGCAGCCGGTCATAGAGGTAGCCGGTGAGCCCGCTGATCAGCAGGTTGAGCACCACGCCCAGGATGATCTGGTCGACGAAGAAGCGGATCGCGAACAGCGCGAGGACCGCGCCGACGAGCCCGCCCGCCAGCGATCCGCTGATCAGGCCGAGCCACAGCACGCCGACGGCGCTCGCGACCACGGCGGCGGTGAACGCGCCGAGCAGCAACTGGCCCTCGATCGCGATGTTGATCACGCCCGCTCGCTCGCCCATGCACCCGGCCAGGGCGCCCAGGATCAGCGGTATCGAGCCGGTCAGCGTGTTCTGCAGCAGGCTGACGACGTTGATCGGGATGCCGTTGGCCCAGCTGCCGGTGTCCGCCCAGCACAGCAGCGCGATCACGAAGAACAGCAGCACCGCGGCGATGCTCAGCCGTCTGAACGCGGTGGACTGGCCGAAGGCCGCGCGGGCGGCGCCGAGGAGGATCGAGGCGGCGCCGAGGATGTAGGACACCGGGGCGGCGGGCGCGTGGATGCTCGGCACGTTCACCGAGGCGCCGGGCAGGGCCAGCGCGAACGTGGCGTCGCCCTTGTGGTGCGCCAGGAGCCCGAACACCAGGATGTCGATCAGGCCGAACAGCATCAGCACCGCAGCGGCCAGGTACTTACGGTTAATCGTGAGCGGGGCACGGGCGGCGGTGGCGAGCGCGGTCATCCGTTCCACCCCTTCGCCGCCGCTTCCATCCCGGCCGCCCTGGTCTGACGGAGCCGGAACACCGCCCGGATCAGCGGCGGCGCCGCCACGAACAGCACGATCAGCCCCTGGATGACCTCGGTGATGTCGACCGGAACTGACGTAGCCGCCTGCATGACGGTGCTGCCGGCGTCCAGGGCGCCGAACAGCAGCGCGGCCAGCACGACCCCGAGCGGCCTGGCCCGGCCGAGCAGCGCGACAGTGATCCCGGTGATGCCGTAGGTGCCGTAGCTCTGGAAGTTGAGGCTGTAGAAGGTGCCCTGGATGGCCACCGCGCCGGACAGGCCCGCGAGTCCCCCGGCGAGCAGCATGACCAGGACCCAGGTCCGGCCCACGCTCATCCCGCCGCTACGGGCCGCGTTCGGGTTGGCCCCGACGGTGCGGAACTCGAACCCGACGGTGCTGCGCGCGAGCAGCCACCACACCCCGGCCGCGGCCGCGAGCGCGACCAGGAACCCGACGCCGACCTGCGGCGGCGGGCCGCCGACGTGCGGCAGCTGGGCGCTGACCGCGATGTTCGGGCTGGTCAGGTTGGCCTGCCCGGGCAGCTGCAGCGCCGTCGGCGTGCCCAGCAGGTAGGACAGCAGGTCATACATCACGTAGTTGAGCATGATCGTCACGATCACCTCGTGCGCGCCGGTCCGCGCCTTGAGGCCGCCGACGAGCCAGCCCAGCACCGCGCCGCCGGCGAACCCGCCGGCCAGGCACACGATCGCGTGGATGACCGGCGGCAGGCTGACCGCGAAGCCCAGGTAGGCGACGATGATCGCGCCGCCGATCCACTGGCTGGCCGCGCCGATGTTGAACAGGCCAGCCCGGAACGCCAGCGCCACCGCCAGCCCGGTGAGGATCAGGGGCGTGGCCTGGGACGCGGTCTGCGAGAGCGGGTAGAAGATGGCGCCGACCGGGCCGCCGTTGAAGGCCGCCGCGATCGTATGCGGGTTGACGATCGCGCCCTCGAACAGCGCCGAGTAGGCCGCCGCGACCGATTGCCAGGCAGCGGAGATCGCGGCGCCGGGCGCCGAGAAGAAGCTGCCCCACGCGTGCAGCACTGTCGTGTCGCTGAACGCGATGATCAGCCCGCCGAGCACGAGCGCGAGGAAGATCGCCAGGACCGTGACCACGGCCGGGCTGCCCTGGGTGACCGCGTCGATGATGGCCCGGGTCAGCGCCTGGGCCCTCGTCTGCCCGGGGGTGCCGCCGTCGGGCGCGGCCGTCCCGGACGTGACGCCCGCGTGGGTACCCGCATCCGGGGCGGCCGCCTGCCCGCGGCTGGCCGGCGCGCCCTGGCCGGGACCGGGCCCCGTGCCCGGGCCGGAGTCCGGCGGCAGGCTGCTGACGTCGTCGCTCATGCCGGCTCCGCCGGCCCGCTCATCGACGCCCCGCCGGGGGGATCGTCGCCGGTCACCGGCTCAGTGCCTGCAGGGTCGATGACCACCGTAGGCTCGACTCCGAGTGCCGGGTTGCCGGCCTCTATGACAGCGTCCGGAGCGCCCACCGGCTCCGTACTGCCGGGGCCCGAACCGTCCGCGGGCCCGGTCTGGGCGCCCGCCATCAGCAGGCCGAGCTCTGCCACCGGCACGGTCGGCGGCCGGAAGCCGGTGATCTTCCCCTCGTACATCACCGCTATCCGGTCGGAGAGCGCGTAGATCTCGTCGAGCTCGGAGGACACGAGGACCACCGCGAGCCCGTGGTCGCGCTCCTCGACGATCCGGCGGTGCACGAATTCGATCGATCCCACGTCCAGGCCCCGGGTCGGCTGGCTGGCCAGTAGCAGCCGTACCTCCCGGCCGACCTCGCGGGCGAGAATCACCTTCTGCTGGTTGCCGCCGGACAGCGTGCCCACCGGGGTATCGATCGAGGATGTCCGGACGTCGAACTCGGCGACCAGGCTCTTCGCGTGCTCGCGGATCGCCCGCAGATCCAGCGCGATCCCGGCGGCGTGCGGCGGCTGGTCGTAGGTGTCCAGGATCAGGTTGTCGGCCACCGAGAAGTCCGCGACGATCCCGTCTTCGCGCCGGTCCTCCGGGATGTACCCGATCCCGGCGCGCAGCCTGTCCCTCGGGCTGGCGTGGCTGATGTCCCTGGCCGCCAGGCGCACGGTGCCGGTGGCGGGCAGCAGGCCCATCAGCGCCTCGCACAGCTCGGTCTGGCCGTTGCCCTGCACGCCGGCGATGCCGAGGATCTCCCCGGCGCGGACCTGGAAGGAGACAGCCTCCACGGCGTTCCGGCCCGAGCCGTCCTCGCCGGGCACCTGCTCGCCGGCCACCGTCAGGTCGCTGACGTCCAGCATGACGTCGCCGGGCCTGGCCGGCTCCTTGCTGACCCGCAGCTCCACGGGCCTGCCGACCATCAGCGCGGCCAGCTCGGCGCCGCTGGTGGCGGGCGGCCGCTCGCCGACGACCTTGCCCCGGCGGATGACGGTGATCTCGTCGGCGATCGCCTGGACCTCCCTCAGCTTGTGGGAGATGAAGACGATCGACCGGCCGCCCGAGCGCAGCTCGCGCATGACCCGGAACAGGTCCTCGGTCTCGCCCGGGGTGAGCACCGCCGTGGGCTCGTCGAGGATCAGCACGCTGGCGTCGCGCAGCAGCGCCTTGATGATCTCTACCCGCTGCTGCACCCCGACCGGGAGGTCTTCGATCTTGGCGTCCGGGTTCACCTGCAGCCCGTACCGTTCGGACAGCTCGCGCACCTGGCGCGCGGCCCGCCGCCGGTCGAGCAGGCCCAGCGCGCGGGTGGGCTCGACGCCGAGCATGACGTTCTCGGCGACGGTGAACACCGGGACCAGCATGAAGTGCTGGTGCACCATCCCGATCTTGTGGTTGATCGCGTCCTTGGGGGAGTGGATCGTGACCGGCTTGCCCTCCACCCGGATCTCGCCCTCGTCCGGCTGCACCAGCCCGTAGAGGATGTTCATCAGCGTGGTCTTGCCGGCCCCGTTCTCGCCGAGCAGGCCGCGGATCTCGCCGGTCGCGACGGTGAGATCGATGTAATCGTTGGCCACCAGGCTGCCGAAGCGCTTCGTGATGCCGCGCAGCTCAAGTTCCAACCGCAGTCCCTCTGCTGATGCTCCCGCCGGGCGATGACGCGGCAGTGCCGGGGCACTGCCGCGTCATCGCGGCGCTGTCCGTCAGTGAGCCTGGTTACACCGGGCTCTTGGTGGCCGGCACGATCTTGCCGCTGATGATGGCCGCCTTCACGGTGTTGATCTCGGCCTGCAGGGCAGCCGGGACCTTCGTGACGAAGTCGTGGTACGGGGCGAGCGCGACGCCGCCGTTCGCCAGAGTGCCGATGTAGGCGCCGCCCGTGAACGTGCTGTTCGCGGCGGACAGTACCGCGTTCTTCACCGCCGTCTGGATGCCCTTCTCCACGCTGGTGATGAAGTACTTGCAGTACTGCGCCGCGCTGACACAGCCGTCGGTGTCCACCCACTCCATGTTCACCTTCTGCGAGCCTGCCGTGTTGTCGGCGTTCTGCACGGCCTTGGCCGCGCCGAGGCCCACTCCGCCGGCGACCGGGAAGATGACGTCCGCGCCCTCGGTGATGAACTGCTGCGTGATCGTCTGGCCGAGGGTCAGGTTGGTGAAGCTGTTGGTGAACTCACCCGTCTGCGTCTTCTCGTTCCAGCCGAGCACCGTCACCTTGGTGTGGTGCTGGGTGTTGTAGTACTGCACGCCGTCCCAGAAGCCGTCCATGTAGATCGTCACGGTAGGCAGCTTCTGGCCGCCGAACGTCGCGACCTTCCCGGTCTTCGACATGCCCGCGGCCAGGTAGCCGCCGAGGAAGCCGTCCTGCACGGTGTTGAACGTCAGGGAGTCGATGTTCGTCTGCGGGAACTTCGGGTAGTCCACGATCGCGAATTTCGAGGAAGGATTGGCCTTCGCCGCACTCTGCGTCGCCTGGGCCATCAGGAACCCGACGGTGACGATGATCCCGCACTTCTGGCCGAGGAATGCCGAGATGTTCGATGCGTAGTCGGCAGGCGAGGTGGACTGCAGGTACTTGACCGAGACCTTACCTGGGTCGGCGGCCTTCGCTTCCAGCATGCCCTGGTAGGACGAGGCATTGAACGACTTGTCGTCGATGCCGCCGGTGTCGGTAACCATGCACCCCAGGAACTTGCCTGCCGTCGTCCCCGACGGCGAGCTGCTCGAGCTCGACGACGTGCTCGACGGCGACTTGCCGCTGGACCCGCACGCGGCGGTCAGCAGGGCTGCGACGGCCAGGACCGCGCTCACCCGTATGGTTTGCCTCACTGCTTGCCTCCTCTTCCGGGGCGGCTGTCGCCGGATCCGGTATCGGTTCTCGACGTTCGCACTTCGACCCCGACCTGCGCCCGGAGCGCAGGGGCGAGACGGTCCCGGCCACCGTCCTGCTGCTTCGGGATGATCGCAGGTTAGACCTGGCCAGCCGTCCGGGGAAGCACGGCACAGTGATCAGCCCCGCCCGTTGCCAAATCGAGACTCGGCTGCCCGCCATCGCGTTCTGCCGCGGACTGCTAACCTCCGGGCGGGGAGGGTGCTGGCATGGAGCGCGGGACGATCGACTGGGCCGGGCTGCGGGCCGCGGCCACCCAGGCCGCCCGCTCGGCGTACGCGCCCTACTCGCGGCTGCGGGTGGGCGCGGCCGGCCAGACCAACGACAGCCGGGTCGTGGTGGGCTGCAACGTCGAGAACGCTTCCTACGGGCTCACGCTCTGCGCTGAGTGCGGGCTGGTGTCCGCGCTGCACGGGACCGGGCCGCAGCCAGCTGCGGATACAGACCTGGCTCCGCAGTCAGGGCAGCAGCCAGCTGACGGGACCCCGGCGCTGGTCGCGGTCGCCGTGGTGGCCGCGGACGGCGCCCCGCTGCTGCCATGCGGGCGGTGCCGGCAGCTGCTGCTCGAGGCGGGCGGTCCCGGACTGCTCGTGGACACGGCGGAGGGGCCGCGGCAGATCGGCAGCCTGCTGCCGTCGGCGTTCGGCGCCGGCGACCTGGCGGCCCGGCGGGATCCGCATGCCTGAGACTATCGACCTGATCCTGGCCAAGCGGGACGGCAGGCGGCTGGCCGACGACGACATCCGCTGGCTGATCGCCGCGCACGCCCGCGGTGATGTGGCGGATGAGCAGATGTCCGCGCTGCTCATGGCCATCTATTTCCGCGGCCTCGAGCCGGCCGAGCTGCGTACCTGGACCGCGGCCATGGTTGCCTCCGGCGAGCGGCTGGATCTCGGCTCGGTGCCGTGGCCGACCGTGGACAAGCATTCCACCGGCGGGGTCGGCGACAAGGTCTCGCTGATCCTGGCGCCGCTCGTGGCCAGCTGCGGGGTCGCCGTGCCGCAGCTGTCCGGCCGCGGGCTCGGCCACACCGGCGGCACCCTGGACAAGCTGGAGTCCATTCCCGGCTGGCGGGCCGCCCTGAGCCCGGATGAGATGATCTCGGTGCTGAGCCGGACCGGCTGCGTCATCTGCGCGGCCGGCCCGGGCCTGGCCCCCGCGGACCGCAGGCTGTACGCGCTGCGCGACGTCACCGGGACGGTCGAGTCGATCCCGCTGATCGCCAGCTCCATCATGTCCAAGAAGATCGCCGAGGGCACGGCCGCGCTCGTGCTGGACGTGAAGGTCGGCGGCGGGGCGTTCATCCGGGATCTGGAGGGCGCCAGGCGGCTGGCGCAGACCATGGTCGCGCTGGGTGCCGAGCACGGGGTCCGGACCTCCGCGCTGCTCACCCGGATGGACGCGCCGCTCGGCCGGGCGGTCGGCAACGCGATCGAGGTAGAAGAGGCCGTGGCGGCGCTGCACGGCGAGGGCCCGGCAGACCTGGCCGAGGTGACGCTCGCCCTGGCCCGCGAGATGCTGCGGCTGGCCGGGGTGGACGCGGACCCGGCGGCGGCGCTGGCCGACGGCCGGGCGCTGGAAAGGTTCCGGGCCATGGTCGCGGCGCAGGGCGGGGATCCGGACGCACCGCTGCCGCGCGCCGCGCACACCGAGACGGTATCCGCGCCGGAAGCGGGCTGGATGCGCGCGCTGGAGGCGCGGGCCGTCGGCGTGGCCGCCTGGCGGCTGGGCGCTGGCCGGGCCCGCAAGGAGGATCCGGTGGATCCGGCGGCCGGCGTCTGCTGCCTGGTCAAGCCAGGCGAGCGGGTGGAACGCGGTCAGCCCATCCTGGAGCTGCGCAGCAACGACGACGACCGCATCACCGGCGCGCTGCAGGCGCTGGAGGGAGCGGTTGAGATCGGGCCGGACCAGCCGGCCGCGCCGCCGCACATCCTGGAGCGCATAGGTCCCTGACCACGGCAGCGCAATAATAGGGGGGTGCCACAGACCGCCGAGGAAATCCGGGCCGCGCCCAAGGTGCTGCTGCATGACCACCTGGACGGCGGGCTGCGGCCGTCAACCGTAGTCGAGCTGGCCAGCGAGATCGGGTACGACATGCTGCCGTCGGCCGACCCGGCTGAGGTGGCGGACTGGCTGACCCGCGGCGCGCGGCGCGGTCACCTGAAGTACTACCTGGACGCGTTCCAGCACACGGTGGCGGTCATGCAGACCCGTGCGGCGCTGATCCGGGTGGCGGCCGAGTGCGCGGAGGATCTCGCCGCCGACGGCGTAGTATACGCCGAGGTCAGGTTCGCCCCTGAGCTGCACGTGGCGGGCGGGTTGAGCCTCGACGAGGTGGTCGAGGCCGTGCTCGAGGGGTTCAGGCGCGGCAGCAGCGGCCGGGGAATCATCGTCTATGCCCTGCTCACCGCCATGCGCACGGCGGCGCGCTCGCTGGAGATCGCCGAGCTCGCGGTGCGCTACCGCGACGAGGGCGTGGTCGGGTTCGACATCGCGGGGGCGGAGGCCGGCAGCCCGCCGACCAGGCACCTGGACGCGTTTCAGTACGTGGCGCGGGAGAACTTCCACATCACCATCCACGCCGGCGAGGGGTTCGGCCTGCCGTCCATCTGGGAGGCGCTGCAGTGGTGCGGGGCCGAGCGCCTCGGGCACGGGGTCAGGATCGTGGACGACATCCACGTCTCGACGGACGGCACGGTGTCGCTGGGCCGGCTGGCCAGCTACGTCCGCGACCGGCGGATCCCGCTGGAGCTGTGCCCGACGTCCAACGTCCAGACCGGCGCCGCGCCGTCCATCGCCGAGCACCCGATCGGCCTGCTGCGGCAGCTCAACTTCCGGGTGACGGTCAACACGGACAACAGGCTGATGAGCGCGGTCAGCCTGTCGTCGGAATTCGGCCGGCTGGCGGAGACGTTCGGCTACGGCTGGTCGGACTTCGAGTGGCTGACCATCAACGCGATGAAGAGCGCCTTCGCCCACTTCGATCAGCGGCTGCATATCATCAACACGGTGATCAAGCCCGGTTACGCGGTGGCCAGGGCGGCAAGTGACGCAGTGGTGCGCCGGACCCCTGTCCTCGGCGTCGCGGGCCGGCCGCACGACGACGGCCCGGAGGGTAGCCTCAGGGCGTGACGGTCGAGTCGGGCACCGGGGTGGCCGGGACGGTCGCGCACCGGCAGTGGCTGGCCGGTGCGATCGGCGCCGAGATCTCCGACGCCGCGCTCCGGCAGGTGCTGCTGGGCCTGCCCGGCGTGGACCAGGTCGGCACCGCCGAGCGGACGGCGAGCCTGGCCACCCGGTCCGTCAAGCGGGACGCGAAGCTGTGGGCGCTAGACATGGCGATCCGGATGGTGGACCTGACCACGCTTGAGGGCGCCGATACGCCGGGCAAGGTGCGCGACCTGTGCGCCAAGGCACGCAGGCCCGATCCGGGCGACCCGGGGGTGCCGCCGGTCGCGGCGGTCTGCATCTACCCGGACCTGGTGCGCGAGGCGCGCGCCGGAGTGGCCGGCACCCAGATAGCGGTGGCCTCGGTGGCCACCGCGTTCCCGTCCGGCCGCGCCTCGCTCGCGGTGAAGCTGGCGGACGTGGCGGACGCGGTGGACGCCGGCGCCGACGAGGTCGACATGGTCATAGACCGGGGCGCATTCCTGTCCGGCCGGTACAGGCAGGTCTACGAGGAGGTTCGCGCGGTCCGAGAGGCCTGCGGCCGGGCGCACCTCAAGGTGATCCTGGAGACCGGCGAGCTGGCCACCCTGGACAATGTCGCGCGCGCGTCCTGGCTGGCGATGCTGGCCGGCGCGGACTTCATCAAGACCTCCACCGGTAAGGTGTCGCCGGCCGCGACCCCCGCTGTCACGCACGTCATGCTGACCGCCGCCCGGGATTTCGCCGCTGCCACCGGCCGCCGGGTCGGCGTGAAGGTGGCGGGCGGCGTGCGAACGGCCAAGGATGCGATCCGCTACCTCGTGCTCGTGAACGAGACCGCGGGCGAGGAATGGCTGACCCCCGTCCTGTTCCGGATCGGTGCCTCCAGCCTGCTGAACGACCTGCTCATGCAGCGCAGCAAGCAGCTCACCGGCGTCTACGCCGGCCCCGACTACTTGTCCCTGGGGTGACCCTCAGATGGGAAAGGCCCAGTGACTGACACCATGCGGTGGGAGTATGCCCCTGCGCCGCAGGAGCGGGGGGTCGTCACGATCGAGCCGTCCTACGGGCTGTTCGTGAACGGCGACTTCGTCCCGGCCGCCGACGGGCGCACGCTCACCACGGTCAACCCCGCGACGGAAGAGCCGCTGGCTGAGATCGCGCTGGCGGGGGAGGCGGACGTGGACCGCGCGGTGCGGGCCGCCCGGGAGGCGTTCGACAACGTCTGGGGGCCGATGCCGGGTGCCCAGCGGGCCAAGTACATCTACCGCATCGCCCGGCTCATCGCCGAGCGCGCCCGCGAGTTCGCCGTGCTGGAGACCATCGACAACGGCAAGCCGATCAGGGAATCGCGTGACGTCAACGTGCCGCTGGCCAGCGCGCACTTCTTCTACCACGCGGGCTGGGCGGACAAGCTCGAGTACGCGGTGCCCGGCGCGGCCCGTCCGGTCGGAGTGGCCGCTCAGGTCATCCCGTGGAACTTCCCGCTGCTGATGGCGGCGTGGAAGCTGGCGCCCGCGCTGGCCGCGGGGAACACCTGCGTGCTCAAGCCAGCCGAGACCACGCCGCTGACCGCACTGCTGCTGGCGCAGGTGTGCCAGCAGGCCGGGCTGCCGCCCGGGGTGGTGAACGTCGTCACCGGTGCCGGGGACACCGGCGCGGCGCTGGTCGCCCATCCCGGTGTGGACAAGATCGCATTCACCGGCTCGACCGAGGTGGGCAAGCAGATCCTGCGCTCGGTCGCGGGCACCGGCAAGAAGCTCACGATGGAACTCGGCGGCAAGGCCGCCAACGTGGTCTTCGAGGATGCGCCGATCGAAGCCGCGGTCGAGGGCATCGTGAACGGCATCTTCTTCAACCAGGGCCAGGTCTGCTGCGCCGGGTCCCGGCTGCTGGTGCAGGAGTCGGTCTGCGACCCGCTACTGGACCGGCTGCGGCGGCGGCTCGGCACGCTGCGGCTCGGCGATCCGCTGGACAAGAACACCGACATCGGCGCGATCAACTCACGCGAGCAGCTGGACAAGATCCGCGAGCTGTCGGCAGCGGGTGAGGCCGAGGGGGCGCAGCGCTGGTCGCCGCCCTGCCAGCTGCCCGCCCAGGGCTTCTGGTTCCCGCCGACGCTGTTCACCGGGGTCAGCCAGTCACACCGGATCGCCCGCGAGGAGATCTTCGGGCCGGTGCTGTCGGTGCTCACCTTCCGCACGCCGGAGGAGGCCGTGGCGAAGGCGAACAACACGCCGTACGGGCTGTCGGCCGGGGTGTGGACGGAAAAGGGCAGCCGGATCCTGTGGCTGGCACAGCGGCTGCGGGCCGGCGTGGTGTGGGCCAACACCTACAACAGGTTCGACCCGGCGAGCCCGTTCGGCGGCTACCGCGAGTCGGGCTTCGGTCGCGAAGGCGGACGGCACGGCCTGGAGGCGTACCTCGATGCCTGACCAGGGTGACGGCGGCAGGCTCGCCGTGCGCAAGACCTACAAGCTGTTCATCGGCGGGGCGTTCCCGCGGTCGGAGTCCGGCCGCGTCTACCCGGTCCTCGGGCCGGCGGGACGCTGCTCGGCCACGCCGCGCAGGCATCACGCAAGGACGCCAGGGACGCGGTCACCGCCGCCCGCGCGGCCGTCGCCAAGTGGTCGGGCGCGACCGCGTACAACCGCGGTCAGGTGCTGTACCGGGTGGCCGAGATGCTCGAGGGCCGGGCCGGGCAATTCACCGCGGAGGTTGCCGCCGCCGAGCAGTCCGCCGGCCAGGCGGCCAGCGACCAGGCGGCCAGCGACCAGGCGGCCAGCGACCAGGTGGACGCGGCCATCGACCGGTGGGTCTGGTACGCCGGCTGGCCGGACAAGGTCGCGCAGATCGCCGGCGGTGCGAATCAGGTGGCGGGCCCGTACTTCAACTTCAGCGTGCCCGAGCCGACCGGTGTGGTGGCGGTGATCGCCCCGCAGGAGTCGAGCCTGCTCGGCCTGGTCAGCGTCGTTGCCCCGGTCATCGCCACCGGTAACACCGCGGTGGTCGTGGCCAGCCAGGACCGCCCGCTGCCCGCGGTCAGCCTCGCCGAGGTGCTCGCCACCTCGGATATCCCGGCCGGGGTGGTCAACCTGCTGACCGGCGTGACCGGCGAGCTGGCACCGGTCCTGGCCGGGCACATGGACGTGAATGCGATCGACCTGACGGGCGTGCCGACGGCGGCACGCGCGGAGCTGGAGCGGCTGGCGGCAGGGAACGTCAAGCGGGTATTCACTGCCGACGAGGACTGGCCGGCTGCCCCCACTCCGCGGCGCATGCTCGCCTTCCTCGAGACGAAGACGGTCTGGCACCCGGTAGGGATGTAGCACGTCTCAGCGGGGGCGGGCCGGGCCGAGGCTGGCACGCGGTCTGCTTGACGTGACAGCCGGCCCGCCCTGCTGCGTTGTTCAGGCGGCGCGGCGGCTCTCGCCGGCGCGGTCAACGAGCTGCTTGACGATGGGTCCGGCGATCCCGCCGATCCCGCCGAGGCTGCTGAGGCCGGCGCTTGATGCCCGCTGCGCGACCGGCTGGGCCATGGCCATGGCCTCGCCCAGGAGCTTGCGCGCCTCGGGCGAGGATGCGATGGCGGCCAGCGAGACCTTCAGCCTCGCCAGCCCGCCCGGGCCCTCTTTCGCGCCGACCAGATAACCGACCACAAAACCTATGAGCGTTTCCACCTGTACCGCCTCAACTCACCGGGTTGGATTGACCGAGCCTTTTTCATCCCACTCATCCTGTCCGGATATGCAGACCGTCTGGCGAGGCTGAAAAGGCTCGTTGCATTGTCTGATCGATGTACCCGTTACATCTCTTTGAGCTCGAGGTAACGCTTGACGTCGGGCAGCGACATGATGATCAGGGCCAGGGCGCCGGCAAGTACCGCCGCCTTGATCAGGTTGCTGATCATTTCATTTCCTCCTTCTGACCGGATGCCCGGTCGTTACCGCTGAAATTATGATTTTCACCAGAGCCGGCCGGGCCGCTCGAGCTCGTCGGGGGAGAAATACAGGAACCTGCCGTGGATGCGCTGCACGTCAGCGAGCGGGTCACCGATGGGGCTCACCGCCACGTGCACCTGGCCGTCAACGTCGAAGAGCACGGCTTCCACGGTTGCCTCGCGGCCGGCCAGGAACAGGTCCTGAGCGTCGGCCCGCCGCGTTCCCGGCCGCATGATCACCTGGCTGCCCCTCGCCACCCGCACGCCCTGGACCATCACGTGGTCGGACTCCGGCGACACCGAGCTGTCGGCTCCCGGATCCCACCACGGCGCCGACGGCTGCTCGACGAAGGCCGCACCGCGCTCCGGCGGGGTGCGGAACTCCGGCGGCTCCGCGGGCGTGCGGTACTCCGGCGGGAGCGCGGGCATGCGGTACTCCGGCGGCTCCGCGGGCGTGCGCGGCACCGGGCCCGCGGCCGGCTCGAGGTAGCGGATGGCGCCGTGCATCTTCTCGAGCATCTCCGGCGGCAGCCCGTCCAGCCGGTCCAGCAGGCCGGCGGCGCGCGGGTCGGTCATGCGCGCCTCTGCCTTCTCCGCATCGGTCATGGTGAGCGTGCGCAGGGTGAGAATCTCGTCGATCTCGGTGGCGTCAAAGAGGTCGCCGGCGCTCTCCGCTGCGATTTCCGGGTGGTCGTAGAGGATGATCGGGGAGGCCATCATCAGGTTGCTGCAGTCGGCAGGCCCGGCCAGGACCGGCCAGGTGCCGGTGTTGGTGCAGCCGGCGACCAGCTGCGACGCCCACTCGGGCGGCTCGGTCATGGACAGGAACGTGCCATCGGAGGCCCCGATGAGCGTGTGCGCCGAGATCAGCGCGTGCCGCAGGCCATCCGGCCTGGCGCGTGGCGGTGCTGCAGGCACCGTCCGGTTTTCCAGCCGGATCCGCAGCAGCAGCACGCCGTAGGGACCGGGCAGCCGCTCCGCATGGACCTTGATCACCGCGTCGAGCACGCCCCAGCGGTAGACCAGCCGGCCTGCCCGGGCGCCGCTGGCGTCGATGATGTCGTCGGTCTCCTGCCCGTCGTCGAAGTGAACGGGCAGCTCCGCGTCGCCTTCCAGCAGGCTCGTCACCGACACGGTGACCCGGTGCTCCCGCTCGGCGGCCTCGTCATACGCGCTGTACTCCGACCCGTCCGCCAGCAGCGTGTCCACGTCGCGCAGCTCGCCGGTGCCCGGGTCCGCGGCCTGCACGGTCCGCCCGCGCAGCTGGAGGAAACGGGTGAGGATCCAGATGCTGGCGTCGTCCCGGCACTCCAGCAGGCATTCGGTCTGGCTCGCAGACAGCTCACACGGATCGACCGCGGCGTAGGCCGACGGCATCAGTACCCCGAACTGGAACCTGGCCTGGTTCTTCTGCGCCGACTTGCGGTAGGGGTACAGCAGGTAGCCCTCGTACAGAATGGCGTCTGCGACCTTGCGCGCGTGGTCGAGATGCGCCTGGTTCACGGTCATGGCTGGCCCCGTGTTGGCTGGCACCGCGCGGGATCGGCCGCCTGCTCGAGCAGCGCGCGCACCGTGGCTTCCCAGGTGGGCAGCGCACGGCGGTTCTTGAACCGCTGCAGCTCCGCCAGCGTCTCGTTGCTCATCTTGATCCACGCGCTGTTGGGAAAGTGCACATCGATCGCCTCGCGCCACGCGCTCACCGGTATCCGGCAGGGTGCCTCCTTGCTCCACGACACCAGCTGGACGGACATCCGCCCGTGCGCCATCGCGAACACCGTCCCGCTGAACAGCAGCAGCATCGGTATCACGCCGTCCTCCAGGCCGGTGAAGTACCTGGTCGAGGCGATGTCCAGGTCGTAGGTGAACGGAACGGGCAGGTCGATCTCGGTGCTGCCGGTGAACGCGGCCACCATCGTGGACACGTTGGTGAACTGCATGGGCTTCAGCGTGTCGGCCCAGCGGTCGGTGTCACCGAACAAGTCGTTCAGCTTGGCTTCTTCGGCGTGGTTATACCGCCGCCTGGCCGGCTCGATCCGCAGCTGGCAGCGCAGCGCGATCGCTTCCACCCGCTCACCGGTGGTCTCGCTGATCCGCAGCTTGATGTTCATCGACGGGACAACGGCGTACCGGTCCGGCTCTACGCCGATGCAGTCGAATACCAGGTCTGCCATCTCAGGAGGGCTCCAGGCTGAAGTCGCGGGCGTGGCTGCGCACGTCGTCGAGGAACTCGGCGATGCTCTGCAGGGCCTCGGTCCCGCCGTCGAACCCCTTCCACAGCATGCGCATCCGCCCGGCCAGCTCGTAGCACGCGTCGATGGGGACGATGAAGTGCTCGATGACGTTGGTCTTGTCGGTGCGGGTGATGAGCGCCGCCTCCACGTCCGGCTCGATGGCGGCGAGCAGCGGGTGGGCCGCCGCTATCCGCTCCCACGCGCTGAGGTCGAGCCGGCACTCGGTGACGCCCGCCGGGCTCGGGTAGAACCCCGTCACCTCGCC
The DNA here is from genome assembly GCA_963702235.1 of uncultured Actinomycetes bacterium. GTDB lineage: Bacteria > Actinomycetota > Actinomycetes > Streptosporangiales > Streptosporangiaceae > PALSA-505. The sequence goes on from CAVPBZ010000018.1 coordinate 196,511, forward strand.
TGCCTGCGTGCTGTCCAGGAAAAACGCCAGCCCGACCGGGATCTCGAGCTCGTCCCACTCGTTCGCGGCCATCGGCCGGGCCGGATCGCAGAGGTACCGGTCGGGCACTCTCTTGTACCGCCCGCCGCCGGCCTTCGAGTGCTCGAACAGCAGGTAGCAGGGTCGGCAGACGCACAGCAGCGAGGACTTCTCCAGGTCGGCCACGTGACCGTGGCTGGGCACGACCGCGGCGGCGCACATCTCGCACGTCTCGCCGGGTGCGGCTGCCGCGACCGCGTCCTTGCTGGCGCGGATCCGCTCCAGCACCTCGGGCGTGCCGGGCAGCGCGGCCGCCGCAGCCGCGGCGGCCGCCGCCGACACGCCAGGCGGCGGCGACCCGGGCGCCGCGGGGGCCCGGTCCGGCGCCGGCGCTGGCTGCGCTCCGGGGACGAACCTGCGCAGGCCTGTTGGACTGCTCACCCGTGCATCACCGCCGGAACGGCCACCCGAACACCCTGGCTGTCGGTGAGGAGGGGCAGCGGCTCGAGGTGCAGGGCCGGGTCCTCGACGCCGCGCCCGGCGGCGCGCACGTCGTACCGGGATCCGCAGGAGCAGGTCAGCACCTCGCGGTCGAGGCGGCCATCCGCCATTGACGCACCGCAGGCCGCGCACGCGTCGCGGTAGGCGTACAGCGTCCCGCGGACCGCGCAGACCAGCACGGACATCCCGCCAGCGGACGCGCTGACCGGCCGGGAACTCGGCGGCCCGATGTCGGGCAGGGTGATCCAGCCGCCCTGGCCATCCTCTGGCCTGGCGCTCGCGCTTGGCCTGGCGCTCGCGCTTGGCCCGGCCCCCCCGACCGGGCCAGCGGGCTGCGCGTCCTGCGGACGGCGGCCGATCTGCAGCAGGGCGGGTGACGGCGGTGGCGGCGGGGTCACGCCCGCCACGGCGACTTCGGTGACCTCGGGCGCCGCATCCATGACCGCGCCCTCGATGGCCAGCTGGACGGTAACCGTCGAGGACGGGCAGCCGTCGCAGCTGCCTTCCAGGCGCAAGTGCGCCACCCCGTCGGTCACGCCCACGTACTCCACCCCGCCGGCGTGCGAGCCCAGGTAGGGCCGGACCTTGTCCAGTGCCTGCTGGATCCTCGTGTCAACGTCGAGCGGGTGCAGGTCATGCAGCAGCAGGAGGCTCTCGACGAGCGGATCCTCGGTGAGCCGGGCCAGCAGTGCGGTGCCGGCCGGGCAGGCGTCGCCGAGCGCGGTCACGATGTGCGCCAGGCCGTCACCGTAGACCCCGACCAGCAGACCTACCAGTTCCTCGGCGGCGACGGCGGCCTTTTCATCTGCCGACCGCAGGAAGCCGAGGATTTCCTCTATCCGCTCCCCGGCTTGCTTGACGCGGGTCATCTGTCGCCTCCGTATTCCTGGCGGCACTGTTCCTGACGATGTGCCGCCCGGGGTAATGCCGCACGCCAATTGTCAGCCGCCACGTGCCGAGCGTCTGCCCGGCACGTGGCGACCGTCAACCTTCGCTCCGCGCCGGCGTCAGGTCTGCAGGATGACCGACATCGGCGAGTGCACCTTCTGCACCGACTTGCCCTTGCCCAGGTACATGTGCACACCACAGGGCAGGCAGGGGTCGAAGCTGCGCACCGCACGCATGATGTCGATGCCCTTGAAGTTCTCCGGCGTGTTCTCCTCGAAGATCGGAGTGTTCTGCACGGCGTCCTCGTAGGGCCCTGGCGTTCCGTAGACGTCACGCACGCTGGCGTTCCACGGGGTCGGCGGGTACGGGTGATAGTTGGCGATCTTCCCGCCGCGGATCACCATGTGGTGCGACAGCACGCCGCGCACCGCTTCGGTGAACCCGACGCTGTTCGCCTCGTCCGGGACGGTGAACGGCTCCCACGTCTTGGTGTGGCAGGCCCGGATCTCGGCGAGCGCCTTCTCGGTGAAGTACACGGCGGCCGCCGCGGCGTAGGCCTGGAAGTAGGTCCGGGCGCGGTCGCGCTCGATCGCGTTAGACAGCGGCCTGCCCTGCTTGTCCGTCGGGATCTTCCACTCGAAGCTCTTCTCGGGCTTGCTCATCGTGCGCGGCAGGTTGATCTGCACGCTGTGCCCGGTGGACTTGATGTAGCCGATGTCCACGAGCCCGCCGAGCGCCGTTGCCCACAGCCGCGGCAGCGGGCCGCCGCCGGTGTCGGCCGCGAGGTGGTCGGTGCCGTCGAACCAGCGCGGCGACATGACCCAGCTGTACTTGTCGTCGAAGTTGCGCTTCTGCGGCCGCGGAATCGTGTGCTGGTTCCACGGGTGCCTGCGGTCCACCGGGTTGCCCAGCGGGTCCTGGGTCACGAACATCTCCTGGTCCGCCCAGTCCTCGTAGTACGAGGAGCCGAGCAGGATGCGGATGCCCAGGTTGATCTCGACCAGGTCGTTGGTGATCAGCTCGCCGTCCCTGATGACGCCGGGGCTGACGAACATCTTCCTGCCCCAGTTGGTCATGTTCCGGTACGTGAAGTCGCAGTACTCCGGGTCGTTAAGCGCACCCCAGCAGACCATGTCGGCGCGGCGCCGACCGACTTCCTCGTAGCCGGGCATGGCCTCGTAGAAGAAGTCGAACAGGTCGTCGTGCAGCGGGACGACGCGCTTCATGAACTCCACGTAGCGCATCAGCCTGGTGAGGTAGTCGGTGAACAGCTGGATCGTGGCCGTGGTGCCCACGCCGCCCGGGTAGAGGGTCGAGGGGTGCACGTGCCGCCCCTCCATCAGGCAGAACATCTCCCTGGTGGACCGGCTGACCTGCAGCGCCTCGCGGTAGAACGCGCCCTCGAGGGGGTTCAGCGTCCGCATGATGTCGCCGATGGTCGCGTAGCCGTGGTCCGCGGCGTGCGGCGCCTCCGTGCGGTTGGCCAGCTCGAGCACGCCCGGGTTGGTCTCGCCGACCATCTTGGCGCAGAAGTCCACGCCGACCAGGTTCTCCTGGAAGATGTTGTGGTCGAACATGTACTCGGCGGCCTCGCCGAGGTTGATGATCCACTCGCCGAGGTGCGGCGGGCGCACGCCGTAGGCCATGTTCTGGTTGTAGACCGAGCAGGTGGCGTGGTTGTCACCGCAGATGCCGCAGATGCGGCTGGTGATGAAGTGCGCGTCCCGCGGGTCCTTGCCCTTCATGAAGATGCTGTATCCGCGGAAGATCGACGAGGTGCTGTGGCACTCGACAACCTTCTTCTGGCTAAAGTCAATCTTGGTGTAAATGCCCAGGCTGCCCACGATCCTCGTGATCGGATCCCAGGCCATCTCCACAATGCCGGTGTCTTCGGCCGTCGTCATCGATCGTCCCTCTCTTCTCAGCAGGCCACTTCTCAGCCGGCTTCGCAGTCCATGCGGCTCAGTAGTGCCGCCCGCTGTTGATGTCACCAGGTCTTCTTGAAGCCCGTCAGGAGCTCGTCACCCTTCTTGCGCCACTTGGGCTCTTCGTCGGCCGTCTTCGCGGTGAAGCTGCGCAGGGTCCGGATGACGGTGCCGTACATGCTGCTGGCCGTCGTCGAGACCCTCGAGCCCGGCGGCTCGTCCATGAACGGCATGAACTTGTCCGGGAATCCCGGCATCGTGCAGGCGATGCAGATGCCGCCCACGTTCGGGCAGCCGCCGACGCCGTTGATCCAGCCCCGCTTGGGCACGTTGCACTTGACCACAGGGCCCCAGCAGCCGAGCTTGACCAGGCACTTGGGCGATCCGTACTCGGTCGCGAAGTCGCCCTGCTCGTAGTAGCCGGCCCGGTCGCAGCCCTCGTGGACGGTGGCGCCGAACAGCCAGGTCGGCCGCAGTGCCTCGTCCAGCGGGATCATCGGTGCCTGGCCCGCCACCTGGTAGAGCAGGTAGAGGATGGTCTCGGACAGGTTGTCCGGCTGGATGGGGCAGCCAGGGACGCAGACGATGGGCAGGCCGGCCTTCGACCGCCAGTCCCAGCCCAGGTAGTCCGGAACTCCCATCGCGCCGGTCGGGTTACCCGCCATCGCGTGAATGCCGCCGTAGGTGGCGCAGGTACCGACGGCCAGGATGGCGGTGGCCTTGGGCGACAGCCGGTCCAGCCACTCGTTGGTCGTCATCGGCTGGCCGGTCGCGGGGTTGTTACCGAACCCGCACCAGTAGCCCTCTTCCTTGATCGCCTCGTTCGGGATGGAGCCTTCGACCACCAGGACGAACGGGTCCAGTTCGCCGCGGTCGGCCTTGTGCCACCACTCGATGAAGTTGTCAGCGCCCGTTTCCGGGCCGCACTCGAAGTCGATGAGCGGCCAGTGCACCGCGATCTTCGGCAGCCCTGGCAGGGCGCCGAGCACGATTTCCTCGATGCTGGGCTGGGTGGCGGCCGTCAGTGCGACCGAGTCCCCGTCACAGCCGAGCCCGCCGTTCATCCAGAGGATGTGGACGACCGGTTCGGCGGTCTCAGCCGGTGTCTCTCCGTAAGCCTCAGTGCCTGTGGCCATGCGACGGCCACCTCCTCGCTAGTGGATCGGCGGCATGCAGGGCGCATCCTGGAGCCGCGGATGATCGACATCCCGCGGCCGGGCTCGAGCAATTGATCATGGCGCAACCCGTCGTTGTGATGCGCAGACGCCACGATGCTAGACCCGCGAAAGGCCGGCGACAAGACTCTTCGGACGTTCACCGGACAGAAATGTCTGTCCATAGATGCGCGGTATGTTGCTGGTGTGTCCTGAATGCCCGGCGGCGGTTGATGCTCATCGTTCCCTGGTGTCTGTAATGTCGGTCACACCTGTGGGCCTCATGGTGCGGATGTTTCTGTTGCCTGGGACGATTCAGGCAGTCGGGGCCACGTCTGGCGGCCGGGGGCGGTTTCCGGATTCCGGCTGACCCACGTACCCTGGGTCAGATCCCTGTGTACGCGTAGCGCTAGCGGGGACGCGGTAAGACTGAGGAGACGGATTCGGTGGCTGAGCCCACGTACGGTCCCCCCCGGGACGCGATCGAGGTGGTGCCGGTTGTCGTGGTCTCGCAGTCCTTCCCGGCGCGGCCCTCGTTCATCCCGGAGATCAGGGATTTCGTGCGCCGCTGCCTGGCGGATTCACCGCTAGATGAAGACGGCATCCGCGAGGTCGGCGAGACGGTATTCCGGGCGCTGCTCGACGCGGCCGGCCCGACCGGGTCCGTGCAGGTCGCCTTCCGCATCTTCCCTGAGCATGTCGAAGTCAACGTGCTGCACTCAGAGTCCCAGCCGGCGGAGAGCGCGCGCCCCTTCGCGCAGACCATGGGGATGGTGCCGAGCAGGCCCCCCGCGCCCGTGCTGCCGCTGGCCAAGGAGCCTGTGCCCACGGCCGACCCGGTCCCGGACACGCACTCAGCGTCCTTCGCGGAATGGATGTCGAGCGCGCTGCGCCGGGAGGGAATGACCCAGGAGGCCGCGGCGCGCCAGCTCGGCGTGTCGGTGAAGACCGTCAGCCGCTGGGTCGGGGGCGCCACCCAGCCCCGGATGCGGGATCTGAAGCGAATCCGGGAAGTGTTCGGCGAGGTTCCGCTGCACTAGCGACACGCCGGGTTATCGGGGCGTCGCGCGCGGTCTCCCGGATCACTGGACGCTCACCCCACATGTGTCCTACGGTGCTGTCATGGCCGTTCCAGCAGGAAGTCACAAGTTCGGCGCGGACCGTGGCCGGCTCGTGCTCCGCACCGCCAGGGACGGGATGGCCGCGTCGGCCGGCCACGACCTGACCATTGAGATAACCCGCTGGTCCGGCGAACTGACCGTCGGCGACGACGGCACTCCGACCGCGCTTGACGCCCGCATCGACATGACCTCTCTAGCCGTGCGCGAGGGCACCGGCGGGCTCAAGCCGCTCACCGACAAGGACAGGCGCGACATCACGTCCAATGCGCGCAAGGTACTGAAGGCCGACCAGTTCCCCGAGGCGACGTTCGGCAATGCCCAGTTCGACGCCAGCAACGGCGGCGGCACCATCAGCGGCACGCTGACCCTGGCAGGCCAGTCGAAGCCGATCCGGCTGCAGGTGACTGAGAAGGACGACGGGCACTTCCACGCGACGACCACCGTGGTCCAGTCAGCTTTCGGGATCAAGCCGTACAGCGGCTTCTTTGGTGCCCTCAAGGTGCGCGACGCCGTGGACGTCGAGGTAGACGTTGACCTGTCGCAGCCAGAAGGCGCTTCATGAGCGATGCGGTGTCAGGTGGCGGCCGGGACGGCGAGCAGGTAGTCCTAGCGTTCGAGCGCCGCACCCGGCCGGCCAGGGAACTCGCCGCGCAGGCGGGCGCGGTCGCCGCCGCCTGCCACGCCATGGCAGTGCGCTTCCATCAGGGCGGCAGGCTGGTGGTCTTCGGCACCGGCGGGGCGAGCACGGACGCGCAGCATGTCGCGGTCGAGTTCGTTCACCCCGTGATCGTCGGCAAGCGCGCGCTGCCGGCGTTCTCCCTCACCACCGACGTGGCGACGGTCACCGGCGTGGCGGCGCGCGACGGCATGGCCGCGATATTCGCGCACCAGATCCGGTACCTCGCCGCGCCCGACGACATCGCGCTCGGCATCTCGGCCGACGGCAACTGCCCGAGCGTGCTGGGCGGGCTGACCGCGGCCAGGGAGCGCGGCCTGCTGACGATCGGGCTGGCCGGCGGCGACGGCGGCGCGCTGCGGGACTCGCCCGCCGTGGACCACCTGCTGGTGGCCGCGTCCGCGGATCCCCTCGTGGTCAAGGAACTGCAGGTGACCATCTACCACGTGCTGTGGGAGCTGGTGCACGTGTTCTTCGAGCAGCCGGGCGTCCTTGCCCCCGGCGTGGTTGCGTGAGGCGGGTGGGCGGATGAGCACGGCTCCTGAGTGTCACGGCGATGTCTGCATCACCTGCTCGGATACGGCCGTCGAGGTCACGGTGCTGCGCCTGCTCGACGACGGGCTGGCCGTGGTGGACACCGGCCAGGGTGAAGAGGAGGTCAGCGTCGCTCTCGTGCCCGCCAGGGCCGGCGACCGGATCCTCGTGCACGCCAAAGAAGCCATCGCCGTGGTCGGGAGCTGACCGCGGTGACCGGCGCGGACAGCCAGGGCGGCACGCAGGCGATGGAGTCGCTGTACCCGTTCCTGTACGCGGGCACGAGCGACCTGTCGGCCGTCCTTGAGCAGGTCCGCGCGTCGACGATCGCCAAGACCGAGGAGATCATCGGGCTGCGCCGCACGGTATGCGAGCGGGATGCGGCCAGGCTGGCCCGGTGCGCGCAGGCCGTGGCGGCCAGGTTCGCCGCCAGCGGCCGGCTGTTCGCCTTCGGCAACGGCGGCAGCGCCACTGACGCGCAGCAGCTGGCCACCCTGTTCCTCAATCCCGGGCCCGGCGCCCGGCCGCTGCCGGCCTTCGGCCTGGCCAACGACACCTCGGTGGTCACCGCGCTGTGCAACGACGTCGGGGTGGACGTGGTGTTCGCCCGGCAGATCGCCGCGTTCGGCGGTAAGCACGACATCGCGGTCGGGCTGTCTACCAGCGGGAACTCCGACAACCTGGTGCGCGCGTTCGATGAGGCCAGCCGCCGGGGCCTGCTCACCATCGGCCTGGCCGGGTACGAGGGCGGCAAGATGGCCGAGCTGGACAGCATCGACTACCTGTTCGTCGCGCCGTCTGCCTCCGTGCACCGGATCCAGGAAGCGCAGACCACGATCTACCAGGTGCTGTGGGAACTGACCGTCAGCGCGCTCGACCGGATGCGGGAGCCGGCATGAAAGGCCACATGCTCGTTGCCTGCGTGGGCAACATCTTCATGAGCGACGACGGGTTCGGCGTGGAAGTCGCCCGGCGGCTGGCCTGCCGGCCGATGCCGGACGGGGTCCGGGTCGTCAACTACGGGACCGGCGGCATGCACCTCGCCTACGATCTGGCCGATGGCTACGAGACGACGATTCTCGTCGATGCCTCGCCGCGCGGCGGGGAGCCGGGCACCATAACCGTGGTGGAAGTAGACCCGGCCGAGCATCCGAACCCGGCCGCGGCCATGGGCGCACTGCAGGGCAGCATGCTGTTCGACGGGCACGGCATGCAGCCGGACGTGGTGTTCGGCATCCTGGACATGCTCGGCGAGAAGGCCGGCCGGATACTCGTCGTGGGCTGCGAGCCGGCCAGCGTGGACTACGGGATGGAACTGAGCGAGCCGGTGGCCGCGGCAGTGGACGAGGCGGTCCGGATCGTACTGGACATGGTCGCGGCGGCAGGCCAGGACCCTGCCAGGCGTTCCGATGACGCGGCGCCGCGGCAGCTAACCGTGACAGATGAGCGGTGAAGGGGTAGCAGAGATGTGTCTTGGCATACCCGGTGAGGTGATCGAGTTCCTCCCTGACCAGCCCGACCTGGCCAAGGTGGAGGTCAGCGGCGTGCGGCGGATGATCAACATCGGGCTGCTCGCGGACGACCCGCCCAAGCCCGGCGAGTGGGTCCTCATCCATGTCGGCTTCGCCCTGTCGAAGATCGACGAGCATGAGGCAGCGGCGGCCCTGGAGTTCCTCGAGGGCATCGGCCAGGCCTACGAGGAAGAGCTCGCGGCCCTGCAGGAATCGATGATCGAATGAGCCGTTTTCATCCGGTCGCCGGACTTCGTGTTACGCAAGACATTCAGCTGTAAAGGAGCGTACGGTCATGCGGTTCGTCGACGAATTCCGTGACGCGGACAAGGCCCACGCGCTCGCCGCGAAGATCGCGGCCTTGTGCGAGCCCGGCCGGCAGTACAAGCTCATGGAGGTGTGCGGCGGTCACACCCACACCATTTACAAGCACGGCCTCGAGGACTACCTGCCGGAATCGGTCACGCTGGTGCACGGCCCGGGCTGCCCGGTGTGCGTGATCCCGATGGGACGGGTGGACGACGCCATCCACCTGGCGTCGCAGCCTGACGTGATCATGACCTCGTTCGGCGACATGATGCGGGTGCCCGGCAGCGACGGGTCGTTCTTCGACGCCAAGGCGCGCGGCACCGACATCAGGATGGTCTACTCGCCGCTCGACTCGCTGAAGGTCGCCAGGAACAACCCGGACAAGCGGGTCGTGTTCATGGCCATCGGGTTCGAGACCACGGCCCCGTCCACGGCGATGACGCTGCTGCGGGCGCAGGCCGCGGGGCTGGAGAACTTCTCCGTGTTCGCCAACCACGTCACGATCATCCCGGCGATCAAGGCCATTCTCGACTCGCCTGACCTGCGGCTCGACGGGTTCATCGGGCCCGGTCACGTATCCACCGTGATCGGCTGCCGGCCGTACGAGTTCATCGCCCGCGACTACGGCAAGCCGGTGGTCGTGGCCGGCTTCGAGCCGCTCGACATCCTGCAGTCGATCTACATGCTCATGGTGCAGCTGTCCGAGGGCCGCGCCGAGATCGAGAACCAGTACTCCCGGGTCGTGCCGTGGGACGGCAACATGGTGGCGCTGAAGGTCATCGGCGAGACGATGGAGCTGCGGCCCTACTTCGAGTGGCGCGGCCTCGGCTTCATCTCCCACTCCGCCCTGAGCGTGCGGGAGAAGTACGCCAGCTTCGACGCCGAGCTGCTCTTCGATGTGCCGGGCGTGCGGGTCGCTGACCCCAAGGCCTGCCAGTGCGGCGAGGTGCTCAAGGGCGTGCTCAAGCCGTGGGAGTGCAAGGTGTTCGGCACCGCGTGCACGCCGGAGACGCCGATCGGCACCTGCATGGTGTCACCCGAGGGTGCCTGCGCCGCGTACTACAACTTCGGCCGGATGAACCGCACCCGGGTGATGGAGGCCGAGGTGAGCAGGACATGACCGCCGGCCAGGCGGACCAGGACACAGCTCCCGGCGGCACCGGCGGCACGGGCGGCACCGGTACGGGGACCGCGCCGAAGGAGGCCGCCGGCGCCGGCGGCTGGATAGCCGAGGCGCTGCGCGAGCACGAGGAGCACGAGCGCAGCGAGCAGGAAGTACAGCGCAGCGAGCAGCAGGCCGGCCACGGGCATTCGCACGACGCCGGCCGGACGGCCAGCGCTGCCGACGGCCCCGGCCGGCGGCGCGAGCTGCCGATGGCCGACCGCGAGCAGCAGGTGCTCGACCGGATCGACCGCGCCAGGCGCCGCCGTCCCAAGGTCAGGGAAGAGCGGATCACGATGTCGCACGGCGCGGGCGGCAAGGCGACGCACACGCTGATCGAGGCGGTCTTCCTCGACGCCTTCCGCAACCCGCTGCTCGAGCCGCTCGAGGACGCGGCGCGGCTGAACGTCAACGGCACCCGGGTGGCGCTGACCACCGACTCCTACGTGGTCTCGCCGCTGTTCTTCCCCGGCGGTGACATCGGCGACCTCGCGATCAACGGCACCGTCAACGACCTGTCGATGTCCGGCGCGGTGCCGCTGTACCTGTCGGCGGGCTTCATCCTCGAGGAAGGCTTCCCGGTCGCTGACCTGAGCCGGATCACGGCGTCCATGCGGGCCGCGGCGGACGCCGCGGGCGTCCAGGTGGTCACCGGTGACACCAAGGTGGTGGAACGGGGCAAGGCGGACGGCTGCTACATCAACACGGCCGGCGTCGGCATCATCGAGCGCGACATTAACCTCGGCGTGGCCAACGCGCGGCCGGGCGACGCGATCATCGTGTCCGGGCCGATCGGCGACCACGGGGTCACGATCATGCTGGCCCGCGGCGAGCTCGACATCGAGGCCGAGCTCGAGTCCGACACCGCGTCACTGGCCGGGCTGGTGGCCGACCTGCTGGATGCGGTGCCGGGCGTGCGCGCGCTGCGCGACGCCACCCGGGGCGGCGTGGCGACCATCCTCAACGAGATCGCCAAGTCCGCCAACGTCGGCGTGCTGGTCAGCGAAGACGACATCCCGGTGCGCGACGTGGTCCGCGGCGCGTCCGAGCTGCTCGGCATCGACCCGATGTACGTGGCGTGCGAGGGACGCCTGGTCGCCGTCGTGGACGGCAGCCAGGCCGATGCCGCGGTGGCCGCGATGCGGTCGCGCCCGCTGGGCGAGCAGGCGGCGGTCATCGGTCACGTGACCGAGGGCCCGGAGGGCATCGTGCAGCTCAAGACGGCGTTCGGCGGGACCAGGATCGTCGATCTGCTGGTCGGCGACCCGCTGCCCCGGATCTGCTGAGCAGACCCAGAAAGAGAAAGCGCGGTGCACGAGCTTGCCATCATCGAGGGCGTGGTCAACACGGTGACCGAGCGCCTGGGCGACGCGCCGATCTCCAGCGTACGGCTGGAGATCGGCGCGCTGTCCGGCGTGGTGGACGACTCGCTGCGGTTCTGCTTCGAGCTGGCCACCGAGGGGACCAGCCTGCAGGGCGCCACGCTGGAGATCACCCAGATTCCCGGCCGGTGCCGGTGCCGGACCTGCGGCAGCGAGTTCTCGCCTGACGGGCAGATCCTGCTCTGCCCGTGCGGCAGCGCCGACGCCGAGGTGCTGGCCGGCCAGGACCTCACGATCGCCTCAGTGAAGGTGGCATGAGATGTGCGCGACATGCGGATGCTCGGGCAAGGCGCGGCTGCGGCTGGTCACGGCCGACGACACTCCCGAGGCGCTGGCCGCCGAGCAGCTCGACCATGATCACGAGCTGAGTCACGAGCACGGGCCCGGTCACGACCACGGGGCCGGTCACCAGCACGGGCCCGGTCACCAGCACAGCCACGAGCACGACGGCGAGGACGACCGCACGGTCATCCTGCAGCAGAAGGTGCTGGCCAAGAACGACGAGATCGCCGACCGGAACAGGTCCTGGCTGCAGGGCCGCGGCGTGCTTGCGGTCAACCTGATGAGCTCGCCCGGCGCGGGCAAGACCACGCTGCTGGAGCGCACCGTGCGCGAGCTGGCCGGCCAGCTGTCCATCTCGGTCATCGAGGGTGACCAGGAGACGGCGCTGGACGCCGGCCGGATCAGCGCCGTCGGCTGCCAGGTCGTGCAGATCAACACAGGCGTGGGCTGCCACCTGGACGCTTCGATGGTGGCCGCGGCGCTGCGCGCGCTCGACCCGCCCGCCGGATCGGTGGTCGTGATCGAGAACGTGGGCAACCTGGTCTGCCCGGCGCTGTTCGACCTCGGCGAGGCGGCCAGGATCGTGCTCGCGTCCGTGCCGGAAGGCGCGGACAAGCCGGTGAAGTACCCGCACATGTTCAGCCGCGCCGACCTGGTGCTGGTGACCAAGACCGACCTGCTGCCGTACGTGCAGTTCGACGTCGCGCGGCACGCGGCCGACGTCAAGCAGCTCAGCCCGGCCGCTCAGCTGCTGCAGATCTCCGCGGTGACCGGCGACGGCATGCGGGAGTGGTACGACTGGCTGCGGCTCAGCCTGCCCGTCACCTAACGGCCTAGCCGCGCGGCCGGCTACTGCCGGTCGGCGGCCGCCGCGATGACCGCCTGGCCCAGGCTGATCCCGCCGTCGTTGCACGGCACCCGGGAGTGCGCCAGTACGCGGAACCCGCGCGCCTCCAGCCGGGCCGCCGTCCCGTGCAGCAGCACCAGGTTCTGGAACACCCCGCCGGACAGCGCGACGGTGCCCAGCCCGGTCCGCTCGCGCAGCAGCTCGCAGCCCTCGGTGATCAGCCCGGTCACGCCGCCGTGGAAGCGAGCCGCGATCACCTCAGCCGCGGTCCCCTTCTCCAGGTCAGCCACGATCGCCCTGATCAGGTCGGCCCCGCGCACCCGGAACGGCTCGCCCGGCTCGATCCCGGCCTGGTACGCCCCGGCGCCGCCGCCGGCGTCCGGGCCGGCCAGCTGCTCCAGCTCGATCGCGGCCTGTCCCTCGTAGTTGACGCCGTCCCGCACGCCGAGCACCGCGGCGGCCGCGTCGAAGAGCCGGCCCGCGCTGGAGGTGACAGGGGAGTGCACGCCGCGCCGGGCCAGCCTGACCACGTCCGCCCACAGCCGCTCGTTCCGCCTGGCCACGTCCAGGCCAGCGGCCGCGGCACCGATCCCGGCGGCGTCCAGGTAGGCGGCGGCCATCCGCCACGGCTGCCTGATCGCCGCCGCGCCGCCCGGCATCGGGACCGGCTCGAGATGCCCGCCGCGGGTGAAGCCCGCCAGGTCGGCGACCAGGAACTCGCCGCCCCAGATCGTGCCGTCGGCGCCGAAGCCGGTCCCGTCGAAGGCGACCCCGATGACCGGGCCGTCCTCGCCGTTGTCGGCCAGGCAGGAGGCGATGTGCGCGTGGTGGTGCTGCACGCCGACCAGGTCCACGTCCCGGCCGTCCTCCTCGAGCTCGAGCGCGTACTTGGTGGACAGGTACTCCGGGTGCAGGTCGTGCGCCACCACCCGCGGCTCGATGTCGAACAGCCGCCGGAAGTGCTCGATGCCCTCGGTGAACGACCGCAGCGTCTCGGCGTTCTCCAGATCCCCGATGTGCGGGGAGAGGAACGCGTGGTTCGCCTTGGCCAGGCAGAACGTGTTCTTCAGCTCGGCTCCGCAGGCGAGTACCGGCCGCCGGAAGGCCCACCGCACCCGTACCGGCTCCGGCGCGTAGCCGCGGGAGCGCCGCATCAGCATCTCCCGCCCGCGCAGCGCTCGCACCACCGAGTCGTCGGCCCTGACGTGGATGGCCCGGTCGTGGCCGAGGAAGGCATCCGCGATGCCGCCGAGCCGGTCCAGCGCGTCGGAGTCCCGGTAGGCGATCGGCTCGTCGGACACGTTCCCGCTGGTCAGCACCAGCGGGCGGCCGATCGCGGCCAGCAGCAGATGGTGCAGCGGCGTGTACGGCAGCATCAACCCCAGCTGCCGGTTCCCCGGCGCCACCGCGTCCGCGACCGCCGCGCCCGGCCGCCGGGCGGACAGCACGATCGGCCGCCGGCCGCTGGCCAGCAGCGACGCTTCCGCCTCGTCCAGCTCGCACAGCAGCCGCGCCGCCGCCAGGTCCGGCACCATCACCGCGAACGGCTTGTCCTCGCGGTGCTTGCGGCCGCGCAGCGCGGCCGCGGCCTCCTGGCTGGACGCGTCAACCGCCAGGTGCCAGCCGCCGAGCCCCTTCACCGCCAGCACCTGCCCGGCCAGGACCAGCTCCGCCGCCCGCCGCACCGGCTCGCCCGCCGCGGTGCCGGCAACCACGGTGCCGGCAACCACGGGCGCGCCGCCGGGGCCGGCCAGCCACAGCGCGGGCCCGCAAGCCGGGCAGCAGGTGGGCTGGGCGTGGAACCGGCGGTCGGCCGGGTCGTGATACTCCGCCGCGCACGGCGCGCACATGGTGAAGCCGGCCATCGTGGTCAGCGGCCGGTCGTAGGGCACGTCGGTGACGATCGTGAACCTGGGCCCGCAGTTGGTGCAGTTGATGAACGGATAGCCGAACCGCCGGTCCGCCGGGTCGGCCATCTCCGCCAGGCAGTCCGCGCAGGTCGCGCTGTCGGCCGACACCAGGGTGCGCCGCGGCCCGCCGGCCTCGCTGGGCGCGATGGCGAATGCCCCGGAGCCGTTCGGCAGGATCTCCCTTGTGGTTATCCGCTCGATCCGCGCTAGCGGCGGTGCCTCGTTTTCCAGGGCAAGGAGAAATTTCCGAACGGCTCCGGGCGGACCCTCCACCTCAGCGAACACGCCGTCCACATCGTTGCCGACCACCCCGCCGAGCCCGAGCCGGCTCGCCAGCGAGTAGACGAAGGGCCGGAACCCGACGCCCTGCACGGTGCCTTCCACCCGCACCGCGGTCCTGACGCGGTGCCCGATGGGAACGTTCGGGTTATTCAAGGACTCGCTTCGGTCGCTGCGGTCGTCAGCGGCACCGACCGCTCGGACGGGCTCAGAAGGCCCGCCCTCGCTAGTCGGTTTTGAATAACCCTCACGGGTAGTCACGGTCTTCAGTCTCGCTCAGATTTCCCCGAACAGCCGGTCGCCCGCGTCCCCCAGCCCCGGGACGATGTAGCCGCGCTCGTTCAGCCGCTCGTCAACCGTCGCGGTGACTACCCGGACCGGGAGGCCGGTCCCGTCACCGAACGCGGCCTCGAGCCGGGCGATGCCCTCCGGCGCGGCCAGCAGGCACACCGCGGTGACCGAGGCCGCGCCCCGCGCGGCGAGCATGCCGATGACGGTCTCGAGCGTGCCGCCGGTGGCCAGCATCGGATCCAGGACGAACGTGTCGCGGCCGGTCAGCACCGCGGGCAGCCGGTCGGCGTAGGCGGAGGCGATCAGCGATTCCTCGTCCCGGACCAGCCCCACGAAGCCGACGTCGGCCATCGGCAGCAGCCTGGTCATCCCGTCCAGCATCCCGATGCCGGCCCGCAGCACCGGCACCACCAGCGGGACCGGCGGGGCCAGCTTGACCCCGTCGGCCCGGCCGACCGGGGTCTGCACGGACGTAGGCTGCACCCGCATCTCGCGGGTCGCCTCGTAGGCGAGCAGGGTGACCAGCTCGTCGGCCAGCCTGCGGAATGTCGCGGTCTCGGTGGCGGCGTCGCGCAGGGCGGTCAGCTTGTGCGCGACCAGCGGATGATCGACGACCAGGGTCTGCATGCGAGTATTATTCAAAACTTGTGGGTGATCTTGAAGTGATTGCTGTGGCTCATGTCAGCTCCACTAGGGTCCGGCGGTTTTGGATGACACTCGCCGCTAGTGTGGCAGGTCGTAGGTACGCGCCGCGCGAGCGCAAATAGACTTCGGGGAAGTCTGTCGTTCGCGTCGACCAAGGGAGCAGACGAGTTGACCCTGCTGGAGTCCGTCAGCGGTCCTGGTGACCTGAAGAAGCTCAGCCCGGAGCAGGTGCCCCTGCTGGCCGCCGAGATCCGTGATCTCCTCGTCGAAGTCGTGTCGAGGACGAGCGGCCACCTCGGGCCCAACCTCGGCGTGGTGGAGCTCACGATCGCGCTGCACCGCGTGTTCGACTCGCCGATGGACCGGATCGTGTTCGACACCGGTCACCAGGCGTACGTGCACAAGCTGCTGACCGGGCGGCAGGCCAGGTTCGGCACGCTGCGCCAGCGCGGCGGCGTGTCCGGCTACCCGAGCCGGGCCGAGTCCGAGCACGACGTGGTGGAGAACTCGCACGCCTCCACCAGCCTGAGCTACGCCGACGGCCTGGCCAAGGCGTACAAGCTGCGGGGCGAATCGCACCGCACCGTGGTCGCCGTGATCGGCGACGGCGCGCTGACCGGCGGGATGGCCTGGGAGGCGCTGAACAACATCTCCGTCGCCGCGGACTCCAGGCTCGTCATCGTGGTCAACGACAATGGCCGCTCCTACCAGCCGACCATCGGCGGGCTGGCCAACCAGCTGGCCGCGGTCCGGGTGTCGCAGCGGTACGAGAACGTGCTCGACTACATCAAGACCACGCTGTCCCGCACCCCGCTCGTCGGGCCGCCGCTCTACGACACGCTGCACGGGATCAAGAAGGGCATCAAGGACATGCTGCAGCCGCAGATCCTCTTCGAGGACCTGGGGCTGAAGTACGTCGGGCCGATCGACGGCCACGACGAGGAGATGGTGGAGCACGCGCTGCGCCGGGCCAGGGAGTTCGGCGGCCCGGTGCTCGTGCACGTGATCACGAAGAAGGGGTTCGGCTACCAGCTCGCCGAGGACAACGAAGAGGACTGCCTGCATCAGGTCCCCGCCGCCGCGCCCGCGGGCCGCCCGGCAGGCGCGCCGAAGAAGACCTGGTCGCAGGTCTTCGGTGACGAGCTCGCGGCGATCGGCGCGCGCCGCCCTGACGTCGTCGCGCTGACCGCGGCCATGCTGCACCCCACTGGCCTCGGGCCGTTCGCGGCGGCCTTCCCGGACCGGGTGTACGACGTCGGCATCGCCGAGCAGCAGGCGATGACCAGCGCCGCGGGCCTGGCCATGGGCGGCTTGCACCCGGTGGTGGCGATCTACTCCACGTTCCTCAACCGCGCCTTCGACCAGATGCTGATGGATGTCGGGCTGCACAAGCTGCCGGTCACGATCGCGCTGGACCGGGCCGGGGTGACCGGCCCGGACGGCGCCAGCCACCACGGCATGTGGGACGGCTCGATCCTGCAGCTCGTCCCGGGCCTGCGGATCGCCGCGCCGCGGGACGCGATCCGACTGGCCGAGCTGCTCAATGAGGCGGTGGCGGTCGCCGACGGCCCCACCGCGCTGCGCTACCCCAAGGGCACGGTCGGCGGCGAGATCGAGGCCGTCGGCGTGCTCGGCTCGATGGACGTGCTGCACGAGCCTGGCGGCGCGTCCCGCGACGTGCTGCTGATCGGGGCCGGCCCGATGGCGGTGACCTGCGCCCAGGCGGCGCAGCGGCTCGCCGACCAGGGCATCGGGGTCACCGTGGTGGACCCGCGCTGGCTCAAGCCGGTCAACGAGGCGCTGGTGCAGGCGGCGCGGGAGCACCGGCTGGTCGCGGTGGTCGAGGACAGCGGGCGGTCCGGCGGGTTCGGCGACGCGGTGTGCCGGCTGCTGCGTGACCACGACGTGGACACGCCGGCCAAGACGTTCGGCCTGCCGCAGGAGTTCCTCGAGCACGGCTCGAGGGACGAGATCCTGGCCGGCCTCGGCCTCACCCCGCAGCACCTGGCCCGGCAGATCACCGAGGCGGTGGCCAGGCGCAGCGCCCCCGACCTGGTCCGCGGCCCGCAGGCATGAGCACGCTCAACGTCGCCGTCATCGGCTCCGGGCCTGCTGGCCTGTACACGGCCGAGGCGCTGATCAAGCAGGCCGCCGCGCTGCCGCAGCCGGTCGGCATCCGGGTCGAGGTGCTGGACCGGCTGCCCACCCCGTACGGCCTGGTCCGCTACGGCGTGGCCCCGGACCACAAGTCGATCAAGTCGATCGCCGAGTACCTGCGCAAGGTGCTGGAGCACCCGGACGTGGGGTTCCTCGGCGGCGTGCACCTCGGCGACCACGTCACCCGGGACGACCTGCTGGCCAGCTACGACGCGGTGGTCTACGCGACCGGCGCGATGCGCGACCGCCGCCTCGGCATTCCCGGCGAGGACCTGCCCGGCAGCTTCGCGGCGACCGACTTCGTCAACTGGTACTGCGGGCACCCCGACATCGACCCGGCGGCGTTCACCCTGGACGCGGAGGCGGTCGCGGTCATCGGCGTCGGCAACGTCGCGGTGGACGTGGCCCGCATCCTGGTCCGGGATCCGGCCGAGCTGCGCGGCACCGACGTGTCGCAGCCGGTGCTCGAGGCGCTGATGGACAGCAAGGTTCGCGAGGTGCACGTGATCGGCCGCCGCGGGCCCGCGCAGGCGAAGTTCACCACCAAGGAGCTGCGCGAGCTCGGTGAGCTGGCCGGGGTGGACGTGACCGTGCCGGCCGCCGAGGCCGACCTGAGCTCGTTCGACCCGACCGGCGGCAGTGCGGAGCTGGCCGCCTCGGACCGGCGGGTGCGCGGCAACTACACGGTGATCAGCGGCTGGGCCGGGCGCGAGCTCACCGGCCAGCCGCGCAGGCTGACCCTCAGGTTCTGGCTGCGGCCGGTGGAGATCACCGGTTCGGAGCGGGTGCAGGGGCTGGTGCTCGAGCGCACCCGGCTGGACGATCAGGGCGTGTTCACCGGGACGGGCGAGCTGGAGACGCTGGACGTGGGCATGGTGCTGCGCAGCGTGGGCTACCAGAGCGTGCCGCTGCCCGGCGTGCCGTTCGACGAGCGGGCGGCGGTCGTGCCCAACGTCGGCGGCCGGGTGCTCGGCCCCGACGGCGCGCCGCTGCCGGGGGAGTACGTGGCCGGCTGGCTGAAGCGCGGCCCGACCGGGGTCATCGGCACCAACAAGTCCGATGCGGCGGAGACCGTGCGGTGCCTGCTGGAGGATCTGGCCGGCGGCCCGGGACCCGGCGACTCGGCGCTGCCCCGGGCCGGGCTGCTGCGCTACCCCGAGCCGGGCGCGGCCGCCGGCGGGTCGCCGCTGGCGGGCACGCTGGCCGGCCGCGGCGTGCGCGCGGTGACCTACACCGACTGGCTGCGGATCGAGGCGGCGGAAGCTGCCCTCGGCGAGTCGCTCGGCCGCGGCGGCCGGGTCAAGCTGGCCGGCCGTTCGGCCCTGGACGAGGCCTGCTTCCCGCCCGGGACCTGAACCCGGCGGCCCTCCCGTGGTCATGGAGTCGAACTGTGCCGCTGAGTGCCGGCATTTCCCTGGAATCAGTGCGCGGTGCGCTGCTCGGCCGTCTTGAGCAGGAGTTCCAGCTCCTCGGCGAGGTATCCGGCGAGGGCGTCTATGTCGGGGACCAGCTCGCGGCAGCTGACCAGGCCGAAGTGCAGCTGGCCGAGATAGCCGACCACGGTGATGTTCAGGCCCAGCCCGTCGGTAATCACCGACACCGGGTAGTGCGCGAGCAGCTTCGCCCCGCCGAGGTAGACCGGGATGTTGGGGCCGGGGACGTTGGAGATGACGATGTTGAACGGCGGCAGCCGGTGCAGCAGCCCGGTGGCGAACATGACGCGGGCCGCCCGCGCGGTGAGGGCCGGCGGGGAGAAATCGCTGATCTGATCGACCAGGCCCTGCGGGATCGCCGCCTGCTGCGCCTTGGCGGCCTTCGTCGCCGCGTGCGCGATCTCCAGCCGCTGCGCGGGGTCGGCGACGTGGGTGGGCAGCGTGGCCAGCATCGCCGAGACCTTGTTGCCCATCGCGTTCTTGCTGGCCGGGTCCCGCACCGAGACCGGGATCATCGCCACCAGCGGCTGATCGGGCAGCGCGTCGCGGTCGGCAAGCCAGCGCCGCAGCGCGCCCGCGCACATCGCCATGACCACGTCGTTGACCGAGATGCCGAACGCATTCTTCACCGTCTTGACGTCGTCGAGGGGCAGGCTCCGCAGCGCGAGCCGCCGGTGCGCGGTGATCGGCTGGTTGAACGGTGTCGGGGGGGCGCGCCCGGGCGTGGTGCGGATCACGCCGCCGTCGCCGCGGCCCAGCCCCAGCATCCCGCCGATCAGCGGGCTCAGCGCCGGCGCCAGCGTCGGCAGCACGCGGACCAGGCCGCCCGCGACGCGTACCGTCTGCACCGGCCGCCAGGCCAGCCGCGCGGCCGCGAGCGCGGCCAGCATCGCCCGGTTCGGCGGGCCGGGCGGCCGGAACGGCTCGGCGGCCGGAAGCTCGCGCCCCTCCGGGGTGAGGTCGAGCAGGGCGGTGAGCAGCTCGGCCCCGGACACGCCGTCGATGGCCGAGTGGTGAATCTTCGTGTAGACCGCGATGCGCCGCCGGGCCAGCCCGGTGATCAGGTAGATCTCCCACAGCGGCCGGCTCCGGTCGAGCGGCCGGGCGTGCAGCCGCGCGACCTGCTCGGTGAGCTGGGCGTCGGACCCGGGACGCGGCAGCGCGAGCTCCCTGATGTGGTACTCGATGTCGAAGTCCGCATCGTCAACCCAGTACGGCTGGTCGATGCCGAGGGGCACGTTCAGGAGCTTGCGGCGCAGCACCGGCACCAGCGGCAGCCGCTCGGCCACCAGGTCGGTCAGCCGGGCGAGGGTCACCGGCTGGGGCGCCTCGCGCGGGTCCAGCACGCTCACCCCGCCGACGTGCCCGGTGGAGTTGGCCGTCTCGAGCGCGAGGAACGAGGCGTCCAGCCCCGTGAGCTGCTGCATGTCAGTGCTCCTCAGCGTGTGGTGAACGCGCTGCCGGAGCGGGTCACCTGTGGCCAGGATAGAGCGGGCGGAGCAGCGCCGGCGGCCGGAACGGCCGCGACTGCCCGGCCGGGACGGCCAGCTGGTCGGCGACCACCCACAAGGTCGCGGGGTCGACGCCGAATCCGAGGTGGCTGCAGCGGACCTCGACGTTCTGGTGCAGCGCCGTCTCCGGCTCGATGCAGTTCTGCCAGCACACGATCCCGTCGTGCCGGGAGTACACGGCCGTGGACCGGACGTCGATGGGCAGCGCGACCTGCTCCCGGGAGGGCAGCCGTCCGTCGTGGGCGTGCAGGTGGCTGCGGCGCTGGTAGATGCTCTCGGCGCGGCTCAGTCGCGGGTCGCTGCGCGCGAACGGGCTGCCCATGGTGATCACCTGACGGACCTGCCCGGGACGCTCGCGGGCCATTTCCCTGGCGTAGATGCCGCCGAGGCTCCACCCCACGATCGACACCGGCCCGCCGGTGCGCTCGACGAGGGCCTCCACGGCGTGCGGCAGCCCGGCCATGACGGCATCGGTGGGACCGACGTTGCGGCCGAGATCCCAGCCGTGCACCTCGTGGCCGAGCCAGCCGAGGAACCGCCGGAGCGGCGCGGTGCTCATGTCCGAGGCGAGCAGCCCGGGCAGGACCAGGACGCCGTGTCCGTCGCCGCGCGGCGCGATCGCCAGCAACGCCGCCGCCAGCGGCAGCGACGCGAGGTCGGCCAGGCCGCGGGCAGGCTCGGTGAGGTAGAGGCTGAGGGCCGGCCCGACTGCTGGGCGGACAGCCTGTTCCGGGCCTGCCGCCCGGTCTCTGACCAGGTACATAGTTGCCTACTTCCGCCCCATCGTTGCCACGAGCCGGCCAGACGGTGATACATCTGCGTATTACCTGTCTCAAATCATGATAGGAAAACATGATCTTCGCGGCAATGAGTCCTTAACATCGCGTTTACGTGCACGCAATCCCAGATCTCTATCGGAATTCAGGAATTAGTGACCCGCGTGAGCCGCCCGGCCCGCAGGGTTCGGCTGCGGGGGGCCGCGCGCGCGAGCTGCCGGGCACTGGGCGGCGGGAAGCGTACGCTGCGGGCATGTATGAGGTTCCGCTGCGGCACGCGGCGAACGTGGCGGCGGGCTGGCTCGCGTCGCTGGGCGAGCGGCCGGTCGGCGTCCCGGTCGAGCCCGATGCGCTGCGCCCCGGCCTGGCGGCCGAGCTCGGCGATGCGGGCACGGACCCGGCGGCGGTGATCGACGAGCTCGCCGCGGCGCTCGAGCCGGGTCTGGTCGCGACCGCCGGCCCGCGGTACTTCGGCTTCGTGACCGGAGGCACGCTGCCCGCCGCGCTGGCCGCAGACTGGCTGGTGTCGGCGTTCGACCAGAACGCGGCCATGTGCGTCATGTCACCAGCGGCGGCCGTCGCGGAGGAGATCGCGGCTCGCTGGCTGCTCGACCTGCTGGGACTGCCGGCCGGGTCCGCGGTCGGCTTCGTCACCGGCGGGCAGATGGCCAACTTCTCCTGCCTGGCCGCAGCCCGGCATGCGCTGCTCGCCGCCGCGGGCTGGGACGTGGCAGCGGACGGGCTGCGGAACGCGCCCGAGCTCACCGTGATCGCGGGCGAGCAGGCACACGCCACGCTGATCCAGGCGCTGCGGCTGCTCGGGCTCGGCTCGGCCGGCCTGCGCCGGGTGCCCGCCGACGACCAGGGTCGGATGACCGCAGGCGGGCTGCGGGACGCGCTGGAGCAGGCCGCCGGGCCCGTGCTGGTCTGCGCCCAGGCCGGGGAAGTGAACACCGGCGCATTCGACCCGCTCGCTGACATCGCCGCCCTGGTGCGGGACCGGGGGCAGGCGTGGCTGCACGTGGACGGCGCGTTCGGGCTGTGGGCGGCGGCCAGCCCGGCGCTGCGCTGGCTGACCGCCGGGGCGGACCAGGCAGACTCGTGGGCGACGGACGGGCACAAGTGGCTGAACGTGCCCTACGACTGCGGCATGGCGATCGTCCGCGACCCGGCGGCGCTCACCGCGGCGCTCGGCCTCAGCGCCGACTACCTGCAGGGCTCCGGCGGCAGGGACTCGTTCGCCTTCACCCCCGAGGCGTCCCGCCGGGCCCGCGCGCTGCCGGTGTATGCGGCGCTCCGGTCGCTCGGCCGTCGCGGCGTGGCCGGGCTGGTGGAACGGTGCTGCGCGCTGGCCAGGATGGCGGCCAGGGAGCTGTCCCGCAGCCCGTCGGTCGAGGTGCTGAACGACGTGGTGCTGAACCAGGTGCTGCTCCGGGTGCACGGGGCCGACACCGCCGCGGTGATCGAGCGGGTGCGGCGGGACGGGACCTGCTGGCTGGGCGGGACGAGCTGGCGGGGCGAGCCGGCGATCAGGTTCTCGGTGTCCAACTGGTCTACCAGTGAGGAGGACATCCGCCGGTCGGCCGCCGCGATCGTCCAGGCGATCGGACCGGCTATCGGCTGACCGCTGGCGGCGGTCACCGTGCCGTGCCAGGCTAGCTGGCCATGGGCGAGATGATCAGCTACCAGAGCGACGGCGGGACCTCGAGGGGCTATCTCGCGGTTCCGCCGGTCGCCGCCGAGACGGCCGTGCCCGGTGTCATCCTGATCCAGGAGTGGTGGGGCCTGGTCGGCCACATCACCGCGGTGGCCGACCGGCTCGCCGCCGCGGGATTCCTGGCGCTGGCCCCGGATTTGTACCACGGACGCACCGCGAGCGAACCGGACGAGGCGCAGAAGATGCTGATGGGCCTGGCCATGGACCAGGCCGCGAAGGACATCGCGGGTGCCGCCGCCTACCTGGCCACCCGTTCTGACGGCACCGGAGCCGTCGGCGCTATCGGGTTCTGCATGGGCGGCAGCCTGGCGCTGTGGGCGGGCACCCTGTCCCAGCACATCACCGCGGTGGTGGGTTACTACCCCGCCATCCCGTGGGCGCGGATGCAGCCGTCCTGGCAGAACTACAGCGGCAAGGCGGCGCTGATCCACGCCGACGAGGACGAGGGCGGGGCGGCCGCGCCCGGCATCCAGCAGGCCAGGCAGCTCATCTCCGACGCCGGCGGCGACGTGACCGTTTATGACTACGCCGGGACTGAGCATGCCTTTTTCAACGACGACAGGCCCGAGGTCTACCACGAGGCCGCCGCCACGCTGAGCTGGGATCGCACCCTGACCTTCCTGCATGACAAGCTAGGCAGCAGCTAGGGGTGATGTGCCGGGCGGCCATCACAGGGACAATGAGAGCATGAGCATCGGCGGTGTCAGCGTGACTTCGGGGGAGGGCGCGCATGCAGTCGGCACGAGCACTGTGCCGCGGCGGGGGGAACTGGGCAGAGATCTGCCCGCAGACCGTTACCTGGACCGCGAGGAAAGCTGGCTCCGGTTCAACGAACGGGTGCTCGAACTTGCCGAGGATCCCGCGGTTCCGCTGCTGGAGCGGGTCAGGTTCGAATCCATCTTCGCCAGCAACCTGGACGAGTTCTTCATGGTGCGGGTGGCCGGGCTGGTCCGCCGGCTGGCGGCCGGGCTGCCCGTCCAGGAGGTGGCCGGCCTGCAGCCCGGCCAGGTGCTCGAGCACGTACTCGAGATGGCCGGCGAGCTTACCGTGCGGCACGCCGCGTGCTACCGGGACATGCTGCTGCCCGCGCTGGCCGGTCACGGGATCGAGATCCTGCGCTGGAAGGAACTGTCGGGCGACGAGCAGCGGAGCCTGCGCGAGCTGTTCCGGGAGCGGATCTACCCGGTGCTGACGCCGCTGGTGGTGGATCCCGCGCACCCGTTCCCCTACATTTCCGGCCTGTCGCTCAGCCTGGCCGTGATGGTCGCCGATCCGGAGACCGGCGAGACGATGTTCGCCAGGGTCAAGGTGCCCCCGCTGCTGCCCAGGTTCCTGACCGTCTCGGCGCAGCGGTTCGTGCCGCTCGAGGACGTGATCGCCGCCCACCTCAACGACTTGTTCGTCGGGCTTGACGTGCTGGAGCACCACGCGTTCCGGGTCACCCGCGTCCGTGACCTGGAGATCGATGAGGACATCACCGAGGACCTGCTGCAGGCTATGGAGCGGGAGCTTCAGCGGCACCGGATCGAGCCCGCGATCCGGCTCGAGGTCGAGGAATCCATCACGACCGACGTCCTGGAGCGGCTGGTCACCGAGCTGCGGATCGACCGGCGCGCCGTTTACCGGCTCCCTGGCCCGCTCGACCTGTCCGGCCTGTCAGCGATCGCCGACCTGGACATGCCCCGGCTGAAGTACCCGGCGTTCGTCCCGTCGGAGTCGGCGATCCCGCACGACGCCGACATCTTCTCCGCGCTCGCCGAGCGGGACCGGCTGGTGCACCACCCCTATGACTCGTTCACCGCCAGCGTCGAGCGGCTCATCGTCGAGTCGGCCGCCGATCCGGGGGTGCTGGCCATCAAGCAGACCCTCTACCGGACGAGCGGTGAGTCCCCGATCGTGGACGCGCTGATCGACGCCGCCGAGGCCGGCAAGCAGGTCGTCGTCGTGGTGGAGATCAAGGCCAGGTTCGACGAGCGGGCCAACATCGCCTGGGCGCGCAAGCTGGAGGAGGCTGGCTGCCACGTCGTGTACGGCTTCGTCGGCTGGAAGACGCACGCCAAGGTGGCGCTCGTGGTGCGCGAGGAGCAGGACGGGACGCTGCGCCGCTACGTGCACATCGGCACCGGCAACTACAACCCCACCACGGCCCGGCTGTACGAGGACTTCGGCCTGCTCACCGCCGACCCTACGGTCGGCGAGGACGTCACCGACCTGTTCAACCATCTCACCGGGTACAGCAGGATGAACGTCTACCAGCGGCTGCTGGTCGCGCCGGAGGGATTGCGGGCCGGCCTGATCGAGCGGATCGTCCAGCAGGAGCAGCGGGCCAGGGCCGGACTGCCCGCCCTGATCCAGCTCAAGTGCAACGCACTGACCGATGAGGCCGTCATGGACGCGCTCTACCGCGCGTCCCAGGCAGGCGTGCCCATTGATCTGTGGATCCGCGGGATCTGCTCGCTGCGTCCCGGCGTCCCGGGCCTGTCGGAGACGATCCGGGTGCGCAGCATCCTGGGCCGGTTCCTTGAGCACGCGCGCATCTACGCGTTCGGGCCGGCCGAGCCGGGCGCCGGAGCCGCGGGCGGGAAAGCCGCGGGCCTGGCCGAGTCCCCGGCCGACGGCCGGTTCCCGGCGGCCGGCGGGGGCCCGGAGGTGTGGCTGGGCAGTTCGGACCTGATGCACCGCAACCTGGACCGGCGGGTCGAGTCGCTCGTCCGGGTGAGCGACGCGGGGCACGAGAAGAGACTGCGCGACCAGATCGCGCTGGCGATGGACGACTCCACCGCGTCCTGGTGGCTGGGCCCAGACGGGCTGTGGACCAGGCACCACCTGGACGCCAGCGGCGAGCCGCTGCGTGACCTGCAGGCCTACCTGGTCGAGGTCAGGCGGGGCGGCCGGCCGGCGCCAGAGGTCGATGGCCAGGCGAAGAGCCGGCACCGCGCCGTGAAGAGACCATTGCCGTCCCGGGGGACCGGCGCCACGTGACCGGCCGGCACGCGCGGCCCCGTCCGGAACAGGCGGGGCCGGGTGCCGAGATACGTGCCGCCGGCGCGGTGCTCTACCGGTACCGGGACCAGGGCATCGAGGTGGCGGTCATCCACCGGCCCAGGCACGACGACTGGTCATTTCCCAAGGGAAAGCTCGAGCCGGGCGAGCACGTGCTCGTGGCGGCCGTCCGCGAGGTGACCGAGGAAACCGGCATCCGCCCGGTGCTCGGGCGGCCGCTGGCCACCGTGCGCTATCAGGTGGAGGGCGGTCCCAAGCGAGTGGACTACTGGGCGGCGCGGGTAGACGACCCGGCGGCGGACGCCGTGTTCGTGCCCGGCGACGAGGTGGACAGCCTGCACTGGCTGCCCGTGCCCGCGGCCAAGTCGCGGCTCACGTACGCGCACGACGCGCGGCTCCTCGAGCTCCTGGTGGCCCCGGCCGCGGCCAGCGGCCCGGCCGGCGTGGACACCGTGTCCTGCATCCTGCTGCGGCATGCCTCGGCCGGGCGGAAGAGCGCCTGGCGCGGCGATGACCTGCTGCGCCCGCTGGACGAGCGCGGGAAGGCAGACGCGGCGGTCCTGGCCCGGCTGCTTGCCTGCTACGGCGTGCAGCGGGTGATCAGCTCGGCGGCGGAGCGCTGCCTGGGCACCGTGCGCCCCTACGCGGAGCGGATCGGCGCGCCGATCCAGGCCGAGCCGGCCTTCACCGTGCAGGCGGCCCGCGGGGGCGACCGGACCGAGGCGGCGCGGCAGTGCATGGCGGAACTGATCGCTCAGCCCTCGCCCATGGTCATCTGCGGCCACCGGGAGAACCTGCCCGTGCTGTACGAGCAGGCGTGCGAGTTGCTGCACGCCCCGCCCGACGACGAGTGGTCGCCGCCCAAGGCGGGATTCTGGGTCCTGCATATCGCCGCCGGCCGCCTGTCCGCGGTGGAGCACCACACCGTCAACAGTTAGGCCGCCGCGGCGCCGGGCCGATCCGCCGGCCCGGCCGGGTCAGCCAGCGGAGGCCGGCGGCGCGCCGAAGTCCAGCATCGCGGGCAGCGCGCCCTCGAAGGTGAGCAGCCAGCGCTTGACCTCGGGCCCGCTGCCGCCGCTGTACCCGCCGAGGCTGTCGGCGGCGACGACGCGGTGGCACGGCACGATCACCGGAATCGGGTTCGAGCCCATGATGGCCCCGATCGCCCGGGCGCCGATCTCCGGCCGCCCGTCGCGCAGGGCCAGGCGGCGGGCCAGCGCCCCGTAGGTGATGGTCTGGCCGTACCGCACCGTCTCGGCCAGCAGGCACAGCACCGCCCGCTGCGCCCGCGAGGCGCCGCCCCAGTCCAGCGGGAGGTCGAAGGCACTGCGCGTCCGGCCGAAATACTCCGACAGCTGGTCGCGCGCAGCCGCCAGTGCGGCGCCCCGCAGCCCGGACAGCCCCGGAGCGTCCTGGCCGGGCGGCAGCCCGAACCGGACCTCGGCGATCCCCGCGTCGCTGCACCCGGCGGACAGCTGTCCGACGGGCGTCTCGACGGTGGCCCAGGCGAGCGCGGTCACGATGTCATTCTGGCCGGCTGGGCGCCCCGCGGCGGCATCGCGCCGGGCGCGGCGTGCGACCCGGCAGTCACTCAGCCGCCCGTCAGGCGCCGTCGCATGACTCGGGGCGGGGGGACTGTCGGTCGCCGGTGATACATCTCGGTCGTGGGGTCAGTCCCGGACAGGAGGGCGCCATGACCGATTCCCTTGCCGATGCGGTGGAGACCGAGCTGGTCCGGCTCGGCCGGCTGCTGACCGAGCCGGGACTGCGCGAGTGCCTGCGCTGCTACCTGCTCCGGATGCTGAACGAGTTCGGCTGTAACAACACGCACCGGTGGACGCGGCACTGGCGTGATGCCCGCGCGCCCCGGGCACAGGCGCTGGTCGAGCGGCTGCAGCGTCGCGGCGCGTGCTGCTGTGACTGTGAAGTGATCTTCAACGTGTTCACCGACTACCCGCAGACCAGCCGCCTGCTGCCATGCGCGGGAGTTTCGCGGGCCGGATCCACCCAGCCGTGTGACCTGCGGCGGCGGCGGTAGCCAGGCCTGGTCCGCGCCCTGGCCGCGCCGCGGTCCTGATCGTGCTCAGGTCTCCTCGGCCTCTTCCAGGCTGAGCAGCGCGCTGGCGATGGGCGCCGCGGTGAGCTCGACCTGCCACGGCCGCGCCCCGTAGCCGGCCAGCTGCCCGGCGATCGCGTCCGGGGCCGGCGGCTCGGGCGGTTTCCAGGCCAGCCGGCGCACGGCGTCGGGATGCAGCAGGTTTTCCGCGGGGAGGCTGCGGGATTCGCTCAGCGCCGCGACCGCCGCCCTGACCGCGGTCAGCCGCCGCGCAGCCACCGGGTCACGCTCGGCCCACCGGTGCGTCGGCGGCGGCCCGTCGGCGGCGGGCGCCGACGGCGGCGGCAGCGCGGTCTCGGGCTTGGCCCGGGCCCGGCTGACGGCGGCCATCCAGTTGCGGACGTGCCTGCGGGCACCGCGGCCGGTGAAGCCCTGGATGGCGGTCAGCTCGTCCGCGGTGGCCGGGACGGCGCGGGCGGCCTCGACGATGGCGGCATCGGGCAGCACCCGTCCTGGCGAGACATCCCGGCGCCGGGCGATCGCGTCCCGCTCCTGCCACAGCTCGCGGACCACGGCCAGGCCGCGGCGGGTGCGGACGCGGTGAATGCCGGACGTGCGCCGCCACGGATCCGTGCGCGGGCCTGGCGGCTTCGCCGCGAGCACGGCCGCGAACTCCTGCCGGGCCCACTCGGTCTTGCCCTGCTCCTCGAGCTGGCGGGCCAGCGCGTCCCGCAGGTCAACGAGAACCTCCACGTCCAGCGCCGCGTAACGGAGCCATTCGGCGGGCAGCGGCCGGGTGGACCAGTCTTCGGCCCCGTGGCCCTTGGCCAGCCGCAGGCCGAGCACCTCCTCCACCAGCGCGGCCAGGCCGACCCGCGGGTAACCGAGCAGCAGGCCCGCCAGCTCGGTGTCGAACAGGGCCCGGGGACGGTAGCCGAGCTCGGCCAGGCAGGGCAAATCCTGTCCCGCGGCGTGCAGCACGATCTCGGCCGGCGCGAGCGCGGCATCGAGCTCGGACAGGTCCGGGCAGGTGACCGGGTCGATGAGCACGGTACCGGCCCCTTCCCTGCGGAGCTGGACCAGGAAGGCGCGCTGGCCGTAGCGGAACCCCGACGCCCGTTCGGCATCCACGGCGACCGGGCCGCCGCCCGCGGCCAGGGCGGCGATGGCCCGGTCCAGCGCCGCGCCGGTCGTGACGACCTCGGGCAGGCCGTCGCGCGGCTCCAGCAGCGGGACGACGTCGTCCTGCTCTGGCTGGCTGCTCTCGGTCACGGGCGCCTGGGCCTCGGCAGGGCGCTGACTCCGGCCGCGGCAGGCGGCAGGCCGGCCGCGGCGCACAACGCGTCGCACCAGGCCGCGACGTGCCCGGCGAGCTCCGGGGTGAGCGAGTGCGCCGGGGCGCCGGCGGCTGCGGCGGCCGGCAGGCCCGCGGGTGACCATGACGCCCTCAGTTCCAGCCCGGTCGCCGTGGGCTCGTCTTGCTTACCGCCGAACCCCTCGGTGACCACCCGCGTGACGGTGCCGCTCGGCGCCGCGTACCCGGCCGCGCGTGCCTCGAGCGCCTCGGTCAGCCAGCTCCAGGCCACCGTGCCGAGCAGCGGGTCGGCGGCGATCTCCGGCTCGACGTCGGCCCGGATGTAGGCGATCACGCGGAACTGGCCGGCCCAGCCCGGCTGGCCGTCGGGGTCGTACAGCAGCACGAGCCTGCCCCACGCGACGTCCGGCTGGTCCTCATCGCCCGCGGCCCTGACGGTGGCCGCGATGGCAGCGGCGTGCGGGGCTAGCCTGCGCGGCGGGGGCACGTCCTCGAACGTGACCTGGGGCCGCAGCGGGCGCTGCGCATCGCGGCCGGCGCGCAGGTCGGCCACCGCGGCGTCGAAGACGGCATCGGCGGCGTCGCCCTGCCCTCCCTCGCCTGCTGGCCTCATGAGCCGAGCGTACGTCGCTGCCGCCCTCTTCTCATGCCGCGCGGCTTGGCCGGCCGCGCAGGCGCGCAGTGCGGGCGGTCAGACCGTGGATGCCGGTGAACAGCGCCGCGCCGCATCCCGTGCACGCCCATTCGGGACAGTCGCCGCCCGGCGCGTCCGGACAGCAGCTCTCATGCGGCTGGTCGAACAGCTGATCCCCGCCGCACTCGCGGCAGTGCCGGGTCATGTGGCCCATCTGCGGTGACCTCCTTACCCGGGAGCACGCGCGGCACGAATCCGGGGAGGCGTCACCGCGCAGTCCGGGACCAGTCACGATCTTGGCACGCTCAGCCGCCGGGACCGCGCATCTCGCACGGTGTGTCACGAACGTGCTGTCGGATGCTCGGGCTGACAATCGGATGCTGCCCTGACCAGACGCGCAGTGGCTTATGAGACGATCCCTGATGTGAAGCCGCTCGTGGGCGAGTCGCCCTTCCTGCTGGCCTGCAGGCGCAAGCCGGTGCCGTATACGCCGGTCTGGTACATGCGGCAGGCCGGCCGTTCGCTACCCGAATACCGTGCCGCGCGGGCGGGCACGGGGATGCTCGAGGCCTGCTCGCGGCCGGATCTGATCGTCGAGATCACGCTGCAGCCGCTGCGCAGGTACGCGGTGGACGCCGCGATCCTGTTCAGCGACATCGTCGTTCCGCTCCGGGCGGTGGGGGTCAGCCTCGAGATCAGCCCCGGCGTCGGGCCGGTAGTGGAACAACCGATCCGCGATGCCGGCGACGTGGAGCGGCTGCGCCCGCTCGAGCCCGGTGACGTCCCGTACGTGACCGAGGCGGTCCGGGCACTGGTCGGCGAACTGGGCGGCCGTCCGCTGATCGGGTTCGCCGGCGGCCCGTTCACGCTGGCGTCCTACCTGATCGAGGGCGGTCCCTCGAAGACGCACGAGCGCACCAAGGCGCTCATGTACGGCAGCCCGCAGCTGTGGAACACGCTGCTCGGGCGGCTGACCGACATCACGCTCGCGTTCCTGCGGGTGCAGGTGGACGCCGGCGCCGCCGCGGTGCAGCTGTTCGACTCATGGGTCGGCTCGGTCAGCCCGGATGACTACCGGCGGTCCGTCCTCCCGCACAGCAAGCGGATCTTCGACGCGCTGGCCGTCACCGGGGTGCCGCGCATTCACTTCGGGGTAGGCACGGGGGAACTGCTCGGCCTGATGGGGGAGGCGGGCGCCGACGTGGTCGGCGTGGACTGGCGGGTGCCGCTGGACGAGGCGGTGCGCAGGGTAGAGCCGGGCAAGGCGCTGCAGGGGAACCTCGATCCCGCGGTGCTGCTCGCTCCGTGGGAGGTCATCGAGGCGCGGGCCCGGGACGCGCTCGGCCGCGGCCGAGCCGCCGAGGGACACATCTTCAACCTCGGCCACGGGGTGCTGCCCGAGACGGACCCGGACGTGCTCGCCCGGCTGACCGGCTTCGTGCACGCAGAGTCGGCCCGGGACAGCAGCAGCTGACCGGCCGCCCGGCCCTCGGAACGCTACGGCACCTCACCGCGCCGCCTGGTGTCACTGGCCTGGAGCGGCGGCCCGCACCGCCGCCGCCCGCTGGCTACCGGGCGGCCAGCCCGGTGCTGCGGTCCAGCTCGCCGAGCTCCTGCTCGCTGAGCACAAGATCGGCGGCCCGCACCGAGTCCTTGATCGACTCCGGCCTGCTCGCCCCCGGAATCGGGATCACCACCGGGGCCTTGGCCAGCATCCAGGCCAGCGTGACCTGCTGCGGCGACACCCCGTGCGCGCCGGCCACGTGCTGGAACGCCGTGTGCACGGCACCCACATGGGCCGCCCGGCCGATGCCGCCCAGCGGGCTCCACGGCAGGAACGCGATGCCGAGGCCCGCGCAATGCGCCAGCTCGGGCGCGCTGGTGGTGAACGCGGGTGAGAACTGGTTCTGCACGCTGGCCAGCCCGCCCTCGCCGAGGACCTGCCGGGCGATGTCGATCTGCCCGACCGTCGCGTTGGAGATGCCGACGAGCCTGATCTTGCCCGCGTCGCGGAGCTCTTTCAGCGCGCCCACCGACTCCGCGTAGGGAACGTGCGGGTCGGGCCGGTGGTACTGGTAGAGGCCGATGGCCTCGACCCCGAGCGCCTTGAGCGACGCGTCGGCGGCCTGCCGGAGGTGCTCGGGTGAGCCGTCGACCGTCCACGACCCGTCGCCGGGCCGCAGGTGGCCGCCCTTGGTGGCGACGAGCACGTCGCTGGTGTCACCGCCCCAGGTCGCGAGGGCACGGGCGATGAGCCGCTCGTTGTGCCCGGTCTCGCCCGGGTGCAGGTGGTAGGCGTCGGCGGTGTCGATCAGCGTGACGCCGGCGTCCAGCGCGGCGTGGATCGTGGCCAGCGACCGCTGCTCGTCCGGCCGGCCCTCGATCGACATCGGCATTCCGCCGAGCCCGATCGCGCTGACGCTGGTCCCGCCGATTGTCCGGTACTGCATGGTCGAAGTCCCATCCGTCGGTGTCATGTCCGTAGACGTGCAACAGAGCGGGCCCCGCCGGGCATGCCGGACGGGCGGAAAATTACCGCTAGCCGGTAGGGCCGCCGGGTGCGGGCGGTGAGGGCAGCAGGCACGCCGTCCTGGCAGACTGGCCGCATGACCCATGCTGGCCGGCCGCACGTCGCGATCGTGGGCGGCGGCATCGCCGGGCTGGCTGCGGCGTACTTCCTGCGCGACGCGCCGGTGTCGGTCACCGTCTACGAGGGCTCGTCCCGGCTGGGCGGCAAGCTGGCGGTATCCGACGTGGCCGGGATCGCGGCCGACGAGGGCGCCGAAGCCCTGCTGGCCCGGCGCCCCGAGGGCACCGACCTGATCCGCGCGGTGGGGCTCGGCGATCAGCTGGTGATCCCCGGCACCACGTCCGCGCGCATCTGGACCCGCGGCGCGTTCCGGGATATGCCGGGGCGCCAGCTGATGGGAGTGCCGTCCGACTTCGCCGAGCTGGCCCGCGCGGGCGTCCTGTCCGCGGCGGGGCTGGCCCGGGCCCGGCTCGACGCCGAGCTGCCGGCCACCCCGCTCGACGGCGACGTCTCCGTCGCCGCGCACGTGTCGGCGCGGTTCGGCCCCGAGGTGGTGGACCGGCTGGTCGATCCGCTGCTCGGCGGCGTCTACGCGGGCCGCAGCGAGGAGCTGTCGCTCGAGGCGACGATGCCCGGGCTGGCCGCGGCGGCGAGGCGGCACCGCTCGCTGGCCGAAGCCGTGCGGACGCTGCTGCCGCCGGCGCAGGCGGGCAATGGGGCGGCCCGCGCGCCCGTATTCACGACACTGGCCGGCGGCCTCGGCACACTGCCCCCGGCGGTGGCCGCCGCCGCCGGGGCAGCCGTGCGCACCCGGTCCATGGTCCGCGAGCTCATCCGGATACCGAACGGCTGGCGGCTCGTCATCGGGCCGGCCAGCCAGCCTGAGATCGTGCAGGCCGACGCGGTCATCCTGGCCGTGCGGGCCACGCCGGCCAGCAGGCTGCTGGCCGGCACCGCCGCGGCCGCGGCGCTCGGCGAGATCAGCTACGCGAGCATGGCGATCGTCACGCTGGCCTACCCGCGCCCGGCCTTCGCCGCCCCGCTCACCGGCAGCGGCTACCTGGTGCCAGCCGTCAACGGGCGCGCGGTCAAGGCGGTCACCTTCAGCACCGTCAAGTGGCCGCACCTCAGCCCGGCCCGGCGCGGGGCTGAGGACGACGGCCTGCACATCGTCCGGTGCTCGGTCGGCCGGATCGGCGAGGACGCGGTCCTGCAGCGGGACGACGCCGCGCTCGCCGCGCTGGCGGCGCGGGAGTTCGCCGCGGCGACCGGGGTCAGCGGCCCGCCCGCCGAGGCCAGGGTCACCCGGTGGGGCGGCGCGCTGCCGCAGTACACCGTCGGGCACACCGGCCGGGTGGCCCGGATCCGGGCCGCGGTCGCGGCCCAGCCGGGGCTCGCCGTCTGCGGCGCCGCCTACGACGGCCTCGGCATCCCGGCGTGCGTCGCGACCGCCCGCGCCGCGGCAGGCCAGGTGGCCGGGCACATGTCGGCGCTGGCCGGGACCGGTAGCAGCCAGGGGAGTGATGATGGCCGACAATGAGACCATGACGGGCCACGACCCCGGCGAGACGCCGGCCACCGAGACAGCAGCCAAGCCCAGGGCGCGGGACCTGAACGAGCTGATCCGCTACACCATGTGGTCGGTGTTCCGGGTCAAGGGCCCCGGCGCGATCGAGGCGGCCGGGGCCCGCACGTCCAGCGTCCGGGACGGCATGGCCGCCGAGGTGGAGGAGCTGTGCCAGCAGGCTTCGGGCAAGGGCGTGGTCACCCGCGGCTGCTACGACGTGCAGGGCCTGCGGGCCGACGCCGACTACATGTTCTGGTGGGTCGCGCCCACCTCCGACGACCTGCAGGAGATGTACGCGCGGTTCCGCCGGACCGGCCTGGGCCGGGCCAGCGACCCGGTCTGGTCGGTGATGGCGCTGCACCGGCCGGCCGAGTTCAACAAGAGCCACATCCCGGCCTTCCTGGCCGGGGAGGAGCCGCGCGCCTACGTGAGCGTGTACCCGTTCGTGCGCTCGTATGAGTGGTACCTGCTCGACGACGCCGAGCGCCGGGCGATGCTGGCCGAGCACGGGATGATGGCCCGCGACTACCCTGACGTCCGCGCCAACACCGTCTCCTGCTTCGCGCTGAACGACTACGAGTGGATCCTCGCGTTCGAGGCCGACGAGCTGCACCGGATCGTCGACCTCATGCGGCACCTGCGCGGGGCCCGGGCCCGGCTGCACACCAGGGAAGAGATCCCGTTCTACACCGGCCGCCGCAAGCCGGTCCGCGAGCTCCTCGCCGCCCTGCCGTAACCGGTCCGGCCCTGGGGAGCGGCCCACGCCCCGGGGGATTCGCTCAGTTGTGGTCGGGGTTGGTCGCGGTGCCCGCCCCGCCCGCGATGCCGCTCGCGCCGGCCGCGCCCGCGGTCCCCGCCGTGCCCGGCGCGCCCGGTCCCATGCCGGGCTGACCGCCTGCGCCGCCGGACCCGCCAGTACCGAGCGCACCGCCGGTGCCAGCCGTCACCGTGTCACCGCTGTAGGTGTTCCCGGAGTTCGTGACCGGCGGCGAGACGCTGAACCAGGCGCCGCCGTCGGCGCTGCCGCCCGCGCCGCCGTTACCGCCCTTGCCGCCGTTCGCGCCGTTCGCGCCGTTACCGTTGGCCCCGGCCGGGCCGCTCCCGGTGCCGCTTCCGTTCAAGCCGCCCGGGCCGCCGCTGCCGCCGCTGCCGCCGCCGCCGCCGGACCCGCCGTTGCCGGCGGCGCCGCCTTTGCCCGCGGCCGCTGACTCGGCGGAGAACGCGTTGCCGGTCAGGCTGAGCGATCCGGTCGCGTAAATCCCGCCGCCTTCGGCCAGACCGCCGCTGCCCCCCGTCCCGCCCTTACCGCCGGCGGCCCCCGGCGAGCCGGCTACGCCGGCCGCGCCCGCGCCGCCGGCGCCGGAGACGTTGCTGCCCGTGTCAGCGCCGTTCCCGCCGCTGCCGCCCGACCCCCCGCCCGCGCCGGCACCGCCGTTGCCCGCGAACCACGCCACCGCGCCGGCACCGCCCGACGCCGCGTTGTTCTGGAACGTGTCGCTGGTGACGGTCAGCTGGGCGCCGCCGCCGGAGCCGTTGCCGTAGATCGCGCCGCCCAGGCCCGGTCCGCCAGCGCCACCGGTGAACCCGGTCCCCGCGGGCCCCGCGGCCCCCGGAGCGGCGCCCCGTGCCGCGTTGCCGCCGTTCCCGCTCTGCGCGCCGTTGCCCCCGCCCTGGCCGCCACCGCCGCCGGAGCCTCCGGTCCCGCCGCGCTGGCCGGTGTTGCCGCTGCCTGCGCTGCCACGCGTGTTGGCGACACCGCCTGTGGCCTGGTCAAAGGTGAACTGGTCGGGAGCAGCCGAGGATCCCAGAGTGGCCGAGCCGCTGTTGTAGACGGCGCCGCCTTCACCCGGACCGCCGGCGCAGTTGGATCCGCCGGGCCCGCCCGCTGCCCCTGCCGGGCCGGCCGACCCGAGGGCCGCGTCGGCCCCGCTGTGGCCGGACGCGCCCGTGGCACCCTGCACGCCGGCGGTCCCGCCGGGGCCGCCTCCGCCGCCATTTCCGCCCTTGGCGGGCGCGTTGGTGGCCCCGCCGCCAAAGCCGGCGTTCCCGGCGCTGCCGCCGATACCACCGTTCGCCGTGTCATTGGACAGGTTGCTGCCCGTCAGCGTGCTCAGGGTGCCAGCGTTGAACACCGCGCCCCCCTGCGCGGTCCCGCCGATGGCACCGCTGCCCGCGGCGCCGCCTCGTGCTGCGGGCGCGATGGTGCCGCCATTCAGTGCTCCTGCCGGGCCCGGCGCCCCGGCAGGGCCGCCTGCCGTGCTGCAGCCCATGGCCGACGAGCAGCCGCTGCCGCCGCTGGCGCCGCCGCCGCCCTCACCGGCGCTGCCGGGATTGCCAGCAGTGCCGCCCCCGCCGCCTGAGCCGGCGTTGCCGCCGTTCCCCGCTCGTGCCGCGTCGTGCTGAAGAGTGCCGCCGGTGATCTGCAACGTACCGCTGTTGTAGATCGCGCCCCCCTGAGCCTGGCCGGCAGTGCCGCCTGCCCCGCCTGCCCCGCCTGTGCCGGCGACGGCGTTCAGCCCGTTCCGGCCAGCCCCGGCACCGGTCCCGCCGGCCCCCGCGGGCGCACTGCCGCCGATTCCGCCAGTTCCTCCGGTTCCACCGCTCCCGCCGCTGCCGCCAGAGCCGCCGCTGGCGCCAGAGCCGCCCGCTCCTCCGCTGCCTGCCGAGGCCACATCCTGGAAGAAGCTGCTCCCCGACACGGTGAGCGTCCCCGCATTCCACACGGCGCCACCCTGGGCGGCACCCCCGGCGCCGCCCTTGCCGCCTGCCCCGCCGGTGCCGCCCTTGCCGCCTGCCTGTCCCGGTGAGCCGCCGGCGCCGGCGCCGCCGGCGCCGCCGGTTCCGCCGCCTCCGCCGGTTCCGCCGAACCCGCCGTTGCCGCCGTTGCCGCCCGCGCCGCCGGTTCCGCCGGAGGCGATGTCGTTGGTGAACGTGTCGTTGTTCAGCGCCACGGAGCCCGAGGTGATGAGCAGCGCCCCGCCTTTGGCGAGCTTGGCATTCTGGCCTGCGCCGCCGGCCTGGCCCGCGGTTGCCGGGGCGCCTGCGCCGCCGGGCTGGCCCGGGCTGCCGGCCGCGCCTGGGGAGGAGCCGTTGGCCCCGTTGGCGCCGGTGGCGCCGGGCGAACCGCTCGTGCCCGCGCCGCCGTTGCTGCCCGGCGCGGCGCTAGTCGTGGCTACCTCGGCGTTGTTCAGCGAGATCCCGCCGATGGTGAGTTTCCCGCCGGACACCTGGAACAGGCGGTGCCTGAAGTTGCCGTCGAACGTGACCGAGTGGCCGTTCGCCTCGATGTCGACGGTCAGGCTCGCCGGCACGGAGATCGTTGCGGTGAAAGTCACTGCGGGTGACTGGCAGTTGGTCCCGTAGTCCACCGTCCCCCCTGCCGCGACGGCGCTCTTCAGGGCCGGGAAGCCGCAGCTCGTCAGGACCGTGGCCACGGCGGGGCCGCCGTTCGCGGCGAGCGCGGGCGGGTCCGGCCAGGCGGCCGCCGCTAAGGTCAGCGGCGCCGCTAAAGTCAGTGCCGCCACGCAAACGCCGGACCGCGAACGCCGCGCACGCTGATGGTGCATACTCATCCCCGCCCCTATGCTTACTCGCACCCCAGGCGGGATTCTAAAATAAAAGGCCAGTAATGAGAATACCTACACAAAAGGTGCTTTTCGGAGTTCCGCGTTTCACTGCGGAGCTTTCCTGGACCGATCTGGCGGCCGAGCTGCCCGGCTGGGAGATCACGGTCTGCCCGCGCGGTCAGATGGCCGGTCACCTGGACGGGGTGGACGTAGTCTGTCCCTGGGGGGCGCCGCTCGACGCGGTCACGCTCAAGGCCGGGACGTTCGGCCTGGTGCAGCAGTTCGGGGTCGGCCTGGAGAAGGTCAACGTGGCCGCCGCCACCGAGCAGGGCGTCTGGGTGGCCAGGATCCCCGGTGCCGCAGGCGGTAACGCGGACAGCGTCGCCGAGCTCGCCATGCTGCAGCTGCTCGCCCTGGTCAGGCGGCTGGACGAGACCAGGGAAGCGCTGTGGAACCGGCGCTGGGAGCAGCGGCCGCTGGGCGGCACGCTGCTCGGATCGACGATCCTGATCGTCGGCCTGGGCGCGATCGGCGACGCGGTGGCCGCCCGGCTGTCCGGCTTCGGCGCGCGACTGCTCGGCGTGCGCGCCCACCCGGAGTACGGCGCCCCCCCCGGGGTCGAGGAGGTTGCCGGTCCTGATCAGCTCCTGCGGATGCTCGGGCAGGCGGACGCCGTGCTGTGCTGCGCGATGCTGCACGAGGGGAACGCCGGGATGTTCGGCGAGGCGGCGTTCGCGGCGATGAAGCGCGGCGCGATCTTCGTCAACGTCGCCCGCGGCGGCCTGGTGGACGAGGACGCGCTGCTCGCGGCGCTGGAGTCCGGCCAGGTAGCCGGGGCGGGCCTGGACGTGCACGCCAGCGAGCCGGCCGACCCGGACTCCGACCTGCTGCGCCACCCGCGGGTGTTCGCCACGCCGCACGTCGGCGGGCTCACCCGGACGATGTTCACCCGCACCGGCCGGGTGTTCGCGCAGGAACTGCACCGCTGGACGCGCGGCGAGCGGCCCCGGTGGGCGGTGAACGCGCCCGCGTTCTGCCGCGCCCCCGGCCAGCCCGCCGGCCGCTGACCCGCACGCCCGCGGGCCGGGCCATGCCGGTACCGCGGCCCGGCGGGACCGCGGCACCGGCACGTCTATGAGGTATACCCGGGCCGGTCAGCCCGTGTAGGTGATGGTCAGGCCGGTGAAGGTCGTGCCGGCGCTGGGCAGACGCCGGCCGAGTAGGCGTTGGTGGCCATGCTGACCGGGGTCCCGGCGGGGAAAGCTGTGCTGGCCGATGAGTAGGTTGGGGTCGTCGCGGTGGCGGTGTCGAGGGTGACCAGTTCGGTGCCGGTGTGCGTGGTCAGGGTCTGCTGGTTGACCTCAAAGAACATCGCGCTGGCTGACGCGGTGTAGTAGATCGTGACCCTCTTCAGGCGGGCGCCGTCGGGCAGGGACAGGCCGGCGTTGAAGCACCGGCCAGAATCGGTGTTGGACAGCGCCGACGGGTTCCACTGGTTGAAGTAGTCCGACGTGGTGGTGTGCAGCCCGTCCGGCGCGAACGCCGACGCGGCGAGCGAGTAGTAGTGCAGGGTGGTGACGGCGGGCGCGGCCTTCGGTGCCTGCGGGTCGTGCGGGGCCGCGGCGGGCGCGGTCCGGTTACAGCCAGCCCGAGCCAGCGGCGGCGGTTCATGACCGGGCGGCGGGCATTTCCATCGGTGATGCTCATCGCGGATGTCCTTCCAGGCGGGGGCTGCGTTGCTCGTTGTCTTGCAGCCTGCTCCCGCCGCGCCCGCGCGGCATCGGTGCTCGGCACGGAACCACCACTGAGCCGCCACGCACCGCCAGAGCGCTACAGCCCCGGCAGGTTGACGACGATCGCCTCCTGGGTGGACCGGACGACCACCAGCACCGCCTCGGTGTCCGGCGAGGGATTCTCCTCCCGGTGCGGCACCTGCGGCGGCACCCAGACGAAGTCACCGGGCCGGGCCTCCAGCCGGCTGACCTCGCCGGTCGCCGGATCCCGGAACGCGAACGCCGGCGTCCCCGACACCACGTAGATCCCGGTCTCCGAGTCGCCGTGATGATGGTCACCGGACGCTCCGCCCGGGGCCATCACGGTCCGGCCCATCCACAATCCGCTCGAGCCCACCAGCTCCCCGGAGATGGCCGCGCTGCGCTGCATCCCCGGCGTCTGCGCGGTATGGGCGGACAGCTCGCCCGTCCTGATCAGCCGCAGCGTCCCGGTCATGAGCTGGCCGCGTGCCGTTCGGAATTATCCGGGTTCTGCTGCCCGGACCCGGCGGGCTCCAGCGAAAGCGAGACGGAGTTGATGCACCACCGCTGGTCGGTCGGCACCTGGTAGCCCTCGCCCTCGAACACGTGGCCGAGGTGGGAGTCACAGCGGGCGCAGCGCACCTCGGTGCGGACCCCGCCCAGCGACCGGTCCTCGATCAGCACGACCGCGTCACCGGCGGACGGCTGGTAGAAGCTGGGCCAGCCGCAGTGCGACTCGAACTTCGCGTCCGACCGGAACAGCTCCGCGCCGCAGGCCCGGCACCGGTAGACGCCCTCGGTCTTGGCGTCGGTGTACTCGCCCCGCCACGGTGCCTCGGTGCCCGCCTGGCGCAGCACCCGGTACTCCTCGGGGGACAGCTGCTCCCGCCACTCCGCGTCGCTCTTGCTGACCTTGTCCATGATGCCGAGATTACCCGCGAGCCCGCCTCACAGCAGCACCTCGTACTCCGGCGCGGGCACCGGCGCGGGCCGCAGCTCGATGCGCTCCAGGTGGCCCGCAGCCCGCACGTCCTCCGCCGCGCCGGCCAGCAGCGCCAGGTGATCCTCCGGGGCCGTGACAACGAGCGCGCGGGCCGGGGCACGCATGGAGACCCGGGCCTCGGTCTTGGCCTTCCTGATTGCGCCGATGGCGGCCGACGCCGCGTCGAGCATCGCGGCGTCGGCGTCGCCCGCCCTGGCCAGCAGCGGCGCCGGGTCCGGCCACGCCGCCCGGTGCACGGATCCCTGCTGCCACGCTGACCAGGCCTCTTCGGTAACGAACGGCAGGAACGGCGCGAACAGCCGCAGCACCACCGACAGCGCGCCGCGCAGCGCGGCGGCCGCCGAAGCCGCCGCCGGGCCGCCGCGCTCACCGTAGGCGCGCGCCTTCACCAGCTCCAGGTAGTCGTCGCAGAAGAACCAGAAGAACTCCTCGGCCCGCTCCAGCGCACGGGAATGATCATAGGTTCCGAACGCACAGGTGCACTCGGACACGACATCCGCGAGCCTGCGCAGCAGGGCCTGGTCGAGCGGCTCGGTGACACTGTCACCTTCGCCGGGGGCGATGCCGAGCACGAACCGGCTCGCGTTCAGGATCTTGATCGCGAGCCGCCTGCCGATCCGCATCTGGCCCGGGTCGTAGGTCACGTCCGCGCCGAGCCGACTGCTGGCCGCCCAGTACCTGACCGCGTCCGAGCCGAACTCTTCGAGCACGTCGGCGGGCGTTACCACGTTGCCCTTGGACTTGGACATCTTCTTGCGGTCCGGGTCTAGGATCCAGCCGGAGATCGCGACGTGCTGCCAGGGCAGCACGCCGTGCTCGAAGTGCGAGCGGAGCACCGAGTAGAACAGCCAGGTGCGGATGATCTCGTGTGCCTGCGGGTGCAGATCCATCGGGAACACCCGGCCGAACAGGTCATCGTCGATGCTCCACCGGCCGGCGATGTGCGGGGTGAGCGAGGACGTGGCCCAGGTGTCCATCACGTCGGGATCGGCGGCGAACCCGCCGGGCTTGCCGCGCACGCTCTCGTCGTAGCCGGGCGGCGGCTGCGCGGCGGGGTCCACCGGCAGGGCGTCGTCGGCGGGCAGGATCGGCGCGTCGTA
The DNA here is from genome assembly GCA_963702235.1 of uncultured Actinomycetes bacterium. Lineage (GTDB taxonomy): Bacteria > Actinomycetota > Actinomycetes > Streptosporangiales > Streptosporangiaceae > PALSA-505. The sequence goes on from CAVPBZ010000018.1 coordinate 238,068, forward strand.
GCGGGGGCTGCCGTCCTCGTCGAGCGGGTACCACACCGGGATCGGCACGCCGAAGAACCGCTGCCGGCTGATCAGCCAGTCCCCGGTTAGCCCGTCGGCCCAGTTCTGGTAGCGCACCTGCATGAACTCCGGGTGCCAGCCCAGCTCCCGGCCGCGCTCGCGCAGCGCGGCGCGCAGGTTCTCATCCCGGCCGCCGCTGCGCAGGAACCACTGCCGGGTGGTGATGATCTCGAGCGGCTTGTCGCCCTTCTCGTAGAACTTCACCGGGTGCACGGCCGGCTCGGGCTCGCCGATGAGGCTGCCCTCCTCGACCAGCAGCTCCGCCGTGAGCGCCCTGGCCGCGGCGGTTGTGAGCCCGGCCAGGCGCGTGTAGGCGGCCTGGCCGGCGGGGGTGCTGATCCCTTCCGGCGGAGCCGGCAGCAGCCGGCCGTCCGGGCCGATCACCGGCCGGGCGGGCAGCCGCAGGTCCCGCCACCAGGTGATGTCGGTCGTGTCGCCGAACGTGCACACCATCACGATGCCGGTGCCCTTGCCCGGCTCGGCCAGCCGGTGCGCGAGCACCGGCACCTCGGCGCCGAACAGCGGGGTCGCGACCGTGGACCCGATCAGCGACTGGTACCGCTGGTCGGCCGGGTGCACGACGAGCGCCACGCAGGCCGGCAGCAGCTCGGGCCGGGTGGTGGCCACGATCACCTGCTCGCCGTGCGCAGCGCCCTCGCGGTCCCCGGCGGCCCCGCCGCTGGTGCCGTTCCCGGCGGCCTCGCCGCTGGTGCTGTTCCCGGCGGCCAGGGTGAAGGCGATCCGGTACCAGGCGCCGCGGACCTCCCTGTCCTCCAGGTCGGCCTGGGCCACCGCGGTCCGGAACGTCACGTCCCACAGCGTCGGGCCCTCGGCCAGGTAGGCCTCGCCTCGGGCCAGGTTGCGGGCGAACGCCCGCTGCGAGATCGCCCGGGCGTCCTCGCCGATCGTGCGGTACTTCGTCAACCAGTCCACCGACAGGCCGAGCCGCCGCCAGACGTCCTCGAACGCCTGCTCGTCCAGCTCGGTGAGCCGCTCGCACAGCTCGACGAAGTTGCGCCGGGAGACGGGTACCTGGCGGTCCTGACGTCCGCCGGGCGGGGTGAACTCCGGGTCATACGGCAGCGACGGGTTGCACCGGACGCCGAAGTAGTTCTGCACCCTGCGTTCGGTGGGCAGCCCGTTGTCGTCCCAGCCGACCGGGTAGAACACGGCCTTGCCCCGCATCCGCTGGAACCGGGCGACGGTGTCGGTGTGGGTGAACGAGCAGACGTGCCCGATGTGCAGCGAGCCGCTGACTGTCAGCGGGGGAGTGTCGATCGCGTAGACGTCGCCGCGCTGCGCGGTCCGGTCAAACTTGTACTACGGACTCCTGTTCCCAGCGGCGCGACCAGGCGTCCTCGAGGCCGTCGAGCGCGGCCTTCTTAGCGCAGGAAGTCATGCCTCATGGTACCGCGGCCGCGGCCGCGGACTTCCCGGCTCGGCGACCCGCGTCGGCCGAAACTGATCATGGTCTACCGTGGTCCCATGGCGAAGCAGGCGGAGGCTCTGGAGATCGAGGCCGGCGGCCGGGCGGTGCGGGTGAGCAGCCCGGCCAAGGTCATGTTCCCCGGGGTCACCAAGGAGGACCTGGTCCGGTACTACATCGCGGTCGGCGAGCCGATGCTGGCGGCGGTGCGGGACCGGCCAGTGACGCTGCGCCGGTTCCCGGACGGGGTCGAGGGCGAGTCCTTCTTCGCCAAGCGGGTGCCGAAGGGGGCTCCGGCGTGGCTCGAATCGGTCCAGATCCGCTTCCCGAGCGGCCGGACCGCGGACGAGGTGTGCCCGACCGAGATCGCCGTGCTCGCCTGGGCGGCCAATCTGGGCACGCTGGAGTTCCATCCCTGGCCGGTGAGCAGGGCCGACGTCGAGCACCCGGACCAGATGCGGATCGACTTCGACCCGCAGCCGGGCACCTCGTTCCGGGACGCGGTCACGGCCGCGCACGCGGCCCGCGAACTGCTCGGCGAGCTCGGCCTGACCGGGTTCGTCAAGACCTCCGGCGGCCGCGGCCTGCACCTGGCCGTGCGGATCGCGCCCGAGTGGGACTTCATCCGGGTGCGCCGGGCGGTGATCGCGTTCGGCCGCGAGCTGGAGCGGCGGCTGCCCAAGCTCGTCACCACCTCCTGGTGGAAGGAGGAGCGCGGCGAGCGGATATTCATCGACTACAACCAGGCCGCCAGGGACCGGACGATCGTGGCCGCGTACTCGGCGCGGGCGGTCCCGGCGGCCACCGTGTCCGCCCCGGTCAGCTGGGACGAGCTTGACGACGTCGAGCCCGGCGACTTCACGATCGCGACGATGCCTGCGCGCTGCGCGGCTGTCGCCGACCCGCACGCCGGGCTGAACGGGCCGGGTGCCGAGGCCTACCGCCTGGACCAGCTGCTGGAGATGTCCGCGGCCGACGAGCGCGGCCGGGGCCTCGGCGATCTCCCGTACCCTCCCGACTATCCGAAGATGCCGGGCGAGCCGCCCCGGGTGCAGCCGTCCCGCGCCCGGCCCGTGACCAGCTAGCCCTGGAAGGACCAGCCCTGGTTAGCCGTGTCGGCGAACGTCTCCGTGTCCAGGCTGGTGTAGGGGCCGCCGCCGTTCGGGTCGGTCACCACCAGGCCGCCGCCGGGGACCGTGACGGCGAACTGGCCGTAGCTGCTGGACTCGGCGCCGAACTCCTGTGCCGGGATGCTGGCGCACTTCTCCAGCAGGAGAGAGGTTCCCGCGACCTGCACGCAGTCACCGCTACCGATGCCGTCCGGTGCCCACTCGTACTGCGCGTAAGTCCCGGCGATCATGTTGGGAATGAAGTCCTCGGTGTTGTTGGTGCTGCTGGCCGCCTTGACCTCGATCGCGGAGCCCACGGCTCCGCTGTTGTGGACGGCCATCATCAGCGTGCCGGCGGCGCCGCCAGGGCTGACCTCGTATGAGCCGCAAGTAATGCCCTGGTTGCTGTCGTTGGTGCAGCCGGTCGTAGCGGCGCTAGCAGCCGTGACCGGAGCGGCCGTGACCGGCGCGGCCAGGCCGAAGCTGAACAGGGCCAGCGCAGCGGTAGTGAATGACTTGATTCGCATGCCTACCTCTCGCTCTTTGAAGCGGTCGAATAGCTCGAACCGGCGAGTGAAATATTTCACGCCGTACTGGTAGCTGTCTAGCACGGTAGGTGTTTGGAGTGGCTTATCCGGTTTGTGCATGAAGAACGTGAATGACGTCCCTGATCAGGGATTATAACTCTACAGTTCCTTGCCTGCCGCTTTATGTCCTGGCCATACTGGATAACCACCAGGCGAACGTCGTCCGCGAGTTCTTGCCACCCAGCGCTCAGCTTGTTCTCGTGCTGTTTATCCTCATTGCTGTTGAGGAAAGTCGCGCCTCAGGGTCGGGCGAGGACTAGGACGCCAGAAAAGCAGCCTGCCCCGGCAAAGCCTGTTAAGCGTCCGCTGAGACCTGGCCGGGCGGGAACATGTACCGGGCATCCTCGCCCAGGATCCTGCCCCGGGACAACTTTTCCGCGCCCGGCCCTGTTTGTCGCGTTGTCGTGGCTGGTGTCATAGTTGTTCGTGGCAGCCGCCCGGGTCTTGTCCGAGCCGTTTCAGTGGTGACGGGGCCCTGGCCGGGCCGGCAGCGCACGACGGATGCACCGGAGACCAGATGAGCCTGTCCGCGCGCCAGCAGCGGGTTCTCGACCAGATCGAGCATTCCCTGCAGGCGGCCGATCCCAGGCTGGCATCCATGTTCGCGGCATTTACCCGCTATGCGCCGGCACCGGCCACGACGGCCGCCGCGCCCCGCCGCGGCAGGCGGATAGTGATGATCTGCGTCCTGGTGATCAGCCTGCTGGGCGGCATGGTCGCGGTCGGCATCGTCGCCACGAGCAAGGCCTGCCCGGGCCTGTCATCCGACCAGGTCATCGCCAGCGCCGCGGTGCGCTACGCCGCCTGCAGTAAAAGCACGGACGCCTGGAGCAAAGGCGGTCGCTGACCAGCGCGGGCGGGTGCGGCACAGCCTGGTCCGGGCCGATAACCGGTCGGGGAATGTCCGAGGCTGATGAGATACTCACGGTTATGCAGCAGGACGTGTGCGGACCCATGGTGGGCCGCGCCCGGGAGCTCGCCCGGCTGCTGGCTCTGCTCGACTCGGTCGCCGCGGGAGAGGCGGCCGTCGCCCTGGTCAGCGGGGATGCAGGGGTCGGCAAGACCAGGCTGGTGACCGAGCTGATCGGGCAGGCGAGCAAGCGCGGCTTCACCGTGCTCGCCGGCCGCTGCGCGGAGCTGGGCGACAGCGTGCCGTACTTGCCGCTCGCCGATGCGCTACGGAGCGTCACCGGCGACGCATCGGCCCGGGTGGCCGGGCTGGTCGCCGACCGGCCGGTGCTCGGCCGCCTGCTGCCCGATCACGGGCCCGGCATCCCGGCCAGCGGCGACGGCCGAGAGCTGGCCCGCCAGCAGCTGTTCGGCGCGGTGCTCGGCCTGCTCAGCGAGCTGGCGGAGACGAGCCCGGTGCTGCTCGTCCTGGAGGACCTGCACTGGGCCGACAGGTCGAACCCGTGACCTGGTCACGTTCCTGTCCCGGGTGCTGCACCGCGAGCGGGTGGCCGTGCTCGGTACCTACCGGACCGACGACCTGCACCGCCGTCACCCGCTCCGCCCGGTGGTCACCGAGCTGCTCAGGCTGCCGCACGTCACCCCGGTCGATCTCGGGCCGCTGGAGCCGGTGTCGCTCGCGACGCACATCGCCGCGCTCGCCGAGCTCACCGGCCGGCGCACGCCCGGCGCGGCGGAGCTGATCACCATCGTGGACCGGGCCGAGGGCAACGCGTACTACGCCGAGGAGCTGCTCGCCGCGTCGGCCGGCGAAGAGGAGCTCCCGGCCAGCCTGGCCGCGCTGCTCATGAACCGGGTGGAAGCACTGTCGGCGGGCGCGCAGCAGGCGCTGCGCGCCGCCGCCGTGGGCGGCCGCAGGGTGGACGACGCGCTGGCCATGGCGGCGTCGGGGCTGTCGGCGCCCGAGTACGAGGCGGCGATCCGCGAGGCGGTCGCCCAGCAGCTGCTCGCGCCCGACGGCCGCGAGGGCTACATGTTCCGGCACGCGCTGCTGCGCGAGGCCATCTACGCCGACTTGCTGCCCGGCGAGCGGACCAGGCTGCACGCGACGCTGGCCGGCCTGCTGGCCGACCAGAAGCGGCTGGACGCGGTGCCCGGCTCGGCGGCTGAGCTGGCCCATCACAGCCTGGCCAGCCATGACATCGCCGGGGCGTTCTCGGCTTCCGTCCGGGCCGGGATTGAAGCCGAACGGCTGGCGGCGCCGGCTGAAGCGCACCGGCATTACGATCAGGCGCTGGCCCTGTGGGACCGGGTGGACGAGCCGGAGAAGCTATCCGGGATGAACCGGCCCCGGCTGGCGCTCAAGTCCGCGACCAACGCCGCGGCCAGCGGTGACCTGGCCCGCGCCGTGCATCAGCTGCGGCGGGTCAGCCAGGTGCTCGACGACACCGTCGATCCGGCCCTGGCCTGCCGGATCCGGGAGCGGCTCGCGTTCTACTACTTCCACCTCGAGTCGGTGCCCGAGGCCGCCGACGCCGCCCGGGCGGCCATCGAGGCCATGCCGGCCGAGCCGCCGAGCTGGGAGCGGGCGCGGGCGATGGCCACCTACGCGTTCGTGCTGCTCGCCATCGACGACGAGCAGGCGCGCGAGCAGGCCGAGTGCGCGCGGCTGGCCGCGGTGGCGGCCGGCGCGCCGTTCGTCGAGGCCGACGCCCTGGTCACCCTCGGCCACGTCAGCGAGCGCAGCGGGCACACCGAGGAGATGCTCGAGCAGTTCGCCGCCGCGTACAAGCAGGCCCGCGACGCCGAGGTGCTCGGCGTGGAGCTGCGGGCGGCGTTCCAGCTGGCCCGGGCGCGGCTGGAGCGGGGCGACCTGCTCGAGGCGGCGACGATCGCGCACGAGGGCTTCAGCCGGGCCGAGAAGGCGGGCCTGGCTCGCGCGCCGTACGGCACGGACCTGCAGTACCTGCACTACCTGGCGCACTACGGCGACGGCGACTGGGACCACGCGCAGGAACTCGCTGACGGGTTCAGCGTCCGGGTGGCCACCAGCTCGGAGGCCGAGCTTTCGGCGATGGCGCTGTTCATCGACGTCGCGAGGGGCCACGACGACGCGATCGCCGAGCGGCGCAGGTGGCTGGAGCCGCTCTGGCCGTCCGCGGAGTTCGCCGAGTACACCTCCCGCGGGCTGCTCGCCGAGCACGCGCTCTGGCGCGGTGATACCCAGACGGCGCTGGCCGAGATCGACGCGGCGGTCAGGGCCGAGGCGGACGATGCGGGCGACTACGGGCCATCGGTCATCAGGCTCGCCGCGATCGGGCTGAGCGCCCGGGCCGACCGTGCCAGCCGCGCTCGCGGCACCGGGGATGAGGCCGCCGCGCAGGCGGAGGTCGACGCGGCCAGGGTGCTGATCGAGGCCGCCCGGGTGGGCGCGGAGCACCGGCGCAGGCCCAAGGCCGTGCTCGGCCAGGAGGGCCGGGCCTGGCTGGCCCGCGCCGAGGCCGAATGGCACCGTGCCGCCGGCGACAACTCAGCCGAGGCCTGGCAGTCCGTGCTCGAGGCCTTCGACCACGGCTTCGTCTACGAGGCCGCGCGGGCGCGCTGGCGCCTCGCCGAGGCGCTGGCCGAGGCCGGGCAGCGCGAGGATGCGCAGCGGGAGTGGGAAAGGGCCGCGGAAGTCGCCGGCGGCTCGGCGCGGTGCCGCTGCGGCGGGCGCTGGATGACCTGGCCCGCAGGGCCAGGCTCGGCCATGGCCCTGCGCCCGGCTGGGCCAGCGGCCGGCCCGGCAAGCTGGCCGGCCTGACCAGCAGGGAGCGGGAGGTGCTGCGGCTGATCCTGGCCGGCCGCAGCAACCGGGAGATCGGCGCCGCCCTGTTCATCGCGCCGAAGACGGCCAGCGTGCACGTGTCCAACATCCTGGCCAAGCTGGGCGCGGCCAGCCGCACCGAGGCGGCCGCCATCGCGCACGACGAGGGGCTGACCGTGACCGCCAGCACGCTAGGCGGCTAGCGGCCGGGCGCTGCTTACCGGCCGGGCGCGAGGGCGTCGAGAATGTCGCCGGCCCGCTGCACCGCCGCGGCCGGATCGGCGTCCGGGGAGCCGATCCGCGGATCCCAGTTGAGGTCGTAGAAGACCTCGGTCACGCCCTGCTCGCCGAGCCAGTCAGTGTCGGCCCGGATCTGGCCGTAAGAGCCGGACAGCAGCACGTGGCTGCCGTCGTCAGCCGTGGCGTCTTCGCCGGCCCGCACCACGCCGCGGCAGATGATCCTGATCGCGTCCGGATCACGGCCGGCGTCCCGGGCCGCGGAGCGCACGGTCCCGATCCCCTCGCTGATGCGGGACAGGTCGGCACGGCTCGAGGTGAGCCAGCCGTCGGCTATCCGCCCGGCCCGCTGCAGGGCGCGCGGGGCGCCGCCACCGAGCAGGACGGGCGGGCCGCCGGGCTGGACGGGCTTCGGCTCGACCCGGCTCGGGGGAATGTTGTAGAACTCGCCCTTGAACCTGCTCACTCCGTCGGCCCACAGGGTGCGCAGCACGCGGACGTACTCCTCGGCGCGGACGCCGCGCTGCGGCATGGACGCGCCCGTCGCCTCGAACTCCTCCGCCATCCAGCCGATGCCGAGCCCGAGGTCGTGCCGCCCGCCGGACAGGATGTCCACCGTGGCCGCCTGCTTGGCCAGCACCGCCGGAGAGATGAACGGCAGGTTCACCACCGCGACGCCGAGCCTGATCCGGGACGTGCTGGCCGCGGCGAAGCCGAGCGCGACCATCGGGTCAAGCACGCTGTGGTAGACGGGCTCCATGTCCGGTACCAGGGGGACGAACAGCCGCTGGAAGGCCCAGAGGGAGTCATAGCCGGCCTGCTCGGCCCTGGCGGCGAAGGCGCCGAGGTTCTCCGGGGTCGCCCACGCGCCGGCCACCGGGGCGCCGAATCCGATCTTCATGCCTGACAGCCTAGAACGCGGCCTCGGGACCGGCTGAGCGAGGCGGCAACGTTGCGCTCCGGGCCCGGCCTACGGGGCGTCCCCGGCGGCAGCCGGCTCGCCGGGGGGCGCCGGGGCAGACGGCTCATCCCCGGCGGGAGCCGGCGACGGCGGGCCCGTGCGCAGCGGCGGCAGCTTGTACAAGCTGTCCAGGCTGAGCTCCTGAGCCTCCGCCAGCACAGCGTCCTGCTGCTTCTGCGCCCTCTCGGCGGTCTGCTTGGCGAGCTCCGACGCCAGGGCGCCCAGTTGCCGCACGCCGGTGTCGTCCACCAGCAGCTGGCTCGCGGAGAGAATGGCGATGCCCTCCACCCGGCGCTTTCCCTGGTCGGGCGGGGTGAGCGCGGCTCCCACCCGCGCCGCCTCAAACGGGTTGGCCGGGTGCCTGGCGAGCCGGTCCCGCTCGCCCAGCACCCACTGGTGGTACTTCATCACCTCACCCTGCAGCGGCAGGCTCCGTACGTCGTCGGTCGTCAGGCCGAACCGCTTGCCCTTGCCGAAGCTGCGCGCGTAGGCGACCAGCGCCGCCGACCAGAGCGCTTGCGGCACGACCGAGTCCCTGACGATATCGGGCTTGTCCAGCTCCGTCAGCAGCCGCTTGCAGCTCTCCATGACGAACTGGAGATCCTGGATGATCGCGGCCTGGTCGGCGAGGAGCTGGGCGGACGGCATATCGAGCGGCACGGTCAGCACCGGCTTTGCTGGCGTGGTCGCGTCCGTTCCGGCCATGGCTCCTCTTCCTGCTGCAGGTTCGGTGACATTTTTGCTGGCCCAGTGGCCGACCCTCGATAATCACACGGGGACGGGCCGCGTCTGGTCTCACATAGTGACAAGCGGTCAGGAGGCAGGCACGACCGCCAGCCCGGCCTGGGCTACCTCCATGTCCTGGGTGTAATGGCCGCCGCTCACGCCGATCGCCCCGGCGATCGCGTCACCGATCTTGATCGGGTAGCCGCCGCCGAACACGACCAGGCGGTCGATGCCGGGAGCCGCGCCCATGGCCAGCGGCGGGTCGTCCTTGACGAAGTCATGCCAGGCGTCGGTGGGCATGCCGAAGCCGGCCGCCGTGTAGGCCTTGTCCTGGGCTATCTGGACCGACAGCAGGGCCGCTCCGTCCATCCGGGAGAACGCCTTGAGCACCCCGCTGTCGTCCGCGACGGCGATCACGAAGGGATGGCCCATCTCCTTCGCCTTCGCTTCCGCCGCATCGATCATCGCCCGGGCCAGTTCCGCGGTCACGCTGGGCCGGTCAAACGTCGCTGCCATCCTTGCCTCCCCACTGTGGCCCCGGCGCGGAGTCCGTCGCGGCGTACCGCCGCTCGGCCTCGCGTACCTGGGGCAGTCCGATGAAATCGGTGAACTCGCCGAAGGCCGGCGAATCCTGCAGGGCCGCTGCAGGCGTCCCCGCCGCGGCGATCTCCGCCAGTATGCCGCGCATGGCGGCCGTCGCCGCCAGCAGCGTGCTGAGCGGGAAGATGACGATCCGGTACCCGAGCTCGGTCAGCCGGCTGAGGCTGATGGGCGGGGTCTTGCCGCCCTCCGCCCAGTTAAACAGCAGCGGCACGCCGGGGAAGGCCCGGGCGGCCTCCTCGGCCTCCTGCTCGCTGACGACCGCCTCGATGAACAGCGCATCGGCGCCGGCGTCCCGGTACAGCCGGCCGCGCTCGAGCGCTCGGTCCAGGCCCTCGGCCGCCCGCGCGTCGGTCCGGGCGATGATCACGAACTCGGGCTGCGTGCGCGCCTCCGCCGCGGCCCGGACCTTCGCCGCCATTTCCTCCGCCGCGATGACCTGCTTGCCCTCCATGTGGCCGCACTTCTTCGGGGCCACCTGGTCCTCGATGTGAATCCCGGCCACCCCGGCCGCCTCGTAGGCCCCGACGGTGCGGATCACGTTGAGCGGGTTGCCGTAGCCGGTGTCGGCGTCGGCGATCACCGGGATGTCCACGCAGGCGGCGATCCGGCCGGCGTTGTCGACCATCTCGGTCATCGTGAGCAGCCCCACGTCCGGCCGCCCGATCAGCGCCGCCGACGTGCCGAACCCGGTCATGTACACCGCCGGGAACCCGGCCTCCTCCACCAGCCGGGCGGCCAGCGGGTCGAACGCTCCCGGCGCCACGATCGTCTGCCCGGAGTCCAGCAGGGCCCGCAGCCGGGCCGCTCCGCCGGGGCGGCGGGTCAGCCGCGCCGTCATGCGGCATCCCCGGCCCGCGGCCGCACGATCTGCTCGGTAACGTCGCGGGCGCAGCCCCAGGACAGGGTGACGCCGGCGCCGCCGTGGCCGTAGTTGTGCACCAGCAGGCGGCCTGACCCGAGGCGCTCGGCCTCGAGCCGTACCCGGGGCCGCACCGGTCGCAGGCCGACCCGCTCGGTGAGTATCTCGGCGCCCGCCAGGCGCGGCTCGACGGCGGCGCAGCGGGCCAGGATGCGCCGGGAAATCGCGGGATCGGGGTTCAGGTTCCAGTCCCCGCGCTGCTCCGTGCCGCCGAGCAGCATCGTGTCCCCGTGCGGGAACATGTACACGAGATCCGCGGTCGCGTCGGCCGGCCCGACGAAGAAGTCGGTGATGCCGGGGTTCGCGACGATGACCGCCTGTCCCCGGACCGGCACCACGTCGTGATCGGGGACGAGATCGCGGGCCCCGGCCCCGGTGCAGTTGACCACGACGGGGGCATCCGCCTCCGCGAGGGAGCTGATGGCGGCGACCTGCACGTCTCCGCCGCCCCTAGTGAAACGGTCCAGCAGGTAGCCGAGGTAGACGGGCATCGTCACCACCGGCGCGCTGTACCGCCACCCCGCGACGAAGCCGCCGGGCAGTTCCGCGGCCTCGCAGCGCCGGAAGCCGGTCAGCAGGCCGGACCAGTCCGGCGGCCCGGCCGGGTACCGCCGCGCCTCGATGCCGTGCCCGATCCGGACGCCGGTGCCCGGCTGGCTGGCCAGGTCGCGCAGCGTCGCCAGCGTGGCGCTGCCCCACCCGGCTACCGGTCCGCCGTGCTCGACCAGGTGCGGTCCCCAGATCGCGCCCGCGGCGGCCGAGGTCGTCTCCAGCGGCGGCCGGGCGGCCCGGATGGTGACGTCAAGGCCGGCCTCGGCCAGGCAGATCGCGGTGGTCAGGCCGCACACGCCGGCCCCGATCACCAGGACATCGGGTTCGCGGCCGCTCACCCGGGGCACGGTACCAGCCGCCGGCGGCCGGGCCGGCGGCCCCCTCGGCGCGGAACATCCCCGGGGGCTCGCCGTTGTACCTAGGAGGTCTTGTCCATCCCCGTACTGCTCGGGGCTTGTACTGAAAGGAAATAATGAGTGGCCGGCACTTCGACGTAAGCGGTACCCAGGTTATGGCCAGCGTGCTGGCGACGATCACGGGTGCCATCGCTGCCTCCTACCTGGGGGTAGCAGGGACCATCATCGGCGCCGCGGTGATGAGCGTGGCCAGTACGGCCGGCAGCGCGATCTACAAGGACTACCTGGCCCGGACCGGCCACCGGCTGCGCACGGCCGCGCCGGTGATGGCGCAGCGGGCGCACGGGCGGACGACCGCCACCAAGGTGCCCGGCGCCGGGCCGGGCCGCACGCTGCCTGACGGCCGGCCGGGCGACACAGTGGCTGATCAGCACGACCCTGACGACCCGCGGGATGCCACCACGCCGCCGGCCGGCGCGGGCGGACGCGGTGAGCCGGACACTCCGGCGGGCGGCGGGCCCGGGGCCTCCGCAGCCGGTCGCGGGGCCTCCGCAGCCGGTCGCGGCGGCTGGTGGCAGGGCCGGCCCCGCTGGCTGATGGCCGCCGTCGCCAGCGCGGGGATATTCGTCGGCGTGATCGCCGGCATCACCGTGTTCGAACTGGCCGCGGGCAGGCCGCTGGCCGCCGTCGTGTGGCAGCGCAGCGGCTCGGGCACCAGCCTGGGCGGCGGGAACGTCGGCGCGCAGACCCCGGCGCCGCCGCGGCATACGTCCACGGCTACCTCCAAGGCCACGCCCTCGGCCGGGACGACGTCGCCGGGCCCGGGCGTCACCCAGACCAGCCCGGCCTCGCCCAGCGCGTCGCCGACCCCGTCGACCGGCAGCCCGTCGCCGAGCCCGAGCCCGTCGCCGTCGGCCAGCGCGAGCAGTACGCCGGCGCCGACCCGCACCCACTGACCCCGGTCAGCCCTCCTGCCTGACGCAGATGCAGAACGGGTGGCCGGCCGGGTCGGTCAGCACCCGCCACCGCTCACCGCCCGGCTGGTGGCCCGGCTTGGCGGCGCCCGCATCCAGGCAGGCCGCTTCGGCCTTGTCCAGGTCGTCGACGTAGAAGTCGAGATGGAACTGCTTCGGCGCGGCCGGGTCCGGCCACCGCGGCGGCGTGTAGCCGTCGATCCGGCCGAAGCCCACCGGCAGCGCCCCGTCGCTGATCATCGCGTAGTCCTGCTCGCTGTGCACGATCTCCCAGCCGAGGACCTGGTGATAGAAGGCGGCGAGCTCGCCCGGGTCGGCACAGTCCAGGCTGATCATGGCGAGGCCGGCGATTGCGGTCATCGTGGCACTGATCCTCTCGTGCTGTTTGCTGGCGTCGGCTCCGACGCTAGCCGCGGGCGGGCGCCGCGGTCTTGAACAAACGCGACGCGCGGATCGAGGTCAGCGGCCGGCTTGCGGAGCACGAGCACGCCCATCGCTCCTGACACTCCTCGGTCCTGATCACTGTCGGCGCGTGCCGTTCGGCAAGAATGTCCTCAGGGTCACCGGCGGCCCGCTACCGTCGGCTGACCTACCGAGCCATCCCTCGCACAGGAGCCGCCCATGCTGGTCGCCGGAGTGGACAGCTCAACCCAGTCCACCAAGGTCGTGCTCTGCCGCGCCGGGGACGGCACCGTGATCGGCAGCGGCTCCGCGCCGCACCCTCCCGGGACCGAGGCCGACCCGCAGGCCTGGTGGCAGGCACTGCAGGCCGCCGGCCGCGGGCTGCTCGACCGGGCGGACGCCGTCGGGGTGGCCGCACAGCAGCACGGCATGATCGCGCTGGACGAGGCCGGCCAGGTGATCAGGCCCGCGATGCTGTGGAACGACATGCGCTCGGCCCGGCAGGCCGCGGATCTGATCGCCGAGCTCGGCGGCCCGGGGGAGTGGGCGCGGCGGACCGGCAGCGTGCCCACGGCGTCGTTCACCGTCACCAAGCTGCGCTGGCTGGCCGAGCGCGAGCCTGCCAGGCCGGCCGGACCAGCATGGTGCTGCTGCCGCATGACTGGCTGACCTGGCGGCTCGGCTCCGGCGCGGGGCCGGGACCGGGCGCGTGGCCAGGGCCCCGGCCCGTCACCGACCGCGGTGACGCTTCGGGCACCGGGTACTTCTCGCCCGCCGACGCGACCTGGCTGCCGGCCCTGGCGAAAACGGCGCTCGGCCGCGATGTCGGCCTGCCCCGGCTGGCCGCCCCGGCCGAGGTGGTCGGGCAGACCCCGTGGGGGGCGGCCCTGTCGGCGGGGACAGGCGACAACATGGGTGCCGCCCTCGGCCTCGGCCTCCGCGACGGCGACGTGGTGATCTCGATCGGCACCTCGGGCACGGCGTTCGCCGTGACAGCGGCAGGGGCGGCCGACCCGACGGGCGCGGTGGCCGGGTTCGCGGACGCCACCGGCAGGTTCCTGCCGCTGGTCGCCACCGTGAACGCGGCCCGGGTGCTCAGCGTCGTGGCCGGCCTGCTGGGCGTGGACCCGGACACGATGGCCGGCCTCGCGCTGGCCGCCGAGCCCGGCGCCGGCGGGCTGACCCTGCTGCCCTACCTGGACGGCGAGCGGACACCGAACCGGCCGGACGCGGCCGGGGTGCTCAGCGGCCTGACGAGGGCCACCGTCACCAGGGAGAACCTGGCCCGGGCCGCGGTGGAAGCGGTGCTGTGCACGCTGGCCGACGCCGTGGATCACCTCATCGCCGCCGGCGTGACGCCGCGCCGGGTGCTGCTCATCGGCGGTGGCGCGCGCTCGGCAGCGGTCCGCGCCATCGCGCCCGGGATATTCGGCACCGACGTGCTGGTCCCCGAGGCCGCCGAGTACGTCGCACTGGGCGCGGCCAGGCAGGCGGCCTGGGCGCTGGCCCAGACCAGCGAGCCGCCGCGCTGGCCGGACCCGGCATCGGCCAGCTACCAGGGCAAGCCGGCGCCGCAGGTGCGCGAGCGGTACGCGGCGCTGCGCGACGCGACCGCCGGCGCGCCCTGGCTGCAGCCGTAACAGGACGGCAGCGCCCCGGTAGCCTGGCCACCTGCTGGTCGCGACGGCGGGGCGGCGGTGCCCCGCGGGAAGGATGCGCCCGATGACGGCTGGCCGTTACGAGCCGCGCAGCGAGGACCGGTTCTCGTTCGGTATCTGGACCGTCGGCTGGCAGGCCGCCGACGTCTTCGGCCCCGCCGCCAGGCCCCCGATGCCGGCCGACCGCGCGGTGCGCAAGCTCGCGGAGATCGGCGCCTACGGCGTGAACTTCCACGACAACGACGTGTTCGGCTTCGACGCGTCGCCGGCCGAGCGGGAGCAGCGGATCGCCGCCTTCCGCAAGGCGCTGGCGGACACCGGGCTGGTCGTGACCACGGCCACGACGAACCTGTTCTCGCACCCGGTGTTCAAGGACGGCGCGTTCACCGCCAACGACCGGGACGTGCGCCGGTTCGCGCTGGCCAAGGTGATGCGCAACCTGGATCTGGCGGCCGAGCTCGGCGCGGGCACCTATGTCTGCTGGGGCGGCCGCGAGGGCGCCGAGTCGGGCGCGGCCAAGGACGTGCGGGCGGCTCTGGACCGGTACAAGGAGGCATTCGACGTGCTGGCCGGCTACGTGCTCGACCAGGGGTACTCGCTGCGGTTCGCGATCGAGCCGAAGCCGAACGAGCCCCGCGGCGACATCCTGCTGCCCACCCTCGGCCACGCGCTGGCGTTCATCGGCGAGCTCGAGCACCCGGCATTGTTCGGGCTGAACCCCGAGATCGGGCACGAGGAGATGGCCGGGCTCAACTACGCGCACGGCATCACCCAGGCGCTGTGGCACGGCAAGCTGTTCCACATCGACCTGAACGGGCAGAACGGCCCGCGGTACGACCAGGACCTGCGGTTCGGCGCGGGCAACGCGCGCGGGGCGTTCTGGGTGGTCGATGCCCTGCTGGCCGGCGGCTACGACGGCCCGGTGCACTTTGACTACAAGCCGCCGCGGACCGAGGACGACGACGGCGTATGGGAGTCGGCGCGGGCCTGCATGCGCAACTACCTGATCCTGCGGGAGAAGGCACGCGCGTTCCGGGCCGACCCGGAGGTGGCCGCGGCGCTCGCCGCGGCCCGGGTCCCGGAGCTCGCCGTGCCCACCCTCGGCGACGGCGAGTCCTGGCGCGACGTCAGGGACGTGACCATCGACGCGGACGCACTCGGCGCCCGGGGGATGGGGTACGAGCGGCTGGACCAGCTGGCCCTCGAGCACCTCTACGGCATCAGGTAGCCCTGGCCGCGTCGGCTGACCCTGCTTCGTCCACGAGCTGGTGGGCGCGCTGGTAGGACACGCCCAGGACCTTGCCGATATCGCGCAGTGGCAGTCCCAGGTCATGCAATCGCCGCGCCGCGCCTCGTGACAACCGCGCGGCCTCAGCCTGCGCGGACGCGGCCTTCTCGCGGAGCTCCGCTGCTGTGTCCAGCTCGCGGCGCACATCCTCCGGAAGGGTGATGTGGATGTCGAGCTGGAACGCCCCGCGCTGCACCTCGTCCATGATGACGATGAGGTCCATGGCCATGGGCTCGATCTCGCGCAGAGTCCGGGCCTGGGTCGACCGCGCCACCTCGGGGACATGGATGTGCCAGAACCGCCCGTCCCGCTCAACATCGACCTCGTAGACTTTCAGCGCCGCCACCATCCCTTCCCCAGCTCGGCCTCACATTCGTGCAAGATGTCCTCGGCCGTGCGCTCACCGATCTCGCTATGCCGCGGGATGGGAATCTTCACCAGGCCAAGCCAGAAGGTCTCATGTGGCCCTCCGCCGCCCTCGGAATCCCAGGACACGCTTTGTCGCCTCGCCTCGCGCCTGATTTTCCTGAGCAGCTCTTTCCTCTTCACAAAGCAAGTCTAGGCGGGTATTGACATTTGTAGTCAAGCCCGACCTTGACTTAGGATAAGCGCGCGAGCGAAGCGTTGTCAAGGATCCTTGCTAGCGCTGCGGGGGGACCTCGTCGTCTGTTGCCGGAGGCACACGACCCGGCCTCTGGAGCCGCCGGTGCCGGGGTGACCGCCGGCGGATAGCCTTCAGGAGATGATGATGGCCGCGTCACCGGATGAGCCGGGTCAGGCAGCGGGCCAGCGGGCTGGCGCCGGCCCGGCGGTTCCGGACGACACGCCTGTCCTTCCGGCGCGGAGCCCGGAGGACACCGACGCCGGCTGGGGTGAGCGGCCCGAGCCGGATGACAACGAGCGCCTGTACCGCGACCGGCCGCCGCACTGGGATTCTGCCTGACTCACCCGGCCTGCGGCCAGGCCGGGCCTAGCCGGCGGGCGTCAGCGCGACCGCTGCCTCCCCGGTGTACATGAGGAACGTCAGGGTCTCCTGCAGGTACAGCTCGACGGTGGTGCCGGTGTGGGAGAGATAGCCGATCGCCACATCCTGGCCGAGGTGGACGGTGAAGTCGCCGCCGCGGGTGGTCAGCACGAACGCGCCGGTGATGGCCGGGGCCCAGACGATGTCACCGGTCAGCACCCGCCGGATGTGCTCGATCAGCGGGTAGCCGTGATCGCTGGTCTCGGCCACCGCGGTGTAGGCATCCGCGCTGAGCACCACCGAGTACGGGCCGTCCACGCCGGCCACGCGCAGCTGGCTCAGCGCCTCGGCGATCGCCCTGGGGTACTCGCGCACGTCCGCGGGCAGGGCCGCCGACGGGTTGCTGGAGCCCTCGCGCATTCCGGTGATACCGCCGGCCGGGTAGCCCTCGAAGATCGCGCGGTCCTCGGCGAACGCGAGCTGCCGGGCGGCGTCCTTGACCGGCTGCCAGTCTGAATCCTGGGCGCCCCGTTCGACGTCGTCGATGTCCTGCCGGTCCAGCCGGAACGGTGCCCGCAGCTCGACCAGCGGCAGGACCTGCCGCTGCCGGGCGCCCACGCCGTCACCCGGCGCCCCGATCTCGGTCACGTGGCCGGTCCCCACCGCGGAGAACGCCTCGCCGGCCGGGCCGCGCACATCCATCACCCGGCGGCCGGCCACGTGCCGCTTGAACGTGCGCGTCGCCTCCTCCTCGATCTGCGCCCAGGCGCCGTCGGAGACGGGTGCGAGCTCGCGATACAGGTTATTCATCCTCGGAAACTCCCCTCAGGCTGCCGATATTGAGCGAACCACTGCCATCCGGCGGCTGGGACGACGGGGCCGGCTCCTCGGCTGCCGCCGCTGGCTCAGCGTCGGCAAGGCCCTCCAGCAGGTCCTGGGAGGGCACGAAGAACAGGCTTCCGGTCACGGCCGTGCTCACGTCCAGCAGCCGGTCATAGTTGCCCTCCGGCGAGCCGACAAACATATTCGTCAGCATCTGCTCGGTCACCGCGGGAGTGCGGGCATAGCCGATGAAGTACGTTCCGTACTCGCCGCTGCCCGGCGTGCCGAACGGCATGTTGTCGCGGACGATCTGCCGTTCCTCACCGTCTTCCACGATGGTGGTCAGCGCGTTGTGCGCGTAGCTTGGCTTGACCGAGTCGTCCAGCTCGATGTCGGCCAGCTTCGTCCGCCCGATGATCTGTTCCTGCTGCTCGACCGGGATCGCGTCCCAGGCGTCCAGGTCGTGCAAGTACTTCTGCACGATCACGTAGCTGCCGCCGGCGAAGCCGGGGTCCTCGGCGCCGATGAGCACGGCCTTGGCGGCGGCCCGCCCGACCGGGTTCTCGGTGCCGTCCACGAACCCGATCACGTCGCGTTCGTCGAAGTAGCGGAACCCGTGCACCTCGTCGGCCACCGTCACCGCGCTGCCGAGCCGCCTGACGATCTGGGTGGCCAGCTCGAAGCACAGGTCCATCCGCTCGGCGCGGATGTGGAACAGCACGTCGCCGGGGGTGGCGACGGCGTGCCGGGTACCGGCCCGGATCTCGCGGAACGGGTGCAGCCCGGCCGGCCTGGGCCCGTCGCCCGTCAGCCGGTCCCAGGCCCCGGCACCGAGCCCGGTCACGCAGGTCAGGCCGTCCGGGTCGCGGAAGCCCACCGCCCGCACCAGCCCGGCCATGTCGCCGCAGAGGCTGCGGACCGCGTCGAGGCTGCCGGCGTCCGGCCCGATCACGGCGACCAGGAAGATCGCGGCGCCGGTCAGCGGGTGCAGCACGGCCTGCGGCTCGGCGCCGTCCGCCCCGTTCGTCTCAGCGTGCACGCGCCCACCCCTTCGTCGGTGCCGCCATCGGCTGCGGGCTTGATCCGGCTGACCATGCTCATTGTGCCCGCCGCCCCCGCGCGGCCGGCACGGCCCTCCGGTTTCGCGGCCCGCGGCCGTCGGTATCGGTTCGGCATCGAATCGGCGCCCACGGGCGCGCCGGGCCTTGCGCGCGATCGTCATGCGTGCCTGAATGTTTATTCACAAGGGAGGCATCCTGCCAGCCCGGACCAGGATCGGGCCGATGAATCACCATTCATCCGGAATGCGCCCTGAATCGCCGTCAGAGCAGCCGGCACCCGCACCGCCGGCCAGCTCAGGGGCGCTTCAGGTCCGCGACGTGACCGTGCGCTTCGGCGGCGTCACCGCGCTTGACGCGGTCTCGCTCACCGCTGCGCCGCGCCAGGTGACCGGGATTATCGGCCCGAACGGCGCGGGCAAGACCACGCTGCTGAACGCGGTCTGCGGCTTCGTCCGGCCGCAAGCCGGCCAGTTGACCTTCGACGGCACCGACCTGGCGCGGCTGCGCCCGCACCGGCTCGCCGCCCTGGGGATTGCCCGCACGCTACAGGGGCTCGGGCTCTTCAGCCGGCTCACCGTCGCCGAGAACGTGATGGTCGGTGCCAGCCGGCACGCCCGCACCGGGTTCTGGCCGGCGCTGCTCGGGCTGCCCTGGTCGGACGCCGACGAGCGGCGGCTGCGGGAACGGGCGCTCGAGGCGCTCGACCGGGTGGGCGCGGCCGACCTGGCCGACCGGATGCCCGATGAGCTCGCCTACGGCCTGCGCAAGCGGGTCGCGTTCGCCCGGGCGCTGGCCGTCAGCCCGCGCCTGCTGCTCCTCGATGAGCCCGCCAGCGGCCTGTCCGAGGCCGAGATGGGCGAGCTCGGGACGATGATCAGCGACGTCGCGGCGGACGCCTGCGTGCTGCTGATCGAGCACCGCATCGACCTGATGATGTCGGCCTGCGACACGATCGTCGTGCTCGACTTCGGCAAGGTGATCGCGACCGGCCCGCCCGGCCAGGTGCTGACCGATCCCGCGGTGACCACCGCCTACCTGGGGGCGACCGGCGATGGCTGAGACACCGGCGCAGGTGCCGAGGGCGGCCGCGGCCGAAGTGCCGGCCCTGGCGATCGAGGACCTCGTGGCCAGCTACGGCGGCGTCGTCGCGCTGCACGGCGTCTCGGTGTCGGCGGCCCGGGGCACGGTGACCGCGGTGCTCGGCGCGAACGGGGCCGGCAAGACCACGCTGCTGCGGGCCGTCAGCGGGCTGGTCCGGGTGCGCCGCGGGCAGGTCCGGCTGGACGGGGCGGACGTGACCGGGCGCCGTCCTGAGGACCTGGCGCGGGCCGGCGTCGCGCACGTGCCGGAGGGCCAGGGCGTGATCACCGAGCTGACCGTCGAGGAGAACCTGCGGCTCGGCGCGCTGTGCCGGGCCGACCGGGCCGACCGGGCCGACCGGGCGGGCCGGGCCGCCGCGCTCGCGCAGGCGTACGAGCAGTTCCCGGTGCTGGCCGCCCGACGGCGCAAGCCGGCCGGGACGCTGTCCGGCGGCGAGCGGCAGATGCTGGTGATCGCCCGCGCGCTGCTGTCCAGGCCCCGGGTGCTGCTGCTGGACGAGCCGTCACTCGGCCTGGCGCCGAAGATCATCACTCAGGTCATGACCCTGGTGGCCGGGCTGCGGGACTCTGGCGGGCTGACGATCCTGCTGGTGGAGCAGAACGCGCGGGCCGCGCTGGCCATCGCCGACCGGGGGGTCGTGCTGCACCTGGGCCAGGTCGTCAGCACAGCCGACGCGGCCGCGCTCGCGGCGGACACCGGCCTCCTCAAGCACTACCTCGGGTTGTAGGGCAGGCAGATGCAGGAATTCCTGGACTTCACCCTCGGCGGGATCAGCTTCGGCATGATCTACGCGGCGATCGGGCTGTCACTGGTGCTGATCTGGCGCGGCACCAGGATCCTCAACTATGCCCAGGGCGGCATGGCGATGTTTACCACCTACATCGCGCTGATCGTCATCAACCACACCGGGAACTACTGGGCGGGCTTCGCCGTCGCGCTGGCCGCGGGCATCGTGCTCGGCGCGGTGTGCGAGCGGGTGATCCGGCCCGCGCAGGACAAGCCGCCGCTGAACGCGGTGATCGTGACCATCGGGCTGCTGATCCTGCTCGAGGGGCTGGCCGGGATCATCTACGGCGGGCAGTTCCGCTCCTTCCCGGCGGCCTTCTCGATCGGCGGGCTGCGCGTCGGCGGCACCTCGCTGGGCGTGTCCCGCAACGACGTGTTCGTGGCCGCCGCCGTCCTGGCCGCCGCCCTCGCCCTCGCCGTCATGTTCCGCTACACCTCGGCCGGGCTGCGGCTTCGGGCCACCGCGTTCAACCCGGCGGTGGCCAGGCTGCTCGGCATCAGGATCGGGCGCGTGCTCACGCTCGGCTGGGCGCTGGCCGGGCTGATCGGCGCGCTGGCCGGGGTGCTGGTCTCACCGTCCACCTTCCTGTACCCGAACAGCATGGACTCGATCTTCGTGCTGGGCTTCACCGCCGCGGTGATCGGCGGCCTGGACAGCCCGGTCGGCGCGGTCGTGGGCGGCCTCATCCTCGGCGTGGTGCTCAACTACGCCGGCGGCTACCTCGGCGCCGACCTGGTTCCGGTATTCGGCCTCGCCGCGCTGGCCCTGGTGCTGATGCTCCGGCCGTCCGGCCTGTTCGGCGCCGTGAGTTCGAGGCAGGTTTGATCCGATGACACTGCTCCGCCACCTGAGCGCCGCGATCGTGGTCGCCGTGCTGCTCGGCATCGCATCGGTCAGCCTTAACTCGTTCCGCGACTTCCAGATGGCCGAGGTCGCGGTGTACGTAACCGCGATCGCGGGGCTCACCGTGCTCATCGGGCTGTCCGGGCAGATCTCGATCGGGCACGGCGCGTTCATGGCCGTCGGTGCCTACACCGCGGCGCTCATCCTGCTGCACCTGGCCTGGCCGCTGGAGGCGGTACTCGCCGTGAGCGCGGCGGTCGCGGCGCTGGCCGGCCTCGTCCTGGGCGTGGCCGCGGCCCGGCTGCGCGGCCCCTACCTGGCCGGGGTCACGCTCATGCTGGCCGTGGCGCTGCCGTCGCTGGCGACCAGGTTCGCCGGGACGTTCGGCGGCGACCAGGGGCTCGGCGTCAGCATCAGCACCCCCGCGTTCCTCGGGCCGACGTTCCCGCTGACCCGGTGGCAGGCGTGGATCGCCTGCGCCGCCGCGCTGATCACCCTGGTCCTGCTGGCTAACCTCGCCCGCAGCCGGATCGGCCGGAACTGGCGGGCGGTCCGCGACGACGAGGCCGCCGCCGCGCTGTCCGGCCTGAACGTGGCGTGGCTGCGGATTCTCGCCTTCGTGGTCAGCGCCGCCTGCGCCGGCCTGGCCGGGGCGCTGCTGGGCGTCACCACCACGCTCGTCTCGCCCGGCTCGTTCACGGTCACGCTGTCGATCGCGCTGCTCACCGGCGCGGTGCTCGGCGGCCTCGGCAGCCTGCCCGGAGCGGTGTGGGGGAGCCTCGTGATCGTCCTGGTGCCCACCTACGTCACCGACGTGGCCACCAGCCACGGCCTGTCCAGCTCGGTGGCCGCGAACATCCCGGTGGCCGCGTACGGCGTCGTGCTGATCGTCGTCATGCTCGTCTTCCCGAACGGCCTGCAGGGTGCCGTCCGCCGCCTGCTCGGCCCGGCCGCCCCCGCCGCCGGCGGGCCACTCAACGCCTTGCGCCGGCACGCGCCGGCTCATGAACACCAGGAAGCTTATGAACACCAGGAAGAAGGTGCACCATGAACAGATCACCCCGGCTGCGCGTGGCCGGTGTCACCGCGGCCGTTGCTGCCCTCGCGGTCACGGCGGCCGCGTGCGGCTCCAGCGGCGGCGGCTCCAGCAACGGATCGGGCTCCAGCTCGTCGAACACCGCGTCCGCGCCCGGCATCACCAAGACCACGATCACGATCGGCAGCCACCAGCCGCTCACCGGCGTGGCCGCGCCCGGCTACAGCGAGATAGCGCCCGCGTCGAACGCCTACTTCCAGTACGTCAACGCGCACGGCGGGGTATTCGGCCGCAAGATCGTCTACAAGTACCTTGACGACGGCTACGACCCGGCCAAGACGGCGGCGGTGGTGCGCCAGCTGGTGCTGCAGGACAGCGTCTATGCGATCTTCGACGGGCTGGGCACGCCTACCCACCTGGCCGTGGTGAAGTTCCTGAACTCCGAGAAGGTGCCGGACGTGTTCGTGGCCTCCGGCTGCGAGTGCTGGAACATGCCGAGCACGCAGCCGGAGACATTCGGCTGGCAGCTCGACTACATCCGCGAGGGCAAGATCCTCGGCGCGTACATCAAGCAGCACTTCCCGCACGCGAAGATCGGCTTGTTCTACCAGAACGACGACTTCGGCCAGAACGGCGTCAAGGGCCTCAGCTACGAGCTCCCGGCCGCCCAGGTGGTCAGCAAGCAGAGCTACGACCCGACCAACATCAACGTCGGCCCGCAGGTGGCCGCGCTGAAGGCGTCCGGCGCCAACCTAGTCGTCTCGTTCTCCGTCCCGGCCTTCACCGCGCTGCTGAAGCTGAACAGCCTCAAGCTCAACTACGCCCCGCAGCTGGCGGTCAGCAACGTGGGCTCGGATCCGATCACCCTGGCCGGGCTGCTGGAGGCGTTCGCCAAGCAGGGCGGGGCGAAGGTCAACGGCGGCGCGCTGACCCAGGGCATCATCACCGACGGCTACGCGCCCTCGGTCGGCGAGACGAGCAACAGCTGGATCAGCCTGTTCAAGAAGATCCACGACACCTACGACGCGAAGGCGCCGTTCGACGGCAACGTGCTGTACGGCGAGGCGGTGGCCTACACGTTCGTCCAGGCCATGCTCAAGGCCGGCCGCAACCCGACCAGGGCGTCCCTGGTCAGCGCCATCCAGGGCGGCCTGCCGCAGGGGCCGGCCCTCGCGCCCTACGCCTACAGCTCGTCCAGCCACGCGGGCATGACCGGCGCGTTCGTCGGCGTGATCAAGAACGGCGTCATCACGCCGCAGAGCCCGGTCATGACGACCGACACCTCGGCCACCGGCGCGGTCGCCCACTACATGGGTACCGAGCAGACGGCGCCGGCCAGCGGGATGCCCTAGCCGTTGTGACAGCGGAGGCCAGCCGGCGGGCGGGGTCCGCCCCGCCCGCCGCACGGCTGCTGTCGGCCGCGGAGGCGCTCTTCGCCGAACGGAGCTACCGGCAGACGACCGTGGCGGACATCTGCGCCCGGGCCGGCATCGCGACCGGCAGCTTTTACGCGCACTTCCGGTCCAAGGCCGAGATCTTCGCCGCCGTGGTGCGCGGGATCAACGCCGACCTCAGGGCCGCGATGCGCCTGGCCATGGAGCAGGCCGACGGGCAGCGCGAGATGGAGCGCGCGTGCTTCCGCGCGTTCTTCGAGATGCTGTCGCGGCGCCCGTGGATGGACCGGGTCGTGCGCGAGTCAGAGTTCGTCGCGCCGGAGCTGTTCCACGAGTACTACGAGCGGCTGACCCGCGGCTATGCCCGCGGCGTGCGGCACGCCCAGCTGGCCGGCCAGGTCAACCCGCGGTACGACCCGGAGGTCGTCGCCTACATGTACGCCGGCATCGGTAACTTCATCGGGATGCGCTGGGCCGACTGGACCGCGGGCGGCCACGTCCCCGACGACGTGCTCGACGACGTGCTCAGCGTGCTCGCCCGCGGCCTGCCGCCCGCCACCGGAGACTGACCGCTCCGAAATCACCCGCCGGCCGATGTCCGGAGCGGGCGGCCGGCGCCGACGTCTCCGGTGAAGGCACCACGGGGGTGCCTGACGACAGGAGAGCATCATGAAGTACATGATCTTGACCTACGCCTCGCAGCAGGACTACGACGGCATGGCCGGGAAGGCCGGCGGCCCGGCCTGGTCCGCGGCGGACTTCGCCGCGATGGGCGCGTTCATGGAGCAGTTCAACCGGGACCTGGCCGAGTCGGGCGAGCTGGTCGAGACCCGGGGCCTGACCGCTCCGGTGCACACCCGGCGGATCGCCGGCGGGCTGCGCAGCGGCGTCCCGGTGGTTACCGACGGGCCGTACGCCGAGACCCAGGAGGTGCTGGCCGGCTACTGGGTGGTGGAGTGCGAGAGCTTCGACCGGGCGACCGAGATCGCCGCCCGGCTGGCCAGCGCCCCGGGGCCCAAATTCGCGTCCGCGAAGGCCTTCGCGGACGTGCGGCCGGTCGCCGAATCCCGGGACGAGCTCGAGCTCTGACCGCGCCCGTGCCTGACACCGAGGTCGAGGACCTGCTGCGCCGGCTGGCGCCGCAGGTCCTCGGCGCAGTCGTCCGGCGGTACGGGAACTTCGACACCGCCGAAGACGCGACCCAGGAGGCGCTGCTCGCGGCGGCGACCCAGTGGCCCGCCGATGGCATCCCGGCCAGCCCGCGCGGCTGGCTGATCACGGTCGCCGCGCGCAGGCTGACCGACCTGCTGCGCAGCGAGCAGGCGCGCCGCCGCCGGGAGGACGCCATCGCCCGCTGGCCGCTGCCGGACAGCTCCGCGGGCGCTCCGGCCGCCGACGACACGCTCATCCTGCTGTTCATGTGCTGCCACCCGTCGCTGTCGCCGGCCTCGCAGATCGCGCTCACGCTGCGGGCGGTCGGCGGCCTGACCACCACGGAGATCGCCCGCGCGTTCCTGGTGCCGGAGCCGACCATGACCCGGCGGATCACCCGGGCCAAGCGGGGCATCAAGGACAGCGGCCTCCCGTTCGCCCTGCCCCCGGCCCCGGACCGCGCGCAGCGGCTCGGCGTGGTGCTGCACGTGCTCTACCTGATCTTCAATGAGGGCTACGCCAGCACCGCCGGGCCCAGCCTGCAGCGCGGCGAGCTCACCGCCGAAGCGATCCGGCTGGCCCGCCTGGTCCACCGGCTGCTGCCCGGCGACAGCGAGGTGACCGGGCTGCTGGCGCTGATGCTGCTCACCGACGCGCGCCGGCCCGCGCGCACCGGCCCCGACGGCGGGCTGATCCCGATGGCCGAGCAGGACCGCAGCCGCTGGAACGCCGCCTGCATCGCCGAGGGCGTCGAGCTCATCACCAGCGCGCTGCCGCGCGGCGCGACCGGCCCGTACCAGCTGCAGGCCGCCATCGCGGCGATCCACGACGAGGCCCCCACCGCCGCGGCGACCGACTGGCCGCAGATCGTGGCGCTGTACGAGCTGCTGCTGCAGCTCTCCGACAACCCCGTGGTGGCGCTGAACCATGCGGTCGCGGTGGCCATGGCCCGCGGCGCCTCCGCGGGGCTTGACCTGCTCGCGGCGCTGGAAGCCGACGGCAGGCTCGCCGCCGACCATCGGCTGCACTCGGTCCGCGGGCACCTGCTGGAGCTGGCCGGCCAGCCCGCCGCGGCGCGCGACGCCTACCTCGCCGCGGCCGGCCGGACGGCCAGCCTGCCGCAGCAGCGCTACCTGCACGCCCGGGCCGCCCGGCTGGCCGGCGGCCAGTGAGCATAAGCCCGGCTTGAGCGCGCCGTCCCGCCAGCCCAGCAGCAGCCGCGTGTGCTGCTTGGCGATGACCGCGGCCCGCGGCGCGGCGGGCAGGGCGGCCCCCTCCGGGTAGGCGCTGATCCGCAGGTCGGCGACGCCGGGCCGGCCGGCGGCGGTCCAGTCGCGGACGTGCCGGAGGAGACGGTCGGCGAGCTCGGTTCCTTCTTTCCCGAACGGGCAGGCGCCGGCCTCGAACGGAGCGCGCGGGTCCGCGCGGGCGTCGCCGCGGTCAGCCAGCCGGACCAGGACGGCGCAGCCGTGCGCGCTGGTCAGTATGCCCGTGCCTGGCCGGCCCGGCGCGATGACCAGGGAGGCGGCCGGGCCGCTCGTGGTCACGGTGCCGAACGCGGACACCCGGCCGATCCCCGGCTCGTGCATGGCCAGCCACAGGCCCAGCCCGCCGTACAGATCCGCGATCGTGAGCCACACCCCGCTGCCCACGTTCTCGCCGGGGCGGGCCAGCAGGTCCTGCAGGTCCTCCGCGTCGGCCGGCCGCGGGCCGACCTCGGCCAGCATGCCGGTGCTGTCGCCGAGCGTGACCAGGTTCTCCGGGCCGGCGAACGCGCCGCGCAGCCGCATGAAGCCGCACGGGTGCGCCGAGACGCTCTCCAGGTGATCCCCGGCCCGCTCGAACGCCACCGAGTACTGCATCCCGGCCCGCAGTGCCAGCGGCAGCACCAGCCGCCCGCCGGGGGCGAGCTGCTCGGTCCAGGCCGGCGTGATGTCCCAGGCGCCGACCGTCGCGATGATCCGGTCGTACGGCGCGCCCGGCGGCCAGCCGCGGCCGCCGTCGGCGTGGATGACGGCCACCCGGCCGAACCCGCAGCCGTCCAGGTGCTCGCGGGCGGCGGCGACGATGTCGGCGTCCAGGTCCACCGTGCTGACCTGGCCGGCCCGGCCGGCCAGCTCGGCGAGCAGCGCCGCGTTGTAGCCGGTGCCCGCGCCGATCTCGAGCACCCGGTGGCCCGGCTGCACGCCGAGCTGCTCGAGCATGAGCGCCATGATCGCTGGCTGCGACGACGAGCTGACCGGCCTGCCGTCGGCGTCCAGCTTGGTGACCACGGCGTCGTCGGCGTAGGCCTGCCCGGGTTTCACCCCCGGCAGGAACTCGTGCCGCGGCACCGCGGCGAGGGCCGCCGCGACCCGCTCGTCGTGCAGCGCGCCGCTGGCGCGCAGCCCCCGCACCAGCTGTTCCCGCAGTTCCTGCGCGCCGGTCACGTCAGCCGGGTCCGTCCAGGCCGGCCCGGTCGCGCAGCTCGGCCCACAGCTGCCGGTAGTGCGCGGCCGCCTTGCTGCGCGGTGCGAAGGCCGGCACCGGAGCGCGGCGGACCGCCATCTGCTCGACCACGGTCATCGCCGGGATGACCGCGGCGGCGATGTCCGTGCGCCCGGCGGGCAGCTGGGCCACGATGTCGCGGTGCAGCCGCTTGCGCCGGTCCACCATGGAGAAGAACGCGAGTACCTTCGGCCGGCGGCCGTTCAGGCTGTCGATGAACGACGTGAGCTGGTCGAAGGTCCGCTCCGACAGCGTGGTCGGGATCAGCGGCACGAGCAGCGTGTCCACCGCGTGCAGGATGTTCTCCGAGACCAGCGAGATGCTCGGCGGGCAGTCCAGGAACACCACGTCGTAGTGCGCCGCCAGCGGGCCGAGCAGCCGGGACAGCTGCCGGGTGGGCCGCTTGGCCTGGTGCAGCGCCAGGTCCATGTTCCGGTAGGTGAAGTCGGCAGGCAGCAGGTCCAGGCCCTCGAAGTCGGTGCCCTTGATCGCGTCGTCGAGCGGCCTGGCCCCCCGGACGAGCGCCTTCGCGCCGCCCTTCACCCGCGGCCTGACCCGGAACACGTAGGACGCCGCCGCCTGCGGATCGAGATCCCACAGCAGCGTTCGGTATCCGGCTTCGCCGGACAGGTAGGCCAGGTTGACCGCGGCCGATGTCTTCCCGACCCCGCCCTTGATGTTGTACGTGGCGAAGACTCTCATGCCCGCGCCGCCCGGCCGCCGATGCCCAGCGTGCGCAGCAGGCCGGCGGCGGCGAACTCGGCGAACCGGCCGGCCACCTTTTCCCTGGCCCGGTGCTGGCGCCCGTGCAGGCGCGCGGTCAGCTCGCCCATCGCGAGCAGCGTGGCGGCCAGCTCCCCGGGCGGCCCGTCGCCCGGCCGGGCGAGCATCTGCGCGGCGAACCCCCGGATCGCGTCCCGCTGCACCTCACCGTCCTGGAACTCGCCGAGGCAGTCCTGCAGGCCGCGCAGATCCCTGACCGCGCGGCGGTAGGCGTCCGGGTCGTACAGCGAGCTGAAGAATTCCAGCAGGTAGCGCAGCTCCTTGCAGCGCTTGCGCAGCTCATGCAGCTCCTCGGCCGGCCGCCCGGCGCCGTCGCCCGCGGCGGTGATCGCCTGGCCCTGCCCGGCCACCCGCCGGTACGCCCGGGCGATCCGGCCGGCGGCCAGGCTGCCGATGTCAGGCACCCGGCCCGCGTCCTCGCCTGCCACCTCGTCCAGGGCGGTGCGCCAGTCCGCCATCAGCCGCGCGAACCGGGCCGACCGCAGCCCCCGCACCAGCCGCCGCCGCTCGATCACCCGGCGGCGGGCCAGGTGCGCGCGGAACGGCTCGAGGTCACCGGGCGAGGCGGCCCGCAGCTCGGCTGTCATCGCCCCGAAGCCGGCCAGGTACACGTCAAGATCGCGGGTCGGCGTGGTGAGGTCGCCCAGCCACTTGAACTCGGGCGCGAACCGCGCGGCCATCCCGCCGGGCAGCGCGTCGCCCGTCAGCTTGAGCACCGACCTGGTGCGGCGCACGGCGACCCGCAGGTCGTGCAGGAACTCGATGTCGACGTCGCGGATGACGAAGCCCACGTTGGCCGCGATCGTGCCGGCCAGCCGCAGCAGCACCGCGGCCAGGGCCGGCCGGGCAGGCATCGAGGGGGACAGGGCGTCCCCGTCGCCGGCCGCGTCGCCGCCGCGGCCGCCGGCCGCGGCCAGCACCGACGCGGCGGCCGGGTAACTGGCCGGCCTGAACTGGCCGGCCACGGTGAGCAGCCAGGCCTGGTCCGCGGCCGTCTGGTAGCCGCGGACCGGGGTGATCACCAGCCGCGGCGGCAGCGTCTCCTTGACCGGGGCGGTGAGCGACGCCGCATCGATGGTGATGCGGGCCACCGTCTTCTGCTCGCCGTCCAGCACCCGCAGCCCCGTCAGCGTCCCCTCGGCGCGGGCGAGCGGCAGCAGCGCGCGGATCCCGGCCACCGGGTCCAGCCGGTCGCGCAGCGGGCCTGCCGGGATGACGTCGATCAGGCGCGGCCACCGGGCCGCCCGCAGCGGCTGCGACGCCAGGTCCGCGCCGGCCCAGGTGGACAGCACCAGTTCGCCGGGACGCGACCCGGTCACCTGCCGCAGCACCAGCCCGGCCGCGTGCAGCCTGCCGTCGAAGGTGTCCAGCCAGACGTGCCGGGCCGAGCGGCGGGTCTGCCCGTCGATGGTGAAACGCGGTTCCAGCGCCGCCGCTATGCGCTGCGGCACCGGCTCGTCACCTTCCTCGACCACGAACTCCCGGCAACGTGCGGTCGCCAACGCGGGCCTCCTCCGCCGAGCCCTCGCCCACGCGAGTAGTTCCTCTGCCCAGAAGAGTAGCGGGGGCGCCGCGTCCCTGATCAGATCCGGGCGCTGACCTTCAGTCCAGCAGTTCCACGGTCACGAACCGGATCGGGGTGTCGCCGGCGTTCTCGAAGTCGTGAATCATCGGCTCGCCGGGGGAGTGCTCGGAGTAGCTAGTGTCGCCAACGTGGTACTCGCGAGTGATCATCGTCCCGTCGGCGCTGCGCTGGCGGCCGATCCCGCCGTCCACCACCGTCCAGAAATAGCGGCGGGTGTGGGCGTGGAACGGCCCGCGCTCGCCGGGCTGCAGCCGGACCTCCCAGACCCGGACGCGGTCGTTGGCGTACCACAGCCTCGTGCCGACCTCGGTGTTGCCGGGGGCTGCGGCCAGCTCGCCGCGGTAGTCAGCCGGGTCGAAGGCTTCCTCGCGCAGGACCGTCGCTGTCATCTGTCCCTCAAGTGTTATTCAAAAACCCCTGACATCAGTCGAACTTCTCGCAGGTCAGATCGGTCACTCCAAGATTAGCTCCATGTTTTGAATAATACTTTTAATTTCCCGGCCCGTGCAGGCCGAAGATCAGTCGTTCGTCGCCGGGCCGGAACGTGCCGTGAACCTGCGAGCTGTCGCCGATCGCGCGGCACCGGGCCAGCAGGGCCCGGCCCAGCGCGAGCTGCCGCTGCTGCCACCCGGCCAGCGCGGCGGGCACGTCGCCGCCGGCCGCCGCGAGCTCCCCGGCCAGCGCCCAGCCGTCCGCGGCCGCCTTGGCCGTGCCGGCCGCCGCGTGCGGGCGGACCGCGAACGCGGCGTCGCCGAGCAGGCAGGCCCGGCCGAACGCCATCCGGGGCACCTCGATGTCGCAGACGACCTGGACGAACGGCTCGGCGACGCCGGTGACGACCTCGGCGACCGGGCCGGCCAGCAGCTCCCCGGCGGCCCGCCGCATCCCGTCCACCGCGGGCCCGGTCGCGGCGCCGGGCGGCAGCGATGCCGTCCGCCGCACGCCGTCCCGCCCGGTCATCAGCGCGTCCAGCGCGGCGCCCTCGGTGACGTTGACGTACCAGACGAAGTTGACCAGCCGGTCGCCCTCGGCCAGCGCGCCGTCCGGCCCCGGGATCGGATACACCAGGATGTGGCTGCCGTCGAGGATCTGGTACGTCAGCGCATCGCCCAGCGCGCGGCGGGTGGCAGGCCGCAGCGCCGCTTCCGGCAGCGTGCCGCGCCAGGCCACGTAGCCCGAGTACGAGGGCGTGACGTCCGGCAGCAGCCGGGTCCTGGCCAGCGAGGTGACCCCGTCGGCGCAGACCAGCAGGTCGGCCTCGGCCGCGGCACCGTCCGCCAGCGTGACGCCGACAGTGTCCGCGCCCTGCTCGAAGCCGGTCACCTCGGCGCCGAGCAGGTAACGGCCGGGGTCGAACCGCCGCAGCAGCGACAGGTAGATGGTGTTCCAGGACGAGAACAGGTACCGGTGCGCCCGCTCGTGCCGCGGGCTGCCGTCGCGGTTGACGAACCGGATCCAGCCGGTGGATGAGCACACGTCGCACGGCTGGCAGCCGCCCCGTTCGGTCAGGTAGCGCAGTGTCTCTGGCAGCGCGGCGATGCCCACGCCGCGGGCCCGCAGCGCGGCCGACGACCGCTCGAAGACCCGGACGTCACAGCCGGCGTCCCGCAGCAGCAGCGCCGCGGTGAGGCCGCCGATCGACCCGCCCATGACGATGACGCGGGGCATCCTGGACACCGGCCGTGATCCTTCCGGTCAGCAGCGCGGCCGCTACGGGCGGCCGAACGTGGCCACCTTGACCACCTCGAGCTCGAACAGCACCCGCCGCTCGTCCATCGACGGATCGCGCAGCGCGTAGGGCGGGTCGCCCTTGGTGTACTTCACCCAGATCCGGTCCAGCTGGTCGGTGACCCGCTGCCCCTCGGCGGGGTCGTCCTCGGAGACCTCCCGCTTCACCACGGTCTTCAGGCTGAGCCAGTGGTAGGGGTTCTCGGGGTTCATCAGCAGGAACGTGGCGTGCGGGGCCTTGCGCAGCCAGTCCACCTTCTTGCGGTGGGTGGCCAGGTTCAGCAGCACGGTGTCGCCGTCGTAGTCGAACCAGACCGGGGTCAGGTTGGGCTGGCCGTCGGTGCCCATGACGGCCACGACGGCGGTCACCGGCTCGTCGAGCAGCCGCTTGTAGACCGGGTCGAGGTCGGCCAGGCTGGTCACCGGCTCCCGGTCACCGATCATGAACTGTCCGGGCTGGATCCCGTCGGCGACATCCCTGAACTTGGCAACGGTGATGGTCACTGCGCATTCTCCTTTGCGTGAGCGAGACCGGGCACGGGCCTGCGCCCGGCCTGACCGCGGGTCAGGTCCATGACCGCCGGGTAGCCGGCCGGGTCGACCAGGGCGTCGATGACGGTGGGACCGTCCCGGCGCAGCGCGGCCGCCAGCTCGGCGGCCAGTTCCCCGGCCGTGCTGACCGTTGCCCCCGCCGCGCCCATCGCGGCCGCGGCGGCCGCGAACGAGACCGGGCGGTAGTCCACCGCTTCGGCGCCGCCCTGCCCGGCCGGCTTCTGCTTGATCTTGATAAGGCTGAGCGAGGCGTCGTTGAAGACGACCACGATCACCCGCAGCGCGAGCCGGACGGCGGTCTCGATCTCGGCCAGCGCCATGCCCAGGCCGCCGTCCCCGGTGAAGGCCACCACCGGCGCCTGCGGGACGCACAGGGCAGCGGCGATGGCCGCGGGCAGCGCGTACCCCATGGTGGCCAGCCCGCTGGAGACGAGCAGCCGGCGCGGCTCGTCCACCTCCCACAGCGGCATGGCGACCAGCATGTGCGCGCCGGCGTCCACGGTGGCGATCGTCTCGGGCGGCGTGTGCGCCCGTACCGCGGCGGCGACCTGCTGCGGAGCCAGCTGCCCGGGGCCGGCGGTGGCGATCGAGCCGAGCCGCCGGACGGCGTCCGCCCTGGCCGCGCGGCCGGCGCTGGCCGGCCAGTCGTGCCGGGGCCGGCGGCCAGCAGGCCGGCCGCCGCGGCCAGCGGCGCCGTCAGCGCCGTCGCGCCGGTGAAGTAACCGCCCGCCGGAACGGCGCCTGGCTCGCTGACCAGGATCGTCGTGGCGGCATAGTCCCAGCCCGCGGGGATCATCTCAGCCTCGTTGACGCCCAGCCCGACGATCAGATCCGCGGCCGCGAGCAGCGGCCACTCCATCGTCCCGCCGGTGACCAGGCCCGCGGCCTCGTCGGCGGAGTCGGGCACGATGCCCCGGGCCCGGTAGGTGTGCAGGGCCGGGATGCCGCTGCCGGCCAGCGCGCCGCGGATGGCGGCGGTGCTGGCGATGGCACCCGAGCCGAGCAGCACCACCGGCCGCCGGGCCGCCTGCACCGCCTCGGCCAGCGGCGTGAGCCCGGCGCCGCCCGGGCCGGGCGCCGCCGCCCCCGCGGGGCTGACGGCCAGGGCATCGCCGGCCGGAGCGCTGTCGTCCATGTTCGCGAGCACCGGCCCTGGCGGTGGCTGGCGCGCCAGCCGGACCAGCTGCCCGGCCGCCTGGGCGGCCCGGTTCCCGCCGATGGTCGCCACCGCCTTGGCGACCGACCGGCCCAGCGCCGCCTGGTCGAGCCGCTGATGGCTGATCCGGGCGGCATCGGCCGCCGCCACGGTGTCGGCGATGACGACGACGGGCAGGCCGTCAAGCGCGGCGTGCGCGATGCCGTTGACCGCGCTGGCCAGTCCTGGTCCCCGGGTGACCACCGCCGCGCCGGCCGTGCCGGTCAGGTCGGCGCAGGTGGCAGCCATGATCACCGCTGCGGTCTCGCCGCGGGCCAGGACGAACGCCAGCCCGGCCGCGGACGCGGCGCCGACCACGTCCAGGTTCGGGCCGCCGCCTGGCACGCCGAACAGGACCCTGGTGCCGGTCTCTGCTAGCGCCTGCACGATCGCCGACGCCCCGCTGCGTCGATTCTTCAGACCGCCAGTTTGTGATGTACGTGACACCCCGTCAAGGGGCGTACCGGCCGGCGGAACGCCGGCTGCGTTGGCTAAGGTCGGAGAGAAGTCACACGACACGGGCCGATCAGGAGGAGCCATCAGCGGCGACCGCGCAACCGATCCGGCGGCCGGCCGGTACGTCCCGCGCTCACGCGACTGGGAGCTGCCGGGCGCATTCGCCGTCGCCGAGGGCGTGCACAGGATCCCGCTCCCGCTGCCCAACGACGGGCTGCGCGCGGTCAACGTCTACGCGATCGCCGACGGCAGCGGCCTGACCCTGATCGACTCCGGCTGGGCGCTGACCGAGGCCAGGCAGCGGCTGGAAGCCGCGCTGGCCAGCATCGGCCACGAGCTCGGTGGCGTGCGCAGGTTCCTGGTCACCCACGTCCACCGCGATCATTACACCCTGGCGCTGACCGTGCGCCGCATGTTCGGCTCCCAGGTCCTGCTGGGCGCGGGCGAGCAGGACCCGCTGGAGTACATCATCGACGGCCACGGCCGTCCCTGGGACAACTACGGCCAGTTGCTGCGGCGCTGCGGTGCCGCCGAGCTGGCCGAGCGGATCGCCCGCCAGGCGCACGGCCGCGACGACGATGGCGAATGGGAGAAGCCGGACGAGTGGCTCGCCGCGGACCAGGAGATCGACGTCCACGGCCGGACGCTGCGGGTCGTCCCCACCCCCGGCCACACCCAGGGCCACGTCGTCTTCGCCGACACGGGCAACGGCCTGCTGTTCGCCGGCGACCACGTGCTGCCGCACATCACCCCGTCGATCGGCTTCGAGGCGTGCAGGCCCCAGCTGCCGCTGGGCGACTACCTCGGCTCGCTGCGCCTGGTCAGGTCCATGCCGGACCTGCGGCTGCTGCCGGCCCACGGGCCGGTAACCGACAGCGTGCACGCCCGGGTCGACGAGCTGATCGAGCACCATGACCGGCGGCTGGACGCCTGCGCCGAGGTGATCAGGCAGGGCGCCGCCACGGCGTACGAGGCGGCCCGGGCGCTGACCTGGACCCGCCGGGAGCGGCACTTCGACGAGCTGGACATGTTCAACCAGATGATGGCGGTGATGGAAACCGCCGCGCACCTGGACGTGCTGGTCCGCCAGGGCAGGCTCCGCGCGTCGGTCACCGACGGCGTGGTGTACTACGCGACCTGACCGGCTAACGGCGCGCCGGGGCCCAGCAGGGCCATGCCGTAGCGCATCGTGACCAGCTGGCCGAGGGCGGCATGGGCGCCGAGCGGGGGCGCGCAGGCGGCGCCGGCCGCGGCCGCCGCCGCGGCCAGCTCCCCGGCGGCGATCTCGGGCCCGATGACATAGGGCGCCATCACCAGCCGCGAGGCCCCGGCCTCCCGCAGCGCGGCGACGCCGCTGCCGATGCTGTCCCGGCAGCCGAGCGCGACCGCGGCCACCGGCATGCCGAGCCTGGCGGTCAGCAGCACGGCCATGGTCTGCGCCGCGGGCAGCGCGGGCTCACCGCCCGCGGCGGCCACGAGCACGCCGGTCGCGGTCGAGACCAGGGTCAGGCCGGACAGGCGCCGCGGCGGGACGAGCCTGGCTTCGGCCAGCCGGTCGTGCAGGGCGCCGGCCAGCAGCGGGTGCGGGCCGAGCGGGGGGGTGCGGACCACGGCCGGGCCCGCCTGGCCGACCGTGTCCGCGATCAGGGCTTCACCGCCCGGATCAGGCCCGATGGCCAGCGGGATCACGACAGCGCCATACGGGCAGTCCACGCCCTCGTCCTGGGCGTCACCGGCCGCCCCGGCCCCGGCTGCCACGGCCGCGCGCTCGGCCGCAACGCCGGCGAGCACGGCGGCCAGGCCGGTCCCCCCGTCACCGGCGTAGCCGACGCGGATCGCGGCCCCCGGGCACAGGGTGCCCGCCACCGCGGTTATCCCGGCGGCGATCTCCGCGCTCGCGGCGCACTCCGGCGCCGGGACCGCGAGCACGATCGCGGGAGCGGCACGCGGAACCGAGAGCCGGTCAGGGCTGCGGTGACGACCCTGCGGCCGGGCTCGGGGGGAGACGCGACGCGGGAGCGCGCGCGCTGTCTCAGCGTCCACGAGCGCATAGTAACCAGGAATGACCGGGTAAGGGTCGCATTGTCACGATGTACCTGAATCGTTGTCTTGCTCCTCCTCGCCGATGTCCTCGAACCACAGCTGCGGCTGCGCCGCGATGAAGTCCGTCATCAGCTGGCGGCACCGGGCATCGTCGAGCACGGTGACCGAGACGCCGTGCCGGGCGAGCCAGTCATGCCCGCCCGAGAACGTGGCCGCCTCGCCCACCACCAGCCGGGTAATCCCGAACTGGCGCACCAGCCCGCTGCAGTACCAGCACGGCGACAGGGTCGTCGCCATCGTGGTGCCGCGGTAGCTGCGCTGCCGGCCGGCCGCGCGGAAGGCCGCGGTCTCCGCGTGCATGGACGGGTCGTCGTCCTGCACCCGCCGGTTGTGGCCGCGGCCGAGCAGGGTCCCGTCCGGGCCGAACAGCGCCGCCCCGATCGGGATGCCGCCCTCGGCCAGCCCGGCGCGGGCCTCCTCGATCGCGACCTCGAGCATGTCTGCGGCACTTGTCGCTGCCGGATCCGTCATGCCGGAACCGTACCCGCCGCCGCCGGAGTAGGCCCAGGCCCACCCTGAACTAGGCGCTGCCCCATGGCGCGAGCCGGCTGAGCGGGCCATATTAGGGCCTATGTGGCTGGTCATGAAGGTTGTGTGGAAGTCGGTGGCCCGGATCCTGCGGCGGTTCGGCTGGGGCCTGCTGCTCGTGCCGACGGTCGCGCTGGGGATGGCGCTGTTCGGCATCCACCCCTTGACGGTCGCGGCGGTCCTCGTCGCGCTCGGCGTGGCGGTGTGGCGGCCGCTGGCGGCGGCCAGCCTGGTCCCGGTCACGATGGTCGCGGCCGGAATAGCGGGCCTCGCGGTCGCCTCCGCCGCCCCAGTCGGCTGGGCCGTCCGCTCGCTTAGCTTCGCCTTCTTGAAGCAGGTGCCCGCCGGCCTGAAAGGGCCGCCACCCAAGATTCCGCCGGTGCCCCAGTCCGTTGGCCCGAAAGGGCCGCCCCCCGGCAATCCGGCCGCGTACTGGCCGCCGCCCCCGCCAGGAGCGGTCAGCCGTATGGGGCAGGTCGTGTCGGGCTCGGCCCTCCGCAAGATTGGCCCCGGGAACTGGGTGGCCTCCCCCGTCAGCAAGGCGTACAGCATCGTGTCCGGTTCGCAGCGCCAGATCGTGATGAAAGGCATCGTCCGTCCCGTCGGGTGGACCCAGTCAGGCGGCTGGTGGCATGGCCGGCTGGCCGTCGTGGTCGCGCTGATCCTGCTGACCCTCGGCCTCTGGCTGGTCCCGCGCACGATGGTCGGCCTGGTCGACCGCGCGGCAACGTTCGCGGAGCGGCTGCGGCAGCACATGCGGGAGAATCGCTGGGGCGTTCTCCTCGTCCCGGTGGCGCTGTTCGGCCTGACCGTGTTCGGCGTGCGGCCGTGGACGCTGGGGATGGTGGTCGCGGCGGTCGTCGTCGCGGTCAAGTGGCCGAAGGTGGCTGCGGATCTCAGTACCGGTCGCGCTGGCCGCCTTCGCCCTGTACGGGTTCGAGATCGCGGCGAAGTGGCAGTCGGCGTCCGCCGGGTTGTTCATCAGCACTCCCTCGTTCTCCAACCCGGTGCAGTACGGCGTCGTGCTGGTGGACAGCAGGCAGATGGCGCTGCTGGCCGGCGCGGAGGCCAGCGTGCTGCTCGCGGCCGGTGCCTGGCTGGTGCCCCGGACGATCGGCGCCCACCTGCGGACCATGTTCGTCCCCGACCCCGAGCCCGGACTGGCCGGCCAGGTGCAGCGGCTGACCGAGTCCCGCGGCCAGGTCATCAGCGCGGCGACCGCCGAGCTGCGCAGGATCGAACGGGATCTGCACGACGGCGCGCAGGCCAGGCTGGTCGCGCTCGGCATGAACCTGCGCGCGGTGGAGCGCATGCTGCCGGCCAGCCCGCAGGCCGCCCTCGCCTTGGTCGCGGAGGCCCGGGAGACCTCGCTGCGCGCGCTGAACGACTTGCGCAGCCTGGTCCGCGGCATCTACCCGCCCGTCCTCGCCGACCGCGGCCTGGGCCACGCGGTGCAGGCGCTCGCCCTGGACACGCCGCTGCCGACCGAGCTGGACATCACCCTGCCTAGCCTGCCGCCGGCCCCGGTCGAGGCGGCCTGCTACTTCGCCGTGGCCGAGGCCCTGGCCAACGCGGTGCGGCACTCCGGCGCCCGCCGGGTGCACATCCGGATGCAGCACGCCCGCGGCATGCTGCGGATCGAGGTGGCCGACGACGGCATCGGCGGCGCGGACCCGGCCCGCGGGACCGGGCTGCGCGGGGTGGAACAGCGCCTGGGCACCTTCGACGGCATCCTCGCGGTCAGCAGCCCGCCCGGCGGTCCTACCATGATCGTCATGGAGGTGCCGTGCGCGTTGTCGTCGCCGAAGACCTCTTCCTGCTGAGGGACGGGCTGACCCGGCTGCTGGCCGCGCGCGACTTCGAGATCGCCGCGGCGGTGGACACCGCTCCGAAGCTGCTGACCGCCCTGCTGGAGCACCGCCCCGACGTCGCGGTCGTGGACGTCAGGCTGCCGCCGAGCTTCGCCGACGACGGCTTGCAGGCGGCGCTGGCCGCGCGGCGGCAGGTGCCTGGCCTGCCCGTGCTGCTGCTGTCGCAGTACGTCGAGCAGCTGTACGCCCGCGAGATGCTCGCCGACCAGGCGGGCGCGGTCGGCTACCTGCTCAAGGACCGGGTGTTCAACGACGACCAGTTCGTCGACGCGATCCGCACGGTGGCCGGCGGCGGCACGGTGATGGATCCGGACGTGGTGACCAAGCTGCTCGGCCGCCGCTCCCGTGACGAGCCGATCACGAGGTTGTCCGTCCGCGAGCTCGAAGTGCTCGAGCTGATGGCCGAGGGCCGGTCGAACGCGGCGATCGCGCAGCGGCTGTACGTCACTGAGAAGGCCGTCGGCAAGCACACCACCAGCATGTTCCTCAAGCTCGGCCTGGTGCCGTCGGAAGACGACAACCGGCGCGTGCTCGCCGTGCTGGCCTACCTCAATTCCTGATCCAGTGACCGGATCGCCCCGGTAACGCGGGCGCGCAGGTCGTCCCGGCAGCCGCGGCGGTAGAGCGGGCCGCCGCCGTCGCTGAGCAGCACCCGCACCTGGGCCACGCCCCCGGCCGGCAGCGGCGCCGGGCTGAGCAGGCGGCCGGCCAGTGCCTGGAACTCAGCTGCCGCGGCCCGCACCCGGTCCCGGCACACCGCGGCCGGCGGCCAGCGGGACGCGTCGGCTCGCGCTGCATCGGCCACGACGCGCTGCAGGCCGCGGGCCAGCTCGCGGCGGCTCCGCATGCCGACCAGCCGCTGGGCGCGAAGGGCCAGCCGCGTGCTTGCCTCCGGCGAGGCCCCGCGGGCCAGCTCGGTGTCCAGGGTGAACGCCCGGGCGCGGACCATGACGCGGTCCCGCAGGCCGGCCCGGACGGCCGCCGGGCCGGTGCCGGGACGTTCGGCTACCAGCAGCACGTCGGGACCTCCGTTGCGGTGTGACTACTAAATTTACTTTACCAGTCACGCATGACCGGTCAAATGAATTATGTAGTCACGGGATCGGCTAGCCTGGCGAGATGACGCTGCCGACGCGGGTCCCGGCGCAGGAACGCAAGCCGGCGCCGCCGCCGCTGCTGCTGGTCCAGTCGTTCGTCAATACCTGGGACGCGGAAACGGGGACCGACCTGCTGGCCAGCGTGCACTCGGCGGAGCCGTGGCTGCGCGACGCCGGCCTGGCCGGCCAGAGGGCCGTCCTGTCACCCGCCGACGTGCAGTCGGCTCGGGAGATCCGGGAGAGCCTGCGCGCGCTGCTGGTGCACAACGGCGGCGGCCCGCCGCCGACGGACGAGCAGCGCGCGCCGCTGGATGCCCTGGCCCGCGCCGGACGCCTGCTGCTGGAGGTCGATCCCGGCGGACGGATCCTGCTCACCGCGGGACGCTCGCCGGGTACGCTCGCCGACGGGCTGCTCGGGCTGTTGCTCGTGGTCCGGGACGCGCAGCAGCAGGGCACCTGGCCGCGGCTAAAGGTCTGCCGTAACCTCGAGTGCGGCTGGGCCTTCTACGATCGCTCGCATGCCCGCCGCGGGGCATGGTGCGACATGGCCAGCTGCGGCAACATGATCAAGAACAGGAACTTCCGGGCACGCCGCAGGTAGGTCGAGGGAGGCCGGATGGAACTCACCGAGTTCGACGCGCTGAGCTTCGACTGCTACGGCACCCTGATCGACTGGGAGGCCGGCCTGGCCGCGGTGCTCGGGCCCTGGGCGCAAGCTAGCGGGCTCGGCCTGACCAGCGAGGCGCTGCTGGCCGCGTACTCCGCGCACGAATCGCGGGCCGAGTCCGAGCATCCGGCCGAGCCGTACCCCGCGATCCTGGCCCGCAGCTTCCGCGCCCTGGGCGCTGAGCTGGGCGCCGAGGTCAGCGATGCCGATGCCGCCCGGCTCGCCCGGTCCGTCCCGGACTGGCCGGCCTTCGCCGACTCCGCCGCCGCGCTCGCCGGCCTGGCCGCGCGGTACCGCCTGATCATCCTGTCCAACGTCAACCGCACGTCCTTCGCCGCCAGCGCCAACCGCCTCGGCGTCACGTTCAGCAGCGTCATCACTGCCGAGGACGTCGGCTCTTACAAGCCGTCACCGCGGAACTTTGACGCGCTGCTGGCCGAGACGGGCCGGCTCGGCATTGCGCGGGGCAGGCTGCTGCACGTCGCCCAGAGTCTCTTCCACGACCATGTACCGGCCCAGCGGGCCGGCCTGCCCACGGTCTGGATCAACCGCCGCCACGACCGGCCCGGCTGGGGCGCCACGCCGGAGCCGCCTGCCCCGGTGCGCCCGGACTGGGAGTTCCCGTCACTGCGGGCCTTCGCCGGTGCCGTCGCCGCGCAGGCCGCGTCAGCCTGACTGCGGCTGGGCCGGCAGGGCCGTCCCGGTCAGCCGCGCGAGGTAGTCCAGCAGGGCGTCCTGCCGGGCCGCCGACCGCGCGTCGGGGTGCGTGTCCCGCGCCTGCTGGTGGTAGAAGTGCTCGCCGGTGACGTCGGCCGCGGGATCGTCGCTCACCGCGAGCCAGGACTGGGTCGCCGCTCCTGCCGAGAGATCATCCGGCGCCCCCGGCCCGCCCATCCTGGTGGCCACCCAGCCGGGGTCCACGGAGTTCGACCGCACTCCTGGCCACCGGCGGGCGACGCCGCGGGCCACCAGCACGTCGAGCAGCTTGCTGTCGGAGTAGGCCTGCGTGCCGTTCCACCGGCGCTTGGTCCACTGCGGGTCGGTGAGGTCGGCCGAGCCGCCGCGCTGCATCCCGGAGCTGAGGTAGACCAGCCGGCCGGGCGGCGTGATCAGCGCGGTGAGCAGGTACGGCGCGAGCACGTTGACGGCGAACACCTGGCTGAGCCCGTCCGCGGTCTCGGCCCGCGGCCCGCGGTAGCCGACTCCGACGTTGTGGATCACCGCGTCCTGCCTGCCCCGGGCGTTGGCCTGGTCGGCGACCGAGCGGATCCCGGCGATGGCGGACACGTCGCCGACGACGACGCCCGCGGCGTCCGGCACCGCGGCCAGGGCGTCAGCGGCGCGGGCGTCATTGCGGGCGTGCAGCGTGACCTGGTGCCCCTGCGCGGTCAGCTGCCTGGCCGTCATCAGGCCGAGCCCGTCGGCCGAGCCGGTGATGAAGACGCGAGACATGCCTAGTCCTCCCGGCTCACCACGTACAGCTGGCACCCGGCCGCGCGGAGCCCGTCGGTGCCGCTCAGCAGGATCGACACGACGTCATCGCGGCAGCCGGGCCTGGCCTTCATCGATCCGATGTACCCGTAGGCCACGACAGTGCTCCCTTTTATCTCGCCGGCCCCTGGGTATCCATCCTGGCACCTGGCTCAGGGCGCGGTGATCGCGACCGCCCTGCTGACCACCTCGGCCAGATCACCCGAACGCCGGTACTCCTGCCGCTGGAACGCAGCGCCGTTGCCGCGCCGCAGCACGTCACCAAGCAGCCGGTCACCGTGCCGTATTCGCCCGCGTCCGCCAGCGCGTCCCTGACGTGCTCGACCAGCAGCGCCGTCACCGCCGCCGGCTTCTCCGGCACGAAGGTGCCGGGGCTGAGCAGCACGTCGTCCAGCCCGGACCGGCTGGCCCGCCAGGCGGCCAGCCGCAGCAGCTCGGTGCGCGGGCAGCTGCGCCGGCCTTCCCGCGCCGCGCGCGCCTCGGTCTCCACCAGCGCCCGGGCCAGCGCCGCGATCAGCACCGCGTCGTCCGCCCGCAGGCAGACGTCGGCGATGCGGATCTCCAGGGTGGGGTAGCGCTCGGACAGGCGGGCGTCGAAGTACACCATCCCGGTGTCAACGAGGACCTGCGTGCGCACCATCTGCCGCACGGTGTCGTGATAGGCCTGCGCCGTGCCGAAGCACTCGGTCGGCCCGGCACTCGGCAGCCGGCCCCAGACCTGGTAGCGGTAGCTCGCATAGGCGCTGTCGGTGCCGTGCCAGAACGGGGAGTTGCCGCTGAGCGCCAGCAGCGTCGCGAGCCACGCCTGGATGCGGTCGAGTACCGCTAGCCCTTCGTCATCCGAGGAGATCTCCACGTGCACGTGACATCCGCCCGTGAGCATCTCCTGGAAGGTCAGCCCGTACGCGTCGGCCATCTTCTGGTAGCGGTCCTTGGGCACCAGCTCGGGCTCGACCGGCACCGGGGACGTCCCCAGCGCCGCCACCAGGGCACCGGCACGTGCCGCCGCGGTGGCCGCCGCCGCCCGGCACCGCCGCACTTCGCGGCCGATCTCGTCGAGCGTGCGGCGCGGCTCGGTGTTGGTTTCCAGCTGCTGCTGCTGCAGTTCCTGTTCCAGCACCTCCGGGGCGGCGTCGTCGGACTCAGCGGCCCGCAGCACGCTGCCGGCCACGGCGCTGGGCCGTCCCGTCTCCTGATCCACTAGCAGCAGCTCCTCTTCCACCCCGACGCTGCGAAGCTTCACCGGCCCGTCCCCGCGGTCATCTCGCCGGCGCTCCTCGTGTTGATCACCCGGTCGGCCGTGATGCCGGCCGCCTCCGCGCGGCGCACGGCGGTCACCATCCGCGCGGTCATCTCGCCGGCGGGCATCCGCAGCTTCGAGTGAACGCTGGCCACCACGACCTCGAGCCGGCCGAGCATTTCTTCGCTCTGGTCCAGGCCGCCGTCCTCGAGGATGTCGACCTCGATCCCGGTCAGGATGCGGAACGGGGCCAGCTCCCGGTTGAGCCGGGCCACGAGTGCAAGCTGGGCGCGGAGCCGTTCGGCAGACAAACCACTGGCTACTGTCAGCCGCGGCGAGTGGTCGGTCAGGGCGATCCACTCATGACCCAGGTCGCGTGCTGCCCGCGCCATCTCCTCAGG
This sequence comes from uncultured Actinomycetes bacterium, assembly GCA_963702235.1. Lineage (GTDB taxonomy): Bacteria > Actinomycetota > Actinomycetes > Streptosporangiales > Streptosporangiaceae > PALSA-505. The sequence continues at coordinate 280,985 of CAVPBZ010000018.1, forward strand.
CGGGCTGCCGCCGTCGGACCAGTCGGAGTGCGTGTGGCAGTCGCCGCGCAGCGCGGCCCGCAGCCCGGACCGTTCGGCTGCCGGCGCCTCGGCCAGCAGCTTGTCCAGGTAGGGCGGCTGCTGGCCGGCCACGGCCTGACCGATGATCTCCGCGGTGACCGGGCCGATCCCGGCCAGCCTCACCAGCGTGTCGTCCGCCAGCCGCCGTTCCAGCTCGGCCGCCGGCAGGTCCGCCACCACCCGGGCGGCCCGGCGGAACGCCCGCACCCGGTACGTCGGCGCCTGCGCCCGCTCGAGCTGGAAGGCGATCTGCTGCAGCACCTGGACTGGGTTCACCTGTCTCAGATACCCGCAACGGCGCGGTGAATCCGCCGCGGCGTCAATCCCTGGGCGGCCAGCACCGCCGCTCCGTGACCAGGCTCACGGGCGGCGGCGCTGGAGCAGGGGGCGGCCGTCAGGACCTGGCGCGCGGCAGCTGCCGTGTGGTGCCTGTCGTCGGCCGCCGGGCCGCTGCCGGGGCCGCGGGGTAGCTGGCGCCCTCGGTCACCGACCCGTTGACGGTGAGCGTGCCGTCTGCGGTGGTGCCGACCGTGCCCGACTGCGACTGGTTGTAGAAGCCGAAGTTGAAGTCGCCGTTGGCGTCGTACGGGCAGCCCCAGTTGTTCGGGGCGAACACGACCTTCACGCCGCCGGTCGGTACACCGCTGACCGAGTACTGGCCGTTGCTGCCCGCGCAGACGATGTACCAGCCCTGGCTCGAATTCAGGTTGAGCCTCGCGGCGCCGGGGATGAGGATGCCGACGGCGGGGGAGTCGATCGCCGGGCCGCCGAGGGTTGAGTCGGTGACCGTGCCGGTGATCGTGCCGCCGAGCGGGATCTGGTTCGTCCCGAGCGAGGTCGTCGCGTTGGCCGACACGGTGAACGTCGTGGCCTTCGCGGGCACATAGGTGTTGCCGTAGAAGATGTCGGCGTAATTCGGGTCGGGGGTGCCGGAGACGTTCGCGCCGCAATTCCAGAAGAACGCCGTGTACGTGCCCGTCGGCACGTGTGCCTGGGTGAAGAACCCGTTCACGCCGGTGGTGCCGGTCGGCGCCGTCGTGATCTTCCTGCCCTTGGCGTAGCTCCCCTTGTAGAGGTTGACGCACATCCCGTTCAGCAGGGCGCCGCCCTGCGTTGTCAGCGTGCCTGAGACTGTGCCGTGGGTCGTCACCGTGGTGGCCTGCGCCGGCGCGACGGCGAGCGCACCGGTGACCAGAGCGCACGCGGCGACCGAGCCGGCCAGCGCGAGCGGCTTGCGAAACTTCATGGATCCCCTCCCTGAGGCGGCGGCCCGGCCAGATGCCCGGGCTCCCCGCACACACGCTGGCCGGCGGGCGTCACACCAGCGGCACACACGACGCCCGGCCCCCGCCGCCGGGCGTTTCCGCGGAAACGCGCGCTGTGCGGCGGGGAGGGGCAGGACGACTTTTAGGGCGCGAACGAGGCGCCGTCGAGTGAGGTGAAGCACTGGGCGTTCCCGAAGGTGCCGCCCTCGGCTTCCACTGTCACCACCCCGGTCGGCTGGATGTCCAGCCGCCCGTTGGTGGCGTTGCACAGATCCACCTGGACATAGACCGCGGTGGCGGGGCGGAAGGCCGCGGGGAGGGTGAACGGGACCGGGCTGGTGCCGGTCGTCGCGATGGCGCCTTTGAGGTGGACGATCCCGGAGATGGTGCGGACCGCGGCGTTCGAGGTGCTGAACGGGGCGTTGGTCCAGCCGTTCTGCAGTGGGAGCGGGGTGAAAGAACTCGCCGACTTCGCGAACGAGGCACCGTCCAGTGAGGTGAAGCATGCCGCGTTGGAAAAGGTCCCGCCCTCGGCTTCCACCGTCACGACGCCGGTGGGCTGGATGTCCAGCCGCCCGTCGGTGGCGCCGCACAGATCTACAGGGACCAGGACCTGGGTGGCGGGGCGGAAGCCCGCCGGCAGGGTGAAGGGGACCGGGTTGGCGCCGGTCGTCGCGATGGCGCCTTTGAGGTGGACGATCCCGGAGATGGTGCGGACCGCGGCGTTCGAGGTGCTGAACGGGGCGTTGGTCCAGCCGTTCTGCAGCGGGAGCGGGGTGAAAGAACTCGCCGACTTCGCGAACGAGGCACCGTCCAGTGAGGTGAAGCATGCCGCGTTGGAAAAGGTCCCGCCCTCGGCTTCCACTGTCACCACCCCGGTCGGCTGGATGTCCAGCCGCCCGTTGGTGGCGCCGCACAGATCCACCGGGACATAAACCGCGGTGGCGGGGCGGAAGGCCGCGGGGAGGGTGAACGGGACCGGGCTGGTGCCAGCGGTGGCGATGGCGCCCTTGAAGTGGACAATCCCGGAGATGGTGCGGACCGCGGCGTTCGAGGTGCTGAACGGGGCGTTGGTCCAGCCGTTCTGCAGCGTAAGCGGGGTGAACGTGGCCGCCTGTGCCACGGCGGTGCCGAGAAGTTCCAGGGGGAGCAAGAACGCTATCGCGCACAAGGCGCAGAGTGCTTTCCGGCCTAGTGTTTTCATGTCATTTCCTTCCTGAACATTCACGATGTGACGATTTGACTGGTGGTCGGCTCGGGGCCGTGGCCTGGCGCTATTCGTCCCAGGCCTGGACGCCGGACTGGCGGGTAATCAGCCCGTCCTGGCGGCGTCACGCTCTTCGATGCCCCGGCGCAGTGCCTCGGCGTCGAAGGCCCGGCTGGTGGTGGTCGTCGTCTGGGTGGTGTTCATCGGTCTTGCCTCCTGATCGGGGGTGGTGGTGCTTGCTGTCCTCACGATTGCCCGCGACCGTCAATCGAGCGTCAACGACCAGGCAGCGGCGCGCATCCGGGCCGAGCGCTGAAACCTTCCATGCTCATTTCGGTTTGCTCACCGGTCAGGCTCCGCCAGAGCGTTGCACTGGCATTGCAATCCGGTTGCAACCGGCATTCCCGGGACAAGCCGGACCGAAGGCAATGGCAGCCGTCAGCCTGTCGTCCAGGGCCGGAGCTTGTCGGGGTTGCGTATTGCCCAGATGTGGGTGATCCGGTCGGCTGCGACGTCGAACGCGAGCACCGTAACGATGACGCCGTCTTGCTTGGCCACCAGGCCGGGCTGGCCGTTGACCGTGCGCTCCAGGATCGTCAGGCTGGGTGCCCGGCCGGCGATATCGGCCAGGTAGCGCGCGACCTGCTCGCCGCCTTCGATCGGGCGGAGCGCGGCGCTGACCACGCCGCCGCCGTCGGCGGTGATCGTGGCGCCAGGGTCGAGCAGGCCGATGAGCGCGGCGATGTCCTTGGCTTCCCAGGCCTGCTTGAAGTCCCTGATGATGCCGGCTTGGCGGGCTGTCGGGGTCGCGGGAAGCTGCGAGGTGCGGATGCGGCTGCGGGCCGAGGAGGCCAGCTGGCGGCATGCCGCCGGGGTGCGGCCGGTGATCTCGGCTACTTCGGCGAAGGCGTAGCGGAAGACGTCGTGCAGGATGAACGCGACGCGCTCGGCCGGGGTCATCGATTCGAGCACGACGAGGAAGGCCATGCTGATCGACTCGTCGAGGGTGACGCGGTCGGCGGGGTCGGCCGTGCTGCCGCCCGGCCGTCCGCTGCTCCACTCGGCCGGTTCGGGCAGCGGCTCGGGGATCCACTCGCCCACGTAGCGCTCTCGCCGGGCCCGCGCCGAGCCGAGCACATCCAGGCAGATGCGGCTGGCGACCTTGGTCAGCCAGGCACCGGGGTTTTCGATGGCTTCCCGCTGCTGCCCGGACAGGGCGTACCAGCGGGCGTAGGTCTCCTGGACGGCATCCTCGGCCTCGGCCAGGGAGCCCAGCAGCCGGTAGGCGAGATTGATCAGCTGACGCCGCTCGCTCCTGATCGCGCTCAGGCCGGGATCGGTCCGGCCGTGTCCTGGCTCGGATGGGGTGGTCATGGTGCCGCCGACCTTCCTTGGTCGCATCTGCCCTCACCGGTTCGACGAGACAGCGCACCGGAATGTGAGGCCGGCGCGTCGCCATGGCTGCGCATTCGGAGCACCGTCACCGCATCCCCAGTCCGCGGGCGAGGAGTAGCTGCCGGGTGCGGGCTCCGGTCTTGGCCAGGATGGCTTTGAGGTGGTCGCTGGCGGTGTGCTCGGACACCACGATGCGCTCGGCGATCTCGCGGGTGTCGAGGCCCTCGCAGAGCAGCGCGAGGACTTCGGATTCGCGGCGGGTCAGTCCGCAGGCCCGGGCGTAGATGTCCAGGCGCTCTGCCGCGGTGCTCGGCTCGATCGACACGGCGATGTCGGTGCCCAGTCGCGACGCTTTGACCGTCACCCAGCGGCTGCCGCCGAGGTGTATCCGCGACCATGGCGGCTCATCGGGCGGGTTCAGGCGCAGCAGCGCATCGGCTGCCGCTTCGGTCTGCCTCCTTACTTGCAGGTCGGGGCCGAGTACCACAACCGCGGGCCCGATCGGGTGCAATTGCCGTCCTGGATCGGCGAAGGTGCGGGCGATGGCCGCACGCAATCCGGCCGTTACCGGGCGGCCGAGCGTTGCGAGCAGGTGCAGTTCGTCGGCCCTGAACGCTCCGCCGCCGTAACGCCACAGGTCGAGCACGCCCCAGCAGCCGTACCGGTCGGCGAATACGACGATGGCGGTATCGCTGACCCCGAGCTGGCTTTGCACCTCGTGCCAGAGCACTGACCGGTCGGGATGCCCGTCCGTTTCGTGAGCTAGCGAGGTGGCCGCGACTCCCGCTTCGAGCCCGTGATCCCAGCGGCAGTACGGCGTGAGATACCGGGAGCAGATCAACGCAGGCAGCCGGGGCCAGGAAAGGCCGGGCACGTCGGCCAGGGGCAGTACAGGGCGGGCCAGTAGTGGTTGCCGAACGCGAGCCATACCGCATAGTTGGTATCTGTCGCGACCGGGTAATCGATCCGCATGTCCTGCACGGCCCGGCGGACGTTGCCGGCGTCGTGCTCGAACGAGAACTCCGGCGTGTGGACGCCGATCACCACCAGCCCGTGGCCGGAGTATCTCCCGGCCCAGGCGCGGAGGTAGGGAAGCTGGCGCAGCCAGTTGATGCAGGTATAGGTCCAGAAACCGGCCAGGACGACCTTCCCCCGCAGGCCCGCCGCTGTCAGCGGCCGCGAATTGAGCCACCCGGTCGCGCCGTCCAACGACGGCAGCTCACCCTCATCGGGCAGCCGGGCCGACACCACGTGCAGCCCAGCGGGCGCCCGCCAGTGAGCGTTCATGACAATGCCCTCCTGCGGCTGGATGCCCCGGCCATCAGGATCGGCCGGTGTCTGGCTAGCGCAACGTCCGGAACGCCGCCCGCATTTCGGCGGAGAACAGGTCTGGCTGTTCCCAGGCGGCGAAGTGGCCGCCTCGGTCCAGCGTGTTGTAGTGGACGAGATTGTGGGGATACGCGCGCTCGGCCCAGCTGCGGGGGGCTTGATAGAGCTCGTCGGGGAAGACGCTGATGGCAAACGGAATCGTGATGGGCTTGGCGTCGAAGAAGTCCGCCTTGTTTTCCCAGTACAGGCGGGCCGAGGAAACCCCGGTGCTGGTCAGCCAGTACAGCGTGATGTTGTCAAGGATGTCGTCTCGGGTCAGCGCGCTTTGCAGGGTTCCCTGCAGGGCCTGTTCCACGAGCCCGGGCTGGCCGGTACCGTCGCCGTGGTCAAGCATGAACGCCGCCAGGTCGGCGGGTGAGTCCGCTAGCCCGTACAACGTCTGCGGGCGGGTGGCCATGATCTGCGCGTACGCCACGTGCTTGGCGTAGAAGCCGCTCAGCTGCTCGTAGGCGCGTCTTTCCTCGGCTGACAGATCCGATGGCGGCGGGTCGCCGCGCTGGACCGCCTTGTTGATGGCCGCTGGGGCGGTACCGGGCATGTTGGAGTGGATGCCGGCCAGCTCCGGTGCTGCCTGTATGCCCATCGTCTGCGTGACGGCCGCACCCCAGTCGCCGCCCTGCGCCACGAACCGGGTGTATCCGAGGCGCTTCATCAGCACCACCCACGCAGCTGCGAACCGGACGGGATCCCAGCCGGTGGTGGCCGGCTTGGCGGAGAACCCGTGACCTGGCAGTGAGGGAATCACCAGATCGAACGCGTCCGCCGCGCTCGCGCCGTGCGCGGTGGGGTTGGTGAGCGGGTCGATGATCTTCAGCTGTTCGATGATCGAGCCAGGCCACCCATGGGTGACGATCAGCGGCAGTGCCCCCTGGTGCTGGGAGCGGACGTGGATGAAGTGGATGTCCAGCCCGTCGATCTCGGTGATGAAGTTCGGCAGGGCGTTCAGTTTCTCCTCGCACTTGCGCCAGTTGTAGCCGGTCGCCCAGTACCGCGCGAGCTCCTGCATCACCGCCAGCCGCACGCCTTGCGAGTCGTCGGTGACCGTCTCGCGCTCGGGCCACCTGGTCGCGTTTACGCGTCTGCGCAATTCGGCGACCTCCTCGTCCGGAAAATCGACCGGGAAGGGGCGGATGCTACTGTCGCTGGTCGCCATGTGCCTCTCCTAACGTTTGCGATTCGCGCGGCCGGGGGTCAGCGTTCCTAGGCTGCACATCCGCGATCGTGCTCTGCGCGCTGGTGCGTGATCTTCACCGGTCAGAAACCGTCGGCGTCGATGACGGCCTGGGCGAAGGCATGGGGGCTTCCTGGGGGAGGTTGTGCCCGACGCCGCCTTCGATCAGCCGGTGCTCGTACCTGCCGGTGAACTTGCCGGCGTAGGCCCCGGGGTCGGCGTGCGGGGCGCCGTTGGCTCGCCCTCGAGGGTGATGGTCGGGACGGCGATGGCCGGGGCGGTGGCGAGCCGCCGCTCCAGGTCGTCATATTTCGGCTCGCCCGCGGCCAGGCCGATCCGCCACCGGTAATTGTGGATCACGATGGCGACGTGGTCGGGGTTGTCGAAAGCGGCCGCGGTGCGCGTGAACGTGGCGTGGTCGAAGGCCCACTTGGGTGAGGCGAGCTGCCAGATGAGCGTGTTGAACTCGCGCCGGTATTTGTCGTAGCCGGCCCGGCCGCGTTCGGTGGCGAAGTAGTACATGTACCACCAGGGGTACTCGGCGGCCGGCGGCAGCGGCGCGGCGTTGGCGGCCTGGCTGCCGATCAGGTACCCGCTGACGGAGACCAGGGCCTTGCAGCGGTCCGGCCAGAGCGTCGCGACGATGTTGGCCGACCGCGCCCGAGCCATCAGCAGGGCCGGCTTCGGCATAGCCGACGCTCAGCACCCCGGCTTCGACCTGCTTCAGCGCACCGAACGAGGTGCTCATGCTCATATCCTTTCCTTCTCTTTCTCGCCCATCTTCGGTGCGGTGCTCATCGTCTACGGGTGTGAGCCCGCGACGGCCCGGGCCGCCTTGAGGATGTGGTCGGTGACCGCCTGCGGCTGGGAGATCATGATCACGTGCGAGCCCTCGACCTCGACGATGTCCGCGCCGGCCGGAGCCGTTCTCGACGTCGCCCAGGTTTTCGCCTTCCTCGGGGGCGAAGGCGGCAACGAAGACCAGGCCGACCACGTTGGGGGCGCTGGTGGCGGCGTTGGTGATGACCGCGCCGCCGTAGGAGTGCCCGGCCAACAGCACCGGGCCGTCGATCTGGCCAAGCCGGCTGGCGGTGTAGGCGGAATCGGCGGCCACGCCGCGCAGCGGGTTTGCCAGGGCGATTACGGTGTAGCCCTGCTGCTGCAGCCGTCCGATGACGCCGTTCCAGCTAGACGCGTCGGCGTAGGCGCCGTGCACCAGCACGATCGTCGGCTTGACACCGGCGTGTTCGGGCCGCTGGTCTGTCGTGCTCACAACGAACCTCCTGCGCTGTGGATCGGCCGCGGGCCGAGTTAGGACGGGAACTGGGTGGATGCGGCGGCGAACAGGGTGTACCGGTTGCCGTAGGCGGGGTACTTCGCGAGCATTGCGTCGATCGCTCAGGCGGCTGCTGGACTTGGCCGCCGCCTGGTCGAAGTCCTCGAGGTAGCGGCGCGACTGGTCGAGCACGCGGGTCGCGTCGTCGTCGGGCGCGCCGGGATCTTTGTGCCCGGTGTTGAAAACCTCGATCGACAACGAACCGGCCATGCTGACTCCTTACCCCTTCCGGCTGCCACGCTCGTCGGCGCGGCAGCCGGAAGGGCGGGAAGCGGCGGGGTGTCGTTACCCGGCGGCCCAGAATGCGCAGTGGTGCCGGGCGGCGAAGCCGGTCTCGGGTTGTGGTTGTGGCGGCACGAGCGACAGCATGTGCGCGCTGTCCGCGCCGAATGCGGGCCAGGGCACGGGCCTGGTCGCGGGGGTGCCGCGGGTGGCGAAGTTGGCCCAGGCCGCGCGCATGCTGGCCGCGAGCGCCTGCTGGCCGGCGCTTAGCGGGGTCGGGACGGGGGCGTTGGGCAGGTCGAACAGGTACTGGAGCTCAGAGGCATGGGTGGCCACCGGCGGGGGGATGATCGGGCCGGAGAAGACCGGCGGCGCGTTGTCGTCGTTGAACTCGTAGGCGTAGGTCGGCACCCGCTGGGAGGTCAACTGATCGATCCGCAGCGCCGGGCAGGCGAAGCTGGCGTCCCCGACCAGCGCGCTGAACGCCACGGCCGGCGACGGGTAGGCGGCGGGCGGGTATTTCGCCGCGATCGCCGCGGCACGCGCGGCGGGCACTCCCAGCGCCGCGGCGATATCGGTTTTGTAGTTGCCGGTGGTCACCGGCTTTTCGGGTATCAGCACGTCAGTGCCCTGGCTGACAGTCAGGCCGATGGTGACGAAGATCCGTTCCTCGTCGTGGTTGGTGCCGTTGAGGACCGGCACACGGGCGAACCGCCCCGCGGCCAGCGCCGTCCCGATCGGCTCGGTGAGGACTTTGCCGTCCACGACGCCGGGGATCTCGACGAAGTTTGGGCTCACCAGGTGATCGACCGGCAGGTGACGCAGGCAGGCCGCCGTCTGGTCCGGGCAGCCCGCCTGGGCGGCGAAGGCCTCGCCGGCGGCCTCGGCGTCGGCCAGAGGCCGCTGATTGAGCGCGAAGGAGCCGCTTTGGATGATCGCCTTCTGGAACAGCCCGCGTGAGCCGGGCGAGACCAGGTGGGCCAGGACCGACAGGCCACCGGCCGACTCGCCGGCGATGGTGACGTTGTGCGGGTTGCCGCCGAACCGTGCGATGTTGTCCCGGACCCAGCGCAGCGCGGCCTGCTGGTCCATCAGCCCGTAGTTGCCGGCTGGGCCACCCGGCCGCAACGCCAGCGCCGGGTGCCCGAGGAAGCCGAGCGCGCCCAGCCGGTAGTTGATCGTGACAACAACAGTGCCATCCGTCGCGAGCTTGGAGCCGTCATAGTTGCGGCCGGCGTCCTCAGTGAGGCCGCCGCCGTGGATCCAGACCAGCACCGGCAGGCCGTCTTCGTCGCCGCTGCCCAGCAACGGGTGGTCTGCGTCACGGTTGGGCGTGTACACGTTGAGGTACAGGCAGTCCTCGCTGAAGGGCCCGGGCGGCGCGAACGGGCTGGGCGGCTGCGGGCAGCTCGGCGCGAACCGGGTGCCGTCGCGGATGCCGCGCCACTCGGCCGGAGGCTGCGGCGGGCGCCATCGCAGGTTGCCGGTGGGGGGCGCGGCGTAGGGGATGCCGAGAAACTCATCGACGATGCCTGCGGTCGTGCCGCGGACGGCGCCGTCGCCGGTGGTCACGATTGGGGGGCCGGAGCGGGAGCCCGAAGCCGTGGGCCTGGCGCCGGCGGTGGCACCGGTGGCGCTGGCTGCCGCGAGGGTCAGCGCGGCCAGCGCCGCGCAGCAGACGGCGGCCAGCGGGGCGCGTCGCCAGTGGGTCGTGTTCATGATCTTGAATCCTTCTATTTCGCCAGGTCGGGGGCGAAGAAGTCGGTGAGCAGTTGGGTGACGCGCTCAGCCTCGTCGTGGTGGACCCAGTGCGAGGCGTCGGGCAGCCGCTCGACACGGTCGAGGCCGGGCACGTCGTCGTGGTCGGGCTCGGCTAGTTCCTGACCGAGGTAGCGATCGCGTTGTCCCCAGATGACCAGGGTGGGCGCCTTGATCGGGCGAAGCGCCGCTCCGGCCTGTTTCGGCGGGGTCCGCACCGAGGACCGGTAGTAGTTGATCATCCCGGTGGCTGCGCCTGGCTGCGACCACGCCTCGACGTAGCGGTCGATCTCCTCCGGCGTGTAGGCCGGGCGGGCGTCGTGCAGGAAGTGCCGGAAGAAGTGCCAGTGGTTGGCGTGCACGACGGCTTCGGGCAGGTCGGGGAGGTCGAAGAAGAAGAAGTACCAGGACTTGCGGAGCTGGCCCGGGTGGTGCAGTCCCTGCGAGAGCTTCCGCGGATGGGCCGCGTTGAGGATGGCCAGCCGGTCCACGACCTCGGGGTGGCTCATCGCGGTGGCCCAGGCGACCGATCCGCCCCAGTCGTGCCCGGCCAGCAGCGCGGACTGGGCACCGCGTTCGTGGATGAGGCCGCGGATGTCGGCGGTCAGCTTGTCGATGTCGTAGGCCGCGATGCCGTCCGGCTTCGAGGACAGGTTGTAGCCGCGCATGTCGGGAGCGACGACGCGGAACCCCGTCGCCGCGAGTGGTTGGATCTGCTGCCGCCAGCCGTACCAGAACTCGGGGAAGCCGTGCAGCAGAACGATCAGCGGCCCCTCGCCGGCCTCGACATAATGCAGTCGTACGTCGCCGATATCGGCGTAGCCGTCACGAAGTTCGCCGCTTGCACGGTCCTCGGCTGTGCTCATTGCCGCCTCCCTGGGGTGATGTCAGGGATGACGCTAACGATCTCAACCGGTGCGTCATACCAGGGAACACCCTGGTCGGGTCCCTGGTCTGGCCTGCATTTGCGTGATGTTCCTGCTCGCTCGTGCTGATCACGCTGGGCGAGTGTCGGATGGCGTGTGCTGACCTCGCGTGGGCAAGGCGTCGTGGAGGCCCATGCGGGAGGTGATGCCTAGCTTGGTGAACACTTTGCGGAGGTGCCATTCCACGGTGCGGGCGCTGATGAACAGTTCCGCGGCGATCTCAGGGTTGGTGCGTCCGTCTCGGGCCAGCCGGGCGATGTGCTCCTCCTGCGGGGTGAGCTCGGTGTAGGTGTCGACCTGCCGCTTGCGGACCTTCTCGCCGGTGGCGAGCAGCTCCCTACGTGCGCGCTCGGCGAAGGCCTCAGCGCCAATCACGGCGAACAGGTCGTAGGCGGCGCGTAGCTGGTGGCGTGCGTCGCCCCGCCGGAGCTCGCGCCGAAGCCACTCACCGTAGAGCAGGCGGGCACGGGCGAGCTCGGGCCGCAGCTGGGTGCGGCCGAGCCGCTCGACCGCCTCGACGTAGCGGTGCTCGGCATCTTGGCCTTCGCTGAGCAGCGCTCGCGAGCGCGCCTCCAGGCCCTTCGCCCAGTCGGAACCCTCGATGGCCGTCATTGCCGACAGCCGCTGCAGCGCTTCCCGGGCAATTTCCGTTCTCCCGGTTCTCACGGCGGCCTCGATCAGTTCGGGCAGAACCAGCTGCGTGCCCAAGGGCTGGTAGGTTTCCTCGGTTGCTGGTTCGGCCGCAGCCAACGCCTCTGCGTAGTGCCCGAGACCGTTGTGGAGGACCGCTGTGGCCCAGTTGGCGAGCTGGACAGCGCCTCCCTCCCCGCGAGCGATCGAGTCCTCGATGGTCGCCGAGAACAGCGGTATCGCTTCCGCGCGCCGACCCCGGTACCCGGCGAGCAACAGATCACAGGTCGAAGCCAGGCGGATTCCGGTCACCTCATTGACGACGTCTTTTTCTGCGGCCAGCGACGTCGCCGTCTCGAAGTCACCGCAGTGCGTGGCCACCTGTCCGCGTCCGTTCAAGGCGACGGACAACGGGGCCAGGGCGCCCGACGCGCGGGCGAGCTCGACATGCCGGGTGCTCATCCGGACCCAGCTGTCGAAGTCCCACACGGCCATGGTCGCCATCTGGGCGAGAATCCCCCACTGCAGCCACTCTTCCCCAGACACCAGGTCACCGAGGAATGCGTTCACTGCTCGCCGCAGCGTCGGCTCTGCTGCCGCATGCCCATGAGTGACCATCATTGTCAGACCGTCAAGGAGGAGGTCACAAGCCCGCGGAGCGCCTGCTAGCTGCGGGGCCGCGCGTGCCGCTCGGGAAACCTCCCGTAGAAGGCCGCCCGGTCCGGCCAGATGACCGGCGACGCTGGATGCCACCCAGGAGTAAAGGTAGGTCTCCCGGGCGAGCCCGACATGGAGTGATTCGAGTCTCTTGGCGGCCTGCAGCAGCAGAACCGGCGCCTCGCGCCCAGCGACGGCTGCCCACTCGATCTGTCCTCGGAGCTGCTCCACACGGGCACGCTGCAGATCATCGACAGCGTCGGCTTCAGCCTGGGCCAGCAGGCCGAGCGCAGCGTCGAACGCGCCGGAGTGCAGGTTCGCGAGGGCGGCTGCCAGCGCTCGGTCGGCGCGCCGTGCCGGCTCGGCGGTCAAGGCGACCGACCGCTGGAGGAGGGCCGCCGCGGCCGCCAGCCCCGCGCGGGCCTGGGTCTTGACCGCCGCCTGCTCGAGCGCGGTGGCCACCTCTTCGTCCGGTCCGGTGGCCGCGGCAGCCAGGTGCCACACCCGGCGCTCCGGATCGGTCTGGGCGTCCGTCGCCGCGGCGAGCGTCAGGTGGGCGGCGCGGCGGTCCTCCGGGGACCCGGCCGTGTAGGCAGCCGACCGCACCAAGGGGTGCCGGAATCGCACTTGGGAGCTGACCTGCAGCAGCTGTTCTGCATCGGCCGCAGCCGCCGCATCACGTCCCAGGCCCAGCGTCGGTGCGGCACGCCACAGCAGCGTGGCGTCCCCGGTGGGGTCGGCCGCCGCGAGCAGCATCAATCGCTGGGTCGGCTCCGGCAGCGCCCGCACCCGCTGCAGGTAGTGGCCCTGGAGACGACTAGGCAGGCTCGCCGTGGGCGGGCCGGCAAAGCCACCGGCCAGCTCGGCCTCGCTCATCCCTCTCGCCAGCTCCAGCAGCCCCAGCGGGTTTCCCCGCGTCTCGGCCACGATCCGGTCGCGAACCCGCTCGTCCAGATGACCTGGGACCGCGGCTGTCAGCAACGCCCGTGCGTCCTCGTCGGTGAGCCCCTCGACCGTCACCGTCGGCAGACCAGGAAACATCCGCTCGTCAGTCGCCTCCCGGACCGCGAACAGGAGCAACACAGATTCAGCCAGCAGCCGCCGTCCGACGAACCCGAGCACCTGAGACGAGGCGTGATCCAGCCACTGAGCATCATCGACCAGGCAGACCAGCGGCCGCGCGGCGGCATTCTCGGCCAGCAGGCTTAGCACCGCCAGACCCACCACGAACCGGTCCGGAGCAGTCCCCGTCGCTAACCCGAACGCCACACGCAACGCGCGCTCCTGCGGCTCCGGCAGCGCGGCCAGGCCGCCCAGCATCGGCCCGCAGAGCTGATGCAGCGCTGCAAACGGCAACTCTATTTCGGACTCCACGCCGACGATCTGAACCAGGCGGCAGCCTAAGGCCTGGCGCGCGCAGTAGCGCATCAGCTCGGTCTTGCCGATCCCGGCCTCACCGCGGATGACCAGCACCGCACTCTCACCGCTACGAACACGGTCCAGCAGGCCGTCGAGGACTTGGCGCTCGCGAGCGCGCCCCCTGAAGGCCGGCGTCCGTGGTGCGGCCATGCGGTAACGATACGGCCGGTGCTGGGGCACGGGAATACCCTGGTTCGAAGCGCGGTGCTGCCATCCAGACTCGTGCTATGACCATCCCGCTCGACAGGTCGCCTGCGGGTCGCGTGGCAATCGTTACCGGAGGGTCACGCGGCGTTGGCCGGACGGCGATCCGCCTGCTGGCGGCCCGCGGCTACGCGGTCGTGGTCAACTACCTCCATGACCAGCGTGCGGCGGAGTTGACTGTCGAAGCGATCCTTACCGACAAGGGCGCTGCCGTGGCCGTCCGCGCCGACGTCGCCGACGATATGGACGTGCAGAGGCTGTTCGCCGAGACGATCGCGGCGTTCGGCGGCATCGATGCCGTTGTCCACGCCGTGGGCAGCCCGGCCACCACCGCCCCCGTGGCCGAGGTCGACCTCGACGTGTTCGACGCACTGGTCCGGATCAGCACGCGGGCTACCTTCATCGTCAATCGAGAGGCGGCTCGTCACCTTCGTAACGGCGGCGCCATCGTCAATCTGACCAGCTCAGCGGATAGTTTGTCCCTGACGGCCTACGGCCTCTACATAGCGACCAAAGCCGCCACAGACGTGCTCACCCGAGCGCTCGCACTTGAGCTGCGTGAACGCGACATCACCGTCAACGCGGTGTGCATCGAGGTCAACACGCCGTGCACACCCAACCGGGTCGCCGACGTCGTCACGTACCTGCTCAGCGACGATGGCCACCGCCTCACCGGCCACGTGCTCTCGGTCGGCGATGCCACATCGGCACCTTAGGTCCCCGCGGCAACGGGTAATCATCGTCCCGCACCGGCTCCGGCCCTGGCCGGTCACGGGCTGATCGTGGTCGGTGTGCACCTACCGGAGCTCGCGTTCGCCACACAAAAGCATAAGAAAGTTGCTTATGCGTGAGGTGAGCGCGCTTTGGCGCTGGCCCCGACGCTTTCCTTCTGTCATAGGGATCCGATGCGGTCGCCGAGGTCGAGTTCCAGCGGGCCGCGGGTCTGGAGGCCCCGTGCGAACAGGGTGGCCGTGCGGGCCTTGACCGTGTCCGAGCCGACCAGCTGGTGGAACCGCCGGGCGTCGGCGCGGATCGCGTCCGCGCCGGGCAGGGTCAGCTCGCTGAGCACCCGCTTGGTTGATCGCACCGCATCGGCGGGGAACGACGCGATGCGCCGAGCGAGGCTGGCCACGAACGCGTCCAGTTCGGCGTCGGGCAGCGCCCGGTTGACCCAGCCGTACCGTTCGGCCTCGTGGGCGTCGAAGTCGGCCGCACCGAGAATCGCCTCCATGGCCCGGCCCCGCCCCAGCAGCCGCCCCAGGTGCTGCACACCGCCCGCGCCCGGGGATGTCCCGAAACCGATCTCGGGCTGCCCCAGGATGGCGTTCTCCCGCGCGGCGAACCGCATGTCACAGGCCAGCGCCAGTTCGCTGCCGGCACCGCGGGCGCGGCCGCGGAGCTTCGCGATCGTGACGACCGGCAGCTCGCTGAGCTTGTGCCACAACATGCCCAGCGACGCGTCCTCCGGGCCGCCCGCCTTGGCCGCCTCGGCGGTGTACTCCGCGACCTTGGACAGATCGACGTGCGGCACGAAGTACTCCGGGTCGGCGCTCTCCAGCACCATGACCCGGATGTCCGGATCGGATTCCAGCTCGCCGAGCAGGGTTACCAGGTCGCGCACTAGTTCAGGCCCGATCAGGTTCATCGGCGGCGCGTCGATCACGACACCGAGCACACCCTCATCGCTACGGGCCACGCGCAGCGTCCGATACGTCTGGGACATCGCCGCCTCCTCTGGTGGATTCTTCATGATCTCTACTGGTTATCCCTGGGCCAGCGCCCGCCGCAGGCGGCCAGCCGGGCGCGCCAGCGGGTGGGGTGGACGATCATCTCGGCTCCTTCGGTCGAGGGAACAGGCGTCGCTTCACCATCGCCTCCCAGCACGGCGATCACACCCGTGAGAACCCTGGTCGGCACGCGTACAGGAGGACGCGAGGCCCTCGTTGGGAACCAGGGATCCGCGATCAGCCCACGGTTCCTGCGGCTCTTCGCGCCAGGGGTCAGCAAGAAGAAACGGCTGGCGCCAAAGACCCACACGGCCAAGTGGACCATGGACGAGCAACAGGCGGGCGCCGAGCAACTCGCAACGAGGGAGCCCAGGCACCGGCCGGTGTCTTGCCCATGGGCGCCAGGGTCTTCCGCGGACTTGACGGGTCGCCCGAACCGCGAGGGTTAACGACTAGGCGGCGCCTACGCACGATCGGTCCCGCCGCCCCGCCCGTGCGCCCAGGCCGCGCGAGAGAAGATGTGAGCAGAGCCGCAGCCACCGGACCGGAGGGCGGGTACATGACTGCCGAGCACGCGCAGACTATGAAGGCGTGGGTGGTGACCAGGCCGGGACCAATCGAGACCGGCCCGCTGAGCTACGTGGAGAAAGCCGTCCCGTCCCCGGCCACGGGCGAACTGCTGGTCCGCGTCCTCACCTGCGCGGTGTGCCGCACCGACCTGCACGTCGCCGAAGGTGACCTGCCTGTGCACCGCGAGCACGTGACCCCGGGACACATGGTCGTAGGCACGGTCGCCGCGCTCGGCGGCGAGGCCACCGGCTACGCGGTGGGGGACCGGGTCGGCGTCGCCTGGCTGCGGCACGTCGATGGGACCTGCCGGTACTGCCGCCGCGGCGAGGAGAACCTATGCCCCAACTCGGTGTACACCGGGTGGGATGCCGACGGGGGGTACGCCGAGTACGCGACCGTCCCGGCCGCGTTCGCCTACCGGCTGCCCGACGGCGCCGACGCGGAGCTGTCGCCGCTGCTGTGCGCGGGGATCATCGGCTACCGGGCGCTGCTGCGCGCGTCACTGCCGCCGGGCGGACGGCTGGGACTGTACGGGTTCGGCGACAGCGCGCACCTGGTCGCGCAGCTCGCGCTGGCGGAGGGGGCAACCGTGCACGTGCTCACCCGCGGCGAGGCGGCCCGCCGGCTCGCGCTGGAACTCGGCGCCGCGTCGGCCCGGGACGCCTACGACACGCCACCAGAGCCGCTGGACAGCGCGATCCTCTTCGCGCCGGTCGGCGAGCTCGTGCCGGTCGCGTTGCGGTCGCTCGACCGGGGCGGGGTGCTGGCGGTGGCGGGCATCCACCTGACCGAGACCCCGCCGCTGAACTACGAGCGCGAGCTGTTCTACGAAAAGGAGCTGCGCAGCGTCACGTCCAACACCCGCCGCGACGGCCGCGAGTTCCTCGAGCGCGCTGCCCGCTACCACGTGCGCCCCACCGTTCACACCTACCCGATGGCCCAGGCACAGCAGGCCCTGCAGGATCTTAAGGCCGGCCGCTTTGACGGCGCCGCGGTCCTCGTCAACGACCCAGCGCCACCGCAGTAAACCGGCCCGTCAGCGCGGACGGTGCGACGGGAACGACACCACCTGCTGGAAGGTGGGACGGTTCTGCCACGGGATGCTGGGCTGGCCGACGACCCCGAGCGTCCGGAAGCCGATGGCGTCGTACTGCGGCATGGTCAGCCCGGCCGCCACCGTGTTGGCGTCCGCCGTCCACAGCGCCACGTTGGTCGATCCACCGTTGGCCGTGACGAGAGCCTGGTAGGCCGACGCCAGCGCGGCGTCCAGCGCCGGGCCGCACTGGTGCAGGCCGCCGCTGCCGCAGAGCCGCCTGGCCACCGCCGGGCTGAACGGCTGCGCGACGCTCCGGCCGGTCAGCTGGTCCAGGGCCTTGACGGTGTAGCCCTCCCAGCCGCCGTCGTAGGCACTGCCGAGATGGGACCCGCCGTTGTAGGGCTCGTTGACGAAACCCATCGGGACGACGTTGTAGCCGTTCGAGCTGGTGCCGCCGGCGGCGAACAGCGGATCGAAGATGGCCTTGATGACCGCCGGGGTGAGCTGGTCCATGATGGCCACGGCGGCGGCCTGCTCGTACTGCGTGTCACTCGCGGAGGCGAGCATCCGGTGCCCGCCGGTGGAGTACCAGACCTTCAGCGCCGCCAGCATCTGGACGACCCCGGCCGGCTCGTGCCGCCCGCGGACGGCATTGAGCAGGGCCGGCAGGATCGTGATGCCGTCCAGGTCCTGGGTCGCCGCGGTCTCCATCGCCTTGACCAGGTCCGCCCGGGAGATCTTCCCGTGGTGCAGGGCGAACTGCTGCCGGATCTGATCGGTGAGCATCTGCACCCGGTACACCGGCCCGTACCCGTACTGGTCGTCCGCGGCGGAGAAGAGCGGCGCCGGCTTGTTGTTCCAGCTGTCGAAGAACCCCTGCGGCGGGTTGATCTGGTGCACGTGCTTGGAGCTGGGCAGGAATCCGAGCCACTCGGACCCGCCGGTGCCCCACGTCGGCAGGTTGGGGTCGACGAAAGCGGGGCGCACCGGGTCCAGGCCGCTGACGTAGTAGGCGATGTCGCGGTTGTCGACATAGAACCAGTTGAACGTGTAGTTGACCTTGCTCGCGCCGATCATCCACGATGTGGCGTCGTGGGTGAGGGCGGGCTCGCCCCACCGCAGGAAGCCGATCACGGAGTCAACGTCATGGGTGTACGTGGAGCGCTGGTTGACCACCGCCACGGGCTTGCCGTTCAGCGCCGTGGTCCAGCCCTGGACGACGCCGTGCACGGTCAGGTGGATCTTGTGGACCAGCCCCGTGACGTCCGGGAACTGCTCGTTGATCATGGGGACGCACTTGCCGTCGAACAGGTAGAAGGTGCCGGTCGGCGACACCGGGCCGCCGTTCGGGTTGCAGATCAGCTCCAGGCGCTGGTCGGTGATGTCGCTTCCCGCGGAGGTGGCCGACCACGCGTAGTCGACGCCGCGGCCCAGCTCGACGAAGCCGGTGCCGGGGAAGGACGCCCCCTCGGCGGCATAGCTGGGGGAGTGCAGGTCCTCCTGCATGAGGATCCCGGGGGCGAAATAGGACACCTGCGGGCCGAAGACCGCTATCGGGTGCCCGTCAGCGGAGTGACTGGCCCCGACGACCAGGGCGTTGCTCATCTGGGCCGGCAGCCGCAGCAGCGACTCGATGACCGACAGCCCGGCCTTGCTCGGCGCCGTGCCGGAGCAGCCGGGAAGGGTGTCCGTCGGCCCGCCCTGCAGCGGCGCGCCGGGGTGGTCGGGGACCGCGATCGTCGCCGGGTTGACGTGCCGCGGGATCTCGTAGGGGAAGCTCTGGTTGACGACGGTGGTGGGCGCCGCCGGGTCGTTCTGCTCCTTGAAGTCGGTGAACGCGGTCGCCCCGGCCGACTGGCCGAGCTGGCCCTGCAGGTACTGCAGCAGCGCCGCGTTGCGGACCTCGCCGCCGCCGCCGTCCCCGAACAGGCCGCCGATGAGGCTGCTGATCGCGACGACGTCAGCGGGACTCCATGGCTTCGGGCTGCCGAAGAGCGAGTACTCGATGGGCATGAGCGCCGGGTCCGTCGTTGCCTTGGCGATGTAGGCGTTGATGCCCTGCACGTAGCTGCGGATCATCGACAACGCCAGCTTGCCCTGCGAGCCGTACTCTCTGGGCAGGTTGTTGATCTGGGCGTTCGCCTGGGCGGTCGTGTAGGGCGCCAGCAGCAGCTCGTCATGGTCCATCTGCTCATCGGCGCACGACGGCCCCAGGAACGAGGTCAGCGTTCCCGCCCCGTAGTGACGCAGCACGTCCATGAGGAACAGCCGGTCCTGGGCCTGGGCATAACCGGCGCCGAACGCCATCGCGGTGTTCGTCGCACCGTAGACGTGCGGGATGTCATGCTGGTCCCGGTAGATCACGACCGGCACCGTCGGCGAGGGGTGCTCGGTGCGGAGGATCTGGCCCGGCTTCACGCCGAACGACTCGTCGAGGTAGTAGTTGCTGAGCGCTGAATCAGTCAGCGACGCATAGCCGAACTCCAGGTTCTGGTACGGCGCGAGCTGGTCCTGGCTGTTCGGCGGCCGCTGCCCGGTCTTCACGAACCTCTTCAGCTCGGCTTGGTTGACCAGCCCGTTCTCGCCGGCGGGGAGAATGTCCATGGCCTGGCCGGCGGCGTAGTCATTCGCCCGGTAGGTGGGCGGCGGCGAGAACGCGCCCGTTCCGGTCGAACCCAGCGCCGGCAGGCTAGCTGTGCTTAAAGCAACAGCCGCCACAGTCGTGACAGTCCACCACAAACGTCGCCCCTTGATCATGGCCCGCATCCTAACGGCTGGGCCGGGAAAGATCGAGGGCCCGGAACTGGCC
Source organism: uncultured Actinomycetes bacterium (assembly GCA_963702235.1). Lineage (GTDB taxonomy): Bacteria > Actinomycetota > Actinomycetes > Streptosporangiales > Streptosporangiaceae > PALSA-505. Next base: position 300,766 of record CAVPBZ010000018.1, read on the forward strand.
GGGCGGAATGCCCCGGGTACGCAGCAGTCAGCCGACTAGGGCGCGATACATCGACCGGTAGGACTGCCTGGCGATCCAGGCGTTGCCTGGGAACCTGGCTGCCGGGATCAGCGCGTTGCGCTCGTTGCCGGCCCACCACATGACCGGCCCTGTCGTTCCCGGCGCGCGGCTGGCCAGGTAAGCCGCGGACTCGTCAAGGTAGCGCTTGACCGTAGCATCCGACGGCCGCTTGCTATGGCCGGCGGCGATGCCCATCTCGAACCAGCCGAATGGCTTCCCGTCCCGGTCGGCCATCCGTGCGATGCCACCCTTTGCCCAGACGTCCCGCCAGTTGCCGCGGCTGGCATAGTCGTCTATTGCATAGCCGTTGACGGCATGCCCGGGGCACCACTCCGCCCAGTACGACTGCTTTCCCATGGTGTTCCAGTACACCGGCCAGCCGGCCGAGCGGGCTGCGCTGGCGTAGAACTTCGAGCCGGCGACAAACTCCGCGGCGGACAGCCGCGGGCGGAAGTGCTTGCCTTCCTGCTCCGTCCACAGCACGACGCAGGCCTTCTTCAGCCCGGCCTTCTTGAATATGGCGAGGCTCTCCTCCAGCGCCTTCGCGTCATCCTTCCGGAACGGCCCGTAGCCGGGCATGAAGCACAGCACGGCCGTCATCCCGGTGGCGATGCAGGCCGCGATCTTGTCATTGTCCGCATTACGCGGAAACTGGCGGTGCTGGAAGTACACCTTGGTGGCCTGGGGCCGGCAGTTCGTGGCCAGCTGCCATTCCCTCAGTGCCTCCTTCATGGTGGTCCCCCGGGGAAACAGCGACGTGTTCAGGGTGACGCCGACCGGGATGCCAGCCGCCGCCCCGGGGGAGATGCCAGCTGCCACCCCTGTGGAAAGGGCGCGGGCGGCCGGGACGTTGTTGAGCAGGACAGCTCCTGCTGCCGCGGCAACGGCACCGCGCAGGACATCGCGGCGCGCCGGGCCGGGGAAACTCGCGGGCATGATTCTCCAGGAGTAGCGGGGACCCTCCTGCCGGGGCACCTGGCCGGTTCAGGGACGAGGATGCCGGGGCACGGGCATGGCAGTTTTTTTACTCTGCTGGTGAGTCCCGCGCTACCAGAACGGGATAACTGCCTGCAGTACATGACAAAGGCGCACCCGCCGCGCCAAGCCGCGGTATGCAGGAGGGGTGACGATGATCCGGGCACTGGCAGACGCTGACTTCGAGTCATGGAAGCGGCTCTGGCTCGCCTACCTCCGCTTTTATCGCGCCGGGGTCAGCGACCAGGTCACTGCAGCCACCTTCCGCAGGCTCTCCGGCGGGACCGATGGCCTGGTTGGTTTCGTAGCCGAAGATGACCACGGCGAACTCGTGGGACTGGCGCACCTGGTGTTCCACCCCTCGACCTGGTCCACCGAGCCGTACTGCTACCTGGAGGATCTGTTCGTGACGCCGTCCGCGCGCGGCTCAGGTGCCGCGCGTGATCTCCTGGATGCGGTCTTCGCTGAGGCGGACCGCCGCGGCGCGGCGCGCACGTACTGGGAAACCCAGGAGTACAACGGCCCGGCCCGCTCGCTGTACGACCAGGTCGCGCACAGGACGTCATTTGTCATCTACGAGCGGTAGCCGCCCCCCTCACCGGATATATCAGGCCGAGACCAGGTCGCACACGAAGATCAGGGTCTCGCCCGGCGCGATGTCCCGGCCGGCACCGCGGTCGCCGTAGGCGAGCTCCGGCGGGATGACCAGCTGGCGGCGGCCGCCGACCCGCATTCCCTCGATGCCCTGATCCCAGCCGGTGATGACCTGGCCGCCGCCGAGCCGGAACGCCAGCGGGTCGCCCCGGTTCCAGCTGGCGTCGAACTCCTCGCCCGTGGAGAAGGCAACGCCGACATAGTGGACGTGGACCATGTCGCCGCGCTTCGCGACGGCGCCGTCTCCCTCCCAGACGTCGGTGATCTCCAGGCTGGCCGGCGGCTCCCCGGCGGGAAAGTCGATCTCAGGCCTCTCGATGCTCATGCTCGCGCCTCCGTATAGTCGCTGCCTTCCCCGGGAGCTTACGGACCGCCAGCTGCGCGCGGGCACGCACCCGTGCGGAGTTCTTGCCAAGTGTTGACCAAGGTGCGGGCATAAGCTCCTGACGCCGGGGCACCGTAGGTAGTCCGTGATGATCGAGAAGAGACCTTGATGGGCGTGGTCAGCAGGCTGGTGCCGCTGGTTGCGGGGATGATGATGGTCGCCGGGCTCGCCGCCCCCGCGGCGCATGCCGGGCAGCCCATCCCGGGCCTGGTCAGCAGCCAGGCCAGTGACCTGACTCCGGCGGTTCCCGGCGGGCAGTGTTACCCGGGCGCCAACCAGGACCTGTGCCGGCGGATCCTGGTGCTTAAGCAGATCGGGCCCTGGATCTACGCGGGCGGGATCATCGACAGCGTGACCGACCGGACCACCGGGGTGACCACCGGCGGCTTCCATAACATCTTCCGGTTCAGCGCCAGCACGGGCGCGGTCGAGACCTCCTGGCAGCCGCAGTTCTACAAGTCGGCGCAGTCCAATAACACGACCGCGTACCTGGACTCCGCGGTCACCGGCATCGCCAGCGACGGCAGCAACAGCATCTACGTGGCGGGTCAGTTCACTCAGGTCGCGCAGGCGCCGGGCGGCACCGGCGTCACCCGCAAAGGCGTCGCCGCGGTGAGCGCCACCGACGCCTCGCTGCTGCCGTTCAACGCCCAGATCTGCGCGGGCGGGGGCGGCTGCGTGGTGAACGACGTCGCGTACGTCAACGGCACGCTGTGGCTGGGCGGGCTGTTCACGCACCTGGCCAGGCAGCCGGTCACCGCGCTGGCGTTCGTGGACCCGGTGACCGGCGCGCTGGCCGGCACCCAGCTGCCGGTCTCGGGTGCGCCCACCAACACGGTGGGCACCAAGGTGGCGCGGATCGCCGTCAACCCGCAGCAGAGCCAGGCGGTGATGATCGGCAACTTCACCTCGGTCGGCGGCGAGACGCACATTGAGGTGGCGGTGCTGGACATCACCGCGAGCGGCGGGGCCACCGTCAACGCCTGGAACGATCCCGCCAACCTGGAGGCCAGCGAGTACCCGAACTGCCGCGGCACCGAGACCTGGGCGCGGGGGGTGGACTGGGATCCGACCGGCACCTACTTCGACATCGCGGCCAGCGGCGGCGGCGGCTTCAACGCCTACGGCGCCCACGGCGCGCTGTGCGATGCCTTCTCCCGGTTCAAGAGCGACGGCAACCCCAGCACGCCCTACCCGCTGATCGTGAACGAGACCGGGTTCGACTCGCTGTTCACCGTGACCGACACCGGCAATTACGCCTATACCGGCGGGCACAACAAATCCCTGAACTACGCGGTGTACATCAACGGCACGCAGGTGCCGGCCACCCTGGAGCATCACTACGGCATCGGCGCCATCGACGTGGCACCCTCCGATCCGGGCTACGGCAAGGCCGTGACCAGCTTCAACAACAGCACCAGCACCGGCCGCGGCGCCGGCTGGGCGTCATCCCTCAGCGTCACCGGCTCGGGCGTCTACATCGGCGGCGACGCCGAGCACGTGGGAACCGACAAGACCATCCAGCGCCTCGCCTTCTTCCCGGCGAGCTGACCCCCGGACGCCGTGACCCTCCCACGCGCCCGGCCGCCGGGTTCTCGGCCATCGCCCTGGCCGGCATCCGGCGTTGGCCCGAGCCGAATCCCGAACGGTGCAGGCCTCGGACACGCGCTCAGTGCCGGTCACGCTCGCCGAAGCCGTGCCGCAACGACCGTAGCGGGAATGCGGTCAGGATTCGCCGGGCGCGCGGTAGTCGGGCGACTTCGTGATGACCTGGTCCATTCCGTCCGGGGTCAGCAAGGGGGTGACCCGGCCGGTGGCCTTGCCAGAATTATTGATGGCCAGCGAGAACGCGGCGGCGCTGACGTTGTCGGGCAGGTCGCAGATCACGATGAGATCCTCGGTGCCGAAGGCGAAGTAGAAGCATTCCAGCGTTCCGCCCAGGCTGCCGAACAGCTGCCTGGCCGCGTCTACCCGCGGCGTGCCTCCTTCGGTGGCCAGGCCCTCCAGCCCTTCGCCGATGTAGGACCCCTGGAACAAGTACTTCGGCATGAGGAGACCCTTCTGCGGCCGATGGCATCAGCGCCTGCGGCTAACAATCTCATGTTGATCGGGCAGGCTCGGCTGGGGGACGGCGTCGCAGGCGACGTGCAGGCCAGCGCTCTTCCCTCGTGGTGCCGCCCCAGATGCCGTCGTTCTGCCCGGTGACCAGGGCGTAGGACAGGCAGTTCGCCTGCACCGGGCAGCGGGCGCAGACGGCCTTGGCCATACGGACCTGCCGCTGCAGTACGAGGGCCGTCGCGGCGATGGGAAAGAAAAGCTCCGGGTCTTCGCCCCGGCAGGCGCCGCGCGACATCCAGCTGGGCGAACTGCCGCGGACTCCGTGCGGCGGGGGAATCCAGGGCCGGGGCTTGCGGCGTGACACGGGGGCCGGCACCGGCTGCGGGCCGGGGGCTGGCACCGGCTGCGGGCCGGGAATGGCGAACTGGTGGTCTAGGTCTTGCCCGGCCATGGCCACTCCAGGCGGCGGAGGAAATACCACCAGGGTCCGGAGCGGCAGAGACTGCCTGATCAGCCTAGGGCACCACAGTTGGCTGGACAACAGATTGGCCGGGCCCGGCACAGGCTGGTCAACGGGCGTGGCCGAAGTACATCAGTTCCCAGATCGCGTCGTCCTGGTAGGTCTCGACCAGGTCATCACCGTGATACCGCGAGATCTCGAGGTCGCCGGTGAATCGCAGGTAAGCGCCATCGAAGTGGGCCAGCTTGGCGGCGATGCGGTTGACGCCCTTGACGCTGTCGATCATCCGGCTCGCGGACAGGTCGTGCCTGCGGGTAAACGACACGACGTACCGGTCATCGCCGCCGGTATAGGTGTAGCGCGTGACCGCGGCGACGGGCTTGCCGGTCGCCTGATCGGTGGAGACACCCTCGCGTTCGAAGGTGACGTTGGCCGGGTCATCGCCGACGAGAACGTGGTCGCGGGCGAGCATGAAGATCGGGATCGACTCGTACCCGTACTTCCCGGCCGAGGTGATGTAGGACGCGATGACCGAGTACGGGCCGGCCTGACCGCGAGCCCAGTACCAGTCGTGCACCACCTGCATCAAGCCGACGTTGCCCCAGTTGTGGTCGTGGTAGCCGATCCCCGTCGTCTCGTGCTGCTCGCCTTCGACGGAGTAGGTGACGGTCACCGCGCCCTCGGGTACGGCGGGAAGCCAGGCGAATTCCTTCGACCGATCGGCACCGAACAGCATGTACCCGGTCGCCGGGCGCCACGGTGGCACCTCGCCGGTCAAGGTGACGTTGACGGCGATCTCCTCCACGGTCGCCTGGATCCGGTAGGTGTGCAGGTCGCCGGTGAACCGGTTCGGCCCGAGGCGCACGTCGGCATGGTCGGTGGCTGCTGACCATTCGTCCGGCGGGTAGTGCACGATCTTCTCGAAGTGCCGCCCGTCAGCAAGATCGAGGTCGAGCCGGATCAGTGGTGACAGCGCCTTCGGCTCGGCGATGTCCTTGTTCATGAACGACACGACCAGCTTCGCCCCGTCGGCCAGGTGCGCGTCGAAGTACCACCATTCGTAGGTACCGGCCGAGTCGTCGGTGCGCGCGCCGTCTTCCCACGGCGCGATCGAGGTCGGCGATAGTCCCAGCCGCTCATAGTCCGCGGATGAGCTCGCGGTCACCGCCAGTTTCTCCGCCATGAACTGCTCCCTTCCGGCGCTGCGCCGCCGACCGGCTGGCTGGCCCGCGAACAAAGTCCCACGGCGCGGACGGCGCCGGCATCCCCGCCAGCAGCCGTCGCCCGGTAGTGCTAGCAGTAACCCGGTATCCAGGTTACTGCTGGCCGGGAACGCTGCGGCGGGGGAGAAATCCCGTGTCTTCACCTGTGTTGCTCGCGGGAGAGGCGGGGATGTCTACCGGGACGGTCCTTGATTAGACTCCTTTTCGGTGACCCGCGGTGACACCGGTCCCCTGAAAGTCGGGAGCGGAACGGCGCAGGGGGTGCACTCGATGTGACGGCGGCCACGCCGGGGCGCACCCCCCACGACCGGATCACCGGGGAGCAGGCCGCGCTGCGCCGGCGTGGGGCAACACCTTCCCTGTCGGTACCCGGCTGAGCCTGGGCGGGCGGAACGTGACGACGCTGGTCTACGAGACAGGGCGGCCGGCGCGAATCGAGGACTACGACGGCGCCTCGGGCCCGGCTGGCGAAGGCGCGCGCGAGTTGGGACTCCGTGGGTCGGTCAGCGTGCCGATCATCGTCGAGGACCGCACGTGGGGCGTCATGTTCGTGGCGTGCACCGGGGAGGAGCCGCTGCCGGCCGGCACCGAGGCGCGGCTGGCCGGCTTCAGTGAGCTAGTCGCTACCGCGATCGCCAATGCCGAGGCCCAGGCCGCGCTGACCGACGCCCGGGCGCGGATCGTGACCACCGCCGATGCCACCGCCGCCGTATCGAGCGTGATCTGCACGACGGAGCTCAGCAGCGCCTGGTCTTCCTGGCCCTGGAACTACGGGCCGCGCAGGCGGCGGTGCCCCCGGGACCGGTGAGCTGGGCCAGCGGCTGGACGCGGTGGCTGCTGGCCTGACCGGCGTGCTGGAGGAGCTGCGTGAGATCGCCCGCGGCCTGCATCCGGCCGTTCTTGACGGCGGGCTGCGCCCGGCACTGAAGGCGCTGGCCCGCCGCTCCGCTGTCCCGGTTCACCTGCACGTCCAGGTGGAGGGACGGCTGCCCGAGCCGGTCGAGATCGCCGCCTACTACGTGGTCTCCGAGGCGCTGACCAATACGGCCAGGCACGCGCACACCACCGTCGTGGACGTCGAGGTGGCCGCGGGTGACGGGGACCTGCACGTGCGCGTCCGCGACGACGGGTGCGGCGGCGCACACTTCGGCCACGGGTCCGGGCTGGTCGGTCTCAAGGACCGGGCCGAGGCGCTCGGCGGCCGGATCTGGCTGCACAGCCCGCCCGGTAGGGGTAGAGCACTGCAGATCGCCCTGCCGCTTAGTGACCCCGGGGTTCGGTGTTCAGCTGAGACCTTGACCCCTTGACCCCAGCCCGAAGCCCGGGCCTTCCGGTGGCGGAAGGGCCCGGGCGGGTGGTGCGGGCGGTGGCCGGGTCAGCCGGTGTTCCGCGACAGGGTCAGCGGCTGGGTGTTGACGTAGGTCTGGGCGGTCACGGGGTGCAGGGCGGTGCCCCTGCCGGTGTGGCCGGTGACCACGTACCGCAGCGCGAGGACGGTGCCGGTGTCGAAGCCGCTGGCGACGGTGCCTGAGACGTTCTCCACGCCGTTGGACTCGGTGACGCTGAGCGTGCCGTTGGACGGGTTGTAGCCGGTGCTGGATGGCCAGTTGATGGTGAAGGTGCCGGAGAAGTTCTCCGCGTTGACGCTGGCCTTGCCGGACAGGATGGCGGTGAACGTGCCGGATCCGCTCATCGCCCCGCTGAATATGTCGCTGCAGCCGCCGGTGGTGCCGGTCAGCACGGCCTGCTGGGCCTTGGCATAGGAGGTGCGCAGCCCGGGCGAGTAGGTGATCTTGCCTGCGACGCTGCTGCAGGTGTCGATGGCTACGTAGCCGTTGGGGATGGCGTGGGCGGCGGTGCTGGCGTTCGCGACGCCGCTGATGCCGAGCAGGCCGGCCAGGCCCGCGCCGGCGGCGGCGGTGGCGGCGAGGGCGGTGCGGATGCGGCGGGCGGGGTGCTGGGTGGCGTTCATCGAAGTTCCCTTTCAGTGAGTGTGGTGGCTGCTGACCGTGCGTTGTGCCGTGCTTGCAGCCTGCTCCGGCGGTGCCGCCGCGGCATCCGTGCCCACCACCCATCCACCACGGATTCACCACCGGCTCACCACGGATCGGCACGGACCGGTCGCTTCACGGAATCAGTGCCAGAATCGCACTTCAGCTGCCGTTGACATCACCGATATGGTGTCCCCACCGCTGAATCTGGTACCATCCCCCCGATACGCTTCGCGCCCTCCCACTCGAGAGGGCGATTCCTCTCGCCCCGCAGAAGGAGGCTTCATGCGACGATTGGCATTGTCGCTGGCCGCCGTCCTGGTGGCCGGGTCCGTATTAGGTTCTGCCGGCATAGCCTCGGCCGGGACCAACGTCCAGCCGGTAATCACCGCCACACAGGTGACCTTCGCCATCCCCTCCAGCCCCACCGGGGTGTGGCGACTGGTCCTCACCAACCTTCCGCCGCCCGCTCATTTCCTGGGAGAAACGTTCGGACAGTCCGGGACTCTCACCCTTCCGGTGCCACAGACGGCTAACTGTTCCTTCCAGGCGGACGTCCGGGTGCAGATCGGCGGGGTTGGGAGCTTCACCAGGTACTCCTCGGCGAAGGCCGTGGTCCCCGGCTGCGGGCAGAGTGGCACGGGCCAGCGCTTCACCCCCGGGTACTGGAAGAACCACCAGGCCGCGACCACCGCCCTGCTCCCCCAGTCGCTGGGCAGTTACACCGTCTCCACCTTCGCCCAGGCGACAGCGATCTTCGACGCCATGAAGTGCAGCGACGCGGTCAATTGCCTGGCCGGGCACCTGCTGGCCGCCGAGCTCGACGTGGCGAACGGCTCAAGCATCTGCATCACGGGCGTCATCTTCCAGGCCAACCAGTTCCTGATGAAGGTGGGATACGCAGGACCGGCCACTTACACGATCAGCGCCGGCCAGCGAGCGCACGCCCTCAGCCTTGAGCAGGCACTCGACAACTACACGAACGACTCGACCAGCACCAGCTGCTGATCGCGGCGCGGGAGCGCGCCAGAACGTCGAGGGACCCGCCGGATGGCGGGTCCCTCGCCTTGTTCCTCGCCGCTGCGGGGCCCCGGCAGCCGTTCCGTGACCATCAGGCCGGAGCGTGGCCGTCGGGTGCTTGCCCAACCGTCCCGGCCGATTCAGGTACGCGGGGTTTCGGCACCGGGTGCGCGGTTGAGCGCGAAGGATCCGGGGAAGTGCGTCCGGTGGGCTGGCCGGGTCGGCGCGGGCGGGGTGGCCAGCTTGCCTGGGCTCGTCGGGCGGACTGGGGTGGTCGGCCTGGTCCGCTGGGCTGGCTGAGGGCTGGGCTCACCTGATCTGCAGCATCTGAGGCAGCGCAGCCATCTGCGGCGGGGATTCCGGGGGTGGGGAAACCCTGTCGAGGATCATGTCCAGGACGAGTTCATCGCGCTCGCGGCTGAGCCGGTCCGAGCGGGGGGAGCGGGCCATCTCGCTTGACGAAGCGTCTTGGCCGCTCACGGCGTTACGCCTGCCAGGTCGGCCAGGGGATCCGAGACGATTCATGCCGTTACGCCTGCCTGATCTGCCAGGGATGCGAGCTGGCGCAGCCCCCGGTGCGCGGCCACCCGGACGGCGCCCGGGGGATCGCGGGCCGTGCCTTCCGCCCCGCGCCCGGCACCTGCTTCGCCGCCGCGCGCCAGGCGCAGCTGGACGCGATGGGCGACCTGGTGGCCGCCCACCTGGACACCGCCGCGGTCAGCCGGCTGATCACCGGCGGACCGCCTCCCGGGCTGCCGGTCATCCCGCCAGCCGGCGCTACGCCGCCGCCGCCGCCGCAGGCGCAGGCCCGGCCGAGCCGCCGCAGGCAGGGCCGAGATGACCGGTCTGGCGATGGTTACCGTTGTCGGCCTGGGCGATGACGGCAGCGCCCGGGTCAGGTGAATCCGCTTCGCCGACGCCGGGAGCGGGCGATTGACCATACTGACCGGGTTCTGCGGTGCCTGGGCGTAGTTGAACGCGCCGCTGAAGTCGTACGCTCCGGCGTCGTTGACCCCGAGCGAGGTAAGTCCGTAGGTGTGCTCGGTGTAGGCGAGGATCCCGGCGAACGTGGTCGCGGTCGTGTCGGTGCAGCCGGGCTTGGCGTAGGGACTGACGATGATCAGAGGCACCCGGGGGCCTTCTTGCGTCCCGTCCGGGCTGACCGGCGGGGACACCTGATCATAGAAGCAGCCGCAGTCATCCCAGGTGATGAACACGGCGGTCGAGGACCAGTCCGGGCTTTCTCCACCGCGCTGACCAGCTGCGCGACCCAGTTGTCGCAGGCCGTCATGCTCATTCCGTTGTGGCAGCCGTTCAGGAAGGCAGGACCGCCGGGTGTCACCACGGAGAAGCTGGGCAGCATCCCGGCCGCCGCGTCGGTCAGGAACTGCGCATCGGGGACCAGGTTCGCCCGGCAGCCGGGCAGGCGCGCAACTGGGAACGGACTGGAGCCGGCCGCCTGACCCGGTCCACCCGGTTACCAGGTGCCAGGGCGGTGATGTTGGGGAGCTGCGCGGGGGTGTAGCCGCTGATGCACCGGTATCCGGTGGCGGCATCGCAGCTGCCCCCCGGGATATTCTGCCAGCCATCCATCTTCCCGCCGTCGATCGCGGCGACCTGGGCAGCGACGGAATGATTCACGTTCGGCACTGTGTCGGAAGCATCCGACGGCGTGACCACGCTGCCGTCGGAGAGCCGCACCGAGGACGGCATTCCCCCGTCCGGGCAGCGGCCGGGGTGGCCGTCACACCAGTACCCCAGCACGCTGTCGAAGGTGTGGTTCTCTAGGTAGATCACGACCACGTGCCGGATCGGAGTTGCCTGCGCCTGCGTGACACCCGGCGCGGCCACGCCTCCAGCGCACGCCAGCGCACCCAGGGCCAGAAATGCCGTGAGCTTCTTACCCATCCCTGATCCTTCCCGAGGATGACGGCAGGCTCCCTTGGCCGCCGGTGATGACAGCGGCAATGTTCTGCGCGAACACGCCAGGGAATGCAGATGCAAGTCACAAAGCGCCCGGCCCACTGCCGCCGTTACAGTCCCTCCTGAGTGCGTAGGTCGTGGTCAGTTGAATCCGGCAGGCGCTCCGCGTGGCCCGTTGAGCAGCTCGGGTAACCATCTCTACGATCCTGGTATGACCGCAACGGGTGATCTTGACCGGAGCCGGATCCGCGCGTTGCACGCGCAGGAGCTGGCGCGTTTCCGGGAGGCCCGGCCCCGGTCGCTGGCCATGATCAGCCGCGGCCGCGCGCACATGCCCAACGGGACGCCGATGGCGTGGATGGCGTCCGACAACGACCAGCCGATCTATATCGACCTTGGCAGCGGCCCGGCTTTCACCGACATCGACGGGTTCTCCTACGTTGACTTCAACGCCTCGGACATGGCGATGTTCTGCGGGCACGCGAGCCCGGCGATCGTGGCCGCGGTCCAGGCGCAGGCGGCGCGGTCCACCCAGTTCCTGCTGCCGACCGTGACCTCGGTTGAGGTGGCCGAGGAACTGGCCCGCCGTTATCCCGTCCCGCAATGGCAATTCACCTTGTCGGCCAGCCAGGCCAACACCGAGGTCATCCGCCTGGCCCGAGCCGTCACGGGACGCGACGTGATCGTGCTGTTCCAAGGCCACTACCACGGCCATTTCGAGGAGGGCCTGGTGGACCTGACCGGCGGCCAGGTCACCGCCATGCAGCGCGGATTGTCCAGGGGGGTCACCGGCCGGGTGCGGATCGCCCAGTTCAACGACGCCGAAATACTGCGCCAGGCGCTCGAGCCCGGCGACGTCGCCCTGGTACTAACCGAGCCGGCCATGACCAACACCATCCACCTGCTGCTGCCCGAGCCGGGCTGGCACGAGGCGCTGCGCGGCCTGACCCGCCGGTACGGCGCCCTGCTGGGTATCGATGAGACTCACACCCACGTTGTCGGCCCCGGGGGCGCCACCGCGCTGTGGCAGCTGCGACCCGACATGATCACGATCGGCAAGGCGGTCGCCGGCGGGCTGCCGATGGGGGCGTACGGGGTCACCGCCGAGCTGGGCGGGCAGCTCGACGCGGCGCGTAACGTCGCGACCGGCGGCACCCTGTTCGGGAACCCGCTGTCGGCGGCAGCCGCCAGGGCGGCGCTGACGGAGGTGCTCGTCCCTGGCGCTTACGCGCACGCGACCGTCCTCCGCGGCGAGCTGGCCGACGGGATCGAGGAGGCGATCGGGTCGGTCGGCCTGCCGTGGACGGCGATCCGGCTCGGGCCCCGCTCCGGTCAGTGGTACGGGCCGGTGCCCCGGACCGGAGCCGAGGCACATGCGCTCACCGACGGCGAGCTCACCCGCCTCATCAGGATCTGGCTCGCCAACCGCGGTGTGTGGGAGGCGCTGCCGGGCGCCGGCCCCACCGTTTCCGTCCCCGCGACGCGCGCCGACGTGACCCGCTACATCGAGGCCTATGGCGAGCTGCTGGCCCAGCTGAGCTGACCCGGCGGCCGTGCCATAAGCGTACTGCGTAATCGTGCCTGGAACCCCCTAGAACTCTAGGGAATCCGTAGCGAAACCTGGAAGTAACAACTGAACCCCTTGTCATTAGGCCGGACCTCTGCCACGGTCGACGTCGCAGCGTGAAGGAGACTTATGCCCGACACGACCGGTGCACGGACTGCCGAGAGCGCGGCGGAGGCTATGGTCAGCGGCGCCCGCTCAGCCCCGCAGGACGCCGGAGAGAGCAGCCTGGCGGCCATTGACCTGATCGGCGTGGCGAAGGACTTTACCGCCCGGCACGGTGACGTCGCTGCCGTCCGCGGTGTGGATCTGCAGATCCGGCGGGGAGAGTTTTTCTCCCTGCTAGGGCCCTCGGGCTGCGGCAAGACCACGACGCTGCGGATGATCGCCGGCTTCGAAGAGCCAACCCGCGGCCGGGTGCTGCTGTACGGCCAGGACGTCACCGGCGTGCCGCCGTACCGCCGCGACGTCAACATGGTGTTCCAGAGCTACGCCCTGTTCCCGCACATGAGCGTGCGCGACAACATCGCGTTCGGGCTCCGCCGCAAGGGCGTCGGTAAAGCCGAGTCCGCCCGGCGGGTCGGCGAGATGCTCGGGCTGGTGGAGCTGACCGGCAAGGATCAGAGCAGGCCGCGCGAGCTGTCCGGCGGGCAGCAGCAGCGGGTGGCGCTGGCCCGCGCCCTGGTCAACCACCCGCGCGCGCTGCTGCTCGACGAGCCACTCGGCGCGCTGGACCTCAAGCTCCGCCAGGCGATGCAGATCGAGCTCAAGCGGATCCAGCGCGACGTCGGCATCACGTTCATCTACGTCACGCACGACCAGAACGAGGCGCTCACCATGTCGGACCGGCTCGCCGTGATGAACGACGGCTGGGTCGAGCAGGTGGGCGGGCCGCAGGAGATTTACGAGCAGCCGGCCACCAGGTTCGTGGCCGGCTTCATCGGCACGTCCAACCTGCTGACCGGCCGGGTCAGCCGGGTCTCTGGCGACGACGCGGTGATCGAGGTGAGCCCGGACGAGCGGATCGTGCTACCGCTGCGCCAGACCGCCGCCAGCCCCGGGGACGAGGTCGAGCTGACCGTGCGCCCCGAGAAGATCGTCATTACCACCAGCCCGTCCGGAGCGGATGGCTGCGTGCTGCGGGGGACCGTGACCGAGGTGGTCTACCTCGGCACCTCCACGAACTTCTCCGTCACGACGACCACCGGCGCCGAAATGGTGGTCTTCCAGCAGAACTCGGCGGCCGGGCGCAGTCAGGCGGCCCGCGGCGAGACGGTCTGGCTGTCATGGCATCCCCAGTACTCGTACCCGATCGGGTAGAGGAGGACCAGTGAGACACCAGGAAGGCGGGGACGAGGCGCACCAGTCACCCGTCACCGACCCGGCTATCCACAGAGGGCTCACGCTGCCGCGGCTCTCGCGGCGGGACGTGCTGAAGTACGCCGGCACGGGCGCGGGCGCGCTCGGCCTGTCGGCGCTGGCCTCGGCCTGCGGCGTGCAGGGCGCCACCGGCACGACGGCCAGGCAGGGCGGCATCGGCTCGCCGTCATGGTGGGCCAAGCAGAAGCTGCACCACATGGTGAACTTCGGCAACTGGCCGTACTACATCGACGTCCTGAACGGCAAGCACCCCACCCTGGAGCACTTCACCCAGCTGACCGGGATCAAGGTCAACTACACCGAGCCGATCAGCGACAACGTGCCGTTCTACGCGAAGATCCGGCCGTCACTGCAGGCCAAGCAGTACACCGGCTACGACATCATCGTGATGACCAACAACAGCCCGCCGCTCGGCTACCTGGAGCAGCTCGGCTGGCTGACGCCGCTCGACCACGCCATGATGACAAACTTCAACAAATACGCCAGCCTGCTGGTGAAGAACCCGTCCTGGGATCCGGGCAACAAGTACACGATGGCCTGGCAGTCCGGCTGGACCGCGATCGGCTACAACTCCTCAGTGGTCAAGAATCCCGGAACGAGCGTCGCCGTCCTGTTCGACAAGAAGTACGCCGGCAAGGTCGGCATGATGGCCGACCCGCAGGAACTGGGCAGCCTCGGCCTGCTCGCGATCGGCGTCGAGCCCGCCACTTCGACTGAGTCCGACTGGGCGAAGGCCGCCAAGAAGCTGCAGCAGCAGAAGAGCGACGGCATCGTCCGCGCCTACTACGACCAGGACTACATCACCCACCTGAAGAACGGCGACACCGTAGTCAGCCAGGCCTGGTCCGGCGACATCTTCCAGGCCGACCTCAACAGCAAGTACCGCGACCTCAAGCTGCTGATTCCGGACGAGGGCGGCATGCACTGGACCGACAACATGTGCATCCCGATGTACGCGCAGAACCCCAAAGACGCCATGAGGCTGATGGATTACTACTACCAGCCGCAGGTCGAGGCCGTGGTCGAGTACTACAACGACTACGTGTGCCCGGTGCCAGCGGCCCAGCAGGTGCTGCTGCATCCGACCGGGTGGGCGGCGCAGGAGCTCGCCGCGATGAAGTCGAGCATCGGCCTGCCGACTTCCGTTACCGCCAATGCGCCGCTGGTGTTCCCGACCCCGCAGTACAACCAGCGGTCGAGGAACTACTACACGTACAAGAACCCGGAAGAGCTGACCGCGTGGAACAACCTGTTCCTGCCGATCACCCAGGGCGCCTGACCGGCCGCCGCCGGGGCAGGCTCGGACGGGCGCTCGCGCCGTACCTGCTGAGCTTGCCCGCGGGGCTCTGGCTGCTGGCACTGTTCCTGGTGCCATTGGTCGTCATGCTGTCGTTGTCACTGCAGAGCTGCAACACTGCCACCGGGGCATGCGTGATGACGTGGCACTGGGGCGAGTTCGGCCAGCAGCTGAGCCTCTACCACGCGCAGCTGGTCAACAGCTTCTACTTCGCCGGCGCCGCCACGCTGATCGACCTGGTGGTCTCGTTCCCGATCGCGTACTGGATCGCGTTCCACGGCGGCGCGAAGAAGAACTTCTTCCTGCTGATGCTGCTGGTCCCGTTCTTCGTGTCATTCGTGATCCGCACCGTGGTATGGGAGTTCATCCTCTCCGACAACGGCGTCATCCTGGGCGGCCTGAAGCACGCCCACCTGCTGCCGCAGAACTTCCACGTGCTGGCCACCGGGTACGCGGTGGTAGCCGGCCTGGCGTACAACTACCTGCCGTTCACCGCGCTGCCGCTGTACGTGGCGATCGAGCGGATCGACAAGCGTCTGCTGGATGCGGCCTACGACCTGTATGCGACCAGGCGGGAAGCCTTCCTTCGGATCATCCTTCCGCTCACCGTCCCCGGCCTGTTCGCCGCTTTCCTGCTGACGTTCGTCCCAGCGCTGGGCGATTATGTCAACCAGCAGATTCTCGGCGGTACCAGCAACACGATGATCGGGACCGTGATCCAGAACGCGTTCCTGGTGAACCTCGACTACGCCGGCGGCTCCGCGCTATCGGCGGTGCTGATGGCGATCGCGCTGGTCGGCATCTTCGCCTACGCGCGGCTGCTGGGCTCGCGGACGATCGAGGAGTACCTGTGAGCGCGGCGGTCACTGCACCGGCCAGCCGCGATGCAGCCGCGCAGACCCCGGCGGGGCGGCGGCCGCCGCGGCGGTGGGGCCGGGTTCTGCTGCCGGCTTACTCCTGGCTGGTCATCGCCTACCTGGTGTTCCCGATCGCGGTCATGGTCGCCTACAGCTTCAACCGGGTGACCACCGGGCTGCCGCAGGTGAGCTTCGCCTGGAACGGGTTCACCTTCCAGTGGTATGAGCAGTGGAAGAACATACCCCAGCTAACCTCGTCGTTCTGGCTGTCGATTCGTCTCGGCCTGGCCAGCACGCTGCTGTCGACCGTGGTGGGTACCATGCTGGCGCTGGCGCTGGTGCGCTACCGGCCGCCGCGCTTGCGCGGCAAGACGCTGATCGAGCAGGTGCTGTTCCTGAACATCGCCGCCCCGGAAATCGTGCTGGGCGCGTCGCTGCTGGGGCTGTTCGTGACGATCAGCGTGGCCCGCGGATTCCTCACACTGCTGCTGGCGCACGTGGCGTTCAGCATCGCCTATGTGGCGGTGACGGTGCGGGCCCGGATGGCCGGCTATGACCGGTCCCTGGAAGAGGCGGCCCAGGACCTGGGCGCGACCCCGTGGGTCACCTTCCGCAAGATCACGCTTCCGCTGATCATGCCGGGGGTACTGGCCGGCGCGCTGATGGCGTTCGCGCTGTCCATCGATGACTTCGTCACCTCGAACTTCGTCAGCGGCTCCGCGGTCCCGTTCCCGGTATGGGTCTATGGCGCCACCCGCGTCGGCATCCCGCCGCAGGTCTTCGTCTTCGGCACCGCCATCTTCGCCGTCGGCATCCTGTGCGCCATCTCCAGCGTCGTCATCAGCAGGAAGAATGCCTGAGGAGCGGGCCTTCGGGCAGGCGGCAAGCCCGTCGGCAACCGTCCGCACGGCCGGGGAGGCAAGCCAGCGATGACGTGGCGGCCGCTAACCATCCTGATGGTGCCGGAGAGCGCCTCCGGCCCGACCAACAACTGCATCGGCATCGGCGACGCGCTGCGCCGCCACGGGCACCGGGTGGTGTTCGCGGCCGAGGTGTCATGGAAGGGACGGCTCGAGGCGCTCGGCTTCGAGGAAGACCTGATCGACCTCGGGCCGCCGGCCGCCGGGACCGCCGACCCCGGTCAGTTCTGGAAGGACTACATCGCGCAGACCGCGCCGGAATTCCGGAAGCCGACGATCGAGCAGCTGGAGACCTGGATCAAGCCGGTCTTCGAAGAGCTGATCGGCGGCGCCCGTTACTGCCAGCCGCAACTGACAGGGATCGTCGGCCGGGTCCGCCCCGACGTGATCGTCGAGGACAACGTGATCTGCTTCCCGGACCTACTGACCGCCGGCGTCCCGTTCGTGCGGATCGTGTCGTGCAACCCGCTGGAGATCAAGGGCCCGGGCGTGCCCCCGGCGTTCTCCGGCTATCCGTCCGCCGACCAGGCCGGGTGGCAGCAGTTCCGCGCGGAGTACGAGCGGGTGCACCTGCCGCTGTGGGAGGACTTCAACGCCTGGGTCACCGAATCCGGCGCGTCGCCGCTGCCGCGCCTCGAGTTCATCCACGAGGGGACGGCTAATCTCTACGTCTACCCGGAGCTGGCCGACTACCCCCGGACGCAGCGCCTCGGGCCGCGCTGGCACCGGCTGGACTCCTCGGTTCGCGAGACCGACGAGCGGTTCACCCTCCCGGCCAGCCTGGCCGGGGCCGGCGGCGCCCTCGTCTACTTCTCGCTGGGCTCGCTCGGCTCGGCCGACACCGCCCTGATGCAGCGGGTGATCGACTGCCTGGCAGCCACCCCGCACCGGTACATCGTGTCGCTGGGACCGCGGCACGAGGAGATCACCCTGGCGCCCAACATGTGGGGCGCGGAGTTCGTGCCGCAGACCTCGGTCATCCCGCTCGCCGACCTGGTGATCACCCACGGCGGGAACAACACCACCACCGAGTGCCTGCACTTCGGCAAGCCGATGATCGTGCTGCCGCTGTTCTGGGATCAGTACGACAACGCGCAGCGGGTGCACGAGCTCGGCCTTGGCGTGCGGCTTGACACCTACCGGTTCGCCGATGCCGACCTGCATGGCGTGCTGGACCGGCTGCTCGGCGACACCGCCCTGCGTGGTCAGCTGTCCTGGGCCGCGGCCGCCATCCAGCGACGCGACGGCGTGCGCAAGGCCGCCGCGGTCATCGAGGCGGCCGCGGCAGAAGCATGACCGGTACCCCGGCGCTGTAACGCTCCCGGCGACGGGAGCGTTTCGCTACGCGACGGAGGGGTTGATGGGATGAGAAAACTCTGGCTGCTCACAATGGCCATACTCGGCAGCGCCGCCGTCCTGGCGTCGATGAGCGCCTCTACCGGAGCTGCACACGTCGCTTCCGTCACGGCCGCGAGCGGCCTGTCCTCGGAGGCCATCGGCGTTCCCCATCTGCGAAGCCTGATCACCGCGCACCCGACCTCGTCCACCGCGTGCGTGCTGCCGGACGGAACCAATGTCTCCTGGTTCCACTGCTACACGCCGCAGCAGATCAGGGCGGCTTACCACGTAAGTTCCGTCCCGCCGATCCCGGTCGGCGGCGCCGCCGTGCCGAACTACGGGCAGGGCCAGACGATCGTGCTCGTGGACTCCTACGGGAGCCCGACTGCCACCGCCGACCTGCAGCACTTCCACGACACGTTCTTCTCCAGCCTGCCGGCCCCCGATTTCCAGCAGGTGTTCCCGCAGGGAAATCCGCAGTACCACAACGCCTGCCACGGCAAGGGCCTGTCGGGCTCGTGCGCGGCGGCCAACTGGTCCGGCGAGGCGACGCTGGACATCGAGTGGGCGTACTCCATCGCCCCCGAAGCTCACATCGTGCTGCTCGCGGTGCCGCCCGCGGAAACCGAAGGGATGCAGGGCTTCCCCAACCTCTTCAAGGCGATTTCCAGTGAGATAGACGCCACCCCGCCGGGCACGATGTTCTCCATGTCGTTCGCGGTTACCGAGCAGACCTTCGGCGGAGCGGCGGCTACGCAGACCGCCAAATTCGACCAAGTATTCAAGAAGGGCCTGGCTCGCGGCGACAACTTCTTCGCCGCGGCCGGCGATACCGGCACCTCGAACGCCCGTAAGCAGCACCGGGACGGCCGGGTGTACCCGTATCCCACAGCGCAGTGGCCGGCGAGTTCCCCGTACGTGGTGGCGGTCGGCGGCACCCAGCTGCAGGACGGCTGGACCTGGAACCCGTCCAGCAACACCGCGTTCACCTCCACCGGGGCCATGAACCCGGCCTACTGGAAGTGGACCACTGGCGGGCACAGCCAGACAGTGTGGAACGAGTCGTGGGCACCGATCGCTACCGGCGGCGGCGCCAGCGTCATCTACCCGCGGCCGTCCTGGCAGCAGGGCGTAGACCTCGGCTACGGGAACCACCGGCTGGTCCCGGACACCGCCTGGAACGCGGCTGTCAACGGCGGCGTGGAGGTCTACATCACCGCGTACCCGGCGTTCAACTGCGGCAACAGCACCGGGTGCTGGACCTTCTTCGGCGGCACGTCCGCGGCGACGCCGCAGACAGCCGGGCTCGTCGCCCTCGCCAACGCGGCCCGGTCCGCGGCGGGCAAGAGCCCGATCGGCTTCCTGGATCCGCTGCTGTACGGCGGCGTCGGCGCCGCCGACTACTCCGACATCGTTCCGCAGCACTGCGGCTCGGCGCCCAAGACCTTCGCGGGGGCGGACGTGGGGGCGAGCGGGCCGGTCACCAAGTCGGTCGGCGACCTGGTGGACAACCAGTTGTGGCAGGTGCCCACCGCTGGCTACGCCACCACTGGCGGGTACGACGCCACCACCGGTTGGGGCGTGCCGAACAGCTCGTCGTTCGTGTCCGCGCTGGCAGCGCTGCCATAGTCCGGTCCGCACGTCCCGGGGACGGCGACGCGATCGCTCGCGCTTGAGCTGTGTGATCGCTGGCCTGCAGGCCGAACTCGTGCGCCTGACGGCCGAAGTCGCTCGCCCGGGTGGCTCTCACGTCGGCTCCCCAGAGGGGGCTATGGTCAGAGTGCTTTGGTAAGCAGTTCCTGGATCTCTGCTGCTGACCTCAGGCGACCCTGGAGTGGCCGGCTCGACACCTGGCGGCCAAACCAGTATGGCTCGGTAGTCGTAGCCATCCTGCTGGCCCGCTTCGCAATTGAAGGCAACCAGATCGCCGGCGGCCAGGGAACGGTACCCGTCCTTGACGATGTTGGAGAAGTGCACCCAGCAGCCTCCGGGCGGACCCGGTGAGTCGATCACTCCGTACCCCTCGTCATCGTTCCATTCCCGCACGACGCCGTCGCTGACCATGTCCTGATTATCGGCAGTCGGGGCTAGCGGAGCCCAAGGACGGTCATCAACGCCTCGTCGATGCCCCACTGCTGGTCCGGGGTTACCCGGGATACCAGCTCACCGAGCCGGCTGGCGTCAACGGCGCCGACTTGCTCGACCAGGACGCGGGTGCTCTCGCCGAGCAGGTCGATTTCCGGGCGGAATGATGCGGGCCTGGCGCTGCGCGATGTGGGCGCAACCAGGACTACCGAGCGTGGCAGAAACTCGTTGGCCTGGACGATCACGCCATATCGTCGGCCCTGCTGCTCGTGTCCGGTCCCGCGGGGGAACCGAAACTCGTGCACGTCACCCCGCAGCACGCATGGTCTCCATGAAGGCTGCAACCTCAAGCATTTCGCGCTGGTCGCTTTCGTCGGCCTCGAGCGCCGCCACTTCGGCGGCCAGCGCGGCGCGCCGTTGCAGCCGGGCAGCGCTGTCGAGGATTGCCCGGCGGATAGCCTCAGACCGGGTGAGGCCGGTGGCTTCCAGCCGAGCTAGCGCCTGGCGGGTCTCGTCATCGAGACGCACGCTGATGGCTGACGGCATGCCGGTAGCGTATCACGATACGTGATACGCAGAGCATGCCGGGCTCGGTCACTCTCCCATGAGTTGATCACTGGTCATACTGGTGCTGGGATACGGCGATGATCCGGTGATCGAGCCCGGAGAGGCTGCGATCCGCGTATTCATCGACCGGGCAGGCCGACCGGAGGGCAACGACGCCGACGACGAGATCATTCACGAGTTCGAGGGAGCCAACCGCGCGGCGATCGAGGAGCTCCGCAACAAGGTGCCCCGCTTCATCGGATGGGTCGAGTTCCGCCCCGCCAGTCCCGCCGGGACGGCCAAATCCCATGGCCCCGTCCTCAGGATCGGAGGCCGCGGCGGCCGGTCCGCGACCCTGGACGAGGCGTCGGAAGAACTCACGCCCGTGATGACCCGGCTCGGGGCCGCCGACCTGGCGACCGTGGACACCCTGATTACAGCGGGCATCGCCTCCAGCCGCGCCGAGGTCATGCGCTGGGCCGTGGGCCGCATCCGCGAGCACCCCGCGTACGCGCGGCTCCAGGAGCGAGTGCACGAGATCGACGAACTCAAAGCCCAGTTCTAACCGGACCTCATCCCCGCACCGCACGGGGCGGCCCGACACTGCCCGCGGGCGCAGCCAGCAAGGGCGGCGGCCGTTGCGGCCAAAGGTTTGCCCATTTAGCCTGGAGTCTCACGCAGCGGAGAGATGCCTTCTCCCATCGCGAACACGAGGTAGCCAATGGCAGCGCTTGTCCTGGCGGACCGGCCGTGACGAGCGCGGGGCTGCAGGCCCTCGACCGGGTCAGCGCGGCTGGCATCGCCGACATGACGGCGCTCGCCCGCGTTGCCGCCGGGCGGTATGGCATTCCGCCCGGCTGCAGCCTGCACTCCTACCCGCTGACCGAGAACTGGACGTTCCGGATCGAGTCGGAGCATGCCGATCCGGTCGTGCTCCGCATCTACCGTCCGGGCGGCCGCTCACCTGCGGAGATACTGTCCGAGCTGGCCTGGATGAACGCGATCCGGCGCGATGGCGACGCGCTCGTGCCGGCGGTGATCCGCACCGCCGCCGGCGGCCGGGTGCTCGAGCTGGTGCGCGACCCGCCGCTCGGGCCGTGCTACTGCGTCCTGTTCACCTGCGCGCCGGGGCACGAGCCCGGCGAGGACCAGCTCGCTGCGTGGTTTCCCCAGCTCGGCGCCATCACCGCCCGGCTGCACCGGCACGCACGCTCGTGGACACCGCCGCCGTGGTTCCGCCGCCCGCGCTGGGATCTGGATACGACGCTCGGCGGCAGGCCGCATTGGGGGTCCTGGCAGGCGGGCGTGACCGGCCCGGCCGAACGCCGTCAGACCCAGCGGCTGGCCGACGTGGTGACGTCGCGGCTGCGGATGTTCGGCACCGGAGCCGGGCGCTTCGGGCTCGTGCACGCCGACCTGCGCCTCGCCAACCTGCTGGTCAACGGCGAGCACATCACCGTCATCGACTTCGAGGACTGCGGGTTCAGCTGGTACCTGTACGACCTGGCCTGCGCGCTGACCTTCAACGAAGGACGGGCGGACGCCGCCGAGCTGATCGCCCGCTGGGTCGAGGGATACCGGCAGGTGGCGGAGCTGCCGGCCGAGGACGAGCGGGAGATCGGCACGTTCGTCATGCTGCGGCGGCTGATGCTGAGCGCGTACGCGGGGCTGCGGCACGACACCGAGCTGGCCGCGCAGATGAGCCAGAGCGGGTACTCCGCGGAGACCTGTGCGCTCGCCGAGCCCTACCTGTCCCGGTTCGGCTGACAAACCCGCGCCGAGCCATGGTGGCGCCGGCCAGCCTCCGTTAGTATTTGGGCATACCAAATCTGAGCGGGTGAGAAATCCGTGACGCAAACGTGCAGGGCCCATGCCCGGCCCTCGTGACAGCGAGATCACCATCATCGGCGGCGGCGCGGTCGGCGCCGCCGTGGCCTACTTCCTGGCCCGTGACGGCCGCCGGGACATCCAGCTGCTCGAGCGGCGGGGCCTGTGCGAGGCGACCAGCAGCCAGGCGGCCGGGTTCGTCGGCCAGGCCCGGCCGACGGTCGAGCGCGCGCGGCTGACGATGGCGGCGGCGGAGGTCTACCGGAACTTCGAGCGGGACGTCGGCTACCCGATGGACTACCGGCAGTGCGGTGCGGTCAGGCTCGCGCTGTCCGACGCATCGGTCCGGGAGCTGGAGCAGATCGCGGACACGGCGGCGGTGACCGGCCTGCCGGTCGAGTTCCTCTCGCCCCGGCAGCTGCGCGACGTCTACCCGGTGCTGGAAGCCACCGACGAGGTCAAGGCGGCGCTGTGGTCGCCGACCGACGGCTACCTGCAGCCCAACAGCCTGGTCAGCGCGTACACCAGCGCGGCCAGGGATCTCGGCGTCACGGTCGCGGCGCATTCCGCCGTGACGGCGATCGAGGTGCGCGCGGGTGCCGTCCGGTCGGTGACGACCGACGCCGGCCGCTACCGCACCGAGCAGGTGATCATCGCCGCCGGGCCCTGGTCAGCCGCGCTGGCCCGGCTGGCCGGCCTGGAGCTGCCGATCGTCCCGGTCCTGCACGAGTACTTCGTGACCGAGCCAGTGCCCGGCTGGCACGCCGGCCTGCCCTGCCTGCGCATCCCTGAGGTGCAGGTCTACGCGCGCGGCGAGAGCGACCGGGTGCTCTGCGGCGGCTTCGAGAGCCGCGGCACCAGCATCGATCCGCGCGACGTGACCGTGGCGTCGCCGTTGCCGGCCCGGCCCGACTGGGACGTCCTCGGGGCGTTCGCCGCCAGCCTGGGCGAGTTCGTGCCCGTACTGGCCGGAGCGGGCGTCGCCGCGACGTTCCAGGGCTGGCCGGCCTTCACCCCGGACGGGCGGTTCGTCGTCGGCCCGGTCAGCGCTGTCCGCGGCCTGGCGCTGGCGGCCGGCTGCAACGCGCACGGCGTGTCCGGCTCGGCCGGGATCGCCCTGCACCTGGTCGAGAGCCTCGGCGGCGAGCCCTCGCCGTATGTCCGCTCGCTCAGCCCGGACCGGTTCGTGCCGCGCACCTGGTCCTGGGAGGACGCCCGCCGCCAGGCGCAGGCCGTCTACGAGACCTACTACCCGATGCCCGTCCCGGGATAGGTGCCGCCGTTGAGGGGGTGGATCAGCGGATCGCTGCCCACCGGAGGGGCGGATCAGCGGATCGCTGCCCGGCCTGGGCGGCGGACTGGGCAGGGGTGCCGGCCCGGACGAGGCCGGCCGCTCAGATCGCCGGGTGCATGGCGGTGAGCCCGCCGTCCACGTTCAGCGTGATCCCGGTGATGTAAGTGGCGTCCGGCCCGCACAGGAACGACACGGCCCCGGCCACCTCGGCCGCCGTGCCGACCCGCCGCAGCGGGCTGATCCGGCCGAGCGCGTCCGCGCCGAGCGTGGCCACGAAAGGCTCGCTCAGCGGGGTCAGCACCCAGCCCGGCGCGACCGCGTTGACCAGAATGCCCAGCGGGGCCAGCTCGACCGACATCGACTTGGTCAGCGAGATGATCGCGGCCTTGGACGCGTTGTAGTGCGCGAACTCGGCCTCGGACATCTGCCCGTTGGTGGAGGCGATGTTGACGATCCGGCCGCCGTCGCCCTGCTCGCGCATGGCCCGGGCGGCCGCGCCGCCGAGCAGCACCGGCCCGCGCACGTTGATGTCCATCAGCGCGTCCCAGCTGGCCGCGGTGAACTCGGTGAACGGCACCGGGCTGTAGACGCCGGCGTTGTTGACCAGCGCGTCGATGCGGCCGTAGTGCCGGATCACCTCCGGGATCAGCCGGTCGCAGTCCTCGGCCGAGCCCACGTCGGCCTGCAGCGCCAGCACCTTGCCGGAGCCGCCGAGCCTGCCGCCCGCGGCGACGACCTCGTCCGCGCTGCGGGCGCAGATGGCGACGGCGTAGCCATCGGCGACCAGGCGCTCGGCGCAGGCGTAGCCGATGCCCTTGCTACCCCCGGTGACCAGCGCGACCTTGTCCACGGCTTCTCCTCGTGCTCGTTCGGGCCAGAAAATAATGCCGCTGCCGGCAGGCGTTCTGAGCTAGCCCCGGGCCGCGGCGATCAGCGGCTCGAGCGACGGGTCGTCGAGCTTCGCCCGGGTCCAGTCCCAGCGCGTCGCTGCCTCCTGCCAGTAGTCGAAGTCCTCGTCGGGTGAATCGCTGAGCAGCCGGTCCATCCCGACGAACAGCAGCGACCAGGTGTACTGCGCGACGATGCCGAACAGCCTGGCCCGCGCGTACTGCACCGGGTCGTGCGAGCCGAAGTAGGCCTCGCAGACCAGCCGGATCTGGGCCGGGTCGTAGTCGCCCTCCATGGCCAGGTCGCCGACGTCGAACATCGGGTCGTTCATCCCGCTGAAGTCATAGTCGATGAGCCGGATCCGGCCGTCGTCCATGATGTTCTTGGCCAGCAGGTCGTTGTTGCTCGGCACCGCGGGCAGCGCGCGGCAGGCCAGGGCCGACTGGATGCGGCGCACGGCCGGCAGGTAGTCCAGCAGTCCGTCCGGGGCGGTGAGCGAGTACCGGTCGAGCAGCATCAGGTAGTCCGCCAGGAACCGCCAGATCACGATCGCGTTCCGCATCGGCGGCGCCTTCGTGTGCAGTTCCCTGATCGCGCGCCCGATCCGCGGGATGTAGCCCGGCCGGGACAGGTCGGCGGTGTCGAGCGTGCGGCCGTCGATGTACTCCAGCACGATCGCCGGGATGTCCGGCAGCGCCTGCCGCACCCGGGCGCCGATGCCGGACTCGCCCGCGGCGACCGTGTTCGCGATCAGGTCGCCGATCGGGATCATCAGCCCGAAGTCGTCCATCTCCTGGGTGAGGAACTTGACCACATACCGATCGCCCGCCTCGCTACTGACCGCGTACGTGACGTGCGCCAGGCCGCCGAACAGCTGGTGCCACTCCAGCGCGCGGCCGCGCAGCACGTGCGCCTCGTCCGCGACCTGCCGCATCTGGCTGGCGAACCGCTGGTCGGCGGTGCTGGTGAGACCGCCGCTTCCGGTCGTCATCGTCACGGCTCGGGCTGGTACTTGTCGATCGCCAGCGGGTGGTCGTGGATCCGCTTGGACCGCATCGCGTAGAAAGCCACGCCGACCAGCAGCGGCAGGCCGATGATCAGCCAGGCCATCGGCACGTCCTTGAGGAACAGGCCGCCGGAGGTGCCGGAGATCTGGTTGTAGGTGGGGTTGGTGGCCGGCCGCGGCCACAGCAGGTCCAGCGCGGTCAGCCCGGTGCCGATCACGGCCACGATGTTCACCGCGAGGCCCCACCGGCCGAGCGAGAACCGGCTCTTCACCCGGGGCCAGCCGCGGAACCGGTAGATCAGCGTCACGCTCATGATCAGGAAATACGCCAGGTACATCGCGGCGGTGGCGCCGCCCACGATCGACGACGTCTTCGTGGTGAACACGAAGACCGGGATCAGCGAGCCCACCCCGATCAGCAGCACGGCGGCCCAGGGTGACCCGTCCTTCAGCGTCCGGGCGAAGGTCGGCGAGAACGGGACCTGTCCGTCGCGCGCCATGCCATAGATATGCCGAACGGCTCCGGTGAACATGGTGTTGGTCGCCACGATCAGGCCGATCGAGACCACGACCAGGAAGAGCTTGAACACGCCGCTGGGCAGGTGCGCGGTGATCGCGTTCTCGGCCGGCACGCCGCCCAGCATCGCGGCCTTCATGTCCGGGATCGAGGGGGTCAGCGCCAGCAGGAACAAGAACCCGCAGGCGACCGCGAACAGGTAGGCGCCGATGACCCCGCGCGGCGCGTTGCGCTCGGCGTTCACCGTCTCCTCGCCGAGCGTGCCGCCGTTCTCGAACGTGTACAGCACCCACAGCGCGTTGAATACCCCGGCCCCGATGAACAGCGGGAACACGTCCTTGAGCGAGTTGAGGATGTGCACCGTCGCGGCTCCTGACGAGGAGGCCGTCACGCTGGCGGTCTGGGTCAGGTTGCCGAAGTGCTTGGCCCCGAGGATGAACGTCAGCACGCAGACGACGGTGACGACGGACAGTTCCGCCACCATGGCCCACTGCGCGATCCGGCCGAGGATGCCGATCCGCATGACGTTCCAGGTCACGGCGATCACCGCGGCGATCACGATGATGATCGCGTCGGTGGTGAAGCTCGGCGCCAGGTTGAACAGCGGGTGGATCAGCACCGGCAGGCTCGCGTAGTAGGCCGTCATCAGCGGGAACACCGCGCCGCCGTACACCCAGCCCATCCACCAGCCGACGCGCTTGCCGGCCAGGATCGTCGGCCACTGGTACATGCTGCCGGCGAACGGGTACTTGGAGGCGAGCTCCGCGATCACCAGCACCATCGCGCCGACGCTGACCGCGACCAGCGGCCAGCCCCAGAATTCGGCTCCGCCCACGCCGGAGATCGCGAATCCGTACAGCGAGAACAGCCCCGCGAACACGCCGACGCCCGCGAAGGTCAGCGCTCCGTTGGTGAGTGCTGTGAGGGCCCGGGTGAGCTTTCCGGCGGCGGTGGCGAACGGCTCAGTGGTCTCGACAGTTCCCATCCGCTGAACCGTCCCTTCTTCCAATGGGTGGTCCATTTGCCGGATCAGGATTGCTTTTGGCGCACTGTAACGCACGTGCGTGCGGGCTGACAAGAGTACGAGACGGGCCGTATTGTGGCTGTTTGCGGCTAGCCTGCGCCGCACGGTGAGGCTAGGCTGACGTCGATATGGTGCGCCCAAATCGCTGGTAAGGGCGGCTGGCGCACGCGGCGACGGCGGAAGGCTGAGGATGCCCGTCAATGACGTCCCGCAGCGGGCCCAGGTTGTCATCGTCGGCGGCGGCGTCGTCGGCTGCAGCGTGGCCTACCACCTGGCCAGGCTCGGCTGGGCCGACGTGGTCGTGCTCGAGCAGGGCCAGCTGTCCTGCGGCACGACCTGGCATGCGGCCGGCGTCATCGGGCAGCTGCGGACGCACCCGTCGCTGACCCGCCTGATGCTGGACAGCAGCCGGCTGTACGCGGGCCTGGAGGCCGAGACCGGGCTCGGCACCGGCTGGAACCAGAGCGGGGCGCTGTGGGTCGCGGCCTCCGAGGACCGGATGGTGCAGCTGCGGCGAACGGTGGACATGGCGCGGGCGCAAGGCGTGCAGGCGCACCTCATCTCCGTCGCCGAGGCCGCCGCCATGTGGCCGCTGATGCACGCGGCCGACCTGGTCGGGGCGGTCTGGCTGCCGGACGACG
The DNA here is from genome assembly GCA_963702235.1 of uncultured Actinomycetes bacterium. GTDB lineage: Bacteria > Actinomycetota > Actinomycetes > Streptosporangiales > Streptosporangiaceae > PALSA-505. The sequence continues at coordinate 328,699 of CAVPBZ010000018.1, forward strand.
CCAAGGCCAACCCGGCCGACATCACCCAGGCACTGGCCAGGGGCGCCCGGGACCGGGGCGTGCGGATCCTCGAGCGCACGAAGGTCACCGGGTGGGCCGTTGACCGGGGCCGGGTCACCTCGGTCCGCACCGCCCGCGGAGACATCGAGTGCGAGTACGTGGTGAACTGCGGCGGGCAGTGGGCCAAGGCGCTCGGCGACCAGGTCGGGGCGACGATCCCGCTGCAGCCGGCCGAGCACTACTACATCGTCACCGAGGCCATCGCCGGGCTGGACCGGACGACTCCCACGCTGCGCGACCCTGACGGGTACACCTACTTCAAGGAAGAGGTCCGCGGCCTGCTGATGGGCGGGTTCGAGCCGGACGCCAAGCCCTGGCTGGCGTCGGACGAGATTCCCGAGCCGTTCGAGTTCCAGCTGCTGCCGGAGGACTGGGACCAGTTCGACATCCTCATGCGCAACGCCATGCACCGGGTGCCGGCCATGGCGGCGGCCGGGGTCAAGAAGTTCTACAACGGCCCGGAGAGCTTCACTCCGGACCACAACTTCATCCTGGGCGCGGCGCCCGAGCTGGCTAACTACTTCGTAGCCGCGGGGTTCAACTCCTCCGGGATCGCGTTCGCCGGCGGCGCCGGCGGTGCGCTGGCCCGCTGGATCGTGGCCGGGGAGCCCGACCTGGACCTCAGCCCGGTGGACGTCTGCCGGTTCACCCCCATGCAGGGCAACAAGCGCTGGCTGCGGCAGCGGGTGCAGGAGATCGTCGGCCTGCATTTCGCGATGGCCTGGCCGAACCGGGAGCCGGAAAGCGCCCGCGGGGTACGGCGGTCGCCCGTCCACCACCTGCTGGAAACCCGCGGCGCTTGTTTCGGCACCAAGGTGGGCTGGGAGCGCGCGAACTGGTTCGCGCCCGACGGCGTCAAGCCCGTCGTCGAGTACGGCTGGGGCCGGCAAAACTGGTTCGGGCACAGCGCGGCTGAGCACCAGGCCGCCCGCGAGGACGCCGCGCTGTTCGACCAGACCTCGTTCGCCAAGATCGCCGTCCGCGGGGCCGGCGCCGAGGCCGCCCTGCAGTACCTATGCTCCAACGACGTCGCCGTCCCGCCGGGCCGGACCGTCTACACGGGCCTGCTCAACGACCGCGGTGGTTACGAGGCCGACGTCACCGTGACCCGGATCCGGTGGAACGAGTACCTGCTGGTGACCAGCAGCGCCCAGGCGGTGCACGACCTCGACCTGCTCCGCCGGGGCGTGCCGCCGGGGCTGGCGGTGGAGTTCTTCGACGTCACGTCGGCGTTCGCGGTGCTGAGCGTGATGGGGCCGCGGTCCCGCGCGCTGCTGGCCGCGCTGTCCGGCGACGACTTCTCCGCCGGGGCGTTCGGCTTCGGCCATAGCCGCGAGGTGGACCTGGCCGGGCTGACCGTCCGGGCCACGCGGCTGACCTATGTGGGGGAGCTGGGCTGGGAGCTGTACGTGCCGAGCGAGGTGGCGGTCGCCGCGTTCGAGCGGCTCACCGATCCCGGCGGCGCGGTCACCCCCAGGCTGGCGGGCTACTACGCCATCGAGTCGCTGCGGCTGGAGAAGGGGTACCGGGCGTTCGGGCGGGAGCTGAGCCCGGACACGACCCCGGTGGAGGCCGGCCTCACGTTCGCCTGCAAGCTGAAGACGGGCATCGGCTTCCGCGGCCGCGAGGCGGTCGAGCGGCAGCAGGCGGCGGGCGTCACCCGGCGGCTGGCCAGCTTCGTGGTGACCGACCCGGACGCGTACGCCTGGGGCGGCGAACTGCTCATGCGGGACGAGGAGCCGGTCGGCTTCGTCAGCTCCGCGGCCTTCGGCCACACGCTCGGGCGGACGGTACTGCTCGGTTACGTCGAGCGGCGCGACGGTGGCAAGGCCGACCGCCAGTGGCTCGGCCAGGGGCGCTACCAGGTCGCCATCGGCGGAGACTTCTACGACGTCACCGCGTCGCTGCGGCCGCCCTATGACCCGTCGGGTGCGCGGATCCGGGCCTGAGGCGCGCAGGCCGGCGGCACCGCGCCTGCTACGCGCGGCCCTTCCTGGCCCCGGCGTTCCTGACCTGATCCGCGCCGTGCGCCCAGGCGATCACCCGGGTCCTGTCGCCCCGGAACAAGTCGGTCGAGTACTCGACAGGCTGCTCGCCGGCGTCGTAGGCGACGCGCTCGATCGCCATCAGCGGGTCGCCGACCTTGATGCCCAGCAGCTCGGCCTGGCCCGCGTCGGCCAGCACCGCGACCATCCGCTCGACGGCCTTGACGCAGGTCACCCCGTACCGCTCGATCAGCAGCTCGTAGATGCTGTCGTTCAGCGGCTGGGCCAGCAGGTCCGGGGCCAGCGCGACGGGAATGCGCGCGTTCTCCAGGGAGATCCGTATCTCGTCCGCCAGCCGGACCCGGATGACCTCGTAGACGAGCGCCCCGGTCCTGATCCGCAACGCGCCGGCGGTGGTCCGGTCGGCCGGGGTCATCCGCGCGGACACCACGTGCGCCCCCGGCCGGAATCCCTGGGCGCGCAGGTAGGCGGGGATGCCGGCCAGGTAGCCGAAGTCGATGTCCACCCGGTCGCGGGTGACGAAGGTGCCGCCGGTCCGGCCCCTGCGCCGGTGCACGGACCCGGCGTGCTCCAGCTGGTCGAGCACCTGGCGCACCGTCGTCCGGCTGACACCCAGCCGCTCGGCGAGCTCACGCTCGGTGGGCAGCCGCCCGTCCTCGCCGAGCTGGCCCGAGGAGATCAGCTCCCGGATACGCCGCTCCACCGTGTCGCGGATCGTCCTGCCGTTGTCGATCCTCGCCACGGAACCAGCGTCGGCCCGGGAGACGGTCATAGCGTTAACCATAGACGGCCGCCCCTCCGCGCCCGTAGATCTACGCATCACAGCCTACGTTTCCGGGAGAATGCCGTGCGTATCCTGCTGACCAACGACGACGGGGTGGACGCCGGGGGACTGCTGGCCATCCGGGCCGCCCTGGCCGGCTTCTGCGCCAGCGTGATCACGATCGCGCCCGATGCGGACTGCAGCGGGTTCGCGCGGAAATCAACCTTCAGCAGGCCCGTGGGCGTCACCCGCGTCGCGGCCGGCCAGCACCCCGTCTACCGCTGCGACGGAACCCCCACGGACTGCGTCCGGGTCGGGCTGCTTGGCGGCCTGGCCGCCGGCGCCGACCTCGTCGTCAGCGGCATCAACCACGGCGCGAACCTCGCCGACGACGTGACGTACTCCGGGACCGTGGGCGCAGGCCTGGAGGCGGCCATCCTCGGCACCGCCGCCGTTTGCCTGTCCCAGCAGACGCCGACGGGCACCTTCTCCGTCAACTACCACGAGGATTCTGGCCAGCCGCGGGCTCGCCTACGATTTCGGCCTCGCTGCCCGGCACGGCGCCGGCCTGGCGCGCTCGGTGATCGCGGCCAGGCCGGAGGAGCCGGTGGTACTCAGCGTCAACTACCCCGCCGTGCGCAACGGGGACACGAGCGTGCTCACCAGGGCAGGCCGGCGCGCCTACCCGCGCGCATCGGTGCCCGACTGGGCAGGCGACAGCGACGTGCACTGGCTGTACCTCTTCGGCGAGCCGGACGAGATCATCCCTGACGCCGACGCGTCCTTCGGTACCGACATCGCTGCGCTGCGCGCAGGCTGCATCTCGGTGACCCCGCTCTCGTTCGCCGTCGGCCTCAGCGACCTGTCGCCGGGATTCCGGTCCTTCCTTGCCCGGCTGACAGAATGCTTTCCTCTCGGCAGCGTGATCGGCAGACGGTCAGGTGGTGAGGGTGCCGGTGCCTGACTACTTCGACCCCGGCGGCTATGAGCGCTCATCCGTACGGGCTCACTGAGCGGCTTTGGGCCGCCAGATTCCGAACCGGTTTCCCAGCGGGTCAGTGAGGTGGGCGAACTCGATCCCCCCGTTGTCAACGAACGGGACGACCACGGCGGCACCGAGTTCTTGTGCCCGCTCGATCGCGGTGTGCACGTCCTCGACTTGGACGTAGAAGATCGCCCAGCTCGCCGCGCCCATCTCCGAGGTATCCCAGAGCCCGCCCCGGTCTTCGTTGATCATGCTGTACCGGGCTGGCATCGAGGGCTTCCCGACGTTCCAGCCGAAGAGCGCGCCGTAGAACGCCTTGGATGCCTCGGGGTCTGGTGATCCGATCTCGAAGTAATTCACGTCGTTTGTCATGCCAGCCTCCGCGGGTCAGGTGCTTCGACTCTCCGGTCATCAGACGGTACGCACCCGGTCTGACAACGCGATGCCCCCGCTGTTCGGCTGTTCGGTGCTGGTGGCCGCTTTGTCATGTCCGTGCCGCCGTGAGTCTCACAGTGAGTCATGGCATGCTCGCACGCCGAATTAGCCTCGGCTTCAAGCAGTCATCGCGCTGATTGTTACGGTCTGGGAGGTTTCCCTGTGAAGGCGCTCGTTTACCACGGCCCCGGCCAGAAGTCCTGGGACACCGTCCCGGACCCGGATCCGGCCGCACCCACAGACATTGTCGTGCAGATCGACACCACCACGATCTGCGGCACCGACCTGCACATCCTCAAGGGCGATGTACCCGCTGTCACAGACGGCCGCATCCTCGGACACGAGGCGGTCGGCACCGTGACAGCGGTGGGCCCGGCGGTGAACAGCCTCGCCGAAGGTGACCGGGTGCTCGTCCCGGCCATCACGTCCTGTGGCCGGTGCGCCTACTGCAAGCGCGCGATGCCGAGCCACTGCCAGGCCACCGGCGGCATCGGCTGGATCTTCGGCCATCTGATCGACGGTACCCAGGCAGAGTACGCCCGGGTGCCGTTCGCGGAGACCAGCGTGCACAAGGTGCCCGACGGCGTGACTGACGAGCAGGTGCTGTTCCTGGCCGACATCCTGCCGACCGGCTACGAGGTGGGAGTCAGGAACGGCCAGGTCAAGCCCGGCGATGTCGTCGTGGTCGTGGGCGCCGGACCGGTCGGCCTGGCCGCAATCCAGACCGCGTCGCTGGCCGGCGCCGCCAAGATCATCGCTTTGGAGGTCACCGGCTCCCGGCGCGAGCACGCGCTCCGGTTCGGCGCCGACGTGGCGATCAACGCCGCCGACACGGACGCTGAGGAACAGGTCGCGGCCCTGACCGACGGGGCACTCGGCGCCGACGTGGCGATCGAGGCCGTCGGCACGCCGGGCACCTTCGACGTCTGCACCAGGGCAGTACGGCCCGGCGGTGTCATCGCCAACATCGGCGTGCACGGCGCACCCACCACGCTGCACCTCGAAGACCTGTGGATCAAGAACGTGACGATCACCACCGGCCTGGTTGACGGCACCACCGTGCCGCTGCTGCTCCAGCTGGTCCGGTCCGGGAAGATCGCCGCCGAGCTCTTCGGCACGCACGACTTCGCGCTGCACGACATGATGGCCGCCTACGACACCTTCGCCGAGGCTGAAAAACACAATGCCCTCAAGGTCGTGATCAGGAAGTAGCGGCCAGCCCACCCTGAACCTCTCCGCACGACAGGTGGGCACAGGCCAGTTTTTCGGATGCTTGCCGTGCGGCGGCTCGTGCCTCACCGCCAGCGTGCGGACTAGCTGGCCGGCCGGCAGCTCGCTGCCGAGTGCGTGTGCCTGCCCGGCCTGGGTGTGACTTACCAGCCGATGACCCTTGCCAACCTGGCTCGGTTCGTCACAGCTGAGCCTGACTTTGACTCGCAATGGCGCCTAGTCGTTGAGTTTCTTAGGGAGTACCACCAGGAGTCAGCCGGGGTACGTCTGAGACTGCTCGTAGATGCACCGGACCCAACCGGTGATGAGCGCTGGGATGTTCTGTTTGGTGGGCTCGCCGAGCACCTTGCTATGCGGGACGGCGAGGCTGCGCCAGAGTGGTCGGCCTCCCGCGGGCTGAGACGCTTCTGGTTCCCGTTCAACACACCCGGCGCGCGTGCGCAGGCGCTAGTGCACGCCCCTGCCGCATTCCGCAGGCGGCGTGTATTCGTCGCCGACTACGAGATAGACGCCGCGTGATCGAACCTACGCCCCTGCTCGACCGCGAGGGCATCGAAGAGGCCTTCCGGCGCCTCGGTGATCGGCTGGCCAAGCGGGGGTAGTGGCGGACATCTATGCGTTTGGCGGCGCTGCGATGGCCCTAGCTTATGATTCTCGCCGTGCCACTCGGGACGTTGACGCCCTGTTCAAGCCGCACGGCATCGTACTTGAAGAAGCACGAGGAGTAGCCGCTGAACTGGGCCTGCCTGACTGGTGGCTGAACAAGCAGGCAAGCTCCTATGTGGCACCTGGCGGAGATCCGTCGTCATCCCGTGTTTTCGACCACCCGGGCCTGCGAGTCTTCGCCGCTTCTCCAGAACACCTGTTGGCAATGAAGGCGCTCGCGGCGCGTCCCCGCGACGCTCAGGACATTAAACCGCTCACAGAACTGCTCAACCTGCACACGGTTCCGGATGTTCTTGCACTGGTCCGGGACATCTTCCCGGAGGACGAACCGCCAGCCCGGCTCGCGCTTCTTCTTGAAGACATTTTCGATCAGAATGAATGAGCGGCCGGCCCTACATGCCCCAGAAGCGGTACAGGGCAATGGCAGTACAAAGGTTCGCGGGTACAGGGTCATTGGTCGGTGAAGCCGCCCAAAAGCCTGCGGAAGTCTGCCACCGCTAAGCGGCATTCCAAAAGTTCTGTTCGTAACCGGGGGGTAGCCAGGGGCTGGTCCAGGGCGCGGCGGCGTCGAGCATCTGGTCTGGTGATCGGTTGCGGAAGTAGGAATGGATCTGCCTGAGCCGTCCGGGCCAGGTGACGGCGGTGTTGGCGACGTAGTTCTTCAGCGCAGCCCAGACGCGTTCGACCGGGTTGTCGTGCGGGCTGTACCGGGCGCCATACAGCACCTCCAGCCGGGGCTGCTTGTCCAGGTAGCGGGTGACGGCGCGGGCGTGGTGGATGCTGTCGTTATCGCAGATCACCACGATCAGCGGGGCGGCCGGGAAGGACGCGGCGAGCATCCGCAAGAAGGCGATGAACTCAGCGGCGCGGCGACGGCCCAGCCGGTAGACCCAGCGGCCGGTGGTCATCTCCAGCGCGCCGTACACCGTGACCTGCCGGTTCGTGCCCGGAGTAAGAATCTGCGGGCGGGCGCCGCGCCGCGTCCAGCTGGCCCGCACGTGCGGCAGCAGGTTGAGGTGAGTCTCGTCTTCGGCCAGCACCACTGCCCGGCGCGGCAGCTCGATCAGCCGGGCCACGATGCCGGCCACCACATGGTCGTGATCGGGGTCGGGGGTGCCCCTGATCTTCCGGACTGTGGATCCTTATAGGATCGTCAGCCGAAAGGACGGGATCAGTGCCAGGGAAATATAAGACTTATTCGCCGGAGTTCCGCGATGAGGCGGCCAGGATGGTCGTGGAGACGTCGCGGCCTATCGCCGATGTCGCGCGGGAGCTTAAGGTCAGCGAGACCAGCCTGGGGAACTGGGTCCGGGCGTACCGGGAAAAGCACGCCGAAGACGAACCGCCGCTGCAGCTATCCGAGCGCGCGCGGCTGCGCGAGCTGGAGCGGGAAGTCCGCGAACTCCGGATGAAAGCCGACTTTCTCTCAAAAGCAGCGGCGTACTTCGCAGCGGAGCATCGGTGAGCGATAAGTATGAGTTCATCGACACGGAATACGCCACCGCGGCCACGGACACGGCCCCGGCTCCCACCATCACGCGCATGTGCCAATGGCTCTGGGTATCAAAATCGGGGTTCTACGAATGGAGGTCACGGCCGGACAGCGCCACTGCGGAAAGGCGGGCGCGGCTCAAGCTGCTGATCAAGAAGGCGTTCGATGATTCCGACGGCACCTACGGGTACCGGCGTATCACCTGGCAGCTGGCCCGCTGGGGCATCCAGGCGGGGGCCGAGCTGATCCGCGGGCTGATGCGGGCCCTGGGGCTGGTGGCCTGCCAGCCGCGGCCCTGGCGGCCATCCACCACGGAGCAGGGCGCGGCCGGGCCGATCCCGGACCTGGTGAACCGCGACTTCACCGCGGCCGCCCCCGGCGATAAAATGGTCGGCGATATTACGTACATCCCGACGTGGCAGGGCTGGCTTTACCTCGCGACTGTAATTGACTGCGCAAGCCGGAAAGTGATCGGGTGGGCGATGGATGACAATTACCGGACGCCGCTGATCACGAGCGCGATCGAGATGGCCGCCCGCAACCTCGGTCTTCCTGCTGATGCTATCTTTCACTCTGACCGGGGAAGCAATTATACGTCGGCCGAGTTCGCGGCCGTCCTGGAACGGCTGGGGATCCGCCAGTCGGTAGGCCGGACCGGCATCTGCTATGACAATGCGCTCGCTGAGTCTTTCAATGCCGCACTGAAAGTCGAGCGGGTCCACCGGACCATTTACCCGACGAGAAAGAAAGCCCGGGAGGATATTGCCCGGTACATCGAACTCCGCTATAATCGGAGGCGTCTTCACTCCGCGATCGGGTACCGGACCCCGCAAGAGGCCCTCGACGAGTACCTGAACCAGCAGCTCGCAGCATGAAATAGCACCAATTCAGGTGTCCGGAAAACGCGGGGCAGCCCAGTCGCCGCGGGCGATGAGCTTGGGCCGCCGCCAGACCGCAACCCGCCGCACCCGCCGGTACAGGGTGCGCAGGCTGACCTGCGGATAGCCCAGGTAGCGCCAGATCCGCGGCAGCGTCCACGGTCCCGGCCGGTCCAGCAGCGCGGCGATTCTCCTGGTCAGCCGCTTGCCACCCAGCGGCGGCCGCCCGGATCGGGGGCGATCGGCCAGCCCCGCCAGGCCCTCGGTGCTGAACCGGCCGATCCAGCGGCGCACCGTGGCCGGGTGGCACTCCAGCAGCTCCGCGATCTGCGCCGCGGATAACCCGTGCAGCGACAGCAGCACCATCACCGCCCGGGCCGCCTGCCGCCACCGGCCCCGCAGGGCACCCCGCACCTGCTCAATCTCACGCGATGGGACATTGGCGAACACACAGACCGGGCGCATACTGACCACGACCTCGCCGGCGGGGTGGACGATGGAGGCAACCTCGATCCAACCCCCTGTCGCTTGCCAGCGTGATGGGACCGGGGTGTTGCCACGAGGAAGGGACCGCCTTTGGTCATGAGTGATCATGGTGGTTTCCTTTCTCCTCGTCAACGGACACGCTTGTGCTGCTGGTGATGGATGGCTTCTGGCGGCGCCGGTAGGACTCGCCCTCGATGACCAGTTCGTGGGCGGTGGAGGCGAGCCGGTCAACGGCGGACTGGGCCAGCAGCGGGTCGGCCATCATGGCCAGCCATTCCTCAGCGGTGCGATTCGAGGTCACCACGGTCGAGGCGCGCTGGTGGCGTTCGACGCAGAGCTGGTAGAAGTCGGCGGTCTCGGTCGGATCCAGCGGCTGCAGCGCGAAATCGTCCAGGATCAGCAGCTCGACGGTGGCGAGGCGACGCATCTCGTAGTCGAGGGTGTTGTCGAGGCGGGCTGCCTTGAGCCGCTTGAACAGCTTGGCTGCGGGAGCCATGTGCACGGTGCGCCGCCTCCGGATGGCGATGTGGCCCAGCGCGCAGGCCAGGTGGGTCTTGCCGACGCCGACCGGTCCCAGCAGCAGGGCGCCGTGCGGGCCGTCGAGGAACCGCAGGCTGACCAGCTCGTTCCACAGCTGGCGGTCGTAGGAGACGGCTGCGCTCTGGTCCCAGGTGTCGAGCCGCATGCCGGAGTCGAGCCCGGCGGCGCGGGCGCGCAGCGACGCGGACTTGGCTTCCCGGCGGGCGTGCTCGTCGGCCAGGACGAGCTCGAGGAAGTCAGCATGAGTCATCTTCTGCTGCCGGGCCAGGACCAGCCGGTCGGGCAGGGTGGCCAGCATCTGGCCGAGCTTGAGCGCCCGCAGCGTGGTGCGCAGGTCCGGGCTCACGGTGTCGCGGATGGTGGCGGTCACCGGCTCTCCTCCTTCCCGCCGGGGATGAGCGTCAGCTGGGTGCCGCCGGGCCGGTATTCGACCGGGTCGCGCGCGAACCGGGCAGTGGCCGCGGTGGCAGGGACCGGCGGCGGGGGCGTGTTCTCGGTTGCCTTTTCCAGCATCGAGGCGATCTTGGTGACGCTGACCACGTCCAGGTCGAGAGCGCGCTGGCAGGCGGTGTCAACCGGGCCGGGGCCGTAGCGGCGGACCAGCCCGAGCAGCCGGTAGACCTGCCGCATCTTGGTCCAGGGCAGGTCGGTATCCAGCAGCCGGTCCGCATAGACGCCCACGCTGTCCCCGTGCCGCCGCGCCGCCCCGGCGAGGGAGGCGACGTCGCGCATCGCATAGGTGGTCTTCTCGGCCGGCAGGTCAGCCGGGTCGGTGGACCGCCGGCCCGGCTGCTGACGGGGGTGTGTCTTGACCAGCTGGCCGCGGTGAAACAGCTTGACCAGGGCCGAGTCGGCGCGGGCGTCCAGGTGGCAGCCGAGGTAATCCTGCGGCGCCGAATACAGCGCCCGGCCGACCTCGACATGGAAGTCGCGGTGCACCTTGACCCGGGTGAACACCGGCACGTCATAAGGCAGGCTGAGCGGCAGCAGCGCCGCTGCCTCGAATTCGGCGAACACCTCCGCCGGGCGGGCCTGGATGGTGCCGTGGATGCGCATCCCGGCCACGTTGCGGCACCACGCTTCCGCCCGCGCCTGCGCGTCGGACAGGCCGGTGAAATGCTCGCCGGCGAAGAAGTTGCCGCGCACGTACTGCACCGCCCGCTCCACCTTCGGCTTGTCCTTCGGCGACCGGACCCGCGCTGGGTCGGTGGCGAAGCCGCAGTGCTGCGCGTAATCCAGCCACCCGGCGGTGAGCCGCGGGTTGACCGCGTCCGCGTCGGTGACGATCGCCGACGCGTTGTCCGGGATGAGGACCTTGAACACGCCGCCGAAGAACACCCACGCGGCCTCGCACCCGGCGATGAACGCGGCCAGCGTCTGGGTGAAGCTCAGCCACACGAACATGTGCCGCGAATAGCACCCAGTGAAGATCAGCGCGTGCACCTTGCGCTGCCGCCCGGTCACCGGGTCGGCCAGCAGGCCCAGATACCCGAAGTCCAGCTGGCACTCCGCGCCGGGCTCGCCGTCGGCGACCCGCACCGTGGACGCGGTCCGGCCGAAGCCGCACCGCTCCACGCAGAACCGGTGCAGCGTCCGGTACGGCACCACGACGCCCTGCCGCTCCAGCAGTATCCCGATCTTGACCACCGACAGGCCCGCCTTCACCTGCGCCTTGATCTCGCCGTGGCGGGCCTCCAGCAGGTTCCACGCCAGGCCGTGCCCGCCCGGCCGGGCCGGGCGGACCACCTGCGCGACCTGGCCGACCAGCTCATCCGACAGCTGCCCGGCCCCGCCATCCCGGGCCAGCCCCGCCGCCACCGCCGCGTCCACATACCGGCGGGCGGTCTTACGATCCACCCCCGCCTGCTCAGCCACCCGGCGCAGCCCGGCACCAGCCAGCCACGCCCGCAGCACCTCACGGATCTCAGTCACGGCAACCTCCCGGAAAGCCATCCCCCGAACCCCCAAGTCGATCGACTTGAAGGCACCCGGTACCGGAAGTGATCAAGACCGCCAAGCCGACACGCCCGGCGGTCCCATCACTGGCAACCAGGTGGTCCCATGCTCGTGGCAGAAAACCCCGAAAAGTGGTCCCATGCTCGTGGCAGGCGACAGACCGGGAGGCGGCGCGCTGGGCGGGCGGCCAGGTTCGGGGCTGGCACGGTTCGTCCTTGGAAGCCGAAGAGGTGGAATGGTGAGGACCAGGATCACTCGGTGGGTTGGCCGCTGGCGTGAGCGCCGCCTTGTTCGTGAGCAGTCACGGCAAACATCGGCAGCCCGTCAGGCGAAACGTGCTGCAGAGGGGGGAAAGCACCACCCCATGGGTCACGGTGGGTGAGGGCCGCCGTCCGGCATCGGCACGGCGCGGCAAGCGCGTGTCCCGCTGGCTGGAAAGTCGATCGCTTCGACCTCGGCTCCGGTTCCACATCTGTGCGCCAGCGTCGGCCGCTGTCGGCTGCGTTGGCAGCAGTATTGGCAACAGCTGGTTTGAGCGGCGGCGCCGCGATGGTCTGGCAGCATCGGCCTGACGGTCCTGCCTGATTTGGTTGAGCAGCAGCGGGGTCCGGTGATCGCCATAGCGCCCTTGGAGGCAGGACCCCGGCAAAGTCGGCCCCGTCACTAGTCCGGTCCAGGTCCCGATAGCGTCACCGGGCTGCCCTGGGCGGGGGTGAACGTGCGCAGCGGCCCGGTGCCGGTCCAGAATCCGAGCTGGTAGTACCCGCTGGTGGGATTGGTCGCCAGCACCCACAGCACTCCCCGCCGGTCCCACGCGCCGGCCAGCGCGACGCCCTGGGTGGCGGCCGCTGAGGGGGGAAGCCGTAGCCGACCGGGAGTCTCGCGCACCATCCCGTTCCCCGCGATGAACAGGGCCTGCGCGGTGATGGTGCCCGCGGAGTCAACCCGGATGAGCGGGAGGACCACGCGCTGGCCCGCTGGGTCGAAACTGGCCGATGGCGGCGGGTAGGCCCGTAACGGCGGTTGCCAGTTCCGCGGCAGCGGCAAGGCAGCGCCGGTGCCGGAGGTCAGATCGGTAACGTGCAGCACACAGGAGGCGCCGCACGACGACCAGATCACCCGGTCACGGCCCGCCGCGACGAAACTGGCGTCGGCGGGCAGGCTCATCGGTATCGGCTGGCCGGTCGCGCCGTTCCACAGCTGCACCCGCCCGGTGACAAGATTCAGCGTCAGCGGCCCGGCCCCGGTGGCACCGGCCAGCCCGAGCGGCAGGTGCAGCACCGGGCTGACCCGGCGGCCGACCATGTCGACGGCCCAGGTCGGGCTCCGGAAACTGGCCGATACCCCGAGGCCGTTCCGCATCGACTGGACGGCGGTCTGCACCCATACCCGTCCGCCGCCCGGGCTGACCGCGATCATGGTGGCCCGGGCGATCAACCGGGCGGGGGCGTTCGCGGCGGAGATGAACACCACGCGGCCGACCGCGCCGTAGGTAACGGCTGTCGAGATGTCACTGATATGCGCTACCACACCGCCGGAAACCGGGGCGAGCTGATCGACCTCGGCGCCGTGACCGGGCGGCAGCAGCGAGCTGAGCCCGTTGGACAACAACCCGGCGATGGGCCGCGGCGGGCGGCCGGGCCGCCAGACATTCTCTCCACCGAGGAACAGGTCGGTACCGCCGCGAGCCGGTATGCCAGCGAGCAGGAGCGGCTGGGCGGACCGCGCGCTGACCGTACGCCGCGCAGGCCTGTCGGCGCTGAGCAGCACAACAGCGGCTACCGTCAGGGCGGTCGCGGTAATCAAGACAATCAGCCAGGCCCACCTCTCGGGCCAGCCGCGCCGAGGCCGCCAGCCGCGCCACACACGCCTGGGTTCTCGATCGGGCCCAAAGCTGATCGTGTCCATCGGCTACTAGCCTAGCCGCGAGGGCTGTACATCTACCCGTCGGCAGATTCGGGAGGGCGGTCCTCAGACATCCAGGGTGCCTGCAGCTCGATCATGCGCCGGGTTGCGTAGTTCATCTCGGCTACAGCTAGGCGGAGCCGGTACCAAAGACATCGGAGCCGTTCGTGGCCAGTCCAGGAGACGGTCCTTTCGAGGTGCCGCCTCTGGTTGAGTTCAGTGGGGCTGGGCCTCGTCATGGCTGCGGCTCCCTCAGGTCGGCGATCCAGGGCTTCGCGAGTTCGTACGAGGTGGGCCAGGTTCAACGTGGTCTCCTCGGCGGCGTAGCTGGGCCTTGGCCGGGTTGCCTGATGTCAGGCAGCTGCTGAGCTCAGCCGGGTTGGGTACTGTGGCTGGTTCCAGCGTCGCCAGCGGCCAGAAGCGGCACCACGCACAACAGCCCACACAAGAACTCACATGAGTTGACCGGACCGCAGGCGGTCGTGGTGACGACCGTGACCGAGTGCGAATCGGGTAGCGCGAGGACTTAGGTAAACCAGGCAGGCTCCGGCGGCCGGGTGCCAGCGAAACTGCAGCTCGCCCGGGCGGGTCTGCCAGGCGGGTGCTGGCGGGGTGGCTGGGGTGACGACGTCTGCGTAGGCTTTGGGCGTGGGTGCTGTCCGTGCCGGACTGGTGCCGCGGGTGGGGTTTGAGGGGCGTTCGGGTGGTGGCAGAGCAACCGGGACCGGGGTTCGCGGGGTTACTACGGCAGCTGCGGGCCGAGTCCCGGCTGACGCAGGAGGAGCTGGCGGAGGCGGCGGGCCTGAGCCCGCGGGCGGTCAGTGACCTGGAGCGCGGCTTCCACCGCACAGCTCACCAGGTCACCGCCGGGCTGCTCGCCGAAGCGCTGGGCCTGGCCGGGCCGGTGCGCACGGTGTTCGTCGCAGCCGCTCGCGGTCGTGCCCCGGCGGCGGAGGTGCTAGCGGTCAGGCAAGGGGTGGTGTCCGGGACGTTCGCGGCAGCGGCGACCCGGACCCTGCCGCGTGATGCCGCCAGCTTCACCGGCCGCCAGGATGAGCTCGCGCGGCTGCTGGCCGCAATTGACGGCGTGGCCGCCAACGGCGGGGTTGTGGGTATTCACGCGATCGACGGGATGGCCGGGATCGGCAAGACCACCTTGGCGGTGCACGCCGCGCACCGGCTAGCCGAGGCTTTCCCGGACGGGCAGTATTTCCTGCCGCTGCACGCCCACACGCCCGGCCAGCAGCCGGTCGGCCCGGCGGATGCACTGGCCAGCCTGCTGCTGACCGCCGGGGTGCCCGCGGCGCAGATCCCCCCCGGCCTGGAGGCCCGGGCGGCCCGGTGGCGTGACCACGTGGCGGGCCGGAAGATCCTGCTGCTGCTGGATGACGCGGCTGCCCATGAGCAGGTCCGTCCGCTGCTGCCGGGCACTGCGGGCAGTCTGGTGCTGGTGACCAGCCGCCGGCGGCTGACCGCGCTGCAGGACGCCACGGTCATCAGCCTTGACGTCCTTCCCGCCGGTGAGGCGGCGGTCCTGCTGGCCCGGATGGCGGCCAGGCCGGGCTTGCGCGCGGGAGACGCTGCGGTGGGCGAGATCACCCGCTTGTGCGGGTACTTGCCGCTGGCGATCGGGATGCTCGCCAGGAAGCTGAGCCACCATCCGGCCTGGTCCGCTCGCCAGCTGGCCAGCGAGCTGACCGAGGGCCGCGACCGGCTAGCTGTCATGCAGGCGGAGAACCTATCAGTTGCGGCCGCATTCGGCCTGTCCTACCAGGGCCTCACAACCGGTCGGCAGCGGCTGTTCCGCCGCCTCGGCCTTGTCCCGGGCCCGAGCATCGACGCCTGCGCCGCCCGCGCCCTCGATGGCACCAGCCTGGACGAGGCCCGCGGGAACCTCGATGAACTGTATGACCTGCATCTGCTGGAGGAGCCTGCACCTAGCCGGTACGTGCTGCACGACCTGCTTCGCGAGCACGCCAGCGCCCTGGCCGCCGGCGACGACCCCGCCGACTCTGGCGCCGCAACCGGGCGGCTGCTGGACTACTACCTGCACACTGCCGTCGTGGCGGGCCAGCACTTCCCCTCGTTGGCGGGCTACCGCCTGCCCCCCCGGGGGCGGCCGCCCGCCGATGCCCCCGTCTTGTCCACCCTCGAGCAGACGGCCGCCTGGCTGGAAACCGAGCGCCCGAACCTGCACGCCGCCGCGGACCACGCCGCCGCGGCCGGGCGGCACCCGCACGCCGTGGGTATCCCTGCCGCGATGAGTGGCTTCCTGCTCGCCCACGGCTACGTGGATCAGTCGCGAGCCCTGCACCGAACCGCCCTGGCTGCGGCACGCCGGGCAGGGGACCGGGCCGGCCAGGCCATCACGCTCGGCGAACTCGGCGTGCTGGCCTGGCTGACCGGAGATCACCTCGCCGCTACGGGCAGTCTGGCCCGGGCGCTGGCCCTGTACCGCGACATCGGTGACCTGCCCGGCCAGGCCAACATCCTCAACCAACTGGGGTACCTGCACGTTCTGACCGGCGACTACCCCGCCGCCGCCGCAAGCCACCAGCAAGCCCTGGCGCTAGCCCGCGGTTCGGGCGACCGGCTCGCCGAGGCCGAAGCCATCAACCATCTAGGCCGGGTGCAGCAGCGGGCCGGAGACTACGTGGCTGCTGCCGCCGGCCAGCAGCAGGCCCTGGCGCTTTTCCGCGAGATCGGCAACCGGCTCGGCCAGGCCACAGCCCTCGCCGACCTCGGCGTGGTGCAGAGGGAAACCGGGGACTACCCGGCCGCTGCCGCCAGCCAGCGGAAGGCTCTGAAGATGTTCTGCGACCTCGGCATCCAGCTCGGCCAGGCCACAACCCTCAACGACCTGGGCGTCGTGCAAGAGGAAACCGGGGACTACCCGGCCGCTGCCGCCAGCCAGCGGAAGGCTCTGAAGATGTTCTGCGACCTCGGCATCCGGTTCGGCCAGGCCAAGGCGCTGAACAGTCTCGGCGAGATTTCGTCCCGGACTTCGGCCACGCCGCAGGCCCGCGAGCTTCACACCCAGGCGCTGGCTATCGCGCGCGGCATTGGCGTGCCCTTGGAGGAAGCACGCGCCCTGGAAGGAATCGGCCGCAGCTACCTCCAGGACAGCGCCACCGGTGAGGGCGCCGCGCACCTGCGGCAGGCACTCGCGATCTACCAGCGCATCGGAGCCCCAGGCGCCCGGCGCGCACAGGAAGCCCTGCGTCAATATGAGCCCTAGCCAGCTCCACCTGTTCGCGGAGCGGGCGACGCACTGCACGATCTCGTGCGCCCTGACCGGCACCGAGATCACGCTCCAGGCGAGCCTGGCCTGAACCACTTAACTCCCCAGACGCCGAAAGCATCCCGAGAAAGAAAATCTGAGGGTGTAACCATGCGAGCAAACGTGATCATCGCCGTGACGGCGCTCGGCGCGCTCGCCGTGGCTGGTTGCAGCAGCAGTACTGCTGCGAGCAGCGGAGCCAGCCAGACGTGTGTTGCCACGATCGGCATGGAGGCGCCGCTCACCGGCCCGCTGGCTGGGCTCGGCCAGGAGCAGCTGCACTTCACGCAGCTCGCGCTGGCGATGGACAACAAGGCAAGCAAGACGAAGATCTCGCTGGTCCAGGGCGACACCCAGCTGAACCCCGCGCAGGCGACGACCGTCACCCAGCAGTTCACCTCGAACCCGAAGATCGTCGCGGTGGTCGGCCCGACCGGCAGCCAGGAGGTCGAGGCCATCGGCCCGCTGATGGCCCGGGCGGGGCTGGCGTTCATCTCCGGCTCGGCGACCGCCGCGGCGCTCACCACCGGCAAGTACCCGACGTTCTTCCGCGTCGTGCCCAACGACAGCGTGCAGGGACCGCAGGACGCCCGTTACGTCGTAAAGAATCTGCACCCGAAGGCGCTGATGATCGTCGATGACCAGGAGGCCTACTCGACCGGGCTGGTCGCCGCGATGCTGCCGATCTTCACCGCGGCCGGGATCAAAGTGGATCACGAGTCGGTCTCGCAGAAGACAACCGACTTCTCCTCGCTGGTAGCCAGGGTCACGCCCGCCACGTCCGTCGTGGTGCTGCCGTGGCAGATCGCGGCCAACGCTCAGCAGTTCGGCCGCAACCTCGCCCATGAGCACAAGAACGCCGTGATCTTCGGCACGGACGGCCTGTTCTACCCAAGCACGTTCACGATCAGGGGCTCGTACGTGTCCTCGTTCGGCACGGACATCACCGCGATCCCCGCCGATGCGGCGATCGTCGCGGCAGCGAAGGCGAAATACGGGTCGTACGTCGGCACGTTCGGCCCGCCCGTGTACGCGGCCACACACGTGATCGATCAGGCGATCGCCTCGGTCTGCAAGGCCGGCCAGACCCCGAGCCGCAGCAACATGCTGGCAGCGATCAAGAAGACAAACGAGCCGACCACGATCCTCGGACAGCCAATCGCCTTCGACTCGCACGGGAATTCAGTCCACCGCAAGTTCTTCCTGTACAAGATCAACTCAGCGGGCAAGTACCAGCCGATCCCCGGCTGACCCGCTGAACCCAGTTAGCTGCCCGGCATGATTCACTGCCTGCTGACTGCGCCGTACTCCGCGACCCATGATGAATGTGCCGCAGACTGGGCGCTAGCGAGAGTAATCGTGCTGGTGGACCTACCGGCACGCGCCGGGACCGCAATAGAGACGCGGAACGTGAGCGAATAACTGGCCACTCTGTGCCACCCTGCCGCATCGAACTCGCCAGCAGCACAACTGACCGCGATGACGGGCACCTGGGTGAGTTGACCCTGGAGGAAACCTCCGGTGCCGTTGCCACCCGCAGCCAGCAGTCGCCCTCACGGCAACAACAGGTCCGGCACGGCAGAAGGTTTTGGTTGTCGCGTCGATCCAGGGGCTGCCTGTTCGACGCATAAGCAAGGGAGCGGCCGGATGGCTCGGGCCGCAGAAGACCTCGGCGGGAGGAGATGTCATGCGCAAAATTGAGAACTGGACCCCGATCCGCGCTGATGCCGCCGGGAGTTGTGCACCTGACCTGCCACCCAGCCAGCAGCTATCACCCGTGGCCGCCATGGGCCGCGCGCTGTGGCGGGCCACGGAACCAGCAGCGAAAAGCAGGAAGCAAAGGAGGCTTGTCATGATCTCGTCACCGTCCATCACTCCCCGCCCGGCCGCAGCCGCCGGCGCCCCTGGTCACCCTCCTGCCGGGGCGGAGACAGCCAGCACGCGCAGGCTGCTGGCCTGCGGTGCCGTAGCGGGCCCGTTGTTCGTGGCCGCCGTGGTGGTCCAGGCGCTGACCCGGCCCGGGTTCAGCCTGACCCGCGACGCCGCGAGCCTGCTCGATCTGGGCCGCCTGGGCTGGGTTCAGGTCACCACCTTCATCGTGACCGGGCTGCTGGTCATCGCGGCCGCCGCCGGGATGCGCCGCGGCATGCCCGGCGGGCCTGGCCGCCGGTGGATCCCCAGGATGCTGATCGTCGTCGGAGCGGGGCTGACCGGCGGCGGAGTGTTCCGCCCCGACGCCAGCGGCGGCTACCCGCCCGGCACCCCGGCGGGCGTCAGTGCCGTCTCCAGCTGGCACGGCGTGCTGCACGAGGTGTGCGGCAGCGCCGCGTTCCTCGCGCTGGTGGTGGCGTGCGTCGTCCTCGCCCGCCGCTACCGGGCCACCCGGCAGCGGGGCATGGCCGCCGGCTCCCTGGCCGCTGGCGTGCTGTGCGCGGCAGGAGTCGCGGCCGGCGGCGCCCCGCACGGGTCGCTGACCCTGTTCGCCGGGGTCTCGGCCGCCCTGCTGTGGACCGCCGTGATGTCCGCCCGCCTGATCATCACCGCGGGCCGGCCATGAACTCAACGCCAAGGCCATCGCCGCCGCCCCCACCGAGTTCCTCACCGGCACTACTCCAGCCGCACAAACGGGAGACCACCATGAATGAACGTGTCCAGGGCCCCGCCTACTACTTCCCGTCCATCGAGAAGAAGTACGGCCAGCCCATCGGCTACTGGCTCGACCTCATCGGATCCTCCGAGCTGACCAAGCACAAGGCCCTGGTCAACTGGCTCAAGGCCGACCACGGCCTCGGCCACGGGCATGCCACCGCCCTGGTCGGCTACGCCCTCGCCCAGCGCCGCGCCGCAGACCCGCGGACCTGATACGACAACCCAGGCTCGGCGCCAGGGGTCGCACAGAACAAGCCCTGCCGGCCGCGTCACTGCCTGCGATCACCCCCGTCCCACGGCGCAGCAGTAGCCAGGAATTCCGTAGCCTTCACCGCCAGCTGCGGTCGATCACCCGCTCGCGTGCTCAGCAGTGCGGCTAGGGTGTCCCGGAGGATCTGCGGCGCGGTGGTGCCGGTGCGGCCGGACCGCGGGCCGCGGGCCGTCAGCGGCGATGCGGCTGGACCGGCCTGACGACAGAACCCGCCTCGTCCCGGTCCAGGCCGGGCGCCGCGATCCCGAGCAGGTCTGCCTCCGCCGCCTCGATCACCTGCTGCACGTGCAGGCCGCGCTGGACGTCGAGCTGGTGCGGCTCGCCCCGCTCGACGGCCGCCGCGAACTCGCGGTACATGGTGTCGAACGATTCCCGCCCCGCCGCGTCCTGGCAGTCGATCGCGGCCGCGCCGCCGCTGCCGAAGATCTCGATGTCGGCGCGCTGGCTGTCCGGCGTGGCGGTCGCGCTCAGCGAGGCCTCGCTGAACCGGCCCTTCGCGTGCTCCAGCATCAGCCCGAGCCAGCCCTGCGGATCGCCATGCGCGGTCACGCCGCCGACCTCTCCGAGGGCGGCATCGAGCAGGTCGACGAGATAGGGGCCGAAACTGCGCAGCACGCCCATCTCGACCCGCCACGCGGACACGGTCGATCCCGGCCCGAACGCGGCGGACACCAGCCGCCCGCTGCCGCCCTGCGGGTACGTCCGCGGCACGCGGGCGGCCAGGAAATCCCGGACCGCGGAGGCATAACGCCACATCAGGGCGACCTGCGACGTTACCCCGGCGGCGGCCACCGCCCGCGCCAGCTCCTGCGCCCCGGCGAGATCAGCGGCGATAGGGATCTCCAGCAGCACTCCCTGGCCGCGCCGGGCCGCCGCACCGGCCAGATCGGGCTGCGCCGCAGACGGCACCGCGAACGCCACCGCGTCGCACTGGGCCAGCAGCTCGTCGAAGGAGCGGTAGGCCGGGACGCCGTGCGCCTCGGCGAGGCTCTGGGCCGCCTCCGGCCTGGGCGCCC
Source organism: uncultured Actinomycetes bacterium (assembly GCA_963702235.1). Lineage (GTDB taxonomy): Bacteria > Actinomycetota > Actinomycetes > Streptosporangiales > Streptosporangiaceae > PALSA-505. The sequence goes on from CAVPBZ010000018.1 coordinate 349,317, forward strand.
AGACACCGGCAAACCGGGCTTGCGGGCACGCCGCCAGCGCGGGCGCGTGCGCCGTCGCGGCCCGGCGCCCCGCGCCGGCGAGCCCGATCCTGACCGCCACGCTTCCACTGTAGAACCCGGGAATACCGGGGCTCAGGCCGGGCGGCCGTCGGCCGGGCTGGCTGACCATCGTCCGCTGCGTCCTCATGGCCTGGCTCGTTCCGGCAGGCTAGATCGTGACCGTGCCGTCGGCGGCCAGGGCCCAGCCGGGGTTGTGGGCCACCTCCCAGACGTAGCCCTCCGGGTCAGCGAACGCCCCGGTTGTGCCGCCCCAGTCGGCGGGGGCCGCCGGGCGCACGATGGCGCCGCCCGCCTGCTCGGCCTCGGCCAGCGTGGCGCTGACCTCCTCGGGGGAGCGGACGTTGTAAGCGAGCTCGATGCCGGGAGCGCCGTGGCCGCCGAGCGCGGTCCATAGCCCGAAGGCCATCCCGCCGGCCTGGAAAAAGCAGACCTCCTCGTCCGGCTGCCGCGCGCCGCCCCAGCCGAGCGCCTCGTAGAACGAACGGGCGCGGGGGAGGTCGGTCACGCCGAGAGTCACCAGGCTGATCCGCTGCTCCATGCCATCAGCTCCTCTTCCGGATTCCGATCCACAACGTATCCAGCCGGGCTCAGCCGCGGCTTGAACGAATCGGCCATGCCAGACGGGTGATGGCCGGCGATGCGCGCTCTTTCGTAATTTCGCCTGAAGAGGATGGCGGAGGAGCGTACCCTAACTGCCAGGTCAGCCTGATGGGGGCGGCCGGGGAGTGCATCTATCGTGCGAATTCCGCTAGTACTCATCCTGATCCTCTTTTTAGGCTTTGCCCTCGGCGGCATAGCCGGGCTCATCGTGGCCGCACTGGTTCTCGCCGTCGGGTACTGGTTCTCGCTGCGGCTGAACCCGCGGATCCGGCACCGGTCGTGCAAAGGCACCGGCCGCCCCTCCGGCTGGATCTACACCTGGTCCCACCACAAGTGCCTGGGATGCGGCGGCAGCGGCCGTGTCATCCGGTATGGCGCTACTCAGTGGGGCCACCCGGGCATCCGCGATGAGGCCGCCCGGCAGGCCAGCGCCGCCGCCGAGGCCAAGCGCCAGCGGACCTGGCGGTAAGGCCTGGCGGTAAGGCCTGGCGGCGGGCCGGGCATGACGCTGCGCCAGCCGCGTTCACAGCTGGCGCAGCGCCGGGACGGACAGGGACCTACGTTCGGGTGACCGGCCTGAGCTGGCGGGTGCCTTCGGCAGCGTCCTCGGTCCCCGGGTCCTCCGGCTCGCCGCCGTCCTCCAGGCTGAGGTGGGGGAGCCGACGGTCCAGGATGGCCGGCAGGCGCCAGTTGGTCTTGCCCAGCGTGTGCATGACCGCGGGAACCAGCACCGTGCGGACGAGGAGGGCATCGGCGACAACGGCGGCGGCCATGCCCAGCCCGATCATCTTGATAGTGCGGTCGGTGGTGAAGGTGAAGGCGAAGAACACGACGGTCATGATGGCGGCCGCCGCGCTGATGATCCGGCCGCTGGTCGCCTGGCCGATGCGGATGGCGGCGGCGTTGTCGCGCAGCCTGAGCCACTCCTCCTGGATCCTGCTGACCAGGAACACCTGATAGTCGGTGGTCAGGCCGAACAGGACCGCGAACATGAGGATCGGGATGAACGGGTTGACCGGCCCAGCGTTGGTCACCCCGACCAGGCTCTTCAGCCACCCGAACTGGAACACGGCCGTCACCACCCCGAATGCCGCCGCGGCCGACAGCAGGTTCATGATTGCGGCGGTCAGCGGGATCGCGAGGCTGCGGAACACCAGCATGAGCAGGAGGAAGGACAGCGCGACCACCATGCCGACGAAGAGCGGCAGCTTGGATGACAGCTGGCTGGCCAGGTCGATGCCCAGTGCTGTCTGTCCGCCCACCAGCACCTGAAGGCGCTGTCCGTGCAGCGCCTCCGGTATGACGTGGTTACGCAGGCTGGTGATCAGGTTGGCTGTGGACACCGCCTGCGGGCTGCCGACGGGGTAGACCTCGGCGAGAGCGACCGCAGGGTGGCCGGGGCCCGCGGGGAAGAAGTCCGGGCCGACGGTGGTGACCACGCCCGGAGTGTGACTGGCCGCCGAGACGACGGAGCCGAAGGTGGCTCGGTCGGCCGCGCTGTGCAGCGGCGCCACGAGTTGCAGCGGCCCGCTGAAGCCGGGGCCGAACCCGTGCACCAGCAGCTCGTAGCCCCGGTACGTGGTCGTGGTGGTGCTGGTGGGGTCCACGCTGTAGTCGGCGGTACCCTGCCGCATCGACAGGAACGGTGCGCCGAGCGCCAGCATGATGCCGAGCGCGCCAATCCCGAGGACGATCCGGCGTCCCTGAACCACCGAGGCCCACCTGGTCCAGCCCCGGGACGCCTCGCTGAAGCCGGTCTCGCCCCGGGCGAGGGCGGTGCGCTGGCGGCGGGTCAGGATGCGCTTGCCGAGCAGGCCGGTGAGCGCCGGTAGCAGCGTCAGCGCGGCAGCGACCGGGAACGCCACGGCGATCGAGGCGCCAATCGCCGCGCCTGACAGGGTGCTGACCCCGACCGTGAGGATGCCGAGCAGGGCGATGCACACTGTCATGCCGGCGAACAGCACGGCTCGGCCGGCGGTGCCAGCGGCAGCGACGACCGCCTCTTCGGCGGACAGGCCGCGGCGAAGCCCGGTGCGCGTCCGGGTCAGGATGAACAGCGAGTAGTCGATCCCGACGCCGAGACCGATGAGCGTGCACAGCTGGGAGGTGAACGAGGCCATGCTGACGGAGTTGGACAGCATCGCGACCACGCCCAGTGCCGCGGTGAGCGCGATGCCGGTGCTGATCAGCGGGAGCAGCGCGGGCAGCACGGCGCCGAAGAACAGCAGCAGGATGACGAGGGCCGCGATGACGCCGATGAGGGTGCTCGACGAGGAGCTCGGATTGGTCAACGCGGCGACAGCCCCGACGACGTCAACCTGCAGGTTCGGCGAGTTGGGGGCGCGGGCCAGCTTCACGAACTGCTGCGCCTCAGCCGTCGAGATCTTGCTGGCGTCCCTGCTGAAGTTGACCGTGGCAAAGGCGACGCGCTTGCTGGCGCTGACCTGCTTCGCTCCCGCCGGGCGGTACGGCGAGGTCACGCCGGAGACGTAACGCAGGTGCGACACCTGGCCCAGCATCGTGTTGATTTGATTCCGAACGGCTGCCGATTGGACTGTTCCGGTTTTCGACTGGAACACGATCTGTTCGGTATCACCGGACTGGCCCGGCACCGCCCGCTGCAGCAGGCTGGCCGCGGCGGCACTGGGCGTGCCAGACAGCGTGGTGCCCTGGGCATAGTGACTGCCGGTGGCAGACTGGCCGAGGAAGGCGCCTGCGAGCACCATCAGCCATATTCCGAGTACGACCAGGCGATGCCTGGCGCACCAGCGAGCGAGCGAGCGCATCACAATCTCCTCTGCTGACCCCGCCTCTCGGGGACCTCTGCCAGCATCGGGCTGGCGGGCCCTCCGAATCGTCGGCCGCCAGAACCCTTTGCGGCAGGCGCATTAGTTCTGCAGAAGCAGCGGAAATGCGTTCTCGCGGCGGATGGGAGACTGAGCGTGCCGCCGTAGGTTGGGACGTGCCGAGAGGAGGTTGACGTGCCGGCGTTCCGGGCAGTGACCATGCGCCTTTCCGCTAGCGGCAGGCTCGGGTGGCAAGGGCTGCGCCGCGCGCCGGACATCGACCAGATCCTGGCCATCCTCGCTTTCATCGCGCTGCTCGCGGACCCTCTGCAGCTGCACAAAGTCCATCAGCTGACGCCGGTCATGGGCATCCTGGCGTTCGTCACTGCACTGCCGCTGCTGGCCCGGCGGCGCTTCCCGCTCGGCGTCCTGGCCATCGACATCGCGCTGCTGCTGGCGTGCCTGTTCGTGTTCCACCCGAACCGGGCCGCGGTCGGCATCGTCATGCTGCTGGTGTTCACCGTGGGGCTGGAGGGAGGGCGGGCCCGGTCCCTGGTAGTGGGCGCGCTGATGGCGCTCGCCGTGCCCGTCGTGGTCCTGCTGACCGCCAGCAGGGGCGGCCCCCTCGACGTGATCGCCTACACCTCGCTGGTGCTCGGCGCCCTCCTCGCCGGGGAGGCACTCCGCGCCCGCCAGGCGCTGGGGCGCTCGCTGGCCGACGAGGCGGCACACGCGCGCGAGGCCGCGGCGCAGCACCGCTACGACCAGGAGCGCCTCGCGCTGGCCCACGAACTGCACGACATCATCGGGCACACGCTGGTGGCCATCAACGTGCGGGCCGCGGCCGCCGCGCGCCGGGAACGCAAGGCCGGGGGCACCGAGGCGCCCACCGCGCTGGAGGAGATAGCGTCCGCCTCGGCCGGGGCGCTCACCGAGCTGCGCACCGCCCTGAAGGCCCTGCGCGCAGCGCAGGACGGCCCGGCCCCGCTGCACCCGATCCAGGACATGGGCAATCTCGCCGACCTCGTCGCGGGCGTCGAGGCCGCGGGCCTCACCGTCGGCCTCCGCGTGACCGGGGCGCCGGCCGCGCTGCCCGCGAGCGTCGGCCACGCCGGGTACCGCATTGTCCAGGAGGGCCTGACGAACGTGCTTCGCCACTCGACCGCCCGCCAGGCGGAGGTCCGGGTCGAGGTGGACGACTGCGCTGTCGTCATCGAGGTCACCGACGACGGCCAGAAGCGGGCGACCGCCTTCGCGGCCGGCGGTCACGGGGTGCAGGGCATGCAGGAGCGGGCCGCCGCGCTCGGCGGCAGCTGCGAGGCGGGGACGGTCAACGGCGCCGGGTGGCGGGTGCGAGCCCGGATCCCGCTCGGCGGAAAGGGATCATGATGGGGCCCATCAGAGTGCTCGTGGTCGATGACCACTCCCTCGTGCGTGCCGGGTTCCGCTCCATCCTGAGCGATGAGGACGATATCGAGGTCGTCGGCGAGGCCAAAGACGGGGCAGCAGCAGTCGCGGCGGCGGTCAGCGAGATCCCCGACGTGGTGCTCATGGACATCCGCATGCCCGGGATGGACGGCCTCGAGGCAACGCGGCTGATCACCGCTCACCCCAGGCTGCAGGGCACCAAGGTCATCGTGCTGACCACGTTCGACCTCGACGAGTACGTCTTCGGTGCGCTCAAGGCAGGCGCCAGCGCTTTCCTGCTCAAGGGGGTGGAGCCGCCCGTGCTGATCGACGCGGTCAGGACCGTCGCCGCCGGCGAGGCCCTGCTCGAGCCGAGCGCAACCCGCCGGCTGATCGAGGCCTACGTCGGCGGCGAGCAGGCGGCCGTCCCGGCAGGCTTCCCGCTGCCGTCATCGCTCACCGCCCGCGAGGTCGAGATCCTCCGGCTCATCGCCACGGGACTGACCAACTCAGAGATCGCCGAGCGCCTCTTCATCAGCCCGCTGACCTGCAAATCGCACGTATCGCGCATCCTGACGAAGCTGGACGCGAGGGACCGTACGCAGCTCGTCGTCCTCGCCTACGAGAGCGGCCTGGTGGTTCCCGGGCAGACCGACGGCCTTCCCGGCGTCCCCACGCAGACCTAGCCGCCGTCGCCGGCAGCGGGCGGCCCGGCGCGGAGGTGCCGGACTTTCCGGCTCGTTACGCGTAACATGGTCCGATGATCGACACCCGGGACTGCGAGCAGTGCGGCACCCAGTTCGTGCCGCGCCGCGAGCACGCCCGGTTCTGCTCTGCCCGCTGCCGGGTCGCCTGGAACCGCGAGAACACGGCTGACCGGTCGGTCGGGGTGAGCGCGCTCGACTGGTCGATCACCGCGATGCGGGACGCGACGGGACGGCTGCCCCGGGCGCGAGCGTGGGACCGTCCGCGCGCGTTCGCGGTGATCACTGAGGTGGTGTGGTGGGTCACCATCGTCGATGCCACCCTGGTGCGCTACCACCCGGTCACCTATGACCGCGTGCTGGCCGGGCAGCCACCGGCTGAGCGCGGGCTCACCGAGGGAACCCTGGCTGGGCTGCGGTTCGTGCGGAACTGGATGGGCCAGCACCTCGACCCCGCTGACTTCATCCAGCCCCGTGACAGCGGGGCCCGCCTGGGCAGCGGCCGCATCACGTCCTGGACGTGGAAGTCCGTGCCGGAGCCGGCGCTCGCGCCCCTACCGCCGCGCGGGCAGGCATGGGAGCTGACCCGGTACCAGGCGTACGAGGCGCAGCTTGCCGGCCGCACGATCGGGGAACCGTTCCAGCGGGCCGCGGCGTTCCTCAAACTGGCCGCCGAGCAGGCGAGCGGCGCTGAACTCAGCGCGGACGCGGCGGTCGGCGCCGATGGTTCCCGGGAATGGATCGCGGCGGGGGAGCCGGGTGCCCGGCGCTGGGATGAGCACCCACGCGCTGACTAGCCGAACCTGGTCAGCTGACCTTTGACCGCTGGGCCGCGGGCGCGCCCTGACGGCTTCCCTGGCCGGATCCGCCGGCGCCGGTCCGCGACCGCAGGCCCAGGTAGGTGACCACGACCACCCCCAGGTAGGCGACGTAGACCAGTGCCTGGAGCGGCGTCGGCGCGGCGCTGTAGCCGAAGAAGCTGTGCATGACGTCGCCGAAGGCGCTGCCCTCCGACAGCAGGCTGGTGGTATGCCACATGGGCGCGTTCAGCACCGGCAGCCAGCCCAGCTGCTGCATGTTCTCCACCGCGTCGGCCAGCAGCCCGGCGGCGAAGACCATGAGGAGCACGCCGATCACGGTGAAGAACCGGGCGAGGTTGAGCCGGTGGCCGAGCCGGTAGATCACGAAGGCGATCACCAGCGAGCCTGCCAGCCCGAGCGCCGCTCCGCCCAGTGCTCCGGCCGTGCTCGTCGTGAACACGATAGCCAGCGTGAACACGACCGTCTCCAGGCCCTCGCGGCCAACCGCCTGGAAAGCGAGCAGCCCGAGCCCCCACCGCGCCTTGCCGCCGAGCGCCGCTTCCGTGCGGGCACGGAGCTCGGACGCGATGGAGCGCGCATGGTTGCGCATCCAGAACGTCATGTAGGTGAGCACGCTGGCCGCCAGCAGGTAGGTGCCGGTCTCGAAGATCGTCTGTACCCGGGAGCCGTCATAGCTACGGATCGTCTCGTAGGCGGCGACCCCGCCGGCGGTGGCCAGCAGGAGAGCGGCGGCCACGCCGATGAATACGTCACGGAAGTGCTCGCGCCGCCCGATCCGGTTGAGGTAGGCCAGCAGGATCGCGACGATCATGCTGGCCTCGACGCCCTCACGCAAGAAGATGATCAGCGTGGCGAGCATGCGGCAGCCTCCGGCGGAGAAAGTAAGGCTAGGCATACCTTAGTACGGCGGATGCGCCTGTGTCAGCCCGCGGGTCAGGTTACGTCCTGCCCGGCCGCGGCGGTGCGGTCACGACCCGGGGTCGCCGCGCCCGTAGTCGTCGGCCAGGCGCAGGATGTCATCCTCGCCGAAATAGTCGCCGTGCTGGACCTCCACGAACACCAGGTCCGCGCCGCCGGTGTTCGTCACCCGATGCGCGACGCCCGGGGCGATGTCCACGGCCGAGCCGCGCCGTACCTGCGACTGGTCGCCGTCGAGTGTCAGCACGCCCTCACCTTCGACGACGAACCAGTGCTCGGCGCGGCGCGCGTGCGTCTGATAGCTGAGGCGTTGCGCCGGCCGCACCACGATGGTCTTGACCTTGAAGCTCTGGCCTTGGGCCAAGACGGTATATGAGCCCCACGGGCGCTCGGCTTGCTGCGTCACCGCACCATCTTCCCGGAACAGCCGGATTTCAGCGGGCGGCCAGCACCTCGGCGATCTTTTCCGCGGCCGCCGACGGATCTTCGGTGTCGTGCAGGACTTCTCCCCAGGACCAGCGGTAGTACCAGCGCAGCCGTCCCTCCGGGTCATTGGCGGGAATGCAGTCAATACTTTCCGCGAGCATCGTTGCGCCAGGCATAAATACATGCAGCGCGGCCGGGTAGGTGGTCTTTACCGTGGCCGGGAGACCCCTGTTATCCAGCGCGGTCGCGAGCCTGTGCAAGTGGTACGTCCGCGCATGATCGAGTGCAACGCGTTTCATCAGCCCTGCCTTTACGGTCGGCCCATTGTCCATGTCGCCCGGGCAGGTTTGTCAACCGCTGACGGTGACGTTCGCCGTCAGCGGCCGCGCGGCTGGTAGCGCCGGAATGACCGGCGGCATCAGCCAGCTGCTAGCGGCGGCCGTTGTACCCAGGGTAGTGCCCGTTGCCGGACCCGTGGTCCGGCAACGGGTAGTCGCCGCCAGCGGAGCCGTATCCGGGCTGCGGGTAGCCCGGATCGCCCGGGTCATACGCCGACGGCTCGTAGCCGGTGCTGCCAGGACGGTCAGGTGACTGCTGGTAACCGCCGTCACCCGGCTCGTAACCGTCCGGGCCATAGCCCGGGCCGGCGGAGCTGTAGTCCGGCAGCTGATACGCGGTGCCGAGCGGCTCGTACGCTGACGGGCCGGAGCCGGCGTCACCGGAACCGGGGCCGTAGCCGGCGTCGCTGTCGTAACCGTGGCCTGGCAGCTGGTAGCTGTCACCGGTACCGGGCAGCTGGCTCGCCTGCTGGTAGCCGTCGTGGCCATGGCCACTGCCATAGCCGTCCGGCGCGGTACCCCGGTCATCGGGCGGCGGGTAGCCCGCCGTATCGCCGTAGCCGGTGCCCGCGGCATAGTCCGGCTCCGGGGCCTGCCAGCTCAGCGGATCGGAGTCAGGCCCGGATCCCTGGTCATGACGGACCTCGCCCTGGTCCCACGCGTGACCTGAAGGCCCGGCATAGGACCGCTCGTCCAGGGCGAGAGTGGGCGCGGGGTACCAGCTGCCGGCCGGCTCGGCGGCAGAGCTCGCCGGCCCGGGCAGCGGCTCGAGCGGGCCGCTCGGGTACTCGTGGCTCGGGCAGGCCCAGTCATCGGTGCGGCCGGCGTAGCTGCTGTCCCAGGCCGGAGCCGGGTAGGAACTGCTGTCGGCGGAGTACGTGCTCGGCACCGAGAACGAGGGACTGGTCAGCGGATCCTCCGCGGCCCACGTGCTCGTCTCGTCGGTGCCCGGCGCCGCCCACGACGCCGTCGCGGGGCCCTCGCCTGCCGTGTCTTGCCAGCTGTCGCGCCCGCTGATGCCCGGGTCGGTATCTGAACCCCCGGCGGTGCTAACCGAGGGGGTCCAGGGCTCCGCGGCCGCCTGCGGCTGCGGCACACCGGATCCGGGGCGCAGCCTGAACTGGGCCGCGGAGTCCCGGCGAGCCCTGCGGCCGGTCCCGTCGGCAGCTGCCGCGTCCCCGCTCCGCGCGGGTGCGGCCGGGCGCGCGTCGATCCCCGGCTGCGCGGACCGGGCGGTAGTAGCGAGCGGCTTGTCGGCCGAGAGCTCGGCCCAGTACTGCTCGTCGGAGAGACCGCCCCAGTCGCTGGCCGGCCAGTCTGCCCGGTCTGTCCCGGCCCCCTCGTCGTGCTGGTGGCCGCGCGGGCGGGCCAGCGAGCCAAAGCGGCGCGACGCAGCGGCGCCGGCCGGACGGGCCGCGGGGACGGCGGCCTGGCGGCGCGGAACGGGCTGGAGTTCTCGCTCGCCGGCGTCCGGGTCCTGGCCGCGGTAGCCGCGCGGGCTGTCGTAATCCTGCGCGGCCATCGCGGCTGTCTGGCCGTACCCGGGCTCCTGACCGGCGGCCCAGTCATCGCCTGCTTGCCTGCGGCGCAGCGGCGGCCGCCGGATCTCACCCTGTGGGGAGTTGCCCCGCCGGCCCGCACCGGCGAAATCATCCCGGCTGTTACCGGCCCTGTCCGGTCGCGCCGGACGGTCCTGGTAGTCGCCGGATTCATCAGCTCTCATGGACCGGACGCTGAGAAAAACCGCCACGAGGATGACGAGCACGATGACTATCAGGCCGACCACGAGGAGAAGCATTCCACCACCCAAACAGGCCATGGCCGCATGGTTGGCACCAGCGAGGCACGCGCGGCCATAGCGCGAGCCTTCCCCTGTATCGCCAGCACCCTGGATACATCCAAGGCTGGTCGCCCAAGGCGTGATTCTGGCGCACCCGTATGGGCCTTGTCATGAGATTACAGAAAATTTACATTGTCCTGTTTACGCTGCGAAGTCGATTGATTACGGTTCGACATTACCGGTGAGTCTGCCACGCGCGAGGGCCGCGTGCGCGATAGCCACCCAAGCGGACTTCAGGCTTGCTCCGTTGGGTAGTGAAAGCACCGAGTCAAGCGCATAAATAGTGAACCTATAGGAGTGTTCCTGATTCCGCGGACATGGCGGGTTATAGGCCGCATGACCAGCGCTGTTGACGGCCTGACGTGCACCGGGAGGCAGCTGGCCCTGCTGAATGTCGGTGGTGGTCGGGTTGATATCAAACACGATCCAGTAGATATACGGCGTGATCGGTGCGTCCGAGTCATCAACGACAAGTGCGAGCGATTTTGTGCCACCTGGTGCGCCCGACCAGTGCAGCGGCGGGCTCAGTCGCGCTCCGTAACACGTGTAGCGGGCCGGGAAAACGCCGCCACTGAGCACCGGGCTGGTGACATTCATGATGTCGGGCGCGTCGCCCTGGAGAGTGGTAGCGCCTACCAGCCCGCAACCGGCCTGTATCGCGAGAAGGACGCACCCGGCCGCGGCGGTGACCGTGCGCCGGACCGGCAGCCAGCGGCCGCGGCCACTTCCGTACACGCGTCGTCGCACCCCTTCGCAGCCTCGGCGCCTCGCGCCTGGTGAGGCGATCCTATGCGGTACTGGCCGGTGGAATCGCGGCATCGGGACGTGCCGCCGCGCCGTTCGCGGCAGGGCGGTCTATCCCGTGTTAGTTCCCCAAAATCCAGGCAAAATGGCCGCGAAGAATGGCCGTGACGCGAAGAAATTCTCGCGGCGGACGGGCAGCGCCCGGGCCGCCTGGATGTGCCCGGGGAAGCCGCCCGGGCGGGTGAGCCGGGCTGGTCAGTCGCGGGGACGCGAGCTGCCGAACATGATCTCGTCCCAGGACGGTACCGAGGACCGCTTGCCCCGCCCGCCCGCGGTCCGGCGGCCGGTCTGCGCCGCGGCGGGCGCGCGATCGGCGTCCCGGCCGGACTCAGTCTCCTCGGGCTCGGTACGGGGCTCAGCCGGCTGACGTCGTGCCTGCTCGGCCGCTGGCTCGCGCTCGCCGGACGGTGTCGTCTCGGGCTGCCTGGCCGGCGGCTCGGCGGGCCGGCGGCCCTGGCGCCCGGACGGCGCGCTGAGCCTCGGCTGCAGCGGGGTCACGGTGGCCTCGCCGCGCCGCCCGCCGGGCTCCGGCGGAAGATCGGCCTCCGGCAGGCACAGCATCGCCGCGCCCTCGTCGATGGGCGTGGCGTGCCGGCGCCGCGGATCGTAGATCCACTGCGCGGTCCGCGGGCGGCCTGCGGTGCTGAACACGAGCTGGACCTGCCAGCTGCCGTCGGCCCGCTTCGTCGAGTCCCACTGCGCGTCCTCGGCGCTGGACCCGAGCGCGGTCAGCCGCTCCGTGACGATCTCACCGAGCCGCGGACCGGGACCGGAGTCACCCGGCCTGCGCACCATGGCAGACTGCGCCTCCTGGGCCCGGTAAGCCCGCTCGGCCAGCACAGGTCCTTCGAACCAGCGGACCCGCTCGAGCGGAACGCCTGCCGCGTCGGCAATCTCGTCCGCGGTCTCTCCGGCCCGGATTCGTTCCTGGATCTCCTTGGGTCGCAAGGGACTCTCCACCTCGATCTCGTACTGGGCGAGCCGGGAGAACTGTCCGCGCGCTACCGCCCTGAGCCGGTCATCGATCTGCAGCGAGAAGCGACCGCCCCGGCCGGGGACCACGAGAACGGCATAGGTGCCGTCCTCGCTCACCGCGACGAGGCGCAGTTCGTGCATGGGCGTCCCTTCCGCGCGGGAGCGCGCTTCAGCCTCCCCGAACGAGTCTGTCGGGTTCAGGCAGGTGTGGCCAGCACCGCGCCCGGCATGTCCCAGAGTTCCCGAGGTGACCCGGCTGATAGCTGCCGCGGGCAGCGATCAGCCGGGCGGTCCCACCGGAAGTGTAGAGCGCCGCCGGGGCCGCGGCCTGGTGTCCGCGCGGACCGCGCGGGCGGCTGCGCGGGATCGGCCCCCGGCCGGCGGTCAGTGCGCGGCGGCGAACTGGGCGGCCTCTGTCGAACCCTCCAGTGCGGTGGTCGAGGACTTGGGCGTGATGGCCGAGGCGACGAGGTCGAAGTAGCCGGTGCCGACCTCGCGCTGGTGCCTGGTCGCGGTGTAGCCCGCTGCCTCCGAGGCGAACTCTGCCTCCTGCAGCCGGACGTAGGCGGGCATCCCCTCTTCGCTGTAGCCGCGGGCCAGGTCGAACATCGAGTGGTTGAGGGCGTGGAAGCCGGCCAGCGTGATGAACTGGAACGTGTAGCCCATCGCGGCGAGCTCGCGCTGGAACTTCTCGATGGTGTCCTCGTCCAGGTGCCTGCGCCAGTTGAACGACGGCGAGCAGTTGTAGGCGAGCAGCTGGTCCGGGTAGACGGCCTTGATCGCCTCCGCGAACTTGCGGGCGACAGCCAGGTCCGGCGTGGAGGTCTCCATCCACAGCATGTCGCTGTGCGGCGAGTAGGCCAGGCCACGGGCTATGCACGGCTCGATGCCGTTGCGGACCCGGTAGAAGCCTTCGGCCGTGCGCTCGCCGGTCACGAACTCCTGGTCGCGCTCGTCGATGTCGGTGGTGATCAGGGTGGCCGCGTCCGCGTCGGTGCGGGCGATGATGAGTGTCGGCACCTTGGCCACGTCGGTCGCCAGCCTGGCCGCGTTGAGCGTGCGGATGTGCTGGCTGGTGGGAATGAGGACCTTGCCGCCCAGGTGACCGCACTTCTTCTCCGAGGAGAGCTGGTCCTCCCAGTGCACGCCGGCCGCGCCGGCCTCGATCATGGACTTCATCAGCTCGAACGCGTTCAGCACGCCGCCGAAGCCGGCCTCCGCGTCGGCCACGATCGGCGCCATCCAGTGCGTGCCGGGCGGCGTGCCGGTGGAGTCCATGGCCTCGGCCCAGGTGATCTGGTCGGCCCGCAGCAGCGCGTTGTTGATCCGCCGGACCACCTGCGGGACCGAGTTGGCCGGGTACAGGCTCTGGTCCGGGTAGGTCTGACCGGCCAGGTTGGCGTCGGCGGCGACCTGCCAGCCGGACAGGTAGATGGCCTGCAGCCCCGCGCGCACCTGCTGGACGGCCTGGTTGCCGGTGAGCGCGCCGAGCGCGCGCACGTAGCCGTCGGCGTGCAGCAGCTTCCACAGCCGCTCCGCGCCGAGCCTGGCCAGGGTGTGCTCTTCGGTCACCGATCCGCGCAGCCGCACCACGTCCTCGGCCGAGTAGGTGCGCTCCACGCCGGCCCACCGCGGGTCTTCCTGCCACTGCAGCCGCACCCGCGCGGCCTTGTCACTGATAGTGCACGGGCGGTGCCCGTTAGCCGATGCAACCCCGTTGCCCTCGAGGCGACGTTCTGTCACTGGGTCTCCACCTTCCAAAGTCGTCCCCGGGTAGTAGCAGCTACAAATCTGCGCGCTCGTTCCGCTTCCGACCACGATCTGAGAGAAGAAAATCGCACAAACTTCACCTATGCTGAAGTCATGACGGTGTTCGCTGAAGAAGAGTCACCATCGTTCACGTTGCCGCATGAGCAGGATCGCCTGACGTTCGGCCGCAGGCTGCGCCACCTGCGCCGTGCCCGCGGCCTGACGCTCGCCGACCTCGGCGCCAAGGTGGGCCGCGCCCCGTCGGCGCTGTCCATGCTCGAGAACGGCCGCAGGGAGCCCCGGCTGTCGCTGCTGAAGGCGCTGGCCGAGGCGCTGGACGTGCCGTCGGAGGAGCTGCTGCGCCGGGATCCCCCGAGCCGCCGCGCCCAGCTGGAGATCGCGATCGAGGAGGCGCAGCGGGACCCGGTCTACCGCGAGCTCGGGCTGTCCCACCTCAAGGTCACCGCGAAGGTGCCGAACGACGTGCTTGAGCATCTGTCCGCGCTGTACGCCGAGCTCCGTAGGCAGCGGTCCAAGCCGACGGCCACGCCGGAGGAGGCGCGCGAGGCGAACGCGGGACTGCGGCTGATGATGCGCGAACGGGGCAATTACTTCGCGGGGATCGAGCAGGCCGCGGGCGCGGCGCTCGCCGCGGCGGGCTACTCGGGCGGCGCGCTGTCGCAGGGGCTGCTGCTGTCGGTAGTGAGCAACCACGGCTTCTCCGTCCGCTACGTGCAGGATTTGCCGCGCTCGGTACGGTCGCTGACCGACCTGCGCAGCCGGCGGATCTATGTCAAGCAGGAGCCGGTCGGCATGCACTCGGCCCGCGCGGTCCTGCTGCAGGCGCTCGGCCACTTCCTGCTCGGCCACTCCGAGCCGCGGGACTTCGCGGACTTCCTGCGGCAGCGGGTGGAGGCCAACTACTTCGCCGCGGCCGTGCTCGTGCCCGAGCAGGCGGCGGTGCCGTACCTCACCGCGGCCAGGGACGCCAGGGACCTGTCCGTCGAGGACCTGAGGGACGTCTTCTCTGTCTCCTACGAGATGGCCGCGCACCGGTTCACCAACCTGGCCACCCACCACCTCGGCGTGCCCTGCCACTTCGTGAAGAACGACGAGAGCGGCGTGATCTACAAGGCGTACGAGAACGACGGCCTGAAGTTCCCCTCCGACCCCTCGGGCGCGATCGAGGGGCAGCGGATGTGCCGGCTGTGGTCAGGCCGGCAGGTGTTCGCCGCCGAGGACAGGTTCTCGCCGCTGTACCAGTACTCCGACACGTCGGCCGGCACCTATTTCTGCGTCGCGCATGTGGACCCCGGCCGGGAACGCGGGTTCGCCGTCACCCTCGGCGTGCCCTACGAGCACTCGCGCTGGTTCCGCGGCAGGGAGAGCACGGTGCGGCGCCGCTCGGCCTGCCCGGACGGCGACTGCTGCCAGCGGCCGCCGGCCGACCTCGCCGCCCGCTGGGAGGGCAACGCCTGGCCGTCGGCGCGGGCGCACTCGCACGTCCTGTCGGTGCTGCCCGCCGGCAGCTTCCCCGGCGTGGACGAGGCCGACGTGTACGAGTTCCTCGACCGGCACGAGAAGGGCTGAGCCGGCCCGGTGCGAGGGCTGAGCCGGCCCGGTGCGAGCCGGGCCGCTACTGCGCGGAGGGAAACCGCGGTGGCCGCTTGGCCCGCAGCGCGGTCACGCCCTCGCGCAGGTCCTCGCCCATGAACGTGAGCATCTCGTAGGCAGCCGACTGGTCGAACAGCGGCCCGGCGTTGCGCAGCCAGCCGTTCAGCGCGCGCTTGGTCAGCCGGACCGCCAGCTGGGAGCCGGTGGACAGCGTGTCCGCTACCCGCAGCGCCTCGGCCAGCACCTCCTCGCGCGGGACGCACTTGCTGACCAGGCCGATCCGCTCGGCCTCCGTGCCGGTCACCATCTCCCCGGTGAGCAGGTAGTAGCGCGCCCTGGCCATGCCGCACAGCAGCGGCCAGATGATGGCCGCGTGGTCGCCCGCGACGGTGCCGAGCCGGACGTGCCCGTCGCCCAGCCGGGCGTCCGCGGCGCAGATGCTCACGTCCGCGAGCAGCGCGACGACCAGGCCGGCGCCCACCGCGACGCCGTTGATCGCCGACACGACCGGCTTCTCGCAGTTGATCAGGTTGTAGACGAGGTCGCTCATCTCCGACAGCATCCGGGTGACCTTGTCGAAGTCGCCGGCCATCCGCTCCACCATGGCGAGATCGCCGCCGGCCGAGAACGCCTTCCCCGCGCCGGTCACCACCGCGACCCGGGCCTGGTCGTCCCTGGCCACGTCGGTCCAGACCCGCGACAGCTCGTTGTGCATCATCTCGTCGGCCGCGTTGTAGGAGTCCGGCCGGTTGAGGGTGATCAGCAGGACGCCGTGGTCCCGGCGCTCGAACAGCAGTCTCTGGTAGCCGCCGTAGTCCATCCGGTGCGGGCTCCTTCCGTGTCGCGGCCCGCCCGCGCACGCAGGCGATGGCCGGGGATGCTGCAGCGGCCGGTTACCGGGGTCAGACCGCGGGGCGGGGTTTGCCGGGGGCGACCGTGCGGGCCAGGATCCCGAGCGTGGCCCGCAGCGCGCTTTCCGGGATCACCGGGAAGATGGCGGCGTCCTTCCAGCTCTGCTCGGCCGCCGACCAGTCGTAGTAGGACGTCACGAGCGTGCCCTCCCCGAGGGGCTCCAGCCGGTAGCCGTACACGTGGCCGAGGTCGAGCTGGCCGTGGACAGTCCAGGCGATTTCCTGGTCCGGCTCGAACGCGACGATTTCGACGGTGACGACGTAAAGACCGAGGGGATAGTCATTGAGTGCTTCCCGGTCCATGTGCACGACGAAGGTGTCTCCCACCCGGGTGACGGGGTCCGCGCTGGCCCCCATCAGCATGCCAGCGCTGTCGATGGCCACGTGCCCCCGGGGATCGGTGAGCACGGCGAAGATCTCGCCCGCTGACGCCGCCACAGCCCGCTGCACTTCGAGTCGCTCCGGCATCTGCCGATTGTGCCACGCCGGCGGACACGGCCCGGGCGGGGAGGGCGCTGGCGCTGGCCTGCGCGACCGCCACCGGGACCGCGCCGAGCAAGATCAGGCCGACGGCGGCGACCGCCGCCACCGACCGGCCGCTGACCGCGATCGCCCGCCCGGCCAGCGCGGCCGGCCGGGCGGGATGGGTACCGTGGCCCGGTGCTCGCGCTCGTGCTGGTGGCCCTGTCGCTGGGCCTGTCGAACTTCGCCGCCGCGGTCGGTATCGGCGTGGCCGGTGCCGATGCCCGGACCCGGGTGCGGATCGGCGTGGTGTTCGGGATTTTCGAGGCCGGCATGCCGCTCCTGGGCCTGCTGCTCGGGCATGGCCTGGCCGGCACCCTGGGGCACGCCGCGCACTTCGCGGGCGCTGGCCTGCTGATCGCCGCCGCGGCGTACGGGCTCTTCCAGGCCTGGCGGGCCGGGGCCGCCGGGGCGGCTGGCCTGCCTGCGGGTCAGGCGCAGCTCGGCCGGCTGCTGGTCACCGGGATCGCGCTGAGCATCGATAACCTCGCTGTCGGATTCGCGCTCGGCACCTATCACGTCAGCCTCCCGGTTGCTGCCGCCGTCATCGGCGCGGTCAGCGTTGCGATGTCGCTGGCCGGCCTGGAGCTGGGCGCGCGAGTCGGGATGCGCGCCGGGCAGCGCGGGGAACTGCTCGGCGGACTGGTCCTCATCGGGGTGGGCGTCGCCATCGGTACCGGCATCATCTAGCGCCAGCCCCATCGCGCCCTTGTCCGGCTGCCCCCGCTCCTGCTCCAGCCTCATGCACGAGTCCCGGCTGGTTGGATGGGATTTTCTCGCACCCCGCGGGTGCCTCACCCAGGCGAAACGGAGCGCTGTCATGGCCGAACGAGCGATCTACCGGTACGTGCCGCACCGCCGGACCCAGGAAAGGCTGGCCGGTGAGCCTTTGGCCCCGGTTAAAGTCATCGACCAGCTCCCGGCCGACAGCAGGCCGGCCCGGTTCAACGCATGGCTGGCGGTCAAGGTCACCACCGGGGTCGGCACCATGTGGTGCGCCTACGCCTTCAGCGCGCTCGCCCTGGTCAGCCTGCCGTCCGCGATCTCCTCGCACAGCACTGTCACGCTGGTGTCCTGGATCTCCCAGACCTTCCTCCAGCTGGTCCTGCTGTCTGTGATCATCGTCGGCCAGAACGTGCTGGCAGCCGCAGCCGACAAGCGGTCCGAGGCCACCTACAACGACGCCGACGCCGTGCTGCACGAAGCCGTCAAGATCCAGGAACACCTCGCGGCGCAGGACAAGGTACTCGGCGCCCTCATCGACAGAGCCCCGGGCCTGCCCGGCTGACCAACGCCCTCTACGGCCCCAGGACCGACGCCGGCCGGGGCAGCCCCGGCAGCCTGACTGCGCTCAGCTGACGGCAGCGCCGAACCACCTGGGCAGCTGGCTGAGCAGGTCCTGCTGGTCTTCACCGGCCCACGCCACGTGGCCGTCGGGCCGCAGCAGCACGGCGGGCACGTCCAGTTCCTCGCTGACGTCAACGACGTGGTCGACCCGGTCTGCCCAGCCCGCCACCGAGAGCCTGCCGGTCTGGTCGAGCAGCAGCCCGCGGCCGCCGTGCATCAGCCCGTAGAGGTGCCCCTGCTTCAGCCCCACGTCCCGCAGCCGCCGGCCGAGCAGTTCATGCCCCGCGCCGAAGTCGTAGCGGATCCCGATCGCGGTGAACTTCTCGATCAGGTACCGGTTCACTTCCTCGAAGTCCATCAGTTCCGACACCAGCCGGCGCACCGCCTGCGGACCCGGCTCGGGGGACGTCAGCTCGACCTGCGCGCGGACGGTGTCCAGCACATCGGCGGCCACCGGGTGCCGTTCGGCGTGATAGCTGTCCAGCAGCCCCTCCGGGGCCCAGCCGCCGACCTCGGCGGCCAGTTTCCAGCCCAGGTTGAACGCGTCCTGGATGCCGACGTTGAGCCCTTGCCCTCCCACCGGCGGGTGGATGTGCGCCGCGTCGCCGGCCAGCAGCACCCGGCCGGCCCGGTAGCGCTCGGCCAGCCGGGTGGCGTCGCCGAAGCGGGACAGCCAGCGCGGTGAGTGCACGCCGAAGTCGGTACCGGCGAACACCCGCAGCTGTTGCCTGACCTCCTCGAGGGCCGGCGGAACCGTCCGGTCCTCGGCCACCCCCTCAGCAGGCACGACGACGCGATACACCCCGTCCCCGACAGGTCCGACGCCGAACCCATTGTGGGTCTTGCGGACCTCGGCCACCACGGCGGCCAGCTCCTCCGGTGGCACGGCCACCTCCATCACGCCCAGCAGCCACTCGGTCGTGGCGGGCTCGCCGGGGAAGCCGATACCGAGCTGCTTGCGCACTGTGCTGCGGCCGCCGTCGCAGCCGACGAGGTAGCGCGAGCGCAGCTGCGTGCCGTCGGCCAGCTCGGCGGTCACCCCGTGCTCGTCCTGGCTCAGCCTGGCCAGTTCGCAGCCGCGCCGGATCTCGGCGCCGACCTCGGTGGCGTGCTCGGCCAGCAGGCGATCGGTGGTGGTCTGCGGGATGCCGAGGACGTACGGATGCGTGGTGTCCAGCCGGTCCGGCGCCGGCTTGCTGATGCCGGCGAAGAAACCACGGAGCGGGTACTGCTTGCCGAGCGCGAGGAACCGCTCCAGCAGACCGCGCTGGTCCATCACCTCGATGCTGCGCGCGAACAGGCCGAGCGCGCGGACAACCCTGGTCGGCTCCGCCTCCTTCTCCAGCACGAGCACCTGCACGCCGTGCAGCCGCAACTCGCTGGCCAGCATCAAGCCGGTCGGTCCGCCGCCAGTAACGATTACGTCAATCATGAACCCCCCATTCAGCAAGGTTGCATTTCGGCCAGCTGGTCCCTCGGCCAGTGATTATGCGGCACGACCCGGGTCTTGCCGCAAGCCCCCCGGTGCGCTATAGGTTGAGAGTGGAGGGGAGGGGGTACTCTCCTTTCCCTTTATCGTCCGCTGTGGACGGACAACCTCCTCGCGAAGCGGCGGCGCGCCGCGTGCCATCCCATTCCGGCCTGCGCCGACTCGTGTTACTATCCAGTAACATATGCTTCGCCGCTGGGAGGCCCGGCGGAGCGCCGCGCGCATAGCCATCGCGAGGAGAGCACCATGAGCACTGACGCCGCCCCCGACGGCGCCTTCTCCCTGGATCTGAGCGCCGATGTCCGCGAGATGCGGGACTGGGTGCACCAGTTCGCCGCCGACGTGATCCGCCCCGCCGGCGCCGAGTGGGATGAGCGCGAGGAAACCCCGTGGCCGGTCCTCGAGGAGGCGGCCAAGATCGGGCTGTACTCGCTGGACTTCTTCGCCCAGCAGTGGTTCGAGCCGAGCGGGCTCGGCATTCCGGTCGCCTTCGAGGAACTGTTCTGGGGCGACGCGGGCATCGGGCTGTCGCTGGTCGGCAGCGGCCTGGCCGCGGTCTCGGTGTCCAGCACGGGCACGCCCGAGCAGATCGGCGAGTGGATACCGCAGATGTTCGGCGGCCCCGGTGACGTGAAGCTGGGCGCCTTCTGCTCGTCCGAGCCCGACGCGGGCAGCGACGTCGGGGCCATCCGGACCCGGGCCGTCTACAGCGAGGCCACCGACGAGTGGACGCTGAACGGCACCAAGACCTGGGCCACCAACGGCGGCATCGCCGACGTGCACGTGATAGTGGCCTCGGTCGAACCTGAGCTCAAGACCCGCGGCCAGGCCAGCTTCATCGTGCCGCCCGGCACGCCCGGCCTGTCCCAGGGGCAGAAGTTCCGCAAGCACGGGATCCGGGCCTCGCACACCGCCGAGGTAGTGCTCGACGACGTCAAGGTGCCGGGCCGCTGCCTGGTCGGCGGCAAGGAGAAGCTGGACGCCCGGCTGGCCCGGGTCCGCGAGGGCGGCCGGGGCGGCGAGCAGGCGGCCATGCGGACGTTCGAGGCGTCCCGGCCCAGCGTGGCCGCGATGGCGGTCGGCGTGGCCCGGGCCGCGGTGGAGTACGCCACCGAGTACTCCAGGAACCGGGTCCAGTTCGGCCGCCCGATCGGGCAGAACCAGGGCGTCGCGTTCATGCTCGCCGACATGCAGGCGTCGGTGGACGCCGCGCGCCTGCTGACCTGGCGGGCAGCCTGGATGGCGCGCAACGGCCGGCGCTTCACCAACGCTGAGGGCTCGATGTCCAAGCTGGTCGCGGGGGAGACCGCCGTGCGGGTTACCGAGCAGGCCATCCAGATTCTCGGCGGCAACGGCTACACCCGCGAGTACCCGGTGGAGCGCTGGCACCGCGACGCCAAGATCTTCACGATCTTCGAGGGCACCTCAGAAATCCAGCGCATGCTCATCGGCCGCGCCGTCACCGGCCTCGACGTCCGGTAGCCATACGACCTGTGGATGCAGGGTCGCTCTGGCCGGTGGCCAGGCGTTAACGCTCTGTAGTGGCGGGGTCGAATTGTTGACGCTCTGTAGTGGCAGGGCCATACTGATGGCGGTATAGGACGTATGCCCGCATTTGACACGCACCCGGGCTGGTAGCTGCAGCTGAGCAGCGCGCACCGTACGCCGGGGACCGAGGAGGTTGCCATGAGTACCGGGGTCACCGACACCGGCTACCTGTACCAGCTCATCCTGCGCGGCGAGTGCGGGCCGCTCGTGGCAGGGTTGTTCGGCGACGTCATGATCGAACCCGCCGACGGCCGGACGAGCATGATCTTCTGCGTCCAGGACGACAGCGAACTCCGCGGCCTGCTTGACCGGATCCAGAATCTTGAACTCCACCTGATCACCCTCAACGAGATCGGCAGCATCGGACCTGTAGCTCCGTGTTCCGTCTCTATTCGGTGAGGGCCGGGAAACAACCGAAGACAACCACCAGCCAGCGGGCATGCGCGAAATGGCCCCGCCGGGACGTCCCCGCGGGGCCACTGCGCCTGGTCCGGCCCTGGCGGCGGCCGTCGCGACGGCCGCCGCCAGGGTGTGCGGATCAGAACTTGGAGAGCGTCGCGATGAATTTCGCGCTCGGGGATCCGAGCCCGGTCATGCCGTCGAATCCCGGCGCGGTGGTCAGCGTCACGTTGCGCGTGGCGCAGTTGCCTGTCCCGTCGCAGTACGTCTCGGGGCCCGCGTAGTTGATCGTCCTGAGGCTGACGGCGTACCCGGCTGAGTTGTTCACCGTGTTCAGGTAGTCGACCCGAATCACGGCCGCCGACAGCGGTTTCGCCGGCGGCAGGATGTCGTTGAAGGCCGCCGGGGTCGCCGTGTAGGCCTTATACAGGACGGGGTTGAGGAAGCCGAGCGGACTGCCCGCGGCCTGGTCGGCATCGGCGATGACGCCAGCGAGCAGCGGCGAGGCGAGGCTGGTTCCGCCCAGCTTGTACTGGCCGTAGTGGACGCCGTCGGGGAATGTCTGGGTCTGCCCGATCAGCATCCCGCTTTGCGCGTCCGCGTCCATCGAGATGTCCGGCTCGACCCGCAACGGTACCGGGCCGAAGAGCGCCTGGTTGCGCAGCGCGAGTGCGGACGGCACGACCCCGGCCTGGTAGTAGGGCTGGGTGTAGTAGTAACTCGTTCCGCCGGCGCTGCCTGCCTGCCAGGCCAGGGTGCCCGCCGGCGTGGTCGCGGAGCCGCAGTTCGTCTCCTTGGACGTGCAGAGCACCTGCTTGGCGGTTGACCAGCCGTACTCGGCCGCACGGGCGCCGGCGGAGTTCACCTCGAGCGTGGTCCCGCCGACGGCGGTGATGAACGGGCTGCTCGCCGGGTAGTCGGGAGCGGCTATCCCGGAAATGGCGAAGTTGTCACCGAAGTCGCCACTGGAGAACAGCACGCTGACGCCGGTAGCGTCCGCGAGCATGAACGTGTTGTCGAAGGCGGTCTTGGTCGAGGCGTCGGTGAGCAGGTCGCCCAGCGTATCGCCCCACGAGTTGCTCACGACGGACGCGCCGCTGGTGACCGCCGTCTGCAGGGCCGCCAGCAGGCTCGAGTCGAAGCAGTCCTGCGCGCCGACGAACTCGATGTTCGCCCCGGGCGCCATCGCGTGCGAGGACTCCACGTCGAGTGACTGCTCAGAGAACCAGCCACTGGCGGCACACACGGACTCGTTGCCGACCGTAGCGGGCGAGACGTTGGTGAACTGGGCCGAGGCCAGCGGGTGCGAGGGGTCGTTCAGCGAGTAGTACTTCTGGGCATCGGCCAGCAGCGTCGGCGAGTCGTACGCGTCGACGATCGCTATAGTCACGCCCTTGCCGGCGGTCGCGGACGCGCCGAGCCCGTACGCACTGCGGAGCTGATCCGGCTTGTACCCGCAGATGTCGTAGGGCAGCGGGTGGGTGTAGGGCTTGTAGAGCGAGTCCGAATCCTTGGTGTCGATCTTCTGACCCCAGTACGCCGAGCACGGCTGGGGGTTGCGGAAGCCGGCGGGCGGCGCCGGCTCCTGGGACGGACTGGCTGCCGGGGCGGCCTGCGCACTGGCCTGCCGCGCGAGGCCGTTCACGGCCAGGTACTGGTTAACACCGACGACGCCGGAGACCGCACCGGACAGCGACGACGGGACCGTCATCGCGGTGCTGGCGAGCCGCACCTTGTGCCGGTTCACGGTGTAGTAGCCGAGCTTCACGCCGAAAGCGTGCTCAACGGTGCCGCGCCGGCCCCTGGGCCGGTACGAACAGGCGGTCCTTCGGGACCGACCCGACGGTGAATCCCTGCTGGCGAAGCCAGGACTCGGCCTTGCTGACCGAGGCGGTCGTCGGCCCGAACCGGGACTCCCAGGCCGCGTCGGTGAGGAAGTGGCGGTACTGCGCCGAGCCCGGGGTCGAGACCGCACGGACGAACGCCTGCGCGCCCGAGGCGTTCCGCAGCGACAGCAGCAGGTCGAAGCTCACCGGGCTGGTGGCCGCGACGCTGCCAGCGGGGTGCGCGCGCGCCTGGGCAGGCGCGAGCGAGCCCTTCAGCACCAGCCGGTGCGATCCGGGTGTCGGGTGTGCGGAAGTGGCGGCCGCGGCCGCGGTCCCCGCCATGAACGATATGGCCAGCCCTACGGACCCGGTCAGGGCCCACCATCGGGCAGCTCTCATAACTTGCCTCCTACGGGCATGTTTGTGCGAGGTGTGTCAGCGGGGGCCTGGTGGGACACTAAAGGACTGCCGCCGGTCCAGACAATGGGCCCGGCCCGCCTGCCGCCGGATCGTAATGCCGGGCCCGGCAGGAATAGGCGAGGAGATCTTCGCCGTTGCAGCCCGTAGCGTCCCATTCCTTTCCAGGTCCCCGCCGCGCCGGTGCCGGCTCGCCGGAAGCCTACGAAGACGGATCCGAGGCAAGGCGCGGTGGTTAAGCGCTTGTGGCACGTGGCCGGTCAGCTGGCCAGGATGGTGCAGCACCAGCGGCGCGAACTCGTGCCGGATGCGGTCCTGGCCGGCACCGGGATCGCCGTTACGGCCGGCTCGGCCGGCCGCGGCAGCGCCACGCGCGCGGACGGCTTCCTCCAGCACCGCGGGCTGATCGCCTTCTCGGCCGGCTGCGCGATGGCAGAGGTGGCGGTGCTGACCGCGCTCGCGCCGGCCGCCCGGTCGCTGGCGGCCCAGGTCACCGCGCCGCCGCCGCTGGCGGTGTTTCACGACCTGAGGTGGCTGTTCGGCTACAACCGGTCGTGGCTTCAGTTCGCGGCCGGCGCGCTCATCCTGCTGGCCGGCCGTTCCGTCCTGAACACGATCATGGTGGAGCTGGCCTGGCCGCGCGACCTGCGGGCACCTCGGCCGCTGCGGATGTTCGCGGTCAGCATGGAGTTCACGCTGGTGGCCGCGCTGCTGCTGGTGCCGATCACCACGCTGGTGTTCGGCGTGGCCGTGCTGCCGTTCTCCTGGCCGTTCCTGGCGGCGGTGCCCGTGCTGCTGGCCATCGCCCTGCCGCTGAGCCACGGCGGGCTGTCGCCCGCGTGGTGGCGGCGGCTGCCGCCGCCGCGCGCGGCCGGCTGGATGCTGGCCTGCTTCGCTGAGTATTCGCTGCTGGCGGTCGTGATCACGCGGGTGCCGCCGGCCGGCATCGTCGCCGTCGCCGGGCTGGCTGGCGTCCTCAACGCCCGGGCCTGGTACGGGCTGACCGCGGCGGTGGCACGGCCGCGGTCAAGGCCGCACCCGCTGCTGGCCTGGATCCCGGTCGCGCCGCTGGTCGCGATCAGCGTCTTCGCGCTGGCCATCGGGACGACCCGGCTGATCTTCGACATGGCCGGCAGCGCGCCGCAGACAGGCCTGGCCGCGGCCTCCGCGGGCTTCGCGGCGGCGGCCAGCCGGGCTGGCGGCCTGGCCGCCACGGTGCGGGACCGGGACCGGACGCCGGCCGTGCTGGTCATCTCCGGATTCGGGTCGTCGTGCTGCCATAGCTTCCGGAGCCTGCGCGGCACGTCCGCCATGACCATCGAGCAGTTCTCCTACCTCGGGCTGAGCGCGGCGGGCAAGCCGATCCCGCAGGGCCGGGCCGCCAGCGACCTGCCGATGCAGGAACTAGGCGACATGATCGCCACCCAGGTGTGGCACCTGCACGCGCAGACCGGCAGCCCGGTGGATCTCGTCGCGGAGAGCGAGGGGAGCCTCGGCGTCTACGCGATGTTCGCGCGGCACCCGCAGGTGCCGGTCGGATCGGTCGTCCTGCTCAGCCCCATCGTGGCTCCCGGCCAGGTCAGCTTCCCCCAGGCCGGGCAGCAGGGGCCGGGAGTGGCGTCCGGGTATGCGCTCAGCATCCTGAACCGGCTGGTGGGAGAGCTGTCGCCGTTCGGCGCCGCCGGAGCGGAGCGGCTGATCGACTCGGTGAGCAGCGTAGGGGCCCAGTACGCTGCCGACGATGCTGCCCGGGTAATGTCTGAGCGCTGGCTGGCGCTCGTCCCGCTGGCGGACGCGGTGACCCTGCCCGCCTGCAGCATGCCGCAGAACGTGCTGTTCGTCCCGGCCTTCCACGGCGGCCTGCTGGGTGATCCGGCGGTACTGGCCACGGTGCGCAGCTTCCTGGACGGTCGTGAGGTCAGCAGCCCGCCCAGCCTGCGCGAAGCGGCTCAGATACTGTCCGCCGCGGCCGCCGCCTGGCGGATGCCGGTGCGCTCCGCGCCCTCCCCGCCCTGCCCCGCGTGACCCGGGGTGAGCGGGCCGCGGCGCAGCAGCGCCCCGCAGATCACGGCGCCGGCCGCGAAGATCGCCGCTGCCCACCAGAACGCGGTGACGTAACCGTGCACGAGGGCCAGGCCGACAAGCTGCGGCGCCGGGTGGCCGCCCGCCAGCGCGCCCGGCGTGAGGTGCGCGGCCAGGTAGCTCGCGGTGGCGCTGGCCGCCACCGTGTTCAGCAGCGAGGTGCCGATCGAGCCGCCGATCTGCTGCCCGGTGTTGAGCGTGGCGGAGGCCACGCCCGCGTCCTGCGGGGCCACGCCGAAGGTGCCGGTGTTCATCGCAGGCGCGATCGTGAAGCCGAAGCCCAGGCCGGTCACCAGCAGCGGGCCCAGCACCGCGGACACGTAGGCCGAGTGCACGCCGATCCTGGTCAGCCACGCCATGGCGCCGGCCGCCAGCAGCAGGCCGACCGCCACCAGCGGCTTGGGGCCCAGCCGGGGCAGCAGCACGATGTTGGACAGGTTCGCCGCCACGACGATCAGCCCGATCATGGGCAGGAACGCCAGGCCGGTGACCACGGGGGAGTAGTGCAGGGTCTGCTGCAGGTAGTAGGTCAGGAACAGGAAGATGCCGAACATCCCGGCGCCCACGACCAGCACCGCCAGGTAGGCGCCGCCGCGGTTGCGGTCCAGCACCACCCGGGGCGGCAGCAGCGGGTGCGGCGCGCGGGCCTGCCAGAGCGCGAACACGGCGAGCAGCGCCGCGCCCGCGGCCAGGAAACCCCACGTGGACGGCGTGTGCCAGTTGTGGCTCGCGGCGTTGGAGAACCCGTAGACCAGGCAGAACATCGAGGCCGAGACGAGCACGACGCCGGGCATATCCAGCCTGGCCCGTCCGCGTGACGGCTGGTGGCGCAGCAGCAGCGCCCCGCCGACCAGCGCGATCCCGGCGAAGAACAGGTTCACGTACAGGCACCAGCGCCAGGTCAGGTACTCGGTGAGGATGCCGCCGAGCAGCAGGCCGACCGCCCCGCCGCCGCCGGCGACGGCGCCGTAGACGCCGAAGGCCTTGCCGCGCTCCTTGGGGTCAGTGAACGTCGTGGTCAGCAGCGACAGCGCCGCCGGGGCGAGAAACGCGCCGAACGCGCCCTGGAACGCGCGCGCGGTCACCAGCATGCCGAAGCTGGTCGCGGCCCCGCCGACGGCGGACGCGGCGGCGAAGCCGATCAGGCCGCCCAGGAACGTGATCTTGCGCCCGATCAGGTCGCCCAGCCGTCCGCCGAACAGCAGCAGGCTGCCGAACGCGAGCGCATAGGCGGTCACCACCCACTGCCGGTCCACCGTGGAGAAGGCCAGCGACTTCTGCGCCGACGGCAGCGCGATGTTCACGATGGTCGCGTCCAGCACCACCATCAGCTGGGCGATGCCGATGACCCCTAGGATCAGCCACCGGCGGGGGTCGGGACC
Source organism: uncultured Actinomycetes bacterium (assembly GCA_963702235.1). Classification (GTDB taxonomy): domain Bacteria; phylum Actinomycetota; class Actinomycetes; order Streptosporangiales; family Streptosporangiaceae; genus PALSA-505. Next base: position 376,282 of record CAVPBZ010000018.1, read on the forward strand.
GGCCGCCCCGGGGGACGAGCCGCTCGCGCTGGTTTCGGTCATGTTCCTCACCTATCCGGAGGTAGTATCTCCACTTGGAGAAGCTACCCGACCTTAAGTGGAGAAGCAACCTCCGCTCTGCATCATTAGGGAGAAAAGATGGCCGGATCGCAGGCGGAGACGACGGCTCCCCGCCCGCTGCGAAGGGACGCCGAGCGGAACCGGCAGCGGATCCTGGCCGCGGCAGCCGAGGTGTTCACCACGCGGGGGCTGCAGGCGACGCTCGACGACGTGGCACGGCAGGCGGGGGTGGGCGTGGGCACCGTCTACCGGCGTTTCCCGGACAAGGAGGCGCTGGTCGATGCGCTGTTCGAGGCGCGGCTTGACACGGTCGTGGCGCTCGCGGAGCGGGCCCTGGACGATCCGGACCCGTGGGCCTGGCCTGGTCAGCTTCCTCGAGGCGGCGGCCGCCGAGCTCACCGGCGACCGGGGACTGCGCGAGATCTTCATGTTCGCCACCTACGGGCGGGACCGGGTCGATCTGGCCCGCGGCCGCATGCTCCCGGTGGTGAGCAGGCTGGTCGGGCGCGCGCAGCAGGAGGGGAAGCTGCGCGCCGACCTCCGTCCCACCGACGTCCCGCTGATCGAGTTCATGCTCAGCTCGGCCGCCGAGTACGCCGGGAGCGTCCGGCCCGGGCTCTGGCGACGGTACCTGGCCATCGTCCTGGACGGCCTGCGGCCGAGCCGGGACGGAACCACCCCGCTGCCGGAGGACGCGCTGTCCCCGGTGGAGATGATGGCGTCGATGCGGGCGCTACCGCGGGACCGGCGCTGACCCGTCTCTGGCGGGCTGTCGCTGGCGCGCCGCAGCCGGTGCGGCTAAACTCGCACCGTGCCCGCGAACCCCGTCAAGTGGTGGCGTCACCGTTAGGCGGTGGCAGGTTCGCGCAGCGCGCAGATTCCGAAGCGATCGCCCGGCAGCGGCGGTCGCTTTTTTGACGCGGCGGCCCTCCGGGCCCGAGACGATCAGGGGCCAACGTGGATCCCGGACAGCGACAGGACGCAGATCCCGAGGCGGAGCAGGAAGCGGAGCACGCGGAGTTCCGCACCGCCGCCGGGGTGCGGATAACCAGGACCGCCGCGTCGTTCGACCCCGCCCTGCTGGCCGGGATCGCGGTGGCGGCCGACGGCCGTCGCGGCGGCGTGCTCAGCTCCGGCATGGAGTACCCGGGCCGGTACAGCCGCTGGCACCTGGCCTACGTGGACCCCTGCGTCGAGATCGTCGCGGCCGGCCTGCGGATCGCGGCCCGGGCGCTGAACGAGCGGGGGATGGTGCTGCTGCCGGTGATCGGCGCCGCCCTGCACCGCGCGGCCGGCCTGCCCGCCCCGCCGGACGCCGGCGGGCCGGAGCCGGGCGCCCGGGAGATCGCGGTCGTCATCCCGGAGCCGGACCGGGCCTTCACCGAGGAGCAGCGCAGCCGCCGCCCCACCGTGTTCACCGCCCTGCGCGAGGTCGTCGCGGCGTTCGCCTCGGCCGAGCAGCACCTGGGGCTGTACGGCGCGTTCGGTTACGATCTCGCCTTCCAGTTCGAGGAGATCAGGCTGAGCCTGCAGCGGCCGGCCGATCAGCGCGATCTCGTGCTGCACCTGCCCGACGAGCTTTTCGTGCTCGACCGTAAGCGGGAGACGGCCGTCAGGTACAGCTACGAGTTCGAGGCGGGCGGCGCATCGACGGCGGGGCTGGCCCGGCTGACGTCCCCGACCCGCCCCGCGGGCAGCACGGACGGCCCGGCCGCCCTGCCGCCGCAGCCGGTGCCCGGCCGCTACGCCGGGGTCGTCGCCCAGGCCAAGGAGCGGTTCGCCCGCGGCGACCTGTTCGAGGTGGTGCCGGGGCACACCTTCTACGGCCGGTGCGACTCGCCGGCCTTCTATGAGCGGCTGCGCCGCCGAAACCCGGCTCCCTACGAGTTCTTCTTCAACCTGGGCGAGGGGGAGTACCTGGTCGGCGCGTCGCCGGAGATGTACGTCCGGGTGACCGGTGACCGGGTGGAGACCTGCCCGATCTCCGGCACGATCGCCCGCGGCGAGGACCCTCTCGGCGACGCGGAGAACATCCGCACGCTGCTGAACTCGGCCAAGGAGGAGTCCGAGCTGACCATGTGCACGGACGTGGACCGCAACGACAAGTCGCGGGTCTGCGTGCCGGGCAGCGTGCGGGTGATCGGCCGCCGCCAGATCGAGATGTACAGCAGGCTCATCCACACCGTGGACCACGTCGAGGCCCGGCTGCTGCCCGGGTTCGACGCGCTGGACGCGTTCCTCACCCACATGTGGGCCGTCACGGTGACCGGCGCGCCCAAGACCTGGGCGATGCAGTTCATCGAGGAGCACGAGGAGTCACCGCGGCGCTGGTACGGCGGCGCGGTCGGCACGATCGGGTTCGACGGCTCGATGAACACCGGCCTCACGCTGCGTACCGCGCACATCCGCGACGGCGTGGCCGCGGTCCGCGCGGGCGCGACGCTGCTGTTCGATTCTGATCCCGCGGCCGAGGAGCGGGAAACGCACATCAAGGCGCGGGCGCTGCTGGAAACCCTGGATCCCGAACGGCTGCCGGCCGGACCCGCACCCGTGACGGCCAGCCAGGAGCGCGCCGGGGACGGCCTGCGGGTGCTCGTCGTGGACCACCAGGACTCGTTCGTGCACACGCTCGGCGACTACTTCCGCCAGCAGGGCGCCGAGGTGACCACGCTGCGTGCCGGATTCGATCCCGCGCTGCTCGACGAGCTGGCCCCGGACCTGGTCGTGCTGTCGCCCGGGCCGGGCCGGCCGTCGGACTTCGGCTGCGACGAGCTGCTGGCCGAGCTGGACGCGCGCCGGCTCGCCGCGTTCGGCGTGTGCCTGGGGCTGCAGGCGATGGTGGAGCACGCGGGCGGCTCGCTGTCGGTGCTGGCCGAGCCCTGGCACGGCAAGCCGGGCCTGGTGCGGGTGCGGGGGGGCAAGCTGCTGGCCGGCCTGCCGGACGAGTTCGTCGCGGCCCGGTACCACTCGCTGTACGCGCAGGCCGGCGCCGTCTGCGGCGGATTCGAGGTGACCGCGGCGACCGGTGAGGTGGCGATGGCCATCGAGGACGCGGCGGCGGGCCGGTGGGCGGTGCAGTTCCACCCCGAGTCGATCCTGACCGCCGCGGGCCGGACCGGTCACCAGGTGATCACCAACGTGCTGAACCTGTGCCGCGAGCGGCTGTCCGCCCCGCCTGCCCGCGGCTGACCGCGGCTGGGCGCGGCTGGGCGTCCAGGCCAGGAGCCAAGGACGACGAGGACTCCTGCGTGCCCCGGCACGCAGGAGTCCTGTCCTTGCAGGCGGCGCGCGCCTAGCTGATGACCTTCACGGTCGAGGGCGGGCAGAGCGTGGCGGTCTGCAGGATGTTGACCGGCTTGCTGCCGAACTGGTTCTTGTCGAACACCGGCGTGATGATGGGGGTCTTCGACACCGGGAAGCAGAGCAGGCTCCACTGCGGCTTGATGATCTTGTAGACCTTGCCGTTCACGATCTTCTCGGTGGGCACGCACAGCTCGGTCGGCTGCGGGCTCACCTGAACGGTCGTCGGGCCGCCGAACTCGTCCTGCAGCATGACCACCGGCGGCTTGTAGCCACTCCCCTGCACCGGGTAGCACGCGAAGTGGCCGAGCCCGGGCGGCGCCGCGGTCGGTTCCACCGGCGGCCCGGTCAGGCTCTTCCAGCTGGGCAGGCACAGGTAGTTCGGCTGGCCGGTGACCAGCCTGGCGGTGCCGAACTGGTTGGTCACCTGCACGGTGTGGCCGGGCTGGACGCCCTCGGCGATGTTCCAGCACAGCAGGTGGTCGTTCGGGAAGTTGATCGGGAACACCCGGCCGGTCGGCAGGATCTTCTCCACCGGGTTGCAGTGGAAGGCCACCGAGGAAATCTTGATGGGGAACGTCGTGCTGCTGAGCTGGTTGGCCAGCATAACACTCGTCGGGATCTTGAACCCGGTGGCCGTCGCTGAGTAACAGAGCTGGTGATCGATCGTGGCTGTCGCTGCGGCCCGGGGGGCCGCCGGTGACGCCGACGCAGTGGCCACGCCGGCCACCGTGCCCGCCGTGGCCAGGACGGCTACGGCAGCGGTCAGGCCGGCTTTGAGGGCCAGGGAACGTGACAACAGGGACATGAGCTGCTCCTTCGGCTCGACGAGCGGCCAGGACGGCCGGTTGCAGCCGGTCCAGCCGGGGTTGATTCGACTCTGGCCCGCGAGCCGCCTGATCACCACACGCGAGTACCCACGCAGTAGCCCACGCAGTTGGCCAGGGTCGCGGTGAGGCCACCGGCGTTGCCGCCGGCGACACGAGCAGACGACCCGGTATCGTGCCGTGACATGAGGAGTGTGGAGCCCGAGGTCTTCCTGGTCGCCAAGCCGCGGCTCGACTACGACCAGATCGCTGCCTACCTGCGCGAGGTCGGCGGGGAGAGCTGGCTGGAGCGGCTGGACCGCGGCGATCTTGACAATGACGCGCAGAACCTGGCCGAGTTCGCCGGCAAGATGTGCTACCGCTCCTGGGAGCCGGGCCTGAACCCGAACGTCAGGCAGGTCCGCACCGACCAGGCGAAGTACCTGGAGAACATCCTGTCGATGGCGCACGGCTCGGTGCTCGAGCACGCCAGCTTCACGTTCGTGCTGCACAACGTTAGCCGGGTAATGACCCATGAGGTGGTGCGGCACCGGCCGGGCACCGCGGTCTCGCAGGAGTCGCTGCGGTTCGTGCGCCTGGATGACTTGCCGTTCTGGTTTCCGGAATGGGCGCTGGAGGACGCGGAGCTGATGAAGCGGGCCACCGCTGTGCTGGAGCAGCTGGAGGAATTCCAGCTCTGGATGGCGGGGCACTTCGGGCTGGACGCAGATGGCGTCAAGATGCATGAGAAGAAGCACAAGACGTCATTCATGCGGCGGTTCGCCCCGGAGGGCGTGGGCACCGGGATCGTCTGGACCGCGAATGTCCGCACGCTGCGGCACACCATCGAGGCAAGGACCGATCCGGGCGCCGAGGAAGAGATCCGCCTGGTCTTCGGCAAGATTGGCGAGCTGATGCAGGCCGAGGCGCCCGCGCTTTTCGGCGATTACACCGTCACCGACGGCACCTGGATGCCGAAATGGCGCAAGGTCTGAGAGGTTTCTGCGATGGCTGACGCGGCATCGGCGCCCGGCTACCTGGCGATGCCGGCCCGGCAGGTTCCCGGCGGGCCGCCGGAAAGGTTCCCCGGCGTCGTGGTGGTGCACGACGTGTTCGGCGTGACCCCCGACCTGCGCCGCCAGGCGGACCGGGTCGCCGCCAGCGGCTACATCGCGGTCGCGCCGGACCTGTGGCACGGCAAGCCCTGGCCGCTGTGCCTCCGGGCGGCCTTCCGCCAGGTGATGGCCGGATCGGGACCCGTGTTCGAGCAGATCGACGCCGCGGCGGCCTGGCTGAAGGGCCTGGACACCTGCACCGGGAAGGTGGGGGTGGTCGGCTTCTGCATGGGCGGCGGGTTCGCGCTGCTGTGCGCCCCCCGGCCCGGATTCGGCGCGGCGGCGGTGAACTACGGGCCGGTGACCAAGGACATCGACCGGATGCTGGACGGCGCGTGCCCGGTCGTGGCCAGCTACGGCGGCAAGGACCGGATGACCCGCACCGATCTGCCCCGCCTGGAGAAGGCCCTCACCGAGCGGGACGTGCCGCACGACGTCAAGGTCTACCCTGGCGCCACGCACGCGTTCATGAACGATCACGAGGGCGGCTACGGCGTGCTGACCAGGGTGCTGGGCTTGCGCTACGACCCGGACGCGGCGTCGGATGCGTGGCGGCGCATCTTCGCCTTCTTCGGCGAGTACCTGGGTTAGCCTGCCGTCTCTGCTGCGCGCCCGGGCTCTGGCTCGTCGTAGTGCAGCCGCTCGGCCGGCACGCCCAGGCCGGCCAGCACGGTCTCGGTCCGGCTGACCATCGCGACGGGCCCGCAGACGTAAACGTCGCGGTCCTTCCATTCGGCCCGGTCCCGCAGCACCTCGGGGAGCAGCCCCTGCACCCCGCCGGAGCCCGGGTCATCGGAGACCGCCGTGACCAGCTCGAGCGACGGGCAGCGAGCCGCCAGCAGCCGCAGCTCCCGCAAGTCATAGAGCCCGGCCTCGGTGCGCGCGCCGAACAGCAGCGTCACCGCCGGCCTGCCCGCAGCGGCGGCCTGCTCGGTGATGGCCTTGAGCGGGGCCAGGCCGGTGCCGCCCGCCACGCAGAGCAGGTCGCGGCCTGAGCCCGGCGGCAGGGTCATCGTCCCGCGGGCCGGGCCGAGCAGCAGCGTGTCGCCCGCCACCGCGTGCTGGACGAGCTCGGTGCTCACCAGCCCGCCGGGGACCGCGCGGACGTGCAGGGTGATCGTGCCGTCGTCGCGCGGGGCGTTGGCTATCGAGTAGTTGCGCCACTCCCTGGGCCGCCGCGCCGACTGCACGCTGACGTACTGGCCGGGCAGGTAGCACAGCGCCGGGTCCGGCCGGACCGTGAGCACGGCCAGGTCGCCGGCCCGGCGCTGGTGCCCGATGACCTCCGCCAGCCACCAGGACGGCGCGTGCTTGGCGTCTGCGGCCGCGGCCTCCATCATGGTCTGCGCCACTGTGTCGAGGGCGGCCTGCCAGGCGGCGGCCAGGTCGTCGGACCAGGCGGGCCCGGAGAACTCGCGCACCGTGGCCAGCAGGGCGTCCATGAACTCCGGGTAGTGCCGGGCGGTCACCCCGAACCTGCGGTGGTCACGGCCGAGCTGCTGGGCGAACGATGTCAGCTCCTCAGGGCAGTCCAGGCTCCACACGAGCCGGGCCAGCGCCCGGAAAAACCGGTCCCGCTGCCTGTCCATGGCCAGCGGGAAGAGCGCGCGCAGCTCCGGGCTCGCGGCGAAGAGCCGGCCATGGAAATAAGCCATGGCTTTGTCAGCGACCGGCTCGATGCGGGCGAATGACTCCTTGACGAGGGCGGGGTTTAGTGATGCCTGGCCGTCCCGCCTTTCCGCGCTGTTCGCCACAGCAGGAGTCTGGCACCCGTATGCAGGGGCCACAACCGCTTCCAGGCAGCGGAAACCGCCGCCTAGAAGGCGGCAGGGAAACCAATCGCGTGAAATACGTATTCGCTTAGTAGATTAGTGCCAGGATTACGTTGCAGGAAGCGGCTCTGTATCCCCGCTATGACATCGGCGGACATGAACGCAGATGCCGGGTAGAAAACCGTTACTTACCGGTAAGACATGCTTTTGTAGCGTCGGCCGCGGAACCCATGATGATCCCGGCCCGGGGGCCTCGCCGGCGGCCGGGTACCGGCGCCCGCGGCGGCGGCCGCGAACGGGCTCGCGCATCTGCGGGCTAATTCAGCGAGGTACCGCTCCTGGCTAGGCGTTATGCACCATCATGGGCATATGGCCGCTCCCGGAGGAGGACACATCTCTCGCCCGCTCATCGGCATCACCGGCTACCTTGAGCCAGCCCGATGGTCCGACTTCGTCCGTGAGGCCGTGCTCTCACCTGTGACGTACAGCCGGTCGGTCGAACGGGCGGGCGGCATCCCGGTAGTCCTGCCGCCAGTTCCCATTGACTCGGTGCCGCGCCTGGTGGCCGGCCTCGACGGCATCCTGATCTCCTGCGGTCCCGACCTTGACCCCCGGCTGTACGGGGCGACGCGGCACGAGCAGACCACCCCGGCCGACCGGCGGCGGGACACCTTCGACCTCGCCCTCCTGCGCGCGGCTATCGACGCCGAACGGCCGTTCCTCGCGGTCTGCCGGGGTATGCACGCGCTCAACGTGGTGCGGGGCGGCTCGCTCATCCAGCACCTGCCGGACGCGGTCGGTCATGACCGGCACGCGCCTGATCCGGTGAAGATGTCGGCGCACGACGTCCAGGTGAGCGTGAGCAGCCGGCTCGGCCAGGTTCTCGGCCCGCACGCTGCCGTGCCCACCCGGCATCACCAGGGCATCCAGCGGCTCGGCACCGGGCTGCTCGCCGTCGCCTGGGCGGATGACCAGATCGTCGAGGCGGTCGAGTTGCAGGGGCACCCGTTCGGCGTCGGGGTGCAGTGGCATCCCGAGGAAGACGAGGACCTGCGGCTGATCGAGGAGCTGGTGTCGGCCGCAGCACCGAAGTGAACCTTTGAATCCGCATCCGCATCCGCCCGCAGCATGCGAATGATCTTGGTGGGGATGAAAAGGCTCAGTGATCACCGGGCCCGGGCCCCGTCTACCATGATGCGGTGGCTTCGGACGGGTACCTGCGTTTTCCTCATCTGCACGCTGACCTCCTGACCTTCGTCGCCGATGACGACGTCTGGCTGGCACCGGTCGGCGGCGGCCGGGCCTGGCGGCTATCCGCGGACCGGGCCCGGGCCAGCTATCCCCGGCTGGCCCGCGATGGCGCCTCGGTGGCGTGGACCAGCAGGCGCGACGGCGCCCCCGAGGTGTACCTGGCCAGCCTGGACGGGGGAGTCAGCCGCAGGCTGACGTTCTGGGGCGACGACCACACCCGGCTCTCGGGCTGGACCCCCGACGGTGAGCTGCTCGCGGTCACCGCGGCCGGGCAGCCGTTCGGGCACCACACCTGGGCGCACGCGGTGCGGCCCGGCGACGGGGCACCCCGCAGGCTGCCCTTCGGGCCGGTGGCGGACCTGGCGATCGAGCCCGCGGCGGTGGCGCTGCTGACCGGGCGGCATGGCCGCGAGCCGGCGTTCTGGAAGCGCTACCGCGGCGGGACCGCGGGCCGGCTGTGGGTGTCCCGCGCCCGCGCGGACCGGGATCCGCCGCAGGGTGGCGGGCCCCGGTTCGCCCGGGTCGCCGAGACCCTGCCCGGCCAGGTCGCCAGCCCGATGATCGTCGCCGGCCGGCTGGTGTTCCTCGCCGATCACGAGGGCACGGCGAACCTGTACTCGTGCGCGCTGGACGGCACCGGACTGCGCCGGCACACCGACCACGACGGCTTCTACGCCCGCAACGCGAGCACCGACGGCCAGCGCATCGTCTACCACGTCGCGGGGGACATCTGGCTCCTGGCGGACCTCGAGGCCGAGGCCAGGCCGCTGGACATCAGGCTCGCCTCGCCGGTGATGGCACGCAGCCCGCGGCTGATCTCCGCCGAGGACCACCTGGGCGACCTGTCCGTCGACTACACCGGCCAGGCCAGCGCCGTGGAGGTCCGCGGCACCGTGCACTGGCTGACGCACCGCGACGGCCCGGCCCGGGCGCTCGCGGTGACGCCGCGGGCCCGGCTGCCGCGGGTGCTCGGCCGGGCCGGCCAGGTGGTCTGGGTGACCGACGCCGACGGCGAGCAGGCGCTGGAGATCGCCCCCGCCACTGACGCGGCCAGCCCCGGCTCGGCAGACGCCGCGACCGCCGGCCCCGAGACTGCCGGCGCCGAGACTGCCGGCCCCGACTCCGCGGGCGCTGGCGCCGGGGGACCCGAGACTGCCGGCCCCGGCACTGCCGGCCCCGGCACTGCCGGCCCCGACTCCGCGGGCGCTGGCGCCGCCGGCCCCGAGACTGCCGGCGCCGACTCCGCGGGCGCTGGCGCCGGTGATGCTGAGATTGCCGCTCCCGCCGGGCGCTCGCGGCGGCTGGCGGCCGGTCAGCTCGGCCGGGTGACCGAGCTCGCGGCCGCGCCGGACGGCACGACAGTGGCCGTGGCCGCGCGAGACGGCCGGCTGCTGGTCGTGGACGTTGCCTCGGGCGAGGTGACCGAGCTGGCCGCGTCGGCGGACGGAGCCGTGACCGAGCTGGCCTACTCGCCGGATTCCGCCTGGCTCGCCTGGGCCCAGCCCGGGCCGCGCCCGCTGTCCAGGATCCGGCTGGCCCGGCTGGCGGACCGGACGATCGCCGACGTCACCGACGGCCGGTTCACCGACTCCGAGCCGGTGTTCAGCACTGACGGGCGCTACCTCGCGTTCCTGTCCAAGCGCAGCTTCGACCCCGTCTACGACGCGCACTCCTTCGACCTGTCGTTCCCGTTCGGCAGCCGGCCCTACCTGGTGCCGCTCGCCGCGGACTCGCCGTCGCCGTTCGGCCCGCTGCCGGACGGCCGTCCGGTCGGCCGCGGCCGCGGCAGCGAGGACAGCGACGACTCCGAGCCGGTTCCCGCGGCCGTCACCGTGGACACCGGAGGGCTGGCCGCCCGGGTGGTCCAGGTGCCCGTGCCCGAGTCGCGGTACTCCTCGCTGCAACCGGTCAAGGGCGGCCTGGCCTGGCTCCGCGAGCCGCTGTCCGGCACCCTCGGCGAGGGTGCCGCGGAGCTGGACGGCCTCCAGCCGCGGGCCTCGCTGGAGCGGTTCGACCTGGACCGGCGGCAGTGCGCCGAGGTTGTCGGGGAGCTCGACTGGTTCGAGGTGAGCGGCGACGGGACCAGGCTGGTCGTCAGTGATCACGGCGACCTGCGGGTGCTCCCGGCCGAGAAGGATGACTCCGAGGGGTCCGATGACGCGGTCACCATCGATCTGTCGCGCGCGCGGTACATGGCCGATCCGGTGGCGCTGTGGCGGCATGCCTATGACGAGGCCGGCCGCATCATGCAGCACGACTTCTGGGTCGAGGACATGGCCGGGGTGGACTGGCCCGGGGTGCTGGACGCCTACCGGCCGCTGCTGGACCGGATCGCCGGCAGCGAGGACTTCGCCGACCTGCTGTGGGAGGTCTTCGGCGAGCTCGGCACCTCGCATGCGTACGTCAGGCCGGCGCCGGACGACCGGGACGATGACGACGCGACGGTCGGCCTGCTGGGGGCCGACCTCGAGCGGGACGCCGCGGGCGCGTGGCGCATTGCGCGGGTGCTGCCCGGTGAGTCGTCCGATCCGCGGGCGCGCTCCCCGCTGACCGCGCCCGGCGTGAACGCACGCCCCGGCGAGGCCCTGCTCGCCGTGGACGGCCAGGCGGTGGATCCGCAGGCCGGGCCCGGCCCGCTGCTGGTCGGCTCCGCGGGCGTGCCGGTCGAGCTCGCGCTGTCACCGCCGGGTGGCGGCGGCAGCCGCCGGGTCGTCGTCGTGCCGCTCGACGACGAGGCCCGGCTGCGCTACCAGGACTGGGTGGCGGGCCGGCGGCGGGCCGTCCGTGAGCTCAGCGGCGGCCGGGTCGGCTATCTGCATGTCCCGGACATGATGGGCGAGGGGTGGGCGCACTTCCACCGCGACCTGCACCTGGAGATGACGCACGACGCGCTCGTCGTGGACGTCCGGGGCAACCGCGGCGGCCATGTCTCCGAGCTGGTCGTGGAGAAGCTGGCCCGTCGCGTCCTCGGCTGGGACATGCCGCGCGGGCTGCAGCCGACCACGTACCCGCAGGATGCGCCCCGCGGCCCGGTGGTCGCCCTGGCCGACGAGTTCGCGGGCTCGGACGGCGACATCGTCACGGCGGCGATCCGCATCCTCAGCCTCGGCCCGGTCGTCGGGGCGCGGACCTGGGGCGGCGTGATCGGGATCGACGGGGTGCCCGGGCACGTGCTGGTGGACGGCACGGCGATGACCGTGCCCAGGTACGCGATCTGGATGAACGGCTACGGCTGGGAGCTGGAGAACCACGGGGTGGATCCGGACGTGCCGGTCCTGAACTCGCCCGACGACTGGTCGGCCGGTCGCGACCCTCAGCTGGAGACCGCGGTGCGGGTCGCGCTGGAGGCGCTGGCCGAACGGCCCGCCGCGCCGCCGCCTGACACTGCCCAGCGCCCAGCGAAACGCCGCCCCCCGCTACCACCACGCCGCTGACCATCGCTGCCGCCCGTGCCGCTGATCATCGCGGGACGCTGACCATCGCCAGGGGCAGAGCCGCCGGCGCCGGGCCAGACCGAGCGGGTGCTGGGCGGGGCCGAGTCGCTGTTCGGCAAGGACTTCACGGCCTGCACGGAGAATCGGCGTCCGAAGCTGAGCGTGCTACCTGCGATCGATGAGCCGTCGGCCATGCTCAAAGACTAGTTGCTACACGGATCAGGTCAGCGACAGCGCGGGAGCGACTGAGTTGCGGCCACGCGATCACTGTGGTCACGACCGGCGCGTCCAAGACTGGTACAGCGACGAGGTCGCGACGTAGGTCAACGCTCGCGGACTCGGGAATAATTACCATGGTGCGGCCAAGCGCGATCAGCTGAAAAAGCTGGGTCAGGTTGCGCACCCCGGCGCCTGGCCCCTCGGGGAACTTGCCGTCGGCACTGCGCCAGCGCGCCAGCGGCAGCTCAGGAAGCGTCGCGACATCAGCCACCCGGACATGGGTATGACCGGCCAGTGCATGCGTGGCGGGCAGAATTGCGACTTGCCGCTCAGTGCAAAGGACCTCGGTGTCGAGTCCGGCCGTGGAATCGAAGGGCAGGTGCATCAAGGCCACGTCGGCCTGCCCCTCCCACAGCAACTGCCGTTGCTGCTGGGAGTCACACAGGAGCAAGTTGACGGTGATGGCGCCCGGTTCACTGGCGTAGGCGTCGAGCAGTTTTTCCAGCAGCTCGCCGGAGGCGCCCGCCTTAGTGGCCAGGACAAGTCTGGGATGGTCGGCGGCGGCCCGTTGAGTGCGCCGTTCGGCCGCGGCCACCGCGCCGAGGATCGTTCGCCCCTCGGACAGCAGCACGGCTCCGGCCGCGGTGAGCGCCACTCTACGGCTCGTTCGCTGCAACAGCGTGACGCCGAGCTGCCGCTCGAGCTGGGTGATCGCTCGGGACAGCGGTGGCTGGGCGATGCCCAGGCGGTCGGCAGCACGGCCGAAGTGCAGCTCCTCTGCTACCGCGACGAAGTACCGCAGCTCGCGGGTCCATGCGACCAGGGTAGGCGGCATCAGTAACCCGATCATTACCCTCTGGGTATCGCTGCGGTACTGAGACGGTGTTGGTGGCCCAGTGAGCCGCACGCATGCTTGATCGCATGAGCGAACAGACGATCGCGCTGGTCACCGGCGCGAACAAGGGAATTGGATACGCCATCGCGGCCGGGCTCGACGTGCTGATCAACAACGCCGGCGTCGCTGGCGGCTGGCCGGAGGCGCCGACGACGCTCAAGCCGGAGGAGGTGCAGAGGGTCGTTGAGACCAACGTCATTGGCGTGATCCGGGTCACCAACGCTCTGCTGCCGCCATCCAGTACGCCAAAGAGCTGAGCGACACGAACGTCCTCATCAACAACGCCTGCCCCGGATACGTGGCGACCGACCTCAACGCGTTCAACGGCACCAGACCCCCGAGCAGGGCGCAGCGATCGCAATCCGACTCGCGACCCTGCCGGACGACGGCCCGACCGGCGGATTGTTCGACGACACTGGGATCGTCCCTGGTGAGGGTCTCCCCACTCCTGAGGCGGCCGGTGAGTCCCTGGTACCGGGAGGAACCATTCGCCGGTCGCGCAGGGAAGGACTTACCCCGTGATTGTCAAGTGGTCGCCGGAAGAGCTGAACTCCATCTGTTCGGCCGTCGAACTGCACATCGCCATCAGGCGCCCCGACGGGCGCCTACGGCGTTGGACGCCGATCTGGGTCGTCTGTGTCAATGAGCAGGTATACGTGCGGACCTGGTACCGACGGGAGACCGGATGGTTCGGTCACGCACTCCTCTCACGCCGCGCCCGCATCCGCGTTCCCGGTCTGGCAGCCGACATCACCGTCGAAGACCTCGGTCAAGGGGAAGTTGACCTTCACGCCGGCGTCGATGCCGCATACCGCACCAAGTACGGCCACCACGGCTCAGAATCCATGGTGACAGCCGCTGCTGCGGCCACGACCCTCCGGCTCGCCCCAGATCGTTGAGTCCACCGGCCATTCAGGCCCGGGTCTGGCAGCACTTCGCCGGCAGCCCGCTGGCCTTCATCACTTGGCTGGACTAGACCCTCGGTGAGGACCCGCCGGGTGGAGCGGCCGCTGCCGCGTGAACGTGAGAAAGGGCGCCTGGTCACCGACCTGCTGTGCGGAACCGCAGTCAGGATTACGGGTGGGTTGAGGCGCTCTGGCTGGCCGCGCTTGAGGGGAGATGGCCGCTGTTGCCCCGGGCCACCGCCCTGGTGCGCGACGGCTTCTTCGCCGTGGAAGGCGGGCGGTCGGTCGGCTGTGTCGCGGTTGACCGTGACCCGCTCCTGCGCAGATGCCAGCCGGACGATCACGCTGATCGGCAGCCAGGCCACGGAGGTCGCGCTGCTCGTGCAGGCCAAGCAGCTCACTGGGTCGGCCATCGACGTCGGGCTGCTCGGCGCGGTCGAGCTCGTACCCTTGGTGATCTTCGGTCTGTACGGCGGCGTGCTGGCGGACCGGCTGGACCGCCGCCGGGTCGCCCGCTGGTCCGAAGCCGGGCTCGGCGGCATCGCCGCGGCGCTGGCGGCTAACGCGCTGCTGCCGCGGCCCGCGGTGTGGCCGCTCTATGTGCCGGCCGCCGGGACGATGGCGCTGGCCGCCCTGCAGCGGCCGTCGCTGGACGCATCGGTGCCGCGCATCGTGCCGCGGGAGCAGCTGACCGCGGCCTCGGCGCTGCTCGCGCTGTCCGGCAACGCCAGCATGATCACCGGATCGGCCCTGGGCGGCGTGCTGGCGTCCGGCCCCGGCCCGGTGATCGTCTACGCGGCGGACGCTGCCTCGTTAGCCCTCTCGTTCGCGCTGCTGTGCGGGCTGCGCCCGCTGCCCGGGCAGCAGGGGGCCGACGGCAGCCAGCGGCGGCCGCCCGGGCTGAGCGGCATGCTGGCGGGGCTGCGGTACGCGCGCACCCGCCCGGAGCTCATCGGGTCCTACCTGGCCGACCTGGCCGCGATGACGCTCGCCTACCCGGCCGCGCCGTTCCCGTTCGTGGCGGTCACCCTGCACGCGCAGTGGGCGGTGGGGCTGATTTTCTCGGCCAACTCGGCGGGCGCCATCGCCGCGCTGGCGGTCAGCGGCTGGACCGGCCGGGTGCGCCGGCACGGGCTGGCCATCGCGGTCGCGGCGGCCGTCTGGGGCACCGCGGTCGCGGCGTTCGGCCTGGCCCCCGATATCGGCCTCGCACTGGCCTGCCTGGTGCTGGCGGGCGCCGCCGACATGATCAGCGGCGTGTTCCGGGACACGCTGTGGAACCAGGCGATCCCGGACGCGCTGCGCGGGCGGCCAGGACCCCCAGGCATGAACCGAAGGCGTCAGCCGACGAAGTCAGCGTCCCGCGAGACGCCCTCCCCGGCCGCCAATTCTGCCCCGGCGTCGTCAGGCAGCCGACAGCGCTCCCGGTGCGGCCGCTGAGTCAGATCGGCGAGGAGTAACTGGAGATCCAGTGCAGCCGCAGCCAGTTCATCACGTCTGTCCAGGCCCCGCTCACTTGCAGGATCCCGACCAGGATGAGCAGCACGCCGCCCACCCGCATGATCGCCAGCGCGTGCCTGCGGGCGAAGCCGAAGCCCTTCACCCCGTGCTGGAACAGCACCGCGAAGATCAGGAACGGCACGCCGAGGCCGAGCCCGTAGATGAACAGCAGGAAGGCGCCGCGGCTGGCGGTGCCCGTGGTCGCGGCCAGCCCGAGGACCACGCCCAGCGTCGGCCCGGTGCACGGTGTCCAGCCCAGGCCGAACAGCACGCCGAGCAGCGGCGCGCCGGCCAGCCCGGCCCGCGGCCGGAACGAGGGCCGCAGCATCCGGCCGGTCACGGGGAACCGGTCGAAGAGCCCCGCGAACAGCAGCCCGAGCAGTATCGTCACGCCGCCGAGCACCTGGATCAGCTCCCGCTGATGGGTCAGCAGCAGCCCGCCGAGCCCGCCGAATGCCGCACCGTAGACGGCGAACAGGACGGAGAAGCCCAGCACGATCAGCGCGCACCCGGCCACCGTCCGGCTGCCACTCGGCCGGCTCGCCGCCGCGGGCTGCGCCTGCCCGGCACTTCCGGGCTCTGGCTGCCCGGCGCCGGCGGGCGGCACGCGCCCGGCATCGGCGCCCGACATGCCGGTCACGTAGGAGAGGTAACCGGGGATCAGCGGGAGGCTGCACGGGGACAGGAAGGTGATCGCCCCGGCCGCGGCGGCGACGGGCATGGCCAGGATGAGCGGACCGCTCGTCATCAGGCCGCCGACGCTGCTCATGCTGCCGCTCCCACCTCCTCGCCCGCTACAACTTATCGCCGCTGGCGACCAGCATCGGTGCCGGGGCCGGAAGGTGGTGGGGGGCGGAAGGTGGTGGCGGGCCGGAAGGTGGTGGCGGCGCGGCGGTCAGCCGCGCTGGCCGCCGGGCGCGCGCAGCACGGCGAGCGCGGTCGCGTAGCACAGCAGGCCACGCCGGTGGCGATCGCCATCGCCAGCGAGGCAGCGTTCGTGCCCTTGCTGACGAAGCTGAATCCCCGCGTGGCCGCGGCCGCGATGGCCACCAGCCCCACCGCCGCGGCCGCGATGACCGGCCCGTGCCGGGCGATGATCGCCCTGACCAGCAGGGTTACATGACCGGGGCGCCGAGGCTGGCCCCCGCAGCGCGGAAATCTGCCGCGACTGCCTGGCGGGAGCGGGCTGTGTCGCGGTGCAGGTGTTCGTCATGCCCGCTGCTCACCTGCCCGTCAGCGGGCCACGGCCGCGGAGCCACCGGCGGGCGGTGAAGATCGCGATCGGGACCAGCCACAGCAGCCACCAGAGGGCCCAGGGCCCGGGCCTGCCGTCCGGAGCGTGGCCGTCGTGGCCGGCCGCGCCTGCCACCGCGATGAAGATCACGAAGAGCATGACCGGCGCCAGCGGGAGCGGCCAGCCGCCTCGCCGGCGGGCCGGCGGCTGCTCGGCGGGACGCGGCGGCAGGTCGGTGAGGAGCCCGTCCAGGTCACCCTGGGTGCGCGCCGTGACGGCCCGGCCGACCCGCTCGTCGAACTCGGCCGCATCCAGCCGGCCGTCCTGGAGGTGCCGCGCGAGTTCGTCGGCCACGGCGTCCCGCTCGGCGTCGGAGACCCTCAGGTCCGCGCCCTTCATTGCGTTTCGTGCGGTGCTGCCAGTCACTGGCCTACCCCTTCTCCCGGAACTGTTCTCGATACCCCGATCATCACCGCGCCGCGGGCCCGGTGTCATCGGCCGGCAAGACCATTCGCCCGGCCACCGCAGGGGGTAGGCGGGCCAGCGGCGTACCGCCAGGGGAGTAGGCGGGTCGGGTTCGGGCAGGTCAGGCTTTCCCGGTATGCGGTACAGAAGTGCCCAGATGCGGCTGATTCCGGGTGAACCGTTGACGGGGACGGCGCTGAGACGGCAGAATCACCATCGGTGACAACGTTGTCACCCTTGCCAGCAGGCAAACACCGTTGCCGGACGGGAGCCAGGGGCCTCGCGGGGGGTTACGGGACGATGCGCGCCCCGGACCTGTCCTTGGAGGACTCACCGATGAGACGGAATCATGCGTTCGCCCGGAGCCCGGCCGCAGCGGCCGCTGCGCTCGCGGCGGCAGGCTTGCTCGCGGCCGGACTGGCCGCCGCGGGGCAGATCGCTCCGGCGGCAGCCTCGGCCGGCGCCCCCGCCGGGCAGACCGCTCCGGCACCAGCCGCGACCGCCGGCCCCGCAGGTAGCCGTCACGCCGGGCCCAGCTCGGTGACCTGCACCAAGAACTCAAACGGGCGGCTGGCCTCGTGCGCCCGCCCGGTCCGCGCGAGCCTGATGCCGCCGGGTACGAGAAACCAGAGCAAGGTCACCACGCTGGTCAGGGACCCGGCCACGCTCGTGGACACGCGCACCTGGACCAGCAGCGGCGGCAACACGTTCCCCGGCGCGGACGTGCCGTTCGGGATGGTGCAGTGGAGCCCGGACACCATGCCGAACCGCAACGCGGGCGGCGGCTACAACTACGGCGACTCGCAGCTCACCGGCTACAGCCTCACCCACGTGTCCGGGCCGGGCTGCGGCGCGGGCGGCGACGTGCCGATCCTGCCGATGACCGGACCGCTGCCCAGCGGCGACCCGGGCAGCGTGACGACATCGTTCACGAGCACCGGCGAGGTCGCCCAGGCGGGCTACTACTCCGCGGAGAGCAACCTGCCCGCCACGATTACCTCGCAGTTCGCGGAGACGCCGCACAGCGCGATGGGCCGGTTCACGTTCCCCCGGACCACGCGGGCCGATTTCCTGATCAAGCTGATGGACAGCCAGACCACCGACGTCAACCCCACCGCTCACATCGTCGGCAACAACGAGGTGACCGGCTCGGTGACCACCGGAGGTTTCTGCGGCGAGACCGACAACGGCGGCCAGGCGCAGCTGTACACGGTCCACTTCGACATCACCTTCGACCACCCGTTCACCGCGTCCCAGGTGATCACGCAGTCCGGGCAGAGCAACCCGGACGCCGTCTTCCTGACGTTCGACACCACCGCCAACCCGGTGGTCCAGGCGAAGGTCGGCATCTCCTATGTGAGCGCCGCGAACGCGCGGCTGGACTGGCAGCAGGAGAACCCGGAGTGGAATTTCGGCAGCGTCAAGGGCGCCGCCCAGCTCGCCTGGGACCAGCTGCTCGGCCGGGTTCAGGTCTCCGGCGGCACCTTCGCCAAGACGCAGCAGTTCTACAGCCTGCTGTACAAGGACTTCATGCAGCCCAATATCACCAGCGACGTCAACGGCCAGTACACGGGCTCGGACGCGAAGACGCATACGCTGGCCCAGGGGCAGAAGAACCAGTACGGCATCTATTCGGGCTGGGACACCTACCATTCGGTGTCCCAGCTGCAGGCCATGCTCGATCCGGCCGCGGCCGGCGACATGGCGCAGTCGCTGGTCAACTATTACGCGCAGAATGGCATCCTGCAGCAGTGGGGATACCTGAACCTCGACAACTACGTCATGGTCGGGGACCCGGCCGACTCAATCATCTCGGACTTCTACGCGTTCGGCGCGAGGAACTTCGACCGGAAGACCGCTCTGGCCGACATGCTGAAGCAGGCCACCACCGTCAATGACGTGCGGCCGGGCGAGGCGCTCGAGCAGAAGTACGGCTACCTGCCCGAAGACGGCACGTACGGGTGCTGCAACCCGCACGGATTCGTGCCCACCCTGCTCGAATACGACTCCCAGGACTTCGCGCTGTCCAATTTCGCCGCCGCGCTCGGCGACAGCTCGGCCGCCGCGATGCTGCAGAAGCGGGCCAATAACTGGGTGAACGTGTACGACAGCTCGAACCACCTGCTCAACCCGCGGAACGCGAACGGCGCATTCACGACCGGCGTCACTCCCACCGACACCACGCCGTACGTCGAGGGCGATGCCTACGAATACCTGTGGAACGTGCCGAATGATTATGCCGGCCTGTTCTCACTGCTCGGCGGCAACTCGAAGGTCGTGCCGCTGCTCCGGCAGTACCTTTCCCAGCCGAACGGCTTCGGGATGTACGCGCAGCTGACGAACGAGTTCGACCTGGGCGAGCAGAACGCGCTCGACTACGCCGGCGACCCGGCCGGGACGCAGCAGGCGGTGAACAACATCCGCAACGGCATGTACCTGCCGGGACCGGCCGGGCTGCCCAACAATGACGACCTCGGCGCGAACAGCTCCACGTTCGTCTGGGAAATGCTCGGCATGTACCCGGAGAACTCGGGCACCGGCAACCTCGTGTTCGCCAGCCCCGGGTTCCCGCGCGAGGTCATTAACCTGCCGAACGGCCACGCGATCAGCATCAGCGCACCGGGAGCCTCTCCCACCAGGTTCTACGTGGATTCCCTGACGCTCAATGGCACGAGCTACCAGAAGCTGTACGTGCCTTACGCCACGCTGGCCAAGGGATCGACGCTGAACTGGACGCTCGGCGCCAAGCCGACCACGTGGGGGGCCGCGGCGCAGGACGCCCCGCCGTCGTACGGGCCGGTGTTCGCGGCCACGGCCTCGGCCAGCCCGTCGGCGCTGTACCTGAAGCCGGGCACCTCGGCCACGACCTCGCTGTCGGTTCAGTCGCTGTCCGGCAGCGCGCAGACGGTCACGTGGACGGCGAAAGTCCCCAGCGGCGTCACCGTCACCCCGTCGAGCGGCTCGCTGGCCGTGCCGGCGAGCGGGATGGCCAGCACGACGCTGACCGTCACCTCGGGCTCGGCCGACGGGGACTACCCGGTCACCATCAGCCTCACGAGCGCGGCCGGGCAGATCATCTCGGTGCCGATGTCCGTGATCGTCGCGGCGCCCGGCGACCTGGCCCCGTACTACAACGTCACCGGGATCAGTGCGGACAGCAGCCCGGGCTCGGCGAACTACGACGGAGTCACCTGCAGCTACTCCCAGCAGGCGCTGGACGCGGCGGGACTGTCACCGGGCGCGAGCGTCACCTCGGGCGGGCTGCACTACACCTGGCCCAGCGTGGCGGCAGGCAATCCGGACGCCGTGATCGCCGGCGGGCAGACGCTGCCGGTGAGCGCGCCCGCGGGCGCGACCTCGGTCGGGTTCCTGGGCAGCGCGGTCGATGCCGGCAACGCCGGCTCCGAAGGGACGGCGACGATCACCTACACCGACGGGTCCACGTCCACGGCCCAGCTCGGATTCACCGACTGGACCCTGGGCGGGGGCGGCGGCAGCGTGCAGTTCGGCAACACCGTGCTGGCCACGCTGCCCTACCGCAACTGCTCGGGCGGTCAGCAGACGATCCAGACCTACATCTTCGCGCAGACCGTTCCGGTGGACAGCTCGAAGACGGTCGCCAGCATCACCCTGCCGGGCGACGTGGCCAACGGCGCGATCGGCATCTGGGCGATCTCGACCGGCTGAGGCACCCGGGGGCGCGGCCGCCTCACCGGCCGCGCCCCCGCGCTCCCCATGATCACGAAGAGTTGTGCGCGCGGGGACCCGCGCAAGTCTTCGTGATCATGAAGGAAACCCGCGGGCCCTGTGGACGGGAAGGAGGTTATCCGGTAATGTGTTACTTGACAAACCCAGCACCACTAGTAGGAATTATCCAACACTCTGACCAGGGGCGATACGTGAATCCTGTCGCCTCACGCAAAACGGGACGACCAGCGAACCAGTCGTCCCGCCTGTCCTGCCGTGGCTAGCCAACACTTGGCTCGCCACTCCTATGCTGCCGCGCCTCGCCCTGCCGTGCCCAGCGGTGCCCTGCCTTGCACAGCCCTGGCGTCATCAAGGCTACTCGCCTACTGGTCCCGCTTGTCGTCGTCCCGCTTGCCACGGGTCGGCTTGTCGTCGGGCGACTCGTCGTCTGGGTCCACAGCCAGCAGGGCGCGGAGCGCCGTCTCCGGATCAAGGGGAATCTTTACCCGCTCGTCCTTGTCCGGGTTGGGCTTGGCTGGGCTCACGTCAGCTGCCCGGCTTCCGGGGTACTCCCCGCGTTGCTTCCGTTCATGGGCGCTGGCGGGGCCTGCCGCGTGATTGTAATCTGGCCGGCACCGTAGACAAGATCAAGGTTGATGGCGAGTGCCCTGAACCAGAGTTCGCGCTTGTCTGGCGGGAAATCGCCGCTCTTGGGCAGCATGTTCCAGAGGCCCTGGAGGACCGAACTTTCAGCCAAGTTCTTTCCTCCCTCATCCTCGACGTCCTCGGCCGGTGGAGTGTCTGCCTGCCCGTTCATCGTAACGCTGGGGGGCAGCACGAGACGATCCTTGCCGCTCCAAAACAGGCCGGCGTGTTGTGCTGATCGCTGCATGGCCTGGCGGGCACGGTCGGCTTGGCTCGGCAGGACGCCAGCGCCCCGGATCTCGGTTTCCAGCCCGGCGTCACCGGGCAGGGAGCGGTTCTTGAACTTGGCGTAGATCTGGTTGTAGAGGGGGACGTGCAGGAACGCGTCCACGAGCGCGGCTGCCCGCGTGCGCTCATCGCTGATCTTGTGGCCGAGGTCGAGTAAGCGTGATCGCGCCGCGCTTGCTGTCGATCACGCCGAAGATCGCCGCAGTGGCGATCTTCGTGCGGAACGCCCCGCTGGAGGGCTTCTGCCCGAGCGCAGCGGCAAGCTGGTCGGTCTCGCACTCCGACCCGTAGCTCTCCTTGAGCTTGCTGGCGACGAGCACCGCGTCCCGGATGTCGGTGTACGGGAACCTGATCGTGGAGCGCTCGCGCTGGGATGTACCACTTACATCCGTTTCGACAGATTCAGTGGCATTTGTCTGCGGCGTCTGCGGAATCTCGTTAACAAAATCTGGCGTTGTCACTTCGCCCTCCCTGCCTGACCGGATGCAGTAGAGTATGCCACAGCTACTGCGTCACGTTCCCCCCCGATGCGTAGAAGCAGGGGGGAACGGTCGTTGACCGAGGCTGCCGCGGCTGGCAGACTGAGCGCGACCAAAGGGAGGAAGGCGATGAGAACGTGAGAAGCCCGGTCCTAGCGGGTTGGCAGGCCCGCTAGGACCGGGGCTAACGCAGGGAGGTACGGCGGTGGAGTGCTGCATACACAAGCCGCCGTGCCTCTGCACCAGCCCCCGTGGCGAAATTGGAAAACGCGCCGGCTTTGGGTGCCGGTTCCGGTCAGGTTTGCGGGTTCGAATCCCGCCGGGGGCACTCCAGTGTACCGCTTGACGAGCGGCTGGCGAAGCTTTGCCCTGATCAGGGCGTGTTGACTTCCGGGCTGGTCAGTGGCTTGTAAGTGAGGCGGCGGTCGGCTTGGCTGATCAGCCCACGCATCCGGGCGCTGTCAGTGGTCTTGCACCGGGAGTAAAGGAAGTCGAACTGGGCCAGGTACCGGCCCAGGTGCTCCTTGCTGACGTGGTGGTGCGTGCCGTCGATTGACCGCTTCAACTGTGAAAAGTAGTTCTCGACCATGTTGGTCGTGATGCCGCCGCGCTTCACGTACTGGCCGCCGGCGTGGTCAACAACCTCGTGTCCGCGCATCTGGCGGCCGATCGGCTGGTATGCCTTCGCGCCGTCGGTCCACAGTTCGGCCCGCTCGCGGTCCACCTGCTCCGTGATGGCCGCGCCGAGGGTCTTGCCGGTCACGTCCGGAATCACGCGGGAGCGGACCTCACGGGTCTCGTAGTCGATCAGGGCGAACACGGGGGTCTGGTCGGTCTGCGCGTAGCCGCGTGGCTGCTCGCGGGGGTCGTTGCGGTGTCGGTTCTTCGGGACGCCGCCGATGAACGTTTCGTCTGCGGCGACGGTGCCAGACAGCAGGGCGGCCAGTGGGTCGCGCCGCATCGCCTCACGGATGCGGTGCAGCATGAACCATGCGGTCTTGCCGGTCAGGCCGTACTTCCGCTCGACCTCGCGGGCCGAGATGCCGTTCTTCGCGGCGCACATCTCGAAGACCACCAGCAGCCAGGTCCGGAGCGCGATCTTGCTGCCGTGGAAGATAGTCCCGGTCAGCACGGAGAACTGCTTGCGGCACGCCCGGCACTTCCACACCCGGCGCTGGGACTGGCTGCCCGTGCGGGTGGCGCGGGACTTACCGTTCAGCGGCCGGATGTACCAAGCCTCGCCCGCCACGCCGCAGTGCGGGCAGACCGGGCGGCCACCCCACCGCAGTTCTTCCATCAGCAGGTAGGCGTCAGCCTCAGTAGGGATGCGCGCCACCAGTTCGGGGATCGAGAACTCCTGCTTGGCCATGTCCCAATTATGACCGATTTAGGTTGGGTTTGTCAAGTCACACATCACCGGTTATCCACAGGGGGGCGCCGCGCCGGGCCCGGATTGTCGGCGCGCATCATCACGCTGTGCTGCGTGACTAGCGACATACCCTGGGCGCTGCGCGAGCTCGCCCTCACGCAGGCAGGCGTTGTTTCCAGGCGGCAGGCCCGTGCCACCGGCATGAGCAGCGACGCGATCGCCTGGCGGCTAGCCCGCGGGCGCTGGCAGCTGCTGCAGCGTGGCGTGTACGCCCTGTTCAGCGGGCCGCCCGGACGCGAGGCGGTGCTGTGGGCCGCGGTGCTGCGCGGCGGCCGGGATGCGGTGCTCAGCCACCACACCGCCGCGGAACTGACAGGCCTGACGGATGCCCCGGGCGGGCTGATCCATGTCACGGTGCCTGCCAGCAGGCGCGTCAGCGCCGTCCCCGGCATCGTCATTCACCTCTCGTCCCGGACTGACAGCGCCCGGCACCCGTGCCTGCTGCCGCCGAGGACCCGGGTGGAGGACACTGTGCTCGATCTGGCCGGGCTGGCCGCCACGTTCGACGAAGCCTGCGGCTGGGTGACCCGTGCCTGCGGCCGCAGGCTCACGACCGGGCAGCGGCTTAAGACGGCCATGGCGGCCCGCAGCCAGCTGCGCTGGCGGGACGGCTTGACGCAAGTGCTCGCTGACCCCGCTGGCGGCGCGCACAGCGTGCTTGAGTTCCGCTACTACCGGGACGTCGAGCGGGCGCACCGGCTGCCGCGGGCGGTCCGCCAGGCACGCGTGGTCCGCGGCAGCCGCTCGCAGTACCGGGACGCCCTCTACGCGCGCTACCGGGTCGTAGTGGAGCTCGATGGCCGGCTGGCGCATCCGGACGACGCCCGCTGGCGGGACATCCGCAGGGACAACGCGGCCGCCGCGGACGGGAACATCACACTCAGGTACGGATGGCCCGACGTCACCAGGCACGCCTGCCGCACCGCCGGCGAGCTGGCCCGGGTCCTGGCGCAGCGCGGCTGGGTCGGCCTGCCGGCGTTGTGCTCCCCGGGCTGCGCCGTCATGTCCGGCTGAGTCTTCATCCCACGGCCATCACGAAGACTTGTGCGTGCGGTAACACGGACAAGTCTTCACGCCGGCGTACGGGCAGGGCGGGAGCGAGCGGGGGCGGGGGCGGTCTGCAGGTAGGGTCGGCGGCAGGGAGGTGGGGCGGCGGGTGACCGAGCCAGCGCAGCACGCCGACCGGGTCCTCACCATTCCGAACGGGATAAGCGCGGCCCGGCTCCTCGGCGTGCCCGTCTTCCTGTGGCTCGTGCTCGGCCCGAGGACGGCGACGGCGGACGGCTGGGCGGTCGGGATCCTGATCGCGTCCGCGGCCTCGGACTGGCTGGACGGCAAGATCGCCCGCGCGTGGAACCAGGAGAGCAGGCTCGGCCAGATGCTCGACCCGACGGCCGACCGGCTGTACATCGCCGCCACCCTGGTCGCGCTCGCGGTCCGGGGCATCATCCCGTGGTGGCTGGTCGGGCTGCTGGCGGCGCGTGAGGTCGCCGTCGGCATCGCGCTGGCCGTACTGCGCAGGCACGGGTTCGGCACGCTGCAGGTGAGCTTCGTCGGCAAGGCCGCGACCGCATGCCTGCTCTACGCGTTCCCGCTGCTGTTCCTCGGTGCGCACGGCGGCCCGGCGGCAACGTTCGCGCGGATCATGGGCTGGGCCTTCGCCGTCTGGGGCGTCGCGCTGTACTGGACGTCCGGCTGGCTGTACCTGGTCCAGGCACGCCGCCTGCTCGCCGGGCAGCGGCAGGACGTCGCGTCGGCCAGGAAGGAGGTGCCTGCACCGTGAAGGCCGTGGTCATGGCCGGCGGGGAGGGGACCCGGCTGCGGCCGATGACCGCCAGCCAGCCCAAGCCGATGCTGCCCGTCGTCAACCGGCCGATCATGGAGCATGTGCTGCGGCTGGTCAAGAAGCACGGGTTCACCGAGACCGTGGTCACGGTCCAGTTCCTCGCCTCGCTGGTGCGCAACTACTTCGGCGACGGCGAGGACGTGGGGCTGAGCCTGCAGTACGCCACCGAGGAGGCGCCGCTCGGCACCGCGGGCAGCGTCAGGAACGCCGAAGACGCGCTGCACGACGAGCCGTTCCTGGTTATCTCCGGTGACGCTCTTACCGACATCGACTTGCCCGAGCTGGTCAGGTTCCATAAGCGGAATGGTGCACTCGTCACCGTCGCGCTCAGCCGCAAGCCCAACCCGCTGGAGTTCGGCATCGTCATCACCGGCGAGGACGGCCGGATCCAGCGCTTCCTGGAGAAACCCACCTGGGGCCAGGTGTTCTCGGACACGGTGAACACCGGCATCTACGTGATGGAGCCCGAGGTGCTCGCCGAGGTGCCGCCGGGCGAGGCCTGCGACTGGTCGGCCGACGTGTTCCCCCGGCTGCTGGAGCGCGGCGCGCCGATCTACGGCTGGGTGGGCGACGGGTACTGGGAGGATGTCGGCACGCACGAGAGCTACCTGGCCGCGCAGGCCGACGTGCTGGCCGGGCGGGTGGCGGCGGACATCGACGGCTTCGAGGTGTCGCCGGGCGTGTGGGTGGCCGAGGGCGCCGAGGTGGACCCGGAGGCGTCCATCACCGGCCCGCTGGTGATCGGCGAGTACGCCAAGATCGAGGCCGGCGCGACGCTGCGCGAGTACACCGTGGTGGGCAGCAACGTGGTGGTGAAGGAGGGCGCGTTCCTGCACCGAGCGGTCGTGCACTCCAACGTCTACGTCGGCCAGGGGGTGACGCTGCGCGGCTGCGTGATCGGCAAGAAGACCGACATCATGGCCTCGGCCCGGATCGAGGAGGGCGCGGTCGTCGGGGACGAGTGCATGATCGAGTCCGAGGCCTACCTGTCGGCCGGGGTGAAGGTCTACCCGTTCAAGACCATCGAGGCCGGCGCGGTAGTGAACACCAGCGTGATCTGGGAATCACGCGGCCAGCGCACGCTGTTCGGCCCGCGCGGCGTCTCCGGGCTGGTCAACGTGGAGATCACGCCCGAGCTGTGCGTGCGGCTGACCAGCGCCTACGCGAGCACGCTCAAGAAAGACTCGACCGTCACCACGTCCAGGGACGCCTCCCGGGCCGCCCGCACGCTCAAGCGCGCGGTGCAGTCGGCGCTGAACGCGAGCGCGATCAACGTGGTGGACCTGGAGGCGCAGGCGCTGCCGGTGGCCAGGTTCGAGACCGGGCGCAGCGATTACAGCGGCGGGATCGCGATCCGCACCTCGCCCGGCGACTCGCAGTCCATCGACATCGTCTTCCTGGACGAGCGCGGCGCCGATCTGTCCCAGGCGGCGCGGCGCAGGCTGGAGCGGGTGTTCTCCCGGCAGGAGTTCAGGCGCGCGTTCCCCGGCGAGATCGCCGAGCTGTCCTACCCGCCGCGGATCATCGAGTCCTACACCAGGGAACTGCTCCGCTGCGTGGACATGACCGGCGTGCGCGAGGCCGGCCTGAAGCTGGTGGCGGACTGCGCCGGCGGCACCGCGTCGCTCGTGCTGCCCGGCCTGCTCGGCAAGATCGGCGTGGAGGTGCTCACCGTCGGCAACCGGCTGGACGAGATCTCGCCCACCGAGACGCTGGCGCAGCAACGGGCCGGCCTGCAACGGGTCGCCGAGCTCGTGTCGTCGTCCCGGGCGGCGTTCGGCGTCAGGTTCGACCCGGTAGGGGAGCGGATCGCGCTGCTCGACGACAAGGGCGAGATGGTCAGCGACGACCGGGCGCTGCTGGTCGTGCTGGACCTGGTGGCGGCCGAGCGGAAGTCGGGGCGGGTCGCGCTGCCGGTGACCACCACCCGGGTCGCCGAGCAGGTCTGCAAGTTCCACGGCGTCCAGGTGGACTGGACCGCCACCTCGTCGGACGCGCTGACCGAGGCGGCCGCGGCCGAGGACGTGATCCTGGCCGCGGACGGCCGCGGCGGGTTCGTCGTGCCGGAGTTCTGCCGCACCATGGACGGCATCGCCGCGTTCACCCGAATACTCGGCCTGGTCGCCCGGACCAGGCTCACGCTCAGCCAGATCGACGCGCGAATCCCGAAGGCGCACCTGCTCAGACTCTCCATGCCCACCCCCTGGGCGGCCAAGGGCGGCGTGATGCGCGCGGTCGTCCAGGCGGCCGGGAACCGGCTGCTGGACACCACCGACGGGGTGCGGGTGGTCGATGAGAGCCGCGGCTGGGTGCTCGTGCTGCCGGACCCGGCGGGTGCGCTCACCCACCTGTGGGCCGAGGGCACGGACGACGACACCGCGCAGGCGCTGCTAGCCGAGTGGTCCGAGGTGGTGCAGCGGGCCGGCGCCTGACCCTGTGGTAGCGCATCGTGCACGACCAGACCGGCCCCGTGACAGCCCGGCCGCGGCCCGGCGCCGCGTGAGACAATCCTCGTTCATTGTCTGGCGGCCCTCGTTCATCGTCTGGCGGCGGCCGGGTCGGAGGCTTCACTCATGTGGCAGAGGCGCCGCGGCGCTGCCGCGGCCGCGACACAACGGGCGGAAACGCCCGCCGTCGGCGGCTACCGCTCGCGGTGGGCCGGGCGTCTCGCGTGGCGCGTGGACCGCCGCGCCGCGGCCCGGGTAGCGTTGACCCCATCACCTGAGTTCACGCCGGGGTCCGGCCATGCCATGCTGAGTCCCGGCCCCGGCGCATGGCCAATGGATGGGAGGCCGGGCGAACAGATGCAGAGCGTCCACTGCAGCCAGTGCGGCCGCCCGAATCCTGAGGGCGCCCGTTTCTGTGCGCACTGCGGCAGCCCGCTGCCGCGTGCTGCCAGCGGCGAGCGGCCCGGGGAGTCCACGTCCACGATCTCGCTCGGCAGCTGGGAAACCGCCGAGACCGAGGTCACCGAAGAGCCGGACGCCGACGCGGCGGCGGTCGAGGCGCTGCCGGCCGGCACGGCGCTGCTGGTGGTCAGGCGCGGGCCCAACGCCGGCAGCAGGTTCCTGCTCGACAGCGACCTCACCACGGCCGGGCGGCACCCGGAGAGCGACATCTTCCTCGACGACGTGACCGTGTCCCGCAGGCACGCGGAGTTCTACCGGCAGGGCGAGACGTTCACCGTGCGCGACGTGGGCAGCCTCAACGGGACGTACGTGAACAGGGAGCGCATCGAGGAATCCGGGCTCAACGCCGGGGACGAGGTCCAGGTGGGCAAGTTCCGGCTGGTGTTCCTCACCAACCCGCGCGAGGAGATCAACGGCGGGAGCGTGCGGGGCGAAGCATGAGCGCTCAGCCTGCCCGGGCTTATTACGGCATCGGCGAGGTGCTTGCCCAGCTCAGCGGCGAGTTCCCGGACGTCCGCATCTCCAAGATCAGGTTCCTGGAGTCCGAGGGGCTGATCGAGCCGGCCCGATCGCCGTCCGGGTACCGCCGGTTCAGCAGGCACGACGTGGAGCGGCTGCGGTACATCCTGACCGCGCAGCGCGATCACTACCTGCCGCTCCGGGTGATCAAGGAAAAGCTCGATGCGCCGGACGGTCCGGCGGAGCTGGAGCCGCGCGCGGGCGACCCGCTGCCCGGCAGTGCGCTGCTCAGCCGGGCCGAGCTGATCGACGCGGCGGGCATCGACGCGCGGCGGCTCGACGAGCTCGAGGAATTCGGCCTGGTCCGGCGCCGGGGGCGGCAGTACGGCCAGGACGCGCTCACCGTGGCCCGGCTGGTCGCCGAGCTCGGCGCGTTCGGTGTGCAGGCCAGGCACCTGCGCGCGGTCAAGGCCGCGGCGGAGCGCGAGACGTCGCTGATCGAGCAGGTGGTGGCCCCGGCGCTGCGGCAGCGCAGCGCCGGGGCGGTCGAGCGGGCCGGCCAGACGGCGCGGGACATCGCCGCGCTTTCCATCCGGTTGCACGCCGCGCTCGTAGAGGCTGAGCTGGGCGAGGCGGGACTTGGCTGAGGCCGCTCCGGGCGGGCTGAGGCGGTCTGGCTGGCCTGGATTGCGGCCGCCAGAGCCGGGCCGAGGTCTGGCCCGGCCGGATAGCGGGTGTACTTTGACAAAGGGAGTGCCCCGGATCAGGGCCCAGGGTTGACCGAGCGTAGGAGCCGCCGTGAGGCAGATGGAGGTCGTCGGCGTCCGGGTCGAGATGCCTACGAACCAGCCCATCGTCCTGCTGAAAGAGATGCAGGGCGAAAGGTACCTGCCGATTTGGATCGGCGCGGTGGAAGCCACCGCGATCGCCTTTGCCCAGCAGGGCATGGTGCCGCCGCGCCCGCTGACTCACGACCTGCTGCGCGACGTGCTCGAGGCGCTCGGGGTGCAACTGCGCACGGTGAACATCACCGCGCTGCGGGACGGGATCTACTTCGCCGATCTTGTCTTCTCGAACGGCAAGGAAGTCAGCGCGCGCCCGTCGGACTCGATCGCGCTCGCGCTGCGCACCGGGGCGGACATCTTCGCCAGCGAGGAGATACTCGACGAGGCGGGCGTGCCGATCCCGGACGAGCAAGAGGACGAGGTCGAGAAGTTCCGCGAGTTCCTCGACACGATCACCCCAGAGGACTTCGGCCGCTCGACGTGAAGCCCGGGAGAGGCCGGGAGGCCAGGCACGCGAACCGAACGAGTGCTTCCAAACCGGCCCGGCCGGGGAGTAGGCCGCAATTCGGTGTACAGGTTCCCGACGCGCCGGGGGCGATCGTTGACGGTTCGGGCCGGCCGGTGGAGCGTGCGGTACAGGCTCGTCGGAGGTGGGCGTGACGGCAACAAAGGGTGACAGCGGCACATCCGGCGATCATGCATGGACGACCGCCGCCAGGCAGGCCGGAGAGCAGGGCCTGCTGTTCGGCGAGGAGCTGGCCGAGGGTCCTGAGGGCGCCGAAGGCACCGGCTACCGCGGGCCGACCGCCTGCTCGGCAGCGGGCATCACCTACCGCCAGCTGGACTACTGGGCCCGCACCGGGCTGGTAGAGCCCAGCGTGCGCGCGGCGCAGGGCTCCGGCTCGCAGCGGCTCTACAGCTTCCGCGACATCCTCGTGCTCAAGGTGGTCAAGCGGCTGCTGGAGACGGGAATCTCGCTGCAGCAGATCCGCGCCGCGGTGCAGCACCTGCGTGAGCGGGGCACCGGTGACCTGGCTCAGGTCACGCTGATGAGCGACGGCGCGAGCGTCTACGAGTGCACATCCGCCGACGAGGTCGTGGACCTGCTGCAGGGCGGGCAGGGCGTGTTCGGGATCGCGCTGGGCCGGGTCTGGCGCGAGGTGGAGGGCAGCCTGGCCGAGCTGCCCGGGATCCGGGCATCCGACGGTGAGCCCGAGCCCGGCAGCGAGAACTCCGACGAGCTGGCTGCTCGCCGCGCCCGGCGGACCGGCTAGCTGGCGAGGCGCGCTGGGTGAGCCCTGCTCGTTGATCTTCGATCAACTTCGCCGTTAGCCCGCCGCGCTATTTTTCCCGGGGCCCGAGCCCCCGGAACCCCCAACGGTTCCGGCTGGGGTAGCGAATTTCGCTGAGTAGCGTGGCAGACCGCATGTCTGCGATCGGCGGGTGAACTGCTCGGGTAAGCTCGGCAGGTAGCCAGTGACCTCGTCCGGGAGAGATCCCAGCCAGCCAGCTAGGGACGCCGAAGGGGCAACCTCCCCGGAACCTCTCAGGCACCAGGACCGGACGAGACAGGCAGCTCTGGAGTCGCCTGCCGCGATGACAGAGGGGGAGCCGAAGGTCCGGCAGCCGCGCAGCGGCGCAGTTTCGGAGCAGCCCGGAGGTCCCCCGTATGAACTTCGCCCAGCGTCACATCGGGCCATCCACTGCCGAGCAGCAGCGGATGCTCGCCGCGATCGGCCACGACTCGCTCGACGAGCTCGCCAGCGCCGCGCTGCCTGCCCAGATAGCCGCCGACGGCCCGCTCAGCCTGCCGCCGCCGCTGTCGGAGGCCGCCGCCCAGGCCGAGCTGCGCAGGCTGGCCGGGAAGAACAAGGTCCTGACGTCGATGATCGGCCTGGGCTACTACGGCACGGTCACCCCGGCGGTGATCCGCCGCAACCTGCTGGAGAATCCCGCCTGGTACACCGCCTATACCCCCTACCAGCCGGAGATCTCGCAGGGCAGGCTCGAGGCGCTGCTGAACTTCCAGACGATGGTCGCCGACCTGACCGCGCTGGCGGTGGCCGGCGCCTCGATGCTGGACGAGGCGACCGCGGCGGCCGAGGCCATGACCCTGTCCCGCCGGGCGGCCGGCCGGGGCAGCATCTTCCTGGCCGACGCCGACTGCCTGCCGCAGACACTCGAGGTGCTGCGGACCAGGGCGGAGCCGCTCGGCATCCGGCTGGTCGTCGCTGAGGCCAGCCCGGAGCTCATCGCCGCCCAGCCGGACGGCGAGCTGTTCGGCGTGCTGCTGCAGTACCCCGGGGCGAGCGGCGCTGTGCGGGACCTGGCGGCGGTGATCGAGGCGGCGCACCAGCAGGGGGCCCAGGCGGCGGTGGCCGCCGACCTGCTCGCGCTGACCCTGCTGCGGCCGCCGGGGGAGATGGGCGCCGATATCGCCGTCGGCACCACCCAGCGGTTCGGCGTGCCCATGGGCTTCGGCGGGCCGCACGCCGGCTATATCGCGGTGCGGGACGGCCTCAAGCGGCAGCTGCCCGGCCGCCTGGTGGGCGTCTCGGTGGACGCCGAGGGCCGCCCGGCCTACCGGCTGGCCCTGCAGGCCAGGGAGCAGCACATCAGGCGGGAGAAGGCGACCAGCAATATCTGCACCGCGCAGGTGCTGCTCGCGGTCACCGCGGCCATGTACGCGGCTTACCACGGCCCGGACGGCCTGACCGAGATCGCGCTGCGGGTGCACCGGCGCGCCGCCGCGATCGCCGCGACGTTGCGCAGCCACGGCCTTGGGATAGACGACGGGTTCTTCGACACGGTGCGGGTGCGCTGGCCGGGCGGGGCGGCTGACGCGGTGCAGCGGGCCCTGGCGGCCGGCTTCAACCTCTACCTGGCCGACGCCGACACCTTCCAGATCTCCTGCGACGAGACCACGACCGAGGCACACGTGGCGCAGCTCGCAGCCGCGCTCTGCCCGGGCGCCCCGGTGGCCCCCGCCAGCGACGCGCTGCCCGCCGGGCTGCGGCGCGGCTCGCCGTTCCTGACCCACCCGGTGTTCAGCGAGCACCGGACCGAGACCAGCATGCTCAGGTACCTGCGCCGGCTGGCCGACTCCGACATCGCGCTGGACCGGTCCATGATCCCGCTGGGCTCGTGCACGATGAAGCTGAACGCGGCGGCCGAGATGGAGCCCATCAGCTGGCCCGAGTTCGCCGACCTGCACCCGTTCGCGCCTGCCTTGCAGGCGGGCGGCTACGGCGAGCTCATCGGCGAGCTGGAGCGGCTGCTGGCCGAGATCACCGGCTACGACGCGGTCTCGGTGCAGCCCAACGCGGGCTCCCAGGGGGAGCTGGCCGGCCTGCTCGCCATCCGCGCCTACCACGCGTCCCGCGGCCAGCCCGAACGCGACACCTGCCTGATCCCCGAGTCGGCGCACGGCACCAACGCCGCCAGCGCGGTCCTGGCCGGGCTGCGGGTGACCGTGGTCAAGTGCGGCGCAGACGGGGCTGTCGACGTCGGTGACCTGCAGGCCAAGCTCGACTCGCTCGGCGAGCGGGTCGCCGCGATCATGGTGACCTACCCGTCCACCAGCGGGGTGTTCGAGGAGAACATCACCGAGGTGTGCGATGCCGTGCACGCCGCGGGCGGTCAGGTCTACATCGACGGGGCGAACCTCAACGCGCTCGTCGGGCTCGCCCGCCCCGCGGCGTTCGGGGCCGATGTCTCTCATCTCAACCTGCACAAGACCTTCTGCATCCCGCACGGCGGCGGCGGGCCGGGGGTCGGTCCGGTGGCCGTGCGGGCACACCTGGCCCCGTTCCTGCCCGGCCGGGGCGGCGGGCAGGTGGCGGCCGCGCCGTTCGGGTCGGCCGGCATCCTGCCGATCTCGTGGGCCTATATCAGGATGATGGGCGCCGAGGGATTGCGGCAGGCGACGCTGGTGGCGATCCTGGCCGCCAACTACGTGGCCATGCGGCTGGCGCCGCACTACCCGGTCCTGTACACCGGCCGCGGCGGCCTGGTCGCGCACGAGTGCGTGATCGACCTGCGGCCGATCACCCGGGACACCGGGGTCACCGTGGACGACGTGGCCAAGCGCCTCATCGACTACGGCTTCCACGCGCCGACCATGTCGTTCCCGGTCGCCGGGACCCTGATGATCGAGCCGACCGAGAGCGAGGAGCTGGCCGAGCTCGACCGGTTCTGCGAGGCGATGATCGCGATCAGGGAAGAGATCGCGAGGGTCGGGGCCGGCGAGTACGACCCGCAGGACAACCCGCTGAAGAACGCTCCGCACACCGCCGAGATGCTCATCGCGGGCGACTGGAAGCATCCCTACCAGCGCGAAGAGGCGGCCTACCCGGGACGCGTCGACCGGCGGGCCAAGTACTGGCCGCCGGTGCGGCGGATCGACCAGGCCTACGGCGACAGGAACCTGATTTGTGCCTGCCCGCCGCCGGAGGCATTCGAGGACTGACTGGGTGCGGAACGGTCTGGCCTGGCTAGGCGGGAGCTCCGGGCTTCACGGGTTCGTCGCCGTAGAGCTCCTGCCACAGCCGCCGCAAGAACTCCTCATCCGAACCATCGTCATACTGCGCGGCCGTGAACAGCGCGTACTCGGGCAGCGTGTCCAGCTCGCCGGACAGCAGTCGACGGAACTCATCCTTGAACTGGTCCGCCTTCTGGTTTGGCCCGGGACGATGTACCCATTCGGAGAGATCCTGCGTATCAGCGCCAGTTTCGGGGTGAAGGTAGGCATTGGTGATGCCGACGAAGAAGGCGAATGGCGCTTCCTTGTCCCGCTGCCAGTAGTAGTCCGGGTATGGCATCTGTCTTCCCTCAGCGATCCGGCGGGGCGGGGTACATGCTGACGATCTCGTATTCGCTAGCGGCGTTCATCTTGAAGGCGTATTGAATGTTCCTACCCCTGAAGTCCACCGGGACGATCAACGGTGGCGGGACCGACGTGGTGTCTCCTGCCCGCGTCTCCCTAAGCCACGTGCCGCGATCACGCACAGCCTCCTCGGGTCGTCGCCGGCGAGCTGGTAGCCCTCGCAGCAGCGGTATCCGTCCGGACCGAGGAGGTCGGTTATCGGTACGCTCACGATTGAGGGTCGCGGCTCCTCCCAAGGTCGTGGCGTGTCCAGAACGGTACGGACGTCTGGGTGCTCGACGCCGCGAGCAAGCGCTGTGGCGAAAGCGATGGGATCACGGATCGCCGTGCTCTCCGCCGCGCAGTAGTGCGGCTTATTGCCGGGCAACAGGCCGTCCTTGCCGACGGCTCGTTTCGCTGGGTCGAGCTGTGCGGGATCTTCCATGTAGAGCACCCGCAGCTGGCTCTTCTCTGCGCTGAGCCAGCCTTCATGCCGGATGTGCGCGTGACCACCGCCTTGGTCAACGGCGGCGAATACCCGCTGCACTTCCTCAGGGGTATGCCGGACGGCATTGAGCCAGGGCCGGTCGCCGCGGCGAGCCTCGATATAACGAGAGGCGTCGCGCTTCTGCACTTCCGGTAGCCCGGCGCGGCTGGGATCGAAGCGGACCAGCGCGTCGTCGATGCGATCGGAAGGGCCGGGGACGGAGTCCTGCGCCCGGCCGGATGAAGGTCCCGGCGCGTCTGTCGCTGCAGCGCGAGCGCGCGTGGCGGCGCGATCGGGTTCGGGCGGCCGGTCAGGTGCCGTACGCCGGTCATCGGCCGTGCGCCGGTCATCGGCCGTGCTCCGTTCATCCGCCGGCCGGAGCCCAGACGGCGGCTGCACCTGACGCAACTCACGCACCCGCTCATTATCCCGACGGATGCCAGCGTGGCCAGCCCATGACAGCCCGTTAGCAGGAGGTCAGCGAGCCGTGTGGAGTCAGGTCGGTCGCTTGCCCGGACGGTGACCGGCCTCGCCAGCGCCTCCCGCTGAAGCCCTATTCTCGCCGCGAGGCTGCGTCAAAGGCCGTCCGGGCCCGGGCTGCGATCGCCGTGGCGTCCGCCTCGGAGCTGGCCAGCCGGCCTGTCACGGCGTTGACCATCACCGCGCCGCCGCTCGCGGTGGCTAGGGCGTTGGCCGGGACGAAGTCGGGGAAGGTCATCGCACCCGTCAGCGCGGATCAGTGCGGCGTGGAGCCCGTTGAAATCTGCCAGCTGGCCGGCCGGGACGCGACGCGCGGCGTCGTCCAGCAGGCTGACCGCGGCGGTGATCTCGTCCGCCGGGGTACCTGCGGCGAGATGATGCCACGCCTCGCCGGGCCGTGCCACGAGTTCCGGACGCGGCGTGAGGGCGTGCAGCCGGCCGAGCAGATCGCCAAGAGTGCGGAAGGTTGCCTGCGTGGCCGCAGGGGCCTTGCCCGACACGTGCTCGGTGACAAGCACCGCCTGGTCCTGGTGAATCGACACCGGATCCGGTCGGGCGCAGCGTTCGGCGGGGAAGGGTGCGTCACCCGAGCGGCGGCCGGGACCGGGAAGGCATCGGCGGTGCCGGCCGGTCGTCTGCGCGGAGCCGTTCGGGAAAAGGAAGAGGCTAGGTACGGGAACGCGACATATACCGCATATCTGTGCGAGACGGCCAGCGGGCCGGCGAATGTGCCGGACGGCTGGTCCGCCGTGCCTAGCCGGGCTGCCGGATTCGCTCTACGCTTCCGGCATGACCGCTGAGGGTGAAGCCGGACCGGGCGCGGCGGCTGAGGCGGGTACCCCCGTCGCCGGCCCCTGGTCGCCGGCGCGGCCGCGCGGGTCGCCGACGGCATCGCGCACCTGGAGCAGGCGGTGGCCGCCTTCACCGAGGCTGCGCAAGCCGCCGACGCCGACATCGCGCCACTCGCCATCGAACTGCTCGCCAGGACCCTGCCGCTGTGCGAGCGGGAGGAAGAATCGGCCTGGGTGTGGCAGCAGGGGCTGGAGCACACCGACCCCGCGGTGGCGGCAGCGGTGCGCGAGCGGCTGCGCCGCGCGTTCGGCAGTGACGAGAGTTCGGCCGAGTCGTCCTGGTGGGAAGGGTTCGTGGAGTCCGCCGTCTGCCACAGCACGCTGCCGCTGCTGACCAACGAGGTGTTCGGCGCGCTCGACCACATGTACGCGCTGGCCGCGGTTCCGCTGGCCAGGGGCGGCGCCAGGACCAGGGAGCTGCGGGACGTGCTGGCGCAGGCGGTCCTGGTGCCCACCGGGTATACGTGGGGCGCCGACCTGCTGACCAGCTTCAGGGAGAGATTCCGGGACGTCACCGGCAGCGATACCGAGGTGTTCGCCGCCGACTGGCCAGAGGAGTGACGAGCTCCTCGGGCCAGTCGGGGCACCCGGCATGCCCCAGCAGTCTGGCCGCTACTACTCGTCCGTCTGCAGGACCGCTTCGATGTCCAGGTTGAGCTGGACCTTCTCGCTGATCACGGTGCCGCCGCCCGGAACGGGCCCGTTGTAGCTGACGCCGAAGTCGGACCGGTTGATCTCGCCGCTCGCCGAAAAGCTGGCCCGGGTGCCCCCCATGGCGTCGGGGCCGAAGCCGGTGATTTCGAGCGTCAGCGGGACCTCGCGGGTGACGCCCCTCAGGGTGAGCTCGCCCTCGAGGATGAAGTCGTCGCCGTCCGTGCTGAGGCCGGTGGAGCGGTACGTCATGTGCGGGTGCGACTCGACTTCGAAGAAGTCGGCCGAGCGGATGTGGTCGTCACGCTGCCCGTTGCTGGTGTCAATCGTCCTAAGGTCGATCGTCGCGGTGACGCTGGACTGGAGCGGGTCGCTGGCGGTGATCAGCTCGCCGGAGAACTCGGTGAAGTGCCCGCGCACCTTGCTCACCATCATGTGCCGTACGGTGAATCCGACGTAGCTGTGCACGGGGTCGATGGTCCATTTGCCCGCAACGTAGTTGGGGATCTGGACGGTCGGGGTGGTCATTGTCTCTCCTGTCAGGTCGGAGCAGTTCTGGGAAGTATGTCGGTACTGGATCGTGCCTTGGTTCTGAAGGGGAACTTCTCATATCCTGGTGGGTGCGCACCGGGAGCGCAAGGCCGGCACCTCCAGGTGCCCTGGTCACCTGGAGGTAACCATGAACGGCGCTGAGTTGCAGGCCGGGCCCTGCCGGGCGAGCGCGGTGCTCGGCCGGGTAGGGGACAAGTGGTCGCTGCAGGTGATCTTCTGCCTCGGCGAGGGCAGCAGGCGGTTCACCGACCTCAAGCGCAGCATCGACGGGATCAGCCAGCGGATGCTGACCGTCACGCTGCGCGGGCTGGAGCGGGACGGCATCCTCACCCGGACCATGTACCCGGTCATGCCGCCCCGGGTGGACTACGCGCTCACCCCGATGGGAGACACGCTGCTCGACGCGGCCAGCCCTCTCATCCGCTGGGCGCACGCGCACCTGGACGAGATCGACGCGGCCCGGGCCGCCTACGACGCCCGCGACCGGGACAGCGGGCAGGCCTTTACTGCATAGAGTTGTCACGTGGCAGATCCGCACGCCTACCGTCCCGCCCCCGGCTCGATTCCCGAATCCCCTGGCGTCTACAGGTTCCGCGACGAGCGGGGCCGGGTGATCTACGTCGGCAAGGCCAAATCGCTGCGGTCCCGGCTGAACTCCTACTTCGCCGACTTCGCCACCTTGCACCCGCGCACCCAGGGCATGCTGCGCGCGGCGGCCAAGGTGGACTGGACGGTGGTCGGCACCGAGGTCGAGGCGCTCCAGCTCGAGTACTCCTGGATCAAGGAGTTCGATCCCCGGTTCAACATCAGGTACCGGGACGACAAGAGCTACCCCTACCTCGCGGTCACGATGGACGAGGACTTCCCGCGGGTCATGGTGATGCGCGGGGCGAAGCGGCGGGGGGTCAGGTACTTCGGGCCGTACGCGCACGCCTGGGCGATCAGGGAGACGGTGGACACGCTGCTGCGTGTCTTCCCGGTCCGCACCTGCTCGGCCGGGGTGTTCAAGCGGGCCGGCCAGATCGGCCGCCCGTGCCTGCTCGGCTACATCGGCAAGTGCTCCGCGCCCTGCGTCGGGCGGGTGGGCGAGGCCGAGCACCGGCTGCTGGCCGAGGACTTCTGCGACTTCATGGCCGGCCAGACCACCCGCTTCACCCGCGCGCTCGAGACGGAGATGCGGACGGCCGCGGCGGCCGAGGAGTTCGAGCGGGCGGCCAGGCTGCGCGACGACATCAAGGCCCTGCAGCGCGCCCTGGAGAAGCAGGCGGTGGTGCTCGGCGACGGCACCGACGCCGACGTGATCGCGCTGGCCGAGGACCAGCTCGAGGCCGCGGTCCAGGTCTTCTACGTGCGCGGCGGCCGGGTGCGCGGCCAGCGCGGCTGGGTGGTGGACAAGGTCGAGGACATCACCACCGCGGAGCTGGTCGAGCACTTCCTGGGCCAGGTGTACGGCGATGCGCACGCCGGCGCCAGCTCGGCCGACGCGAGCGGCCGCGGCGGGGTGCCGCGCGAGGTGCTCGTGCCCGTGCTGCCGCCGAGCGCCGACGCCATGCGTGACTGGCTCGCGCTGCGCGCCGCCCGCCCCGGCGGCCGGGTGGATCTGCGGGTTCCGCGGCGCGGTGACAAGAAGGCGCTGCTTGAGACCGTGGCCAGGAACGCCGCCGGGTCGCTGGCGCTGCACAAGACGCGGCGGGCCAGCGACCTGACCACCCGCAGCCGGGCGCTGAACGAAATCACCGAAGCGCTCGGCCTGGACGAGGCGCCGCTGCGGATCGAGGCCTACGACGTCTCGAACCTGCAGGGCACGCACGTGGTCGCGTCCATGGTGGTGTTCGAGGACGGGCTGGCGCGCAAGAGCGAGTACCGGCGGTTCAGCATCCGAGGCGACGCCGGCACCGACGACATCTCCGCGATCCACGAGGTGATCACCCGCAGGTTCCGCAGGTACCTGGACGAGCGGGAAGAGACCGGCGAGCTCGACACGCTCGGCGACCGGGCGGACGACGATACGGGCACCGGCACCAGCACCGGCCAGGGTGCGGACCCGGGCACCGGGGCCAAGCGCAAGTTCGCCTACCCGCCCAACCTCGTCGTGGTGGACGGCGGCCCGCTGCAGGCGGCTGCCGCCCAGCGTGCCCTCAACGAACTCGGCATCGATGACGTGGCTGTCTGCGGTCTGGCCAAGCGGCTCGAGGAAGTATGGCTGCCGGGCGAGGACGCACCCGTTATCCTGTCCCGCACGAGCGAGGGACTGTACCTGCTGCAGCGGGTGCGCGACGAGGCGCACAGGTTCGCGATCACTTACCATCGGGCGAAGAGGTCGAAGGCGCTGACGGTCAGCGAGCTGGACGGGGTACCGGGGCTGGGACCGGCCAGGCGGGCGACGCTGCTGCGGCACTTCGGCTCCGTGCGCAACGTGGCGGCGGCCAGTGCCGACGAGATCGCCGGGCTGCCGGGCATCGGGTCCGGGGTGGCCGCCGCCGTCATCGCGGCGCTGCACCCCGGCGGGCGGGGCGACGCCGCCGAGCGGGGCGAGCCCGGCCAGTCCGGCCAGTCCGGCGGCCGGGGCGAGCCCGGCCAGTCCGGCGGGCGGGGCGAGCCGGGCGGGCCAGATCAGACGGACGAGCCCGCGGGGAGAGGCGATCAGCGGGTCGCGGCGGACGGGGGAAAGCAGTGAGGGACTCACGTGGCGATGACCGCCGGGAGGCAGACCGCCCCGCCATCGTGATCATCACGGGGATGTCGGGGGCCGGCCGCAGCACCGCGGCGAACGCGCTCGAGGACATGGGCTGGTTCGTGGTGGACAACCTGCCGCCCGGGCTGCTGCCCACCATGGTGGACCTGGCTGCCCGCTCGGCCGGCGCCGTGTCCCGGGTCGCTGCCGTGGTGGACGTGCGCAGCCGGGCGTTCACCACC
Source organism: uncultured Actinomycetes bacterium (assembly GCA_963702235.1). GTDB lineage: Bacteria > Actinomycetota > Actinomycetes > Streptosporangiales > Streptosporangiaceae > PALSA-505. The sequence continues at coordinate 416,566 of CAVPBZ010000018.1, forward strand.
GACCTGGAGGCCGCGCTCGGTGACCTGATAGGCCGCGGCGCGCCGCCCCGTGTGGTGTTCCTCGAGGCGGCCGACGAGACGCTGATCCGCCGGTTCGACAGTGTCCGGCGGCCGCACCCGCTGCAGCGCGACGGCGGGGTGAGCGACGGCATCGCCGCCGAACGCGAGCTGCTGCGCGGCGTGCGCGGCGAGGCTGACCTGGTGGTCAACACCTCGGGCCTCAACGTGCACGAGCTGCGGGCCAGGATGCAGGGCTTCTTCGGCGGTGACCGCACGCCCGGCCTGCGCGTCAACGTGGTGTCGTTCGGCTACAAGTACGGCCTGCCCGCGGACGCGGACATCGTCGCCGACTGCAGGTTCCTGCCCAACCCGCACTGGATCGAGGAGCTGGCCCCGCTGACCGGGCAGGACCCGCCGGTCCGCGACTTCGTCCTGGGCCAGCCGGGGGCCAAGAAGTTCCTCGACGCGTTCACCGAGGCGCTGCAGGCGGCGCTGGCCGGCTTCGAGCGCGAGGGCAAGCGCTTCCTCACCCTCGCCGTGGGCTGCACCGGCGGCAAGCACCGCAGCGTCGCCATGGCCGAGCAGCTGGCCGCGCGACTGACTGAGACGGGCGCGGGGGTCCAGGTGGTGCACAGGGATCTGGGGCGCGAGTGAGCGCACTGGCTGACCCCGCCGGGCCTGATCCCGCCGGGCCTGATCCCGCCGGGCCTGATCCCGCCGGGCCGAAGGTGGTGGCGCTCGGCGGCGGTCACGGGCTGTACTCGTCCCTGTCGGCGCTGCGCCGGGTGAGCGGGACGCTGACCGCCGTGGTGACGGTCGCCGACGACGGCGGAATCCAGCGGCAGGCTGCGCCGCGAGCTCGGGGTGCTGCCGCCCGGGGATCTGCGGATGGCCCTGGCCGCGCTGTGCGGCGACGACGACTGGGGCACCACCTGGAGCCGGGTGGTGCAGCACCGGTTCGGCGGCGGCAGCGAGCTATCCGGGCACGCCGTGGGCAACCTGCTGATCGTCGCGCTGTGGGACCTGCTCGGCGACACGGTCGAGGGTCTGGACTGGGTGGGGCGGCTGCTCCGCGCGCACGGCCGGGTGCTGCCGATGGCCGCCGTGCCACTGGACATCACCGCCCAGGTGGAGGGCGCAGACGCCGACCGGCCCTACGAGCTCAGCACGGTGCGCGGCCAGGTCGCCTGCGCCACCACCGCCGGGCAGATCCGCTCCATCGCGCTGGAGCCGCCCGCGCCGCGCGCCCGGCCGGAGGCGGTCGCGGCGGTGCGCGAGGCGGACTGGGTGGTGCTCGGCCCGGGTTCCTGGTTCACCAGCGTGCTGCCGCACCTGCTCGTGCCCGACCTCGCCGATGCCATACTCACCACCAGCGCCCGGCGGGCCGTGGTGCTCAACCTGGCTCAATCCGGGGAAACCGAAGGCTTCTCACCGGGCGCGCATCTGGAGGTACTCGCTGACCACGCGCCCGGCCTCACGGTCGATGTGATCCTCGCCGACCAGGGCACGCTCAGCCGGACCGCGTCCCGCGGCGGGACGGCCGACCTGGAGAAGGCGGCCGGGCTGCTGGGCGCCAGGCTGCTGTTCGCGGACATGGCGATGCGGGACGGGTCCGCACGGCACGACCCGGCGCGGCTCGCCGGGGCCTACGCTCAGATCTTCAAGGGGGAGTGACGCAGATGGCGATGACCAGCCTCGTCAAGGACGAGCTGAGCCGGGTCAACGTGGTCAAGCCGTGCTGCCGCAAGGCCGAGGTGTCCGCACTGCTCAGGTTCGCCGGGGGGCTGCACCTGTCCGGCGGGCACATCGTGATCGAGGCTGAGCTGGACACCGGGGCGGCGGCGCGCAGGCTGCGCAAGGACGTCGCGGAGGTGTTCGGGCACAGCTCCGAGCTGCTCGTGCTGGCCCCCAGCGGGCTGCGGAAGGGGAACAGGTACGTCGTCCGGGTATCCAAGGACGGCGACAGCCTGGCCCGCCAGACCGGCCTGGTGGACAGCCACGGGCGGCCGGTGCGCGGGCTGCCCCGGCAGGTCGTGTCCGGCGGCAGCTGCGACTGCGAGTCTGCCTGGCGCGCCGCGTTCCTCGCCCACGGCTCGCTGACCGAGCCGGGCCGCTCGATGTCGCTGGAGATCACCTGCCCCGGCCCCGAGGCCGCGCTCGCCCTCGTCGGCGCGGCGCGGCGGCTGAAGATCCACGCCAAGGCGCGGGACGTGCGCGGGGTGGACCGGGTGGTGGTGAAGGACGGCGACGCGATCAGCGCGCTGCTCGCCCGGCTCGGCGCGCACGACAGCGTGCTGGCCTGGGAGGAGCGCCGGGTCCGCCGCGAGGTGCGGGCCACCGCGAACCGGCTGGCCAATTTCGACGACGCCAACCTGCGGCGCAGCGCCCGGGCGGCGGTGGCCGCGGGCGCGCGGGTCGAGCGGGCGCTGGAGATACTCGGCGACGACGCCCCGGCGCACCTGTGCGACGCGGGCCGGCTGCGGATCGCGAACCGGCAGGCGAGCCTGGAGGAGCTCGGCCAGCTCGCCGAGCCGCCGATGACCAAGGACGCGATAGCCGGCCGGATCCGGCGGCTGCTGGCCATGGCGGACCGGCGCGCCGACGAGCTGGGCGTGCCCAGCACCGAGGCCGGGCTGACCCCGGACATGCTGATGTAAGGAATATGCCGAACGCGCTTCGCTGACGAGCCGGAGTCGTCACGCCCGGCTGGCGTTCAGGTAGGGTTCGGCCGGGGGCTGCGGCCGGTGACGGGCAGGAAATGTCGGGACGTGTTGAGGAGAGCGGTGCTGTGACCATTCGGGTGGGTATCAACGGATTCGGCCGGATCGGCCGGAACTTCTGGCGTGCCGTCAACGCCGGCGGGCAGGGCCAGCCGGCCATGCAGATCGTCGCGGCCAACGACCTCGGCGACGTGGCCACGATGGCGCACCTGCTGAAGTACGACAGCGTGTTCGGCAACCTCCCGATGGACGTGACCGCCTCGGGCGACACGATCAGCGCCGGCGGCCAGTCGTTCAAGATCCTGGCCGAGCGCGATCCGGCCGAGCTGCCCTGGGCCGAGCTCGGCGTCGATGTCGTGGTGGAATCGACCGGCCGGTTCACCAACGCCGAGGACGCCCGCAAGCACATCGCCGCGGGCGCCAAGAAGGTGGTGATCTCGGCGCCGGCCAAGGGCGAGGACATCACGATCGTCATGGGGGTCAACGACGACGCGTACGACCCGGCCCGGCACGAGATCATCTCGAACGCCTCGTGCACGACGAACTGCGTCGCACCCATGGCCAAGGTGCTGCTCGACAACTTCGGCATCGTCCGCGGCCTGATGACCACGGTGCACGCCTACACCTCCGACCAGGTGCTGCAGGACTTCCCGCACAAGGACCTGCGCCGGGCCCGGGCCGCGGCGATCAACATCATCCCCACCAGCACCGGGGCGGCCAAGGCCACCGCGCTGGTGCTGCCCGAGCTCAAGGGCAAGATGGACGGCATCTCGCTGCGGGTCCCGGTGCCGGACGGGTCGGTCACCGACCTGGTGGCGCAGCTCGGCCGGGAGGTCACGAAGGACGAGGTGAACGCCGCGTTCCGCGCCGCGGCCGACGGCCCGCTGAAGGGCTACCTCGCCTACACCAGCGACCTGATCGTCTCCTCCGACATCGTGGGCTCGCCCGCCTCGTGCACGTTCGACTCTCAGCTCACCATGGCCAGCGGTGACCAGGTCAAGGTCATCGGCTGGTACGACAACGAGTGGGGCTACTCCAACCGGCTCGCCGACGCGGTCCGCCTGGTCGGCTCCCGGCTCGGCTAATGCTGATGAGGGGCATCGACTCCGAGGAGGTCGGCGGCCGCGCGGTACTGCTGCGCGCCGACCTCAACGTGCCGCTGGACGGCACCCGGATCACCGACGACGGGCGGATCCGGGCCAGCCTGCCCACGATCGGCAAGCTGGCCGGGCGCGGTGCCCGGGTGATCGTGCTCGCGCACCTGGGCCGTCCCGCGGGGGCCGATTATGCCGAACGGGCCCGGGGCGGACCCTCGCTCGAGCCGGTCGCCAGCCACCTGGCCCGGCTGCTCGGCCAGCCGGTCTCGTTCGCTGCCGACGTGGCGGGCCCGTCCGCCGCGTCCGTCGCCGACGCCCTCGGCGACAGCGACGTCGCGCTGCTGGAGAACGTCAGGTTCGAGCCGGCCGAGACGAGCAAGGACGATCAGGAGCGGGCGGCGCTGGCGGGCAGGCTGGCCGCGCTCGCCGCCAAGGCGATGGGCGACAGCGGCAGCGGTCCGCTCTACGTGGGCGACGGCTTCGGCGCGGTGCACCGCAAGCACGCCAGCGTGTACGACCTGCCGCGGCTGCTGCCGCACGCGGCCGGCGACCTGGTGCTCGCCGAGGTCGAGGTGCTGCGCGGGCTGACCACCGACCCGCAGCGGCCGTACGTGCTGGTGCTCGGCGGTGCGAAGCCGTCCGACAAGCTGGGCGTGATCGGCCACCTGCTGGACCAGGCGGACCGCATCCTGATCGGCGGCGGCATGTCCTACACGTTCCTGGCGGCGCAGGGCTACGAGGTTGGCAAGTCGCTGCTGCAGGCCGACCAGATCCCGCAGGTGTCCCGGCTGATCGACGAGGCGGCCAGGCGCGGCGTGGAGCTCGTGCTGCCGGTGGACATCGTCGCGGCGACGCACTTCGCGCCCGATGCCGGTCACGACGTGGTGCCCGCCACCGCGATCCCCGCGGACCGCGAGGGAGTGGACATCGGCCCGGCGACCCGCCAGCTGTTCGCGGCCAAGCTGGCCGACGCGAAGACCGTGTTCTGGAACGGTCCGCTCGGCGTGTTCGAGTTCCCCGCCTTCGCGGCCGGGACGCTGGCCGTCGCGACGGCCATCAGCCAGGTTTCCGGGCTGACCGTGGTCGGCGGCGGAGACTCGGCGGCCGCGGTCCGGACGCTGGGGCTCAGCGAGGATGCGTTCGGCCACATCTCGACCGGCGGCGGCGCGAGCCTGGAGTACCTGGAGGGCGCCACCCTGCCCGGGCTGGTCGCCCTCGGAGATGACGCGTGACGGCCCGGATGCCGCTGATCGCCGGCAACTGGAAGATGAACTGCAATCATCTCGAAGCGATATCGCTGGTGCAGAAGCTGGCGTTCACGCTGACGGACAAGGACTTCCGGGCGACCGACGTGGTCGTGCTGCCGCCGTTCACCGCGCTGCGCAGCGTGCAGACGCTCGTGATTGGCGACCGGCTGCGGATCGGCTACGGCGCGCAGGATGTGTCACCGCGCCCCAAGGGCGCCTACACCGGCGATATCAGCGCCTCGATGCTGGTCAAGCTGGGCTGCAGCTACGTGCTGGCCGGCCACTCCGAGCGGCGCCGGTATCACCTCGAGGACGATGAGCTGGTCAACGCCAAGGTCAAGGCCCTGCTGGGGGCCGACCTGGCGCCGATCCTGTGCGTCGGGGAGGACCTGGAGGTGCGGCAGCAGGGCGAGCACCTGCCGTACGTGCTCGCTCAGCTCGACGGCGGCCTGGCCGGCCTGCGCGCCGCGCAGGTGGCCGGAGTGGTGATCGCCTACGAGCCCGTCTGGGCGATCGGCACCGGAGAGGTGGCCACGCCCGAGGACGCGCAGGAGGTGTGCACCGCAATCCGCGCGAGGATTTCCAGCGTTCACGGGGGCGACACGGCCGCTGGCGTGCGTATCCTGTATGGCGGATCAGTTAACGCGGATAACATCGCTGCGATCATGCAGCAGCAGGACATCGACGGCGCGCTTGTTGGTGGTGCGAGCCTGGATGCCGGTGAGTTCGCCAGAATATGCCGGTACGGTGAAATGGCCGGGCATCACGCCTGAGCGCAAGGCCGAGAGGACTAGAGAACAGCCGTGACCATCGGACTCTCCATCGTCTTGATCATTACGAGCCTGCTGATGATCGTGCTGGTGCTGCTGCACAGGGGCAAGGGAGGCGGGCTCTCTGACCTGTTCGGTGGCGGCGTGACCTCGTCGCTCGGCTCGTCCTCCGTGGTCGAGCGCAACCTCGACCGTCTCACGATCATCACGGGCATTCTCTGGTTCGTCTGCATCGTCGCCCTCGGCATCCTCAATAGATAGCTCCCAGGGCAACTGCACAACCCATAATCGAGGCATGACCCCGCACAGGCATGAGGCAAGGGTCAGCACCGGGCGAGGAAAACAAACCCACGAGGCAAGGGGTATTTCCGTGAGCAGTGGCAACGCCATCCGCGGCAGCAGGGTAGGCGCGGGCCCGATGGGCGAGGCCGAGCGTGGCGAGTCCGCGCCGCGCGTCTGGGTGTCCTTCTGGTGCGCCAACAGGCACGAGACGCGGCCGAGCTTCGCCACCGATGCTGCAGTGCCCGAGACCTGGGAGTGCCCGCGCTGCGGGTTCCCGGCCGGCCAGGACGAGAAGAGCCCGCCGGCCCCGCCGCGCGCGGAGCCGTACAAGACCCACCTCGCGTACGTGAAGGAGCGGCGCAGCGACGCCGATGGCGCGGCGATCCTGGCCGAGGCGCTGAACCGGCTGCGTAAGGGCGCGTAGGCGCGCAACGACGTTCACTCGATCGCCCGCCTGTCGGCTTTGCCGAACGGCGGGCAATCGAGGCACGCCGTCACGCTGAGGTCGGCGCCGGTTCCCCCCGCCGGGGGTGTAAGGGCAGCCTGGGTGCTCGTGGGTCGGGTTTCGTGCCTGGCGACCAAGATCGATGCCGACTTTTACCCCACCCCAGGGGTAATTCTCGGCATCCACGAGGCGGAGTGGCGGCTCATTGAGGTCAGCGGCAGCTAAGACTGGTCGCCGCGCTGGCGGTAGGTGAACGGCAGGGCTTTGGTGTGGGCGCCAGTCAGCGCGATGCGCGGGTAGCCCTGCATGGTGCAGCCGCGGGCCGAGGTGTTGCGCAGCAGGAGTATCAGGGTGTGCTGCTGGGTTCTCTCCGAGATCCGCGGGCCGGCGGCGAGCCGCAGCTGGGACGGCATGCAGCTATACCGGGCTGCGGCTGCCGCCTGGCCGGCTCGGGGCGGATGCGGGCGCGCGCGCCTGCGTCATGCACTGTTGACGCTTTTCGGGCCTCCGTGGTTGGACCGCGTCCCGGGCTCAGCGCTCCAGCACGGCTGGAGCCAGCTGCTCCAGCTGGCGGACGGCCGCGGCCAGGTCGCCCAGCGGCTGCAGCAGGACGTGGTCGGCGCCGGCGTCGCGGTGCTCCCCGATCCTGGCCGCGACGGCGGCCTCGTCGCCCCAGGCCACGATGGCGTCTACGAGCCGGTCGCTGCCACCGGCCGAGATGTCCTCGTCGGTATAGCCGAGGTGCTTGAGGTTGTTCACGTAGTTCGGCAGCTGCAGGTACATCTGCATGTGGCCGCGAGCGATGCGGCGGGCCTGGTCCGGATCGGTGCTCAGCACCACGGCCTGCTCGGGGATCAGCAGCTTGCCGGGACCGAGGGCTTCGCGGGCCAGCGGGGTGTGCGACGGCGGAACGAAGTAGGGGTGGGCGCCGTCGGCCCGGTCCCGGGCCAGTTCCAGCATCCGCGGCCGCAGCGCGGCCAGCAGCCGGGGGACAGGCACGTCAGTCGCCGGGGCGTCCGCGGCCGCCGCGTCCATGCCGTCGAGGTAGCGGGTCATGTGGGCCAGCGGCTTCTCGTAGGCCTGGCCGCTGCGGTCCACCATCGGGGCATGGCTGATGCCGACGCCGAGGATGAACCGGCCCGGGTAACCAGCGCCCAGGGTGGCCGCGCCGCCCTGCATGGCGGCCGGGTGGCGGGCCCACACGTTGGCGATCCCGGTACCGGTCACGATCCGCTCGGTCGCGGCCAGCAGGATCGCCTGGTGGGCGAACGCTTCCTTGCCGCCGATCCCTTCTCCGGTCCAGATCGAGCCGTAGCCCAGCTCCTCGATCCGGCGTGCCGCCGCACGCTCCTGGTCTACCGGGGCCGGCCGCAGCACGCCCAGCCACACCCCGACCGGTCCCAGCCGGTCCCGGGCCGGCCCTGCGACGTCGCCATGGGTCATAGGATCACACCTCCTGTGACGACCGTAACCGGTGCGCGGATGGTGCCGGCGACGGGGCCGCCGGACGCGCCGCGGTGCCGCGGCGGCCACCTGGCCGGGCCGCGGTGATCGGGCCGGCGCCGGACGCCAAGCCGCTGACCCGGCCAGTCGCTACGATGAGGCGGTGCCGCTGCGAGCGATCGACTTCCATGTGCACCTGCCCACGCCGGACTGGCTGGACGGCAGCATGGACGGCTACGTCGAGGCGGCGGAGGCGTACTTCCGCTCGACGGTTGAACGGCAGTCACTGGACCAGCTGGCGGCCAGGTACCGCGAGCTGCAGGTCAAGGCGGTCCTGCTGGCGTGGGATGCCGAGACGGCGACCGGACGGCCGCGGGTGCCCAACGAGACGGTGGCCGCCGCGTGCCGCGATCATCCGGACGCATTTACCGGGCTCGGCTCGGTCAACCCGCACAAGGGCGAGGCGGCCGTCGCGGAGGTGGCGAACATCGCCGCCCTCGGCCTGCGCGGGGTGAAGTTTCACCCGTCGCTGCAGGCGTTCAGCCCTGACGACCCGCAGTACTGGCCGGTTTTCGCCGCGTGCGAGCAGCATGGCCTGCTCGCGCTGTTCCACACCGGGACCAGCGGGATCGGCGCCCGGCAGCCCGGCGGCCAGGGCATCAGGATCGACTACGCCCACCCGCTCAAGCTCGACCCGGTCGCTGCCGCCCATCCCGGGCTGACCGTGGTCGCCGCGCACTTCGGCTGGCCCTGGCAGATGGATCTGATCGCCATGGCGCTGCACAAGACAAATGTCTATATCGACATTTCCGGCTGGTCGCCGCGCCGGATCCCGGCCGAGGTGATCCGCGAGCTCCGCGGCCGCCTAGCCGGCCAGTTCCTGTGGGGCAGCGACTTCCCGTTCATCACCCCGGAACGATGCCTCGCCGAGCTGGCCGACCTCGACCTGCCCGAAGCCGTGCTCGACCAGGCGCTGCGCGAGAACGCGGTCCGCATCCTCGGGCTGTGACGGCATCGCACATGAAGCTCGGGTTCAGTCTCCAACTCGCTGCCGTGCGTCGGGATCGCTAATCCGTCGTGTGTGAAGAAGTACACCAGGGCCCTAGGCCAGTGCGGGTGCCGGGGACCAGAGGTCATCGATCGCTTGCTCGGCCGCCGCAAGGCTCTTGGCGGCCAGCGGGATCAGGTCGGCCATGGCCGGCGTTACCTCGGCGAGTGTGAGTTCGGCCGTGATGAAGCGCGGTTCCAGGCCCGTGGACGAGATGGCGTGCGGTAGCCACGGCTCGGCGTGGTCCCAGCCTTCGCGTGGCGTGCCCGCGCCGTAGCCGCCGCCCCGGCTGGCGAGCACGACGAAGTCACGTCCGCCGAGCAGGCCGGCGTGGGTCTCGGGGTCGATCGACAGCCCGGGGGCGATGAGGTAGTCGACCCAGGTCTTGACGCTGCTGGGCGCGCCGAAGTTGTACAGCGGGAGGCCCAGCACGATCGTGTCCGCTTCCCTGATCTCGTTGACCAGCTCTTCGGTCAGCGCCCAGGACTCGGCGTGGGCGGCGGTGTGCTGGTCGGGCGGCAGTATCCGGGCCAGCCCGCCGGCCGCGTCGAGGTGCGGGAGGGGATGACGGCCGAGGTCACGGTAGGTGACGGTGCTGTCGGGATGCGCGGCGCGCCAGGCGTCGGCGGCGCGGGCGGTGAGCCTGCGGCTGACCGAGGCGTCGCCCCGGATGCTTGAGTCGATGTGCAGCAGGTGAGTCACTTAACTGACCTTCCATAGTTGATCCGTGCTACATCAATCATTGATTTCACATTGATAATACGTCAAGTCGGATAGACTCGGGTCATGGCCTCCCAGCCCGTCATCAGCCAGCCGGTGCATCGGTCCGGCGCGCTGCTCGACCATCTCGCGCGCCGGATGCGCCTGCGGGCCGAGTCGGTGCTGGCGCCGCTCCGCCTGCGACCTCGCCACCTCGTCGCCCTCACGGTGCTACGGGGTCGAGACGGCATCACTCAGCAGGCGCTCTCGAGCACGCTGGAGATGGACGGGACGAACATCGTCGGACTGCTCAACGAACTCGAGGCCGAGGATCTCATCGAGCGACGGCGCTCGCCCGAGGATCGTCGCCGCCACGTCGTCGTGCTCACCGAAGCCGGTGCGAAGCGACTCGCGGAGGCCGAGTGCGCACTCGCCGCGGTTGACAACGAGGTGCTCGGAGCGCTCGATGACAGCCAGCGCGAGGTGCTCTACACCCTGCTCCTGCAGGCGGCCAGAGGTAGCGACGTGAAGTGCCCCCTTGACTAGGGCCCGGCGCGGCGCAGGGTGACGGCGATGATGAATGGCCAGCAGGTCTGGATCGATGACGTCAGCCGCTCGGCCAGGCCCAGGACGCTGCCGTCGCGGGTCTCGATGAACAGCCAGCCGAGCAGGGCAAAGAAGACGGCGGTGACGGCGGCGGAGCCGCAGCCGGTCAGGATCAGCGGCCGCGGTGAGGCGCGGCGGGCGGCGAAGGCGGGCCACACGGCGGTCGTGACCGCGCCGAGCACCGTCCAGGCGAGGTGCCGCGGGGTGGCGCCGGTGGCGGGTTCCGGAGATACGGCGATGCCGATGCCGGCCAGGCCCGCCACGACCAGCAGGGCGCGGGCGGACGCCCGGATGCCGGTCAGGCCCGCGGCGGTGACGAGATAGCAGGCAGCGGTCAGGAAAAGGCCGCCGGTCATGACCCACCGGTCGGTTCCGGCCTGCCCGGCCATCACGCTGATGGTCTTGCGCACCGGGCTGTAGGAGGCCGGCTGGAGCGCGCCGGAGACCAGGTAGCCACCGGTGAGCAGGACCGGCGCCAGGGCGGCCGAGATGATCGCCCACCGGTGGACTGCCGGGCTGGAGCGCACCGGCCAGGCCACCGGGATCGGCAGCCGGCGCGCCTGCTGGATGCAGGCGGTGCTCATCGCGGACGCCCCGGCTGGCCGCCGGCCATGACCGGAAGCTCGCAGCACGCCGTCGTGCCGCCGCCCGCCGGGCTGTGCACGGAGAAAGTGCCGCCCAGCGCCTCGATACGGTCCTTCAGCCCGGTCAGCCCCGAGCCCCGTCGCGGGTCGGCGCCGCCGACACCGTCGTCTCGCACGCACACCCGCAGCGTGCCGCCGGAGGATGCCGCGTCCACCTTGACAACCGAAGCACGTGCGTGCTTCGCCGCGTTGGTGAGCATCTCCGAGACGACGTAGTAGGCGGCCACCTCGACCGGCTCGGGAAGCCGGCCGTCGATCCGCACGTCTATGTCCACCGGGACGGCTGAGCGCCGCCCGAGCGTGCGAAGCGCGGGCCGCAGCCCTGCGCTGGACAGGATCGCCGGATGTATGCCGCGGGAGATCTCCCGCAGCTCATCGATCACGCCCACAAGCTCTGTGGCCACGTCCTGGATCTCGGTGCCGGTCTCGTCACTGTCGAGGGGTGCCGCCGCCGAGCGCAGCCGCAGGGCCAGGGCGAGGAGGCGTTGCTGGGCGCCGTCGTGCAGGTCCCGCTCGATCCGCCGGCGGGCCTCATCAGTGGCCGTGACGATCCGCGCGCGCGAGGTGATGAGCTCGGCCCGGTTCTGCGCGTTCGCGACCGCGGTGGCGACCAGGCTGGTGAACTCGCTCATCCGCTGCTCGGTGCCGGGCGGCAGTGGCCCGTGCCCGGACCCGACGGCGACCATTCCCCACAGCCGGCCGTTGACGTGTACCGGCAGGGCGACCGCGGATCGCAGTCCCTCGCGCAGATAAGGCTCCCCGCCCGGGACGTCGCGGTAGTCATCGACGCGGGCGGCCCGGCCGGTCCACCGGACGGTCGCGGTCAGACCGGCCGGCGGATAGCCCTGCCAGCGTTCCCCGACCCGCACGTGCGGGCCGGTCGTGCCCTCGTTGGCGACGAGCGTCGCCGTTCCGTCCGGCTCGAACCGGATCATCCTGGCGGTGCCGCCGCCGAAATGCCGCAGCGCCTCCCGGGTCGCCGCCGCGAACACCGCCTCCGGTGGTTCGCCCCCGGCGACCAGCGTGGCCAGCCGCCGCAGCGCCGCCTGAGTGCCGGCGAGTTCGCGCAGTTCCTGCTCGGCCCGGGCGTTGGCGACCGGCATCGCGGCGGGCTCCCGCCAGGTCGCGGCCACCGTCAGCCGCCGCTCGGGCCGGCCATCTGGCTTTGCTGAATCAGGCGATGAGGACACGCCCGTCACTCCCCTCAGGTCATCAGGCGCGAGGCCGGCCGGGCCGGTTACCCGGCCCCGAGCATCTCGGCGGTCACGTCGTCGCCGACCGGGGTGGCCTGCGCGGTCTGGGCGCCGGCCAGGTCGGCGCGCCTGACCCGGACGGCGGTGATCGTGATGATGAGGGCGATCAGCATGATCCCTGCTGATACCTCGAATCCGCGGCCGAAGCCGACCGACAGCGCATGGTGATAGATCGCCGTCTTGACCTGCGCGGCGGAGCCGGCCAGCGGATGGCCCGCCCGGGCGGCGGCCGCCGCGGCGGCGGCCGAATGGCGGGCGGTGTTGGCCACGACGGTCCAGGCGACGGTGCCCAGCAGCGCCAGCCCGATCGAGCCGCCGACCTGCTGGCCGACGTTGGGCAGGCTGGCGGCCAGGCCGGCGTCCCGGTCGCTGACGCGGGACAGGGCGACTAGGGTCAGCGGCATGAACAGCATGCCCAGCCCGGCTGCGGTGACCAGCATCGGGCCGAGCAGCCCGCTGGCGTACGTGCTGTGCTCGTTGATCCGCGACAGCCAGAACATACCGCCCGACGCGGCCGCCGATCCGGCCAGCAGCAGCGGCCGGGCGCCGATCCTGGGGACCAGCGCGGCGCTGGTGCCGGCCATGATCATGATCATGACCACCATCGGCAGGTAGGCGATCCCGGTCTTCAGCGCGCTGTATCCCCAGACGGTCTGCACGAAGATCGTCAGGAAGAAGAACATCCCGAACATCGCGGTGCCGACGAACAGCATGATCAGGTTGGCCGCGGACCGGTCCCGGTTGCGGAAGATCCGCAGCGGCAGCAGCGCGTGCGGGCTGCGCGCCTCGATGACGATGAACGCGGCGAGCAGCACCACCGCAGCCGTCAGCGCGGCGATGACCTTGGTGTCGCCCCAGTGCGAGACGCCGTTCTGGCCGGTTGCCGCGCTGGTCAGGCCGTAGACCAGCGCCGCCAGGCCGAGCGTGCTGGTGATCGCGCCGGGGAAGTCGAAGCTGCCGCGCCGGCGCGGCGACTCGGCCAGCGCCCGCGGCGCGATGAGCGCGACCAGGACCCCGATGGGCACGTTCACGTACAGCACCCAGCGCCAGGACAGGTAGGTGGTCAGCAGGCCGCCGGCCATCAGGCCGACCGCGGCGCCGCCGATGCTCATCGCCGAGTAGACGCCCATCGCCCGGTTGCGCGGCGGTCCTTCCGGGAAGGTGGTGGTGATCAGGGCCAGCGCGGTCGGGGCGATGACCGCTGCGCCGACGCCCTGCGCCGCGCGGGCGGCGAGCAGCCAGGCCTGGGTGGTGGCGAAGCCGCCGAGCAGCGAGGCCACCGAGAACAGGACGATGCCGGCGATGAACATCCGCCGCCGGCCCAGGATGTCGCCGGCCCGGCCGCCGAGCAGCAGCAGGCCGCCGAAGGTCAGCGCGTAGGCGTTGACCACCCACTCCAGGCCGGTGCCGGAGAACCCGAGCGCCCGCTGGACGTGCGGCAGGGCGACGTTCACGATCGTCGCGTCGAGCACCACCATGAGCTGCGCGGTGGCGATGAGGACCAGGGCGAGGCCGAGATGACGCCGGACCGGGCAGGCGTCCGCGCCGCCTGCGGCGGCGCGCCCGGTCGCGGGGTGTGTCGTGCTCATGGGGTCTCCTTGTCAGGGCGTACGGATCCGCGCCCGGGGCGGGGGTGCCACCTGCGGGCGCTGGTAGTGTCTGTCATCGCATGATCCAATCTTCAGCTGTCAACCATTCACATCTCGATAGTGTATGTCTTTACTTCTTTCGTCAACTGTTCGTGCTAGAATCATCTCCATGAACACGGACACACTCCACGGCGACGACCTCGACCCGGCGACCGCAGCGCTCGCCGCGCTGGCCGCCGCCCACCGCTCGCTCTCCGCGGTCATCGACCGCGAGTTCCGCGCCGCCTGCGGCCTGTCGCTCGCTGAGGCGGACGTGCTCGCCGTCATCGCCCGCGGCCCGGACGGACGCCAGCGCATGGCCGACATCGCCGGCCACATGTCGGTGAGCAAGAGCGGCGCCACCCAGATCATCGGCCGGCTCGTAGCCGCCGGGCTGGCCGCCCGCGAATCCTCGGCCTCCGACCGCAGGCTGGTCTACGCCGCGATCACCGGCGCAGGCCGCGACCTGCTGGACAAGGCCACCCCGGTCCTGGCCGACATCGCCCGCGACCACATCGCCAGCAGGCTGCCGGGCGCCGACCTCGGCCAGCTCACCCAGGCGCTGCGCACCATCGCCGGCACGAGCCCAGCAGAGGCCGGCCAGCGCCCAGGACAGACACCATGAGCCGGTCTTTCAGCTGCCAGGTCAGCGATTACACCTTCGTCTCGCTCGAATCCCTCACCTGCCGCCGCTGACCAGTGGTCAGTGCGCGAAAGACTGGCGGGTGTCGGGGGGGACCAGGGGGGTGTGGCCGTCGACGGGGCGGGGGTGCGAGGCCAGGGCCTTGACCTGGCCGCGGATGTCCGCCAGCAGCAGCCCGGCCAGGTCCTTGCTGAAGCCGTTGCGGATGACGAATCGCAGCACGCTGGTGCCGGTCAGGTTGGCCGGGAACGTGTAGGCGGGGACCAGCCAGCCTCGCAGCCGCAGCCGTTCGGAAATATCGAAGACGGTGTAGCCGGTCACGTCGTCGCGGAGCTTGACGGCGAAGACCGGGAGCTCGCTGCCGTCGGTCAGCAGCTCGAACGGGCCGATCTTGGCGATCTCGCCGGACAGGTACAGCGCGATGTCCTGGCAGGTCTGCTGGACCCGGCGGTAGCCGGAGAAGCCGAGCCGGATGAAGTTGTAGTACTGCGCCGCCACGTTGCTGCCGGGGCGGGAGAAGTTCAGCGCGAACGTCGGCATGTCGCCGCCGAGGTAGTTCACCCGGAAGACGAGATCCTCCGGCAGCGCCTCGCGGTCGCGCCACACGATCCAGCCCACCCCCGGGTAGACCAGGCCGTACTTGTGACCGGACGCGTTGACGGACTGCACCCGCGGCACCCGGAAGTCCCACTCGATGTCCGGCTGCAGGAACGGGGCCACGAAGCCGCCGGACGCGCCGTCCACGTGAATGGGGATGTCCAGCTGCCGCTCGGCCTGCAGCCGGTCCAGGGCCCGGCTGATCTCCAGCACGGGCTCGTAGCTGCCGTCCTGGGTGGAGCCCATGATCGCGACGACGCCGATCGTGTTCTCGTCGCACCGGGCGGCCGCCTCCGGGCCGGTCAGGTGCAGCCGTCCCGGCTCCATCGGCACCATCCGGGGCTCCACCTGCCAGTACCGGCAGAACTTCTCCCAGCAGACCTGCACGTTGGTGCCCATGACCAGGTTGGGCTGGCCCGCGGCGGCGCCCCGGCGGGCGCGCCAGCGCCACAGCAGCGCCATCCCGCCGAGCATGCAGGCCTCGCTGGAGCCGGTGGTGGAGCAGCCGGGCGCCAGGCTGCCGGCCGGGGCGTGCCACAGGTCGCCGAGGATGTTGACGCAGCGCCGCTCCAGCTCGGCGGTCTGCGGGTACTCGTCCTTGTCGATCATGTTCTTGTCGAAGCACTCGGCCATCAGCTGCGCGGCCTGCGGCTCCATCCAGGTGGTGACGAACGTCGCCAGGTTCAGCCGGGCGTTCCCGTCCAGGATCAGCTCGTCCCGCACCGCCTGCAGGGCCGTGTCGGGCAGCACGCCGTGCGGGGCCAGGCGGTAGCGCGGGATCTCGCAGGAGGCTTCGCGGACGTAGACGGGATTGATCTCGAGCTCGTCGTCCTGCTCGTCCTCGCCCACCTTGCCGTGCAGTGGCATTGCCGTCTCCCTGCTTGTGTCCGTGATGTGCCCGGGCGCCCTGGCCGCTGCTCAGGCTATCGGCGGGCGCCGCCTGGTGTACCGGCAGAACAGGTGCCCCTCTTCCTCGAGCACGTGCCGCAGCGCGAGCCGGCCCGACTGCGCGGCGCTGTTGCCCACCGCGATCCGGCCGGCGCCGCCGCTGGCGACCAGCGGGCTGATCGTCAGGCAGAGCTCGTCGAGCAGTTCATCGGCGGCCAGCTCGCCGAGCAGCTGCGGCCCGCCCTCGGCGAGCACCCGCCGGTAGCCGCGGTCGGCCAGCGCGTGCAGAGCGAAGCCCAGGTCAGCGGAGTCGTCGCCGGCGACGATCACGTCCGCGTACTTGGTTGCCTCGGAGCGCACCTCGGCGGGTGCCTGCTCGGTGGTGATCAGGATGGTCCGTGCCCCGGCCCGGGCCGCGGTCAGCAGCGGGCTGGCGAGATCGAGGCTGATCCTCCTGGTGACCACCGCGATGGCCGGCGGCGGGACCCGCTCGTCGCGCAGGCCGGGCAGCATCTCCTCGGGCCGGACGGCCGAATAGCGCTCGGCCCGGGCCGTGCCCGCGCCCACCAGGATCACGTCGCTCAGGCTGCGGAGCAGGGCGAACAGGCTGCGGTCCGCTTCGCTGGACAGCCCGGCGCTGCGCCCGTGGATCGTCGCCGCGCCGTCCGCGCTGGTGACCATGTTCGCCCGGACCCAGAGCGGGCTCGCGCTGGGGTACGCGTACAGCTCGGCGAGGTCGCGCCAGGTCAGATCCTCGGCGATGTCACTGTCGCCGGGGCTGACCTGGGGCGGGAAGATCCGTCGCACGGTCAGAAGTCAATCAGACCAGGCCGTGGCGGCGCGCAGCACCTGCACCGTCCGGCTGCCGACGTCGGCCTTGCCGCCCGGGCTGAGCCCTGCACCGGCCTTCTCACAGGCGCCCGCCGTGTCGAGCGCGACCTCCCAGCCGGCGCCGAACCGCGCGTCCGGCAGCGAGAACGTGACCTGCTCGCCGCTGCCGTTGAACAGCAGCAGGAAGCTGTCGTCGGCTGGGCGGCCGTCGGGGCCCGGCTCGGCGGCCGCGTCGCCGTTGAGGAAGACCGCCAGGCAGTCACCGCCGGGGTGGCCCCAGTCCATCTCCTGTCCCGACGGCGTGAGCCAGACGATGTCGGGCAGTCCGCCGGGACGCCACGCAGGCGGCAGGCCGGTGAAGAACGCGCCCGGCCGGAAGACGACATGCCGGCGGCGCAGCGCCACGGCGGCCCGGGCGAACTCGAGCAGCCCCGGCTCGCGGTGCGACGGCTCCCAGTCCAGCCACGAGATCTCGTTGTCCTGGCAGTAGGCGTTGTTGTTGCCGCGCTGGCTGCGGCCGAGCTCGTCGCCGGCCAGCAGCATCGGGATCCCCGCCGAGCACAGCAGGGTGACCAGGAAGTTGCGCTGCTGCCTGGCCCGCAGCGCGATGACCGCCGGATCAGCGGACGGGCCCTCGACCCCGCAGTTCCAGGACCTGTTGTCGTTGCTGCCGTCCCGGTTCTGCTCGCCGTTGGCCTCGTTGTGCTTGCTGTCGTAGCTGACCAGATCCTGCAGCGTGAAGCCGTCGTGAGTGGTCACGTAGTTGACCGACGCGGCCGGCCGACGGCCGCTGGGCCCGAACATCTCGCTCGACCCGGCCAGCCGGGACGCCAGGTCGGGCAGCGCGCCCGGCTCGCCGCGCCAGAAATTCCTGACCGCGTCGGAGAACTTCCCGTTCCACTCCGACCAGGGCCAGGAGAACTTGCCCTGCTGGTAGCCGCCCGGCCCGATGTCCCACGGCTCGGCGATGAGCTTGACCTGCGACACCACCGGGTCCTGCAGCACCATCCGGAAGAAGGCCGCGCACATGTCCACCTCGCCGCGTTCTCGTCCCAGGGCCGGCGCGAGATCGAAGCGGAAGCCGTCCACGTGCATGTCGGTCACCCAGTACCGCAGCGAGTCCATGACCAGCTGAAGCGGGCGCGGATGCCGCACGTTCACGCTGTTGCCGCAGCCGGTGTCGTCGGCGTAGCGGCTGAGATCGTCGCTGCGCAGCCGGTAGTAGGCGGCGTTGTCGATGCCGCGGAAGCACAGCGTCGGACCCGACTGGCCGGCCTCGGCGGTGTGGTTGTACACCACGTCCAGGATCACCTCGAGGCCGGCCGCGTGCAGCGCGCGCACCATGGCCTTGAACTCGCGGACCTGCTCGCCGCGCTGGCCGGACGAGGAGTAGCGGTTGTCCGGGGCCAGGAACCCGATCGAGTTGTAACCCCAGTAGTTGGTCAGGCCGCGCGCAGCCAGCGCCGGCTCCGGCACGCTCTGGTGCACCGGCATCAGCTCGACGGCGGTGATCCCGAGCCGCTGCAGGTACTCGATGACGACCGGGTGGCCGAGCGCGGCATAACTGCCGCGCAGCCCGGCCGGGATCTGCGGATGGCGGATGGTCAGGCCGCGCACGTGCGCCTCGTAGATGACGGTGTCGGTGTGCGGCGTCCGAGGCGGCCGGTCATCACCCCAGTCGAAACCGGTGCTGACCACCACGCTGCGCGGCACGTACGGGGCGCTGTCGGTCGTGCTGGGCGCCGACGGGGCGTCGAGCCGGTGGCCGTACACCGGCTCGCCCCACCGGACCTCGCCCTCCACCGCCCTGGCGTGCGGGTCGAGCAGCAGCTTGGCCGGGTTGCACCGGTGCCCGCTGGCCGGCTCCCAGGGACCGTGCACCCGGAAGCCGTACCGCTGGCCGGGCCCGACAGCGGGCAGGTAGCCGTGCCAGATGAAGCCGTCGGCCTCGGTCAGCTCGATGCGCGTCTCCGGCGCGGAACGCGCGGGCCCGTCCCCGCCGAACAGGCAGAGCTGCACCCGCTCGGCCACCCGCGAGAACAGCGCGAAGCTGGTGCCCGCGCCGTCCCACGTCGCGCCCAGCGGATACGGGCCGCCTGGCCAGACGCGCATTCAGGCGGTCTTCGGGGTGGCCCGCTCGATGATCGGCCTGAGCTCAAGGCCGGCCGGCAGCGTGCCGAAGGCATGCCCCCAGTCGCCACCGAGCCGGGAGGCGCAGAAGGCGTCGGCGACGGCCGGATGGCCGTACCTGACCAGCAGCGACCCCTGGAACACCAGGGTGAGCAGCTCCGCGACCCGCCGGGCCCGCGCCTCGATCGTCGCGACGTCGGCGAGCGACTGCCTGACCTGGCCGATCGCCGTGTCCAGCCGGGGGTCGGCGCCCGCGGCCAGCCCGACCTCGGACAGCAGCGCCGCCACCGTCTGCGGCTCCCTGGTCATGGCCCGCAGCACGTCCAGCGACGTCACGTTGCCCGAGCCTTCCCAGATCGAGTTCAGCGGCGCCTCGCGGTACATCCGGGGCAGCCCGGATTCCTCCACGTAGCCGTTGCCGCCGTGGCATTCCAGCGCCTCGGCGGCGTGCGGCACGGCCCGCTTGCAGACCCAGTACTTGGCGGCGGGCAGGGCAACGCGCAGCAGCGCCGCCTCGGCCGCGTCGCCGTCGGCGGCCCGCTGCGCCGCCCCGGCCAGCCGCACCGCCAGCGCGGTCGCGGCCTCGGATTCGACGGCCAGATCGGCGAGGACGGACGTCATCAGCGGATGATCAATGAGATTCTTCCCGAACGTCTGCCGGTGAGCGCAGTGGTGCACGGCCGCTACCGTGGCGCGGCGCATTCCCGCCGCGCCGCCGAGCACGCAGTCCAGCCGGGTCGCCGTCACCATGTCGATGATCGTCCGAACCCCGCGGCCGGGCTCGCCGACCTGCCAGGCGAGCGCTCCGTCGTACTCGACCTCGGCGGACGCGTTGGACCTGTTGCCCAGCTTGTCCTTCAGTCGCTGGATCCGCATCGCGTTGCGGGTGCCGTCCGGCAGCACCCGGGGGAGCAGGAAGCAGGTCAGCCCGCCCGGTCCCTGGGCCAGCACGAGGAACAGGTCGCACATCGGCGCGGAGTTGAACCACTTGTGCCCGGTGAGCAGGTGGGCGCCGTCGCCCGCGGACGGCGCCGGCTCGGCGCGGGTGGTCCCGGCCCGCACGTCCGAGCCGCCCTGCTTCTCGGTCATGGCCATGCCGGACAGCAGCCCGGCCTTGGTCAGCGGCGCGCGCAGGCCCGGATCGTAGACGGCGGCGGCGAGCAGCGGCTCGAACTGCCGGGCCAGCGCCGGCGCGTGCCGCAGCGCGGGCACCGCGGCGTAGGTCATCGAGACCGGGCAGCCGTGCCCGGCCTCGGCCTGGCCCCACACGTAGAACTTCGCCGCCCGGGCCACGTGCGCACCGGGCTCGGCTGCCGCCCACGGGGCCGCGTGCAGGCCGTGCGAGATGGCCACCGACATCAGCGCGTGCCAGGCCGGATGGTAGTCAACCTCGTCGATCCTGTGGCCGTACCGGTCGTGCGTCCGGAGCCTGGGTACGTACTCGTTGGCCAGCCTGGCCTGCTCCTGGGTTTCCTCCGACCCGGCGAGGATGCCGAGTTCGTGCAGTTCGGCGAGCACTGCGCCCGCGCCCTCGCGGTCCAGCGCCTCGAGCAGCGCGGGATCGGCGGCCACGTCGTGCCCGGCGAGTGGCGGCGACTGGTTGAGCACCTCGTGCGTGACGTGCGGTCCGGTCATGGTGGTTACGCTATCCGGGCCGCTGTCGCGGCGGCGTGCCCGGCGCGGGCGGCGGCATACCGCTGCAGCACGATGCCGGCCAGTTCCGGGGCGGCGCCCAGCGGCGCGGAGACCGCGCTGGCCCCGGCGGCCAGCGCCTGGTCGCGGACCTGGCTGGCGAACCTGCCGGGGGCGAGCAGGTAGCTGGCCACCACGACGCGGCGCGCGCCGCTGCCCAGCAGGGCCGCCACCGCCTCGGGCGGCGCGGGCGCGGCGGCGGACGCGTAGGCGGGCACCACGTCGCGCCAGCCGCGCAGCGCCTGCCACCGCCCTGCCAGGCGGGTGATGGCGGCGCACGCGGCCGGGTCGCTCGATCCCGCGGCCGCCAGCACCACCGAGGTGCCGGGTTCGCCCGCGGGAACGCCGGCCTCGGCCAGCCGCCGCTCCAGCGCGGTGATGAGCAGCGGGTGCGGCCCGAGCGTGTCGCCGTAGCGGATGTCCAGCCGGCCCTCGTGCTGGCGGGATGTCGCCCGCAGCATGGCCGGGATGTCGGTCTTGCTGTGGTAGGCGTCGGTCAGCAGCAACGGCAGCACCACGACAGGCCCGCCGGGGAGCGCGCCGAGCACCTGCCCGGGCGACGGCGGCGCGTGCCCGAGGAACGCGGTGCTGACCGCCAGCCCGGCCAGCCCGTGCCCGGCCGCCTGGCCGCGGACGCGGTCAACCAGTTTCCCGACCGTCGTGGCGCCTTGGGGATCGCGGCTGCCGTGCGCCACGACCACCAGCGGCGGCAGGCTGCTTTCGGCAGGCTTCGCCAGCTGAGAGCCGCTCCCCGCCCCGGGCGCCGGCCGGTCTATTCGTGGATGCCGCACTCGCTCTTACCCGTGCCCGCCCAGCGGCCGCTGCGCGGGTCAGCGCCGGGTTCGATCCGCCGTGTGCACGTGGCGCAGCCGATCGACGGGTACCCGTCAGAGACCAGCGGGTTCACCAGGATGCCGTGGCGGACGATGTACTCGTCCACCTGGTCCTGGGTCCAGCTGACGATCGGGTTCACCTTGACCATCTGGCGCCTGGCGTCCCACTCCACGGCCTTCGCGTGCCGACGCGTGGTGGTTTCGTCCCGCCGGACGCCGGTGATCCACGCGTCGTACTGCCGCAGGGTGCGCTCCAGTGGCCGCACCTTGCGCATCGCGCAGCACAAGTCGGGGTTGCGCGCGTACAGCCGCTCGCCGAACTCGGCGTCCTGCTGGGCCACGGTCCGCTCGGGTGTGACGTTCACCACGTTGACCGGGTACACGGCCGCGACCGCGTCCCTGGTGCCGATCGTCTCGGCGAAGTGGTACCCGGTGTCCAGGAAGATCACGTCGATGCCGGGCTGGACCAGGGAGGCCAGATGGATGATGACCGCATCGGTCATCGATGACGTCAGGCACAGCCGGTCATCGAAGGTGTCCGCCGCCCACTGCACGATCTCCTCAGCGGTGGCGTCGGCCAGAGCCTCTGCTGCCTGTGCGGCCAGCTGCTCCATGCCTAGCTGCTCCATCCGCCGTCATCCCTTCTCGCACCGGTCGTCACGGACGTCACGGGCAGAACTCCGATCCCTGCGAAGCTTAGCCGGAAAGACCTTGTGCAGCTTCGACATTGCCAGTGAGCTTCCTGAGTGTCGGGATGCAGGTCCTCCTCACCGCAGTAGGGGCAGAAGAAGGGCACGGCGCGCTCTGTCATGAGATGTCCGTTTCGCTGGCCCGGCTGACCCACGCGGCGAAGGTCTCGTCCGGATTCCTGTCCGCCGCGAACCTGCGCAGCACCCGCTCGACGTAGTCGGGCAGGTCCTCGGCCGTGGTCTTCAGCCCGCGGACCTTCCGGCCGAAGCCTGACTCCGTGCCGTCACCGCCGCCGAGGGCGCCGCCCAGGTGAATCTGGAATCCCTCGGCCTGGCGGCCGTCCGCACCGGTGACCAGCGACCCCTTGAGCCCGATGTCGGCCGTCTGGATCCGGGCGCAGGAGTTCGGGCAGCCGTTGACGTTGATGGTGACCGGCACCGGGAAGCCGGGCAGCCGGCGTTCCATCTCGTCGATCAGGTCGGACGCCCGCTGCTTGGTCTCGACGATGGCCAGCTTGCAGAACTCGATGCCGGTGCAGGCCATCGTGTGCCGCCGGAACACGCTGGGGGCCACCTGCAGGCCGGCCGCCTCAAGGCCGGCGGACAGCTCGTCCGTCCGGTCCGCCGGCACGTCCAGGATGATCATCTTCTGCTCGGTGGTGGTCCGCACCCGGCCGCTGCCGTACGTGCCGGCCAGGCCGGCGATCACGCCGAGCTGATCGCCGGACAGCCGGCCCACCCGGGGGGCGAAGCCCACGTAGTAGCGGCCGTCACGCTGGGGGTGCACGCCGACGTGGTCGCGCGTGCCTTCCCTCGGCTGTCCCGGCGCGGGGCCGTCGGCCAGCGCGTAGCCCAGGTACTCCTTCTCCAGCACCTCGCGGAACCTGGCGGCGCCCCAGTCGGCGATGAGGAACTTCAGCCGGGCCCGGTGCCGCAGTCGCCGGTACCCGTAGTCCCGGAACACCGAGACCACGCCGGCCCAGACGTCGGCCACCTGGCCGGGCGGCACGAAGGCGCCGAGGCGAACCCCGATCTTGGGGTTGGTGGACAGCCCGCCGCCGACCCACAGGTCATAGCCGGGCTCGCCGTCCGGGCCCGGCACGCCGACGAAGCCGACGTCGTTGATCTCGTGCACGGTGCACTGCGCCGAGCAGCCGCTCATGGCCGTCTTGAACTTGCGCGGCAGGTTGGAGAAGGCGGGATCGCCCAGGTAGCGGTCTACCGTGTGGTGGATCTCCGGCGTGGCGTCGATGATCTCGCTGGCGTCGATGCCGGCCACCGGGCAGCCGAGCATGACCCGGGGCGTGTCGCCGCAGGCCTCCGTGGTGGACAGGCCGACGCCCTCCAGGGCCTCCCAGATGGCCGGGACGTCCTCGATCTGCACCCAGTGCAGCTGGATGTTCTGCCGGTCGGTGATGTCGGCGGTGCCGCGGGCGTACCTGCGGGACACGTCGCCGATCACCCGCAGCTGGCGCTCGTCGAGCTGGCCGCCGTCGATCCGGATCCGCAGCATGAAGTAGCGGTCGTCGAGCTCTTCGGGCTCGAGCACGGCGGTCTTGCCGCCGTCGATGCCGGGCTTGCGCTGGGTGTACAGCCCGTACCAGCGGAACCTGCCGCGCAGGTCAGCCGGGTCGATGGAATCGAAGCCGTACCGGGAGTAGATGTCGATGATGCGCTGCCGGACGTTCAGCCCATCGTCGTTCTTCTTGTTTTCCTCGTTCTTGTTCAGCGGCTCGCGGTAGCCGAGCGCCCACTGCCCCTCACCACGCGCGCGCCGTGGCGGCTGGCCGTTCCCGCGTTCCCTCGGCGGTCTCACCGGGGCTTCGTGGGTGCTTGCTGTCATGCTGCGCGTCCTTCCGGGTCGGGGACACGCACGGCAGGGACCGCCCGCTGGGGCCGTGGCACCGGGATTCAGGTGCCGGACCTGGGCGGATCGCCGCGCGCGCCCGGGACAACTGCGGGCGGGGGGATCAACCGAGCCGGCGACAAATGGCGCTGCGGACGCGCTGCAGGTCGATATGCCTGCGTCCCACGAGGAGGGGATCCGCGCTGCCCATACTGGGAGGATCACACGGCGCGACCGGGAATGTCCAGGCCATTTCGGGCAGGCTTGCGCTCACACCGAACGAGCCCTGGAGAGGCATCACGCCCGCGGTAACCGCCCGTGGCGCACGCTTTATTCCGGTTCCGGGCGCGAATTTGTCAGGATCAGCCCTGGCGGATCCAGCCGAGCGGCGGCTCGGGCGGCTCCGGCGGCTGCTCGTGCTGGCAGTCGCACCACGTGCCGCCGGGGCACTGCTCGTGCTGGCGCTGCCGGCACGGAACGCAGATCATGCCGCACATTCTGCCGCAGGCCGGCGGCTGCCGCAGGCCGGGGGAGTGGCCGGCGGCCGTGCCGCGCGGCGAGTGCGGGCCGTGCGCGGTGGGTAGGGGCCTGCCAGGAGATTCAGTTCCGAGCCGAGCGGATGAGCTAGTTGTTCGCGAACCTGACCGTGGCCACCGCGCCGCTGTTCGCCGACCGCCGGGCGGCGGGGCGGCTGCTGGCCGCGCGGCTGCGCCATGTGCTGGCTGCGGGCGGCCGGCCCGAAGCGGCGGCGTCACCTCCCGGTGCGGCGGCGCCGCTGGTGCTGGCCCTGCCCCGGGGCGGCGTTGCGGTCGCCCGCGAAGTAGCCGATGCGCTGGCGGCGCCGCTCGACGTGCTCGTCACCAGGAAGATCGGGTACCCGAACCAGCCTGAGCTCGGCGTGGGCGCCGTCGCCGAAGGCGGCGACCCGGTGTACGACGATGAGCTGCTGGCCAGGCTCGGCATCAGCCGTCCCGACCTGCGCCCCGTGGTCGCGCGTGAGCAGGCCGAGCTGGCCCGGCGGGTCCAGGCGTACCGCGGCGGCCGCCCGCTGCCGGACGTGTCAGGCCGGCTGGTGATCCTGGTGGACGACGGCCTGGCCACCGGCGTCACGGCCAGGGCCGCGCTGCGCGCGCTGCGTAGCCGGTCGGCGGGCAGCACCGTGCTGGCCGTGCCGGTGGCGGCACCGCCATCGGCGTCGGCGATGCTGCGCGAGGCTGACACCGTGGTCGCGCTGGTGCTGCCGGAATCGTTCCGCTCCGTGGGCGAGTGGTACGAGACGTTCGGCCAGCTCACCGACGCTGACGTGCTAGAACTGCTCGGTCGTTCCGGGGACGCACGCTAGTGGCCCGCACGGAGGGCGCGGGCCACTGACGTGCGTCGTGAATCTCAGGCTGCGTTGGCGCGGCGCATCCGCCGGCGGCGCTCGGAGGAGCGCTCGTCCTCGTTCAGGCCCCCCCAGGTGCCGTACTTCTCGGGCCGGGACACCGCGTAGTTCAGGCACTCGCTGCGGACCGGGCAGCTCTGGCAGATCGCCTTGGCCTTGCGCTCGCGCAGCTCCCGCTCGGGCTGGCGCTCGCCATCCGGTCCGAAAAACAGGAGGAGATCCTCGCCGCGGCATGCGGCAGCATCCTGCCATCCCCAGTTGGGCCGGGGGAGCACAGCTGCATGCCGACGTGCCTCAGACATGATTCAATCACCTCAAAATAGTTCAGTGGGTCCTTGTCGCTCCTCGGAGCGCTCGGCTCGTGGACACCCGAATCCTCGCGTGTTTGCGGCATTAGCCCCGTCGCATATTGTGCAACGTGCCGTACCGCTGCAGTGTTCCCGCGGGCAGTCCTGGGCCTGCAAGCGGGTACCATGCCCAGCATCCGGAACGGCGAGAGATGCGGGACCGCCACCCGGCACGTGGCACGATCTGCACCTGTGCTCCGGCACATCATCATGCCATCCGGCACTGGCGGGGCGCAGCCGGGGTGGCAAATTAGCCGACCGATCTATTAAAACGCTGTGGTCAGCCTGTCCCATACCGGGCCGGTGTCCGGCGATCGGCTAGACAAGCTCCCGGGTTCGGGTCACCATGGGCACCATGTCTGCGTCGGACGCAGCCCCTTTGCCCCGTCTCGGCGAGGTTTTCTTCGACGTGCGCGGAAACTCTCGGACCATGAGGGTGAGCTGGTACGCGGACACAGGGGTTGCTGTGTTCAGCATCTGGCAGGGGGATACCTGCACTGGTACCTTCCGGCTGCCGATTCCGGAGCTGCCCCGGATGGTCGAAGCGCTCACCGAGGGCCCGCCCGGCGAGGCCGGCCCCGGGCCGCAGGCCGGCGCCCCCGGGCTACGGACGGCCGATCCCGGGCCGCCGACGGCCGCGATGGGGCCGGCTATGCCAGCTTCGGTGGCTGGTCAGCTCCGTGATGATTACGAGCCGTCGCCGCGCGACCACGAGCAGATGGCCCGCGGTGCCCGCCGGGCCGACGCTGCGCCCGGTGGGTACCCCGATCCGCCGGGCGGATATCCCGATGATGCGCCGGGCTGGAGCTACGGGGAGCCGCCCGGGCGCTACGCGCCGCCGAGGGGTGGCTACGGCGCCCCGGCCGACCCCCGTGCCGGGCCGCCGGCTTACCAGGACCGTCCGCCGATGACCGAGTACATGGACAACGCGCCTTACCGGGACGTGCCGCCCGGCGGGTACGAGGCAGCCACCGGGTACCCGCGATCGGGTCCGGACGACAGATACCGGGACCTGCCCCCCGATGACTACCGCGAGTTCGCGCCTGACGGCGGTTATCCGGCCCCGGACGACGGCTACCCGGCGGAGCCTGCCGAGGGCTATGACGCGCCCGCGCGGCCTGCGGGCCACCGGGACGTCCCGTATCCGCCCTCGGGACCGCTACCGGTCGGGCGCTGGCAGGCGGGCGCCCCGGGCGGCGGCTACGGCCCGCCGGACCGCGAGTACGGACCGCCGGACCGCGAGTACGGACCGCCGGACCGCGAGTACGGACCGCCGGACCGCGAGTACGGACCGCCGGACAGCGAGTACGGACCGCCGGACAGTGGCTACGGCCCGCTGGACAGGGAGTACGGCCCGCTGGACAGGGAATACGGCCCGCCCGGCGGCGGCTACGGACCGCCGGACCGCGAGTACGGGCCGCCCGGCGGCGAGTACGGGCCGCCGGACCGGGAGTACGGCCCGCCCGGTAGCGAGTACGGGCCGCCGGACGGCGAGTACCCGCCGGGGGAGCCGGAGGACTTCCGGCCCGACCCGCTCGGCGAGAGTTATGAGGGCGAGGCGGAGCAGGGCTACCTGCCCGGCCCGCCGACCGATACCTTCCCCGCCGCCCCGCCGGCCGGCGGCTACCGCGGCGCGGGCAGTCACCGTGCGCCGGCCGGGCAGGCCGGCTGACGAACCGGACCCGGCCGACAGGGAACGGGAATACGGGCACTCCCGCGGTCGTTCCTGACTACCGGCCGGTGCGGCTGTGTCCCCCGGGCCGCACCAGTTGCCTTCGCGGAATACCGTTCGGCTGGAGCCGCGTCGTGCTTATCGCCGAGAGGCGACCTCCGCACCGGCCTTCTTCCCCCCCGTAGCGCCCTTCCGGGCGCTACGTCTTTCCCCGGTACTCCACTACGTAAGCGGCCGCGATGGTTTAGTGCCTGCGCCGTTCGGGAAGCCGTACCTGAATGGCAGCCTCTCGCACCCGCCGAGCGCGACTGCCAGCGCAGACGACGACCATGTGCCGCCTCTCTCCGGTGCCAGGCTGATTGGAGTCAGCGCGGTTATGCAGCGTTCGTGCGGGATATATTGCCGGAGGAGAAGGGGGGCCGCAAGTGGCACAGAGAGTTTCTGTCACATACGCGTGCGACTACGACGATAAAGAGATTCCTGACGGGCAGCAGCGGAGCCTTACGTTTGGCATCGATGGCCAGGAGTACGAGATTGACCTATGTGCGAAGCACAGCGAGAGGCTCAGCCAGACGGTAGGAAAGTTTGCCGAGCACGCGCGTAAGGCGGCGATCAGGGGAACCAAGCGGAGGCGCCGGACATCGGCCAACCGGCAGCGAAGCGCCGAGATCCGCGCCTGGGCCAAGAAGACCGGCCTCGAGGTCAGTGATCGCGGCCGTATTCCCGGTCATGTCCTCGCCGGATTCGAGACCACGAGGAACCGGGGCTAGGCGGGCACCGCCCGGTCCGGAGGCTCGCCGGGGAGCGGGCCGACCGCGGCCGCCAGCACCTGCGAGTTGGGTAGCGCCAGCACCCCCTCGCCGGTATCCAGGCGTACATAGGTGATGCCTATCTCGGTGACCGTGCCGTCCATCTGACCGCCCATCGCGCCCGACCGGACCCGGATCCGCTGGCCGACGCTGAACGGCCGGGACAGCAGCAGGACGATGCCGGCGAACAGGTTGGCCAGCGTCTGCTGCGCCGCGATGCCGAGCAGGATCCCGGTAATCGCGCCGCCCAGCACCAGCTGGCCGATCGGGATCTTGAACAGCTGCAGCGTCACGATGAGGGTGATGAGGCTGCCGATCAGCAGGAGCGCGTAACGGACGACGGCGGCGTGCGCCGCTCCTACCCGTGGCTGCAGCGCGTTCTTGGCCTTGCTGGACAGGCCCAACGTGGTGCTGGCCGCGAAGACGCAGAAGGCGGCGGCCGTGATCACGGTGATGAGCTTGGCGGTGCTGTGGCCCGGCTCGTGCAGGCTTGACAAGCCCTGGTTGTAGTTGACGATCGCGGCGGCGATCGCCAGGACGAGGGCGATGATCGAGCGCCAGGGCCGTGTTCTGGCCTTCACCTGTGCGAACTGCCCGGCCAGCCGCTCAGAGTCGAGCTTGTGCTTTTCCTGAAGGTCCACCCCCAAGAGCGTAGACGCGGGCGGCACCGGAACCCGCAAGGTCCCCGGTGCCGCCCGCGTCTGGGCTGTAACCGGCTAGCTGATGAAGGGCTTGCCCACCGGGAACACGACCCTGCCGCGCAGGCCGTTCATCACGCCTGCCGAAGATGTGTACCAGGCCACCAGCGCCGTGAGCACGCCGACGTACCCGCCCGCCTTGACGATGTTCGTGTTGCCCGCGAAGAACCCGGCGAACAGGACGACCTCGGTCGCCTCCAGGGTGAGGAACACCGAGAACACGGCGGCGTTCACGGCCATGCTGTTGATCAGCATGTACGTGTTAAAGATGGCGAAGGCCAGCAGGATCCAGCCCAGGTCGTGGTTTGCCGCCGCGGGCGACGGGGCCTTGGGAGCCACGAGTTCCACCCACAGGCCCAGGCCGAGCCAGAACCCGCCATAGCTGGAGAATGCCGTCGCGCCGAACACGTTCCTGTTGCGGAACTCCCACATGCCGGCGAGGAGCTGGGCGAGACCTCCGTAGGCGAACGCATAGCCGAGCCATGCATTGCCTGTGGCATGGGTCATCCAGCCGGCGTTCGCCGCGGACAGCAGGAACGTGGTGAGGGCGAATGCGGCGAGCCCGAGCGGTGCGGGGTCGGCGATGGGGGAGGCGGCCGCTGCGATTGTGCGATCGTCATTGACGCTCAAGGTGATTCCTCCCGAGAAGGGTGCGCAACCTTCCTTACATTCACAGGTGGCTCAGCAGAACCACAGGGAAGATATGCCCCTGAGCGTAACGCCACTGGTGCGCGTTAGGGGAGACCTGCGGGTAATGGATTATGGGAGATTCGCGCCTTTTTTAGGATGAGACGGACGGACCGGGCGGGCTGGTTCCGTCCGAGAGGTCGGATGTATCCGCCCGGCCGGGCTCCGGGGCGGCGCCTGCTCCCGCCGCGGGCCTGCTCCGGGCCAGCACCCGCCCGAGGCCGGCCCGGGTAGCCAGCACGAACAGCCGGTCCTGCGGCGCCAGCCGGTACTCGGCCGGCGGCGACCAGTCGGTGCCCGCCGTCCCTTTGCGCTGCAGCGCGATCACCCGGGCCTCGCCCGCCCTGTGCACCTCGCGGACCTGCCGCCCGGCCAGCTCCGCGCCTGGGCTGAGCTGGACCTCCGCCACCAGCAGCACGTGCCGTCCCACCGGAATGGTCCGCAGCACCTGGTGCTCGAGCATGGCCACCGCGAAGGCGGGTGCCGCCAGGTACGGCACGCTGCGCGAGATCGTGTTCCCGATCGCCTTCTGCACCCGCTCGGCCAGGTCGTCGTCCACCAGGCGCAGCACGATGCGCAGGTCCTCGCGCAGCGCGCGGGCGTGCAGCGCGGTCTCCAGGTTGACGATGTCGCTGCTCGTCACCGACACCAGCGCCTGGCAGTTCTGGATGCCGGCCGCCCGCAGCGTCTCCTCCCTGCGGGCATCACCGGTGATGAGCGGCATGCCGAGCTCCCGGGCAAGTACGGTGCCGCGCGCGCTCTCGTTGCTGTCCACGCAGATGACGTCGACGCCGAGGTCGTGCAGCTGGCCGGCGATGCGGGTACCGACGTTGCCGAGGCCGACCACCACCACGTGGTTGCTGACCGGCCGGGGACTGGCCCGCAGCGAGCCGGTCAGCCGCGCGCCGATGACGGCGGCGGTCACCACCGGCAGGAACGCCAGGCCGTCGAACGTGAGCAGGAACTGGGCGACCTTCTCCGGCCCCGCGAGGCGGGGATTGGTCACGGCCGCGCCGGCCGCGTCCAGGACGGTGAGGTACAGCGCGTTGCTGGCCGAGTAACGCGCCGCGGTGACCAGCAGCGTGAACCCGACGACCAGGACGGCGAACAGCACGGCGAACGCGACGCCGAACTTGTGCCAGACCAGCCTGCGCACCGCACCGGCCGCGGTGCGCAGCGGGTTCCTGCGCCGGGCCAGCGGATCCGCCGACTTCCCGGCCGCGAACGCGAGCACGAGGTCGGCACTGGCCGCGTCGGCGGGCAGCAGCCGCGGCTCGCCGCGGCCCGCGGTCTCGGCGAGCCCGCAGACCACGGCGGCCGGGTCAACGTCGGCGCTCCTGCGCACGTAGAGGGTGCGGCCGGACAGCCGGATGTGGCTCGGCGCGGGCTCGCCCAGGGCCGCGGCGGCGAACGAGGGCGCGGACATCGCCGACCCGGACAGCACCGCGCAGTCGGTGAAGAACGAGCGGACCCGCTCGCCCAGGCTGGTGTTGAAGATCGCCACGACCAGCCTGAGGTCGGGGTTGAGCTCAGCCGCGCGCAGGGCGGCATGGAAGTTACCCAGGTCGTCCTGCCTGAGCAGGGCCAGGGCACGGGCCGACTGGACGTGCGCATCACGGAACGCGTCGGTGCTGAGCTCGTCCCGCTCGATCACCCGGACGCCGGGGAGCCTGGCGATGCGCGGGCCGTGATTGCGCTGCGCGGACGGCAGGATCACCGTCACGTACTCGCCGTACCTGGTGGTCAGCTCGTCAACGGTCCTGGCCGCCAGCGCATCGTCGCCGCAGACCACCAGGTGGTCATGATGGGGGCTCCTGCCAGCCGACACCGAGGGCACGGCGTGATCCTAGCCAAGACGGCTCCGCCGCCACGGCCCTTATGTCCGGACGCAGGTAGTATCGACAGCAGGCAATGCGAGGTTCAGGGAGGCCTGATCGTGGGGCATGACGGCGCTATCCGGGCATCCGACTCTGATCGGGAGAGCGTTGTGGAGATCCTGCGTGATGCCTATACCGAGGGCCGGCTTGACCTCACGGAGTTCGACGAGCGGACGACCGCGGCCTACGCGGCCAGGACGTGGGCTCAGCTCCGCGAGCTCACCAGCGACCTGCCTGTCGATGCGGACCTGGGCGGCGCCTCACCGCGGCGCCCGGCCGGGGTCGTCGGCCCGCTGACGTCAGGCCAGGTCAGCCCGGCCAGGCCAGGGGCCGGTTCTCTTCCCGTTCCTGCCGGTCGTCATCTTCTGGTTCGTGGTCGCCGGCGCGGCCAACGGCTCCGGGCTGGTGCTGCCCGCGATCATCCTGCTGTTCGTGTGGCTGCGGCTCGCCCTGCGGCATCACCACGGCAGGGACCACCGGCCAGGCGGTTCCTCGCCGCGGCCAGGCGGCGGTCCCGCCTGAGGCTCACATCCGCGGGCCGGCCAGGTCAGGGGGCAGCCGGCTAGCGGCCGCCCGGTCGAGCAGGAACAGCGTACGCTGCCTGCCCCGCGCCGCCGCGGCAGGCACCTGGACAGGCCCCGCGCCGGACAGCGCCAGCTGGACCGCGCCGGCCTTCTCCTCGCCGGCCGCGATGATCCAGACCTCGCGCGCCGCGCAGACCGCCGGAAGCGTCATCGTGATCCTGATGGGCGGCGGCTTGGGAGAGCCGCGGACGGCCACCACCGGCCGGTCGTCATAAAGCGCCGGCATGCCGGGGAACAGCGAGGCCACATGTCCCTCCGGGCCCATCCCGAGCAGCAGGACGTCGAACGAGGGCACCTGGCCGTGATCCTCAGGGCGCGCGGCGGCGCGGAGCCAGGCCGCGTAGCGAGCCGCCGCCGCCTCGGGAGCGTCGCCGTCGGGACCGTCCGGGCCGGGTACCGGATGCACCCGGGCCGGGTCCACGTCTACTTTGTCGAGCAGCGCTTCCCGTGCCCCGGTCTCGTTCCGTTCCGGGTCGCCGGACGGCAGGAACCGCTCGTCGCCCCACCAGACGTCGAGGTGCCGCCAGTCGACCGCGTCCGCGGCCGGCGCGACAGCCAGTTCCGCCAGCACCGCGGTGCCGATGCCGCCGCCGGTCAGCACGAGCGACGCGGAGCCGTGGGCCGCGGCGGCGTCCACCAGCCGGATGACCAGCCGGGCGGCGACCGCCTTGGCCAGTAGCGGGGCGTCGCGGTGGACCAGGACTTCCGGTGCGCTCACGCGACGGCACCCGCGTCGATCGGGTGAATGGCGAACCTGGCCAGGGCCTCCGCGTACACCTCGTCGGGATCGAGCCTGCGCAGCTCCTCGGCGAGCAGTTCCGCGGTGTCCCTGCGGTGCAGCGCCACCCTGCGCTCGGACTGGCCGGGCTTGCTCAGCGTGGCGGTACGGCCGTCCGGCCGCGACAGCGTGATGTCGCCTTCCTCGGTGGCAAACCTCACCTCGGTGATGCCGGGGCCGTCCGATACCTCCCGGGCCACCGGGAAGGCGAGCCGGCCCGCCAGCCAGGTGGCGATGAGGTCGGCGCTGGGGTTGTGCTGCTCGGCGCTCACCGTGCCGCCCGTCATCTCGGCGTACGGCTGGTCCAGCGTGGCGGCCAGCAGCGAGCGCCAGGAGGTCGCCCGGGTCCAGGACAGATCGGTGTCGCCCGGCCGGTAGCCGGATGCCAGCGCGGTGAGCATCTGGCGCGGCTTGTCGCTGCACGCGGCGTCGGTGACCCGGCGCTGGGCGAGCGCGCCCAGCGGGTCGGCGGACGGGATCGCCGGCGCCTGGCCCGGCCACCAGGTGACGACCGGGGTGTCGGGCAAGACCAGCGGGGCCACCACGGAGTCAGCGTGCTGGCCGAGCGGGCCGTGCATGCGCAGCAGCAGGGTCTCGCC
Organism: uncultured Actinomycetes bacterium; assembly: GCA_963702235.1. Taxonomy (GTDB): domain Bacteria; phylum Actinomycetota; class Actinomycetes; order Streptosporangiales; family Streptosporangiaceae; genus PALSA-505. Next base: position 450,032 of record CAVPBZ010000018.1, read on the forward strand.
GGGGCCGCTGTCGCCCACCCGGATCTCAGCGTCGAGCCGGGACCTGCCCGCCGGGTTACGGGTGATCACGCCGAGCACCCGGCAGGGATGCTCACGGGCCGCCTGGCTGGCCGCGCGGACGGCGTCGTACTGCCCGGACTCGTCGGTGACGATTATCAGCGTGAGCACCATCCCGAGCGCGGGGCCGCCCAGCCGGTGCCGCGCCTGCATCAGGGTGTCCTGGATGGCACTCGTGGTGGTCTCGGTCAGGTCGATCGTCATCGCGCTCTCCTCATCGCGGCGGCCCCGCCGGTCACAGCCGTCGCCAGGCGCGCCCGGACACCGCCATCAGCGCATCCGCGCTGGGCGGACCGGACGAGCTCGCCGGGTAGGGCTCCGGCTTGACGTGCTCGGCCCAGAACTCCTCGATCGGGTCGAGGATCCGCCAGGACAGCTCGACCTCCTTCTGCCGGGGGAACAGCGGCGCGTCACCGATCAGCACGTCCAGCAGCAGCCGCTCGTAGGCCTCCGGGCTGGACTCGGTGAAGGACTCGCCGTAGGCGAAGTCCATGTTGACGTCGCGGACCTCCATCGCCGAGCCGGGCACCTTGGAGCCGAACCTGACCGTCACGCCCTCGTCCGGCTGCACCCGGATCACCAGGGCGTTCTGGCCGAGCTCCTCGGTGTCGGTCTTAGCGAACGGCAGGTGCGGCGCACGCTGGAACATCAGCGCGATCTCGGTCATCCTGCGCGGCAGCCGCTTGCCGGTCCGCAGGAAGAACGGGACGCCGGCCCAGCGCCTGGTGTCCACGCCGAGCCGCATCGCCGCGTAGGTCTCGGTCTTGGAGTCGGGGGCGATGCCCTCCTCCTCGAGGTAGCCGGGCACCTCGACGCCCCCCTGCCAGCCCGCGGCGTACTGGCCCCGCGCGGTGCCGGCGGCGAGGTCCTCCGGCAGCCGGATGGCGGACAGCGCCTTCTCCTTCTCCGCGCGCAGCGAGTCCGCGTCGAAGGAGAGCGGCTCCTCCATCGCGGTCAGGGCGAGCAGCTGCAGCAGGTGGTTCTGGATCACGTCACGAGCCGCGCCGATGCCGTCGTAGTACCCGGCCCGGCCGCCGATCCCGATGTCCTCGGCCATGGTGATCTGCACGTGGTCCACGTAACTGCGGTTCCAGATCGGCTCGAACAGCGTGTTGGCGAAGCGCAGCGCGAGGATGTTCTGGACCGTTTCCTTGCCGAGGTAGTGGTCGATCCGGAAGACGGCGTGCGGGGGGAACACCGCGTCCAGCATCGCGTTCAGCTGCTGGGCGCTGGCCAGGTCATGCCCGAACGGCTTCTCGATGACGACTCGCCGCCACGGCTGGAGGCCGGGGCCGCTGACTTCGCCCGGGTCGGAAAGCCCGGAGCGCTTCAGCTGCGTGACGACGTCGGGGAAGGACTTGGGCGGGACCGACAGGTAGAAGGCGTAGTTGCCGCCGGTGCCGCGCTCGACGTCGAGCTGGGCCACGGTCCCGGCGAGCCGGTCGAACGCCTCGTCGTCACCGAACTCGCCGGGCACGAACCGCATGCCCTCGGCGACTTGTTCCCAGACCGTGTCTCGGAAGGGGGTCCGCGCGTGCTGCTTCACCGCGTTGTAGGTGAGCTGCGCGAAGTCCTCGTTCCCCCAGTCCCGGCGGGCGAAGCCCACCAGCGAGAAGCCCGGCGGCAGCAGCCCCCGGTTGGCGAGGTCGTAGATGGCGGGCAGCAGTTTCTTGCGCGCCAGGTCTCCGGTGACGCCGAACATGACGAGCACGCATGGGCCGGCTACCCGAGGGATGCGCCGGTCGCGGGCGTCCCGGAGCGGGTTGTCTCCCAGGTGGTACCGAGGCGGGCTGGCCGGTGTGATCATCCGATTCCTTCCGTGGATGCGCGGCAGTCAGCTGGAGCCTGCGGACTCCATTTTCTTCTCAATCGTGTCGAGCAGTTCCTGCCAGGAGGCGGCGAACTTGGCCACGCCCTCCTCCTCGAGGGTGGTGACCACGTCGTGGTAGTCGATGCCGAGCCGGTCCAGCTCGGCGAACAGCTGCCTGGCCTCGTCGTAGCCGGTCGCGGCGGTGTTGCCGCGGCTGTGCCCGTGGTCGGCCACGGCGCGCAGCGTCTCCTCCGGCATCGTGTTGACCGTGCCGGGGGCCACCAGCTCGACCACGTACATGGTGTCGTCGAACTCGGGGTCCTTGGTGCTCGTCGAGGCCCACAGCGGCCGCTGCGGCCGCGCGCCGGCCGCCCGCAGCTGCTCCCAGCGCGGCGTGCTGAACTTCTGCTCGTACAGCTGGTAGGCGAGCCTGGCGTTGGCTATGGCCGCCTTGCCGCGCAGCGCGTGTGCCTCTGGCGTGCCCAGCTTGTCCAGCCGCTTGTCCACCTCGGTGTCCACCCTGCTCACGAAAAACGAGGCCACCGAGGCGATCGACGCCAGGTCGTAGCCGTTCGCGGCGGCCTGTTCCAGGCCGGTCATGAACGCGTCGATCACCTCGTCGTACCGGTCGATCGAGAAGATCAGCGTGACGTTCACGCTGATCCCCTCGGCCAGCGCCGCGGTGATCGCCGGGAGCCCCTCGGCGGTGCCCGGGATCTTGATGTACAGGTTGGGCCTGTCCACCAGCCACCACAGCGCCCTGGCCTCGGCGATCGTCTTGACCGTCTCCCTGGCCAGCCGCGGATCCACCTCGAGCGATACCCGGCCGTCTAGCCGGTCGGTCGCGTCATGGACGGGCCGCAGCACGTCGCAGGCCCAGCGGATGTCGTACGCCGGGATCAGCCGCGATGCCTCAGCGACCGACACCCCGCGGACCGCCAGGTCGGCGATCTGGTCGTCGTAGGCGGAGCCCGAGCTCAGCGCGTGCGCGAAGATCGTGGGGTTGGAGGTCACCCCCACCACGTGCATGTCGCGGACGAGTCCGGCGAGATTGCCGGTGCGCAGCCGGTCCCGGCTGATGTCATCGAGCCAGACCGCAACTCCCGCGTCGGATAGTTGCTGCAGCGTGTCGCCGGGGTTCGTGGTCATGGTGTGCGCTGTCCTTCCGAGCTGTTCGCTCTGGCGATGCTCGAGCGTGCGGCGGCGGCCACCCGCTCTGCGGTGAAGCCGAACTTCTCATACAGTGTCGGGCCTGCGGCCGAGGCGCCGAAATGCTCCAAGCTGACAGATTCCCCGGCTTCACCCGTAAACTCGCGCCAGCCGAGGGCAATTCCGGCTTCTACCGACACCCGCGCGCGCACGCCGGCAGGCAGGACCTGGTGCTGGTAGTCCTCGTCCTGCTCGGCGAACCACTCCACGCACGGCATCGAGACGACCCGGGCGGGGGTCCCCTCACCCTGCAGCAACTCGCGCGCGGCGAGGGCGAGCTGGACCTCGCTGCCGGTCGCGATGATGATCACGGCCGGGTCGCCGCCGGCCGCCTCGGCGAGGATGTAACCGCCGCGGGCGGTCAGCTCGGCGCTGGCGAACCCTTCGGCCCCGGACCGGTCGAGGACCGGCAGGTTCTGCCTGCTCAGGCACAGGCCGGCTTGTTGCGGTCCAGGACGGCCTGCCAGGCGATGACGGTCTCGTTGGCGTCGGCCGGCCGGACCACGGCCAGGCCCGGGATGGCGCGCAGCGCCCACAGGTGCTCCACCGGCTGGTGGGTGGGCCCGTCCTCGCCGAGCCCGACCGAGTCGTGCGTCCAGACGAACGTGACGCCAGTGCCCATCAGCGCGGCGAGCCGGACCGCCGGGCGCATGTAGTCGCTGAAGATGAGGAACGTGCCGCCGTAGGGCCGGGTACCGCCGTGCAGCGCGATGCCGTTGCAGATCGCGCCCATCGCGTGTTCCCTGATGCCGAAGTGCAGGGTCCGCCCGAACGGGTTCCCTGGGAACATGTCGGTCTGGTGCTCGGCCGGGATGAAGGACGGCTCGCCCTTCATCGTGGTGTTGTTGCTGCCGGCCAGGTCAGCGGACCCGCCCCACAGTTCCGGGAGCACGCCGGACAGCGCGTTCAGTACTTCGCCCGACGCCTTCCTGGTGGCCATGCCCTTCGGGTCGGCCGGGAAGACGGGCAGCGCCTCGGTCCAGCCGGCCGGGCGGCGGCCCGCGGCCAGCCGCTCGAACAGCGGCCTGCGCTCGGGGTTCGCCTGCGCCCAGGCGGCGAAGTCCTCGTCCCACTCGGCGTGCGCCTGCTTGCCCCGCTCGGCCACCCGGCGGGCCCGGCTGAGCGCCTCGTCCTCGACGGGAAACGCGACGGCGGGATCGAAGCCGAGAATCCGCTTGGTGGCCGCCACCTCGTCCGCGCCGAGCGCCGACCCGTGCGCCGCGCCGGTGTTCTGCTTGTGCGGCGCCGGCCAGCCAATGATGGTCCGCAGCGAGATGAGGGACGGCCTGGCGCTGTGGTCGCGCGCGGCGGTGATGGCCCGGTGCAGCGCGCCGACGTCCTCGGCGTAGCCGCCTGGGGTGCGCCAGCTCACCCGCTGCACGTGCCATCCGTAGGCCTCGTACCGGGCGCATACGTCCTCGGACTTGGCGATCTCGGTGTCGTCCTCGATGGAGATGTGGTTGTCGTCGTACACCACGATCAGGTTGCCGAGTTCCTGGTGGCCGGCGATCGCGGACGCCTCGTGGGTGATGCCCTCCTCGATGTCGCCGTCGGAGGCGAACACGTACACGTGATGGTCGAACGGGCTGGTCCCGGACGGCGCGTCCGGGTCGAACAGGCCGCGCTCACGGCGCGCCGCCATGGCGAACCCCACGGCGTTGGCCAGGCCCTGCCCGAGCGGGCCGGTGGTGGTCTCGACGCCGGGGGTGTGGCCGTGCTCCGGGTGGCCGGGAGTCAGGCTGCCCCACTGCCGGTACGCGCGGATGTCGTCCAGCGTGAGGCCGTAACCGGACAGATAGAGCTGCAGGTAGAGGGTGAGGCTCGAATGGCCGCAGGACAGCACGAACCTGTCCCGGCCCGGCCACTTCGGGTCGGCGGGGTCGTGCCGGAGTATCCGCTGGAACAGCAGGTAGGCGGCCGGGGCGAGGCTCATCGCCGTACCCGGGTGCCCGGATCCGGCCGCCTCCACGGCGTCCATGGCCAGGACCCGGATCAGGTCGACCGCTCTGCGGTCGGCCTCGGTCCAGTCAAGTCCGCCCTGTGGCTGGTTCGTCACCGCGACATCACCGTCTCTTCCCTCGTGCTCTTCCCTGGTGCTTGCGTCCCCGGGCCGGCTGCTGGCCCGTGCTGTGCCGCGCCGCATGCACGAGCCTATCCCCGGGCTGTCCTGGCTACCCTGGGGCCGGGTGACTGGCGGGCGAACAGCGGATGGCCAGACGAACCCACGATGCGGGCCGGCCCCGCCAGGGCCGCCCGGCCCAGGCGGGGAAGGCATTACTACACTGTGTCGGAGGCCGGCGCAGGCGAGGACTCCTGGGCGGCACACCCCCAGCTGAGGATTCTCATGACCCGACTGCGCGCTTACGTCGCGCTGACCAAGCCGCGCATCATCGTGCTGCTGCTGATCACCACGCTGCCGACGATGTTCCTCGCCTCGGGCGGGCTGCCGCGGCTCTGGCTGGTGGCCGCGACGCTCATCGGGGGCACCGTGTCCGCGGGGGGCGCGAACACGCTCAACTGCTATCTCGACCGCGACATCGACGCCAAGATGCGCCGGACCCGGCGCCGCCCGCTGGTCATGGCGCAGGTCAGCCCCCGGGAGGTGCTGGTGTTCGGGCTGCTGCTCGTGGCCGCGTCCACCTGCTGGCTGTGGCTGACAGTGAACTGGCTGTCCGCCGTGCTGGCGCTGTTCGCCTGCGTGTTCTACATCTTCGGCTACACGCTGCTGCTCAAGCGGCGCAGCGCGCAGAACGTGGTCTGGGGCGGGATCGCCGGCTGCACGCCCGTGCTGATCGGCTGGACCGCGGTCACCGGCAGGCTCGCGCTGGCGCCGTTCGCCCTGTTCGGCGTCGTGTTCTTCTGGACGCCGCCGCACACCTGGGCGCTGGCGATGCGGTTCAGGGAGGACTACGCGGCCGCAGGGGTGCCGATGCTGCCCGTGGTGGCGGGGGAGCGGCAGGTAACCGCCAGGATCCTCTGGTACGCGTGGCTCACTATCGCCTGCTCGCTGCTGATCTGGCCGCCCGGCCGGCCGGGACTGGTGGCCTACCTGGCCGTCGCCGCCGTCCTGGGCGGGTTCTTCCTGCGTGAGGCGTACCGGCTGCGCGGCCGGGTCAGGTCCGGCGGCACCGGGGTCGCGCTGCGGCCGATGCGGCTGTTCCACTGGTCCAACGCTTACCTGGCGCTGCTGTTCCTGGCCGTCGCGGTGAGCCCGCTGCTGCGCTGAGCCCGCCCTTTTAAGTGAGGCCGGTACCATGCCCGTCGTCGGTCGCTGTCGCGGGTGAGCCCGCCCTTTTAAGTGAGGCCGGTACCATGCCCGCATGGCGCGGGCAATGCCGGTTTTCGACCCCAAGGCGGTCATCGAGGGCCGTACACCGGGCCGGGCCCGGGTCGGGCTGATCGTCGGCATGGTGCTGGCCGTGCTGTGCGCGCTCATCGCCCTCGGCGTTGACCTGCTGGAGAGCCTGGGCAGCGGGACGCACAGCGCCGCGCCGTTCTTCATCGCGCTGCCGTTTGCCCTGCTGCCGGTCCCGCTGTTCGTCGCGCTGGTGCTGCTGCTGGACCGGCTCGAGCCGGAGCCGCGCGCTCAGCTGGTGTTCGCGTTCCTGTGGGGGGCGGGGGTCGCCGCGCTGTTCGCCGCGCTCATCAACACGGCCGGCATGGTGTTCATCACCCAGCCCGCGCTCGGCACCACCAACGGCGACTACATCTCGGCCACGTTCGGCGCCCCGGTGGTGGAGGAGACCCTGAAGGGCGCCTTCCTCGTCGGCATGGTGTGGCGGCGCCGCAGCGAGTTCGACGGGCCCACCGACGGCATCATCTACGCGGCCATGGTCGGGCTCGGGTTCGCCATGATCGAGAATGTTGGCTACTACATCGAGGCCCTGGTCAACCCCAGCGTCGGCGGCGAGAAGCTGCTCGAGTTCACGTTCGTGCTGCGCGGCCTGCTGTCCCCGTTCGCGCACCCGATCTTCACCTCCATGACCGGCCTGGGCGCGGCCTATGCGGCGTCCCACCGCCGCGGCTGGTGGGCGCTGCCGCTCGGCTGGCTGGGCGCCATGACACTGCACGGGACGTGGAACGGCCTGTCGAAGTACAGCTTCGCCGGCATAGCGGTCGCCTACGGGATCCTGTTCTGCGTGTTCATCGGGCTGATCGTGATCCTGGTGAACGACCGCCGCCGGATCGTCGGCCTGATCTGGCGGGTGCTGCCGGGGTACGCGCCCACCGGCCTGGTCACGCTGGCGGACGTGCAGATGCTCAGCACCCTGGCCGCACGGCGGCAGGCCCGCCGCTGGGCGCGGGCGACCGGAGGCAGGCCGGCCGCGGCCGCGATGGCCGACTACCAGCTGGCCGCGACGGAGCTCGCGCTGCTGCACCAGCGGGCCGAACGCCAGGTGATCGATCCCGTCACGTTCGCGCAGCGGCAGCAGGCGCTGCTCGGGCTCATGCAGGTGGCCAGGAGCGCGTTCCTGAGCCGCCAGCCCGAGCAGCCGCTGCCGCCCTGGGCGGCGCCCGGCGCCTCGGGCCTGGCGCATGGGCGCGCGTTCGCCGCGCCCATGCCGCCGCCGGTGCTCCCGCCGCACGGGTACTACCAGCCTGGCGGCGCCGCAGCCGGCGGTCCGCAGCCGGGCCCGCAGCCATGGCCGCAGCCGTGGCCCTGGCCGGAGCCCCACCCCCAGCCGCAGTCCTGGCCGCCGTACCCGGACCCGCCGCATCAGCCGCATCATGCCCAGCCGCATCACCCGCATCATGCCGCGCAACAGCCGCAGCCGCCGTACCCTGGCCCGCCGTATCAGCCGCCCCAGGTCCAGCCCTCGCCGGGCCAGCCCGCCCAGGGCGAGCCGCAGCCGGGCCAGCCCCAGCCAGGCCAGGAACCCGGCTGGCCGCCGAACGGGTGAGCTAAGGCCGCAACTCGGCGGAGTACAGGGTCTGGTGGTAGACCCTGGCCGGGTTCGGCGGCTTGGACGAACGGCACCACACGACGCTGAGCCTGGTCGCCGTCGCGGAGGCCCCGATGTAGTCGCCGGGGAACTTGCCCCCGGCCACCGCCGCGTACGTCAGGTCGGACAGCGGACCGACCGACAGCGGCGGCCCGAACGACGTGCCGCCGTCGCCGGAGGAGGAAATCTGCTGCTGCACAAGGTTGCCGTGGTTGACCGCGGTGTTGCGGGTGCCGTACGCGACGTAGGCCTTGCCGCCGTAGGCCGTGACCGCCACGTTGACGTGCTGGATGGTCGGGCTCGGGTCACGGCTCACCCGCACCGGGGCCGACCAGGTCAGCCCGTCGGCCGACCGGGACAGCCAGACCGGGTCCATGGCCCCGGGCCCGTTGCCCTCCCACACCGTGTACATCCGTCCGGTCACCGGGTCGGCCGCGGTGGCAGGCAGGCAGCAGCGGATCCCGGCCGGGCCGCCGCCCACGTTCTTGACCACGAGCGAAGGAGCGCTCCAGGTCGCCCCGCCGTCCTGCGACACGCGCGAGACCAGCGAGACGCCGCTGCCGGCCGCGGACTGCCGCCCGCCCCAGTGCTCGCCCCCGCCGCCGCCCCGGACGCTGTCGCCCGCACCCTGGCCGCCGAAGTCCATGTAGACATCGGTGATCGTGCCGTCCGGCTGGATCACCGGCTGGGAGTTCTGCGTGTTCGCGTGCGGCCCGCTGACCACGTGCGTGCTGCTCCAGTGCCGCCCCTGGTCATCGGACCAGCGGACCACCTGCGGGCTGCCCGCCGGCTTGCCGCCGACGGTCAGGAAGGCGGTCCAGAACTGGTACAGCCGGCCGTAGAACGGGCTATTCGGCTGGTTGTCCACCACCAGCCAGTTCTTGTCGTCGGAGTAATTGCAGGTCGTGCTCTTCTGCACGAGCACCGGCGGCCCGAACGTCTGGCCCCCGTTCACCGACCGGGACACGGTGACGCCTCCGGGGCACGTGAGGTCGATCACCAGCGCCGACACGTACACGCTGCCATCCGGGCCGAAGGCGACGACCGGGTCGGACGCACGCGCCCACACTCCGCCCACGGCCCTGGTGAGCCCGGGCATCGGGGCGTGATGCCAGTGCGCGCCGCCGTCGTGCGTCCAGGCGTAGGAGATGTCCACCGCCCCGCCATTGGCGAACCGGCAGTCATGCGCGACGGCGACCATGATCTGCGGATTGACCGGGGAGACGGCCACGTCGGGCTCGACGAGCGTGTCCGGCTCGCAACCGCCCTGCGACGGCACGTCCTGGCTGTCGATCTGCCCCACGTGCAGCACCACCGGCAACAGCGCGGGGGCGGGTGCGGCGGTGCCCCCTGCCGCCAGCGCGGGGACGGTGCCGGACAGGAGCGTGATGGCTGCTGCCCCGGCGACCACGAGTGATCCGAACGACTGTCTCACGGCGCCCTCCCGGATGTCGCTCCGCAGCCCGCTGGCGCAGCGGCGAGAGCCGACTCGAATGGAGTGTTTCAACGTGGGACGGTAGCCCTGGTTACCATTTGCGGTCAATGACTGCGTCAGGGTCGAAAGGTTCCGCAGCCGGGCGCACGTGCAGCCGGGGGAACACCGGGTGCAGGACGAAGAACAGCCGCAGCGCGGCGATCCAGATCAGGGTCGCACCGAGTACGTGCACCCACACCAGGCCGGCGGGCAGGCCGCTGAAGTACTGCGCGTAGCCGATGACCCCCTGGGTGAGGATCAGGCCGAACAGCAGCCAGGCCCTGCGCGCGGCCCCCGGCGGCGGGCTCGCGTACCGCAGCGCGATCGCCGTGGCGACGGCCAGGCCGCCCAGCAGCCAGCCGATGTCGGCGTGGAACTGGGTCGCCCCCGCCAGCGGCAGCTGATAGCGCGGCACCGAGGCGGCCCCGGCCAGCGGCCCGGTGCCGGTCACCACCGTGCCCGCGGCCAGCATCAGCGCGGTCACGCCCGCCAGCCCGGCCGACAGCCACCGCAGGTCGGCACGGATGACTGCACCCGGCGGCAGGACGGGATCGGCGAACCATGCGTGCAGCGCGACCGCCGCGCCCAGGACGGCGATCGAGGCGAGGAAATGGATGGACACCGTCGCCGGGTCCAGCTTAGTCAGCACCACGATCCCGCCCAGGACGGCCTGCAGCACGACCCCGGCCGGCTGCACGGCGGCCAGCCAGGTCAGGGCAGGCCCCGGCCGCGGCGTCCCCTCCGGCTGCCGCGGACCGCGCCGGTAACGCCACGCCGCGACGAAGACCAGCACGGCCACGATCATGATCAGGGTCACGAACAGCCGGTTGCCGAACTCGATCCACGCGTGCGCCAGCGAACTGTCCGTGGATGCGGACGCGACCAGGCTCTGCCGGGTGCACTCCGGCCAGGTCGGGCAGCCGAGCCCGGACTGGCTCAGCCGCACCGCGGCCCCGGTGGCGATGCTGCCCGCGTTAGCGATCACCATCGCCAGCGAAAGCCCCCGCATCGATGCCGCCGTAGGCCACAGCACCGGCGCCGCGATCCTGGCCAGTTCGCGCCGCAGCACCACGCCGCGCTGCTGGCTTGGCGGCGCGGTCCTGGGGGCAGTATCGGCGGGCACGGCACTATGGTAGGAGGCCGCCCCCTTCCGCGCTGCCGGGAGGCTCCCTGTTGCGTGAGGCGCCTGCGCACGCGACGACGACGCAGGCGACGGCGAGGCATTTGCTGGGCGCGAGCACCTGGCCGAGGATGACCAGGCCGGCCAGCGCGGCGACGGCCGGCTCCACACTCATCCAGATCCCGAACACCCGGGCCGGGACGCGGCGCAGCGTCTCCAGCTCCAGCCGGTACGGGATGACCGAGGAGAGCAGCCCGATGCCGGCCCCGGTCGCGAGCACGTCTGGCCGCAGCAGCGCCGCGCCGCCGCTGATCACGGCGGGCGGCGTCACCAGCACGGCCGCGACGATCATCGCGATGACCAGCCCCGACGACCCGGCGAACCGCCGCCCGGTCGCCCGGCTGAGCAGGATGTACCCCGCCCAGCAAGCCGCCCCGATCAGCGCGAAGATCACCCCCGTCACCATCACTCCGTGCCCTCCGTGCACTCCGTGCCCCCCGCCGCGCGCCGTCCCGGTCCCGCCCCGGCTCAGCAGCGCCACCCCCAGACCGGCCAGCAGCACCCACAGCACATCGACCACCCGCCGCGACGACACGACGGCGACGGCCAGCGGCCCGAGAAACTCGATCGTCACCGCGATCCCCAGCGGTATCCGCGCGAACGCCTGGTAGATCGAGAAATTCATCACCCCGAGAATGATCCCGAACGACACCACGACAACCCAGTCACGCCATGCCCGACCCAGTGGATGGCCGGCCCAGGCACGCCGGACACTGCGGAATCCGAGCACTCCCATCACCACGGCCGCCGACCACAACCGCACCCCCACCACGCCAGCGACCGGCACCGACGCAAACAACCGTCCCGCCAGCCCGGCGCCAACCTGCAGCGAGACAATCGCCGTCAGCGCGAGAACTGGCGCCGGAGCAGCCCGGCGTGGCGGTGCCGCCCGGGGAAGCGCCGTTCGGCCATGCCGACAGGCGCTGGACCGAGCGGTGCCGTCACGCTCCGCAGGAGCTTGAGACGAGCTCACTCCCAGCGGAAGTAACGCGCCGCCAGCCCGATCCCCGCGACCGCCCAGACGGCCAGGACCAGCAGATCCTGGACCGGCACGCCGCCGGCGTGCTGCAGCAGGCTGTGCAGCCCGTCCGACAGCGCCCCCGACGGCAGCAGCCTGAGCGGCCCGCGCGCGCCGGGCGGGAACTTGTCCAGCGAGAAGAGCACGCCGCCCACGCCGAGCAGCACCACGTAGACGAGGTTGGCCGCGGCGAGCGTGGCCTCGGCGCGCAGCGTGCCTGCCATCAGCAGCGCGAGCCCGCTGAACGCCGCCGTCCCGACCACCGCGAGCAGCACGGCCCAGACGACCCCGGCCACCGTCGCGTCCGGTTTCCAGCCGAGCGCGAAGCCGATCCCGACGATGATCACGGCCTGCGCCAGCTCGACCGCGATGACCGTGCAGGTCTTGGCGGCGATCAGCCCGACGCGGGACAGCGGCGTGGCGCCGAGGCGCTTCAGCACGCCGTACCGGCGCTCGAACCCGGTGGCGATCGCCTGGCTGGTGAACGCGGTGGACATGATGGCCAGCGCGATGATCCCGGGCACGAGGAAGTCGACCCGGTCCACCCGGATGGAGCTTGTGGTGCTGATGTTGATGAAGGACTCCATCGTGAAGCCGATCAGCAGCAGCACCGGGATGACCAGGACGAGCAGCAGCTGCTCGCCGTTGCGGACCAGGGTCCTGGCCTCGAGGGACGCCTGCGCCGCGATCATGCGCGGCAGCGGGGCCGCGCCGGGGGCGGGCCGGAACGGCGACGGCCCGGCCGGCCCGGCCTCGGCGCGGGTCGGCGCGGTCATGCGCGGAGCTCCCTGCCGGTCAGCTCGAGGAAGACGTCCTCCAGCGTGCGGCTCTCGACGCGCAGGTCCTTGGCGAGCACGCCGTGCTCGGCGCACCAGGCGGTGACCGCGGCGAGCAGCTGCGGATCCACCCGGCCCTGTACCTCGATCACGTAGTGGCCCTCGGGCGATTCCTTGGCGGCGGTGCCGCCGGGCAGCGCCGCCAGCAGGCTGTCGGTGCTCAGGCCCGGCTGGGCGGAGAACCGGAGCTGGCCGGCGGTGCCGGTCAGCTCGGCCGGGGTCCCGTCCGCGACGAGCTGGCCATGGTCAATGATGGCCACGCTATCCGCCAGCCGTTCGGCCTCTTCCATGAAATGCGTGGTGAGGATCACGCTGACGCCCGCGGTGCGCAGCTCGGTGATCAGGTCCCAGGTGGCGTGCCGCGCCTGCGGGTCCAGGCCGGCCGTCGGCTCGTCGAGGAAGACGAGCTCCGGCCGGCCGATGACGGCGGCGGCCAGCGACAGCCGCTGCTGCTGGCCGCCGGACAGCCGCCGGCACGGGACGCGGGCGCAGGAGGTGAGGCCGAGCCGGTCGAGCAGTGCCGCCGGATCCACCGGATGGGCGTGAAAGCTCGCCATCAGCCGCAGGTAGTCACCGGCCCGGACCGCCTGCGGCAGGCCGCCGGACTGGAGCATGACGCCGACCTTGGGCCGCAGCGCACGGGCGTCGCGGACCGGGTCCAGGCCGAGCACGCGCACGCTGCCCTGGTCGGCGCGCCGGTAGCCCTCGCAGATCTCGATCGTGGTGGTCTTGCCCGCGCCGTTCGGGCCGAGCAGCGAGGTGACCTCAGCCCGGCCGGCGGCGAGCGTCAGCCCATCTACCGCGGTCACGCCGCCATAGCGCTTAACCAGGCCGGTGACCTCGACGGCCGGGGGGCTGCTCACGGAAGCCGAGTCTATGGGCGCGATGTCACGGACCGGGCTGCCGCCCCCGCCCGCGAGGGCCTGGCGGACCTGCCGGGTCCTCAGGCGAGCTGCAGGCAGGCGGCCGCGGCGATCAGGGCGTCGAAGAGCCTGGGGTCGGTGCCGGCCTCGGGGTGCCACTGCACGGCCATCGCCAGCCAGGGCCGGTCGCTGCCGTCCGGCGCAGCGAGCTCGACCGCCTCGATCATCCCGTCGGCGGTCCACGCGGTGGCGGTCAGGCCGGCGCCGAGACGGTCGATGGCCTGGTGGTGGTGGGTGGGCACCGGCATTTCGTCCAGCTCGCCCGGGCCACCGAGCACGGCGGCCAGCGTGCTGCCCGCAGCGACCCTGACCAGGTGCGATCCGAACCCGCCTGGAACCGGCGCGTGCCCGTCGTGGCCGACGAGGGCGGGCAGGTGCTGGTGCAGCGTGCCGCCGAGGGCCACGTTCAGCACCTGCAGGCCGCGGCATATGCCCAGCACGGGCAGCTGGCGGCCGAGCGCGGCGGACACGAGCGCGAGCTCGGCCGCGTCGCGGGCGGGCCTGATCCCGCTGGTCTCCGCGGCCGCGGCCGCGCCGAACTCAGCCGGGTCGATGTCTCCGCCGCCGGAAAGCAGCAGCCCGTCCAGCCGCGCCACCGCGTGCTCCACGCCGGGAACGGGCGGCAGCAGCACCGGGATGCCGCCGGCGTTGGCGACGCTGTCCGCGTAGCGCCGGGGGAGCAGCAGCGCCAGGGCATCCCATGCTCCCCAGCGCGCCTGCTCGGTGTAGGCGCTGATCCCGATGACCGGGCGGCCGCCGGGTCCGTGGCCGATCCCGGCGTATTGCTGCGGGCTTGCGTACTGCGTCACCTCGGCTGTCACGATCACCGAGGCTACCTTGGCCGCACTGGCGCCGGTGGCCGCTCACGGCAACTCAGGCACGCCGTCCGGGCCCGGCGCGTTACTGCGGGGTGACGTAGGCGCCGGATATGCCGCCGTCGACCAGGAAGCACGAGGCGGTGATGAACGAGGAGTCGTCGCTGGCCAGGAATGCGACCGCGGAAGCGATCTCCTCGGCCTCGGCGAACCGGCCCATCGGCACGTGCACGAGCCGCCGGGCGGCCCGCTCCGGTTCCTTGGCGAACAGCTCGCGCAGCAGCGGCGTGTTCACCGGCCCCGGGCACAGCGCGTTCACCCTGATGCCCTCGCGAGCGAACTGGACGCCGAGCTCGCGGCTCAGCGCGAGCACCCCGCCCTTGGCCGCGGTGTAGGAGATCTGCGAGGTAGCCGAGCCCATCACGGCGACGAAGGATGCCGTGTTGATCACCGAGCCGCGGCCCTGCCGCCGCATGTAGCCGATCGCGTACCTGCAGCACAGGTACACCGAGGTGAGGTTGACCTGCTGCACCCGCTGCCACGCGTCCAGGCCGGTGGTCAGGATCGAGTCGTCGTCGGGCGGTGAGATGCCGGCGTTGTTGAACGCGATGTCCACGCTGCCGTAGGTCTCGTGCGCGGTGGCGTAAATCCGCCGGACGTCGTCCTCGACCGACACGTCGGCGTGCACGAACAGCCCGCCGGTCTGGTCGGCGGCGGCCTTGCCAGCCGCCTCGTCGATGTCCGCGGCGACGATCCTGGTGCCCTCGGCGGCCAGCCGGATGGCGGCGGCCAGCCCGATCCCGCTGCCCGCACCGGTGATCACCGCTACCCGGTCAGCTAGACCCCGCATGCGTGGCTCAGTCCTCCGTTGCGATGAAGAGGTTCTTGGTCTCGGTGAACGCGTCCAGGGCGTCCGGCCCGAGCTCGCGGCCGAGGCCGGACTGCTTGAACCCGCCGAACGGCGTCGAGTAACGCACCGAGGCGTGCGAGTTCACTGACAGGTTGCCCGACTCGACCGCCCGCGCGACGCGCAGCGCGCGGCCGATGTCCTGGGTCCAGATGGAGCCGGAAAGGCCGTACGGCGTGTCGTTCGCGATCGCGACCGCGTCGGCCTCGTCTTCGAACGGCAGCACGGTGACGACCGGGCCGAACACCTCGTCGGTGAACGCCGGGTCATCGCGGCGGACCGGGGCCAGGACCGTCGGCGGGAACCAGTAGCCGGGACCGGCGGGCGCCGAGCCGCGGAACGCCACCGGCGCTGTCGCCGGCACGTACGAGGCGACCCGGTCCCGGTGGCCCGCCGAGATCAGCGGGCCCATCACCGTGTCCGCGCGGGCCGGGTCGCCCACCACGATGCCCGTCACCGCTGGCTCGAGCAGCTCCATGAACTCGTCGAAGACGCTGCGCTGCACGAGGATCCGGGACCGGGCACAGCAGTCCTGCCCGGCGTTGTCGAACACGGCCTGCGGCGCGGTGGCCGCGGCCCGGTCCAGCCGTGCGTCGGCGAACACGATGTTGGCCGACTTGCCGCCCAGCTCCAGGGTGAGCCGCTTCACCCTGGCCGCGCAGCCGGCCATGACCTGCCTGCCGGTCTCGGTGGACCCGGTGAACACGATCTTGCGGACGGCGGGGTGGTCGACGAGGCGCCTGCCGACCACGCTGCCCTTGCCGGGCAGCACCTGGAACACGCCCTCGGGCAGGCCGGCCTGCAGCGCCAGCTCGGCGATGCGCAGCGCGGTCAGCGGGGTGAGCTCGGCCGGCTTGGCGATCACCGGGTTGCCGGCGGCCAGCGCGGGCGCCAGGCCCCAGGCCAGGATCGGCATCGGGAAGTTCCACGGCACGATCAGGCCGACCACGCCGACCGGCTCGGCGAAGGTGACGTCCAGCCCGCCGGCCACCGGGATCTGCTTCCCGCACAGCCGCTCCGGCGCGGCGGAGTAGTACCGCAGCACGTCGGCGACGTGCGCGGCTTCCCACCGGGCCTGGCCGACGGGGTGACCCGAGTTCGCGATCTCCAGCCCGGCGAGCTCTTCGGCATGCTCGTCCACGGCC
Organism: uncultured Actinomycetes bacterium; assembly: GCA_963702235.1. Lineage (GTDB taxonomy): Bacteria > Actinomycetota > Actinomycetes > Streptosporangiales > Streptosporangiaceae > PALSA-505. The sequence continues at coordinate 466,349 of CAVPBZ010000018.1, forward strand.
GCGGCAAAGTCGCGGAGCAGCCGGGCCCGGTCGACCGGGACGACGGCACGCCACCCGCGCTGCGCCGCCACGGCGCGGGCGACCGCCGCGTCCGCCTGCTCGGCCGACGTCGCGGGCACGGTGGCGACCGCCTCCTCGGTGGCGGGGTTCAGCACGGTGAACTCGGACATCCGGATCTACTCCCCTCGGCTTCCGTCGGCTTCCGTCAGCGCCGCGCGCTACAGCCGCTCGAAGCCGCGGCGCAGCTCCCAGTCGGTGACCGCGGCGCCGAAGGCGTCCAGCTCCGTCCGGGCGTAGTTCGCGTAGTGGTCGACCACCTCGGTGCCGAAGGCGCTCGCGGCCAGCTCGCTCTTGCCCCACAGCTCGAGCGCGTCGCCGAGGCTGCGCGGCAGCCGCGGGCCGTCACCCGCGTACGCGTTGCCGGGGAAGGCCGGCTCGAGCGGCAGCTGGTGGTCGATGCCGTGCAGGCCTGCCGCGATCATGGCCGCGACCGCGAGGTAGGGATTGACGTCGCCGCCCGGCGCCCGGTTCTCCACCCGCAGCCCGTGGCCGTGCCCGACCAGCCGCATCGCGCAGCTGCGGTTGTCCACCCCCCAGCGGACCGCGGTGGGGGCGAAGCTGCCGGCCTGGTAGCGCTTGTAGGAGTTGATGTTCGGCGCGTAGCAGAGGGTCAGCTCGCGCAGCGCGGCCAGCTGGCCCGCCAGGAAATGCTCGCCGGTCTTCGACATCCCGTGCGGGCCGTCGCCCGCGAGCAGCGGGTCGCCGTCATCCGTGCGCAGCGACAGGTGGATGTGGCAGGAGTTTCCCTCCCGCTCGTTCGGCTTGGCCATGAACGTGATGCTCATGCCCTCCTGGGCCGCGATCTCCTTGGCGCCGGTCTTGTAGATCGAGTGGTTGTCGCAGGTGGCGATGCCCTCGGCGTAGCGGAAGGCGATCTCGTGCTGGCCGAGGTTGCACTCGCCCTTGGCCGACTCCACGTACATGCCCGCCCCGGCCATGCCGTTGCGGATCCGGCGCAGCAGCGGCTCGATCCGGGCGGTGCCGAGGACCGAGTAGTCGATGTTGTACTGGTTCGCGGGCGTGAGGTCGCGGTAGGCCAGGTCGTGCGCTTGCTCGTAGGAGTCGCGGAAGACGAGGAACTCCAGCTCAGTGCCCGCCAGTGCCCGCCAGCCGCGGTCGGCGAGCCGCCGGACCTGTGCCCGCAGGATCTGCCGCGGCGAGGCCACTACGGGGGTGCCGTCCTCCCAGCCGAGGTCGGCGGTCACCATGGCCGTGGCCGGCTGCCAGGGGACGATGCGCAGCGTGCCCAGGTCGGGCACCAGCCGGAAGTCGCCGTAGCCGCGGTCCCAGGACGACATCGCGTACCCGTCAACCGTGTTCATGTCCACGTCCACCGCGAGCAGGTAGTTGCAGCCCTCGGCGTGCCCGCTGGCCAGCACCTCGTCGAGGAAGAACTCGGCCGACAGCCGCTTGCCCGCGAGCCGTCCCTGCATGTCGGTGAACGCGATCAGCACGGTGTCGATCGTGCCCGTGTCGGCCTCCACGCGCAGCTGCTCGACGGTCAGCAGACCGGGCCGCCTGCCCGCGCCGCTGCTCGCGTCCTGGTGGGTCATCCGCCTCCCGCCTTCAGCTCGCGAGCTCGCGCTCGATGGCGGCCAGCTCCTCGGCGCTGCCCTGGACCCTGGGCCCGGTGAACCAGTTGTGCGCGGAGACCAGCCACCAGATCCCAGCGAACCCGAGAACGGCAACGACCGCAAACACCGTGTAGTTGAAGGTCTTAAAGGTGATCGGGCTGGCCGTGGGCAGCATGAACAGGATCGTGATGAACACCACCCAGGTCACGGCGATGATCCCGATCGGCGCGCTCCACCGGCCCAGGTGCCAGGGCCCGCGCCGGAAGCTGGCGCCCTGGCGCAGCCGCAGGAAGGTCGGCAGAACGTAGGCGATGTACAGGCCGATCACCGCGATCGAGGTGACCGCCGCGTATGCGTAGCTGTTCCACAGGTACGGCAGCCCGAGGATGAGCGCACCGGCAGCGGCGAGCCAGATCGCGTTGGTCGGCGTCCTCGTCCGCTTGTTCACCCGGTGCCAGAACGCGGCGCCGGGCAGCGCGTCGTCGCGGGAGAACGCGTAGATCATCCGCGAGTTGGCGGTGACCGAGGACATCCCGCAGAACAGCTGCGCGCCGATCGCGACGAGCAGCAGCAGCTTGCCTCCCGTCAACCCGACCGCGTCGATGAAGATCTGGGCGGGCGGGACTCCAGTAGCCGAGGTCAGCTCCGGCGTGTAGTGCTGGATCGCGAACGTGATGCCGATCAGGAGCAGCCACCCGGCGAACAGTGACACCAGGATCGACATCACGATGCCCCGGGGACCCTTGCGCGCGGCGTCGTGCGTTTCCTCCGTCATGTGCGCGGAGGCGTCGTAGCCGGTGAAGGTGTACTGGGCGAGCAGCAGGCCGAGCAGCAGCACGTAGAAGGTGCTGTGCCAGCCCGTGGTATTGACGATGCTCTTGAACACGAAGCCCGCCGACTGATGGTGCGCCGGCACGAAGGCCAGGACGCTGACGATGATCAGCACGCCGAGGATGTGCCACCACACGCTGATGTCGTTCAGCAGCGCGACCAGCCGGATGCCGAACTGGTTGAGCAGTCCGTGCAGCAGCAGCACGCCGGCGAAGATCAGGATCGTCACCCAGTGGTAGGTGGGGGTCCCGAACTGCAGGTTCAGCAGCGCGTTGATGAAGAACGCGGCGCCGAAGTCGATGCCGGCGGTCACCGCCACCTGCCCGAGGAAGTTGAACCAGCCGGTGAACCAGGACCAGGCCGCCGCGTTCTTCCTGGCCAGCTTCGCTGACCAGTAATACAGCCCGCCCGCCGTCGGGAAGCTGGAGCACACCTCGGCCATCGCCAGCCCGACGAACAGCGTCATGATGCCGACGATGGGCCAGCCCCAGACGATGATCGCGGGGCCGCCGGCGCCCATCCCGTAGCCGTACAGGGTCAGGCAGCCGGAGAGGATCGAGATGATCGTGAACGACACGGCGAAGTTGGAGAAGCCGGACATCCGGCGGCGCAGTTCCTGCGCGTAGCCGAGCTCGTGCAGCCGCTGCTCGTCCGTGCTGAGCGTGCTGGCTCCTGCCGCCCCGGCGGCTTGCTCGTTGACCGACACGGCGTGCTCCTCACGTCAGCGGGCCGCACCGAAGATTCGGCGGCTCTGGCGCTGAGCGGTCAACCCTGACGAGCTTTATGCGCCCTACGGCCCACAACTAATGGTCCGATAAGAGACCATTTGTTACCAGAACCGGGACGCTGTCAAGACCCCGCGCGGATCCGCCGTGATCCGGCCACGATCGCGTCCGGATCCTCAGAACACCGGGAGGGGCGCGCCGTGCTCCGCCGCCGGGCGGGGGCCGAAGATGCGCCGGTCAGCCTCGGCGATGGCGACGTCGTTGATGCTGACCTCGCGGCGGCTCATCAGCCCTTCCGCGGTGAATTCCCACAGCTCATTGCCGTAGCTGCGCCACCACTGGCCGGCCGCGTCATGGGACTCGTACTGGAATCGCACCGCGATCCGGTTGCCGCGGAACCCCCACAGGCTCTTGCGCAGCGCGTAGTCCAGCTCGCGCACCCATTTCTCGGCCAGGAACGCGACGATCTGCTCGCGGCCGGTGATGAGCCGGTCCCGGTTCCGCCAGACCGAATCCTCGGTGTAGGCGAGCGCGACCCGCTCCGGATCGCGGGTATTCCAGGCGTCCTCGGCCGCCTGGACCTTCTGCGGCGCGGTCTGCTCATCGAACGGCGGGAACGGCGGACGTGCTGCCATCGGCGGCTCCTGTCGGCCGGGGTCTGCTCCTGCGGAGAGTACCGGGCCGGGCCCGCCCGGCCGCGGGCACGTAGGCTCGGCGCGACGGCGCCGTCGCGCAGCGGAGGGGCGATCGCAGTGACCGAGGGAATCCGGCTGGCCAGCCTGCTGCGGCCGGTGCGCGCGCGGAACGCGTTCGAGGAGACGGTCGAGCGGCTGCTCACCGCCATCCGGCTCGGCCTGGTCGGCCCGGGCGAGAGGTTCCCCGCCGAACGGGAGTTCGCCACGCAGCTCGGCGTCAGCCGGATCACCTTGCGCGAGGCCATCCACGAGCTCCAGGCGGCAGGCTACGTGGAGTCACGCCGGGGCCGGCGCGGCGGCACGTTCGTCACGAGCGAGCCGGCCGCGCCGAGCCGCGGCGAGGCGCGCCGCATCGCCCGCGAGCAGTCCGGCGGCCTCGAGGACGCGCTGACCTTCCGGCTGGCTGTCGAGACCGGCGCGGCGCAGACGCTGGCGCAGCTGATCGCCGGGCAGCTGCCGGGTGACGAGCCGGGACGGGCGCGGGACGTGCTGGCCGAGCGGCTGGCCGGCGTCAACGCCGCGGCGCCGCGCGACTACCGGCGCCTGGACACGCTGTTTCACCTGGCGATCGCCGAGCTGACCGGGTCCAGCCTGCTGGCCGACGCAGCCGCGGACGCGCGGACCCGGCTCAACGACTTCCTCAACGCGATCCCGATCCTGCAGCAGAACATCGACCACACCGCCGTCCAGCACGCGGCGATCGCGGACGCCATCCTGGCCGGCGATCCCGAGGCCGCCCGGCGGGCGGTGGCCGAGCACCTGGACGGCACCGCCGCCCTGCTGCGCGGCTTCCTGGCCTGAGCCAGCCCGCGCGGTGACCGCCGCCCCGCCCAGCCCCCCGGCCGGCCCGCCCGCCCCGGCCGCCGCCGTCCGCCCCGGCCGCCGCCCGGGTGGCCGCCCGGGGCGCCCGTCCCGGCAGCCGGCCGCCCGGCTGCGCACCTCCCGCCCATGATCGATGCCGATATTTCCCCCACCCGTGGGGTAAAACTCGGCGTTGATCATGAACGCGGCCCGGGAGGGCCGGGAGGGCCGGGAGGGCCCGGGGAGGGGGGCCCTGAGGGGGGCCCGGGTGAGCGCCGCCTGGCCGACCGCGACGCCCGGGCCCGTGCGGCCGCTACTCCACGGTGACGCTTTTGGCCAGGTTGCGCGGCTTGTCGATGTCGCGGCCGAGGGTCACCGCCACGTGATAGGCGAACAGCTGAAGCGGGATGGTCAGCAGGATCGGGTTCAGCTCCGGCTCGGTGCGCGGCACCTGAATCACCGCGTCGGCCAGGCCGGCGGGCAGATCGGCGCTGGTCACCGCGATCACCGGGCCGCCGCGGGCCTTGATCTCGGTCACGGTGGCGATGTTCTTGGCCACCAGCTCGTCGCCCGGGATGACCGCGACCGTCGGCATCTCCGGGTCGATCAGCGCGAGCGGGCCGTGCTTGAGCTCGGACGCCTGGTACGCCTCGGCGTGCAGGTAGGAGATCTCCTTCAGCTTCTGCGCGCCCTCGCGCGCGACCGGCCAGCCGCGCACCCGGCCGGTGAAGAACATGTGCTGCGCATCGGCGTACCGCTTGGCCACCTCGGCGATCTCGGCCTCTCCCGCCAGCACCTCCTCGATCTGCGCCGGCAGCGCGCGCAGCCCCCCCACGATCCGCTGGCCGTCGGCGAACGACAGGTCGCGCACCCGGCCGAACAGCAGGCCGAGCATGGCGAACGAGACCGCCATGTTGGTGACCGCCTTGGTGGAGGCCACCGCGACCTCCGGGCCGGCGTGCAGGAAGATGCCGTTGCCGCAGGAGCGGGCGATCGCGCTGCCGACCACGTTGACCACGCCGAGCAGCCGCCCGCCCTTGCGCTGCAGCTCGCCCACGGCACCGAGCGTGTCCAGCGTCTCGCCGGACTGGCTGACCGCGATGAACAGCGTGTCCGGGTCGATGACCGGGTTGCGGTAGCGGAATTCCGACGCGGGCTCGGCGTCGGCGGGCAGCCGGGCCAGCTCCTCCATCAGGCCCGCGCCGAGCTGCGCCGCGTAGTACGCCGAACCGCAGCCGAGGAACTTCACCCGCCGGATCGCGTGCACGTCCCGCGCGGTCACCTCGATCCCGCCCAGCCGGGCGGTGGCGAACTGGTCGTCGAGCCGGCCCATCAGCGCCCGGCTGACCGCGGCCGGCTGCTCGTGCATCTCCTTGTGCATGAAGTCCGGCCAGTCGCCGAGCTCGTAGTCCTCGGCGGTCACGTCCACCGTCGTGGTCTGCCGGTCGATCGGCCGCGCCTCGCGGGTGCTGGTGCGGAAGTCCGCCGCGCTCAGCGTCGCCAGCTCGCCGTCCTCCAGGTAGGCGACCCGCTGGGTGTGCCGGACCAGCGCGGCCACGTCGGACGCCACCAGCGTCTCGCCCTCGCCGATGCCGATGACCAGCGGGCTGCCGTTGCGCGCCGCGACCAGCTCGCCCGGCCGGCGGGCGTCGAGCACGACCAGCCCGTAGGTGCCCTCGACCCGCTGCAGCGCGGTCCGGACCGCGTCTTCCAGCGACCCGGCCCCGGCCGTGAACGCCGCGGCGATCAGGTGCGCGAGCGCCTCGGTGTCGGTATCTGAGGCGAACGTGACGCCCTGGGCGGTGAGCTCGGCGCGGAGCCGTTCGGAATTCTCGATGATGCCGTTGTGCACGACGGCGATGCGGCCGCTGGCATCGGTGTGCGGATGGGCGTTGACGTCGGTCGGCTCGCCGTGCGTCGCCCACCGGGTGTGCGCGATCCCCGAGGTGGCCGGGCTGCCCGCGCCGACCAGCTCGCGCAGGCCCGCCACCCGGACCGCCGCCTTGGTCACCCGCAGTCGCCCGCGCTGCACCACGGCCAGCCCCGCCGAGTCGTAGCCGCGGTACTCGAGCCGGCGCAGGCCCTCGAGCAGGATGGGGGTAGCCTCACGCTGCCCGACGTAGCCGACGATCCCGCACATTCTGCTGATTCCTCCAGATGAAGTGTTTTGTCCCGAACGGCTCCGACGTCAGCCGTACACGATCCTGCGCAGCTGGCGCACCGAGACCGCGGGTGCGGCTACCGGCCGTCCCGCCAGCTCGGCCGCGATGAGGCCCCAGATCTCGTCGTTCTTGTGGTGCGCGCGCAGCTCGGCATGCCGCCGGCGGACGAACTGCTCGCTGGTCTCGCCGAAATAGCCGATCACGTCGCTGATCACGCGGGCGGCGGTCGCCGGCCGCAGCCCGGTGGTGTCCACGACATGCCGGACGAGGTCCTGCGGCGCAGGAGGCAGGAACGGGGGGCTCACGTCACGCGAGAGTGCCAGAACGCGGCCGTTAGGTCAAGAAGCCTGCCCGATATCGGGCAGGAATCCTCAGGTAAACCGGCCACCGCACCGCTGGCCGCCTGACAGGATTCATAGCGACCTCAGAAGTAACCGGCGGTCAGCCGCAAGGCCGGCCCCGGACGATCGTGGTCACGTGCCCGGCGAGCGACGGAGGCTGAGGTGGCAAAGGCAGGCGGCACTGGCTGCACTGGGTGCTCGGCGGCATCGCCGTGCTCGTCGTCGCCGCGGTGGCCGGGCCGTTCATCTACATCCACTTCATCGAGGGCAACGCGCCCGCGCCGTTCCGGCTGCGGTCCGGCGCCAGCGCCAGCACAGGGGCCAGCACGGGCGCGAGCCCGGGGAGCGCCTCGGCGGCCGCGGCCAGCTTCACCGTGCCGATGGCCACTATCAAGAGCGACGCCAGCCAGCGGGATGCCCAGTTCAACGGCCGCATCATGGACACCGCCAGCTACCCGGACGGCACGTTCCGGCTGACCAGCCCCATCAGCCTCGCGCCGGTGCCGGCCACCGGGACGATCCGGACCTACACCGCGCACGGCATCCTGACGCTGCACGGGCGCGCCCGCGCGGTGACCTTCCCGCTGACGGCCAAGCGCACCGCCACCGGGTGCGAGGTGTCGGGCTCGATCCCGGTCACGTTCGCGGACTGGAGCATCCCGGACCCCAGCTTCGCGGGCGTGGTCACCACGCAGGACCACGGCCTGCTGGAGTTCCTGCTCACGCTGGGCAAGTCCTGACGCCTGGCCGCGGCGCACCGCGGCCAGGCGTCAGGGACCGGTCAGCCGACCCGGACATCGACCTCGCGCGAGGCGATGCCGTTGGCCACGACCCGCAGGTCGTAGCGGCCGTGCGGGAGGCCGGCCGGCACCGTGAACGTAGTGTGCACGTGCCGCCGGCCGGTGGCCACGCCCATCGTGCTGTGACCGTGCGTCCGGCAGTAATGCACGTGGCCGTCCTCGCTGACCAGCCGCACGATCGGGTAGTTCGTCGCCATCGTGGCGTCATCGCCGTAGGCCACCGCCTGGGTCATGCCGTTGAACCGCTCGCCGCGGATGACGTAGGAATGGCCGGGCTGCAGCTCATCCTCGAGCCCGGTGATGACGGGCCGCCACTCGTCGTCGGCCTCTCCGACCGGGGTGTAGATCTCCATCGCCGCGCTGCCGGCCGCGAACAGGACCTGCCCGGTGGGCAGCAGCATCATCCGTCCCTCGTAGACGTTGCCTGCCGCGTTGGCGGGCGCGGGCGCCGGGTCGAGCAGCTTGCCGTCGAACTCGAAGAACTGCCCGTTCTGGGCGAAGCCGCCGGCGTCGGGCGCGGTGCCCGCCACGCACAGGACGTGGCCGTTGGGCAGCACGCAGCCCGGCGCGTCGTTGGCCTTGAGCAGCTGCCCTGGCGGGTTGCCGGGGAAGTCGGGGCCGGCCGTCCAGTTTCCTGGCGTGGCCGGATCCTCATCCGGCTCGTAGATCGCGGTATGGCCGTTCCCGCCGACCTGGAAGGCCGTGCCGTCCGGCCGGAGCAGGCAGGGGCCGATCTCGATCGAGAAGTTGCTCTGGACCACGGAGACAGGCGTCTGGCCGGCGCTAACCCAGGTGTCGGACGCGATCAGGTATTTCTCGGCCATCGGCGCGTTGGAGTCCTCGACGGCCAGTGCCGTGCCGTCCGGCAGCAGGGTGAAGCCCTCTTCGGAGCTGGGATCATCCTTCGCGCCGGCGTGCGACCAGGTGTCGGTCTTCGGGTCGTAGCTGGCGGTCCTGGTGTCGTCGATCGACCCCAGCAGCACCCGGCCGTCCGGCAGCACGCAGCACGGCGCGTCGCCGATCCTGGCCCATCCCGGCGTGCTGGCCGGCTGCCAGGCATCGGCGACCGGGTCATAGATCTCGGCCAGGTTCCAGTCCACCTGGGCGCCGTTGTGGTATTCGCCGCCGGCGACGAACACGCGGCCATCGGCGAGCACGGCCGAGGCGTAGTACAACCGCGAGTCGATCATCGAGGCCAGCGGCGACCAGGTGCCGTTGGCGTAGTCGCCCCAGGCGTCGGGCGTCAGGCGCCACCAGGCGGTGCCCGCGGACTGCTGGCACATCACCGTTCCGTCGGTGAGCAAGAGCATCGTGCTGGCGGGGAATGCGGGCTGGTTAGCAATCGGTTGCCAGGTTCCTGGCATCGCTGGACCTCCTGTCGTGAAACGGTCATCACGGATAAGAGGGCGGAACAACCGGGCAGATACCCGCGATGTGCGGCCCGTCACACGTGATCGTGTTGCGGGGAAGGAACGATTTACGGCACACTGATGTTGTGAAATACGTGCGGGCGACCGAAGCTCAGGTTCCCGGCGCGGCAACATCGGGCGCCGGGAGTTCCGGCTTGCCCGAGCAGGGCTGGTCAGAACGCGGCACGCGCGCCAGGGTCGCCCGCCTGATCCTGGAGCTCGGGCCGTCCAGCGCGGTGTCGCTCGGCGACCGGCTGGGGCTGACCCCGGCGGCGATCCGGCGGCACCTGGACAGCCTGCTCGCCGAGGGCATGATCGAGACCAGGGTCGCTCGGGCGCAGCGCAGCCGGGGACGCGGCAGGCCAGCCAGGCTATTCGCGATCACCGACGCCGGCCGGAGCGCGTTCGAGCACGCCTATGACGACCTGGCCACCAGCGCGCTGCGCTTCCTGGCGCAGACCAGCGGCCCGGCCGCGGTGGCGGAGTTCGCCCGCCGCCAGCTGGCCGAGGTCGAGCGCAGGTACGCGCCCCTGGTCACGGGCGCGACGGTCGAGCAGCGGGTGCAGGCGCTGGCCGACGCGCTGTCGGCCGACGGCTACGCGGCATCCGCGACCCGCGCCCCGGTCGGGGACCAGGGGCCGGGGGGGTCGCGGGGGGTGTCCCCCCGCGGGAACCAGGAGCCGGGGGGGTCGCGGGGGGTGTCCCCCCGCGGGTCGGGGGAACAGCTGTGCCAGCACCACTGCCCGGTCGCTCATGTGGCGGCCGAGTTCCCCGAGCTGTGCGAGGCGGAGACGGAGGCGTTCGGCAGGCTGCTCGGCACGCCGGTGCAGCGGCTGGCTACCATCGCCCGCGGCGACGGTGTCTGCACCACGCACGTCACCGACCGTTCGCTGGGGGCGGGGACGGCACGTCAGCAGGGGCCGCGAGGCCAGGAACCAATGACAGATATCCAGGGTCCGGAGGGCCTTTCAATATGACCACTACCGCACCATCTCAGCTCGAGGGTCTCGGCAGTTACAAGTTCGGCTGGGCCGACTCCGACCTCGCGGGCGAGGGCGCGCGCCGCGGCCTGTCCGAAGAAGTGGTCCGCAACATCTCGGCGTTGAAGAACGAGCCGGAGTGGATGCTGGACCTGCGGCTGCGCGGGCTGCGGATGTTCGGCCGCAAGCCGATGCCGTCCTGGGGCGCCGACCTGACCGGGATCGACTTCGACAACATCAAGTACTTCGTCAGGTCGACCGAGAAGCAGGCGGCCACCTGGGACGAGCTGCCGGCCGACATCAAGAACACCTACGACAAGCTCGGCATCCCCGAGGCGGAAAAGCAGCGGCTCATCGCCGGCGTCGCGGCCCAGTACGAGTCCGAGGTCGTCTACCACAAGATCCGCGAGGACCTCGAGGAAAAGGGCGTCCTGTTCCTGGACACTGACACCGCGCTGCGCGAGCAGCCGGAGCTGTTCCGGGAGTACTTCGCCACGGTGATCCCGCCGGGCGACAACAAGTTCGCCGCGCTCAACACCGCGGTCTGGTCCGGCGGCAGCTTCATCTACGTGCCCCCGGGCGTGAACGTGGAGATCCCGCTGCAGGCCTACTTCCGGATCAACACCGAGAACATGGGCCAGTTCGAGCGGACGCTGATCATCGTGGACGAGGGTGCCTACGTGCACTACGTCGAGGGCTGCACCGCGCCGATCTACAAGTCCGACTCGCTGCACTCGGCGGTCGTCGAGATCATCGTGAAGAAGGACGCGCGCTGCCGGTACACCACGATCCAGAACTGGTCGAACAACGTCTACAACCTCGTCACCAAGCGGGCGGTCGCCCAGGCCGGCGCCACGATGGAGTGGATCGACGGGAACATCGGCTCCAAGGTGACGATGAAGTACCCGGCGGTCTACCTGATGGGCGAGCACGCCAAGGGCGAGACGCTGTCGGTGGCCTTCGCCGGCGAGGGGCAGCACCAGGACGCCGGGGCGAAGATGGTGCACTGCGCGCCGAACACCTCGTCCACGATCGTGTCCAAGTCGGTGGCCAGGGGCGGCGGCCGGACCTCCTACCGCGGCCTGGTCAACGTGCAGGAGGGCGCCGAGCACTCCAAGTCCACGGTGAAGTGCGACGCGCTGCTGGTGGACAACATCAGCCGGTCGGACACCTACCCGTACGTGGACGTCCGCGAGGATGACGTCGAGATGGGCCACGAGGCCTCGGTGTCCAAGATCTCCGAGGAGCAGCTCTTCTACCTGATGAGCCGCGGCATGACGGAGGACGAGGCGGCGGCGACGATCGTGCGCGGCTTCGTCGAGCCAATCGCCCGCGAGCTCCCGATGGAATACGCGCTCGAGCTGAACCGGCTGATCGAACTGCAGATGGAGGGGTCGGTCGGCTGATGGCAGGGATCGGCAGGGCGCCAGAGACCGCGGCGCCCGTCTCAAGGTTGCACGAGATGGCTTCGTTCGACCCCGCTGACTTCGGCGTGCCCACCGGGCGCGAGGAGGAGTGGCGGTTCACCCCGATGCGCCGGCTGCGCGGCCTGCCCGGCGACGAGCCGCTGGCCGCGGGCAAGGTCACCGTGGAGGTCAACCCGGCCCCGCAGGTCAGCACGGAGCGGGCCGACCGGGGCGACCCCCGGCTCGGCCGCACGTTCACCCCGCCCGACCGGGTCAGCGCGCGCGCGTTCGCCTCGTTCGGCGAAGCGACCGTGATCACCGTGCCGGCCGAACTGGCGGCGAGCAGGCCCACCGTCGTCACCGTCCGCGGCAGCGACGGGGCCGGCGCGGCGTTCGGCCACCTGCTGGTCGAGGTGGGGCCGATGGCCAGCGCGGTGCTCATCCTGGATCATGCGGGCAGCGCCACGTACGCCGACAACGTGGAATTCGTCATCGGCGACGGCGCGTCGCTGTCGGTGGTGACGATGCAGGACTGGGCCGAGGACGCGGTGCACGTGTCGCACCACCACGCGCGGATCGGCCGGGACGCGACGTTCCGGCATGCCGCGGTGTCGCTCGGCGGCGGCCTGGTCCGGCTCGCGCCCACCGTGCAGTACGCCGGGCCAGGCGGCGACGCCGAGCTGCTCGGCATGTACTTCGCGGACGCGGGCCAGCACCTGGAGCACCGGCTGTTCGTGGACCACGCCATGCCGAACTGCCGCAGCCGGGTCGACTACCGGGGCGCGCTGCAGGGGGCCGACGCGCACGCGGTCTGGATCGGCGACGTGGTGATCCGGCCGGAGGCGACGGGCACCGACACCTACGAGCGCAACCGGAACCTGGTGCTGACTGACGGGACCAGGGTCGATTCGGTGCCGAACCTGGAGATCCTGACCGGCGAGGTGGTCGGCGCGGGGCACGCGAGCGCCAGCGGGCGGCTCGAGGACCAGCACCTGTTCTACCTGATGGCCCGCGGCATCCCGGAGTCAGAGGCCCGCCGGCTGGTGATCCGCGGCTTCTTCGGCGCATTGATCGACCGGATCGGGATACCTCAGGTGGCGGACCGCATCGCGGCAGGAATCGAGCTGGAGCTGGCATGACCGAGGCGCAGTACCGGCAGGGACCGCAGGGCAGCCCGGGCGGCTTCGTCCGCGCCTGCTCGCTATCCGACCTGCCGCCCGGCGACGGCGCCGTCGGCGTGGAGATCGCCGGCGAGCCGGTCGCCGTCATCAGGGCCGAGGGCCAGCTGTACGCGCTGCGGGACGTCTGCTCGCACGCCGAGGTGCCGCTGTCCGAGGGTGAGATCTACGACCACACGGTGGAGTGCTGGCTGCACGGGTCCTGCTTCGACCTGCGCACCGGCGAGCCCACCGGACCGCCCGCCACCGAGCCGGTGGCGACTTATCCCGTGAAGATCGAGGGCGACGACGTCCTCGTTGCGATAGAGGAGTCTTAGTGTCCACCCTTAAAATCCGTGACCTGCACGTGAGCGTGGAGGAAGCGGCCGGCACCAGCAGGGAGATCCTGCGCGGTGTCAACCTGACCGTGTCTGCCGGGCAGACGCACGCCATCATGGGCCCGAACGGCTCCGGCAAGTCCACCCTCGCGTACGCGATAGCCGGTCACCCGAAGTACCAGGTGACCAGCGGGTCGGTCACGCTGGACGGCGAGGACGTGCTGGCGATGAGCGTGGACGCGCGGGCCCGCGCCGGGCTGTTCCTCGCGATGCAGTACCCGGTGGAGGTCCCCGGCGTGTCGGTGTCGAACTTCCTGCGCACCGCGATGACCGCGGTCCGCGGCGAGGCGCCGAAGCTGCGTGACTTCGCCAAGCAGCTGCGCGGCTCTATGGAGGGGCTGTCCATCGACCCGGAGTTCGCCCAGCGCAACCTCAACGAGGGGTTCTCCGGCGGTGAGAAGAAGCGGCACGAGATCCTGCAGCTCGAGCTGCTCGACCCCAAGATCGCCATCCTGGACGAGACCGACTCCGGGCTGGACATCGACGCGCTGAAGGTCGTGTCCGAAGGGATCAACAGGTTCGCCGCCGGCGAGGGCCACGGCGTGCTGCTGATCACGCACTACACCCGGATCCTGAGGTACGTGCAGCCGGACTTCGTGCACGTGTTCGTCGGCGGCCGGATCGTGGCCGAGGGCGGCTCGGAGCTGGCCGAGGAGCTGGAGCGCGACGGCTACGAGAAGTTCCTGCTGGCGGGGGCGCCGGCATGACCTTCGACGTCGCCCGGATCCGCAAGGATTTCCCGATCCTGGACCGGCAGATCCGCGGCGGGCAGCCGCTGATCTACCTCGACAGCGCCAACACCTCGCAGAAACCGCGCCAGGTGCTCGACACGATGACCGAGTTCTACGAGCGGCACAACGCGAACATCCACCGGGCCAGTCACCAGCTCGGCGAGGAAGCCACCGAGGCGTACGAGGGCGCGCGGATCAAGGTCGGCGAGTTCATCGGCGCCAGGGACGAGACCGAGGTCGTGTTCACCAAGAACGTCTCGGAGGCGATCAACCTGGTCGCCTACTCGATGAGCAACGCTTCCGTAGGGCGTGTTTCCGGCAAAGGAAGCACCGCCGCCGGGCCCGGCCGGTTCAGCCTCGGCCCCGGCGACGAGATCGTCATCACCGAGATGGAGCACCACTCCAACATCGTGCCGTGGCAGCTGCTCTGCCAGCGCACCGGCGCCACGCTGCGCTGGTTCGGGGTGACCCCCGACGGCAGGCTGGACACCTCCAACATCGGCGACCTGATCACCGGCCGCACCAAGCTGGTCTCGCTGGTGCACCAGTCCAACGTGCTGGGCACCATCAACCCGGTGCGGACGGTCGCCGACGCCGCGCACGCGGCGGGCGCGCTCGTGCTGGTGGACGCGGCGCAGTCGGTCCCGCACATGGGCGTGGACGTGACCGAGCTCGGGGCCGACTTCCTCGGCTTCACCGGCCACAAGATCTGCGGTCCGACCGGCATCGGCGTGCTGTGGGCGCGCCGGGAGCTGCTGGACGAGATGCCGCCGTTCCTCGGCGGCGGCGAGATGATCGAGAGCGTCTGGATGGACCGGTCGACCTTCGCCGCGCCGCCGCACAAGTTCGAGGCGGGCACGATGCCGATCGCGCAGGCGGTCGGCCTGGGGGCGGCCATCGACTACATCACCGAGGTCGGCCTCGACGCGATCAGGGCGCACGAGCTGCAGCTGATCGAGCATGCCCTGGGCGTGCTCGGCGAGGTCGAGGGGCTGCGCATCCTCGGCCCGACCGAGGCGGTGGACCGCGGCAGCGCGTTCTCCTTCGAGGTGGCGGGAGTGCACCCGCACGATGTCAGCCAGGTGCTCGATGACCTGGGTATCGCGGTGCGGGCCGGCCACCACTGCGCCTGGCCGCTGCACCGTGCGTTCGGTGTGCGGGCCAGTACCCGCGCGTCGTTCTACCTGTACAACACCCGCGAGGAAGTGGATGCGCTCGCCGACGGGATCCGGCAGGCGCAGCGGTTCTTCGCCGACGCGTAAGGCCTGCCGGGGAAGCGCGGCGGCCCGCCGCTTGTTGTAAAGGAACGTGATGCAGCTCGAGTCGATGTACCAGGACATCATCCTGGACCACTACCGCCACCCGCACCACCGGGGCCTGCGGCAGCCCTACGACGCCGAGGTCCATCACGTCAACCCGCTCTGCGGCGACGAGGTGACCGTCCGGGTCAGCCTGAAGGAGGTCGGCGGCGAGGCCACCGTGGCCGACGTGTCCTACGAGGCACTCGGCTGTTCCATCAGCCAGGCCAGCGCCTCCATGATGACCGACCTGGTCATCGGCAAGAGCATCAGTGACGCGATGGCCATCAGCCAGGGCTTCCTCGAGCTCATGCAGTCCAAGGGCGCCGGCGAGCCGGACGAGGACCTGCTCGAGGACGCGGTGGCGTTTACCGGGGTGTCGAGATTCCCGGCCAGGATCAAGTGCGCGCTGCTCGGCTGGATGGCATGGAAAGACGCCACCGCCCGGGCCCTTCAGGAGGCATCATCATGACCGAGCAAGCAACGACCGGCAGCGACGCTCCGCAGTACGCGGCCGTGCCCGCCGATGACGCCGCGGAGACCGCGGCGGGTCCGCTGCTGACCCTGACCCCGGAGAACGAGGACCTGATCGAGGCGCTCCGCGACGTCGTGGACCCCGAGCTGGGGATCAACGTCGTGGACCTCGGCCTGGTGTACGGCGTCACCGTGGGCGAGGACCGGCTGGCCACCATCGACATGACGCTGACCAGCGCGGCGTGCCCGCTTACCGACGTGATCGAGGACCAGACCCGTGCCGCGCTCGACGGCCTGGTCAGCGACTTCCGGATCAACTGGGTGTGGCTGCCGCCGTGGGGCCCGGACAAGATCACCGAGGACGGCCGCGAGCAGCTGCGCGCCCTCGGCTTCAACGTCTGACCGCTGCCCGGACGCGTCATCCTCTGGCCGCGGCCTGCGCCTTCGTGCGCCGGCCGCGGCCGGGCGCTTTTCTGGGTCCGGCGACGGCCCGCGTTTCCGGGTCCCGGCGCGGCCCGCAGTTCGTGATCTTTCTTCATCCCGTGGGCCAGGCGCGTTAGAGTTGTTCCTGCCAGATGCAGGGGGGATAAGCGGGGCCTTGCGTTGTTCTGGGCCACCAGCGCGCAGGATGGGAAGGCGGCGCCGTGAGCACAGAAGTGAACCCGCCCGCGGCCGGGCGGCACCGGGCGGACGATGAGCCTGCGGCGGCCGGCGAGCAGTTCGGGCTGCCTGAGCTCGTCATCGTTCCGGCCCACCCGGTCCGCGGCGGTGACGTCGAGTTCGAGACGCGGCCGGATCTGCCCAGCGGCGCCACCGTGCTGCCGGTGTTCTCCACGGTGGGGACGCTGGTGCAGGCGCTGGGGCACGACCAGCCCTGGGTGGCGATGCCGCTGGTCAGCGTGCGCGAGCTGGCCGGACCGGCCGGGGTGCGCGAGGTGCGGCTCGACCCGTCGGCCGCCCCGGGCGTTTGGCGCTGGGACGACCAGGAACTCATCCGGCTGGAGGGGAGCCTCCGATGAGCGGCGGCGGATTCCAGGTGGTCATGTCGGACCTGCAGGCGGCGGCCGCGACGTTCCACACCGAGGCGAGCACGTTCCTGGCCATCATGCCGCAGTCCCCCTCCGGCCTGCCGGACGGCGGGTCGGGAAGCTTCGACGCGAGCCTGAACGCCATCGTGGAGGCGCTCTGCCTGCTGCATCTGCAGGTCGGCGGCGACATGGACAACAACGGGACCAAGCTGCAGACCGCGCACGACCGCTACCAGCACACCGAGACGTCGCTGACCAGCCTGGCCAACGACATCAGCGACCCGGCCAAGCTCTGAGGAGGGACCGTGGGAACAGCAGCGAAATCCCCGTCCCCGCTGGCGCCCTTCGCCTATGACTGGGTCAAGGGCGACATTCACGGCCTGTCCGCGTACGCCGGGACGCTGTACCGGTACGTCCCCGAGATCAGCGATGTAACCAGCGCGCTCAACAGCAAGGTCAGCGCGGTCGTTAACGCCGCCGGCTGGCAGGGGTCGGCCGCCGCCGCGTTCAGCACGGCGTGGGAGCGCGACTCGGTGGCCGCCACCCAGCTGTCGTCGGCGGTCTCGGCCTGCGGCAACGTGGTGGACGTCCTGGCGGTCAACCTGGCGAAGATCGAGAACGCGCTCGAGCAGGCCGCTGACCAGGTCTCCGCGCACGGCGTAGCCATCGGCGCTAACGGCCAGCCGCCTCAGGTGTGCCTGGCGAAGCCGGCCGAGGAGAGCTGGCGGGCCAGCTACCAGGCGTTCTACAACCAGTGCATGCTGGCCGCCACGGCCGCCCGCACACAGGCCGCCGCCGCGCTGCAGTCGCTCTTCGGCCAGCTGACCAAGCCGCCGGCGGGCAACGGCAAGGGCGGACTGACCAATTCCGACCTCACCTCCGGGTTCAGTGTTCTCGCCGGATTCCTGGGCGCGCAGACCAGGTACAGCCACTACGTGGAAGGCAAGCTCCCGGAGCTGAAGCAGGCGGTGAGCCAGGCGATCACGAGCGCGCGGGAGGAGGCCCGGCTGGCCAACGGCCAGTTCGGGCCGTGGACCGACCAGGGCAAGGCCGACTTCGGCGCCGCCAAGACCGAACTGGGGGGCGTGCAGAGCGACCTGGCCGGCGCCCAGTCCAGCGAGACCATGTTCAGCAAGGCGTGGGGCGTCGCTCCGTCCGACATCCCGGCCGTTTCCGATGCGGTGAACGGCCTGACCGGCTCGAGCGAATCGCTGGCGAGATTCGCGGCGGACATCCCGTTCGTCAACATTGCCGCGGCGGGCGCGGGCACCTACTTCAGCGCGCAGCAAGATATTCAGCTTGGCGTCCCGGCCGCAGTGGCCTATCCCGGCGAGGCGGCCGGCAACGTGGCCGGCCTCGCCGCCGGTGGCGTCGTGGGCAGCGCGGTCATGGGAACCGTGGGCGGCGGCGCCCTGGTAGCAGGCGGCGCCGGTGTCCTGGCCGGGGGAGCGGTCGCGTTCGGCGTCGGGGACCTCACCCATCACCTCATCGACGAGAACTGGGGCCATGACATCTCCCAGAACGGCGTGGTCCTCGGCGTCGGCAAGGGCATCGGCGACAGCTTCGTGAATACTGGCAAGGACGTCGGTCACATCGCGTCCAGTCTCTGGAACAGTGTTTTCGGATGATGCCGGAGGTGCTGATGACGCCCGATACCGGGCGCCTGCCGCCGCGTCGCAGCCTGCCGCGCGACGTGGTGATCCCGGCGCTGCCCGGCCTGGGCGTGTCCTGGTATGACCGCGGCGCCCGGTACTGGCTGCGCCGGTCCGGGCTGGCGCTCGGAATGGCGGTCGCGCTGGCGGTCATCGCGGCCTTCGACATAGGCCTGTTCGGTGCCATGCGCCACTCATCCCTGGTCGCCTTCTACGTCGTGCTGGGCGCCGACGTGGTGGTGTCACTGGGGGTGGTGGTGCTGATGATTGTCCGCATGGTTCAGCGCCGGGATGTCGCCGCCCTGCCGGCGCGGGTATTCCCTCCGGCGTTCCGGTTGGGCAAAGGCAGAGCCGGTGCCGTTCTCGGTGGCCTCGCGCAGCTTCTCTACCCGGTGGCGCTGCTCGTGGCGGCCGTCCTGCTGGCGATCTTTCCCGGGTTGCTGATCTACGTGTTCCTGACCATGCTGCTGCCGCAGCAGCCGGTTGAACGGCAGGCCAGGCTGTGGGTGGCGGCCGAGTTGCGCCGCCGCGGATTTCTCCGCGGCACCGACCCGTCCGCTGGCTAAGCCGCGGGAGAGGTGAAGGCCCTGTTCGACCGGACGGCGAAACACCTGGCCAGCGGGCCGACGCTGCTGTTTCCCGCCGACCCGGCCGAGGCGATGGCCGATGCGGTGCTCGGCTACGACCCGGCGGTGCGGGTACGCGGTGACCGGTTCGTGTTCGGCAACGGCGTGCTGCTGTACGGGCCGGTCGAGGTCACTGCGGAGCTGGCGGGGAAGGCTGGGCTGCCCGGCGGCATGACGGCGGCCTACTACACCGGAATCGCGGTGCAGGGTAAGGCGGAGCGGCGGCCGGATGACGACAAGGAGGCCGACGCCGAGCGGCTCGTGCGCGGCCTGGCGGCGCGGCTCGGCGGGACCGTGCACGACCGGCGGCCGCCCATGGAGCTCGAGCTCCGCGTCTCGGTCTGGAGCGAGCAGCCGCTGCCGGCGGACCAGGTGACCGGCGTGCTGCAGCCGTTTTGCGCGGGCACCCTGGTCACCAGGGAAGCGAAGCTGGAGGGCTCCTACGCCATCGTCAGCGGGCCGGGGGCGCCGTTCTTCACCATGTACTGGCCACCGTGGGTCGCCAGCATGAAACTGGAGCCGCCGCCGCCGGCCCTCGGCGAGCTGCGCCGCCAGACCCCCTGCCGGTGGGAACTGTGCACGTCGCTGCCGGTGCACAGCGCCGGCCGGGACGCATGCCAGCACGTGGCCCAGGCCGCGCTCGCGCTGGCCCGCCGCACCGCAGGCCTCTGCACCGACGTCTATGGCTTCCCGGTCAGCCGTCCCGAGGATCTGCTCCCCCGGTAACGGTTTGACGCAACCATCCGGTTGCTATAGATTTATGGCAACCAAATGGTTGCCATATGCGGAGGTTCTTTTCATGCCTATACCGGATCGCATCGAGCGCACCATCGAGCTCAGCCAGCCGCCGCAGCGGGTGTGGGATGCGCTGACCAGCCCCGAAGGACTGGGCGGCTGGTTCGGCGATCGCGCCACTATCGACCTGCGCCCCGGCGGCACCGCCTATGTCGAGTGGGATAAGGAGGGGGACAACTTCAAGGCGACGCTGACCATCGCCGTCGTGGAACCGCCCGCCAGGTTCGCCTGGACCTGGGGGATCCAGGGGCTGCCCGCCACCGACCCGCGCCGTACCTACGTCGAGTTCACCCTCGCGCAGGCCGGCGGCGGGACCCGGCTGACCGTGGTCGAGTCCGGATTCGCCCAGGTACCTGACGAGCTGCTCGACACCGCCTACCGGGGCAACACCGAGGGCTGGCGCAAGGAGCTGGCGGACCTCGCCGACTTCCTCCATGCCGCAGCCTGACCCGCAGCCTGCCCCGCGGCCTGACCCGGAGGCCGTCGCGGAGGCGGTCTTCGCCGCGCTCGCCGAGCCGACCCGGCGCAGCATCCTCGGCGCCCTCGCGGCGCGCGGGCCGACCACGGCGACCGGCCTGGCCGGCCAGCTGCCGATCACGCGGCAGGCGATCACCAAGCACCTCGATCTGCTCGCCGCCGCAGGGCTCGTACTCGCCGAGCCGGGCGAGCGCCGCCGGATCCGTTACCGCGTCAACGCGGCGCCGATGGCGATTGCCCAGTCCTACCTCGCGGCGCTGGCCCGGGACTGGGACAGCAAGCTGGCCCGGCTGCAGCGCTCGCTGGAAACCCTGGCCTCCCCGCCGGAGGCCGCTACTCACACGGAGGAGCTATGACCATCACCGACATGGCGGTTGCGGACCTGAACCAGAAGGTGGAGATCACGCGATGAAAACACCCCCGATCGTGTCCGCGCAGGAGTGGGAGGCGGCGCGCCAGCGCCTGCTGGTGCAGGAGAAGGAACTGACCCGCGCCCGTGACGCGCTGGCCGCCCAGCGCCGCCGGATGCCGTGGCTGGCGGTGGACAAGGAGTACGGGTTCGACGGACCCGCGGGCAAGGCAAGCCTGCTCGACCTGTTCGAGGGCCGCGGCCAGCTGATCGTCTACCGCGCCTTCTTCGAACCCGGTGTGTACGGCTGGCCCGACCATGCTTGCCCCGGCTGCTCCCTGGTCGCCGACCAGGTCGCCCACCTGGCCCATCTGAACGCCCGCGACACCACGCTCGCCTTTGCCTCCCGCGCGCCGCAGCCGGAGATCGAGCGGGTGAAGGCGCGGATGGGCTGGACGATGCCCTGGTACAGCATGACCGACGGCTTCGACGCCGACTTCGGCGTGGACGAATGGCACGGCACGAACGCGTTCATCCGCAACGGCGACAGCGTGTTCCGCACCTACTTCATCAACAACCGCGGCGACGAAGTGATGGGCAGCACCTGGAGCTACCTCGACCTGACCGCGCTCGGACGCCAGGAGGAGTGGGAGGACTCGCCGGAGGGCTACCCCCAGACCGCGCCGTACGCGTGGTGGAAGTGGCACGACGCATACGGCGACGTCAAGCCGTCCCATTGGTGGACCGACCCTGGCCATGATGGCCTCGACCCGGCCGACCCGGCCGACCATGCCGACCCGCGACTGCGGCCCACCGACCCCCCGCAGAACCGCGACGTCCCATGACCGCCCAGGTCGGCGGCGTGCGGACCGGGACGGGCGCGACGGCAGCCGCGCTGACGGCGACGCTCGGGCTCGCCGCCGCGTCCTGGGTCGTCGCGGTCCGGCAGATGAACGGGATGGACATGGGCGTGGCGACCCGGCTCGGCTCGTTCGCGTTCTTTGCCGCCGTGTGGGCGCCGATGATGGCGGCGATGATGCTGCCGGGAGCGGCTCCGGCAGTCGTGAGACGCGCTCACGCCAGCGCCCCGGTGCGTGCCGTGCCGCTGTTCCTCGGGTCCTACCTGGCCGTCTGGGCCCTGGTGGGCGTCGCGGTGTATGCGTTGTACCGGCCGCACGGGACGTCCGCCGCCGGCGCGGTCGTGATCGCGGCAGGTATCTACGAGCTCACGCCGCTCAAGCAGCACTTCCGACGGCGCTGCCGGGAGAGCGCCGGTTCTGGGCTGGACTTCGGGCTCTGCTGCCTCGGCTCGAGCATCGGCCTGATGCTGATCCTGGTGGCGGTGAGCGTCATGAGCATCACCTGGATGTGCGCGATCACCGTCCTCGCGCTCGCCCAGAAGCTCCTGCCCGCGAAAGCCGCCCTCGATGTGCCGCTGGCGCTGGCGATCGTCGGGCTGGGCATCCTCACCGTCATCGCGCCCGCGGCGGTTCCCGGGCTCATGCCACCCATGTGAGACGCCAACCGCGGCGCGGGCCGCGCCAGGCTGCTGTAACACCGATAAAAGGAGAGAAACAATGACTGCTCACAAGACCGGAACACGTGACGAGTGGCTTGCGGCCCGGCTGGAGCTGCTCGAGGCCGAGAAGGCGCTGACACGGCGCAGCGACGAACTGGCGCGCAGGCGGCAGGAGCTGCCCTGGGTTCGCATCGACGAGAAGTACCGCTTCGAGACCGACGACGGCACAGCGTCCCTCGCCGATCTTTTCGCGGGCCGCTCGCAGCTGCTCATCTATCACTTCATGTTCGGGGCTGACTACGCCGCAGGATGCCCGTCCTGCTCGGCGATCGCGGACGGCTTCGACGGCTCCGTCGTCCACCTCGCGCATCACGACGTCACGCTGTGCGCCGTGTCGCGTGCTCCGCTCGCGAAACTGCAGGCGTACAAGCGGCGGATGGGCTGGAGCTTCCCCTGGGCGTCGTCGTCCGGCAGCGACTTCAACTACGACTTCCAGGCAGCGCACACCACGGAGCAGTGGGAGTCGGGAGCCGTCGAGTACAACTTCGGCACGGCCGACTTCCGGCCGTCAGCCGGTCAGGACAGCTCCGGGCTCGACGAGTTCGCATCGAGCATTGTCGGAACGGACTGGGCGACGTACCGGCGGGAAGGGCCCGGCGTGAGCGCGTTCGTGCTCGAGGATGGCGTCGTCTACCACACGTACTCGGCGTACGCGCGCGGGCTGGACGGCCTCTGGGGCATGTACCAGTGGCTCGACCGCGCGCCACTCGGTCGCAACGAGACCGGCTTCTGGTGGCGCCGTCACGACGAGTACGACAGCCAGTGACGGGACCCAGCGACTCGCGAGGAGTCCTCTCAGCCGCCGCTCAGTGGGGCTGATCAGCGGGTGCCGAGCTGTCCGATCAGCTCTTCGGCCAGCGTTTTCATCGCCGCCAGGGAAATCATCCCGTCAAACGTGTCCGAGTCCACTCCGACCAGGTTGTTGCCGACCCTGACGATCAGTATCGCGATGGTGCTCACCGACGGCTGGCCCGCCACGACGATCCTGTTCTGGTCGGTGAAGTAAAGGCTCTGGTCGCCGAGGCCACGCAGCGTCATGCTCGTCAGGCGAATGTGCTCGCCGTGCTCAGTGAAGCTGTGGCAGCGGTGCAAGAGCGCGGTCTCCCAGTCGAGCCCCTTGACCGCGTCTCCCGGCCTGAACCCGGCGAAACCAAGATCAGCGCTCTGCTGCGGCGTACCGCTGCCCGGGGGCTTGACCAAGCCGACCGAGGCGTAGGAGACCTGCCAGGGGTTCATCTGGGTGTCCAGGCCCGGAGCGCCGCCGATCCACGAGCATCTGTCGAATTGCGGCAGCGGGACCTGCGGGGCGGCGTCCAGCTGGGTCCCGCTGCTGAAGGCAGAGCCCCCTAGCGCCTTCCACCCCGACGGGATATCGGCGGCGAGCATCTGCGCGAACTGAGCGCCGGTGCGGGTAGCAGCCGGCGTAGCTGCGGTCGGCGTGTGCGCGTCGCCGTGCGCCCGCTTGCCGCCGGGCGTGCCGGAAGTCGGGCTACTGCCTCCGCACGCCGCAGCGCAGGTGAGGACCGCGGCGATGACCGCGAGCATGGTGACGGCCCTGACCCGCGCGCAGGTCCGGGCCGCCCCTGCCGTCAGCCAGCCTGGGCGCATTCGCGACCGATGACCGGGGGAGCGGCCGGCTGGCCGCCGCCCCAGAGGTCCTCTTCCTCCGCCATCCAGGATTGCCTGGTCCTGTCCCGCTGCTGGCCGGTGCCGGAACCGGCTCCGGCGGGCATCATGCCGCCCACGCCGGCCTCAGCCGGGTCAGCACCGGCAGCGGCGCCGCCGGGCGCGGCGTCCGGGCCCCAGGTCCCTTCTTCCTCGGCGACCCAGGACTGGCGGGAGCGGCCCAGCTCGCCCTGGCCGGCCCCCCCGGAGACGCCACCCATCATCGGGAAGCCGCCCGGGCCCGCGGCGGCGTCACCCGCGGCCGCACCGCCGGACGCGGCGAGGCCGTCGGCGGAGACAGCGTCGGCTGCGGCGGGCAGACCCTGCCCGGTGATCATGCCGGTGGGGCTGATCGTGGGCGTGTCACCAAGCGCCGCCAGCTCACCGGCTGGCACGGAGCCACCAAGGCCAGGGATCCCGCCGCCCAGCTCACCGGGGGCTGGCTCGCCGCCAGGGCCAGGAACCTCGCCGGACACCCCGACGCGGCCCGTCGTGCCGCCGCGACCGGAGGAGGGCAGGGGCGGCAGCACGCCGACGCCGCCACCGCCGCCGCCTACGACCGGAGGCACCGAGCCAAGGCCGCCGCCGGGGACGGAAGGGGCGGGCAGGCCGGGGCTGATCGTTCCCACCCCGCCCGGCTGGACGCCGGCCAGCTGGGTCGGCGCCGGCGCCTGCCCGGCGGTACCGGGCGCGCCGCCGGGAACGGTCACGCCGGGTGCCCCGCCGCCCAGGGTGCTCACGCCGGGGACCCCGCCGCCGACGGAGCCGGGCCGCGCGCCGCCCGCACCGCCCGGAAGGCCAGCCACGCCGCCGCCCGCGCCGCCCGCCGCCCCGGCAGAGCCACCGGAGACACCGCCGCCGGACGCGCCGCGGCGGGTCCCGCCTGACGTACCGCTCCCGCCGTTGCCGGCCATGGCCGGCGGAAGGTTCTTGTTGACCGCGCCCGGCAGCAGGTAGTACGCGGTCTGGACGTGCCCGTTCAGGGCCTTCATCATTTGCTGGGCCGCCGTATTGGCGGCCGCCACGGCCGCCGGGTGCGTGGTCGCGGGCTGCAGTGTGTTGCTCAGCGCGCTGTTCTTGAAGGCGGCGAGCACGGGGCCGTACCACCCGAGGGACTGCTGCACGGCCCGGCTGTTGGCCTGCATGTCCGCAGCGGTCTGGTACAGCTGCTGGACCTGGCTGACCGCGGTGACCGCGGTGGTGCCGCCCCAGTTAGCTGCGAGCGTCTGCCCGTGATGGGTGAGCTGGGTCGCGATCTCGGTAAGTGCCGAGTACAACGCCCCGTACGCCGTCCCGGCGGCGTTGACCGCGTCCGGGTTGGTCGCTCGCAGCAGCGCTTGTACCTCCTGCCAGGTGTACGGCATGCTGGCCGCCGCGAAGGCGGAATTCTCAGTGATCGGGAACGTCGCGGTCCAGTTCTGCCCCCCGTTCATGCGCTCCATCCGCAGCGCCATGTAATAGCCCTGCCGCTGCTGCGGCGTCCAGTTCTGCCCGTAGCCCGGATCCACCGGCGTGTTGATGCCGCCGCTCTGGACGATCGTCGCCGACGGGTCAGTGGCGGTGTTGGCCAGCGCGGTGATGCTCTGCTCGGCGGCATCGTAGTGATCGGCCGACAGGGTAATGCGGGTGGCGGTGTCGACGTGTGACTGCCGCAGGTCATTCGAGAACTGGCCCACGCCGGCATGTGCGTTAGCCGCTGCCCGCGCGAGCTGCAGCGCCTCGGACCAGCCCCCGACCACCGCGGGCGAGCCAGCCTGCCCGGCAGGCCCGTTCCAGCCGCTGAGCACGCCTTCGAGCTGAACGGCCAGCTCGGCCACCCGGGCAGCGACGCTGCGCAGCACGTCCCTGTGCACGACCAGGTCGCGGCCGGATACCGCGGGGTCGGACCAGTTGGCCGGCTGCGTATACCCCGAGAACGTAGGCCCGCTGACCTGAGGGACCGCCGTGCTCGTACCCATGCCCATCACCAGCCTCCAGAATGCAACGTCACCATCACGCCGTCATCTGCGAGACGGCGCCATCGGGCGGTTATGACGCCACTGACCCTGTCAAATTCGTGACCCTGCGAGATGTCGGCGGCCGGCCAGCGGCCGCGCGGCTCGTCCCTGACCGGTCGTCCGGTCCCCGGTCGCCCGGGCACCGGACGCTAGCCCGCTCAGCCGTGCCACAGTGCGGCGTTGGCCGCTTCCGTGCTGGAGTAGTTCACGTTCGCCTCGCCGATGACCGCGCGCAGGTTGTTGAGCACGGCCGCCATGTTCGCCATGGCCGCGTCCCACTGCGCCTTAGCCGCGTAGTACGCCTGCTGCGCCTGGCCGTCCCACATGTTCAGGCTGGACCGCAGCTGCCCGTCCAGCGTGGAAATCGTTAACTGCAGCTGGGAGTAGATGCTGGCGTAATCCGCTTCCCCCGCCTGCAGCGACCCGAACACGGCCCGCGTGTAGTCGCTCATTGCCTCATTCCTCCGTCATCCGTGCCGAGCACTCAGGTCAGTGGTTGAGCAGTCCCTGCACCCGGTTCGCGGCGGCGGCCTGCGTGTCTTCCGTCGTCTGGTAGCGCGAGCGGGTGGCGGTCAGCTTCTCCTGGATTCCCTGCAGGGCATTGAGCACCTGGGTGAAATCTGCGTTGAACGAGTTGTACGCGTTGGTGAACGCGGTCGCCGCCATGCCCTGCCAGCCGGACATCAGGTCGCCGTGAAAGCCCGCCAGCTGCGACTGCTGCCCGCGGACCTGCCCCACCGCGTCCTCCACCTGCACGGCTGCCTGCGCCATGGCTGCTCTGTCAACAGCGGACTCGCCTGCCATCGCCGCACCTCCCTGTTCCTGGGCTAACTTTTCCTGGGCTTGTCGTTTCTGTGTGTGCTGTGCGTGACATCATTGCTATCGGGTGACATTACTGTCCGTGCTTGTCCGTCAAATCTCCGGTTCTGCTGCGGCGAGCGGCCGGGACATGCCGAAACGCAGCTGACCGGCCGCCGACAGCAGTCACGCACCATCTAAGATGCCAGCGACACACGTGTCAACCACGACACTTGACCATCATTTGCCACAATTGCGCCGGGCGGCGCGCGGCGCCTTCCGGGTCCGCTGACTTGCGGGAATGCGCACCCCGGGGCAGTGTCGTTGCCAAATAGTTACATCAGCCGGGCACTTGATGTTTCGCCATGGCGGGGTCGAGCGCGGGGCCCTGCGGGATGAGATCCACCACCCCGGCGGGCAGCAGCGTGCGCTGCCGCAGCAGCGCGTAGCCGAGGACGGCGGCCACGCCCGGTGACGCCAGGCCGTACCTGCGGCCGCCCGTGACCAGGAAGTAGCTGGTCACGTCCGGGCCCTGGCCGCCCTGCGCCGAAGCCTGCGAGCCGGGCAGCACGCCGACCAGGGCGGCTGACCCAGGCGGCAGCCTGACCTGGTCCAGGCCGCCCGTGCCGCCGGTGGACATGCCGCCCGAAGGAACGGTGCCGCCCACCGTCAGCCGCGGGCCGGACGGCGCGGCCGGGCCGGAGCCCGAGTACACCACGCACAGCGGGGTCGAGGCGGTGTAGCCGACCACCGATGGCATCCGCGCGGGCAGGCCCGTGGCGGGCACGGTCCCCGGCGCCCGGTCGCCAGCCACGAGCGAGGGGGCGAGCGTCGCCTGCGGAACCTGTCGCGGCGCCGCGTCCAGCAGCGCGGCCTGGGTCTGCGTGATCGGCGCGAGGCCGCCGGACAGCATGACGTAGTACTGCTGGGCGCTCCCGGCCGCGGCCCCGGTGGCGAACACCTGCCCCACCCGTGCGCTGGAGCCGCCGGGCGCCCGGACCAGCTGGCCGAAGCCGGGTATCGGCGGCGGCGCGAAGTCGGGGCCCTGCGGGAATGCGTTCAGCCAGGCGTCGGGCATCGTCTCCGGCTGCTGCGTGGCGGCCAGGGCCGTCAGCACGTAGCCCTGGGTCGCGGGCGGGACGAGCAGGCGCTGGCCGCCCCAGATGACCCAGTCCGCCCCCGCGGCCCGGACCACGAGCGCGCTGCGGCCGGAGACCGGCCGGCCGCCCACCCCGCGGCCGCCGACGAGGGTGGTCAGAGTGTGCTGCTGGAGCGTGGCGGGGTTGGTGACCGCCCGCACGCAGACCGACCACGGCTGGCCGGCGAGCATGCTCGCGTCGGGCAGCGGCTGCGGCAGCCCGGGGATCCCGACCAGCGGCCCGCGCTGGTAGTGCGCGAGGGATGCCTGGCTGACCAGGCGCTGATTGGGCGTGCTGACCCCCAGGGCGAGCCGGGCCGATGCGTAGTTCACCACCGGGCACAGCTTCCCGCCCTGGCACCAGATGTAAGAGGTACCCGTCTGGTTGTCGATGATCAGCGTTCCCGGCGCGGTCAGGCCCTGGGCCTCGCCGGGAGCGAGCAGCCCCCAGACGCCGAAGACAGCGGCCACCATCACCGCGACCAGGACACTGCAGAACACCGCCACGTTCAGCCTGCGCAGCGGCCGGTCCGGCGGGTCAGGCTCGGCCTGGAGCAGGGCGAGCGCCGCCCGCTGGGTCATCAGCCGGTGGGCCTGCAGCAGGTCCTTGCGGTTCTGCATCAGCGCCGCCCCTGCCTCACCCGGACAGCCCGCGGATATAGCTGAACAGGCCCGCGACACCCAGCGCCAGCGGGATGAGGCTGATGACGAGCGTCATGTCGAGGATCTCAGCCGCCCGGCCCCAGAACGGGGACGGCCGGTGACCGGGCAGCCACATGCCGGTGCCGATCAGCGCGGCCGCCCCGGCGAGCAGGGACGGCAGGATGACCGCGATGATCCTCGGCTGGGGCACCGACAGCGCGGCGCCGATGGCGAGCAGGGCCAGCCCTCCGTACCCGGGGACCTGCAGCCACAGCCGCTGCGCCCGGCCACCGGCGATCCGCGACCGCATCAGCAGCGCGCAGCCGAGCGCGGCGCAGGTCAGCCGCGGCAGCCAGCCGTGCGCGAGCGCGAGCTCCAGCTCGGCCAGGGCGCCGATCAGGCCGATCCCCGACACCGCGCCGGTGACCACCCGGTCGGCGCCGGCGGCCCGCTCGAGCGTCTCGCCGCCTGCGATGGTGACGGTGTCCCGGCGCAGCTCGTCGGCATCGCGGGGCACCGGCGGCAGCGTCAGTCCCGACATCCGAAACGCGATGCCCGGGATCAGCGGGGTGAGCGCGAGCGCCAGGGCGGCCGCCACCGCGGCCGCGCCGGGCAGGCCGATGCGGGCGAACGAGTGATCGGCCCAGGCGGCCGCGGCAGCGAGCACCACGGCTCCCGCGGCGCCGAGGAAGACCGGGACGCCGTCGGCGATCACCGCCGCGGCGAGCGTGGCCGCGAGGATCACCGCGGCGAATCCGGACAGCAGCTCGAGCGAGCCCAGGTGAGACACCGGCGTCGACCCGGCGGGCCCGAGCAGCCCGGCGAGGAAGGCGTAGGGGAGCGCGACGGAGCCGAGCACCGCGCCCGCGGCCGCGTCGCCGGCGGCACGCGAGACGGCGGCCGCGGCGGCGAGTAGCAGCACCGTGAGCACCCCCGCCGCCACCGCGGGACTGGCCCAGGGCGGCCCCGACAGGGCGAGCGCCACGGCTCCGGCCAGCAGCGCCCCCGCCGCAGCGCCGAGCGTGACCCGGCGGGTGTGCACCGGCCCCCACCGGTCCGCCCGGTCGCCGATCCCCGAGGCGATGACGTCGGCCACGTCGTCAAACGCGCGTTCGGGCAGCTGCGCCCGGTGCGGCAGCAGGTAGACCAGCTCGCCGTCGCGCAGACCGGCCTGGGACGGCGTGGCGTGCGGCGCGAACGGCGCCTCACCGAGCCGTTGCAGCACCCAGCCGCCCGCCTCCTGGCGGCCCGGCGGCTGATCGAGGCCGGCGTACCTGGCCACGGTGGGAAAGAGCTCGGCGAAGGACACGTAGACCGGCAGCGCGAGGTCCACCCGCCTGCGCGGTCCCACGATGGTGATCCGGCATGTGTCCGATCCGGTGGCCGGGCTCATCTGCCTCCCCCTCGATTAAGCACCCGCCGCCCAGGGCGCGCGCACTACCGTAGGTAACTCACCGGATGCGCCTACCTGCGGGTTCAATAGTATGGCGGTTGCGCGTTGAGGGGATGTGCCGTTTCGGCTGATCGGAACGGGCCGTGCGATCGCGTCAGGAGCAGGATCCGGCCGGTCGGCAACAGGAGGGCAGGCTGTGAGCGCGGTCATCGTGCCCCGCCAGGAGCGCCGCGAGGCGCCGGAGATGCCGCGCGGCGAGATCGTGCTCGAGCCGCCGCCGGAGATTCCGGAAGCTGCTTCGGACGGCATGCAGCAGACGCTCACCTACCTGCCGATGCTCGCGATGACGTTCGGCATGGTCGCCATGATGTCCGGGTCGGGCTCCGGTGCCCTCCGCTGGGTGGGCGGCGGCGCGATGGGCCTGGGGATGGGCGGCATGGCGGTCGGCTCGATCGCCCGCGGCCGGGGCGACCGCAAGGTCCGGCTGAACGGCCAGCGGCGGGACTACCTGCGTTACCTCGGCCAGGTCCGGCGCAAGGTCCGGCGGGCCGCCACCGCGCAGCGGACGGCGCTGGAATGGGCCAGCCCGGAGCCGGGCACGCTGTGGTGGGTGCTGACCGGCCAGCCGGCGAGGGTGTGGGAGCGCCGCCCGGCCGACACCGACTTCTGTAGCGTCCGGCTGGGCAAGGGGACCCAGCACCTCGCAGTGCAGCTCGTCCCGCCGGAGACCAAGCCGGTCGAGGATTCGGATCCGCTCTGCGCGGGTGCGCTGCGCCGGTTCATCAGGGCGCACTCCCGGGTGCCCGACCTGCCGGTCGGCATCTCGCTGCGCTCGTTCGCCCGGGTGCTGCTGGCCGGCGACCCGGAAGCGGCGGCGGGCATGGTCCGGGCGATGATCGCCCAGCTCGCGGTGTTCCACTCCCCGGACGAGGTGCGCATCTGCGTCTGCGCCCCGCCGGACCGGATCGGGCGCTGGCAGTGGATCAAGTGGCTGCCACACAACCTGCACCCCACTGACCACGACGCGGCCGGGCCGGTGCGGCTGATGGCCACCAGCCTGCCGCAGATCGAGGCGATGCTCGGCGCGGAGATCAAGGACCGGCCGCGCTTCGCCCCCGGCAAGGCCGCCGTCACGCTGCCGTTCAGCGTGGTCATCGTGGACGGCGTGCCGGCCGGCCAGGACCACCAGTTCGGCGCGGACGGGGTGGATGGCGTCGCGTTCATCGAGCTGACGGAGACCAGCCCGGGTCCCGCGGACAGCACGGTGCTGCGGCTGGAGGTCAGCGAGAAACAGCTCGACATGATCGTCCGTGACCGGACCGGCGCCGATATGACCTCGCAGGTCGGCGTGCCGGACGCGCTCTCGCTGGTAGAGGCGGAGGCGCTCGCCCGCCAGCTGGCGCCGCTGCGTCCGGCGCAGACCAGCCAGCCGGGCGAGGATGCGCTGGCGGTCAACACCACGCTCAGCTCCCTGCTCGGCATCGCGCGCCCGGAGGCGCTGGACGTGCCCGCTCTGTGGCGGCCGCGGCCGGCCCGCAACCGGCTGCGGGTGCCGATCGGGGTGGATGCCGGCGGCCAGGCGGTCGAGCTGGATATCAAGGAGTCCGCCCAGGGCGGCATGGGGCCGCACGGCCTGGTGATCGGCGCGACCGGCTCGGGCAAGTCAGAGCTGCTGCGGACGCTGGTGATCGCGCTGGCGCTCACGCACACGCCCGAGGTGCTCAACTTCGTGCTCGTCAACTTCAAGGGCGGCGCCACGTTCCTCGGGCTGGAGCGGATCCGCCATGTCTCCGCCGTCATCACCAACCTCGAGCAGGAACTGCCGCTGGTCGACCGCATGCGGGACGCGCTGAACGGGGAGATCATGCGCCGCCAGGAGCTGCTGCGGTCGGCGGGCAACTACGCGTCCGTGCGCGACTACGAGCGGGACCGGGAGCGAGGCGCCAGGCTCGCCCCGCTGCCGACGCTGTTCGTCGTGCTCGACGAGTTCTCCGAGCTGCTGTCGGCCAAGCCGGAATTCATCGACCTGTTCGTCACGATCGGCCGGCTCGGCCGGTCACTGGGCGTGCACCTGCTGCTGGCCTCACAGCGGCTGGAGGAAGGCAGGCTGCGCGGCCTGGACACCCAGCTGTCCTACCGGATCGGCCTGCGCACGTTCTCCGCCGCCGAATCTCGGATCGTGCTCGGTGCCCCCGACGCCTATGAGCTGCCGTCGCAGCCGGGGAACGGCTACCTGAAGATCGACGTGACCGGCATGACCAGGTTCAAGGCGGCCTACGTCTCCGGCCCGCCGGGCGCGGAGCCGAGCGCCCCGCTGTCGCCGCTGCGGGTCCGGCCGGTGATCGTGCCGTACGGCCCCGGCTACGTGCGGCCGCAGATCATGCCCGACCTCCCCGACAGCGGGCCGGTGCTGGCCGAGGCCGACGACGCGCCGGAGGCGGGCCAGCAGCCGGACAGCCTGTTCAGCATCGTGATCAGCCAGCTGGCCGGCCAGGGGCCGCCCGCGCATCAGATTCTGGCTGCCGCCGCTGGACGTCCCGCCCACTCTGGACCAGCTGCTGCCGCCGCTGGCCCTCAGCGAGGCGTACGGCTGCACCACCCGGGACGAGAGCGTGCGCGGCCGCCTGCACGCGGTCACCGGGATCGTGGACCGGCCGTTCGAGCAGCGCCGCGACCCGCTCTGGGCCGATCTGTCCGGGGCGGCCGGCCACGTCGGCGTGGCCGGCGCGCCGCAGAGCGGCAAGTCCACCATGCTCAGGTCGCTCATCTGCTCGCTGGCGTTGCTGCACACGCCGGCCGAAATCCAGTTCTACCTGCTGGACTTCGGCGGCGGCACGCTGGCCGCGCTGGCCGGGCTGCCGCACGTGGGCGGGGTGGCGAGCCGGGTCCAGGCGGAGCGGGTGCGCCGTACCGTCGCGGAGGCCCGCGTCCTGCTGGAACGCCGGGAGCGGGAGTTCGCCGAGGCGAGCATCGAGTCGATCGCCGCCTACCGGCAGCTGCCTGCAGCCGGGCGGATCGCGGGCGACGGCTTCGGTGACCTGTTCCTGGTGGTGGACGGCTGGCTGACCCTGCGGCAGGACTACGAGCAACTGGAGGCCGACATCACCGCGCTGGCCGCCCGCGGCCTCGGCTACGGCATCCACGTCGTCGCGGCGACCAACAAGTGGTCGGAGTTCCGGCCCGGCATCAGGGATCTGTTCGGCACCCGGTTCGAGCTGCGGCTCGGCGACCCGTACGAGTCGGAGATGGGCCGGACGCTGGCCGCCAACGTCCCCGAGCGCTCGCCCGGCCGCGGCCTGACCAGGGACGGCATGCACTTCCTGACCGCGCTGCCGCGCATCGACGGCCAGTCCGCCCCGGCCAGCCTGGCCGCGGGCCTGCGCAGGCTGGTGGAGACCGTGGACGCCGCCTGGCAGGGGCCGCGCGCCCCGGCGGTACGGCTGCTGCCCGAGGCGTTCCCCGCGGCGCAGCTGCCCGGCCCGGAGCAGACCGGCACCCGGGTCCCGTTCGGGATAGACGAAGGCACGCTGGCCCCGGTGCTGCTCGATTTCGCCGCGGATCCGCACTTCCTGGTCCTCGGCGACACCGAGTGCGGCAAGTCCAACCTGCTGCGGGTGGTCGCCGACGCGATCGTGACCAGGTACCCGCCGGAGCAGGCACGGCTCATCGTCATCGACTACCGCAGGTCGCTGCTGGACGCGGCCGACACCGAGCACCGGATCGGCTATGCCGCTTCCTCGCCCGCCGCGAGCTCGCTGATCAGCGACGCGCGCGAGGCGCTGGCCAAGCGGCTGCCGCCGGCCGACCTGACCCCCGCGCAGCTGCGCAGCCGGTCCTGGTGGAGCGGCTCGGATCTGTTCCTGATCGTGGACGACTATGACCTGGTCAGCGGCGTGACCAACCCGCTGCTGCCGCTCGTCGATATGCTCCCGCAGGCGCGGGACATCGGGCTGCACGTGGTCCTCGCCCGGTCCGCGGGCGGTGCCGGCCGCGCCATGTTCGAGCCGGTGGTCCAGCGGCTGCGGGAAATGGGCTCGCCGGCCCTGCTCATGTCGGCCAGCAAGGACGAGGGCCACCTCTTCGGCGTCAAGCCGCAGGCGCTCCCGGCCGGGCGCGGGTTCCTGGTCGCGCGGCGGGCCGAGCCCAAGCTGGTCCAGGTCGCGCTCGCCGCGAGCGCGGCCGAGCCCGGCCCTGCCGAGGACGGGGCCGCGCAGCTGGCCACCCCGTGACGAGCCCCGGCCCCGCGGGAACTGACCCCGGGTCATGGCCGCTGCGGGGGCCGGGCCCTGCGGTCAGGTCGTGCCCGGCGGGGAACCTGGCGCGGACGTCAGTGACTGCGGTGCCGCCGCACCCGCAGGGCCGGCCCAGGGGCCGAGAAGGTCCGGTCCGGCCGCCTCTTCGCCCCAGTCCGACTCGGTATCGGTCGCCGGGCTGGCCGCCGCGGGGATGACAGCGCGACCCGGCTGCCAGCGGCGCCGCCGGCCCCGCGGCACCACCACGGCGGCGACAGCGACCAGGAAAGCCGCGGCGATCGCGCCGCCCGTGACGGAGATAGCGACCGTCCTGGTGAGCGGGTCCGGCCGCGGCAGCCGCGGCACGGACACCGGCTGCGGCGACGGCGCGGCGGACGCCGTTCGCCCCGGCAGCACCGCGGTGACCGCCTGGATCGGGTTGATCATGCCGGCGCCGGTGTGCACGCCGGTCGTGCCGTCGGCGGTGGCCTCGATCCGGCTCACCACCTGTGCGGCGGTCAGCCGGGGGTACGCGGACCGCACCAGCGCCGCCTCACCGGAGACGAACGCAGTCGCGAAGCTGGTGCCCTGGTCCGCCGGGCTGAACCCGTGCGGCCACGCGCTGGCGACGTTCGCGCCCGGAGCGGTGACCGAGACCGCCGTCCTGGTGTCGGTGTAGCCGGTCACCGCGCCGGTCTGGTCGACCGCGGCGACCGAGAGCACGCCTGGGTAGCTGGCCGGGTAGAACGGGCCCACCACGTTGCTGCCCGGGTTGTCGTTGCCCGCGGCGGCGACGACCACGGCGTCCCTGCCGAGCGCGTAGGAGACCGCCGCGCGCAGCGCGGGCGAGTTCGCCGGCGTCTGGACCGACACGTTGATGACCTGCGCGCCGGCTGCGGCCGCATCGCGGATGCCCCTCGCCAGGAGACTGGCGTACCCGTTCTCGCCGGTGTTGACCTTGACCGACAGGATGCGGGCGGCGGGAGCCACGCCGTAGAAGGGGATACCCCTGGCCCGCTTGTCGCTGGCGGCGATGATGCTGGCCACCGCGGTGCCGTGGCCGACGCAGTCCTGGGGTCCCTGGCCGGTCACGTCGATGTAGCTCACCCGGCCCGCCAGCTGCGGGCTGTAGTCAACCCCGCTGTCCACCACGGCGACCGTGACGCCCCGGCCGCTGGCCAGATTCCACACGCTGCTGAACTGCAGCGCCTGCTGCGCCCACGGCTCACCCGTCAGCCGGGAACGGCCGACCTGCGGCGGGCAGTTCGGGGCGGGCAGCGGCATCCCGGGTACCGGATGTACGCCGGGAAGGCCGGCGGGCTGGCCGGAACGCGTGCCCGCTGGCCTGCCGGGATGACGTGCGGCCGGCTGGCCGTGCGCGGCGGTGAGCGCCCCGGCATCCTGCGGCGCGAGCGCGACAGGAGCCGCGGCGGCGATCGCGAACGCACCCGCCAGGGCTGCCCGAGCCGCCCGTCTCATCCGCCGCCTCCCTCGATCACCGCCGAGCCTGACCGTGCCAACTCTAGGCGAACGGGCCGCAGCTGACCTGCGGACGGGGGCCAGGGCAGCCGTGCCGCCGGCCCGGGGCGATGATCAGGCGCGCAGGTAGAACGGGGCGGCGCTGGCCGCCACCGATTCGGCCACCGGGTTGGGCTCGCCCTGGCCGCCGAACGTGACATCGATGGCGAAGCCCGCGTCGTCGGTGACCAGGGCGGCAGCTCGCTCGACCGCCTGCGCCGCCGCGTCCTGGGCGGCCTCGTCGGCCGGGTTGTCCAGGTCGATCGAGATGATGAGTCCCTCGCCCTGGCCGGCCACCGACAGCCAGGCTGTCCGCGCCTCCCGGACGGCCGGCACCGTGCGCAACTGCGCGCTGGTCTCGGTCAGCAGCCGGGTATGCTGCCGCGGCGGGCTGCCCACCCGGATCTGGACGCCCTCCGCGTGGCCCTGGATGGCCGCCAGGTAGGCCACCCCGGCGGGGTAGACGGGCACGCTGGCCTCCGCGCCGGGATTCAGCGCGATGCCGAGATCGGCGGGCAGGGACCTGGCCAGCTCCGCGGCCGGAACGACCACGTGCGGGATGACCGCGGGCGGCACGCCCTGGTCAGGGTCGGCCATGAAGTTGCTGAGCTCGCGGGAGCAGGTGAAGGCCGGGACGAACTCACCGCCCAGGTAGGTGACGATCGGCAGGGTGAGGGAGGAGCCGTCCGTGACCGGCGTCCCGTCATCAGGCAGCGGAACCCAGAGTCTGCCGTTGCTGAGCACGTCGAGCAGATCGGGAATCCGGTCGCTGTCCTTGATCGCTGCCTCGAGCGCCCGGGCGACCGCGTCGTCGCTGGCGGAGGTTACGTCGGTGGCGGTGTCGTCCTGCGCGCCGCCGCGGACACGCGGGACGTGTCCGTCGGCGTGGAGCCGAACGCCGGCCTGCGGACCGGAGCTTGTCGGCACTGTCATTGGCCTGTCCTTGCCCTATCGTGGTCGCTCGCCGCGGATGCAGCGGGCAGTGCCCCCGTCCGGCCGCGCGGGGCGGGCGGGCAGCCGGTGGTTCCAGATTCGGATAGTAAACGCTTGGAGGCGGTGCGTAGTGAAGAATCCGGCACGCGGTGGCGGCCGATGGGTCGAAGTCGCGCCGCAGAGGCTTCTCACCTGGGCCGAGTCCTTCGCTGCCAGTCATCCGGGCGTGGCGGTAACGGTTACAGACAGTGACGTCGTGACGTTCACCGCCGCGGACGGCGCGGTAGCCGAGTGCCACGTGCCGTTCCCGCCGATGCCCGCCGGCGGCGCAGCGGCCGGGGGAGCGGCGGGGAGCACGGCGCCCGGCGCCTCGGCGGAGGTGGATGTGGCGGCCGGCGGCCCGGCGGAGCGGAGTGCTGTGGCCGGCGGCGGGACCGACGCGGTGACCGGCAGCAGGACGGACGCGGCTGCCGCCGCGGCTGAGCGGATCGTGCGGCACGCTGAGGCCGACCGGACGGTCGGCGTCCTGCTCGTACGCCTCGGCGGCTACGCGGCGGGGGTCTTCACCGGCTCGCCGCCCCAGCTCACCGCGTCCAAGGTGGGCTCGCGGCTCGTGCACGGCCGCAGCGCGGCGGGCGGTCAGTCCCAGCAGCGGTTCGCCCGCCGCCGGGAGAAGCAGGCGGCCGGGGCCATGTCGGCCGCGGCGGACACCGCGGCGGCGGTCTTCGGTCAGTTCAGCGGCGGGCTCGACGCCGTCGTCCTCGGCGGTGACCGCAGGACGGTGGCGGCCCTGCAGGACGACCCGCGGCTCAAGTCGTACTTCGCGCTGGCCACCGACCGCTTCCTCACCGTCCCCGACCCGAGGCTCACGGTCCTGCGCGACACGCCGCGGATGTTCCGCGCGATCAGGATCCGGCTCACCGAGCCGGCCTGAGAGCACCGGCTCAGCGGCACGAGGGCAACGGCGCCGGGCCCCTTATGGTTCGGGTTATCGTTCCGACTGCTTGCTCTCGGCGGGTTCACCGGGACCCGGCTCGGCTCGTTCCGCCGGCCCGGCCGGGGCGGGCCCGGCAGAGCCCGACGCGGCTGGTTCCCCCGGCCCGGCCCGGGCGGCACCGCCACCGTCTGGCCCGGCCCGTTCCCCCTCGCCGTGAACAGGCCCGCCGGGGGCCGGCCCGGCTCGTCCCTCCTGCCCGGCCCCGCCAGGCTCGCCAGCGGCCGGCCCGGTCCGCTCGCCCTGCCCGGCCCGGGCCGCCTCGCCAGCAGCCGCCTCATCCCCGGGCCGCCCGCCGTCCCCGGCGCGGCCGTGGCGGCGACGGCGCAGCAGGTGCCAGCCAATCCGGCCCGCGATCAGGACGGCGGCCGCGATCAGCAGGTACAGGCCGACATTGGTGATCGTCGTATACAGGGTGCCGATGTGCGAGCCGGCAAAATATCCGATCGAGACCCAGGTGCCCACCCACAGCGCGGCGCCGAGAGCGTTGAAGGCCAGGAACCGGGCCCAGTGCATCCGGCTCAGCCCGGCGATGATGCCGTTGGCCTGGCGCAGCCCCTCGATGAACCGCGCCACCGTGACTATCTTGCCGCCGTGCCGGCCGAAGAATGCCTCCGCCCTCTGGACCCGGGCCGGGGTGAGCAGCACGTAGCGGCCGTACCGCTCGATCAGCTCGTGGCCGCCGAACCGGCCGATCGCATAGCCGATGTTGTCGCCGACCACCGCCGCCGCGAACGCGATCAGGCCGACCGCGACCACGTTCAGCCGCCCGGCGCCGGCATAGACGGCCGCGGCGATGAGCACTGTCTCGCCCGGTACCGGGATGCCGAAGTCTTCCAGCACCACAAGGCCGCCCACCGCCAGGTAACCCCAGTTGTTCAGCACCGGCGCGAGCGAGCCCAGCACGCCCGGCAGCGGCGGCGTGCTCATCGGCTGGCCTCCTCTCGGGCCGCCCCCGCCGTAGGCCGGGCGGCGGCGCGTTTCTCACCCCTGGTGCACGGCATCAAACCCCCCGGCTGATGGAGTAGGCCTGGCTGCGCCGGGCCGGCCGCACGCTCGGCACCGACAGTAGCCCCCCGGCCAGCATGGCAGCCGACCGCCGTCGATCCATACCGGGTCCGCGGCGGCGGCCACTCGCTACTTCACCAGCGTGAGGTAGGCGAGGCTGGCCACGCCGGCCACCAGGCAGTACACGCCGAACGGGGTGAGGGTGCGGGTGCGCAGGTAGCGGATCAGGAACCGCACCGACAGGTAGGCGCCGACGCCGGACAGCACGCTGGCCAGCAGGATCTGGCCGTGGATGCCGTTGCCCAGCGGGCCGAACAGGTCAGGGATCTTCAGCGCGCCGGCGGCGAGGATGACCGGGGTCGCGAGCAGGAACGCGAACCGGGCGGCGTCCTCGCGGGACAGGCCGCGCGTCATGCCGGCCACCATCGTGACCCCGTCCCGGCTGATCCCGGCGAGGAGGGCCAGGATCTGCGCCGAGCCGATGAAGACGGCCGGGGCGAACGGGAGGGTGGCCAGCCGCCGGTCGGACACTTCGACCGCAGCCTGCTCGCGCTGCCGGTCGGCGCGGGTGCCGGAGGACGAGTGCCTGCCCGCCGCCACCAGCTCGGCGTGTTCGCGTTCCCGCGCGCTCGCGGCGTCTGCCGCCAGCGACGAGCGCCGCCGGAAGCGCTCTCCGGCGATCAGGATGATGCCGTTGACGATAAGGAACACCGCCGCGTATTTGGGCTGGCCGAAGATGACCCGGAAGGTGTGCTCGAACACCAGGCCGACGAGGCCGACCGGGATGGTGGCCAGGATGATCATCCAGGCGAGCTTCTGGTCGGTGGTGTAGATCTCACGGTTGCGGATCGAGGTGAAGAACGCGCCGATGATCCGGACCCAGTCCCGCCGGAAGTAGATGAGCAGCGCGATCGCGGTGGCGACATGCAGCCCGACGATAAAGGCCAGGTACGGGGACTCGGACGCGGACACGTTGAGGTCGCGGGCCCAGCTGCCGCCGACCAGCGCCGGGAGCAGCACGTTGTGGCCGAGGCTGGAGACCGGGAACATCTCCGAGACGCCCTGGACCAGGCCGACGACGGCGGCCTCCAGAAAGGTCAGGTGTGACATCGCGGGCCTTTCGCCGTGCGGTGGTGGGGGTGTTGCCCGCGCCCGGGTCGCACCCGGACGGGCCCTGAGGGGGACGGCCCCGGCGGCAGCCTCGCCGTGCCATACTGGCCTTGCCAATGTTCTACATCAACTGTAGAACTTTTACAAGTCGTGTAGATAGCAGCTGACCGGAGGAGGCGCGGCGTGCGCGATGACGGCCCGCCCGCGCGGGACGATACGGCACCCGGCGCCCCCCGGCGCCCGGCCGGGGCCCTGGAAGCCGAGGTGCTGGCCGTGCTGCAGGCGGCCCGCAGGCCGCTGAGCCCCGGCCAGGTACGGCAGCGCCTGGCAGCCCGGCTGGCTGAGGAGCTGTCCTACAGCACGGTCGTCACGATCATGTCCCGGCTGCACGCGAAGGGCCTGCTGGCCCGCGAGCGGTC
This sequence comes from uncultured Actinomycetes bacterium, assembly GCA_963702235.1. Classification (GTDB taxonomy): domain Bacteria; phylum Actinomycetota; class Actinomycetes; order Streptosporangiales; family Streptosporangiaceae; genus PALSA-505. The sequence continues at coordinate 506,544 of CAVPBZ010000018.1, forward strand.
CGGCCGCGCCTTCACCTACACCCCCGTGGACGAGGCCAATCTCGCCGCGAGCCGGATGAGTCAGGCGCTGGACGCGGGCGGCAACCGCGACGCGGTGCTGACCAGGTTCGCGTCCGGGCTGTCCGGCCGGGACGCGAAGCTGCTGCGCCGCCTGCTGGCCGCCGGCCAGGCCGACCCGGCCGGCCTCGCCGACCCCGGCGACGGGGCCCGGGAGCGGGAAGGGGAGTAAGGCCGTGTGGCTGCTGGTCTACCTGCCGCTGCTGATCCCGGCGCTGGCCGCCGCGGCCGCCCGCCCGCTGGCCGCCAGGCTCGAGCCGCGGCGGGCCACCTGGCTGCTCACCGTGGCCACGGTGGCGCTGGCCGCCTGCAGCACGGCCGCGCTGGCCCTGCTCGCCGCCGCCGCTGCCGCCCGCTCGCCGGTGCTGGCCACGCTGGCGCACTACTCCCCGTCGGTGGTGCGCCGCGGCGACGCCACCTCCGCCGTCACCGGAGCAGCCGCCGCCGTGCTGCTGACCGCGGCGGCCGTGGCGGTCACGGTCGTGTTCCGCCGCCGGGCCCGCGCGCTGGCCGAGTCCTACCGCCGCTCTGCCCGCCTTGACACCGACGGCGTGGTGGTGCTGCCCGGCCCGGCGATCGAGGCCTACGCGCTGCCGGGCTGGCCCGGCCGGATCGTGGTCTCGGCCAGCCTGCTGGACGCCCTCGACGACGGCGGCCGCGCCGCGCTGCTGGCGCACGAGCGCGCCCACCTCGCCGCCCGGCACCACCTGTTCACCACCGTGGCCCGCCTGGCCGCCGCCGCCAACCCGCTGCTGCTGCCCGTCGCCCGCGCGGTGGACTACACCGTCGAGCGCTGGGCCGACGAGCACGCGGCCCGCTACACCGGTGACCGTCACCTGGTGGCGGCCACCATCGCCCGGGTCGCGCTGCTCGCCACCCCGCGGCCGCGGCGGATGGCCGCGGCCGCGCTCGGCATCGTCGCTTCCCCGCCGAGCCGGGTGTCGCTGGCCTGGGCCGGGCCGGTACCGCGGCGGGTCGCCGCGCTGCTCGCGCCGCTGCCGCCCCGGCGCACCTGGCTGCTCGCCGCGGCCGCGCTGATCGTCCTGCTCGCCGGAGCCTCCGCGCTCGAGGCCGCCAGGGACCTGCACGCCTTGCTCGACCTGGCCCGCGGCGCCGGCTGACCGATCGCCGGGCCGCCCCCGGCGAGGCGGGCGAAATTCTGAAGGGCGGGCCGCCGCCGTCCCGTATAATTGCTGCCATGTTGTCACTCGCGGTGTGACGGACCGGCCCTGTGCTGGGGGTCGTGTACCCCACGAGGTCCGTTTTGTCCGATACATCCTTACTCTGGAGTGGCAGTCCGATGATCACCGCACGAGAGCTTGAGCTGCGCGCTGGCGCACGGCTGCTCTTGCAGGAGGCGAGCTTCCAGATCGGGCCCGGCGACCGGATCGGGCTCGTCGGCAGGAACGGCGCCGGCAAGACGACGCTGGCCCAGGTGCTCGCCGGGCAGGCCCAGCCGGCCGCGGGCACGGTGCGGCGCTCCGGTGCGGTCGGCTACCTGCCGCAGGACCCGCGCACCGGTGACCTGGACGTGCTGGCCATGGACCGGGTGCTGTCCTCCCGCGGCCTGGACCAGCTGCTCGGCGCGATGCGCGCGGCCGAGGAGCAGATGGCGGCCACCGACCCGGGCAAGCGCGACGCCGCCGTGCGCAGGTACGGGCACCTCGAGGAGCGGCTGACCGTCATGGGCGGATACGCGGCGCAGGCCGAGGCCGCCTCGCTCGCCGCCAGCCTGGGGCTGCCCGGGCGGGTGCTCGGCCAGCCGCTGCACACCCTGTCCGGCGGCCAGCGCAGGCGGGTGGAACTGGCCAGGATCCTGTTCGGCGGCGCGGACACGCTGCTGCTCGACGAGCCCACCAACCACCTGGACGCCGACTCGGTCACCTGGCTGCGCGATCATCTCCGGGCGTTCCGCGGCGGCCTGGTGGTGATCAGCCACGACGCCGGCCTGCTGGACGTCGTGGTGAACAAGGTGTTCTACCTGGACGCGCAGCGCTGCGTGCTGGACCAGTACAGCCTGGGCTGGCGGGCCTACCTGACCCAGCGCGAGACCGACCAGGCCAGGCGCAGGCGGGAGCGGGCCACCAACGAGCGCAAGGCCGCCGCGCTGTCGGCCCAGGCGGCCAAGATGGGCGCCAAGGCGACGAAGGCCACGGCGGCCAAGGTCATGCAGCGCCGCGCCGACCGGCTGCTGTCCGTGCTGCCCGCCGAGGCCAGGGCGGACCGGGTGGCCAAGCTGCGCTTCCCCGTGCCGGCGCCGTGCGGGCGCACCCCGCTGACCGCGACCGGGCTGTCCCGGTCCTACGGGTCGCTGGAGGTCTTCACCGGGGTGGACATGGCCGTGGACGCGGGCAGCAGGGTGGTCGTGCTCGGCCTGAACGGCGCGGGCAAGACGACTCTGCTGCGGCTGCTCGCCGGGATCGACGTCCCGGACGCGGGCGCGGTCCGGCCCGGTCACGGGCTCAGGCTGGGCTACTACGCGCAGGAGCACGAGACGCTCGACGTGAGCCGGACGGTGCTGGCGAACATGCGGTCGGCCGCGCCCGAGCTCACCGAGTCCGAGCTGCGGCGCATCCTCGGCTCGTTCCTGTTCCCCGGCGACGACGTGGACAAGCCGGCCGGCGTGCTGTCCGGTGGCGAGAAGACCAGGCTCGCGCTGGCGATCCTCGTGGTGTCGGGCGCGAACGTGCTGCTGCTGGACGAGCCGACGAACAACCTCGACCCGGCCAGCCGGGAGGAGATCCTGGCGGCACTGCGCGCCTACCGCGGCGCGATCGTGCTCGTCACGCACGACGAGGGCGCCGTCGAGGCGCTGGCGCCCGAGCGGGTGGTGCTGCTGCCGGACGGGGTGGAAGACGCCTGGAGTGACGACCTGACCGAGCTGGTCGCGCTGGCCTGAGCCAGGCCGGAAAAAGATACTGATCGTTTGCCCCGATGTGGGTAGCCGATCTAGCTTTCATGGGTGATCATGGCGAGAGATGGTGACGCAGCGGTCACTACTTATCACGGGAGGTACGTGTGACCGAGACCCTCAAGAAAGGCACCCGGGTGACCGGTGCTGACCGGACCAAGCTCGCCTCCGACCTGAAGAAGAGGTATGACGCGGGGGAGAGCATCCGCTCCCTCGCCGCGGCGACCGGCCGGTCCTACGGCTTCGTGCACCGCATTCTCAGCGAGACCGGCGTCACCCTCCGGGGGCGGGGCGGCGCGACCCGAGGCAAGGCCAAGGCCAGGCGCTGAGCACCAGCCCGCCGGGAACTGGCAGCCGCCGCCAGTCACCGGGAGGATCCCGTGCCGCTAGCGCCAGCTGACCTGGAACGCGCCGGGCTCCGGCTGGACATCGACACCGGGGGGCAGGCCGGGGCGGTCGCGACTATCACGCTGGACCGCCCCCGCCGCCGGAACGCGATGATCCCGAGCATGTGGCTCGGGCTGGCCGAGATCGGCCGCTCGCTGCCACCAGACGTGCGCGTCGTGGTGATCAGGGGAGCGGGCGAGACCTTCTCATCCGGCATCGACCTGGGGATGTTCTCCGCCGGCGGGGTGCCGGGCGAGGACCCGCCGCCCGATTTCCGCAGCGAGGAGTTCGAGCCGTGGATCGCGGCCTGCCAGGCCGGCTGACACGTGGCTGCGCAGGCCGGAGATCGTCTCGATCGCGGCCGTGCGCGGCTACGCCATCGGCGCCGGCTTCCAGCTGGCGCTCTCCTGTGACCTGCGGGTGCTCGCCGACGACGCGAAGCTCTGCATGAAGGAACCCGCGCTGGGTCTGGTCCCCGACTTGACTGGCACGAAGCCGCTGGTGGATATCGTGGGCCTGCCGCGGGCGCTGGAGATGTGCCTGACCGCCCGCACGGTGGAGGCCGCCGAGGCCCGTGAGCTCGGCCTGGCCGAGCTCGTCGTGCCGGCCGGCCGCCTCGATGAGTCGGTCGCCGACCTGACCGCGGCGCTGCTCGCCACCGACGCCGCGACCGCCCGGGCGGTAAAAAAGCTGCTCGGCCTGGCCGCACGCAATACGCTCGAGGAACAGGCGGCGGCAGAACGCCGCAGCCAGGCAGAACTGCAGCGCGAACGCCTCGGGGGCTAACCGGGCTCACCGGCGGGTTCGCTGTCGGCTGACTGCGGAAGAACCCGGTACCCGCGGAGGTTGCCCCGGTCATGATGGGCGGTGGGCACGGTCCCTGGATGATGATGCGCGGGTTCAGCCGCGACCCGTCCATCACCAAGCAGCGGATCAAGCCAGGCACCGTCCGCCGGATCGGCACCTGGGCCCGGCCGTACCGGTGGACGCTGGCGGCGTTCCTGTTCGTCACGATCCTGGACGCGGTCGTCACGGTGTCCTACCCGCTGCTGCTGCGGGTGATCATCGACAACGGGATCCTGAAGCACAACACCGGGGTCGTCGCCGCGGTCAGCGGCATCGTCGCCGGGATCGCGGTGTTCGACGCGTTCCTCGGCTTCGCCTCCCGCTGGTTCTCCTCCAGGATCGGCGAGGGGCTGATCTACGACCTGCGCACCAAGGTCTTCGACCACGTGCAGCGGCAGCCGATCGCTTTCTTCACCCGCACCCAGACCGGCTCGCTGGTCAGCAGGCTGAACAGCGACGTCATCGGCGCCCAGCAGGCGCTGACCAGCGTGCTGTCCTCGGTGCTGTCCAGCCTGATCCAGCTGGTCCTCGTGCTGATCGCGATGTTCTACCTGTCCTGGCTGGTCACGGTCATCGCGCTGGCCATGCTGCCGCTGTTCATCCTGCCGGCCAGGCTGATCGGGCGCAGGCTGCAGCGGCTCACCCGGGAGTCGATGCAGCTCGACGCCGAGATGGGCTCGACGATGACCGAGCGGTTCAACGTGGCCGGCGCCATGCTGGCCAAGCTCTACGGCCGCCCGGCCGAGGAATCGGGGGTGTTCGGCAACCGGGCCGCGCGGGTCCGCGACATCGGCGTGGTGACCGCGGTCTACGGCAGCGTGCTGTTCATCTCGCTGACCCTGCTCGCCTCGATGGCTACCGCGATGATCTACGGGGTCGGCGGCTGGCTGGTCATCGCGGGCAGCTTCCAGATCGGCACGCTGGTCGCGCTGACCACGCTGCTGAACCGGCTGTACGGCCCGATCATGTCGCTGTCGAACGTGCAGGTGACGGTGATGACCGCGCTGGTCAGCTTTGACCGGGTGTTCGAGGTGCTCGACCTCAAGCCGCTGATCGACGAGAAGCCGGGCGCGCTGCCGCTGGCCGCCGCCAGCCCAGGGCTCGCCCACGGGTCCGCGCCCGAGATCGGGTTCGACGACGTGTCGTTCCGCTACCCGAAGGCCAGCGAGGTGTCGCTGGCCTCGCTGGAGTCGATCGCGCTGAAGGGCGCCGAGCGGGCGGACGCCGGCCAGCTGATCCTGGACCAGGTCAGCTTCCGGGCCGCGCCCGGCACGCTGACCGCGCTGGTCGGGCCGTCCGGCGCAGGCAAGACCACGATCACCCACCTGGTCTCCCGGCTGTACGACGCCGGCTCGGGAACGGTCCGGATCGGCGGGATCGACGTCCGTGACCTGACCCTGGACTCGCTGCACGCGGCGGTCGGCGTGGTCACCCAGGACGCGCACATGTTCCACGACACGATCCGCGCCAACCTGGCCTACGCCCGCCCGGACGCGTCCGAGCGCGAGCTCATCCTGGCCTGCCAGGCGGCGCAGATCTGGGACCTGATCTCGGGGCTTCCCGACGGGCTCGACACGGTGGTGGGCGACCGCGGCTACCGGCTGTCCGGCGGCGAGAAGCAGCGGGTGGCCATCGCCCGGCTGCTGCTCAAGCACCCGTCGGTCGTGGTGCTCGACGAGGCCACCGCGCACCTGGACTCCGAGTCCGAGGCGGCGGTGCAGCGGGCACTGGCGACCGCGCTGGCGGGCCGGACGTCGCTGGTCATCGCGCACCGGCTGTCCACGATCAGGCAGGCCGACCAGATCCTGGTCATCGACGCCGGCCGGGTGCGCGAACGCGGCACGCACGACGAGCTGCTGGCCGCCGGCGGCCTGTACGCCGAGCTCTACCACACGCAGTTCGCCCGCCAGGAGCCTGTCGTCCCGGCCGAGCCCGTTTAGCCCGAACGGCTCCGCCCCACCCTGACACGGGACCGCACGCCGCAGCGCCCCCGCGCCCCCGCGCCCCCGCGCCCCCGCGTGAAGAACACGAATGTGCCATCCACGGCCACCGGTGAACATGAATGTGCCATCCAGGTCTCCGGTGCACGCCAGCGCGATCGCTGGTCCCGGGTGAACAGCGGGGACGCGGGGCAGGGGAGGGGTCAGCTGGGGCGGGGGCGGCCTAGCATGCGGCCGACGCTGCGCAGGGCCCGGTCGATATCGGTGCCAAACGGGTTGTCCTGCACCAGGTAGGTCCAGGTGGCCGACGGCCGCTTGAGGCCGGCTGCGCCGAGGTCGGCACCGTCAGCGGTGATCGGCACCGATCGGAACGACTCGGCCGAGCGCTGCTCCGCCTCGTCCAGCACCTTGTTGAAGCTGCTCACCGCCGCCTTGTGGAACTCATCCAGCGGGTCGAGGCCGCGGCCGAGCGCGCGCAGGTGGATGCCCTCCCGCACGTCGGCCAAGTCGGCGATGTGATCGGCCCAGGCGCGGTCGAGATGGTAGAGCGTGATCTGCCGGGCGGCCTCGGTGATCACGTCGTTGTCCACCGTCTCGCCCAGCTCCTTCAGCCGCTCGGGGCAGCGCTCGCTGAGCGCCTTGCGCGCGGCGTCGGTGCGCAGCACCCGGTCGCGGTAGTCCAGCACGATCCGCCGCTGCTCCTCGATGAGCTTGTTGTAGCGCCAGGTGTTGCGGTGGATCTCGAGGTTGACACCCTCGGCCACGCGCTGCGCGTGACCGAGCATCCAGTACGCGCCGGCGTCGGTGACCAGGCCGTCGTCGTCGACCTCGTCCGGCGGCGCCGCGTCGGCGGCGTACTGGGTGATGAGGTCGTCCTCCATGCTGGCGAAGAACACCGAGCCGCCCGGGTCGCCCTGGCGGCCTGCCCGGCCGCTGAGCTGGTGGTCCAGCCTGCTGGACTCGTGCCTGCCGGTGCCGATGACCAGCAGCCCGCCGAGCCCGGCCACCTGATCCCGGTCACCGGTGCTGCCGCCGAGCTTGATGTCGGTGCCGCGCCCGGCCATCTGGGTGGACACCGTGATCGCGCCCGGCGCGCCGGCCTCGGCGATAATGGCCGCTTCCTCGGCGTCGTTCTTGGCGTTCAGCACCACGCACGGCAGGCCTTCGCGGTCGAGTTGGGCCGCCAGCCGTTCGGATTCTGCGATATCAAGGGTCCCGAGCAGAACCGGCCGGCCGGCCGCGTGCTCCTCGGACACCCGCCCGGTGATCGCCTCTTCCTTGGCCTCGGCGGTCTCGTAGAGCCGGTCCGGCTCGTCGGTGCGCACGCACGGCACGTTCGGCGGGATCACCGCGACCTCGACGCCGTAGAATTCGCGCAGCTGCTCGCCGACGGCCACCGCGGTGCCGGTCATGCCGCACAGCGTCGGGTAGCCCCTGATCAGCGACTCGATCGTGATGCTGTCGAGGATCTCCCCGGTGTCGGTCGCGCTCAGCCCTTCCTTGGCCTCGACCGCGGCGTGCAGCCCGTCGGGCAGCCGCTGCAGCCAGGCCACCCGGCCGCGGGACTCGCTGACCAGGCGGACCTTCTCACCGGTGATGATGTAGTCCACGTCACGCTGCAGCAGCGCGTGCGCGTGCAGCGCCACGTTGAGCCTGGTCAGCGTGCCCAGGTGCTCGTCGGTGTACAGGTCGATCCCGCCCAGCGCCCGCTCGGCGGCTTTCGCGCCTGCGTCGGTCAGCTGCACGTTGCGGGCGTCCTCGTCGATCTCGTAGTCGGTGCCCGCGGCCAGGTGGCGGACGATCTCGGCCATGGCCAGGTCGGCGTTGCCCTCCTCGGCCGCGCCGGCCAGGACGAGCGGCACCCGCGCCTCGTCGATCAGCACCGAGTCCGCCTCGTCCACCAGCGCCACGTCCGGCTCGGTGCCGACCCGGTCCTCGACCTTGACCGCCAGCCGGTCCCTGAGCACGTCGAAGCCGATCTCGCTGACCGAGGCGTACGTCACGTCGGCCGCGTAGGCCGCGCGGCGCTCGGCCGGGGTCGATGCCTGGCCGATCCAGCCGGCGCTGACTCCGAGCAGGTCATAGACGGGGCGCATCCACTCCGCGTCGCGGCGGGCCAGGTAGTCGTTGACCGCCACCACGTGCACCGACCGGCCCCTCTGCGCGTAGCCGGCCGCGGCGATCGCGCCGGCCAGCGTCTTGCCCTCGCCGGTGGCCATCTCGGCCACCTGGCCGGACAGCAGGGCCAGGCTGCCGATCAGCTGCACGTCGTAGGGCCGTTCGCCGAGGGCCCGGCGGGCCGCCTCGCGTCCGATCGCGCAGAATCCGGCGTCCTCGACGGCGTCGCCCGCAGCGTCGGCCAGCTCCTCGTCGGTCAGCCCGCGCAGCTTGTCCTCGGCGGCCGCGATCTGCGGCAGCAGCTTGCGGTACGGCGTGAGGTCGGCGGTGCCCGGCTGCTGCAGGAACCGGCGCACCCGGTTGCGCAGGCCGCCGGTGTCGGCGGCGGGAGTCTCGCCGCGCTTGCGTGGCAGTTTCATCGTCAGCCGCCGTACCCGACCCGGCGCAGCTCTTCGCCCGCGACCTTTTCCACCTCGGTGGCCTGCTCGGCGCTGAGCGTGCGGCGCCACGCGCCCGGCTCGGGCGCGTGCCGCGGCTCGGGGTCGCGCATCGCTATCGCCGAGACCCTGGCGCCGACGAATTCCGACACGATGCTCGCGGCGGTATCTGGTTTGGTCACAAGTTCCTCGTAGCGGATCGTCGTCAGCTGCTGCGCGGAGAAGGTGTAGCGCAGCCTGGCGGACATCCGCACGGCCGACCTCCACCTCATCGCGCACTTGCCCGCGACGGACAGCTCAGTCCATCCAGCGCGGTCGGTCTCGTTCTCGACCCCGAGGAAGGGGTTCGGGAACTCGCTGTCCAGGTTAGCGAAGCCCGGGCGGAACGAGGCCAGCGTGTCGGAGTCGCCCAGCATGCCTGCCACCACGTCCCGGCCGTCCCTGATCACCTGCACGAAGCGCGCGTCGGGGAACGCGTTGACGAGCTCCCTGGCGCAGTAGAGCAGGTCCGGGGTCGCGTCGCCGTACCGCTCGATGGTGCGCTCGGCCACGCACGGGCCGGCCGCATCCGTACCGGCCACCCCGCCGGCCAGGCGGCACACCGGGCTGCACGACGCGCAGCCGCGCGCGGTCACCTGCCAGGCCTGGGCCAGGGCATCGCGCAGCACGACGGCGGCCGCCTCGCCCCGGCCGCGGGAGATGGACGGGCGTCGCGCGAACGAGTAGGCGACGTGCAGCACGCTGGGCTGCCCGATCGTGACGTGAAAGCCGGGGGACCGCTTGAGCGCCCGCGCCACCAGGTCGGTGCCCGAGTGCGGAGCGCCGAGCACGAACACCGGCTGGCGGACTTTCCGGCCGTTCACGACCAGTATGTGCAGGGATCCCATGGCAGCCACCAGTGTGACATTGCCAACGCAGGTTCAAGGCCCGGGAAGGGACACGTTCCGGAAACGCCCGCCGGCCCGCCCCTGGCCGCCGGGCTAGTGCTGCTGCCTGCCGGCGGCAGGCGGCAGTGATGACCGGCGTGGTCGGCCAGGTTCAGCGCGGTCTGGATCAGCGGCACGTGGCTGAACGCCTGGGGGGTGTTGCCCACCAGCCGGCCGTAGCGCGGGTCGTATTCCTCGCTGAGCAGGCCGACGTCGTTGCGCAGCCCGAGCAGCCGCTCGAACAGCTCCGTGGCCTGGTCGAAGCGGCCGGTCATGTGCAGTGCGTCAGCGAGCCAGAAGCTGCAGGCCAGGAAGGCGCCCTCGGTACCGGGCAGCCCGTCTACCGGAGACTGGCCGTCGGGGCTGAGCTGGTACCTGCGGACCAGCCCGTCGGTCACCAGCTCGCGGGCGATCGTGTCCACGGTGGAGATCAGCCGCGGGTCGCCGGGCGGCAGGAAGCCGAGCTCGGCCATGAGCAGCACGGACGCGTCGAGCGTGTTCGAGCCGTAGTACTGGGTGAACGCGCCGCGCTCGCTGTTGTAGCCCTTCTCCGTCACCTCGCGGTGGATCTGGTCCCGCAGCTGCCGCCACCGGACGGCCGGGCCCGGCAGGCCGCCGGCCGCGGCTTCGGCGGCCCGGTCGAACGCCACCCAGGCCATGACCTTGGAGTGCACGAAGTCGCGCCGCGGGCCGCGCACCTCCCAGATGCCCTCGTCCGGCTCGGACCAGTGCTTCTCCAGGAAGTCCAGCAGCGCGCGCTGCAGCGACCAGGCGTGCCGGTCGGCCGGGATGCCGGACCGCGCGGCCAGGCAGAGCGCGTCCACCACCTCGCCGTACACGTCGAGCTGGCGCTGCTGCACGGCGGCGTTGCCGATCCGGACCGGTACCGACCCCTCGTACCCGGGCAGCCACTCGGCTTCCCACTCCGCCAGCCGCCGCTCGCCCGCCACCCCGTACATGATCTGCACGTCTGCCGGGTCGCCGGCGATGGCGCGGCCGAGCCACTTGCGCCACGCCGTGGCCTCGTCGGTGTACCCGGTCCGCAGCAGGGCTTCCAGCGTGATCGTCGCGTCCCGCAGCCAGCAGTACCGGTAGTCCCAGTTCCTGCTGCCGCCGATGTCCTCGGGCAGCGAGGTCGTGGCCGCGGCGACGATACCGCCGGTCGGCTCGTACGTCAGCGCCTTGAGCGTGATCAGCGAGCGGACGACCGCGTCCCGGTAGTCCCCCTGGTAGGTGCACGCCGACACCCAGTCGGCCCAGTACCGGCTGGTCTCGGCCAGCGCGTCCTCGGCGTCGCAGCTGGCCGGCTGGGCGCGGTGCGACTCGGTCCAGGTCAGCGTGAACGGGATCCGCTCGCCAGCGGCCACGGTGAACGTGGCCCGGTGCTCCATGTCCCGCCCGGTCAGCTTCACCGGCGTGCTGATCCAGACCGAGTCCGGGCCGGCCACCGCGTTGATGGCGCCGCCCTCGCGCCTGGCCCAGGGCACCACCTGGCCGTAGCCGAAGCGCAGCCGCAGCACGCAGTCCAGCTCGACCGTGCCGGCCACGCCCTCGACGATCCGCGCCAGAACGGGTGTGTCCTTCTCCCGGCGCGGCATGAAGTCGATCACCCGGGCGGTGCCGGTGGCGGTCTGCCACTGCGTCTGCAGGATCAGCGTCTCGCCCCGGTAGCTGCGCGTCGCCTGGCCGGCGCCCGCCGGCGGGGCGATGCGCCAGTGGCCGTGGCTGTCGTCACCCAGCAGCCCGGCGAAGCAGGCGGGGGAGTCGAACCTGGGCAGGCAGAGCCAGTCCACCGAGCCATCGCGGCCGACCAGCGCGGCCGACTGCATGTCGCCGATGATGGCGTAGTCCTCGATGCGTCCCGGCACGTGTCCTCCTGGCCGCAGGCGGCCCCCAGTAGTGGTGCTCCCGCTGCAGTAGTGCTGCTGCTTCCCCTGCCGGTACCGTACCGGCTCGGCCCGTGCGGGCCGTGCGTATGCTGGCTGCCGTGTCAGCGAAACACCCGCCTCGGCCGGGCCGCCGGCGTGCCCGGGTGCATGCGGTGACCGCGGTGACGCTGGCCGGCCTCATCGGGGCGGCCGCTTCCGGCTGCGCCAGCTTCGACAAGGCGCTGGGCCAGCAGGAAGAAGTTGTCATCTTCCAGTCGAACACCCCCGACTCGGTCCGGCTGCAGGTGCGGTCCGCGTGCTCGCACGTGCCCTCGGCCGTGCTGGAGCCGCTGCCGACCGATCACAAGGTGTCGGACGAGCTGTACAACGTGCGTTACCAGGTGGGCTCGGCCAGCACGGCCGACCTGGCCCGGCTGCAGCAGTGCCTGTCCAGGTTCCGGTCGGTGGTCGGCCTGGAGACCAACACGCCGGGCGGCGGCTCCTAGCCCCCGCTGGCGGCCGCCCGGCGCGCAATGCAGGCGGCGCGGCGGCCCGGAGCGAATGCGTACCCGGCCGCGAATGAGTGATTGCCTTTCGCTATTCACGGTCCCGCCGCCATTGACTCACCGCACGGCGGAGTAGCCGGGCTAATGCCGTTCCGCCCGGAGCATGCGGGTGCGCCGCGGCCTTAGCCCGCGCAGGAGAACTGCGCCGCAGCGCCCGCTGACACGGGCGCATCCGCCGCACAGGACGCCCGTGCCGCACTGGCGGTCACACACAACGCGGGAACGCGTGAGCCGGCTCCCGGGGGCAGATTCCTGTCCGGACGGCACAACCGGGGCCCGGGCCGGGCGGCTCGCTCCGTGCCGCAGCGCACGGTATTCGGGCCGGCACTGTCAGCTAAATCAAAGCCCGGGCGAGCGGGTAACCAGTTACGTCAGCGCAACGATCGAACCCTACTTGACCGGCCGGTGATAAGGGGATTGTTTACGGCGGCCGCGTGTAGTACTCTCATGGCATTTCCTACCATCCCGATCCTAAAAGAGCGGATAAATGCGAAGAGTCCTTACTGCTGCAGCCGTCGCGTCGGTAGCGCTGGCGGCCGGCTGCAGCTCATCGTCAGGTTCATCCGGCTCCGGGGGGGCCGCGCAGCAGGTCACGCTGCGGCTTGGCTTCCTCGCAAACATCACCCACGCGCCGGCCCTGGTCGGGGTCGACAACGGCATCTTTACCAAGGCACTCGGCGAGAACGTCACGCTGAGCGTCAAGATCTTCAGCACCGGCACCGAGGAGACGACCGCGCTGCTCGCCGGTCAGCTGGACGCTGCGTACGTGGGACCGAACCCGGCGATCAACGCCTGGTCGAAGTCCGGCGGCAAGGCCATCAAGATCATTTCTGGTGCGGCGACCGGCGGGGCCTCGGTCGTCGTCAAGAAAGGCATCACGACCGCCGCGCAGCTCAAGGGCAAGAGCGTGGCCACGCCGTCGCTCGGCAACACCCAGGACGTGGCGGTGCGCTACTGGCTCAAGCAGAACGGGCTCACCACCACAGCGACCGGCGGCGGCGACGTCTCGATCAAGCCGACCACGCCCAACTCGGCCGCGGTGCTCGAGTTCACGTCCGGCCAGATCGCCGGGGCGTCCGAGCCGTCGCCGTACAACGTCGAGATGGTAAATGCCGGCGGGACCACACTGCTCACCGAGACCGGTGTCACGACGAACCTGGTGGTCTCGCAGAGCTTCCTCAAGGCGCATGCCAGCGCCGTCAGCGCGCTGCTCGAGGGCCAGATCCAGGCCAACGACTACATCGCCAAGAACCCGGCGGCCGCTCAGACCGCGGCCAACGCCGAGCTGACCAAGCTGCTGGGCAAGGGCATCAAGTCCAGCGTCCTGCCCGCGGCGTTCAAGGAGATCACCTTCACCGACAACCCGGATGCGGCGTCGCTCGCGACGGACGCGAAGGAGGCGGCCGCCCTGGGGCTGGTCAGCGCCGTCAACCTGAACGGCATCTACGATCTCGGCCCGCTGAACAAGCTGCTGAAGGCGGCCAGGGAAGCACAGGTCAGCGGATGAGCATCATGCAGCGAGGCGTAGCACCCACGCCGCCCTCCGGGGCGCTGGAGTCTCGTGACGCTCCCCGGTCTCCCGCATCCGTGCGGGAGGCCGGGGCGTCGGCCGTGCAGCTGACCGAGGTCTCCAAGATCTACGGGAAGGGCCGGTCGTCCGTGCTCGCCCTGGACAAGGTGTCGCTTGCCGTGGCGCCCGGAGAGTTCGTCTGCCTGATCGGCGCCTCCGGCTGCGGCAAGAGCACGATGCTCTCGCTGGTGGCCGGGCTGGACACGCCCACCGGCGGGCAGGTCTCCACCTGGGGTAAGAAGGTCACGCTCATGTTCCAGGAGCCGGCCCTGTTCCCCTGGCTGACCGCCGCGCGGAACGTCGAGCTGGCGCTCCGCGCTCGCGGCGTAGCCAAGCAGGAGCGGCGCACCCGCGCCACGGAGCTGCTGAAGGCCGTTCACCTGGGCGACTTCGGCGACAAGCGGCCGCACGAGCTGTCCGGCGGCATGCGCCAGCGGGTCGCGATGGCCCGCGCGCTGGCCCAGGATGCCGACGTGCTGCTGATGGACGAGCCGTTCGGCGCGCTCGACGCGATGACCCGCGACCTGCTGCACGAGGAGCTCGAGCGGATCTGCAGCGAGCGGGAGCTGACTGTGCTGTTCGTCACCCACAACGTCCGGGAGGCGGCGCGGCTCGGCGACCGGGTCATCGTGCTGAGCAGCCGGCCCGGCCGGGTGATCGAGGAGGTCGCGGTGGACATCGAACGGCCGAGGCGGATCGACTCGGCCGAGATCGCCGAAGTCGGCGGCCACCTGACCGACCGGCTGCGCAAGGAGATGGCGTCCCATGGCGTTTGACACAGCGATGGACTCGCTGGCCGGGCTGGACGCGCTCGAGCTCGCCCCGCAGCCCGGGCGCGACTTCCTGCGCCGGGGCAGCAGCGGCAAGGCGCTGGGATCGATCTGGCCCAAGCTGCTGGCGATCGCGCTCGTGCTGGGCATCTGGGAGGTCGCCTACCTCGTTCACGTCAAGCCCGCTGCCGTCTTCCCGGGGCCGGCGACAGTCCTGTCCAACCTCTGGGGTCAGATGCAGCACGGGCTGCTCTGGCAGGCGATCGGGACGACGGCGCAGCGGGCGGTCATCGGCTTCGGGGTGGCCGTGGTCATCGGCTCGATCGTGGGGGCGCTGGTTTCCAGGATCAAGCCGCTGCGCGCCGCGGTCGGCTCCCTGCTGACCGGGCTGCAGACCATGCCGTCGATCGCCTGGTTCCCGTTCGCGATCATCTTCTTCGGGTTGGACACCCAGGCCATCATCTTCGTCATCGTGCTGGGCGCGGCCCCCTCGATCGCCAACGGGCTGATCGCCGGGGTGGACTACACGCCGCCGCTGCTGCTGCGCGCGGGCAAGACCATGGGTCTGCACGGCTTCGCGCTGTACCGGCACCTGATCCTGCCGGCCTCGCTGCCGACGTTCGTGGCCGGGCTCAAGCAGGGCTGGGCGTTCGCCTGGCGCAGCCTGATGGCCGGCGAACTGCTGGTGATCGTGGCCGGCACCTCGTCGATCGGCGTGCTGCTGTCCAACGATCAGCAGCAGGCTGACATGCCCAGCGCCATCTCGATCATGATCGTGATCCTCATCCTCGGCATCTTCGTCGATTCGCTGTTCGGCACGGCGGACCGGGCGATCCGCCGCCGCCGCGGGCTGGCCGACCCCGCCCTCGGCACCTAGCGCACCGGCAACCGCGGGGGGACTCCCGCTCCGGGCGCCGCACGACTCGGCCCGGGGCGGGCAGGCACGGGCCGATCCGGGGCCCGCCATGCCCGGTGCCGAGAAATGCTGATGGCGCATTTGGTGTTCACCGGTGAACACCAAACCGCCCATCAACAGCCCAGCGCGCGCCCGGGCGACGAGGCGTGCGGGCGCGGCGTACGCTTCCGGGGTGGCGCGGGATGAACGGTGGCTGGGTTACGGGTGGTCCTTCGTCCGGGCGGCGCTGCCCGCACCGCCCGCGGAGGTGCTGGAGATCGGCTGCGGCCCGGCCGGCGGCTTCGTGCCCGCGCTGCTGCAGGCCGGCTACGCCGCGACCGGGATCGATCCGAACGCGCCCGCGGGCCCGGCCTACCGGCAGGCCGAGTTCGAGAGCTACGACCCGCCGCGCCCGGCCGATGCGGTGGTGGCGTCCACCTCGCTGCATCACGTGGCCGACCTCGACCTCGTGCTGGACCGGCTGGCCGCCGCGGTGAAGCCGGGCGGAACGGTCGTGGTGATCGAGTGGGCCGGCGAGTCGTTCGACGAGGCCACCGCGCGCTGGTGCTTCGCCCGCCTGCCCGGCACCGGCCCGGAGGAGGAGGAACACGGCTGGCTGTCGCACCGCCGCGACGAGTGGCTGGCCTCCGGACAGCCGTGGCCGCAGCTCCTCGCGGAATGGCGCGCCGAGGAACGCATGCATACGGGGGCGGAGGTGCTGCGAGCGCTCGATACGCGGTTCACCCGGCTGTCCTGCAGCTACGGGCCGTACTTCTTCTCCGACCTCGCTGGCACCAGCGAAGCCGACGAGCAGGCCGCGATCAACGCCGGCCAGATCCGGGCCACCGGCATCCGCTACACCGGCACGCGGCGCTGACGGGAGCCACGCCGGGTCGGCGGCCGGCACCCGCCGCGCCGCTCGCCGGAGCGTCCCGGGTCCGCTGAGCTGGCGAAAGCTCCGCCGCGCCCGCCGCGCCCGTCGCGCGGGCGGGTCAGGACGCGGTGATGCGGTCGGCGCCGGTGTACACGTTCATGGAGCCGCCGCGCAGGAAGCCGACCAGCGTCATGCCAGCCTCGTCGGCGAGCTCGGCGGCGAGCGAGGATGGCGCGGACACCGCCGCGACCACGGGCATGCCGGCGACATAGGCCTTCTGCACCAGCTCGAAGGACGCCCGCCCGCTCACCAGCAGGATGCAGCCCGCCAGCGGCAGCCTGCCCTCGCGCACCGCCCAGCCGACTACCTTGTCCACCGCGTTGTGCCGGCCCACGTCCTCGCGCAGCACGAGCAGCGTGCCGTCCGCGCTGAACGCCCCGGCCGCATGCAGCCCGCCGGTGCGGTCGAACACCCGCTGCGCCGCCCGGAGCACGTCGGGCAGCCCGGCCAGCACGCGGGCCCGGACCCGCACCTGGTCGGCGGTGATGTCGTGCCGGCCGCGCACCCTGATCGCCTCGATGCTGGCCTTCCCGCACACGCCGCAGGCGCTCGTGGTGAGGAAGTTGCGGCGCAGCCTGTCGTCGTCGATCGCGGTGCCGTCGGCCAGGGTCACCAGCGCGACGTTGCCGTCGCCGCCGGCCCGGTCGTCCACCGGGTCATGCTGCCCGTTCCCGTTCGGGTGGTCATGGTTTTCCTGGCAGATCCGGATCTCCGCGATGTCGGACGCGGACCGCACCAGGCCCTCGGTGGCCAGGAACCCCGCGGCTAGGTCGATGTCGTCGCCCGGGGTGCGCATGGTGACGGCCAGCGGCCGGTCGTTCACCCGGATCTCCAGCGGCTCCTCCGCGGCCAGCAGGTCCGGCCGGTGCGAGAGCACGGCCGTACCGGCAACCGGCCCGGCCGTCTCGCGGCGGCCGCCGGAGTCCGCCGGGCCGCCGCCGGCGGGCAGGGCGATGCGCAGGATCCGCCGCCTCGCCGTCCGTCCCGTCATGACCATCCCCTCGCCGCCGGCGTTTTCTTGCAGGCTACGCCGCGGCTGTCTCATGATTTGATGGGACGGGCGCAGCGGGACCGCCTCGCGGGCGCCTGCCGGCAGCTGCCAGGCGCGGATCCGCCCGGACGCGGACGACGCCCCGCTGGCGCCGCCAGTCGATGATGATCGGGAGGCTCGCGTTGACCTCAGAGGTGCTGCGGCAGCGGTCGGAGATGGAGCATGAGATCGCGGGCCGCACGCTCTGCGATCAGCTGCGGGAGACGGCCGAACAGTGGGCCGAGACGCCGGCTTATTCGGACCGCGCGACCCCCGACGCTGCCTGGCAGACGCTGACCTGGGGGCAAGTTAGGCAGCGGGCGCTGGAGCTGGCGGCGAGCTTCGCCGAGCTCGGCCTCGCGCCGGGCGAGCGGGTGGCGCTGCTGATGCCCAACCGGATGGAGCACGTGCTCGCTGACCTGGGTGCCGTGCACGCCGCCGCCGTCCCGGTGACGTTTTACGCCACGCTGTCGGCGGACCAGATCGGCTACATGGCCGCCGACTGCGACGCGCGGATGGCCGTCGTGGACGGCGCGGCCGAGCTGGCCAGGCTGGAGTCCGCGCTGGCCCGGCTGCCGGGCCTGAAGAAGATCATCGTCAGGGACTCCGCAGCCTGCCCTGCAGGCGACCGCTATCTCAGCTGGGAGGATTTCGCCGCGCTCGGCCGGGACCGGCTCGCTGCCGAGCCTGCGGTGGTGACCGGCCTGATCGAGAAGATCACCCCGGACGACCCGGTGACGCTGCTTTACACCTCGGGCACCACGGGTAACCCCAAGGGCGTCATCATCACCCACCGCAATGTCCTGTACGAGATCGCGGTGGCCGCACGGTCCGGCACAGTCCCCGATCACGTCCGGTGGGTCTCCTACCTGCCGCTGGCGCACATCGCCGAACGCATGTTCAGCATCTACCTGGCCATGAGCGCCAGCGGCCACGTGCACTTCTGCCATGACGCCAGGACCGGCCTGGTGGGCACGCTCGGCCAGGTGCGGCCGACCGCGTTCTTCGGCGTGCCGCGGATCTGGGAGAAGGTGCAGGCCGGCATCATGGGCCTGCTGTCGGCCGAGCCGGATCCGGACAAGCGGGCGGCGGTCGAGCGGGCCATGGACACCGGCCGCAGGTACGTGGAGAGCCATCAGTTCGGCCAGACGACGTCCGCCGAGCTGGCCGAGGAATTCCGGCAGGCCGACGAGAGCGTGCTGCAGCTCATCCGCTCGCTGCTCGGGCTCGGCGAGACGATCGCCGCCTCCAGCGCGGCCGCGCCGCTGCCCAAGGAGGTGGCCAGGTTCTTCGCCGAGCTCGGCATGACGATCCTCGACGTGTACGGCATGACGGAGACGACCGGCGCGTTCACGGCCAACAGCACCGAGGAATTCAAGCTGGGCACGGTCGGCCGGGCGATGGCGGGCACCGAGGTCGCGATCGCGCCGGACGGGGAGATCCTCACCCGCAGCCCGCTGAACACCCCCGGCTACCTCAACCTGCCCGAGGCCACCGCCGAGCTGATCGACGCCGACGGCTGGCTGCACACCGGTGACATCGGCTCGCTCGACGCCGACGGTTTCCTGTCCGTGCTGGACCGCAAGAAGGAGCTCATCATCACTTCCGGCGGCGAGAACGTCTCGCCCGCCTCGATCGAGAACCTGCTCGCGGAGCATCCGCTCATCAGCCAGGCGGCCGCGTACGGTGACCGCCGGCCCTACGTGGTCGCGCTGCTCACCCTGGACGCTGACGCGGCGGCCGGCTGGGCCAGGGCCCGCGGCATCGAGGATGCCTCGGTCGCGGCTCTCGCCGCCCATCCCGACCTCGTGGCGACGGTCTCGGCGGCGGTGGACGCCGCCAACGCCAGGCTGGCCCGGGTCCAGCAGGTCAAGCGGTGGCAGCTGCTGGCCGAGGAGTGGACGCCGGAGAGCGGGGAGATCACGCCCACGATGAAGCTCAAGCGCCGGGTCATCTACACCCGCTACGCCGACGTGCTCAGCGGGCTGTACGGGTGAGCGGCCGGCTACCGGGGCAAGACGATGCCGGTAGCTGGCGGAAGGCCTGGCGGAAGACGATGATGCGCCCGATCCGGTAGCGGAGCTGGAATCCGCTGGTGGCCAGGAACCTGCACAGCGCGTTCGGCTCGTGCGAGGGCCATTCGATGACCCAGCCGACGTTCATCCGCCTGGCGTCCAGGAAGGCGGCGCGCAGGGACGCCGCGGACATGTGCTGTTCCTGGCCCGGCGAGTGGTAAACGTTGATGAGGCCGGCGTAGAACGGGTGGCTGTTCAGCCCCGTGATGGTCGGCGCGGGCACGCGGGCGATGTACCCGTCCGCGATCGGGTGCTTGTCGTGCGTGGCCAGTACCTGCGACTGCGGCGCGAACTGCGGGCCGTAGTCGGGGATACCGCCGCGCAGGCCGAACGGGTAGTCCACCACGATCGATGCGGAGTGGTCGGCCGTGATCGGCCCGTCTAGCCTCGGCATCGTGGTCGGCATCGTTCCCTTCTGCAGGGACGCCGGCATCACCTGGACCGGCGGGTTGCCGGCCCAGCCGAGTTCCAGCACGCTGGCGGCGAGCACCGCGACCAGTACCGGCCGGGCGTGATAACGCAGCCAGTCCACCGCGCTCCCCGCGAGCAGCGCCGCGGCTACCAGGCCGAGGATGGCGAGCCGGTCGGCCTCACGGAAGCTGGACAGCCCCGGGATCTGGACGAACAGGGTGTACGGCATGATCGCCGACAGGCGCACGCCGTGGAACATCTCGGCGAACGGCACGTACTCGTGGGTGACGCCGACCCACAGCACCGGTCCCAGCGCGAGGGCCGCGGCCACCAGCCACATCAGCGCCAGCAGCCAGGCGTTGCGCCGCCGCCAGCAGGCGATCAGCCCGCACACGCCGAGGATGCTCAGCACCAGCCCGAACATGGGGGTGCCCTCGTTGCTGGTCACCAGGTGGTGCGGGCCGACCTGGTGATAGACGATGCCGTGGTAGTAGTACTCGGACGCCAGCTTCGTCAGGCCGAACCTGGCCACGTTGGGCGAGGGGGCGAACAGGCCTAGCAGCCCGACTCCGTAGGAGTTGTAGGAACTGGCGAGCGGCGTCGCGGGAACGCTGGCTCCGTGTGCGGCCACCTGCTGGGCCATGGCGACGAGCTGCGGTATGGCTACGACCAGGGCGGCCACGCCGGCCAGGGCCACCAGGCGCAGCCTGGCCACCAGCTCACGCAGCCCGGTGACCAGCCACGGCAGCAGCGCCAGCACGGTCACGATCGCCACCAGGATGGCCGACTCCTGGTCGGTCAGCAGCGCCGCGCCCACGATCACGCCGAGGATCACCGCCCGGGGCCAGCCGGGCCGCCGCCGCAGCCGCACCGCGGCCTCGAGCGCCAGCGGGATGAACAGCTCACCTGCCGGGAGGTTGACCAGGTACCAGCTCTGGTAGGCGATCATCGAAGACAGGCCGAAGAAGGCGCCCGCGGCGATCGCGGCCGTCTCCGAGCGCACCCACAGCCGCGCCGCCCGGTACATCGCGTAGCACACCAGCCCCGGCATCAGCACCGAGAGCAGGTTGTAGGAGGCGGACGGGCCGAAGATGAGCGTGACCGGCGTCAGCAGCAGGCTGGGCAGCGGCATGAGCGCGTGGAACCCCAGCTGCGTCCCCACCGGCGCCGCGAGGTACCGCGTGAACCACGGGTTGGACAGGTGCACGAGCTGCCGCGCGAACCACCAGAATCCCCACACATACGCGCCGGCGTCCCGCGTCCCGGGCAGCTTGTGCTGGGACATGTAGGTGTATCGCGGCCAGGTGAACAGGATGCCCGCGCCGATGTAGCCGGCCAGGATCACCAGGTGGCGGGTGACGGCGTGCTGCACCCAGCGCGGCAGCCACGCGACAGCCCGGCGGCCCGGCGGCGGTGCGGCGCCGGCCTGGCCGTCCTGCCCGGCATGGCCGGCGGCCGTGGCCGTGGGCGACGTGACCGGCGCAGCCGGGCCGTCGGCCGGGCGCGCCGGACCGTCGTTGCCCCCTGGGCGGCCCGCTTGATCCATTGTCCTACCTCGTCCGGCCCCGTGGCGGCAGGTCTGTATGCCGGACCGGACGCTGACGCAACGGTGGGTGGCTCGATCATCTCTACCGGTCTGTCCGGGTCGTCGCGCCGCACGCGACCATGCCCGGACAGTACGGAGAGCCTACCGCCGCGAGATAGCGGTGCGGGCCGCCTCCGTCACGCGCGGCGCCCCCCGGTCAGGGTGCCGTGTGCGAGCCGGGCATCGACCGCTGATGCGGCCCCGGCTCGGCCGTCGCGGCCGGATCCGTGCCGAGCCGCTCGGCGGCGGGCTGCTGCACAGTGGCGTGGTCGGCCGCGATCCGCTCGCTCGCCGCCCGGTCGGCTGCGGCCTGATCTGCGGCAGCCTGTTCGGCGACGGCCCGGTCCGCGGCAGCCTGGTCCGCGGCGGCTGCGTCCTCGGCGGCGCGGGTGGCCTCCCGGACGCCCACCACGCTGAACCGGCCGAGCGACAGGGCAGCGAAGAAGATGATGACGGCACCCAGGCCGGTGAAGAATCCGACCTGCTCCACCGCGCGGGTCAGCGTGCCCCCCACCGGGTAACCGGCGGCCGGCCTGCCGCCGGCCGTCCACAGCGTGCTGAGCGTCTGGCCGACGACGAACCAGGCGCCGCTCATCGCGGCCAGCCAGGCACCGAACAGCGCGGCCGGCCGCGTCGTAGCGGCCAGCGCGATCAGGCCGCCGAGCATGGCCACCGCGCCGGGCAGGATGTCCAGCCAGAGCCGGCCGGACGTGTAGGTCCAGGAGCGGTCCGGGCTGTACCCGTAGTGGAAAGAGGGGCCGACGAACGGAATCAGGGCGCCCCATGCTCCGAGCAGAACAAGCAGCACGCCGCTGAGGGCGCCACGACTCCGCGGAACTCGCAGCATCCCAGGCATAACGATCACTTCCCATGTGGTGAGGAAATGGGACTACACAAGGCGCTACCCATGATCTCGAGCGGTAATCAATTCCAGATGGTACCTAAACCGTAACGTTACGTAGTCATGCGGGTCGCGCGTCCGTCCAGGCCCGGTATCCGCAGGGCCGCCGCAGAATCACCGACCCGGGGCCGGTCACGGCAGTGGGCGAGCGGGTATGGTCGCGCTCGTGGAGACCAGGGACGAGGCCGGCCGCGGCGTCCCGGGCGGGAACGGCAATGCCGAGGTCAGGCGCCTGGTGCCGCGGACCGATGTGCTGCTGGCCGACCCGCGGCTCGTCGCCGCGGAGCAGCGGCTGGGCCGGGCACTGGTCAAGCAGGCCGTGTCCCGCGCGCAGGAGGCGGCGCGGGCCGGGCGGATCCCGCCGGATGCGGTGGCAGACGCGGCGGTGGCCGGGCTGCCGGCCCGGCCAGCCACGCTGATCCCGGTGATCAACGCGACCGGGGTCCTGCTGCACACCAATCTCGGCCGCGCGCCGCTGTCGGCGGCCGCCCGGGACGCGCTGCAGGCGGCGGCGGGCTGCACCGACGTGGAGTTCGATCTGGCCACGGGTGAGCGCGGCCGCCGCGGCCGCGGCACCCTGGCCGCGCTGGCCGCTGCGATGCCCGCGGCGGAGGCAGTGGCGGTGGTGAACAACAACGCCGCGGCGCTGGTGCTCGCCGCGACCGCGCTCGCGTCCGGCCGGCAGATCGTGGTCAGCCGCGGCGAGCTGATCGAGATCGGGGACGGGTTCCGGCTGCCCGACCTGCTGGAATCCACCGGCGCGCAGCTGCGCGAGGTCGGCACCACCAACCGGACGACCGTGGCCGACTACCGGGCGGCCATCGGCCCGCAGACGGGGTTCGTACTCAAGGTGCACACGTCTAACTACCGCATCGAGGGTTTCACCGCTGAGGCCTCGATCGCCGGGCTGGCCGGGCTCGGCGTGCCCGTCGTCGCCGACATCGGCTCCGGGCTGCTGACCCGCAGCGCGGTACTGCCCGACGAGCCCGACGCTGACTCCGCGCTGCGCGCGGGCGCGTCGCTGGTCACCGCCAGCGGCGACAAGCTGCTCGGCGGCCCGCAGGCAGGCCTGCTGCTCGGCCGCGGCGAGCTGGTGCGCAGGCTCACCCGGCATCCGCTGGCCCGCGCGCTCCGGGTGGACAAGCTCACGCTGGCCGCGCTGGAGGCGACGCTGGCCGGGCCGCAGCCGCCGACGGAGCAGGCGCTGGCCACCGACGCGGCCGCCGTCATGCAGCGGGCGCAGCGGCTGGCCGCCCGGCTGGCGGCCCTCGGCGTAGATGCCAGCGCGGTCCCCTCGCAGGCGGCGGTCGGCGGCGGCGGGGCGCCCGGGGTGCAGCTGCCGAGCGCGGCCGTCAGCCTGCCGGAAGGACTGGCCGCCGCGCTGCGGGCCGGCGCGGCGGTCCGCCGCGGGGACACCCGCGCAGTGGTCGGCCGGGTCACCTCGGGCCGGCTGCTGCTCGACCTGCGCGCGGTTGCGGCCGAGGACGACGACCTGGTCCTCGACGCGATCACCGCGGCGGCTTCGGGATAGCGGCCGTGCAGGTCATCGCCACGGCCGGGCACGTGGATCACGGCAAGTCGGCGCTGGTGCGGGCGCTCACCGGCATGGAGCCCGACCGATGGGCAGAAGAGCGCCGCCGCGGCCTGACCATCGACCTGGGCTTCGCCTGGCTGGTCCAGCCGGACGGCCAGCAGCTGGCTTTCGTCGACGTGCCCGGCCACGAGCGGTTCGTGCCGAACATGCTGGCCGGCGTCGGGCCGGTGCCCGCGGTGCTGTTCGTGGTGGCGGCCGACGGCGGCTGGATGCCGCAGTCCGCCGAGCATCTGGCGGCGGTCGATGCGCTGGGCATCTCCCGCGGGCTGCTCGCGGTGACGCGAGCCGACCTCGCCGATCCCGGGCCGGCCATGCGCCGGGCCGGTGCGGAGATCGGACGCAGCAGCCTGGGACAGGTGGGCGCCGTGGCGGTCAGCTCGGTGACCGGCCAGGGCCTGGCAGAGCTGCGGGCGGCCCTGGCCGAGCTGGCCGCGGGCCTGCCCGCGCCGGACGCCGACGCCCCCGTGCGACTGTGGGTGGACCGGGTGTTCAGCATGACCGGCAGCGGCACGGTGGTGACCGGCACGCTGCCCGCGGGGACCATGCGCAGCGGAGACGAGCTGCTGCTCACGCCGTCCGGGCGGCCGGTCAGGATACGGGCCATCGAGTCGTTCAACGAGAAGGTCACCCAGGCTCGCGGCGTGGCCAGGGTCGCGGTCAACCTCCGCGGTACGTCCTCGCGCATGCTCGCCCGGGGGATGGCGCTGGTCGAGCCGGGCGGCTGGACGCTGACCGGCATGATCGACGTCAAGCTGGCCGGGCCGCCGGGTCGCTGGGAGGGCGCGTCGCCGCCGCGGCTGCCGCAGCAGGTCACAGTGCACATCGGGTCGGCGCGGACGGTGGCGCGGGTGCGCCCGTTCGGCGGTCCGTTTGCCCGGCTGACCCTGCGCGAGCCGCTTCCGCTGCACGTGGGAGACCGGCTGCTGCTGCGCGACCCGGGCGCCGCGCGGACCCTGCAGCACACCGCGCACCGGGCCGCCGCCGGGTCAGCCGGCGGCGGGTCAGCCGGCGGCGGGTCAGCCGGCGGCGGGTCAGCCAGCAGCGGGTCAGCCAGCACCGGGTCAGCCAGCACCGGGTCAGCCAGCACCGGGTCAGCCAGCACCGGGTCAGCCGGCAGCGGCCTGGCTGCCGTCGGTGTGCCGGCCGGGTGGGCGGCCATCACCGGGGCCATCGTCCTCGACGTCCGCCCGCCGGGCACGCCCCGCCGGGGCGCCGCCGCAGCGGTGCGCCGCGAGCTGGGCGGCTGGCCCGACCCGCCCGGCGCCGCGGATCTGCTGCGCCGCCGCGGCCTGGCTCGTCCCGCCGACCTGCGGGCGATGGGCCTGGCGATGCAAACGGGCACGGTGCGGGACCCCGCCCAGGCCGGGCCGGGTGCGGTGCGCGCTGGCGGGTGGCTCGCGGACCCGGGGCACTGGGCGGAGCTGCGCGAACGGCTCGTCCGCGCGGTCGAACAGCACGCGGCTCGTGATCCGCTCGCCGCCGGGATGCCGCTGGAGGCGGCCCGTGCGGCGCTTGGCCTGCCGGACCGCCAGCTGGTCCAGGCGCTGGCGGCGGGGCCGGGCAGCGGCGCGTCCGGGTTTCCGCTCATCGCCGGCGACGGTTACGTCCGCCGGGCGCCCAGCCCGGCTCCGGCGGCACCGGGCCGGGAGCAGCGCCGTTCGGGACCATCGTCACCAGAGGCCGCCGGTCCCGTGGCGGGCGCGCAGGCTCTGCCCGCGCAGGTCGCCGCCGCGGTGCAGTCGCTGCGCGCCGAGCTGGCGGCGAGCCCGTTCCGCGCGCCGGAGGCCCGGCTGCGCGAACTCGGCCTGGACCGCAAGGCGATAGCCGCCGCGGCGCGGGCCGGGCTGCTGCTGCGGATCACCCCGGAGCTCGTGCTCGCTCCCGGCGCGGACGTGCAGGCGGCCCGGGTGCTCGCGGGGCTGCCGCAGCCGTTCACCACGGCCCAGGCCCGGCAGGCGCTCGACACGACCCGGCGGGTGGCGATCCCGCTGCTGGAGTACCTGGACCGGGCGTCGGTCACGCAGCGGCTGCCCGACGACCGGCGCATGGTGCGGCCGGGCTAGAGTCGGGCGCGGAGGCGTCCGGGTGCCTGGTGGCCCTCCTGGTCTTCAAAACCATGGGACGGCGCACAGCGTCGTCGGCGGGTTCGATTCCCGTCCGCCTCCGCCACGAGGGCAGATCGCCAGGGGCGTTACCGTTGCCCCGTGCTGAGCCGGTCAGGGCACCGGGACGCTGGGCGAGCCCAGGCAGGTCTGGGCCGGTGCAGTCGGGCCGGGGGGCAGCGTTCCCTCGTCCGGCAGCGTGCCGGCCAGCGCGTAGTGCGTTAGGCTCGAGGTCAGCTGGCTGGTCCGCGCGGCGCTGCTGCCTGCGGCGTTCTCGAACAGGTCTGTGCCCGGCGGCTGCTGCTGCGGCGCGCCGACGTACGAGAAGGGGGTCGATCCCGCCCCCGTGCCCGCCGGGTTGGACCAGCCGCAGGGGTTGTAGTACAGCCCGTTGAGCGCCGCCTGCCCGACCGCGAGCAGCAGGTCCTTGCCGCCGGTCAGGTCGGTCCAGGCGGTGGTGAACGTGCCGGTCACGCCGGCAGCGGGCAGCGCCAGGCTGTCGGCGATCTGGACAGCCGCCGCCATGCTGGCCTGGTCGGCCGCGTACAGCACGAGCGGCTTCGCGGTCGGCAGCGTCTGGCCGGCCGGCGCGACGCTGACCAGCTCGAACGTCTCGGCCAGCTGCTGGCCGCCCCGGCTGGCGGTGACCGGGAGGTCATAGCGTCCCGGTGCCGCCGAGGACGCGGCGGTCACGGTCAGGGTGACCATGGTCTGGCTGCCGGCCGGTGCGGGCGTGCTGCCGTGACTGGGGGACACGGTCAGGCCCGCCGCCGGGTGCACGCGCCAGCCGACCGTGCCTGCGGTGTGCTTCGCGATGGTCCCGACCGCGAGCTACACGGTGGCCGAGGAGCCGGGCGCGACGGTGACGACGTCGGGCTGGCCGAGCACGAACGATGCGGGCGGCTTGGGCGCCGAGCTCAACCCGGCCACCGCGCCGTCGATGGCGTCGGCGTCGATGTCCACGCTGACGCCGCCCCAGGTCTCGACGTGCCCGCCGTAGTACTGGTGCAGCCGCTGATGGCTGGGCCAGTCGCCGGCCGGCACGTGTGGGTCGGTCAGCACCGGGTCCCCGGTCCAGTCCGCCACCCAGATGTCATCGGGCGACGTGTAGCCCGCGCTGCCGTACTTCGAGACCAGGTCGGCGATGCCGGACGCCGCGCTGCTGTACACGCCGGAGACGTAGCCTGCCGTGTGCAGGCCCTGAGTCCACCCGTCCAGGAAGTCGAGCACGGCCGTCTTGCAGGCGGTGTTGGAGTTGTCGTAGCCCTCCATGTCGAAGTAGACCGGCGTACCGGTCCCGAAGCCGAAGCCGGCCGCGGTGGACACGGCGCTCGCCGCCTCCGACTGGCCTTCCGCCGTCGCCTTCGCGGGGTTGATCAGGACCGCCCCCGGAATCGTGGAGCACGGCGCCTGCGGCCCGACCCAGGTCGGGATGAACCGCCAGCCCTCCGCCGCGACCTGGCTCACCCAGGACTGGGTGAAGTTGCCGTAGCTGCAGGCCCAGTTCACGCCGCCGAGGTAGGTGCCCGCCGTCCGGAACGGCGAGGCCAGCCAGGCGCTCATCGTCGCCGCCGAGGGCGCCGTGCAGGTGTCGAAGCCGAGGCCGCTGCCGCGCTCGCCGGTCAGGGTCGCGGCCGCGGCGCCGCTCCTGGATGCCGCGCCCGCTGCGGCGCCCGTCGCGGCGCCCGTCGCGGCCGTCGGCTTGTGCCTGGCCGCGGCGCCTGTCGCGGCCGCGGGTGCCCGCCGCCCTGGTGCCCGGCTGGCGGCACCCGGCCGGGCCGCGTGCGCCCCGGCCGCCGGGCTGATGCTCATCACCCGCGCGCCGGCCAGGATGCCGCGCACCAGCGCCTCGTCCGTGCCGTAGACCGCCGTCACCCGCACGCCGGCGGCAGGCGGCGCGAGCGAGAGCATGTGGCTGGCTGCGGCTGCGGCCGCGAGCGCCCGGGACGGCCGGGCCGCCGCCTGCCCGCGCTGGACCACCGTGCCCGGCGGCAGGTTACGCAGCGAGCCGAGCGGCTCAATCAGCAGGGATTCTGTTCTCCCGAACGCACGCGGCGGACAGCTCTGCGCCGCGCCGGGGCTACCCAGGTAGACCGCGTGCTGGTTGAACAGCACGCACCGGGAGGGATCGGCGGCCAGGCGGTAAACCGGCCAGGAGGCCGGCACCCGCACCTGATAGCCGCGGTACTGGACGACGCGGACGCGGACGCGGGCCGGCGAGGCAGCACCCGCGGCCGGCGAGGGATTGCCCGCGGCCGGCGGAGCAGCGCCCGCGGCCGGCGAGGCAGCGCCCGAGGCCGGCCCGGAAGCCGACGCGAGGGCCGCGCCGGGGAGCGCGAGCAGCAGCATGCCCGCGGCCGCCGAGGCGGCCGCCATCTTCCGCGGCTGGACCATGACCCGCTCCTTGCGCGCGACCCGGTAAACGAGTCCAGAAGTTACACGCATCACGCATGTCACATCAATGGCTGACGTTTCTGGTCTTCCGGCGTGTCGGCGGTGTGCCAGACTCCGGGGATGACCCCGGAGACCATCACCGCGGCGGCCGCGGGCGCCTGGAAGCTGGGCGACCTGGCCGTCAACCGGCTCGGGTTCGGCGCGATGCGGCTGACCGGGACCGCCCCGTTCGACCTCGGCACGCCGAGCGACCGAGACCGGTCCGTCAGCGTGCTGCGCCGCGCGGTCGAGCTCGGCGTCAACCACATCGACACCGCCGCGTTCTACTTCTCGCCGCTGCGCTCGGCGAACGAGCTGATCAACACCGCGCTCGCGCCGTACCCCGACGACCTGGTTATCGTGACCAAGGTCGGGCCGGGCCGGGATCCGTCCGGCGGGTGGCTGCCCACGGCCAGGCCCGATCAGCTGCGCGGCCAGGTCGAGGAGAACCTGCGGCAACTCGGCCGCGACCACCTCGACGTGGTGAACCTCCGCCGTCAGCAGAGCACCGAGTCGATTGCCGAGCACTTCGGCGCCCTGGCCGCGCTGCGCGACGCCGGGCTGATCCGCTATCTGGGCATCTCCGGCGTGCGGCCCGAGCACCTGGCCGAGGCGCAGGGCATCGCGCCGGTCGTCTGCGTGAAGAACCGGTACGGCCTCGGCCTGCGGCCCGAGGACGGCGCCGACGATATGCTGCGCGTCTGCGGCGAGCAGGGTGTCGCGTTCGTGCCCTTCTTCGCGATCGCCGGCGAAGGGCGCGCGGGCGGCGCCAGCAGCAACGAGAGCGACGAGGTCCTCGCCGTCGCGCGCGCTCACGGGGCGACGCCCGCACAGGTCAAGCTGGCCTGGACGCTGCAGCAGGGGCCGCACGTACTGGCCATCCCGGGCACCGGCAATCCGGTCCATCTGTGCGAAAATGTGGCCGCCGCCGCGCTGCGGCTGACCAGGGACGACCTGGCCCGGCTCGACGCGCTGCGCCGGGCGGACGGGTGAGTCAGCGGGAATGGCCGGGTCAGCGACTCGGTTAACCCGGCGTACAGGAGGCGCCCCGCTCGTGGCCACCGGGCCACGTAGTCTGGTCAGGTTACGGAGTGACGTTGCTCCGGGGGAGGAGGTGGCGCGCGTGCTGTCCGATTCGTACGGGCGGATTGCGACCGACCTCCGCGTTTCCCTCACCGACCGGTGCAACCTGCGCTGCACCTACTGCATGCCGGTTGAGGGCCTCGACTGGCTGCCCAAGCCGGATCTGCTTACCGACGACGAGATGGTGCGGCTCGTCGGCATCGGCGTCGGGCAGCTCGGCATCCGCGAGGTCCGCTTCACCGGCGGCGAGCCGCTGCTGCGCCGCGGGCTCGTCGGGATCGTCGAGCGGACGGCCAGGTTGGACCCCCGTCCCGAGATATCCCTCACCACGAACGGGATCGGGCTGGAGCGGCTGGCCGGGCCACTGCGGCAGGCCGGCCTGGACCGGGTGAACGTGTCGCTCGACACGCTGCGGCCCGCGACGTTCCGCGATCTGTCGCACCGGGATCGGCTGGACGACGTACTGGCCGGCCTCGCCGCCGCGTCGCAGGCCGGCCTGACGCCGGTCAAGGTGAACGCCGTGCTGATGCGCGGACTCAATTCCGGCGAGGCGCCGGAACTGCTGCGGTTCTGCCTCGACCGGGGCTACGAGCTGCGCTTCATCGAGCAGATGCCGCTCGACGCCCAGCACGGCTGGCAGCGGGACAACATGGTGACCGCGGAAGAGATCCTCACCGAGCTGTCGTCGGACTTCGTACTCAAGCCCGACGACCAGAACGCGCGCGGTTCCGCGCCGGCCGAGGCGTTCCTGGTTGACGGGGGACCTGCCCGGGTAGGCATCATCGGCTCGGTGACGCGGCCGTTCTGCGGCTCCTGCGACCGGGTCCGGCTGACCGCGGACGGCCAGGTGCGCAACTGCCTGTTCGCCCGGGAAGAAAGCGACCTGCGCGGGCCGATACGAGCCGGAGCCGACGACGCCGAGATCGCCGAACGGTGGCGCCGCGCGGTGGCCTCCAAGCTGCCCGGTCATGGCGTCAATGATCCGACATTCCTGCAGCCCGACCGCCCCATGTCGGCCATCGGCGGCTGAGCCTGGTGCACCGCCCGGACGGTCCTGCCGCAGCTGACGCTGGCGCAGCGGGTGAACGCCGGGACGTGCACCGTTCGGGAAATTCCGCGGTTTGGCTCGATGCGGTCGTGCTCGCCGGCGGCCGGGCGGCGCGGCTGGGCGGCGCCGACAAGCCCGCACTCCTGGTCGGCGGGTGCAGCCTGGTCACCTCGGTGGTTGCGGCGGCGGCGGCGGCCGGGGCGCGGCGGGTGGTCGTGGTGGGCCCGGACCGGCCGGGGCTCGAGCTCGCGGCGAGCGAGCTGCGCGTGGTGCGCGAGGATCCGCCGGGATCGGGGCCGGTGCCCGCGCTGAGCCGGGGGCTGGCCGAGGTCACCGCGCCGTGGGTTTTCGTGCTGGCGGCTGACCTGCCGTTTCTTCGGGCGGCGGACCTGGGTTCGCTGCTGGCTGCGGCTCGGGGTGCCGGGTTGTCCGGGGCGGCGGCCTCGTCCGGGGCGGCGGCCTCGTCGAGCGGGGGGCTTGGCTCGTCCGGGGCGGCGGGCTCGTCAGGCGAAGCGGGCTCGGCCGGCCGGGGAGGCTGGTCCGGGGCAGCTGCGGGTGCCGTGCTGGCGGATGACACGGGGCGGCCGCAGTGGCTGGCCGGGTGCTGGCGGGCCGTTGTATTGCGATCGGCCCTCGCCGACTACCGCGGTGACTCGCTGCACGGGCTGCTGCACCCGCTGTCGCCGGTGATTCTCGCGCCCGCACCGGACCAGGCCGGACCCCCGCCGTGGCTGGACTGCGACACGGAGGATGATGTGCGTCTGGCGCGCGCATGGTCCGGCGTTCCCGCGGGAAACGGGCCGGACGCGGCTCGATGAGCGCGGGAGGGGTGCGGCGATGAGTGCACTGGACGAGTGGGCCGAGCTCGTGTGCCTCGAATTCAGCCTGCCGGCTGGGTCGGTCGATTCCCGGCTCATCCTCGACATGGCCAGGGACGTGGCGCACGGCGTGGACCGGCCGGCCGCGCCGCTGACCGCCTACCTGCTCGGCCTGGCGGTCGGGCAGGGGCATCCGCTCGAGGCCTCGGCGGCGAAGATCAGCGAACTCGCCTCCGGCTGGGAAAACTCTGCTGACTAGGCAATCTCCGCGGGCAGCGGAAACCGGCGAGGCAAACCCCCCGCCGAGACCGCGACAGGCCCAGCCGCGACATAGCACCCGCCGACCCTAATCCTGACCGACGGGCGCGTCCTGACCGACCTGCGCCTCCTGAGTGCTGTGCGCGGCCGGGCCCTGCTCGGCCGGGCCTTGCGCGGGCGGGCCTTGCTCGGCCGGCCCGCCGTCGTGCGGACCAGGTGCGGCCGGGTACGGGGGAGTCGGCCCGGTGCGGGTGACCGGCCGTGGCCGGCGGCGCGCCAGCAGAGCCAGGACGATGCCCACGGCTACCAGCAACCCAGCGATGATCAGGCCGAACCTCTCTGTGTTGCCGGTCAGTGAGCTGTGCGGGCCGGCCCGGGAAGCGACCCGCTAGCCGCCACGGCGAACACCTGTACCGGGACGCGGACCCCGCGTATTCGGTGCCGGGCCTCGTTGGTACCGGTGACGGCGGCGTAAACACTGATCGCCTGCGCTACGGAGTGGCCGCTGACCGCTCCGCCGATGGTGATCTGGCCGTTCAGGCCGTCAGCCAGGCTTCCCTGGCAGGTCAGTTTCCGCACCGCGCAGGTCCATCCGCTCAGGCCACCGGTGCCCGCGAGCCGGGTAACGGTCAGGCCCTTCGGCTGCCGCAGCCAGACGGTGGCGCCATAAGCGGTCATCGCGCCTGCGCCGTTGGCCACCGTCACCTCGGCCGTGAAGTCGCGCCGCGCACCTGCTGAGGCCGAACCGCTCGCCGTGCCCGTACCGCTCGCCGTGCCCGTACCGCTCGCCGTGCCCGTACCGCTCGCCGTGCCCGTACCGCTCGCCGTGCCCGTACCGCTCGCCGTGCCCGTGCCGCTCGCCGTGTGCGTGACGCCGCGGCCGTGGGCGCTGGCATCCCTTCGGGCGCTTTTCCCGCTGCGGGTACGGGCCAGCGTCAGCCTGCTGATGCCGAAGCTCCACCTGACCACGGATCTGGTGCTGCCGCACGAATGGCCGACGATCGCCGCACCGGGAATGTTGGCACCCCCCAGGGGGTCGGCGCACACGCCGGCGGCGGGGTTCCTGATCGCGTTGGTGACACCGCTGAAGACCCACGACTGGCTCGCCGCGCCGGCGCACTGCCCGCTGAAGCTGAGGAACAGCGAGGAGCCCTGCTGTCCGGCTGCGGCGGTGCCGCTGTTCTGCAGGCAGTATCCGTTCCCGTTCATGACGACGCCATTGCCGTTGAAGGTCCAGAGCTGACCCTGGACAGTGGCGTTGCATGACTCCAGCGTGATCGAGGAGCCGTTGCCTTCCCCCTGCCAGCACAGGCCTGGATGCCCGAGCGGGCTGATGATGGCCGGGCCGACCGGGGGGCCGTCGTGCTGGCCGGCCGAAGCGTGGGCGGTGCCTCCGGCCGCGATCACGGTGAGCAGCATGGCGATCGAAGCGGTCAGTGCCGCGCGCAACCTGGTCCACGTGGGCTGATCGGGCAAGGCTCCCCCAGCAGAGAGGATTACGTTAAGTGACACGAAGATTACAGGTTTGTCGGCACGCCGGGAGGGTTCATGCCGGAACGTGAGCACGCCTTAGGACGGACCCCCGCCGTCTCCTGCGTCCCCGGTGAGCCCTACCAGGGTCCGCACCAGGATCCGCGGCAAAGGTCCCGCATAACACATCAACGGTGTCTATGGATGAGGAAGCGAATTGGCATTGGACCTATGAGCGCGTCGCTCCCTAGATTGGATTCGTCCGCGACATGCTGGGATGCGTCCTAGACGCGTCTGTGATCCGTGTCAAGGGGGAGTCATCATGAGCGCCGCCCCGGCATCTGCCACCACCGCAAGCCTTACCGATGTCGTGCGCGCGGTCCGCAGCGTCGTCCGCCAAGGCGGCGACTGGCAGCGGACAGCCGCGCTGGTCGCGGAGCAGCTCCGCCGGAACCTCCCGGGTCCTGAGGTCCTCACCGCGGCCCAGCGCACCGGCGACCCGGCGGGATACCTCAGCCACCTGCTCCATGCCGAGGCCGACGGGTCGTTCTCCGTCGTCGCCATGGTCTGGCTTCCCGGCCAGGTCACTCCGGTCCATGACCACGTCACCTGGTGCGTGTTCGGGGTGGTCCAGGGCGCCGAGCACGAGGAGTTGTTCGCGCTGGCCGGCGACGGGCGCCGCCTGGCGCGCACGGGCAGCGCGGAGAACACGACCGGGCAGGTGAGCGGCTTCGCCCCGCCCGGTGACATCCACCGGGTCCGCAACACCGGCACCGGCGTGACGATATCGCTGCATGTCTACGGCGCAGACATCTCGCGGCTGGGCTGCAGCATCCGCCGCGAATACAACCTGCCGATCGGCTGAGCGCACCCGCCACTGAGCGGGCATCGCAGCAAGACAACCGCGCAGCCGCGCCGGCCTCGGTCTGCCCCGACCTCACCCCGCCTCATCCCGCCTCATCCCGCCTCATCCGCTTGGTCCCTGGTAGCCGCCTGCCCCGACTCGGCCTATCGCTATGCCGCTATGTCGCTATATCGGCAAGTCGCCATGTCGGCATCAGTGACGGGCATCCCGATCCACCGAACCCACACCTCCTCCTGACTTGCGCTCCGAGCATTATCGATATATCGTTGAGCTTACTACGAAGGATGTGGGGTATCGGAGAGGCTTACAAGACTCTCGAAACCTCCCAGCAGACACAGGAGTACAGAGATGCATGAAGAAGACGACTGGCCCCGCCGAGGCGGCGGCCGACGCAGAGGCCGGTATACCGAGCCCGTCCCGGCGCAGGCCGAGCACATGGAGGACCCCGAGCACGGCGGGCACTGGGGACCGCCACGACGCCGCGGGCCTGGCCCGCAGGGCTTTATGCGGCATGGGCCCGGGTTTGGCGGCCCGCGGTTCTGGATGGGTGACGAGCCACCGCGCCGGCCACGGGTGCGGCGCGGAGATGTGCGCGCTGCGGCGCTGGCCCTGCTCGCCGAGGAGCCGCGGAACGGCTACCAGATCATCCAGGAGATAGCCGCGCGCAGCGGCGGGGTGTGGCAGCCGAGCCCGGGTTCTGTCTACCCGGCCCTTCAGCAACTGGAGGACGAGGGCCTGATCCGTGCCGAGAGCATGGAAGGCGGCCGCAAGGGCTTTACCGTCACCGACGAGGGCCGCTCGTACATGACCGAGCACGCCGACGAGGTAAATGCGCCCTGGGAGATCGTGGCCGGCCGGGAACACGGCTCGATCCGGGAGATGCGCTCCCTCATCGGCCAGGTGGCTATGGCGGCCATGCAGGTGACGAACGCAGGCTCCGAGGCGCAGGCCGCGCAGGCGCAGCGCATTCTCAAGGACACGCGCCGGAGCCTCTACCGGATTCTCGCCGCCGACGAGGAGCCGGAGGAAGCCGGCCAGGCCGAGCCGGGCAGTAGCGCCGAAGGTGCTCCGGACGGGCGCGGTTAGGGTCAGAAACAGTACACAGGGGAGGCAGCCGGAGTGACTGCGGAGAATACGACAGACGTTCCCCCGGCGCGTGCCGCGCATGACGGTCGCGCCGGGCGGGCGTCGCCAGACCAGGCCGCGATCCGGGTCAGCGGCCTGGTTAAGCGGTACGGGGAGATCGAGGCGGTCAGCGGCATTGACCTTGAGGTCATGCCGGGGGAGACGTTCGGCTTCCTCGGGCCGAACGGTGCAGGCAAGTCCACCACTATCAAGATTCTTTGCACACTCGCCGCTCCGACTTCAGGCACCGCCACCGTCGCAGGCCACGACGTCACGCGGGAACGGGATACGGTCCGGCGGAATATCGGCCTGGTATTCCAGGACACCACCCTCGACACCTACCTCACCGGCACGCAGAACCTGCAATTCCACGCGGATCTGTACGCGGTCCCGAAGAAGGCAGTCGCGCCGCGGATGCGCCAGGTGCTAGAGATGGTGGGCCTCTGGGACCGGCGTGACAGCCTGGTCAGTACGTACTCGGGCGGCATGCAGCGCAGGCTGGAGATCGCCCGCGGGCTGCTGCACGCCCCCCGCGTTCTCTTCCTGGACGAGCCGACGGTGGGCCTGGACCCGCAGACACGATCGTCCATCTGGGAGTACATCAACGACCTTAAGGATCGCGAGGACATCACCATCTTCCTGACCACGCACTACATGGACGAGGCGGAGAACTGCGACCGGATCGCGATTATCGACCACGGGAAGATCGTGGCGATCGACACTCCGGAGGCGCTGAAGGCGAGCGTCGGCGAGGACCGGGTGCAGATTCACACCGCCGACGACGCGGCGGCGATCGAGGCGCTGGCCACCACCTTCGGCATCACCGCTGCCGTCCACGACGGTGCCGTCACGTTCTCCGTGGCGTCCGGTGAGCAGTTCGTGCCCCGGTTGTTTACCCAGCTCAGAGTGCCGATCCAGTCGGTCAGCGTGTCCAGGCCCTCGCTCGACGACGTGTTCATGTCGTATACGGGCAAGACCATCCGCGACGCAGAGGCTTCGGGCACCGACCACATGCGCACCATGGTTCAATGCCTGGCGAAGAAGGAGGTGAGCGTGACAACCCAGGTCAGGGCTTCATCAACCGATGCGGACGGCAGGGGCCTCAGCGAGATCATCCGCGTCCAGGTGCCCGAACGGAACATTCGCCAGGATCTGCGGGCGGCCGGGATCGTCTGGCGCCGTGAGCTCATCAGGTTCCGCAGTGACCGGCTCCGCGCGATCACGGGACTCATCCAGCCGGTGCTTTTCCTATTCGTGCTCGGTACCGGCCTGTCTGCACTCGCCAAGCGCGGCATGCCGCCCGGCGTGGACTTCAGGACCTTCATCTATCCGGGCGTACTTGCTATGTCGGTGCTATTCACCGCCATCTTCTCGGCCGCCTCGATCGTGTGGGATCGCGAGTTCGGCTTCTTGCGGGAGATGCTTGTCGCCCCGGTTAGCCGCGCCGCTCTCGTCATTGGCAAATGCCTTGGCGGTGCGACTGTGGCGACGTTCCAGGGGATTGTGATTCTGATTCTCGCTGGATTCGCTCATGTGCCTTACTCTCCGGTGCTGATCGTCACTCTCATCGGAGAGCTACTGCTGCTGTCGTTCACGCTCACCGCGTTCGGCGTGATGATGGCGGCCCGGATCAAGCAAATCCAAGCCTTCATGGCGCTGACCCAGATGCTCGTCATGCCGCTGTTCTTCCTATCCGGCGCGCTGTATCCGCTGAACGGGCTGCCAGCGTGGCTGAGCGTGCTTACCCGGTTCGATCCGCTGACCTACATCGTCAACCCGATGCGGCGCGCGGTGTTCAGCCACCTGACCATCAGCCCGCAGGCCGCGCACGCGCTGGCTCCGGGGGTTACCTGGGCGGGCTGGACGGTGCCGCTGGGGGTGTCGCTGGGGATCGTGGCGGTGATGGGGCTCGGGATGCTGGGCGTGGCCATCGCGGAGTTCCGCAAGACCGAATAAGCTCCCGAACGCGCTCAGCTCAGGCTCGGTCGGTTGACGACTGTGGCTTGGCCTTAACGAAGAACTGCGCTGGGGGGAGCCGCTCGCTTCGCCGGCTGTCGGCTCAAGCCGATGCGTTCATTGCTGCTGGGGGCGGCCGCTCGCTTCGCCGGCTGTCGGCTCTCGCCGAACGCCGGCTGCGCGAGTGGCCGCCCCCAGCTTCGAGTGCCCGGTTCCTGCTCAGCGCGCGGCCGGCCCGGCGCGGGAGTGCTACCGCGTGAAAGGCGAGTGAGCGTCCCGGCACGCAGCGCTGTTGGGCAAACGACTGCGGGTCCGCAGCCCTAGGCCGACGACTGTCGGGCTGACCGCTAAGTCCGGCGGGGTCGGGTAAGCGCTGAGTCTCGGTCCCTGAGCATAGAGCGACCAGGGGGGTCTGGGGGGGTACCCCCCAGCAAGGCATAGCGAGCCACGGCGAAGGGGCCAAAGGCCCCCTGAGCGTAGAGCGACCGGGGGGTCTGGGGGGGACCCCCAGAAGGGCATAGCGAGCCACGGCGAAGGGGCCAAAGGCCCCCTGAGCGTAGAGCGACCGGGGGGTCTGGGGGGGACCCCCCAGAAGGGCATAGCGAGCCACGGCGAAGGGGCCAAAGGCCCCCTGAGCGTAGAGCGACCGGGGGGTCTGGGGGGGACCCCCAGAAAGGCATAGCGAGCCACGGCGAAGGGGCCAAAGGCCCCCTGAGCATAGAGCGACGCCGGGTGGCTACGGGGGCAAACCACCCGGCGTCGCATTCATCGGCGTTCCGACGGGGGCCCGGAACGCCGGCAGTGGTGCCCCGACGGGGGACCAGAGCACCGGTATGCATGTTACACGGAACCCCCCCCTTGTGTGTCAAGACCCGACTACAAGCCCATCTCTGTCCAGACAGGGTCGCCGATGTCCGCAGAGCGGTCGTTACCGGACCGTTAATGCGTTCTGTAGTCATCCGGGACATCTGGCGGCCAGGGGTGCACCCCGTCACTCCCCGACGTGGTAAACGACTCACCGGTGGCGGAACGTGACGGCGGAAGGTAAGTACCCGAGTACCGCGTTGGCAGGTTCGGCTCATAGTGCCGCAGGCCCTTGGTGTTACTTGGCTCACGTCCGCCATTAGCAAATACAACCGCAAAGTAGGGGATGAGGATGGCGCCCACAGCCGGTATCCCGGCGAACCATCCGGCATGCGCAACGAAGAGAGCGATTGCTCCCAGGAAGCAGGCAACGCGGATCCCCATCATCACCAGGTATCTGCGCTCACGGTAAGCAATGTCCTCAGACATCGGCCGCTGCGCATCCGTTACCAGTGTCACGCTCTGCTGACCCGCTCGGTGAACCATCCTCACGTCCCCACGGTATGCCTGGTAACGGAAAGCGTCCACGGCGGGCGCGGTCAGGTAAGCAGGAAATTCTCAGGTCGTCTGGGTGTCCGCGACCGCCAGCCCGTCCAGCTCCGCAACGCGGGTGGCGCCGGCCAGCGCCATGGCGTGCCCGAGATCGGCGGTCAGGCCGGTGAGGAGGTCACGGACACAGCCCGCTCCGCCGCACGCCAGGGCCCAGAGCACGGGCCTGCCGACGAATGCCGCCCGGGCGCCGAGCGCCAGGGCCGCGAGGATGTCCTCGCCGCTGCGCAGCCCGCCGTCCGCGAATACCTGGCAGCTCGGCGTGTCGCGCAGCATGGCGACGACGCGGGGCAGCGCACGGGCGGACGTGATGGCGCCGTCGAGCTGGCGGCCGCCATGGTTGGACACGATGACCCCGGCGGCCCCGTGCCTGGCGCAGGCGAGCGCGTCATCGGCCCTGAGCACGCCCTTGACGATCACCGGCAGCCCGCCGCTGACCTCGCCGAGCCAGCCGATGTCGGCGAACGTCACGTCCGCGGCCTGCTCGGCCGCGCCGAGATCCGTGGCCAGGCCGATGTTCGCGCGGAAGTCCTGCTCGGTGACGACACTGTCGTCGCGGTCGCGGCGCTTGTGACCCACCACCGGCGTGTCCCCGGTGAGCACGATGGCCGCGGCGCCCGCCGCGGCGGCCCGCCGCACCAGCCCGGCGGTCAGCTCGCGATCACGCATCACGTACGCCTGGAACCACCAGGTTCCGCCGGCCGCGGCGGTCACGGCGGCACAGTCCTCGATCCGGCGCGAACTCCGGGTCGACAGCACGAAGAGCGCGCCCGCGGCCGCGGCACCGGCGGCGGTGGCGAGCTCTCCGTCGGGATGCGCGAGCCCGTGGAAGCCCGTCGGCGCCACGCCGACCGGCGTGCCGAGCGATGCCCCGCTGACCTCGGTGGCGGTGTCCACGCCGGACACGTCGCGCAGCACGCGGGGGAGCAGCGGCACGCGCCGCCAGGACGTCACGCTGGCGCGTAGCGTCTGCTCGCGGCCCGCGCCGCCGGCGAAGTAGTCGTAGACCGCGGCAGGCAGCGACTGCCGCGCCTGCCGCTCCAGGGCCCGCACGTTCACGCTCACCCCGCCATCCTGCCCGACCGGCACGACCGCCCGACCGGCACGACCGCCCGACCAGCACGACCGCCCGACCAGCACGACCGCCCGACCAGCACAGCCGCCCGACCAGCACAGCCGCCCGGCAGGCTTGCCGCGGGACGGGACGGGTAAGGTACGGCCCCGCGAGACCCGACCACGTTCTGGAGGAGACATGTCAGACCGCACCTACCGAGTGACCGAGATCGTCGGCACCTCACCGGAAGGCATCGAGCCGGCCGTCCGCAATGCCCTGCGCCGCGCCGGGCAGACGCTGCGCCACCTGGACTGGTTCGAGGTGACGCAGGTCCGCGGTCAGATCGTGGACGGCGAGATCGGCCACTTCCAGGTAGGGCTCAAGGTCGGATTCAGGCTCGAAGACTCCTGAGCCAGCCGCCGCGGCGCAAGCGCCGCGGACCCCGTGCCCGGCAAAGCCGCTGATGGAACCCGCCGGGTGGCGGCAGCCTGCCACCGACCGGTTTGAGGTGATGGGTGCCGGGCACCTGAAGGTGTCGGTGCTGTACGGACGGCACCCGCTGCGAGGAGGACGCCATGGTGGCAGGGTCGGCGCGTCGGCGAAGGGTGAACGCGCGCGGTGCCACGCGGAGGGCCAGGAACAGCACCTTAATGTCGGCGCTAGGCCGGGCAGGCCTGGCCGCGCGCGGGGTGATGTACATACTCATCGGCGTCATCGCCGTGCAGATCGCGTTCAGCTCGACTAAGCAGAAGGCCGAAAGCACCGGCGCGGTCCGGCTGGTGGCCGCGAACCCATTCGGGTCAGTCCTGCTCTGGCTGCTGGCCATCGGCTTCGCTGGCCTGACCCTCTGGCGGCTGTCCGAGGCGATCTGGGGCAGCTCCGAGCCCGACGGGCACAAGGCGACGAAGCGGCTTGGTGCCGCCGTCCGGGCCATCATCTACGGATTTCTCACCTTCAGCATCCTGAAGTACGCGCTCGGCCTTGGCGCCCCGTCCAACAGCAACAAGCAGTCCCAGGACCTGACGGCCAAGGCGCTGCAGCTCCCTGGCGGGCAGGTCCTGGTGGCGATCGTCGGCATCGTCATCGCGGCGGTCGGCCTGTACATCGCCTACCAGGCCTGGAAGAAGAAGTTCCTGCGCCAGATGCGGATGGGCTCGGCCTCGGCCACCACGCGCAAGACCGTGGAGCGGCTTGGCCAGGTCGGCGGGATAGCGCGCGGTGCGGTGTTCGCTACCGCGGGAATCTTCCTTGTCGTCGCCGCGGTCAACGCGAACCCGGGTCAGGCCAAGGGCGTCGACTCGGCACTGCGCGCGCTGGCCCGTACCCCGCTGGGCCCGTGGCTGCTGGTGCTGGTGGCGCTCGGCCTGGTGACGTTCGGCGTCTTTTCCCTGTGCCAGGCTCGCTGGCAGGACGTCTGAGGCGAGGCCGGCGCGGCGAACCGTCAGCTAGCCTGGCTGACCGACGACATGTTGAAGCCCTCGACCCGCGCGGGCGGCATCGCGGTCCTGGAGAAGTTGTCGCTCCACTCCCGCGGCAGCGCGGGCTCGGGCCCGCCCACCTCGGCCAGCCGGCCCAGCATCCCCACCGGGCTCTCGTTGAACCTGAAGTTGTTCACCTCGGCCGTGACCTCGCCGTTCTCCACCAGGTAGACCCCATCCCGGGTGAGCCCGGTGAGCAGCAGCGTCTGCGGGTCGACCTCGCGGATATACCACAGGCAGGTGAGCAGCAGGCCGCGGCGCGTGCTGGCCACCATGTCCTCGAGCGCGGGCGCGCTGTCTGCCGCCGGCTTGAAGATCAGATTGTCGATCTCCGGGGTGACCGGCAGGCCGGACAGCTGGGCCGAATGCCGGGTCTGCGGCAGCGCCGCCAGCGTGCCCTGGTGGATCCAGTCGGTCTGGTGCAGCGCCAGCCCGTTGTCGAACACCGAGGAGTCGCGGCTGGACGCGTGCGCGATCACGAACGGCGCGCACTCCAGGCCCGGGGCGGCCGGGTCGCTGCGCAGGGTCACCGGCTGCTCGGCCAGCCGCTCGCCTACCCGGGTGCCGCCGCCGGGCTTGCTGAACACGGTCCGCCCGTCCAGTGCGTCCTTCGCCCCCGCGGACCAGTACATGTAGATCAGCAGGTCGGCCACGGCGCCGGGCGGCAGCAGCGCCTCGTACCGGCAGGCCGGCAGCTCGACCCGGCGGGCGCCCCAGCTGAGCCGCTGGGCCAGGCCCGCATCGAGGGCCGGCACGTCCACGTCGGTGAAGTCACGGCTGGCCACCCCGGCCCAGGCGGACCGGCTCAGATCCGCGGACTTCGCGTTCATCTCGACCTTGCCGGACGGCTGGTCGTGGCGCAGCCGCAGGCCGGTAGACGTGCCGAGGAACGTGCAGGACAGGTCGTGCTCGGCGTAGCCGTACAGCTTCTGGTCGCGGCCTGCGGCCGCCTCGAACGCGTGACCGAGCGCCGGGGTGAAGCCCCGGAACACGCCGATCTCGGTGCTGGCCACCGGGCCGTCCCAGGCCGGGGCGGCCCCGTCCGCCCCGAACGCCTCCGGGCTGCCCGGCGTCAGCAGCGGCTGGGCGTCCTCGGCCGGGGAACTCTGCTTGGCCGCGTGCTCGGCGGCCCGGACGAGGTCGTCGATCTGGTCGTCCCGCACCCCCGACCGCGACACCACGCCGACCTGCGCCTCGTCGCCGTGCCGCTCGATCGCGATGACGGTCAGGTGCCGGGACCGCGCCACCCCGTTAGTCGTGAGCGTGTTGCCCGCCCAGCGCAGGTTCGCCGATGATGTCTCGTCGGCGATCACGACGCAGTCGTCGCAGCGGGTCGCCGCGAGCGCCCGCTCCACGCTGCGCTGCGGGGAGTACCCCGGGTCACCCGTCATGCTGCCTCCTCGGCGGTGTTCAGGATCCGGATGCCGCGCATGAGCACGGCCGGGCAGCCGTGGCTGACCGGTGCGACCTGACTGGGCTGGCCCTTGCCGCAGTTCATCGCGCCGCCGAGCACGTAAGTCTGCGGGCCGCCCACCGCTTCCATGGAGTTCCAGAACTCCGTGGTGACCGCCTGGTAAGCGACATCCCGGAGCTGGCCGGCCAGCCGTCCGTTCTCGATCTTGTAGAACCGCTGGCCGGTGAACTGGAAGTTGTACCGCTGCATGTCGATCGACCAGCTCTTGTCGCCGGCGATGTAGATGCCGCGTTCCACCCCGGCGATCAGCTCCTCGGTGGACGGGCCGCCCTCGGCCGGCTGCAGCGACACGTTGGCCATCCGCTGCAGCGGCATGTGGCCGGGCGAGTCGGCGAACGCGCAGCCGTTGGACCGGCCGAACCCGGTGCTCCTGGCGATCCGCCGGTCCAGCTGGTAGCCGGTCAGCACGCCGCCGGCGATCAGGTCCCAGGACTGCGCGGCCACGCCCTCGTCGTCGTAGCCCACGGTGGCGAGCCCGTGCTCGGCGCTGCGGTCCCCGGTGACGTGCATGACCGGGGAGCCGTACTGCAGCTTGCCCAGCTTGTCCGGGGTGGCGAACGAGGTGCCGGCGTAGGCGGCCTCGTAGCCGAGTGCCCG
Organism: uncultured Actinomycetes bacterium; assembly: GCA_963702235.1. Lineage (GTDB taxonomy): Bacteria > Actinomycetota > Actinomycetes > Streptosporangiales > Streptosporangiaceae > PALSA-505. The sequence goes on from CAVPBZ010000018.1 coordinate 549,539, forward strand.
GTCCAGCTCGGTGGCGTGCCCGATCGACTCGTGGATGACCAGCCACAGGTTGGACGGATCGATCACCAGGTCGTACTGGCCGCCCTGCACCGAGGGGGCGGCCACCTTCTCCGCGAGCAGGCCGGGCAGCCGGGTGAGCTCGGCCTCGAAGTCCCAGCCGGTGCCGGTCAGGTACTCATAGCCGCGGCCGGCCGGCGGGGCCAGCGTCCGCATGGTCTCGAACCTGCCGTCCTTGCTCACCGTCACGGCGGTGACGCCGGGATGGACCCGGACGCGCTGCTGGACGGCGGTCGTCGCGCCGTCGGCGTAGAACTTGCACTCCTTTACCGTGTGCAGCCCGGCGTCCACGTGGTCGATGCCGTCGCGGGCGAGCAGTTCCCGGCTCCACTGGCCGAGCAGGGCGATCTTGTCGGAGACGCTGACGTCGAACGGGTCGGTGACGTAGGACGAGACCCAGGTGACCTCGCCGTGTCCCGGCTCGTCGGCCAGCTCGATCCGCTCCGCCGCGATCGGCTTGGCCACCCGGGCCACGTCGACCGCCTGCTCCGCGGCACGCGCCGCGGCGTCCAGAGTGAGGTCCGCGGCCGCGGCGAACCCCCAGGTGCCGTCCACCACGACCCGCACCGCGAGCCCGAGCGTGTCGTTGTCCAGCGAGGTTTCCAGGTGACCGTCAGAGAGCCGGATGCGCTGGCCGCGGAGAAGCTCAGCCCGGAAGTCGGCATGCTGGGCGCCGAGATCGGCCGCGCGCTGCAGCGCGGCACCGGCGAGCCCGCGCAGCGGCAGGGCCGCGAACTCGGGATCGATCCGGTCCGCCGCAGCGGTATCTGTGCTTTGATCCACGACAGGCAACCTATCCCACGCCGGCGGCGGGTACGCTCGCCAGGATGCCTACCGCGGAGGTGTGCTGAGCAGTGAGCCGATCGGTTCTGGTGACCGGCGGTAACCGGGGAATCGGGCTGGCCATCGCCCGCCGGCGCGGCCGGCGGCGACCTCGTCACGGTCACGTCCCGGTCCGGTGACCCGGTCGAGGGGCTCAGCGTGGTCCGCTGTGACGTGACGGACGCGGCCTCGGTGGACGCCGCCTTCGGCCAGGTGGAGGAGAAGCAGGGACCGGTCGAGGTGCTCGTGTCGAACGCGGGGGTCACCCACGACCAGTTGCTCGCGCTGATGAAGGAGGAGGACTTCACCTCCGTCGTCGACACCAACCTCACCGGCGCCTACCGGGTGGCGAAGCGCGCGGTACGCGGCATGATGCGGCAGCGCCACGGCCGGCTCATCTTCGTGTCCTCGGTCGTCGGCCTGCTCGGCTCGGCCGGTCAGGCCAACTACGCGGCGGCCAAGGCGGGGCTGGTGGGCCTGGCCCGGTCGCTGGCCCGCGAGCTCGCCTCCCGCAATATCACCGCCAACGTCGTCGCGCCCGGCTTCGTGGACACCGACATGACGGCGGCTCTGCCGGAGGCGACGAAGACGGAGATCCTGGCCAGAGTGCCGCTCGCGCGCTACGCCTCGCCCGACGAGGTGGCCGGCGTGGTCGCGTTCCTGGCCGGCGACGACGCCGCCTACATCACCGGGGCCGTCATCCCGGTGGACGGCGGTCTCGGCATGGGTCACTGAGTGGGCCTTTCCATCCACATGAGAACGTCCGCGTACCGTGAGCGCTGGACGGGCGGATGAAAAGGCCCACTGAATCTAGCGGGACGAGCTAGCGGGACCAGAGGGAAGGGACACCGGATGGGCATCCTCGACGGCAAGCGGATCCTGGTCACCGGCGTGCTCACGGACTCCTCTATTGCCTTCCACGTGGCGCGGATCGCGCAGGAACAGGGTGCGACGGTCATCCTCACCGGGTTCGGCCGCCTCAGCCTGGTCGAGCGGATAGCCAAGCGGCTGCCCGACCCGCCGCCCGTCATCGAGCTCGATGTCACGGACACCGCGCAGCTGGACTCGCTGGCCGGCCGGGTCCGCGAGCACACCGACCGCCTCGACGGCGTGGTCCACTCGATCGGCAACGCGCCGCAGGAGGCGCTCGGCGGGAACTTCCTGAACACGACCTGGGAAGACGTGGCCGCCGCCGTGCACGTGTCCACCTACTCGCTCAAGTCGCTCACCATGGCGGCGCTGCCGCTGATGAGCGCGGGCGGGTCGGTCGTGGGCTTCGACTTCGACGCCAGCGTGGCCTGGCCCGGCTACGACTGGATGGGCGTGGCCAAGGCCGGGCTGGAGTCCTGCGCCCGCTACCTGGCCCGCGACCTCGGCAGCCAGCGGATCCGGGTCAACCTGGTCGCCTCAGGCCCGGTGCGCACGATGGCCGCGAATGCCATCCCCGGCTTCGAGAAGTTCGAGCCGCTCTGGACCGAGCGCGCCCCGCTGGGCTGGCAGATCACCGACGCCGGGCCCGCCGCGCAGGCCTGCGTGGCGCTGCTCTCGGACTGGTTCCCGGCGACCACCGGCGAGATCATCCACGTCGACGGCGGCGTACACGCGATGGGCGCCTGAAAGAGCAATTCTCCCGAACGGGCAGGCGCCGGCCACCAGCGAGACCGCCGCCACCCCCGCAGTGCCGTCAGCGGAGCAGGCCGGCCAGCCGGGTCTGCCGGGGCCGCTCGCCGATCGTGCGGACCGCCCTGGCCAGCGCCGGGCCCGCGCCGTGCACGACCGACAGGTGCCGCTGCGCCCGGGTCAGCGCGGTGTACACGAGGGGCCGGGACAGCATCCCGGTCGCCTCGGCCGGGAAGACCGCGACCACGGCCGGCCATTCCGATCCCTGCGCCCGGTGAACGGTCATGGCCCAGCCGTGCCGGAGGTCGCTGAGCAGCTTGAACGGCACGATGACGGGGACGCCGGTGAACGTGATGACAAGCCCCTCGTCGGCAAGCGACGCGACGGTGCCGACCTCGCCGTTGGCGAAGCCCTCGTCGATGTGGTTGGCGATCGCCACCACCCGGTCACCGGGATCGAACCCGCCGTGCGCGCCCGGTCCCGGGTTGAGAATCGCCTTCAGCGCGCGGTTCAGCTCGATGGTCCCGGCCGCGCCCTTGTGCACCGGCGTGACGACCTGCACCTCGGCAGCGGGGATGCCGAGGACACGGGGGATCGAGTCGGTCACCAGCTGGGTGACCCGCAGCGCCGCCTGCTGGCTGCCGCGGACCGGGACGACGACCGCCTCGTGCTCACCCGAGCCGGGCCCGGTGGTCGCCACCGGCGGCAGCTCGCCGCCGCGGACCGCGGTGGCCAGCCGCGCGATCACGCCGCCCTCGCGCTGCCGGTACAGGGTGGTCAGCTCGGTGACCGGCAGCGCACCGGAATCGATGACGTCGGCCAGCACCCGACCAGGGCCGATCGAGGGCAGCTGCGCCGGATCACCGACGAGCAGCAGCCTGGTACCGTCCGCGCACGCCTCGACCAGCGCCGCGGCGAGCTCGGCGTCCAGCATCGAGGATTCGTCCACCACCACGAGGTCGGCGTCCAGCGGCCATTCCTCGCCGCGGGTGAAGACCCAGGCCTGCTCGCTGGTGCCGCTGCCCTCGGCCGAATCGCCCCGGCTGCGGCCCTGCGCGCCGAGCAGCCGGTGCAGCGTGGTCGCGGGCGCGCCGGCCAGTTCTTCCAGCCGCTTGGCGGCCCGCCCGGTGGGGGCGGCGAGCGCGACCCGCAGGCCCCGCTGGGCCGCCATCGCCACCACTGCGGCGACGGTGCGGCTCTTGCCGGTGCCCGGTCCGCCGGCCAGCACGCACACGCCATGGCTAGCCAGCGCGGCGACGGCACCGCGCTGGGCCTCGTCGAGCTCGATGACACCGCCGCCCGGCTCCGCTGGCCCGGTACCGACCGGGCCGGCCTGACCGCCTACCCGGGGGTTGCCGCTAGTATCCGGGCCGTCCAGCTCGACGACATCGCCGGCCAGGTCAGTCCACCCCGCGCTGGCCGTACCGGCCTGGCCAGCCGGGCTGCCGCCCTGGCCGCCGGCGGCGGGATCACCAGCGGCGTCCGGGTCGTCCAGCGGCTCGGCGGTGGCCGACAGCCGGGCCAGGCCGTCCGCGATGGCCTCCTCCGCCAGCGCGTAGCGGGCGAGTGCGAGCAGCCCCGCGCCAGCGGCGGCGGCGTCCGCCGGAGCTGCGGCCCGCTCATCCGCCGCGGCTGCGGCCTCGCCCGCTGCGCCTGCAGCCTGGCCTGCTGCCGCGGTTGCCGCCTGATCAGCGGCCGCGGCCTCGTCGTCCAGCGGGGATTCGTCCTCGTCGAACGGCAGGACGATGCCGTCGTCGACCGCCGCGGCCACCGCCGCGGCCGGGTCGTCGATGCGGAACCTCCCGACCGAGCGCATGATCACGTCGGCGGGCACCGCGGTGTGGCCGTCCCGCGCGGCGCGGGTCAGCAGGTGCGCGACGAGGGCCCGGCCGCGCCTCGGATCTTGCGGCAGCGCCTGGTCACCAAGCAGCTTGCGGGCGAACCAGTCCGCCTGGTCGGGCCGGATCTGGGGCAGCGAGAGCAGCAGCCATGGGTCCTCGCGCAGCCTGCTGGCCGCGGCCTTGCCGAGGTAGCCGACGGCAGGCCCGGCGAACCTGGCGGGTACCCGGCAGGACACCAGGATCTCCGCTGCCTCGTAGGCCGGAACCGAGTCCTCGAACGCTGCCGCCAGGCGCTGCGCTCGTTTCGGCCCGATCCCCTCGAGCTTCTGCAGCCGCGCCACGCTCACGTGCTCGGGCCCGGTGATCCCCGCCTCTGCCAGCCGTCCGGCCAGGGCCCGGCCGAGGCCCGGCCACAAGCCGGCCGCGCAGAACTCGCCGAAGACGCCGGCGTTCCCGGCCGCCGCCGGCTCTGCGTCTGCGATGGACATGGCGGCCAGCCTACGACCCGTGACCCGGATATGGCTGGCTGCGACGCCCCGCCGGACGTCTATGGAAAGGATTACCATCGTGGTGCCTGAACGAATCGCGGGGGCCTGAACGAATCGCGGGGGCCTGAACGAGGAGACGGCATGCAGCTAAGACTCGCGCGACTGACCGCAACGGCCGCGGCCGCGGTGCTCCTGGCGGCCCTTCCCGGGGTGGCGGACGCGGCCGTCACCTGGACAATCCAGTCCGTGCCGCTGCCCCCCAACGTTAGCGGCGGCGTGCTATCCGCGGTCAACTGCCCCGCTTCCGCCTTCTGCGTAGCCACCGACTCCGCGGACGGCGCCAACAGCAGCGGCTACCTGGTGCCCGTGATCGAGGTGTGGAAGGGCAGCACCTGGACGGCCCAGGTCCTCCCCGAGCAGTACGTCAACCAAGATGCCACCGTGACCGCGGTGTCGTGCGCCTCGACGACGAGCTGCGTCGCGACCGGGTCCTACGCCAATGTCGACCTCCAGAACATGATGGCCGAGGTGTGGAAGGGCGGCACCTGGACGCTGATGACCCTCCCAGAGCCGCCCAACAGCTACCAGGACGGAGTCCTGGAAGGGGTCTCGTGCGCGTCGGCGACCAGCTGCACGGCGGTCGGCTCGTATGGCTCCCCGAGCAGTTCTGCGGTGGGATTGCCGCTGGCCGAGCACTGGAACGGCAGCACGTGGAAGGTGCAGACCCCGCCTGCCCCGGCCGGGTCGGTCGGCGGCGGCCTGTCCGGGATCTCATGTCCCACGGCGAGCAGCTGCACCGCGGTCGGGGCCTTCCAGAACGGCCACGGATACGCGCCTTTCATCGAGCGCTGGAACGGCAGCACGTGGAAAGTTGAGCTGGACAGCCTCCCGGCCGGCGACACCGGCGCGGGCCTGTCCGCGGTGTCGTGCACGTCGGCGTCCTCGTGTTTCGCGGCCGGGAGCTATACCACCGTGGCGACCAGCAGGGCTCCGCTGGCCCTGCGCTATAGCCACGGCTCCTGGACTGCCTCGGAACCGCCCATCCCCTCGGCGACCACGGGCGGCCTGACCGGGATTTCGTGCGTGCCGGCGGGCAGCAGCCACTGCACGGCGGTCGGCGCCGTCACCGAGAGCGGCACTTCGGGCGGCCAGGCGCTGGCGGAGTACTGGAACGGCCGCCGCTGGGCATGGCAGCCAACCGCCGCGCCGCCATCACGCAAGACACTAGCGGCGGTCTCGTGCGCCGCGGGCAGCACCTGCACCGCGGTCGGGCGCCAGCTGCCGCAAGGCGCTCGCGCCTACCAGATGCTCGCCGAGCAGAACTAACTGGCCGAGCCCAACGGGCCGCAGCCTGCCGCCCGCCGGGCGGCGACGTCCGGCGGGTATCGCGGGCCGTGGCAGCTTGCCTTCCCGGGGGTATGGCATGGCCTGGCCCGGCGGGGGGACAATGACGTCATGGCGGGAACCGCCGGCGGCCCCGAGCACCCCCAGCTTCCGGTCCGTGCCTCCGACGCCGAGCGCGAGGAGGTTGTCGCGCGGCTGCAAGCGGCGGTCGCGGCGGGCCAGCTCTCCCAGGACACGTTCGTGGGCCGGGTGGAGTCCGCGCTCAGTGCCCGCGACCGCGGTGAGCTGGCCGAGCTGTTCACCGACCTCCCGGTTCACCGGCAGCGCCGCGGGATGGCCTGGACCGGCGTAAACGGACTGACCCTGCGCCTGGCGGCAGCCGTCTCGCCGGTGCGGGATGCGGTGATCACCTCGGCCCGGTGGGTGTCCGCGCAGTGCCGCGGACCGCACCCGCCGGGCCTCAGTTTTCCCGTCGGCAGCCAGCTCCGGTTCACCATCGGCCGGGATCCGGACTGCGACCTGGTGATCGCCGACCTCACGGTGTCGCGGCAGCACGCCGGCCTGGACCGCTGCCTGCGGGGATGGCTGCTGACCGACTTCGGCTCCACCAACGGGACCAGGCTGAACGGCTGGCGGGTCCGCGAGCCGGTGCCGGTAGGCCCGGGGGACCAGGTCAGCTTCGGCGCGGTCACGTTCGTGCTGCGGGAACCGGCCGCCTCACCCGCCGGATGACTTGGCGCAACCCTGCCGTCCGGACCCCGTAGAGTCAGGGACGTGACGTTGGTACTTCTCGTTCGGCATGGCCTGACGGCCGTCACGGGCTCGGTGCTGTCCGGCTGGACTCCGGGCATCTCGCTGGACGACCGCGGCACCGCGCAGGCGCAGGCGCTGGCGACCAGGCTGGCCCCCGTGCCGCTGGACGCGATCGTCTGCAGCCCGCTGGACCGGTGCGCCCAGACCGCCGCGGCGATCGCGGCCGGCCGCCCCGGTGTTCCCTTCCATACCGACGACCGGGTCGGCGAGTGCCGGTACGGCGACTGGACCGGCAAGCCGCTGAAGAAGCTGGCCAAGGAGCCGCTGTGGCGGGTGGTGCAGCAGCATCCGAGCGGCGCGCGGTTCCCCGGCCCGGACGGCGAGTCCATGATGGGGATGCAGTACCGGGCGGTCAGCGCCGTCAGGGACTGGAATGTCCAGCTGGGCCCGGAGGCTACCTACGTCGTCTGCTCGCACGGTGACGTGATCAAGGCGATCGTGACCGACGCCCTCGGGCTGCACCTGGACCAGTGCCAGCGCGTCCAGGCCGACCCGTGCTCGCTGACGGTGATCAGGTACACCCCGCTGCGCCCGTTCGTGGTGCGGATGAATGACACCGGCGGCGACGTCGCGGGCCTCATCCGGCACGCCGCCAGCCGGCCTGGCCGGCGGACGGAAAGCGATGGCGTGGTCGGGGGCGGAGCGGGCCAGGGCGTGACAGCCGCGGGCGCGCGCGAGGCGGTAACAGCGGACGCGCAAGGATAGGGATCATGCCGTTCTACATGTACGACCCGCCGCAGAGATTCGTGGCCGGGGCGGTGGGTCAGCCGGGTGAGCGAACCTTCTACTTGCAGGCGACCGACGGCAGCAGGGTCACCAGCGTCTCGCTGGAGAAGTTCCAGGTGACCCAGCTGGCCGAGCGGCTGGATGAACTGCTCGACGAGGTGCTCAGGCGAACCGGCGGATCGGGGTCCGGGGCGACACCGGCCGATGACGGCCCGCTCGATCTGCCGCTGATGGAGGAGTTCCGCGTCGGCGCGATCGCGCTGGCCTGGGACGGTGAGACCGACCGGGTCGTGATCGAGGCCCAGGAGGAGTCCGAGTCTCCAGTGGAGCCGCTGGCCGACGAGATCCCCGTCGACGGGCCGGGAGTGCTGCGGGTGCGGCTCACGCCGGAGGCCGCCAGGGCTTTTGCCCAGCGCGCGCTGCGGATTGTCGCGCAGGGCCGCCCGCCGTGCCCGCTCTGCGGCCTGCCGCTCGACGCCGCGGGCCACGTCTGCCCGAGGCAAAACGGGTACCGGGCGGGTCATGACTGAGCCGTCCACGGGGGCTGGCAAGGGGCGGACAGGCGGCGGGCGCAGGCGACCGGACGGCAGGAAGCGCGCGAGCCAGCCGGAGCAGGTGGTGCCGCGGCAGCCCGCCACGGGCATCAGCGAGGACCGCGCGCTCGACCTGCTCTCCCGCGGAACCCTGGAGGTGGAGGGCCGGCTCATGGTGGCCTCGAACGCCACCCTGTACTGCACGGTGCGCGACGACGGGTGCGAGGCCTCGTGCGTGTACAAGCCGGTGGCGGGGGAGCGGCCGCTGTGGGACTTCCCGAACGGGACGCTGGCCGGGCGCGAGGTGGCGGCCTACGCCGTGTCCCGCGCCGCGGGCTGGGACGTGGTGCCCCCCACGGTGCTGCGGGACGGGCCGTTCGGGCCCGGCATGTGCCAGCTGTGGATCGAATCCGACCCTGAGGTGGACATCATCGCGCTGTCCCGCCGGGCCGACCACACCGCGCTGCGCCAGATGGCGGTGTTCGACGCGGTCGTGAACAACGCCGACCGCAAGATCGGCCACCTGCTGCCCGACGGCCGCGGCCACCTGTACGGCTGCGACCACGGGGTCTGCTTCGCCGAGGAGTACAAGCTGCGCACCGTGCTCTGGCAGTGGCGCGGCCGGCGGCTGCCCGAGCGGGCGGTCGAGGCGCTGCGGACGCTGGAGACGGCCCTCGACGGTGACGGGCTCGGCGCCGAGCTGTCCAGCCTGCTGACCGCGGACGAGGTCGATGCCACCAGGCGCCGGGTCGAGCTGCTGCTAGCGCACCGGGTGCACCCGTACCCGCCAGAAGGCTGGCCGGCCATGCCCTGGCCGCCGCTCTAGCCTGCGGTCCCCGCTAGCGGCTGCCCGGCCCGGCCGACCCGCCGCCGCGGCCACCCGGGTTGCCCCGGCGCCGCAGGTACCGCTCGAACTCGCGGGCGATGGCGTCGCCGCTGGCCTCCGGCAGGTCGGTCGCGTCCTGCGACTCCTCGAGCGTGCGCACGTAGTCGGCCACCTCGGTGTCCTGCTGGGCGAGCTCGTCGACACCGTGCTCCCAGGCCCGCGCCTTCTCGCTGAGATCGGCGAGCGGCAGCGGCACGTCGAGCACGTCTTCGACGCCGCGCAGCAGCGCCAGCGTCGCCTTGGGGCTCGGCGGCTGCGCCACGTAGTGCGGCACCGACGCCCACAGCGACACCGCCGGGATCCCGGCATCGGCGCACGCGTGCGCCAGCACGCCGACGATCCCGGTCGGGCCCTTGTAGTCCACGGGCGAGGCGGCCAGCTCGGCCGCCAGCTTGGGATCGGACGCCGCCGCGGACACCGGCACCGGCCGGGTGTGCGGGGAATCGGCGAGCAGCGCCCCGAGCAGCACGACGAGCTCCACCTTCAGCTCGGCGAACGCTGCCACCAGCTCCTCGGTGAAAGCCCGCCAGCGCATGTTCGGCTCGATGCCGTGCACGAGCACGATGTCGCGGTTGAACCCCTCGGGCCTGGCGACCGAGAACCGCGTCGTCGGCCAGACCAGCCGCTCGGTGCGCCCCTCGGACATCTCCACCACCGGCCGGGTCACCTGGAAGTCGTAGAAGTCTTCCGGATCCATGGCCGCGATGGGCGTGGCGTCCCACTCGATGCCCAGGTGGCTGATCACGCCGCTGGCCGCCTCACCCGCGTCGTTCCAGCCCTCGAAGGCGACGACCAGTACCGGTGCGGTGAGCTTCTCCACGCCGTTGAGCTTGATCACTCACCACCTCCTCCCCGGCCGGTTCGAGGACCCGTCAACCCGGACTCTTCCAGATTACGTGGTCAACCATGATCACTGGGTGACCAGCCCGGGTCCCGCCGCATCGTCGCCGATAGTCGCCCGTAACCGGCCACTAGAATAGGCAGCCTATGAGCGAAACTGTGCCGCTTCTGCAGGCTATGGCCGGGCGAGTCGTCGTTGCCGACGGGGCTATGGGCACCATGCTGCAGGCCAGCAACGCCTGCCTCGATGACTTTCTCGGTCACGAGGGCTGCAACGAGATACTGAACGAGACCAGGCCGGACATCGTCAGATCCGTACACGACCAGTATCTCGCCGTAGGCGTGGACTGCGTTACCACCAACTCGTTCGGAGCCAATCTCGGCAACCTCGGCGAGTACGGGCTCGCGAGCAAGATCGGCGAGCTGTCGGAGTCGGCCGCCCGTATCGCCCGGCAGGCGGCCGACGCGTGGACGTCCGCTGAACACCCGCGCTGGGTGCTCGGCTCCGTCGGCCCTGGAACCAAGCTGCCCACGCTGGGACATGTCGTCTTCACCGAACTGCGTGACACCTACCAGCAGAACGCGGGCGGCCTGATCCGTGGCGGCGCCGACGCGCTCATCGTGGAGACCTGCCAGGACCTGCTGCAGGCCAAGGCGGCCGTGGTGGGGGTCAGGCGCGCCATCGCCGCCGCCGGCACGAGCGTGCCGCTCATCGTGCAGGTGACGATCGAGACCACCGGCGCCATGCTGCTCGGCAGCGAGATCGGCGCCGCGCTGACCGCCCTCGAGCCGCTCGGCATCGACGCCATCGGGCTCAACTGCGCCACCGGCCCGGGCGAGATGAGCGAGCACCTGCGCTACCTGTCCCGGCACGCGAGGATACCGCTGTCCTGCATGCCGAACGCGGGCCTGCCTGAGCTCACCGCCGACGGCGCCTACTACCCGCTGACCCCCGACCAGCTGGCCGCGGCGCATGACAGCTTCACCGCCGAGTTCGGGCTGGCCCTGGTCGGCGGGTGCTGCGGGACCACGCCCGAGCACATGGCGGCGGTGGTCGAGCGTCTCCGCGGCCGGCCGGTGGCCAAGAGGCGGGCCCGGCCGGAGCCCGGCGTCGCGTCGCTGTACCAGCACGTGCCGTTCCGGCAGGACACCGCGTTCCTCGCGATCGGGGAGCGGACGAACGCGAACGGGTCCAAGGCATTCCGCGAGGCCATGGCGGCCGACCGACTGGACGACTGCGTGGAGATCGCCCGCCAGCAGACCAGGGACGGCGCGCACCTGCTCGACTTGTGCGTGGACTACGTCGGCCGGGACGGCGTCGCCGACATGAAGGAGCTCGCGGGCCGCCTGGCCACCGCGGCCACGCTGCCGCTCGTGCTGGACTCGACTGAGCCCGAGGTGATCACGGCGGGCCTTGAGCTGCTCGGCGGCAGGGCAGTGGTCAACTCGGTCAACTACGAGGACGGGGACGGGCCAGGCTCGCGGATCGCCCGGATGATGCCGCTGGTCAAAGAGCACGGCGCCGCCGTGATCGCGCTCACCATCGACGAGAACGGGCAGGCCCGCACGGCGGACTGGAAGGTTTCCGTCGCCACCCGGCTGATCGAGGATCTGACCGGCAACTGGGGCATGCGGACCTGCGACATCATCTTGGACTGCCTGACCTTCCCGATCGCGACCGGGCAGGAGGAGACCCGCAGGGACGCGCTCGAGACCATCGAGGCGATCCGCGAGGTCAAGCGCCGCTACCCGGACGTGCAGACGACGCTGGGAGTCTCCAACGTCTCGTTCGGGCTGAACCCGGCGGCCAGGGCCGTGCTGAACTCGGTCTTCCTGGACGAGTGCGTGCGGGCGGGCCTCGACTCCGCGATCGTGCACGCGTCGCGGATCATGCCGATCGCCCGCATCCCGGGCGAGCAGCTGCAGACCGCGCTGGACCTCATCTACGACCGGCGGCACGACGGATACGACCCGCTGACCAAGCTGCTCGAGCTGTTCGACGGGGTGGACGCGGCCGCGGTCAAGGCGGGCCGGGCCGCGGAGCTGCTCGGCCTGCCGCTGTGGGAGCGGCTGAAGCGGCGGATTATCGACGGCGAGCGGATCGGCCTGGAGCCGGATCTGGACGAGGCGCTGACCAGCAGGCCGGCGCTGGAGATCGTCAACGACGTGCTGCTCGACGGGATGAAGACGGTCGGCGAGAGGTTCGCGTCCGGCCAGATGCAGCTGCCGTTCGTGCTCCAGTCGGCCGAGGTGATGAAGACGTCGGTCAGTTACCTCGAGCCGTACATGGAGCGGTCCGACGACGAGGGCAAGGGCACGATCGTGCTCGCCACGGTCCGCGGTGACGTGCACGACATCGGCAAGAACCTGGTCAACATCATCCTGTCCAACAACGGTTACGACGTGGTGAACATCGGGATCAAGCAGCCGATCTCGGCGATCGTGGCCGCGGCCGAGGAACACGACGCGGACGTGATCGGCATGTCCGGGCTGCTGGTCAAGTCCACCGTGGTGATGCGGGACAACCTGGAAGAGCTGAACTCGCGCGGGCAGGCCGACCGGTGGCCGGTGCTGCTCGGCGGCGCGGCCCTGACCCGCTCCTACGTGGAGCAGGATCTGGCCTCGCTGTTCCGCGGCGAGGTGCGCTACGCACGTGACGCGTTCGAGGGGCTGCGGCTGATGGACGCGTGCATGGCGGTCAAGCGGGGCGAGGCCGGGGCGGCGCTGCCGGCGCTGCGGCAGCGCCGGGTGGCGAACAGGGGGCCCGGTGCCATGCTGGAGGTCACCGAGCCGGGCCTGATACCTGCCCGTTCGGACGTAAGCACCGATAACCCCGTCCCGGTACCGCCGTTCTGGGGGGACCGGATCATCAAGGGGATACCGCTCGCCGACTACGCTGCCTACCTCGACGAGCGTGCCACCTTCATGGGGCAGTGGGGGCTCAAGGCAACCAGAGGAGCCGGGCCGTCCTACGAAGAGCTGATCGAGACCGAGGGCAGGCCGCGGCTGCGGATGTGGCTGGAACGGCTGCGGACCGAGGGCATGCTCGAGGCGGCCGTGGTCTACGGCTACTTCCCGTGCGTGAGCGAGGGCAATGACCTGGTGGTCCTGGACGACTCCGGGGCCGAGCGGGAGCGATTCGGGTTCCCGCGGCAGCGGCGGGACAGGCACCTGTGCCTGGCGGACTACTTCCGGCCCCGCGAGTCCGGCGAGACCGACGTGGTGGGGTTCCAGCTCGTCACGGTCGGCGCGAAGATCAGCGAGGCGGCGGCCGAGCTGTTCGGCAAAAACGCCTACCGCGAATACGCCGAGCTGCACGGGCTATCGGTGCAGCTCACCGAAGCGCTGGCGGAGTTCTGGCACCGGCGGATCAGGTCGGAGCTCGGCTTCGGCTCCGACGACCCGGACAGCCTGGATGACTTCTTCAAGCTCGGCTACCGCGGCGCCCGCTTCTCCTTCGGCTATGCTGCCTGCCCCGACCTGGAGCAGCGGGCCAAGATCATGCGGCTGCTGGCGCCGGAGCGGGTCGGGGTGGAACTGTCCGAGGGTTTCCAGCTCACCCCGGAGCAGGCCACCGATGCCCTGGTCGTCCACCACCCCGAGGCGAAATACTTCAGCGTCTGATGGCGGTGCTGCAAGCCGTCATGTTCGACATGGACGGGCTGCTCGTGGACACCGAGCCGCTCTGGTTCGAGGTCGAGTGCGAGGTCATGGCCCGGCTCGGCGGTGACTGGAGCCCCGCCGACCAGGCCAGGCTGGTCGGCGGATCCCTCGAGGCGACCCTCAGCTATCTCCTCGGCAAGGCCAGCACGCTGGTCTCCAGGGACGAGCTGGCCGGCTGGCTGCTGGACGGGATGGTGGCGCGGCTGGCCACCTCGCCGGTGCGGTTGCGGCCCGGGGCACAGGAGCTGCTCGCCGGGGTACGGGCGGCCGGGGTGCCGCATGCGCTGGTGACCTCGTCCGAACGGGTGATCATGGACGCGGTGTTCCGCGCGACCGGGCTGGCTTTCGAGGTCACCGTGTGCGCGGAGGACGTCACCAGGATCAAGCCGGATCCCGAGCCTTACCTGCTGGGCAGCAAGTTGCTGGCTGCCGACCCGGGCAGCTGCGTGGTGCTGGAGGACTCGCCGAACGGGGTGGCGGCCGCCGAGGCGGCGGGCTGTCAGGTGATCGCGGTGCCGAACGTGGCCCCGGTACCGCCCGCGCCTGGCCGGCTGATCGTGTCCTCCCTGGCCGACCTCAGCGTCGCCCGGCTGCGCGAGCTCGTCGCAGGGGTCAGCTGAGCCCCGGAGGGCGGTGCCGCGCCCGCCGCCGGCGTCAGCTGATGCCGCGGTCGCGCAGGATCTTCTCGATGTCGCGGAAGTCGTCGTCGTCGTCGCCGGCGGCCGGAGCCTTCCCGGAGCGGGCCGCGATCGCCTGGCCCTTCCTGGCCGGGCCGGCCTTCGCGGCGCCGCCCTTGGCCTTACCGTCCGTCAGCGTGCCGTCGGCCGGCTTGCCGTCCTTGCCGGGGCGACTGCGGCGCAGCAGGCCGGAGACCACGAAGGCCACCAGCGCGACCCCGGTGACCACGATCCCGGCCCACTTCTCCGGCGAGAAGATGAACGCGGTGCCGAAGTCGCCGATCGCGACGCCGATCTTCCAGATCATCTCGATCGCGCCGGTCAGGTACGCGGCCAGCGGCAGCAGCGACCATGCCACGCCGCGCAGGCCGGCTCCGAACCCGCGCCTGCGGAAGGCGAACCAGCTCGCGACCAGGCCGAGGCCGGTGAGCCCCCCGCACAGCGGGAGCCAGGCGATCTGGCTATAAGTTGAACATGAGACTGCCCCTCGTCCGCGTGGCCTGATTTCATGGTCGCACACCGCGGCTGGTGCGGCCCACGAGACCAGTTAAGTACTATCGCAAGTTGAAAGCAAGTGGTATCTGTCGCCGCCGTGTCTGGCCGCCGCTGGCCGGTCAGAGCCGGGTCATCTCGACCGTGACGTCCAGCGCGACGCTCGGCGCACCGTGATAGATGCCCTTCAGCGGCGGCACGTCGGAGTAGTCACGGCCCCGGGCCACCACCACGTGCCGCTCGCCGACCGGCGCCAGGTTGGTCGGGTCGCACGGCACCCACTCACCGGTCCAGTACTCGATCCACGCGTGACTCTGCCCGGCCACGGCACGCCCGGGCTCCGCCGCGGGGTCAAAGTGCAGGTAACCGGAGACGTAGCGGGCGGGCAGCCCGGCCTCGCGGAGCAGGGCGACGGTGAGATGGGCGATGTCCTGGCAGACTCCCTCCCCCTTGTCCCAGGCCTCCTGGGCGCTCGTCTGCACCTCGGTGGCGCCGGGCACGTACGAGACCCGCTCGCGCACCCAGCCGGCGATCTCGGCCGCGGCCTCCAGCGGATCCGAGCCGGAGACGCGCCCGGCTACCGAGGCAGCGAGGTCGCGGTCCACGGTAGTGCGGGGCGTGGCCGCGAGGTACTCCAGCAGCCGCCCGCTCTCGGCCTGCTCGCGCAGCTCGCCCCAGGGCAGCGGCCGGGCCGGCGCCGGCGGCGGGCTGGTCTCGACCGTGGCGTGGGCGGACACGGTCAGTTCCTCGTGCGGTTCCTGGATGTCGAACGAGCTGACCGTCGTCCCCCAGTAGTCCCGGTAGGTCCAGATCGGCGCCGGGGTGCCCAGCGACATCCTGGTGCCCAGGACGGTCTGCGCGGGCAGCGCGAGCGGCGTCATCCGGGCCTCGTTGTAGGACGCCCGCGCGGCTCCCGCGTAGCTGACCCTGGTGGTGTGCAGGATCTCCAGGCGCCAGCCCATGCTCAGCCCTCCTGCACCCAGGTGACGGGCGCGGCGTACTGGAAGTAGCGCTTGGTGATCGCGTCGCTGGCCTGCCCGCAGGTCTCCTGCAGCGCGGCCAGCAGCTCGGGAAGCTGGCCGGCCAGGGCCTTCGGGTCGGCGTACTCCAGCCTGGTCCGCAGGTACCCGATGGGCCGTCGCGCCGGGTTGGCGTCGCCGGCCCGTTCCGGGCCGGGATCCAGGGCGGTGAGGCACTCCTCGGCGACCGACAGCGCGTGCATCACCGAGCGCGGGAAGAGCCTGTCCAGCAGCAGGAACTCGGTGACCCGCTGCGGCTCGCTGGCCCAGCCGTGACTGCGGATGAAGGACTCGTGCGCGCCGCAGGCGTGCAGCAGCATCGACCAGCCGAGCTCGTACTGCGTCGCCGGCGTGTGCGCGAGCAGCAGCCGGGCCGTCATGTTGACCCGCTCGAGGCTGCGGCCGAGGACCAGGAACCGCCAGGCAGCGTCGTGGCTCATCGTGGAGTCGGCCAGCCCGAAGAACAGCGCGGCCCGCTCGCTGACGTACCTGAGGTAGACGTGCGGGCCGAGCCGCTCCGCCGACCTGCGCTGGGCCGCCAGCCCGTTCCAGGTGACGTTGAGGCACTCCCACATCTCGCTCGAGACCACGCCGCGCACGCCCCGCGCGCCGGCCCGGGCGGCGAGCACCGCGCCGGTCACGGCGCTGGGGCTCTTGGCGTCGTAGGCCAGCTTGAACAGCGCCAGCCCGATGTCGGCCCGCTGGCCTTCGGGCAGCGCGACCCCGAGGATGGCCAGCAGCCCGCGGCAGTCGGCGTCCTTATCGATCTGCGGATCCTCCAGCATCCGGTGGATGTAGACGTCGATGATGCGCGCGGTGTCGTCCGCGCGCTCGATGTAGCGCCCGGTCCAGTACAGGGTCTCCGCGATCCGGCTCAGCAGCGCGGTGTTCATTGGGCCTCTTTCATCCGCCCGCTGAGCCGACACGGGAAGCTGGCCGATTTCCTGAGGATGAAAAGGTTCATTGCTCGTGGCCCCGCATGGGCCCGCTCTGCCGGTCGGCGGCCAGGCTGGCGGGCAGCCCCGGCAGGCCCGGCGGCGCCAGCGTCCCCGGCCTGCCGGGCGGCGCGGCCCCGCCAGGCCGCGGGGCAGTACCGAGCCCGGCCCTGGCCGGGCGGCCAGCGCCGGCGGGGCGGGCGTCCGGCGGCTCCCGGTTGGCGTCCAGCACCCAGGTGTCCTTGGACCCGCCGCCCTGGCTGGAGTTGACCACGAGCGTGCCCTCGGGCAGCGCCACCCGGGTGAGCCCGCCGGGCAGCAGCCAGACGTCATTCCCGTCGTTGACGGCAAACGGCCGCAGGTCGATGTGCCGGGGCGCGAGCCGCTCGTCGATGAGCACCGGCGAGGTGGACAGCGCGACCGTGCGCTGCGCGATCCAGCCGCGCGGGTCGGCCGCCACCGTGCCGTGCAGCTTGGTCAGCGTCGGCTCGTCTGCCATCGGCCCGATCACGATGCCGACGCCGCCGGCGCCGTTCACCGGCTTGAGCACGAACCGGTCCAGGTCGGCGAGCACCCAGGAGCAGATGTCCGGGTCGTCCAGCCGGTAGGACTCCACGTTGCCGAGCAGCGGATCCTCGCTGAGGTAGTACCGGATCAGGTCCGGCACGTAGGTGTACAGCAGCTTGTCGTCGGCGATCCCGTTGCCCAGCGCGTTGGCGATGGCCACGTTGCCGTCCCGCGCGGCGTTGATGATCCCCGGGCAGCCGATCGCTGAGTCCGGCCGGAAGTGCAGCGGGTCGAGGAACAGATCGTCGATCCGCCGGTAGATCACGTCCACCTGGCGGCGTCCCTGGGTGGTGTGCATGAAGACCCGGTTGCCCGAGCAGAACAGGTCGCGCCCCTCGACCAGCTCCACGCCCATCAGCCGCGCGAGCAGCGTGTGCTCGAAGTAGGCCGCGTTGTACATGCCGGGCGTGAGCACGACCACGACCGGGTCGCTGGCCCGGGACGGGGCGGCGGCGCGCAGCGCCGCGAGCAGCCGGACCGGGTACTCATCAACCGGGTTCACCCGCTGCTCGGCGAACAGCGTGGGGAACGTGTTGGTCATCGCCCGCCGGTTCTCGATGACGTAGCTGACCCCGGACGGGATGCGCACGTTGTCCTCGAGCACGCGGAACGTCCCGTGCTCGTCCCTGATCAGATCAATGCCGGCCACGTGCACGCGGACGCCGTTCGGCGGGACCAGGCCGGCCGCCTCCCGGCAGAACCCGGCGGAGGTGAACACCGCCCGCCACGGCACGACGCCGTCGATCAGCACCTGCCGGCCGGAGTAGACGTCGGCGAGGAACGCCTCGAGCGCGAGCACCCGCTGCCGGACGCCGCGGACGAGCAGGTCCCACTCGACCGCGTCGATCACCCTGGGGATCAGGTCGAGCGGGAACGGCCGCTCCTCACCGCCGAGGTCGAACGTCACCCCGCGGTCGGTGAACACCCGGGCGAGCTGCTCGGCGCGGAACCGCAGCTCCGCCGGGTCCATCGGCTGCAGCGCGGCGATCAGGCCGTCGTAGGCGGGCCGTGGCCGGCCCGGCCCGGCGAACATCTCGTCCCATGCCGCTGCCGGCTGGTATCCGTCGAAGATGTCCGCCACGCCCGCAGCGTAATGGGAATGTGTTCCGCCGTCATTACGTCAGATGGCACGTACGTTTCGCCCGGGTTTCGCCGCTCGGCCGGACAAGCCGTTAGCTGGCCGTCCCGAACGGCGCTGAGGGCAGCGTGCCGCCCGGCCCGGGAGGCGGTGCGGGCGGGACCGGCACGGCGGCACCCGGGGCGGAGCCAGCGCCGGCACGGCGGCGTCCAGGGCGGGAGCGGGCACCGGCGGGACCGGCGCCACGTCGTCCAGAGCCTGCGCCGGCGGGACCGGCACGACGACATCCGGGGCGGCGGCGTCCGGGGCGGGAGCCTGCGCCGGCAGCGGCGGCGGCGTGCCGCCGAACGCCGGGCAGATCGCCTTGTGCGCGCACCACTCGCACACCCGGCTCGGCCGCGGCCGCCAGTCGCCCGCGGCCTGCGCCCGCTCGATGGCCCGCCAGAGCGCCTGGATCTTCCGCTCGGTCGCGCGCAGGTCGGCCTCGTCCGGCTGGTACCTGAGGATCTCGCCGTTGCCCAGGTACATGAGCTGCAGCAGCCGGGGCACCTCGCCGCGGATCAGCCACAGCACCAGCGCGTAGAACTTCATCTGGAACAGCGCCCGGGCCTCGAACTCCGCGCGCGGCGCGGTCCCGGTCTTGTAGTCCACGATCCGGACCTCGCCCCCGGCCGCCACGTCCAGCCGGTCCACGTAGCCGCGCAGCCGCAGCCCCGACGCCAGCGTGGTCTCCACGTACAGCTCGCGCTCGGCCGGCTCGATCCGGGTCGGGTCCTCCATGGTGAAGTAGCGGTCGAGCATCGTGGTGACTTCCGCGGTCCAGGCCTCCCGGCCGGGCTCGTCGGCGAACAGCGCGGCCAGCTCGGGGGACTCTTCGACCAGCCGGTCCCACTCCGGCCCGAGCAGCGAGCGCGCCGCCTGCGGGGTCCGCTCCGCGGCGGGCCGGTCGAACAGCCGCTCCAGCACCGCGTGCACCAGCGTGCCGCGGGCCGCCGCCGGGCTCGGCGGCTCGGGCAGCCGGTCGATGACCCGGTACCGGTAGAGCAGCGGGCAGGTCATGAAGTCACCGGCCCGCGACGGCGAGATCGCCGGCCCGCGCGGCTCGCCCTCGCCCGTCGCCGGCGCGGTATCCAGGCGGGACGGGTGTCCCGGCGCTGTCTGCGGGTAACTCACGAGAGGGAGCGTAGGGTAGGCCACCGACAACTCCGCCGCTTTGCCCGACTCCGCGGTGCCCCGGGCGCGGCTGCCCGGCGCGCTGACGGCGGGGCGAACCGGGTTTCACGTAACATCGTAAAAGTGGCAGGTATGACACCTGAACGGCCCGCTCCACGGCGTGACCCCCAGCCAGGGATCGTGATTGCGCGCCCGTTCGGCATACCGGTCTACATCTCGCCGTACTGGTTCCTCATCGCCGGCCTGTTCATCCTGCTGTACGCGAACAGCCTGGAGCGGTCCGTCAGCGGCAACCTGCGCTACCTGGTGTCGGCGCTGTTCGTCGTGCTGCTCTACGCGTCCGTGCTCGTGCACGAGCTGAGCCACTGCGTGGTCGCGCGGGCGTTCCACCTGCCGGTGCGCAGGATCCTGCTGTACCCGCTGGGCGGTTTCTCCGAGATCGAGAAGGAGGCGCCGACGCCGGCCAGGGAGTTCCTGGTCGCCGCGGCAGGCCCGGCCGTCTCGCTGGCCCTCGCCGCGGTCGGCTACGGGCTGAGCAGGCTGGTCCCGGCGGGCACGGCGCACGTGCTGGTCATCCAGCTGGTCTGGGCCAACCTGCTGGTCGGGCTGTTCAACCTGCTGCCGGGGCTGCCGCTGGACGGCGGCCGGATGCTGCGGGCCGGCATCTGGAAGTTCACCCGCCGCCCCGGCACCGCCACGCTGGGCGCGGCCTGGGCCGGCCGGGTCCTCGCCGCCGCGCTGCTGCTGGTGCCGTTCCTGCTGTTCGCCAGGAACAGCAACTCCAACGCCGTGTTCGACGCGGCCTGGCTGGCGGTGATCGCGGCGTTCATGTGGCTCGGCGCCGGCCAGGCGATCAAGGTCACCAAGGTTCGCGAGCGGCTGCCCGGCCTGCAGGCGCGGCTGCTGGCCAGGCGCGCGATCCCGATCCAGGCCAGCCTCCCGCTGGCCGAGGCGATCAGGCGGGCGGACGCGGCCCAGGCCCGCGCGCTGGTCGTGGTGGACCACGAGGACAAGCCGATCGCGATCGTGAACGAGTCCGCGGTCATGGCCACGCCGCCGCAGCGCAGGCCCTGGATCGAGGCGGGCTCGCTGGCCCGCAGCCTGGACGAGAGCCTGGTGCTGTCCGCCGACCTGTCCGGGATGGCCCTGCTCGAGGCGGTCCGCAAGTCACCGGCGTCGGAGTACCTGCTCGTCGAGCCGTCCGGCAAGGTGTTCGGGGTGCTCGCCGCCGAGGATCTGGACCACGCGTTCGCCGGCACCTGACAGCAGCGCTCCCGCGCGCCGCTACCCTGACGGCGTGAACCGTCAGTGCCGCGGCCCGCTCCGCGCCGGAGACCAGGTACAGCTGACCGACCCCAAGGGCCGCAAGCACCTGGTCACGCTGGCCGACGGCCAGTCGTTCCACACCCACCGCGGGGCGCTGGCGCACGACGCGCTGATCGGCCAGCCCGACGGCAGCGTGGTGCATTCCACCGGCGGCACCCCCTACGTGGCGCTGCGGCCGCTGCTCGCCGACTTCACCCTGGGCATGGGCCGGGGGGCGGCGGTGGTCTACCCCAAGGACGCGGCGCACATCGTGGCGTTCGCCGACATTTTCCCTGGCGCGCGGGTGATCGAGGCCGGCGCGGGCTCCGGCGCGCTGTCCTGCTGGCTGCTGCGCGCGGTCGGCGAGGGCGGGCTCGTCGCCTCCTACGAGCGACGGCCCGACTTCGCTGGGATAGCCAGGAAAAACGTCGAGAAGTTCTTCGGCGGCCCGCACCCGGCCTGGCGGCTGACGGTCGGCGACCTGGCCGATGCTGAGCCGGAGCCTGCCGGGGGGCCCTTCGACCGGGTCGTGCTCGACATGCTCGCGCCCTGGGAGTTCACCGGGGCCGCCGAGCGGCTGCTCATCCCAGGCGGGCTCGTCTGCTGCTACGTGGCGACCACCACGCAGCTGTCCCGGGTCACCGAGGCGCTGCGCGAACAGGGCTGCTTCGACGAGCCGTCGGCGTGGGAGACGCTGATCCGCGGCTGGCACGTGGACGGCCTCGCGGTCCGGCCCGAGCACCGGATGGTCGGGCACACCGGCTTCGTCGTCACCGCGCGCAGGCTCGCCGACGGCGTGACGCCGCCGCCCCGGCGCAGGCGGCCGGCCAAGGCGGCACAGGACGCGGAAGCCAAGGCGGCACAGGACGCGGAAGCCAGCCAGGCATGACGGCGGTCACGCAATCGTGCCAAACGTTTCCGTATCGTGACGAGAGAATGTCAACACAGGGGCCGGCCGAGGTTACGACTGTCCCCCGGATAGGTAGGGTCTAGATGAGTGAGCTCTCGGAAGGGGGTGAGGGACGTGGCCGCTCGCGACGATAGCTCGCGCGGTGCGCGACACGATGACGAGGTCAATGGCCTCACGACACAGATCTCCTTCCTCGAGGAAGAGGTCGCCGCGCTGCGCCGCAGGCTGTCCGATTCACCGCGCCATGTCCGGCTGCTCGAGGAGCGGCTGCGCGAGGCAGAGGCCAGCATCGCGACGGTGACCGGCCAGAACGAACGGCTGGCCGGCACGCTGCGGGAAGCCCGCGACCAGATCGTCGCGCTCAAGGAGGAAGTCGACAGGCTGGCCCAGCCGCCGTCAGCGTTCGGCGTCTTCCTCAGTGCCTGCGAGGACGGTGCCGCCGACGTGTTCACCGGCGGCCGCAAGATGCGGGTCAACGTCAGCCCGGCGGTCGATCTCGACGAGCTCAAGCCCGGCCAGGAGGTCGTGCTTAACGAGGCGCTCAACGTGGTGATCGCGCAGGGCTACGAGACGGCCGGCGAGGTCGTCATGCTCAAGGAGGTGCTCGAGGACGACGAGCGCGCCCTGGTGATCGCGCATGCCGACGAGGAGCGGGTCGTGCGGCTGGCCGAGCCGCTGCGGAACGCGACGCTGCGGGCGGGCGACTCGCTGCTGCTCGAGCCGCGCTCGGGCTACGTGTACGAGCGCATCCCCAAGGCCGAGGTCGAGGAGCTGATCCTGGAGGAGGTGCCCGACCTCACCTACTCCGACATCGGCGGCCTGGCCTCGCAGATCGAGCAGATCCGCGACGCGATCGAGCTTCCCTACCTGCACGCTGACCTGTTCAAGGAGCACCAGCTGCGGCCGCCCAAGGGCGTCCTGCTGTACGGGCCGCCCGGCTGCGGCAAGACCCTGATCGCCAAGGCGGTCGCGAACTCCCTGGCCAAGCAAGTCGCCAGGAAGTCGGCCGCTGACGCGGCCCAGGCAGCTTCCGAACGGGGCACGGCCGACACACCCGCTAACGGGGACGCGCCGCAGCAGCCGGCCGGCGGCTCCGTGCCGGAGGCCAGGAGCTTCTTCCTGAACATCAAGGGACCCGAGCTGCTCAACAAGTACGTCGGCGAGACCGAGCGGCACATCAGGCTGGTGTTCCAGCGGGCCAGGGAGAAGGCCAGCGAGGGCATGCCGGTGATCGTGTTCTTCGACGAGATGGACTCGATCTTCCGCACCCGCGGCTCCGGGGTGTCCAGCGACGTGGAGAACACGATCGTGCCCCAGCTGCTGAGCGAGATCGACGGCGTCGAGGGCCTGGAGAACGTGATCGTGATCGGCGCCTCCAACCGGGAGGACATGATCGACCCCGCCATCCTGCGCCCGGGCCGGCTGGACGTGAAGATCAAGATCGAGCGGCCGGACGCGGAGGCGGCCAGGGACATCTTCTCCAAGTACGTGCTGCCCGACTTGCCGCTGCACCCGGACGACCTCGCCGCGAACGGCGGCTCCCGGGCCGCGGCCGTGGACGCGATGATCCAGCGGGTCGTGGAGCGGATGTACAGCGAGACGGAGGACAACCGGTTCCTCGAGGTGACCTACGCCAACGGCGACAAGGAGGTCCTGTACTTCAAGGACTTCAACTCCGGCGCGATGATCGAGAACATCACCGACCGGGCCAAGAAGATGGCGATCAAGGAATTCCTCGAGACCGGGCAGAAGGGGCTGCGGGTCGCCCACCTGCTCGCGTCCTGCATCGACGAGTTCAAGGAGAACGAGGACCTGCCCAACACCACGAACCCTGATGACTGGGCCCGGATCTCCGGCAAGAAGGGCGAGCGCATCGTCTACATCAGGACGCTGGTGTCGGGCAAGAGCGGCACCGAGGCGGGCCGGTCGATCGACACCGTCGCCAACACCGGGCAGTACCTGTAGCGTGCCGCGGCTTGCGATGGCCCGCCCGGCGCGGGGACCGGACGGCGGCCTGGGAGATGCGCTGCGCCCTTGCGCGGCAGGGGATCCGGCGGTGCCGGGCTGTCGGCGGCCGCGGCTAGGCTCTGCGTTATGAGCGTGCGGCGGGTCATGGGGGTCGAGACCGAGTACGGCATTGCCGTCCCCGGTCAGCCGGGCGCTAATGCGATGGTCACCTCCTCCCAGGTGGTCAACGCCTATCAGGCGGCGACCGCGGCGCGCGCGCGCCGGGCCCGCTGGGACTTCGAGGAGGAGAACCCGCTGCGCGACGCGCGGGGCTTCGACCTGACCAGGGAGGCGGCGGACTCCTCCCAGCTGACCGACGAGGACCTCGGCCTGGCCAACGTGATCCTGACCAACGGGGCCCGGCTGTACGTCGATCACGCGCACCCGGAGTACTCCGCCCCCGAGTGCACCAACCCGCTGGACGCGGTCATCTGGGACAAGGCGGGCGAGCGGGTGATGGCCGAGGCGGCAGCGCGCGCGGCCACCATGCCGGGCGGGGCCAACATCCAGCTGTACAAGAACAACACCGACAACAAGGGCGTCTCCTACGGCTGCCACGAGAACTACCTGATGCGCCGGGCCACCCCGTTCGCGGACATCGTCAGGCACCTGACCCCGTTTTTCGTGTCCCGGCAGGTGGTCTGCGGGGCCGGCCGGGTGGGCCTGGGCGCGGACGGCAGGGGCGAGGGCTTCCAGATCAGCCAGCGCGCCGACTTCTTCGAGGTGGAAGTCGGGCTCGAGACCACGCTCAAGCGGCCGATCATCAACACCCGGGACGAGCCGCACGCCGACCCGGAGCAGTACCGGCGGCTGCACGTCATCATCGGCGACGCGAACATGAGCGAGATCTCCAGCTACCTCAAGCTCGGCACCACCGCGCTCGTGCTGGCGATGATCGAGGACAAGTTCCTCGACGGCGACCTCGCCGTGGAAGCACCGGTCGCGGAGCTGCGGGCGATCTCGCACGACCGCGACTGCAGGCACCTGGTGGCGCTGCGCGACGGGCGGCGGATGACGGGGGTCCAGCTCCAGATGGAGTACCTGGAGCGGGCCAGGAAGTACGTGGAGGACCGGTTCGGCACGAACGCGGACGAGATGACCGTCGACGTGCTCGACCGCTGGGAATCGGTGCTGAACCGGCTGGCCGAGGATCCGATGCTGCTGTCCCGCGAGCTGGACTGGGTGGCCAAGCTCGAGCTGCTCGACGGGTACCGCAGGCGGGACGGCATCGGCTGGGGGCACCCCCGGCTGCAGCTCGTCAACCTGCAGTATTCCGACATCCGGCTGGACCGCGGCCTGTATAACCGGCTGGCCGCCCGCGGCCGGATAGAGCGGCTGACCGATGAGGCCGCCGTGACCAGGGCCGTGGACATGCCGCCGGAGGATACCCGGGCCTACTTCCGCGGCCGCTGCCTGCAGAAGTACGCGGAGTCTGTCGCGGCCGCCTCGTGGGACTCGGTCATCTTCGACATCCCGGGCCGCGAGTCGCTGCAGCGGGTGCCGACCCTGGAGCCGCTGCGGGGAACCCGCGCGCACGTGGGCGACCTGCTCGACCGGTGCAGCAGCGCGGCCGAGCTAGTGTCGGCACTGACCGGGCGCGACTGATCCGGCCGGCCCCTGTGCTGGCGAAGGATGCTGTGCCGCCCCAAGGATGCTGTGCTGGCCGAAGGATTAGGCAGGCCCGGAGGGTTGGGCCGGATGCAGCGGGGCGAAGATAGCGTTGAGAGTGCAGGGACTGGGACGTGGCCCTGCCACCCCGGGGCTACCCCGGAAACGGAGGTTACCGAATGGCGACAAAGGACACGCCGGGACAGCGGCAGACGCGGCGCACCGAGGAGACCGAGGAAACCGAGCCGCAGGCCGCCGAGGACGTCAGGGAACGCCAGGAGGCGCTGTCCGACGACGTTAACGCGATCCTCGACGAGATCGACGAGGTGCTCGAGGAGAACGCCGAGGAGTTCGTCCGGTCCTACGTGCAGAAGGGCGGTCAGTGAGAGGTCACTGCCACCCAGTAAGGTCGGCTCAGGTACCTGACAACGACGACGGGAAGGATCCCCGTGGGTTCTGAGTTCACGGGCGGCGCGCGGTTTCCTGCGGCATTCATGAGCGCGGGAACGTCGTCCTTCACCGACTTCCTCTCCGGCTACGCGCCCGGGATGCTGCCGGGCCACGTGCCGTCCGGCCAGGCGGCCGGCGGTGTGCTGGCCGACCTGCCGCACGGCACGACGATCGTGGCTGCCTCCTGCGAGGGCGGCGTCATCATGGCCGGCGACCGCAGGGCGACGGCCGGGAGCATGATCGCGCAGCGCGACATCGAGAAGGTCTTCCGTAGCGACGAGTTCTCCTGCGTGGGCATCGCCGGGGTGGCCGGCATCGGCGTCGAGCTCGTCCGGCTGTTCCAGGTCGAGCTCGAGCACTACGAGAAGCTGGAAGGCCGGGCGCTGTCGCTGGAGGGCAAGGCCAACCGGCTGGCCACGATGGTGCGAGGGAATCTCGGCGCGGCCCTGCAGGGACTCGTGGTCGTGCCGCTGTTCGCCGGGTACGACGAGGACTCGGGTGCTGGCCGGATCTTCAGTTATGACCCGACTGGCGGCCGGTACGAGGAGCACCGGTTCTACTCGATCGGATCCGGCTCGGTGTTCGCCCGGGGCTCACTGAAGAAGCTCTACCGCGAGGGCATGCCGGCGCAGGACGCGGTGCTCGCCGCCATGCAGGCCCTGTACGACGCGGCCGATGACGACTCCGCCACCGGCGGCCCCGACCTGACCAGGCGGATCTTCCCGGTCGTGGCGACCGTCACGGCCGACGGGTTCCGGCGGCTGTCCGATGCCGAGACCGAGCAGGTGGCCCAGCTCGTGGTAGAGGGGCGGATGCGGCGGCCGGACGGCCCTGCGGCGCCGCTCCGGCCCGAGCCCGCCAGCTAGGCTGGCCGCGCCCGCGAGCACCACCCAGCTCCCGCCCGCGAGCACTCTCCAGGTCCCGCCCGCGAGCACCCAGGTCCGGTCACACCAGCACCAGTCCGGCGCCGCCTCATCCGAGCACCAGCCAGGCCCCGCCACACGAGCAAAGGAACTTTAGCGGTGAGCATGCCGTTCTACGTGTCGCCCGAACAGGCGATGAAGGACAAGGCGGATTACGCGCGGAAGAACATCGCCCGGGGCCGCAACACGATCGTCATCCAGTTCGCCGACGGCATCCTGTTCGTCGCGCCGAACCCGTCCCGTGCCCTGCACAAGATCAGCGAGATCTACGACAGGATCGCATTCGCCGCGGTGGGCATGTACAACGAGTTCGAGAACCTGCGCAAGGCGGGGGTCCGGTACGCCGACTTCAACGGCTACCTGTACGACCGGCACGACGTCACCGCGCTCGGCCTGGCCAACGCCTACGCGCAGACCCTCGGCACGATCTTCACCGAGAGCAACAAGCCGTACGAGGTGGAGATCGTCGTCGCCGAGGTGGGCGACACCGAGGAGCTCGACCAGATCTACCGGATCACGTTCGACGGCTCGGTGGCCGACGAGCACGGCTACGTGGCCATGGGCGGCCAGTCGGACCGGGTGGCGGCCGTGCTCAAGGAGCGCTACGCCGACGGGCTGACGCTGGCGGGCGCGCTGGGCCTCGCGCTGGGCGCGCTGGCCGGCCAGGAGAACGGCGACGGCGCGGACCTGACCGCCACCCAGCTCGAGGTCGCGGTGCTGAACAGGACCGGCCAGCACCGCAGGTTCCGGCGGCTCACCGGAGCGCGGCTCGAGGCCCTGCTGGCCGAGGTCAGGGCGGCCGGTGGCGGGGACAAGCCTGCTGCCGGGGAAAGCGCCGGGACCGGCAGCGCCGGGACCGGCAGCAGCGGGACCGGCAGCAGCGGGACCGGCAGCAGCGGGACCGGCAACGGCGGCGACGAGCCCGGGACAAGTTCAGTGAGCTGAGCCGGCCACCGCGGCCGTCCTGGAAGCAGCGCTCAGGTACTGACCGCTGGCGACAGCGGCACCCGGACGCATGTTGTCACGCCAGCCACGTTCGTCACAGTGCTCACTGCGGCGGTGGGCGTGGAAGTGGCACCGGAGATAATGGAGCGCTTGCGCTGCTATCACCTATCAAACGCTCCATTATCCCGGCTGGCGCGGGAAGCCGCGCGTGGCAGGAGCCCGCGCGGGGGTCAGCCGCGCGAGAGGTCAGCCGCGCGGAGGTCAGCCGCGCGAGAGGTCAGCCGCGCGAGAGGTCAGCCACCCGCGCCGGCGGCGGCGCGGCGCCGGGCGTCGACCTCGTCCGCCCGCGCCCTGGCGGCCGGGACGCCGCCGATGCCCCAGTTCTCGGCCGGGATCTCGGTGATGTAAGTACGGACGCGGTCCAGCGGCGAGCCGATGATCTCGGCCACCAGGGCGGCCACCCGGGTGTGCAGCTCCTCGATCACCTCGGGCGGCCGGCCTTCGAGTATGTCGATCCGGATCAGCGGCATGATGTCCTCCTTGGCGGTTGACTCGGTCACGAGGACGCGGCGGGCAGCCCCAGCCACTTGCGGGCCAGGCCGAACGCGCCGCCGGGCTCGGCCAAGTCGAGCAGGCAGGCGGTCATCCCCACCGCCTCGGCGCCGGCCACGTTCCACGGGATGTCGTCGATGAACACGACCCGCTCCGGCGCGGTGCCGAGCCGGTCCGCCGCGGTCAGGTAGATGCGCGGGTCGGGCTTGAGCACGCCGGTGACCGAGCCGTCCACCACGACGTCCACCCGGCGCAGCATGAGCTGGCGGTCCAGCCAGTCCTGGTCGTGGAACGCGGCCAGGTCGTTGGACAGCACGCCGACGAGCATCCCGGCCGACTGCGCGTCCGCCACCAGCTCGGCCGCCTGGGGGCGGATACGCTCGGCCTCGGAGATCTCACCGTCCTCCAGCCAGGCCATCATGTCGCGCACGTCCCAGTCGGCGCCGAACGCGCGGCCGAACTCCGCGGCGCGCCGGGACCAGTACTCCCGCTCGCTGATGTCCCGCGCCATCATCCGGTCCCACAGCTCGTCGTGCTCGGCGCCCAGCGGGCCGCGGCGGCGCAGCGCGCCAGCCACCTGCGGGTGCCGGCCGGCCAGCTGCGGCAGCAGCTCGAACGTGGACCGGCTCACCACCCCGCCGTAGTCGAGCAGCAGCGCGTCAAAGGGCCGGCCGTCCCCGGCCGGGGACCCGGCAGCCAATCAGGCCTCCCAGTCCGGCGCCTCGTCGGCGGGCGGGATGTGCACCTCGGTGACCCGGTTCCGGTAGGACACCAGGGCGGTGGCGCCGCCCTTGCGGATCTTGACCCGGACCTCCTCGGTGTTCAGCGGCTCGCCCGGGTCGTAGCCGTGCGCCCAGGTCGCGAACGCGCGCATCGGCCCGGAGTGGGTGGCGGCCAGGATCCGCTGCCCCGGTGACTCGCTCACCAGCCGGCTGATCCCGCGCCAGAACCGCCGCACGCACGCCTGCGGCGGCTCGAAGTACATCATCGGGACCTGCAGCCAGGTCTGGATCGGGTCCGCGCCGCCGAACTGGATCCGGTAGAAGCGGTCGATCTCCACCATCCAGCGCGGCCGTTCGCCGACCGCCATCCGCTCGAACCGCTCCATCATCGAGTGGTACAGCCGGAACGCCGACGTGATGTCGCGCACGCCGTCCGGGGTCCACACGCCGAAGTTGCGCAGCTCCGGGATCGGCTCTGGCTTGCTCACCTCGGCGGTCAGGCCGAACAGCACCAGCGCGTCGGTGACGCCGCGGTAGAGCTGGTCGGCGGTCTGCCGGGCGCGGCCGGTGTCCGCGCAGACGATCCGCACCTGCTCGCCGTCGTTGATCCGGCGGGCCAGCTCGTGCCCGCGGCGGTGCGCCTGCCAGGCTCCCATCGGGGTCAGCCCGGCGTCGGCCGAGTACCCCTGGGTGATGCCGTGCCTGATGATGCTGATGTCGGCGACGATCTGCTCCGCGGCCCGGCGCTCCAGCGGCGCCGCGATCTCCTTGCCCCGGGTGACCTCGGCCAGCGCCGGGGTGAAGGACTCGCCCTCGAAGGTCACCAGGTCCGGGTCCGGGCCCGCCCCCAGCGACGGCGCCGTACCCGTGCCCGGCGGCGCCGCATAGGCCTGCGCCGCGCCGTTACCGCCGCCGGCCAGCGCCTGTGCCTGTGCCTGCGCGCCCTGCCCGGCCCGCTCCCGGAACCGGCGCAGGTACAGCGGGTCGCCGGAGGCCGCGGCCTGCGCCGCGTCGTCCGTGGGCGGCCCGGCATCGCGGCGCGCCTGGTAGCGGGCCAGGTACGCGGGTGCCTCGTACCGGTCGGTGCGCCGTGCCTCCGGGCGCTCGGTGGCGGTCAAGAGTGCACCGTGAAGAAGCGCTCGTTGACTTCCCGGGAGTAGTAGAACATCGCCCGGCCCATCTCCTCCTCAGTCCAGGTCACCGGCTCCCAGTCCGGGTCCACCCAGTAGCCGCCGGTGAACAGCTCATTGCGGTTGCCGACCGGGTCGAAGAAGTACGTCGTGTAGCCGCGGGTCACCCCGTGCCTGGTCGGCGCCACGTCGATCTCCACGCCGTAGTAGGCCAGCGTGTCGGCCGCATCCCGGATCCCGTTCCAGTCGTCCATCCAGAAGGCGAAGTGGTGCAGCCCCCCGTTCGGACCGGTGATCATCGCCAGGTCGTGCGGGCTGTGCGACCGCTCCAGCCAGGTGGCCAGCTGGTGCCCGTCGTTGGCGACGATCTGCTCGGTCAGCCGGAAGTCCAGCACGTCGCGGAAGAACGCCGTGGTCTCCCCGACGTTCTCGGCGGTGATGAACACGTGGTCCAGCCGGGGCGGCGCGATGCCGACCAGGTTCTGCGGCCGCGGCGGCGGGTTGGTCATCGGCAGCATGTTGCCGACCTTCTGCATGCCGTAGACCAGCTCGACCAGGTGCCCGGACGGCGAGTCGAACCTGATCGCCTCGCCCCAGCCGGGGCCGAGCTCGCGCGGGGCATACCGCTTGACCGTGACCCCGGCCGCCGTCAGCCGTTCGGTGTAATGATCGAGGTCGCCGATCTCGGCGACCTTGAACGACATGTGGTCCAGGCCGTAGGTAGGCGCCTGCCGCAGCACGACCGAGTGGTGCTCCTGCTCGTCCCAGCACTTCAGGAAGATCCGGTCGTCCTCCCGGGTGGTCTCCAGCAGGCCGAGCACCTCGGTGTAATAGGCGGCACTCAGCTCCAGGTCGGGGGTGCGCACCTCGACATGCTGCAGCCGCAGGATCTTGTCGCTCATCGGGTGTGCGTCCTCACGTGTGGATTCTCAGGAAGCGCTGGCTGAGCACGTTCTCGTAGTAGAACAGCCCCTTGCCGAAGTTGTCCTCGGTCCAGGTGATGACCTCGAAGTCCGGGTCCGGCTTGTATCCGCCGGTGAACACCTCGTTGCGGATGCCGAGCGGGTCGAAGAAGTAGATCGTGTTGCCGCGGGTGACGCCGTGCCGGGTCGGGCCCTGGTCGATCTGCACCCCGTTGAACGCCAGGATGTCGGCCGCCTTGCGGATCTCGTCCCAGTCGTCCAGCCAGTACGCCCAGTGGTGCAGCGCCCCGTTCGGGCCGTTGACCACGGCGATGTCATGCACCCGGCCCGAGCGCTGCAGCCAGATGCCGAGCTGGTGCCCGTTGCCGTCCAGCACCTGCTCGGTGAGCCGGAAGCCCAGCACGTCACGGAAGAACGCG
Organism: uncultured Actinomycetes bacterium; assembly: GCA_963702235.1. Lineage (GTDB taxonomy): Bacteria > Actinomycetota > Actinomycetes > Streptosporangiales > Streptosporangiaceae > PALSA-505. Next base: position 581,007 of record CAVPBZ010000018.1, read on the forward strand.
CCGGTCTCGGCCACCTCCTCGGCGTGGATCAGCATGTGGTCCAGCCGCGGCGGCGCGATCCCGCGCAGGCCGGGCGGCGGCACCGGGGCCGGACTCCGCTTGCCCAGCAGGTTGCCGGTCCGCTCGATGTCCCACACCAGCTCCATCGTCTGTCCGGACGGGATCTCGAACCTGATCGACTCGCCCTGCCCGACCGACTCGCCCTTGCTGATCCGGGCGACGTCGCAGCCGTACCGCTCCAGCGACTTCTCCAGCCCGGCCAGGTCGTCCTCGGCCTCGACCCGGAAGCTGAACAGGTCCAGCCCGGTCCGCGGGTTGTACCGGATCCGGAGGCTGTGGTGATCCTCCTCGTCCCAGCACGTGAAGTAGATGGCTTCGGGCGTCCGCTCGGCGATCGTCAGCCCCATGACCTCGGTGTAATACGCGGCCGAGAGGTCCAGGTCCGGAGTGCGGACGTTAACGTGAGCCAGCCGCAGGACGCCCATGGTGCCTCCAGGATTACGCTGCCGCGAGATGCCTTGACGCCTTGACGCTACCGGGGCTAGCGTTCCGTATAAAGACATACCGTTCCGGAAATAGGAACGGCGAGAGAAATTCATGAAAAGCATCATTCCGAACGGAGCCGCGGTGGAGCCACAGGGCATGCGGAATGCCGTCGCGGGCTACGTGGCCGGCATTCACGACAGCTACCTGGCCCAGGCGGTCACCTTCCCGCCGGCCGTGCAGGGCGCCATGCCGCTGCTGAAGGCCGGCCCGTTCCGGGTGGCCGCGGTCGCGGTCCGCAGCCTGCACCTGGTCGCGACCACCGAGTCGCTAGGCCCGCTGCACGGCCAGGAGGTCGAGCTGGCGGGCAAGGCGGGGGAGCCTGCCGCGCTGCGCTGGACCGTGCGGTTCTTCGACCCGGTGGTGCTGCCCGCACTCGGGCTGATTGACGAGACGGCCGGACCGGCCGTCGCCGAGGTGCGGCGCACGCTCGGGATCAGCACCGTGCTCTACCACCTGACCGCGTCGCCGGGGACCACGTTCAACCGGCACAACGCCGCGCACGTCGGCACCGGCCTGGCCAGCGGCGACTCAGCCGCGGCGCGGGACTTCGAGACGATCAGGCAGCGGGCCAGGGGCCGCGAGCAGCTGGTGGACGAGCTGGCCGGCGCCGCGCTGGCCGGCCTGCCCCGGGCGCAGGCGCTGCTGGCCGCGGCCATCGCGCCGCGGGACCCGGCGGTGGCGGCGCTCGCCCAGCAGGACGCGCCCGATCCCGCCGAGATCCGCAAGGCGCTGCTGGCCAGCGTGGGCGGCCGGACCCAGTGGTCCCCGGGCGAGCCCGCCGCGGCGAACGGGACAGGATCCGAGCCGTGAGCGACGCCGCGCTGAGCACCGTGCAGAACGCCGCGCGCGTGCTCAAGGCGTTCCTCGGCCACACCGAGCAGCTCGGCCCGTCCGAGCTCGGCCGGCGGCTCGGCCTGGGCAAGAGCACCGTGCACCGGCTGCTCAGCACGCTGACCGCCGAGGGCCTGATCGAGCAGGATCCGGACACCGGCGGCTACCGGCTGGGCATCGTGATGTTCGAGCTCGGCGAGGCGGTCCGGATCCACATGGACCTGCACACCGCCGCCGTGCCGGTACTGGCCATGCTGCGCGAGGAGACCAGGGAGACGGCGCAGGTCGGCGTGCTGGACCGCGGCGAGGTCGTCTACGTGGACCGGCTGGAGAGCTCGCACTCGCTGCGGCTGTTCACCGAGACCGGCCGCCGGGTGCCGGCGCACTGCACCAGCTCGGGCAAGGTGCTGCTGGCGTTCATGCCGGCCGGCCCGCGGGAGGAGCTGCTCACCGCGGCCGGGCTCGCCGCGCTGACCCCGGACACGATCACTGACCCGGCCCGGCTGCGCACCGAGCTGGCGCGGATCCGCGCCCGCGGCTGGGCCGAGGCGGTCAACGAGCGCGAGATCGGCGTGGCCTCGATCGCCGCGCCGGTGCGCAACGCGCGCGGCGAGGTCGTCGCGGCGATCAGCATCGGCGCCCCGCTGGTCCGGCTCGGGGCGGCACAGCGCCGCCGGTACGCCCGGGCCGTGACCGAGGCCGGCGACGCCGTCTCGCGCAGGCTCGGCTGGTCACCCGGGGACCGGCAGCTCGCGCTGCCCCAGCCCGCTCCGCCCCGGGCCGGCCTGGCTGGCGACACCCGCCGGTCCGGGCTCGAGCCATCCGAGCGCCGGGTAGCCGGTGCCCGGCCATCCGAACCCCGGCCATCCGAACCCCAGCCGTCCGAACCCCAGCCGTCCGAACCCCCGCCATCGCAGGCCCCGATGGGAGCGCTAGCCCATGCCGATCGCTGATTCCGCTGCCGCGGCGAGAACCCTGTACGAGGCACGCCGCACCGGCGTGCCGGTGGCCCCGTTCACCGACACCGACCCCGGTCTCGGCATGGCCGACGGGTACGCCGTGCAGCAGCACCTGGTCCGGATGCTGCTCGGCGACGGGGAGACGATCGTCGGCTACAAGGTCGGGCTGACCTCCAAGCCGATGCAGCGGATGGTGGGCGTCAACTCGCCGGACTACGGGCCCGTGTTCGGCTCCACGCTGTACGCCAGCGGCGACATGGTGCCGCTGAGCCGCTTCATCCAGCCCAAGATCGAGGCCGAGATCGTGTTCGTGCTGGGGGAGCGGCTGGCCGGGCCGGGGGTCAGCGTCGCGGACGTGAGCCGGGCCACCGCGGGGGTGTGCGCCGCGATGGAGATCGTCAACTCGCGCATCACCGACTGGCGGATCAAGCTCGCGGACACCGTGGCCGACCTGGCCTCCAACGGCGCCGCGGCGATCTCCAGCAGGATCGTTCCGCTGGCCGGCCTGGACACCCGGCTGATCGGGATGATGATGACCCGCAACGGTGAGCTGATCGACACCGGCGCGGGGGCCGCTGCCCTCGGCGACCCGCTGGCCGTGGTGGCCTGGCTGGCCAACACGCTGGGCGAGCACGACATCGCGATGGAGCCTGGCCACCTGGTGATGACCGGGGCGCTGCACGCCGCGGTGCCGATGGCCGCCGGTGACGTGTTCCGCGCCGACTTCGACCGGCTCGGCCCCGTCACGGTGCGGGTCGGCCCGTAAGCACTCAGGAAGGTGAGTCATGACCGACGTCAGTGAGCTCGCGGCGCGGCTGGCCAAGGCCGTCGCCGACCGGACCGCGATCGCGCCGCTCTCCGATGAGGCGCCCGGCCTGGACGCGGCCGCCGGCTACGCGGTGCAGGCGGTGGCGCGCGAGCAGGCCTGCCCGCTGGCCGGCTGGAAGCTCGGCGTGACCTCGCGGGCCAAGCAGGCCCAGGTCGGCGTGCACGAGCCGGTGCGCGGCTTCCTGGCCAGCGCGAACGCGCTCGACCTGGGCGAGCCGCTCGTCACCGGCGAGCTGATCCAGCCGCGGGCCGAGCCCGAGATCGTGTTCATCATGGGCCGGGACCTGTCCGGGCCGTCGGTGACCGCCGCTGACGTGCTGGCGGCCACCTCGCGCGTCGCGGTGGGCATCGAGATCCTCGATTCCCGGTTCCTCGACTACCGGTTCACCATGCCGGACGTGATCGCCGACAACACCTCGGCGGGCCGGTTCATCGTCGGCACGCCGGTCCCGCCGGACGGCATCGACCTGCGGCTGGCCGGCGTGGTGCTCGAGCACAACGGCGACGTCGTGGCCACGGCCGCCGGGGCCGCGGCGCTGGGTCATCCGGCGGCCTCGGTCGCCTGGCTGGTCCGGTCGCTGGCCGCCGAAGGCGAGGGCCTGACGGCCGGCCAGGTGATCCTGTCCGGCGGGCTGACCGCTGCCGTGCCGGTCCGGCCGGGCGACGTGGTCGTGGCCAGCATCGACCGGCTCGGCACGATCGAGCTGGCCTGCCGGTAGGCCGTTCGGAATTATCCATGCCTCTCATCCCGCTGGGGCCGGCCGGGGACCGGACGTCCTGGACGGTCCGGGCGCCGGCCGGAGCCTGGCCGTGTTCGTGGTGGACGGCAGCTGGTACGTCACCGACGCCACCTGCCCGCACAACGGCGGCCCGCTGGACCAGGGCTGGATCCGCGACGGCCGGGTGCTGACCTGCCCGTGGCACTTCTACCGGTTCGACCTCGACGGCGGCGACTGCCTGACCACGGCCGGCTACCGGCTCGGCTGCTACCCGGTGCTGGAGCGGGACGGCGAGCGCTACGCCGACGTTCCGGTGGCGTCGCCGCGGCGCAGCTGGTCAGACGTGCTGCGCGCGCACGCCCGCGGGGAGTGAGCCGCCGGGGCTGAGTAGTCCGTACCGGAATACGTGGTGGTTCCGTGGTGACCACGGATGCCCCGCCGGTGCCTGCGGAGCAGGCTTCGAGCTGACGGTTTCAGTCGGCTCGAAGGGACATGACCGGTGAACTTCCAGAACGCACCAGCCGGGACCATCCGCGCGGCGCTGCGCTACCCGGCGTTCCGCTGGCTGCTCGGGTCGCTGACGGTCTCCCAGATCGGCGACTGGATGTACAACCTCGCGCTCGTCCTGCTGGTCTACGACCGCACCCACTCGCCGCTGTGGGCCGGCGTCACCACGGCCGCCAGGATCGTGCCGATCGTCGCGCTCGGCCCGCTGGGCGGGGTGGTGGCGGACAGGTTCGACCGCCGCCGCGTCATGATCGGCTGTGACATCGCCCGGATGGGGCTGATGGCGCTGCTGGCCGCCGTCGCGGTGCTGCAGCTGCCGATCGCGCTCGCCCCGCTGATCGCCGCCGTCGCGACGGCTTTCGCCGCGCCGTACATGCCGTGCGTCGCCGCGGTCACGCCGCGGGTGGTGGACGACGCCGACCTGCCGGGCGCGAACGCGGCCCGCTCGGCGGTGAGCGGCGTCGGCATCATCGGCGGCCCGGCGCTGGGCGGCGTGCTGTTGCTGCTCGGGCCGCCGGCTGTCGTGTTCGGCCTCAACGCGCTGACGTTCGGGCTGTCGGCGCTCGGCGTGCTGGCGGCCGGGGCCAGGGCGGCGTTCCGGCCCGCGGGCTCGCCCGGCCCGCGGCCGCGGCTGCTGCGCGAGGTGGCCGACGGCGCCGCGGCGCTGCGCTCGCACCCGGCGGCGCTGCGGCTGGTCGGCGCGGACATGATGTGCAGCACGCTGTACGGGACCCAGACCGTGCTGCTGCTGGTGGTGTCCCGCCAGATCGGGCTGGGCACCGGCGGGTACGGCTACCTGTTCGCCGGGATCGGGGCCGGCGGTCTGGTCGGCACCGTGCTGGCCGGCCGCGCGGTCCGGTGCCGCCATCCCCGCGCCGTGCTGGCGGCCACGCTGGCCGCCGCCGGGCTGCCGATGCCGCTGCTCGCGCTGACCCGCTGGCCGGCCGCGGCGATCGCCCTGGTCGCCGTCACCGGCCTCGGCTGCATGCTGGTGGAGATCCTGACCGAGACCAGCCTGCAGCGGACGCTGGACCCCGAGGTGTTCGGCCGGGCCTACGGGCTCGCGCTGCCGGCCTCGCTGGGCGGGATCGTGGCCGGATCGCTGCTGGCCCCGGTACTGGTCACGGCGCTCGGCGGCCGTGGGGCGCTCGTCACGACCGGGTGCGCGGTCCTCGGCTACGCGGCGCTGGCGCTGCGCGGAACGCGCGTTCCGGCCGCCGCCCGGCCGCCCGCGCCCGCGCCGCGGCCAGTGCCCGCCGCCCCGCAGCCGGTGCCCGCCGCTCCGCAGCCGGTGCCCGCCGCTCCGCAGCCGCAGCCCGCTGCCCCGCGGCCCGCGCCTGCCGTCCCGCGGCCAGTCACCCTGCGGCCCGCGCCTGCCGTCGAGATGATCAGCGCCTGACCCGGGCCCGTCATGTGCCGGTCACCGGGCGCCTGCCTGACGCTCCGGCTGCCGCGGCAGCCGGAGCGTCAGCCGCGGTAGCCGAGCCGGCCGGAGATCGCGTTGGCGGCGTCCACGACCGCCCCGCAGAACCGGCGCAGCGAGGCACCCTTCACCCGCGTGATCGGCCCGACCACGCTGATCGCGGCGCTGACGCTGCCGTCGATGCCGCGGATCGGCGCGCCGACGGACGCCACCCCGACCTCGCCCTCCTCGACGTTCTCGGCCCAGCCGCGCTTGGCGACCATGCGCAGCTCGGCCCGCAGCTCCTGCTCGCTGGTGATCGTGCGCGGCGTCATCGCCACCGGCTGCCACTGCCGCAGCCGGGCGTCCAGGGTCTGCGGCGGCAGGCCGGCCAGCAGCACCTTGCCGCTGCTGGTGGCGTGCGCGGGCAGCCGGTGCCCGACCCGGCTGAAGATGCGCAGCGTATGCAGGCTGTCCAGCCGCTCGACGTAAACCGCCTCGAGGCCATCGAGCACCGCGACCTGGACCGTCTCCCCGGTCCGCTGGCGCAGGCTGACCAGCGCGGGCATGGCCGCCTCGTGCAGGTTGACGTGCGCGGTCACCACCGCGCCGAGCTCGTACATGCTCAGGCCCAGCCGGTACCGGCCGGAGACGGTGTCGCGCTCCAGCAGCCGCTCCTCGGTCAGCGTGGCGAGCAGCCGGTGGACCGTGCTCTTGCCCAGGCCGAGCCGGGCCGACAGCTCGGTCACGCCCAGCTGCTTGTCCACCCCGGAGAACTCCTTGAGCAACCGGGCGGCGTTGCGGACCGATGACAGCCGGCCGGGATCACGCCGGTCCGGGGTGGTCATGGGGGCAGACTACATCGCGTTCCTCTCGGCGGGAAGCTGGTCTTGCATGCGGAACACGTGCCTCTCTACGGTGTGACTCAGGTCACCGATCGCCCGGCTGCGGGCGCGGCAGTCCCGGGAGGCCCTATGGCGCACATCGTGTGGTTCGAGCGGTACACCGACGCCGACCGCCGTGAGGTGGGCGGCAAGAACGCCAGCCTGGGCGAGCTGACCTGCGCCGGCCTGCCCGTCCCGCCCGGCTTCGCGATCACCGCCGCCGCTTACGCGCAGGCCAGGGACACCGCCGGCCTGACCGATGAGCTGGCCGCGCTGGTCACCGCCGCCGACCCGGAGCGGCCGGGGTCGGTGGCCGACGCCGCCCGCAAGGCCCGTGAGCTGGTCGCCTCGATGCCGCTGCCGGGCTGGCTGGAGACCGAGGTCCGGGAGGCGTATGCCGCGCTGTGCGGCCGGTGCGAGCTGCCGGACCTCCCGGTCGCCGTGCGCTCGTCGGCCACCTGCGAGGACCTGCCCGAGGCCAGCTTCGCCGGCGAGCACGACAGCTACCTGTGGGTGCGCGGCGCTCGTGACGTGCTCAGCCACATCCGGCTCTGCTGGGCGAGCCTGTTCACCGACCGGGCCATCTGCTACCGGCGGGACCACGGCTACCCGGAGACCGGGCTGGCGATGAGCGTGGTGGTGCAGAAGATGGTGCAGCCGCGCGCCGCCGGCGTCGCGTTCACCCTCAACCCGCACGACGGCGACCGCTCCCAGGTCGCGATCGACGCGAACTGGGGCTTCGGCGAGGCGGTCGTGTCCGGCGAGGTGAACCCCGACAACTTCCTGGTGGACAAAGTGATCGGCGAAGTCGGCAGGCGGACGGTCTCGCACAAGGAGATCGAGTACCGGCTGACCGACGGCGACCGGGTCGAGCGGGTACCGGTCGAGGAGGACAGGAAGGACATCCCGTGCCTGTCCGATGCGGAGATCAAGGCGGTCGCGGCGCTCGCCCGCCAGGCCGAGCGGCACTACGGCTGCCCGCAGGACGTCGAGTGGGCGGTGGAGGCTGACGGGCCGGCGGAGGCCGGGATACCCGCGGCGGCGGAACCGTGCCGGGTGCTGCTGCTGCAGAGCCGCCCGGAGACGGTGTGGAGCCGCAAGCCGCGCCAGCCGGCCAGCACAGCTGGCGGCAACTACATGAACAGCATCGTGAGCACTCTCGTCGCACCGTTGCACGCGAGGCCGCGCGCAGCCGGCGACCGCTGAAAGGGGCACGCCATGGCAGACCGGTTCCCTAGCCCGTTCGACATCACGACACCTCCGGGTGCCGAGGGATGGCGGGATTCTGTACAGCTACTCCACGGTGTTCTCCGAGGACCGCCGTGACTACGAGGAGTCGATGTTCTGGTTCATGGACGGCGTGCACACGCCGGAAGTGGTCCAGCCCTGGGACGCGACCATCATGGAGTTCGCGATCATCGTGCTGTCCCAGTACAACACCCGGCACTACATCGTGCCGCCGGCGCTCGGCGTGGACATCCGCCTCCTCAACGGTTACGTCTACCTCTCACCCGTCGGCGTGGCCGACCCGGCCGAGATCGAGTCCCGGGTGCCGCCCTTCATGGAGCGGGCCGGCTACTACTTCGAGCACTGGGACGAGCTGTACGCCGCCTGGATGGACAAGGTGCGGCTGCTGATCGGCGAGCTCGAGGACATCAAGTTCCAGGCGCTGCCGGAGATGGAAGACATCGAGGTGATCACCAGCGGCGCCGGGCAGGGCAGCGGCATGGAGCTGCTGTCGCAGTACAACCGGCTGGTCGAGCTGCTGCTGAAGCTCTGGAACTACCACTTCGAGTTCCTCAACCTCGGCTACGTCGCCTACCTGGACTTCTTCGGATTCTGCAAGCAGGCTTTCCCCAACATCCCTGACCAGGCGATCGCGAAGATGGTCGCCGGCATCGACGTGGACCTGTTCCGGCCGGACGAGGAGCTGAAGAAGCTCGCCAAGCTGGCCGTCGAGCTCGGCGTCGACGACGCCTTCGACAGGGCGCCCGGTGACGTGCTGGCCGCGATCGCCGAACGTCCCGGCGGCGCCCAGTGGCTGGAAGCGTGGGACCAGGCCAAGCAGCCGTGGTTCAACTTCTCGGCCGGCAGCGGCTTCTACCACAGCGACAAGGTGTGGCTGGAGCACCTGGAGATCCCGCTCGGCTTCATCACCGGCTACATGGCCAAGGCCAGGCGCGGCGAGTCGCTGGAGCGCCCGGCGGAGGAGATCGCCACCGAGCGGGACCGGATCGTGTCTGAGTACGCCGAGCTGCTCGGCAGCGACGAGGACCGGACGGCGTTCGCCGGCAAGCTCGGGCTGGCCCGCACCGTGTTCCCGTACGTGGAGAACCACAACTTCTACGTCGAGCACTGGGGTCACTCGATCGTCTGGCGGAAGATGCGCGAGCTCGGCGGCATCTTCGTCAAGGAGGGGTTCTTCCGCAACGCGGACGACGTGTTCCTGCTCGGCAGGAACGAGGTGCCGGTGGCGCTGTTCGACCTCTACCACGGCTGGGCGGTCGGCGTACCGCCGCGCGGCCCGAAGTACTGGCCCCGGGAGATCGAGCGCCGCCAGGCCATCATGAAGGCGCTGCGGGCCTGGTCGCCGCCGCCGGCCCTGGGCAAGCCGCCGGAGGTCGTGACCGAGCCGTTCACAGTCATGCTGTGGGGCATCACGACCGACAGCGTGCAGCAGTGGCTGGGCGGCGCGGACACCGACGGCGGGCTGTCCGGCTTCGCGGCCTCGCCCGGCGTCGCCGAGGGACCGGCCCGGGTGGTCCTGTCCGCGGACGGAATCGGCGAGCTGCAGGAGGGCGAGATCCTGGTCGCGCCGCTGACTGCGCCGAGCTGGGCGCCGGTGTTCGGCAAGATCGCGGCGACCGTAACCGACGTCGGCGGGATCATGAGCCACGCGGCTATCGTCTGCCGCGAGTACGGGCTGCCGGCGATCACCGGCACCGCATTCGGCACCAAGACCATCAAGACCGGCCAGCGCATCCGGGTCAACGGAAATACCGGCAAGGTGACCGTGCTCAGCTGAGCACGGCAAGACGTCCGGCAGCCAGTCACCGCCGACGGGACCAGGACACGACATGAGGGGATCAGGCCGATGCTGACGGCGGAGATGAACGAGAAGCTGACCCAGATCGGGCCCGGCACGCCCATGGGTACGCTGCTGCGCAGGTACTGGTACCCGGTGGCGTTCACCCGGGAACTCGACGAGTTCCCTGTCCACAGGACCCGGCTGCTCGGCGAGGACTTCGCGCTGTTCAAGACGCCGAACGGGCGGTACGGCATCCTGCCGGAGGCCTGCCCGCACCGGAAGGCATCGCTGGCCTATGGCGTGGTCGAGCGGGACGGGCTGCGCTGCCCGTACCACGGCTGGATGTTCGACCACGCCGGCCAGTGCATCGACCAGCCCGCCGAGCGGGACGACACCAACTTCGCCGACCGGGTCCGCGCCGACGCGGGTCAGGCCGAGGAGATGGGCGGGCTGGTCTGGGCCTACATCGGGCCGTCGCCCGCGCCGCAGCTGCCGCGGTTTGACGTCTACGTGATGGATGGCATCCGCGATATCGGCTGGGCCGACCTGCCCTGCAGCTGGCTGCAGATCATGGAGAACGCGGTCAACCCGCACCACGTGGAGTGGCTGCACGGCAGGTACTTCACGTTCATCGGCCAGCAGCAGGGCTTCGACGCGCCGTCGTCATTCGGCAAGAAGCACGTGCGGATCGGGTTCACCGAGTTCGAGTGGGGCATCATCAAGCGCCGCATTCTCGAGGGCGCGTCGGAGGAGAACGACGACTGGAAGATCGGTCACCCGCTGGTGTTCCCGTACAACATGCGCGTCGGCGGCGCCGGCATCGAGCAGATGCAGATCCGGGTGCCGATCGACGACACGCACACCCGGTTCCTGCTGTACACCACGCATGCGCCCGCGGGCGGCCAGTTCTGGGACCAGCCCACCGTGCCCGACTATGAGATCCCGTGGCGGGACGAGAAGGGCCGGCACATCACCAACTACGTCGAGGGCCAGGACATCATGACCTGGGTCACCCAGGGCGCGATCCCGGACCGCACCACCGAGCACCTGGGCCGGTCCGACATCGGCGTCACGATGCTGCGCCGGATGTTCCGCCAGCAGATGGAGATAGCGGCCGAGGGCGGCGACCCGCTGGGCGTGACCCGGGAGCCGCACGAGCGGATCGACCTGCCCTGCGAGCGTGACAAGTTCCACGCGGGCGCGGCGTTCGCGCTGGACTTCATGAACATGGGGTCCACCAGGTTCAGCCCGCAGCTGGACTCGCTGCGCAAGCTGCACATCAACGCGGCCGCCCGGACGGAGCGCAGCGCCTCGTGACCGGGACGGCTGGCCAGAACGGAGCGGCAGTACCCGGCCTGGTCAACGACGGCCCTGGGCCGGCCGCCGCACCGGGCCGGGGGTTCCAGGTGGACGCGGAACTGCACCGCCGCGACGCCCCGCGGCACTGCCCGCGGTGCGGCGCGTCGCTGCTGGCCGGGGCCGGCATCTCGGTGGAGTTCTGGCAGGGCGCGGACCGGATCTTCCACACCTGGTGCGCCAGCTGCCGCTGGACCGGCGACATCATCCCGGTCACCGACATGATCGGCCACGAGCCGGAGCACTAAGCTTGCCGTTTAACCTGCGCGTTCGCGCCGTGCCTTGAGGGCGAGTTTCCTTTTGGCGGTTTTGCCCGCGTCATAGCGGGTGGCGGGGCGGCGGTTCTTCGATCCTGGCGGCCGGCCGGGGCCGGGCTTGCCGGGTTTTGGCGCACCGGCTGGGCAGGGGATGGTCGCGCAGATGTTCCTGAACCCGCGGCGGACGCGGGCTGGGGTCAGCCGGCCCGGCGGGGCGGGACGTTCCCAGGGCAGGCGCAGGTCAGCGGCGAGTGGCCGGGCGAGGCGGAGCTGGGCATGGCAGGTGATGATGATCCAGGTCCACCGGTCAGCAGCGGCCGGGTCGCGGATCTTCGGGATGGTCCAGCCGAGGGTCTGCTTGAACAGGCGGAAGGTGTGCTCAAGATCGAACCGGCGCAAGAACGCCTGCCACAGCCGGTCCACCTCAGCAGGGGCACTGCCGGTACGGGAGAACCACAGCCACACCGGCTTGGGATCCCGGTCACCGGGCAGGTGATCAACCTGCAGGCGGATCAAGGTGCCCTCGATCACCGGCAGGTCACCGTCGTGGCCTGACCAGGCGGCGCGGTGGGTCAGCCGCGGGTGCACCCGGTCCCAGGCAGCCGCGACGGCGGTCCCGTACCGGGTGGTCACCGTGCTGCTGGTGACCTGCGGCGCCGGCCAGGTCGCCGGGTCCGCGAGGGCCATCTGGCCGCCGTGCTTGCGGGGCCGGCCCATGGTGCCGGGCGGGCGCGGCGGCGCGGGCAGCTGCAGCACCCGGTCGCTGCGCAGCCGTCCCAGCAGCTCGACGGGCAGGTCGGCGAGCAGCCAGGCCAGCCGGGTCACGTCGTAGCCGGCGTCGAAGATGACCAGGATGGCCTGATCACCCTCACTCCAGTGCCCGGCAGCGGTCAGCCTGCCCACGACCTCGCGGACCTGGGCGGCGGTCACCTCGGTCCCGTCGTCCTCCGGGCCCAGGCGCACTGCGTCCAGCACCGCCGTCCACGACGTCCGGCCCGGCTCCAGCGCCGCGATCACCGAGTACGGCCAGCCCGGGATCATCTGCGCCTGGCCCTTCCCGCGGCCGTAGACATGGCAGAACAACCGCTCCGGGCTGGTCGCCGCGCCCGGCCGCAGCCAGTTACTCACGTCCACGGCCAGCATTAGCCGGCCGTCGGCGGCGCGCGGTAACGGCAGACCCGCCAGCGACCGCCGCAGCCGCCCGATCGCGATCCGGCCCCGGTTCACCGCGTCATACAACGCGCCGTGGCCACGCCGGTGCTCCGGGGCCAGCGACAGCCCGGCCAGCGTCCGCACCGGCCCGTCGGTGCACAGCACCGCGTCCGCCAGCTCGGACAACTCATCACGCCGGGCGGTCAGGCAGGCATGAAAATCCAGCCGGAACCGCGACAACACCGCGAGTGGCTCGACACCGGCGGCATCCTCCAGCAAGCTGTCCATCACGGCCTTCGTGGTGATCATTGGTCCTTCAGCGAGAACCCATGATCACGCGGAGGCCGTGCTCACGCCCAGCGACACGCCGGACACGCCAGCGCAAGACCCGGCAAACACCCGCCAATCAGCCGGACAGGTTAAACGAGAAGCTAAGGGCGCGAGCATCCCGCCAGACGCGAGCTTGCCGCCAGGCGCGAGCATCCCGCCTGGTGGATGCCTAGTTCTACCCCTCGGGTGGGGGAAACATCGGCATCGATCATGGCCGAGCAAGGGTCAGAAGCGCGCTGTATCCCAGCGGGGGTCGTCTTCGGCCGGCTGCTCGCGGCGACGCCGGGCATCTTCGATGCCATGGCGGACAGCCAGCCGGATCGTCCAGTAGAAGAGGAAGATTCCGGCCACGGACGCCGCGAAGTGGACCAGGAAGGAGCGGGCCCCCGGCCACCACGAGCCCTGTCAGCGACAGGCGGGTACGGTGCGGGTCAGGTCAGGAGCGGGCGCGGGTCGAAGGTGACCCCCACCGAAGGGCCCAAAAGTGGCATCGATCAAGGAACGGCCGGTCGGCCGCGGGCGCTCAGGCGGGGTCTTGGGGGCGGATGGCCATGACTACGGCCTTGGGCTCGGTGAAGAACTCGCGGCTGAACGTGCCGCCCTCGCGGCCGACGCCGGAATCGCCGAACCCGCCGAACGGGGCGCGCAGGTCCCGGATGAAGAAGCAGTTCGCCCACACGGTGCCCGCCCGCAGCGCGGCGGAGACCCGGTGCGCGCGGGACAGGTTCTCGGTGAACACCATCGCGTTCAGGCCGTACGGGGTGTCGTTGGCCGCGGCGACGGCCTCGGCCTCGGTGTCGAACGGGTGCACGACGACGACCGGGCCGAAGATCTCCTCGCGGCAGATCGGCGCGTCGGCCGGCGCGTCCACCACTACGGTCGGCCGCACCACCCAGCCGTCGCCCAGTCCGCCGGTGATGATCTTGCCGCCCTGCGCCTCGATGGCCTCGACGTACCCGCGCACCTTGCGGTAGTGCTCGGCCGACGCCAGCGGGCCGAACTGGGTGGCCTGGTCCTTCGGGTCGCCGATCACCAGCGCCTCGGCCGCGGCGCGGAACCGGTCGAGGAACTCGTCGTACACCGGCCGCTGCACGTACAGCCGGGACCCGGCCAGGCAGACCTGGCCGGCGTTGGTGAAGATGGCCCGGACCGACCAGTCCACGGCGGTCTGCAGGTCGGCGTCGGCGAAGACCAGGTTGGCGCCCTTCCCGCCGAGCTCCAGGCTGACCGGGGTGAGGTTCGCGGCGGCGGCCGCGCTGATCACCCGGCCGGTCCCTGACTCCCCGGTGAAGGTGATCCGGTCCACCCGCGGGTCCGCGGTCAGCGCCGCGCCGGCCGAGTCCGGCCCGTAACCCTGCACCACGTTCAGCACTCCCGGCGGGAAGCCGGCCTCCAGCGCCAGCCGGGCCAGCTGGGTACCCGACGCCGGGGTGTCCTCGGCCGGCTTGAGCACTACCGTGTTGCCCCAGGCCAGCGCCGGGGCGACCTTCCAGGTCTCCAGCATCAGCGGGAAGTTCCATGGCGCGATGGCCGCCACCACCCCGGCCGGCTCGAACCGGGTGTAGGCGTGATGCCCGGAGTCCATCGGCAGCGCCTCACCGGCCGCGAGCCGGGCGTGATCGGCGAAGAACCGGAAGTTCAGCGCCGCCCGTGGCACGTCGTTGCCGGCCGACTCACGCACCGGCTTGCCCATGTCGGTGGTGTCGCACAGCGCAAGCTCGTCGCCATGGGACTCGATCAGGTCGGCCAGCCGGTGCAGGATCGCGCCGCGCTCGGCGTAGCCCAGCCGCGGCCACGGGCCCTCGTCGAACGCCCGCCGGGCCGCGGCCACCGCCCGGCCGGCGTCCTGCGCGCCGCCGAGCGCGACTTGCGCCCACGGTCGCCTCGTCCACGGGTCAACCGAGTCGAACCGGGCGCCGTCCGCGGACTCCGCGTCGGCACCGTCGATCACGTGCGGGATGAACTCCGTCGTCACCGCGTCCTCCTCCGCCTGCCGTACTCCCGGACCATGTATCGGCCGGTCACGCCGGGGCGCCTGCTGGTCACGCCGGGGCGCCCGTGGTGCTGCCGACCGTCTCGCGCTCCCGGACCAGCTGCAGGGCCACGTCGATGAGCATGTCCTCCTGGCCGCCGACGTACCCGTGCTCCGCGACGCGCTGCAGGATGTCGTGCACCGGCACGCCGTAGCGCTCGGCCGCGTGCTCGGCGTGCAGCAAGAAGCTGGAATACACGCCGGCGTAGCCCTGCACGATCGAGGCCCGGTCGGTCCACGGCAGCCGAGGCAGGAACGGCTTGACGATCTCGTCCGCGGCGGCCAGTGCCCCGTTCACGTCCACCCCGGTCACGATGCCCATCCGGTCGAACGTCGCGGCGAGCACCTCGGTGGGCGAGTTGCCGGCGCTGGCGCCGAGACCGCACAGTGACCCGTCGATCTGCAGCGCGCCGTTCTGGTAGGCCAGCACCGAGTTGGCCACGCCGAGCGCCAGATTCTGGTGGCCGTGGAAGCCGACCTGCGCGTCCGGGCCGACCTCCGCGATGATGGCTTTGACCCGCTCCTGCGCGTCGGCGAGCAGCAGGGCCCCGGCCGAGTCGACGCAGTACACGCACTGCGCCCCGGCGTCGGCCATGATCCGCGCCTGCCTGGCCAGCTCGGCCGGGCTGGTCCGGTGCGCCATCATCAGGAAGCCGACTGTCTCCATGCCCAGATCCCGGGCGATGCCGAAGTGCTGGACCGACACGTCCGCCTCGGTGCAGTGGGTCGCGATCCGGGCGACCGACGCGCCCGCCGCACGCGCCCGCTGCAGGTCGGCCATCGTGCCGATGCCCGGTACCAGCAGCACCGCGATCTTCGCCTGGGTGGCCTCTTCCGTCGCGGCCGCGACCAGCTTGATCTCATCCTGCAGCGAGAAGCCGTAGTTGAACGACGACCCGCCCAGCCCGTCGCCGTGGGTGACCTCGATGACCTCGACGCCCGCGCCGTCCAGCGCGTGCACCGTGGCCCGCACCTGCTCCTCGGTGAACTGGTGCGACATCGCGTGGCTGCCGTCGCGCAGCGTCGTGTCGGTGATCCGGACCTGGCGCGCCAGGGCCTGGCCGTTGGCCGGCGGCTGGCCGCTCACGCGCCCACCCCGGTCGCGCTGGCCACCAGCTCGCCGACCCGGGCGGCAGCAGCAGTCATGATGTCCAGGTTGCCGGCGTACTCGGGCAGGTAGTCCCCGTTGCCCCGGACCTCCAGGAACACCGCGACCCGCCCGTTGCGCTGCCAGCCAGGCTGCGGCGGGTCGAACTGCGGGTCGGCGCGCAGCTGGTACCCGGGCACGTATCGCTGCACCTCGGCGACCATCGCGTGGATCGACTCCGCGATCGCGTCTGTGTCCGCGTCCGCCGGTATCGCGCAGAAGATCGTGTCCCGCATGATCATCGGCGGCTCGACCGGGTTGAGGATGATGATCGCCTTGCCGCGGGCGGCGCCGCCGACCGACTCCACCGCGCCCGCGGTGGTGTGGGTGAACTCGTCGATGTTGGCCCGCGTGCCCGGGCCGGCCGACTTCGACGCCACCGATGCGACGATCTCGGCGTAGGGCACCGGCACGACGCGGGAGACCGCGTACACGATCGGGATCGTGGCCTGGCCGCCGCAGGTGATCATGCTGACGTTCGGCGCGTCCAGGTGCTCGGGCAGGTTCACCGGCGGGCACACCATCGGCCCGATGTGGGCGGGCGTGAGGTCGATCGCCTTGATGCCGGCCTCGGCGTACCGGGGGGCGTTGGCCAGGTGCGCGCTGGCCGAGGTGGCCTCGAACACGATGCCCGGCAGCGGATCCTGGCGGAGCAGCCAGTCCACGCCCTCCGCCGACGCGGCCAGCCCCAGCTTCCTGGCCCGGGCCAGTCCCTCGGACTCCACCACGCCGACCATGTACGACACGTCGATGCCGTCCGACCGCCGCAGCTTCGCCAGCAGGTCGGTGCCGATGTTCCCTGGCCCCACGATCGCGGCCACCGTGCCGGTCACGGCGCCACCCCGTCGCCCGCCTTGCTCATCCGCGTCTCCCGAAGTCGCTGCCAGCCCACTGCGGCCAGCTCGGTCTGGTCCTGTTAGCACCCTGCAGCCACGGGGGACGCCCGGCAACAAACGCGTTCCGATGACCGGAACGTTTCGTGGACGCGGCGCCGTCGGGCCGAACATCATCAGCACATGTGCCCCGCTCATCGCAGTGACGGCGAGATCTCCGCTACCGGGCGGATCACCTCAGTACTCGAGGCGTTCCGCGACGACCACGACGCGCTGACCCTGTCCGAGCTGGCCCGGCGGGCCGCGCTGCCGAAGTCCACGGCGCACCGGCTGACCAGCGAGCTGGTCAGGTTCGGCCTGCTGGAACGGGACGGCGGGGAGCTGCGCCTGGGGCTCAAGCTGTTCGAGCTCGGCCAGCTGGTGCCGCAGCAGCGCAGCCTGCGCGATGCCGCCCGGCCGGTGATGGCGGACCTGCGCGAGGCCACCCGGCACTCGGTGAACTTCGGCGTGCTGGAGGGCACCGACGTCGTCTACATCGACATCCTGGCCGGTCCGGACGCGCCCCGGCTGCCGACCAGGGTGGGCGGCCGCTGGCCGGCCCACGCCACCGCCATCGGCAAGGCCATCCTGGCCTGCTCGGACGCCGCGACCGTGCACGCCGTGGTCGCGGCCGGGCTGCCCCGGGTCAGCGAGCGGACGGTCACCGCGCCCAAGATTTTCCTGGCCGAGCTGGACCGGATCCGGGACGAGGGCCTCGCCTACGACCTGGAGGAATCACGGCCCGGCCTGGTCTGCGTGGCCAGCCCGGTGCACGGGCCCGGGGGAGTGGTGCGCGGCGCGCTGTCGGTATCCGGATGGTCGGCGCGGCTGAGGGCGGACCGGGTGGGGCCCGCGGTGCGCACCGCCGCGCTGACGATCTCGCGTGCGCTCGGCGCGCAGCCCGTCGCGGCCGACCACGACGGCGGCGGGAGCGCCCGGTGACCGCGGCCAGCGGCGACCCGGCCAGCGCGGAGCCGGCCAGCGCGGAGCAGGCCAGCGCGGAACGGGGCCGTCCGGACCTGGGCTGTGCGGTCGTCGTCGGGGCCACCGGGGCCGTGGGCTCGGTACTCGTGCGCAGGCTGACCGCGCGCGGTCTGCCGGTGCTGGCGGTCGCGCGCAGTAAGGAGCAGCTCGCCGAGCTGGCCGCAGGCAGCGAGCTGATCACGCCGTGCGTGGCGGACATGGGCCAGAACGCGGCCATCGAGGCCATCTCCGGGCAGCTGACCGGACCGGTGGCGATGGCGGTGATGGCGGCCGGGCTGCCGGTCCGCGGGTCGGCGGACACGATGGACCCGGATCTGCTCGCGGCCGGCGCGAACATCAAGCTGGGGGGCCTGGTCCGGCTGCTGCACGCGGTCCGCGACCGGCTGCGCCGGGGCTCGCGGTTCGTCGCGTTCGCCGGCACGCTCGGCATCGAGCCGCGTGCGCACGAGGCAGGGCCCGGCGCGATCAACGCCGGCCTGCTCAACCTGATGCGGCAGATCAGCCTGCTCTACGGGCCGCGGGGCGTGACCGTGCACACGATCTGCCCCGGGCCGGCCGATACCCCCCGGCTGCGCCGCATCACGGCCGCGGTGGCGGCCGAGCGCGGCGTGCCGGCCGGCCAGGTCTGGCAGGAGTACGAGCAGCGCAACTCGCTCGGCCGGCTCCCCACCGCCGACGAGATCGCGTGGGCGGTGACCCTGCTGCTGGAGCCGGAGGCAGACGTGATGCACGGCGGCGTGCTGCACCTCGACGCCGGCGGCCTCGGCGGGATTCACTGACGGCACGGCAAGACTGACGGCACGGCCAGAAGGCAGGCGACATGAGCTACCCGGACCTGACCGGCGACGAGAAGCGCGCGCACATGCGGGCCCTGATCACGCGGTACTTTGACGCCTGCAACGCCGGCGACGCCGACGCGATCGAGGCGTGCTTCACGCCGGACGGCACGCACTACTTCCCGCCGGGCATGTACGGCGGGGCCTGGCGCGGCGGCCGGCTGATCGGCGAGCGCTGGGCGCACTCGGTCGCGACCAGGGGATCGGCGTGGAGCGTGGACCGGGTCATCTGCGAGCCGGAGTCCGACCAGGCGGTCATCGAGTGGACCCACTACAAGACCGCCGACGGCACGATCCTGCGCGGGATCGAGTGGTACGTCTTCGACGCCGGCACCGGCCTGATCGAGGAGATCCGCGCCTACTACGCCTCGCCGCAGGACCCGTCGCTGCGGCGGCTGGAACTGGACGGGTTCGACTACGCCGGCCGCGGCTACCCGGTGACATCCCCCGTGCCCCGCTAGCCACCCATACTCCCGCTAGCCGCCCGTGCCCCGCTAGCTGCCCGTACCCCGTTAGACAGCGGCGCCCCGTTGGACAACGGCGCCCCGTTAGAACAGCGGCGCGCGGTCAGGCCCGGCCGGGCTCGCGGTGCACGACCACCCAGACCGCGCGGACGTCGGTGGCCGTGCGGTTCCAGTACTCGTGCGGGATCGAGGAGTCGAACGCTATCGAGTCGCCGGGCCCGAGCTCGAGCCGCTCGAAGCCCACGTTGGCCTGCAGCGTGCCCGACAGGATCAGGCCGTACTCGTAGCCGTCGTGCCGCAGCGCCCGGCGCTCGTCGGTGGAGTGCCCGTCCGGCTTGTAGATCACCTCGAGGAAATCGGTCCGGTCGTCGCTGCTGGGCGTCAGGCGCTCCCAGCGCACCCCGCTGGCCAGGTCGATCACGGCCCGGGAGGCAGCGTGCTGGACCAGGCCGTGCCCGTCCGGCAGGGCGCCGGGCAGCCCCGGAGGCGGCGGGTCCGGCCCGGGCTCGACGCCGAACAGGTAGTCAAGCGACGCGGCGAGCTCGGTCGCGAGCGCGTACAGCACCCCGACCGACGGCGCGCTGACGCCGCGCTCGATCTGCGAGATGAGGCTGGCCGAGCAGCCGACCCGGCGGGCCAGCTCGCGGGCGGACAGGCCGCGCTCCTCGCGCACCAGGCGCAGCCGCGGGCCCAGGCCGATGGCGGGATCGAACACGCCGCCGGCCACCGCCGCCTGCGTCATCTGCGCCCCCAGGTCATCTCGACCCGCCGCCCGTGACAGGGTCACTCGGGCCGGGGTCACCGCTTGACAGGGTCACCCTTGACAGTGTCACTGTACATACGTTGAATCAGGCTGTACACATGGCTTCCCCGCGCCCCCGGCTGAGAGGAGTCCCGATGGCCGTCCCGCCAACCGCCGCAGGCGCCCGCAGCGTCCCCTCGCCAGGCCGGATGAACGTCAACTTCGAGGAGCGGGTGGACTTCGCCCGGCTGCGCGAGCACCGGCTGCGCCGGGCGGCCGCGGCGCTCGAGGCCACCGATCTCGGCGCGCTGCTGGTGTTCGACAACAACAACATCCGGTACCTGACCGGGGTGGCCATCGGCGAGTGGACCAGGGACAAGCTGTGCCGGTACGCGCTCTACACCCGGACCGGCGAGCTGTTCCTGTGGGACTTCGGCTCGGCCGCTGTGCACCACCGGCTGTACTGCCCGTGGCTCAAGCCCGAGCACTGCATCGCGGCGTACTCGACCATGCGCGGCGCCGCGCCGCCGGGCGCCGACCTGACCGAGAAGCAGGTCAGGGAAATCAGGGGCAGGCTCGAGGACGCCGGCGTGGCCGGGCTACCGGTCGGGGTGGACTTCGTCGAGCTGCCCACGCTGTTCGAGCTGCAGCGCAGCAACATCGAGGTTCGCGACGGCCAGCAGGTCATGCTGGACGCGCGGCAGATCAAGTCGGCCGACGAGATCGCCCTGCTGTCTACCGCCGCGGCCATGGTGGACGGGGTCTATCAGGACGTCACCGAGGCGCTCAAGCCCGGCGTGCGGGAGAACGAGATCGTCGCGCTGGTGGCCAAGCGGCTCTACGACATGGGCTCGGACGACGTGGAGTCGGTCAACGCGGTGTCCGGCGAGCGGTGCAACCCGCACCCGCACAACTTCTCCGACCGCATGATCAGGCCCGGCGAGCAGGCGTTCTTCGACATCATGCACTCCTACAACGGGTACCGGACCTGCTACTACCGCACGTTCAGCGTCGGCCGGTCCACCCCGGCGCAGCGGGACGCGTACACCAGGGCGCGGGAGTGGATGGACGCCGCGATCGCCGCGATCAAGCCGGGCGTGGCCACCGACCAGGTGGCCAGGCTCTGGCCCACCGCGCAGGACATCGGGCTGGCTGACGAGAAGACCGCGTTCGGGCTGCAGTTCGGCCACGGCCTCGGGCTCGCGCTGCACGAACGGCCGATCATCAGCAGGCTCACCTCGCTGGCGGCGCCGATGGAGATCGAGCAAGGCATGGTGTTCGCGCTGGAGACGTACTGCCCGGCCAGCGACGGGATCTCCGCGGCCCGGATCGAGGAAGAGGTCGTGGTCACCGCCGACGGCGTGCAGATCATCACCCGGTTCCCCGCCGAAGAACTCTTCGTCACCAACCCGTACTAGCCCCGGCACGGAAGGCAGCTCATGACCACGATCCGGCCCGCGGAACTGGCGGAGGAGACCGCGCTCGGCATGTACCGGACCATGACCGAGATCCGGCTGTTCGAGAAGCGCGCCTACGACCTGTTCCTGCAGAACCTGGTCAAGGGCACGTCGCACCTGGGCACCGGGCAGGAAGCCGTCGCGGCCGGGGTCTCGGCGGCCATGGCGGACGGCGACTACATGTTCGTCACCTACCGCGGGCACGCGCACGTGCTGGCCCGCGGCACCGCGATGACCCCGGTCATGGCCGAGCTGCTCGGCCGGGAGAACGGCCTGATGCACGGCAAGGGCGGGTCGATGCACCTGCTCGACGTCTCGCGCGGAGTCCTCGGGGCGTACGCGATCGTGGGCGCCCAGCTGGTGATCGCCAACGGCGCCGCGTGGTCAGCGCAGTACCGCGGCAGCGGGCAGGTGACCGTCTGCTTCCTCGGTGACGGCGCGACGAACATCGGCGCCTTCCACGAGGCGCTCAACCTGGCCGCCGTGTGGGGCCTGCCGGTGGTCTTCATCTGCGAGAACAACCGGTACATGGAGTACACGCCGATCTCCGCGGTGACCGCCGTGCCGCGGCCGGCCGCCGACCGCGCGGCCTCCTACGGGCTGGAGCCGGTGGTGGTGGACGGCAACGACGTCGAGGCCGTGTACTACTGCGCCTTGAACGCGATCACGGCGGCGCGCGAGGGCGGTGGCCCGGCGCTGATCGAGGCGCTGACCTACCGGCACGGCGGCCATTCGCGGGCCGACCCGGGCAAGTACCGTCCCGCCGATGAGGTCAGCGAGTGGCTGGCCCGCGATCCGGTACCGGCCTACCGGAAGGTGCTGGCCGGCCGCGGGGTCAGCGGGCAGGTCCTCGACGAGGTCGACAAGCGGGCCAGGGCGGCCGTGGACCAGGCGACCGAGGAGGCCAAGGCGGGCTCGGTGCCGCGGCCCGAGCTGGCCGAGACGAACCTGTGGAGCGACGGCGGCAGCAGCTGGAGGAACTAGCCGATGAGCATCGAGGTGGTCATGCCGCGGATGGGCGAGACGGTGGACGAGGGCACGGTGAACACCTGGCACAAGTCGGCCGGCGAGCAGGTCAGCGAAGGCGAGCCGCTGCTCGAGATCGGCACGGACAAGGTGGACACCGACATCCCGGCCCCCGTCAGCGGCACGCTGGCTGAGGTCCGCGTCGGCGAGGGCGAAACGGTGCCGGTGGCCACCGTCCTGGCGATTATTGATCCGAACGGTGCACTGTGACTGTCATCACTTACCGCGAGGCGGTGGCCCGGGGGATCGCCCAGGAAATGCGGGCCGATCAGAGCGTCGTTTTCCTCGGCGAGGACGTGGCCTCGGCCGGCGGCGTGTTCAAGGCCACGGTGGGGCTGGCCGAGGAGTTCGGCCCGGCCCGGGTGCGCGACACGCCAATCAGCGAGCAGGCGATCCTCGGCGCGGCCATGGGCGCCGCGATGACCGGCCTGCGCCCGATTGCCGAGATCATGTTCAGCGACTTCTTCGCCGTCTGCTGGGATCTGATCGCCAACGAGATCGCCAAGAGCCGGTACATGTCGGACGGGCAGGTGTCGTTCCCGCTGGTCATCCGCTGCGCGAACGGGGCCGGGGTGCGGTTCGGCGCACAGCACTCGCAGTCGGTGGAGAACTGGGCGATGGCCGTGCCCGGCCTCAAGGTCGTGGCCCCGTCCACGCCGCAGGACGTGATCGCCCTGCTCGCCGCCGCGGTGCGGGACCCGGACCCGGTGATCTTCTTCGAGAGCAAGTCGCTGTACTCGACCAAGGGCGAGGTCGCCGACGGCGAGGTCGTCGGCGAGCTGGGCCAGGCGCGGGTGGTCAGGGACGGCCCGGACGCCACGATCCTGGCGCTGGCCTCGATGGTGCCCCGCGCTGTAGCGGCGGCCGCCCAGCTCGAGGAGCAGCATGGCATCCGCTGCAGCGTCGTGGACGTGCGCAGCCTGGTACCGCTCGACACCCGGACCATCCTGGGCGAGGTAGCCAGGACCGGCCGGCTGTTCACCGTCGAGGAGAATCCGCGGCTGTGCGGCTGGGGAGCGGAGATCGTCTCGATCGCCGCCGAGGAGTGCTTCGGCTCGCTGACCGGTCCTGCCGTCCGGATCACCACCCCGCACATCCCGCTGCCCGCGGCCGACAGCCTGGAAGACCACGTCCTGCCGTCGGTGGCGCGGATCACCGCCACCATCCGCGAGTCCCTGGAGAAAGCGTGACAGCTGACGTTTCCGCCCGGGCCGGCCTGGACGTCCCGGCCGGCCTGCTCATCGGCGGCGAATGGACCGGCGGCCGGGCCGGCGGCCGGCTGGCCGTGATCGACCCGGCTACCGAGGACGTGCTGGCCGAGGTCGCCGACGGCACCGAAGCAGACGCGCTGGACGCGGTCACGGCCGCCCACGACGCGCTGCCGGGATGGTCCGCGACGCCGCCCAGGCAGCGGGCCGAGTGCCTGCGCCGGGCCTTCGCCCTGATGACCGAGCGCGCCGGCGCGCTGGCCCGGCTGATGGTGCTGGAGAACGGCAAGGCGCTTCGTGACGCCCGCGCCGAGGCGCTGTACGCGGCCGAGTTCTTCCGCTGGTACGCCGAGGAGGCGGTCCGGATGCAGGGCTCGGTGCAGATCGCGCCGTCCGGCGCCAACCGGATCCTGGTCCAGCTGCAGCCGGTCGGGGTCAGCGTGCTCGTCACGCCGTGGAACTTCCCGGCCGCGATGGCCACCCGCAAGATCGGCCCGGCGCTGGCGGCCGGCTGCACGGTGGTGCTCAAGCCCGCCAGGGAAACGCCGCTGACCGCGCTGGCGGTGGCGTCGATCCTGGCCGAGGCCGGCGTCCCGGCCGGCGTGGTCAACGTGCTGCCGACCTCGGCGGCGGGCCGCACGGTGTCGGCCATGCTGGCCGACCCGCGGGTCAGGAAGCTGTCGTTCACCGGGTCCACCGAGGTGGGCCGGGTGCTGCTGGGGCAGGCGGCGCAGACGGTGACCAACTGCTCGATGGAGCTCGGCGGCAACGCGCCGTTCATCGTCTTCGAGGACGCGGACATCGACGCCGCCCTCGACGGCGCCATGATCGCGAAGATGCGCAACGGCGGCGAGGCGTGCACCGCCGCGAACCGGTTCTACGTGCACGCCGCGGTCGCTGACGAGTTCACCGCGGGCCTGACCGCCCGGCTGGCCAAGCTCAGCACCGGGCCCGGCCTGGACGAGGCCACCGACGTGGGCCCGCTGGTGAACGCCGATACCCGCGACAAGGTCGCCGAGCTGGTCGGCGCGGCCGCGGCGAGCGGCGGCAAGGTGCTCACCGGCGGCGCCGCGCCGGACCGGCGCGGCTATTACTACCTGCCCACGGTGCTGGGCGACGTGCCGCCCGGCGCCGGGATCCTGGCCGCGGAGATCTTCGGTCCGGTCGCGCCGGTGGTGCGGTTCAGCGCCGAGGACGAGGTGATCCGGCTGGCCAACGACACCGAGTACGGGCTGGTCTCCTACCTGTACAGCGGCGATCTCCGCCGCGCGCTGCGGGTGGCCGAGGCGCTCGAGGCCGGGATGGTCGGGGTCAACCGCGGCATCGTGTCCGACCCCGCGGCGCCGTTCGGCGGAGTCAAGCAGTCGGGGCTCGGCCGCGAGGGCGGCCACGAGGGGATGCTCGAATTCAGCGAGACCAAGTACATCGCAGTGGACTGGTGAGGGCCGTCAGGCCGTAGATTGACGGTGTGGACAGACGCATCTTCGGCCTGGAGAACGAGTACGGCGTTACCTGTACTTTTCACGGGCAGCGACGGCTCTCGCCGGATGAGGTAGCCAGGTACCTGTTCCGCCGGGTGGTGTCGTGGGGACGCAGCAGCAACGTCTTCCTGCGCAACGGCGCGCGGCTCTACCTGGACGTGGGCAGCCACCCCGAGTACGCGACGCCCGAGTGCGACAGCGTGCTCGATCTCGTCGCGCACGACAAGGCTGGCGAGCGGATCCTCGAGGGGCTGCTGCTGGACGCCGACCGGCGGCTGCGCGAGGAGGGCATCGCCGGCGACATCTACCTGTTCAAGAACAACACCGACTCGGCCGGGAACTCCTACGGCTGCCACGAGAACTACCTGGTCGGGCGGCACGGCGAGTTCGGCAGGCTGGCCGACATCCTGATCCCGTTCCTGGTCACCAGGCAGATCATCTGCGGGGCGGGCAAGGTGCTGCAGACGCCGCGCGGCGCGGTGTACTGCGTGAGCCAGCGGGCCGAGCACATCTGGGAGGGCGTGTCGTCGGCGACCACCAGGTCCCGGCCGATCATCAACACCAGGGACGAGCCGCACGCCGACGCCGAGCGGTTCCGCCGGCTGCACGTGATCGTGGGCGACTCGAACATGAGCGAGACCACCATGCTGCTCAAGGTCGGCTCCACCGACCTGGTGCTGCGCATGATCGAGGCCGGCATCGGCATGCGGGACCTGAGCCTGGAGAACCCGATCAGGGCGATCAGGGAAGTCAGCCACGACATGACCGGTCGGCGCAAGGTGCGGCTGGCCAATGGCCGCGAGGTGTGCGCGCTCGACATCCAGCGCGAGTACCTGACCAAGGCCGCCGACTTCGTGGACAAGCGCGGCGGCGACAAGGTCACCGACATGGTGCTCAGCCTGTGGCAGCGGACCCTGGACGCGGTCGAGTCGGGCGACCTCAGCAAGGTGGCCCGCGAGATCGACTGGATCACCAAGTACCAGCTCATCGAGCGCTACCGGGCCAGGCACGACCTGCCGCTGTCGGCGCCCCGGGTGGCCCAGCTCGACCTGGCCTACCACGACGTGCATCGCGGCCGGGGACTCTATTACCTGCTGCAGAAGCGGGGCGCGGTGCAGCGCGCGGTCCGTGACATCGACATCTTCCAGGCGAAGTCCGTCCCGCCGCAGACCACGCGGGCGCGGCTGCGCGGCGAGTTCATCAAGCGCGCGCAGGAACGGCGCCGGGACTTCACGGTGGACTGGGTGCACCTGAAGCTGAACGACCAGACCCAGCGGACGGTGCTGTGCAAGGACCCGTTCCGGTCAGTCGACGAGCGGGTGGAGAAGCTGATCGCCGGGATGTGAGCGCCGTTCGGTACCTTGCAACACGGGTCGGTGAACCCGGGTAGGCTGGCCGCGCCATGTAACGAGCCTTTTCGTGCACCATCCCGTTTCCCGGATAAGAAACTGCCTGGCCAGGATGGACTGGCCAGGATGGAAAACACTCAGCCGAGACCAAGGGTTGTCATGCGTCGCATTGCTGTTCTGCTTGCCCCGCTGCTGCTGGCCCCGCTGGCACTGACCGGGTGCGGTAGCTCGTCATCACCGCCGGCGGCCAACGCCGCGGTGACCGTCACGGGCACGTTCGACAAGGAACCATCGGTCAAGATCCCCGCGCAGCCGGCAACGGCCAGCCTTGACGTCAAGACCCTGATCCACGGATCCGGTCCGACGGTGGCCAGCACCGACTCGTTCGTCGGCAACTACGTCCTCTACATCTGGAGCGGGAGCACGCACAAGCTGGCGCAGAGCACGTACACCAGCCTGCCCGCGCTGTTCGCGGGCAGGCTCCTGCCCGGGCTGCAGACAGCCCTGAAAAACCAGACGATCGGCAGCCGGGTACTCGCCGTGATCCCGCCGAAGGAGGGCTTCGGCACCAGCGGGAACCCGCAGGGCGGGGTGACCGGGAAAGACACCCTGGTCTTCGTCATCGACCTGCTCAAGTCCTACGCGGCCAACGCCGCGGCCACCGGGACGGCCGTCTCCGCCGGCGGCCACGGGCTGCCCACCGTTACTCCCGGCAGCCCGCCGCGGATCACCGTCCCGAAGAGCAAGCCGCCCACCGCCCTGACCGCGAAGGTCCTGGTCCAGGGCTCGGGGCCGAAGATCACCTCTGGTCAGCAGGTCGTCGTGCAGTACGTCGGCGCGCTGTGGCGCACCGGCAAGGTGTTCGACGCGTCCTGGACGCACGGTGCCCCGTTCGGATTCGTCCTCGGCCTGCCGCCGGCCTCGGGCGGGGTCATCACCGGCTGGAGCACCGGCCTGACCGGGCAGAGGGTGGGCAGCCGGGTGCTGCTCACGATCCCGCCGAAGGACGGGTACGGCAGCAAGGGCAACCCGCAGGCGGGGATCAAGCCAGCCGACACGCTGGTCTTCGTCGTTGACATCCTGGGGTCCTACAGCAAGGGCGCCTGACGGTGGGCCCGCTGCGCGCGCCGCAGCGCCCGCGCCGGGCCGGCGGCGGGTATGCTCATCGCTTCCAGACGAACGCTCTGTACAGGCGTGGAGGTGCCTGCAGTGGCTGATCCGTCACCTGGTGCCCGCTTCCGCAGAGACGTGGTCGTGATCGGTGGCTGCGGGCACGTGGGCCTGCCGCTCGCGATCGCCTTCGCGGACCGCGGCGCCCGGGTAGGCATTTACGACGTGAGCGCCGAGGCCGTCGATGCGGTCAGCGCGGGCCGGATGCCGTTCAGCGAGCCTGGCGCGCCCGCGGTGCTCGAGCGGGTGCTGGCCGACGGCCGCCTCGAGGCGTCGGCTGATCCGGCCATCGTGGCCACGGCGGAGCACGTGATCGTGGTGATCGGGACGCCGGTTAACGAGCATCTCAACCCCGATGCGGCGGCGATACCGAACGCCCTGGCCGGCTGCGCGCCGTACCTGTGCGACGGCCAGATCCTGATCCTGCGCAGCACTGTGTACCCGGGCGTGACCGCGCTGGTGGAGAAGATGATCGCCGGCCTGGGCGTGCAGCTGGACGTGGCGTTCTGCCCGGAGCGGATCGCCGAGGGCAAGGCGATGACGGAGCTGTACGAGCTCCCGCAGATCGTGTCCAGCCGGACGCCGGACGGCCTGGAGCGGGCGAGCAAGCTGTTCACCCTGCTGACCGATCACCTGGTCCCGATGTCCCCGGAGGAGGCCGAGCTGGCCAAGCTGTTCACCAACGTGTGGCGGTACATCAAGTTCGCGACCGCCAACCAGCTGTACATGATGGCGAACAGCAGGGGCCTGGACTTCGAGCGGATCCGGCAGGGCCTGGCCGCCGACTACCCGAGAGCGGCCGACATGCCGGGAGCCGGCTTCGCCGCCGGCCCGTGCCTGTTCAAGGACACCATGCAGCTGGCCGCTTACAACAACAACAACTTCGCGCTCGGCCACACCGCGATGACCATTAACGAGGGCCTGCCGCTCTACCTGGTGGACCGGCTGCAGCAGCGGTTCAGCCTGGCCACCATGACCGTCGGCGTGCTCGGCATGGCGTTCAAGGGCGGCAGCGATGACACCCGGTCGAGCCTGTCCTACAAGCTCAAGAGGATCCTGGCGTTCAAGGCCAGCGCGGTGCTGTGCACGGACCCCTACGTCAGCACGGACCCGGACCTGCTGCCGCTGGACGAGGTGCTGGCCCGGGCTGACCTGCTGGTGATCGCGACCCCGCATCCCGAGTACCGCGACCTGATGACCGACAAGCCGGTCGCGGACATCTGGAACGTGCTCGGCAAGGGCGTGCTGATTTGACCGCGGGGGAGCCGCGCGTCTCGGTGGTCATGCCGGCCTACAACGAGGGCGAGCAGATCGTCGAGGTGCTGGACCGGCTGTTCGAGTCGGTCAAGCTGCCCTGCGAGGTACTCGTCGTGGTCGATACCGAAAGCGACACCACGATCCCGGTGATCACCGAGTACGCGGAGAAGGAGCCGAGGATCCGGTGCCTGGTCAACACCTACGGGCTGGGCCCCGCGAACGCCATCAGGTACGGCATCGACGCCGCGGCGGCGCCGGTCGTCGTGATCACCATGGCCGACGGCTGCGATGACGCGCGGCAGATCGACGACCTCGCCCGGCTGGTCGAGCGCGGCGTGGCGGTGGCCGCGGCGTCCCGGTACATGGCCGGCGGCCAGCAGGTAGGCGGCCCCTACGTCAAGGGCATGCTGTCGAAGACGGCAGGCCGTTCGCTGCGGACGTTCGCCCACATCGGCACGCGGGACGCCACCAACTCCTTCAAGGCGTACTCGACGGCGTTCGTCCGCGAGGTGGGCATCGAGTCCCGGGACGGGTTCGAGATAGGCATCGAGCTCACCGCCAAGGCCAAGCGCATGCGCAAGCCGGTGGCGGAAATCCCGACCATCTGGCTGGACCGCCAGGCCGGGATGTCCAACTTCAAGGTGGCGAAGTGGATTCCGAGTTACCTGCGCTGGTACCGTTTCGCGTTCGGCCCGAGGCTGAGCGCCGAGCAGATCCGCGCCCGGGCACACTGCGAAACGAACGAGAAGGGGAACAAGCACTTATGGAGAGGGTCCTGGTCAGCGGCTCGGCGGGGTTCATCGGCGGGTATGTCGTCGAAGAGCTGCTGCGGCGCGGTTACGCGGTAACCGGGGTCAACAACTTCTCCAAGTACGGGAAGGTGCGCAAGTCCTACGACGACCACCCGGCCTACACGCTCGTCGAGGGCGATGCCAGGGACGTCGGGCTGATGTCGTCGCTGCTGGCCGACTGCGACCAGTTCATCGCGGGCGCGGCCCTGATCGGCGGCATCTCCTACTTCCACACCTACCCCTATGACCTGCTCGCCGCCAACGAGCGCATCATCGCGGCGTCCTGCGACGCGGCCATCAAGGCGCACCGTCAGGGCAGGCTGCGCAAGGTGACGTACCTGTCCTCGTCGATGGTGTTCGAGAGCGCCGATTCCTGGCCGTCGCGCGAGGGCCAGGAGCGCGAGATACCGCCGCCGCTGTCCTCCTACGGCTTCCAGAAGCTGGCCGTGGAGTATTTCGCCCGGGCCGCCAGTGACCAGTACGGCCTGCCCTACACGATCCTGCGGCCGTTCAACTGCGTGGGCATCGGCGAGAGCCGCGCCCTCGGCGACGAGGAGATCCTGTCCGGCAACGTCAAGCTGGCGATGAGCCACGTGGTGCCGGACCTGGTGCAGAAGGTGCTCAAGGGGCAGGACCCGCTGCATGTCCTGGGCTCGGGCGAGCAGATCCGGCACTACACCTACGGCGCGGATCTGGCCCAGGGCATCGTGCTGGCGATGGAGCACCCGCACGCGACCGGCGAGGACTTCAACCTGTCCACGGCGGAGAGCACCACTGTCACCCAGCTCGCCGACCTGATCTGGCGCAAGGTCAAGGGCGACGGCGAGCCGCTGCGGCTGGTCCACGACGACCCGTTCGAGTTCGACGTGCAGCGGCGGGTGCCGGCGACGGAGAAGGCCAAGCGGGTGCTCGGCTTCGAGGCGACCACCTCGCTGGACGAGATGCTCGATGTGGTCATCCCGTGGATCGCCGAGGCGGTCAGGTCCGGGACGATCTGAGCCGTCCGGCCCGGCCGGGCAGCTGGCTCAGCCGACCGGCCCGGCGGTTTCCTACTTGCCCTTGTCCTGGGTGAGCTCGTCGAGCATCAGGCCGAGGCCGATGCCCGCCATCCAGACGTCCTTGAACAGCGCGATGCCCTGCTGCGTGGGCAGGATGCTGCCTTCCTTGCGCATCCCGGGGGTCCGGATGTACAGCCCCACCAGGCCGCCGGCGAACGCGGTGAGCCCGGCGCCGGCCAGGCCGGCCGGGACGACGGGCAGCAGCAGCGCCGAGCCGAGCGCGATCTCGCTGGCCGCCAGCAGCCGGACGAAGTCCTTGGGCTTCATCTTCGCCAGGAAGGGATAGGTGCCGGCGGCCATCCCGTGCACCATGGCCGCGGTCTCCTCGTCGGCGCTCAGCTTGTTGATGCCGGAGTTGAGGATGAACCCGCCGGTCGCGAGCCGCGCGGGTGCCTGTCGCACCATGGCCTTGAATCGCATGCGTCTCCCTCAGCGTGGGTAATGTCTGTATCCATTCTGTCCCGGGGCCTGCCGGGGGCCGCACCGGGGGTTACGCAGGCCGCAGCACGGTCGTGGTCTCGGCGGCCGCGTCAACGTCTGGCTGCCGCCACAGCATCGGCACCCGCCGGTGCCGGGCCCACTGCGCCAGCTGGTCGGCGAAGTGCGGGCTGCCCGGATCGCCCGACGCGCCGCCGGGGATGACATAGCTGGCGTCGGCGAGCGCCGCCAGGTCCACCACCTGCCGGTAGACCGACAGCACGGTCACGTCGAACGGGGTTCCCGCCCGCCAGCCGTACGCGGCGGCCTGGATCGTGTCCGCGTCGCCGCCCATGCCGACGGGGGGCGGCACGGGCTGGCCGGCCAGCGGGTGCGTCGCCGTGGCCTGGTGCGCGGCGTCCCAGCGCCACTCCTCGGGCGGGCCCGCCTGGCTGGCCTGCTGCCACGCCGCGGCGAGCGCGGCGGGCAGGACGGCGCGCACCCGCTCGCCCCGCGCCGCGTCCGGGCCGGCGCCGGCCGGGCCGCCGAGCAGGTCCCAGGTGTCGTTGGCGAGCCAGCGGCGGATCAGGGTGTCGGCGGTGGCGATGTCCCCGCTGACCAGCCACTGCCAGGCGGCGTCGCCGAGCAGCGGGCGGTAGAGCGCCTCGGCCAGCGCCCGGTGGAAGCAGCCGTACAGCAGCGCGGTGCCGGATTCCCCCCGCAGTTCGCCGTCCCAGCCGGCCAGCTGCTGCCGTGCCCGTTCGGCAGAATTATCTGGCTGCTCGCCGGTCCCGGCGAGCAGGCGGCACCAGGCCTGGGCCGGCCAGGAAACCACGTCCGACTGGAGCGCGGCGAGTCCTTCGGCGGTGTGCCGTTCGGTGCCGGTCAGGGCCTGCCTGAGCCGCTCGGCCCGGAACGGCTGGCTGAACGTGTAGCTGATGAAAGGCTCGTCGCCGTCGGTGATCGCGTTGTTGGCGGTCATCACGAACCCGGCCTCGGGGTCGAGCAGCCGCGGCAGCTGGTCGAACGGGACGGTCCCGGTCCACTCGCATTCGGCGGTCCAGCCGGGGACCGGCAACCGGCGGTGCGACGGTGACGAGCG
Organism: uncultured Actinomycetes bacterium; assembly: GCA_963702235.1. Taxonomy (GTDB): domain Bacteria; phylum Actinomycetota; class Actinomycetes; order Streptosporangiales; family Streptosporangiaceae; genus PALSA-505. The sequence continues at coordinate 613,199 of CAVPBZ010000018.1, forward strand.
GACCGGCAGCTCGCCGCGGGTCTGGTAGGCGATGCGGCCGCCGGTGTCCGCGGCGAGCAGGTTGTTCACCGGGTCCACCCAGTCCCGCTGGGCGTCGATCAGCTCGCCGGCGTCGCGCGCGGTCAGCATCGGCAGCAGCGGCTCGAAACCACGGCCCGGCCAGCCGGTGGCGGTATACCGCAGCGCGATCGCCATGCCTGTGCGCGGATCGCCGTGCACGACCTGCCCGTGCCGGGTCCGCCACACCTCGGCGGTGACCGGCTCGGCGCCGCGGACATTGATCGTCTCCGTGCGCAGGGCGGCCTGCTGCCAGCCGTACTCGTTGCGGTACCAGCCGGGACGGCTCTCGTCGAAGTCCTCCAGGTAGAGGTCCTGGGTGTCGGCGCTGGCGTGGGTGATCGCCCAGGCCACCTGCCCGTTGTGGCCGAAGTGCGGGAAGCCCGGCACGCCGGGGAAGGCGGCGCCGATCACGCTGAAATCCGGGCAGGTCAGGTGGCACTGCCAGTAGACGTTGGGGGCATCGAGCGCACGGTGCGAGTCGTTGCACAGCACCGCGCCGCCGTGCGCGGTCCGGCGGCCGCTGACCGCCCACGCGTTGGAGCCGGACTCGGCCTCGGCCAGGAACCCCAGATGCGGCGCGGCCCGGGCGACGTCGTCGGCCGCCTTGGCGATCACCTTAGCGACCCGGCCGCCGGGCGGCACGGTGAGCGGCGCGCCGGCCGGGGCCCGGGTGTCGAGCCTGGCGAAGGCCTCGGCGCCCGCCCGGGCCAGCACCATGGCCTCGTGCAGCTTGTGCTGCCACTGACCCATGAGGATGTGCCTGATCTTGTACGCGGCGACCGAGTGCCAGGGCTGCCAGGGCTCGATCGCGGTACTGGCCAGCTCGGCCGGCTGGGCGCCCGCGCCGATGACCGCGTTGACCCCGCGGGCGTACGCCTCGAACATCGCCCGCACCGGTTCGGACATGACCGCGATGTCCGCCTGCGCGGAGCCGGTGATGTTCATCCGCCGGGCGAGCACATCGGCGGGCACGGCGGCCGGGCCGGCCACTTCGGCCCACCGTCCCGCGGCCCGGCGCCGGTCGTATTCCATCTGGAACAGCCGGTCCTGCGCGCAGGCGTAGCCCATGCCGAACCAGGCGTCGGCGGCTGACCCGGCGCGGACGTGCGGAATGCCATAGGTGTCGCGGACAATGATCAGCTCGTCGGCCAGGCCGGGGACTACCACGGATTCGGTCACCGACTGAGGATAACGATCCCGTAGGCAGCTAACGAGCGGGTTCCCGGCTCAGCCCCGGCGGGTGCGCGGCGTCGCCCGTGCCGCCAGCCGCAGGATTTCTGTGTCCCTGGCCGCCAGTACCGGTCCGATGACGTTCATCGCGGCGTGCACCGCGGTGTCCAGATCGCCGCTGACGCCGTAGCGCAGGAAACTGCGCCACAGTGCCCGCTGGAGCCGTTCGGCACCGACAGTCAGCAGGTCGGCGCGGTCTTTGCCCGGCCCGGGTGGCACGGCCGTCTCGTTGCGCGGCCCGGTCTTCACGGCCGTGAGACCGCGGTTTCCCTGGGCCGCCGGAGAACGCGCACTCGCGCGGCGACTGGGGCGCCGGGATCCCGGCGCCGCGCGGCGCCCGGCCGGCGGCGCCGGATTCGCGCTGGCGCTGCTGGCCGGCGCGCAGAACAACGGGGTCATAACCCAGGGCCGCTGAAGCGCCGCCGCGGCGGCCTGCGGCTTTGGTATGGTCGGCTCCGGGAGCATCGGCGTGGCCTTCCTATTCAGGATTGTCGTCACAGCGCTGATGCTCCCTCTTTGACGCTTTCCCGTAGGAGATGTCCAGGTCACACGGCGTGTCGCCGGCGCTCCGTAGTGACCCGGTAGCTGGCATTCCCGCATATCCGGGACGCGAATGCCCGGGTGCTAAGGCTGCCTTACAGGGGTGCATTCAGTGGCTGCAGCGGAACCCTATACAGCGGGCCCGCGCCGCTCCTACCGTCCATTCCGGTGACGGCTCCCGGCCGCTTAGCGTCTGCGTGATAGAAATTCTGTTCGATATGTATTAATTACTCTGATCATGTATCGCGATTTTCTTCGATCGCCTGGGCAAGCGGCTATAGCCGGATTATGGTGAGATATCCGTTCCGGTAGAGCGCCCCGAGGATTGCGCATCAGGCGGGGCGGTCAAGGGGGATGCGGACATGAGTATCAGCCGGCTGGCCTGGTGGCGTCGCAGGACAGCCGGCCCGGCGCCGGGCCGGCCCGGATCGGCAGCGCGACGCGAGCGCAGGCTGCGGCGCCTGGCGGGATCGGCGGCGGTGCTGGCCGGCGTGCCGGTGCTGACCCTCGGCCTGGCGGCCAGCGCCGCGGGAGCTTCGGGGGCCGGCCACGTGACGATCTACCCCGGCATGGGCTACCCGTACACGATCGTGGCCGGCCCGGACGGGGCGCTGTGGTTCACCAATCACGACAGCAACTCGATCGGGCGGATCACCACGGCCGGAGTGATGACCACGTACACCGGCACCGGGCTCAACGGCCCGGAGGGGATCACGGCCGGTCCGGACGGGGCGCTGTGGTTCACCCAGAACCGCGGCAACGCGATCAGCCGGATCACCACCACCGGGAAGATCACCACCTACACCGGCACCGGGATCAGCCTGCCGGAGACGATCGTGGCCGGGCCGGACCGGGCGCTGTGGTTCACCAACCTCGGCAACAACACGATCGGGCGGATCACCACCACCGGTACGGTCAGCAACTACGCCGGCACCGGCATCGCCGGCCCGGACGGGATCACGGCCGGGCCCGACGGGGCGCTCTGGTTCACCAACAACAGCAACGACTCGATCGGGCGGATCACCACCACCGGTACGGTCACCAACTACGCCGGCACCGGCATCGCCGGCCCGGTCGGGATCACGGCCGGGCCGGACGGGGCGCTGTGGTTCGCCAACCACACCAGCAACACGATCGGGCGGATCACCACCACCGGGACGATCACCAGCTACGCCGGCACCGGGATCAGCAACCCTTCCGGGATTACGCCCGGGCCGGACGGGGCGCTCTGGTTCACCAGCCCCGGTAACAACTCGATCGGGCGGATCACCACCACCGGGACGGTCACCGACTACACCGGCACCGGCGTCAGCCTGCCGAGGAGGATCTGGGCCGGGCCGGACGGGGCGCTCTGGTTCACCAACCAGGGCAACAACTCGATCGGGCGGATCACCACGGCCGGGGTGCTCACCAGCGACTACACCGGCATCGACGGCCCGGGCGGGATCGCGGCCGGGTCCGACGGGGCGCTGTGGTTCACCAATTACACCAACGCGGCCGGCGGATCGATCGGGCGGATCACCAGGGCCGGGGCGTTCACCGACTATGCGGGCGCTGGCATCAGCAACCCGCTCGACATCACGGCCGGGCCGGACGGGGCGCTGTGGTTCACCAACCAGAACGGCAACTCGATCGGGCGGATCACCACCACCGGGACGGTCACCAGCTGCACCAGCGCCCGCATCACCAGCCCGCTGGCGATCACGGCCGGACCGGACGGGGCACTGTGGTTCACCAACAACGGCAACGACTCGATCGGGCGGATCACCACCACCGGGACGGTCACCAGCTACACCGGCACCGGCATCAGCAACCCGAACGCGATCACGGCCGGGCCCGACGGGGCGCTGTGGTTCACCAACCAGAACGGCAACTCGATCGGGCGGATCACCACTGCCGGGAAGGTCACCATCCACGCCGGCACCGGCATCAGCGCGCCGGTCGCGATCACGACCGGACCCGACAAGAAGCTGTGGTTCACCAACCAGAACGGCAACTCGATCGGGCAGATCACCGCCACCGGAAAGGTCACCACCTACGCCAACGCCGGCATCAGCCACCCGGCCGGGATCACGACGGGCCCGGACGGGGCACTGTGGTTCGCCAATTACGCCACTGGTGCCGGCGGCTCTATCGGGCGGATCACCACCACCGTCACCCCGGGTATCAGCCGCTTCACGCCAGCCTCGGGCGCCGCCGGGACCACGGTGACCATCACCGGCCAGAACCTCGCTGGCGCCACCAGCGTGGCGTTCAACAGGACCAGCGCCACGATCGTGTCGGACACCGCCACGCAGATCATCACCCACGTCCCCGCCAGCGCGACCACCGGGCCCATCTCGGTCACCACTCCCGCGGGCACGGCCACCAGCAGCGCTACCTTTACCGTGACCTAACGCCACCGGTACTGGCTGATCGGTCAGCGGGCCTCGGGCGGGGGGCCGTGGCGCTTTAGTCCGTGACCGTTGGCTGCGGACGCCCGATGGGTTCGCTCGGGCCCTGGCACGGCGAGGCATCCTCGTCGCTGGCATGGAACTCCGCTTCGAGCATGTCCATGGCCTTGAGGAAGGCCGCGCGCTCATCGTCGGCCAGCCGGTCGAGTACCCGGGCCAGCGGCGCGGCCGCACCGTCCAGCCATTGCTCCACCGCGGTCCTGGCCTCCGGCTTGATCTGGACGATCGTCCGCCGCCGGTCGGCCTGGTCGGGGGATCGCTCGACGAATCCGGCCTGGTCCAGGCCGGTGACGACGCCGCTGACGGTCGACAGCGTCAGGCCGAGACGGGCCGCGAGCGTGCCGACGGTGAGCGCGCCATCGCGCAGTTGCTCCAGAGCGGCCACGTGCCGGGGGCCCAGCGCGGCAGGTGTCTGCGGGGTGGTCTGGTCCTGGTAACGCCGCATCCCGCGCATGACGCGCGGGAACACGCGCATCAGGCGCAGACAAATGGCGGAGTGACCGCCCGTGCCCGCTTGCTCAGCCACGGCCTCGTCCTTTGACCTCGTGGGACCCAGTATATATGGTTGGGACATCAAAACTATTCTGACATCGCAACAAAGTTAGAGGAGACGACAGGTCATGACCACACCAGCGCAGACTTCGGCAGTGCTGCGGGACCGGCTGGCCAACGGCTCGCTCGCCGGCAACTGGACGCTCGACCCGGCGCGGTCCACCGCCACGCTGCGCAGCAGGAGCATGTGGGGGCTCGTCCCGGTCAAGGGCGTGTTCCGCGAGATCGAGGGCGGCGGAACGATCTCACCAGCCGGTGAGGTCACCGGCCGCATCGTGCTCGCGGCCGAGGCGCTGGACACCAAGATGGGCAAGCGCGACACCCACCTGCGCTCCGCTGACTTCTTCCACACCGAGAAGTACCCGGCGATCACCTTCACCCTGGACAAGCTCGAGCCTGCGGGCGACGGGGTGACCGTCTCGGGCACCCTGACTGTCCGTGAGACCAGCCGCCCGATCTCCTTCCCGGCGACCGTCACCCTGGCCGGCGACGGCGAGGTAGTGCTAGACGCCACGGTGGCGGTAGACCGGACAGACTTCGGGCTCACCTGGAACCAGATGGGCATGGCGTCCACGAAGAACGCGATCACGATCCACGCGGTCTTCACCAGGAGCTAACGGGGCCGGACCCGCGCCCCGCTGCGCTCGCGCAGAACTCGCCGCGATCCCGCACTCGCTACGCCCCGGCTGAGCCGCCGCTGCGATGCGCAGCGGGTGCGGGCGGCAGCGGCACCCTGACCTTGGCCTCACCGCCTGAAGTCTTTCGTTGGCCGCCGGGCCGCGAGGTGATGGCTGGCAGGCGCGCGCCCTCGATGTCGGGGTCAGGCACGTAGCGCTGGAGCCAGGCGGGGCTGTGCCACATGACGGAGCCGCCGATGGCGAGCAGCGCGGGCACGAGGACGAGCCGGACGAGGAAGGCGTCGAGGAAGACCCCCGCGGCCAGGGTGAAGGCGATGGCCTTCACCGTCGGGTCGTTCGTGATCATGAACGCGACGAACACGAGCGCCATGATGAGGCCCGCAGCGGTGACGACCCGGGAGCTGTGCGCGAGGCCCCTCCGGATCGCTTCGCGCGCGTCGCGCGACCGGTCGTACTCCTCCTTGATGCGCGACACGACGAAGACCTCGTAGTCGTTCGACAGCCCGAAGATGATCGTGAGCACGATCACCGGCAGGAAGCTGAGCGTGACTCCCGGGGTCACGCCGAAGAGCTGCTTCGCCCATCCCCACTGGAAGATCGCCACCTCCGCCCCGAGCGCGGCGAAGACGGAGAGCAGGTAGCCGAGGACGGATTCGAGCGGCACCAGCGGTGTCCGGAGCGCGAAGGTCAGGAGTACGAGCGCGAGGCCGATGATGACGGCGAGGAGCGCCGGCAGGTCACTGGAGATCTGGTTCGAGGTGTCGATGGCCGAGGCCGTCGAGCCGCCGACCAGGACGCTCGCGCCCGTGCGCTGCTCGATGCCTGGCGCGAGGCCGCGTATGTCGCCGACGAGCGTCGCGGTGGCGGCGGCGTTCGGCCCGCTGCGGGGAATCACCTCGACGACGGCCAGCGGCGCCTTCGCCGAGAGCGTCGAGGTGGTGAGGACGCCGGGCTGCCGGCCGAGCGCCGAGTCGATCTGGGTGACCGCGCTGCTGGCGTTCTGCGCGCTGACGTCGGCGACGACGAGCAAGGGCCCGGTGAAGCCGGCGCCGAAGTTGCCGGTGATGAGCACGGTGGCGGCCTCTGAGCTTGATGTCGGCGGATCGGCGCTGGCCGGCAGCCCGAGGCTGAGGCGCAGTGCCGGGAGCGCGAGGAGCCCGAGCAGTGCGATGACCGCGATCGCGAGCGGCATCCGGCGGCGCACGACGAACGCGGCCCATCGCTGGCCCGCGGGCACTGCGGTGCCGGGCCGGGCGGGCCGGTGTGCCCGGCGGCGGTGCGACGCGAGGACGTTGCCGCCAGCGAACCCGAGCATCGCCGGGAGCAGCGTGAGGGAGATGAGGAGCGCGAGGAGGACGGCTCCCGCGCCGGTGAAACCCATCACCTCGAGGAACGGAATGCCGGTGAGCGCGAGGCCGCACAGCGCGACGGCCACGCTGAGCGCCGCGAAGACAACCGAGCTGCCGGCGGTGCCGACGGCGCGGGAGACAGACTCCTCGGGCGCGATCCCGTCCTCGAGCTGGGTCCGGTGCCGGTGCACGATGAACAGCGCGTAGTCGATCCCGCAGGCGAGTGCGAGCATCAGCGCCACGGTAACGGCCGCCGAGGATACCTGGGTGACCGCAGCAAGGGCAGTCGTGCCGGTGGCCACGACGGCCACGCCAGTCAGCGCGGCGATCAGCGGGATGCCTGCGGCGATGACGGTGCCGAGCGTCAGCAGCAGCACCACCAGGGCGACGAGCACCCCGATGAGCTCGGGCAGTTCCGACGTGGACGAGGTTCCGCCCGGGTAGACGGCGCCGCCGTAATCGACCTGCAGGCCCGCGGTGCGCGCCGGGGCGGTCGCGCTCGTCACGGCGGACAGCGCGGCCGTCGTCACGTTCGCGTCCGCGGCCGCCGTGAAGGTCGCCGTGGCCACGGCGACCTGGCCGTTCTTCGACACGAGCCCGGACTGGAACGGGTCGCTCACCGAGGCGACCTGCGGGCCTGATCGCAGCCGCGTGATCGAGGCCTCGATGGCGGCTCGCCCGGCGGTGCCGGTGACCTTGGCCGTGCCGGTGCTGGCGAAGACCACCTGTGTCGAGGGTGCGACGAGCGACGGCATCGCCTGCTGGAGCTGGTCGAGCGCCTGCTGGGACTGCGTGCCGGGGACACTGAAGTTGTCAACGGTTGTGCCGCCGCTCAGCAGGCCGAGGCTGGCAATCCCCAGGGTTATGAGCAGCCAGGCTAGGAGCACGAGGCGCCGGTGACGGTATGAAAGCCTGGCGAGGCGGTAAAGCGCTCTCGACATCGGTATCTCCTGCTCGGGATGGCCGGCGGATCGAGAACCACCTGCGCGCGCTGGCCGGTTCGGCTTCGACCAGCATCGCCGCGGCGACGGCTCTCCGGCATCACCGCCAGCGCTCCTCGGCCCCGGACGCTGACTGCAATCCCCGCAGTACCCCCAGCCGCTATAAGCCAGGTCTGTCGCGCATGCATGTGCGCGGCCAGCGTGCATCGAGAAGGAGCACAATTGGGCTGTGATAGACAAGGCCGAATTGCGCCGGATGAGCCAGGCTGAACGCCAGGAACTGGCCAGCCTGCTCGCGGAACTGGACCAGGCCGGCCCGGGTCCGGTTAACCCGTACCTCGGCGACGCCAAGCTGCGCCGCGAACGTCAGGTGGCGCTGGTCATCATGGCGGGCTGCTGCGTGATCTTGGTCGGCTGGATCGTGGTGCTTCACGGCACGCTGCCGCGCTATTTCGACGCGCATCACTGGCGTGCCGTCTGGGTGACCTTCGACGTGCTGCTGCTGGCGGTGTTCGCGGCGACGGCCTGGGCGATATGGCGAGAACGGCAGATCCTGATCTTGCTACTCGTGCTCGTCGGCGCGATGCTGTGCTGCGACGCGTGGTTCGACATCGGCACGTCGCTGTCGACCAGCGGGATCTGGATAAGCCTCCTGTCCGCCGTCTTCGCCGAGCTGCCGCTCGCCTTCCTGGCCTTCGCCGGGGCACGCCGGCTGCTCCGGATCACGGTCGCCGCCGGAATCCTGGCCGGCGCTGAGGGCCAGGCGCGCATCGACACCCCCGCCCAGCGGGCCCCGAGAGGTATGCGGGACCGGGTCGGTACGGGTAGTTCGCTTCGTCGCACGCCGCTGGCGGGCGCTGGCCTGGACGAGGCGCTGCCGCGTGGCCGCGCTCAGCGCCGGGCCGAGCGGGCCGGGCAGTCGGCCTGACGGCAAGCTGCTCACCCGGCCGGGAGTACGACGACGGAGAAGTTGAGGCCCTGACTACCGGTCCCGGGGGAGAAGCGGACCGGCCGGGCCGACGGCGGAACCGCGTTCATGAGATAGGCCCTCGCGGTCCCGCCGACGAGGAACTCGCTCCCCCTGGGTAGCGCGCGCGCCCACAGGATGTTCTGCCCCGTCGTGAACCGCGTGCCGGGCACCACCCTGACCGCCCCGCTGCGGGTATCGATGATCGCCGGCTGGATGGTCGCGCTGCTGTAGCGGCTGCCCTGGCCGGTGTTGACGAACGCCGCCAGCCAGCGGCCGCCGGCCGAGAACGCGCCGCCGAGCGCGAACCCGCGCCGGGACGGGCTGCGGACGGTCACGCTGGCCAGCGTCGCGGTATTGGTGATCTCCATACAGCGCCAGCCCGAACGCTGGCCGCACAAGGCCGGGATCCAGGCGACGAGGCCGCGGCCGGACCCGGGGAGCGTGACGGCGCCGACCAGGCCGTAGTCGGCGCTGGTCACCTGGCCGAGCACGCTCACTTTCCCGGTGCGCGGGTTCCAGATGCCCAGCCGGGTAGGACGCGGCTTGTCCTGCAGGCTGCTGCCCTGCACCATGATGCCGCCGGCCACGGCGAGCGGCGGGTCGAACGGGCCGGGACCGTTGTCCGGCACGTACCAGCCGCGCGGCACCGTGAGCTGACGGGACGGGCCGTGGCCGGCAGCGGGAATCTCGATCACGGATGTGCCGGTCCACGCGACGAAGATGTCGTGGCCTGCGGGCGAAGCGAAGACGGCCTGCCCTGGCGCGAGATTCTGTACCTTGCCGCTCGCCACATCCAGGGCCCGGGCAACGTCGGGCCAGTACCCGTAGCCACGGACGGTGCTCCCGCTGGTATCGATCCAGTAGATACGCCCGCCTGCCGCCACGAGGGGAGTGTCCGACTGGTCCGCCGCCCCGGGCTCGGCCACCACCACCCGCTGGCGGCCCGTGGCCAGGTCGCCGATGCGCAGCCGGCCACTGCCGTCGATCCAGGCCACCGAGGGGAGCGCCGGGCCGCCAGACGGGACGCCCGCACCGGCTGTCCCGCCCGCGCCGCTCGCGCCGCGTCCCGGACCGGGGCCCGGCTGCCAGACGACAGCCGCGAGGACGGCCGCCGCCGCGGCGAGCACGACGGCGGCCAGGGCCGCCAGCCGCCTGCGACGGCGCCGCTGCCGGGCTTCCCTGAACAGGGCTAGGACGGACGTGACCAGGGCCGCACCGGCACACCGCGGCGGCGAGCTCTCGAGCAGGTCCCCGGCTGGCCCCGGCTTTCCCCTGGGGTCGCTCGGCGCCTCGGGGCCGCGGACCGGACCGGCGATCACGGCTGACGCCTGTCCCCGGGCAGCTGTAGCATGGAACCACTATGGTTAGTACCATCCTGCACGTCAAGGTCAACAGGTCCGGCCCGGTACCGCTGCACGAGCAGGTGGCTGCGCACATCCGCCGGGCCATCGCCGACGGCGAGGCCGGGCCGGGTGAACGGCTGCCGCTGGCCAGGGACCTCGCCGCGGTCCTGGGCGTGAACAAGAACACCGTTCTGCGCGCGCTGCACGTGCTCAGGCAGGAGGGGCTGCTGGAGTTCCGCCGCGGCCGCGGCATCACCGTCGCGGGCACACCCCAGCGCGGCGCCGTCCTGGCACAGGCCAGGAAGCTGGTCGCGTTCGCCCGCGAGCACGGTTACGGGCGCAGCGAGCTGCTCCAGATGATCACGGATCTGCCGCAGGACACCTAGCGGGCAGCGGCTAAGCCAGCAGCGACAGTGCGTGCCTTCCCGCGGCCGCGGCGGCCAGGAAGTACGCCAGGTCCTGGTCGAGGCCGCGGCCCATGGTGGACAGCGGCACCGGGCACGCGCGCAGCGCATCGAGCAATCCGTCCAGCGGTACCCGCACTAGGTCGTGGCGCGGCCCGAGCGCAGCGGCCTGCTCGGCCACCCGCGCGCCGAACTCCCCGGGCAAGTCCGGCACGACCACGTCCGCCCTGGCCAGCGCGACCCGGCCGTAGGCGGTCAGGCTGTGATGCGACACCCCGCGGTGCCGCTCCCTCGCGTCGGCCTCGCTCACCCGCAGCGAGGCCACCGGCCGGCCGTTCAGGACCGCCGCGGCGTTGACCGCCTCGCCGGAGGCCACGCCGGAGAACCCCCACCGGGTGCCGGTGCCGAGGTTGCCCGGACCCTGCGTGACCACGGCCAGGTCCGCGCCCAGCACGTGCCGCGCGGCCAGCAGCCCGGTGTGCAGCGTGACCGCCTCCAGGTCACCGCCGAACGCCTGCCCGACGCTGATCGTGCCCGCCAGCCAGCCGGCCGCGCGCAGGCCCGCGCAGGTCCGGGAGAACCACACCGGGAGCGCGCCGCCGTCCTGCATCACGTACACGGCCCGTGGGGGTGCGACGGCGGAGGGTGACGCGCCTGCCGGGGCGAGTGCGTAGGTGGAGGACCTGTCTCCCAGGGGCAGTGCGTCGGCTGAGGGTGGTGCGCCGGCTGAGGGTGGCGTGACCGTGGCCGCCGGCCTGACGGCCCGGGTGGCGGCCAGCACGGCGGGCAGCGCCGAATGCAAGTCGGCCACCACCACCGGCATGCCGCCGAGGTCGTCGGCGTCCCTGAGCAGGTCATGGTGCGGCGAGTCCTGCTCGTCAACGCCGAGCACGGTCGCCTGCAGCGGGGTGTAGCGCGCCTTGACGAGGTGCCCCGCGCCGGGCGGGTTATCGGCGGGCAGCCGGTCGGGGATGGCCACGACGAAGGCATAGCCTCCGGTACCCAGGCCGAGCGCCAGGGCGGTCGTGTTCAGCAGCACCCGGTCGCCCGGCCCGGGCTGGCCGGTGAGCGCGGGGTAGGCGAGCGCCCGGCAGGCATCGCCGCCGGACGTCGTCACGTCCAGCTCAACCGCGCCCGGCCACTGCCGGCGGACCGCGGTGACCACGCCGTCGCGCCACCTGATCACTGAGCCCTTTTCATCCGCACAAGTCAGTCCAGGTGATCAGGCACTGGATGGGGTATGAAAAAGGTTCACCACGGCAGGGTAGCGTCAGAGCAGTGCCGGTGCTGCCCAATCTGCGGCGCGCCGACCGGGGGCGGTAGACAATACTGCGCAAGGGGCTCCGGAGAGGGACGGCGATGTCGCGGCGCAAGACGGAAAGGCTGCTCAGCCTCGTGGTCTGCCTGCTGTCGACCCGCCGTGCCCTGACCGCGGCGCAGATCCGCGAAGCGGTTCCGGGCTACCCCGACTCGTTCGAGGCGTTCAAGCGGATGTTCGAGCGGGACAAAGAAGAACTGCGCGAGCTCGGCATCCCGCTGGAGACCGACCTCGCCTCGCCCGGTGACGAGGATGCCGGCTACCGGATCCAGCGCGAAGCCTACGAGCTGCCGGAGATCACGCTGGAGCCGGACGAGGCGGCCGTGCTCGGGCTGGCCGCCCGGGTGTGGCGCCGGGCCGAGCTCGCCGGGGCCGCGGCGGGCGGGCTGCTCAAGCTGCGGGCGGCCGGGATCGACGCCGAGGACACCACCCAGACCGGCATAGAACCCAGAGTCCAGACCGGCGAAGCCGCGTTCGGCCCTCTCTGGGAGGCGGTCATGGAGCGGCGTCCGGTCACCTTCACCTACCGCGCGCCCGGCCGGTCCGCACCGCAGCAGCGCAGCCTGGAACCGTGGGGCGTGGTGAACAGGCACGGCCGCTGGTACGTGGCGGGGCACGACCGCGACCGGGACGGCGTGCGGGTGTTCAGGCTCAGCAGGATCGAGGGGACCGTCTCGTTCAGCGGCCCGCCGGGCAACGTCGTCGTCCCCGCGGGGATCGACGTGCGGGAGCTGGTCAGGGACTGGGACTCGAGCCCGCCGGCGCACCGCACGGCCACCCTGCGGGTGCGGGCGGGGGCCGGGCACGGGCTGCGCCGCGGTGCGGTCGCCGTGCAGCCGGACGGCGACGGGTGGGAGGAGCTGGAGGTCTCGTTCCACGATCTCGGCTGGTACGCCGACTACCTGGCCTCCTTCGGCGCGGACGTGATCGCCGTGGACCCGCCGGACCTGCGCGAAGCCGTGATCCGCCGGCTGAAAGGAGTGCCGCAATGACCGCATCCGGCGCGCAGACCGGCACCCAGCGGCTGCAGCGGCTGCTCGCCCTGGTTCCCTACGTGGTCAGCAGGAACGCCGTCGGCCTGGCCGAGACCGCGGCCGCGTTCGGCGTGACCGAGCGCGAGCTCGTCGATGACCTCAACATGCTGTGGTGCGTCGAGCTGCGCGCGCCCGACCCGTACTGCCCGATCGACCTGTCCTACGAGGGCGGCGAGATCGTGGTCAGCGAGGCCGAGTCGATCGCCCGGCCGCTGCGGCTCGGCGCGGACGAGGCGAGCGCCCTGCTGGTGGCGCTGCGGATGCTCGCCGAGGTGACGCCGTCCGGGTCTGCCGCGCTCACCCGGACGATCGCCAAGCTGGAGGCGGCAGCGGGCGAGGCCGCCGCGGTCAGCGCGCAGGTCCAGATTCAGGTGGACAAGGGCCACGCGGACGACATCCTCAGCCAGTCCGAGGACGCGATCACGCAGGGCCGCCGGATTCACCTGCGCTACTACGTGCCGGGCCGGGACGAGGCCACCGAGCGTGACGTCGACCCGATGCGGCTGCTCGTGGTGGAGGGCCGCACGTACCTGGAGGGCTGGTGCCGCCGCGCCGAGGGGGTGCGGCTGTTCCGGCTGGACCGGGTGCTTGGCCTGGAAGTACTGGACGTGGCCGCCGCGGTCCCGGCCGAAGCCGAGCCGAAGGACGTGGACGAGGGGCTGTTCCGGCCGTCCCCGCAGGACGTCACCGTGCTGCTCGAGCTGCGGCCCGGCGGGCACTGGGTCGCCGAGTACTACCCGTGCGAGAGCGTGGAGAGGCTCGGCGATGAACTGCGGGTGACCCTGCGCACGCCCGACACCCGCTGGGTGCGGCGGCTCGCCCTGCGGCTGGGCGAGGACGGCCGGGTCATCGCGCCGGCTGGGCTCGCCGCCCAGGTCAGCCACGACGCCGCCGCGGCGCTCGCCCAGTACGCCTCCTGATCGCAGGCGCCCGGTCCGGAACAGTTGAACCGGACCGGGCCGGCGTGCGAATGTAGTCTGGCGGCCATTACCCCCGGCCGGTGGCGCTGCCGCGTGCACCGGTCAGGACTGTACACTCGGCCGCAGGAACTCCAACCGCGCGGGGACCTTCCCGCTGAAGAGGACCGACATGAACTTTGGCGACCTGTTTGACAGCCCCTGGAAGATACTCATCATCGCCGTGGTTGTCCTCGTGCTGTTCGGGTCGAAGAAGCTGCCCGGCGCCGCACGGTCCCTCGGGCAGTCGATGCGGATCCTCAAGAAGGAAATCAGCACGCTGCACGATGAGGACGAGCAGAAGGACGCCGCCACCGTGCACACCCCGGCCGCGCCGCAGCCGCCCGCCGCGATCACGCACCAGGCGCAGGTGGACCTGCTCCAGCAGCAGCTCGACGAGCTGCGCCGGCAATCCGCGGCGACTGAGGCTCAGCAGACGCACCAGGCCAGCTAGCCGGCCGTTTACCGGCCATGTCCAAGCTGCCTGATACCGTCACGGGCGCCCGCGTGCTCGGCGGCCGGATGATGGCCATACACAAGCAGAGCAACCCCGACGGCCGGATGCCGCTCATGGATCATCTCCGTGAGCTGCGGTCCCGGGTGATCAGGGCGCTGCTGGCGATGGTGGCCGGGACGGTTGTCGGGCTGCTCCCCTCGGTCTACGACCGGCTGTGGCGGTTCATCGACCACCCGTTCGCGAGGGCCTCGGCCGCGCTGTGCCGGTCTCATGGCGCGCACGGCTGCACAGGGATCAACAACAGCCTCATCGTCAACGGCATCTTCGACCCTCTGTCGATCCGGATCGAGATCGCCTTCTTCTTCGGGCTCATCGTCACCTCCCCGGTCTGGCTCTACCAGCTGTGGGCGTTCATCGCGCCCGGCCTGTACGCCAGGGAGAAGCGGTACACCTACACGTTCGTGGGCGCCGCGGTGCCGCTGTTCGTGGCTGGCGCCGGGCTCGCCTACCTGGTGATGAGCCGGGGGCTGACGTTCCTGCTGGGGCTGACCCCGTCGGGAGTCAACGTCCTGCCGAGCATCAGCACCTATCTCGGCTACGTGATGGCCATGATCCTCGGCTTCGGGCTCACGTTCGAGCTGCCGCTCGCGCTCGTCGTACTCAACTACGCCCGCATCCTGACGCACGAACGCTTCAGGAAGTGGCGGAGGGTGATGATCTTCGCGGTGTTCGTGTTCGCGGGGATCGCCACGCCGAGTCCGGACCCGCTGACGATGCTGCTGCTCGCCGCGCCGTGCATTGTGCTCGTCGAGGTATCCGAGTTCCTGATCTGGGCGCATGACCGCAGCCTGGCCCGGCGGCCCGATCCCTATGCCGGCTTGCGCGACGACGAGGCCACGCCGCTCGACCTCGACCCTTACGGCGGCAGCTACGGCGACAGGGCGGATTCGGACTCCTAGCGCTGCGCCTAACCTGGAGCCATGACGCTTCCGGCGAGTCCGGCGCAGCGGTATGCGGCGTTCCGCGTCCGCCCGGCCGCACTGACCGCCTTCCAGTCGCTGTACGACTTCGAGTTCGACCCGTTCCAGGTCGAGGCGTGCCAGGCCCTGTACGAAGGCGGCGGCGTGCTGGTCGCCGCGCCGACCGGCTCGGGCAAGACCGTGGTCGGCGAGTTCGCCGTGCACCTGGCCCTGGCCGGCGGCCGTAAGTGCTTCTACACCACGCCGATCAAGGCGCTGTCCAACCAGAAGTACGCCGACCTGGTGCGCAGGTACGGGCCGGACGCCGTCGGCCTGCTCACCGGCGACAACAGCGTCAACGGCGAGGCGCCGGTGGTCGTGATGACCACCGAGGTGCTGCGGAACATGCTGTACGCGGGCTCGGCGACACTGTCCGGCCTCGGCTACGTCGTGCTCGACGAGGTGCACTACCTGGCGGACCGGTTCCGTGGCGCCGTGTGGGAAGAGGTGATCATTCACCTGCCCGAGTCTGTGCAGGTGGTGGCGCTGTCGGCGACGGTGAGCAACGCCGAGGAGTTCGGCGAGTGGCTCGACCAGGTACGCGGCGGCACGACCGTGATCGTGGACGAGCACCGGCCGGTCCCGCTCTGGCAGCACATGCTCGTGGGCAGCAGGCTGTATGACCTGTTCGTCGAGACAGGCGGTGCGGCCCGGGTCAATCCCGAGCTGATCCGGATCGCCCAGCGCGACGAGTGGGCGGCCCGCAAGGCACCGAACCGGCCCGGCCGGGGCGGGCACCGGCCGCGCAGGTTCGCCATGCCGAGGCGGCCGGAGGTGATCGACCGGCTCGACCGGTCCGGCCTGCTCCCCGCCATCACGTTCATCTTCAGCCGGGTCGGCTGCGACTCCGCGGCGGCCCAGTGCGTGGCGGCCGGGCTAAGGCTGACCACGCCCGAAGAGGCCGCCGAGATCACCGGCCTGGCCGAGCGGCGGACCGCGCACATCCCCGACGAGGACCTGTCCGCGCTCGGATACGGCGAGTGGCTCACCGCGCTGCAGCGGGGCATCGCCGCCCACCACGCCGGCCTGCTGCCCACCTTCAAGGAGGTGGTGGAGGAGCTGTTCGAGGCCGGCCTGGTCCGCGCGGTGTTCGCCACCGAGACGCTCGCCCTCGGCATCAACATGCCCGCCAGGACCGTGGTCATCGAGCGGCTGGACAAGTGGAACGGCGAAACGCACGCCAACCTGACGCCCGGGGAGTACACCCAGCTCACCGGGCGGGCCGGCCGGCGCGGGATCGACGTCGAAGGCCACGCCGTGGTGCTCTGGCAGCCCGACGTGGATCCGGTCGCCGTGGCCGGCCTGGCCGGCACCCGCACCTACCCGCTGACCTCCAGCTTCCGGCCGTCCTACAACATGGCTGTGAACCTCACCGGCCAGTTCGGCCGGGCGACGGCCACCACGCTGCTGGAATCCTCGTTCGCCCAGTTCCAGGCCGACCGGGCGGTGGTCGGCATCGCCCGCCAGAATCCGCCGCGGGCGCGACGAGCTGGACCGGATCGCCGCGGAGATGATCTGCGACCGCGGCGACATTGCCGAGTACGCCAGGATGCGTACCGAGCTGTCCGAGCGCGAGGGGCAGCTGGCCAGGGAGCGCTCGGCGGTGCGCCGCGCGGACACGGCGCGGTCGCTGGACAAACTGCGCCGCGGTGACATCATCCAGGTCACCGCGGGCAGGCGCGCCGGGGCCGCCGTCGTGCTGGACCCGCGGCCGCCGGACACCCTGCTCGTCCTCACCGAGGGCAGGCAGCTCCGGCGGCTGACCGCGGCCGACTTCACCGGCCCGGCCGAGCCGATCGACCGGATCCGGATACCCGCCTGGTTCAGCGAGCGGTCACCGAAGCACCGCCGGGACCTGGCCGTCACGATCAGGGACCGGCTGGCCGGACGAGACCTGCCCCGGCCCGGGCGCGCCGGGGGGCCAGCGGAGGACGCGGAGCTGGCGGCGGCGCGGCGCCGGCTGCGGGAGCACCCCGCCCATGCCTGCCCGGACCGCGAGCAGCACGCCCGGCTGGCCGAGCGATACCGCAAGCTGCAGCGGGAGATCGAGGGACTCGAGCGCCGGGTGGCCGGCCGGACCCATGTCATCGCCCGCACCTTCGAGCAGGTCTGTGCGGTACTGGACCGGCTCGGCTACCTGCGCGGCGACGCGGTGACCGCCGAGGGGCAGCGGCTGGCGGGCCTGTACACCGAGCTCGACCTGGTGGCGGCCGAGTGCCTGCGCCGCGGCCTGTGGGACGGGCTGACCGCGCCGGAGCTGGCCGCCTGCGTGTCCGCGCTGTCGTTCGAGGCGCGCCGGGCCGACGACGCGAGCCCGCCGCGGCTGCCGCCCGGCCGCGTCCGAGAGGTGCTCAGCTCCATGGTGCGCGTCTGGGGAGAACTCGACCAACTGGAGCGGGACAACCGGCTGTCGTTCCTCCGCGAGCCCGATCTCGGCTTCGCCTGGACCGCTTACCGGTGGGCGAAGGGGCATGCGCTGCAGGACGTGCTCGACGACTCGCCCGATGTGGCGGCGGGGGACTTCGTCCGGTGGACCAAGCAGGTGATCGACCTGCTCGACCAGATCGCGGCGGCCGCGGACGAGAAAGTGGCGGCGGTGGCGCGGTCTGCCGCCGCGTCGATGCGCCGCGGCGTGATCGCCTACACGTCCGTGGGCTGATCCGGTCAGGCGGGCCGGTACACCTGCACGCCGTCCGCGCGGTAGCTGAACCGGAAGCCGGTGCCGCGCAGGTAGCTGAGGACGGCGGGGCTCTGCCGCCACACGAGCACCCAGCCGACGTCCATCCGGCGTGCGTTCAGGCGGGCCGCCTGCAGCTGAGCCACGGTGAACCGCCCGGTTCCGCCCTGCGCGGTCAGCAGGCCGGCGTAGAACGGCTCGGCCCTGATGCCGGCCAGCGTCGCGGCCGGCACCCGGGCCAGGTAGGCGACGGCGCGGGGGTGGCCGTCGGCGGTGGCGAGGACCTGCGCCTCCGGGCTGAACTGGGCGCCGCCGTTCTTGTCCGGCACCCCGCCCTTGATGCCGAACGGGACGTCAACCACGATCGACGACGAATGATCGGCGGCGATCGGCCGGTCCAGCGCTGGCATCGCGGCGGGCATGGTGCCGAACCCCGGGCCGCCGGACCAGCCGGCCTCGAGTATCCCGAGCGCCAGCACCGGGATCAGCGCGAGCCTGGCGTGATAGCGCAGCCAGTTCACCCCGCTCCCGGCCAGCAGCGCCGCGGGCACGATGCCGAGCAGGGTGAGCCTGCTGGCCTCGCGGAAGCCGTCCAGCCCCGGGACCCGGGTGAACCAGGTGAACGGCAGCAGGGCCGACAGCCGGACCCCGTGCACCCGCACCGCGAGCGGCACGAACACGTGGTTCCCGAAGCGCAGCACCGACCCGACGGCCAGCGCCGCGCAGGCCGCCCACAGCAGGGCGAGCAGCCACGCGTGCCGGCGCCGCCAGGAGACGACGAGCCCGAACACGGCCAGGACGCTCAGGACCAGGCCGAACGTCCCGACCGTGTCGATGGTGGGACGGTCGTAGTAGAGCGACGCCAGCTTCCGCAGGCCGAAGCTGGCCAGCCGCGGCGAGGGCGCGAACATGCCGGGCAGCCGGATCCCCGACTGGGCGGCGTCCACGGCCAGCGGCCCCGGCGCCGACCTCGCCCCGCCGGCCGCCGCCTGCTGGATCATCGCGACGATCTGCGGGCTCGCCACCACCAGGGCGACGACGGCCGCCAGCGCGGCCGACCGCACCTTCGCCCAGGCGGGCCGGGCGGCCAGCCAGGGCAGCAGGGCCAGCGCGACCGCGATGATCACCAGGACGGCTGACTCCTGGTCGGTCAGCAGCGACGCGGCTATGATCACGCCGAGGATGACCGCCTGCGCCCGGCCCGGCCTGCGCCGCAGCCGCACCGCCGCCTCCAGCGCCAGCGGGATGAACAACGGCCCGATACCGAGGTTGAGCAGGTACCAGCTCTGGTAGACCAGCAGCGAGGACAGGCCGAAGAAGGCCCCGGCGGCGATCGCGCCGGTCTGCGAGGGCAGCCAGAGCCGGGCCAGCCGGTACATCGCGTAGCAGAGCAGGCCGGGCGTGATCACCGACAGCAGGTTGTAGGACGCGGCCGCGCCGAAGCCGAGGGTGACGGGGGTCAGCAGCAGCCCGGGCAGCGGCAACAGCGCGTGGTACCCGAGCTGCGCGCCGACCGGGGCGGCGAGCCAGCGGGTGAACCACGGGCTGGACAGGTGCTCAACCTGCCTGGCCACCCACCAGAAGTCCCACACGTAAGCGCTGGTATCCCGGTGGAACGCGGGCAGCCGGCCATCCACCAGGTAGCTGGCCCGCGGCCAGCTCACCGCGATGCCCGCGGCGATGTAGCCGACGAGAACCGTCAGGTGAACGACAACCGGGCGGGACGCGAGGCGCCGCGGCCGGGCCTGCCCGGCCGGGGGAGGCCCGGCTGCGCCCGCGGGCTGCGCTCCGCCGCCCGAAGCCTGCGCTGCACCGCCGGTGGCCAGCGCGGCCGCGCTCGCGGCCGGCTGCTCGTCGGGAAGCACGTCCTGCTGGTCCCGGTTCTCTGTCGCTCCCATGCCGCAGGCCATGCTATCGGGGGCGGCCGGCGAAATTATCGCGTTGCCCCGCAGCCGCCCGGCACGAGATCGTCGGATCATGGACTACGAGATCCGCCGGGCACAGCCGGATGACTGGGCCGCGCTGCGCGACGTCAGGCTCACCGCGCTGGCCGACACGCCCCTGGCGTTCGCCTCCACCCTGGACGCGGAGCAGCAGTACGGCGAGCCGCGCTGGCGCGACTGGATGACCCGGACCGCGTTCTTCCTGGCCTGGGCCGGCGACACGACCGCTCCCGCCGGGCCGGCCGCCGGGGTCGTCGGCGTCTTCGGCCAGGAGGACGGCGGCTGGCACGTCATCTCGATGTGGGTCAGCCCGCCCGCGCGCGGCAGCGGCCTGGCCGCCCGGCTGATCGACGCCGCGGCGAGGCACGCCCGCGCGCAGCAGGCGCCGGCCCTCACCCTGTGGGTCACCGACGGCAACGACCGCGCCCGCGCGTTCTACCGGCGGGCGGGTTTCCGCAGCACGGGCAGGCGCCAGCCGGTCCCTCGGCAGGACCCCGGGCTGTGGGAGGAGGAGATGCGGCTCTTCCTCGCCGATCACGCCCTCGGGGCCAGCCGCAGTGATTAAGTTACTGCTACGGAGTACGCTCCTGGCCAGCACAATGCGGGCGCCGGCTATGCGGGCAGCCCGGTCGCCTGACCCAGCGGAGGGGATAGGGACGGCATGGAAGAGATTCTGCGTGACCTGGCGCGGCTTCGCCGCTACGGGAGCGGGCTGCAGAATCTGCTGGGCGAGCTGCAGCGGATGGCTCCGGGGCGAAGCGAGGGCACCGATCCCAGCGGAGCGGTGCGGGCGACCCTCGGTCCTGACGGGCTGCCCGAGACCATCCGGGTGAGCCCGTACTGGAAAGAGAAGACCCAGTCCGGTGCGTTCGGCGAGGCGGTGACCGCCGCCTGCCTGGCCGCCATGCGGCAGCGCGGGGCTGACTGGTCGGAGACAATGCGCCGGACCGGGTGGCAGGAGCGCCTGGACCGGCTGGACACCGAAGCCGGCCCGGGCGACGCCGGCCCGGGCGGCGCCGGCACGAACGGCGGCGGCACGGCCGGGGCCGGGGACGCCGACCCCGTTCCCCCCGCGTTCCGGCGGCCCAACGGGGCGGCGCCGCGGCCGCTGGACGTGCTCGCCGAGGAGTCGATCTCCCTGCTGGACGCCGCCCTGCGGCCGGTGCCAGCGCCGCGGCCGGGCGGCACCGGCAGCAACCGGGCCGGCACGCTGGAGATCAGCCTGTCCGCGGGCGGACAGGTCTCCTGCCGGGCCGACCCGCGCTGGGTGTCCCAGCAGTCCGGAGCACAGCTTTCCGCCGCGCTCAGCGATGCCCTGGCCGCGGCCCGCGACCGGCTCGCGGCCGCCGCCAGCACCCAGGTGGTGTCCGGCATCGACGGGACCAAGGCCGAGGGCCTGCTGCAGGAGATTCTCGCCGTCCTCGGCGATCAGCAGCGCCTGGGCGACAGGTAAGCACCCAGCCGAAAGGTAGCCAGGATGAACGCGCAGGTTGACTACAGTCCGGGATTCTTCCTTCCGCAGGCCAAGGCCTGGGCCGACCAGGCGCACACGATGGGAGTCGCGGCCGCCGATTCCGCCGTGCTGCAGGTCAACGGCGGCGACATATGGCCGTTCGCCGGTGCGGTCGCCGCCTACAACCAGGTGTCAGGGAAGTTCACCACCTGGTGCCAGCAGGGCGAGCAGCAGATGACGGCCATCTGTGACGCGCTGTGCCTCGCGGCCAGGCGGTACGGCGCCACCGAGGACCAGCTCATCCAGGCCAGCGACGGCACGTTCCGCTAAGGAGAGCCACCATGGGGTTCAGCGTGTCCGCGTACGAGACGATGATCCACAAGCTTGAGGCCGCGCCAGCCCAGATCATCTCGCTGACGAACAAGATCATCTCTGCGGTGAACGGCGCCCTGGGCTGGATCCCCTTCATCGGGGACGCCGTCAGGGCCGGGCTGAACAAGCTGAAGGGCCTCGTCGAGCAGCTCGTGCAGAAGCTGCAGCAGGTACTCAAAGGCGCCGAGGTTCCAGTGGCGATGTGGAACAACGGCCAGCAGTGGCTGCAGATCCACGCCCAGACCGGCGGCGTGGCGAGCACGATCGCGGGCCAGATACAGGCCAGCGGGAATGAGTGGAAGGGCATCGCGGGCGGCAAGTACAGCAGCGGCGTGCCGCAGCAGGCAGGCGCGGCGAGTGCCCTGTCCTCGCTGGCGGGCTCGATCCAGTCTAGCTGCACCAGCGTCGCGACCACCGGGTTCGGCTTCTACGCGGCGATTGCGGCGGCCGTGGTCAGCATCATCGGCGGGCTGATCGCCTGCGCTGTCGCCGGCTGGACCGGCGTCGGCGCGATCGTCGGGCTGTGCATCACGATCGGCGGCGCGCTCATCGGGATCGGCTCGGCGTGCGCCCTCGTCACCTTCGGCATCGACGGCGCCGCCAGGAACCTGCAGAGCCTGGCCGCGCCCAGCTCGTCGTTCCCGAACGGCGCGTGGCCCATCGCCACCGCCCAGTGACGGAACCGGGAGCTAGCGCCGCGGCGGGTTCACCTGCGGGGCCTCGGCCAGCGCCATGAGCTGACCGGCCGCCTCCTGCCCGGCCGCGTCCTGCCTGCCGCCCGCCAGGATCGAGCCGGCCAGCGCGTGCAGCTTGGCCGGTGCCAGCGGCTCGGCTATCCGGCCGCCAGGCTCGCGCAGCAGCAGCCGGACCGGCGCCCCGTGGGCTTCCTCGACGATCAGCACCGGCATCCCGGTGCCCGGGTCGGCGGCGAGCCGCACCGCGGCGGTGGCGAGATCAGCTTGCCGCCGGGAGAACCCGCCGCGGATGACCAGCTTCGTCCGCTCCAGCCAGGCCCCGGTGCGCAGCACCACGGTGAACCCCACGACGGCGAACAGGCAGATGGTGGCCAGCACCAGGGCGACCCAGCCGGCCGTCCCTAGCAGCGGCCCGCCGATGATCAGCGCCAGGATGATGGCGATCCCGCAGCCAACGATGAGAGACCTTTCGGCCCGGGCCGACCTGGCGTAGAACTGCACGCGATTCGCGGACGGGAAGTCAGGGCCCTGTGACACCGCCCCAACCTACCGGCGCCCTGACCTGCCCGCAATCAGGCTAGCCGCTGGCCAGCCGCAGCGCGGCCCACAGCGCGACCGTGGCCGCGGCCAGCCCGGCCGGGACGGTGAGCAGCCCCAGCCGGGTGAACTCGCCCAGATCCGGTTCGAGGCCGCGCTCGCGCAGTATCCGGCGCCACAGCATCGTGGCCAGCGAGCCCGCATAGGTGAGGTTCGGCCCGATGTTGACCCCGATCAGCACCGCGAGAACCCGGCCGGGCGACCCGGCACCCAGGGCCGGCAGCAGGACGAGCACCGCGGGCAGGTTGTTGACCAGGTTGGCCAGCACGGCGGCGATGCCGGCGATCGCGAGCAGCGCGACCAGCGACGACCCGCCCGGCAGCAGGCCGGCCACCGCGTGCCCCAGCCCGTGCCGCACCACGGCGATCACGACCAGCCCCAGCCCGAGCACGAACAGCAGGAATCCGGTCGCCGCCGACCGCACCAGGCCGCCCGGCGTGATCCCCCGCCTGGCCAGCGCCCGCACGGCGAGCACGCACGCGCCGCCGAACGCCGCCCAGGCGGGGCTGACGCCGGCCAGCGACGTGACGACGAACCCGGCCAGCGTCGCGGCCACCGCCAGCACCGGGAACAACGGCACGTCGGCCGCGCTGCTGCCCGCCTCCGGCTGGCCGGGCACGGCCAGGTCGGCCGCGAAGAACCGGCGGAACACCAGGTACTCCACGGCGATCGCCGCCAGCCACGGCAGCGCCATCAGCTCGCCGAACCGCAGCAGCGACACCCCGGCCGCCGCGAACGCCAGCAGGTTCGTCAGGTTGGACACCGGCAGCAGCAGCGACGCCGAGTTGGCCAGGTGCGTGCAGGCGTACACGTGCGGCTTGGGCCGCAGCCGCAGCCGCGCCGCGGTCTCGTAGACCACCGGCGTCAGCAGCACGACGGTGGTGTCCAGGCTCAGCACCGCGGTCGTCACCGACGACAGCCAGAACACCCCGGCCAGCAGCCGGGACGGGTTTCCCCGGCTCGCCGCGGCCAGCCGCGCGCCCGCCGCGGCGAACAGCCCCTCGTTCTCGCACAGACGGCCCAGCACCAGCACGGCCGCCAGGAACGCGACGACGGGGAGCAGTTTTCCCGCTTCCGAACGGGCAGTGGCCAGACTCAGCGCGCCTGTTACGACAAGCAGCGCAGCGGCCAGGATGGCCACGGCGGCCTCCGGCAGCTGCCTCGGCCGGGTGACCGCCGTAACCAGCACCGCGGCCAGCAGGCAGGCGGCCAGCGCTTCCGCGGCGGCGCCGCTCAGGCCTCGGGCCGTTCGGAATCCGGAATGCCGCTCGGTCGCGGATACGCTGCCCGGCACGTCATACGGCCATTATCCCGCCGGGACGCGGTGGCGCCGGGGAACCGGATACCGCCGGCGGGTGGCAGGATGGCCGGGTGGGCTCGCTGATGCTGCTGGACACCGCCTCGCTGTACTACCGCGCGTTCTACGGCGTGCCGGAGACGATCACGGCGCCGGACGGCACCCCGGTGAACGCGATCCGCGGCCTGCTCGACATGATCGCCAGGCTGGTCCGCGGCCGCGGGCCAGGCCAGCTGATCGCCTGCTGGGACGTGGACTGGCGGCCGGGGTTCCGGGTCGCCGCCATCCCCTCCTACAAGGGGCACCGGGCCGAGGATGACGGGGTCACCGAGCGCACGCCGCCGGCCCTCGCCGTCCAGGTGCCGGTCATCGAGGAGGTGCTGACCGCGGCCGGCATCCCGATCGCCGGCGCGGCCGGGTACGAGGCGGACGACGTGATCGGGACGCTGGCGGCGCGGGCGGACGGGCCGGTGGACGTGGTCACCGGCGACCGGGACCTGTTCCAGGTGGTCGACGACGAGCGGCAGATCCGGGTGATCTACACGGTGCGCGGGCTGACCAAGTTCGACGTGGTGGACGAGGCCGCGATCACCGACCGGTACCAGATTCCCGGCCGGGCGTACGCGGAGTTCGCGGTGCTGCGCGGCGATCCGAGCGACGGGCTGCCGGGCGTTCCCGGCGTGGGGGACAAGACGGCGGCCTCGCTGATCCGCTCGTTCGGCTCGGTGGAGGGCATCCTGACCGCGCTGGACAAGTACGCGGCGTCGATCCCGGCCGGCCCGCGGGCCAAGCTCGCCGCCTCCCGGGAGTACCTGGCCGCCGCGGTGCCGGTGGTCCGGGTGGCCACCGACGTGCCGCTGCCGCCGCTGGACGGCCACCTGCCGATCAGCCCGCCGGACCCGGACGGGCTGGAGAAGCTGCACGAGCGCTGGGGGCTGGGCTCGTCGCTGCACCGCATGTCCGACGCGCTCGCGGCGCCGCCGCG
Organism: uncultured Actinomycetes bacterium; assembly: GCA_963702235.1. GTDB lineage: Bacteria > Actinomycetota > Actinomycetes > Streptosporangiales > Streptosporangiaceae > PALSA-505. Next base: position 638,482 of record CAVPBZ010000018.1, read on the forward strand.
GTAACAGCCGCTACAGGACCCGCAGGGCCACCAGGCAGGTGTCGTCCTCCGGGTCGGTGGTGCCGAGCGCCCGCAGCGCCGCGGCGATGGCGCGCTCGGGATCGCAGCGACCCCGGACCGCGGCGCAGAGCGTGGCCAGGCCCTCGTCCAGCGATCTGTCCCTGCGCTCGATCAGCCCGTCGCTGTAGAGCAGCAGCAGGTCATCGGGCTGCAAGGCCACGGTCGCCGTCTCGTAGGCCTCCTTGGCCGCGCCCAGAAGCACCCCGGACGGCGGGTCGAGCGGCCGGGCGGCCGCGCCGCGGACCAGCACCGGCGGCGGATGGCCGGCCTGGGCCCAGGTCAGCGTCCGGGCCGCCGGATCGAAGTAGCCGGCCGCCACCGACGCGGTGTGCTCGGGCGCGACGTGGTGCACCAGGTCGTTCAGCCAGCCCACGAGCCGGTCCGGCGAGGCGCCCGTGATGGCCAGGCCGGCCAGCGCGCCGCGCAGCCTGGCCATGCCGGCCGCCGCGGGCAGGCCGTGCCCGCCCACGTCACCGATCGCGACGAGCACCTGGCCGGTCGGCATCTCGGCGGTGATGTACCAGTCGCCGCCGACCCGGCTGTCCCGCGACGCCGGCAGGTAGCGCATGGCGATCCGCAGCCCCGGCGCGTCGAACGGCTCGTCGTGCAGCGGCAGGATGGCGCGCTGCAGTTCGAGCGTGACCAGCTGTTCCTGGATGAGCTGCGCGGCGAGGCCGCCGCGCTCCGCGCCCGCGCGCTTGAGCATGTGAGCGCTCCCGCGCGGCCGCGCGGCCGGGCCGGCCCGTCCGTTCCTGACCGCGGGCTGGGCCCGGGTTTCGGAGATGTCAGCAGTCATGGCAGCTCGCGTATCGTGAACTTGCGTGCACCTAGCGTGAGGCATGTCGGGCGCCTTTGTCTAGATGCGGACAGACCCTGTCTCGGGGAGCTTTAGCCGGGATACCGTGCATGCCCCGGTGACAGTCGGGTGGTCACCTTGTGCGGCACCATGGCATAACAGGAGCAACGCCTTGAAAGGGAAAGGGAGCTAGCAGGTGGCAACCCACTTCTCGGAGACGGAACTGTATCCGGCCGCCCGGCTGGGCGAGACCGCGACGGCGGCAGCGGAGGCGGGCATCGGCGCCCTGCTGCTCACGCCGGGTCCCGATCTGCGGTATGTGACCGGCTATGACGCGCAGCAGCTGGAACGACTCACCTGCCTGGTGGTGCCCGCCGCTGGCCGCGGGCAGGGGCCCTTCATGATCGTGCCGAGGCTGGAGCTGGCCGCGGCCCAGGCGTCGCCGGCAGGCCGGCTGGACCTGGAGTTCGTCCCGTGGGGCGAACTGGAGGATCCGTACCGGCTGATCTCCGCCCGGCTGGACGGCCCGAGGACCGTCGGCGTGTCCGACCGGATGTGGGCGATGATGCTGCTGCGGTTCCGCGAGGAGCTGCCGCAAGCGCGGATGCTGCTGGCCAGCGCCGCGCTGCGCGGCCTGCGGATACGCAAGAACCCGGCCGAGGTGGCGGCGCTCCGCGAGGCGGGGGCGGCCATCGACCGGGTGCACGCGCAGGTCGCCGGGTGGCTGCGGCCGGGCCGGACCGAGCGTGCGGTCGGCGCGGACATCGCCGAGGCGATCGTGGCCGAGGGGCACGCCCGGAGCGACTTCGTGATCGTCGGATCGGGGCCGAACGCGGCCAGCCCGCACCACGAGCTGTCCGACCGGGTGCTGGGGCCCGGCGACGTGGTGGTGGTGGACATCGGCGGCACGATGCCGAGCGGGTACTGCTCGGACTGCACGAGGACCTACGCGATCGGCGAGCCGCCGGCCGAGTTCACCGCCTATTACCCGGTGCTGAAGGACGCGCAGGAGGCGGCCTGCGCGGCGGTGCAGCCAGGGGTCAGCGCGGAGTCGGTCGACGCGGCGGCCCGGGAGCCGATCACGGCGGCCGGGTTCGGCGGGAGCTTCTTCCACCGGACCGGGCACGGCATCGGCCTGGAGACGCACGAGGACCCCTATATCGTGACGGGGAACGCCGAGCTGCTGGCGGCAGGCATGGCGTTCTCGGTTGAGCCGGGCATCTACCCCGGCCCGCACGGCGCCAGGATCGAGGACATCGTGGTCTGCACGGACTCCGGCGGCGAGCGGGTCAACCACGGCACCCGCGAGCTGATCGTGGTGGCCGCCTGATGACCAGCCAACCTGGTCTCGACGAGGAGACCCGCGCGCTGCTCGACCTCACCCGGGAGATCGCCGACGCCGAGCTGCGCCCCGCCGCCGATGCGGCGGAGAAGACAGGCACGTTCCCGCGGGAGGCGTTCCTGACCCTCGGCAAGGCCGGGCTGCTCGGCCTGCCCTACCCGGAGCGGCTGGGCGGCAGCGGCCAGTCCTACGAGGTGTACCTGCGAGTCATCGAGGAGCTGGCCAGCGCGTGGCTCACCGTCGGGCTCGGCGTCAGCGTGCACACGCTGGCCTGCTACCCGCTGGCCACCGCGGGCACCGATGCGCAGCAGGAGCGCTGGCTGCCCGCCGCCCTCGGCGGTGACCTGCTCGGCGCGTACTGCCTGTCCGAGGCGCACTCCGGCTCTGACGCCGCGGCGCTGCGGACCCGCGCGGTGCGGGCCGGTGACAGCTACGTGATCGACGGCGTGAAGGCGTGGATCTCGCACGCCGGGCAGGCCGACTTCTACACGGTGTTCGCCCGCACCTCCGGCGACTCCGGCGGGCGCGATCGCGGCCGGGGGATCAGCTGCCTGTACGTCCCGGCCGGGATCGAGGGCGTGTCCGCGGCACCCGCGGAGCACAAGATGGGCATGCGCGGCTCGACCACCGCGCAGATGCTGTTCTCGTCCGCCCGGGTCGGCCGCGACCACCTGGTGGGCGAGGAGGGTGAGGGGTTCTCGCTGGCCCTGTCCGCGCTCGATTCCGGGCGGCTCGGCATCGCCGCCTGCTCGACCGGCCTGGCCAGGGCGGCGCTGGAGACCGCCGTGAGCTACGCGCGCGAGCGCAGCCAGTTCGGCCGGCCGATCGCCGACTTCCAGGGCGTGTCGTTCATGCTCGCCGACATGGCCACCGCGGTCGAGGCGTCCCGCTCGCTCTACCTCGAGGCCGCCAGGAGGAAGGACGCGGGCCTGGAGTTCGGCCCGCAGGCCGCGATGGCCAAGCTCTTCGCCAGCGACACGGCGATGCGGGTCAGCACCGACGCGATCCAGGTGCTCGGCGGGTACGGCTACGTCGATGACTTCCCGGCCGAGCGGTTCTTCCGGGAAGCGAAGGCGATGCAGATCGTCGAGGGGACGAACCAGATTCAGCGGATGGTCATCGGCCGCTGGCTGGCCCGGGGCGGCGGTAGCCGGTAGCGGTAGCAGGTGGCGGCGGAAGGCGCGCAGCCGATGCAGGCAGCAGGCCCGCAGGCCGGCCGCCTGGTCCGGCTCGGCCAGCCCGCCGGGCGTTGGGTGATCATTGCCACCGTGCTCGGCTCCAGCATGGCGATGCTGGACGCGACGGTGGTGAACGTGGCGCTGCCGACGATCGGCAGGCAGCTGGGCGCCTCGCTCGCCGGGCTGCAGTGGACCGTCTCGGCCTACACGCTGACGCTGGCCGGCCTGATCCTGCTCGGCGGCTCGCTCGGCGACCGGCTGGGCCGCCGCCGGGTCTTCGTCATGGGCGTCGCCTGGTTCGCGGCCGCGTCGGCGCTGTGCGGGCTCGCCCCGGACATCGGCGTGCTGATCGGGGCGCGGGCACTGCAGGGCGTCGGCGGCGCACTGCTGACCCCCGGGTCGCTGGCGATCATCCAGTCCGGCTTCGCGCCGGACGACCGGCCGCGGGCGGTGGGCGCGTGGTCGGGACTCGGCGGGGTGGCGGGGGCGGCCGGGCCGCTGCTCGGCGGCTGGATCGTCTCGACCGTGGGCTGGCGGTGGGTCTTCCTGATCAACCTGCCGGTCGCCGCCGTGGTGATCGCGGTGACGCTGCGGCACGTGCCGGAGAGCAGGGATCCGTCCGCGCACGGCCGGTTCGACGTCGCCGGGGCCGCGCTGACCGCGGCGGCCCTGGCCGGCATCAGCTACGCGCTGATCGAGGCGCCGGGGCAGGGCTCGGCGGTGCGGGTGACGGTCGCGGCGGTCATCGGCGTGGTCGCCGCCGTGGCCTTCGTCGCCACCGAGCGCCATCGCGGGCGCTCGCCCGGGCGGACGCCGCCGATGCTGCCGCTCGACGTGTTCGCGTCGCGCCAGTTCACCGCCGTCAACGTGGTGACGTTCCTGGTGTACGGGGCGCTCGGCTCGGTGTTCTTCCTGCTCGTGCTCGAGCTGCAGGTGGCGTCCGGCTTCTCGCCGCTGCAGGCGGGGACCGCGCTGCTGCCTGCGACCTTGCTGATGCTCGCGCTGTCGTCACGGGCCGGTGCGCTGGCGCAGCGGATCGGCCCGCGCCGGCTGATGGCGGGCGGCACGCTGATCTGCGCGGCCGGACTGCTGCTGATGACGCGGGTGGGCCTGCGCGCCAGCTACCTCACCGACGTGCTGCCCGCGGTGTGCGTGTTCGGCCTGGGCCTGTCGCTCACCGTGGCCCCGCTGACCGCGACTGTCCTGGCCAGCGCCGATGCCAGCCACGCCGGGGTGGCCAGCGGGGTCAACAACGCGGTCGCGCGGTCGGCCGGGCTGCTCGCCGTCGCCGGGCTGCCGGTCGCCGTGGGGCTGAGGATCGGCGGGCACGGGACCGCGCAGGCGTTCGCGTCCGGGTTCCGGGCGGCCATGGTGGTGTCCGCCTGCCTGCTGGCGGCGGGGTCCGTGCTGTCCGCGCTCACGATTGACGACAACGTGCTGCGGGCGGAGCCGGACCGGCGGGTGCCGGAGCCGCAGTGCCGCACCTGCTGCCCGGTCGGCGCGCCGCCGCTGGAGCCGGGCCGGACGGCTCAGCCCTGCCGCTGAGCCCACCATTCGCGGATCGCGGCGGCGATCTCCCTGTCGTGCTCGGGCGAGGACCCCTCGGCCGCGTCGGCCTTGGCGATCAGCTCCCTGGCCGTGTCCAGCGTCTCCACCACCTCGGAGCGGTCGGCGCTGGCCGGCAGCGCGATGACGATCCAGGCCCGGCCGGGAGTGTCCTCGGCCCGGGCCGAGATGCCCTCGCGCTGCGCCAGCCTCGCGTAACGACGGACCCAGTCCTGGCTGACGTCGTCGGCCAGCGGGATCCTGATCGTGAGCTCCCGGTCGCGCCAGATGACGTCGATGTCCGCGGCTGCGTCGATCTCCGTCATACCGCCACCGCCGCCGTGCCGGCACCGCCTTCGGCCACTGCGGCGTCCGCCTCCGGGTGACCGATGGACAGGCCGCTGACCGGGTCGAAGAAGTGCAGGTTGGAGGTGTCCACGGCGAGCTCGATGGGGCCGCCGGGGCGGGCCGAGCTGCGGGCCGCGACCCGTGCCGTCCACAGCGACTTGCCGCCGGCCAGGGCGACCGCCGCCTCGTCCTCGCCCTCGTCGCCCTTGGCCGCCTCGGCGATGCTGGCGTGCTCGACCGGCGGCGCGTCGATCGTGAAGATGACGTGGATCTCGCTGCCCAGTTCCTCGGTAACCCCGGCGTTGACATGCATCCGGGCCCAGCTCGGCTCGGCCAGGCTGGCGTCCTCGAAGTCCGACGGCCGGATGCCGAGGATGACCTCGCGGCCGATGTAGCCGTCCAGGCCAGGCTTGCGTTCTAGCATGGCCGCTGGCACCGCGAGCTTGTAGCCGGCGAAGGTCACCGCCAGCCCGTCGTCGCGGACCAGCCTGGCGGTCACGAAGTTCATCGCGGGCGAGCCGATGAAGCCGGCCACGAACAGGTTCACCGGGGCGTCGAACAGCGCCGTCGGGGTGTCCACCTGCTGCAGCCTACCGTCCCGCAGCACGCACACCCGGTGCCCGAGGGTCATGGCCTCGACCTGGTCGTGCGTCACGTACACGGTCGTCACGCCGAGCCGCTCGTGCAGCTGGTTCAGCGAGGCGCGCATGGACACCCGCAGCTTGGCGTCCAGGTTGGACAGCGGCTCGTCCATCAGGAACGCCTGCGGCTCCCGGACGATCGCGCGGCCCATGGCGACCCGCTGCCGCTGGCCGCCGGACAGCGCGGCCGGCTTGCGCTTGAGGTACTGGTCCAGGCCGAGCATCTTCGCCGCCTCGTTGACCCTGCGCTTGATCTCGGTCTTGGGCGTCTTGCGCAGCTGCAGGCCGAACGCCAGGTTCTGCTCGACGGTCATGTGCGGGTAGAGCGCGTAGTTCTGGAACACCATGGCGATGTCGCGGTCCTTGGGCGGCAGGTCGTTCACCACCCGCTCGCCGATGACGATCGTCCCGCTGCTGATCTCCTCCAGGCCGGCGATCGACCGCAGCGCGGTGGACTTGCCGCAGCCGGACGGCCCGACCAGGACCATGAACTCGCCGTCCTTGATCTCCAGGCTCAGCCCGTCCACGGCCTTGACGCCGCCGGGGTAGATCTTGTCGATCTGGTCGAGAACGATCTGGGCCATCGCGCGCTCCGTAACTGGGTTGCCGGATGTGACTTCCCCTGGTCGCGGAGCCTAACCGGACTCCGGCCAGCGGGTAAGAGAAGATCGCCGGATGTTACGGGAGCGTAAACGGCGTTATCAATTCGTTACCGAGACCGAGGCCACGATCGCCGCGGCCGCTCGCAGGTCGTCGGCGGAGGCCCGCGTGCCCTCCCAGATCATCACGGTGAGCGCGGCCGGATCGGGGCGGGCCGGCACCGGCGCGAGGTTATGCCCTACCCGGCGCCAGATGAGTTCTGCGCCCCAGGCATAGTCCCGTCGCCTCGGGAACACCCGGGCCTGGCTGTACACCAGCGGATAGGAGTAGCGGCTGTAGTCAGGGATCGGCGGCCTGGCCGGGTCGTCGATGACCGGGTCGTTCAGCACTTCGTAGTACATCCAGATCAGGCAGCCGGCGGCGTCCAGGGCGCTGACGTCGGGCGTGTTCTGGTCACTGGTCACGGGGAGCGTGCGCAGCGGCCGGTTCGACAGCGCGCACAGCTCGTGCGGGGACCGGAGCGCCGGGATCACGCCCGGCGCGACATGCCAGCCCGCCGGCGGGTAGCGCACGCTGAGCCTGAACCCGTTTCCTGTCGCTGCTGCAGTTGGCATCGTCGTCCTTGCCGTTTGTCAGGTGAATACGACCAGAGCCGCGATCATGGTGGAGCCGACGATCAGGCCCGACCGCCTGCCCGCCGTGAGAAGTACCCGCTCCAGCTGCTGCAGCCGGAGCGCGAAGCCGAATCCCGCGAGCCGCCCGCAGGCGTACGCCAGCCATCCGATCAGGACGACCGGCGCGGGGTAGAGGAAGGTGACCGTCACGAACACCCAGAAAGCGCCGACCACCACCGCGGTGAAGACGCCGAAGCCGAGGATCGCGCCGTAGGCCACCGGCAGGATGTCGGCATCGACGGCGCGGCGCCAGTACTCGGGGACCTGCCAGGAACTCTGCGGGATCGGGACGCCGGCGCACTGCAGCACCGCGAGGGCCAGCGCGGCGGCGACCGGGACGATGAGCACGGCGCGCAGCCCGGCGCCGATCATGAGCGCTCGGGCGAGCGCGAGCAGCAGTCCCATGATGAGCGCGCCCGCCAGCAGCCCGGCTGCATGCAGGGCCGTGACGCGGTGGACGGACGGGCGGCCTGCGCCGCTCACGGCGGGCGAGCCGGGCCGGAGGGCCGCGGCCATCGACAGGCCTCAAGGAGACCACAGCGCCGCGAGCCCGACGGTAAGGCCGAGGGCGACGAAGCCGGCCTCGTGCACCGGGCCGAGATTCAGCATTTCGACGATCGGATGCAGGTGACCGAGCGGCACCAGACGGTATCCCGGCCGCCGCATGAGCCGTAAGGGGACTGGTAATAGCAGCCCGGCATGCCGTCCTTGCCGCAGTACGTGTGGCAGCTGTGCTTCAGCATGCAGTCCTGGAACTTGGTCAGCTTGCTCGTGCCGCAGTAGGACGTGCACATGTACCAGGCACCGCCGGCGCAGGTGAACGACGGGCACGGGTTGCCGAAAGAGCCCCCGCAGGCCGTGCTGTCACCGCAGGTCCGGCACGGGCAGTCGACCGCGAGCGCCGGCGCCGGGCTGAAGCCGAGACCGCCGACGCCGACCGCGGACATGGCCAGCGCCACCCGCCCGATGAAGCTCCGCCGCGTGATGCGGTTGCCGGCCCGCCTGGTGGTTTTCTCGACGAGGTGGTCAAAGGACACGTCTGCTGACCTCCACTGGCTGGGGGAGCCGGTCCCCGGCCGCCGCGGCCCGGGCTGGCGGGTGGGCTATCAGCTGGTCGGCCTGGGCCAGCATCTCCTCGACGTTGTCGAGCGTGTTCACCCCGCCCGACACGATGACCCGGCCCGACTCGTCGGTGACGACCGCCCACGGTGCTCCCGGGACGTTGGCGGCGAAGCCCGCGGCATCGGCGACGTAGGGCAGGAAGCTCACGCCCCTGGTGCGGACGTACTCATCGGCCTCCCGCTGGCCCGCGTCAACTACCAGCAGGACGGCGGTATCCGGGCCGGCTGACCGGGCGATGCGCCCGAACGCGCTGGTGAGCGGCCCGCAGACCTGGCAGGACGGCGACACGAAGCCGACCAGGAAGCGCGGGGCGGGCCTGCTGGCCAGCTCCGCCAGCGTCGCGGTCAGCTGCAGCTGGGAGCCGTAGTCGGGACCGCCGGCCCCGGTCACCCCCGCGACCGGCTGAATGCGGAGGTGCAGCACGCCTACCTGGCGGATGAGCGCGACGACGGCCACCGCGGTCAGCAGCGACAGCACCCCGATCAGGATCACGGCCAGCTCCAGGATGACCACTGGTCACTTCACCTCCGCTTGGTTGCCAGCAGCCGGCCGCGCGGCTAGCTGGTCGATGATGGCCGCCGTGGCCCGGTGCAGCGGTCCCAGCAGCCGGGTCAGCTCGCTGATGACCGCCACGAGCGCCGCCAGCAGCGCCGCGAGGCCGGCCACGTCCAGCGGCCGGCCGCCGGACGCCGGCAGCACGGCCACGGCGGCGAGCAGCAGAAGCAGACCGGTGCGCACGATGCTGTGCGCACCGACGGTCTCAAGCTCGCTGCTGCCCCCGAAGCACGCGCAGGCGATCTCCCGGCCGCGCGCGTACGCGCTGGCCAGCGCGGCCAGGAACAGCGCGAACAAGATGATCGCGACCGCGGCGCCCGCCTGCCTGACCCGCGGCGGCGCGCCGAGGCCGGCCAGCAGCAGGACGCCCGCGGCCAGCTCGGCAGCGGAGATCAGCCGGGCGAGGACCCTCGTCATACCGTGCGGGACGATGCCGTAATCGGCTATCTGGCCGGCGAAGACCCGCGGTCTGAGCGCCTTGGGCAGGCCCGCGGCGATTAAAACGACGCCGACAAGCAGCGTCGCCGCCCCGACGATCTGCTGGTATGCCGCGCTCACCGACCCCCCCGGACACACGCTCGAATTTCACGGTGCGACATAGGGCGACACAATGAGCCCGCCAATGCCGCCTGATCAGTCCCCGTAACCTGAATAGCACGCGTACCGCTGCGTTTCAAGGGTCCCGGATGCCGCAGGCACGTGCGGCGCGGGACGGCGGCGGCTACCGTGACGGCGTGGAAGAGATCGACCGCAAGATCGTATCGCTGCTTACCGGTGACGGGCGGATGAGCTTCACGGAGCTGGCCAGGCAGACCGGGCTTTCGGTGTCCGCGGCCCAGCAGCGGGTGCGCCGCCTTGAGCGGCGCGGCGTGATCACCGGCTACGCCGCGCGGGTCAACGCCGACGAGGTGGGCCTGCCGCTCACCGCGTTCGTCTCGATCAAGCCGTTCGATCCCGCCTCCCCGGACGACGCTCCGCAGCGCCTCGCCCACCTGGCGGCCATCGAGGCCTGCCACAGCGTCGCGGGGGAGGAGAGCTACATCCTGAAAGTGCGGGTCGCCTCTCCGGTCGCGCTGGAGGACCTGCTGCAGGAGATACGCGCGGCCGCCAATGTGTCCACCCGGACCACGATCGTGCTCAGCACCCCATACGAGAACCGGCCGCCCGTCCTCTAGCCGCCCGCCTGCCGTCAGTCCGCGGGGCGGGCGCGCAGACCCGCGGCAGGCGCCCGCCCGGGACAGGCCCTGCCCGGAGCAGGCCCTGCCCGGAGCAGGCCCTGCCCGGAGCAGAGGGTCACGGCCCCACGGATCGCTCCAGCCACACAAAGCTCCCAGCAACCTTGCTTCCGCGATACAGCCGCCTCGATCAAGATCGATGCCGACTTTTCCCCCACCGGTGGGGTGTAAGTCGGCATCGACAAGATGATCTTGGGCTGTACGAGCGCAGAGCAGGCGGACTGCTGGCGTGGGAGCAGGCGCAGAGCAGGCGGACTGCTGGCGTGGGAGCAGGCGCGGAGCAGGCGGGCCGCTGGCGTGGGAGCAGGCGCGGATTGCTGGCGTGGGAGCAGGCGCGGATTGCTGGCGGGGGAGCGCAGCGGGGGAGTTAGTCAGCCTGCTGGCCGGGTGCGCATGCCGTCCAGCAGCAGCGACAGCAGCCGGTTCGCCTCGGCCGGGGCGTTCTCGGTTGACACCGCGAGGCCGTGCACCAGCCGCATCACGTCCACGGCTGTGAGGTCCGCGCGGACCTCGCCGGCCTGCTGCGCCCGGCTGAGCAACTGCTCCGCGGTCGTCCGCATCACCTGGCCGCAGGACGAGATCAGCTCGGAGTCCTTGCCCAGCGTCGAGATCAGCGCGTGCGACAGGCCCCGCTTGGTGGCCAGGAAGCCGCCGAGCACGTGCAGCCAGGCGGCGAACGCGTCACCCGGTGACGGCGCCTCGCTGAGCTCACGGCCGCGGGCGCAGACGGTCTCCACCTGGCTGCGGAACACGCCCTCCTGCAACGCCAGCCGGGTGGGGAAGTGCCGGTACAGCGTGCCGATCCCCACGCCCGCGCTGCGGGCGATGTCCTCGAGCGGGGCGTCGGCCCCGTGCTCGGCGAACGCCGCGGTGGCGGCCGCGAGCAGCCGCTCGCGGTTGCGGCGCGCGTCGGCCCGCATCGGTGCGTCCGGCGTCGTGGGTGTGGTCGTCATCGTCCTGGAATTATTCGCTTGCCAAACCGGAGGGAGCCTCCGTATAGTAACCGGAGTGGCCCTCCACTATACGTCACGAACCCACTAAGCGCGGAGAACCTGTGTCTACTCCCTCCACTCCGTTGACGGCGGGCCCACGGCGCCCGGCCGGCCGCGGCCAGCCCCAGCGTCCCGGCATCGCCCTGATCATCATGCTGGCCGCCCAGCTCATGGTGATTCTCGACGCGACCGTGGTGAACATCGCCCTGCCGCACATCGCGACCGGCCTGCACTTCACCGCCACCAGCCTGTCCTGGGTGCTGAACGGGTACACGCTGGCATTCGGCGGCCTGCTGCTGCTCGGCGGGCGGGCCGGCGACATCCTCGGCCGGCGCCGGGTGTTCCTGGCCGGCATCGGCCTGTTCACCCTGGCCTCGCTGGCCGGCGGGCTGGCCACGTCGGGAGGGTTGCTGCTGGCCGCCCGCGCCGCCCAGGGCGTCGGCGGGGCGCTGGCGTCCCCGGCGGTGCTCGCGCTGATCGTGTCGGCGTATCCCGGCGGCCGGGAGCGCACCCGGGCCCTCGGCGTCTACACCGCGGTCGTCACCGGCGGCGGCTCGCTCGGCCTGGTGCTCGGCGGCGTGATCACCGAATGGCTGTCCTGGCGCTGGGTCATGTTCATCAACCTGCCGATCGGCATCGCCGTCCTGCTGATCGGGCCGCGGTTCGTGGCCGAGACGCCTCGGCAGCCCGGCCGGTTCGACCTGGCCGGCGCCATCACCTCCACGGCCGGCATGGCGTCCCTCGTTTACGCGTTCATCCGGGCGGCCTCGGACGGCTGGGGAAACCGGGGGACCATCGCTGCCGTGGCCGCCGCCGTCGTGCTGCTGAGCATGTTCGTGCTCAACGAGACCAGGGCGCCGCAGCCGATCACGCCGCTGCGGCTGTTCGCCAACGTGAGCCGCTCGGGATCGTTCCTGGCGAGGCTGCTGCTGGTGGCCGGCATGTTCGGGATGTTCTTCTTCCTCACCCAGTTCGTGCAGGAGGTGCTGGGCTTCAGCCCGCTGCGGGCCGGCATCGCGTTCCTGCCGATGACCGTCATGCTGTTCGCGGTGTCCCGGCTGGCGCCCCGGTTGATCTCGCGGTTCCCGGCGAAGCCGCTGATGATGGCCGGCATGCTGCCGGTCATCGCGGGGATGGCCTGGCTGTCCCGGGTCTCGCCCGGCACCAGCTACGCCGCGGGCGTGCTCGGCCCGATGCTGCTGCTGGGCGGGGGCATGGGCGTGGTGTTCGTGCCGCTGACCACCGCCTCGCTCGCCGGGGTGCCGCCGGAGGACTCAGGCGCGGCGTCCAGCATGGTCAACGTCACGCAGCAGGTCGGGGGCTCGCTCGGCCTGGCCGCCCTGGTCACCGTGTTCGGCACCGCGAGCAGGAACGCCGCGGCCCACCCGCTGGCGGGCGCGACCCGGGCCGCGCAGGCTCATCAGGTGCTGGCGCACGGCATGGCCACCGCGTTCCTCGTCGCCGCGATCTTCGACGTGTGCGCGCTGCTGGTGATCCTGCTCGCGATCCGCGGCCGCCGCGCCGCCCCGGCGCTCTCGCCGGCGCCCGCGCTGGTCCCGGTCGGCGAGGAGGCCGCGGACTGATCCCGGGGCTGCAGGGCCGGCCGTACCTGACCCGGCCGGGGAACTGCCGGGGTACGGCCCGGGTCAGCCGCCGCCGGCCAGTCGCCGCGAGCGCTGGTCCACGCCCAGCTCGCCGTACGGGTAGTCGGTGGGCTGCGGGTCGCTGGCGCTCTCCAGCGCGGCGGTTTCCGCCGGGGACAGGTGCAGGTCGGCCGCGCGGAGATTGGCCTCGAGCTGCCCTAGGGTGCGGGCACCCAGGATCGTGGACGTCACCGCCGGCCGGTCGGTGACCCAGGCCAGCGCGACCTCGGCCATGCTGACCCCGCGGTCCTCGGCGACCTTCTGCACCGCGTCGATGATCTCCCAGGTGCGCTGGGTACCGCGCCGGTCCCAGGCCTCCATGCCGCGGCCCGGGTCCTCGCCCAGCCGGGTAGCCCCGGACGGCCGCTGCTCGCGGGTGTACTTGCCGGACAGCCAGCCGCCGGCCAGCGGGCTCCACGGCAGCAGCCCCATCCCGGCGTCCAGCGCGGCGGGCACGATCTCCCACTCGATCTCGCGCACGACGAGGCTGTACTGCGGCTGCAGGGTCACCGGGCCGGCCAGGCCCAGTTCCCGGGCCACGTGCACGGCCTTGGTCAGCTGCCAGCCGGTGAAGTTCGACAGTCCGTAGTAGCGGATTTTGCCGGCCTGGATGAACCCGTCGAGCGTGCGCAGCGTCTCCTCCAGCGGCGTCCACGGGTCGAACGCGTGCACCTGGTACAGGTCGACAGCGTCGGTGCCCAGCCGGCGCAGCGACGCGTCCAGCGCGCGGGTCAGGTGCACGGCCGACAGCCCGGCTCCGTTGGGGGAGTCGTCCATCGCGAACCGGCCCTTGGTGGCCAGCACCACCCGGTCGGTGGTCGCGGCAGGCCGGGCGGCGAGCCAGCGGCCGATGATCTCCTCCGAGGCTCCCGCGCTGTAGACGTCGGCGGTGTCCACCAGCGTGCCGCCCGCCGCGACGAAGCGGTCGAGCTGCTGGTGAGCCTCCGGCTCGGCTGTCTCCTTGCCGAACGTCATCGTGCCGAGAGCAAGACTCGAGACGGCGCATCCGCTGCGCCCCAGGGTTCGATAGTCCATGCGCCTTAACCTACCGAGCCCGGCCAGGCGGGCCGGGACCGCGCCGCCCGGCGGGCTCAGCCGGCCACGGTCACCGGCACCGCCTGGCTGTACCGCACCCGGCCGAAGTACATCACCTTGACCACCGCCCACCAGTGCGCGCCGGGCCGCGCGCCGGCCGGCATCGTCACGCGGTAGCGGAGCGTCGCGGCGCCCCCGGGCTCGGCCGCGAAGCCGGCCGTCCACGGCTCCAGCATGAGCCAGCTGCCGAACGGGGAGACCAGCTGGGCCTCGCCGCGCAGCTGTGAGGCCAGCCGGTTGCGGATCCGCACGGCGAGCTCGCCGCGCTGGCCCGCGGCCAGATCGACCGACGGGGTGAGCACTTCCAGCCCGATCTCGGCCTGCACGGCCTGCTGGTCGGATTCGACCAGCGGCAGCAGCTCGGCCAGCGGCAGGCTGAGATCGGGACCGGCGGGCTCGCCCACGGTCAGCATCGCCGCGTCCTCGAGCAGCTGGCCGAGCCCGTCCCGGAGCCGGGCCGCGACGAAGTAGCGCCCGGCGGCGGCACCGGGCGCGGCGCGGACGGTGACATCCCAGGCCGCGTGGCCGCCGGCCGGCAGGTCGAAGCGCAGCGGCTGGCCGTCTCCCGCGCCCAGGCCGGTGCCGGCGGACAGGCCGGGCGGCACGTCGAGCTCCAGCTCGCCGGCCGCGGGCTCGGGGCCGCAGGCGGCCGTTACCCGCAGCGTGGCGGCACCGCTGGCCGGCAGCGCCGCGCGGCCGGGCCGGATATGCACGGCGACGGGCAGGTTCCCGGCCGGCGCGGGGCCCTTGCCGTGCAGCCAGTACCGGGTGTAGACCGGCTGCGCGGGCTCGGCGCCAGGGTCCAGATGCCCGGCGGGCCCGGTGCCCGCTGCCTGAGCCCCGCCAGGCCCGGTGCCCGCTGCCGGGCCGCCGCCGGGCCCGGTGCTCGCGCGCTGGCCAGCGGCGGCCGGGGCCGGGTCACCGGGCGGCCCGCCGCGCGGCGGGCCGAAGATCAGCGACACCATGCTCGCGGCCGGCAGGTCCACCGTCGCGGCCCCCCCGGCGGCGGGCAGCACCGGCCCGTCGGCCTGCTCGAGCAGGTCCGTGCGGCGGCCCTGCGCGGCCGCCAGCCGGACCCTGGCCGTGGCCGGCCTGCCAGCGGTCTCGAGCAGCCTGACCAGCACCCCGCCGGCCGGATCCGGCGCGGCGGTCCGGCACGACGCGAGCGGGTTGCCGCGCGGCTTCAGCGCGGTCAGCACCACCTCGGCCGGCTCGACCGAGCACAGGCTCGCCTGCGGGGGCAGCGGGCCGTCGTGCCGGCCCGTCACGCAGGCCACCAGGTCGCGGTTGTAGTCTTCGGCCGCCGCGGTGAAGCCAGCCGCGCGCCAGTCGCCGGGCCCGGCGGCGAGCGCGTACTCGAACGTGTGGCTCCAGTGCTGCCAGCCGAAGCTGCTGCCGTCGGGCGCGGTGCGCTTCTCGCCGTCGATCCACACCCCGCTCGGCCAGGCGCTGCACGAGCGCATCAGCGAGATGTTCAGCGTGCCATCCGGGGTCACCACGCAGCCGGGGGTGCCCCGGTTGAGCAGCGCGACCGAGCGGTCGGCCAGCGGCACGGCCGCGGGCCCGTCCGCCGCGATCACCGAGTCGGCGAGGTCCTCGATCACCGCGCCGATCGCGGCGGCCAGGCCGCCGGGCCCGTTCCCGGCCACGATCAGCACGGGCAGGTCCAAGGTCCCGCGCACGTCCGCGCCGGGCGCGAACGCCTCGTCCCGCGGCCGGGTGGCCGGCACCCAGATCCGGGCCGAGCCGGTCAGCTGCAGCCGCTCCTCGAACTGCTTCGCGCGGGCCGGGTCGGCCGCGGCCAGCACCTCGGCGGTGAACGGGTTCTCGTCGGCGCGGCCGAGCGTGATGCGGAAGTCGGGCAGGTTGGAATCCAGGTCGATCGCGCCGTAGCGGGGACCGTCGGCCCGCGAGCAGGTGGCGGTGACCCCCTGGCCGGCCAGCGCGGCGATCAGCTCCCTGATCGCCGCGCGGCACGCCGCCGGGCCGGCCTGGTCCGTGGCCTGCTGCGGGTCCGGCTGGCCCTGCGCGCCGGCCGTCGCCGGTGCACCGTTCGGGAAGACCGGGGGTATCACCTCGGCCACGCCGATCGCCTGCATGACCTGCCGGCCATCCTCGGCGCGGACCTCGACCCGGGCGGTCGAGCCGACGCCGAACCATTCGTGCGCGGGGTTGTCCAGGGTGAACCAGTGCCGGGCGACGTCGGTGTCGGTCGCGCCGGGCGGGCGGCCGATGACGGCGGCCGCCGTCTGGTAGACGGGCAGCCCGCCCGGGACGTCGGCCGGGAACCGGACGCGCAGCAGCCGGTCCTGGCCGATCGAGCCGTCGACGTGCGTCCGGAACTCGATCCGGTCGGCGCCGTCCCACAGCAGCGTCTCCTGGGTGATCCGCAGGTCACCGTCGGTCAGTTCGACGATCAGGCGGCTGCCGATGGCGCAGCGTTCGGCCCGGACCGTGGCCCGGGTGGCGGACGTGCCGTGACCCGCACCCTGGGTGGACAGCAGCCACGGTCCCTCCCCCCAGCGCGGGTGCGAGGCGTATTCGTCCTGCAGCAGCAGCTCGTTGCCGACGGCGCCGTCGGGCAGCAGGTCCGCGTCCAGGCGCTTGTCCCGGATGGTGCTGAGCGTGCCGCCGCGCCCGGGGTCGGCGGCGACCAGGAACCTCTCGTTCTCGATCACCGTGCCCTCGGCCGGCCGCCAGCCCTGACTGTCCTGGCCGTCCCGGCCGTGCTGGCCGTCCTGGCCGGGCTGGCCGGGCACGATGCGGTAGCTGCGGTAGCCGAGCGCGGGCACGTCGGCGGCGAGGAAGGTCAGCGTGACCGCGGTGCTGCCGCTGTCGTCCCGGCTGACGGGGCCGGCCAGGCAGGGGACGGGCTGCCCGGACTCGTCCGCCAGGGACGGGACCGCCTGCCCGGCCGCGGTGAGCGTGACGCTGGCCAGCGCGGTCCGGGGCCGGGCCAGCGTGTTGAACACGACCACCGCTCCGGCCTCGTGCCCGGCCGCGGCGGGGGGCGGCCCGGTGTCGATCAGGCCTGCCAGGTAGCCGGCCGCGGCCTGGCGGGCATCGTGGCCGCGCTGCCACGCCTCCCGCCAGCCGCCGAGCAGGTCCAGGTACACCTGGTCGGACTCGGTGCCGGTGATCGCGTCGTGGTGCGCGCCGAAGACCAGCTGGCGCCAGGCCTTGTCCAGCGACTCGGCGGGGTAGCGGAAGCCGGGAGCGCCCGCGCCGGGAGCGGCCGGGTCAGGCGCGGCGGGGCCGGGCGCGGCCGGGGCGAGCCAGGCCAGCGTGGCCAGCCGCTCGGCGTCGGTGACGGCGATCTCGCCGGCCCGCTGCGCCTGCTTGGTGTCGATGTAGGACACGTCCTTGCCCGGGTAGACCGGGTTCATGTCCCTGGTCTGCGGCGTGATCCACACGTCGGACGCGGCCGCGTCCGCGCGGACCGCGTCGAAGAACTCGCGGGGCAGCGCGGTGACGAACCGCGGCCAGGCATAACGCTCGTTCCAGTCGCGGTGGATGCCGGTCGCCCAGCGGCTGGGAATGACGTGATCCGCGCCCACCGGGAGCATGACGTTGCGGGTCGCGGCGACGGGCGCGAGCAGCCGGAACTGCTCATACGCGGCCTGCTCGGCGGACGGCAGGTCGGGCGCCTGCTGGGTGACCCAGCCCGCGCCGTAGTGGCTGGCCATGTAGCTGGTGAGCAGGCTGTTGCCGTCGGGCGAGATCCACTCGAACTCGCTGCGGAACTGCATCCGCTCGTTGCTGCCCACCGTGCCCTTCGGTCCCCACTGGTGAAACGGGCCACGCGCCCAGGCCGAGGAGGTGAGCCCGGCGGCGGCCATCAGCCCGGGGTAGCCGGGGTCGTGCCCGAACGCGTCCAGCATCCACGCCGACCGCGGGTCCGCGCCGAGCACGTCCCGCTGGTAGCCGAGGCCGTAGACCGCGTTCCTGATCGTGGACTCGGCGCAGGTCAGGTTCGTGTTCGGCTCGTTGTAGCTGCCGCCGACGATCTCGATCCGGCCCTCGCCGATGAACCGGCGCAGATCTTCGCGGTCCTCCGGGTGCGCGTCGAAGTGCGGCTTCAGGTAGTCGATCTCGGCCAGCACGAACTTGTAGTCCGGATCCCGGCGGGCAGCGTCCAGGTGCAGGCTGACCAGATCGAACGCGGTCCGCACGTCGGGCAGATTGCCGTTGTCGTCGGGCAGCAGCAGCCGGGACTCGGTGAACTGGCCCTGGGTGTTCCACCACACCGGGTCGTAGTGGAAGTGCGACACCATCCACATCGTCCAGCCCGGCTCGGCCGCGGTGATCTCGGCGCGCGCCTCGGCCCGGTCGCCGCCGGCCTCGGCGATCACCGTGACCTGCCGGACGCTGCCGGGATGGTACGGGGCCGCGACCTCGACGCCGACCTCGACGGTCTGCTCGACACCAGGCTCCGGGCCGCTGACCAGGGCGGGGAACGGCGTGCTGACGCCAGGCCCGGAGATCCTGACGGTCCCGCCAGCCCCGGGCCCGGCACCAGGCCCGGCACCGGCGACGGTGACCCGGACGACCTGAAGCGGGCGCGCGACGGTCCCGGTGAACAGTTCGGTTGACGCTACGTTGCTGATCCGCACCCCCACATCGTGGCATGCGGCGGGCTTCTCCGGCGATTGACGGTGGCAGCCGCGGCGCTTAGGATGCACAATCGATTGCACCAGGGGATACCTGCGCCAGATACGGCTGGCAGCACCGCGGCAGGAGAGAATGACGCATGGCCCAGTCAGCACCCTCCGATCGCTCCGTCGGCTGGATAGGCACCGGCCGGATGGGGGCGCCGCTCGCCGAGCGGCTTGCCCGGGCCGGGCTGGACGTGACCGCGTGGAACCGCACCCGGGCCAAGGCGGAGGCGCTCGCTCCCGCCGGGGTGAAGGTGGCGGCGGAGCCGTGCGACCTGGCCGGCCTCGACGTGGTCTTCACGATGGTGGCCGGCTCGCAGGACCTGATCTCGGTGACCGAGCGGCTGTTCGCCGACCCGTCCCGCGCGCCCCGCTACCTGGTGGACTGCTCGACGGTCTCCGCCGAGGCGTCGGCGCAGGTCCGCGGGCTCGCCGCCAGCCGGGGCACGGCGTTCCTGGCGGCGCCGGTCAGCGGGAACGGGCGCGTCGTCCGGGCCGGCCTGCTCACCGTGGTGGCGTCCGGTCCCCGGGAGGTGTTCGACGAGCTGGCGCCGCTGCTCGCGCTGCTCGGCAGGCACGTGAGCTACGTGGGCGAGGGCGAGCTGTCCCGGCTGGCCAAGATCTGCCACAACCTGCTGCTGGGGGTGGTGGCGCAGAGCCTGGCCGAGATCACCGTGCTGGCCGAGAAGGCCGGGGTGCCCCGCGCCGCGTTCCTCGACTTCATCAACCACAGCGTGCTCGGCTCGATGTTCACCCGCTACAAGAGCCCGGCCTACGTCCGGCTGGACTTCACCCCGACGTTCACGCCGGTGCTGCTGCGCAAGGACTTCGACCTCGGCATGGCGGCGGCGAACCAGCTCGGCGTGCCCATGCCGGTAGTGGCGTCCGCCCGGGAGCCGGTGCAGGCGGCGATCGCCCAGGGCCGGGCCGAGGACGATTTCGCCGTGCTGCTCGAGCTGCAGGCCGCCCTCTCGGGCTACCGGATCAGCCCCGAGGACGTGCCGGTCGACGACGGGCTCGGCGAGCCGGCCGCGCAGCCGGACGGACCGGCCGGCACACGGCCGCGGCCCGATCGGCGAGCAGAACAAAGACGTCCCTTGACAGCCACAGCCGTACGGAGAAAAGTACGGTGCAAACGGTTGCAGTCCTCCGGAGGAGGAGCCAGGATGAGACCTCACGGCACCCGGTTCTGTGCAGTAGCGACCGCGACCGCCCTGGCGGCGGTCACTGTGGCCGCGTGCGGCGGCAGCAGCAATAACAGCGCGTCCGGCGGGCACGGAACCATCGTCATCGGCGCGTCGCTGTCGCTGACCGGAGACTTCTCCGCCGACGGCCAGGCGTTCGAGCGCGGCTACCAGCTGTGGGCGAGCTACGTCAACAGCCACGGCGGGCTGCTGGGCGGCCGCCACGTCAAGCTGGACATACTCAACGATGCCAGCGACCCGACCACGGCCACCACCAACTACACCAAGCTGATCAGCTCGAACCACGACAACCTGGTGTTCGGGCCGTTCTCGACGCTGCTCAGCGTGCCGTCGGCCAAGGTGGCCGCCCGCTACCGGTACGCCTTCATCGAAGGCGCCGGCGGCGGCCCCGCCGTCTTCCAGCTGAACCTGCCGAACGTGTTCGACCCCAGCCCGCCGATCGACCAGCAGCTCGTGCTGTTCGCCAAGTGGGTGGCCTCGCTGCCGCCCAGCCAGCGGCCGAAAACCGCCGCCTACCCGATGGTGAACGACCCGTTCGCCGACCCGATGGTGATGACCGCGCAGAAGATCCTGGTGGCCGCCGGGGTCAAGACCGTGTACTCGCAGGTCTACCCGGCGGAGAACCCCGATTACCACGCCGGCGCGGACGCAGTGGCGGCGAGCGGCGCGCAGATGGTCGTGCTCGGCTCGGTGGACGTGCCGACCGTGTCGGCGTTCATGACCGCATTCGAGCAGCAGCACTACAATCCCATGATCATGGCGGCATCTGCGGGTCCGGACCAGGGGGCCGCGTTCCTGAACGCGGTCGGTGCCGGCAATGCCAGCGGGATCTTCGTGCCGAACGGCTGGTACGGCGGCTTCCAGAACCCGCTGAGCCAGGCGATGGTCAAGGCCTACATCGCCAAGTACCACGGCAACGCGTCGTCCATCAACGCGGACGTGGCCGAGGCATTCTCGGTCGGGGAGGTCGCCGCGGACGCGATCACCGCGACCAAGGGCACCGACAACTCGAAGATCATCAGTTACCTGCACAGCGGCGTCACGCTGCAGACCGTGCAGGGCCCGGCGCAGTTCAACAGCACCGGCGAGAACACCAAGGCGACGATGTTCATCTTCCAGTGGCAGCCGGTCGGCAAGTTCGTCCAGGTGCTGCCAGCCGCCGCGGCCGGGTCGCAGCCGGTACTCAACCCGAAGCCGCACTGGGGCGGCTGAGCCCGGGCCAGCCGCGGAGCGCGCAGATGGGACGCCAACTCTACGAAGCCATCGTCAACGGGATACTGGGCGGCGGCGTCTACGCGCTGATGGCGGTCGGGCTGACGCTGATCTTCGGTGTGCTCGACATCATCAACATCGCCCAGGGCATCATGGTCGTGCTCGGCGCCTACCTCAGCTACGTGCTGTCGGTGCACCTGCACATTGACCTGTTCGTCGGGCTGCTGGTGACCGTCCCGGCGATGTTCGTGCTCGGCGTGGCCATCCAGCTGGCGTTCATCCGGCCGCTGCGCGGCTCGGAGCGGACCTCCATGTCGCTGCTGGCCAGCTACGCGGTCGCGATCATCCTGGAGGGCGTGCTGTACACGATCTTCGGGGCGAACTACGTGCAGCTGCGAGCCTGGTACGTCACCTCCGCAGTGAAGATCTTCGGGTTCTACCTGCCCGACATCTACCTGCTCGGGTTCGGCCTGGCCGTGCTGCTGGTGGCCGCGATCTACGTGATCCTGTACCGGACCACGTTCGGCCGCAGCGTCCGGGCCACGATGCAGGACCAGACCGCCGCCCGGCTGGTCGGCATCGACGTGAACCGGGTGGCCGCGCTGACGTTCGGCATCGGGGTGGCCGCCACCGCCGCCGGCGGGATGGTGTTCGGCGCGGTCAACTCGTTCAACCCGAACACCGGCTACGACCTGATCTCCCGGCTGCTCGCGATCATCATTCTCGGCGGCCTCGGCAGCATCGCCGGCGCGCTGGCGGCGGCCGTCTTCATGATCACCCTGGAGGCGGTCGTGGACGTGCTCTGGTCGCCGAGCTGGGCGATCGTGGTCTTCTACGCGGCGCTGGTGCTCGTGCTGACCGTCCGCCCGACCGGCATCTTCGGCAAGAAGGAGGCCCGGGCGCAGTGAGGACGCTGCCCCGGCACTGGCGCCCGGTCGCCCTCGGCGCGCTGCTGGTGATCGCCGCGGTCTTCCCGCTGGTGTTCAACAGCGCGCTGGACACCCAGTTCGGCATCAACACGCTCATCTACGTCGCCGCGGTCACCGGCTGGAGCCTGTTCTCCGGCTACAGCGGCTACATCTCGCTCGGGCACGCGATCTTCTTCGGCACCGGCGCGTACACGGTGGGGCTGCTGGCCCAGCACCAGCACCTGAACGGAGACGTGATCTTCGCGACGCTGCCGCTGGCCGGGATCGTCGCGGCCGTCATCGCCGTGCCGGTCGGCCTGGTCGCGCTGCGGGTACGGCGGCACACGTTCGTGGTCGTCACGATCGCGATCTTCTTCATCTTCCAGCTGATGGCCTACAACCTCGCGTTCACCCAGGGCAACCAGGGCGTCTCGGCGCCGTTCCTGAACTGGGATCCGGCCACCTACAACAACCCGTTCTACTACGCGGCGCTGATCATCGCGGTAGCCACGATCGCGCTGTCCTGGCAGATCCGCGGCTCGGCTTTCGGCCTGCAGCTGCTGGCGATCAGGGACGACGAGGACCGGGCCCGCGGCCTGGGCGTCAGGGCGATGCCGGTCAAGCTCACCGCGTTCGTGATCTCCGCCTTCGTCACCGGCGTCGTCGGCGGCCTGTGGTTCTACGTCGTCGGGCAGGCGCTGCCCGAGACGGTCTTCAGCCCCGCCTTCGACCTGACCGTGGCGCTGATGGCCTTCCTCGGCGGGTTCGGCACGCTGGCCGGGCCGGTGCTGGGGGCGCTGATCCTGGAGCCGGTGCAGCAGCAGCTGACGCTGACGTTCACCAACGGCTACCTGTCGGAGATCCTGCTCGGCGGGCTGTTCCTGCTGGTGATCCTGTTCCTGCCGCGCGGCCTCATCCCGAGCGCGCGGGACTGGCTGACCGCCGGGCGGGCCCGGCTGGCCCGGCAGCGCGCCCCGGACGGGGCGCTGCCAGGAGAGACGGCGGGGGCCGCGGCCGGCGCCGGATCCGGCGCGCCGAGCGCGGGCGGGGTGCGATGACCGCGCTGCTGCGCACCGAGGGCATCGGCAAGGCGTTCGGCGGCGTGCACGCGCTGACCGGCTGCACGATCGACGTGACGGCCGGCAGCATCGCCGGGCTGATCGGGCCGAACGGCTCGGGCAAGACGACGCTGTTCAACGTGATCAGCGGCTACGAGCGGGCCGACAGCGGCCGCGTCTGGCTGCGCGACACCGACATCACGAACGCGCCGCCGGACCGGGTCTTCCGCTCCGGCATCGGCCGTACGTTCCAGCTGACCAGGGTGTTCCGCCGGCTCACCGTGATGGAGAACATGATCGTCGCGGCCGGGCATCAGGAAATTGTCCCGAACGGCTCCGCCCGCAGCCCCGGCGGTCTGCGGAACCTCTTCGCCCGGGCCGGCGGCCCCGCTACCCGGCGGCGCGCGCTGGAGCTGCTCGAGTTCACCGGGATCGCCGAGCACGCCGGCGCGCTCGCGGGCACGCTGTCCTACGGGCAGCGCAAGCTGCTGGAGCTGTCCTACGTGCTGATCGCGGACCCGGCGATCGTGCTGCTCGACGAGCAGGCCGGCGGCGTGAACCCCACGCTCATCGGCGTGATCGCCGACCGGATCCGGGACCTGAACGCCAACGGCACGACGTTCCTCATCGTCGAGCACAACATGGACTTCGTGATGGGGCTGTGCGACCGGGTGACGGTCATCGACAACGGCACGCCGGTGGTGGCCGGGCCGCCCGCGATGATCCGCACCGACCGCCGCGTGCTGGACGCCTACCTCGGAACGGATGACGACGACAGTGACAGCTAGCCTGCGTGACGGGTGGAGCCGGCCCTCGTCGTCAACGGCCTGTCGGTCGGCTACGGCGGCAGCGACGTGCTGCGCGGCGTGTCGCTGTCGGTCGCCGACGGGGGGATCACCTGCGTGGTCGGCCCGAACGGTGCCGGCAAATCGACACTGCTCGGCGCGATCAGCGGCCTGCTGCGGCCGCGCACCGGCCGGATCACGCTGCACGGCGAGGAGCTGACCGGCAAGAGCCCGCGAGCGATCCTGCAGATGGGCGTGGTGCAGGTGCCGCAGAACCACAGCCTGTTCCGGGACATGACGGTACGGGACAACATCACGCTCGGCGGCTACATCCTGCGCGACCGGCGGCTGGCGGCGGACCGGCTGGCCGCGGTGCTGGAGACGTTCCCGCAGGTGACCGACTGGCTGGGCAAGAAGGCCGGCAGCCTGTCCGGCGGCCAGCAGCGGCTGGTGGAGTTCGCCCGCTGCCTGATGCTCGACCCGGCCGTGGTCATCCTGGACGAGCCGTCGATGGGCCTGGCGCCGAAAGTGCTGCGGTCCGTCTTCGCCGCCGTGAAGATGATGAACGCGCGCGGCAAGACGATCCTGCTGGTCGAGCAGAACGCCCGGGCGGGCCTGCGGCTGTCCACCCACGGGCTGGTGCTGGAGAACGGCCGGGTGCGGCTGTCCGGCACCGGCACCGAGGTCCTGGAGCATCCCGAGATCGGCGCCCTCTACCTGGGCGGGGCTGTGTCCGGTGGCGCTGGGCCGGGTGGCGCCGTACCGGGTGGCGCCGGGCCGGGCGGCGCCGGGCCGGGCGGCGCGAGCGAGGCCGCCCCGGCCGGCGGCGGCGAGGTCAGTACGCGTTCAGGTGGCTCGCCAGCCAGTCCGCCATCATCGACCGAGACTCGTACGGCTGGTTCGTGACACCGTGGTTGCCGCGCGGGTACATCGCCAGCTCCGCGCCGGGCGCCTCCGCGGCCAGCCGCTCCGCCTGCTGCGGCAGCACCATCCGGTCCAGCTGCCCGTGTACGACCAGCAGCGGGATCGTGATCTCGGGCGCGGCCTGCTCCAGCGTGAGCGCGGCCGCTCGCTGCCTGGCCTCCTCAGGGCTGCCCGCGCCTGACCGGTGCTGGAACGTCGCGCGGCTCTGCGGCGGGCGGGTGTCCCAGTCCAGGTCGAAGCGGTACGGCCCGGCCAGCGCCACCGCCGCCCGCAGCCGCGGCTCGTAGGCGGCGCAGCGGGCCGCGTAGTAACCGCCCAGGCTGACGCCCATCAGCCCGATCCGGCCCGGGTCGATGTCCGCGCGGCTGCCCAGGAAGTCCGCGACCGCGGCGGCGACCTTCTCGTAGGCCGGCTCGATCGGCAGCTCGTACTCGGCCTCGCCCTGACCGGGGCCGTCGATCGCGAGCGTGGCCAGCCCCCGGGCCAGGAAGTAGTCCGCGGTGGCCTGCAGTTCCTCCTTGACCGAGTCGAGCCCGGGCACCATGATCACCACCGGCGGGAGCGGGCCGGCGGCGGCCTGGGTGGTGGCGCCCCCGGTCGCCGGCGGCACTCTCAGATAGCCGGCCAGTGCCATGCTTGCCGGCGCGCCTCCGGCGCGACGCACCGCGTACGGGATCTCGACCCGCTCGGCGGGCGGGGTCAGCGTGCCCGCGCCCCGGCGGTAGCAGTCCACCGTCCGGTCGTGAGCCGCGCGCATCTCGTCCGGGTGGTCGACGAACACGTACTTGCCCCAGTGCCAGCACAGCGCGGCCCGCCGCCACGCGCCGCCCGCCGTGACCGGGTGGCCTTCGTCCTCGGCCCGCTGCGCCAGCCGCTCGTACGACTCGGCGGTGCTGCCCCATTCGCGGCACCAGTCGTCCCACCGGGTGATCCGGCTCAGCGTCGCGACGAAGTCCGGGTAGTCGGTGCCGTTGGCCACGAACCGCGGCGCCCAGTGGGCCAGGGCCGCCGCGACCCGCTCGTCCTGCGCCGTGCCTGCTGCGCTTGCGGTGCTTGCCGTGCTCATCGGGGATCCCTCCGCTTCGGCTCGTGCCCGGTCGCGATCGCTGTCAGGGCTTGCGGGCGACGCCTGCGCACGCCAGCCGCAGCACCGGCAGGCCGTCCGCGCTCGGCGTGTCCGGGTCGGGGCGCCACTCGGCCACCGGCACCAGGCCGGGCTCGACCAGCTCCAGCCCGCCGAACAGGCTCTGTACCTGCGCCAGCGTCCGGAACTGCCCGCGCCCCATGCCCTGCTGGAACTCGGCCTGCACGCCGGCGATGGCCGGGTCGCCCGAGTCGAGCAGGTGGTGGATGAAGACGTAGCTGCCCGCCGGCAGCGCGGCGGACAGCGCCGCGGTCAGCTCGGCCGGGTGCTCGGCGTCGAGGATGTGGTGCAGGATGCCGCAGAGCAGCAGGCCGACCGGCTGGTCCCAGTCGATGTGCCTGCGCACGTCCGGGTGCCCGAGGATGGATTCGGGACTCCGGAGGTCACCGTCGAAGACGATCGTGCCCGTGTTGTCGGCCAGCAGCGCCCTGGCGTGCGCGAGCACGACCGGGTCGTTGTCCACGTACACCACCCGGGTCCGCGGGTCGAGCCGCTGGGCGATCTCGTGCACGTTCTCGGCCGTGGGCAGGCCCGAGCCGATGTCGATGAGCTGCCGGACGCCGGCTCCGGCGACCAGGTAGCGGACCACCCGGCCGAGCACGTCGCGCTGCGCCCGCACGCCGTCCTGCACGGTGGGCAGCGACACGATGATCCGGTCACCGAGGCTCCGGTCCGCGGCGAAGTTGTCCTTGCCGCCGAGCAGGTAGTCATACACCCGCGCCACGCTGGGCCGCGACGGGTCGAACGCGCCGGGGGGAGATTCCGCTGCATCCACCGCTAAACCCTATCGATCCGCCCCGGCCGGGGCCACGCTCGCGGCCAGGCGCGGGAAACGCCAGGCACGGGGGAGAGCACCAGGCGCGGGAGTGCGCCACGCCCGGCGGCAGCGCGCCAGCCCTGGCGGCGGGCCGGGCCCGATTGCGGGCGGCCGGCGTGTCGCGGCCGGTTCCGGGGCCACCGGCCCTAGTAGTATTCGAGCATGTATTCGACTCGCGCTTCACCCGGGCCGGCGGCCGCGCCCCTCACGGCTCACCGGATCCGGCCTAGTCCGCACGCGTCACCGGGATCCGGTACCTGAGCCGGTACTGGTCAGCCGGGATGACGATGTCGCCGACCTCGACCACCCGGTCGCCCGCGTGGTGTGCCCGCTCGACGCAGATCACCGGCGCGCCCAGCGTGATCGCCAGCGCGCTGGCCTCGGCCGCCTGCGACGGCCTGATCGCAATGTCTTCCGTTACCTGGTCCACCTGTATGCCGATGACGCCCATCCGGGCGATCACCCCGCGGCCGGCGAACTGCCCCTGCTCGGGCAGCAGGACCGGCGTGCCCGCAGTAATCGCCATGGGTTCGTAGCTTGTTGCCAGCTGGACCGGTGTCCCGTCCGCCGTGAGCAGGTACCTGGTGCGCATCACCCGGTCATCGCCGGGCTCCAGCCGCAGCCGCCGCGCCACCGACGGCGGCGCCTGCACCCGCTCGGCGTGGTGCTCCCACGCGAGCCGCACCGCCTCGCCGCCGGCCGGGCCGGCCTGACCCGGCTGCTCCCGGCCAGCCCCGTTCCTCCCGCCCGCCCCGTCCGCCCTTGCCGCGTCCCCGTCTGCCGCGGCCACCAGCGGGCCGAGGCCGAACGGCGAGCCGGGGAAATGCAGCCGGTCGTGCTCCAGCAGCCGCACGGCAGGGATCCTGCGCACGTAGGACCCTGACCCGGCTCTGGCCTCGATCAGCCCCTCGGTGGCGAGCACCTGCAGCGCGTGCTTGGCTGCCGTCTCGCCGACCCCGTAGCGGGCAATGATCGCGTTGCGGGACGGCACCCTGGCGCCCGGCGGAAGCACCCCGTCGCGTATCTGCGCGCGCAGGTCTGCCAGTACGCGGAGATACACGGGATCGGTTGGCGCGCCCATCGGCTCTCAATCTCCTGACAGCAGTCCAGCAGGTCGAGAGCCATTCTCCCCGATTTGCCAGACAAGCTGTGACCACAGCGATATCTTGTGACCACAAGTTTACTTGCAGTGATCACTACGTCACTCGCCGGAGGTAGTTCCCATGGACCGGTGGTCGATCTCCGTTCCAGGCGTGCCTTCCATGGTGCCGGTCGCCCGGCTGTTTGTCCGGGCGTTCCTGGCGGGCAACCCGCTGGCCGACAGCGCGGAGCTGATCACGTCGGAGTACGCGACAAACGCGATCCGGCACACCGCGGCGGGGGAGGGCGGGGCCATCCAGGTCGCGGTCACCGCCGGGCCGGACCTGGTACGGATCGAGGTGACCGACCATGCCCCGCTGGAGGCGGTGCGGGCGTGGCCGTCCGCGCCCGGGCCGGTGCCGCAGGTCGCCCAGGCAGGCGAGGACGACGAGAGCGGCCGGGGCCTGCTGCTGGTGGACGCGATCGCCGACCGGTGGGGTCACGACGGGGTCGCCGGTCACCGCACCGCATGGGCCGAGGTGCGGGCAGCAGGCAGCACGGAGGTGGTCGCCGGCACGGGCTGAGGGCGCCCGCGCGCCGCCTAGATATCACGGCAACCGGTGATGCTGTATGGCCGCAGTGCCCCGTAATGTCCGTGGCGTCGGATCGCCGGCATCGGTGCCGGCCGACCACCCACAGGGGGAGGGATCATCATGCTGAAGGTCCGTAACCGGCTGCTCCCAGCGGCGGCCGCTGCCATCGCCGCCGGGGCGATCGCGGTGTCCGGGGTCGCGGCGGCGGGCGCCGCGTCCCGCCCGGCCGTCTCCGGGACGGAGAGCTTCCAGATCATGTCCACGTCCGCCACGTCAACCACCTCGAGCTTCATCGCCCACGGGGCCGTCTTCACCGCGGGCGGCGTCGACCATTCGGGCAGCAAGACCGACACGATTGTGCTGCCCGGCGGCTCGTTCAAGGTCACGCACTCCAAGGGCACCGGAACGCAGTCCTTCAACCCGACGACCTGCCTGCTGACGATCAACATGCACGGCACCTACACGATTTCCGGCGGCACCGGCACGTACGCCACGATCAGCGGAAGCGGCAAGTACCAGATCAGCATCCTGGCCATCGGGCAGAAATCGGGCGGCGTGTGCAGCAGGACGCTGCCGCCGAGCACCTTCCAGCAAGTCATCAAGGCCGCGGGGACGGCCAGCCTGTAGCGGTCGGCCGGTAGCGGATCGGCCGGTTAAGGCCAGCCACTGCGCAGACCGGCCCGTGCTGCCCGCCACTCGGCACAGCGGCGGGCAGCACCGGCGCCGCGGCATGGTCCAGCCGCCCGGTGCTTGTCGGGTGTTCCTGGCCGGCAACGCGCCGCCGACAACGCAGAGCTGATCGCGTCGGGGTACGCGACGAATGCGATCCGGCATGCCGCGGCAGGGGAAGGCGGCGCCATTCAGGTCGGGGTCAGCGCCGGGCCCGGCCTGGGCGGATCGAGGTAGCCGACCATGCCCCGCTGGCGGCCATCCGGGCGGCCTACCCGGCCTCGCCAGCCGCGTCATTCGCGTCGTTGGTCGCGACCTCGACGATCCGGTCGAACGCGATTCCGGCTAGCGATCCGGCTGCCGTGACCGCCGCTGGGGAGTCCGCTTCGTAAATGACGAAGCAGCTTTCGTCTTCTGGCGCATGGATCGCGCTGACGAAGTGAACGGCATTGCCGACCCGGCTTGACTGCTCCGCCGTCACCCGGGCTCGCCTGGCCAGGCCGGCCAGGTCGGCGCCGCGGCGCGGGAGGTAGAACTCGGCGAGGTAGCGCATGCATCGCAACCTAGAGCTGCCGCTCCGCCCGCGTAAACGCGGAGATCCACACACTGTGGTCACGGTGGCGGCTGGCTGGACGCGCGATCGCGCAGGCGGCTGGCGAGCTGGGTGCGGGACTGCACACCAAGCTTGGCGTAGATCTTGGTCAGTGTGGACTCGATGGTCCTGACCGTCACGAACAGCTCCGCCGCCGCTGACCGGTTGCTCATGCCCTGGGCGACCAGTTCCGCTACCCGCATCTCGGTGGCGGTCAGTTCGCCCGGGCGGGGAACGCGGCCGCTGACCCTGGCCAGTTCCTGCCTGGCCCTAGCTACCCACAACCCGGCTTCCGCGCTCTGAAAGATCTCGATCGCCTCGCCGAGCGTCTCACGCGCCGCACGACGCTGCTTGAGCCGCCGCCGCACCGCGCCGAGCACGAGCAAGGTCCGGCCCTGCTCGACCGGCTCACGAGTTAGCTGATCCCGTAGCCGCAGCGCCTCGACGAGATGGGTGACGGCATCGCCCGGCCTGCCGCGTGCCGCAGCCAGCGCGCCGCGGCAGCGCGCGGCGGCCGCCGCACTGACCGGGTCGCGATAGCCATCCTCGAGTCTCGCCAGCAGCGAGGCGGCCTCATTCAGGTCACCCGCGCCGATCAGGGCCTCGATGGCGTCGGGCATGATGCTCTGGGTATTGGGGCGGCGACCGACGTCGCGAAGCTGGCTGGTGAGCGGCCGCAGCCGGACCGCGGCCGCGACGAAGTCCGCGAGCGCCAGGTCAAGTGAGCCGAGGAGCGCTTCATGGCAGAGCAGGTACACCCGGTCGCCCGCGCCGCGAGACAGCTCCAGTCCCCGTCGGCTGAGCTGGCGGACGGTGTCGGGCTGGCCCCGCTGAAGGGCCGCAAATCCGCATCCGAACAGTAGCGCGCTGGTCAGCTGCCCTAGGTCGAGCTGCTCGGCGATCTCCAGGCCGGCTTGAGCCAGCTCGGCGCCTCGGGCTGGCTCTCCCCGCCGGGTCGCAATGAGCGACAGCCGCAACAGCACGTCCGCCCGTACGTACTCAACACCCTCCGCCTCGGCCCGGCCGAGCGCGCGTTCGAACGCCTCCTGCGCCTCATTCAGGCGGCCCATTCCCATCAGGTAGAGCCCTGCGGCTTCGCTGGGCGGCCCGAGCATGCCCACTGAGCCCAGGCTCCGCTCGAGTTCCAGCGCTCGGTCAAGCTGGCGCTCGTCGGCCTCACGACCGCACATCCAGTCGAAGAAGAAGGCCTGCGCGAGCGCGGATGCCAGCAGCGCCGGCTCGTCTGCCCGCTCCGCGTGGGTAACCGCGCGATGCGTCTGCAAGCAGGCCTGGACGATGTCACCTCGGATTGCCCAGTTATCAGAGAGGAACATGTGGATATTGGCGCTGAGAACCGGCGCTCCGTCGGCCTCGGCCAGCGCCTGTTCCAGCACCTGCGTCGAGGCCTCGAAGTCATCCTCGTTGTTCCACCCCAGGTGGGACAGGACCTCCGCATGCTTGGGTCCCGGCGGCGCGGTGGCGGCAAGATCATTAAGAACGGCCGCGGCGGCACGAGTTTCCCCGGCGATGGCAAGCAGCCGGCCCGCGGTCAGAAGACGGCGGTGCGCGGCGTCCGCGTGGTCGCCCGGGGTCACCGAGGCCGCGAGCTCTAGCAGTTCCGCGGCCGTGGCAGGGGCACCGCGGAGCTCCGCCACCCGGGCGGCGTCGTCCAGGCCAGCCGCGATCGCGACAGACGGGCCGTCGGTCGCGAGCGCCTGGTGACGCACCTTCTCCTCGGGATCCGGCGCGCTGCTGGCAGCCAGGCCGTGCAGCTCGCGGCGCCTGGCAGGAGGAATTCCGTTCAGCACAGCCGACGCCAGCAGCGGGTGGGCAAAGCGCAGGCACCCGGCGTCTGCCTCGAGGACCCCGGCCATGACTGCCGCGTCCAGGTCCTCTCCGCGCGCTCCCGCCGTGAGATACCTGCTTAACGGCGCCCCGGGCGCTATCGCGACCGTCCCTAGTGCGTCTGCCACAGCTGCGGGCAGTTCCCGTAGCCTCTCGCCGACCAGGCCACTGAGCGTCGCCGGCACTGGCAGCGGGCCGCCGTCGGCGCGGATGATCCCGCGGCGGGCGAGGGCGCGCCCGATCTCGAGGGCGATAAATGGGTTGCCGGCCGAGTCTTGCTGGATTCTGCGCAGCGTCGGGTGGGAGAACGAGGCGCGCAGCCGGGTTCGCAGCAAATGGTGCAGCGCACCGATGCTCAGGCCGCCCAGGGGCAGCACTTCGGTACTCAGCCGGGCCCGGTCAAGCTCGAGCGGCGGTCCGCCGGAGGTTCCCGCCTCGACGCGCTGGGCGCAGAGCAGGCCGACCCGTTCACCCTCAAGACGGCGCAAGGCGAACCCGACCGCTGTCGCCGTCGGCGCATCCAGCCATTGCACGTCGTCGATGACGACCACGACCGGCGCCGAAGCCGCAAGCAGCAGCAGCGCGGTGCGGAACGCCGCCGCGATCACGCGCGGCTCCGGAGGTGTCGGCGGCGCGTCCTCGACCAGCAGCGCGACTCCGAGCGCCCGTCGCTGAGGTGCCGGGAGCTCGGTGAGAACCGCATCCAGCCGGGAGCCGAGCAGGTCAGCAAGGCCCGCGAAAGCCAGCCGCATGTCGCTTTGCGATGGCAGCGTGCGCAGCACCGTATGCCCGAGACTGGCGGCCCGGTCCAGTCCCGCCCGCAGCAGCGTGGTCTTCCCCGCCCCGGCGGCCCCGGCCAGGACCAGGGCCGCGGGCGCGGACGACAGCCCGGCGAGGAACGCGTCAACTACGCCCAGCTCGCTCTCACGGCCGAATACGCCCCCCGGCATGGCAGCAGAATACGCGCGCTTCGTTGCGCCACCACCGGTGTTCATGCCGTTGTAGCCGGTCAAACCGTGTGGTTTTCCGCGTTCACGCCTAGCCGGGGCGTCCGTAGTGTCCCGTGCATCGGATCCCCGGAATCCAGTCTCGGGGACCACTCACTGGGGAGAAACCATCATGCTGAAATACCGTAGCCAGCTGCTCGGGACAGCAGGCGCTGTCGTTGCCGCGGGAGCGATCGCCGTATCGGGGGTCGCGGCGGCGACCGCCGCGTCGCATCCGAGCGCGTCCGGAACCGAGAGCTTCCAGATCATGAACACATCCGCCACGTCGAGCACCGCTAGCTTCATCGGTCAGGGAGTCTTCACCGCCGGCGGCGTCGACCACCAGAGCGGCTCGACCGACACGATCGTGCTGCCCGGCGGCTCGCTCATGATCAAGCATTCAAAAGGCACCGGGCCGCAGTCATTCGACCCGAAGACCTGCCTGCTCACCGTCAACCAGCACGGCACCTACACGCTGACCGGGGGCACCGGCAAGTACGCCGGGATCAGCGGGAACGGCACGTACAAGATCAGTATCCTTGCCGTCGGGGCACGCTCAGGCGGTGTGTGCAGCAAGACTCTGCCCCCGTCCACGTTCCAGCTCGTCATCCGCGCGTCAGGGCCGGTAACCCTGTAGCGCCCAGCCTGCCAGTCGCTCCGCGAGGGGGACCGTGCTGCCCGCCGCTCGGCCGAGCGGCGGGCAGCACTCGCGTCAGACGCGCTTGCGCGCGAGGGTCAGCCCGTCGCCGATCGGCAGCATCACGAGCTCGACCCGGTTGTCGGCCGCCACGTGATCGTTGAAGTCCCTGATCGCCTCCACCGTCGCGTTATGACTGTCCGGGTCGGTCACGCGGCCGCCGGAGAACGTGTTGTCCACCAGGATTGCGGCGCCCGGCCGGATCCTGGGCACGATCTCTTCCCAGTAGCTGATGTAGCCGGTCTTGTCCGCGTCGATGAACGCGAGGTCGAAGGCCGGCTCGGCGGGCAGCGCGCGCAGCGTGCCGAGCGCGGGCCCAAGCCGCAGTTCTATCCGGTCGGCCACCCCGGCCTTGTCCCAGTAGGCGCGGGCGACCGACGTCCACTCCTCGCTGACGTCACAGCAGATCAGCCGGCCACCCTCGCCCAGGCCGCGGGCGAGGCAGATCGAGGAGTACCCGGTGAAGGTGCCGACCTCGATGCCGCGGCGGGCGCCGGCCAGGCGGGTCAGCAGGGTCATGAACGTGCCCTGCTCGGGGCCTATCTGCATCTGCGCGCTGTCCGGGAAGCGACGCAGCGTCTCCTCGGCCAGCGCGGCGAGCACCTCGTCCACCGGGCTGCTGTGCCCGATCAGGTAAGCGTGCAGTTCCGGGCTGAGTTGTTCGCTGCTACGGGCCACGCTCGTCGAACGTTAGACCAGCCGGCTCAGACCGGGTAGCTGACCCCGGTCAGCCGGGCCGATTCCTCCCACAGCCGCCTGCCGACCTCGGTGTCGTGGGAGCGCGCGCTCGACTGCACCCGCCTGGCCGGGCCCCGGTTCTCGGCGAGCCCGGCCGGCCCGTAGTACTCGCCGCCGCGCGCCGCGGGATCGGTGGCCGCGCGCAGCGTCGGAACGGCACCCATCGCGCTGGGCTGGAACGGCATCAGGGCCGCGCCGAACCGCATCAGGCCGGGCAGGTTCCTGGTCAGGGCGGTTCTCGACGTTCCCGGGTGCGCGGCCAGGGCCTCGGTCGCGGCGCCGGCCCGGGCCAGCCGGACCTGCAGCTCGTACGTGAACAGCAGGTTGGCCAGCTTCGACTGGCCGTAGGCCCCGGTCCGGCTGTACCGGCGCTCGGCCTGCAGGTCGCCGAAGTTGATCCGGCCCATCCGATGGCCGTTGCTGCTCACGGTCACCACGCGGGACCCCGGCACCTGCAGCATCCGGTCGAGCAGCAGCCCGGTCAGCGCGA
The DNA here is from genome assembly GCA_963702235.1 of uncultured Actinomycetes bacterium. Classification (GTDB taxonomy): domain Bacteria; phylum Actinomycetota; class Actinomycetes; order Streptosporangiales; family Streptosporangiaceae; genus PALSA-505. The sequence goes on from CAVPBZ010000018.1 coordinate 672,706, forward strand.
AGTGGCCGAGGTGGTTGGTGCCGAACTGCAGCTCGAACCCGTCCTCGGTGCGCCCGTGCGGCGTCATCATCAGGCCGGCGTTGTTGATCAGCAGGTCCAGTCGCTCGTGGCCGGCGCGCAGTTCCTCGGCCGCCTCCCTGATCGAGGCCAGCGAGCCGAGATCCAGCCGGACGGTGCTGAGCCTGGCCTCCGGCACCAGGTCGCTGATCCTCGCCGCCGCGTCCTTTCCCTTGCCGAGATCGCGGCAGGCCAGCACGACCGCCGCGCCGCGCTCGGCGAGCACCCGGGACGTCTCGAACCCGAGGCCCGAGTTGGCGCCCGTGACCACGGCCGTGCGGCCGCTCTGGCCGGGCACGTCCGCCTCGGTCCAGGTGGCGGCCGTCTGGCGCGTTCCGGTACCGGCTGTGCTGCCCGCATCGCTCATGACGTGCCCCTCCGGGTAACGAGCGCGGGCCGGGCCGCCCGCCTAGCCGACCGGGACTGCCGCGCTGACCACGGCCCCGGCGGGCCGGGCCGACTGCCCGTCCCCGGCAGCCTGTCCCGCGCCGGGCCCGGTGCCCGCCGCGCGGGCCCGCCACCACTGCTGCCCGTACTCGGGCAGCATGTGGATCGGGTCGTAGTAAGAGTATTCACGGCCCAGCGCGTCGGCGTCGCCGGCCTCCACCGCGGTGCGGTAGTTCTTCGTCCAGTAGGAGATGCCCAGCTCGGTGTCGTACCGCGCGACCTGGTGTACCCAGCGCTTGCCCACGTACGGCACGTCGCAGACGATCCGCGGGGTGGCGAACCCCGGCAGGTAGCCCATGATCTGGTGCTGCAGGCTCTGCGCCTCGGCCAGGGTGAGCCGCCAGTGCTCGCTGCCCGGGATCATGTCGCACATGTAGAAGTAGTACGGCATGATGTTCGCCTCGTCGAGCAGCGCGAAGCACAGGTCGAGCAGCGCCACCGCGCTGTCGTTGACGCCGCGCAGCAGCACCCCCTGGTTACGGACGTCACGGATGCCGGTGTCCAGCATGGCCGCCGCCGCCCGCGCCACCAGCGGGGTCACCGACTGCGCCGCGTTCACGTGCGTGTGGATGGCGATGCTGACCCCGCGCTGCCGCGCCGTGGCCGCCAGCCGCTCCATGCCGGACCGCACGTCGTCGGCCAGCCAGTGCTGCGGCAGGCCCATCAGCGCCTTGCTGGCCAGCCGGATGTCGCGGATGTTCTCGATGTCCAGCAGCGCGGCGACGAACTCCTCCAGCCGCGGCCAGGGCATGTTGGCCACGTCCCCGCCCGAGACGACCACGTCCCGCACCTGCGGGCTGCGGCGCAGGTAGCCGAGCATCGCACCCAGCCGGTCCGGGCGCGCCATCTCGAACTTGTGCTTGCCGGTCGTGACGGTCGGGTTGCCGACCAGGTCCATCCGGGTGCAGTGGCCGCAGTACTGCGGGCAGGTGGGCAGGATCTCGGCGAGCACCTTCGTCGGGTAGCGGTGGGTCAGGCCCTCGACGGCCCACATCTCCGACTCGTGCAGCGAGTCCCGGGCCGAGTAGGGATGCGAGGGCCAGTCCGGCCGCCGGTCGCTGAACGCGGGAATCATGTACCTGCGCACCGGGTCGGCGTACAGGGCCTCGGTGAAGCCGGGATCGGCCGGCGCGAGGCCGGGAACCATGGTGTTCAGCATCTGCGGCGTCACGAGCATCGACATGGTGGCGCGCTCGCGCTGGTCGCGCACCACGTCCTCGCAGAACGCCTCGGCCAGCCCCGGGCCGGTCACCCGGCGGAGCTGGCTCAGGTTTTTCACGCAGTGCGCCCGCTGCCACTGCGCGGACTCCCAGTCGGCCGCCGGCACGTCCGCCCAGCCGGGGAAGCGCCGCCAGTCCGGCTCGACCAGTTCCCTGCGTGCGTACGGGTACGGCTGGTTGACCACGGCTCCTCCTCAGGCTTGCGGTTCCCCAACGATAACGCGTTGCATACGCGTCTCCGTCAAAAGAAGCTACGGTGTGTATAGATTTAGGCAGGAAAACTTGCCGAACTGTGCGTAATTCCACCGGTTGTGACGGGAAGGATGGGGAGCGTGACCGCGTCGTCCGTTGACCGTGCCGCGGCGGCTGATCCGCACGCGGGATCCGCGCTGGGCCTGCACCGGGTCGCCGAGCCCTCCGGCGTGCTGCCGCAGGCGGCCTGGCGGCTCGACGCGCGGCCGGCCATCTGGCCGGACGAGGTGCGCGTCCGGCTCGAGCGGCTGAACCTGGACGCGGCGTCGTACCGCCAGCTGCGGGAGGCGCACGGCGGCGACGCCGGCGCGATGCGCTCGGCGGTGCTTGGCATCGTCGCCGACCGCGGCAAGATGCAGAACCCGGTCACCGGATCCGGCGGGATGCTCACCGGGGTGGTCGACGAGGCGGGCCCTGATTCCCCGCTCGGGCTGCGCGCCGGGGACCGGATCGCGACGCTGGTGTCGCTGTCGCTGACCCCGCTGGCGATCACCGACGGGCTGGCCCGCTGGGACGCGCGCTCGGAGCAGGTGCCGTGCGAAGGGCACGCGATCCTGTTCGGCCGGTCGATCGCTACCGTGCTGCCCGCGGACCTGCCCGGGCGGCTGGCCCTGGCCGTGCTCGACGTGTGCGGGGCCCCGGCGCTGACGCAGCGGGTGGTGAGCGCGCGCCGGTCGCCGGTGGTGGCGGTCATCGGCGCGGCGGGCAAGAGCGGATCGCTGTCCGTCGCCGCGGCCCGGCGGGCCGGCGCGGGCCGGGTCATCGGCGTGGTCAGGGACGAGCAGGAGGCGGCCGCGCTGCGCGGCGCCGGCCGGGACGACAGCGCAGGCCAGGAAAACAGCACAGGCCAGGAAACCAGCGCAGGCCGGGAAACCAGCGCAGGCCGGGCGGCTGGCCTGGCTGACGCCGTGGTCGCGGCGGACGCGCGTGACCCGGTGGGCCTGGCCGCGGCCGTCCGGGCGGCGGGCGGGCCTGCCGACGTCACCGTGGTCTGCGTGGACGTGCCGGGCTGCGAGGGCGGCGCGGTGCTGGCCACCGCCCAGGGCGGCACGGTGATCTTCTTCTCCATGGCGACGTCGTTCAGCGCCGCGGCGCTGGGCGCGGAAGGCCTGGCCGCGGACGTGACGATGCTGATCGGCAACGGGTACGTCCCGGGGCATGCCGAGCTCGCGCTCCGCCTGATCCGCGATCACGCCGGTGTCCGGTCCCTGTTCGAGAACAGGCTCCGCGGCGAGACCGAAGGGGGGACAGCATGACCCAGAAGCTCGCGCTCGACCCGGCGATGGTGGCCGAGGCACGCAAGCTGGCCAGCGAGGCGGGCCAGCCGATTACCGAGCTGGCCAGGACGCACACCACGGTGTCGGTGGAACGGGCGGTGCTGCGGCTGGCCGGCCTGGACGGCGCGGACGACGAGGGCATGCCGTGGGTGAACCGGCTCACCGACGCGGTGCGCGGCCGCGCCGGCCTGGAGCACGGCATCGCGCTGCCCGTCTGGGATGCCCTGGTGAGCGGTGACTACCCCGACCTGGCCGCGCTGGCCAGGGACGCGGCCGCGGGCCGGGTCAGCTTCCGCGTTCCGGTGGGCGCAGCCGCGCGGACAGCGGCGCAGGCGGCTGCCCGCGCGGTCGGCGGCGGTATCGCGGCCATCGACGCGCGGCGCGTGCAGCGTGACCAGATGCTGCGCGACACTTCCGACCCGGGCAAGCCGTGGATCTACCTGATCGTGGCCACCGGCGACATCTACGAGGACATCCCGCAGGCGCAGGCCGCGGCGCGGGAGGGCGCGGACATCATCGCGGTGATCCGGTCCACCGGCCAGTCGCTGCTCGACTACGTGCCCGAGGGCGCGACCAGGGAAGGCTACGCCGGCACGTACGCGACCAGGGAGAACTTCCGGCTGATGCGGGCCGCGCTGGACGACGTGTCGCGCGAGCTCGGCCGCTACGTCCGGCTGACCAACTACGCGTCCGGCCTGTGCATGCCCGAGATCGCGACGCTGGCCGGCCTGGAACGCCTGGACATGATGCTGAACGACTGCATGTACGGGATCATCTTCCGGGACATCAACCCGGTCCGGACCTTCATCGACCAGCGATTCTCCCGCCAGGTGCACGCCCGGGCCGGGATCATCATCAACACCGGCGAGGACAATTACCTGACCACCGCCGACGCGGTGGACGCCGCGCACACCGTGGTGGTCAGCCAGCTGCTCAACGAGTACTTCGGCCGCGAGGCGGGGCTGGCCGACTGGCAGCTCGGCCTCGGCCACGCCTTCGAGATCAACCCGGCGGTGCCCGATTCCTTCCTGCTGGAGCTCGCGCACGCCCAGCTCGTCCGCGAGCTGTTCCCTGACGCACCGCTGAAGTACATGCCGCCGACCAAGCACATGACCGGCAACGTGTTCGCCGGCTACCTGCTGGACGCGTTCTTCAACCTGTGCGGGATGATGACCGGCCAGTCGATCCTGCTCATCGGCATGATGACCGAGGGCATCCACACGCCGTTCCTGTCCGACCGCGACCTGGCGCTGGAGAACGTGCGCTACGTCCGGCAGGCGGCGGGCCGGCTCGGCGAGAGCTTCCGGCCCGAGCCGGGCGGATTCATCGAGCGCCGCGCCGCCGAGGTGCTCGGCGAGGCGGTCACGCTGCTCCGCAAGATCGGCATGGACGGCCTGCTGACGGCGATCGCCGACGGCACGTTCGGGATCACCAAGCGGCCGGCCGACGGCGGCCGGGGGCTCGACGGCGTCATCAAGCGGGCCGACGGGTACGTCAATCCCGCGATCGACCTGCTGGAGGGCACGGGGGCGGCAGCAGCCCCCGAGCTCAGCCAGGCCGGGACGGAGGCCGCCCGATGACGGTGATCCGCCCGTACGGCGACACCACCGGCGACGGCCGGGTGCAGCTGTCGTTCACGCTGCCGGTCCCGTTCGGCGACGCCACCGAGCGGGCCCGGGCCGAGGGCGCCGCCCTGCAGCTGGCGGCCAAGATGGGCCTCGAGCCCGCGATGGTGGTGCACGCGAAGGGGATGGGCCCCGACTTCACCTACTTCATCGTCTACGGCCGGGTGAGCCACCTGGTCGACTTGTCCCAGGTCACGGTCGCCGAGCGGGAGTTCCCGCTGCTGCCGGCCAACGAGATCAACCTGCGGATCCGGTCCGCGCTCGGCCGCAAGCTGGTGGTACTCGGCGCTTGCATCGGCACCGACGCGCACACGGTCGGGATCGACGCGATCCTGAACGTCAAGGGGCACGCCGGGGAGAAGGGGCTGGAGTACTACCGGGAGATGCGGGTGGTGAACCTCGGCTCCCAGGTGCTCGTGCCGGACCTGGTCGCGCGGGCGCGGGCCGAGCACGCCGACGCCGTGCTGGTCAGCCAAGTCGTCACGCAGAAGGACGCGCACCTGTCCAACGCCAGGGAGCTGTCGGCGGCCTTCCGCGCCGCCTACCCGGCCGGGACGGGGGCGTACCCGGCCGGGGTAGCGGCCGGGGCCGGCGCGCGGCCGGTGCTGGTGGTCGGCGGCCCGCGGTTCGACCCGGCGATGGCCGGACAGCTCGGCGTGGACAGGGTCTTCAGCCGCGGCACCACGCCGGGAGAAGTGGCCAGCTTCCTGGTGCACGCGCTGGCGCCGCAGCCGGCCGCCGCCGGGCAGCCAGAGGGCAGCACCAGCGGAGCCGGGGCATGACCGCGGCACCGGCGCCCGGCAGCCCGACCGGCGGCGATCCGCGGCCCGCGCTGACGGTCACGCAGAGCCGTTATGTGCCCTACAGCCATGCCCACTACGGCGGCAGCCTGGTGGATGGTGCCTACGTCCTCGGGCTGTTCGGCGACGTCGCGACCGAGCTGTGCATCCGGTCCGACGGCGACGAGGGACTGTTCGCGTCGTACTCCGACGTCCAGTTCCGGGCGCCGGTGCGGGCCGGCGACGTGCTGGAGGTGACCGCGGCCGTGACCCGGGTGGGACGGCGCAGCCGGGACGTCGCGTTCGAGGCCCGGGTGACCTGCCGGGCCGACCCGGGCCGCGGCCCGTCCGCCGCCGTGGTCCTGGCCGAGCCGCTGATCGCGGTCACCGCGCGGGGGACGGTCGTCGTCCCCTGACCGGTCACTGGTCGCTGGTGAGGCGGGCCAGCTGGCGCTGCAGCTCGTCCAGGCGGGCCTGCAGCAGCGCGACCTCGGCGTACAGCACCGGGACCAGCTCGTCGCGGTGCACCTGGTCCAGCGACGGCGTCGCCGCGCCCGCGGCGTCGCCCGTCCGGACGGGTCGCCCCAGCGGGGTGATGTCGTCCGCGGTCACGGCCGGGCCGCCGAGCAGCCGGGCGAACTCGCTGAACGGGACGACCGGCCGGTGGCCGGTGCAGGCCGCGCAGGTGCCGGACAGCCGGTGCCACCCGGGCGGGACCAGGCCGGCCTTGATGAGCATCGTCGCCGGGCGGCCGCAGCCGCAGAAGCCGACCCGCACCGCGGTGATCCGCTGGCGCGCGTAGCGCAGCCCGCGCTCGAACCGCATGAACCTGCCGGAGGCCTCGATCTCCAGCATCACCGTGTACCGGTAGTCCGGGTCGCAGCTAAGGGCCCGCGCGTCATCGGGGTCATGCAGGCAGTAGAAGCCGCAGTCACACCACCGTGACGGGCTCTTGTGCTGTGCGCCCTGGGCGCACTCGGCGTCGGCGGTGACCCCGTAGATGCTGGACCGGCCGAGGGTGACGCCGCTGAAGCCGGCTCGCGTCCCGTCCGCGGACACCATCGGGTACGCCAGCTTGAAGCCGGGCAGTGGCGCGGCCGGCTGCTCCTTCCTGGCGCGGAAGGGGAGCATCCGCCCTGTCCCCGCGGCTAGCGGCGGGCGTGGGTCACGTCGGGCAGCTGGGCATCGTCGTGCCCGGTCACGTCGGCGGTCTGCGGCCGGGCGGGCTCCGGACGCGGGCCGGCAGGTTCCTCGACGCGCGGCTGCTCGACGACTTCTCCGACGGACAGCATCTTGCCGAGCCTCATCGTTTCCTCCTCAGGGGGGCGCGCTCCTACCTACCAGGCTCGCTGCCCGGTTCCCTGATGTCCAGACCCCGGCCCACGCCGGGGATGACCCGCCGCCCCTTCATGATCATGAAGACTTTTACGTGCTCCCACGCGCAAATGTCTTCGTGATCACGGGTGTGACGGCGGCTACTCCTGGCCGAAGGACTTGATCTCTTGTTCTTCCTGCTCGCTGAGCTCGGGCGGCTTCTCGCCGCGGGCCTCCTTGGCGCTCTGCACCTGCTCCCTGATGCCGTCCACGACCTCGGGGTTGGCCAGCGTGGTGATGTCGCCCACGTCGGTGAAGTTCGACACCGACGCGATGACCCGGCGCATGATCTTGCCGGACCTGGTCTTGGGCATGTCGGGGACGATCCAGATGTTCTTCGGCCGGGCGATCTTGCCGATGTCGGTCTCGATCGCCTTGGTCACCTTGGCCCCGATGTCCGCACCGGGATCGACCCCCGGCTTGAGCGAGATGTACATCTCGACCGCGCGGCCGCGCACGTCGTCCACCACCGGGACCGCGGCGGCCTCGGCCACCTCGTCGACCGAGAGCGCCGAGGATTCCAGCTCCTTGGTGCCGAGCCGGTGGCCGGCCACGTTGATCACGTCGTCCACCCGGCCGAGGATCCGGAAGTAACCGTCGGCCGCCTGGACCGCGCCGTCACCGGCGAAATAGGGCCAGTCGTGCCAGTCCTTGCTGTCCGGGTCCTTGTTGTACTTCTTGAAGTAGGTATCCACGAACCGCTCGGGCTGGCCCCAGATGGTCTCGAACACGCCCGGCCAGGGAGCCCGGATGCAGATGTTCCCGGCCTTGCCGCTGCCTGCCTCGACCACGTTGCCGTCCTCGTCGAAGATGACGGCGTAGATGCCCAGTGCCATCGGACCGCAGCTGCCCGGCTTCATCGGGTTGAGCGCGGGCAGGGTGGAGCCGAGGAACCCGCCGGTCTCGGTCTGCCACCACGTGTCCACGATGACCGCTTCGCCCTTGCCGACGACCTCGTGGTACCAGCGCCAGACCTCGGGCTCGATCGGCTCGCCCACCGTGGTCATGTGCTTGAAGCGGTAGTTGTACTTGGCCGGCTCGTCCGGGCCGACTTTGCGGAGCTGCCGGATCGCGGTCGGGGAGGTGTGGAAGATATTCACCCCGAGCCGCTCGGCGATCCGCCAGGGGCGGCCTGCGTCGGGGTAGGTGGGCGTGCCCTCGTAGATGACGGAGGTCGTGCCGAGGGACAGCGGCCCGTAGACGATGTAGGAGTGGCCGGTGATCCAGCCGATGTCGGCCATGCACCAGTAGGTGTCGTCCGGGTGGATGTCCTGGTAGAACTTCGACGTGCCGGCCACGTACGACAGGTAGCCGCCGGTGCTGTGCTGGCAGCCCTTCGGCCGGCCGGTGGTCCCGCTGGTGTACATGAGGAACAGCGGCGCCTCGGACGGCATGGACACCGGCTCCACGTTCGCGCCGCGGTAATCGCCGATCACCTCGTCGACGAAGAAGTCCCTGCCCTCGACCATCGGCGTCTGCGACCCGTACTCGCCGGCGTGACGGCGCCAGACCAGGACCTTGTCAACCTCCTGGCCCTCCTTGCGGGCGGCATCCACCGCCTCGTCCGCCTTGCCCTTGTGATCGATCAGGTCGCCGCTGCGGTAGTAGCTGTCCATCGTGACCAGGATGCGGCTGCCCGAGTCGGCGATCCGGCCGCCGGCCGCGGCGCCGCTGAACCCGCCGAACACCTGGGAGTGGACGGCGCCCAGCCGCGCGCAGGCGAGCATGGCCACGGGGAGCTCAGGAACCATCGGCATGTGCAGGGTGACCCGGTCACCGGTCCGCACGCCGGCGAAGTCACGCAGCAGCGCGGCGAACTCGTTGACCCGCCGGTGCAGTTCCCGGTAGGTGATGACCACCGGGTCCGCCGACTCCGGCTCGGGGACCCAGATGAGCGCCGCCTTGTTGGCGCTGGTCTCCAGGTGCCTGTCCACGCAGTTGTAGGAGGCGTTCAGCTCGCCCCCGACGAACCACTTCCAGAATGGCGCCTCGCTCGTGTCCAGCGTGGTGTGCCAGTACTTGTCCCAGCTCAGCAGGTCGGCATACGCCCGGAAGCACTCCGGGTAGTTCTCCTCGCTGAACTGCTGGTAGAGGTCAGGGTCAGCAGCGTTCGCCTGGGCGATGAACCTGACCGGAGGGAAGAAGTACTTCTCCTCGCGCCAGTGGACCGCTATCTGCGACTCGGAGACCTCGTCCATCTCCACCTCGTCTATCTCCAGCTCGGAGACCTCGCCGAGTGCGTCCTGACCTTCAGTCATCGCCGTCCCTCCATTGGAACACCGCCAAGGGCGGGTCAATCGTATCGCCAGCCGGCTAACCGGACTAGGGGAGCTTGATCACGCCCCGCGACGGGGTTGACATCACGGCGATCAACGGTAAGTTGCTGCGCAGTCCAGCACCGGGCTGACCGGCCGGAGCGATCGAGGCGACCGGGCCGGGCTGCGTGCGGCGGGGGATCGGCATAACCCCGCCTGAGTGCCAGGCGCAGCTCGGAAGGAGCTGTGATCAGGACCCGGCTGGGCGGGGGGTTGGACCCAGGAAGGGCCCGGGCACCCAGTAGACAACGGAGGCCGAGCTCGTTGCCGACGAGACGGACTCCGGTCCGAAGGGAGCCCGGGTCCTCTTCCTCGCCCTGAGCATCCGTAGGTCGCGCACATCGGTTACCCTTGCGGGTCAGCCAGCGCAGGCGAAAAGCAGAGCGAGGGGCAGGAAGCGTGACCGGGAGTTACCCCCCCATCGGCACGGTGGCGGTTATCGTCCCCACCTACAACGAGCGGGAGAACCTGGAGACGACCGCGGGCCGCGTCAGGCACGCGGTTCCTGATGCTGACCTGCTTATCGTGGATGACAACAGCCCCGACGGCACCGGAGAGCTCGCCGACAAGCTGGCCGATGCCGACACCCGGATCCATGTCATGCACCGGGACGGCAAGTCCGGCCTCGGCACCGCTTACATCGCGGGCTTCCGGTGGGCGCTCGAGCACGGCTATGACGCCATCGTCGAGATGGACGCGGACGGCTCGCACCAGCCAGAGGATCTGCCCAGGCTGCTGGCCGGGCTGGACCGTGCCGACCTGGTGCTGGGCTCGCGCTGGGTGCCGGGCGGCAAGATGATCAACTGGCCCAAGTACCGCCAGTTCATCTCCTGGGGCGGGAACACCTACGCCCGGCTGATGCTCGGCATCTCGGTCCGGGACGCTACCGGCGGATTCCGTGCCTACCGCGCGGACACGCTGCGGAAGATTCCGCTCGACGAGGTGGTCTCGCAGGGGTACTGCTTCCAGATCGACCTCACCCTGCGCACCCTGCGGGCCGGCCTCACGCTTACGGAGATCCCGATCACGTTCGTGGAGCGGATCCACGGCACGAGCAAGATGAGCAATGCCATCGTGCGGGAGGCGTTCTGGCGGGTCGGCCAGTGGGGCATAGCGGACCGGGTAGCGAAGCTGCGCGCCCGCCGCGTGCGGTCCGGCCGGGGCTGACGCCCCGCCAGGAACCGTCAGGAGCTAGGCGCTCTTGCGCACGGTCGGGCTGTCCTGCGCACCGTCTCCGGCCGTGAGCCCGCGCCGCTCCCTGATCACCGCCAGCCGCTCGGCCAGCACCTCTTCCAGGTCGGCGATCGTGCGGCGTTCCATCAGCATGTCCCAGTGACTACGCGGCGGCTTCGCCTTCTTCTGGGCCGGCAAATCCACGGCCGCGGTGAGCGCCGTCGCCCCGCAGATCCGGCATTCCCAGATAGCGGGAATCTCCGCTTCCGCGGCGAACGGGACCGTAAAGTGATGGCCCTTGGGGCAGTCGAAGGCCACCTCCCGGCGTGGTGCCAGGTCGGTGTTGCGGTCGTTCTCGTAGCTCGTCGCCCCGAGCCGGGTGCCGCGTAGTGCGCGTTCCGCCATAACGTACTGCCTCCCCAGGCGCTGACCCGTCATGTTCGTTAACGCTGAGTACCCGGACAAGATTCCCGCTCTACCCGGTTCCAACCGCTTCCGGACCGCCGGATCGCGCCGGCCCGCCGGAATCTCCGGGCCCCGCCTGGCTTTACCTGCCGCTTACTCGCCGCTCATCCGTCACTCATTTATCGGTTCGCGGGTCCCCCCGCGGGCGGCGCCGGGGTCGGGCCGGGCGCGCTGGCCGGATCAGCCGCGGGCAGCTGGCGGGACGGCGGATGCCACTGGCCGCGCTCGGCCAGGACATCGCGGAGCAGGACGGTCTGATCGGTCATGATCCCGTCCGCGCCCAGGTCGAGCAGGCAGGTCATCTCGGTCCGGTCGTTGACCGTCCAGACGTGTACCTGCAGGCCCATGGCATGCGCCCGGCGGATGAACCCCCTGGTGGCCACCGCGGCCGGGACCTGCGCGCAGCGCACGCCCGCGCTGGCCAGCCGCCGGGCCAGCACCTGCCCTGAGCCGGCCAGGCCGCCCGCCACCCGGACCGACGCCACCCCGGCTGGCGACAGGGACGTGCAGACCCGGTGCCCCAGTGCCCGCCTGGCCGCGCGCAGCCGGTGGGCGGAGAACGAGCACAAGCAGACCCGGTCCCAGGCGCCGACCCGGCGCAGCACGGCCGCCAGCGGGGCGATGGCAGCCTCTCCCTTCACGTCGATGTTGAACCGGATGTGCGGCCAGGCGGCCAGCAGATCCTCCAGCAGCGGAATCGGCTCGGCCCCGCCGATGCGGGCCGCGGCGACCTCCCGGTGTGACATCCGGGCTATCCGCCCGGCGCGGTCGGTGACCCGGTCCAGGGTGCGGTCGTGGAAGGCGAGCAGCACCCCGTCCGCGGTGGCGTGCGCGTCGGTCTCCAGGTACGTGTAGCCGAGGCCTACCGCATGCTCGAACGCGGACCAGGAGTTCTCCAGGTGGTGGGCTGCCCCGCCCCGGTGCGCGAAGGCGATCGGGCCCGGGTGCTCGAGAAACGTCTGCCCCATGTCAGCGAGTATGCCGTCCGCTGGCAACGAACGCCTAAACGGCGGCTGGCGGGTAGGAGACGAACCGGTTGCTCCGGTCAGGACGCCACCGGTCCCGCGGCCGGCCCGGCGGGAGCGTCTGGCTCCGCCGGTCCCGCGGCCGGGGTCTCTGGCTCCGCCAGTCCGGCGGCCGGGGCGTCGGCCCGCAGCACCCGGTACCCGGTGCGCGCGGCCACCCGGGTCACCGGCCAGCCCGCCTCCTCCAGCCAGCGGTGCAGCGAGTCGGCGCCGAGGTGCCGCTGCACGACCAGGTACGCCGAGCCGCCGGGCGCCAGCCGCCCGAGCCAGCCGGTGAGCATCGAGTGCAGCGCCTGCTTGCCGATCCGCATCGGCGGGTTGGACCAGATCGCGGCCAGCTGACCGGGCAGATCCTGCTGGTCAGGCGTGACGCAGTGCACGTTGCCCAGGCCGGCGCGCGCCGCGTTGGCCGCGCACAGGCCCAGCGCCCGCTGGTTGACGTCCACCGCCCAGACCTCCGCCCCCGGCGAGCGGGCGGCGAGCACCAGGGCCAGCGGCCCGTAACCGCAGCCGAGGTCGAGCAGGTTCCCGGCCTGCGGGGGAGCAGGAACGGTGTCGAGCAGCAGCCGCGTGCCCGGGTCGAGCCGGGCTCCCGAGAACACCCCGGAGTCGGTCTCCAGCTCCAGGTGCAGGTCGGGCAGCACGACCTGGACTAGCCCGGGCCGGTGCGCGGCCTCGGGATGCTCGGTGTAGTAGTGCTGGTCCGCGCCGATGGCGATGCCTCCGCGAGTGCCGTTCAGCGGGGGCCGGCCGCGGGGCCGGGCGCCGGGGCCGCCTGGCCGGCCGCGAGACCCTGCCGCGCCGGGTTGATGTACCTGCGCATCAGCCAGCGCTCCACCACGAACGTCAGGACGGGGATCGTGCCGGCCAGCAGGACGAGGAGGGTCGGGCCCAGCGGCAGCCGCAGCCGCCTGGTCAGCAGGTAGGACACGACCAGGTAGATGATGTAGAGGATCCCGTGCACCGTGCCGACGTCGTTGACGATGACATTGTTGTGCGCGGCCAGCTGGAGCGGGATCCCGGCGAAGCAGAGCACGATCAGCACCGCTCCGGTGATGTACGCCATCACCCGGTAGCGGAGCACGGCGGCATCCACCGGCAGTACCTCCTGCGTGTTCTCGGCGCCCGGGCACGGCCGGGCGGCGGGCTATCGGGCCGGCCGCGGGCTTACCGCAGCCCGTGCCACCGGCCGTGCCCCTTCACTTGCTCGTTCAGCCGGGTGAGGTAGGCGTTGTAGGCGGCCAGGTCGGGGTCTTCGGGCTCCCAGACCATGACCTCCTTGCCGCGGGCCTCGCTGGCCGCGGCGCCCACCGCGTACTCTGCCCGGTCGGCTGCCCCGTCGGTGTCCGGCGGGGAGAACTCGTCCCGGATCGTCTTGGCCCAGAAGACCACGGCGAAGACCGCGAAGACGGGCCACTCGAACGTGTACGCCCAGCTGAGCGCGTTTCCCGCCATGGCCCGGCGGTACTGCCACCAGCCGAGGGCGAGCATGCCCGCCACCGACACCACCATGGCGAGGTGCCAGCCGAGCCAGCGGGGCCTGATGAGGAAGCGCCAACCCGCCGGCCCTGCCTGCTCGACCGCCGGCCGATCGACGTCGGCGCTGGACATGCTCCCGAGCCTAGCGCCGCCCCGATGCTGACCTGCCCGGAGGCCCCGTGGCGCTATCCGGCGTAAATCTGGATAATCTTGCCCATGCCCCTGGCGGATGTGCTCCCGCGGCGGCGCGGGCTGGCCGCGCGGATACCCGAGCGGCTCGATGAGCTGCGCGGCCCCGCCCGCGGGATCGTGGTGCTGCCCGTGCACCTGACCTGGTACGGGCTGCGCGAGTTCGACGTCGCCGAAGCCGCCAGCCGCCTCCGGCTCTACACGATCGTGCTCAGCCAGGGACGGCGCAACGACATCGCCCGCTTCCTGCACCCGGAGCTGCTCCGCGGGGACTGGCCGCAGCTGCGCGGCCTGCTGACGGCCCAGGTCCGTGACGCCTGCGCACGCCGGCTCGGCCTGGCCGTACCCGCCTAGCCCGCCCGCCCCCGCTCCGGCCGGCCGCCTGCCCCGGCTCCGGCTGAACGCGCGGCCGGCTCGTGGGAGGATCGTCGCGCTGTCACCCGAGCTGACCCGGAGGCCGGATGCCCATCAGCGGCGAGAAGATCAGTGATTTCCTCGACCGGCTCGCCGAACGCGTACCTGCGCCCGGCGGGGGTGCCGCCGCGGCCTTGCAGGCCGCCCAGGGTGCGGCGCTGCTCGGCATGGTCGCCCGCTACACCACCGGCCCGGAGTTCGCCGGGCATCAGCTGGTGATCAGCCGCGTGATCGCCGAGGCCGACGAACTGCGCGGCCTGGCGCTGCGCCTCGCCGAGGCGGACGAGGACGCGTTCCTGGCGGTGGCCGACGCCTGCCGGCTGCCCGCCGCTGGGACCGAGGACGAGGAGTCCGCCCGCGCCTCGGCGATCGCCCATGCGCTCGTCAACGCGGCCTGGCCGCAGGCCAGGGTCATCAGCCTCGCCGGGATGGTGGTCGATCTCGCCGAGGCGCTAGCGGTGATCGGCAACCGCAACGTGATCGCCGACGTGGCCGCCGCGGCCGAGGCGGCGCGCGCCTCGGCCGCCACCGCCCGGGTGAACGTCGAGATCAACCTCGGCAGCATCGCCGACGAGCAGGTGAGCCTGGACATGATCGCCGAGACCGGCAAGGCCGACGACATCATCACCCGGGCCGGGCAGGTCACCGAAGCCGTGCGGGAGCGGATCCGGGGATAACGCACCACGCGGCCGCACGGGCCCCGGCGGTCAGTCAGCCGAGGTTGCGGCTGATGCTGTCCAGCAGCCGGACGAGGGTCTCCCGCTCGGACTCGTCCAGGGAGGCAAGGGCCCGCTCGCTGAGCTCGTCGATCTCGCGCCCGATCTCCTTCTCCAGCGCCCGGCCGCGGTCGGTCAGGAAGAGCCGCACCAGCCGGCCGTCCCGCTCGTGCGGCTGGCGGCGGAGCAGGCCGGCCGCCTCCATCCGGGCGGTCGCGCGTGTCACCGTCGGCGTGGCCAGGCCCAGCCGCCGGGCGACTTTCCCCGGCGGCAGGCCGTCCTCGGCCCACAGCGTGAGCAGGATGTACTGCTGGCCCTCGTGCACGCCGTGCCGGGCGAAGGCGGTCGCCGAGGCGTGCGCGAGCACGCGCTTAGCCGCCCAGAACGCGGGCTGGAACGCGGCGGTGGGGTCGGCGGGCATCGTGGCCCCAGCATACGTCCCTTGTGATCGACAGCCGGCTAGTGATATTGTTCGTTACCCGGCTAACGATTACGGCTAGCGCCGCCCCGCTGACCTGCCGCCCAGGCCCGGCACCCCGGGCCGCCGCCCGGCACCCCGGGCCGCCGCCTGGCCCGGCGGGCCGCCGCCTGGCCCGGCGGGGAGCATGAGGAGGAACCCCATGAAACTCGGCATCGGCGTCACCAACTTCTCCTGGCCAGGCCCGCCCGCGCAGATCGGGCCCAACGTGGCCAGGATCGCCAGGACGGCGGACGACGCCGGCCTGGACAGCATCTGGACCATGGACCACTTCTTCCAGATCCGCGGCAGCGGCCTGCCGCCCGAGTCGCCCATGCTGGAGGCCTACGCCACGCTGGCGTTCATCGGCGGCCTGACCCGGCGCATCCGCCTGGGCACGCTGGTGACCGGCGTGCCCAACCGCCACCCCGGCGTGCTGATCAAGGCGGTGACCTCCCTCGACGTGCTGACCGGCGGCCGGATGGTGCTGGGCGTCGGCGCCGGCGCGCCGTTCACGGTGACCCGCGAGGGCGAGGCGGGCGGCCTGGGCATCCCGTACCCGCCGACCCTCGGCGAGCGGTACGAGCAGCTCGAGGAGCTGCTGCAGATCGCCCACCAGATGTGGCGCGGCGACGAGGCGGCGTTCCGCGGCAGGCACTACTGGCTGGACCGCCCGCTCAACTCGCCCAACTCGCTGCAGCGACCGCACCCGCCGATCCTCATCGGCGGCAGCGGCGAGCGCCGGACGCTCCGGCTGGTCGCGCGGTACGGCGACGCCTGCAACCTGTTCGACCGGCCGGACAGCTTCGCTGAGGATCTGCCGCGCAAGCTCCGCGTACTCGAGCAGCACTGCCAGGAAGCCGGGCGCGACTACGACGAGATCGAGAAGACGTCCGCGACCATGATCGACCTGCGCGGGGACAGCAGGGACGCCACCCGGCGGCTCGCCGGGCACCTGGCGGAACTCGCGGCCATCGGCATCGATCATGCGCTGGTCAGCCCGCGGTACCCGTGGGACGACGACAGCCTCGAGGCCGTGGCCTCGATCGCCGCCGAGGTGCACGCGATGCCGGCGGCCGCCGCGCCGGTACCCGGCGGGTAACTCCCCGCGCCGGAAACGCTTGTGCCGCTCGCCGGCGCCCAGCTACTATTTAACTATGCAGACAGATAAAGGGATAAGCGGCAGCTCCGCCGCGGACGCCGGCGACGCGGGACCGTCGCCGATCGCGTTCCGGCTGGAACCCGGCTCCGGCGTGCCGACCTACCTGCAGCTCGTCCAGCAGGTCGAGCAGGCCCTGCGGCTCGGCTACCTGGAGCCGGGGGACCAGCTGCCCCGGGTCAAGGACGTGGTCGGATCCCTGGCGATCAACCCGAACACGGTGCTCAAGGCCTACCGCGAGCTCGAGCACCGCGGCCTGGCGGCGGGGCGGCCAGGACAGGGCACGTTCGTGGAGGGCACGCTCGACCGGGTCGGCCTGGCCGAGCAGGCCGAACTGCACCGCACGCTGCTCGGCTGGCTGCGCACCGCCGGCGAGGCCGGGCTCGACCCGGACGGCATGACCGCGCTGTTCGGCGCCGCGCTGCGGGATTTCACCGCGGGGGCCGGCCACGGGCAGCCGGCCCGCCCTCAGCCGGCGCCCGGGACAGGCAGCCCGGGCAGCAGGCGCCGCGTGAACGTCGTCGAGACGGCCGGCCTGTCCAAGCGCTACCGGCGCACCGGGCGCTCGCGCCCGACCTGGGCGCTGCGCGACTGCACGCTGGCGGTCCCGGCCGGGCACGTGGTCGCGCTGGTCGGCCCCAACGGCGCGGGCAAGACCACGCTGCTGAACCTCGCGGCCGGCCTGGCCGCGCCGACGTCGGGCAGCGTGACCGTGCTCGGCGGCGAGCGCCCAGGAACGCCCGCCGCGCGCAGCGGGATCGCGTTCGTGGCCCAGGACGCGCCGCTGTACCGCGGCCTGTCGGTCGCCGACACCCTGCACCTGGCCCGCAACCTCAACCTGCGCTGGGATCAGCGGCGCGCGGCCGGGCGGCTGGCCGAGCTCGGCATCCCGCCGGGCCGCAAGGTGGGCAAGCTGTCCGGCGGCCAGCAGGCGCAGCTCGCGCTCACGCTGGCGCTGGCGAGGCGGCCCGAGCTGATCATCCTGGACGAGCCGCTGGCCCGGCTCGACCCGCTGGCCCGGCACGAGTTCATGGCCTCGCTGATGTCCGCGGTCGCCGAGGACGGCCTGTCGGTGCTGTTCTCCTCGCACGTGGTCGCCGAGCTGGAGCGGGTGGCCGACTACCTGATCGTGCTGGGCGGCGGCCGGGTGCAGATGGCCGGCCCGGTTGAGGACCTGCTGGCCGGGCATTGCGTGCTGACCGGGCCAGCCGCCGAGGCCGGTATTTTCCCCGAACGGCTGCCGGTTATCCACGTTCGCCGCGCCGGCGCCCAGGCGCACCTGCTGACCCGGCTGAACGGAGACGCCGACCTGGTGCCGCCGGGGTGGACCGCCCATCCGTTGGACCTGGAAGAACTGGTCCTGGCTTATCTCCGCGAGCCCGCCGCCAGCGCGCTGCCCGGCCCCGGCGTGGCGGTGCGGTCGTGACCGCCCTGCCCGCCCCGGCGCAGCATGCGCCCGCCGGGCGGACCCGGCCGGCCTGGACGGCGATGGCCTGGGTCACCTGGCGCCAGCACCGGGTGGCGCTGGCCGGCACCGGCATCCTGCTCGGCGCGTGCGCGGTGCTGCTGGCCATCAGCGGGCTGCGCCTGCAGGCCGCCCACGCGAACCTGGTGCACGGCCATTGCGCGATATCCGGCGCGCTGATCACCAGTCCCTGCGGACTCCTGCAGACTGCGTATAACAACGCCGGGTCCCTGCTGCTCACGGGCAATGTCCTGACGCTGACCGTCGCGGCATCCGTCATCCCCGGGCTGATCGGCATGTTCGTCGGCGCCCCGCTGCTGGCCAGGGAGTACGAGACGGGCACGTTCCGGTTCGCCTGGACCCAGGCCACCAGCCGCGCGCGGTGGGCCGCCGCCAAGCTGGCACTGCTGGCAGCGATGCTGACGGCGGCCGCCGGTGCCTTCGGGGCACTGGTGAGCTGGTTCCTGGCCCAGGACAATCCGCTATCGGGGGGCGACCGGTGGCAGTCGAGCGAGTTCGGGCTCACCGCCGTCACGTTCGCCGCGTGGACCCTCGTCGCGTTCGCGGTCGGCGCGTTCGCCGGCGCGCTGCTCAAGCGGACGCTCCCGGCCATGGCCGTCACGGCTGCCTGCGTGGCAGCGATGGCCGCGGTCACCTACCGGAAGCTGGACACGCCGCTGCTGAGCTTCGGCCCGGTCATCGGGCGGACCAGGCTGCTGAGCCTGATGCCCTTCCAGCCCGGTTCGCCACCGGTCACGTACGTTTCGGGCCAGGCCGTCACCGTGTCGGCGCCGCCGGGAAGCTGGCCCCTGCGCGCTTGGATCGCCGCGCCGCACGGCCACGCGCCGGACAGCGGCCTGCAGGGCCTCAGCACGTCAGACCAGAATGCCTGGCTCGCGGCCCACCACCTCACGCTCTGGACTGCCTACCAGCCGCCCGGCCGGTTCTGGGTCTTCCAGTCGGTCGAGGGCGGCATCGGCCTGCTGATCGCGCTTCTGCTCGGTGCGGCCACGGTCTGGCTGGTCGGCCGCAAGACGGCGTAACCAGCCCTCGCTCGCCCGGACCGGCCGCGGCATGCCAGGGTAGCGGCATGCGCAAATACGTGATCATGGGCGTGCAGGGGAGCGGGAAGGGCACCCAGGCCAAGATGCTCGCCGCCGACCTGGACCTGGTGCACATCAGCGTGGGCGACATCTTCCGCTGGAACGTCCAGCAGCACACCAAGCTCGGCGCGCAGGTGCAGCGCACCATGGCAGCCGGCGAGCTTGTCGCCGACCAGGTGGTCGAGGACATCGTGCGGCAACGGCTCACCGACCACGACTGGAACTACGGCTTCATCATCGACGGGTTCCCGCGGAACCGGCGGCAGGCCGAGTTCTTCCTGGAGAGTTACGACATCGACGGCGTCATCCAGCTCGACCTGCCGGACAGCGAGGTGCGGCGCCGGGTGCTCAACCGGCGGCTCTGCGCGAACTGCGGCATGGACTACAACCTGATCGGGGACAGCCCCGGCACCGAGGGCCGCTGCGACGCCTGCGGCGGCGAGCTGGTCACCAGGGAGGATGACACCGAGGAGGCACTGGCCGTCCGGCTGCGCGACTATCACGAGAAGACCAACCCCGTGCTCGAGGTGTTCCGGCGCAAGGAGTACGTCGTTACCATCGACGCGCGGCCGGACCCCGTGACCGTCCAGCAGGCCATCCGCAACGCGCTGGCGCTGCCGCCCTACCCTCCCGCGGCGACCGGGTAAGGAGCGCGCCGTGCGAGAGATAGCCGTCTTCAGCGGCAGCGCCCACCGCGAGCTGGCCGAGGAGATCTGCGCCTACCTGCGGATCCCGCTGCTCCCTGTGCGGCTGCGCCGGTTCGCCAACGACTGCCTGGACGTGCAGCTGCAGGCCAACTGCCGGGAGCGGGACGTGTTCCTCATCCAGCCGCTGGTCCCGCCGGTTCAGGAGCACCTGGTCGAGCTGCTGCTGATGGCCGACGCCGCCCGCGGCGCCTCTGCGGGGCGGGTTACCGTGGTCATGCCACATTATTCCTATGCCCGTTCGGATAAAAAGAACGAACCGCGGGTCTCGATCGCCGGGCGGCTCGTGGCCGACCTGCTGGTCAAGGCGGGAGCGGGGCGCGTGCTGACGATGACCCTGCACTCGGCGCAGGTGCACGGCTTCTTCTCCGTGCCCGTCGACCACCTGCACGCGCTCAGGGAACTGGCAGCTCATTTCCGCGGCCGCGACCTGTCCGACACGGTCGTCGTGTCGCCCGACCTGGGCAACGCGCGGAGCGCCGCGGCGTTCGCCCGGCTGCTCGGGCTGCCGGTCGCGGCCGGCGCCAAGGAGCGGCACAGCGACACGAGCGTCACGATCAGCTCGATCATCGGCGACGTGACCGGCCGGAACGTGATCGTGCTCGACGACGAGATCGCGCGCGGGACCACGGTGTGCGAACTGCTGGACCGGCTGGCCGAGCGCCGGGTGCGCCTGGTCCGGATCGCCTGCACGCACGGGCTGTTCATTGACGGCGCGCTGGACCGGCTGGCCGCGCGGCCGGAGGTCACCGAGATCGTCTGCACCGACACGGTGCCCGTCCCGGCGGACAAGCGGACCGACAAGCTGCACGTGATCCCGATCGGTCCGGCGCTGGCCGAGGCCATCCGCCGGATCCACGACGGCGAATCGGTCAGCGCGCTGTTCCAGCCCGCCTGACGGGACCGTTCGAGACTGCTTGACGGGAACCGTTCCAGCCCCGCCTGACGGGACTGTTCGAGCCTGCTCCGGCCTGCTCGTGACCGGGGCGAGGTTAGCTGGCGCCTGCCGTGTCGATGATCCAGGCCGTGATCAGCGCTTCCTCCCGCCAGGCGTCGTACCGGCCGCTGCGTCCGCCGTGACCGGCCTCCATCCGCGTCTTGAGCAGGAACGGACCGCCCTTGCCCACTGCCCGCAGCCGCGCGATCCACTTGGCCGGCTCGTGGTAGAGGACGCGGGTGTCGTTCAGGCTGCCGGTGGCCAGGATGGCCGGGTACTCCTGGCTGGTCATGTTCTCGTAGGGCGAGTAGGACTTCATGTAGGCGAAAACTTCCGGGTCGTGCAGCGGATCGCCCCACTCCTCCCACTCGGTCACGGTCAGCGGGAGCGACGGGTCGAGCATCGTGTTCACCGGGTCCACGAACGGGACCTCCGCGACGATGCCGGCGAAATCCTCCGGCGCGCTGTTGGCCACCGCGCCCATGAGCAGGCCGCCGGCCGAGCCGCCGCGGGCGACCAGCCGGGACGGCGAGGTCCAGCCGCGGCGCAGCAGGTGCGCGGCACACGCGGCGAAGTCGGTGAACGTGTTCACCTTGCACAGCTGCTTGCCCTCGTCGTACCAGCGGCGGCCCATCTCGCCGCCGCCGCGGACGTGCGCGATCGCGAACACGAACCCGCGGTCCAGCAGGGACAGCCTGGCCGTGCTGAAGTACGGGTCCATCGAGGCCTCGTAGCTGCCGTAGCCGTACAGCAGGCACGGGGCACTGCCGTCCCGCGGCGTCCCGCTGCGGCAGACGAGGGAGACCGGGATCCGGGTGCCATCGGCGGCCACCGCCCACTCCCGGTGCTGGGTGTAGTCGTCGGATCGGAACGGCTGGCCATCCGGCGAGGCGAGCACCGGCCGCTGCCGCAGCAGGGTGAGCGCGCTGGTCTGGACGTCGAGCTCGTAGACGGATTCCGGGGTGGCCAGCGACTCGTAGTGCAGCCTGAACCGGGACGACTCATACTCCGGGTTCGCTCCCGGCGTCACCGAGTACACCGCCTCCGGGAACGGGATCTCCGTGGCGGTGCCGTCGTCGCGGAGCACGGCAAGGCCGGTGAGGCCGTCGCGGCGGTACCAGAGCACCAGGTGCCCGGCGAAGGCGTTGACGCCGAGCAGCCGGGTGTCGTCGCGATGGCCGACGAGCGGTTCCCATTCCCGCGGCGCGCTCACCGGGGCGGTGGCCAGCTCGAAGTTCTCCGCCTGGTCATTGTGCAGGATGAGCAGCCGGCCGGTGCCGTCCTGGTCCGGCTGGTGCTCGACGTCGTACTCGACGCCCTGCCTGCGCGGCGCGACCACCCGCAGCTCCCCGGCCGGATCCGCCGCATCGAGCAGCCACGCCTCGCCGGTCAGCTTGCTCTCCGACTTGATCACCAGGAAGCGCTCGCTGCGGGTCAGGCTCACCCCGACCCAGAACCGCTCGTCGGACTCCTCGAAGACGATCACGTCGTCGGCCGCCGGAGTGCCGACCAGGTGCCGCCAGACGCGGTAAGGCCGCCAGGCGTCGTCCACGGTGACGTAGAACAGCGCCGACCCGTCGAGGGACCAGGCACAGCCGTAGAACGTGCCCGGGATCTCGTCGTCCAGCATCGCACCGGTGACGGTGTCCTTGATCCGCAGCGTGAAGCGCTCGTCGCCGCTGAAGTCGGTCGAGTATCCCAGCAGCCTCCCGTCCGGGCTGACGCTGAGCGCGCCGAGCGCGAAGAAGCTGGAGTCGCCGGCCAGTTCGTTGCCGTCCAGCAGGACCTGCTCCGCCGCCAGCGGCCGGCCGTCGGCGGCTTCCGGGGGCGTGACGTCCTCCGGGCCGGCCGGGCGCCGGCACTGGATCCGGTACTGCTGCCCTTCGACCGTCCGGGTGTAGTACCACCAGTCGCCCTTGCGCGCGGGTACCGACAGGTCGGTCTCCTGGGTGCGGGCCTTGATCTCGGCGAAGATCGTGTCGCGCAGCCCGGCCAGCCCGGCGGTCATCTCGTCGGTGTAGGCGTTCTCGGCGTTGAGGTAGGCGATCACCTCCGGGTTGTCCTTCTCGGCGAGCCATCCGTAGTCGTCGGTGAAGGTGTCGCCGTGCTGGCGGCGCGGCACGGGAAGCCGGCTGGCGAAGGGGGGCAGGGTGGTCATGGCGCGGAGTCTACTGGCGGCGGGGATGAGCAATCTCGCGATGAGCTGGCGAGGCCGTCAGCCGCCGGGAGACCAGTTGCCGCATCATGCTCACCCGTCGCTTCCGGATCCGCCGGCGTGTCGGCTAAGGGATGTCAGTCTACTGCGATAGTGTGTTCGAAGAACGTTACCAGTCGGCCCGGACGGAGGTGAACGCCGTGCCCGCAGCAGTCCCGCGACCCGAGTCGCAGGAGGAGATCCTGGATGCCGCGCTGGCCGCGCTCACCGATGCCGACATCCCGCCCGATGAGGATGCGCGGGCGGTCCCGGATCCGGATTGCGGCCGACCGGCCGAGCTGGCTGACCTGACCACGGCAGAGCTGGACCTGCTGGCCAGGCTGGACAAGGCAGGGCGGGCCGTGGACGCGGCGGCGGCCGCCGTGGTCACCACCGGGCCGACTGTGAGTGGCCCGGAAACCGCTGACACGGCCGGGACTGCTGTGGCCGGGTCCGATGCGGCCAGGCCCGAGCCGGGCGAGTTCGCCGGGTTCGCGCAGGGTGGGGTGCTGGACCTGATGGCGCCGGGGGTGCCGCTGGCCGGGTTCGCCGATGCCGCGCACGCCCAGCTTTCCCGGGTGCCTGACAATGAGCTGGTCGGGGTGCTGGCGGCGTGGCGGCGGCAGACCTCCTGGGCGCAGGCCCGGGAGCTGGCGGCGGTCGCGGAGCTGGCCCGCCGCCGTCCCGCCGGCCGCGCCGCGCCGGCGGCGGCGGGGGAGTTCCCGGTGCAGCTGAGCGAGTTCGTCGCCGCTGAGGTGGCGCTGGCGCTGACCTTGACCCGGCACGGCGGTGAGGGTGCTGCTGGAGCTGGCGCTGGATCTGGCCGCCCGGCCCGCGACCGCCGCCGCGCTCGAGGCGGGCCGGATTGACCTGTACAAGGTCCGGGTCATCCTGGAGGCCGTTGCCCCGCTCAGCCCCGAGCACGCGGCCAGGGTGGAGGCGGCGGTGCTGCCGGACGCGGCGGGCCAGACCAGCGGCGAGCTGCGCCGGTCGCTGCAGCGTGCGGTGCTGAAGCTGGACCCGGAGGCGGCCCGGCGGCGGCGGGAGCAGGCGCAGAAGGACGCCCGGGTCGAATGCTGGACCGACCCGGAGGGCACCGCGACGCTGGCGGGGCGGTCGCTGCCGCCGGCCGAGGTGCTGGCCGCGGATAAGCGGCTGTGCCAGGTGGCGGCGTGGTGGAAGAAGCAGATCCGGGCCGCGTGGAAACACGCCGACCCGGGCCAGCACCTGTCCCGGCCCGGGCATGGCACCGACCTGCTGCGGGCCCGCGCCTACCTGGCGCTGCTGCTCGGCCAGCCCCTCGACGTCCCGCCCGCCGACCTGCTCCCGGCCGCCGACATCCCCGGCGCCGGCGCGCCCGGCGGCCCCGCCGGGACCGACGGCCCCACTCACCCGGACGACGCCCGCAGCCCGGATGGCCAGCACCTGCCCGCCGGGCCGGACGGCACCCGCAGCCGGGACGACGCCCGCGGCCCGGATGGCCAGCAGGTGCCCGCCGGGCTGCGCCTGGCCCGACCCGGTCCCGGCCGGGCTGCGCCGGGGCGACCCGGTCGCCGCGCTGCCGCCGCTGGCCGGCTCGGTCGCCGTCACGCTGCCGCTGGCCACCCTGCTCGGCCTGTCCGACAACCCCGCCACCAACTGGCACCTCATCATCACCGACCCCGACGACCGCGCCGTCGGCTACGGCTACGCCCCCCGCGCCCAACCCACACGCGGCCACCCCGCCGATGGCTGGACCATCACCCTGCGCACCGAACGCATCGCCTGCGGCCACTCACCGTAACCAGACGGCCGGGCTCGCCGGCGCCCGGGGGATAACCCCAGGGTCAAGACGCCGGGCAGCCGCATACCGCTGGACCCGCGGCGTTCCTAGTGTGATCACCTGTGGGCACGCCGTGCCGGGGGACAATGACGTGGTGAGCGCGACCGCGGACGCACTGCTGCGTGCCGCGCTGCGTGCCCCCGCCAGCCGGGGAGCCCGCCGGGAGCTCGGCTACTGCCTGGCCGGGCTGGTGCCCAGCGTGGCGGGGTTCGCCATCATCGCGGTACTGCTCACCGCTGGCGCCGGGCTGACCGTCACCCTGGTCGGGACGTTTCCGGGACTGCTGGTGCTCGTGCTGACGCTCCGCCTCGCCCGCAGGCTGGGCGGCCTGCACCGGTGGCTGGCCCGGCGGCTGCTCGGCGAGGAGTTCGCCGCCCCGTCGCCGTTCCGTCCGGCCCGCGGCGTTCTGGGCCGGCTGGATGCCAGGCTCCGCGACGGCGCCGGCTGGCGGGCGGTGGCCTACGTGGCGCTGAAGCTGCCGCTCTCGCTGCTGGCTATCTACGCGGCCAGTTACTGGGTCAGCGGGCTGGTCAACGTGACCAGCCCGCTGTGGTGGGCGCTGTTCCGCGGTCACGCGGCGGACGGGCAGCCGGGAGCGGTGCGGGCGATCACGCCGCTGCCGGGCATCAGCTTCAGCGTGGCCACCTGGCCGGGCACCCTGGGCGTGTTCGTCGTGGGTGCCGTCACGCTGCTGGCCGCGCCGTGGGTCACCAGGGCGGTCACGGCGGGGGACCGGTGGCTGATCGGCAACCTGCTCGGCCCGGCCCGGCTGGCGCAGCGGGTAGAGGAGCTCGAGCAGAGCCGGGCGCACGCAGTGGACGACGCCGCGGCCGCGCTGCGCCAGGTGGAGCGGGATCTGCACGACGGCGCCCAGGTCCGGCTCGCCGCCCTGGCCATGGGCCTCGGCATGGCCAAGGAGAAGCTCGGCGACGACGGGCAGCCTCTCGACGACACCCAGGTGGCCAGGATCCGCGACCTGGTGGACAGCGCCCACCGCAGCGCCAAGGAGGCCCTGGTCGAGCTGCGCGACCTGGCCCGGGGCATCCATCCGCCGGTGCTGGACGCCGGCCTCACCGACGCGCTGGCCACGCTCGCCGCGCGGAGCCTCATCCCGGTCGAGGTGACCACCGACATCGGCGAGCGTCCCACCCCGGCGATCGAGACGATCGCCTACTTCTGCGCCGCCGAACTGCTGGCCAACGCCACCAAGCACAGCGGGGCGAACCAGGTGACGGTGGACGTGATCCAGCGCGGCTCGACGCTCCGGTTGCAGGTGACCGACGACGGCGCCGGCGGCGCTGATCCGGGCCGGGGGAGCGGGCTGCCCGGGCTGGTGCACCGGGTCCGGACCGTCGACGGCCGCTTCCACCTGACCAGCCCGGCGGGCGGCCCGACCGTGATTACGGTGGAGCTGCCGCTGCGCGCATGAGAGCATCGCCCGCATGCGGGTTGTCATCGCAGAGGACGCTGGCCTGCTGCGCGAGGGCCTGGCGCAGATGCTCTCTGAGCGCGGCCACGAGGTGTGCGCGGCCGTCGCCGACGCCAGCGCGCTGCTCGCCGCGGTGACCGAGCACAAGCCGGACGTCGCCGTGGTGGACATCAGGATGCCGCCGACCCACACCGACGAGGGTCTGCGCGCCGCACTGCAGCTGCGCGCCGACCACCCCGGCACGGGGGTCCTTGTCTTCTCCCAGTACATCGAGACCAGGTACGCCACCCGGCTGCTCGAGGGCAACGCCGCGGGGGTCGGCTACCTGCTCAAGGACCGGGTGGCGGACGTGGCGGAGTTCGCCGACGCGCTCGAGCGGGTCGGCAACGGCGGCACTGCGCTCGATCCCGAGGTGGTCAGCCAGCTTCTCGGCGCCAGCCGCCGGTCCACCGGGCTCGGCTCGCTCACCGCCCGGGAGCGGGAGGTGCTGTCGCTGATGGCCGAGGGCCGGTCGAACGCCGGGATCGCGGCCGGGCTGGTCGTCTCGGGCGGCGCCGTGGAGAAGCACGTGGCCAGCATCTTCGCCAAGCTCGGCCTGCCGCCGTCGGAAGGTGACAACCGCCGGGTGCTCGCGGTGCTGCAGTACCTCGGCGGCTGAGCCGGGCGGGGCCGTGACCGGCGCCGCCGGCCATGCCCGGGGCGACCAGCCGGATGACGCCAGCCCCGCGGGGGGCCGCAGCCGACTGACGCTGATAGGGCGGCAGCCGTTCGGGCGTTTCTGCGAGGATGCCGTTATGACCGCCGAGATCAGCTTTCCGCGTCAGTATGCCCGCACCCAGAGGTTCACCCTGGGCGTCCCGCATGCCTTCTCGGTAGCGCCCGACGGCTCCCGCATCGCCTTCCTGCGGTCGCGGTCGGGTACCGACCGCAACACCTGCCTGTGGGTGCGCGACACCGCAACCGGCGCTGAGCGGGTGATCGCGGACCCGGACGCCATCCTGGCCGGGGCGGGCGAGGAGCTGCCGCCCGAGGAGCGGGCCCGGCGGGAGCGGACCAGGCAGTCCGGGACCGGCGTGGTGGGTTACGCCACCGACGACGAGGTACGGATCGCCGTCTTCGCCCTGTCCGGGCGGCTGTTCGTCGCCGACCTCACCGGCGGCGGTGACGTCAGGGAGCTGCCGGCCGCCGGCCCGGTGGTCAACCCGCGGCCGGACCCGACCGGATCCGCGGTCGCCTACGTGAGCGGGGGAGCGCTGCGCGTCATCGCGGCCGACGGCAGCGGGGAGCGCGCGCTGGCCGAGCCGGAAAGCCCGGACGTGACCTACGGGCTGGCTGAGTTCGTCGCGGCCGAGGAGATGGGCCGCACCCGCGGCTTCTGGTGGGCGCCCGACGGGCAGAGCCTGCTGGCGGCGCGGGTGGACAACAGCCCGGTGACCCGCTGGTACCTGTCCGAGCCGGCGTACCCGGAACGGCCGCCCGCCGAGATCCGCTATCCGGTGGCCGGCACCGCGAACGCCGACGTGACCGTGATCCTCGCCGGACTCGACGGCAGCAGGCGGCCGGTGCCGTGGGACAACGCCGCCTTCCCGTACCTGGCCTCGGCGGCTTGGTCATCGCGCGGGCAGGCCCTGCTGCAGGTCCAGACCCGCGACCAGCGCACGATGCACGTTCTCGCGGTGGCCGCGGACGGGGGCACCGCCGTGCTGGCCACCGACACCGACCCGGCCTGGGTGGACATCGTGCCGGGCACGCCCGCCTGGACCGCAGGCGGCAGCCTGGTCCGGGTCGTGGCCAGGGACGGCGCCTACCGGCTGCTGATCGGGGACGAGCCGGTCACCCCGGCGGGCCCTGGTGCGCTCAACGTCCGCCAGGTGCTCGACACCGGCACGGACGTGCTGTTCACCGCCACCGCGGACGACCCCACCGAGCTGCACGTGTACACCGCGAGCCCGGACGGCTGGGTCACCCGGGTCAGCCAGGAACCAGGCCGGCACACCGCGGCCCGGTCGGGCGGCACGCTGGTGCTGTCATCGGCGTCGCTCGGGTGGTTCGGCACCGCGGTGCGCATCCTGCGCGACGGCCAGGAAGCGGGCCAGATCGAGTCCCGCGCCGAGACCCCGGCGCTGACGCCGGAGGTGACGCTGATGACCGTGGGCGAGCACCAGCTGCGGTGCGCGCTGCTGCTGCCGCGCGGCCACCGGCCCGGCTCGGACCCGCCGCTGCCGGTGCTGCTCGACCCGTACGGCGGCCCGGCCGCGCAGATGGTGGTGTCGTCCCGCAACACGTACCTGGTCTCGCAGTGGCTCGCTGACCAGGGCTTCGCCGTGCTGATCATCGACGGCCGCGGCACCCCCGGCCGCGGGCCGGACTGGGACCGGCTGATCCAGTACGACCAGGCCACGCCGAACGTCGAGGACCAGGCGGACGGGCTGGCGGCGGTGGCTGCCGCCCGGCCCGGGCTGGACACCTCGCGGGTGGCGATCCGCGGCTGGTCACACGGCGGCTACCTGGCCGCGCTCGCCGTGCTGCGCCGGCCCGACGTCTTCCACGCCGCGGTCGCGGGCGCCCCGGTGACCGACGAGCGGCTTTACGACACCCATTACACCGAGCGCTACCTCGGCCACCCGGACGAGCACCCGGAGGTCTACGAGCACAACTCACTGCTCGCCGACGCGCCGAAGCTGCGCCGCCCGCTGATGCTGATCCACGGCTTCGCGGACGACAACGTCACGGTGGCGCACACGCTGCGGCTGTCGTCGGCGCTGCTCACGGCCGGCCGGCCGCACACCGTGCTGCCGCTGTCCGGGATCACGCACTCGCCGCGGCAGGAAGACGTGGCGGAGAACCTGATGCTGCTGCAGGTGGACTTCATCAAGCGCGCCCTGGGCATGGCCGGGCCCGCGGCGACATGACCGCCGAGGGCTGACGGCAGACGATCAGGCGGTGCGCTCGCGGCGGAAGGCCTTCATCGCCCAGCCGAATCCGACGGCCGTCAGGCCGGCGCACCAGGCGACGGCGAGGATGCCGTTGCTCCCGATCGGCGTGCCCATGAGCAGCCCGCGGAGGGTCTCGATGATGGGGGTGAACGGCTGGTACTCGGCGAAGTAGCGCACGGCGGTCGGCATCGAGCGGGTGGGCACGATCCCGGAGCCGACGAACGGCAGCAGGATCAGCGGGAACGGGGCGTTGCTGGCCGCGTCCAGGGTCTTGGCCGCCAGGCCGAACGCGATGCCGAGCCAGGTCAGCGCGAAGCTGGTCAGCGCCAGCAGGCCGATAGCGGCGAGCCAGCCGGCCAAGCCGGCGGTGGCGGAGAATCCCATCGCCAAGGCGACGCCGAGGACCAGGGCCATGCTGGTCAGCGTCTGGGTCACGCTGGACAGGACGCGAGCGATCAGGATGGCGGGCCGGAAGATCGCCATCGTGCGGAACCGGGCGATGATGCCCTCGGTCATGTCCACGCTGGTGGAGACGGATGCGCCGAGTGATCCGGTGGCGGCGGTCATGATGATGAGGCCGGGCAGGACGTAGTTGACGTAGTGCGTGCTCCCGTGGGCCGTGGCGGCGACAGCGGTGCCCAGTGCGCCGCCGAAGACGTAGACGAACAGCAGCAGGAACAGCACGGGGATGCCGACGATCGCGATCGCGCTGGTCGGGTAGCGCAGGTTGTTCTTCAGGTTGCGTTGCAACAGGGTGACCGTGTCGGACACGGCGTAGGTCGCGGTGTTCATGCCTGGGGCTCCTTGTCAGTGCTGGTGCTGTCAGTGCTGGTGCTGGTGGGGGACCGGCCGGTGAGGGCCAGGAAGACGTCGTCGAGTTCGGGGGTGCGCAGTTCGAGGTTCTCGACCGACTCGGTGTCGAGCTGGTTGAGCACGGCCTGCACCGACCGGGCGCTCCCGTCGCCGGGGATCTGGAGGGTGAGGTCGTCGTCGCTGCGGATAGCCTGGCCGCCCAGCGCGCGGACGGCAGCGTCCACTGCCGTGACGGTGCCGAAGCTCAGCACGATGCTGCTGCCCGGCACGCGGCGCTTCAGTTCGGCGGCCGTGCCTTCGGCGACGAGCCTGCCGTGGTCGAGGACCGCGATCTGGTCGGCGAGCTGGTCGGCTTCCTCGAGGTACTGGGTGGTGAGGAAGATCGTGACGCCCTCGGCCACGCGGTCGCGGATGATCTGCCAGGTCGCGCGGCGGGCCCGGGGGTCGAGGCCGGTGGTCGGCTCGTCCAGGAAGATGATGCGCGGCGAGCCGACCAGGGTCATGGCGAGGTCGAGCCGGCGCTTCATCCCGCCGGAGAAGGCGGCGACCGGCTTCCTGCCTGCCTCGCCCAGGTCGAACTGCTCGATCAGCTCGGCGCAGCGCTGCCGGCCGGTGCGGCGGTCCAGGTGGTGCAAGTCCGCCATCAGCCGCAGGTTCTCCTCCGCGTTGAGGTAGATGTCCACCGCCGAGAACTGGCCAGTGACGCCGATCGCGGCGCGGACCCCGTCCGGGTCAGCGGCCAGGTCACGGCCCGCGATCGTCACCTGGCCGGCATCGGGGCTGGTCAGCGTGGACAGGATCTTGACCGCGGTGGTCTTGCCGGCTCCGTTGGGGCCCAGCAGGCAGAAGACAGAATCCTTCCGCGATGTTCAGGTCGATGCCGTCCAGCACCACGTGGTCTCCGTAGGACTTGCGCAGCCCCGTGACGGTGATGGCCGCTGGCCCGCGCAGCCCGGCGCCGCCGCCGTCCGAGGCCGTGTTGGTGATCATCATTGCTCCTCTGTCCCGGTTGCCGGGCTTCAACTTGTACGTTGTTCAAGTGAAGCTTAAAGCGGAACTTGAACAGTGTGCAAGTGATTTCTTGAACACTGTGCAAGCCGGGGTCGCGTGCCCTATCGTGGGTGCATGCCGCGGGACACGCTGACCAGGGAGCAGATCGTCCGGACCGCCATCGAGCTGTTGGACGCCGAGGGCCTGGAGGGCCTGAACATGCGCAGCCTGGGCGCGCGGCTCGACTCCGCGGCGACGGCGGTCTACTGGCACGTCAAGAGCAAGGACAACCTCATCACGCTCGCCGGTGACGAGGTGTGGAACGAGATCGAGCTGCCCGACCTCAGCGTGGTCAACTGGCGCACAGCAGCCACTGCGATGGCCACCGGCCTCTACGCGATGTTCACCAGGCACCCCTGGCTCGTGCAGGCATTCGGGTCCTATCTCTTCTACGGCGCTGGAAAGGCGCGCCACGACGACCACGGCCTCGCGGTCTACGAGAAGGCCGGTTTCGTCGGCGCCGAGGCAGACCAGGCGGGGGCCGCCGTCTTCATGTTCGTGCTCGGCAACGCCCTCGGCGAGTCGGCGTCTATCACGCTGAGAAGGCGGCTGAGCCGTGATGGCGGTGACGCGGATGAGCTCATCCGGAACACCATCGAGCGGGCGAGCGACATCGCGATGCAGTTCCCGCGGCTGCGCACCCGCGTGGAAGCCGCGGCGGCGGTCAACTACGCCAGCGCACCGGACAAGAGCTTCGAGTTCGGCCTCCGGGCCATCTTCGACGGCTTCGAAGACCAGCTCAACGCGCGCCCCGGTACGCCAGCGCGCGAGGATGCCCGCTAGCGCCTGCCAGGCTCTGTCCTGCTAGCGCCGCGTCGCTCTGCCGGTGTGATGGTCGGTTGCCTTGACCGGGATGCCGCTGACAGCATCTTCGCCATGCCCTCTTTCCCCGCAGATGATGGAACCGGCATCGCTTACCGCGTGTCCGGCGAGGGCATCCCGGTGATCTGCCTGCCAGGCGGCCCGATGCAGGACTGCGCTTATCTCGGCGAACTCGGCGGCCTGTCGGCGCACCGGCAGTTGATCATGATGGACCCGCGGGGCACCGGCGAGTCCGCGACACCGGAAGATGCCGCCTCCTACCGCTGTGACCGGCTGGTCGCTGATGTCGAGGCCCTGCGCAAGCACCTGGGTCTTGACCGGCCGGACCTGCTCGCGCACTCTGCGGGCGCGAACCTGGCGGCGCTGTACGTGGCCCGGCACCCAGAACACGTCGGCAAGCTGGCTCTGATCACTCCGAGCACCGCGGCCGTCGGCATCGCGGCCACGGGGGAGTCCCGGCTTGAGACCGCGCGGCTGCGCCAGGATGAGCCCTGGTTCGCGGCGGCCTTCGCCGCCCTGGAAGCCATCATGGCCGGCAACGCCACCGACGACCGGTGGAAGGCGATCGATCCCTTCTTCTACGGGCGATGGGATGCGGCGGCACAAGCCCACCGGGCGGCCCAGGACGGCCATCAGAACACAGCAGCCGCAGCCGCCTTCGGCGCTGAGGGCGCATTCGACCCGGATGCCACTCGCGCGGCACTCGCCGCGGTCAACGTGCCGGTGCTGCTGCTTGCCGGAGAGGTTGACGTGAACACGGTTCCGGGCGTTGCCGCCGAATTCGCCGGGCTGTTCCGGGACGCCGAGCTCGTCGTTCAGCCGGGAGCGGGCCACTATCCGTGGCTCGATGATGCTGGCCGGTTCGTGGCGACGACCGCGACGTTCCTGGGATGAGGGTCATCTCGGGAAGGAGCCGTTCCTGACCGCTGGTACCTGCGGGATCGAACTGGTTTTTGCTAACACGCTAGGCTGTTCGCATGACGCTCGCATTCCAGGGCTCGCTGCTGGACAGCGACGACGAGAGCGGCCCGAGGCCGCTCGGACCGTCGGTGCGGCGGACCAGGCTGAGCCGCGGGGCGTGGATCGATGCCCTGCCCGGCTGGATCCGGGGTGCCGACGCACTGTTCGGCCGGCTGGCCGGTACCGTTCCGTGGCGCGCGGAGCGGCGGCAGATGTATGACCGGGAGGTCGACGTGCCCCGGCTGGTCTGCTTCTACGGCGAGGGAGGGTCGCTTCCCGACCCGGTGCTGGACCAGGCCAGGGAAGCGCTCACCGCCCACTACGGCCACGAGCTCCGCGAGCCGTTCGTGACCGCCGGCCTGTGCCTGTACCGGGACGGCCGCGACAGCGTCGCCTGGCACGGCGACAGGACGGGCCGCGGCAGCGCCGAGGACACCATGGTGGCGATCGTTTCGCTCGGCGCCCCGCGCGCCCTGCTGCTCCGCCCGCGCGGCGGCGGTCCCGCGCGGCGCTACAACCTCGGTCACGGGGACCTGTTCGTGATGGGCGGGAGCTGCCAGCGCACCTGGGAGCACGCCGTGCCCAAGACGGTCGGGGCCATCGGACCGCGGATCAGCGTGCAGTTCCGGCCGCGCGGGGTGCGCTAGCGCTAGCCGGCGGCCCCGGCGTACGCGAAGCACGCCGGCCGGACCTGCGAGACCGGCCCGAGCTGCGAGGCCGGCCGGACCTGACAGACCGGTCCGGAGCTGAGGCCCGCCGGAAGAGCTGGGCTGCTGCCGCGGTCAGCTCCGCTCGATGGCGCGGATGACCTGGTCGCGGGTGAGCGGCAGGTCCCGAACCCGCACGCCGACCGCGTCCGCCACCGCGTTGCCGATCGCGCCGGCCACCGGGCCCTGCGCGACCTCGCCCGCCCCGGTTTCCGGCTCGCCGGGCGCCCCGACGATCCGCACCTCCACCTGAGGCACCTCGCTGAACCGCAGGATCGGGTAGCTGTCCCAGTTCACCGACGTGATCCTGGTGCGGTCGAACCGCACCCGCTCGCGCAGCGTCCAGCTCGCGCTCTGGATCGCGCCGCCCTCGACCTGGTTGATGACGCCGTCCGGGCTGATGACCCGGCCCACGTCCACGGCCAGCCAGAGCCTGCGCAGCCGCACCTCGGTACCGGCGACCACCTCGGCGACGGCCGCGCAGTATCCGGACGTTCCCTTGTACCGGGCGTACCCGATGCCGGAACCGGTCCCGTCACCGGCACGGCGGGCCGGCCAGCCCGCCATAGCTGCGGCCTGCTCGATCACCCGCCTGGCCCGCGGGTCGCTGAGGTGCGCGAGCCGGAACGCGACCGGGTCCGTGCCCGCCTGGGCGGCCAGCTCGTCCATGAACGACTCGATGGCGAACACGTTGAGGAAGGCGCCGAGCGAGCGCAGCGAGGAAGTCCGGACCGGCATCGTGACCAGCCGGTGCCGGGTCACCTCGAGGTCGGGTATGTCATAGCCGGGCGCTGAGTTGCGGACCGAGCCGATCGTAGGCGTGGCCGGCCCGTCGTAGGCGGCCGGCAGCGGCTGTCCGGCGTGCGCCGTGCCGCCGGCCACGTGCGCGAGCGCGAGCAGCCGGGGCTCGTCCCCGATCCCCGGCCGGCCCAGGAACCCGTTGCTCCACACGTCCTGCCGCCAGGACTCGATCCGCCCGCCGGGGCCGAGCCCCGCCGACAGCCGGGCCAGCATCGCCGGGCCGAAGGGCGCCCACGCCATCTCGTCTTCGCGCGACCACATCACCCGGACCGGCCGGCCGCGGCAGGCCGGCGCCCTGGCCAGCAGCACGGCGTCGAGCGCGGCGTCGTCGGCGCCGTTGTGGCCGTACATCCCGGCCCCTTCGGCGTACCGGACGACCACGTCGTCGGTCGCGATGCCCAGGCCGGCCGCGAGCGCCCCGCGCAGCGGGAAAATGCCCTGGCTGTGCGTCCAGACGGTGATCGCCTGGCCGTCCGCGCGCGCGATCGCGCAACTCGGCGCCATCGACGCGTGCGCGATGAACGGGCGGCTGAACTCCGCGGTCAGGGTGCTGGTCACCCGGGCCGCGGCCGCCTGGTCGCGCCGCTGCACGATCACCGACGTCTCGGCGGGCTCGCCGAGCAGGAAGCCCCGCAGGTCATCCTCGTCGGGAAGCGACTCGCGCACCTTCCACTGCGCTGCCCGGCCGATCAGCCGGGCCGCCGCGCGCGCGGCCGTGTCGGTCTCGGCGACCACGCCGAGGAAGGACCCGTCGGTGACGACGCCGACCACCCCGGCGGGCAGGTCCGCGTCGCCCACGGACTGCAGTTCCGCCGCGGCGGCGGGCGGCCGGATCACCCGGCCGTGCAGCATGCCCGGCAGCACCAGGTCGTGGATGAACCTGGGCCGTCCGGTCACCTTGTCCGGGATGTCGATGCGGGGCGCGCTGCGCCCGGCTACCGACCACCGGCCGGCCGGCTTCGCGGCGGCGGCCGGCGCGTCGGCCCCGTCAGCCGGGCCCCCGGTCACGCCGGCCGGCCAGTCGAGCGTCCAGTAACTGAGCCCGCTGCGGCCGCCCGCTGTGGTGATCTCGCCGTCGTCGATGCTCAGCCCGTCCGCGTCCGTGCCCAGCCTCACCGCGGCGAAGCCCAGCAACGCCTGCCGCGCCTGCGCGCAGGCCTGCCGCAGCGCGGCACCCGAATCCTCGATCGACCTGCTGCCCGACGTCACTCCCTCGTCCGGGCTGGTAGCCGTCGACACCTCCGCGACCCGCACCCGGGCCAGCCGCACGTCGAGTTCCTCGGCCGCGATCTGGGCCAGCGCCGTCCACACGCCCTGCCCGTACTCGACCTTGCCGGTGGCCACGGTGACCACGCCGCCGGAGCTGAAATCGAGCCGGCCGGGCGTCATCCCGGCCCCCCGGCGGCCCGCAGGATGGCACGCACCACCCGGCCGTGCGCGCCGCACCGGCACAGGTTCCGGTCCATGGCCTCGCGTACCTGCTCCTCGGTGGGCGCGGGCCGCGACCGCAGCAGCGCCACCGCGCTGATCACCATGCCGGACGTGCAGTAGCCGCACTGCGCCGCCTGCTCGTCGATGAACGCCTGCTGCACGGGATGCGGCCGGCCACCGGAGGCCAGGCCCTCCACCGTGACGACGTCCCGGCCGGCCGCGGCGGCCGCGGGAAGGTCGCACGAGGACCGCGGCTGCCCGTCCACCAGCACGAAGCATGCGCCGCACAGGCCCGCCCCGCAGCCGAACTTCGGCCCGGCGAGCCCGAGCTCGCCGCGCAGCACCTCGAGCAGCGGCACGTCCGGACCGGCGCGGACCTCATGGCCGCGGCCGTTGACCGTCAGCTGGACCGGGTGCCCCATGCGGTCAGGCCGTCCGGTGCCGATAAGTCGAACTTATCGCTAACCGTCTCCTGCGGCGGCGGACCGGTGGACTCGCGTACCGCCAGCGTCACTGGCAGCAGTACGGACCGCTCCTCACGGCGGAAGTCGGCCATCTGAGCCAGCAGCAGCCGGGCCGCTTCGGTCCCGAGATCATGCTGCGGGACATGCACCGTGGTGAGCGCGGGCGCCACCTTGTCCACGAACGGCATGT
Source organism: uncultured Actinomycetes bacterium (assembly GCA_963702235.1). Taxonomy (GTDB): domain Bacteria; phylum Actinomycetota; class Actinomycetes; order Streptosporangiales; family Streptosporangiaceae; genus PALSA-505. Next base: position 708,957 of record CAVPBZ010000018.1, read on the forward strand.
CGTTGAAGCCCACCACACTCAGGTCAACCGGGCACCGGATGCCGCGCTCGCTCAGCACGTCGTAGCAGCCCAGCGCAAGTATGTCGTTGCCGGCGATGACCGCGGAAAATGCCACGCCGCTGTCGAGCAGGCCGCGCAGCGCCCGCGCGCCCTCGGCCTCCGACCACGAGCCGCACTGCGCGACCAGCGCCTCGTCGCGCGCCAGCCCGCGCCCGGCCACCGCCGCCCGGAAGGCGTGCAGCCGGGTCACCCCGGTGGACGTGTCCTGCGGCCCGGCGATGTGCGCGATGCGGCTGTGCCCGAGGCCGGCCAGGTGAGCGACGGCCAGCCGGATACCGGCCGCGTCGTCCGGGACGACGCTGGGCAGCGGCAGTCCCTCGCGGCGCCGGTTCACCAGCACCAGCGGGAGATCGGCCGCCGCGAGCGTCTCGATCAGCGGGTGGCTGAGCTTGGCCGTGGCCAGGATGAGGCCGTCGATGCTGCGGGCCCGCAGCGACGCGACCAGCTGCGCTTCCTGCGACAAGTTATTGTCGGTGTTGACGATGAGCAGCACGTAACCGTGCGGGGCGAGCGCCGACTCGATGCCCCGGACGATGGGCGGGAACAGCGGGTTGGTCAGATCCGGGACGACCACGCCGACGCTCGATGAGCGCGCCGTGCGCAGGCTCCTGGCCACAGCGTTCGGCCGGTAGCCCAGCTGCTCGGCCGCCTGCAGCACGCGCTGCGCCGTGTCCGCGCTGGTCATGCCCTTGGTAGCCGGGTTCAGCGCACGCGAGGCGGTCGCCGGGTGCACGCCGGCCAGGGCTGCCACGTCACGCAGCGTTGGCACGCTCACCTTGAGCACGCTACCGTCCCGCGGGCCCCAGGGCACGCCCCCGCGCAGGCAGTGACCTGGCATTCAAGGCCGCCCGGCCCCGGCCGCGCCGGAATTTGAGGAGGCGCGACCCGGCGCGGCCGGGATACGGTGCGGGTCATGCCTACCTTCCGCCACCCAGGCACTGTGCTGACCGACCACGTATTCACCGTCCCGCTCGACCACGCCGACCCGGCCGGGCCGCAGATCGAGGTGTTCGCCCGCGAGGTCGTCGCGGCCGCCAAAGCCGGCGAGCGGCTGCCCTGGCTGGTCTTCCTGCAGGGCGGCCCCGGCGGCGCCTCGCCGCGGCCGATCGGCCGGTGGAGCTGGCTTGACCGCGCACTGCAGGATTACCGGGTGCTGCTGCTCGACCAGCGCGGCACCGGCAGGTCCACCCCGGCGACCCGGCAGACACTCGGCCGGCTGGGCAGCGCGCAGGCGCAGGCCGACTACCTCGCGCACTTCCGGGCCGACTCCATCGTCCGGGACGCCGAGCTCATCCGCCCCGCGCTGACCGGCGGCGAGCCGTGGACCGCCCTCGGCCAGAGCTACGGCGGCTTCTGCGCCGCCACGTACCTGTCGTTCGCCCCTGAGGGCCTGCGCGAGGTACTGATCACCGGCGGGCTGCCCGGGCTGGAGGCCACCGCCGAGGACGTCTACCGCGCCACCTACCCCCGGGTCGCCGCCAAGACGGCCGAGCACTATGCCCGGTACCCCGAGGATTCCGAACGCGCAAAGCGGGTCGCCAGGCACCTGCGCGAGCGTGACGTCAGGATGCCCAACGGCCAGCGGCTGACCGTCGCAGCATTCCAGTCGACCGGTCACATGCTGGGCATGAGTACCGGCAGCCACGAGCTGCACTACCTGCTCGAGGATCCGTTCGCCGGCGACGAGCTGTCCGACGAGTTCCTGGAGCAGGCCCAGGCGCACGTCACCATCCACAACCCGATCTACGCGCTGCTGCACGAGGCGTGCTACGCCCAGGGCAAGGGCGCAACCCGCTGGGCCGCGCAGCGGGTGCGGGCGGAGTTCCCCGGGTTCGACCCGGCGGCCGCGCTGGACGGCGACGCCCCGCTGCTGTTCACCGGCGAGATGATCTACCCGTGGATGGTGGACGACGAGCCGCTGCTGCGGCCGCTGCGCGAGGCCGCGGAACTGATCGCCGAGCGGGACGGATGGCCGCGGCTGTACGACCCGGCCCGGCTGGCCGCCAGCCAGGTGCCGGCCGCGGCGGCGGTCTACTTCGACGACATTTACGTCGACGCCAGCCTGTCGCTGGCGACGGCGCGGGCGACCAGCAGCCTGCGGCCCTGGGTGACCAACGAGTACGAGCACGACGGCCTGCGGGTCAGCGACGGCAAGGTGCTCGGCAGGCTGATCGACATGGTCAGGGGCGAGGCCTGACCACACCCGGGCGGCTCGGCGTGCGGGAAGATTGAGCCATGAGTAGCGCCGGACCCAGACGGCGGCCGGGCGACAGGCCGCCGCTCTGACCGCGCTCGGCGACCTGACCTGGCCGGAGGCGCAGCGGCGCGCCGCGGCCGGGGCCCTGCTGGCCGTCCCGGTGGGCTCGACCGAGCAGCACGGGCCGCACCTGCCGCTGTCCACCGACACCGACGTTGCCATCGCGCTGGCCGCCAGGCTCGCGGCCGGCCGCGGCGACGTCGTGGTGGCCCCGCCGGTCGGCTACGGCTCCAGCGGGGAGCACGCCGGCTTCGCCGGGACGATCTCGATCGGCCAGCCGGCGCTGGAGCTGATGCTGGTGGAGCTGGGCCGTTCGGCCATGGAGACCTTCACGCACCTGCTGCTGATCTCCGCGCACGGCGGCAACGCGGAGCCGGCCGGCCGGGCCGCGGCCCGGCTCCGGGCCGAGTCGCGGGACGTGCTGCTCTGGACGCCCGGCGGCGCCCGGCCCGGCGGGTCCTCCCAGGATGCGCACGCCGGGCGGACCGAGACCGCGCTGCAGCTGGCGCTGGATCCGGGCCGGGTCCGGGCCGGCCTGGCCGAGGCAGGCAACCGCACCCCGATCACCGAGCTGATGCCCCTGCTGCGGGCCGGCGGGGTCCGGGCAGCGAGCAGCAACGGGGTCCTCGGCGATCCCGCGGGCGCCTCCGCCGCCGAAGGCGCGGCGCTGCTGGAAGCGCTGACCGCGGACCTGCTGGCCGCGGTGGCCCAGTGGCGCGGGCCGGCCCCCGGATGACCCGGGCCGCGCTGGTCACCGGGGCGGCGCGCGGCATCGGCGCGGCCACCGTCCGGGCCCTGGCCGCGGAGGGATGGCGCGTGCTCGCGGTGGACCGCTGCGCGGACGATCCCGCGCTGCCGTACCCGCTGGGCACCCGGGAGGAGCTGGACCGGGTGGCCACCGCGGCGGCCGCGGCGGCCGGCGACCCCGGTGCGGTGCGGGCGCTGGCGGCGGACGCGCGCGACGGCGACGCGCTGGCTGAGGCCGTCGCTGCGGCCGAACGCTCCTGGGGCGGCCTGGACGCCGCCGTGGCGGTCGCGGGGGTGATCGCCGGCGGGGTGCCGCTGTGGGAGATGCCGCTCGCGCAGCAGCGCGCGGTGCTCGACACCGACCTGGGCGGCGTGCTGGCGCTGGCGCGGGCGGCCATCCCGGCGCTGCTGCGCCGCCCGCAGCCGCGCAGCGGCCGGTTCCTCGCCGTCGCGTCGGCCGCGGCGACCCGCGGCTTGCCGATGCTGGCGGCCTACTGCGCGGCCAAGGCGGGCGTGACCGGGCTGATCCGGGCCCTGGCGGTGGAACTGCAGGGGACCGGGGTGACCGCCAATGCGGTCAGCCCGGGGTCCACCGATACCCCGATGCTGGCCGAGAGCGCGCGGCTGTACGGCCTGCCGGGCCCGGAGTCGTTCGCGGCGCAGCAGCCGCTGGGCCGGCTGCTGCGCCCGGAAGAGGTCGCCGCTGCCCTGGCCTGGCTGGCCGGTGACGGCAGCAGCGGGATGACCGGCGCGGTGGTGCCCGTGGACGGCGGGCTCGCGCTATGACCCAGCCCGGCCCGTACGGTCGGGCTCACGCCCTGGGCACTCGCGCCGGGGGAGGGGCGGACGCACGCGCCGTTTGCCCGCCTGCGGTGCCGCCTGCGGGCGTCCCGCTGCCGGCCGGGTTCGGTATCGCGCTCGACCCCGGCACCCGGTTCGTCGGCTCCGACGTGCTGTTCGGCGGCTCGCCGCCGCGCCTGCTGCGGCTCAATCGTGCCGGGCTGCGGGCCCTTGACGAGCTGCGCGACCGCCCCGTCGGGTCACCGCAGAGCGCCCGGCTGGCCCGGCGCCTCACCGATGCCGGGCTGGCGCACCCTCGCCCGCCGGCCGCACCGGGGCCGGCCGATGCGACCGTCGTGATCCCGGTCCGCGACCGCGCTGCCGGGCTTGACCGCTGCCTGGCGGCGCTCGGCACCGTGTATCCGGTGATCGTGGTGGATGACGGCTCGCGCGACCCGGCCGCCGTGGCCAGGGTGTGCGCGGCCCGCGGCGCCCGGCTCCGGCAGCGCCCGTCATCCGGCGGTCCCGGCGCGGCTCGCAACGACGGGCTGGCCCTGGTGACCACGTCGCTGGTCGCGTTCATCGACAGCGATTGCGTTCCGGCTCCGGGATGGATCGCTCAGCTCGCCGCGCACTTCGCCGATCCGCTGGTGGGTGCCGTCGCGCCCCGGGTACGCGCGGTCACCGGCCAGAACGCCGCGGGCCGCTACCTGGCCGCGCGGGCGCCCGCCGACATGGGCCCGGCGGAGGCCCGGGTCGCCCCGCTGACCCGGCTGGGCTACGTGCCCACGGCGGCGCTCCTGGTCCGCCGGGATGCGGCCGGCGGCGGATTCGACCCGGATCTGCGCTACGGCGAGGATGTTGACCTGGTCTGGCGGATGATCGCGGCCGGCTGGCTGGTGCGGTACGACCCGGCCGCCGAGGTGAGCCACGTCGAGCCGGACCGCTGGCTACCGGTGCTGGCCCGCCGCTTCAGGTACGGCACCTCGGCCGCGCCGCTGGTGCGCAGGCATCCGGGCCTGGTGCCGCCGCTGATCCTGCAGGGCTGGCCGGCCGTCACGGTCGCCGCCCTGCTGGCCCGCCTGCCCATTATCGCGCTGGCCGCATATGCCGCCGGGTCTGGCCAGCTCGCCCGGCTGCTGCGGGGGTGGGGAGTCCCGGCCAGGGACGTGCTCGCCCCCATGGCCGGATCGGTGCGGCAGACCTGGCTCGGCACCGGTCAGTGGTGCGCTCAGTACGCGCTCCCGGCCCTCGCCGCCGGCATCGCCTGGCCGGGCGGGCGTACCTCGCGTGTCCGGGCCGGCCGCAGGCTCACGCTGGCCAGCCTGCTGGCAGGGCCGCCCGCGGCGCAGTGGCTGCGCAGCAGGCCGCGGCTGGACCCGCTCCGCTTCACCCTCGGCTACCTGGCCGACGAGGCTGCCTACGGCGCCGGCGTCTACCGGGGCGCGGTGTCCGAGCGGCTCGCTGACCCGCTGCTCCCGCGGCTGGCCTGGCTGCCGCGGCCAGCCGGGCGGCGGTCACCGCTGCCGCGGCTAGGCGGATGGCGGTCCCCGCGGCCGCGCCGCAACCACCGGGCCGGCTAACTCTCCGCAATCCCGGCGTCCCGCCGCAACGAGGCCGCAAGCGCGGCGTGAGCGGCTGCCTGCGCTGTTGACCTGCTGCCGAGCCCGTGCCACTGGCCCGCCGTCAGGCCCGTGACACGCGGCCGGGCCCGTGGAATACATCCGCCGCCCGGGAGGTTGCAGCCTGCGCCTACAAAACGAAACGTATCGTATTGAAAAGAGGCTGACTGTGCCGAGCACAGTGCCCGTGCGCCAGCAGCACCCCCGGCCAGCTGGTCACGGAGCAGGAGCAGCCGGGCAGAAGTCCGGCGCAGCTGGTCAGGTAGCCGGGGGAGCGGGTCGTGGCGGGCCCGCACTGGGCCTGATCCTGGTCGCGTCGTTCATGGTTGTCCTCGACTTCAGCATCGTGAACGTCGCCCTGCCGTCCATCCAGCCCGAGCTCGGCTTCACCGCCGCGTCGGTGCAGTGGATCGTCACCGGGTACGCGATCTCGTTCGGCGGCCTGCTGATCCTCGGCGGGCGCGCCGCCGACCTGTTCGGCCGCCGCCGCATGTTCAGCGCGGGGCTGATGCTGTTCACCGCCGCCTCGCTGGCCGGCGGCCTGGCCCACGACCCCGCGCTGCTGGTCGCCTCCCGTTTCGTGCAGGGCATGGGTGCCGCGCTGGTGGCGCCGTCGGCCCTGTCCCTGATCACGACCGGCTTCGCCGAGGGGCGGGCCCGTACCCGCGCGCTGGGCCTGTACGGCGCGACCGCATCGCTCGGCTTCGTCGCCGGGCAGGTGCTCGGCGGCGTGCTCGTCCAGTTCACCAGCTGGCGCGCGGTGTTCCTGGTCAACGTGCCGGTCGGCGTGCTCGCGGTGGCGCTGGCCCCGCGGCTGCTGGCAGAGTCCCGCAGGCACGCGGGCGCCCGGCGGCTGGACGTCGCCGGGGCACTCGTCGTGACCGCGGGCGTGGCCGCGCTGGTGTTCGCGGTGTCGCAGGTGGACGTGCTCGGCTGGACGTCCCCGGTCGTGCTGGCGGCGCTACTGCTGGCCGCGGCGGCGGGCATCGCCTTCGTGGCCGCCGAGCGGCGGCACCCAGACCCGCTGATCCGGCCTGACCTGCTGCGGATGCCCGGCCTGCGCACGGCGGGCACGATGAACCTGCTGCTCGGCCTGTGGAACGGCGGGGAGATGATCGTCCTGTCGCTGTACTTCCAGCAGGTCCTGCACTTTTCCCCGCTGGTCACGGGGCTGGTGATCGCCCCGCAGGGCGTGATCGGCTTCACCGCGGGCGCGTTCGGTGCCCGGCTGGCCAGCCGGATCAGCATCCGCCGGGTGCTGACGCTGACCAGCGGCCTGGCCACGGCCGGCTTCCTGGTGCTGACCGCGCTGCCGGCGCACGGCGGCTACAGCCCGCTGTTCGCGGCGGTGATGCTGGTCGGGTTCGGCACCGCCGGTACGGCGTTCGGGACCATGGTGACCGCCAGCCAGGGCGTGGCCAACGATGACCAGGGCCTGGTCGGCGGGGTGATCAACACGAGCCGTCAGGTCGGCGCGGCGCTCGGCGCCGCGCTGCTGCCGGCCGTGGCCGAGGCCGTCAACCACGGCGGCCGGGTGGCGGGCACCGGGGGTGACCGGGCGGCCATGCTGGCCGGGGCCGTGGCCGCCGCGCTGGCCCTGGCCGTGGCGCTGCGGGCCGGCGGGGCGCTGCGCCCGCACCTGCGGCACCCCTGACCCGGCGCGGCTGGCCGCGGGCCGGCGACGGCCCGCGGCGCTGCACGCACTGTTACCAGCCGATAGCCGCTGCTGGGCCCCCGGCGGCGTTCGCGGGGGCACGGAAAATTCTGCGCGGCGACCGAGAGATCCGCCTGCCCGCGCCAGTCGTACTGGGTGATGTCCGAGCTAGTAAGGAGAAAGTCATGGCGCACCCAGTAGTGCATTTCGAGATCCGGTCAGCCGACCCGGACGCGACGCGAGAATTCTTCGGCGGCCTGTTCGGCTGGAAGTTCCCCGACGGTGGCATGCCGGGGTACAGCTACGTCGAGACCGGTGTGGAGGGCGCGATCCCCGGCGGTATCAGCCCGCTGCAAGGAGATGGCCCGCTGGTCACGTTTTTCGTCGGGGTGCCGGACGTGGCGGCCACCCTGGACGCGGCGGCGGCCGCGGGCGGCCGGGTCGTCCAGCCCGCCACGCAGGCGCCCGGGGTGACGTTCGGCCTGCTCGCCGACCCGCAGGGGCAGGTGGTCGGGGTAGCCTGCCCAACTGACTGACTGCGGTGCCGCGGCGCGGCCCGGCCCGGCGGGGATCGCGGCAGAAGGAGGGGCGAGATGGCTGGTTCACCCCCAGGGCGTGATCTCCTCGGCCGGGCCGCGGCCGGCGACAAGGCGGCCTTCGCCGAGCTGATCGCGCCGCACCAGCGATCGGTATTCCGGCACTGCTACCGGATGCTCGGCTCGGGCGCGGACGCCGAGGACGCCAGCCAGGACGCGATGGTGCGGGCCTGGCTCGGCCTGCGGGGCTACGACGGTTCCGGTGCGTTCGCCGGCTGGCTGCACCGGATCGCGACCAACGTCTGCCTGGACGTGCTCCGGGGACGGCGCACGCGGCTGGATCCGGCCGCCGAGGGACCGCCGGCCGCGCCAGGCGCGCGCTTCGCCAGCGCTCCCGGGCGCCTGTGGGTGGAGCCGGTCAGCGACGCGGACCTGGCGGTGTCCGCGGATCCGCAGGACGAGGTCGTACGCCGCGAGGAGATCAGCCTGGCCTTCGTGGCGGCGCTGCAGCGGCTCGCGCCGCGCCAGCGGGCCGCGCTGCTGCTGCACGACGTGCTCGGGTTCAGCCATGCCGAGGTGGCCGAGGTGCTCGAGGTCACCCCCGCCGCCGTGAACAGCCTGCTGTCCAGGGCGCGCCGGACCGTCAGGGACAAACCCTGGCGGCCGCCCGCGGACCCGTCGGATGAGCGGGTGCGCGACCTGCTCGACCGGTATGTGCGGGCCTGGCAGCTGGCCGACATCGGAACGTTCGTCCGGCTGGTGGCCGACGACGTCCGGTTCTCCATGCCGCCGCTGACCACCTGGTTCGAGGGGCGCGACGCGGTCGCCGCGTTCGTCGAGGAGGCCATTTTCGCCGCGGCCAGGCCGTACGGCATCCCGCTGCGCGGCGGCTGGTGCAACGGGCAGCCCGCCTTCGCGACCTACCACCCCGATGCCGCGGGGCGGCTCGCCGCGAGCGGCCTGCAGATCCTCGAGCTGGGCCAGCGCGACGGCAGGCCGGTGATCTCCGCGATCGTGTCCTACCGCGACGCGGACCTGCCCGTCCGGTGCGGGCTGCCCGCCGTGCTCGGGTAGCCCCTCCACCGGGGCCTGGCGCCGCTCACCGGCCGTGCTTGCGCTCGAAGTCACGGCAGACGTCAATGATCGCCTGGTGGAAGCCGATCCCCATCTGCAGCGTCAAGAGCGGATAGGCGTTGCCTTCTTCCTCGGCGCGGCTGGCGGTGAGTTCGAGCGCGCGGAGGGTCGCCACCCGCTCCTCGCTGCGCTGCCGGAGGACGCCGAGAAGATCCAGCGCGTCCGCTGGCTCCAGCGCGTCGGCGAAAAAGAGCTTGACCATGCCGGGATCGCGCAATTCGAACGGCATCGGGTCCGCGTTGCGGAGCCATTGCTGCAGCGCCGCTTCGCCTTGCCCGGTGATCTCGTAGACGCGCCGGCGGCGCTTGCCCCGGGGGTCGGCCCGGCCGGTGATGAGCCCGGCCTGCTCGAGCTGCTCGAGGCTCGGATAGATCTGCACCTGCGAGATGGTCCAGAAGAACCGGATCGACTGCTCGACCGTCCGCTTGATCTCATAGCCCGACCGCGCCCCGAGCCGCACCATGCCGAGGACGACGTACGCGGGTACTCCCAGCGCGGGGGGAGCCGAGAGCGCGGGCTGACCGGTTGCGGAAGTCATATCAGTTAGCCTAACGTGTTTAACTAACATATGGTCGAGCCACAGGAGGTCCTGTGCCCGCTGTTGAGCCGCACCCGGTCATGTTCCCGCTACGCGCCGCGATGGAGGCGCGGGACCTCAGCGCGGTCATGGCCTGCTTCGCGCCGGACGCGGTTTTCCGGTCTCCCTTCACCGCGAACCTCGCCTTCGCCGGCCGGGAGCAGATCCGCACGCTCGTCACGGTCCTGTTCGAGGTATTCGAAGACCTGCACTACACGGACGAGGCACGCGGCGAGAACGCCGCGTTCCTGGCCGGCCGGGCGCGGATCGGCGGCCAGGACGTCGAGTTCGCCGATCACCTGCGCCTGCACCCTGACGGCACGATCGCCGAGTTCACGGTCTTCTTCCGGCCGCTGCCAGCGACCGCCGTCGCCCTGCGCGTGATAGGCGCCGGGCTCGCCCGGCGTAAGAGCCCGGTGCGGGCCGCGGTCATCTCTGCCCTGGCCCGCCCGCTGGCCGTTATGACCCGGGCGGGCGACGGCATCGGTGTCCGCCTGATCCGCTCCGCGCTGTAGCCGGGGGCCGGTGGTGCTGGGCCCATGGACGGCGTGACGTCACGTCCCGTGGCTGTCTGCCGACGCGCCCCGGATGGAGGGCGTCGGCGGCGGCGTAGGCTCACCGCTGGCTGCTCTAGCTGTCCCGGGCTACCTGGAACGGGGCGAAGCTCTGCGCGACGGGCATCAGTTCGATGGTGTTGACGTTGACGTGCGGCGGGAGCGTCGCCGCCCAGTACACGGACTCGGCAATGTCGCTGGCGGTCAGCGGCTGCATGCCGGTGTAGACGGCGTCTGCCTTGGCCTTGTCGCCGCTGAACCGGACGGTGGAGAACTCTGTGTCGGCCATCCCGGGCTCGATGCAGGTCACGCGCACCCCGGTGCCGTGCAGGTCGCTGCGCAGGTTCAGGCTGAACTGGTGCACGAACGCCTTGGTGCCGCCGTAGGCGTTTCCGCCCGGATACGGATAGGTGCCGGCGACCGAGCCGAGGTTGACGACGTGACCGCGGCGGCGAGCCACCATACCCGGCAGGATCGCCCGGGTGCAGTAGGCCAGGCCCTTGCAGTTCGTGTCGATCATCTGCTCCCAGTCGTCCAGGTCCGCGTCCTGGGCCGGGCGGAGGCCGAGGGCGGCCCCGGCGTTGTTCACCAGCACGTCGATCTGCGCGAACTCGGCGGGCAGGCCGCCGATGACATCGGTTACCGCGGCCCAGTCCCGCACGTCCAGCGTGACCGGCAGCACCTGCGGGCCCAGTTCGGCGGCCAGGTCCTTGAGCCGGTCCGCGCGCCGTGCGGTGGCGACCACCCGGGCACCCGCGGTCGCGAACCGGTGCGCGATCGCGGCCCCGAAGCCGCTGCTCGCGCCGGTGATGAAGACAGTGCCAGGCTGCGTACTACTCACGCCGATGTCCCTCCCGCTGGCCGGCCTGAACGCGTGTGCATGCCGCTCATCATCGCCCGTGGGCACGGCTTTGTCGTCCCCGCAGGCACAGCCGCGCCGCCTACGAGCCGCCGCCGTGCGTCTGGAACAGCGCGGGGTCGGACCGGGCGAGCAGCTCGCGGGCGGCGGCGATGTTGGTTTCCTGCGCGGCAGCCCAGGCGCCCGGGTCGCGGCGCAGCCGGGCGCGCCGGGCACGGATCACCTTGACCGCGGTGGCGATGACGGCGTCCGCCTACCCCGGCCGAGCAGGTCGTCGCCGGCGAAGGCCGGCAGCGCTTCGGTGGCGGTGAGCAGCGCCTTGACCGCCGGCGGCGCGTCCGGGACCGAGCTCAGGCCGCCCTGGATGCCCTGCTCGAGTGCGGCCCGCGCCGGCCGCCCATTCTCGTGCAGCTCCGCCACCACGGCGTCGGCCAGCGGGTCGCCGGTCACCAGCGCCCACCGGGCCAGCCCGGCCCGCGCCTCGCCGAACTGCAGGAGGACGGCGGACTCCCGGCCGCGCTCGGCCGGCCAGCCGGGTGCCTGCATTGCGGTCATCATCTTGTTCCTTCCGGGTTGAGCAGGCTGTACTCGGCGAGGATGCCCCGCATGAACCGCCGGATCTCCGGTTCCGCCGGGGCGGGACTGGTGATCACCGAAGCGACGGCGAAGCCCAGGACCGCGACGTAGATCGCGTGCGCGCGGGCCCGGTCGTGCGTGAACGCAGCGATCAGGTCCACGAACCCCGCGTCGGCCCGCTCGGCCGCGGAATGAATCTGCGAGCTCCGCGCGGCCGCCATCCGGATCTCCAGGTCGGCGAGGAACTCGCCCCGGCGCGGGCCGAGCAGATCGATGAGATGGCCGGCACAGGCGTCGAGCAGGGAAATCTCTCCGGCCCGGGCTAGATCGGTGACGTGGGCCAGGCGCGCGGCGCCGGCTCGCGCCTGCTCGGCCAGGCTGGCGGCCAGCAGATCGTCCAGCGTGCCGAAGTGATACGTGGTCAGCGCGACCGAGACGCCGGCCTCCGCGGCGACGGCCCGGTGCGTGACGGCGGGCAGCCCCTGCCGCGACAGCACCCGGATCGCGGCCTGGACGATGCCGCGCCGGGAGGCCTCGCCCCTGAGCCGGCGGCCGTCCGGCCGCACGCCGGCGCCATCGCATGGTTCCGATGCCGGTGCCACGGATACTGTGCCACCACCAAACAAACTATTCGTACGTTCAGAAAGTTATATGCCGTGCGAGTTCCCCGTCAAGTGGGGTAAGCAATCCTCGTTGAGTTCGTCCGTCAGCCGTACGCAGATGTGCGGGTCACGCGATCAGCAGGCGAAGGCCAAGCTCTGCTGCGTCGAGACCGGCGAGGTCGCGGTTGCGTTCGGCCCACCGGCCTGAGGCGAGGTCATTACGCAGGCTGTGCACTGCGCGCTGCTCGGCGTCCGGCCCGACTCTGGCCCAGACGGATATTCCGCGACGGACGCCCTCGTCCAGGTATGCCCCGGGCCGGCGCCAGTAGGCCTCGAAGAAGCCGTCCGCGCAGTCCCACGGGATGAGCACGGGTTCGATCCGGGCTCCGATCGCGCGGGCCTGCTCGGTCAGCGAAGGCCGGCCCGCGTGGAGGTCCGCGAACTCGGGCAGGTAGTCGCGGGTCAGCCAGAACTGGCCGGGGTCACTGCTGTCGAACGTGAACACCACCACGCGGCGGGCGACGCGCCGCATCTCGCGCAGGCCGGCGATCGGGTCCGGCCAGTGATGAACGGTGGCAAAAGCCATCGCGGCGTCGAAGGACTGGTCATCGAACGGCAGGTTCCCGGCCGATCCAGCCAGGCACGGCGCCGCGTCCGGGAGGCGCTGCGAACGCATGAGCGCCGACGGTTCCACCGCGAGGACGTGACGGTCGGGGGGCTCGTAGGACCCGGTGCCCGCCCCGACGTTCAGTACGGTCCGGGCATCGCCGAGCGCAGCCCAGATCCGCGCAGCGATGCGCGGTTCAGTGCGCCGGGTCACGGTGTAGGTGGCTCCGATGGTGTCGTACAACTGCGCGCTGGACATCGACACTGCCTTTCTGGTCGGTCACCACCGTCGTCCCCGCACCGCGCTTGATCATGCCAAGGACACGGTCGTAGCGCTGCCTGCGGGCGGCGGGCCGCGCTTGACAGCGGCGCCCACTGCTGTATCGTTGTCTTATGGATATAGATAAAGACATCAGCACCGGGAAGGGCCGGGCCGCGGTCGCGTCAGCGATCGAGTTCCGGCTGGATGCGGCCTCGGGCGTGCCGACCTACCTGCAGCTGGTGCACCAGGTGGAGCACGCGCTGCGGCTGGGCTACCTCAAGCCCGGCGACCAGCTGCCCAAGGTCAGGGACGTGGTCGCCTCGCTGGCGATCAACCCGAACACGGTGCTGAAGGCCTACCGTGACCTGGAGATCAAGGGCCTGACGGCCGGGCGCCCCGGCCAGGGTACGTTCATCCAGGCCACGCTCAGCCAGGTCGCGCTCCCGGAGCTGACCGCGCTGCGCCGGTCGCTGTCGGGCTGGCTGACCACTGCGGATACGGCGGGCCTGGACGAGGACGGGATCGTGGCGCTGTTCACCAGCGCGCTGCGGGATTTCTATGAGCGCCGCGCCGGCTCCGGTGACCGCGGCGGCTCCGGTGACCGCGGCGGCTCGGCGACCGGCGAAACGGAGGGCGTCGCATGAACGTCATCGAGACCAGCCGCCTGGGCAAGCGGTACGGCAGCACGTGGGCGCTGCGGGAGTGCTCGCTCGCGATCCCTGCCGGTCACGTGGCCGCGCTGGTCGGCCCGAACGGCGCGGGCAAGACCACGCTGCTGAACCTGGCGGTCGGCCTGGCGGCACCGTCCGCGGGTACCGTCACCGTGCTCGGCGGCCGGCCCGCCGGATCCCCGGCGGCGCTGGACGGCATCGCGTTCGTCGCCCAGAACACGCCGCTGTACAAGAACCTGTCGGCCGCCGACATGCTGCACCTGACCCGCAACCTGAACCGCCGCTTCCACCAGCCCTACGCGGAAACCCGGCTGGCCGAGCTGGGCATCCCGCTGAAGCGGAAGGCCGGCCATCTGTCCGGCGGCCAGCAGGCCCAGCTCGCGCTGACCCTGGCGCTGGCCCGCCGGCCCCGGCTGCTGGTGCTGGATGAGCCGGTGGCGATGCTCGACCCGATCGCCCGGCACGACTTCATGGCCACGGTGCTGACGGCGGCGGTCGATGACGGGGTGTCGGTGCTGCTGTCCTCGCACGTGCTCGCCGAGCTGGAGCGCGTGGCCGACTACCTCATCCTGCTGTCCCGGGGCCAGGTCCAGGTGGCCGGGGAGGTCGACGACCTGCTGGCCAGCCATCGCATGCTGACCGGCCCCACCGCCGAGGCCGATAAGTATGCCGGACGGCCGGTGGTGCATGTCCGCCGCGGCGAGGCGCAGGCCCACCTGCTGGTCCGGGCCGCCGCGGACGACCCGGTCCCCTCCGGCTGGGAGGCGCACCCGGTCGGCCTGGAAGAACTCGCCCTGGGCTACCTGCGCGAGCCCGGCGCCGCGGCGCTGCCCGGCCCGGCCCGCAGCAGGGCTCTGCCGCTTGAAACTGGCGAACCGTCAAAGGTGACGAAATGACCGCGCTGACCGTGCCGGCCCGCCCGGAGGAGGACACCAGCCTGCGGCCGGTGCCGTGGCGGCGGATGGCCTGGGTCACCTGGCGGCAGCACCGTGCCGCCCTGGCCGGCGTGGCCGCGCTGCTGGGCGTGCTGGCCGTTTACCTGTGGCTCACCGGCCTTCAGATCCACCACGCCTACACGGCCTACTGCCACCCGGCAAGCTCACTCGCCTGCACCATAAACTTCACCGGCAGATACTCGGTGAGCGTGAACGTCGCCAGAGTCCTTCTGCAGGCGGTGCCGGCGCTCATCGGGGCGTTCGCCGGGGCGCCGTTGCTGGCCCGTGAGCTGGAGACCGGGACCTTCCGGTTCGCCTGGACGCAGGGCTTCGGCCGGTGGCGCTGGACGCTCGCCAAGCTGGTGCTGCTCGCGGTCGTAGTGAACGCCGCAGCCGCGGCGTTCAGCGCGCTGTTCTCCTGGTATCTCAGCCCGTTCTCCGCCTCGGGCTACTCGATCCCGTTCGCTACCGACGTGTTCGACCTGCGCGAGGTCGCGTTCGCCGGCTGGACGCTGGCCGCCTTCGCGATCGGCGCCCTGGCCGGGATGCTCATCCGCCGGGTCGTCCCCGCGATCGCCGCCACCCTGGCCGTCTACGCCGGGCTCGCCGCCGCGACCGGGCTGTGGCTGCGCCAGCACTACATGACACCGCTGCTCACCAGCAAAGTGAACCTGCCCGGTTCCGCGTGGATCATCAACCAGTGGTACACCAAGGGCGGCACGTTCGCGTTCCCCTCCCGGGGCGCCCAGATAGTCAACGCCATCCAGCACTACTCCTGCAACTCCTCCCAGCTCTCGCCCGGGCAGTGCCTCACCCAGCACGGGTACACGCAGTGGACCAGCTACCAGCCCGGCAGCCGGTTCTGGCCCTTCCAGTGGATCGAGGGCGGCTGGCTGCTGGCGCTGTCGCTGCTCCTGATCGCCGCGACGATCTGGCTGGTCCGCCGCCGGGCGGCCTGAACCACCCGGGCAACGGCCGCTCAGGGCGCGGTTCGGAGCAGCCGGAACCCGCCGGTGGTGGCCTCGGCGACGTGGATGGCCTGGCGGATCGAGTGCGGGCCGCTGAGTGCCACCCGGCCGCGTGGCATGTCGGCTCGGTGGTGGTGCAGCGCCCGCGCGACGGCAGCAGGATCATCGTCTCTGGTGGCGCGGACCGCGCCCGCGTACAGCTGGGCGGTCTCGTAGACCGCTTCGGACAGCGATGACACCGGCGGGGCCCACTGCCCGTAGGCGGCGCGGTAACGGGCGAGGAACGCGGCATTGCTATCGGTGTCGAGCTGCTGGAAATACCCGAACGCGGTCCACAGGCCGCGCGCTGCCGCGTCGCCGATCCGCTCCCTGGTGGACTCGTCCAGCACCAGGGACAGCGTCCGGCACTTCGACCGCAGTCCCGTCTGCCACGACTGGCGCTCGAAGGCCACCTCGTCCGACCCCACCAGAGTGGACAGCACGCAGTCAGCCCGGACGCGCTCGATCCGCTCGATCACCGGCCCGAAATCCTGCGTTCCGAGCGGGACGTACTGCTCGCCGATGATCCGGCCGCCGGCCCTCGCCAGGGTGCTGCGCGCCGCGGCATGGGCACCGTGCGACCAGGAGTAGTCGTCCCCGACGAGGAACCAGTCCCTGACCCCCGCGGCCTTCATGAACGGTGCCGCGGCCGCGCCGAGCTGGTCGGCGGGACGTTCGCCCCACCGCAGGATGTGGCCGGCGCCGCCGCCGCCCTCGTTCAGCAGCGGATGGATCAGCGGGACGCCCGTCGCGGCGTTGTCGCGCTGGACCGCCGCGAACGTGGCTGAGGTGACGCTCGCGACCACGACCCGGCAGCCGGACGCGATCAGCCGGCGCGTCTCCGCGGCGCCTCGTTCAGGCTCGGTGGCGTCGTCGCCGACGAGCAGCTCGACCGGCCGGCCGCGCAGGCCGCCGTCGGCGTTCAGCTCCTCGACCGCCATCCTGGCCAGGTTCTCGCACGCGACGGCGAACACCGCGCCCGGGCCGGACTTGCTGGTCAGCAGGCCGATCCGGTGCACCCGGTCGTTGCGGTCGGCCGCGGCGGGCCAGCCGCGGCGCCGCATCAGCCAGCCCAGCCCTTCTTCATCGAGCTCCGCGAAGACGGTGACGCGCGTCTGGCTGTCCGGCAGCCGGTCGAACTTGATCTTCAGCGTGCCGCGCCACGGCTGATCGTGCCAGATCACGATCTGCCGGTGCGGCACCAGCCGGGCGACCCGCCCGAGGATCTGCGCCTGCCCGTCACCGGCGCCCGTACCGAGCGGCAGCATGATCGTCACCACCGCGCCGGGAGCCAGGACGTCACACTGGGCACCGAACAGCCAGCCTGCCGACCCCGATGAGCCGAACATCCCGTACAGCTGCTCGGGGGCCGCGGGGTATGACTCGCTGGCCGCCAGCACCACCGTACCCACGCCTATCCCGCCCTTCTGGCTGCTACCGGGCTGGAATCAGTCTCCGTGCCCGGCGGCGGATCGCGCAAGGACGTGCGGCACGAGCGCTGGGAGAACCGCGGTGACCGGCCGCGCCCGCGGCCGGCGACGGCGTCAGCCCGCGGCGGCGGGGTCGACCGCGACGGGCTCACGGTGGGCGTGCTGGTGATTGGCGTTGCGCGGGGTGGCCAGCACCGCCTTCGTCCGCTCGTCCAGCAGCGACTCCGACAGCAGGCCGCTGCCGGCCAGCACGGTCTCCAGCGCGGTGAGCCAGTGCTCGTAGTAGCTCCACGGCTCGGCCGCCGGAGCCTGGCCGCCCTGCTCCCACTGCCGGATCGACTCGATCAGTGACAGCTGGAACTCCGACCACTCGTACTGCCCGTTGTTGTACGCCGCCACGGCCATCGCGAACGCGCGGATCTCCCACGGCTCGTTGAAGGCGTGCTCGCCAGGGCGGCCCCCGGGCAGCTGGGTGACCAGGGCCTCGACCCGCCGCCTGGCCTCGCCGAGCTCGGTCGCGTCCGGCCGCATCGCGGTGCTCACGACGCCGGGGACGCCGGGGGGCCGACGCCGATCATCGAGTCACGGGTCACCAGGCCGGCCAGCTCGGCCTCGCTCAGCTCGCCGGTCCCCTCCGGGCGCCTGGGCAGCACCCAGTAGCGCATCTCCGAGCTGGAGTCCCAGACCCGCACCTCGGTGGAGTCAGGCAGGTGGTAGCCGAAGTCCTCGCTCAGCACCTTGCGGGGCTCGCGGACGATGCGCGAGCGATAGGCCGGCTCCTTGTACCAGTTCGGCGGCAGGCCGAGCACCGGCCACGGGTAGCAGGAGCAGAGCGTGCAGACGATCACGTTGTGCACGTCCGCGGTATCCGCCACGACGACCATGTCCTCGCCCTGCAGGCCGCTGATGCCGAACTCCGCGCAGGCCTGGGTCGCGTCGGCGAGCAGTCGCTGCTGGAACTCAGGGTCCGTCCATGCCCTGGCGACCACCTTGGCGCCGAGCTGCGGGCCGACCTCGTTCTCGTAGATCTCCACGAGCCGGTTGACCGCCGCCGTGGTCATGATGCCTTTCTCGATGAGGATCGACTCGAGCGCCTTGACCCGCGCGGCGATCTCTTCCTGGCTGCGGACGTGCTCGCTCATGCTGCTGCTCCGGTCTTGATAGCGGGCTCGATGTACGGTTCCCAGACGTCGAAGTAGACGACGCCGTTCGGCTCGGCGGCGTCGGGACCCCACAGTTCCTCGTTGGTGAACTTCACCGTGTAGACGTGCTCGGGCGCGTCGCCGCCGCCGTTGCCCGCGCTGTCCGGGTAGATGAAGGTGCCGTGCGCGAGCACGATCTCGCCGGTGCGGCCGCGGATGTAGCGGGCCCGGCGGGTATGGCCGAGCGGGCTGCCGGCCCGCACGGTCACCGTGTCGCCCACCTTGAACTGCGGGGCCTTGTCGGACTCGCGGTTGGCCGGCGCGCCCGCCGGGACGACCGCCTCGACGAACGCGACCAGGTCGGGGTCATCGCGCTCCGGCAGCGGGGCGTCGGGATGCTCGAGGTAGTACTGCGTGCGGCGGTCGAGCTCGTCCAGATCCAGCAGGCCCTTGGCCTGGCCGTAGTGCTCCACGGTGTGGATCCAGTGCTCGTAGTACGGCGAGAGCAAGTAGACCGCCGGGTGCATCTGCTCGATGCCGTACCGGAACTCGTCGACGCCGAAGAACCCGGCCCGGAAGCACATGGAGAACATGGCGAACGCCGCCTTCTCCCACTCCGCCGTGAAGACCGGCTCGTTCTCCGGCACCACGACGCGTCCGAGGCCGTCCGTTCCGCCCAGGTCGTGGACTCCGTTCACGTTCTGCTCCCTAGGGTTGCGGCCTGCGGCGCGGGGAAGCCCCCGACCGCCTGCTCGAAGGCGTGTGCCACGCGCAGCACGGTGGCATCGTCGAATTGCCTTCCGACGATCATCATTCCGACCGGCAGCCCGCCGGCCAGCCCGGCCGGGACCGAGCAGGCGGGATGCCCGCTGACGTCAAAGGGCGCGGTGTTCCCGATCATCTCCAGCCCGCGGGCCAGGATCTCCTCCCGCGGAGCGCCCGGGCCCGGCAGCAGGGTCGCGCGGACGGGAAGAGTGGGCATGACGAGCACGTCGAACCTGGCCAGCGCCTCGTCGTAGGCCGCCCGCAGCCGGGGCGTGACCTCGCGCGCCATCGCGTAGTACTTGCCGTGGTAGCGGTCGAGCGCGTACCGGCCGGCGAGCATGACCAGCTTGACGGTCTCGGAGAATGCGGTGGGGTCGCTGCGCCACTTGCCGCCGTAGTAGTCCATCAGGTCCGGGTCATACCGGCCCTGCCAGTTGAGCCCGTACCCGTTGCCGTCCACCATCTGCGCGGTCGCGCCCTCGGTGGCGATGACGTCCCAGATCCTGGCCCCGTGCAGGTGCCACGGGATCGACACGTCCTCGGCGCTCAGCCCGGCCGCCGCCAGCGTCTGGACCGCATCCCTCACGGTGGCGTCCACGGCCTCCTCGGAATTGTCGCGGCCGAATCCCTCCGCGACCACTCCGACCCGCAGCCCGCCCGCGCCCCGGCCCAGCTCGGCGGCGTAGTCGTGGACGGGGAGGCCTGGCTGACGCGGGTCCAGCCCGTCCGGGCCGGCCAGCACGCTCAGCGCCAGCGCGACGTCGGTGACGGTGCGGGCCATCGGCCCGATGTGGTCGATCGTCTGCTCGATCGGGAAGGCTCCGGTGTACGGCACCAGTCCGTGCGTCGGCTTGTGCCCGACCACCCCGCTGTACGCGGCCGGGATGCGAACCGATCCGCCCTGGTCACCGCCGGTGGCGATGTCCACCACCCCGGCCGCGAGCAGCGCGGCGCTGCCGCTGGACGAGCCGCCCGCCGACCGCGCGGGGTCCCACGGGTTGCGCACCGGGCCGGTCCGCGACGTATGCGACCCGCCGGAGAAGCACAGGTCCTCGCAGACGGCCTTGCCGGCGATCGTCGCCCCGGCGTCCAGCAGCCTGGTGACGACCGTGGCGTCGCGCGCCGGGACGTAGCCTTCCAGCGTCGCTGACCCGTTCATCATCGGCACGCCGGCGACCGCGGTGTTGTCCTTGATGGCGACGAGGCGGCCCGCGAGCGGGCCGTCTTCGGCCCCGGCGATCGAGGTGGTCACGTACCAGGCGCCGAGCGGGTTGTCGGCGTCACCCGGCCGCGTCCAGGCCCGCTGAGGCGCGGCCGGCGCCGTCTCGGCGTAGAGCTGCTCGACCGCGTCCCACGACGTGAGCAGGCCGCCCACGAACGGCTCGAAGGACGCCACGTCAGCATCCGACAGGCCCAGGCCGTAGTGCCGGGATACGCGGTCCAGGTCGGAGGGGCCGGGAGGATCGACAGGCACGGCATTCTCCCCACACAGCGACGCGAGGCGGTTGCCGCCACGATAGGAGAGGCGCTGCTAATGTGTCAATGAGTATCGAGCCATTGACGCGACGGCGCGGATCCCGGGAGGCTGGCATGAGTGCGCAGCACGGCTTCGATGTGCTGGCCGACGGCGTCCGCAGGGACATCCTGGCGGTGCTGGCCGAGCACGGGGAGTGCAGCTCAGGCGAGATCGCCCAGCACATCGGGCGGGTGCAGCGGAACACGATCTCGAGCCACCTGCGGGTGCTGCGCGCGGCCGGCGCCGTGGCCGAGCGGCGGGACGGCCGGTATCGCTATTACTCGCTCGACCACGCGGGGCCCACGAGGGACGCGCTGATCTTCCTGCAGGGACTGCTTGGCTCGTCCCTGAGCGGCCTTCGCTCAGCGGCCGGGCCGGAGGCTTATCCCGCGGCCGGCCCGGGAGAGGCGGAAAGCGCCGGCTGAGGCACGTCACCCGCTGCTGCCAGCGATTCGAGCGACGACCCGAGCAGACGCTCCAGGAAGCTCAGCACATCCCGGACCGGCCCTTGCGCGTCGAGCGCGTAGTACCGGAAGCGGCCGTCCCGCCGCTCGGTGACCATGGCCGCCGTGCGCAGGACCCGCAGGTGACTGGACACGGCCGTCCGGCCGATGGTGCCGATCTGGCCGGCGATCTCGCCCGCGGTCGCCTCGTCGTGGTCGGCGAGGTACTGGAGGATCTGCCGCCGGGTCGGATCGGCCAGCGCCTCGAAGGCTTCCTGGGCCATGGCGAGCGCTCCGTCCCCGCATCGAAGTCCCCGCATCGAAACACGTCAATGCGCCAAGACACGTTAGCACGATGCGCCCGCCCGTGGTCAGTCGTCGTTACCAGGCTCCAGATGCCGGGACGGGGCGGTGGCCGGCAGCCAGCGGCGGTCGACCTTCCCGAGCTTCCAGACGGCGATCGCCACCACCCAGACCACCACGAACAGCGCCGCGATGGCGAAGCCGGCCTTGTTGATGTCGAAGCTGGCCACGAAGTCCCAGAACCCGCCGCGGATGCGCAGCTCGGTGGACAGCAGCCCGGTGATCTCGATGGTCCCGATGAGGAACGCGACGGCGACCGACAGTCCGGTGATGATGATGTTGTAGTACACCTTGCGCACCGGGCGGGCGAACGCCCAGCCGTAGGCGAAGTTCATGAAGCACCCGTCCAGCGTGTCGAACAGGGTCATCCCGCCGGAGAACAGCAGCGGCAGGGCCAGGACCGCGTACCACGGCAGGCCCCGACTGGCGGCCGCGGCGGTGGCCGCCAGCAGGAGCACCTCGGTGGCGGTGTCGAAGCCGAGCCCGAAGACGAGCCCGACGACGTACATGTGCCGGGTCTTGGTGATCGAGCGCATGAACCGGCCGAAGAACCGCCACATCATGCCCCGGGCCTGCAACTGGCGCTCAAGCTCCGCCTCATCGAAAAGGCCGGCCGCAGGCCGCGGAACACCTTGAGTATCCCGGCCAGCACGACCACGTTGAGCCCGGCGATGAGGTACAGGAAGCCGGCCGCCATGGACGTGCCCGCCACCCCGCCGATGATCTCGTACCCCGAGCTGGGCCTGACGACCGCGCCGAAGACGGCCCTGGCGGCGACGCCCAGGCCGATGCCGACCACGACGATGAGCGTCGAGTGGCCGAGGGCGAAGAAGAACCCCGTGCCCAGCGGGCGCTTCCCGTCGGACATGAGCTTGCGGGTGGTGTTGTCTATCGCCGAGATGTGATCGGCGTCGAAGGCATGCCGTGCGCCGAGCGTCCACGCGGTGAACGCCACCCCCAGCCCGAGGCCCAGGCCCTGATAGCGGAAATGGTGCGGCTCGACGGCGACACCGAAGATCCCCCATCCCAGCACGTTGAGGGCCGCGATCACCAGCGCCATCGCGCCGCAGCGTCGCCATTCCGCAGGGGTGAGGGCGTCCCGCCCCGCGCGCAGGCGGCCTCGCGTGCCTTCCACGCCGCGAACGTATAGGCATCCCCCAGCGACCGTCAAGACTGATTGGATGATCAGGTATTGGCATGGAGTTGTGGCAGACTGCTACCCGTGCACCTGCTGCCTGCTGAGCGCGCCGGCCTGCGGATCATCGACGCCGAGCGCGTCTGCCAGGCTGTCGCCGCTCTTCACCCCGAGGACGTCCGCGCCCGCGCCCGGAATTTCGCGGTGCTCGCCGATCCCACCCGGCTCACGCTGCTGACCTGCATCAGCGCCGCCGGGCCGATCAGCGTGTCCGACCTGGCCGCGGCCACCGGCGTCCAGGAGGCAACGGTCTCCCAGACGCTGCGCTACCTGCGGATGGCCCAGGTCGTCAGCACCGAGCGCGACGGCCGGATCATCCGCTACCGGCTGGCTGGCGGCCCCGTCGCCGCGCTCCTGACCGCCGCGGAGACCTGCGCATAGCCTGCCGCATACCGCGCTACGGAACGCGGAAGTAGGCCGCCGGAGTCAGCCCGGTCTCCTGCCGGAACGCCGCGACGAACGCGCTGGTGCTCTCGTACCCGACGTGCCGTGCGACGTTGCCGACGGGCTGCCCGGCGGCCAGCGCGGGCAGCGCGGCCTGCAGCCGCAGCAGGGTCCGCCAGCGACCGAACGGCACGCCGGTGCCGGCCAGGAAGGCCCGGGCGAGGGTGCGCTCGCTGGCGCCGGCCTGGCGGCCCCACTGGCCCAGCGTCCGCCGGTCGGCCGGGTTGGCGGCCAGCGCCCGGGCCACCTCGCGGGCCCGCTCGTCGGCGGGCAGCCGCACCTCGATCGTGTGCTGGGCGAGGGGTTCGAGCAGGTCGGTGAGCACGGCCTCGGCCCGCTGGCGCCGGGACGGGTCGAGGGTCTCCCGGTCGAGGTAGCCGATGAGATGCGCCAGTAGCGGCCCGGCCGCGACGGGCGTGGGCGCGGTCCAGCCGACGGGGCACAGGTCCGGCCTGATGTAGAGCGTCTGCATGGTGGCGGGACCCGACGCCTGGGTCTCGTGCGGCAGGCCCGCGGGTATCCACAGCGCCCGGGTCGGCGGCAGCACCCAGGTGGCCGCCTCGGTGACGACGGTGAGCACCCCGCTCGGCGCCCAGGCCAGCTGATGGTCGTCATGGGCGTGCCAGCTGAAAGCGGCCCCCGCGGCCATGGCGAACGTCGCGACGATCATGGCCGGGTCGCCCGCGCCGCGATGTCCGTCTAGCGCCACAGGACGGCAGAATACGCGCTAGCCCGCTTCCGAACGGCTCCGTAGCGTGGCTGACATGAACAAGAATCATGTGAGTCTGTGTCCGAGCCCGGAGTGGGCCGCGTGGCTCCAGGGTGAGGTGCTGCCGGCGCTCACCGCGGGCGTCGATCTCGGCGCCGAGATGCTCGAGGTCGGCCCGGGGCCAGGGGCGGCGACCGAGTGGCTGCGGCACCGGGTGCGGCGGCTGGTCGCCGTCGAGATCGACCCTGAGGCCGCCGCCAGGCTCGCGGCCCGCTACGGCGGCGGCAACGTCGAGGTAGCGGTCGGCGACGCCACCGGGCTGACGTTCCCTGACGCGTCGTTCGACTCCGCCGGGACGTTCACGATGCTGCACCACGTGCCGACGGCCGCGCTGCAGAACGGGATCCTGTCCGAACTGCTGCGGGTGCTGCGCCCCGGCGGCATCCTCGTCGGCTCGGACAGCCCGCCCGGCAACGACCTGCACCACTTCCACGAGGGCGACACCTACAACCCGGTCGAGCCCGCAGCCTTCCTCACCCGGCTGCAGACCCTGGGCTTCGGCAAGATCACGATCAGCGTGGGCGACACGCTGACGTTCGTCGCGCACAAGCCGGGCAGCGGGACAGACGGCAGGTGCTGACCAGCGCGGCGGCCGGTTACACTCTGGCGTGCTCATATGCGCGGGCAGGCCGGGCCGGCGACGCACGGGACACGCTGGCCGGAGCGGTGGCACTCAACCCGGATCTGCGCGCCAGCGCAGCCCGCGATGCTGACCTCCGCGCGCAGCGCGGCACCGGCCGGCTCGACGCCCTGCTCGGATGACTGAGCCGGGCCAGGCCCGGGCCAGCCTGGGCACGATCGCGCGGGAATGGTCCCGCATAGGCGTGACCGGGTTCGGCGGGCCGCCGGCGCACATCGCGCTGCTGCGCAGGCTGTGCGTCGACGACCGGCACTGGCTGGCGGCCGAGGAGTTCGAGGACGGCATCGCCGCCACCAGCCTGCTGCCCGGGCCGACGTCGACCCAGCTCGCGATCTTCTGCGCGTGGCGGCTGCGCGGGGCGCGCGGGGCGATCGTGGGCGGGGCCTGCTTCATCCTGCCCGGCCTGGTGATCATCCTCGGGCTGTCGGCGCTGTTCCTGGCCAGTCACCCGCCGCGCTGGCTGCAGGGCATCGCCGCCGGGGCAGGCGCCGGCGTGCCGGCGGTCGCGGTCGCCGCGGCCATCGGCTTCCTGCCGGCCAGCTGGCTGCGGGTCCGCGGCGCGCGGAGCCGCCAGGGACGCTGGATGGCCTACCTCGCGGCCGGCGTCGCGTGCGCGGCGGTCGCCGGCGAGTACCTCGTCGCTCTGCTGCTCGCCTGCGGGCTGGCCGAGACGGCCGTCCAGCACCGGGCGCTGGCGGAGCCGAAGAGAGGCCTGCCCGGTGCCCTGCCGCTGGCTGTCGCGCTGCCCGCCGCCGGGGGACTGAGCGCGCTGGCCTGGGTGGCGCTCAAGGTCGGCGCCTTCTCGTTCGGAGGAGGCTTTGTGATTATCCCGCTCATGCAGCACGACGCCGTCAGCATCTACCACTGGATGACCAGCGCGCAGTTCCTCAACGCTGTCGCGCTGGGCCAGGTCACGCCGGGGCCGGTCGTGCTGACGGTCTCGGTCGTCGGCTACGCCGCGTGGGGGATCCGCGGCGGGCTGCTGGCCGCGCTGGTGGCGTTCGCGCCGTCGTTCGTGTTCGTGATCGCGGGTGCCCCGCATTTTGACCGGCTGCGCCGCAGCGCCCACGCGCAGGCGTTGCTGACCGGGGCCGGCGCGTGCGCGATCGGCGGGATCGCCGGGGCGGCTGTGCCGCTGGCGGCCGGCCTGGCGCACCTGTGGCAGATCGGGATCACCGTGCTGGCGGCCGGCTGGCTGCTGGGGCTGCGCCGGGGAGTGGTCAGCGCGCTGCTGGGCTGCGGCGCGCTCGGCGCGATCGCCGCGTTCGCGCACGCGCCGCTGTCCTGACGGCCGGTCAGATCTGCCGGTCGCGCCCGGCCCAGTACGGGCCGCGGAGGACGCGCTTGAGCACCTTGCCGGCCGGGTTGCGGGGCAGCGCTTCGGTGAAGTCCACGGTGCGGGGGCACTTGTAGCCGGCCAGCCGGCCGCGGGCGAAAGCGATGATCTCCTCGCCGGTCGCCGACGCGCCCGGCCGGAGCACGACGGCCGCCTTGACCGACTCGCCCCAGTGCTCGTCCGGGACGCCGAACACGGCGACCTCGGCCACCGCCGGATGCTCGGCGATGACCCGTTCGGCCTCGGGGGAGTAGACATTCTCGCCGCCGGTGATGATCATGTCCTTGATCCGGTCGGAGATGAACATGAAGCCGCCGTCGTCGGTGTGCCCGATGTCGCCGCTGCGCAGCCAGCCGTCATCGGTGATGGCCTGCGCGGTGTCGCCGGGCCGGTTCAGGTAGCCGATCATGCGCTGGCCGGAGCGGAACCAGAACTCGCCCGGCTGGCCCGGCGTGACATCCTGGCCGGTCGCCGGGTCGGCCACCCGCAGCTCGACGCCGGCGACCGGCGTGCCGGCCGAGGCCAGCCGCTCCGGCCGGGAAGGGTCGCGGTGCGCCGCCGGGCTGAGCGTGCTGATCACCCCAGACATCTCGGTCTCGCCGTAGACCTGCACGAAGCTCATCTCCGGCCAGGCGTCCAGTGCGCGGCGCAGCAGCGGGAGCGGCATCGGGGCGGCCCCGTAGACCAGGTACTTCAGGGACTTGAACGCCGCGACCGCCTGGTCCCCGGCGGCGAACACGCCGGAGATGACCGCGGGCACGAAGAACGCGTGGGTGGCACCGGCAGCGAGCGCGGCGAACAGGGACGCCGGGTCCGGATCGCGGGTCATCGTGGCCGGCACGCCCGCCCAGATGCTGAGCAGCGCGTAACAGGTGCCGCCGACGTGGAACAGCGGCATCGCGACCAGGTTACGGTCGCCCTCGACGAACGGCACCGCCGGGCCGACGTTGACGGTGTGGGTGACGATGTTGCGATGCGACAGCAGCACGCCCTTGGGCCGCCCGGTGGTGCCCGAGCTGTACATGACCAGCCACGGGTCCTCGGTGGTCACCGCCGGGCTGCGCCCGGCCGGGGCGGCGCCGTCCAGGACCGCCTCGTACTCGTCGCCGTCGCCGCCGACCACAATCACCTCGGTGACGCGGGGGAGCCGGTCCCTGATGGCTTCGATGGCGGGCAGCAGCTCCGCGCCGGTGAACAGCACGGTGGCGCCGCAGTCGTTGATCACGTAGTCGAGCTCGTCGCCGGCCAGCCGCCAGTTGATCACCGCGTTGACGGCGCCGAGCAGCCCGGCGGCCAGCGAGACCTCCAGGCAGGCCGGGTGGTTCTTGTCGCAGAACGCCACCCGGTCACCGCGCCCGATGCCCCGCGCGGCCAGGCCGCCGGCGACGCGCCCGACCCGGTCGTGCCACTGCGCCCAGGTCCACCGCTGCCCGCCGTAGCTCAGCGCCTCCTCATCGGGCCGCACCGTGGCCCAGTGCGCGAGCGCGTCGGTGATGAAGCCGGCCAGTGGCGCGACAGCAGTAGTCATGAGCGTGTCCCTTCCACGCCACCATCGTGCACCTGTCCCGGGCATCTCGCACTTAGTGAGGACGGGCGATGAGAGATGATCATGAAGGATGACTAACGGACGCTCCATCGCCCAGCGGTCCCGTCTGGAAGGGTCAAGGGGTAAATCGCATGACTCGCCGGGGCGGCTACCGCACAATCGCCAAGGGATATGACCATGGATGAGCAAGAGCTCCGCCAGCGGTTCGCGCTGCTGACGACGGCCCACCTCGCCGATGCATGCATCCGGGCTCAGCTCGGCGTGCGCTGCGCCCCCTCGCCTGTCCGGGCTGTCGTGCCTGGGAGCCGGCTGGCCGGGCGCGTGTGTCCGGCGCGGCATGCCGGCAGCGTCGATGTCTTCCTGGAGGCATTCCAACGGGCATCAGCCGGTGACGTGCTCGTGGCCGATAACGGCGGCCGCCTCGACGAAAGCTGCGTAGGCGATCTCGTGGCCCTGGATGCCCAGGCCGCCGGCCTGGCGGGAATCGTGATCTGGGGGCTGCATCGCGACACCGCTGACATCGTCGAGGCGGGCCTGCCGGTCTTCAGCATGGGCTCGATCCCCACCGGGCCGCTGCGCCTGGATGCCCGTGCTCCGGACGCGCTGGAGTCCGCCACTGTCGGGGACTGGACAGTGGGCCGCGAGGATCTGGTCCTCGGCGATGACGACGGCGTGCTGTTCGTGCCCGCCAGCCGCGCCGCGGACCTGTTCGCGCTCGCCGAGACGATCCGCGACACCGAGCGGCGACAGGCCGACCAGATCCACGCCGGTACCTCGCTGCGCAGCCAGGTGCAGTTCGACGCCTATCTGGCCCGGCGCCAGCAGGAGCCGTCGCTGACTTTCCGCGAGCACCTGCGGTCCGTGCGCGGCGCCATCGAGGAATGACCTGTCGTCACCGGATGTGACAGCGCTCGTCAGGTGCGGGGGAGTGCTTCCCGGCTGCGCTGGAGGAAGGCACGCTCGGCCGCGTTCTGGGTGCGGGTGATCGCCGCCTCGTACGCCGCTGCCGCCTCGGCGTTGCGGCCCAGGCGGCGGAGCAGGTCCGCGCGGACGGCATGGAACAGGTAGTAGCCGCCGAGGTCCAGCCCGTCCGTGATCGCGAGCGCGGCATCCGGCCCGTGCACCTCGGCGACCGCGATCGCGCGGTTGAGCGCCACCACCGGGGTCGGGGCAAGCGCCAGCAGGTGGTCGTACAGCTGCAGGATCTGCTGCCAGTCGGTCGCGGCCGCGGCGGCCGCGTCGCCGTGCACCGCGTTGATCGCCGCCTGGATCTGGTACGGGCCGGGCTGGCCCCGCCGCAGGCACCGCCGGACGATGGACTGTCCTTCGGCGGTGAGGCCGCGGTGCCACCGGCCGCGGTCCTGGTCGGCCAGCAGGACGAGGCTGCCGTCCGGGGTGGTGCGGGCGGCCCGGCGGGCCTCCAGCAGCAGCATGAGCGCGAGCAGTCCCAGCGCCTCCGGCTCATCCGGCATGAGCTCGGCCAGCAGCCGGCCCAGCCGGATGGCCTCGGCGCAGAGGTCGGCGCGGACCAGCTGCTCGCCGGAGCTCGCCGCGTAGCCCTCGTTGAAGATGAGGTAGACGACGGCCAGCACGGCGCGCAGCCGGCCGGGCAGCTCGGCTTCGGCCGGGACCCGGTACGGGATCCCCGCGTCGCGGATCTTGCCCTTGGCCCGGACCAGCCGCTGCGCCATCGTCGGCTCGGGTACCAGGAAGGCGCGGGCGATCTCCGCGGTGGTGAGCCCGCCGAGCAGCCGCAGCGTCAGGGAGACCCGGGCGCTGGCCGCCAGCGCGGGATGACAGCAGGTGAAGATCAGGCGCAGCCGGTCATCGGGCACGGTTTCCTCCTCAGCCGGCTCGTCGCTTCCGTGCAGCAGCGCGGCCTGGGCGTGCCGGTCCTCGCGGGACGCCTCCCGGCGCAGCCGGTCGATCGCCCTGTTGCGCGCGGTGGTGATGATCCATCCCGCCGGGCTCGGCGGCGGCCCGGTGGCCGGCCACCGCTGCACCGCCACGGTGAAGGCGTCCTGGACCGCCTCCTCGGCCACGTCGATGTCGCCGAAGTGGCGGACGAGGACAGCCACCGCCCGGCCGTATTCCGCGCGGAACACGCGTCCGATCTCCGCTGCGGGCAGCGCGGGCACGGCCGTCGTCAGCCCTCGGTCCGGTCCTGGAACGGCCGCACCTCGATCGGCAGCGTGGTCACCTGGGTGATCCTGCGGCTCCAGCCGAGCGCTGCGTCAAGATCCTCGGCGTTGATGATCCAGAACCCGCCGATGTGCTCCTTGCCTTCCGCGAACGGGCCATCGGTGGTGAGCAGCTCGGCGTCGGAGTACCGGACCACGGTGGCCGTGCTCGCCGGGTGCAGCCCGCCGCTGAACACCCACGAGCCGGCGGCCTTGATCTCCTGGTTGATGACGTCGAGGTCCCGCATCACCTTGGCCAGGACCTCGGGCGGGGGGATCGGTCCCTCGGGCTGGTACATGCTGAGCAGGTACTGCTTCATCGTGTCCTTCTCCTTGCCGGTTCGGCCGGCTCCGGTGCCGGCCCTCACTGCCTATACGAACGGCCCGCGGCTGGATCGACAACGGGCCGGCCATGGCCATGCGCCGCCTTCGCGCTGGCCGGCGGGCCCGTCCGCGGAGCCGTTCGGAAGATATCTTGACGTCGAGATTGAACCACGGCTTCCCGGCGGTCGTGTAACGGTGTGCAGGCTGGCCCGGCGCACGCGGCCGCCGGCTCCGTCTGGACGGTCCAGCCGACCGTCAACCCGGCGGCCAGGTCGGCCACCCCCACCGATAGCACCTTCGCCAGCGTGTCGGCTTCCGGACCCGGCGAGGCCTGGGCGGTCGGAACCTTCTTGAACCCCAAAAGCCTCGACCAGCCGCTGGCCGAGCACCGGAATGCGACCACCTGGAGCCGGGCGCCGATCCCGGAGCCGGCCGGGCAGCAGGCCGTCCTGTCCGGGGTGAAGGACCTCGGCCCCAGCAACGCCTGGGCGGTCGGCACCAGCTTCGGCGGGGGACCCGGGGCCGTAGCCGCCGGGCTGACGCTGATCGAGCACTGGAACGGCACCAAGTGGTCGATCGTGCCCAGCCCGAACCCTGCCGCCGCCCCAGGTGACTCCGACGTGCTGACCTCCATCTCCGGCACCGGCCCCAACGACCTGTGGGCCGCCGGGTGGGACAACAACAGCGTGGCCAACACGATCTCCCTGCTGTTCGAGCACTGGAACGGCACCACCTGGACGGCAGCGGCCTCACCGACGCCGTTCATGTCGGACCAGTTCGCCAACGGCATCACCGCCATCAGCCCGGACAACGTGTGGGCCGTCGGCTTCGACGAGACGCTCAACTCGAAGAACCTGGCCGCGCACTGGAACGGGACGGCATGGTCGATCGTGCCCACCCCGGACATCACCCACGCGGGCAACGTGCAGGACCTGCTGACCGGGGTCAGCAGCGATGCCGCCGTTGACGTGTGGGCCTCGGGCTACGCGCACAACGTCAACAATCAGAACTCCCACCGTGAGCCGTATGTGCTGCACTGGACCGGTTCCACGTGGGTCCTGACCAAGGTGCCGACCCTCGGCACCGAGGGCAGCTCGCTGAACGGCATCCAGGTGCTGTCACCGACCGACGCCTGGGCGGCCGGCCAGACCCAGGAGAGCAACGGGGTCATCCTCAGCCTGACCGAGCAGTTCAACGGCAAGACCTGGAGCGTTGTCCCCAGCCCCGACCCGGGCGCGATCGGCGGCAACGTCAGGGAGAAGGACAATTCGCTCGTCTCGATAGCCAGCGCCGGGGGCAGCAACCTGTTCGCCGTCGGCTCCCGGGCGGCCCCCAAGGGCCAGTCCACCAACCGCACCCTGGCCATCGCCACCACCCAGGGATGATCTGACGATCGCGAAACCCCGGCCCGGGAGGTGATCCTTCCGGGCCGGGGTTCTGCCTTACAAGTGTGTAATTATCCGCGCCGGACGCCATCGCCGGGCGTCCAGGGCCCGCCGACGGGCAGCAGGAACGGGTGGTCTTGGCGGATTCGCGCGTGGCGAAACAGGTGACCAGACCGGTCAGGAATCGAGAAGCGCGGGTCAGCGAGCCGCGGCTAGCCTGACCGCCATGGACATCACCATTCACGCGAGCTTCCTCCCGCATGACGACCCGGATGCCTCCCTGGCCTTCTACCGCGACACCCTCGGCTTCGAGGTCCGCAACGACGTCGGGTACGGCAAGATGCGCTGGATCACGGTCGGCCCCGCCGACCAGCCCGGCACGTCCATCCTCCTGGCGCCCCCGACCGCCGATCCCGGCGTCACCGACGACGAGCGCCGCACCATCGCCGAGATGATGGCCAAGGGCACCTACGGCTGGATCCTGCTGGCTACCGCCGACCTCAACGGCACCTTCGAGAAGGTGCAGGCCAGCGGCGCCGAGGTCGTCCAGGAGCCGACCGAGCAGCCGTACGGGATTCGCGACTGCGCCTTCCGCGATCCGGCGGGCAACCTGATCCGCATCCAGGAGCTGCGCTGAGCCGTCCGGCGATCGCAGCCATAAAGAGTGTCAACCACAATCTGCGCGTAAGCGTCTTGTCTGTGTAACCCTTAGTTGCCCCGCAGAGCTCCAGAGCACAGATACCAAAAGTCATGTTCCCGTCTCCAGGGAATGGGCGGAAGAGAGACCTTGATGGGCGTGGTCAGCAGGCTGGTGCCGCTGGTTGCGGGGATGATGATGGTCGCCGGGCTCGCCGCCCCCGCGGCGCATGCCGGGCAGCCCATCCCGGGCCTGGTCAGCAGCCAGGCCAGTGACCTGACTCCGGCGGTTCCCGGCGGGCAGTGTTACCCGGGCGCCAACCAGGACCTGTGCCGGCGGATCCTGGTGCTTAAGCAGATCGGGCCCTGGATCTACGCGGGCGGGATCATCGACAGCGTGACCGACCGGACCACCGGGGTGACCACCGGCGGCTTCCATAACATCTTCCGGTTCAGCGCCAGCACGGGCGCGGTCGAGACCTCCTGGCAGCCGCAGTTCTACAAGTCGGCGCAGTCCAATAACACGACCGCGTACCTGGACTCCGCGGTCACCGGCATCGCCAGCGACGGCAGCAACAGCATCTACGTGGCGGGTCAGTTCACTCAGGTCGCGCAGGCGCCGGGCGGCACCGGCGTCACCCGCAAAGGCGTCGCCGCGGTG
This sequence comes from uncultured Actinomycetes bacterium, assembly GCA_963702235.1. GTDB lineage: Bacteria > Actinomycetota > Actinomycetes > Streptosporangiales > Streptosporangiaceae > PALSA-505. The sequence goes on from CAVPBZ010000018.1 coordinate 741,171, forward strand.
AGCGCCACCGACGCCTCGCTGCTGCCGTTCAACGCCCAGATCTGCGCGGGCGGGGGCGGCTGCGTGGTGAACGACGTCGCGTACGTTGACGGCACGCTGTGGCTGGGCGGGCTGTTCACGCACCTGGCCAGGCAGCCGGTCACCGCGCTGGCGTTCGTGGACCCGGTGACCGGCGCGCTGGCCGGCACCCAGCTGCCGGTCTCGGGTGCGCCCACCAACACGGTGGGCACCAAGGTGGCGCGGATCGCCGTCAACCCGCAGCAGAGCCAGGCGGTGATGATCGGCAACTTCACCTCGGTCGGCGGCGAGACGCACATTGAGGTGGCGGTGCTGGACATCACCGCGAGCGGCGGGGCCACCGTCAACGCCTGGAACGATCCCGCCAACCTGGAGGCCAGCGAGTACCCGAACTGCCGCGGCACCGAGACCTGGGCGCGGGGGGTGGACTGGGATCCGACCGGCACCTACTTCGACATCGCGGCCAGCGGCGGCGGCGGCTTCAACGCCTACGGCGCCCACGGCGCGCTGTGCGATGCCTTCTCCCGGTTCAAGAGCGACGGCAACCCCAGCACGCCCTACCCGCTGATCGTGAACGAGACCGGGTTCGACTCGCTGTTCACCGTGACCGACACCGGCAATTACGCCTATACCGGCGGGCACAACAAATCCCTGAACTACGCGGTGTACATCAACGGCACGCAGGTGCCGGCCACCCTGGAGCATCACTACGGCATCGGCGCCATCGACGTGGCACCCTCCGATCCGGGCTACGGCAAGGCCGTGACCAGCTTCAACAACAGCACCAGCACCGGCCGCGGCGCCGGCTGGGCGTCATCCCTCAGCGTCACCGGCTCGGGCGTCTACATCGGCGGCGACGCCGAGCACGTGGGAACCGACAAGACCATCCAGCGCCTCGCCTTCTTCCCCGTCAGCGGTTAGCCTCATCCGCCGCGCAAACAGGGGCAGCCGCCTGTCGCCAGCCCAGCCGGACTTCCACCCCGATGCGCAGGCCGTTCCCCTTGAGTAGCCAGCCGGCCAGGGCCGCCAGCTCCGCCTGAGTCAAAGTGCCGATAATGTACATTATGTTAAGTTAGACATCCGAGGGGGTGAAGAACTCCGCCAGGACCGGGGCGAGCACGCCCGGGCGCGGCCATCGCAGGCGGCGTGATCCCGGCCGGCTCCAGCGCTGCCGGGCGCGGTGAGCCAGTTCTTCCCGCGGTCATACTCCACCGTTGACATGACGGCCGCACCACCGCCGCCATTCATTTCAGCCAAGATTCACACGAGGTGTTGTCATCCTGGCAGGGACCGCGGGATGGCCATGGTCTCTCTCTTTGCAAACGACGTTCGCGAAGTAGGCTAACAGTTCGGGTACGACGTTCGCAGGCCAGGCTGCTGGAGGCTGGGATGGCACCGCAGGGAACCGGAGATGTCATCTGGATGCGCCCCGGGCCCGCGGCCACCGGCCGCCCCGCGCAACGGTCCCGCGAGGAGATCACGGCCGTCGCCGTCGCGATCGCGGACCGGGAGGGGCTGGCCGCGGTGTCCATGCGGCGGGTCGCCGCCAGCCTCGGGACCGGGGCCGCGTCGCTCTACCGCTATGTCGACACCCGGGAGGACCTGCTCGACCTGATGATCGACTCCACCGGTTCTGAGTATGTCTTCGCGGCGCCGACCGGTGACTGGCTCGCCGACCTCCTGGACATCGGCGAGCAGGCCCGCGCGATCATGCGGCGCCATCCCTGGCTGCCGTCTCTGCTCATCACCCGGTCCGTTCTCGGCCCGAATGGCCTCGTCCTGCTCGAGCACGCCCTGGAAGCGCTCGCCCCGCACCCGGCCGGCAACGCGGCCAAGCTCGAAGCCTTCGCCATGCTCAACGCCGCCACCGCGCTGTTCGTCCAGAACGAGTTCAGTGGCGGCTCCGCCCGGGAGCAACGCAACGCCGCCTACCTCCACCACGCCCTGGCCAGCGGAGGCCACCCGAGACTCGCCGAACTGCTCGCGCCGGCACCACAACAGGCCAGCACACCCGAAGCAGCCCCAGAACCCGCAGAACGCTACCGGGGCATTCTCGCGCGGATCCTCGGCGGCATTCTCGCCACCGAACCACCATCCGGGGTCCCTCTCCCCCGCGTCCTGTCTTGATGGACATCGCCGTTACGACTCGGTTCGCGGTTCAGGGAGGCTGGCGGGCAGCCCGAAGCCTGGGAACGCGGCCGGGGTGAGGAAGGCAGTGATCTCCTGGATCTGCCCGCCGCGCAGGGTGAGGACATCGACGGCGCGCGGCAGGAAGGCCCGTGTCCCGTCGTCCCAGGCGTAGAGGCCGAAGGCGAGCTGCGCGTTCGCGCGAGCGGGGATGAGGCGCCAGCGCGTCGCCCCGGACATCGGGCCGGCGCCGAGGAAGATGCCGACCCGTTCGCGGCCGAGGTACCAGGCCGGCAGCGGCGGCATCGCCAGCTTCGCGTCTTCGGCGAGCATGGCGACGACCGCGCCGACGTCGTTGCGCTCCCAGGCGGTGACGTAGCGCTGCACGACCTGTCTCAGCGCGCCATCGCTCAGTGACCGCAGGGTCGCCTGCTGGCTTTGCTCCGGCAGTCGCTGGTCCACTGTCTTGTGGGCGCGCTGCAGTGCGCTGTCGACGGACACGGGTGTCGTCTCGAGCGTGGCGGCGGTTTCGCGGGCCGAGAAGCCGAGTACGTCGCGGAGTATCAGCACGGCGCGCTGGCGCGCGGGCAGGTGCTGGAGCGCCGCGATGAAGGCGAGCTCGACACCCTCGCGCTGCTCGTAACGGGCCTCCGGGCTGGCCAGGCCGCTGCCGGGCCCCAGCCGCTCATCCGGGTAGGGTTCGAGCCACACCGCCTCGGTCAGCGGCTCGCCGGGATCGTCGTGGGGGTCGGCGGCAGCCCCGTAGTCGACCGGAAGCACTCGCCTGGGCCGTCGCTCGATCGCCCTGAGGCAGGCGTTCGTCGCGATCTTGTAGAGCCAGGAGCGGACCGAGCTGCGGCCCTCGAACCGCGGCAGGCCGCGCCAGGCGCGCAGCAGCGTTTCCTGCAGCGCATCTTCCGCGTCCGCGGCCGAGCCGAGCATCCGGTAGCAGTGAGCGTGCAGCTCGCCGCGGTACGGCCCGGCCAGCCGGCCGAAGGCATCGTCGTCGCCCCGCCGGGCGGCTTCCAGCAGCTCGGCCTCGCTCGCGGTCACCACCGCGCGAGCCGGTCTCGTCCCGCGCTCAGGCCCGGTGGTCATCGTTTCGGCTGCCAGATAGCGAGCTCGCCGCACTGCGGCGCCGAAATGACGCTGCGCCATCCGGCCGGCCCCTCGCGCGGCGCCAGCAGCACCGAGGCGCCGAGCTGGCGCGCGTGCTCGGTGGACTCTTCGACCTGGTCAACCTCGACGTAGGGCAGCCACAGCGGGCGCGCGGTGCCGCATTCGACGATGCCGCCGCCGAAACCCGGTGCCAGGTCGAGGGCGAGGTAGGAGCCGGACCCGGCCTCGATCAGCTGCGGGCGCCAGCACAAGAGCTTCGCGTAGAACGCGCTCGCCCGTGCCTGGTCCCCGGTGTGGAGCTCCAGGTGAACGACGAGCCCGGGAGTGGGCATATGCATGGTCATCTTCCTTGAGACCCGCGCTCTGGCCGGAATCCATCGCCGCCGGAGCAGATTCGGCGAGCGGGAATCCCGGCCGCGAGGGTATACCCCGTCGCCGGGCGATGGATCACGGCCGTTCCCCGGATCACCACCCCCAGAAGCGGCGACCGGGCTCGCCGACACCGCTCAGGCAGATTCAGGAAAGGGTAATGATGACCACAGCAGGGTCCATGACCATCGAAGGCAGGACAGTTCTGGTGACCGGGGCCAATCGCGGCATCGGCCAGGCGCTGGTCACCGAAGCCCTGAGGCGGGGCGCGGCGCGGGTGTATGCCGGCACGCGCTCTCCCCTGGCCCACCCGGACGGGCGCGTCACGCCGCTGACGCTGGACGTGACCAACGCGGCGCAGATTGAGGCGGCTGCCGGAAGAGTCGGGTCTCTCGATGTCCTCGTCAACAACGCTGGCGTGGCGCTTTACGATGACCTCAGCGATCGTGCCGTTCTCGACCAGCACCTCGCCGTCAATCTCTTCGGTACCTACGGCGTGACCCAGGCTTTCCTGCCGTTGCTGACTGATTCGCGGGGAGCCATCGTCAACAATCTGTCGCTGAACGCCTTCGCCCCCATGCCGGTCATTCCGGCCTACTCTGTCTCCAAGGCGGCCGCGTTCAACCTGACGCAATCGCTGCGTGCTCTGCTGGCCGGACGGGGCGTGCGGGTCCATGCGGTCCTGACCGGCCCCACCGACACGGATATGACCCGGGGCTACGACATACCGAAGTCCTCTGCGGAGTCCGTCGCGCGAGCCATCTTCGACGGAGTGGAGAACGGGGAGGAGGACATCTTCCCCGATCCCCTGTCACAGTCCGTGGCCGAGAGCTGGCGCAGCGGTGCCATCAAGGCGCTCGAGCGCCAGCTAGCAGCGCTCGTAGCAGCCGAGCCCGTCAAGGCATAAGCAGCAAACGCCGGGCTGGCTCACCCCCTGCCCTCGCGGCTGCTCTTGAGCAGCAGCTCTCCCGGCGCCCCCGGCAAGTACTGCAGAACCTTCTCGAAGTGAACGGTCGTGCCGTCCCGGCTACCGGTCAGGCGCAGGTTATCCACCACGGCGTCCATGATCTTCAGGCCGCGGCCGTGCTCCGCGGTCGGGGGCACGGCCCGGTCGGGCAGGGTTACCGCCCCGTCGTCGCTGGCGGCGTTCACCACCTCGATCACGCAGCGCCCGTCACTGGCTCGTGCCTGTACCTCGTATTCATCAGCGGGGCCGGCGTGCAGGATGACGTTGGCACAGGCCTCGCTCAAGGCCAGGGCAATGTCCGCCCGGGTGTCAGGGACCACCCCCAGGGTGTCCAGGCAGCTGTCGAGGACCTGACGGGTGACCGGCACGCTCGCGGCATCGCGGGGCAGGTACAGCACCATCTTGATCTCCACGGACCTCACCTCCGGTAGGGCGCGCACTCCCCTGTTCCCCGGCCAGGCGGTCCCTAACTCCGAATCTGGCCGTATGTCCCGTGCCGCCATAACTTCCGTCGCCGCAGGTGTGGGCGGCCCGTTCCCGGGCAGCACAGGTGCTTCGGGCAGGCGCACCGCCCGGCCGGGCGGCCTCCCTTGCGGGGGCCGCAGCACCGGCCAGGAGCTGCGCTAATGCGACAGGAGGTTGTTGTCCATGACTATCGGCGGGAGCGTCGCGCTCATTGCGATCGGTGCCATCTTGCGGTACGCCATCAACTGGTCCCCCTCCCACGTGAACGTGCCACTCATCGGCGGGATCCTGATGATCGCCGGCATCATCGGGCTGATCATCTCGCTCGCCTTCCTTTTCTCGCGGCGGCGCAGGCCGGCCGGGCCGCCCGCCGAGGTGTACGAGCAGCGCCGGTACGACGCGGCGCCGGGCCGCTACACCGAGGAGCGTCGCTACACCGAGTCGCCGGGCGGCTACAACGACCCTCCGCTCTGACACCCGCCACGACCCTCCGCTCTGACACCCGCCACGCCGTCCGGCAGACAGCGGTCGCACGCGGTCAGTCCAGGAGATAGCGGCACTGGCCGCGTACGACGCCGTCGAGACGGAACCCGGCGCTTTCCAGCGATCGCCGGCTCGGCACGTTGTCCGGTTCGGTGTGCGCGAGCACGGCGGTGACGCCCGGCTGGCCGAGCAGCCAGTGCGCGAGCGCGCGGACCGTCTGCCTGCCGTATCCCCGGCCGCGGTAGGGCGCGGCCAGGCCGTAGCCGATCTCCACCACCCCGGCCTGGTCCGGCGGGCCGTGGGTGCCGCACTCCCCCACGACGACATCACCGAGAGCTATCAGCCAGCCCGCGCCGCTCCCGCCCGCGACCATCCGCAGCCCGTCCAGGCTATCCGGGTGCGGCCAGCCTTCGCCCGGCTGGATCTGGCTGAAGTCGCCTGCCACCAGCGCGGCCGCCGACTCGGCGCTGACCGGAAGCAGCGCAAGGTCGCCCGCGGCAATCGGCGAGTGCGCCTCCTGGTCCCCGGGCATGCCGACCGTTCTATACCGCCGCCGGGCTTCGCGCCAGGGCTTTGCGCAGCGGGCGGACACGCGCGCCTGCTGAAGCCTGGCCGCCGCGAGCCGGATGTGGGATCGTTCGGCAATGTCAACGGACACCACAGGTGAGCTTCCCAGCGAAGAAGACGAGATCCCCAGCGATGTGGAAGTCGCTGCGGACATGCGCGCGTTCGCCCAGATCTTCGTGGACGGAGCGGCCGCCGAGGGCCAGGAATTCGGCTGGGACGCCGCCGCGGCGCAACGGCTCGACGGGCTGTGCGACGCCTTCCTGGCGAGTAAGCCCGATGCGGACGGGATCCAGAGCATGGTCCTCGCCATGGGCTCCTACCTGGGCGAACTGGTGGTGCGCAACGGCGGCGGGCACTGGACCTATGACACCCGCGCGGCCGCGGCGGGAGTAGATGTGCCGTCCAAGAAGCGGTGCTTCCCGCACGGCAGGGTGGGTCAGCGCCTCACCCTCGGCTCCGCGCACAGCCTGCGGCTGTTCTACGAGATAGCCGTCACCGGGCAGATCCTGGCGGACCCGCCGCGCTAGGGCGAGCCCGGCCTGGAAATCCTGAGCCGCTCGCCGGCTCGCCGTCGTCCCCCGGGCGCGGCCAGTGCACCGGGCGGGTGAGCGACCGCGGCAGCTTCGTGACCGCATCGCCGGTCGCGGCGTCGAGCTGGGCCTGGGTCAGGAAGATGCTCCCGGCCAGGTCCGCGCCCGACAGGCCGGCGCCCCGCAGGTCGGCCCCCGTGAGGTCAGCCCCGGTCAGGTCAGCCCCGGTCAGGTCGGCCCCGACGAGGCAGGCCCCGCGCAGGCTGGCCCCGCGCAGGCTGGCCCCGCGCAGGTCGGCTCCCGTCAGGTCCGCGCCACGGCGGTCGGTCCCCTGGCGGGAAAGGCCGGCCCGCGCGAGCTCGCTTGCCCGCAGCAGCAGCGCGTTGACCCGCTGCCGGTGCGCCGCCACGTCGATCCCGAGGATGGCGCCGGGACCGCCGCGGGTGAGCCGCTCAGTGTCGCCCAGTACCCGGCGCAGTTCCCCGTGCAGCGGCCGTGCGGCGGGAAGCGCCAGCGCTTCGGTCAGGTACCAGAGCAGCTCGTGCAGCTGCCGCATGACCGCGAACACGCCGAACATCTGCTCCGCGGTGCCGGGGGCCTGACGCCAGTCCCGGCCGCCGAAGGTCAGCTGGGCGACTTTCTGCCCGGCACCGAAGCAGTCGTAGACGGCGCACCCAGGGAAACCCCGCTGCCGGAGCTGGCCGTGAATGCCGCAGCGGCTGTCATCCTGCAGGTGCGGGCAGGGCTGCCCGGCGGCCTTGTCGATCGCGAAGTCCGCGGAGGCCGCGAAGGCCGGCGCGACACAGCACAGCCCGAAGCAGCGCTCGCAGTCAGCGCGCAGGCTGAGCTGGTCCCGGCCGGGAAAGGACTCAGCGGGCGTCCGCTCCTCGGGCACGGTGCGGGCCTCCTGGTCTAGCCGCCGTGGCCTCAGGTTATCCCTGGTTCGCCGGGTAGCCCGCCGGAAGAAGCCCGTAAGCAGGCTGGGTGCCGTTAGGCGCGGCTGGCACTCCCAGCGACTGGAGCAGCTGCTCGAAGCTCGCCCCGATCCTGGTGGGGAAGGGGCCGCCCCCGCCGATGCCCCCGGCTGCGGGAAGCTGCGATTCTGCCAGGAGGCCGCCAGGCTCCGCCCATCCGGTCTCGATGCCATCGCCGCCGGCGAACATGTTGGCGATCACGGTGGAGGGTGACACGTGCTGGCCGACCTGAACGGCGGGCGTGACGTCTTCGGCCAGGTAGACGGTCAACCCTGCGTCCGGGCCGTCAGTGAGCCGGTAGGTGATCCACCCTCCGCCGGGCCACCCGGTGGAATACCCGTCGGCCGAGCTGGTGATGACAGCGTCGCCGAGAGCGTAGACCGGGCCCGTCCCGCTGAAGTTGACGCCCTGGTCGATGCGCTGGGGAATCAGGCTGCTGACGCTACGCAGAGGGTTGACGTAGCCGGGCTTCCGGTGCCGTCCCGGGCGGCCGGCGATGGCGATGCTGACGACCTCGAGCTGCTGGCTGGCAGCCGACGAAACCGCAGGCTGCTGGCTGGTATGAGCGCCTGGCGCGCCCGCGGGCTGCTGGCCGGCGGGGCTTCGGTGAGTGCCTGTCGCCGGCAAGCCGAGCGCATCAGCCTGGCCCGCCCCCGCCTGGTGGGGTGCATGTGCCATCCAGTGGGCCGCGGCGGGCCAGGCGGAGACCATCACGGCCGAGCCCGCTACGGCCAGGGCCGCGACCCGGGCAGGCTTGTTCTGCCACGCAGACACGACCGGTGAAAGCTTCCGGTGCCGGCGAGCCGCGCTAGGCCGCGCGGGTGCCGGTCGCGGCGGCTTACCGTGCCGGGCGGGCGTGCGGGACACGAACGGCCTTTGGTCCGGGCGCGGCGAACGCGCTCAACTGTCACCCCGGACTGGCCGGGACGAGTCCCATCGCCAGTGGCGTGTGGTCCTGCGCGGGTGCACCGCGACGGATCGCGGCCAGTCACCACACGCCGGGTGCTGTTGATCCACTAGGTTGCACCACGCGCACGTACTGGCGGGCCGAAACTACATAACAGACATGGATCACTACGCAATGTCACCCGGCCGTTAGCAGCTGATGGGGGCGCGGACGGTGGTGGCGATTCCGGCGGTGACGGCGGCGGTGGCGACGCCGGGCTGGCAGCTGGGGAGGCTGGCGGTGACGGCGTAGCTGCCCTCGGGCAGTCCGCCGGTCGCGAACCTGCCGGACGGATCAGCGCTGCCGCTGCCGTTCACCGGGCCGGTCCAGGTGACCGTGGCCGCTGACGCGCCGGTGGTCACGATGATGCCGCCCTGCCCGATGCCGGGCGCGTTGATGATGGCCGGGCTGGCCGTTTTCCGGGTGGCCGAACCGACGGCCCACAGGTTCCCGGCGGGGTCAGCGGCGATGGCGGTGAGCTGCGGCGGGTTCAGCGCCGGGGTGACCTGCGGGGAGGCGCCGGCGAGGCTGAGCTGCCAGACCGCGCCGCCGGAGGAGGCGGCCAGCACCCTTGATCCCGCGGCCACCACACCGGTGAGCCCGGTGCCGCCGCCGGCCGGCACCTGCGTCCAGCTCGTGCCGTTCCACAGCGCCGCGTAGGCGCTGCTGCAGATCCCGCCCTCACCGCAGGGGGACTCCAGGGCGCCCGCCGCCCACAGGCCTGCGGCGGTGTGCGCCAGGCCCGCGATGGCCACGAAGTCCGGTGCGCCCACCGGCAGGGCGGGCAGCGAGGTCCAGGCCGTCCCCCCGAACTGTTCCACCTCGTCAGCCGACGCCACCCAGACGTGACCCGGCGCGAGCGTGATGGCAGCCAGGGTGCCGACGCTGGGCACGCTCACCTGCGTCCAGGCACTGCCGTTCCAGTGCAGCAGCAGCGAGGCCGCCGGGTAGCCGTCGCCGCCGGCCGCCCACACGTCGTTCGCGGCCCGGGCCGCGACCGCGTTCAGCTGGTTGCCCCGCGCCGGGCCGCCGGGATCAGGGGTCGGGGCGCGCTTCCAGGCCGTCCCGTCCCAGTGGTAGGCCAGGGTCTGGCTGGCCAGCGACCCGGTGTCGGAGACAGCGCCCACCGCCCAGCCGTCGCCCGGGGCGGCGGCGGCGGCGCCGTTGAGCTGGGCGGCCTGCATCGAGGCCGGGTATACCGGCCCCAGCTGTACGCTCGTCGCGCTCCACCCGGTGCCGTTCCAGTGCTCCGCGTACGGCCTGGTCAGCACCGCGATCGGCGGCCGCCCCGGGTTGTACCCGCCGACGGCCAGCACGTCGGCCGGCGACGCCGCGGCCACACCGAACAGCTGTCCCAGCGCGCCCGCGGGGGCGCTGCTTGTCGTTCCCCACGCCACCGTCACCGGGGCCGCCGTGACGGCCCCGGCCGGGCCCAGCCCGGCCCCGCCCACCGCCGCCAGCACCGCGACGACTCGCCCCGCCAGCTTCAGGTTCATCCTCAGCACCTCGCGCCGTCAGATCGCACACGGAAATCACCCAGGCCGCGGCCGTCCTGGCGCGGCTCCGACCCGCAACCTCTGTTCGGAGCCACGCAGCCGCCCGGATTGCCGCCTGTGCCCGGCTCGCGGCATTCAGCTCCCCCGACCCAGCGCCACCAGCGACGATGTCATGTTTGTGAATATTGCGATGTATTTACCCGGACATGACATCCTCTGTGCCTAGTAGGGGTGATCCGAAGCTGTCGGCACCCCCTGTGGCCACGGGGCCGGCAAGCAGTCCCGGGCCTGCGAGATGCGAAGGAGTAGTCAGCATGAGCGTTCGGTGTTCTCCGCGCCGGCTGCGGCTGGCGGTCGGGCTGCTGGCAGTAGGGGTAGGTGCCGCGATCGCGCTGCCCGCGGCGGCCGCGGTCGCGGCCCAGCACGCCCCGCCGCCGGCCTCCCAGACCCCGCTGCCCGTCCGTAACGGGTCCGCCCGCGACCTCGGTCCCTACAGCGCGTCGGCGACCATCCGGCTCGCCATCGGGCTGCGGGCTCCGCACCTGGCCGCCGAGCAGCAGTTTCTCCGGGCGATCCAGGACAAGCACTCGCCGCTGTTCCACCAGTTCCTGACCCCGGCGGCGTGGACGGCCCGGTTCGGCCCGAGCGCCGCCGCCCAGCATGCGGTGGTCTCCTGGGCCACCGGAGCCGGGTTAACCGTCACCCATCTGTACCCGAACCACCTGGTCGTGGATGTGGCCGCGCCCGTCGGCGCCGTCGAGAAGGCGCTGGGCGTCCAGATCAACACCTACCGCCTCGGATCCAAGACCTTCTTCGCCAATGACCGCGACCCGGTGCTTCCGCAGCCGGTGTCGGCCATCGTGCAGTCGGTCGACGGTCTCAGCAGCCTGCAGACGATGTATCCCGCGTCGCCCACGGCCGCCGAGCCGCCCAGCCCCGCGTACGTCGCGGGTCCTGTCGTCGCCGCTGGCCCGCACGCGGTAGCTAACGGCAGCCTCGCGAAGCTGCGCGCAGCGCAGCGGGCATCGGCCGGGGCGAAGCCGCACATCACCGGCGGCGCCTACGACCCGACGGACATCTACAGCTCACAGGCCTACGACTACAACGCGCTCTACCGGCAGGGCCACTGCTGTAACCCGCTGGGCAACGCGGGCAGCTCGCCGGCCCAGACGTCGATCGCCATCGCCACCTTCGGCTCGCAGAACATCAGCGACATGACCGGGTTCCACAACCAGTACCCGTACCTGGCCTACAACATCCAGGAAGTGAACATCGACGGCACCCCGGCGTGCTGCGACGCCGAGGGCACGATGGACATGGAGTGGTCGACCGCCATGTCCAACAGCTTCGGCTCGTACCAGGACACGTCCAAGGTGTACGTCTATGACGGCGCGAACTTCAACGACTCCACCTTCACCGACATGTACAACCAGATGGTCACGGACAACGCCGCCCGGGTCTTCAGCACGAGCTGGAGCTGCACCGAGTTCTACGGCTGCTCATCGTCCACGATGAGCACGCGCAACGCCATCTTCAGCGAGATGACGGGCCAGGGCTGGACCCTGGTCGCCGCCTCCGGAGACCGCGGCGCGTTCGACGACTGCTCCCACCTGGCGGTCAGCTACCCGGCATCGGATCCGAACGTGGTCGGCGCCGGCGGGACGGAGCTCAGCCTCAGCTCAGGACCGGTATACAACAGCGAGGTCGCCTGGTCCGGCGGGCCGGACGGCTGCGGCTCCAACGACGGCGGAAGCGGCGGGGGCTGCAGCTCGATGTTCTCCGCTCCCTCGTTCCAGTCCAACCAGCCCTGCGGCAGCGGATCCCGGGCCGTGCCCGACATCTCCCTGAACGCGGACTGGTACCATACCCCGCAGAACCTCTACTTCGGCGGAAGCCTCAGCGGGAACGGCGGGACCAGCATCGTCGCCCCCGAACTGGCCGGGTTCTTCGCCCAGGAGGATTCCTACCTCCTGGCCGAGGGGAGCATCTGCGGCTCGGGCACCTCCGCCTGCGCGCCGCTCGGGAACGCCAACTACCCGCTGTACGAGTCGGGGATCAACGGCGCGCCGCACAACCCCTACTACGACATCAAGTCCGGCTGCAACAGCAACGACATCGGCACCGGCTACTGCGCGGGCACCGGCTACGACCTCGTGACCGGCTGGGGCTCGGCCAACATGCTGCAGCTCGCCTGGGCGTTCAACTGGCACCTGCTGGCCGATGACGGACGGCCGGCCGTCACGTTCTCCGGGCCGGTACCTCGGCAGTGGTACAACACCGACCAGACGGTCGGGGTCTCGGTCGCCGACACCGGCGGCGGTTTCCCGGCGAGCGGCGTGGCCGGGTTCAGCGACGCCTGGAACGCCGACCCGGGCGACCCCACCAGCCACGCGACACCAGGTGCGGGCGACTCGTTCTACAGCGGCCCTGAGTTCGTGAACGCCACGAGCGGCTCCCTCGACCTGGCCGCGGAGGGGCAGGGGTGTAACACCGTCAACGTGGAGTCCTGGGACAACATGGGCCTGCAGTCCGGCGACGTCACCGACGGCCCGCTGTGCTACGACTCTGTGCCGCCGGTCATCACCGCGGCGCCCAAGGTCGCGCTCCGCAACAATGCCGGCCCGGTCACGGCGGCAGATCCGGTGACCATCTCCTGGAACGGGACGGACGCGACCAGCGGCGTCAACCACTACACGCTCTATGAGAGCAAGGACGGCGGAGCGTTCACCCAGATCGCCGCCACCACGACGGCGCAGTTCCTGAAGAACCTCGGCCCCGGGCACACCTACCGGTTCGAGGTCACCGCGACCGACAACGCCGGCAACACAAGTGCCGTCAGGCCGGGCGCCACCTACACGCTGTCGCAGTTCCAGGAGAACTCGAGCGCGATAAAGTACTCGGCCGGCTGGACCCGGCAGGCGCTCGCCGGCGCCAACGGCGGGTCGGTCGATTTTGCCAGCACGGCAGGCAGGACCGCGACGCTGTCCTTCACCGGCTTCCAGGTCGCCTGGATGTCAACCGAGGGCAGCACGCGCGGCTCAGCGACGGTCAAGCTGGACTCCGGGACGGCTGCGACCATCAGCACGCACGCCAGTTCCACCAAGACCGCGCAGATCGTTGACGTGGTCGGGGCGGCGTCTGGCGCGCACAAGCTGGTCGTCAAGGTGCTCGGCACAGCGGGACACCCGCGGGTCGACATCGACGCCTTCGTGGTCCTGGCCGGATAGCCGGCCCGGGCCGAACGCCAGGGCCCGCCGGCGCAGCGCCGGCGGGCCCTGGCTTCTGCGCGGCGGGGCCGTGGCGCCGGGCCGGACGCCCGGTCACCTTGCGGCTGATCTCCCGGCGTCCGTCACTGCCCTCCGGCCAGCTGCTCGGTGGCGTCCCGCCCGGCGCTGGCGGTGCGGCGGACGAAGTCAGCCAGCAGCTCCAGCTCGGCGTCGGTGTAGCCGGTGAGGATCTCGTCCATCAGGCCGTTCATGCCCGAGTAGAGGCGGAAGATCTCGGGTGCCCGGTCGCGGCGGATCCGGATGGTGACCGCGCGCCGGTCGGCGGCGTCCGGGTCACGGTCGCGGCTGACCCAGCCGCCGCGTTCCAGCCGGTCCAGGACGCCGGTCATCGTCGCCGGGTGTAGCCCCGCCCGGCTGGCCAGCGCGCTGGGGCTGAGCGGGCCGTGCCGGGCGACGAGCTCCAGGCAGTCCAGGTCGGTGTCCCTGAGGTCCACCCGGGCGCTGACCCGGCGGTTCAGCAGAGCGAGCTGGTTGCTCAGCTCGCGCAGCGAGTCCTTGATCGCGGTGACCTGCCGCCGCCGGCGCCGGGCCGGGGCCGCACTCTCAGGTATTACGGAATCCATATGATACGCTTCTCGTGTTGTATGACATCCAGATGATCAGGGTACACGGATCAGGCACGGGAGGCACAGGTGAAGCTCACGATCTTCGCGGCGACAGGCGGTATCGGCCGGCTCCTGCTGGACCAGGCGATCGCGGCCGGCGACGACGTCACGGCGGTCGTCCGCAACCCCGGGAAGCTGCCCGGGCGGGTACGCGCCGTCACCGCCGACCTGGCGGCGGCCGACCCGGCGGTCCTCGAGGCCGCGGTCGCGGGAGCCGACGCGGTCCTGTCCGGCCTCGGCCCGCGGTCGAAGGCCGACGCCGGGATCACCTCGCGCGGCACCCGGGCCATCGTCGCGGCGATGCACGCGGCCGGCCCGCGCCGCCTCGTCATCGTGAGCGCGGCGCCGGTCGGCACCGTGCCCTCCCCCGGCCGGCCGGACCCGCCGCGGCACGACCCGGGCGACGGGTTCTGGATGCGGCACGTGTTCAGCCACGTGGCGATGACCCTCTACCGGGAGCACTATGCCGACCTGGCGCTGACCGAGGACATCGTGCGCGACAGCGGGCTGGACTGGACCATCGTCCGGCCGCCGAAGCTGACCGGCAAGCCGCTGACCGGGACCTACCGCACGGCATACGGCCAGAACCTGCGGGGCGGCTGGTCCGTGCCGCGCGCCGACGTCGCCCACTACATGCTCCGGGTCACCGGCGAGCCGGACGCGGTCAAGCAGGTCGCGGGCATCGCCAGCTAGCGGTTCACCCCCGGCCGCCAGGCACATTCCCTTTCCCGAACGGCTCCGCGCCGAGGCCGGCGCGGAGCCCGATGCCGTCCGGCCGGGCCGGCCGCACCGCAGGCCGTGCCTCATGCCCGCCGCTGGACGCGCAGCAGGTACTCCTTGCGGTCCAGCGGGTTGTGGTCGGTCCGCGGCCGGGCCGGGACCGCGCCCCGCACCGGCTGGTAACGGTCGAAGGAGCAGTCGAGCACGCCCTCGCCGCGGGTCAGGCCCGGGAGCTGCCGCTGCAGCTCGTGCACCCGGGCCGCCGGCATGTCGCCCTCCAGCAGGCAGGACGACCCGCGCACGGCGGGTGCCCGCGGCGTGGCCCGCAGCCGCGCCAGGACGGGCAGCAGCGGCCCGGCGGTGTCGGCCGGCGTCTCCAGCCGGAACCGGTGCAGCGGCTCGAGCACGGTGGTCCCGGCCTGGGTCAGCGCGGTCATCAGCACCAGCGGCGTCAGGCTGCGGAAGTCCGCGGCGGTGCTCGACATGCTCTTGTCGAAGCGGGCGTGCGCGTGACTCTGCCGCGGCCAGTAACCGGTGTGCGTCAGCGTGACCACGGCGTCGGTGACCTGCCAGCCGTGCCGTCCCTGCCGCAGCGTCTCGTGCACGGTCTCCTCGACCGCCGTGAAGAACGCGGCCGGCATCGTGCCGAGCCGGTCGCCCGCCACCTGGTACCTGACCCCGGAGCCGGCCGCGGCCGGCTCGACCCGCAGCCCGACGGTGGCCAGGAACGGGTTGGGCGGCGCGGCGATGAACTCGGCGGCCGCGCCGGTGCCGGCCGGGCGCTCGATGCAGATCGTCGTGCTCTCGCGGAAGCTGACCTCGATGCCGGCGTCGCCGGCCAGCGTGGCCGCGATGACCTCCTTCTGCACCTCGCCGTACAGCGAGACCGAGATCTCGTTGCGGAGGTCATCCTGGCGCAGGTTGATCAGCGGATCCTGCTCGGCGAGCCGCGCCAGCGCGACGTGCAGCGCGCCCCTGTCGGCGGCGCGGCGGCAGCTGACGACCGTCTCCAGCGTCGGCGGGGCGAACTGACCGGGCCCGGCCGCGGCCGGCGTCGGCTCGCCGACCGCGTCGCCGATCCGGACGTCAGCCAGTCCCCAGAGCTTGCCGATCTGCCCGGCGGCGACCGAGGACCGCCGGACCGCTGAGCCGCGGTCGAAAACGCTGATCGCGGTGACCTTGGCGCCGCCGTTGCCGCCGAAGCGCAGCTGGTCCCGGGTCCGCGCCGTGCCGGAGAACAGCCGGACGTAGGCGATCTTCTCGCCGGCCGGCCCGCGCTCGACCTTGAACACGGTGCCCGACACCGGGCCGCCGGCGTCACCGCGGGCCGCGGGCAGCAGTTCCCTGATGCCGGCCATCAGCGCGTCCACGCCGGCGCCGGTGATCGCCGAGCCGAAGAACACCGGGTGCACCAGCGCCTGGCCGGTCTGCGCCGCCAGCAGGCCGCGGAGCCGGGGGTAGGAGACGGCCGACTCGTCGGTCACGTACTCGGCCAGCAAGGCGTCGTCGTGATCGGCGAGCACGCCGGCCAGCCGCTCGGTGAAGCCGCTGTCGGCGCCGGTGTACGGCGTGCAGCGGGCGGCGCGGGTGCCGAGCCCGCCGGCCGCTCCCATCGCGATGACCGCCGGCGACAGCTTCTGCGCGATACCGCGCAGCACGGCCTCATCCCGCGCGCCGCCGCGGTCGATCTTGTTCACGAAGATGAGGGTGGGGATGCGCAGCCGGCGCAGCGTCCGCATCAGCACCCGGGTCTGCGCCTGCACGCCCTCGACGGCGGAGATGACCAGCACGGCGCCGTCGAGCACGGCCAGCACCCGCTCCACCTCGGCGATGAAATCCGGGTGGCCGGGCGTGTCGATCAGGTTGACCGTCAGGTCGCCGATGGCGAACGACACGACGGCGGACTTGATCGTGATGCCGCGCTGCCGTTCGAGCTCGAGCGAATCGGTCTGCGTGCTGCCGTCATCGACGCTGCCGATCTCGTCGATGACCCCGGCGGCGTACAGCAGCCGCTCGGTCAGGCTGGTCTTACCGG
Source organism: uncultured Actinomycetes bacterium (assembly GCA_963702235.1). Lineage (GTDB taxonomy): Bacteria > Actinomycetota > Actinomycetes > Streptosporangiales > Streptosporangiaceae > PALSA-505. The sequence goes on from CAVPBZ010000018.1 coordinate 757,879, forward strand.
CGTCTACGTGCGCCAGGATCCCCAGGTTGAGCGTGCTCACGAAGCGTCATGTCCCATAGATAGGGGGCAACTCCCGTCTGGCTAGACACGGACGCTTCGCGCATTTTCACTCCCGGGCAGTTCGGCTGCTGCAGGGAGTACAGCAGGCGGCCGGCAGCCGGGGCAACTGATTTTCGGCCGGGCTCGCCGGGACAGCTGGTCAGGCCGTGGGACCGCTGCCCAGCCAGCCGCGCCGCCGGAACAGGACGAGCAGGAGCACGATCGCCACCACCTCGCAGCCGAGGCCGAGGAACAGGAAGGAGCTGAAGCCGGCCTGCAGGTGAGCGATCGGCCACGCGAAGTTCTGCCCGAAGAATCCGGTGAGGAAGCCCAGCGGCAGGAAGAAGGTGGCGATCATGGCCAGCTGCTTCATGATCACGTTCAGCCGGTTGGACACCATGGACAGGTGCGTGTCCATGGCGCCGCTGATCAGGTCCCGGTAGCCGTCCACCATGTCGCTGAGGCGGATGAGGTGGTCATACAGGTTGCGGAAGTAGACCGAGTCCTGGCCGGTCATCCCGGGGATCGCCACCATGCCGGAGTTGAGGCTGCCGATCATGTCGCGCTGCGGCGTGATCACCTTGCGGATCGTCATGATCTGCCGCTTCATGTCGAAGAGCGTCCCCAGCTGCTGCTCCGTCGGGTTCTTCAGGATCGCGCCCTCGAGATCGTCGATCGCGTCGTCGAAGTCGGACAGCACGGGAAAGAACGAGTCGATCAGGCTGTCCATGATCAGGTAGAGGATGGCGACCTGCGGCGGGGCCAGCTGCGACGCGTGGTGGCTGCCGGCCTGGACGAGCACCGTTTCCAGCGCCGGGCAGCCGCCCTGGTGCAGGCTGACGATGAACTTCTCGGTGACGAAGCAGTGCACCTCGACCATGCTCTTGCCGTCGGCGGCCACGCCGAACGTGATGATGTGGACGAAGTCGTCATAGTCGTCGATGCGGGCCCGCTGGCCGAATTTGCTCGCGGCCTCCACGGCCACCGGGTGGAAGTGGAACGTGTCGGTCAGCAGCCCGGTGACGTCGTCGTCGGGCCCGGGGTCGTGGATGTCGAGATCGAGCCAGAAGAACGCGCCTGCGGCCGCGGCCCGTTCGATCGCCTGCTGGCTGGCGGCGGTGGCCTCGCCGTCCTGCCGGAGAGTGCCCTTCATGAGGGCGATACTCCCATGCTCAGGTGCCAGCTGCCCCCTGGTCCGGCCCGGGCGCCTCGTGCGCCGCAGCGCCGAGGCGGCGCTCGACATCGGCTAGCCGGTCACTGATCACCGACAGCTGCTGGCCCAGGTCGGCGTGCCCCTTCCGGTACTCCTCCCTGCTGGCATCGGTGTGCTCCTTGACGAAGACGGAGGCGACGGTGGCGGTCAGCACGCCGATGAGGCCGATCCCGACCAGCATGAGGACCGCGGCCACGATCCGGCCGCCTGCACTGACCGGGTACCGGTCCCCGTACCCCACCGTCGTGACGGTGACGATGGCCCACCACAGCGCGCTGGGGTAGCTGTGGATGTTGCCTCCCGTGGCGTTCTTCTCCGCCGCGTGCTCGACCGTGGCCCCTCCTGGAGCAGTTCCCGGTGTCGGTGCAGGTCCCGGCATCCGAGATGAAGATAGCGGCTATCCGGCACCCTCGTCGCCGCCCGCGCCGGCCCCGGCCAGCCGGCCGCCCGGCCGCGGCGGCCGGGCGCCGCGGGCCGGCATCGTGGCCGCGGCGTCGGCGTCGCGGATCGTCAGCGCGACCAGCACGGCGGCCACGTCCACGCCGGCGGCGACCAGGAACGCCACGTGGTAGGCGAGCAGGTTCGGGACGACCCGGCCGCCGGCCACGTGCCTGGCGCCAACCGCGACCACCACGGTGGTCAGCGCCGCCACGCCGATCGCGCCGCCGAGCTGGCGGCCGGCATTGAACAGGGTCGAGGCCCGCCCGGTGGCGGCCGGTGAGATCGTGGCGAAGGCCGCCGCCTGGCTGGGCACGAAGACCTGCCCCTGCGCCAGGCCCATCACGAACATGAGCAGCCGCATCCACCACAGGCTCGTGTGGGCCCCGACCAGGGCCATCAGCGCGATCGACACCACCACGCCGGCCAGCCCCAGCGCGATGTGACGGCGCGGCCCCAGCCGCGGGTACAGCACCCGGCTGGCCACCTGGGCGCCGGCCATCACGCCGAACGCCTCGGGGAAGATGCTCAGCCCCGAGCTGAGCGCGGACAGGCCCCGGCCGTCCTGGAAGAACAGCGAGGCCAGGTACAGCGTGCCGATGAACGCCACCGAGCCCAGGACCATCACCGCACAGCACGACCGGAACAGCCGGTTGCCCAGCAGCCGCAGGTCGATCAGCGGCTGCCGGCGGGCCAGCTCCACCCGGACCAGCACGCCGAGCAGCACCGCGCCGGCGCAGATGGCCGCCAGCACCGGCGCGGAGTCCCAGCGGCTGACCGGCCCCTCGGATACCCCGTACATCAGCGCGCCGAGCCCGGCGCCCGCCAGCGTGAACCCGGCCACATCGAACCGGCCGGGCCAGTGCTCGGTGCCGCCGTCCAGGAACAGCAGCCCGAACAGCAGCGCCGCGGCGCCGATCGGCACGTTGACGTAGAAGACCCAGCGCCACGACGCGTCGGTCACCAGCAGCCCGCCCAGCACCGGGCCCACCGCCGGGGCCAGCGTGGTCGGCACGGTCAGCAGGCCGGCCATCCGGATCCGGTCCGCGGGCGGGAACACGCGCAGCAGCATGGCCAGCCCGACCGGCGCGAGCATGCCGCCGCCGGCGCCCTGCAGGACGCGGAAGATCTCGAGCGCGGGCAGCGACCAGGCCGCGCCGCACAGCGCGGATGCCCCGGTGAACACCACGACCGCGGTGAGCAGCACCCGCTTGCCGCCGAACCTGTCCCCCAGCCACCCGGAGGCGGGGATGAACACGGCCAGGCTGACCAGGTAGTAGATGGCGACCGTGTTGACCGAGGTCGCCGCGACGTGAAAATGACGGCCCAGCGTGGGCAGCGCGGCGTTGACGATCGTCGCGTCGAGAATGGTCATGAACATCGCGCCGACGTACACGACGCTGACGGCAGCCCGCTGGCTGATCAGGGCAGCCGGGCCCGTTTTCCGCCGTTTCAGCACGCAGCCATGCAACCATGCCCCCCCCGGCGGGCACCCGCGGCGGGACATCGGCGGGCCGTCGCGGCACGCACGTGCGTGGCGTCCTAACATGTCCGGTCATGGATGATCGGGTGGTGCTGCGTCCGGTGGTTGAGGACGACCTCGTCGTGCTCGAGCGGCTGACCAACAGCCCGGAAGGCGCCGCGCCGCACGAGTGGCACGGCTGGCACGATCCACACGTCTGGCGGCACCGGTGGATGGAGAACGGCCTGCTCGGCTCCGCCGGCGGGACGCTGATGGTGGCCCGCGGCGCCGACGTGCTCGGCTTCGTGAACTGGCGGCAGGTTCCCACCGGCCAGAACTCCTCCTGCTGGGAGATCGGCATCGGCCTGGTGCCCGAGGCCCGCGGCCGCGGGCTCGGCACGCTGGCCCAGCGGCTGCTGGTCCGCTACCTGTTCGCGCACACCCAGGCGAACAGGATCCAGGCCGGAACCGAGATCACCAACGTCGCCGAGCAGCGGTCGCTGGAGAAGGCCGGCTTCACCAGGGAGGGCGTGGCGCGCGGCGCGGCGTTCCGCAACGGGCAGTGGCGCGACGGGGTGCTGTACAGCGTGCTGCGCGACGAGGTCGACCTCGACGCCGGCCCCTGATCTCGCGGTAGTCACCGGCTGGCCTTACGGTGGTCGAGGACCACGAGCGCACGGGCAGCCGCGGAGGCTTCATGACCGAGCAGGACTTCTTGACCGTGACCGACAGCCGGACCGGCCAGGATTACAAGATCCCGATCAGCGACGGAACGATCCGGTCGACGGACCTGCGCCAGATCAAGGTGTCAGAGTCCGACCACGGGCTGATCAGCTACGACCCCGGGCTGTTCAATACCGCCGTCGCGCGCAGCCAGGTCACCTTCCTGGACGGCGAGGCCGGCGTGCTGGAGTACCGCGGCTACCCGATCGAGCAGCTGGCCACGAGCGCGACCTACCTCGAGGTCGCCTACCTGCTCATCTACGGCCACCTTCCGTCCGAGACCGAGCTGACGGGCTGGACCGAGGACATCTCGATGCACACGTTCGTGCACGAGAACATCAAGAACTTCATGCAGGGGTTCCGCTACGACGCGCACCCGATGGGCATGCTGCTGGCCTCGGTGGGCGCGCTGTCCACGTTCTACCCGGATGCGAACGTGTTCGACAATCCCGAGGTGATCGAGCTGCACATCCGGCGGCTGATCGCCAAGGTGCCCACGCTGGCCGCGTTCGCGCACCGGCACAACCTCGGCCTGCCGTACGTCTACCCGGACAACGAGCTCAGCTATACGGCGAACTTCCTGTCGATGCTGTTCAAGATGTCCGAGCGCACCTACCACCCCGATCCCCGGGTGGAGCGGGCGCTGGAGACGCTGTTCATCCTGCACGCCGACCACGAGCAGAACTGCTCGACCACGGCGGTCCGGGTGGTTGGCTCCTCGCACGCGGACCCGTACTCCTGCGTTGCGGCGGGCATCGCCGCCCTGTACGGCCCGCTGCACGGCGGCGCGAACGAGGCCGTGCTCAAGATGCTGGTCCGGATCGGCGACATGGAGAACGTGCCGGGTTTCATCGAGGGGGTGAAGAACGGCAAGGAGCGGCTGATGGGCTTCGGCCACCGGGTGTACAAGAGCTACGACCCGCGGGCCCGGCTGATCAAGAAGGCCGCCGACGACGTGTTCGAGGCCAAGGGCACCAGCCCGCTGCTGCGCATCGCGCTCGAGCTGGAGAAGCGGGCGCTCGAGGACGACTACTTCGTCAGCCGCAAGCTGTACCCGAATGTCAACTTCTACTCGGGTCTCATCTACCAGGCGCTGGGGCTGCCGCAGGAGATGTTCACCGTGCTGTTCGCCCTGGCCCGGACCAGCGGCTGGGTCGCCCAGTGGCTGGAGATGATCCGGGATCCGGAGCAGAAGATCACCAGGCCGCTGCAGGTGTACACCGGCGACCGCGGGCTGGAGTACAAGTCCCACCGCGGCTGACCTGCGGGGGCTCCGCCCCCGCATGCCCCCACCTGCGGGGGCTCCGCCCCCGCATGCCCCCGGACCCCCGCACGCGGCCGCGGGAAATTCCAAACCTGCGGGGGCTCCGCCCCCGCGAAAAATAACTAGTTGCCATCAAGCAACTAGTTGCGGGTAAGCTGTCGAGACGTGGCAGGTGATCCGGGGGGCGGGGGCGACCGCTACAAGTGGGTAGCGCTCTCCAACACCACGCTCAGCATGACGATGGCGACCATCGACGCCTCCATCGTGATCATCGCGATGCCTGCCATCTTCCGCGGCATCCACCTGGACCCGCTCACCCCCGGCAATGTCAGCTACCTGCTCTGGATGATCATCGGCTACCTGCTGGTGCAGTCCGTGCTCGTGGTCACGCTGGGCCGGCTGGGCGACATGTTCGGCCGGGTGCGCATCTACAACCTGGGCTTCGTCGTCTTCACCCTCGCCTCGATCGCGCTGTCGCTGGATCCGCTGCTCGGCTCCGGCGGCGCGCTGTGGCTGATCCTGTGGCGGTGCGGGCAGGCGTTCGGCGGCGCGATGCTGATGGCCAACGCGGCCGCGATCCTGACCGACGCGTTCCCGGCAGGCCAGCGCGGGATGGCGCTGGGCATCAACCAGATCGCCGGCATCTCCGGCCAGTTCGTCGGGCTGCTGCTCGGCGGCGTGCTGGCCGCCTGGGACTGGCGCTCGGTGTTCTGGGTGAACGTGCCGATCGGCGTGTTCGGGACGATCTGGTCCTACCGCAGCCTGCGCGAGCCAGCCACGGCCCGGCGGCGGGCGAAGATCGACTGGCTGGGCAATGTCACGTTCGCGGCCGGCGCCAGCAGCCTGCTGGTCGCGATCACCTACGGCATCCAGCCGTACGGCGGGCACGCGACCGGCTGGACGAACCCGTGGGTGATCTCCGGGCTGGCCGGCGGCGTGGCCATGCTGGCGCTGTTCTGCGTCATCGAGACCAAGATCGCCGAGCCGATGTTCCAGATGGGCCTGTTCAAGATCCGGGCGTTCGCGGCCGGCAACGCGGCCAGCCTGCTCGGCGCGATCGCCCGCGGCGGGCTGCAGTTCATGCTGGTCATCTGGCTGGCCGGCATCTGGCTGCCGCTGCACGGTTACGACTACGTGATCACGCCGCTGTGGGCCGGCATCTACATGCTGCCGCTCACCGCGGGCTTCCTGATCGCCGGCCCGGTGTCTGGCTGGCTGTCCGACCGGTACGGCCCGCGGCCGTTCGCCACCGCCGGCCTGCTGGTCGCCGCCGCGGCGTTCACCGGCCTGATGCTGCTGCCAGTGGACTTCAGCTACTGGCAGTTCGCGGCGCTGATCTTCTTCAACGGGATCGGCTCCGGGCTGTTCGCCTCGCCGAACACCTCGGCCATCATGAGCGCCGTCCCGGCCCGGCACCGCGGCTCGGCCTCGGGCATGCGGGCCACCTTCCAGAACTCCGGCATGTCGCTGTCCATCGGCATCTTCTTCTCGCTGATGATCGCCGGGCTGGCCGCGACACTCCCCCGCACGCTGTCCAGCGGGCTGCGGTCGCAGGGCGTGCCCGCCGCGGTCGCCGCGCACGTCGCCCACCTGCCGCCGGTCAGCACGATGTTCGCCGCGCTGCTCGGCTACAACCCCGTGCACCACCTGCTCGCGCCCAGCGGCGTGCTGTCCCGGCTGCCGCAGCACAACATCGCCGTGCTCACCGGCAAGCAGTTCTTCCCGCACCTGATCTCGGGGCCGTTCCACCACGGCCTGATCATCGTGTTCACCGCGGCCGCGGCCATGTCGGTCATCGGCGCGGTGATCTCGCTGCTGCGCGGCAAGCAGTTCTACTACGCCGAGCCCGGCGACGGCGGCACGCCGCGCTCTGCCGCCGCCGCTGCGCTCGTCCCGGCCCCGAGCCCGATGACCCCGAACGGGCACGGGCCGGCCCAGCCCGCGGACGCCGGGCGTCCCGGGCGTCCCGGGCGCACTCCCCCGACCGCGGAAACCGGCTGAGCGAGCCCGCCGGCCCCCCTTCAAGATCGACGGAAGTTCGCATGTCACCTGATCCACGCGATGTTCCATCGATCATGCGCGGATTCTGGCACCCACCGGCCCGGGCTGGGCTGCCGCCGAACCGTTGAAGCTGCCGGGCGGCCGCAGTACGTTGTGGGGCGTTTAGTTAGGATCCTTTCCTTACTAAAAGAGGAGACCGCATGAGACTAGCGAAGCTCAGGCTCAGCGAGCGTTTCCTGGTTCTAGGCGTCGGGCTCGCCGCGCCGGCAGCCGTGATCGCGGCGATGCTGGCGCCGGGCACCGCACACGCCAGGGTGGCCCGCACCGCCACCTCGGTCACTGACTACGTGACGTTCTACGGGTACGTGGACAACTCCCCGCCGGGACGGGCCATCGCCCATCCCTGCATCCACAGCCAGGCCGGCGGCACGGGCACCTACAGCGACCCCGTCACCTTCGCCGAGCACATCGACCTGAACGGTCCGTGGTGCCAGATCATCTACGTGCCGTTCCTGAAGAAGTACTTCATCCACGAGGACCAGTGCAACCCGTGCGGCGGGGTGCCGGACAACCACGTGGACCTGTGGATGGGCGGCGACTCGGCCTCCACGCACAACCCGGAGAAGAAGGCGCTGCTCGCCTGCGAGAACACCTGGACGAAGCACAGCGCGGTCATCCTCAGCCCGCCGTCGAACGAGCCGGTGGACACCACGCCGCCGTTCACGCCGCCCGGCACCTGCCACGGCGGGACCGGCGACGGCGCCCGCGGCAGCTAGGCCAGCGGTAACAGTTAGCGCTTTGCTCTCGGGATGTCCCATCGGCCACTGGCCGTTGCCCGGGACGACGGTGAAGTCGGCGACGAAGGAGGCCACATCGCCCGCGTCTGGTAGAACAGATAGCGGGGAGTAACCGCCGGCGGACGGGCGGCTCGCTGGGGACTCTCTGCGGACGAGGGAGCACTCGTGACAGTCCCGCGCGGGCGGCTGGCCGCCGCGCTGACGCCCATCCTGATCGGCGTGGTGGCGGCCGTCATCGCGGGCGCCGCCCCGCAGCCTTCGGCCCGCACCGCTAGCCTGCCGGGCGTGGTCGTGCTCAATTGCCTGGGCAAGCAGCAGGTCCAGCCGGGCCAGATTGTCCTGGCCTGTGCTGACGGTGGTGCCTACCTGTCCGGGCTGCACTGGACCTCCTGGCAGTCCGTGGCCCGGGGGTCCGGGCTCTGGCGGATCAACGACTGCACGCCGTACTGCGCCCGGGGCACATTCCACCGCTTCCCCGCCATCGTGACGCTGCGGCGCCTGGAGCCGTTGCCCGGGCGCCATGGCGTGCGCCACTACACCAGCATCACGATCGCACTGCCGGGCCGGCACTGCTACACGGCGGGCGGCGCGCGGACGTGCTACCCGGCCAGCTACACCGGGATTTTGTGGAGCATCACGAAATCGGGTCTCCCGATCAACCCGGGCGCCGGACCGCCGGCAGGAAGCACCACGAAGCCCGTCCCGCCGGTGAGAGACCTGGTCGTCTGACGACGGCCACCCGACCCTGGTAGCCGTAACCCAGCCAACCAACCCGCTGCCCGGCCCGGCCACGGCCGGCCACCCAGCCGGCCGGGCCCGGTCAGCCGGTGAAGTGCTCGAGAAGGTGGCTGAAGGCCCAGGGTGACTGCTTGATGCCGGAGCAGGTGTTGCTGTCGGTCGTGCCGGGGCAGCCGCCGTTGTCGCGCTGGATCGCCCAGATCGACAGCAGGCTCATGTGCTCGTGCCCGGCGAACTTGAGCACTTGCGCCGCCCCGGCCAGCCAGGTGGTCTCGATCTTGCCCCGGTCGTCGATGCCGGGCAGCAGGGTCATCCCCTCCAGCCGCCACAGCTGCCCCGCGGTGTCCCGGGGATAGAGCCCGGCCAGCTGGTTGTGCAGGTTGAGCGCGGCACTCATCGCCGCGGCCGGCATGTCCACCTGGCCCTCGTGGGTCTGGTAGTAGTCGAAGGTCATGATGTTGACCACGCCGACGTGCACGCCGTCGGCGATGGCGTTCTGCAGCACGTGCAGCCCGTTCGGATCGAGGCCGTACGGCTCGACCGGCACGGTGAAGTCGACCTGCAGGGTGACACCGCGGGCCGCCGCCCAGGACTGGGCCATGGCGATCGCCTGGTTGCGGCGGCTGATGCCCGCCGTGTTGTTCAGCGACTTGTCCTCGACGTCCATGTCCAGCCGGGTCACGTGGTACTTGCTGACCAGCAGCTCGTAGGCAGCGGCGATCTTGCTCACGCTGGTGCAGGAGTCGGCGATCTCGGTGCCGCCGTTGTCGGCGCTGTAGCCGCCGAATGACGGGATCACGTCGCCGCCGGTGCGGCGCAGCGCGGCGATCTGGCCCAGGTAGTGCCCGGCCGACAGCGGCTGCCTGGCGTTGCCGTTCCACGTGGCCGTGCACGATCCCTTCGCCGCCGCCTGGATGAACGCGAGCGTGAGGTAGCGCGCGCCGGACTGCCGGGCGACCTGGGAGATGCTGCTGGGCAGGTAGGCCTCGAAGTACGGCGCGTAGACCTGCGCCGGGATCGGGGTCCGGGCCGGGGCGGCGGCCCGGCCTGCTGATGCGGCCGACGCCGCGGTCCCGGTCCAGGCGGACCCGGCCAGGGCGGACCCGGCCAGGGCGGCGGCAGCGGCCAGGGTCAGGACCCGGGCGCGGGCAGGGGCATAGGGACGCGGGCGCGGAAACCGGAATCTCACGAGGGCTCCTTCTGGGTGGTCACGAGAGGGTCGGCGGCCGGCGCCGTGCGGGACCGGTCACGGCGCGGGGGCGGGGATGTCGCGGGCGGCCACATTCCAGCCGGACAGGCTGATCACCGGGGTGGCGCCGTGCAGGTCAGCGGCGCTGTAGCTGACCGTGAGCGTCTGCGTCTGGCCCGGCCACAGCGTGATGTCGTTGCCGGCCCAGGTGGACGACGCCAGCTCGCTCCCGCCGGGCAGCACGCGGCCGCTGCGGGTGCCGCGCCGGACGTCAGCGCGCAGGAAGAAGGCGGCCGCCTGGCGGGAGGAAATGTTCGTGATCGTCACCCTGGTGACCCAGGCCCGGGCCGGGACTGCTGCCCCGCCCGGCCCGAGCTGCCGCGAGGTGACCGCCCGCGCCCGGACCGCCGCGGCGGGCAGCGAACTCAGCGCGCGCAGGTTCGCGTACGAGGTCATCGTGGCCTGCGGGTTGCCCAGGGTCTTGGGCCAGTCCGGCACGTCTGGCTGGGTGGACAGCCAGTAGACGTTGTTGTCGAGCAGCGCCCCGTGCCGCCGCAGCAGCAGCTGCGCGAAGTAGACCTGGGCCGGCGCAGGCGCGCTGGTCGCGGGCGGCACCCGCAGCCGCCCGAGGTCATTGCTGACCTGCTGGCTGGCCAGCGTGACCGGCCCGGCCCGCAGATCCTGCAGCCGGCGCCCCGCCAGGCTGTACACCCTGGCCTCGAGCGACAGCCCGGCCTGCCGCGTGCCGGTCAGGTTGTCCACGCCCACGGCGTGGGTGTCCAGCGCGTAGAACGCGTGCAGGCTCCGGTTGGCCTCCTGCGCGCCGAAGTAGCTGCCGGCCTGGTCGCCGTCGCTGTTGTAGAGGTTCCAGAGCAGGCTCGGCCAGCCCTTGTTGACCTGCCAGTAGATCGTTCCGGTGGACGGGGTCGGCTTGCTCGTCGAGTGGGCGAGGTAGGCCTCGAACTGCGCCCGGGTGTTCTCGTAGTCCTGCAGCTGGGCCTTCCGGACGTAGCTGGCCAGGCCCGGCCACGGCCCGTACCGGGCGGCCAGCGCCTGGTCGAAGTTGAACAGCGTGCCGAACGCGTAGCCGTGATGGCCCGGCTCGTAGTTGGCGTGGTACTGGTTGTAGCCCGGGTTCTTCCACAGCTCGGCCTGATCGCGCGGCGACATGAACCGGCTGATCGAGTCCAGCGTGGGAACCGTGTCGCCGGCGCTCTGCTCGCTGTCGTAGGCCCACGCGCCGCCGACGTTGGTCCTGGTCGAGTCGCCGCTCTGGTAGTGGCTGCTGTCGTACCAGTAGCTGGGCGGCACCCAGTCGTAGGGACCCTCCTTCTCCCCCGACGGCCCGAGGACCGGGCTGCTGTTGTACTCCGCGGAGGAGATGAGCGGATCGCCGAAGCCGGCCTGCCGGAACCCGGCCAGCGACACCTTCTCCTGCCGCGGGGTCGGCGGGTTGTCGCTCCACTGGAAGCTGAACACGCTCGGGTGGTTGCGCAGCCGCTGGCCCAGGGTCAGCGCGGACAGGCCGAGCACCTTGTAGTCCGCGCTGGTCACGCCCGGCCCGCCGGACGGCAGCTGCCAGGCGTCGCAGCACTGGTATCCGGCGTTGACCAGGATGCCGGCCCGGTCCATCTGGCTGAAGAAGTCACCGGGCATGATGTGACCCTCCAGCCGGAGGGTGTTGAGGCCCAGGTTGCGCAGCAGCACGACCTGCCGCGCGGTGTCAGCCGCCGAGTAGCGCAGGAACAGGTTGGGCGAGAACCCGCCGCCGCGGACGACGAACCGCCTGCCGTTGATGGTGAACACCCGCGCTCCGGCCGGGGCCTCCGGCGACCGGCCGGTGAGGTACGTGGTCACTGTCCTGATGCCGAATTGCTCGTGGGTCGAGTTCAGCACCTGCCCGTTCCGGGTAATCCAGGTCACCAGCGTGTACAGCGGCTGGCCGCCCATCTGGTAGGGCCACCAGACCCGGGGGCGGGTGATCCGGAGCGCGGGATAGGCGGCGGGCTGCAGCGTCACGGTCTGCGTGGCGTGCGCGGGAACGGCCACCAGGCGGCTGACCACGATGACTGGTCTGCCGTGGTCCGGGGCGGCGATCGCCGCGCTGAACCTGCCCCTTAGCGCCGTGCTCGCCGAGTTGGTGATGTCCGCCGTCACGGTCAGTGCCGAGCTGGCCAGGCCTGGCGCGTTCTGCTGGATCACGTACGCGTTACCGACGGCGAGCGGGCCGGCCACCTGCAGCTGGACGGGGAACTGGATGCCGGTGTTGTTGTCCGGCGGGATTCTGGTTCCAGTCCACGTCGTTGACGGTGAACATCTTGTTGGGGTTGTTCGGCTGCACCTCGATCGCCACGGTGTTCGTCCCGGGCCGCAGCAGCCTGGTGACGTCAAAGGCGAACCGGGTGTAGGCGCCGGTGACCGTGGCCGGCGTGGCCACCTCGCGCCCGTTGACCCAGACGGCGGCCGCGCCAACCACCCCGTTGACGATGAGCTCGGCGCGGCCGCCCTGGTGCAGCCGCGGGGAGAAGTCGGTCCGCCACCACCAGGGCACCGCGAACCGCGGGACGGTATCCGGGCCGATCCTGCTCATGTAGCCGAAGCAGGTTTTCATGTTGGCGGAGTAGAAGACGCTCTGCCGGCTGTCGCTGCCCTGGTTCACCCGCAGGCCGGGGTGGCCCGGGCAGACGCCGTTCTGCAGCAGGGCCTCGATCTCGGTGCCGGGCGCCCCGGCGTCGTCGTTGGTCACCGGCAGCCATGAGCCCGCGTCGAACCCCGGCTCGGAGATGGCGGCGCCTGGCTGGGTGGCGGTCGCGCTGCTGGCCACCCGCCAGCCCGCGCCGCCGAGGTTGACAATGTCGCTGGCGCCGGTATCGGACGGCGCGGCGAGAGCCGCGCGGGCCCGTGCGATCAGGGCAGCGGCCGCCGATCTCGTCCCGGCCGCGCTCCCCCGGCCGGCTCCGCTTAGCTGGCCGGTGCCGCCTGGCCTGCCGGTCGTGGCGCCCTGGCCGGTCCCGCTTACCTGGCCGGTCCCGGCGGCAGCTGCCGCGCCGCCTGGCGCTGCCTGGGCCGCCGCGCCGGACAGCAAAGCCACAGCCGCCGCCGCGGCGGCCATGGCCGAAGTCCGACTCCGGAAGGCTCGTCCCCTGGCTGCCACCGGCGCGCTCCTCCCCGCGGCCCGGGCGCCGCGATCGGCTGACTCCCGCTGTCGCACGCCCGCGGTCCCCGCGGTCTTCCGCGATGCATTAGTTTGTATAGTTTCCAAACCACCCGACCAGAATCTGTCCGGAGCGTCAAGGGCCTTCTCGCGGGCAGTCCCGGTTTCCGTATCGTAGATCCGGCCCGCCGGGCGCTCGGGCATCCGGCGAGTGGCAGGGCTCGGTCAGACCGCCGAGATGGATGCCTACTTTTCACCCACCGGTGGGGGAAAAGTAGGCGTCGATCATGACAGGCAATAGGCGACTAACCAGGGCGAACGTTTGCAGTCGCGAGGCTAGGCCTGCCGGCAGTCCCGTTCCTCAGGGCCGCCGGCGGCCCGGACATGCGCCTGCGTTATGCGGCTGCGCTGCACGAACGCGCTAGGCGGAGGGCTACGCGAATCGGCTGCGCGGCCGCCCTAGGCGGACGCGCCGGTGGGCAGCGCGGCCATCAGCTGCTTCCAGGCCAGGTCGCTGCCGGCCGCCAGGCAGCCGTCGACCACGGCGTCCGAGCCCAGCGCGCTGACCCGGACGACCGGCCGGACCGGGGCCAGCGTCTGGAGCTGGCCGCTGACCGCGTCGGCGAACCCGGGCGCCTGGCCGATGCCGCCGCCGAGCACGATCAGCTCCGGATCCACGACCGTGATCACCGCGCAGATGGCCTTGGCCACCAGCCGCGCCTCCCCGGCGACGACCGCTGCGGCGCGCTCGTCGCCCCTGGCCGCGGCGTCGAAGACGCGACGCGCGGTGACCGGCCCGCGGATGCCGGCCTTACGGGCCGCCCGCACCACCGCGGCGGCCGCCGCGGCCGCCTCGAGCTCGCCGCGCTTGCGGGCGTCACTCTCGTCGGCGCCCGATCCCTCCGACAGCGGCATGAAGGCGATTTCCCCGGCCACCCCGTGCACGCCGCGGCGGAGCTGGCCGCCGAGCACCAGGCCCATGCCGATACCGGTGCCGACGTGCACGAAGGCGAAGTCGTTCACGTTCCGGCCGTGACCGAGCTCGCGCTCGGCGAGCGCTTCGGCGTCCACGTCGTTCTCGATCAGCACCGACTCGCCGAAGGCGGCCCGTAGCCCGGCGAGCGCGGCCGGCCGGTCCCAGCCGGCCAGTCCCCCGGTCAGCGCCATCGCGTTCCTGCTCGGGTCGTAGACACCCGGGCTGCCGATCACGGTCTGGGTGATGGCCGACCTGGCGATGCCGGCCTCGTTGCACAGCACGTCGGCGAGCCGCACCAGCTCGGCCACCCGGCCGCGGACGCTGGTGGCCCGGGCGCGCAGCGTGGACCGGGCCCGGACCTCGCCGGCCAGGTCGGCGAGCGCGCCCCTGACGTACTCGTGCCCGATGTCGAGGCCGAGCACCAGTCCCGCGTCGGGGCGGATCTCGTACAGCAGCGCGGACCGGCCGGGCACCCCGGTGCGCTGCCCCGCCGCCTGCACCAGGCCCGCCCGCTCGACGTTGCCCAGCGCCAGGGACACCGTCGGCTTGGACAGCCCGGACGCGCGGGCGAGCTCGGCGCGCGAGCACGGCCCGAGGGTACGGATGTGCTCCAGCAGCAGCTGCTCGTTCAGGGCGCGGATCAGCGGCGGCCGCGCGGCCGATATGGTGCCGTTCGGCCCGCCGCGGACGGCCGGCCCCCTGAGTGCCGACGGCACCCCCGGGCCTGCGTCCCGCAACTCCGCGGACGCCCCGGCTGAGGGTGCTGTCACGGCCACCTCCCGCTCCATGATCTCTCGTCCCCCGAGGATGACACGGAGTTAGTCAGTACGCATCCTTGAACCGCATAGATAGTTAGGATACTGTCCTAACTATCTTACTGGGAAGACTGGCCTCGAATGGGACTGTCACCAGCAGGATTCCTTGTCGGCGCGACATAGTTTGGATACTATCCTAACTATCTCATCTACGGAGGAACCTCCACGGCATGAGCACCACCGTCCTGCTCGGGATCGACTTCGGCGGCACCAAGATCGCCGTGGCCGTGGCCGATCCCAGCGGCCACCGGCTCGGCTCGGCCACGGTGAACAGCGCCGGTGAGCTCGGCGCGCGCGCGGCCTTCGGCCGCGGCGTCACCGCCGCCAGGGCACTGCTCGCCCAGGTCAGCCAGCCGCAGGTGGCGGCGGTCGGAGTGGCCACGTTCGGGATCCCGTTCGAGGACCGGGTCGAGCTAGCCCCGGCGATCGACGGGTGGGGCGAGCTCGCCCTCGGACGCGAGCTGCGCGCCGCCTTCCCCGGCGCGCAGATCGCCATGGCCACCGACGCCAAGGCCGCCGCCCGCGCCGAGGCCACCTGGGGCGCCCTGGCAGGCTGTGATCCGGGCATCTACCTGAACCTCGGCACCGGGCTGTCCGCCGCGATCGTGATCGGCGGCCGGGTGATCATGGGACGGCACGGCGCGGCCGGCGAGATCGGCTATAACCTGCGCGCCGTCGGCGAGGTCGGGCTCGCGCTGGCCGACCGCGTCCCGCTGGAGGGGATGGTCAGCGCCCGGGCCCTGGGCAAGCGGGCCACCAGTGCCGCCGGCTCGCCGCGGGAACTGTCCGCCGCGGAGGCCTTCGAGGCCAGCGTCCGCGACCAGGCGCTGGACGATGTCATCGACGAGTTCGTCGCGGAGCTCGCCTTCCACCTGGTCAACCTCGCCAACTGCATCGATCCGGCCCGGATCGCCGTGGGCGGCGGGATGACCGGCTCCTGGGATCGCCTGCAGCCCGGCCTGGAGCGGGCGCTGCAGGCAGCGGTCCCGTTCCCGCCGCAGCTCGTGCTGGCCGAGTTCCCGTTCGACGCACCCCTGATCGGCGCCGTCGCGCTTGCCGTCGAGGCGGCGCAGGCCCGGCTCGGTACAGTCACAAACCACCTGGACGGCAGGCACGGGCCGGGGCGGCCGCTGAATAACGCACACACGACAAAGGACTGAATGCCATGAGACGGACTAACGCGTACCGGCGCTGGGCCAGATTCGGGCTCATCGTCACGGCCAGCCTGCTCGCGGCCAGCTGCAGCGCTGGCTCAGGCGGCGGCAGCAAGGCGACCGGCGGCAGCAGCGGCGGCGTGGTGACGATATCGAACGAGAACGGCGCCCTGTGGACCTGCGGCTTCAACCCGCTGCTCGGCTCGGACCAGCTGCTGTCCTTCGGTTTCGTGTACGAGCCGCTGGTCTACGTCAACCCGCTGCAGAACGGCAAGACCACGCCCATGCTCGCGACGTCCTGGGCGTGGGGGGCGGGCAACAAGTCGCTGACGTTCACCATCCGCAAGGGCGTCAAGTTCAGCGACGGGACGCCGATGACCGCCGCGGACGTGGTGTACACCTTCAACCTGCTCAAGAAGTACCCGGCGCTGGACCTGCCCGGGGTGTGGTCGGTGCTGTCCAGCGTCAGCCAGGCCGGCCCGGACCAGGTCACCATGACCTTCAAGGCGCCGGCGGTGCCCGACTTCTACTACATCGCCGACCAGACCCCGATCGTGCCCCAGCACATCTGGTCGAAGATCGCTAACCCGGTGACGTACTCCGACGCCCACCCGGTAGGGACCGGGCCGTACGTGGTCAGCCCGTGCACCAGCGCGAACGTCACCTACACCGCCAGCCCGCACTACTGGCAGCCAGGGCTCCCGCGCGTCAAGAAGGTGGAGTACCCGGCGTTCACCTCGAACAACACGGCCAACGACCAGCTAGCGAGCGGCCAGGCGCAGTGGGGATCGCAGTACATCCCGAACATCAAGGCGTTCTACACGTCGAAGAGCCCCGCCTTCCACTACTGGTTCCCGCCGACGGTGAACGTCTCGCTGGTGCCGAACCTGACCAACCCGCTGCTGGCCAGCGTCAAGGTCCGCCAGGCCATGTCGTACGCGATCGACCGCGGCAAGGTCTCCTCGATCGGCGAGTCCGGGTACGAGCCGCCCGCCAACCAGGCCGGCATCGTCACGCCGACGTTCTCCAGCTGGCTCGACACCTCGCTGGCCGGCAAGTACAACTACGGCTACAACCCGGCGAAGGCGAAGCAGCTGCTGGCCTCGGCCGGGTTCACGATGGGCACCGACGGCATCATGGCGAACGCGAAGGGCCAGAAGCTCGCGTTCTCCGTCATCAACATCGGCGACTACTCCGACTGGGTCGCCTCCATGCAGGTGATCCAGCAGAACCTGAAGGCGGTCGGCATCTCGCTGACGCCCGACAACCTGACCAACACCGCCTTCACCGCGGCGCTGTACGCCGGCAAGTACCAGCTCGCCTACTACGACCAGCAGAGCTTCGGCCCCGGTCCGTACTACGAGCTCAGGAACTGGCTGCTGTCGTCCAGCTCGGCCCCGATCGGCCAGACGGCCGCATCGAACTACGAGCGCTACAGCAGCCCGGCCACCGACAGCCTCATCCACTCCTACGCCGCCACCACCAGCACGACGCAGCAGCACGCGATCGTCAACGGGCTCCAGCAGGTCATGCTGAGCCAGCTGCCGATCATCCCGGTGGTGGAAGCGGTGGACTGGTTCCAGTACAGCACCCAGGGCCACTCCGGCTGGCCTACGCCGGGCAACCCCTACGCCCAGCCGTCGGCGTACGCCTTCCCGGACATGGAGCAGGTGCTGCTGCACCTGAAGTAAGCCGGTGCGTGCCCGGAGATTCCCCCGGTCACCGGGCACGCACCCCCGCGGGTCCCGGCAGGGGGTAATCATGACGGTGACGAGCTGACTGACAGGAGCCGGCCATGACGAGGAGGGGACGAGCTTGAGGTTCGCGGTGCGCCGCCTCGGCTTCTTCGTGTTCACGCTGTGGGCGGCGCTGACTCTTAACTTCCTGCTGCCGCGGCTGATGCCGGGCAACCCCGCGCTCGCGATGCTGTCCAAGTTCCACGGGCAGGTCAACCCGGGCACGATCAAGGCACTTGACGTCCTGTTCGGGGTCAACACGAAGCAGGGCCTGGCCGCGCAGTACGTCATCTACCTGCACCACGTGGTGACCGGGAACTTCGGCACGTCGCTGGACTTCTACCCGGCGACGGTCAGCTCGGTCATCGGCGGCGCGATCTGGTGGACGCTCGGGCTGGTGGGGGTCACCACGGTGCTGGCCTTCGCGGCAGGCACCGGCCTGGGCATCGTCGCCGCCTGGCGGCGCGGCGGGCGGCTGGACAGCGTCATGCCGCCGGTCTTCGTGATCACCTCGGCGATCCCGTACTTCTGGGTCGGCATGGTGCTCGTGCTGATCTTCGGGCTCACCCTGCACTGGCTGCCCACCGAGGGCGGCTACTACGTCTCGACCGACACCCCGGGCCTGTCACCGACCTTCATCGCCGACGTGCTCTCGCACGCCGTGCTGCCCGCAGCGGCGCTGCTGATCACCACCATCGGCACCTGGATCCTGACCATGCGCAACACGATGATCACCACGCTGGCCGAGGACTACGTGCGGATGGCACGCGCCAAGGGCCTGCCGGGCCGGCGCATCATGGTCGACTACGCGGCCCGCAACGCCATCCTGCCCAACCTCACCGGCTTCGCCATGTCGCTCGGGTTCGTCGTCAGCGGGGCGATCCTGATCGAGTACGTGTTCAACTACCCCGGCGTCGGCTACATGCTGCTGCAGGCGGTGCAGGGCGAGGACTTCCCGCTGATGCAGGCGCTGTTCCTGCTCATCACGCTCGCGGTGCTGGTGGCGATCCTGCTGTCCGACATCGCCACCGCGCTGCTCGACCCGCGCACCAGGACGGCAGGCTAGCGCCATGTCGATGCCCTTGTCCGGCGTCTCCACCACTGCCGCCCAGCCCGGCCAGGGGGCCGTCGCCGGCGCGCCGACCGGCCCGGCGTCGCCGGCTACCCAGGGGCTGGCCCGGATCGGCCGCGCGGTGCGGTCCAACCGCAAGGCCACCGCGGGCGCCGCGCTGCTGGCCGTCTTCGCCCTGGTAGCGATCTTCCCCGGCGTGATCGCGCACGACAGCCCGAGCGCCGACGCCTACGCCCCCCGCCTCGGGCCCTCGACCGGCCACCTACTCGGCACCACCGCCTACGGGCAGGACATGTGGGCCCAGCTGGTGTGGGGCACCCGGAACGTGCTGATCATCGCGCTGGTGGTCGGCCTGGCCGCGACCGGGATCGCAGTGCTCATCGGCGTCGCCGCCGCCTACCTCGGCGGCCTTTGGGACAGCTCGCTCAGCGTCCTGACCGACGTGCTGCTGGTCATCCCGCTGTTCCCGCTGCTGATCGTGATCGCCGGGTACGCGCACGGCGGGAGCACGCTGGTGCTCATCCTGGTCATCACCTTCACCAGCTGGTCCTACACCGCGCGCCAGCTGCGCGCGCAGGCGCTCTCGCTGCGCAACCGGGATTTCCTGGAGGCGGCCCGGGTCCGCGGCGAGCGGCGGCTCTACATCATCGCGGTGGAGGTCATCCCCACGATGACCTCGCTGATCGTGGCGAGCTTCCTGACCAACGCCCTGTACGCCGTGCTGTTCGCGTCCAGCCTGCAGTACATCGGCCTGGGCGACCCCAACACGCAGAGCTGGGGGACGATGCTGTACTGGGCGCAGAACAACGCGGCGCTGCAGACCGGCCAGCCGCTGTGGGCGCTCGCCCCCGGGGCCTGCATCGCCGCGCTGGGGGCGGCGTTCGCGCTGCTCAACTACGCTTTTGACGAGATAGGCAACCCGGCTCTCAGGCCGGTTCGGAGGACCCGTGTCAAGCGTGCGGGCTGACGCCGACCCCCGCTCCCCCGGCTCCCGCCCGGCGGCGGACCCGGTGCTGACGGTCAGCGACCTGTCGGTCGCCTACGCGGCGGACCGCGGAGACGTCGCCGCGGTGGACCGGGTGAGCTTCGACCTGTACCCGGGCGAGTTCCTGGGCATCGTGGGCGAGTCGGGCTGCGGCAAGTCCACGCTGCTGTTCGCCATCGCCCAGCTGCTCGCCCCGCCGGCCAGCATCACCGGCGGGAGCGTCGCCTTCAAGGGCGTCAGCATGGTCGGGATGACCGACACGCAGCTGGCGGCCGTCCGCTGGCGCGACCTGTCGGTCGTCATGCAGAGCGCGATGAACGCGCTCAACCCGGTCAAGGCGATCGGGGCGCAGTTCAAGGACGCGATGAGGGCGCACGGGGTCCGGTCGGCGGCCGAGATCGCCAGCCGGTCGGCCGAGGTGCTGCGCATGGTCGGCATCGACCCGGTGCACCTGAAGAGCTACCCGCACCAGCTGTCCGGCGGCATGCGGCAGCGGTCCATGATCGCGATGGCGCTGCTGTTCACGCCGGATCTGGTGATCATGGACGAGCCCACGTCGGCGCTCGACGTGGTCGCGCAGCGCTCGCTGATGGTGCAGATCAGGAAGCTGCAGGAGGAGCTGGGCTTCGCGGTCATCTTCGTCACCCACGACATGTCGCTGGTCAGCCACTTCTCCCAGCGGCTCATGGTGATGTACGCCGGCCAGGTCGCCGAGTGGGGTCCCACCCGGCAGGTCTTCGACAACCCGCGGCACCCGTACAGCATCGGCCTGCTGGAGGCGTTCCCATCCATCAGGGGCGAGCGGGTCCCGCTGACCGGCATCCCGGGCCGGCCGCCGGACCTGTCCCAGCCGCAGCAGGGCTGCTGGTTCGCCGCCCGCTGCCCGCAGGTCATGGCTACCTGCGGGCAGGCCAGGCCGGACCTGTACCAGCGGGACGGCGTGCTGGTGCGGTGCCTGCGCTACGCCGGCGAGACAGCGGAGAAGGCCAGCGTTGACTGACACCGTGACCGAGCCGCTGCTGCGCACCGAGGGCCTGACCAGGCATTTCAAGATCGGCAATGCGCTGTCCCGGCGTACCCTGCACGCGGTCGACGACGTGAGCCTGACCATCGGCTCGCGCGAGATCGTGGCGCTCGCGGGTGAGAGCGGCAGCGGCAAGAGCACCATCGCCCGGCTGCTCGCCAAGATCTACCGGCCGACCAGCGGCGAGATCTACTTCCAGGGCAGGCCGGTGTCGTCGATCCGGTCCCGCACGGACCTGCTGCGGTACCGCGGCGACGTGCCCATGGTCTTCCAGGACCCGTTCAGCTCCATCAACCCCGTGTTCCGCGCCCCGCACGGCCTGCTCCGTGCCCTGAAGCTGCACCGGCCCGAGCTGGCCGCCGGGCAGCGGCGCGAGGAGGCGGTGCGGGCGCTGGAGGCGGTCGGGCTGACCCCGGCCACGGAGATCCTGCAGCGGTACCCGCACGAGCTGAGCGGCGGCCAGCGGCAGCGGCTCGGCTTCGCCCAGGCACTCGCGCTGCGGCCGAAGCTCATCCTGGCCGACGAGCCGGTGTCGATGCTGGACGTGTCCATCCGCATCGGCCTGCTCAACCTCATGGCCGGCCTGCGCGACGAGCAGGACGTGTCCGTCCTCTACATCACCCACGACATCGCCAGCGCCCGTTACGTGGCCGACCGGCTGATCGTGATGTACGCGGGGCAGGTCGCCGAGTCCGGCCCGGTCGAGGACGTGCTCGCCCGGCCGCGGCACCCCTACACCCAGCTGCTGCTGTCGGCGGTCCCGGATCCGCGGGCGCCGCTGAACATCGGCGCCGAGACCGACCGGGGCGAGCCGCCGCGGGTGATCGACCCGGTGCCCGGCTGCCGGTTCCGGTGGCGCTGCCCGCTCGCCATCGACGAGTGCCACCGCGTCACTCCCCCGCTGCGGGAGCTGCTCCCCGACCACCAGGCCGCCTGCCACGTCGCCACGGCCGACACTCTGACGAGGGCATTCTGATGAAGATAGCGGTGGTCGGCGGCGGCTCGACCTACACGCCGGAGCTCGTCAACGGGATCGCGCGGCTGGCCGGCGACGTCAGCGTCGAAGAGCTCACGCTGGTCAACCCGGACAAGGGCCGGCTGTCTGTGGTCGGCCCGTTCTCAGCGCGGATCATGCGGGCGCTCGGCCACCCGGGGCAGGTCCGCTGGACCACCGACATGGACGAGGGCCTCGACGGCGCCGGCGCGGTGCTGCTGCAGCTGCGGGTCGGCGGCCAGGCGGCCCGGCACCGGGACGAGACCTGGCCGCTGGTGTGCGGCTGCGTCGGGCAGGAAACGACCGGGGCGGGCGGGCTGGCGAAGGCGCTCCGCACGGTCCCCGTGGTCCTCGATATTGCCGAACGGGCCCGGCGCCGGGCTGACAGCTCGGCCTGGATCATCGACTTCACCAACCCGGTGGGCATCGTCACCCGCGCGCTGCTAGACGCCGGCCACCGCGCGGTGGGCCTGTGCAACGTGGCGATCGGGTTCCAGCGCCAGTTCGCCGCGCTGCTCGAGGTGCCGCCGGACCGCGTGCAGCTCGATCACGTCGGGCTGAACCACCTGACCTGGGAGCGCAAGGTCCTGGTGGACGGGAAGGACCGGCTGCCCGACCTGCTGGCCACCCACTGCGACGAGATCGCCAAGCGCACCGGCCTGCCCGCTTCGGTCATGCTCAGCCTCGGCGCGGTGCCGTCGTACTACCTGCGCTACTTCTACGATCACGACGCGGTGGTGCTGGCCGAGCGGGGCGAGCCGACCCGGGCCGAGCAGGTGGCCGGGATCGAGCAGGAGCTGCTCGGCATGTACGCCGACCCGGCGCTGGACCGCAAGCCGGACCTGCTGGGCAGCCGCGGCGGCGCCTTCTACTCCGAGGCGGCGGTGGCGCTGCTCGCCTCGCTGGCCGGTGACGGCGGCGACGTCCAGGTGGTCAACGTCCGCAACGCGGGCACGCTGCCGTTCCTGCCCGGCGAGGCGGTGATCGAGGTGCCGGCCAGGGTCGGCGCCGGCGGCGCGGCACCGCTGCCCGCCGACCCGGTCGAGCCGCTGCAGCGGGGCCTGATCGCCCACGTCAGCGCCTACGAGGAGCTCGCGGTCGATGCGGCGCTGCGCGGCGGCAGGGACCGGGTGGAAGCGGCCATGCTCGCGCACCCGCTGATCGGCCAGGCGGACCTGGCGCGGCGGCTGACCAATCTCCTGCTCGCGGCGAACGCCCGCTACCTGCCCTGGGCCAGCGGTGGATGACCGGCGGCCCGCGGTACTCGCCATCGACGGCGGCAACAGCAAGACCGACGTCGCGCTGATCTCCCCGGACGGGTCGCTGCGGGCCAGCGTCCGCGGCCCGGGCATGGACGCGCAGCGCGACGGGGTGCCGTCCACCGTCGCGATGCTCGCGGGCCTCGTGGCCGCGGCGGCGGCGCGGGCGGGCCGGGACGGCGCCCTCTCCCCGGCGGGCGGGCCTGTCGCCGGGCACGTGTCCGCGTGCCTGGCCAACGCCGACCTGCCCGAGGAGGAGGAAGAGGTCTGCGCGGCGCTGCACGCGCAGGGCTGGGGCCGCACCACCTCCGTGGTCAACGACACCTTCGCCGTGCTGCGCGCGGGCCGCCCGGACACCGGGCCGGGCGGCCAGGACGGCCCGGGCCGGCACTGGGGGGTGGCCGTCACCTGCGGCGCCGGGATCAACTGCGTAGGGCTCGCTCCGGACGGGCGGTCCACCCGCTATCTCGCGCTGGGGCGCATCAGCGGCGACTGGGGCGGCGGGTTCGGCCTCAGCAGTGCCGCGCTGTGGTGGGCGATCAGGGCAGAGGACGGCCGCGGTGAGGCGACCGCGCTGCGCGAAGCGGTGGCCGCCCACTTCGGCGTCCGGACGGTGCGGGAGGTTACCCTCCGCGTGCACAAGGGCGAGATCGCCGGGGACGGGCTGCTGGGCCTCGCGCCCGTGCTGTTCGCGGCCGCGCACCGCGGCGACCGGGTGGCCCGGAGCCTGGTCAGCAGGCAGGCCGACGAGATCTGCCTGATGATCCTCACCGCCATGCGCCGCCTCGGCCTGACCGGCCTGGCCACCCCTGTCGTGCTCGGCGGCGGGCTGCTCACGGCGCGGGATCCGCTGCTCAACGGCGGCATCGAGGCCAGGCTCGGTGCGGAAGCACCGGGCGCGTCCGTGCGCATCATCGACGTGCCGCCGATCGCCGGGGCCGCCCTGCTCGGCCTCGACCAGGCCGGCGCGGACACCCAAGCGCAGGCCCGGCTGCGCGCCGCCTACGCCCCCGCGGCGCACCTGTCCCGTTGATCAGCCATGATCATGAAGGCTTTCAGGCGCGGGCACCCGGGCAACTCTTCGTGATCATTCTGGTTCAGGTACCCCGGGCTGGCATAAGGTGGCTGGCATGCCGCGATACGAGTACCGGTGCCGCGCGTGCGGCGCCACCTTCGAGCTGACCCGCCCGATGAGCGAGTCGGCCGACCCCTGCACCTGCCCCGAGGGACACGGCGACACGGTGAAGCTGCTGTCCGCCGTCGCGGTCGGCGGCCGGGCCGCAGCGTCAGGTCCAGCCGGGGGCGGCGGGGGCGGCTGCTGCGGCGGCGGCTGCGGGTGCGGCTGACCGGCGCGGCAGCGGACAGCACATGTCACTGATCGGCGGGGAACGCTTCTACGCGGGCATCCGCGAGTCCACCGCGCGGCTGGCCGGCATCGTCACCGACGAGGACGAGGCCCGCGCCATCCCGACCTGCCCCGACTGGACCCTCCGGCAGCTGGCCACGCACGTCGGGCGGGCGCAGCGGTGGGCGGCCGAGATCGTGACCCGCCGCTCCCCCGAGTTCATCGCGTTCCGCGACGTCCCGAACGGCCGGATCCCGGACGACCCGGCGCAGCGCCCGGACTGGCTGAACGGCGGCGCCACCCTGCTCATCGACTCGGTCCGGGCCGGAGGCGGCGAGCGGGTGTGGACGCTCACCGGCCTGGGGCCGGCTTGTGGGCGCGCCGGATGGCGCACGAGACGGCCGTCCATCTCGCCGACGCCGAGCTCGCCGTCGGGCGTGAGGTCCGGATCGCCGCCGACCTGGCCACCGACGGCATCGACGAGTGGCTCGGCTTTGCCGCCGGGGATCCTGGTGATCAGCCGCTGCCGCTGCCCGCGGAGGGGCAGACCCTGCACGTGCACGTCACCGGCGACGCGCCGGACGGGACCGGGGAGTGGCTGGTCACGCGGACGGCGGAGGGACTGACCGTCGAGCCCGGCCACGCCAGGGCCGACACCGCCGTGCGCGGGCCGGCCGCGCCGCTGTTCCTCGTGCTGATGCGGCGGCTGCCGCCGGCCAAGGCCGGCGTCGAGGTGCTCGGCGACCAGGAGCTGTTCGCCTACTGGCTGGAACACACCCGGTTCTGACGGCGGTCAGTTCTCGACCAGCCCGGTGAGCGCCACGGTCAGGTAACCCGCGATCTCGGCGGGGAGCTCGCCTGGCCCGGACGCGGCCAGCCGGTGCTCGGTCCGCGATCCCATCAGGCCGCGGCCCTCGCTCTGGATCCGCAGCGAGCCGGTGCGGCTCAGCCTGCCCGGCCCGCGCAGCGTCGCCCGGATCGTCCCGCGCGCGGTCTCGATGCTCGCCTTGCCGGAGCTGACGAGATCGGCCGCTGCCCGTTCGGCGGATTGAATGACGTACTCCTCGACCCACGAGTGCAGATGGTCGGGTAGGGCGGGAAGCGCCTCCAGCCGTGGTTCGGAGACCAGTTCCTCGATCAGCTCCGCCGAGCCGCCGACGTAGCTCCAGCCCAGGTCGATTTCCGAGGCCACGCACCAGGCGCGGTCCGCGGGCCACCAGAGGTTGGGCGTCTGGCCCGGCGATCCGGCGAAGGCCAGCGCGGCGTCGATCGGGCCGGTGTAGAGCAGGTAGTCACGGCCGGGCAGCTGGACCCGCGGGCCGTACCTGACCTCGGGCGGCACCGGATCGGGCAGCGGGATGGGCGGCTCGCCGGGCAGCGCGACATACAGCGCCGTGTCCCAGCCCCAGCCGTCCCACATGCAGAACAGGCAGCCGTCCGGCGTGCTCGTGTGCGGCCTGAGCAGCTCGATGAGCGTCTCCGCGTCGGCCAGATCCAGGCTGCCCCGCTCGGGCCCCTGGCCGTTCCACGGGGCCGGACCGGCGGGCCGGCCCGGCGGCAGCGCGACCGAGTGGAACTGCGAGTCCGGGTGCAGCCGCACTCCGCTCCAGTCCGCGATCTCCGCCCAGCGGACCGGCCGGGTGCCCTTGCCCAGCGCGGTGCGGACCGGGTGGAGCACCCGCGCGTAGGCGGGGTACCCCGGGGGGATCACGGAGGCGACCAGGCCCTGCTCGAAGGGGGCGAGGGCCGCCGCGATCCAGCCGGCCTCCTCGACTGCCGCGCTCCACTGCGTCGCCGCCGGGGCGATTTGCTCCATCTTCGGCACCCTACTGGAAGGGGGGCGGGCGAAACCGGCGATCGCGGCCCCCCGGCAGGCATTTGCCGCCGATCGGCCGCGCGCTAGCCCGTCGGCGGAAGCGGGCGGGTGTCGGCCCCGTCTACGTTCCAGTGCCGGACCACCGACGGCAGCCAGGACTGGTCCTCGTCGCTGCGGGGTACCAGCGAGAACCGGCTGACCACCCGCTGGCCGCCCTCATGATCGCCGTAGAGCAGGTCGATGGTCACCGGCAGCCTGGCCTTGACCGCGTCCAGGGCCGGGCCGTACTCCGGGTCGTCGTGGTCACGGAACGCCGCCTGCCAGAACCCCGTGTCGTTCACCGGGATGTAGAGGTCCCGTGTCTGCATCCGGAATGTCTCGGGCGCCGGCGGCACCTGCGGCCCTGTGAGGCGGGCGGGGTAGAACCGCCAGCCGTGGATGATGGCCAGGCCGCGGCCCGCGTTGTGCAGCGAGATGGCCAGGTAGACTGTCTCGTGGCCGTCCTCGCCGCGGATCTCGGCGACCGCCGCCCCGCCCGGCAGCTTGACCCACTGCTCGTCGCCGTACATGATCTTCTGCGCCGGATCGTCGCGCCGCGACTGGACCAGCAGCGGGCGCAGCCCGATCTGCAGTGACCGCTCCGCCGCCCGCGCCGTCCGGTTCGCCGAGCGGACCGACGAGAACGTGGCCACGGCCAGCACGAGTGTCCCGCCCGCCGTCGCGAGCGAGGAGATGGTTACCCAGTCCGTCGCCGTTACCACGTCACGAGCCTAGTCAGCCGGCCCGGCCGGCGGTATCCGCGTGGCTCACCGGACTCGTGTGGCTGACCTGGCGCAGTTGCCAACCAGAGCGTCACCGCATGAGTACGATTGGACCCTGCCCCTCGGCCCACTCATCCTGATTGCGGATACCGCATGGTTGTGCTGCTCATCGCTGCCCTGGCCGTCGTCGCGCTGCTGGCCGGCGGCAGCTGGATCGCAAGGTCGCGCGCCCGCCAGCGCCGGCGCCGCGCGCGCCTCAGCGGCGTCCGCCAGGCGGCCGCCGCCGCCGAGGCGCGCGCGGAGTCAGAACGGCGGCGCGCCGCGATGGAGGCAAGTGACGCGCTCACCTCGGTGATACCGGCCATCAAGATGCCGTGGCCGACCCAGCCGCCGGGAATCGGGGGGCACGGCGACGGGTACGGGGACTTCCGCAGTGACTACCCCGCGTTCTCGGCGCTGACCCCCTTCCCCGCCGGGAAGGAGCCGCCGGCTACCCGGCAGCCGGTCACGGGGCGGACGGTCGCGGGCCGGACGGACGAGGGGTGGCAGAGCTCGCGGCCGGTTACCCGGGCGAGCAGGCCGCGGCGCCTGACCCCGCGGCCGGGCACGCCGCCGGCGCCTGGCCGGACGAGCGGATGACGCCCCCGGCCCGGCCGGGCGAGCACATGGTCCCCTCCCCACGGCAGGGCGACCACGGCCAGGCGGCCGACCACCCGCGCCGGCGCGCCGTCCAGGGCAGTCACCGGGGCGGGCACGGGAAACGGCGCCGCGGTGGAAGCAGCGCGCCGCGGGGTTAGCGGGCGCGCACCGGCAGCGCCGGGGGTTCGTCCGGCTGCAGTCTCGCCGCGGTCCTGGCCGCGCTGGCCAGCGCTCGCCGCCCGGTCGTCATGAGGCCGAGCAGGAACACCGCCGCGCCGCAGCCGGCCAGCGTCCACCAGCCCACGTGGCTCGCCGGAGCGAAACTGGTCCGCAGCGGCCCGTGAATGCCGGATGTCACGAGCGAGCCGATGACGGCCACGCCCAGCGACTGGCCGATCTGGCGGCTCGACGACGCCACGCCCGCGGCCACGCCCGCCTGCGCGACCGGCATGCCGGACACCGCGGCGTTGGTGATCGGGGCGTTCACCAGCCCGAACCCGATCCCGAAGATGACGTAGTCGAGGAACAGCCACCAGGCGGGGGTGCTGGTGGTCAGCCCGGTCAGCGCGGCGCCGCTGACCGCGATCGCGGCGCCGGCCAGCAGCAGCGGCAGCCGGGCGCCCCTGCTGCCGACGATCCGGCCGGACAGCGGGCTGAAGATGACCGTCATCACCGCCATCGGCAGCGTGTACAGGCCCGCGTGCAGCGCGGAGAACCCGCGCGCGTCCTGCAGGTACAGGGTGTTGACGAACAGGAACCCGCCCAGCGCCGCGAACGCGCACACCGCGATCAGCGTCGCGCCGGCGAACGGCACGCTGGAAAAGAACTGCAGGTTGAGCAGCGGCTCTTTCCGGCGCGGCTCGTACACCAGCAGCGTGACGAGCGCGGCGAGCGCCACCGCGAAGAAAAAGATGATCTTCCCGGAAGTCCAGCCGGAGCCCGGGCCCTCGATGATCCCGTAGGTCAGCGAGCCGAGGGTGATCATGACCAGCACCTGGCCCACCGGGTCGATCCGGCGGGCCCGCGGCGCCCGTGACTCCGGCACGAACAGGCCGGTCAGGACCACCGCCGCCAGGCCGATCGGCACGTTCACCCAGAAGATGCCGCGCCAGCCCACCGTCGCCACCAGCGCGCCGCCCGCCACCGGTCCCAGCGCCATGCTGATGCCGATCACGCCGCCCCAGATGCCGATGGCCCTGGCCCGCTCGGCCCGGTCGCTGAACGTGTTGGTGATGAGGGACATGGCCACCGGGTTGAGCATCGACCCGCCGACCGCCTGCAGCATCCGGAACGCGATCAGCCAGCCCAGCGACGGGGCCAGGCTGCACAGCAGGGACCCGGCCGTGAAGGTCAGCAGCCCGGCCTGGAAGACACGGCGGCGGCCGATCCTGTCGGCGGTCGAGCCTGATGCCATCAGCAGCGAGGCGAGCACGAGCGTGTAGGCGGCGACCGTCCACTGCAGGCCCGCCACCGACGCGTGCAGGTCACGCCGGATCGAGGGCAGTGCCACGTTGACGATGGTGTTATCCAGCCCCACGATCAGCAGGCTCATGCAGCAGATGGCGAGGATGAGGTAGCGCCTGCGGCTGCTGGGCTCAGGCAACGCACACCTCGGCAAACGTCGGGACACTTATTGTTGCTGCGCAACAACTAATTAATACGCGCACAACCTCTGTCATTTCACGGCCAGGGGGTGAGATCCGTCACCGCGGCCATCCTCGCCGCCGCAGCCAGCACGGATCGTGCGGGATCGCCTGCGGTAACGTCCGTCACCTGGGTACATTTGTGATTCATAGCAGGACTTAGGACATCAGGCATGCAACCAGCACTAGGCACGCAACGCAGTGAACGCCAGCCGGTCGTGTTGCCGTCCGAGGGGGTAGGTGAGCCTAACGGTGGGGGGCGGGTGAGTTACAGGCTGCTCCGGCTTGAGATTCCGGTCTTCCCGGAGCGCAGGATGTTCCGGATCCATGACGCGGGGATAGACCCGGACGCGCCCGGCGGTCCGCTGCCGCCGGTCGGCGCCCTGGTCAGCCTCAACCGGGAACAGCTCTGGGTGGGGAGCCTGCAGGAGCACGTCGAGGTCAAGCTCATCCTGGAGGAGTGGCAGGGCGCGCCCACGGCCTGCGGTGACGGCTGGGACGAGGAAGCCAAGGGCCAGCTCTACGTGCGCGGGCTGCTGTCGGTCGACATGGGCTCGGCCGGCCCGGCCGTCGCCGGGCTGCGGCTGGCCGGCGGCGTGGGGGACTACTCCGTGCGGGTCTACGCCCGGAACCGAGATGAGGTAGTCCGGCTCTACCACGAGCTGTTCGACCGGCACGGCGATCCGCTCGGCGATGAGTTCCAGCGCGCCCGGAAGGACCTGGAGTGCCTGGAGCAATACCTGATTCAGCTGTGGCGCCAGTCCTGAGCCCGCGCCGTGACAGCTCGCGGGGATGATCGCCGGTTACTTGCCGTAAGCAGCAGATGGTCCCGAACGGCCAGTCGCCGGACCCTTGAGCTGAGCCGGCGTCCGCGCGGCGCTGCCGGCCGGGCGGACGCCCGCTGCCTGGCCCTGGCCTGCCGCGGACTTGGCCGGGCGGGGCGACGAGGCGGTGGAATGCGGCACCGTCGCGTGGGCAGTCCCCATCCTGGCCGCCTGACCGCGGAACGGGATGAGGGCGTAGACGAACACCGCCACGACCCCGACGACCACGAGCATGAGCAGCGAGGTCATCAGCCGCGAGCGCGCCGACCGGGTCGCGAGCGTCAGCCTGGGCAACCGGAACGAGGTCAGGCGGGCAGCCAGCACAGGATCGTCGTCGGCAAGCCGACGCTCGATCTCGGCGAGCATGCGCTGCTCGTCCATCGACAGCGCCATGGCGCCACCTCCGCCTTGCGGGTGGGTGGAATAACTCTCACTATCCCCCAACGCAAGATTTTTAGCCGCATCCCCGGCGGGTCAAATTTCCGCTCACTCGTGGTACGCCGTTTCCCGGGCAAAACACGCGGGCCCAGGCCCAGGCGTTATCGAACAGATATTTGACGCGCTCGAACTGTCATTCTATACTTGCATAACATGCGCTGGGAAAGCTTGCAACTCTACGCCGACCAGCCCGACGACCCGGCGCACGCCGGGACCGCCCCGGCTGACGGCTCCGGGACCGCCTTGGCTGACGGCTCCGGCGGCGCGGCGCCCGTAGCGCCGGGCGGCAGGGCCCCGGCGCTGTTCGAGCGGGGCGCGGTCACCCGATCCTTCGACACGCCGGGCTTCCAGGGCATGACCTTCTACGAGATCCAGGCCCGATCGGTCATCAACCGGGTGCCCGAGTCGTCGAGGATGTCGTTCCGCTGGACGATCAACCCCTACCGGGGATGCAGCCATGCGTGCGCCTATTGCCTATCGGGAGAGACACCGATCTTGATGGCCGACGGCCGGACGAAGCCGCTGGCCGAGGTGCGCGCCGGGGACGCGATCTACGGGACCGTCAGGGACGGCGACTACCGCCGCTACGTGATCACCAACGTGCTGGCGCACTGGCAGACGGTCAAGCCGGCCTACCGGGTCACGCTGGAGGACGGCACGAAGCTCGTCACGAGCGCGGACCACCGCTTCCTGACCGGCCGCGGCTGGAAGCACGTCACCGGCACCGAGTGGGGCGGCCCGCTGCAGCGCCCGCACCTGACCCTGCAGAGCAAGCTGCTGGGCACCGGCGGCTTCGCCGAGCCGCTCAAGGAGACGGCCGACTACCGGCGCGGCTACCTGTGCGGCATGATCCGCGGCGACGCGCACCTGTCCGGCGACAGCCCTGACCAGCCAGATAAGGCGTCAGGGCAACGTCACCAGTTCCGGCTCGCCCTAGTCGATCAGGAGGCGCTGGACAGAACGCGGGTGTATCTGGTGCAAGTCGGAGTTGAGGTGAAGGAGTTCTGCTTTGCCGAGGCCAGCGACCGGAGACGGTGCATGATGGCCATTCGTACGGGGAGGCGTGATCAGGTCCGGTTCATCCGGTGGCTGATCGAGTGGCCTCCTTCTCCGACCCAGGACTGGCGGAAGGGCTTCCTGGCCGGCATCTTCGACGCCGAGGGCAGCTGCAGCGGGGGCATCCTGCGCATCACCAACACCGACCAGGAGATCATCGGCTGGACCGTCTCGTCGCTGCAGTCGCTGGGTTTCGACGTCGCGATCGACCAGACCTCGAAGCCGAACGGCTTGTGTCACGTCAGGTTCCGGGGCGGCCTGAAGGAGCGCCTCAGGTTCTTTCACAGCACCGACCCGGCGATCACGCGCAAGCGGAGCATCGCGGGGACCGCGCTCAAGAGCGACGCCACGCTGCGGGTCATGGCGATCGAACCGCTGGGCCTTGAGCTCCCGATGTTCGACATCACCACGGGGACCGGTGACTTCATCTCCAACGGCGTGGTCAGCCACAACTGCTTCGCCCGGAACACGCATACCTACCTCGATCTGGACGCGGGGCTGGACTTCAACTCCAAGATCGTGGTCAAGGTCAACGCGCCGGAGCTCGTCCGCAAAGAGCTGGCCGCCAGGAAGTGGCAGGGCGAGCACATCGCGATGGGCACGAACGTCAACTGCTACCAGCGGGCCGAGGGGCGCTACCGCCTGATGCCCGGCATCCTCGCCGCGCTCCGGGACGCGCGCAACCCGTTCTCGATCCTCACCAAGGGCACGCTGATCCTGCGCGACCTCGAGCTGCTGGAAGAGTCCGCCGAGGTCACCGACGTCGGGCTGAACGTCTCGGTCGGCTCTGTCGACAAGGAGCTTTGGCGATCTATCGAGCCGGGCACGCCCGCGCCGGACCGTCGGCTCGGGGTCTGCGCGACGTTCACCGAGCACGGGCTGAGCTGCGGGGTGCTGATGGGCCCGGTGGTCCCGTTCCTGTCCGACTCCCCCGCGCAGCTGGAGGCGACGGTCAGGGAGATAGCGGCCGCCGGGGCCACGCACGTCAGCCCGATCGTGCTGCACCTGCGGCCCGGGGCGAGAGAGTGGTTCTACGGCTGGCTCGGTGAGCATCACCCGGACCTGGTGCCGCGCTACCGCACCCTGTACCGGTCCGGGGCCTACGCGCCGCGCAGCTACCAGCAGCAGATCGCCGAGCAGGTCACCGGCTTCGCCCGCAAGCACGGGGTCGGCCGGGCGAGCCCGGCCCGGGCCCGGTCGGCAGGCCGCGCCCGGGGACCGGGCCGGGCCGCGGAAACCGCCCCGGCCGCCGTCGCCGGGCCCGGCCCCACCGAGACCGACGTCCAGCTCACCCTGATGTAACAGACGTCCGTGACAGCGAAGCAAAAGGGCTGTCCTGGCAGCTGGCAGGCCTAACGGTTCGCCATCACGCCTGGCGCCCGGCAGCAGGAGCGATCTGGCCACCAGGCGGCCGCGACCGCCGTGGGCGCGATGCTGTCAGCTGGTGACCGGCAGTCCTGCCGCCGCCCAGGCGCGGAACCCGCCGGCCAGGTCGGTGGCGCGGGCCAGGCCGAGATCCTGGAGGGACGCGGCGGCCAGGCTCGACGTGTAGCCCTCCGAGCACATGACGATCACCCGGAGGTGGTAGCTGCCTGCCAGCGGGAGCCGGCTGGCCGACGCCGGATCGAACCGCCACTCCAGGACGTTCCGCTCCACCACCAGCGCGCCGGGCACCTCTCCCTCGGCGGCCCGCTGAGCCTGCGGCCGGATGTCGACGAGCAGCGCGCCGGCGCGGATCTCCGCGTCGGCCTGCTGCGGATCCAGCCGCCGCAGCCTGCCCCGTGCCTCGGCCAGCACCTGGTCGATGCCGCGGCGGCCGGTGACAGCCGTCGTCACGCGGTCACCTCAGCGGGCTCGGTGCTGACGTAGCGCAGGCCGCCCGGAGTCAGCTCGTACCGCCGCATCTCCGGCAGCGGCGGCGAGTAAGCGTGCACGCTGACCGCGGGCCCGGCTGAGTTGTTCACCACGTGATGCACGAACCGTGCCCCGAACGACCGGACCTGGCCGGTGCCGACCGTGCGCACGGCCACCTCGCGGCGGCCCCGGACCGTCTGCTCCTGCAGTTCGCCGGCCGCGACGGCGAACGCGCCGCCCGATCCGCCGTGATCGTGAAAGCCCGTGCCCTGCCCCGGCTGCCAGCTCAACAGCCACACCTCGTACTCACTGGTCAGCTCCATCCGGTGGTACCAGCGCCGCGCCGGATCATAACGCACCAGATCACGCCAGCACTCGGCCCGCGCCGCGGTGCCCGCCACGATCCGGCTGAGCTCGTCCCGGCTCAGCCTGGCCGGCGATCGTGTCCCTGTCCCCGGTACCGCCAGGCTGTCGCTGATCATTGTCATCGGCTCTTCTCCGCTCTCTTACGCGGGACTCCTGCTAATTCTCGTGTAATTCGATCGTATTAATCTGTAATACCGCTCAGGACACTACCACGCGACCGGCCGCGCGGACTGACATCTGATCGTGACCGCAGCGTGTCCTGCGCGTGGCGGGCCCGGGGCCGGACCCGGGGCGGCCGGAGAACCGGGCAGCAGCCGGGTCCGGGAATTGGCACTCCTGCCCCGAACGTAAAGTTGGGAGGCGTGAAGGCCGACCTACACGAAGGCGCAGCGACCGACCGGCTCGTGGTCCGCACGACCGCCATCGAGGATCCGGGCGACCTGATCAGCCGGCTGCCGCATCCCGGCGCGGTGGCCTGGGTCCGGCGCGGCGAGGGCCTGGTCGGCTGGGGCGAGGCGGCCCGGGTCACGCTGCCGGCGGGCGAGGACAGGTTCACCGTCGCCGAGAAGTGGTTCCGCTCGGTGCTCGACAGCGCGGCCACCGACGACCAGGTCGATGTGCCCGGATCGGGGCCGGTGGCGTTCGGCAGCTTCACCTTCGATCCTGCTTCCGACGGATCGGTGCTGGTGCTGCCCCGCGCCGTGCTCGGCCGCAGGAACGGCCAGTCCTGGCTGACCACCATCGGCGCGGCCGGTGACCTGGCGGCGTCTGCGCCGGTGACCACGCCAGGGACGATCCGCTGGCACGACGGCAGCCTGACCGCACCGCAGTGGGAGCACGCCGTCGCCGCCGCGGTCGCCAGCATCAAGGCAGGCCGGCTGCGCAAGGCAGTGCTGTCCCGGGACCTGTACGCCACCGCTTCGCAGGACCTGGACGTGCGCGCGCTGCTGCACCGGCTGGCCGCCCGTTACCCGGACTGCTACACGTTCGCCTGCGGCGGCATGGTGGGCGCCACCCCCGAGCTGCTCATCCGCCGGGAAGCAGCCGAGATCAGCGCGCTCGTGCTGGCGGGCACGACTCCCCGGGGCAGCGACGCCGCCGAGGACGAGGCCCTCGGCGCCGCCCTGCTGGCCTCGGCCAAGAACACCGAAGAGCACGCGTACGCCGCCACCGGCGTGCGCGAGGTGCTCGCGCCGCTCTGCGAGCAGCTGGCCGTGGACTCCAGGCCGTTCCTGCTGCGGCTGGCGAACGTGCAGCACCTGGCCACCGCGGTGACCGGCAGGCTCGCCGGTGCGGCCCAGCCGCACCCCGGGAGGGCCGGCGCGGCCGGGCACCAGGCCAGGCACCAGGCCGGGCATCAGGCCGGGGCGGCGAACGGCGCCGGGCCTGCCCTGTCCGCGCTGGCCATCGCCGCGGCCCTGCATCCGACCGCGGCCGTCTGCGGCACGCCGACCGACGCCGCGATGGAACTCATCCGCGAGCTCGAGGGCATGGACCGGGGCCGCTACGCGGGCCCGGTGGGCTGGCTGGACTCGCGCGGCAACGGCGAGTGGGGCATCGCCCTGCGCTGCGCCGAGGTGGACGGCCGCCGCGCGCGGCTCTTCGCCGGCGGCGGGATCGTGGCGGGCTCGGACCCGGCAGCGGAACTTGCCGAGGCCCAGGCCAAGTTCCGGCCGATGCAGGACGCACTGGAAGGCCGTGACTGCTAGCCTCCGCTTTGCCCAGCTTTTGTCACAGCGCGGTTGCGTTTGGATAACCCCTTTCACTAGTTGCTACCGGGCGACCAGGCAACGTGCTCAGGTGGGAGAAGCCTCGAGGGGATCTACAGCTATGCCCGCGCTGCGCGCCGGGCTCGAAGGAGCATCCTCAATGAAACCCGTACCAAGGCGTTACGCCGCGCTTGCCATCGCGGCACTGGCCGCGGGCACGATCACAGCGTGCGGCGGCTCTTCCGGCGGTGGCACAACCTCCTCCTCCGGCGGCGCGCCCGTCAGCGGCGGCACCCTGAAGTTCGTGTCGGCCGGTGACTTCGATCACATGGACACCCTGTCGGCGTACTACGTGCCGTCCTTCCAGCTGGAAGGGGCATGGACCCGGCAGCTGGTCAGCTACTACCCGTCGAACAACTTCACCCGGGCGATCACGATCGCGCCCGACGTGGCCAGCACGGTCCCGACCACCTCGAACGGCGGCATCACCAACAGCGGCAAGACCTATACCTTCCACATCCGCCCGGGCGTGATGTGGAACACCTCGCCGGCCCGCCAGGTCACCTCGACGGACTTCCTGCGCGAGTTCAAGGCCATGTGCAACCCGGTGCTCGGCGTGGGCAACTCGCTCTACTACGTACCCGTGATCGCGGGCATGTCGAGCTACTGCACGAAGTACGCGGCGGCCTTCAAGAACTCCAAGTCGCCGACGGCCGCTGCGATGGCCAGCTTCCAGAACGCGAACTCGATCTCCGGTATCAGCACGCCGAACTCGACGACGATCAGCTTCACGCTGACCCAGTCGGCCAACGACTTCCTGAACATCCTGGCCATGCCGTTCGCCTCCGCCCGGCCGGTCGAGTACGACAGCTACCTGCCCGACAGCGCCCAGTTCCGGGCGCACACGCTGTCTGACGGCCCGTACGCGATCACCTCGTACACCGCGGGCAAGAAGATCGTGCTGAGCAGGAACCCGGCGTGGAAGCAGGCGACGGACCCGCTGCGGCACGACTACGTCAGCCAAATCCAGGTCACCGAGGGGACTGCCTCGAACCAGACCGCGCTGGCCGACGTCGAGGCCGGGTCCGCCGACCTCATGTGGGACCTGCCGGTACCCACGGCCTCGATCCCCCAGCTGGAGGCCAGCAAGAACCCGGGGCTGCACATCTTCACCAACTCCGGCAGCGAGAACCCGTTCCTGGTCTTCAACTTCCAGAGCCCGGACGCCAACCACGCCATGTCCAAGCTCAAGGTGCGGCAGGCGATCGAGTACGCGATCAACAAGGTGGCCATCGCGAAGATCTACGGCGGCA
Organism: uncultured Actinomycetes bacterium; assembly: GCA_963702235.1. Taxonomy (GTDB): domain Bacteria; phylum Actinomycetota; class Actinomycetes; order Streptosporangiales; family Streptosporangiaceae; genus PALSA-505. The sequence continues at coordinate 794,676 of CAVPBZ010000018.1, forward strand.
CCAAGCTGAACCCGATACTCAACGGCGCCATCGCACCGGGCAACGTCGGCTACACGAACTACAACTACTACCCGAGCCCGAACAGCGAAGGTGACGCGGCGAAGTGCAAGTCACTCCTCGCGCAGGCCGGCTACCCGAACGGCTTCACCATCACCGACGCCTACCGCAACGCCGGCAACCACCCGGCCGTGTTCACCTCGGTGCAGTCGGACCTCAAGGCCTGCGGCATCACGGTCAAGGGCAGCCCGCAGCAGCAGGGACCGTACTACGCCTTCATCGAGAACGCGCCCAACAGCGCCAAGGCGAACCAGTGGGACATCACCGAGCCGGGCTGGGTGCCGGACTGGGCAGGCAACAACGGGCGGTCCAACGTGGTGCCGCTGTTCCAGACCAACTGCGTCAACCCGACCACCAACGAGGGGTGCTACAGCAACCCCACGACCGACAGCCTCATCAAGCAGGCCCTGTCCGCGCCCAACGAGGCGGCCGCCGCGCCGCTGTGGGCCAAGGCGGGCCAGCAAGTGATGAAGGACGCCGCTATCGTGCCCTTCACCACCCAGGACGTGGTGCTGTTCGCCGGCACGCACGTGCACAACCTGATCTACAACCCGCTGGCTGAGCAGTACAACGTCACCCAGCTCTGGGTGCACTAGTCCCAGGTCCTCGCCATCCGGTAGAACGGGCATCGTGCCCGTTCTACCGGATGGCCGTGCCTACAGGACTGTGCGTGCAGGGTCGTGGCGTAAGGGAGTGTTGGTGTGAGCCTGCTTGAGGTGCGGGATTTGCGGGTGAGTTTCCCGACTGCTGATGGTGTCGTGCGAGCGGTGCGGGGGGTCTCGTTTGATGTCAACGCGGGCCGCACGATCGGGATCGTCGGGGAGTCGGGGTCGGGTAAGACCGTTCTGACCCAGACGCTGCTGGGGCTGACGCCAGGGGGGGAGGTCTCGGGGCAGGCGGTGTTTGACGGAACCGATCTGATCGGGCTGTCGGACGAGCAGATACGCCGGGTGCGGGGGGCGCAGATCGCGGTGATCTTCCAGGATCCGCTGACCAGCTTGCATCCGCTGTACAAGGTGGGCTGGCAGATCGCGGAGATGATCCGGGCGCACGACAAGTCGGTGCCGAAGAAGGCCGCCGCCGAGCAGGCGGTGGAACTGCTCGCCCGGGTGGGGATCCCGCAGCCGCGGCAGCGGGCCCGCGATTACCCGCACCAGTTCTCCGGCGGGATGCGGCAGCGGGCGATGATCGCGATGGCGTTGTCGCTGTCCCCCAAGATGATCATCGCTGACGAGCCGACGACGGCGCTGGACGCCACCGTGCAGGCGCAGATCCTGGACCTGCTGCTGCGGCTGCAGCAAGACTCAGGCACCGCGCTGATCATGATCACCCATGACCTGGGCGTGGTCGCCGACATCGCCGATGACGTGCTGGTGATGTACGCCGGCCGGGCCGCGGAGGTGGCCAGCAAGCGGGACATCTTCTACCGGCCGCATCACCCCTACACCAAGGGCCTGCTGGAGTCGATCCCGAACAGCTCCGCCAATGCCGGGCGGCTGCGGCCGATCACCGGTCAGCCGCCCAGCCTGATCAACCTGCCCTCGGGCTGCGCGTTCCACCCCCGCTGCGCCTACGTGATGGACAAGTGCCTGACCGACGAGCCGGTCCTGACCCCGGTCGCCGAAGACGGCTTCCACCGGTCCGCCTGCTGGCTGCCGGTCACCGCCGCCGGGCTATCCGCCGAAGCCGAAGCAGAACGCCGGCGCACCGTCGGCGAAGGCCGCCACGAAGCCGCAGCCAAGATAGCCGAGGCCATCGCCGAAAGCCCCGAGGCCGAAGGAAGCGTGATCGCATGACCACCCCGCAGGCAGCCAGCCCATCGGAAACTGGTGCCGACGGCGATGTGCTGGTGCAGGTGGACAACCTGGTCAAGTACTTCCCGGTCCGCGGCGCCGGGCTGATCTCCCGCACCGTCGGTCACGTCCAGGCGGTCGACGGCGTGTCGCTGACCCTGTACCGCGGCCAGACGCTCGGCCTGGTCGGTGAGACCGGCAGCGGCAAGTCCACGCTGGCCCGGTGCATCGCCGGGCTGATCCCCATCACCTCCGGCCGGGTCGTCTTCGACGGCAAGGAGATCAGCTCGCTGTCGCGGCGGGCGATGCGGCCGTTCCGCCGCGAAATCCAGATGATCTTCCAGGACCCGTACGGGTCGCTGAACCCGCGGCGCCGGGTCGGCTCGATCATCGGCGACCCGTTCGCCGTGCACAACACGGCCAAGGGCGCCGCGCGCAAGAAGGCCGTCCAGGAAATGATGGAACGGGTCGGCCTCAACCCCGAGCACTACAACCGCTTCCCGGCCGAGTTCTCTGGCGGCCAGCGGCAGCGGATCGGGCTGGCCCGCGCCCTGGCGCTGCGGCCCAAGCTGATCATCGCCGACGAGCCCGTCTCCGCCCTGGACGTGTCCATCCAGGCCCAGATCCTCAACCTGCTCGCCGACCTGCAGCAGGACTTCGGCCTGACCTACCTGTTCATCGCGCACGACCTGGAGGTCGTCCGGCACGTCAGCGACCAGGTGAGCGTCATGTACCTGGGCCGGATCGCCGAGCAGGGACCCAAGGACCCCGTCTACGAAACCCCCCGCCACCCCTACACGGCCGCGCTGCTGTCCGCCGCCCCCGCGGCCGACCCCGACGCCGCCGCCGCCCGGCAGCGGATCATCCTGACCGGCGACATCCCCTCCCCCATCAACCCGCCGTCTGGCTGCCGTTTCCACCCGCGCTGTCCCAAGGCCCAGGAACTCTGCAGCCAGCAAGACCCGCCGCTGGAAAGCAAGCAAGGCGATCCTCCCGACCACAAGACCGCCTGCCACTTCCCGGTCCAGCCGCACGAGGACCTCACCACCAGCGGAGCCGCGCGGACTGGCGGCAACGGCAGCACCGCAGGAGGCGCGGCATGAGCCTCACCCAGGTTGAATTCCAGGCAGACGCCGCTGGAGATCTTCCCGCCCATGCGATCGAGGGCCGCAGCCCCTGGCTGCTGGCCTGGCGGCGGCTGCGCCAGGACAAGGTGGCGGTCGCCTCGGGGATCACCATCCTGGTGCTCGCGCTGCTGGCTATCCTCGCGCCGCTGATCTCGGCCTGGGTGGGCCATCCGCCGGACACCCCGTACACGAACGCCGGCCTGAGTGCCACCGGCCTGCCGGTCGGCCCCAGCGGCACGTTCCTGTTCGGCACCGACTCCCTCGGCCGCGACCTGTTCGTCAGGGTCATCTACGGCGCGCAGGTCTCGCTGGTGGTCGGGGTCGTCTCCACGGCACTCGGCACGATCGCCGGCGTGGTCGTGGGGATGACCGCCGGCTACTTCGGCGGCGTGATCGACACGGTGCTCGCCAGGTTCGTCGACTCCGTGCTCGCGTTCCCCTATGTCGTCCTCGCCCTGGCCCTCGCAGTCGTGTTCGGGCCGAGCCTGCCCGAGGTCATCGCGGTGATCGCGTTCTTCTCCTGGGCAGCCATCGCCCGGGTGGTGCGAGGGCAGACGCTGTCGATCAAGGAGAAGGAGTACATCGAGGCGGCCCGCTCGATCGGGGCGAGCTCAGCACGGATCATGTTCATCGACATCATGCCCAACCTGCTGGCCCCGGTACTGGTGCTGGCCACGCTGGCCATTCCGACCGCGATCGTGTTCGAGGCCACGCTGTCGTTCCTCGGCGTGGGCGTCCAGCCGCCGACCTCGAGCTGGGGCAACCTGCTCAGCCAGGCCCAGGGTTTCTACCAGACCTCGTGGTGGTACCTGGTCTTCCCGGTGCTGTTCCTGCTCATCACGACGCTCGCCTTCAACCTGCTCGGCGACGGCATCAGGGACGCTTTGGACCCGCGGACCGAGCGCCTGTTCGCGGCGCAGCGCAAGCGGGAACGCAAGGGCCGGCGGGCCGAGCCCGCGCCCCCGGCCGCAGGGGTGAGCTGACATGGCGTTCGCCGCCTTCCTCGTCCGCAGGATCCTGCTCGGCATCGTCGTCATGTGGGTCGTCACGGTGGCCACGTTCCTGCTGTTCTTCGTGGCGCCCCAGGACCCGGCCACGCTGCTGGCCGGGAAGAACCCGAGCGCCGCGACGATCGCCGCGATCAAGGCCAGGCTCGGCCTCGATCAGCCGCTGATCGAGCAGTACTGGCACTACCTGGACCGGCTCGTGCACTTCAACCTGGGCACGTCGTACTTCACCGGCACCTCGGTCAACACGATCCTCAAGCAGGACCTGCCGCCCACGCTGTCAGTGATGGCGGGCGGAGTCGTGCTGTGGCTCATCGTGGGCATCTCGGCCGGCATCCTCAGCGCCACCCGGGCGCGGTCCCTGCTGGACCGGATCTCCACCACCGGCGTGCTCATCGGCATCACGTTCCCGACCTTCGTGGTCGGGCTGCTGCTGCTGTTCGTGGTGTACCTGCCGCTGAACCGGGCCGGCCTGCACTGGATCCAGACCGGGTACGAGGGACCCACGACGAGCGTCGTCGGCTGGGCCGGGCACATGATCCTGCCCTGGATCACGATCGCTGCGGTGTCGGCGGCCACCTATACCCGGCTCACCCGGGGCTCGCTGCTGGACACGCTCGGCGAGGACTACATCCGCACCGCGCGGGCCAAGGGACTGTCCGAGCGCCGGGTGCTCTACCGGCACGCGATCCGGGCCGCGCTCACCCCGGTGGTGTCCCAGCTCGGCGTGGACATCGGCACGCTGGCCGGCGGGGCCGTCGTCACCGAGACCGTGTTCGGCCTCGGCGGGATCGGGCAGCAGTCCGTGACCTCGATCTTCAACGGCGACACCCCCGTGGTTCTCGGCATCGTGCTGGTCGCCGCCCTGTTCGTGGTGGTGGCCAACATCGTGGTCAACGCGCTCTACTCCATCCTCGACCCGCGGGTCCAGCTGGCCTGATATCTCCGCTTTGCCGCACGACCCGCGGGTGCGGATCAGCTGACCGCCCCGCCGCGGCTGGCCAGCGCGGCCGCGCCGCAGGCACCGGCCAGCCGGTCGCGCAGCTCGGCCTGGCCGGCCCGGTCGGTACGCATCTCGATGATGCGCAGCCCGCCTGGCCCGCCGGTCAGCGCGGCGGGCAGCTCGGCTGCCTTGTCCAGCCGCAGGTACGGAACGCCGGCCGCGCGGGCATAGTGCTCAACCCCGGCACCGTGCGGTGTCCCGAACACCCGCTCGAACGGTCCCTCGAACGCGGCGGGCTCGAGCGTCGAGAAGATCCCCCCGCCGTCGTTGTTCACCACGACCAGGCACAGGTCAGGACGGGCCTCGGCCGCGCCGAGGACCAGCCCGGGGGCGTCGTGCAGGAAGGCCAGGTCGCCGAGCAGGGCGGCGGCCGGACCGCCGCCGGCGGCGGCGTGGGCGAGCGCCGCCCCGATGGCCGAGGAGACCAGGCCGTCGATCCCGCTGGCCCCCCGGCTGGCCAGCACCCGCAGCCCGTCGCGCGGCGCCATCTGCTGGTCCAGGTCCCGGACCGGCAGGCTGGACGCCGCCCACAGCAGCGCGCCGCCGGGCAGCGCCGCGGCCAGGTCCCTGGCCAGCCTCGGCTCGCTCGGCGCGTCTACCGCGTCCAGGATCTCATCCGCGGCCCGGCTCGCGGCCGCGTCCGCGCGGCGCCAGGATTCCAGCCATTGTCCCGAACGGACAGGCCCTGACAACCGCGCCTCGCTCACCACGTCGGTCGCGGTCCTGGCCGGGTCGGCCCAGCGGCCGGGCCCCTGGGCGATCACGACGTGCCGGGCCGGCGGCGCGGCGGACGGCGAGCCGCCGCGCAGGAACGCGAGCTGGCCGCGGGACAGCCCCGGCAGGCCCGCCGACACGATCACGTCGGGCCGGTGCGCGGCGGCGAACCCGGCGGACGCCAGGAGATAGGAGTAGGCGCGCAGCGCGTTCGGCCCGCGCCTGGCCGGCGACGACGGCTCGGCGAGCACCGGCCAGCCCGCCTGCCCGGCCAGCCGCAGCAGCGGACCGGCGTCGTAGTCGCCGTCGCCGCAGACCACCGCGCCGCGCTCGGCCCACGGCAGGTCCAGCACGCCGCTGGGCGTGTCGGCGGGTGCGGCCGCTGCGCCGCCGGCCGCCGGTCCGGAGCCCGCGGCCGCGGCGAAGGCCGTCCAGGGTGCCCCGTCCGGGCGGCCGTCCAGCGGCTCAGGCCAGGACTCCGCTCCCCCGGCAGCACCGGGCCAGCCCGCTGGCCGGTCCGTCGGCCCGGGGACCAGCGGCTCGCGGAGCGGCAGGTTCAGGTGCACCGGACCGGGGAACCCGCCGGCCGCGCCCGCGGCGTGGGCCCAGGCGCCGCAGGCCAGCGACCGCCAGTACGCCGCCATCCCCGGCCTGGCCTCGGGCACGCCGGCCTCGCAGAACCAGCGCACCGCGGTCCCGTACAGCTTCAGCTGGTCGATGGCCTGGTTGGCGCCGGTGCCGCGCAGCTCGGGCGGGCGGTCCGCGGTGAGCACGAGCAGCGGCACGCCGGACTCGTCCGCCTCGATCACCGCCGGGTGGAAGCTGGCCGCCGCCGTGCCCGACGTGCAGAGCACGGCCACCGGCCGGCGGCTCGCCTTGGCCAGCCCGAGGGCGAGGAACGCCGCCGACCGCTCGTCGATGCGCACGTGCAGCCGCAGGTCACCGGCCGCGGACCGGGCCCACAGCGCCATCGCCAGCGGCGCGCTCCGCGATCCAGGCGCGAGCACCGCCTCGCGCAGCCCGCACCGGATCAGCTCGTCCACCAGGACGGTGCCGAACGCGGTGGACGGGTTCACCGGGGCGGCCCGTTCACGACGCCGCGGGCAGGTACCGGGCCGCGGCCGCGGCCCGCTCGCGCCACGGCCGCGGGTCGGCTTCCCAGGCCGCCAGCCGGTCCGGGTCCACCACGGCGCGCCGGACCGGCAGCTCACCGCCGGCCGCGGCCAGCGGCTGCGCCGTGACGTCGCCGGTGAGCAGGCTCATCGTGGCCAGCCCGCAGTCGTAGCGCAGCTCGGGCAGCGCGGCGGCGAGCGCCGCGCCCGCGGCCAGGCCGACCGAGCTCTCCACCGCGCTCGACACCACCACCGGCAGCCCGCAGGCCGCCGCGATCGCCAGGGCGGCGCGCACCCCGCCGAGCGGGGCGGCCTTGAGCACCACGATGTCGGCCGCGCCCGCGGCCCGCACCCGCAGCGGGTCTTCGGCGCGGCGGATCGACTCGTCGGCGGCGATCGGGATGTCGGTGTGGCGGCGCAGTTCCGCCAGCTCGTCCAGCGTCGCGCACGGCTGCTCCGCGTACTCCAGCCCGAACGGGGCCAGCGCGGCCAGCATCCGCCGGGCGTGCGAGACGTCCCAGCCGCCGTTCACGTCGATGCGGATCCGGCCGGCCGGGCCCAGCGCGTCCCGGACCGCCTCGACCCGGGCGATGTCGTCGGCATCGCGCTGGCCGCGCTGCGCCACCTTGACCTTGGCGGTGCGGCAGCCGGCCGCTGCCACCAGGTCATGCGCCTGGGCCGGCCCCACCGCCGGGACGGTCACGTTCACCGGGATGCTGTCCCGCACCGGCTCCGGCCAGCCCGGCCGTGGCCGCCTCGACCGCGCACGCCAGCCAGCGGGCGCACTCGCGCGGGCCGTACTCGGGGAACGGCGAGAACTCGCCCCAGCCCGCCGGGCCCTCGATGAGCGCGCCGGTGCGCACGGTCACGCCGCGGAACGGCGTCCGCATCGGGATCGCGAACGCGCGCAGGCTGCCGAGCAGGTCGGTCACGGACACCGTCGGGGCGGCCACAGCCCCTCGAACCGGAGAGCCGTCGCTCACGGGCGCTTGGGGAACAGGCACAGCCGAAGTCCGGGCTGCGCTCCCGGATTCCCGAACCGGAGAGCCGTCGCTCACGGGCGCTTCGGGAACCGGGCGAAGTCCGGCTTGCGCTTCTCCCGGAACGCGTTCCGCCCCTCCTGCGCCTCCTCGCTCATGTAGTACAGCAGCGTCGCGTCGCCGGCGAACTGCTGCATGCCGGCCGCGCCGTCGGTCACCGCGTTCAGCGCGCCCTTGAGCATGCGCAGCGCGAGCGGCGACTTGTCCAGCAGCTCGCGCGCCCAGGAGACCGTCTCCTCCTCCAGCCGGTCCAGCGGGACCACGGCGTTGACCAGCCCCATCTCCAGCGCCTGGCGGGCGTCGTACTGACGGCACAGGTACCAGATCTCGCGCGCCTTCTTCAGCCCGACGGTCTCGGCCAGCAGCCAGGATCCGTAGCCGCCGTCGAACGAGCCGACCTTCGGCCCGGTCTGGCCGAAGATCGCGTTGTCGGCCGCGATCGTGAGGTCGCAGCAGACGTGCAGGACGTGCCCGCCGCCGATCGCGTACCCGGCGACCATGGCGATCACGGGCTTAGGAGTACGCCGGATCTGCACCTGCAGGTCGAGCACGTTCAGCCTGCCGACCCCTTGAGAGTCGATGTACCCGTCGTCGCCGCGGATCTTCTGGTCGCCGCCGGAGCAGAACGCCTGGGTGCCCGCTCCCGTGAGAATGATCACACCGGTCTCCGGGTCGTCCCGGGCCGCGCTGAACGCGCTGGAGAGCTCGAAGAGGGTGGCCGGGCGGAACGCGTTCCGTACCTCGGGCCGGTTGATCGTGATCTTTGCTATGCCCTCGCCCGTCTCGTGCACGATGTCGGTGTACTCCTGGCCCGGAGCCGGCCCGCCACGCTGCCAGTCGACCACTGCACCTCCCGCTCGGCTGCCTGCCCGTCCCCCGTCTTCCCGCCCCCGGGACATGTTTCCAGGCGCTTAGCGGGCACCGGTCAGCGCCGCTGGAGGGCCAGGAAACATGCCCTAACCTTACGTCGATGAATCACCGACCCCTGCACGCGGTCCTGGCCGGGCCCCATGCCCTGCTCGGCCCGCTGGCCGCCGCGCTGGACGGAACCGGTCCCGCGGTGCTGCCGGTCGACCCCGCGCTGCCGCCGGACCGGCTCCGGCGGCTGATCGATGAGCTGAAGCCAGACGCGGTCCGCACCCCGGACGGGCAGGTGCACGCCGGCCCGGGCGGCGGCCCGCCGGTGAGCGACGGCACCGCGGTCGTGATCGCCACGTCCGGCTCGACCGGGCGGCCCAAGGGAGTGGAGCTGAGCGCGGCCGCGCTGCTGGCGTCGGCGCGGGCCAGCCTGGACCGGATCGGCGCCCGGCCGGGCGAGCGCTGGCTGTGCTGCCTGCCGGTCACCTACATCGCCGGCGTCCAGGTGCTGGTCCGCTCGATCGTCGCCGGCACGGTGCCGCTCATCCCCGAGCGGCTCGACGCCGAGACCGTCGCGTCCTGCGGCGGCGCGCATGTGTCGCTGGTCCCCACCCAGCTACGCCGGCTTATCGACGCCGGGGCCGGCCTGGCCCCGTTCGGGATCATCCTGGTGGGTGGCGCGGGTGCTCCTGGCCGGCTGCTGGCCGAGGCGGCCGGGGCGGGCGGCCGGGTGATCACCACGTACGGCATGAGCGAGACCTGCGGCGGGTGCGTGTACGACGGGGTGCCGCTGGACGGGGTCCGTGTCGCGGCCGGGCCGGACCGGCGGATCCGGATCGCCGGCCCGGTGCTGTTCACCGGCTACCGGGGCCAGCCAGGCCTGACCCGGGAGGTGCTCGACGGCGGCTGGTTCAGTACGTCGGATCTCGGCTCGGTCGGGCCGGACGGGCGGGTCAGCATCCGCGGCCGCGCGGACGACGTGATCAATACCGGTGGCGAGAAGGTGATCGCCGCGGAGGTCGCCGCCGTGCTCGAGACCTGCGCCGCGGTGCGGTCGGCGGCCGTGATCGGCCGGCCGGATGACGAGTGGGGCGAGCGGGTCACGGCGGTCGTGGTCCCCGCCGATCCCGCCGCGCCGCCCGATCTCGGCATGCTCCGCGCGCACGTACGTACCGTGTTGCCGCCCAGCGCCGCGCCTCGGGAGCTTATGCTTGTGGCGGAGATGCCACTGCTGCCATCCGGGAAACCCGATCTGCGGGCGCTGCGGAGCCCCGGATCCTAAGCGGCCACTGGACCTGGGAACAATAGCGGAGGCAGAGCGTTATTTATATGTGCCTGCGCTTCGCGCTCAGAGCGCCGCGGGCCCCCGCAGCTCACGCGCCGGCCAGGCGCAGGGAAGCAGCGCATGCCCCATGCGCGTTTCCACCGGAGGAGGTGTGTCATGTCGCAGACCGCGACCGCAGTGTCACCCACGCGGGATGACGAGGCGACGATGACGCGCGTGGACACCCTGGTCCAGCGCGGACGCAGCCAGGGTCAGCTGTCGCTGCCCGAGCTCAGGGCGGCGTTCGAGGAGGCCGGCATTTCCGCAGCTGAAGGTCGATCGATACTTCGCGAGCTCGCCGAGGCAGGCGTTCAGCTGGGCAACGAGCCCGCTGACAGCACCAGCCCGGCCGGCCTCGCCCCGGCCGCCGCCAGCCCGGCCGCTGACACCGACGCCGAGGCGGAAGCCGAGGTCGAGGCCGAGGCGACGGTTATCGCCGAGGCAGAGGCCGCCGCCGCAGCTGTCGCCGCCGCAGCGGAAGCGACCAGCCCGCTCGAGGCCGACCTGGACGACCAGACGCCGGCCATGGGCGACTCGGTGCACACGTACCTGAAGTCCATCGGGCGGACCAGCCTGCTCACCGCCGAGCAGGAGGTGGACCTGGCCAAGCGGATCGAGGCCGGGCTGTTCGCCGAGCACAAGCTGGACGCCGAGCCGGATCTCGATGACGCTTACCGCCTCGACCTCGAGGAGGTTGCCACCGACGGCCGGCGCGCCAAGGCGCACATGCTCGAGGCGAACCTGCGGCTGGTGGTCTCGGTGGCCAAGAAGTACAGCGACCGCGGGCTGACGCTGCTCGATGTCGTGCAGGAGGGCAACCTCGGCCTGATCAGGGCGGTCGAGAAGTTCGACTACACCAAGGGCTACAAGTTCTCCACCTACGCGATGTGGTGGATCCGGCAGGCGATCCAGCGCGGCTTCGCCGACTCGGCCCGGACCATCCGGCTGCCGGTGCACGTGCTGGAGATGCTCAGCAAGCTGAGCCGGGTGGAGCGCGACATGCACCAGCGGCTCGGCCGGGAGCCGACGCCGGAGGAGCTCGCCGTCGAGCTGGACCGCACGCCGGACCAGATCGAGGAGCTGCTCCGGACCTCCCGGCAGCCGATTTCGCTGGACTCGACGATCGGCGAGGACGGCGAGACGAGCATCGGTGACCTGATCGAGGACACCGACGCCCCGGAGGCCTCCGAGCTGGTGGACCGCCAGCTGATGGCCAGCCAGCTCCGGAACGCGCTCGGCTGCCTCAGCCAGCGCGAGGCGACGATCATGTCGATGCGGTTCGGCCTGTACGACGGCAACCCGCACACGCTGGATGAGATCGGCCGGGCGCTGGGCCTGACCAGGGAGCGCATCAGGCAGCTGGAGAAGCAGTCGCTGTCCAAGCTGCGCCACCCCAGCCGCGCCCAGCCGTTGCTGGATTTCGCCAGCTGAGCTTAGGAGTCCGCTGACCGCGTCGCCCGCCACGTGGCGCGCGCCTGACCCCGGACCACCGCGAGCCGGACCCGACCTCCCGCGGGGCCCGGCTCGTGGCATGTCCGGGGGAAGTCCGGGGGGAGTGAGCGCGGGCGCGAGCGATCGGCGGTTGGCGCGCGGCAGCTATGGCGGCAGCGACCACGGGCGGCACCGACGGCGGGCGGCACCGATCACGGGCGGTCAGGATTTCCAGGTAGCGGAGCGCGGCGATGAACCGGCGCCGAGCCGGCCTCTGGCCTGTCCCGTCCGGGCGGGCGGCCGGCCTGCAGGCCATCCTGAGCGCGCCTCTGCAGCGCCTGGCGCGCGGGCCAGGGAATATACCGGCGTGCCGTCGCTGGTTCGAACAAACTGTCGGTCGTGTGCGATAGTGTGTTCGAAGAACGTTACCAGTCGGCCCGGACGGAGGTGAACGCCGTGCCCGCAGCAGTCCCGCGACCCGAGTCGCAGGAGGAGATCCTGGATGCCGCGCTGGCCGCGCTCACCGATGCCGACATCCCGCCCGATGAGGATGCGCGGGCAGCCCCGGATCCGGATTGCGGCCGACCGGCCGAGCTGGCTGACCTGACCACGGCAGAGCTGGACCTGCTGGCCAGGCTGGACAAGGCAGGGCGGGCCGTGGACGCGGCGGCGGCCGCCGTGGTCACCACCGGGCCGACTGTGAGTGGCCCGGAAACCGCTGACACGGCCGGGACTGCTGTGGCCGGGTCCGATGCGGCCAGGCCCGAGCCGGGCGAGTTCGCCGGGTTCGCGCAGGGTGGGGTGCTGGACCTGATGGCGCCGGGGGTGCCGCTGGCCGGGTTCGCCGATGCCGCGCACGCCCAGCTTTCCCGGGTGCCTGACAATGAGCTGGTCGGGGTGCTGGCGGCGTGGCGGCGGCAGACCTCCTGGGCGCAGGCCCGGGAGCTGGCGGTGGTCGCGGAGCTGGCCCGCCGCCGTCCCGCCGGCCGCGCCGCGCCGGCGGCGGCGGGGGAGTTCCCGGTGCAGCTGAGTGAGTTCGTCGCCGCTGAGGTGGCGCTGGCGCTGACCTTGACCCGGCACGGCGGTGAGGGTGCTGCTGGAGCTGGCGCTGGATCTGGCCGCCCGGCCCGCGACCGCCGCCGCGCTCGAGGCGGGCCGGATTGACCTGTACAAGGTCCGGGTCATCCTGGAGGCCGTTGCCCCGCTCAGCCCCGAGCACGCGGCCAGGGTGGAGGCGGCGGTGCTGCCTGCTGCGCCGGGCCAGACCAGCGGCGAGCTGCGCCGGTCGCTGCAGCGTGCGGTGCTGAAGCTGGACCCGGAGGCGGCCCGGCGGCGGCGGGAGCAGGCGCAGAAGGACGCCCGGGTCGAATGCTGGACCGACCCGGAGGGCACCGCGACGCTGGCGGGGCGGTCGCTGCCGCCGGCCGAGGTGCTGGCCGCGGACAAGCGGCTGTGCCAGGTGGCGGCGTGGTGGAAGAAGCAGATCCGGGCCGCGTGGAAACACGCCGACCCGGGCCAGCACCTGTCCCGGCCCGGGCATGGCACCGACCTGCTGCGGGCCCGCGCCTACCTGGCGCTGCTGCTCGGCCAGCCCCTCGACGTCCCGCCGCCGACCTGCTCCCGGCCGCCGACATCCCCGGCGCCGGCGCGCCCGGCGGCCCCGCCGGGCCGGACGGTCTCGGCGGGTCGGCTGGCACCGCATCGACACCTCACGGCTCCGCAGGTCACGATCATCCCACAGGTCCGGATGGCCAGCAGGTGCCCGCCGGGCTGCGCCGGCCCGACCCGGACCCGGTCCCGGCCGGGCTGCGCCGGGGCGACCCGGTCGCCGCGCTGCCGCCGCTGGCCGGCTCGATCGCCGTCACGCTGCCGCTGGCCACCCTGCTCGGCCTGTCCGACAACCCCGGCGACGTCGCCGGCTACGGCCCGCTGCACGGCGACATCGTCCGCGCCCTGGCCAACGCCGCCGCCGGCCACCCCGCCACCAACTGGCACCTCATCATCACCGACCCCGACGACCGGGCCGTCGGCTACGGCTACGCCCCCCGCGCCCAACCCATCCGCGGCCACCCCGCCGATGGCTGGACCATCACCCTGCGCACCGAACGCATCGCCCGCGGCCACTCACCGTAACCAGACGATGCGGGGCACTGACCCCGGATCTCATGTCAGCCCAGATGCGCGTAGTTCATGAGGTGATACGTCCGGGCGGCAGCGCGGTTCCGCAGCGTGACGGCGAGGCGGTAGCGTCCGGGGTATGCATTCCGTAGGCCTGGTCCTGCACCCGCAGCGAGATTCCGCGGCTGCCGTTAACTCGGTGCTGAGCTGGGCCGCTCGTAGGCAGATCGCGGTCTTCGGGGTCGAGAACGAGATCAGCAGGCTCAACTGCGCCGCCATCCCGGTTTCCGCCGAGGAGCTCGGCCGCCGCTGCGACCTGCTCGTCAGCCTGGGCGGGGACGGGACCATGCTGCGGGCTATGCGGCTCGCCGACCGGCAGCACACCCTGGTCCTCGGGGTGAACCTCGGCAAGCTCGGGTTCCTGGCCGAGGTGGACGTGCCCGATCTGCCCGACGCGCTGTCGGCCATCGACAGCCATCAGTACACGATCGAGCCGCGGCTCGCCCTCGACAGCGCGCTTGGTGACCAGACCCTCACCGCGTTCAACGACGTGGCCGTCGTGCGCGTCCCTGGGAAGGGCTCCGCTCTGGTGGCGCTGCACGTGGACGGCGAGCCGTTCGTCAGCTACGCCGCCGACGCCGTGGTGGTCGCGACGCCCACTGGCTCGACCGCGTACAGCTTCTCGGCGGGCGGCCCGATCGTGAGCCCCGCTGTCGAGGCCCTGCTGGTGACGCCCGCGGCGCCGCACTCGGCCTACAACCGCGGGCTGGTGCTGTCCGCACGAGACACCGTCGCGCTGGAGATCCTGCCCGCCAGCGGCCGCCTCGCGGTCGAGGTGGACGGCGGCGTCGCCGGTTACGTCGAGCCCGGCGACCGGCTTGACCTGAAGGCCCGGCCGGACGCCGCGCGGGTGATCCGCCTGGGCCGCACCACGTTCTACGACCGCGCCCGCCGCAAGCTGCGCCTCACCGACTCCGCGGAGATCACCCCGGCATGGCGCGACGGCAGCACTAGTGGCCCTGGCGCCGAAGCCACCAGCCAGGCGCCACCCCCTGGCGCCAGCACCCCAGACGCCAGCACCCCACGCGCCAGCACCCCAGACGCCAGCACGCCCGGTGGCGACACCGAGGCCTGACAGTCGTGGCCGTACCTGACGCCGAGACCGCTGCCCTGGGGGGCGCCCCGGACGGCGAGATCGCGGTTGATGACCCGCGGACCCAGGACGTCCGCGCCCTGATGCGGCGCCACCTGGAGTTCGCGAACTCGCACAGCCCGCCTGCCGACGTGCACGCGCTGGACGTCAACGGCCTGCTGGACCCGGCCGTGACGTTCGTCAGCTTCCGCGTCCGCGGAGAACTGCTGGGCGTCGGCGCGCTGAAACAGCTGGACGACCGGCACGCTGAGCTGAAGTCCATGCACACCACCAGCGCGGCGCGCGGCCGCGGGATCGGCCGGGCGATCCTCGATCACCTGATCGGCCTCGCCCGGGATCGCGGCTGCAGCCGGGTGAGCCTGGAGACTGGCTCGATGGCGGCGTTTGCCCCCGCCCGGTCGCTGTATGCCGGCGCGGGATTCGTGTCGTGCGGACCGTTCGGCGATTACATCTCGAGCCCGAACAGCACCTTCATGACACTGGCGCTGACCGGCCCGGACAGCGCGGGCTGACACCCGGACGGCGCGGGCTGACGCCCGGCCCGGCGGGCAGACGCCGGCCCAGCCCCGCGGGCTGACGCCCGGCGCGGCCCCGCGGGCAGGCCGCCATACTCCCCCGGGCGGACGGCGCTACTCGCCCGGCGGACAGCGCTGGTTTCGGCGCCGCGCTGCGATCGAGGTAAGGTGCGCAGCGTGGCAGTCTACGTCGAGGTGCTTCGCGAGGTAACGGACGAGACAGTCAAGGCCTTCGGCCGGCTGCTGCCGCAGCTGTCCAGATCCGCGCCGCCGCTGGACCATGCGGCGCTCGCCCGGGTTGTCGGGGCCTCGTCCAACACGGTGCTGGTGGCCCGCGGGGAGGCCGCGACGGGCGGGCCGGGCGAGATCATCGGCACCCTCACGCTGGCGGTCTTCCCGATTCCCACCGGCGTGCGCGCCTGGATCGAGGACGTGGTGGTGGACGAGGCAGCCAGCAGGCAGGGCGCGGGGACCGCGCTCACCCAGGAGGCGCTGCGTATCGCCCGCGGACAGGGCGCCCGCACCGTGGACCTGACGTCCCGGCCCTCGCGCGAGGCCGCCGGACGGCTCTATGAGCGGCTGGGCTTCGAGCGCCGCGGATCGCGGCTGTACCGGTTCACCCTCGACACCGCCGACTCTCCCGCCGCCGGCTCCCCGACAGCAGGCTCCCCCGCCACAGCGGGGTAGTCCCCCGGCCTGCCCCCGGCCGCAGCCGGATAGCCGACCCCCGGATGCCGCCTACGCTTGATGTGTGGCGCATCTACTGGGCGGCGAGTCCCTGCATCTGGAGTTTCCGACGAAGGTCGTCTTCGACTCCGTGACCGTCGGCGTCAGCGACGGGGACCGCGTCGGCATCGTCGGGCGCAATGGCGACGGCAAGTCAAGCCTGCTCGCGATGCTCTCCGGACGGCTCGAGCCGAACGCAGGGCGGGTCACGAGGCGCAGCGGCGTGACGATGGGGATGCTCGACCAGGGCGACACGCTCGATCCCGCACTGACGGTCGCGCGCACCATCGTCGGTGACCGGCCGGACTACGAGTGGGCGGGCGACGCCCGCATCCGGGACGTGATCAGCGGCCTGGTCCGCGACATTCCCTGGCAAGCGCCGGTCGCCGAGCTGAGCGGCGGTCAGCGGCGGCGGATTGCCCTGGCCCGGCTGCTGGCAGGCGACTGGGACGTGCTGGCCCTGGACGAGCCGACCAACCACCTCGACGTCGAGGGCATCAGCTGGCTGGCCGGGCACCTGCGGTCGCGCTGGCCGGCGAATTCCGGCGGGCTGCTGGTCGTGACCCACGACCGGTGGTTCCTCGACGAGGTCTGCACGGCGACGTGGGAGGTACACGACCGGATCATCGAGCCATTCGACGGCGGGTATGCCGCCTACGTGCTGCAGCGGGTGGAGCGGGACCGGATGGCCGCGGCGAGCGAGGCGAAGCGGCAGAACCTGATGCGCAAGGAGCTCGCCTGGCTGCGCCGCGGCCCTCCGGCGCGAACCTCGAAGCCGAAGTTCCGGATCGACGCGGCCAACGCGCTGATCGCGAACGAGCCGCCGCCGCGCAATCCAGTGGAGCTGGCCCGGCTGGCGACCGCTCGCCTCGGCAAGGACGTGGTGGACCTGCTCGGCGCCTCGGTCTCCTTCGGCGACAAGCAGGTCCTCCGCGAGGTGGAGTGGCGTATCGGCCCCGGCGAGCGCACCGGCATCCTCGGCGTCAACGGCGCGGGCAAGTCCACCCTGCTAGCACTCATCAGCGGTGACCAGGAGCCCACCGCGGGGCGGGTCAAGCGGGGCAAGACGGTCCAGGTCGCCGTCCTCGATCAGCAGCTGGCCCGCCTGGACGCCCTACCCGGCGAACGGGTCAGCGACCTGATCGGGCGCAAGCGCACGACGTATATCGCCGGCGGGAAGGAGCTGACGCCCGGGCAGCTGCTCGAGCGCCTCGGCTTCACCAACGCGCAGCTGTCAACACCGGTCCGCGACCTCTCCGGCGGCCAGCAGCGCCGGCTGCAGCTGCTGCTGATCCTGCTCGACGAGCCCAACGTGCTCATCCTCGACGAGCCGACGAACGACATGGACGTCAACATGCTCGCGGCGTTCGAGGATCTGCTGGACTCCTGGCCGGGGACACTGCTCGTCGTCTCGCACGACCGTTACTTCCTCGAGCGGGTCACCGACCAGCAGTACGCGATCATCGGCGGGCACCTCCGGCACGTGCCGGGCGGCGTGGACCAGTACCTGCGGCTCCGGGCCGAGCAGGCCGTGGCATCCGCTCCGCCGCAACGGCCGGATGAGGCGACAGCGACAGCCGCAGCGGGAATGTCGGGGGCCGGCTTGCGCGCGGCGCACAAGGAGATCGCCGCCATCGACCGGAAGCTGGTCAAGCTCGCCGGCCGGGTCGATGCCGCCAACGAGAGCATCGCCCGGCACGACCAGAGCGACTACGAGGGCCTGACCCAGAAGATCAAGGAACTCCGCGCGCTGCAAGACGAAATTACCGAGCTTGAGACCCGCTGGCTGGAGCTCTCCGAGCAGGTCAGTTAGCCGAGCAGGCCAGTTAGCCGAGCAGGCCAGTTAGCCGAGCAGCCCAGCGTCGCTTTGCCCGCCGGCCCGCGCAGCTATACCCGACGGCTCCGCGTAGCAGCGGCCGGGGCGCGACCGGTTCGTCGCTGCCTGGCCGGGGCCGCTACGTTGCGGTTGGATAAACCCGCCATCCGCCTCCGCACCGCGGATGAAAGCTGTATGCACGGAAAGCACCTCTAGGGTGGCCGGTGAGCGTTGCGCGGCGCCAGGCGGCGGCTGGATCCCGCCGCACGGTCCCGGGCAGGCCACAGCGCCCGGTTTCGGGTAGATAGTTCCGATCGTCTCGCCAGCATGGTAAACATGCAACGTTACGCAGAGCGCCG
Source organism: uncultured Actinomycetes bacterium (assembly GCA_963702235.1). Lineage (GTDB taxonomy): Bacteria > Actinomycetota > Actinomycetes > Streptosporangiales > Streptosporangiaceae > PALSA-505. Next base: position 812,829 of record CAVPBZ010000018.1, read on the forward strand.
CAGGAAGGATGGGTCGTGAGGAAGTCTCGAACCGGGGATTGTGCAGCGCTGATGGCGGCTGTCGTGGCGGTCACCGCACTCGCTGCCTGCAGTAGCTCAGGGCACGGGGGGTCCGTTTCCGGCAAGCCTGTACACGGCGGGACGCTGCGGATCATCTCGAACACAGGACCTGGCTCGCTCGACCCGGTACCCACCTACAACTATGCCGGCTACGAGCTTGAGCGGGGATATGCCCGCCAGCTGCTGACCTACCCGACCACGTCGCCGGCCACGGCGTCCGGGTCCGCCTGGACCAAGGCCACCACGCTGGTCGCTGACGCCGCGACAGCGGTCCCGAGCACCGCCAATGGCGGCATCACCGGCAACGGGCTGGTGTACACGTACCACATCCGCCCGGGCGTGGACTGGAACTCCGCACCGCCGCGCCAGGTGACGGCGGCCGACTTCATCAGGGAGATCCAGGCGTTCTGCAACCCCGGGCAGTTCCCGGTGGGGAACTCGTCGTACTTCACCGGCACGATCGCCGGACTCGCCAGTTACTGCAACGCAGAAATCAATCACTTCAAGCAGGCGAAGGTGACCCCCGCGGCCGTCGCGGCCTGGCAGGACAGTCACCCGGTCTCCGGGCTGTCCGCCCCCAGCCCGCTCACGCTGCAGGTCAAGCTCATCCAGCCGGCCAGCGACTTCAACGACATCATGGCGCTGCCGTTCGTGTCGGCCAGGCCCAGGGAGTACGACGCGTACCTGCCGGGCAGCGCCGGCCTCAACCAGCACACGATGTCGGACGGCCCGTACCAGGTCTCCAGCTACGTGCCGAACAAGACGATCGTCCTGACCCCGAACCCGGCCTGGAAGCAGTCCACCGACCCGCTCCGGCACCAGTACGTCAGCAAGATCGTCGTGACGATGGGCACCAGCTCGGACCAGACCGTGCTCACCGACCTGCAGGCCAGCAGCCAGGACCTGTTCCTCGCTGACCTGGGAATCCCCTCGCAGTCGATCGCGGGGCTGCAGGCCAGCCACGACAGCCGGCTGCGGGTCTGGCCGAGCAGCAACCTCAACCCGTACATCATCCTCAACCTGAGGTCACCTAACGCCAGCGGCGCGATGAAGAAGCTCGCCGTCCGGCAGGCCATCGAGTACGCGGTGAACAAGTCCGCGATCGTCAAGGTGTCCGGCGGCCCCGCCATCAACCAGATCGACAGCAGTGCGATCCCGCCCGGCAACATCGGCTACCAGCCCTACACCAAGTACTCGACCCCGGCCGACCAGGGCAGCCCGGCCAGGTGCAAGTCGCTGCTCGCCAGCGCCGGCTACCCGAACGGGCTGACGCTCGGCTACCTGTACGCGAACGACAGCACCGGCACCACGATCTTCCAGTCGATCCAGGGCAGCCTGGCCCGGTGCGGCATCACGCTGAAGGGAATGCCGAAGCCGAGCGGCGGTGCCTACTTCACCGACCTGGGCAACACCCCGCAGACCAGCAAGCCGGGCACCTGGGACATGGCCTCGGGTAGCTGGTTCCCCGACTGGTTCGGCACCAACGGGCGCACGCTCATCCAGCCGCTGTTCCAGACCAACTGCTCCCTCGGCACGGTCAATGCCGGCTGCTACAGCAGCTCCGCCGTGGACAGCCTGATCACCCAGGCGCTCAAGACCTCCTCCCCGTCGGCGGCCGCGTCGCTGTGGCATCAGGCGGACACCGACGTCATGAACGACGCCGCGATCGTCCCGCTGGTTTCATCACAGATCGCCCAGTACGCGAGCAGCCGGGTGCACAGCGCGACCGGCGGCACCGCGAACTTCTCCACGCTGATCCAGGGATGGGACCTCACCAGCATCTGGCTGAACCCCAACAAACCGTGACCTCGATCACGGGGCTCGAGTTCCAGGCGTCCCTGAACGCGCCGCCCCGGGCGATCGAGGGGCGTAGCCACTGGCGCCTGACCTGGCAGCGGCTGCTCGGCGACAAGGTCGCCCTGGCCAGCGCGGCCGTGATCGTGGTCATGGCCGGGCTCGCCATCGCCGCCCCCGCGTTCGCCGCGCTGACCGGGCACGGCCCGGCCCAGCAGTTCCCGAACACCGGCATCTCCGCCACCGGCGCTCCGGCAGGGCCCGGCCGGGCGTTCTGGCTGGGCGCCGACGAGCTCGGCCGGGATCTGTTCGTCCGGATCCTGTACGGCGCGCGCATCTCGCTGTTCGTGGGCGTCGTGACGACCGTGATCGGCACTGTCGCCGGGGTGGCCCTCGGACTCATGGCCGGCTACTTCGGCGGCTGGATCGACATGGTCCTGTCCAGGCTCACCGACGCCGTCCTGGCCTTCCCCTACATCGTGCTCGGGCTCGCGCTCGCCGAGGTGCTCGGGCCCAGCCTGCCCGTGGTGCTCGGGGTCATCGCGTTCTTCGCCTGGGCAGGCATCGCCCGGGTAGTGCGCGGCCAGACGATTTCCATCAAGGAGAGGGAGTACATCGAGGCGGCCAGGGCGGTCGGCGCGGGACCCTGGCGGATCATGTTCATCGACATCCTGCCGAACCTGCTGGGCCCGGTGCTCGTCCTCGCCACGCTCTCCGTCCCGTCGGCGATCATCTTCGAGGCCACGCTTTCCTTCCTGGGTCTCGGCGTGCAGCCCCCGACGGCGAGCTGGGGCAACCTGCTGGAGGGGGCGCAGAACTACTACAGCGTGGCCTGGTGGTACCTGGTGTTCCCGGCCCTGGCGCTGCTCATCACCACGCTCGCGTTCAACCTGCTCGGCGACGGGATCAGGGACGCGCTCGACCCGAGGACCGAGCGCATCCTGACGGCCGGGAGCCAGCGCAGGCGGCGGCGCAGGCTGGCGGCCGGCGCGGATCCGTCGGCGGTACCGTCGGTCAGCCGGACCGCAACCGTAACCGGAAAAACCTCCCCGCCTGCCCCGGTACTGCCGCGGGATATTCCGAACGGCGCTGCGGCCAGCCCCGCCGCCCGCGCTGCGCCCGGCACCCCCGCGAGCCTTCCGGCCGGCCCCACCGCCCGCGCTGCGCGTGCTCCGGCCGACGCCCCCGGACCGCCGCCCGCGGAGGCCGCCGGCAGCAGGGCCAGGCCTGCCGCGGCCGGCCTGGTCAGGCTGCTGGCCTTCGCGCTCAGGCGGATCGTGGCCGGCATCGTGGTGCTGTGGGCGGTCACCCTGGGCACGTTCCTGCTGTTCTTCACCAGGCCCGCCCTCTCGGTGGCCAGGCAGATGGCAGGCAAGGCGCCGACCGCCGCGGAGCTCCACCAGATCACCGCGCAGCTCGGCCTGAACCAGCCCATCGCCGTGCAGTACGGGCACTTCCTCGACCGGCTGCTGCACGGCAACCTCGGCTACTCCTATGCCACCGGCGAGCCGGTCAACACGATCCTGGCGCAGGACCTTCCCCGGACCGCATCGGTGGTCGCCGGCGGGGTGGTGCTCTGGCTGATCGCCGGGCTCGCGGTCGGTATCCTGTCCGCGACGCGGGCGCGCAGCCTGTTCGACCGGGCGGCCACGGTCGGCGTCCTCGTCGGCCTGTCGCTGCCCACGTTCGTGCTCGGCCAGCTGCTGCTCTGGGCGGTGTTCCTGCAGCTGAACAAGCACGGCATCACCTGGATCCAGGACGGTTACGTCAGCCCGGCGCAGAGCCTCACCGGCTGGGCCGGGTGCATGATCCTGCCCTGGATCACGGTCGCCACCGGGTCAGCGGCTGTCTACTCCCGCCTCTCCCGCGGCTCGCTGCTGGACACCCTCAGCGAGGACTACATCCGCACCGCCCGGGCGAAGGGACTGTCCGAGCGCCGGGTGGTGTTCCGGCACGCGCTGCGGTCCTCGCTGACGCCGGTCGTCTCCCAGCTGGGCATCGACGTCGGCACGCTGCTGGGCGGCGTCGTGGTCACCGAGGCGGTGTTCGGCATCGGCGGCATCGGCTCGGACTCCATCGCGGCCATCGTGCAGGGCAACCTGCCCGTGATCATCGGCTTCGTGCTCGTCGCCGCCGTGTTCGTCGTGGTGGCCAACATCGTCGTCAACTTCTGCTACACGCTGCTCGACCCGCGCGTCCGCATCACATGACCAGGCCGGCCGGAGCGGCGGGCGGCCCCCGCCTGCTGCGGGCACGCGGCCTCCGCAGCGCCCGGGTCACGAACACAGAACTGTTCTTCGACCTGGTCTACGTGTTCGCCATCACCCAGCTCACCCACCTGCTGCTCGGCAGGCTGAGCTGGCTGGGCGCCGGGCAGGCGCTGATGCTGCTACTGGCGGTGTGGTGGGCCTGGATGTATACCGCCTGGGTCACCAACTGGTTCGACCCGGACGCCGGCCCGGTACGGGCGACGCTGCTCGCCGTCATGCTGGTGAGCCTGATCATGTCGGCCACCCTGCCCGCCGCGTTCGGTGGCCGGGGCCTGGCGTTCGCCTGCGCCTACGTGGTCATGCAGGTCGGCAGGACGGTCTTCGTGGTGGCTGCCGCCCGTGACCAGCGGGCGCTGCGCAGGAACTTCCAGCGCATTCTCGCCTGGTCCGCGGTGGCCGGCGCCGGCTGGCTGTGCGGCGGCTTCGCGCACGGCTGGGCCCGCGGCGCGATCTGGCTGGCCGCGCTGGCCGTGGATTACGCCTCGGCCGCGTCCGGCTTCTACACCCCGGGCCTCGGCCGCTCGCAGACCACCGACTGGACGATCGCGGGCAGCCACCTGGCCGAGCGCTGCCAGCTCTTCCTGATCATCGTGCTAGGCGAGTCGGTACTCGACACCGGCGCCGCCTTCGGCGGGCTGCGGATCACCGTGGCCAGCACGACGGCTGTGGTCTTCGCGTTCCTCGCCAGCGTGGCGCTGTGGTGGATCTACTTCAACCGCGCGGCCGACGACAGCGCCGCCGCCATCGCGGCCGCGGCCGACCCGGGCCGGCTGGGCCGGTCCGCCTACGTGTACTTCCACCTGCCGATGGTGGCCGGCGTCATCGTGCTGGCGGTCGCCGACGATCTCGCCATCGCGCATCCGGGCGGCCATGCCCGCGGCGCGCTGACCGCGGCGGTGCTGGGCGGTCCCGCGCTCTTCCTGGCTGGCCACGCGCTGTTCAAGCGGGCCATGTTCGGCGTGCTGTCCACGCCGCGGCTGGCCGCGATCGCCGTGCTCGCGGCGCTGATCCCGGCGGGCGCGGTGGCGCCGCCGCTGGCCCTGCTCGCCGCCGCCACGGCGGTGATCGCGGCGGTGGCGGTCTGGGACACTGTCGTCCCGCACCCGGCCGGCCCAGGTTCCCCGGCCCGGGCCGGCCAGGCGGGCTAGGTCCCCGGGGTGTTCTCCGGGAAGTGGCAGGCGACCCGGTGACCGGGTGCCAGCTCGGTCAGCGGCGGCGGGACCGTGCGGCATACCTCCTGTGCCTTCCAGCAGCGGGTGTGGAACCGGCACGCGGGGGGCGGGTTGAGCGGGCTCGGCACGTCCCCGGTCAGGCGGATCCGCTCCCTGCGCTCCCGTTTCCCGTCCGCCGTGCGGTGCACAGGCTCGGGCGTGGGCACCGCCGACAGCAGCGCGACCGTGTAGGGGTGCCGCGGCCGCTCGTACAGTTCGGTCCGCTCGGCCATCTCCACCAGGTTGCCCAGGTACATGACAGCGACGTGGTCGCACACGTGCCGGATCACCGACAGGTCGTGGGCGATGATCACGTAGGTGAGCCCGAGCTCGGTCTGCAGGTCGGCCAGCAGGTTGATCACCTGGGCCTGGATGGACACGTCCAGCGCGGACACCGGCTCGTCCGCGACGATCAGCTTGGGCCGCAGCGCGAGCGTGCGGGCGATCCCGATCCGCTGCCGCTGGCCGCCGGAGAACTCGTGCGGGTAGCGGTTGTAGTGCTCGGGGCTCAGGCCGACCAGTTCCAGCAGCTCCTGGACGCTCCGCTTGGTGCCTTGCTCCGTCTTGACCTTCTGCAGCCGGAACGGCGCGCCGACGATGGCGCCGACCGTCTGCCGCGGGTTCAGCGACGAGTACGGGTCCTGGAAAATCATCTGCACCTCGCGGCGCAGCGGCCGCATGGCGCCCGCCCGCAGGTGCGTGATGTCGCGGCCGTCGAACAGGATCTGGCCCGCGGTCGGCTCGAGGAGCCGGACCAGCATCCGCGCGGTGGTGGTCTTGCCGCAGCCGGACTCGCCGACGATGCCCAGCGTCTCGCCGCGGGCCACGTCGAACGAGACGTCGTCCACGCTCCGGACCAGCCCGACCCGGTGCCGGAAGATGACCCCGCGGGTGACCGGGAAGTGCTTGGTCAGCCCGGTCACGGACATCATCGGGTCGGCGGAGGCAACGCTGGTGGCGGCGGGCTGGCCCTGCGGCGCGGTCATTCGTCCCCCTGGCTGGCGACCGGGGCGAACTGGGCCTTGACCAGCTCAGCCCAGATCCGGCGCTGCTCGTCGATGGGCAGGTGGCAGGCGGCCTCGTGCCCGAACGCGACGGAGCGGAGCTCCGGTACCTCGCTCTCGCACCGCCCGGCGAGGGTGGCCGCGTAGCGACAGCGCGGATGGAAGGGGCAGCCCGAGGGCACGTTGATCAGGCTGGGCGGAGTGCCGGGAATGGGGATCAGGCGCTCAATGCGGTCCCGGTCCAGGCGCGGCATCGAGGTGAGCAGGCCCCACGCGTACGGATGAGCGGGCCGGTCGAAGATATCCGCGCCGGTCCCGTACTCGGCCGTCCTGCCCGCGTACATGACCATGATGTCGTCGGCTATCTCGGCCACCACGCCCAGGTCATGGGTGATGATGATCACGGCCGAGCCGAACTCCTCCTGCAGACTGGAAATGAGGTCGAGGATCTGGGCCTGGACCGTGACATCGAGCGCGGTGGTGGGCTCGTCGGCGATCAGCAGCTCGGGATCGCAGCTGAGCGCCATCGCGATCATCGCGCGCTGGCGCATGCCGCCGGAGAACTGGTGCGGGTAGTCGTCCACCCGGGCGCTCGGGTTGGGGATGCCCACCCGGTTCAGCAGGTTGACGGCGTGCGCCTTGGCGGCCTTCTTGCTGACCTTGTTGTGGACCAGGTAGGCCTCGGCTATCTGGTGACCCACGGTGTAGAAGGGGTGCAGCGCCGACAGCGGATCCTGGAAGATCATCGCCATCTTGCTGCCCCGGAGCTTGCGGACCCGGGCCGCGTCGGCACTGACCAGCTCCTCGCCGTCGAGGAAGATCTGGCCGCCGAGCTTCGCGCTGCTGCCGTGGTGCATGCCCATGATCGCGAGGCTGGTCACGCTCTTTCCCGACCCCGACTCCCCCACGATGCCCAGCGTCCGGCCCCGGTCCAGGCTGAACGAGATCCCGTCCACGGCCTTCACCAGGCCGTCGTCAGTCGGGAAGTGCACGCGCAGGTCGCGCACCTCCAGCAGGGACGAGCCGGGAGGGGTCACGGTCGCCAGGTCAGCCTGGCTCGATGCCGGCCGCCCCCGCCCGGTCAGCCAGCCGCCCCGACGCTCCGGTGCGGCACCGCCGGACATGCCGGGCTCCCCGGCGCTATCCGCCGCCATCAGAGCCTCACCCGGGGATCGACCACCGCGTACAGGATATCGACGACCATGTTGGCGATCACGATGAAGAAGGATGCCAGCAGGACCACCCCCTCGATCTCCGGGAAGTCCTGGGTCTGGATCGCGTTGATCGTGAAGTAGCCGAGACCATGCAGGGAGAAGGTGACCTCGGTGAGGATGGCGCCGCCCAGCAGCAGACCGAGGTCCAGCCCGAAGATCGTGATAATCGGGGTCAGGGCGGCGCGGAGCGCGTGCTTGGTAATCACCGTCCGCTCAGGCAGGCCTTTCGCGCGCGCCGTGCGGATGTAATCCTCGCTCATCGTCTCGAGCATGCCCGACCGGGTCAGCCGGGCGTAGAGCGCCGCGTAGAGGAACGCTGTCGTGACCCACGGCAGCACCAGGTTCTTCGCCCACAGCAGCGGGTTCGAGGTGAACCCGACGTACTGCACGCTCGGGAAAATGGCCCACTTGTAGCTGAACAGCGCGAGCGCCACCTGCCCGGTGAAGAAGATGGGCAGCGACACCCCGGCGAGCGCGATGCCCATCGAGACCCGGTCGACGGCCGAGCCCCGCTTGAGCGCCGAGACCACCCCGGCCGCGACGCCGAAGCCTAGCCACAAGACGGCAGCGCCGATGCAGATCGACAGCGTCACCGGGAGGTCGCTGATCATGATCGGCCAGACCGGCTGCTGGTTCTTGAACGAGTAGCCGAAGCACGGCGGCGGGCAGTACAAGCTGTTCGGTCCGCTCGAGTAGTGCTCGCCGAGCGGGATCGCCCGCAGGTAATCCCAGTACTGCACGACCAGCGGCTTGGTCAGGCCGAGTTGCTGCTCGATCTGGTGCACCGCCGCGGGGGTCGGGTTGCGCCCGACGTACTGGACGGCCAGGCCGTAGGTCGTCTGGCCGCCCCACCTGGGCAGCAGGAAGAAGATGGCGAAGGTGATCATGCTGACGACGATCAGCAGGACGATAGTCGCCAGCAGGCGCCGGATGATGAATGTGATCACTACGTGCGGCGCCGGTGCCCGGCCGGCGGTCGCCGGCCGGGCACCAGTGCCTCACCTGCCCTCTCTATCCGTGCTTGATGAGCCGACCAGCTACTTCGTGCCGAGCACGGGATAGTTGTACATCCCGTAGTACTTCTGCACGTAGATGTTGGTCAGCGATGGGCTGCGGTACAGCAGCGCCTTGGAGTAAACGGCGGGGAGGATGGCCGCGTCCTTCATGACCTGCGTGTCGATCTGGTTCGCGAAGGCGTTCTTGGCCGTCGCGCTGGTGGCCGTCTGCATGTCGGCCAGCCACTTGTTCACCAGCGGATCGTTCAGCTCGGAGATGTTGGTGTTCCCCGCCGGGACGATCGCGTTCCCGTTGCTGATCTCGTCGAACCAGCCCCATGCGTCCGGCCAGTCGGCTCCCCAGCCGCCCGCCAGGATGCCCAGGTCGTGACTGTGCACGTAGTTGGGCACGCCGGCGAAGTTGCTGTAATAGGTCGCGGCCGTGGAGCTCTTCAGCCCGGCCTTGATGCCGACCGCGGCCAGCGCGTTCTGCAGCGCCTGCGCGGACGCGACCTCACGCGGCCGGTCGCTCCGGTAGGCGATGTTGGTGCTGAAGCCGTTCGGCTGGCCGCAGAGCTTCAGCTGCGCCTTGGCCGCTGTCACGTCACCGTTCGGCATGCTGAGCGCGTGGTAGAGGTCGAAGCTCTTGTAGCCGATGATCGTCGGCGGCATCGCCGTGGACGCGACCGCGCCGCCGTACGGGCCGCCGTAGGCGGTCTGCAGGTTGGTCTTGTTCGCCGCGTACTCGATCGCCATCCGGCAGTGCACGTTGTTCAGCGGCGCCACCTTGGTGTTGAGGTAGTAGAACCACATGAACCCGTTGACCGGGTCGTCGGCACTGGCCTTGAGCGTGGCGCTGGACAGGATCTGGGCCCGCGCCGCGGATTGCACACCGCTGCCGGCCTGGTCCATCTGGATGTCGCCGTGCAGCAGCCGCTGGTCGATGTCGGGCGCGCTGACGCCGAGGTTGACGATGACCTTGCTGGCCAGCTGCTTGACCTGCGGGTCAGTCGAGGGGTTCCACTGCGGGTTGGGCACCAGCGTGTACTGCTTGTTCAGCTGGTAGCTCAGGAACTTGTACGGCCCGGTGGACTGCGGGTGCAGCTGGTAGTTGGCGCCGGTGTCCTTGTTCGGCGGCACCGGGGCGGTCTGCGGGAACGCCACCACGTAGTTGAAGTCCGCGAACGGCACCTTGAGCTGGAACACGATCGTGGTCGGGTTCGGGGTGGTGACCGCGGTCAGGCCGAACTTGTTCGAGCTGTGGAACGGCCCCTTGTACGTGGCCGCGTTTCCGGCCAGGAGCACCGCGAAGTAGCTCGGCCCGTTCGGCAGCACGGTCCGGTCGAAGGTGCGCTCGACCGCGTACTTGACGTCCGCCGAGGTGACGGTCTGCCCGTCCTCGAACTTCACGCCGGACTTGATGTGGTACGTCCAGGTCTTGTTCCCGTTGGTCGCCGTGCCCAGCGACGTGGCCAGCGCGGGGACGATGTTGTTGCCGCAGGCCCCCGGGCACGACTGGTAGGTGGTCAGCGGCGTCTCGTACAGCCGGGTGAAGTTCAGGTTGAACGCGTAGTAGGTGTTGCCCGCATCGGTGGAGTCCGGGGCGCTGCTGTCGTCGTAGATGATCGTCCCGCCCTTGTGACTGGACGGGTTGATCACCTTAGTGACCGCGGCGTTGAAGCCTGCTGCGGTCGACGACCCGCCGCCGCTGCTGGTGCCCCCGCCGCCGCTGCTGCCTCCGCAAGCGGCCACGACGAGGGCGGCAGCGGCTCCGATCGCCGCCAGGCCCATGGTTCTGTATCTACTCATCGGGTGAAGCGCCTCCTACTAGTTCGTCGTCCGACACGGGCACGCGCCGGGCCTACCTGCTGCTTCGCGGGTCGAGTGCGTCACGCAGCCCGTCGCCGAAGAGGTTAAAGGAAATGATCGTGATGAAGATGGCCACCCCGGGGATGATCATGTACATGGGGTCGACCTGGTAGAAGCTCTGGGTTACCGCGTTGGACAGCATCTGGCCCCAGCTGGGGGTCGGCGGGATCAGTCCCACCCCCAGGTAGTCAAGCGCCGCCTCGAACAGGATGTTGGTCGGGATCAGCAGCGTGGAATAGACGAGGATCGGGCCCACCAGGTTCGGCAGCAGCTCGCGGAACATGATGTAGGGCCCGCGGGCGCCCAGGCTGCGCGCGGCATCCACGAACTCCCGCTCCCGCAGCGAGAGCGTCTGGCCGCGGATGATCCGGCCCATGTACGGCCAGGCGAAGAACCCGATGATGAAGATCAGCAGGAACGTCCGCAGCGTGTTGCCGCTGAGCCCGAACGCCGAGCCGGGGATGACGTCAACCAGCGCGATCGCGAACACGAGCAGCGGGAAGGCGAGGAAGATGTCCATCAGCCGGGCGATCACCGAGTCGACCCAGCCGCCGAAGTAGCCGGCTACCACTCCCATCACCGCGCCGATGATCACGGCGAGCGCGGTCGCGAGGAACCCGATCAGCAGCGAGTACCGCGCGCCGATCACGGTCCGCGCCAGCATGTCGCGGCCGGTAACCGGCTCGACGCCGAGCGGGTGCGCGAAGCTGATCCCGCCGAACGGGCCGTTGGGCCGGCTGTACGTCGGGTTGATGAGGTTCGCGTGGTAGGTGTCCGGGTTCTGGACGAAGAACGGGCCGAAGATGGCGAGGAGGATGAGCAGGATCACGATCACGCCCCCCGCCATCGCGAGCTTGTCGCGGCGCAACCGCATCAACGCGATCCGGCCCAGTGACCGGCCCTCGATGGCCGCCTTGCTGACTCCCGCGAGAACCGCTTCGGGCGACGCCTCGGGCGTCATCTCGAGGGGCGTGGTCATCGCGGCAACTCTCCTGGCTGTCTGGCGGCAGCCTCCTATCCGGCCGTCGCCTCTACCGGGAGAATGTCCCTCGCGGCACCGAAGCGCCAGAGCGTGGCCTGTGTCGTTCCTGGATTGTGACCGTTTTGCGACACCAGCCCGCTCGAGCGAGACTTTATCTCGGGGTTAGGCCGTGATCGCGGCAGATCTACCGGACTACCCGAGATCGGCGACCGCCGCGAGCAGCCGGTCCACGTCCGACCGGTCGTTGTAGTGCACGAGCCCGGCCCGCACGGCGCTGCCGACGTCGCGGAGGCCGAGCGCCCCGGTCAGCTCCCACGCGTAGTTGTGCCCGTCCCACACGTTGATCCCGCGACTGGCCAGCCGCTCCGCCACCTGCCGCGGTGTGTAGCCGGCCACGGTGAAGAACACGGTCGCCGTCCGCCTGGCCGGGCGGCCGCAGAGGGTGACGTGGCTCATCGAGCCGAGACCGCCGGTCAGCACCGCGAACAGCTGCTGCTCATGCTGCTCGGCGGCGGCCATCGAGGCCAGCAGCCGGTCCCGCCGGGACCCGGCCGCGGCGTCGTCGAGGCCGGCCAGGTGCTCGGCGGCCGCGGTCACCCCGGCCAGGTCGGCGAACGGCAGGGTGCCGCGCTCGAACCGGTACGGCACCTGGTCCGACTGCGAGGCCAGCCGGTCCGGGCGCAGGCCGCGCAGCAGGCCCGGGTCGGCGACCACGGCGCCCACGTGCGGCCCGGACCACTTGTAGGCGCTGGTGGCGTAGAAGTCCGCGCCCAGCGCGGCCATGTCCACCGGGCCGTGCGGCGTGGCGTGCACGCCGTCCACATAGCTGAGCGCGCCAGCCGCCCGCGCCTTCGCCGTTATCGCGGCCACGTCGGGCCGGGTGCCGAGCACGTTGCTCGCCGCCGTCACCGCGACCAGCCGGGTACGCGGGCCGATCAGCTCGTCGTACTGAGCGGCCGGCAGCTCCCCAGTCAACAAGTCGACTTCGGCCCAGCGGACGGTGATGCCGTGCCGCCCGGCCGCCTGCACCCACGGGCGCACGTTCGCGTCGTGATCCAGCCGGGAGACGACGACCTCGTCTCCCGCCGCCCAGTCCCGTGCGAGGGTGTCGGCGAGCCGGTAGGTCAGCGTGGTCATGTTCGGGCCGAGGATGACCCCTTCGGCGGTGCCGCCGGTGAGATCGGCCACCGCCTGGCGGCAGCCGGCCTCGAGGTCATCGGCGCGGCGGCTGGCCGGGAAGGCGCCGCCGCTGTTCCCGAGCCCGGCCCGGTAGGCGCCGGCGATCGCCTCGATGACCGAGTCCGGCAGCTGGGTGCCCGCCGCGCCGTCCAGGTAGGCGTACCCGCCGGCCAGCGCCGGATAGCCGGCCCGCACGCGGCTGACGTCGAACGTCATAGGTACTGATCTTGCCGGGTGCCGGTCAGTTGCCGGCCACCGGGCTCCAGTCTGGCGAGCGGCCTGAGGCCACCAGCAGCGCGTGCCAAGCGTCCCGGCCAGCCCCGGCCTCGGTCACCGGCAGGTGCGGCACTCCGGCCTGCCAGCCCGCCACCAGCACCTCCGGCCTGGCCGGCCGGTAGTCCTTGCCCAGCGCACGGGCCAGGTCCCACGCGTGCAGGTGCCATTCCGCGCAGACCCAGCCGGCCATGCTGCCGACGCTCACATCGGTGCTGGCGTACCAGTGATGCGGGAGATCCCAGACGGCGCGCAGCCGCCGGGCATACAGCCGCGCCGACTCGGCGAACGCCAGGATCTGCTCGGGCCCCGGCGCATCGGGCAGCGCGGCCAGTTCGGCCGCGTTCTGCCGGGCCAGCTTGCGCCCGAGCTTGTCCGGCTGCACGCCGGTAGCCAGCAGCCTGGCCAGGCGGCTGGAGGGCGCGTCATCCAGGTACTCGTGGTAATCATCGGCCACGCACCGCAGATGACCGGCCAGGTCGGCCGCGCGCCACTCGGTGCACGGCGTGGGCGCCAGCCACGACTCGTCGGTGAACTGCGCAGACAGCTCGCAGATCACGGTGACCCCGTCGCGAAATGCGGCCAGCGCCTGGTCCGGCGACCAGTCGGTCATAGGCCCCCGCCAGCCTGAACGCCGGCATGGGTGCGCACCATGGTTCCTCCCCGCCCAGCACCCCTAGCAACGCGCCCGGGGCCCATCCCCCCGGCGCCGGCCAGGCACGGCACCAGGCACCCCGGGGTAGCCAGCGTGCCAGAGTCACCGGCTCACCGCCACCCCTCGGAGCAGGAATCATCATTACTTAGCGTGATATATCCCCTGTTCCGGGCGATGCCCGGGCAGAAACCCGGATGACATCGGCCCGGGCCGCGATTAGCCTCCAGTCAATGCCCCCCGAACGCGCTCGCAGCGGCTCCCGCCTGCCCGCACCGGGGTCTTCGGTGGCGGGACTACGGCGGATCAGCCCGTACCTCCGCCCCTACCTCCCGCAGCTGGCCATCATGCTCGTGGCGGCGCTGGCCGGCGTGGCCGCCCAGCTGGCCATCCCGCTGCTGGCCAAGTCGGTGATCGACGGGGCGCTTGGCCAGCACCGCCGGGGGCTGCTCATACCGCTCGGCCTGGCCGTGACCGGCCTCGGGGTGGCGGAGGCGGCGGCCATGCTGATCCGCCGCTGGGTGCAGGCCAGCGCGGTCACCGGCATCGAGCGGACCATCCGCGGGGATCTCTACGCGCACGTGCAGCGGCTGCACGCCGGCTTTCACGATGCCTGGCAGTCCGGCCAGCTGCTGTCCCGGGCCACCACGGACCTGTCGGCGATCCGCCGGTTCGCCGGGTTCGGCCTGGTGTTCTTCATCACCAACGTGGTGACGTTCGCGGCCGTGGTGATCCTGCTGGTCCGGCTGAACTGGTGGCTCGGGCTGCTCACCGGGTGCGTGTTCGCCCCGGTGGTGGCGGTGTGCGCCAGGTTCGAGCGGCGGTACCGGGTGCTGTCCCGGCGCGCGCAGGACCAGCAGGGCGACCTGGCCACCTATATCGAGGAGGCGGCCGCGGGCATCCGGGTGCTCAAGGCTCTCGGCCGCACCGGCGAGGCGGGCCGGCAGCACGCCGGCCAGTCGGCCGCGATCTACCGGACGCAGGTGGAGAAGGCCAGGCTGCTGGGCAGCTTCTGGGCGGTCCTCGACCTGATCCCCAACGCCGCGCTCGGGTTCATCCTGCTGCTCGGGGCGTTCGCCGTCGGCTGGCACGAGCTGACGCTGGGCGGCCTCGTCGCGTTCATCGCGCTGGCGCTGCAGCTCGTCTGGCCGATCGAGGCGATGGGCTACATCCTGGCCACGGCCCAGGAGGCCGCGACGGCGGCGCAGCGGGTGTTCGAGCTGTTCGACACGCCGCCCGCGATCACCGGCCGCCGCTCCGGCGGCGCCGGCCCGGCCCGGGCGCCCGCCCCGGCGGGCGGCCAGGCGCGAGCGCCAGGGGCGCACCTGGTCTTCGACGCCGTGGCGTTCGGCTACCCGGGCGCGGGCCGCCAGGTGCTCAGCGACATCACCCTGGACGTCGAGCCGGGCACGACCGTGGTGCTGGCCGGCGCCACCGGATCGGGCAAGACGACCCTGCTGCAGCTGGTGCCGCGGCTGGCCGACGTCACCGCGGGCTCGGTCCGGCTGGACGGCACAGACGTCAGGGACCTGCCGCTCGACGTGCTGCGGGCCCGGGTGGCCTGCGCGTTCGAGGACGCCACCCTGTTCTCGGCCAGCGTGCGGGAAAACGTCACGTTCGGCGCCCCGGACGCGTCCGAGCAGGACATCGCCGCCGCGCTCGACGCCGCCCAGGCGGCCTTCGCCTACGAGCTGCCGTGGGGACTGGACACCCGGATCGGCGAGCAGGGCATGAGCCTGTCCGGCGGGCAGCGGCAGCGCATCGCGCTGGCCCGCGCCATCCTGGCCCGGCCGCAGGTGCTGCTGCTCGACGACCCGCTGTCCGCGGTCGATGTGCAGACCGAGGCCAGGGCGACGCGCGCCCTCGGCCGGGTGCTCAGGCAGACCACGGCCCTGGTCGTCGCGCACCGGCCGTCCACGGTGCTGCTGGCCGACACCGTGGCGCTGCTGGACGGCGGGGTGATCGCCGCCACCGGCACGCACGACGAGCTGATGGCGTCCCGGCCTGCCTACCGGGATCTGATGACGATGGCCGCCTCCCCCCAGGAGGTGACCAGGTGACGGCGCAGCCCTGGCGCGGCCTGGCCGCCGCGGAGACCGAGGAAACCACCGCGAGCGCGGCCGCGCTGCTGCGCGGCCGCAGCCGCCGCCTGCTCGCCGACCTGCTGCGCGGCGACCGGCGCCGGGTGGCCGTGGCGATGGCGCTCATCGTGACCGCCAGCCTGGCCGCGCTGGCCGGCCCGTGGCTGGTCGGGGTGGGCATCGACCGGGGCATCCCGCCGCTGGCCCGCAGCCATGACGCCGCGCCGCTGCTGGTCCTGACGGCCGCGTTCGCCGTCACCGTGGCCGTGCAGGCGGTGGCGACCCGCAGCTTCACCTACTCAATGGGCAGGCTCGGCGAGCGGGTCGTGCTGGACCTGCGCCAGCGGCTGTTCGCGCACTTCAGCCACCTGTCGGTGTCGTTCCACGAGGAGTACACCTCAGGCCGGGTCATCTCCCGGCAGACCTCGGACATCGACACGATCTCCGCGCTGTTCGAGGACGGCCTCGACTCGCTCGTCTCCGCGGTCCTGACGCTGCTGCTGGTCGGCGCGGGAATGCTGCTGCTGGACTGGCCGCTCGGGCTGGTCGTGCTGGCCGGCTTCGGCCCGCTGACCTGGCTGACCGCGTGGTTCCGGCGCGAGTCGGCGGTCGCCTACCGGCGCAGCCGGGAGTCGATCGCGCAGGTGATCGTCCAGTTCGTCGAGACGATGGCCGGGATCCGCGCCGTGCAGGCGTTCCGCCGCGAGCCCAGGAACGACGAGATCTTCGGCGAGCTGAACGCCGGCTACTACGCCGCGAGCCTGCGCTCGTTCCGGCTGGTCGCGCTGTACGCGCCCGGGATCGCGCTGGTGGGCAACGTCATCACCGGGATGGTACTGGGCTACGGCGGCCTGCGGGTCATCGACGGCGACATCAAGGTGGGGGTGCTGGTCACCTTCCTGCTCTACCTGCGCCGCTTCTTCGACCCGCTGCAGGATCTCGCCCAGTTCTACAACGCCTTCCAGAGCGCGGCGGCTGCCCTGGAGAAGATCTCCGGCGTGCTCGCCGAGCGTCCGTCGGTGCCCGCTCCCGCATCCCGCGTTCGGCTGCCCGATCGTAACGGCGGCGGGCGCAGCGTGCGGTTCGCGTCGGTCACGTTCGGGTACCGGGCGGAAGCCATCATCGGTGACCTCAGCCTGGACATCCCGGCGGGACAGACGACGGCGCTCGTCGGCACCACCGGCGCGGGCAAGACCACCGTGGCCCGGCTGCTGGCCAGGTTCTACGACCCGGACAGCGGCCGCGTCCTGCTCGACGGGGTGGACCTGCGGGACCTGGACGACCCGACGCTGCGCGCCGAGGTGGTCATGATCACTCAGGAGAACTTCCTGTTCAGCGGGACGATCGCGGACAACATCGGGCTCGGCAAGCCGGCCGCGGACCGGGCCGAGATCGAGTCGGCGGCGCGGGCGATCGGCGCCGGGGAATTCATCGCCGCGCTGCCCGGCGGCTACGACGCGGACGTGGGCAAGCGGGGCGGGCGGCTGTCAGCCGGGCAGCGTCAGCTGATCTCATTCGCCCGGGCCTTCCTCGCGGCCCCGGCCGTGCTCATCCTGGACGAGGCCACCTCGCTTCTTGATATTCCTTCCGAACGAATGGTGCAGCGAGCCCTGCGCACGATGCTGGGCGGCCGCACCGCGCTGATCATCGCGCACCGGCTGTCCACGGTGGAGATCGCCGACCGGGTGCTGGTCCTGGACCGCGGCCGGGTCGTGCAGGACGGGCCGCCCGGCGCGCTGCTGGCCGGCGAGGGCAGGTTCGCCCGGATGCACCGGAGCTGGCAGGCCGGACTGGCGTGACCGGGCCCCGGCGCCCGCCCGGCCCGCCGGGGGCGCTATCTGCCGGCTTGTGCGGCCCGGGACCTGGCGGCCCCTTATCCTGCTTGGTGGCGGCCGGGCAGGCACGGGTTCGCCCGGTGAACCGCTGATCAGCTGCCCGCGTTTATGAATTGTTCATAAATTCGTGACTGATTCCGGGGCCCGCCGGGAATTCGTGCCCGCAAGGGAGGAGAAATATGGTGTTTAGCGGCCACCGCGTCAGCCAGGAAGCGGAAGAGAAGTACGCCGCAGATGTCGCGCTCGGGGACAAATTCACTGGGCTACTCGAGGCGGCCAGGATGGCCGAAGCGCAGCTGCGCCAGGCCCAGGCCCGCCGCGGCGGGCTGCAGGAGCTGCACGACCTCGGCAAGGCACTGGATACCGCGCTGACCGAGGCGATGCGGTCGGCGTTCGCAGCCCAGCGCGCCGCCATCGGCGCCCGCGGTTACGACGACCGGATCTACCGCAGGAAAGCCATGGCTACCTCGGCCGTCAGGCTGTGGACCGCGGAGGCGGAGGCGCTGCTGACGCTGCGTGAGGCGCACCGGCTGGGCGGCATCGTCCGGGTGCCCCCGGCGCCCGCGGCCTGACGCAGCGGACCGGTGCGGGCCGGCGTGTCGGCGGGCGCGGGCGCGTGGTCAGGAGCAGTCTGGGTGATGCGGATGTCACGCGTGATTGCCCGGGCTATCACGCGGCGTAGTCAATAAACACCAGGACGTATGGCTGCCGGAAACTACAAAGGATGACAACGCAAACAGTCACAACGGGCCATGTCGTGAAGGCAGGTCATCCGGCACACTAGAATGTGACCAACACCATAACGAGGAAATGACCAGGAGGCACCGTAATGTGCCCGCACACGCCAACCTGTCCGGCGCCTTCAGCACCGGACCGTGAGGCGGCCCGTACGCTCATCAGCCACCCGGAGCAGGGCTGGAGCCTGCTCTGCAACGGCATTGTTATCTTCGATGACACCGGGGAACTGCTCCCCGACGGCGACGCCATCGGGCCGCACCGGCCCACCGACATGCCCCTGCAAGACCACGCCGGATACGGTGCCGGCCGCGACCGCGGCGCACGCAACGTGTACAGCGGCGGCCCTGCCGCGGCACCGGACTCGCCAGCCGCATAGCCGGCCTGTCCGCCCACTCCCGCGCCCGCTCCGCGGTGTTCATCCCCCCGCCGGACGGGCGTTCTTTCGTGTCCCGGAGCTGTCCAGGCCCAGCGCCCGCGGCAGCCACGCGGTGACCGCGCGGCCGACGGCCCGCGGATCGCGTGACAACGCGTGCGTCTCCCCCGCCAGCACGACCACCCGCGCTCCGGCCCGGCGGCCCGGCACCCCGAACGGGTCGCGCTCACCGTTCACGATCAGCAGCTTCGTGCCCGGGATGCGCAGCTCAGCGGCCCGGGAGCGGTCCGGCCGGCCCGGCGGCTGCAGCGGGAAGGCCAGCGCGATGACGGCGGCCGCGCCGGCCGCCGCGGCGGTGCGGCAGGCCACCCTGGCCCCGTTGCTCCGCCCGCCCTGCACGAGCGGAAGCGGCTCACCCGGACCGGTGACCTGCCCGGTGGCGTCCCGGAGCGCGGTGATGATCTCCACCCAGGCCGCGTCCTGACGGATGGCCGACCCGGGCGCGCGGGCCCCGGTGACCCGGTACGGCTGGGTGATCCGGGCCACCACCCCGCCGAGGCGCAGCGCCGCGTCGCGCACCGCGAGCAGGTCGGGCGCGTTCACGTCGCCGCCCGCGCCGTGGGTGAGCGCGAGCAGGAAGGCGGGCCGCGCGGCACCCGCCTCGATGACCACCCTGGCGGGCCCGTATGTCGTGCCTATCTCCACCGCCGGTTCCCGCTTTCCCCGGGCGCGGCTACGCGCCAGGCTGGTGCAGCGCTGCCTGGTCCGCCAGCGCGATCGCGAGCTGGCCGAGCGCGGTGGGGTGGAACGGTGCCGCCGCGTCGAGCCCCTGGACATACGGCTGCCTCGTGCACAGCTGATGCCCGGCGAAGTCAGGCTGCGGCGAGGAGAACCCGAACTGGGCGGCTCCGCTCGCCAGCACCTGGTTCAGCGTAGCCAGCCGGGAGGTCAGGGTCTGCAGGTTCGCGGCGGTGAGCCCGGCCTGGCCCAGGCAGCCGGGCTGGGCGCCGAACGGGTCGTAGTAGCGGTTGACGATCACCTGCGGGTGGGCGGGCAGCCCCGCCAGCCGGCTGAGCAGGTCGAGGTAGTTCTTGCTGAACGAGGCCAGCTGCTGCTGGAAGTAGGCCCCGGTGGCCCGGTCGTCGCAGCGCGGCGTGACCGAGCAGTAGCGCACCTCGGCGGCCCAGTTCAGGTCGTCGGCACCCACGCTGACGATGACGACCGACGCGCTGCTGGCCCGTTGGGCCACCGCGAGCTGCGGCGGCAGCCGGTTGCCGCCGTGCTCCTGCGGCCCGAGCAGCCCCTGGCTGATCGTGGCGCCGTTGCAGGCGAGGTTGAGTACGCGCCAGCCGTTGACGCCGGACAGGTCGGCGGCGTAGGAGTCGGAGCTGCGCCCGCAGGCCCGGGCGGAGCCGGACGCGCCGGGCAGCGGCGCGAGCCCGGCGCCCGCCGCGGTGGAGTCGCCGATGACCACGACCCCGACCCGGGACAGCGGCCGCCCGGCCGGGTGAATCCGCGGCAGCCGGGTCTCCGTCCCGACGAGCTCGTTCAGCGAGTGCACTTGGCGGAGCAGGGCGGGCGCCGAGTACGTGGTGATCATGATGGCGGTCACGTTGACGGCTTCGGCCGCGACCAGCCCGGCGGCCAGCAGCATGATGGTGGTGCGGCGCGGCAGGCGGCGCCAGCCTGCGACCGCGCCCGCCAGGATCAGCGCTCCCGCCCCGGTGATCACCGTCTCCCAGGCGAAGTAGCGCTTCCACCCGTCCGCCAGCCGGGCGCCGAGGACGCGTTCCGCGCCGGTCCGGCGGGCGCCCTCGATGAACGTGGTCAGCTCGCTGTTGATGGTGATCTGGGAGAGCTGCAGCCGGGGCCGCACCGGGCCGGTGAACCGCAGGTCGGTCGGCAGGCTCTGGCCGAACAGGTCAATCTCCCCCGGGCCGGACAAGCTGAAGATCCGGCGCGCTGGCGCCGACCCGGATCACCTGCCCGGCCACGGTGACCGTCTGCATCGGCGTCACCTGCAGCGAGATGGCAATCGCCGCGCCGGCCAGTGCGATGAGCAGCACCAGCCCGGCCAGCCACCGTATCGCCCGCCGGGCCCGTCCGCCCGTCTGCAGCATGCCGCCAGTCGTTCCCATTCCGCCCCCGAGGCTAACCATGCGGCACGACTGCTCGGGCGGTCCAGCGAGCGGCGGGCCCGGGGCGGCTTACGTGGGCGGCCGGCCTGGCGCGGGAGCGGCCGGGCCGGCCTGCTTGGCCGGGCGTGCCTGCTTGGCCGGGCCGGCCTGCTTGGGCGGGCGTCCCAGCGACGGGCGGATCGGCGGGATGGAGCCGCCGCCGCGCCGCCGGGGTCCCGACCACAGCGCGGGCACGACATCCAGCGCGGCGGCCACCCCGTAGGCGGCCTGCTCGTAGTTGAGCCGCCAGCCGACGAAATCCGGCCAGGCGTCAGCGGCGTCGCGCTCGATCGGGAAGTCGACCTTGCGCAGCCGGTCGACCGCGTCGAGGAACTCCTGGTAGGTCACGCTGATCTCGCCGTTCGGATCCGGCTCGTCGGGCACGTCGATGCCCATCGCCCGGGCGATCTGGGTGAAGCACAGGAATCCGCTGCGCAGGCAGAGCCGGGCCGGCACCACCGGCGCGATTCCCGGGGACAGCGCCAGGAACAGCGCGGCGGAGTCGAGCACGGCGAGCAGCCCGGTCACCCAGGACGACAGCGGCCGGGGCGACCGGAAGCTCACCAGCGGCAGGTAGGTGGTGTGGCTTTCCGCGACGTCGGCGGACCAGCGTTCCCACTGGGCATACAGGTCCGGCAGCGTATCGATGGTAGACATCCCCGATCCCAGCGCGTAGTGGGTACGCGCCAGCAGCTCCGGTCCCCAGGACGGCACGCCGGCCCGAGCGTTCAGCAGCGCCACCTCGGTCTCCCGCCGGTTGAACGCGGCATAGAGGGCAGGCAGGTAGGCGATCTGCAGCGTGACGATCACCAGGCCGGTCGCCGCCGCGAGGAACACGATCGCCGTCGGCACGGCGCCGGGAGCGGCCGCGAACCCGAGGGTGAACATCGAGGATCCGGAGATCGTGAACGCCGACGTTATCCCCCGGGCGGCAAACGGCCACAGCAGCAGCGCGAACCCGATGAACGTGATCCCCAGCCAGGCCACCAGCTGCGTGATCAGGATTGCCGCCGCCTGGGCGGCCAGCACCCGGTCCCGCCGCCGGTAGTCGGCGATCGGGTGGGTCGCCAACCGGAAGGCCTTGTTCACGACCCGGTCCACCCAGCGCGTCAGCCAGCTGCTGACCGGCCGCGGCACGATGACCGTCCCGACGATGCTGGCCCAGGCCGTGAGCACGAGCAGGCCGCCCGCTACGGCGGCCAGCGAGCGGACTGCGATCGGGACCACCATCGGCTTTCACCTCCACGGTCAGCGGCTGTGCCGAACCTACCGCTAGCCGGGAAGCAGGACGATCTTCCCCCGGGTGTGCCGCTTCTCCAGCTCGGCGTACGCATCCTGCACCTGGTCCAGCGGGTAGGTCCGGGCCACCGGGACCACCAGCTGGCCGGCCGCGGCAAGGTCGGCCAGCTCGGCCAGGACCGCGGCGGGATCCTCGGCCGCGGCGACCCCTTCCATCTTGGCGCCGGCCCGCTGGGCCGCCGACCAGTCGATGATCGTGTCGATCCGCTCCTTAGGCACGCCGAGCTCCGCGGCCAGCTCCACGTACCCGCCGCCGAAGCAGTCGATGAAGGCATCGATGCCGCCGGGGGCGGCAGCTCGCAGCCGATCCGCCAGGCCGTCGCCGTAGCTGACCGGAGTGACCCCGGCAGCGGCCAGCCAGGCGGCGTTGCCGGGGCCCGCGATGCCGATCACCGCCGCCCCGGCGCGCCGGGCGAGCTGGACGGCCAGGGATCCGACGCCGCCGGCGGCGGCAGAGACCGCCACCGTGTCGCCGGGCCTGAGGTTGACGGACCGGACCGCGGCCCACGCGGTGACGCCGGCCACGTGCAGCGAGCCTGCCACCTCCCAGCTGACCCCGGCGGGCTTGGCCACCAGCTGGCCGGCCGGGACGCTGACCGCCTCGGCGTGGCTGGCACGCTCGTCGGTCCAGCCGAGCACCTCGTCACCGGGGCTGACGGATGTCACCCCGGCTGCGACCTCGGTCACGACCCCGGCGAAGTCGCTGCCCTCGCCCTCGGGGAAATGCGCCGGCCACCTGTCGTGCAGCAGTCCCGACCTGATCGCCGCCTCCCCCGGGTTGAGCGACGCCGCCATCACTCGCACGACCACCCGGCCCGGGTCGGCCCGGGGCCGGGGAACCTCGGTCACCTGTAGCTCCTCGATCCCGCCGTAACGCTCGAAGCGCACCGCTCGCATCGTCTCTTCAGCCATGTGCGCGGTAACCACGCGCCGCTGCGGATCATTTCCGTGCCGGGCAGCCGGACGCGCCGGAACAGCCGGCGCCGGCGGCGCAAGGCAGGATCGGGTGGCGCGGCGGCGGCGAAGCCAGAGGCGTCAGCTCCGGCGGCGCAGGGCAGGTTCGGTCAGCGGCGGCGGCTCGTAGCCCCGGTCGGCCGGATTGAGG
This sequence comes from uncultured Actinomycetes bacterium, assembly GCA_963702235.1. GTDB lineage: Bacteria > Actinomycetota > Actinomycetes > Streptosporangiales > Streptosporangiaceae > PALSA-505. The sequence goes on from CAVPBZ010000018.1 coordinate 835,940, forward strand.
CTGGTGCCCGGCGGGACGATCTCGTCGATCTTGTCGAGTAGGTCGGGCGACAGCTCGACGTCGGCGGCGGCGAGCTGGCTCTCCAGGTGCTCCATCGTCCGCGGGCCGATGATGGCCGAGGTGACGGCCGGGTGGCTGGTCACGAAGGCCAGCGCCAGCTGGATCAGGGACAGGCCGGCCTGCTCGGCGAGCACGGCGAGTTTCTCGGCCGCATCCAGTTTCGCCTGGTTGCCGGGCAGGCTCAGGTCAAACCGGAGCGGCAGCCGGTCGCTGCGGTGGCTGGCCGGCAGGTCGCTGCCCTGGCGGTAGCGCCCGGACAGCCAGCCGCTGGCCAGCGGTCCCCAGGCGATGACGCCCATGCCGTAGCGCTGGCAGACCGGCAGCACCTCGGCCTCGATGCCGCGCACCAGGATCGAATAGGGCGGCTGCTCGCAGACGAAGCGTTCCCGTCCGCGCCGCTGCGCGTCCCACTGGGCCTCGACGATCTGCGACGGCGGGAAGGTCGAGCTGCCCGCGTAGCAGATCTTGCCCGCCTTGATCAGGTCGGTGAGGGCGCCGAGTGTCTCGTCGATGTCCGTGGCCGGGTCGGGGCGGTGGATCTGGTACAGGTCGATGTAGTCGGTACCGAGGCGGCGCAGGCTGTTCTCGCACTCCCGGATGAGCCAGCGGCGCGAGTTTCCCTGCTCGTTGGCGTCATCGCCCATCCGGCCGTGGGCCTTGGTCGCGAGCACGACACGGTCACGGCGGCCTGCGGCCAGCGCCTTGCCGACGATCTCCTCCGACTCCCCGCCGGAATAGACGTCCGCCGTATCGACGAAGTTGATCCCCGCGTCCAGCGCCCGGTGGATGATCCGGACCGACTCGTCGTGGTCGGGATTACCCCAGGAACCGAACATCATCGCGCCCAGGCAGAGCTTGCTGACCTTGACGCCGGTTGTGCCGAGCACCCGCATCTCCATGGCCCAAGCCTAGTGAGTGCTCGCGGGCCGGCCAGGGTGCGCCCCGCTCGGGCGGACAGCTCCTGCAGTAGGCGTCCGGGTTACGGATCGACGGGGCGCCGCCCGGGCGGGGTCGACGCGTTGCGCCCCGGGCCGGCGGGGGGCGGTCCGGGGCGCGGGCGGCCTGGCGGGCTGGGGGGTTAGCAGCCGTCGTAGGGGGCCCAGTTGTTCTGGCCGCCGCGGGCCAGGGCGGTGGCGAAGACCTGGTTCTGCTCGGCCACGCTGGCGTGGCCGAAGTCGGCCGGGTTGCCGCCGTAGGCGGCCCAGGTGGCGGCGGCGAACTGGTACAGGCCGTAGTGCCCCGACGCGTTCATGACCTGGGGGTTGCCGCCTGATTCGCGGGCCACCACGCAGGCCCCGAACGCGCCGCCGGGGTAGGCCCCCGACCAGCTCGCGGCCGGCGCCGCGGTGGCAGCGGCGGTCTGCGGGGCCGCGGCCGCCGCCGGCCCGGGGGCGGGGGCGTGCCGGGGGGTGTAGGCCGGCCCGGGGCCGAGCCGGGCCGGGGCGGCGGGGATGGACCGGGGCCGGGCCGGGACGGTCAGCACCTGCCCGGCGCTGATCAGGTTGGCCCACCGCACGGTGTGCCGGTTGCCCCAGTACAGCACCGGCCAGGCCGCCGGGTCGTGGTAGACCCGCCCGGCGATCGCCGACAGCGAGTCCCCCGGCCGCACCGTGTAGCTGGCGGCGGCGGGCTTGTGCCGGGCGCCGCGGGCGGCCAGCAGCCGGGCCCGGCCGGGCCGCTGGTACGCCGCCGGCACCCGCCCCTTCACCGTCGCGCCCGCGCCCGTGGCCGCGCGCGCGGCCGCGCCTGTGGTGGCGGTGGCGGTGGCGGGGGTGCCGGGCGGCGGGACGGTGCGGGCGGAGGCGGCCTGGGCGGGCAGGCAGATCGCCGCGGCCACGCCCAGGGTGGGCACGGCAGCGCCGGCTGCGGCCTGCGGCAGCCGGACGCGGGAGGGTTTGCTGTGGGCGCCCAACGGGCTCCTTTCCGGGCAGGACGCGCTCCGCTGGAAGCTGCCCGGCTGGTGGGCGTGCCGCCGGAGCGCCTGACAACGGGCGAGCCTAGCCAGCCCCCGGCCGGCGTTCCCGGTAAATCCGTCACATCGGGACGAACACGCCGCCGGCTGCTAAACTCCGCCCGCCGGTACCCCGCCAGCCACACCCGGACACCCGCACACCACCCGCCACCCACCCCACACCCCCGCCCGCAGGCCAGCCAAAGCCGCAGATCACCAGGCTGGCCGGTGAACTACCGGGTCCTGATCCTCGTTCCCCGGGGTCCTGCGCGAGCTGCAGATCGTGCTCGCCGTCATCCTCGGACTTGGGTCAGCTAGGACTGTGCGAGCGCGCCCTGGACCCAGTCCCGCAGCGCGGGCAGCGGCATGGCGCCCGCCTGGCGGGCGATCACCTTGCCGTCCCGCAGCACCATCAGCGTGGGGATGGCCTGGACGGTGAACCGCTGCTGCAGCTTCGGTGCCTCATCCACGTTGACCTTCACGAGCTTCACCGTGCCGGCCAGGTCCTGGGCGAGCTGCTCGAGTGCCGGGCTCACCATCCGGCAGGGTCCGCACCAGGGCGCCCACATGTCCACCACGACGGGGATGGCGGCCGCTTCGGCGATCTCGGCGAACGTGTCGTCGCCTGCGGCGGCAACCCAGGGCAGCGGCTTGTGGCAGTTGCCGCACCGGGGGGTGCCGCGCGCGGCGGCCGGAACCCGGTTCATCCGGCCGCAGTTCGTGCACCTGACCAGCTCTGCTGGCGTGCTGCCTTGTCCGTCTGGCATGCGGTCGCTCCTACCCGGGGTTCTCGTAGCTGACGGCGAGCTCGCCGTCGGTGGCGTTGACCCGGATGAGGGCGCCGTCCCTGACGTCGCCGACGACCAGCGCACGGGCGATGCGGGTTTCGACGTCGCGGGCGATGTAGCGGCGAAGCGGGCGGGCGCCGTAGACGGGGTCGAAGCCCTGTTGGGCGATGAACCGCCTGGCTTCGCCGGTGAGTACCAGTGTCAGCGACCGTTCGGCCAGCCGGTCGCGCAGGCCGGTGAACATGAGGTCGACGATGCACTCGATCTCGGGCTGGGTCAGCGGCTTGAACAGCACGATGTCGTCGAGCCGGTTGAGGAACTCCGGGCGGAAATGGCCGCGCAGCGCGGCCGTCACCAGGTCGCGGGCGTCGGGCTTGATCTCGCCGTCGGAGGTGACCCCGTCGAGGAGGTACTCGGAGCCGATGTTGGAGGTCATGATGATGATGGTGTTGCGGAAGTCGACGGTGCGGCCCTGGGCGTCAGTGAGCCGCCCGTCGTCGAGGACCTGCAGCAGCGTGTTGAACACGTCCGGGTGGGCCTTCTCGATCTCGTCGAACAGCACCACCGAGTAGGGCTTGCGCCGGACCGCCTCGGTCAGCTGGCCGCCCTCCTCATACCCCACGTAACCCGGCGGGGCGCCGACCAGCCGGGAGACGGTGTGCCGTTCCTGGTACTCGCTCATGTCGATCCGGACCATGTTGTCCTCGGTGTCGAACAGCGTCGCGGCGAGGGTCTTGGCCAGCTCGGTCTTGCCGACCCCGGTCGGGCCGAGGAACAGGAACGAGCCGACCGGCTGGCGCGGGTCTTTCAGCCCGGACCGGGCCCGGATGATCGCATCGGTGACCGCCTGGACCGCCTCGTCCTGGCCGACGATCCGCTCGTGCAGTATCTGGTCCAGCCGCAGCAGCTTGTCCCGCTCGCCCTCCTGCAGCCGGGTCACCGCGATGCCGGTCCAGCGGGACACGATCTGGGCGATCTCCTCATCAGTGACCACCTCGCGCAGCAGCCGCGCCTTGCCCTGCCTGGCCGCCAGCTGCTCCTCCTGCTCGGGCAGCCGGCCCATCCGCAGCTCCGCCGCCTTGTTCAGGTCATAGGCCCGCTCGGCCCCCTCGGCCTCGCCGCGGACCTGCTCGATCTCGGCGCGCAGCCCCTGCACCCTGCGCAGCGCCTGCCGCTCGGACTCCCGCTGCGCCCGCATCGCGCCGGCCTCGGCCCGCAGGTCGGCCAGTTCCCGGCGCAGAACAGCGAGCCGGGCCTTGCTGGCCGGGTCGTCCTCCTTCGCCAGCGCGGCCTCCTCGATCACCAGCCGCATCACCCGCCGGGTCAGCTCGTCCAGCTCAGCCGGCATCGAGTCGATCTCGGTCCGCAGCATCGCGCACGCCTCATCGACCAGGTCGATCGCCTTATCCGGCAAGAACCGGTCACTGATATACCGGTGCGACAGCGTCACCGCCGCGATCACCGCCCCGTCGGCGATCTTCACCCCGTGAAACACCTCCAGCCGCTCCCGCAGCCCGCGCAGAATCGAGATCGCATCCTCCACCAACGGCTCACCGACCAGCACCGGCTGGAACCGCCGCTCCAAAGCGGCGTCCTTCTCGATATACCTGCGGTACTCATCCAGCGTGGTCGCGCCGATCATGTGCAGCTCACCGCGGGCCAGCATCGGCTTGAGCATGTTCCCCGCGTCCATCGCCCCCTCCGCCGCGCCCGCTCCCACCACCGTGTGCAACTCATCGACGAACAGCAGAATCCGCCCCTCTGCCGCCCTGACCTCCGCCAGCACCGCCTTCAGCCGCTCCTCGAACTCACCCCGGTACTTCGCCCCGGCCACCAGCGCCCCCATGTCCAGCGCGAAGACGACCTTGTCCTTCAGCCCCTCCGGCACATCGCCGTGGCTGACCCGCTGGGCCAGCCCCTCCACGATGGCGGTCTTGCCCACCCCCGGGTCACCGGGCAGCACCGGGTTGTTCTTGGTCTTACGGGACAAGATCTGCACCACCCGCCGGATCTCCCCATCCCGCCCGATCACCGGATCAAGCTTCCCCGCCGCCGCATCCGCCACCAGATCCCGGCCGTACTTCTCCAGCGCCTCATAAGCACCCTCCGGCGTCGCCGAGGTCACCCGCTGATTGCCGCGGATCCTGGTCAGGTGCTCGAGGAACGAGTCCTTGCTAAGTCCATGCTGGGCCAGCAGGCGGCCCGCGCCGGAGGAGGCGCCCTCGTCGATCATCGCGATGATGAGGTGCTCGACGGACACGTAGTCGTCCTTGAGCCGGCTGGCCTCCCGCTCGGCGGCGTCGAGCAGGCGGGATAGCCGCTGGGTGACGGCGATCTGGCCGGGCGCGACCCCGGGGCCGCTGACCCGCGGGCGGCGGGCAAGCTCGGCCTCCAGGTCGGCTCTCAGCCGGCCGGTGTCCACGCCCGCCTGCCCGAGCAGCCGGGGCGCCAGCCCGTCGGGCTGGTCGAGCAGGGCAAGCAGCAGGTGCTCGCCGTCCACCTCAGTGTGCCCGAAACGCAGCGCCTTGGTCTGCGCGTCGTGCAGCGCTTCCTGCGACTTCTGCGTCAGCCGGTTCGGGTCCACTGCTAGCCTCCGGTGCGTCGGGAGTGACCGCGGGCTGCCGCCTCGAGTACCGCGATCCGGTCGAGCAGGTCGGTGACGAGGCCGATGGCCGCGTAGTTGAGGCCGAAGCCGGCGCGCAACCGCTGCACCCTAGCCATGGCCGCGCGCTGTGACGGGGCGAACCACAGCCGCCCGGCCGCGTCGGTGTCCGCGTCCAGCACGCCCAGGGTCACCAGCCGGCGCACCAGGTCAGGGTGGGTTCCGGTGACCCGGGCGAACGATTCGAGGTCGAGGCGCGCTGGCCGGGTGAGTGCATACGTCACGGTCACTTTGGTGTTCATGGTGGCCTGCGGGTTCACTTCGGCCTCCTCGGGTCGAAGGTGGATGTGGCGGCGAGCTCCTCGAACAGGCGCCGCTCCTCGGCCGACAGTTTCCTGGGCACCAGGATCCGCGCCTCGGCGTACAGGTCACCCGCCGTTCCCTTGGGGTTCGGCAGGCCGCGGCCGCGCAACCGCAGGCGGCGGCCGCTCGACGTGCCCGCGGGGACGTTCACCTTGGCCTCGCCGTCGGGCGTTTCGACCGCGACGGTGGTGCCGAGCGCCGCCTCCCAGGGGGCAAGCGGCAGCTCGACATGCAGGTCGCGGCCCTCGACCCGGTACCGGGGGTGCGGTGCGATGCGGACGATCAGGTAGAGGTCGCCGGCGGGGGCGCCCTCGGTGCCACGACCGCCCTGGCCGGCCAGCCGGATCCGCTGCCCGTCGGTCACCCCGGCCGGGATGGTGACCTGCAGGGTCCGGGTTTGCCCGCCGCCCTCGAGGGTGACCGGGCGCCGGGTGCCGCGGTACGCCTCCTCCACGGTCAGGTCGATGACCGCTTCCTGGTCCGCGCCGGGGATGGGCCCCCAGCCGCGTCCGGCTCTGCCGCCGAACAGCCCGCCGAGCAGGTCGTCGAGGTCGATGTCCTCGCCGAACCCGGTAGCGAAGCCCGTGTCTGTGGCCGGCCCGCGCCGGGCCCGCCGGCCGTTGCCCGCGCCGCCGGCCCACGGGCCGCCGCCCGCGGCGGCACGGTTCCAGGTCTCGGGGTCAACGTCGTCAGGAACCCGGCGGAAATCCGGCCCGAACGCGTCGTAGCGGCGGCGTGTCTCCGGATCGTGCAAGACGTTGTAGGCCTCGGAGACGTCCTTGAACCGATCCTCCGCACCCGGGTCCTTGTTCACGTCGGGGTGGTGCGCGGGCCAGCTTGCGGTAGGCCCGCTGGATCTCCTCCTGGGTGGCGTTCCTGCTCACGCCCAGGATCTCGTAGAAGTCGCGGTCCGATGCCATCAGCCGTCCTTCGCCACCACGACCAGTGCTGGCCGCAGCTGATGGTCGCTCTCACCGTAGGCCGGCCGCAGGACCTCTACCACCGTTCCGGCCGGAGCGTCGGTCCCGGCCCTGGAGCCGATCGCGTCATGGCGTGACGGATCGAAGACCGCGCCGAGGTCGTCGCGGCGCGCGAAGCCCAGCCGCTGCAGGACACCCGCCGCCTGGTCGCGGACCGTCCGGACCCCGTCGATGATGGCGCCCGGATCGGCACCGGCGTGCGCCAGCGCCAGGTCCAGGTTGTCCAGCACCGGCAGCCAGTCAGCCGCCACCCGGGCCCGTTCCTCCGAACGGGCGCGCTCGATGTCCCGGGCGCACCGTTTGCGCACGTTGTCCGCGTCGGCCAGGGCGCGCAGCCGCTGGTCCTCCAGCTCGGCGATCCGTGCCCGCAGGGCATCCCGGCTCGGCTCGGCCCCGGCATCGCCGTGGCCGGGCCGCGTGTCGCCCTGGCTGGGCCGCGGAGTCCCGTCGGGCGCCTGGTCAGTCATGGGGTCGTGAACTCCGCGTCGATCACGTCGTCGTCACCCGGGGACTGCCCCGGTGACCCCTGACCGGAGGGGCCCTGGCCCGACGGCCCCGCTCCGCCCGGCCCCGGCCCGGACGACCCGGACCCGGAGGCGCCTAGGCCGTGGTAGACCTGCTGAAGTTCGCTCGTCAGCGACCGGAGCCGGCCGGCGGGAACCTGGTCGGCGATCGCCTGCCGCGCGTCCGCCACCAGCGTCTCGGCCCGGGCCTTCTCGTGCACCGGGACCGCCTGCCCGAGCTCGCTGAGCCTGCGCTCCACCTGGTACGCCGCCGAGTCGAGCGCATTGCGGGTATCGATGAGCTCGCGAAGCCGGGCGTCTTCGGCGCGGTTGGCGTCGGCGTCGGCGACCATCCGCTCGACCTCGGACTTGTCCAGGTTGGAGCTCTCGCTGATCGTGATCCGCTGCTCGGCCCCGGTGTCCTTGTCCCGCGCCGACACGTTCAGGATGCCGTTCGCGTCGATGTCGTAGGTGACCTCTATCTGCGGTTCCCCGCGCGGGGCGGGCCGGATGTTCTCCAGCCGGAACCGGCCGAGCACCCGGTTGTCCGCCGCCCGCTCGCGCTCGCCCTGCAACACCACCACATCGACCGCGGACTGGTTGTCCTCCGCGGTACTGAACACCTCGGTCCGCCGGGCCGGGATCGTGGTGTTGCGCTCGATCACCTTGGTCATGACCCCGCCGAGAGTCTCGATGCCCAGCGACAGCGGCGTGACGTCGAGCAGCAGCACGTCCTGGACGTCGCCCTTGATGACCGCGGCCTGGACCGCCGCGCCGAGCGCGACCACCTCGTCCGGGTTGACCGTCATGTTCGGGTCCTTGCCGCCGGTCAGCCGCCGCACCAGGTTCTGCACCGCCGGGATCCGGGTTAACCCGCCGACCAGGATCACCTCATCGATATCGGCCGCGGTCAGCTTGGCGTCGGTCATCGCCTGCTCGACCGGCCCGATGGTGCGCTCCACCAGGTCGGCGGTGATCTGGTCGAACTTCGACCGCATCAGCGTGGTGTTCAGGTGCTTGGGGCCGGCCGCGTCGGCGGTGATGAACGGCAGGCTGATCGTGGTCTGGGTGACCGAGGACAGTTCCACCTTGGCCTTCTCCGCCGCCTCGAACAGCCGCTGCAGCGCCTGCGGGTCGGCGCGCAGGTCGATCCCGTTATCCCGCCTGAACTCATCGGCGAGGTGATCGACGATCCGGCGGTCGAAGTCATCACCGCCGAGGTGGGTGTCGCCGGAGGTGGCCCGCACCTCGATCACGCCGTCACCGATGTCCAGGATGGACACGTCGAACGTGCCGCCGCCCAGGTCGAACACCAGCACGGTCTCGTTCTGCTTCTTGTCCAGCCCGTAGGCCAGCGCCGCCGCGGTCGGCTCGTTGATGATCCGCAGCACCTCCAGCCCGGCGATCTTGCCCGCGTCCTTGGTCGCCTGCCGCTGCGCGTCATTGAAATACGCCGGCACCGTGATCACCGCCTCGGTGACCTTCTCGCCCAGGAACTTGCCCGCGTCCTCGGCCAGCTTGCGCAGCACCAGCGCCGAGACCTCCTCCGGCGCGTACAGCCTGTCCCGGACCTTGAACCGGGCCGAGCCATCCGGGCCCGCCACCACATCGAACGACACCGCGGCCTGCTCGGTGCTCACCTCGTCATAGCGGCGGCCGATGAACCGCTTCGCGGAGTAGATCGTGCCCTTCGGGTTCAGGATCGCCTGCCGCCGGGCCAGCTGGCCCACCAGCCGCTCGCCCTGGTCGGTAAACGCCACGACCGACGGCGTGGTCCGCGCCCCCTCCGCGTTCGGGATCACCACCGGCTTCCCGCCCTCCATCGCCGCGATGACCGAGTTGGTGGTACCCAGATCGATGCCGACTGCTACTGCCATCATTGCCTCCCACTGCGGCTGCACCGGTGCTGCTCCGCGAGAGGTGTTTCCCGTTCAGGTCCTACCGCCATTCTCCCGCGCACGGCGTGACGCGGGGCGACAGGTCTGGGTCAGGTTCCGGCGCGACGGGGTTGGTCTCTTCTGCGTGAGACGCCGTGCCGTGAGCCGTTCCGGCTCATCTGATCTCGCCCGCTGAGAGCTGGCACGGCAGCTGATGATCTTGTCAGGTAACTGCGCACCAACGAGAGCTTGCGTACCCCCGGTGGGCCGGCCCGAATCACCGCATCCCCCCCAGGTCATATCCGCCCGAGACAGCGGGGCGGTTGCCTCAGACGTTGAGGATGTTCTTCAGGAACTGGCCGGTGTAGCTCTCATCGGTCATGGCGATCTGCTCCGGCGTGCCGGTGGCGACGACGGCGCCGCCGCCCGAGCCGCCCTCAGGGCCCAGGTCGATCACCCAGTCCGCCGTCTTGATCACGTCGAGGTTGTGCTCGATCACGATCACCGAGTTGCCGCCGTCCACCAGTCGCCCGAGCACCCCGAGCAGCTTGCGGATGTCCTCGAAGTGCAGCCCGGTGGTGGGCTCGTCGAGCACGTAGATCGTCCGGCCGGTGGACCGGCGCTGCAGCTCAGTCGCGAGCTTGACCCGCTGGGCCTCCCCGCCCGACAGCGTCGGGGCGGGCTGGCCGAGCCGGACGTAGCCGAGCCCGACGTCTACCAGCGTCTTGAGGTGCCGGTGGATGGCCGGCACCGGCTCGAAGAACTCCGCTGCCTCCTCGATCGGCATGTTGAGGACTTCGGCGATCGTCTTGCCCTTGTAGTGCACCTGCAGCGTGTCGGTGTTGTACCGGGCGCCGTTGCAGACCTCGCAGGGAACATAGACGTCGGGCAGGAACTGCATCTCGATCTTGATGGTCCCGTCACCTGAGCAGGCCTCGCACCGGCCGCCCTTCACGTTGAACGAGAACCGGCCCGGCTGGTAACCCCGGATCTTCGCCTCGGTGGTCTGCGCGAACAGCCGCCTGATGTGGTCGAACACCCCGGTGTAGGTGGCCGGGTTGGACCGCGGGGTCCGGCCGATCGGCCCTTGGTCCACGTGCACGATCTTGTCCAGGTGCTGGGTGCCGGTCACCCGGACGTGCTTGCCGGGGACCGTTCGTGCGCCGTTCAGGTCCTTCGCCAGCGCGTTGTAGAGGATCTCGTTGATCAGAGTGGACTTCCCCGATCCGGACACGCCGGTGACCGCGACCAGGCAGCCGAGCGGGAACGCCACGTCCACGTTGCGCAGGTTGTGCTCGGAGGCGCCCTTCACCACCAGCTCGCGGCCCCGGACGCGCTTCCTGCGCTGCGCGGGCACCGGTATGGCCTGCCGGCCGGACAGGTAGGCGCCGGTCATCGACTCCTCGCTGGCCAGCAGGTCGTCCACGGTCCCGGACACGACGATCTTGCCGCCGTGCTCGCCCGCCCCCGGGCCGATGTTGACCACCCAGTCGGCCGCGCGGATGGTGTCCTCGTCGTGCTCCACCACGATCAGCGTGTTGCCGAGATCCCGCAGCCGCAGCAGGGTCTCGAGCAGCCGGTGGTTGTCCCGCTGGTGCAGCCCGATCGAGGGCTCGTCCAGCACGTACAGCACGCCGACCAGACCGGAGCCGATCTGGGTGGCCAGCCTGATCCGCTGTGCCTCACCGCCGGCCAGCGTGGCCGAGGCGCGGTCCAGGCTCAGGTAGTCCAGGCCCACGTCAAGCAGGAAGCCGAGCCTGGCGTTGACCTCCTTCAGTACCCGGGCCGCGATCTGCATGTCGCGCTGCGACAGCTCGATGCCGAGCAGGAGCTTGGCGAGTTCGCCGATCGGCAGCGCGCAGAGATCCGCGATGGACCGGTCGGCGACGGTCACGGCCAGCGAGACCGGCTTGAGCCTGCAGCCCTTGCAGACCGGGCAGGGAACCTCGCGCATGTACCCGGCGTACCGCTCGCGGCTCGAGTCGCTCTCCGCCTCCGCGTGGTGCCGCTGGATGTACGGGACCGCGCCCTCGAACGAGGTGTAGTACGAGCGCTGCCTCCCGTACCTGTTCTTGTAGCGGACGTGGACCTGGTCGTCGTATCCGTAGAGCAGGGCGTTGCGCGCAGCCGCCGGCAGCTTCGACCACGAGGTGCTCATGCTGAACCCCATCGCGTTGCCCAGCGCCTCAATCAGCCTGGAGAAGTAGTCGCTGATGTGGCCGCCGCCCCACGGCGCGATCGCGCCGTCCGCGAGCGTCCGGGACGGGTCGGGCACGACGAGCTCGGGGTCAACCTCCATCCTGGTGCCCAGGCCGGTGCAGTCCGGGCAGGCGCCCCACGGGGAGTTGAACGAGAACGAGCGCGGCTCCAGCTCCTCGAAAGACAGGTCGTCGTAGAGGCAGGCCAGGTGCTCGGAGTACATCCGCTCCCGGTGCGGGTCATCGTCGGCCAAGTCCACGAAGTCGAGGATGACGATCCCGCCGGACAGCGACAGCGCGGTCTCCACCGAGTCGGTCAGCCTGCGCCGCGCCTCCGCCTTGACGGCCAGCCTGTCCACCACGACCTCGATGTCGTGCTTCTCGTACTTCTTCAGGGACGGAAGCTGGCCCGAGGCCGCCTCCTCGATGCGCACGACCGTGCCGTCCACCCGGGCCCGGGAGAAGCCCTTGGTCTGCAGCTCGCGCATCAGCTCGACGTACTCGCCCTTACGGCCGCGGACCACCGGGGCCAGCACCTGAAACCTGGTGCCGTCCTCCAGCTCGAGCAGCCGGTCCACGATCTGCTGCGGGGTCTGCCGCGCGATGGGCCTGCCGCACACGGGGCAGTGCGGCCTGCCGATCCTGGCGTAGAGAAGCCGCAGGTAGTCATAGACCTCGGTGATCGTCCCGACGGTCGAGCGGGGGTTGCGGCTGGCCGCCTTCTGGTCGATGGAGACCGCGGGCGACAGCCCGTCGATGAAGTCGACGTCGGGCTTGTCCATCTGGCCGAGGAACTGCCGGGCATAGGCGGACAGCGACTCGACGTAGCGGCGCTGCCCCTCGGCGAAGATCGTGTCGAAAGCCAGGCTGGACTTACCGGACCCGGACAGGCCGGTGAAGACGATCATCGCGTCCCGCGGCAGCTCCAGCGAGACGTCCTTGAGGTTGTGCTCGCGGGCACCGCGAACCACAAGTCGATCAGCCACTACGCTCTCAGCTCTCCGCCTTCGACGTCGTTCAGTGGGGGACACGGCACCCCAGCAATGGTATCCGGGGGGTCTGACAATTTCGGGGCGGTTGAGCGGCTCGGCCGCCTCCGCGCAATCCGGTCACGGAGCTCCCGCGCCACTCCGGCCGCCGGCCCGCACGCGCCGCAAGCCGGTCTCCCGGCCGGCCCGGCCGGGCCCCCGGGCACGCCGCCCCGCAACGCTCCGGTTATGCGCCGTACCTTGCCCCCGTTAGCCCAACCGTCAGGCTATGGCGTTCATTCCGTGCCCTGCCGCCCCTCGCGGCTGGCCGCCGTCACCCGGACCAGGGCAAACCGGGCGCGTTTTTGGCACAAGCGCATGGAATGTGGGGCGTGGACTTGAAGGGGGAGGCAGAGTGTCACGCCGGGCAACGGGTCAGGCGGAGCCGGGGTCCTGGCCCGCGCCCAGGCGGACGGTCACGCTGGCGGTCTGGCCGTCCTCGATCCGGACCACCGTCGACACTGGCTGGTACCCGCCGGCCACGAGGGTGTGCTCCCCGCCGTCGAGGCCGGTCAGCCGGTAGCCGCCGTCGGCGCCGGTGACGACGCTCGCGACGACCTCGCCCTCGGTGTTGGCCAGGGACACCGTCACTCCGGGCACCGGCGCATCGCTGCGGTCCCTGACTACCCCGTGCACTTCGGCCTCGGGCATCAAGGCCAGCGAGGTGGTCCTGGTGGCGCCGTTGACCTCGACCTGGGTGCTGGCCGGCCGGTGGCCGGCCGCGGTGGCGGACACGGTGTAGGTGCCCTCGGTGAGGCCGGGCAGCAGGAACTTCCCGTCCCGCCCGGTGACCTCCTGCGCGACCACCTCACCGGACCCGTCGCTGATCACGACCGTCGCCCCGGGGAGCGGCGCGGCCGCCGCCGACCGCACGGTGCCGGCCAGCCCGCCGGCTCCGGCGAGCGCGACGTCGCGGCTGACCACTCCCCCGTCCGCAGTCACCGCTGCGGCCTCGGGTGCGTACCCGCGGGCCTGGGCGATGAGCGTGAACGCCCGGGACGCTACGTCCGTCAGCTCATAGCCGCCGGCCGCATCGGCGACCGTCCGGCCTGCCTGCCAGCCGTCGCCGCGCAGGACGGTCAGCACCGCTCCGGGGACGGGATTCCCGCGCTGGTCGCGGACCACCCCGCGGACCGTCCAGACCACGCCGGCCTGGTCGGTGACCGCTGAGCCGGCGGCCGCTGGGCCCGTGATCGCTGGGCCCGTGATCGCTGACCCAGACACATCTCCCGGCGGGGTCGCATCCCCTGGCGCGGGCGCGCCCCCAGGCGCGGGGGCCTCCGCCGGGCGGGAGCCGTTCGATACCGCAGCGGCACCGGACAGCACCGGCCCGCCCGCCGGGGCGGCACGCGCGCCCGCCACCGCGGCCGCGCGGAGCCTCCGGCTGCGGGTGAGCATCGAGGCCAGGGCGGCCACCACGTTCGCGGCGATGGCGAAGATGAACGCGACGCTCAGCCCGTCGTGGAACGGGGTCGAGATCAGGTGCGGGAAGAAGCTGTGGCTGGTCAGGGTCGCGGCGTGCCGCGGCGGCAGGTGCGACAGCACCTTGCTGCCGAGGATCTGCTTCATCGGGTTGTAGCCGAGGAACGCGGAGAACAGCAGCGCGATCGGCGGCAGGTGCGAGATCTGGTGCGCGGCCGCCGCCGGGACGCCCTGCGCGGTCAGCCCGCCGAACATCACCGACGGCAGCGAGCCGGCCAGGCCGGTCACGATCAGCGTGAAGAAGATGCCGATCGACAGGACGAACGCGGCGTTCTGGAAGGTCGCGATCATCCCGCCCGCGGCGCCGCGCTGGTTGGGCGGCACCGAGTTCATGATCTCCGCCCGGTTGGGCGACGCGAACAGCCCGGAGCCGAACCCGTTGACCGCGAGCACCGCGGCGAACACCGGGTACCTGAAGTCCACCGGGACGAAGAACAGGCAGAGGAAGCTGGCCGCCGTCAGCAGCGCTCCGCCGACGGTGAAGGCGCGCGCGCCGAACTTGTCCGACAGCAGCCCGGACAGCGGGGCCGACACCAGGAAGCCGATGGTGAGCGGGATCATGTAGATGCCGGCCCACAGCGGGGTCACCGCGAAGTCGTAGCCGTGCAGCGGCAGCCAGATGCCCTGCAGCCAGATGATCAGGATGAACTGGATGCCGCCGCGGCCGAGCGCCACCAGCAGGTTGGACAGGTTGCCGGCGGCGAAGGCGCGGATGCGGAACAGCGACAGCCGGAACAGCGGGTCAGCGATCTTCGTCTCGACGAACATGAAGATCGCCAGGGCGAGCGCGCCGCCGATCAGCGCGGCCAGCACCCACGGGTTGGTCCAGCCCATCGTGTGCGTCTTGTACGGCTCGAGCCCGTAGGTGATGCCGACCAGGATCGAGATCAGGCCCGCGGCGAACAGCAGGTTCCCCCACCAGTCCATCCGGGCCGGCTGCCTGATGCCCTGGTCGCGCAGCATGAAGAAGGCCCAGACGGTGCCGAAGACACCGAACGGCACGGACACCAGGAACACCAGGTGCCAGTCATGCGGGGCGAGCACGCCGCCGAGCAGCAGGCCGAAGAAGGAACCCGCGATCGCCGCGATCGCGTTCATGCCGAGCGCGGTGCCGCGCTGGTTGGCCGGGAACGCGTCGGTCAGGATCGCGGTGGAGTTGGCGAACAGGAACGCGCCGCCGATGCCCTGCACGATCCGCCAGCCGATGAGCCACAGCGCGGCCGGCGCGCCGTGCATCCAGCTCACCGCGAGCAGGATGGACGCGACGGTGAAGACGGCGAAGCCCAGGTTGTACATCCGCACCCGGCCGAACATGTCGCCGAGCCGCCCGAAGGCCACCACCAGGACGGCGGAGACCACCAGGAAGCCCATCAGCATCCAGAGCAGGTAGCTGGTGTTGCCCGGGGCGAGCGGATTCAGCCCGATGCCGCGGAAGATGTCCGGCAGCGCGATGAGCACGATGGACTGGTTGATCGTCGCCATCAGCACGCCGAGCGTGGTGTTGGACAGGGCGATCCACTTGTACTTCGGGCCCGGCTCCCTAGCGCTGCGCCTGCTCGCCGCCCCGGAACGCGCAGCAGCGCTGCCGGCCGTCACCCCCATGAGCCCTTCCGCCTTTTCTGTGCAACCTACGATTCTGTGCAACCTACGAGATAATTGCTTGCTTAATACCAACTAACTGTACCCGGTCCGCCCCCGCGACCCCGGGCGGGCGGCCCAAAGATCGATCCGCCCCGGCAGCCCGGAGCGTGCGGCCTTAGGATAACGCGAGGCGGCGGGGATTTTAGGTCGCCGCCGCGGGCCGCGGGTGGCCGAAGGAGCCGCGGATAGCCGAAGGAGAGGCGCTGTGAGTTACACCGGGAACGTGAGCGTAGGCGGGCCGCCGGACAGCCGCGAGCTCCCCGGGCTGACCGTGACGAAGCTCGCCGTGGGCCCGATGGACAACAATGCCTACCTGCTGCGCTCTGCTGCGACCGGCGAGGCCCTGCTCATCGACGCCGCCGCGGAGCCGGGCCGGCTGCTCGAGCTGATCGGCGACACCCCGGTCACCCGGATTGTCACCACGCACCGGCACGCTGACCACTGGCAGGCGCTCGCCGAGGTCCAGGCCGCGACCGGGGCCGCGGTCGTCGCGCACCCCGATGACGCGGACGAGCTCCCGGTGACGGTGGCCGAGCGGGTCGGCCACGGCGATACCGTGCGGGTGGGCGACGCCGAGTTCACGGTGATCCACCTGCGCGGTCACACCCCGGGCAGCATCGCGCTGCGCTACGACGCGGCCGGGCAGCTGGCCGACGAGCCGCACCTGTTCACGGGCGACTCGCTGTTCCCCGGCGGCCCGGGCCGCACGACCAGCCCGGCGGATTTCACCTCGCTGATGAACGACCTCGAGCAGCGGGTGTTCGACCAGCTGCCGGACGGCACCTGGGTCTACCCGGGGCACGGCAACGACACCACGCTCGCCGCGGAGCGCCCGCACGTCGCCGAATGGCGCGCCCGGGGCTGGTGATCCCGGGCGGTCAGCACCCGGGCTGCCATCCGGTGGCCGGGCCGCGCCGAAGATCCGGTGCCGGCCACGCGGCGCGCCCGTCCGAACGGGCATAACAGTGGAAACGTTTCCCGAGGTATGCTGTTGTTACCATGTTCAATGCTATTTAACGGGTACTGCGCAGCAGGTCAGGGCGCAAGCAAGGGGTAGACGTTGACCGTAACCATCCGGGAAGTCGCCGATGCCGCCGGCGTCTCCACGGCGACCGTCTCCCGGGCGCTGTCCGGCGTACAGACGGTGGACCCGGCGCTGGCGGAACGGGTCAGGCGCTCCGCCGAGAGTCTCGGCTACCGGGCGAACCGCGTGGCCCGGGCACTGCGCAGGCAGTCCACCCAGACCATCGGGGTGGTGGTCCCCGACATCACCGACCCGTTCTACCCCGCGGTGATCCAGGCGGTCGAGCGGGAGCTGCGCCAGGGCGGTCTCAGCCTGCTGCTGTGTGACGCCGGGAACGACGTCAACATCGAGGCCGAGCTGGTCAGGAACCTGTTCGACCACCAGGTCGACGGCCTGCTGATCAGCGCCTGTGACAAGATCGCCAGCCAGCCGGCGGTCCAGCAGGCGGCGAGCCAGGTGCCGCTGCTGCAGGTCGGCCGGCGCGCGGTGGCCGAGCTCCCCTACGTGGGCGTGGACCAGGCCGACGCGATGGGCCAGGTGATCAGGCACCTGACCGGCGAGGGCTGCAGCACCTTCGGCTATATCGGCCCGCAGCCGGACATCTCGACCGCGAGCGAGCGGCTCGACGAGTACCTCGCCCTGGTCCGGCCGCTGGATCCCGCGGCCGCGGGCCGGACGTACCTGGGCGACTCCTCTATCTCCTGGGGCCGCGAGGCAGCCACCAGGCTGCTGGCCAGCGGGCCGCTGCCCGACGCGATCGTCTGCGCCAGCGACCAGGCCGCAGCCGGCGCGCTGCAGGCGCTGCGCGAGCACGGTGTCACCGTGCCGGGCGACGTCGTGCTCACCGGATTCGACGACACGCTGCTCGCCCAGGCGTGCGAGCCGCAGCTGACCACGGTCAGGCAGCCGCTGGAGGAGCTGGGCGCGCGGGCGGTAACCGCGCTGCGGGCCGCCATCGACGCCGGGCTGCGGCAGCCGCAGTCCGCCGTACTGACGGCCGAGCTCGTTGTCAGGGGCTCCAGCCAGCGGTCAGCTCAGCCGACCGTCGCTGGCAACCCAGCCGGAGAGGGCCAATAGCATAACAGCGTGACCGTTCAGGGACTGGGCGCGGAGCTTACGCAGCACACACTTGGCAATGGCCTGCGGGTCGTCGTGGCCAGCGACCGCAGCGCGCCTGCGGTCGCCGTCAACATCTGGTACAACGTCGGGTCGCGGCACGAGGAAGCGGGCCGCACCGGCCTCGCGCACCTGTTCGAGCACCTGATGTTCCAGGGCTCGGCTCACGTGGCGTCCGGCGAGCATTTCCTGCTGTTGCAGGCCAGCGGGGCCAGCCTGAACGCGACGACGAGCTTCGAGCGCACCAACTACTTCGAGACGATCCCGGCCGGCGCGCTCGAGCTCAGCCTGTGGCTCGAGGCCGACCGGATGGCCAGCCTGCTGGCGGCCCTGGACCAGGCCAACCTGGACAATCAGCGGGACGTCGTGAAGAACGAGCGGCGGCAGCGGTACGACAACCAGCCCTACGGCACCGCCTGGGAGCACCTCTTCAGGCTCGCCTACCCGCCCGGCCACCCGTATCACCACATGCCCATCGGCTCAATGGAAGATCTGGACGCGGCCACGCTCGACGACGCCGCCGCTTTCTTCCGCCGCCACTACATGCCGGCCAACGCCGTCCTCACGATCGTCGGCGACGTCGCCACCGGCGAGGCCATCGCCCTGGCCGAGCGCTACTTCGCCCGGGTGCCGGCCGGGGCGGCTCCCGCGCAGCCGGCCACGGCACCGCTCGGCCCGCTGACCGGGCCCGCCCGGCTGGTACTGGACGAGCCTGTGCCCTCGCCCGCGCTGTACAGCATGTGGCGGGTCCCCGAGGACGGGACGCCGGGCGCCGACGCGGCCGACATCGCGCTGGAGATCCTGGGCGGCGGCAACGGCAGCAGGCTCGCCAGCAGGCTGGTCCGCCGCGACGAGCTCGCCCGTGGCGTGCACGCCGGCATGTCGCGGTTCGTCCGCGGCGACTCGGCCGCCTCGGTGATCGTGCGGGCCCGGACTGACGCCCGCATCGCCGAGGTGGAGGCCGCGCTGGACGAGGAGCTCCAGCTGCTCGCCGATGACGGCCCCACCGGCGAGGAGATGAGCCGCGCGATCGCCATGAAGGAACGCGAGTGGCTCGACGAGACGTCCGACTTCGCCGGCCAGGCCGACCAGCTGTCCCGGTTCGCGTGCCTGTTCGGCGACCCTGGGCTGGCCGCCACGGTGACCGCGCGGCTGCGCGAGGTCACCGCTGACCAGGTCCGGGAGGCCGCCCGGCTGGTGCGGCCTGAACACGCCGCCCGGGTCATCTACCCGGCCCGGGGCGGTGCGGCGGAATGAGCAGCGGGACCGAGAGCGTGACGGTGCGCCCGGCCGTGGCCCCGCCTGCGGCGTGGTCATTTCCAGCATCCCGCCGGTGGGCACTCCGCAACGGGATGTCCGTCCTGCTGTATGACCTGCCCGGCCGCCCGCTCGCGGCGGTGCGGCTGGTCGTCGACGCACCGCTGCAGGCCGAGCCCAGGGACGGCACCGCCGCGCTGGCCACGGCCCTGTGGTCGGAGGGCACCGCGGAGGACGACGCCGAGTCCTTCGCGCGCAGACTCGACCGCATCGGCGCCTCCTACGCCGCGTGGGCCGGCCACGGCGCGCTGGTGGCCGGACTCACCGTCCCGGCCGCGGAACTGGCCGCCGCGCTGGACCTCGCCGCCGCCAGCGTCATCACGCCCGCCTTCGCCGACCGTGAGGTGGCCCGTCTCATCGGTGAGCAGATCGACGCGATCACTGACCGGCGCTCCCGCGCCGAGGCGCGCGCCGGGCTCGAGCTCTACGCCGTGACGTTCACCCCTGACAGCCGGCTAGCCGGCCGGTCGAGGGCACCGCCGCCGACGTGGCGGCCCTGGACGCGGCCAGCCTGCGCGCGTTCCAGGCCGGGTACGTCAGCCCGGCGAGGACGACGCTGATCCTGGCCGGCGATTTCACCGGCGTTGACGTCAGCGCCGCGGTAGACCGCGCGTTCGCCGGGTGGAGCGGCGACCTGGGGGCCGGGCCGGTAAGGCCGCCGCAGGCCGCGCCGGCCCGGGCGCTGATCATCGACCGGCCCGGCGCCGTGCAGAGCGTGCTGCGGATCGGCACGCCCTTCCCCGGCCGGCACAGCCCCGACTGGGCCGCGCTGCGGATCGCCGCGTACGCGCTCGGCGGCGGCATGAACTCACGCCTGTCCGCGCTGCTGCGCGAGGAGAAGGGCTACACCTACGGCATCCGCGCCTCGCTGGACCCGCAGCACCTGGGCGGGCTGATCACCGTGGGCTGCTCGGTGGCCACCGACGTCAGCGGCCCGGCGCTCGCCGACATCGCCAGCGTGGTCCGGACGACGCTCAGCACCGGCATCGACACCTCCGAACGGGACCAGGCCGCCGACTACTTCCTGCGCGTCGGCCCGGTCGGGTACCAGACCAGCGCGGCCGTCGCCGACCAGGCCGCCGCCGTGGTCGCCGATCAGCTGCCCGACGACTTCGTCAACCGGCACCACGCCGCCCTCCGCGCGGTCACGGCGGACACAGCGTCGCAGGCGCTGGCCCGCAACGTCGCCTTCGACCAGCTGTCCCTGGTCATCGTCGGCGACGCGGCGGCCATCGAATCGGACATCCGGGACGCGTGGCCGGCGGAGCTGCACGTCATAACGGCATGACGGCGGCGCCGGCGCTGGCTGCCTTCAACGCGGCCGCGGCCGGCGATGCGGAGCGGGACGTCGCCCGGTGCTGCGCCTCGCGTTCGTTCGCGGCGGCGATCGTGGCCGGCCGGCCGTACGCCGACGAGCGCGCGCTGAGCGCGGCGATCGACGCCGGGTTCACGAGGCTGGGCTGGGCCGACATCGCCGAGGCGCTCGCGGACCACCCGCGGATCGGCGGCCCTGCGGCCGGCTGGTCCGCGGCCGAGCAGGCAGGCGCCGCGGCTGCGCCGCCGGACGCGGCCCGCGAGCTCGCCGACGGCAACCGCGCGTACGAGCAGCGGTTCGGTCATGTCTTCCTGGTCTGCGCCAGCGGCCTGTCCGCGGCGGAGCTGCGGCCGGGCTGCGCGCCCGGCTGGCCAATGACGAGGAGGCCGAACGGCGCACCGTCGCCGACGAGCTGCGGAAGATAACGCAGCTGCGGATGCGGAAGCTGCTCGGGCCCGTGAGCGACGCACGCGCAGCGGGCGGAGAAGCGAACCAGCAAGCGCTGAGGGACGCGGGGTGAGCCTGTCCACGCACGTGCTCGACGCGGCGCTGGGACGGCCCGCGGCGGGCGTCGACGTCCGGCTCGAGCGCCGCGGCGACGGCGGAACGTGGGCCACGGTGGCCGCCGGGCAGACCGGGACCGACGGCCGGCTGGCCGGCTGGCTGCCCGACGGCGAGCCCGCCGCCGGCGTGTACCGTCTGACGTTCGGCACCGGCGCCTACTTCGCCGCCCGCGGCTTGGCCACGCTCTACCCCGAAGTCACGGTCACCGTCGAGGTCCGTGCCGCCGGCGAGCACCTGCACCTGCCGGTCCTGCTCAGCCCGTACGCTTACTCCACCTACCGAGGGAGCTGACGCGTGGCCATCGTGCTCGGGCCCAACCGGTACGGCAAGGCGGAGATCCGCCTGGTGCACGTCACCCGCGGCGACGACCGCCACGACATCAGGGATCTGACCGTCGGCGTCACGCTCACCGGGGACATGACCGCGGCGCACCTGACCGGTGACAACGCCGCCGTGCTGCCCACCGACACGCAGAAGAACACCGTGTACGCGTTCGCCGCCGAGTACGGCATCGGCGCTATCGAGTCGTTCGCGCTCCGGCTGGCCCGGCACTTCACCGAGTCCCAGCCGACCATCGCCGCCGCGCGGGTGACGGTGGCCGAGCACGGCTGGGACCGGATCGCCAGCACCGGCCACTCGTTCGCCCGCCGCGGCAGCGAGACCAGGACCGCGGAGATCAGCTACGACGGCACGACCGCGTGGGCGGTCTGCGGGCTGACCGGCCTCACCGTGCTCAACTCGGCAGACTCGGAGTTCCGCGGCTATATCAAGGACCGCTACACCACGCTGGCCGGGACCACCGACCGGGTGCTGGCCACCGACGTGACCGCCCGCTGGCGGTACGCGGCGGTGCCGCTGGACGGCGGCTGCGACTGGGACGCCTCGCACGCCGCGGCCCGGCGCCACCTGCTGGAGGCGTTCGCGGAGACGCACAGCCTGTCGCTGCAGCAGACCCTGTACGCGATGGGCAGCCGGGTTCTCCGGCACCGGCCCGAGATCGCCGAGGTCCGGCTCGCGCTGCCTAACAAACATCACTTCACGGTGGACCTGGAACCGTTCGGGATAAAAAACCCGGGCACGGTGCTGTACGCGTCCGACCGCCCCTACGGGCTCATCGAGGGAACGGTCCGGCGCGATGACGCGCCGGACGCCAGCCTGGCCTGGTAGCGGGTCCCGATGGACTTCCTGCGTCCCGGCTGCCTCGCGCACGCGCTCGAGGCCAGGGCCGAGCGGCCTGACGCGGTCGCGATCGCCGGCGGCACCGACGTGATGGTCGAGGTGAACTTCGGCACCCGGCGGCCCGGTGCCCTGCTCGACCTCAACCAGGTGGCCGAGCTGGCCGAGACCGGCCGTGACGACGGCGTGCTGCGGGTCGGAGCCTGCGTGTCCTACGCGCGGATCATCGGCGAGCTGCGCCGCCAGCTGCCCGGCCTGGCCATGGCGGCGCGGACGGTCGGGTCGCAGCAGATCCGCAACCGCGGCACGGTGGGCGGCAACCTGGGCGCGGCCTCGCCGGCCGGCGACATGCACCCGGTGCTGCTGGCCTGCGACGCGCTGGTCGAGGCCGCGTCGGTGCGCGGCACCAGGCTGATTCCGGCGGCCTCGTTCTTCACCGGCCCGAAGCGGAGCGTGCTGGCGCCGGACGAGCTGATCACCGCGTTCCTGATCGCGCCCGCCGCGGGGCCGCAGCAGTTCGCCAAGATCGGCACCAGGAACGCGATGGTGATCGCGGTCTGCTCGTTCGCCCTCTCCCTCTGGCCCGGAGGGCGCCCGGCCAGGACCGGGGAAACCGTCGGCACCGGCATCGGCTCGGCCGGGCCCGTGCCGCTGCGGGCGGGCGCCGCGGAGCAGTTCCTGGCCGCCGAGCTGGCCAGCGCCGGGCTGTGGGAATCACGCGGCGCGCTGCCGCCGGCGCTGGCGGGCCGGTTCGGCGAGCTGGTGGCCGGCGCGGCCCGCCCCATCGACGACGTGCGCGGCACCGCGGCCTATCGGCGGCATGCGCTGGCCGTGCTCGGCCGGCGCACCCTGGGCTGGGCCTGGGACTCCTACCGGAAGGAGGAACCCGCATGCGGGTGAGCCTGCGGGTCAACGGCAGGGACGTCACCGCCGATGACGTGTGGGAGGGCGAGAGCCTGCTGTTCGTGCTGCGCGAGCGGCTCGGCCTGCCCGGCTCGAAGAACGCGTGCGAGCAGGGCGAGTGCGGCTCGTGCACCGTGTACCTGGACGACAGCCCGGTGTGCGCCTGCCTGGTCGCGGCCGGCCAGGCGCAGGGCCGCGACGTGGTCACCGTCGAGGGCCTGGCCGGGCCGGACGGGCTGGATCCGGTCCAGCAGGCCTTCATCGAGGCCGGCGCCGTGCAGTGCGGATTCTGCACCCCCGGGCTGGTCGTGCAGGCGCATCACCTGCTGCGCGAGACCGTGGGCGCCGGCCGCCCGGCGCCCGGCGACGCGGACATCCGCGAGGCGCTGGCCGGGAACCTGTGCCGGTGCACCGGGTACGAGAAGATCCTGGACGCGGTGCGGCTGGCCGCCGCCAGGACCGCGCCGCCCGCCCGGCCCGGTGAGCCCACGGCAGGCGGCCCGGTCCATTAGCATGGGTCGGCCGCCCCGTCCGCCGTGCCGGGGGAGCTGAAGCTGATCACCCCGGTCAGGAAGGACAGCGGAATGCCCCGTCGCCTCACCGTGCTCGGAGCCGGATATCTCGGCGCCACGCACGCCGCGTGCATGGCCGAGCTCGGCTTTGACGTGCTCGCCCTGGACGCGGACGCAAGCCACGTCGCCGACCTGGCGGCGGGCCGGCTGCCGCTGTACGAATCGGGCCTGGAGGAGCTGCTCAACCGCGGCCTGCGGTCCGGGCGGCTCCGGTTCACCACGTCGTACGCCGAGGCCGCGGACTTCGGCGACGTGCACTTCGTCTGCGTGGGCACGCCGCAGCTGAAGGGCTCGGCCGGGGCCGACCTGTCGCAGGTGTTCGGCTGCATCGACTCGCTGGCGCCGCTGCTCAAGCGGGCCTGCCTGATCGTCGGGAAATCAACCACCCCGGCGGGCACCGCCGCGGTGCTCGCCGAGCGGGTGGCGCGGCTCGCGCCCGTCGGAGCCGCCGCGGAGCTGGCCTGGAACCCGGAGTTCCTGCGGGAGGGCTTCGCTGTCGCGGACACGCTGCGGCCGGAGCGGATCGTGGCCGGGGTGCGCTCGGCCGCCGCCGAGTCGGTGCTGCGGGAGGTCTACGCCGAGCCGATCGAGGCGGGCGTCCCGTTCGTCGTCACCGACTACGCCACCGCGGAGCTGATCAAGGTCGCGGCGAACGCGTTCCTGGCCACCAAGATCTCCTACATCAACGCGATGGCCGAGGTGTGCGAGGCCGCCGGCGCGGACGTGACCAAGCTGGCCGAGGCGCTCGGCTACGATCACCGGATCGGCAGCGCCAGCATGCGGCCCGGCCTCGGCTTCGGCGGCGGCTGCCTGCCCAAGGACCTGCGGGCGTTCGTGGCCCGCGCCGAGGAGCTCGGCGCGGGCGAGGCGGTCTCGTTCCTGCGCCAGGTGGACCAGATCAACACCCGGCGCCGCACCCGGATGGTCGAGCTGGCCCGTGAGCTGGCGGGCGGGTCGCTGCGCGGCAAGTCCGTCGGGGTGCTCGGCCTGGCGTTCAAGCCGGACTCGGACGACATCAGGGACTCCCCCGCGCTCGACGTCGCGGCCACGATCAGCCGCCTGGGCGCCCGCGTCACCAGCTATGACCCGGCGGCCATGGACCGGGCCAGGAAAGCGCACCCGGAACTGGAGTACGCGGGCTCGGTGATCGACGCGGCGACCGGCGCCGACGTCCTGCTCCTGCTGACCGAGTGGCCGGAGTTCCGGGAGGCGGACCCGGAGGTCATCGGGAAGGCCGTCGCGCAGCGGCACATCGCGGACGGCCGCCATGCGCTCGATCCGGCGCTGTGGCGCGCCGCCGGCTGGACCTACCGCGCGCTCGGCCGGCCCTGACGGCGGACCCGGACCGCTGGCAGCCCCGCCGACGCGCGGCGGCCAGCCGGTTAAGCGCCGCGCTGGGCGCGGGCGGCACGGCGGCGCGCCCGGCCGGCCCCAGCCGGATCCGGGACAGGATCCACACCGCGTCCACGCCGTCCCGCCAGGTGATCTTTTTACCGGCCTCGCGGCTGCGCGCGCGGTAGCTGATCGGCACCTCGAACGGGCGGATCTGCCGGGCCAGCAGCTTGCCGGTGATCTCGGCCTCCATGCCGAACCCGTCGGAGGTGATGTCCAGGCTGCGGTACAGCTCCAGCGGCATGAGCTTGTAGCAGGTCTCCAGGTCCGCGATGTAAGCGTTGAACAGGACGTTCGCCGCCGTCGTCACGCCCTTGTTGCCCATCACGTACCAGAACGAGTACGACGAGTGGCTGCCGAACCCCCGGCTGCCGTACACCACCTCGGCCTCGCCGCGCAGCACCGGCGTGAGCAGGTTGGCGATCTCCTCCGGCTGGTATTCCAGGTCGGCGTCGAACGGGACCATGTAGTCGCCGGTGGCGGCCGCGGCGGCGGTGCGGATGGCGGCGCCCTTGCCCTTGTTCACCTGGTGCCTGAGCTTGATCATCCGCTCGTCATTCAGGCCGTCGATGATCTCGGACGTCCCGTCCGTGCTCGAGTCGTCGACCACGACCAGCTCCACCGTGCAGGGAAAGTTCACGTCAAGCACGCGCTTGATCGCGTTCTGGACGGTCCCGGCCTCGTTGTAGACCGGCATCAGGATGGAGAGCTTGATCACGCGTGTCATCCTCTTCCTCGTTCCTTCATTCCCTCGCGACCAGGCGGCCCGGCGCGCTCGGCGGGTGCGCGGGCCGGCCGGATCAGTTGATCACGTCCGGATGCCCGCGGAACCAGTCGAGAGTGCGGGTGAGGCCGTCCTCCAGGCCGATCTCGGGCTTCCACCCGAGGAGCTCGCCGGCCAGATCGATCCGCGGCCGCCGGACCATGGGATCGTCCTGCGGCAGCGCGACGTGCGTGATGGGCGACGGCGATCCGGTCATCCGCCGGATGGTCTCCGCCAGCTCGAGGACCGTCAGCTCGGTCGGGTTCCCCAGGTTGACCGGGCCAGCGTGCGGCGACCTCAGCATCCGCAGGATGCCCTCGACCAGGTCGTCCACGTAGCAAACCGACCTGGTCTGGCTGCCGTCGCCGAACACGGTGATCGGCTCGCCGCGCAGCGCCTGGCGGGCGAACGTCGGGATGGCGCGGCCATCATTCGGCCGCATCCGCGGCCCGTACGTATTAAAGATGCGGACTATCTTCGCATCCACGCCGTGCTTCGTGCGGTACGCGACGGTCAACGCCTCGGAAAATCGCTTCGCCTCGTCGTAGACGCTGCGCGGGCCGACCGGGTTGACGTTGCCCCAGTAGTCCTCGCCCTGCGGGTGGACAAGCGGGTCACCGTACACCTCGGAGGTGGAGGCCATCAGGAAGCGGGCGCCCTTCGCGCGGGCCAGGCCCAGCGCATGCATGGTGCCGATGGAGCCGACCTTGAGCGTCTCGACCGGCAGCTCCAGGTAATCGGGCGGGCTCGCCGGGGAGGCGAAGTGCAGCACCGCGTCCACCGGCTCGCCGACGTGCAGGTACCCGCTGACGTCGTAGCGGATCAGCCGGAACGCCGGGTTCGCCGTCAGGTGCGCGACGTTGTCGGGCGTGCCGGTGCAGAAGTTGTCCAGGCAGATCACGCGGCACCCGTCGGCGAGCAGCCGCTGCGACAGGTGTGAGCCGAGGAACCCGGCCCCCCCGGTGATGACGACCGTCTCAGACATCATTCCCTTTCTCTTGCGAACGCCTGCACGACGAGTACCGGTGTGAGTCCGCCGCGTCAGCCAGTCAGCCCATGGCCAGACGTCATGATGAGACCGCTGAAATATATCGTGGATTGGCCGCGGGCTGCGGGCTGCCGAGCTTACCGGCGCCAGCCCATCACGCTGCCGATCTCCACCGTGGGCGGGCCGAACAGCCTGACCGAGACGCGCCCGAGCCGCGATCCGCGGCTGGCGACCACGACGACCGCGGCCGGCCGCAGCTTGGCGAAATCGGCGCGGACCTGCGCCTTGGACGGGGCCCGGGCACCCTTTTTGCCGACCCACAGCGCGTTGAGCTCAATGGCCGTCTTGGTCCGGCCGGTCCGGCACGACCGGGCCTTCCCCGCCGGGTTCGGCGCGATGCACCAGCCGCCGATCAGCGAGCCGGGCCGGCCGGTGTCCGCCTGCCACCGCATCATCTGCGGCGGATGATCAGGGATGACGAACGCGCGGGCGCCCGAGGCCAGCCGCAGCGCGGTGATGGCCGCGGTCCAGCCGGCCGGGACCGGGGCGGCCGCGCCCGCCTGGAAGGGCAGCGGGATGAGCGGCACGACCGCGATCACGGCGACCGCGGCGGCCGCCCAGCGGCGCAAGTCGTTCCTGACCGCGGTGCGCGTCAGGTCCAGCGAGAACGCGAGCACGGCCGCGGCCGCCCCGATCGCGAGGAGCGAGAACCGGTTCGCCAGCATCTGGCTCAGCACCGGCAGGGCGCCGAGGTAGTGCCAGGGCAGCAGTGCCCCGGGGTACCGGACGCCGCGGCCCACGATGGTCTCGCTGCCGAGGCTGAAGATCTCCAGCAGCGCGAACGTCAGCGCCGCTATGCGGACCCGCAGGTCCCGCCAGAAGCAGACCGCGGCGATCAGCAGCACGACCAGCAGCGGCCAGCCCAGGTAGGCGGTGTACTCGCCTGCGGCCTGGGGACGGCTGGCCAGGGAGTCGGCGAAGACCCGGGAGTGGAAGAGCACGCCGCCGGGCGCGGTCACGAAATCGCCGAGACCGTTCCTGAAGTGGGCGACCTTCCACGGGCTGCCGTGCTCGGCAAGCGGGCCGTGGAACTGCACCCACAGCGCGTACCCGCAGGCCACCAGCACGACAACGACGGCCGTCCCCAGTCCGGCCGCGGCGCCCTTGATCCGCTGCGGCACCAGCCGCGGCCGGGTCGCCGCCAGCACCACCACGAACACCGCGGCCGCCACCAGCGTGTCCGCCAGCACCTCCTCGGAGATGAACACCTGGGCGGCCATCAGCACGCCGAGCCACAGACCCGTCCGCAGCGGGCGGCCGCGGCCGGTGACCAGCCGCAGCAGCGCGTTGACGATCAGCGGCGGCAGTATCAGCAGCACGAGGTGATAGTGCCCGCCTGCCTCCATCCGCAGCGCCGGGGAGAAGCCGTAGACCGCGCCGCCCAGGGCCGCCGCGGTGATGCTGGCTCCCCAGCGCCGCAGCACCAGGAACAGGCTGGCGGCAGAGCCCGCGAACCCCAGCGTCAGCAGGAGCGTGAGGCTGACCTGCGGCCCGGCCAGCAGCGTCACCGGGGTCAGCAGCACCCCCGGCAGCAGCAGCGAGGTGTTCCACATCGCGTTGATGCCCTGCGGCGCGTTCAGCGCGGTCGTGACGAGCGCCGGCAGGTGCCCGTGGGCGACCGCGGTCGCGTCGTACCGGATGAACCAGGCGAAGAGATCGACGTCGTGGGAGATGCCGTTGACCGCTATGATCTGCGCGCGTCCCGCGGGGTCGGCCCACAGCCGCGAGGTCACGGCCACCGCGGCCAGCAGGTAACAGGCGACAACCGCCCACTGCGCCGCGATCGCGCCGCGCGGGCGTTCCTGCGTCCCGGCGCGGCTACGCCGGCGCTCGGATGCCCACGGCGGGCGGATTGCCGACCGGACGAAGCTCACCGCGACCTCCAGTCACAGGGGACACCGGCAGGAAACGGCCGCGCGCCAGTGCGTCCTGTCCGGCGGCCGGGTCAGGTCGCGGGTAAGGATAGCTCACGCCGGGCACCGGATGCGGCCGGGTGACGCGGGAGGTGAGAGCCTGTTGGTCATGCTGAGCGAGCAGACCGGCCGGCCGGGCGGGGCCGGCCCCGCCCCGATCGTCATCGACGGGTGCGCCGTGGCCACGATGAACGGCACCGGGCCCGCCGACACCGGCGCCGAGTTCCCGGCCGGGCACGTCATCGTGGCGGGCGGGCGCATCGCCGCGGCCGGGCCCGGGCCCGCCCCGCAGGTGGACGGGGCCGTCCTGGTCGACGGCACCGGCTGCCTGGCCACCCCCGGCCTGGTCAACACCCATCACCACCTGTACCAGTGGCTGACGCAGGGCCGGGCGCAGCAGTCGGACCTCTTTCACTGGCTCACCGAGCTCTACCCGGTGTGGGCGCGGATCGAGCCCGGCCACGTGCACGCCGCGGCGACCGCCGGGCTGGCCTGGCTGGCGCTGACCGGGTGCACGACGAGCACCGACCACCACTACGTGTTTCCCCGGCGCGGCCGCCGCGGCGGCGCCTTCACCGAGCCGCTAGCAGCCGAGATCGCCGCGGCGGCCGCGGTGGGCCTGCGGTTCCACCCGTGCCGCGGCTCGATGGATCTGGGCGAATCGGCCGGCGGGCTGCCGCCCGACGAGGTCGTGGAGGACACCGACCAGGCCCTCGCCGCCACCGCGGCGGCGATCGAGGCCCACCACGACCCGTCGCCGGGGGCCATGGTGCGGATCGCGGTGGGCCCGTGCTCGCCGTTCACGGCCAGCAGGGACCTGATGGCCGAGGCGGCCAAGCTGGCCCGGGCGACGGGCACCCGGCTGCACACGCACCTCGCCGAGACCAGGGACGAGGAGGAATCGCTGCGGGCGAAGACCGGCCTGTCCCCCGCCGAGTTCGCCGAGGAAACCGGCTGGCTCGCCGGCGACGTGTGGCTGGCCCACGGCGTGCACCTCGACGACGCCGCGATCAGCAAGCTCGCGGCGGCCGGTACCGGGGTCGCGCACTGCCCGAGCTCGAACGGCAGGCTCGGCTCGGGCATCGCCCCGGTGCGCAAGCTGCTGGCCGCGGGCGCGCCGGTGGGCCTCGGGGTGGACGGGCCCTCCTCGGGCGACGCCGCCTCGATGGTCGGCGAGCTGCGCCAGGCGCTGCTGGCCGCGCGGGCCAGGGACGAGGACGCGAGCGCGCTGACCGCGCGGCAGGCGCTGTGGATGGGCACCCGCGGCGGCGCCCGCTGCCTGGGCCGCGACGACGAGATCGGCGCGCTGGCGCCGGGCGCGCTCGCGGACGTGGCGCTGTGGCGGCTGGACACGCTCGCGCACGACGCGCTCGCGCACGGGCCGGGCGGTGACCCGGTGGCCGCGCTCGTGCTCGGCCAGCCCGCACCGCTCGCCCTGCTGCTGGTGGGCGGCCGCCGGATCGTCGAGGACGGCGAGCTGCGCACCGCGGACACCGCCGCGGCGACCGGCGCCGTGCGCGCGGCCAGGAAGCAGATATCCGGGGCGGGCCCGGCGTGAGCGGCACGCTGGCCTCCCCCGGCTCGCTGGCCGGCCGGACCGGGACGGCCGGGGTCACCGGCGGGGTCGGCCAGAGCGCGGGGCGGCCGGACGCCAGGCAGAAGGTCACCGGCGAGTTCGCCTACTCCTCCGACCTGTGGCTGGACGGCATGGTGTGGGGGGCGACGCTGCGGAGCCCGCACCCGCGCGCGGTCATCGATGAGATCGGCATCGGCGCGGCGCTGCGCGTGCCCGGCTGCCGCGCGGTGCTGACCCACGCCGACGTCCCCGGCCGCAAGCTGTACGGGCTTGAGCTGGCCGACCAGCCGGTGCTCGCCGCGGACCAGGTCCGCTACCAGGGCGAGCCGGTCGCGCTGGTGGCGGCGGACCATCCCGAGACCGCCCGCCGGGCGGCGGCGGAGATCACGGTCCGCTACCGGGTGCTCCACCCGCTGACCGACGCCCGCGCGGCGCTCGCGGCCGGCGCGCCGCGCGTGCACGAGGGCGGCAACGTGGTCCGGCACGTGCGGATCCGCAGGGGCGACCCGGATCCCGCCGCCGCCGTCGTGGTGTCCGGCGAGTACCAGGTCGGCATGCAGGACCAGGCGCCGCTCGGTCCGGAGTCCGGGCTGGCCGTGCCCGCCGAGGACGGCGGCGTGGACCTGTTCGTGGCCACCCAGTGGCTGCACGCGGACCGGGCGCAGGTGGCGGCCAGCCTGGCCCTGCCCGAGGATCTGGTGCGGATCACGCTGGCCGGCGTGGGCGGCGCGTTCGGCGCCCGCGAGGACCTGTCCATGCAGATCCACGCCTGCCTGCTCGCGCTGCACACCGGCAAGCCGGTCAAGATGGTCTACTCGCGCGAGGAGTCATTCCTCGGCCACGTGCACCGGCACCCGGCCACGCTGCGCTACGAGCACGGCGCCACCTCCGGCGGCAGGCTGGTGTATGTCCGGGCCGACATCGTGCTCGACGGCGGCGCATACGAGTCCAGCTCGACCGCGGTAGCGGCCAACGCGGCCACGCTCGGAATCGGCCCTTATGAAGTTCCGAACGCACAGGTCAACTGCCGCGCGGTGTACACGAACAACCCGCCGTGCGGGGCGATGCGCGGGTTCGGCGCGGTGCAGGCATGCTTCGGCTACGAGTCCCAGATGGACAGGCTGGCCGCCCGGCTCGGCCTGGATCCGGTCGAGCTGCGCCTCCGTAATGCGATGCACGAGGGCAGCGTGATGCCTACCGGCCAGGTGGTGGACTCCGCCGCGCCGGTGGCCGAGCTGCTCAGCCGGGTCCGCTCGCGCCCGCTGCCGGCACCGGCCGGCCGCGGCGCCGACCTGCGGGCGCTGCCCGGCGGGGTGTCGAACACCACCCACGGCGAGGGCGTGGTGCGCGGCGTCGGCTACGGCATCGGGATCAAGAACGTGGGCTTCTCCGAGGGCTTCGACGACTACTCCACCGCCCGGGTGCGGCTGCGGCTGGTCGACGGCGAGCCGGCCGCCGACGTGCACACCGCGGCCGCCGAGGTGGGCCAGGGCCTGGTCACGCTGCAGGCGCAGATCGCCCGCACCGAGCTCGGCATCGACCAGGTCCGGGTCGTGCCCGCCGACACCTCGGTCGGCAGCGGCGGATCCTCGTCCGCCTCACGGCAGAGCTACGTGACCGGCGGCGCGGTCCTGGCCGCCTGCGCGCAGGTGCGCGAGCGCCTGCTGGAGCGGGCCAGGGCCAGGTTCCCCGGTCATGACGGTGACCTGGCGCTGTCCGGCGGGCAGCTGATATCCGGCCGCGACGGCCCGCTGGCCACGCTGGCGGAGCTGCTGGCCGGCCCGGACGGCCCCGCCGAGGCCACCGTGACCTGGCGGCACCGGCCGACCAGCCCGCTCGACCCGCAGACCGGCCAGGGCAACGCGCACGTCCAGTACGCGTTCGCCGCGCACCGGGCGGTGGTGGACGTGGACACCGAGCTGGGCCTGGTCAAGGTGGTGGAGCTGGCCTGCGCGCAGGACGTGGGGCGGGCGATGAACCCGCAGGCGGTCGAGGGCCAGATCCACGGCGGCTCCGCGCAGGGACTCGGCCTGGCGCTGATGGAGGAAATCCAGGTGTCCGGCGGCAAGGTGCGCAACCCCTCGTTCACCGACTACCTCATCCCGACGATCCTGGACATGCCGCCGATGCGGCTGGACGTGCTCGAGCTGGCCGACCCGCACGCCCCGTACGGGCTGCGCGGCGTGGGCGAGCCGCCCGCGATCTCGGCCACGCCGGCCATCGTCGCCGCGATCCGGGCCGCCACCGGGCTGGCGCTGACCCGCATCCCGGTCCGGCCCGAGCACCTCACCGGCACCTGACCACGGCGCTATCCGGTCCGCGGGGCCAGCTGGCTGGTGGTGCCTCGCCTGCTGACCGACAGTGCCGCCAGGCCGGCGCGGCCCGCGGGATGGCATCCGGAGCCGTTCGGGATCCAGGCGCGGCCCCGCGCAGCGCGCGTGAGCCGGCGCCGGCCGGGCGCTGTTACCCTCGCGGGTGTTCAGGCCAGCCGGCCCGCCGGGAGTTGGGACGCATGGTGGATACCCACGGACTGACGTTCGACGTCAACTGCTCGATCCTGTTCACCGAGCTTCCGCTGCTGCAGCGGCCGGCGGCGGCCGCTGCGGCTGGTTTCGGCGCGGTCGAGTTCTGGTGGCCGTTCGACGAGCCGGTGCCGGGTGACCACGAGGCGGACGCGTTCCTGGCCGCGATCGGCGACGCCGGGGTGGCGCTGGCCGGGCTGAACTTCGCCGCCGGGAACCTGGCCGAGGGTCACCGCGGCTGGCTGTCCCAGCCGGACCGGTCCGCGGAGTTCCGGGACAACGTGCAGGCCTGCGCCGGCCTCGCGGAGCGGGCCGGCTGCCGGGTGCTGAACGCGCTGTACGGCAACCGGGTGGACGGCATGGCCGAGGCGGAGCAGGACGAGCTCGCGGCGGAGAACCTGGCGCTGGCCGCGGCCGCGGCGGCCGGGGCCGGGGCGACGGTCGTCGTGGAGGCACTGAACTCCGTGGAAAGCCCGCGGTACCCGCTGGTGTCGGCGAAGGCCGCCGTCGCGGTCATCGACCGGGTGCGGGCGCAGGCCGGCGTCACGAACCTGGCGTTCCTCGCCGACCTGTACCACCTGGGCATGATGGGCGAGGATCTGGCGGGCGTGCTCGCCTCCTACCGCGACCGGATCGGGCACGTGCAGATCGCCGACGTGCCTGGCCGGGGCCCCCCCGGCACCGGCTCGGTCGCGTTCGGGCCGCTGCTGGGCCAGCTCGCCGGGCTAGGCTACCTGGGCCGGGTCGGCCTGGAGTACAAGCCGGCCGACCCGGCGGACAGCTCGGCCAGCTTCGGCTGGCTGACAGCTCCGGGCAGCTGATGGCTCCGGGCAGCCGACGGCTCCGGGCAGCCGGCGCTGACCGGGGCTGCCGGGCCGGACTGGCGTGATCAGCCCGCGCGCCAGCCGCCGGGGTCCGGCTGCGCCGCTGCCGGGCCGCCCTGCCCGTACGGCTCCCGGGTGAACTCGAACGTGCCCAGGTCAAGGTGGGCGGTCGCGCCGTCCGCGCCGGGCACCAGGCGCAGCGTCTCGCCTGCGTAATAGCCGTCGAGGCCGGTCCAGGTGCCGTCCGGCTCGGCGCGGAAGCGGGAGCCGCGGCCCTTTTGGCCGGCCGGCGACAGCTCGATGCCGCGGTCGGCCAGCAGCCGCAGCACGAACGGGCGGGGTCCCCAGTACCACAAGCCGGTCAGCGCCAGCAGCGCCTCGTCCACGGGCACGGGCGTCCAGCGGGCGGGTAGGCGCGGCTCGTGCTCGGCGACGATGCCGATCAGGTCGGCGGCGATCGCGCTGGTGTCCGGCCCGGACGTGGTATTGGTCAGGGCGATCGCGCCGGTGCCGTCGTCAAGGCTCACCCACAAGGTCATGAGGAAGCCGGGCATCGAGCCGGAGTGACCGTAGAGGAACCGGCCGTCCTGGCGGAACAGCTGCAGGCCGAGCCCGTACCCGCTCTCCCAGCTGTCACCCTGCGGCGCGGCGGCCGGGACCCGCATGCTCGCCAGTGTCTGCGCGGAGAGCACCCGGTCGTCCCCGTCCATGAGGAACGCCGCGAACCGGCAGAGGTCCGCCGCCGTGGACCACAGCTGGCCGGCCGGGGCCATCAGGCCGGTGTCCTCGGCGGGCTCGAGCTGCATGACATCCGCCCACGGGTGCACCGCCCAGCCTCGGGCGTGCGGCGGCTGGGGGTCCAGGGTGGTGCGCGCCATGCCGAGCGGTTCGAGGATCTCCTGCCGCAGCACTTGTCCCCACTCCTGGCCGCGCAGCTGGCCGACGAGGGCCCCGAGCAGCGCGAACCCGGGATTGGAGTAGTGGAACAGCCGCCCGGCGGGGTGCAGCTGCGGCCGGGGCCCGAAGATGTCGGGCAGGCCGGGCCGCAGGTCCCCCGGAGTCCGCTCCCACCACGGGCCTCCTGCCTCCGAGGCGATCCCGGCGGTGTGTGACAGCAGCTGGTAGATCGTCGCGCTCTGTGCGTGCCCGGCATCCAGGTGCTTGCCCAGCGGATCACCGAGATCCAGCAGGCCCTCGTCCCGCAGCCGCATGACCAGCACCGCGACGAAGGTCTTGGTCAGCGAGCCGATGCGGTACTGGGTGTTGCCGTCGGGCTCGGACCCGTCCAGCATGCTGCGCGCGCCGCACCACGCCTGGCGCCCGTCCCGCATCACCGCTGCGGTCAGCGACGGCGTCCGGCCCTCCGCCTGCGCCACGGCCACGCGGCGGCCGAGCGCGCGGCGCGTCGCAGGCAGCAGTTCCTCGGCGGGCGCGGCAGGTGATGGTGATCTAGCCACCAGAGAACCCTAGCGGCCCGCCCGGAGGTCAGCCACCGCGCCGGCGGCTCTTGACGGCCGCGGGCGCCCCGCGCACGGCGCGGCGGCGGGCGGAACGGCTCAGCGCTTGCGGCCGACCGCGGCGTAGGCGGGGATGCGGTGGGCGGGGCTGGCCACGGCCCGCCATTCGGGCAGCGGCACGACACCGGGGTCAACGAGGTCGAGGCCCTGGAAGAACCGGCCGAACTCCGCTCTCGTCCGCCGGGCCTGCTGCACCGAGCCCAGCCGCTGGTTGTAGCGCCGCGCCGACTCGGCCACCGCCTCGGCCTCGATGTCGGCGGCCGTGTCCGACACCACCAGGTAACTGCCCGCCGGGACCGCGCCGAGCAGCCGGGCGACGATCCCCCACGGGTCATCGGTATCGGGTACGTACTGCAGGATCATCAGCAGCATCACCGCGACCGGCTGGCTGAGGTCCAGCGTCACGGCCGCCCCCGCCAGCACCTTGTCGGTGTCCCGCAGGTCAGCGTCCACGTAGGCGGTGGCCCCGGCCGGCGTGCTGGTCAGCAGCGCGCGGGCGTGCGAGAGCACGATCGGGTCGTTGTCCACGTACACGATCCGGCTCTGCGGCGCGACCTGCTGGGCCACCTCGTGCGTGTTGTCGGCCGTCGGCAGCCCGGTGCCGATGTCGAGGAACTGGCCGACCCCGGCCTCACCGGCCAGGTACCGCACGGCCCGGCCGAGGAACGCCCGGTTCGCCCGCACGCCGGGCAGCACGTTGGGGTTGGCCGCGATGACCTGCTCGGCGGCCTCGCGGTCGGCGGCGAAGTTGTCCTTGCCGCCCAGCCAGTAGTCGTACACCCGGGCCGGGTGGGCCACGCTGATGTCCAGCTTCGCTGCCTGGCCGGGCCGAGTCGAGGTCGTCGGCGTGAACCAGTCCTTGGCCATGATGCGCCTTCCCGCACGCCCGCTGCCGGCTCGGGGCAAACCTCTCGAATGCCCGCGAGCCAAGCGTAACCGCTCGCCCCGGCGCGACAGGCTCCTGTCCGCCATCGGCGCGCCGCGGCCATCAGGGCCGAGCTCGGGGGATCTCCGTTCCCGGTGTTCTTCGCCGCCGGTGCCTGCGCGCTGCCAGGACCAGCGTGGCGACGGCCGCCGCGGTGACCGTGACCAGCCCCGAGGCGAGCAAGGTGGCGGACGGGCCGATGGCGCTGACCAGCGGCCCGCCGAGGGCCGTGCCGAGCGGGGACGCCGAGACGGTGAACACCGCGCTCGCGGCGGCGATGGCGGCGACGGAGCCGGGCGGGCTCTCCCGCTGGATGATCGTGCCCTTGAGCGGGAGGAACGGCCCGTAGACCAGGCCGCCCGCGGCGAGAGCCGCGAAGCCGGCCACGAGTGAATCAGTGAAGCCGAACGGGATGAGGCAGGCGCCCCAGCCGGCGACGACCAGCACCACCACCCGCCATATCCCGGCGCGCTCCACCCAGGAGGCGCCGAGCGCCCCGGCGGTCGCGCCGATCGAGAACACGGTCCAGAGGCCGCCGAGCACGCCCGCGCCCGCGTGCAGTACTGACGAGACGTAGACCGGGAGGGCGACCTCGACCGGGCCGTAGACACCGAAGAAGACCACGCAGAGCACGGTGATGCCGAGCACCGCGGGCTGGCGGCGCAGCGCGCGCAGCGCGGCCCGGGTGCTCTGCTGACTCGCGGGCCGCGACGGAGGCGGCTGGAAGCGCCGGCTGGCCAGCACGGCCAGCGCCAGCAGCGCGAAGCT
This sequence comes from uncultured Actinomycetes bacterium, assembly GCA_963702235.1. GTDB lineage: Bacteria > Actinomycetota > Actinomycetes > Streptosporangiales > Streptosporangiaceae > PALSA-505. Next base: position 872,648 of record CAVPBZ010000018.1, read on the forward strand.
CGCCGCGTCGGCGGCCAGCGCCGTGCCCGGGCCGGCGATCGCGATCACGCCCCCGGCCAGCGCTGGCCCGACGATGGCGGCGCCGAAGCTGGCCACGGTGACGAGCGAGTTCCCGGCCAGGTGCTGCGTGGCCGGGAGCAGCTCGGCGACCGAGGCCAGGTCTCCGGAGACTCCGAGCAGCCCGAACAGCGAGGAGACGCCCAGCAGCACCACGTATCCGGCCTCCGGCAGCAGCCCGGCCAGGGCGAGGCCTGCGATCAGCCCGAGGCCTGCCGCGCGCAGCAGGGCGTCGGCCAGGACCAGCTTCCTGCCGTCCCACCCGCTGACCGCCCGGCCCAGCACGAGCCAGGCCAGCACGCCGGGAATGGTGTAGGCCGCGACCGCCGCGCCGACGAGCAGGCCGGTGTCCCGGCCGCGGGACAGGCTGATGGCCAGCCAGGAAACCGCGACGACGGCCATCCCGTCGCCGACTGCGGAGAAGGCGTACCCGGCGAACAGCGTGGCGAACGCTCGCGACCGCAGCGGCGCCAGCACCCCGGGCCTGGCGGGCTGCTGGGCCGCGGCGATGCCGGAGATGTCCACCGCGACCATTGTGCGCCGTCAGGCGCGCGCTGCCTGCCGCCGGCCAGCAGCGTCCGGCTGAAGGCTCTTAGAACCCTTGTCGGGTTATCAAGGGGTCTGGGATGATGCGCCTGCTATATCCGTGACGACCGAATCTTGGGGGTAGCAGATGGGATTGTTCAGAATCAAGAGACTGGTGGGCGTGGGGAGACGGAGGACGACCTGGCTGGCCGCCGTCACGGCCGGCGCCGTGGTCCTGGCCCTCAGCATTCCCTCTGCTGCCGTCACGGCAGCCACCACCGGCAGCAACGGCTGGGGCCGGCACCCCAGCATCGACTGCACCAAGACGCACGCGCTGTGCACCGAGCTCGCGAACTCAGCTCATTACTTCGGCTACTACGTTGGCCATGACGAGCCGTCCGTGCTGTTCTACTCGCACACGCCCGGCTCGGGAAACCAGATGACCTACAAGGGCATACTGCCCAAGGAGCCGCCGCCGACCGCGATGCCGGGAAAGCGCTCCTACGACTTCAATCTCTATGCCGCGTTCTGGTACGGCATGGCGATGTGTGACACGCAGTCATACCCGAACACGGTGAAGAAGTGCGTACCCGACAGCAACGCCAACATCTCCAAGCCGGGCAGCCCCTATCACGCCGGGACGGCCTACATGGAGCTGCAGTTCTACCCGCCGGGATACGTGCAGCAGTGGAACGGGTTCAGCTGCTCAGCCACCAAGTGGTGCGTCGCGCTGAACATCGACAGCCTGTCCGCTAACCCCTTCACCGGCACGCAGCTCAATAACACCTGCGCGGCCAAGACAGGCATCGAGTACGTCAACTTCGCCTACCTCACCCACAACGGCCGTCCCCAGGGACCGCCCAACCCGGTGCAGTTCACGCCCGCGGCCTCCGGGAACCCCAACCCGCAGAAGGTGTTCTACCTCAACCAGGGAGACCACTACTCGGTCACCCTGCACGACACCCAGCACGGGCTGCAGACGATCGTGCACGACAGCACGACCGGGCACTCGGGCTCCATGACCGCCAGCGCCGCCAACGGCTTCGGTCAGGTCAAGTACGCCCCCACCGGTACCAGCTGCACCAACATCCCCTACGACTTCCACCCCATGTACTCCTCGACCACGCCGCAGACGACCGTTCCGTGGGCGGCGGCCACGTACAACGTCGCCTTCGACACCGAGGTCGGCCACTTCGACTACTGCAGCAAGGTCGTGAGCGGCGCCTGTGCGGGCAATGAAGGCGCCGGATCCAACAAGGAGCCGACCGACGGGGACGACTTCGGCTGCTGGTCGCCGTCACAGTCCAGCCTGGTAAGGGTGGGCGGCTGCGAGGCATCTAACCTCGGCTTCGACGGCACGTCATACCTGACCGACTGGCCCAACGGCAACACGAACCTGACGCCCACGCCGACGCTGTTCGCCAGCCCGCTGACCGGCCCGGCGTACAACCAGAACTACTCCCGGGTCGCGTTCAACACCGACCTGCCCGCCATCGAAGGCGGGATCGGCACCTGCAACAACAACACAGGAAAGGGCTGCTCCCTCTATCCGCCCACCGACGACAACAATGCCCCCGCCCAGTTCTACCCGTATTACACGACGGGCACCGTAGGCGGCACCTGCTACTGGGCGCCCGGCCAGAACGTGCCGGGGTTCAGCACGCAGGACTTCGGCGGGAACACGCAGTACGGGCACCTGCAGAAGGTGACCTACGCCGGCCTCGGCGGCTCGAAGAGTTCCTCCTATGAGGACTTCAACGGAATCCTGCCGAACAACCCCTGCCCGGCATAACGCGAGTGCTGAGCGCCGGCCCGGTCAGATGACCGGGCCGGCGCTCAGCCGTATCCGCGGCGGCCGGTGCGGTGATCAGCCGTGCCACTGGTACTGGCGCCAGTAGGTACCCTCACCGGACTGCCAGTGCTGGCGCAGGTGACGGCGGAACCGGGCCATCGCGATGACCCCGGCCAGGCAGGCCACCAGCCAGACCGCGAGGACGAGCTGGAAGAACGCCAGGAACAGCCACCCCGCGCCCGGGATCACCAGCGCGGCGATCAGCGCGAAGATCGCCAGCGGCGCGATCCGCGGGCGCCTGCGGAAGACCGGCCCCGGGCGGCCGGCCCAGGGCGGAGACTGCCGGGCCTGCTGCGGTGCCAGCGCGGCGTCGGGCAGGTCGGCCATGGTGCGCCGCAGTTCCCCGTAGGTCTTCGCGCTGAGCGCCGCCGTTATCCGCTCGTCCAGCTCCTCGGAGGAGAGCCGGCCTTCAGCGAAGTGCTCGCGCAACCGGGCCGTCACGCCTTCCCGGTCGGCGTCTGAAATCCGGATGCGATCGTCCATCATGGTGCCGCCCTGTCTAGAGATCTTGCTCGTGCTGATCTGGTTCGCCCTCGTCGTCGGCCAGGATCCGGTAGAGCTCGCGCCGGGTCTGCTCCAGCAGCCGCTCCGCGGCCTGCACCTGCTCGGGCGTGCCCGCGTGCGCGATCTGCACGATCCCGCCGCCGAGCCGGGCCGCCTCGGCGAACAGGCCGGGCACCTGCCAGGCCTCCTGCTGGGTCGCCGACTCCCAGGCACCGCGCGCCATCTCGGGGTGCTGCGCCACGTACTCGCGGCCGGCGTCGGTCAGGCTGTAGGCGCGCCGGCCGCCTGACTCCTCCCCCGCAATCAGGCCCTCGTCGGCGAGCTGGGACAGCGCGGGATAGACCGCGCCCGGGCTCGGCCGCCAGGCCCCGCCGCTGCGCTCCTCGATCTCGGACATGATCTGGTAGCCGTTGCGCGGTCCTTCCCGCAGCAAGGCCAGGATCGCGGCGCGCACGTCGCCGCGGCCGGCCTTCGGGGTGCGCGTCTGCGCTGCCGGGCCGGGCGCGCCCGGCCACCAGCCGCCGCCCATCGGGCCGCCGAAGCCGCCGCCCCAGTGGCCCGGGCCCTTGCGGCCGCCAGCCTTCCGCTCCGACTGCCCGCCACGCCAGTGGCCGCCGCCCGACGTAGCCCAGGTGCCCCGGCGGACCTGGTCAAGCACGTCGCCCGCACACCGGAGAATCCCGGTCAGGCCGAGATCGGCCTCGCCCGCGCCCCATGTCGCTGCCGCCATCATCGGTACCCCGTCCGTTCTCACGATACGATCACGATATATCGACAGCGTAGATCGGGTTTTGGCCAAAGTCAAGTTATTACTCGATCGCTTCCCCAGGGCCGGGGCCGGGGCTACGGCGCGCTGGCCCGCTGCGCGGCCAGCAGCGGGATGGCGGCGATCTTTTCCTCGGTCAGGTCGTCCCAGCAGATGCCGGGCGCCGGGTGGGGCCCGTGCCGGGGACGGCAGTCAATGACGCGCTCGGGCGTGATGATGAAGTCCACCGGCACATCGTGGCCGGTCAGCGGGATCGTCCCCGCGGGCCGGACCTGGAGCTCGTGCACGGTGGTGACGCACACGGTTCGCGGCCCGATCAGGCCAGCGGCGGTGGCCAGCGCGTACTCCAGGTCGGCAAAGCCGCCGCCCTTGCCCAGCCGGGCACCGTCCTCCCCGGCCGCCACGCTGCCCATCACGACCAGATTGACCGGGCTCAGCTCGGCCAGCGTGACGCGCCGGGCCGACCGGGCCGCGCCGCTGATCGAGGCCGCCTTGCGGGGCGGCTCGGTCAGCTGCCCCGGCTCCAGGGCGAAGAACGGCTCTGGCCCGGCCAGCCGCGGGACCGCCATGTAGACGGTTTTGCCGTCCTCCAGCGCACGCTGGCGCACCGGCAGCTGCGCCAGGTCCGGGTTGGCCTTCACGGTGGCGGCCGCCTGCCAGGCCGGCGTGCCGCGCAGCCGCTCGGCCGCCGCCTCGGCGCCGGCGAAGTTGGGGATGCGTCCCGCCGCGCCGGGAAACCGGGCCACCTTCGCGGCGCGCATCGCCGACCATACGTCCTGCCGCAGCACCGCCTTGGCCGCCAGCACGTCGGCCGGGCCGCCGGCATCACGATCGTGACGCGGCGCGGCACGGACCATGCCCCCCATCCTCCCCCATCTCCCGCGGGCCGCCGCCCGGCAGGCGCCCGGCAGGCTAGCCGAGGAGGAATTTCACCAGGGCGGCGACCCCGACGACAACGATGATCCCGCGCAGCACCACCGGGGACAGGCGGCGGCCGATCTGCCCGCCGAGCTGACCGCCGATGGCCGAGCCCACGGCGATGATGGCAACGTAGGTCCAGTCCGGTTTCGCGAGCGCGATGAAGATCACGCCGGCTACCCCGTTCACCAGCCCGGCGAGCACGTTCTTCATGGCGTTCACCCGCTGCAGATCCGCGTCCAGCAGGATGCCCATGATGGCGATCAGGAGCACGCCCTGGGCCGCGCCGAAGTAGCCGCCGTAGACGCCGGTCAGCAGCACCGCGCCCCAGAGGACCGGGCCGGCCGCGGACACCGCGTGCTGGTCGGCGGCCAGCTTGCGGGCCAGCCAGGGCTGCATCAGCACCAGGCCCAGCGCGAGAATGATCAGCACTGGGACCACGGCCCGGAACACTCCGGCCGGCAGGACCAGCAGCAGCAGCGCGCCGGCGATGCCGCCGAGCAGGGACGCGCTGCCCAGGCGGATGAGCCGCTCGCGCTGGCCCGCCAGCTCGCGGCGGTAGCTCCAGGCGCCGCTGAACGATCCCGGGACCAGGCCTATGGTGTTGGTGACGTTCGCGGTGACCGGCGGGACGCCCAGCGCCAGCAGGACGGGAAAGGTGATCAGGGTGCCGGACCCGACGACCGCGTTGATCGTGCCCGCCGCCAGTCCCGCCACGCCGACCAGCGCGGCCGTCGCCCAGTCAGTCACGTCGTTCGCTTCGCCGGCACAGTGCAGTCAAGGTCAACGGCACGCGCCGATATTCCGCTGGTGACGGCGGCACGCCAGCCCCGGGAGGGCATCAACAGGCGGCGACCGGTATACAAGCTGGCACGATAGCCAGGAGAAGGGAGTCTTCGTGGAACCGACACTGAAGGGCACTGTCGCGCTGGTGACCGGGGCGTCGAGCGGCATCGGCGCGGCCGCCGCCACGGCGCTCGCCGCGCAGGGCGCGGCGGTGGCGCTGGCGGCACGGCGCAGGGACCGGCTGGACACGGTCGCGGCCGGGATCCGCGACCAGGGCGGGACCGCGCTGGTGCTGGAATCCGACATCACTGACCAGCAGCAGGCGGCCGGCGCCGTCGAGCGGACCGTCGCCGAGCTGGGCCGTCTCGACACGCTCGTCAACAACGCCGGCGTGATGCTGCTCGGCCCGGTAGTCGGCGCGCCGCTGCAGGAGTGGGAGCAGATGGTCCGGCTGAACGTGCTCGGCCTGCTGTACTGCGCGCACGCGGCGGTGCCCCACCTGCTCGCCGCCGCCGGCGACGGCCCGCGGCACGTCGCCGACATGGTGAACATCAGCTCGGTGGCCGGCCGGGTGGCCCGCAACGGCAACGCCGTCTACAGCCTGACCAAGCACGGCGTCGGCGCGTTCAGCGAGTCGCTGCGCCAGGAGCTGGCCGGCCGCTACGTGCGCGTCTCGCTGGTCGAGCCGGGCGCGACCGCGACGGAGCTGGCCAGCCACAACCGGCCCGAGGTGCTGGCGAGCATCCGGAACCAGTTCGGGCAGCGGACGGAGGCCGAGGACATCTCCGGCGCGATCACCTACATCGTGACCCGGCCGCGGCATGTCGCGGTCAACGAGGTGCTGATCCGCCCGACCGAGCAGGAGCGGTAGCCGGGAGGGTGACGGGGTGACGGACATGCTGCTCGGCCTGGTGCACGTCAACATCGGGCCGATGAGCCGGCCACAGGCGCTGGCGGACGCGGCCCGGGCTGCCGAAGCGGCGGGCTTTGACTCGGTGTGGGCCGGGGAGCACATCGTGCTGCCCGATCCGCAGGTGCCGCCCTCGCCGATGGCGCCCCAGGATCCGGTGCTTGACTCGCTGCTGGCGCTGACCTGGGCCGCGGCGCACACGAGCACGATCCGGCTGGCCACCGGCATCCTCATCGTGCCGCAGCGCAACCCCGTGGTGCTGGCCAAGCAGGTAGCGACCCTGGACGTGCTCTCGGGCGGCCGGGTCATGCTCGGCATCGGAGCCGGGTACCTCGAGCCGGAGTTCCGCGCCATCGGCGCGAACTTCGCCGAGCGCGGGGCCGTCACCGACGAGTACCTGGACGCGATGCGGGCGCTGTGGCAGGACGAGCATCCGCAGTACCACGGGCGGTTCGCCGACTTCGCCGGCATCGACGCGCAGCCGCGCCCGGTGCAGCAGCCGGTCCCGGTCATCGCCGGAGGCCACAGCCCGCCGGCCTACCGCCGGGCGGTAGCGCACGCGCACGGCTGGTACGGCTACTGGCTGACCCCGCAGCAGGCCGCCGCCTCGCTGGCCGGGCTGGCCGCGGCGGCGGATACGGTCGGGCGCCCCGCCGGGCTGGGCGAGCTGGAGATCAGCGTGACGCCCCGCGGCCGGCTCACCCCCGAGCTGGCCGCGGAGTTCGCCGAGGCCGGCGTCCACCGGCTCGTCGCGCTCGCACCCGGCACGCCCGACGGCCCGGCGCGGGCCATCGAGACCGCCGCCGCCGCCGTTTCCGCCCTCTGAGCTGCCCCGGCGGCGGCCCGCCCGCAGGCGTCAGGACGCAGGCGTCAGAACGCTGGCGTCAGGACGCTGGCGGCACGGCCGGGGCGTAGCCGACGCGGAAGAAGCCCCGGACCGGCCGGGCAATCGAGAGGTTGTGCTGGAAGGCGGCGGGTTTCGCCGGGTTGCCCGGGCTGAACCGGATGAAGACGTCATCTCGCTGCCCGCTGTTGGGGTCGTAGACCCGCATGGTGAACTCGCCCGCCGACGCCTGGTAGTCGTAGGCCACGACCTGGTGGTTGCAGCGGAGGTCGGCCGGGTTCGCGGAAGCCACGGTCACCAGGCCGAGCGGGGCGGGGATGCCACGGGCCAGGTCCGCCGCGACCCGCGGCCATTGCTGCCCGGTCGTCCGCGAGACGAGCCCCCGGACGGTGATCGCCCGCCAGCCGAGGACATCGAACGCGGAGTCATCGTCGGGCAGGTTCATCCACTGGAAGTACTGCGCCACGCCGGCCGGAATGTGCCAGGAGTCGATCAGCCGCCGTACCAGGTAGCCGTACAGCGGGTCAGCCCGCACCGGCAGGCCGGGCGGCGGCAGCTGCCCAGCGTGCCAGTAGTCGAGGGCCGCGAAGACCATGCCGCCGCACAGGCCGGCCGCGGCATTGCCGATGTTGATGTTGCCGAACGGCGTGGTCAGCACCACGGCCGGTTCGGACGGCCAGCGGTTAGCGAAACGGAAGCCGTGCTGTGACGGCAGGAACTCCTGAGGATCCGGCATAGTCGTCCCTTGCTCCGCGGTTCGTGGCGCGGCATCCCGCGCAATCACGCCTCAATCGTGTATCAAGGCCGCGCTGGCATCCTCCGCTGTTATGGGAGCCAGCATGAAGGCGCGAAGCGACGCGATCAAGGATGCCACCGCGTTAGCGGCCGGCGCGGCCGAGCCTGCACCGCGAGCCGCGGCCCGCGATGCGGCGCAGACTGCCGCCACCCGGCCGCCCGCCGCGGGCCGGGATAAGGCCCGGGCCAGGACGCGCGAAGCATGGCAGGCGTGGCGGGCCCGGTTCGGGCTCGCCGAGGCGTGCGGGTCGATCGGGGCGCTGGCGGGATTCGCCGCCGGGTACCTGCCGGGCGGGTCGCTGATCACCGCCGCCGGGCTGGCGACCATCTGCGAGGTGCTCGGGTTCTACGGCTGCATCGGGGTGAAGACGGCACTCGCGGCGCGCCGGGCCACGGTCCACCTGGCCGGGTGGCGCAGGCTGTCCGCGGGGGCATGGCACGCGGTGCGCGAGCAGCTGGCGTCGTGCCTGGCCGCCGAGGCGCTGGACGACTTCCTCATCCGGCCCGGCTGCATGGCCGGCGCGGCGTGGCTGCTGCGGCCGCTGCCGGGCGGGGTGTGGATCGGCTTCGCGGCCGGCAAGGCCGCCGCCGACCTGGCCTGGTACGGCATGGAGGCGCTGGCCCGCCGCGGGATGGTCCGGACTGGCCCGGAGGCCAGGATCGGGTCCAGGGCCGCGTGAGAGGATGGTCAGCCCGGGGATAGCCCCCGGACCGGCCAGGCGGCAGACGGACGGAGGCACCGGCCACGCGGCAGAGGGCGAAGGCGCAGGCCGGGCACGTGGTGGTCGCCCCGGACAAGTTCAAGGGCACGCTCACCGCGGCCCAGGCCGCCGCGCACATAACGGCAGGACTGCGCCGCGCGCGGCCCGGCCTGGCGGTCGAGCAGATCCCCGTCGCCGACGGCGGGGACGGGACCGTGGCGGCGGCCGTCGCGGCCGGCTACCGGCCGGTCCGGCTGACCGTCCGCGGGCCGGCCGGGCCGCCGGCCGAGGCCGAGTTCGCCTGGCGGGACGGGACCGCGATCATCGAGGCAGCGCAGGCATCCGGGCTGGTCCGGCTGCCCGGCGGGCGGCCGCAGCCGCTGACCGCGACGAGTTACGGCGTCGGCGAGCTCATCGCCGCCGCCGCGGCGCGCGGCGCCCGGCGGATCGTGCTCGGCCTCGGCGGCGTGGCCAGCACCGACGGCGGCGCGGGAATGCTGCAGGCGCTTGGCGGCAGGCTGACCGACCAGGCCGGCCGCGAGCTGGCGCCGGGCGGCGCCGCGCTGGCCGCGCTGGACCGGCTGGACCTGACCGGCCTGACCCCGCTGGCCGACGTCGAGGTGCTGGTGGCCTCCGACGTGGACAACCCGCTGCTCGGCAGCCACGGCGCCGCGGCCGTGTACGGCCCGCAGAAGGGCGCGTCGGCCGCCGACGTCGCGATCCTGGAGACCGCCCTCACCCGCTGGGCCGATATTTCCGAACGGGCACGCGCCGGACATTCGCACTGGGCGGGAGGCGAGGACGGGCGAAGGCCGATGACGCGGACCGTCAGGCTCAGGGACGAGCCGGGGGCGGGGGCGGCCGGCGGCCTGGGTTTCGCCGCGCTCGCGTTCCTCAACGCCTGGATCAGACCCGGGATCGCGCTGCTGCTGGACATGATCTCGTTCACTGAGCGGCTGGCCGGCGCCCGGCTGGTCATCACCGGCGAGGGGTCGCTGGACGCCCAGACGCTGCGCGGCAAGGCGCCCGCGGGGGTCGCCCGCGCGGCTGCGGCGGCCCGGGCGGCGGCCGGCACGACGTCCCCCGTGGTCATCGCCGTCGCCGGCCGCGACACACTCAGCACCGAGCAGTTGCGCGGCGCTGGCATCGAGGCGGCCTACGCCCTCGCCGACATCGAGCCCGACCTGGCGCGGTGCCTGGCCGAGGCCGGCCCGCTGCTGGAGGAACTCAGCGGCAGGGTCGCCGCCGACTGGCTGCCGCAGGGCGAGGCAGCCACGGCGCAGGCGGCGGGCCGGCCATGAGCGACGACCTCGTGCTCAGGTCCCGCCGGGTCGTGCTGCCGGATGGCGTGCGGCCTGCGGCCGTGGCCGTTCGGCAGGAAAAGATCGCGGCGGTCACCGGTTACGGCGCGCGGCTCGACGCAGCCAGGGATGAGGATCTCGGGGATCTCGCCCTGCTGCCCGGCCTGGTGGACACGCACGTGCACGTGAACGAGCCGGGCCGCACCGAGTGGGAGGGCTTCGCCACCGCCACCAGGGCGGCGGCGGCCGGCGGGGTCACCACGATCTGCGACATGCCGCTGAACTCGCTGCCGCCCACCCTCACCGCCGCCGCGCTGGCGGCCAAGCGGGCCGCGGCGGCGGGCAAGTGCGCGGTCAACGTGGCGTTCTGGGGCGGCGCGGTCCCCGGCAGCCAGCCGGGACTGCGGGCGCTGCACGAGGCGGGCGTGACCGGGTTCAAGTGCTTCCTGGCCGACTCCGGCGTGCCGGAATTCCCGCCGCTCGACCCCGCGGGCCTGCGGGCCGCGATGGCCGAGGTGGCCGCGGCGGGCTCGGTGCTGGCCGTGCACGCCGAGGACCCGGCCGAGATCGGCGAGGCATCGGGCACCGACTACTGGACGTTCCTGAAGTCCCGGCCGCCGCGGGCCGAGCGCCGCGCCATCGAGACGGTCGTCTCGGCGGCCGCGCGCACCGGGGCCCGGGCGCACATCGTGCACCTGTCCGCCGCCGAATGCGTCGCCCTGATCAGCGGCGCGAAGGCGGCCGGCGTGGCGCTGACCGCGGAAACGTGCCCGCACTACCTGTTCTTCGCCGCCGAGGAGGTGCCGCCGGGCGGCACCGAGTTCAAGTGCTGCCCGCCGATCAGGGACGCGGTCAACCGGGAGGCGCTGTGGCGCGGGCTCGAGGGCGGCGCCATCGACTGCGTGGTCTCCGACCACTCGCCCTGCCCGCCGGAGCTGAAGCGGAAGGACTCGGGCGACTTCGGCGCGGCCTGGGGCGGCATCGGGTCGCTGCAGCTCGGGCTCGCGGCGGTCTGGACCGCCGCGCGGCGGCGCGGCCGGACGCTCGCCGACGTCGCCCGGTGGATGGCCGCCGGCCCGGCCGCGCTGGCCGGCCTGCCCGGCAAGGGCATGATCGCGGCGGGCCGCGACGCCGACCTCATCGCGTTCGACCCCGATGCCACGTTCACCGTCCGCGGCGCCGAGCTGCAGCACCGCAGCCCGGTCACGCCCTACGAGGGCCGCGTGCTCGCCGGGACGGTCCGGCAGGTCTGGCTGCGCGGCCAGGTGATCACCCCGGATGCCCGGCCGGCCGGCCAGCTGCTCCGCCGGGAAGGGGCCAGCGGTGGCTGACCCGGCCGGGACCGGTCAGGCCGGGCCGCCCGGCGCGGGCCGGGGCCCGGACCTCGCGTCCCGCGCGCTCCGCGGCTCGGTGGTGGCCGCCAGCGACGAGTTCTTCGCCGAACGGGACAACCTGATCAAGCCCGAGGCGCCGGCGCACCGGCCGCGGACGTTCGGGCCCAGGGGACAGCTGTACGACGGCTGGGAGACCCGGCGCTCGCACGCGCCGGACGGCTCGCTGCCCGGCCCCGACGCACACGACTGGGCGGTGATCCGGCTCGGCGCGCCCTGCGTCGTGCGCGAGGTCGTGGTGGATACCGCGTTCTTCACCGGCAACCACCCGCAGTCCTGCTCGGTGCAGGCCGCCGCCGTGCCCGGGTACCCGGGCCCCGCCGAGCTGGCGGCCGCCTGCTGGGAGGAGATCGTGCCGCGCAGCCCGCTGGCCGGCGACACCGAGCACGTGTTCGGTGTCGCCGGCGCCGCGCGGCGCCGGACGCACGTGCGGCTGAACATCTTCCCCGACGGCGGGGTGGCCCGGCTGCGCGTGCACGGGGATGTAGTGACCGACCCCGCGCTGGTCACCGGGCTGACCGTCAACCTGGCCGCGGCCGAGCTGGGCGCCGACGTGGCGGAGTGCAGCGACCGGTTCTTCTCGGCCCCGCGCAACGCGATCTCCCCTGGGCTGCCCGCGGTGATGGGCGAGGGCTGGGAGACCAGGCGTCGCCGGGGCGAGGGGAACGACTGGCTGATCGTCCGGCTGGCCGCCGCCGGGGTGGTGCGGCTGGCCGAGATCGACACGCTGCACTACAAGGGGAACGCGCCGGGCGCCGCCTCGCTGTCCGGCATCGACGCGCGCCGGGCGTCCCTGGATGATGCCCGGGCCTGGTTCCCGCTGCTGCCGCGGACCCGGCTGCAGCCGGACACGGCACACCGGTTCCGCGTGGAGGGGGCGGCGGCGACGCACGTGCGGCTGGACATCTTCCCGGACGGCGGGGTGGCCCGGCTGCGGCTGTTCGGCTCGGCGACGCCGGACGGGATCGCGGACCTCCAGCGCCGCTGGCAGGAAACCGGCTGACGTAGCCTGCCCGCCTGTCCCGCCGCCGTGCGCAGGTTACGGGGCGTCGCCGAGCCAGGTGCGCAGCTGCTTGCGGTCCAGCTTGCCGACGCTGGTGAGCGGGATGGCGGGCACGATCCTGACCTCGCGCGGGTACTTGGTGGCGGCCAGGTGCGCCCTGGCGTGCCGGACGAGCTCTTCACCGGTCGCGCTGGCGCCGGGCCGCAGCGTGGCGAAGGCGACCACCTCCTCGCCGAGCCGCGGGTCGGGACGCCCGACCACGCCGGCCTGGGCCACGGCCGGGTGGGTCAGCAGCACGTCCTCGACGTCGCGCGGGTAGACGTTGAAGCCGCCGCGGATGATCAGGTCCTTCTTCCTGTCCACCACGTAGAGGTAGCCGTCATCATCGAGGTGGCCGATGTCGCCGGTGTGCAGCCAGCCGCCGGACAGCGCGGCGGCGGTCGCCTCCGGCGCGTGCCAGTACTGCGACAGCACCCCCGGCGAGCGGACGCAGAATCTCGCCGTCCTGGCCGGGCGGCAGCAGGCGGCCGGCGTCGTCCTGGATGGTGACCTCGCAGCCGGGCACGGGCAGGCCGACGCTGCCGGCCCGGCGCGCGCCCAGCGGATTGGACGACACGATCGACGCCGACTCGGTGCAGCCGTATCCCTCGTAGACCATCGCGCTCGGGACCCTGGTCTCGAACTGCACCCGGGTCTCCTCGGCCAGCGGGGCCGCGCCGGACGACACCGCGACGAGCGCGGACAGGTTGGCTTCCTCCAGCGGCTGCGCCAGCAGCATCTGGATCATCGAGGGCACCAGCGTGCTGCGCTGGGCCCGGTGCTGCTGGGCCAGCTGCACCCACCCGGACGGGTCGAACCAGCGCATCAGGATCGACTGGCCCGGCTCGGTCTCGTGCATGCCGATGCAGGTGACCAGCAGGCCGTAGGCGTGCGCCAGCGGCAGCGGCATCAGCGTCACGGTGAGGCCGGAGCCGGCCGACGCCTCACGGGCGGACGAGCCGCACCAGTAGAGGTTCGCGTGCGTCAGCGGCACGCCCTTGGACCGGCCGGTGGTCCCGCCGGTGTACAGCAGCGCCGCCAGGTCCTCGTCGGCCCGGTCCACGATGGATCCGGGCGCGGCCGCCGCCACCTCGGCGAAGCCGAGCACCGGGACCGGCGCGCCGCCGCCGCCCGCGGCGCCGCCGGCGACCACGACGAACCGCACGCCGTCCGCGCCCGCCAGCGCGGCCTGGACCTTCGGCAGGAACTCCGCCGTGGTCACCACGCCGACTGCCCCGGAGTCGGCCAGCGCGTGCCGCAGCTCGTCTTCGCTGACCAGGAAGATCAGCGGGGTCACCACCGCCCCGGCCCGCCACGCCGAGTTGTAGGTGATCAGCACTTCCGGGCAGTTGGCCATGAGGACGACCAGCCGGTCTCCCGGCCGGACACCCAGCCCGGTCAGCCCGGCGGCGAACCGCGACGCCTGATCGGCCAGGCCGGCCCGGGTGAACCACTGGCCCTCGAAGAACAGCGACTCCCCGTCACCGTGCAGTTCCAGATGACGTTCTGCCTGCCTGGCCAAGTTCTGGTCGCCCATGTCCGTCCTTACCCGCTAGTAGCTCCGCCAAGGGAACCATATGCCGCCAGCGCAGCGTCCAGGGCATCGGACTCGGCGGGCAGGGTCCCGGCCTGCTTGATCGCGGCCTCGCTCAGCCGCGCGGCGAGGCCGGGATCGTCGAGCACCGAGAGCACCGCCGCCGACAGTGCCGCCGCGTCACCCGGCGGCACCAGCAGCGCAGCCTCTTCCCCGGCCAGATCCCGGATGCCGCCGGCCCGGGAGGCGACGAGCGGGCGGCCGGCCCGCAGCGTCTCCTGGACGATCAGCGGCTGTCCCTCCCAGCTGCTGGGCAGCACCACGACGTCGGCCGCCGCCAGCAGCGCCGCGACGTCGCCGCGCTGGCCGAGGAAGCGGACCGGCACCCCTGCGGCCTGGGCCCGCCGGTTCAGCTCGTCGCGCAGCGGCCCGGTTCCCGCGATCACCAGCAGCGGCGCCGGATCGCGGCCGCGCCAGCGCGCGGCGGCGTCGATGAGCGTGCCCAGACCCTTCTGCGGGGCCAGCCTGGCCACGGCCAGGACGATGGGGCCGCGGCCCGGCTGGCCGGCCAGGCCGAGCTCCGCCCGCAGCCTGGCCAGCGTTTCCGCGGAAACGCGCGGCGGCTCCGGCGGGGCCGGGACCACGGCCCGGGCCACCGCGCGGGCGCCGAGCCTGCGCATCCGCGCCTCCAGGTCACCGGACACGCAGAGCACCGCGTCGGCCCGGCGGGCCACGATCCGCTCCAGCACCTGGTAGACGGCGGCGGCCGCGCCGCCGTGCGGGGGCGCGTTGTGGACGGTGACGAGCAGGCGCGGCCGGTCCTTGCGCAGGCCGAGCGCGGCGGCGGCCAGCGCGCCGGCCCGCAGCCCGTGCGCGTGCACGACATCCGGCCGGGAGCCGGCCAGCAGGGACCGCAGCCGCCGGACCGCGGCCAGGTCGCGGGCCGGCCGGGGCCGGTCGGTGATCTCGACCGCCGCGAACAGCGGGATGCCAGGCGCTTCCGCGGAAACTCCGGCCGGGGGCGGCGCGGCCTGCCAGGTCCCGGCGGGGCCGTAGACGCTGACGGCCACGCCGCGTACGGCCAGGCCAGTGGCCAGCATGCGGACATGCCGCTCGGTGCCGCCGGCCGACGTGCCGAGGACGTAGGCGATCCTCACCGGGCCAGCCTCGACCGCGCCCGGGACACCAGCGACCGCAGCTCGCCGCCGTCAGCCGCGAGCACCACCAGGCCGAAGGCCAGCACCGTGCAGGCGCAGGCGAGCAGCACCACCGCGGCGTTGGGCAGGAAACCGGTGACCCGCAGCGCCGCGGACACGCCCGCCCCCGCGGCCGCGCCGGCCAGCGCACCCGCGAGTCCCGCGGCGACGGCCCGGCTGACACCGCGCAGCGCGCCGCGGCCGCGCGCCCGCCGCACCGCCGCCAGCAGCGCGATCCCGGTCATGGTCAGCCCGATGCTGTTACCGAGCCCGAGCGCGGGCACCACCCAGCGGCCCGCGACCAGCGGCACGATCACCAGGTCGGCGGCGATCACCAGCAGCCAGCCGCCGGTGATGGCCACCGCCGCGACCCGGGTCCGCGCGCACGCGAACAGCACCCGGGACAGGTTCGCGGCCAGGCCGAACCCGGCCAGGCCCGGCGCGAACGCGGCCAGCGTCCAGGCCAGCTCGCGGGCGCTGGCCGGGTTGTGGGTGACGAACACGCGGGCCGCGGGCACGCAGGCCCCGGCGAGCAGCGCGGCGCCGAGCCAGGACACGAGCGCGGCGCCGCGGGTGGAGGAGGCGGCGGCCGCATCGAAGCCCTCTCCCCCGTCCTGCGCGGACGCGGACAGTACCGGGAACGCGCTGGTCGCGATCGGCACCGCGAGCACCGCGTACGGCACGAAGAACACCTGCCAGCCGTAGTTGTACAGCACCAGGGCGCCGGGCCCGCCGCGGGCGTTCGCCAGCACGATCACCACGACCGTGCTCACGTTCTGCGCGATCACCGCGGCCAGGCCGGCCAGGGCGAGCGCCCGCACCCTGGCCGCCACCCCGGGCGGGAAGCGCAGCGCCGGCCGCAGCCGCAGCCCGAGCCGGCGCACCGGGGCCAGCGCCGTGACGGCGAGCGCGGCCACGCCGGCCGTGGTGCCGACCGACAGCATGATCTCCGCCGCACGCGGCAGGCCGGTCACCCCGCGGCCGTGGCCGAGCGGTACGAAGGCGACGTAGGCCGCGGCCACCACGACGCTGGACAGGACCGGCGCGAGAGCCGGGAACAGGAACCTGCGGTGCGCCTGCAGGATCCCGTACCCCACGACGGCCAGCCCGTACAGCACGATCTGCGGCGCGAACACGGCGAGCATCCGGGAGCCGACCGCGAGCATGCCCGCAGCGGCGGCGCCGTGACCGCTGCCCAGCAGCACCGAGACGATCGGCCGTGCGGCCAGCGCCACGGCCAGGCTGACCGGGACGAGCAGCAGCAGCGTCCAGGTGAGCAGCGCCGAGGAAGTCTGCCGCGCCTCCGTCTTAGCCCCGGCCAGCGCCGGGCCGGCGAGCACCGGCACCACCATGCCGGTGAGCGCGCCGCCCAGCACGATCGCGTAGATGATGTTCGGCACCTGGTTGGCCGTCGCGTACGCGGTGCCCAGCGGGGTGGCGCCCACGGTGTGCGCGAACACCAGCTGACGGCCGAAGCCGACGACGTTCGCCACGCCGGTGATCACGCCGATCAGCACGGCGGGTCGGCCGATCCCGCCCGCGCCCCGGTCCTGCGCCGTCACTGCCCCCCGGTCTGCCGCCGGCGCCGTCACGGGAGGTCGGCGACTGCCCGTTCCGGAACGTCCAGGGGGGACCATGCGTCCGTCTCCAGGCTCTGGCCTGCCGGCGGTTCGGCCGGATCGCGGGGCTCGGGCGGCGCCGCTGGCCGGCGGCCGAGCATGTCGAGCCAGCGTAGCGGAGGCGTCCGCTCGATGACCCGGGTGAAGCTGACGACCTCGCTCGCCGCGGTCAGGGCCGCGATCCCGGCCAGCAGCCCGATCCGCGCGGGCCGCGGCAGGCTGGCCGCAGCGGCGGCGCCGACCATGCCGCCGAGCGCGTTGGCGCCGGCGTCACCGAGCATCGCCCGCTCGGCCAGATCCTCGGGAAGCAGCGCCAGCGCCGCACCGGCCGGCGCCGCCACCGCGCGCCAGGCCGCGCCGCGGCCAGGCGGCGGTGCCCCGGCCGCGAGCAGTGCACTGCCGGCCAGCGCCACCTTGATCGCCCGGCCCGGGCGCAGGTCGAACAAGTTGAGCAGGTTCGCGCCGCCGGCGGTCAGGCCGGTGTTGATCACCACGTCCGCGGCCGGCCCGCCGAGCAGCGCGCCCGCGGCCAGCCCGGCGGCACCGATGCCGCCGAGCTTCACCGCGCCAGTGGTCACCTCACCCCGGGCGAGCGCCCCCAGGTGGCCGCGGAATCCGCGCCGGTCCCCGCTGCCCGCCAGGTCGTCGTAACAGCCGAACGCCCCCGCCGCTGCCCCGGCGACGGCAACCGCGGCGCGGGTGCGCCCAGGGAGCCCCGGGATGACGGCGGCGAAAACGGCCGCTGCCACCGCGGCGGCGGGGCCCTCGACGAGCGTGAGCTGCTCGCCCCGGTGGTTGGTCCTGGTCCAGGTGCCGCGCCCGCCAGGCGGCCTGCGGGACAGCGCGGCGTAGCCGGCCCGGGCCGCGGTGGCGGCGAGGACGGCGCTGCCGAGCGCGGCCCGGGCGCTGCCCCGGTGGCCGGCCTGCCGGCTGGTCATCCCTTGCCCCCGGTGGACTTCTTGCCCGAGGTGGTGCCCGCGCTCGTCCCCTGCGACGTGGTGGCCAGGCCGGAGGTCGCAGACGACGACGGGCTGGGCGCCGGGCTCGGCACGGCCGCGGTGGTGCCCTGCGCCACTCCGTAGCTGCCGGCCTTGTGGCCGGTCAGCGCCCGTTGCAGGGCCCAGACGGCCACGATCTGCCCGGTCGTCATGTCCGCGTTGTCCACGCTGGATATCTGCCCGGCGGCGTTGCCGGCGCGCAGCGCGTCGATCGCGCTGCCCGGTACCGATCCGGCGGTGGATCCCGCCATCACGGTGCCGAGGCCCGCCGTGTTCAGCTGCCCGGCCAGGGTGATCAGGCCCTGGTTAGCCGGGTCGGAGACGCCGCCGGCCGGCGGGCTGTCCGGCGTGATCACGACGGCAAGCGTGGCCGGGACGGACGGCTGGCCGCTGATGCTCACCAGGTTGGCCTGCGCGTAGCTGGCCAGCACGGCCTGGCCGCTGGCCGACGGCTTGCTGCTCGTCGTCAACGCGGACGGGTTGGCCTTGGTGAGGATCGCGCTGCCGAGCAACCTGGCGGCCTGCTGCAGCCCGGTCCCGTTGCCCGGCACCGAGCCGGCGCGAGCTGCTGGGCGAGCTGGATGAGGAACTGCTGGTTGTTCTGGCTCGCATCGAGCAACTTGGGCTGCAGGTTGACCTGGCCGGTCACCGTCGCCCCCGCCAGGCGCAGCGCCGAGGTAAGACCGGTGACCACCCCCCCGGGTGCCCCCGGGGCAGTGACGAGGACGACGCGCTGGCCGGCCAGCAGTCCGCTGAGCAGCCGCGCCTCGGTTTCCTGCGCGAACGCCTGATCCGCGTTCACCTGCTGCTGCAGCGCGCTGGCCAGCGCTGTCTTCGTGTTGAGGTCAGTTCTCAGGTTACTCGACGTCCTCGTCAGCACGTCGATGGTGGTCCCCTGCAGCTCGGTGGAGCCGAGCACGATACCGACGGCCAGGGCGAGGAACACCGCGACGATGGAGACGATGTGGTAGCGGAAATTGATCACTAGAAAAGTCCGGTCAGCCAGTAGACGAATTGATCCCATTTGGACGCCATGTACCCGAACAGGATCGGGCCCACGGGCGAGAACGCCACGGCCACCATGATGGTCACGATCGCGGCGAGGACGAGCAGGAGCAGCGCCCAGCCGGAGATGCGGTTCCGGTAGAGCTGGCTGACCCCCTTGGGCTCAACCAGCGTGCCGCCGACCCGCAGCCGGGTCAGGAACGTGCTCGCCGCGCCCGACCGCCCCTTGTCCAGGAACTCCACCAGGGAGAAGCGGGTACCGACGGCGACGATGAGGCTGGCGCCCTTCTCGTCGGCGAGCAGCAGCGCCACGTCCTCGCTCGTTCCGGCCGTGGGGAAGAGCGCGCAGTTCATACCGAGGTCCTGGATCCTGGCCAGCCCAGGCGCCCTGCCGTCGGGATAGGCGTGCACGACGAGCTCGGCCCCGCAGGCCAGCGCCTTGTCGGAGATGGAGTCCATGTCGCCGACGATGATGTGCGGATGGTGGCCGGCCTCGATCAGCGCGTCCGCGCCGCCATCCACGCCGATCATGATCGGCTTGTACTCGCGGATGTAGCCCCGCAGCACCCTCAGGTCCTCGCGGTAGTGGTAGCCGCGGACGACGACGAGCACGTGCCTGCCCGCCAGGTTGGTGCGCAGCTCGGGAACTCCGACGCCCTCGATGAGCAGGTCGCGCTCGCGCTTGAGGTACTCCATCGTGTTGGCCACGAACGCCTCGAGCTGGGTGGCCAGGCCGACCTTGGCCTCGGCCTCGGACACCGCCACGGTGTCCTTGTCCTGCAGCGTCCCCTTCGCCACGACCTCGTCCGCCACATACAGCGAGTCACCGTCGAGCCAGACCGTCTGGCCCTCCGACACCCGGGCGAACACGTCTGGCCCCACGTCGTCAACCAGCGGGATGCCCGCCTCGATCAGCAGCTGCGGCCCCAGGTTCGGGTAGCGGCCGCTGATGCTGGGCGCGACGTTCACCACGGCCGCTACCTGGCAGTTGATAAGCGCATCGGCGCTCACCCGGTCCAGGTCCCGGTGATCGATGATGGCGATATCGCCGGGGCAGAGCCGTTTGGTGAGGTTCTTGGTCCTGCGGTCAAGACGCGCGGCACCGATCACCCCAGGCAGGTCGTCCGACCTGCCGCGGCGTGTCCAGGTGAGGAGGCGGGACGGGCTCTTCATCGCGCTACCCATCCTGCCAGACAGGGCGACTGGCAAAGCCCACACTCGCATTCACGGCGTGTTACATCCGCCAGCGGAAGAGGCGCCGGCCCGCCGCGGCGCGGCCCGGCTGTCCCCGGTGACCCGCTAGGGCCGGCCGAAACTGTCGTAGGCTCCGGCTACCTTGGGATGCGGTCGCCGGTGTCAACTGGATTCACGCCGGTATGGCAGGGTAGACGACGGCGACCAGAACGCGGCCACCAGAAACGGAGCACCGCGCCCTGATCAACGATCGGAACTATCACCCCCCGGCGACGCGGCCTGTTGTCGGGGCGCTGACCCCGTTCGCTCCGGCCCGGCCGCCGGATGGCGGCGGCGGCCCGCCGCTCTCGGAGGACGACGCGGAGGCGCACGTCCACGGGATTCTGCTTCAAGACCGGCCCGCCCGGCCAGGTCGGAGTGGAGCTTGAGTGGCTGGTCCGTGACCGCCGTGATCCCGCGCTCCCGGTGCGCGCGGACCGGATCACGCAAGCGATAGCCAGCCTCACCGCAGGAAATGCCCGCGTCGTTCTTCCCGGCGGGGGGATGCTCAGCACCGAACCAGGCGGTCAGCTGGAGCTCAGCTCCGCGCCCGCCACCAGCCTCGGCGACTGCGTCACCGCCGCCGGAGAAGACCTCGCCGCGCTGCGCGCTGCGGTGCACGCCGCGGGCCTGCAGCTGGCCGGTGACGGCCTCGATCCCCTCCGCCCGCCCCGCCGCATCCTCGACCTGCCGCGTTACGCGGCCATGGAGGAGTTCTTCGACCGCCGCGGGCCGTGGGGGCGGGTGATGATGTGCAACACCGCGTCCGTCCAGGTCTGCCTCGACGCCGGCGGCGAGGACGGCGGCCCGGCGGGCTACCGGTCCCGGTGGCGACTGCTGCACGCGATCGGCCCCGTGCTCGTGGCGGCGTTCGCCAACTCGCCGCTGCGGCAGGGACGGCCGTCGGGCTGGCGATCCACCCGGCAGGCCGTGTGGTCCCGGCTGGACCCCGGCCGCACCCGGCCGCCGCGGCGCCGAGCCGGCCGGCGCCGGGCCGGCCGCCCCCGGCCGCGGGCGGCCCGCGGGCGGCAACGGCCTGACCGCCGGGACCGGCGTGGACCCCCGCGATGCCTGGACCGCATACGCCCTCGATGCGGAGCTCATGTGCATCCGGCGGGACGGCCCGTCGCCCTGGACCGCGCCGCCGGGGCTGACCTTCCGTGACTGGGTGAGAGGGGCGGGCGAGCGCCGGCCCACGACCGACGACCTGGCCTACCACCTGACGACGCTGTTCCCGCCGGTGCGGCCGCACGGCCACCTCGAGCTGCGGATGATCGACGCGCAGCCCGGGGACGGCTGGATCGTCCCCACCGCGGTCACCGCTGCCTTGCTCGACGACCCGAAGGCGGCGGAGGCCGCCATGGCGGCGGTCGAGCCGGTATGGGACCAGTCCGGGATCGCCACCGTTCCGAATAAGGAAACGGACGCCAGTCCATGGCTGCGCGCGGCGAGATACGGGCCGGCAGACGCCGGCATCGGCCGCGCCAGCCGGGCGTGCTTCGAAGCCGCCGATGCCGCGCTCGGCCGGGCCAGCGCGCCCGCCGAGGTCAGGCACGCGGTCGCGGCCTACGCCGAACGTTACGTGCTCAAGGGCCGGTGCCCGGCCGACGACCGACTGGCCGACAACAGACCGAAGGAGCTCAGATGACGGCCGACGCGCAACCACTCAGGGAGCAGATCGCGGGCGAGCTGATCGCCGCGCGGGCCCGCACCAGCGGGCTGACCGACTGCGTGGACGACGATGACCTGGTCCGGCAGCACTCGCCGCTCATGTCCCCGCTGGTCTGGGATCTCGCCCACATCGCCAATCAGGAAGAGCTGTGGCTGCTGCGCAACGTCGGCGGCCGCGAGCCGATCCACCCCGAGATCGACCCCCTCTACGACGCGTTCGAGCATCCGCGGTCGCAGCGGCCGACCCTGCCGCTGCTGCCGCCGGCCGAGGCCCGGCGGTACGCCAGCGAGGTCCGCGGCCGGGTGCTGGACCTGCTCGACGCGGCGCCGCTGTCCGGCTCCCCGCTGGTCGCCAGCGGGTTCGCGTTCGGCATGGTCGCCCAGCACGAGCAGCAGCACGACGAGACCATGCTGATCACCCATCAGCTCAGGCGCGGCGGTCAGGCACTGTCGGCGACACCCCCCGGCCCGCCGCCGGCCGACGCCCTCCTGCTGCCCACCGAGGTGCTCGTGCCCGGCGGGCTGTTCACGATGGGCACGTCCGACGAGCCCTGGGCGCTGGACAACGAGCGGCCCGCGCACCCGGTGGACGTGGCCCCGTTCTTCCTGGACACGGTGCCGGTGACCAACGCCGGCTACGCCGAGTTCATCGCCGACGGCGGCTACGACGAGCCGCGGTGGTGGAGCCCCGCGGGCTGGGAGCACCGGCAGCAGGCCTGGCCGCCCCGCAGTTCTGGCGCAGGGACGGCGGCCAGTGGGTGCGGACCAGGTTCGGCGCCACCGAGCCGGTGCCGCCGGCCGAGCCGGTCATGCACGTGTGCTGGTACGAGGCCGACGCGTACGCGCGCTGGGCGGGACGCAGGCTGCCGACCGAGGCCGAGTGGGAGAAGGCGGCGCGGTTCGATCCCGTCACCGGCCTGTCCCGCCGGTACCCGTGGGGTGACGGCCCGCCCGGCCCGGAGCACGCCAACCTGGGCCAGCGGCACCTGCAGCCGGCCCCGGCAGGCTCATATCCCGACGGGGCGGCACCCTCGGGCGCCCGCCAGCTCATCGGCGATGTGTGGGAGTGGACCGCGAGCGACTTCCTGCCCTACCCCGGGTTCTCCGCGTGGCCGTACCGCGAGTACTCCGAGGTGTTCTTCGGCAGCGAGTACAAGGTGCTGCGCGGCGGATCCTTCGCGGTGAGCCCGGTGGCCTGCCGCGGCACGTTCCGCAACTGGGATTACCCGGTCCGCCGCCAGATCTTCGCGGGGTTCCGGACTGCCCGGGACGCCGCGGCTGACCTCCGCTACGGATGGGCGGCGGCCCGGTGACGGCGTTGCGGATCGACCGGCTGCTGCCGCCGGATTTCCTCGCCTCCTCGCTGCGCGCGGACGCCAGGGCCGGCCTCACCGCGTCGCCGAAGGCGCTGCCGCCGAAGTGGTTCTACGACGCCAACGGCAGCGAGCTGTTCGAGAAGATCACCGAGCTGCCCGAGTACTACCCGACGCGGGCCGAGCGGGCGATCCTGCGCGCCGCCGCGGGCGAGATCGCGGCGGCGAGCCGGGCGCACACCCTGGTCGAGCTGGGCTCGGGCTCCTCCGACAAGACCCGGCTGCTGCTGGACGCGCTGCGCGACGCCGGCACCCTGCGGTCCTACATCCCGGTGGACGTCAGCGAGAGCGCGCTGACCGACGCCGGGGAGCGGCTGATCGGCGAGTACCCGGGCCTGTCGGTGCACGCGCTCGTGTCCGACTTCGAGCATGACCTCGGGCTGCCCGCCGGCGACGGCGACGGGCACGCGCCGAGCATGATCGCCTTCCTCGGCAGCACGATCGGCAACATGCTGCCCGCCGAGCGGGCAGGCTTCCTCACCCGGATCCGGGCGGCGGTCCGCGGCGGGGACACGCTGCTGCTCGGCACCGACCTGGTCAAGGACCCGGCCATGCTAGTGGCCGCGTACGACGACCCGGCCGGCGTGACCGCAGCGTTCAACAAGAACGTCCTGGCCGTGCTGAACGCCGAGCTCGGCGCCGACTTCGACCCCGACACCTTCGACCACGTGGCGCTGTGGGATCCGCAGGCCGAATGGATCGAGATGCGGCTGCGCTCGTCGGTGGCCCAGCGGGTGCGGCTGCCCGCGATCGGCCTGACCGTGGGGTTCGGCGCGGGCGAGGAGATGCGCACCGAGGTGTCGGCCAAGTTCCGCCGCGACGGCATCGAGTCCGAGCTGGCCGCCGCCGGGTTCGTGATGCCGTCCTGGTGGACCGACCCGGACGGCCTGTTCGGCCTGTCGCTGTCCGTGCCCGGCTAGGGCCAGGGCCAGGCCTCGCTCCCCCCGGCCTCCCCGGCCGCCCCGGCCTCCCCGGCCAGCTCGGCGCGCTCGGCGGCGGCCAGGCCGAGCAGCTCCTCGGCGTGCGCCTGGCCGAGCTCGGAGTCCTCCAGCCCGGCGAGCATCCGGGACAGCTCGCGCACCCGGGCCGCCTGGTCGAGCCGGATGACGCCGCTGCGGGTGACCGAGCCGTCGTCGGCCTTCTCCACCACCAGGTGCGTGTCGGCGAACGCCGCGACCTGCGGCAGGTGGGTGACCACGACGACCTGGGCCAGCCGGGCCAGCCGGGCCAGCCGCCGGCCGACCTCCACCGCCGCCTTCCCGCCCACCCCGGCGTTGACCTCGTCGAACACGAACGTCGGCACCGGGTCGGCGCCCGCGAAGACAACCTCGATGGCCAGCATCACGCGGGACAGCTCACCGCCGGACGCGCCCTTGTGCAGCGGCAGCGGCGGCGCGCCCGGATGCGCGGCGAGCCTGATCTCCACCTCGTCCCTGCCCTGCGGCCCGGGCTCGCTGGCCGGCGTGACCGCCACGGTCAGCCGCGCATGCGGCATCGCCAGCGCAGTCAGCTCGGCGGTGACCGCGGCCGCGAACCGCTCCGCGGCCTGCTCGCGCAGCCCGGTCAGCCGGGCGGCCAGGTCGTCGGTCCGGGCGGCGAGCTCGGCCTCCTCGGCGGCGAGCGCAGACACCCGGTCGTCGTCGCCGTCCAGCTCGGCGAGCCTGCCGACCGCCTGTTTCGACCAGGCGAGCACGGCCTCGAGGTCGCCCGTGCCGTCGCCGCCCCGGCCGAACGCGCGGACCAGCCTGGCCAGGTCGGCGCGGCGCTCCTGCACGGCCGCGAGCCGGATCGGGTCGGATTCGATGGACTCGGCGTAGGAGGCGAGCTCGGTAGCCACGTCGGAGACGACGTACGCCGCCTCGGCCAGGCGGCCGGCCAGCCCGGCCAGGGCCGCGTCATGATCCGAGACTTCCTCGAGCGCGCGGGCGGCGCCGGTCAGCAGCGTCGCCGCGTCCGCGCCGTCGTAGCTGCCGGCCGACGGGTCGCCGACCAGCGCCTCGTGCGCGGCGGTCGCGGCCGTGTGCAGGGCGTCCGCGTGACCCAGCCGCTCCTCCTCCGCCAGCAGGTCGGTGTCCTCGCCCTCGGCCGGTTGCAGGCTGTCGATCTCGGCCAGGCCGGCCCGCAGCTCGTCGGCCTGCTGCTCCCGCTCGCGGGCGCGCGTGGTCAGCTCGGTCAGCCTGCCGCGTACGTCACGGTGCCGGTGGAAGGCACGCTGGTAGTCCGCCAGTACCGCGGCCAGCTTGTCGCCCGCGTACTTGTCCAGTGCGGCCCGCTGCCTGGCGGGCTTGAGCAGCTGCTGCTGGTCGGCCTGGCCGTGCACCGCGACCAGCTCATCGGCGAGATAGGTGAGCAGCGACAGCGGTACCGCGCGGCCGCCGGCATGCGCGCGCGAGCGTCCCTCGGCAGATACCGAACGGCTGACGACCAGGGACTGACCGTCATCGTCGAGCTCGCCGCCCGCCTCGTCCACCTGCCTCGCCACGTGGCCGCCCGGGTCGATGCGCAGCCGGCCCTTCCACGGTGGCACGGTCCGAGCCGGGCCGCACCCGTGCCGGGTCGGCGCGGCCGCCGAACAGCAGGCCGAGCCCGGTCACCACCATCGTCTTCCCGGCACCGGTTTCCCCGGTGACCACCGTGAGTCCCGGTGACGGCTCGAGGACGGCGTCATCGATCACCCCGAGCCCGGTGATCCTGACTTCCTCAAGCATCGGCCCTTGACGCCCCCTCTCCGCCCGGTGCTGCCTGGCCGCCTGGCGCCGGGCCCGGCGCCAGGGCCTCTTGCCTGCCGCGCCAGCCGGTCACCGGCAGCCCGAACTTCACTACCAGGCGGTCAGTGAACGACGCCGCGGCGCCGGCTCTTGCGCCCTCCTCGTGCCGGTGCAGGATGGCCAGCAGGACCGGGCGCGCTCCGCGCCGCACCTCGACCCTAGATCCCGGCGGCAGATCGACGCTACGGCGACCATCGCACCACAGCACGGCCCCTGTCATCTCGCCACGCCCGGAGCCCGGCTCCGTGGCCATTCCCGGCACGCTGGCCGGCTTGCGCTGGGTGCCGCCGATCACCTCGACCGCGAGCGTGGCGGCCGGGGAGATCACCATCGGGCTGTCGAACAGCGCGTGCGCGCAGATCGGGACCAGCAGCAGCGCCTCCACCTCCGGCCAGACGACCGGGGCGCCTGCCGAGAACGCGTACGCGGTGGACCCGGTGGGGGTGGCGCAGATCACGCCGTCGCAGTCCCAGGTGGACAGCGGGCGCCCGTCCACCTCGGTGACGACCTCGAGCATCCCGATCCGGGGGGTCTTCTCCACGGTGGCCTCGTTCAGCGCCCAGGTGCCGGCGGTGACGGACCCGTTCTGCCGCACGGTCACGTCGATCGTCATCCGTCGCTCGACCTCGTAGTGACGTGCCACCACGCGGTCCACGGTCCCGGCCAGGTCGTCGGGCTCGGCCTCGGCCAGGAAGCCCACGTGGCCCAGGTTCACCCCGAGCAGCGGGACCCCGGCCGGGCGGGCGATCTCGGCCGCACGCAGCAGCGTGCCGTCACCGCCGATCACCATGACGATCTCCGCTCCCGCCGCCGCGTCCGGACCCGGCGGGACCTCCTCGGCGCCGCAGCACAGCTCGGCCGCCTCCGGGCTCAGCACCCGCACGGTCAGGCCTGCGGAGGTCAGTCTGTCCACGACAAACCGTGCGCAGCTCAGCGCCCGCGGCCGCCCGGTGTGCGCGACAAGGAGCACGGTCCGCTTCGGTTCCGTCATGCCCATCCGACGTGTGCTCCTCCGGGGTAGGGACCTACTGCGGCCCGTCGGCGATCGCCTGCTCGAGCTGGACGGCGTCGAGCGGCGGTGCACCGCGTCGCAGCCACAGGAAATACTCCACGTTCCCGGCCGGGCCCGGCAGCGGGCTGGACGTGACGCCGGCCACGCCGAGCCCGCGAGCGGCCGCGGCCCGGGCCACGCCGGCCACCGCCTCCGCCCGCAGCGCGGGGTCCCTGACCACGCCGCCGGGTCCGACCCTGCCCTTGCCCACCTCGAACTGCGGCTTGACCAGGAGCACGAAGTCCGCGTCCGGGTCGGCGCAGCTCACCAGCGCCGGCAGCACGGTCGCCAGGGAGATGAAGGACAGGTCGGCCACCACCAGGCCGGGCGCCGGGGCCACCTGCTCGGGCGCCAGCTCGCGGACGTTGACTCTCTCCAGCACGGTGACCCGGGGATCGCCGCGCAGCACCCAGGCGAGCTGGCCGTAGCCGACGTCCACCGCGACGACATGCGCGGCGCCCGCGCGCAGCAGGACATCGGTGAAACCGCCGGTGGAGGCGCCCGCATCCAGGCCGCGGCGGCCGGCCACGGTCAGGCCGCCGAACGCGGCGAGCGCACCGGCCAGCTTGTGACCCCCGCGTGACACGTACTGCGGACCGGTGCCGGCGCTGACCGTGATCGCCGCATCCCGGCCCACCTGAGTGGCCGGCTTGCCGGCGGTGAGCCCGGCGACGGCTACCCGGCCGCCGCTGATCAGCTCGGCGGCCTGCTCCCGTGACCGGGCCAGGCCGCGCCGGACGAGCTCAGCGTCAAGCCGGATCCTGCTGGCCATGACTGTCGGCATCCCGGGTCAGCGGCCATGCGGCTCAGTCGCCGGCCCTGAATCGAGCTCGCTGAGCACCTGCCGCAGCTTGGCGTGGGCGTCCTCGAAGACCGCCACGTGCTCGTCCACCGGCAGGCCGGCCAGCCGGTCGAGCCCGCCGACCACCTGGTCAACCCGTGGCTCGCCGGTCTCGGCGTTGTCGTGCTCCATCTGCCTCCACGCTCCTCGCGCCGTGTACCTCTTCCCCGAGGAACGCTACCGCCCGGAGCCGACAGGCTGACGCAGCACCCGCCCCGGGCTGGCAGGATGGGCTCCTGCCGAGAGAGCGAGGTCGAGATGGCGACCGCCGATGACTGCCGCAAAGCGCTGGAGAGCCTGCTGAGGCGCATCGCCGACATGGACCGGGCGGATCGCGCCGCGAACTTCCCCGAGCGCACGATGAGCGCCCGGGTGCCCGACCTGGGGCTGCTGTTCGCCACCCGCGTCGGGCCGCACGGCGTGGATCCGGTCAAGGAGGTGCCGCCCGGCAGCCCGCCGGCGCAGGTCAGGTTCACCGCGAACAGCGACGACCTGGTGTCGATCGCGGCAGATCCGGCCTCCTTCGCCCGTGCCTGGCTGACCGGCAAGCTGAAGGTCGAGGCGAACATCTTCGACCTGCTCCGGCTCAGGAAGTTCATGTGACGCCGCCAGGCCACCAGATGGTCACCACCTCCCGCCCGGACGACCCGAAGTCGGCGGGGCGCCCGGGGTCAGCGCCCGCCTCGACCAGCGCGTCGGCCACCTCACCGGCCCGCTCGGGCGGCAGGCACAGCCGCCGCCTGGTGACGTCGGTGAGCTCGTCGAAGCTCGCGTAGTCCGCCCCGCCGGGACGGCGCCACCGCTGGTGGCCGGGCTGCAGGCCCATCGCGTCCAGGATCTGCAGCAGGTCGGCCGCGGTGGGGCCAACGGGCCGGCGCAGGCCGTGGAACTTCAGCCATAGGGGGTTCAGTGCCATCAGCGGGTGGCTGGCGGTCATCTCGGTGACCACCAGGCGCCGCGCGTGCGCTGTGAGCGCCGCCACGAACGGCGCCGGCCCGGGCACGTTGTACAGGACGTGGTGGCAGGTCACCACGTCGGCGGCCGGGACCTCGCCGGCGGCCTGCGGCCAGTTGCCGTGCACGCAGCGGGCGGTGACCCCCTGGGCGGCGGCCCGCTCGGCCAGCAGGTCGAGCATCCCGGCATCGCTGTCCACGGCGGTGAGCCCCGTCGTCCGGCCGAGCAGCGGCAGGCACGCCGCGCCGGCCCCGGCGCCGACGTCCAGCACGCTCCCGCCCGGCGCGAGCGCCGCCCAGGCCCGTTCGTAGGACGGGCCTGAGGGCGCCGCGTTCAGCCGGTCGGCGCGGCGGGCGAACACCTGCCGCGGCAGCACCCAGGGGCTGTCGGCGACCGCCGAGCTGATGTGCTCGGGGATCGCCCAGGCCCCCAGCTCGGCCCGCCACGCGTCGAGCAGCGTGCCGAGCTCGGCCACGCGCGTCCACCTCCCGGTTCCGCCCCACGCTGCGGGCTACTGCGTGAGCATGATCTTCACCTTATGGAACCCGGTGTACAGGGTCGGGTAGCCGTCGCCGGGGCCGTTCTGGCTGTCGTCGCCGGCCGCCGCGATCTTCTGCAGCACGCTCATCCCCTGGGTCACCGTGCCGAACGGCGTGTAGGCGGGGCTGAGCGTGGTGTCCTTCCAGCAGATGAAGAACTGGCTGCCGTTGGTGTTGGGCCCGGCGTTGGCCATCGCGACCGTGCCCGCCGGGTACGTCGCGCCGGCCAGGTTCTCGTCGTTGAACGAGTAGCCGGGGCCGCCCGAGCCGGTGCCGGTCGGGTCGCCGCACTGCAGCACGAAGATGCCCTGGAGCGTAAGCCGGTGGCAGTGGGTCCGGTTAAAGTATCCCCCCTGCGCAAGGAACCTGAAGGAGTACGTCGTGCACGGCGCGGCCGCGGTCCGGGCGCTGAAGACGATCGTGCCCTGGGTGGTGTGCAGCACCGCGTCGTACGGCTGCGCGGCCTTCGCCGGCGTGAAGTCGGGCAGCCCCTGGAAGCGGTCGGCGGGGATCGAGTTGACGTAGCCGCAGCTGTTCTGGTCCGACCGGACGGACCCGACGACCCGGGGGGCCCCGGTCCGGGGCAGCACGGTGGCCGTCGCAGCGTGGTGCCGCGGTGCGCTGGGCTGGCGCGGTGCGGCCTGCGTCACGCCCGCCGCGACGAGCCCGGCCAGGCCGAGCGCAGCGGTGGCGCCGGTGATCGTGAGAATCCTTCGCATGGCGGAACCTCCCTTTTCCTCGGGCGGCGCAAGCCTAGGTCGTGCCGCCGGTCCAGGGAAAGGGGCGCCGCCAGATTGGTGACGTTTCTCCGGGGCGTTCCTGGCGCCGGCGAGCGCTCCGCATCCGCGGGCATACTCGGACAGGTGGCAGCGCTCATCCCGCGCCCCCGGGCGGAGGTCGCGCCGGGGGCGGTGCACGTGCCCGGCTGGCTGAGCCCGGCCGAGCAGCGGCGGCTGGTCGCTGCCTGCCGGGACTGGTCCCGGCCGCCGGCCGGCCTGCGCGCGACCAGGCTGCCCCGCGGCGGCGTCATGTCCGTGCAGACGGTGTGCCTGGGCTGGCACTGGGTCCCGTACCGGTACTCGCGCATCGCCGAGGACACCGACGGCGCGCCGGTCAAGCCGTTCCCCGGCTGGCTGGCCGACCTGGGCCGCCGCGCCGTCGCCGAGGCGTACGGCGTCGAGGAGGCGTACGGCGACGAGGAGGCGGCCGCCGTCTACCGGCCGGACACCGCCCTGATCAACTATTACGACAGTGCCGCCAAGATGGGCATGCACGCGGACCGTGACGAGCGGTCGCTGGCGCCCGTCGTCTCGCTGAGCCTCGGCGACAGTTGCGTGTTCAGGTTCGGCAACACCAGTGACCGCGGCAGGCCGTGGACGGACGTGCGGCTCGAATCGGGCGACCTGTTCGTGTTCGGCGGGCCGTCCAGGCTCGCCTACCACGGCGTGCCGAAGACGATGCCGGGCACCGGTGACCCGGATCTCGGGCTGGCCGGGGGCGGCCGGCTCAACATCACCCTGCGCGAGTCGGGGCTGAGCGACTAGACGGCACGGTGGCGTCCCTGGGGATCGCCGGGGACCCCGCACCGGGGTGGTGGCCCAGATCAACCAGCTGCCTTATCCACAGGACTGATTTTTGTGCACAGGCGGCGTGTCATTCTCCGAAAACAACTTCGATCTCTAGTAGAGTGAATCGAACATTTGATCTAGACAGGACATCTGCCAGCCCGCCAGTCGAGGAGGTGAGCGCCGTGGCCGCCGACCCAGGGCACACCCGCCCGCTAGGTGACGCGTTCGGCTCCCGGCTGGCTGCGGCCAGGGCGGAGGTAGGGGCGCTGACTGCCGCCGCTGATGAGCTCGGCACCGTGGCTGACGGTGACGTGGCCGCGGTGATGTCCGAGCTGACCACCATGGTCGGCCAGCTGGACAGCCTGCGGGTCGCGGTGGCCGGGCAGGTCCGCCAGCGCGGCCTGTACCGGCTGCGCGGGGCGGCCAACGTGGCCGGCTGGCTGCGCGCGGACGCCCGCACCGCCGACGAGGCGGGACTGCTGTCCCGGCTGGCCGCGATGACCTCCCAGCTGCCGCAGATCAGCGGCCTGCTCGCGGACGGGTCGGTCAGCCTGGCCCAGGCCGGTACCGCCTGCTGGCAGATATCCCACCTGCCACCCGTTGTCACCCGGCCCGAGGAGGCCGACGCCGGGGGCCCGGCCCCGGACGAGCAGGCCCCGGACGAGCAGGCCCCGGCCGCCGAGCCCCCGGGCGCAGGTGACGACCCGTGGGCCGGGCTGTGGCGCGGCGGCGACGTGCAGGCGGCCGCCGATGAGCTGTTCGCGCAGTTCTTGCCGGGCTTGGATGGCGCGCAGCTGCGGGTGCTCGGCGCGCACCTGCGCGAAGCCGCCGACGCCCAGGAACGCGCCGGCGATGATTACAGTGACTTCGCCCGGCGGAGCTTGCGGATCTCCCGCACGTTCGGCGGCATCGCACACCTGACCGGGCGGCTGCACGGAGGGCCGAGCAGGTCCTCGCGGCGTTCGAGGAACTCGGCGCCAAGGCGGGCCCCGGGGATGAGCGGACTAAGGCCCAGAGGTGGGCCGACGCCCTCGCCTACCTGACCGGCCTGGGCTGCGCCGCCCCGGCGACCCCAGCGACCGACCCCGGCAGCACCGGCCAGCCCGAAGCCACAGCCGACCCCGGCGTCCCGGGCTCTCAGCCCGCGACCGGGGAGCCCGATGACGACGAGCCCTCCCCCGATGGCGGGCACGGTCACCACGACCCAGCCGGATTCTCATGACAGTCGCCCAGCGAGTGCGGGCGCACCTGTCCCGGCCGGGCTGCGCCGACCCCGGGTCATCGTGACGATCCCCTGGTCCACCCTGCTCGGTCAGCCACTGGCCCCCGGGGCTGTGGTCGGCGCCGGCACCCCCATCACCGCCGAGGCCGCCCGACGGCTCTCCTGCGACGCCGAGATCATCCGCCTCATCACCAGCCACCAGCCCGACCCGCGCACCAGCCAGGACACCGCGACCGCCGGGAACGCCACCGCGCAGCTCACCGCCCTGCTCGCCGGGTCGATCGCCCAGCTGCCCCGCCCGCTCGGCGGGCCGTCGGCCGCGCTGGACATCGGCCGCAAGGCCCAGAGCTGGACCCCGCGCCAGCGCGACGCCCTGTACGCGCAGTACGGCGGGCGGTGCTGCCGCGACGGCTGCACCCGGGCGATCGACGTGATCCACCACATCATCCACTGGCTCTATGACGGCAAAACCCAGACGATCAACGGCGCACCCGTGTGCCTGTATGACCACTGGCTGGTCCACGAGGGCGGCTGGCGAATCGTCAGGCAACCCGACGGTGCCTTGACCTTCCTCCCGCCGCCGCCAGGCTGGCGACCCGGCACCATCTACCGCCGTGGCAAGCCCCTCACCGAGGGCTATCCAGACGTCAATGCGGCGTAGCACCCGCGCGCGAGCGGCCGCCCGGGCGGCCGGAAGGGCACTAGCTTCCCGGGCGGGCCGGCATCGACCGGGCGTGCAGGCTTACCGCGTACCCGCCGCCGGCGTTGATCAGGTGGCGTGGCTCCTGGCTGCCGCGGACCCTGATCCGGCCGGGAAGCAACGGGCGGCCCGGCGGCCCGTCCGGCGTACTCGCCTGCTCGGCGATCTCGCCCGCGACCAGGCACGCCACCTCCCAGCCCTGGTCGGCCCCGTTCTGGCCGGGCTCCATCTCGTCGCCGCGGTAGCCGGGCGGCAGCACGAGCAGCCACGCCTCGCAGCCGGGCCCGGGCGGGGTGACCGCGACCTGGACCGGCCGGGCCGGATCGAACCGGACCAGATCCCACCAGCTCTGCGGGTCGGCCTCCAGGCGCCGTAGGCAGGCGGCGAGGTAACCGACGGTCGCCGGAGCGGCCGCGGCCCGGTCCTGGGCCAGCAGGGCGAGCTCGGGGGCGGCAGAAGTGTCGAGCTTCATCAGGAGTCCTTCGGATCCGGGACATTCACGTCCCGGGGCGACGAGTCAGGGTCAGCGATGAGTCGTCAGCGACAACAACACGAAGGACAGCAGCAGGCGCAGGCCGCACCGGCGCCGCGAGGGTCGCGGCGCGGGAGCACTCCGTGCGCTGGCATGCGAGGTAGCACACCGCAAACCCGCAGCGTTGTCAAGCCAGTCGGCACCCAGCCCTGGTCAGGCGGCCCGCGGCCGCCCAGACGAAGTCCAGCCGGTCAAGTCAGGATCCAGCGGGTCAGGCGAGACCCCGCCGGGTCAGCCATCCAGCCGCTCGGCCGTCCGGCCACGTCAAGCTGAGACCCAGCCGGGTCAGTCATCCAGCCGCTCGGCCGCGTCAAGCCGGAGTCCAGCTGCTCGGCCCGTCCGGCCGCGTCAAGCCGGGGCCCAGCCGGGTCAGGCCGCGTCCGGCCGCGTCAAGCCGGGGCCCAGCTGCTCGGCCCGTCCGGCCGCGTCAAGCCGGGGCTCAGCCAATCAGGCGGCGTCCAGCTGGCGCACGGCCTCGGTGGCCGCCTCCGGGGTGATGCCGGCGGCGGACCATGCGGCCGCCGACAGGGCGCGGAGCCCGTCGATGCGGTCCCCGGACCCGGTCAGCTCGAGCCGCTGGCTGTCGGCGTCCCACCGCGCGGTCCAGCCGCGGCAGTGGTACCTGCCGTTGCCGGCCGTCACCTCCGGGTGCGGCTCCAGCAGCCCGGACAGGTCCGCGGCGACATAGGACGGGCGCCGCCCGGGCGGCGCCAGCAGGAGGTCGGCCGGCTGGGTGACCCCGGTCAGCACCAGCAGGCTGTCCGCGCCGACCCGGCAGGCGCCCTCGATATCGGTGTCCAGCCGGTCGCCGACGACCAGCGGCCGCCGCGCACCGGTCCGCTGCACCGACTCGGCGTGCAGCGGCGGCTCGGGCTTGCCGGCCACCAGCGGGCGAATCCCTGTCGCGGTGGCGATCACCCGGATCAGCGACCCGTTGCCCGGCTGGCGGCCCCTCGGCGTGGGCAGCGTGGCGTCCGCGTTGGAGGCGACGAACAGCGCGCCCGCCTGGACGGCGAGCGCGCCCTCGGCCAGGCTGGAGTAGCTGATGTCGGGCGAGTACCCCTGTACGACCGCCGCGGGCTCCTCGGCGGCCGCCGAGACCGGGCGGAAGCCTCGTTCCCGCACCGCGGCCCGCAGTCCGATCCCGCCGATGACGAGGACGGCCGAGCCGGCCGGCAGCCGCTCGGCCAGCAGCCGGGCCGCTGCCTGCGCCGAGGTCACGACATCTTCCGGGCTGGCCGGGACGCCGAGCCCGGTCAGCTGGGCGGCGATCGCCGCGGGCGTCCGGTAGGCGTTGTTGGTGACGAAGGCCAGCCGCATGCCGGCCGGGCCGACCGCCGCCAGGGCCGCCGCCGCGCCGGGGATGGCGGCGCCGCCCAGGTAGACCACGCCGTCCAGGTCAAGCAGGGCCACATCGTACGCCGCGCTGAGCGGCTCGGCCGAGCTCAGCAGCCCGGCCGGCGCGGGCTGTACCGCCGTCATGCGGGCACGACCGCACGTCGCGGCAGGTCGGCCACCGCCGTCATCCGGGGCGCGACCGCAGGCCGCGGCAGGCCAGCCACCGCCATCATCCGGGGCGCGACCGCAGGCCGCGGCAGGCCAGCCACCGCCATCATCCGGGGCGCGACCGCAGGCCGCGGCAGGCCAGCCACCGCCATCATCCGGCCTCGCCCGCGCTGGTCCCCGCGGTGCCGTCCGCCTGATCGCGAGCGCGCAGGGTGGCCCGGACGCCGCGCAGCGCCCCGGTGTAGTGCGGCAGGTCCGGCCGCATCGCCGCGGCGAGGGCGAGATACTCGGCGGCCGCGCCCGGGGCGCCGGAACGGGCCAGCGCGAGGCCGAGCCCGAAATGCGCGTAGTCGTCGGCGGGACTCGCTTCCACGATCATCCGGAAGCTGTCCGCGGCCGCGGCGTACCACCCCGCGTCGAACTGGGCCCGGGCCAGCGCCTCACGCACCATCCGGGAATCCGGCTCAGCGGCCGCGGCGCGCTCGAGCAGCTGGGCGGCCGCGGCGGGACTCCTCTTCTCCAGCAGGTCCAGGCCCCGGCGGTACCACGTCTGGGCGTCGCCGCCCGGCCCGGCCTCGTCCTGGCGGCCGGGCTCATTTTCTTCCAGCGGGGAATCCTGACCGCCGCGCCGTGCTTCTGTCATATGTGCACACCCTTCCACCTGCCCGGCGGGCACCATCGCCGGGACCAGCCGATCTCGTGCTTGCGCCGTTCCGCGGGCTCCGCTATGACCCGGCGAGGGTGAGCGGCCTCGCGGAGGTCACCTCACCACCGTACGACGCGATCGGGCCCGGATCCGAGCCCAGGCTGCTTGCCGCCGATCCGCACAACGTGGTCAGGCTCATCCTCCCGCACGCCGATCCCGGGGCCGCCGGCGGCGGTCCGCTGGCCGCGGCCGACATGCTGCGCAGCTGGATCGGCGAGGGCGTGCTCAGTGCCGATCCCCGGCCCGCGATCTACGTCTACGAGCAGAGCACCGGGTCGGCGGGAGCACCGGGCCACGTTCTCCAGCGCGGCCTCATCGGGGCGGTACGGCTCAGCCCGCCCGCCGACGGGGTCGTGCTGCCGCACGAGGCGGTCATGCCCGGGCCGGTCACCGGCAGGCGCGAGCTGATGGAGGCCACGCAGGCCAACCTCGAGCCCATCTTCCTGCTCTACGACGGCAGCCCGGCGGCGATCCGCGCCGGCGGGGAGGCCGCGGCCGGCGGCCCCGCCAGGCCCCCGGGCGGCGACAGCCGCGGGGCCGCCACCCGGCTAGCCGACGAGGTCGCGACGACCAGGGCGCCGCTGTTCACCGCCGTCACCGAGGACGGCATCACGCACCGGCTGTGGGCTATCACCGACGCGGCCGAGCTGGCTGCCATCACCGCGGACCTGGCGCCGCGGCAGGCGCTCATCGCCGACGGGCACCACCGCTACGCCGCCTATCTCGAGCTCCAGGCGCGGCGGCGCGCCGACTGGGACCAGCCGGGCCCGTGGGACTACGGGCTGGCGCTCCTGGTCGACTCGGCCGCCTACCCGCCGCAGATCGGCGCCATGCACCGGGTGATCCCCGGGCTGCCGGCAGCCGATGCGGTGGCGCTGGCCAAGGCCGCGTTCGCCGTCCGGAGCCTGCCCGCCGACCTGCCCGCGGCGCTGCGCGAGCTGGATCTGGCCGGGCGGTCCGGCCCGGCCTTCCTCATCGCGGGCGGCGGCGAGCTGTACCTGGCGGACCGGCCGGACCCAGAGCAGACGGCGCAAGCCATGCCGGCCGGGCGCTCCCCCGCCTGGTGCGCGCTGCCGCCCTCGGTGCTGCAGGAGCTCCTCATCAGGCGGCTGTGGGGGATCGACCCGGGCGAGCGCACGGTGCGCATCGTCCACCAGGACGCGGCCGCCGCGGTGCGGGCGGCGGATGAGGCGGGGGGGACAGCGGTACTGAGCAATCCTGTCTCCGCCGAGGATGTCCGTGACATCGCCGCGCTGGGCGAGCGGATGCCGCCGAAGTCGACGCTGTTCGGCCCCAAGGCGCGCACCGGCCTGCTGATCCGGACGTTCGGCTGCGGCTGACCGGATCCGGGTGGCTGGCTAGATCCGCTTGTACAGGTTGGGCGGCACGCCGACCCCGCGGACCGGCCGGAAGTGGCTGAAGAAGTACGCCTTCAGCGAAGGCGTCCAGGCGATCCTCCTGGCCTCGACGCTGCCGAGCCTCGACGACAGCCAGACGTACTGCGTGCTGCGCAGCGCGCTGGTCCAGATCGCGTGCACCGCGGGCGTCCGGCCCGCTCCGGTGACGCCGTTCCGGCCGCCGCTGAGCGCGAGGTCGGTGCCCTCGCCGTCGACGATCTGTGGGCAGCCGCGCAGGTCAGAGAAGAACCTGTCCGCCGCGATCGTGTAGGACACCTCGTCGGTGAGCACGCACGCGCCCGGCGGCACCACCCGCGCGATGGCGGCGGCCGGGGTAACCGAGCCCCTGGCCCTGTCCTCGTGATACGCCTGGGCCACCGCCATCGCCGCTATCGCGGCGACAGCCACGCCGGTGGCCGCCCGCCAGCGGCGCCGGCCCGGGCGGGCGGCCGGGCCGGCCGGAAGGCCGTCACGAGCCGGGCCACGGACAGACCCACGGACAGGGCGAGGAACGGCGCGAGGAAGTCGGAGTAGTGGAAGTAGAAGTCGGCCGGCCACAGGAAGGCCGCGACCGCCAGGGCGGCGGTCACGACGGCGAACCAGTCGAGCGCGGCCAGCCCGCTCCTGGTGCGCAGGAACGCGCCCGTGTAGGCGGCGGCCACCAGCAGCGGGATCGCGATCGCCGCGATCAGCACCACCTGGTGGCCGACCGGGGACAGGCCGCCCAGCCCGGTCAGCGACGTCAGCCGGGTCCAGGATGAGACCCGCGCGTCGTCGCCGCGGACGAGCTGGGCCACGATGACGCCCTTGTAGAAGATCCGCGGGCTGAGGGCGAAGAAGGGCAGCACCGGGACGACGAAGCCGGCCGCGGTCCCGGCCAGGTAGGCGCCGGCCCGGCGGGGCTGCCGCGCGCACAGCGCGAGGATCACCAGCACCGGGATGACCGCCCATACCTTGATCGCGCCGGCGAAGCCGAACGCCACCCCGCCCCAGGCGAGCCGCTTGCGGCTGCCGGTCAGGTGATCGCCGTCGAACACGGCGACCGCTCCGGCCAGGCAGGCCAGCACCAGCCACGGCTCCTGCAGCACGGTGACCGACGCCGCGACCCCGTCCGGGTAGACGGCCAGGATGCCGCAGGTGATCACGACCGCGAGCAGGCCCCGGTGCCGGACGAGCGCCGGCCAGCGGCACGGTCGCCGCGCCCGCGGCCGCGGTGAGGATGCGGCCCGCCGCCATCGCCCCGGCCGTGCCGGTCCACTTGGCCAGCGCCGCCACCGGCGTCATCAGCAGGATCAGCCCGGGCGGCTGGACCAGCACGAAGTCGCGGTAAGGCACCACCCCATGCACCAGCCGCAGGGCTGCGCCCAGGTAGACCCCGTCGTCGTACTCGGTCACCCCGAGCAGGTGGCCGGGGCGGCCGATCTGGAACAGCCGCAGCGCGAGGGCGAGGCCGGTCATCGCGACGATCACCCAGCTGGCGGGGGTCAGCCGCCGGCCCCGTTCCTGGCCCTGGCTGCCGACCGGCTGCCCCGGCCTGGCCCCGGCCCGCGGCAGCGGGATCCGGCTCACCGCGAGCTGCTCCGGTGCACGCTCACTTCTGCAGCGCCGACGGTCCGGGATGGCGGACATAGATCCGGATGTACACCCGGGTGACGTACCAGCGGCGGACGAGCGTGTAGCCCAGCCCGTCCAGCAGCGGAACGGCCTTGGTCGTCCCGCCGACGACCCACAGCCTGGGCACGGCCGCGAGGCGCTGCCGCACCACCGCGTCGGGCGCGTAGGTGCCGCCCATCGTCGTGGACTGCACCGGGGTCAGGCCCTGGCCGACATCGTGCAGCGGCCTGAGCCCGTACGGGTAGGCGACCGTCAGCCCCCGCTCGTAGACGGCACCGCTGATGGTCAGCAGGTCATCGCCGGGGCGCGCGTGCCGGGCCACGATCTGGTTGACCTTGCGGATGTTGAAGCCGTGACCATCCGGCCCGCGCTGGGCGATCTGGGCGGGCAGCCCGACGACGATGATCAGGACCACGCCGACGATGGCCACGACCGGGCCGACCACGCCCTTGACCCGGCCCAGTGCGGCTAGGGCCGTCCCGGCGAGCAGAGCGATGGCGGGGATGCAGAAGGCGATGTAGCGGTAGTTGAAGATGGGGTGCACCAGCGAGACCGTCAGCAGCACCGCCGGCGGCAGCACCAGCCAGGGCACCGCGAGCGCCACCAGCGGCTGGGGCCAGTGCGCGCGCAGCCAGCTCCGGCCGCTCGCCACCCCGGCGAGGACCGCGATCAGCGTGATCCCGGCCAGCACGCCGAACAGCGGGCGGCCGCCGGCCAGCCGCATGACGCTGAGCGCGTCGCGGAGCTTGAGCGGCCCGATCCAGTTGACCAGGTGCAGCTGGCCGTCCCCGGCCACGATCACGGGGCTCACCGCGACGACGGCAGCCACCACGGCGATCAGCCAGCCTGCCGCGAAGGAGCGGCGGATGCCGGGGTCATGCCGCGCCCGGGCGGCCAGCGTCACCGCGTGCGCCGGGATGAGCAGCAAGGCGAACAGGTTGCCCAGGCCCAGGAAAGCAAGGAGCACGCCGTAGCCGACCAGCCAGCGGCGGCGCCGTTCGGGAGAATCCATGGCCCGGACGAGCGCATAGCTGGCCCACACCGCCAGCGCGGTCACGATCGCGTAGTCCCGCGCGTCCTCGGCGTACCAGCTCACCGACGGCAGCACGGCGAACACCAGGCCCGAGGCCAGTCCCGCCAGGTCGGAGACCAGGCGCCGGCCGAGCATGGCAACGCCGGCGGCGGCCACCGCCATCGCCACCGCCGACGGGAACCTGACCGCCAGCTCACTGCCGCCGAGCAGGCGGGTGACCACCCATAGCAGCGAGTAGTAAGCGCCGTGCACCACGTCGATCTTGCCCAGCAGGCTGATGAGCTGCGGGAAGGTCCGGTTCACGGCCAGCAGCGAGGCGTCCTCGTCCATCGTGAACGAGGGGCCCTGGATCTGCCACAGGGTGATACCCAGCGTGAGCAGCGCCGGGATCAGCGGCAGCCACCCGGGCAGGCGGCGCGATGGCGACGTGCTGGCCTCGGCCGCGCGCGCCCGCGCGGCCGGCTTCGACGGAGCGGCAGGCCTCGACGGGGCGGCAGGCTTCGACGGAGCAGCCGGCTTCGACGGAAGTGCCGCCGACTCGGCACCCTGGCTCATGTGTCCCACTCCGTTCCGGGCAGCGCCTGCGGCGGTACGGCGCAGGCTGCGCGTTCCGGGTAGCTCATCGTGGCGTTTCGCCGTACAGCCCAGCCCGTCATCTGTTGCCCTATTCTTGCGCACATGCCAGCAGCCTGGGGGCTGTGGCGCGAGGAGGGACTGCGCGGTTGAGCGGCAAGGCGGGCGTGAGCAGTGGCGGTTCCCAGCCGCCCGCCGACGTCTCCCCTACTGACGTGGATACCGGACAGGGTACCGCCGGCCCGGCCCGGAACCGTCACATTGACGGGAACGGCCGCCGCAGGCTGCGCGAGCACCTGCTGGCGCTGCTGCTGTCCGCCGGCCTGAGCCTGCTCCTGTTCGGCCCGTGGATCCTGAACCGGATGTTCAACCTGGTTCCTGTCCTCCCAGCCGCAGGACGGTTCCATCTTCGTCTGGATGCTCCGCTGGTGGCCGTACGCCCTCGGGCACCACATGAACCCGCTGTTCACCACGGCGGCCTGGGCGCCGGGCGGGATCAACCTCGCCTGGGTCACCTCGGTGCCGACCCTGGCCGTGGTGATGACCCCGGTGACCCAGGCGTTCGGGCCGCTGTTCGCGTACAACGCGGCCGAGCTGGCGGCGCCGGCCCTCGCGGCCTGGACCGGGTACCTGCTCTGCCGCAGGATCGTCGGGTCGTTCCTCCCGGCGCTGGTAGGCGGCCTCTGCTTCGGCTTCTCGCCGTTCCTGGTTGACCAGGTCGGCCAGGGACATCCCAACCTCGCCCAGACGTTCCTGATCCCGGTGGCCGGCTACCTGATGCTGCGGCTGGTCGAGGGCTCGGTCCGGGCCCGGTGGTTCGTGCCGCTGCTCGGCATCGTGCTCGCGGCTCAGCTGTATCTCAGCACCGAGATCTTCGCGACGATGACGCTGATCGGCGTCCTGTTCGGGGTGGTCGGCCTCGCCCTGGGCGGCCGCAGCTACCGGCAGCGGCTGCTGCGGGCCATCGGGCCGGCCTGCGGCGGCTACGCGGTGGCGCTCGCGCTCGGATCCCCGCTGCTGTACACCGCCTTCGCCCGCCCGCGTCCCTATAAGCCGGTGGCCTTCACCGGGATCGAGAAGGGCGCGCAGGGCGCCGCGGATTTCCTGGGCTACGTGGTCCCGGGCCGGTTCACCATCTTCGGCTTGCAGCTCGGCCACCGCTGGGGGCACGACGGGAACCCGTGGTACTTCGGCATCCCGCTGCTCCTACTGCTGATCGTGTTCCTGATCACCGAGTGGCACCGGCGGCACGCCCGGCTGCTGGCGGCCGGCCTAGTGGTCACGCTGGTGCTCGCCGCCGGCAGCACGCTGGCGGTGTTCGGCGCGCACATCCTGCCGTGGCGGCTGGTGTCGGCGCTGCCTGTGCTCGACCGGGCCCAGCCGGGCAGGCTAGTCCTCTACGCGTTCCTCCTGGCCGGGATCGCCGTGGCGATGTGGCTGGCCCGGCCGGGGACGCGCTGGCTGCGCTGGGGGCTGGCCGTGCTCGCGCTGCTGGCCATCCTGCCCAACGTGACCAGCAACGTGTGGGCTCGCCAGGTGCCCGTCCCCCCGCTGCTGGCCAGCGGCGCCTACAGCAGGTACCTGACGCCGGGCGAGACCGTATGGGTGGTCGATATGCGGCACAGCAGGCAGATGATCTGGCAGGCCGATACGGACTTCTCGTTCCGGCTCGCGGGCGGGTTCCTGGGGGTCACGCCGCCCGGCCTGAACCCGCCGGCCGAGCAGGCGCAGCTCGGCACGGGCTCGATCAGCGGAGCCACGGTGACAGGGATCCGGTCGTTCCTGCACAGCCACCGGGTCGGCGCGGTGCTGGTGGCCGAGGAGCCGGCCGCCGCGATCCGCATGCTGGCCCAGGCCACGGGGGCCGCGGGCACCCGGCACGGCGGCGTGACCGTCTTCCAGCTCACCCGGCCGACACGGTAGCGGCGACGTGGTTTGGCTTGCGGCCCTTCTACCGAGCGGCTATCCTCGCCGGAGGCCGGATCATGGTCCGCGCGCGTGCCGGAACCCGCTGAATCAGCGCGGGGGTGTGGCGGGGGTAGCCACCGCCAGCCTCGGATCCTCAGGTCAATCTCGCAGGGAGCGGCAAAACGTGAGCGCAGCGTCTGTGCGGTCAACTGCAGGCGGGGCACGCAGCGACACGGCAGGAGGACGCCGGTCCTGGGCTGCCTGGCGCACCCCGGCGGGCGTGGTCATCGCGGTCATGACGCTGGTGGCGCTCGGCCTGCGGGCCTACCAGCTCTCCACCCCGGGGTACCTGCTCGGCGTCACCGAATACGACGACGGGTCCTACTTCGGCAGCGCCATCCACCTGGTGAGCGGCATCCTGCCCTACCGCGACTTCGTCTTCGTGCAGCCGCCGGGGATCACCCTGCTGATGACCCCCCTGGCGCTGCTGGCCAAAGCGACCGGCACAGCCGCGGCGCTGGCCGTGGCCCGGATCCTCACGATGATCGCCAGCGCCGCGGGCGTGCTGCTGCTCGGCCTGCTGGTGCGCCACCGCGGCCTGCCCACGACGATCCTGGCCTGCGGTCTGCTGGCCGTCTACCCGGACGCCGTCACGACCGCGCGGACCGTGCTGCTGGAGCCGTGGCTGGTGCTGTTCTGCCTGCTCGGCGCCCTGGCGGTGTTCGACGGGGACCGGATCACCGACAACCGGCGGCGGCTGCTCCTGGGCGGTCTCGCGCTCGGGTTCGGCGGCGCGATCGAGGCCTGGGCGATCCTGCCCGCGGTGGTCATCCTCGCGCTCAGCCTGCCCGGGCTGAAACGGGCCTGCCTGCTGCTGGCCGGGATGGCCATCGGATTCCTTGTACCCGTGGTGCCCTTCGCCGCGCTCGACCCCGCGAGCTTCTTCCGGGATCTGGTCGTGGCGCAGGTGGGCCCGAGGCACGGGGCGGTACGGGTCGGCATCTGGTACCGCTTCAAGGAGATGTTCGGGCTCAGCAATCTCCAGGTCGCGCACTCGCTCGTGATCCTCGCCGTCGTGATCATCCTGGGCGTGGCGATCGGCGCGCTCGCCTGCTCCTGGCTGGTCACCCGCACCCGGCCGACCGCCCTGGAGTGGTTCGCCCTGGCGACGACGCTCCTGATCGTGGCGGTCTTCCTCTGGCCCAGCCAGTTCTTCTTCCACTTCGTGGACTTCCTGGTGCCGTTCCTGGCCATGGCCGTAGCCCTGCCGC
This sequence comes from uncultured Actinomycetes bacterium, assembly GCA_963702235.1. Taxonomy (GTDB): domain Bacteria; phylum Actinomycetota; class Actinomycetes; order Streptosporangiales; family Streptosporangiaceae; genus PALSA-505. The sequence continues at coordinate 915,852 of CAVPBZ010000018.1, forward strand.
TGGGCCTGCTGCTGACGGCAGCCCAGCCGCTGGCGGACAGGAACGGGGCCGGCGGCGTGCTGCGCTGGTCGGCCGCGGGGCTCGCGGCGCTCTTGATCACCGTGTTCACGGTCACGCAGATCTCTGCCGAGTACCGGCAGGCGCGCAACGGCGCGGTGGTGGCCGCCGCCGCCGACCGCGCCCACATCATCGCGGCCCTCAAGCGCATCGTCCCGCCCGGCGGCTGCGTGCTCACCGACCAGGTCTCCTACACGATCGCCGCCAACCGGTTCATCTCCACAGTGCCCGGCTGCTCGACGATGGACGACCCCACCGGCATGGACCTGGCCCTCGGCCACGGCCTGAAGGCGGGAACGGGGGCCGGCAGCGTGCCCGCCGTCGCCGCGGTGTGGCGCGACGCCTTCCAGCATGCCCAGTACATCTTGCTCACCGGCCGCAGCATCAAGCGGGTGGCCTGGAACAAGTCGCTCAGGGCCTACTTCCACAGCAATTTCCGGCAGGTGATGGAAGTACCCACGCATGACCGGCTGTTCGTCCGCAACGGCCTGCGCGGCTGAAGACCCGGGCCGGGAGGCCCGGGAGCCTTCAAGCCGCCTTTCCGGCCGCTACCGGGCCCGCTGGCGCGGCCTGGCCACCATGAACGTCTGCTTCCCCACGAGCCGCCACAGCGGCGGGAACTTCAGGTAGGCGCGCACGAGCGCGGCCGAGGTCGGAAGATGGCTCTTGGTGGTATAGGGGAGAAACCGCACGATGGTTTTCTCGGTCGCGAAGTCAGCCATAGCGAATGCTTCGCCCAGAGATTTTTCGTCCAGCGGCGAAATGTGGTCGAAGAACATCCAGTAATCTTCGCGGCACAGCCGGATGTTCGGCTGCAGGACCAGGAGCCTCCCGGTAGGGGACAGAACCCGGTGAGCCTCGTCCAGCGTCTGCAATATGTCGTCCTTGGAGATGTGCTCGAGGAAGTTCCCGGCGAACACAGCGTCCACTGAGCCGGTAGCCACCTCGCTGAGATCGGTCGCAGATGTGATGATCGTCCGGACGTCCCGGTTGGCGCGGTGTTTGACCTCCGGGTTCAGGTCCACGGCTATCTTCGTGGCCGCCTGGATATTGTTGATGAACTCGCAGTATCCGGCGCCGATTTCCAGCACCACCGAGCCGGGATCGATCCAGCGCTGGAAGAAATTGGCGCAGAGGACACGCCACACCGCGTCCCGTGCGGGCCCCTCCTCCGCCGTGAACCGACTCGCGTACAAGCGCCTCAGGCCTTCCGGCCCAACCCGTTCGGCCATTGCTTCCTTCCACGCGTTACCGCGCGCACCGAGAACGTCGCGGGTATCCAGGGACTCTGCCACCACGACCCTATAGAAAAGGTCATAGCCCGGCAATCAGGTCGTAAAGACTGGTCCGGACAGGCAACAGGATCGCCGCCCGCCACGGTGATCCGGTCTGACACGATGGATCTATGAACCAGGCTATGAGCGACCAGTCTGCCGCACCGGGGCGGCCGGCGATCACCGATCTCGGTCATAACATCTTCCAGATTGATACGAAGATGGCAGGCTACGACGGCATCACGGCCGGATACCTGATCCGCGGCAGCCATCCCTGCCTGGTCGAGACCGGTACGGCCCCGTCCGCTCCCGTGGTCAGGAGCGCGCTCGACGCCCTCGGCGTGGGGCCCGCGGACCTGGCCACGATCGTGGTGACCCACATTCACCTCGACCATGCCGGAGGCACCGGGGACATGGCCGGGCTGTATCCGGGCGCGGAGATCGTGGTGCACGAGCGCGGCGCCCGGCACCTGGCCGACCCGAGCAGGCTCATGGCCAGCGCCCGCATGGTGTACGGGGACGAGCTGGACAGCCTGTTCGGCGAGCTGGCCCCGACACCCGCCGAGCGGATCCGCGTGGTGGACCAGACCGGCAGCATCGACCTCGGCGACGGGCGGCGGCTCGACAGCCATTACTCCCCCGGGCATGCCAAGCACCACGTGGGCCTGCTCGACTCGGTCAGCGGCGACCTGTACGTCGGCGACGCGGCCGGCGTTTACATCGAGGAGACAGATGACCTCCGGGCCGCGACGCCGCCGCCCGACTTCGACCTGGACCAGGCGCTGGAGTCGCTGCGCAGGTTCGGGGCGCTGCAGCCGGCCCGGCTGCTGTTCAGCCACTACGGTCCGGTGACCGCGGTCGATGAGACGCTGCAGCGGTCAGCTGACGAGATCCTGGTGTGGGTGGAGGAGACCCGGCGGGCCCGCGGTACTGGCCAGGACCTCGACCATGCCGCGGCCATGGTGGCCGAGCGCACTAGGCACCGCTATGCCGCCCTCAGCGATGATGCGGAAGAAGGCGCCGCCGAGAGGCTGCAGCGGGTGGCCGACACGTCCGCTAATGTCACGGGGATCATGCGCTGGCTGGACAAGACCGGCCCGGTGGAGCAGCAGCGTTCGGGGGCCTGACGAGAGGGGCCAGCACAGCGGCATAGATGTCCGCTAGGGGGACTGTTCGCTGCGCGGGTGCCCGGTGGGGTCGTCCACGTCCGCACCCTCTGCGGAGACTGCCTCGGCCTCGGCCGCGCCGAGCTCAGACTCTCGCTCCGCGGGCTCCGCATGGCCGGCGTCTGCCTCACCGGGCTCGGTGTGCGGCTCGTCGGGTTCGGTGTCCGGCTCGTCGAGCTCCTGGACGCGGCCGTCTGGCTGGCGGAACTCGGCGTCGGCCAGGTCAAGCTCTTCGGGGCTGTCATCTTCCTCGCCCAGGTCCTCGATGATGACGTCGTCGAGTTCGTCGAACCGCTCCGCCGCATCGGTCTCCTCGCCTGTGTCAGCGGCCGCCGCCCGGGCGAACCAGTCGCGCGCTTCCTCGTCGCGTCCCGCCTCGAGCAGCGCGTCGGCGTACGCGTAGAACAGCCGCGCCGACCACGGGTGGATACGCCCTTCGGTCAGATCAGGAACCTGCAGGGCCAGCAGGGCAGCGTCTGGCATGCCCTGGTCTCGGCGGATTCCCGATTCAACGATCGTGAGCTCGATCTTGGTCGCCCGGTCCAGCGCGGCGGTGTCCGGGCCCTGCACGATGGCAAGGGCCCGGTCCAGCCTGCCGAGCGCACGCTCGCTGTCAGCCATGAGCGGCAGGCTGCTGTCGCGGCCGGTCAGCCGTCTGGCGGCACGCAGCTCGGCCAGCGCTTCCGCCCATTCGCCCGCACGGTAGGCGGCGATGCCACAGGCCTCCCGGACCACGCCGACCCGCGCCGCGAGATTCCTTGCCTGCTTGGCATACAGGTAGGCCTGCCCGGGGTCTTCCTGCAGGCCCGACGCCACCAGGTGGCGAGCGACGCTGTCCGCCAGATCGGTGGGCAGCGTGCGCAATTCTGCCCGGGCCGCGGGATCTAGCTGGTCCGCGGTGATCTCGTCGCTGACATGAAGCGAGGACCGGGCGTCTCGCTGCTGCGGCGGGCGTCGTCCCGGCCGGTCTGTGGCCGGGTCACGACGAGGGTATGGCGCCCGATCGCCGCTGTCCCGGGCCGGACGCTGCGCGGAGCGCGGCCCGGTCCAGGCTTCCCCTCGCCGGGGGGATCGCGGACCTTGCCGGTCAGCGCCTGGACCACCGCGGCGCGGCGAAGCCGCCGGGCGGTCCCGGTCGCCTGGCTGCTCGTCTCGCTGCTGCCAGGCTGGCCTGGCAGGGCGCTGCGCCGGCCGCTCGTCGCTATCGCGCGGCGGCCGCCGCCCGGCCCAGCTGCGGCCCGGCTGATCGCCTGCGGCATCCGGCCGGGCGCCGTGTCCTGGCGGGCGCCTGCTCAGCCGCTCTGCGGCCGGCCAGGCCGCGGCACTCCGGGGGCGGCTGGCCCGCGGCGCGTCACCGCGCCCGGCCCCTGGGCCGCCGCTACGTCCGGCCCGCGCACCGTCACCGCGCCCCGCCCCTGGGCCGCCGCGCGCACTTCGCGGGGCATCGTCCCGGTCCCGCGGCGCGTCACCACGCCGGGCTGCTGGCCCGCCGCTGCGGCCGCCCCGGGGCGCGTCGCCCCGCCCAGATCGGGGGGCACCAGCGCGTCCGGACCCCGGCCCACCGCGACCGCCCCGCGGCGCCTCACCGCGACCGCCCTGCGGCCCGCCGCCGCGGCCGCCCCGCGGCGCGTCACCGCGGCCAGCTCGGGGCGTATCGTCCCGCCTGGCTCCCGGGGCGTCGTCCCGGCCGGCCCGCGGCGCGTCACCGCGGCCAGCTCGGGGCGCGTCGTCCCGCCTGGCTCCCGGGGCGTCACCGCGACCGCCCTGCGGTGCATCGTCTCGCCTGGCCCGGGGGGTGTCGCCATCCGCGCTGGTCCGCCAGCGGTTCACGCCCGGGTCCTGGCGGCCGCGGCCGCCAGCAGGACGGGTCCCCGACCCGCGCGGCTGCCTGCTGGCAGGGCTGCCGGCCGTAGCAGGACGCCCCGCCCGCGACGGCGGCTTGCGGCCACGCCCGCCACGCTGTTCACCAGGCACGTTCGTCCTCCAGCACACCTGCGAAAACCACTACGCGACAAAGGGTCGTACATGCGTTAAGGGCCGTGCACCTGTATGGCGACGGCCCTCAACGAAAGATGTCCGGCGGCGTCCTACTCTCCCACGCGGTCCCCCGCGCAGTACCATCGGCGCTGAGGGGCTTAACTTCCGGGTTCGGAATGGGACCGGGTGTTTCCCCCTCGCTATAACCACCGAGACTCTATGGAGATGTCAGCCGGTCCGGGGACCGGTGTCAGTCCTGCGCGCACCCGTCTGGTGCGCGCGGACCCGACCGCATCTCGGGAACCGCATAGTGGACGCGAAGCGCAAAGGCCGCCGCGGGTTGCCCCGCGGTTACCTAAAGAATGTAGAAGCCAAGCCACTCGGCCTATTAGTACCGGTCAGCTGCACACGTTGCCGTGCTTCCACCTCCGGCCTATCAAACCCAGTCGTCTAGCTGGGGGCCTTACCCGGTTAACCCGGAGAGAGACCTCATCTTGAGGCGAGCTTCCCGCTTAGATGCTTTCAGCGGTTATCCCTTCCGAACGTAGCCAACCAGCCGTGCCCTTGGCAGGACAACTGGCACACCAGAGGTTCGTCCGTCCCGGTCCTCTCGTACTAGGGACAGCCCCTCGCAAGTCTCTTACGCGCGCAGCGGATAGGGACCGAACTGTCTCACGACGTTCTAAACCCAGCTCGCGTACCGCTTTAATGGGCGAACAGCCCAACCCTTGGGACCTGCTCCGGCCCCAGGATGCGACGAGCCGACATCGAGGTGCCAAACCATCCCGTCGATATGGACTCTTGGGGAAGATCAGCCTGTTATCCCCGGGGTACCTTTTAGCCGTTAAGTGACGGCACTTCCACATGCTACCGCCAGATCACTAGTCCCAGCTTTCGCTCCTGCTCGACATGTCTGTCTCACAGTCAAGCACCCTTGTGCACTTACACTCGACACCTGATTGCCAACCAGGCTGAGGGTACCTTTGGGCGCCTCCGTTACCTTTTGGGAGGCAACCGCCCCAGTTAAACTACCCACCAGACACTGTCCCTGATCCGGATTACGGACCGAGGTTAGACATCCAGAACGACCAGAGTGGTATTTCACCGTTGACTCCACCTGAACTAGCGTCCAGGCTTCACAGTCTCCCACCTATCCTACACAAGACGTCCCAAACGCCAATGTCAAGCTGTAGTGAAGGTCCCGGGGTCTTTCCGTCCTGCTGCGCGTAACGAGCATCTTTACTCGTAGTGCAATTTCGCCGGGTCCGTGGTTGAGACAGTGGGAAAGTCGTTACGCCATTCGTGCAGGTCGGAACTTACCCGACAAGGAATTTCGCTACCTTAGGATGGTTATAGTTACCACCGCCGTTTACCGGCGCTTAAGTTCTGAGCTTCGCAGCCCGAAGGCTGCTAACCCGTCCCCTTAACGTTCCGGCACCGGGCAGGCGTCAGTCCGTATACGTCGTCTTGCGACTTAGCACGGACCTGTGTTTTTAGTAAACAGTCGCTTTCCCCTGGTATCTGCGACCGCATCCAGCTCCGAGGGCATGCCTCTTCACCGGACACGGCTCCCCTTCTCCCAAAGTTACGGGGACAATTTGCCTAGTTCCTTAACCACGGTTCACCCGATCGCCTTGGTATTCTCTACCTGACCACCTGAGTCGGTTTAGGGTACGGGCCGCCTAGATGCTCGCCGCGAGGTTTTTCTCGGCAGCATGGGATTACTCACTTCGCCAAAATCGGCTCGGCATCAGGTCTCAGGCTTTATGGCGTGCGGATTTGCCTACACGCCGCCCTACGCCTTTACCCCGGGACAACCATCGCCCGGTAGAGCTACCCTCCTGCGTCACCCCTTCGGCTTGCCTACTACTGGTCTGGGTCGCGCGATAGGCCGACTCGCCCCGAAGGGCTCGTCAGCATCCTGCGCTTAGCATCGCCGGCCTCGGCATGGGCGCATCTAAGCGGGTACGGGAATATCAACCCGTTGTCCATCGACTACGCCTGTCGGCCTCGCCTTAGGTCCCGACTTACCCTGGGCGGATTAGCCTGCCCCAGGAACCCTTGGTCATTCGGCGGAGGGGTTTCTCACCCCTCTTTCGCTACTCATGCCTGCATTCTCACTCGTGTGGCGTCCACGGCTGGATTACTCCGCCGCTTCACTCGCCACACGACGCTCCCCTACCCATCCACGCACCTGGACCCTCATAGTTCCAGCAGCTCTGACCAAGACCATGTGGTAACCGAAGTCACCACGGGGTCGAGGCCGCGGCCACCTTCACAGAGTGAGGGCCGAGTTAACGCATGAATGCCACAGCTTCGGCGGTGTGCTTGAGCCCCGCTAAATTGTCGGCGCAGAATCACTTGACCAGTGAGCTATTACGCACTCTTTCAAGGGTGGCTGCTTCTAAGCCAACCTCCTGGTTGTCTGGGCAACTCCACATCCTTTCCCACTTAGCACACGCTTAGGGGCCTTAGCTGGTGATCTGGGTTGTTTCCCTCTCGACCATGAACCTTATCGCCCACAGTCTCACTGCCGCGCTCTCACTTACCGGCATTCGGAGTTTGGCTGACTTCAGTAAGCTTGCAGGCCCCCTAGGCCATCCAGTAGCTCTACCTCCGGTAAGAAACACGCGACGCTGCACCTAAATGCATTTCGGGGAGAACCAGCTATCACGGAGTTTGATTGGCCTTTCACCCCTACCCACAGGTCATCCCCCAGGTTTTCAACCCTGGTGGGTTCGGTCCTCCACGCGGTCTTACCCGCGCTTCAACCTGCCCATGGGTAGATCACTCCGCTTCGGGTCTACAGCATGCGACTCATTCGCCCTATTCAGACTCGCTTTCGCTACGGCTTCCCCACACGGGTTAACCTTGCCACATACCATAACTCGCAGGCTCATTCTTCAAAAGGCACGCGGTCACTTCACTCAGCCTCGAAGGCTGATACGCTCCCACGGCTTGTAGGCACACGGTTTCAGGTACTATTTCACTACCCCTCACCGGGGTACTTTTCACCTTTCCCTCACGGTACTTGTTCGCTATCGGTCACCAGGGAGTATTTAGGCTTAGGAGGTGGTCCTCCCAGATTCACACGGGATTTCTCGGGCCCCGTGCTACTTGGGATCCCGTCCGGGAGTCGTCTGAGTTTCGCCTACGGGGGTATCACCCGCTATGCCGACGCTTTCCAACGTCTTCGGCTACCCAAACGATTTATAACTCCCTGCCGGATCAGCAGCTCCGACTGGACGGTCCCGCTACCCCAATCACGCAACGCCTGCCGGCTTTAACACGTGACTGGTTTGGCCTCTTCCCTTTTCGCTCACCACTACTCAGGGAATCGCGGTTGCTTTCTCTTCCTGTGGGTACTGAGATGTTTCACTTCCCCACGTTACCTCCACCTGCCCTATGTGTTCAGGCAGGGGCGACAGGCCATTACGCCTGCCAGGTTTCCCCATTCGGACATCCTCGGATCAAAGTCTGGTTGCCGACTCCCCGAGGCTTATCGCAGGCTCCTACGTCCTTCTTCGGCTCCTGGTGCCAAGGCATCCGCCGTGTGCCCTTATCAACTTGGCAACTACAGATGCTCGCGTCCACTATGCAGTTCTCAAGATACGGGCGGTCCCGGCAACCAAGTCGCCGCGTGCCCCGACACGCCGCACCAGCTCCGGAGAACGAACTCCGGGGTGCGGCCTAGCGGGGCCGTTCGGCGGGAAGCCGGTCCTGACCGAGGGAGCGCCTCAAACGCCCGTTCCCTCAGGACCCAACAGCGTGCCCGGCCCGTCTACCGTCCGACGTGGCTTTCCATCCCGCAAGCGGGCGTACTAACCAAGCCGACCCGGTCTGCGGGCCGAATAACCAGTGCTCCACTAATGAGCTACCAGCTCTGAGTTGCCCCAGAACATGGCTCTGGACAGGTCGAGTCAGCAGCATGCTGACTGCCTGCCAGTTGCTCCTTAGAAAGGAGGTGATCCAGCCGCACCTTCCGGTACGGCTACCTTGTTACGACTTCGTCCGAATCGCCCGCCCCACCTTCGACGGCTCCCTCCCACAAGGGGTTAGGCCACCGGCTTCGGGTGTTGCCGACTTTCCTGACGTGACGGGCGGTGTGTACAAGGCCCGGGAACGTATTCACCGCAGCGTTGCTGATCTGCGATTACTAGCGACTCCGACTTCATGGGGTCGAGTTGCAGACCCCAATCCGAACTGAGACCGGCTTTTTGAGATTCGCTCCACCTTGCGGTTTCGCAGCCCTCTGTACCGGCCATTGTAGCATGTTTGCAGCCCAAGACTTAAGGGGCATGATGACTTGACCTCATCCCCACCTTCCTCCGAGTTGACCCCGGCAGTCTCCTATGAGTCCCCGGCATTACCCGCTGGCAACATAGGACGAGGGTTGCGCTCGTTGCGGGACTTAACCCAACATCTCACGACACGAGCTGACGACAGCCATGCACCACCTGTGCAGGACCCTTACGGACACCCCATCTCTGAGGCTTTTCCCTGCATGTCAAACCTTGGTAAGGTTCTTCGCGTTGCGTCGAATTAAGCAACATGCTCCGCCGCTTGTGCGGGCCCCCGTCAATTCCTTTGAGTTTTAGCCTTGCGGCCGTACTCCCCAGGCGGGGCGCTTAATGCGTTAGCTGCGGCACGGAATCCGTGGAAGGACCCCACACCTAGCGCCCAACGTTTACAGCGTGGACTACCAGGGTATCTAATCCTGTTCGCTCCCCACGCTTTCGCTCCTCAGCGTCAGGTAAGGCCCAGAGAACCGCCTTCGCCACCGGTGTTCCTCCCGATATCTGCGCATTTCACCGCTACACCGGGAATTCCATTCTCCCCTACCTACCTCTAGTCTGCCCGTATCCACTGCAAGCCCAGGGTTGAGCCCTGGGTTTTCACAGCGGACGTGACGGACCGCCTACGAGCTCTTTACGCCCAATAATTCCGGACAACGCTTGCGCCCTACGTGTTACCGCGGCTGCTGGCACGTAGTTAGCCGGCGCTTCTTCTGCAGGTACCGTCACTTGCGCTTCGTCCCTGCTGAAAGAGGTTTACAACCCGAAGGCCTTCATCCCTCACGCGGCGTCGCTGCGTCAGGCTTTCGCCCATTGCGCAATATTCCCCACTGCTGCCTCCCGTAGGAGTCTGGGCCGTGTCTCAGTCCCAGTGTGGCCGGTCGCCCTCTCAGGCCGGCTACCCGTCGTCGCCTTGGTGGGCCGTTACCCCAACCAACTAGCTGATAGGCCGCGAGTCCATCCCTAGCCGAAAAACTTTCCACCATGGTCAATGCCGACCGTGGTTGTATCCGGTATTAATTCCGGTTTCCCGGAGCTATCCCGGAGCTAGGGGCAGGTTACTCACGTGTTACTCACCCGTTCGCCGCTCGAGTACCCCGAAGGGCCTTTCCGCTCGACTTGCATGTGTGAAGCACGCCGCCAGCGTTCGTCCTGAGCCAGGATCAAACTCTCCGTAGATGCCTATATGCAGCCACGCTCCCGCAAGCCCGCGACCGAGGTCACTGGCTGGCCAGGTGCGTGGTGTGCAGACTCTGCAGAGTGCCCCGAACCGGCGAACCGGTCGAAGCGATCTGGCAAAAAATTTCGTCTCAGGAAAAAGCATCCAGAATGGATGCACTTCCCATTGACGGGGTTAGTGCATGTGCACTGGCTTTTGGCACGCTGTTGAGTTCTCAAGGAGCGGACGCACACCGTTGGAGGACCTTCATCCTCCTCGGGGGCAACCCTACGAACTTACCAGCCGTTCCGGGCCCGGTCAAATCACTTGGCCGGACCTTGACGCCTGGGGTGTTCCTCCAGCATAGCCCAACCGCAGACTGCTGGTGCATGTTCCAGTCTGCTGGACACTGCCGGTTGGTCCCCAGGGTCCGGCCGCTGCGAGCGGCCCGCTCTCCCTGGGGCAGTGAAAGATTAGCATCCCGCTCGGCTACGTCAAATCGAAGGTCCGGCCGGCGAAGGCTGCCTGGTCAGGACCTTCACCAGGCCGACCGCTCGCCTCCCCCGCCGGAGCACCAGGAACCTGCCGTGCAGGAGATCCTCAGCGGTCGGCACCTCGTTTTCGTCGGTGACTTTCCGGTTGTTGAGGTATGCACCCCCCTCGGCGATCGCTCGCCGCGCGGCTGACCTGCTCGGCACGATGCCGACCCGGGCCATCAGTTCGGTCACCGGAGGCAGCGCACCGGCTTCAGCCGTTAGCGAACCGCTATCGGACATGCCGGCCGGCCCGGGTACCTCAGTCCTCGGCACCTCCTCCAGCGCGGCGGCCAGCGTGGCCTCATCGAGCGTCCTGAGGTCGCCCTGGCCGAACAGCGCGCGGCTGGCCGCCGCCGCCCGCTCGTACTCCTGCGGCCCGTGCACCAGCGTCGTGACGTCTTGCGCCAGCACCCGCTGCGCCTCCCGGGCCGCCGGCCGTTCCGCCGTCGCCAGCTCGAGCTCGGCTATCTCCTCCCGCGACCTGAACGTGAACACCCGCAGCAGGTTGCCGACCTCGGCGTCGGACCGGTTGATCCAGAACTGGTAGAACGCGTACGGGCTCATCAGGTCCGGGCTGAGCCAGACGGCCCCGCCCTCCGTCTTGCCGTACTTGGTACCGTCCGGCTTGGTGATCAGCGGCGTGGCCAGGGCGTGCGCCCCGGCCCTGTCCACCCGCTTGATCAGGTCAACGCCGCCGACCAGGTTCCCCCACTGGTCGCTGCCGCCCACCTGCAGCGTGCAGCCGTAGCGGCGGTGCAGTTCGAGGAAGTCCATCGCCTGCAGCACCTGGTAGCTGAACTCGGTGAACGTGATCCCGCCGCCCTCGAGCCTGGCCCGCACCGACTCCCTGGCCAGCATCTGGTTGACCGGGAAGTGCTTGCCGATGTCGCGCAGGAAGTCCAGCGCGGGCAGATCCTTCGTCCAGTCCAGGTTGCTGACCAGGAGCGCGCCGGACGGCCCGGGACTGAAGTCGAGGAACCGCTCCACCTCGGCGCGGACCCGGCCCGTCCACTCGGCCACCGTCTCGCGCGAGTTCAGCGCGCGCTCGGCCGACTTGCCGCTGGGATCGCCGATCAGGCCGGTCGCGCCGCCGACCAGGCCGATCGGCCGGTGGCCGGCCAGCTGGAACCGGCGCAAGGTGAGCAGCAGCACCAGGTTCCCGATGTGCAGGCCGGGCGCGGTCGGGTCGAAGCCGCCGTACAAGGTGACCGGGCCCGACGCGAGCGCCGCCCGCAGCTCATCGAGGTCGGTGGAGATGGCCACCAGGCCACGCCAGGACAGCTCGTCGATAATGTCCGCCACTGCTCCTTCTCTCGCCGTGCCCGCACCCCTGTTCCGGGATGGCGAAGCATCAGGTGCGTGCTAGCCGCCCGGACGCTCCGCCGTGATGGATCCAGGGCCGCCGGGCTCACCGGACAGGGTAGCGGGCCAGCTACGCAGGACCCGAAGGCCCGGCTACGCAGGACCCGAAGGCCCGGCTAGGCAGGGCCCGAGGGCTGTACGCGCCGCGGCACGTGCGGCCGGTAAGCCGACACCGTGGGCTCGCCCGCGATCCAGAACCGCCACGGCACCGCGGCGGCGCTGCTCACCCCGACCCTAGGCCCGCGCAGGATCCGGCCCGGCGGCGCGGCCGGCGCCCGGATCCGCAGCGGTGACCTCGGGTCGCACACGTCCGCGCCGTCGAGCGAGCGGTCCACCCCGAGCGCCTGGCACAGCCGGGCCGGCCCGCGGGCCAGATCCCGGTCGGGCAGGCCGCGCCCGTCCTTCCCGCCGCGTCCGCCGAGCCCGTCGGACTGGTCGCGGACCCCGCGCCGGGACGCCAGCCGGCGCTGCCTCGCCAGCTCGGTCCCCGCGACGATCGCGCCGCCGCGCAGCAGCACCGCCGACGCCGTGCCGGCCGGCTGGCAGACCAGGTTCACGCAGTAGTGCATCCCGTAGGTGAAGTACACGTACGCGTGCCCCGGCGGCCCGAACATCACGCCGTTCCGGCTGCCCAGCCCGCGGTAGGCGTGCGACGCCGGATCGGCCTCGCCCGCGTACGCCTCGACCTCGGCGATGGCCACGGCGACCACGCCGTCCGGTGTCCGCGACTCGATCACGCAGCCAAGCAGGCCCGGCGCCACCTGCTCGGCCGGGCGGCTGAAGAAGTCACGAGGCAGCAGCTGCGCCTCGACCTGCTCTGCCTGCTCCACCGCGTCCACCTGCCGACGTTACCGCGCGCCCGGCGTTACCGCGCGCTCAGCGTTACCTTGCGCCCCAGCGCTACCGTGCGCCCCAAGCGGCATCCGCGTCCACCCGTGCCCGCAGCCCGGCCAGCTGCTCGGCCACCCGCTCGCCCGCGGTCCCGCCGACGGAGTTCCGCGCGGCGATCGCCCCGGCCGCGGACAGCACGTCCCGCACGTCCGGGGTGAGGTGCGGCGACACGTGCGCCAGGTCGGCGTCGCTCACGTCGCCGAAGTCCACCTCGTGGACCTGGCACCAGACCACCAGGTGACCGACGATCTCGTGCGCCTCGCGGAACGGCACGCCGCGCCGCACCAGCAGCTCAGCCAGGTCGGTGGCCAGCGAGAACCCGGCCGTCGCGCTCGCGGCCATCCGCTCGGAGTGGAACCGCAGCGTCGAGACCAGGCCGGCCACGGCCGGCAGCACGAGCAGGAGAGTGTCGACCGCATCGAACACCGGCTCCTTGTCCTCCTGCAGGTCCCTGTTGTAGGTGAGCGGAAGCCCCTTGAGCGTCACCAGCAGTCCGGTCAGGCCGCCGATCAGCCGGCCGGCCTTGCCGCGGGCCAGCTCGGCCACGTCCGGGTTCTTTTTCTGCGGCATGATCGACGAACCGGTCGCGTAGGCGTCGTCGATCTCGGCCCAGCCGAACTCCTGCGACGACCAGAGCACGATCTCCTCGCCCAGCCGGGACAGGTGCACGCCGGTCAGCGCGGCCGCGAAGCAGAACTCGGCGGCGAAGTCCCGGTCGCTGACCGCGTCCATCGAGTTCGCGGCCGGCCCGGTGAAGCCGAGCTCCTTGGCCATGGTGCCCGGGTCGAGGGTCAGCGACGAGCCCGCCAGCGCGCCCGAGCCGAGCGGGCTGACCGCCGCCCGGGCGTCCCAGTCCCGCAGCCGGTCGATGTCGCGGGCCAGCGCCTGGGCGTGCGCGAGCAGCTGGTGCCCGAACAGCACCGGCTGGGCGTGCTGCAGGTGCGTCATCCCCGGCGCCTGGGTGTCGGCGTGCCGCTCCGCCTGGTCGAGCAGCGCGGTCTGCAGCTCCGCGATCCGGCAGGTCAGCAGCCGGGCGTGATCGCGCAGGTACAGCCGCAGGTCGGTGGCGACCTGGTCGTTGCGGCTGCGGCCGGCCCGCAGCTTGCCGCCGAGCGAGCCGAGCCGCTCGAGCAGCCCGCGCTCCAGCGCCGTGTGCACGTCCTCGTCGGCGGCCGTCGGCCGGAACCTGCCGTCCCGGCAGGCGGCGTCCAGGTCGCCCAGGGCGGCCAGCATCCGGTCGAACTCGTCGTCGCTGAGCAGCCCGGCCTGGTGCAGCACCCGGGCGTGCGCGCGCGAGGCGAGCAGGTCATAAGGCGCCAGCCGCCAGTCGAACTGGACGCTCACCGAGAGCCTGGCGAGCACGTCGGCCGGGCCAGACTCGAACCTGCCGCCCCACAGCCGCGTCGGCGGCGGCGCGGGCTCGTCGTTGTCCACCGTGCTCCTCCCGGGGCCGCCTGGCTGCCGCACGGGCCGCACGGTCAGCCGCTGACCCGGCGATCCCGGACCGCCGCGATCTTGCTCGGCAGGCCCCACAGCTCGACGAAGCCCTTGGCCAGGGCCTGGTCGAACACGTCGCCCGTGTCGTACGTGGCCAGCTTGTCATCGTAGAGGGAGGCCGGGCTGCGCCGCCCGGTAACCACGGCCCTGCCGCCGTGCAGCCGCACCCGGACGTCGCCGGTGACGTGCCGGGACGCCTCGGTAATGAACGCGTCGAGCGCGCGCTTGAGCGGGGAGAACCACAGGCCGTCGTAGACGAGCTCGGCCCAGCGCTGGTCGGCCTGCCGCTTGAACCTGGCCAGATCCCGCTCCACGCACACGTTCTCGAGCTCCTGGTGCGCGGTGATCAGCGTTATCGCGCCCGGCGCCTCGTAGATCTCGCGGCTCTTGATGCCGACCAGCCGGTCCTCGACCATGTCCAGCCGGCCGACGCCCTGTGCGCCGGCCCGGGCGTTCAGCTCAGTGATGATCTCCAGCGGGGTCTTCGCCACCCCGTCGATGGCCGCCGGCGCCCCGCTGGCGAAGCTCAGCACGAGCTCGTCCGGCTCGCGCGGTACCGAAGGATCGTCGGTATACCCGTACACGTCGTCGTGCGGCGCCTCCCAGATGTCCTCCAGGTGCCCGGTCTCGCACGAGCGGCCCCACAGGTTCTGGTCGATGGAGTACGGCGAGGACGACGTGACGTCGATCGGCAGCCGCTTCTCCTCGGCGAACGCGATCGCCTTGTCCCTGGTCATGCCGGAGTCACGGACCGGCGCGAGCACCTGCAGCCCCGGCTCCAGCGTGGTCAGTCCCACCTCGAACCGCACCTGGTCGTTGCCCTTGCCGGTGCAGCCGTGCGCGACCATCGAGGCGTCGTACTCGCGGGCCACCCGGGCCAGGTGCGAGACGATCAGCGGCCGCGACAGCGCGGACACCAGCGGGTACCTGTCCATGTAGAGCGCGTTCGCCTGCAGCGCGGGCACGCAGTAGTCCGTGGCGAACTCCGCCCGCGCGTCCACCACCACGGACTGCGCCGCGCCGCAGGCGATCGCCCGCTCGCGGACGGACCGCATGTCCTCGCCGCCCTGCCCGACGTCCATCGCCACGGCGATCACCTCGGCGCCGGTCTGCTCGGCAATCCAGCCGATCGCGACCGACGTGTCCAGGCCGCCGGAATATGCCAGTACCACCCGCTGCGTCATGTCCTTGTCCTGTCTTGTCTCGTCTGCCTACGTTGCTGACTGAGTCCGGCTGGGGCCCGCTGCCGCCCGCGCCGGGTGCCGCTCGGCGAGCCGGAGCAGCGAGCCGGCCACCGCGTCGCCGCCAGCCGGATCCCTGGCGATCACCAGCACGGTGTCGTCGCCGGCCACCGTGCCGAGAATCGACGGCCAGGCCGCGTGATCGATGACCGAGGCGAAGTACTGCGCGGCGCCGGCCGGGGTGCGCAGCACCACCAGGTTCGCGCTGGCCTCGGCGGAGGTCAGCAGCTCGGCGGCGACCCGGGCCAGCCTGCTCCCGGCCGCCTCGCCGCCCTCGGCCGCCGGGTCCGCCGCGCCGCCGGCGCCTGACCGCAGCACGCCGCCGGGCCGTGAGCCCGGCCCGCCCGGCTCGCCGGGCAGCGCGTAGACCAGCGATCCGGCGGCGCCCCGCAGCCGCACCGCGCCCAGTTCCTCCAGATCCCGCGAGAGCGTGGCCTGGGTGACGTGCATCCCGTCCGCGGCAAGCAGCTCGGCCAGCTCTTCCTGGGACCGGACCTGGGCGCGGGCCAGGATGGCCGCGACCCTGGCCTGCCGCGCCACCTTGGTGACCGGGCTGACCGCGGTCACGGCCGGTCCCCGAGCAGCCAGGCCAGCAGCGCCTTCTGCGCGTGCAGCCGGTTCTCCGCCTGATCCCAGACAACGGCGTGCGGGCCGTCGATGACACCGGCGCTGATCTCCTCGCCGCGGTGCGCGGGCAGGCAGTGCAGCACCAGGCACCCGGCGTTCGCGAGGATAAGTTTTTCTTCATCGAGCCCGAACGGGGCCAGCGCGGACATTCGCTCGGCCCGCTGGTCTTCCTGCCCCATGGACGCCCACACGTCGGTCGCCAGCACGTCGGCGCCGGCCGCGGCGGCGCGGGCGTCGGCCAGCACGGCCACGCTGCCGCCGGTGCGCGCGGCGATCGCCGCGGCGCCGGCGACGATCCCGGCGTCCGGCTGGTAGCCCGGCGGCGCGGCGATCCGCACGTTCATCCCGGCGGTGGCCCCGCCGAGCAGGTAGGAGTGCGCCATGTTGCTGGCCCCGTCGCCGAGGAAGGCCAGCGTCAGCCCGGCCAGCGGGCCGTGCTCCGCCCTGATCGTCTGCAGGTCGGCCAGGACCTGGCAGGGATGGAAGCTGTCGGTCAGCGCGTTGACCACCGGCACTCCGGCCGCCGCCGCCATCTGCTCGATCCTGTCCTGGCCGAAGGTGCGCCACGCGATCGCCGCCACCTGGCGGCCGAGCACCCGCGCGGTGTCCGCAACCGGCTCGCCCCGGGACAGCTGGGACGTCTGCGCGTCGATGACCAGCGGCATGCCGCCCAGCTCGGCGATCCCGACGCAGAACGAGAATCCTGGTCCGGGTGGACGGCTTGTCGAACAGCACGGCGACGGTGCGCGGGCCCGCCAGCGGCCGGTAGCCGAGCCTGTCCTTCTTCATCGCGTCGGCCAGGTCGAGCACCTCGGCCTGCTCGGCGGGCGACAGGTCGTCGTCGCGCAGGAAGTGACGCGGCATCAGGACTCCCCCGTCCGGGCGGCAGCGTCCAGGATGGACGGCAGCGCGTCGGTGAACGTCGCCGCCTGGTCGCTGGTCAGGATCAGCGGCGGCGCCAGCCTGATCGCGTCCGGCTGGACCGGATTGACCAGGAAGCCGGCCCTGCGGCACGCCTGCTCGACCGCGGCGGCGGCCGGCGATGTGAGCATGATCGCGAGCCAGAGCCCGCGGCCGCGCACCCCGGCGAGCAGCGGGTGGCTGATGGCGGAGATGTCCGCGGTGAGCTGCGCGCCCAGGCTGGCCGCCTGGCCGAGCAGCCCGTCGGACGCGATCGTGTCGAGGACGGCGAGGGCCGCCGCGCAGGCCACCGGGTTGCCGCCGAACGTGCTGCCGTGGTCGCCCTTGTCCATCGCGGTGCCGCACTCCCCCAGCCCGATGCAGGCGCCGATCGGCAGGCCGCCGCCGAGCCCCTTGGCCAGCGTGAGCACGTCCGGCAGCACCCCGTCCTGCTGGTGCGCGAACCATGAGCCGGTCCGCCCGGTGCCGCTCTGGATCTCGTCCAGCACGAGTAGCGCCCCGGCCGCGTCGCAGGCCTCCCGTGCCGCCCGCAGGTAGCCGTCGGGCGCGGGCACGACGCCCGCCTCGCCCTGGCAGGGCTCGAGGAACACCGCGGCGCAGTCGCTGGTGACCGCGCCGCGCAGCGCGGCCGCGTCGCCGTAGGGCACGAACCGGACGGGCAGCCCGAACGGCCCGAACGGCTCGCGGATCGACGCCTTCCCGGTCAGCGCGAGCGCGCCCATCGTGCGGCCGTGGAAGCCGTGCTCGGCCGCCACGATCACCCGGCGGCCGGGGTCCCCGCGCTTGGCCTGCGCGCGCCGCACCACCTTGAGCGCGGCCTCGTTGGCCTCGGTGCCGGAGTTGGCGAAGAAGACCCGGCCATCCGCGCCGAGCAACGCGAGCAGCCGCTCGGCCAGCTGCACCTCGGGCTCGTGCAGGAACAGGTTGCTGGTGTGCGCCAGCAGCACGGCCTGGTTGGTGACGGCCTTGACCAGGGCCGGATGGCCGTGCCCGAGCGCGCTCACCGCGATCCCGGCGATCAGGTCGAGGTACTCGTTGCCGTCGGCGTCCCACAGCTGGCAGCCCTGGCCGCCGACCAGCGCGACGTCCGGCAGCCCGTAGTTCGGCATCAGCGCGGCCGCGTACCGCTTGCGCAACTGCTCAGCAGCCGTCATGCCGGGCTCCCGTCTGGCACGACCATCGTGCCGATGCCTGAGTCGGTGAAGATTTCCAGCAGCACCGCGTGCGGCAGCCTGCCGTCCAGCACGTGCGCCTGCGGCACGCCGCCGCGCACGGCGTCCAGGCAGGCGGTCATCTTGGGGATCATGCCCGCGCTCAGCGCGGGCAGCAGAGCCGCCAGCTCTGCGGCGGTGAGCTGGCTGATCACCTGCCCGGGCGGGTCCGCCGCGTCCGCGCCGCTGCCCGGCCAGTCCGCGTACAGCCCGGCCACGTCGGTCAGCACGACGAGCTTGGCCGCGCCGAGCGCGACCGCCAGCGCGCCGGCCGCGGTGTCGGCGTTGACGTTGTACACCTCGCCGGCCTGGCCCGCGGCGACGCTGGACACCACCGGGATGCGGCCGTCACCGAGCAGCGCCTCAACTGCGCCAGGGCTCACCTCGGTGATCTCGCCGACCAGCCCGATGTCCACGGCCGCGCCGTCCACGATGGCCGGCTTACGGCGCGCGGTGAACAGGTTGGCGTCCTCGCCGGACATGCCGACCGCGAACGGCCCGTGCCGGTTGATCAGCCCGACCACGTCCCGGTTCACCCGGCCGGTCAGCACCATCCGGACCACGTCCATGGTCTCCGGCGTGGTGACCCGCAGCCCCGCGGTGAACGTGGTCTCCAGGCCGAGCCGGGCCAGGTGCTCGCTGATCTGCGGCCCGCCGCCGTGCACGACGACGGGCCGGAGCCCGGCGTAGCGCAGGAACACCACGTCCTGGGCGAACCCGGCACGCAGCTCCTCGTCGGCCATCGCGTGCCCGCCGTACTTGATCACGACGGTCTCGCCGTGGAACCGGTTGAGCCAGGGCAGCGCCTCGATCAGCGTCGCCGCCTTCGCGATCGCATCCCTGTCGCTCGCGCTTGGCTGCCCGGCGGCCGTCACGCGGGGCTCGGTATTCGTCGTCACGTTGAGTACGCCGTGTTCTCGTGCACGTAGGCCACGGTCAGGTCGGTGGTGGTGATCGTCGCCGAGTCCGGCCCGGCGGCCAGGTCAACGGTGATCGTCACGTCCCGGGGGCTGAGGTCCACCTTGTCCCTGTCGTCGGCCGCGTACCCGTTCCGGCAGACCCAGATGCCGTTGATGGCGACGTTCAGCCGGTCCGGCTCGAACACCGCGTCGGTGGTCCCGACCGCGGACAGCACCCGGCCCCAGTTCGGGTCCTCGCCCGCGATCGCGCACTTGAGCAGGGCGCTGCGGGCGACCGCGCGGCCGGCGGTGACCGCGTCCCGCTCGCTGGCCGCGCCGACGACCTCGATCGCGATCGCCTTGCCCGCGCCCTCGGCGTCCAGCTGCAGCTGGCGGGCCAGGTCGGCGCAGACCGCGGTGAGCTGGGCGGCGAACTCGGCCGCCTCCGGGCGCACCCCGGATGCGCCGCTGGCCAGCAGCAGCACGGTGTCGTTGGTAGACATGCACCCGTCGGTGTCCAGCCGGTCGAACGTCACGGCGGTCGCGCGGCGCAGCGCCGCGTCGAGGTCGGCGGCGGCCAGGTCGGCGTCGGTGGTCAGCACGCAGAGCATGGTGGCCAGCGACGGCGCCAGCATGCCGGCGCCCTTGGCCATCCCGCCGATCGTGTACCCGTCCCCGCGCCTGAACGCGATCTTGACCACCGTGTCCGTGGTCCTGATCGCGTCGGCGGCGGCAGGGCCGCCGGTCCGCGATGCGCCGGCGGCCGCGGCGTCCAGGCCCGGCAGCAGCTTGTCCATCGGCAGCCGCTCGCCGATAAGGCCGGTCGAGCACACGGCGACCTCGGCGGCCGAGTCGGCGAGTCGAGCCGCCAGCCGTTCGGCAATTTCATGGGTATCGGCGAAACCGTCGGGGCCGGTGCACGCGTTCGCGCCACCGGAGTTGAGCGCCACCGCGCGGATCCGGCCGCCGCTGATGACCTGGCGGGTCCACAGCACGGGGGCGGCCTGGACGCGGTTGGCGGTGAACACGCCGGCCGCGGCGCGGGACGGGCCGTCGTTGATCACCACGGCGACGTCGCGGGCGCCGGACGCCTTGAGCCCGGCGGCCACCCCGCCCGCGCGGAAGCCGAGCGGGGCGGTCACGCTCATCTGGCTGTCTCCTTCGCGGGCGCTTCGCTGGCTTCGGTAGGGCGGTGCCCGGGAGGTCTCAAGGCGCCACCCCGTTCGTGGTCAGGCCCGCCGTCTCGGCCAGGCCGAGCATGAGGTTGGCGCACTGCACCGCTTGCCCGGCTGCGCCCTTGCCGAGGTTGTCGATCGCGGCGGCGACCACCGCGCGGCCGGCGTGCTCGTCCGCCGCGACCTGGAGGTGGACGGCGTTGGACCCGGCGGTCGCGGCCGTGCTCGGCCAGCGGCCCTCGGGCAGCAGGTGCACGAACGGCTCGTCGGCGTACGCGCTCGCCATCGCGTCGCGCAGCGTTTCCGCGGAAACGCCGGGGGCCAGGATGGCGGTGCAGGTGGCCAGGATGCCGCGCGGCATCGGCGCCAGCAGCGGCGTGAAGGACACGGTGACGCCGGGGCCATCCTGCTCGCCGCCGGCCATCGAGGCCAGGGCCTGCTCGATCTCGGGGGTGTGCCGGTGCACGCCGCCGGCCTGGTAGGCGGACACCGCGCCCATCACCTCGCTGCCCTGCAGTTCCGGCTGGGCGCCCCGGCCGGCGCCGGAGGTGCCAGAGGCGGCGACGATCACGATGTCGTCAGGCTCGGCGAGGCCCGCGGCGAGCAGCGGCGCCAGCGCGAGGATCGACGCGGTCGCGTAGCAGCCGGGCACGGCGATCCGGGCGGCGTCCTGGATCCGGGCGCGGGCCCCGGGCAGCTCGGGCAGGCCGTAGGTCCACAGGCCGGCGTGCGGGATCCGGTAGAACCTGGTCCAGGCCGCCGGGTCGGCCAGCCGGAAGTCGGGACCGAGGTCGGCGATCATCGCGTCGGGGGGCAGCTGCGCGGCAAGCTTGGCCGACTCCCCGGCGGGCAGGGCGAGGAAGATCAGGTCGGCGGCCGACAGGGAGTCGGCGTCGGTGGGCACGAACCGGTGACCAGCCAGGCTGGCGAGGTTCGGATGCAGGTCGGTGACCGGCTTGCCCGCGCTCGACCCGGCGGCGACCGGGCCGATCTCCAGGCCGGGGTGCCCGGCCAGCAGGCGCAGCAGCTCCCCGCCGGCGTAGCCGCTCGCACCGGCTACCGCCACCCGCGCGCCCACATGATCTCCTCGGTGTCGCCTGTGTCCAGCCGGGCTGCTGCCCGTGTCCGTCCGGGCCCGCGGGCCGGGGACGCACCTGCAGAATTATGCACTATCTCGATTACTTATGCAAACCCAGGGGACCACGCAGCGCAACTGCCTCGCGACGGGGAGCCGGCTTTCATCCGCCGGGGGCGCGGCGGCATGATGGGGGCGCGGAAAGGAGATCCCCCATGCGACGCTCGCGGTTGGCAGCCGCCGCGCTCGCTGCGCTCGTCGCGCTCGCCGGATGCGTCACGGGGTGCGGCGCGTCACCGGGACCGCGGGCCGCCCCGGTAGGTGATTCCGGCGGCTCGCCGGCCAGCCAGCTCGCCCCGCCCCTGGCCACCTGCGGGACCACGCGGACCGCCGCCGACGTGCCGGTGATCGTTGAGGTGGAGAAGGGGTCCGCCGCCTGCCCGGTGGCCATGCGGATCCAGCGCGGCTACACGGCGCTGGTGCGGGCGGGCCAGGTGCAGGGCAACGGCGGCGGCGCGCCGGTGAAGGTGAACGGCTGGACCTGCCAGGGCGAGGACACCCCGACGATCGTGCAGACCGGCGAGGCATCGAACTGCCGCAAGGGCGGAACCGAGATCGTCGCCGTGCTGAACCTGCAGAGCCAGCCCGCGGGTTCGGGAACAGCCAGCTAGAGCGCCCCGGACGGCGCGAGCGCCGCCGTAGACTCCCAGCGGAGGACAGCATGGATCTTGTCACCAAGTACCTGGTCCGGATCTGGCCGTCCGACGGCGAGCCGCCGGACATGATCCAGTCCGAGATGTGCTCCCCGGACAGCGCCACCGAGGGCCAGGCCGGCAACGACCGGGCCGAGATCCGGGCGATACGGAACTGGGCGCAGCAGCACGCGAACGTGGACGGGATCCGCTACTCGTTCGAGGTGTTCCGGGACAGCATGGCGGCGGCCCTCTCCGGCGGCGGCAGCAGCCGCCGGGTCGTGGAGCCCATCGCCGTCGGCACCCTGGATCCGGAGGACCTCGCCAGGTAGCAGCTCAGCCCCGGCGGGCGAGCTCCGTCAGCCCGGCGTGGTCTCGGTTGCTGATGAGGTCACCGGACGGGATTCCGGGCGCATCCTGCTGCTCGTGTCCATCCGCACCTGGTCCCGGCCGCCCTGCTTGGCGCGGTAGAGCGCCGCGTCGGCGGAGGCGAGCAGATCGGTGAGGTCACGCCGGGTCTCGTCGAGCACGGCCACCCCGATGGACACGGTCACGTACACCGGCTCGGCCCCGGTTCCGCTGCCGATGCCGATCGTCATGCCGGCGATGTGCGCGCGCATGCGCTCCGCGATCCGGTACGCGTCGCGCTCGGCGGTATGCGGCAGCAGCAGGACGAACTCCTCGCCGCCGAACCGCCCGGCCAGGTCGTACTCCCGCAGGTGGTCGGTGAACGAACTGGAGATCTCCTTCAGTACCTGATCACCCACCAGGTGCCCGTACGTGTCGTTGACGGCCTTGAACTTGTCGATGTCAATGAGCGCGACCGCCAGCGGGTTCTTCGTCCTCGAGGCCCGGGCTACCTCGGCCGCCGCCTCGCGTTCCCACGTGCCCGCGTTCAGCAGCCCGGTCTTGGAGTCAATCCGGGAGTCGTTCACCAGCTGGGAGTGCCGCAGCGAGCGCTGCAGCAGGACGACGAACGGGAAGGCGATGACCACCACGAGGGAACTGGCCGCCGCGGCGAAGGCGACGAGGCACGCTACGCACAACTCCGTGATGTCGTTGAACAGCGGCTCGCGGGAGAAGGCCATGTCCCGCACCCGCGCCGTCGGGTCCGATCCCTTGATAGCGGTCAGGACCAGGGCGGTGTTCAGCACCCATTGCAGCGTGCCGCACACCGCAACGGCCACGATCCAGAGCGAAGCGCGCAGCCCTGGCGTGGGCGCGGGGCCGATCGCCACCCTGCTCATGGTGTGGAAGGTGAGCGAGGCAGCGCCGAGGGCGAGGCCAAGCGCGGCAGAGCTGAACACGCGGCGGTAGGTCGGAGCGCGGCGGATCCGCCACTGGACCAGCGTCATGCGCACTATCGGCGCGATGAAGGCGTAGAGCGGCAGGAGCAGGATCGCGACAGGGAGCTCCCAGACCGTATACACGTCCTTGATCATTCCGGCGGGCTCTCCCACCCGCCGGGTGAGTTCTACCGTGGCGGCGGTGCAGGCCAGCAGCAGGCCGAACAGCAGCACGTCATGAGACCGGACGGAGAAGGACGACGCCGCCAGCCCGATCGCCGCCAGGTCCGCGGCAATCACGGCGACGACGAAGATGCCCACTCTGCGCGGCAGCTCCCAGACTGACCATGCCCTCAGAGCCGGGAAGATGCTCCGATACAACCGTTTGCAGGAGGCGATGCGCATGGCCTCCTCCCGTAGCGATGTGTGCGTGTCCCAGCAAAGCGATCCATAGCGGACCACATGGACGCTGCCCCGTATTGTCACAGATGGAGGCTGCAGTCTGTCAAGTCCTGACTACTCGCCGGTAAAGGTAGCGGGCGGAACGTAGCCGGATAGTTACACCCTGATGCGCTCGCTCGCACTGTGAGCAATAAAACGCACCATCCCGACATCCGGTGCATGTTGTACATGGAAACATGAAACACGACAATCGAGCGGGCGAACCGGGCCCGCCTGCAGCGTTATTGCGGGCTGCGAAGGTGAGGGACGACCCCCGACCAAGGGAACTGCGTGCTCTGGAGGGAGATGCGCCATGCGTTCAACAACCTGGGGCTAGTTGCCGCCAAGGCAATCGCGCGTGCATCACTGGCAAGGCTCATGCGCCTGGCCTAGGTTCATCCGCCCTAGGCCAGGCCGAGCACATGACTGAGCTGCGCCGCGGGGCCGGGCTCGCAAGCTGCCCGGAGCCAGGGAGTTAGCTGCCGCGCAGCACGGCGCCCAGCCGGCGGGCCGCCTCGGCCACCGCCGCGTCCCGCAGCGCCGACGTCTCCTCGGCGGTGAGGGTCCGGTCGGGGGCGCGGAACCGCAGCTTGTAGGCGAGCGACTTGCGCCCCTCGCCGGTCTGCTCGCCGGTATACAGGTCGAACAGCCGGATGTCCTCGAGCAGGTCGGCCGAGCCGGCCTCGGCCACGCCTGCGGTCAGCGCGTCCTGCACCGCGGCGGCCGGCACGTCCGCCGGCACGCTCAGCGCCACGTCCTGCGTCGCCACCGGGTAGCTGGAGATCCGCGGCGGCTGCACCTCGGGCGACCGGTCGGCCGCGGTCTGGATCACCGACAGGTCGAGCTCCATGGCACAGGACCGCTCGGGCAGGCCGAAGGCCCGGACCACCCGGGGATGCAGCTCCCCCGCGTACCCGGCCAGCCACTCGCCGCCGTCCCCGGAGGGCACGAGCACCGCGGCGCAGCGGCCGGGATGCCACGGCGGCTGCTGGGCGGCGCGGACCGTCACCGGCACCCGGCAGGCAGTGCCCACGTCACGGGCCGCCTGCACCGCGTCCGCCCAGGACGCGAGCCGTCCGGCCCGGTCCCGCCAGCCGGGCAGCTCGCGGTGGCCGGCCAGCACGGCGGCCACCTGCAGCGGCTGATCGGGAAGCTCGGCGTCCAGCCTGCCGAGCTCCGCCACCGTGGGCGCGTGGTCCACCGCGAGGATCGGCGCGGTGCCGGTGCTGCCGGGCCGCGGGTGGAACACGAGTCCCAGCTCGAACAGGGCGATGTCGGCGAACCCCCGGCCGATGTTGCGGGCGAGCACCCGCAGCAGGCCGGGCAGCAGGGTGGTGCGCAGCTGCGGCTCGTCCTCGCTGAGCGGGTTGGCGATCGGCACCGCCAGGCGGCGGGTGTCCTCGAGCGGGAGCTGGAGCGCATCGGAGTCAGCCGCTGAGCCCAACGGCCAGCTGAGCACCTCCACGTAGCCGGCGTCCGCGAGCGTGCGGCCCACGTTGCGGCGGGACCGCTGCCGGGCGGTCAGGCCGCAGCCCGCGGCCGCGCGCGGCATCCGCATCGGGATGTTCGCATAGCCCTCGAGCCGGATGACCTCCTCGGCTAGGTCGGCGGGGTCAGTCAGGTCCGGCCGCCAGGACGGCGGGGTGACCGCCAGCGCGGGCGCCGAGCGGTCATGCCTGCCGTGGTCGTGCCGCAGGTGCTTACCCTCGGCGGGCGGCTGGCCGTCAGCGGACGCGGACCCGGCCGACACCTTGCAGCCGACCTCGCGCAGCCGCCGTACTACGGTGTCCCGGCCGTACACGACGCCGGCCACCTCGTCCGGGTAGCTCACCGGCATCGTGATCGTGACCGGCTGCACCGGCACCAAGACGTGCGTGCAGCCCGGCAGCACGCTCGCGCCGCCGAACGAGGCGAGCATCGACACCGCCTGCGCCGAGGCCCGCAGCGGCAGCTCGCGGTCCACGCCCCGCTCGAACCGGTAGGACGCCTCGGTGCTCAGCTTGTGCAGTCGGCCCGTCCGGGCCACCACCTCGGCGGAGAAGTGCGCGGCCTCGATCACCAGGTCGGCGGAGTTCTCGTCGATCTCGGTGGCGATCCCGCCCATCGTGCCCGCCAGCGAGATTGGCCCGGAGGAGTCGGTGATCAGGATGTCGTCGGGGTCGAGCTCGCGCACCACGTGATCGAGGGTCTCCAGCCGCTCGCCCGGCTCGGCCCGCCTGACCACGATCGGGCCGTTCAGCTTGTGCCGGTCGAACGCGTGCAGCGGCTGGCCGAGCTCGAGCATCACGTAGTTGGTGATATCGACGGCCAGTGAGATGCTGCGCATCCCGGACCTGGCCAGCCGGACCCGCATCCACAGCGGTGTCCTGGCGGTGGCGTCCAGGCCATGCACCTCGCGCAGCACGAACCTGTCGCAGCCGGCCGGGTCGGCTATGCCCGCCGGGTACACCTCAGCCGCCGCGCCGCCCGCGGTGCCCGCGTCGTCGGCGACGCCGGTCCCGGCCGGGTCGGTGTACGGCACGCCGTACGCGCTCGCCAGCTCCCGCGCGACCCCGCGGACCGACAGGGCGTAGCCGCGGTCCGGGGTGACCGCGATGTCCAGCACCACGTCCCGCAGGCCCGCGTAGCCGGCGAAGTCCGCGCCCAGCGGCGCGTCGGCGGGCAGCACGAGGATCCCGGCGTGGTCCTCGCCGATGCCCAGCTCGGCCGGCGAGCAGATCATCCCGGCCGACATCCGGCCGTAGGCCGGCTTGGCGCCGATCCGGACGCCGCCGGGCAGCCCGGCACCCGGCAGCGCGAGCGGCACCCGGTCACCGACCGAGAAGTTGACCGCGCCGCAGATCACCTCGTGCTGGCCGGCCTGGTCGGTGCCGGCGGACCTGAGGCGGCAGAACCTGATCGGCTTCTTGTGCCCGGTCAGTTCCTCGATCTGCAGCACCTCGGCGACGACCACGCCGCGGACGTCGTGCCCCACGCGGGTGGCGGACTCCACCTCGAGGCCGGCGGCGGTGAGCCGCCGCGCCACCTCGGCCGGCTCGGCGCCCTCGTCATCGATGGGCGCGTACTCGCGCACCCAGGACAGCGGGATCAGCATCAGAGCTCCGTTCCGAACGCCGCGGAGAACCGCACGTCACCCTCGATCGTGTCCCTGATGTCGGTGACCCCGTACGCGATCATCAGGGTCCGCTCGATGCCGAGGCCGAAGGCGAACCCGCTGTACCGGTCCGGGTCGATCCCGCAGGCCACCAGCACCCGCGGGTTCACCATCCCGCAGCCGGCGATCTCGATCCAGCCTTGTGACTTGCACACCCGGCAGGGCTCGCCGCCGGGCAGCGCGGACGCGCCGCGGCAGACGTGGCATTCCATCGACACGTCCGCGGACGGCTCGGTGAACGGGAAGAAGTCCGGCCGGAACCTGGTCCGCAGCCCCTCGCCGAACATCGCGTCCACGAACGCCTGCACGGTGCCGCGCAGGTCGGCCATGGTCAGTCCCTCGTCCACCGCGAGGCACTCGATCTGGTGGAACACCGGGCTGTGCGTGGCGTCGAGCTCGTCGGTGCGGTAGCACTTGCCCGGGCTCACCACGTACAGCGGCAGCTGGCGGGTGAGCATGGCCCGGATCTGCACCGGCGAGGTGTGCGTGCGCAGCACCATGCCCGAGTCCTCGCCGCCCTCCGGGCCCGCCACGAACAGGGTGTCCTGCATCGCCCGGGCGGGGTGGTCGGGCGGGAAGTTGAGCGCGTCGAAGTTGTACCACTCGGCCTCGACCTCGGGACCCTCGGCCACCTCGTAGCCCATCCCGACGAACACATCGACGAGCCGGTCGGCGACCAGGGTGTCTGGGTGCCGGGCGCCGCGCGGCGAGAGCTCGGTCGGCAGCGTCACGTCAACGCCCTCGGCGGTGAGGATCCGCTCGTCCCGGTCGGCTTCCAGGGCCGCCGTGCGGTCCGCGATCGCGCGCTTCACCTGGGCCCGCGCGCCGCCCACCCGCTTGCCGGCCTCGGCCCGCGCGGCCGGCGGCAGCGCTCCTATCTCCTGGCTGGCGAGCGTCAGCGGTGCCCGGTCGCCGAAATGGGCGAGCCGGGCGGCCTTGAGCTCGTCCAGGTCGGCCGCGGCGGCGATGGCGGTCAGCGCCTCGTCCGCCGCCTTCGTTACCTCCTCGGCGGAAAGCACGGCCACCTCCACCGGGTCATATGGTTTACTGCCTGCAGACATCCCTGTCTCCCTGCCTGGCTGAAAGTGGCGCTCCCCTGGGCCGGGCGTGCCGCCACGAGTCCTGGATTCCTGGGGTCACCCGCCGGGCCAGCCTGCCCGGGGCTATCAGCCCCCGGACCTCCCGCCTCGTCAGCCGAAGTCGGGCATCCCGGCGGGCATGGTAAATCGGAACTCCGCACCGCCCCCGGGAGCCGTCAGCACGCCGATCGTGCCGCCGTGCGCTTCGACCAGGCCCTTCACGATGAACAGGCCGAGACCCGTACCGCTGCGGCGCTTAGCGCGCCAGAACTGGCGGAACACCCTCGGCGCGAGCTCGGGAGCTATCCCCTCGCCCTGATCGCGCACGGAAACAGCGACCGCCCGGGCGCTGTCGCCCTGGCAGTCGCCAGCGTCCGCCGACTCCACCACAATGGTTACGGTACCAGCGCCGTGCCGCAGCGCGTTCTCTACCAGGTTGCTCATGATCTGATCGACCTTGTCCTGGTCCAGCCAGGTCTCCGGCAGCGGGCCGTTGACCTCCAGCCTGAACCGGCCGGCCGCCTCGCCGGCCGCGACCCGGCCGGCGATGAGCCGCCGGGCCTGGCCGGGGATGTCCACCAGCTGGCGGTGCACCTCGAGGCGGCCGGACTCGATCCTGGACACGTCGAGAAGATCCGTGATGAGCCTGGTCACCCGGTCCGCGTCGGCGTTGACCGTCTCGAGCATGACCCGCTTCTGGTCGTCGTTGAACCGGTACCACTTGGCCAATAGCGTCGCGGTGAAGCCCTTGACGCTGGTCAGCGGCGAGCGCAGCTCGTGCGCCACGGTCGAGACGAGGTCGGCGCGGCTGCGCTCGATCCGGGCCCGCGGCTCGGCGCCGCGCAGGGTGATCACGATGCGGCGCACCCGCCGGGGGGCCGCGGGCTGGCGCCGCCGCTCACGGACGTAGCCCATCGTGGCCAGCACCTCGGTCCCGTCCGGCAGGTACAGGGACGCCTCGGGGTGCCTGGTCCTGGTGCACAGGCCGTGATAGGGATCGGTGCACGTCCACCAGCAGCGGCCGTCGGAGTCGTGCAGCGGGAGCACGTCGCGGACGTCCCGGCCCAGGACGTCGGCGGCGGGAGTGCCGGTCAGCCGGGCCGCGGCGGCGTTGAAGACCTCGACCCGGCCCGCATGGTCGGCGATCACCAGGCCGTCCGGCAGGTCGTCCGCGATCACCAGGCTGGCCAGGGCATCGGGCTGCTCGTACGGCGCGCCGCCCGCCGGGCCGGCGGCAGGCTCGTCCTCGCCGGCCGGTCCCCACGCGCGGTAGCAGCTGGCACGGTAACTGCCCGCGCGATAGCCGCCGACCCGGCGTGTTGTGCCCGTCATGACCCATCCACTCGAAGACTTCTGCCCGGCGCGCATCACCAGCGGATCCGGCCGGAGCCGGGCCGCTGCCGTTAGCTTGCGCAGCGTAACGGAATGCGATCAGACTCTAGCGTGTCGGAGCCGGTGAAGGGGAGCCCCCCTTTTCGGCGGGGATATCCTGCTATGGCCGGATACGGCATGTATGCCCGAACCCTGCATGCCGGTCCGGCCGTCCTACCAGGGAAGAATCACCGGCTGCCAGTGCAGAACCCTTCGCCCTGGTGCGGTGCGGCACAGTCCCGGAGGTGACGAGCGCCACAGCCCCGTCAGCCGCGGAAAAGCCCCCGGTCGGCCGCGGGCGGACCGCCATCCCCGCCCCGGGCGCTCACCCGTGCCGCTGCGCCCGGGCCGAGCCGTACAGGCACACGGCCGCCGCGGCGGCCAGGTTCAGGCTCTCGGCCCGGCCGTAGATCGGCACCGACACGGTCTCGTCGGCCAGGGCGAGCAGGTCATCGGGCAGTCCCCAGGCCTCGTTGCCGAACAGCCAGGCGGTCGGGCGGGCCAGCTGGCCCGCGTCGGCCAGCTCGTCGAGCGAGCGGCGGCCGCTGCCGTCGGCCGCCAGGATCCGCAGCCCGGCCGCGCGCAGCGCGGCGGCTGTCTCAGCGGGGCTGACCCCGGTCACGACCGGCAGGTGGAACAGGCTGCCCGCGGACGCCCGGACGCACTTGCCGTTATACGGGTCCACCGAGGCACGGGAGAACACCACGCCGTCCGCGCCCGCGGCGTCCGCCGTGCGCAGCACCGTGCCCGCGTTGCCCGGGTCGCGTACCTGCGCGAGAACGACCACCAGCCTCGGGGCCGCCGCGGTCAGCCCGGCCAGCGGGACGTCAACGAACGCGCAGACGCCGAGCACGCCCTGCGGGGTGACGGTCTGGGCGAGGCTCGCCATCACCTCGCCGCTCACCACCTGTACCGACGCACCCGCGAGGCGGGCCTGGCCGGCGAGCTCCGGGTGGCGGCTGCTGCCCTCGGCGGTCAGGTAGAGCTCGGTCAGCGCGGCTCCTGACCCGAGCGCCTCGGTCACCGCCTGCGGGCCCTCGGCCAGGAAAGCACGGGCACGCTCACGCAGCGCCCGCTTTCCGAGCTGGCGTGCCGCCCTGACCCTGGGCGAGCGGATTCCCGCCTGCTGATGAGCAGCGGGGACGGGCATGCCCGTCCCCGCTCCCGGCTGCCGCCTGGTCAGGCGGCCCGTGCCTGATCTGCCTTCGCGGTCGTGTCGGGGAGCGCCTTCTTCGCCACCTCGACCAGGGCCGCGAACGCGGCCGCGTCCGCGACCGCGAGCTCGGCCAGCATGCGCCGGTCGACCTCAACCCCCGCGGCCTTGAGCCCCTGCACGAACCGGTTGTAGGTCATCCCGTTGGCCCGGGACGCCGCGTTGATCCGCTGGATCCACAGCCGCCGGAAATCACCCTTGCGGTCCTTACGGCCGGTGTACGCGTAGGTCATCGAGTGGAGCATCTGCTCCTTGGCCTTGCGGTATAGACGAGACCGCTGGCCCCGGTAGCCGCTCGCCCGCTCGAGGACGACCCTGCGCTTCTTGTGGGCGTTCAGTGCCCGCTTCACGCGTGCCATTTTGTGTTTCTCCTCGTTAGCCTGGCCGGGCTACAGCCCTAGCAGCTTCTTGGTCTTCTTCAGGTCACCGCGAGCTATGGGAACGTCCTTCCCCAGCCGGCGGGTCCGCCGGGAGGACTTGTGCTCAAGCAGATGACCCCGGTTGGCGCGGCGGCGCATAATCTTTCCCGAGCCCGTCAGCCGGAACCGCTTGCTGGCGCCGCTGTGCGTCTTCATCTTCGGCATCTCGCCGTCGCCTCCATATCCTGAGCGTGCCGCGAGGCACGCCTGTCCTCATCGTGTCTCAGGCACCGTTACACAGTGTGCCTGAGACACAGTTACATCGGGCACGCGGCCCGTCTGTCAGCCACGTAGCCCGGCCATGGGCTTCACGCCGGGCAGCCACCGGGGTGACGGCCCGCGCTCATTGCGCCGCTAGGCGTCCCGCTCGGCCGCCGAGGCCGCCGCGGCCGCCTCAGCCCGCATGCCTGATGCCACCGCCCGCGCGGTCCCGTTGGCCTCCGCCTGGTCGGCGGCCGCCGGATCGGCGACCGCAGCAGGCACGCTGCGCGGCCTTGGCACCGGCTTGCTGGCCTGAGCCGCAGCCTGAGCCTCAGCGTGCGCGTGCGCCTGAGCCGACCGCTCGGCCGCGCGCTCGGTTTTCGCTTCGCTCTTCTTCTTGTGCGGACCGATCACCATGATCATGTTCCGCCCGTCCTGCTTGGGCTGGGCCTCGACGAAGCCGAGTTCCTCGACATCGCCGGCCAGTCGCTGCAGCAGCCGGAACCCTAGCTCCGGCCGGGACTGCTCGCGCCCCCTGAACATGATCGTCACCTTGACCTTGTCCCCCTGCTTGAGGAACCTCTCCACGTGGCCCTTCTTGGTGCCGTAATCGTGGGGATCGATCTTGGGGCGGAGCTTGATCTCCTTGATGACCGTCTGCGCCTGGTTTTTGCGTGATTCCCTGGCCTTGAGCGCTGACTCGTACTTGAATTTCCCGTAATCCATCAGCTTGCACACCGGCGGCCGTGCGGTCGGCGCGACCTCGACCAGGTCGAGATCGGCCTCCTGGGCCAGCCGGAGCGCGTCATTGACCGAAACGATGCCTACCTGCTCACCGTTCGGGCCGACAAGACGGACTTCGGGGACGCGTATACGCTCGTTGATACGCGGTTCGACGCTGATGTGACCTCCATGAACCCTTGCTCTGCTCCGTCGCCGGCATCTCCGGCGGCGGACTGTTTTCCGACTGTGCGCCGCAGGCAGACCCCAGGCGGACGGCGAACCCCCCGCCATGAGAAAAGCCCCGCACGGCGTCTGCATGCGGGGCACCACGATCCGCGGCACCGCCCGCTGCCCGAAGAGGCATCGGCAGGCGCCGCGCCAGCCGCCCGGCGCGAAGCCGCGCTTCCCGCGCGATCACGTCCGGAACGTCCGGCCTGACCCGCCGGCCGCGGGTCGCGAGACCCGGTGAGCCGGCCAGGTGGGAGGTGGTCCTCCGCTTGCATTACCCGGCATGAAAAATCACCGGGTAGTCGGCCAACAACACTAACAGCATTGCGGGCTGCCGTGCTATTCCCGCCAGCCTAGTGTGCCCTGACGGTCAGCACGCCATCCGCACGGTCAGTTCAGCACCCGGCGGGCGAACGCCTTGGTGCCGAAGTAGCCGACGAGCGCGGTCACGCCGATGAGCACCAGCAGGATCGCCCACAGCGCCAGGTGCCCGGTCTGCGGGGTCAGCACCGCGCGCAGCCCCTCCGACATGTACACCATGGGGTTGATCAGGACGGCGATCTGCAGCCAGCGGATGCTGTGCAGGGCCGACCACGGATAGTAGACGCAGCCCAGCATGGTGGCGGGCAGCAGGATCGCGGCGAACAGCATCTGCATCTTGCGCGGATCCATCAGCGTGCCGAGCAGCAGCCCGAGCGAGGCGGTCAGCAGTGACCCCGTCACCAGGATCACGGCGAGCAGCGGCCAGTCGGTCACGTTCACGTGCGGCGACTGCCCCGGCGCGTGCACCAGCAGCACGATCGGGATGACGATGAGCGCGCCGAGGAACGACTGCACCGCCCCCGCCAGGATCTTCTGGATGGCCAGCACCCGGATCGGCACCGGGGCCAGCGCCCTGTCCTCGATCGTGCGCTGCCAGGAGAACTCCATCACCAGCGGGAACGTCACGGCCATGATGCCCTGCATGAACAGCATCGAGGCCATCAGGCCGGGCAGCAGGATGGTGGCGAACGTGGCCCCGCCCGCAGCCGCCCCGGCGCCGAAGATCCCGCTGCCGCCGATCTTGGGCATCACGTAGGTGAACACGAAGACGAACAGCAGCGGCTGCATGATGGCGCGGGTGAAGGTCCCGATCAGGTTGCGCCGCAGCACCCGGCCCTCGCGCGCCATCATGGCGGCGAACGTCCTGATCAGCGTGGGGTGCGGCTCCGGGGCGTCGGTGATGATCGCGGCGGCGCCGGACCCGGCCAGCGCGCGGGACGGCAGCGCCGCGCTCTCGGCGCCGGCCTGCTGGGTCCCCGTCGTGGTGGTCACTCGCGGTACTCCCGTCCGGTCAGGCTGAGAAAAACGGTCTCCAGGCTGGGCCTGAGCTGCGCGGCGTCACGGACCGTCAGGCCGGCCGAGGCGCCTGCCGTGACCAGCTCGCCGAGCACGCCTTCCGGCTCGCGGGCGAACACCCGGACCTGGTCGCCGTCGGTCTCGATCCTGCTGATCCCCGGCCGGCCTTCCAGGCCGGCCCGGACCGCGAGTCCGTCCGGCACCGGGCTCTCGTACCTGACGGTGACCACCGTGTCGGCGCCGGCGCCTTCCTTCAGCTCGTCAATCGTGCCGGCCGCGAGCACCTCGCCGTGGTCCACCACGGCGACCCGGTCGCACAGCGCCTCGGCCTCTTCCATGTAGTGCGTGGTCAGCAGGATCGTCTGCCCCTCGGCATGCAGCTCGCGCAGCATGTCCCACAGGTTCACCCTGGTCTGCGGGTCCAGGCCGGCCGTCGGCTCGTCCAGGAACAGCACGTCGGGCTTGTGCACCAGGGCGCGGGCGATGAGCAGCCGCTTGGCCTGGCCGCCGGACAGGTCGGTGGCGATCGCCTTGCGCCGGTCGGCGAGCCCGAACGCGACGAGCAGCTGCTCCGCGCGGCGGGCGGCGTCGCGCAGCCCGAGCCCGAAGAACCTGCTGCGGAACTCCAGGTTCTCCGCCACGGTGAGCTGCATGTCCAGCGTGTTGTTCTGCGTCACCACGCCGATCCTGCGCTTGACCCCGACCGGGTCGGCGACCACGTCGATCCCGGCCACCCAGGCCCGGCCGCCGGTGGGCACCACCAGTGTGGTGAGCATGCCGATCGTGGTGGACTTGCCGGCGCCGTTGGGCCCGAGCAGGCCGAAGAACTCGCCGGTGCCGACGGCCAGGTCGATGCCGCGGACGGCCGGCACGTCGCCGCGGGACGTCTTGTAGGTCTTGCGCAGGTCCTCGGTGCGGATCGCCGGGGGCGGTGCCGGCGGCTGAGCTGCGGGCTCGGTCACTTGCGTTCCTCTCGCACCAGATCCCCGAACGTGATGATCGTGTCCACCAGGAACTTCCTGATCACCGGCTCGTCGGCCGGGTCCACGAAGGCCAGGCAGCTGCTCAGCCGGGGCGCCACCTGCGCCAGCGCCTCGCCGCACTTGTGGCGGCCGGCCTCGGTCACGAACAGCCTGACCACCCGCCGGTCCTCGTCGTCCCTGCGCCGCTGCACATAGCCCTCGCGGACCAGCGTGTCCACCACGGACGTCACGGTGCCGGGCGTGGACCAGCCGCGCGCGGCGACCTCGCTTGACTTCAGCCCGTCCCGCGCCACCAGCACCCGCAGGATGCCCAGGCCGGCCGGGCTGATCCCGGTTCCCTGTGCCGCGTGCGCCCAGAACGCGCCCATCGACCGCACGGCCACGGCGAGCAGGGCGTACAGCGGCGCGTCCGGCGGAACCGCCGCGCCCTCATCGCCCCAGACCCAGCCGCCGTGATCCGGCCGGTCCGGCCGGCTGGCGCCGGGGCTGACCTCGGGCTGTGCCTCGGCGGTCTCCTGCTGTCCGGTCACGCGGCCAGCATGGCAGCGCAGCTAATTTGATGTCAAATTATTTGAGGTCAACTTACCGGTCCCGGTCCGCCGGGCCAGCTCGGCGACGCCGGCCTCGCGCATCGCCTGCACCGGCGCCTGCTGCCCGGTCATGAGCTCCACCTGCCGGGCGGCCTGGTGCAGCAGCAGCTCGAACCCGCCGACCACGACCGAGCCGGCCTGGCTCGCCGCCATTGCCAGCGGCGTCGGCCACGGGTGATACACCACGTCCATGATCATCGCTGGCGGGTGCGGGAGCCCTCGGAGCCGTTCGGCATAAAAATCGGCGGCACCTGCCGGAACGGTGGAAATGAGCAGCTCAGCCCCTACGTCGCTTCCGAACGCGCACAGGGCGACGCTCATCCCGAGCCGTGCGGCCGCCGCCAGCAGCCCCTCCGCGCGCGCCGGGTCCCGGACGGCCGCCGTCGCCTGCCGCAGGCCGAGGTCGCGCAGCGCGGCCAGCGCGGAGCAGGCGGTGGCGCCCGCGCCCAGGATCAGCGCCCCGGCCCGAGCCTCGGTGAGGCCGGCCTCGGCCAGCGCGGTCACCAGGCCGGGCACGTCGGTGTTGTACCCGTGCCTGGCCCCGCCGCTGAAGACCACGGTGTTCGCCCCGCCGGTCGCTGCGGCCACCGGGTCGGTGCGGTCGAGCAGCGGCAGCACCGCGCGCTTGAGCGGCATCGTGAGCGACAGCCCGGCCCAGTCCGGGCCGCAGCCTGCCAGCAGCCCGGCCAGGCCGGCCTCGTCGCACTCGAGCGGCTGGTAGGACCAGCCGCCGAGGCCGAGAGCGGCGTAGGCGGCGCGGTGCAGCGCCGGCGACAGCGAGTGCGCGATCGGCGAGCCGAGCACCGCGGCCTTCCGCGCCTGCAGCTTCACCCTGCCTGGTTCCGGTTCAGCTGCGCCGACAGCTGCTGGAAGACCGCGTAGCTCGAGGTGAAATCGGTCTGCTTGGTCTTCGGGTTCACGGTGACGAAGTACAGCCAGTTACCGGCCGCCGGGTGCAGCGCGGCGCGGATGGCCGCGTCACCCGGGCTGTCGATCGGGCCCGGCGGCAGCCCCGCGTACTTGTAGGTGTTGTACGGCGAGTTGCTGTTCAGCTGCTGGCTCGATGCCCGGATGCCGTAGGCGTGCAGGCCGTAGAGCACGGTGCTGTCGAACTGCAGCTTCATCCCGGCGTGCAGCCTGTTGTAGATCACCCGGGCGATCTTGGGGAAGTCGGAGACCTTGCCCCCCTCGGCCTGCGCCAGGCTGGCCACGACGATGACCTGGGCTGGCGTGAGGTGCACACCGCCTGCCGCCTGCGCCAGGTTAACGCTGGCCGCCTCGGCGTTGAAGCTCTGCACCATCGCCTGCAGGACGCCGGCCGCGGTCATGTGCGGCTGGATGGCGTAGGTCGCCGGGAACAGGTATCCCTCGGGGTTGCCGCGGGCATAGGAGGGCAGGCCGAGCGCGGCGGTGTTGCGCAGCGCCTTCTTGTAGTCGGCGACCGGGATGCCCGAGCTCTGGCCGAGCGCGGCCAGGATCTGCGATTCGCGCAGGCCCTCCGGGATCGTAACCATGTGCTGTATCCGCGCCGACGGCTTGAGCAGCAGGTTGAACGCGAGCGTCGCGTTCATGTGCTCGTGCATGAGGTAGAAGCCCGGCTGCAGCGAGCTGGCCTTGGGGCTGGCCTCGGCGGCGAGCACGAACGCGCGGGAGCTGGCGACCACGCCGAGAGTGAACAGCCGGTCCCCGATCACGGTGGCCGAGTCTCCGGAGTGGATCTGCGCGACGACCTTGCCGGTCCCGGCGCCCGAGTAGTCCGCGGGGAAGTAGTGCCCGGCGATGGCGCGGTAGGCGAAGAACGCGGCGACGGCCAGCGGCACGACGATGACGAGCACCGCGATCAGGGCGGCCCAGCGGCCCCGGTGGCGGCGCTTGGGCCGGACGGGCCGGTCATCCCGGTCGTCGTAGCCGCCCCGTCCGGCCGCAGGGTCGCGGTCGTCGGGGGCCCAGAAGCCGTCGTCGCGGT
Organism: uncultured Actinomycetes bacterium; assembly: GCA_963702235.1. Classification (GTDB taxonomy): domain Bacteria; phylum Actinomycetota; class Actinomycetes; order Streptosporangiales; family Streptosporangiaceae; genus PALSA-505. The sequence continues at coordinate 952,899 of CAVPBZ010000018.1, forward strand.
AGCCGTCTGGCGCGCCCTGGCCGTCCGGGGCGCCGTAACCGCTTGCGGCGCCGGTACCGCGAGCGCCGTGGCCGTCCGGGGCGCCGGGGGCGCTGTAGCCGTCCGGGGCGCCGGGGGCGCCGTAGCCGGGCCGGGCGCGGCGAGCGCCGGAGTCACCGGGAGCGCCGTACTCGCCGCCGGCGCCGTAGCGGTCGCGGCCCGCGGCGTTGTCGTCGTCACGGCCCCCGGCGCGGCCCGGGCTGCCGCCCGCCGGGTACCCCTCCCCCGGCGGCGGGTACTCACCACGTCCGCGCGGCAGCCGGCCCGCAACCCCCGGGTAGGGACCGCTGCCTGCCTGGCCCCGGTCCGGGATGCCGCCGCCGGAGGGTCTGGCACCGGGGTACGGCGGCCCGCCGCCGGGGAGAGGAGACCGGCCACCGGGAACAGAGGGCCGGCCGTTCGGCGCGGAGCGGTTGCCTGCCTGCCCAGGATACGGGGGCGGTCCCGCGGGGCGGCCGCCCCGCTGGACCGGGTAGCGGGCGGTCGGCGCGCCGTTGGCCCCGGGCTGCGGGTACCCCTGGTCCCGCTGGCCCGGCTGCCGGGGCAGCGGCGGCTGACCGGAACCAGCCCGGCCCCGGGGCGGCGGCGCGGCCATCCCCGGGCGGCCAGGCCGAGAGTGCGGGTCCTCGGGCGGGACAGCCTGATGCGGGACAGCCGGAGGCGGCGTGACGGGCGGCGGGGCGGCCGAATGCCTGCCGCGCCGGCCTTCACGCCGCGGTTCCTCGGCGGGCGACCACGGCGGCTCGGTGCCGTCGTCGCGCGGGTAACCGTCGGGCTGCTCGCCAGGCGTCCAGGGATAGTCGTCGGCGAACTCATCCCCCGGCCGGCGCCTGCGGCCGGTCACTCGGGCACTCCGGTCGCGGGCAGCACCGGTTCACCGGCCGGCCTGCCGGTGGACTGCTCGGCGTCCAGCGCCGCCTGCAGCAGGACCGCCGCCGCCGCCTGGTCCACTACCCCGCGCCTGGCCCTGGAGTCCCGTCCGGCCGTGCGCAGCGCGTCGTGCGCGGTCACCGTGGTGAAGCGCTCGTCGACCAGCCGGACCGGGACCGGCGCCAGCCTGCTGGCCAGCCCCCGGGCGAAGGCCCGGGCGTCCTGTGCGGCCTTGCCCTCGTGGCCGGACAGCGTCGTGGGCAGGCCGACGATCACCTCGACCGCGCCGCTGGTCTCGGCCAGCTCGGCCAGCCTGGCCAGGTCGCCCCGGCCGCGGGTGACCGTGGTCAGCGGGCTGGCGATCAGGCCGTCAGGGTCGCACCTGGCCACGCCGATGCGCGCCGAGCCGACGTCGATGGCAAGCCGGACGCCCTTCCTCACCGGCAAGCGATCAGCTTCCGGCGCAAATGTCTCGTCGAGGCAGCCTCGGGGGAGCGGCACGGTCTCACGGTAGCCCAAAGCCTCCTGCGGCGTCCCTCAGAGCAGTACGAACTGCATCAAAAGCACCATCGATCGCCTGCGGCCCGGCCTGGCTGACGGGCGCGCCGCCGCCCTGCGCGACGTCGTCCTTGCCGCCGCCGCCACCGCCGACCTGCTTGGCCGCGATCCCGGCCAGCCTGCCCGCGGCCAGCCCCCGCTGCCGCCCCGCCTCGTTGACCGCCGCGACGATCACCGGCCGGTCGTCAGGAACGCCGGCCAGCACGACCACCGCGGGCCGGTCGGCCGGCAGCCGGCCCCGGACGTCGAGCGCGAGCTTGCGGATACCGTCGGCCGCGACACCGTCGGGCAGCCGCCGCGCCACCAGGGTCACCCCGTTGATGTCCTCGGCGTGACCGACGAGCTCGGGCCCGGACGCCAGCAGCTGCGTGCTGCGCAGCCGCTCCAGGTCCCGCTGCGCGTCCCGCAGCCTGGTCACCAGGCCCGAGACGCGCTCGGGCAGCTCCTCAGGGCGCGCCTTCAGCTGCTCGCTCAGCTGGTTGACCAGCACGCTCTCGGTCGCCAGGTGCCGGAACGCGTCCATGCCGACCAGCGCCTCGACGCGGCGCACCCCGGCTCCGATCGACGACTCGCCGAGCACCTTGACGAGGCCGAGCTGCCCGGACCTGGCCACGTGCGTGCCGCCGCACAGCTCGCGGGAGTAGTCGCCGACCTCGACGACCCGGACTTCGTCGCCGTACTTCTCGCCGAACAGCGCGAGCGCGCCCATCTCGCGCGCGTCCTCGATCGAGGTGTGGAACGCCCGGACGTCCAGGTCGTTGATGAGCACCTGGTTGACTTCGTCCTCGACGTCCCTGACCACCGACACCGGCACGGCGCCGGACGCGGTGAAGTCGAACCGCAGCCGGCCGGGCGCGTTCTCCGAGCCCGCCTGCGCGGCCGACTCGCCCAGCGCGCCGCGGAAGGCACGGTGCAGCAGGTGGGTGGCGGTGTGCGACCGGGAGACCGCGCGGCGCCGCTCGGTGTCGATCTCCGCGTAGGCGGGCGAGCCCAGGACGATCTCGCCCGAGCGCACCCGGCTGTGGTGCACGATCACCCCCGGCAGCGGCGTCTGCACGTCGTAGACCTCGGCCAGCGCGTCGGTGCCGTCGGCGGTCGCCACCCGGATGACGCCGGTGTCGGCAAGCTGGCCGCCGCCCTGCGGGTAGAACGGGGTCCGGTCGAGCACGATGCCGACCTCGGTGCCCATCCCCGCGGCCGGGACCGGGACGCCGTTCACCAGCAGTCCGACCACCGTCGCCTCGGTGGTGACCTGGTCGTAGCCGGTGAAGTCCGCAGGCCCGGACTGCTCGAGCAGGCCGGCGAACACCGACACGTCGGCGTTGCCGGTCTTCTTCTGCTGGGAGTCCCGCCTGGCCCGTTCCTGCTGCTCGGTCATCAGCCGCCGGAAGCCGTCCTCGTCGACCTTCAGGCCCTGCTCGGCTGCCATCTCCAGGGTCAGGTCGATCGGGAAGCCGTACGTGTCGTGCAGCTGGAACGCCTGCGCGCCGGCCAGCTCGGCCGAGCCGCGGCGCTTGACTTCCTCCACCGCCGCGTCAAAGATCGCGCTGCCGGTGCGCAGCGTGCCGATGAACGCCGCCTCCTCGGCGTCGATCACCGTCTGGATGTTCGCCGCGTCCCGCAGCAGGTTCGGGTACTGCGGGCCGAGCGCCCCGATGGCCGTGCCGCTCAGCTCGTGCAGGAACCGCTCCTCGGTGCTGCCGCGCTGGCCGCCGGCCAGCAGCCGCAGGTTGCGGATGCTGCGGCGCAGCAGGCGGCGCAGCACGTAGCCGCGACCCTCGTTCGACGGGAGCACCCCGTCGGCCACCAGCATCACCGCGCTGTCCACGTGGTCGGCCACCACCCGCAGCGCCACGTCGGACCGGTGGTCCCGGCCGTACTTCTGCTCGGTCAGCTCGGCCGCGCGGTCCAGCACCTTCCAGGTGGTGTCGATCTCGTAGAGGTTGTCCACCCCCTGCAGGATCGAGGCCATCCGCTCCAGGCCCATGCCGGTGTCGATGTTCCTGGCCGGCAGGTCACCGGTGATCTCGTAGTCGACGCCCTGGCCGGGGCCGCGCTGGTACTGCATGAAGACCAGGTTCCAGATCTCCAGGTACCGTTCCTCGTTCTTCGCCGGGCCGCCCTCGCGGCCGTAGTCGGGGCCGCGGTCGTAGTAGATCTCCGAGTCCGGCCCGCACGGGCCGGGCACGCCCATGTCCCAGTAGTTGTGCTCCTTGCCCAGCCGCTGGATCCGGTCCTCCGGCAGGCCGATCTTGTCCCGCCAGATGCCGTACGCCTCGTCGTCGTCGAGGTAGACGGTGGCCCACAGCCGGTCCTCGGCGAACCCGAACCCGCCGTCCCGCTCGGCCCTGGTGAGCAGGTCCCAGGCCCAGGTGATCGCCTCGTCCTTGAAGTAATCGCCGAACGACCAGCTGCCGAGCATCTGGAAGAACGTGCCGTGCCTGGTGGTCTTCCCGACTTCCTCGATGTCGGTGGTGCGCAGGCATTTCTGCACGCTGGCGGCCCGGTTGTACGCCGGCTTGCGCTGGCCGAGCAGGTAGGGCAGGAACGGGACCATGCCGGCCACCACGAACATCAGCGTCGGGTCCTCTGACACGAGGCTGGCTGAGGGCACGACGGTGTGCCCGCGCTGCTCGAAATAGGTCAGGAAGCGGCGTGCGATCTCTGCCGACTCCATCAGCGGCCGTCCTTCAGGTAGTGGGTTCTGGTGTTACGCGCGCGGAGCGGCCGAGCCGTTGCGGCTGGCCTGGTGGCCCGCGGTCACCTGCTGCAATCCGAGGGTAGGGCGTCCGGGAGCTCGCCGCCGCTCGATATTGAACCGCTGCTGCTCGGCATAGAGGTCCATGCCATCCCGAACGTCGCGAGCGAACCCGGCAACGCCGCGCGCCCGGCTGGGACGGCGACGGGCCGAAGGTCCCGCGAGGCCGCGGACGATCCGGGTCACCCGGCGGTAGCCGGAAATACCCAGCCCGGCGCCGGTCAGCAGCCAGAACAGTCTGCGGATCATCGCGCCGACCGTCCGATCGCCCGTGCCGCCAGGGACTTGCCCGCATGCCCGGCCCCGCGCGCGGCGAGGGAGCCCGCCCGGCGCGCGGCCGCCGAGCCCGCCTTGCGGGGCGCCAGCGAGCTGGCCTGCCGCACAGCCGTCCCGGCGCCTCGACTGGACTCCGGCGGCCCGGCTGCGACGGCCGCGCCGGAGCCGATCTCGGCTGCGGACCGCTGGGCGGGCACCGCCGGGGCCGAGACGCCGGGGATGCTGCCGGGTCGGCGCAGGTCAAGCGCGTGTCGGACGCCGTAGGCGACCGCGGACGCCTTCCCGACCGGGCCTGCGGCCAGCGCCCGGCCCAGCCCGGCCAGCGTGGACACGTGCTCGGTCAGCTCGGCCACGTTGGCCGACACATCGTTCATGTTGGCGGTGATGGCGTCGGTCCGGTCCAGCTGCTCGTTCGTCCGGTCGATCGCGGCCCGCGCCTGGTCGACGATCACGTCGGTCTGCTCGCGCATCCCGGTCAGGAAGCTGGTCGCCACGGTCAGCAGCCTGGCCAGCTTGACCAGCGCATACGCCGCCACGCAGACACCGGCGGCGAAGAACACCGCGGCTATCAGCGCCGCCAGCTGTCCCGCGTTCATCGCGCCTGCTCTTTCACCCGCCCGACCTTACCGTGTGCCCGGGACGGCCAGCGCCCGGCCAGGACAGACCGGCTGCTCAGGCTCGCTGTACACCCGGCCCGGCCAGCGCCCGGCTGTGAGCCCGGCGGCTGGCGTCCCGGTGGTCAGTCCGCCGTTCGGCACCCTCCGGCGGGTGGCGAACCCCGCCGCCGGCCGCCTTCGGCTAGGCCGGCGTGGCGCCGCCCGGGACGCAGTCAGGACTGCCCGGGATCGCCGGCTCTGCCCAGGACCGCGCGGATCCGCTCTGCGCGTTCGGCATACCGGGCCTCGGCACCATGCTGAGTGGGCTCGTAATAGCGCCGGCCGGCGATGGCCTCGGGCGCGTAGGCCTGCCCGACGATGCCGCCCTCGTAGTCGTGCGGGTACTCATACCCGCGGCCATGGCCGATCTTCCCCGCGCCCTGGTAGTGCGCGTCCCGCAGGTGCGCGGGCACCGGGCCGGCCAGTCCGGCCTTGACGTCCGCGTCGGCCGCGCCGATCGCCTTGATCACCGCGTTGGACTTGGGCGCCAGGGACAGGTGGATGACCGCCTGGGCGAGGTTGATCCTGGCCTCCGGCAGCCCGACGAACTCGACCGCCTGCGCGGCCGCCACCGCCGCCTGCAGCGCGGACGGGTCGGCCAGCCCGATGTCCTCGCTCGCGTGCACGATCAGCCGGCGGGCGATGAACCTGGGGTCCTCCCCCGCCTCGATCATCCTGGCCAGGTAGTGCAGCGCGGCGTCGGCGTCGCTGCCCCTGATGCTCTTGATGAACGCGCTGATCACGTCGTAGTGCTGGTCACCGTCGCGGTCGTAGCGCACGGCGGCGCGGTCCACCGCCCGCTCCACCGTCCGGACGTCGATCACGCCGCCCTCGGGCAGGCCGAGCGCCGCCGCCTCCAGGTAGGTCAGCGCCCGCCGCGCGTCGCCGCCGGCCAGCCGGACCAGGTGCTCGCGGGCTTCATTTTCCAGGGTCACCTGGCCGCTGAGCCCGCGCTCGTCGGTCAGGGCCCGGTCGATCACGGTCGCGATGTCTTCGGCGCTCAGCGGCTCGAGCGTGAGCAGCAGCGACCGGGACAGCAGCGGCCCTACCACGGAGAAGAAGGGGTTCTCCGTGGTCGCCCCGATGAACGAGACCCACCGGTTCTCCACGGCCGGCAGCAGCGCGTCCTGCTGCGCCTTGTTGAACCTGTGCACCTCGTCGATGAACAGCAGGGTCTGGGTCTCGGTCAGGCCGAGCTTGCGGCGGGCGGCGTCGATCGCGGCACGCACGTCCTTGACGCCGGCCGTCACCGCGGATAGCTCGACGAAGTCACGCTTGGTGCTCAGGCTCACGACGTGTGCGAGCGTGGTCTTGCCGGTGCCCGGCGGTCCCCACAGCAGCAGCGACATCGGGGCGTCGTTGTCGGCGAGCTTGCGCAGCGGGGTGCCCTCGCCGGTGAGGTGCCGCTGCCCGATCACCTCGGCGAGGCGGCGCGGGCGCATCCGCACGGCGAGCGGCGCCGCGGCCCGGGCCGCTTCCTCCTCGGCAGCGTCGAACAAGCTGCTCGACTGCTGCTCCCCGCCCTGTGCCCTGGCCACGTCCCGACAGTACCTCCGTGAGCCGTCAGCGCAGCCTCAGCGCGCGTCCGCGCGCTCGGTAGGACAACATCAGACTCATTCGTCACATTGCTCACTGTGGTGGTTGGGGTGGAAGGCTCGTCCGGGACGCCGAAGACTTTGTACTGCCCTGGCATGCATAACGCTTCGCCGTCATGCCTGGCACATACCTAACGCTTCGCTATCACGCTTGGCGCACGCGCAAGGTGTGCACGAGTTCGGGTTATCCACAGGCGATGGGCGGGGCAGCCACTAAATGTCGGCGCGGCTGGCCAGGCTCGGCGCATGGCTACCGACATTCCCGAGTCCTTGTTCGGGCTCGCCCGCGTGCAGGCGGGCGTCATTACCAGCAGGCAGGCCCTCGAGGCGGGCATGACCAGGGCCGCGCTGGCCTGGCAGCTGCGCAGCTCGCGGTGGCAGCCGCTGCGGCGCAGCGTGTACATGCTGTTCAGCGGCGAGCCCAGCCGTGAGGCCGTGCTGTGGGCGGCGGTCTTGCGCACCGGCCCGGATGCGATGCTCAGCCACGAGAGCGCGGCGGAACTGGGCCGCCTCATCGACCGGCCCAGCGGTGCGCTGCACCTGACCGTGTCCGCCAGCCGGCGCGTGCGGCCGGTTCCCGGGCTGGTGATTCACACGTCCATCCACGCGAGCCAGATCAGGCACCCGAGCCTGCTGCCGCCCCGGACCCGGGTCGAGGACACGGTGCTTGACCTCGTCGGGCTGTCTGACACGTTCGATGACGCGTGCGGCTGGGTGACTCGTGCCTGCGGCCGCAGGCTGACCACGCAGGAATGGCTGCGCGCGGCCATGGCGGCCCGCAGCAGGTTGCGCTGGCGCGAAGGGCTGAGCCAGGTGCTGGCTGACGCGGCGGGCGGCGTGCACAGCGTGCTCGAGTTCCGCTACTACCGGGACGTGGAGCGGGCGCACTGCCTTCCGCGTGCCCTCCGGCAGGCGCGCGTGGTCCGCGGCCGACGCACCCAGTACCGGGACGCCCTGTACGCGCGGTACCGGGTAGTGGTCGAGCTCGACGGCCGCCTGGCCCATCCCGGCGACGCCCGCTGGGGTGACATCCGCCGGGACAACGCGGCCGCGGCCGACGGCGGTATCACGCTCAGGTACGGGTGGTCCGACGTCACCGCGAATCCCTGCCGCACCGCCGGCGAGCTGGCCAGGGTCCTGGTGCAGCGCGGCTGGGTGGGCCTGCCCAAGCTGTGCTCGGCCAGCTGCGCGGTGGTCTCCGGCTGGCGGTGACCGCCGGCTGGCTGGTGCGCGCCCGGCAGGCGTGCGGGTGAGCAGGCTTAGCTCGGCGGCTGGACCACGTCCCGGGGTGCTACCGGAGACTCGGCCCTGGCGTCGGACGGGGGCAGGATGACGTCGATGCCGGCCTCGCGGCGCTGCTCGGGGGTGATCGGCGTCGGCGCGCCGGTGAGCGGATCCAGGCCGGAGGCGGCCTTGGGGAACGCGATCACGTCGCGGATGGTGTCCTTGCCGGCCAGCAGTGCCATCACCCGGTCCCAGCCGAACGCGATGCCGCCGTGCGGCGGCGGCCCGTACTTGAACGCCTCGAGCAGGAAGCCGAACTGCGAGGCGGCTTCCCCCGCGGACAGCCCGATCACGTCGAACACCTTGCGCTGCATGTCGGCGCGGTGGATACGGATCGACCCGCCGCCGATCTCGTTGCCGTTGCACACGATGTCGTAGGCGTCGGCCAGCGCGCTTTCCGGTGAGTCGGCGAACTTGTCCGCCCACTCCGGCAGCGGCGCCGTGAACGGGTGGTGCACCGCGGTCCAGCCGCCCCTGCCGTCCTCCTCGAACATCGGGGCGTCCACCACCCAGGTGAAGGCCCAGGCGGCCCGGTCGATCAGCCCGCAGCGGTTGCCGATCTCCAGCCTGGCCGCGCCCAGCAGGGACCGGGCCGCGTCCGGGGTGCCCGCGGCGAAGAACACGGCATCGCCCGGTGCCGCGCCGACCGCGGCGGGCAGCCCGGACCGCTCGTCCTCGGACAGGTGGCGGGCGACCGGGCCGGACGAGGAGACGTTCCCTTCGTCGTCGATGAGCACGTAGGCCAGGCCGCGGGCGCCGCGCGAGCGGGCCCAGTCCTGCCAGCCGTCCAGCTCCCGCCGGGTCTGCGATCCGCCGCCCGGCATCACGACCGCGCCCACGTGCGGGGCCTGGAACACCCCGAACCCGGTCTCGGCGAAGAACCCGGTCAGGTCGGTGAGCTCATAGCTGAACCGCAGGTCAGGCTTGTCCGACCCGAACCGCCGCATCGCCTCGGCGTAGGTCATCCGCGGGATCGGCCGGGGCACCTGGTAGCCGGCCAGCTCGGACCAGAGGCTGGCGACAAGCTCCTCGGCCAGCTCGATCACGTCCGCCCGGGTGATGAAGCTCATCTCGATGTCGATCTGGGTGAACTCCGGCTGCCGGTCGGCGCGGAAGTCCTCGTCCCGGAAGCACCGGGCGAGCTGCCAGTACCGCTCGAGGCCACCCACCATGAGCAGCTGCTTGAACAGCTGAGGCGACTGCGGCAGCGCGTACCAGGTGCCGGGCCGCAGCCGGGCCGGGACCAGGAAGTCCCTGGCCCCTTCCGGCGTGGACCTGGTCAGGTACGGGGTCTCCACCTGCACGAAGCCACGGGAGCCCAGCACGTCGGCGGTCAGGTACGCCGCCCGGGAGCGGAGCCGGAGCGCGTCGGCGACCTCGGCGCGCCTGATGTCCAGGTAGCGGTAGCGCAGCCGGACGTCCTCGTTCACGTCCACCGACCCCGTGATCGGGAAAGGCAGCGGCGCGGACTCGCTGAGCACCTCCACGTCGGTGGCGCTGACCTCGATGTCGCCGGTGGGCAGATCCGGGTTCTCGTTGCCCTCGGGCCTGCGCCTGACCGCACCGGTCACCAGGACGCAGAACTCAGCTCGCAGGTCATGCGCGAGGTCTTCCTCGCGGAGCACGACCTGCACCACCCCGCTCGCGTCGCGCAGGTCGATGAAGACCACCCCGCCGTGGTCACGGCGGCGCGCCACCCAGCCGGCCAGCGTGACCTGATCACCGGCATCCGACGCGCGCAGTTCCCCCGCTTCGTGCGTTCGGATCATGCAGACCTCAGTCCTTCCTCAGCTGCCGCGCCCCTGCCAGGCTGCCCTAACCGGGCAGCGTGCCCCGCGGCGGATTCCCGGCCTGCTCGGTCAGCGGGGCCAGGAACGGGTTGGATGCGCGTTCGGCGCCGATCGTAGTCGCCGGCCCGTGGCCGGAGAGCACCACGGTCTCATCCGGCAGGGGCAGGCACACCCGGGCCAGGCTGTCCAGGATCGTCGGGTAGTCCCCGCCGGGCAGGTCGGTGCGCCCGATCGACCCGGCGAACAGCAGGTCACCGGAGAACAGGACCGGCTCCCCCGCGGCCGGGGCGGCGGCGGGCAGCCGGAACGTGACGGAGCCGGGCGTGTGCCCCGGCGCGTGATCCACCCGGAAATCCAGGCCGGCCAGCGGCAGCGTCATCCCGTCGGCGAGCTCGATGATGTCGTCAGGCTCGGTGAACGTCAGGCCGCCGAGCAGCTGCTGCCCCACGCCGGGCGGGAAGCCGCGGGCCGGGTCACTGAGCAGCGCCCGGTCCGACGGGTGGATGTAGGCCGGGATGTTCTTCGCGCCGCAGACCGGCACCACCGACCAGATGTGGTCGATATGCCCGTGGGTGAGCAGCACGGCCACCGGCCGGAGCCGGTGCCGCGCCAGGATCTCCTCGATCCCCTGCTCGGCGTCCTGACCCGGGTCAACGATGACGCATTCTTCACCTGCATCCGCCGCGACCGCATAGCAATTTGTCCCGAACGATCCTGCGGGGAACCCGGCGACGAGCACGGCCGTCCTCTCTGGTGAAGGGCCCGGCGGGGGCCAGCGCACGGTCAGGCGCGGCAGGCGCCACGCGGCCTGGGGGGCGGTGCCGAGCGCAGCACACGGCCGGCTGTCCCGCTGCCAGGCTACCGAACCGGTAACGAACGTGCCGTGAGCGTCACGGCACGGGTACCATTCGCGAAGTTTCACTGATCACGCGGGGATGACGGGAACGACCAGGAAGGCAGCACTGGTGGCGGGCAATAAGGAACGCCAGCGCAAGCTGGCTCGTGAGCGTTACGAGCGCCAGCAGGAGCGTCGCGTCGAACGGCAGCGCCGGATCCGGCAGCGGACCGCGATCGGCGGATCCGCGGCCGCCGTGATCGCGATCGCCGTGGGTTCGTTCTTCGCGTTCGGCGGCTCGTCCAAGCCGGCCGCGTCGACGAAGCCGAAGCCGGCCGTCAGCACCTCGCCGACGGCGTCCGCGTCCCCGTCTCCGTCCCACGTGACGCTGCCGGCGGCGACCCCGCTCGCCGTGGTGCCCAAGGGCGCCCCGACGGTGCCCCCTGCGACGCACTGCACCTACACGCCCAGCCCGCCCGCGGCGCGCAACGTCGGGACGCCGCCGGTCAAGCCGGACTCGTCGGCGAAGAGCCGGGCGACCATCGTGACCAACCGGGGCAGCGTGGTGATCGACCTGCTGAACAGCAGGGCGCCGTGCACCGTCAGCTCGTTCGTGTACCTGGCCAAGAAGGGGTACTTCAACAGCACCCCGTGCCCCCGGATCGTCAGCAGCGGGATCTACGTGCTGCAGTGCGGTGACCCGACCGGGACCGGCAGCGGCGGGCCTGGCTACAAGTTCGCCAGCGAGAACACCACCGGAGCCACCTACCCGGCAGGCACCCTGGCGATGGCCAATGCCGGGCCGGGCACCAACGGCAGCCAGTTCTTCATCGTGTACGCGGGCGGTGGGCTGTCGCCGAGCTACACGCCGTTTGGCGTCGTGGTCAAGGGTCTGGATATCGTCAGAAAAGTAGCTCAGGCTGGCAACGACAACAGCAATCCGGCCGGCGGCGGGAAGCCGAACGAGAAGGTAACGATCGAGAGCGTCAAGATAAGCAGCTATTGAACGCAGGGCCGGGAGGGGCCGGCTAGCCGGCCACCTGGCATCAGCCAGCGGGCAGGAGGTCGCGGGTGAGTACCGCCAACGATCCGTGGGGCCGGGTAGACGACGACGGCCGGGTATTCGTGCGCACCGCCGAGGGTGAGCGGGAGGTTGGCTCGTGGCAGGCAGGCAGCCCGGACGAGGCTCTTGCCTTCTTCCAGCGCAAGTTCGCGTCGCTGGAGACCGAGGTCACCCTCATCGAGCAGCGGATGACGACCACCGACCTGTCGCCCGCCCAGGCGCAGTCAACCATCCAGCGGCTGCTGGCCACGGTCAGCGACGCGCGGGCGGTGGGCGACCTGGACGGGCTGAAGGCACGCCTGGAGGCGCTGACCGGCCTGGTCGATAACCGGCGCGAGGAAGCACGGGCCGCCCGGGAGCAGGCTCGGGGCGAGGCCAGGGAGGTCAAGGAGCGGATCGTCGCCGAGGCCGAGCGGATCGTCACCGAGGCGACCCACTGGAAGATCAGCGGTGAGCGGATGCGCCAGCTGCTCGAGGAGTGGAAGGCCGCGCCGCACGCCGACCGGGCGGCCGAGACGGCGCTGTGGAAGCGGTTTTCCGCGGCGCGCAACGCGTTCACCAAGCGGCGCAAGGCGTATTTCGCCGGCCTGGAGGGTGAGCGGGAGACCGCCAGGACCCGCAAGGAGAAGCTGTGCGCCCAGGCCGAGGAGCTGGCGCCCTCGACCGACTGGGGACCGACGGCCAGCGCGTTCCGGGATCTGATGCGCTCCTGGAAGGAGGCCGGCCGGGCCAGCCGGGCCGACGAGGAAGCACTGTGGGGCCGGTTCAAGGCCGCCCAGGACCAGTTCTTCTCCGCCCGCTCGTCGGTGTACTCGGCCAAGGAGGCCGAGCTGCGCGAGCATGCCACGGTCAAGATGAAGCTGCTGGAGGAGGCCGACGCGCTGCTGCCGGCCACCGACCTGCGCTCGGCCCGGGCCGCCATGCGGTCCATCCAGGAGCGGTGGGAGAAGGCCGGGGCGGTGCCGCGCGACGCCAGGGAGAAGCTGGAGTCCGGCCTGCGCCGGGTGGAAGACGCGCTGCGCAAGGCGGAGGACACGCAGTGGCGGCGGTCCAATCCCGAGGCGCTGGCCCGGGCACAGGGGACGGTGGCGCAGATCAAGTCGGCCATCGGTCAGCTGGAGAAGCAGCTGGAGAAGGCGCAGGCGAGCGGCGACGGCAAGGCCGAGCAGGAGGCGGCCGACGCGCTGTCCGCGCGGCGGGCCTGGCTGGAGGAGGCCGAGCGCACCCTCGCCGAGTTCTCCGGCTAGCGCCCGGCGGCGGCTGACGCCGGCTGCTGTCAGCGCTCGCTGCGGGTGGTGCCGTGCGCCTAGCGGCGTCTCGCTGACAGCGGGGCGGGCTGTCGCCGCGGGCTAGTTGGTGACCCGGTAGACGTCGTAGACGCCGTCGATGGTCCGGACCGCGCGCAGCACGTGACCGAGATGCTTGGGGTCGGCCATCTCGAAGGTGAACCGGCTGACCGCCACCCGGTCCCGGCTCGTCGTCACCGACGCCGACAGGATGTTCACGTGCTGGTCGGACAGCGCCCGGGTCACGTCGGACAGCAGCCGGGTCCGGTCCAGCGCCTCCACCTGGATGGCCACGAGGAATACCGACTCCTCGGTGGGCGACCAGTGCACGGACACCAGCCGTTCCGGCTGCGCGCTGCTGAGGTGGCGCAGGTTGTCGCAGTCGGCGCGGTGCACCGACACCCCGTGGCCGCGGGTGACGAAGCCGGTGATCTCGTCACCGGGCACCGGCGTGCAGCACCGGGACAGTCGCGCCCAGATATCGGATCCGCCCTCGACCACGACGCCGGAGTCACCCGCGGGCTGCGGCTTGGCGGCCCGCGACGGCAGCGTGAGCTCGGCCGCGTCATCCTGCGCGCCGGCCAGGCCGCCTGCGGACCTGACCAGCTTCATGACCACCGACTGGGCGCTCACGTGGCCCTCGCCGACGGCCGCGTACAGCGCGGACAGGTCCACGTAGTGCAGGTCGCGGGCCACGGTGAGCAGCGCGTCGCCGGTGGCCAGCCGCTGCAGCGGCAGGCCCTGCTTGCGCATGGCCCGGGCGATCGCGTTCTTGCCCGTCTCGGTCGCGGCTTCCCTGCGCTCCTTGGAGAACCAGTGCCGGATCTTGTTCCTGGCGCGGGGGCTCTTGACGAAGTTCAGCCAGTCCCTGCTCGGTCCGGAGTCCTGCGCCTTGGAGGTGAAGATCTCCACGGTGTCGCCGTTGTCGAGCACGCTCTCCAGCGCGACGAGCCGGCCGTTCACCCGGGCCCCGATGGTCCGGTGACCGACCTCGGTGTGAATCGCGTAGGCGAAGTTGACCGGGGTGGCTCCCTTGGGCAGCGCGATCACCTCGCCGCGGGGGGTGAACACGTACACCTCGGCGGCGCCGAGCTCGAACCGGAGTGACTCGAGGAACTCCGCCGGGTCCGCGGTCTCCCGCTGCCAGTCCACCAGCTGGCGGAGCCAGGCCATGTCCTCGGCGGCCTCGCCGGCGCGGCCCGTCGCCCCGCCGGGGACGGTCTCCTCCTTGTACTTCCAGTGCGCGGCGACGCCGTACTCGGCCCGCCGGTGCATGCCCCAGGTGCGGATTTGCAGCTCAACCGGCTTACCCTCCGGGCCGATCACCGTGGTGTGCAGCGACTGGTACATGTTGAACTTCGGCAGCGCGATGTAGTCCTTGAACCGCCCGGGAACGGGGTTCCACCGGGCGTGGATCGTGCCGAGCGCCGCGTAGCAGTCCCGCACCGAGTCCACCAGCACCCGGATCCCGACCAGGTCGTAGATGTCGTCGAAGCCGACGTTCCGGGCGATCATCTTCTGGTAGATCGAGTAGTAGTGCTTGGGCCGCCCGGTCACGCTCACCTTGATCTTGACCTGGCGCAGGTCGGTGGCCACGTCCTCGATGACTTCCTGCAGGAAGACGTCCCGGCGCGGCGCCCGCTCGGAGACCAGGCGGGCGATCTCGTCGTACCGCTTCGGGTACAGCGTCGCGAACGCGAGGTCCTCAAGCTCCCACTTGATGGTGTTCATGCCGAGGCGGTGCGCCAGCGGGGCGAAGATTTCGAGCGTCTCGCGTGACTTGCGCTCCTGCTTGTCGCGGGGCAGGTAGCGCAGCGTCCGCATGTTGTGTAGCCGGTCGGCCAGCTTGATCACCAGGACCCGGATGTCCCGGGACATCGCGACCACCATCTTGCGGACCGTCTCGGCCTCGGCGGACTCGCCGTACTTCACCTTGTCGAGCTTGGTGACGCCGTTAACCAGGGCCGCGATGTCCTCGCCGAACTCGCTGCGCAGCTCGCTGAGGGTGTAGGGGGTGTCCTCGATCGTGTCGTGCAGCAGCGCGGCGCACAGCGTCTCATGGTTCATGCCGAGCTCGGCCAGGATCGTGGCCACGGCCAGCGGGTGGGTGATGTACGGGTCACCGCTCTTGCGCTGCTGGCTGCGGTGCCAGTGCGCCGCGACGCCGTAGGCCCGCTCGATCAGCCGGACGTCGGCCTTGGGGTGCGTGGCCCGGATGGTCTTGATCAGCGGCTCGAGCACCGGGTTGGCGCCGCCGCCGCGCTGCGCCCCGAGCCTGGCCAGGCGGCGGCGGACCGCCGCCGCGGACGAGGAGCCCGCCGGTACCGCGGCGCCGGGCCGGGCCGGCGCGCTGCGCGGGGCCGGGGACTTGCCTGCCCGCTTCGAGGCGCTAGACCCGCCGGTGCCGGTGCCGGTGCCGCGGCTTGCGGCGCGTGCCGCAGCCTGACCGGAGGCCTGGTCCGTACCGGCGGGGGTGGCGTCCTTCTGGACGGCTGCCTGGCCGGGGTCCGCCTGGCCGGAATCAACCTGGCCGGAATCAGCCTGGCCGGAGTCAGCCTGGCCCGGGTCCGCCTGGCCGGGGTCCGCCTGGCCGGGGTCCGCCTGGCCGGAATCAGCCTGGCCCGAATCGGGCTGGCCGGAGGCGGCGGGGACGGCGTCTTCCGGGGCGGCTGCCTGGCCGGACGGTGCCTGCGGCGGCTCGGGCTGGGCGTCGGCGGCCTGCTCGGCGGCGGCGCCGTTCTGCCCGGCGCGCTCGGGCGCGACCGTGCCCTGGGCCGCCCCGCTCCGGTCCGCAGCGGCCGGGATGTCGCTGCTCCCGTCCTGTCCTGCTCCGTCCTGGGCGGCACCGGTGCCCGTGGTTGCTACGTCACCCGCCACTCTGCTCCTCATGTCCGCCAGGTCTCAAGTCTATCGGCGGACGTTTGCGCACGTGGCCGATGTTCCCGGCCCGTTACCACGGCCCGTTAGCACGGGTCGTAACCAGGCGCGGCCGACCGGGGCCTGACCGGGGCCCGCCGGGCCCCGATCAGGTGGCGAGCAGCGCGCGTACTTCCAGGCCAGCGAGCTTGGCCCGGCCGTTCAGTGCGGCCAGCTCCAGCAGCACCGAGATGCCGGCCACCTCGGTGCCGGACCGCCGGACAAGCGCGGCGGCCGCCCGGGCGGTACCGCCGGTGGCGAGCACGTCATCGACGATCAGCACCCGCTGGCCGGGCTCGAACGCGTCGGTGTGCACCTCGATCGTGGCGGTCCCGTACTCCAGCTCGTAGCTCTCCGCGTAGGTCGCCGCCGGCAGCTTGCCCTGCTTGCGGACCGGGACGAACCCGGCACCCAGGCAGGCGGCGACCGGAGCCGCCAGGATGAACCCACGGGCCTCGATCCCGGTGACGAGATCGATCGGGCCGAACCCCGCTCCCAGCGCCGCCACGACGCTTCTCAGCGCCGCCGGGTCGGCCAGCAGCGGGGTGATGTCCTTGAACAGGATGCCCGGGCGCGGGTAGTCGGGCACGTCGCGGATCTTGCTCCTGATCAGCTGCTCAAGAGCCGGGTCGTGGGTGTAGGCGGTTGGGGGTGAGCCGGTGGTCTGGTCCTGGGCCGCGGCCACGGCTACCTCTTCTTCTTTTTCCCGCCCGGGCGCCGCCCGGCCGCGCTGGTGCGCCGCGGCTGCTGCCTGGGCCCGGGACGGACCCCGCCAGGAGCGGGGGTGACGCGCGATGTGCCCTGCCCTGCGGGCACCCGGTCAGCGGCGGACGCCTGGGCCCCGGAGCCGGCGGCCTGCACATCCTCCGGCTCGTCGGCGAAGTCGTCCCCGGCATCGCCGGGATCCTGGCTGAAGCCGGCCGCGACGGGACCGGAGGCAGCGGGACCAGCCGCAGCGCCAGCAGGAACAGGACCAGTCGTAACCGGGGCCGCGCCCGCGGGGGCTTTGTCGGACTTGCCCGCCTGCCGCCGCGCCGACCGGCCGCCGGCCTCGCGCAGCGCCACCCGCTTGGCCAGCGCCTTGAACTGGTGCTCGCGCTCCTTGAGGGCGGCGAGCACCGGGGTGGCGATGCAGATCGACGAGTAGGTACCCGACAGCATGCCCACGAACAGCACCAGGGCGAGGTCCTGCAGCTCGCCCGGTCCGAGCACCGCGCTGCCGATGAACAGGATCGCCGCCACCGGCAGCAGTGCGATGAGCGAGGTGTTGATCGACCTGACCAGGGTCTGGTTGAGCGCCAGGTTGGCCGCCTGGCTGTAGGTGCTCTTGCCCGAGCCCAGCAGGCCGGCGGTATTCTCCCGGACCTTGTCGAAGACCACCACCGTGTCGTACAGCGAGTAGCCCAGGATGGTCAGCAGTCCGATCACCGACGCCGGGCTGACCGTGAAGCCGAACAGCGAGTACACGCCGATCGTGATCACGATGTCGTGGATCAGCGCCACGAACGCCGCCGACGCCATCTTCCACTCGAACGCGATCGACAGGTAGATCACGATCACGATGAGGAAGGCGATGAGCGCTTCCAGGGCCTTGCTCGAGATCTCGCTTCCCCAGGTGGGCCCCACGAACGTGGGGCTGAAGCCCCCCGTGACCTTGACCGCGTGGCTGATCGCGCTCTCGACCATGCCGAGCTGCGCGAAGGTCAGCTTCTGGCTCTGCACCTGCCAGTTGCCGGAAGTGCCGACCGCCTGCACGATGGCCTGGCTGCCCGCGGGCGAGTTGCTCACCGCGTTGTGGAGCTGGCTGACCGTGGTCGCCGGCGCGTTGAACTGGAGGATCGACCCGCCCTTGAACTCGACGCTGTAGTTGAGCCCCCTGGTGAGCAGGGCCACGATGCTGACCAGAAGGATCAGGCCGGAGATCGTGTACCAGGTCCGCTTGCGGCCGACGAAGTTGACCGACACCTCGCCGCGGTAGAGCCGGCCCGGGATCTGGCCGAGGCGCGACATCATGCCTCCTTCACCGGACGGCGGGTACCGGTTCTCGGCACCCCCGACCGCCACGGGGTCCGGGCGCCGAGCCGGGTCGGGTCGAGGCCCGACAGGGGGTGCCCGCTGCTGAAGAACCGGGTCTTGGCGAGAATGGTCAGCATCGGTTTAGTGAAACCGAACACCACGATGACGTCGATGAGCGTGGTGAGCCCGAGGGTGAACGCGAAGCCCTTGACGTCGCTGACCGAGAAGTACCAGAGCAGCAGCGCGGCCAGGAACGACACCGTGTCGGAGACCAGGATCGTGCGCCTGGCCCGCTTCCACCCGCTCTCCACCGCGGGGCGCAGCGACTTGCCCTCCCGCACCTCGTCACGGAGCCGCTCGAAGAACACGACGAACGAGTCCGCGGTGATGCCGATCGCGACGATCAGCCCGGCGATGGAGGCCAGTGACAGCGAGAACCCGGACGAGGCGTACTTGCTGAGCAGCACGACGGAGAAGTAAGCCAGAACCGCCGCGATGATCAGGCTGGATACCGAGATCAGGCCGAGGCCGCGGTAGTAGAGGAACGAGTAGAGCACCACCAGGCCGAGGCCGATCGCGGCGGCGATCAGGCCGGCGTCCAGCTGGTTGCGGCCGAGCTGCGGCGTGACCGACTGGACGTTCTGCTTGGTCAGGTTGACCGGCAGCGCGCCGTAGTTCAGCTCGTTAGCGAGCTGAGTGGCCTGCGCCCTGGTGAAGCTGCCGGTGATCTGGGCCGTGCCGCCGGGGATCGCTCCCTGGATCTCGGGGGCCGAGACCACCTGGCCGTCGAGCACGATGGCGACCTCGTCGAGCGTCGCATTATTCGGGTTGGTGGTGGCCGTCGGGTAGTACGTGCTGGCCAGATGCGACGTGAGCGCGCCGAAGGCGGCGGTTCCCTGGTTGTTGAAGGAGACATTGACCTGCCAGGCGCCGGTGTTCAGGTTCTGCTGCGAGTTGGGCACGCCCGCCTGGGCGCTGGTGACGTCGGTCCCGCTCACCTGGGCCGGGGCGAGCACGTATTTCAACGCGGGGAGGTTGCCGCTCGCGGGCGCGCAGGAGACGGTCTGCAGGCTCTTGTTGTCGTAGATGGCGGTGGTGTAGCCGATCTGCTTCTTCCAGTTGGGGTCGTTGCAGTTGATCTTGTTGAAGAGCTTGAGCACGTTCGCGTGGACCGCGGCGGGGCTCCCGGACACCTGGCTGGCCGCCGGGGCGGTCGTAGTCGGTGCCGGCGACGGCGAGGTGGCCGGCGTACCGGTCGCCTTGGGCGTGGCCGACGTGCCCGGCTTGGGCTTGGCCGCGGCGAGCAGCCGGGAACTGCTGGCCAGGCTGCGCCCGCCGGGCTGCCCGGCCGGGCCGGGCAGGCCGGCCGCGTGCGGCGAGGACGTGCTGGACGCGCTGGCACTCGGCGAGGACTTCACCTTGGGCGTGCTGCCCGGAGCCGGGGTAGGCGTGGTCGTCGGCGTGGACGTCGGGGTTCCTGTCAACGTGGAGGTCGCCGTCGCGGTGCCCGCGAGCAGCACCTGGCGGAAGAACAGCAGCGCTGTCTGGCCGACCAGGTTGACCACCTGCTGCGATCCTTTGCCCGGCACCGTCACCACGATGTTGCTGTTGCCCTGCTGCTGGATCTGGGCTCCGCTGAAGCCGGCCCCGTTCACCCGGGCGGTCATGACGGAGATCGCTTCCTTCATGTACGCGGCCGGCGGCGCTTTCCCCGAGAGGGTCGTCGCCTGCAGCGTCACCGAGGTGCCGCTGGACAGGTCCAGGCCAAGCTGGACCTTGAAGTCGTGCCGCCAGTTGGCCGGGCTGAACGCGTCCTTGCCGACGATCCCGATCAGCATCACGACGATGAGGCCGACCAGGACCGCGAGCGCCCGTCCTGGCCTGGGGACCGTTTTCTTTGGGGGAGCCACTTCTCGTGTGTCCTTAGCTCGACCGGGTCATTGTCACCAGTTACCGCTGTGGCCGCCGCCGGGCTACAGGGTGCCCTGCCGACGGCTCTCGTCCGCGGCGGCCGGGGTGCCGTTGGGGCTCGCGTCGGCGTGCGGCGCGGTCTCGTCACCGGCATGGGCGACGGGCTCGCCGTCCTCGTGATCAGCGGTCTCGTGGTCGGCAGGGTCGTAGTCGGCCACCTCGCCATCGGCGCCGGCGGTCTCGTCGCCCTCGTAGGCCGGCTCCGCCTGCGTCCCGTCTTCGTCCGGCAGCACCTGCATGATGGCGCGCTTGATGTAGCGGACCTCGATGCCCGGAGCAACCTCGAGGATGACGTCATCCCCGTCCACATCCACGACGGTCGCGTACATCCCGGCCGTGGTGCGCACCCGCTGGCCGGGCGAGACCTGGTTCTGCTGCTCGGCGACCTTGCGCTGCCTGTTGCGCTGGGGCCGGATCATCACGAAGTAGAGGACCCCGAAGAGCACCACGATGATGAGAATGACGTTGAGGCCGGAGCTAGAGCTCTTGGCCGCCGCGGTGGTCAACGCCGTGGTCAACGCGGCGAGAATCATGTTCCCCAACACGGGGGCTTCCTTCCGTTGACTTGCTTGTGCGCCCTGGCACCGGAAAACACGCGACGCCAGCAGGCCGGTACCGCCACGCCGTGGCGACAACTGGCCAACTGCCGAAGTTTAGCGGTGCACATGCCGCGCACCAACAGGCTACGGGGTTCGCAGACCGATCGTGACCTGCGCGCGACCCGGCGCGGCCCGCCGGCGGGCCGCGCCGGCACCCGGCAGCCCTAGTCGAACAGGCTCGGCGGCCCCGGCGTGTCGGGCGGCGTGAGGCCCAGGTGCGCCCAGGCGGCGGGGGTGGCCACCCGCCCGCGCGGCGTCCTGGCCAGCAGCCCGGACCGGACCAGGAACGGCTCGGCGACGACCTCGACGGTCTCCGTCTCCTCGCCGACGGCCACGGCCAGGGTGGACAGCCCGACCGGGCCGCCGCCGAACCGCAGGATGAGCGCCTCGAGCACGCCGCGGTCCAGCCGGTCGAGGCCCTCCTCGTTGACCTCGTACAGCTCGAGCGCGGTCCGGGCGATGTCCCTGGTGATGATCCCGTCCGCGCGGACCTCGGCGAAGTCGCGGACCCTGCGCAGCAGCCGGTTGGCGATCCGCGGGGTTCCGCGCGAGCGGCCGGCGATCTCGGCCGCGCCGTCGTCGCGCAGCTTCGCGCCGAGCAGTCCCGCCGACCTGCGCACGATGATCTCCAGCTCGGCCGGGTCGTAGAAGTCGAGGTACGCGGTGAAGCCGAACCGGTCGCGCAGCGGGGCCGGCAGCAGCCCGGCCCTCGTGGTGGCGCCGGCCAGCGTGAACGGGGCGATGTCCAGCGGGATCGCGGTCGCGCCCGGCCCCTTGCCGACCACCACGTTGACCCGGAAGTCCTCCATCGCGAGGTAGAGCATCTCCTCCGCCGGCCTGGCCAGGCGGTGGATCTCGTCGATGAAGATCACCTCGCCCTCGCTCAGCGTGGACAGCACGGCGGCCAGGTCGCCCGCCCGCTCGATGGCCGGGCCGCTGGTGATCCGCAGCGGCGCGCCGAGCTCGGCAGCGATGATCATGGCGATGGTGGTCTTGCCGAGGCCGGGCGGCCCGCACAGCAGTACGTGGTCCGGCGGCCGGCCCCGGCGCAGCGCGCTCTCCAGCACCAGGGACAGCTGCTCCCGTACCCGCTCCTGGCCGATGAACTCCGTCAGCCGCTTGGGCCGCAGCGCGCTCTCCAGCGCCCGCTCGTCCGCGTCCGCCAACGCGGACACGACGCGATCGTCCTCCTCCGCGCCGGTCAGCGGGACCCCCGGCTCCGGCCCGGTCACGGCGTGCTCAGCTGCCGCAGCGCGGCGCGCAGCGCGATGGACACGTCCACCGGCTCGCCGCCGCCGGTGAGCTCGGGCTCGACCGCCGCGATCGCCTGCTCGGCGTCACGGGCCGCCCAGCCGAGGTTCATCAGGCCGGCCCGCACCTGGTCACGCCACGGCGAGGCCGCCGCGCCGGCCGGGCGGCCCGGCAGGGCGCCGCTGGTCTCTCCCGCCCCGCCGAGCCTGTCCTTCAGCTCGAGCACGATCCGCTGCGCGCCCTTTTTCCCGATTCCGGGGACCCGCATCAGGGTCGTGAGGTCCTCGCTGGCGACCGCGATCCGCAGCGCGTCCGGCCCGTGCACGGCCAGCATGGCGAGGGCCAGCCTCGGGCCGACCCCGCTGGCTGTCTGGAGCAGCTCGAAGACGTTCCGCTCGTCGTCGGTGGCGAACCCGTACAGGGTCAGCGCGTCCTCGCGCACCGTCAGCGAGGTGGCGACCTTGGTCCGCTCGCCGAGGCGCAGCCCGGCCAGGGTGCCGGGCGTGCACTGCACGGCGAGCCCGACACCGCCGACGTCGATGACGGCGCCGTCCGGCGCGAGCGCGCTGACCGTGCCGTCCAGGTGCGCGATCACGTGACACCTCCAGGGGCGAGAACCGGGCCGCCCAGGCCGGGCGGAGCCGGCGGCGGGCGGCTGGCGGCGGCCAGCGCCGCCGTGATCCGCAGCCGCGCGCCGCCGCGCCAGATATGACAGATGGCCAGGCCCAGCGCGTCGGCGGTGTCCGCGGGCCGCGGCGGGTCGGCCAGCCGGAGCAGCCGGGTCACCATGACGGTCATCTGGGCCTTGTCCGCCCGCCCGCTGCCGGTCACCGCGGCCTTCATCTCGCTGGGGGTATAGGTGGCCACCGGCAGGCCGCGGCGCGCGGCGCACACGATGGCCACCGCGCCGGCCTGGGCGGTGCCCATCACGGTGCGTACGTTGTGCTGGCTGAACACCCGCTCCACCGCGACCGCGTCGGGCCGGTGCTCGCTGAGCCAGCGTTCTATCTCCTGCTCCAGGGCGAGCAGCCGCATCCCGATCTCGGTGCCCGCGTCGGTGCGGGCCACTCCCCCGGCGATCAGCGTCAGCGCGGACCCGGGCTTGCCGTCCACCACGCCGAGCCCGCACCTGGTCAGGCCGGGGTCAACCCCGAGCACGCGCATGACGCGCTGCCCGTGCATCACCGCCGCCTGGCTCGCGACATGGTCACCCGTCCGATCGCATCCGCGCCGCGCAGGCCTGGCTGGCATGCGTGGCCCGCGAACATGTGTTCGGCTGCCAGGCTACCGGGCAGCGGGCGGCCGGGCGGCGAACGCGGGCGGCGTGTCGCCCGGCGGCGGGCCGCGGGGCACCCGGCGCCGGGCTGCGGGGCACCCGCCGGGCGATGCTCAGAACCGGTCGAGCATGAACGGCGTCGCGGCGAACGCGCCGTCGAGCAGCGCGTCACCCGCCGCGTCGCCGCCGGCGGCCAGCCCGGCCCGGCGCAGCGTCGCGACCGGGGTCCCGGCGTACAGCGCGGCCAGACCGCGGGCGCCGAGCGTCAGCGGCCCTTCCCCGTCAGCGCGACCGTCCGCCTCGCCAGGGCCCGTGCCTGCCGCGCCGGAGACCGTGCGCGTGCCTGCCGCGCCGTCCCGGCTCAGCGAGCCGCGGCCGTCGCCGACCTCCAGCCGCCACCGCCCGGAGTTTCCGGCCTGGCGGCGTCGGCGATCCGCAGCGGCACGGCCAGGCGGGCGGCGGGCGGAAAGCCGCGCGCGGCGACGGCGGCGGGCGGGTCCACCACCCGCAGCATCCAGTCGTCATGGTCCACGGCGCCGGCGACCGGCTCGCGGGTCAGCCGCCACACCGGGTCGGCGGGCCCGATCCAGGCGCGGACGGTATCGGCCACCCAGCAGTGCGAGCCCACGATGCCCCACAGCGCGCGGGTGGTCCGCGCCGACGCGGCCACGGCGAGCCGCACGAAGATCTCGTCGTGCCCGTCGCGCCAGGTGTACAGGAGCAGGCCGTCGCCGGCCAGGTAGCCGTAGAGCAGGCCGCGGCCGAGCGCGAGCCGCAGGAGGTCCGCATCGAGGATATTCGGCCCGCTGTCGCGCGCCGCGGCGTGCACGCGGCCGAGCACCTCGAGCGCCTCGGCGGCATCGTCCGGGCCGGCCCGGCGCACCCGTCCGGCCGCGGCCTCCCGCCCCGGTGTCAGTTCCCGCCCCGGCACCCGCTCCCGCCCCGGCACCCGCTCCCGCCCGGGCACCCGCTCCCGCCCCGGCCCCTCGGCGACCGCGGCGACCGCGGCGTCGGGCGGCGCCAGCGAGCGCAGCGCATGCGCCGGGATCACCGCCTCCTGCGAGGTGCCGGCGATCTCCCAGCCCAGGGACCGGTAGATGGGCAGCGTGGACGGGAAGAGCACCGACAGCGGGTAGCCGCGGGCGCCGATCAGCTCGAGCAGCCCGGTCATCAGCGCGCGGCCCACGCCCCGGCCCCGTTCCTCTGGCGCGACCGTGACGCTGGCCACTCCGGCCATCGGCACGGCGCGGCCGTTCCAGTACTGCATCATGTCGTGGAGCCGGCCCGCGGCGATGAGCCGCGAGCCGTCGAACGCGCCCAGGTAACTGCGGTCACGGATCGACAGCTCGTGGTCCGCCTGCCAGACCGCACGGCCCTCGGCGTCTACCGGGCCGAACGCGCGGCAGCGCAGGTCCAGCAGCGCATCGCTGCCGTCACCGGGCTCCAGCGGCCGGATCGCCACGCCGCCGGCCGGAGGTCGCGAGGCCCGCACCGGCGTCAGCCGAGCTGCGCCATCACTTCGTCGGACACCGAGTAGTTCGCGTACACGTCCTGCACGTCGTCGGAATCCTCGATGGCCTCGATCAGCCGGAATACCCGCCGGGCCTGCTCGGAGTCCAGCGGGACCTCCATCGTCGGCAGGAACGCGGCCTCGGCGGAGTCGTAGTCGATGCCCGCGTCCTGCAGCGCGGTGCGGACGGCCACCAGGTCGTTCGGCTCGCTGATCACCTCGAACGACTCGCCGAGGTCGTTGACCTCCTCGGCGCCCGCCTCCAGCACCGCGGCCACCACGTCGTCCTCGGTTAGCCCGTCGTTGCCGCCGTCCTTGCTGGCGATAACCACCCCCTTGCGGTGAAACAGGTAGGACACCGACCCGGGGTCGGCCATCGAGCCGCCGTTACGGGTCAGCGCGGTGCGCACGTCGGAGGCGGCGCGGTTCCTGTTGTCGGTCAGGCACTGCACGAGCACGGCGACCCCGCCGGGGGCGTACCCCTCGTAGGTGATGTTCTCGTAGGCGGCGCCGCCGGCCTCCAGGCCCGCGCCGCGGCGGACGGCCCGGTCGATGTTCTCGTTGGGGACGGAGTTCTTCTTGGCCTTCTGGATCGCGTCGAACAGCGTCGGGTTGCCCGCCGGGTCACCGCCGCCGGTGCGCGCGGCCACCTCGACGTTCTTGACCAGCTTGGCGAACAGCTTCCCTCGCCTGGCGTCGACCACGGCCTTCTTGTGCTTGGTGGTTGCCCACTTGGAGTGGCCGCTCATGACTGTTCCCTCACAATGTCTACGAAGAGCTGATGCAGCCGCAGGTCCGGCGTCAGCTCGGGGTGGAACGCCGTGGCCAGGAGTACCCCCTGGCGGACCGCGACGATCCTACCGGTGCTCGTATCGGTGCCGAGTACCTCGACGTCCGGCCCGGTCTGCTCGACCCACGGCGCCCTGATGAATACAGCGCGCAGCGGTGGGCCGGCCATTCCCCGCAGCTCGATGTCACTTTCGAACGAGTCCACCTGGCGGCCGAACGCGTTGCGCCGCACCGTCATGTCGATCCCGCCGAACGTCTGCTGGCCGCCGATCCCGCCGGTCATCCGGTCCGCCAGCATGATCATCCCGGCGCAGCAGCCGAACGCGGGCAAGCCGGCCCCGACTGTCTTGCTGATCGGCTCCATCAGGTCGAAAGCCACCGCGAGCTTCCACATGGTGGTCGACTCACCGCCCGGGATGATCAGGCCGCCGATCTCCTCGAGCTGCTCGGGCCGCCGGACGGCCACCCCGGCGGCGCCGACGGCCGCCAGCGCGCGCAGATGCTCGGCGACATCACCCTGCAGCGCCAGCACGCCGACGGGCTGGGCCGCCTGATCGGCGTGCCGCGTCACCAGCCGCGGCCGGCGTAGTGCTGCTCGGGCGGCAGCGTGTCCAGGTTGATGCCCACCATCGCCTCGCCGAGACCGCGGGACACCTTGGCGATCACGTCCGGGTCCTGGTAGAAGGTGGTGGCCTTGACGATCGCGTTCGCCCGGGTGGCCGGGTCGCCCGACTTGAAGATGCCCGAACCCACGAACACGCCCTCGGCGCCGAGCTGCATCATCATCGCGGCGTCGGCCGGGGTGGCGATCCCGCCCGCGGTGAACAGCACCACGGGCAGCCGGCCCGCCGCCGCGACCTCGGCGACGAGCTCGTAGGGAGCGCGCAGCTCCTTGGCCGCGGCGTACAGCTCCTCGGCCGGCAGCGCGGCGAGCCTGCCGATGTCCGCGCGGATCTGGCGCATGTGCCTGGTCGCCTCGACGACGTTGCCGGTGCCGGCCTCGCCCTTCGACCTGATCATCGCGGCACCCTCGGCGATGCGGCGCAGCGCCTCGCCCAGGTTGGTGGAGCCGCAGACGAACGGCACGGTGAACTTCCACTTGTCCACGTGGTGCGCCTCGTCGGCCGGGGTGAGCACCTCGGACTCGTCGATGTAGTCCACGCCGATCGACTGCAGCACCTGGGCCTCGACGAAGTGGCCGATCCGGCACTTGGCCATCACCGGGATGGTCACCGCGGCAATGATCTGCTCGATCATGTCGGGGTCGCTCATCCGCGCCACGCCGCCCTGCGCGCGGATGTCGGCGGGCACCCGTTCCAGCGCCATCACCGCGACCGCGCCCGCGTCCTCGGCGATCTTCGCCTGTTCGGCCGTGACGACGTCCATGATCACGCCGCCCTTGAGCATCTCGGCCATGCCCCGCTTGACGCGTGACGTTCCGGTAAGCGCCTTACCATCCGCAGTGACAGACACCGTTCAACCTCACTAGATCATTTACGGCTGCTCCTCACATGGTAGTTGCGGACGCCAGCCGGCAGGCATCCCTGGCTCTTAGTTAGCCTGGGATCATGGACATCATCCGAGGGGGCCCGGCCAGCAAGCCGGGGCCGGACGACTGGTTCACCGGCGAGGTGCGGCTGCAGGAGATCGCCCACGGCGAGCCGCCGTCACGGCTGCGGGCGCTGCGGGTCCAGTTCGCTCCCGGTGCCCGTACCGCCTGGCACAGCCACCCGGTCGGCCAGGTCCTGCACGTGACCGAGGGCGCCGGGCGGGTGCAGAGCCGCGGCGGCACCGTCGAGGAGATAGCCGCAGGCGATGTCGTGCGCACGCCGCCGGGTGAGTGGCACTGGCACGGGGCCGCGCCGCAGTCGGCCATGACCCACCTGGCCCTGCAGGAAGCCGACGACCACGGCAGCACGACCTCCTGGGACCGCCATGTCAGCGACGAGGAGTACCTGGCCGGCAGCTAGTCAGCTGGTCAGCTGGTCAGCCGCGGCATGTCGGCGCCGTCGCTGACGGCGGGCTCGACCAGCGAGTCGTCGATCTCGAAGAACTCGGGCGCCTGCGCCCGCCCGGCCAGCCGCAGCGCCCGGACCAGGAACCGGCGCCGGGCCGAGTTGGTCGCCGACACGGCCTCGTTGTAGAACTTCCTGGCCAGGAAGACCTGGTGGGCGGCCGCCTCCAGCTCGGCGAGCAGCTCCTCCGCGCCCTGGCCGCCGTTCAGCGAGGCGCGGAAGTCCGGCTGGCCGAACGCCGCGCGCAGCGCGCGGGACAGGTCGCTCTCGGCCTGTTCGCGCAGCCTGCTCCCGGTCCTGGCGTCGTGCGCGGCCTCGGCCAGCAGGACGCTGGTCGCCGGGTCGAGCAGCCCGGACGAGGCCAGCTCGACCGCGACGCAGTTACGCCGCAGCAGCGCGGCGTCCAGGGCGGCGCGGGCCGCCTCGAGCCTGGCGTGCAGCCGGTCCAGCCTGCCTGCCCGCCAGGACACGTAGACGGCGAGCAGCACCACGACTGCGGTGATCAGGAAGATGTCAATCACGGCGCGTCACCGGCCGCGCGCGGCCACGGCCGCCACCCGGACGTGGCCGGCACCGGAGACAACGGTCTCGTACACGGCCACCACGTCCCGCGCCACCACCGGCCAGTCGTAGGCGCGGACCGCCTCGAAGGCGGCGTCGGACAGGCTGGCCCGCCGGTCCGGGTCATCGAGCAGCCGTCCCGCGGCCCGGGCCAGCCCGGCCGGGTCGCCGGCGGCGAACAGCTCGCCCGCCAGCCCGCCGCGCAGCACCCGGCGGAACGCCTCGATGTCGCTGGCGACGATCGGCGCGCCGGCCGCCATCGCCTCGGCCAGCACGATGCCGAAGCTCTCGCCGCCGGTGTTGGGCGCGCAGAACACGTCCACCGAGTGCAGCGCCCGCACCTTGTCCTCCTCGCTCACCCGGCCGAGCAGCACGACCCGGTCGCGCAGCTGCGGGCTGACCCGCTCCCGGACCTCATCGGCGTCGCCCGGGCCCGCGATCAGCAGCCGCAGGCCGGGCCGCTGCGGGCCGATGAGCTCAAACGCGCGCAGCAGGACGGCCAGGCCCTTGCGCGGCTCGTCCAGACGGCCGAGGAAACCGATGGCCCCGCCGTCGCCGGGCCAGCCGGGCAGCGGATCGGCCTTCGCGAACCGGCGGACCGCGACCCCGTTCGGGATGAGGACGGCGTCGCCGCCGAGGTGCTCGACCAGCGTCCGGCGCGCCGCCTCGGACACCGCGATCCTGGCGCTGATCTTCTCCAGCGCCGACTGCAGCATGGGCTCGGCGGCGTGCATCACGCGCGACCGCGGGTTGGCGGTGTGGAAGGTGGCGACGATCGGGCCGGTGGCTACCCAGCAGGCCAGCAGGGACAGGCTCGGCGCGGCCGGCTCGTGCACGTGCAGCACGTCGAAATCGCCGTCCCTGACCCACCTGCGCACCCGGCTGGCGGACCTGAAGCCGAACGACAGCCTGGCCACCGACCCGTTGTAGGGCACCGGCACGGCCCGGCCGGCCGGCACGACGTAGTCAGGCAGCGGGACGTCGTCGTCGGCCGCGGAGATCACCGAGACCTGGTGGCCGAGATCGATCAGCGCCTCGGCCAGATCCATGACGTGCTGCTGCACGCCGCCCGGGACGTTCCAGGTGTAGGGGCAGACGATGCCTACCCTCATAGGTCGCCCCCGGCCGCCGCCTTGGCCACAGACGTGGCCAGCCGGGCCTGGTCGAGGTCGCTCATGAATACCCGCTGCAGCATGTGCCAGTCCTCCGGGTGCGCCCGGATCGCGCTCTCGAAGACGGTGGCGAGCTGCTGCGTCATCGCAGCTATCTGCTCCTGCCTCGTTCCCTCGCCCGGCACCGGAATCTCCTCGTAGATGTGGGCTCCCCAGCAATCGCCCTCATACCACAGTGTGACAGGCATCAGGGCGGCGCCTGTCTGCACCGCCAGCGCAGCGGGTCCGCCCATCATCCGGGCCTTCTCGCCGAAGAACTCCACCTCGATGCCGGCCCCGGTGACATCCCGGTCGGCCAGCAGGCAGACCAGACGGCCGGCCCGCAGCCGCTGGGCCAGCACGCCGAACCTGCTGACGCCGCCGGTCGCAGGCAGCACCTCCATGCCCAGGCTCTCCCGGAACGCGACGAACTTGTCGTACACCGACTCGGGCTTGAGCCGTTCGGCCACCGTGGTGAACTTGTCCGCGCCGCGCGCGACGATCCAGGCGCCGGCGTGCTCCCAGTTGCCCATGTGCGGCAGCGCGAAGATCACCCCGCGGCCGGCTGCCAGGTACGCGAACGCCGCCTGCTCCTCGCCGGTGCAGCGCATGTCGGCGAGGATCCGGTCGCGGCCGATCACCGGCAGCCGGAACACCTCCAGCCAGTACCGGGCATAGGACCGCATCCCCTCCCGGGACAGGGCGCGCAACTCCTTGCCGCTGGCCCCGGGCCCGGTGACCCGGCGCAGGTTGCCCTCCAGCACCTGCACCCGCGGCCCCTGCCGGCGCCAGAAGATGTCGGCCGCGGCCATGAACGCGCCCCGGGCCCACGACTCGGGCACCCGGCAGATCACTTTCCAGCCCAGGCCGTAGGCCAGGCCGGTCACCCGCTCGCTGAGCGACGGCATTACCCCTCCCCTGCCCCCTGCGCCATGATTGCCTGCCGCCGGACCGCGAGCACCCGCTGCCCGAACGTGACGGTGGTCAGCCCGGCCAGCGCCCACAGCCCGATCGCGAGCACGTAGGGGACGCCCAGCCCGGACAGGCCCGCCGCGACCAGGCCGATGAGCAGCCGTTCGGTACGCTCGGCGATCCCGACATCGGCGTTGTAGCCGAGACTCTGGGCCCGCGCCTTCGCGTACGAGACCAGCGAGCCGGAGACGAGGCAGTACAGCGCGACCCCGGCCAGCAGCCGGTCCCGGCCGCCGAGCATGAACCACAGAGTAAGCCCGCCGAAGACCGACGCGTCGGCCACCCGGTCAAGCGTGGAGTCGAGAAAGGCGCCCCACGGGCCGCTCGTCCCCTTGATCCGGGCCAGGGTCCCGTCCAGCATGTCCGCGAAGGTGAAGAACCAGCAGACCATCGTGCCCGCGAACAGCTCGCCGATCGGGAACAGGGAAAGCGCGCCCGCCGAGACGCCGAGGGTGCCGATCACCGTCAGCGCGTTCGGCGTGACGGGGGTGCGCGCGAGGGCACGGCCGACCGGGTTCAGTACCCGGTCGAGCGCAGGCCGCAGGGCGTTCAGCATGGGCGTCCGATACTACTGAGCCTTTTCCGTCCGTCCGCCACGTGCCTGCCCCGGCAGGCACGTGGCCGGCGGCGAACCGCCCGTTTACGGTCAGGGGGTTGTGGCGGGCGGCTCACAGGTAAAAAGTGGTTGTGCAGGAAGTCAGAGCAGACTTAACAGGAGGCGAAGCCAGTGGCGGACAAGATGGGTACCGGAGCCGCGGGCAGCTCGCAGGCGGCCGGCCAGACGAGCCCGGGCGACGTGCGGAACGTCGCGCTGGTCGGCCACTCGGGCGCGGGCAAGACCACCCTGGTGGAGGCGCTGCTCGTCCACACCGGGGCTATCCAGCGCGCCGGCCGGGTGGAAGAGGGCACCACGGTCAGCGACTACGACGAGGTAGAGGTCAGGCAGCAGCGCTCGGTCAACCTGTCGCTGGCGCCGCTGACCCATGACGGCATCAAGGTGAACCTGCTCGACACCCCCGGCTACGCCGACTTCACCGGTGACCTGCGGGCCGGGCTGCGGGCCGCGGACGCGGCGCTGTTCGCCATCTCGGCGGCCGACGGCGTTGACGGCCTGACCCGGATGCTCTGGGAGGAATGCGCGAGCATCGGCATGCCCCGCGCCGTGGTCATCACCAAGATCGACCACCAGCGGGCCGACTTCGACGAAGCGCTCGCCGCCTGCCGGGAGGCGTTCGGCGAGTCGGTCGCGCCGCTCTACCTGCCGGTGACCGGGGACGACGGGACCCCGCGCGGTCTCATCGGGCTGCTCTCGCAGCGCTTCTACGACTACTCCGGGGACAACCGGACCGAGCGCGACCCCGAGCCCGCCTACGCCGACCGGATGGAGGAGCTCCGCGGCGAGCTGATCGAGGGGATCATCCAGGAGAGCGAGGACGAGACGCTCATGGAGCGCTACCTCGCCGAGGAGGAGATCGACCCCAAGGTGCTCATCGCCGACCTGGAGAAGGCGGTGGCGCTCGGCAGCTTCTACCCGGTGCTCGCGACCTCCTGCGTCCGCGGGATCGGCCTGGAAGAGCTGCTCGAGATCATGACCGAGGCGTTCCCCTCGCCCAGTGAGCACCCGCTGCCCGCCGTCACCACGCTCGACGGCAAGCCGGTCAGCGGCCTGTCCAGCGACCCGAAGGGGCCGCTGCTGGCCGAGGTGGTCAAGACCACCTCCGACCCGTACGTGGGCCGGGTCAGCCTGGTCCGGGTGTTCTCCGGCACGCTGCGGCCGGACGCCAGCGTGCACGTGTCCGGGCACGGGCTGGCCGAGCGCGGCCACGCCGACCACGACAACGACGAGCGGGTCGGCGCGCTCACCGCGCCGCTGGGCAAGCTGCAGCGGCCGGCCGCTTCCTGCGCGGCTGGCGACATCTGCGCGGTGGCCAAGCTCGGCTCGGCGGAGACCGGGGACACGCTCTCCGACCCGGCCCGCCCGCTCCTGATGGAGCCCTGGTCGATGCCCGAGCCGCTGCTGCCGGTCGCGATCACCGCCAAGTCCAAGGCGGACGAGGACAAGCTGTCGCAGGCCCTCAGCCGGCTCGTGGCCGAGGACCCGACGCTGCGGATGGAGATGAACGCCGACACCCACCAGCTCGTGCTGTGGTCCATGGGCGAGGCGCACGCCGACCTGATGCTCGACCGGCTGGCCAACCGGTACGGCGTCGCGGTGGAGACGATCGGCCTGCGGGTGCCGCTGCGCGAGACCGTGGCGGCCAAGGCCACCGGGCTCGGCCGCAACGTCAAGCAGAGCGGCGGGCACGGCGAGTTCGGCATCTGCCACATCGAGGTCGAGCCGCTGCCGTCCGGATCCGGCTTCGAGTTCGTCGACAAGATCGTCGGCGGCGTGGTGCCGCGGCAGTTCATCCCCTCGGTGGAGAAGGGCATCCGGTCGCAGATGGAGCAGGGCGTGATCGCCGGCTACCCGATGGAGGACATCAGGGTCACCCTGTACGACGGCAAGGCGCACTCGGTGGACTCCTCCGACATGGCGTTCCAGAAGGCCGGCCGGGCCGCGCTGCGGGACGCGGTGGAGAAGGCGAAGGGCGTGCTGCTCGAGCCGGTGGACGAGGTGTCGGTCCTGGTTGCCGACGACTACGTCGGCGGGATCATGTCCGACTTCCCGTCCCGGCGCGGCCGGGTGATCGGCACCGAGCCGGTCGGCACCGGGCGCACGATGGTCAAGGCGGAGGTGCCGGAGCTGGAGATCATCAGGTACGCGATCGACCTGCGGTCGCTCTCGCACGGGACCGGCTCGTTCAGCCGCAGGTACCTGCGGCACGAGCCGCTGCCGTCGCACCTGGCGGACAAGGTGGCGAAGGACTCCGCCAGCTGAGTATGGCGGTGGGGGGTGCCTGGCGCATTCGCTCTGCCGCCTGCCGCTTCGCGGCTTATACGGCGGCTGCCGCGAACACCCCAGGCACCTTGGCGAATGGGAGTTTGTCACGGCGTCGGCAGCGCTACGCTGATCGCTTTACACGGTCCCGCGGATTGGATCAGTCATGTCGCAGCCCAGCCCCGGACCGGACAAGAAGGCCGGCCTCCGCCAGCGAGGCAAGGATAGGGCCGCCGAGCGCGCGGCTCCGCTGATCGCGGCCGCGCTGGGCCCCTCGGAGCGGTTCTTGGCCGGGGCACGGATACAGAGCGCGAACAACCTGTGGTTGATGTCTCTGCCCGTCGCCTCGATGTTCTGCATAAAGCAGCACTACTTGGTGCTCACCGACTATCACCTGGTGTTCTGCAAGGGGCGGCCGACCAGCGTCGACTTCGCCGTCCCGCGTGAGCAGGTCCGCATCAGTCACTACCGGAGGGGGGACATGTATGTCTTGTTCGACTTTGTGTTCCCGGGCGGAACAAGCCGTCCACGGTCCGGGCGCTTCGCGTCTACCGGCCCGAGATCGAGTGGATGCTCGGCCAGCTGGGAGTGCTCGCGCCCGCGCCCGGCCAGGAGTACGGTCAGCAGTACGGGCCGCCGCTGGGCCGGTAAGCCCGCGGTCAGTCTTCCGGCCAGGCCTCGGCGAGCAGCTTGCGGGTGTTGGCCAGCAGTTCGGGCAGCACCTTGGTCCGCCCGACGACCGGCATGAAGTTGGTGTCGCCGCCCCACCGCGGCACCACGTGCTGGTGCAGGTGACCGGCGATGCCGGCACCGGCCACCCCGCCCAGGTTCATCCCCACGTTGAAGCCCTGGGCGGCTGAGGCCGAGCGCAGCGCCCTGATCGCGCGCCTGGTCAGCGCGCCGATCTCGGCCGTCTCCGGCTCGGTGAGATCGGTGTAGTCGGCCACGTGCCGGTACGGGCAGATCATCACGTGGCCGCCGTTGTAGGGGTACAGGTTGAGCACGGCGTACGACAGCTGCCCGCGCGCTACCACGAGCCCTTCCTCGTCCGGCAGCACCGGCGCCCGGCAGAACGGGCAGGTCTCCTCCGGCTGCGCAGCGCGGCCGTCCCCGTGCGTCTCGTCGCCGCCCTTGATGTAGGCCATCCGGTGCGGCATCCACAGCCGCTGGAAGCCGTCGGGGTCGCCGGCGCCGTCCTGGGGTGAGGAGCCGGGAGGCTCGGTGCTAGGCATGGGTGCAGCTTAGGCGCACCTGCGGGGGGCAAGCCCCCCGAAAAGCCCCCCTGCGGGGGCCCCGAAACGCTACCCCGTGGGGCAAGCCCCCTGCAGGGGCCCGAAACGCTACCCCCGGGGGGCGAGCCCTCCGGGTCAGACCTGGACGCGCGCATTGACGGCGGCCGCGATCTCGGCGATCGCCTCGTCCACCGGCACCTCGTTGCGCTGCGTCCCGTCGCGGTAGCGGAACGACACGGCGCCCGCGGCCACGTCGGCGTCGCCGGCCAGCAGCATGTAGGGGACCTTCTGCCGCTGGGCGGTGCGGATCTTCTTCTGCATCCGCTCGTCGCCGCTGTCCACCTCGACCCTGATCCCGTGCTCGCGCAGCCGCGCCGCCACCTGCTCCAGGTAGGGCACGTGCGTGTCGGCGATCGGGATGCCGGTCACCTGCACCGGCGCCAGCCAGGGCGGGAACGCGCCGGCGTAGTGCTCGGTCAGGATGCCGAAGAACCGCTCGATCGACCCGAACAGCGCCCGGTGAATCATGATCGGCTGCACCCGGGAGCCGCCGGTCGCCTGGTACTCCAGGCCGAACCGGCGCGGCTCGTTGTAGTCCAGCTGGATCGTGGACAGCTGCCAGGTCCGGCCGATGGCGTCCCTGGCCTGCACCGAGATCTTCGGCCCGTAGAACGCGGCGCCGCCGGGGTCGTCGACCAGCTCGAGGCCCGAGTCCACCGCGGCCTCGCGCAGCATGCTTGTGGCGTGCTCCCAGTCCTCGTCGCTGCCGACGAACTTCTCCTTCTCGTCGTCCCGGGTGGACAGCTCCAAGTAGAAGTCGCTCAGCCCGTAGTCGCGCAGCAGGTCGAGCACGAAGCCCAGCAGGCTCTTCAGCTCGGTGCCCACCTGCTCCCTGGCGCAGAAGATGTGCGCGTCGTCCATGGTCAGCCCCCGCACCCGGGTCAGGCCGTGCACCACGCCGGACTTCTCGTACCGGTACACGGTGCCGAACTCGAACAGCCGCAGCGGCAGCTCGCGGTAAGACCGCCCCCGGGACCGGTAGATGAGGATGTGGAACGGGCAGTTCATCGGCTTGAGGTAGTAGTCCGCGCCCTCCATGTGCATGGGCGGGAACATGTTGTCCTTGAACCAGCCCAGGTGCCCCGAGGTCTCGAACAGCTCCGCCTTGGTGATGTGCGGGGTGTTCACGAACTCGTAGCCGGCCTCCTCGTGCCGGCGCCGCGAGTAGTCCTCCATGATCCGGCGGATCGTGCCGCCCTTGGGGTGGAAGACGGGCAGCCCGCTGCCGATCTCCGGCGGGAAGGAGAACAGGTCGAGCTCGGCGCCGAGCCGCCGGTGGTCGCGCCGCTCCGCCTCGGCGAGCCGGGTCAGGTAATCGTCCTGCACGTCGCGCGATTCCCACGCGGTGCCGTAGATCCGCTGCAGCTGCGGGTTGCGCTCGCTGCCGCGCCAGTACGCGCCGCCGCTGCGCATCAGCTTGAACGCCGCGATGTCCCTGGTGGTGGGCAGGTGCGGGCCGCGGCACAGGTCCTTCCAGCAGACCTCGCCGGAGCGGGCGTCGAGGTTGTCGTACATCGTCAGCTCGTTCCCGCCGACCTCGACCGACTCCTCGCCGCTGGGCCCCTTCAGCCCGATCAGCTCGAGCTTGTACGGCTCCCCCGCCAGCTCGGCCCGCGCCTCGTCGCCGCTGACCACCCGGCGGGAGAACCGCTGGCCCTGCTTGACGATCTGCCGCATCCGCTGCTCGATCGCCTTAAGATCATCGGGCCCGAACGGCTCCGCTACACCGAAGTCGTAATAGAACCCGTTCTCGACCGGCGGGCCGATACCCAGCTTGGCCTCAGGGAACAGCTGCTGGACCGCCTGGGCGAGGACGTGCGCGGTGGAGTGGCGCAGGATCGACCGCCCGTCGGGACTGGCGGCCTGCACCGGATCCACCACGTCCCCGTCGGCGAGCGGGTGCGCGAGGTCGCGCAGCTCGCCGTTGACCCGGGCCGCGATCACGCCGCCGCCGGTGCCGCGCCCGGCCGGCGGGCTGGCGGCAGCGCCGTTCGGACCCATCGCTGAACCATTTTCATCCGGCCGTCCGGGGCCCACAGTATGCGTGGGGTCTTGACCAGGATGGAAAAGGCTCATGACCTCGCCGGCCGTCGTTCCCGCGTCAACCTCGTGCTCGCTGCCTGCGAGGGTGATGCGAAGCTGGCTGGCCGACACGGCTGACTCCCGGTGAGTGAAAGTGATGCGGGCAGAACCTGGCGCCTGCCCGTGCACAGATGCTATCTGTGCCGGGTGGCGGGGCCTCCGGGTTATCCGTCAGAGGCCGGCGATATCGATCAGGTCGTCGAGCACCTGGCCGAACTTGTTCGCCTGCAGCGTCAGGTGTCCGTCGCCGCGCCGCATCCTGGCGCGAGCGGCCGGGATGTGCCGGGCCAGCCACCTGCCGTGCGCCGCGGGCACCATGCGGTCCTCGCTGCCCTGCCAGACCGCGACGCTGCCCGCCTCGGCCGGGTCGAAGCCCCAGCCAGCCACGAACGCGAGGTCGTCGTCGCGCCAGCCGGCGATGCCGCCGCTGACCGACGCGCGCAGCGATGCGGCCAGGTGGTCGGCGAACGCGCCGGTCAGCACCGCGCTGTCCGCCGCGGAGATCAGCCCGCCCAGCGCGGCGGCCAGGTCGGCGCCGCCGACGTCGCGCAGGCCGGCCGCCTCGCCGGTGAGGAAAGCGGTCAGCGCGGGCTCCCCGTACACCGCGGCGCTGAACTCCTTGACGTTCTCCGGTCCCATCCCGGCCAGCCAGTCGAGCCCGGCGGCCCCGTACGGGGCCACGCTGGCCAGCGTGGCCGCGGCCAGGCAGCGGCCGCGGAGCAGAACCGAGCAGGCGAGCGCGTGCGGGCCCCCGCCGGACCAGCCGACGGTGACGAACGCGTCGCAGCCGAGCGCGTCGAGCACCGCGGCGACATCGCCGGCCACGGCCGCGACGAGGCCCGGCCGCGGCGTCGAGCCCTCGTAGCCGGGCCTGGCCACCACGATCGTGCGCATCCCCCGGATCCGGGCGGCCTCGACGATGCCGGGCCACACCGCGAGACCGCCGGGAGTCCCGTTATGCAGGACGAGCGGCAGCCCCTCCTCGGGGCCGGCCAGCAGGACGTCCAGCGTGCGGCCGTCCGGCAGATCGATCGCGCGCCGTGCCGGGATCCCGGGGGCAGCGGCTCGCTCGGCTGCGCCGTCGGGCGGCTCCCCTGTCGCCATGGGCAGAGCGTAACGGTTCCCGGCCTGCGTGCGACGGGCGTGCGCGCGGTGTCCGCAGAATCGCGCCGCTCAGCTCGGGTCGTAGGTGTCCGCAGTACCAGCCGTGCGCGGGGCCACGATGGTGGAGCGGATGAGCGGGTGCCCGGCCGCGGTGACCGTCAGGCCCCGGTAGACGGCGGGCGTCTGCGGATCGCTCCACGCGTCAGTCCCGTCGGTCGCATAGAACGCAAAATCGTGCTTCCCGGCGGCCAGGGTCATGGTCGCCGAGTACGTGGCTCCGGCGGCCGGGTCACCTGAAACGTACGTGAGCGGGTAGGCGGTACCGTCCACGACCACGTCTGCCTGGGTGGGCAGGCTCGGGCCGTGGTAAACGGTGGAGAACGTGAACGGCGTGGTCGTCGTGCCGGAAGTCGGGCTGACGGCCGAGTTGCGCATGACAATCGAGGAGATCGAGAAAGTGTACTCCTGGAAAAGCTGCAACCCGGTGCCGTCGTTGAACTGGAACTGGAACAGGTGGTCGCCCTGGCTGAGCCAGGACGTCGTGTACTGATAGGTCATGCCGGTGGTAGGACTGCCCTTTACGTAGGTCATCGGATAGGGCGTGCTGTCAATGACCGCATTGGCGACCGTCGGCACCTTCCCCGTAGCTGAAGTATATTTCACGTTGACGGTGAACGGCTGTCCCAGCTGCCCGACACCGTTGGGCTCGCCCGCAGACTCGACCTGTATAGCGGACAAGTTGAATGAGGCAACCGGCGGGCCGGTATACGACACGTTATTCAGCGGCAGCCGCCAGCCGTTCTTCCCGGCGCCGAACTGGAACCAGTAGGTGTGCGGGCCGCCGCCAGGGTGGCCGTCGCCTGGTACAGCGTCTGGTTGCTCTTCAGTTGTTTCGTCGCGGTCATCGCAATAGAATTGCCGTCCACGACCACGTTGTGCACGGTGGGCACGGCTTGCTTGACGTAGACGACCGAGTAGGTGAACTTGGTCGCCGGGCCGCCGGCCAGCGGATCGACCGTGTTATTCAGCCCGAGCTTCAGGGCGGCGGGCACGTCATGTGGGGATTGCAGCTCGGTCGCATAGGGCAACATCGGCTCGATCAGGCCTGTATTGGGCGGCTGCGCTGGATTGCTGAAGTCGAAGTAGTCCATGAGATCGGACGTGCTGCCCAGCGCGTCACGCGCGCCGAGGCTCGGCAGGCCGAAGTTCTCCTCGATGAACTTGGCAAACGACGCGAACTCACCCTGACTGGTGGAGATGTAACCGGGCTTGGCCCAGGGTGATATGACGAGCAACGGCACCCGCGGGCCGAGGCCGACGCCATCGACCTGAGGCGGCGCGATGTGGTCGTAGAACCCGCCGAAGTCGTCCCAGGTGACGAAAATAGCGGTGGAGGACCACGCCGGGCTGTTCATGATCGCGTTCACGGTCGAGGCCACGAAGTTCTGGGCCGGCTGGGTCGGCTGCGGCGGATGATCCGACGTCACGTCCGCGGTCGGCGTGACGAAGCTGACCGCCGGCAGCTGGTTGTTCTGCGCGTCGGTGATGATCTGCGAGGACGAGGCGCTCGGAATGCCGCTGATCGGCTGGATGTACGGTATCGCATTCCATACCGGTGCCTGACCGTAGGCTTTCCAGGACAAGCCCGCGTTGGTGAGCTCCTGCGGTATGGAGTTGATGTTATAACAGGGATTACCGTATGATTCGGCGCCGCTTGTTGCATCACGGTTGAGTACCAGGTCGCTCAGCGCGGACTGGCAGCCAGTCAGGTGCACCGTCGAGAAGTTGCCGCCAGTCTGCGCGGCCACCATGGCGATGTGATTCGGTGTGCTACTGGACGCGGCGTCGGTGAAGAAATTCACGCCCAGGCCGTAGTGCTTGGCATAGTCCCAGTAGGTAGGGATATCACTCTGCTGGTACTGGACTTTACCGAGCGGATCGAAGTTGTCCATCTTGCCGCCATCAATGGCAGCTATGGCCCGCGGGCCGGAGTGACCCAGATCATTGGGCATCGGATTGGGCGCGGCCGGCTCGGTGATACCCCACTGCGTTCCCGCGACGCCAGGGAAGTTCCCGAAATAGTTATCCACCGTGTGATTCTCTTCCATGATGACCACGACATGCTGGATCGGCGCGACCTGGGCACGTGCCGCCTTCGGGTGGTTAACGACTCCGGCTGCGGACAGAAAAGCCGCCGCCAGGACGAGCGATGAAATCCTTCGCCAATTACGCTTCCGCATAATCCCTCCCTGGCGAGCGTCCCCCGAGATACCGGAGATAAAGCACCGGCAAGCCATGAGCGTACCGCATGCCCGGGACCGTGCCTCGTCTTCCCCCTGTTGTGCCCGCGGCTGCCGTAGAGTGTGCCCGCTTGCCTGATCTGCCGGAAGAACGGAGCGAGCTGTGACGTGGCTGCTGTACGGAGCCAACGGTTACACCGGGACGCTAGTGGCCCGGCTGGCCGTGGCGCGGGGCGAACGGCCTGTCCTGGCCGGCCGCTCGGCCGGCAAGATTCGCGAGCTGGCTGACGAGCTCGGGCTCGAGCACCGCGCGTTCGGCCTGGCCGATCCGGACGAGATCCGGCGCGGCCTGGACGGCGTGACCGCGGTGGCCCACTGCGCCGGGCCGTTCTCGGCGACCGCGGGCCCGATGGCCAGGGCCTGCGTGAACGCGGGGCGCCACTATCTCGACATCACCGGCGAGATCGAGGTGTTCGAGGAGCTGCACGGGCTCAGCGACCGGGCGAAGGCGGCGGGCAGCGTGCTGCTGCCCGGGGCCGGGTTCGACGTCGTCCCGACCGACTGCGTGGCGGCCCTGCTGGCCGCGGCGCTGCCCGGCGCGGACCGGCTGGACCTGGCGTTCCTGGCCGGCGGCGGGCCGAGCCCGGGCACCGCTCGCACGGCGGTCGAGGGCATGGGCCGGGGCAGCCGGGCGCGGATCGACGGCGTCATCACCGCGGTGCCGGTGGGCTGGCGGACGATCCGCGCGGACTTTCCCGGCGGCCCGCGGACCGTCGCGTCCGTGCCCTGGGGCGACGTCAGCACCGCGTACTACTCCACCGGCATCGGCACCATCACCACCTACACCGCCGTGCCCGCGGCGGTGCTGCGGGCGAACCAGGCGCTGGGGCTGGACCGGCTGTTCGGGCTGGGCCCGGTGCAGCGGCTGGCGCAGGCGCTGGCCGGCCGCCGGATCCCCGGGCCGAGCGACGAGCGCAGGGCCCGCACCAGGAGCGAAGTGTGGGGACGGGCGAGCAACGGGGAGAACGCGGTCGAGGCGGCGCTGACCGCGCCGAACGGGTACGACCTGACCGCCGACTCGGTGGTGCGCGCGATCACCCGGCTCGGCTCGGTGCCGCCCGGCACGCACACCCCATCCACCGCGTTCGGCCCCCGCTACGTCACCGAGCTGGACGGCGTCACCCTGACCGAGCCGCACCCGGTCAGCTGATCCCGCACCAGCCTGCCCGCGC
This sequence comes from uncultured Actinomycetes bacterium, assembly GCA_963702235.1. Taxonomy (GTDB): domain Bacteria; phylum Actinomycetota; class Actinomycetes; order Streptosporangiales; family Streptosporangiaceae; genus PALSA-505. The sequence continues at coordinate 993,764 of CAVPBZ010000018.1, forward strand.
GTGCCCGCGCGTGCCCGCGCGTGCCCGCGCGTGCCCGCGCAGCCGCCGGCGCGGTCAGGACGAGAAGGACAGTACGACGCGGTCTTCGACCGGGCGGTAGCCGAGGCGCTGGTAGAGGGCATTGCTCGTCGGATTGGCCAGGTCGGTGAACAGCAGCACCTCGCTGGCGCCCGCGTCGAGCGCGGCCCGGCTGACCGCCGCGGTCACCGCGCCCGCGTAGCCGCGGCGGCGCAGCTCCGGCGGCGTGTAGACCGGCCCCACCCGGGTCGCGCCGGCCACCTGGCGGTTCAGCGCCGCCATCGACACGGGGCGGCCTCCGTCCTCCCACAGCGTGATCCCGTGATAGCTCAGCCGGCGATCGACCATCCGGCCGGGATCGCCTTCGGCCAGCGAGCCCGCTTCGGCCATGAACGCCTGCCACCACCCAGTCAGCAGATCCCGGTCCCCCGGGCCTGCCACCCGCGGCTGCCCGTCCGGGGCGGGTGACGGACCGGCCAGGACGTCGAGCCGGTACAGGCGGCTGCGCTGGTATACGGCCGCGGCCGCCCCGGTACGCAGCCGCCACTGCCCGGCGAACGTCCTGGCCGCCGGCTCGCCGGCGTTCACGCCGGGCAGCGGGCAGCCGGCGGCGGCCAGCACGTCCGCCAGCTCGCGCACCGTCTCCGCGGGTCCGCCGCTGACGACCAGCAGCGGGTAGGGCGGGGTCTGCAGGCAGGCGCCGGCAACCGCGCCGCCGGGCGGCCGCCACCAGCCGAACAGCGTCGGCTCCCGGCCGAATGCCCCGGGCCCGTCGGCTCGCAGCGTCGCCGCGACGGTCAGCACCACCGTGTTCTGCGCCGGCCGCTCCCGCAGGAACGGGCCCGCCGCGGCGTCGAACTCGTCAAGATCCTCGCTGATCGACCAGGGCATGCCCTCCATGGTCGGGGCGCCGGCCGGGACACGCACCTGGTTTTCGGGCGTCAGCTACCCGTCCCGTGCGGCGTGCGGCCTGCGGCGAGGTCGTGACGCTTTGCTCACGATTGTTACTATCTGCGGGGCCACGGCACCAGGATGCGACTGTGCGCGGACATGACAGGCTGGAACGGAGGCTCGCCCTGACGGTACCGGCGGCAGAACGGGCCACCTTCCGGGATGTCTTCGCGATCGGCGAGTTCCGCTGGCTGTGGCTCGCGCAGCTGCTCTCGGTGGCCGGCGATCAGCTGGCCCGGGTCGCGCTGACGGTGCTGGTCTATGACCGCACCCGTTCGCCACTGCTCGCGGCGCTCACGTACGCGATGACGATCATCCCGATATTCGCGGGCGGAGTGCTGCTAGCAGGCCTCGCGGACCGGTTTCCCCGCCGCGCCGTGATGATCATTTGTGACCTGGCCCGTGCGGTGCTGGTGCTGCTGATGACCGTGCCGGGAATGCCGCTGGCCTCGCTGGTCGCGCTGCTGTTCGCGGTCACGCTGTTCACCGCCCCGTTCACGTCAGCGCGCTCGGCTGTCTACCCGGACATCCTGGCCGGGGACCGGTACGTGCTGGGCACCGCGGTGACGATGACCACGTTCCAGTTCGCGCAAGTCGCCGGCTTCGCGGTCGGCGGCGCGCTGGTGGGTCTCCTCGGCGCGCGCAGCTGCCTGCTGGCCGACGCGGCGACGTTCGCCGTCTCCGCCCTGCTGGTCCGGCTGGGAGTCCGCGCCCGTCCCGCGGCCAATGCCGCGCCCGGGCCGCCGCTGGCGCCACTGGCCGACGCCGTGGCCGGGATACGCCTGGTCTTCAGCCGGCCCGCGCTGCGCACGCCGATGCTGTTCGGGTGGCTGGCAACCTTCACCGTGGTACCGGAAGGCCTGGCCACGCCGCTGGCGCACTGGCTGCACGGCGGCGACGTGCTGGTGGGGCTGATCCTGGCCGCCACGGCGCTGGGCGTGTCGGCGGGCTCGGTAGCGTTCAGCCGGCTGGTCAGCCCGGCGCGCCGGGCCGGGTGGATGGGCCCGCTCGCCGTGGCTTCCAGCCTGCTGCTGGTCTTGCTCGCGCTGCGCCCGGCGGTGCCGCCCACGCTGGTGGTCCTGTTCGCGAGCGGCGCGTGCACGTGCTTTCAGCTGGCCGCCAACGCGGCTTTCGTCACCGCGGCACCACCGCAGCAGCGCAGCCAGGCTTTCGGCCTGGCCCAGGCCGGTATCTACCTGGGCCAGGGCGCCGCTGTCATCGTGGCGGGCGCCGCCGCCGCCCGCTTCGCTCCGCCGAGCGTGATCGCAGCCAGCGGCGCTATCGGCGTGGCCGCCGCGCTGGCACTCGCGATCCGCAATCACCGGATGCGTTGATCCTCAGGCCCAGCCGTGCTCGCGCATTGCCGCCTCCCTCCGCTGATGTCAGCCGCAGTGGCAACGGCAGACGCGATGCCACCGCCCGAGCAGGTGATGTTTGTCTGGATTATCCCCATGCCGACGGGGATCTTAACCGGCTGGTAACTTCTCTAGCTGATCGCGAAGATGTTCCGTACTACATTTTTCCGTATCCAGCGCACCGTTTTTAACCGATTCATGACACCGCAATGTGTAACAATGCGGTATTATTCCCTTACGCACAGCTATGTCGGTTCCCGACTAGCATGACGCCGCAGCTGGAGGACGATGGGCGCCAGGGGGACACAGTGCTACCGTCGCTGGGCTGGCCGGGTGCACGGCTGGCCGGTGTGGGAACTGCCGCGCTGGCTGACCGTATTCGTGGCGGTGACCACCGCCGCCTACGTCGCGGTCATCGCGATCGCGGGCTCGCAGACTGACTTCCGGCTGCATGACATCGCACTGTTCGCGCTGCTGCTCGCCTTCGGCGCGGCGTCGATCGAGCTGACCAGGCGGTCCGGCGAGTCGGCCGGGCTGAGCATGGACGTATACGGGGTGTGGCAGTTGCCCATCGCGCTGCTGCTGCCGCCGGCCTACGTCCTGATCGCCCCTATCTCCAAGCTGGCCTTCACTCAGTGGCGAACCCGCCACACCGTGGTTCACCGCAGGATCTTTACCGCGTCAGCGGTCGGCCTGGCCTACGGGGCGGCATCCTGGGTCTTCCACCAGGCCACGGCCTGGTATCCCGACGTCACGCCGGGTCCCGGCAACCGCTGGATCGTGTGGATTGCCGTGGCGGCAGCCTGCGCCCTGCTGCGGTGGGCCATCGAGGCCAGCCTGGTCCTGACCGCGGTCAAGGGCTCCGACCCGGCGGTCAGCGTCCGTGAGATGCAGTTCACCCGTGAGCCGCTGTACAACGACCTGGCCGAGCTGAGCATCGGCCTGGCCGCGGCCACCCTGATCGCAGACAACTGGTTCCTCATCGCGCTGTTCCTGCCCGCCGTGACGCTGCTGCAGCGCTCGCTGCGGCACGCTCATCTGGAGAACGCGTCGCGGGTAGACGCCAAGACCGGCCTGCTCAATGCCGCCTCCTGGCAGCGGGAAGCCCGCGTCGAGATCAGCCGGGCGGCACGCACCCGTACCCCGCTCGCGGTCGCCATGGTTGACATCGACCACTTCAAGCTCATCAACGACACCTACGGGCACCTGGCCGGCGATGCCGTGCTGGCTGCCCTGTCGGCCGCCATGCGGGGGCTGCTGAGGGATTACGACGTGGTGGGAAGGTTCGGCGGCGAGGAGTTCATCATCCTGCTGCCGCATACCAGCGAGGCCGCGGCCCGCGAGATAGCCGAGCGGCTCCGGACGAAGCTCGCCCAGATCAGCGTCACGCCCGGCAAGGACAGCAGCGGCGACGCGGCGATGCAGGTGACCGTGTCGATCGGCATCGCGTGCCTGGGCCAGTCCCGCCGCGACCTGGACGACCTGATCGCGGCGGCGGACGCCGCGCTTTACTACGCGAAGGAAACGGGCCGGAACCAGGTGCGGATGGCCATCGACCCCAGCTCCGTCAGCCACGCGTGACGCTCGCCTGACCAGGCCCGAGATGCTGGCCCCGCCGGGCCGCTTGGGCGAGGACGGCGGCCCGCGCACGACCGCGCACGCGGGCCCGGTGCGCAGTATTCACCGGTCACGATGCTCTCATCGACTGGCCAGCCACCGTGCGAAGCACCGTTCTTCATCCTCGGCGGGAGAGCTGGGAACCGGCGGCCCGCTCGCTACCTCCGCCGGCCACCCGCGGCGTCGCTACCGGGTGGTGCGGTGGACATTGACAACTGTCTATCTCACGGGAACAGTAGGCATCGACAACCATCTATGTGCTGGGGAGTGATCGTGATGACCGACGAAACACCGTCCGGCCTGCGCGAGGAGGTCCGGCAGCGGTACGCCCAGGCGGCCCGGGCGGTCCTGGATCCGGGGCCCGGGGGCGCTGGCGGCTGCTGCGGCGGCCCGGCTGGCCGGTCATGCTGCGATACCGGGTCGGCGGCGCTGGACTCGGCCGGCTGCTTCGGCGCCCCGCTGTACGGTGCGGGCGAGACCGACGGGCTCCCGGCAGAGGCGGTGCTGGCCAGCCTGGGCTGCGGTAACCCGCTGGCGGTCGCGGACCTGCAGGAGGGCGAGCGGGTGCTCGACCTCGGCTCGGGCGGCGGTATCGACGTGCTGCTGTCGGCGCGCCGGGTCGGGCCGTCCGGGTTCGCCTACGGCGTGGACATGACCGACGACATGCTGGAACTGGCCCGCCAGAACGCGGCCAGGGCCGGCGCGCAGAACGTGGAGTTCCGCAAGGGCGAGATCGAGGCACTCCCGCTGCCCGGCGCCGCCGTGGACGTGGTGATCTCCAACTGCGTGATCAACCTGTCCACTGACAAGCGCGCCGTGCTCGCCGAGATGTTCCGGGTCCTGGTCCCCGGCGGCCGGATCGGCATCTCCGACGTGGTGGCCGACGACCGCCTCGCGCCCGCCGACCGGGCGGCCGCCGGCTCTTACGTCGGCTGCATCGCCGGGGCACTGTCCCGCACCGAGTACCTGGACGGGCTGGCCGCGGCCGGGTTCTGCGGCCCATCGGTCGCCTTCACCGCCGAGGCCGCACCCGGCATGCACTCGGCCATCATCCGCGCCGTCAAGCCCGCCGCGCCGTGACCGGTGTCCTCGGCAGGAGGCTGCTGGCCGAGTTCACCGGCACCAGTCAGCACAGTAGGGGTGCGGAACGCAGCGCGGGCCGGCCCGCGCTGCGCTTTCGCGCTTCCCACAGGCTGAGCCTCAGCTGATCCTCAGCCTGTGCCGGCCAACCTCGCGGCTACCTTCCGGGTTGCCTCAACCGCTGCTCCAGCATCGATTGCCACCCTCAGATCAGTGGCATCGATGAAAGGAGCCCGCAGGTGTTTTCCCGCAAAGTCACCAAGTCCATCATTGTCGGCGCCGCGGCCATCGCGGTCGCGGGCGGTTCCTACGGGATCGTCAGCGCAACCTCCAGCAACGCCAGCAGCTCAGCCGCGGCCGGCAGCAACTCAGCCGGTGCCGGCACAAACCACGCGCCCGGCGGATTCGCCGGCGGCGCCGGATCCGGCGGCGGGGGATCCAACGCCCGGTCGGGACCGGCCGCGGGGGGAGCATCCGGCACGGTCGCCAGCGTGTCCGCGTCGGGCTTCACCGTGTCAACCTCAGCGGGCCAGAAGGTGACCATCAAGGAGGCGTCCGCCACGACGTACGAGAAGGGGACGACCTCGGCCTCGGCGACCGCGATCACCACAGGCGAGCCCGTCCTCGTACTCGGGACGACCAACGGTACGACGATCACGGCCACGCAGGTCATCGTGCAGCCGGCTAGCAACGGCTCTGAATCCTCGGCGGCACAGGTGGTCCCCTTCAAGCAAGGCGCCCCGTCCGCGTCGAAGCAGGTCGGTCAGATCCCGGCGAACTACAGTCAGGGGTCCGGGACGATCGTCAGCGGAACGGCAGCCAATAAGGCGACGGAAGCCGCGCTGGCCGCCTATCCGGGGGGCATCGTCAACCGCGTCGTGAAGCTGAGCAACGGCGAGTACGAGGTCCACAACATCGGCGTCAACTGGCCGCACCACATCTTCGTCAACCAGAACTTCAAGGTCGTCGGCGCCGACTAACGTTAGTGGTGAGGGGTACCGCATTGCCCGCCAGAGGCCACGAAGCCGCCCCGCGGCGGGAAGGCCGGGATGCTGCTCAGCGGCAGGAAGCCATAGTCCCTGACGTCTTTCTGGGCCTGGGGACTGGAACAGGTCCAGCCCGGCGTGCTCGCGGTTTTAGCAGCGAAGATCGGCTCGAGGTAGGCCGGGATGTTGTCGGGCGTCGAGGCGGAGCGGACCACGACGTAGACGGTGCGCTGGAACAGCGGCTTGAACCGCGAGTTGATCCTGCACTGCGAGCACGGGGAACCGGGCGGGGGCCAGGGCACTATCGGCTTGCTCCCGCCGATCTCGTTGATGCCGAGCACGCCGTGCTGATCACAGCCGAACCGGTTCTGTGTGCCAGCAGGGGCGCAGGCCGGAGAGCCGGTGCAGGAGGCGTTGGCGCACGGGGCCTCGTGGTAGACCTGGGCAATGTAGTCGGCGACCGAGTAGGGAACGATCGCCTCGGGGCTGTCGAGCACCTGGTTGATGCCCTGGTTGTCCTGGAGCGTGTTGCCTGCGTCGCTGACGCAGGCGCCGGGGGTGATCGGAGTGACGCCGCCGCCGAGCGCGGTGAGCCAGAACCTCCTGGTACCTGAGGAAGCCTGGGGCAGGAACGCCTTGATGGGCGCGTTCTGCCCGCCGACCTTGGCCCAGTTAGTGATCTTGCACAGGTAGATGTTCCTGAGCTGGGTGGGCGTCAGGCTGGCGGGGGCGTCGGTGCCGCCGCTGGCCGCATCCCGCGAGGCCCAGGTGACCGCGTCGCCGGCCAGTGCGACGAAGCAGAGGCCGCCTGCGCCGCACGCCGGGTCATTGGCTGACGGCGCTCGCGAGGAGCCGGCGTAGTCGATGCAGTAGGCACCGGGACTGGAGGGGTCGGTGACGTTAGCCTCCAGCGCCGAGATGCCCGCCGACGAGCCGTCTGGGCGCGCGATGGCCGCGCAGCCGGCCTTTGTCTTGATCGGGTCGCCGGTCTGGCCCGTGGCGGGATTGGTCGCGTCCCAGCTGTAGAGCTGCGACGAGGCGCCCTTGTGCGCCTGGTTGTAGTCGTAGGAGAACTGGTCGAGTAAATACGGGAGGGTGTCGGAGCCGACGCCCACCACGTCACTCGCCCGGGGGGTGACCCCGCTGGGCGGGTCAGCCAGCGCGGGAGCCGCGGATACCGCGACGAGGGCCAGGACCGTACAGCCGACGAGCAGATTGCTGACTGAGCGCATTCGCTATCGTCCCTCGCAGACAAGGCGCGCATGGGCAGCGGCCTGCTCTCCCGCGCCGCTCGCCCGGCCAGGTCCTCCCGGCCGGGCAAAACCAAGATTTATGATGAGCTTGCCTTACGATAAGCCGATTCGTCCCGGATGCGGGGGCTGGTGCGGCGACGAGGGGGCGGGACAGTGACCGGGCCTGCATTGGATTTCGCTGACTTGCTACGGCAGCTGAGGAAAGACGCCCGGCTGACGCAGGAGGAATTAGCCGGGGAAGCGGCCGTCAGCCTGCGGGCGATCCAGGACCTGGAGGGGCGCCGCCACCGGACAGCCCACAAGCCCACCGCGGAGAGGCTGGCGAGCGCGCTGAGCCTGACCGGGCAGGTGCGCGTGCTGTTCGTCAGGACTGCCGCCGGGCGGGGCGTGGCTGCCGAGGTACTAGCGGCCAGGACAGCAAATACCGCAGCAGCATCCGCTGCCGCGGTGATCTCGGGACCAGCCGCTTCCGCGCTGGTGCCGCGGGAGCTGCCTGCTGATGTGGGCTCCTTTACCGGGCGAGCAGGCGAGCTGTCCGAGCTGGACACCGTGCTGACCGCGGCCAACGGGCAGGGCGGACCGCCGGGCCCTGTCGTGATCTCCGCGGTGTCTGGAACGGCCGGGGCAGGCAAGACCGCGCTGGCGGTGCACTGGGCGCACCGGGCGGCCGCGCACTTCCCCGACGGCCAGCTCTACGTGAACCTGCGCGGCTATGACCCCGGGCAACCCGTGCCGGCCGCTGAGGCGCTGGCAGGATTCCTCGGCTCGCTGGGGGCCACCGGTCCCGATATACCGCTGGGGGAAGCGGCGCGTGCCGCCCGGTACCGGTCGCTGCTGGCCGGCAAGCGGATGCTGGTGGTACTGGACAACGCGGCCACGGAGGAACAAGTGCGGCCGCTGCTGCCTGGCAGCCCGTCGGTGACGGTGGTGGTGACCAGCCGCGATACGTTGCCTGGACTGGTGGCGCGGGAGGGCGCTCGCCGCCTGGACCTGGATCTTCTACCCGCCGCCGACGCCGTCGCCCTGCTGCGTGCCCTGATCGGGGACCGGGTGGACGCCGATCCCGCGGCTGCGCAGGCACTGGCCAGCCTGTGCGCCCGGCTGCCGCTGGCGTTGCGGGTCGCCGCGGAGCTGGCCGCCGCCCGCCCGGGCAGGCCGCTGGCCGAGCTGGCGGCCGAGCTCGCCGACGAAGGAGACCGGCTCGAGCTCTTGGACGCGGGCGGCGACCCGCGGAGCGCGGTTGCCAGCGTGCTCTCCTGGTCCTACCGCTACCTGCCGCCGGATGCCGTTTCCATGTTCCGGCTGCTCGGCCTGCATCCGGGCCAGGACTGGGACCGGTATGCGGCCGCTGCCCTCGCCGCCACCACCCTGAGCCACGCGGGGCAGTTGGTCGGCGTGCTTGGCCGGGCGCACCTGGTCCAGCCTGTCGCCGCCGGCCGTTGCACCATGCATGACCTGCTGCGCGCCTACGCGGCCGGGCAGGCTTCCGCTCAGGACCAGGGCGAGACGCGACGGGCGGCGCTGACCAGGTTGTTCGACTATTACGTGGCTGCCTGCGGCGCAGCCATGGACTGCCTGGCGCTGGCAGAACGCCACCACCGGCCTGCCGGCGGGCCCGCGGGCACCCCCGTCCCAGAATTCGGCGACCGGGCCGACGCCCGGGCCTGGCTGGATGCTGAGCTGGCAACCCTGGTGGCGGTCGCCAAGCACACCGCCAGCCACGGCTGGCCCGGACACACCATCCGCCTGGCCCAGACGCTGCACCGGTATCTCGACGGCGTTGATGACACCGCAGGCCTGGCCATCTGCCGCCACGCCCTGGATGCCGCCGTGGACTGTGACGACCGCGGGGCCCAGGCTCGCACGCTCACCACCCTGGGCGTCATCTACGGCCGGCGGGGCGACTACCAGCAGGCGACCGACTGCCAGCAGCAGGCCCTCGACCTCGCCCGCGAGGTCGGCGACAAGCTCACCCAGACGTGGGCACTGGGAAACCTCGGCCTCATTCACGATCAGCAGGGCCGCTACCCGCAAGCTGCCCGGTGCAACCGGCAGACCCTCGTCCTCTACCGTGAGCTGGGTGACGTGACGGGCGAGGCCATCACCCTGGCCAACCTGGGACTGGTGTACCTCCGGCAAGGCCGTTACCAGCAGGCCGCACGTCACATGGAGCAGGCCATCGTCCTGTACCGGCAGACCGGTCATCAATTCGGCGAGGCCATCGCGCTGACCAACCTCGGCGAGGTCTGCTACCGGCAGGGCGATTATCTGCAGGCTGCCAGCTACCAGGCACAGGCCCTGGAGTTGTCGCGGGAGATCGGCGGCCGACGTGTTGAAGCCTGGGCGCTCACCAGGCTCGGCGAGATCAAGTACCGCCAGGGCCTTCATGAGGAAGCCATCGGCAGCCACCAGCAGGCACTGGACCTGTTCCGCGAGGTCGGTGACCGCGATGGCGAAGCCGAGGCACTGAATGGCTCCGGGGAAGCCCTGCTCGCCGCCGGCCAGCACGACCAGGCCCGCGCCTGCCACCTGTCCGTGCTCACCCTCACCCTGCAGACCGGCGACAAGCACGAGCAAGCCCGAGCGCTGAACCGGCTCGGCGAGATCTGCCACCGGCAGGGCCATCATGACCAAGCCGCCAGCTACCACCAGCGGGCCCTGGTCCTCTACCGGGAAGTCGGTGACCCCGGCGGTGAAGCCGAGGCGCTCAACGGTGCCGGGGAAACCCTGCTCGCCACCCGCGAGCACGACCAGGCCCGCGCGTGCCACACCACTGCGCTCGGCCTCGCCCGCCGGACCGGCGACCGCTACCAGCAGGCCCGGGCCCATCACGGCCTGGCCGGCGTGTGCCAGGCTACCGGCCAGCACGTCCTCGCACAGCAGCACCGCGAGCGTGCTCTGGAGATCTACACCGACCTAGACGTCCCGGAAGCCGATGCGATGCGCACCCTCATCGCCCGTCTTCTGCCGCTGGTCAAGGACAAGCCTTAAGCCATCGCCGGCGTTCGCCGCCCTGAGTTTTAGGATGATTTGCTATATTACGTGGCTTCCTGTGGGTCAAGGTCGCCAAGTTAATGACTTGGCAAAGCTTGACGCGCTTTGCGGTAGTTGTTAGCTTCCGCTCGAAGCGTCTCGTATTGGCGGGACGGTCACCTAGCGTGACCGGCGGGCCTGGCGAGGGCTGGAGCCGGCCGCCACGCGCGAGCCAGAGGGGTTCCACATGCCTGTTCGCTGGTCCTTAAGCCGGTCACCTGCACGGTCCTCAGCTCGACGTGACGCGGCTGACCCGGGGGCGCGGCGGCAACGGCGGTCGCTGCGCCTGCTCCTGGTGCCAGCTCTCGGCGCCGCGGTCATCGCCCAGCTCAGCCTGGCGGCTGCGTCGAGCGGCGCCGCCACGACCAGGGCGACGACCCGCGCCGCCGTACACAGCGTCAAGCCGAACAAGGTCAACGAGCTTGACTGCAACGGCTGGAGCAAGAAGTACCAGACGGTCAGGAAGATGGCCGGCGGGCTGTGCACGGATCCATTCAAGTATGTCAACGGGCATGGCCACCGGTTCATCGACAACGGGTGGTACGTCGGGCACGACGAGCCCAGCGTCAAGTTCATCTCCACCACGCCGGGATCTGGCAACACGATGAGCTACCTGATGCGGATGTCACGGGATCCGGCGGCGGCCCCGACCGCCACCGGCAGTGTCACCGACTACGGCCAGCTATCGGTCGCGCCCTGGTTCGGGCTGCCGCTGTGTGATCCGAGGTCCTACCCGCAGAACAGCTGTACCCCGGACAGCGACACCAACTCCGGCCTGAAAAACGACCCGAACGCCGCGGGGTCCGCGTTCATGGAGCTGCAGTTCTACCCGCCGGGCTTCACGCCGTTCGTGGACAGCACCAGCTGCAGCGCGACCAAGTGGTGCGCGGCGCTGACCATCGACAGCCTGGAGTGCACCTTCGGCTTCGCCACCTGTAACAACAACTGCATCGAGCCGGTCAACTTCGCCTTCCTGCAGACCAACGGCGTGCCGGCCGGGCCGCCGAGCCCGCAGCTGACAGACGTGAGTACCTACGCCCCGAACGCCCACACCCTGAAGATCAACCCCGGTGACGTGCTCGCCGTCTCGATCACCGACCCGGCGCAAGGGTTCACGGCGACCGTGCGAGATCTCAGCACCGGTAAGACCGGGCGCATGACAGCCAGTGCCGCGAACGGCTTCATGAACACCAACATCGCCGACTGCTCGGGCACCCCGTTCACGTTCCACGCGGAGTACAGCACCGCGTCGATCCAGAACCAGGTCCCGTGGGCCGCGCTGGAAGGCGGCGTGCTGATGCAGCAGGAGATCGGCCACTCCGAGGTGTGCAGCTCGCTGGCGAACCAGAACGGCGTCAACTTCGGCTTCGCCGACGGCCAGAGCTACAGCGACCCGACCGTCTACGATACGTGCGTCGGCGGGTCGGAAGGCTCGGCCGCTACGGGGGAGGGCCCGTGCGTCGGCGGGGTCTGTCAGAACGCCTCTACCCAGGGTCCCGCCGGCCCGGTGGCCTGCCCCACTAATGACCCAGCAACCGGAGCGCTGTGCGAGTTCGCTGACGGATACTGCTTCCCGCAGGGAACGCGGACGGCGGTGGTCAACGGCGTGTTGACCACGGAGTCATCGCGGGCGAACCAGTGCTTCACCAACCGGTACCAGAACGGCGACCTGGACTTCGACGGGCTGGACTACCAGACCACTACCTGGCCGGACGGCAGCGCTAACCATCCCACGACGTTCCAGTACGCCGGGCCGTTCACGGCCAGCGGTAGTACATACCCGCAGGTCCAGTTCCAGACGGACGTCGGCGGATCGGAAAACCTGTGCAACGTGGCCACCGGCGCTGGCTGCACCGCTCCGCCGATCGGTGCGCACTTCTACCCGTTCTGGTCGCTCGGTGCGACACCGATCGGACACAGCCACAACCTGTGCCTGTGGAACTTCGGCAACGATCAGCCGAACAGCCTCTTCGACTTCGGCAAGGACGCCCAGTACGGCCCCCCGGATGTGGCCCGGTACGGCGGCACGCTCATCAGTGCGCCGCTGCCCAACCCGCAGTTCGCCGGCAGTTGCAGCCTGACGGCGACGGCCAAGAGATTCTAGGAGGCTAGCCGCCGGGGTGCCCGGATACCGATCCGGGCACCCCGGCGGCCAGCGGAGGGATCATATGCTGACACCGCTATCACGCCCGGCCGTGAAGGAAGCGCATGCCCGATCTGTCCCTGCTGCCCCGCTCAGCTGCTGTCGATGGCGACGATCTGCGGATCGGCGGCTGCCTGCTCCGCGAGCTGGCGGCCGAATTCGGCACGCCGGCGTTCGTCATCGACGAGCAGGCGCTACGCGCACGGGCGCGGAAGTACGTCAGTGCCTTCGCGAGCCGGCACCCACGGACCCGGGTCTGCTTCGCGGCGAAGGCATTCCCGTCGGTGTCCATGATCAGGATCATCGCCCAGGAAGGCCTGGGATGTGACGTCGTCGGCGGGGGCGAGCTGCGGATCGCGCTCGCTGCCGGCGTCCCCCCGTCGAAGATCGTCATGCACGGCAACGCCAAGACCGACGATGACATCCAGGCCGCCATCGACGCCCGCATCGGGTACATCGCCGTCAACGGCTTCGACGATATCGACCGGATCGAGAAACTCGCCCGCGACGTTACCCCGGTGCTCTTGCGGGTCAGTCCCGGGATCGACTCGGCCACGCACGCGGCACTGGCGACCGGCGGCGCCACGTCCAAATTCGGCGTACCGGCCGAGCAGGTACCGCAGGCGATTGCCCGGATGAGGGCCGTGCCCACGATTGACCTTCGTGGGCTGCACGCGCACATCGGCTCGCAGATCTTCGACCTCGATCAGTTCGAGGCCGAGGTCGCGGCGCTGGCCAGCATGGAGAGGTTCGGCGTGTACGACTTCGGCGGCGGGCTCGGCGTGCGCTACGTGCCAGAAGACGACGCGCCCGGCATCGATGAGTACGCAGGCCGGCTGGTCTCGGCGGCACGCCGCCACCTGGGCGACGACGTCGACCTTCTGGTCGAGCCCGGCCGGTCGCTGGTTGCCCCGGTGGGCCTCACCCTCTACCGGGTGGTCACCGTCAAGCGGGCGGCCCGCACCCATGTCGCGGTCAACGGCGGAATGGGCGACAATCTTGAGCCTTCGCTCTACGGCCAGCGCTTCACGCCCCTGGTGGTCGGGCAGTGGAATGCCGCCCAGGTGCGGGCCGACCTGGTCGGGCGGCACTGCGAGTCGGGCGACGTGATAGTCACCGATGCCATGCTGGCCAGCCCGCAGGTCGGGGACCTGGTCGTCGTGGCGGTGACCGGCGCGTACTGCTTCACCATGTGCAACAACTACAACGCGGCGGTGCGGCCGCCTGTCATCTTCTGCGCCGACGGCGTGGCCCGGCTAGCGGTCCGGCGGGAGACCGAGGCTGACCTGATGGCACGCGAGGTCGCGCCCGCTGACTTCCGGTAAGTCAGGCTGGTCGCGCCCGAGACCCGCGGCAGCGCGATCTCGCGTTCGGCCGTTTAGCTCGTAGATCATTTCATCCACGCGGCAGTTGACGACCAGCTCCGACCGAGTCTAAAGTCTTAAGGGCATAAGACTTTGAGGTAGGTGTATCAGCGTGATCAGTTTCCGGCTTGATGGCCGCTCGGTTGTCCCGACCTACCTGCAGATCGTGCAGCAGGTGCGGCAGGCGCTGCGGATGGGCGTGCTGGATGTCGGGGACAAGCTGCCCACGGTGCGGGAAGTCGTCGCGGCGACGGCAGTGAATCCCAACACCGTGCTCAAGGCCTACCGCGAGCTGGAGCGCGACGGCCTGGTCGAGCCCCGCGCCGGGCACGGCACGTTCGTGGTCAACCGCCCGGCCGGCCCGCCGCCGGACACCCATTCCCGGCTGGGCCGCAGCCTGACCCGCTGGGTCCGCACCGCCCGCGAGGCCGGGCTGGACGACGAGTCGATCGAGTCGCTGCTGCGGGTCACCCTGCGCGCGTCGGACGAGGAGCAGATCGCATGAATCCCGTGATCGAGACCCGCGCGCTGACCAAGCGCTACCGCCGGGTCACCGCCTTGAGCGAGGCCACCGTCACCGTCCCTGAGGGCGCGATATCGGCGCTGATCGGCCCGAACGGCGCCGGGAAGACAACCCTGCTGCGGCTGCTGACCGGCCTGGCCCGGCCGACCGGCGGCGAGGTCGCCGTGCTGGGCGGTACTCCCCGCCAGGACCCGGCGTTCCTGGCCAGTGTCGGCTTCCTGGCCCAGGAGATCCCGCTGTACCGGCGCTTCACCGCCGCCGACCACATCGCCATCGGCGCCCACCTCAATCCCCGCTGGGACGCCGCTTCTGCCTGGCAGCGGCTGAAAGCCCTGGACATCCCGCTTGACCAGGCGGCAGGCACCCTGTCCGGCGGGCAGCGCGCCCAGCTGGCGCTGGCCCTCACGCTGGCCAAGCAGCCCAGCCTGCTGCTGCTGGACGAGCCGGTCGCCGCGCTGGATCCCCTGGCCCGGCGGCATTTCCTGGGCACCCTGGCCGACGCGGTAGCCGCAGGCGGGCTGACCGTGGTGCTGTCCTCGCACCTGGTCGCCGACATGGAACGCGTCTGCGACCACCTGATCCTGCTGTCGGCATCGCGGGTCCAGCTATGCGGTCACATCGACACCCTGCTCGCCGAGCATCAGGTCCTGGTCGGCCCGCGCAAGGACACCACGGCGATCGAGAAAGCCCACACCCTCGTTCAGGCCGAGCGCACTGCCCGCCAGACCACCCTGCTGCTGCGGACAAACGGCCCGGTGATCGACCCCGCCTTCGAGGCCGCCGACGTCAGCCTCGAGGAACTGGTGCTCGGCTACATGGGACAGAACGCCCCGCCCGCGTACGCGCACCTGACCACGGTTGGAGAAGACCAATGACCTGGCTCACCTGGCGCCAGCACCGAGCTCAGCTGTACGTCGGCGCCGCCGCCCTCGCCGCGCTGACCGTGCTGCTGCTGATCACCGGCCTGCAGATGGCATCGCAGTACCATTCCGCCCTCACCGCCTGCGCCGCGAACCACGACTGCGGCAACGTCCCGAACACTCTGTTCCTGGGCAACCACGTGGTGGGCTTCCTGGTCATCATGACCATAGGCGTGCCGGGCCTGCTAGGGCTGTTCTGGGGCGCCCCGCTGGTAGCAGCCGAGCTCGAAACCGGGACCACCCAGTTCACCTGGACGCAAAGCATCACGCGCAAGCGCTGGCTCGCCGTCAAGAACGGCTGGGTGCTGCTCGCCGCCGCCGCCTGGGGAGGCGCCGTCTCGGCCCTGGTCACCTGGTGGTCCGGCCCCAACAATGCACTGCAGCTGGATGCGTTCCAGGCCAACCGGTTCGACATCCAGGGCATCGTCCCCGTGGGCTACGCGCTGTTCGCGGTGGCCCTCGGCATCGCGGCCGGCACTCTGATACGCCGCACGCTGCCCGCGATGGCCGTCACCCTCGGCGTCTTCATCGCCGTCCGCGTCGTGATCGCGCAAGTCGTCCGCGCGCACTACATGACCGCGGTCACCACCACCTACAGCCTGCTCACCGGCTTTACGCCACGCGGCTCCATCCTGCAGCTCAGCCAGGGCGTCCGCCGCCCTAACGGCCAGGTGATCTCCAGCAACATCAACACCAACGCGGCAGTGATGTACGGGGTGCCAGTCAGCAGCGCTCCGGCCGCCTGTCAACCGCTCATAAGTCACGGGACTCGGAGCGCAGGGTCCTGCCTCATGGCCCACGGATACCGCGGCTTCGTCACCTACCAGCCCGCCAGCCGGTACTGGGCATTCCAGGGCATCGAGACCGGCATCTTCGTCGTCCTCGCCGCCGCCCTCATCGCCCTGACCGCGGCCGTCCTGCTCCGCCGCGACACCTAAAGACCGGCGACGACGGGTTACGACGGCAAGGGTGAGTTTCCGATGCCGCCGAGGTCAATACCTGCGACACAGCGACGACACCTGGAGGACGAGATGGCACTGGATCTCTTCGCCGGCATCCCCGTCACCGACTACGCCGCGGCGTTGCCGTGGTACGAGCAGTTCTTTGGCGGACGGCCCTCGTTCCTGCCGAACGACACCGAGGCAGTATGGGAGGTGGCCGAGCACCGGTACATCTATATCGTGCAGGAGCCCGAACGGGCGGGCAACGCCCTGGTGCTGTCGTTCGTCAACGATCTCGACGAGCGGGTCGCCAAGATCGCCCGACGGGGCATCGAGCCCGCGAAGCGCATGACTCCCGTCGCTGGCGTGACCAAGGTGATCTACCGGGACGCGGAAGGCAATGAGATTAGCTTCGGCGGCCACCTGGGCTGACGCCACACAGTGCACGGGACGCGGAAGACCTGTGGGTCGAGGAGCGGGGCAGGTGGCTGGACTCATGACGGCCGTTGCTGCCGTTTGCCGCTGCCGGAAGATCGAAAACGGCCGGTCCCTGCTGGGAAACCGGCCGCTGACCTGGGTGGGCGATACTGGGATCGAACCAGTGACCTCTGCCGTGTGAAGGCAGCGCTCTCCCGCTGAGCCAATCGCCCGTTCCGCGGGCCGTCACCGGTCCCCGCGAGCGAACACAGACTAGCGCATCCCGCCCGGGCCCCGGGCCCCGCCAGCCCGCCCGCACCGGCCGCTCCCCCGCCGCACCGCCGCCGATCCGCCGCCGCGCACAAGACGCGCGAAAGCGGTTAAACCCTCTCAGAATGTAATAGCGACGAGTCCGCCAAGATCGCTACGCGACATATTTTCAGACTGTAATCAGAGAGTTAGCAATGGCATACTCACCGTTATTTGCACTGGTCAGAGTGCCACTCGGCGGAACCTGACCGGTCTCACCCGGCCGTGCGTTTGCCCAGGTCAGGTGCCATAGGGGCGGTTTGTAGACGGGTGACCGACGTTAGGAGTTGCGAGAATAGCGGAATCTCACAGGTAAAAGTTTTTAGCGAGTTGCGCGTCATAACTACAGAGCACGCACGTGAGATCCGCGAAAGCCCGGCACGCCGGGACCGCACGAGGTAAAGGTGTGGCCTGATGATGGACAGCGGCACCACCGTATCAGCCGAGCTTGGGCTCATGCTCGTTGTTCCGCAACACACGACCGTCCCGCTGGTGGCCAGCCTGTTCTACTCAGGCGACGACCCGTACGCGGTCCGGATGGCCTTCCACGTGGGCACCGACGAGCCCGTCGAGTGGATCTTCGCCAGGGATCTCCTCGCCGCGGGCATGGCAGGGCCCGCCGGTGAGGGCGACGTCCGGGCCTGGCCGTCCGCAAGCGAGGCCGAGAGCGATGCCGCGAGTGATGCCGAGACCGGCGGCGGGGGCGAGACGGTGCTCAACATCGTCCTCTCGTCGCCGTTCGGGCAGGCGCACTTCGAGGCGCCGATGACGGCGATGGCGGAGTTCCTGCACCGGACCTACGACGCCATCCCGGCCAGCCACGAGGGCGACTTCATTGACATCGGGGGGGAACTGGACAGCCTGCTCTGGCGGGCCTAGCCGCAGCAGCGTGACCTGAACGGCGCCCACGGCACGGGGCGACCGGGGTCACGGATCGGGGGACTGCGCCGCGCGGGTTTCGAACACCTGCGCGGCCTTTCCCGTGATCGGGCCGGGTGCGGCCGGCAGCACCCGGCCGTCGACCGAACGGATCGGCTGCACGTCCCTGGTCGTCGAGACCAGGAAGGCCTCGGCCGCGGCCGCAAGCGCTTCCGCGGGAACGTCCCGCTCGCTGCCGCCGAACCACTCCAGCACCAGTCCCCTGGTCACCCCGGCCAGGCAGCCGGCCGACAGCGGCGGCGTGACCAGCTCACCGCCGGTCACGAGGAACACGTTGCTGCCCGTCCCCTCGCACAGGTCTCCCCTGGTATTGGCGAAGATCGCCTCGGTCCCGCCGCGCTCGGTGGCGTAGGCGAGCGCGCGGACGTTCTCCGCGTAGGAGGTCGTCTTGATCCCGGCGAGCGCGCCGCGCTCGTTCCGCGGCCACGGCACGGTCACCACGTCGCAGGCCGGCTCCCAGTCGGTCAGCTCGCCGAGCGCGATCACCGCGGTGAGCGGCCCGCCGCCGCGCCGTGTGCCGAGCGGCGACTCCCCGCCGGTCACCGTGATCCGCACCCGGGCACGGTCCGGGTTCCCGGCGGCCTTCAGCACCGCGGACACGCCGGCGGCGATCGCGTCCGGCTCGGGCTCCGGCAGGCCGAGCCCGGCCGCCGACGCGGCCAGCCGCCTCAGGTGCCTGGTCAGCGCGAACGGCGTGCCGCCGGTGACCTTGAGGGTCTCGAAGACGCCGTCGCCCACGGTCAGGCCATGATCGAACACGGAAATCCGGGCCTGCGCGTCGTCGAGCAATGCACCGTTCAGCCAAATCGTCATTAAAGTCACGCTACCGAAGGCCGCCGGCTGACCCGGCGGCAGCGGCGCACAGCTCCGGGAGGAGCTCGTCGATGGCGGCGATCTGCCCGGCCACCTCGCGATCGGTGTCCATTCTCGGCACCCGGGCGCGGACGGCACCGTGCACGGCACGCATCGGGGCGGCGGGCGCGGCGATATCGGCCCGCAGATCGATGCCCTGTGCCGCGCAGCACACCTCGACCGCCAGGCAGGTCCGCACGTTCGCGACGACTTCCCGCAGCTTGCGGACCGCCGTCCAGCCCATGGACACGTGGTCCTCCTGCTTGCCCGAGGTCGGGATCGAGTCCACGCTCGCCGGGTGGGCGAGCACCTTGTTTTCGCTGACCAGGGACGCGGCGGTGTACTGGGCCAGCATGAAGCCGGAGTTGGTGCCCGCCGCCGGGGCCAGGAAGGGCGGCAGCCCGCGGGAGAACGCCGGGTCGAGCATCCGGTCCACCCGGCGCTCGCTGATGCTGGCCAGCTCGGACAGTGCCATGGCCAGCATGTCGGCGGCGAACGCCAGCGGCTCGCCGTGGAAGTTGCCGGTGACCATCACCTCGCCGTCCGGGACGATCACCGGGTTGTCCACCACGGCGCCGAGCTCGGTCTCCAGCACGCCGTGCGCGTAGCCGAGCACGTCCCTGACCGCCCCGTGCACCTGCGGCGCGCAGCGCAGGCAGTACGCGTCCTGCACGGCGTGCCTGCTGGTGCGGTGGCTGGCCATCAGCGCCGAGCCGGCCAGCAGCGCGCGCAGGTTCGCGGCGCTGTCCAGCTGGCCCGGGTGCGGCCGGATCACCTGCACCCGCTCGTCGTACGGCCGGTCGTGGCCGAGCAGCGCCTCCACCGACAGCGCGCAGGCGACGTCAGCGGCCTGCACGAGCATCCGCGCGTCGGTTACTGAGAAGGCCAGCAGCGCCTGCATCGGCTCGGTGCCGTTGACCAGCGACAGCCCTTCCTTGGGCGCGAGCTCGAGCGGCTGCAGGGCGTGCTCGGCGAGGACTTCGGCGGCGGCACGGCCGCGCGGGTCGGCGGAGCCCTGCGGCCGCAGCCTGCCCTCGCCGATGAGCGGCTGGGCCAGGTGCGCGAGCTGCGCCAGGTCGCCGGAGGCGCCCACCGAGCCCTTGCCCGGAATGACCGGCAGCAGGCCCAGGTCGAGCAGCTCGAGCAGGCGGCGCGGCAGGTCAACGCGCACGCCGGAATATCCCGCCGCCAGCGTCCGCGCCCGCAGCAGCAGCACCGCGCGGACGGTGGCGTCGTCCAGCGGCTCGCCCGTGGCCGCCGAGTGCGACCTGATGATCGCCGCCTGCAGCGCGGTCAGGTCGCGCTCCCCCACCGGCGTGTCGGCCAGCGCGCCGAACCCCGTGTTCACGCCGTACACCGGCGCGCCGCCGCGGATCGCGGCCATGACGATCGCGCGGCTTGGCTCCATCCGGTCCGGCACCCCGGGGCCGAGCTCGGCGCGGGCATCCCCGCGCGCCACGTCCACCACGTCCTGGACGGTCAGGCCGTCGCCGTTGACGATCACTGTTCGCATGGCTGACAGCCTGCCACCTGCCGGGCCGCGCCGCCGCAGCCCCCGCCGTTTCCGGTGCCCGGCAGGCTACCCGTCCGTCCAGCCGAACGTCGCGGCCAGCCCGTCCCGCCCGGCCGGCGTCACCCGCACGCTGCGGAGCCGCGGCCCGCGCTCGATCCAGCCGAGCTCGAACAGCCGCGCGGTGATCGCGGCGGCCAGCCCGCCGCCCAGGTGCGGGCGGCGCTGCGTCCAGTCCAGGCAGGCCCAGGCGAAGCGCCGCCGCGAGGCCAGGATTTCCTCGATATTTATTCCGAACGGTGCAAGCGCGGAGGTTCCGCGCCTGGTGACGCGGTAGCGCGCGGCGGCCTTCCCGGTGACCAGCCCGGCACCGTCGCCGGGCGTGCCCCGGCCGGACCGGGTGCCTCGCTGGCGTGCCGTGGCCGCCTGGCCTGGCCGGTCCGGCTGGCCTGCCTCGCCCGTCCCGGCGACCTCGGCGAGCAGGGCCTCGCGCAGCAGGGCGTCCAGCAGCTCAACGCCCGCCCGGCCGGCCAGGTGGTCATAGCAGGTCCGGGCCTCGGCGAGCGCGGCCGCCTGCCGGGACTGCCGCAGGCTGCGCACCTTGGCCGGCGGCCCGAGCTGCGACAGGGCCTCGATCGCGGCGGCGACCTCATGCCCGGCGAGGCGGTAGTACCTGTGCCTGCCCTGCCGGATCACGGTCACCAGCCCGCCGTCGAGCAGCCGGGCCAGGTGCGCGCTCGCCGTTGACGGGCTCACCGCCGCCATCCTGGCCAGCTCGCTGGCCGCCAGCGGGCGCCCGTCGAGCAGCGCGACCAGCATCGCGGCCCGGCCGCGATCGGCCATCAGCGCGGCCGCGGGCGCGATACTGGGCTCAGGAACGGCGCGGGCGGCGGCTTCGGGCATGATGCGACACTATCCCGGCAATCCTTCGTCACCGGGCGAAATGTGCCAGCGGCTGTTCCCCGGTGCGCCGATGTGAGTTTGAACGACGGCCCGGATCGGCTAAAGTTCTGAACGCACGCCTGCCCGGCAGGCGGATGCGGACGTAGCGCAGCTGGTAGCGCATCACCTTGCCAAGGTGAGGGTCGCGGGTTCGAATCCCGTCGTCCGCTCGGAGGCGCCGGATCTCACCTCGCTAGCTGACGGGTCAGCACGGCTCTTCGGTGTCGCGGGTGCCGGGGATCGGGCACTCTGGCGGCGGAGTGGCCGAGTGGCTTAGGCAAGGGCCTGCAAAGCCCTGTACACGGGTTCGATTCCCGTCTCCGCCTCGCAGGTTCCCGGGGCCGTTAGCTCAGCGGGAGAGCGCTTCCCTGACACGGAAGAGGCCAGAGGTTCAAATCCTCTACGGCCCACTGGTTTTTCGAGTACCTGTCCCGCCCTCCACTGGTTCCCACACTGGTTCAGGGCGGTGAGGTACCTGTGAGCCAGCGGGAGGGAAGCGGCGTGGCTGGCGAGCTGTGCGGCAAGTGGATGGCCCGTGCTCGAACCGCATGTGCCCGTGGTGCTGGGCATGGAGGGCCCTGCAAATCTCCCGAGGTCACCAGAGTTTCGCCGCTTAAGCAGTACACCTGCTCCCGCTGTCGGTATTGTCCGGGTCGGGCCAGAACCCCTCAAGAGCGCCTTCGGCGTCGGCTACACCGATCTTCGACTCTTGACCGAACCTGCCCGAAAGTCCCGGAGTCGGCAGCTATCGGGAGCAGGGGCAAGACCGGTCAGGGCCGGAGCTGGATTGACTCTTAACGATTACCGCAACGGCACTTGCTAGCGGCGGTGCGGCACGCCGAGGGGCGGGATTGTCTTGAGCGCCGGCGTGCCGCGCCGTCTGGAGTGTGTGCTACGACCTCGTCCAGGTGCTGCCGTTCCAGTGCAGAATGAGCGGGTGGGTAACGTTGACGTTGTTGCTGAAGGAGTACCCGACCGCCCAGGCGTTGCTGGCGGAGACGGCGCTGGCCCCGGTCAGGAGGCTGCCGGTCCCGGGGGCAGGGCTGGCGGCCTTCACCCAGGCCTTGCCGTTCCAGTGCAGGATCAGCGCCTTGCCAACGTTGACGCCGCTGATCCGGCTGTTGTAGCGCCCGACCGCCCAGGCGCTGCTGGCGGAGACGGCGCTCACGCCGGAGAGTTCGTTACCGTCTGTGCCGGGGCTGGGGCTGAACACCCGCGTCCAGGTGGTGCCGTTCCAGTGCAGGACCAATGTCTCATCGAGAACCTTATGGGTCTGGTCGAAGTACCCCACCGCCCAGGCGTTGCTGGGCGAGATGGCGCTGACCCCGGACAGCCGGTTAACCTGTGAGCTGGGGTTGGGGCTGGGCACTTGTGACCAGGCGATGCCGTTCCAGTGCAGGGTCATCGTCCCGACGGTGCTGTCTCCGGCCACCCAGGCGTCGCTACCAGAATCGGCGCTTACGCTGGTCGGGCCCTCGGTCCCCGGGCTGGGGCTGGTCACCTGTGACCAGGTGGCGCCGTTCCAGTGCAAGATCAGTGCCTTGTCCGCATTGGCGGCGGTATCGACGTAGAACCCGACCGCCCAGGCATTGCTGGGCGAGATGGCGCTGACCCCGAAGAGTTCGCTTGCGTCCGTGCTGGGGCTGGGGCTGGGTACCTGGGTCCAGGCGGTGCCGTTCCAGTGCAGGATCAGCGTGTCGGTGGCGCCGGTGGTGGTGTTGTTGTAGTACCCGACCGCCCAGGCGTCGCTGCCCGAGACGGCGCTCACCCCGGACAGCTGATTGCTGTTTGAGCTTGGGCTGGGGCTGGGCACCTGGGACCAAGCCGTGCCGTTCCAGTGCAGGATCAGCGTCTTGTGGGTCCGGTTGGATACGTAGTACCCGGCCGCCCAGGCGTCGCTGGCCGAGTCAGCGCTCACCCCGGACAGCTGAGCGTTGGCCGGGACAGGGGTGGGGCTGGTTGCTGCCGGTGTGCGGGCCATCGCGGGCGCCGCCGCTGCCCCCGTCACCGCCAGCGCGAGCACCGCGGTGACCGCCACACTGAGCGCTGACGCCGCGCCCCAGCGCAAGCTGCTGATGGACATCGTTTGTGCCTCCCTCGGGGTCCCGAGTGGACGCCAGGGCCTTCCCGGCCGGGACCCCGTGGGTAAGACGCATCAGATCAGGCATCTGATTACCATGGGCCAGGCCCGGCATCCTCCCTCGTGCCCCTCGTCATCCCACACGGCCGATCCAATGTGAGTCGCTATGAGCCGGTGACCTGCGCCGACGACCTTCATAGACCTTCCTGCTCGTTCCTGACACGGAAGAGGTCACTGGTTCAAATCCAGTACGGCCCACCAAGTTCTGCCAGGCAGACAGGGTTCCGGTGAGTGTTGCCAGAGCCCTCTCCTGTTAGTCTCGCCATCCGGGAGCTAAGCGCCTATCCATAAGTTCTGCGCGTAACCCGTCGTGAGGTCACGGGGTGGGGGGCCAGGGGTTGGACAGCAGCCTCGCCGGGGGTGTCGCCTGCCACGAGCATGGGACCACTTTTCGGGGTTTTCTGCCACGAGCATGGGACCACCTGGTTGCCAGTGATGGGACCGCCGGGCGTGTCGGCTTGGCGGTCTTGATCACTTCCGGTACCGGGTGCCTTCAAGTCGATCGACTTGGGGGTTCGGGGGATGGCTTTCCGGGAGGTTGCCGTGACTGAGATCCGTGAGGTGCTGCGGGCGTGGCTGGCTGGTGCCGGGCTGCGCCGGGTGGCTGAGCAGGCGGGGGTGGATCGTAAGACCGCCCGCCGGTATGTGGACGCGGCGGTGGCGGCGGGGCTGGCCCGGGATGGCGGGGCCGGGCAGCTGTCGGATGAGCTGGTCGGCCAGGTCGCGCAGGTGGTCCGCCCGGCCCGGCCGGGCGGGCACGGCCTGGCGTGGAACCTGCTGGAGGCCCGCCACGGCGAGATCAAGGCGCAGGTGAAGGCGGGCCTGTCGGTGGTCAAGATCGGGATACTGCTGGAGCGGCAGGGCGTCGTGGTGCCGTACCGGACGCTGCACCGGTTCTGCGTGGAGCGGTGCGGCTTCGGCCGGACCGCGTCCACGGTGCGGGTCGCCGACGGCGAGCCCGGCGCGGAGTGCCAGCTGGACTTCGGGTATCTGGGCCTGCTGGCCGACCCGGTGACCGGGCGGCAGCGCAAGGTGCACGCGCTGATCTTCACTGGGTGCTATTCGCGGCACATGTTCGTGTGGCTGAGCTTCACCCAGACGCTGGCCGCGTTCATCGCCGGGTGCGAGGCCGCGTGGGTGTTCTTCGGCGGCGTGTTCAAGGTCCTCATCCCGGACAACGCGTCGGCGATCGTCACCGACGCGGACGCGGTCAACCCGCGGCTCACCGCCGGGTGGCTGGATTACGCGCAGCACTGCGGCTTCGCCACCGACCCAGCGCGGGTCCGGTCGCCGAAGGACAAGCCGAAGGTGGAGCGGGCGGTGCAGTACGTGCGCGGCAACTTCTTCGCCGGCGAGCATTTCACCGGCCTGTCCGACGCGCAGGCGCGGGCGGAAGCGTGGTGCCGCAACGTGGCCGGGATGCGCATCCACGGCACCATCCAGGCCCGCCCGGCGGAGGTGTTCGCCGAATTCGAGGCAGCGGCGCTGCTGCCGCTCAGCCTGCCTTATGACGTGCCGGTGTTCACCCGGGTCAAGGTGCACCGCGACTTCCATGTCGAGGTCGGCCGGGCGCTGTATTCGGCGCCGCAGGATTACCTCGGCTGCCACCTGGACGCCCGCGCCGACTCGGCCCTGGTCAAGCTGTTTCACCGCGGCCAGCTGGTCAAGACACACCCCCGTCAGCAGCCGGGCCGGCGGTCCACCGACCCGGCTGACCTGCCGGCCGAGAAGACCACCTATGCGATGCGCGACGTCGCCTCCCTCGCCGGGGCGGCGCGGCGGCACGGGGACAGCGTGGGCGTCTATGCGGACCGGCTGCTGGATACCGACCTGCCCTGGACCAAGATGCGGCAGGTCTACCGGCTGCTCGGGCTGGTCCGCCGCTACGGCCCCGGCCCGGTCAACACCGCCTGCCAGCGCGCTCTCGACCTGGACGTGGTCAGCGTCACCAAGATCGCCTCGATGCTGGAAAAGGCAACCGAGAACACGCCCCCGCCGCCGGTCCCTGCCACCGCGGCCACTGCCCGGTTCGCGCGCGACCCGGTCGAATACCGGCCCGGCGGCACCCAGCTGACGCTCATCCCCGGCGGGAAGGAGGAGAGCCGGTGACCGCCACCATCCGCGACACCGTGAGCCCGGACCTGCGCACCACGCTGCGGGCGCTCAAGCTCGGCCAGATGCTGGCCACCCTGCCCGACCGGCTGGTCCTGGCCCGGCAGCAGAAGATGACTCATGCTGACTTCCTCGAGCTCGTCCTGGCCGACGAGCACGCCCGCCGGGAAGCCAAGTCCGCGTCGCTGCGCGCCCGCGCCGCCGGGCTCGACTCCGGCATGCGGCTCGACACCTGGGACCAGAGCGCAGCCGTCTCCTACGACCGCCAGCTGTGGAACGAGCTGGTCAGCCTGCGGTTCCTCGACGGCCCGCACGGCGCCCTGCTGCTGGGACCGGTCGGCGTCGGCAAGACCCACCTGGCCTGCGCGCTGGGCCACATCGCCATCCGGAGGCGGCGCACCGTGCACATGGCTCCCGCAGCCAAGCTGTTCAAGCGGCTCAAGGCAGCCCGCCTCGACAACACCCTCGACTACGAGATGCGTCGCCTCGCCACCGTCGAGCTGCTGATCCTGGACGATTTCGCGCTGCAGCCGCTGGATCCGACCGAGACCGCCGACTTCTACCAGCTCTGCGTCGAACGCCACCAGCGCGCCTCGACCGTGGTGACCTCGAATCGCACCGCTGAGGAATGGCTGGCCATGATGGCCGACCCGCTGCTGGCCCAGTCCGCCGTCAACCGGCTCGCCTCCACCGCCCACGAACTGGTCATCGAGGGCGAGTCCTACCGGCGCCGCCAGAAGCCATCCATCACCAGCAGCACAAGCGTGTCCGTTGACGAGGAGAAAGGAAACCACCATGATCACTCATGACCAAAGGCGGTCCCTTCCTCGTGGCAACACCCCGGTCCCATCACGCTGGCAAGCGACACGGTCTGCGATGCTCGCCACATCGGCGTACGGGCAGCGCTGTATCCAGAGCGTACGCCTAGAAAAGACGAAGAGGCGTCGGCCGCAGCCACGGCGAGACAGCCACGTCAGCGAAGAAGCGACGCGACGATTAACCGCAGGTCAGAGCCGAGCGCCAGGGAATGCTGCCGGCTCTCTGCAAAACCGTCGGCTTAGCCCACGTCAGGCCAGAGGACGGTTGCCGGGGCCACCAGGATGTGCCCAATCCAGCTACCTGGTCACGACGAAGGGGTGGCGCGCTGTTCGCACGGCGCCGGCGATTGCCGCGTCTAACGACCGCGGGGTCGGAAACAGACCACACAGGCCGGTCAGAGTGGGCAGGGCTTCGGCGCTGCTCGGGCTCCCGCTCGCTTGCTTCGCTGGTGGATGAGGCGTAGCGTCCGGCCCGGGAAGGTGTGCTCGTTTATCTGCGTATAGACGAGATTTTGGATTTCTCCTGGCTGCTCTGGACCTCGGTGGCGCCTAGCGCGCAGCGAAGCCGAGGTGGCATATGACAGCGGCTGTCTTTGATCTGGCACGCTCTTCGTCAGCGACCATCGGCTTGCTCGTCAGCGACGCGCAAGCCGTTCTGCGGTCATTGGCGGGCCGTGTCGTGATCCGGCCTGACGGCTACATCGGACTGATCGCTGGAGCCGCCGAGGGTGTCACCGGTTACTTTGCGCAACCACCGATTACAGCCTGCTCAGCTTTCCGCTCGGCGCGAAGGCGCACGGAGGCATCATCCACATCGAAGGAGAAGCACCTTGAGCGCCACGCCAGCAGCGCCGGACGCAGCCACCGTCCAGCCGGACACGTCCCAGTTCAACGGCCTGCAGACCACCGGCCGGGAGTATCGCAACCTGTCGGCAGTTGAGCACACCATGAGTCGCGATGTCAACCAGCAGGTCCGGTTGCGCGGTGGCGGGCATCTGCTCGCTGATGTGTACCGGCCGGTGGCGCAAGGGAAGTTTCCGGTGCTGATCGCGGCCTCGCCGTATCCGCGGCAGGTTCAGGATCTGGGCGCGCCGACGGCCATCATCGAGGCCGGGAACAGCGTGTTCTTCGTCTCCGGGGCTATGTCCATGTGATCGCCAACCTGCAGGGCACCGGCGGGTCCAGCGGCCAGTGGGGCTTTTTCGATGAGCAGGAACGGCTGGACCTCTACGACCTGGTGGAGTGGGCCGCCGAACAGCCCTGGTCCGACGGAAACATCGGCATGATCGGGATCAGCTACTTCGCGATCGCCCAGATCGGTGCCGCGGCCGCGCGGCCGCCGCACCTGAGGGCGGTCTTCCCGTTCGAGGTCAGTTCGGACCTGTACGAGGCCGCGTACCACTACGGCCTGTTCAGCTCCAGCTTCATCTCCCCGTGGCTGACGATGATCGGGGTCACCGCCCCCAAAGGGGATTCGTTCTGGCGCGGTCACGTCGCGAACAGCGCGCGGCGTGTCCTCCATAACCCGCGAGTGCACCGCAGGGTGGGCAAAATCAACGGTGAATCGGCCAAGAGCGTCCTCCAGATGATCATGAAAGCCCCTTACGCCGCGCAGCCGTGGGACGACCTGTGGCGGGCCACCGCTGTCGATCACCAGACCCGGGACGAGTTCTGGGACCAGCGCACCGCGCTCACCCGGCTCGGCCAGGTCGACATCCCGGTTTACCTGGGTTGTGACTGGGACAACGTCCCGATGCACCTGCCCGGCACCTTCAGCACCTGGAAGGCTCTGGCGCACAACCCCGAACGTCCGGATGGCCATGCTCCCGGACGGCGGCACCACCTGGCCCTGGGAAAGCATGCACATCGAGGCGCTGGCCTGGTTCGATCAATATCTGAAGGACCGCGACACCGGCATCACCGCCGGCCCGCGCATCCGTTACTGGCTGCCCGGCGCCGAGGAATGGCGCACCTCGGACGTGTGGCCGCCCACCGCCGAGTACCAGGAACTGGGCCTGGGCGCCGACGGTTCCCTCACCGCCAGCCGCGGGACGGCTCCCGTGAGTACCTGTGCCTGGGCACCGGGCTGGCCCGCCCACCGCGGGCTCACAAGTCCGATCCGCCATCGGTCTTGTACTGGCACACCTCCCCGCTCGAGGCTGACCTGGACGTGGCCGGGGACATCGAATTGCAACTGTCAGCCACCAGCACCGCGATGGACACCGCATGGATTGTGATGCTCCGCGACATCGCCCCGGATGGCACCATCACCAACATCACCGGAGGGCGGCTGCGAGCAAGCCTGCGGGAGATCGACCCCGACGCCAGTCGCACCGGCGCACCGGTGCTCCCGTGCCGCAATCCCCAAGCCGTTCCGATCGGCGTGCCCGTGGACTACCGGATCCCGCTAGTGCCCAACGCCCGGCGGTTCGCCGCGGGCCACCTCCTCCAACTGATGATCACCAGTGACGACCAGCCCAAGAACATCCCGTCTTCCTCGGTTACCGGCACTCCCCAGTCGGCACCACCGCCCGCAACACCATCCACGCCACCTCGCGGCTAAAGGTGCCGGTCCTGCCGGCCCACGATTGACGCGGTTGAGTTTGAACACCGGAACGAGCCACCTCGACGGCGCCCGATTTCCGAGCACCGACTACCGCTCCCGAAAGATGCGTTATCAGCGAATCAGTCAACGGAGGACACGCTAGTCGCCATCGCTGGGCATCACGGGCGCGGCTCTGCAGGATCATGTTGATCGGCGCGGCCCGCATTCGCCACGCCCTGGGAGGCGACTGGCTTCGGTCAGGCAGTTCACGGCAGAGCATGCTTCCGCGGGCTGGGCAGCCAGTACGCGTCGGAGCCGGGCGCCGGCTGCCCTGTTCCTGGATCGCATCGAGGCAGACGGCAATGGCAAGGTAGCTCCGGTATTCGGCTTGGTCCATCACGCTGGCCGACCCGAAGGCGGCCAGCGGATCGCGCCCAGGTTTCCCGCCACCGCTTGACTTAAAGCGCTTGAGGTTTGTTTTGCTGCTCGTATGACAGCTCTGACCATCCAGGATGTATCCCGGCGCAGCGGTCTCAGCGAGCCAACACTGCGCTACTACGAGCAGGTCGGGCTGATAGGCCCGATCGAGCGCGACGAAAGCAGCGGGCACCGCCGCTACCGCGAGGACGACATCGATACGTTGCAGGCGCTGGCATGCCTGCGCGCCATGGGCGTGGGCATCGAAGACATGCGTACATACCAGGCCAACCGCGCGCGTGGACCTGAGGCGGCGGGTGAGCAGCGCGATCTGTTGTTGCGTCACGCCGAGCGGATCGAAGCCCAGATCGCGACGCTGCACATTCACCTTGACTACCTCCGCGCGAAGGCAGCGTTGTGGGATGCCCGCGACCACGGTGATCCCGGCGCGGAGGCCGAAGCAAACCTGCGGGTGCAGGACATGTATCCCCGCCTGGAAGAGGTGGTGCTGCGATGAGCCGGGTGCTGGTGACCGGCGGGTCCGGCTATCTGGGCACGCAGCTGATCGCTGCGCTGCTGCGGGACGGGCGTCAGGTGCGCGCGACGGTGCGATCTCTGGAGCGCGAGGGCGAGGTGCGTGCGGCGGTGCGCCGCGGCAATGCAGACGACAGCGGGGCGGAGGTCGTCACCGCCGAGCTGACCGCCGACGAGGGCTGGGCTGCCGCGGCGGCCGGCTGCACGGAGGTCCACCACGTCGCCTCGCCAATGGTCCAGTCCGACGATCCCGATGAGGTGATCGCTCCCGCCCGTGACGGCACGCTGCGTGTGCTGCGCGCCGCGCGCGACGCCGGTGTCCGGCGTGTGGCGCTGACCTCGTCGTTCGCGGCGGTCGGTTACTCACCAAAGCCGGGTGCCGAGTACACCGAGGCCGACTGGACCGACCCCGGCACGCCGGGCCTGCCGGCCTATCCACGGTCGAAGACGATCGCCGAGCGAACCGCCTGGGACTTCATCGAACATGAGGGTGGCGACACCGAGCTGGTCGTGGTCAACCCCACGTTCATCCTCGGCCCGACACTGACGGCGCAAGCGCGTTCGTCGCTGCAGCTGACCAAGGCGATGCTCGACGGGACAATGCCCGTAGTGCGACGCCAGCGCTTCGGCGTCGCCGACGTGCGTGACGTGGCCGATCTGCACATCCGTGCGATGGCCGCGCCCAAGGCGGCCGGCCAGCGGTACCTGGCCCTGGCCGACGGGCCGACCATCAGCTTCCTTCAGATGGCCCAGATCCTGCGCGAGCGGCTCGGCCCGCTGGCCGAGCGGGTACCAACCGAAGAGGCACCAGGACCGGAGCCGCCCCGACTGATCATCCACAACGACCGCGCCAAGCAGGAGCTCGGATGGCGCCCGCGCTCAGCCGAGACCACGATCATTGAAACCGCCGAGAGCCTGCGCGACCTCGGCCTGCTGGAGAAACGATGACGGCGAACATCGGCACGGGAACCGGCTGATGACCCGGCCCGCCACCCGCCTATCGACGGCTCGGGAATGGCCGAGCAGGCGCTGACACCCTCGATCATCTCCCGGGCTGGCGATACGTTCACGACGCGCATGCACAACAACGAGATGGGCGGCTACCGAGATCACCCACCCATGTCGTCGGCTACCAGCCCAACCGGCGGATCGCCTGGGAACCGGTACTCACCGCCCGCATCCCGGCCGGAAGACCAGACCGACATCGGCGGCCGCGCCCAGGCAGCACATGACCGTGGCCGCAGATCATCTGTTACAGCGTGGCATACGCCGACAATGCCGACACTAAGACCGTCCTAGTCCTGGGCAGCGAGTAGCAGCGTGGCGAGCGGCTCGAGGGTGGTTATGAGCTCATCGAGTTCGTCCGGCTCGAGGCTCTGGTAGGGCCTCGCCGCGAGGTCGTCGGTGAGCGCCTCGACCCGCTGTTTGACGGCGCGGCCCGGTTCGCTGAGCCAGCCGTCATCCCCGATCAGGCCGCGATCGCGCATCCCGGTGATCACGGCGGCGAGCTGTGCTGCCGGGAGGTGGTGGATGCGTCCGAACTTCTCCGCCGGCATGCCCATGTCGAGGGCGAGGAGGACGTGAGCCTCAAGGCCGCCGACACCCTCGATCATCAGGGCCGCGATGTGCCCGTCGCCACGGTGCTCGCGCAGCAAGGAGGCTGCATGAAAGAGGCGGGCTACCGCGTCGCCGGGGACCGGGATCGCGCGCAGCGCGGCGTACATGGGCCGTCCCTCGCACGGGGCGCTGGTCGCCGCCTTAATCAGCAGTTCGGCGGCGCGGGCGAAGGCGGGAGTGACGACGCGATCGCCGAGGATTCGCCGCAGCGCCTTCACGCAGCCGCTCTGACGAGCGGCGATCGCCGCTTCAGGCGTGGTGGTGCGCCACACCTTCGGAATGTGGCGAGCCACCTCGCCGGGAGCGAAGTTGTAGAACAGCGCATCCACCACCTCAGCCGCGGCGAGCCCCAAGGGCGCCGCCCGTCCGGCGAAGTAGGTGTCCCAGTAGTTGGTGAACCCCAGGGCGAACATCGCCTCGTTGGGTTCGCCGGCTGAGTAAGGGATGACACCAATCGGCTCAACGAGCTCGAACATCCGGCGAGCCATCGAATTCATCGTCTACTCCTCCTGCTGCAGGCCCGGCGCCCCTTGCGGGCACCCACGATCACTTGGACGACTGCGCGCCGCCAAACTCACCGCACAACGACGCCTGACGGTTCACCTGAAGGTCGCTGTTAAGAGGTGACGCCGAGCAGCGTCTAACCCGCCGCGGCAGGCACTCTTAGCGAAGTCATGCTATGACCTGGCATGAACGAGGAGGCATGTGCGAGTCCGGCAGGTGCTGGATGCCTTTGGTTCCGGCCCCAACCGGGCTTCCCGGCCCGGCCGCAGTCAGGTCCGCGAGCAGCTCGCAGCCCGGCTGAAGCCCGTGGCTGCTGCGGTACCAGACGCCCAGAATCCCCAAACCTGCCCGATATCACCAGCTAGACCGCCTGCCTTGCCCGCTCCGCAGATCGGCGGCTCGGCGAGCGTCCTCCCTGGACCTTCCCCGTCACTCAGCGTGATGCTCGTCGATCGACAAGGAAACGTGAAGCGCCCTTGAGGGTGGAGGGCGGGGTCGTGCGGGAGACGGCGGCCCTCCGGTTGTGAGCCTGCCCGGAGCTGGGCATTGACGCGGCAGGCGTGTCCCCGCGATGCTGGATAGACAGTTTGGTCCTGTGCCAGCGGGACCGTTGGCCTCTGATGGACTGCCCGGCTGCGCGGGCTGGCCGGGAATCCTGGGTGGGGGAAAGGGAGGGGCCATGGCCATGTGCACCGTGCGTAATGGCTGGCGCCGGTTCCGCAGGGTCGGGGCTGGCGGGTTAGCCCTGGTGACCGCGGCGGCGGTGACTGGCTGGGCAGCGGGCACCGCGCAGGCGGCGGTGTTTCCTGGGGCGCTGCGGCTGACGGTGACCAAGGTGGTGGCCGGCGCGGCAGGTGACACGCTGGGCTGGACCTACCAGGCGCCGCTGCGTCAGCCGGTGACCGGGACGATCAGCCTGGACGTGCCCGCGGCGTTCACCGCCCCGCAGGCCAGCGCGCCCCGCTCGCCCGGGTACGTGGCCACCACCTCTGGCTGTGCCCAGTTCCAGGTGACCGGGACCGCGCCGCAGAACGACGGCTCCGCCGTGATCACTGTGGCGGTCAGCTGTGCGCAGGGGCTGACCGGCGTGATCTCCTACAGCCCGGGGACCGTGCCCGCGCAGGCGGGCAAGTACGGGTTCGCGGCCACGTTCACCCCGGCCGCGGGAACGGCGGTGTCGTTCCCGCAGGGGGACATTGTCACCGTGCAGCATGGCCCGCTGGCCAGGCTGTTCATCACGCCCGCCGGCTCGACGATCGCGACCGGCGCCACGCAGACGTACACGGTCCAGGGGCTGGACGCGTTCGGCAATTCGCTGGGCAATGTGACCGGGGGCACCAGGTTCACCGTCACCCCGGACGGCTCGTGCGGCCACTCGGTGTGCACGGCCAGCGTCAACGGCCCGCACACCGTCACCGCAAGCCGCCTGGGGGTCACGACCACCGCCTCCCTTACCGTGGCCACCCTGCAGGCCGACCTGGCGGTGACGCAGACCGTGACTAGCACCACCCCGTACTACTACCAGCCGGTCAAATTCGTGACCACGGTCACCAACACCAGCACGGTGTTCTGGTCCGACGGGATCAGCGCCACCGTACAGGAACCGGCTGGCCTGGTGTCCCCGACAGCCACGCCGTCTGGATCCACCAGCTATGACCCGGACACCGGCACCTGGAGCATCGGCAGCCTGGCGCCCGGGGCCAGCGTGACCCTGGACATCAGCGGCGACGCGGGGGACGTCAGCGACGGCACGCAGACCGTCACCGCGACGGTGACCGCGTCCACCCCCGATCCCAACCCGGCCAACAACACCGCCTCGGCCTCCGAAGCCTCCCAGCCCGCCCCCATCTCGGCGCTCATCACCTTCGCGCCGGGCAGTGACAATCCCGTGGACGTCTGCGCGAATCCTCCGGTCACCGAGACCTTCGACGGCTCGGCGGTGAACGCGGTCAACCCGGCCGCGCCCCCGCCCAACCCGGCCAGCCTCGCCTACACCTGGACCTGCCAGGACTTCGCGGGGTTTGGCTGCCCGTCACCGGTTAACGGCGGCGGCAACACGACGTACATCTCGTTCACCAGCAACACGTTCGTGGTCGACACCTACGTTCTGATATTCACTGTCTTCCCCAACGGGACCGACCCCAACTACCAAGATCAACAGGTGAGCCAGGGGCGGGACATGTTCGCATTCAGTACCACCTGCCTCGAGTAACCGGAGGTCCGGGTGGGCCGTGGGCTCGCCGGGACTCCCCTCGGACGTGAAAGTGAGGGGCCATGGCCATGTACACCACGCGTGATGGCCGGCACCGGATCCTCAGGATCAGGGCTGGCGCCTTGGTCCTGGCGACCGCGGCGGCGGTGGTGCCGTGGGCGGCGGGTACCGCTCAGGCGGCGGTGTACCCCGGGGCGCTGCGGCTGACAGTGACCAAGGTCGTGGCCGGGGCGGCCGGCGACACGCTGGGCTGGACCTACCAGGCGCCGCTGCATCACAAGGCCACCGGGACGATCAGCCTGGACGTGCCCGCGGCGTTCACCACCCCGCAGGCCAGCACGCCCGGCTCGCCCGGGTACGTGGCCACCACCTCTGGCTGTGCCCAGTTCCAGGTGACCGGGACCGCGCCGCAGCACGACGGCTCCACCATGATCACCATCGCGGTCGCCTGTGCGCAGGGGCTGGCCGGCGCGATCTCCTACGCCGGCGTGACGGCGCCCACCGTCGCGGGGAAGTACGTGTTCGCGGCCACGTTCACCCCGGCCACCGGGCCGGCGGTGCCGTTCGCGCAGGGCGACCTCGTCACCTTGCAGCACGGTCCGCTGGCCAGCCTGGTCATCTCCCCGGCCAGCTCGTGGATCGCGACCGGCGCAACGCAGACCTATACGGTCCAGGGCCTGGACGCGTTCGGCAATTCGCTCGGCAACGTCACGGGGGGCACCACGTTCACCATCACCCCGGACGGCTCGTGCGGCCGGTCGTTCTGCACCGACAGCACCAACGGCCCGCACATCGTCACCGCCACCGACCAAGGGGTCACCACCACAGCCTCCCTCACCGTGGCCACGCTGGACGCCGACCTGTCGGTGACCCAGACCGTGACCAGCACCACCCCGTACTACTACGAGCCGGTCACCTTCGAAACCACGGTCACCAACAACAGCCCGGGGTTCAGGTCATACGGGGTGAGCGCCACTGTTCAGGAACCGTCCGGCCTGGTGTCCCCGGTGGCCAAACCGTCCGGGTCCACCAGCTACGACCCGAGCACGGGCACCTGGAGCATCGGCAGCCTCGCGCCCGGGGCCAGCGTGACCCTGGACATCAGCGGCGACGCGGGGGACGTCAGCGACGGCACGCAGACCGTCACCGCGGCCGTGACCGCGTCCACCCCGGACTCCGACCAGGCCAACAACACCGCCTCAGCCTCCGAAGCCTCCCAGCCCGCCCCCATCCAGCCGCTCATCAATCCCGACCCGAACAACCAGTTCCCGGTCAACGTCTGCGCGTCGCCCCCGGTCACCAACACCTGGGACGGCTCGGCGGTGAATGCGGTCAACCCGGCCGCGCCGCCACCCGCCCCGGGCAGCTTCACCTACACCTGGAGCTGTCAGGGTGCCGGCGGTAGCTGCCCGACGCCGGTTAACGACCCCACCGACTCGCCGTACATCTCGTACATCAGCAGCGTCATGGCCCCTGGCGAGGACTACCAGCTCAGTCTCACGATCACCCCCAACGGGACTGACCCCAACTACCAGACTTATCCGCCGCCGGAAATTCTACCGATTACCTATTTTACGATCGCCACCACCTGCATCGAGTAGCCGCAGGCGGGAGTTCCTCGCGCCAGACCGGGCGCGGCGGGGGACCGGCGGCAGGCTTGAGGGCGGCACCCCAGGCGACGGGTTATCCGGCCGGTTCGTCGATGCGCACCTGAAAGGCCGGCTGCGGCGAGGTCGCCGGCCCCTTCACCAGCGATCCGTCGAGGCGGAATGTACTGCCCAGGGCTGAAGGGCGTCCAGTCATGGCGAGCCCCGGCCAGCTGCCAGCGTGCGTCCACGGTCTACGGAGGGCTCATAACTCCCCCATCTGCGTGGTGCGATCAGCCACGTCGGTCGGCAGGGACCAGCGGCAGATCGGCGGATCAGGAAGCTGGTGCGCAACTTCGAACCCCGCCGGGCCTTCGGTGACGGTTTCTCCGGTCAGAGCCAGGTCATAGCCAGAGGGGTGAATCGCTTGCCTGGAATACGGGTTGCCCGCCGACGACCGTCGCCAGTACCCGGATGCGTGTGATCTGCTCTGGCTCGGTGTCCAGCGGGCTGCGGTCCAAGACCACGAAGTCGGCGAGCTTGCCCGGTTCCAGCGAACCGATGTCGTGTTCCCGGTGCATGGCGAACGCGGCTTCTGTGGTGTACATGGCGAGCGCGTCTCGCACGGTCAGCCGCTCGCCCGGCCCCAGCACGCGCCCGCTGCTCGTTCGGCGCAGCACCGCATCCTGGATCCCCACCAGCGGGTCAGCGGTGATCACCGGCGCGTCGGAGGATCCTGCGACGCGGATCCCGGCTCTCCGCCACGACGCGTATGCGTACAGTTCATCGGCCCGCTCCGGGAACGCCTCGGCGAACCCGTCACCGAGGATGGACAGCATCCCGGGCTGGGCGGCCACCACGATCCCCAGCGACGCGGCCCGGGCCGCCAGCGGCGCGAACATCGATCCGCCGTGCTCGATCCGGTGCCGCAGCGGGTTCCCAGAGCGGCTGCCCAGGACCGCGGCGTAGGTGTCCAGCACGGTCTCGATCGCCCGGTCCCCTTGGGCGTGGATGCACACCTGCAGCCCGTGGGCGTCGAACTCGGCCACGATCGCGGTCAGCTCGTCCGGCGCGAAGTACATGATCCCCGAGCCATAGGGCGGGACCGGGTAGCTGCCGTGGATGGCCGCGGTGCGGCTGCTCATCCCGCCGTCGGCCCAGATCTTCACCGAGTCAGCGGCCAGCCGTGGTGAGCGACGCCCACGCAGCCCGGACCCAAGCAGCCAGTCGGCCTCGTCGTGCACCACAAGCCCGGCGATCCGCACGCCGAGCACGCCCTGCTCGTCGGCTTCGGCATAGGCGGCCAGCGAGCCGCGACGGGTGTCCGCATCGCATGCCGCGGTGACACCCAGGGCCGCGAAATGCTGCCCCGCCCGGGCCACGAGGGCGGCCCGCTGAAGTGCGCTCATCCGCTCCATGTCCTGCCGCATCCTGCCCCATAGCATGGTGAATGTCGGCCCTTCGTAGACGACCCCGTCCAGCCGTCCTTCGCGGTCCCGCCCGAACCGGCCGCCTGGCGGGTCAGGCTGCCGATCGTCGAACCCGGCCTCCCGCAGCGCGGGAGTGTTCAACACGCAGGCGTGCAGCGAGGTGTGGAACAGGATGGCCGGCCGGCCCGGCACGGCGGTGTCGAGGTCGGCGCGGGTGGGATGCCGGCCCTCGCGGAGCTTGTACTCCACATACCCGCTGCCGGTCACCCACGACCCCTCCGGCGTGCCGGCGGCCGCATCCCGCAACCGCGCCACGATCGCCGGAATATCCGGCGCCGCCGGCTGGCTGCAGTCCGCACCCGACGCCAGGTAGCCCACGTCGCACAGGTGGCAATGCGCGTCGATCAGCCCCGGAATGACGGCCGCCCCCTCCAGCCGCACTACCCGCGCACCCGGTGCCGCCGCCGCGTGCACCCGCCCGGCCGGCCCGACCGCCGCGATCCGGTCATCCCGGACCAGCATCGACCGGGATGACCCCGCGCTGACCGTCATCGTGACGATGTGCGCGTCCGTCAGCAGCACATCCACCATTCAGCCCTCCACAGATGCAGCCGGGACCGGCCGCCAGCGCCATTCAGGTCACATCCTGCGGCATGGGCGCGAAGACGGCACCTCGTGGTGCAGATCATCTCGTTCGGCGTGGTACGACGCGCCACGAGTCTGACCTTGCCCCCCGCGCCGGCCTCCCGCCCTCGCCACGATCTGGCTCCCGGCCGCCCCCGGCCTGTTCGGTAGCGACAGCCTTGTGGCGTGCCTGATCCCATGTTGCTATGAGTCGCAGCCCGGAGATCACCCGCATATCAGTCAATTGAGGACGTTCACCCACAGTGCGGCCGGGAATTATGCGCCCTCGCAGGCGTTAACACCAGCGGTACCCAAGAACCGAGCCGGTCGGACGACGACTTTCCCTGTGCCGTGGTCACCACCCCACCCACCGGCGGCTCCGGGTCCGCGTGAGACCCTTGCCGGGGCCCGCTGCGTTGATCCTTGGAGATCCGCAAGTCGGCTCGACGTTCGAAGCACCAGGCCCTGTGCCCGGGACGTTCCTCGGCCCGGCCGCGGGACTGTGCGGCATGCTGCCGTGACCACCGTGCCCCGGCATTCCAGAGGAGAAGTCTGTGGCTCGACCAGGCCAGCGCCAGACGGGCGCTCGCCGTACCGCCCCGCGGAAGCAGCGACGCGTCCACCACCGCGGCGACGTTGTCTCGGTGCTCGCCCGAACTGTCCGTGAGGTCCAGGAGGCTGCCCGGCGCGGCCGCGTGACGCCCGCCGTGCGTACGAAGTTCCAGGCCGCCGCCCTGCTGCTGCGGGACGAGCGCGCCCGCGTCCGGGCGGCGACCGGAAGCGACAGTCACCGGGCCGAGCAGCTCAAGAGCCTGGACGGCATCGCGACCATCCTCGCGACGACCGCCGTCCAGGACGCTGGGCTACTGGCGCTGCTCGCCGAGGGCTCCGGCGTCTCCGACGCGGCCAGGTCGCTCAAGCGGGAAATGCTGCGGGACCTCGGCATCGCGCCGAGGCCCGAAGAGGAAGAGATCGCGTCGGCGGAGACCGCTACAGCTTCCGCCAGCTCGGAGCGGCGGGTCGTGCCGCAGTCGGTGATCTCCCGGCAACTGGCGAACCCCTTTCTCGTCCCTGACTTCGCCGCCGTTCCGCAGCGCACCTCCCGTCCGCGCCGCCTGGCCGGCTGGGAGCTGCTCGGCCCGCTGCTGAGTTCCTTCGAGCGTGCCGGCGGGGGAACCCCGGCGAGCATGGCGCTGCCGGCGCCGACGGCACGGTTCACCCCGGCGGGCCTGGAGCTGATGCCGCACCAGGGGCAGGTGGTCGCCGCGGCCGCTGCCGGTCACCGGACGTTCCTGCTCGCTGATGAGCCGGGTCTGGGCAAGACGGCCGAGGCGCTGCTCGCCGCGGAAGCAGCGAACGCCTACCCGCTGCTCGTCGTCGTGCCGAACGTCGTCAAGACCAACTGGGCCCGTGAGGCGGCCCGCTGGACTTCCCGCCGCCCGGCCACCGTGGTGCGGGGCGACGGCGAGGCTGTCGACGGCTTCGCCGATATCGTCGTGCTCAACTACGAGGTTCTCGACCGCCACATGGGCTGGCTCAGCGACTTCGGCTTCCGCGGCATGGTCGTGGACGAGGCTCACTTCATCAAGAACAAGACCTCGCAGCGCTCGCAGCACGTCCTCGCGCTCGCCGACCGCATCCGGTCCCGTACGGCGCGGCCCCTGCTGATGGCGCTGACCGGCACCCCGCTGATCAACGACATCGAGGACTTCCGGGCGATCTGGCAGTTCCTCGGCTGGATCGACGACAGCGAGCCCCTCGACGAGCTAATGGACGCGCTTGAGGACACCCGCCTGACGCCCGCCGACCGGGGCTTCTACGCCGCGGCACGCCAGTGCGTGATCGACCTCGGCATCGTGCGCCGCCGCAAACTGGACGTGGCCGCCGACATCCCCGCCCGCCGTATCGCCGACCTCCCCGTTGAGCTGGACGAACGGGCCGGCCGGTCGATCCGGGCGGCAGAAAGGGACCTGGCCGACCGGATGGTGGGGCGGTACGAGACCGCGCTCGCGAACCGATCCTCCGACGCCGGCGCCGGGGGGATCGACCACGACCTCGTCCGCCGGGTGGCCCGGTCGGAGCTGAAGGACGCGACGACCGCGCAGTCCGGCGAGAACGTGTTCACCATGATGCGACGCATCGGCCAGGCGAAAGCCGGACTGGCCGCTGACTACGCGACTCAGCTGGCCCGCAGCGCCGGCAAGGTCGTCTTCTTCGCCAAGCACATCGACGTGATGGACGCTGCCGAAGAGACCTTCGCCCGGCAGGGGGTGCGCTTCTCGTCGATCCGTGGCGGCCAGACGCCCACGGCGCGGCAGGCGAACATCGACGCCTTCACCCACGACCCGGACGTCACGGTCGCGGTGTGCTCGCTGACCGCGGCTGGCGTGGGCCTGAATCTGCAGGTCGCCTCGAACATCGTGCTGGCCGAGCTGTCCTGGACCGACGCGGAGCAGACCCAGGCCATCGACCGCAGCCACCGCATCGGGCAGGCCGAACCGGTCACGGCGTGGCGCATCATCGCCGCGCAGACCATCGACGCCCGGATCGCCGGGCTGATCGACGGCAAAGCGGGGCTTGCCGCCCGGGCGCTGGACGGGGCGGACCAGGAGGCCTCCTCGCCGGCCGACGTGCAGCTCGAGGCGCTGGTCGCATTGCTGACGGATGCGCTACGGGCGTCTTCCGGTCATGGCGACGCCCCAGGTTCCTGACCGTCAGGATTCCCCAGGCGAGCCTGTGGCCGAGGACCAAGGCCTACCAACTGCGCATGCTGGTTCTATCGGCGTTCAGCGGGAGGTCATCTCGGCGGTCGTCCTTTATTCTGCGGCGGGCGGCGGAAGCAGCTCGGTCTTGTACCCGGGCGCGAGTGCCTTCGACTTGGCGATGAAGGCCGCCTGCGCGTCGCCGCTGAGCGGCGGTGGCGCCTCAGTCCGGGTGGCGACGGGCTGGCCGACCAGGGTGAAGAACTTCTCCTGCCCGGAGGGCGCGCACATGCACAGCAGCCGCGACGGCGTATCTGCGGCGTTGGTGAACGCGTGCGGTGCGTTGGCTGGCACGTTGATGGTCTGGCCGGCGCGGGCGACGAGTGTCTGGCCGCGGAAGGTGACCTGGACTTCGCCGTCCAGGACGGTGAACATCTCCTCGAAGTCGTGCCGGTGCGGCGGCGGGCCGCCGCCGGGGGGCACGTGCATGTCGATGAGCGTGTACTTTCCGGCGGTGTCCTCGCCGGTGACAAGGATCGTGTAGGTGTCGCCGACGAGCCCGATGTGCGGCAGGCTCTGGTCGTTGTCCGGCCGCGCGATGGTGAGTTTGCGGGACAGGTCGTCGGGCGGGACGGGCGCTGGCTGGCTGGGCATGCTGTCTCCTCGCGGATTGACGGGTGCGGTCCTACCGGGTCCGGGCGAAGAAGTCCTCCATCGGGCACGCGACGGGCCGAGAATCCGCGCGCCGCACCCCGTAGACCTTCAATCCGGAGGATTTCGTCCGTTTAAAGTGTAGCCTTACCTGCGGGAACCGGACACGGATTCAATGAGGGCATGGTCACCGTGAGGAAGCCCCGTCCGCGCGGGCAGCGCAGCGATGCGGCCCGCAACCGCGAGGCCCTCGTCCGGGCCGCGACAGCAGCCGTGCACCGTTACGGTCCCCGCGTGTCCATGGCAACGATCGCGGCAGACGCGGGCGTTGGCATCGGGACGCTCTACCGTCACTTCCCGACCCGCGCGGATCTGCTTAACTCCCTGACCCACCGGTCCTTCGAGCAGGTGCTCTCGAACGTGCAGGCGGCTGACAGCGACGCCGCGACAGCCAGCGACGCGCTGCGGCGCTTCGTCGAAGCCGCGATCACCCAGCGAAACGAGCTCGTGCTGCCGCTGCATGGAGGGCTGCCGGTCACCGTCCCGGAAACCCTCGCGGTGCGCGACCAGGTCCACCGGGCCCTGCAGCGGATCATCGAACGCGGCCGTGCCGACGGCACGATCAGCCAGGACGTGACTCCACGCGATGTCGTCGTCTTCGGAGCGATGCTCGCTCAGCCCCGGCAATCCGACCCGGATTGGGACGCGACATGCGGCCGGCTGCTCGCCACATACATCAGTGGCCTGAGAACCTGCTGATAGAGCCGCACGCTAGCTGGGGCGGGATGCCGGCGGGTCCCCACGATGCCGGGCCAGGTCATGGCCGGGACCGCAGCCAGCGCCGGAAGTCCTCGGCCAGAATGACCGGATCCTCGAGGAAGTAGCCCGTCGGGAGCTGCGCGGTGCCGGTCCGGACGCGGATAAGGACCGGCCCGTCGGTGCTCAGCGCCCGCGCGGTAGCCGCGGCGAGCTCGTCGGCCGTGCGGACATCGCGCGCGTCGCTCCAGCTGCAGCCCTTCGCGACCGCGACGAGGTCGATGTCGGCCGACGCGGTCGGCTGGCCGCCGGTGGCCAGGTAGACCCCGTTGTCGAGCACGTAGACCACCAGGCCGTCCGGCTTGAGGTGGCCCACCGTGCCGAGCACCGACAGTCCCATCAGGAGCGAGCCGTCGCCCTCGATCGCGATGACCTTGTCCCCGGTGCCGCGCTGGCCGAGCCCGAGCGCAAGCCCGAGCGCGACGGAGACCGTCTGGCCCATCGCGTCCAGGCTGATGAAGTGGTTCCCCTTGCGCCCGGCGACCGCGAGCATCTCCCGCGCGATGCCGCCGAGGCTCAGCACCACCGGCGCGTCGGGAGCTGCCGCATCGATGTGGCGCAGCACGTCCGCGCGCTCGAGACCCGGCATGATCAAGAGCCCATCAGGTTCACCAGGACGAAGACCGGCCGGTGGGTCGTGCGCGCGAACGCCCAGGCGCGCTCGATCTCGGCCGCCCAGTGCTGCAGCGGCGTGCGCGCGTCCAGCTGGAACCACCGGACGCCGGCCGCATCCAGCAGCGCCTCGGTCCGCTCGCTGATCGTGTGGATCATGGAGTTGTACTCTCCCAGACCGCCGCGCCGGCTCACCACGGACAGCAGCGGCAGGTGGTAGGGCTGGCACAGCGTGAGCAGGGCCGTGAGCAGGTTCCCGATCCCGTTGTCCTGGAAGATCAGCAACGGCCGCGCGCCCGCGAGCTCGAGCCCGGCGGCGATCGCCACGCCCTCCTCCTCGCGCGGCATCGCGAAGACGTGCCGGCCAGGGCGCACGCCCGGCCCGTCGATGAAGTGTGCGAGCACGAGCCTCAGCGTGCTGCTGGCCAGGTGCAGGACATGATCCGGATCGATCGCCTCGATCCCGGCGATGACCGCCTCGCTGCGCCGCTGCAGCATCAGCTCATCGGTCTCCCGCTGATCGTCGGCCACCGCGCTGCCGCTGGTCACAGCTGCACGCCGCGGGTCAGCGCGCCGTCGACCACCAGGTTGGTGCCGCTGGTGAAGCTCGACACCGGGCTGGCCAGGAACGCGACCGCCGCGGCCATCTCCTGGGCCGTGCCCATCCGGCCGGCCGGGATGAGGTCAAGCGCGGCCGCGAACCGCTCCGGCCGGTTCCGCTGCGCGTCGTCCCAGCTACCGCCCTCGAAAAGCGTGTTGCCCGGGGAGACGGTGTTCGCCCGGATGCCCCGGGCGGCGAGGCGGTGCGCCAGCCCCTGGGTGTAGTGAATGAGGGCCGCCTTGATCGAGCCGTAGGGTCCCTCGAAGAAGTCGATCTCGCGGCCCGAGACGCTGGCGATGGTCACGATCGACGCGGCGTCGCTCGTCTCCAGGTACGGCAGCGCCGCCTCGACCATGCGTACCGTGCCCATCAGGTCGATGCCGAAGCAGCTCGCCCAGTTCTCCTCGGTATCCGCGGTGGCCATCGCGCTGACGTTCGCCACCAGGATGTCGATGCCGCCGAGGGCGGCGGCCGACTCGGCGACCCACCGCGCCAGGGCCGCGCCGTCGGCCACGTCGACGACCGAGCCGGTCACGGTCTTGCCCGAGGACGCCAGCTCGGCCTCGGTGGCGGTGACGGCGGCGGGGCTGCGGGCGCAGAAGGCGACGCAGGCCCCTTCGTCGAGGAGAGTCTCGGTCACGGCGCGCCCGATCCCCCTCGTGCCGCCGGTGACCAGTGCGCGCAAGCCGGGCAGGTGTAGATCCATACCAGTCGCAGTCCCTTTCGCGATGGGTGCGTAGTGCACCGTTAGGAATCGGGGGAGCTCAAGAGAGCCGGACCCGGGCGTCGAGCAGGGAGTAGACGATGTCGACGACGATGTTGGCGATGACGACGAAGGCGGAGGCGAGCAGGACGAGGCCGATGATCGTGGGCAGGTCCTGCTTCGTCAGCGAGTTGATGGCCAGCTCGCCCAGGCCGGGGAGGCCGAAGACGTTCTCGGTCACGATCGCGCCGCCGAGCAGCGTGCCGACGTCGATGCCGAACTGCGTGACCACCGGC
Organism: uncultured Actinomycetes bacterium; assembly: GCA_963702235.1. Lineage (GTDB taxonomy): Bacteria > Actinomycetota > Actinomycetes > Streptosporangiales > Streptosporangiaceae > PALSA-505. The sequence goes on from CAVPBZ010000018.1 coordinate 1,037,837, forward strand.
GTCAGCGCCGCCCGCAGGCCGTGCCGGTAGATCACCCGGCCTTCACCGATGCCCTTGGACCGGGCGGTCCGGATGTAGTCCTCGCCCATCACATCGAGCATCGACCCGCGGGTGAGCCGGATGTAGGTCGCCGCGGTGACGAGGGCGATGGTCAGCCAGGGCAGGATCAGGTAGCGCGCCCACTGCAGCGGATCCTGGGTGAACGGCACGTACCCCGCGCCCGGGAACCAGTCGACGCCGATCAGGTGCAGCCGGAAGAACAGTACGAACAGCAGGATCTCGCCGAGCAGGAACGTCGGCATCGAGTAGAAGAGCAGCGCGAGGCCGGTCGTGGCCCGGTCGGTGACCGAACGCGGCCGGGTCGCCGCCAGCACGCCGGTACTCACCCCGAGGACGAGCCAGATGAGCGCGCCGCCCACCACGAGGGAAGCCGTGACCGGCAGGTCCTGGCCGATCAGCGTGGTCACGGGCTCGGCGTTGGCGTAGGAGTAGCCCAGGTTCCCGTGTAGCGCCCGCCACAGGAAGCTGCCGTACTGCACGATGATCGGCCGGTCCAGCCCGAGGGTGTGGTTGATCGCCGCGACGGTGGCCGCGCTCGCCTGCCGCCCGGCCAGCGTCCGCGCCACGTTGTGCGGCGCGATGAAGTACATCGCGAAGACGATGCTCGCGACGAGCCACATCACGACGACGCCGAAGGCGGTGCGGCGTACCAGGAATCGCAGCATGCGGAGCCCTCCGTCCTACTTGCCGGCCCTGGTGCGGAAATGACCGGCCCTGGGATCGAGTGCGTCCCGGACGGAGTCACCCAGGAGGTTGAACGCCATCGTCGTGACCAGCAGCGCGAGGCCGGGGAAGGCCACGAACCACCAGGCGACCCGGTAGTAAGGGATGGCCTCCGAGAGCATGTTTCCCCAGGTCGCGGTCGGCGGGAGCACGCCGATTCCGAGGAACGAGAGGGTGGACTCGAAGACGATCGACAGCGGGATCAGCATGGTGGCGTAGATGATCGTCGGCGCGAGCACGTTCGGCAGCAGGTCGACGAACATGATCCGGGCGTGGCTCGAGCCCACCGACCGGGCCGCCTCGATGAACTCCTTCCCCTTGACCGAGATGACCTGGCCGCGGACGATCCGGCCGACCGACGCCCAGGAGAAGAACGCGATCACGCCGATCGTGATGAGCAGGCTCGGGCCGAGCAGCGAGACCAGGGCGATGGCGAAGACCAGGTACGGCAGCGAGAGCACCACGTCCATGGACCGGGACAGCACGCTGTCCACCGGCCCGGCGAAATACCCGGCCGCCAGCCCCACCAGCAATCCGACCCCGACCGCCAGTCCGGACGCGACGACGCCGACCAGCAGCGAGATCCTGGCCCCGTAGATGACCCGGAGGAAGACATCCCGGCCGAGGTCGTCGGTGCCGAAGAAGAACCGCGACCCCGGGCCGACCGGAATCCCCTGCGGCGACAGGCCCGTCGTGCGGAACTGCGTGTTGGGACCGTGGCCGAGGATGCCGGCGATGACCGGCGCGAAGACGGCGAGCAGCACGATCAGGCAGATCACCGCGAAGGAGGCCACCGCGACCTTGTCGCGGCGGAGCCGGGCCCAGGCCAGCTGCCAGGGGCTGCGGCCCTCGACGGCCGGGCCGCCGGACTCCGGCAGCGGTTCGGCCGCGGCGGTCCCGGCGGCGAGCGCGGGCAGGGATGTCACGCGGGGTCCTCCCGTCCCGTCAGGTGCAGGGAGGCGAAGTCGGGATCCGGCGAGGGCACGGCGGCCAGCAGTGCTCGCGTGTAGGGGTGCCGCGGCGCGGCGAATAGTTCCTCGGTCTCGCCGATCTCCACGATCTGCCCCCGGTACATCACCGCGATCCGGTCGCTCACGTGCCGGAGCACGGACAGGTCATGCGCGATGAAGATGTAGGTGAGGCCCAGCTTTCCCTGCAGATCCGCCAGCAGGTTGATGATCTGCGCCTGGATCGAGACGTCGAGCGCGGAGACCGGCTCGTCGCACACCAGCAGTTCAGGTCGCAGCGCCAGCGCCCGGGCCAGCCCGATCCGCTGCCGCTGCCCGCCGGAGAACTGCGCCGGGAAGCGGTTGAAGTGCTCCGGGTTCAGGCCCACCAGCTCCATCAGTTCCTGCACCCTGAGCGTGCGGGCCGCGCCGGTGACGATCCCGTTGGCGGCGAACGGATCGGCGATGATCGAGCCGACGCGCCGTCGCGGGTTCAGCGAGCCGTACGGGTCCTGGAACACCATCTGCATCTTGCGCCGGTACGGCCGCAGCCGCCGGGCCGACAGGGTGGAGATGTCGTCGCCGTCGAAGATCACGCTGCCCGAGCTGAGGTCATAGAGCCGCGTGATGCACCTGGCCAGGGTGGACTTGCCGCAGCCGGTCTCCCCCACCAGGCCGACCGTTTCCCCCCTCCGAACGCGCAGGCTGACGCCGTCAACCGCGCGCACGGTCTCTCGGTTACGCCGGTAAAGACGCTCGGACCGGACCGGGAACTGCTTGACGACATCGCGGAGCTCCAGCAGCGCCTGCCCGGCAGGCACGTCGGCCAGCGGGACGGCTGATGCCGTCGTCATCACGCCGCCGATCCGTCCCGGGCGGCGGCGGGCCGTGCGTCGGCCGCGGCGTGGTCGTCGCGGCCGGCGGCTTCGCGGCGGCGGGCGCGACTGCTGTCGCTCGCGCCGGTGACATCCGGCGGGAGCCAGCACGCCGACAGGTGATCCGCTCCCCCGGCCACCTGCTGGACGGGCGGCTCGGCGGTCCGGCAGCGCGGCATGACGTAGCCGCAGCGGGGGTGGAACGGGCATCCCCCCGGCACCCGCAGCAGGCTCGGCGGCTGACCGGGTATCGGCCTGAGCGGTTGGCCGCGGGTTCCGCGCTGCGGCAGCGAGGCGTTCAGGCCCTCGGTGTAGGGATGGTGCGGCTCGTGGTAGAGCGTGCGCTTGTCGGCGTACTCCATGAGCTTGCCTGCGTACATCACGCTCACCCGGTCGGCGACGTTGGCGATCACGCCGAGGTCGTGGGTGATGAGGATGACCGCGGTTCCGAACTGCTGCTGCAACCGCTTGATCAGCTGCAGGATCTGCGCCTGGACCGTGACATCGAGCGCGGTGGTCGGCTCGTCCGCGATGAGCAGTTTCGGGTTGAGCGCCAGCGCCATCGCGATCATCGCCCGCTGGCGCATCCCGCCGGAGAACTGGTGCGGGTAGTCGTCGACGCGCCGCGCCGGAGCCGGGATGCCCACCAGGCCCAGCAGCTCGACGGCCCGGGCCCGCGCCTGCTTCTTCGTGACCGGCTCATGGGCCCGGATCATCTCCGCGATCTGCCAGCCGACCCGGTACTGCGGGTGCAGGCTCGACAGCGGGTCCTGAAAGATCATCCCGATCTCCGCGCCCCGGATGCGGCGGAGCTCGGCGCTGGTCGCGGCGAGCAGGTCCTTCCCCTCGAACCTGGCGCTTCCCGAGACCCGCGCGCCCCGGGTCAGCCCGACAATCGTCTGGGTGGACACGCTCTTGCCGGACCCGGATTCGCCGACGATGCCCAGCGTCTGGCCCGCATCGACGGTGAAGCTCACGCCCCGCACCGCGCGCAGCACGCCGTCCTGCGTGGAGAAGGACACGTGCAGGTCGTCAACCTCCAGCAGCGCCATCAGGGATCTCCCGGCTCGGTCCGGTCGCGACGGGGGGAAGCCGGCCTCATCCGTTACTCAGCCACACGTTCGTGATGTCGTAGTTCTCGTTGATCGGCAGGTAGACCGGGTTGTTCAGCCGCGTGGACTTGTACAGCGGCACGGCGACGGTGGCGAGCGGGATGAACGCCGCGTCCTTCATGGACTGCACCGACGCCTGGTGCCACAGCGCGCTGATCTTGGCGGTGGCTGTGCTGGGCTGCTTCAGCGCCTGCTGGATGAGGCTGTTCGTGATGGGGCTGTTGTAGTCGCCGTAGTCGACCGAGTTGGGGCCGTACTGCGTCCCGTTGGTCATCGGCTCGAGCACCGACCGCCCGTTGACCCCAAACCAGTCCGGCACCCAGAACAGCAGGGAGATGTCCCACAGGCCGCGCTTGCCGCTCGCCGGGTTGGAGATGTAGTTGACCGTGAAGTCGGTCTGGGTAGCGGAGATCATCTGCACCTTGACCCCGGCCGCCTGGAGGTCAGCCTGCATCAGCTGGGCGATCTGCGGGTTGTTCGAGGTGTTGGGGTACAGCAGCTTCAGCGTGAGCCCGTGCGGGTAGCCGGCCGCGGCCAGCAGTTGCTTCGCCTTCTGCGCGTCGCCCTTGCTGCCGGCCGTCGGGTAGAGGCTGAACGGCTGGTAGCCGATGTCGATCGGGCCGAGGACCTGGCTCGCCGGCGTGGCGATCTTGCTGCCCCCCATCGCCTGCACGATCGCGGCCTTGTCGATCGCGTACTCCAGCGCCTGCCTGACCTTCGGGTTCTTCATGGCCGAGTTCTGGTTGGGGCTCTGCTCGTTGAAGACCGCGTACTGAACAGCGGCGCTGGAGTGGACGGCGAGGTTCAGGTCGCCGTACAGGCCCGGCAGGTCCGGCGTGGGCACGACGACGTCCCAGCCGAGGTCGACGGTGCCCGCCTGAATCTGCTGCTGGACGGCCTGCGGCGTCTCGCCCTCGGTGATGACGATCTTGTTGACGTAGGCCTTGCGGATCGGGTCGCTGCTCGCCTTCCACGCCGGGTTCCGCTGCAGGACGATCTGCGTACCGGGCTTGTACGAGGTGATCTCGTAGGGCCCGTCGGAGAGCACGTGGGCGTCGAACTGGGGGCTGTTCGGCACGTACTTGAGGTACTCGACCGGGACCGCGGAGGCGAACGGCTCGGCGATGATGTCGAGGAAGTCGGCGGTCGGCTGGATCAGGTGGAAGACGATCGTCGTCGCGTTGGGCGCGGAGACCCCCGAGATGCTGTGCCCGTTGATGAAGCTCGCGATCGCGGCCGCCGTACCCAGGACCTTCGCCTCCGCCTGGCAGTAGGCGGCCATCCCCTTGATCGTGGTGGTGAAGTAGCTCGGCGCGCCGACGGGTGCGACCGGGTTGCACATGCGCTCGAAGCTGCGCACGAAGTCCCCGGCGGTGACCGGCCGCGGCGGCGTCGAGTTCCACATCACGTCCGGGCGCAGGTGGATCGTGTAGGTCGTGCCGCCGGCCGAGATGCCGCCGTTCGCCGCCGTGGGCAGCACGCTCGCCACCTCGGGGACCGGCGTATCGACCGCCTGGGTGTTCGTGCTCGCCGGGTAGCTGAACAGCTGCCGGGTCCAGGCCCGCTCCTCGGTGTGGGTGTCGGTGTTGTAACCGGCGGTGGGGTCGAGGAAGTCAACGTCCCCCACCCCGGCCAGCGTCAGCGTGCCCCCCTTCTGCGGGGTCCCCGATGACGCACCGACCGGCTGCCCGCTCCCGCTACACGCGGTTGCCAGCAGCCCGCAGGCGGCGAGAGCTGCGATAATCACGCTCAGACGGCGACGTTCGTGCACGGTTCCGGCCTCCCTGGTGTACCGCCGGCCGCGCCCGCCAACTGGGGGGAACGAGTCTCGGCAGCTTGCTGCGAGTACTCCCCTGCCCGGGACTGGTTCCGTGCAGCGAGACACCGGAGCCACGGGGCGAGCAGGCCCAACCGCATTGTTGACATTCGGAAGATTAGCTTGTTGACTTCGACCGGGTCAAGATGCCGCATCACGGGCACTGCGCACCAGAACGGGACCGATCTGACGAAGTCGGGGAAGCAGATGCTTTTTCAGCAGTCCGCCGCCATCGCACGCGTGGCCTGCGCCTCGTTGCGGCCCCCCGGCGGGCTGGCACCACCGGGCGTCATCTCACTCGCCCGGGGCGAGCCGGACTTCGCGACGCCGGAGCCGGTCACCGAGGCGCTGCGCCGCGCCATTCAGGACGGCTACACGCGCTACGCCGACATGAACGGTGATCCCGAGCTGCGCGAGGCGATCGCGCAGCAGGTGAGCCGGATCGCGGGCACCCGGCTCACGGAGCGGTCCGTACTGGTCAGCCACGGCGGCGCGGCGGCGATCACGGCGGCGATGCTGGCCACGGTGAACCCCGGTGACCGCGTGGTGCTGCCCGAGCCGACCTACTCCCTCTATCTCGACGCGGTGCAGCTGGCCGGGGGGCGCGCGGTATTCGTGCCGACGCGGCCCGGCGATCACCACCTTGATCTCGGCCGCCTGGGCCCCGCGCTCGACGGTGCGCGGCTCGTCGTCGTGTGCCACCCGGTCAACCCCACCGGCGCGGTCTTCGACGCGGCGGAGCTCGACTGGCTCGGCCGCCGCTTGGCCGGCACGGACACGCTCGTGCTGGCCGACGAGGCCTACGCCGACATCGTCTATGACGGCACGTGCTTCACCTCGACGCTGGCGGTGCCCTCGCTCCGGGAGCGGCTGATCTACGTGCAGACGCTGTCCAAGACCTACGCGATGACCGGCTGGCGGGTCGGCTACGCGGTAGCCGAGGAGCCGATCACCACGGCGATCCGGCAGGTCCACCGCACGATGAACGGCGCGGTCAACTCGGCCGTCCAGCGCGCCGCGCTGGCGGCGGTCAGGACCGGCCCGGCGCTGGCGGCCCCCATGGTCCGGGCGTACCAGGAACGACGGGACTTCGTCACCGCCCGCATCGCCGCGATGCGATGCCTCGACGCCGTCCGCCCTGACGGCGCGTTCTACAGCTTCGCCCGCTACGCCAGCCGGCTGCCCGCCGCCCAGGTCACCGCCCGGCTGCTCGCCGGGGGCGTCGCCGTGCGCTCGGGCCCGGAGTTCGGCCCGTCGGGCGAGGGACATATCAGGCTGTCGTTCGCGACGAGCCTGCCGAACCTGGCGGCGGGTCTCGACCGGGTGGAGGCCGTGCTCGACGGGCTGTAGCGCATGCGACTTGCTAACGTCTGATGTCAACAATCTGCGTAAGGATGGCGGCCGATGAGCGAAGGCGTCCAGGGCATCCGGCCACCCCAGCGGCGGGGCCTGACCGAGCAGGTCGCCGACAGCATCCGGCAGGCGATCTTCAGCGGCTCGTTCGGGCTCGGCGACCACCTCAACGAAGCCGACATCGCCGACCGCCTGCAGGTGAGCAGGGGGCCGGTCCGCGAGGCGCTCGTGCAGCTGAAGCAAGAGGGCATCGTGACGATGAAGTGGCATCGCGGCGCCCACATCATGCAGCTGTCGGCGACGGACGTCCGTGAGCTGTCCTCGCTGCGCACCCTGCTGGAAGTGTTCGCGATCCGGGAGGCGGCGAGCGCGGCCACGACGTCAGACCTCGACCTGATGATCCGCGTGCTGACCGCCATGTCCAAGGCCGTGGACGACCAGAGCGACTTCGACATGATCCAGCTGGATGCTCAGTTCCACGACCACCTGTACCGCGCCGCGCATCACGAGCGGCTCTGGAATGCGTGGAGCTCAATCCGCTCACAGGTGATGCTGTCGCTCCTGGTCAAGCGGCACACGTCCAACGAGTACTACCGTCACAAGGTCATAGCCGAGCACCGGGAACTCTTCGACGTGATCAGCTCCCGTGACGCGGACGCCTGCGAGGAGGCGATCCGGGAGCACCTGTCCGGCACCTACGACCGGCTCATCGTGACGTTCGAGAGCTCCGGCGAGGCGCACGCCGCTATCGCGGGCCAGCAGGGCGGCTGAAGAGCTCGACCAGGTCGTCCAAGCCGAACATCCGGGCGGTATCGACGGCCGAAGGGGTCCCCGCGGCCGGGTCGGCGCCGCTGCCGAGGAGCGCCTCGATCACCGCTCTTTCCCCCTTGAAGACCGCGCCCGCGAGCGGGGTCTGGCCGCGGTCGTTGGGCCGGCCGGGGTCGGCACCGCGCTCCAGCAGCACCGCGACCGTCTGCGGGTGGCCGTGGTAGGCAGCCAGCATGAGAAGGGTGTCGCCTTTGTGGTTGGCCAGGTTGGCCGGGACGCCGGCGTCCACGTAGCTGGCCAGCAGGCCGGCGTCGCCCTGACGGGCGAGCTGGAAGATCTTCGCCGCGAACTCGAGCATCTCGGGATCGTCGGCGGGCTGCTGTTCGTCGCGCCCCGGGTGCTCGGGCCAGGCCGGCCCGGTCATCGGCGCCCCGTCCACTGAGGTCCGACCATTGACCAGGCGGCATCCCAGGCGGCGAGACGCCGCCGGTCGGCGATGCGCTGGGCCAGCCACAACACGGTCAGCAGTGATAGCGCCAGGACAACCGCCGCCGCGGCAGCGGCCGTAAAGGTCCGCCCGGCGATCTGGCCAGGCTGCAGCGGCGGCGGGGTGAGCTTGCCAGAGGCGTCCAGCCAGACGGTGACCAGGCTGCCGGCCGGCAAGCCTGACCGGGCGAGGACCTCGCCGGTGCGCGGGAGGCCGCCGCTGCCCTGCCACCGGGCCAGAGCCGCGGACTGACCGCCCAGCCGGGGCATGGCGATGATGGGAGCCGGCCCCAGCAGGACCGCCCGGGTGCTGTGCCTGCCCGCCGCCTGCACCCGGGCCTCGGACATCGCGGCGGTGTGCATCCAGTGTGCTGCGGTGGTGACCGCGAGCGATCCGCCCGTCAGGAAGGCCGCTACCAGCCCCAGCCGGATCCAGGCCAGGACCCGGTCGGTGGCCCGGCGCAGGGGGTTGCGGTCCAGGCCGGCAGCCCGTGCGAGCCGGGTCGCCCTACGCGGACAGGACGCGGCCATGATAATGCGCGGAGTCGAGCCATCGCCGGCGCAGCGCGGCACGTTCGGGCTCGACCAGGCCCCCCCAGACGCCGTGCTTGCCGATGGTCCAGTGCCGCAGCGACAGTTCCAGGCACGCGCCGCGGACCGGGCATGCCATGCACACGGCGATGGCGCCCGCCGCCTCGCGGCGGGCGGCCTCCGTGTCGGCGCTGATGGGGAACCACTCATCGGGATCAACAGTGCCATCGGCGCATTGCGCGTGGCTGGCGACCTCGGCCCGGATCGCCTGATCGGTCAGCCGCGCGACGAGCTCCCGGTCACGCGCGATGCTCATGATGTCTCTCACGCCCCAGCCTCCCTAACGGTGTTCGCCGGCGGCCAGAGCACCGTCACGGCAGCGTGCGGTACTGCTGGCACGGAAATGGCCATGGTCAGGCCGCCGCCGGGCGTTTCCTCCGGTTCCAGCGTGCCGTGCATCGCCTCCATCAGGCTGCGGGACACCGCGAGCCCGAGCCCGACGCCGGTGCTGGTGTCGGTGTCGCCGAGCCGATGGAACGGCACGAACATCCGGTCCCTGTCGGCCTCGGGGACGCCCGGCCCGCGGTCCGCCACGCGCAGCTCGACCCGGTCGCCGCGGCAGCAGGCCGTCAGCACCGGCGGTGATCCAGCCGGGGAGTAGCGCAGCGCGTTAGCGGTCACGTTGGCGATGACCCGCTCCATGATCGGCGGGTCGGCCATGACCTCGGGCAGTCCGGGCGGGAAGCTGATCAGGACCTCACGCGACCAGGACCCGAGACCGCCGAGCGAGCAGGTGACGATCTCCTCGAGGTCGGCGGGTCGGGGAAACACCGACGGCGCCCCGGCCTGCAGCCGGGTCACGTCCAGCAGGCTGGCGACCAGATAGGTGAGCAGGTCCAGGGACTCTTCGGCGGTGGCCAGCAGGTCGTCCTGGTCCGCCGCGGCCAGCCGGACATCTCGCGCGCGCAGGCTGCTGACCGCCGCCTTGGCCGCAGCCAGCGGCGAGCGCAGGTCGTGGCTGACCGCAGCAAGCAATGCGGTTCGCATCCGGTCGGCATCGGTGGCGGGCCGCCGCGGATCGGTCGCCGCCAGCAGCCGGGCGCTGGCCGCTGTCCCGCCGGCTGGCCACGGGATCATCAGCTGGCCCCTTCCTCCGAGGTGCCGGCCGAGGCGTCTCGGCCAGCGGCACGCTGGTGCGGCTATGTAGCCCACGATCGCGTCTGACCGGCGGCTCCGTCTGCACGGCAGGCCGCCAACGCCGTTACCGGCTAGCAGGAATACGGGAATGGAGGCCAGCACCAGGGACGTGCAGCGGCACGGGACGTGCTGCGGCCGCGTGATTGGCGGCCGGCGACGTCCGCGCGGATAATCAGTGGATGCCGACAGCCGAAACGGCGACCGACACCCCGGCTGCGCCCAGGGTCGTACTCGCCGACGACGACGTGCTGCTGCGCGAGGGCCTGGCCAGCCTCCTCGACCGCTCGGGATTCACCGTCGTCGGCCAGGCCGGTGACGGGCCCGGGCTGCTCGCCCTGGTCCGGTCCGCGAAGCCGGAGCTGGCGATCATCGACATCCGGATGCCGCCGGGACACGGCACCGAGGGCCTGCAGGCGGCCCGGGTGATCCGCGCGGAACTGCCCGGCACGGCGATTATCGTGCTGTCCGCGCACGTCGAGGTGGACCAGGCGATGGAGCTGCTGGCCGGCGGTGAGCGGGTTGGCTACCTGCTGAAGAGCCGGGTCACCAACGTGGCCGAGTTCATCGACACGGTAGGCCGGATCACCGCGGGTGCCTCGGTGGTCAACCCGTCCCTGGTGCAGGAGCTCGTGAAGGCCCGCCACCGGCAGGATCCGCTCGACGCGCTGTCGCCGCGGGAGCGCGAGGTGCTCGCGCTGATGGCCGAGGGCGCGTCCAACGCGGGCATTGCCCGGCGGATCTTCGTCGCCGAGGGCACGGTGGAGAAGCACGTCCGCAGCATCCTGATCAAGCTGGCGCTGCCGGAGAGCGACACCGAGCACCGGCGGGTGCTGGCGGTGCTCAGGTTCCTCGAAGCCCGCTGACCCGGCCGCTGCCTGCCGTCTGGCCGACGGGGCACGCCAGCTCCGCTTCCGCCGACTCCAGCAGCGCGGCGAACTCGGGCTGCTTCTCCCTCAGCAGCCTGCGCACGTACTGCCTGTTGTCCCGCGCCCGGTCAGTGCCGGCCGCGAGCCGGCATCTATCCACGTTTCTCATGCCGCCGCCAGAAGGTACATGGGGTGCGGCGGCACCGCGCGTCCGTCAGGCATCAGCTCTCCCGCATCGTCGAACAACACGACGCCGTTGCAGAGAAGGCTCCAGCCTTGCTCCGGGTGGGTGGCCACGGCACGTGCGGCCTGGTGATCGGGCGCCAGCGCGTCCGGGCACCGGGGCTGGTGCTGGCACATTTCGGCCTCCGGCAGTTGAACTGGTCCATGCGGGGGCGTGAAGGCTCATTCCCGAGCGTCTGGCGAATGCCCTGCCACGCTGCTTACCGCCCACCATCGCGCCTGGGGTACGGCTCCGTCTGCACGGCAGGCGCCCAACGTTGCTACCTGCTAGCGGTAATCCGGGGTCGAGGTCGACTGGCCGGACGCGACCGTCGTGCGCGGTGACGCCGTCAACGTCGTCGCCCGGCTCAAGGATCGCGAAATGAACCCTCGACGGCCACCATGAGTACGTGGAATACATCGGCCGCGCGCCGGCTCCGCCGCTCGACCGGTTCATCGACGACATCTACTGCCTGACCGGGGTCCCGCGCCACCGGCGGCTGAATGTTCCCCCGATGCCTTCGGCACACCTTTTCATCAATCTGGCCGGACCCATCGGCTTGTACGATTCGGACCCCGCAGTGCCACCGGCAGCGTTCACGGATGGCTGGTTCATGGGGGTGTGGACCAGGCGGTTCCTTGTCGAGTTCGAAACGCCCGTGCGGGTTGTCGGGGTGCACTTCAAGCCGTGGGGGATCTCACCGTTCGTTAACATGCCGTCGAGCGAGCTGCGGGACCGATGGGTGCCAGTCGACGCGGTGTGGGAACGGTCCTTGGACCGGATGCGCGATCGGATCGCCGGTGCCAGGTCGACCGGCGAGACCCTGCAGATTCTCGAGGCTGAGCTGCGATCTCGGCTTGTCCCGGCACCGTCGCGCGGCCTCGAGGTGGTCAACCACACCGCCGGGCGCCTGGAGTCCTCCTGGGGCGCTGTCTCGGTCGGGGCGCTGACCGACGACGCCGGTGTCAGCGGTAACCATCTGGCCACCCAGTTCAAGGCCCACATCGGAGTCACCCCGAAGCGAGTGGCGCGGATCTACCGCTTCGCGCGACTGATCCTCTCCGTCGATGCCCCGCATCCGGTTAACTGGTCGCAGCTCGCCCACGCCGCGGGCTACTTCGACCAAGCCCATTTCAGCAAGGAGTTCAAGGACTTCACCGGCCACACCCCCACCGCATACCTGGCGCTCCGGCACCGGTTCCCCGCCGAGAAGGGGTTTCCGCCGGACAACGGCCCGATGCCGGCCGAGTGATTTTCTACAAGCCCGTGGGTCCGGGGAGCGACAGGATCGGGGGCGAATGAGCCAGGGAGACCGAAGGAGAACCTGTGGGCACGGTGATCATGCACAACGTGGTGTCGGTCAACGGCTTCATCGCCGACGAGAACGACGACGTCGGGCCGCTCCACGAGTGGTACTTCAGCGGGGACACCCCGCTCACCGAAGGCGGCGACCAGGAGTACGACCATTCCGGAGCGGGAGGTCGTCTCAAGGTCTCGAGGACCTCGGCGGAGTATGTCAAGCCCATGTGGGAGGCGATCGGCGCCATCGTCATGGGCCGCCACCTGTTCGATCTGGTGAACGGCTGGGAGGGTCAGCCGCCCGCTGGCGACCACGTGGTCGTGGTGTCCCACCGGCCCAAGCCCGAGGGCTGGCACCCTGAGGCGTCCTACCATTTCGTCGATGACGTGACCGCTGCCGTCGCCAAGGCCCAGGACCTGGCAGGCGACCAAATCGTCAGCGTGAACGCCGGGGAAGCCGGCAGCCAGATCTTCGCGGCCGGACTCGTGGACGAGGTGGCGATGGACGTGGTGCCGGTGGTTTTCGGGTCGGGCAAGCGCTACTTCGGCAGCATCGAAGGCCAGCACCTGCTCGAGGATCCCCACGTGGTCATCCAGGGCGACCGGGTGCTGCACCTTCGGTTCAAGGTCCGCCGCTAGACCCCGCCCCGCGGCCGGTGCTGCCCATCCCGCTGGGAAGCCCCGTCATGATCACCAGGTAGCAGGCCAATGTAGACCCAGGGCCGGCAGATGGCACGCCGAACCTGGGCTCACCACGAATGGTGCAAATTTTTCCGGCTCCGCGCCGCAGGGTGTCCTCTCGGGGCGGGCCCGTCCGTCCTTCCCACGGGTGGCGCTCGCCACCACGCGGAGAGAAACGAGGAGACCGATGACCAGCACGACGACCACGGCAAGGTCCGATGCCGACCGGCAGGCCGTTCTCGAACCGCTCGCGGGCGTGTACAGGGCGTGGGAAGCCAACGACGCCGAGACGTTCGTGGCCGACTACACCGACGACGCCAGCGTGATCCAGCCCGGCGTCTACAAGAAGGACCGCGAAGAGATCCGCGCCACGATGGCCGCGGGGTTCGCGGGCCCGCTCAACGGGTCGCGGGCGACCGACCAGCCGGTGGACGTCCGCTTTCTTACCGACGACACGGCCATTGTGGTCAGCGAGGGCGGGATCATCTTCCCTGGGCAGGACGCTGTCGCGAGCGAGCGGCTGGTTCGCGCGACCTGGGTGCTGGTCAGGCGCGACGACGCCTGGCGCATCGCCTCCTACCACAACAGCCCCGCCAGCTAAGGCCCCGTCTTCCGGGTACGGGGCGTTCCTCCCGGGGAGCCGCCCCATACCCGGATCCAAACGGGTACCAGGGCCGTAGCAGCGGTTGGCGCAGTCGTGATGGCCCAGGTAAACCGGTACGGCATGGTCCGCTAAACCGAAAGGAGCCTTGACGATGGCGCTGTATGTGGCCTTGTGCTACTACGACCGGGACCAGTACTGGGACTCACCGCCGGAGATGGAGTTCTCCCCCGAGTACCTGGACTTCGCCCGCCGGGCCACCGAGGCCGGGGTCATGTGCGGCGGCGAAGCTCTGCACCCGGTGACCATGTCGACCACCATCACCGTCTCGGGCGGCAAGGGCGGCGACGTCCTGCTGGTCGACGGCCCTTACGCCGAGGCGAAGGAGGTCTTGGGCGGATATTTTCTGCTGGAGGCGGCCGACCTCGACGAGGCCATCGCGTGGGCGGCGCAGATCCCGGCCGCCTGGCGGGGGAAGATCGAGCTTCGTCCGATAGCGCCGGTACACGCCTAGGTGCACCCTGGCATGGACGCCACCGACACTCTGGTCGAGGTGCTGAAGGGCGAAGGTCCCAGGGTGCTGGCCACGCTGGCCAGGACCATCGGCGACCTGGCCGTCGCCGAGGACGCGCTCTCCGAGGCCACGATCACCGCCCTGGATGCCTGGCCCAAAACGGGGATCCCTGACAACCCGCGGGCCTGGCTGGCAGTGGTCGCCCGCCGCAAGGCGCTTGACCTGCTGCGACGCGAGTCAGCCCGGGCCGCCAAGGAGACCGCCGCGTTCCGGTGGGGAACCGGGGCCGCACCGGACCAGATCGAGGAGGCGATCGAGGCGATCGAGCCAGAGAGCTCGCTGCGCGACGATATGCTGCGCCTGATCTTCACCTGCTGCCACCCGGCGCTCGGCCGTGAGGCTCAGGTGGCCCTCTCGCTGCGCACGCTGGCCCGGCTCGAGGTACCGGCCATCGCCCGCGCCTTCCTGGTGCCTGAGGCCACCATGGCGAAGCGCCTGGTACGGGCCCGTTCCAAGATCGCCACGGCCCGCATCCCCTACGCGATCCCCTCCGACGCGGAGCTTCCCGACCGAATGGCCAGCGTGCTGGCAGTGGTGTACCTGGTCGCCACCGAGGCCCACGCCCCGACCGGCGGGGACGCGGTGGCCCGTGTCGATCTCGAGGCCGAGGCGATCCGGCTGGCTCGCTTGCTGGCCGGCCTGATGCCCGACGAGCCCGAGGCGCTCTCCCTGCTTGCCTTGTTGCTGCTGACCTCGGCCCGCACCTCCGCCCGCACCGATGCCGACGGTAACCCGGTGACCCTGGCCGACCAGGACCGCACCCGCTGGAACCGAGCCGCGATCGCCGAGGGTTCGGCGTCGCTGTTCGAGGCGGTGGCCCGGTCCGGCGGGGTCGCCGGGCCCTATCAGATCCAGGCGCACCTCGCCGCGGCCCACTCGACGGCTCCCAGCTGGCAGGAGACGGACTGGGACCGGATCGTCGGCCTCTACGACTTGCTCGGGTCGATCACGGCCAACCCGGTGGTGGCGCTCAACCGGGCGGTCGCGGTTACCGAGCGCGACGGCCCCGAGGCGGGGCTGGCTGCCCTGAAGACTATCGTCGGCCTGGAGTACTCACATCTATGGCACGCTGCCCTGGCGGACAACCTGCGCCGGCTTGGCCACACGAGCGAGGCGGCCGGAGAACTTCACACCGCGGTGACCCTGGCGCCCAGCGAAGTCGAACAGCGCCTTCTGCAGGGCCGTCTGGGTACCGTGCGGTCCGAGCTCGGCTGACGGCCCCGGGCGCAGGCACGCACTCAGGACGGCGGAGGCAGCGCCTGGAACTCGTCAACCATCCCGGTCATGTGCTCACTCATCTCGACCTGGGTAAGCAGGATCCCGACGGTTCCGTCCGGGTCAACGTAGAAGTTGGTCCCTTGCCGGCCGCTCCAGCCGTAGCGCCCGCGCCGCCGGCCCCTGGTCTCGACACCCACACCGAAGCCCCAGCCCGTTCCGTCCCAGAAGCGCGGGAAGAAGCTGTCCGGAGTCTTGTTTTCGGCGGGCACCTGGTCACTCGTCATCTGTCGTAGATGGACTTCGGAGATCACCGGAGCTCCTTCGACCCGCCCGCGCTCCACCAGCATCCGCAGGAACCGGTGGTAGTCGCGCGGTGCAGACGAGCTCGGCGTGGCTCACGAAGGGCGGCGGCCCGGCATAGAACCCGCCGTGCGCCGGCTCCATCTCCACGAGACCGCCCTCGCCAGGTCGGTACGGCGCGGGTAGCCGGTCGAGTTTCTCCTTCGGCACCCAGAAGGCGGTGTCCGGCATCCCCAGCGGGTCGCACAGGTCTTCGGCCAGATGCTCTCCGAGCGGCCGACCCGTGAGGCGAGCCATGAGAATGCCGAGCACGGCGAACGAGTGGTGGTAGCGCCAGCCCTCTCCGGGCTGGAATGCGAGCGGGAGCGCGGCCAGCCGGGCGAGCCACTCGTCGGCGCCGAGTGTGACGGGATCTGGCCCGGCCTCCGTGCCCCTTCCAGTTCAGAAACCACGTCAGTGGTGGTGGCCATACCGGCCGAGGGTCTCCACGGGGGTCGCGCCGGGGCGGGTCCACTGCGGCACGGGGCGGCTGGTCGGGCCCCAGGTGGCGTTCCCGTCCGCGTCCGAACGCCAGTACCAGCACGAGTTCCGCCCCTCGGGCCAGCCCTCGGGCTTGTCCTCCCACGCCTCGCCGCGGCCGTAGGGCGTCATGTCGAGCAGGCCGAAGGACCCGCTGACCCGTTCGTTACCGCGCGCCGTCGTGGAGTAGGTGAGGAACACGCGGTGACCATCGCGCAGGAAGCAGGTGATGTAACCCATTTCGCCGCCGACCGGCGCGTCCGCACCGCGCACCGAGTACCAGGGCTGGGTGTAGCCCATGAACTCGACGTAGGAGGCCACCTCATCCCACCGGCCCGTGGTCAGTATGGCGAACGAGACGCCGCGGGCGTTGAGGTAGACAGCGTCCTTCAGGTGCCAGGCCGCTGTGGCGCAGCCCTCGCACTGCCCCTGGTGCGGCGCGCCGTCCCACCACATGTGCTTGTATACCACGAGCTCGTCGCGGCCCTGGAACAGGTCGAGGAACGGGACCGCGCCGTCGGGACCGACGGCCTCGACCGCCCCGTCGAGCTCCACCATCGGCAGCCGGCGGCGGGCCGCGACCCGGCCGGAATCTCATCGCGACCCAGAGTCCGCAAGATCGTTCTCACCGCTAACCGGCTGTTCCGTTGTTCCTCAACCCCGCAATCCGGGGCTACAGTCACCCTATGAGTGCGCCTGACCGCGGCGCCGACGAGTGCCAGCCCGCCGATGCGGCAGATGGCCATGATTTCGCGGACCAGGCACGGCTGCACGAGCTGGCGCAGGAGCAGGCCGCGCTCCAGCGGGTAGCCACGCTGGTCGCCAAGGGTGCCCTCCCGGCCGAGGTGTTCAGCGCGGTCGCCGACGAACTCGGCCGCCTGGTCGGCGCCGAGGCCACGTTCGTCTCCCGGGTTGACCAGCGCTCCGGGGAGCACGGGGAGCTCGACGGATATACCACTGTCGTAGGGTCCTACGGCCGGGTCAGCGAGCATGTACCGGTCGGCTTCCGGACCAGGCTGCACCCCGGCATGGTCACCACGGTCGCCCTGCGCACCGGGAAGCCGGCCCGGATCAACGGCGAAGCGCTGGCGACCGGCCCGTTCGGTGGCGTAGCCGGGAAGCTGGGCCTGCGGGCTGCGGCCGCCACGCCCATCGTGGTGGGCGGCGGCTACTGGGGCGTGACGGTGGCCGCGACCTCACAGCTGACCTTCCCGCCCGGCACCGAGTCGCGGATGGCGGACTTCACCGAGCTCGCCGCCATGGCGATCGCCAACGCCCAGGCCAAGCAGGCACTGCGCGAGCTGGCCGATACCCAGGCCGCGCTGCGGCGGCTGGCCACGGTGGTCGCGCGGGGCGAGCCACCCGAGGTGGTGTTCGCGGCGGCGACCAGGGAGGCGCTGCGGCATTTCGGTGGCGGCATCGCCAGGATGATCCGGTATGAGCCGGACGGAACCGCGACGCTGATCGGCCAGGAAGGCACGACCGACCCCGGTGACCGGGTGGGCGGCCCCTGGGAAAGGTACGCGCCGGCCGGGCTGACCGTGACCGTCAGGCAGACGGGCCAGCCGGCCCGGGTCGATGACTACCGTGACCTCCCGGGCGGGGAGCGCTTCGTCCGCGAGGGGCTGCGGTCCGCGGTCGGCATGCCGATCTACGTCAACGGGCTGCTGTGGGGGGTGATCGCCGTCGGGTCGAGGGAGGGGGCGCTGCCGGACGGCACCGAGCAGCGGATGACGGAGTTCACCGATCTGGTCGCCACCGCGGTCGCGAACGCGCAGAACCGGGCCGTGCTGGAGACCAGCCGGGACGAGCTCGCCCGCCTGCTGGCCGAGCAGGCCGCGCTGCGCCGGGTGGCGAGCCTGGTCGCCAGGGGGAACGATCCGGGCGAGGTCTTCCTGGCGGTCAGCGAGGAGGTGCGCCGACTGCTGGACGCGGACGGCGCGGGCATAGCCCGCTTCGAGCGGGAAGGGGCCTACTGCGTAGTCGTGGGCAGCGTCGGGGACGTCCGGGTCAGGGTGCCGGTCGGGACACGGACCAGGCTCCGCGATTACCAGGCCACGGCGGTGGTGTGGCGGACCGGCCGCTCCGCGCAGACGGACGTGGACAGCTGGAGCAGCGCCGTCGACCCGGTGGCCGGCGCGCTGCGTGAGCTGGGCGTCCGGTCGATGGTGGCGAGCCCGATCGTCGTCGAGGGCCGCCTGTGGGGCGCGGTGTCCGCGTCGACGACGCAGCGCCTGTTTCCGCCTGGTACCGCCGACCGGATGGCCGACTTCACCGAGCTGGTAGCGACGGCGGTCGGGAACGCGGAGAGCCGGGCCGAGGTGGCCGCCTCGCGGGCCCGGATCGTCGCGGCCGCGGACGGGACCCGGCGGCGGATCGAGCGGGACCTGCACGACGGGACCCAGCAGCGGCTGGTCTCGCTCGGCCTGGAGCTGCGGCTCGCGCAGGGCATGGTGCCCGCCGAGCTGCCTGAGCTGCAGGGCGAGCTGGATCACGTCGCGGATGAGCTCAACACGGTGGTCGAGGATCTGCGCGAGATCGCCCGGGGCATCCACCCGGCGATCTTGTCCGAGGGCGGCCTGGGGCCGGCCCTGCGGACGCTCGCGCGGCGGGCCGCGATCGCGGTCGAGCTCGAGGTCGCCGCGCTGACGCGGCTGCCGGAGCCGATCGAGGTGGCGGCGTATTACGTGGTGTCGGAGGCGCTCACGAACGCGACCAGGCATGCGGGCGCCTCGGCGGTGTGGGTCGCCGTCGAGGAGCGCGGCGGCAGCCTGCGCCTGTCGGTCCGCGACGACGGCGCGGGCGGCGCCGACCCCGCCCGCGGCTCAGGGCTGCGCGGGCTGAAGGACCGGATCGAAGCGCTCGGCGGCAGCTTCTCCGTACACAGCCCGGCGGGCCACGGGACGACGGTGTCCTGCGAGCTTCCCGTTCGCCGGGCGTGACGCAGCGGTCCCGCGCGGAGAAGCAGCGGTCCCCCGCGGAGAAGTCGCTACGATCCGGCGCCCGGCCGCGCGAGCGCCAGGCGGGCGGCGCTGATGTCCTCACGGCCGTGCCCGGCGTCCACAGCAGCGTGCCACTGCCGGGACAGCGCGGCCAGCAGCGGCAGCGGGCCGCGGCTCGCGACACCGAGCGCGAGGTCAACGTCTTTCAGCGCCCACTCCAGCGGGAACTCCGCGGCATAGTCTCCCTGGTCCATCTTGTGCAGCTTGGCGTCGGCGAGCGGAGCATCCAGCGGGCCGCCCTCGATGACCTCGGCCAGCTGCGCGTGCCCGATGCCCAGCCAGTCCGCCAGCGCCACCGTCTCGGCGACGCCCTCGATGAGGATCGACAAGTAGGCGTTGACGACCAGCTTCATCTGGCTGCCCTGGCCGGCCTCGCCCAGCCACACGGTCTTACGGCCGATGACGTCGAACACCGGACCGATCGGGCCGGCCGCCGCGGCGGGCCCGGACGCGAGGATCAGCAACTGGCCCTGCTCGGCCGGTCCCTTGCTGCCGGACACGGGCGCGTCGACGAACAGCACGCCGGGCCTGCGCGCCGCGAGCTGAGCACGGACGCCCAGGGTCTCGGCCACGCCGATCGTGCCCATCTGCGCCCACACGCAGCCCTCGGGCAGAGCGTCGGCCACTCCCCCGCTAAACATCACGGAGTTCACCACCGCCGCGGTCGGCAGCATGGTGATCACTGCCTGCGCGCCGGCGACCGCCGCAGCCGCCGACGGCGCCACCACCGCTCCCGCCGCAGCCAGCGAGGCCGTCGCCACCGCCGACCCGTCCCAGACGGTGGTCTTCAGCCCTGCGGCCATCAGGTTGCGCGCCATCGCGGAGCCCATGATGCCGGTGCCGAGCACCGTCACCGCGGGCCGGGCCGCACCCGGATTCATCCCTGTCATCGAACGGCTCCTATCTAGAGCGGCAGTGTGTACTTGAGCACGAAGTTCAGCGCCACGGCGAACACGAGATACATGCACCAGAACCCGGTGCCGAGACGGAAGAAGCCCAGCACCCGCTCGGCCACGCCGCCGAGCCTGGGCAGGTCGGGCTTGAGCACCGCGAAGAAGTCGGCGGCGTAGACGCAGGCCAGGCCGATGAACAGGCCGCCCACCGGGGAGTCACCGACCTTGAAGAAGACGATGATCCCGAGGATCGAGATGAGCAGGAACGCGATGGTCATGCCCACGTTGACCCGCGGATCGGTGCCGCGCAGCCGGTTCCAGCCGATCGCGAACCAGTGCACGCCATAGGCGGTGAACGCCAGCGCCGCCATATACAGCGCGGGCGTCCTGAACGTCCCGAAAAGGGTCAGGCCAAGGAAGAGGTAGACACCGGTAATGAACTGCATGAAGCCCGGCATCCAGATGCCCCACATGCCGGTGGCGAAGTCAACGCGGTCGTCGCGTGCGGGATAGCCGAAAAGCTCCTGCGTGCCGTAGATCAGGTAGCCCGTCCCCAGGCCCATGAAACCGACCGCCAGCGGCGGGAAGGGAGACTGGGGCAGGCTGACCAGTGACTGGACGACAGACACCGCCATTTAGCTACCTCTCTTGACTAGCTCCGCGGCCATGCCGCCGGACAAGGCCGGGTGCGCGGGTGACCTGCCGCCGAGGATGGCGGCGCCGCCGTCCCGCAGCAGCCGGTAAGCCAGCCGCCGGCCGAGCGCGCCGGCGCCGGCGGCCGTACCGGTCGCCTCCCCCCGGATCACGGCCGAGCCGTCGAGGGCGGCAATGAGGCCGGACAGGCGCACCACCGGTTCGGCCCCGGGCGGCGCGGCCACCTCCGCCAGGGCGCCGACCGGCGCGGTACAGCCGACGCCGAGCGCGGCCAGGAATCCGCGCTCGGCGACCGCCGCCGCCCGGGTCGGTGCGTGATCGAGGGTCTGCAGCAGGGCCGCCGTCACCGGGTCATCGGCGCGGCACTCGACGGCCAGTGCGCCCTGCGCCGGGGCGGGCAGCAGCAGGGACGGGTCGAGCGGGGTGCAGTCCGCACCGAGCAGGCCGAGCCTGGACAGTCCCGCCATCGCCAGCACGAGCGCGTCCACCTCGCCGTCGGCGAGCTTGCGCAGCCGGGTGCCGACGTTGCCGCGCACCGGGACGATCTGCAGCTCGCGGCCGGTGGCGCGCAGCAGGGCAGCCCGCCGGGGTGACCCGGTGCCGATGCGCGCTCCGGGCGGCAGTGCGCCGATACTCGTCCCGCCGGGCCAGATCAGCGCGTCGCGCGGATTCTCCCGCTGCGGGAACGCCGCCACCTGCAGCCCCGGTACGGCCGCGGTCGGCAGGTCTTTGCCGGAGTGCACGACGAGGTCGACCGCGCCGCGCAGCAGCGCCTCGCGCAGGGTGGAGGTGAACACCCCGGTCGTGCCGAGCTGCTCGATCGGCGCGGCCGACTGATCTCCCGGCGTGGCCAGCGTGACGAGCACAGCTGGCCGGCCGCACCGCTCACGCAGCATCCGGGCGATCCGCGCGGCCTGGGCCTGCGCGAGCGGACTGCCGCGGGTACCCAGCCGCAGCGGGCCGCGGTGCGCGGACCTCATGTGCTGGCCTCGGCCGTACTCAGCTCGAAGAGTTGCTGCAGCGCTTCGAGGTAGACCGGCCCTTTCGGGCCGGCCGAGAACTCCCTGGCCCG
Organism: uncultured Actinomycetes bacterium; assembly: GCA_963702235.1. GTDB lineage: Bacteria > Actinomycetota > Actinomycetes > Streptosporangiales > Streptosporangiaceae > PALSA-505. The sequence continues at coordinate 1,059,607 of CAVPBZ010000018.1, forward strand.
GACCGTAGGCCGGTGCAGGACCTTGCGCAGGATACGGTGCACGGTCACCGCGGTCTCGGCCCGCTCCCGGTCGCTGAGCTCCGGCAGCCGCTCGTGCAGCCGGGCCAGCTCGGCGTCGGCGAGCTGCCGGATCTGCGCGTGCATCGCGGCGATGACGGGCGCTGCCGCGGCCTGCTCCTGCCGCTCGGCGTACGCTGCGGCCTCGGCGGCGACGATCGCGCGCACCTGCGGGACCTGGTCCGGGACCGCCCGGCCCGCGAGGTATCGGCCGAGCGCGGTGATGTCGGTGAGCGTGACGCCGGCCAGCTGCCCGGCGGCCGGATCGACGTTGGGCGGCATCCCGAGGTCGAGGATGAGCAGCGGCCGGGCCGCGGCCGGCTCCCTGGCCGCCCGCACCTGCCCGGCGAGCACGACGGGCACGACGGCTCCGACGGCCGTGATCAGGAGGTCGGTGTCGGCGAGCGCGGCGGGCAGGTCCGCGGCCGGCAACGGCCTGCCGTGCACCGCCGCAGCCAGCTCGGCGACTCGCGCCTGGTTGCGGCCCGTTACCGAGAGCCGCCCCACACCCGCCTCGCGCAGCAGTCGCGCCGCGAGCTTGCCGACGCTGCCGGTCCCCAGCACGATCGCGTGCCGGCCGGCGAGCCCGCCCAGGCGCTCCTGGGCCAGGTCCAGGCCGGCCCGGACGAGCGAGATGCCGGCGGTGCTGATCGTGGTCTGCGTGCGGGCCCGCTTGCTGGTCCGCAGCGCCGCGTCCATCAGGCCGGTGACGGCGGCGCCCGTGGTCCCGGCCTCGGCGGCGGCGCGAGCGGCGGCCTTGATCTGGGCCACGATCTGATCCTCACCGACCGCCATCGAATCCAGCCCGCAGGCGACAGAGAACAGGTGCTCGGCGGCCGCGGCGCCGACCCGCACGCGTGCCGCCCGCACGATCTCGCCCGCCGGGATCCGCCCGCGGGCCAGCAGGTAGGCGACCGCCCAGGTCACCCGTTCGACCGGGCCGTGCGCGGACGCATAGACCTCGACCCGGTTGCAGGTGGACAGGACGGCCACCTCGCCGATGGACGGTACGGCGTGCAGCCGGGCCAGCATGTCGCCGAGCTCTTCCGGCGGCACGGCAATCTTCTCCAGCACCCTGGCCGGAACGTTCCGGTGGGACAAGCCAACGTTCACCATCATCATCGCGGGGACCGTTCAGTGTCGGGAACTTCCGCGTCCGGCTGACGGCCGGAACCTACTGTCCAGCTTCGCGGCGAGGTCCGGTGCCGTCTGCCCGGCCAGCGGCCAGCCCGGCTACCGGCCAGCAGGAATCAGCGGCCTGGGGTCAGCAGTCAGTGCAGCTGCAGCGGGAGCTGGACGGCAAGCAGCGTGCCTGCGCCAGGCGGGCTGCTGACCTCGAGCAAGCCGCCGAGAGCCTCGGCGCGATCGCGCAGACCGGTCAGGCCCGAGCCGCGGGCGGGGTCGGCGCCGCCCGCGCCGTCGTCGCGGACCGACAGGCGCAGGCTGCCGCCGCGCTCCTCGACGGCGACCCACACCGCCGAGGCGCCCGCATGCCTGGTCGCGTTCGTGAGCGCCTCCGACACCACGTAATACGCCGCCACCTCGATCGGCTCCGGCAGCCGCGTCAGCGCGGCGACCTCGAGCTCGACCGCGATCGCGGCCCGCCGCGCGAGCGTCCGCAGGGCCGGCCCCAGGCCGCCCTCGGACAAGATCGCCGGGTGGATGCCCCGGGCGATCTCGCGCAGATCCTCGACCACCGTGTTGAGCTCATCCGCGACGTGATCCAGCTCGCCCTGCAGCTCAGGCAGCTCGGCGGGCACCATGCCCTGCGCGAGCCGCAGCTCCAGGCCGAGCGAGACCAGCCGCTGCTGGGTCCCGTCGTGCAGGTCCCGCTCGATCCGCCGCCGGGTCCCGTCCGCGGCCGCGACGATCCGGGCCCGCGAGGCGGCCACCTCGGCCCGGCTCTCCGCGTTCCCGACCGCCGTCGCTACCAGCTCGGTGAAGTCGGCCATCCGGTCGGCGGTACCAGGCGGAAACGGTCCTGAAATCGACAATGCGTTCACCACGCCCCACAGGCGGCCCTCGACGACGATCGGGCTCGCCACCATCGACCGGACGCCCAGCTCACGCAGCGCGCCGGCGAACCAGTCCGGCCGGCCGTGCCACGCTTCCTCGTCCACCTGCGCGGAGCGGCCGGTCCGCCACACCACCGCCGGGGCCAGGTAGTCCTTGAGCTTCACGACCGTACCGGCCGGCAGGTCGAGCGGGACGTCCCCGGCACCCTCGCTGACCGCGATAACGGAGTGTCCGTCCGGCTCGAAGCGGGCTATGCCCGCGCTGTCCGCGCCGTGCAGCCGGCGGATTTCCTCGCTGACCGCCAGGAAGATCTCGGCCGGGGGGATGCCGCGCGCGACGAGGGTGGCGACGCGGCGCAGCGCGGCCTGCTCGGCCAGCAACCGGGCGAGCTCGTCCCGGCTGGCCTCCAGCGCGGCCCGGTTCTGCGCGTTCGCGACCGCGGTGGCGACCAGGTCGGTGAACTCCGACATCCGCTGCTCGGTGTCCGGCGGCAGCGGCCCGCCCTGCCCGGACCCGACGGCGATCATTCCCCACAGCCGGCCGTTCACGTGTATCGGCACCGCGAGCGCGGTCCGATGCCCTTCGCGGAGCGTAGCTTCCCCGCCGGCAACCTCGCCGTAGTCATCGACCCGGGCGGCCTGCCCGGTCCGCCGGACGGTCGCCGTCAGCCCGGTCGGCGGATAGCCCTCCCAGCGTTCGCCGACCCGCACGTGCGGGCCCTTCGAGCCCTCGTTGGCCAGCAGCGTCGCCGTCCCGTCCGGCTCGTACCTGATCATCCTGGCGGTGCCGCCGCCGAAATGCCGGCGTGCCTCACTCGTGGCGGCGGCGAATACCGCCTCGGGTGATTCGCCCCGCGCGACGAGCGTGGCCAGGCGCCGCAGCGCGGCCTGGGTACCGGCGAGGTCGCGCAGTTTTTCCTCGGCCTGGGCGTTGGCGAGCGCCGTCGCGGCGAGCTCGGTGAAGTCCGCCATCCGCGACTCGGTACCGGGCGGGAAGTCGGCCCGCACGGTCGCGGCCAGCGCCACGCCCCAGTAACGGCCCTCCACCACGATGGGCGTGGCCACCGCGGCCCGCAGGCCCAGCTTGCGGGTCAGCGCGCCGTAGGGGCCGTTGGTCACCTGATCACCGCTCACCCGGGCCGGGCGTCCCGTCCGCAGGCACGTCGCGGTGACCGTCCCGGACGCCAGCGGGAAACGGTGGCCCACCGGTACGTTGTGGCCGGCGCCCCCGTACGAGCCCACGGCGATGCAGGCCCCTTCGGGCTCCCCGTGCTCTGCGGCCGGCTCCCCGCCGGCCCTGGCCGGTGGCCGCTGGTCAGCTCAAGCCGGGCCACGTACGACGCCTCGGCGCCGATGAGGTGGCCAAGCTCATCGGCGACCGCACTGAACACCTCGGCCGGCCGGGCACCCCTGGCCACGAGCGTGGCTACCCGCCGCAGCGCCGCCTGCTCGTCGGCCAGCTCCGCCAGCCGTTCCTGGCCGGGTGGACCACGGCCTGCCCCCGCCGCCGCGGCATGGCCCTCATCGGCGCCGGCGCCGGGCGCATCCATAGGCTGACGATAGCCCGGTGCCCGGCGGACCGACAACGACCGGGGCCGCGGCCGCCGGCCTCCCGCTGAATCACTCAACGCGGCGCCAGGCGCCTACTCCGCCCAGGCCGAGTTCTGGATGATGTCCACGAAGTTGCCGCGCTGGTAACCGGGGACGAATCGTTCCAGGACGTCGGCCTTGACGTTGCCGAATGTTGTTTCCGGCTTAGGCGCAATGCCCTCGGTGAATGCGCGGAGGATGCTGCGCTTGAAGTCCGGGCGCGGGTGCAGGGCGGTTATCTCCGCGCGGTTGGCGTCGCTGATGTCGTGGTACCCGATGCCGAGCACGTCATATTCGACCCCCGCGGTGACCAGTGCGACCTCTGGCTCCATGAACTCCGGGATGCCCGGCGTGGTGTGCAGCGCGATGGCCGTCCATACCCTGCGGATGCTGTCCTCGGGCACGCCGTGGCCCTGCAGGAAGCGGCGGGCCTCGTCGGCGCTGTCCACCTCGAAGCGCCGGCCGCTGCCGCGGAACTCCTTGTTCAGGCCGAGGTCGTGGAACATCGCCCCGACGTACAGCAGCTCCGGGTCGAAGCTGAGCCCCCGGTTGCGGCCCTGCAGGCTGCCGAACCAGTAGACCCGCCGGGAGTGGTTGTAGACCAGGTCGGTGGCGGACTCGCGCACCAGGTCGGTGGCGTCCCGGGCCAGCTTCGTGTCCGGGACCGTCACCCCGGCCGCGGTCTGTCCGTTGGTACCCATCATCGCCTCCTCGTATCGGTGAAAGCCCGGCGCGCCGCGCGCCGTGCCCTTCCTCCACCCTCGCCCAAGGTCCTGGTCCTGGCTGCCTGGCAGACGGCCAGCCCCGCTAGCAGCTAGCCGGTAGCGGGGCTGCCTGCCTGTGCCCGGGTCAGCGGGCTTCGAGGAACCTGAGCACCGCCAGCACCCGCCGGTGCTCGGTGTCGCTCTCCGGCAGCGCCAGCTTGATCAGGATGCTGCGGACGTGCTTCTCCACCGTGCCCTCGGCGACGAAGATCCGCCGGGCAATGCCCGCGTTGGACGCGCCCTCGGCCATCAGCGCGAGCACCTCGCGCTCCCGCGGCGACAGGACGTCAAGCGGATCCTGCCGCCGCCTCGCCCGGACCAGTTCCTGCACCAGGGACGGGTCCACCACCGAGGCACCCGCGGTGATCCGGCCTACCGTGTCGATGAACTCGGCCACGTTGGTGACCCGGCTCTTCAGCAGGTAGCCGAGCCGCTCGCCGCCGGCCAGCAGTTCCATCGCCTCATCGACCTCGACGTGCGCGGACAGCACGACGACACCGGTGCCGGGCAGCTCTTCCCGGATCACCTTCGCCGCCTGCAGTCCCTCGGTCGCGTGCCCGGGCGGCATCCGGATGTCGGTGATCGCCAGCTCGGGCCGGGCCGAGCGGGCTAGGGCGAGCAGTTCGGTGCCGCTTCCCGCCTGGCCGACGACGTCGAAGCCCGAGCGGTCGAGCAGGCTGGCCAGGCCCTCGCGCAGCAGCACATCGTCGTCGGCGAGCACGACCCGGGTGGCGCTCATCAGCAGGCTTCCTGCTCTTCTTGCCCCCATCGGTCAGCGGGGCGGCGGTGCAGACCGTACATCCCCGAGGGTTGATCCCCGGGCTGCCACTTGAACCCGCGGCTGAGCCCGAGCACAGCGGCCGCGGAACGGTCGATCTCGGTCAGCTCGGCGTGCAGCCTCCGGATCTCGTCCCCGCCCCAGGCCGGGGAGCTGAACCGGTGATGGGTGATCGCCGTCATCATGAGAAATCGGGCCTGGGCGGAGTCATACCCCGCCTCCAGCCAGTCTGCGCGCTCCATGTCGGCCTCCTGCTTCCTGTCGGGCCGGCCTCGTTCACCCCCGGCTGGCTCCAGTACGTCACGCCGCCAAGCAGTGGGCCGGTTCGGCTTTCGACCAGCTTCGCCCGGCCGGCGCGATCCGGCATCACGGCCAGCGGCTGGCAGGGCCTGGCGGCTGGCTGGAGTCCGGGCAGTAGTGCTAGCCGGGTAGGGCGGACGGAACCACCGGTTTAGCCTCTGGGCTGTGGGCACCCTGACGGGTCTTACCGGCATATGGCTGACGAAACAGTCGCCTGCCCGCCGCGCGGCGGCGTGGGTGCTCGCGATCGCCGGCCCCGTGGTGGTGACGGCTGCCCTGATCCCGTTCCGGTCGTCGCTCTCGCTGGGCGGGTTCTTCTTCTGCATGCTGGTGGTGGCCCTCGCCGACGCGGCCGTCGGCGGCACGCGGCCGGCGCTCACGACCGTCGCGCTCGGCGCCGCGGCCGGGGCAGGCCTCTATGACAGGTCGGCCCGCATCGCGGGCACCGACCTGGTCTCCCTGATCGCGTTCGTGGCGGTGGGAGCGGCCGTCGGGATCCTGATCGGCGAGCTGGCTCAGCTCGCCGGGGAGCAGGCGTCGTCACGGCGGATGGAGGCGGCGCTGCGCCGGGTGGCGACGCTGGTGGCGCGCGCGGCGCCTGCCGACGAGCTGTTCGCGGCCGTCGCCGAGCAGGTGGGACGGCTGCTGGCCGCCGACTACGCCCGGGTCGCCCGCTACGAGCCGGACGACATGCTCACCGTCATCTCCACCTGGACGAGGGCCGGCCTGCCCTTCTCCCCGCGGCGGGTTTCCCTCGACGGGGAGAACGTCAGCACGTTCGTCCTGCGGACCGGCCGCCCGGCCCGCATCGACGACTTCGCCGGCGCCACCGGGCCGCTCGCGGAGGAGGCCCGCGCGTTCGGCGTCCGCTGCACGATCGGGGCGCCGATCATCGTCGAGGGCCGCATCTGGGGCGTCATGACCGTGGGGGCGATCCAGAAGTGGACACCCCCGCCGGACACCGAGGAGCGCCTGTCCTCCTTCACGGATCTGGTGGCGACGGCGATCTCGAACGCCGACACCCGTGCCGCGGTCACCTGGCTGGCCGAGGAGCAGGCCGCGCTGCGGCGAGTCGCGACGCTGGTGGCCAGGGGGGCGCCGCCGGAGGAACTGTTCGAGGCCGTCACCGCGGAGGCCGGGCAGCTGCTTCAGGCCGACCAGACGACGCTGTGCCGGTACGAACCCGACGGCACGGCAACCTCCGTCGCCGGCTGGCGCAGCAGTCCCGCCGCCGTCCGCACTGTCGTCGGCCAGCGGCTGAAGCTCGGCGGTAAGAACCTCACCACGATCGTCTCGCAGACCTGCCGCGCGGCCCGCATCGACAGCTACGCCGACGCCTCGGGCGTGATCGGCGCAGCCGCCCGCGGGGTTCACTTCCGGTCAGCGGTCGGGTCGCCCATCCTGGTCAAGGGCCGCCTCTGGGGCGTCGTGCTGGCCGGGTCGAGCCATGACGAGCCGCTTGGCCCGGAGACCGAGGCCCGCCTCACGTCGTTCACCGACCTGGTGGCGACCGCGATCTCGAACGCGGACAACCTCACGGAACTCACCGCGTCACGGGCGCGGGTTGTCGCCACCGCGGACGAGACCCGGCGGCGGATCGAGCGCGACCTGCACGACGGCGCCCAGCAGCGGCTCATCTCCCTCGGGCTCGCGCTGCGGGCCGCGCAGACGGAGGTCCCGGCGCAGCTCGGCCGGCTGGAGGCAGAGCTGGCGGGCGTCGCCGACGGGCTCGCGAGCGTGCAGGACGACCTGCAGGAGATGGCACGCGGCATCCATCCGGCGATCCTGGCCCAGGGCGGCCTCGAGCCGGCGCTGAAGACGCTCGCCCGCCGCTGCACGATACCAGTCGAACTCGACCTGCGCGCCGGGGCCCGCCTGCCGGAACGGGTCGAGGTCGCCGCCTACTACGTGGTCGCCGAGGCGCTGGCGAATGCGGCCAAGCACGCGCGGGCCTCGGTCGTCCGGGTCGAGGCGGCGGCGGCCGGCCGCGCCCTGCATCTCGGCGTCCGCGACGACGGGACCGGCGGGGCCGATCCGGTCCGGGGATCCGGCCTGATCGGGCTCAAAGACCGGGTCGAGGCGCTCGGCGGCACGCTCACCGTGCACAGCCCGGCCGGCGCCGGCACCGCCCTGCACGCCGAGCTCCCGCTCGCCGAATGACCGGCAGGTCGTAGGTCCCGGTGAGAATTCCTGCTAGCTGCAATGTTTCACAATGGTCATTTCTGGCAGCCTGATCAGGTGCCTCTGCGCTGCCTGATTGTCGACGACAACGACGCCTTCCTCAAGGCGGCGTCGCTTCTGCTCGAGCGCGAGGGCCTGACGGTCGCGGGCATCGCCTCCAACACCGCCGAGGCGCTCCAGCAGGCCCATGTGCTCCGGCCGGACATCGTCCTGGTCAACATCGGGCTCGGCGACGAGAGCGGCTTCGACGTTGCCCGGCGGCTCGCCCGGGAGTGCCCGGCCAGCCGCGCCACGGTGATCATGATCTCGACGCGGTCTGAATCGGACTACACGGAGCTGATCGCGGCGAGCCCGGTGGCGGGGTTCCTGGCGAAGTCGGAGCTGTCGGCGGCCGGGATCGGCCGGCTCCTCGACCGCATGCCGTGACCGCCGCGGCTGCGGGCATATGCGTTGGCGCGGAGCCGTTCGGTAAATGGATTGCCTGACGAACCCGTTAGGGGAAGACATGACCAGCAACGGCTCCGCCGAGCACGCGAAGCGGTGGCGGGAGCTCCTGGCCAGCGAGCGTGACGCGGCAGCCCTGTACTCCCGGATCGCCGCGAGCGAGACCGGCCAGCGGCGCGACATCTTCGAGGAGCTGGCCGCGGTGGAGCGGCGGCACGCGGCGCACTGGGAGGGCAAGCTGCGCGAGGCCGGCGCGGCCGTGCCGCCGTCCGGCAGGCCGAGCCTGCGCACCAGGCTGCTGGCCGCGGCGGCCGGCCGGTTCTCGACCGCCAGGGTGCTGCCGCTGATCGAGCGGGCCGAGCGGGCCGACGCCGGCGTGTACGACCACGAGCCGGACGCGGCGCCTGGGATGGCCGCCGACGAGCACGGTCACGCGCGCACGATCGCCAAGCTCATCGACGGCGGCCGGCCGGACCCGCGGGCCCGGATCGCGCGCCGGGAGGGGTGGCACCGCACCGATCGTTCCGGAGCGCTGCGGGCGGGCGTGTTCGGCGTGAGCGACGGCCTGGTCTCCAATACCGCCCTGGTCATGGGCGTGGCCGGCTCCGGCGCCGCGCACAAGGTGATCCTGCTGACCGGGATCGCCGGGCTGCTGGCCGGCGCGTTCTCGATGGCGGCCGGCGAGTACGTCTCGATGGCCAGCCAGCGCGAGATGTACCAGCGGGAGATCTCGCTGGAAGCGGCCGAGCTGGAGGAGAAGCCGGACGAGGAGCGGGACGAACTGGCCCTGCTGTACCGGGCCAAGGGCCTGAGCCGGGAGGACGCGCAGCGGCTGGCCGAGCAGATCATGTCCGACCGCAAGGTCGCGCTCGACACGCTGGCCCGCGAGGAGCTGGGCCTGGACCCGGCCGAGCTCGGGTCGCCGCTGTCCGCGGCGGTGTCCAGCCTGCTCACGTTCGCGTCCGGCGCGCTGGTCGTGATCCTGCCCTACTTCTTCGGCGGCGGGACGGCGGCGCTGGTGGCCGCCATCTGCCTCGCGGCGCTCGCCCTGCTCGCGGTCGGCGGCGGCATCGGCGTGCTGAACGGCCGCCCGCTCGTCCGGTCCGCACTGCGCCAGCTGCTGCTGGGCGGCACGGCCGCGCTGGTGACGTTCGGCATCGGCCGCCTCATCGGCGCGACGGTCTCGTAAACCTCCAATAAAGGACAAATCCCTGTAATTCCGAACGGCTGCCGCCGCGGCCGGCCGGCACATTCCGGCCAGCCGTAGCGGCAGTTTCGGCATGACCGTACCCCTTGCAGCTAGCAGGAATCCGGCGCCCCCGTTACCCAGGGGCCCGAATGGCTGCTGGCAACGATGCCGCCGGACCAGATGCGAGCAATCGTGGATGGTGTCATACGAATTCCGAAGCTGAAGGGGAAACAGAGCAATGGCGGACGTAATCACGCGCCAAGAAGAGATGAGAGCGGTGGCCGCGCCGGGACCAATAGCGGCGCGGAAATACGCGGTCGAGGCGATCGGGACGTTCTTCCTGGCGTTCACCGTCGCCACCGCCGTGCTGACCGGCAGCGTATTCACGCCACTCGCCGCGGGCGCGGTCCTGATGGTGATGATCTATGCCGGCGGGCATATCTCCGGCGGCCACTACAACCCCGCGGTGACGATGGCAGCGCTGGTGCGCCGCCGGATCAGCGCGACTGACGCGGTCGGGTACTGGATCGTGCAGGCCCTCGCCGGTGTCGCCGCCGGGGCAGCCGCCCGGGCGATCGTTAACCCGGCCGCGGTCAGGACCCTGACCCTGTCCGGGCACGCGCTCGTGGCCGCCGCGCTGGTGGAGCTGATCTTCACGTTCGGGCTGTGCTACGTGGTGCTCAACGTGGCCACGAGCAAGGACCAGGCCAAGAACGGCTTCTTCGGCCTGGCCATCGGGTTCACCGTGCTGGCGGGCGCGTTCGCCGTCGGCGGGATCTCTGGCGGCGCGTTCAACCCGGCCGTAGCGCTCGGCGCCGCCACCGCGGGCGCCTTCGCGTGGAGCTCGATCTGGGTCTACCTGGTGGTCCAGCTCGGCGCCGGCATAGTCGCCGGGCTCACCTTCCTGGCCCTCAACCCCACCGACAAGTAACCAGTCACATCAAAGGAGATACGAGCATGACTACGACGAGCGACGGTAGGCCCGCGGTGCAGACCACCGACGCCGGCATCCCGGTCGAGAGCGACACGTATTCGCTGACCGTCGGCGCGGGCGGGCCGATCCTGCTGCAGGACAGCTACCTGATCGAGCAGATGGCCAACTTCAACCGGGAGCGGATCAAGGAGCGGCAGCCGCACGCCAAGGGCAGCGGCGCGTTCGGCCGGTTCGAGGTCACCGGCGACGTCAGCGCCTACACCAAGGCCGCGGTGTTCCAGCCTGGCACCACCACCCGGATGGTGGCCAGGTTCTCCACCGTGGCCGGGGAGCGCGGATCCCCCGACATGTGGCGGGACCTGCGCGGCTTCGCGCTGAAGTTCTACACCACCGAGGGCAACTACGACCTGGTCGGCAACGACACGCCGGTGTTCTTCATCAAGGACCCGATCCACTTCCAGAACTTCATCCGGTCGCAGAAGCGGCTGGCCAAGGTCAACCTGCGCTCCAACGACATGCAGTGGGACTTCTGGACGCTGCTGCCGCAGACGGCGCACCAGGTGATCTGGCTGATGGGCGACCGCGGCTTCCCGAAGACCTTCCGGCACATGAACGGGTATGGCTCGCACACCTACATGTGGGTCAACGCGGCGGGTGAGCGGTACTGGGTGAAGTACCACTTCATCAGCCACCAGGGCGTCGAGTTCTATACCCAGGCCGAGGGCGACGTGCTGGCCGGCACCGACCCCGACCTGCACACCAAGGACCTGTACGAGGCGATCGAGCGGGGCGACCACCCGGCCTGGACGCTGAAGATGCAGATCATGCCTTACGAGGACGCCAAGACCTACCGGATCAACCCGTTCGACATGACCAAGGTCTGGCCGCACGCCGACTACCCCCTGATCGAGGTCGGCACGATGACCCTCGACCGCAACCCGGTCGACTACCACACCGAGATCGAGCAGGCCGCGTTCGCGCCCAGCAACCTGGTGCCGGGCATCGGGCCGAGCCCGGACCGGATGCTGATGGGCCGGCTGTTCTCCTACGCCGACGCGCACCGCGCCCGGCTCGGCGTGAACTACACGCAGATCCCGGTCAACGCCCCGGTCGCGCCGGTGCACTCCTACAGCAAGGACGGGGTGGGGCGGATCCACAACGTCAGCGACCCGGTGTACTTCCCGAACTCCAAGGGCGGCCCGCAGGCCGACAGCGAGCACAACAAGCCTGCGAGCTGGTACTCCGACGGCGAGCTCGTGCGCACCGCCTACGAGCAGCACCCCGAGGACGACGACTGGAGCCAGCCCGGCAAGCTGGTCCGCGAAGTGATGGACGACGCCGCCCGTGACCGGCTGGTCAGCAACATCGTCGGGGCGCTTCTCGCCGGCGTGACCGAGCCGGTGCTGCAGCGCGCGTTCTGGTACCTCGGGAACGTGGACAGGGAGCTCGGCGAGCGGGTCGAGAAGGGCGTCCGCGCCGGACAGGCCTGACCGGCTGTCTCACCGTTCGGGGGCCCGGCACCAGCAGGTGCCGGGCCCCGCTATGTCTGACCTGAGGCCCCCTTGGCTGACCGATACCCTGAAGCCATGCCACGGCGACGCGTCCTGGCCGTCGCGGTGACGGCGGCCGCCATCGCGCTGGCCGCCGTCCCGGACGCGGTGGCGACGGCCGCAGGCCCGGGCCAGCCGCTCCCGGCACCGCCGGCGGTACAGCGTGACCTGTCCCGGCCCGTCCCGCCGCTGTCGGTCAGCCCGCCGCTGGCGGCCTGCGAGCAGAAGCTGCGATCGGCCGGGCGTCCGGGCGCCCGGCGCCCCACGAAGCGGGCCCTCGCGGTGGTCGGCGCGTCGTTCACCGCCGGGGTCGGGCCCGGTGCCGCCTCCAGGTCCTGGGCCGTGCTGCTCGCGCACATGATGCACTGGAACGCGGTGGTGGACGGCGTCCCCGGCGCCGGCTACACCCGGGCCGGCCTCGGCGGCCGGGGACCGGTCACCGCCGAGCTCACCCGGATCGGGCTGCGCGCCATCACTCCCGCACTGGTCATCATCCAGGCCGGCCACGACGACATCGGCGTGCCGGTGCAGACCGAGCAGCAGCGGGTCAGGCAGGCCATCGCGCTGATCAGGGCGCAGGCGCCGCAGGCGAGAATCGCGCTGATCACCGTGTTCACCAGCCGCGGCCGCTTCGGCCGGCCGCAGTCCGCTGCGGCCGCCTACCGCACCGACCGCACGATCGTGACGGCCGCGACCGCCGCCGACCGTAACGTGATCATCATGGATCCGCTGGCCGCGCGCTGGGCCTTCGCCCGCTCGCACGGCGGCCTGCACCCCACCCTGGGCGGCAGCCAGACGATCGCCCGCAAGGTGGCCGCGGCCCTGCGCGGCCACGGCATCACCGCCGCGGCCGGGCCTGCCGACGGACCGCCACTCGTCTGCGACGCCGGGATTACTGCCGAACGGCTCCGCCCGCCGGCCACACTCGCCGCCAGCCGCGGCACGTCCTAGCCGGGAGCCCGGGCCTGGCGGGAGCCCGGGCCTGGCCGGAGCCTGTCCCGCCCCGGGAGCCGGGGCTTAGCGCGGCGAGCCGCAGCCGGAGCAGGGCGCCCCCGCCCGGCGCGGCCGCCGCGGTGACGGTGCCGCCGTGCGTCTCGGCGACCTGGCGGACGATGGCCAGTCCCAGCCCCGAGCCTGGCGTGCCGCGCGCCGAAGCCGCGCGGTAGAACCGCTCGAAGACCTGGCCCTGGTCGGCCCGCCCGATGCCGGGGCCGTGGTCGCGGACGGTGAGCTCGCCCGCGGCGAGCCGCACGTCCACCGGCCCGTCAGGCGGCCCGAATTTCGCCGCGTTGTCCAGCAGGTTCCGCACCGCGCGGCCGAGCTGCTCGGCGCTGCCGGGCACCAGGACCGGGGACAGGTCGGCGCGGAACCGGGTGCGCGGCCAGTCCCGGCGGGCCGCGTCGAGCTCGGCCGCGACGACCTCGTGCAGCTTGACCTCCGCCAGCACGCTGGTGCGCTCCTGGTCACCGGCCAGCTCGGTGATGTCGGTGACGAGCTGGCCGAGCTCGTCGGCCTGGGCCACGATGCGGCCGAGCACCTCCTGGCGCTCCGCCTCGGACAGGCCGTCGCCGGCGGCCAGCAGCTCGGCGTTGAGGCGCAGGCTGGTCAGCGGCGTGCGCAGCTCGTGGCTGGCGTCGCTGACCAGCTGCCGCTGCGCGGCGTGCGACCGGCGCAGCGCGTCCAGCATCTGGTTGAACGAGGCCGCCAGCCGGCCCAGCTCGTCCGGGCGGCCGGCCGCCACCCGCCCGCCCGGGTAGCCGGTCGCGGCCACCTCCTCGCTGACCGCGGCCAGCCGGGCCACCGGAGCGAGCCCGGCCCGCGCCACCCCCCACCCGGCCAGCGCGGCCACGGCCACCCCGATGGCGCTCAGCACCGCTAGTGTCGCGCCGATGGTGGCCAGCTCGGCGTCCACGGTGGTCAGCGGCGCGGCGAGCTGCAGGGCCAGGCCGCGGGCCAGCGGCACCGTGAGCACCATGGCCCGCACCCCGTCCAGGGTGGCAGTGGCGTAGTAGGCGGCGTGGTGGCCGGCGGCAACCGCGACGGCGGTGGCGTCCGCGGGCAGCCGGGAGCGGTCGCCCGGCGGGGTCCGCGCGCTGCCGCTGGCGGTGACCACCTGCAGGTACGGGCTGGCCGTGCCGAACTGGTCCGGTTCCCGCGGCACCCACCCGGCCGGGAATTGCCCGTGGTAGCGCCGGAAGGCCTGCTGCTGCACCGCGGTCACGCGCTGCCGCAGCGCCGCGCTTACCTGGTGCAGCAGGTCGTTGCGGACCACGATGAAGGCGACCGCGGTCACCACCAGCGTGACCGCGGCGACCGCGCCCGCCGCGGCGAGAGTGAAACGGGTCCGCAGCAGGAGCGGCCGCCGCAGCCGGCGCGTCACGGGGCCGCCCGCAGCACGTAGCCGACGCCGCGCACGTTGTGCACCAGCCGCGAGCGAGTACCGCCTTCCTCCAGCTTGCGGCGCAGGAAGCCCACGAAGACCTGCAGCGCGTTGGACGCGGGCGCCTCGGCGTAGCCCCACACCTGGTCGGTGATCGCGTCGTAGCTGAGCACCCGCTCGGCGTTGCGCAGCAGCGTCTCGAGCAGGTCGAACTCGATCCTGGTCAGCGTGATCACGTCACCGCCGCGGACCACCCGCCTGGCGGTGGCGTCGAGGGTCAGGTCGGCGTAGCCGAGCACGTCGCGGGCGAGCTGGCTGCGCCGCAGCAGGGCCCCGACGCGGGCCAGCAGCTCGGCCAGCGCGAACGGCTTGACCAGGTAGTCATCCGCGCCCGCCGCCAGCCCGGTCACCCGGTCGTCCACCGTGCCGCGTGCGGTGAGCATGAGGACCGGGGTGGCGTCGCCCCGGACCCGGAGCCGGCAGCAGGCCTCGAGCCCGTCCACCATCGGCATCAGCACGTCCAGGACGATCAGGTCGACGGGCGACCGCGCCACCGCCGCCAGGGCCTCGGCGCCGTCCGCGGCCGCGGTGACCCCGTATCCCGCGTAGCGCAGCGCGCGGACCAGTGAGTCCCGCACGTCGGGATCGTCGTCGACCACGAGCACCCGTCCGCTGCCCCGCGGGAAGGGCGTCTGCGCGGCCAGGCCAGCGGAGCTCATGACGGCCAGGAAATCAGGCTTGGCTGAGAGGTTGCTGGAAGTTTCCGCAGGTCGGGCCGAATTTAAGTCGACTTTCACTCGGCCGCCGCACGCTCGGGGACATGACAGCAAGCGCAGTACTCACAACCGGAAGGCCGGGGGCGCGGACGGGCGGCACGCCGCCCGCCGGCCCTCATCAGGCCACCGCCACCGGGCCGGTGCTATGGCTGGTCCGGCACGGCGAGACGACCTGGAACGCGCTCGGCCTGGCCCAGGGCCACGACGACGAGGCGCTGCTGACCCGCCGCGGCGTGCGGCAGGCCTGGCGGGTGGCCGGGCACCTGTGCGACCAGCCCATCCGCGCCCTGTACGCGAGCGACCTGCGCCGGGCGCTGCAGACCGCGGCGCCGCTAGCGTCGGTGCTCAGGCGGCCGGTCATCCCCGACGCCCGGCTGCGCGAGCGCGGCCTGGGCACGCTCGAGGGCGGCTCCGCCGCGGGCCTCAGCGCTGCCCTCACCGGCCTGCGCGACGGCCGGGTCGCCGACCCTGACACAAGGCCGGAAGGCGGCGAGTCAGTGCGGGATCTCTACCGGCGCGTGGCCGTGTTCGCCGATGTCATCCGCCGGTCCCTGCGGTACGGGGACATCGCCGTGATCGCCCACGGCGGCACGCTGCGGGTGCTGCGCGCCTACCTGGACTCGGTCCCGGTGGAGCGGATGCGCTGGGCCCCGGTGGCCAACGGCTCCATCCTGCGGCTCGCCGTCACGCCGGCCGCGGCACGCAACGAAACGATCAGGAGGTAACACCGATGAACACCACGGCACTGCACCTGCCGCACCGGGCGGTCAAGCCCCGGGCCAACGGGATCACGATGGTGATCGACGGCGGCATCCCGCTGCTCCAGTTCGCCGACACGGTGGAGTCCACGGCGGAGTACATCGACTTCGTGAAGTTCGGCTGGGGCACCGCGATCGTGACCAGCACGCTCAGGGAGAAGATCGCCGTACTGAGCGACGCCGGGATCGGCTTCTACTTCGGCGGGACGCTGTTCGAGAAATACGTGCTGCAGGACCGGTTCGACGACTTCAGGAAGTTCTGCGCCGAACACGGCTGCCGCCACGTGGAGGTGTCGAACGGCACGATCCCGATGTCCAACTCGGAGAAGGCCAGCTACATCCGCAAGCTCGCCGACGACTTCACCGTCGTGTCCGAGGTGGGGTTCAAGGACCCGGACCGCTCGCAGCGACTGGCGCCGAGCGCCTGGGTCGAGTGCATCGACGAGGATCTCGGCGCCGGGGCCCGGCTGGTCACCCTGGAGGCCAGGGAGAGCGGCAAGTCCGGCATCTGCCGCCCGGACGGCGCGCTGCGGTACGGCCTGATCGAAGACGTCCTGGCCGCCGGGTTCAGCCCGCGGCACCTGCTCTTCGAGGCGCCCACCACCGCGCTGCAGGCGTACTTCGTCAGCCTGATCGGCCCGGACGTCAACCTCGGCAACGTGCCGGCGCAGGCGGTCATCGGCGTGGAGACGCTGCGCCTCGGGCTGCGCGCCGACACGCTGACCGCCTTCGAGGCAGGAAAGGCCGATGCGAACCACCAGTGACGTCTTCCACCTGGCCGTGCCGGTCCGGGACCTCGACGAGGCGCAGCGGTTCTACGTGGACCTGCTGGGCTGCAAGCTGGCCCGGCGCTACGCCGACCGGATCACGCTGGACTTCTTCGGCGACCAGCTCGTCTGCCACCTCTGCGAGGACGAGCCGCCCGGGCCGCGGCCGGTCAGCCTGTACCCGCGCCATTTCGGCGTCACGTTCCGCGCGGCAGCCGACTTCGAGGCCCTGCACCGCTGCGCGGTCATCCGCAAGATCCCGTTCTTCCGCGACCAGTCGACGCGGTTCGAGGGAACGGTCGAGGAGCACCGCACCTTCGTGCTGATCGACCCGTCGGACAACCTGCTCGAGTTCAAGCACTACGACGATCCGCGGATGATGTACTGATGCCGCCGCGGCGGCTGGACCAGGTCGACGCGATGCGCCCGCTGAAGCAGGCGGGCGTGGTCAGCTCCCACGTGCTGCTGTTCTTCGCGCCGGCCGCGAGCGTGTCTGCGGGTGCCTTGCTGACGCTGACGCACGTGTCCAGGGAAGGGTTCTTTTTCATCTCCGCGTGCATGCTGACCTATGCCTACTCCGGCGTTGGGCGCGGCGGGTGGGGCCGCTTCTACCGGCGCCGGCTGGTCTCGGTGGCGATCCCTTACCTCTGCTGGACCGTCATCTACTACCTCTACAACTTGCCATCGGCGGACTTCGCCAGCGCCGGCGCCGCGCTCGGCAGGCTGCTGCACACCCTGGTCACGGGGTACTACCAGCTGTACTTCCTCGTCGTGATCATGCAGTTCTACCTGGTGTTCCCGCTGGTGCTGGCGCTGCTGCGGCGGACCAGGGGCCATCACGGGCTCGTGGTGACCGCGGCCGCGGCGGCGCAGGTGGCGCTGACCATCTGCGTGCACTGGCGGATCGTCACCCAGCCCTGGGTGCAGTCGGAGGCCAGCAGCTACGTGCTCTACCTGATCGGCGGCGCCGTGGTCGCCTGGCACCTCGACGAGGTGCACGCTTGGGTGTGCCGGCGCGCGCGCCTGGTCATCGCGCTGACCGTGCTGGCCGCGGCCGCCGCCGAAGGCGTCTACTACCTGGCCGAGACCGGGGTGACGACCGCGCTGGGATCGGGCGACGACGCGTTCCAGCCCAGCGTGATCGCGTGGAACGTGGGCGCGATCGCGTGCATGTACCTGGTCGGAGTGGCCCTGGTGAGGCCGGGGCGGTCACAGCGCTTCCGCGCCGTGGTGCGCTCCGGCTCGGACAACTCCTACGGCATCTACCTGTCCCAGCTGCTGATCATCGACCTGCTGATCCTCGCCGGCTACCGCGGACTGGTCTCGCACCTGCCGTGGCCGGCCGCCTGCGCGATCACCGTGGCGATCGTCTATCTCAGCTGTGTCGCGCTGACCAGCGTGCTCGCCAGGACGCCGCTGGCCGTGCCGCTCACCGGGCGGCCGCGGCAGACCTGGCGGTCGCTGCGGCCCGCGACGAGGACTCAGCAACTCACGGATACGGAGCATGACGGTGATAAACGACTGGATCCGGTCGGCTGAGGCCCGCGACGGCGGGGCCCGCTACCTTGAGCACGGCCGAGGCACGGCCATGCTCAGCTATGCCGGGCTCGGCCGCGCGGCACGGGCGTGGGCGCGCGCCCTGGACGACGCCGCGGTCCCGCCGGGGGCGGGGGTGGCGATCCGGCTGGCCGACCCGGTCGGCTACGCGACCGCGCTGGTCGCCATCGTGGCCGCGGGCCGGGTGGCGGTCCCGCTCGATCCCGGCGCGCCGGCCGACCGGCTCGCCGCCGTGCTGGCGGTGGCCCGGCCCGCCGCGGCCGTCTGCGACTCGACCGACGAGCTCCGGCCTGGGCTAGCCGTGCTGCACCCGCAGGACCTAGCCGTGCTGGACACGCCGGGCCTAGCCGTATCGGACCCGCCGGGGGACGAGCCGCCAGCCGGCGCGCCCGGCGCGGCGGGGCCCGGGGCGACCGCCGGCACTGGCGGGATCTTCCTGTGCACCAGCGGGACCACCGGCACGCCGAAGGGCATCCTGCTCACCGAGGACCAGCTCTGCCACGTGGCGGCCGCCGTGGCTGCCCACCACCGGCTACGCCCCGCCGACCGCGGTTACTGCACCCTGCCGCTCTTCCACGTCAACGCCGAGGTGGTGGGCCTGCTCGCCACCCTCCGCGCGGGGGCGTGCCTGGTGCTCGACACCAGGTTCAGCCGCCGGAGCTTCTGGGAACTGATCGACAAGCGCCGGATCACCTGGATCAACGCGGTACCCGCGATCATCACCCTGCTGGCCGGACTCCCTGCCGAGCCGGTCCCGCACCGGGTCCGCTTCGTCCGCTCGGCCTCGGCCCCGCTCCCGCCGGCGGTGCTGGCCCGGTTCGAGGACGCCACCGGCCTGACCGTGCTGGAGACCTACGGCATGACCGAGGCGGCCAGCATGATCACCGCTAACCCGCCGGACGGCCCGCGTAAGCCCGGCTCGGCCGGGCTCCCGGTCGGGGTCGAGCTGCGGATAGCGCGGTCCGGCCGGCCGCGGTTCACCGCCTGCCAGCCCTTCGAGGTCGGCCGGGTCCAGATCCGGGGCCGCGGGGTGATCAGGCAGTACGCCGCGGGCGGCGCCGCCGGCGCTATCGACCGCGAGGGCTGGCTCGACACCGGCGACCTCGGCCATCTCGACGCCGGCGGCTACCTGTTCCTGGCCGGCCGGACCGACGACGTCATCAACCGGGGCGGCGAGAAGATCTACCCGCGGGAGATCGAGGACTTCCTGCTGGCCCAGCCGGGCGTCCGGGCCGCCGCCGTGGTCGGGGCACCGGATCCGGTGCTCGGCGCCCGCCCGGTCGCCTACGTCGCGGCGTCCGGACCGGGCCCCGCGGACGACCTCACCGGCGCGCTGAGCGCCGCCTGCGACGCGGCGCTGCCCCGGCACACCAGGCCCAGCGCCTTCTGCCTGCTGGACGAGCTGCCCCTGGGTTCCACCGGCAAGATCGACCGCCGCCGCCTGGCCGAGCTGGCTTGCCACCGGTCAGGAGGCTAGTGTGTCGCGCCGGAAATTGGCTGGTTAAGTCTGTAGCCTGCTGGTATGCAGCAGACTGCTGAGCCGCTGGTGCTGGCTGATGAGGACCGTGCTGAGCTTGCCCGCTGGTCGCGGGAGGGGTCGGTGTGGCTGGCTGAGCGGGCGCGGATCGTGCTGGCGTGCGCGGAGCCGGGGTCGGGGTGGCGCGGGTGGCCGGGCAGCTGGGGTCGACGCGGATGACGGTGCGCAAGTGGCGGCGCCGGTTCGCTGAGGAGGGCCTGGCCGGGCTGGCTGATCATGACCGGCCGGGCCGCCCGGTGGCGGACCTGGTGCTGACCGGCGCGGAGCGTGATCAGCTGGCGGGGTGGGTGCGGCGGGCCAGCAGCGCGCAGGCGCTGGCGCTGCGGGCCAGGATCGTGCTGGCGTGCGCGGACGGGGCGACGAACAAGCAGGCCGCTGCAGAGCTGCGGATAGATCCGGCGACGGTGAGCAAGTGGCGTGCCCGGTTCGCCGCGCAGCGGCTGGACGGGCTGGCCGATGAGCCGCGGCCGGGCCGGCCGCCGTCGATCCTGCTGGACAAGGTCGAGGAGGTGATCACCGCCACGCTAGAGGAGGTCCCGAGGGACGCCACGCACTGGTCGCGGACCTCCATGGCCAAGCGCAGCGGGGTGAGCAGCTCCACGGTCGGGCGGATCTGGCGGAAGTTCGACCTCAAGCCGCACCTCACTGACGTGTTCAAGCTGAGCACCGACCCGCTCTTCGTGGAGAAGGTCGTGGACGTCGTCGGCCTGTACCACAACCCGCCGGAGCGGGCGGTGGTGCTGTGCGTGGACGAGAAGTCCGGCACCCAGGCACTGGACCGCTCCCAGCCGGTGCTGCCGATGATGCCCGGGATGCCCGGGCGGCGCAGCCATGACTACGTCCGGCACGGCACCACCAGCTTGTTCGCCGCCTTTAACATCGCCGATGGCACCGTCATCAGCGAACTGCACCGCCGCCACCGCGCCGCCGAGTTCAGGAAGTTCCTGGTCAGGATCGACAAGGCCGTGCCCGCTGATCTGGACGTCCACCTGGTCTGCGGCAACCTGGCCACGCACAAGACCGCCGCGATCGGCGACTGGCTGGCCCGCCACCCCCGCTTCCACCTGCACTTCACGCCCACCGGGTCATCCTGGATCAACCAGGTGGAACGCTGGTTCGGCTACCTCACCGACCAGATGATCCGCCGCGGCGCGCACAAGAGCGTGCAAGCCCTGGAAACCGACATCCGCACCTGGATCGAGCACTGGAACGCTGACCCGCGGCCGTTCACCTGGACCAAGACCGCAGAAGAGATCCTCAACTCACTGGCAAGATATATCGCACGGATTTCCGGCGCGACACACTAGCCTCGGGCTTTCGCCAGTGACCGGCCGGTCTTGATCGTTTGCATATAAAAAGCGCCTTTGGCCTGGGAGGATAGGGCTTGTCTAGGGTCCTGTCCGCACCAAGCCGAAGGCACTTATCCCGTGCAGAATACCGCGCGCCTCCGCAAGATCACCGTGTCCGCCGACGGGACGGGGCTGGTGTCCCAGGCCGGGACGCTGCTGCTGGCCGAAACGGCCCGGGTGACGGGCCTGGGCCGGGGCTTGTCGGCGGGGCTGGGGCGGTGGCGGGCGCCGCGAGCGGTGCATGATCCGGGGAAGATCTTGTCAGACCTGGCCATGACGCTGGCTCTGGGCGGGGACTGCCTGGCTGATGTCGCGGTGCTGCGCGCCGAGCCGGAGCTCGCTGGGCCGGTGGCGTCCGATCCGGTGATCTCCCGGCTGGTCAGCGCCCTGGCGGCGGAGGGGCCGCGGGCGCTGCGGGCGATCCGCCGGGCCCGGGCGGCGGCCCGGGAGCGAGCCTGGGCGCTGGCTGGCGACGCCGCGCCGGGCGCGGACGGGTCACTGATCCCGGTGGACCTCGACGCCACGATCGTGCTCGCGCACTCAGAGAAGGAGAAAGCTGCTCCGACCTGGAAGAAGACCTATGGGTTCCATCCCCTGGCCGCGTTCGCTGATCACGGTGCCGGGGCGGGCGGGGAGGCCTTGGCCATCGTGCTGCGCGCCGGCAACGCGGGGTCCAACACCGCCAGCGAGCACATCGAGGTGACCCGGCTGGCGCTCGCGCAGCTGCCCCGGAAGCTGCGGCGCCGGGTGCTGATCCGCACCGATTCCGGCGGCGGCACCCACGACTTCCTGGCCTGGCTTTCGAGCCCGGGCCACCGGCTGCACTACTCGATCGGCATGACCATCACCGAAGACATGCAAGACGCCATCCTGGCCCTGCCGGACCGGGTCTGGGAGCCGGCGTATGACGCCGGCGGGCAGGCGCGGCCGGGCGCCTGGGTGGCGGAGCTGACCGGCCTGCTGGATCTGGCCGGGTGGCCAGAAGGGATGCGGGTGATTGTCCGCAGGGAACGCCCCCACCCCGGCGCCCAGCTGCGCTTCACCGACATCAACGGCCACCGGTTCACCTGCTTCGCCACCGACGCCCGGCGCGGGCAGCTCGCGGACCTGGAACTGCGCCACCGCCGTCGCGCCCGCTGTGAGGACCGGATCCGGTGCGCGAAGGACACCGGGCTGCGTAACCTGCCGCTGCACGGCTTCGCACAGAACCAGATCTGGTGCGAGCTGGTGGCCATGGCCAGCGAACTGCTGGCCTGGATGCAGATGCTCGCGCTGGAGGGCCCCGCCCGCGGCTGGGAACCCAAACGGCTGCGGCTGCGGCTGTTCGGCGCCGCCGGGCGCCTGGTCCGCGGCGGCCGCCGCCTGCGGCTGCGCCTCGCCGCCACCTGGCCCTGGGCCGACCAGCTCACCGCCGCGATCACCCGCCTGCAGGCCTACACCCCCGGCTGACCAGCACCAATCGCCTCTACGACCAGAAAGGACAAACCCCAGGGCCGGTGGAACCCCGCCCACCCGGCGCGACAGCCGGGAAGCAAGGCACGGCTACAGACCGAAAAAGGCCACCCGCCGCAGCCCTCTGCCAGACGGATCAAGATCGCGAAACATCGAGGCTAGTGCCGTATCAAGCTACGTTTGCCCGGTTGACGATGTGGCGGAGCCGTTCGTTACCGGCTGCTGACCGGCCACCTGAACGAGATGCTGATCAGCTCGTCCAGACGGCCGGGAAGCACCCCACCGATGCCTATTTCCCGGGTAGGACTCTTGCCGATACACCCTCGTCACGAGGGACTGGGAGTAAGGAGCTGGACCGGGCCAGTGAATGGGGCTTGACCGTTGAGGACGAGGAAGGAGGTGAGGCCGCTGTTGTTGTAGTCGATTGGATAGGCGACTTCGCCGTACCCGACGGTTGTTTGGGGTATGGACTGGGTTTTAAAGCCGCCTGAGGCGTTGCCGATCAGCAGGTAGTCCGGCGCATTCTCGTTACCCACGCGACCACAGACCACGTAGATGTCCGGGTTGTGATCGCCATTGACGTCGCCAACCGCGAGTGCCATGCCGGCTTTGACCGTGAGGAGGGTCTTGGGTGGTCCGAACGTTCCGTTGGCGAGCTGGAGGCGTTCGGCGACCGTGGTTGAGGTGAGCGTGATGAGATCAGGGCGGCTGTCGTGATTGACGTTGACCATGGCGGCGTCCGTGGCGTTCACCGGGGGGCCGAGGATCGAGGACACGTTCGTGAAGCCATGCCCCTGATCATTCCTGAACAGGTGGAGCCCGCCGGTGTTCCCGCAGACCAGTAGGTCCGGCCAGCCGTCATCGTTGTAGTCCACGGTGTGCGCGCACAGTGATCCGATGTTGAGGTCGAGTCCCATGCCCGGGGAGTCGATGAACGAGCTGTGCCCGGTGTTGAGGTAGAGCCGGTCTATGGAGGGCAGGCCGTCCTGGCGAAGCTCTTCCGTGCCGTAGAAAATATCCGGGTAGCCGTCGTTGTTGACGTCCAGGACGGCGCTCCACCGGCCGCGCCCCGTCGGGTCACAGACATTCTCCTGATAAGCCTCATCGGCGAACCTGAGCTGAGGCTGCTGGATGAACAACCCGTTGCATTTTAGTCCGGTGCCGCGATCGGCACCGACGCTGCAGAATATGTCTTCCTTGCCGTCCTTGTTGAAATCGGCGGCCTGGCAGTCGTGCCGGTCAAGGATGGAACTGAAAAAGTTCACATCAGCCGCGCTGAACGTGCCGTTGCCATTGTTGATCCACAGGTTGGCTGGATGCCAGTGGTGTGAGGCAAATATATCTGGCGAGCCATCTCCGTTGAAATCGGCTATGGCCGCGCTAAAGGACCAGTCCGGGGGGAGGTTGATACCCGCAGCCGCGGCCTGGTCGGTGATCTTCACCCCGATCGGCTTAACCGGCGGGGGGGTCTTTGGCGGTGGGCTTGGCGCGGGGCCGGTGCCCGGAGCGGCCGGCACCGGAGGAACCGGGGCCGCGGCGACGGCGGGGAGCGATACCGGTCCCGTGGGGCAGTTCGCCTGCTCGATGAGTGAGTTGGAGCCGTCGCGGCCCAGCACGGTGATCACCGATCCCGCCGGGTTGGTCCCCAAGCCGGCAAGCTGGTCGTCATATTTGGAGTCGGCCGAGAGGACCGTGTTCCAAGCGGTCCCGTTGAAATGCACCACGAGCGTCTTATAGCGCTGTTCGCCCGGGACGTAGTAGCTGCCGGTTGCCCACACGTTGCCGGACGAGACCGCCCTGACCTTGCGCAGCAACCCGGCACCGGAAATCGCCGAGCTGCTCCAGGTGCGGCCATCCCAGTGCAGGGCCAGCGGCCGGTCAGCGCTGCCATCGTTGTAGTACCCCACGGCCCACACATCGCTGGCCGTCAGCACAGCAACCGACGTCAGGACCGTATCGACCATGCCGGGCGACGGCACGCCGCTCACCTGGACCCATGAGGGGGACGGGCTGGTCGTGTCGTAGCGAAGCACAAGCGGCTTTAGCCCCGTTGGGCTGAGCCAGTAGCCGACGGCCCACAATCCGGTTGCCTGCGTCCCCGCGACAGACATCAGCGAGTTACCGGTGCTGGCGGCAACGTTGGGACTCGCCACCGGCTTCCAGCTTTGCCCGGATTCCTGCTCTATCAGAGTGCGTCGCGTCCCGCCCGTTGTTAGCTGGAAGCCGACCGCCCACGCGCTTCCGTCCGCCAGGGCGTCGACACCGGTAAGGAGCGAGTTGCCGGTGAGCTTGGGCGGGGAATCCAGCGACCACTGCTGTCCGTCCCAGTCCATCGCCAGCGGCTCAAAGCTCCCGTTGACCTGAGCATAGCCAACCGCCCATCCCGCATGAGAGGTCATGGAAACGCCGTTGAGGCCGTTATCCGCACTGCCCTCATTCGGAGAAGGGACGATCGACCACTGCGACCCGACAAACCGCTCGATCAGCGTCCGGTTCGCGTGCTGGTCCGAGCCAGTGTCGCCCACCGCCCACTCCTGCTGAGCGGACACGAAGGCGGCGTCCGAAAGCACACCGTCCGGCGTTTTCGGCCTCGCCACGATACTCAGAGAACCGCACGTCGAGACCTCACCCCGGTTCGCACCACCAGTCAGCAGCGCTGACGACACCCCGGCGAACGCCAGCAGTGCCACACCCAGATCCAAAGCCGATCGGCTTCTTCTCATGATGAACCATCCCCATAAACGCAGTGATGCTCCAGGGAAATGCTCTAGGGCAACCCTTGGGATCCTTGGCTGACGGAGCGTCCCCACGCCGTGCCCACCGTCAGCGGGTCGGCGACCGTGATGGACGGGTCGGCGGCGATGGCCTGGAGTATCTGCTGGTAGTCCGACCAGCAGTACCGCACAGCGACGTTCGTCCAGTGATCGGCCGGGTCGGAAGAGGTGCAGTTCCATCTCATGCGATCGTGGGCATATTTCGGGTTGGTGCCGGTGACCAGCAGGTATGCCTCCATCATGAGCCACTGGCCCGGCTGCAGGGCCTTAATCCGCGCAATAATCCGCGACGGCAGCGAATAGCGCGCGTTGCTTCTTACGGAGAGGGAATAACACGACGCATCGGGATCGTTGCAGGCGCCCCCGCCGACCGCGGTGACGTACGCCCAGTACGGCGGCCTGCTCGCCGCGTTGGCGCCGGTGACGCCGTGCACTGGTCGGTACGGCTTACGCCCCCAGTCGAAGCAGGTCTGACCGTACTGCTGCTGCAGATTCCTGGCCGCCGGTGCCCCCGAGTAAGAGCCGGGATAGGCAATCATCCCGGCCGCCCCGGGCAGCCCATGCGACGTGATCGTGGCTATGGTCCCGCAGGTCTGGGCGTACGCCTGTGCCGGGGTGAAGTTCTCGATCTGCTTCAGGGTCGGGTAGGTGGCGGTGTGGGACACGAACTTCCAGCCGTAGTTCCCCGCCAGGCTGGCAGCGTCGGCCCACGACGCCGTGAGGTCGTCGTCGTAATGAACGCAATTCCTCGTCATGGCGTAGGTCCGGCCGGTGACCAGTGTCCCGGTCCCCGCGATGCCCAGCGAGTGCATGTAAGGGGCGACCGTGCTATCCAAGCGGGCTATGCCGGCGTCATCCTCAACGCAGTCATCGGCCGCCGATATCTCCGTGCGGGAGAACAGCAGGGTGACGAAGGACCCGGCTGCCGCCGGAGCATTGCGCACCCGTGCGACCGCCGTGCGCGGCGCCTGTGCCGGGCTGGCCCCTGCCCTCCCGGTACCTGGCACGAGCCCCACCGCCGCGGTCACCATCACGGCGCTCAGCAGGACCGCACGCCTTGCCGCGGCCGGCGCCCGGCCGGCATGACCGGGCCCGGCGAGTGCTCCCCACAGGCCGGCGCGTTTCCTGCCCCGGTCAGCCCCCCCGCTCAATGTGGCCACCTTCCCGGTACGATCCGCGCCGCCGACGCGGCAAACTACGGTCAGCGTATTCCCGGTTACCTCTTACCACAGAACGACACTAAACACCCAGGGTCAGCTGGCCTGCTCCGCTGCCGCCCGGTGTGCTGGTGAAGCCTGGTGATTGGCTCGGGTACTCCACGGGCCGGCAGCTAGTGTGTCGCGGGCGTGCGGCCCGCCAGCCCGCGAACGCGCCGGGGCGGTCTCGGCAGCCGGGGGCCGGTCTCAGCAGCCGGGGGAGCTCATGCGGCGTCTTCGCACTCCGTGGCCTTGCTCTGCCTCTGGTGCACGAGCTTGTCCCGGGCAAGGCTGATGATGACGGTTTCCCGGTCTGCGCCGGGCCCTCCGTAGCTATATGTCCCGCTCCGGTGGCCCTGGGTACGCAGGTGGTCCTCGAGCGCGGACACGACCGCCTGGTAGCCGCCACGGCCGAGCTCACCGCAGGTATGACACAGCCACATCGGCGCCTCCGACTTCGATGAGGAGCTCGGCTGTCCCTCCGTCGGCGTCCGCGTGGAGCAGGGACGGGAGGGAGTGCAGGGCCAGGTACTCGGCTATCGCAGCGTCCCATTCCTCGTCGGTCATGGCTTCACTCCGTTCTTGGTGGCCGGTGGTCAGGTCAACGCCAGGCCGGGAGGCGCCGGCGCCATGGCCCGGTCCGCCTCGACCAGCCGCACGCTGATGCGGCGTATCCACTCACGATCGCCCAGCAGCACGGCCGCGTCTGCACCGCAGGCGGCCATCTGCGCTACCGGCTAGCCGGAATCCGCGAAGCACGCACGCGGGTTTCACCTGGCCGGCAGGGCCACCCCGGCACCGGCGGGCCAGCCGGCCGGGCCGCGCCGGGGGGACGCGGCAGGGCGGGCTGGCCCAGTTGCCGGGTACTCAGAGACTCGCCGGCGTGATGCCCTCAGGCGCGGGGCCGGGGGCGGAGTCCTGCATGGTGAGCAGGCCGTTGCGCATGACGGCGGTCCGCTGCGCCCGGCGTGCCACCGAGGAGTCATGGGTGACGACCACCAGCGTCAGGCCTCGCTCGCGCCACAGGTTTTCCAGCAGCATCAGGATCTCGTCGCGGGTGCCCTCGTCGAGGTTGCCGGTGGGCTCGTCCGCGAGCAGAACCTTCGGCCTCTTGACCAGGGCCCGCGCGATCGCGACCCGCTGCTGCTGGCCGCCGGACAGCTCGGACGGCAGGTGCCGGGCCCGCTCGGCCAGCCCGACCTCGGCCAGTGCTTGCCCGGCGCGCTCCTTCCGCTCCGCGGCCCCGACCTCGAGCGGGACGAGGGCGGCCTCGACGTTTTCCTGGGCCGACAAGGTGGGGATGAGGTTGAAGGTCTGGAAGATGAAGCCGATCGAGGCTGCGCGCACGTTGGTGAGCTGGCTCTCCCGCATCCCCGCCAGGTTCTGGCCGTTGAGTTCCACGCGGCCCGAGGTGGGGCGGTCGAGGGCACCGAGGATCTGCAGCAGGGTGCTCTTGCCGTGGCCGGTCGGTCCCTGGATGACCAGCCAGTCGCCGTCCTCGAGAACCATGTTCACGCCCTGCAGCGCGTGCACGACCCCGCGGCCCTTGGGGTAGTCCTTCGTCACATCAGTAAGCCGGTACATGGGATATCCCTTTCGGTGGTTACTCGACCCGGGCCAGCGCTGCCGCGGGACGCAGCCGGACGGCCCGCCAGCCGCCGAGCGAACCGGCGATCAGGCCGCCCGCGATGGCGAGCACGACGGCCAGGGCGACGGCGCTCAGCGTGACGGGGGCGGTCAGGTGGATCGAGACGGTGCGGGCGGCGGAGGAGGCCGCGGGCCCGAACCGGCCGCCGGCCCCGCCGGCCCCGCCAGGGCCGGCCGCCGCGCTGACGGTGCTCGCCGTCAGCGGCGGCGCCAGCGCGTCGACCAGAGCCGCGGCACCGTAGCCGATGGCCACGCCCGCCGCACCGCCGACGACACCGATGACCAGCGCCTCGCCCATGATCTGGCGGATGATCCGGCGGCTGCGCCAGCCCATCGCCTTGAGCGTGCCGAACTCCCGGACCCGACGGGACACCGCGGACACCGTCAGGATGCTCGCGAGCCCGAACGCCGCGGCGAGCACGGCGACCGCCAGCCACTTGCCCAGGCTGTTGGCCAGCGTGGACGCGCTGGTCAGTGACCCGGTCACCTCGCTGGCCAGGTTGCTGGAGGTGGTCACCGTGGCGGCGGGCAGGGCGCGGGAGATCTCGCTGGCGACCACGCTGATGTCAGCAGCACTCGCGGCGGACACGTAGATCGTGTTCACCTCGCCGGGCAGGTTCGCCAGGGCCTGCGCGCGGGCCAGCGGAATGTAGACGTCGGCCGCGGTCACGCCCTGGGCGGGCTGGACGATGCCGACGACCCTGAACGTCTTCCCGGCGACCGTGAGCTTCGATCCGACCTTGAGGTTCTGTGCCCTGGCGTAGTCGGCGCCCACGACAGCCACGTTCGAGTGCGACTCGGCCGTGCTGAGGTTGTATCCCGACGTGATCGTGCTGGCGCTGAGCGGTCCCGGCGAGTCATGGGCCGGGTCGACCCCGGTGACGGTGAACGAGCTGCTGTTGATCGATCCGCCTCCCCCGCTGCCCTGGGCGCCCGGCTGGCCGCCGCCGGAGGAGACGGTGCCGGAAAGCTTGACGTCGTTCAGGACGAGCGCGCCGGTCGCGGCCGAGACGTCTTTGCTGCCCGACACCGTGCTGACGGACGAGGACTTGATCGTCCCCATCCCCCCGCCGGCCAGGATGTCCCGGCTGAAGCTGGTGCCGGATTTCTGCTGGCCCGGCTGGCCGCCGCCGAAGTTGAAATGGGTGCCGCCGGATCCGGCCGTGGGCGCCTCCGTGACGGTCACGTCGGTTCCCACCCCGTAGAGCGAGCGCAGGACCGTGGCCTGGGTGGCGGAGACCCCGTCCGACGCGGCGGTCACGGTGATGACCAGGCCGACCCCCACGGCCAGTCCCGCCGCGATGAAGATCGCCTGCCGCATCCTGCGCCGTAGCTCGCGCAGCAAATATGTGATGAACATCTGAATTTCTCTCCTGTCCGGCTGGTCAGCCGGCTGAGCCGAAGTGGCCGGGGAACGATCCGCCACCACAGGCCTGCATGGCCTGGCGGAACGACGACGCGGCCGATCCGGTGGGCCGCGGGCGCGGCGCGCCGCCCCCGCCGGCGGGATGCCCCTGCGGCGGCGTCACCCCGTGCCGCTGCAGGCACTGCCGGAATGAGCTCTGCGACGTGCCGGAGCCGGACGACGAACCAGACGATGACGAGCCGGACGACGAACCGGACGACGGCGAACTCGCGCCGCAGCCGGTCGTGACCAGGACCGCGGACAGCACGACGGCTCCGAGCACGCCAGGTCTGGCCGCGCGGCCACGCAGGCCGTAGGACAGGCGGGTCAACAATGTCTCCCTCGCTGCTGGCGGGCCTGCGCACGCGGCGCCGGCCCCGGGCGAGGCCGGTTGCCCCGCTGGCTGCAGTCAACGGGACAGGACTTGCGATCTCGTTGTGCCTGGCTGGGAGCTTCCTGCGGGAGCCCGGGCTTCAGGCGGCGCGCAGGGACCCGTCAGGCGGGCGCAACTGCCCGTTCAGGCGCGCCGGACCCGGGACCGACCTGCTGGCCGGCCGCCCCGTCCCGGTCAGCAGATCGCGTCGGCGAGCAGCCCGGTCCCCGTGACCAGCTCGGACTCATTCGGAAGGGCGTAACCGAGGATGAGCGCCGGAGAAGACGGCGCGTGCGTGGTGCAGTGCCGGTGCAGCTCGTGCAGTCCGACGCCGGAACGCCGAGCCCGCATCGCCGTCTCGTGCTCATCGACGCCGTCCGGAAGCCAGGCGATCAGATGCAGCCCGGCGGCGGCGCCGCCGATGCGCACGGCCGGGAGGTGCTTACCCAGCGCATCGATCAGGATCTCCCGCTTCACGCGGTAGCGCCTGCGCATCGAACGCAGATGACGCTCGAGCGCGGCGTTCTCGATGAACGAGGCCATGGCGATCTGGTCGAGCGTCGGCGGCGTGACCCCGGTGACAAGCAGCGCGTCCTCGACGTTGTCGATCAGGTGCGAGGGCGGGACGACCCAGGCCAGACGCAAGGCAGGCGCCAGCGTCTTGCTGGTCGTCCCGACGAACGCGACCAGATCTGGCGCCAGGCCCTGGAGCGAGGCCACCGGCTCCCGGCCGAAGCGGTACTCGACGTCGTAGTCGTCCTCGACGATCAGCGCCCGTTGCTCGCGCGCCCAGCGGATCAGGGCGGAGCGGCGCTCCGCCGTCATGACCACCCCGGTCGGATACTGATGCGCCGGCGTCATCACCACCGCATCGACGTTGGCCGCGGCGAGCTCCGAGACGACCATCCCGTCGGCGTCCACCCGCACGGGGACCGCCTCCAGCCCGGCACTTTCAACCGTGTACCGCTGCCAGCGCCAGCCAGGATCCTCGATGGCGACGCGGCGCCCGCCGTGCTTGCGGAGCGCGTGCCAGAGCACCGTCAGCGCCTGGGACGCCGCGCAGCAGACCACGACGTGCTCGGGCTCCACGACCACCCCGCGCACGCGGGCCAGGTATCCGGCGACGGCGTTCCTGAGCTCGGCGATGCCGCGGTGGTCGGCGTAGCCCAGTCGCCTGTCCGGCAGGTCGCGCAGTGCGCTCACTAGCGCTGCCTTCCAGCGGGCGCGGGGGAAGGCATGGTAGTCGGCCTGTCCGGGCCTGAGGTCGTACCGGAAGTGCTGCGGGGCGCTTACCTGCCGCCGTACCGACGGCCTGGCCGAGGCCGGGAGCAAGGCGACGTGGGTGCCCGATCCGCCTTTCGCGGTCAGGTAGCCCTCGGTGATCAGCTGAGAGTAACTGTTGACCACCACGCCGCGCGATACGGCGAGGTCGTCGGCCAGGTCCCGGCTGGGCGGCAGCACCGATCCCGGTGCCAGCCGGCCGGAACGAATCGCCACCCGCAGCACGTCCTCAAGCTGGCGGCGAAGCGGGACACCGGGGCTGAATTCGATCTCCAGATCCACGCCCAGACGGTACCTCAGTCCAGGTCGCAGGACGCCGATTGGTCTCATTTTTACCCCGGCAATTGGACCTGCTGCCCAGACCACTCCCCGGTTAGGCTGGCCAGCGCCCAGACCTTCGCCCTGCACTGCGTGGCGATCCTCCTGTCCATCGCCCGGTTCGCCGGTTACGCCTGGATCGTCGCTGTCGCCGTCATGCTCCCCCGGCCCGCTGGCACCGCCGCCGCCCCCGCTGCCGAGCCTGCCCGCTAGTCACGACCGGGAGCCGGCCGCCGGAAACCCGTGCAGCGTTCCATCACGAAAGGATTTCCATCATGGGAAGCGTCATAGCAGTGGAATACGTCTGTTTGGACGGTGTCGCGGACAACCTCGAGTGGACCACGCCGTATTTCAACTCCGAACTCCAGAAATTCCAGCATGACAACCTGTTCCAGAGCGACGCGCTGCTCCTCGGCCGCGTAACCTACGAGGCATTCAAGTCCGCCTGGCCGGCCATGCCCGATGAACAGGGCTTCGCGGACCGGATGAACAGTATTCGTAAGTACGCCGCGACAACGACGCTGTCCCATCCGGAATGGAACGCCTCGTTCATCAAGGGCGACGTGGCCGAAGCCGTTGCTGGCCTCCGGGCGACCGATATGACCTTGCTGATCAACGGGAGCATCACGCTGCTCAACTACCTCGGCCGCCACAACCTCGTCAACGAGTACCGCCTGATGGTCTTCCCTGTCCTGGCCCGCGCGGGGAAGCGCCTGTTCGACGGCCAGGGGCCGGTGCGCCCGCTCACCCTCAAGCACTGCCGGACCACCGAGACCGGCGTCGCTATCCTGACCTACGCTCCGGCCACGTAGCCCGCCGAATGCGCCCGGTGGGTCGCTGCAGCATCCCCGCAGGTTGCAGCGGCGGGCGCCATAAATCCGCGCCGCGCACCGCACCTGATACGCAAGCCGCGCAGGGGCAAGGACGCGGCGGGGCCAATGCGCGGGGGTATGCCCGTCAGCTGTTCGCGTCGGCGGCGTACAGAGTGGCGGTCTTGGCTGCCTTGCGGGCCAGGGCCTGGCGCAGTTCGCCCGGCGCGAGGACCTCGGCATCGGGGCCGAAGATGAGGAGTGCTTCGGCCGCGTACAGGGAGCGGAAGCGCAGTTCGACGTGCATCCGCTCTTGCGGGCAGCCGCCGGGGGACGAGCCGGCGGGGAGCGGGGCGGCCAGGTCATCCTGGTGCATGCGCAGGAACATGCCCAGGATTTCGCGCCGGACGCTGACCGTGACGAGCACCGGCACCGGGACGTCGTCGATACGGCGGCGCAGGGTGTCCCAGACGTCGGCCAGTTCCAGGCCGCCGCGCCGCTGGACGGGTTCGTCCAGCACGGCCGCGGACCGGATGCGGTCGGCGCGGAACAGCTTCGGCTGGCCGCGGTGGTCGGCCACCAGGTACCACACGCCGGCCTTGTGCACCAGGCCGTAGGGGTCCAGGGTGTAGGAGCGGATGCGGCCGTCCTCGCCGTGCCGGTAGCGAAGGCGCAGGCGCCGGTCGGTGAAGACGGCCTCCTGGAGCATGCGAAGGTCAGCGGCAGATTGCTGCGGTGCGCCGCGCCAGCGGACCGGGTCGATCAGGATGCGGCGGCTGGCCAGGTCGGCGCCCGGCCGGTGCGGGGCGGGCAGGGCGGCCATGACCTTGCGCAACGCGGAGCCGATGGCCTGGCCCAGGCCCAGGTCGGCGTGGGCCCGGCCGGATAGCAGCACGAACAGGGCGCGGGCCTCGTCGGCGGTCAGGCCGGTGACGTCGGTCCGGTAGCCGGGCACCAGGGCAATGCCGCCCGCGGGGCCGCGCGTGGTGTATACGGGCACGCCGACCGCGGACAGGGCCTCCACGTCGCGCATGATCGTGCGTACCGACACCTCCAGGCGGCCGGCCAGCTCACTGGCGGGCAGCTGCCCGCGGGTCTGCAGCAGCAGCATGATCGACAGCAGCCGTTCCGATCTCATGGCTGCAAAGTCTCTCTCAGGTATATGACACAAGATGTCATATACAACGCCGAGGATGCAGTAGCAGGGCAGCGGAAGGCGCGGCCCGAATGCCCCCGACCTGCGCGGGCGGGGGCAGAACACCAACGGAAGGACACTGACAATGAGCACAACCGCAACCGACTCCGGCCAGATCGCCGAGGGCTACGCGAAGGCGCTGACAAGCGGCGACTCGGCTGCCATGGCACGGTTCCTGGCCCGCGATGTCGTCTGCGACGCGCCCGGCGGCCGGATCGAAGGCGCCGAAGCATACCGTCAGTTCACCCAGCAGTTCGTCAACCTGGTCGACAGCGCGACCATCACCAAGATCCTGGCCGACGAGACGAGCGCCGCGATCGTCTACAGCTTCGACACGCCGTGGATGAAGGACTTCCGCGCCGCGGACTACGTGACCATCGAGGACGGGACGATCAGGCACATCACCTCCATCTTCGACCGCCTTCCGGGCGCCGAAGCCGCCCGCAACGCCCAGGGCTGACCCCGGCGGGGCCGCGTGGCCCGCGGCCCCGCCGCGCCGCATCAGGCGGTGGATGTCCTCGAGCTCCAGCCTGGCCCGGCGTACCCCGGGCGTGTCCGGGCGCCGCCGCCGGGCGGCCCTGTTCTTCGTCGGGTTCGCCCGCCTCGCCGCCATGCCCTCGACGGTAACCGCCAGCTCCGACAAACCACTCTGCGATGAGGCTGCGCGCAAGCAATGGGCCCCGTCCGACCGGATCTGAACCGGCCGGCCACCACTCCCCCAGGCCGGCATCACACCGGCCACGACGAAACAGCGACAACACGACCCGAGCTCCCGGCCCAGGCGCCAGGAGCCGACAAGGAGAATCCATGGCGCGTTTTCTCGCGACCGGAGCGGTCAGCGACCCGAGCAAGATCGGCCCGTATATCGATGAGGAGATGAAGATCCTCGCCGACCTCAAAGGCGAAGGCGTCGTTGAACATGCCTACCGCCGAAGCCAGGGACCTGGCGTCTACCTCATCGTCAACGCCAACGCCCTCGGGGACGCCCAGCAGCAGCTGGGCCGTCTTCCCTTCGTGGCGCAAGGGCTTATGACCTTCGACTACACCCCGGTCAACGAGATGTAGCCGCCTCGGGCCCCGCAGCCTCGGACCGGCCAGCCGCTTCATCGTCGACCACGCCCCCTGCCCCATCCTGCTGGTCTGGCCCGAATCCGTGCCCCCGTGGCCACCATCACGCCGACGCCACCTCACCCCCGCACCCGCCGGTAGCAACAAGCTCGCTGTGAGACCGACACGCTCAGTAACAGCCAGCCCGGCAAGGAAGATCAACTCAGCCGCTTAGCCCCAGGCGAACGCAATCGCGTGTACCTGGTACACGAGTCTTACCGACTCAAAAGGCCTGATCGTCGGATCCTGCCAGGCCCGGCTGGCGCCCTACATCGTGTGGCGCTGCAGCCACGCGGCGCTGAGCGTCGCAGTGATGGTGACGACAGCGATCGCGGCGAGGAAGGCATAGTGCACATAGGTGCTGAAGATCCCGTCAGGCACGCCGAGTAGTCCCCCCAGGGCCAGGGCGAACACGCCGGTCAGCGCAGTGCGTCTCCACCGGCCGGTCAGCAGCGCGCAGCACGGCCCGACGATCAGGGCGCCGATCAGGATCAGGTGCGGCCCGGTGGCCGCATCGAGCGCCGCGACGGCCAGGCACAGCAGGAAGCTCAGCCCCCACAGCCGCCGGATGCTCCAGCCAGGGAGGCGAAGCCCGGCAGTCCGGTCCTGGCCGTCAGCAGCGGGCATCCCGGCCGCGGGCGCGCCGGCATTCTGGCCTGCCGGCCGACGCGGCCAGGGAACCAGCGTCACGGCCGCGGCCAGTGTGATGATCGCGGCCAGCGGCAGGGCCAGCGGCAGCGGCACGGTATGAGCCGCGACACTGGCCAGCAGGCTCACGACGAACATCAGGTAGGCGGCCACGATGAGCGAGCCGTGCCCGCGGCGCAGGCCACGATGCCGCCAGGCCAGGATCAGCGCGAGGATCGTCAGCCCCGCATACCAGGCGGCGACCAGCGTGCCCGGCCCGGTACGCGGGCCCAGGCCGATGATCGTGGCGGGCAGCAGCAGCCCCAAAGCGACGTTGAGCGCGTTGCTGTTCAGTGCCGTGCTCAGCGCCGCGGCGCCACGCCCCCGCCGGGCCAGGTAGATCGCCGCGACCGCGTTGGGCAGGCTGGTGACCACTGCGAGCACCAGCCCCCCGGTCACGATCCCGGGCACGGCGAAGTGCCCGCCCACGGTGGTCGCCGCCCGCTCCATCAAGGTGCTGGCCGCCACCACGACCAGCAGCGCCGCCGCTGCGGTCACGCCGTCCCGCCAGGACCCCCGGCCCGGGTGAATCGCTTCCTCGAGCTCGGCCTCCTGCTCGTGGATCGCGGTCGTGAGCCAGCCCGTCCAGGCGCGGGGCACCGGCAGCCGGGCCAGCTGCCGGGGCCGCGTCCCCAGCACGATCAGGTACGGCATGAGCACGGCCGCGACCGCCAGCAGGCCGGCCAGCGGCGGCAGGACGCCCACCACGACGAGCAGGCACACCGCGGCGATCCAGACCCCCACTGCGCCGGACAGCAGCACCACCCGGCGGTGCAGCACTATCTGCCCGGCCACTACCGCGGCCAGGCCCAGCAGCGCCGCCAGGTTGAACACGTTCGAGCCGATCACCACGCCCGCGCCGACACTGGCCTGGCCGCCGGCCAGCGCTGTCACCGCGGCGGTGATCTCCGGAGCATCAGCAGCCAGCGCTGCGAGCACCCCCAGCAGAGCCTCGGATATCCCGGCGCGCTCGCCGAGCCGCTCCAGCCGCGTCACCAGCACCCAGCTGGCGGCCATGCTCACCGCCACCCCGGCGGCGAACAGCACCAGCCAGGCAGCTACCGGCATCGGATGCGAGATCCCGGCCGCCTGATCACCATCCCGAGCACCGCTGCCCGCACTCGCATCACCTCTGCCTCGCTTCCAGTGCGTCAGACCCGGCCCGGAGCCCAGGCCGCGCATGAAATGCCATTATCAGGGACTACTACCCGGGCAACGTGGTCTTCCGCGACGGGCTGCCCGTCGCGCTGATCGACTTCGACCTGGCCCACCCGACCACGCGGCTGTACGACATCGCGAACGCGTTGTGGTACTGGGCACCGCCACCCGGAGCTAAGACGCCTGCC
Organism: uncultured Actinomycetes bacterium; assembly: GCA_963702235.1. Taxonomy (GTDB): domain Bacteria; phylum Actinomycetota; class Actinomycetes; order Streptosporangiales; family Streptosporangiaceae; genus PALSA-505. The sequence continues at coordinate 1,096,123 of CAVPBZ010000018.1, forward strand.
GAGCTGCCGAGAACCACTCAGGCCGTCAGTTAGGGGTGGCTGCCCGGCGGCGGTTGTAGAGGCGAACGGCCCAGAGGTAGCTGGCGAGGGCGATGCCGACGCTCCAGGGGATGGCGGCGATGGCGTGCGTACCGACGGGGCCGCCGGTGAGCAGGCCGCGGACGGTCTGGGTGACCGGGGTGAAGGGCTCGTATTCGGCGAATTGGCGCAGCCCGGCCGACATGCTGGCGGTGGGCACGAACCCGCTGGACAGGAACGGCAGCAGGGTGAGGAACATGGGGGTGTTGCTGGCGGTTTCCACGCTCTTGGCGGCCAGGCCGAGCGCGGCGGACAGCCAGATGAGTGCGAACGCGAACAGCGCGAGCATGCCTGCGGCGGCCAGCCAGTCGAGGGCGCTGGCGTCGGACCGGAAGCCGACGGCCAGGGAAACGCCGACCACGAGCACGAGGACGGCGAGGGTTTGCAGCACGCTGCCGATCACGTGGCCGGTGAGCACGGCGGCCCGCGAAATGGCCATGGTGCGGAATCGGTCGATGATGCCCCCGGTCATGTCGCTGGCGACGGAGATCGCGGTGCCGAGGGCGGCGGATGCCACGGTCACGATCAGGATGCCGGGAACGACGTAGGTGAGGTAGGCGCCGCGGCCACCGGCGCCGTGCCCGGCGAGGCCGGTGCCGAGCTGGCCGCCGAAAACGTAGACGAACAGCAGCAGGAACACGATCGGGAAGCCAGCCAGCATCAGCGTCAGCGACGGGTAGCGCAGCTGGTGTTTGAGGTTGCGGCGGAGCATCGTCGCCGAATCGGCGAGGGTGCAGGCGAAGGACGTCATCTCTGCAGCGCTTCCTGTTCCTGGCGGGCAATGGGTTCGGTGGCGGCGTGGCCGGTGACGGCGAAGAACACGTCGTCGAGGTCCGGGCTGTGGATCGACAGGTGCTCGACGTCGATGCGGGCGTCGTCAAGCTCGTTGAGCACGCGGCGCAGCGAGGCGACGCTGCCGGCGCCGGGGATCTGCAGGATCAGCTGATCGCCGTCCGGCGCTGCGTCCGGGATCCGGCAGGCTGCCGCATGCAGCGCGGCTGGCTCGGCGAACTGAAGCTGGATGTGCCCGCCAGGGATGCGGCGCTTCAGCTCGGCGGGGGTGCCCTCGGCGACGATCCGGCCGTGATCCAGTACCGCGACCCGGTCGGCGAGCTGGTCGGCCTCCTCGAGGTACTGGGTGGTGAGGAAGATCGTCACTCCGGCACTGGCCAGTTCCCGGATGATCTGCCACATGGTGCGGCGGTTGCGCGGGTCCAGCCCGGTGGTGGGCTCGTCGAGAAAGATCACTGCTGGGTTGCCGACCAGCGTCATCGCCAGGTCCAGCCTGCGCCGCATTCCGCCGGAGTAGGTCGTGAGCAGCTTGCCTGCGGCGCCGGTCAGGACGAACCGGTCGAGCAGCTCCGCGACCCGGCGGCGTCCGGCTTCGCGGCCGAGGTGATGGAGATCGGCCATCAGGCGCAGGTTCTCCTCGCCGGTGAGCAGGTTGTCCGCCGCGGAGAACTGGCCAGTGACCCCGATCAGGGCGCGCACCTCGTCCGGATCGGCGGCCACGTCATGTCCGCCGACCCGGATGTCGCCGGCGTCGGCCGCGATCAAGGTGAACAGGATGCGCACCATCGTGGTCTTTCCGGCGCCGTTGGGCCCGAGCAAGGCGAAGATGGTGCCTTCGGCGACAGTGAGGTCGACCCCGCCGAGCACGATGTGCTCGCCGAAGGACTTGCGCACGGCGCGGGCGCTGATTGCCGGCCTGGCTGTGTTCATAGTCACGGGTTTCTCGCTTTCAGTGATGAGATGGGGAGTCGGGGAGGTCGCCAGCGGCGCGCAGCGCCTCGCGGTGGGCTTGCCAGTCCTTCCCCAGCTCCGGCAGCCGCGCCACCAGGAAGTCCGCGAACGCCGCCCACCCCAGCAGCGCCGCCCGCCGCTCGGGCGGCGCATCGGCCAGGAGTGACAGGCCTTCGCGCGCTAGATCGCCCTGCTCGGCGTATTCGGTCACGTCGAAGCCCGTCGCCTCGGCACTGGACATGTCGATACCGATGCGGTCCATCCGTTCACCCGCGGCCCGCGAGCGGCGGATGTAGCCGAGGTTGTCCAGGAAGGCAACCGCATTGGTGATCGCGCTGCGGCTGGCCAGCAGGGCCTCGGCCAGCTCCGCGATGCTCTGGTCGCGCGGGTCGCAGATCATCAGGTAGCCCAGCAGCCGGCCCACCATCGGCGCGAAGCCGTAGCGGCGGGCAAATAGACGGCCGGCGTGGTCGGCGAACGTGATCTCAGCATCAGTCGGCACAGCAAACAGAATACGGTTAAGTCTGAGATAACACAAATCTGTGTTATCTCATGTAATGCCGGTAAGCGGTGGCCGAAGCCGAGCGTGCTCCGTGCTGCTGTCCACCGGCGCTGTCAGCGCTGATGCCGCGCTGTCGTATTCAGCCCATGGACTTCGCGCCGTCCAGGGATTCGCGGATGATGTCGGCGTGGCCGGCGTGCTGCGCCGTCTCGGCGATGATGTGCAGGAGCACGTGGCGGGCCGACCACCGTTCGCCGGGCTCGTACCAGGGGGCCTTCGGCAGCGGGTGGCTGGCGTCCAGGTCGGGCACGCTGGCGACCAACTCGTCGGTCCGGCGGGCCACCTCGGCGTAGTCGGCCAGCACGCCGTCCAGCGTCTCGCCGGGCAGCAGCCGGAACTGGTCAGTCCGCCGCGCCCAGTCGTCCTCGGTCATGGCGGTGAAATCTCCCATCGCTGACGGCCCGTCGGTGATGAATTTCACCCACCCCTGCTCGACGGCCGTCACGTGCTTGATCAGGCCGCCCAGGCACAGCTCGCTCGCGGTCGTGCGCTGCCCGGCCTGCTCGTCGGTCAGGCCGCGGGTGGTGAAGCGCAGGAAGTGCCGGTTCTTGCCCAGCACGGCGAGCAGGTCAGCGCGCTCGCCGCCGGCAGCGAAGGGGGGCGGGGCGTCGGCCTGGCCGTCAGCAGTCGGGTTGTCAGGGGTCAGGTCGCTGATGGTCATGGTCCTGCCTTCCGTGGGTCCGGGCCGGAATTCCGTTCGGTAAGCCCACGCTACCGGCCATAGCGGTCATTTTCTGGCCTCAATCGCGCGAAGATGGGTGTCATGGCGAACACCAGCGCGCGGACGCTGCGACTGCTGTCACTGCTGCAGGCACGCACGTACTGGCCGGGCGCGGAGCTGGCCGGACGCGTGGAGGTGTCGCCGCGTACCCTGCGCCGTGACATCGACCGGCTGCGCGAGATGGGCTACCCGATCCACGCGCAGCGCGGTGTCGAGGGCGGTTACCAGCTGGCCGCGGGCACGGCGCTGCCGCCGCTGCTGGTCGATGACGAGGAGGCCGTGGCCCTTGCCATCGGCCTGCAGGCGGCCGCGGAGAGCGCGGTCGAGGGCATCGCAGAGTCCTCGGTGCGGGTCCTGGCGAAGGTCGCACAGGTGATGCCGGCCCGGCTGCGGCGCCGGGTCGAGGCGCTCGGCGCGATGACGGTGCCGGCCAGCTGGGGCAGCGCGGCCCGGACGAACGTGGATCCGGGCATCCTGACCAGCATCGCCGTTGCCTGCCGGGACACTGAACGGCTCCGCTTCTCCTACACCGCCGCCGACGGCCAGCACACCGACCGGCACGTCGAACCACATCGCCTGGTCCTGCTCGGCCGCCGCTGGTACCTGGTGGGCTACGACCTGGCCCGGCACGGCTGGCGCACCTTCCGCCTGGACCGGCTCACCGCGCCGTGCGGCACCGGGACCCGCTTCCAGCCCCGCGAGCTGCCGGCCGCCGACGCCGCTGCCTTCGTCCGGGCCGGCATCGAGAACGTCACCGCCGGCTACGAGGTCGAAGTCCTCGTCGATGCGCCAGCCACGGCCGTGCGCGAGCGGATCGGCCGGTGGTCCACCGTGGAGGACATCGGCGCCGCCCGCTGCCGGGTCCGCATGACCGCCGACTCGCTGGACTGGCCGGTCATGGCGCTGGGCGCCGTGGGCGCAGACTTCCAGGTGGTGTCCCCAGCCGAACTGCTCGACCGGGTCCGCGACTGGGGCCGCCGGTTCAGCCAGGCCAGCACCGCAACGCACGGTGGGCGCACCGGCTGATCCCGTCGTCAGGGAGCGGCAGGTGAAAGAGTCGTCCCGCCGGCTGCGGCTACCGCGTGGGCCCGACGAGCCAGTCACCGCCCGGGTTGATTTCCGCCCCGGAGACGTGCCGCCAGGCCCACCACTTGGTGGCCTGATCCAGCACCACGACCGCCGCCAGCAGACCGAGCACCAGCAGCCGCCGCCCCGGCCTGGTCCCGCGCCTGACGGCAAGCAGCGGACCGGCCGCAGCCCTGGTGTCCACGCTCATGCCGGGCCCGTCACCGCAGGCCCGCAGCTCGCCGGACTGCTCATGGCGGCTCCTGTCTGTGCCGATCTGCCTCCCTAGAGCGTTGCCCGGTTCCGGGACAGCGGGCATCGCCGCTAGCGTGCGTTGCGCGGTGATGCTGGCGGCAATCCCGGGATTCCGGCTAGCCAGGCATCGGCTGATTCGGCCAGGGGCATGGCGGCGGTGGCCTGCTCGCGTGTCAGTGGCGTCAGGAGCCGATGTTAACTACCGACTAATATCCTGCTCGCCAATATATTGGCGAGCAGGGCTGGCAAGCCCATGACGGAGCAGGCGTTCTTCGTGCTCACCGCGCTGGCTGGCGGTCCGCGGCATGGGTGCGGCATCGTGGGTGAGGTGGCCGAGCTGTCGCAGGGGCGGGTCCGGCTGAAGATCGGCAGCCTGGCCTGCGCGCTGGCCGCCGCCCTCCCCGCCCGGGTCACCGGGCCCGGCAGCGGCACCGATTCCCGTAGCGGCCGCGTCTCGTACGCCAGCTCGGGCATGCGGGATCACATTGTGCGTCGCCTGATCGCCGCATCGAGGTTGTCGAGCTCGCTACCGCGATGGGCCCGGTGCTGCTCCGTCCAGGTTTCGTCGTGGAGGGGATCGACCGTCATGACCACGTTCGTGCGGTCACCGGCGGGCTCGATGTCAATGGTCGTCAGGTGCTCATACGGCTCGTGGTCGGGCACGAAGTCGATCAGTGACAGGTAGGCGAGGCGGGTCGGCGGTGCGACCTCGGTGAACGTCTTACGCACCTCGATCGAGAGCGGATTGCCGGTCTTCCGCATGAACGCGACCTGTTCCGGCGCGGTCGCGGTCATGGTGTACCGCAGCTGACCGCCGGGCCTGAGCTCGAGCTCGCTCACCCGACTTTCGAAGCCGTCGGGGGCAAACCACTCCCCGAGGCCGGCGGCGGTGGTCCACAGCTCCCAGGTGAGCTCCGCCGGAGCGTCGTACGTGCGCTCGAACCGCGCGGCGTTCGGGCTGGGCGTGGGTTCGGTGGTCATCGATTCTCCTTCGTTGGGCCGCCTCCTCGCAGGCGGATCTGCAGCAGTGACGAACGACCAAGCGCCGGACGGACACCACCGGCGCGGGAAAATCTCCTCGGTGGTTGCTGTCCGTCCACGGCGACGCTGTTCGTCTGATACTTGAACCGGCATCGACCCGTGACTGGAGGACTCATGCAGTACGCGTTGTTGGCCTACGCCCCGCCCGAGGACACGGACCGGGCAACACGCCCGATTCCGGGTAGCCTTGCCGCCCTGCTCGACCGGCCGAACGTCACCGGCTGGGCCCGCCTGCACGCTGACGAGTCGGCGACGACGCTGCGCAACGACGACGGACGGATGCTGCTGACCGACGGACCGTTCATCGACAGCAAGGAGTACCTCGCCGGCCTGTTCCTGATCGAGGCCGACAACGTCAACGGGGCACTCGCCATCGCCGAGGAACTGCTCCAGGAGACCAGGCCCGGTGTCGCGATCGAGGTGCGGCCCCTCCTCGACGGACGCTTCCGTGGTGCTTGACGCCGTCTTCCGCGACCAGTGGGGCCGCGTGCTGGCCACGCTGGTCGGCAGCCTGGGCGACATCGAGCTGGCCGAAGACGCGGCCGCCGAGGCGTTCGCCATCGCCGCCGAACGCTGGCCACGCGACGGGGAACCGGCCAACCCTACCGGCTGGTTGATCACGACCGCGCGTAACCGCGCAATCGACCAGCTGCGCCGCCAGCAGGTCCTGGCCGCGAAGACGACGCTGCTCGCCCGCGCCCTCGAGGCCGGGCCGCAGCCACCGGAGGCCCTCATGGACGACGCCCCCACCATCCGGGACGAGCGGCTGGAGCTGATCTTCACCTGCTGTCACCCGGCGCTCGCCCTCGAGGCGCAGGTGGCGCTCACCCTGCGCACCCTCGGCGGCCTGTCCACCGACGAGATCGCGCTGGCGTTTCTCGTCCCGTTCGAGACCATGAGCAAGCGACTGACCAGGGCCAAGCACAAGATCCGCGACGCGGGCATCCCGTTCGCCGTGCCGCCCGATCACCAGCTACCCGACCGGCTGGCAGCCGTCCTCGCCGTGGTCTACCTGATCTTCAACCAGGGCTGGGGCGGCAGCCGCGTCAACCTCACCGCGGAAGCGATCCACCTCGGCCGGGCACTGGCCGACCTCATGCCGGACGAGCCGGAAGTACTCGCGCTGCTGGCGCTGATGCTGCTGCACGACACCCGCAAAGCGGCCCGCCTGCGCGACGGGCAGGTCGTCCCTCTCGACGACCAGGACCGTACCCTGTGGGACACGCGGCAGACCGACGAGGGCCGAGCACTGCTGCAGCGGGCCATGACACGACGGCGCACCGGGCCCTACCTGGTCCAAGCGGCGATCGCGGACCTGCACCTGTACCAGCCCCGCGACTGGCGGCAGATCGCCGCCCTGTACGAAACGCTCGCCCTACAGACCGGCTCCCCGATCGTCGAGATGAACCGGGCCATCGCCGTGGCCGAGCTCGACGGGGCCGAAGCCGGCCTGGCTATCCTCGACCGCCTCGACCTCGACCATTACCGATACTTCCACTCCACGCGTGCCGACCTCCTGCGTCGCGCCGGCCGGCACAGTGAGGCCCACCACGCGTACCGCCGCGCGCTCGACCTCGCGCAGACAGAGCCCGAACAACGCTTCCTTCAAGGCCGGCTGGCCGAGACAGCACCCTCCGTTCCGAGCCAGCCCGGCTGCGCCAGCACATGATCGACGAACCATCGGGCTGGCCGGACCCGTGCAGAAGGCGCGCAGCCGCCGCAGCGCCACCGCGTCAGGTCCGGTCCGGGGATCCGGCCCGGTGGAACTCCCTCGGGCCGGGCACCCCGGTGCGGCCGGGCGGCAGGACGCTACAGCGCTTCGGCTGAGCGGTTACTCCTTGCCGAAGCTATCGAATTCACCGTTCTGCACGCCGCCGAGAAACGCATGCCATTCGTCCGACGTGAATCGGAGAATCGGCCCCGTGCAGTCCCTGCTGTTGCGAACGCCAATCCTGCCGTCAGGCAGCCCCGCCACCTCGACGCAGTTACCGTTGGCGAAACTCAGAGAGCTCTTCACCCAGTAAGAACCCGGGCCCGGCCTCTCACTGCGGCTTTCGGGCATAGGTCGTCCCATGTCTGCACCCCGCTGAAGGTCATGTGCGTGTGTGTGCTGAATTGCAGCTACGCAGCGTAGTCTGTAGACTACTGTACGTAGCTGCGGCCAATAGGCTAGCAGGCATCAGCGGCTCTTAGGGGGCAGTCCGCCGCAATTGACACGGCCGAAATCCAGTACGCCAACAATCCGGGCATAAACGACTTTGCCGCATTTACCGGGGTTGCTGGTATTTTATCGGACGCGAGGCAGGCATCTCATAGCCGGGCATGCCGCCGGGATGACCGATATCCGGCAAAACGGGCTGAACTTATCCGCATGCGCGGGCCCGGCCAGTCCCTGACCAGTGCGACTCCGCGGTCTCGAGTATGAGCGCCCTGGACTCGGCCGGGTCGAGCGACGCACCGGCGAGCATCTGAAAAGCGATCCTGTGCAAGTAAGTCTCCCGCTCCCCCTCCAGGGAGAAGCCATTCCGGAGATGCTCCGTGCTCACCACATCCTGCAGCATCGCATCACTATCCTCGCCGAACCCGAATATGACGAAGGACTCGCCGGTGACCGTGTGCTGCGCGTCCAGGGGGAGAACCTGCAACGCCAGGTTTGGCCGGTCAGCCGCACGCGCGAGATGCTGGAGTTGGTCATACATCACCGAATCACTGCCGATGCGGCGCTTCAGGATCGACTCATCAAGCACGACCGACACGTTCAGGCCTTCGCGATTGAGCACTTCCTGGCGTCGCATACGGACCCTGACCAGCCGCCCGATCATGCCGGGCGGGATGGGATCGACCCGGCTGTAGCTGCTGATGATGTGCCTGGCATAAGCTTCCGTTTGCAGCAGACCGGTGACGACATCAACGTGCCATATGGCGATGGAAGCAGCCTCATGCTCGAGGCCGATGAACTGCTGATAATCCTCGGACAGGCTATCCGCGAATTCTTCCCACCATCCCTTCTGCGCCGCATCCTGGGCGAGGGCGAGAAGGAGCTCACGGCGGGGGCCGCTGATCTCGTAATAATCGAGCAGCCGCTCCACCTCCCGAGGTCGCAACCCGGTCCTGGCCCGCTCGTACCTGCTGATCTTGGAGGGCGACCATTTCAGCGCCGCCGCGACGGAATCCCCGCTCCTGCCCTTGCTCTCCCTGATCCCGCGCAGTTCAGCGGCAAGTCGGCGGCGCCGTACCGTGGGGCTTGCTGGCGCGATCATCAGGTGTCCCTCCTGCTCGGTGCCGCGGGCGGGCTCGTGCGACGCTCAGCCGGATTTTCACAGAAACAATCCTGGAACTTTTATTACACCGTTTAGTGACACATCGCAACTAAAACCGCAGCGCGCACGCGCGGGAACGAGCCGTGCTTCCCGGCGGGGATACCGGGGGCGGCATACCGACTGCTGGCCCCCGGGCTCGGCGGAGCGCGGCGGCGCGGCGGCCCTGAATCCCCGATTCCGCTGGTGCCAGGGTGTGTCTGCGGCCCGATTGCGACGGGAAGCGCCAGGCTGATCTGTCAGCGGGTGCCCGCGGCGGCGCGCTGGCCGCCCTTACTCCGACCTTGCGTGGCCGGCGCCAAAGTCGCGCGATCTTGCTCGTGCCTATCGCCGGATAAATGTCCCGAGACCGCGATCATGGTACGGCTATGTGGCGGGCGGGGCGGCTGTGAAGAAAAGCACCTGCGGTTGCTGGCTGGCCGGAAGTCCGTGATCCGGGCCGCAATCACCTGGCCCGACGCAGCGATGCGCCAGTCCCTGCTACCGGACGATCAGCATCTCGCGGTGCGAAGAATCCGAGGCGCCATCGCCACTCGTGCGCCAGGTTAGTTCACGAGTGATAATGCATCAGGGGACGCATGTGCAAGGTGGCGTGATGCACCTGGGTAGTGGGCGCCTGCGCGGCCGCTACGGGCACAGCCGAGGCGACCAGGATTGACCCGGCTGCACTGAGCGCTAGGATAGCGGGAATGATGGTGACTCGCCCGAAGCGCATGATTCCTCCATGGTGTTTACAGAGGTCAGCAGCCCGTCACAAGGCCCTGTCGGACCCGCCCGGCATACCTGAGCCTGGTGGAGTTATTGCCAGTCCTCGGCTATTCATACACTAGAATAAGCCGCTATACGGGATTTCTTCAAATATTGAAATCTGCACTACGCCTGTCATTCTCTCTTTGTGTTCAATATTCATTGCCTGCGGCAGGGAAATAGCTGTGGAATATGCGTCGCAAGGTCTAGGCAACTTGCATTTGCGGGCGATACGAAGCAGTTATAGTCGAACGTATATCCGGAAAACGTCCACTTGTTGCACAAATATTCTGGTAGTAAAGTTCGCTTCATGCTCCCGGTAACCCCGGCCGGTGTGCTGGTCGGCCGTGACAGCGAGATGTCGGTGCTGGCCGGGCTCGTCCGGGATGTGGCGCGGGGACAGGGCAGCTCAGTGCTGATCGAGGGCGAGCCGGGTATCGGTAAGTCCGCGCTGGTGCAGGCGGCACTGGCGAACGGACCGGATGCGGGCTGTCACGTGTTCTGGGGGGCCGGCGACGAGCTGGGGCAGGCACTCCCGCTGGTGCCATTTTTAGAGGGACTGCTCGTACGCGAGCCCTCCACGAACCCGCGGCGGAACACGATCGTCCGGCTGCTGCGCGGTGAGGTCAGCGCCGACCGCGGCACGGATGTGTCGGCGGCGCTGGCTGAGCAGCTTCTCGCGCTCGTGGCCGAGCAGTGCGCTGCGCAGCCGACCATCCTGGTCCTCGATGATCTGCAGTGGGCCGACCCGGCCACGATCGCCTTGTGGGCGCGGCTGGCGAGGTCGGTGCGGCAGGCTCGGCTGCTGCTGGTCGGGATGACCCGCCCGGTGCCCCAGCGGGAGGACCTGCTGGCGCTCCGGCGCCTGGTGGGCGACGCCGGCCGGCTCCAGCTCACCAGGCTCACCGAGACGGCAGTGGCCGACCTGGTGGCAGCCCTGGCAGGCGGCAGACCTGAGGACAGCTTGCTGCGGCTCGCCGCCGGGGCGGCGGGTAACCCGCTCTACCTCACCGAGCTTGTCGCGGCGCTGGCCCGCAGTTCCAGCTTGACCGTCACCGCGGCCGGGGCGGCCGAGCTGGCGAGCGGACCCGCGCCTGGCTCCCTGTCGGCCGCCATAGCGGACCGCCTCGGCTTTGTGGCCGGGCCGGTGCGCGACGTCCTGCGGGCGGCGGCCCTGCTCGGCGTGGATTTCGCGGTGCGGGATCTGGCGATCGTGCTGGGCCGTAGCGTGGCCGACCTGATCCCGGCCGTGGACGAGGCACGCGCCGCTGGCGTGCTGGCCGAGTCCGGCAACGGGCTCGGGTTCCGGCATCCGCTGATCCGGGCGGCGCTGTACGACGAGATGCCGGCGCCGGTACGGGCCGCCTGGCACCGCGATGCCGGGCGCGCCCTCGCGGAGGCCGGCGCGCCGGCGGACCGGGTCGCCCGGCAGTTGCTGCGGGCCGTCGGCGGGCCGGGCGGCACGACCGAGCCGGTGGATGAGTGGATGCTGAACTGGCTGGCCGGCACGTCGGACCCGCTGGTAGGCCAGGCCCCCGGTGTTGCGGCCGAGCTCCTCACCCGTGCGGTCAACGGCTCCCCGGCTGGCCTGGGCCAGCACGACTGGCTCGAGAGCCGGCTCGCCGACGCCCTCTACCGGGTCGGTGATATCGCCGGGGCCGAGCAAGTGGCGAACCGCGCGCTGGAGCACGCCGCCGAGCCCGATCTCCTCGTGGACCTGCACTGGACCCTGGCCCAGTGCCGCATCCGGGCCGGCCTGTCCGCGGAGTCCCTGGCCACGCTGAACCAGGCGCTGGCTTATCCCGGGCTCCAGGCCCGGCACCGCGCCAGGCTGCTCGTGCTCGCCGCGCGGACGCACAGCAACGTTGGCGAGGTCGAGAAGGCTGGCCAGGTCGCCGCCAGCGCGCTCGCGGCGGCGGCGGAGGCGGGTGACAACTGGGCGATGGGCTGGGCCCTGCATGTGCTCACCCTGGTGACCTCGGCGCAGGGGCAGATGACCGACGCGCTGCCGCTGTTCGACCGGGCGCTGACCGTGACCCAGGCCGATCCGGCGCTGACCGACCTGCGGCTGCTGCTGCAGATCAACAAGGCGGTCACGCTGGGAGACCTCGACCAGTACGAGGAAGCGCTGGCCGCGGCCCGGCAGGCGCGGCAGCTCGCGGACCAGGTCGGCACGGTGATCCGGCTGGGCCAGGCGCATAGCGCCCTGGGCCAGCTGCTCTTCGGAACCGGACGATGGGACGATGCGCTGGCTGAGGTAGAGATCCTGCAAGAAGACCTCAAGGAACCCGCCGCAGCCTGCTGCGATCTCGGCATCGCCGCGGTGATCAGCTTCCATCGCGGCGAGATCGGCATGGCGCGCCGCCACCTCGCTGCTGCCGCCCCCCACGCCAGCCGGTTCGGGCACCGCCTCATTGGCCCGCTGGCCCTCGCCCGCAGCCTGGACCGCGAGCACGACGGAGCGCTACTCGAGGCACTGGCCGAGCTGACCGCCGGGTTCCGCGGCCACGCCGAAGAACTCGAGGAGATCGAGGACCTGCTGGCCGATGCCGTCCGCCTCGCCGTGGAGACCGGCGACGCTAGCACCGCGCAGGTCCTCGCGGGCCAGGCCGCCGCGCTGGCCACGGATTCGGAGGTCCCGCACCGGCAGGCGAACGCGCTCTACTGCCGCGGCCTGGTGGACCAGGATGCCGCCCGGCTGCTGACGGCCGCGGAGCGTTATGACGACGCCGGCCGGCCACTGCTGAGAGCCAAGGCGCTGGAGGCGGCCGCCGCAGAGTTCGTCCGGGCCGGCGACCGCGGCCAGGCGCGCGCGGCATTCACCCGTGCCGTGGAGGTCTACGCCTCGCTGGGCGCTGCCGCCGACGTCGCCCGGCTGCAGGCCAGGTTCCGCGCCTACGGCATCCGCCGAGGTCCGCGTGCCAAGCACCGGCAGGCCCGCAGCGGCTGGGACAGCCTCACGCCGACTGAGACCAAGGTCGCGGCGTTCGTGGAGGAGGGATTGTCGAACCCCGAGATCGCCGCCCGGCTGCTGCTATCGCGAAGAACCGTCGCGACTCACGTCTCGCACATCCTCAAGAAGCTCGATGTCCACTCGCGGACGGACATTGCCCGCGAGGCAGCCTTGCGCACCATCACGGCTCGATGATGGCGGCGCTGGGTAGAGATCGGGCTGGAACGCCAGCGTGAAGTACACGGCCTTGCCCGCGGCGGTGCGGTAGTAACCCCACTCCGCGGACAGGCTGGCGACGAGCATCAGGCCCCGTCCGGCCTCGGCGTCGGCTGGCACGTCTGCCGGGGCTGGCAGGGAGCGCGACGTGTCGTGCACGTCAACACGCAGCTGATCGCTGGAGCAGGTGACGGCGAGCAGGACCGTCTCGCCCGCCTGGTGCCGGATGGCGTTGGTCACCAGTTCGCTGGTGAGAAGCACCGCAACGTCCGGGTCAACGGGGACATCCCACGTGCAGATGGCCGCCCGGACCTGGCCGCGGGCTTCGGCTGCTGCGGCCGGTCCTGCGGTCAGCGGGACACGGTGCCGGTGGGGCATGGTCGGACGGGTCGGCGCCATCGTGTTCATCAGGTTCCTTAGCGGGGTGGCTTTCGCTGGTCCGGGGGGCTGATCACGCTGCGCAGTGGGACGGGGACAAGCTGGCTGACTTCGCAGACAGGATCGTTCCGGTACTTGCAGCAAAAATCTCCCGCAACTTGCAGTGCAAGACATCGGTCAGCTGACGGATTTTGAGTACGGCCGGCGAACATCCCGCCGGTCCGCCGGGCCCCGCGCCGGGTGGCCGGCCGGGGCTCCGCTTCGAACATCCGTCAACTGACGGATGTCTCGCCGCGCAACTTGCATGAGACTTGCGGCGCAAGTAACGAACCGTCCGCCCGGCGACCATTGCCCGATCTCACGGCCGGAGGTCAGTCTCGATGGCGGCACCCCGCAGCCACCTCGCCGACGCCCTGCCGAAGATCGTAAAAGCCTGCCTGTCTCCGCCTGGCGGGCGCCGGGCGGCGGTAGAAGTTCGGTGTCTGATCGAAATCCTGGTAGTACCGGTGGAAGACCGGGGTCGCGGAGGATGCGGCGGGCGGCACGATCCAGGTCCAGTCGGCCGGGCACGCCCGGCCGTGCCGTTCTTCCCGGTCTATGTGCGCAAGAAAGCGGGCCGACTCGGTGTGATGGTCGGTGATCGTGACACCGGCCGTGCTGAACGAGTGCAGGACCGCGACGTTGAGCTCGGTCATGGCCTTGTCTTTCCACAGGCTCTTGTCGCTGGCCACCGAAAGGCCCATGCGGGCGGCGATGGCCGGCAACTGGTCGTAACGGCCGCTGTCGCCGAGGTCACGCGACCCGATCTCCGTGCACATGTACCAGCCGTTGAATGGCGCGGCGGGGTACGAGACGCCGCCGATCTCCAGGTACATGTCGCTGATCACCGGCACGGCGTACCAGCGCAGCCCCAGGTCGGCGAACCAGGGGAACTGCGGATGCTCGATGGCTATCTCGAGTACCGCGTCGGCGGGTATCCGGTGCAGCGTTACCGGCGCGCCGACCTCCTGCACCAGCAGCGGGAGCATGTCGAACTGGCCGGATGGCCAGATGCCTGGCCAGCCGAGCTCGCGGGCCAGGCGGGTGAAATCGGCGTTCGCCGGGTCTCCGGCGACCGAGCCGTCGGCGGCCTCGTAACCCGCGTACTGAACAAGCTGGGAGTTGAGGATCCGCGGCCCCGGCCGGCCCGGCGCGCTCGGCGCGAACACAGTGATCATCGGCCGGATCCGGCCGCCGTTGGTCGCCTCACGCAGGTGCTGGACCGATTCGGCGGCGACGTCCGCTGCCGCACTGACCTCGCGACGGTCGCGCACGGACAGGCTCTGCCAGTACAGCCGCCCGATGCACCGCGAGCTGTTCCGCCAGGCCACCCGCGCGCCGAAGGCCAGCTCGGCTGGCGTGTGCCAGTACGTGCCCGACGCCTCGATCTCGCGGCGGACCTGCCAGAGCCGCTGGTCGGGCGGTCCCAGCCGGTTCTCGATGTGGAACTGGGTCATGAACTTTTCGGCGCTGACCAGCAAGCTGTCAAGGGCGGACCACGCCGCCGGGTAGGGAGCCAGGCCGGCCTCAGTTTCCCCCGCCGCTACCGGGCAGGCGTGCAGCGACGGGAACGCCGCCGAGTCCGCGCCCGGCTCCAGCCCGCGGGCGCCCCGCGGCCGGCCACGGCCAGGAAAGCGCCAGCGAGAACCCGGACGGATCCGACCCTGGTTCAGGTCCACGGAGACCTCCCTGCTAGCCCTGGGTTGCCGTGCCCCGCGATAGCGGCGGCCAGCGACCTCCGGCTACCGGGGACTGCAGCACATTCGTCTGCTACCAGCCTGGACGGTCATCTTGCACTCGCTTTGACGGCTACCTTGCACCCCAGGTCACGGCGCACATGGGGCCCGGCGGCGGCCTGCGGGACTAGGACATGCGCACGGCGAAAGCGGGATCCATGGCCTCTATGCGTATCCGCACCGATTCTCCCTCAGGCACGCCGAGGCGTTCGAAGATGTCAAGCGCCTGGCGGAAGACAATCCGGGCCGCGTCCGACCCCTGCGTGCTGAGCGTCGATTCCGCGATTCCCTCGAGGATCTTGCCTTCCTCATATGGGTCGCTGACCTGCATGGCCAGCCGGAGGGCGGTGTCGTAGTGATCAAGAGCTTCGGCGTACCGGCCCGAGGCGCGATGTATGTCGGCAATAACGCGAAGCGCGATCAACTGCTGGGACAGGTCCCCGATCTCCTCGGCAATCAGCCGTGCCTTCTGGTGATGAATGAGTGCCTCGTCACAGCAGGCCGCGCTCTGGTAAATGGCACCGATGTCATTGAGCACGTCGGCCTCGTTCGGCAGGTCGCCGATGTCACGGTATATTTCCAGGGCCCGGCGACAGGCGGCGAGCGCTTTTTCGTGCTGTCCCTTGTAATGGTGGACGCTGCCGATGTTGTGATACAGGATCGCCTCGTTCTGCGCACCGCCGATCTCCCGGAATATCTGCAGGGACTCCTGGTAGGCATCGAGTGCGTCCCGGTGATGACCGTTGTACAGGTGTACCCGCCCCAGGTTGTTGAGCACTTTCGCTTCCCCGCGCCGGTCGCTGACCTTTTGGTACAGCGAAAGAGCGGCACG
The DNA here is from genome assembly GCA_963702235.1 of uncultured Actinomycetes bacterium. Taxonomy (GTDB): domain Bacteria; phylum Actinomycetota; class Actinomycetes; order Streptosporangiales; family Streptosporangiaceae; genus PALSA-505. Next base: position 1,111,806 of record CAVPBZ010000018.1, read on the forward strand.
CAGATGCTCTTGCGCCTCGGGGTAACGCCCCAGATGCCAGCAGGCGATCCCGGAATGGCTCAGGGTGTCGGCCACGCCGCGCTGGTCGTCGGCAGCACGGTACAGAATCCGCGCTTCGGAGAAATAGGCGAGTGCCTCGCGGGAACGGGCTGTGCGCTGGTGAGCCAGTCCTATGTGGTCGAGAGATACGGCCTCGCCTCCGCGGTCGGCCAGCAACCGGTAGATCGCCGCGGCTTCACCAGCCAAGGCAATGGCCGCGTCGTGCCTTCCGGTCTGCTGGCGCACCGCGCTGAGCGCCAGCGCCGCCCGCGCGATCCTGGCCGGGTCGGCGAGATCACGGCTGGCCTGCAGGGCAACGGTGTGGGCCGCTATCGCCTCGTCCCAGTACGCCTTGACTTCCATGAAGTCGGCCACCAGGTCGGCGAGGTCGGCGCACTTCTGCTGCCATTCGTGCCGGCCGGCGTAGCGCGCGGCCTGCAGGATGTTGCGCCACTCCGCTTCCAGCCAGCCTTCGGCGTCTTCGGCGGTGCCCAGAGCCGGGCCGCCGGCCGGCACGTGGCTGACCAGCACGGGGGTCCGGTGCCGGAGCGGATGGAGGACCCGGGCGGCGCGGCCGGCAGTATGCAGGTAGTAGTCAAGGAGCCTGCTCACCGCCTGCCTCTGCTCGGCCTCGGGGTCAGCACGAGCGGCTCGCGCCGCCGCATAGTCGCGGATGAGGTCATGAAAGCGGAACTGACCGTCGGCGGCGCGTGCCAGCAGGTGACAGTCAAGCAGCGTGACCAGCGCCTTCTCCGCCTCAGCGAGGGTGCAGCCGCCCAGGGCGGCCGCGGCCGGCAAGCTGAGGCCGGCGCACGGACTGACGCCCAGCCGCCGGAAGAACCGCTGATGGTCGGGCTCCAGCGCACGGTAGGACAGGTGGAAGGCAGCTATCACCTCCGGGCTCGCCGCACCGGTGCCACCGAGCGCTGGCGGGGGCTGCGACAGTTCCTCGATCAGGCCCGCGAGGCTCGCCGGGCCGTCCTGCGCGATCCGGCCTGCGGTGAGCTGGATCGCGAGCGGCAGCCGCCCGCACAGTCCCACCGCCGCGGCCACCTGATCCGCGTCCCCGGTCCCGCGCTCGCCGGCGATCCGGCGGAACAGCGTGATGGCTTCGCCGGCCGGCAGCACGTCCAGGGTCAGCGAGCGGGCACCGCCGAGATCGGGAAGCGTGCGCCGGGTAGTGATCAACGTCAGGCACCGGCCTGTCACCGGCAGGAGCGGGCGGATCTGGTCATGCCCGGCCGCGTCGTCGAGGATCACGACGGCGCGGCGACGGCTGAGCTGGGCCCGCCACAGTGCGGCGCGCTGGCCGATGGTCTCGGGGATCTGCGCGGCCGGCACGGACAGCATCTGGAGCAGCCGGTGCAGCGCCTCGGCCGGGTCGAGCGCAGAGTTATCCGGATCATGGGAACGAAGATTGAGGTAGAGAGTCCCGTCCGGGTACTGGCCGCAGACCAGGCGCGCCGCGCGGACCGCCAGCGCGGTCTTGCCCACGCCCGGCATGCCCTCGATGATGGCGATCCCGGGGATGCCGCTGCGCGCCCGCGTGAGCAGTCCGAGTTCTTCGCCGCGGCCCACGAATTCCGTCGTCTCAGGCGGAAGGGTGTCCGGCGGTGCCGCCCGGGCATGGCGCTGACCGGACGGCCCAGCGGCCAGCCTGGGGTCACGGCCCAGGATGCGCTGATGGAGCTCGGACAGTCTCGCGCCCGGTTCCGTTCCCTGCTCTTCCACGAGACGGCCGCGGGTCTCCCGGTAGAGGCTCAGTGCGTCGGCTGGCCTGCCGGTGCGGTAAAGCGCGGTCATCTGGTGGCCGACCAGCGTTTCATCCAAGGGGTACTGAGCGAGCAGGTGGCGAAGCTCGCCGACCAGGTCGGCATGCCGGCCGAGCTCCAGCTCGCAGGCGACGCGCTCGAGGATGGCCGCCCGGCGCTCCTCTTCGAGGGCATCGCGCATCTTCGCTGCCCAGTCGCCGCGGATCCCGGCCAGCGCCTGTCCCCGCCAGAGCCCGACCGCCTCGCGGAGCAGGCCGGCTGCGTGCTCGTGGTCGCCCCCGGCGGCGAGGGCATCGGCTTGCCGACGCATGCGGCGGAACTGATGCAGGTCGACCGCCTCGGGATCGACTTCCAGCATGTAGCCGCCGCGCCCGCGCCCGATCAGCTGCACGCTGTCGCCGGCCCCCTGCCGCAGTGACGCCCGGAGCCTGGCCACGTAGACCGAAAGGCTCTCCCTGGCCTTGGCCGGCGGCCGCGTGTCCCACAGCCGGTCAATGAGAGTCTCGGCCGGCACTATCGCGCGTGGTGCCAGCAGGAGCATGGCCAGGATGGATCGCGCCCTGGCGGGCCCGAGATCCTGCCGTCGTCCAGCCGACCAGAGCTCAATCGGTCCGAGCGCCCGGAATTCCATGATCGCCTTGCATCTCTACCGCCCGTGGACTGGATTGCAGCTGACAGATGCGCCCAAGCGTTGCCGATGCGCTAATACCCGTTGCGGGCAGTTCCCACCCGCATCTTAAGGGAATTACGGAACAGCGGGAAGCATGTCGCCCTCCGGTGGCATGCAGCGCAATTTTCACTGCAATCGGCTCACGCTGCCCAGCCAAGGTCATCGCCGGCCGCGCCCGCGCGGCCACCCCCCTCGGCCCGGCGCTTGATCCCTCGCCGGACGGATGACAACTGACGATACGAGGCCTGCAGGAAAAATTGTCACAGGATCAATCAGAATGGCACCTCCAAGGGCGAAGAATGGTGTAGTTTCCTTTTGAGGGAGTCTGCGCAGACCCACCATCTAAGTTACCGATGAGGGGATCATCCCGATGAAAGAGCATAGCTGGATCCTGCCAGCTGCAGGGCAGCGGCGAAACATTCCGGTCAACGGGCTGATGGCAGCCCTGCGTACCGATGCGGTCAGCCGTGCCGCGAGCGGGATTGCCATTACGGCACTCATGCTCGGCAGCCTCGGTACCGATGTAGCGGCCACATCCGGTCACGGCAGCAGCCATCATGCCAGCGCCGGGCATCATCACCGTGCGGGCCATCACCATCCCGGCCATATTTCCGCCAGGCCGTGGATGTACTGAGTTCTGTAGCGTGCCCGGGGTGCTCACATCTCCGCCAATTAATCCGTGCGCACTCCGGGCGCATTTGCCTGGCTTAGAAAGCACGTGCGTCAGCGACACGCATTCCTGTCGCAGCCGCCGGCCAGGAATGGCCCAGCCAGTAGTAACGAGCAGCGGCGCACGCCGGCAAGGGAATGCCCGGCAATGCTCGCGGCTAGGTTAGTGGTGCATATATCCGTTGCCGTCAATCGCCGGCGCGGCGGCATAGGGAACGCCAGGGACGCCAGGTGCTGCCTGCTGGACCGAGGTCGCTTCCTTCTGCTCCCACTCCTCGATGCCCCGCAGGATCCCCTCGGTGTAAGCGCGCAGATGTGCCCGGTAGACGTCGCTGTAGGTACGCAGGTACGCGAGCTCCGCCTGCGCCGCCTGCCGGTCCTGGGCGGACTGCGGCGGTGCCGTGTTCAGCGCGGTGACCGCTGCCTCCCGGGCCCTGGCGTGCGCATCCTCCAGGAGCATGTCCGAGTACTGCTGGGCTTCGGCGAGGATCTCGTCGCGGCGCAGCCTGGCCTCCTCGGTGAGACGGCCGCTGTAAGCCTGCGCGTCAGCCACGTACCTGTCCGCGGTGACCTGCGCGGTTGACAGTATCCGCACCGCGTGCACGTGCGAATCTGCCTCACCGAACAACACCGCCTGGTCGCCGGCGGCGTCTGCGGCGATGACCCGGCGGCGGAGCCGTTCAACTTCCTGCCACAGCGCCGTCCGGTCGTTCACCAACCGCACGAACTCGGTGTGCGCCGTGCGCAGGAAGTCCAGGACGGCATCCTCTTCGTAGCCGCGCCGTCCCAGCCGCGACAGGGGAAACGTCGCGGTCAGCAGCTCTTCGGGAGTCATCCTGTTCTGATCTTCGAACCAGGCTCTGGTCAAGGCTCGCTCCAGCCGAAATCCTCGATATGTATCTGATCTGCCGTCATGCCCGCTGAGGTCAGCCGGGCGGCGGTGTCCTGGACCAGCTTCGTCGGGCCGGCCAGGTAGGCGTCGTGCCCTGACCAGTCGCCGTGCCGGGCCACCACATCCGGGAGGCTGCCGGTCTCGCCGGCAAACTTGGGGTCGGCTGACACGGCCGGCGTGACGGTCAGCCAGGGGTACTGGGCGGCCATCTTCTCCAGGCTGTCCAGGTCATAGAGTCCGTCGGCGGTCCGGGCGCCGACGAAGAGGTGGACCTTCGGCGGCTGCGACAGCGCCGTCAGCTGCTCGAGAATGGCTTTCAGCGGGGCCAGCCCGGTACTTCCCGCCACGAGCAAGAGGTCCCGGCCGGAGACAGGCTGACGCAGCGTCAGGACCCCAACCGGAGGTCCCAGCCGCAGCTCGCTGCCGGCGGCCGTGCCGCTGGTCAATGCCATGCTCACCGCGCCGCCATCGATCAGCCGGACATGGAACTCCAGCAGCCCGTCCTGACGTGGCGCGTTCGCCATGGAGTAGTAGCGCCACAGCCTCGGGCGGCGGGGGGATTCGATCGCCACGGACTGTCCCGGCAGGTACTCCAGGCGCGGCTCCGGCTGGACGAACAGCACGGAGACATCGAACGACCTCCGCTCGCAGGCCACGACCGTGCCGTGCCACCAGGCCGGCCACAGCTGCTCGTCCTCGCGCGCCGCCCCGGTCATGACGGCGCCGATGAGCTCGTAGGCCGCCTTCCAGTCGGCAGCCAGTTCCGGTGTCCAGGCGGGCCCGGAGAAGTACTCCAAGGTCGCGAGCAGGCTGGCGCCGACGGCGTCGTAGTGCTCAGCGAGAGCGCCGAACTTCCGGTGATCACGGCCCAGCCCCTGCAGGAAGGCGGTCAGATCGTCCACGTTGTCCACCTGGGCAACGATCTTGACCAGCGCGTCCACGAGGTGGCTGCGCTGGGCCGCCATCGAGACAGGGAACATGTCCCGTACTTCCGGGTGCCTGATGAACAGGTCTGAGTAAAAGAACAGCGGTAGCTCGTCGCCGTGCTCCGCCACCTGGGCGAAGCTTTCCCGCAGCCGGGCAACGTCCAACGGGCCCGCCTCTCTGCGCCGTCGCCGCCAGCTGACTGATCTCGGCACGCTGGCCTCCGGCCGTCGGATCGGGTCAACTGTCACCGGCTGGATGGTGCCGGTATTTGCAGGGCAAGTCTCGTGAAAGTTGCACGGCAAGACATCCGTCAGATGACGGATATTCGAAGCCGGGCCGCGCCCCTGGGGCTGCGGCCGGACTCACAGCGCCCGGCGGATGCTGCCGAAGGAGAACGTGCACAGGGCAGCGAGCAGGACAGACAAGGCCAGCACCGCCGCGAAGTCCCCGACGAACCCGGAGGCCACCCCGACGCCGACGACAGGGATCGTCAGGCCGACATAGCACAGCACGAAGAAGGTGGATATGGTCTGGCCGCGCCGCCCGGGCGGGGCCAGGCGATTGGCGGTGGCCAGGCTGCCCAGGAAGACCGCGCCCACGGCCACCCCGGCCACGACCGTCCCGGCCAGGAACAGGGCCAGGCCGGCCTGGGCGAGGGCGGCGACGATCAGGGCCAGCGCGGCCAGGAACAGGACCAGGCCGGCCATCACGACCCGGCGGCTGTTGAACCGGGACAGCAGGATCTGGGTGACCGTGCCCACCGCCAGCATGAGGAACACGACGGCACCCTGAACCGCGTGGCTGCTCTCGTGCAGGACGTCCCCGACGAAGGTAGGCGCCAGCGCGGCGAACAGCCCGAGCAGGGAGAAAGCGCTGAACCCGGCCAGGCTGGCGGCGACGAACTCGCCCCGGCCCCGCTCGGGGATGGACAGTCCGGCGAAGCGCACGACGGGCCGCTGGCGCGGGCTCACCGTTTCGGGAACGAAGAACAAGCACAGGCCCGCGGCCGCCAGCACCACCAGGTACACCTCGAACACCAGGACGGTGGGATGGGGCGCGTACTGGGCGAGCAGGCCCGCGATCAGGGGGCCGAGGCCGAGGCCGCCCATGTTCACCGCCGTGGCCACCAGTGATGCCCGGCGGCTGGCGGAGCCGGGGATCAGCTCCGTCAGCGTCGCGGTCGCCGTGCCGGTCATCAGCCCCGCGGACAGCCCGGACAGGATCCGGCCAGCGAAGAGGACTCCAACGTCGGGGGCCAGGATGAACACGACCGTGCTCACCGCGCTGCAGCCGAGGGCCAGGGCCAGCACGGGTTTGCGCCCGGCCTGGTCTGAGGCCCTCCCCGCCAGGAGCAGGGCGGCCAGCACCCCGGCGGCGTAGACCGCGAAGATCAACGCCACGACGGCCGCGGGGAAATGCCACTGAGCCTGGTAGATGACGTACAGCGGGGTCGGCAGGGTGGTGCCGAGCATGGTGGCGGTGAACACGAACGCCAGCAGCCAGAACGCGACCTGGCGGGGAACAGCCGGCCTGCTGCGCCCGGCGGCGGCCGGCTGGTCGAGACAGTCGGCACAGGGCAGGTCGGGCAGGCGGCCGGGCGCGGGCGCGATCGCCCGGGCCAGCACCGGCCTCCCGGCGGGATCTTCGATCGTGGCGCCGGCGGGTTCCGCGGAGTTCCTCACCACTCCGATGATCGCCTGACGGGGGTCAGTGGTCATTGTGGCCAGCGGGCATCCCTGACCCCGGCTGACCGACGGGCCTGACCCCCTGCTGACCGGTAGCCTGCTTGGCCGCCTGCCGGGATGGAAGAAGGGCGCGCGTGCACCATCGTGGAGGTCAAGAGGCCCGGGTGGCGCGCGAACGCTGCCACCCGGACCTCCAGCCACAATCAGCGGCCGACGGCTCGAAGGACGTAGTCGGCGATGGTGGCGGCGTGCTGGTCGCGCTGGGCGTGGATGGCGGTCCGCTGGGCGCCCGGGGTGAGCACGATGAGCCGCAGGACGCGGCCCATGATCGCGTCGATGATCAGGTCGGGTGCGGTGCCGGGGGCGAGTTCACCGCGGTCGATGGCGGCCTGGATGACGGACTGGCCGGTGGCGAAGCGTGCCTGAACGATGTCCTGGACCATGCTGTCGAACTGCGGGGGGTACTGTCCGGCCTCGATGAGAACGCGGGGCAGGGCCATGGCCTTGGGGCCGACGTACATGGCGATGACCTGACCGGCGATGCCGGTCAGGCAGCCGCGCAGGTCGGTGAGGTCCGCATGCTCGTCCGGTGGCTCGGCGAGCCGTTCCAGGGCGGCCAGGAGGAGGATCTCCTTGGTGGGCCAGCGGCGGTAGAGTGCCGCCTTGCCGACCGGCGCGCGGCGGGCGACGGCGTCCAGGGTGAATCCGGCCCAGCCGACCTCCCCGTACACGGTCAGGGCGGCGGTGAGCACGCGGTTCTCGATGCCAGGGTCTGCGGGCCTTCCCCGCACGCCGGCGGTCATCCCCTCAGGCTGTAACCGATGGGCAGGTGCTTGGGGCCGCCGACGAAGGTAGTGGCCGTGTATTCGGCCTGCCCGGCTAGCTCGATGGACTCCAGGCGGGGCAGCAGTTCGGCGAACAGGGCGCGGGTCTCCATCCGGGCGAGGGCAGCGCCGAGGCAGTAGTGAACGCCGAACCCGAACGCGAGATGCTTGTTGGGCTCGCGGCCGGCGTCGAAGCGGAATGGGTCGGGGAAGACGTCCTCGTCGCGGTTGCCCGAGGGATAGGACAGCAGCACGGCCTGGCCCTCCTTGACGGTCACCCCGCCCACCTCGGCGTCGGCGGTGGCGGTCCGCATGAACTCCTTGACCGGGGTGACCCAGCGGATCATCTCGTCCACGGCGGTCGGCAGCAGGGCCGTATCCTCGCGCAGCCGGGTCAGCTCGGCGGGATGCTCGATGAGGGCGTGCAGGCCGCCGGCGATCGTGGAGCTGGTGGTGTCGTGGCCGGCGGTGGCGATGATGACGTAGTAGGAGGCGACGTCGATGTCGGACAGGTACTCGCCGTCAACGCGGGCGTTGGCGATCGCCGAGGCCAGGTCGTCGGTCGGGGTTTCCCGGCGCGCGTTCGTAATGCCCTGGAAGTAGCCGAAGAAGTCGAGCAGGGTCGCCAGAAGTTCTTCCGGCGTGCTCCCGCGCTGGAACTCCTCGTCATCGCCCCCGAACAGTTCCTGGGTGAGCTTGAGCAGCCGGGGGAAGTCCGACTCGGGCAGGCCGAGCAGGGACAAGATCACCTGCAGCGGGTAGTGCACGGCGACCTGCTGCACGAAGTCGCAGCTGCCGCCGAGTTCCGCCATCCGGTTGAACGTACCGCCTGGCCAGCTCCCGCATCCGCTCTTCCATGGCACGCATCGCCTTCGGCCGGAACCAGTCGGCGCCGATCGCCCGGACCACCCGGTGCTGCGGATCGTCCATGTGGATGAGGGTGCGCAGGCCGATGCCCTCGGCTTCCCGCTGCCGCTGCAGCGCGTCCATTTCGGCGGTCGCCAGCAGCGGCCGCGGAGCGTTGTGGAACAGGGTGTGGTTGCGCTCGATGCCCATGATGTCGGCCCACCGGGTGACGGCCCAGAACGGCTCGAACCCGTCAGCTTCCACCCAGTGGACCGGGTCCTCCCGGCGCAGCAGCGTGAGCGCTTCGTGCAGCCACGCTTCGTCGGCGTACGCCGACGCGTCGGTGAGGGCCCGTCCGGCCTCAGTCACGGTAAGTGTCATCGCTGGTCTCCCGTCACTCGGGTGTACTCGTCCCTGAGCATCCGCTTGACGAGCTTGCCGGTGGGCTGACGGGGCAGCTCGGCGCGGAAGTCGACGGACCTGGGGCACTTGTAGTGGGCGAGGCGGTCGCGGCAGTAGGCGATCAGCTCGGCGGCGAGCTCCGGTCCCGCGTCCGCCATCGACGATGGCTGCACGACGGCCTTGACCTGCTCGCCCATGTCGGGATCGGGTATGCCGAAGACCGCGACGTCGCCGACCTTCGGGTGGACGGCCAGGACGTTCTCGGCCTCCTGCGGGTAGATGTTCACCCCGCCGCTGATGATCATGTTGGAGGCGCGGTCGGTGAGGTAGATGAAACCGTCCTCGTCGAGGTACCCGACGTCACCGAGGGTGGTCCAGCCGCGTCCCCTGGGGTCGCGGGACGCCGCTGTCTTGGCCGGGTCACCGTGGTACTCGAACGCAGGGCCGCCGGAGAAGTAGATCGTCCCGATCCCGCCCGGCGGCAGTTCCTCGCCGCTGGAGTCGCAAACGTGCGGCACCCCGACCAGCGACCGGCCCACGGTGCCCTTGTGCGTCAGCCAGTCCGCGGAGTTGACATAGGTGAAGCCGGCCGCCTCCGTACCGGAGTAGTACTCGTGCAGGACCGGGCCCCACCACTCGATCATCTGCTCCTTGACCGGGATCGGGCACGGCGCGGCGGCGTGAATGGCGTACCGCATGCTCGACAGGTCCCACTTGGCGCGGATCCCGGCGGGCAGCTTCAGCATCCGGATGAACATCGCCGGCACCCACTGGCTGTGCGTGGCCCGGTACGTCTCGATCGCGGCGAGCGCCTGCTCGGGGTCGAACTTCTCCAGGACCACCACGGTCGCGCCGAACCGCTGCACGGTCAGGCAGTACCGCAGCGGCGCGGCGTGGTACAGCGGCGCCGGGGAGAGGTAGACGGAGTCCGCGTCCGGCGGGAACAGCAGCGACACCAGCCGGTAGAGCGAGCCCGGGGTGCCCATGGGGGTCAGCGGCAGATCCGGCATGACCCCCTTCGGCCGGCCGGTGGTACCCGAGGAGTACAGCATGTCCGTCCCCTCCGCCTCGCCCGGGACGGGGGTGGCGGAAGCATCGGCGGTGACCTCTTCATAGGAGGTGAAGCCCTCGGCCGGTGAGTCCAGCATGAGCCGGAGCCGGACCTTCGGGGTGACGGCGGACAAGGTGACGGCGATAGCGGCCACCGCCGCCGAGGCGATGAAGGCCTGCGCCCCGCAGTCGTCAACGATGTAGGCGGCCTCGTCGGCCTGCAGCCGGGAGCTGACCGCGGTGTAATACAGTCCCGACCGCTGGGCCGCCCAGGCGATCGCCAGGAACTCCCAGCGGTTTTCCAGCATGAACGCGACGTGGTCGCCGTGCCGGAGCCCGGCGTCGTACAGCACGTGCGCGAGCCGGTTGGCGGCCGCGTCCAGCTCACCGAAGGTGATCGTCTGGCCCGAGCCGGCCATGATCACCGCCGCCTTGCCGGGCTGCTCGGCCGCGATCTTCCCCAGGTGCACAGTTCACTCCTCACGGCTCGCTCAGCCGGTACAACCGAGGCGGCGGGGACGTTTTCAGACAATATTTGTCTGATATTGACCACCATAGAATCCCGTTCGGATTCAGGCAAGGAGTCAGCGGCGCCGCCAACCGTGCGTCGGTCGCGCCGGCGCTCAGGGGTTGTGGGTCGCGGCCATGAGTCCGGCGAGGTCGGCCGGGGCGAGGAACGCCTCCGGAACCGGAGGACCCCAGCTGTAGAGGGCCCTGATGTCGTCCCAGACGCCAGGGTCCCAGAGCTGGTCGTCAATTATGCAGTCCAGGTCGGCGTAATACTCGCTGAAGTTGCCTGCCGGGTCTTTGAGATACCAGAAGAAGTTGGACCCGATGTGGTGCCGGCCGAGTCCCCACACATGGCGGTCCGGGTCCTTTTCCAGCAGCGCGGTGGCGCCGCGGCCGATCTCGTCCACGTCGTCGACCTGCCAGGACGTGTGGTGCAGGAACCCGACCGGTGCCGCCTGGACGAGCAGATTGTGGTGATCGGTGGAGCACCGGAGGAACGATGCCGCACCGGCAATGGTGTCGCTGACCTTGAAGCCAACTCCCTGAATGAAGAACCTCTCGCTGGCCTCGAGGTCGGTCGAGCCCAGCACGACGTGGCCGAGTTTGCGCGGCCGGACGGGAGTCGCGCGCAAGATGGGCTCGGCCCGGGATGTGCCGCGGTCGCGTCGGCCAGGCGCGTTCTGGGCAACCGCCGGAGCCGCGTCCTGGCTGACCGGGTCCGCGACGCTGACGACGACCCGCACGCCGGTTCCGGGGTTGACGGCGGCCAGGGAATCTGGGGTCTGCTTGACGGCCGCCCCGGCCGCGGTAAGGCGCGCGGCGACCGAGTCGATGTCGTCGGGATCTGCGGCACCGATGCCGAGCTCGACGAGCCGCCGCCGCGGCGAGGCGACGAGACGGAGCTGTTCGCCGCCGTCGGCGGTGGCGAATCGGTTGCCGTCATGGCGGGTCAGGCCGAACTCTTCGTAATAGGTAGCTGTCTCGGCGACGTTCGGGACGCCGATGGTGACCGACGTGAGCCGGTGAAGGGCCACGGCAACTCCTTTGGGCGGTGCGATCAGTCGACCTTGACGAGGGTTGGGCACGTCAGTACTGTCACGGTAACAGTGTTCCCGCCCTGGGAGCAATGTCACCGGAGACGGCGGCCAGGGACATGGGAGGAAGCCAAAAATGGTGAGAACCGTGCGGCGCTCTAGATGGGCTGTACTGGGATGCGCGGCGGCCGCGCTGTTGCTGGGCGCGTGCTCGTCCTCGGCGGCTCCCTCCTCGACTGGCACTTCGACCAGTTCGGGGCCGCCGCTCGTCATCGGGGCGTCGATGTCACTCTCCGGCGACTTTGCCACCCTGGCCGACCCGGCCCTGAAGGGCTACAAGCTGTGGGCCGCCACGGTCAACAAGCAGGGCGGCCTGCTCGGACGCAAGGTCAGCCTGAAGATCGTCGATGACGCGTCGAACCCGACCCAGGTAGTAACCAACTACGAGAACCTGATTACCGCCGATCACGTCAATCTGACGTTCGGCCCGTTCTCCAGCCTGCTCACCGTCCCGGCGGCGACGATCGCCAAGCGCTTCGGCTATGCGTTCATCGAGCCTTCCGGCGGCGCTCCGCAGGTCTTCGGCCTGAAGCTGAGCAACCTGTTCTTTGCCCAGCCCGCCCCGATCATCAGCTCGGGCGACGCATTCGCCAACTACATTCTCTCGCTGCCGGCCGCCCAGCGCCCGCGGACGGCCGCCTATCCCTCGGCTGACGACCCGTTCACGCTGGCGATCGTCGGTGAGATCCAGCATCGCCTGGCGGCAGCCGGCATCAAGACGGTGTACGGGACGACCTATGCCGCCGAAACCGTCAACCTGAGCCCCGTAGTGACGAAACTCGTCGCGGTAAAGCCTGACCTGCTCGTCTCGGGAACCGGCGGCGCCGACGCGGTCGCCGAAGTCAAGGGCATGGTTCAGGCCCATTTCACGCCGAAATTCGTGTTCTTCACCGGCGGTCCGAACGACCCGACGTTCCCCGCGCAGGTCGGGCCGGGCAATGCGGAAGGGATCTTCAGCACCGGCGACTGGTTCCCGCAAGCCAAGACCGCCGGCAACGCCGCCTTCGAGAAGGCCTACGTAGCGATGTATGGCGGCACGGCAGCACACATTGACCCGGCCGCGGCCGAGGCGTTCGCCTGCGGCCAGCTGCTCCGGCTGGTGGCTCAGCGGTATCACAAGATCGACAACGCGACCATCATCTCGGTCCTGCACCACGGCACCTGGCCCACCGTGGAAGGCAACCTCAGCTGGAACGCTTACGGCGCTCCGCAGGGCTCCGACACCGTCGTGCAGTGGGTCCACGGTCAGCTCTTGCCGGTGTACCCGCCGGCCCAGGCCCTCACCAAGCCGATCGCCAAGCCGGCCTGGACGGGGTGAGCGTGCATCTGTTCGTGCAGGCCACCATCGTGGGGATCCTGTTCGGCGGCGTTTACGCGCTGATCGCCAGCGGCCAGGCGATCATCTTCGGGGTAACGCGCACCATAAACTTCGCCCAGGCAATCCTCGTGATTCTGTGCTCGTATCTCAGCTACACGCTCTTCACCGATTTCGGAATCGACCCGTTCCTGTCGATACTCGTGCTCGTCCCGGCCATGTTCGCCTTCGGCTACGGGATGTACGTCCTCCTGCTCAGCCGGCTGAGCCGGTCCAGCGCCGAACTCGGCCTGCTTGTCCTGTACGGGCTGGGCATCGGAATCCAGGGGGTGCTGGACTTCATCTACAAGACCAACATCCGCGTGATCACCCCGGGCTACGCGAATAACTCCTGGACCGTCGCCGGCTACCGAATCCCCGAGGTGCGGTTCTTCGCCTTCGTCCTGGCGGTGGCGGTGCTGGGCGTACTGCAGCTGATCCGCCAGCGCACCAAGCTCGGACGGGCGCTGCGAGCCACCACCCAGAACCCGGTCGCCGCCCGGCTGATGGGCGTGGACACCGAACGGGTCTCGGCCATAGGGATGGGGCTGGGGGTGGCCGCGGCGGGAGCGGCGGGAGCGGTGTTCGGCATGATCCTCCCGTTCAACGGCAACACCCAGTACGACCTGCTGTCCAAGCTGCTGTCCATCGCGGTGCTCGGCGGGCTGCTGAGCATGCCGGGAACGATCGTGGCCGCGGTGATCCTGGGCGTCGTCGAATCTGTCGTCGCCGCCACGATCTCGCCGGACTGGTCGGCCTTCTCCTTCCTCGTCGTCCTGTTCGTGGTCCTGATCGTCCGGCCGCAAGGCCTGTTCGGCCGGCGGTTGCGGGGGGCCTTGTGACACGGCCACGCGGCCTGGTGACACGCCTCGGGGGCACGACCCGGCTCGGCCCGCACTCCCGGATCCGGCCGGCGGGAGCGGGCCAGGCGGTGGCCTTCGTCGCGGTCCTGGCCGTGCTCCCGTTGATCCTCGGCCAGCACTGGCAGGTCAACCTGCTGGTGTTCACGGTGATGTACGCCGGCCTCGCGTGTGCCTGGAACATCCTGGGCGGCTACGCCGGCTACCCGGCCCTGGGCCACGCCGCCTTCTTCGGTGTCGGGGCCTACGCCATGGCCATGGGCACCAGTCACCTTGGCGTGGGCGGCGGTTACCGGCCCTTCGCCCTCATCGTGCCCATCGGCGTCGGCACCGCCCTGGCAGTGGTGCCGCTCGCCCGGCTGCTGTTGCGGACGCGGGCCGCCGCCTTCGCCGTGCTGACCATCACCATGCTGTTCATGGTGCAGACGCTGGCCTACAACCTCCGCGGCCTGACCGGCGGCTCGACGGGCCTTATCGTGCCCATCGCGCCGTTTCCCGCGGCCACCTTCGAACGGCCCTTCTACTACGCGATGGCCATCCTGCTCGCGCTCACCCTCGCGGTGTGCTGGGTCGTGCGGACCAGCAAGCTCGGGCTCGCGCTCAACGCCGTGCGCGACGACGAAGACCGCGCCCGGGGGCTCGGCGTGCAGACCGAGATGGTCAAACTGGTCGCCTTCGCCGTGAGCGCTGGCCTCACCGCCGCCTTCGGCGCGGTGTGGGCCTACTACATCAGCTTCTTGTACCCGGGCTTCGCCATCGACCCGCTGCTCGCGCTCGGCGCCATCCTCATGGCGTTCCTCGGCGGGCGGCGCACGCTCTGGGGCCCGGTCATCGGCGCGGCCCTGATCGGCCCCGCCCAGCAGTACTTTGCGTACCACTTCGGGGCCAGTCACCTCTACCTCATCGCCTACGCCGCCCTGTTCCTCCTCGTCATCTACCTCCTCCCGGAGGGCATCGTCCCCTCGCTGGCCCGCCGCCTGGGCCGCCTGCGGCCCGCGTCCCCCCCGAGCGCAACACATGATCAGGTCGCGACGGACTCCATCTTCTCCGCCGGGGACCTCGGATGAGCGCGCTGCTCGCGGTGCAGGGACTGACCAAGTCATTCGGGGGAATCCGGGCCCTCGACGAGTGCAGCTTCGAGATCGCCGAAGGCTCGGTGAGCGCCCTCATCGGGCCCAACGGATCGGGCAAGACCACAGCTTTTAACGTGATTACCGGCTATCAGCCCGCCGACGCGGGCCGCCTGACCTTTCGCGGCCGGGCCGTGCGGCGTCCTGACCCGTGCCGCCTGCAGCGCCTCGGCCTGGCCCGCACCTTCCAGCAGGCACGTGTCTTCCCCGGCCTGTCCGCGCTGGAGAACGTCGTGCTGGGCCGCAATCAGTCCTGGCATGCTTTGCTCCGCGGCCGCGTGTCCGGCCCCGACTGGCGGCGCGCCGAAGACCTTCTCGACGAGTTCGGCCTGGCGGCTCACGCCGGCATGGCCGCCGGCCGCCTGTCCTACGGGCAGCGGAAGCTGCTTGAGTTCGCCAGCGTGCTCATGGCCGAACCCGTCCTCGTCCTGCTCGACGAACCCACCGCTGGCATCAACCCGATCATGGTCAAGACGATGGAGGACCACATTCGCCGACGGCACGCCCAGGGTGTCACCTTCCTCATCGTCGGGCACGAGATGCAGTTCGTGATGAGCCTCTGCGACCCCGTCATCGTGCTGGACCGCGGCCGCCCCATCGCGTGCGATGCCCCCGGGGAGGTTCAGAACGACCCCCGCGTCCTGGACGCCTACCTAGGAGACTGACTGACCCATGGACGCAGGCCTGGAGCTGCGGGGCATCGTCGCCGGCTATGGCCAGGGCGACATCCTGCGCGGTCTCGACCTGGACGTGCCCGCCGGCCAGATCACCTGCCTGATCGGCCCGAACGGCTCCGGCAAGTCGACGGTCCTGCGGGTTATCAGCGGCTTGCTCGCCCCCCGGGCTGGCCGGGTCCGTCTTGCCGGGGAGAACGTCACCGGCTGGTCGCCCCGGGCCATGCTCCGTCAAGGTGTCGCCCAGGTGCCCCAGGAGCGCAGCCTGTTCCCGGCCATGTCGGTATGGGACAACGTCCTGATGGGCGCGTACATCAGCAACGACCACGACGCCGTCGCGCGACGGGCCGCCGAGATCGCCCAGCGCTTCCCGATCGTCGCCCGGCGCCGCCACGACCTGGCCGGCTCCCTGTCCGGCGGCGAGCAGAAGACCGTGGAGATCGCCCGGACCATGATGCTCGACCCGCCTGTTCTCTGCTTCGACGAGCCATCAGCCGGCCTGGAACCGCGGGCGCGCAGAACGATTTTCGGCATCCTCGCCGAGCTCAGCCGCGACGGGCGGACCATCCTGCTCGTCGAGCAGAACGCGCGCTCGGGGCTGGCCATCGCCCACAACGGTGCCGTCCTCGACGCCGGCGTCGTCCGGCTGGCCGCCCCGGCCTCCGATCTCCTCGACAGCCCCGACGTCGGGCGCCTCTACCTCGGCGCATCCTGACCCCGCACGAATGGGCACTGCACGAATGGGCACTTCACGAAAGGACGAGCGATGAACCGCGAGGAACGCAGAGGATTCGTGGCGAGCCACCGCACCGCGATCTTCGGCTACAACCGGCGCGAGGACGGGCCGGCCATGAGCGTGGTGTACTACGTCGCCGACGGCGACGACATCCTGGTCTCGACGATGGCAGCACGCGCGAAAGCCAAGGCCGTCCAGCGAAATCAGAAGGTCGCGTTGTGCGTCCTCGACGAGCAGTGGCCGCTCACTTACCTGCAGGTGTACTGCGACGCAAAGGTCGAGACGGACCATGACGCCAATGTGGACCTGGGCATGCGCATCGCGGGCGTGATGGCCGGCGAGCCGATGCCCGAGGACGTGCGTCCTATGGTCGCCGAGGGCATCACCCGGGAGAACCGGGTTGTCTTGCGGCTGACCCCCTACGCCACGTTCGAGACGCCGCCCCGCCATGTCTACAGCGCCGACGATGTCAACGAGAACCTGACCCATGAACTCGGGACCAGCCTCCCCTGGTAGCGCGCGAGATGTGGTCAGCCCGGCGAATTCGTGTTCCGCGAGCGGTGCCGCCGGGTGCGGCCCTGCTGCAGCCGCGACTCCACGCCGTCGAGCAGACATGCCAGCCCGAATTCGAACTCCTCCGTGGTGGTTCGCGACGTCAGCTCGTCGGCCAGCTCGACCAGATGCGGGTACTGCCCGGCCGGCAGCGAGCGGTAAAAGTCGCGCAACGTCAGGCTCTTCGATGCGCCCAGGCCTCCGGCCCGAAAATCGTTCATCGGCTCCTGCAGGACCGAGGCCAGTACCTGATGGGCCACCGCCGTGTAGACATCGGCCGCCAGCGTCTCGTCGAAGCCGCGCTCACGCAGGACGCTGAGGGTCAGCTCCCTGCCTCGCAGCGAATTCGGGCCGACCGGCACCGCGGTCACGAACAATGCGGCGACGTTGGGATGCGCGCCCAGCGCCGTTCGCATGGACCGCGCCAGCTCCTCGAGGACCTCTCGCCAGCCCAGGCCTTCCAGGGGGCGACCCAACCGGGTCTCACCCAGCACGGCGTCGGCGACCAGCACCAGCACCTCATCCTTGCCGGCCACGTACCGGTACAGCGTCGTGGTGCCGGTCTGCAACTCGCTGGCCAGGTTCCGCATGCTCAGCGCGCCCAGTCCCTCGCGGTCGATCAGCTCCAGCGCGCCGGTCACGATGCGATCCAGCGTGACGGGAACGCGCCGGGCCGGCTCCGCCCTGTCCTGGCGGGCTGCCCACCACGCCGGAGAGCCCGGGGCGGTCAGATCCCGCTCATCGTCAGCCGTCTCTTGGGTGCGCGTTCCTGCCATGGCAACACTGTACCCAGTGAGTGGCAAGGGAGAGGACATGCTTAACGTCTGGGACCTGGTGCGGATGCGCGCTGAGTACAGTGCGGACCGGATCGCGTTCGTCTGGCATCCGTACCACGGGTCAGCGCGGGAATGGACCTACCGCGAACTGGCACGAGATGCCGCCGGACTGGCCGCCGGCCTCCAGCGCCGCGGTATCGGACCGGGCGACAAGGTTTTGATCCACCTGGAGAACTGCCCGGAATTTGTTATTGCCTGGTACGCGTGCGCCGCGATCGGTGCCGTCGCCGTCACGACCAACACCCGCTCCGCAGCCGACGAGATGCGCTACTTCATCGAGGACAGCCAGCCGGCCTGCGCGATCACCCAGCCACGGTTCGCCGAGATGATCGCTGCCTGTGCCCCGCGGCTCAGCTGGCAGGCGGTCCTGGACCACGACGCCGGCCAGGAAGGAGGGGCCTCCCGCGGTGATGATTCGTTCTCGTCGCTGGCCGGCGATCCCGACGAGTTCACATCGGAGCCGTTCGGGCCAATGACCGCAGTGAGCGTGCAATACACGTCCGGTACGACCTCACGGCCGAAGGGTGTGGTGTGGACGCACGCGAACGCGCTGTGGGCGGCGCGGGTCAATGCCGGGCACGAGGACCTGCACCCTGGCGACTGTCACCTCACCTACCTGCCGCTCTTTCACGTGAACGCGCTCGGCTATCAGATGCTGGCCAGCATGTGGGTCGGCTCGCGCTTCGTCCTGGTGCCGAAGTGGTCGACGAGCCGGTTCTGGGACGTGTCCGTGCAGCACGGCTGCACCTGGGTATCGCTCATCGGGCTGTCTCACCGCGCGCTGGCCGCGGGCGCGACCGGAGAGATACCGGCCCGCCACAGCTACCGGCTGTTCGGCTCCGGCGTGTGCGACACCCCCATCGATGGCGCGTTCGGCGTCAAGACGATCGGCTGGTGGGGCATGACCGAGACTGTCTCGCATCCGATAGTGGGTAATCCGTACACGCCGGACCGTCCCCTGTCAATGGGCCTGGCCGCGCCCGAGTACCAGATCGCCGTCGTCCGCGACGACGGTGTCACACCCGTTGAGCCCGAGGAGACCGGGCACCTCCTCGTCAGGGGAACACCCGGCTTGTCGCTCTTCGCCGGATACCTCAACCAGCCAGCGGCGACTGCGGACAGCTTCGACGAACGCGGCTGGTTCCGGACCGGCGACAGGGTCACCGTCCACGCCGACGGCTACCTCTCGTTCGCCGACCGGGCCAAGGACATGCTGAAGGTCGGCGCGGAGAACGTCGCGGCGTCCGAAATCGAGCGCGTCATCATGGAGACGGGCCTCGTGGCCGAGGTTGCCGTCGTGGGCAGGCCCGATGACAAGCTTGACGAGGTCCCGGTGGCGTTCGTGGTCCCTTGGCAGCATCGCGAGTCGCTCGCGGCCGAAGTCAAAGCCATTTGTGCCGAACGATTGGCGGATTTCAAAGTGCCTCGTGCCGTCTACAACGTGCGTGATTTCCCCCGCTCCACGCTGAACAAGATCAATAAGGCCGAGCTCCGCAACGTTGCCCAGCCCGGCGCTGACCGGTCAGCCGCCGAGGCGCGGTGGCTGTCTGCCGCAGCCTCGGACCCGTCCGGCGACGCCCGTTGACGGTGGGTCTGCCCGCCTCGGTAGGTTGCCCTGTGAGAGTGCCTGCCCGAGGGGTTGAGGGAAGACGTGGACTTCGAGATCCCGGCCGATCTAGCCGCCTACCTTGCGGAACTGGACGAGTTCATCGAGCAGGAGATCCGGCCGCTGGAGCGGCAGGACGACAACATCCGGTTCTTCGATCACCGGCGCGAGGACGCCCGCACTGACTGGGAGCGTGGCGGCCTGCCGGACCGGCAATGGGAGGCGCTGCTGGCCGAGGCGGTGCGTCGGGCCGACGCCGCCGGGCACTACCGGTACGCCTTTCCTGCCGAATACGGTGGCCGGGACGGGACGAACCTCGGCATGGCGCTCATCCGCGAGCACCTGGCCAGCAAGGGGCTTGGCCTGCATTGCGACCTGCAGAACGAGCACATGATCGTCGGCAACAATGTCGGCCTGCTGCTGATGTTGCACTACGGCACGGCCGCCCAGCGCGCGGAGTGGGTGGAGGAACTGGCGGCCGGCCGGACGGGCTTCGCGTTCGGGATCACCGAGCCCGCACACGGCTCGGACGCCACGTTCATGGAGACCACCGCGCGGCGCGACGGCGGCGACTGGGTGATCAACGGGGAGAAGACGTGGAACACGGGCGTGCACGCCGCCTCGCATGACCTCATCTTCGCCCGCACTGGCGGCGGCGCCGGCGACGGTGACGGGATCACCGCGTTCCTGATCCCGGTGGACTCACCCGGCTTCACCGTCGAGGAGTACCTCTGGACGTTCAACATGCCGACCGACCACGCCAGGGTCAGCCTCCGTCAGGTCCGCGTGCCCGGCAGCGCGGTCTTCGGCGGCGAGGGCCGCGGGCTGCAGGTGGTGCAGCATTTCTTCAACGAGAACCGGATCCGGCAGGCCGCCTCCAGCCTCGGCGCCGCCCAGTTCTGCATCAACGAGTCGGTCGCTTACGCCAAGGAGCGCAAGCCGTTCGGCCAGCCCCTGGCCGCCAACCAGGCGATCCAGTTCCCGCTGGTCGAACTGCAGACGCAGTGCGAGATGCTGCGCGCGCTGATCCACAAGACCGCCTGGCTGATGGACACCCACGGTGCCTTCTCCGCTTCCGACAAGGTGTCGATGTGTAACTACTGGGCGAACCGGCTGTGCTGCGAAGCCGCGGACCGGGCCATGCAGGTGCACGGCGGGCTGGGGTACTCCAGGCACAAGCCGTTCGAGCACATCTACCGGCACCACCGCCGCTACCGGATCACCGAGGGCACGGAGGAGATCCAGATGCGCCGGGTGGCCGGGTACATGTTCGGTTTCATGCGCCAGCGCGCGCCCAAGGGCGTGACCGCGGACTGATGGACGAACGCGCCCTCGCCGCCGCGCTGCGCGGTGTCCTCGGCCCGGTCACGGTCGAGAGCCTGACCCGGCTGTCCGGCGGCGCGTCCCGGGAGACGTGGTCATTCGACGCGGTAAGCGCCGGCGGGTCGCGCGCGGAACTGGTGCTGCGCCGCGACCCGCCAGGCCGGCCCGGCGAGCCGGGCGCGATGAGCCGGGAAGCCCGGGTCATCAGCCGGGCCCGAACGGCCGGGCTCGCCGTGCCCGAGGTGCTGCTGAGCACCGATGAAACTGACCTGTGGGGTACGGCGGGCCTGGTCATGCGCCGCGTCGCCGGCGAGACGATTGCCCGCCGCATCCTGCGCGACGCCGCCTACCGCGAGGCGCGGAAGGTCCTGGTGCGGCAGGCCGCCGAGTTCGCCGCCGGCCTGCACGCGCTGGACATCCCCGGGGAACTGCCCGCCCCGGACCCGGTGGCCGGCCTGCGCGCGCAGCTCGCGGGCTTTGAGCAAGCCAGCCCGGTCTTCGACCTGGCCCTGCGCACGCTCGAGGCCGACCCGCCGCCGGCCCGCAAGCCAGTGATCGTCCATGGTGACCTGCGGCTCGGCAACCTCATCGTCGGCCCGCGATCCTTGCGCGCCGTCATCGACTGGGAGATGGTGCACGCCGGCAACCCGGCCGAGGATCTCGGCTGGTTCTGCGTCAAGGCATGGCGCTTCGGCGTCAACGCGCCCGCCGCCGGCCTGGGCAGCCGGGAAGAACTGCTGGCCGCCTACCGGGCCGCGGGAGGGGCCGACATCACCACGGACGAGCTGCGCTGGTGGGAGATCCTCGGCACGCTGCGCTGGGGAGTCATCTGCATGTCACAGGCGTGGGCTCATCTGTCCGGCGCGCACCGGTCCGTCGAACTGGCCGCGGTCGGGCGCCGGGTCTGCGAGCAGGAGTGGGACCTGCTCCTGCTGCTCGCGCCGGATGCCGCGGCGCAGGCCGCCGGCCGCCGCCCGCGCCCTGCGGGCGCTCCGCGGCCAGCCCCGGCCCCGCACGGACGGCCCACGGCCAGCGAACTGCTTGACGCCGTACGGGAGTTCCTCACCGGCCAGGTCATGCCCGCGACCACAGGCCAGCTCGCCTTCCACGCCCGCGTCGCCGCCAACGTCCTGGGCATCGTGGCCCGCGAGCTTGAGCTCGGCGCGCTCCCGGCCGACGCCGGGCTGGCCGGCAGCGTCGCCGCCAGGCTGGCTGTCGCCAACCCGGGGTACTTCGAGACAGCCCCGCCAGCACCGTGACCGGGCCCCGGTCATCGCAGTCAGCCGCTCCCGTGACGGGAACGCTGTTACCATCGAGCTAGTGACGTGCCCAGCCTCAGTCACATCCGGCTGATCGCACGGCGGAGAGGAGTCGTCGTGCCCGCTGACGCTGACGACGCCCCGGTGCTGGTGACTCGCGCGGATGGCGTCGTCACGATCACCCTGAACCAGCCGCGGCGCAAGAACGCCGTCACGCCGCAGGGCTGGGAGGATCTGCGTGACGCGTTCTCCTCGGTCAGGCTAGGGCGCGACCGTGTCGTCGTCGTGACCGGGACAGGCGAGGACTTCTGCGCCGGTGCCGACCTGTCGGCCGCGTCTGGCGAAAGCCACCCGCTCGTCCCGATGGCGCTCACGAACGAGGCCTGCCTGGCGCTGCACAGGATCCCGGTCCCGACCCTGGCCAGGGTGGACGGGGTGGCGGTGGGAGCTGGCATGAACCTGGCTCTGGCCTGCGACTTCGTCATCGCGTCCGGTCGCGCTCGGTTCTCCGAGATATTCATCAAGCGCGGGCTCTCGGTCAACTTCGGCGGAATCCTGGGTGCTGCCGCGGCTGGTGGGCCTGCAGAAGGCCAAGCAACTCGTCCTGCTCGGCGATGTCCTGTCCGCTCAGCAGGCGCTTGAGCTCGGCATCGTCGGCCGGGTTGTCCCGCCGGACAAGCTGGATGCGGCCGTGTCAGAGCTGGTTACCCGGCTGGCCGCCAACCCGCCGGTCGCCGCGTCCCTGTCCAAGCAAATGCTCAACGACTCGTTCGACCTGACCCTGCAGCAGGCTCTCGACGCCGAAGGCCGTAGCCAATCCATCAACCTGGCTCTCGAGGACGCACGCGAAGCCCGGGACGCATTCCTCGAGAAGAGACAGCCGTTCTTCCGCGGCCGCTGAGCATTGTTGCACTGAAATGCTCCCCATCACGAGGTTATGACGTGGCGGCAGCTCCGCCCGGTCTCGACACGGGATAGCGGGGCAGCAAGAATGCCACCCATGCACTCCCTCGCCCTGGCGCGTCACACGGGCCTGCGCCTCGCTGAGATCGGATTCCTGCTCATCCTGTTCGCTGGGGTCTGGCTGGCCGCGGCGCAAATCCCGGCGTTCAGGTTTGGCACCGCCCGAACGATCGTCGCAGGTAGCGCGCTCGCAGTCGCTGGTCTGCTTCTCATCATCGCCACGCACTGGGGTCACTTCGCCTAGCTGTCAGCCGGCCGGTAGATATGGCGCGCCGACAATGCCACGTACGCCTCGCCGTGGGAGTGGCTGCTATTCAGCTGGCATGACGGAGCGCCTCGCCCGTTTGCCCGGGCCGGGGCGAAGGGGTGCTGCCGCGGAACCCTGGTGAGTAGGCCAGGTGGAACCCGCGAGTAGGAACCGTCGCGCCTAGCTGCGCGAAGAGTCCGGCAGCCGAGAGCGTCGCCCGCCAGACCAGGGCGTACTCCGGCGGTGCCGTCAGGTTGCGCAACGCTGGGGCGAAGCGCGGCTCGGTGAGGTGGGCCATGAGCCCCCGCATCCACGGGCGCGAGTAGGTAAAGCTGATGTCAGCCCCCGTGACCACGAGTGGATGGAGTAGCTCGACGATCAGCCGTGGATCGACGTCGGCGTCGGGGGCGAGCGCCCCGACTTGCCGGACCAGGCGCATCGCTGCCAGCCCGTCACCAGCGAGCACTGCGGCGGCAAGCTGGCCAAACGGCTCGGGGAGGCCGCCGGGTGTGGCGGCGACTGCGCCAAAATCCAGCATGCCGAGCCGACCGCCCGGGAGCAGCAGGAAGTTGCCCGGGTGGAGGTCGGCGTGCATCCAGCCGGTACACGCTGCGGGCGCGTAGATGGCGTGCCCGAGCAGCCGGGCGGCCAGATCCGCTGCGTCGCTGCGGTCAAGCTCGCGCCAGCCCGTCGGAAGCAGATGCGGGTCCCTATCAAGCAGCGTGGACAGACTCACCCCTTCCAGCCAGCCGGTGATGAGCACCCGTGGCGTCGCGGCGTACACGGCCGGGACCGTGACGCTGGTCCGGCCCGCCGGTTCGTGCACCCCTGCAGCATGGGTTACGGCGAGTGCCTTCGGGACGCGACATGTGAACGCGGCCGCGACCTCCGTCTGGACACGCCCCTCACGCACGTAATCCAGCTCCTCTACGATGCGTCCCGCGAGCTCGTCCGCCAGTCCGGACACGTTCAGTCTGGTAAGCCGGCCCATCACTCGCGTCAGCAGCCGGGCCTGGCGCAGGTCTGAGCGCAGTGCCTTGCCCACACCCGGGTACTGCACCTTCACCGCCACGTCGACAATCTGCCCGTTATCCTTCCGCCATCGCCCGCGGTGCACCTGGCCGATCGAGGCCGCCGCTGCGGGCGCGTCGTCGAACGCCACCAGCCGGTCCCGCCAGCCGGGCCCGTAGGCCACAGCGAGGTCAGCGGCGACAACCCGGCGGGCGACCTCGGCAGGAATGGGCGGCGCCGCGTCAGTGAGCCGCCGCAGCGCCGACCGATAGGGCGCCGCGACCTCCTCTGGCATGGCCGCCTCGAACACTGACATCGTCTGGCCCAATTTGGCTGCGCCGCCTTTGAGCTCCCCAAGAGTGGCAAACAGCTGCTCGGCGGTGCGGGCGGCGACCTGGTCGGTAGCGGCTCGGGACAGCCGGCTGGCGGCGGTGCGGGCAGCATGCCGCAACGGCAGCATAGCCAGCCGGCTGGTACGCCCGAACGCACTAGTCGGCAGGACCGGCCGCTCCTGGATCTCCCCTGATGCTCCCAGTGGCCGCAGTTGACGCTGGTGTCCGTCGGTCATCTTGACGGCCCTCCTTTGTTTGCTTGGTCGCTAACCGTGGCGTCGCCATCAACTACTAACACGGGTAGTAGACGAGGGGTGTTCAGAGATCCCGGATCCCGCTCCAGCAGGCGGTGCGCAACGGCTGCCACTCCGCCCCACGAGGCCTATCCGTTCTAGTAGGGCGGAGTGGCAGCCAGCCGGACCGTGGATCCAAACGACGGGAAGGACCACAGGTGGCACTACGCACCACCGAGCTGGCGGCATTCAAGCAGACGTTGGCTGAACGCACGGGCCGCGGCGGCAGGATCGCTGGCTTCGGTGATGGCGCGCACCACGACTACCCGCGTGGCGCCCGCGGCGAGGACGTCGTCGAGCCGGCTGAGGCTGATGCCGCCGATCGCGAACCAGGGACGAGCGGGCTGCCGTTGCGCGACATGGGCCAGCAACCCGAGCCCGGTGGCCGGGCGGCCCGGCTTGGTCGGCGTCGCCCACACCGGCCCGGCGCAGAAGTAGTCGGCCCCGGGCTCGCTGGCCGCCGCGTCCGCCTGGGCGGGGCTGTGACTGCTGCGGCCGATCAACGGGTGCGGGCCCAGGATGCGCCGCGCCACCGGAACGGGCAGGTCGTCCTGGCCCAGGTGGAGCACGTCGGCGCCCGCCGCGAGAGCCACGTCGGCGCGGTCGTTCACCGCCAGCAGGCGGTCGTGCCGCCGGCACGCGGCCGCGAATACCTCAAGCGCACCGAGCTCCTCCCGCGCTTCGAGCCCCTTCTCCCGAAGCTGCACGATATCGACCCCGGCGCCAAGAACCGCGTCGAGGAACTGCGCCAGGTCTCCTTGCGGCCGCCGTGCGCCGGTGCAGAGGTAGAGCCGCGCATCCGCCAGCCGCGCCCGGACGTCGCCCGGCGCTGCCCTTCCGGGGTCAGTCGTCACCGCGCCATCCAACCACCGCCGGCGGCGGCGAGAATCCGCGGGCTTACACTGGCCAGGTCAGCATGTTCTGACCACGGGAGCCCCGGCGAGGGGCTGAGAGGGAGGCTGTCCGCCTCCGACCGTTGTACCTGATCCGGGTAATACCGGCGAAGGGAGCAGGGATGACCATGACCGCCGACGTCGTCGTCGCAGGCGGCGGTGTCATCGGAACCGCGATCGCCTGGCGGGCCGCGGCGGCCGGGCTCGACGTGGCCCTCGTCGATCCCCAGCGTGGTGACGCTGCATCGCTGGTGGCGGCGGGGATGCTGGCGCCGGTGTCGGAGAGCCTCTTCGGCGAGGATGCACTGCTGGCGCTCAGCCTGCTGGCCGTCCGCCGGTTCCCGTCATTCGCCGCCGAGCTGGAGGAAGCGGCCGGCCATCAGGTCGGGCTGCGCCGCGAAGGCACCCTCGCCGTTGCTTACGATCCCGGCGATCATGCCGCGCTGGCGCGGCTCACCGCGTTCCGCCGCTCCCTGGGGGTCGGCGCCGAAGAACTGGACGCTCGGGCCTGCCGCGGGCTGGAGCCTTTCCTGGCGCCGGACGTGCGCGGCGGGGTTCTGTTCGCTGGCGACTGGTCGGTTGACAACCGGCGGTACGCAGCCGCGCTGCAGCACGCGGCGCGGGCGGCGGGGGTACGGTTCGTGCCCGGCCGGGTCGCGGCACTGCGCACCCGCGACGGAAGGGCGCGTGGCGTCCGGCTGGCCGGCAACGCCGCGCTCAGCCGCCTCGACTGTGCTGCCGTGGTCATAGCCGCCGGCTGGTGGTCGGCCGCGGTGGCCGGGCTGCCCGATGTGCTGCGCGCCGCGGTACGGCCGGTCAAGGGCCAGTTGCTGCGCCTGCGCCTGCCCGGGCGGATGCCACCCGTGATCAGCCACACGGTGCGCGCCCTGGTGCGCGGGACCGACGTGTACCTCGTGCCGAGGGCCGACGGCGAGATCATCGTGGGCGCGACGTCCGAGGAGCGGGGGCCCGACCTGACGGTCACTGCCGGTGCCGTGCACGACCTGCTCCACGACGCGATGAGCGTGCTCCCGGTGACCAGCGAGCTCATCCTCGCCGAGACCTGCGCCGGGCTCCGGCCCGGAACGCCCGACAACGGGCCGATCGTGGGCACCACCGGCCTCGGCGGCCTGCTGGTGGCCACCGGGCACTACCGCAACGGCATCCTGCTGTCACCAGTGACCGCCGATGCCGCCGTTGCCTGCCTTACCGGCCAGCGGCCCGCAGCGGAATGGGAGCCGTTTTCACCGCAGCGCTTCACGACCCAGGTAAGAGCATGATCGTCCAGGTCACCGTCAACGGAAAGCCCTGCGAGATGCCGGCCGGCAGCACGGTCAGCCAGCTGGTGGCCACGGTCACCGAACTGGCCACCGGCGTCGCGGCCGCCGTCAACGGCGCGGTCGTACCGCGCCGTTCCTGGCCCGGCACGCTGCTTCGCGACGGCGACCAGGTTGAGGTCGTCACGGCCGTGCAGGGAGGATGACATGACCGATAGCCAGATCCCGAACGGGCAGGCGCCCGCCCGGGCGGCAGCGCCAGCCGCCGCGCGCAGCCGCCAGTCATGGGTGCTGGCCGGCCGCACCCTGAGTTCCAGGCTCATCGTCGGCACCGGCGGAGTGCAGAGCCTGGACGTGCTCAAGCGGGTACTCCGGGCCTCCGGCACCGCTCTGTCCACGGTCGCCATGCGGCGCGTCGGGCCGGCCGGGCCGGGCTCCCTGCTCGGCGTGCTGCAGCAGGCCGGCGTGCACGTCGTGCCAAACACCGCGGGCTGCCACACCGCCAGCGAGGCGCTGTTCACCGCCCGGCTCGGGCGCGAGGCGCTCGGCACCGACTGGGTCAAGCTGGAAGTGGTGGCCGACGACCAGACGCTGCTGCCCGACCCCGTCGAGCTCCTCGAGGCGGCAAGGCTGCTGGTTGCTGACGGGTTCGTGGTCCTGCCCTACACCAGCGACGACCCGGTCCTGGCCACGCAGCTCGAGCGAGCAGGCTGCGCAGCGGTCATGCCGCTCGGCGCCCCGATCGGGTCCGGGCTGGGCGTGCGCAACCCGCACAACATCGCGATGATCGTGGCGCGGTCGGGCGTCCCGGTCATCCTCGACGCCGGGATCGGGACAGCCAGCGACGCCGCGTTCGCGATGGAGCTCGGCTGTGACGCCGTTCTCGTCGCATCGGCCATCACCCGCGCGGCCGATCCCGAGCAGATGGCCCGGGCCATGCGGCTGGCCGTTGCCGCCGGGCATGCCGCCCGGGCTGCCGGGCGGATCCCCCGCCGCTGGCACGCCCAGGCGTCGAGCCCGCTGAGCGGGCTGCCGGAGGGCCCGGGATGACTCTGCTAGCCCGGGGGGACGCCCCCCCGGATCCCCCGCCGGTGCCGCGCGTCCTCACGATCGCGTCGTCCGACTCCGGTGGCGGCGCGGGGATTCAGGCCGACATCAAGGCCTTCGCCCGCTGCGGCGCCCACGGCATGTCGGCGATCGTGGCGCTGACCGCGCAGAACACCCTGGGCGTCACCGCGATCCATGAGCTTCCCCCGGCGTTCGTGCGCGCCCAGATCGACGCCGTGCTCGACGACATCGGGGCCGACGCGGCGAAAACAGGCATGCTGTTCTCGGCGGACCTGATCGAGGCTGTCGCCCAGGCGCTGGCGCCGCGGGGCCTGCCGCTGGTCGTCGACCCCGTCATGGTGGCCAGCTCGGGGAGCCGGCTCCTGCGCGAGGACGCTGCCGAAACCCTGGTCACCCGCCTGTTCCCGCTGGCCACCGTCGTCACGCCTAACCTGCTCGAGGCGCAGGCGCTGACCCGGATGGTGACCGAAGACCGAGCCGCGCTGGCCGAGCGCCTGGCCGCGATGGGCGCGGCCGCGGTGCTGGTCACCGGCGGGCATGGCACCGACCCGGTCGACCACCTCTTCGACGGCTCGGCTCACCTGCCGATTCCGGTTACCCGCCATCCGGTAGCCGCGACTCACGGCGCCGGCTGCACCCACTCGGCGGCGCTCGCTGCCGGTCTCGCCGCGGGCCTGCCGCTTGCCGAAGCTGCCCGCCAGGCCGCGGCGGTCGCGGGCGACGCGGTGGCGCACGGACTGGTCACCCTCGGCGGCGGTGACGGCCCCGTGCATGCCCTGCACCTGGGAGCAGCGCGATGAATGACAGGTTCTCCGGCGAGCTGTGGCAAGGCATCACCGATGTCTACCGCGCCATCCTGACCCACCCGTTCCTCGCCGGGCTGACCGACGGCACCCTGCCGCACGACGCCTTCGCGTTCTACGTCGTGCAGGATGCGCTGTACCTGCAGCGGTACTCCGTCGCGCTGGCCGCGGTGGCCAGCCGCGCGCCGGACGCCGCCGGGACAGAGCTGTTCGCGCGCCATGCGGCGGACGTCATCGCCGTCGAGCGGACGCTGCACGGGTCGCTGCTGGCCGACCTCGGCATCGACCCGGCCACCGCGCGTGCGGCCGAACTGGCTCCCGCCACCCTCGCCTACACCAGTTACCTGCTCGCGACCATCAGGGGCGGTTCGTACGCTGAAGGGGTCGGCGCGGTGCTGCCGTGCTACTGGATTTACTGGGAGGTCGGCAAAGAGCTGATGCGCCGTGGCTCACCCGATCCGCGCTACCAGCGCTGGATCGACATGTACGGAAGCGAGGAATTCGGGGTGACCGTCCGGAACGTGCTGGCCGTCACGGACGGGCTCGGCCCTGGCCTTGCGCCAGCCGAACGTGTCCGGGTGCACCGGCATTTCCGCGCGTCGAGCCGCTACGAGTGGATGTTCTGGGACATGGGTTACCGGAAAGAGGGCTGGCCCGTCTGGCCTGTCCGGCCAGCCTGACCGGGGTGGTCACGGCTATGCAACCAAACACCGTTAGGCTAGTCTGGCGGAACCGGGAACCAGTGTCCCTGACGTCTGGGTGCACGATACCGACGCGAGGAGCCGAGCGTGATCACCGAACCGGGAGAAGCTGCCTTCCCCACCCTGTTCTCCCCCATCCGGGTCGGACCGATCGAGGTGCGCAACCGGGTAGTGATCACCGCGCACGGCACGAGCGAGGCCTTCCGTCATCCCGGCATGAGCCCAGCGAGTTACATCGAGTACCTGCGCCGGCGGGCCGCCGGCGGCGCCGGGCTGATCATCTGCCAGCCGATCCTGTCCGATCCCCTGTCCAGCATCACGGTGGAGACGATCGACCGGCACGGGCGGCTCGTCGAGGCGGTACGCGCCGAGGGCGCGACGTTCCTGCTGCAGGTAACCCACCTCGGCGTGTTCGCGCGCTCGGAGGCCGACGTCAGGCGGCCGCCGCTGATGGGCTTCGAGAGCACCCAGGCCGCGGCGGGCGAGACCGCGCACCAGATGACGCACGCCGAGATAGAACTCATGATCGAGGGCTACCGGCGGACCGCGGAGATGGCCGCCGCAGCGGGCTTCGACGGCGTCGAGGTGCACGGGGCACACGGCTACCTCGTTCAGCAGTCGCTCACCCCGGCTTTCAACTCCCGCGACGATGAGTGGGGCCGCGACCGCACGCTCTTCGTCCGGCGCCTGCTCGCGGCCGCGCGGGCCGAGATGGGCCCGGACCGGATCGTCGGCTACCGCACGCCGACTGACGACCTGCGCTCAGCCGACGACGGCGGCATCGGGTTCGCGGGCATCGCCGAGATCGTCCGCGCCCTGCTGGCTACCGGAACGATCGACGTGCTGAACACGACCATCGGCGATGGCGGCGCCAGCTACGCACGCGCGATCCCCGGCTACCGCCACGGCGAGGCGCCCAACATCCCGGCGGTTGCCCGGCTGCGCCAGGCAGTGGCGATCGAGGTGCCGGTCATCGGGGTCGGGCGCATCGTGGCCCCCAGCCTGGCCGAGTCCGTGCTGGCCTCGGGAACGTGCGACCTGGTCGCGATGACCAGGGCGCACATCGCCGATCCCGACCTGGTGGCCAAGGCCCGCCGCGGGCAGGCACACCGCGTCCGTCCGTGCGTCGGCGCGAACGTGTGCGTCAACCGCAAGCTGCAGGGCTATCCCGAGATCAGCTGCTTCCACAACCCGGAGGTGCTCCGCGAGGCCGAGCTCGCCGCCACGCCGGCCGAGGTCCCGCGGCACGTGCTGGTCGTCGGAGCGGGCCCGGCCGGCCTGAAGGCAGCGCAGGCCGCCGCGCTGCGGGGGCACCGCGTCACCGTCGTCGACGACGGCCCCCGGCCCGGCGGGCGGTTGCGCGCCGCCGAGAAGACAGCCGCGCTCGGCCTGGTCAGCGCCGTGGACTACCTGGTCGCCGAGCTCGCCGAGCTCGGGGTCAAGGTGCGCAGCAGGACCACGGCCGACGAGGCGCTGCTGCGCGGCCTCGCTCCTGATCATGTCGTGCTGGCCACCGGGGGCCGTCCCGTCACCGCGGCGGCCTACCCCGCCGCGGCGGACGGCGTGGTGATCAGCAGCGCCGGTGCGCTCGCCACGGTCGATGCGGGGCGGGTGCTGGTCTTCGACGCCGTTGGCGCCAACGAGGGCCCGCTCGTCGCCGAGGCGCTCGCGGGCCGCGGCGCGGCCGTCGTCTACGTGACGAGCTGCGAGACCGTGATGCCCTGGGGCGGGCAGCTGCACCGCTACGAGGTCCCCGCCATCCTGCGCAGGCGCTGCGAGCAGGTGATCACCGGCGGGCTGCTGGGCGACGTTGACGGCAAGCACGTCATCGTCGTCCGGCCCGACGGCGAGACCATCACCGAGCTGGATGCCGACAAGATCGTGCCGGTCATCGCCCCGCGCCCGGCGCTGGAGCTGGTCGAGGTCCTGGACCGGCTCGCGGTGCCGCACGTGATCGTGGGCGACGCGCTGGCCCCCGGACCGCGATGCACGCCTTCAAGGGGGGCTACGAGGCGGGCCTCGTGCTCTGACCGACTCCGAGGAACCAGACTGTGAGCATCGCCTACGTTAGCGCCACCATCGACGCCGGCATCGACGCCGTGTGGTCCGTGCTGCGTGACTTCCACGGGATGTACGCCGAGTTCATCGGCGACCTGCGCAAGCACCTCGCCGGCCTCGCGGCATGAGCGTCCCCGGGGACCTGCTGGCGCCGCCGGACCGCGCGGAGATCGACGACCTGCTCGCCAGGTACTGCTTCGCGATCGACTCGCGCGACTGGGACGGCCTGCGCGAGGTCTTCGCCGCCCGCGCGGTGATCACGTACTCGGGACCGAGAGTCAGCACCGGCATCGACGAGATCGTGGCGTTCTTCCGCACGGCCGCATCCGCCGCCGCCGCGACCCAGCACCTGCTGCACACCTCCCGGGTGTGGGCCACCGGGCCGGACGCCGCCGCGGGACTCAGCCACGTCACCGCGCACCATGTCGGCCACGTCGCGGCCATGCCCGCGTCAGCGGCGGCGACGTACACGGTCACCGGCAGCTACGACGACCTGTTCGCCCGCACGCCCGAGGGCTGGCGCATCACCCGGCGCACGCTCACGCTGCTGACCCAGGCGGGCGACCCGGCCATTCTCCGCCGCTGACGGCCCACGGTCCGGGCTCGCGATAGTAACCAAACAATGATTGACAAACTCTAACTAACAACGATAGATTTCCGGGCCATACGCCGCGTGATCCGCTCGCCAGGATTCACGCTCGACGAGGAGGTCGGGGCACGGATGGGGCCTAACACCTGGTTGATGGCACCGGCTATCCGGCGGAGAACACCGGCAGTTCTCATGGTTATGGCGCTCACCGTGACAAGCGCCACGCCGGCCGGTGCCGCCGTGGCGACCGGAGCACAGACGGCGAGCCAGCAATGCAAAAACGTGCAGGTCCCGGTCGCGCTGAGCCAGGGCGCCGCCAAGGACCAGAACGTCGTCGGCCAGCTCTGCTATCCGGACGGGCAGAACGCCATACCCGGGGCCATTCAGGTTCTCGTATCAGGCGCAACGTACGGGAGCTGGTACTGGGACGTTCCCTACCAGCCGTCCCGTTACTCCTATGTTCAGGCCGCGAATCAGGCCGGCTTCGCCACCTTCAACTTCGACCGCATCGGCATAGGCCAGAGCTCGCACCCCGCCTCGACATCGGTCACGCTGCAGTCCAATGCCTACGTCGTGCACCAGCTGATCCAGGGGCTGCGCGCCGGGATCATCGACGGGACCCAGTACGGCAAGGTCGTGATGGTCGCCCACTCGCTCGGATCACTGATCGCCTGGACCGAGGCGGGCACGTATCACGACGTCAACGGGGTTGTCGTGTCCGGGATCCTGCACGCTTTCTACCTCCCTGGCATGGTCAACTTCATCAGCACCCTGTATCCGGCCGCGCTCGACCCGAAGTTCCTCGGTAAGATCATCGACCCTGGTTACCTGACGATGCGCCCCGGGACTCGCGAATCGGTCTTTTACTCTCCGCCGGATACGGATCCGGCGGTTGTCCAGCTCGACGAGCAGGCCAAGCAAACCGCCACGATCACGGAAGCGCAAGGGGCTTACCTCGACGAGCTCCCCGGAACACTCAGGCCGGTCACCGGCGTGCTGTGCTCGATACTTCCGGGAGTATGCGACGGGCCCACCTCGTGGCTGGCCTACGGGATCACCCGCCAGATCAACGTTCCCATCCTGGATGTCGTCGGCCAGTATGACTCGCTTTTCTGCGGCGGGCCGAACGCGGCGAATCAGTGCCAGGACGTCAGCCAGCTGCACAACCAGGAAAGCGCCTACTACACGGGTGTGCCCGAGGGCTGTTTCAGCTGGCCACGCTGCCGATGGCCGGTCACGACCTGAACCTGGAACTGAACGCCCAGGACTGGTTCTCGATGGCCAATAACTGGTCCAGGAACCTGCTGCAGAGCGGCGCGTGCTGACCGCGCTCAGCGCCCGGTCTCTGACCCGGCCGTCAGCAGCTCGCCGCCGTCGATCGGCACCGTCACCCCGGTGATGTAGCCGGCCCGGGACGAGGCGAGGAACGCGACCAGGTCGGCCACCTCGTGATCCTGGCCGATCCGCCGCATCGGGTTCAGCGGCCGATCGGTCTTCTCGCTCCACCGCAGGATCGGCTGCACGAGATCAGTATCGATCTTGCCCGGGGCCACTCCGACGACCCGCACGCCGTCCCGGGCCCACTCCAGCGCCAGCACCCGGGTCAGCATCACCAGCGCCGCCTTGCTGACGTTGTAGCCGACCAGGCCCCGGGACGGGTAGTACGAGGCCGTGCTGGCGTTGTTCACCACGACCCCGCCGCCGTCCCCCATCAGCTCCTTCGCCCGGCACGCCAGGTACCACGGCGCGGACAGGTTCAGGCCGATCACGCTGTCCCACTCCGTCCAGCCGGCGTCCTCGGCCCGGACCGCGGCCGGCAGCAGCCCGGCGTTGTTGACCAGCACGTCCAGCCCGCCGAACTCCGCGCCGACCCGCTCGGTCAGGGCCCGCAGCGAGTCACGGTCGGTCAGGTCGGCCGGGATCGCCACCGCGCGCGTACCCGCGTCACGCAGCTCGGCCGCAAGCGCCCCGACGGCCCCGGCGCCGCGCGCGGCGAGCGCGACGTCGGCGCCGAGCTGCGCGAACCGCCGCGCGATCGCCGCGCCGATGCCGCGGCTGGCGCCGGTCACCAGCGCGCGCTTCCCGTCGAGCCGCCCGTCGTCGTCGTCCATGCCGCGCCCCGTCACGGCCGCCAGCATACGGGCGCCGCGTGCCGCGCCGTCAGAAGACGATCATGCCGCGCATGATGCGGCCCCCGAGCAGGTCGTCATAGCCCTCGTTGACCTGCTCGAGGGCGTACCGCTTCGTCACGAGCTCCTCGAGCTTCAGCTCCCCGGTGCGGTAGAGCGAGAGCAGGCGGGGCAGGTCGGCGTGCGGGTTGCAGCCGCCGAACACGTTGCCGACGATCTCCTTCTGCCCGAAGATCACGTCCACCAGGATCAGGTCAACCTTGTCGATGTTCGGGTTGGCCGTCGAGGTCAGGCAGGCGCGACCGCCCTTGCGGGTGAGCAGCATCAGCGGCTTGAGCATGTCCGCCTGGGCGAGGCTCGCGGTCAGGATCGTGCGGTCGGCCATCACGCCACGGGTGATATCGCTGACCAGCGGCATGGCCTCTTCCATGGACGCCGCCGAGTGTGTCGCGCCGAGCAGCATGGCCTGCTCGCGGCGGAACGGGATGGGATCGACCGCGACGATCTTCTCGGCCCCGGCGATGCGGGCACCCTGCACGGCGCTGGACCCGACGCCGCCGGTGCCGACGACGACCACGGTGTCCCCGGGGCCGACCTGCGCCCGGTTCACCGCGGCGCCGAAGCCCGTGGCCACCCCGCAGCCCACGAGCGAGGCCAGCTCCAGCGGGATGTCGTCGTCGATCTTCACGCACGAGTCCTGGTGCACGACCGCGTACGGGCTGAACGTGCCGAGCAGCGACAGCTGCATCAGGCCCTGGCCGCGCGCGTGCGCGCGCGGCTTGCCGTCGGCTATCGGCAGCCCGGACATGATCACAGCGCCGTAGTCGCACAGCACCGACACGCCGCTCGCGCACCAGCGGCAGTGGCCGCAGGCCGGCATGAACGCCATGACGACGTGGTCGCCCGGCTTCAGCCGGGTGACGCCCGGCCCGACCTCTTCGACCACGCCCGCGCCCTCGTGCCCGCCGATGATCGGCAGGCCCATCGGGATGTCGCCCTTTACGGCGTGGTCATCGGAGTGGCACAGGCCGCTGGAAGCCAGCTTGACCCGGACCTCACCGGGCTGGGGGTCGTCGAGCTCGACTTCCTCCACGCTCCAGGGGGTGCCGACCTCCCAGAGGATCGCCGCCTTCGTCTTCATGTTCAGATCCCTGCCTTCTTGAGGTGCACGACTTGGGGTTCGGTGAATGCCAGCAGGCCCGCGATCCCGTTCTCATGCCCGAGGCCGCTCCACTTCGAGCCGCCGAACGGGACCGTCGGCAGCAGGTCGGCGTGGGCGTTGACGAAGGTCGTGCCGCACTCCAGGCGCTCGGCGACCGCGGTCGCGCGGTCGGTGTCGGCGCCCCACGCCGAGCCGCAGAGCCCGAACGTGGTGTCGTTCGCGCGCTCGACCGCCTCGTCCACGGTGGTGTAGCGCAGGATCGGCAGCACCGGCCCGAACTGCTCCTCGGCGACAAGGGGGGCGCTGTCGGCGACGTCGGCGATGATCGTCGGCTCGAAGAAGAAGCCCGGGCCCGGGCCGGGGCGGCCGCCTGCCGCGACGCGCGCCCCGCGGCGCACCGCGTCCGCGGCGAGCCCCTTGACCCGCTCGAACTGCGGCCGGGTCAACAGCGGGCCGAGCTGTGCGGCCGGGTCGGACGGCGGCCCGGTCGTCATCGCGCCAGCCGCGGCCGCGAACGCCTCGACCACCTCGTCGTACCTGTCGTCGGGGGCGAAGACGCGCTTGGGCAGGGCGCACGCCTGGCCGGTGTTGAAGAAGGCCGTCGCCAGCAGCGCGGGCACGGCGCTGGCGACGTCGGCGTCCGGCAGCAGGATCGCGGCGTCGTTGCCGCCGAGCTCCAGGGTGACGCGCTTGAGGTCGGCCGCGGCGCTGACGGCCACGCTCTTGCCGCCCGCCACCGAGCCGGTGAAGGTCACCTTGCGCGGCACCGGGTGCGCGACGAGACCGGCCCCAAGCTGGTCGCCGCCGGTGACCACGTTGAGCACGCCGGGCGGCAGCACCGACTGGCCGATCTCGCCGAGCAGCAGCGAGGCCAGCGGGGTGAACGGCGAGGGCTTGAGCACCACGGCGTTGCCGGCGAGCAGCGCCGGGGCGATCT
Organism: uncultured Actinomycetes bacterium; assembly: GCA_963702235.1. Classification (GTDB taxonomy): domain Bacteria; phylum Actinomycetota; class Actinomycetes; order Streptosporangiales; family Streptosporangiaceae; genus PALSA-505. The sequence continues at coordinate 1,147,979 of CAVPBZ010000018.1, forward strand.
TCCACATCGCCAGGCCCAGCGGGAAGTTCCACGGGGTGATCGCGGCGACGACGCCGAGGGGGCGCTGCGCCTCGATCCGCGCCTTGTCGTCGTCGGCCAGCAGCTCTCGCGGGATCTGCATGGCCGCGTAGTACTGCAGCCAGGTCGCGCAGATCACCGGCTCGGCGCCCGCGACCGCCAGCGGCTTGCCGGTCTCGCGGCTCAGCGCGGCGGTCAGCTCACCGGACGCCGCGAGGATCGCGTCGGCGAGGCTGAGCATCGCCTTGCGCCGTGCGTCCTCGTCCGTGCGCCAGTCCCGCTGCGCCCGCGCCGCGGCCAGGACGGCGCGGTCGAGCTGCTCCGGGGTGCAGTCCGGGGCCTGGGCGGTGACCTCGCCGAGCGCCGGGTCGACGACGTCGAAAGCCCGGTCCCCGCCGACGGCCGTCCCGTCGATGGTCATGGCCTGCATGCTGCTCGTCACTCCTGCCCGTAGGCCGCGGCGACCGCTTCGGGAACCGCGGGAACCGCGGGAACAAGGTCGAACTCGAGGTGTATCTCCTCCGGTGCCTTGATGCTGACGCCGACGGCCTCGCGCACGGTCGTGCCCACGGCGACGCGGAAGCCGGTGAGCCGCGCGAGCAGCCGGTTCACCGCGATCTCCAGCTGCAGCCGGGCGAAGTGCTGGCCGACGCAGCGGTGGATCCCGATGCCGAAGGCGGCGTGCGGATTGCGCTCGCGGCCGAAGTCCAGCTGGCTGGCGTCGGCGAACTTGGCCTCGTCGCGGTTGCCCGAGCGCCAGTGCACGGCGATCCGGTCGCCGGCCTTGAGCGGGACGCCGAGCAGGTCGTTGTCCTCGGTGACGAGGCGGCCCATCACAGAGACCGTCGAGGTGAAGCGCAGCAACTCGTCGAGGTCGCGCTTGGCCCAGTCCGGCCGCCGCAGCCGCTCCTCCAGGCCGGGTTCCTCGGCCAGGAACCGGCCGATGTACGTCAGCGCCCCGCGGGTGGTGTCCAGCCCGCCGAGCAGCAGCACCGTGACGACCCCGAGCCGTTCCATCTGGGTCAGCGGGCGGCCGCCCTCGACGGTCGCCTCCACGAGCGTCTGCAGGAAGTCGTCACGCGGCTGGCTGTCGCTCTCCCGCTCGGCCATCAGCTCCGCCGCGATCGCGGCGACTGCGCCGAAGGTCTCCGGCGACTGCTCGACCGAGGTGCCGGTCACGGCGTCGACGGCGCGCTGCAGCCGCTCCTCGTTGTCGTCGTCGAGCACGACCTTCGCCAGCGACCCGGACGTGAACGGGATCGCGAAGCCGCTGACGAACTCCACCCGGCCGTCGGCGATGAACCCGTCGATCAGGTCGTCGGCGAGGTTCTCGATGACCGGCTGGTAGCGCAGCAGGGACGACCGGGAGAACGGCCGGTTGAGGAAGTTACGGAATTCGCGGTGCAGCGGGGGGTCCAGGTCCAGCGGCGGCAGCGCGACGGGAACGTCGGCGACCCCTGGGGTGGCGGAGCTGAAGACCTCGGGGTGCTCGGCCACCGTGCGCAGGTCATCGTAGCGGGTGACGATGTGCTGGCCGCCGTTGAAGCTGGTGTGCACGACCGGGCATTCCGCCCGCGCCCACGTGAGCTCGTCGTCCAGCCGGGCGCAGTGGTCCGCGTCGAACCAGTTCAGCTCGTCGAAGAAACGCTGATGGGAGTCGGCCATGGCTTGCTGCTCCTTCGGATGCCCGGTCAGATGGCCGAGGCGGACTCGTCCAGCTCGGCCGCTCGTCGTGCCTGGTAGTGCGGGGACCGGTGCTGCACGGCCTCGTAATCGGGTTCCTGGGTGGGGCTGTCGTCGGCCAGCAGCTCCGCCGCCTGCCGCTCGTCTGCCTCGGTGAGCGGCTGGGTGTCGTAGGTGAACTCGACGAGGGTGCCGTCCGGGTCCCTGGTGTAGATCGAGTGGATGAACTCGTGCTTGACCTCGGCCACGTTGTAGCCGAGGTCGAGCCAGCGCTGCTTGCACTGCTCCAGCCCGCCGATGTCCTTGCAGTCGAACGCGACGTGGTTGATCCAGTAGGGCAAGCCGTTGGCCATGCCTCCCTGCCACTGGCCGGGCTCGATCACGACGCCCTCGATGCCGCGCAGGTCCCAGATCGCGAACAGCTGGCCCGCACCGGTGTCGTAGAAGATGTGCTTGGTCCAGCCCCCCTCGGGGCTCCGCCGTTTCACGATCTTCTTAAGGGTGAAGCCCATGGCCTCGGTGTAGAACTTGTGCGACTTCGCTACGTCCTTGGACGCCACGGCGACGTGGTGGAACATGGCACTCCCTCGGTTGTCACCTGCCAGAAATCTAACAGCATTTGGATGTGCGGGCAACGGGGCACGCCCGCCCCTTTTGCGGTACGGCCAATCGGTGTTAGTTTTAGCTTCGCCTAGCCGGCGAAGGAGTGGACGGGCTGCGGTGGACTGTGCCAAGGACTGCGTGCGGGCGAACGCCGGGCGGTTGAGCGGTGCCCTCGCCCTGGAGAACGCCGAGACCGGTGAGCGGCTCACCTGGCGCCAGCTTGACGAGCGCGTGGCTGCGCTGGCCGGCCACCTGCGGCACCGCTGCCGGGTCGGGGTCGGCGACCGGGTGCTCCTCCTCGCCGAGGGCGACTCCCGCACCTTCGAGGTCCAGTTCGCCTGCATGCGCCTCGGGGCGATCCTGGTCCCGCTGAACTGGCGGCTCGCGCTGCCCGAGCTGATCGAGCTGGCGGCCGACGTCGAGCCCGCCGTCGTGATCGTCAACGGGACATGGCAGGACGCGGGGCTCAAGATCGCCGAGGCGGCCGGGACGGGACATCGCCTCGGCTGGCGCTGCGCGACCGGGACCGAGGACTACGAGACCGCTCTCGCGCAGGCCACGCCCGTGCCGCCGGGCACCGGCCTGTCCATGGAGCTGCCCACGCACATCCTGCACACGTCGGGCACCACCGGGCGGCCCAAGGGCGCGATCACCACGGTCAAGACGCTCAGCTGGCAAACGCTCAACATCATCACGGAGTACCAGCTCGGCCCCGGCGCCAAGCAGCTCGACCCGATGCCGCTGTTTCATGCCGGCGGGCTCACGACGATCGCCACGCCCATGCTCATGACCGGCGGCGCGGTCATGACGATGCGCCGCTTCGAGCCCGACCGGATTGTCGCCCTGCTCGGCGACCCGGCGCAGGGCATCACCCACTTCACCGCCCCACCGGTGATGTGGGCTGCGCTCAGCGCGCAGCCCGGGTTTGCCGCCGCCGACTTCGGGGCGCTGCGGTTCGCCCAGGTCGCCGGCGGCGTGCCGCCACGTGAGCTGCTCGAGCAGTGGAACGAGCGGGGTGTCGTGCTGCAGCAGGCTTACGGCGGCACCGAGCTCGGGCCCGCTGTCACCGGCATGCCCCGCGACGCCGTCGCGCAGCGGCCGGCGTCCTGCGGGCGCGCGGTTCCCTTCACTCACGTCCGGCTGGTGACCGCCGAGGGCGCCGACGTGCCGGCCGGCGAGGTCGGCGAGGTCTGGATCAAGGGACCGAGCGTCACCCCCGGCTACTGGCGCCGCGACGGTTCCGTCGACAGCGCCCGGACCCGGGACGGATGGTTCCGCACCGGCGACGCCGCCCGTGTGGATGAGGACGGGTTTTACTACCTCGTTGACCGGGTCAAGGACATGTACAAGTCCGGCGGCGAGAACGTCGCCCCGGCCGAGGTCGAGCGGGTGCTCACCATGCACCCGGATATCCTCGACGTCGCCGTGATCGGCGTCCCCGACCCGACCTGGGGCGAGGTCGGGCGGGCATTCGTCGTCGTCCGCCCGGACGCGACCGTCAGCCTGGCGGGGCTGCGGGATTACTGCGCCGGGCGTATCGCCCGCTACAAGGCGCCGCGCAGCCTGGTCGTCGTCGACGACCTGCCGCGCAACCCCACCGGCAAGATCTCCAAGCCGGCCCTGCGCGCCTGCGCGGATAACGACCGGGCACAGAGCTAGCGGCGGAGCCGTTCGGGATAAAAATGACGCTGGGGGCTACCAGCCGGTGATCACCGTCCCGCGCTGGCCAGGATGCCCACCAGCTCGGACACCGAGGCCACCAGCTGCCCGTCGCGGGTGCGGAAGCGGCCCGTCGTCAGGCCGCGGGAGTTCGCGATGGCCACCGCCTCCTGCTCGTGCAGCAGGTAGTCGTCGAACCGGAAGGGCCGGTGGAACCACACGCTGTAATCCAGGCTGCCGCCGAAGACCCCGATCGCGTTGACCAGCTCGTACCAGGTGAGCTCGAGCGGGTAGAGGATCGGCTCGGGCAGGTGCAGATCCGCCGCGTACAGCAAGACGGCGCAGTGGGTCAGGTAGTCGTCCGGCAAGGCGACCAGCGAGCGCATCCACAGCCGGTTACGCGGCGCCGAGGTGCCTTCGGTCCAGGGCGTCCGGTCCAGGTAGCGGACCTCGATCGGCCACGAGCTCATCGCCATCTGCCCGGTGACCGAGTCGCCGTAGCGCTCGGCCATGGACTCGGCCCGGGTCGGCAGCGATTCCGGGGCCGGAACCGGCCCGGCCGGCCCGTCGTGATCCACCAGCTGATGCTCGGTGGCGGCATCCTGGAACGACACGACGGACACGCTCAGCAGCCGCTCCCGCTGGCGGGCGTGCACCACCCGGGTGGCCAGCGAGCGCCCCTCCGCCGCGTGCTCGACCGCGTAGGTCACCGGCTCCCCCGCCGTGCCGATGCGCAGGAAGCTGGTGTGCGCCGAGATGGGCGTCATCCCGGGCCGGATCGTCCGGGCCGCCGACAGCAGCGCCTGCGCGGCGAGCTGCCCGCCGTAGATGCGGTCGAACGCCTGAGCCGGGCCGTGGCCGGTGTACTCGTCCGGGCCCGCCTGGCCGACCGACAGCACGGCGGCCAGGTGCTGGCCCGGATCGCTCTCGTCCGTCACCCCGGTTTCCTTCCTAACGGTGCACGGCGACCCCGCCGCGGATACCGGGGCGTGGTTCGCCGCGGCCGCGTCACGCGATCCTGCGTGCGGCATCGTTGCCCTCCCTGATGGCGACCTGGAGATCCCGCGCGGCCAGCGCGTCGCCGACGAGCCGGACGTCGGGGACACGGCCGGCCAGCTCGGCGGCGAGCTGGTTCCGCGACGTCTTGTAGCTGACCACGACGACCAGATCGGCGGCGATGGTCATGTCGGCCGCGCCCGCGAGCGAGCGGACGGTGGCCTTCCCGGGGCGGACGCTGGCCAGTGTCACCCGGGCCAGCGTGGTGAACTCCGCCGCGGCGGAGTTCAGTCGTTCGAGCGCCGGCGTCATCCGCATCGCCGCGTTGACGAGCGGGCCGAACGCCGGCAGCCGGGTCGCCACGGTCATGTGCACGCCGCGCTGCAGCAGGTACTCCGCTACCGATACCGCCTCGTACTGGCCGACGTCGTTGACGACGAGCGCACGAGACCCCGCCGCCGCGATGAGGCGGCCGTCCATCACCGGATCCGCGCCCGTCGCCACGATCACCACATCCGGATCGAGCGCGACGACGTCGTCGGCGTCCATCAGCGCCGACCGGTGACACTCGACCCCGAGGCGTTTCATCTCCGTCCGGTACCAGTCCCGCGATGTCGTCCAGCCCCTGGGTCATGGGAGCACGGCACGCGACGTTCAGCGCCCCGCCCAGCCGGTCGGATCCCTCGTACAGCGCGACGTCGTGGCCGCGCAGCCGGGCCACCCGGCCGGCCTCGAGACCGGCCGGGCCGCCGCCGATCACCACCACGCGCCGCGGCTGCGCGGTCGTGCCGATCACGTCGTCGCCGTACTGCTTCTCCCTGCCGACGGCCGGGTTCACGGTGCAGCCGAGGCGCAGGTTGACGCCGCTCGTGCGGGCGATGCAGCCCTGGTTGCAGCCGATGCACGGCCGGACCTCCGCTGCCCGCCCGTCCCGTGTCTTGCGGACGATGTCGGGGTCGGCGATGTGCGCGCGCACCATCGACACCAGGTCGCACTCGCCGGTGCGCAGTGCCTGCTCGGCCTCCTCCAGCGTGCGGAAGCGGCCGGTGACGATGCGCGGGATGCCGGTGACCGAGCCGGTGATCTTGCCGCTGGACGGCAGCATGTAACCGGCCGGCCGGTCCATCCCGCCCATCATGTGATGCATCGCGTAGACCCGCATGCCCAGGGGCCGCACGGTGTCCATTAGCTTCCGGTACATCGGGATCACGCTGTCGTCGTAGCCGGTCAGCCCGAGCACGCTCGACGGGTGCACCGCCGTCGCCTCGATGATCGACAGGCCCACGCCGCCCCGGGCCCGCGCGGCGTGGTACTCGATCAGGTCGTCGCTGACCGGGCCGATGCCCAGCTTCGTCAGGTGGGCGGTGCGGACGATGCGGTTGGGGATCTCGACGCCGCGGATCGCGATGGGCTCGAACACCCGCCGCAGGGTTCCGGTACCACCGCTCACATCGCGCTTCCGCTCTGGCCGAACCGCACGGTGGGACGCACCCAGCCCGGCTCCAGCGACCTGATGGCCTGGTTGCCCTCGAACGTCGCGGCCTCGAGCATGCGCGGCCCCAGGACATCCCCGGCGGCGCGGACCTCCCACGGCCCCTCGCGCAGCTGCTCGTACAGGGACGGGTCGGGGACATTGCCGGAAATGGTGACCAGGTCGTCATAGCCGAGCGTCTCGGTCTGCTCGGGAGCCTCGGGCCTGGCGAAGGTGACGACGCCGTCGCGCACCGACGTGACTACCCGCCGGGGGTGGAACGTGAAGTCCCCGGCATACAGCAGCCTGGCGTTGGGCGCCCCGATCATGTCCCAGCGCATCTCCAGCGAGGCCGCGATCAGGGAGAACCGGCTGATCAGGTGGACCCGGCGGCCCTGCTCGACCAGCAGCTGAGCGACGTCGAGAGTCTCGTAGTGCCCCACGTCGTCGAGGATCACGACGGCGCCCCCGGTCTGCGCGCCGGCCATGACGTCCCAGCTGGTGAGTGCCGCCGCGGCGTCGAAGCCGTCTGGCGGCCCCCCCGGCCGCAGCGTCTGGAAGCAGTCACGCCGGGGCGTGCTCCCGGTCGCCACGATCACGGCGTCGGGCGCGAGCTCGCGGACCCGGTCCGCGGTCACCGTGACCCCGGTCCGCACGTCCGCCTGGAGATCGCTGAGCACCGCGTCGAAGTAGTCGATGAGGCCTGCGACTTCGCGGCGGTGCGGCGAGGAAACGGCGAAGCGCAGCTGGCCGCCCAGCGATCCGGCGGCCTCCATCAGGGTCACCGTGTGGCCGGCCAGGGATCCCGCGCGGGCAGCCTCTACTCCGGTGGGGCCGCCGCCGATCACGAGCACGCGGCGCGGCCTGGCGGTGCGCAGCGAGTCGTCGCCGGCGGTGAGCTCGCGCCCGGCGGCCGGATTGACCGTGCAGGTCACCCGGCCGCGGGTGTTCAGCCCGCCGGCGCACGCCTGGTTGCAGGCGATGCACGGCCGGACGAGGCCGGCGTGTCCCTCGGCGGTCTTGCGGACCAGGTCGGGATCAGCGATCGTCGCGCGCACCATGCCGACCAAGTCGATCCCGCCGGTAGCGAGCGCTTTCTCGACCTGGTCGATGGCAGCGAATCGGCCGGTGACGATCGTCGGCAGCGGGATTCCCCGCGCGATGATCCCGTTGACCTCCAGCTGGTAGCCGGGCGGCTCGTGCAGGCCGCCCATCAGCAGGTCCCGGCCGTAGTGGCTGCCCAGGGATAGGCTGACGAAGTTAACAAGTCGTTCCAGCGAGGCCGCGATCCGCGCGATGTCCGAGCCGGAGGTCTGGTGTTCCGCCGCGTCGGCTGACAGCCGGACGCCGAGCGGGTAGTCCGGCCCGACCGCTTCACGGGTAGCCGCAAGCACCTCGCAGAGGAAGCGGACCCGGTTCTCGAACGGCCCGCCGTAGGCGTCCGTACGGTGATTCGTGGCCGGGGAGAGGAAGCTGCTGAACAGGTACCCGTGCCCGGCATGCACCTCGATGCCGTCGATGCCGCCTTCGGCGGCATGCCGGGCCGCGGTCACGAAGCCGGCGACAACCTCGTCGATCATCCATGGCGTCATCGGGCGGGACACCATCCCGAGACCAGGGTCCGGAATTGCCGACGCCGCCCAGGGCGCCGAGCCGTCTTGCGGGATATTGGTCGGGCCGCCGTGCATCAGCTGCTGGAAGACCCGCGCGCCCTCGGCGTGCACGGCCGCCGTGAGCCGGCGCATGCCGTTGACGACCTCTGGGCGGGTGTTGTCGATGAACGACGGGGAACTCCAGTGCGTCTGGGCCGGCTCGATGTAGGTGAGCGCGACCCCGCCGCGGGCCCGCGCGACGTGGAACGCGGTCAGCGCGTCGTTGATGAGGCCGCCGGCCGGGATCCCGCTGCCCATCGATGTGCGGACGACGCGGTTGCGCAGCTCGACGTTCTTGAGCCGGTACGGCTCGAAGGTGAGCGGGTAACGCAGCGCTGCCTCGGCTGTCACCTGCATGGCGGACACCAGTCCTCCTCTAGGGCGCGGAAACCTCTAGGGCGCGGAAGCCGGCCTCTGGGCCAAGATATATCAAACACTGTTAGGATCACACCACATGGAGCTAGGCAGGCTCGGCGTGTGGAGCATCGGCATCCGGCAGGTAGCAGATCCCGCGGTCACCGCCGCGGCCGCGGAACTCGAACGGCTCGGCTACGGGACCATCTGGTACTCCGGCGGATCGGGGACGCGGGGATTTGACATCGGGCAGGCTCTGCTGAAGGCCACCAGCCGCATCACGATCGCGACCGGCATCACGTCCATCTGGGCGACCACGCCGGCCCAGTGCGCCGCCGGATTCGGCCAGCTGGAGCAGGCCGCGCCCGGCCGGTTCCTGCTCGGCCTCGGGGTGAGCCACGCGCCGATGGTCAACCGCGGCAGTCCGGGCCGTTACAGCCAACCGCTGCAGAACATGGCGCGCTACCTTGACGAGCTCACCGCGGTACCCAGCGATCGCCGTATCCTCGCCGCGCTCGGGCCGAAGATGCTCGATCTCGCCCAGCGTGGGTCTCTCGGAACGCATCCGTATCTCGTCACGCCGCAGATCACCGCGCGCATCCGGCAGATGCTGGAGCCTGGCTACCTGGTGGCGGTCGAGCAGGGCGTGGTGCTCGAGAGGGACCCGGCGCGCGCCCGCGCCGTCGCCCGCGAGCACCTGAGCGGCTACCTCGGGCTGCCCAACTACGTCAACAACTGGCTGCGGTCCGGTTACGAGGCGCGGGACGTCGCCGACGGCGGAAGTGACCGGCTCGTCGACGACCTCATCGCGTGGGGCGATGTAACCGCCATCGCCGGCCGGATCCAGGCCCACTACGCGGCGGGTGCGGACCACGTGTGCGTCCAGGTGCTCGGCGGCGCCGAGCCCGTCCCGCTGCCCCAGTGGCGGGCGATCGCCGCCGAGGTCCTGGGTACGTAGGCCGGTCAGCCTGCAGCGGCAGCCAGCGGCTCAGGGCGAACTGGGCGCGTTAGGCGGTGAATCCGCCGCCTGCGGCGAGAACGGGGCCCGGCTGACAGGCTTGCCGCGCCCTGCAGGGCTTCGGCGGGAGGAACTGTCCATCTGGGGGATTCCCGTTCGTCTCATTGGTGTGAGCGATTTTCCCGCCGCGGGGTGACGGCTCTGCAGGAGAGACGCGGACCGATGAGAAGTTCGCCTCGTCGCGGTCTTACCTGAAGAACACGCGCTGAAGCTGCTCCTGGAAGAGGGCCGGCATGGTCATGATGCATACGCGGGCCGATGCGCCCCGCGGCACCGAGTTCCCCTGCCTGAGTGCCCCGGACTTGTTCTTCGCTGAATCGCCGGCGGACATCGCCCGTGCGAAGGAATTGTGTCAGGGCTGCCAGGCGATGAGCGCCTGCCTCACCGGCGCGCTTGACCGCGGCGAGCCCTGGGGCGTGTGGGGCGGTCAACTGGTCCTGCAAGGCGCGGTGGCCGCGAGCAAGCGGGGTCGGGGGCGGCCGCCAGGATCGACCGGCCGTCATTCATAGCGTCACCGGGTCGCGAGCCGATCTGCAGGGCACGGGGTCGGCAGGTGATGCACCCAGTCCGGGTTCTCAGGACGAGCTCGGCGCCTCGATGACGCGGCCGTCCGGCAGGTAGATGACCCCCGGGTAGTCGGGCTCGACGGCGGGGGCTTCGTTGACGAGCAGCCGGCGGGCCTCTTCGAAGTCTTCGGAGTCGAGCGCGCGCGTGCTGCACGTGAACTCCACCATGTTCCCGTCCGGGTCCTTGGTGTATATCGACGTGATGAACTCGTGCACGACTTCGCTGACCTTGTTGCCGGCGGCCAGCCAGTGCTGCTTCTTGGCTTCGAGCTCGTCCAGGCCGGCCACCTCGAACGCGATGTGATTGACCCACCAGGGCAGGCCCAGGCCAGTCGATATGGATGCCTTCCAGTCCTCATCCGCCAGGCCGGTCAGGTGCAGGTCCCACAGGACGAAGTACGACCCGTGACCGGTGTCGTAGAACACGTGCTTCGTCCAGCCGGCCTTCGCGCCGCCCATGGCCTGACGCTTGACGATCTTCACGAGCGTGAAGCCCATGACTTCGGTGTAGAACTCGTGCGATGCCTGGAAGTTCTTGGGCGTGATCGCGAGGTGGTGAATCAAGGCTGCCTCCAGCATCCGGCGTGCCGTACCGGTAAATTGAACGGCGTTTGGCTAACGGTCAGACGGCCGCGCCCGCGAGTGCGGGAATCACGTTCGCTCCGACCAGGTCGATGGCGTCGTACAGTTCCCCGGCCGGCATGCCGCCCAAGTCCATGTAGAGCAGGTGGGTGGTGAGGTGCAGCTGTGCTGACAGGGCCGCGATCCGCTCGGTGACCTCGGCGGGACTGCCGACGATCGCCGGGCCTTCGGTCGTGAGCCAGCCGAAGTCGAACGGGCGCGCGTTGTGCGCCGGGATGGCGGGATTCACGTCTTGCAGCAGCCGCTGCATCCACTCGTGATAGGCGCGGTAGCGCGGCTCCCACCTCTCCCGGGCGACCTGGCTGTCCGGCGCGGCGAACACGTGCCACGCGGCACCTACCTCCGGGGCGTGCAGGTGACCGTGCGCGTTCCACTGCTCGAGGTACCGGTCGACGATGGGCTCGAAGAACGCGGGCTTGCCGAACGCGCTGGGCAGCATCAGCTTCCAGCCCAGCCGGGCGGCCAGGTTGACGGATTCCGGTGAGCTGCCGCCGCCGATCCACATGGCGTCCTTCGCCTCCTGCAGGGGCGCGGGCTGCAGGGTCTCGCCGTTGACCGGAGCACGGAACCGGCCCGACCAGTGCACCGGCTTGCCCTTCCATAGCTCGTCGAGCAACTCGGCGTTCTCGGCGAACCGTGCCTTGGACTCCTCCAGCGGGTGGCCGAACAACGCGTACGTGGAGGCGAAGAAGTTACCTCGGCCGCCGACGATGTCAACGCGGCCGCCGGACAGGATGTCGAGCGTCGCGTAGTCCTCGGCGACCCGCAGCGCATCCAGGTTGGCCAGCAGCGTGACGGCCGTCCCCAGCCGCAGCCTCGTGGTGCGCTCGGCGACCGCGGCGAGCACTACCGGCGGCGCGGAGTAGATGTACTCGATGCCGTGGTGCTCGCCCATGCTGACGCCGTCGAAACCCGCCTCTTCGGCGCGTACGGCCATGTCAACGAAGGCCCGGTGGCGCTGCAGCGCGGTCGGCCTGCTTCCCGTCACCGGGTCGGTAATAAGGTCCCCGAGCGACATGAGATTGAACTTCAAGTCAGATTCCTTCTCTCGACCAAGGCCTGCGGGTCGCGCAGCCCCACGTGCTGCGCTAATAATCTAGCATCGTTGGGTTGTATGGTCAACCGGCCCCGTCCCGGCCTGGATCCGCCCCGGCGCACTCTTGAACCTCGAACCAATTGCCGCTAGATTAACGTCGTGTCCACCAGCGCATCGGTACCCGTGCATCCAGACCCGGCCCCGCTGCTGGGGCCTGCTGGTCCGCCGGCCGCCCCCGCCCCCGCCCCCGTCCTCGAGCTCGAGCACCTGACCACCGGCTATGGCGACCTCCCCGTCGTCAGGGACGTCAGCCTCTGTGTCCGGCCCGGCGAGGTGGTGGCTCTGTTCGGCCCGAATGGCGCCGGTAAGACGACGACGCTGCTCGGCGCCGTCGGTGTGCTGCCGAGGATGAGCGGGCAGGTGAGGTGGCGAGGGGAACCGACCCGGAAGCCGCTGCATCGGCTGGCGCGTGACGGGCTGGCCTTCGTTCCCGAGGAGCGGTCGGTCATCTCCGGCCTGTCGGCGCGCGACAACCTGCGTCTGGGAGGCGGCAGCGTGCAGGCCGCCCTCGCCGAGTTCCCCGAGCTTGCGGAGCATCTCGGCACGAAGGCCGGGCTGCTGTCCGGCGGGCAGCAGCAGATGCTCAGGCTGGCGCATGCTCTCGCGTCAGCGCCGACGGCGCTGCTCGTGGACGAGGCGTCGCTCGGACTGGCCCCGCTCATCGTCCAGCGGCTGCTGCAGGCACTGCGGAGCGCCGCGGACCGCACCGGGCTGGCCGTGCTGCTGGTCGAGCAGCAGGCGCGGCGGGCACTATCAGTGGCCGATCGCTGGTACCTGCTGAACAAGGGCACTGTGGTCGCTGAGGGCAGCGCCGAAGGTGACCCTGCCCGGCTCGAAGCGGTCTACCTGTCCAGCCTGTCGGGCACAAGCGACCTGGGTACGGCGAGTCACCACGACTGACCCGCGTGCGCACCGCGACGGAACGGCACGAGTACAGCGACCGCCTGTGCCGGCTCAGCGACGGAGCTGCGTGCGCACCGCGACTGAACGGCACCAGCACCCGCGCCGGAACCGCACGAGCTCAGCGACTGACCTGTGCCGGCACAGCGCCGCGCAGCTCCAGCCAACACCGTTTGGTAAATAACTCCCGGCGGTATTGACAGTTTACCTTACGGCGTTGGATTATGAGCCGTTCCTATCTCGCTGTGATCGGAGACACATGAACAGCTCTGTCGTGCGCCTCACCGTCGTGGCGTCGGGTGTCGCTCTGCTCGCGGCAGCGTGCGCCAGTGGCGGCACTACGGCTTCGTCGTCAGGCGGGGGGTCATCCGCCGCCGCGCCGATCGTCATCGGCGGGGCCGGCCCGCTGCACAACCCGGCTTACAACGAGCCGACCCTGGAGACTGGCCTGCAGGCGGCGGTCGATGCGATCAACGCGGCCGGCGGCGTCAAGGGCCACCAGCTGAAGCTCCAGTTCTGCGACACCGGCTATACCGTCAACGGCGAGCTGAGCTGCGCGCACCAGTTCGTCTCGCAGCAGGTCTCCGCGGCGGTGGATCCGTACTTCCTCGCCGACCAGTCCGGGGCCGAGGTCAAGCTGCTGCAGCAGGCCGGCATACCGGTCTTCGGCGGCCAGGGACTGTCACCGGCCGAGCTGAACGACCCAGGCGCTTACCCGCTGTCTAGCGGCCTGCCGGGCTGGACCTACGGTGCCGTCGCCTCCCTGCTCAAGGCCGGCGACAAGAAGATCTCCATCCTCGTCGACACGAACCCCGGCTCGCAGTTCGCCGGCCAGCTGCTCGCCGCCGCCGCGAAGTCGGCCGGGATCACCGCCCCGGTCGTCACCGGCGACCCCAACGCCGACCCGACGTTCTCGGCGGCCGCGGCCAAGGCGACGGCGAACGGGGCAAACGGCGTGGCCCTGTTCCCCTCTCCGGTGAACGTGCCAAAGATGATCAAGGCGCTGCGGCAGACGGGGTTCCAGGGCAAGATCTCGCTGCCGACCGTGATCCTGCCCGCCGTGTTCATCAAGGCACTCGGCGCGGCCGGCAACGGCGTCCTCGCGGACAGCCAGGTCGCGCTCACCACGGACACGTCGAACCCGGGCGTACGCCAGTACCTCGCCGACATGAAGAAGTACGGCCACAACCAGGTGACCGACGCGTCGATCTTCGCGTGGTCCGCGGTGCAGGTGTTCGCCAAGGCGATCGCCGGCGCGTCGAGCTTCGACGCCAAGGGCATCACGGCGGCGCTCCACTCGCTGAGCAAGCCGGTGGACATCAAGACGGTCGGCCCCTGGCAGTCGGCCGGCATGACGTCGCCGCTGCCCGCCTTCAGCCGGATCCTGAACCCGACGGTGACCTTCGGCGTCGTGAGGAACGGCCAGCTGGTCACCGAGGGCGGCGGATTCGTGAACCCCTTCGCCCAGCTGTCGGCCCAGCACTGACCGGGTCGGCCGCGGGCCAGGACGCAGATGATGGAGATCATTCGGTTCGCGCTGCTCGGCCTGGCGACCGGCGCGATCTACGCCCTGCTGTCACAGGGGCTCGTGCTGATCTACCGCGGATCCGGGCTGCTCAACTTCGCCCAGGGCGCGATGGCGATGTTCGGTGCCTTCGCGTACTACCAGATGACGGTCCGGTTCGGCCTGCCCGAGGCCGTGAGCATCCCGGTCGCGCTCGCGCTGTGCGCGGCGCTCGGTGCGCTCGTGCACCTCGGCATCCTGCGGACGATGCGCCGTGCGTCGGCGCTGTCGCGGGTCATCGCGACGCTCGGCATCGTGCTGGTGCTGCAGTCGGCGGCGTTCCTGATCTACGGCCAGAACCCGCTGCAGGTGCCGTCGGTCCTCCCGTCCAGCACCGTGCACCTGTTCAGCAACAGCCTCGCCATCGGGCAGGACCGGATCTCGGATCTTCGGGATCTGCCTGGTGCTTAGCGTCGGGCTGTACCTGCTCTACCGGCTGACCCCGTTCGGCAGGGTGACCACGGCGGTGGCGGAGAACGAACTGGCGGCGGCGGCGTTCGGGCTCTCCCCGGACGTCGTCGCCGCGGCCAACTGGGCGATCGGCTCGGCACTCGCCGGGCTGGCCGGCATCCTGATCGCCCCCATCCTCTACCTGGAGCCCACCAGCCTCGTGCTGCTGGTCATCCCGGCGATGGCCGCGGCGCTGATCGGCGGGTTCTCGTCGTTCCCGGTCACGCTCGCGACGGCGCTCGCGCTCGGCGTCACGCAGTCCGAGATCGAGCGCTACGTGAGCCAGCCCGGCTGGGCGACGGCCGCGCCGTTCCTCGCCGTCATCGGCGTGCTGATCGTGCGCGGCCGCGGGCTGCCGCTGCGCAGCTTCGTGCTCGACCGGCTGCCGACGGTGGGGACCGGGCGGGTGCGTCCCCTCGTCGTGCTCGTATTGTGGGGGCTGGCCGCGTGGTTCGCGATGACGTCCGGCGCTGACTGGTCCACGGCCCTCGTCACCACGTTCGGCAGCGCGATCGTCTGCCTGTCCGTCGTGCTGCTGACCGGCTACGCCGGCCAGCTCTCGCTCGCCCAGTTCGTCCTGGCCGGCATCGGCGCGCTGGTGGCGGCGAAGTTCGCCGTGCACCTGCAGTTCGTGCCGTCGCTGGTGATCGGCACGCTGATCACCGTCCTCGTGGGCGGCCTGGTCGGGCTGCCCGCCCTGCGCACGAGAGGGATCACGCTGGCCGTCGCCACTCTCTGCCTCGGCGCGGCGCTGGTCGCGGTTGTCCTGCTGAACCCCTCCTACACCGGCGGCGTCGGGGGCATCTTCGTCAAGACCCCGACGCTGTTCGGCTGGAGCCTGGACCCCTTCGCGCACCCTGACCGGTACGCACTCGTGACGATCACCGTCTTCGCCCTCCTCGGGCTGATGGTGGCCAACATCAGGCGCGGCGTGACGGGACGGCGGCTGCTGGCTGTCCGGTCGAACGAGCGCGCCGCGGCGTCGCTGGGGGTCCACGTCGCCTGGGTCAAGTCGTACGCGTTCATGGTGGCTTCCGGAATCGCCGCGACCGGCGGCATCCTGCTCGCTTTCATCCAGCCGTCGGTGCAAGTCAGCGGCTTCGACGTGTTCACCTGCGTGCTGATCGTCGCCGCCACGGTGACCGGCGGCGTCGGCTACGTGCCCGGCGCCCTGCTGGGCTCCCTGATCATCTCCGGCGGCGTCGTCAGCAAGATCTTCCACAGCTGGTCCAGCGTCAACGAGTACCTGCCGCTGATCGGCGGCGTGCTGCTCGTGCTCACGCTCATGTTCGGCGCCAACGGCCTCTTCGAGCTGAACCGGGAGCTGGCCGTGAAGGCGCTGGCACCGCTGCTCGCCAGACTGCCGCTCGCCAGTCTGCCGCTCGGCCGCGTGCCGAGGCTGCGCCGGCGCCGCGCGGCTCAGGCTGACCAGCGGCCGGCCTCGGTCAGCAAGGTCAAGCCGCGAGCCCTGGCCGTGCGGGACATATCGGTCTCCTTCGGCGGCGTGCACGCCGTGCGCGAGGTGTCTCTTGACGTCCGGCCCGGCGAGGTACACGGCCTGATCGGACCGAACGGCGCCGGCAAGACGACACTCATCGACGCGATCACCGGCTTCGTCCGGGCGAGCGGCGCCGTCCGGCTGGCCGACGCCGACATCAGCGGCTGGCCTGCCCGCCGCCGGGCGTCCGCGGGACTGTCCCGGTCGTTCCAGTCCCTCGAGCTGTTCACCGACCTCACGATCCGGGAGAACCTCGCCGTCGCCGGTGAGAGCGGCGACGGGCTGCGCTACCTCACCGACCTCGTGCACCCGGGGCCGATCAGGCTGACCGGCGCCACGCTCGAGGCACTGCGCCAGTTCGAGCTGGAGGGCCTGATCGACCAGCGGCCGAGCGAGGTGTCCTTCGGCCGGCGCAAGACGGTGGCCATCGCCCGCGCGATCGCCAGCGCGCCCTCGGTGCTGCTGCTCGACGAGCCCGCCGCCGGCCTCGACGACCACGAGGCCGACGAGCTGGCCAGGCTCATCAGGGGACTCGCGGACTCGTGGGGCATTGCCGTGCTGCTGGTGGAGCACAAGGTTGACCTGATCATGTCGATCAGCGACCGCGTGACCGTCCTCGACAACGGCCGCGTGCTGGCGTCCGGGACACCCGCCGAGATCACGTCCAACAGCGCGGTGATCGACGCCTACCTCGGCAGCCCGATCGCGGCAGCGCCGACGGGTGCCTGACGCCTGCGGCCCGGTCGCGTACTGGCGGCCGGCCGTTCTCGCCCGCTCCGACCCCGAGGTGCCCTGATGCCCGAACTGCTCACCGACTGGGTCGACTACCACGCGTGCGTCCGTCCCGGCGAGGTCGCGGTCGCCTCCGCCGAGCCCGGCGCGCACGTCCCGCAGCTGACCTGGCGCCAGCTTGACGCCCGCGTGGGCCGCCTCGCCCGGGTGCTGCTCGATCACGGCGTCAGGCACAGCGACCGAGTGGCCCTCGTGGCCGAGAACGACCCGCGCGTCTTCGAGCTGCAGTTCGCCTGCATGCGCATCGGCGCGATCATGGTGCCGCTGAACTGGCGGCTCGCCGTTCCGGAGCTGCGGGACTTGCTCGCCGACGCCGCCCCGGCCCTCTTCCTGCACGACACCGCGTGGGCCGAGCTGGCGGCGCAGCTCGGCGCCGGCCTCGACCTCGGCCCGGTGCTTGCGTGGGGGGACGAGACGAGCCCGTACGAACAGGCGGTCGCTGCCGCCGTCGGCCCGGTCCGCGGCGGCGAGCTCGATCCCGGCGCGATCGCGCAGATCCTCTACACCTCCGGGACGACGGTCTGCCCAAGGGCGTCATCTGCACCAATCGCACGATCGTCGCGCAGGCGCAGAACCTCGCGCACAGCAGCCGGATGGCCGAGCGCGGCGGGCATCACCTCAACATCGTGCCGCTGTTCCACGCCGGCGCGCTGAACGTCTTCTCGAACGCGATGCTGTTCTGGGGCGGGCGGGTGACCACGGTCGGCCGGTTCGAGCCGCGCACGGCACTGCGGCTGCTCAACGATCCCGCGCTCGCGATCACCCACCTGTGCGGCGTGCTGCAGATGTACGAGTGGATGACCGCGCTGCCCGAGTTCCCCGAGTCGGCCTTCCCCGCCCTGCGCACCGTGCTGTTCGGCGGCTGGGGGCCGTCGGCCGCGGGCATCTACCGGGCCTGGGCGGCCCGGGGCATCTGGATGCAGCTGTCCTACGGCGCCTCCGAAATCGGCCCGAACATCTCGGTGCTGTCCACGCCCGACCTAGGCGCCGCCGAACGGGGCTCGTCTGGCACGATCCTCCCGCACACCCGGGTGCGGCTCGTGGACGCCGAGGATCGGGAGGTGGCCACCGGGGAGACCGGCGAGATCCTCGTGCGCGGTCCCGGGGTCGTGCCCGGGTACTGGCATCAGGATCCCGCGCCGTTCTTCACGGGCGGCTGGTTCCGCACCGGCGACGCGGGCCGGATGGACGAGGCCGGGCACCTGTACATCGTCGGCCGGGTGAAGGAGGTGTACCGCAGCGGCGGCGAGAACGTCTACCCCGCCGAGGTGGAGCAGGCCCTCGCGGACATGCCGGGCATCGCCGAGTTCGCCGTGCTCGGCGTGCCGGACGAGCGATGGGGCGAGACCGGCCTGATCGCCGTGGTGCCGGAACCGGGCGTGACGATCACGCTCGAGGCCGTTCGCGAGTACGCCGGCCCGCGGCTGGCGCGGTTCAAGCTGCCCTCGCAGCTGCTCGTCTCGACCGAGCTGCCGCGCAGCGCGACCGACAAGATCTCCCGTCCCGCCATCCGCGAGATCTGGCAGCGCGGCCGCCAGCCGAGCAGCGCGGCCTGGCCGTGCCACGATAAGGCCATGTGCTTTCAGAGGTTCAGCGCCCGCATCGCCGCTGATCCTCGCGGCCATGCGGTTATCGTGATTCCGTTTGACCCGGACGATGCGTGGGGTGCCAAAGCCGTACATCACGTGAACGGCACGGTCAACGGCTGCCGGGTGCGGGTGACGATCGCGCCCGGAGACAGCGGATGGGCGTTCACCCTGAACCCGGCAAGTATGCGCCATGCGGGCATCGCAGCTGGTTCCGAGGCGATCGTTGAACTAGCGCCGGAAGGCCCGCAGCGCGGCGATCTTGCCGATGACATTTCCGCGGCGTTGGAGGCCAACCCGGCCGCCGGGGCCTTCTTCGACACGCTGGCCCAGTTCTACCGCAAGGCCTACCTCCGCTACATCGACGCGACAACTCGCCGGCCAGGCCTGCGTGCGGCGCGCATCGCCGAGGTAACAGGCCTGCTCGCGGACGGGGTCAAGGAACGGCCGCGATCATGAACGCGACCACCGGCTCCGCCAGGATCTCGATTCCGGTCACTTGGCCTTATTCGCCGTGCTGCTGTCCGCCTTCAGGCCGGTGAGGGTACGTGGGATCCACTCGGAGATGATCTGGAGGACCTCGGGGAGCTTGGTGACCGCGCAGTGCCCGGTGTCGGGCAGCAGATGGACTTCGGTGTCGCGGCGGCCTTCGAACACGAGCGTGTTGTGCTGGGGTACGTGGACGTCGTCGGCGCCGTTGACGACCAGCATCGGCACCTGGCCGTCCTGGTCGAGCAGCGGGCGCAGCGAGAACGCCGCCAGCGCCGCGAACAGGTCCTCTTGCCGCGGCTGCTGGCCATAACCCAGGGCGTTGCCGACGATGCCGTCCATCCCGAACCGGGCGAGGCGGCCCTGGGCGAACGCTGCCTCGACCGGCCGCTGAACAGCAGCACCGGCCCCTGCGCCCCGGCGTCGGCCGGGGAGAAGACGTGCACCGGCACTTTCGTCGTCCCGCCTCGGTAGGGCAGATCTAGCACCTCCCGTTTGAAGTCCACTCCGAACCCGGGCGCCGCGAGCTGGTATTGCTCGACCTGGCGGGCCAGCGCGGTCCGCTTGGCCTCGTCGGCCAGGGTCGGGAACTTCGCCCACCCGTAGGCAAGCGCTGAAAGGTCATGCGAGCCCGCGCGGGCGTACCGCGCCGCGAGTGCCGACCACTCATGCACCCATCCGCCGGGCTCGTCCGCCCACATGTCGGTGGTCGCGGCACGCACCGCGTCAACGTCCTGGTCCGGCAGCCCCGTGTTGACCATCTGCGGGTACCGCTCCTCGAACAGTTCCTCCGCCTCCAGCGGCCACTCGTATGACATCACGCCCACCTCCGACGGGGTCCATTAACGCAGAGATAATGCGTTAACCTCCAACGTATCCCCGGTGAAGGAATTAACGCAAATATCCTGCGCTAGCATGGTGGGATGAACGACGGACAAGCCCGCCGCCGGACCGGCGGCCGATCCGCGCGGGTCCGCCAGGCCGTCCTGGACGCTACCATGCAGGCCGTAGCCGAACACGACGCCGACGCGGTCAGTGTCCCCGAGATCGCCCGCCAGGCGGGCGTCCATGAAACCTCGATCTACCGGCGGTGGGGCACCCGCGAACACCTCGTCATCGACGCACTTCTTGCCTACAGCCAGGAACAGCTCCCCATCCCCGACACCGGAACGCTGCGCGAGGACCTCATCGCCTTCGCGGACTCGCTGGCGGCCTACCTGCACACCCCGTTCGGCAAGGCCCTCGCCCGGTCCATGGCCGCCGCCACCGACGATCCGGCCCTGGCCGAAAGCCGCGAGGAGTTCTGGCGGTCGCGGTTCGACCTGGCCCGGATCATGATCGACCGGGCCGTCTGCCGCGGAGAGCTCCCCGAGAGCACCGATCCCGCGCTCGCCCTCGAAATCCTCATCGCCCCCCTGCACTTCCGGGCCTTACTCACCCGCCGGCACGTCGACGGCCACCTCACCCGCCGGCTCGTCAACGTCCTCCTCGCCGGCATCTCCCGCTAAACCAGCCGCAAACCAGGTCTTTTTGAGGCGCAGAGCGCCGGTGGCGTGGTCGCCTGTCGCCCGGGTCCCGGCCGCCCGGGCCACCAGCCCGATCCCGCCACGCCCCCGCGCCCGCGCCTCCGCCCCCATCAGAAACGATGACTGGCGCCGATTTTGGTCGTAGCGTGTGTGCAAAGTCGAAATGATCATGAACTCAGTCGCCGAGGCGGTGGCTGTTCATCCAGGTCCGGACCGTCTCCGTCGCCGCTTGCAGATGCTCGCGCTGGTCGCTGAAGTAGTGGTTCGCGCCCTCGATCACGCGGTACTGCTTGTCCTCGTGCGGTATCGCCGCGAAGATCGCCCGCGGGTGCGCCGGGGGGCAGGCATTGTCACGCGAGTTCTCGATGACCAGCGCGGGGACGGAGATCCGCGCTGCGGCCTCGACGGCGTCCACCTGGGCGTCGTCAAAGCTCCACTGGGACAGCCAGCTGCGGGTGGTCGTGTACCGGCCCAGCGCGGAGGGGCCGTCGTTCACCAGC
Source organism: uncultured Actinomycetes bacterium (assembly GCA_963702235.1). Lineage (GTDB taxonomy): Bacteria > Actinomycetota > Actinomycetes > Streptosporangiales > Streptosporangiaceae > PALSA-505. Next base: position 1,169,042 of record CAVPBZ010000018.1, read on the forward strand.
CGCGGGTCGCCGAGGTAGGACCCCGGCTCCCGGTCGTTCGGGTCCACCGACACGTCGAGCCAGCGCGGGTCGGCCATGGTGCCGTACACGATGAAGCAGTGCTCCTCGTTCTCCCGGCCGCTGCCGCGGAGATCCACCAGGCGCTGCCGGGCGTACGCGCTGATCCGCCGGTTGCGGGCAAGCTGAGCGGCACGGTAGGTGGTCACGAAGGCGGCCGGGTACGGCGGCTGGGCGGGGTTGAGCGGGTCGTAGAGGTTCAGCTCACGCTGCCGGTCGCCCGGCCTGGACTCGTCGGTGATCGAGGCGTCGAGGAAGTCGGTGATCAGGTGATGGCGGCTGCGGTGGGCGGCGAGCAGCATGACGCCGTCGGCGGGAGTCAGCTTCTGGTCGGCCAGCGGCGTGTACTCCCCCGCTGCCGTCTGCGTGATGCGCGGCTGCTCGGCCTGGGCCTGGTAGCCCATCATCAGCGACCCGCCGCCGCTCCAGCCGGCCAGGATGACCCGCTCGTAGCCGAGGCGCTCCTTCGCGTCCTGGACGACCGCGCCGAGGTCGAGCAGCACGTTTTCCATCTGCAGGGCCGCGTCGCCGGTCGAGTACCGCGTGTCGGCCGCGATGACGTGCAGGCCCTGCCGCGCCAGCCCGGAGAACATCGGCAGGTAGCCGGGCGAGCCGATCGGGTGCATCGCGACGACCGCTGTGCTGCTCGGCGCCTGCCCCCGCAGCAGCTGCGCGTGCAGGACGACCGAGTCACCGATCGATCCGTAGACATCCTTGCGCTCCGCGGTGTCCCGCTCGACGACAAGATAGGGCGTGCGCTGGTACTTTGTCGGTTCCCGGCCGGTCATACCAGGAACTTTAGCCAACATCGTTTGATTAGTCCACTAAGCTGTCCTCATGGCGCTCACCACAGCCGTCTCCGACAGCGGCCGCTACGACATCGTCATCGAGCAGCCGCCGGTCAACGCGTTCTCGATCGGGCTGCTGCGCGACCTCACCGAGGCGGTGCGCTCGGTGCCTGAGCAGGCACGGGTGGTGGTGCTGCGCTCGGTCGGCCGGGGCTTCTGCGGGGGCGGGGACGTCAAGGAGGTCCAGTCGCTGCCCGGCTTCGAGGGGATCCTGGGCCACGGCCGTTATTCGCTCGAGGTGGGCGTGGCCATCGAGGAGTGCCCGGTCCCCGTAATCGCCGCCGTGCACCGGTACTGCATCGGAATCGGCGTGCTGGTGGTCGGCGTGTGCGACATCATCGTCGCCACGGAAGGCTGCCAGTTCGTGCTCGCCGAGGCCGACAACGGCGCGGCGAGCGGCGCGATCCAGGCGCTCGGGCTGCTCCCGGACAAGCGCCTGCGCGCCGCGATGTTCACCTGCGAGCCGTTCACCGCGGAGGAGATGCACCGGTACGGCAGCGTCTACGCGGTGACCAGTCCCGGCGGCCTGGTGACCAGGGCGCACGGGCTCGCGGACACGATCGCGGCCAAGCGGCCTGCCGTTATCCGCGCGCTGAAGCAGTCGATGAACAGCAGCGCGGGCCGGGACCTGGTGACGAAGTACCGCGCCGAGCTGAGTTACACCTACGAGCTGAACATGTCCGGGGACGCGAGCGCCGCGCGGGCGACGTTCGTCGAGGGCACCCGGGAGGGGTACCTGCCCAGCGACGGCGACGCCGCGCGCAGCAGCGGATAGCCTCCTGGCCCTAGCGCGCGCTGGCAGCCGCCTGCGCGGCCCTGGCGCGGTCCCGCTCGCCGCGCGCGGGCGGCGGGCCGTCGGTGGCGAACCTGCCGGTCTTCGGTCCTGGCGTGAAGGTGGCCGGCATGGCCTTGAACCCGGCGACCAGCGGGATGGTCTCGTAGGGACGCACCGCAGCCTCATCGACGCGCAGGTCAGGCATCCGGGTGAGGACCTCGGTCAGCAGGATCGCCATCTCGCGGGGCGCGAGGAAGGAGCCGAGGCAACGGTGGATGCCGGCCCCGAACGCAAGGTGCCGCCCGGCCTCGCGGTGCACGTCCAGTATTTCCGGCTGGCCGAACTCGGCAGGATCGGTGTTCGCGGCACCGGTGCCCATGAAGATCCGTTCGCCGGCCTTCGCCGCGAGGCCGCCGAGCGTGGTGTCACGGACGGCGGTCCGGGCGATACCGGTACCCGGGCTGTAGAACCGGAGCATCTCGTCAACCGCGCCCGCGATCATCTCCGGCTTGGCGCGCAGTTCGGCGGCGACCTCCGGGTGAGCCGAGAGATAGCGCACGCCGTGCGCGATCAGCGCGGTGGAGGTGTCGATACCGCCGGACAGCAGCATGTAGACCAGTTCAACGACGAGGTCAGCCGGGAGCGGCACGCCCTCGGCCTCGGCCGCCAGCAGCGCGTCGATGGGCGTCATGACGGCGGACGGGGAGGTCTTGCGCTCCTCGACGATCGAGCGCAGATCCGCTTGCAGCCGGGCGAGTTCCCTCGCCGAGCCCTTCTCCCGGTACACCGCGTGATGCAGCACCCGCGCGTACCGCTCCCAGTTCCGCAGCGGCAGTCCCAGCAGGTCCAGGGTGACCAGCGCGGGCAGCGGGTTGGCGAGGTCGTCAACGACGTCGCACCGCCCGGACTCGATCACCCGGTCCAGGCACCAGGTCACCATCTCGGCGATGTGCGGCGCGGTCAGCTCGACGGCCTTCGCCGAGAACCACGGCACCAGGATCCGGCGGAGCGTGAGCGACTCGGGGGCGTCCATCTCCATCATGCCCATCCGGAACGGATTCGTGGGCACCGTGACACCGCCGGCGACGGTTCCTGGCACGCCCTCGATCACCAGGTCGCGACCGGAGACGAAGTCCTTCGAGGCGAGCAGCACGCGCCTGATGTCCTCGTACCGCGTCAGCAGCACGAAGCCGCCGTGACCCGGTACCCGCAGCACCGGGCAGGTCTCCCGAAGCTCGCGGTACTGCTCCCGCCAGCCCGCGGCGAAATCGGCGGCGTGGTGATCGAAAGCGTGCACGGGGTGCCTCCGTCCGCTGAACCTGCCGGGCCAGCCGCAGCCCGGAATTAATCAATCATTGTTTGGCGGGTGGGTCAAGGCCGACGACGGCGGTGGCCTCGGCGTGCACACCGGCCCGGGTGGCCGCCCGGACGGCCAGCTCGGCCCGGACGGCACCGGCCGAGGTGATCGTGCCGGTCACGGAGAGCTCGTCGTGCGGGTGCACCGGCGCGCGCAGCCTGGTGCGCAGGCTCAGCAGCCGGGCGTTGGATGTCCACTCGCCGATGACGCGCGCGAGCAGGCCGTTGGTCGTGAGGACGTTCATCACGATGTCGGTGCTGCCGTGGGCGCGGGCGAAGTCGCGGTCGTGGTGGACCGGGTAGAAGTCCCTGGTGGCACAAGCGCCCGCGATGATGAGCGTCGCCGTCACCGGTATCGGCACCGGGCCTAGCCGGGCGCCCGCCACGAGGTCCCCCGCGCTGCCGTGAGCAGGCAGGCCCTGCGGGCGTGCCGGCGCCGCCGCCGGGTCGGCCAGCGGCCCGGCCGGCCGCGGCCTGAAGTGCACGACCGTGGCGGTGAGCCGCCCGGCGACCCGGCCCGCGGCCGTGCTGTAGGTGATGCGATGGCTGACGAAGTAGCCGGGCCCCAGAGCGGTCTGCTTGCGCTCGCTGACGGCCACGTAGACGTCATCGGCGACCAGCAGGTCACCGGCCCGCAGCGGGGTCAGGAATTCTTGCTCGGTCGTGACGGCCAGGGCGCCGGGATACCCCAGGTCGGCGAAGCGTGCCCTGACCTGCTCGTCCAGGTCGCCTGCCCTGGCCGGCCCGGCGCTGCGCGGCCGCCCCGGCTCGAGGCCCGGCATCGTCCACATCTGCAGCGTCGCCGGGGGCGCGAGCACATCCGGGTGACCTTGGGCCCGCGCCGCGGCCGGGTCGAGGTAAACCGGGTGCCTCTCCCCCATCGCGTCGCACCAGGCGCGGATCGCCGGGGCCGACACCGCGTCACGCGCGACGGCGCGCTGGTGAGGGGTTCTGCCGGGCAAGTGTGTCAGGTAGTCAGCCACCGGGTCATCGATCACGTGCCAGGCCTCACGATGCCCGCTGGCTGCCGGACGCGGCATCTCATGTAATCCATCACCGATTGATTGTATGGCCCAGAGGGCCGCCGCGGCGCGGCGGCCCTCGACCGCCGTGTCCCGGCGGTGTCCCGTTCCCCATGGGCGTCGCGCCGCTGCTCGACGCCCGCTAGGCCTTCCGCACGAGCTCGTAGGTGAGGAAGGCGAGGCCGTCACCGATAGCCCGCGTGCCCAGGAGGCGCAGGGGCTTCTTGTCGCTGGTCTGGCCGAAGAGGCGCTCGCCCGCCCCGAGCACGACCGGGAAGACGACCAGTCGCAGTTCGTCGGCGAGGTCGTGCTCCATCAGCGTGCGCACGAGCTGAGAGCTGGCGTATACCAGGATTTCCCCGTCCAGCTCCTGCTTCAGCCTCGAGACCTCGGCCGCCACGTCGCCGTTCAGTACGGTCGCGTTGCTCCAGCGGGGGTGTTCCAGGGTCGAGGACATGACGTACTTGGGCATGCTGTTCAGCTTGTCCGCCCACTCGCCGCTCCGGGATGACCACCGCGAAGCGAACCACTCGTCGCTCCGCCGGCCCAGCAGCAAGGCCGCCGCGCCGAGCGCCTCGTCGGTCTCGAGCTTGGCCCACTGTTCGAGGTCGTCGGCGCCGAACTGGCCGAACCAGCCGCCGTGCCTGAAGCCCTCCTGACCGTCCGGGTCCTGGACGACTCCGTCGAGCGAGACATTCGTCGTGATCACGATCTTTCCCATTTCGGTTCTCCTTCGCTGGCGTGGTCAGCTACACGGATGCAGAGCGCGCGACGCCGGGGAACCGGGCGCCCGGCGGCCGCCCAGTTCGCGCTGCGGCCGGGATCACTACGGCAAGCGCGACAAGGCGCGGGAGAGAGGTGACGTTAACGTGGGGGTGGTGACCGCGGAGCTGATCGCCAGGGCACGGGCCGGGGACGGCGAGGCGTTCCGGGAGCTGACCGAGCCGCACCGCCGGGAGCTCTTGGTGCACTGCTACCGGATGCTCGGCTCGTTCCAGGACGCCGAGGACGCGCTCCAGGACACGCTGCTGGATGCCTGGCGAGGCCTCACAGGGTTCGAGGGACGCGCCTCGATCCGCACCTGGCTCTACCGGATCGCCACCAACCGGTGCCTGAAGGCCCTTCGCTCGGCCAGCCGGCGCCCGGCTAAAAAGTGGGACATCCCCGGGGTTGAACGGCCCGAGCCGACCCGGCTCGGCGAGGTCGTATGGCTCGAGCCAATTCCCGACGCCCTCCTCGGGGGGCGCTCGGTACGCCGCCCGGCCCGGAGGCCCGGTACGAGCAGACCGAATCCATCTCGCTGGCCTTCGTGACCGCTCTCCAGGTCCTGCCGCCCCGCCAGCTCGCCGTCCTCGTCCTACGCGACGTCCTCGGATTCCACGCGAACGAGGTGGCCGGCATGCTCGACTCGACCGTCGAATCGGTCAACAGCGCACTCAAACGAGCGCGCGCCAGCCTGGAGCGCCGGCAGCCACCCGGTTGCGAACCGCCCCCCGCCTCCGGCTCACCGTCCGAGAATGCGATCGTGGCGAAGTTCGTCCGCGCATGGGAGTCCGCCGATCTGGGCGCCCTGGTGGCCCTCCTGACCGACGACGTCTTCATGTCGATGCCGCCGATGCCGTTCGAATACGAGGGCCCTGACGTCGTGGCCCGGTTCTGCGCCAGCCTGTTCGGCGCGGGCCGGAGGTTCGACCTCGTGCCGACGCGAGCCAACGGCCAGCCGGCGTTCGGGGCTTACCTCCGCGCCCCTACCGGCATCCGCCATGGGGTCGGCCTCTACGTCCTCACCCTCAGCGGTGACCGGATCTGCGCCATGACCCGCTTCGACAACAGCGTGCTCCCATGGTTCGGGCAGCCACGATCGCTCCCGAGCCGATAGCCAGCTTCCCAGCGGCGGATGTGCCCGGCATCGAACACGCACGCCTCGATCGGATCCGGCGGCCCGGAGCCGCCTCGTCGGAATCGCTACTTGCTGCCGCTCGGGGCACCGGAAGGAGCCGGGCGCCTGGCCCGGCCCGCCGCCGCCGCCGGCATTCGTGAGGTCGCCCCGCGTCCGGGTCGTGCCGTGCGCTTAGTCTCGGGGGCCGGAGCCTTGACCGGAGCCTCCACCGCCGCCTTCCCCTTAGCCGAGGCCTTGACCGGGGCCTCCACCACCGCCTTCCCCTTAGCCTTAGCCGCGGCCTTGACCGGAGCCTTAACCGGGGACTTGGCGCTGCCCCTGGCCGGGGCCGGAGCCTGGGCGGGGGTGCTGCCGCTGGAGGCCCGCGCTTCCTTCAGGTGCACCGCGCTCTCGACCGAGGCGATCACCGCGGCGCACACGACCTCGAACAACTCGTCGTCGGACAGGCCGCGCTCCCGCTGCGCCTGGCGGTACACCGAGTCCTCAGGGGTCGCCTCCTCCCCCGGGTCCTGGGCGACGCTCGCGCCGCCCACGGTCTGCAGGGCGCTCGATATCGCCAGCAGCTCGAATGACTCCATGAGCGGGGCGATCACGCTCATCTCGACGCCTTCGGCTAGCAGCCTGGCGACGCTCGCCTCGACCTCCTCACTGCCGATACCGAGCGGAACCCGGCGGAGCATGATGGGGATCAGCTCCGGGTGAGCGATCAGGGCCTGCCGGGTGCGGTAAGCGTTCAGCGGCAGCCAGACCCGCCAGTTGTCGGACTCCGAACGCGGTGCGGTTACGTCGGCCAGGGCTAGCTGGGTGACGCCGACCAGGATGTCATCCTTGTTCGCGAAATGGTGGTACAGCGACGCCCCGTTGACGTTCATCACCTCGCCGAGACGGCGGATGCTCAGTGCCTTGAGTCCCTCGTTGTCAATGATCCCCAGGGCGGCCTCGAGTGCTGTACGGCGCGAGATCAGCGGAACCTTCGGTCGTGCCATCGCTATCCTCCGTCGTTGGGTATCGCGAAGATCCTACCGGCTCGAACTTCCGTTTCCGCTTAGCCGCGGTTCAGGAAACCCAGCATTGCTCACCAAACAACAATAGATTACTTTCATAAGCGGGGGTGCAGCAGATGGCAGCCGGCATCCGGGGATGGCGGAGCGGGTTCGCGGCACCGGCGGCAGAGAGGACGGGCCCGATGGGCGCAGCAGACGGACCGGACCTTACCGGGCGGGTAGCGCTGATGACCGGAGCAGGCTCCGGGATCGGCGCGGCGGCCGCGCGTGCGCTGGCCGCGCACGGCGCCGCCGTCGCGGTAACCGACCTCGCCGGTGACGCTGCCGAACGGGTGGCGAAAGAGATCGAGCAGAGCGGCGGCCGCGCCGTCGCCCACGTGCTCGACGTCGCGGCGGAGGACGCCTGGGTGGCGGTGGTGGCCCGCACCGAGCAGGAACTCGGGGCGATCACCGTCTTGCACGGCAATGCGGCGCCCACCGGCGGCGCGGTGATGAGCCGCGACCTCGACGTCACCAGCATGGACTCCGGCGTGTGGGATCTCGTCATGGCCGTCGTGCTGCGCGGCAACATGCTCGGGTGCAAGCACGTGATCCCGTCGATGATCGCGGCGGGCGGCGGGTCGATCGTGCTGACCTCGTCGATCAAGGGACGCGTGGGCAGCAGCGCACGTACCGCGTACTCGGTCGCGAAGGGCGGCCTGGACCAGCTCGTGCGGATGGTCGCCACCGAATACGGGCATCTCGGCATCCGCTGCAACGGGATCGCGCCGGGGATCATCGCGACACCGGGGCTGCGCGAGACGGTGGGCGAGGAATACGTGACCCGCCTGAGGGCCGCGCACCTGGTTCCCCGCCTCGGCACGGCCGAGGACGTCGCGGCCGCCGTCCTTTACCTGGCATCGGACGCGAGCGGGTTCATGACGGCGCACACTCTCGTCCTCGACGGCGGCCTCTCCGCGTATGTGCCTGTGATGTCCCCGCGGGCCGCGGCGACGCCGCCGCAGCCGCGGGACGACGGCTGACACCGGCCGCGACCCGGCTCGCAAGCGGATGACGTTCACCAGCAGAGAACCTGGAGCGCGCATGGGGCGGAAACTAGACGGCAAGGTCGCACTCGTCACTGGCGCGGCGCAGGGCCAGGGCCGCGCGCATGCCGTGCGGCTCGCCGAGGAGGGCGCGGATTCTCGTGCTGCTCGACCGCTGCGAGCAGGACCCCGTCGTCAGCTACGGCATGGGCACCGAGAAGGGACTGGCGCAGACGGCTGAGCTGGTCCGTGAGGCTGGCCGCCGCGCGGTCGCACGCCAGGCTGACGTTCGTGACCGGGATGCCCTTGCGGCCGCGGTCGAGGCCGCGGCCGGCGAGCTCGGCCGGCTCGATGTCGTCGTGGCCAACGCGGGCATCTGCACGTCACAGCCGTGGGATGCCGTGACGCCTGCGGTCTGGAACGCGACTCTCGCCACCAACCTCACCGGTGCCTGGTACACCTGCCAGGTGACCGCGCCGTACCTGGTCGCGGCCGGGGGCGGATCGATGATCCTGGTCAGCTCGGCCGCGGGCCTGCGCGGCGTCCCGTTCCTGCTGCCCTACGTCGTGAGCAAGCACGGCATGGTCGGCCTGATGCGCGCCCTCGCCAACGAGCTCGGGCCCGCCAACATCCGGGTGAACTCCATCCACCCGGGCGGTGTCGAGACCGCGATGGGGGATGGAGCCCACGAGCAGATGGCGCCGCTGCTCGCGGAGCACCCCGAGTGCGCTGCGTTCTTCGCCCTGCCCTGCCGGTCGGGCGGATGCAGCCCGCGGACATCTCGCCGACTGTCGTGTACCTGGCCTCGGACGACTCGCTCTTCGTCACCGGGCGCGCGCTGCCGATCGACGCCGGCAACGCCAACCACTGAGCAGTCAGGCCCGGCTGATCGCTCGCTCCGGGCACGAGCCGATCGCGGTCGCGACCTCGGCGTCGTACTCCGGTCCGGGGTCGGGGTTCAGCACCACGCCGTACCCGTCGTCGTCCACGTCGAAAATGTCCGGGCTGGCCAGCGTGCAGCGCCCGTGGCCTTGGCACTTGTCCGGATCGATGGACAGGGACATCGTTGATCGCTCCTGACTGCAGCCGGTCCAATCCAAACCAAACGTTGTACGGCTACGTTAACAGACCCGGTCCGTCCGTGGCGGCCCGCCCGGCACGGCTGGGCAATCAGTGTTAGGTTAATGTCGTGCCCGCGGCCGGGGCCCTGCACTTGCTCCCCGCGGGTCGCCGTCAGTTCAGCAGCCCGGGCAGGATCAGCGACCGGTAGGCGTCCGCGACCTGCACGGTGTCCGTGCGCTGCTCCGGGTGGCCCGGGCTGTAGCGCCGGGCCGCCGTGAACAGCACGTCGCGGATGAACCGGTAGGCGAGCCTGACATCGAGGTCGGCCCGGAAGTCGCCCGCATCGACACCGCGCTGCAGCGTGGTCAGCCACACCTGGTCGATCGCCCGTTCCAGCGGCTCGAGGTACCCGAATTCGCCCCGTGTCGATAGGTACTGCCGCTCGTTTTGCAAGATCATGATGGCAACGCGGTTGTCCTCCATGGAGCCGAACGCGGCGCGGAGCAGGTCACCCACTGCCTCGGCGGCCGGTTGCGAGCGGAGCGAGATGCCGATGCACTTGTCGTGGAATGCCCGCACGTAGCTGCCGACCAGCTCGTCCACGAGGCCTTCGGTCGATTTCGCGTACCGGCGCAGGTCGCCCACATCCATCCCGGTCACGCGGGCCAGCTCGTCGAACCAGGGTTCCTCGAACGGATCGCCCGCCAGCTCCGCGCCTCGCGGCCCGGACTGCCCGGTCAGCTCGCCCAGGATGTCCGCCGCCGAGGCATGGGATCGCGGGACCTCGAAGTGCCCGTACCCGCCCTGGAAGAACACCAGCGGGACGCCGTACTCGGCCGCCTCCAGCTGCAGCACGCGGCCGATGGCGATGTAATGATCGCCGGACTCGAATGTCTGGGTCAGCTCGCAGTCGATCCACGCCATGCCGCCGTCAAGGATCGGCGCCCCGGACGACGCGGGCCGCCAGGCGACCCCGGCGAACTTGTCGATGCCCTTGCGGGCGAACTGGGCGCACAGCTCCTCCTGCCCGGCGCTGAGGATGTTCACGCAGAACGCCCCCGCAGCGCGGATCTTCGGCCAGCTGGTCGACGACCTGTCCGGCAGGAAGGCTACGAGCGGCGGCTCGAGGGACACCGACGTGAACGAGCTGACCACCATCCCGACCGGCCCGGATGGCCCGATCGCGGTGATGACCGCCACCCCCGTGGCAAAGTGCCCGAGGACGTGGCGGAACCTGCCCGAGTCAAATGCGGCTTCTGGCGCGGCCACGGGCGCCGTCATCCGCCGACCGGACTGAACCGGACCGGGAGCGACCGCGGGCCGTACTGGTTGGTGCCGCCGCCGAAGACTGGTTCGCCGCTGAGCTCGATGTCCGGCAGGGTGTCGAGCACGTAATTGAGCGTCAGCCGGAGCTCGAGCCTGGCGAGCGCCTCCCCGATGCACCGGTGCCGCCCGCTACCGAACGTGAGGTGCTGCGTGATCCCGGCGCGGTCGATGTCGAAGGTGTCCGGGTTCTCGAACTTGTCTGGGTCCCGGTTCGCGCCTCCGTAGACCAGCATCACCTTCTCGCCCGGGCACAGCGCCGAGCCGCGCACGTTCGTCTCCTCGCGCACGGTGCGGGCCATGTTCCAGACCGGCGGGTGCAGCCGGAGCGTCTCGTCGATGACCTTGTCCACCAGCGACCTGTCGGCCAGGACGCGTTCCCGCAGCCCGGGCTCGGCGCACAGCCGGTACAGCAGCATGCCCATGCCGTTGACCGTGGTCTCGTGCCCGGCGACCACCATGAGCTGGACCAGCCCGAGCATCTCCCGCGGCGGGATGGTTTCGCCGTCGATCTCGGCGTTCACGTACGCGCCGAGCAGGTCTCGCGCCGGCTTGCCGCGCCGCGCGTCGATCTCTTCCTCGAGCATGGCCTCGAGCTCGGCGGCCTTCTCCCTGGCCTCCTGCCTACCGGTCGCGGCCAGGAAGTCCTCGGCCAGCTGCCTGATCCGGCGCCAGTCTTGGTCGATGCCCAGGATCAGGCAGATCGCCAGCACCGGGACCGGCCGGGCGATGTCCACCACGATGTCGGCCTTGCCCAGCGGGAGCACCGGCGCGAAGGCATCGGCGATGATCTGCTGCACGCCCGGGATCCACGGCTGGAGCGCCTTGTCGGTGAAGTTCGGCAGCACGAGCTTGCGCAGCTTGCTGTGCCGCGGCGGATCGAGCTCGGCCGGGATGACCGGCATGCTGGCACCGGTCGGCGGGATCATGATCCCCTGGGTGACCGTGTAGGTTTGCCAGTCCCGTGACGCCTCGACGACGTCGTCGTACTTGGTGAGCATCCAGAACCCGCCCGACGCTTCGCTCCAGGCCACCGGGCATCGGGCCTGCACCTCGGCGACCCGCGGGTACAGATGATGAATGAGATCCGGATCCGTGTTGTCGAACGGGACGGGTTCCGGACGGCTGGTGCGCGCTGTCATCAGCTTCCTCCACGGCAGCGAGGCGATGCCCTTACCATACAACGTTTGATAAAGGGTCACAATGAGACGGTGATCCCGGGGTGCGCTGCGGTTACAACCGGAGCGCCGCCTCCTCGCCGTCCCGGAAAGCGTCGGTCGCGGTGCGCGGCGCCATCGCGTCGCCGATGACCGTGCACGCGAGCCCGAGCCTGGCCGCCACCTCGGCGAGCTGGACGCGCGGGATCGGCGCGGTGACCGCGACGATCGTCCCGGCCTCCAGGTCGGCCACGCTCTCGCCGTCCGGGCGCACGACCGACACCTGGCGGCCCTCGGCCACGCCGATCACCGCCCCCGTGTAGATGGCGGCCAGCTTGCGGCGCAGGATGTCGGGTGTTTCCATCCGGTGGCTGATCCCGGCGTACGGCATCACCGTCTCGTACGGCGTCACCAGGCACACCCGCCGTCCGCCGTTCGCCAGCGCTTCGGCCACGAGGGCGCCCTCGCTGGCGCCGAGCGCGTCGTACACCAGAACGTCCCGGTCGATCTCCGCGCCGGGCACGAGTGCCTGAGCCGGGGACAGCACGTGCGTGGTGTCCGCGCCGGTGAACGCGGCACCGGGATCGGGTTCCGCGCCCGTGGCGAGAACGACGTGATCGGTCCCCGCAGCCCGGAGCAGCTCCTCGTCGACGGTGACGCCCAGCTTGACCGGAACCGACAGCAGGGCCAGCTCCGCGGTGAGATGATCCACAGTGCTCGCCAGGTCGGAGGCCGCCGTCCGCTCGACGGCCCGCAGCCGGCCCCCCGTCTGGCCTGCGGAGTCATACACCTGGACGTCGTGCCCGCGCCGGGCCGCGATCTCGGCGAACTTCAGGCCCGCCGGGCCCGCGCCGACGACGGTGACGCGCCTGCGACCGGTGGCCGGCTCGACGCGCAGCTCATGCTCGCGCATGACCTCGGGGTTGTGCAGGCAGCTGATCTCCGAGAATCCGGCCAGCTTGCGGCTGTTACAGACGAGGGCCCCGACGCAGGGCCGGATGCGGTGCGCCTCACCGCGGCTGAACTTGGCGACGATGTCGGGATCGGCGATATGCGCCCTGGTCATCGCCACTAGCTCGCAGGCGCCGGACTGCAGCAGCGACTCCGCGATGCCGACCGAGGCGATGCGCCCGACGCCGATCATCGGCACCTGGTGCCCGATCGCGTCACCGAGACCCCGCGCCTTCGGCATGTTCACCGCTTCGCCGAAACGGTAGCTGGGGATCGCCCTGGCGTAGGTCTTGCCGCCGTGGCCGACGGTCGTGTTGAGCACGTCGACCTCGCCGGTGGCCAGGATCGCCCGCGCGGAGCCGATCGCGCCGCCTGCCCCCAGGCCGCCGTCCTCGGGCGAGCGCATGTCGTCCGTCGTCGTCCGGTAACCGAGGATCCGGTCCGGCCCGATCTCCTGCCGCACGGTCTCGATGACCCGCCGCAGGAACAGCGTGCGGTCCTGGCCCCACCTGTCGGTGCGCCGGTTGAGCCACGGGCTGATCGACTGCTGCCCGAGGTAGCCGTGGGCGCCGTGGACCTCGCAGCCGTCGAATCCGGCATCGGCCGCCATCCGCGCCATGCGGCCGTACCCGGCGATCATCATCTCGATCTGCTCGTCGGTCATCGCGTGCGCGACCTCGCCGTAATCGGTCACGGTCGTGCTGAAGCCCCACAGCGGCGGGCGGTGCACGTCAGCGTCGGACCGGAACGTCGCCCCGAGGTGCACCAGCTGGATCATCAGCGTCGCGCCCTCGGCCTGCACCGCCTTGGCCAGCCGGGCATGCCGCTCGGTGAGCTCGTCCGGGCACTCCCCCAGCGGATTGACATACAGCGCCTGGGCAATGATCAGCCCGACACCCCCCGCAGCACGGCGGCGCAGGTACTCGATGTACGGCTCGGCCGGCAGCATCGGGTTGCGGAACATCTCGCTGGCACCGTGCGCCGTGATAACGACGCGGTTCCTGACCTCGACGGCTCCGAGCTTGACCGGCGAGAGGATCATTGGCGTTGACGTCACGGCGGCCCAGGTCCTTTCAGCAAGCAACGTTTGGTTTTCCCGGAGCGTACCTCAGCGGCCGGCGGCTAGCTTGCTGTGGTCCCACGAGATCGTGCGGGCCGGGTTGAGTATCACGCCGATCCGCTTGGCCGCCGCCCGGGCGAGGTCGCCGTCGTGGCCCAGTCCCGCGTACTTGGCCGACAGTTCCGCCCCGATGCGCAGCACCTGCGCAGGATCGGTGATCACCGTGGCCGTGCCGATGAGCTCAACCCCGCGCAGCGTGCCGTAGCTCTCGCCGCCCTCGGCGAGAGCGGACAGGCGGGCATCACGCGCCAGGTTGCGGGCCTTCTGGCTCCTGGCGTACGTCCAGAACACCGGGCTCGTGCCGTGCATGACGAACCACATGGCCACGATGTGGATATCCCCGCCGGGGCCCAGCGTCGCCACGTTGAGGGTGCGCGCTGCGGCGAGGAACGCGGCCACCTCGGCCTCGCTCATGGTGATGCGGTCACGAGCGGACATGTCTGCCTCCTGCTGAGTCACTCCTGGCGGTGCCGGTTACCGTGTAGCGCTGGCCTCGATCTCGACCTGGACGGCCGGATGCGCGAAGCGCGCGACCTGGACGAGCGTGTTGGGCGGTACCGGGTCCGGTTCGAACCGGGCCCGCACGATCGGCCACCGCGCCAGCAAGGCCTCGACATCGGTGGTGAAGATTCCCAGCCGGGTGACGTCGGTGAGCGTATAGCCGGCCAGACCCAGCAGGTCCGCGAGACTGTCCAGGGCGCCGGCGACCTGGCCGGCCATGTCCGCACCCGGATCGCCGGTCTGGCCTGAGGTCACGATCTGGCGCTGCCCTGCGGCGCACTCGCGGGCCGCGTCGAAGCCGAACCGCGCGTACGCCGGGTCACCCGGCCGGTTGACCGATCGCATCGGCAGTTCCCTCCTGGACAGTCCGGGAAGTCTGTTCCGGATAATAATCAAACATTGTTTGCTAAGCTACCTCACGTGCTCGGGGATTCGTCAGCCGCCAGCCTGGACGGGATCAGGGTCCTCGAGCTCGGCCACATCATCGGGGGACCGTTCTGCGGTCACCTGTTCGCCGACCACGGCGCCGAGGTCATCAAAGTCGAGCCGCCGGGCTCCGGCGACCCGATGCGGCAGTGGGGCGGGCTGTACCGCGGCGTCGGCCTGTACTGGACGATCATCGGCCGGGGCAAGAAGTCGGTCACGATCGACCTGCGCCGCGCCGATGGGCAGTCACTGCTGCGCGAGCTCGCCAGGGCAGCCGACGTGCTGATCGAGAACTTCCGGCCCGGCACCCTTGAGCGGTGGGGCCTCGGCTGGGCGGACCTGCACCGCGTCAACCCGCGGCTGATCATGGTTCGCGTGACGGGATACGGCCAGGACGGGCCGTACCGCGACCGGGCCGGCTTCGGCTCGGTCGCCGAGGCCGTGAGCGGTTTCCGGCACCTGTCCGGTGAGCCAGGTCGCCCGCCGGTGCGCGTCGGCATCTCGATCGGGGACGCGATGGCGGCGACCCAGGGGTTCATCGGCGCGCTGATGGCGCTGTTCGCGCGCGACCGCCCGGGCGGTCGCGGGGCCGGGCAGATGGTCAACGTCGCCTTGTACGAGGCGATGTGGATGTACATGGAGTCAACGCTGCCGGAGTTCGAGAAGCTGGGCCGGGTGCGCGGGCCGTCCGGCCCGGTGCTGCCAGGCATCGCCCCGTCCAATGTCTACCCGGCCGCCGACGGCGACTGGGTGATCATCGGCGCGAACCAGGACTCGGTGTTCGCGCGGCTGGCCGAGCTCGCCGGCCGCCCGGACTGGGTGGCCGCCGGCGCGCCGTACTCCACGCACCTCGGCCGCGGCGAGCGGCAGGCGGAGCTGGACGCCGAGCTCTGCGCCTGGACAGCGACGCTGGACAGCGGCGAGCTGCTCAAGCGGCTGGCCGAGGCCGGCGTTCCCGGCGGGCGGATCTACACCGCGCGGGACATCGCGGCCGACGAGCACTACGCGGCCCGCGACATGATCATCGAGGTCCCGGAGCCGGCGCTGGCCGGCGAGAGAGTGCGCGAGCCGGGCGTCGTGCCGAAGCTGACCGGCACGCCGGGGCGGGTGCGCCGCGGCAGCCCGCTGCTGGGCGAGCACAACGACGAGGTACTGGTCCAGGCCGTGGGCCGCCCCGAGGTGGACCGGCTGCGGGCCGCCGGGGTGGTGTGACGGGCGCGAGCGCCTGGCCGGCTCCGGTCATCGCATCGGCTCCGCGGGCGGCAGGTGCAGCGCGCCGGACTTCTGGTACTGGCTGATCTCCTCGGCGCCGATGCCCCGCGACGCGAGCAGCCCGCACTGCGCGGCCCGGCCGGCCTGCCGGGCTCTCTGGCGATCCCGGGTGTCTCGCTCAGCCGGGGAGCCGGCCTGACGTGCGGGCGCCCGGCGCCGTCGATCCGCACCGATCCGCGCGCGGCGACGTGGGCGTCGGCGGCGGTTTCAGCGAGCTCCAGCACCGGGTACGCGCACGCGTCGGTGCCGGCGAACACGCCGGCCCAGTGGTCGCGCGGCCGGGTTGCGAACACGCGGCCGATCGCCGCCCGGTCGTCCGGCCAGTGCTCACGGTCGTATTGCCTGCTCAGCACGTCGATGCCGAGCCCGAGACCGTCCAGCAGCTGAGCGTAGAACTTGCTCTCGATCGACCCGACGGACATCCACCGGCCGTCCGCGCACTGGTAGACGCCGTAGAACGGCGCGGCGCCGGAGAGCATCCCGGTGCCCCGGCCCTGCCACTGGCCGCGGCCGAGCTCGCAGAACTGCGCGAACAGCAGGTACGCGGCGCCGTCCACCATCCCGGCGTCTACCACCTGGCCGCGGCCGGTGCGCTCGCGGGCCAGCAGGGCGAGTACCGTGCCCAGCACCGCCGGGAACGAGCCGCTCGCGAAGTCGCCCAGCAGGTTCAGCGCGGGCACGGGGGATTCGGATCCGACCGCGCCGAGCGGGCCGCCGATCGCGACGTAGTTGATGTCGTGTCCCGCCAGCGACGCGTAGGGGCCGTCCTGCCCCCACCCGGTGAGCCGGGTGTACACCAGCCGCGGGTTGCGGTCCATCAGCACCGAAGGGCCGAGGCCGCGGCGCTCCATGGTCCCTGGCCGGTAGCCCTCCAGGAACACGTCGGCGGTGTCGGTCAGCCGGGCTATCAGCTCCGCGCCGCCCGGCGCGCGCAGGTCGATCGTGAGCTGCTGCTTGCCGCGCGTGAACTGGTCGGCGGCGTCAACCTCGTTCGGCACCGGGCGCCGGACCTCGATCACCTCGGCGCCGAAGTCGGCGAGCACCATGGAGGCGAAAGGCCCGGGGCCCATCGTGCTCACGTCGATCACCGACACGCCCGCCAGGGGTCCGGCTCTGTCTGGCATAGTGTCAACCTAACAGTGATTGATACAGTGCTGGCAGCGTACCGCCGCCGAGGGAGGGCCGTTGACGACGACCAGTCACGCGCCGCCCGAGCGCGCCGCGCTGACCACGGACGATCTGCTCGCGCTGTACCGCGGGATGCTGCGCATCAGGCTGTTCGAGGAACGCGCCGCGGTGCTGTACACCGAAGGCCGCATCCCTGGTTTCCTGCACCTGTCCGTCGGCCAGGAAGCCGTCCCTGTCGGCACCTGCTTCGCGCTGCAGCCCCGCGACGTCATCACCTCAACCCACCGCGGGCACGGGCACGTGCTGGCGAAAGGGCTGGACGTGCGCGGCGCCTTCGCCGAGCTGTTCGGCCGGGAGGCCGGCAGCTGCCGCGGGCGCGGCGGCTCGATGCACATCGCCGACCCGGCACTGGGGATCTTCGGCGCCAACGGCATCGTCGGCGCTGGGGTGCCGATCGCGGTGGGCGCCGCGACCGCCGCCGCGCTGCGAGCTGACGGCGGGATCGCCGTGGCGTTCTTCGGCGACGGCGCGGTCAGCACCGGCGCCTTCCACGAGGGCGCCACGCTGGCCGGCTCCTGGCAGGTGCCGGCCGTGCTGCTGTGCGAGAACAACCAGTTCTCCGAGTTCACGTCCACCGCGCCGGACGACGGCGGATCAGCTTTCGAGCACCGCGCCCGGGCGTACGGGCTGGACTTCGCGCGGCTCGACGGGAACGACGTCGCTTGTGTGGCGCTGCCGATGCGGGACATCGTCGCGCGGGTGCGTTCCGGCGGGCAGCCCGTGCTGGTCGAGGCCGTCACGTTCCGGGTCCGCGGCCACTACGAGGGCGACCAGCAGCGCTACCGGGATCCGGAGCTCGACCGGCAGTGGCTGGCGCGTGACCCCATCGGCCGGGCTCGCGGCGAGCTGCTCGCGCGCTCGGTCACCGGGCTCGACGAGGTCGAGGCCGCGGTGCGCGCCGAGATCGACGAGGCGGCGCAGTGGGCGCTTGGCCAGCCCGAGCCGCCCGTTGCGGCGCTCGCCGACCACGTCGCGCCGCCGGTGAACCCGGCCGCGGCCGAGACGCCGCTGCCGGCCGGCGCCGAGCCGGTCCGGATGAGCCGGGCGGTGCGCGCCGCGCTGCGGCACGAACTGGCGGCCAACCCGCGGGTATTCGTCGCCGGCATCGACGTCGGAGCGGGCGGCAACGTGTTCGGCCTCACCAGGGGGCTGCTGGCGGACTTCCCCGGGCGGGTGCGCGACACGCCGATCGCCGAGACCGCGATCATCGGGATGGGCGTGGGCGCGGCCATGGCCGGCCTGCGCCCGGTCGTGGAGATCATGTACTCCGACTTCATGGCCGTGTGCTTCGACCAGATCATCAACCAGGCGGCGAAGCTGCCGTACATGACGGGCGGCAGGGTCAGCGTGCCGCTGACCATCCGGACGCAGTTCGGCGCCGGCCGCTCGTCCGGGGCGCAGCACTCGCAGAGCCTGGAGGCGATGCTCGCGCACGTGCCCGGGCTCGCGGTCGTCATGCCGTCCACGCCGGCCGATGCGTACGGGCTGCTGCGGTCGGCGATCGCTTACGACGGCCCGGTCGTGGTCATCGAGCACCGGCTGCTGTACGAGAAGACGGGCCCGGGCTTCACCGCGGATCACTTCGTCCCGATCGGGAAGGCGGCGGTGACCCGGACCGGCGCGGACGTCACGATCGTGTCCTACTCGCGGATGGCCGCCGAGAGCCTGGCCGCGGCCGAGCGCCTAGCGCTGGACGGCATCGAGGCGGAAGTCATTGACCTGCGCACCATCGCCCCGCTGGACTGGGAGACCGTACTGACGTCGTTCGCCAAGACCAACCGGATGGTGGTGGCCGCCGAAGCGGTCACGGACTTCGGCGTCGGCGCCGAGGTCGCCGCGCGCGCCGTGGACGCGGGGTTCTGGAGCATCGACGCGCCGGTACTGCGGGTGGGCGCGCCGCCGACGCCGGCGCCGTACTCCCCCGCCCTCGAACAGGCATGGCTTCCGAACGGCACGCAGGTCGAGGCGGCGGTGCGCCTGCTCATGAGCTTCTGAACGGGGATGGCGATGACCGGACTCACCGCGCAACAGCAGGACGGCGTTGCGGTCGTGACGCTCGACCGGCCGCAGCGGCGCAACGCGCTCACGGCGGCGCTGATGGTCGCCATCGCCGACACGATGGCTGGCCTCGACGCGGACGACAGCGTGGACGCGATCATCCTGACCGGCCGTGATCCGGCCTTCTGCGCCGGCCTGGACCTGTCCGAGCTGTTGACGTCCGGGGACAACCTGCACATCGACGAGACCGGACGCCCGTGGCCGCGGCTGTCCACCCCGGTGATCGGGGCGGTGAACGGGCCGGCCGTCACCGGCGGCCTTGAGCTCGTGCTGCACTGTGACTTCGCGGTCGCCTCCGAGCGCGCGGCGTTCGCCGACACGCACGCGCGGGTGGGCGTGCTGCCCTCCTGGGGCCTGTCGGTGCTGCTGCCGCAGGCAGTGGGGCTGCGGCGGGCCAAGCAGATGAGCCTGACCGGAAACTTCGTCCCGGCCGAGCTGGCGCTGCAGTGGGGCCTGGTCAACCTTGTGGTCGCGCACGCAGATCTGCTCGGTGCAGCGACGCAGCTCGCTCGTGACGTCTGTTCGAACGACAGCGCGGCCGTGGCCGCGCTGCTGACGTTGTATGACGACAACGCCGCCGATCAGACCGGCACGGGCCAGCGGCGCGAATGGCACCTCGCCCGCGAGTGGCGTGACCGCATGTACCGGCCGGAGCGTGTCGCCGCGCGCCAGGCAGCCATTCGCGCGCGCGGCCGGAACCAGCTGACCTGACTGCGGCACTGGGCTCACGTTCGCGTCACTGGGCTTCGGGTGTGATGAGTCCTGACTCGTAGGCTTGGACGACGGCCTGTACGCGGTCGCGGAGGCCGAGCTTGGCGAGGATGTGCCCGACGTGGATCTTGACCGTGCTCTCGGACAGGTACAGCTCGGCGGCGATCTCGCGGTTGGACTGGCCCCGGGCGATCAGCCGGAAGACGTCTTGCTCGCGGTCGGTGAGCGCGGACAGCAGGCTGTCGCGCCGGGTCCTGCGCTCGGGGTCGGGCAGCAGCGGGACGAACCGGTCGATGAGCCGCCGGGTGGTGCTGGGCGCGAGCACTGCCTCGCCGCCGGCGACCGTGCGGATGGCGGCGAGCAGGTCGGCGGGCGGCGCGTCCTTGAGCAGGAAGCCGCTGGCACCGGCGCGCAGGCCGGCGTAGACGTACTGGTCGAGGTCGTAGGTGGTGAGGATCAGCACCTTCGCCGGGCCGCCGGCGGCGGTAATGGCGGTGGTCGCCTCGATGCCGTCGGTGCCGGGCATGCGGACATCCATGAGCACGACGTCGGGCCGCAGGGCAGCGGTCATCGTGATGCCGGCCGCGCCGTCGCCGGCCTCGCCGACGACGGTGATGTCGTCTTCGGCCTCGAGGATCATCCGGAAACCGGCCCGCAGCAGCGACTGGTCGTCGACGAGCAGTACCCGGATCACGCCGGCCCGTCCTCACCGAGTCTCAGCCGGGCCGAAACCCGCCAGCCGGCCGCGGATCTCGGGCCGGCCTCCACCTGGCCGCCGAAGGTCTGCACGCGCTGCTGCATCCCGGTCAGCCCGTGCCCGGTGCTCGCGGGCTGGAGGGCACGGGCTCCGGCGCCGTCGTCCTCGACGTCCAGGCGCACCTCGCCGGGCAGGTACGCCAGGCGGACGACCGCGCTGGCGCCAGGCCCGGCGTGCTTGAGCGTGTTGGTCAGCGCCTCCTGGATCAGCCGGTAGACGGTGAGCTGGACCCCCGCGGACAGCGGCACGGGGGCACCGTGCACCTCGTAGCTGACCGGCAGGCCCGCGGCGCGCACGCCCGCGACCAGGGCGTCGATCCCGCTGAGATCCGGCAGCGGCTGCCGCCCGCTGCCTGGCCCGGCCCCCGCCGCCGGGCCGCTGAGCAGCCGGCGGGTGTCGGCCAGGGCCTGCCGGCCGGTGGCCGAGACGGTCCGCATCGCGTCGGCGGCCTGCGGGGACGCGGTGGCCGAGGCGGCGGCCGCACCGTCGCTCAGCGCGATCATGACCGCGAGGTGGTGGGCGACGATGTCGTGCATCTCACGGGTGATGCGGGCGCGTTCGGCGGCGGCCGCCAGTTCCTTCTGCTGATCTCGTTCATGTTCGGCCCGCGCCGCGCGGTCGTGCAGTTCCTGCAGGTACGCGCGGCGGGTGGCCGCGTACAGGCCCAGGGCGAGGGCGGCGGCGACCATGCCCAAGCCGAGGATGGCCGCATGCCACCACTGGATGCTGGACAGCTGGCTGGCCGCGACGATGACCCCGCCGGCGAGCAGGACGGCCGCCACCAGAGCGACCCGCCGGGGCCGCATCGCCGCGACCGTGTACAACGCGACGAGCAGGGCGAAGCTGACGACCAGCCCGACATTCCACAGCCCGGCCGCCGCCGAGACGACAAACAGCCAGCCGAAGACCGCGACCGGCCAGATCCGGCGCACGAGGAGCGGCACCGTGAGTGCCGCCTGCACGAGAACCACCAGCGGCCATGCCGCGCCATGGTTCTGGGTGTGGTAGGACGCCGAGGCCAGCCCGACGAGCACGGTCACCAGCACGTCGAACATCCACCAGCGCAGGGGATGCGCTGGTGGATGCCCGGGCAGGTGGAAGCGGTTCACGGCACTGATTGTCTCCCGGATCAGGCGTCGGCGCGCCGCAGCCGCCACGCGGCGAAGCCGATCAGCACGACCGCGTAGGCGCACAGGACGCCGAAGCCGGTCCAGGGCGCCAGCGGGTGAGCCAGTCCGTTCGCTCCCCCGTACAGGACTTCCCCGGCGTTGGAGGGCAGGTACTGCACGAAGTGCGACGACCACGACGAGGGCAGCAGGCCGGCCACCGGCGGGAGCACGAAGAACACCGCGACCATGGTGGAGATCCCGGCGGCCGTGTTGCGCATCAGTGTGCCCAGCGCCATCCCGATGATGCCCGCGACCGTCACGTACAGGGCGGCGCCGATGACATCCCGCAGCGCGTTGGGAGACGAGATCGCGACGCCCAGGTGATGGCTGCTGAGCAGGGCCTGCCCGACGAAGAACGACACGAAGTCGGTGATCACCATCAGGAGGAAGGCCAGCCCGGCGAAGACTCCCAGTTTCGCCCACAGCACCGGCAGCCGCCTGGGCACCGCGGTCAGCGAGGAGCGGATCATCCCCGTGCTGTACTCGCCGGTGATCAGCAGCACGCCCAGGACGCCGATCGCCAGCTGCGAGAACAGGGTGCCGTTCAGGCTGGTGGTGATCGGGTTGAAACTCGCCTTATCCGCGACGCTGAACGTGTGGTACTGATTGGCGGTCACCGCCGAGAACAGCGCGCCGATGCCGATGGTCAGCACCACCGCGGCGACCATCGTCCACATCGTGGAGCGCAGCGACCGGAACTTGGTCCATTCCGAGGCCAGGACCCGCAGCTGGGTGACCCGCAGCGCCGGCTCGCCGGCCGCCGGGACAGTCGTGGGCGGTTGTGCGATGGCCGTGGTCATGCCGCCACCTCCGTAGCGTGGCTCGTGCCTGCGGAGCGGTACTCCACCGAATCTTCGGTGAGCTGCATGAACGCCTGCTCCAGGGATGCCTGCTGCAGGGTCAGCTCGTAGACGGGCAGGTGGGCCTGCCAGGCCGCGGTGCCGATCTGCTCTGGGGTCAGGCCCTGCACGCTCAGGACTTCCGGCTGCTCGCTGGTGACGGTGACGTCGGGCCCGAGCAGCAGGTCCCGCAGCCGGGCCGCCTCGGGCGTCCGGACCGTGACGTGGTTGCCCGCAGCGCGGGCCACGAACTCCTCGACCGTGGTGTCGGCGATGAGCCTGCCCCGCCCCACGACAATCAGCCGGGTCGCGGTCTGGGCCATCTCGCTCATCAGGTGCGAGGACACGAACACCGTGCGTCCCTCCGCGGCCAGCCCCTTGAGCAAGTTGCGGATCCACAGCACGCCTTCCGGATCCAGGCCGTTCACCGGCTCGTCCAGGACCACCACCTTCGGGTCGCCCAGCAGCGCCGAGGCGACCCCGAGGCGCTGGCCCATCCCGAGGGAGAACCCGCCGACCCGCTTTCCCGCGACCTCGCGCAGCCCGACCAGGTCGATGACCTCGTCCACCCGCCGCCGGCTGATCCCGTTGGTCTGGGCCAGCGCGAGCAGGTGGTTGCGGGCCGAGCGGCCCGTGTGCATCGCCTTGGCCTCCAGCAGCACGCCCAGCTCTGCCATCGGCGCGGCGGCCGACCGGTAATCGCTCCCGTTGACCCGGATACGGCCCGCGGTCGGCTCGTCCAGCCCGGCAATAAGCCGCATCGTCGTGGACTTGCCCGCGCCGTTCGGGCCGAGAAAGCCGGTCACGATCCCTGGCTGCACCACGAAATCCAGGCCATCGACCGCAAGCTTCTCGCCGTAACGCTTGCTGAGGTTTTCCACCTCTATCATCTGCGCTCCTCTTATCGGTATGCCGCGCTCTTTATGTCTGACCTCACCCACGCTAGGTCGGCGGCCGCTGTCGCCGCGTCGGCCGCCCGGCTACACCTTGACCAGCGCGGCTACTACCAATGGCCTAGGTCAGCAGCGGTTCATGCGCCGACGGTCGTACCCGACGCGGGACCGAAACCGTCAGGTCGGTGACACCACGCATGACCGGCCGCCTGGTTGATGCTGGGCGGAGCAGATGAGGAGCGCAGTAGGTGGCCGGCAGGGCGTGCGGGCCCGGCTCCGCGTTTCGATGTGATTAAACGTTCTGCCCTGGGATGAGGGCAAGATCGTACTTGCCGGACTCAATGAGCCGGATGGCCTGCACGAACGCTGTCCGGGTAGCACCGTCAACCCCGATCATGCGGAATGGCTGCCGGTGGGGTGATGGTAATCACGCGTATTTGGTGAGGAAGAGCCGACACCAGGCGTCGCCGAGCCATTGCTCGAACCGTTGCGGGGGCCAGCCGCGTTCGTGCACCAGGAGGGAGTAGAACTCTGCGGAGTTCATGCTCCAGACGATGTCGGCGACCTCGTCGGCGTCGAGTCCGGGTCGCAATTCGCCGGTCGCGATGAGGTCCTGCGCGAACAGCCGCATGTTCGCCGCCCGGCGCCGGGCGATCTCGTCGCGGATGCGGGCCAGTTCGGGGGCGTGCGCGGCGGCGTCACGCAGGACCAGGTGCAGCGGCGCCATCCGCGCGGAGATGGCGCGCACCGCGGCGGCATAGATCTCAATTTTCTGCCGGGCACCGGTCGCGGCCCTGATGCGCCGGACGTACTCGCGTTCCTCGGCGGGCACCGGCTCGTCCGTGCCGGAGATCGCCGTCTCGAGCAGCAGCCGGAACAGCACGGGCTTAGTGCCCGCCGCCGCGTACACCGTGTCCACGGCGACGCCGGCCGCCGCGGCGATCTGGGCCACCGTGGTAGCCGCATAGCCCTGCGCGCTGAACAGCCCGCGGGCCGCGTCCAGGATTTTCCGCCGGGTCCGGCTGGCCTGTTCGGCCCGCAGCGGCGACCGGTAGCCACGCCCCTTGACGTCCCTCGCCATCAGCCGTATGTTACCAGTATTCATCCGAATTATCTTCGGATCAAAATCTGTCCGGGTGATCCCGGGCGCGAGGGGGAACCGATGGACAGTCAGCTCGCCACCACCGTGCTGGTGCGCGGACCGGGAGAAGGCCCGGCCACCTGGGCGATGGGGTCGCTGTTCGAGCGGCTGGCCTCGGGCGAGGAGACCGGCGGCGCGTTCGGCCTGTCGCTGATCACCCAGCCGCCCGGCACCGCCACGCCCCTGCATGTTCACTCCCGGGAGGCGGAGGCCTTCTACCTGCTGGACGGGACGCTCACCTACCAGGCAGGCGAGGAGCTGCACCACCTGGCCGCCGGGTCATTCATCTACCTTCCGCCCGGCGTGCCGCACGCGTTCCGCGTCACCGGCACCACTCCGGTGCAGTTCCTCGGGCTCGTTGCCCCCGGCGGCCTGATGAGCCTGTACGACGAGGTAGGCATCCCAGCGCGCGAACGCAGGCTCCCCGGCCCGGACGGCCTGCCCATGGACGAAGAGATCATGCGCTGGAACCAGATCGGCCCCAGGTACGGGCTCAGCGTGACCGGCCCGCCCATCCCCGCCGAGAGCTGAGAGATTCAGAGACGCGCTCGCGCGGGCCCTCCCCGCCACATCTCGCCGATAAACCGCCACCGTCCACAGATAAGTCACAATCCCGCACGCCCAACGACCGCCCGCCCGCGGCGGGGGTGATCGCCGCTGCCGGACTTGGCTCGCGTGACCTTGCGGGAATTCCGGCTGGGACCGGGGCAGCCCAGATCAGCGGCAGACCTCGGCAATGCAGTCCTCGAACATGAGGCGGCCGGGCCCTGTTCGCAGTTCCGGCTGGAGGACTTCAGGCTGAGCGACGAACCAGGTCAGCCGGGTCCAGCGTGACCGCAAACGGCCGGGTAATCCGCCCCCGGGTCCCTGCGGCCACGGTAGTACGAGTGACATACCGGCCTCGGCTCAGGGCGCTGACGACGATCTTCGGTGCATCCTTCAGCTCCACCCGCCAGTAGACGGGGATCGCTGCCTCCGCGTACATGACTGGCTTGACGGCCCTGTCCATGGATACGGTTGACGGAGAGACGACCTCCACCACAGCCAGAACCGCCTCGCACGGGATCCTGATCGTCGCCTCATCGGCTGCTCCGGCAGCTACGACCACAACGTCGGGCACCGCGAGCTTGCCCCCCGGCAGGGCGACATTGACCGCTTCCAGCACCTCGACGTCGGCACCTGCCGCTGCCGCCGCCTGGACGAGAGTGCGGTGCAGCCAGTAGGAGGCCCGCTGATGGGCCACTCCGGGCGCCGGACTCACGACAAGCACTCCACCTTCGTAGACTTCGTAGCGGGCATGGTCGCCAAGGTCGGGCAGCGCCTCGACATCGTCGGCTGTCCATGGGCCGGTGTGCTCCACTAGCGCAAGGCTCATCCAGTTCACCTCCCTTACCGCTTCCAGTCTGGCATCTGCCAGACTCCGCACGGTATTAACGGGACAACGAACCGCCCGGGGTCAGGCCAGGGCGGCGAGCCGGGCCGCGTCGATCTCAGCGCGCGACGTGCTGCTGCTGGACCTCGAACCTGCGCGTCAGGCCGCGCCAGCAGTCCAGGTAGTCCGTCTGTAGCCCGTCCAGTGTCGCTGCGTACTGCGTCACCCGCTGCGGGATGCTGGATTCGAACATGAACGCCATCGTCCCGGCGAGCTTGCGCGGGCTGAGCTCGGCCGTGCTGGCGGCCTCGAACGCGTCGGCGTCGGGGCCGTGCGGCGTCATGGAGTTGTGCAGGCTGAAGCCGCCCGGGACGAAGCCGCCCGGCTTCGCGTCGTAGACGCCGTAGATCAGGCCCATGAACTCGGACATGACGTTCATGTGGTACCAGGGCGGCCGGAAGGTGTCCTCGGCGACCAGCCAGCGGTCCGGGAAGATGACGAAGTCAACGTTCGCGGTGCCAGGAACCGGCGACGGCGACGTCAGCACGGTGAAGATCGACGGGTCCGCGTGGTCGAACAGCACCGGGCCGACCGGCGAGAACCGACGCAGGTCGTACTTGTACGGGACGTAGTTGCCGTGCCAGCCGACCACGTCAAGCGGCGAATGGTCGATCTCGGTCCGCCACAGCGCGCCGCCCCACTTGACGTACAGGCTCGCCGGGATCCCGTCCCGCTCCTCGTACGCCGCCACCGGGGTGAGGAAGTCGCGGGGGTTCGCCAGGCAGTTCGCCCCGATGGGGCCGCGCTCGGGCAGCGTGAACGACCCGCCGTAGTTTTCGCACAGGTAACCCCTGGCCGGCCCGTCGAGGAGCTCCACCCTCAGCTTCACCCCGCGCGGGATGACCGCGATCTCGCCCGGCTCGGTGTCGATGATCCCGAACTCCGTCCAGAAGCGGACCCCGCCCTGCTGCGGGATGAAGAGCATCTCGCCGTCGGCGTTCCAGAGGTACTCGTTCTCCATCGACTTCGTGATCAGGTAGATGTGGCTGGCCATGCCGGTGTGAGTCGATACGTCTCCCGCGGCCGTGATCGTGTGCACGCCGCCGCCGGTCAACGTCCGCGAACCGTCCGGCAGCGGGACCGGATCCCAGCGGAGCGGGCCGATCGGCAGGTGCAGCCCCGCTTCCGGCGCGCTGCGCCAGAGCCCGGCCCCGGCTCGCTCGAAGCGGCCGATGTTCCCGACGGACGGGAGGATCCGGTACAGCCACGAGCGCTCGTTGGATGCCCGTGGCGCGGTGAACGGGGAACCGCTCAGCTGCTCGGCGTAAAGACCGAGCGCCACTCGCTGCGGCGAATTCCGGCCGACCGGAAGCACGCCCTCCACCGCTTCTGTCTCGAAGCTGTTCCCGAAGCCTGACTGATACCCGGGCACTTCCCCTCCAGGCGGTTCGCTGCCGGCCCGCACCGTCGCTGACAGCCGGTACACCGAACCCTATGTTCGCGCCGCGCAGGCCGCCGGGCCGCCAGGGAAGACCTACTGCCACCTCAAGCTCTGTTTGCCCGGGCGATGGGTCGCCCGGGCGGCAGGCCATGATCGTTGATCTTCGCAATACGGCGAACAGACCAGGGCGAACGTTACTTGCCGCGGCACTAGGTTTGCGCGGGCGAGGAGGCCGCTGCCGGCTGCTCCGGCTCGGCCGCCTCCAGGCGGTACACGCCCGCGGCCTGGCGCGTGATCCGCCGGCGCAGGTACAGCACGTACCACAGCGCCCCGGCGGCCTCGGCTCCGAGCAGGTACACGGCCGCCGTGTGCCCCTGGTGCGGGGCCAGCGCGATCACGACGACGCCTCCCGCGTAACCGAGGGCCAGCACCGCGACGGGCACGAACCAGCGGCCCAGCGAGAAGTCGCCCGGGCGGCGGGCCGGGATCGTGCCCTTCCGGAAGGCGTAGAACGCCCCCCCGACCGTGAGCAGGTAGATGAAGTAATATGCGACGCTGGCGATGGACACGACGTTGGCGGCGATCCCCGCCGACAGCAGGTTGATCCCGATTCCCACGGCCGCGACGAGCAGGATCGACGCGACCGGCGTCCGGGTGGCGGTGCTGACGCGGCCGAGCAGCGCGGAGCCGGGGAGCATCTTGTCGCGGGACAGCGCGAACGTGAGCCGGGTCGCCACCACCATGTTGGCGAGCACGCACGAGAAGATCGCCAGGAAGACCGCCACCTGCAGGACGCCGGCCGCGACGGCACCGAAGTGACTCTGGAAGATGTAGATGAGGGGGTTCTTGGGCTGGCCGAGGGCATTGGCGACGCCATGCGGGATCGCGATGAGAAACCCGACGATCATGAACAGGCTCGCCGCCACCGACACGTAGTTGGCCCGGATCATGGCAAATGGCGTGACCGACCGGGGATCGTTGGTCTCTTCGGCCAGGTCCGCCGCGCCCTCCCAGCCGATGAAGCAGTACAGCGGGAGCAGGGCGGCCAGGACGAAGCCGTACCAGAGGGCCCCGCCCGACGTGCGCTGGGTCGACACGAGGATGCTGAAGCCCGCGTCGTGACGGAAGAAGAAGAGGGCGCCGACGACCAGCAGTGCCGCCGCGCCGACCGATCCCACGATCTCGAAGAAGACGCCGGTGTTGTTGACGGCGCTCACGGCCCGGATGCTGATGATGTTGATCAGCGCGGCGACGGCCATCGCGACGGTCGCGAACAGCACGATGTCGCCGTGCGTAGGTGATTTCCAGATGTCACTGGCAAACACGCTCGCCAAGGCGACCGCGGTCGCTGCCGTGCCCGCTATGAAGGCCAGCAATGCTGTATAGCCGGTGAACCAGCCGTAGTGCGGGCTGATGAGGCGGCTGTTCCACTGGTAGGCAAAGCCGGTGATAGGAATGCGGGCGGCAAGATGCGCGTAAATAAGAACGATGAGGAAAACGCCAGCGGCGCAGGGGATCCACAGCCAGACACCCGCCGCGCCCGCGGTCCCGAACAAGCTCGGCAACAGGAAGAAGATCGCCGTAGTGATGCTGATCATCGAGAACGCTATGGCGAACGATCCGTACGGTCCCAGGGTGCGCCGGAGCGACTGGGCATAGCCAAACTGATGGAGATCACCCACGTCGTTCGCGTCTGACAGCTCTACTTCTACGTTGGACAACGTTCTCGCCCCTCTCGTGGGGTCATCGCGGGAATGGCAAACAAGACGGTCATTCGCTCTCGACGGCCGTCAGCACCTGGTCGAGGACCTCAAGGACCCGGTCCATCTGTGCGCGCGTAATCGTGAACGGGGGCTTCACCTTCAGGACATTGCCCAGTCCGGCGTATTTGGTGGTGCCGAAGATGACGCCGAGATCCATCGCCCGCCGGTACACCTCCAGCGTCTCGGCGGCCGCCGGCTCCTTGGTCTTCTGGTCACGCACCAACTCGACGCCGATGAGCAGGCCCGGCCCGCGGATGTCACCGATGAGCGGGTGACGCGGCTTCATCTCCTGCAGGGCACGGGACGCGTACCGGCCCATGTCGGCACAGGCCTGAAGCAGGCCGCCTCGCTCCAGGACCTCCAGAGCCGCCAGTCCGGCGGCGAGGCTGACCGGAAACTCGCCGAAGGTCAGCGCCTCGTCCCCGGGCCGGAATCCCGCCAGCGCCGTGCTGGACAGGACCCCGGCCAGCGGGAAACCGCCGCCGACGCCCTTGCCGAAGACGAGGATGTCGGGTATCACCCCGTAGTGCTCGGCCGCCCACATCTTTCCGGTCCGGCCGAATCCGGTCTGCACCTCGTCGAAGACCAGCAGGATGTCATGCTCGGTGCAGACGTCGCGCACCTCGCGGTAGTAGCGCTGCGGGAAGTCCAGCTGGGTGCCGTTGCCTTGCACGAGCTCCATGAACAGCGCGGGAGGCAGGCCGGTGGCCCGGCGGGCGATCGCGTCGCGGAGTTCGCCGATGCAGTAGTCAACCTCGTCCTGCGGGCTGCGCCCGGACCGGTAAGCGTACGGCTGCGGAACCCTGAGCACCGGGGGAAACATGCGGTCGAACGCGTGGTTGGTGTGCGGCCAGCCCAGACCCATGCTGGCCAGCGACCGCCCGTGGTAACCGTCGGTCAGCGCCAGCCACGGGCCGGCGTGGCCGGGACGGTTCAGCAGGGCGAGCTTCATGGCCATCTCCACGGCCAGGCTGCCGTGCAGGGTGAACCCGATCCGCTTGAGGTCCCCCGGCGCCGCGTCGGTCATCGCCTTGCTCAGCAGCAGCAGCGGGACCGAGTCGAAGTTGGACCGCAGGTGGCTGAGCTCGCGGGCCTGCGCGAAAGCGGCTTCCACCACTTCGGGAACCGAGGCGCCGATGTTGTTCGACCAGGCCATGGACGTGCAGTCGATGTACTCGTTGCCCTTCGAGTCCCAGACCAGCGCGCCAGCGGCCCTGGTAATGACCAGGCCGGGCTCGCTGCCTGATGACCACCCGCTGAGCAGTGCGGCCCTCCCGGCGGCCAGGTCATCTTCGGCGTAGCTACTCGGCACGGAATTTCCTCTCGTCACTGTTTCGGTTTCGGCCATACTAAGTAGGAGAAATCCCAAGGAGAAGGACGAATTAGTGGCAGCATTATGTCGGAGTAAGACATAATGACTGAGGATGCGCGTTCCGTTCCCGGATGAATGCGCAGCGGCGAGGGAGGTAGCGGTGCAGAACGTGACTCTCCGTCAGCTCGAGGCGTTCCTCGCCGTCGCCGAGGAACTGCACTTCGGCCGCGCGGCCGAGCGACTCTCGGTGTCGGCACCCTGGATGAGCCATACCGTCCGCGATCTTGAGCGGGCACTGCGCGTCGAGCTGCTCAGCCGCACCACGCGCACGGTCCAGGTGACCCCGGCGGGCCAGGTGTTCGCCGGCCTCGCGAGCCAGATCCTCACCGAGCTCTCGTCGGCGATCAAGACGGTGCGCAGCATGAGCGCGACACCGCAGCAGACGCTCAAGCTGGGTTACACGATCGGGGCCGGCCTGGAGATAGTGCCGAGGCTGCTGCGCACCTACCACGAAAGAGAACCCCGGGCAGGCATCGAGACCGAGGAGTTCGACTTCACCGATCCCTCGGCCGGGCTGCGCGACAACCTCGTCAACGCGGCCGTCGTGCGGCCGCCGCTCGGGCTGGCGGGCCTGGTGTCGGTGGAGCTTGCCACCGAGCGGCGCGTCGCGTGCCTCCCGGAGGATCATCCGCTGGCGGCCCGGGAGTCACTGAGAGTCGCGGACGTGCTGCCCGAGCCGATCATCGCCGCGCCGGTTTCCCCGGGCCCGTGGCGGGACTACTGGATACTGACCGACTACCGGTCGGGACCGGCGCCGGTGGTCGCCGAGGCGGGCACGCTGGACGCGGAGATGCACCTGGTCTCGAGGGGCGTCGGGCTGAGCATCACGTCCGAGGCTGTCGGCCTGTGGTACAAGCGGCCCGGCGTGACCTTCGTGCCGATTCTGGACCTGGTCCCGTGCTCGGTGTCCCTGGCCTGGTGGCCCCAGGACACCGGCCTGGTGGCCGAGCTGGCCGCCGTGGCCAACGAGGTCCGGGCGAGGATCGCCGGGGCCTGACCCGGCGGAGGAGAAGCTGGACTCCCCGCCGGGTTTTCAGGCGGGCTCGTACCAGCGGAGACCGTCAGCCTCGTGCCGGGCCACCCGGCCCTGCGCGGTCAGCAGCTGCAGGTGCGCCGCGGTCTCGGTGACGGCGAGCATCTGGTTGAACGGGTCGAGCTCGTCCAGCCTGCGGCCGCGCCGGGTCCAGCGCAGCAGGCCTGCCGCCTCGGGCGCCGTCCGGGCACCGCCGCCGATGGTCGCCTCCGTCTCGTCCAGCCGGGTGCCGTGGTGCGCGATGAGCTGATCCACCCGCGCGTGGACGCTGTCCGTCACCCGCCCGTGAGCCGGCAGCAGTCTCGCGTCCGTCCGGGTCCGCATCAGCGTGAGCGAGCCCAGGAACGCTCCGAGCGGATCCGCGGACAGCGCCGGCTCGAATCCGATCGACGGCGTGATCGCCGGGAGCACGTGGTCTCCCGCGAACAGCAGCCGGCCGCCGGTGTCGTGGAACACGACGTGGCCCCGGGTGTGCCCGGGGGTCGCGACCACGTCCAGCACGCGGGCACCGTGCTCGATGGCCTGACCGCCGTGCAGCCAGTCGTCGGGCGCTTCCCAGCCCGTCTTCCGCGGATCCCGGGGACCCTGGAGCTTCGCGACGCGGTCAGCAAGCTCGCCCGCGCCGAGCAGGCGGAGGTAGCGGAGCTGGGTCTGCAGCGGAACCCGGTCGCTCCGCATGGAAAGCTCCAGGGACTCCCGCTCCCCGGTGCCCAGGCTGACCCGGGTGCCGAACTCGCGCCGCAGGTAGATGGCCTGCGTGTAGTGATCCCGGTGGACATGCGTGACCAGTACCCGGCGCACGTCCCGCGCCGAGCGGCCCAGCGCGCCCAGGGCCTCGTCGAGCACGGCCCGCGCCCCGGCGATCGCCCACCCGGAGTCGATCAGCATCAGGTCGCCGTCACCGGCCAGCGCGTACACGTTCACCGCGCGCAGCCCGTCGTTGGGCAGCGGCAACGGCAGCCGGTAGACGCCCGCCGCGACCTCGAACACGCCCGGCCGCGTCCAGTCGTCCCCGGCTGCTGCGTCAGGTGTCATGAGACGCGGTGCGGTGCCCTGAACCCCAGGGTCCCCGTGCTTTCATCGGCGTCTCATCTTCCCCTCAAGACAATCGTCCGCATGTCACACCGCACCGGCAATCCTAGACGTCGGCATCCTGCCGGAGCCACGGCCGCGGCAGCAGCGTTCACCATGCTGCTCGCGGCCTGCGGCACCGCCGCTCCGGCCCCCGGCGCCACTCCTGCGAAGAGCGGGGGCGGCACGGCGAACGCCGCCCCCGGCAGCCGTTCGGGAGGAGGCCAGGCCCCCGTGCCCGCCCTCGTCCACCCGGCCGGAGACATCCCCGACACCACGGTCTACGTGCCCTACACGTCTACGGCGGGGCATGTGCAGGTGAAGGTCCCCGAAGGCTGGTCGCGGCAGACGACGGCAACGAGCTCGACCTTCACCAGCAACCTGAACTCCATCACCGTCGCCTGGATGCCGATGACCGCGGCCCCGACCGTCAGCTCCGTACGCGCCACCGCCGTGCCGGCCCTGCAGAAGAGCACGCTCGCCTTCAGGCTGCAGGACGTCCGCGCCGTGACGCTGCCGGGCGGGCCGGCGATCGAGATCATCTACCAGGTCAACAGCCAGCCCAACGCGGTGACCGGCAGGCAGTACCGGCTCGTGGTCGAGCAGTTCGAGTTCTACCGTGGCGGGCGCGGCGCGGCGCTGTCGCTGTCCTCGGCCGTCGGCTCGGACAACGTCGATCCGTGGCGGAAGGTATCGGAGAGCTTCCGGTGGGTGTGACCGAGGCGGCCGAGCCGCTGGTCGATGCCCGGGACCTGTACCGCTTCTTCCACGCGGGGGACGACGAGACCTTCGCGCTGCGCGGCGTGTCCCTGTCGGTCGGCGGGGGCGAGATGGTGGCGGTCATCGGCCCGTCCGGCAGCGGGAAGTCAACGCTGCTGGCGTGCCTGGCCGGGCTGGACGAGCCGGACGGCGGGCACGTGACCGTCGCCGGCCAGCGGCTCACCCGGCGGCCCGAGGCGACCAGGGCGGAGCTGCGCGCGCGGTGGATCGGGATGCTGCTGCAATCGGGCAACCTGATCGAGCACCTCAGCGTGGCGCAGAACATCCGGATGGCCCAGACGCTGGTGTCCCGGAACCCCGGCCGCGAGCCGCGCACGCTGCTCGACGACGTGGACCTGGCCCACCGGGCCTCGGCCCGGCCCAGCACGCTGTCCGGCGGGGAGGTGGCCCGGGCATCGCTCGCCGTGGCCATGGCGAACGATCCTCCGGTGCTGCTGGCCGACGAGCCCACCGGCGAGGTCGACCAGAAGATCGAGGTGCGCCTCCTGGAATTGCTGCGGGGCCGCGCCAACGAGGGCAAGGCCGTGCTGGTAGTCACCCACAGTGAGCACGTGGCGGCAGCCGCCGACCGCGTCGTCCGCATCGTCGACGGCAGGATCGCCCATGACTGACATTCTGGTTCGCGCTGAAGGGCTCACCCGGGTGTTCGGCGCGGGAGAGTCCGCCGTCACCGCCATCGCCGACGCGACGTTCGAGGTCCGGGAAGGCGACTGCATCGCGCTGATCGGTCCCTCCGGCAGCGGCAAGTCGTCGCTGCTGCACCTGATCGCCGGGCTCGACCGGCCGTCCTCGGGCGCCATCGAGTGGCCCGCCATCGGGCAGCGCGAGGACCTGCGGCCCGGCCCGGTCGCGCTCGCCTTCCAGGGCCCCACCCTGCTGCCGCCGCTCACGGTCGCCGAGAACGTGGCGCTGCCCGGGCTGCTGGCCGGGCGTCCGGAGAAGGTCGCGGCCGCGGCGGCGCAGGAGCTGATCGGCCTGCTCGGCCTCTCCGATGTCGCCGGGAAACTGCCGGAAGAGATATCCGGCGGCCAGGCCCAGCGCGCAGGCATGGCGCGGGCGCTCGCCAACGGCCCGCGGCTGGTCCTCGCGGACGAGCCCACCGGGCAGCTGGACCGCAAGACGGCGGCTGAGCTGATGGACGTGCTCATCGACCAGGTGGTCTCTACGGGCGCCTCGCTGGTCGTGGCGACGCACGATGAAGCCGTGGTCGAGCGGCTGACGCTGCGCTGGACCATGAACGACCGGCGGCTGGAGACGGGGACCCCATGCTCACTCTGACCTGGCTGCGGGGACTGTTCCGGCGCCGGATACTCCGGCTCGCCGGGGCCGTGATCGGCGTCGCGCTGGCCGTCGCGTTCCTCGGGGCGCTCGGCGCGTTCTTCTCCTCGAGCAAGGCGCACATGACGAAGCTGGCGGCGGCCGGCGTGGTCGTCGACTGGCAGGTGCAGCTCACCCCGGGAGCCAACGTGGCCCAGGCCGGCCGGGTGATCGCGTCCGCGCCCGGCGTTGTCCGTAGCCTTCCGGTCGGGTACGCCGCCACGCCGGGCTTCACCGCGTCCGCGGGCGGGACGGTCCAGACGACGGGGTCGGGCATGGTGCTCGGCATTCCGCCGGGGTACGCCACCGCGTTCCCGGGCCAGATCCGCTCCCTGCTCGGCGCGCGGGACGGGGTCGTGCTCGCCCAGCAGACCGCGGCGAACCTGCACGCCACCGTGGGCACGGTCGTGAGCGTCGCCCGGCCGGGCCTGCCGCCGCTGCACGCGCAGGTCCAGGGCATCGTTGACTTGCCCAACAGGGACTCGATGTTCCAGGCGGTCGGAGCGCCGCCGGGCACCTCGCTGCAGGCGCCCCCGGACAACGTGATGCTCCTCCCCCAGGCGCAGTGGCAGAGCGCGTACGCGCAGCTCAGCCGCACCCAGCCAGCGGCCGTCCGTACCCAGTACCACGTGCGGCTCGGCGGCGCGCTCCCGCCCGACCCCGCTGCCGCGTTCGACAGCGTCACCACCCGGGCCAAGAACCTGGAGGCCAGGCTGTCGGGCGCCGGGCTGGTCGGCAACAACCTGGCCGCCCAGCTGGACGGGGCACGCAAGGACGCCTTGTACGCGCAGCTGCTGTTCCTCTTCCTCGGGATCCCCGGCGTCGTGCTCGCCGCCCTGATCACCAGCATCATCGGCGCGGCCGGCGGCGACCGGCGGCGGCGCGAGCAGGCGCTGCTGCGCATCCGCGGCGCGTCTCCCCGGCAGATCGTCCGGCTGGGCGGGGCCGAGGCCCTCGTCGTGGGCGTTCTCGGCTCCGCGATAGGCCTGGGCGGCGCGGTGCTCGCCGGGCGCCTCGCGTTCGGCACGTCCAAGTTCGGCACCACGACGCT
Organism: uncultured Actinomycetes bacterium; assembly: GCA_963702235.1. Lineage (GTDB taxonomy): Bacteria > Actinomycetota > Actinomycetes > Streptosporangiales > Streptosporangiaceae > PALSA-505. The sequence goes on from CAVPBZ010000018.1 coordinate 1,204,797, forward strand.
GCAGACGGTCGAATGGGGCCTGATCGCCGCCGTCGCCGGGCTGGTGCTCGCGGCGCTCACGATCCTGCTGCCGGCGTGGCGCGACTCGCGCCAGCTCACCGTGCGCCGGGCCAGGGAGGTCGTCGGGGCTGCGCCCCGGCCGCTGTGGATGCGGCTGTACCTCGACCTCTGGCTGCTGGCCGGCGCCGGCGTCATCTTCTGGCGGTCGGTGGTGAGCGGGTACCAGGTCGTCATCGCGCCGGAGGGCGTCGCGACGATCTCGGTGAGCTACTCGACGTTCCTGGCGCCCCTGCTGTTCTGGGTCGGGGCGGCGCTGCTGGCCTGGCGCATCTCCAATCTGGTACTCGTGCGGGGACGCGGCACGGTGGCCCGCGCCGCCCGGCCGCTGGCCGGCGGGCTGTCCGGAGTGGTGGCCGCCTCGATGTCCCGGCAGCGGCGGCTGCTGTCCCGCGGGCTCATGGTCATGGCCCTGACCGCCTCGTTCGCGGTCTCGACCGCGGTGTTCAACGCCACTTACGCCGCGCAGTCCCGGGTGGACGCGCAGCTGACCAACGGGGCCGACGTCACGGCCTCGACCACGGGAGGGGCCGGGCTGCCCGCCGGCACGGTGGCGGCGGTGCGCCGGCTTCCCGGCGTCGTCGCGGCGCAGCCGATGATGCACCGGTACGCCTACGTCGGCAGTGACCTGCAGGATCTGTTCGGGATCAACCCCAATCAGATCTCATCGGCCACGACGGTGTCGGACGCGTTCTTCCACGGGGCCAGCGCCTCGGCGACGCTCGCCGCCCTGGCGTCCCGCCCGAATGCGATCATCGTCTCGGACGAGACCGCGCTGACTTACCAGCTGGTGCCGGGCAACACGATCAGGCTGCGGCTGCAGTCCGCGGTCGATCACGCCTACCACATCGTCCCGTTCACCTACGTCGGGCTCGTCCGGGAGTTCCCGACGGCGCCCAAGGACTCGTTCTTCCTCGCGAACATGTCGTACGTCGCCAAGATGACCGGGTCACCGGCGTACCAGGACGTGCTCATCCGGACGAACGGGAGCCCGCCGGCCGTCGCCGCCGAGGTCCGGCACCTCCTGGGCCCGGGCTCGGGCGCCGTGGTGCAGGACATCGAGTCGCAGATGAAGATCACGCTGTCCGGCCTGACCGCGATCGACCTGTCCGGCCTGACCCGGCTCGAGCTGGCGTTTGCCTTCATCCTGGCCGCGGCCGCGTCCGGCCTCGTGCTCGGGCTCGGGCTCGTCGAGCGGCGGCGGACCTTTGCCATCACGTCGGCACTGGGCGCGCGGACCCGGCAGATGGCTTCCTTCGTCTGGAGCGAGGCCATCTTCGTGACGCTGGGCGGCGTGATCCTGGGCGTCCTGTCCGGCTGGGGGATATCGCTCGTCATCGTCAAGATCCTGACGGGCGTGTTCGACCCGCCGCCGCCGCACCTGTTCGTCCCGTGGGCTTACCTCGCCGCCCTGGCCGGGGTGACGGGCGGCGCCATCGCGGTGGCGGTCAGCGGCGTCATCCGCGCCACCCGCCGCCCCGCTATCGAGATGATCCGGGATCTGTGACGGCCGGAGCGATGCCGGCGAGGGCAAGGTCGATGACGTCGCGGATGAACCGGTCGTTGAGCGGGGCGTGCCCGTGCAGCAGCCGGTGGTAGACCGGGCCGTAGAGCAGGTCGAGCGCGACCTCGGTCTTGGTGCCGGCCGGGATCTCGCCGCGCTCGATCGCGCGGCGGAAGATCGCGCGTGCCTGGTCGCGGCGCGGCTCGACGAACCGCGCCAGGTACTCGCGCTGGAACGCCGGGTTGGCCTGCGCCTCGGTGATCAGCGCGGCGATCGCGCGCCCGTACGGCCGCTTGGTGGCCAGCCGCACCCAGGGGCGCAGGAGCGCGAGCAGGTCCCCCTTGAGCGACCCGGTGTCGGGGGCAGGCGGGACGTTCGCCCATTCGGTGTACAGCGCGTCCAGGGCGAGGGTCTCCTTGGTGGGCCACCAGCGGTAGATCGTGGCCTTGCTGACCCCCGCCCGCGCGGCGACCGCGTCCATGCTCACCGCGTTGAGGCCCCGCTCCAGCAGGAGTTCCGCCGCCGCCTCGAGGATGGCCTTCTGCGCCTTCTCGCTGCGCGGCCGTCCCCGCTGCGAGGCGGCCGCGGTCACCTGAGCATTCATGCGGCCATCTCACCATTGCCGGTGGCCGGCGTGTCGGACCCGGCCGGCGTGGTTGTCCTGCCCGGTGTCCGCGCTAGCACCTCGTAGAGCGCGGCGATGTCGCGCTGGCCGTAGCCCAGCTCCTCGGCCCGCGCCAGCATGTCGCTGGCGGTAGCGGCCGACGGGACCGGGACGCCGAGCTGGTGGGCGGTGTCGAGGACGATGCGGATGTCCTTGTGCATGAGCTGCACGTCGAACCACGCCTGCTCGGGCAAGTCGAGCATGAGCGGAGCCCGCGCCCGCAGCATCGGTGACCCGATCGCGCTGCTGGTCATGACGTTCGCCGCAAGGGCCGGGTCGATCCCGCCGCGCTCGGCCAGCAGCACGCCCTCGCTGAACGCGAGCATCTGCGCGGCGAGGCTGATGTTGATGGCGAGCTTCAGCAGCAGCGCCTGCCCGTTCCCGCCGACGTAGGTGACCGCGCTGCCGAGCTGGCGCAGCATCTGCTCGACGGCGCGGAAGGCATCCTGCGGGCCGCCGGCCATGATCGTGAGGGTGCCGGCCTCGGCGGCGGTGATGCTGCCGGAGACCGGGGCGTCGAGCATGCTGGCGCCCAGGTCGTGGACCTGCCGGGCGAGCTCGCGGCTGGCCTGCGGGCTGACCGTGCTCATGTCGATGTAGACCTTGCCCGGCGCGAGGCCGGCCAGGATACCGTTGGGTCCGGCGGTGATCGCCTCGAGGGCGGCGTCGTCGGTGACCATGCTGAAGATCACTTCGGCTTCCGTAGCGACTGCGCGCGGAGTGCCGCGCCAGATCATGCCCTGGGTGATGAGCTCGCTGGCTCTCGACGGGGTGCGGTTCGTGCCGTACAACTGGTTGCCGCGGAGCAGGCGGCCGGCGATCCGGCTGCCCATTGCCCCGAGGCCAACAAAGCCGATGGCGGTCATGGTCGTCTTCTACCGTGCTTCGATCTCGTTCATGTCTTCGGCGGTGAGCTCGAGGCTGGCCCCGGCGACGACCGGGTCCACCTGGCCCGGGCGGCGGAATCCGGTGATCGCGCCGTCCACCGCGGGATTCCGCAGCGTCCAGGCGACGGCGACCGCGCCTGGCGTGACGTCGTGGCGGCCGGCGACTACGCGGAGGCGGGCGGCCAGCGCGAGGTTCCTGGTGAGCTGTGGCTCGTTGAAGCGCGGGTCGCGGGCGCGCCAGTCGTCGGCGGGCATCTGCTCGATCCGCTCGCGGGTCATCGCCCCGGTCAGCAGGCCGGAGCCCATCGGGGAGTAGACGATGACGCCGATCCCCTCGCGCTCGGTGAACGGGAGGATCTCGTCCTCCACGTCGCGGTCGATCAGGGAGTACAGCGGCTGCAGGGTCTCGACCGGCGCGATCGACTGGATGCGGCGCATCTGGGCGACGTCAAAGTTGGAGACGCCGATGTGCCGGACGAGCCCCTGCTCCTTGAGTTCGGCCAGGGCTGACCAGCCCTCCTCGATGTCTTCCTCGGGGTCAGGCCAGTGGATCTGGTACAGGTCGATCGCGTCGATGCCGAGCCGCTTCAGGCTCGCCTCGGCCTCGCGCAGGATCGAGTCGCGCTTGAGGCTGTGCCGGACGCGGCGGGTGCCGTCGTCCAGCAGTGAGGCCTTGGTGAACACGTACGGGCGGTCATCGAGGCCCTCGAGCGCCCGGCCGACCACCTGCTCCGACTGGCCGAAGCCGTACGCGGCGGCGGTGTCGATCCAGTTGACCCCGAGCTCCAGCGCCCGGTGGATCGCCGCGACCGACTCGTCGTCCTGCTGCGGTCCCCAGCCGAACTCCCAGCCGCCTCCGCCGATTGCCCACGCGCCGAACCCCACCCGGGTGATTTCCATGCCGGTGGCCCCGAGCTGGCTGGTCTTGAGCTGCGTGGTCTTGAGCTGCGTCTTGTGCATGACTCCTCCGTTGACTCCCGGACGCCAGGCCCGAGCAAGCACTGCCGCGCCCTGTCCTATGAAACTAGACTGTCAGTTTCTATAATACGAGCGCCGGGGGTGCGTATTCCCGGGGGCCGTCCAGTGCGCCCGACCGGGGCGTGACCGCGTTGGGCTGCGACTCCCCGCCAGCCAGCCGGGATGATGGAGCGTTTGATAGGTGATCACCTACCATTTGCTCCATCGTCCCGGCTCTACTCGCCCGTCTCGCAGTGGCCGGCCGGCGGGCCGTCAGACGACGGCGATGGCGTCAATCTCGACGAGGAATCGGGGGTTCGCGAGCCCCGAGACGACGTGAACGCTGATGGCAGGCGGGTCGGCGGCGGCTATGTGATAGTTGAGGGCATGGGCCCGGACGGCAAGTGGGAACGACCCACGCCACCAGCCCGGCAGTTCCGGGCCGATGCCGAGCCGGCTGGTGACATCCCCAACCATGCACGTGTTGACCTCATCTTCCAGCGTTCCCGCCTCCTTAGCGGGACAGTCGGCGGGCAGTCCGTCCGCCTGGACCTGAACGTCCCCACCCACAACGGCACGACTGCCGGCATGATCGCCGGAATACCCGCCTCGGCCACCTGGGAGAACGGGGACAACTACCGCATCTACCCGGACGTGACCGCTGACCTCACAGGGTCGTTCGGGGAGCAGTCAGTGGAACTCCACGCCACATTCCATCTCGAACCCGGCTACTTCTTCGACCGTGGCACGACCACCGGCCACATCGGGGCCGACGCTCTCGACGCCACGATCGAGAGAGTGTCCGGCGGGCTCGGCAGCACCTAGACGGTCGCCGTTGACGGGACGCTGGGCAGCATCAACTACACGATCTACGCCGCCATCGACGGACCTCTCACATCCGCGAAGATCCGCGGAACCGGTAGCGGGCATCCCGGTCCGCATCGACGCGGTACGGACCCGCAAGCCACACGGCGAACAGACCCGCCTCACCGGCAGCTACCAAGGACCCCCCGCGCTGCTCGCACTTACCGCAGGAGCGCTCCTGCACTTCATCTGACCGCCCCACCTAACGCCTGACACCATCCGCCAGGCCGACCCACCTCCCCGCACGGTGGCTTCTGACGTCGGCTCACTGGCAGCGGCCACTTAGCCACCCCGGTCCTCATCCCGCCGTACCAAGCCATCACCCGCCCCTCACTCCCGCATCACCAGCCCACCATCGGCGGCGATGGCCAGGTGAGGGTCCGTTTCCGCTCCGCGTGCCGTCTGAGCAGGTGACCCTCCGCTACCCCCGCGACCGCTGATGGCAGGCGGTTGTCTCCGGCGCTGAGGCCGCGGAGCTGGGGTGATGGTCAGGCGGGAAACCCGGTTACCGACTCGTCCCCCGGATTGGTCACCCACACGTCGGTACCGTCGGAGGACACCGCGGCCGGCAGGTTGAACCCGTAGCGGGAGGTGTTGATCGCCTGCACCAGGGCCCCGGTGGCGGCGTCCAGCTCGGTGACCGAGGCACCCTGCGCGTTGACCACCCACACGTGGGTGCCGTCGGAGGAGATCCCGCTAGGCGAGTGGAACTTGCCGGCGGACGCCGAGATCACCTGGACCAGGGCGCCGGTCGCGGCGTCCAGCTCGGTGACCGAGTTGCCGAAGTCGTTGGCCACCCAGACATGGGTGCCGTCGGAGGAGACGGCTCCTGGAGAGTTGAACCCGTAGCTGGAGCCGGAGATCACCTGGACCAGGGCGCCGGTGGCGGCGTCCAGCTCGGTCACCGAGTTGATGTCGTTGGTCACCCAGACGTGAGTGCCGTCGGAGGAGACGGCAACAGGAAAGTTAAACCCGTAGCTGGAGCCGGAGATCACCTGGACCAGGGCGCCGGTGGCGGCGTCCAGCTCGGTGACCGAGTTGCCAGCCGCGTTGGTCACCCACACGTGGGTGCCGTCGCAGGAGACGCCGACAGGCTTCTTGAACCCGTCGCTGGAGCTGTTGAGCAGCCGGACCAGGGCGCCGGTGGCCGCGTCCAGCTCGGTGACCGAGTTGCCACCTTCGTCGGTCACCCACACGTGGGTGCCGTCGGAGCAGATGCCGACAGGAGCGCTGAACCCGTAGCTGGAGCCGGTGAGCACCTGGACCAGGGCGCCGGTCGCGGCGTTCATGTCGGTGACCGAGTGGCCGGAGCTATTGGCCACCCACACGTGGGTGCCGTCGGAGGAGACGGCTCCTGGACCGTTGAACCTGTAGCGGGAACCGGTCCTCACGTGGACGAGGGCGCCGGTCGCGGCGTCCAGCTCGGTGACCTGGGAGGCCGGTTTCCCGGATGACCCGGTGTCGCCCACCCACACGTGAGTGCCGTCGGAGGAGATGAGTCTTGGACCGTTGAGCCCGTCGCTGGCGGCGGAGATCACCTGGACCAGGGCGCCGGTGGCGGCGTCCAGCTCGGTGACCGAGTTGCCCGAGGCATTGGCCACCCACACGTGGGTGCCGTCGGAGGAGATGGCCTGAGAACCGTTGAACCCGTAGCTGGAGCCGGAGATCACCTGGACCAGGGCGCCGGTGGCGGCGTCCAGCTCGGTCACCGAGCTGCCGTTGTCCACCCACACGTGGGTGCCGTCGCTGGAGACGAGGCCGGGCCCGCTGAACCCGTAGCTGGCGCCGGAGATCACCCGGACCAGGGCGCCGGTGGCGGCGTTCAGCTCGGTGACCGAGCCGGGGTTAAAGGCGTTGGTCACCCAGACGTGGGTGCCGTCGGAGGAGACGGCCTCAGGAAAGTTGAACCCGTCGCTGGAGGCGGAGATCACCTGGACCAGGGCGCCGGTCGCGGCGTCCAGCTCGGTCACCGACTTGCCCTCCCAATTGGTCACCCACACGTGGGTGCCGTCGGAGGAGACGGCGAAAGGAAAGTTGAACCCGTAGCTGGCGCCGGAGATCAAGCGGACGAAGCCGCCGGTGGCCGCGTTCAGCTCGGTGACCGAGAAGCTGCTCCCACGGGTGCGAGAGTTGAGCACCCACACGTGGGTGCCGTCGGAGGAGATGGCGGTAGGGGCCTTGATCCCGTAACCAGAGATCACCTGCACGACGGCGCCGGTCGCGGCGTCCGATTCGATCACCGAGCCAACGCCCCCGCCGTTGGCCACCCACACGTGGGTGCCGTCGGAGGAGATGGCCTGAGAATCGTTGAACCCGCCGCCGAACACGCGCGGCCCGCTCAGCCCGGCCACGGCCGCGCCCGACGCGGCGGCCGCGCCCGACATCGCGCCGCCAGCTTGCAGCAGCATCGCGAGCAGCGCGCAGGCAGCCGCCCCGCCGAGGATCCGCCAGCACCGGTTCCGCCCGAAGGCAACTCTTCCTGCGCTCACCGTCACCCTCCTCGCCCATGCGGCCAGCAGCCGGATCGCCAGCCGCCGAACCCCGGCCCGTCACACGCCTTTCCCAACGGGCATAGCAGCAGGATGGACCGCCCTGAGTCTGATAGAGACTGTATTCTCCCAGATCTTGCTGTCTGGGAGGGTCTATTTCATTTACGGTAACTCGGCGGCGCCTTGACCAGCCAGTAGATGATCTTTCTGTTTCGTTCTCGCCCGTCTCACCGTCGATCGACTCGCGGATCAGGTCGGCGTGACCGTTGTGCCGGGCGTACTCCGGCCGGCGGGCCGTCAGACGACGGCGATGGCGTCAATCTCGACGAGGAATCGCGGGTTCGCGAGCCCCGAGACGATGTGAACGCTGATGGCAGGCGGGTCGGCGGCATCGCCCCACGTCTCCTGGAAGGCGGCGAACCCCTCCCTGAGGGGCTGGCCCTCGACGATGGCCACGGTCCAGCGCACCACGTCCGTCAGCGTCGCGCCCGCGGCCGCGAGCGCTGCCTGCACGTTGAGCAGTGCCTGGCGGGACTGCCCGGCCAGCGTGTCGCCGACGATCGCGCCGTCGGGCCGCACTGCGTTCTGGCCGCCGACGTAGATGGTCTTCGCGGATCCTTCGACGACAACAGCCTGGCTGAAGGCGGGGTTGCGGGCCAGGGTCTCGGGGTTGAGGTAGGTCTTCATGTAACCATCTAAGGTGGTTACATGGCACGGCTGCAAGGCCTCACCGCCGACGAGGCCCGACGCTTCCGCACCGGGCGTCCCTGCCTCGACCTGGCGCATACCGGCGGTGACGGGCCGTACGCCGTGTTCGAATTGCTGCACGAGCCGGGTGACGTGTCCCGCTGGCTCAGCGTGATCACCGGCCTCGACGCCATCGAGGCCGGCGAGACGGACGTCCGGGACGCGCGCGCTCTGCGCCGTTCGGTATGGAACGCCGCCCACGACGTGATCGGCGGCCATCCCCCGGCCGGCCCGGACATCACGGCGATCAACCGGGCGGCCGCACGCCCACCGCCGGTCCCGCTGCTCGAGGCGTCCGGCGGATCCTCGGTGGTCCGGCCGGTCACCGCGTCGCAGGCGCTGTCGGCGCTCGCCCGGGATGCGGTGGAGCTGTTCGCCAGCCCGCTGGCCAGCCGGATCCGGATCTGCGTCGCGGCGGACTGCGGCTTGCTGTACGTCGATCAGTCGCGTACCGGCAGCAGGCGATGGTGCTCGATGCAGCGCTGCGGGACGCGCGCCAAGGTCCGGGCGCACCGCGAGCGCAGCCGCGACGACATCCCCTGACTTCGGCCACTCCGGCATAGGCGGCCGAACTGCCTTCGCCGACCGAACCACGGGCCGGTGACCCAAGACCGCGGACGATCAGCGGGAATGTATCCCCGGGCCGCAAGCGGCGAGTCGCCAGGCTCACCGCTCAGCAGTACCCGTTTGATTCCAGGCCGACCGTCATCGCGTCAAGCAAGATCAGCAGAAGCAGCCAGCGGGTCACGTTGGGCCGGCGCGCCTATAGCGGAAGCTCGCAGGACACGGTGGTGCCGCCGCCGGCCGGGCTGTGCACGGCGAAGGTGCCGCCGAGCGCCTCGATGCGGTCCTTCAGCCCGGTCAGGCCTGAGCCCCCTTCCGCGTCGGCGCCGCCGGCACCGTCGTCCCGCACGCACACCCGCAGCGTGCCGCCGGAGGCTTCCGCGGCCACCTCGACCACCGAGGCGCGCGCGTACCTGGTGGCGTTCGTCAGCGCCTCCGAGACCACGTAGTACGCCGCCACCTCCACCGGCTCCGGCAGCCGCGCCATCGCGGCAACGTCGAGCTCGACCGCGATCGCGGCGCGGCGGGCCAGCGTCCGCAGCGCAGGCCCCAGCCCCCCCTCGGACAAGATCGCCGGGTGGATCCCGCGGGCGATCTCGCGCAGGTCTTCGACGACCCCGTTGAGCTGGTCCGCTACCGCGCCGAGCTCCGTCTCGAGCTCAGGCAGCTCGGCGGGCACCATGCCTTGCGCGAGACGAAGCTCGAGGCCGAGCGAGACCAGGCGCTGCTGGGTCCCGTCGTGCAGATCCCGCTCGATCCGCCGCCGGGTCTCATCAGCAGCGGCGACGATCCGCGCCCGCGAGGCGGCGAGCTCGGCCTTGCTCTCGGCGTTGCCGACCGCCGTCGCGACCAGCTCGGTGAAGTCCGCCATCCGGTCGGCGGTGCCGGGCGGAAACGATCCTCGCGTCGATAGCGCGTTGACCACGCCCCACAGGCGTCCCTCGACGTTGATCGGGCTCGCCACCATCGACCGGATGCCCAGCTCGCGCAGTGCGCGGGCCCACCAGCCTGACCGGCCGGTCCAGGCGTCTTCGTCAACCTGGGCAGGGCGGCCGGTCCGCCATACCACCGCCGGGGCCAGGTAGTCGCGGAGTTTCAGGTGCGTCCCGGCCGGCAGGTCGACCGCGACGCCCCCGGCGCCCTCGCCGAGGGCGACCACCGAGGTCCCGTCCGGGTCGAATCGGGCGATGCCCGTGTTGTCGGCGTCGAGCAGCAGGCGGACTTCCTCGCTGACCGCCTGGAAGATCTCGGCCGGGTCGATCCCGCGGGCGACCAGCGTGGCCACCCGGCGCAGCGCGGCCTGCTCGGCCAGCAGCCGGGCCAGCTCGTCCCGGCTGGCCTCCAGCGCGGCCCGGTTCTGCGCGTTCGCGACCGCGGTGGCGACCAGGTCGGTGAACTCGGTCATCCGCTGCTCGGTGTCGCGGGGCAGCGGCCCGCCCTGGCCGGACCCGACGGCGATCATTCCCCACAGCCGGCCGTTCACGTGGATCGGCACGGCGAGCGCGGACCGGTGCCCCTCGCGGAGAGTAGCTTCCCCGCCCGGAATGGCGCCGTAGTCGTCGACGCGGGCGGCCCGCCCGGTCCGCCGGACGGTCGCGGTCAGCCCGGTGGGCGGGTACCCCTCCCAGCGTTCGCCGACCCGCACGTGCGGGCCGGTCGAGCCCTCGTTGGCCAGCAGCGTGGCCGCTCCGTCCGGCTCATACCGGATCATCCTGGCGGTGCCGCCGCCGAAATGCCGGCGTGCCTCCGTCGTCGCGGCGGCGAACACCGTCTCAGGTGGTGCGCCGCGCGCGACCAGCGTGGCCAGCCGTCGCAGCGCCTCGTGGGTGCTGGCGAGCTTGCGCAGCTGCTCCTCGGCCTCGGCGTTGGCGATCGCCGTGCCGACCAGCTCGGTGAAGTCCGCCATCCGCGACTCGGTGCCGGGGGGAAAGTCCGCCCGCACGGTCGCGGCCAGCGCCACCCCCCAGTAGCGCGCCCCCACGACGATCGGCGTGGCGACCGCGGCCCGCAGGCCCAGCTTGCGGGTCAGATTGCCGTAGGGGCCGCTGGCCATCGGCTCACCGCTGATGCGGGCCGGGCGGCCGGTCTTGAGCGCGGTCGCGGTGACCGTTCCCGGCGCCAGCGGGAAGCGGTGGCCGACCGGTACCATCGCGCTGCCGCTGCCGTACGAGCCCACGGCGATACAGGCCCCTTCGGGCTCCTCGTGCTCTGCGGCCCGCTCACCTGCGCGCCCTGGCCGGTGGCCGCTGGACAGCTCCACCCGGGCCACGAATGACGCCTCGGCGCCGATGAGGTGGCCAAGCTCATCGGCGACCGCGCTGAACACCTCGGCCGGGCTCGCACCCTTGGCTACCAGCGTGGCTACCCGGCGCAGGGCAGCCTGCTCATCGGCAAGCTGATGCATCCGTGCCCCGCCGGGCGGATCACGGCCCGTCCCCGTGTCGGCGGCCTGGCCCGCGCCGACGCCGGCGCCAGGGGCGTTCATACCGCCGACGGTAGCCCGGCGCCCGGCGGCCCGACAACGCAGGGCGCAGCGCGGCGCGGCCTCCGCTCATTCATGAACCGGGGGCCGGGCACCTACTCCGGCCACGCCGAGTTCAGGATGATGTCCACGAAGTTCTCGCGCCGGTAGCCGGGGACGAACCGCTCGAGCACGTCCGCCTTGACGTTGCCGAACGTCGTTTCCGGCTTGGGCGCGATGCCCTCGGTGAACGCGCGCAGGATGTTGCGCTTGAAGTCCGGGCGCGGGTGCAGCGCGGTGATCTCCGCGCGGGCGGCGTCGCTGACGTCGTAGTACCCGATGCCGAGCACGTCGTACTCGACCCCCGCGGTGACGAGGGCGACCTCGGGCTCCATGAACTGCGGGATGCCTGGCGTGGTGTGCAGGGCGATGGCTGTCCAGACCCTGCGGATGCTGTCCTCGGGCACGCCGTGGCCCTGCAGGAAGCGGCGTGCTTCGTCGGCGCCGTCCACCTCGAAGCGGCGGCCGCTGCCGCGGAATTGCTCGTTCAGGCCGAGGTCGTGGAACATCGCCCCGATGTACAGCAGTTCGGGGTCGAAGCTGAGCCCGCGGTTGCTGCCCTGCAGGCTGCCCCACCAGAAGACCCGCCGGGAATGGTTGTAGACCAGGTCGGTGGTGGACTCGCGCACCAGCTCGGTGGCTTCACGGGCCAGCTTCGTGTCCGGGATTGTCACCCCTGCGGCGGTCTGTCCGCTGCTCGACATCACTGCCTCCTCTTATGCGTGAAAGCTCTTATGCGTGAAAGCACGGCGCGGCGCGCCATGCCTTTCGCTCACGATCGCGCACCGGCGCGGGGCCGGTCTGCCCGGCAGGCCGCCAGCCCCACTACCGGCTAGCCGGGACGCCGGGCTGGGCGCTGGCTGCGAAGACGTGACCGGACCCGGACGCGAGGCTGGACAGCATGTGCCGCGAGCCCCAGTGAGCCCACGGGCGGAAGGAAAGGAGGCAGAAGCGATGGCAAAGATTCTGGCTACGAGCACATCGCTTTCCGGATGCGAGACGCCAGGCAGGTTCGATGCGGTCCGGGCCGGGGCGCTGTTCGTGTCTCCGCTGCAGCCTTCCGGGGCGCCGTCCCCCGACCAGGTCCGCCGCGCCGTCGCGACGATGCTGCGGCGGCTGGGAACCCGCGGCTGCGCCGCGCAGATGGCCGGCGAGTTCGGCGACCACCCGGACACCGCGGCCGCCAGGATGAGCTGGGTGCTGACGACGATTCACGCGGCCTATCCGGCGGCGCCGAAGACCCCGGCTCCCGGCCTGCGGCCACTCGCTTTCGCGAGCTGAACGTGCGATCACGGGTCCTGCGGCTGGGCACCCGCGGCAGCCCGCTCGCGCTGGCCCAGGCCGGCCGCGTCGCCGGGCAGCTGCGGGAGCGGTCCGGCCGGACGGTCGTCCTGGTCACGGTCGCCACGCCAGGGGATCAGTCGGCCGCGCCGATCGAACGGCTCGGCACGACGGGGGTGTTCACCACCACCCTGCGCGAGGCATTGCTTCGCGGCGCGGTGGATCTCGTCGTCCATTCCTGCAAGGACCTGCCGACGGCGCCGGTACCTGGGCTGCAGGTTGCGGCGTTCCCGGCCCGCGAGGACCCGCGCGACGCGCTGATCTGGCCGGGCGGGACCAGCTTCGGCGCGCTGCCGCACGGAGCGCAGATCGGCACCGGGTCACCCCGGCGGGCCGCCGTGCTGCGCGCCGCCGGCCGCGGGCTGCAGATCGTGCCGGTACGCGGCAACGTCGGCACCCGGCTGCGCAAGCTCGCCGACGGCGAGGTCGACGCTCTCATCCTGGCGATGGCCGGGTTGTCGAGGCTCGGCCTGCTCGGCGCGGTCTCGACGCCGCTGGCCCCGTCGCTGCTGCTGCCCGCCCCGGCGCAGGGCGTGCTGGCCGTCGAGTGCCGCACCGACGACCCGGTTACCGCGGCCCAGCTCAGTACCCTCGACCACGCGCCGACGCGGGCAGCGGCGATCGCCGAACGCGGCTTCCTGGCGGCGCTCGGCGCCGGCTGCACCGCGCCGGTCGGCGCCCTGGCCGAAGTGGCCGGAGCCAGCTCCGGGCCGGCCGGAGCCAGCACCGGCCCGGCCGGAGCCAGCACCGGGCCGGCCGGAGCCGGACACGCGGTGCGCCTGTCGGGCCTCATCGCCGCCCCGGACGGGTCCTCGGTGATCCGGGCGCAGGCGACCGGCGTGGCCGGCGACGGCGAGGCGCTCGGCCGCCGGCTGGCTCACCTGATGCTCCGGGACGGCGGCGCTGCGCTGCTCGGCGCCGCGGTGCACGAGGTCAGAGATCCGCAGCCGCCAGCCGCCGCCGTCCGGGGACGCCATGTGTCGTCCGCGCATTACCGGTTAGCAGGTATCAAGACCGGGCGCCTGCCGTGACGACAGAGCCGTGCCGATGCGCGATCGTAGGCGGCAAGCAGCACGGCAGGCCGGGAACGACCGGGACAGGGAAGGGCGTGAGCTCGTGGTCATCAGTGACCGGGCGCGGGAGAACAGGGAGTACGTTCGCACGCTGCTGAAGAACACGCAGCCTGAATTCGCCGCGCTGCTTGAGTGGCTTGAACGGGACCTGCCGTGCCTGGCTTGCGAGGACGCGGCATGCCGGGCACGGCCGGCGAGCGGCGCCGGCGACGACGGCGAGCGCGCGGCTGGGCGGCGCGGCCGGGCTACCGAGCTCGTCCGCTGCTCCGGTGCCGGCGTGTCCGGGCACCGGGCGGCCAGGCCCGCTACCGGTACCGGTACCGCGCAGACTGCAGCCAGCGTCCAGGACTGGCGGGCGCTGGCCATGATGCCTGATCGCCGGCGGCGGGCGATGCTAGTCGAAACCCGAACCGGCAACGACGCCGCATAAACAGCAGCAGGAGGCGGCATGGAACGCGCGGACTGGCTAGAGGCGGGTTATAACTCCGCCCAGGCCCGGTTTCTCATGATGACGGCGATCACGCACCACCGGTTCCACTCCCCGGCCTGGGGTGAGCACGAGATCAGAAGGCTCCATGCCGAGCTGACGGAGATCGACCGTTCCGCGGCGCAGTTGCTCGCGGTCAACCGCGGGTTCGCGGGAGATCCCGGCGGTCCTCCCACCGGCCAGTACGGTCTTTACCGCCGCCCGGCCCGGCGATGGGGCCAGGAAGCCCAGGAAGCTTCCTGATGACCACCGTGGCGCGGAACCTCTCCAGGCCGGCCTCCGGGATGGCCGATGACCGGGCGGCGCCGTCACCGTCAGGGGCAGCTGAGGCGGCGGCGGGCAGGCCGTCCGGGCCGCGGGTGGTGCTCGCCGACGACGATGTGCTGCTGCGGGAGGGGCTGGCCAGCCTGCTGGACCGGTCCGGGTTCGAGGTGATCGGCCAGGCCGGCGACGGTCCCGGGCTGCTGGCGCTGGTCCGGTCCGCCCGCCCCGATCTGGCCATCATCGACGTCCGGATGCCGCCGGGGCATGCGACCGAGGGGCTGCAGGCGGCGCGGGTGATCCGGGCCGAGCTGCCCGGCACGGCGATCATCGTGCTGTCGGCGCATGTCGAGGTGGATGACGCGATGGAGCTGCTGGCCGGCGGGGAGCGGACCGGGTACCTGCTGAAGAGCCGGGTGACCGACGTGGCCGAGTTCCTGGACACGGTGGCGCGGATCACCGCCGGGGCGTCGGTGGTGGATCCGTCGCTGGTGCAGGAGCTGGTCCGGGCGCGGCGGCGGCGGGACCCGCTGGACGTGCTGTCGCCGCGGGAGCGGGAGGTGCTGGCGCTGATGGCCGAGGGTGCCTCCAACGCCGGCATCGCCGGCCGGATCTACGTCGCCGAGGGCACCGTGGAAAAGCACGTCCGCAGCATCTTGACCAAGCTCGACCTGCCCGAAAGCGACACCGACCACCGCCGGGTCCTGGCGGTCCTGCGCTTCCTCGAAGCCCGCTGACACCAGCTAACACCTGACGGTTCTGCGGCGGCCGACATTCCGCGCCGCAGCTTCATTTGCCGCACGCCGTGAATGGCGTGCCATCGAGCAAAGTCTTCGCGCGGAGCCGTTCGGTAGCCGAATTACTGGCCATGGGCCGTCGGCGGTTACCTAGCGGCTTGTCCGCATATTTGCCGTTTCGTAGGCCTGGTCAGCCGCAGGTTTGCAGCTAGCAGGAATTCGGCCGGCCCCGGTAGCCGGGCCAGTAAATGGCCGCTGGCCACGATGACCGCAGGGGTCGCATGCGCGGATCGTTGAATACATCAACCGAAGTACAAGCTAGGAGGAGGAAGCATTCAGATGGCGACGATTACGCGCCAGGAAGAATCGATGGCGGTGGCCGCCCCGGTGCCAATAGCGGCCCGGAAGTACGTGACGGAGTTCATCGGCGCGTTCTTCCTCATGTTCGCGGTGGCCATGGCCGCGCTGTCCGGCAGCGCGTTCGTGCCGCTGGCAGCCGGCGCAACCCTCATGGTGATGATCTACGCCGGCGGCCACATCTCGGGCGGCCACTACAACCCGGCCGTCACCATGGCGGCGCTGTGGCGCGGCCGGATCGGGATCGGCGACGCGGTCGCGTACTGGATCGCACAGGCCGTGGCAGGCATCGCCGCGGGCGCGGTCGCCCGGGCGATCGTGAACCCGGCGACGGTCCACACGCTGACGCTGTCCGGTCACGCGATCGTGGCTGCAGCGCTCGCGGAGCTGCTGATCACGTTCGCGCTGTGCTACGTGGTGCTCAACGTGGCCACGAGCAAGGACCAGTCGGGCAACGGCTTCTTCGGCCTGGCGATCGGCTTCACCGTGGTGGCGGGCGCCTTCGCGGTGGGCTCGATCTCCGGCGGGTCGTTCAACCCGGCGGTTTCGCTCGGCGCCGCGACCGCGGGCATGTTCGCGTGGAAGACGATCTGGGTCTACCTGGTCGTCCAGCTCGGCGCTGGCGTGATCGCGGGGCTGACCTTCCGCGCCCTCAACCCGGCCGACAAGTAACCAGAGAATCGAAGGAGATACCAGCATGACTATCACGAGCAACGGCAACGGCACCCCGGTCCAGACGAACGACGCCGGCATCCCGGTCGAGAGCGACCAGTACTCGCTCACCGTCGGCGCGGGCGGCCCGATCCTGCTGCAGGACAGTTACCTGATCGAGCAGATGGCCAACTTCAACCGGGAGCGGATCAAGGAGCGGCAGCCGCACGCCAAGGGCAGCGGCGCGTTCGGCCGGTTCGAGGTCACCGGCGACGTCAGCGCCTACACCAAGGCGGCGGTGTTCCAGCCGGGAACCAGCACCCGGATGGTGGCCAGGTTCTCCACCGTGGCCGGGGAGCGCGGATCCCCCGACATGTGGCGTGACCTGCGCGGCTTCGCGCTGAAGTTCTACACCACCGAGGGCAACTACGACCTCGTCGGCAACGACACGCCGGTGTTCTTCATGAAGGACCCGATCCACTTCCAGAACTTCATCCGGTCGCAGAAGCGGCTGGCCAAGGTCAACCTGCGCTCCAACGACATGCAGTGGGACTTCTGGACGCTGCTGCCGCAGACGGCGCACCAGGTGATCTGGCTGATGGGCGACCGCGGCTTCCCGAAGACCTTCCGGCACATGAACGGGTACAGCTCGCACACCTACATGTGGATCAACGCCGAGGGCGAGCGGTTCTGGGTGAAGTACCACTTCATCAGCCACCAGGG
Organism: uncultured Actinomycetes bacterium; assembly: GCA_963702235.1. Classification (GTDB taxonomy): domain Bacteria; phylum Actinomycetota; class Actinomycetes; order Streptosporangiales; family Streptosporangiaceae; genus PALSA-505. The sequence continues at coordinate 1,221,681 of CAVPBZ010000018.1, forward strand.
CGTCGAGTTCTACACCCAGGCCGAGGGCGACGTGCTGGCCGGCACCGACCCCGACCTTCACACCAAGGACCTGTACGAGGCGATCGAGCGGGGCGACCACCCCGCCTGGACGCTGAAGATGCAGATCATGCCGTACGAGGACGCCAAGACCTACCGGTTCAACCCGTTCGACATCACCAAGGTCTGGCCGCACGGCGACTACCCGCTGATCGAGGTCGGCACGATGACCCTCGACCGCAACCCGGTCGACTACCACACCGAGATCGAGCAGCTGGCCGTCGCGCCCGCCAACATGGTGCCGGGCATCGGGCCGAGCCCGGACCGGCTCCTGATGGGCCGGCTGTTCTCCTACAACGACGCGCACCGGGCCCGGCTCGGCGTGAACTACACGCAGATCCCGGTCAACGCCCCGGTGGCGCCGGTGCACGCCTACAGCAAGGACGGGATCGGGCGGGTCCACAACGTGAGCGACCCGGTGTACTTCCCGAACTCCAAGGGCGGCCCGCAGGCCGACAGCGAGCACTACCAGCCGCCGACCTGGTACGCCGACGGCGACCTCGTGCGCGCCGCTTACGAGCTGCACGCCGAGGACGACGACTGGGGCCAGGCCTGGCACGCTGGTCCGCGAGGTCATGGACGATGCGGCACGGGAGCGGCTCGTCAGCAACATCGTGGGGGCGCTGCGCGCCGGCGTGACCGAGCCGGTGCTCGAGCGCGCCTTCTGGTACCTGCGGAACGTGGACAAGACCCTCGGCGACAAGGTCGAGGCCGGCGTCCGCACCGGACAGGCCTGACCGCAAGGTCACACCGGTGATAGACGGGGGCCCGGCGCCAGCAGGCGCCGGGCCCTCTCCATCGCCTCCATGCCTCCATTCCCCGAGCCGAAACCACCTACCGAACGGTCAGATTCGATGACGATTGTGAGCCTGAGCCTGTCCCACCGGTTCACTCCGGCCGAGGTGCTCGAGAAGCTTGCCGTGCCGTCCGCGGAGCTGGGCGACCTGCTGGCCCGGCTGGGCGCCGTGCCATCCATAGACGAGGCGGTCGTCCTGTCCACCTGCAACCGGGTGGAGGTCTACGCGTCCGCGCAGGGCCCGGTTGAGCAGGTAACCCCGGCGGTGGCCGGCCTGGTGGCTGCCCGCGGGCAGATCCCGGCGGACGACGTCCTGCGGATGGCCCGCATCCACGTCGGCGGTGCGGTCGCCGAGCACTTGTTCTCGGTCGCGTGCGGGCTGGATTCGATGGCCGTCGGCGAGGAACAGATCGTCGCCCAGATCAAGGCCGCGGCCCGGGCCGCCGCCGAGGCGGGAACCACCGGTCCCCAGGTCACCGGCCTGGTGGACGCGGCGCTGCGGGCCAGCAAGCGAGCCCGGACGCAGACCACGATCAGCACCGAGGGTATCTCCCTCGCCCGGGCCGGCCTGGACCTCGCCGACGCGCACCTGGGCGGGCTGGCGGGCCGCGACGCGGTCGTGCTCGGCACCGGCAGCATGGGCAAGCTCGCCGTCCGGCTGCTCCGCGAGGCCGGTGCCGGGCGGCTGACCGTTGCCAGCCGCAACGCGGCGCGTGCGGCCGAGGTGGCCGCGACGGTGGGTGGCAGGCACGTGCGGAGCAGCGACGTCGCCGCCCAGCTCGCCGGCACCGACATCCTGGTCACGGCCGCCGGGGCCGCCGCACCTGTCGTGCTGGCTGAGCCGGTGCGAGCGGCCCGCAGGCAGGCCGGCAGCAGGCCGTTGTTCGTGCTCGACCTGGGCATGCCGTCCAACGTGGACCCCGCCGTAGGGCATCTGGCGGGGGTCACCCTGGTGGACATCAGCGCGCTCGGCCGGCACCTGGCAGACCAGGAAGGACCGGACCAGATCCCCCAGGTCCGCGCCATCGTCGCCGCGGAGGCCGCCGCGTATGCCGAGCGGCAGGAGCAGGCGGCGGCAGCTCCCGTCATCGCCGCCATGCACGCGCAGATCACGCAGCTCGCCGACGCCGAACTGGCGCGGCTGCACGACCGGCTCCCGGAGCTCAGCGACCGCCAGCGGGCCGAGACGGCGGCCACCGTCCACCGCATCCTGCGCAAGGTCCTGCACCGGCCGTCGGTCAGGGCCAAGGAGTTCTCGGCCGGCCCGAAGGGGCCGGTGTACCTCGAAGCGCTGCAGCAGCTCTTTGACCTCAGGGCACCCGTCGGGAAATAGCCGCGGGCGCCGCGACGCTACAATATAAAACTAGTAGTTCAGTTTCGACCAGAGTCACGAGCGAAGGGGGTGCCATGCCCGACACCGGATTCCCGCGGGCGGACGTCGAGAACGACTTCCTGCGGGCGAGGCGGCAGTACGTGCTGGCCGCGGCGGGCCGCCGGCTGCGCGGCCGGCCCCGTGACAGCGACCGCATCCTGCCCCTCGACGAGGTCGCCGGCGCGCTCGGCATCCGCGGCGAGCGGCGGCTGGGCCTGCAGACGATATGCCTGGACCGCATCGTCGGCACCGTCAACTCGCGGCGCGACTTCGACCGGCACTTCCGGCCCACCTCCAACCGGGTCCGGCCCCGCTGGGAGCGGCTTGCGCTGGCCCAGCGGCGCGGCGAGGCGATCCCGCCGATCGAGGTGTACCGGGTAGGCGACCTGTATTTCGTCAACGACGGCCACCACCGGGTGTCCGTAGCCGCCGCGACCGGCCAGCAGGAGATCGACGCCTACGTGACCGAGGTGCTCACCACCGAGCCGCCCGGCGGCCCCGGCGCCGAACTGGCCGGCCGGGGCGGCCGGCGCTGAGGGCAGGTCCGGCACACCGGGACGGCGCCGTACCTGAACGTCCCGTTGCGGCCGCCTGACGGCTGCCTGCGCGGCCGGAAGCCCCGGTCCCCGGTGAGGAAGTTCCCAGGCAGGCACAACGAGATCGCAAGTCTCGTCCCCTTGACTGCACACGGCGAGGCACCCGGCCTCACCCGGAGGCCGGCGCCGCGCGCGCCGGGCCCGGCAGCAGCGAGGGAGACATCGTTGACCCGCCTGTCCCACATCCTGCCCGGCCGGGCTGCCCGGCCCGGCGTGCTCGGGGCCATCGTGCTGACCTCGGTGCTGGCGGCGGCCGGCTGCGGCGCCGGCTCGTCGTCCTCCGGCTCGTCGTCTGGCTCGTCGTCGTCCGGCTCGTCGTCTGGCTCGTCGTCCGGCTCCGGCACGTCCCAGAGCTCCTTCCGGCAGTGCCTTCAGCAGCACGGGGTGACGCTGCCACAGGGGGGCCCGTTCGGCGGAGGCGGAGGCGGCGGCGGAACCGGCGGCGGAACCGGCGGCAGCAGCCCGCGCCCGCGGCCCACCGGGTCGGCCGCGTCATCTTTCCGCCAGGCCATCCAGGCGTGCGGCGGCGGCTCGTTCCCCGGCCATTTCGGCTCGTCCGGCTGAGCACCCGTCACCAGCTGAATGACCCCCGCCAGCAACACCGGGCACGCCAGCGGCGTTGGTCACGTTCCCGCAGGTCAGATCCGGTCATTTCAAGATCATCTAGTTGGTTCCTGGTGATATCCTGAGGCCATGCGCCGGCGGAGCTTCATCACCGCTGCGGCGACGGCGGCGGCCATCGCGCTGGCTGCCGCGCCGAGCGCGGCGGCGTCAGTCGCCGGCCCGATGCAGCCGCGCCCGCCATCCGCGGCGGCGGGGCAGCCTGGCCTGTCGCGGCCCGTCCCGCCGCTGGCCGTCACCCCTCCCCAGGCAATCACCCCGCCGCTGGCGACCTGCGAGCAACGGCTGGAACGGGCCGGGCGCCACGCCGCCCCGACGCTCGCGGTGGTCGGCGCGTCGTTCACCGCCGGCGTCGGGCCCGGCGGTGCCACCCGGTCCTGGGCCGTCCTGCTGGCGCGCCTGCTGCACTGGAACGCGGTGGTGGACGGCGTCCCCGGCGCTGGTTACGTGCGGGCCGGCCTCGGTGGCCAGGGACCGGTCGCCGCCGAGCTGACCCGGATCGGGCTGCGCGCCCTCGCTCCCTCGCTGGTCATCATCCAGGCCGGCCACGACGACATCGGCGTGCCGGTGCGGGCCGAGCAGCAGCGGGTCAGGCAGGCCATCGCGCTGATCAGGGCGCAGGCGCCGCGCGCCAGGATCGCGCTGGTCACCGTGTTCGGCAGCCGCCGCAGCCGCTTCGCCGGGCAGTACGCCGGCGCCGCCGCCCGTACCAACCGGGCGATCGTCGCGGCCGCGACCGCCGCCGCCCGCAACGTGATCATCATGGATCCGCTGGCGGGGCACTGGGCGTTCGCCCGCGCGCACGGCGGCCTGCACCCCACCCTCGGCGGCAGCAAGTGGATCGCGGGCAAGGTGGCGGGCATCCTGCGCAGCCACGGCATCGCAACGGCCAGGTCCTCCGCCGCCGCCGGAACGCCGATCGTCTGCGACTCCGGGATTTCTTCCGAACGGCTCCGCATGACGGCCACACTCGCAGCCCAGGGCACCCGGCACCGGCAGGGTGCCGGGGCCTAACGCGCCGGCAGCCGCAGCCGCATACGGGTGCCCCCGCCGGGCGGGGCCTCCGCGGTGACGGTGCCGCCGTGTGCCTCGGCGACCTGGCGGACGATGGCCAGCCCCAGCCCGGAGCCTGGCGTGCCGCGCGCCGACGGCGCGCGGTAGAACCGCTCGAAAACCCGGGCCTGGTCGGCCGGCTCGATACCCGGGCCGTGGTCGCGTACGGTGAGCTCGCCCGCGGCGAGCCGCACGTTGACAAGGCCCGCCGGAGGCCCGAATTTCGCGGCGTTGTCCAGCAGGTTCCTGACCGCGCGGCGGAGCTGCTCGGCGCTGCCGGCCGTGAGGCACGGGGCGAGCTCGGACCGGAACACGGTGCGCGGCCAGTCCCGGCGGGCCGCGTCGAGCTCGGCCGCGACGATCTCATGCAGCTTGACCTCGTCGAGCAGGCTGGTGCGCTCCTGGTCGCCGGCCAGCTCGGTGATGTCGGTGACGAGCTGGCCCAGCTCGGCCGCCTGGGCCACGATCCGGCCGAGCACCTCCTTGCGGTCGGCCTCGGACAGGTGCTCGCCGGCGGCCAGCAGCTCGGCGTTGATGCGCAGGCTGGTCAGCGGGGTGCGCAGCTCGTGGCTGGCGTCGCTGACCAGCTGCCGCTGGGCGGCGTGCGACCGGCGCAGCGCGTCCAGCATCTGGTTGAACGAGGCGGCCAGCCGGCCCAGCTCGTCTGGGCGGCCCGCCGCCACCCGCCCGCGCGGGTACCCGGCCGCGGTCACCTCCTCGGCGACCGCGGCCAGCCTGGCCACCGGCGCGAGCCCGGCCCGCGCCACGCCCCGGCCGACCAGTGCGGCCACCGCCACCCCGATGGCGCTCAGCACCGCCAGCGTGGTCCCGATGGTGGCCAGCTCGGCGTCCACGGTGGTGAGCGGCGCGGCGAGCTGCAGGGCCAGGCCGTTGCCCAGCGGCACGGTGAGCACCATGGCGTGCACCCCGCCCAGGGTGGCGCTGGCGGAGTAGGCGGCGTGGTGCCCGGCTGCGACCGCGACGGCGGTCGCGCCGGGCGGCAGCAACGTGCGGTCGCCCGGGGGCGTCCACGTGCTGCCGCCGGCGGTGATCACCTGGAGGTACGGGCTGGCCGTGCCGAACTGGTCCGGCTCCCGCGGCACCCACCCGGCGGGAATGTGCCCGTGGTAGCGCCGCCAGGCCTGCTGCTGTACCGCGGCGGCGCGCTGCTGCAAGGCGGTGCTCACCTGGTGCTGCAGGTCGCTGCGGACCACGAGGAACGCGACCGCGGCGATCACCACCGTGGCCGCGGCGACCGCGCCCGCCACGGCGAGGGTGAAGCGGGTCCGCAGCATGAGCGGCCGGCGCAGCCGGCGCGGGCGGGGCGAGTGCGTCACGGGGCCGCCCGCAGCACGTAGCCGACGCCGCGGACGTTGTGCACCAGCCGCGGGCGGCCGCCCTCTTCCAGCTTGCGGCGCAGGAACCCCACGAAGACCTGCAGCCCGTTAGAGGCGGGCGCATCGGCGTACCCCCACACCCGGTCCACGATGGCGTCGTAGCCGAGCACCCGCTCGGCGTTGCGCAGCAGCGTCTCGAGCAGGTCGAACTCGATCCTGGTCAGGGTGATCTCGTCACCGCCGCGGACCACCCGCCGTGCGGTGGCGTCGAGGCTCAGGTCGGCGTAGCCGAGCACGTCGCGGGCCAGCTGGCTGCGCCGCAGCAGGGCCCCGGCGCGGGCCAGCAGCTCGGCCAGCGCGAACGGCTTGACCAGGTAGTCGTCCGCGCCCGCGGCCAGCCCGTTCACCCGGTCGTCCACCGTGCCCCGGGCGGTGAGCATGAGGATCGGGGTGGCATCGCCCCGCACCCGGAGCCGGCGGCAGGCCTCGAGCCCGTCCACCATCGGCATCAGCACGTCGAGGACGATCAGGTTGACGGGGCACCGTGCCAGCGACGCGAGAGCCTCCGCGCCGCCGGTGGCCGCCGTCACGCCGTAGCCCGCATAGCGCAGCGCGCGTACCAGCGAGTCCCGCACGTCGGGATCGTCGTCCACCACGAGCACGCGGCCGGCGCTGGCCGGGAAAGGCGCCAGGATCGCCAGGCCACCGGAAGTCATGTCCTTCAGGTAATCCGGCTTGGCTGAGAGGTTGCTGGAAGTTTCCGCAGGTAGGGCCGAATTTCAGTCGACTTTCACTGAGCCGGAGCACGCTCGGGGCCATGACAGCAGTACTAGCCCCCGGGGGGACGACCCCCCTTGTATCCCGCGCCCCGGCGCTCTGGCTGGTCCGGCACGGCGAGACCACCTGGAACGAGCTCGGCCGGGCCCAGGGCCACCGCGACGAGGCGGTGCTGACCGACCGCGGCGTGCGGCAGGCCCGGATGGTGGCCAGGCACCTGGGCGGCCAGCCCATCCGCGCGCTGTACGCGAGCGACCTGCGCCGCGCGCTGCAGACAGCCGCCCCGCTCGCGTCGGCGCTCAGGCTGCCGGTCATCCCTGATGCGCGGCTGCGCGAGCGCTGCCTGGGCACCCTGGAGGGCAGCGCATTCGCGGGCATCAGCGCGGCCGACACCGGCCTCCTCGAGGGCCGGGTGGCCGACCCGGACGCCCGCCCGGCTGGCGGCGAGTCAGTACGGGATCTGTACCGGCGCGTGGCCGCGTTCAGCGGCGACGTCACCCGGTCCCTCCGGTCCGGTGACGTCGTCGTGATCGCGCACGGCGGCACGGTCAGGGTCCTGCGCGCCTACCTGGACTCGGTCCCGGTGGAGCGCATGCGCTGGGACCCGCTGGCCAACGGGTGCATCCTGCGGCTCGCCGTCACGCCCGCCGGGTCAAGCCACGAAACGACAAGGAGATAACACAGATGAACCCAACCGCACTGCACCTGCCGCAGCGGGCGCGGAAGCCCCGCGGCAACGGGATCACCATGGTGATCGACGGCGGCCTGCCGCTGGCCCAGTTCGCCGACACGGTGGAGTCCGCGGCGGAGTACATCGACTTCGTCAAGTTCGGCTGGGGCACCGCGATCGTGACCAGCACGCTGCGCGAGAAGACCGGGATCCTGACCGACGCCGGGATCGGTTTCTATTTCGGCGGGACGCTCTTCGAGAAGTACGTGCTGCAGGGCAGGTTCGACGACTTCAGGCGGTTCTGCCTGGACCACGGCTGCCGCCACGTGGAGGTGTCGAACGGGACGATCGCGATGTCCAACTCGGAGAAGGCAAGCTACATCCGCAAGCTCGCCGACGACTTCACCGTCGTGTCCGAGGTGGGCTTCAAGGACCCGGACCGCTCGCAGCGGCTGCCGCCGAGCGCGTGGATCGAGTGCATCGACGAGGATCTCGCCGCCGGGGCCTGGCTGGTCACCCTGGAAGCCAGGGAGAGCGGCAGGTCCGGCATCTGCCGGCCGGACGGCGCCCTGCGGTTCGGCCTGATCGACGACGTGCTGTCCGCCGGGTTCAGCCCGCGGCACCTGCTGTTCGAGGCGCCGGTCACCTCGCTGCAGGCGTATTTCGTCGGCCGGATCGGCCCGGACGTCAACCTCGGCAACATCCCGGCGCACGCGGTCATCGGGGTGGAGACGCTGCGCCTCGGGCTGCGAGCCGACACGCTGACCGCCTTCGAGTGATAGGCGCCCGATGCGAACCCCCAGCGACGTCTTCCACCTGGCCGTGCCCGTCCGTGATCTCGACGAGGCGCAGCGGTTCTACGTGGACATGCTCGGCTGCAAGCTGGCCCGGCATTACAGCGACCGCATCACGCTGGATTTCTTCGGCGACCAGCTGGTCTGCCACCGCTGCGAGGACGAACCGGCCAGGATGGGGCCGGTCAGCCTGTACCCGCGCCATTTCGGCGTCACGTTCCGCGCGGCAGTCAACTTCGATGCCCTGCACCACTGCGCGGTCATCCGCAAGATCCCGTTCTTCCGCGACCTGTCAACGCGGTTCGAGGGCACGGTCGAGGAGCACCGTACCTTCGTGCTGATCGACCCGTCGGACAACCTGCTCGAGTTCAAGCACTACAACGATCCGCGGATGATGTACTGATGCCGCTGCGGCGGCTGGACCAGGTCAACTCGATGCGCCCGCTGAAGCAAGCGGGCGTGGTCAGCACGCACGTGCTGCTGTTCTTCGCGCCGGCCGCGAGCGTGTCAGCGGGCGCCGCGCTGAACCTGCTGCACGTGTCCAGGGAAGGCTTCTTCTTCATCTCCGCGTGCATGCTGACCTATGCCTACTCCGGCGTAGGGCGCGGCGGCTGGGGCCGCTTCTACCGGCGCCGGCTCGTCTCGGTCGGGATTCCCTACCTGTGCTGGACGCTCATCTACTACCTGTACAACCTGCGGGGTGCGCACTTCGCCAGCGCCGGCGACGCGCTCGACCGCCTGCTCCGCACGCTGGTCACGGGCTACTACCAGCTGTACTTCCTGGTCGTGATCATGCAGTTCTACCTCGTGTTCCCGCTCGTGCTGGCGCTGCTGCGCCGCACCAGGGGCCATCACGGGCTCGTCGTCGCCGTCGCTGCCGCGGCGCAAGTGACCCTGGCCGTCCTGCTGCACTGGCGGATCCTGACCCAGACCTGGGCGGCTTCGGAGGCCAGCAGCTACGTGCTCTACCTGATCGGCGGTGCCGTGGTCGCCTGCCACCTGGACGAGGTGGACGCGTGGGTACGGCGCCAGGCGCGCCTGATCATCGCGCTGACCGCGCTGGCCGCGGCCGCGGCGGAGGGCGTCTACTACCTGGCCGAAAGCGGCTTGACAACGGTGCTGGGGTCAACCGACGACGCGTTCCAGCCCAGCGTCATCCCGTGGAACGTGGGCGCGATCGCGTGCATCTACCTGGTCGGCGTGAGCTTGGTCAAGCCCGGCCGGTCGCGGCGGCTGCGCGCCCTAGTGCGCTCCGGCTCCGAGAATTCCTACGGCGTCTACCTGTCCCACTTGCTCGTCATCGACGTGCTGATCTACATCGGCTACGGGCGGGTGATCGGGCACCTGCCGTGGCCCGCGGCCTGCGCGGTCACCGTGGTGCTCGTCTACCTGAGCGCCGTCGCGCTGACCAGCGTGCTCGCCAGGACGCCGCTTGCGGTGCCGCTCACCGGGCGGCAGCGGCAGACGTAGCGGTCGCTGCTGCCCGCGAAAGTCCACCAACTCACGGAAAACGAGGCATCAAGTGATAAACGACTGGATCCGGTCGGCTGAGGCCCGCGACGGCGACGCCGCCTACCTGGAGCACGGCCGCGGGACGGCCACGCTCAGCTACGCCGGGCTCGGCCGCGCGGCAGCGGCCTGGGCGCGTGCCCTGGAGGACGCCGCAGTGCCGCCGGGCGCGGGCGTCGCGATCCGGCTGGCCGACCCGGTCGGCTACGCCACCGCCCTCGTCGCCGTCGTGGCCGCGGGACGGGTGGCGGTCCCGCTCGATCCCGGCGGCCCGCCGGGTCGGCTCGCCCGCGTGCTCGAGGCGGCCCAGCCGACCGCGGCCGTCTGCGACTCGCCCGAGGACCTCCCGCAAGGCCTGGCCGTGCTGCGCCCGCCAGGCGACGGGCGGACGGCCGGGCCTGGTGCTGCGGAGGCCGTAGCAACCACGGAGGTCAACGGGATCGCGGGGACCGGCGGGACCGCGGGGACCGGCGGGATCCTGCTGTGCACCAGCGGGACCACGGGCAGCCCGAAGGGCGTCCTGCTCGCCGAGGACCAGCTGTGCCACGTGGCTGCCGCCGTCGCAGGCCACCACCGGCTCACCGCTGCCGAGCGCGGCTACTGCGCCCTCCCGCTGTTCCACGTCAACGCGGAGGTGGTCGGCCTGCTCGCCACCCTCAGCGCCGGGGCCTGCCTGGTCCTCGATGGGAGGTTCAGCCGACGGGGATTCTGGGAGCTGATCGACGAGCGCCGGATCACCTGGATCAACGCGGTACCCGCGATCATCACCCTGCTGGCGGACGAGCCGGTCTCGCCGGTCCCGTGCCGGGTCCGGTTCGTCCGCTCGGCCTCGGCTCCGCTGCCCCCGGCCGTGCTCGGCCGGTTCGAGGACGCGACCAGCCTGGGCATCCTGGAGACCTACGGCATGACCGAGGCGGCCAGCATGATCACCGCGAACCCGCTGGACGGCCCGCGCAAGCCGGGCTCGGCCGGGCTGCCGGTCGGCGTCGAGCTGCGGATAGCTCGGGCCGGCCGGCAGCGCTTCGTCCCGTGCCAGCCGTTCGAGACCGGCCGGGTGCAGATCCGGGGCCGCGGGGTGATCAGGCAGTACGCCGCGGGCGGCGCGGGCGGCGCCATCGATCACGAGGGCTGGCTCGACACCGGCGATCTCGGCCACCTCGACCTCGCTGGCTACCTGTTCCTGGCCGGCCGGACCGACGACGTCATCAACCGCGGCGGCGAGAAGATCTACCCGAGGGAGATCGAGGACTTCCTGCTGGCCCAGCCCGGCGTCCGGGCCGCCGCTGTGGTCGGGGCGCCCGACCCGGTTCTCGGCTGGCGCCCGGTCGCCTACGTCGCCGCGTCCGGCCCGGGCCCGGCGGACGACATCACCGGCGCGCTGCGCGCCGCCTGCGACGCAGCACTGCCCCGGCACGCCAGGCCCACCGCGTTCTGCCTGGTGGCCGGGCTGCCCCTGGGTGCCACCGGCAAGATCGACCGCCGCCGCCTGGCCGATCTGGCCGCGGCAGCCCTGGGCCGGCTCCGCATCAGCGGGATCCTGTCTCGGCCGACACCTAGCGCTGACCTGACCGCCGTGCGGGTTACCAGTCCTTCGTAAAAGAATGGATAGGAAGCCACCGCCTTGTGCGGTCGCGCCCGTGCGCCGACCGACGCACCTTAGCGGGCATCGTGCTGGACGATGGGTAAGCGCGCTGGGGTCAGCGGCGGTGGCACGGGGGCAAGGGCGAGCACGAACGCAATCGTGATCATCCGCTTAATGGAGGTGGTCAGGGCTGCTCCTTGCATCTGGTCGGTCGCGCCGTGTCGCGTGGCCTCAGTGGAGGGTGATGGTGAGGTCCGAGTTCTCGGTCGTGCCGAGGTTGTGGACGTGCAACGTTCCGCGGGCGCCGGCGAAGGCGCCGGTGCCAGCAACGACCGGGACTGAGAAGTCGCCTTGGCCGCCGGGTCCGTGGATGAGCAACATCGACGAGTCGAGGGCGATCTGTCCATCGCACTCGACGGCTCCTGCGCCGGAGACCGTGCAAAGGAAGTGGTCCGTGGCGGACCAGCGGTCGCTGTGGTGGGCGTGGTTGCCGGTGAAGTCCAAGGACGTGAACTCAATGGATGTGGGCCCAGATTGGAAGGTCGCCTGCTGCTCATAGAACCTGTACTGGCGCTGGTTTGTGGGCAGCCCGGCGGGCCTGGTCGCAGCGGTCCAGAGTGCTACGGTTCCAGGCGTCGCAGTCCGGCTGCGGGCACCAGCTGAGCCGCCGGCGAGGGTCGCGGCCGAGATGAAGGCTGCCGCCAGTACTACGACGCCAGCAAATGCGCGGGTGCGCTTCATGCGGTCGGCGAGGTCTCTGCGTGGCTGCCTGTCGAGAGCCGGGTCTGTCCCCGTCGCCTGGGTGGGGTCGGTAGCGGGCATGCTGGTTCCTTTCGTGTGCGTTCAGCGCCTAGGCGCTGATGGGCGAGTTGGCCGTATCGATGTCGGGCTCCACCGACACTGGGCTGTTTTCCGGTGCGAGGTCCCAATGACTGTCCGGTGTCCGTAGGATTTGGCGGGCGGTGACCGCCCCCGCGATCGTCAGAAGGGCGAAGGCGGCGACGTCGAGCGCGCGCGCCGAGGCGCCGACTGCGACCAGGTGCAGCACCGGGGCGGCGACGACCGTCACTGCCGCCCACAGCGGCACCACCTTGGAGCGCCACAGCGCCGCACCCAGTAGCACGGTGCCGATCTCGTGGCCGATCAGGAAGACCGCTGTGCCGGTGGCAATGACGGCGTTCCCCGTGAACCGGTCGTAGATGGCCGGCGAGCCGCCGTGACGGGCCAGCTCGTACGCGACGGCATCGCTGGCGACCATGAACGAGGTCATGAGCCAACCGAGCATGGCGATGACCGATCCGGCAGTTGCCAAGACCGGCACCCGGCGCACAGTGAGGCGGTACACGCCGAGCACGAAGAAGGGCATGATCAAGGTGGCGGCGAAACCGGCCGCCAGCTCGACTCGGGCCGCACCGAGATGGTGGGCGAAGGCAGAAACAGTCGACGAGGCCTTCGACGCGGAGAACGCCGGGTAGGTGGCCCGCACCAGCCCGATGAGGGCGGGTCCGAGAACCACGCACGCACCGGCGGCCATGCGTCGAGCGCTCCGGATATCAGGTGGTCGGTTCACTGTCGGCTCCTCAAGTCGTAGGTGGTTCGCTTGTCACCATGACCGTGGGGCCTTCCCGAGCGGAAGAGGCGCCGTTCCCTCGACCCGGGAGATCTTCCCGACACCTTTGGGACGTCTTTCCTAATCAGCCCGATTCACCCTGGGGCATGATTGTGCTTGTGGTCATCGCCGACGACGACACGCAGGGTGCGGGAACTCGCCACGACCAGGCTCGTCAAAGTTGGTTGCGAGTTGCGGCATGGGGTGTGCTGTTGGTGACGGAGTTGGCGGTCGTGGCCACGGTGTTCGCGTTGATCGGGTCCGGTCTGCCGTGGCGGTTCCTGTTCACGAGCTACCCAGTCACCAACGCCTGGCTGGCGGGGACGTTTGCCCCTTTCGGCGCCTTGGTCGCTCTGCGGCGGCCTCGGCTCCTGATCGGTTGGTTCATCTGCGGATTCGCGCTTTGTTACGGCCTGTCAGCCGCCGGGATCGCCTTCTCGCTGTGGCAGGCCACGGCTGGGGGCCCCAACCATTGGACATCGGTCGTGGGGTGGATCGGGATCTCGGTTTGGACGCCGGCGATCGCCGTGTTCTTCCCGCTGATTGTGCTGCTGTTCCCCGACGGGCGCCTCGCGAGCCGAAGCATCCGGCGGCTGGCAACCATCGCCGCTATCGACGGTGTCGTGTGGTGTGTGTTGTCGGCTCTCGACGCCAGCTCGCCGGGGACGGTTCCCTTCATCAAGTACGCGCCGATACACCTACCGAGTTCCTTGGCGCATTTCGTCCACACCGTCGGCCGGTTCGATAACTCGGTCCCCAACTGGACTGCCGTCGCTTGTCTAGCAGTGCTCTTCTGGCGGTGGCACCGCTCCTCCGGAGACTCTCGGGCGCAATTGTCCTGGCTGCTTGTTGGCGCCGCCCTGGCGGTCGCGTTGTTCGCCCCGACCGGGGCCGGCGTGGACACACTGTGGAGCACGTCGTTGATTCTTGGGGTGCTGGTGTTCCCGATCAGCGCGTCGATAGCGGTTTTGCGCCACCAGCTGCTCGGTATAGACATCGTCATAAACCGAACGTTGATGTACGCGGCGCTCACCGGGATTCTGCTCGGTTGCTTCCTGGCTGTGGTCGAACTAGCGGGGCTCGTCGCTGGCCGCAACCCGGGTCTCGTCGGTTCGCTGCCGGCCGCCGCTGTAGTGGCGATCGCTTTCGCTCCGGCCAGGCAATTTCTGCAGCGGCGGATGGACACGATGCTTTTCGGGTTTCGGCGAGACCCAGCTCAGGCTCTTCGCCGCGTCGCCTCGCAACTCACCTCGAATGCCGACGACGAGCTGGGCGCTTCGCTGCGCGCCGTCAGCGAAAGCCTCCGTCTCCCCGACCTGCTCCTGGTCAGCGACGGCCGGCGCATCGGGTCGCCGACCTTCCGGACCGACGGCGCCACGCAAATCCCGCTCAAGTTCGGTGCCCACCCTGTAGGTGAGCTCTGGGTCCGCCCCCGCCGCGGGCAGTCCGAGCTCGACAGCAGTGACATCGCCGCGTTGGAGTTGATCGCCGTGCCGATCGCAGCTGCAGTCCATGCCATACGCCTAAGCGAGCAGCTCCAACAGTCCCGTCGGCAATTGATCGACGCCCAGGCCGAAGAACGCCGCCGCCTTCACCGCGACCTCCACGATGGGCTGGGACCCGCCCTGACGGCGATCGCTTTGCGCGCCGACGCCGCCGGCAATGTCTCGCTGACCGACCCGACCAAGTCCAAATCACTCATAACAGAACTGGCCGACCAAACCCGCCAAGCGATCAGCGAAGTGCGACGCATCGCCCACGATCTCGGTCCCCAGAGTCTCGAAAGCCTCAACCTTCTCGAGGCCCTCAATCGTCAAGCCGCCAGCTTCGCCAGCCGGCTCGGGGGTGGCACGTTGATCGTGACCACAAATCTCCCAGACGTGCTGCCTGCGATGCCTGTCAACATGCGGAACGCGGCCTTTCGCATCGTGACAGAGGCCTTGAACAACATCGCCCGCCACTCCAACGCCACGGCGGCTGTCATCCGGATTCAATGCGGCCCGTCACTCGTGCTTGAAGTTTGCGATAACGGCACTTCCCTGAGTGGAAGCTGGGATCAGGGGTTCGGCCTCACCAGTATGCGCGAGAGAGCGATCAGCATCGGAGCGACATTCTGCGCCGGGCCCACACCCAGCGGCGGGCGCATTCACGTCGAATTCCCGCTGCCGATCCCGGCCCGGATGGGGCGAAGTTGATCACACTGCTAATCGTCGACGACCACCCCGTAGTCAGAGACGGCCTCGCCGCTCTGATCGACACGGTCGAGGGCATGACCGTTGTCGGCGAGGCCGACACCACCGACAGCGCCATCGAAGCGGCCCGCGCCCACAAACCACATGTCGTCCTAATGGACCTCCACCTGGCGGGCAGCAGCGGATTGGATGCGACCGAGCGAATCACCCAACTGCTCCCCGACACCGCCGTACTGGTGCTGACCATGTCCGAGGACGACGAGTCCATCCACGCCGCACTTCAAGCTGGAGCCCGCGGCTACCTGCTCAAAGGAGCCCATCAGGAGGAGATCATTCGAGCGATTCACACCGTGGCGTCAGGTGGAGCGACGTTCGCCCCCGTCGCCGCCCGCCACGTCCTGACTCATGCCAAAGACGCCCCCGGCGTCCCAGCAGAATCCCTTTCCGGACCTGACCACCCGGGAACGCGAAGTACTCGACCTCCTCGGTCAAGGGTTGCGCAACCACGTGATCGCCCAACGCCTAGGCATCAGCCAGAAGACCGTCGCCAACCACTTGTCGTCGATCTTCGTGAAGCTTCAAGTCGAGGACCGCACCCAAGCGGTCATCAAGGCCCGACAGGCAGGCACAGGACCTGCTCGTAGCCGCAATGTACATCGCCAGGATCGTCCGTGACTGAAACTCAAGAACGACCCAACAAACGTGTTCCGGCCGTCCCCGTCCCGAGGTGGAGCACGACCGGCAACAGAGCATTTGAACATCGGTGCCGGGCTCAGTCCGGCGGGACGCGGTCAGAGGCCGATGCCCGGCCCGCGATCGTCAGGATGAACGCCGTCAACGCGTCTCACGTCGTTTCAGGTCAGCGTGGCGGAGGATGCGAGATTCGAACTCGCGAGGGCTTGCACCCAACACGCTTCCCAACACTGCTGGCCGCTGTTCGCCGGGAGCCGCCACCGTTCGTGACCTGCCCGAACGTCGTCCGCATGGCTGTCGGTGAACGGCGCCGGACGGGGGTGAATGAGCCACAAACTGAGCCAAGACCCAGGCGCGCGGCCTGGCGCGCCGTTGGGTTGCCGGGTGGTGGCCGGTGAGCGTGGAGGCGATCTCGTGGGCGCTCAACCGGGCACCGGTCCCGGCCGATCACGGCGGGCAGCCGTCGAGCGCGTGCAAGTACGTGCTGGTCGGCCTGGCCAACCACGCCGGACCGGACGGCACCGGCGCGTTCCCGTCGGCGGCCACACTGGTGCTACACGGGCCTGTCCGAGCGCACCGTGCGTACCTGCCTGGACCGACTGCAAGCCGCAGGCATCATCTCGCCCTGCGATCCGGACATCGTCGCGGCGCGGATCAAACGGGCCGACCGGCGGTCCCATGGCTGGGACCTGAACGTCGGCATGGTTCGCGATGACGACATCGCGGTAGGAGAGCATCATGTCCCCGGCGTTGCCGCCAGGCTCGCGACCGCGGCGCAGCCGGGCACCGATGACCACGCCGTCGGGGTGCAACCACTCATCGGCTTCGTAACATCCACTCCGCCGCCCGCATCGATCTGGCGAACCGTAGGAAGTAGCGGAGCGATCCGCGTCGTCACCCGCCCATGCCGCGCAGAACGCCCAGATCGGCAGGCCCAGCAGCTTGGTCTAACTCCGGCCGACACCCGCGCAGGCGGGTCGGCGCGCGGTTAATAGGAGCTATTCGCACCGTGGGCAATCCCGGCTACGGCCGAGCAGGCATGCGGCCAGGCCGTATATTTATGCAGCGCCGCTCTTGGCGCGACCGCACTGTTCTGCCGCTGCGGTGTCGGCACCCGGCTCTGCTGGCCTCGATGCGAGCGCGTTCGCGTGGGCCTGCCGTGGGAGCATGAGGGAGGGAACTGATCTGGTTCAGAATAGGTGGCCGAGCAGGTCAACGTCACCGTCGGGCCAGCGCCGTCCGGTCAGGGGTTTGACCATGAGGGCGCCGGGGTCCAGCCGCCGGGCCAGGCCGATGGTGGTGTGGTTGTCGATCTTCACCCATGAGCAGCGGTTTGCGGCCCGGACCCACCCGTGGCGGGCGTAAAGCCTGCTGTCGTCGGCGAACAACAGGATGAAAGACACCCCGCAGGCCCGCGCATAGCCGGTCACCTCCTCCAGCAGCCTGCTGGCCAGGCCGCGGGACCGCTCGTGCTGGTGCACGCACAAGTTGACGATTCCGAACGTCTGCAGGATGTTGCTACCGGCCCGGATGACGCGGAACTCCACGCCCGCCTGGCCGCTGATGGCTCCGCCGGGCGCCATCGCCAGGTAACGGAAATGCGGGGGAAGCTTGAAGTAGCTGCGGCCCGGGTACCCCGGGAAACACGCTTGCAAGAGCGACTGCAGTTGCCCGCTGAGATTCTGGCTGATCTCAGCCTCCGCCACCCGGACAATGCTGATCGCCTCGCTGGCGCCTGGTTCCCCGCCCATGCCGGGAACTCTAGCGCGACGAGCGCAAACACCCGGACCTGGCGATCTGGCGGCCTGTTACCGGGTGCAGCGCCAGCCGCCGCCAGCGCCCACCTAGTGACGGCAAATCCGAGCCGAATTTCTCAACCGCCGAAACGCGTGAGCAGTCAAACGGCAGGCGAAAGTCCTTGAGAAGATCGAGCGCGTCGGCCACTTTCGTCAACAGGTGTCCAGTTCGTTGTCAGCCATTGTTTTGTTACGGCCGGACAATCTTGGGCCTCAACACGGCGATCGGCGGCCGCCGCCCGCATAGACATGCCAGATCACCGCCAACTTCGAGACATCCGCACATCATGCCGCGCAGTGGTCACTGGCCTCTGCGCAAAGTGCTCGCCCCCATGGCACCACGAAAGCTCCCGCGGCCCGGGCACTGGGCCGGATCGAAGTGGCAGGTGTACATCTGCGCCTGTGAGGTGCCGGGCGGCGGCCCCCGAGCACCGGGAGCAGATCGCCCGCGAGCTCACCGTCATCTGCCGCCCGCGCTGCAACGCCGAGCAATTCGACCGGGCCCGGAGGGACGAGCGGATGGGCGGCTCCGCCCGGCGCCCCCGGCCGGAGATCAGTTGCAGGCCGGGGAGTCCGGAGCGGGTCCGTAGTGGATCCGTGGCGGATCCGTGGCCAGCACGGATGGCAGGACCATGGCGGAACGGCAGGCTGTGGGTGGTTCGCGATCACATATCAACTCGCGGTCAGAGGAAGTAGAGGAACCTGTCATGAGGAAGCGGTCCCACGGGGTCCGGCGTTTGGTAGCCGCCCTCACTGTCACTTTGGCCGGCGGCGTGGGCGCCTTCGGCCTGGCGTCCACCGCGGCGGACGCCGCCACGACGGCAAGCTTCACGGTTCCGGCGTGCACGACCCAGGACTGGACGGTCCCCTCCGGGGTCACGGCGGCGGTCTTCGACGTCTATGGTGCCGTCGGCGGTGAGTTCACCTCGGCCAGCGGGGATACGCTCGGGGGGTCTGGTGGCCATGTCCAGGCCGCGCTGGCGGTCTCACCTGGGCAGGTGCTGACGATCGCCACCGGGGGCCAGGGTGGCAGCACCGGCCAGCAGACCGGGTCTTCCACGAGTCCTGGCGGGTCGGGCGGCTGCAACGGCGGCGGCGCTGGCGGGGCTGGTCAGGGCTCCAGCAGCCCTGGCACCGCCACGTTCCCGGGTGCCGGGGGTGGCGGGGAGTCGCAGGTGTCCTACAGCGGCGCCGCTGCTCCGCTGCTGGTAGCGGCCGGTGGCGGGGGGGCGAGCTTCCTGGGCGCTGGCGGCGAGGGCGGCCCGCAGACCGGCGGGCCGGGCAGCGCGAATGCGATCTATGCCAGAGCCGCCACCGGGGGCAGCCAGACCGCTGGCGGGCAGCCCGGCTGGGACGGCGTTTCGGGGACCCTGACCACCGAAGGTGCCACCGCCGGCAGCGCCGGGGCGGGCGGCGCGGGCGGTTCCCAGGCCGCCAACTACTTCGCCGGCGGCACGGGCGGCGGCGGGGGCGGCGCGGGCTGGTACGGCGGCGGCGGCGGCGCCATCGACAGCGGCGCGGGCGGCTCCAACTACATCTCACCGGACGCCTTCGGCGGCGTGTCCGACGGCGGGGTCAACTTTGGCCAGGGGTATGTGACCGTCACCTACGGCGCCGCCGACTTCCCCGCCTTCACCGGCAGCCCGCCCGACGGCACGGCAGGGCAGGCCTACTCCTACCAGTTCCAGAGCACCAGCTGGCCCGCGCCCCAGTACGCCACCGACCAGAGCGCACTGCCGCCGGGATTGACCCTGTCGGCCGGCGGGCTGCTGTCGGGCACCCCCACCACGCCCGGCAGCTACACAATCGGCGTCGCCGCCTACAACCCGGCCGGCGCCAACAACCAGCAGGTCACCATGAACATCAACGCCGCGCCGCAGGTGACCACCCAGCCGTCGGGCCAGACGGTCACCAGCGGCCAGCCGGTCACCTTCAGCGCGGCGGCCAGCGGCTACCCTGCCCCCAGCGTCCAGTGGCAGGTCAGCAGCGACGGCGGCAGCACCTGGTCCAACGTGCCCGGCGCCACCTCCGCCAGCCTCAACTTCACCGCCACCCCAGCCGACAACGGCACCTCCTACCGGGCGGTATTCACCAACACCGCAGGCAGCGCCACCACCGCGGCCGCCTCGCTGACGGTGACATCCGCCACCCCGACACTGTCCGATTCACCGGCTGCTGGCCGCGTCGGCGCGAAAGTGACCCTGTCCGGGCAGGGCTTCCAGCCCTCCTCAAACATCAGCATCCGGCTCGACTCTGCCACCGGGAAGCTGCTCGCCACGCCCACCGCCGGCACCACCGGCGCCATCTCAGCACAGTTCACGTTCCCGGCGGCAACGTCCGGCGCGCACACCCTGGTCGCGGTGGCAGGCGGCACTGTGGCCGCACAGATCACCTTCACCGTCAAGCCGCACCTGGCCGTGTCACCCCCGACAGCCGCGCCAGGAGCCGCCGTCAAAGCCAAAATCACCGGGTTCCAGGCCACCCAGCCGGTGACCCTGCGGCTGGCCTCGGCCACCGGCATCAAGCTGGCAGCACTCACCACGAACACCGCCGGCAGCGGCACCGCCACGGTCACCATCCCGGCCACGACCACAGCCGGCACCTACAAGGTCTACGCCATCGGTCACGGCGGGAAGCCAGCCGTCACGGCAACAATCACCGTCTCCTGACGAGACAGCCGAGTAAAGAGCAGGCCAAACGGGACGGTCGCCTAAGACCGTCCCGTTTGCGCTGCCGGAGTTCAACCGGATCCGCCACAAGACCCAGGCGCCGCACAAACCGGACGCCGGTAACGCCATCCCATCACGCGGAATGAAATCCTCGGGACTTCACAGGGCGCGGCGCGGCTTGTGCGGACGCTGGCAGGTCGAACAGAACGCCAGTCCGGAACCCAAAGTGAGCCCTCGCTGATGGTCGGCCCGCCAGGGTTGAGATAACCGGCGGGAGTGTGCGCGCCTCGACCGCGGCGCCGAAGACGATCGTGGTCCGGAAGGCCGACCCCGGCGCACTGACCGAGATGCGAATGGTACTCCGGCTTGATCTTCTTGCGGGTCAACGTGCATATGTATGCGTCGTCGCCGAGGACCTCGAATGTCCGGTCATGCCGCGCCTGGTGCAGGTTGGTGGTGCTTGGCCGGGCCGGCAGTTGGGACTGGTGTCTTGACGTGTGCCTGTCGGTGCCGGGCCGTCGTGGCGCTCGCTTTTCCACGGCGGGCTCCGGCTGGGCCTGTGGCCACGGGTAGCGGCGCTACCACCCGGGGGTGCGACAGGCCGTGGCCGGTCCGGTGCTCAGAACCGGTAACTGGAGGGCTGGGGGGTGGATAGCACCATCGCGGCGGGGATGCCTGCATCCTTGACCGCGGGCGGGTGCGCGGGACTGAATGCCCTATGGGAGCCGTGTGGCTGCGTCTGCGCGCCGAACTGCGCCAGCAGTGGCGGGGGCGGCTTGCCCTGGCCGTGTTGATCGGCCTGATCGGCGGCATCGCGCTGACGGCCGCGGCCGGCGCCCGGCGCACCGATACCGCCTACCCTCGCTTCCTGCGCGCGAGCCATGCCGCTGACCTGCTGGTGACCCCCGCGCGGTCCGGGTTTCACGGTTACTTCCGCGCCCTTGCGCGCCTGCCCGAGGTGTCCTCGCTCGCTCCGGCGATGTTCTTGCAGATGTCCTTGCCCGGCCCGGGTGCCTCGCCCTTCTCGGGCATGGTGGCCCAGGCCAGCCCCTTCGGCGGCGAAGGCATTTCGGTCGACCGGGTCAAGGTCGCCGCCGGCCGCATCTTCAACCCGGCGGACCCTCGCGCGGTCATGATCAACCAGCAGCTGGCGGCCCGGGCGCACCTGCGCCCCGGCGGCACGCTGCACCTGATCGGGTACCCGCAGCGGGGCCCGCGCCCCGACATCGCCCATGCGGTGCGGCTGGCGTTCCGGGTGTCGGCGGTCGTGGTCTTTGACAACCAGATCATGTCAGCCGCCAGGGAACGCCCGCAGCCGTGGCTGCTGCTGAGCCAGGCCTTCGCCCGCACCCGGCAGGCAGCGTCGTTCAATCCGGCTGGCGGTAGCGCCAGCGTGCTGCTGCGGCCCGGCGCCGACGCCGCCGCGTTCGCCCGCGGGGCCACTGCCCTCGCGGCGCGTTACCGGGTGGGGAAGGCCGAAGTCATCAACATGGCCACCGGCCACGCGGCGGCCGAGCGGGCCATCCGGCCGCAAGCCGCCGCGCTGGCGGCGTTCGCTGCGCTCACGGGCCTGATCGCCCTGGTCATCATCGGCCAGCTGCTCAGCCGCCAACTCGCCCTCGACTCGGCGGAATCCCCGATCCTGCGCGCCCTCGGCATGAGCCGGTCCTGCCTTGCCGCACTATCGCTGGCCAGGGCGGCCATGGTGACCATGACCGGGGCCGCCGCCGCGGTGGGGGTGGCCATCGCGGCATCCCCGCTGATGCCCGTCGGGCCTGCCCGGGCCGCCGAGCCCAGCCCCGGAGTAGAGGTCAACCTGGCCATCCTCGGCGCCGGGTTCGCCGTCATCGCCGCCGCGCCGCTGCTGGTGGTGGCACCCGCGGTGGTGCGAGCAGCCAGCCGGGCCCAGGGCGCGCTCGGGCTGGCCGAGCTGCCCGCGCCAGCGCGGCCCTCCCGGCTGAGCCCGGCGCTCGGGCTGGCCGGCTCGGTGCCGGGCAGCCTGGGAGTACGGATGGCATTCGAACCCGGGCACGGGCGCACCGCGGTACCGGTGCGCAGCGCCCTCGTCGGCACCACCGTGGCGGTGGCGGCGGTCGTAGCGGCCATGGTCTTCGGCGCCAGCTTCCTCGGCCTGGTCGGCACGCCGCACCGGTACGGGCAGAACTGGGCCCAGCAGCTGGACCTGCAAGTCGGGACGATGCCAGCCACACAGGGCGAGCACGTCCTGGCGCGGATCACCGGCTTGACCCAGTACGCAGGTGGCAACTACGGGCAGCTGAGCCTCGCTGCCCCCGGCAGCGGCAGCGGCACGGCGGTGCCCGCGATCGGCCTCGACCCGCTGCGCGGGAATGGGTTCCTGACCCTGCTCGCGGGCAGGGCCCCGGCCGGCCCTCGCGAGATCGCCCTCGGACAGCGCACCCTGCACGCGCTGGGCCTGCACCTCGGGCAGCAGGTCGAGGTCAGCGCGAACAGCCGGACATCTCAGATGCGGGTCGTGGGCGTGGCGGTCTTCGCGGCGTTCAGCGCGGGCGGCGGCAGCGCCACCGACCTGGGCACCGGCGCCGTAGTCTCGGCCTCCGCGCTGTCCCAGCCCAATCCCCCATTCTGTGCCAGGCCCGCGACCTGCTACAACTTCTTCCTCCTTAAGTACCAGCCGGGCACCGATCTGCAGGCCGCGGCCGCCCAGGTGATGAGGACCGTTACGCGCGCCGGGTGTCCCCGGGGCCTATGCCTGGTGACCACCGACCAGCGGCCCAGCGACATCCAGAACTACACGGGAGTACGGGACACCCCGCTGATCCTCGGCGCCGTGCTCGCGCTGCTGGCGGTCGGGACACTCGCCCATGTGCTGCTCACCGCAGTGCGGCGGCGCCGACGCGACCTGGCGGTGCTCAAGACACTCGGACTGCTCCGGTCCCAGCTGCTCCGGGTGGTGTCCTGGCAGGCCAGCGCGCTGGCCGCGGCGGCCCTGCTCGTGGGCCTGCCGGCGGGCCTGCTGGCAGGCCGGTGGGCCTGGGCCCTGTTCGCAGGATCAGTCGGCGTCGCGGGCACCGCTGAGGTCCCCCTGCCGATCGTGCTGTTCGTCATCCCGGTGACGCTGCTTCTCGCCAGCCTGCTGGCCGCCGGCCCCGGATGGGCAGCCGCCCGGATCAAACCCGCCATCACGCTACGGAACGAGTAACACAGAACGCGGCGGAGGCACCAGCTGATAAGGGTCCAGCGAACATACGCACAGGCGAACTGACGAGGCTGGTCATCCTCCCCGAACCCGCACTCTCATGGCCGCAAGTCGCGTCCTCTGATCTGTGGCCGAGCGGGTGTAGATCGCATAGCACCCGCCGGTGATCTGGCCTGCGACCCCGCCTAGGTTTGACGTCCGTCAGATCGGCCGGGCTGCCTGGTTGGCTAGCGGGCGGTAGTGGGCACGCTTTCGCTGGCGTGGACCCAGATGAGACAGTCGTGCCACGAATCCCGGGCGGCGTCCTGGCACGCCCAATCGCGGCAGTGCTGGGAAATGCGCCGGTCGCACCGGGAGCTCCTCCGGGGCGCTGTGGCCAGCCAGGGCGGCGTGGAGGTGGACTCGGAGGGCGATGGGTTGTTCTTCGCGTTCGCTGGGGCCAAGTCGGCTGTCGCCGCTTGCATTGCCGGACAGCGAGCTCTGCTCACCGAGCCGTGGCCCTCTGACGTGACTGTCCGTGTGCGCATGCGTCTGCACACTGGTGAAGCAATACCAGTCGAGGGGAGGTATGTGGCACTGGCTGTTCACCAGGCTGCCCGGGTGGCCAGCGCGGCTCACGGCGGACAGGTCCTTGTATCGGACGCGACAGCCGCTGCGGTAACAGAAGCACTCCCAGCCTCCTCTTCGATGCAGCCACTGGGGATGTACCGCCTCAAAGACTTCGACACTCCGCTCATGCTGTTCCAGGTCTGTCATCCGGATCTGCCTCGGGATTTTGCCCCCCCGCGAGTGTCTCCGGCGGAGGTTCGTAACCTGCCCGCGAGTCTTAGCAGCTTTATCGGCAGGGAGCGAGAGATCGCCGAGGTCGAGGAGCTGCTGGTCGCTGGCCGTCTGGTTACGCTCACCGGTGCTGGCGGATGCGGTAAGACCCGCCTGGCCCTTGAAGTCGCCGCCCGGAAGCTCGACCTTTTCGCCGACGGGGTGTGGTTCGTCGACCTCGCTCCTCTGTCAGACCCGCAGCTGGTCGGCCAGACGGTGGCTCACGCCCTCGGTGCACGGGGGGAACCGGGACGGCCGGTGTTCGACACCCTGGAGGGCTTTGTGGCCCACCGGGAGCTGCTGATCGTGGTCAACAACTGTGAGCACCTCATCCACGCCTGCACCGTCTTGGTCGAGCACCTGCTCAGGGCGGGGTCCGGTGTGCGTGTCCTGGCCACAAGCCGCGAAGTACTAGGTTTGCCGGGCGAGCGGGTCTGGCGAGTTCCTTCTCTCTCCCTTGCTGATCAGGGCGCCTCACCCGACGTAGTCATGAGTTCCGAGTCGGCCCGGCTGTTCCTCGAGCGAGCGCGGGCGGTCCGCGCCGACCTGGTAGTCAGCGACGAGGACGTCGCCGACCTAGCCGAGATCGTCTCCCGCCTCGACGGCATCCCTCTCGCCCTGGAGCTGGCGGCCGCCCGGGTCGGCATGCTGAGCCTGGCCCAAATCGCCACCCGCCTCGATGGTCGTTTCGGCCTCCTCAGTCGTGGGCCCCGCACCGCCCTGCCCCGCCAGCAAACACTTGCTGGCGCCATCGACTGGAGCTATGGCCTGCTCGGCGACCTCGAACGCACCCTGTTCCGCAGGCTCTCCATTTTCCCCGGCGGATTCAGCCTGGAGGCGGTGGAGGCGGTCACCACCGGCCCTGGCCTGGACCCCGGCGACATCCTGGACTTGCTCGCTAACCTGGCCGCAAAGTCGCTCGTCGTAGTCTCGGGCCAAGGCAGCATCCAGCGCTACCGGCTGCTGGAAACCATTCGCGCTTACGCAGCCGACAAACTCGGCGGCACTGGCGAACAGGCTGACCTGCGCGACCGGCACCTAGCATGGTTTTTGGATCTAGCCGAGCTGGCCGAGTCCCAACTCGCCGGGCCCGGTCGCGGCCGTCTCATGCAGGCCTTGGAGGCCGATCAAGAGAACTTCCGGCGCGCGCTGGATCACAGCGTCGAGACGGGCGCGGTCAACCATGGGCTGCGGCTCGCCGCCGCGCTGGCCCCGTTCTGGACATCGCATGGGAGCTGGAAGGAGGCATGCGATTATTTTGAGGAGCTTCTGCAGCTGGCCGCCGACGATGCGCCGCACCTCGGCAAAGCGCTAGTGGCTGCCGGCAACATGTTCATGCTGCGGGGCGACTACGCCAGGTCGAAGGTACTGCTCGAACGGGCGCACACCAATGCCGACACCGCCGGGGAGGCCAGGCATCCTGGCCCAGAGCCTTTCAGGTCTGGGCTATATCGCCTTCCGCAGATCGCGTCGGGACGAGGCAGAGGCCGTGTGGACCGAGGCCCTGGACGCCGCCAGGAAGGCAGGCGACAGCCGGGTCTCCGCGACCGTGCTACGCAGCCTGGCAATCGCCGCTGGCGCACGGGGAGACCAGCAACGCTGTGCCCGCCTTCTTGAGGAGGGACTAGCCCTCGCCTCGAAGGGGCGCGACGAGCAACTGCGCCGCTTGCTGCTCAGCTCCGCGGCGGAGATGAACCTCTGGATGGGACGCTACGACCTTGCCCGGGACCAATACGCAGAAGCGTTGCAGCTTGCTGACGAGATCGGCGACCAATCGGGCCGGGCCTCGCTCCTTGCCGACCTTGGCTGGATCGGCTTCCTGCGCGGCGAGTACCACGAAGCCGAACGTGCGCGGCGGAGGCCATTTCAATCGCCGCCGCCGCCGGCAACAAACGAGTCTGGGCTGGTGGACTCCGGCTCATGGGCGAGCTCTCCACATGCAGAGGCGCATATCACGAAGCCCACCAGCTACTCGACCGGTCGCTCGAGCTCGCACGTCAGTTGGCCGCACCGGCCGAGATCGCGGGGGTCTTGTGCTCGCAGGCATGTTTGGCCCTTGATCAAACAAGCTTCGAGGAGGCTACGCGGCTTGTCGAGGAGCTGCTGGCGCTCAAGCCACTGCTGCACACCATGCGACGGGTTAGCCACAGCTGGGTTCTAGGCGAAGTGGCGCGGGCGAATGGCGACATGGAACAGGCCCGGGCCCACTACCAGAGGGACCTCATTGAAGCGGAATCGTCACCATCTCCGCGTCTCGAGGCTCTCGCTCGTAAGGGCCTCGCGGATGTCGCCATCGCCGAGAGTGACCTTACCCAGGCCGCCGCCCTGAATGCGCGATCGTTGGCCTTGCGAGCCCAGATGGAGGATCCACTTGGCATAGCCAATTCTCTGGAAGGTATGGCGGCCGTGGCGATCGCCGCAGACGGGTCCCGGAGGGCCGCCCGCCTGCTTGGTGCTGCCCAGGGATTGCGTGCCAGGCTCGGCGCCGCATCCTCGCCACGCGAGCAGGGCGAGCTAAGCCCTACACGAACGGCGATCGCTGACAAGCTCGGCACCGATCTTGCCGAACAGGAGCTGTCCGCGGGCCAGCAATTGACGGTGGCCGAGGCCATCGACCTGGCCCTGGGCGAGAGCTAATTGCCAGCCCATCAACTCAGGACCTGCTGACCCCGCCGCCCGGCCGCGGCAAACCCCGTACCTCGATGCCACCGTCACAACTGACGACCACTCCCGTCGTTGCTCGGGCATTGGCCCGCGACGCGAGCTGTACGTAATGTCCGGTGTAGTCCTGTGGGGAAGGCAGGAACTGCAACGGCAACGCCGTCCGCGCGAGTTCGTCAATACCTGGCACCGATGACAACGTCTGCTGGCCGAGCCCGAGCGCCTGCGGTCCTCGAACATCGGTGAGCATTGGGCCCGGAGCAACACCGTTCACCCGAACACCGGGGGCCAGCTCGTAGGCCAGTTGCTTGACCAAGCCGACGACCGCGTGCTTGGAAGCCGTGTAGACGACGCCTCCCATGCCCGCATGAAACGATGACATCGATGCGGTCAGGATAATACAGCCGTCACACTTGAGCAGATGCGGAGCGGCCGCTTTGGCCCCGAGCAGGTAGGCCTTCACATTGACAGCAAACACCTCATCAAATGCGCGCCCCAGCGCATCGGCAGGGCTTCCCGCAAGGTCCGCGAAGTAGTCGAAAATGCCTGCGTTACCGACAAAGATATCCAGCTTGCCGAACGCACGCACCGCTGTAGTCACTGCCCGTTCATTGTCAGCCATCGTGGTCACATCTCCGACAACGCCGACGACCGCCTCACCCAGCCGTTCCACCACCGCATCGACCCGCTCCTCGGATCGATCGAAAACCGCCACGTGCGCCCCTTCACTCACAAAGCGCTCCACCAGCGCCAAACCGAGCCCTGAACCACCACCCGTCACTAGCGCCGCATCACGCTCCAGCCATCCCACCATTCAGTCCTCCCAGTCAACGTCGTCCCAGCTTGGACCGCCCGCAAGACGGAAGGCCAGCACGACCACGCGGTCTCGAAGGCAGAATAGCCAGGAGCCCGCTGAATCATGCTGACCCCAGACGACACGGATGCTCGACACCAAGTGGGCGATGCCCCAGAACGGCGCACCGTGATTCTCAACACGCGTGGGACCTCGACAGCAACTCGCCATCACCGATGGCTCTGTTCGTGCCGGGCATTGCCGGCCCGGGTTACCGGCGTCAAGCCGCCCTCGCCACGATCGAGCTCGTTACGGCCGTCGTGCGTGGAGGGTCTCCTGCCCGTCGGAGCCGCAGTCAATGCCGGTGCCGCCTACGTCGGCAACATCGGCGCTGATCGAGTGGTGGATTTCACGGCTGATGCAGCTGTCACCCAGCCCCGATGCCGGTCGCACAGCGTAGCCGGTACTCCTGTGACAGGAGGGCGAAGAGCCGCTGCTCGGGGCGGCCAGGAGGGACACAGCGAGGCCGATTTCAGCCGCGCAGATCTGCTGTTCTGCCGCGCCGACGTTCGGTAAGGATGTTATAGGCACCCGGACAGCCGGATCTAGCAGAACGCTTCGTTGATTGTACGTATTTAGATTCGCTCGGCAGTCCGCTAGCATTGGATCGGATTCAGCCTCGGGGCGGCACTGGTGCTAAGGGCGGCATAGTCAGTCTAGCTGCCGCTTCGTGCTACAGAGCCCAGTTGACCAGTCAGGTGACAGTGGGAGCCGGACATGAGCCTTGCCTCAATGGTAGACACCAAACTAGTCCTTCAACAAGCTAAGGACCAACATAGAGCTAGTCCTCAGCAGCCAGTAGGCGTTTCAACGAATATTGCTAATCAAATCACCCGGTGGATTCCCACCGAAACTATAACAGTCTATGTTGCGCTGCTCGCTCTAGTAGCGCCACTAGCCCCTCATTCTCCGTCTTTCACCAGTCGCTGGATACTTTTCGGGTTAATGACTGCAGCGAATCCGCTCGTCGTTGTTCTTCTAGTTATGGCGAAGAAGGAAGGCGGGGTCAAGTTCACGCTCCCTGTATTCGAGATTATCGTCGCATCGATCGCGTTCGCTGCGTGGGCTTTTGCCTTGCCGGATACACCACTCAGGTCCATCTCCGGCTACGGCATTAGGTGGAATGCAGCTATCCTTACGGTAACAACAACAGCGATAACGCTCATTGCGAATGCACTACATAAATCCCCCGATTTCGATCAAGTAATGACGACGCAGCAGGGAGCAATCCCAAAGAGCCCAGCATAGAAAGAGGAGACAAGTCCAGTCACGCAAGTGGATAGGCAGTTATCCCACGGCCGCCGCGGTCCGGAGTCGCGAAACCTCAGCCTGCCGATCGCCAGGTGGGCTCGGGCCGCAGGTCGCTACTCCAGATGAACATCAGCATCGTGATCCGCCAACCGGCTTGCATGATTATGCGTAATCCGCTTGCACCCAGGATGTCCTCATCTGCCGCTGCGGGCGGTTCACGGAAGTTGCCTGAGTGGAGCTGTCGGCAGAGCGATCCAGCCCTCACTGCGGGCCGCTGCTTGCTGGCGCTCATCTGGCCAGGTGACCAGGTCCTTATGTGCCGCGCGGGCGGTGAGCGCGGCGATGACGGCGTCAGTGGCGTCGTGCGAGGCCCGGCATAGGCTCTCACAGGATCCTGGGTCCAGCCATGGGGCCGCCGCCAGGAGATCGTCGATCAGGGCATCTAGCGGCTGAGCGTTGCGGGGGTCCTTGTAGCCGCGGTGGGGCAGTCGCCAGCATTTCAGGGATGCTGCGGGATAGACCTCTACGATGACACCGCGGCCGCAGCGGTCAACTGGCTGGTCTTGGCGGGCCAGTTGCGCGAGCAGGCCGGCGCAGCGCATCGCAGTGTGGCCGATCCGGTCAGCGGCGACGCTGAGCGGTATCAGGCCTGTTTCCGCGCGTACCACCTCGTCGGTCATCCGCCAGGCCAGCTGCCTGCGCCACTGCTGCCCGGTCAGGCCGCCTGGGATGGTCACCTGGCCGACCTGGTGATCGGCAACGAATGAGACGAAGGCGTTGGGCCAGCCCAGCGGGCAGTCGATGCCCACCTTGCCCGCCTGCGCGAGCACCGCGAGGAGCAGTTCGTCGTCGGCACCACGAATCACATCTGTGATCGCGGCTCCGTGAGTGCCCCAGTCAATTAGTGCCAGCGCCGTCCCGGCCGGTTCCGCCGCAAGATCCACTCCGACAGTCAGCACTGACCCAGGCTATTCCGCCGGGCCATGCAAACATCCGGTCATGCCGCCGGTCGTGCGTGGGTGATCGCATGGGCGGGCAGTGCCGTCTGGATTGCGGAGCGATGCGGTGTGACCCGTTGTCACGTGGTGGCTCCGGAGCTGGCCGGGTCCCTGGACAAGATGCAGAACTCGTTGCCCTCGGGATCGGCGAGCGTGATCCAGCCGCTGCCATCAGGCCGCCGGTGGTCGGCCAGCTGCGATGCCCCGAGCGCGAGGATCCGCTCGGTCTCCTGCTCGCGCGTGCGGTCCGCCGGTCGCAGGTCCAGATGGACCCGGTTCTTCACCGTCTTGCCGTCAGAGACGGTGATGAACAACAGGAGCTGGCTCCGGTCTCGCGACATGACGAGGCATTCCTCGTGCTCTGGCTCGTTCGGGTCGTCAGGGTCTGGTATGAAGTCCAGAACCTGAGACCAGAAGACTGACTGTGCGTAGGCGTCCCGGGCGTCAAACGAGGTGTGCGATATGCGGCTGGTCATGGCGGCAGCCTTGATTACCAGTGTGGAGCGGTCAAACGGTTTTCGCGGCTGCCAGCGCAGGCCACCGACACGGCCCGAGAGCACGCACGAGGTGGCAGCTTCAGCCCGCGAACTGCCGCGCTCTCATCTGCCGCCGACAGAGTGAGGTCGGCTCATGCGGAGCGGTGTTCGCGGGCGTAGGCGTCGAGCCGCTTGAGTTCGTCCGCGTAGATGGCGCGCATCACCCGGGGCGCGAACACGCGCTCAAACAGGCCGCCGATCCCGCCGGCGCCGTCCCAGGTGGTGCAGATCCGCACTAGCGACGCACCGCCCCGCGGGGCGACCGTGGTCGTCGTCACCAGGCTGGAGCCGGTGTCCGACTCGGTCAGGACCCGGCCGGGCTCGGGCTCGGAGACCTTCATCTGGTACTCGCGGGTGCGCCCGCCCGTCGTCACCTTGAAGCGGGTGATCGTGCCCGTGCCCACCCCGCCGGCCTCGACTCGGAAATCTGAGAATGCCGGGGGGAGGAAATGTGGATGGTGCTCGCGCATGTCCGCGACATAGCGGTAGACCGTATCGGGGGCGCATCCACCGTGCCCTCAGCGGAGACCACAATTCTTGCCATGCTGGCCTGTCTATCACGACGGGCGAGGCGCACTCTCATGCCGCTGCGGGGCACCTGGCTGTCGATCGGCGAAGGTATCACGGGACTCCTCAAACACACCCGCCGCGAGTAACCTCTCGGGGTGGCTGATCTCTCTGATTACCTGGGCCTGACGATGGGCCCGGCGCGCGAGCGGTTTCGGGGCGATCCGGATCCGCCCGCATGACGTGGAGCTGGATTGGGACGATTGCGACCAGCTCTATGTACTACATACGGCAGGATCATACGATGCCGTATCCCCGCCATGACGTCCTCCGGTGGCTGCTCGTCCCTCTCTGGCACTCTTGATCGTTCTCTGATGAAGGCGGCGAGTCGTTCCACGCTCCACGTGTCGCAGACCAGTTGGCGGACGACCGGATCTCCGCTAGTCGAAGTGCGACATGTGGCGGGGAATCAGGAGGCCGTCGGAGCCTGAACGCACGGATCTGCCGATGAGGCGTCGCCATGTCCGAAAGACGCCCGCAGCGCATCGGTCAGCAATGCGACCAGTGCCTCGAGCTGCACGTCGGCCGGCGAGAAGACCTCCTGGTCCGACCCGTCCAGCGCCCGGGCGGCAAGCCCCGCCTTGCCGTCGATCAGCCCGGCGATCCGGGCGTCGATGGTCTGCGCGGCGATGATGCGCCACGCGGTGACCGGTTCGGCCTGCCCGATGCGGTGGCTGCGGTCGATGGCCTGGGTCTGCTCCGCGTCGGTCCAGGACAGCTCGGCCAGCACGATGTTCGAGGCGACCTGCAGATTCAGGCCCACGCCAGCCGCGGTCAGCGAGCACACCGCGACCCTGACGTCCGGGTCGTTCACGAAGGCGTCGACGCTCGCCTGCCGCGCCGTGGGCGTCTGGCCGCCACGGATCGACGAGAAGCGCACCCCCTGCCGGGCGAAGATCTCTTCGGCGGCGTCCATCACGTCAACGTGCTTGGCGAAGAAGACAACCTTGCCGGCGCTGCGGGCCAGCTGCGTCGCGTAGTCCGCGGCCAGTTCGGCCTTCGCCTGACCGATGCGCCGCATCATGGTGAACACGTTCTCGCCGGACTGCGCGGTGGTCGCGTCCTTCAGCTCCGACCGGGCCACCGAGCGGACGAGGTCGTGGTCGATGCCCCCGGCGCCGGCGTCGGAGGATCGGTTCGCGAGCGCGGTCTGGTACCGCGCCGCCATCCGGCTGGCGAGAACCCGTTCTGCCGCCCGGATCGACCGGCCGGCCCGTTCGTCCAGCTCGACGGGGAGGTCGGCGATACGGCGGGCGGGGATGTCGGCGGCCACGTCGAGCTTGCGGCGGCGCACGATGCCGCGGTCGATCACGCACTGGCGCGCCGCGGCGTAGAAGCCCCGGTCGGCGGGCGTCAGGCCGGTGTCCTCAAGCGCGTCCATTAGCTCGTCGAGGGGGTTGCTGGCGTCGATCCAGCCGAGGAACTGCCAGATCGCCCGGAAGTCCTCGATGTCGTTGATCAGCGGGGTGCCGGTCAGCGCCATCAGCAGGGGCTGGTCCGTACGGGACCGGATGCGGTCGGAGAGCGCGAGGACGTGCTGCGAGCGCTGCGCGGTCTTGTTCTTGATGAAGTGGGCCTCGTCCACGACCATGCCGCGGAAGCCGAAGTCGCTGAGCCAGCCCATGTGGCGGTCGAGAACCTCGTAGTTGAGCACGACGATATCGGCGAAGCCGTCGACTGCCTCGCCGTCGCCCTGCACCGCGGTGGCCGGGCGACGGGGAGTCCAGCGGGCCGCCTCACGGACCCAGTTGGTCTTGACGACGTTCGGCACGACGACGAGCAGCGGGTAGGCGTTCGCTGCTTCCGCGGCGAGCAGCGCCTGGGCCGTCTTGCCTAGACCCGGCTCATCAGCGAGCAGGAACGTCCGGTGACCGGCAGCGGCCGCGGCGATCAGCTGCCCCTGGTGCGGCATCAGTTCCAGGCCCGCCGGGGTGAACCGTGCCGTCGGCGCCGGGAGCGCCATGCACGCCGGGGCTCCCCCGCCGGCACGCTCGAAGGAACTCAGCAGCGGGCTGAGCAGCTCCCAGCCGGCCAGGCGGCGCGGACGGGAGGTGAGCTGCGGAACGGCGGAGAAGTCGGGGGCGAGAAAGGGGTTCGCCAGTTGCCGGGAGATCACCGACTGCGGCACGAGCCGCCGCTCCGAGGCGGAGGAAGCTGTCGCGGTCTCCGCCGGCGCGATCTCTTCGGGCGCCGGCGCGATGCCGAGGTCCCGCAGCATCTCACGCTTGAGCGACCGGGCCGCGTCGGAGACGCCGGAGTCCTCGGCGAGCAGCGCGAGCAGCCCAGCGTCCTGGACGGCGGTCCGTGCGAGGATGGCCGCGATGCCGTCCAGGCGCTTGAGCTGCTCGGCCCGGTGACTGTCGCTTCCGGCCGCCGCCCGGACGCGGGCGCGCTCCTCCCGCAGCAGCAGGGCGACGGCCTGGAACTTCGTGCGCACGGCAGGCGTCACGCGGCCGCGCTGGGCAGCCGCCTCGACCTCACGGACGGTTCGGGCAAGCACCGCGACGACATCGCCCCGGTGGTGGACGCGTTCCCGCTTCCGCGGGGTGGTACGGCGAGCGCCCGTCTGGCGCTGGCCTGGTCGAGCCACAGACTTCTCCTTTGGAATGCCGGGCCACGGCCACGGCAGCATGCCGCACAGTCCCGCGGCCGGGGCGAGAAACGTCCCGAGCAGCGGGCCTGGTGCTTCGAACGCCGAGCCGGCTTGCGGATCTCCGTCGATCGGCGCAGGGCGCCTCGGCAGGTCTCTTACACGAACCCGAGCCATCGGTGAGTGGGCCGTGATCACGGCACGGGAAACGCCGTCGGACGACCGGCTCGGTTCTCGGAGACCACTCATGTTAACGCCTGCGAGGGCGCATAATTCCCGGCCGCACTACGGCTGAACGCCCTCAATTGCCGTCGCCGGCGTGCGCCGTCATCGACTCCGAACGGCGCCTGACGCCGACTTGGGCGCTACCTCTGCGCTCGGCGAAGGTGCTCCGATCACCTACTCTGCATGGGCCCCCGGATGGTGCGCGGTGTCTCCTTTGACGACCACCTCGACCGCGATGATCTGGTCGTCAGGCTGCCGCAGTTCCATCCGCTCGTCATTCCCAGCGCGCGGCGTTGAGACGCAAAACGACCTCGACGATCGCGCCCTCCCCGATCGCCTCCGCTCGCTGCACCGCCACCTTGACGGGCACCAGGTAGCGCCCGTCCTTGGGGAACAGCGCAGTGGTGAACTCGGTCTCGCCGATGGTGACGTGGACCGGCACCTGGCCCCAGTAGATCAGGCCGCGGGCTGCCTCCTTGAGATCCTCGCTTTCCTCCGGCGTCATGGCCACGAAGAGGTACGGCGCCGGTCCGCGCCACTCGATCACCTCGCCGGTGAAAGTCCACTCCATGCGCCCATCATCGGAGATGTGCCCATGCGTCGGGGACGCGGCTCCATACCGGACGTGTGTCGGTCTCACGTCAGGACGCGCACTCTCATGCCGCTGTTACTGTCCAAAAAGTCTTTGCCACCGGTTCGCCGGACGGCGGGGCCAACCTTTGCTCATGGCTGGACCTGCGTGACGGTGAACGAAGACCGCGGCGGCGGGCCCGGCCCCGTGGTTCGAGGCGGGCGGTGAGGCAGAATGGCCCGCGTGTCCCAGCCTCCGGCCGATGCGTACCGGGCACGCCGTCAGCGGCTGCTGGCTGGTGTGTCGGCGCGGTTGCGGGAAGCTGGCATCAGGGCCACGTTCGAGCCGCTGGAAAGGTATTACGATTTCTACGGCTCGCGGCCCGATGGCTTGACTGGTCTTGTTGTGCGCCAGCCTGCTGGTGGGGCCCGGATGCAGGTGACGGTCGTCAGCGTGCGCCGGATCGTGCCGCCCGGGGATGGCGGCCTTTCCGGCGACGGGCGCGAGTGGGTTCGTGACCTGGATGTGAATTACGACCTCGACGCCGACGGTGATGTCGTCTTCGAAGTCACTACGCTGGAGGACCCCGACGCGGGCCTGGGTCATTCACGCGCCACCTCGGCGATGCGCCGCCTGACCCACGACAATCAGGCCGTAGCCGACGCGGTCCGGCTCTGGCACGGCTACCGGCAGTCGCTGCGCTGTGTCCCGCCGGCGCCTCACCCGGACCGCAACCGCGCCCGGGTGATCCGCCAGATCGCCGCCCGCCGGTCGGCCGCCGCCGTGGCGCAGGTCCGGGAAAGCGCAGCCGCGTGGGCGGTACCGCCGCAGCAGCGCCCAGCTCTTGCCGCGCACCTGGCGCAGCTCGATCACGGCCAGCTGTGCTTCCACTTCTTCCCCCGCAACCCCAATGGCGGCTATGCCCAACGCGCTGTCGTCGCGCTCGCCGGCTACGGGGCAGGTCTGGGCAAGCGCGGGCCGTGGCTGGCTGTGCGAGCCGACGGCGACACCCTCGTGGCCGGCGTCGAGGAGCTGATCGGTGACAACCAGGACCACCGGTGGGACAACACGCCGTGGCTATGGAACACCACGCATCGCAACGCCGACGCCGGGCAACGGTGGCAGGTACCCGGCGCCGCGCACGCACGCCCGATCGTGACCCTGCTTGACCAGCACGCGGTGGCAGAGGCGCTCACCGTCGCAGGGGTCGATGTCGGTGCCGACATCGCTGCCCTGCTGGCCGGGTATCCCACCTGTTACCTGCGCGCCGAGCACACCGGAACATGGGTCAAACGGCTGTACGGACAGCTGCAGAACTCAGCACCATGGCGTTTTGCCACCGCGTACCGGATCTGGCAGCGGGAACACCAGACGGCGCGCCGGCCGGTCAACCGTCCCATACCGCTGTTCGGCTTGAGGGGGCTGAACCAGGCACGCAAGCCCATGATCGCAGTCGAGCTACAAGACGGTATGCCGCGCCTGCTGATGATATGGACCGCGAGCAATTCCCGGCTGCCGCGCACGCTCTGGGAACGCCCGGCCGACCTCGAGGCCACCCTGCTGGCCGGCCCCACGAGCTGACCGGGACGCGGCAGCATTCGCCGCCTTCCGCAGGCCGACGGCGCGAACTTCGCGTTCCCCGCCAGTCATCTGGCCCGAGAAGCGCTGCTCCCTTCAGCGGTACTCATTTGCCGTGTGGCGTGCGTGTGGCGGGAGCTAGTGACTCTGGTGGGGTTGGCGTCACTAGATGTGGTGAGCAATTAAGGTTCCGGCCGCTTCCCCGGACCATTGCCCCACCTTCGGGTCTTGCGCTGGGGCCGTTCCATGGCCGGGCGTCCGCGGCCCTGATCGCGCGGCGGTGCTGCCCGCTGGCTGCGACCTCGGCGGCGTGCGCGTGGATCGGGTGCGCTTCGCCGCGGACCGAGAGCTGAGCAATCGCTGCTCGGTCGAGTGCGCGGTCATCGAGGCTGGCTGTCTAGGCTCGGCTCGGTGCGAAGGCGCAGGCAAGCCCAGGAAGCTAAGGGATCATATGCTGACACCGCAATCGCGCCCGGCTGTGAAGGAAGCACATGCCCGCCCTGTCGCTGCTGCCCCGCTCCGCTGTTGTCGATGGCGACGACCTGCGGATCGGCGGCTGCCTGCTCCGCGAGCTGGCGGCCGAGTTCGGCACGCCGGCGTTCGTCATCGACGAGCAAGCGCTGCGCGCACGCGCGCGCGAGTACATCAGTGCCTTCCAGAGCCGGCATCCACGGACCCGCGTCTGCTTCGCGGCGAAGGCATTCCCGTCAGCGTCCATGATCAGGATTTTCGCCCAGGAAGGCCTGGGATGCGACGTCGTCGGCGGCGGCGAGCTCCGGATCGCGCTCGCGGCCGGCGTCCCCCCGTCGAAGATCGTCATGCACGGCAACGCCAAGACCGATGCCGACATCCAGGCCGCCCTCGACGCCCGCATCGGGTACATCGCCGTCGACGGCTTCGACGACATCGACCGTATCGAGAAACTCGCCCGCGACGTCACCCCCGTGCTGCTGCGGGTCAGTCCTGGCATCGACTCGGCCACGCACGCGGCGCTGGCGACCGGCGGCGCCACGTCCAAATTCGGCGTCCCGGCCGAGCAGGTACCGCAGGCGATGGCCCGGATGAGTGCGGTGCCCACGATTGACCTGCGGGGGCTGCACGCGCACATCGGCTCGCAGATCCTTGACCTGGATCAGTTCGAGGCCGAGGTCGCCGCGCTGGCCAGCATGAAGAGGCTCGGCGTGTACGACTTCGGCGGCGGCCTCGGCGTGCGCTATGTGCCCGAAGACGTCGCGCCCAGCATCGATGAGTACGCCGGCCGGCTGGTCTCGGCGGCGCGCCGCCACCTGGGCGACGACGTCGACCTCCTGGTCGAGCCCGGCCGGTCACTGGTTGCCCCGGTGGGTCTCACCCTCTACCGCGTGGTCACCGTCAAGCGGGCGGCCCGCACCCATGTCGCGGTCGATGGCGGGATGGGCGACAACCTCGAGCCCTCGCTGTATGGTCAGCGTTTCACGCCCCTGGTGGTCGGGCGGTGGAACGCCGCGCAGGTGCGGGCCGACCTGGTCGGGCGGCACTGCGAGTCAGGCGACGTGATAACCGCCGATGCCATGCTGGCCAGCCCGCAGGTCGGGGACTTGCTCGTCGTCCCGGTGACCGGCGCGTACTGCTTCACCATGTGCAACAACTACAACGCGGCGCTGCGGCCGCCGGTCATCTTCTGCGCCGACGGGGTGGCGAGGCTCGCGGTCCGGCGGGAGACCGACGCCGACCT
Organism: uncultured Actinomycetes bacterium; assembly: GCA_963702235.1. Lineage (GTDB taxonomy): Bacteria > Actinomycetota > Actinomycetes > Streptosporangiales > Streptosporangiaceae > PALSA-505. The sequence goes on from CAVPBZ010000018.1 coordinate 1,259,345, forward strand.
AATGGCACGCGAGGTCGCGCCCGCTGACTTCCGGTAAGCAGCTGGCGCGAATAACTGCGGCGACCGCTATCCGCGTGATCGCGGCCGACTCCGGCCCTAACCGCCAGGTCGGCCGGCGGTCAGTCACCATAGAGGCAGTCAGGCAAAAGATCGACTCATTTACCGCTCATGCCGCTAGCGACTACACCGCCGGGCGACTTGGCAACCAGCCCGTAGCCTCCGGCGAAGCATTTATCCAGCGAATCCTCAACCGGCAGAATCACTGAGCAGAGCAGCGGGTCGCCTCCACAGAACGAGGCGTTGGCTTCCCCGCAGACCGGCAAACCGGCGAGCAACTCCAGCACTTGGCGGTGGGCCTCGGTCCGCCTGAGTCATCGGCTCCGTCGGCAACGGCTCTGGCTCACCTGCTGCTCGTGTTGAAGGGTGCTCTTCCTGCCGGGAGATTGACCGCTGGTCAGACGCGGCGACCGGATGGACCGCCACGCCGCCACCCGCCGCCTGCAGCGACTCGCCGAGGACGCGGCCGTGCCGATTACCAGGCCGCACCCGCACATGCTCCGCCATACGTTCGTCACGACCATGCTCGACGCCGGCGTGGATCTGCGGGACGTCCAGATCGCCGCCCGCCACGCCGACCCTCGCACCACGATGCGATATGACAGGGCCCGCAAGAACCTCGACCGCCACCCGAACTACATCCTGGCCGCCTACATGGCCTCCGGTACCTGACCGAGCCCGCGTTCCCCGCGTCGCAGGCCCGGGAGACGCTCGGCATTGCCGATGAGCGAGCGACGGTCGTTGCCTCCTTGGCCGCGGTCGTCGAATTCAGGCAACCGCAAATGGCTTGCCGGTGCCGCCCGCCTGCGATTAGGTGGCGCTGTGAGTGACATGTGGACCGCCGCCGAGGATGACCCCAGAAGCTACGGCAACCCCGTCGGCGAGAAGGCGACCTACCGGGAGTACCTCGGCAACTACCGCCTGACCATAGAGATGAAGTGCGACGGGCTGGACGCCGGCCAGCTCGCCCGGCGCTCGGTACCGCCCAGCACCCTGAGTTTGCTCGGCCTGGTCCGTCACCTGGCTCAGGTGGAGAACCACTGGTTCCAGCGGGTGCTGCAGGGCAGGACCGACGCACCCCGCCTTTACAAGCGGGAGGACGACCCGGAATGGGACTTCGGGGGCGCGGCGCCTGACCCTGCGGTGGTCAAGGACGCCTTCGCCGCCTGGAAGGCCGAAATCGCCAAGGCCGACGAATGGCTCGACGCGTTCGACGAGGCCAACCTGGGCCGCGAGGTGCCGACCGACGGTGGCACCGTCACACCGCGCGACGTGCTTGTCCACGTGATCGAGGAGTACGCGCGGCACGCCGGCCACGCCGATCTCCTGCGCGAGTGCATCGATGGGCGCACCGGCCAATGATCCACCGGGCGCGCAGCCGATGTCAGGACCGCCGTCAGGCCACTACCACACCGCGCGGAACGGCACTTCAATGCTGTCGGCCGTTCCGTCATGTCCATCCCGCACGCCTCGCCCAACTCGACCGGGCGCTCAGCTGTCCGCGCCGGTCATGCCGAAAGTAGTGCGTTATCCCAGCACATTCTCCTACGTAGCCTCAGAGATGGTCGGTCCGCATTTGCAATGGCCGGGTGGTGCCGTGCGTCGGCTCGATGCTGTGGCTGGCCGAGTGATTGGCCTCAGCGCATGTGAAGCGGCCAGCCGACCGTCTCCCCAACACGGCCTCATGTGAGCGAGGCGTGACGCTGTCGAGACTTCTGCCCGGAACATCGTGCAAATTAGCCTTGGTTGGCAGGCTGGAGGAGGTCTCCGAGACCGATGCGTTGGTAAAAGAGCTTGCGGATATGGTCTCCGACGGCATTGACCGTTTCCGCCCCGTCGTCGGAGGGGTCGATGTGGACACGGAACGGCCGCTTTCCCTTGGGCAGATCGACGACTCGGGCTATCTGCACGGCGACTTCCTGCGGGTCGGCGTCGTCGGGCGCGAGGTCGGCGAGCTTTTGGCTCACGTCATCCATCAGCCCGGAGTACCGGGTGTCGTAGGCAGCCGCAACGTCTTTGTCGTCGGGGTGGCCGGCGTGGGCGAAGTGGTTCGTGCCGGTGGTGAATGAACCGGGAACGATGATGACGGTGTCTATACCGAAGCGGGCGAGTTCGACCGCGTAGCTGACGGCGAGCGAGTCTTCGGCCGCTTTCGCGGCGAAGTAGGGGCCGAGGTAGGGCGGAGTACCGCCCCGAGTGCTGGTGGAATCCGACCCACACGAGCAAGCCGTCACCGCGCTCGCGCATGTGCGGCAACGCGGCGCGGTTGAGGCGCTGTGTGGACAGCACGTTGACGTCGTACATCTCGATCAGTTGATCCACTGTGAACGCTTCCGCGGGTCCCACCACCATGTGGCCGGCGTTGTGCACGATGACGTCGAGTTGGCCTTGCTCATCGATGATGAGTGCCACAGCCTCGTCGACGCTGTCCAGGCTGGAAACATCGAGTTCGATGGCTCGGAGGTCGACATCGTGCTCGGCGGCGTAGTGGTGTACCTCCTCGGCAGCGTCGGAGTTGTGTCCGTCGACATCGCGCATGCCGGCGTAGACGGTGTGTCCGGCGTTCGCGAGTTCGCGGACCGTCATGGCACCGAAGCCGCTCGAGGCGCCGGTGACAGCGATGGTCTTGCGCATGGTGAGTGCTCCTTTAGGAGTGGTAGCGCCTCGACGCACGACGACGTCGCTGGCCAGCAGACGGTTAGGCGATGCCGCCGTTGGCGTAAATGACCTGACCGTTGATCCAGCGAGCCGGCCGGCCAGGTAGGCGACGACCTCGGCGATGTCTTCGGGCTCGCCAAGCCGTTTCATCGGCGACATATCGGCCATGTGATCAATGGCCTCTTGCGGCTTGCCCTCGAGGAACAACGGGGTCGCCACGGGTCCGGGCGCCACCGTGTTGACCGTGATGTCCTTGCCGGCGAGCTCCTTGGCGAGGATCGGGGTCAGCGCCTCCATGGCGGCCTTGGTCCCGGCGTACGCCGAGTAGCTGGGCTGGGACAGCCGGGTCACTGACGACGAGAAGTTCACGATGGCGCCGCCCGACCGCACCCGGCGAGCAGCCTGCTGGGTGACCAGGAACGCCCCTCGAACATTGACCCGGTGCATTCGGTCGAAATCGTCGAAGTCGAGATCGGCTAGCGGCGACAACAACATGATGCCAGCGGTGTTCACCACAACATCGACGCCGCCATACGCCTCGGTGGTCTTGTCAAATAGCGCGGCTACGTCGCCCTCATCGCCGATGTCACCCTTCACGGCGATCGCCGAGCCACCAGCATCTTCGATGGACTGCACAGCCTCGGCAGCTTTTTTCTCACTGCCGGAGTAATGCACCACCACCGCGGAGCAATCGCGTGACAAACGGAGTGACGTCGCTCGCCCGATGCCACCCGACCCTCCGGTCACGATCGCGACTCTGTCTGTTCCTGCCTCCATCATCCCTTATCTCCTTCGTTCGTCGAGGGTGCCCGACTCTGACCACCGCAGACGCGGTCTCGCCAGAGCTACCCGAACGCGAGCATGTTTCACATGAGCAGTTAGCATCCACATCATGCGCTCAGTGCATGTCGACCAGGTCGATCTCAACCTCATTCCGGCCCTCGTCGCCCTCCTAGACGAACGTCACGTGTCACGCGCGGCGGAACGGGTCAACCTCAGCCAGTCGGCGATGAGCCGCGCCCTCCAGCGCCTACGCCGGACCCTCGATGACGAGCTCCTGGTACGAGGTCCCGCGGGTTATTACCTGACGTCGCGCGCCGAAAGCTTGCGCGTACAGCTCGCCGACATCATCCCGCGTCTCGAGCAGATCTTCGCCGCGGCAGCGTTTGATCCAGCTCAAGCCGAGCAAACGTTTCGCATCGTCGGGAGTGACTACGCCGTCATGACGTTCGGTGCCTCGCTGTTCCGGCGTGTTCTCGAACAGTCGCCGCGCTCCTCGTTGTGCTTTAAGAACTGGCACAACCAAACGTTCGACGAACTCGACAATGGCAGCGTCAACCTGGTGTTCTACGGCGCGCCAGGACCGGAGCACCTCAGACACGAGCATCTGTTCACCGACCACTTCGTGTGCATCGTGTCCGATGACCACCCGTTGAGCTGCCAACGGTCCGTTCCCCTCAGCGACTACCTGGCCTGGCCACATCTCGTGGTGTCCATTGACCACGATCGGCAGCCGGCAATCGACGACCGGCTGGACGAACTCGGACAACAGCGCCGGCCCGGACTCATCCTGCCGCTGCACGTTACCTCACCCACCGTGGTCCGAGGGACTCCCCTCATTGCGACAATCCCCCACCGCCTGCTCGATGGCCAGAACAACGACGGGATCGCCATCCTGCGCGCGCCGCGGGAAATCGACACGTTGCGCTACTCCATGACCTGGTCACCCCGCCTCGACCGCGACCCTGCGCACGAGTGGCTGCGGCAAGTCGTCCGCTCCTGCAGCCTTAACCCTGATCATTCACGCCGACTGGTTGCCGGCCTGGCATAGCTGCCGGTCTGGGTAGTGGACCTGAATTTTAGGATCTGGGTGTGACGCAGGCCCCGGTGCCCAGGGCCAGGTGACGGAGATTTGAGGTAACGCCGGCGGCCGCGATCAGGCCGGGAGAAGATCACCTGCGCGGCGCTCCTCTCAAGCGCGCAGAACTGCCAACTCCGCGCGCCCGTGATACGAAGCACTAAGATCACCCACGCCGCCCCCGAACGGCGGGGATGCGCGCCGCGGCCGAGACCCAAGCCGATTACGGAGGGTGAAGCGATTCATCCCGCTTCAAGGATCCGTGCCGACTCGGAGCGGCCGGGGTGCGGAGGCGGCCGTGGACATGAGGGCGCGCAGACAAACCGGTTCTGGTCGCGACGACGTCAGGCCTTCAGCGGTGAAAGTGTTGACGTCATGCCAGGCGCCGTCCAGAATAGCGGCGGACGAGGCGGGCAGGGTCTCGTCGAGCTTGACTTCACCGGGTTTGCGGGAGCCGCTTTCGGTTTCCGGTTCGTGACCGGATCGTGCAGGACGCGCTGAAGATCGTGCTGGAGCCGGTCTTGGGGGCGGACTTCCTGCCGTCAGTTTCGGTCCGCCCGAGGCGGTCGGCGCACGATCCCGTCGATGAGTGCTGGCGGGCTGGCGGCGGCATGCCGCTCGCTGTCGTGCTTGCGCCGGTCGTAGATCGCATACCTATGCACAGGCTCGGCGCCACAGCAATGCGGTCATCTGCCGCGTTCAGCGCTGGGGTGAGTCAGTATGGCTGGTCGCACTCACCACTATCACGATCGTTCATCCCGGCATCCATCTCGTCCTCGAAGATGCCATAAGGAGCCCCGCCCGGTGTCCAGCCGACGACGAACATGCGCCGACCGCAAACATCGGCCCAGATGGGATCAGCCTGATCGGCGGCGGCTCTGGGCGCTGGCCGACGCGCCAGGCGGCTGGACCGTCGCTTGCGCCGCCGC
>CAVPBZ010000019.1:0-4134 GCA_963702235.1 uncultured Actinomycetes bacterium
GCAGGCGTGCTCGTGGATGCAGGGGGTGTCGTAGGAGCGGCCGCAGTCGCCGAGGGCGACCCTGCGGCGCTCGAAGTGGCCGGTGAATTCGGCCCATTCCTCGTCGGTGGGGACGCGGTATTCCTGTGATGGGCGCACGGAGCGGCGGCGGGCGATGAACGCGCGGTGGCCGTTGATGACCTCTTCGGGGTAGACGGCCTTGTAGCCCATGGTGGTGTTGATGTCGCGGTGCCCGGCGACGAGCTGGGCGATGTGCGGCGGCATCCCGTGCAGGATCGCGTCGGTGATGAAGAGCCTTCTGAAGTCGTGGAAGGTGTAGCGCAGCGGCCGCCCGCCGGCGTCCTTGGCCCCGGTCGCGGCGAGCGCGTGGTCGAGGTAAGCGCGCAGTGCGGTCTCGGACACGGGCCGGTCCTCGAGCCGGATGCGTGCTGGAACAGCAGCGGCATCGGCGGGTTGTAGACGCGCTCGTTCTTGTCGTAGCCCACGACCAGCGGCACCGCTGGCCCGGCACGGCGGATCCTGTGCATGATCACCGACAGCACGTCGGCGAGTTCGGGGCTGATGACCAGCAGCCGTTCGGCGTCGGTCTTGGAGGGGGTGATCTGCAGCAGGGGGATCAGCTCGCCGGTGGCGGGCAGCCGGTACTGGATGAGGCTGTGGTGGGACAGCTCGGTCAGCTCCTCGATCCGGATGCCGGTGTGCCGCAGGACCTCGATCATCGCCCAGCACCAGAACCCGCGGTGTTCTTCGAAGGTCAGGTCCCGGCGCTTGCCGGCGACCGGGTCTTCTGCCCAGATCCGGCCGGTCGTCTCGGTCTTCATCACTGCCCGGCGCAGCGTCTGCCCGCCGGCGGTGAACGGCGATCCCGCAGCGGTGCCAGCCGCGGCCTGCAGCCGCTGAGCCGTGGCGGTGCGCTCGGCGCCGGCCCAGGCGGTCAGGGCGGGCAGGACCGGCAGCCGTTCGCGGGTCCGCTGATCCATCCGGGCCTTGCGGACGGACCGGTCCTTCTTGTGCGAGGCCTCGCTGGCGCTGACGGGGCAGCGCACCGCGTGCGGGCCCCAGCGGGCCGGGTCATCATCAGCCCATTCGGCGATGTCGAGGTAGAACGCCCGGACCGCGGTCAGCACGCTGCGGCCATCCAGCCGGGCCGTCACCGTCTTGACGGTCCGGCCATCCGCGGCCGCCGTGGTCCTGGTCCTGGTCATCACGCGCTGCTTCCACCCGGCAGCGACGTCGGCGGGGAGTTTGAGCGACGTGATGCCGGGATGGTGGGTTTCCAGATCAGCCCAGAACAGCTTGCCGAGCAGGTAGGCGAAATGCCGCAGCGAGGAGAAGTCCACCGATGGCTGGCGCTCGCGCAGGTAATCGACCAGAACGTCGCGGACCGGCTCGCTGGCGATGCGGTAACGGTCGATCAGCTGCTCGCACGTCGGCTGCCCGCGGCCAGAGAACACCCGCATCGCCGCCGGCGCGCCGGGGCCGAACCCGCCCCGGGCATGCAGCAGCTGGTAGAAGAACGGGCTGCTGGCATGCCGGTCCGCGCCGGTGCGCGTCCGGGCGGCGATCTCCAGCAGCTGCACGCAGTCCCCGACGGTGATCGCGTCCACGGCGCCGCCCTTGGCCGCGATGATGATAGCGATCTTGCTGAGCGCGGCCAGCCGGCCATACGATCCGGCGGCTCCTGACTGGCACAGCGCGGCCAGCCCGGCAAAGGCCTCCGGGTCGCGGACGCGGGTCATCTCGGCGGCCAGGTTGCGCGGTGGCGACGGGCACCGCAGCAGCCAGCCGATACCCGGCCGGATCACGTCAGCGCCGATCAGCACCAGCAGCCCGGCGCCGGCATGAGGCGCCGGCCTGACCGGCCGGCCGGCGGCATCCCGCCGCGGCCTGCCCGCCAGGCCGTTATCAGCTCCCGCCAGTCGCCGCAGGTCTCGGCGCCGCTGGCCAGCCACCGGTCCTGCCAGCTGCCCCCGGGCTGGGCTTCAAGCCAGTTCACCACGGCGACCAGGCCCAGCCGCCTGCCTTCCTGGCCGAGCCGGTTATCCAGCGGGAACGGCGGCGCCAGCAGCCGGCCCAGCACCTGCTGGCGGGTCGCCAGGGTCGCCGGCCACGACGCGGCAGCCGGCCGGGGCGGGAACCGGGCCAGCAGGGCCGCGCCGGCGCCGCCGGCCTGCCGCGGGACGCTGATCCTGGCCGGGACGGCCACCACGCAGCCCGCCAGCGGCGGCCCGGCCGCGGTCACAGCGTCTCCTCGCCGAACAGGACCTGCAGGCTTTCAGCCCGGTACTCCGGTGCCGGGCCCGCGGCGGCGCTGCCGCGCGTGGAAGGCCAGCACGGCCTCGATGACATCTTCGGCCAGCGGGTTCAGGTACCGCTGGGTGGTGGACAGGTGGGCATGGCCCATCACCCACTGCAGGTCGGTCAGCGGCATGGCCGGGTCACTTGCCATCCGGTAGGCCGCCGAATGACGCAGGTCATGCAGCGACCAGTTCGCGCCCATCGCGGCACTGGCCCGGGTGAACATGACCCGGGCCGCATCATAGGACAGCGCCCGGAACGGGCGCCGCAGCGTCCACCACAGCGGCTGATCCCGGCCAGGTGGCACCAGGGCATGCATCTGCGCCTGATACAACCGCAGCCACACGAACGCATCGGGGGAGGCCGGCAGCTGCTGCAGCGCCCGTGTCCCCTTGCGGATCACCGTGATCAGCTGCTGCCCGGGATCGGCATCGGCGGCCGTCGCGCCCAGCAGCTCGCTGGCCCGCGCCCCCGTCGACACCCAGAACGCCACCAGCGCCCGGTCCCGGTGCGAGCCCAGCAGCGCGAACAGCTCGTCGAACTTCACGTCCGGGATCTGCCGCGGCACCTGACGGGCCAGCCTCGGCCGGTACCGGCCGGCGCGCTCGGCCGGGAACGGCTGCATCGGGTTGTGATGCGCGTTCGCCCGCCCGGCTCGCCGGCCCCGGGCCAGCGGGAACAGATTGACCATCGGCCCGGTGCCAGCCTCCAGGTGAAAACCGTAGAAACCGCGCAGCACGCTCTCGCAGTGCACCACCGTCGCCGCCGCATACCCGCGGCCCGGCGACCGCTTGCCGGTCACCGGGTTCAGCGTCCCCGCCGCCACCGCCCTGGTCCCGCGGTTTTCTGCGCCGGGATACCGCCAGTGCGGCCCCACCGGCTTATCCGCAAGCCCGATCCAGCAGCAGAAATCCCTGGCCTCAGCGGTGGTCGCCTGATCCCAGCCGACCCCCGTCGCCCACAAGAACCGCCACCAGCGCAGCAGGTCCATCCCATACGACCGGTGCGTCGCCGCCGGGCGCCCGCACGCAGCCAGCTCCCGGAAATACGCCGCAGCCGGGACAACCACCACACCGCCGGCATCGACCAGCCGGAACGGCTCGAACAGATCCCCGGTCGCCTCAAGCGACCCGGCCAGCGGCACCACCAGCCGCGACAGATCCCGTGGCGCCTCCCCGTCTGCGATCACGATCAGCGACCGTAGCCACCCACGCCGCCATCCGTCCGCTGACCTGCCAAGACCCTTCCCGTAGTTCGGTTAACAGGTCGGTCTTCGGCCGCCCCGGGGCGGCTTTCACGTCCCGGGCGTTGACCAGCTGCACCGCCAGCCCGGCCGCCTCCAGCAGGTAGAACCAGATTCGCCAGTAGTCCGACGTGGCCTCCAGGGTGACCTTCTCGATCTGCTCGGCTACCAGCTGCTCAGCCAGCTCGGTGACCGCGTTCGTGGTGGCATCGACCGTCCAGACCCGGGTGCGCCGCCTGCCCTCGCGCGCGGGGTGCGGCACCCGGGTGCGTACCAGCCCGGACGCCTTGGCCACATCGACCGCGGCCACTCGCGCCAGGATCTGCTCGTGTTCCTCGTCCTCGATCTCTTGCGGCTCACCCATCACCGGGACCATCTCCCCATACCGCTCGCTGGGACACGAAGGGATGCCCGGGGGCCTCGGTCGGGAACCGAAAATCTAACCGGCGTGCTCGAAGCAACAGTGCGCGACCCGTCAAGGTCAAGGCCCCGGCGCCAGACTAATTGGCGGGCTCACATCCCAAGGTGGAACCGGCGTCGGCGGGCAGCCCACCCCCGATTTTCACGCCGGCGCGGCGTCCCCGCAGGGATAC
>CAVPBZ010000020.1:0-403415 GCA_963702235.1 uncultured Actinomycetes bacterium
GACCGCATCCAGCTTGTCGGTCTTCGCCCGGCCTGGCACGTTCTTGACATCGCGGGCGTTCACCAGCCAGCACTCGGTCGCGTCTTCGAGCAGGTAAAACGGCGGCTTCCAGTACGTCGAGGTGGCCTCCATCACGCACAAGCTCACCTGCTGGCACACCAGCCAGTCCCGCAGATCCAGCAGCGACCGGGTGGTCGTCGCATACGTGCGGACCTCCTGCCGCCGGCCTCCGGCCTGGTCTCGTGCGGCACCCGCACACACGCCACCAGCGACGCCTTGCCGATATCCAGCGCGGCCACCCGCGCCACCAGCTCAGCAGCCTCTTCGATGATCTCCTCCATCAGATCCGTCCTCCCATCGGCACCAGCCAGATTCCGGTGGCTGCCCGCGGGAGCCAGCAGAGACACCAACCCGGAATCGCGTGCTCGCGGCAACACTGCAGGACCCTGAAGAGGCTCCCGGCGATCAGACTTCTAAACGGGCTCGAAGCACCAAGGGCGTTCGACGTCAGCGGGCAACCACAACCCGATTTTCATCCCCGCAGGACATCCCCGCAGGGGATACGTAGGACTTCTAAGATTTAGCCATGGGCAGGCCGGATGGTCGCTGATGCTGTCTTCCGACCGCTGCGGTCGCATACGGCAGTGTGGGTGACAGAATCGCGCTGGACGGCGTAAACGGTCGCGCCCTGTCCCTCGAACAGGGGCGAGGCAAGCCGGAAGCTGAGTTCACAAGAGCTCGGCAAGGATGTCGTCCGCCCGGGCGAGCTCAGTCATCAGCACGGCCTGAAGAGGACCGTGCACCACCAGTCCCGGATAGCCCTCGATGCTCTGAGCATAGTCCCGGTCGTAATGAATACGATGTGAATTGCAAGTCAGTGCGGAGAATCGGAACAATAGCACTGGGTTGATCTCGACAAACCAGTCGTGGCTCCACTGCTGGGTTTCCGGGGAGAGTCTTTCCGGCGCCGGTGGACGCGAGGAGACGCCAGCCGAAGGCTGAGCGGCATCGCGATATACGATGTCCTGTTCCTCGGTAATGATCACTCTACCGTACTGACTTATTTCGGTGTGTGCCGTAACGAAGAGCAGCCGGCCGGACGGTCCCAGTTTCTCGACCGAACTGCTCTCCCAGGTCCGCCGGGTTGCCGCCGAGCCTATTCGCAGTGGTTCACCCTGGGTGACCCGTCCGCCAGCGAACATCCGACGGCTACCGGGACCGGGAGGGGAAGGGATGCCACCCCAAGCGCGATGGCCATCACTCCCGAGCGCTGCCTGTGGCGGTATGTCAAGCAGGTACAGCCAGTGCCACGACAGCGGCAGTCCTGCGTTGCTGGATAGTTCCCACGACGGCAGGTCCAGGATTGCGGCAAGGCCCTCGGCGGGCCTGGGCGTAATTATCTCAGTCCGCTGAGCTACCTCGCTCACGGGCGGCCACCAGCGTTCGTGAGTATGGTCTCGTTGCAACTGTCCGGGATCTCATAGCGGACTGACCATGCGCCGCCTCGAGCCGTACTGAGCAGATAGTCGTTCGTGATGCGGAGAACACGTTCCTGCCGAAATACGCTGAAGATCCCGCTCATCGGCTTGCATTCTCGGATAGGTTATTTATACCCTAACGATGCCTCTCTTAGCTAGTTCTGTACTCGAAGTGACGGCCGTAGCTCATCTATCAGATCAGTGCCCCGGCCGCACCTCTGACCAATTCGGTATCTAAGCGCCTATCCATAAGTTCTGCGCGTAACCCGTCGTGAGGTCACGGGGTGGGGGGCCAGGGGTTGGACAGCAGCCTCGCCGGGGGTTGGATCGAGGTTGCCTCCATCGTCCACCCCGCCGGCGAGGTCGTGGTCAGTATGCGCCCGGTCTGTGTGTTCGCCAATGTCCCATCGCGTGAGATTGAGCAGGTGCGGGGTGCCCTGCGGGGCCGGTGGCGGCAGGCGGCCCGGGCGGTGATGGTGCTGCTGTCGCTGCACGGGTTATCCGCGGCGCAGATCGCGGAGCTGCTGGAGTGCCACCCGGCCACGGTGCGCCGCTGGATCGGCCGGTTCAGCACCGAGGGCCTGGCGGGGCTGGCCGATCGCCCCCGATCCGGGCGGCCGCCGCTGGGTGGCAAGCGGCTGACCAGGAGAATCGCCGCGCTGCTGGACCGGCCGGGACCGTGGACGCTGCCGCGGATCTGGCGCTACCTGGGCTATCCGCAGGTCAGCCTGCGCACCCTGTACCGGCGGGTGCGGCGGGTTGCGGTCTGGCGGCGGCCCAAGCTCATCGCCCGCGGCGACCCCGATCACGACCATGTGGTGGCCGGCATCGTGGCCCGGCTGATCGAGCTGCCGCGCCGGGCAGTGGTGCTGGCCGAAGACGAGACTCACCTCAACCTGCTGCCGCACGTGCGGGCCAGCTGGACGCGGCGCGGCGCCCGCCCGCAGATTCTTACTCCGGGCACGAACCGGCAGGTCACGGTGTACGGCGCGCTGGAGATGACCACCGGCCGCTGGGTCTACCGGCTGGGCCGTCGCCGCGCCGCTGAGTTCATCGCCTTCTTGCGGATGCTCGCCGCGTCCTTCCCGGCCGCCCCGCTGATCGTGGTGATCTGCGATAACGACAGCATCCACCACGCCCGCGCCGTCACCCGCTACCTGGACAAGCAGCCCCGGCTGGAGGTGCTGTATGGCGCCCGGTACAGCCCGCACGACAACCCGGTCGAACGCGTCTGGGCTGCGCTGAAGAACTACGTCGCCAACACCGCCGTCACCTGGCCCGGACGGCTCAGGCAGATCCATTCCTACTTCCGCAACCGATCACCAGACCAGATGCTCGACGCCGCCGCGCCCTGGACCAGCCCCTGGCTACCCCCCGGTTACGAACAGAACTTTTGGAATGCCGCTTAGGCCTGCCTATTCCTCCCCCGTGGGGCGAGCTCCATCTGACCGCCATCGTGCACTGTAGGGATATAGCCTGTTGCCGTACGGCTATTGCGGCTCGCCGTGGCCGCAAGCCTCGCCAGCACCAGGCACAACCAACTGGGTCGGGCCAGGATCACTTCAACGAGGCCGATCCAACGCCTACCGTCCGCTCCCAGATGTCAAGCAGGAATGACGTACCGGCGTAGATATCTGCCTGCGCCTGAGGCGCGCATACTCGGCGGTGTGATGTATTGAATCGAAGTCTCTAGTCGCGTCGCCACCACCACCAGCCGGGCATCACCCAGGACGGACAGCGTGCACGGGCGGTGATGTCTGCGAAGCCGGGGGCGCACGCCACGCCTATGTCGTAGGGCAACGGGGCAATCGCATTCGAGCGGCTCCAGGTACCGCCGGATAGCGCGGGCCTGGACCTAGTCCGCGCCGTAGCGGACCCGGTGACTGGTGAATCGCGGGTGACCGCGTCGACGGCCCGGTATTGACCAGCAGCGTGAACAGCACCCGGCCGGCGTTCCCGCGGCGGTGAACCTCTGCAGCCAGCTACGGACTGTCTCAGCTGGGTCGGCCACTACCATCGTCCGGCCGGAGCCCGCACTCCTCCCACCCTTGGGGCCCAGCTGATTATCACCCTGACCCTCCCGCACCAGCTCCAGCACGACCCCCAGATCTACCTGCTCTGCGGTGGACACGGACACATCCCGCAAATCCGGCGGCGGGCACCCGCCTGCGCGGGAAACCGTTGGAAAACCCCGCCGGGCCCCCCTGCTAGTGGACGGCTGGCGGCGTGGTGGTCAGTCTGTGGGCGCGGCGTCCTCGGCGGTGGTGGGACGGGCCGATGATTCATGGACGATGGTCCTGCCAGTGGCGTAGGCGGCGAGTAGCACGGTGATCGCTAGCCTGGGTGTCAGAGAGGCACTGGCGGACGCGGCCGGTAACGGCTCTGCTGCCGCCGGGACGTCTCTGAGCTGGCACCGGGTGACTGCCCTGACCTGCGGGGCAGGCCCACCATCTCTCCGGGCGCACGGTTATGTCCCACTTACCACGCGATCCACCTCGCTGGTGCGGCTCGGCGTCGCCGAATAGGCGTGAGACGGTCCGCGGCCCCAAGGGCGAGGCCAAGGCGTCAGCAGCTGCTGACGCCCCCATGAGTATCAGCACTAGCAGGCCGACGCGGTCCTGCGCGAGCACGACCTCACACTGGATGCGGTCGGCTGCGCGTCAGGAGTCCTGATCCGCCACCCTAGCCACGTTCTCGGCGAATGCGAGGCGCACTCTGGCGGGATCGACAAATGGGGACGGTCCAGGCCAGGATCGGTCGATGATCACTACCTCGATCAGGCTCGGGCGCCTTAGCTGGCCCAATGCTTCGCGCAAATCGTCGTCGTCGTGCACGCGTAGCCCGGTTATCCCACCGAGGCTCTGAGCCACCTCCGTGAAGCGAGTGGCCGAGCTGAGCTGCTGGCCGCCCGTGATGCCATACATGCCGTCGGAAAGCACAACCGCAATCAGGTTCGTCGGCCGGTACGCAGAGACCGACCACAGCGCGCTGGCGCCCATAAGCAGCTCACCATCGCCTAGCAGGGCAACTACCAGCCGAGCTCGCACGGCCTCGGCGACGCCCATAGCGCCCGCCAACGCCGAGCCCATGGCCGCGCCGAAGTAGAAATGCGGACCGTCCTGCGACGCTGACCTCAGCGCCGATGTCGCTGTGCCTAGCGACGAGACGCACAACGCGCCCGGCAGCGTCTCGACGATGGCCACGGCGACGTCAGCCGCCCGCACGGCCGCCCCCGAGTTCCGCTTCGAGTACCAGTGCCGCGCACTCGCCCGCGTCGAACGCCAGCGTCACAATGCCATCCGTTGTCTGCTGCGCGGCCTCGGCAGTGCGCAGCGAGAACGCCGCAATCCCTAGCGCACCGAGCAGTGCCGGGGTGGCTCGTCCCATCGGGACTTGGCTTGGGTTCCCCTCGCCGAGGGTCCCGCGCATCGACACCACCAGCGGCAATCCGAGCCGGTAAGGCACCGCCAGGCCGCCAAGCGCGTTGATCGCGTTGCCCAGGCCCGAACTCTGCATCAGCACCACCGGCCGTCCGCCGGCGATCCGGTGCCCTGCCGCGTAGCCAACACACTCCTCCTCTCGGGTCAGTGAACGCAGACGAATGTCATGCTCGGCTAGGCGTGTCAGAATGCCCTGGAGCCGAGTATCCGGTACGTACGCCGCCACGCTGATGCCGCGCGCAGCGAGCGTGTCTGCGATCGCGGCTTGCCAATCGAGAGCGCGCGCTTTCCGCATCCCAGTGCGCTCCGACTTGCCAGCTGTCATCCCCGATCGACCTTCATCCGGTATCTTCAGAGCCGTTACACGCGTCTCCACTCCTATAGTTTAGCTCCCAGGCAGCAAGCTCATCGGCGCGAGTGATCATGCTGATGACCTGAGATGGTGCTCGAAGCCCTTCCAGTTCCGCCGGATCACCGCCGCTAAGCAGATGCGAGAAGCCATCATAGAGCGCCTTCACTGCCATTCCGAAGACAGGCTGACCGAAATATCGGATGCGGACGAGATTTTTCGTGAGGAATTCTTCATCTTGCATCATGTCCTGGGTGAGACCGACAACGCAGAGTGGCATACCTGTTGCGTCATGAACAGCCTCGATAACTGCGCGCGACTTAGCCTCTACACCCGGCAGCATCAGGGCATCAACACCGGCCTCGGCGTAGGCCTGCAAGCGGGCTATCGCGTCGTCTAGAGGCTCACAAGTAAGCGCACTTGTCCGGGCAACGATCAGTGTTGACGTGTCGCGGCGGGCATTGAGTGCGGCCCTGAGCTTGACGACTTGCTGATCTGTGGGAAGCAGTTGAGCGTGGCGATCAGCCGCTGCGCCGATGTGCCGCGGCACCAGGTTATCCTCGATCTCGACTGCGTCGGCGCCAACAGACTCGAGTTCGCGGACAAGACGGCGTACTGCTAGCGGAGTCTCGCCCGCGTCATCAGCGTCGATCATGATGCTCATATCAACAACCCGGCAGACCCTCCGGCAGACGTCAACCAGATCCGAGTTATTGGCCATGGGTGCGCCGTCCGGCAGGCAGAGCTCAGCGGCCTTGAAGGCTGAGCCGGAGAGCTTTCCGACCTGCCAGCCCGACATCTCGGCGATACGCGCCGACAGCGGATCGAAGATGGACGCTGCCGGAACGCATTGTTGGCCCTGAAGTATCTGCTTGAGCCGTTCGCCGCCTGCAGACATGTCAGCCTCGATTCCCGAAGCCCGCCGGTTTCGTCGTCATGAAGGCCTCACCGACCTAGTCCGGCGGCAGGCCTCAGGTGCCGGGCGAAGTCGTATGCGTCGGAGTATGACAGGGAATACAGATACTTGATCCAGGTGATGGCATCGCTGTCGCGCCCCGCTAGGGAGAAGGCGCGATCTCGCGACCAAGGGCTCAGGCTGCGCAGGGTGCGGCTCGACTCCACGTGCCCGCCGGATTCAGACGACCGGCATACTGCTACGTAGGCAAGATCGAAGTCTGTGCTTATAGATGCGTCCAGCAGCACCTCGATAGGTCGAGTGATACCAATGGGGCGCTCAATGCTCCTGGCGTTGAACGCGGTATCGGAGAATGAACGGTAACTGACATCACCTGCAAGGGCGACAGCGGCCACGCCTTGTGCGCTGTATCGAAGCTCCCGCGTGTCCTCAGGATTTGAGTGGTCGAGATGCCGGACGGGCGGAATACGAATCCGAAGCGCCGATATCCGGGCATCAGTACCGGCCAGTTCGTTGACGAGGGGATTCAGGAAGATATTACATGGATAGTTCTTTGAGACCGTTGACGATGGCCCGAATATCATGGCAGGGGCCTCGGGGCGAAAGTAACTAGTATTCAACGTGCCCTGCGGAAAGAAGCTGCCGATGGCGGATTTCACGTCGTGCGAGGCGCCCCAGCCCTCAGACGCCAGCCAGGCAGCTTCCAGGCCGTGGGCAGCCGCCCAGCCGAAGTGGGTCAGGCAAATGCGCTTCGACCCGCTGTTGATACTGAGACCCGACATGCGGGTGAGGGCAATCGCGAGCGCATCGGTGGTGTGCGGCATGTCGAGTCCCATCAGCCTGCTGACGCTTGCGGCCGCGGCGATAGTGCCGAACGTGCCGGAACTGTGAAAGCCGACGCCGACGCGACCACCGCGGACAGCCAGGCGCAGCCTGCTGGCTGTCTCGATACCCGCCAGGATCGCTGTCGAGATCTCGTCGTCATCAGTGACCGAGGTGTAGGCGGCCGCAATTGATGTAGCAATAGTGGCCGGCAGTGCTAGGTGTGACGGCCCTGTACTCAACGGATCAAGATCAGCCGCCGCCGCTACGGTCGCGTCACGGTAAGCGGCGATAAGGCATTCGTAGATGTCAGACGGGGCGGTCTGCAGGTCCACGCCCGCCAGTGGTGCCGTGTACATGGGCTCGAAATAGCGCCCGAACGCTAGGCAGCACAAGCAGCAGCGGATCACCTCCGAGAGCAGCGCGACCCCACCGGCATCAAGTACTGCTGGTGTCAGCGCTGAACAACCGTCCGCCAGCACCTGTAGCGCATCGGTTTCGTCGCCCGGCGGCCCGTACCTCACGGGGAGCCGTCCTGCGGCTCGTCGTCTACCGAGGAACCGGGCCGCTCTGAGCGCGTCCGGCGAGACGGGAGTCCGTTCCTGCTCCGGTTCTCAAGAACCTTGGCGAGCAAGTTGAGACCATGTGTATAGGCATGCGGACCGGCCAGCCTGCCTGTGGCCAGGACGACATCTGCGAGTTCCTGAACGGTCGCGCCCTCCTCGAGAGCGCGGTGATAATGAACGTCCGCATACGGTGACGGCCAGGCCACGACGCAATTCACAACGATCGCGACCATCTCCCGGATCTTCGGCTCAAGCTCGACGTGGCGCCGTGCGCGTGACGTCCATTCGACGTAGGCGCGATACATTTCGGGATCGAACTCGTGAAACACCCGGCCCCACTCCATCGCGGGGATGTGGTGTTCGGCGAGGCGGGCTTCTAGCTGTTCGAAATCATCCACGTCAGCAACCCTTTCTGCCACAGCTGGTACTGTCATGTTGCAGCCCACGCCAAGCTGTCAGCACCGGCGATCAGGCGGCTGTATGAACCGCACCCCGCACATCGTGCATGCCGATTTCGGCGAGGACAGCCCGGGCCTCGGCTTTTTCCGCGTCCGTCGGTGAACTCATCGGCGGCCGGACTGGACCGCTCGCCATGCCGGCTAGTTCGGTGATGTACTTCACCAGGCCGACGTTATGCGCGCCGCGGCTGACGAATCGGTTGTGGAGGCGATTTGCTGCCCACAGAATCGGCCGGAGTGCTGCCGAGGCCTGCTGCAGGTCATCGGCTAGCAGCGCCTGCGCAAACTGGGCGCAATAGGGGTGTTCGCTGTTCTGCACGTAGAGTGGCCTAGAGCTGCCGAGCATCAGCGCCGGGACGTAGCTGCGGCCGAAGGCGGCGAGACCGAACAGCGTGTATTCCTCCAGCGGGCTGCTGACGGTGAGAACTTCGCCAACCGTAGACACCATCTCTGAGTAGCCACTAAGGCTGCGCGAGGCCTCTTTGACGCCGCTGAAGGTATCGATGACCGCTAGTCGCTGAGCAAGATCCGGGGTGAGATAATAGCCTAGCTCGGAGATGGTTGTGCTGTAGGAACAGATAGCCAGGTCTGATGCGCTTGCTATGCTTTCGAAGAAAGCCATCATCCCGTCGTCATCGCGCGGCCCGTAGAATGGTGGCCATACCATCAGCGCGTCGGCGCCGACGTCCTCCGCCGCGCGTGCTAGTTCCATCGAATCGCGAGCGCAGGTGCTCGATACCCCAGCCATGACAGTAGCGTGACCGTCACATTCGCGCGCGGCTGCCTCGATGATTCGCATTCTCTCCGTCAATGTCAGAGTCCAGAACTCTTGATAGATTGAGCCGAGGTAGAGACCCGTCACTCCGGGTAGTTCCAGGCTTTGCGCGACATTGCGGCGCAGCCCATCGAGATCGACCTCGCCGTCAGCGCGATAGGGCGTTGTGACGATGACTAGGTAGCCCTTGAGGCCACGGAGCCAGGACTTAGCTTCTGATCGTGAGTATCTGGCCATTTTCTTTGTTACCCTTCCGGTGTCGTCAAGTTTGCGCCTGGCTCAGACCAGGCCGTTCTCAGACTGGCCCGCGTCGCAGATTCGAGTCCAGCCAGTCGCTTCGTACTGACGGGTCAATATGGCAATCCACTACAATCGGCCCAGCCTCGGCAGTGGAAAGCGCATGCGCGAGCTGGTGGAGGTCGGCGAGTCCCCGAACACTAATCGCGCGTGCCCCCATAGCCCTAGCCAAGTGCGCTAATGGCGGATTCTGGAACAGCGCAGTGGCCGAGTCTATGCCGAGCATATCGAGATAATGTCGCTCAGCACCGAAGCCGCCGTCGTTCATCACGAGTACGACAAGCCGTAGGTGATGACGAATGGCGGTATCCAGGTCCCCGCAGCTCATCATGAATGAGCCGTCCCCTATCGAAACCACGGTAGTTCGCCTGGGCTGCGCGAAAGTCACGCCAATAGCGGTGGCAAGCCCGATGCCAATGCACTGGAACGCGTCATGGAAGACAAATGCGTCCGGACTGTCAACATGCAGGTGCTGGCAGGCGAAAGTGAGCTGATGGCCCGCATCCACGACGACGGCGCGATCGGCCGGCAATACGCGGTCGAGAGCCTGCATGAGAAGATGCGGATCGACACTGCTGGACGTGGTTAGCGGGCCCGCGCGGGGCGGCGCGGGGAGACACCCAAGTCTGGCAGGCGCCGGAGACGGCGCGACCCTGAAGGATCGGTGGTCAAGCTCATCGGCCAGGTCGGTCACGACGCGGAGCGCGTCACCGTGCAGAGCCGTGGTCACGGGCACGTATCGGCCGAACGCGGCGGTATCGAGGTCGATCTGAACGAGGTGCGCTGATCCGAGAAGGCGCCCGCGCCAGGTGGTGAACGGGTTAAGCGAGGCGCCTGCGGCGATTACCACGCTCGTATCGGCGAGGAGTTGAGCCAGATCTGGCCTTCCGAGGCCTCCGATGATACCCACGTTGCGGGTGTTGCGATCGAACAGGGACTTGGCCTGAAGGGTGGTGCCCATCAGCGCGCCAGTGAGGTCGCCCAGGCGCTCGAGAGCTGAGCGGGCACGCGATGATGCCCCACGTCCTGCCAGGACCAGTGCTGTACCGCTGGCGCAACCTGCTTCGATGGCGTCCGCGGCCGCCCGAACGTCGTCGATCCTGGCGGTGGGCAGGTCTCGCTTGGCACTCTCCGGCCAGGCCCCAGGTGCGGCGCGTGCCGGGGCGGAGTTAGCCTCCAGAACGTCCAGGGGGATCAGGACAACGACAGTCGTGCCGTCTGCGGCGTGCTGGAACGCGGCCCGGATGTCAAGTAGCGCTTGTTCAGCCGTGAGCAGCCGGACCACGGAAACTCCCGTGGCTTTGAGGATCGCGAGCTGATCGATGCGCTTCGGGTCGTATGACCCAGGCGCGGCGTCCGTCGGATCGTCGCCGGTCATGACCAGTACCGGGGCATGGGCCTTTGCCGCCGCGATGATGCCGCTCAAGGCGTTAGACAGGCCTGGCCCGCGGCTGACCAAGACGACACCGACGGTGCCTGCGGCGCGGGCATAGCCCGCCGCCATGCTGACAGCACCGGTTTCATGCCGGGCGGCGACATACTGAGTGCCTCTGTCAGCCGCGAAGGCGGCCAGGCGCATGGTGTCCTGGCCGATTAGGCCGAATACGACCGGCGTGTACCGCCCAAGCTCGCCGGCTATGCGTTCGTCAAGCCGCACTACCGACTCCCGTCCGCCGCCTCGGCTCCCGCGGCTGACAGAACAGGAGGAGCGGTGCGCCGGTGCCACAGGTGCATCTCACGGAAACCTGATCAGGACCGCGGGCCGCGGGCATGACCTGATCCAGATGCCGGGCCGCCTAGCGCGGCGAACCTGGGTCTCGGCGGTCGGGACACGGGTTGAGCTTTCCCAGGGCGCCATCGTGCAACGTGTGAGCTTCGCCGGCAGATCATACCCGTCCCTATCGGAGACCACTCGAGCCTGGGAGCCGGAGATGCCATTGACCGGTTATCTGGGACGACTCCCAGAGGTCTAAGCGAGCCCCAGATGCCGATCCTGCGTGGCTGCAGACAGTCGGCATCTATGAGCTCCCCGCAGGCCGGAGATTGTGGTCAGACCCGTTTCGGAGCTCTGACCACCTATTATATAGGTCACGGATTGCGGCCGCAAGAGCTTTCTTCGCGCCGCCCCAGTAGTATGTCTGCATCGTTTCGTAGACCTGATCAGCCGGAGAATCGAGCGAGACTCCGGTGACAAGCCGCCGGAGAAACTCTTGAGCGGGTTCCGTGATCAAGGTCGAGCTGACGTCGAGAACAGTACCAGAGACTGGATCGACGGCGGCGACGATGGTAAGTATTTCGTAGACCGACCGAGCCGCTGAGTCCTGAGGAAGTTTAGCGTGACCGGAAACCACGTAGAACGGCCATTCGTCAGCCATTATAATTTCCTTCCTCGGGTGCCGGAATGCAAGCGCGATTTGGTGACGCCTTGATCAGTGTCCTGGCCAGCGGCTGTCGGAGATGCCTTCTTGCCATGGGAACACGCCTGAGTGAGCATATCCACATCTAATCCTCCAGCCATAGTTCGTGATCTTCCAGCGTGTCGCTGCTGGACGTGAGATGGCTACTGTCTGATCGTCCGTGGTTGTGAGGACTCTGGATGATCTTCTGGTGACGAGCCGATGGGCCGGATCGCTGGCCGGTTCGGCTGGTGGAGCCGCGGCAGGCGCGGGGCGTTCGTGCCTAGAGAATCCTTGGTCTCTAGGCTGATCGCGCTGCCGCGCGAGAACTGCTGCACGATCGGGGAGAATGCGGGGATGCCACCCGCCTGCACATCACCAGTTCAGCGCGCGCGCAAGGGCAACCGCCGGCCCCAAGTCTCCGGCTCACGCCGGAAGATACGATCTACGGCCGCAGTACGGAGCGGGATGGTGAATGCGGTAATCGGCCTACGCCGGGCAGGCGCCGCCATTGCCCAGTCTGGGCAGTGCAACTCAGCCGCGGCATCAGCCTCGGCTGGCACCGGTGCCTTCGACAGGTGCATCACCGTCCGGCCGCGACCGCCGCGGTCGAAGGAGCAGCGGACCGGGCGTGGGCCGCGCTCATGCCACCCGGCTAATTTAGGCAATGCGGTCTGGCGAGCACGATAGTACCCTCCCTGTCCGAGCCGAACGCAGAATAGGTGCTCCTGCTTTAGCCCGAATGGCCGGGAGCCCACGAACGGATTAGCCGCAGGTCTACCTGGTGCGAGATCTCGGCGTTCAGGACCAGCCGTGCGATAATTGAGTCATCTTAGGATCAGAACGAGTGCAGGCGGCCTGGCTCAAATTGACGATCATGACGAGCGGAGGGATGAGCCTTGAGAACAGGAGGCCTGCGAATGTCAGGGGCGGCGGTGACCGTGGTAGTCGTTGGTGGCGGAAATGCCGGGCTGTGCGCGGCCATCGCAGCACGCGAGGCCGGAGCAAGGTCCGTAAACCTGCTTGAGGCGGCACCGGCAGGGAGGGCAGGGGGAAATACGGCATTCACTGCGGGGCTGATGCGAGTGGCGTTCTCAAATATCGAGGAGATCTTGGCGATCGCGCCTGACCTGACCGGCGGTGAGCTTGCGCAGACGGACTTTGGTAGCTACAGCAGCACGGATTTCCTGTCGGATCTTGGCAGGGTGACGGACCATCACTGTTATCCCGACCTTGCGAAAGTCCTGGTGGATGAAAGCCATCCCACCCTGGTCTGGATGCACGCGCACGGCGTCCGTTTCGCGCCCGCTTACGGTCGGCAGGCCTTCGAGGTGCAGGGCAGATTCAAGTTCTGGGGAGGCGCAGTCCTTGAGGTAGTCGGCGGAGGACCAGGCCTGGTCGAGTCGCTGACAAAGGCTGCGATCCGCGCTGGCGTAGAGATCAGGTACTCATCGCGCGCGCTGGCCCTCGAGCATGACGGTAGGGGAATTTGTGGTGTGCGGGTGCGAGAAGACGGCGGGATGCATGTAGTCCCGGCGCAGGCCGTCGTGCTCGCCTCTGGCGGGTTAGAGGCAAATTCCGAGTGGCGCACAAGATATCTAGGTCCAGGATGGGCCTTGGCAAAGGTGCGCGGGACCTGCTACAACGTTGGCGACGGTATCGAGATGGCCTTGCGTATCGGAGCATCGGTTGTGGGTAACTGGTCCGGCTGCCACGCTGTCAGCTAGGACCGGAACGCGCCGGAGTTCGGCGATTATAGCGCGCGAGACGGATTCCAGAAGCACAGCTATCCGTTGGGCATCATGGTAAACGCTGCCGGAGACCGGTTCCTTGATGAAGGTGCTGATTTCCGGAACTACACCTATGCCAAGTACGGTCGCCTGGTATTGCAGCAGCCGGGCCAATTTGCCTGGCAGGTTTTCGATAAAAAGGTCACTCATCTACTGCGTGACGAATATAGAATCCGTGAGGCAACTAAGTTAACTGCGGACAGCATAGAGGCACTGGCTCGGCGTATGGACGGTGTCGATCCGGACACATTCCTGGACACAGTCGAGAAATTTAACCGGGCTATATACGCGACAGTGGCCTTTAATCCAAACATTCTCGATGGCCGACGGACTTACTGCGTCGATCCGCCCAAGAGCAACTGGGCGAATCTGATCGGTACACCGCCGTTCGAAGCCTACGGGGTCACCTGTGGTATTACCTTCACGTTCAGCGGTTTGCGAATTGATCCCGAGGCGCACGCGATCGACGTCGGTGGCGCGCCGATTCCTGGTCTGTATGCCTGTGGCGAGCTGTCCGCGGGCATCTTTTTCTTTAATTATCCTGGGGGCTCGGGTCTCACCAGCGGGTCGGTCTTTGGCCGGATCGCGGATGCGGCAGCCGCGAGGTCGGTCCTGCAGAACTGAGGTTTGCACAACCGGTCCCTGGCCGTGGCGACCGCGCTGCGTGCTCGGTAAGGTGCATGCCGGAACACCGGCGATGATATTGCGAACGTCAGTTCCTGCCATCGGGCAGCGCAGATGAACTCTGCGACTCCAGGAAGAGTTCGGCAAAGTCAGGGCGCGCAAGCAGTTCGTCGGCAGTGCCATTGAGTCGATTGCGGCCGCTACCAAAGACATAGACCATGTCACTGAATTCCATCGCCAGATGCACGTTCTGCTCGACCGCCACAATAGCCACATCATCCTCGGTTGCCAGTCGTGCGACGTGCTGCCATAGGTCTCGAGCCACCTTGGGTGCCAGGCCGCCGGTAGCCTCGTCAAGAAGAAGAACGCAGGGATCGCTCATAAGCGCGCGACCAACGGCGAGCATATTGCGCTGCCCACCGCTCAGCTTGCCCGCGGGTCGCCGCAGCAAGCCTCTCAGATCAGGGAACAGTTGGAGTACCCGGTCGACGCCTGCCGAGGCCGATCTCACATAGGTCCCGATCTCCAGATTCTCGCGGACCGTGAGGGTAGCGAATACATTGCGCACCTGCGGGATATAGGCGACACCAAGCTTCACCAGGGACCGCGCATCAGGGCGGACGGCGGCTCCTTCGAGCAGGATAGTGCCGGAGGTAACGCGAGCGAGCCCATAGAGAGCTTTGATGAATGTTGACTTGCCGGCGCCATTAGGGCCGATGATAGTCGTTACCCTTCCCGCGCCGAAGGAAGCCGAGACGTCGAACAGGATGTTTTGCCTGCCGTAACCGGCTGAGAGCTTGATGACTTCAAGCCGTGCCGGGCTCGGTCCCTTTTCACCTGCACCTGTCAGGCTCATTCCGTGCCGCCAAGGTACGCATCGAGTACTTGCCGGTTCTTTCGCAGCTCGGACATGCTGCCCTGGGCGAGTATCTGGCCACTGGCCATAACGTAAACTGAATTACACAACTGGTCGATCCACTCCAGCCTGTGCTCGACCATGATGATGGTAACGCCGTGGATACGCCATAGGTCAGCCAGATGATCAGCGAGGCGGGTTCGGTTGGCAGGGCTAACGCCGGCAAATGGCTCATCGAGCAATATTACCTTGCACTCAGTCATGAGCGTCCGTGCCAATTCGACGATGCGTTCCTGGCCACCGGACAGTTCGGAGCAATAATTATCGCTAACCCGATCCAGCGAAAAGCTAGCGATGACCGAGCGTGCTTTGGCAAGGCTTTTGCTCTCCTCGGACCGCCATGATCCTCTCAGTACACCGAGAAGTGTCTCGCCTCTCTGTCGCGGCGGCGCAGCCATAAGATTGGACAGAACCGTCATGTTCCGGAATAGGCGAGGAGTCTGGAACGTCCTGATCAGAGAACGAGACGCGATTCGGTGAGGTGCCCAGCGAGTGATCTCGTGGCCGTCGTAGAAGACCTTTCCGGTGTAAGACCGGTTGAAGCCGGAGATGCAGTCCAGCAGCGTGGATTTTCCCGCGCCGTTTGGTCCGATGAGACCGACGAAGGCGCCTTCCGGGATCTCGAAGCTCACCCCGGCGACGGCTTGGACTCCACCGTAGGCGCAGCGGATGTTCTCGAGTCTCAGTGCGGTGCCTGCTGCTGGCCCGGTGGGATCAGGAAGTGGCGAGTGCGAGTCGCCGGGAATCGGCAGCCCGGCGTTCATGCCCGACCTGGCCTTGCCTGAGTCCGGGCTATGTTCGCCTCAGGCGAGGGTGGCACTGCGCCGGGGGCGGCGAACTTCTCCTTGAGTTCCGGGAGGAGACCCTGAGGGCGCCACCAGAGAAATCCGAGGAGAAGCGCGCCGATGGCTATGTTCTGCACATAGGGCAGGATCTGGGAGTTCTTGAAGATGGGCAGGAAGGTGCTGACCTGGACGACGCCTTCGAGCACGACAATCGAGCCGATGAGCGCTCCGATGTTCCTGCCGCGCCCGCCGACGATGACCGCAGCGAGCAGGACCAGCGTCTCACCCGGCTGCCACGCCTGGACGTTCCATCCCCCCACGGACGTCGCGAAGAATCCGCCAGCAAGGCCGGCAGCCGCGGCGCCGACTGCAAACGCGATCATCTTGATCCGCCACGGGGACTTGCCCAGGGACGACACTGCCTCCTCATCTTCGCGTACGGTCTTCATGGCACGGCCCAGAGGCGATCGAACTAGCCGGCTGATGAAAGCATAGACGACGGCAAGCGCAATGACCGACAGCCCAAGGAAGATCCACTGCTGGGTTCTGGGCGACGTACTTACGAAGGGGAGCGCGAGTCCGTTGACTCCGACGGTCCCGTTAAAGAGACCCACATCATTGGTGCACAACACCAGGAGCCCTTGGGCGATCGCTACGAGTGTAAGGGCGAAATAGTCGTGCCGGAGCCGCCAAAAGGCGAGGCCGCCAAGAAGCAACGCGAAGACGGTCGTACACGCGACGCCAAACAGGATGGCAACAGGGAACGGCCAGCCGAAACCACCTATGTAGTGGGTAACTCCGTCGTTGGGAGGCGGTCCGACCGCGGCGATCGACGTCATGTACGCGCCGAGGGCGACGAACAGGAAGTACGCCAGGTTAATGATCCCAGTCTGGCCGAAC
Source organism: uncultured Actinomycetes bacterium (assembly GCA_963702235.1). Lineage (GTDB taxonomy): Bacteria > Actinomycetota > Actinomycetes > Streptosporangiales > Streptosporangiaceae > PALSA-505. The sequence continues at coordinate 16,513 of CAVPBZ010000020.1, forward strand.
TGAACATTGAACCCTAGCGCCAGGATCCCATTGAGGCAACCATAGATTCCCAGGGTCAGAAAGTAGTATTGCCACATCTGCTAACTCCTGCTCCTGCCGCTGAGAAATAGGTCTCCGGGTGCCAGGATGACTAGAGCAAAGGCTGGAGAGCTGAGGCGGGGATGGCCTGGATCAGCTTGACCGAGCCGGACGCCTGTAGCTGCTCCGCTGCGAAGGTGGCGCTGACTCGATGGTACCTGTTGTAGATGTCTGGCGAGCCGACTCCGACGTACTTGATCTTCTTGCCCTTGGCGAGCAGCGCGGCGCCCTGCTGATAACTAAAGACGTCAGTGACACCTGGGCCGGGGGTCGTGACAGCGAGTACGTACTTGTAGTAGACCGATGGGTCGGTTGACTTGGCAGCGTCCATTGCCAATGCTGCGATAGTCATGCCATCGTACGCGTAGGCCGACAGGAACGGCGGTGGCTGGTGGTAACGCGCTTCGAAGCCCGAGTTGAATACTTTCAGGCCCGGACCGCTGCCCTGAGTTGATGCCTCGATCGACGAGACGTGCTGGTGGTAGTAGGTTGCGCCCGCAGCCTTTACCCAGTTCGGGTCGAGGGAGACGTCAGTCGCGATTACTGGGATCGATCCGCCGCCCAACGCCCGTAGCTCGGGGAAGAACGTGCTCGCGGTCCCTGGGTCCAGTTGCATCAGGATCACGTCGGGGTGTGCGTGCACCACCTGCTGAACTTCGGCCTCGTAAGAAGGCGCGCCAACGGGGATCGAGGGATTGGCGACAACGTTCAGGCCCAGCGACGTCGCGGCGTGCTGGAGGCTCGGCACTAGGGTCTGCGCTGACTGGGAGGCATCAAAGACAACGGCTACCTTGTTGTAGCCCTTCATGTGGGCATACTCGGCGACCGCGGCGCCCTCAACGCCGTCTGACGGACCCGTGCTGAAACTGTAGGGCATTACAAGCTTGTCAATCGCGGGCGATCCGATGTGAGTGAAACTCACCATCCTGGCCTGGTTCAGCACCGGCAGTGCATCGGTCCAATCGAGGGCTGCCAGTCCGATCGACAGACTGATACTGTCCGCGGCCAGCATCTTGCGGACCGAGCTGACGGCGTCAACCGGATCAGACGCGGTGTTGACGCTGATGAGATGCACTTGGCTGCCGTCAGCACCCCCGTACTTGTTGATATAGTCTGCGGCCGTCTGAACGCCCTGAAGCCATGGCGTGCCATAGATGATTGTGGTGCCAGAGTATCCGGCAGGCACCCCCACGTTGATGGTCTTGCTGCCGGAGCTGCTTGTGCTGCTGTTCCCGCACGCTGTAACGGCAAGCGCAAGGGCAAGGGTTGTGGCGATGACATAACCTAGCGAATGGCGACGTTCATTTACTGATCTCATGCTGTCCTGCCTTAGGCTGTTGTAATTCTGCTCTATCGGAGCGGCTCGATAACGGCACTGCCGTAACGTCGCATTGTCGCTAACCTCCGGCGAAGCTAGTCCGGCCGGTTCCGCCGAAGAGCCCCTGCGGACGGAACAACATCAGGATCGCGAGGATTGCGAAGACTGCGACCGGTGACACATCTGAGCCGACGATCGGAACGGACATCTGCGTGACGAGGCCAATGATCAAGGCGCCGACAACGGCGCCAACGGGTCGGCCGATTCCGCCGAGGACTACGGATGCGAATACGAGATAGATGAACGTATCGCCGAGCGTCGGGCCGAAGGTCGCCGTCTGCAGGGCCTCGACGATCCCGGCTGCGCCAGCCAGGAAGCCGGTGATTATCCATGTGATATTTGTAATGAGGCGCAGGTTCAAGCCGCAAACGGTAGCGAGGTCGCGGTTATCGGCGATGGCGCGCATCGACTTCCCGAGATGTGTGTATTTGAGCAAGAGTTGAGCGGCCGCCAAGCACACGGCGGCGAACAGGACGAACAGCAGCTGCAGGGTGGTTATTGCGACTCCAGCAAACTGGTGGACGTGGCTGCCACCTGCCGGGGATGACGTTTGACTGAGCTGACGGAAGCCGCCACCCCAGATTGCAAGGTAGACATTCTGGAGGATGAGCGACATCGCAAATGTCAAGACTAGGGAATACAGCAGCTGAGACCGGCGACGGAAGAACGGCCCATAGATAAAGGACCCGATGGCATATGAAATAGCGGCACCGCCGATCCCGCCGAGGAGGAGAGTCACCCAGAAGTTCGGATGGTAGCCGATGGTATTAACCAGCACCACGCCGTACGCTCCGAACGTGATGAACTCGCCGTAGGCAAAGTTCACCATATTTGTTATGCCGAACTGCAAGGTAAATCCCAGGGCGGCGACCGCCAGGATTGCGCCATCGATGAGACCGTAGATGAACAGCGGAAAGTATGTTGACATTAGTTATCGCTAACTTGGCACCGCTGGACCGGCGGTGAGGCATGGGCGATGCTAAGTGGCCGGGCCCGACGACGCAGCGTGCAGCGCTGAGCGGGCTGGCCGCTAATGTCAGATGCATGTGCTGGACTTGCCACTCAGCTACCTCCAGGGCGGGCGGGCAAGGAGGACGGAGCCTCATGTAGCCGCTGCCCGTTCTCAGGGTCGGTTCCCCCAGGGAAGCAGCCGACTCCCAGCATCTCGACTCAATAGAGTGATCTTGATGCTGGCGTGACGACGACCACACGCTAGCTCAGGGGTAAGTAGGGCGTCAAGGTACCCGGCATGCGCGCTGCGCCAGTGGACGCGGCCTGGCCGTATTCGAGTTCAGAGCGTGGCCCGGCTCGACGTTGCGATTTCGCCGCCGGGACATCCGGACCCCGGAGGGGCTGGCACGAGGAGGTTGCCTCAGCAGGTGCGGGCCTGTAGCTTTACAGCACGAGTTCACCAGACTGCCTTGGTCCACCGCCCTCAGGTTCGGGAGGGCCGGACGTGGCCGTGGACTTCGCCTGAGACATGACGAGGCGACACCTCTAGCTGCTGTCACAGGGAATCAGAACCTATGTTTCTATGATTCTCTCCGGCGGGAGTCACAGTGCCACAGCTTCCCGAGCACCTATCGAAGCGCATCCTCGCTAGGTTTGGCGTTCCCGTGGGGGACTTCGCCGTGGCGGCAAGCGCGGAGGAGTCGGCACGCCACGCAGCTCAGGTCGGTTCAACCGTCATCGTTAAAGCCCTGGTGCCCGTCGGAGGCAGATTCAAGGCTGGGGCAGTGCTACGCGCAGATACACCGACGCAGGCCCGAGACGCGTTCGTGACCGTGACTGCCGTTGAGATCGACGGTATGCGTGCATGCGCCGCTCTAGTTGCACCATTCCTGTCAACCGACGCCGAGTATTACCTGTCCGTTGCCCTCAATACGGCGCTGGCCGGTCCGGAGGTCCTGCTGGGTGGCGCCGGAGGAGTCGATATCGAACAGGACACGTCCGTTCAGCATGTCGCCCTCAGGGCGGACGGGACCGTTCCGGCCGCGCGCTTCCGGCGCGCCGCTCACATCCTGGGCATACCCCAGCAGGTAGCCCATCAGTTGTCGAAGATCGCGTGTGCGCTAGCGCACGCATACCTGGAATCGGATGCAATGCTCGTGGAGCTGAATCCGATTGGCGCATGCCACGGTCGGCTCGTCGCGCTCGATGCGCGGATGATAGTTAACGATAACGCCCTCGTCCGGCAGCCAGAGATCGCGCGGCTCGTTCAGGAAATGTCACCGCGCCGCGAGGAGGATATTCTGCGCCAGGAGTCGCAGATTGAATATGTACGGCTCACCGGGCCGGTCGGGCTTATCAGCGGCGGAGCTGGCCTCACGATGGCGATGATAGACGCAATATCCGATGCCGGCAGCTCAGCGGGTTGCTTCATGGACTGCAGCGGGAATCCTACGCGCTCTGGATACGGCCGGGCACTGGACCTGGTTAGTGGCGATGACCAAATCAAGGTGATACTGGTCAACATTTTTGGGGGCCTGACCAGAGTCGACAGCGTAGCCCGAACTCTGGTGAGCCTGATCGAGGAAAAGAAGCCCGATAAGCCGATTATCGTGCGGCTGATGGGCACGAATGTCCAGGCCGCAGACGAAATCCTGACGTCGGCTGGCCTAGAGAATCAGCTTTCCTTCGATGATGCTCTGAACGCTGCCATGACTTCCCTGGCCAGCCTGCAATCGGGGGGCCAGGAGTGACCGTGCTCGCGGACCGCAACACCAGGGTACTGGTGCAGGGCATGACTGGGCGCCAGGCTTCCTGGTCTACGCGCACGATGATGTCATACGGCACGCAGGTCGTTGCTGGCGTCGTCCCTGGAAAGGGCGGCACGGAGGCGGACGGAGTGCCGATCTTCGACTTTGTCAACGACGCCATCCGCCAGGCGAGCCCGGATGCATCGATCGCTTTTGTCCCGCCGTCGGGTGCTCGGGAGGCTATTGCTGAAGCGCTGGAAGAAGGAATCTCGCTGGTCGTGTACCCAGGAGACGGCCTGCCGGTTAAGGATGCGATCTATCTTCGGCGACTGGCTCAGGACATGAATGCAACTCTTCTCGGCGCTAACACTCCGGGCCTGATCAGTCCAGGACAGATCAAGCTCGGTTTCATGCCGACGATGGCGTATAGCCCCGGGCCTGTCGGGGTCATCACAAAGAGCGGTTCCCTCTCTTACGAGGCATGCCTGCGGCTGACAAACGCTGGACTCGGTCAGTCAACTGTCCTCGGCATCGGCGGTGATCCGGTGCGGGGCGTGACAACAAGAGAAGCATTGGAGCTATTCGACCGGGATCCTGGGACGAAAGCAGTGCTGCTCCTAGGTGAGATAGGCGGCGTTGAGGAATATACTGCGGCAGAGTATGCTCAGCAATCCGGCGCCAAGCCCGTGGTAGCCATAATAGTGGGGAAGATGGCGCCCAACGGTAGGAGACTTGGGCACGCGGGTGCTCTTATCGCCGGGGACCGTGAGTCCTATCAGGCTAAAGCGCGCTACTTGTATGCGAGCGGAGTGCAAGTAGTGGAGCGGCTTTCGGATCTAGCGGCCGTGGTGTGCGCAGCATTGCGCAGAACGCAGAGTGACAGGAGCTGAATGTCATGTCAGATGTGATTCCCGCCATCGATACCGTGCTTGCGGAAGTCCCGATTACCGACGCGGCGATCGCAGATGCACGAGCGATGATTGGAACAATCCTCAGGCCGGAGGGTCCTTATCTGCAGGATGCTACCACCGATACGATGCGAAACTTCTGCAATGGAATCGGCGACCTGAACCCATTGTACAGAGATACCGAATACGGCCGCTCGACAAAATACGCCTCAATGGTCGCCCACCCGATGTTCCCATACGCTTTTGGCTGGCCTGGGCGCACGCGGTGGGGTTTTCCCGGGGTGCATGGGTTCTACGCCGGGAATGACTGGGAGTTCTTCCGGGCGGTTCGACCTGGTGACCGAATTGCCTGTATCGAGCGCGTTGTTGGCGTTGTCGTGAAGGACGGCCGGTTCTCCGGTAGGTTCGCTATCCAGTACGTCGAGGCTACCTTTACGAATCAGCGCGATGAAGTAGTTGCCCGAGTGCTCGGCTGGTGCACGCGCCACCCACGGGCAGCCTCGCGCGAGAGCGGGAAGTACAGTGATCTGAAGAAATACAAGTACAGTGACACGGAGCTAGAATCGATAGTGTCAGAAGGCCTCGCAGAGGCGGCAAAGGTTCGCGGTGGAGCCGTCAGGTACTGGGAAGACGTACCGGTAGGCGAGGATCTGCCGCCGATTGTCCGCGGACCGCTCTCATTGATGGACACGATGGGATTTCTTGTTGGCTGCGGACGCGGCCATACGCACGGAATCCTTCTTGGAAATGCAGTAAGGCACCCTGGTCACTACTTCCGCAATCCTGAAGCCGGGGCTGGCATCGAATATTCCGGGATAGGACATCACCGCGACTCCGTGGCGCAAAGCGTTGGTGTCCCCGGCACATACGATTATGGCCCACAGCGCACAGCCTGGATGTGCAGCTTGGTAACGAACTGGATGGGTGACGCAGCCTTCCTGAAGCGACTGCGTGCTGAGATGCGGCGCTTTAATATTATCGGCGATACAACATGGTGTAAAGGCAAAGTATCGGCCAAGTACGTCAAGGACGGTTACGGCCTGATCGACATCGACATCTGGGCTGAAAATCAACGCGGTGAGACGACCTCGCCAGGAGTGGCCAGCGTAGTTCTGCCGTCCAGGGATCCGGGGTTGCTTCCCGTTGTTGATGGGCGCAGCATCGAGCTGGAGCTGCTGCAGATTCGATAGGACGCCGGATAAACGGCCAGTTCTGCAGCGGCGGCTACAGGTTATGCGCGAAGCCCAGCACGGGTGGGTGCTCAGGAGGTGCACGCTTGTGCTCGGTCAACATACGGCGACAACGCCGCGGTCGCCGGCTGGCTGGTCGCATGCGCGCGGGACAGCACGCCGGTATTCTCCGGCGATGCCATCGCCGGTCCGCTCACTGGCCTCTACCAGGCTCGCAGCGCTGTCAACGGATGCGGCATGCGGCGGCTGGCTGGTCGAGGTCTGCATAGCCGGGCGTGCGCCGACCTAGCAAGGCACACGAGTGGCCACAGCGCCCGGCTCGGCGTGACCGGCTTCACCGACGCGACGCCAGACCGCGATAGGACCGACGTCGCCCCCTCTAGCCGCATGCGGTTGGGTGAGTGCTTCCTCGGCCCGAGTATGAGGTCATGCGCGATCTGGGCCGTGTTGGCAGTATGCGCAGCTCACGATCACGGTGGATGGCCGTGCGGCGCAGTCAGGCACGGGGACCGTCCTGTGTCACGGTCTGGATAAGGCGTCGGTGAGAACTGCTCCGATAGCGGTCAGACGGTGCTCGAGCTGCTGAACCACTTCGGCGCTGACGGCTGGGAGCTGGCCGGGCTGCACGATTACCGGGAGGGCGCAGCCGGATCCTGCAACTGGGAGGCGGGCTGCCTGCTCACGGTGTATACCTTCGAACGCCTGGTCCCGCCAAGTTCGGGTGGCAGCTTGGACCCTCCCGCGGTTAGTGCAAGCCTCGGCACCGGCCGGTGGCGAGGCCGCGATGTTCTGCACGATCATGTCGATGTTGATCCCGGCGTCGGTGATCGCCCGGAAGATCCGGGCCGCCTCGCCGACCTTGTCCGGCTAGCCCAATCGGCCGTCACGTGTGCCTGCGCTGCCCTGAGCCCGACGCGGGGGACATGTTGGAACGAAGTGCTGCGATATCTCCAGCGGGATAACGTCACGATCATTGTCTCCAAGCGGAGGGTCAGGTCGTACAGCGCCTGGGGGCGGCCACACGGCCGTTTCAAGATCGTGATGTGAGGCCGAGGATGGTGAAAGGCCGGTCCATGGAGCGGCTAGCCCAGCGGGTGGCTTCGGTGGTGTCGTGGCGGCCGGCCAGGTGGAGGGCGCCGATGGCGAGATTCCTGAGGGTTGCCATGGCGCGGGGCCCGGAGCGGGTGCGGATCTGGGATTGGTCTTCGCGGTAAAGGGTGCCGGGACCTGGTCCCAGGGCAGGGCGTCGAGGGCGTCGAACAGGCCGGGCTGATGTCCTTGGCTGGCAGGACGAAGTCCGCGCCGCGGCCGTGCAGGTAGTCCGCGGTGGCCCGCTGGGTGTGGAGGGCATCTGCCGTCACGACAGCTCCTTGCAGGTCCAGGCCGTCGAGCAGCGGGGTGATCATCGGGATCTCGTTCGTCTTCGCGCCCACCTCGACCTGGCCGGCGACCACGCCTCGGCGGCCGGCCAGGGCGGCCAGCAGATGCACCTGGCTGCCGTCGGCGTTCCTTGCACCCCGGACGGTCTTGCCATCCACCCGGACCGGCATCAGCGGCGCCGCATCGTCATCACTGGCCAGCTCCCCGGCGGCGCTGGCCCGCTGCATCAGCCACGCGCCGGCCACCGCGTCTAAAGCGGCCGCGTCAGCCCCGGTAACGACCCGCCAGATCGTGACCTTCGAGGGTGGCGCGGCGCTGGGCCGGGCCGCCCCGCACCTTCGGTACAAGTCTTCCAGCACGCCGGCGGGCACGTCGGCGGCCCACCCGGCGATTGCGGTGAATGACCGGGACCCGGCGATCACCGCCGCGGCAGCCAGCGCCAGCACCGCCGCCACCGGATGATCCCGCCCCTGGCCCGGCCGCCCGTCACGCACCCCGGCGAGCAATTCCAGCAGGTCACAGCAGATGGCGGCCGCCGGAGCGAAGGCAGCGGGCCGTGCCTCGGCCAGATCATCGGCGAGCCGGGATATCAGCCGCCCGTCCCGTGCGGGACCGGCACGGGCAATGGCACAATCGAGCACGGCGAAGCTCCGGCTGGCGAGAGTCTGTAGGAGGACACCTCGTATTACCGGGGCTTCGCCTTACTTCATGATCAGGAATGCCGGATCGATACAAGATCGCGACTCAACGTCACATCCACAGCAGCCAGGAAACGACTGTCCGGCCCAGAACGATCTTGAAACGGCCGTGGGGGCGGCCACGCCTGACGTCCGTCACCCTGCGGCGCCTGAGCGGCGGCCTCCGGGGTCAGCGGACAAAGCCCGCGGCGCATGCACGAATGACAAGAAGTCGGTCGGGTGTCGCCTGCCACGAGCATGGGACCACTTTTCGGGGTTTTCTGCCACGAGCATGGGACCACCTGGTTGCCAGTGATGGGACCACCGGGCGTGTCGGCTTGGCGGTCTTGATCACTTCCGGTACCGGGTGCCTTCAAGTCGATCGACTTGGGGGTTCGGGGGATGGCTTTCCGGGAGGTTGCCGTGACTGAGATCCGTGAGGTGCTGCGGGCGTGGCTGGCTGGTGCCGGGCTGCGCCGGGTGGCTGAGCAGGCGGGGGTGGATCGTAAGACCGCCCGCCGGTATGTGGACGCGGCGGTGGCGGCGGGGCTGGCCCGGGATGGCGGGGCCGGGCAGCTGTCGGATGAGCTGGTCGGCCAGGTCGCGCAGGTGGTCCGCCCGGCCCGGCCGGGCGGGCACGGCCTGGCGTGGAACCTGCTGGAGGCCCGCCACGGCGAGATCAAGGCGCAGGTGAAGGCGGGCCTGTCGGTGGTCAAGATCGGGATACTGCTGGAGCGGCAGGGCGTCGTGGTGCCGTACCGGACGCTGCACCGGTTCTGCGTGGAGCGGTGCGGCTTCGGCCGGACCGCGTCCACGGTGCGGGTCGCCGACGGCGAGCCCGGCGCGGAGTGCCAGCTGGACTTCGGGTATCTGGGCCTGCTGGCCGACCCGGTGACCGGGCGGCAGCGCAAGGTGCACGCGCTGATCTTCACTGGGTGCTATTCGCGGCACATGTTCGTGTGGCTGAGCTTCACCCAGACGCTGGCCGCGTTCATCGCCGGGTGCGAGGCCGCGTGGGTGTTCTTCGGCGGCGTGTTCAAGGTCCTCATCCCGGACAACGCGTCGGCGATCGTCACCGACGCGGACGCGGTCAACCCGCGGCTCACCGCCGGGTGGCTGGATTACGCGCAGCACTGCGGCTTCGCCACCGACCCAGCGCGGGTCCGGTCGCCGAAGGACAAGCCGAAGGTGGAGCGGGCGGTGCAGTACGTGCGCGGCAACTTCTTCGCCGGCGAGCATTTCACCGGCCTGTCCGACGCGCAGGCGCGGGCGGAAGCGTGGTGCCGCAACGTGGCCGGGATGCGCATCCACGGCACCATCCAGGCCCGCCCGGCGGAGGTGTTCGCCGAATTCGAGGCAGCGGCGCTGCTGCCGCTCAGCCTGCCTTATGACGTGCCGGTGTTCACCCGGGTCAAGGTGCACCGCGACTTCCATGTCGAGGTCGGCCGGGCGCTGTATTCGGCGCCGCAGGATTACCTCGGCTGCCACCTGGACGCCCGCGCCGACTCGGCCCTGGTCAAGCTGTTTCACCGCGGCCAGCTGGTCAAGACACACCCCCGTCAGCAGCCGGGCCGGCGGTCCACCGACCCGGCTGACCTGCCGGCCGAGAAGACCACCTATGCGATGCGCGACGTCGCCTCCCTCGCCGGGGCGGCGCGGCGGCACGGGGACAGCGTGGGCGTCTATGCGGACCGGCTGCTGGATACCGACCTGCCCTGGACCAAGATGCGGCAGGTCTACCGGCTGCTCGGGCTGGTCCGCCGCTACGGCCCCGGCCCGGTCAACACCGCCTGCCAGCGCGCTCTCGACCTGGACGTGGTCAGCGTCACCAAGATCGCCTCGATGCTGGAAAAGGCAACCGAGAACACGCCCCCGCCGCCGGTCCCTGCCACCGCGGCCACTGCCCGGTTCGCGCGCGACCCGGTCGAATACCGGCCCGGCGGCACCCAGCTGACGCTCATCCCCGGCGGGAAGGAGGAGAGCCGGTGACCGCCACCATCCGCGACACCGTGAGCCCGGACCTGCGCACCACGCTGCGGGCGCTCAAGCTCGGCCAGATGCTGGCCACCCTGCCCGACCGGCTGGTCCTGGCCCGGCAGCAGAAGATGACTCATGCTGACTTCCTCGAGCTCGTCCTGGCCGACGAGCACGCCCGCCGGGAAGCCAAGTCCGCGTCGCTGCGCGCCCGCGCCGCCGGGCTCGACTCCGGCATGCGGCTCGACACCTGGGACCAGAGCGCAGCCGTCTCCTACGACCGCCAGCTGTGGAACGAGCTGGTCAGCCTGCGGTTCCTCGACGGCCCGCACGGCGCCCTGCTGCTGGGACCGGTCGGCGTCGGCAAGACCCACCTGGCCTGCGCGCTGGGCCACATCGCCATCCGGAGGCGGCGCACCGTGCACATGGCTCCCGCAGCCAAGCTGTTCAAGCGGCTCAAGGCAGCCCGCCTCGACAACACCCTCGACTACGAGATGCGTCGCCTCGCCACCGTCGAGCTGCTGATCCTGGACGATTTCGCGCTGCAGCCGCTGGATCCGACCGAGACCGCCGACTTCTACCAGCTCTGCGTCGAACGCCACCAGCGCGCCTCGACCGTGGTGACCTCGAATCGCACCGCTGAGGAATGGCTGGCCATGATGGCCGACCCGCTGCTGGCCCAGTCCGCCGTCGACCGGCTCGCCTCCACCGCCCACGAACTGGTCATCGAGGGCGAGTCCTACCGGCGCCGCCAGAAGCCATCCATCACCAGCAGCACAAGCGTGTCCGTTGACGAGGAGAAAGGAAACCACCATGATCACTCATGACCAAAGGCGGTCCCTTCCTCGTGGCAACACCCCGGTCCCATCACGCTGGCAAGCGACAGTCGGGGAGCAAGACGGGGAGCAAGCGGGTGGCGATCACAGGCCACATTGAGCGACATGGAGCTACTAACGCTGCTGGTCGAGCCACCTGTGGCCATGTCAGGCCATTCGTCTGAGTTGCATGGCATGCAAGAACTCAAGAGTTTTAACTCTCCTTAACCGATAGGTCAGAGCAACAATCCGAAACCCGTGGACCGTGCAGCAGTTACCCATTGAAGATCATATTCATGATCTCGGCCCCTGAGCGGATCACCGGCCGTAGTTCATGGCGGTAGACGACCTCAGTGGTTCTTGAGCTGCTGTGCCCCACCAGATGCGCGATCTCCTCGGTAGCCATGCCCGCATGTGACATGACCGAGACGAAGCTGTGCCTCAATTCCCTGGGCGTCCAGCGGTCACCGATTCCGGCCGACCTGCATACCGCCCGGAACATCTTCCTGACATTCGCGGCATCCAGAGCAGTACCGGTGACGGTCGTAAAAACAAGATGGTTATCGTGCCACCGCGTGCCTGCTTCGAGGCGTTCATCAGCCTGATCGTTCAACCACTCACGCAGGGCCTCGGCGGCCACCTGCGGCAGCTCCAGGGTCCGCCGCGACTTCTCCGTCTTCGTGTCGCCATGAGCCGCGCACCGAACGCCATACGGACACATGCGGCGGTGTCGGCGGCAGGGTCTCGGGATTGCCTTTCAGATCTACGTGGTCCCAGCGCAAGGCCCGGATCTCCTCGGTGCGAAGCCCCGTGGTCAGGCTCAGCACGATGTAGGCGTGCATCAGCGAGGGCGGACGCCGGCGGTCCTTGAGCCCGGCGGGCAGCTCCAGATAGGGATGGTCCTGACCGGAAGCCCGCAAGAGTGCGGCGGCCTGCTCCATGGTGAGGCTCTTGCTGGGTCGTCCGGCCTGCCCCTGCGGGGTGTCAACCAGCGTGGCGACGTTACGCCCGACCAGATCACGTGATTCCGCATGCCGGATCGTCCGGGTCAGCGCATTATGGCCCATGTCACGGCGGCAGTGGAGTACGTGGCGGCCATGGTGCACAACGCCTGACTTACCTCAACCGCCGTCAGCTCCCGGAGTTTCCTGCCGCCGATCGTCTTCAGGATCGGGCTGAGCACGTTCTCGTTCTTCTTGACCGTCTTGGCGGCCCGGCCGGTGAGGCCTTCGCGCAGCCAGTCCTCCGCCGCCTGCTGCACCGTGTAGGCGGCGGAACCAGCCTTCGGGATGACCCCCTTGTCCAGGTCGGCATGCAGTGCTTTCAGCTTGTCTTGCACCTCGGTCTTGGTGCGGCCCTTGACTCGCCTTCTGTCGCGTTTGCCCTCTGCCGTGAACCCCAGCGTCACCTCGCCCCGCCAGCTGCCGGGGCAATGCCGATGCCGTTCACTATCGCTGCACGGGCCACGGTGGTCGAATGAGATGCCGCCGTCACCGCGCGGACGCCGGTTGGCCATGGTGACAGTCTACCCGCCGGGGGGACTAAAGGGGGGACAACTGCCAGATCAGCGGGGATACTCCCACGCATAGTCCGTGGACAGTTGGCACAGCTAGAAGCTTTGCGCGCTCGCATTGAGGTGGCTCGAAAGGTTATCTAGTCTCCATGGTAAGGAGAAGGTCTACGGTTCGATTCCGTAAGGGGGCTCCAGGTCAGGGGTTAGATTCGAAAACTTTCGAACGAATGGTGGGGCCAAAAGTGGGGCCAACAGGCTCGCTTTCCGGGACATGCCCAGCTCAACGAAGTGCCGCTCCCGGGAGCTTGTGTCCATCGGAGCCTGGATGTGCCCATGGGAGTCCGGGCAATGGTCCTGTCCTATCTGATGTGAGTCAGGCGTCGCGGAGCTGAGTCATTAGCTCGCTGGTTCCGTTGACCTGGGTCATCGGCACGCTTTGTCCCGGAATTCTGAGTCATCCGGCGTGGCGTCCCAGCGTTTTGAGTGGCGGCCCAGATCTCCGTCAGGGCCTCCTTCGCCCCCGGGTGCGCGGACTTCGGCAGCGCCGCCAGCACGTTGGCGGTTTTGTGGAACCAGCAGCGGCCCTCCCTGGCCTGCGGGAACACTTCCCGCAGCGCGTTCCAGAAGCCCAGCGCCCCGTCGCCAACGGCCAGCACCGGGGCTCGCATCCCGCGGCGGGCGCAATCGCGCAGCAGGTCCGCCCACAATTCCGCCGACTCGCGGTAGCCGTCCGCCAGGGCGATGAGCTCCTTGCGGCCATCGGCGCGCACGCCGATCATGACCAGCAGGCACAGCTTGTGCTCTTCCAGCCGGAAGTTCACGTGGATGCCATCCGCCCGGACGTAGACGTAGTCCGCGGCGGACAGGTCCCGGGCCGCGAACGCCCGCTGCTCGGCCTTTCAGGTCTCGGTGAGCCGGGTGATCACCGCCGCCGACAGCCCAGCCGAGGACCCCAGGAACTGGCCCAGCGCAGGCACGAAGTCCCCGGACGACAGGCCGTGCAGGTACAGCAGGGGCAGCACCTCGGTGATCTTCGGGGTCTTGCGCGCCCAGGGCGGCAAGATCGCCGAGGAGAACCGCTTCCGCTCGCCGGTCTGCGGGTCAGTGCGCTTGTCATTGACCCGCGGCACGGTCGCCTCGATGGCGCCCGCGCTGGTCAGGACCTCCCGCGGCTGGTGGTAGCCGTTGCGGACCACCAGCCGGCGGCCGTTCTCATCCCGCTCGGCGGCATGCGCCGCGATGTAAGCGTCTACCTCGGCCTGCAGCGCCTCGGCCAGCATCCGCCGCGCGCCCTCGCGGACGATCTCATCGATCAGCGACGGCGAGCTGTCCTTCCCGGCCTCGTGGCCTGAGCCATCGCCAGAGACTACGGTGAGCATCGGGTTGTACCTTCCCGGCCGGCGCGCCAACGCCGGTCATTGCTTGAGGCTTCGCATGGTCACCGGGAAGGTACACCCCATCCCGGCCATCCACAGGTCTCAAGCATTGCTCGAGTACGGCGGGCTCGACCACCTGGCCCCGGCAGGAGTGGTGGGGGCAGCGGTAGAGGTACTGAGCGCGGTAGCGGCCCATGTCCGCCTCGGGTCGTTTCCACCACTGCACCGCCTGGACCTTCTGCTCACAGGATGGGCGCCAGGCGGGGGGCGCAGCCAACCGTCCCGTTGCTGCGGGTGAAAGTTCCGGACACCGTGATCTGCGGTCCGCTGATCACGTATCTGCCCTTGAGCGTGCCGGTGAAGTTCTGCGAGTGGCGGCCATCGCGGGCGCGGACATCGCCAGGGCGGCCGGCAGCGCGGCGGCCAGCGCCGCAGCCCGCAGCAGCGGCCGTGACCGGTGCCGCCGCGCGCGGACGGCTGGCGGTTGTGCCCGCTCAGGGACCGGTCCGGCCGGTCCGCGAAGCGCGTTAGGGATCATGGTTCCTCCTCGTCCGTGGCTGCCGCGGTTAATCGTCAGTACCTGCGGATCAAGATCTTTTAGGCTGCTTCCGGCTGACCGGATTCCCCAGCGGCCTCGTCCTCGGGTCGTCGCGGGTCCGGGCGGGGCACGCTGCGGGCCGTCCCGGAAACGACCGAATCGGGGACGGCTGTCCAGCGCTGAGCGGTAATTCCTGTGCCGATCTTCCGCGACCCGCCGTGTGATTTACCAGTGTTTACGGTGCAGCGATTCCAGTGCTTACGGTGCGGCGATTCCGGTGACCTGCGAACTGGGGGCGCTGCCGGCGTTGTGCGCGTCGCCGTGCGGGTACACGTGCCCCGCATGGTCGGCCAGCAGGTACCCCCGGTCGTCGGGACTTGGCGCAATCCCGATCATTGTGTCGGCCGGCGAGGTGGCACCGAAGTAGCCAGCGTGGTAGGCGTAGATGCCGCCGATGGCGGAGAGCAGCCAGAAGCCTTCGGTCGCGCGGTCGGATGCGATCGCCACCACTGGCGAGCCGAAATGCGCCGTCACCTGTCCTCCCTGGAACAGGGCGTCGCCGAAGCCGAAGACGGTCCCGTCGCCGCGGGTGATGTAGTAGCCATCTCCGTCCCGGGTCGGTGCCATCCCGGCTATGTCAGTGGCGTGCACGCCGAGACCAGGGATGCTGCCAAAGTCCTTGGCGTTCCCGAACGTGAACACGCCGCCGTCCCGCGCGACCAGCCAGTACCCGCCATCACTGGGCGTGGCAGCGATGCCGACGATGGGGATGCCGGTGATGGAGCCGTACGGGCGCGCGTCCCCGAAGTTGTAGACCTGCCCGCTGGCGGTCACCATCCAGTAGCCGCGGCCGTCGAGGGTCGCGGCAATTCCGGTCACGTCGCTGACATGGATGCCCTCGCCGGGCAGCGAGCCCGCGTAGCGCACCCCGCCGAACGGATAGGCGCCACCGCCAGCGTCGGTGAGCACATAGCCGGCGTGGTCGGCCACCGTCAGCCTGAAGTGCTGCACGGCGTTCGGGGGGACCCCGTTGGAGGCGGTCAGCGTGAGCGGGTACATCACCGTACTGGTCACGCTCGGCGCGCCGGCCAGCGTCGCCGTGCCGTTGCCATTGTCATGGAACGTCACCCCCCGCGGCAGCGTGCCGGACTCCGACAGTGAGGGGGCCGGTGAGCCGGATGCGGACACGGTGAATCTGCCGGTCAAGCCTCTGGTGAAACTGGCGGACAAGGCGCTGGTGAACGCCGGCGGGGTGCCCGCGTCGGCGGTTACCCGCTCGCCGGCCGCTGCAGCCGCCCGGGTCTGCCCGAGCACACCCGGACCTGCGGCCAGGACGGCTCCCAGTGCCAGGCCAGCGGTCACCCGCCCCATCGTCATACAGCGCACGTTCATGCTCATCGCCCCGCTTCCCCGGCTTCAGGCGACCAGAATGGCACATGTCCTACCGCCTTGGCTCCCATCGCCGCAGCCTCGGCCGACGACCAGCACGGATCCGGCGGAGGCCAAGGGGCAGGGCCTCACGCCAGAAGGTCTCACGGGCCGGGGCTCGTGGTTCGCGGCACTGCCCGGCGAGCGGGCAGCTGGCTTGGTCGCCCTTTACCGGTGCGGGGCTGCGCCTGGACACGGCCTGCGCCGAGGCAGTCTCATAGGCAAGGACAGAACCGGGCCACAGCGGGTCAGCTCGGATCGGAGCGTCCCGGTTGAGGGGAACCCGGCGGGGGGCGTCGAGGGGGGGAGGTGGTTGTCATGCGGGTTGGAGCGTGGCGTGTCGTCGTGATCGCGGGGACGGTTCTCGTCGGGCTTGGCTTAGTCGGCATCCGGCCGGGCTCGCCGGGGGTCCGGGCAGGGACGACCGGTGCCCGGGCGGGCGGGCTACCGGCGTGCTACCGGATCTGCCCTACATCGGAAGGCCACAGCAGTGGACTGTGCCGGCCGGCGTCCTTACGGCGACCTTCAGCGTCTACGGCGCCCAAGGCGGTCTGCACGGTGGCAAGGGAGCGCGCGTGAGGGCGACGCTGCGCGTGTTTCCCGGTCAGGTCTTCGCCATTTACGTGGGCGGGATGCCCCCGCGCCGAAGCTCGGCGGGCGGCTACAACGGCGGCGGCACGGGCGGGGCGCCCGGGGCAGGCGGCGGCGGGGCGAGCGACGTCAGGATCGGCCCCGGCTACGGCCTTGATGACCGCGTGCTCGTCGCCGCCGGGGGCGGCGGCAGCGCCCCGTCCAGCATCGGCGGTCCAGGCGGCGCGAGCGGCGCACCGGGAGCGACTGGCTCGGTGACGGGCACCGGCAGTTATGGCAACCCGGGAGCCGGGGGCGGCGCCGGGGCCAGGCGTGCCGGAGGAGCGGGAGGGGGCGGAGGCACGCCGTGGGTCTACGAGAACCCCGGCTGGACGATAACCGGGGTGCCCGGGGCCTCCGGCGCGCTTGGTACCGGTGGCGCCGGCGGCGGCGGAGGTCTCTACGGGGGCGGCGGGGGCGGTCTGGGCACCTCGTGCAGCAATGAGGCCTGCGGGGAGGAATCCGGGGGGTCGGGCGGAGGCGGCGGCGGGTCGTCGTTCGGCTCGGCGCAGATCACCAACGGCGTGCGATCAGGCAACGGGGAAGTTGTCATCACGCCGCACCGTTTCGTCGGCATCTATTGCACCGGGATGACCGGGGACATCTACGGCCAGACTCTGACGGGCTGCCCGGTGAGCTCTACTGGCGGCGGCGGGGAGATTAGCTGGGCGTGCGGCAGCGGACCCTGGCCCGTCGGGGCCGGTCAGGGTCTGCGGGAGGGTTGTGCAGGTCAGGCGGCTTGAGCCGGGCCTGTTCCGTCTGGGTGGGGTTCGGGGATCCGGCAGAGGGTGACTTCGAACCCGAGAGCTGGTTAGAAGTCCTACGTATCCCCTGCGGGGATGTCCTGCGGGGATGAAAATCGGGTTGTGGTTGCCCGCTGACGTCGAACGCCCTTGGTGCTTCGAGCCCGTTTAGAAGTCTGATCGCCGGGAGCCTCTTCAGGGTCCTGCAGTGTTGCCGCGAGCACGCGATTCCGGGTTGGTGTCTCTGCTGGCTCCCGCGGGCAGCCACCGGAATCTGGCTGGTGCCGATGGGAGGACGGATCTGATGGAGGAGATCATCGAAGAGGCTGCTGAGCTGGTGGCGCGGGTGGCCGCGCTGGATATCGGCAAGGCGTCGCTGGTGGCGTGTGTGCGGGTGCCGCACGAGACCAGGCCGGGAGGCCGGCGGCAGGAGGTCCGCACGTATGCGACGACCACCCGGTCGCTGCTGGATCTGCGGGACTGGCTGGTGTGCCAGCAGGTGAGCTTGTGCGTGATGGAGGCCACCTCGACGTACTGGAAGCCGCCGTTTTACCTGCTCGAAGACGCGACCGAGTGCTGGCTGGTGAACGCCCGCGATGTCAAGAACGTGCCAGGCCGGGCGAAGACCGACAAGCTGGATGCGGTCTGGCTGGCCAAGCTGGCCGAGCGGGGAATGCTGCGGCCGTCGTTGGTGCCGCCGCCGTGGCAGCGGGAGCTGCGGGATCTGTGCCGCTACCGGCGCACCCTGATCCAGGAGCGGACCCGGGAGAAGCAGCGTGTCGAGAAGCTGCTGGAAGATACCCAGATCAAGCTGTCGGCGGTGATCAGCGACATCTTCGGCAAGTCCGGCCGGGACATGCTGGAGGCACTGATCGGCGGGCAGCGTGACCCGTACGTGCTGGCCCGGATGGCCCGCGGGGTCATGCGGAAGAAGATCAGCGTCCTGCAGGAGGCGCTGACCGGGCATTTCCGCGACCATCACGGCTACCTGCTGCGCATGATGCTCGACCGCGTCAACGGGCTGACCGCGCAGATCGAGGCGCTGACCGGACGGATCGAGGAGGCGCTCGCCCCTTTCGCCCGCCAGGTGGCCCAGCTCGATGAGATCACCGGCGTCGGCCGGACCGGCGCGCAGGAACTCATCGCCGAGATCGGGGTGGACATGACCCGGTTCCCGACCGCCGCCCACCTGGTGTCGTGGGCCAAGTACGCCCCCAAGGCCAGGCAGTCCGCGGGCAGGAGCAAACCCGGCACCACCGGCAAGGGCAATCCCTGGCTCGGCGCCGCCCTCGGCGAGGCCGCCATCTCAGCCGCCCGGACCAAGACCTTCCTTGGCTCGCGCTACCGCCGGCTCGCCCGGCGCCGAGGCAAACAGCGTGCCCTGGTCGCGGTCGGCAACTCCATCCTGGTCATCGCCTGGCACCTGCTCTCCGACCCTGACGCCCGGTTCGCCGACCTCGGCCCCGACTGGCACGACCGGATCGCCCCGCTGCGCCGCAAGCGCCAGCTCATCGCCGAACTCGAACGGCTCTCCGGCAAAAAGGTCCTGCTCCAAGAGGAGGCCGCCTGACCCTCCCTGCCTGAACCCGGCTCCGCTGCGCTGCGCCGGGTGCTGCCGCGCGCCCAGCTCAGGTCCTATTTTCGATTCAGGTCAGAGCGGCATCTCGAAGACGATCGCAGGTCGCTGGTAGCCACGAGTTGGGTTCCGTAGATTTTCGGGCGTGATTTCGGTGGTGGAGTACGACCCGACCTGGCCTCAGCGATTCGAGCAGCTGCGCCAGGAGTACGCCGAGGCGATGACGGCCGCCGGGGTGCCCGTGGTGGCAATCGAGCACGTCGGCAGCACCTCAGTTCCTGGCCTAGCAGCCAAGCCGATTATTGACGGCGACATCGTGGTCGCCGTCCAGGACGTGGCCACGGCGTCGCAGACCCTGACCGGACTCGGGTTCAGGCCCCTTGGCGAACTTGGCATCCCGCTGAGGTGGGCATTCCAAGAGCCAGACCGGCTAGCTGGAACAAACACCTACGTCATCGCTGAGGGCTCCCTGTCGCTCCGCAACCCATCTAGCTGTCCGGGACATCCTGCGGACAGACTCCGGCCTGCGAGAGCAGTACGCCGCCGTCAAGAGGCGGGTCGGTGCCATCGCCACGAACATCGACGATTATGGCCGCGGGAAGAACGCGATGGTCCAGGAGATTCTCGCCGCCGCCGGACTGACTGACGCGGAGCGAGCCGCTATCGACGCAAACCAGGTGCCGCCGCAATAGGCCACCATGATCCGGACGATACGTGGAATGATCTTCGGTGTAGTCGCCGACGATATCCCAGGTCACCCAGGTCAATGGCAGTTATTCGACAGACTGCGATCGCGGCCTCCGGGAGCCGTGAGCGATAAGAGGGGCGTCAGTCGATCCCCAGACGACTCCCGGGATGCCAGCTCGCACTTACTCGTGCCGTCCCCGCGCTCGAAGGCCTCGATCTGGGCGCTCATGGCGTCCGCGACGGCATGGCCCGCGGCCGCCGTCCGGTGCTGGTAAATCAGCGCTGCACGCATGCTGTCATGGCCCATTCGCTCCACCAGATCGCGCAAGCTGGCCCCGCTGGCCGCCGCGAACCAGTTCCCGGTATGCCGCAGGGCACGCCCGGCCCCGCCAGCCTGCACATCCAGGTGCACCCGGTTCTTCGCGACCTTGGGGGTTGGGGACCGTCGGGAAAGAGCAACGTGGTCCCACTCCGTCGGGTCTTCAATCGCGGCGCCGTCAGCTGCAGCCGCTGCCGGCAGCGTCGGCGGCGAACGTACTCCAGTAGCTCCAGTCCGGCAGCGTCTGGTAGCTGGCGTCGGAGGTCACGAACGCGGCCTGGGCGTGTGCGCCCTCGATGTCGGCGACCGCCGCCGCGATCGCGCTGGCGGTATCCGGCACCGCGTTCATGATCATCGCGAACCGGCTCGCCGGGTAGTGGTAGACCCAGCCGGGCGGTGTGGCCGGCGGAATGTTGTCCTCCCAATCCATGATCGTGGTCGCGTCGCTCAGCCAGGAGCTGGCCGTCGGGTACGTGCCCATGTTCAGCCATTCCTGCGCCGATTGGCCGATGTGCTGGCGGGCCCAGGTCTTCAGCGCGGCGTAGTAGGGCTGGCGGCCGGTGGCGGTGGGCGCCTGGTCGAGGAAGAACGTAGTGACGCCGTACCAGGCGTGCCAGTCGGTCATCTGGGCCTCGATGCTGGCCGTGGAGTACCCGGCGGCGCCGGTCCCGTAATTGGTGGCGATGTAGCCGAGGATCCGCGTCCCGCCGGCCTCGGCCGCGCTGACCTGCGCGGCACCGGCCTGGCTCCTGGTCTTGCCCGGGCCGCCGGCGGCGCCGTTCTGCGTGTTGGACCCCCAGTTGGCGATGCCGGCATTCGCCTCGGGTGCCTTCCCGCTTGCCATCTGCCACATCGCCGGGCTGTACAGCGGCACGGTCGTGACCAGGCATGTCGCGTTCGGGTAGGTTCTCGCCAGCGCGGCGGGCCGGGCCGCTGCCGCCCACGATGGGGGAACGGCGAGGATGCCGACCGTCATCCAGGGCAGCACGGCCGCTGCGGCCACCCGGCGGAGTAATCCCATGATGTCAGCCCCGTGCAAGCCGCAACGGGATTCAAGCCGCGAACACAAACAGCCTGTGACGAGGATTCGTGCAGGATCCTGAGTCAGTTGATCCGTAGCGATCGGAGTCCGGTGGCGGGTGGGGCGGCGGCGTGGCCGGATCGCGCGGGCACGAGCGTGCTGCGCGGCATCGAGGGCTACGGCGCGTCCAGCCGCATTCGGGCGTGCCCATCTCCATATGGGGATGTCACGGATAACTGGCATGTCATAGAGTGCGCCGCAAATATGCCGTCTGGGTAGCTGGCGAAGGCGAGGGACAGAACCCGCACTGATCCGTGCCCTGCAAAGGAGCAGTCCATGATCTGGCGGTCCAAAATCACCGTCGTGCTGGCCACCGTGGTCAGCCTGGCCGCATCGCCGCTCATGTGGAACCAGGCGTCCGCCGCGCCCGCGAGGGAACCCGCCCGGCTTTCGATCGAGTCGGTGTCCAACCCGCGGCCCGATCTGGTCAGCGGCGGCGAAGTCCTGCTGCGGGTGACCGTGCCTCACGGCGTTCGCCTCAGCCAGGTGCGGGTGGCACAGGGCCCTGTCAACGTGACCTCAGACTTCGCCGACCAGCCGGACGGGACACTGCTCGGGCTGGTTACCGGGCTCCGCAATGGCCCGAACCTGGTCCGGGCCCGGGCGGTCGGGCACCCGGGCCAGGCAACGCTGCAGGTCAGGAACCATCCGATCACTGGGCCGGTTTTCTCCGGCCCGCAGCAGGAGCCGTTCTACTGCCAGACCACGGCCTTCGGGCTGGCACCGTCGGTCCCGCCGGAGTGCTCGGCTCCGACGCAGGTCTCCACCAGTACATGTCAACGAGTGGTATGTACAAGCCGTGGCCGACCGCGGGGGCTCCGGCGCCGCCGTACCCGTCGGACCTTGCGACCACGACGGTCAACGGTCGTTCGGTTCCATACATCGTCCGTGTCGAGCAGGGGACCATTGACCGGGGCGTCTATCAGGTCGCCGCGCTGTATGACGGACACAATCCGACCCCCTACACGCGCGATACCAGCTGGAACGGGCGGCTGGTCTACACCTTCGGTGGCGGTTGCGACTCCGGCTACCACCAGGGGACATCGACCGGCGGAGTGTTCCCATCGGTGACCGGAGCCGTCACCCCCAGTGGCGCGGATCTGTTCCTGAGTCAAGGCTATGCCGTCGCGTCCAACAGCCTGAACGTGCTCCAGTATGACTGCAGCATCCCGATCTCTGCGGAGGCGGCGATGATGACCAAGGAGCACATCATCGACGAGTACGGCCCCGTCGTGCACACGATCGGGTTTGGAGGGTCGGGCGGTTCGATCCAGCAGTACGACATCGCCGAGACCTACCCAGGGATCCTCAATGGGATCCTTCCCTCGGCTTCTTTCCCCAACGCCAATGGGACCGTGCTTGACGTGGTGACCGACTGCCGCCTACTCGACAGCTATTTCGCCGCCCATTCCGGATATAGCCTGTCGCTGCAGACGGCGATCTCCGGATTCGGGTACTACTCGACCTGCACGTCCTGGGACAGCACGTTCGCAAACCTGAGCGTCAGGCAGCCACACGAAGACCCCGACCATGAGGACATCGGCCCGGCCTTCCCGTCCTGGGAACACGAAGACCGCGATGCCGTCCTCCAGCCACCCAAGCCGCCGATCCGGCCATCTGAGCGGCTCGCCGAACGCGAGACCGAGGCTGGCTAGCTGGACCCAAGCGTGTCACGATGCCGAAGGAGGGAGGTGCCGGTGATGCATCCAGCAACATGGATGACCGACCCGTCGTGGTTCCTGGTTACCGGCCTGCCCTGGCCTGAGGATCACCCCGATGCTGACCTCGCTGAGGCCGCGTTCGCCATCGCACCACACGTGACGCAAGCAGTACGGCCGGTCGGCCCAGACGGCGAGCCTGTCCCGCTGGGACATGATCTCGCGCTCATGCTGGACGCGGGCTCCCGATGCGCTGCCGCCCTCGGCAAGAGAATGATCTTCTTGTCTGACGTCACCAGATGGCTCACCGACATCGGCCTGAGCTGGGAACGCGTCGGAGTTGACTTCCCTACCGCGCAGAGTGAGCTTGAGCAGCAGTCACCAGGCCTGTTCATCACCATCTCGCAGCGGGCGTACTCGATCCTCTGCTCCACCGCCGCCAACCTGACGATCTACCACACCTCCGGCAGCGTGGTCGAGGTCTCGCCCGAGGAACGCGAGCTCGTCAGGGCAAGCATCGAAGCAAAACTGGACGCCGACTGGCCCGGATACATCAGAAAAGCACTGACAACCTCCCAGCCCGCCGCCTGAGTCAAGTCGCCCCTGCTCGCCTACCGGGGGCGCCCGCACATGCCGATGTGAGCGAATTGCCAGTGCGTATGTTTATGCACTGTCCGCCATGTCTACGCGCGTCGAACGGATGCCAACTTCGATATCGAGGTCGGCATTTCTTTAAATGGTGAGAGCCGATTCAGAACGCAAGCCTGCGTATCTCTGCCCAGTCCTCCACTGACAGCACCCTTCGAGCCTGTAATTTCAGGTGTGTAAATTGATCTTGGTGGGCTTGGTGTTGCCTGGGTTACCTGATGCGCCCGGGATAGGCGGTATCGAGCTCGTTGAGCGCTTCCCGCCAGCCCATGGTGCGTTGTCCTTCTATGAGTCGTGCGGGCTGGTCGTGGCGTTTGCCGGTTTCCTCGCGGCGGCGGGCCCGCTCGCGGGCGCGCTTGTCCTCGATGTTGATGATCGCGAGCCACAGCAGCTTGACCGCGGCGTCATCGCCGGGGAAATGGCCACGGTTTTTCGTCACCTTCCGGAGCTGGTAGTTCAGGCTCTCGATACTATTGGTGGTATACAGGAGTTTCCGCACCGGCGGGGTGAACGCGAAGAACGGGATAAACCTGTCCCACGCATTCTCCCACACCTTGACGGACCTAGGGTATTTATTCCCGAGGGTGCTGGCGCTAAACTCGGCCAGCGCCTCGAATGCGGCATCGGAATTCGGTGCCGAATATACCTTGCGGAGTTCTTTCGCGACCGCGTCCCGGTCTTTCCGGGCAACCGGGCGCAGCGCATTGCGCAGGAGATGGACAACGCAGGCCTGCACGGTCGCGGCCGGGAAGGCTGAATGGATGGCGTCCTCGAAGCCGCTCAGCCCGTCGCAGCAGGCGATGATGATGTCGCGCACGCCGCGGTTGCGCAGATCCGCGGCCACCGAGGCCCAGAACCGCGCCGATTCCCCGGCGGTGGCGTCCTCCAGCGGGGTCTTGGCGAGCCAGATGCCCAGCACGTGCTTGTCCCCGTCGGTATCGACCCCGAGCCCGATGTAAGCGGGCTTGGAGCACACCACGTGGTTGTCGCGGACCTTGACCATGATCGCGTCCAGGAACACCACCGGCCAGACCGGATCCAGCGCCCGGTTCTGCCAGGCCCGCACCTCCTCCAGTACGCTGCCGGTGATCGCCGACACCTGCTCGGGCGACAGCTCGGTGCCATACACCTGGTTGAGGTGGTGCAGGATGTCGCGCACCGTCATGCCGTGCGCGTACAGGCTGATGATCATGTCGTCCAGGCCGCCGGAAAGGCGGCCGGCCCGCTTGGGCACCAGCACCGGCTCGAAGGACCCGGCCCTGTCCCGCGGCACCGACAGGTGCACCGGGCCGATCCCGGACTGCACCGTCTTCCTGATAACGCCATTCCTGGAATTACCGCTGTTGTTTCCCGCCGGGTCATGTTTCCCGTAACCCAGATGCGCGGAAAGCTCCCCTTCCAGCGCGCGCTCCAGGACAGCCTTGATCAATTCCCCGAGCATGGATCCCTCACCGGTCAGCCGCAGCCCGCCATCGGCGTCTTTCGACCGCTCCACAAGAGCATCCAGCACCTCATCACCGAGCAGCTCCCGCACCGGCATCCGGCCAGGGGGATTTCCCCCGCCATGATGAGCCATGCCCCCATTGCCAGCCGTATCCGGCTTACCCGGAACCGCACCCGCTATCCGTGTCATTCCCCGTGAAGCAGACATCCGAGTTCCATCCCCCCGTAGCGGTAGCCTATCTACCGTCTTTCATCTGCCCCACCAAGATCATTTACACACCTAGAAAAATACCTCCATAGCAAAAAAAACACGATGACCTGCGCGAACTGCGCCGGCAGGGGAGTGCCCTCGCTGCTCTCCCAAATGCGCCCCGAAGGCGTCAGCAAGAAGGGAAGAGAACCAGATCACAGCGACGTAAAGAGCGGTCTGATGCGATGAAGGAGCGGGCCTCCGCTCCTGGCGGATGCTGGAAGTTGCATGCATCCGTCTCCACCAGGGTGGGAGGCCCTTATGACCGGAGCTTATGACGGCCGGGAGGTCGTCGGGATGGATCTGCACCGGCGCCGTAGCGTGCTGGTGCGGATGTCGCCGGATGGCAGGAAGCTGGAGACCGCGCGGTTCACGAACAGCCCGGCGGAGCTGCGCAGGCAGATCGCCCGGGCTGGCGTCTGCCCGCAGGTGGTGGTCGAGGCGACGTACGGGTGGTACTGGGCTGCGGACACGCTGGCTGCGGCCGGCGCGGAGGTTCACCTGGCGCACCCGCTGGGGGTGCGGGGGTTTACCTGCCGGCGGGTCAAAAACGATGAGCGGGACGCGGCTGAGGTGCGCGAGCTGCGGGAGCTGACCCGCTACCGGGTCAAGCTGGTCCGGGCCCGCACCAGCTGCAAGGACCAGGTGCACGCGGTGCTGGCCAAGCTGGGCATCCCGGTCACCTGCACCGACATTTTCGGCGTCGGGGGAAGCATCTGGCTGGACGGCCTGGAGCTGAGCCAGCCGTATGCGGGCAAGGTGGCCTCGCTGCGCAAGGTCTGCGGACTGCTGGCCACCGAGATCGCGCTGCTGGACACCGCCATCGCCGGGATGCTGGACACCGACCGGGGATACCGGGCGATCCGCGCGCTGCCCGGCATCGGCCCGGTGCTGGGCGCGGTGATCACCGCCGAGATCGGCGACGTCACCCGGTTTCCTGGCCCGGCTCAGCTGTGCTCGTGGGCGGGGCTGACCCCCCGCCACCGCGAGTCCGGCACCAAGGTCAGCCGCGGGCACATCACCAAGCAGGGATCGCGGATCTTGCGCTGGGCGCTGATCGAGGCCATCCAGCACGTGCCGGCCGGTCATCCGCTGCGCCAGCGCAAGGAGGACATCATCGCCCGCCGCGGCGCCCAGGCGCGCAATATCGCCAAGGTCGCCATGGCCCCCAGCTGCTCACCTGGGTCTTCTACGCGATGCGCGACGGTCAGGTCCGCAGCCTGGACGCCGCCACGCGGCAGGCCGGGTGAGCAGGCCCGGACGCGGGCAGCGCGTGATCGCCGGTTTACTGGCCCCGCCCTCGAGGCGGCCGGCCGCCTGTCTGATTGATCCCGCTGCCCGCACGCGAACCCGCCCCATGCCCCCGCGGCAGCCAGCCGCGGGCACCCCCGAAGGGATGAACGCAGCCAGGCGCCTGCCCAAGGACACCAACTGCACACGGGGTGGCACCCGCACATCGCATATATCGTTCCCGGCTCCGCCAAGCGTGTGCCGGAGGAAGGGCCGGCCTCAAGGTCGTTCGGCCAGCCGGGCGCTCCACCTTGACCCCGTCCCTCCCTCCGGCATGCCTCGAACCCAGCCGGAAACCAGCAGAAAAACGGTCAGACCAGGCCACTTGACACCGGCCCGCTCCTTCAGGGATGTAAACCGCCGGCTCAGCCTGCATTGGTTCGAACCCAGCACCTGCCACACCCTGGGAAAACGGCCCGCTGGCTGCGGAAACGCGGCCCGGCGGGCGGGCCGGTGACGTTGCGTGCCGGTGGTTTCAGGACCGGCCGGCGCGCACGTAGGTCAGGTTGACGACGCCGGAGTCCAGCGCGCGGGCGCCGCTGAGCTGCAAGGTGGTGCGCACGCCGGGCTGGGGGAACAGTTGCGTGCCCTGGCCCAGGACGACGGGGTGCACCGCAATCCGGTATTCGTCGATCAGGTCGTGGCGCATGAGCGTCTGCACGAGCGTCACGCTGCCGTATACCTCGATGCCGCCGCCGGGTTCGCTCTTGCGCTGGGCAATGTCGGCCGCCACATCGCCGCTGATCAGCGTCGCGTTCCACGTCAGCGGCCCGTGCAGCGTCCTTGAGGCCACCAGCTTAGGGATCTCGTTCATCCGGTCGAGGTACGCGCCGCCTTTGATGTCGGCCCAGGCCCCGCGCAGCAGTTCGTAGGTGACTCGGCCGACTAGGAAATAGTCGCTGTCCTGCAGGTGCCGCAGCGCCTCCTGCTGCGCGTCTGCCGTGAAGTAAGGGTCTGCCCAGCCGCCGTCCTCGGTCTCGCCGAACCCGCCCGGATCCTGGATGACGCCGTCCAGCGAGACCAGCGTCGACACACTCAGCTTGCGCACAATGCTCTCCTTCTCGTATTTGTGATTAGATCGCCGGCCGAAACCGACGCGAGCAAGGTCAGAACGCGGGGCCCGGCAAGGTTTCGGGCGATCACGGGTGGGACCCGGCATCGCGGCTGGAGTGGAGCCGGTAGCCTTCGCGCTGCTCCGCAGCGGGACGGCCGGCCCACCACATGAAGTAGCAGGCGATGTGCTGCCCGCGGCCCTCGAATGCCTCCAGCAGTGTGGCCCTCCCGGTCGGACCGGTCAGCGGGCTCGCGGCATCCACGGTGCCGGCCGCTGGCCGACCGGGGTTTACTGATTCATCCGTCATGAGGTTCCTGCTCTTGTTCCGGTGACAATGCCTGCGGGGCACCTCGAGCCGCGAGCCACTGAGGATGGCGTGCTGGGGGTTAGCGCAGGCGGGGCGCTGACAGCCGGGCGAGGCTCTCGTCCTTGTGCTGCCGCTCGTCGCAGCCGATCTGGCGGACCAGGTCGGCGATGCTGGCGAAGCGGCCGTAGCCGGCTGCTTCGGGGCAGTCCCACGGCTTGGTTTCCAGCTCGGGGTGCGCGGCCACGAAGGCCATGTACTCATGCTCGGCGTGGTCTTCGAAGTCGGCGTTCAGCCGGTAACTGGCCGCCGGGACGGTCAGGAACAGCAGCCAGGAGAGCAGGTAGTACACGGTTGCGACGACCTGCGGCAGCAGCCGGTACCGCAGCCAGCCCTGCCCTGTTCCTTCCCGGGCGGCGAGCTCGCTCATGATCAGCAGGTGCCACTCCTCGTTGTCTTGCTGGCCGCGGGACTCCTCGAGCCGGTCGTGGATGCGGCGGGCCAGGCCAAGGTCGCGGTGGACCCGGCTGATGGCCAGGTAGGCGATCCGCTCCCACGACTGGTAGGGCACCCGGGCGACGAGCTCCAGCACCTGGTATTTCGCGAAGGAGCCGGAACGGCCGTAGACGGGGTCCATGCCTTTGATGAGAAGCCGGGTGGCCAGGCCGTACCGGCGCCGCGGGGCGGCCAGGGTGCTGGCCTGCGCCTGGCGCAGCCGGTCGCCGTAGGCCCGCTCTTCGGCCTGGATGATGTTGGGATGGACTGCGATGTTCATGCTGGTTTCCCTTCAGCGGCGGGAGTTGCCGCCGTGCCCTCGTGTCACAGCCGGGATCTGGCTGCATGCCATCAATCCTGCGTGGCCGGGAGGCTCGGAGTCGTCGGCTAGACGGCCCTTCTCGCCTGCCCGGGCGGCGCAGCCGGGCCGGCCGCGCCTACTCCAGCGGAGGTAGGCGGGGCCTTGCGAAGTCGTCCCCTTGTTGCAGGGCGGACGGTCGGCCGGGATGACGACGGCGCCCCCGGTACGTGGCGACGATGAACCCATGGTGCTGATCGATGCCTGGCCGGGCCTGAAGGCGGCCGAGCCCCTTCCTCCGTGCGCCCCGACGCCTGGGCGGTCCGCCCGCCCGGCCCGGTTGCCTCTGCTCTTCCTGCTGGCCGACACCGGCGGAGGGCATCGCAGCGCGGCCCGGGCGGTCAGCGAGGCGCTCGAGGAGGCGTACCCGGGCCGGTTCCGCCCGGTGTTCTGCGACCCGCTCGCCGGGCCGGGCTCCTCGCGGCTGCTCAGGCGGGTCACGAGCCTGTACGGTCCGGTGATCCGCCTCGCCCCGTGGGCGTGGGGAGCCGTCTACTACGCCTGCGATGCCCGCTGGGTGATGCGGCTGCTGCAGCGGACGCTGCTGGCCCTGGCCGATGGCCCGGTGGCCGGCATGGTGGCGGCGCACGAGCCGGCGGTCATCGTGTCGTTCCATCCGCTCACCGGGGGTGCGGCGGTCAGGGCCAGCCGGCGGCAATCCCGGGATGTCCCGGTGGTGACCGTGGTCACCGATCTGGTCACCTCGCATGCGGCGTGGCGGTCCGGCCAGCCGGACCGGATGGCCGTGCCGTCGGCCGCGGCGCTACGGTGCTGCCGTCTCGACGGGCTCGCCGAGGACCGCTGTGTGGAAACCGGGCTGCCGGTGACCGCCGGTTTCGGCGGTGGCCCGTTGGCCCCCGGCGAGCGAGCCGCCCTGCGCCGCTCGATGGGGATGAACGAGCGGCGTTTCCTGGCTGTGCTGACCGGAGGCGGCGAGGGCTCAGGCGGTATGGCCAGGCGCGCCGCCGCCATCGTCAGCTCGTCCGATGACATCGATGTCGTCGCGATCTGCGGCCGTAACCTCCGGCTGCAGCGCAGGCTGTCCCGGCGCGCCGCCCGGGCGGGCGGGCGGCTGAAGGTCCTGGGGTTCGCGGAGAACATGCCCGACTGGCTGCGCTGTGCCGACGTGGTCATCGGGAAAGCCGGCCCGGGCACGATCGCCGAGGCCACGTGTTGCGGCGCGCCGCTCCTGCTCACCTCGCACCTGCCGGGCCAGGAGAGAGGCAATGCGCGCCTGGTGGCCGAGGCCGGCGCTGGCCGGGCCGCGCCGCAGCTCCGGAAGATGCTTCGCCATCTCGGCGAACTGCGGCGAAATCCCGCCACTCTGGAGGCCATGCGCGCCGCGTCGGCCCGGCTCGGCAGGCCGGGCGCCGCCGCTTCGGTCGCCGCGCTGCTGGCCGGCCTCACCGGCGCGAAAGCCGGCCGGCATGGCTGAGGGCGCCTGGCGGATCCGGGTCGCGCGGGCCGCCCGTCCGCTCACCGGCCACTGGGAGCAGGTGCCTGTCAAGCCGCGCGGCCGGGCGCAAATAGGGATCAGCTTCAGGCCGTTGCAGGCCGAGGCCCTCGGGCTCGACCCGATGGCCGCCCTGGCGACGCTGCTGGGGTACCCGTTCCAGCTGATCAGGCTGGGCGCCTACTGGAACCGCATCGAGGACGGGCCCGGCCGCTTCGGCACCGGCGAGCTCGACCGGCAGGTCAACGCGGCGGAGCAGGCAGGAAAGCAGATCATCTTGTGCGTTGGCCCGGTGAAGACGTTCGGCTACCCGGAGTTCTTCGTTCCCGGCCACCATCTGCCCGGGCCGCTGCGCGAGGGCGCCCTGGTAGAGCCCGCGGATCACCCGTCGTTGCTCGGCGCGGGCACGGCCTTCGCGGCGCGCATCGTGGAACGGTACCGCGACCGCAAAGCGATCGTGGCGTGGCAGGTTGAACACGACGCCGTCAACCCGCTCGGCATGGAACACTCATGGCGCCTGTCGGCCGCCTTCGTGCGGCGGGAGGTCGAGGCGGTCCGCGCGGCCGACCCGACCCGGCCGGTCATGATGAACGGGTTCCTGCCGACCTCCGCACCGGTGCGGATGCAGCAGTGGTGGCGCACCCGTGACCAGGGTGATTCGCTGGCGGTCGCGCAGCAGCTGGCCGACATCGTGGGCGTGGACTTCTACCCGCGCCACGCGCTGGCTGCCCGCGGCGGGCGGACGGCCTACCTGGCCGGCAGCATCGAGGCCCTGCACCGCCGGCCCGGGCTGCTGGCGAGCGGGCGGCGGCTGATCATCGACGAGGGCCAGGCGGAGCCATGGGAGGCGGTCACGACTCCGCCCAGCCCGCAGGGCCGGGCCATGTACAGCTGCCTGCCCGAGCACGTCATCGAGAACTACAACCAGTGCATGCGGTGGAACCAGCAGCAGGCGTGCGCTCTGGAGGCGTACCTGTTCTGGGGAGCCGAGTACTGGCTGCTGCGCGAACGGCAGGGCGACCCGCGTTACCTGCGGGCATTCGCCCGCGTGCTCGAGCGGGCGTAGGGTCAGCGGCCGCGTTCCCGGTGATCGAAGACCAGCGCTCCGGCGGACATGAACAGGACGGTCAGCGCCGCGATAACCAGGACGTCCAGCGCCGGGCCCGCGGCCATCACCCGGGCGTAACCCGGCGTCCCGGCGTAGAACGCCGCCCGGCTCAGGTCGACGGCGTAACGCAGCGGCATGACCCAGCCCACGACGTCGATAAGGGCCGACTGCCCGTGCAGCGGTACCAGGACCCCGCCGAGCACGTACTGCGGGATGATCAGGAACTGGAAAATCTGCATCGCCGACCGCTGGCTGGGCAGCGCCGCGATGGTGACGAGCCCGAACGCGCCGCCGAGCAGGCAGCACGCCAGGCCGGCTGCGAGCAGCATCGCCAGCTGGCCCAGTGACATCCGGACGCCGAACGCCAGGGCGGCGACGGTGATGAACATCCCCTGGCAGAGAGCGACCAGCGTCTCTCCCGCCACCTTCCCGGCCATCAGGGTCAGCCTTGACACCGGGGTCACGAACAGCTCGCGGGAGAAGTCGTTCTCCCGGTCCTCGACGATCGAGATCATGCCGGCCGCGGCGGACTGGAACAGGCTGGCGGCGAGCACCCCTGTGAACGCGAGGGTCACCGCGTCGAGCCCGGTGACCCGGCCCACGGTGGGCTGCAGGACGCTGCCCAGGCCGCCGACGAGCAGGACGGGGAACGCCAGGTTGACAGCCAGCCGCGGCCGGTCGCGCAGCAGCTTGATCACGTCGCGCTGCGCGATGACCGCCAGCCCGGAGAGCTCATACGGCAGGCCGTGCCGGGCGGTCATGACCCGGTCCTCGCCCGCTCGACCAGCCGCAGGTACGCGTCCTCCAGCGTCGGGCTCAGGTGGCGCGCCTTGACCTCGGCCGGGGCGCCGCGCTCGATGATCCGGCCCCCGGCCAGCACACACACCGCGTCGGCCGCCTCCGCCTCCTCCAGGTAGTGCGTGGTCAGGAACACGGTGGTGCCGGACGCGGCCCGGGCCTGCCGCAGGTGGCCCCACAGGCTCCGCCGGCTCTCCGGGTCCAGGCCCGCCGTGGGCTCGTCGAGGAACAGCACCGGCGGCCGGTGCATCAGCGCCCGCACGATCTCTAGCCTGCGCCGCAGGCCGCCGGACAGGGTTCGGGCCCGCTGCCCCAGGACGCTGTCCAGGCCTAGGACGCCGGCCGCCTGCTGCACCTGGCTCCGGTAGCCGGCCGGCATCAGGCGGTACAGGGGGCGCCACGGGTAGAGCCCGTAGAGCACCGCGTGCAGCCTGATGTTCTCCTCGGCCGTCAAGTTGAGGTCGAGTGAGGGCTGCTGGAAGACGATACCGAGCTCCCTCCGGACTTCCGCCCGCTCCGTGGCCAGGTTCCGGCCGGCGATCAGGACCCGGCCCGAGGTCGGGGCCAGAGTGGTGGTGAGGATGGACACGGTGGTCGTCTTCCCGGCGCCGTTCGGGCCGAGCAGGCAGAACAGCTGGCCGGCCGGCACGTCGAAGCTGATGCCGTCGACCGCGTTGTGCCGCGCCGCCCGGTACCGCTTGACCAGGTGGTCGACCTCGACCGCCATCATCGGGAGCGCGGGCCGGGCACCTGGCGCCGGGCCAGCCAGGCGAGCGGGCGGGTGACGGCGCGGACTAGCGCGACCGGGAGATAGGGCGCGCGCACTTCTGGCTCGAATTCCCGCATGAACCGCGCCAGGCCGAGCAGGCTGGGTACCCGGCGGCCCGCGGCGTGCTGGTCGGCGGCCAGGGCCGCGGCGACCTCCAGCAGCTCGGCCATCCTCAGTGCCGGCCGGGTCTGCACCGCCACCCTGGCCGGCACCGTGCCGGCGTTGGCGAAATGGTGCACCGTGCCCGGCGGCACCCGGACCGTGTCGCCGGGGCCCGCGATGACCCGCCGGCCGCCGATCCGGAACCGCATCTGCCCGGCGAGCACCGTGAAGCACTCCTCCTGCCGCGGATGAGCGTGGCTACTCGGCACGTGCCCGCCAGGGGCGAGCACCAGCTCCCACTCGAGCACGTCGTCACCGGCCGGCGGCCGGATCGTGATCTGCTCACCGCTGAGCGGGTTCTCGATGACGTGGCTCCACGCCCTTTGGCTAGCTGACATCTCGCGCCACCGTGGTGCGGGCGGCTACCACGCAGAACAGGACGGCCAGGCCAGCGAGCAGCGCGGCGGCGGCCGCGAACGGGAGCGGGATTCCCGCGGACGCCCCGGTTCCCGACTGGAACATCGAGTAGCCGATCCGGGCTCCGGCCAGGGTCGTCGCCGCAGAGTAGGGAAGATAGGCGCGGACGGCGTGGAACAGGCCGCCCAGGACCGACTCGATGACCATCGCCCAGACGAAGACACCGATGATCGCCGCCACCTGCGACCGGATGAGCGATCCCACGCCGCATCCGATGGCGGCCAGCAACGCCGCGGCGACGACGTAGCCGGCCGCGTAACGGGTCAGCGTGGCCGCGCCCAGCGCGAGGTGATACCCGCGGGCGGCCACGAAGATCAGGCCGATCCCGGTGGCGATGACGCCCCCGGCCAGGCCGAAGCCCGCCCCGCCGCAGGTGGCGGCGATGGCCTTGGCCGCCAGGACCCGGTTCCGGCGCGGAGTGGCGAGATAGGTCAGCGTGGCGGCGGAATGCCGGAACTCGCTGCTGGAGGTGATCACGCCGAAGATCAGGGACAGCAGCAAGGCCCAGACGCCGACCAGGACCTCGGTGTTGAGTCCCGACACGGTGTTGAGCGCCGCGTCCGTGTCCCTGGTCGCGTTCAGCACGGCGAAAACCGCAGTGATGCCGGCCGCGGCGGCCAGCAGGCCCCAGCTCAGCCGCATGGTGCGGAGCTTGAGCAGTTCGACGCGGATCAGCCGGGTCATCGGGATACCTCCCGGGTGTCATGCCGGGCGCGCGACCCGGCCGTGAGCCTGAGGAACGCCTCTTCCAGGCCGGCGGTTCCGCCCGCGGTCAGGCCGGCCAGCGAGGACTGGGCGACGAGATGCCCGCGGTCGAGGATCACCACCGAGTCCACCGTCTGGGCGACCTCGGCGAGGATGTGGCTGGATATCAGGACCGCGGCGCCCTCGTCGGCCAGACCGCGCACCAGGTCCCGCAGCCAGCGGACCCCCTCCGGGTCAAGACCGTTGGCCGGCTCGTCCAAGATCAGCACCTCCGGGTCGGTGAGCAGCGCGGAGGCCAGGCCGAGGCGCTGGCGCATGCCGAGGGAGAACCCGCCGATCCTGCGCCCGGCGGCTCCGGCGAGTCCCGCCAGCTCCAGCACGTCATCGATCCGCGACGGGTCTGCCTGGCCCGCCATGGCTTGGATCCGCAGGTGGTTGCGGGCGGTCCGGCCCGCGAAGAAGCTGGCCGCCTCGAGCACCGCGCCGACCTGGTGCAGCGGTTCGTCTAGGTCCCGGTACGGCCGCCCGTTGATCGTCGCGGTGCCAGCGTCCGGCCGCACCAGGCCGAGCAGCATCCGCAGCGTGGTCGTTTTCCCGGCCCCGTTCGAGCCGAGGAAACCGGTCACTGTGCCGCGTTCGACCTCGAAACTCAGCTGGTCAACCGCGAGCACCGGGCCGAACCGCTTGGTCAGGCCGCGCACTTCGATTGCCGACATGATTCTCCTTTCGCTGCCGGTCGCGGTCTCCAGCGTGCCCGGCAGCCCCGCCCGCCGTCGTCGGCTGGGCAGCCCGTCCGAGGTCATCCTGGGCGGTACAGCGGGGCGCCCGCGATACGTCAGGAGGTGTAGGAAAGGGCGCCGGGTTGTCCTCCGTGGGCTGAGGCCCCCACCAGATCGGGCGCGTACCGTTGGCAATGATGATCAGATCTGACCCGGCCCGGCGCTGGGCCGTCGACACCGCGATCGCGGCGGCGGTAACCGCCGCGCAGCTTGGCGGCGCGTACGGGTGGCACCACCACGGTGCCGGCGTCGGAGCCGCGACCTACATCGCGTCCACCGCGGCCGGCGTGTCGCTCATCGCCCGTCGCCGGTATCCGGTCGGCGTGCTGGCGGTTACGCTGGCCGCGACGCTGTGGGCAGAGGCCGCGAGCCGGAACGGTGTCTGGTTCGCGCTGGTCGCGGCGTTCTTTAACGCAGTGCTGGCCGGACGGCGGGCGGCCGCGCTCGCCTCCCTGGTCGTCGGCTTCGCCGTGTCCGTGTGGCCGCCCTGGCTGATCGGCAGGCACGGCCACACGTCGGCGGCGTCCGCGCTCGGGCTGGCCGTCCTCCTGGTCTGCCTGCTGAGCGCCGCCGAGGTGATCCGTATCAGGAACCAGCGCGGCGCCGCGCTGCAGCGGAGCCGGGAGGAGGAGCTTCGCCGCCGGGCCAGCGAGGAACGGATGAAGATGGCGCGGGACCTGCACGACGTGATCGCGCACAGTATCTCGGTCATCAACGTCCAGGCCAATACGGCGCTCCACCTGATGGACCGCCAGCCTGAACGCGCCCGTTCGGCCCTGACGACCATCAACGACGTAAGCAGCCAGGCGCTGGTCGAGCTCCGCTCGGTGCTCGGCGTGCTGCGAGATGCCGGCGAAACCGCCCCGCGCGCGCCCAGCTCGGGCCTGTCCCGTCTCGGAGACCTGGCGGACAGCGCGGCGGCCGCGGGACTCGTCGTGCACATCGAACAAGCGGAGCGACCGGTGCCGCTGCCTGCCGACGTGGACCTCGCCGCGTACCGGATCATCCAGGAGGCCCTGACCAACACCGCCAAGCACTCCGGCGGCACCAAGGCCACGGTGCGCATCGGCTACGGTGACGGCACCCTGGTCATCGATGTGGACGACAACGGCTTCCTCCGCTCGTCCGACCGAGGCGACGACTCCGGCCACGGGATTACCGGCATGACCGAGCGAGCGAAAGCCCTCGGCGGCACGCTGCAGGCCGGCCCCGGCCGGAGGGCGGCTTCGGAGTCCGGGCGCGGCTGCCGGTCCGCGGGAGCGAACCGTGATACGGGTCGTGCTGGCCGACGACCAGGAACTGGTCCGGGCCGGGTTCGCCGCGCTCCTCGACGCCGAGGACGACATCGAAGTAGTCGGTGAGGCCGCTAACGGGCGGGAGGCCGTACGCGTCGCCGAGCGGTACAGGCCGGACGTGATGCTGATGGACATCCGCATGCCGGTGCTCGACGGCATCGAGGCGATACAGCAGATCGCCGCCAGACCGGACCTCGCCTCCGTCCACGTCGTCATCCTGACCACCTTCGAGCTTGATGAGTATGTATTCGAGGGCCTGCGGCCGGCGCCGCCGGGTTCCTGGTCAAGGACACCGCCGCCGCCGAGCTGATCCGGGCAGTCCGGGTGGTGGCCGACGGGGCGTCGCTGCTGTCCCCCACCGTCACCAGGCGCCTGATCACCGAGTTCGCCTCCCGCACCCGCGCAGCACGAACCGTTCCCGGCGTGAACGAGCTGACCCCGCGGGAGCGCGAAGTGGTCGCCCTCATCGCCCAAGGGCTGTCCAACGAGGAGATCTCCAGGAAGATCTACATCAGCCCAGCAACGGCGAAGACCCACGCCGCCCGGGCCATGACCAAGCTCGACGCACGGGACCGCGCGCAGCTGGTCGTCTTCGCCTACCAGGCCGGCCTGGTCAGGCCAGGCGAGTCTTAAGGCAGGGCCGACGCTCGAGGCACTCGACCCGTCGCGGCAAATGCGGGCGTTGCGAGGCTCAGCCGATGCGCTCGGCCAGCGAGACGATGATCCCTTCCGGCCCGCGGACGTAGGCCATCCGCCAAGCGCCCTCGCACTCGCCGATGCCACCGACCAGCCCGTAGCCCTCGGCAGCGGCCCAATCGACAAGCCGCCTGCAGGTCGTCGCGCGCCCGTGCGGGTGGTGAGATAGTCGTCCTTCGGTGCGCTCGCGAACCGGCGACCGGCGTAGCTAGCCTGTCACACCGAGGAGGAACCACATGGCCGATTCTGACCGCCGGAGCACGTTGCTGGATTCTTACGAGAACGCTGCGGTGATCGTGTCAGGAATAGATGCTGACGAGCTCGGCCACCCGACACCGTGCCCCAAGTACGACGTGGCCGGACTGGTCGACCACCTCGTCGAAGCGGGCCACCGGGCGGCCGCTCTCGGCCGCGGGCAGGCACCCCCGCCCGGAGACGAGTCCCCTCACGTGGAGTTGTCTGACGCGCCCGGTCAGCTACGTAGCGCTGCGGAAGAGGCGGCACAAGCATGGGGCGACGATTCCAGCTTGTTGACGAGGTACACGATGCCGTGGGGCGAGGAGTGCACGGGAGCCACCCTGGTGGACATGTACCTGGCTGAGCTGGCCGTACACGCGTGGGACTTGGCCAGGGCTACCGGACAGATTGGCAAGTTGGACCCTTCCCTGGCCTTGCCGGCACTCGAGGGGGCACGGGCCGTGATCAAACCTCAGTACCGCAACATGGTCGAGCCTGGAGCCCCTTTCGGGGCGGAGGTTTATCCAACTTCCGGTGCTGACGACTGGGAACGCCTCTCTGCCTTCATGGGACGCGACCCACGGACAACGCTCGGTCGATAAGGGGCGAGCGCGGCGCCGGGCCCTCGATCGCCATGGCGTCTTGAGCCTGGGTGCTAGCCGAAGGTAGCTCGAACGCCCACGCAGAACACCGCTGGGGACGGGTTCCCGGGCGATGCGATCGACGGCTCAGCGTGCGGTTATCAGGCGGAGGCTTCGCCTCGTTGGGAGCCACGCTGCCCATCTGGCAGGCTGAGTCATGCAACACCCATGTGAACGAGGAATATCCGGTCATGCCGCGCAGCGGACATTGACTGGCAGCAGGGCCGGGTCTACTTCCTGGCCTTCTTGAACCCCTCAAGGGGACAACCGGTTGTCGCCTGCCACGAGCATGGGACCACTTTTCGGGGTTTTCTGCCACGAGCATGGGACCACCTGGTTGCCAGTGATGGGACCACCGGGCGTGTCGGCTTGGCGGTCTTGATCACTTCCGGTACCGGGTGCCTTCAAGTCGATCGACTTGGGGGTTCGGGGGATGGCTTTCCGGGAGGTTGCCGTGACTGAGATCCGTGAGGTGCTGCGGGCGTGGCTGGCTGGTGCCGGGCTGCGCCGGGTGGCTGAGCAGGCGGGGGTGGATCGTAAGACCGCCCGCCGGTATGTGGACGCGGCGGTGGCGGCGGGGCTGGCCCGGGATGGCGGGGCCGGGCAGCTGTCGGATGAGCTGGTCGGCCAGGTCGCGCAGGTGGTCCGCCCGGCCCGGCCGGGCGGGCACGGCCTGGCGTGGAACCTGCTGGAGGCCCGCCACGGCGAGATCAAGGCGCAGGTGAAGGCGGGCCTGTCGGTGGTCAAGATCGGGATACTGCTGGAGCGGCAGGGCGTCGTGGTGCCGTACCGGACGCTGCACCGGTTCTGCGTGGAGCGGTGCGGCTTCGGCCGGACCGCGTCCACGGTGCGGGTCGCCGACGGCGAGCCCGGCGCGGAGTGCCAGCTGGACTTCGGGTATCTGGGCCTGCTGGCCGACCCGGTGACCGGGCGGCAGCGCAAGGTGCACGCGCTGATCTTCACTGGGTGCTATTCGCGGCACATGTTCGTGTGGCTGAGCTTCACCCAGACGCTGGCCGCGTTCATCGCCGGGTGCGAGGCCGCGTGGGTGTTCTTCGGCGGCGTGTTCAAGGTCCTCATCCCGGACAACGCGTCGGCGATCGTCACCGACGCGGACGCGGTCAACCCGCGGCTCACCGCCGGGTGGCTGGATTACGCGCAGCACTGCGGCTTCGCCACCGACCCAGCGCGGGTCCGGTCGCCGAAGGACAAGCCGAAGGTGGAGCGGGCGGTGCAGTACGTGCGCGGCAACTTCTTCGCCGGCGAGCATTTCACCGGCCTGTCCGACGCGCAGGCGCGGGCGGAAGCGTGGTGCCGCAACGTGGCCGGGATGCGCATCCACGGCACCATCCAGGCCCGCCCGGCGGAGGTGTTCGCCGAATTCGAGGCAGCGGCGCTGCTGCCGCTCAGCCTGCCTTATGACGTGCCGGTGTTCACCCGGGTCAAGGTGCACCGCGACTTCCATGTCGAGGTCGGCCGGGCGCTGTATTCGGCGCCGCAGGATTACCTCGGCTGCCACCTGGACGCCCGCGCCGACTCGGCCCTGGTCAAGCTGTTTCACCGCGGCCAGCTGGTCAAGACACACCCCCGTCAGCAGCCGGGCCGGCGGTCCACCGACCCGGCTGACCTGCCGGCCGAGAAGACCACCTATGCGATGCGCGACGTCGCCTCCCTCGCCGGGGCGGCGCGGCGGCACGGGGACAGCGTGGGCGTCTATGCGGACCGGCTGCTGGATACCGACCTGCCCTGGACCAAGATGCGGCAGGTCTACCGGCTGCTCGGGCTGGTCCGCCGCTACGGCCCCGGCCCGGTCAACACCGCCTGCCAGCGCGCTCTCGACCTGGACGTGGTCAGCGTCACCAAGATCGCCTCGATGCTGGAAAAGGCAACCGAGAACACGCCCCCGCCGCCGGTCCCTGCCACCGCGGCCACTGCCCGGTTCGCGCGCGACCCGGTCGAATACCGGCCCGGCGGCACCCAGCTGACGCTCATCCCCGGCGGGAAGGAGGAGAGCCGGTGACCGCCACCATCCGCGACACCGTGAGCCCGGACCTGCGCACCACGCTGCGGGCGCTCAAGCTCGGCCAGATGCTGGCCACCCTGCCCGACCGGCTGGTCCTGGCCCGGCAGCAGAAGATGACTCATGCTGACTTCCTCGAGCTCGTCCTGGCCGACGAGCACGCCCGCCGGGAAGCCAAGTCCGCGTCGCTGCGCGCCCGCGCCGCCGGGCTCGACTCCGGCATGCGGCTCGACACCTGGGACCAGAGCGCAGCCGTCTCCTACGACCGCCAGCTGTGGAACGAGCTGGTCAGCCTGCGGTTCCTCGACGGCCCGCACGGCGCCCTGCTGCTGGGACCGGTCGGCGTCGGCAAGACCCACCTGGCCTGCGCGCTGGGCCACATCGCCATCCGGAGGCGGCGCACCGTGCACATGGCTCCCGCAGCCAAGCTGTTCAAGCGGCTCAAGGCAGCCCGCCTCGACAACACCCTCGACTACGAGATGCGTCGCCTCGCCACCGTCGAGCTGCTGATCCTGGACGATTTCGCGCTGCAGCCGCTGGATCCGACCGAGACCGCCGACTTCTACCAGCTCTGCGTCGAACGCCACCAGCGCGCCTCGACCGTGGTGACCTCGAATCGCACCGCTGAGGAATGGCTGGCCATGATGGCCGACCCGCTGCTGGCCCAGTCCGCCGTCAACCGGCTCGCCTCCACCGCCCACGAACTGGTCATCGAGGGCGAGTCCTACCGGCGCCGCCAGAAGCCATCCATCACCAGCAGCACAAGCGTGTCCGTTGACGAGGAGAAAGGAAACCACCATGATCACTCATGACCAAAGGCGGTCCCTTCCTCGTGGCAACACCCCGGTCCCATCACGCTGGCAAGCGACACCGGTCCCTGCCCTTACCGCCAGGCTGGCCAGCCTCTGCCACCGTAGATGAGCCAACGACGGAGCTCGACTGATTTACCGCTCATGCCGCCGACCGGGTGGGCCTGACCCGCTTTGACGGACATCCATCATCAGGGGTTCGCCCCCGGAAGGATGTCCGACCATGGAGAGCATGGGGAAGAAGAGGCCCCGGCGCCGCCGTTCGTTCACCCCGGAGTTCAAGGCCGAGATCGTGGATCAGTGCCAGCGTGGCGACCGGTCGATCGGCCAGGTGGCCCGGGACTTCGACCTGACCGAGACCGCGGTGCGGGAGTGGGTCAGGCAGGCCGAGCGGGACGCCGGCAGCCGCCAGGACGGCGGCCTGACCACCGTGGAGCGGCAGGAGCTGGCCGAGCTGCGGCGGGAGAACCGCAGGCTCCGCGAGGACGTGGAGATCCTTAAGCGGGCGACGGCTTTCTTCGCGAAGGAGACCCGGTGAACGTCTACCCGTTCATCGAGGCGGAGAAAGCACAGCAGCGCAACGTCAGCCGGGCGTGCGCGCTGCTGAAGGTCTCCCGCGCCGCCTTCTACCAGCACCTGACGGGCCCCTCGCAGCGCGACCTCGAGGACGCCGAGCTGACCGAACGGGTCCGGGCAGTGCATCAGGAATCCAAGGGCCGCTACGGCGCGCCGCGGGTGCACGCCGAGCTGCGCCGCCGCGGCCGCCGGCACGGCCGCAAGCGGGTGGCCCGGCTGATGCGCCGGGCCGGTCTGCGCGGCCGGTCGCCGAAGCGGTGGCGCAAGACCACGATCGCTGACCCGGCGGCCGCCGCCCGGGCCGACCTGATCCGCCGCGACTTCACCGCCGACGCCACCCGGCTCAACTCCCGCTGGTGCGGCGACATCACCTACATCGGCACCTGGGAAGGGTGGCTCTACCTGGCCACCGTGATCGACATCGCCTCCCGCCGGGTCGTCGGCTTCGCCCTGGCCGATCACCTGCGCACCGAGCTCATCACCGACGCCCTGGCCAACGCGGTCGCCACCCGCGACCCCGATCCCGGGGTGATCTTCCACTCCGACAGGGGCTGCCAGTACACCTCCGCCCAGTTCGCCGCCCTCGCTGGCGACTGCCAGGTGGCCCTGTCGGTCGGCCGCACCGGCCAGTGCTGGGACAACGCCCTCGCCGAGAGCTTCTTCGCCTCGCTCAAAGGCGAGCTGACCGACATCCGGGCCTGGCCCACCCGGGCCGCCGCGCACTGGGCCATCGTGGACTACGTCGGCTGGTACAACGGCACCCGCCTGCACAGCGCGCTGGGATACCGCAGCCCCGCCGAATTCGAAAGCACCGGTCACAGCAAGATCAGAAAGGTAGCCTGACCAAGTCATCAGCCCTGTCCGTCAAAGCGGGGCAACCCCACGGGATGATCTGTGCTTGCTGGCGCTGTGGGTTACTGGATGAGCGTTTCGTTCGGGCCTATCACGCTGAACTCGGTTCCCTCGGGGTCAGCCAGGACAGTCCAGGACTCTGTGCGAGTCTGCCCGGTGCCGGCTCGTCGCGCCCCGCGGCCAGCCCTATGCAGATGGTGAGCGTCAACCACGATGCGATGCAGCCGGACGGGCATGCCGACAGCATGCGCGGGGACACCGCGCTCGATCCTTGAACCCGGCCGCTTCTGGCGCGGCTGGGCTGGCGAATCCGCTAACCGGGCTTTCTTTCCGGCTTCCGGCGGCGGCATGAGCTCCCCCGCCAGTAGTGATCGCCCAAGCGTGTTACCCGCCGGAGCCAACGGGCATGCCCAGGCTGGGTTGTAGGCGCACGACGGGTTGTAGGCAAAGTTGAAGTCGAGGATCAGCCGGCCCTCGTCGCCGCCGAGATCCGCGCCCTTGACCGTGTCGATGAGGTACCGGCCCCCGCCGTAGGTGGCCATCCCCCCGGTCCCGTCCTTCACCGGGACGAAGACCCCGCCTCCATAGCAGCCGAGCCACCACACATCCAGGTCACCAACCCCGGGGAGGTGTGCGCATCCGATGCGGTCAAACCGGACGACCCCATCGGAACCAGTGGTGACCTCCATGCGCCTGGGTGACACATCGGTGTCTACGGTGACGTCGAAGCGCAGCCGCGGATCGTAGGCAGCGACCGGCGCGCCCGGGTAGTCCGCGCGTCTGGGCCGGGGGATAGGCGAGTCCGGATGTGCGCGAAGCAGGTCATCGCGGGTCTTGCGCCAATGATCGTGCGCGGCCACGGTGTCCGGCTCGCCGCGAACCTCCGCGTACAGCCGGGCGACCCGGCGACGCCAGTCGAGCAATGTCAGGGACATGCGGGCACCTCCATGCTCATCCCTCGTGCACTGAAAGCTCTGGGAATCCATCCTCCGGCGAGACCATGTGCAGCGCGGCGAGCGGTTCGAAGCGTCTCAGGCCGCGCACTCTCCTCCCTTGTGCCACTCTGGCGCGTCAGCGCCTCGCGCGGTCCCTGACCGCCAGGATGACCTGGGTCGCCAGTTAGGTGCTCGGGGGCGTTCCCGGGCTCGGCGGCCGGGCCGACCGAGAAGATCCCGCCGTTTCGTTATGCGGTGACGTGCTCTGCGCCGGCGAGATGCGCCGACAGGAAGTGTCCGGCTCTGTCCAGCGCAGCGGCGCCTTCGTCGAGGATCCGGATAGAAGGTTTGGAAGACGTGCGGCACCCCAGGGGTGATGTCGAGGGTGACCTCGACGTCGGCGGTGGCGGCTTGTCGCGCGAGGCGGACGGCGTCGTCGAGGAGAACCTCGTGGGTTCCGGCCTGGATGATCAGGGGCGGCAGGCCGGACAGGTCGGCGAATATGGGGCTGATGTGGCCGAGGGCGGCGTCTTGTCCGGCCGTATAGTCGCTGACCCGGGATTGGAGGTTTTCCCGGCTCATCAGCACGTCGGCCTCGCTCTTGGTTTCCATGGTCGTCCCGGCCAGGTGAGGTCGGCATACGGTGACATGACGAACGCTGCGGCGGGCAGGGGCAGCCCGTGATCGCGGGCGTTGACCAGGGTGGCGATGGCGAGGCCGCCGCCGGCGGACTCTCCGGCGAAGGCGATGTCTGAGGGGGCGGTGCCGTTGTGCAGGAGGGCTTCGTAGGCGGCGAGAGCGTCGTCAACCGCGGCCGGGTACGGGTGCTCGGGGGCGAGCCGGTAGTCGACGGAGATGACCTTGGCTCGGGTCCGCCGGCCGATCTGCGAGGCCAGGTCGGCG
The DNA here is from genome assembly GCA_963702235.1 of uncultured Actinomycetes bacterium. Taxonomy (GTDB): domain Bacteria; phylum Actinomycetota; class Actinomycetes; order Streptosporangiales; family Streptosporangiaceae; genus PALSA-505. Next base: position 60,158 of record CAVPBZ010000020.1, read on the forward strand.
GCTTGGAAGGCGTCCCCCAGTACGTACACGCCGCCGTGGAAGTACAGGACAACGTGGCGGGGTTCGGTTCCGCCGATGGTGATCTCGGCGGTTGGGACGCCGCCCAGCGCGGCTGCGGTCACGGTCACGCCGGCGGGCAGCGGCTGCGCCGATGTCAGCTCCCGGAGTAGCCGCCGTTGCTCGCTGACATCGCTGCCGGCGGGGAAGGCTGACTGTCGCAGGATGGCTTCGAGGTTCTCTCGCTGCTCGGTGCTCACGGAGGATCTCCCTTGGGTTGGGTTGGTTTGGCAGCGCACGCGGGCGCGTCCACGACGGGGTAGACCTCGTACCCTTCGCGCAGCGCATCGAGCGCGGTGAAGGCCATGCAGATTTCGGTCCACAGGGCGCAGATGATGAGCTTGCGGCGGCCGGTGCGCGGACGGCCTGGAGGAATTCGATGTCCTCCCAGGAGTTGACCGTTGTCCGGTCCAGCGGCTTGTCGTCTTCCAGCAGACCGCCGAGTTCGGGAAGAGTCGGTCCCTGGCCGTTGGCGACGTTGACGGTCGAGTGCACGACCGGGACCCCGAAGGCCTTGATGACCCTGACCGTCGAGACGGCGTTCTTCATGAGGAGCGCGTGATCCATCGAGCGGACCGCGGCCAGCTGTGCGGGCTGGTAGTCGATGAGCAGGAACGCCGCGTTCTGCGGGGTGATGAGATGGTCGGCGAGCGGATCGCGCACGGGGGCACTGGTCATGGGAGCGGCACCTTCTCTTAGCAGGGTTCGCGTCCGCCGACGTTAGTAACCACCATGGTGAGCGGCTATCACCTGGTTCCGGTGCGCGCGGCTCGATCACCTGAATCAGGTGGTGGCGAGTCACCCCGCTCGGCGTGATCGTGTCGGTGGCGGTCAATGGCAGGCCGCAACGACAAAGGAGAGGTGTCGTGACACGCAGCGAAGAGATCGTCCGCGCGGCGTACCGAACGGCCGAATGGAACGTTCTGGACCTCGAGGCCTGGCGTAACGCCTTCACCGAAGACGGCGTCTTCAACGACATCGCCAACCGCGGAAGCTACACGGGCGAACGGCTCGGCGATGTGGTGACGTACATGGCGGGCCTGTTCCCCGACGTTCACCGCGAGCTGCCCCGGGTGAACGATGCCGGCCATGTCGTCGCGGTCGAGCTCCTGATTCAGGGGACGTTCCTCGGCCCGCTGCCGACGCCCGCCGGTCCTGTCGCGCCGACCGGGGCGAAGGTCAGCATCCCAACCGCCGACTTCTTCTACCTGCCTGACGGGAAGATCGAGACGTTCAACTGCTACGTCTCGATGAACATCATGTATGCCCAGATGGGGATCAACCCAGACTTCGCCTCCGCGGTGAAGCCGTCGGCCGCCATCGGCTGATCGACGGCGGTCCGCTGGACCACACCGGACCTGGGGAGGCACCCACGACAGCCGCCAGCCCGGTACGCGGCGCCCCGGGCCTGCTCGCGCCCTCCGCACGAAGGGCTTAGGACGATCGGCCGTGGCTTATGCAGCTGTCACCTCGGTAGCGGCGGGGGACGGCGCGCTTGTCGGGCGCAGCGGCCCGGGGCGGAGCAGGGCGCCGGCGATGACCGCGCCGCCGGCGAAGATGCCGGCGGTCCACCAGAACGCAGTGTCGTAGCCGTGGGCCAGCGCCAGCCCGGTCAGGGCCTGGCGGCTGATAATCCGGGCCGCGGCGAGATGCGCGGTGACATAGGAGGCGACAGCGCTGGCGAAGATGGTGTTCAGCAGCGAGGTGCCGACCGAGCCGCCGAGCATCTGGCCGACGGTGACCGTCGCGGCTGCGGCTCCCGCGTCCTGCGGGGCCACGCCGAAGGTGCCGGTGCTGATCCCCGACGCGATCACCATGCCCATGCCGATTCCGGCCAGGATGAGCGGGCCGAGCACGCCCGTGGTATAGCCGGTGTGCGGGTCCAGCTGGGCCAGCCAGGCCGCCCCGCCCGCTGCGGTCAGCATCCCGGACGCGACCAGCGGCTTGGGGCCGAATCTGGGCATGAGCACGACCGTGGACAGATTGGCCATGACAATGAGGCCGCCGCTCATCGGCAGGAACGCCACGCCGGTAACGAGCGGCGAGTAGCCCAGCGTCTGCTGCAGGTAGTAGGTCAGGAACAACAAGATCCCGAACAGCCCGGCCGTGCCGATGAGCATCGAGGCGTAGGCGCCGCCCCGGTTGCGGTCCAGCACCACCCGGGGCGGCAGCAGCGGGTGCGCCGCCCGGCCCTGCCACAGCGCGAACGCCACGCCAAGCACCGCGCCAGCGGCCAGGAACCCGTAGGTGGACGGCGTGGCCCAGCTGTGCGTAGCCGCGTTGGACAAGCCTTTTGGCTCGGTGAACGTGGTGGTCAGCAGCGACAGCGCCGACGGGACCAGCAGCGCCGCGAACGCGCCCTGGCAGGCCCGCGCCGTCACGAGCATGGCGAAGTTGACCGAGGCGCCGCCGATGGCCGAGACCCGGCGAAGCCGGCCAGGCCGGTCAGGAACATCACCTTCCGGCCCAGCAGGTCGGCCAGCCTGCCACCGGGCAGCAGCAGGCTGCCGAACGCCAGCGTGTACGCGGTGACCACCCATTGCCGTCCACGGTGGTAAAACCCAGCGCCCGCTGGGCCGACGGCAGCGCGATGTTCATCACCGTGAGGTCTAGGACCACCATCAGCTGCGCCAGGCCAATCACGCCCAGGATGAACCAGCGCCGGTCCCGGGCACTGCTGAGGGAGGTGGCATCAGACATGAGAGTCACGACCTCTTTCTCCGTCGTGACTGCGTGCGCACGGAAGTATCGGTTGACGTGGTATTGCCGCCCTCACAGCGCGCCACCTCCAGGGTCGGTTGCCGGTCTGGAGTCAGGCTGGCGTACGGCAAGGTGAGCCGGCATCACCTGATTTCAGTGATTGAGTCCGCCGCGGAAGACCACCGTTCACTGGCTGGGCATGCCGTCCAGCGTGCGCAGCGCCTCGCCGCCCAACGTCACGTCCTCGGCCGCGAGGTTCTCCCGCAGGTGCGCGACGGAGCCGGTGCCCGGGATGAGCAGCACTCTGGGGGCCAGCTGGAGCAGCCACGCCAAGGCGACCTGCGCACACCCGCCTCTGCAGGCTGGTCGCGCTGGAGTTTGATGCGCCGCATCCCGCTCTCCAGCCGGCTGGCCTGCCCCCGACAGCTGCTCCGGACAGCTGCCGCGCGCCAGGGCCACATCCCGCTCTCTAGGAGGTGCAGGTAACTTCCCCGCCGGCGCTCTTCCATATCTCAAACCTGTATGGCAATATGGTATCAAGATACGATTGATCTTGCCCGGGAGGGTTGCCGGGCGGAGGGCGGGTGCCCCATGGTTGCCGACGTCATCGCGGAGCCATACGCTCCGGCGCGCAAGGGCCTGCGATCGGGATCGCTGGGCCTGATCTCGAGCGTGGTCATCGCGGTCTCCTCGACCGCGCCGGCCTACAGCATGGCCGCCACGCTCGGCCTCATCATCGCGATCGTCGGCGTGCACAGCCCGGGAACGCTGGTCGTCTCGTTCCTGCCGATGCTGTGCATCGCGTACGCGTTCCGCGAGCTGAACAAGGTAGATCCGGACTGCGGGACGACGTTCACCTGGACGACCCGCGCGTTCGGCCCCCGCACGGGCTGGATGGGCGGCTGGGGCATCATCGCCGCGGACATCATCGTCATGGCCAGCCTGTCGCAGATCGCCGGCCGTTACGCCCTGCTGCTGGTTGGCGCCGACGGGCTGGCCACGCAGACCCTCTGGGTGACCGTGATCGGCGTGGTGTTCATCGGCCTGCTCACCTGGATCTGCTACCGGGGGATCGAGGTCTCCGCCCGGCTGCAGCAGGCGCTGCTGGCCATCGAGGTGATCACGCTGGGCGTCCTGGCCGTGACGGCGTTCGTCAAGGCGGGCACCGGCCACGCGCTGCCCGGGGCGTCGGGCCCGTCGCTGCACTGGCTCGACCCGTGGACCGGGTCGTTCAGCAGCCTGTCCAACTCGTTCCTGCTCGCGGTGTTCATCTACTGGGGCTGGGACTGCGCCCTCAGCGTCAACGAGGAGACCAAGGACCGGGCGCGGACTCCTGGGCGGTCGGCGGTTATCTCGACGGTGCTGCTCGTGGCCATTTTCGCGGTGTTCAGCATGGCCGCGCTGGCGTTCGCCGGGCCGGCCTTCCTGGCGCGCAACAGCACCGACGTGCTCGGCGCGATGTCCTCGCTGGTGCTCGGCAGCACGGCGGGCAAGCTGCTGATCCTGAGCGTGCTGACATCAGCTGCGGCGTCAGCCCAGACGACGATCATGCCGACGGCCCGCGCGGCGCTGGCCATGGCGGTTCACCGCGCGCTGCCCGTCAGGTTCGCCAGGATCCATCCCCGGTACCTCACCCCGACGGTGGCCACGCTGGTCATGGGGCTCGTGTCGGCGATTTGCTTCGTCCTGCTGACGCTGACCTCGAAAAACGTGCTCGCCGATTCGGCTTCCTCGGTGGGCCTGCTGATCGCGTTCTACTACGGGCTCACCGGGTTCGCCTGCGTCTGGTTCTTCCGCCGTGAACTGCTGGCCAGCCCGCGCTCCCTGCTCTTCAAGGGCATTCTCCCGGCCGCCGGAGGCCTGGCCTTGCTGGCCGCCTTCGTCCTGTCGATCAAGTCGTACTGGCCCGCGTCCAGCAGCTACTCCAGCTTCGCCGGAATCGGCGGGATTTTCCTCATCGGGGCCGGCTCCCTGCTGATCGGGGTACTCCTTATGCTGGTTGCCCGCTGGCGGCTGCCCGCGTTCTTCACCGGCCGGACGCTCCCTCCGCTTCAGCAGCAGGCAGCCGGCAGCGACCAGCAGGCAGCCGGCAGCGACCAGCAGGCAGCCGGCAGCGACGCCGACGGACGTCCAGCTGGCGGCCGGGCCCCTTCGCCCGGGCCGGCGACCGGAATGTATGTACGGGAGGACGCGGCATGACGCAGGCCGAAATGACAGCCCCGCGCGGCACTCGCCGCGCGGGGCGGCGCAAGGTGAAGGTCCTCGAGGCCGCGGGCCGCGTCATCGCCGAGCGCGGAGCCGACGCCACCCGGTTCGCCGACGTGGCCGCGGCGAGCGGCGTCCCGATCAGCACCCTGCAGTACTACTTCGGTTCCCGCGAGGATCTCCTCGTCGCCGCGTTCCGGCACGCCTCCGGTACCGAGATCGCGGCACTGGAGGCCGAACTGGCGGCGCTGGACGACCCCTGGGACCAGCTGAGCTGCATCGCAACCAGGGCGCTGGCCGGCTACTGGACCGAGACCGATCAGTCCGGCAAGCTGTGGATCGAGTCGTGGCACTTCGGGATCCGGGACGCCGAGATGCGCGCGGACACGCTCCGCGACTACGCGGCCTGGCGCCGTCTCATCGCCGATGTCGTCCGCGCAGGAATCAGCAGCGGCCGTTTCAGCACGCAGAACACCCCTGAGCGGATCGCCGTGCTGATCCTCGCGCTGCTGGACGGAGTCGGCATCCCGCTTGCCCTGGACGATCCGGCGATCACGCCGGACGGAGTGACCGCCGACGTCATGTCCGCCCTCGCGGAAGTACTGCGCCCGCAAGCTGCCCGATGACACCGGCGCGGAGAGGCTTCCCGGTCCGTCAGTCCATCCGGTCGAGGATCTCCCGGACCAGGTCCATCGGGGTATGCGGGTGCAGGAACGCGAACCTGGCCACGGTCTCGCCCTCCCAGGCTGACGGCGGGATGAAGGCCACCTGGTCGTGCAGCAGCCGGTCTGCCCACCGGGTGTAGTCGCCGGGCTCCCAGCCGCGGCGCCGGAACAGAACGATCCCGAGCTCGGGCTCGCGGATCAGCTCCAGGTTGTCCCGCGTTCTGATCTCGGCCGCGGTCTCGCGGGCCAGTTCGATGGCCGCCTCGATCGCCTCGGTGTAAGCGGCGACCCCGTACACCGCCAGCGAGAACCACAGCGGCAGGCCGCGGGCGCGCCGGGTGAGGTGGTAGGCGTAATCGGTCGGATTCCACTCGCCCGGTGTGCCGTGGATGACGTCGAGATAGGAGGCGTCCTGCTTGTGCACCGACCGGGCGGTCGCCGGGTCGCGGTACAGCAGCGCCGCGCAGTCGAACGGCGCGAACAGCCACTTGTGCGGGTCCACGATGAACGAGTCGGCATGCTCGATGCCGTCGTACCTGTGCCGGATGCTCGGCGCGAACAGGCCGGCGCCGCCGTACGCGCCGTCCACGTGGAACCAGGCGCCGTGCTCGCGCGCGACGGCGGCCGCGCCGGCCAGGTCGTCGATAATGCCCGCGTTCGTCGTACCCGATGTCGCCACGACCGCCGCGAGCGACCCGGGATCACCATCCGCCTCGATCGCGGCCCGGAGCGCGGCGCCCGTCACCCGGTGATCGTCAGCGCGCACCGTCAGCGGATCCATCTCCAGGATCCGCAGCGTGTTGACGATCGAGGAATGCGCGTCTTCGCCGATCGCCACCCGCCAGCGCCGGCCGGCCGCGGCGGCGCCGGCCTTGCGCTTGGCGACCTCGCGGGCAACCACCAGGGCGGACAGGTTCCCGGCCGACCCACCGGAGACGAAGCAGCCTCCCGCCGTCTGAGGCATCCCGGCCCGGTCAGCGATCAATCGCAGCACGAGGTTCTCGGCGTGGATCGCGCCGGCCGCCTCCAGCCAGGAGATGCCCTGGATCGACGCGCAGGAGACAAGCATGTCGAACAGCAGCGAGGCCTTTGTCGGCGCTGCCGGGATGAACCCCAGAAAGCGCGGGCTGTCCGCTGAGATCACCGCAGGAGCGATGACCGACGTGTACACCCCGAGCACCTGGTCGGGGTTGTGCGGCTCAGCGCCGAGCAGTCCCCGCAGCGCCGCATCAAGTTCGGCCGGGTCCCGGGAACCCCCGTCCAGCGGAACGGGGTCCAGCCGCAGCCGGTTCTCCGCGTACGCGAGCACGGACCGGATCATCGCCTCGGTGGTGGAATCCACACTGTGCATGGGCGCAACGTAGAGTCTCAGCCGCCCCACGGCAAGGATCCGCGGGACGGGGCGGTGCGCAGGTACGCCGACCCGGCCTGGCCGGCCCGGATGGCCCGGCTCAGTCCAGTGCCGACATCACGTGCTTGATCCGGGTGTAGTCCTCGAACCCGTACATCGACAGGTCCTTGCCGTAGCCGGAGTGCTTGAAGCCGCCGTGCGGCATCTCGGCGACCAGCGGGATGTGCGTGTTGATCCACACGCAGCCGAAGTCCAGCCGCCGCGCCATCCGCATCGCCCGGCCGTGGTCGGACGTCCACACCGAGGACGCCAGCCCGTACTCGGTACCGTTAGCCCAGGCCACCGCCTCGTCCTCGTCGCTGAACTGCTGCACCGTGATCACCGGCCCGAACACCTCGCCCTGGATGATCTCGTCATCCTGGTACAGCCCGTCCACCACGCTGGCCTCGAAGAAGTAGCCGCGGTCACCGGTGCGCTTGCCGCCGGCGAGCAACCGGGCATGATCGGGCAGCCGGCTGACGAACCCGGAGACCCGCTCCAGCTGGCTGGCGTTGTTCAGCGGACCGAAGTCTGCGTCGGGTACGTCCGGGCCGGCCACGGTCTGGCTCTTGGCTTGCTCGACCAGCGCCTCGACGAACCCGTCGTGCACGCCCGGCCCGGCCAGCACCCGGGTCGCCGCGGTGCAGTCCTGGCCGGCGTTGAAGTACCCGGCGATCGCGATCGCCTCCGCCGCCTTGGCCGGGTCGGCGTCGTCGAAGACGACGACCGGGGCCTTGCCGCCGAGCTCCAGGTGCACCCGCTTCAGATCCTGCGCGGCGGTGGCCGCCACCTCGATGCCGGCGCGCACGCTGCCGGTGATCGACACCATCTGCGGCACCGGATGCGAGATCAGCGCCCGGCCGGTGTCCCGGTCACCGCAGACCACGTTGAACACGCCGGGCGGCAGGAACTCGGCCATCAGCTCGGCCATCAGCAACGTGGAGACCGGGGTGGTGTCGGCCGGCTTGAGCACCATCGTGTTGCCTGCCGCCAGCGCGGGCGCCCACTTCCACACCGCCATCATCATCGGGTAGTTCCACGGCGTCACCGCCGCGCAGACACCCACTGGCTCGCGCCGGATGAACGAGGTGAACCCGGACATGTACTCCCCGGCGGACCGGCCCTCCAGCATCCGCGCGGCTCCGGCGAAGAACCGGATCTGATCCACCATCGGCGGGATTTCCTCGGATTTGGTCAGCCCGATCGGCTTGCCGGTGTTGCGCGACTCGGCGGCCACGAACTCGTCCGCGTGCGCCTCGATCCCGTCGGCGATCCGCAGCAGCGCCAGGCTCCGCTCCGCCGGGGTGGCATCCCGCCACCCCCCGAACGCCTCGGTGGCCGAGCGCACGGCCGCGTCCACCTCGGTCTCGCCGGAGACCGGCGCGGTCGCGAAGGCCGCACCGGTGCTCGGGTTGATCAGCTCGGCGCGCTTGTCGAACGAGGTGTCCGTCCACTGCCCGCCAATGAAGTTACGCAGCTCCTCCATGACGCGGTCTCCGTTCTGAGTCGGGTGCAGGACTCCATCTTCCCGGCACGCTCCGCCTGTTGCCAGCGCCGGAGGTGGCCTGACCGCGGAGAATCGGCCAAGATTGGCTTGCCCACGGAAGGGAGGACCGTCATGGCCAGCTCGCCGAAGCCGGGCGGGGCCGCTGCCGACGCCGGCCCGGCTCATCCGCTGGATCCGCTGACGGCCGGGGAAATCCGGCAGGCTGTCGCGATCCTGCGGCGCGACCGCGGGGTCGGCGCCACCTGGCGGTTCGCGTCGATCGAGCTCAGGGAGCCGGGCAAGGACGCCTTGCCGGTCCTCGAGGCAGGCGAGATGACCCGCCGTGCGGCGATCGTGGTGTGCTGGAACCGCGCCGACGGCCAGGCCTACCGGGCGGTGGTGTCCCTCACCGGCGCCGAGGTCATCTCCTGGGAGCACCTGCCGGGCCAGCAGCCGAACATGACGGTGGACGAATGGCACGAATGCGACGAGATGCTCCGCGCCCACCCCGCGCTGGCCGAAGCGCTGGCGCGGCGCGGGATCACCGAGATGGCCACGGTGCTGACCGATGTGTGGGCCTATGGCGCCGCGCTCGTGCCAGAGCGCTACCGGGGCCTGCGGCTCGGCTGGTCGGACGTCTGGTACCGCGGCAGCGAGCAGGGCAATCCGTACGCCCATCACGTCAGCGGGCTGCATCCGGTGGTCGACCTCAACCGCATGACGCTGCTCGAGATCGACGACAGCCTGGCGGGCGGTGCACCGGCCGACCAGCCCGAAGTGATGGGCGAGTACCTGCCTGAGCTCATCCCGATGCCGCTGCGCGAGGTGAAGCCGCTGCACGTCAGCCAGCCCGAAGGTGTCTCCTTCACCCTCGACGGCCGCCTGCTGTCGTGGCAGAACTGGCAGCTGCGGCTGGGCTTCAACCACCGCGAGGGCCTGGTGCTGCACCAGGTCAGGTTCAGCGACGCCGGGCGGCAGCGGCCGGTGGCGCACCGGCTCTCGTTCGCGGAGATGATCGTGCCCTACCGTGATCCCACGCCCGATCACTACCGCCGGACCGCGTTCGACATCGGCGAGTGGGGCCTGGGCTTCCTGACCACCTCGCTGGAACTCGGCTGCGACTGCCTGGGCGAGATCACCTACCTCGACGCGGTGGTGCACGACTCCTACGGCGAGCCCCGCATTATTCCGAACGCGCTCTGCATCCACGAGGAGGACAGCGGAGTCCTGTGGAAGCACGTGGACGACAGGGCCGGCGCCGAGGTGCGACGGGCCCGGCGGCTCGTCATCTCCTTCCACGTCACCGTGGCCAACTACGAGTACCTGGTGTACTGGCGGTTCTACCAGGACGGGAACATCGAGTGCGAGGTGCGCGCCACCGGGCTCATGGTGACCTCGCATGTCCCGGACGGCGGCCAGCCCAGGTACGGAACGCTGGTCGACGAGCGCACGTACGCGCCGTTCCACCAGCACTTCATCGTCGCGCGGCTCGACCTCGACGTGGACGGGCCGGACAACACGGTCTACGCGACCGAGTCGCAGGCGCCTGGGCGGGGCGGGGACGACCCGTACGGCCTGGGCCTCGTGCTGAGAGACACCCCGCTGCGCACCGAGACGGAGGGGAAGCAGGACTACGACTGGAACGTGCAGCGCGGCTGGAAGGTGGTGAACGACAACGTGCGGAACGGGCTGGGTACCCCCGTCGGTTACAAGCTGGTGCCTTCCGGGGCGTTCCCGCCATTGCTCGACCGGTCTTCGCCAGTCTTCCAGCGGGCCGAGGTCATCGGGCACACGCTGTGGGTGACGCCCTACCGGGAGGATGAGCGCTGGCCCTGCGGCGACTTCCCGAACCTGAGCGAGCGCGACACCGGCCTGCCGGCCTGGACCGCGCGGAACAGGTCCATCGAGAACACCGACGTCGTGCTCTGGTATGTGTTCGGCATCCACCACATCACCCGGCCGGAGGACTGGCCGGTGATGCCTGTCAACATCGTCTCGTTCTGGCTCAAGCCGTTCGGCTTCTTCGACCGCAACCCGGCGCTGGATGTCCCGCCGAGCCCCGCGGAGTGCGATGAGCGGTGATGCCGCTAACCAGCCAGGCGAGCGGCAACGGCGCCGCATGCCCGGAGGGTGTCAACGAGGTAGGCCGTGTGCTGCGCATCGGGCCAGGAGGACATCTTGACAACGACCGTCCGGGCGGCTCGGTCGATGTAGACAAGCTGGCCGTGAATACCCAGGCACAAGAAGACCGGGCCGCGGGCGCCGGGGAGGAACCAGAACTGATTCCGGTACCAGCCGCCTGGCAGGACGGCCTCATTGTCGGTTCGCGCGAAGGCCTCGCGCACCCCTGATTCAGGAGTGCGGGCATCCGCCAGCCAGGTTCCCGGCACGACGGTGCGTCCCCGTGACATCCCGTCGTCGAGCACCATCTGCCCGAACCTGGCCAGGTCGCGCGCAGTGGCCGAGATCCCGCCATCGTGGACAGCGGAACCGAGCGGGTCGCAGGTGATCTCGGCATCGCGCTCGGCACCGATCGGCTGCCAGATGAGGGTAGAGATGAGATCGGCCATGCGGATGCCACTGGCCCGCTCGCACGCCCAGCCGAGCATGTCGGTGTCAGCCGACCGGTAGCTGAACGCACCGCCGTGCGGGCCTGCGCTCCCCAGCGTGGCCAGGTACGGGTAGGCACCTGCCGGGTCGCCGGGCAGCGCCGGGCGCCAGCCCATGGAGCGCTCCATGACGCGGACCTCGGCGTCGGGAGCGGTGTAGGTCTCGCGGAACGCAACTCCGGTCCGCATGTCGAGCAGGTTGCGGATGGTGGCGCCCGCATACCCCGAGCGGTCAGCCTCCGGCACGTAGGCCGCCACCGGGGTCCCGGGATCGAGCAGCCCGCGGCCGGCCAGCGCCCCCGCCACGCATCCGACGATCGACTTCGACACCGACATGAGCAAGTGCCTGGTGTCCGCGGTCATGCCCGCGTAGTAGCGCTCGGCCAGCACCTGCCCGTTATGGAGAATTACCAGCGCATCGGTGAAGGTGTCGGCGAGTACCTGCGCCACCGTCGCCGTGCTGCCATCCAGCCGCGATACCTCCGGGCTGCCCAGCTGACGGCGGGACGCTGGCAGCGGTCCCGGCTCGCGCTGGCCGGCCGGGATCGGCTGGCTGGGGATGAGCTCGCGCATATGCCGGAACGCCCAGCGGCTGAACGGCGGGTCCTGCCAGTTCGCGAGGGTGACCTGCGACTGCGGCGCCGGCGAAGCCGGCCATAAGCCCGGGCCCGCTGCCGGGCGAGGGCGTCACGGCGGCGCCGTCTCGGGTCATGGTGCGCACCCTAACCTACCGCCCCCGGCCCGCGGGCCGGGCTTGGCCCGGGAACGCCCGGCCCCATCCGGCGGGCGCCGTGAACTAGGATTCGGCCCATGTCGGTGGAAGGAGGCCCCCGGACTCACGGCGCATCGGTCACCGCCAGCAACTGGCAGGACCCGCCTTTCAACCGATGGGCATACTGGCACGTCGGGGAGATTCTGCCCACGTACCGTGTCTCGCGCGGCGACGGACCAGCTCGCGAGCTGCCCTGCCGCTCGCGCTTGGCCGCACCGGCGGCAGCCGCCGACCTGCTCGCCATCGGCCTGACCCGAGCCGGCGGGTCGGCCGGCACCGTGGGCGGGGTGCTCGCGGACACGTTCACCGACGCCTACGCGGTGCTGCAGGACGGCGAGCTGGTCACCGACTGGTACGGCCCCCAGGGCGGCCCGGACCGCCCGCACGCGCTGATGTCGGTGTCGAAGTCCGTGCTGGGCTGCGTGGCCGCCACGCTGATCGACCGGGGTCAGCTCGACGCCGGCCGCGAGATCACCGACTACGTCCCCGAACTTGCCGCCAGCGGCTACGCCGGCGCGAGGGTACGACATGTCCTGGACATGCGCAGCGGTGTCAGGTTTCTCGAGGAGTACGCTAACCCCCGCTCCGACGTCCGCCTGCTTGACGAGTGGCTCGCCTGGCGGCCTAACGGGCACGGCGGCGAGCCCCGCGGGCTGTACCCGTTCCTGGCCACCCTCCAGGCCGAGGCGCCGCACGGCGGACGATTTCTCTACCGCTCCGCCGAGACAGACGTACTGGGCTGGGTCTGCGAGCGGGCGGCAGGCAAACCCATGGCCGAGCTGCTCTCCGGACTGGTGTGGGCGCCGATGGGCGCCGAGCACGATGCCGAACTGCTCCACGATGGCCTGGGCACCGCCGTGCACAACGGGGGCCTGTGCGCCACCGCCCGCGATGTGGCCCGGTTCGGCCAGATGCTGCTGGACGGCGGGGCAGTCCCGGATCAGGCCGGGGGCACGCGCCGAGTCGTCCCGCCGCGATGGCTTCGCCAGGGCTGGGCTGTCGACTCCGACGCGCGGGCCGCGTTCGCCGCGTCGCCTGCCGAGGCGGTGTTCCCCGGGGGCTGGTACCGCAACCAGTTCTGGTTCCGCCCCGGCGGGCATGGCGATGTACTGCTCTGCCTGGGCATCCACGGCCAGATGCTGCACGTCAGCCGCCGCACCCGCACGGTGTGCGTGAAGTTTTCCACCTGGCCTGAGGCCCAGAACCAGGTCTATCTCGAGGACACGCTGCGGGCATTCGATGCCATCGGCGGCGTGCTCGGCGGACGGCGGCACAGCGGTGGCCGGCCCCGCCTGCCCGGTGTCGTCTCCGGGCTGAGCCGCCGCGGTGACACGACCCCGCCGCCCGGGCCAAACCTGGTATGAGGAGGCGGCCGCACGCGTGCGGCCGCGGCCGGGCACGGAGCCCTTCTCGACTGCGGGGGTTGCTGGAGCCTAGCCTGGCGGTATCGGTACGGATGCCGTGATCCGCGGGCCCGCGGATCTCCGGAGCCAGGGAGACCCCGTGACTGCTCCGCCACACCCAGTCGGCTTCACCGGATCACCAGCAGGCCGCCGCCTCAACGGCATCGCCGAGATCCGCACGTTCTTCCGCACGAACCAGCAGCCGATCTACTTCGTGGGGCCGACGGCCTTCAACCTGCTCGGCATCGACCGGTGGGTCCGTAACTTCCAGTACATCACCTACTACGACTCCTGGGACGGCCAGCACCCGCGGGTGTTCGCTCCCGAGAATCGCCCGTATGTCGAATTCGAGTCGAGCGAGCAGATCAACAACTACCTGCTGCGCGACGTCGAGGTCCGGGACCACCTGCGCCGCCGAGGCGGCGTCCCGCTGATCGCCATGGTGTTCTTCGATGAGGAGACCGAGCAGATCTGCCGGGAACAGGGGTACAAGCTGATCCTGCCGCCGGACTCGCTGCGGCGCCGGCTGGACTCGAAGATCGTGACCACCCGGCTCGGCGATGAGGCGGGCGCGCCGTCGGTCCCGAACGTGCTCGGTGAAGCCGGCAGCTACGCCCAGCTCACCGCGCTGGCGGCGGCCGGCGGCCTCGGCGGTGATCTGGTCGTTCAGACGCCCTATGGCGACTCGGGCAAGACGACGTTCTTCATCACGTCCGAACGGGACTGGGACTCCTGCGCCGGGGACCTCCGCGGCCAGCAGCTCAAGGTGATGAAGCGCATCAACAACAAGGCCGCGGCGGTGGAGGCGTGCATCACCAGGCACGGCACGATCGTCGGGCCCTTCATGACCGACCTGACCGGCTACCCGGAACTCACCCCGTACAAGGGCGGTTGGTGCGGTAACGACCTGTTCCCCGAGGCTCTGTCCGAAGCCGACCGCGTCACCGCGATCGGCCACGTCCGCAAGCTGGGCGACAGGCTCGCCCGGGAAGGCTACCGGGGCTTCCTCGAGGTCGACGTGCTCGTCGACCTCGATACCGGCGCGGTGTACCTGGGCGAGCTGAACCCGCGGATATCCGGGGTCTCCTCGATGACGAATGTCACCGCCGGCGCGTATGCCGACGTGCCGCTGTGCTTGTTCCACCTGCTGGAATTCATGGACGTTGACTACACGATCGACGCGGAGGAGATCAACGAGCGCTGGCGCGACCTCGCGGCGGTGGACGTCTGGTCACAGCTGATCATGAAGGAACCAGGCGACGGGGTCGAGCGGATCCTGGCCGCCCCGCACACCGGCGCGTGGCACCTGGCCGAAGAGGGCGGGCTCACCTTCGACCACGTCAGCAACGACTGGCACGACATCACCACCGAGGACGAGGCCTTCTTCATGCGCGTCTATAGCCCCGGCGACTTCACGTTCCACGGCGCCGACCTGGGCATCCTCGTCACCAAGGGCCGCATGCAGACCGCCGACGGACTTACCGACCGTTGCCGCCGTTACATCGAAGGCATCCGTGCCCAGTACCACACCGAGGCTGTGCCGCAGGCGCCGGCCGTCATGCCCATCGCCTACCTCAAGTAGCGCCGTTCCCGGGACGTCAGTGCAGCGCGTGACCCCAGCGCCGCGATGGCCGCCAGCCGATGTGCCCCAAGGGCGTGGAATGGCTTCGAGCCCTTGTCAAATGAGCCCCATCTAGTAAAGTCCTTGCTAGGCAGAACGTCCGTAAACGACCAACCTTGGGTCGTTGCAGCACCCTTTTTGACGTTCCGGTCGATTTGCCGCGCCTTGTAAGTTACCCAACAACCAACCGGTCTTCGGGAACGGTCAACACGCTGGCCATGACCGGGCGAAGAAGGTGAGGCCGGGGTGGCGGGAGGCGCGTACCCACTGCTGCAACCCGAGTGGGTTGACGAGGTCTTGCTGGCAGGCACCGCGGGTGATGTGTGCCTGCACCTAGACGAGCCTGTCAGCCGCGCCGAGCTGCGCCGGCTCGTGGCGGAGCGCCACCGCGTCCTCGCTGACGCCGGGCTACGGCGCGGCGGCTCCGTCGCCTTGTGCCTCGCGCCGTCGCTCGCGTTCATCGCCAATCTGCTCGCCTCGTGGCAGATCGGCGCGCAGGCGTCCCTGCTGGACCACCGGCTCACACCGTACGAGGTGGACGTCGCGCTCCAGCGACTGCTGCCGCAGGTCGTCGTCACGGTCGAGAGCTCCACCGGCGGCCCATTACGCGGCTTCGCCAAGATCATCGAGCGGGTGCGCACGTATCCCGGCCGGCCTGCCGCCACAACCCACGCCGTCATCCAGCTCAGCTCCGGGTCGACGGGCCCGTCTAAGGTCATTGGCCGGGACGCCGCGAACCTCATCGATGAGGTGAAGCGCTACACAATGATCGACGGCGTCCCTGGCAGCGGCGAGCGCATCGTGTCGCTGGCCTCGATGGTGCACGTGCTCGGGCTCGTCGGCGGCCTGCTTTACGGCCTGCACGCAGGCGTGAACCTGACGATCCCGGCCCGGATGACAGCAGACGGCATCCTGTCCACCGTCGCCGCCGGCTCGCAGCCGACCACACTGCTCGGTGTTCCCTTCCACATCGAGCTGCTGGCATCGGTGCGCCACCCGCCGAAGCTGCCGCAGCTCGCCGGCATGACCACCGGCGGAGAGCTCGTCCGCGCCGACGTCTACGCCGCGTTCGTGGACCGCTACGACGTGCGCCTCGGCAACATGTACGGGATGACCGAAGTCGGCGTCATCGCGACTGATCTGTTCGGTCTGCACCGGCCCGCGGTGAGGCCGGCCCCGGCCTCGCCGTCCGGGAAGAGGCCGGGGAACTGCACGTCTCGCTGCCGGTATCGCCGTACCTCGGCGACCAGGACCCGAACCGCTGGTCGGATGGCTGGCTGCACACTAAGGACGCCGGCAGCGTCGATCCCCAGACCGGACTCGTGCGGGTCCTCGGCCGCCGGGACTCCCAGGTCTCCGTCGGCGGCCTCAAGGTGGACCTGACCGAGGTCGAGCACATGCTCGCCGCACTGCCCGAGGTTGCCGGGGCCGTCGTGGTGCACGACCACGCGATCGAGGCGTACGTGGTGCTGGCCGCGGGGGCTGAGCCGTCCGCCGTGGAGCGTGCAATCACGATCCGGCTCGCCGCCTACAAGCGCCCGCGGCGGCTGCACGTGGTCGAGCAGCTGCCGCGCACGGCTACCGGGAAGCTTGTCCGCGACCGCGCCGTTCTCCGCGACATCGGGCCGAGCGGGTCAGCGACTCCAGTCACGCCCGCAGACGCCGGCCGCCAGGCGGTCGGGTCGAACCACCCTCTGCCGAAAGGAAGCGCCGACCGTGATCGATGAGATCCGCCAGTTCGTGCTCGAGTCGCTGACGGACATGAACTACAGCACCGACGACATCGACGACGACACCGTGCTCGGTCCGGCCGGCGCCGATCTGGAGTCGCTCGCCCTCGCCGAGCTCGCCGTGCGGGTGGAGGACCATTTCGGGGTGAAATTCGACGACGACGAGGGCGAGATGCTCGCCGGCATGACTGTCGGCGAGTTCTGCCGCACCGTCCTGCCGCGGATCCAGCCCGCGTCGGCGCACTGACCGTGCCCGGCGTACTGCAGCGGTCGGACGTCGTCGCGATGCTCGCCACCTACGGTGACCGCCAGCCGGAGCAGGTCCCGGAAGTGATCGACTCCCTGGAACTCGCCTGGCTGATGCATCAGATCGAGCAGCGTTACGGCGCGCTCGACATCGACGACGACATGCTCGCCCGCATGTCGACGGTCACCGGCGTGGTCAACGTGCTGAAGAATCTGAAGGCCGGGCTATCGGATGACTAACGGACAAGCCGTGGCCCCGACGCCGGCCGCCCGCAGGGGGACAGGCTCGGTGGTCGTCACGGGAGCCGCCGTCCTCAGCGCGTACGGCCGCGGCACCGAGGCGCTGCTGTCCGGGGCGTTGTCTGGCCGGCCCGCTTTCGCGCCTGTCCAGCGATTTGATGTCACGGCACGGCGAGTCCACGTCGCGGCCGCCATGCCAGGTGCCCCTGAGCTGCTCACCGAAGTGACCCGTGCCGTCCGTGAAGCGTGCGACGACGCTGCCCTGTCGCCGTCCGACCGTGCCCGCAGCCCCCTGTTCCTTGCCATCCACGGCGACCCGGCCATCGCACGAGCCCCCGAGGCTGACCAGCCCGGGCTCGGGCCTGAGGCGTTCACCGCCACGGTCGCCGCCGGCTGCGGCCTCGCGGAGCAACCGATCCGGTGCTACATGTCTGCCTGCGTGGCCGCGAGCACCGCGATCGCCGACGCGGCCGCGATCATCGCCCGCGGCCACGCCGGCCGCGTCGTCGTGGCAGGCGGGTACCTCGTTGACCGGGACCAGTTCGCGCTGTTCGACGCCGGCCGCGTGCTCGCTGGCGACGGCCAGGTGCGTCCGTTCAGCGCCGGGCGGCGCGGGCTCCTCCTGGGCGACGGCGTCGGCGCTGTCGTCATCGAGTCGCGGGAGTCCGCGCGGGCGCGACGGGCGCCGCCGCTGGCGCGGATGGCAGGCTGGGGTCGCGCCGGCGACGCGTACCACCCATGCCAGCCGCACCCGGAAGGCCATGGCATGGCGCGGGCGGTCACGGCCGCGCTGCAGCGTGCCGGTATCGCGGCGGAGGATCTCGGCTACATCAACGCCCACGGGTCGGGCACCGGCCAGAGCGACCCGGCCGAGGCCAGCGCGCTGCGGCTCGCGCTCGGCGACGCGGCCGGGACCGTGCCGATCAGCTCCACCAAGTCGCTGCACGGTCAGGCCCTGGAGGCGTCCGGCGTGCTGGAGCTGATCGTCATGCTGCTGGCGGCGCGCAAGGGGATGCTCCCGGTCAACGCCGGGTTCCTCGGCATCGACGACAGATGCCGCCTCAACCTCGTGCTGGGCGAGGCGCTGGCCGCCAGCCCGGAGTTTGCGATCAGCCTCAACGCCGCGTTCGGCGGCGCGAACACCGCGCTCGTTATCGGCCTGCCATGATGCCACCCGCACCCGTGGCATCCCCCGGCCTCGCTGCGCTGCACGCGGCAGCGGCCGCGGCCGGGCTGACGGTCTCTTCGTCCGCGTCCTGGCCCGAGACGGACGCCGACGGCGAGGTCGCCGCGCTCGCCGGTTTCGTCGAGTCCAATTTCAGCCCGTTACTGGCCGAGGTCGCCACCCGGGCCCTGCGCCGCCGTGATCAGCCGCTGGCAGCTAGCAAGGTCACCGCCGTCGTGATGGTGACGGCGCTCGGCGACGTCACCAGCGCGACCCGCGTCGCCGCCGCAGTGGACTCCGGGGAGCGGGTTCTCCCGCTGATGTTTTTCCAGTCCGTGCCGAACGCCGTGGCCGGCTACCTGGCCACGCGGTGGCACCTGACCGGGCCGGTCGTGTGCGTCAGCGGGACATGCGCAGGGCTGGACGTGGCCGCGCTGCTGATCGAGGACGCAGACGCGGACGAGGCGCTGGTGGTGCTTGTCGACCTGGCGATGGCCGGCGGCGACGGGGACCGTGCCGCTGCCATTCTCGTGACCGGCCCAGCTGGCCGGGAACGACCGTGAACCGCGCGAGCCTGGAGAGAAGGAATAGATGAACATCCTCGACATCGACCACATCGAGCTCTACGTGGGAGATGCGATCGTGGCGGCGCAGTCCCTGTGCACCACCTACGGCTTCCGCATCTACGGGCACGGCGGCCCGGAAACCGGGCTGCCGGGCCAGCGCAGCGTGCTGCTCGGCCAGGGTGACATCCGGATGCTGCTCACCTCGGGATTGCACAAAGACCATCCCGCCAGCCAGTTCGTGGCCAAGCACGGCGACGGCGTGGCCGTGACCGCGTTTCGCACCGACAGCGCCGCCACCGCCTACACCGAAGCTGTCGCGGCCGGCGGGTCGGGCATCCGCCTGCCCCGCACCTGGGAGAACGACGAGGCCTGCGTCGTCACCGCCGAGGTCGCCGGCTTCGGTGACGTGGTCTACCGCCTCGTCGAGCGCCGTGGCTCGGACGCCCAGTTCCAGCCCGGCGTGATCGAGATGGAGCCAGGGGCGGCCGCCGGATCCGGCGACGACCTGCTGCGCATCATCGACCACGCGGCGGCGTGCGTGCCGGCCGGCGAGCTCGACTCAACCATTGCCTTCCACGAGCAGGTATTCGGCTTCACGGTCACGTTCCAGGAGTACATCGAAGTCGGCGACCAGGGCATGATGTCCAAGGTCGTGCAAAGCCCCTCCGGCGGCGTGACATTCACGATCATCCAGCCGGACCTCAGCCGCCAGGCGGGCCAGATCGATGACTACCTGGCCTGGCACGACGGCGCCGGGGTGCAGCACGTCGCGTTCCTGACCAAAGACATCGTGCACGCGGTCCGGACCTTCACCGGCCGGGGCGTCGAGTTCGCGGTGACGCCACCGAGCTACTACGACGTGCTGGCTGCGCGCCTGGGCGCGACCGACATCGAGGTTGAGGCGCTGCGGCCGCTCGGCATCCTGGTCGACCGCGACCACTGGGGGCAGATGTACCAGATTTTCGCGAAGTCGACGCACATCAGGCGCACGTATTTCCTGGAGCTGATTGACCGGCACGGCGCGCGCACGTTCGGTACGAGCAACATCCCGGCGCTGTACGCGGCGAAGGAGCGTGAGCTCGCCGAGATCCGCAGCGCAGCGGGCGCGACCCGTGTCTGACCCGGTCACGCCGACCGAGCCCGGCTCACCGCCGGCGCCCCCGCGAGGAAGGAATGATCCGTGAGCCTTTCGGTCACCCCGCCGTTCACGCTGACGGAAGAGGAGCGTTCGCTTCTGCCGTCGGACTCTGATGTCGCGTTCTTCGCCGAGCACGGCTGGTATCTCAGCAAGAAGCTTTTCACCGACGACGAGGTTGACGGGCTGGTCGCGGCGAGCGAGCGGTACTACGCGGGCGAGCGCGACCGCAGGTTGCCGGTGCGCCCCCCGAGGCTGGCGTACTGGGATCCGTCTCAGGGGGACGTGCAGCGCCACAACGACTACGTCCACTACGAGCACGACGGCCTCGCCAGGCTGCTGCGCAAGCCGCTGGTCGGCGCCGCCGCCGCCGCCCTGGCCCGCGCCGACGAGATCCGCGTGTTCCAGTCGACGCTGATCTACAAGCCGCCGGTCGCCGCGGAGCCGACCAACATCGTGCCGTGGCACTTCGACAAGCACTACTGGTCAACGTCAACGTCGGACAGGATGCTGACCGCCTTCATCCCGTTCCACGACTGCGGCGAGGAGATGGGCACAATCACGATGGTCAACGGCAGCCACCGGTGGCAGGAGATCGGCCGCGATGACTCGGTGACCAGGCACTTCGCCGAGCGGGAGCGCCGTGACCTGGAGCGCGTGCTGGCGGAGAACGCGGCTTACAACGGCGCCGAGATCGTCAAGATCCCGATGATCATTCCCAAGGGCCACATGAGCTTTCACCACTGCAGGACCTACCACGGCAGCGCGGGCAACCACAGCCCGCATCCCCGCCGGGCCATCTCGTTCCACCTGCAGGACGGCGAGAACGCCTACCGGCCGTTCGGGCTGAGCACCGGCGAGGTCCTCGCGTACAACCACGACGTACTGGTCCGGCGCCTTCCCGATGGCCGCCCCGACTATGCCGATCCTCGTTTCTGTCCTGTTTTGTGGCTTAACCCGACCCGGCCGGCTGACGCACACCGCCTGCAGGAGGTTTGACATGTCCCGCTATGACTGGGGCCAGCGGCACCCCGGAATCGACCGCCTGGAGGAGCAGATCAGCGAGGCCAGGGGTGCGGTCGTCGCGCATCCGCTGTACGCCGCGCTGGACAACCGCCGGGCGATCCGGACGTTCCTCGAGCATCACGTGTTCGCCGTGTGGGACTTCATGTCGCTGCTGAAGTCGCTGCAGCGCAATCTCACCTGCGTGGAGCTGCCCTGGGTGCCCACCGGCCCGACCGGCAGCCGGCGCCTCATCAACGAAATCGTGCTCGTTGAGGAAAGCGACGAGCTCCGCGGTGACTTCATCAGTCACTTCGAGCTCTACCTCGACGGCATGGCCAAGGCCGGCGCCGACACGTCGATCATCCATGCCTTCATGGACAAGCTCCGCGCGAAGCGTCCGGTCCTCGAAGCGATCCACGAGGTCAACGTGCCGGCGCCAGCTGCCGAGTTCGTGCGGCTCACCTGGGGCCTGATCGAGAGCGCGCCGGTCCACGCGCAGGCCGCGGCGTTCGCGTTCGGCCGCGAGGACTTGATCCCTGACATGTTCCAGCAGGTCGTCGGCGTCAACGAGCGCCTCGGATCGCTCGACACGTTCGTCAACTACCTGGCTCGCCATATCGAGGTTGACGGCGAGGAGCACACGCCGATGGCGATGCAGATGCTCGCTGACCTCTGCGGCGAAGACGGCGCCAAGTGGGCGGAGTGCGCGAAGACGATCAACCTCGCCCTCGCGGCCCGCGCCCGCCTGTGGGACGGCATCCTCGCCGCCATCGGCGAACCGGTGCCGGCGTAGCGGCGGCCGAGCTGCCGGGAGAGGCGGTCATGGCTGACTCCGCCGACCTGTACCGGACCGTGCGGCTGATCCGCCGGTTCGAGCAGCGGGCGATCGAGATGGTGCGCAGCGGCGTGATCGCCGGGGGCATCCACCCTTACATCGGCGAGGAGGCGATCGCGGCAGGCGTCTGCGCGGCGCTGCGCGCGGACGACCTCATCACCAGCACCCACCGCGGCCACGGGCACGTGCTGGCCAAGGGCGCCGACCCGATCCGCATGCTGGCCGAGCTGGCGGGCCGGGAAACCGGCCTCAACCGCGGGCGCGGCGGGTCGATGCACGCCGCGGACGTCAGCGCGGGCATCTGCGGCGCCAACGCCATCGTCGGTGCCTCGGCCGCGATCGCGGCCGGCGCGGCCTGGTCGCACCGGCGCGCCGGGCACGATCGCGTCGCCGTCACGTTCTTCGGTGACGGCGCGGTCAACCAGGGCGTGCTGCTCGAAGCGCTGAACCTGGCGTCGCTGCGTCGCCTGCCGGTCATCTTCGTCTGCGAGAACAACGGGTTCGCGACGTCAATGCGGGTGGCGGACACGACGGCCGGCACGATTACCGGCCGTGCCGAGGCGTTCGGCATCCCGGCCGAAACCATCGACGGCATGGATCCTGAGACGGTCCTGGAGGCGGCATCCGGTGCCGTCGCCCGCGCCAGGGCCGGGGACGGCCCGACCTTCCTGGAGTGCCTGACCTACCGCTTCGACGCCCACCACACGTGGGAGCACATTGCCCGTCCGCGCTACCGCACGGACGAGGAGGTCGCCGCGGGCAGCGTCCGCGACCCGCTGGAGATCCAGGCCGCGCGCGTGCCGGAGATGGTGCGCTCGCGGATCGATGACGAGATCGAGGATCTGCTGGACCAGGCGCGGCGCTTCGTGGACGCGAGCCCGGAGCCCGACCGGTCCCGGGCGCTGGACTACCTCTACGCGGGCGGGCTGCGCGGGCGGGCGGGAACGGCCTGATGCCCATTCTGTCGTACCTGAGGGCGCTCAACCGGGCGCTGTCCGCCGAGATGGAACGCGATCCGGCCGTGTGCGTGTTCGGCGAGGACATCGGCGTCGCGATCAGCAACGTCACCACCGGACTGCTCAAGCGATTCGGGCCGGAGCGGGTCATCGACATGCCGATCTCGGAGCAGGCGTTCACCAGCTTCGCGACCGGAGCGGCCATATCCGGGTCCCGGCCCGTCGTCGAGTTCCAGATACCGGCGCTCCTTTTCCTGGTGTTCGAGCAGATCGCGAACCAGGCGCACAAGCTCTCGCTGATGACCGGCGGTCAGGTCAAGGTCCCGGTGACCTACCTACTGCCGAATTCGGGCTCCCGCGTCGGCTGGGCCGGGCAGCACTCGGACCACCCGTACAGCCTGTTCGCGCACGTCGGCGTCAAGACCGTGGTGCCGGCCACACCGACCGACGCCTATGGCCTGCTGGTCAGCGCGATTCGCGATGACGACCCGGTGATCCTGTTCGGTCCGGCCGGCGCCGTGGCACAGCGCGAGAACGTTGATTTCGGCACGCTCGCCCCCGTGCCGCTCGGCGTCAGCCGGGTGCACCGGCCAGGTACCGACGTGACGGTCGTAGCGGTGGGACATCTCGTGCATGACGCGCTCGCCGTCGCCGACGAGCTCGCGGACACGATCTCGGTCGAGGTGTTCGACCCTCGCACGCTGTACCCGTTCGACTGGGCCGCCCTGGCGGCGTCGCTGGAGCGCACCGGCAGGCTCGTCGTGGTCGATGATTCCAACCGGACCTGCGGCATCGGCGGGGAGATCCTGGCCACCGCCGCCGAGGAGATGCACCTGATCGCGCCGCCGAAACGTGTCACCCGCCCAGACGGCGCGGTGCTGCCGTTCGCTCGCGAGCTCGACCTCGCGCTGCAGCCGACCCGCGGTCAGCTGCGCGCGGCGATCGAGACCGTGGCGAAGCCGCTTAGCTGAGCATCGCTGGTGCCGTTCCCGCGCCTGGCCAGGCGGCGGCCACGGTGGCGAACGGCGCGCCGCCGCTCAGGGCCACCGCGGCGCGAAAGCTCGCCGGCACCGTGACGTCTGCTACCCGGTGCGGGCTTGCTGGCTCGCCGCAGGTGACGACATCCCGGCTGCGAACCGCGATCTTCAGATTGGGCCAGAGGCGGCCGCCGACCGCCTTGACGAGGGCCTCCTTGCGGGCCCACAGGTGCGCGAACCGGTCCGCCCGTGCACCCGCGTCCCGGCCCGCCGCGACGTACCCGGCCTCATCCGGCGGAAAGAACCGGGCGGACAACCCGACCGGGTCCAGGCCAGGCGCCAGGTGCTGTATGTCGACGCCCACCGGGCCGCTGGTGCTGATGGCCACCGCAATCATGTCTCCCGAGTGCGAGAGGCTGGTGTGCAGCCAGGACCACGGCGGTGCGAGCTCGGGCTTGCCGTGCCGGCCGACGGTCCAGGTCAGCTCCGCGGACCGCGCTTGCAGCTCGCGGCCGGCCAGGATCCGGAGCGCGCCGTGCGCGACCGTGAACCGTTGCTGGTCGCGCGCGCTGAGGAAGGCCGCGGCGCGGGCGCGCTCGCTGCCGTCGAGCACGTCCCGGCACCTGGCCGCGGTGTCCGGCGGCACGTTGACGGGAATGATCCAGACGCGGACGAGATCGGTCACGGCCGGACGTCGGCGATCAGCGTGGCCAGGCGGCGTACACCCTCGTCGATCTGGTCAGCCGTCAGGGCGCTGCACGACAGCCGGATCGCGTGGCTGCCGCCACCGTTCAGGTAGAAGAAGCTCATCGGCGTCCACAGCACGCCGTAGTCCCGCGCCGAGAGCTCGAGCAGCTTCTCGTCAGCGCGGACGGGCACGTCAAGGACGGCGAAGAAGCCGCCGCCCGGCGAGTTCCAGGTGATCGCCGGATCGCTGAAATGACGCCCGAGCGCGGCCAGCAGCGCGTGGAGATTGTGCCGGTAGAACGCGATCTTCTCCCGGTTCGCGGCGCGGAGGCTGTATCCGCACGACACGAGCACGCCGCCGATGACGGCCTGCGCGATCGGAGCGGTGTTGACGGTGACCATGCTCTTGACCGTCGAAAGCTCGTCAGCCAGCAGGCTGCGATGGCCGGCCGCGCTGACGACGGCCTGATCCGCGACCAGGAAGCCCACCCGGGCGCCGGGGAATACCGACTTGGCGAACGAGCCGAGGTAGATGACCCGCTGGTCGGTGTCCAGCGACTTGAGCGCCGGGCTGCGCCTGTCGTCGAGCCCGAACAGCCCGTAGGGGTCGTCCTCCAGGATCAGGAGGTCCTGATCGGCCGCCACCTCGATCAGGTCGCGCCGCACGCCAGCGCTCAGCGAGACGCCCGACGGGTTGGCGAAGTTCGATACCACGTACAAAGCCCGCGGCCGGCGGCCGGCGGCGCGTACCTCGCTGGCGACGCGCGCGACCGTTTCCGGGCGCAGGCCGTCCGCCGTCTCGGGCACCGGGACCACGGTGATGCCGAGCACGCGCGCGGCGCCGGTGAAGCCGACGTAGCAGGGCTCGGCGGCGAGGACGACATCCCCGGGATCCGCGCACAGTCCGCGCAACGCGATGATCATCGCTTCCTGGCAGCCCGACGTCACCATGATCGACCCGGCGGGAACGCGGATGTCCTCGTCGGTCTCCAGCATCCGTGCGATCATCGCCCCGAGCTGGCCGTTCGTCCGGCCGTACTGCAGGATGGCCTGCCGGACGCCTGCCTCGCCCATGCCCTGACCGCGCAGATACCCGACATAGGCAGCCAGGTACCGCTCGACGTCCTCGACGGCATAGAACTCATCGAATGGCCGGCCCGCCGCGAGCGAGATGGCAGCGGGGAAACGGCTGGCCACCTCGTTGAGGAAGTTCATCGACGCCGACACCGGATCGGTGACCGACGTGTGCAACGCCCCGCGCGCTAATTCGACCATCGGTCCAGGCACCATGCCCCGGTGACGTGACCGCAGCGCGGCCGGTTGCGGAATACCATCCCAAGAACGGCATTCCCGTAACAGATAGTCTATCTTCGGCGGGACGGCCGGCAATAGCTGGCGATGGGCTCGCACGGCTTGCGCGGCCCCGCCGGCACGAACGAAAGGGGTGTGCGAGCTGTGCCCCTCGACCCGCAGCTGCAGGCGATGCGTGACCAGCGCGAGCGTGACAACGTTCTGCCGCTGTACACCATGTCTCTCACCGAGGCCAGGACCGCGGATCTAGCCTCGATCCGGGATAGCGGGGGCGAGCCGGAGCCCGTCCATGAGGTCACCAACCTGAAGATCACCGGGCCGGGCGGCGAGCTGCCGCTGCGGCTGTACCGGCCCGCCAGCGAGCGGCCGCTGCCGGTGCTTCTCTACTTCTTCGGCGGCGGCTGGGTGCTCGGCACCATCGACACCGCCGATGGCGTCAGCCGCAGCCTGGCCAACTCCGCCGGCGCGCTGGTCGTCGTGGTTGGTTACCGGCTGGCACCCGAGCACCCGTTCCCGGCGGCGATCGACGACTGCTACGCGGCGGTGCGCTGGGTCGCCGGGCACTCCGGCGAGGTCGGCGCGGACCCCGCCCGCCTGGCCGTCGGTGGCGACAGCGCCGGGGGGAACCTGGCCGCCGCAGTGGCGCTGCGTGCCCGCGCCGACGGCCCGGCACTGGCCGGCCAGCTTCTCGTTTACCCCAATACCGACCAGCTCGCCGACGACCAGTCGATGCGTGCCTCCGGCGATCCGTTTCTCTTCAACCGGCACTCCGTCGCCTGGTACCGCCAGCATTACCTGGCGACTCCCGGGGACGCGGCCAACCCGCTGGCCTCGCCGCTTCGCGCCGAGAGCCTGGCCGGGCTGCCGCCGGCGCTCGTCATCACCGCCGAGTACGACCCGCTGCGGGATCAGGGCGAGGCGTACGCCCGCCGGCTAGCCGGCGACGGCGTCCAGGTTGAACTCAGCCGCTACCCGGGCATGGCGCACGGGTTCTTCACGATGGCCGGGACTGTTGACGCCAGCCGGGCCGCGATCGCGCAGGCCGCGTCGTCTTTGCGGGCCTGGTTTGATGCAGCGGCAGCCCGCGGCTAGTGGTGGTAGATACCGAAGACGTTTCCCGCCGGGTCGCGGAACGCGCCGGTCTTCATGTGGTCGTCGGCGGACCCGTAGAGCGCGGCGCGCGCGGCGCTCTTCAGCGCGGGCACCCCTGGATCGGAGACGCGCGATCCGCCGAGCTTCTCGGCGCGGCTGAAGGTCTGGTCCACGTCGGCGACCCTCGCGTAGATGGTCGCCCAGCGGGCTTCCTCGCCCCCGCCGAGACCGCCCTGGATGCCCCGGCCGGTGCCGGTGTCCACCACCGCATAGCCCGGGAAACCTGAGCTGTCGACCGTCCAGCCGAACAGGTCCGCGTAGAACTCCTGCGTCCGCGCCGCATCCGCCCCCATGACCTCAAACCAGTCAACCGGCTCGCCCGAACCAGCCGAGGGCGCGGCCTCGTCCCCCTGGGCAGGCTCGGCCGGTGCCCGCACCAAGCCAACCAGCAGGCCATCCGGATCATGGAACATGGCTATGGTCACCGCCCCGCCGAAGTCAGTGACCGGCATGACGGTCGTGCCGCCGAGCGAATGCGCCTTGTCGAGCATCCCCTGCAGATCGTCCGTCTCGACGTAGAACGCCGACCACGGCTCGCCGCTCTGGCTTTTGCCGATACCGCCATTGATCCCGCCGCCGCCGCGTGTGTCGATGATCGTGTAACCGCCGCCGGGAAAGGCCTGCAGTCCCCAGCCGAATAGCTCTCCGTAGAACGCCACCAGCGGCCCGTCATCCGCGGCGCCGATCTCGAAATGCACAACTGCGTTTCCCACTGCGCTGGGCTCCTTCGCGGAAAGTGCTCGTGTCATGCCATGTCCGTTTTATTGGGTTCTAGGCTAACGTTCGCGGGCACAATGTCGCTATCGTCGTCGTCGGAGAGGCTGGGGCATTGACATCCTCTGCCGGCAGCTGGCCAGAATCAGCTATGTTCGAGCAGGCTAGCCAGGACCGGATGGTCGTCCAGTTCGCTGGAGCAGAGGCTGGCACCGAGCCGTTGACCTGGGGCCAGCGGGCGATCTGGCAGGACATGCAAGATAGCGGCCACCAGTTCAGCATGGGCGGAAGGGCCAGTCTGCCCGAGGGCAGCACGGTCGAGGATGCGGCGGCCCGGCTGAGCGGCCTGATGGGACGGCATGCCGCCCTGCGGATGCGGCTGGGGACCGACCGTGCGGGCCGGCTCTGCCAGGAGGTAGCCGGGTCGGGACAGATGGGCCTGGAAATCCTGACGATTCCCGGTGACGTTGACCGGGCCGACACGGTGCAGTACCTAGCCGGTCTCATGGATACCTGGCCGTTAGCGCGGTTCGACTTCTCTCGCGACTGGCCGCTGCGGATGGCGGTGGTCCGGCATCGCGGCGCGTGCCTGGCCCTGGTCTGGGCACTGTCCCATCTGGCTGCGGACGGCGGGGGACACGTGCTGCTGCTCGCCGACTTGCTCGAGGGCGAGACTCCCGGCCGCCCGGCCGACGACTCGCGGCGCCCGCACATTCTCGACGTTGCCCGAAGCGAGCAGACGCCGCAGCTCCGGCAGCTCAGCGGCCGAGCGATGCGGTACTGGGAATCTCAGCTCAGGCACATCCCGGCCCAGACGTTCGGCGAGCACGCTCGCCCGCGGGACCAGGCGGAGCCGCGGTACTGGCAGGCCCGGTTCAGCTCGCCCGCGGCACACCTGGCCATGCTGGCCATCGCCAGGCGCACCGGGACCGACGCTTCGCGGGTGACGCTTGCCGTCATCGCGACGGCCATCGGGCGCGCCACCGGAGTGCATCCGCTGACGATCAAGGTCATGGTGAACAACCGGTTCCGGCCGGGCCTGGCCGACGTCATCGCCCCGATCGCGCAGAACTCGGTGGTCACCATCGACGTCACGGACACCACGATCGATGAGGTGGTCGCGCGCGCCCGCGGCACCTCCCTGACCGCCGGCATGCGCGCGTACTACGACCCGGACGAGCTCAGGGAGGTCACCGCGCGGCTGGACGCCGAACGCGGTTACCCGGCCGGGGTCACCTGCCGGGTCAACGACCAGCGCGCGATGGTCATGCGCGCCGATGACGAGGCCGACCCCGGTGAGGTGACACCGGAGCAGGTCAGGCACAGGCTGGCCGAGACCTCACTGACCTGGCTCGGCCCCAGGGAAAACATGCACGAGCAGGCCAACATCCTCGTCGAGAACCGGCCCGATGTCGTGTCGCTGCACATGATGTGGGACGGGTGGTCCCTCACCAACGGGCAGGTCGAGGCGCTGCTGCGCGGCGTCGAGGAGGTTGCCGTCGAGGCGGCATTCGACCCGGCCGCGCCGACTAAGGTGTTCCCCCGTTTACCATCACCGCCGGACGGCAGCGTCGGCCGGTCCTAGCCGGAGCGCGATCCTGTCGAAGGCGGTCAGGCACAGATAGCGCAGGCCGGGATCGTAGTCGGCGGCCACCAAAAGGTCCGGATGGACCGCGTCGCTGGTGAGCTCGTCGATAAGCCCCCACCAGACCCCGGTGGACGGCTGACCGGGCGGCATCACCCGCACCTGCCCAGCGGCGGGCGCGGTCCATACCGCGGCGAGTGCGTCACTGAGCACCAGCCCCACCTCGTGCTGGCCGGCCGCCAGTTCGGCGAGGTCAGCGGCGGCGAGGCCGGCGGCATCCCCGGGCGAGACGCCTGGATGCTGGCGCACGTCGGCGACGCGGGCCTGCGGCACCGTGCAGTCATCAGGGAGGCAGTCATCAGGGGGGCAGTCACCGTAGAGCATGGCCACACCCCGGTGCTGCGATGGCACCGCTACCGGGCAGCAGTACGGGAGAGCCGCCTGCTCGACGACGATCAGCAGCGCCCGCCGGATTCCGGCCGACGAAGCGTACTCGCGGGCACTCCGCAGGCCGCTGAAAGCCGCCGCCGAACCCTGGTCACAGATGGCAAACGCCATCGGCGCCCCCGGAGTCACGTGACTGAGATACGCGGCAGTTTGCCGGCCAGGCCACAGGTCGTGGCTGGAGAACGCCAGTATCAGCAAGTCAACAGGCTCGTCTGGCCGCACGGCCGACCCGATCAGCGTCGCGGCCATCTCCCCGTACGAATGGCCGAGTGCTGGTGATGGCGGCTCGCCGAAAAGGGCCGCCGGCACCTCGCGCCCGTAGGGTCTGCACATGTCCGCCAGGTACTCGCCGACCCGGGCCCGGTTCCCCGGATCGGCGAGGAACTCGGCAGGCCCGGCGAAGGTACCGCGCATGGCGCGCACCAGCTGCAGGTCACGGCGAAGTGGCGGTCTAGCGGGCGGGCGCGCGACGAACACCGCGGCTAACCTGGCCGGGAATGGCCGGCGACGAACGTCGCCAGGTCCCCCACCGTTTTCATCTGGTCCTGGTCCATCACCTCGACGTCGATGAGAATCAGTAGCTCGTCTTCCAGCTGGAGCAGCAGCTCGAGCCCGAACGTGGAACTGAACCCAAGCGCCTCCATCAGGCGCATGTCCTCGGTGATCGGCTCGGGGTGGTCCAGCAGCCGAGTCAGCACCGTGGTCATCGTGTTGACCACCCGCTGCCGGAACTCAGCGTCCGGGCTGGTTTCTTGTGCTGTCATTCGCGCCTCCTAGGCTTGCCCGGTTAGTGCTCGAACACCATCGCCGCGAACGTCGCCCCGCCCCCGGCGCCGACCGCGGCGGCGAGGTAGCGGTCGCCTGGCCGCAACAGGCCGCGCTCGCACGCGGTCTTGTAGTTGGCGAATACATCCGCGCAGAAAACGTGGCCGCTGGTAGGGATATTGTCCAGCAGCACGCGGTCGAGCGGGAACTTGAGCAGCAGGCACATCCGCTGCCAGGTCACCACGTTGACGTTGTGCGGCAGCACGACACGGATGTCGTCGAGCGTCAGGCCTGCCTCGTCCAGGGCCCGCCGCATCACCTCAGCCAGCGAGGGCCGGTATTCGCGCTGCAGCCGCGCGTCGTTCTCGCCCGTGGCGCTGTCAAACTCGCCCCGCACGTTGCACGCGTAGGCGAGCAGCCGGTCGCGCGCGCCGAACGCGCTGACCAGGCATGCGGCCGCGCCCTCGCCGAAGACAGTCGTGTCCGCGAACATCTGGGCCTCGCGGGTGAACGCCTTCTCACCGCTGAGGATGAGCGCGAGCGGCCCCGCCTGGCCGTCCTGCCCCTCCCCGCCGTAGGGTGTCTTTCCGGCCAGATAGGTACTGTCGGTGGCGAGCAGCCGGCCGGCCATGTCGATCGCCAGTAAGCCGCTGGCGCACGACTGGTGCGTGACGGTGAACGCGAGCGCGTGGTCGAGCCCGAGCGTGCGGCAGACATCGTGCAGCGGGTTGACCGGGTACGGCCCGACCACGGGCATCGTCCGCGCGTACAGGACGTACCGGACCCGGTGCTCCTGGCCGCGGAGCGCATCCAGGCCGGCGGCGGCTTTCATCAGCAGCCCGTACAGCGACGCCTCCGGGTCGCGGCCGACTTCCCTCAGCCCGTGAAACCGCCGGAACAGCTTGACCTGCATGTCGGTCAGGCCGAGCTGGCCGGCCAGGTTCTCGATGGGTATCCGGACCGGCGGCAGGTACACCGACACAGCCTCCAGCGCGGTCATGCTGCCACCGCATCAGGATGAATCGTGAATGTCAACGTGTGCCACGATGATGGCGTGGCCAGGTTCCTCGTCGTCCCCGTCCCCGTCGTAGCCCGCCTCTGGCCAGCCGTGGCTATCGGCGACGCATTAGCCGCCCAGGGCCACGACGTGGCCTGGTGCGGACCCGAGAGCGACCTGCGCCCGCTCGTCGGGCCAGATATGACGGTGTTTCCGACCGGCAAGCGCTCTTACCGCGCGTTCCGCGAGGTAGGCATGGCCGCGGTGCGGGAGCTGTGGGATGAGTACGTGATCCCGCTCAACCGCTTCATCCAGGGGCCGGTGGACCGCGCCGTCGCTGAGTACCAGCCCGACGTTGTCGTCGCTGACCAGTACGCGCTGGCTGGCGCCCTGGCGGCAGACAAGCACGGCGTGCGGTGGGCGACTCTGTGCGCCGGCATACTCGAGCTCACCCCGCCTGCCGGGGACCCAGGCCTGCAGGAGTGGGTCCGCTCGAAACTCGCGCGGGCGCGGGAGCTGGCCGGCCAGCCCGCTGACAACGGTCTCGACCTGCGCTTCTCCCCGTACCTGGTGGTCGCGACGACCACGCACGCGCTGACCGGCACGGCGCCTATGCCCGAACAGTGTGTGCTGGTCGGGGCCGCGCTCGGCCCGCGGCGCACCGACCCCAGCTTCAGCTGGGACTGGTGGGAGCCCGGCCGGCAGCACGTGCTTGTCACCGCGGGCACCTTGTCCGATCACCTGGTGCACGACTTCGTGGCGCGGATGATGGCGGCGCTGGAGCCGATGGCATCCCGGGTGCAAGCGGTGCTCAATACCCCTGCCGATGTGATACCCGACCCGCCGCCGAACGTCCTGGTCGCCCCCCGGGTCCCGATGCTCGATCTCATGGCCCGCCTCGACGCCGTGGTCTGCTCGGGCGGGCAGAGCACGGTCAACGAGGCGCTCGCCCGCGGCGTACCGCTCGTCGTCGCGCCGATACGCCTCGGCGAGCTCGCCGTGGCCGAGCAGGTGACGCGGGCCGGGGCTGGTATCGCGGTCTCGTTCTCGGCGGCGACCCCGGCGCAGCTCGCCGCCGCGGTGACGGCCGTGCTCGACGAGCCGGGCTACCGCGCGCACGCGCGCCGGATCGGCGAGGAGTTCTCGGCGGCCGGGGGAACTGACGCGGCAGCCGCGCATCTAGTCGCGCTAGCTGCTGGCCGCCGGGCTGATGAAGCTAGGCGGGCCGGCCTGGGCTAGCATCGCAGCATCGCCACGATCGGCCGGAGGGCGCGGATGGACGATGACGTGCCTCGTCTGCTGTGCGGCACGCCCGAACTCCCGCCCGGTTGCGTGGCGCTGACCTTCGATGACGGCCCGGGCCCCAGGTCGGCCGAGCTGTCGCGCCTGCTGCGTGACGAGGGCGTGCCGGGGACGTTCTTCGTCCTGGGCGAAAGCGTTGAACGCCATGGCCACGTGCTGGACACCTACCGGGACTGCGGGCACGTGATCGGGCTGCATGGCGAGCAGCACCGCCCGTTCAGGTCTGCCGCGCACGCCGCCAGCGAGCTCAGCCGGTGCGCGGAGCGGGTCAGCGGCTACCTGAACGGCACGGCCTGGTTCCGCCCGCCGTACGGCAAAGGCGACTTTCCGGTTCCCGGCTTCGCCGGCCCGGTCGGCTGGCATGCGCAGGGGCGCGACTGGGACATCACCTACCGCCACGGGCAGACGGTGGACGCCTGCGTGGATGCCATCGCGCAGCAGATCGTCCGGCGCCGCGGCGGCATCGCGCTCCTGCACGATTTCGCGGCGCCCACCGAGTTCACCCCGGCCGGGCTGACGGAGGCGGATCTGGACCTGCGGATCGTCGAGATCACGGCGCTGCTGATCGGGCGGCTGCGCGACGCGGGATTCTCGTTCGTTCCGCTGCCGGAGCCAGCGCAGGCCCGCGCGCCCGCGCGGGCGGCAGGGGGGCTGCCCGCGGCGGCAGGGGGGCTGCCTGCGGTCACCGGAGGGCTGCCCGCGGCTGAAGACGTTCAGACTCTGAGGCTGCACCGCGCGACGGCCAGGGCAGCGGGCGGCATTCTCGATCTGGTGATGCCGATGCGAGTCGGCGATGGCATTCCCCTATTCTGCGCACCTCCCCTGGTCGGCCTGAGCTGGTGTTATCTGGCCCTGCTCCCGCACGTCGATCCCGGGTACCCGCTCTATGGCCTGCAGGCCCGTGGCCTGCGACGACCCGAGCCACTGCCGGCCAGCATGGAGGAGATGGCGCGGGACTTCGCCGACCAGATCCGGATGACGCAGCCCTCCGGTCCCTACCAGCTGCTCGGCTGGTCACTGGGCGGGAACTTCGCCTTCGCCATCGCGGAGGAACTCGAGCGCCGCGGTGAGCGGGTCGGGCTGCTCGTCATTCTGGACTCAACCTTTGCCGACCTCGACGCGATCGAGATCGAGCCCTGGGCGATTTACAACCTCGTTCTCGCGCAGTTCGGGTACGTGCCCGCGATTACCCCCGCCGAGCCGGCGCTGGAGGCCCGGATGCTGGAACTGGTGGAACGCCGGCCGGGCCTGGGGCTTGACGGGTGGCCGGACCAGCGGCTGCTGGCGCTGCAGCGCGTCATCAAGAACAACGTCGCTGTATCGCGCGCCCACCGGCCCGGCCGCGTGCACTGCCCCTTGCTGTTCTTCTCCGCCACCCGCAACCCGCCGACGCTAGCCGAGAAGCTGGCGAGCTGGGGGTCGTTCGTCGATGGCCCGATCGAGGTCGTCGAGCTGGAATGCGAGCATCGGCAGATGCTGTTGCCCAAGCCGATAGCGCGGCTCGGGCCAGCGCTCTCGGACCGGCTGGCGCGCGCTGCCGCGGCCGCGGCAGCGCCCATTGTGTAACAAAGCTGGCGCATCTAGCCTGACGACGTGACCTTACTTCCCCGCCCTGGGCTTTCGGCTGTGCCTGCCCTCGACCGCACCCGGCCTGCTCCGTGCGTCAGGAGACTCGATGATTGAGGCCAGCGGTCTGCGCAAGTCCTACCGGTCCAGGCGCCGCCGCAAGGTCACCAACGTCGACGCGGTCCGTGGCGTGGACTTCGCGGTGCGGCGCGGCGAGATCTTCGGCTTCCTCGGTCCCAACGGAGCCGGCAAGACCACCACACTCCGGATGCTGGCCACGCTGATTCGCCCGGACGGCGGCGATGCCACGATCGCGGGAGCGGACCTCCGGGGCGCCCCCGCAGAAGTGCGGCGGCACATTGGCTTCGTGGCGCAGGGCAGCGGCACCTACGACCGGTCCACGGCCCGGCGTGACCTCGTCCACCAGGCGCGCATGTACGGCTCCTCGAAAGCCACCGCGAAAGACCTCGCTCAGGCAGCTGTCAAGGCCTTCCAGCTCGACGACTTCGCCGACCGCCGCATCAGCACCTACTCCGGCGGGCAGCGCCGGCGCCTCGATGTCGCGCTCGGCGTC
The DNA here is from genome assembly GCA_963702235.1 of uncultured Actinomycetes bacterium. Taxonomy (GTDB): domain Bacteria; phylum Actinomycetota; class Actinomycetes; order Streptosporangiales; family Streptosporangiaceae; genus PALSA-505. The sequence continues at coordinate 95,021 of CAVPBZ010000020.1, forward strand.
ATCCATGCGCCCCAGGTCATCTTCCTGGACGAGCCGACGGCCGGGCTTGACCCGCAAAGCCGGGCTCGCATGTGGCGGGAGGTGCGCAGGCTCCGCGACGAGGGCATGACGATCTTCCTCACCACGCACTACCTCGACGAGGCCGACGCGCTCTGTGACCGGATCTCGATCATCGATGCCGGGCTGATCGTCGCCGAGGGCACCCCGTCGGATCTCAAGCGCGAGATCTCCGGCGACGTCATCATCGTGGACCTGGCCGCGCCGGACACGGCTGGCGCACCGGAGCCCTCCGTCATGCTCGAAGGATCGAAGATCCTTACCGAACAGCCGTATGTGCACTCCTGCGAGACCATCGAGCACACCCTGCGCCTGTATGTGGACAGTGCCGCCACCGCCATCCCGCAGGTCATGCGGGCGCTCAGCAACAGGGGGATCGAGCCAGGAGCGATAGAGTCCCGCCTGCCCAGCCTCGACGACGTGTTCCTGGCCAAGACCGGCCGCACTCTCGCCGACTGACCGGCGACCGGAAGGGGAGGAAAGGCAGCTATGAAGCTCGCCCGCGATACGTGGCTGACCTTTCAATATGAAGCCGGGCTACTGGTGCACAGCCCGGTCAGCATCGCGATCTCGCTGATGCAGCCCATCACCTTCCTGCTGCTCTTTACGCCGTTCCTGAAGTCCGTCATGGGCGCCTCCAGTTACGGCGACGCCTACGGGATCTACGTGCCCTTGCTGTTCGCCGCCATGGGCATCTTCAGCGGCATGTTCGCCGGATTCGCCCTGGTCGCCGCGATCCGCCAGGGGGTCATCGGCCGGTTCCGGGTCACGCCGTTGTCCCGCGCCGGCCTGCTGCTCGGGCGGGAGCTGGTGTTCGTCGTGCTGACCGGCTTCCAGGCTGTCGTGGTCGTCGTGGTCGCCCTGATCTTCGGGCTGCGCGTGCCGCCGGTCAACCTCCTGCTTGCCCTGGTCCTGCTGGCGATGATGGTCCTCATCGGCGTCTCGATCTCGTTCGCACTGGCGATCTTCGTGCCCAACCAGACCGCGCTCATCAACCTGACCAACGGGGTCACTGAGCCGCTCGCGCTGCTGGCCGGGGTCTTGATCCCGTTGTCGGTCGCACCGCTGTGGGTGCGGGACGTCGCCTTGTGGAACCCGTTCGCCTGGGGGGCCAATGGCATGCGGGCCATCTTCCAGGGCCACATCGGCGCCGCGGTCGTCTGGGAGGCGGGCATCATCCTGGCCGGGCTGGCCACGGTGGCCGTGGTGGTGTCGTCACGGCTGTTCAACCGCGAGATCGCATGAAGCGTGCTGGCCCGGGGGGGCGACCCCCCCGGAACCCCCCGCTGGCCTCAGGCCCCGTTCCTTCGTCACGGGGCCTGGGCCGACCCCCGCGGCAGGAAGGCACAGCTATGAAGCTCGCCCGTGATACGTGGCTGACCTTTCAGTACGAGGCCGGGCAACTGGTGCACGACCCGGTCAGCGTCGCGGCCACGCTGCTTAACCCCGTCACCTATCTGGTCTTTTTCACCCCTTTCCTCAAGTCCGTCATGGGTGCCTCCAGTTACGGCAACGCCTACCGGATCTACGTGCCTTTGCTGTTCTGCAGCGTGGGCCTGTTCGGCGGCCTTTTCGCCGGGTTCGCCCTGCTGGCCACGATCCGCCAGGGGGTCATCGCCCGGTACCGGGTCACGCCGCTGTCCCGCGTCGGCCTGCTGCTCGGGCGGGAACTGGTGGTCGTTGCGATGATCGCCTTCCAGGCTGTCGTGATCACCGTGGTCGCCCTCATCTTCGGGCTGCGGGTGCCCCCGGCCAACCTCCTGCTGGCCTTGATCGTGCTGGCGATGATGGTGCTGCTGGGCGTTTCGATCTCGTTCGCGCTGGCGATCCTCGTGCCCAACGAGACGGTGCTGGGGAACCTGACCAACGGGGTGGCCCAGCCGCTCTCGCTGCTGGCCGGGGTCCTGATCCCGTTGTCGCTCGCACCGCTGTGGGTGCGGGACGTCGCCTTGTGGAACCCGTTCGCCTGGGCGGCCAACGGCATGCGGGCCATCTTCCAGGGCCACATCGGCGCCCCGGTCGTCTGGGAGGCGGGCGCCATCCTGGCCGGGCTGGCCGCGGTGTCCGTGTTGCTGTCGTCGCGGCTGTTCACCCGGGAGATCGCATGACCGCACATTGCGCGCTGGCCATTGCGCGGAGCCCGCGCGGAATGGCCATTGCCTGGACATCATTGCCGTTCTAGCCTGATCTAGGATCTCAGCGACATTAACGGCAGCCACGGCCGCGGTCAGGGCCAGGCCGGGAATGACACCGGCCTGATGCGGCGCGACAAGGAGAGGTACATCGGTGAGTGCGACCAACCTCCGGGCGGTGCTGGCTGCGGATCCGGAGCTCGGCGCCGGCAACGTGCTGCTCAGGCTGGCCGAGCACGGCGCGGACCTGGACATGCCGCGGGTGACGTTCGACACCGGGTTCGACGCGATCGCGGCGTGGACGCCGTTGTCGCTGCGCACGCTGACGGACCGGGTCGCCGCCCGGGCCGAATGGTTTCACCGCCGCGGCATCGGGCGGCGCGACCCGGTCGCGGTCTACGCGACGTCATCGGCCGACGTGATCCTTAACTTCTTGGCCCTGACCTGGCTCGGGGCAATACCCGCCCTGATGAACGGGAGCATGCCGGTCGAGATCGCCGCCGAGTACATCCGCCGGCTGAGGAGCGTCGGGGTGATCATCGACGCCGCCCACGCCGAGCTGGCCGCGCACGACCTCGGCGCGCCGATCCTCGGCGACGCGGCCGAGACGGGTACGGCTGATCCGTCCCGCGCGCCCGCGCACTACCGGCACCACCCCGAAGATCCGGTGGCCATCACGCACTCGTCCGGCACTACGCGCATGCCGGCCGCCGTCGTGCACTCCCACCAGAGCCTGTTCGCGGCCGTGCGCGCGGTCCGGCTGACCGAGCCCCGCCAGCACGGCCCGGTGCGTGAGATGTCCGCGTTCCCGCAGGCGCACACGGCGGGCATCATCATCCTGAACGAGGCGCTGTGCAACGGATACGAGCTGCTGTGCCTGTCGGGACAGGGCGGCGCGTTCGCGCGCAGCGGCGAAGTGATCATCGACGCGATCGAGCGCTGGCACCCGACCGCGGTCTATGGCTTCGCCGTCACGTGGTCCGAGCTAGCCCGCTACGACCTGACAGCACGCGATGTCAGCTCGGTCCGCTTCTGGTCGAACAGCGGGGACTGCGCGCACGAGGCGCACATCCGCCGCCTGGTCGCCGTCGGCAGCCACCACGCCTTCGGCGATGACGGCAGCGTCATCAGCCTCCCGGGCTCCCGGTTCAACGACACGCTCGGCTCCACGGAGATGGGCTACGGCGGGTTCGGGATCAGCCACCGTCCTGGTTCTGCGCGCTACGGCCGGTGCGTCGGCAAGCCGCAGCCGTTCGCCGAGATCATCCTGGTGGACACGCGAACCGGCCAGGAGGTGCCGCCCGGCCAGGTGGGGATGGTCGCCATGAAGTCGCCCACGCTGGCGCTCGGATACTGGAATGACTCGGTCGCCACCTTCCGCACCCGCCTGAACGGCTACTACCTGACCGGCGACCTGATGCTTCGCGACTCCGGCGGCTACTTCTATCACGTTGACCGGGCCAGCGACGCGGTGGACCTCGGCGACGGGAACTGGCTCTATACCGCGCTGTCGGAGGAGCGCATACTCAAGCGCTGTCCCGACGTCCGCGACTGCACGGTCCTGGCGGGGCGGGGGGATGACGGCACGGTCGTCGCCGAGGTACTGCTCGTGCTCGCGCCCGACGCCGACCCCGCGCTCGACCGTGACGGCGAGGTACGCGCTGCGCTCGGCGAGGTAGCGGCGGCGCTGCCGCGGCGGATCGTGACCGTCTCCGACGACGAGATCACGGTGGGACCGACAGGCAAGGTCCGCAAGTTCCTCATGCGCGAACGCCTGCTGGCCGGCACGAACACGTCCTGACGCCGAACGGAGTGGCTGATGCCCGATGCGCAGCAGACGCGGCCGCACGAGGTCGTGGTCAATGACGAGGAGCAGTACTCGATCTGGCCAGCGGGACGAGACCTGCCGCCCGGCTGGCGCCGGGACGGCTTCACGGGCACCGAGGAGGAGTGCTTGGCCTACGTCGACGAAACCTGGACAGACATGCGGCCTGCGTCCCTGCGTCGGTGGATGGGCGACCACGAGCAAGCCGGCGCCGATTGACCCGAACGGCTGCCGACGGGAGCAGATGGCTTGCCTGTGCTCAGGACCGCAGTGGAGCAGACCGGGTGAATCGGAGAAAGCGACATGGACGACGACACTCAGACCTACCTCGTGGTGCTCAACGACGAGGAGCAGTACTCGATCTGGCCAGCCGATCGTGACCTGCCGCCCGGCTGGCGCGGCGACGGCTTCAGCGGGCTCAAGGCGGACTGCCTGGCCCGCATCGACGAGGTCTGGACCGACATGCGCCCGCTCAGCCTGCGCCGCGCGATGGAGCAGGCCGCCGGGTCATGAGGCGACGGGCGGCCTGACCACCGCGTGCCCTGCATCGACCGGCTACTAGCGAAGGACCGTGCGTGATGGTGCTCGACGACTTCCGATCCCACGTCGCGCAGGCGCCGGACGCGATCGCCGTGCAGGACGGCGGCCTGCGGCTGACCTACCTGGAGCTGGCGAGGCACGCCTCGGGCCTAGCGGCCAGACTCGCCAGGCGCGGGGTCGGGCCTGATGACGTGGTAGCCGTCTACGCCGACAGGTCGGCTGAGCTCGTCGTCGCTGAGCTGGCCGTGCTGCTGGCCGGCGCTGCCTACCTGCCGCTCGATCCGGCCCACCCGGCCGCGCGGACAAGCGAGCTGCTTGCCCTGTCGGGAGCGGCCGCCGTGGTCAGCACCGTCCCGTTGCTGTCGGGTGGCGCGCCGCTCGGCGACGATCCTGAAGTCGTCAACCTGACGGAGGTACCCTCGGCACCCCTCGCAGCGCCGGCCACGCCGGACGGCGCCGCGCTGGCCTACGTGATCTTCACGTCGGGCTCGACGGGCCGGCCCAAGGGCGTTGCGGTCAGCCACGGCAGCCTCGCAAACCTGATGCGCTGGCATCAGCGCAGCTACCAGCTCCGGCCGGAGGACCGGACGACCCTGCTGGTCAGCCCGGGTTTCGACGTGTCGGTCTGGGACACGTGGCCTACCCTCGCCGCCGGCGGGACGCTGGTGGTGCCGCCCGCCGAGGTACGCACCTCGCCGCGCGACCTGGTCGCGTGGCTGGCCGACCAGCGAATCACCGTGACGTTCCTGCCCACGCCCCTGGCGGAAGCCGTTCTGGATGAAGCGTGGCCCGCCCGTACCGTGCTGCGGCTCTTGCACACCGGCGGCTCGGCGATGCACCGGGGGGTGCCGCCCGGCCTGCCGTTCGACGTGGTGAACGTCTACGGGCCCGCCGAGTGCACGGTCAGCGTGACGACCGCCACGGTGTGCCCGGGAGGCCCGGTGCCGCCGCCGATCGGGGTTCCCAACGACGGCGTGCGCTGCTACGTACTCGACGGCCTTGACGTGGTGCCCGATGGCGAGCCCGGCGAGATGTGCCTGGGCGGCGCCTGCGTGGCCCGCGGCTACCTCGGCGACCCGGCGGCCACGGCCAGGTCCTTCGTGCCTGACATCACGCTCCCTGGGCGGCGCATGTACCGGACCGGCGACAAGGTCCGCCGCCGGGCCGACGGATCCTTCGAGTACCTCGGCAGGCTCGATGATCAGGTCAAGATCCGCGGGTTCCGGATCGAGCCGGGCGAGGTGGCCGCGGTACTGCGGCAGCACCCGGCGGTCAGGGAGTCCTTCGTGGCGGCCGAGCGATCAGGTCCCGCTGACCCGCGCCTGATCGGCTACGTTGCCGCGGACGCCACGCCCGCCGAGCTGATCGCGTTCGTCGCGTCGCGGCTGCCCGGCTACATGGTGCCCGCCGCGATCGCGGTGCTGCCCGCGCTGCCGATGACGCCCAACGGCAAGGTGGACCGCGCCGCGCTGCCCGCGCCCGGCCGGGCCGCCGCCGGCCTGGCCGAGGTAGCCGCGGCGCAGCGCACGCCGACCGAGGGCGCGGTGGCCCGGATCGTGGCCCGGCTGCTCGGGGGCCCCGTGGTTGGCAATACCGTGGTCGGTGCCGATGACGACTTCTTCGCCCTCGGCGGCACCTCGCTGCTGGTCGGGCGGCTGGCGGCCCAGATCGCCACCGAACTGCAGACCACGGTGAGCCTGGCCGACCTGCTCCGCGCCCGCACGGTAGCCGCGATCGCCGCCATCGTCAACGAGCGGACCGGCCAGCAGGCCACGGTGGCCGGCCTCAAGCCAGACTCCCCGCCGACGGCGGCGGGCAGGCCGCCGGTCCGCCCGGGCCGCAGGGACCGGCCGGTACCGCTGTCGCTGCAGCAGCAGCGGGTGTGGTTCTTCGAGCAGCTGTCACCGGGAAACCTGGCCTACAACTTCCAGGCCACGGTGTCTCTGCACGGCGAGGTGAACACCGCGGCGCTGCGCGCCGCGCTCGACGAGATCGTGCGCCGGCACGAGATCCTGCGGACCGCGTTCGTCACGGTCAACGGGGTCGCGATGCAGCGACCGCACGCGCTGGCGAGGGCGCCGCTGCGGGTGCTCGACGTCCCCGCCGAGCACGCCGAGAAAGTCATCGCCTCGGAGTTGCGCACGCCGTTCGACCTGACCAGGCCGCCGTTAGCGCGCTGGCTGCTGCTGCGCCACGCAGGCGGCGACAACACGCTCGTCCATGTGGAGCACCACTTCGTGCACGACGGCTGGTCGCTGGCGGTGCTGCTGTCCGAGCTGAGCGCCCTCTATCAGGCCTTCGCGGCTGGCCAGCCCTCGCCGCTGCCCGACCTTGCCATCCAGTACGCGGACTACACGCTCTGGCAGCGGGAGTGGATGCGGGGCGAGGTACTGAGGGCTCACGTGGCCCACTGGACCGGCGTGCTGGCCGGCGCGCCCGACATCCTGGCGCTGCCGGCCGATCACCCGCGGCCGCCGGTCATGAGTTTCCGCGGCGCGGCGCCGCGGATCAAGGTTCCGGCCGGGTTGTCCCGCGCGCTGCGCTCGTTCAGCCGGCAACACCGGGTGTCGCTGTTCTCGACCATGTACGCGGGCTTCGCGGCGCTGCTGTACCGCTACACCGGTCAGCAGGACCTACTCGTGGGCACCGGCGCGGCGAACCGCAGCCTGCCCGAGCTCGAACCGCTGCTTGGCATGATCGTCAACACCGTGGTCCTGCGGACCAAGGTCCGCGGCGAGATGTCGTTCGCGAGCCTGCTCGACCAGGTGCAGCAGACCGTCGTCGACGCGCTGGCCTGGTCAGACACCCCAGTGGACGCTGTCATCGACGCGATCGGCCCAGCCCGCGACCTATCCCGCACCCCGCTGTTCCAGGTCATGTTCAGCTTCCACGACTCCGCCGTGCCCGACGTGGACCTTGATGGGCTCACCGGCGCTGTTACCGAGCGCGCGAACGGCTCGGCCAAGTCCGACCTCAACGTGATCGTGGTGCCTCGGGCCGCGCAGCGGCTGGGCCGGGAGCCGCGGCCCGAGGATGACGACCTGAGCCTGATCTGGGAGCACTCGACCGACCTGTTCGACGAGAACACCATGGCCCGGATGGTCACGCACTACCTGAACCTGCTCACCGATGCCCTGGCCGGGCCGGCGGCCCAGATCGGCAGCCTGCGGCTGCTCACCGACTCCGAGTCGCGGCTGCTCGACTCCTGGAGCCGCGGGCCCGCGGTGACCGCCCGCGCTGCCTGCCCCGCGGACGCTACCGTCCCTGCGCTGTTCGCGGCTCAGGTCGCCAGGAACCCTGACGCGACGGCACTGGCCTTCGGCACCGGCTCCATGACCTACGCCGAGCTCGACCGGCGCAGCAACGCACTGGCCTGGCTGCTGCGCCGCCGCGGCGTGGGCGCGGATACGCCGGTCGGGGTGGCGATGGAGCGCGGCACCGACCTCGTCGCCGCCCTGCTGGCCGTGCTGAAAGCCGGCGGTGCCTACCTGCCGATCGACAGCGGCAGCCCGGCGTCCCGAGTCGCCGCCATGATCGCCGCTGCGGGCGCCCGGCTCGTCCTGGTCACGGCCGAGACCGCCGCCGCGATGCCCCCGCTGGCGGGCGTGGACATGCTCCGTGTCGACCAGGAGTCCGCTCCGGCCGCCGACGAGCGCGCTGCACCCCCGGACATCTCGCATCCGCTGAGCCTGGCCTACATCAGCTTCACCTCAGGCTCGACCGGCGTGCCGAAGGGCGTGGCCGTGCCGCAGCGCGCCGTCATCCGGCTCATCAGCGATCCGACGTTCGCCTCCCTCGGTCCCGGCGAGCGGCTGCTCCACCTGGCCCCGGTCGCGTTCGATGCTTCCACGCTGGAAATCTGGGGCGCGCTGTTAACCGGCGCCACGGTCGTGATCGCGCCACCCGGCCCGCTCGGGCTGCGGGATATCGCGTCGCTGCTACGCACCGCCGGCGTGACGGTCGCCTGGCTCACCGCCGGACTGTTCCACCAGCTGGCCGAAGCGGACATGGACGCGATCGCGGGTGTCCCCCTCGTCCTGGCGGGCGGCGATGTGCTCAACCCGGACACGGTGCGCGCCGTGCTCGTCGCGCGCCGCGGTCAGCCTCTGGTCAACGGGTACGGCCCGACGGAGAACACCACGTTCACCGCGTGCCATGTCATGACCGACCCGAGCCAGGTGGGGCCGACGGTCCCCATCGGCCGCCCGATCCAGCACACCACGGTGCAGATCCTCGACCAGCGCGGGCGGCCCGTGCCGGCCGGCGTGACCGGCGAGCTGTATACCGGCGGGGACGGCCTGGCCCGCGGCTACACCGGGACCGCCGCGGCGACGGCACGGACGTTCGTGCCCGACCCGTCCGGGCACGGCACGCGCCTGTACCGGACCGGAGACCTGGCTCGCTGGCGCGTAGACGGGACCCTCGAATTCGTCGGCCGCCTGGACGATCAGATCAAGATCCGCGGGTTCCGGGTCGAGCCGGGTGAGGTCGAGGCGGTTCTCCGCGCGCACCCCGGAGTGCGGGAGGCGGTCGTCCTCGTGGCGGGCGAGGGCGAGCAGCGGCACCTGACCGGTTACGTGACGCCGGCGGACGGCGTGGATCCCGGGACGCTGCGGCCGTCGGTGCTGCGCGAATTCGCCGCGCAGCGGCTGCCGGACTACCTGGTGCCGACCGGATTCAAGGCCCTCGGCCAGCTCCCGCTGAACGCCAACGGGAAGGTCGACCGGGCCGCGCTGCCCGCGCCCGAGCAGGAGACCCGTGCGCCGGCCACCCCGCCCCGCGGCGCCACCGAGGAACGCCTCGCCGGCATCTGGCGGCTGCTGCTCCCGACCGGCGGCACCCGCGGCGCCAATGCCGGCAGCGAGCCCAATGCCGGCAGCGAGCCCAGTGCCGGCAGCGAGCAGAGTATCGGCCGGGAGGACAGCTTCTTCGCGCTCGGCGGCAACTCCCTGTCGGCGGCGCGGCTGATGTTCCGTATCGGCGAGGAGTTCGGCGTCGAACTGCGCTTGGCCGCGTTCTACGAGGCACCCACTCTCGCCGCCTGCGCCGCCGCCATCGGCGGCGCCCAGCCGGCCGACGGGGTCGTGATCCGTGCACCGCGACCGGCCGTGGCGCCGTCAGGCATCAGCCGCAGGGACCGCAGCGCTTACCGCGTGGCCGCCCCGCCGCCGGCGCCGGGCCGGCCGCCCGTGCTCGCGCCGCACCTCGTGCGGCTGACCGACGAGTGGGCGCTGTGGCGAACGGTGTGCCTGCGCGGAGCGGGCTTCGGTGTGCATCTGCTCGCCGCGCTGGGAGACGCCGACCTTGCCCGCGCCGCGGACGCAGCCATCGCCGCGGACGCCGCCGCTCCCGCGCTGGCCGCCTCAGGCCGGGAAGAGCGGAACGGGCCCGGCGCCGTCTACGCCGCCGAGTTCACCGCCGCGGTCGGGCGCCTGTCGGCGGCCCTGCACGAGGCGGCCAGCCTGCCGGCGCTGCGGGAGGCGGTCGCCTGGCAGAACCGGCACGCGCTGACGACCGGCATCGACGTGCTGAGACGCCGCGGGCCTGAGCCGGGTAAGCGCAACACGCAGCGCAGGCAGCACGAGGCGCTCGTCGCGAGTTATCTGCAGCGCTACTGCGCGAAGAACGACACCATCGGGTTCTTCGGGCCGGTGGGCTGGTCGCGGATCGACGATGGCCCCGGCATCCGCATCATCCACACCGCTGACGGGAACCCGCTGGCCGCCCGCGTTACCTACCTGGAGGGCTGGGCGGTGCGCGCGATCATGGCCGACCACGGCAGCGCGCTGCGCCCGTGGGTCATGCCGAGGCGGATGCCGTTCGTCGGCCTCGACGGCACGCTGCTGCGCCTGCCGCTGGCGCCGGCGGTGCAGCTGACGCCGGCCGAGGCGGCTGTCATGCGGGCGAGCGACGGCACCCGTGACGCCCGGGCGGTCGCGGCCGCGGTGCTCGCCGATCCCAGCACCAGGCTCGGCGATGTCGCGGAGGTCTTCGCGCTGATGGCGCGGCTGGCAGACAGCCGGCGGCTGGCGTGGCAGGTCGATGCAGATCCGCAGGACACCCGGCCGGAGCACTCCATGCGGGCGCTCCTGTCGCGGGTCACCGACGACGGTGTCCGCGGGTCGGCCGAAAAGGCGCTAGCGGAGCTGACCGACGCGCGGGACGAGCTGGCCGGCGCCGCCGGCGACGCGGAGCGGGTCGCCGCGGCCATGGCCGGCCTTGAGACGACGTTCACCGGCCTGGCCGGCGTCCCGCCCACGCGCCGGGCGGGACAGCTCTACGCCGGCCGGACGCTCGCCTACGAGGAGTGCCTGCGCGGCGACAGGGTGCGGCTCGGCGCGGACGTCCTGGACGGCCTGCGCGCGCCGCTGGCGCTGGTGCTCGACAGCGCACGGTGGTTCACGACGGCCTGCGGCGCGCGGTACGCGCGGCACTTCGAGGAGGCCTACCGGCAGCGAGCGGCTGCCCTCGGCACCGGCATCGTGCCGTTCGCCGACGTCTGGCTGCTCGTCAACGACGCGCTGTTCGACCCGCCGCAGCTCATCGAGCCCGTGGTACGCGAGCTCCGGCAGCGCTGGTCGGCGATCCTGGATCTGCCGCCCGGCGCCCGGCGGAGCACGCTCCGGGCAGCCGCCCTGCGGGAGCGGGTGACATCGCAGTTCCCGGCGCAGCCGCTGCCCTGGCCGACGGCGGTGCACCACAGCCCCGACCTGATGATCGCGGGCGCGGACGCCGCGGCTGGCGGCCGGATCACCTGGGTGCTCGGCGAGGTCCACCCCGGCATCGTCACCACGCGCTACGCCACGTGGATGGCGTTCCATGACGCCCCGGACGCCGTCCGCGCCGCCATGCGGCACGACCTGCGCGGCCCTGCCGTCTGGTTCGCCGAGACCGCGGAGGTCGGCGGCACCTGCACGCGGCAGTCCAATGTGCTGCCTTCACCCGGCGACCTCCGGCTCGCCTTCGCGCACGATTCCTGCGGCTATGACCCCGCCGCGACCCTGCCGGTGGGCGAGTGCGACCTGATCGGCTCTCCCACCGGGCTGAGGGTGCGGCGCCGCGACGGGACATTCGAGCGCGGCCTGCTTGAGGTCGTCGGCGACCTGATCGCCACCACGACCTCCATCTGTTTCGACCTGGTGCCACCCGGCGCGCACGTGCCGCGCGTCACCATCGACGATCTCGTGGTGAGCCGTGAGACCTGGCGGCTCGCCGCCACCGACCCCCCGTTCGCCGACACCGCCCACGAGAGCGCCCGCTATCTGCAGGCCAGGGCGTGGGCGGCGCGCCACGGCCTGCCCCGGCACGTGTTCCTGCGGTTCACCGGCGAGCGCAAGCCGATCTACGCGGACCTGACCAGCCTCGCCTCGATCGACCTGATCTCCCGGTCGCTGCGCCGCGCCCGCCGGCACGCCGGTGCCGATGCGACGGTGACCGTCGCCGAGATGCTGCCTGCCCCGGATCAGGCATGGCTCACCGACGCCCGCGGCCTGCGCTACACCGCGGAGCTGCGCATGGTGGCGGTAGACCGGAAAGCGGCTGACCAGGCAGTGCCCATTCAACAGGCGGAAGGCTGATCGTGGCTGTTTACGAGTTCCCGACCTCATTCGGCCAGCGGCGGATGTGGCTGCTGGCCGAGATAGACCCTGGTGAGCCCACCTACAACATCACGTGGGCGTTGTGGCTGGATGGCGCGCTTGAGGTCAGCGCACTGCAGCAGGCCTGGGACGCCGCAGTGGTCAGGCACGAGGCGCTGCGCACGACCTTCCGGAACGAGTCCGGCGTACCGGTGCAGGTGATCGAGGAAGAGCCGGCCGCGCGGCCGCTGCAGGTCACCTCCGTCGAGCAGCTGCCCGCGGGCGGGCGGAGCCGGCCGCCCTGGACCTGATCCGCAAGCTTGCCCGGATCCCCTTCGACCTGGCCACCGGTCCGCTCGCTCGCGCTGCCCTGGTGCGGCTGTCGCCGGAAGAGCACGTGCTCGCGGTGGTGATGCACCACATCGTCGCCGACGGCTGGTCGTTCCGGATCCTGTTCGACGAGCTGTCAGCGGACTACGAGGCGATCAGCGGTGGCGGCGGCCCGGCCGCGGAGGAACCCCCGATCCAGTACGCCGACTTCGCCATCTGGCAGATCGAGCACGCGGAGGACGGCGGGTACGCGGAGGCCGGACGGTTCTGGCGGGCCGAGCTGGCCGATGCCCGGCCGGCGCTGCCGCTGCCGGCGGATGAACCGTACCCGGCGCGCCAGACGTTCGCCGGCGGCAGCATCAAAACCACGCTCGACGACAGCCTGGCCGACGGGCTCAGGCAGCTCGCAGCCCGGCACGGGACCACGCTGTTCGCCGTCCTGCTGGCCGCATACGCGATCGTGCTCGCCCGGCTGACCGGCAGCGACGACCTGCTGGTCGCGGTGCCGATGGCTGCTCGGACCCGGCCGGAGACCGAGTCGGTCGTCGGGCTGTTCATGAACACTGTCCCGATCCGGATCCGGATCGACCGGGACGGGACGCTCAGCGACCTGGTGCGAGCCGTCCACGCCGCGACCGCGCGGGCGCTGGCGCACCAGGACCTGCCGTTCGCCAGGGTGGTGGAACTGGTCAGGCCCGACCGTGACCCGGCGCGGCTGCCCCTGGTCCAGGTGATGTTCGCGATGGAGGAGTCGTGGGCCGTCCCGGACCGCGGCGGGCTGCGCTGGCGCCCCGAGCTGGTGGAGAACGGGACCGCCAAGTTCGAGATCGAGCTGACAGTCACCGACGCGCCGGCCGGGCCGCAGCTGCGAGTCAACTACAACCGCGACCTGTTCCACGAGGCCACCGGCCAGCTCGTGGCCGACGGCTTCATCGCGATCCTGCATTGCCTCTGTGACGATCCTGACCTGGTCGTGGCTGATGCGCAGATCATGTCGCCCGACGCGGTTGCCCTCGTGACGAGGGTATGGCCGGACGGTGGTCCGGTCGCTGACCCGGACGCGACCGCCGTGGCTCAGCTCTGGGCGGCGTGTGCCGGCGACGCAGTGGTCGCCGTCGGCGCCGACGGCGCGCTGACCGGCGCTGACGTGCGTGAGCTAGCACGGCGGATCACCGCCGCCCTTCGCGGGCACGGCGTCGGCGTTTGCGACCGGGTCGCGATCCTGCTGCCTCGCGGCGCCCGGCTCCTGCCGGCGATCCTCGGCATCTGGTCGGCCGGCGCGTCCTACGTACCGCTGGACCCGATATATCCGGCCCAGCGGCTTGCCGCCATGCTCGGTGACGCGGCCGCGGCCGCGATCGTGGTCGACAGCGGCGTCGAAGGCGCGCCGGTTCCGCCGCCCACCGCTGCTCCGGTACCGGTCGTGGACCTGGCCGCGCTGGCCGCCGCGGTCGCCGGGCCGGCGGCCAAGGTGCCGGTGACGGAGTCACCGGCACCTTTTGGCCAGCGGGGGGCTCCGGGGGGTCGCCCCCCCGGGCCAGCAGAGCCGGTGCCGGACCTGCCGCCGTCGGCCACCGCCGTGACGATCTTCACCTCGGGATCGACCGGCCGGCCGAAGGCTGTCAGCGTGACCCAGGGCGGCATCGCCACGTTGCTGGACGCCGTACGGCCGATGCTCGGCCTCGGCCCCGCTGACCGATTCGTCGCCGTGTCAACCTTCGCGTTCGACATCGCCCTGGTCGAGTTGCTCGCGCCCGTGCTGGCCGGCGGGTGCGTCGTGATCGCCGATGCCGAGCAGGCACTCGACGCAGCGCGGCTGCGCGCGCTGCTGGCCGACAGCGGGGCGACAGCGCTGCAGGCGACGCCCGCTGGCTGGCGGATGCTCGTCGATGCTGGCGGGATCCCGGCCGGCGTGAAGCTGCGGATGACCGCCGGGGAGCCGCTGCCCCGGGACCTCGCCGACGCGATGGGCGCAGGGTCGGGAGTGCGCGTGTGGAACCTGTACGGCCCGACCGAGACCACGATCTACTCCGGCGGCGACGCCGTGGGCCCCGCGCCGGCCCCGATCGAGATCGGATCGGTCATCGCAGCAACGCAGCTGTACGTCCTCGACAACGACTTGCGGCCGGTCCCGCCCGGCGTCTTCGGGGAGGTCTACGTCGGGGGCGCCGGGGTGGCCCACGGCTACCACGGTGCGCCCGGCATGACCGCGGCCCGGTTCGTCCCGGACCCGTTCGGCGGACAGCCCGGCGCGCGCCTGTACCGGACCGGCGATGTCGGCCGGTGGCGCAGGTCCGGCCGGATCGAGCTGGCCGGCCGCGCGGACCGGCAGATCAAGATCCGCGGCTACCGGATAGAGAGCGGCGAGGTCGAGGCGGCGCTGCGGAGCCAGGACGACATCGCGCAAGCCGTGGTGTCGATCCGCGGCGAGGGCCACGACGTCCGGCTCGTCGGCTACCTCGTCACCCGGTCCAGCGCCGATGTCCCGCCCCCTGGGCTGCGCGAGAGCCTTCGCGAGGTGCTTCCCGACTACATGGTGCCGGCCAGCTTCGTGGTGCTGCCCGCGCTGCCGCTCACCGGCAGCGGAAAGATCGACCACGGTGCGCTTCCCGAGCCGGACTGGGGCGCGGTCCCCGGGCAGGTCCCGGTCGCGCCGCGGACGCCGACGGAGTCGCGGCTCGCAGCGATCATTGCCGAGCTGCTCGCGCTGCCGGGGCCGGTCGGCGTCAGCGACAACTTCTTCGCGCTCGGCGGCCACTCGCTGACCGCCACCCGGCTGATGGCCCGCATCCGGGCCGTCTTCGGTGTCGACCTGCCCATCCGCGCGCTCTTCTCCGATCCCACGGTCGCTGGCCTGGCAGCGGCGCTGGCCGCCGCCGGCAGCGGCGCCGCCGACCCGCCGGGCCACGCGCGGCGGCCACCACGCGCCGGTCCCGGCCGCGCGCCGGCCGGCGATGCGCTGCGCACGCTCGTACCCGGCGACCGGAGGTAGTCTCCCCATGCGCTTCCCCGTGTCGTTCTCGCAGCGGCGGCTGTGGTTCCTCGATCAGCTCGAGCCTGGCGAACCGACGTACAACATGCCGTATGCGATGTGGCTCGACGGCCCGCTCGACTCCGGCGCGCTGCAGCGGGCGCTGGACGCCCTGGTCGCGCGCCACGCCGTGCTGCGGACGAGCATCGTCGCCTTCGACGGCGTGCCCGAGCAGGCCGTCGCCGACACCGCCGCGGTGCCGATCGAGCGCATCGAGCTCCCGGCGGCGCCGGACGGCGATGAGCTCGCCCGGCAGGCCGAGTCAATCGCGTACGAGCGCGCGCGGCAGCCGTTCGGTATGGCCGCGGGGCCGCTGATGCGGGGCACGCTGATCGCCGCTGGGCCCGACCGGCACCTGTTCGTGCTGGTCATGCACCACATCATCACCGACGGCGTGTCGATGGAGATCCTGATCGACGAGTTGTCCGCCGTCTACCGGGCCGAGACAGAAGGTGCGCCCGCGGCGCTGCCGCCACTGCCGATGGAGTACGGCGACTACGCCGTCTGGCAGCAGGACCGGATGCGCGGCGAGGAGCTTGACCGGCAGCTGGGCTACTGGCGCGAGCAGCTCCGCGGCGCACCGCAGATCCTTACGCTGCCCGCTGACCGGCCGAGGCCCGCCCACCAGTCCTCGCGTGGCGCGGTAGCGACGGTCACCATCGGCGCCGCGACGACCCGGCGCCTGGCCGAGGTCGCCCACGATGCCAACGCCACCACGTTCATGGTGTTCCTCACCGGCTTCACGGCGGTGCTGTCGCGCTACGCGCGCGAGACAGACATCGTGATCGGCACCCAGGTGGCTGGCCGCACCCACACTGAGCTGGACCCGATCGTGGGCATGTTCACGAACACCGTCCCGCTGCGGATATCGCTGGCCGGCGATCCGGCCTTCGTCGGCCTGCTCGGCCGGGTCAGGGACACCACACTGGACGCGATGATGCACCAGGAGCTCCCGTTCGAGAAGCTCGTCGAGGAGTTCGCGCCCGACCGCACGCTCGCGCACTGGCCACTCATCCAGGTCCAGTTCGTCTACGGGTCGCTGACGCCGCACGAGCCGGATCTGCCTGGTATCACCTCGCGCTCCCGGGCGCTGCTCACCGGGACCGCGAAACTCGACATCACCCTGTACGCGGACAGCCACGACGGCCGGACCACCACGCTGGCGATGGAATACTGCACGGACCAGTTCGACCCGGCGTGGGCCGACCGGTTCCTGCACTGCCTGGCGACGCTGCTCGAGCACGCGGCGGACACTCCCGGAACCCCGGTTGCCGACCTGCCGATGCTGTCGCCCGCGGAGCGCGACGCGCTGATCATCGGGCGCAACCGCCAGGCGCTCCCGGGGGATTCCGGGGGGTCCCCCCGGGCCAGCACGGGCGCCCTTCCCGCGGGCGACGACACCGCGGACGTCCGGCGCCTGCTCCAGGCATCGACGTCCCGCGTCATCGATGGCGACGGGACCCTGCCGATGAGCGAGGTCTGCGATCGCGCCGCCCGGATCGGCCGGACTCTCGCCGACCGCGGCGTCGGCACAGAAGCGCTGGTCGGGCTCTGCGTCGAGCGCGGCACCGGCATGCTGGCGGCGCTGCTCGGCGTATGGTGGGCCGGCGGCGCTTACGTACCGCTGGACCCGGCTTTCCCGGCGGCGCGGCTGGCGGCGATGGCCCGCGGGGCCGGCCTGCGGATCATCGTCTCTGACGCCGCGCACCGCGATCTCGCCCGGTCGGTGGCCGATGGCGCCGCGGTGATCTGCGTCGACGACCCGGCGACGACGGCCGCGCGGCCGCTCGCTCCGGTGCCCGTGCCTGCCGCCGCACTCGCCTACGTCATCTTCACCTCCGGCTCGACCGGGCAGCCTAAGGGCGTCAGCGTCGAGCACCGGGCGGTCACGAACCTGCTCGCGTCGTTCCGGCGCGAGCTCAGCCTCGGCAGTGACGACCGTTTCGTCGCCGTCACGACGCTGTCGTTCGACATCGCCCTCCTCGAGCTTCTGCTGCCGGTGGCCTGCGGCGCCGACCTCGTGATCGCGACCGCCGACGAGGCTCGCGAGCCCGACCGGCTGCGGTCGCTGATCGAGCGGACGGCCGCGACCGCGATGCAGGCGACGCCGCAGACGTGGCGGCTGCTGGAATCGGCGGGCGGCGTGCCCGCTGGCCTGCGGCTGCGCCTCTGCGGCGGCGAGAACCTCGCGACCGACCTCGCGGACCAGCTGACAGCGCCCGGCGCTGTCCTGTGGAACCTCTACGGCCCGACCGAGACCACGGTGTGGTCGGCGGCCGGCGTTGTCACCAGCGCGGCGCGGGCGGCCGAGATCGGGGCGCCGATCGATCACACGCGGGTGTACGTCCTGGACGAGCGCCTGATGCCGGTGCCGGTCGGGGTGGTGGGTGAGGTCTGCCTGGCCGGCCGGGGCGTCGCGCGCGGCTATCACGACCGGCCGCGGCTCACGGCGCGGTCGTTCCGGCCTGACCCGTGGAGCGACGAGCCCGCGGCGCGCATGTACCGGACCGGCGACCTTGGCCGGTGGCGGGAAGGCGCGGGCCTCGAGCTGATCGGGCGAAACGATCACCAGGTGAAGATCCGGGGCTTCCGGATCGAGTGCGGCGAGATCGAGGCCGTGCTGCGCGCGCACCGTGACGTGCGCCAGGCGGCCGTGGTCACCGCTACGAAAGCCGGTGAGCTTGCGCTGGTCGCGTACATCGTGCCCCGCCGGGGCAGCGCCGCGGCGCAGCCCGGCGCCGACCTGCTTGCGGAGCTGCGGCCGCACCTGCGCGCCACGCTGCCCGACTACATGGTCCCGGCGCTCGTGGTCGCGCTGCCGACCCTGCCGCTCACGCCGAACGCGAAGGTCGACCGTGCCGCGCTGCCGGCCCCGCAGTGGGGTGCTCCGGGACCGGCGGCCGACCGCGTCCCGCCCCGGAACCCGGTCGAGACGACCCTCGCCCAGATCTGGACCGACCTCCTCGGCACCGAGACGCCGGTCGGCGTGCACGACAACCTGTTCGCCCTCGGCGGTCACTCGCTGACCGCAACCAGATTCGCCGCCCGCGTCGCTGACACCTACGGCATAAGCCTGCCGGTGCACCACGTCTTCGCCGGCCCGACGATCGCGGAACTGGCCGAGGTTGTCTCCGCCGACCCGGATTTCGGGCTCGCCGCGGGCTCGTCCCGTCACGCCGAGCTGGACGCGCTCAGCGATCAGGACCTGGACGAGCTGCTGCGCGCGGCGATCGCGCAGCGCAACCGGCGCCGGGCGATCGCGGGCGGCCCCGATTCGTAACTGCTGATCAAGCCCAGAACGAGGCGGCGATAATGGGCGAGCTGTTCGTCAAGCGCGTCGGCCACGGGCCACGAGTAGTGCTGTTGCATGGCGGCGCGCTCGCGAGCGGGCTTTGCTGGAGCCGGCAGCTGCCGCTGGCTGACCGCTTCGCGCTGGAGATCGTCGACCGGGCCGGCTACGGCCGCAGCCAGCAGGTCAGTCCCGGTGAGGATTTCGATGCCGATGCGCCGCTGGTCGCCGGGCTCCTGACCGGCGGAGCGCATCTGGTAGGCCACTCGTCGGGAGCGGTAGCCGCCATGCTGGCCGCCGCGCTGCGGCCCGCAGCCGTGCTGTCGCTGACGCTCTGCGAACCGCCGGCCTTCCAGCTCGCCCCCCGCTCGGCCGAGGCTCAGCAGATGGCACGCGACACGGACAAGCACTGGCAGCGGCCCGACGGCGACGCAGAGTGGTTGCGCGGCTTTCTCGCAATTGTCGGACGCAGCAGCATCGTGATTCCCGACCGGCTGCCGCCTTCACTGGCGCAGGGGGTCCGCGCGATCCGTGCGATCCGCCGCCGTCCCTGGGAGGGGGAGCTACCCGTTGACCAGCTCGCGGCGGCATCGTTTCCCAAGCTCGTGATCTCGGGTAATCACAGCCCCGCCTTCGAAGCCGTGTGCGATGCCCTGGCGGGCCGGCTGCGGGCGCAGCGGGCTTACGTCACCGGCGCTGGCCACGCCACACCCGGCACCGGCAATGCGTTCAACGACACTCTTGCCGCGTTCATCTGCGCGGCTTCCCGGGGCGGCTGCGCGTGCTAGCCGAGATCCTTCCCGCGGGTGCGGTCGCTGCCGAGGCGTTCGGAGACCTGCCTGATGCCGTGCTCTTCCCCGAGGAAGAGGTCTTCGTCCGCAGGGCTGTCGATATCCGGCGCCGAGAGTTCACAACGGCGCGGGCTTGCGCGCGTGCTGCGCTGGCCAGGCTGGGAATACCGCCCACGGCGATCCTGCCCGGCGAGCACGGCTCGCCGCAATGGCCGCCTGACATCGTGGGCAGCATGACCCACTGCGTCGGCTACCGGGGAGCGGCGGTTGCCCGCAAGGCCGATGTGCTTGCCCTCGGCCTCGACGCCGAGCCCGACGAGAACCTGCCCGAGGAGGTGCTGGGTGCTATCGCACTCGACGACGAGCGCACCCAGCTGGCTGCCCTCGCGGTAGCGGCGCCGGGACCGTCGTGGGATCGGCTGCTGTTCAGCGCCAAAGAGTCCCTCTATAAGGCGTGGTTCCCGTTGACCCAGCGATGGCTGGGCTTCGAGGAAGCGGTCATCTCGATCAACCCTGCGAGCGGGACCCTCACCGGACGATTACTCGTCCCAGGCCCGACTGTGCACGGCAGCCCGCTGACCCGGTTCACCGGCCGGTGGCTGGCGCGTGACGGACTACTGCTGACGGCAATCGCCGTGCCCAGCGGGCATGCCGTTCCGGCCCGCTCATCGGAGGTGGCCGATTGAAGATCGGTCTCTTCGGCGCTGCAGGCCGCGTAGGTGCAGCATGTACAGCGCAACTCCTGCTGGGTGCGGCACCACGTGCGTTGCTGGTCTCTGATCGCTGGGATCCAGGCGTGCGGGCGCTCGCGAACGACTTGTCGACCGTTGCGGCGAGCATCGGGCAGTGCACGATCCGGAGGGTGGGGGTGGACGGCTTGGCCGCGGCGGACACGATCGTGATGACAGCCTCGGTCCCCCATCCCGACGGTCAGCCGCGGGCCTCCCTCCTCGGCCAGAACCTTGTCGTGCTTCAGGAATTGCTGCGCGGCTTGCCCCCTGCCTGGAGTGGAACTGTTGTCATTGTCTCGAATCCCGTTAACGCGCTGGTCTGGGCCGCAGCCCAGGCACTTCCGTCGGCGCGAGTTCTGGGGTACACGCTCAACGACAGCCTCCGGTTCGCCCAGGAGGTCGCGGCGTATCTGGGCAGGCCCAGCGCCCAGGAGATCGACGCTGTATGTCTGGGCGAGCACGGAGGTGGCGCGATCCCGGTGTGGAGTCGCCTGCGAGTGGACGGCCAGCATTTCCGCGCGGATGAAGCGATGCGCGCGCACGTGCAGGGTCGCCTTGCCGTGTGGTTCGACGAGTGGCAGCGCCTTGGATCGGGCATCACCACCACGTGGAGCAGTGCGTCCGGCGTGCTCCGCATGATCAAGGCGCTATCAGGAGAAAGCCCGGTGGTGATGCCCGCTTCCATCGCCGTCTCGGGAGCCTACGGCCTCACCTCTGGCGCGCTCACACTGCCAGTGGCACTCAGTTCGACCGGCGTGATGCCAGTCGAGTGGGATCTCGACGACGCCGAATTGGCTGCTCTTATCCGCACGGCTTCCCGCTTTTCGCAGGTCAGGCGCGACGCGGGGTGCTTATCCTTCACTTCGCAATGCCGAGCAGTGGAAGCAATGCGCGCACGCTGGACGGGACGGCGCTGTATGCGGTCAAACCCGCCGCCGCGGCAATCGCCGAGCGGACGCTTGCCGAATTCCTTTCCGAACGGCTCCGCGTGCAGGCAGTCGCCCGGCCGGACGGTAACGGGTGGGAAATCGCCGGCATCTCCTGAGGGCTGGCTCAGCTTCTTCGACGTAGGCGGAACGCCGGCCAGGGCCGAGCCGCCCGTGCGGTTCCGCCGGCCGGAAATCAGTAGCGGCTACTGAGGAGCGATCGCCCCCGTTGTGGTCGGCTGTAGTCATGACCCGTGCCTACATTTCCGCGACGATGCTGCGGGCCTGGACGCACCGCGCGAACCTGGACATCCAGCGCCGGAGCGCTCGCCGCCCGGGGCCGCCATGACCATTCCCTGGCTGAGCGGCTGGCCCGTGCGGCGATCGCTGAGGGTGGGGGCTTCGACGCGCGGTTCGCGGCCGCCGAGGCGGCTCACTTTCAGGGCCGCCCGGCCCAGGCCGAGCGTGAGCTGGCCGCCCTGGCGGCGGAGGCGGCCAGCGATGCCGAGCGGGCCCGCGTCGCCTTGCTCCGCTTCGACAACACCTACCTCTCTCAGGGCCAGGAAGCTGACCTGCAGCTGATCGACGAGGCGGCCGAGACCATCACCGGCCCGTCCTGGCGCGACGAGCTGCTGACCAGGCGTCTTTGGGTGATGACCTTTTTCGGCGGCCCGCGGGCCGTAGTGCAGGCCGCATCGGCCTTGCTCCAGCGCTCCCGTTCAGGACCGCTCACCACCGCGCACACGACGGCGTTCTACGGCCTGGCCCGGCTCGGCCGTCTCGACGAAGTCATCCAGCAGCTCAGCCCACCCGCCGTCAGCGCAACGATTCCAGCGCCCGGCGCTGCGGGACCACCCCGCCGGCTGACCACCGGGCCGGTCAGTAGTTCCGCCCCGGCAATCCAGTAGCAGCTACTGAGAGCTGGCCGCCTCCGCCGTGGCCGGCTGGAGCTGACTGATCGACGCGACGCGACGCGATAGCAGCGCCGCTGTCCATCCGGAGAAGTGAGGGAATCTCATGCGTTACAGGCTTCTGGGTAAGACCGGGGTGCGGATCTCGGAGGTGGCGCTGGGCACCATGACGTTCGGCGACGACTGGGGCTGGGGCGCGCCGCCGGAGGTCAGCGCGCGGATGCTGGACCTGTTCGCCGACGCTGGCGGCAATGTCATCGACACCGCCGACGCCTACACCAACGGGTCGTCGGAAACCATCCTCGGCGAGCTGCTCAAGGGCCGCCGGGACCGGTTCGTGCTCGGCACCAAGTTCACCAACCAGACCGACCCGGCCGACCCGAACAGCGCCGGCAACCACCGCAAGAAGATCGTCACCGCGCTCGAGGCGAGCCTGCGGCGGCTGCAGACCGACCACATCGACCTGTACTGGGTGCACAACCGTGACGTCCTCACCGGCGTCGAGGAGCTGATGCGGGCCCTGGATGACCAGGTCCGCCTCGGCAAGATCCTCTACCCCGCCGTCTCGGACTGGGCGGCGTGGGAGGTCGCCGAAGCCAGCACCGCCGCCCGGTGCCGGGACTGGTCACCGTTCACCGCGGTCCAGCTCCGCTACAACCTGCTGGACCGCACCCCGGAGCGGGAACTGCTGCCGATGGCCGCAGCGTTCGGCCTGCCGGTGTTCGCCTGGGGCCCGCTGGCCGAAGGGCGGCTCACCGGCAAATACCTCACCGGCCACGCCACCGGCCGGGCGACCACGGTTGCACGCCCCTACACCAGTGTCGGCAGCGACGACATCGTCCGCGAGGTCGTCGCCATCTCCCGCGAGATCGGCTGCACGCCCGCGCAGGTGGCCATTTCCTGGGTGCGGCAGCAGCCCGGCCCGGTCATCCCGCTGATCGCGGCCCGCACCGAAGAACAGTTCCGCGACAACCTCGCCGCCACCCGCGTGCACCTCAGCCATCAGCAGCTGGACCGGCTCGACGCACTCAGCCGTCCCACCCTCGGCTTCCCCGCCGACGTCATGAGCGAGGCCTCCGTCGTCGCCGGCATCTACGGCGCCCAGCTACCGACATCGACGACCCCCGCGCGGAGGCCGTGCGCCGCACCACCACCGGCGCCTACCCCGGATGACGATCAGCGCCGCCACTACCCTCGACAGACAGCTCCAGCGGGGCGATAAACCGCCCTGACCGGCGGCGCGCTGGGCAGCGGGTCAGCGCTGCCAGGGGCGCGAGGGCTTTATGCCCCGCCGCTGTCATGGTGATCGAAGCCGATCGCCAGCTCGCTTAGCGCCTCGTCCAGCAGGCGCATCAGGTCGGCGTCCTCATCGCGCAGCCATTGCTCGTATGCGGCGAGCGTGGCCCCCAGCGCGCTGTAGCCGATCACCTTGGGCAGCAGGTCGTCCGGTGCGAGGCAGAGCCGCCGGGCGGCGAAGGCGGCCACCTCGGCTCGCCACTGCTCGAAGCGCAGGGTGGAATTGGCCAGCAGGCTGGGCACGCCGAGGATGAGGCCGAGCCGCCGCCGGTGTGCCGTCTCCTGGCCCGGCGGGAGCCGGTTGAACTCGAGCACGGCCTGATGTATCGCCTCCATCATCGGAGTCTCCGGTGGAGCAGCGCTGAACCACTGGTGTAGCCGGTCGAGCTCCCCGTCGAAGTCGCCCCACACGAGATCGAACTTGGACGGGTAGTAGCGGAAGAACGTACGCCGCGCGATCCCCGCGGCCGCGGTGATGTCGTCGATGCTGGTCTCGTCGAAGCCGTGCTTGTCGAACAGGAAGTACGCCACCCGTTCCAGCTCCGAGCGGGAAGTCGCCGGCGGCCGGCCGCCCCGGGGTCTCTCTTCTCCGACTACGCCTGACGTTCCTGTCATGCCGCCTGTTCCATTCTGCACCCAGTGCCATTACCCTGCTCATGTAGCCAGTTCTCGTCGTCAGGAGCATGTCATGGCGGATGAACCCGTGGTCAGCACCGGAGCAGCGCGCGGCGATCTGGACGCCGACGAGCCCGATGCTGACGAACTGCTGGATGCCGATCTGCTGGTAGAGGAAGTGTCCATCGATGGTATGTGCGGCGTCTACTGAGACGGCCGGGGTGAGCGCCCCGCCCGATCCGGGCCACCAGGAAGCGAGCGTCTCGTGACCACCGCCGTCTCGGGCGGCACGCGCCTGATCGACCACTTCGAGCACGGCCTCGAGGCGCCGATTTGCCTGACCTGGGAACTGACCTATGCGTGCAACCTGTCCTGCGTCCACTGCCTGTCCAGCTCGGGCCGGCGGGACCCGCGCGAGCTGACCACCGCCCAGGTGAAGGCGGTGATCGACGAGCTGCAGCGGATGCAGGTCTTCTACGTCAACATCGGCGGTGGCGAGCCGACTGTGCGGCCCGACTTCTGGGAGCTGGTGGACTATGCGACCGTCCACCAGGTCGGCGTCAAGTTCTCCACCAACGGCGTGAAGATCTCGCCCGGGGTCGCCCGCCGGCTGGCCTGCACCGACTACGTGGATGTGCAGATCTCCCTGGACGGGGCCACGGCCGAGGTCAACGACGCCGTGCGCGGTGCGGGTTCGTACGCCACCGCGGTGCGGGCCATGCAGAACCTGGCCGACGCCGGGTTTCGCGGCTTCAAGATCTCGGTGGTCGTCACCAGGCACAACGTCGGGCAGCTGGACGAATTCAAGGCCATCGCCGACCGGTACCGTGCGCAGCTGCAGCTCACCCGGCTGCGCCCCTCGGGGCGCGGCGCCGACGTCTGGGACGAGCTGCACCCGCTGCCCGGCCAGCAGCGTCAGCTGTACGACTGGCTGGTGGCCCGGGGCGAGGACGTCCTGACCGGGGATTCGTTCTTCCATCTCGCCGCGTACGGCGACAGCCTGCCCGGGCTGAACCTGTGCGGTGCGGGACGGGTCGTCTGTCTGATCGACCCGGTCGGCGACGTCTACGCCTGCCCGTTCGCCATCCACGAGAACTTCCTGGCCGGCAACGTGCTCAGCCACGGTGGCTTCGCCCAGGTCTGGCAGCAGTCGGAACTGTTCGCCGAGCTGCGCAGCCCGCAAAGCGGCGGCGCCTGCTCGGCGTGCCAGCACTTCGACTCCTGCCGGGGCGGGTGCATGGCCGCCAAGTTCTTCACCGGTCTGCCCCTGGACGGCCCCGATCCCGAATGCGTGCGGGGGTACGGCGCGGACGCGCTGCTGGCCCGTGGCGACGCCGTGCCCCCCAGGCCGGCGCTGGACCATTCGCACCGCGGCAAACCCGTGCCGATCACCCTCAGCACGCGACGGCCCCCCGACCGCTCCTGCGACGAGAACCCGCTCGCCGGCCTCTCGCCCGCGGAACCGGTCGTCAGCTAAGCAACATCCAGCCCATTGCAAGGAGGCAATGATGCCAGGACGAGTAGAAGGAAAAGTCGCTTTCGTCACCGGTGCGGCGCGCGGCCAGGGCCGCAGCCACGCGATCCGGCTCGCGCAGGAGGGCGCGGACATCATCGCGGTCGACCTGGCGGGTCAGGTCGACTCGGTGCCCTACCCGATGTCCACCCCGGACGACCTCGCGGAGACCGTCAAGCTGGTCGAGGAACTGGACCGCCGGATCATCGCCGCCGAGGCTGATGTGCGCGACTACGGTGCGGTCAAGGCCGCGCTCGATGACGGCGTCGCGCAGCTCGGCCGGCTCGACATCGTCTCGGCCAACGCCGGCATCGTCAGCTACGGCCGGAGCGAGAACCTGCCGGAGCAGACCTGGCAGGACGTGATCGACACCAACCTGACCGGCGTATGGCACGCCGCCAAGGCCGCGATCCCGCACCTGCGGGCCGGCGGCCGCGGCGGGTCGATCATCCTGACCAGCTCCACTGCCGGGCTGATGGCCATGGAGAACCTCGGCCACTACACGTCGGCCAAGCACGGTGTCGTGGGTCTGATGCGGACCCTGGCGCTGGAGCTGGCCCCGGACATGATCCGGGTCAACTCGGTCCACCCCACCAGCGTCAACACCGACATGATCCAGAACGCGGCGACCTACGCGCTGTTCGCCCCGGACCTGGAGGAGAAGGACCGCACGAAGGAGCGGCTGGCCGAGAGGTTCCAGACGCTCAACGCTCTCCCGATCCCGTGGGTCGAGCCCGTCAACATCTCCAACGCCGTGCTCTGGCTCGCCTCGGACGAGTCCCGTTACGTCACCGGCGTCACCTTGCCGATCGATGCCGGCCAGCTGGCCAAGTGACCAGCCCGGCGGTCAAAGCGGTGAACGGGACCTCCCGGGTGGAGGACGGCCGGGAGGTCACCGCGCCGGGGCGGATAACGGAGACGAGGGCCCGCATCGGGGAGCAGGTGGTCGGCCGCGAGCGTGAACTGGATTTGGTGCTCGCGGCGGTCGCGGCGGGCCGGGACATGCTGGAGGGGCCGCCGGGTACGTCCAAGAGCACGCTGCTGCGGGCGATCACCGCGGAATGGGGCATCCCGCTGGTCTTCGTGGAAGGGAACGCCGACCTCACCCCGGCCAAGCTGATCGGCCATCACAACCCGGCCCGGGTGCTGCGCGAGGACTACAGCCCGGACAACTTCGTCGACGGCCCGCTGCTCGAGGCGATGCGGGAAGGCGGCTTCCTGTACATCGAGGAGTTCAACCGTGCTCCCGAAGACACCATCAACACATTGCTCACCGCGATGGCCGAGCGCGAGGTCGCCGTGCCCAGGGTGGGCCGGGTGACCGCGCGGCCCACTTTCCGGGTGGTCGCGTCGATGAACCCGTTCGACAACGTCGGCACGACCCGGCTGTTGACCAGCGTGCACGACCGGCTGTGCCGGCTGGCCGTCACCTACCAGGACGAGCAGGCGGAACTCGGCATCATCACCCTGCGCGCCGGCCTGTCCGGCGAGCAGGTGCCGGCGGAGCTCGCCGACGCCCTGCGCCGGGATGCCGTCGCGGTGACCCGGGCCACCCGGGCGCACCCCGACGTGCGCCAGGGCAGCAGCGTCCGGGGCGCGATCGACCTGACCCTGGTGGGCGGAGAACTGCTGGGTCTGCGCGGAATACGCGACACTGGCGGTGACGGCCCGGCCCGGCCCGGTAATACCGCCCGGACCGCCTACGCCGAGGCGGTGTTCGACGCGATGATCGTGGCCCTGTCCGGCCGCATCCACCTGGACGAAACGGCGGAGGCCAGCCCCGAATCGGTGCTGCGGCAGATCTGGGAGGATCACTTTCTCCTGGCCCCGGCGACGGCCGCGCCCGGTTGAAGAGCCGTCGCGGCCGATACGCCGATCAGCCGGTCCCGGCCGGGCAACCGCCCCGCTGGCCCCCGCCCGTTGCGGCGACGGCCCAAGCAGCTCGACACCGAGCCAACGCTCTACCTGCCCAGTCCGGGAGCCGGCGGCGGCGTCGTGTTCAGCGCCAGGCGGAGCCGTGATGGTGGCCGTCCGCCTGCCCAGCGGCCAGGCAACGGCACGCCCTCCAGCACCGATGAGCCAGCCGAACTGCTCGACGTGCCGGCCGACGGCGCGCCGCCGGATCCCGAGGCGGTGCGACGGGCGCAGCAGATCGCGACCCGGCTGGCGATCTCTCGTCCGCGCCGCGACACCACCGGCCGCCGCGGGATCGGCGAGCTGGCCAGCGTCCGGTACCGGGACGGATCAGACGACATCGACCTGGACGCCACCCTGGAGAACCTCGTCGAGCACCCGGTGCCCGAGGACGACGACATCGTCGTCCGGGAGCGGATCCGGACCCGGCGATCGGTGGTGCTGGCCGTGGACGTGTCCGGCTCCATGCGCGGGGAACGCATCCGCACGGCGGCTGCGGCGGTCGGGGCGCTGGTCGCCGAGCTGGCCCGCGACGATCTTGCCGTGCTGGCGTTCTGGTCCGACGCGGCCCTCCTGGTGCCGCTCGGCCGGCCGGTTTCGGCCGCGCGCGTCCTGGACACCCTGCTGCGCATCCCGGCCCGCGGGCTCACCAACATATCCTTCCCGCTGCAACTGGCCCGCGAGCAGCTGGCCGCCATCCCGGCCCGGGACGCCCGGGTGCTGCTGCTGTCAGACTGCGTGCACAACGCCGGGCCGGACCCGCGCGCCGCGGCCGCGCGCCTGTCCCGCCTCGACGTCCTGCTGGACACGTCCGGCGAGCACGATCTCGACCTGGCCCGCGACCTGGCCCGGATCGGCCGCGGCCGGCTGGCGAAGGCCGCCGACCACCGCGCGGTCGGCCCGGCACTGTCCGCCCTGTTCACCTGACCCGAACAATCCCGGACCACCCGGGGAGAGAGGAACACCTGATCATGAGCGTCATCCTCGTCGCCACCATCCGTCCCGGCCCCGGTCAGCGAGCCGAGGTGATCGCGGCGCTGGAAAAGACGATCCAGCGGACCCACGCCGAGGACGCGGGCTGCCTGCTGTACGCGCTGCACGAGGCCCCGGACCGGCTCGTCATGATCGAGAAATGGGCCGACCAGGCAGCACTGGACGCACACTCGCGCGGCGAGGTGCTGGCGCAGCTGACCGCCGATCTGGATGGCAAGCTGGCGGCCGGCCCGGAGGTGGTCATCCTGACACCGCACCCGGCCGGCACCGCGCAGCAGGGAACGGTATGAACACTCGCCGACGCGGCCCCAAGCCCGCAGCGGCGATGACGCAGAAAGGCTGACCAGATGGTCAACGAATGGTTCGAAACGGTCGCCGAGGCGCAGCGGCGGGCAAAGAAGCGGCTGCCGCCGTCGGTGTACGGCGCCCTGGTCGCAGGCTCAGAGAAGGGCCTGACCGTCCGGGACAACATCGCGGCGTTCAGCGAACTGGGTTTCGCTCCGCACGTCGCGGGCCTGCCGGACAAACGCGATCTCGCTACTACCGTCATGGGACAGGAGATCTCCCTCCCCGTGCTGATCTCCCCGACCGGGGTGCAGGCGGTGCACCCGGATGGCGAAGTCGCGGTGGCCCGGGCCGCCGCCGCGCGGGGGACCGCCATGGGCCTGAGCTCGTTTGCCAGCAAGCCGCTGGATGAGGTCATCGCGGCCAATCCGAAGATCTTCTTCCAGTCCTACTGGGTGGGCACCAGGGACGAGATGCTGCACCGGCTCGAGTGGGCCCGGGCGAGCGGCGCCGTCGGCATCATCGTCACGCTGGACTGGTCATTCTCCAACGGCCGGGACTGGGGCTCACCGGTGATCCCCGAGACGATGGACCTCAAGGCCATGCTCCGGTACGCGCCGCAGGCCATCTCCCGGCCGCGCTGGCTGTGGAAATACGTTAAGTCAGGCAGCATCCCGGACCTCACCGTCCCTAACCTGCGCGGCGCGGCGGGCAACCCGGTGCCGACCTTCTTCGGCGCCTATGGGCAATGGATGCAGTCCCAGCTGCCGACCTGGGACGACGTGGCCTGGCTCCGCGAGCAGTGGGGCGGCGGGCCGTTCATGCTCAAGGGCGTCACGCGCGTGGACGATGCGAAGCGAGCGGTAGACGCGGGCGTGTCGGCCGTCTCCGTGTCGAACCACGGTGGCAACAACCTGGACGGGACGCCGGCCACCATCAGGGCCCTTCCCGCCATCGCCGGGGCCGTCGGCCAGCAGGTCGAGGTGCTCCTCGACGGAGGCGTCCGGCGCGGCAGCGACGTGGTCAAGACCCTCGCCCTCGGCGCCAGGGCCGTCATGATCGGCCGCGCGTACCTGTGGGGGCTGGCCGCCAACGGACAGGCCGGGGTGGAGAACGTGCTGGACATCCTGCGTGGCGGGATCGACTCCGCCCTGCTCGGCCTCGGGCGCTCCTCGATCCACGACCTGACACCGGACGACGTCATCATCCCTCCCGGGTTCACCCGGAGCCTGGGCGCCGGCGACGACACCATCGGCTAGCAAAGCCCTGATCGCGAACGCAGTCCTGACGCGAACCATCGGCGGCGGTCGTGGCCCTGATGCACAATCCGCTGAGCTCGGTGGCGAAGACGTAGCGTCGTAGCATGGTGTGCCCGTGCCGCTTTTGCCAGGAGTTCGTGTTGCGCTATCCGATCGTGTCCGAGTAGCACCCGACGTGCGCACGCTGCTGATCGACAACCACGATTCGTACACGTACAACCTGTTTCACCTGCTGGCCGCCGTCAACGGCGTGGAGCCGGCGGTGCTGGTCAACGACGCGCCGGGGCTGCGCGTCCGGGACCTGGCCGGATTCGACAGCATCGTGATCTCGCCGGGCCCCGGCCGGCCGGACCGGCGGCGGGACTTCGGCCAGGCGGCCGCTGTCGTGGCGACGGCGTCGATCCCGCTGCTCGGCGTGTGTCTCGGGCACCAGGGGATCGCGGCTGGTGCCGGCGCCGCTATCGTGCCCGCGCCGAGGGCCCGGCACGGCTACCTGAGCAGGATCCGTCACGATGGCCGCGGCCTGTTCCGCGGCCTCCCGCAGGATTTCAGCGCGGTGCGGTACCACTCGCTGTGCGTGGCCGGGCCACTGCCGCCCGCTCTCGAGGCGACCGCGTGGGCTGAGGACGGGGTGAACATGGGCATCCGGCACCGGAGCCGCCCGCTGTGGGGCGTCCAGTTCCACCCCGAGTCGGTGAAAACCGAGCTGGGACGGGAACTAATGGCGAACTTCGGCGAGCTCACCCGCGACTACCATGCCACCCGGCCCCGGCCCGTGGTCACGCTCGGCCGCCAGGCCACCGTCAGCCGCGCGGGCGGTCACCGCGTGCCGCGCCCCCGTCGAGCCCAGGCCGGCGAGGCCGCCAGTTACCGGTTGTCCGTTCGGAAGCTGCCTTTGACGATAGACGCCGAAGCTGCGTTCACTAGCCTGTTCGCGAGCTCGCGCCGGGCGTTCTGGCTGGACAGCGCGGATGCTGAGCCGGGGCTGGCCAGGTTTTCCTACCTCGGCGACGGGTCGGGACCGCATGCCGAGTTCGTGACCTACCGGGTGGATGACGGCGTGATCGACGTGTACCCCGGCGACGGCACGAAGGCACGGCACCGCGGCGACATTTTCGGTTACCTCCAGCGTGCGCTGGGCGCCCGGATGATCGACGGCCCGGAGCTGCCGTTCGATTTCTGCGGCGGCTACGTCGGCTATTTCGGCTACGAGGTCAAGGCCGACTGCGGCTCCCGTAACCGGCATCACGCTGTCACCCCGGATGCGAGCTGGTTGTTCGCCGACCGGATGGTCGTGGTGGACCACGAGCGGGAACAGGCCTACGTGCTGGCGCTCGACGACGGGACTGCGGCGGATGCGCGGGCAGCGTCGGCCTGGCTGGACTCGGTTGCCGGCGCGCTGTCCGGCCTTCCCCGGCCGGCTGCTGCCCCGGGGCGCCAGCGCGCGTTGCCGCCGGCGCGTCGCCAGCTACACGATGAGCGCTGGCTCGCCAGGGGGCACGATCAGTACCTGGCAGATGTCGAGGCGTGCCAGCGCGAGTTGCTGGCCGGGGAGAGCTATGAGATCTGCCTGACAAACACGCTGCGGCTGCCCGCCGATGGCGACGGCTTCGCCTTCTACCAGCGGCTGCGGCGGCGTAATCCGGCACCTTACGCGGCCTACCTGCGGTGGGATGACGTCGAGGTGGCCTGCTCGTCGCCGGAACGGTTCCTGAAGGTCGGGCCGGGCGGTGTGGTCGAGGCCAAGCCGATCAAGGGAACCGCTCCGCGTGGCCGCTGCCCGGACGAGGACCGGCGGCTGCGTGCCGGGCTGGCCGCCGACCCCAAGAACCTCGCCGAGAACCTGATCGTCGTCAACCTGCTGCGCAACGACCTGGGCCGGGTGTGTGCGGTGGGCTCGGTGCACGTGCCGCGGCTGACGGCCGTCGAGAGCTACCCCACCGTGCACCAGCTGGTGTCCACCGTCCGCGGGCGGCTCCGCGAGGGTGTCAACGCGCTGGACTGCGTCCGTGCCTGCTTCCCCGGCGGGTCGATGACGGGCGCGCCGAAGCTGCGCACCATGGAGATCATCGACTCGATCGAGGACCGGGCGCGGGGTATCTATTCCGGCGCGATCGGCTTTCTCGGCTGCAATGGCCGTGCCGACCTGAACATCGTGATCCGTACCGCGGTCCTGGTGAATGGCCAATGGCAGGTGGGCGCAGGAGGCGCGATCGTCCTCGACTCCGATCCCGAGGCCGAGTACCGCGAGATGCTCCTCAAAGCGGAGGCGCTGCTGCAAGTGGCAGGTGCGCCCGCCACGGACCCTTACGCGACCTGGCTGGCTGGCCCGGCGGGACTGGCTGGCCCGGCAGGATCGGTGTCGTAGTCGGTGATGGCGAGGCCCATGATTTCGGCCAGCTGGGCCATGGTGCCGTCGATGAGCTTGAGGTCGCGGATGGCGAGCCGGGCCGGCCCTGCGGTGCTGGCGCGTTCCTCGAGGCGGCGCTCGGCCCGGTCGAAGAGCGCTGATGACCGGGTGTGCCGGCTCGGCCGTCGGCATCGCAGGCCCGCCTGAAACGAGACGGGCCTCGGTAGGTTCGTCATGACCATTTCGCCCGTTGAGAGGAAATGTCATGGTGATGCCGCTTGCTGCCCGTTCGGCGTTCGCGGTTGTCGGCGCTTTGCTCGTCCTCACCGCGTGGGGCAGCGTCATCGGCACGCTGATTGTGCCGCGTCCGGCCGGCGGCTGGCTGACCCGCTGGGTTGACCGGATCATCAACGCGGCGTTCCGCATGGCCACCGGCAGCATCACTGACCATAAGCGGCGTGACCGGGTGCTTGCCGCGCAGGCGGCCGCGATCCTGCTCGCGCAGCTGGTGGCCTGGCTGGGGATCTTCTTCATCGGCTATTCGCTGCTGCTGTGGCCGTTCATCGATAGCGGGCTGGGGTCGGCGTTCAGCATGGCCAGCCCGGGGGTGTTCGGCCCCAACGCGGCCGTGGGCAACGCGGAGAAGGTGCTCGCCGATCTCGCCGCGTTCACGGCGCTGGTGGCCGTCACGCTGCAGATCGCGTACCTGCCGACCCTGTACTCGGAGTTCAACCGGCGGGAGAACGAGGTGGCGCTGCTGAATGCCCGGGCCGGGGTTCCCTCCTGGGGGCCGGAGCTGCTGGCCCGTACCCATTACGCGCTGGGATCGGGAGCATCCACCATCGACACCCTGCCCGATCTCTACGCGCAGTGGGAGCGGTGGGCTGCCGACGTCGCGGAGAGCCACACCACTTACCTGCCGCTGGTGCGGTTCCGTTCCCCCCGGCCCCTGTCGTCGTGGGTAACTAGCCTCCTGGCCGTGCTGGATTCCGCGGCGCTCTACCTCGCGCTGTCCCCGCGGGCCGCGCCGGTGGTGCCTGCCAGGCTCTGCCTGCGCAGCGGTTTCCAGTGCCTCACTCAGGTCGCCCAGGCGATGGACATCAACGTCCCGGAGGTTGCCGACCCGAACGACGGGATCAGCCTCAGCTACGACGAGTTCCTCGACGCGGTCACCCGGATGCAGAAGGTCAACTTCCCGATCGAGCGCAACCCGGCCGACGCCTGGCCGGACTTCGTCGGCTGGCGGGTCAACTACGAGCAGGCCGCTTACGCGGTGGCCGCCGCGATCGATGCCGTTCCGGCGATGTGGTCGGGCCCGCGAAGGCGCCGCGTTGCTGCTATCGCCCCCATCCGCCCGCCACTGGGACGGCCGCCCAAGTAGGACTGCGGGTTCGCCGGGCGTAGCGATGATTCGAAGCGCGCGGGCCCGTCTTAGGTGTCATGAAGGCCTCGGCCCGGGCGCCAAGCGGCGACCGTCCAGGGAAGGAACCGGCCCCATGACCGACCATGAGTACAAGCCTGTCGCCGTGTCCCGGCGGATCTGCGCTCCAGCCCGCGAGATCTTTCAGATCCTCGTGAACCCTGCGCGGCACCTGGAGCTCGATGGTTCAGGGATGCTGCGCGGGGCCGTTTCCACCACGATGATCTCGGCCGTCGGAGACGTCTTCGTGATCAAGATGTACTACTCGGAGCTGGGCGACTACGAGATGAACAACCACGTCGTCGAGTACGAACTGGACCGCCGGATCGGCTGGGAGCCGGAAGCCGGACGCGGGCACCCAGACGCGGCACCGTCCAGTTCGGCCGAGGCTCGCTGGGGGCACCGGTGGACCTATCAGCTCATCCCTGATGGCCAGGACGCGACCATCGTGACTGAGATCTATGACTGTTCACGGGCGCCAGCGGATGCGCGCTCGGGCATGGACGACGGAAACGTCTGGGTCGAGAGCATGACCGCGACGCTTGAGCGGCTTGACGCGCTCTGCACCGGGCAGACGGGTCGAGCGCGCTGATGGTCTTCCGGGACCGCTACCTGTTGCTGCCCTCGCCCGCGCCGGCGCGGGGCGAACATGCTGCCGCGCGGCCTCAGTCGCGGTTCGCTGCCCGCCAGGCGGCCCAGATCTCGGGCCGGAGCTTGCCGCGGTCGGGGACGGCCAGGCCGGCGGCGCGCGCCCAGGCCCGGACTTCGGCTGTGGCCGGCTCGGGTGCGTCCGGCGCCTGGCCGAGTTCGGTCGCAGCGGCTGCTGCCGCCAATGGTGCGAGCCGCTCGACCACGGCGATCTCGGTGTCGGCCCAGGCGCGGGCGGCGGCCAGGAACCGGTAGGTCCACTCCTCGGCGAGCTGGCGGGTCTCGCAGAAGACGACCGGGACGCTGGGCCAGCGCATCTGGAGTTCGGCGAGTCCGTCGGCGACCAGCGCGGGCCGGACCCGCTCCAGCTTGAACACCTGGGAATAGCGGTCCTCGACCACGACCGCGGCGCGGGGCAGCGCAGCGAGCTCGGCCAGCGCGTAGCGAAGCTTCCCGCTGGTCAGGCTGGCCACCAGGTCCGCGAGGGACTTGCGCTCGACGGAGGCGATCAGCCGGCCGTCAACGACAAGGCCGTAGTCACCGCAGGGAAGCGCCCGCCTGACCGTAGAGACCTGCTGGCCGCCGAACCGGTAGGCGTATTGCTCATGCGAGTCGACCACGATCTCCAGCCCAGCTATCCCGGCGGCCCGGGCCGTGGGGGTGGTGACGTTCGGGCGGGCCTGCTTGCGGGTGCGCGGAGACTGCCAGAAGACGGCGTCGCGGCCGCGGGCCGTGGTGAAGACGATCTGGGAGCGGTTCTCCCGTCCTCTGTCGAGGACGAGGTCGATCGCGGCGCCGCGCCGGACACAGGACCGCAGACCTGTTCGTTCGACGATGTCGGGGTGGTCGGGCCACTCGTCCGCCGAGACCGGATAGCAGTACAGGGCGTTGGTGCGCGGCCAGGTCCCCGAGGTGCGGAATACCATCCCGCCGGCCAGCGGCAGCAGCAGGAGATACGGCAGCCTGGAATCCGGGTCCGGGTTGCGTGCGATCAGCAGCTCCACGCTCATAGCCTTCCACCGGCACCGCTGTCCACGGCAGCGGACTGCGCCTTGTCTAGCGAGCTGCTTCCGGTGGCGGCCAGTCGCCGGGCAGCTCGTTCAGCCGGCGGGCATAGCCGGCGGGATCGTGCTGCGCGTGCTCTTTGACGGACAGGTAGACATCTTCGGTGACGAGCGAGGCGACCATGTGCATGATGTTGTGCCAGTCGTAACCCAGCCCGGCCAGTCGCTGAACTGCCTGCCATGTGTCGGGCGGGTCGTCTGCCAGCAACTGGTTCGCCACGACCTGGTGCATCGCCACGTGCAGCCTCGGGTTGACGGGCTCGCCATCGACGATCACGTCCCCGTCGCCGCGCAGCGCGTCGGCGAATTCCAGGTGCTGCGCCTCGATCAGGAACGCCCGCTCGTCCTCGTCG
Source organism: uncultured Actinomycetes bacterium (assembly GCA_963702235.1). Lineage (GTDB taxonomy): Bacteria > Actinomycetota > Actinomycetes > Streptosporangiales > Streptosporangiaceae > PALSA-505. The sequence goes on from CAVPBZ010000020.1 coordinate 130,871, forward strand.
CCAGGGGATAGAAGCTCGAGATCCAGTCCCTGATAGACCCGTGTCCCGGGGGGACCGCCCACGAGCGCCGGTCACCGGAGGCGGGCTCGTCGAACCAGCAATCCGTTGTCTCGGCCTCGAACACCGCAGACTCATTCCAGCCCGGTGCGCCCAGCCGGCGCGGTCCGCCCCGGCCCGCTGCCGGCCGCCCACCCGGCTGGCGGCGCCGGCCCCGGCCTGGCGGGCGGCCGCGACTCCGCGGACTCATCGCACCATTGTCCCAGCGCCGACCCAGCGTGTCACCTGGCCGCCGAGATGTCGGTCTGACCGGGCTGTACTCGCCCGCCTCGGCTAGGCGGATGGCGCTGGCGGGGGTGCCGTGATGGCCCAGCGGATCGCGTGGATCATAGCGTGGCCTGCGGGGCGGACGACGGCGGCTTCGGTCACCGGCAGCCGGGGCAGGCGCAGGGGCCGGCGGGCCCATCCGGGCAGCAGCGACACCCCCGCCGCGGCCAGCAGCCCGTAAGGCGGACGGGCGAGGAAGGGAAGCGGCGGGTTGAGGAGCAGGAACCGGGCGGCTTCGCGGGCCTGGGCGGTGCCGGCCAGCTCGGCCCGGTACTGGGTGATCCTGGCGGCGAGCTCAGCTTCGGTGCGCGGCGGGTCGGGTACGCCGAGCGCGGCGCCGATGCGGGCCACGTCGGCGACGTACCCGTCCCGTCCGGCCTGGTCCAGCGGCTGGGCGCCGAAGGCGGTGTGGGCACGCAGGAAGCTGTCGGCCTCGGCGATGTGCACCCACGTCAGCAGGTGCGGGTCGGCGGCCGCATACGGCCGCCCGTCGGGCGCGGTCCCCGTGATGCGCTGGTGGATGGCCCGCACCCGGCCGATCGCTTCCTGCGCGTCGCTGGCCCGGCCGAACGTCGTCACGGCAAGGAAGTAACTGGTCCGCTGAAGCCGCCCCCACGGGTCGCCGCGGTAACCCGAATGTCCCGCTACAGCCGCCATGGCCAGCGGATGCAGCGACTGCAGCAGCAAGGCCCTGATCCCGCCGATGAACATCGACGAGTCCCCGTGCACACGGCGCACGGGCCGGTCGCCGGCGAACCAGCGATCACCATCAGCATCGCGGATCACCCGGCGGCGCGCCGGGCCTTCCGGTCCCGCTACCCGCTCGACGATGGCTGCACCGATCCGGCCGCGCAGCCAGTCGGCACTACTTTGGCCCAGCACTCGTTCAGTATCGCTGAGACGGTGCAGCGCGCCTTCCGCCGGCCGCCCCGGCAGCTGGGCTAGCCGGCCGCATCGGGCTCGCCCGGCCGCACGGTGCCGGTCTCGTAGGCGAGGATCACGGCCTGCACGCGGTCGCACAGCCCGAGCTTGGCCAGCAGATTCCCCACGTGCGATCTGACGGTCGCCTCGCTGACGACCAGATCGGCGGCTGATCGCCCGCGGGCTCGGCGGCCCCCGGCGCGCCCAGCTGCTGGCCGCGATCGCGACCGCCACGATGCCGGCCCTGCTGGCCATCGATCACCTGACCGGCCCGACGGCCTTCGACGTGCTGGCCTGGGCGGGCCTGGCGCTCATCGTCGTCAGGATCGGGCGGACCGGCGACACCCGCTGGTGGCTGGCCGGCGGCCTGGTCCTCGGCCTCGGGCTGGCCCACAGGTACAGCGTGGGCTTCTTCGCGATCGCGCTGCTCATCGGCGCGCTGCTCAGCGGCGGCCGGCATCTGGTGCTGAACCGCTGGCTCCTGGCCGGCGCCGCCATCGCGGCCGCCTTCACCGTCAGCGGGCACAATAGCTTCTGGTGGTGGGGGCCAGGGAATCCCCGGGCGAGCACCGTGGTGGCCGTCACGCCTGGGCCCGTTGACGGCACCGGTTACGCCGCCTACCTGCGGCAGTTCTTCACCAGCGTGCGGCTGGCGGCCACCCTGTCGAATCCGTACGGCATTCAGGACCAGGAATGGGGCGGCCACGTCTACGTGTGCACCGGGCCCCGCCACCCGTGGGCCCAGATGTGGCCCCGGGTGCGCAGCTACGGCTGACCGGCAGACCGGAAGAAATGACGTCAGCGCCGTGCCGGCTACTGGCCGCGCACAGGGTGCCGGGGCAGATCAGGCCTGCTTCTCGGCCTGCAGGAAGAGTTCGAGCGTCGGCGGCCCGAAGTACGCGCTGTAGGAGGCCCACGCGTAGTTGCCGCCCTCCTCGTAGCCGCCGATGACACCGAACACCGTGCCGGTGCCGCTGGAGTGGTTGAAGCCGAGAATCCAGGGTCCGCCGCTGGTCCCGTTCTGGTAGTTGTGGCAGAAGAACTTCATCTGGTTCGGGGCGAACTCAAAGCTGCGCGTCGCGCACTTGATGGGCGCGTCGCCGGTGTCGTTGTAACCAATCACTTCGATCGGGTGGGCGTAGCCGCGGTTGATGCCGAGCCACAGCCCTCCGGTCACGAGCTGGACCGGCAGGCGGGTGCCGGCCGGCGGGGCGACGGTGAGGAACGCGAAGTCGAGGTTCTGGTCGTGTGACTGCCGCCATCCGGCGGCGACCGTGATGGTCTGGACGGGCCACGCGCCGTAGGGCTGCTTCCCGCTGTGGTACTTGGGGACGAATTCGATGTTGGTGGCGTAGGTGCTGCCGTAGACGCAGTGGGCTGCGGTGAGGACCAGATTCGCCGTGAAGCTGTTCACCACGCTCGCGGTGCAGAAGTGCGCCCGCGTTCCCGTCGTGAAGAACAGCGCCCCGACGGCAGGCACTCCGTCGAACTGGGTGGGACTAGGGATCACCGAAGGTGCGCGGCCGGCCAGGTCAGCTGGTTCCGGAGCTCCCGTCAAGGGCGTGGCGGCCGCTCGCCGCGACGCGGTCCAGAACGCCCGGGTCGCGCTCTGCGCGGCCGGGCTGACCGCGTGCACGACCCCGCCGGCCGGCCGCGGGCCGGCGTGGCCGCCGCGGCTGGCGCGCTCCCGGCGGCCACCACCGCTGCGGCCAGCGTGAGCACAGTGGCGGCCACCCGGCCGCGGGTGGATCGTGCCGGGATGCCCATGGACGCTCCGAGGGTTGTCGCGTGCCGCGTGGAAATGATCGTGCCTGACACGTGATTTCACTAGTGATTGGCAGGCGCTGTCAAGGAACCTTGCTGAGGTGACGCTCTGCTCGGTACGTCGGTTTCAGCCCGACGAGGCGGACGGCACCGCGGCCGTTGCCGGCGCCACCGGCGTGGCCAGGACCGTCGTCGCCATCGCGCGCAGCTCGATGCGGCGGATCTTGCCGGTGGCAGTGGTCGGGTAAGCGCCGACGAAGACGATCTTGCGGGGCCGCTTGAACGACGGCAGGCCCGCGCGGCAGAACTCGATCAGCTCATCGTCGGTGGCGGCCTGGCCCGCCTGCAGGATGACGTACGCGACGGGTTTCTCCAGCCCGTCGGCGTCCGGCGCGGCCACGACGACGGCCTGGGCCACCGCCGGGTGAGCCAGCAGCCGCGCCTCCACCTCGGCGGGCGAGACCCAGATGCCGCTCGCCTTGAGCATGTCGCTGGTGCGCCCGAGGCACGCGTAGTAGCCGTCGGCGTCCTGCACGTAGGTATCGCCGGTCCGCAGCCACTCGCCGGCGAACACCTGGCGCGAGGCGTCATAACGGGACCAGTACCCGGTGGCCGCCGAGGCTCCCCGCACCAGCAGCGTCCCGGGCGTGCCGGCCGCCACCTCGAGCCCGGCCTCGTCGACGATCCGCAGCTCGTAGCCGGGGACCGCGACGCCGGTGGTGCCGGCGCGCACCTGGCCGGGCCGGTTGGACAGGAAGATGTGCAGCATCTCGGTCATCCCGATGCCGTCGAGGATGTCCACGCCGAAGCGCGTGGTCCACCGCTGGTACAGCGACGCGGGCAGCGCCTCCCCGGCGGACGCCGCCAGCCGCACCCCCGCCAGCGCATCGGCGGGCAGGCCGGCGCGGAGCATGTTGGCGAAGAACGTCGGGCCGGCGAAGAACAGCGTGGCGCCGTAGCCGCGGGCCCGCTCGGTGATGAGGTCCGGTTTGGCCGGGGCCGGCTCCAGCACGGCCGCGGCCCCGGCCGACAGCGGGAACAGCACCGAATTGCCCAGGCCGTAGGCAAAGAACGCCTTGGCGGCCGACAGGCACCGGTCGGCGGGGGTGATGCCGAGCACCTGGGCGGCGTAGGTCTCGCACACCACCGGGATGGCGCCGTGCCGGTGCATCGCGCCCTTCGGCGTGCCCGTCGTGCCGGAGGTGTACAGCCAGAACGCCGGCGAATCCGCCGTGGTCGGGTAGACGTCAAGATCCGGCCGGGCCGCGGCCAGCAGCGCGTCCAGCTCGTGCCAGGGCACGCCACCCGCGGTGCCGGGCCCCGCCGCCGGGCCGAGCACGCCCCGCAGCTCGGGCGCGGCGGCGATCGCCTCGCCGGCCAGGCCGGCGAACTCGGCCGTCACCGCCAGCAGCCGGGCGCGCGAGTCGCGCAGCAGCTCGGCGAGCCCGTCCGCGCGCGTCATCGTCGACACCGGGACCGGGACCGCGCCGATGCGCATCGCGGCCAGGTACACGATGACGAACTCGGGCGAGTCCGCCATGCACATCAGCACCCGCTGCTCGGGTTCCAGGCCCAGGCCGCGCAGCGCGCCCGCGGCGCGCAGCACCCGCTCGTGCAGCTGCGCGTAGGTCAGCTCGCCGGCCGGGCCGGTCAGGGCCAGCCGGTCGCCCTCCCCGGCGGCCAGCCGCCGGTCGAGCAGGTACTCGCACGCGTTGAACAACTCGGTCCCCATCGACCTGCCTTCCGCGGTCAGGCGAGGTGGACGTAATCGTAATCGAACGGCTTGCCGTTGATCCCGTTCCTGGGCGGCGCGATCCAGCCCGCGATCTTGCCACGCTCGTGCACCGGCCGCATGAGCGACCGGACGTGCGTCTTGTCCACCGCGGTGGGCAGCCACTCGCCCTGGCGCCGCTCCCATTCCTCGGGCGGCAGCTGCTGCCCGTCCGGGGTGGCCTCGATGCCGGAGAAGGCCCCGACGCGGCGGTTGAAGGCCACGTGCGGCAGCTTGAGCCGCTGCGGCAGCCCGGCGCCGTCGAGGATCTTGTTCCAGCGGTTGACGCCGCTCTGGCAGTCGGAGATGTACTCGCGCCGCAGGTCAGTGTTGAGGCCGGTGAGCGCGGCCACCTCGGTCTGGCTGATGCTCTGCTCGCCATTCCCGGCATCGATCAGCGCGTCCACCAGGACCGAGTCGTCGGTGAGCCGGTGGTCGTCCTTGCGCCGTTCCTCCAGCCAGCGGCCCTTGAGCCCGGCGGTGAAGTAGTTGGCGACGTTCGTGGACGTCTCGCCACCGAACAGGTCCAGCGACACCGAGTAGTGGAAGTTGAGGTACCGCTGGATGACCGGCAGCGGGATCACGCCGAGAGCAGCCACGTCGTCAGTGTCGTTCTCCACCATCACCTGCGCGGTCCGCTCCACGATCCGGTCCACGCCCGTGGTGCCGACCATCATGTGGTGCGCCTCTTCCTTGAGCATGAACTCGCAGGTCCGCGACAGCGGGTCGAACGCGGACTCCTTCAGCGTGCCCAGCTGGTACTTGCCGTCCCGGTCGGTGAAGTAGGTGAACATGAAGAACGACAGCCAGTCCGGGGTCTCCTCGTTGAACGCGCCGAGGATGCGCGGGGAGTCCTCGCTGCCGGAATTGCGGTGCAGCAGCTCCTCGGCCTCCTCCCGCCCCTCCCGGCCGAAGTAGGCGTGCAGCAGGTACACCATCGCCCACAGGTGCCTGCCCTCCTCCACGTTGACCTGGAACAGGTTCCGCAGGTCGTACAAGCTCGGCGCGGTGGCGCCCAGGTTGCGCTGCTGCTCGACGCTGGCCGGCTCGGTGTCGCCCTGGATCACGATCAGCCGCCGCAGGTCGGCCCGGTACTCGCCGGGCACCTGCTGCCAGGCCGGCTCGCCCATGTGCTCGCCGAACGCGATCCGGCGGTCCCCGTCGCGCTCGGCCAGGAAGATGCCCCACCGGTAGTCCTTCATCGGGACGTGCCCGAAGTGCGCCCAGCCCTCCCGGCCCACGTTCACCGCGGTGCGCAGGTAGACATCCTGGGTCGGCAGCGTCGGGCCCATCGATTCCCACCAGTTCAGGAAGTCGGGCTGCCATCCCTCCAGCGCCCGCTGCAGCCGCCGGTCCTCGCGCAGGTTGACGTTGTTGGGAACCTTGTCGGTGTAGTCCGGTGCCATGCTCATGGCCGTCAGACTCGCTTTCGGTCGAAGTCAGCCCGCTGTCCCGTGCCGAACTTGCGCAGTGCACCGTTCGGGCCGGAAGCATTGGGGCGGATGAAGATCCAGTTCTGCCAGGCAGAGAGTCGTCCGAAGATCTTGGTTTCGAGCGTCTCCGGGCCGGCGAACCGGTAGCTGGCCTCCATGCCGGTCAGCGCGTCGGGGCTGAAGCTGGCCCGCTCCTCGGTTGCGATGCGGATCTCGTCGGCCCAGTCGATGTCGTCCGGCGCGAACGTGACCAGCCCGAGCTGCTCGGCCTCGTCCGCCTCGAGCGGCTCGCCGGCCCGCTTCTCGGCCGCCGTGAGGCTGTCGGGGTCGCCGAGGAAGCGCGTCTGCAGCCGGGTCAGGCCGTTGCTCATCGGCAGCGGGCCGAGGTTCACCGGCCCGACGGTGATCGCGGCGGGGTCGGCACCGGGCGCGTCCTCGAACACGCCGGCCAGCTGGAACGAGCGGTCGGCGGCCAGCGCCAGCTCCAGCAGCGAGCCGGCGAAGCAGCTGCCCGGCTCGATGAGCGCGAGCAGGCTGCGGCTGGTGACGTCCAGCCGCTTGAGCGTGCGCTTGAGGTAGAGCACGATCTCGGTGGCCAGCCAGTCGTCGCCGCTGTCCAGCAGCAGGCGATCGTAAGCCAGTACCCGCCGCGGGTCGCCTTTTGTCCCGAACGTCCACGTGCCGATCTCGAGCTCATTGGTGCGCAGGTCGAGGATCAGGTCGTCCAGCTCGCGGGTCATCGCCAGGGTCCAGAAGGCGGCGCCCTGATCGTGCACCGCGGCCATGCCGGCCGGCGCGTCGGCCTCGGGCCCGCTGATCGTGATGCCGGCCACCCCCCGCGCGCGGTCGAGGCTGGCGGTCACGTGCTGGTAGGTGATCGTGTCGTCGGTGCGGGTCTTGTCCAGCGGGGTGAGCGGCACGCCCGCCGCGCCGGCCGGCTGGCTGGACCGCCCGGCCAGCTGCTGGGACCGCTCGGCGACGACCTCCTCCCACCTGGCTCGCGGCACGGCCTCGTCGATCAGCCGCCACTGCACGGCCTTCTTGCCGCCGATGCCCTCCGGCCGGGTGGCGAAGTAGTCAGCCAGATCCCGGCGCACGTGCCGCTTGTCCACTACCCGGGTCAGCCCGCCGGTGCCGGGCAGCACGCCGAGCAGTGGCAGCTCGGGCAGCGACACCGCCGACGAGCGGTCATCGATGAGCATGATGTGGTCGCACGCCAGCGCCAGCTCGTAACCGCCGCCGGACGCCGTGCCGTTGAGCGCCGCCAGCCAGGTCTGCCCGGAATGGGTGGTCGCGTCCTCGATCCCGTTCCGGGTCTCGTTGGTGAACTTGCAGAAGTTCACCTTCCACGGGTGCGGCGACGCGGCCAGCATCCTGATGTTCGCGCCCGCGCAGAAGATCTTGTCCTTGCCGCTGGTCAGCACCACGGTCCGGACCTCGGGATGCTCGAACCGCAGCCGCTGCACCGCGTCGTACAGCTCGATGTCCACGCCTAGGTCGTAGGAGTTGAGCTTCAGCTCGTAACCCGGAACCAGCCCGCCCTGCTCGTCCACGTCCATGGTGAGCGTCGCGACCGGCCCGTCGCAGGTCACACGCCAGTGCCGGTAGCGCCCGGGGTCCACCCGGAAGTCGACCCGGGGCGTCTCCGCCGCCGGGGGGGTGTCGGTGGCCGGGCTGGTCATGACGGTCCTCCCTGCCTGCTATCGCTGTCCCTATGCTCTACGATCTAGAGACGGTTCGTCAAGTTGGCGTAGCATATTTCTGTGCCGGCCTGCCGCAGATGCCACACTTACCTGCGAACCGGCGAACCTGACGTGAGGGAGACGATGACCGACGCTACCGCCAGCAGCGCGGCCCCCCAGCCCTCGATGTCGCGGCGGCACGCCGCGGGAGCCGAGAGCGCGCGCGGCCTGCTGTTCACGGTCCTCGGCGAGTTCGTCCTCCCGTCCGGCGGCACCGCCTGGACGGCATCCTTGATCGACGTTCTCGGCCGCCTCGGCGTCGAGGAGAAGGCAACGCGGCAGGCGCTGATGCGCACCGCGGGTTCCGGCTGGCTGGAACCGCAGCGGGTGGGGCGCCGGACTCGCTGGAAGCTCACCGGCCAGGCCGAGACGCTGCTCACCGAGGGCACCGAGCGCATCTACAGTTTCACTGGCGTCGAGAGCCAGTGGGATGGCCGCTGGCTGCTCGTGCTGGCCCGGGTGCCGGAGACGGACCGGCGGGTGCGGCACGTGCTGCGCACGCGGCTGAGCTGGGCCGGGTTCGGCAGCCCGGCGCCGGCCATGTGGATCAGCGCCCATGTCGACCGGATCGGCGAGGCCCAGCGGATCCTGGCCGACGCCGGCGTGCTGGCCGACGCACAGGTCTTCGTCGCCGAGCACCGCGGCGGCGGCGAGCTCGGCGCGATGGTCCGGCAGGCCTGGGATCTGGACACGATCGAGGCCGCCTACGAGGGGTTCCTGGCCGAGTTCGCCAGCCCGTCGGCCCGCGACCCGCTTGCCCGGGTCGTCGAGCTCGTGCACGCCTGGCGCCGCTTCCCGGCGATCGACCCCGCCCTGCCGGCCGACCTGCTGCCGCCCGGCTGGAGCGGCGTCAAGGCCGCCCGGCTGTTCGAGCGGCGCCACGCCACCTGGGCCGCCGACGCGAGGACCGCCTGGCGCGCGCTGGATCGCGGCGCCTCCTGACACCTCTCGTCATGATCGACGGAAGATAGCCGTTCACCGGTGAACAGCAAACCGCCCACCAGCAGAAGACCTTCTACACCCTCTTGACGTCAGACAGGGGCGAAGTAGCTGCTACAGCCCCTTGACGTCGGACAGGTACAAGTAGCACTATGGCGGCGACCTGACGCGAGACCGGGGACGTCCCGGTCTCGCCACCCGGGATGGCGAAGGAGCCCTCGTGAACCTTCCCCGAACGCATGCCGCTCTGGCCGGTCGCCGAGCCCGCCGAAGCGCTTTAATCCTCGGCTGCCTGCTCACCGCGGGCATGAGCCTGGCGGCCACGGTATCGGCGGACACGGTATCGGCGGACACGGCATCGGCGGCCACGGCATCCGCGGCGACGCGACCGGGGGCCGCCTCGCTCGCACGGTGCAGCGTCGCGACCCTGTCATCCGCGCTCGGCAACTCCAGCGTCACGGTCACCAGCGCGACCAAGGTGACCACGGGCTCCTACACCCCGCCGGGATCGACCACCCCGCTCACCGGCCTGCCCAGGTTCTGCGCCGTCACGCTCACCGAGACCGACTCGGCCGGCAATCCCATGCACCTGCAAATCTGGCTGCCGGCCAGGTGGAACGGCCAGTTCCAGGGCGTCGGGGGCGGCGGATACGCCTGCACGCTCGGGGACGCGCTGCCGTCCGGGGTGAGCGCGACCATCGGCACCCTCGCGTCGGCGGTCGAGGGTGGCTACTCGAGTTCGACGACGGACTGCGGGCTGACCCCCCAGCAGGCGGCGACCGGCAGCTTCGCGCTGAAGCCGGATGGCACCCTGAACTGGGCCCTGATCACCGACTTCGCCAAGGCGGGCATCCACGACGCCGCCGTCGAGGGCAAGGCGGCGACCAAGGCGTTCTACGGGTCGAAGCCGAAGTACTCCTACTTCTTCGGCTGCTCCACCGGCGGCCGCGAGGGGCTGATGGAAGCCCAGCAATACCCCGGCGACTACAACGGGATCGTCTCCGGTGCCCCGGCGATCAACTGGACGAAGTTCATCCCCGCCGAGATCTGGCCGGAACTGGTGATGAAGCAGGCTCACGACTTCCTGCCCACCTGCAAGGAGACGGCGTTCACCGAGGCGGTGGTCCGGGCCTGCGGCGGCGCCGACGGAGTGATCGCCAACCCCAGCACCTGCGACTGGAACCCGGCCCGGCTGGTGGGTCTCGTCACGCCCTGCGGCACGATCACCAAGACCGACGCCGCGGTGGTCGAGAAGATCTGGCAGGGGCCGGTGAGCTTCACCGGCAGGAAGCTCTGGTACGGCCTGGAGCCCGGGGCCAGCTTCGCCGGCCTGGCCGGGACCACGACCACCAGCGGGGTGACCACGGGGAACCCGTTCCCGATCTCCGCGACCTGGCTCGGCACCTGGCTGCAGAAAAACCCGAGCTGGAACTGGCAGACCCTGACCTACGCCGAGTTTGACCGGCTGTTCACGCAGTCCGTCAGCGAGTTCTCGAGCGTCATCGCCACCGACAACCCGGATCTGAGCGCGTTCAGGAAAGACGGTGGAAAGATCCTGATCTGGCACGGGCTCGCCGACCAGCTCATCTTCCCGCAGGGCACCATCAACTACTACCAGCGCATGCAGTTGCAGATGGGCGGCGCGGCGGCCACAGACTCGTTCGCCCGCCTGTTCCTCGCTCCCGGTGCCCAGCACTGCGCGAGTGCCGCGGGTCCGGCGCCCGCCGACCCGCTGACCGCGGTGGTCAACTGGGTCGAGCACGGCCAGGCACCCGGGTCGATCCTCGGCACCGTGACCGACCCGACGACGGGAGTCGTGACGTCGTCCCGCCCGCTGTGCGCGTACCCGCTCGTGGCCAGGTACAAGGGCAGCGGCGACCCGAACACGGCGGCCAGCTATGCCTGCGTCAGGGGGCGGCCCGTGCTGCCGGGCCCGGCCCGGTAAACCTAGGCCGCCGGGGCGGCACGGCGACGCGAGCGGTCTTTGTCATTAACCTGGGGTTATGGACCGATTGCTAGCAGGCGGCGAGTACGCGACTCATCTCACCGATGCGGATCTCAGGCTGCTGGCCTCGCTGCCGGGTGCGGGCCAGGTGAGCGGCTCCGGCGGTCCGGCCGATGGCTCCTGGCTGCGCGGCGACCCGGCGGCGCTGCTGCGGCTGCTGGAGCATCCCGGGGCCTACGACGCCGTGTTCGGGCCGGGTGAGACGGTGCCGGGGCCGGGCGAGCTCGTGCGTGGCTGGGCGGTCCCGGCGTCACCCTTCCTGGTGTTCGCGGTGGTGGTCCAGCGAGTCGTCGCCGAGCTGGCCTCGATGGATTATGTGCCGGAGCGGACCGGGGTGCGCCAGCGGGTGCCGCTGTTCGATGTCCCGTCGCTGCGGGACTTCCTCAGCGAGCCGGCCCGGCGGCTGTTCCTGGCCGAGCTGCTGTCCTCATTCACCCGGGTGGCCAGCGGCCGTTACCGGGTCCAGTCGGGCGGGCGGACCCAGACCCGGCGGTTCAACGAGCTCGACCCGGTCCGGCTGGCCGGGCTGCTGGACGCGGTGCCGTCGGCCGAGCGGCCTGGGGTGTACCGCAGGCTGGGTGACGTGACCCTGTTCCTGACCGGCGTGTTTCCCGACTACACCGCCGACCACGCCTTCGGTCCGGTGAGCGCGGCCCGGCTGCTGCGCGCGGCCCAGCTGCCGGCCGACCAGCGGGACCGCCTGGCCGAGAGCCCGGCCATCGAGCTGCTGGAGCACCTCGGGGCCCGCTGGTACCGGGCTGCCCGCGACACGGCCCCGGTGAGCACGGCCCGGGTCCGGGTGGTCGGTGATGTGGCCGACCGGTTCCGGCAGGCCCGGCGCGTACTCAATCACCTGGCCGACAGGTACCTGATGCCTCCGGGCCAGCCCTGGTTCGCCCAGCCCGGGTTCTAGCGCCGTCAGCGGAGGTACGAGAAGATGGCAGCACACCCAGGCCTTCTTCCTGGGAGCCGAGGCCCAGGAGCCGCTCGCGCGAGAGCTGGCTCGCCAGGTCCTCCAGGGACTTGACCTCAGGCTGGTCGATGCCCAGCTCTAAGTCCCCGTCCCGCCGCCTACGGGGCCGGCTTGATCGCGGCTGGCTGTTCCGTTACTCCTTCCGGCGGGCTGGTGGAGCCCGGGATTTTGCGTTCGGCCGCCCGCAATGTGTCCTGGGCCCAGCGGTGACTGAAACCGGCGAGGAAGGCGATGCTCGCGTACAGCGCGATCATGGCACCGCCACGGGGAATCTTGATGGGCAGGAATCCGGCATCGATGAGCGCGTAGAAGGCAGCGCCGAAAAGCGACCCTATGATCGGGCGGAATGCGCCAAGCAAGGTATTCCATGCACCGCCGTGGGCCCGGTCGAGAACAATCCGGCCGAAGGTAGCGCTGGACAGGACACTCGTGACCGCACCGAGCGCGCCGGCCAGGACGCTCCACAGCAGGGTGACAGGACCATGGAAAGGCCTGCGGAATATGTACAGGAAGACGAACAGCGCAACCATGGCCACTGTCCCGTAGGCAATGCCCCGCAGGTATGCCAGCCTCGCCGCGCGCTGTGTGAAGTACTGGTAGTACTCATCAGCGAGCTCTAGTTGCTCGTTGACAACATCAGCCAGCGGGTCATCGCTCTGGTCATTCCCTGGCACCTGCTGTGTGGCCGCTACGATCTCGGTTTTCGCAGCCGAGGCTGGCGGGCCCAGTGCTGCACCTTCTGCCGGGGGCTGGGCCGCGGCCGCGGGCTGGGCCGCCGCGGCGTCATCGGCCAGGGCGATCAGGGCATCTGCGGGCCAGTACAGCAGCTTCAGGCACTGGCGGAGATCTTCACCTTCGAGGAACCGGTCAGCGTAGACGGCCTGCTTCTCGCACACAGAGAGAGTTCTGACCGTCTGGACGGTGGCCTGCCTAAGTGCCGGGAAGACGAAGTGCAAGTGCACCGGTCGCAGTTGTTCTGTCAGCCGCCGCCGCCGTTCGCTTCGCAGTTGCCGACGCTGCCAACGGGGGAGAGAAAACCGGGAAACTCCGCGACCCCTCGGTTTGCCGTCCTGCGTCTCGGCTGGCGGGTCTGCTGCTGCATCACGGTCGGTAAGGGCCACGCCGCAGGCGATGTGAGTGCCGAAACGCGAATGCACGACAGGACCGAAGCGGTCGGTGAACGCCTGACGAATGGTCTGGAGCTGAGTGGCCTGAGGCGGAGCGGGCGCGTCGCTCTTTGGCTGACGCACATCGAACTCCGCCTGCACCAGGTCGGCGAAACTGGCGAGTTTCATTTTGGTCCCGGAATGTGTGTCCTGAGCTTCCTCGACCATCCCTACCACCGATCACCCTGGCCGATGGCAGCAGCGTGTCATCACCGGGCTCCTCCCGTCCGGGGATCCGCGATCATTCAGCTTGCCTGGGCGAACCCAGGAATCCGGAAGCGTCAGGTAACGCGCACGATAGCGCCACCGGTGCTGACCTCAGGCCAGCAGATCCGCGGCCGCCTTCTCGATGCCGCTCTCCGAGACCAGCACCAGGTCGGCGGCGGGGCCGAGCGGGATGAAGCTGTCCAGCGCCGCCACCCGGGCCACCCGGCCGCCGAAGCCCGCATCCGCCAGCGCGGCGATCACGCCTTCCGACACGCCGCCAGACCGGCGGGTCTCGTCCACGATGAGCACCCGCCCGGTCGCGTCGGCCTCCCGCAGCAGGTCAGCGACGGGCAGCGGAGACAGCCAGCGCAGGTCCAGGACCCGGGCGCCCACCCCGGTTTCCGCCAGCCGCCGTGCCGCCCGCAGCGACATCGGCAGCCCATTACCGAACGTCACTAGCGTGAGGTGGTTACCGTCCCCGTAGCGGCGGCCGTGGCCTATCGGCACGTGGCCGCCGCCCCATCGCTGCGGGGGAGCGTACGGCGCCAGCCAGCCGTCGTCGCCGACCGCATAAAGATCACGGGTGTGGTAGAGCGCGATCGGCTCGAGGAAGACGCAGACCGAGCCGTCGGTTTCGGCGGCCGCCAGGCAGGTGCGCAGCATGGCGGCCGCATCGTCACCGCGCGCGGGCACCGCGACGACCAGGCCGGGGATGTCGCGCAGCACGCCCACCGCGTTGTCGTTGTGGAAGTGCCCGCCGAAGCCCTTCTGGTAGGCCAGGCCGGCCACCCGCACCACCATCGGGTTGCGGTACTGCCCGGCGGAGAAGAACTGCAGGCTGGCTGCCTCGCCGCGGAGCTGGTCCTCGGCGTTGTGCAGGTACGCCAGGTACTGGATCTCCGGCACCGGCAGCAGCCCGGACACGCCGGCGCCGAGCGCGAGCCCGAGGATCGACTGCTCGTCGAGCAGCGAGTCGAACACCCGCCCGGCGCCGAACCGGCGGGCCAGCCCGCGGGTCACGCCGTAGACACCGCCCTTCCGCCCGACGTCCTCGCCGAAGACCAGCAGGTCGGGGTAGGCCGCGAGCGCGTCGGCGAGCGCGCGGTTGATGCTGTCGGCGAGCGTGAGCGGCTCACCTGCTTCGGGCGGCCTGCCGCCGAACGCGGCCGCCCGCGCCTGCGGGCCGGCGGCCCGCGCCACGCGCCGCGCGACCCGGTCGGGATGGCGCGGGGCCAGCGGCGCCAGCACCTGGTCGCTGCTGCTCAGCCGGGGACGGGTGACCGCGTCGTCGGCCAGCGTCCTGACCCGCGCGCGCATGCTCTCGTAGCGGCCGGTGACCTCGTCGGCCGTGACCAGGCCGGCCCCGACGAGCAGCCGCGCGGTACCGACCAGCGGGTCACGCTCGTAGTCCGCGGTGATCTCGGCCGGGCTGCGGTAGCTCACCTCGGCGTCGGTCCCGGCGTGCGCCAGGAACCGCACGACGGTCAGGTGCAGGAACGCGGGCGCGCGCCGCGCCCGGACGTAGGCCGCCGCCTCGTGCGCGGCGTCGTAGCAGGCGGCGAGGTCGGCGCCGTCGGCGCTGAAGTACCGCATCGGCGGCCGGCCCGAGTACGCCGCCGCGATCCAGCCGGCCGGGGTCCGGACGCTGATGCCGAGGCCGTTGTCCTCGCAGACGAACAGCACCGGCATCGGCAGTCCCTGGTAGGCGACCTGACAGGCGGTGCTGATGGCTCCCGTCGCGGTCGAGTGGCTGGCCGACGCGTCGCCGAAGCTGGTCACGGCGATGGCGTCGCCGGGCCACCGCGAGGCCGCGCGGATCTTCCTGGCCCGGTCGATCGCGAAGGCGACCCCGATCGCGCGCGGCAGGTGCGAGGCGATGGTCGAGGTCTGCGGGATCACGGCCAGGCCGGCATGGCCGAAGACCTTGTGCCTGCCGCCCGCGATCGGCTCGTCGGCCGCCGTGACCAGGCCGAGCAGGGTGTCCCGGAGCGCATCGGTCCCGGGTACCTGCGCCGCGCGGGCCAGGTAGAACGCGCCGGAGCGATAGTGCAGCAGCGCGGGATCGGTCGGCCGCAGCGCAGCGGCCACCGCCGCGTTGGCCTCGTGCCCCGCGGATCCGATCGTGTAGAAGCCCTGGCCGGCGGCCCGCAGGTACCGGGCCGCGAGGTCGAGGTGGCGGCTGCCGATCTGCGCCTCGAACAGTGCCAGCGCGTCCTCGCCGGTCAGCCGGGTGCCCGGCCGCACCGGCGCAGCGAGCCCGGCCGGGCCGGCCGGGCAGCCACCCGGCGTCCCGCCCGCGGGGGGCAGCGCCCGGGCGGCGCGCAGGAAGTGCTGATCGAGCGCGTCCTCGGGGGAGTGCCCGGTCATTCGCCCTCCCGTCGCGGGGTCATCCGTGACCGCGGGTCAAGCCGCCAGCCGTTCGGATTAATCGAACAGCCGGAAGGTCTCGTCCGGCGTGAGCTCGGCCACGTCCATCTGGGCCTTCTGCAGCCGCCCTGAGTAGTCCCAGTTCACCGACTGCCACCGGGTGAACTGGTCGAGGACCCAGACCCCGGACTGGCGTGATCCGTTACCTGACTTGCCGTTGCCGCCGAACGGCAGGTGCGCCTCGGCGCCGGAGGTGGAGTTGTTGACGCTCACCATCCCGGCCGAGATGGCCCGGCGGAACGCGAACACCTCGGCGGGGTCGCTGGTGTAGATCGATGACGACAGGCCGTAGCCGGGCACGTTGGCCAGCCGGATCGCCTCGGCCAGGTCACGGTAGCTGGTGACGCCGACGAGCGGGCCGAACGTCTCGGTCAGGAAGATCGCGTCGTCTTCGCGCACGCCGTCCACGATCGTCGGATGGCAGTAGATGCCCGCTTCCGGGTCGCCTGCGAAGCCGTCCCGCGGGTTGGCGGCCGTGATCCGGCCGGCCCCGGTGGAGCCGAGCACGGTGTGATGCGGCTGGATCCAGCCGAGGTAGTCCTCGAACCGGTCGGCGAACCGCTCGGCCAGCATCGGGCCGAACACCACATCGCGCATCGGGTCGCCGACCGCTGCCTGCCGGGTGGCCTTGTCGAAGCGCGCGACGAAGTCATCGTGCACGCTGTCGTGCACGATGACCGTGCCGAGCGACGTGCAGCGCTGGCCAGCGGTGCCGAACCCGGAGAACAGCGCTGCCTGCACCGCCAGGTCGAGGTCCGCGCTGGGCGTCACGACCATCGGGTTCTTGCCGCCGAGCTCCAGGCAGGCCGACTGCAGGTGCCGGCCGGCCAGTTCGCCGATCCGGGACCCGACCGCGCTGGACCCGGTGAAGCCGACCTTGTCCACCGAGCCTTCGTCCAGGGCCCGCTCCAGCCCGGCGAAGGTCGTCTCGCCGTCAGCCAGCACCAGGTTCAGCACGCCGTCGGGCAGGCCGCCGCCCCGGACGAACAGGTCGAACAGGGCCGCGCCGCACGCGGCCGAGTAGTCGGCTGGCTTCCATACCACGGTGTTGCCGCACAGCAGGGCGGGCACCAGGTACCAGGACGGCACCGCCACCGGGAAGTTGCCCGCGGTGATCACCGAGACGACGCCGACCGGATTGCGGAACGTGAACAGCTGCTTGTCCGGCATCTCGCTCGGCACCGTCTGCCCGTACAGGCGCCGTCCCTCGCCGAGGAAGAAGTCGCACGTGTCCGCGATCTCCCGTACCTCGCCGAGCGCCTCGGCGTAGGGCTTGCCGATCTCCCTGGTCACCAGCCGGGCGAGCGACTCCGCGTTGGCCTCCACGACCCGGCCGATATGCGCGATCGCGCGGCCGCGCACCGGCGCCGGGACATCCGCCCAGCCGCGCTGCGCCGCCCGCGCCGCCTGCGCTGCGGCCGCGAACGTATCCGCGTCTCCCAGCGACACCTCCGCGACGACCTCGCTGGTGCGCGCCGGATTCACCGAGACAATCCGGCCGCCCGGCGCGTCAGCGGCCGCCCGGCCGGCGACAACAGAGGAAATGCTGTGGCTCATCACGATCTCATTCCGTCCTCTCAGGCGTGGCAGTCTGCAACGGGAAGTGACACGCGGCCAGATGTCCGGGCCCGAAGCCGCGCAGCATGGGCTCTTCATTCGTGCACCGATCCTGTGCGAACGGGCAGCGGGTGCGGAACCGGCAGCCCGATGGCGGATTGACCGGGCTCGGCAGCTCACCGCTCATCCCCGCTCGGTGCTGCGCATCCGCCCGTTCCGGATCTGGGGTCGGGATGGTCGCGATGAGTCCGGCGGTGTAGGGATGCGCCGCGCGCTGGTAGATGTCATCCGCCGAGCCCATCTCGACGAGCTTGCCGAGATACATCACGCCGATCCGGTCTGCCATATATTTGACCACCGCGAGGTCGTGCGAGATGACGATGTAGGTCAGGTCGTGGTCGGCCTGCAGTCTCTTCATGAGATTGAGTACTTGCGCCCTGATGGATACGTCGAGAGCGCTCACCGGCTCGTCCGCCACGATGACTTGCGGGTTGAGCGTCAGTGCGCGAGCCAGGCCGATTCGCTGCCGCTGGCCACCGGAGAACTCGTGCGGGTAGCGGTGGACGGCGTCGCGCGGCAACCCAACCTCGCCGAGCAGATCGGCGACCGTCTCCCGCTGCTGCTGGCTGGTCCCGAGGTGCTGGATGTACAGCGGCTCGCGGATTATCGCGCCTACCTGCATCCTGGGGTCGAGCGACGAGTACGGGTCCTGGAATATCAGCTGCAAGTCGCGACGCTGTCTGCGCAGCTTTCCTCCGGTCAGCGCGCTGATTTCCTCGCCTCGCAGCCGGACAGCGCCCGACGTGGGCTGATCCAGCGCCACGACCATCCGTCCTATGGTCGTCTTTCCGCAGCCCGATTCGCCGACGAGGCCGAACGTCTCCCCGGCGGTCACGGTGAACGAGACGCCGGACACCGCGTGCACGCTGGCCGTGCGCCGCAGCCGGGCGCCCGCGGTGAGGGGGAACTCCTTGACCAGGCCGCTGAGCTGGAGCAGCGGCGGCTCGGGAGGCTCCGGTGCCTGGGCGGCTCCGGCCGCTGGCCGGCCCCGGATGGTCAGGCCGGCAGTGGGCCGGGTCGGTGCCGGAAGGGAAGGCAGCGGGCCGTCCACCGGGTGCCAGCAGGAGAACAGGTGCTGTGCGTTCTGGCGGGTGGGCGGCGGCTCGTGGGCGTGGCACTGCGCCGTGCCCCGGCTGCAACGCTCGGCGAACCTGCAGCCCGCCGGGGGGTGCGACAAGTCTGGCGGGGCGCCCGGGATACTCAGCAGGTTCTGCGCCTTGTCCTGGCTCAGCCGGGGGATCGATGCGAGCAGGGCCTGAGTGTAGGGGTGGTGCATGTGGCGGAACAGCGTGCCCGTATCCGTGCTCTCGATCAGCCGGCCCGCATACATCACCTCGACGCGATCGGAGTGGGCAGCTATCACTCCCATATCGTGGGTAATGAGCAGCATCGCCATGCCGAGCCGCCTCTTGAGATCATCGAGCAGGACCAGGATCTGCGCCTGGATGGTGACGTCCAGTGCCGTAGTCGGCTCATCGGCTATGAGTAGTTTGGGTTCGCAGGACAGTGCCATCGCAATCATTACCCGCTGGCGCAACCCGCCCGACAACTGGTGCGGAAAATCGGTAAGCCGCTCCTTCGGCCGGGGCAGTCCGACTAGGCCGAGGACGTCGGTGGCCCGATCGAGCGCTTCACGCTTGCTTGCCCCGCGGTGCAGCCGGACCGGCTCGGAAACCTGATATCCGATGGTCTTGGTCGGGTCGAGTGAGGTGAGCGGATCCTGGAAGATCATTGCCATGTCGTTGCCGCGGATCTTGCGCAGCTCGGCATCAGGCAGTCTGACGAGTTCCCTGCTGTCCAGCTTTATCGAGCCGCCGACGATCCGGCCGCCAGGCGGCAGCAGTCCCATGATCGACAATCCAGTCATGGACTTGCCGCATCCAGACTCCCCGACCAGGCCCAGGGTCTCGCCGGACTCGATCCGGAGATCGATGTTGCCGACGGCCTGGACCACGGACTTCGACAGCTGGATGTGAGTCGATAGGTCCGTGATTTCCAGGGCAGGGGGCATGTTGGGGTACTCCTCGCATCCGTAGGCCTCTGCTAAGCCGGCCGCTCACCATCACCACCACCCGGGGAGGCGCGTGGACGGTACCAGGTAGAGAAATCGGCGTTGAGTCTCTCCAACCGCTCGGCGCGGTCACGTACCGCCTTCGGGATGTGCTCGACCACCGCGGCTACCAGGGCGTCACACAGGGCGAACATCCCTGCGTAGGAGTCGAAGACGCTGACCGCGTCTACCCTGGTGCGGAACAGGAACTCAGACTCAGCGAGAGTGGCTGGCGGATGCTCGTCGGTGAAGGCCGCCACTTCGGCGCCTGCCGACCGGGCTATCTCCAGCAACCGGACGAGAGCCACAGTGGCCCGGCGAGGCTCGAAGGCTACGATCAGGTCCTCCGCGGCCAGGTCAAGTACCGCGTCAGCGGTGAGATCGCTGAGGTCCAGGAGGATGACGCCAGGCCGCAGCTGAGAAAGCTGCATGGCGAAGTAGGCGGCCACGACTCCACCCTTCTTCGAGCCGGTCACGTAGACCGACGACCCGCGGCTGTGCGCCAGCCGTCGCGCCAGCAGCTCGAGCTGATCTTCATCGATCATGCTGACGGTGGAGTCCAGGTTCTCCTTGTCGCGGCTGATCACCTCCTGGAGCAGCGCCGCCGCTGTCCGGCGTCGGCCAGGCGAATTGACGGTCAGCCTGCTTGGCGGTGAGGACAGCCGGGACCGCATCTCGACGGCCAGCTCAGCCTGCAACTCGGCAAAGTCCGCGTACCCGAGCTTGATGGCAAAGCGCGTCACGCTCGCCGGGCTCGCGTTCGCCGCCCCGGCGATGCGCCGGGCACTCAGCAAGGCCGCCTCCGGGTATCTCTGGGAGATGACGCCCGCAATTCTCGTCTCGACCGGAGTGAGCTCGACCGCGTTGAGCCGGGCCAGCGGGGAGACCGCTCGCGGCCAGTTCGACGGTGGATGACTTCGCGCTGCCATGATGCCTGCCTAGCGCCTGAGCAGGCGGGAGTCGAGGGCGTCGCGCAGTCCGTCGCCTAGCAGGCTGAACGCCATGGCCAGCAGGACGATGCCGAGCCCGGCGGGCCAGATCAGCCACCAGTACCCCTGGAAAAGGTAGTTGACGCCCTGGCTCAGCATGGAGCCCCAGCTCGCGGCAGGAGGCGGGATGCCGAGGCCGAGGAAACTCAGGTAGGCCACGTAGAGAATGGCGTCGGCGACCTGGAAGGAGCCGTTCACCACGATGGCGCCCAGCGAGTTGGGCAGGATGTGCCTCGCGACGATGTACGCGCGGCGAGCGCCCATGGCCTGGGCTGCCTCGACAAAGTTCTGTTCTTTCAGCCGCAGAGTCTCGGCGCGCACCAGCCTCGCAGGAACGAGCCATGAGACCGCCGCGATCACGAGAATCAGCAGAGGCACGCTGGGGGTGGCAAGCGTGGCGACGACGAGCAGGAAGACAACTACCGGGATCGACAGGACCGCGTCGACCAACCGCATCATCAGGCTGTCCACCAGGCCGCCCGCCAGGCCAGCGGCTGCTCCCCAGACGGACCCGAAGATCGTGGCCAGGGCAGCGGCTCCGAGCCCTATCTCGATCGAGCTTTGCCCCCCGGTCATGAGGCGGCCGAGGACGTCATAACCGACGTCGTCGGTCCCGAGCGGGTGCCCGGGAGACCCGGGCGGCCGGAAGATGGACAGCAGATTGGCGTGTACCTGGTCAGTGTGGTACACGAGCGGGCCGGCAAAACAGAACAGGGTCAGGAGCAGGATGAAGCACGCTGCCCCGGCCGCGACACGGTTGGTGGCAAAGGCCCGCAGCCTCGGCAGCCGGAGCCCCGGGCCGTAGCCATCCTCCCGCCCCTGGTCCGCGCGGCGCCGGCCTCGCTGGTCTGCGGCGCGGACCGCTGCCAGCGGGTCAGCGTCAGGATTGACCAGGCTCATCGCGTCCCCCGCAGCCGGATCCTGGGGTCCAGCGCCGCATAGCAGAGGTCCGCGATGAGAGACCCTGCGACGGTGGCGACCGAGATCACCAGGGTGCCGCCGATAAGCACCGGGTAGTCGCGGCTCTGCGCCGCGTTCCACAGCAGCAGGCCCATCCCCGGGAAGTTGAATAGGTACTCGACGACCAGAGCACCGCCGAACAGGGCCGGAAGGTAGAGGCCGAGGATCGTCACGACCGGCAGGCATGCGTTCCGCAGCACGTGCCGCGTCACGACCTGCCACGTGGCGGCGCCCTCGGCGCGGGCGGTCCGGATGAAGTCCTCTCCTAGCACGTCGATCGTGGCGGAGCGGGTGTACCGGGTAAACGTAGCAATGGTGACGCCCGCCAGCGTGAGGACGGGCAGGACCATCGCCTTCCAATCGGCTAGCAGAGACGCCAGGTTGCCCGTCTGCGGAGCCTGGGCCGGCAGCAACTGCATGTACACCCCGAACACCGCGACCAGTACGAGCCCCAGCAGGAAGATCGGCGTGCCGTAGAGGAGGAACGACGCTCCGGTGAGCACGTGATCGAGTACCCGGCTGCGGCGCAGCGCCTGCGCGATGCCCACCGGAATGCCGATGATCACCGCGACCAGTAGGGCCAGAGCCGTCAGGGCCAGCGTCTTGGGTATGCGCTCGGCGAGCAGCGAGACGACGCTTTGGTTCAGCCGGTAGGAGAACCCGAGGTTCCCGCGGGCAGCATTGGCTACATAGCGGACGTACTGCTCCCACACTGGCTGGTCGAAGCCGTTGCTGCGGTTGAACTCCTGGATCTGCAGGCTGGTGGCCCGCGACCCCAGGATTGCCCGCGCGGGGCCTCCGGGCAGGAGATGAAGCAGGACGAACATGATGATCGTGACGAACAGCACGGTGATGACGGCCTGTCCCAGACGCTGGAGAGCGAATCTGCGCACTAGGTCTCACCATTCCCGGGCGTTTCGCTGTTCTGGGCAGCGCCGAGAACATGATGGTTCAGCCAGGCGACCACGCGCTCCCCGTAGTCAACAGCGAACGAGGGCGCGCCCTCGGTGAGAAAGCCATGGCTTGCCCCCGGATACCGCACGAGCGCTGCCTCGCAGCCCACGCTGAGGAGCGCCGCCAGCCATTCCTCTGCCTGGGAGATGGGGCACCGGGCGTCAGCCTCGCCGTGCAGCAGCAGGGTCGGCGTCCGGACACCACGCGCCCGGGCGACCGGGGAGCGGCTGAGCGCGCCGAGCGGATCGGCCTGCGGGCGGACGCCGATGTCATATTCCGCCATCGCCCAGCCCATGTCCGAGGTCCCGAACAGGCTGACGAAGTCGCAGATGGAGCCCCCGGCCGCCGCGGCGTGGAAGCGGCCGCTCGTCGCTGTCAGCCAGTTGCTCATGAAGCCGCCGTAGCTGTAGCCGGTCACGGCCAGCCGCTCCGGGGAAGCCAGTTGCCCGGTGATCAAGGCGTCGATACCGTCATGGAAGTCCGGCGCGTTGACCGTGCCCCACGCGCCCACCGCGGCCCGCGCGAACTGCGCACCGTACCCGTCGCTGCCGCGTGCGTTGAGCAGCAGCACCGTCCATCCTGCCGCGGCCAGTTCCTGCTGGTACAGCCGCGACGGGTGAATCAGGGGCGACCACGCGCCGCTGAACGATCCGCCGTGCACGTCCACGACTAGGGGAGCCCTGCCGCGGGTGGGTCCGCGTATCAGCCAGCCGTGCACGGTCAGCCCGTCTCTGGCGGTGAATTCCACCGGCTCGGCCGGGAAGGCCTCTCCGGGCGGCTCGGTGCTGGCCATGACCGTGTGACCGCTTGTGCGCTGGTCCGCCACCACGAGCCGCTGGCCACCGTCGGTTCCGGTTGCCACGTACGCAAGGAGCTGGCCATCACGGCTGGTGCTGACCGCGCCGATTGACTCGGTGCCTGATCCGGCCACAACCCGGATGCTGCCCGGATCGCGCAGCGCGGTCTGGTAAAGCTGGATGCAGCCCCCGTCCCGCGCGCAGAACAGGATTTCGCTGCCGCGCCCGGCGACCGGCGGATGGCCGCCCTGGAAGCTGGCGGTGCCGAGAATAAGCCCGCGGTCCAGCCGGCTGGTCAGGTCCGTCACCGGGCCGCCGCCAGCAAGTACGACGTAGAGCCTGAGCAGGTCGGCGCGAAAGCTCGGCAGACCGGCGAACACGACCTGGTTCCCATCGTGGGTGAACAGTGGGCTGCGGGCGCTCCTTTCCGCCGCGGCCAGCCGCCGCGGGTCGCCGCCGTGCCGACTCATCAGCCACAGCCCGGAGGGGCGTACGGTACCGGGCTGACGCGGAACCTGCTGCGTGCCAGCATCTGCGCCGCAGAAGGCGATCAACGACGACGACGGGGAGTAGCAGAAGCTGTCGACCCAGAGCTCTCCGTGGGTCAGCTGCCGCACGTTGCCCGTCTCGCAGTCCGCCACGAGCACGTGCCGGCACCACGAATCCGCCAGCCCGCGCCCGTCAAGCTTCGCCGACAAGTTCCTGACCAGTACCGGGGCCGCCCGGCCAGCCGGGCCCGCGTCGGCGATCTGCGGCGCGAAGGCGGCTCCTCCGGCCGCGGGTGACACCGCGAGGAAGGCCACCTCTTTGCCGTCTGGCGACCAGGTGAGGGAATTCGGCTCAAGCACGCCGCCGGCCAGGCGCTGGCGCTCCGCACCAGTCGGGGACATCAGGATCACCGCCGCGGGCTGGCCATGGCAGCTTTCCACCGCGGCCAGCCTGCGGCCGTCCGGCGCCCAGGCCGGCGCGTGCAGACCGTCTCCGAGTGAGACTGGGGCCAGCGCTCGGCCTGGACCTCCCAGCCGGGCCAGAAAGAGCTCGCGTTCGTACCGGTCCTCGCGGTGGTTCGGGGTACGCCGCACGTATGCGATGGCGTCTCCGCCCGGAGATATGACCGCCTCGACGATCTGGGCGAACCCGAACAGATCCCTGCATTTCACCGGCCCGCTCCTTGGTCAGCTCCCGCGCTACCCGGTAGTTAGCGACCACGTCTCAGGCGTGATAGCGAGTGTCGGATTCTGCACGCCGACCCCCCTGAGCTTGGAGCTGATCGCGGACACCTGCGTGTCAGGGGAGGGCTCCCACAGCACAGGAAGGTACCGGGCCAGGTAGTCCTCATAGGCGTAGATGGCCCTGGAAGAGTTCGAGTAGATGGCCGCCTGCAGGTTCTGATTGCTGGTCGGGTCGGTGAAGCTGCCGGCGTCCAGAGCGGAGCTGATGGAAAAGAAGTCGGCCACCACCGGGTAGCCGAAGGGCGTCCAGCCGCCGTACTGGCTGAGCTGCCACCCGCAGCCCGAGGCGCCAGGCTTGCACTGGATGGTGTTGGAGAAGATGGTGCCGATCGGCTGGGCGGACAGCGAGATGTGCACGCCAGCCTTGCTCGCATCAGACTGGAACAACTCGTCGGATTGCTGTACCGGCAGCGTGCCTGTGTAGTACGTCAGGCTGAACGACAGCGTGGCCCCCGCGGGGATGCCGGCGCCGCAGTCCGCTGGGCCTGAGCCTGGCCGGGTGCACGTGGTTGACCCGCCGGGCCGTACCTGCCAGCCGTGCGCTGATAGCAGGCGGGTGGCCGCGGAGATGCTGAACGGGTAGAGGCCGGCTTTGTCGATGGTGTCGGCATACTGGCTGTTCGCCGGGACCGGGCCATTTGTCGTCATGGCAAACCCGTGGAAGAAGGCCCGGACGTAACCGGGCTCGTCGATCAGGTGCTGAAGCGCCTGCCGGATGTAGGCCGTCCCGAACTCGGCTCGGGTGGCCGGGTTGCTGGTATTGAAGTTGAGGAGAAGGTAAGAGAACTGGTAGGGCGCCCACGGCTCGATGGCGTAGCCACTCGACTTGAGCGACCCCTGGACGGCCGTGTCGCTCGGCTGGACGTAGCCATAGTCCACCCCGCCGGTGCGCAGCACGTTCTCTTCTGCAGACGCGGACGTGAACGGCATCTCGACCAGCTTGGCCAGCTTCGGCTTGACGGGTCCCGAATACCTGGTGTTCGGGACGAACGTCACCGGGCCAGTGGACGAGTAGCTGCTCATCTTCCACGGGCCGTCCACGACCTGCCAGAGCGGGTTCGACGCGTAGGTCGTGAGCGTCTTGGCCTGCGCGTTCAGGAACTGGTACACGCGTACGGCCCCGGCCGCCGTCAGGTCGGCGTTCCCTACCGGGCCGCTGACCGAGGTCTTGTCCCAGGCGTGCTGTGGCATCGGCTGGATGAGATTCAGCTGGTCATTGGTGAACCAGTTCTGGTTGAAGCTACGGCTCAGGCGCATGACGAAGGTCTGCGGGTTGGGCGCCGAGTAGCTCACCACGTCGTCGGGGAACAGGCCCTTGACGTAGGAGGCGTATGCCGTCTTGTTCGCCTTGAGCAGGTTCATGAAGAAGGCGATGTCCCGGCTCGTGACAGGCTGTCCGTCGGACCATTTGTAGGGCTTGAGGTGAAGGGTGACCGTCGTGCCGCCGTTGGAATATACGGGCAGGCTGGCCAGGCTCAGGCTGGGGTCGATCGCGGTGGACGACCCATGCCCGGGCCAGTACAGCGGCCGGTACATGAGGAACTGGAACAAGTTGAATTGCTGGACGGAGTCGGCGGCGGCCGGCTCGATCGGCAGGATGTAGTTCGGGTTGAACCCGGGTGGCAGGGCGAACGTCGCGGTGCCACCTTTGACGGCATGTCCGGTCTGGTGGCCCTTGCTGGACGTGCTGGGATTGCTGGAGTTGCTGCAGGCGGCCAGCATCACCGCTACCGCGGCCACAGCAACGAATGGGCCGCGGTGACGCAGCCGCCGCCACGGACGGGATGCACAGGATGCCGCCGCCGCGTTCGCGACGTGCTCAGGTGGGCTCTTCACGCGATCCAGTCCGGCCATGGTTCCTCCAGTGATGAGCTGGCTTGCTCTGCGGGGGCAGATGGGTCCCCGAGCGTTTCTTGTTGGTTCTCAGGCGGCCCTTGTCCCAGCGCGGACATCTGCGTCCGATCCGTGCGCCGGAGCATTTCGGTCAGCATCGCGACGCTGGCGTTTCCGCCGGAAACTACCGCCGCAGTCCCCTCCGCGGCGAACTTCCCGCTCCGGAGCGCGGCCACCGAGACCGCGCCCGCGGGCTCGACGACCAGGTGCCGATCGCTCAGCAGCGCCACTGCGGCATCGAGAATCTCCTCATCGCTGACGGTGACGATCTCATCGACGAACGCGGCGATATGCGTGAAGCTCAGCGGGCCGAGCGACTGGGTCCGCAGCGAGTCCGCGATGGTCCGGCCAGCCTTTGCGGCCGGCCACTCGATAGCTTTCCCGGCTGCCAGCGACTCCTGGGCGTCGGCCGCGAGCTCGGGCTCGACCCCGACAATGCGAACCGACGGTTTGACCGCTTTCACTGCGGCGGCAATGCCGCTGATCAGGCCGCCGCCGCCGATCGGGACAAGAATCAACGACAGCTGCGGCAGTTGCTCGACCAGTTCGAGGCCGATTGTTCCCTGACCGGCCATCACGTCGCCGTTGTTGTACGGCGGTACGAGAACCTGGCCGGTAGCCTCCGCGAGTTGCTGCGCCTTCACACGGCGCTCTTCGCTGCCGGGACCACAAGGGATCAGCGTTGCCCCCTGGCGCACGATGGCGGCGACCTTGGAGGCCGGCGCGTCCTGCGGGGCGACCACCGTAGCCCTCACGCCGAACATCCGGGCCGCTCGCGCGACGGCCAGGCCGTGATTGCCGCTGGAGTACGCGACAATCCCCCTGGCCCGGCGGTCCGGTGTCAGCCGGCGCAGCATGGTCAGGGCGCCGCGGATCTTGAACGAGCCCGTGGGCTGTAGGGATTCCAGCTTGAGCCAGCCCTGCTCGTCCCATCTGATGACGGGCGAACCACGGACCCAGTCGGGCAGCCCGGCCGCCGCCTCCTGGATGGATGCGAGGGTGACCAGTGCGGCAGCCTCCGCCTCTGGGGCGGCCGCAGCGGCTCTGCCGCCGTGGTCACCCATAGGTCCCTCCCTGCGCGGCACGGGCGAGCGTCCAGATGGCGCCGAGGCAGCGGTACCACTGCGGCACATCTGCAGCGGTATAGGAGACCAGCCGTGGGCCTTCCTGCCTTACCGCCGGGATCGCGGTGACGGCTAGGGCGCAGGCCTCACTGCTGAACTCGATCTTGGCGCACAGCTCCGGGCCCGGGTTTGCTTCTGGTTCTGCTGCCGGCGGCGCGGAGCGGAGGCGTTTCATCGCCTCTCCGGCAGCTGCCGCCAGCTCCTGCCGCACCTCCGCTGCAGGGCGCAGCTGAGCCAGGTAGCGGCCGAGCGCTCGCTTGACCATCACGCGCTGAGCGTCTGGCGCGTAGCGCGCAGCCTCCTCGCAAGCGACGTCGTCACCCGAGACCAGGACCACGGGGGCGCAGAAATGCGCCGCGAGCAGCGCATTGATCGTGCCTTCCCCAGCGGGCCGGCCGTTGACGCGGATGGAGTGGATGCCGGACGTCATGAAGGCGTGGCATAGCACGCCGCCCGAGCCCGGTCCCCCGTGGTAACCCAGGAAGACAACCGCCTGGACTCCGTCGTCGATCCCCTCCAGCATGCCGAACCTACGGGCGCTGCCACGGATGAGGGCGGCCCGCCCGTCGATCAGGCCGGGCTCGAGATTGCAGCCATCGGCGTGGGCATCGGTGATGAGGACCTCGTCCGTGCCGTGCTCGAACAGCGCTGCGGTCACGGCGTTGATGTCCTGGGCCCAGCTTTCCCGCACCGCGGCCCAGGTGGCGGAGCCGCGTATCACGTCACTGGCCGTGACTGCACCGGTAGCGCCCTCCATGTCAGCCGAGATGAGGATCCGCTGCGGCATCGCTACGACGCCCCGTCTCGGCGCTCGAACCAGCCGGGGCCGTGCGCTGCGTCGATGGCGGCCCAGTCGACGACTCGCCCGGCGGCGATCGTGTGGCTCACATTCCGCAAGGCGGCCAGATCACGCGTGGGATCACCGGCACTGATCACCACGAGATCCGCGATCTGGCCCGCAGCGACCTCGCCTAGCCGGTCCAGCCCGAGGAGTTGGGCGTTGCCTTTCGATGCCGCGAGAAGCGTGGCACCCGGTCCGATGTCCAGGGCCAGGGAGATCGCTTCGAGCTCCTGGTGATAGTCCTCGATCGGCAGGAACATGCTCGTGTCCGATCCGACCGCCCACTTGGCCCCGCGCTCTGCCGCCCGGCGAAATGTCTTCGTCTTATGTTCAGAAAGGAAGCTCGCGCGCTCCCGCAGGTGCGGCCACTGCTCGCTGTTGGCGATGGTCCGGTAGACGTTCAGGGTCGGCACGAGGAAGGCGTCTTTCTCGATGAGCAGGTCGCAGCATTCGTCATCGAGGAATGTGCCGTGCTCGATCGAGTACGCGCCGGCCTGGAGCGCCCACTTGATCGACCGGGCTGGGTGCGCGTGCGCGGCAACCTTCCGGGTACCGAGCGTCGCCTCGTCGACGATCGCGCTGATCTCCTCGAACGTGAACTGGCTCGCGTCCGGGGACTCGTCGGCTCGCGCCGCGCCTCCGCTGCACATCACCTTGATGAGGTCGGCGCCCGCCAGCAACTGCTCGCGCACGGCACGCCGTGCCTCATCGGGACCGTCCGCGGCTCGTCCCTTCGGGTGGCCATGACCTCCGGTGATGGCTAGGTAAGTCCCGGCGCACAGCATCCTGGGGCCGAGAACCCGCCCTGCACGGATCGCGTCTCGCAGGGCGATGTCCACCTGCCGGTAGCTGCCGAGCTCCCGCACCGTCGTGATGCCAGCCCGCAGTGCCCGCAGCGCCTGAAAGCTTGCGCGCACGCCCTGTGCCGCCTCGCGGTCCTCCACGACGCCCGGGTAGCCGTGCGTCAGGTGGGTGTGAGCATCAATGAATCCCGGCAGGACGGCGGAGCCAGCCACGTCGATGACCCGGGCCGCGGGCGGGACCTCCAGGTGCGCGCCCACCTGCGTGATCGTGTCAGCAGAGATTTCCACGTCCGCCGGGCGAAGCGCACCGTCAGGGGAGAAGACGTTGCCACCGCGCAGCAAGAGATTCTGGGTCGACAAGCCGACCTCATTCCGAATTACCGAGACGCAGGGTCGTTGCGAGCCTGCGGACGTCGCGGCCGCCGCCATCGGATGCCGCTGCTCAATGAACCAGGCGGGATCGACGGTATTGACGTTTCATCAAAATGTCAATATCTGAGTCAAGTGTTTCAGTGCCTGCCGGGAATCGTAGTTGACGGCGTGCCGGGTTGGGGCAACGCTTGCCGCTGTGACCAGGACATCTGACCACGTGCTGCGGAACCGCTCGGCGTGGGACGAGTGGGCCGCAGGCTACGCCGGGCCGGGGCTGCGCAACTGGTCCGCGGCCGAGCCCAGCTGGGGCATCTGGGGGATCGCCGAGGCGCAGGCAGGCGTGCTGCCGCCAGGACTGGCCGGCCTGGACAGCATCGAGCTCGGCTGCGGCACCGGCTATGTCTCGGCCTGGCTGGCCCGCCGCGACGCCCGGCCGGTGGGCCTGGACAATTCCGCGGCGCAGCTCGCGACCGCGCGCGGCCTGCAGGACCGGTTCGGGCTGCGGTTCCCGCTGGTCTGGGCCAGCGCCGAGCAGGCGCCGTTCGCAGACGCCAGCTTCGACCTGGCGATCTCCGAGTACGGCGCCAGCATATGGTGTGATCCGTACGCCTGGATCCCCGAGGCGGCCCGGCTGCTGCGCCCTGGCGGCCAGCTGATCTTCCTG
This sequence comes from uncultured Actinomycetes bacterium, assembly GCA_963702235.1. Taxonomy (GTDB): domain Bacteria; phylum Actinomycetota; class Actinomycetes; order Streptosporangiales; family Streptosporangiaceae; genus PALSA-505. The sequence goes on from CAVPBZ010000020.1 coordinate 160,839, forward strand.
GTCAACTCCGTCCTGCTCATGCTGACGTCGCCGGATCAGGACGGGCTGCCCGCCACCTCGCAGCTGCTGCGGCCCTACTTCGGCATGCACCGCTTTGACTGGCCAGACGACGATTCGGTGGAATTCCACCTCGGCCACGGCGAGATGATCCGGCTGCTCCGCCGCTGCGGCCTGCAGGTCGAGGATCTGCTCGAGCTGCAGCCGCCGCCCGGCGCCACCGCGTCGCACCCGCTCGCCACGCTCGACTGGGCCCGGCAATGGCCGTGCGAGGAAGTCTGGATAGCCCGCAAGCTGCCCTGACCTGGCCGCTTCCGCTGGCCGCTGCCGCGCGGACTGGCCTCAGTCGAACTCGGTGGGCAGTGCGGGATCCCGGTGGTGCGCCAGCGCCCGGTCGAGCTGGCGCTGATTGACCCGGCCCAGGGACAGCGGCGGCAGCTCATGCATGCCGAACCAGCCGACGTCGAGCGTCTCCAGGGCCGCCGGCGCCTGCACCGCCCCGTCGCTGCGGCACAGGAAGAACAGCTTGTAGACGTGCACGGGCAGCGGCGGCGGATTGCCCTGCAGATCACGGTCCCAGCACGCGATCAGCTTCACCACCGAGCTGTGGTACCCCGTCTCCTCCAGGACTTCCCTGGTGACCGCGGTGGACGGCGCGTCCCCGGGGTCGGCCCAGCCGCCGGGCAGCGACCACAGGCCGTCGATCTTCTCGCGCATCAGCAGCACGCGTTCCCGCTCGTCGAAGATCACGCCGCGTACGTCGATCTTCGGCGTGGCGTAGCCGGAGTCCCGGCCGAGTTCCACCGCCAGCTCGTCCGCCGGCCGGCCGCTGAGCTCCGCGAGCAGCTCAGCCGCCAGCTGGCTGACCTGCCGGTACCGGTCCAGGTCGTAGTCGCCGGCGGCGTACGTCAGCCCGTCCTGACCCAGCGCGGCAAGCTTGATCGCGATCCGGCGTGCCGCGTCCGCGGCTGAACTGGCCACCAGGACATTATTGCCGCCCGCGGGACCCGGCCCGCGCGGGCCGGGTCCCGCGGGCGGCTGGATCAGCCGCCGCGAGCGGCCGTCAGCTGCGGCCGGGAGCGCCGACCCACACCGACTTGATATTGCAGAACTCGCGGATCCCGTGGTACGAGAGCTCCCGGCCGAAGCCGGAGGTCCTGACCCCGCCGAACGGCAGCTGCGGGTACGAGGTCACGTTGCCGTTGATGAAGACCATCCCGGCGGCGAGATCCCGGATCAGCCGTTCCTGTTCCTGCTCGTCGTTGGTCCAGCCGTTCGCGCCGAGCCCGAACTGCGTGCCGTTGGCGATCTCGATCGCCGCGTCGAGGTCGTCGGCCCGGTACAGGGTGGCCACCGGGCCGAACGCCTCCTCGCTGTGCACGCGCATCTCGGGCGTGATGCCGGCCAGCACGGTCGGCGGGTAGTAGAACCCGGGCTGGTCGGGCGCCGCGCCGCCGCACAGCACCTTCGCGCCCTTGGCCACCGCGTCGGAGACCAGCTGCTCGATGTCGGTGCGCTGCTGCCCGGAGGCCAGCGGGCCCACGTCGGTGCTGTCGAGCATCGGATCCCCGACCGTCTTGCCCGACATCTCCGCGGTGAACAGCCGCGCGAACTCGTCGTAGATCGCAGTGTGCGCGATGAAGCGCTTGGCTGCGATGCAGGACTGGCCGTTGTTGATCAGGCGGGCGAACGCGGCCACCCGGGCTGCGGCCGGCAGGTCCGCCGACGGCATGACGATGAACGGGTCGCTGCCGCCCAGTTCGAGCACGACCTTCTTGATCTCGCTGCCGGCGATGGCCGCCACCGACTGCCCGGCGGGCCCCGACCCGGTGAGCGTGGCCGCCACCACCCGCTCGTCGCGCAGGATCGGCTCGACCCGCTTGGAGCCGACCAGCAGGGTCTGGAAGGTCCCGTCAGGAAAGCCGGCCCGGGTAAACAGATCCTGCATGAACAGCGCGGTCTGCGGCACGTTCGAGGCATGCTTCAGCAGCCCGACGTTGCCGGCCATCAGGGCCGGGGCGGCGAACCGCATGGCCTGCCAGAGCGGGAAGTTCCACGGCATGATGGCCAGCACCGGCCCCAGCGGCTGGTATTTCACGTAGGCGCGCTTCGCCCCGACGGCCTCGGCGTCGGCGGGCTCGTCGGCCATGAACCTGGCCGCGTGCTCGGCGTAATACCGGCAGGCGGTGGCGCACTTGGCCACCTCCTGGCGGGCGGCCGCCAGCGTCTTGCCCATCTCGGTCGTCATCATCGCGGCGATCTGGTCCTGCTCGTCGTCGAGGATGTCCGCCGCCCGGCGCATCCAGCCGGCCCGGGCGTCAAAGCCGGTCAGCCGGTAGCTGGCGTGCGCGGCCGCGGCAGCGGCCAGGCACTGCTCGACGAAGGCGTCGCTCATCTCGTCAAAGGTCTTTACTGTCTCCCCGGTAGCGGGGTTGATCGTCGCAATCGCCACGACCCTCTCCCTTCCGCCGCGCGGCAGCACTGCCGCGCAGGCACAACATGCCCCTTGCCCGGAACGGGTCTGCCCACACGTACGGTAATGCCAAGCGCCAGGCCCGTGACCGCCTGCCGCACCCGGTATCTCACCCGGCGGGTCCGGCGAGTTATCTCAAGCGGCGCGGCTGGCCGGGTGCGCCGGACGCTGGCCGGGCAGCCGGGCGCGGGACGGCCGCCGGGCCGGGCGGGCAAACGCCTCGGCCGCCGCCGCACGGGCCCAGCGCATCCGCGTGACCGCGGTTTCCGGGTGATCGCCGAATTCCTGGGCCACCCGTTCGGCGCAGCCACGGCTGCCGAACGCGCGGACAGTAGCGGCGACGGCCTGCCGGACCTGGCCCCGGCTAGATTGATCGCTGCGCTGCAGCGCCGACGCGAACAGGGCGTCGGCGCGAACGGCGCCGATGCTGAGGTGGTGCATCGCTGACCGCATCGTGAGCCTCCTCCACGGGCGGATACCTCGAGTCCAGCACATGGGGGTGACATTTTCTGGACCCCCGCGGGCCGCCTCCGTCACCTGCAGTGCGTTCCACCGATGAAGACTTCCGGTGGTCCGGAAAGTCATCGCCGCTGGTCACTCCGCGGCATGCCTTTTGCGCATGTTTGAGGGCATCGACCCGGGGGAGCCGTCAGGGACATGTTTGAGGGCATCGACCCGGGGGAGCCGTCAGGGACCGAGTGGCGCATGGAGGTCCGATGTCTACTGCAGTATTGGCCGTCATCATCGTGGTGGCCGTGATCGTCGTCGCTGCGCTGGTGGCCAGGGCCATGGCGGCAGCCCGGCGACGCCGCCTGCAGGAGCGGTTCGGGCCTGAATACGAGCGCGTGGTCGGCGAACGGCACAGCCAGCTCAAGGCCGAGGCTGAGCTGGCGGGCCGGGAACGGCGCGTCCAGCACCTGGACATCAGTCCGCTGGACGCCGCGTCGCAGGCCGAGTACGCGTCCCGCTGGGCGGTCATCCAGGAGAAGTTCGTCAACCGGCCGTCTGACGCCGTCGCCCAGGCGCAGCACCTCGTCACCGCCGTCATGAAGGAGCGGGGTTACCCGACCGAGGCTCATGACCAGATGGTGGCCGACCTGTCCGTGCAGCACGCGAGCACGCTCGAGCACTTCCGGGCGGCGTACGCGATCAGCCAGATCGCGGCCGTGGGGAACGCCTCGACCGAGGATCTGCGGCAGGCCATGATCCAGTACCGGACCCTGTTCAGTGACCTGCTGGGTGAGCCCGCCGGGCAGCGGGCCGAGCGGAGCGGTGCGGCCGGCTCCGGCCCGGCCGTGCCGTCGGACACGGGGCCGGGGGCGCAGCCGCAAACGGGGCCGGGGGCGCAGCCGGGCACGGCGCCGGCGGGGCAGCCGGTCACGGCGCCGGGGGCGCAGCCGGGCACGGCGCCGGGGGGGCAGCCGGAAACCGCGGCGGGCGCCGTCAACGCGGTGGGCATGGACCAGGCCGGCGCGCGTGACGATCAGCCGGCCCCGCGGACGAGAAGGAGTCAGCCCGATGCAGCGACCTGAGGACAGGCACCCAGCGGACCAGTGGCAGTCACCGGCTGGGCCCGCGGCGGAGGACCCGATAGTGACGGACGAGCAGGCGGCCGATGCGGGCGAGACCCAGTCACCGGACCGGGCATACCCCTCACCGGAGGATCAGGCGTACGCACCGGCGGGGCGGGCGCACCACCCGGCAGATCCGGGCTACCCGCAACCGGGCCAGGCGTATCCCGTCGGGGACCAGGCGTACCTGCCGGCGGACCAGGCCTATCCACCGGGAGACCAGGGATACCTGCCGGCTGACCAGGCTTATCCCTCGGGGGACCAGGGGTACCTGCCGGCTGACCAGGCTTATCCCTCCGGGGACCAGGGACACCTGCCGGCGAACGAGGCATATCCCTCGGGGGACCAGGGACACCTGCCGGCGAACGAGGCATATCCCCCGGGAGACCAGGGATACCTGTCGGAAGGCCAGGGATACCCGCCGGAGGAGATGCGGGCACCGGCCGAAATGCCGAGGAGGCGCGAGACCCCGGCAGGCGACGCAGCCGTCTCCGGCGGGCAGATGCCGGTCAGCGAAGCGGCAGTCTCGCCGGCAGGCGAGACTGAACGGCGGTGGAGCGAGATCCTGGCCATGTTCGTGGACGACCCGCGCGCCTCGGTGAAGCTCGCGGCGGGCCTGCTCGACCAGGCGGTCGAGGACCTCGTGACCACGGTCCGCCAGCGGCAGGCGTCCCTGGCGTCCGCCTGGCAGGACAGCGATGCGGGCACCGAGGCGCTCCGCGGCGCGCTCAGGGACTACCGCGCATTCTGGGCCGTCCTGCAGAGCATGGCGCCCGCGGGCCCGGCCAGCCCGCACCCCGGCGCGACCAGTCCTAACCCCGGCGCGACCAGCCCGCGGGGCGGTATGTACCCGGACGCCGCTGGTGCCGGGCCCGATGGGCCCGGACGAGACGGGGCGTCGGCTTGACGCGAAGCCACGCGGCGCAGGGCCGCCCGGCGCAGGGCCGCCTGGCGCAGAGCCCGAAGAAGACCGAGGCGATGTGAACCGTCCCCGGCAGGCGGGAGCCGGCACGTCTGGTTCGGGCCGGGCCGCCGCCGCTGACGCCGGCGAGCGTGACCGCGCGGATCAGTGGCCCGCGGGAGATAGCGGCCCCGCGGCGGCCGAGGCTGAAACCCAGGAGAAAGTCCGGACCCGGGACAGGGACAGGACCGACGAGCAAGACGGTCAAGGGGACCAGCTCATCCAGGAAGCCGTCGAGGAGGCGGCGGCCGTAGCCGAGGAAACCGGCGGCCTCGGCGTACCCGGACGGCCGATCAACCGGCGCTCTCCGTTCATGATCGGGATGGCGGGCGCGTTCGGCGTGGCGGTGACCTACGGCCTGGTCGAGCTGTTCATCCGGGCCCGGGCCGTTCTCATCCTCATCGGCCTGGCGCTGTTCATCGCGGCCGGCCTGGATCCGATCGTCGGCTGGCTGACCCGCCACCGGATGCCGCGATGGGCGGCCGTCCTCACCGTGATCGGCTGCTCCGTCGGAGTCATCGCGGCGTTTCTCGCCGCCGCGATACCGCCGCTGACGAACGAGACCACCGCGCTCGCCCATCAGATCCCGCACTACGTACAGGACCTGCAGAACCGCAACTCGCAGCTGGGCAAGCTCAACGTCAAGTACCACCTCCAGCAGCGGCTGACCACGCTGGTCACCAGCAAGGGCAGTTCCCTGGTCGGAGGGGTCCTCGGGGCGGGGGCGCTGGTGCTCAGCACGGCATCGTCTCTGCTCGCCGTCCTGGTGCTGAGCATTTACTTCCTGTCCGGGCTGCCGCAGATCAAGCTGTTCGCCTACCGGCTCGTGCCGCACTCGAGGCGGCCCCGGGTGATCCTCATCGGTGACGAGATCCTGGCCAAGGTCGGCGGCTACGTGCTGGGGAACTTCATCACCTCGGTGATCGCGGGCGCCGGCACGTTCCTGTGGATGCTCGCGTTCGGCATCCCCTACCCGCTGCTGCTGGCCATGTTCGTCGCCCTGCTCGACCTGATCCCGGTCATCGGATCCACCATCGGCGGTGTCGTCGTGACGCTCGTCGCCCTGACCGTGTCGCTGCCGGTCGCCGTCGGCACGCTGGTGTTCTACGTCGGCTACCGGCTGGCCGAGGACTATCTCATCGTCCCGAGGATCATGGGCCGCACCGTTGAGGTACCGGCGATCGTCAGCCTGATAGCGGTCCTGCTCGGCGGCGTGCTGCTAGGGATCGTCGGTGCGCTGGTCGCGATCCCCACCGCCGCGGCCATCCGGCTGGTCCTGAACGAGGTCGTGATCCGCCGGCTCGACAAAGGCTGAGCCATCCCGCTCGGCACCCGGGCTCCCATCCGCGGTGCCCCCGGGTGCCGCACCCGCGGCCGCCGGGCGCGGGCCTGCCTGCCTCGCCGCCGGCGGCCAGCCTTACGGCGTCGGGCCGGGCGTCTCGGCCCGGGGCGGCGCGGCCGTCTCGTCCCAGGCGGGGCCGTGCTCCCCGTCCCCGGAAGGCCGGTGCTCCCCGTCCCCGGAAGGCCGGTGCTCCCCGTCCCCGGAGGGCCCGTGCTCTGCGGCCCCGGAGGGCCCGTGCTCTGCGGCCCCGGAGGGCCCGTCCCCGGAGGGCCCGTCCTCCGAGGGCCCGGGCGCCTGGCCGCGGCTGTCCCCGCGGGACATCATCTCGGCTATCGCGTGCCGCGCCGCCTTCAGGCCGCCGCCGCGCGGCACCTTCAGCGAGACGTAGGCGGCGGCGCCCGCCGGGATGGGCAGCCAGAAGTTCACCAGCCGCCAGGCGAGCACGCCGAGAGTCGCGACGCTCCGGGTGACCCCGAAGCTGACCAGCAGCAGCGGCGCGGTGCTGTCGACGATGCCGAGGCCGCCCGGAGTCACCGGCAGCACGCCGAGCACGTTCGCGATCCCGTACGCGGCGAACAGCTCAGCCGGGTTCACGTAGCTGCCGAACGCCGCGACGAAGCACCACAGCGACGCGGCGTCCAGCAGCCAGTTCAGCGACGCCCAGACCAGTGACCAGATCATCACGTTCCGGTCCTTGGCCAGGTCCCGTATCGACGTCGAGATCCGCAGGAACAGGGCCTCGAGCTTGTCGCCGTCCATGCCCGGGATCCGGCGGCCGACCGCGTGCACGATCCTGGTCGCCCGGCCCTCGCCCCGGGTGAGCCCGAACGCGAGCGCGGCCACCGCCGCCAGCGCCACGGCGCCGACGAGAGCGACCGATATATAAATGGGGTGGAACCCGGCGAGGGGTATCGAGATCACCAGCGATAGCCACAGCAGGACGTTCAGGACGACGGTGGACCCCATGCCCTTGGTCGCCATCATGACCCCGGCGTCGGTGCCCGGCACTCCCTCGGCGGTGAACAGGGTGTACCCGATCCCCGCGCTGCCCACCGTGCCGGCCGGGATGACATGCGCCACCGCGGCCGCCGCCAGGTCGATCCGGAACAGCCGCGACAGCGGTGGCCGCACGGGCGGCGGCAGCAGCACCCAGCTCAGCAGGGCGTAGCAGAACAGCGACGCCGCCTCCAGCACGAGGCCGCCGATCATCCAGCCGATGTTCACCCGGCCCAGCAGGTTCAGATCCTTGCTGGCGCCCACCAGTTCCGGGATGACCAGGTACTCAATGATCAGGAGCAGGACGAAGATGACGATCCCGCGCCGCAGCGGGCGCGGGATCACAGACTTCAGGCTGCGCCGTCCGGTCTTGTCTGGCCGCCCGGTAGCTCGGTTGGAACGCACCCGAGACATCTTCCCCCGTCGGCACGCACCATGCCCATCGGCCCGCACGGACTGCGGCGGCGCCGGCGACCAGTCCGGCTCGCAGCGCGACAGCCGGCAGCTAGCCGCGGGCTAGCTGCCGGTAGACGAGGTAGCCGTTGAGCAGCGTGATCACCCCGGCCAGCGTCATCGCGACCGCCGAGGTCAGCCGCCGGTTGACGTGGACTCCCATCACCTCGGGATTGCGGGTGAGCAGGACCAGCGGGATCAGGGCGAACGGAATCCCGAACGACAACAGAACCTGGCTGAACACCAGCGCCTTGGTCGGGTCGACGCCGATAGCCAGCACGATGATGGCCGGCGTCATCGTGATGGCCCGGCGTGCCACCAGGGGGATCCTGCGCCCGGTGAATCCCTGCATCACTACCTGGCCGGCGTAGGTCCCGACGCTCGAGGAGGACGCGCCGGAGGCAAACAGGGCCACAGCGAAGGCCAGCGCGGCCAGCCCGCCGACCATCTGGGCGAACCCGGCGTGCGCCTGCTGGATGGTGCTGACCTGCGCGTGCGCCGGATTATGGAACAGCTTGGCCGCGACGGCCAGCATGGCCATGTTGATGATCCCGGCGAGCCCGAGTGCGACCAGCACGTCGAGCCGCTCGAAGCGGAGCACCCGGGACCGCTCGGTGTCGTCCCGGCACGGCATCCGCCCCTTGGTCAGGGCGGAGTGCAGGTAAATGGCGTGTGGCATCACGGTAGCCCCGATGATGCCCACGGCCAGCAGCACGCTGTCCTGGCCGGAGAAGCCAGGCACGAGGCCGTGCAGCGACCCGCTGGCGCTCGGTCCGATGCGCAGGGTCTCGTACAGGAAGCCGAGGAAGATGATGCCCAGCAGGGCCGCGATGGCTAGCTCGAAGCCCCGGTAGCCGCGGCTCTGCAGGGCGAGGAGGGCGAACGCGATCACGCCGGTCATCAGGCCCGCGGTCAGCAGCGGGACGCCGAACAGCAGGTTGAGGCCCAGCGCGGCCCCCACGAACTCGGCGATGTCGGTGGACATGGCCATGATCTCGGCCTGTATCCACAGGCCCCAGGTGACCGGCCAGGCAAAGCGCTTCCGGCACAGCTCGGGCAGGGTCCGGTCGGTGACGATGCCGAGCTTGGCCGACAGGTACTGGATGACCATCGCCATCAGGTTGGCCGCCAGCACCACCCACAGCAGCAGGTAGCCGAACCGCGCGCCGCCCTGCAGGTTGGTGGCGAAGTTGCCCGGGTCCACGTAGGCGATCGCGGCCACGAACGCCGGGCCCAGCATGGCCAGCGTCGACCGGGCCCGGCCGCGGACCAGCAGTAGCTCTAGCGGGCTGCTCTCGGCCGGGCTGATGTCCTCCGCGGGCAGCGGTGATCCCGTGGCGGTCACGAGGCCGCCTGCACCCGGATGGCGGCGGCCACGGCGGCTTCCAGCACGTGCATCCCCGACCGCGCCTGCACGATGACGTCTCCGCCCCGGCCTGCCTGCCTGACCTCGAGGACGTCACCGAGCGCGATGCCCCGCCCGGCCAGCAAGCGCAGGATGCCGGGATCGCGGTCGGAGACCCGGCACACCCGGCCTCGCTGACCCGGTTGCAGCGAGTCCAGGCTCTGGCTGGGTGCCTCGACGACCTGCCCGTCGCGGGTGGGGATGGGGTCGCCGTGCGGATCGGTCCGCGGGTCACCCAGCCGGGCGGCGATCAGCTCGCTCAGCTCGGGTGACAGGGCGTGCTCCAGCGCCTCGGCCTCGTCGTGCACCTTGTCCCAGGACAGCCCCAGCGTTTCGGCGAGGAAGGTCTCGAGCAGGCGGTGCCGGCGCACGACGCCGAGCGCCATCCGGCGGCCCGCCGCGCTCAGCTGCACCCCCCGGTAGGGGACGTAGACGACGAGCCGGAGGTCGTCCAGCTTCTTGACCATGCCCGAGGCCGATGGCGCGGTCACCCCCAGTCGGCCGCACAGGGCGTTGGTCGTCACCGGTTCCCCAGCCTCGCTCTCCAGGTGGTAGATGGCCTTGAGGTAGTCCTCCACCGCAGCGGAGAACGAGCGCACGGGGGTCACCCTCCCTAGTGTGGCCACTTGGTTTTGGTATGCCTAAAAAAGGGCCGCTGCCGTCTCACTATGCGAAAACCGGTCATCTGGACCCCCGGGCGACGGTTCTGCGCCGGCGCCGTAGCCTGGACGAGAGGGAGGAACACCCATGTCAGCGATCCCCCCGTCCCACCGGGACCTGCTCGATGGCCAGTTCGCGACGCTCGCCACCGTTGGCCCTGACGGCCGCCCGCAGCTCTCGGAAGTCTGGTTCCTCGCCGAGGATGACACGATCCGCATCTCCCTCAATACCGCGCGGCAGAAGACGAAGAACCTCATGGCCAGCCCGGTCGCGACGGTCTTCCTGCTCGACCTGGCCAACCCCTACCGGTACCTGGAGATCCGGGGCGACGCGGAGATCACGCCGGATGACGACTATGCGTTCGCGGACCGGGTCGGCGCCAAGTACCACGCGAACCTCCGCGAGCACGACCAGCCGGGCGAGGGGCGCGTCATCGTGACGATCCGCCCGGTACGGATCAACACGGTCAACATGCGCGGCTGACCTGGCGCGAGCCAGTGCCGCGTTCGCTCGGGAGACGGCAGTGGCGCCGGCGAAATGCCAGCGCCACGTTCGTTCACGGGGGTGCGTTTGCGCACCCGTTTGCCGGTCAGCCTTGCCGGGCCTTCCAGCGCGGGTTCAGGCGGTTGATCACGAAAACCTTCCCGCGCCGCTTGATCACCACTGACCCGGGCCTGTTCTTCAGCGACCGGACTGAGCTTCGTACCTTCATGGCTGCCTCCTCCTGGCGTAGAGCCTGAAGCTTGCCGGTGCTTAGAACACGTTTCCCGGGGCCGGTATTCCCGCGCCGGCCTGCCCGGACGCGCCCCGGCTCCCGGCCCCGGCGCCCCGGTCAGGAGGTGACCGCGGGCGGCCTGGGGCGGCGCCGCAGCCACTGCCAGAAGGTCCGCCGCGGCGGCCGCGGCGGCCGCGCGCTGATGACTCCGCTGCCCACCCGGCCGGACACGTCGATCCGCAGTGTCACCGGCGCCTGGGGGGGCCCGGGCGGCCGGACCCGCACGGTGCCGCTGCGGATCGCCACGTCATCGGTGTCCACCATGATCCCCGGCCTGGTCACCAGGGCCAGGCTGCCGCTGCTCACGTCCGCGTCGACCCGGAGGGTCGGGTAGGAGATCACGGCCTCGGTGAAGTCCAGCACGACATGGCCGCTGGTGACCTTCACCTCGATCCGGCGCGGCACCACCCAGCGGCCGTCGCGCTTCGTGCTGCCGCTACGGCAGTCGATGCGGATCACGTCTTTAGGTTCGGGGGCGGGCCCGGCCCCCGCGGCGGCCGCCAGGTCGGTCGTCAGCCTGGCCAGCTCACCGTGGGTGCGCGCGGTCAGGGCCACGCCCAGCCGCTCGTCGAATTCCTCCGTGGTCAGCCGGCCGTCACCCGCGGCCGCCTGCAGCACCTCGACGACCCGGTCCCGGTCCTCGTGCGACGCACGCAGCTCACCGGGTGATCCTGGCTGGTCGTCCCGGCCCGGTACCGACACCTCATCCGCCATGGACAGAACTCTACGACCGCGGCGGCTCACCAGGCGCGGGCCGCCGGCTCAGCGCAGCAGCAGGGCCATCGCCGCGTACTGGCACCCGGCGGCCGCGCACACGTAGGCGTGGAAGACCTCGTGGTAGCCGAACACCGACGGGATCGGATCGGGCCGGCGCCGCCGGTAGCAGAGCGCCCCGACCGTATAGAGCAGCCCGCCGGCCACCACCAGCAGCCCGGCGCCTGCGCCGGCGTGCATCCACACCCCGGGAATGGCGATGCCGGCCACCCAGCCCAGCCCGACGAACGTCCCGCCGACCAGCAGTTCGGGCGCGTTCATCCACGCCATGTGCACGCAGGCCGCCGTGATGGCCAGCGTCCACACCACGATCAGGCAGGTCAGCCCCAGCGGCCCGGGCATGGCGATGAGGAAGGCCGGCGTGGCCGTGCCCGCGATCAGGAAGAAGATCATCATGTGGTCAAGTCGCTGCAGCCGCTGCCGCCAGGCGGTGGTCCAGTTGCCACGGTGATAGAGCGCGCTGGCCCCGAACAGCCCGCTCACGCTCGTCGCGTAGATGGCGCCAGCGGAGATCCTGGCCGTCCCGCGCAGCCGGGTGAGCAGGAGGAAGCCCGTTACCAGCGACGCCGCGAACCAGAGCAGGTGCAGCCAGCCCCGCAGTGCGGGCTTGGTGTAGTAGATGTCGCGGCGGGCGTCGTAATAGGTACCCCCGCCCGGCTGGTGTGCCGGGTCGGATGTAAGACCGGTCAACGTCACCGAAGGCCTCCGCTCCGCGCTGAGCTCGGCGACCTCGGATGTCACCAGCCTCCGACAGCGTAGCGGGGGATCAGCCCGATTCGGGCGGTTTCGGCCGGTTACTAGCCTGGTGCCACGATGTAGCGGACCGAACTCGCCGGAACCAGCGTGCGCGTATCGACGACGTCCCAGCCGGCCGGGCCGTTCATCTCCGAGATGGTGATCTGCGCGCCCGAGGTCCTGGTCACCCAGGCCGCGTGGCCCTCCGCCCGCGCCCCGTTCACGCCGGGCGGGAAGACGGCGATGGAATCCGCCGCCGGCTTGCTGGTCACGGTCCAGCCGTTGACGGCCGCGTTGGCGGCCCAGTAGCCGGCGTTGCTGTTGTTCGCCGGGTCGTTCAGGTCCGGGTACAGGCCGGAGTAGGCGCGGAACCTCTCGATGGCCCACCAGGTGCACTCGCCAGCGCCGCCCTCGTTATGGGACACCGTGCGGCCGGTGCTGGCGCCCGGCGACGTGCTGCCGCAGCGCGGGATCCCGGGCGTCCAGGTGTCATAGCCGGGCGTGCTCACCCAGTAGTCGGAGACATAGGCGCCGGACGTGAGCCGGTCCCAGACCGTGGACCGGCCCACCAGCGAGCCGCTGGCCTGGCAGCTGATGGAGATCGCGGAGCGGTAGGCCAGCGATCCGGTCACAGCGGCGCTCAGCCGCGGAGCGGAACGCTCGTTGAGTGCCGGCGACGCGATCGTGAGGTACGGCCCGTACCCCGCGTCCGCGCTGGCCGGCCGTGGGGCGGCCCGCCCGGTGCGCGCCGGGCCGCCGATGACGGCCGCGCCGGCGTGCGCGGTCAGCGGGCTTGTCCCGGCCATCACGGCCGCCAGAGCCGCGACCACGGCGAGCAGGCGCCTCGGCATGGCCCCTCCTATCCCTCGGACCCGGAGCAGGCCTACCCAGGAGTTCCCGGGGGCTAAGCGCGACACGCCGGCGCGGGTCGCGGCACAATGCCGGATGTGAGCCTTGAAGCGTACGAGCTGGTGATGCTGCGCAGGCCAGCGGACCCGACGTCCTACGACGACCCGACCATCGAGCGGATCCAGGGCGAGCACCTCGCCTACCACGCCCAGTTGCGGGCCGCCGGCCGGGTCGTGACCAACGGGCCGGTCACCGATCAGCCTGACGAGTCGCTGCGCGGGCTGACGTTCTACCGCACCGGTTCGCTCGCCGAGGCGCGGCAGCTGGCGGAGGCCGACCCCGCCGTGCAGGCGGGACGGCTGGTCGTCAACGTGATGACCTGGTACTGCCCGGCGGGCACCATGCGCCTGCCCGGCCGGCCCGTCTCGTCGCTGGAGTAGCCGGTCCCTGGCCGGTAGTCTGGCGCCATGACGTCCGTTCGCCCGCATCAGTGGCGGGCCGCCTGACCCGGCGGCCCCCCGACGTCATTTCCCTGACTACCTGGCCGCCTCGGCGCGGCGGCCAGATCGGCACCATACAGCTGCGCACGGGGCATGCCCTTACCCGCAGGAGGCCGGTATGGCCCGCACCCTTTCCCTCGTCGTCCCGAGCGGAAGCCTGACGCTCGGCAACCTGCTCGGCGCCGTCAGCCACTGGGTGGCCGACCAGCGCGGCGCCGACACGCTGTACGGCGTCGCCGACCTGCACGCGCTCACCACGCCGCGGGACCCGGCGGTCATCCGCGAACAGACCCTCGAGCAGGCCGCGCTGCTGCTCGCGGCCGGCCTGGATCCGGCCCGGTGCATCGTGTTTGTGCAGAGCAGCGTGCCCGCGCACGCGGAGCTGCTCTGGCTGCTGGAGGCCACCGCGCACGAGGGCGAGCTGCGGCGGATGATCCAGTACAAGCAGAAGTCCGCGGGCCAGCAGTCGGTGCGCGCGGCGCTGCTCACCTACCCGGTCCTGATGGCCGCGGATGTCTTGCTCTATGACGTCGGTACGGTGCCGGTCGGGGACGATCAGCGGCAGCACCTGGAGCTCGCCCGCGACCTGGCCCTCCGGTTCAACGGCACGTACGGGCAGACGTTCGTCGTGCCGCGGGCGGTCACGCCCGCCGTGGCGGCGCGGGTGATGAACCTCCAGGACCCGACGGCGAAGATGGACAAGTCGGCGCCGCCGCAGGACCTCGGCGTGATCCGCCTGCTCGACCCGCCGGACGCCGTCCGGCGCAAGATCGCGCGCGCCGTCACCGACAGCGGGCACCGGCTGGAGCCCGGCACCGCCGCCGGCTAGGCGTCGCCAACCTGCTGACGATCCTCGCCGCCTGCACCGGCACGACCCCGGACCAGGCTGCGGCCGGCGCCGGCACCTACCGCGAGCTCAAGGAGTCCTGCGCCGAGGCGGTGATCGCCCTGCTCACCCCGCTGCAGGACCGGTACGCAGCCCTCGCCGCCGACCCGCAGGTCGTGCCGCGAGTACTGCGGGAAGGAGCCGAGCGCGCCCGGTCCCTCGCCGCCGGCCCGCTAGCCCGGGCCAAGACCGCCATCGGCCTGCTCCCCCTTGACCGTGGGACCGCCCGGCCTCCCGTTTCAAGATCGATGCCTACTTTCACCCCTGGGGTGGGGTGCAAGTAGGCATCGACGCCGGGCAGCCACGCGGCGCGGCCCGCGCCGTGGCTCAGTCTGTGCTGGGCTCAGACCTCAGCCCTCGCGTACCGCCATCTCGCCGAGCTCGGACCAGTCGTCCTGCGGGACCTCGAAGTTGACGATCCGCGGCGTCGCGGCCAGGTGCGGCGGCAGATCCTGCTGCGCCTTCTTGAAGTGATCGGACTGTACGTGGGCACCCCCGGCCGCGCCGTCACGGAACGCCTCGACCAGGACGTACTCTTCCGGGTCGTCCAGGCTCCTCGACCAGTCGAACCACATGCACCCAGGCTCGTCGCGGCACGCCTTGGTGAACTCGGCGGTGATCTGGGGCCAGTTGTCGGCGTCTTCGGGCTTCACCTTGAACTTGGCAGTGATGAAGATCATCGGGCTCCCTCATCCGGTCACTCGTGCCAATATCCTCCCGCAGGCCGCGGCGGCGGTGTCAAGCTCCGGCGGCCTCCGGCGGCGTCTCAACTGGCGACAGTGCCCCGGGCGGCAGTGTCCCGGGCGGCAGTGCCCCGGGGGCAGTGTCCCGGACGGCAGTGTCCCGGGCGGCAGTGCCCGGGGCGACCGGGGCACCCGGGCGGGAGGGCCGGCTGCCCCCGGCCAGGCCAGCGCACTCACCGGCGGATGGCAGCATGACGGGGTGACCCCGTCGGTGGACAGCGCTCAGCGCGGCGCTCAGGACCGTGCCGCCGCTCACCCGATCGAGCTCATGACCGCGCGGGCCGAGACCGGCCTCCGGCCGTTCGGGATGCTGGTTAACCTCGTCGCCGACGGGGACGTGGTGATCCTCAGCGGCGCCGGCCTGTCCACCGAATCCGGCATCCCGGACTACCGCGGCCCCAGCGGCCTGGCCCGGCGGGCCGAGCCGATGACCTACCAGGCGTTCACCGCGTCGGCGGCGGCCCGGCAGCGGTACTGGGCGCGCAGTCATCTCGGCTGGCGGCACGTGGCCCGCGCCGCGCCGAACGCCGGGCACCAGGCCGTCGCCGCTCTGGAGCGCGGCGGGCTGCTGACCGGGATCATCACGCAGAACGTGGACGGGCTGCACCAGGCGGCGGGCGCGCGGGCCGTGATCGAGTTGCACGGCAGCCTCAGCCGCGTCGTCTGCCTGGGCTGCGGCGAGCGCACCCCGCGGCAGCGGCTCGACCAGCGGCTGCGCGCGGCGAACCCCGGCTGGGCGGCGCGGGCGGCCGCGATCACCCCGGACGGCGACGCGGCGCTGGCCGACGACGAGGTGACCGGCTTCCGGGTGGCCGGCTGCGAGAGCTGCAGCGGCGCGCTCAAGCCGGACGTGGTGTTCTTCGGCGAGAACGTGCCGCGGCCGCGGGTGGACGAGTGCTACCGGCTGGTCGAGCGGGCCGGCGCGCTGGTCGTGCTCGGTTCCTCGCTCACCGTGATGTCCGGCTACCGCTTCGTCCGGCACGCGGCCAAGCTGGCCATCCCGGTCGTGATCATCAATCAGGGCGCGACCCGCGGCGACGCGCAGGCGCTGGCGGCCATCGACGCTCCGCTCGGCCCAACGCTCAGCGCGCTCGTCGCGCGGGTCTGCCCGGCCGCGACGCTGCCGCCTGACCTGCAGCCGGGCTCAGCTGGGTAAGGACAGCGGTAAGCGATACTGTGGCGACTGAGGGGAGTCCCGATGAAATGGTTGCTGCTGTTTGGGCTCGGCGCGGCAGGCGCGCTGATTTACGCGTCGAAGGACGACATCGAGCGCTACATCAGGATGCGCCAGATGTGACGTAGCGCGCGGCCCGTCACCCGCCAGCGCGGCCTCGTCGCGCCGACCTTCACCGACCGCTGACCCGTTCGGTATCTTCGCTGTGGTCCGCGGCCGTCGGCGGAAAGGTAATCATGGAGGCTGCGAGCTCGGCCCCGGTGAGCGGGCTCGGCCTCACCCTCGCAGTTCTGATCACCAGCGTGGCGCTGGTCCTCGGCCTGGGCTGGGCGGCCCGGCGGCTGCTCGGCCTGCCGGTCGGCGCGCTGCGCGTGCTGATCGCCGGGCTGATCGGGTTCGGCGCCTCTGAGCTGTTCGGCAGGTCGCTGCGGACCGCGCCGACCGGGCATCTGGCCGCGTTCCTCACCGTGTCGCTGGGCGTGCCGCTCATCGTGGCGATGATCGTTATCGTGGTGGCCGAGGCGCTAGTGCCGACCGGCACCGCGCCGTACCCCGCGGAGATGATCCGCGGGGTGCGCCGCCGGATGGCCCGCGCGCGGCGGTACTCGCAGATCAGCCGCATCGCGGTCCGGCACGGCCTGGGGCCCTACCTGCGCGGCAGGCGGCTGCGGCGCGCCGACGCGACGGCCGGGCGGGCGGCGCTCGCCGACTCGCTGCGGCACGCGCTGGAGGAGGCCGGCCCCACGTTCATCAAGCTCGGCCAGCTGCTGTCCACCCGGCGTGACCTGCTCCCGGCCGAGTTCACCACCGAGCTCACCCGGCTGCAAGACCAGGCGGTGCCGGCCCGGTGGGAGCACGTGCGGGAACTGGTCGGCGAGGCGCTCGGCGCGCCGCCGGCCGAGGTCTTCGCCGAGTTCTGCCCGCAGCCGGTCGCGGCCGCCTCGATCGCGCAGGTGCACCGGGCCCGGCTGCGCGCGGGCAGCGAGGCAGGAGCCGAGGTCGCGGTCAAGGTGCAGCGGCCCGGAATCCGCGCCGCCGCCGAACGCGACCTCGACATCGTGCTGCGGATGGCCGCGACCCTGGAGCAGCGGACGCAGTGGGCCCGCGGGCTGGGCACGGTCGGGCTCGCCCGCGGCTTCGCCGCCTCGCTGCGCGAGGAGCTCGACTTCCGGGTCGAGGCCCGCAACATGGCGGCCGCGGCCGCCGCCTGGCCGGCCGACCAGGACCGGGCGGACGGCGCGGTCCCGGTGGTGCTGCCGGCCGCGCACCCGCAGTACTGCACCCGGCAGGTGCTCGTCACCGACTGGCTGGACGGCGTCAACCTGGGCGCCGCCGCGCGGCTCGCCGACGACCGCGGCCTCGACCGGTCCCGGCTCGCCGCGGCGCTGCTGCGGCACGCGCTGCACCAGATCACCGTGGCCGGGGTGTTCCACGCCGACCCGCACCCCGGCAACATCCTGCTGCTGGCCGACGGCCGGCTGGCGCTGCTGGACCTGGGCTCGGTCGGGCGGCTGGACGCGCAGCTGCGGGCCGCCCTGCAGAACCTGCTGCTCGCAGTCGGCCGCGGCGACCCGGCGGGGCTGCGCGACGCGCTGCTCGAGCTGGTCAGCCGCCCGGACGAGATCGACGAGGAGCAGCTGGAGCGCGCGCTCGGCCAGTTCATGGCGCTTCACCTGGCCGCCGGTGCGGCGCCCGGCGCGGAGATGTTCACCGACCTGTTCCGCCTGATCACCCGCTTCCGGCTGGGCGTGCCGCCGGAGGTGGCCGCGGTGTTCCGGGCCCTGGCCACGCTGGAGGGCACGCTCACCCAGCTCGCCCCCGGGTTCGATCTCGTCGCCGAGGCGCACGGCTTTGCCCGGCTGTATTTTGCCGAACGGCTGGCGCCCGAACAGTTGCGCAAAACCGCGACCGACGAGCTGACGGCCTTGCTGCCGGTGCTGCGCCGGCTGCCGCGGCGGCTGGACCGCATCTCGGGGGCGCTGGAATCGGGCCGGCTCAGCGTGAACGTGCGGCTGCTCGCCGACGAACGCGACCGCCGGGTGATCACCGGACTGGTGCACCGGTCGCTGCTCACCGTGCTGGGCGCGGTCACCGGGCTGGTCGCCGCGCTGCTGCTCGGCACGCACGGCGGGCCGCAGGTGACGCCCGCGCTCAGCCTGTTCCAGCTGATCGGCTACAACCTGCTCGTGGTGGGCGCGGTACTCGTGCTGCGGGTGCTTTTCACCATCTTCCGCTCCGACCCGTTACGCACGGCCCAGCCGCAGTCATCCCCGTGAGTACAGCGAAGCCCAGCGCGGCGGCGGCCCAGGAGCCACCGTCGCACCGGGCTCGGTGCTGGGCGCGTGCTTAGCTCTTGGTGGTGCGGCTGCGCGCGTTGGCGGAGTGCTGCGCCTTCGAGGCGGTGCGCTCGGCCTGCTCGGCGATGTCCTCGGCCTTGGCCGCGGCGTTCTCCGCCTTGGCGGCGATGTCTTCGGCCTTCTTCGCGGTGGTGCGCTCGGTCTTCAGCACGAAGCGCTCGGCCTTCTTCGGCGCGGTGCTGAGCGTCTCGGTCAGCGGCGTGGCGTAGGCCAGCAGGCTCTTGGTGAAGTCACGCTGCGCGGCGAGCACCTGCACGCCGAACGCGTACGAGCGGTCCACCAGTTCGTCGAGGGTCGGGACGGTGGACCGGACGTCGAGGTTCGTGACGAGCTTCTGCACGCTATCGGTCCAGGTGCGCACGGTTGAGTTCACGGTCTCCTGGCCGAAGCGAACGGCCTCGGCGATCCGCTCTTGTGGGCTGGTCATGTCGTGCTCCTTCAGATTCTGTCTCGTGGTATGCAAACTAAAGTACGCAACTATGCTAGCTCTGTCAAGCGAACGTGCTAGATATATCAAGCACGTCGGCCGTGCGCTGGGCGGCTGGGTTAGCCCCGGGGGTTGGCGACCAGCAGCGAGGACGTCAGGTCTGGAGTCGGGTCAACGATGAGGCAGCTGACTATCCGGTGGCCGAGGGCCCAGGAGCCCGCCA
This sequence comes from uncultured Actinomycetes bacterium, assembly GCA_963702235.1. Lineage (GTDB taxonomy): Bacteria > Actinomycetota > Actinomycetes > Streptosporangiales > Streptosporangiaceae > PALSA-505. Next base: position 180,140 of record CAVPBZ010000020.1, read on the forward strand.
GCGGGAAGATGAAGCGAATGGTCATCGTGCCGGTGATCTTTGACCGGTCGAGGTTGCCGTTGACCCGCGAGTTGCAGCCGTTGGTCGATTGCCGGGTGAGCGCCATGGCGCCCGGGTAGCCGGAGCCGGTCGCGTCGAACTGCGCGAAGACCTGGGCGTTATGCGGTTGCGTGCAGGGCACCGCGGCCACCGAGCTGACGCTTTGCACGTTCGGGTTGTTCAGGCAGTCACCCAGGTGCAGCGCGAAGATGTTCAGGCTGCCGCGCTTGCTGATCTGCCCGGTCCCCGAGCGATGCGCCCCGCTGCTGGCGCCCACCGCGATCAGGACCACCAGCACTACCAGCCACACAACGGACAGGACCATCCCGGCAATGGCCATTCCCCGCCCCTTCTGCGGCGCGTTGCGTATCTTCGCCAGCGCGACGCCGCCGAAAATGAGGCTGAGAATGGCGCTGATCGTGAACACGCCCAATATGCCCAGGACGAGCGAGGCGACCGCGAAGCCGTTCGTGCCGCTCTTGGCGGGCAGCTGATAGCGGAACGGCTGGCCTGCCCCCGGGCCGTCGGTCACGCCATCGGAAACCCAGAGCTGCCATCCGGGAGGCGGCGGCGGCCAGCTCGGGTCGGGCTGCCAGCCGGGCGGCGGGACAAAGCCCTCGGGTACGGGCGGCCACCCGGGCGGCGGGTTAAAGCGGAAGCCCACGGCCATTCACTCCCCAACGGTCGAACGTAAAGCCGGTAGCGGCCACCGCACCAGTTCGCCGAAGAATGTTAGCAATAACGGTTCTCGGCGGATAGCCTGCCGCCCGACGGAGCATGTGAATCGACAATTCAACCGTAAAGTGACGGATGGGCGGTTCGGGGGCTGGCCCGGCCGGCCTCCGGGCCGGGCCGGAGTCGCGGCAGGTTTCAGCCGGAGTCGCGGCAGGTTTCAGCCGGAGTCGCGGCAGGTTTCAGCCGGAGTCGCGGCAGCCGCCAGCCGGAGCCGCGGCAGCTTTCACCGGAGTCGCGGCAGCTTTCAGCCGGTCGCGGCAGCCGCCAGCCGGAGTCGCGGCAGCCGCCAGCCGGAGCGGCAGCTTCGGCCCGAGGCGCGGCAGTCGTCAGCCGGAGTCGCGGAAGCTGCGGTAGACGTTCAGCAGCGCCTCACGCTGCCCCGGGGTTAGCCGCGGGTCGGCCGAGATCGCCGCCTCGGTGTCCGGCAGGGTAACCTCCGGCCCGGCGCCGTCCCCGGCCCCGTCCTTGCCCGGGATGAAGTTCGCCCGCCTGAGCAGCTCCTCGGGCGAGATGCTGAGCGCCTGCGCGATCGACCGCAGCACCCGCAGCGAGGGCTGGTGCAGGCCGCGCTCGATCTGGCTGAGATAGGCGTTGGAGACGCTGGTCAGGCCGGCCATCTCGCGCAGCGACATGTCGGCCAGCCGACGCTGCATGCGGATGAAGCCGCCGAGCGTGGTCAGCTGCTTCTGCCACGGCTCGTCCGGGCTCTCGGCCGGGGCTTCGTCGTCCCTGCTTGACATACCTATCAATGTAGTCTCGTCCCGTCCGTCGAGGCACCAGCAATGATCATTTCCTCACTTTGCACACGTTAGGACCAAAATCGTGCCCGATTTGCCCGGTTCCATGGTCGTGCCGTGTGCAAAGTCGGAACGATCATGTAAGCCCGGGGGGACGGTGCGCGCGGGAGGTCAGGGGCGCGGACGGGGCGCGCGGGAGGTCAGGGGCGGGGACGGGGCGCGCGGGAGGTCAGGGGCGGAGACAGGGCGCGCGGGGGGGTAGGGGCGGGGACGGGGGGCGCGGGGGGGTAGGGGCGGGGACGGGGGGCGCGGGGGTCAGGGGCTGGGACGGCGTGCGCGGGAGGTCAGGGCTGGGACGGCGCGCGCGGAGGGTCGGGCTAGGGGTCACGACCAGGATCGTAGGTTCGCGCAGCGCTGGCAGGCAATTTCCCCGGCGCCGATGAGTTTGCTCCGGCGGCCAGGTACGTACCGGTGAGCGTGTCAGATCAGATCCGCGACCGGGAGGTCACGTGCGTACCAGGAGTAGCAAAGTCCCCTCGACGCCGTTGCAGCGGTGGGTGCTCGCGCTCACCTCGATAGCGTCGTTCATGGTCGGCCTGGACGCCCTCGTCGTGACGACCGCGCTGACCACCATCCGGCACAGCCTCGGCGCCTCGATCGGCCAGCTGGAGTGGATCGTCAACGCCTACACGGTGAGCTTCGCCGTGCTGCTGATGACGGCCGCGGCGCTGGGCGACAGGTTCGGCCGGCGCCGCCTGTTCGTCGCCGGGATGGGGTTGTTCACCGCCGCGTCCGCGGCGTCCGCGCTCGCCCCGGGTATCGGCTGGCTGATCACGGCGCGGGCCGTCCAGGGCGCCGGCGCGGCCATGCTCATGCCGCACGCCATGGCCCTGCTCAGTGCCGCCTACCCGCCCGAGCGGCGGGCCAAGGCGCTGGGCCTGTTCAGCGGCGTGGTCGGCCTGGCGATCCTGTCCGGCCCGATCGTCGGCGGCGCGGTGGTGCAGGGACTGGCCTGGCAGTGGATCTTCTGGCTCAACGTCCCGATCGGGCTGCTGCTCATCCCGCTCGTGCTCACCCGGATCGAGGAGAGCTTCGGGCCGAGGGTCAGGCTGGACGCGGGCGGCGTTGTGCTGGTGACCGGGGCCGCGCTCGGCCTGGTGTGGGGACTGATCCGCGGCAACGCGTCCGGCTGGGGGAGTGCCGGGGTGGTCGCGTCGCTGGCCGGCGGTGCGCTGCTCGCGGCCGGGTTCGTGGCCTGGGAGCTGCGGACCGCGGAGCCGATGCTACCGATGCGGTTCTTCCGGTCCCGCGCGTTCGCCGCGGGCAACGCCGCCAACTTCCTGATGTTCGGCTCGGTGATGGGCTCGGTGTTCTTCTTCGCGCAGTTCCTGCAGACCGCCCTGGGCTACGGGCCGCTCGGCGCCGGGCTGCGGCTGGCGCCGTGGACGGTCGCGGTGTCCCTGGTCGCGCCGCTCGCGGGATCGTGGGTCAACCGGGTGGGGGAGCGGCCGCTGGTAGCCGGCGGGCTGCTGATGCAGGCGGCCGGGCTCGGCTGGGTTGCACTGATCGCGAAGCCCGGCCTCGCCTACCCGGCGCTGATCGTGCCGATGCTGCTGGCCGGCTGCGGCGTCTCGATGGCGCTGCCAGCCGCCCAGAATGCGGTCATGGGGGCGGTGCCGCTGGCCTCGATCGGCAAGGCCTCGGGCACCTTCAACATGCTGCGGCAGCTCGGCGGGGCGTTCGGGATCGCGATCCTGGCCGCGGTGTTCAGTGCCACCGGGGGCTATGGCTCGCCGCTGGCGTTCAGTAACGGGTTCGGCTGGGCGGCGGCCGCCGCGGCCCTGATGTCGCTCGCGGCGGCGGTGGCGGGCCTGTGGCTGCCCGGCCGGCGCGCTCGAGGCCGCGCCGCCTCCGTCGCCCCTGCCGTTAGCGCCGCCCCCGCCGTCACCGTCGTGCCGCGAGAGCTGCAGACCGTGACCAGGAGCGATCCGGCATGAGCCGCGAACAGGCGGTGACACAGCGGAGAGGCGCCGCCGGAGGCGGGCCGCCCGGGCCGCAGGGGCTAGCGGCCGGGCCTGCGGGGATGGCGGCCGGGTCCGCGAGGGTGGCGGCCGGGCGGGGGAGGTCGCAGGCCGGGCCGGGGCATGCGGCGGCCGGCGAGCGTAAGGTGGCGCCGGTGCCGGACAATGCAGATTTCGCGCAGGCCGCCGATCCGTTCCGGCGGGAACTGCTCGCGCACTGCTACCGGATGCTCGGCTCGGTGCACGAGGCCGAGGATCTCGTGCAGGAGACGTACCTGCGGGCCTGGCGCGCCTATCCGGGGTTCGATGACGACCGCGCATCGCTGCGCACCTGGCTCTACCGGATCGCGACCAACGCCTGCCTGACCGCGCTCAAGGGCCGCGACAGGCGGCCGCTGCCATCTGGGCTCGGCAGCCCGGCCGACGACCCGCAGCAGCCGCTGGTCAGCAGGCCCGAGGTGCCGTGGCTGCAGCCGGTGCCTGACGCGATGCTGGATCCCGCGCCGGATGACCCGGCGGCGATCGTCGCGTCCCGGGCCGGGATCAGGCTCGCGTTCATCGCCGCCCTGCAGTGCCTGCCCGCCCGGCAGCGCGCGGTGCTGATCCTGCGTGACGTGCTGGCGATGCCGGCCGCCGAGGTGGCCAGCCTGCTGGGCAGCAGCACGGCCGCCGTGAACAGCGCGCTGCAGCGCGCGCACGCCCAGCTTGCCCGGGTAGCCCCGGCGCAGGACCTAGTGGCCGAGCCGCCGGAAGCCGAGAAGCGCGAGCTGCTGGACCGGTACGTCGCGGCCTTCGTCCACGCCGACGTGGACGGTCTCGAGCGGCTGCTCGCCGACGATGTCGTCCTGGAGATGCCGCCGTTCCTGGACTGGTTCTCCGGCCGGGTGGCGGTCGAGGCCTTCCTGACGTCCAACATCGGGCCGCCCCACCGCGCCTGGCAGATGTTCCCGGTCGGGGCCAACGGCCAGCTGGCGATCGCCGCATACCGGCGCAAGGCTGACGGCCGGCAGCACGCGCATTCGGTCCAGGTGCTCGGCTTCAGCGCGACGGGCATCGAGCACATCACGGCGTTCCTGGAGCCGGCCCTGCTGGCCGCATTCGGCCTGCCCGCCGTCTGGCCGGCGGATCCGTCAGCGGCGGGAGCTGCCTGCTGAGGGCGCCGCGGAACACGGGCCGTCTGCCCCCGCCGCCTGGAAGATCAGGGCGGGGGGCCGGGGCTGCCCGCCGCCGCGACCGCCTCGATCTCGACGAGCTGACCTGGATATCCGAGGACGGCAACCCCCACTAGCGTGCTCGGTGCGTCGTGATCAGCGAAGACCGCCCGGACCACCTCCCAGGCAGCCACCAGGTCACCGCGGTCACCGGACGCGACATAAACCGTCGTCTTCAGCACGTCGCCTAGGCCCGCGCCAGCAGCCGCCAGCGCCTCAGCCAGATTCGCGACAGCCCGCCGGGCCTGCAGCCGCACATCGGCACCGCCAACGATCAGCCCGTTCTCGTCGAGCGGGCACGCGCCAGCGGTGAAGACCAGGGAACCAGGCGGAGTGACCGAGGCGTAAGCGTAGGGAACGCCGCCGTACAGCCGGTCGGCCCGCACGAGAGGAACAGCCATGCAGTAAGGATGCCGCTCAGCGCGGCACCGCGGGCGGACGGGTCACTCGCGCGGGCCGCGCTGCCACACGCCCAGCACGTTGCCCGCCGGGTCGCGGAAGGTCGCTACCCACAGGTCGCCTTCGGGGTAGGGCGTGCGGACGACCTCGCCGCCGTGCTCGTTGACCTGCCAGAGGGCGTCGTCCACGCGGTTCACGTAGATGTAAGGCAGCACGCCCGCTTCGCCGGCGACGGGAAGGTCGGTCCGCCAGTGACCGATCACGTGCCCGGTGCCGTCCTCGAACGCGGGGGAATCCGGATCGTCGCGCACCTTCCAGCCGAACACCGCCCGGTAGAAACTCGCCGACTGCCGGACGTCACGGGCCGGGATGCGGAGGTAGGAGATGCCGCCGGGCCTGAAGACCCGCGGCTCGCCGCCGGTCGCTCCGGTCGCTCCGGCCGCTCCGGCTGTCTGCGGTGCGGCTTCCCCTGGCGGAGTTGTCACGCTGCTACCCCTTCGGTGCCTGGGGCCGGTGCCTTCCCCGGAGTCCCGGTGCCCGCCCGCAGTCCCGGCGCCTGGCCGGAATACCGGGGCCTTCCCGCAGTCACTGTAATGCGGCGCAGGTGGCAGGCACAGTGGCGCGGCCGGTAGCAGGAGCGGGTAAGAAAGGATCATCAGTGTCCGCGCGATGGCCGCGACCGCTCAGGTCGGCGCGCGTGTTTCGTGAGCCGGGGAGGGCGGGCCGGTGAGCCTCGAGGAGTATCGCCGTAAGCGGAACGCGGCACGCACGCCGGAGCCTATGCCGCCGGCCGACGCCCCGGCTCTTGGCGGGGGCACGATTGCCGCGGCCGAGCCGGTTCCCGAGGTCCCGGCTGGCGCGGCGGGCGCGGTTGCTGAGGCTGACCCGGTCCCGGCCGCCCCGGCCGCCGGCGGCATCTTCGTCGTGCAGGAGCATCATGCCCGCGGGCTGCACTGGGATTTCCGGCTGGAGCGTGACGGCGTGCTCGTCTCGTGGGCGGTGCCGAAAGGCGTGCCGGACGATCCGGGCCGGGACCATTTCGCCCGCCATACCGAGGATCATCCGCTGGCCTACGCCGGGTTCAGCGGGGTTATCCCGCGCGGCGAGTACGGCGCCGGAACCGTCAGCATCTGGGATCGCGGCCGGTACGAGCTGCTGAAGTGGAAGCCGGGCGAGGTCAAGGTGGTGCTGCACGGACGGCGCCTGTCCGGCGGCTACACCCTGTACCGCACCCGCGAGGACGACTGGATGCTGCACCGGGAACGGGTAGCGCTGCCGGACTGGGTCCCGCCGATGCTGGCCACGAGCGCGGCGCTGCCGCCGGACGACGACGGCTGGGCGTACGAGATGAAGTGGGACGGGGTGCGCGCCTCCGCCTACCTGAGCGGTGGCCGGCTCCTGCGGCTCGTCTCGCGGTCGGGCCGGGACGTGACGGTCGCGTATCCCGAGCTGCGCGCGCTCGGCCCTGCGGTAGGGTCGCGGCAGCTCGTGCTCGACGGCGAGATCGTGGCGTTCGACGGTGGCCGCCCGAGCTTCGAGGCGCTGCAGACGCGGATGCACGTGACGTCGGCCGCGGAAGCGGCGCAACTGGTCGGCCGGACTCCGGTGACCTATCTGGCGTTTGACCTGCTGTACCTGGACTGGCGGCCCACGCTCGACCTGCCGTACCAGCAGCGGCGTGAGCTGCTCGACGGCCTGGGGCTGGCCGGCCCGTCCTGGCAGACCCCGCCGGCGTTCACCGACGTGGCCGGCGAGGACGTGCTGGCGGCGGGAGGAGCCCAGGGACTGGAAGGGGTCGTGGCCAAGCGGCTGGATGGCCGGTACCGTCCCGGCGCCCGGTCCGGCGACTGGCTCAAGGTCAAACACGAGTTCCGCCAGGAGGCCGTCGTCGGCGGCATCCGGCCGGGCAAGGGCCGCCGGGCCGGGCACGTCGGCTCCCTGCTCGTCGGCGTCCAGACCGAGGACGGCCTGGCCTACGCCGGCCGGGTGGGCACCGGGTTCAACGTGGGGTCGCTGCGGATGCTGGACGAGCTGCTGTCGCCGCTGCGCCGGGCCAGCTCGCCGTTCGGCACGTCTGTCCCGCCGGAGCACGCGCGCGACGCGCTGTGGGTGGAGCCGCGGCTGGTGATCGAGGTGGCCTTCGCCGGCTGGACGCAGGCGGGCCGGATGCGCGCGCCGTCCTACCGCGGGCTGCGGGAGGACAAGGATCCAGCCGAGGTGACCAGGGAGCAGTAGGGCCCGGTGACACGCACCAGCGGGAACCGGTAATAGCCACCCGCGAGTGCCGGTAACAGGCGCTGGCGGGGGCCGGTAGCAGGTGCGCCTGGTGCCGGCACCCGGCGCACCAGGGAAGATAGGTGTCATGCGTCTTCCAGTGAACCCGCCGGTCGCGCCGATGCTGGCCAAGGCGGTGGACCAGATTCCCCACGGTCCCTACTGCTTCGAGCCCAAGTGGGACGGCTTCAGGTCGATCGTCTTCCGGGACCGCGATGAGGTCGAGATCGGCAGCAGGAACGAGCGGCCGATGACCCGCTACTTCCCCGAAGTCGTGCAGGCGATCCTGGCCAACCTGCCGGAGCGCTGCGTGATCGACGGGGAGATCGTGATCCCGGATCCCGAGGGCAGGCGGCTTGATTTCGAGGCCCTGCTGCAGCGCATTCACCCCGCGGCCAGCCGGGTAGACCTGCTGGCCGCGCAGACCCCGGCGCACTTCATCGCCTTCGACCTGCTCGCCCTGGGCGACACCGACCTGACCGGGCAGCCGTTCGCGGAGCGCCGGGCCGCGCTCGAAGACGCCCTCAGCGCGGCGAAGTCGCCGATCCACCTGACCCCGCTGACCACCGACCGGGACCAGGCCACGGCGTGGTTCAGCCAGTTCGAGGGCGCTGGGCTTGACGGGCTGGTGGCCAAGCCGCTCAGCGTGACCTACCAGCCGGACAAGCGCGTCATGCTCAAGATCAAGCATGAGCGCACCGCCGACTGCGTGCTGGCCGGCTACCGGGTGCACAAGAGCGGCGACGACGCGATCGGCTCGCTGCTGCTCGGCCTGTACAACGAGCCGGGCGACCTGGCCAGCGTCGGTGTCGTGGGCGCGTTCCCGATGGCGCGACGGAAGGAGCTCTTCACCGAGCTGCAGCCGCTGGTCACCACCTTCGACGACCACCCGTGGAACTGGGCGAAGCAGGAGGCGGGCACCCGGACCCCCCGCAAGGCGGAGACCAGCCGGTGGAACGCGGGCAAGGACCTGTCGTTCGTCCCGCTGAGGCCGGAGCGGGTCGTCGAGGTCCGGTACGACCACATGGAGGGGCCCAGGTTCCGGCACACCACCCAGTTCGTCCGCTGGCGGCCGGACCGCGAGCCGCGGTCGTGCACGTACGCCCAGCTCGAGGAGCCGGTCAACTTCGACCTCGCCGAGATCCTCACCAAGAGCCTGGCCCAGTGACCCGAGCCGGCGGCTGGGGCGCCCGTGACCCGCGCCCGGTGACCCGTCCCTCAAGATGGAGCGTTTGATCTGCTATCACCTATCAAATGCTCCATCATCTTCAGCGGTCACGCCCGCGGGCGCCGTTAGCCGCCGCGTTCTCACCTCAGCGGCCGCCTGACCTGGGACTGCGTCACGTAAATTAGCGCCCATGGCCGACGAGAAGATGATCCTGGAGGTGGCGGGTCACCAGGTCCACGTCAGCAACCCGGATAAGGTCTTCTTTCCCGCCACCGGGCACACCAAGCTCGACCTCATCCGGTACTACCTGGCGGTGGCGGACGGCGCGCTCCGCGGCGTCGCCGGCCGCCCGATGGTGCTCAAGCGCTTCGTGCACGGCGCCGACGGGGAGGCGTTCTTCCAGAAGCGGGCGCCGGCCAACCGGCCGCCGTGGATCGAGACGGTCGAGCTGAGCTTCCCGTCCGGGCGCACCGCGGAGGAGGTGGTGGCCCGCGACGCCGCCACCCTGGCCTGGGTGGCCAACCTCGGCTGCATCGACCTCAACCCGCACCCGGTGCTCGCCAGCGATCTCGACCACCCGGACGAGCTCCGGGTGGACCTCGACCCGGTGCCCGGGGTGGGGTGGGAGCAGATCCTGGACGTGGCCATGGTCGCCAGGGAGGCGCTGGCGAGCTTCGGCCTGGCCGGCTGGCCCAAGACGTCCGGCTCGCGCGGCTTTCACGTCTACTGCCGGATCGAGCGGCGCTGGTCGTTCGCCGAGGTCCGCCGGGCCGCGGTCGCGCTGGCCCGGGACATCGAGCGCCGGGCGCCGGACCAGGCGACGAGCAAGTGGTGGAAGGAGGAACGACACGGCGTCTTCGTCAACTACAACCAGAACGCGAAGGACCGGACCGTCGCCTCCGCCTACTCGGTGCGCCCGGTGCCCGACGCGCGGGTATCCACGCCGCTCAGCTGGGCGGAAGTGCCCGGCTGCGACCCCGCAGAGTTCACCATCGAAACCGTTCCGGCGCGGTTCGCCCGGATCGGCGACCCGTGGGCCGGGATGGGCGACGCCGCGGGATCGCTCGAGCCGCTGCTCGAGCTGGCCGGCCGCGACGAGGCCGCGGGGGTGCCCGACGCGCCGTGGCCACCGCACTTCGTCAGGCAGGCCGGCGAGGAGCCGCGGGTCCAGCCGTCCAAGCGCCGCAGCGGCGGATCCGCGCGGTCCGCGGCCGTCCCGTCCGCGCCGTCCAACGGCGTCCCGCCGCTCGCGCCGTCCGCCGGCGTCCCGCCGCTCCCGCCGTCCGCCGGCGTCCCGCCGCCCGCGCCCGGCAAGGCCACCGGGCCGACCGGCCGCCGCCGGTCCTCGATGCCGCTGATCGAGGTCGCCCGCGCCGCCACCAAGGCGGAGGCCATGGCGGGGCTGGAGCGGTGGCAGGCACGCCACCCGGAGGTGGTCTCGCATCTGGCGCCCGAGGACGTGCTGGTCGACTCGATGCGCGGCCGCAGCTATACCTGGACCCGGATCCGCCTCAACTTGCAGCACGTGCCCGAGGACGAGCGCCCGCAGCAGGAGGCCCTCGAGGTGGATTACGACCCGTGGGCGGCCGGCGGCCGCTGACGCACGGCCCCCGGCCGCTGACGCGCCGCCCCCGGCCGCTGACGCGCCGCCCCCGGCCGCTGACGCGCCGCACCCGGCAGGTCCGCCCCGGGACGGCACGAATAGACCGGCCGCGCTGCCCGGCCGTACCTGGGAAAGCCACCCTGATTGGCACTATCCGGGTTTCGCCCGTAAGAATGATTCATGAGCAAGCAGCCGAGCCCGCCGCCGCAGCGCGACCGGCCCACCCCGATGGCCCCCCCGCCGCCTCCGGGATGGCGGCACTGGCTGTTGCCTGCCGCCCTGGGGCTGACCCTGGTCGCGTGGCTCTTCCTGCCCGCCGTGCATACGACCCCGACGGTCACTCTCACCTACTCGCAGTTCCTGGCCGACGTGAACGCGCACAAGGTGAAGACCGTTAACATCGCATCGAGCACCACGACCAACGCCCCGGCCACCGGCACCCTCACCAACAAGACGAATTACACCACCGTGATCCCGGTCCAGCTGGCCGGGCCCACGCTGACCAGCAGGCTGCAGGCCGCGGGCGTGCAGATCACCGCCTCCGAGCCGGGCGCGTCGTTCGGCTCGGTGCTGCTGTCCTGGCTGGTCCTGATCGCCATATTCCTGCTGCCCCTGTACTTCTGGCGGCGGCTGTCGCGTGGCGCGGCCGGCGGCGGAGGCCCGCTCGGCGGGATTCTCAGCACCGGCCGGTCCAAGGCGAAGGTCTTCGACGAAGAGCGGCCGAAGACCAAGTTCAGCGACGTCGCTGGCTACGAGGGCGCCAAGGCGGAGATCGCCGAGGTGGTGGACTTCCTGCGCAACCCGCAGCGGTACCGGAAGGCCGGCGCGATGACCCCGCGCGGCGTGCTGATGGTGGGGCCGCCCGGCACCGGCAAGACCCTCCTGGCCCGCGCGGTGGCCGGCGAGGCGGACGTGCCGTTCTTCTCCGTCACGGGGTCTAGCTTCGTCGAGATGTTCGTCGGGGTCGGCGCGGCCCGGGTGCGTGACCTGTTCAGCGAAGCCCGCAAGCGGGCCCCCGCCATCATCTTCATCGACGAGATCGACGCCATCGGCCAGCGCCGCGGCGGCTCGGCGGTCGTGGCCAACGACGAGCGCGAGCAGACGCTCAACCAGCTGCTCGCCGAAATGGACGGGTTCGAGATGGCTGAGGGCATCGTCGTGCTCGCCGCCACCAACCGTCCGGAGATCCTCGACCCGGCGCTGCTGCGACCGGGCCGGTTCGACCGGCAGGTCACGGTCCCGCTGCCGAACGTGGCCGAGCGCAAGGCCATCCTCGAGGTGCACTGCCGGGACAAGCAGCTGGCCCCGGACGTCGACCTCGGGGTGGTGGCGCGCGGCACGCCGGGCTTCTCCGGCGCCGACCTGGCCAACCTGGCCAACGAGGCAGCGATCAACGCCGTCCGGGCCGGCCGCGACGTGATCACCGCCGAGGACTTCAGCAATGCCCGCGACCGGATCCTGCTCGGCCGCAGGGAAGGCTCCAACGTGCTGCTGCCCGAGGAGAAGCACGCCGTCGCGGTGCACGAGTCCGGCCACGCCCTGGTCGCGGTGTTCTCCGAGCACGCCGACCCGGTGGAGAAGGTCACCATCCTGCCCGCCGGGCAGGCGCTCGGCGTCACCGAGCAGCTGCCGCTGGTGGAGCGGCACATGTACGGCGAGGACTACCTCATCGATTCGCTGCGGGTGCGGCTGGGCGGCCGTGCGGCCGAGCTCGTCGAGCTCGGCCAGGGCTCCACCGGCGCGGCGAACGACCTGGCGTCGGCCACCGAGCTGGCGGTGAAGATGGTCCGCGAATTCGGGCTGTCCGCTCGGCTCGGCCCGGTCGGCTACCCCGAGGGCGGCTCGGCCTTCCTCGGCGGCGGCGGCCCCGCGCTGTCCAGCCGGCCATTCGCCGAGGCCACCCAGGCCGCGATCGACGCCGAGGTGTCCCGCCTGCTGCGCGAGGCCGAGGAGCAAGCGGTCGACCTCATCCGCACCCACCGCGATGACCTGCTCAAGCTCACCAACCTTCTGCTGGACAAGGAGACCGTGGACGGCGCGGCCATCTACCGGCTGGTCGGCAGGCCGGTGCCCGAGCGCCACGACGGGCAGCAGATCGCCCCCCGCCGCGCCGCCGCCTCCACCGCCGACGGGCAGGCGCATGACCTGCCGTCAACCGGGTAATCAAGACCTTTTCCCGAACGGGCAGGCGCCAGCCTGATCGGCCCGCCGGCCCCGCCCCGCTGCGTCCCCGCCCCCGGACGGTCGCAGTCAGCCGGGCCCGAGCCCGGGGCCAGCACGGCGCCGGCACCACGTTGCCGCGGGCTCAGAGCGCCGCGGCAGGCGCTACCGAATCCCGCTGCACCAGCGTCATCGGGTCCCTGATCATCACGTCCGCGGCGGGCGTCTGCTCGATCCGGGCGACCAGCGCATCCACCGCGGCCGCGCCGAGCTCGGCCAGCGGCATGCACACGCTGGTCACGGGGACGTCGAGGTAGGCCAGGCATTCGTCCTCGTCGAAGCTCACCACCGACATCGCGGCCGGCACCCGGACGCCGGCCTGGCGCAGCGCCCCCAGCACGCCGAACACCTGGTTGAGGCTGCCGACGCCGCAGGCGGTGGGGACGCTGCCGCGGCGCAGCAGCCGCATGGTGGCCTCCCAGCCGCCCTCCTCGGTCGGCGCGGCGTGCCGCACGGTGAGCCTGATGCCCCGCGCCGCGCAGATCCGCCGGGCCGCCGTCACCCGGCGGTGCACGGTGTCCACCTCGGGCGAGCTGTCGATCAGCGCGACCGACCGGTGGCCGAGCCCGGCCACGTGGTCGATGAACAGCCGCATCGCGCCCGGCTCGTCCATGACCACGTTGTTGCCGCCCCGCGGGCCGCGCCGGTTGACGTAGACATGCGGCACGCCGGGCTCGTCACGCGCGTGCTCAGGCGCCCGCAGCGCGGTGGCCAGCAGCAGCCCGTCGGCGCGCATCTCGTCGATCAGGTAGCGGTAGTCCGCGGGCGGCCGCGGGTCCTCGGTCGGCTCTTCCATGATCATGACGAAGTAACCGCGCTCGGCCGCCCGGCGCAGCGCTCCCCGCTGCACCGTGGTCCAGATCGGGTTGCGCAGCAGCGGGATGACGAAGACGATCGCCCCGGCCCTGGACCGCTTGAGCGCGCGGGCGAGCGCGTTCGGCCGGTAGCCCTGCTGGCGCGCGGCGCGGATGATGCGCTGGTAGGTCTCCGGCCGGACCGATTGTGCGGGATCGCCGTTGAGTACCCGCGACACCGTCGAATGGTGCACGCCGGCCGCGGCGGCGATGTCCACCAGCCGCGCGCCCCGGTGCCCGGCGGGGGCCCCGGGGCGGCTGTCCGGCGGCTTGGTCACACCGCCTCCGCCACCGAGCGGGTCAGCAGGATGGCCGCACAGAAGGAACGGTAGACCGACAGCAGGTCGTCACCCTCGATGACGATCTCCCGGGGGCCCGCGCGCCGTACCCCGCGCACCCAGGTGGCCGCCTCGGCGATGTCGGTGGTCCGCACCGAGATCTCCAGCGTGGCGACCGGGCCGAGCGGCGGCGGCCCGGCCTGCCCGGCGCTGGCCACGGCCTTCTCGGCGACCTCGCGGATCAGCGCGCAGGCCCGGCTGGGGTGCAGGCTGTGCGCGGCCAGCCTGCTCACCGACTCCTTGACGATCGCGCTGTGGATCCCGGGCAGCAGTCCGGCGGTCTCCTCACACGCGCACCTGTCCCCGGTCACCAGGACCACGGGAACGCCGTGATGCGCGGCCACCAGCGCGTTGATCCCGGCCTCTCCGCTGACCGTGCCGTTGAGCCTGACCTCGGTGACCGCGCGGGGGTTGTAGGTGTGCGACAGCGCCGCCGGGGCGCCGACCGAGCCGTGGTAGGACACGAAGAGCACCGCGTCGAAGCTGTCGTCCAGTCCCTGCATCATGTACAGCGGCTTGTGGCTGCCCGAGATGTAGGACGCCTGCCCGGCCAGCGCCTGCGGCGGCAGGTTCCGCATCTGCGCGTGCGAGTCGTTGACCACGATCTCGGTGCCGCCGCCGGCCAGCGCGCCCTCGATGGCCGCGTTGACTTCGTCGAGCAGCAACTGCCGTCCCGCCGCGGCCTGCGGCCCGTCGCCGATGCACTGTTCCCAGTCCACGACCCCCGCCGTGCCCTCCATGTCGCTGGACACGAAGATCTTCATCCTTGCCCTCCCGGATCGTCTTCGCCACCAAGATCGATACCGCCGCCCTCGCCACCAAGATCGATGGAGACTTTTGTGCGTCAGGTGGCAGGAAAGTCTCCATCGATCATGAGCGTCCCGTCAGGGCGGCGCCTGCACCGCCTGCGCGCTCGCCGGCAGGTCGCCGGCCGGGGTGAACGCGAAATGGCAGGCAACGCTGTGCCCGGGGCTGGCGGACGACATCGTGAGCGCCGGGTCCTCCTGCTCGCACCGCGGCTGGGCGATCGGGCAGCGGGTGCGGAACCGGCAGCCGGCCGGCAGGTTCAGCGGGCTCGGCGGGTCGCCGGCCAGCGCCGGTGCGCCGCCGGCAGCGGTTGCGGTCAGCCGCGGGATGGCCGCGATCAGCGCCCTGGTGTAGGGGTGCCGGGGGGAGGTCAGCAGCGTCTCGGTGTCAGCGATCTCGACGATGCGGCCGAGATACATCACCGCGACCCGGTCGCACAGGTGACGGACCACCGCCAGGTTGTGGGCGATCAGCAGCAGCGTGAGGCCGAGCTCGGCCCGCAGGTCGCGCAGCAGGTTGAGGATCGTGGCCTGCACGCTGACGTCCAGCGACGACACCGGCTCGTCGGCGATGAGCAGTTCGGGCCGCAGGCAGAGCGCGCGGGCGATGGCGACGCGCTGCCGCTGGCCGCCGGAGAACTGGCGGGGGTAACTGGTCAGCGCGCCAGGGTCCAGGCCGACCATGGTGAGCAGCCGGCCGCTTTCCGCCGCGATCTCCTGCCGGGGCACGACGTGGTGTACCTTCAGCAGTTCGCCCAGCATCCCGCCGACCGTCATCCTCGGGTTCAGCGAGGAGTAAGGGTCCTGGAAGACCACCTGGATCCGGCGGTGGTCGGCGCGCGAGCGCCGGGCCGGCAGCCGCCGTCCGTCCAGCCGGATCTCGCCGCCGTTGACCGGCTGGAGCCCGGCCAGCGCCCGGGCCAGCGTGGACTTGCCCGAGCCGGACTCACCCACCAGGCCGAGCGCTTCGCCGCGTTCCACCTGCAGGTCGACGCCGTTGACGGCGCGCAGCAGCCGCTGCTGGTGGCGCAGCCGGGCCGCCAGCGTGTCGCCGGCGCGGAAGGCGACGCGCACATCCCGTGCGGTCAGCAGCGGCGTGCCCGCGGTCAGCCGCGGCGTGCCCGGCGGCTGCGGCGGCAGGGCGGTCACGGTGCTGCCTGCCGGGGCTCGGCCGCGGCCAGGCAGCGCTCGTCGTGCAGGCAGGCGGTCGCCCGGCCGCCGGGCAGCAGCCGCAGCGGCGTCTGCGTGTCCCGGCAGTCGGCTTCGGCGAAACTGCAGCGCGGCTCGAACCGGCAGCCCGGCGGCGGCGTGATCAGGCTGGGCGGCGAACCGGGGATCGGGACCAGCGAGTCCTGCACGTTCTCGAAGTCCGGGGCGGAGCGGACCAGGCCGAGCGTGTAGGGGTGCCGCGGCGCGGCCAGGATCTCGCGGACCTCGCCGCGCTCCACCAGCTGCCCGCCGTACATCACGGCGAGATGGCGGCAGGCTTGCGCCACCACCGGCAGGTCATGGGTGACGAACACCAGGCTCACCCCCGTTTCCGCGCACAGCCCGGTCAGCAGCCGCAGGATCTGGTCCTGGATGGTCACGTCGAGCGCGGTGGTGGGCTCGTCGCACAAGATGAGCTCCGGCTCGCAGGACAGCGCGATCGCGATCATCACCCGCTGCCGCATGCCGCCGGAGAACTCGTGCGGGTAGGCGCGGAACCGGCGCTCGGGGTCGGGGATGCCCACCCGCTGCATCAGCTCGAGCGCCCGGGCGGCGGCTCGCTTGCGGCTGTAGCCGAGCTGTACCGCCGGCCCCTCGGCGATCTGGTGCCCCACCCGCATGACCGGGTTGAGCGCGCTCATCGGCTCCTGGAAGATCATCGCCAGCTTGCGGCCGCGGATCCGGTTCAGGTCCGCCGCGTGCAGCGGCACCAGGTCCTGGCCGTCGAGGATGATCTGCCCGGAAGTGATCCTGGCCTCCGGCGGCAGCAGCCCGATGATCGCCCGCAGCGTCATCGTCTTGCCCGAGCCGGACTCGCCGACCAGGCCGAGAGCCTCGCCTTTCGGCACCTCGAACGACACGCCGTCGACCGCGCGGACGACGCCCCGCCGGGTCGCGATCTGCACGTGCAGGTCCCGCACCTCCAGTTGCGGCGCGGTCACGACTGCCCCGGCCGCAGCACGTCGGCCAGGCCGTCGCCGATCAGCGAGAGGCCGAGCCCGGTGACGACGACGGCGATTCCGGGGATGAAGGACAGCTCCCAGTGCGTGGTGATGAAGTTCTGCCCGGCGGCGATCATCGATCCCCAGTCCGGCGCCGGCGGCGGGATGCCGAGACCGAGGTAGCCGAGCGTCACGATCGCCAGGATGTCCTGCACCATGTCCACCGACAGCGCGTACACGATCGCCTGGGTGATGACGTTCGGCAGCACGTGCCGGCCGATGATGCGCCGGGTGGGCAGGCCGCCGGACCTGGCCGCCAGCACGTACTCCTGCCTTTTGGCCACCAGGATCTCGCCGCGGATGATCCGGGCGTAGGACACCCAGCCGACGGCCGCGATCGCGATGTAGATGGACCGCTCGCCGGGGCCGAGCACGAAGACCAGCGCGATGATCAGCACGTAGAACGGGAACGCCACCACGATGTCGACCAGCCGCATGATCACCTGGTCGACCCAGCCGCCGAAGTACCCGGCCAGGCAGCCGAGCAGGGTGCCGAGGCAGAACGGGATCAGCACCGCGAGGAACGCCACCTGCAGGTCCACCCGGGCCCCGTAGAGCAGCCGCGTCCAGGTGTCGCGGCCCAGGTCGTCGGTGCCGAGCAGGTGATGCGCGCTCGGTCCCTGCAAGGTCGCGGTCAGGTCCTGGGTGGTCGGGCCGTAGCTCGTCAGCAGCGGCGCGGCGATCGCCATGACCAGGATCGCGCCGGTGAGCGCCAGCCCCGCCACCAGGGCGGGCTGCCGGTACCAGCGGCCCGCGCGGGGGCGCGTCAGGTCCACGATGGGGGCCGCGGTCAGGGTAGTCACCGGCCGAACCTCACTCTCGGGTCGAGCGCCGTGTAGGCGACGTCGGTGAGCAGGTTGACCAGGACCACGATGACGCCGAAGACCAGCGTGACCCCCTGCACGACGGGGAAGTCCCTGGCGAAGATCGACTGGATCATCAGCTGCCCGATGCCGGGGATCGCGAACACGTTCTCGACGATCAGCGTGGTGCCGACCAGGAAGCCGATGTTGATCCCGAGCACCGTGACCGCCGGGATGACCGCGTTGCGCAGCACGTGCCGGATGAGCAGCCGGCTGCCGTGCACGCCTTTGGACCGGGCCGTCGTCACGTAGTCCGAGCCGAGCACCTCGAGCATGCTGGTCCGCAGGCTGCGGATGATCACGGGCGCGAGGCCGATGGCCACGGTCAGGCTGGGCAGGAACATCGACCGGAGGTGGCCGCCCAGGCCGCTGCCGTAGCCGCCGACGGGGAAGAGCTTGAGCCGCAGCGCGAACAGGTAGATGAGCACGATCCCGGTCAGGAACTGCGGCATCCCCAGGCCGACCAGCGGTACCGCGCGGACCGCCTGGTCGCGCACGCCGTTCTTCCGGCTCGCCGCGAGCATCGCGAGCGGCACGCTGATCACGATCGCGAGCACCGCCGAGTAGACGATCAGCCAGACGGTGACCGGCACCCGGCCGAAGATCAGCGCCCTGGCCGGCGTCTGGTAGTACAGGCTCTGGCCGAGGTCGCCGTGCACGAGCCGGTTGAGGAAGAGCCAGTACTGACTGGCCAGCGGCCTGTTCAGGCCCCATTCCCGGTGCAGCTCGGCGATCGCGTGCGGGGTCGCGTGCAGGCCGAGGATGGTCCTGGCGGGGTCGCCAGGGATGAGGTGGATCATGAAGAACACGATGATCGTGACCCCGACCGCGACCGGCACGAGCAGCAGCAGCCGGTGCAGGATGAACGACATCCGCGCCATCAGGCCGGACTCACCTTCCTCGCGGGCCGGCCGGGGTCACTTGCTCAGCCACGTGTTCTCGAGGTGGTAGTTGCCCAGCGGCGTGACGACGAAGCCGTGCACGGTGGACGCGGTGGCGTAGGCGTAGGGCGAGTAGTAGAGGAAGGACATGAATGCGTCGGACGCGATCTGGTCCTGGATGTGGTTGTACAGCGTCGCCCGCGCCGAGGTGGTGAGTGTCTGCTCGGCTTGCTTCGCTTCGTTGACCACGGTGGGGTTGTTGTAGGCGGTGAAGAACGACTTCGAGCCGGCGTTCGGGTCCACGCTGAAGGTGACCAGCTCGTCCGGGTCGGGGATGTCCATGGTCCAGTACGAGAGGGTCATGTCGTAGTGCAGGGTCTGGAAGTCGGTGGTCGCCGTGTTCGGGTCCAGCTGCTGGATGGTCAGGTTGATGCCGAGCGGCTTGAGCTCCGACTGCAGGATCTGGGCGATGGTCAGCTGGTCGCTGTTACCGGACTGGATCAGCATGATGGTGCTGAAGCCGTGCGGGACGCTGGAGGCAGCCATCTCCTTCTTGGCGGCCGCCAGGTTGTACTGCAGCCCGGGCGTGGCCTTCTGGTAGTAGGGCACCTGCGGCGGGAACAGCGAGTTGGCCGGGGTGCCGTTGCCGAACAGCACCGCCTGCACCAGCGCCTTCCTGTTGATGGCCAGCGAGATGGCCCGGCGCACGTGCACGTCGTTGAACGGCTTGCGTAGCTCGTTGAAGGCCAGGTAGTCGGTCCTGGTCGAGGGGAACAGGTCCATCGCCACGCCGGACGTGCTCTTCAGCGTGCTGACCGTGGACCAGGCGGGGAACTCGTCCACCTGCGCCTGGCCGCCCTTGACCTGCAGCTGCCGGGTGTTGTCGTCGGCCACGTAGGTCCAGGTGACGCTGTTCAGGTACGGCTTGCCCGGCTCCCAGTAGTAGGGGTTCCTGACCAGCTTGAGCGCCTGCCCCTTGGTCCAGTAGTCCCACTTGAACGGGCCGGTGCCCACCGGGTGGGTGTAGAACTGGGCCTCCGA
The DNA here is from genome assembly GCA_963702235.1 of uncultured Actinomycetes bacterium. Classification (GTDB taxonomy): domain Bacteria; phylum Actinomycetota; class Actinomycetes; order Streptosporangiales; family Streptosporangiaceae; genus PALSA-505. The sequence goes on from CAVPBZ010000020.1 coordinate 199,540, forward strand.
CTGGCCGCCGTAGTTGGCCGGCACGATCGCGTTGGAGAACAGCGAGAGATCGGCCAGCAGCGGCGCCCACGGGTACTTGAGATTGATCACCACGGTGGACGGGGTGGGGGCGGCGACCGACTTGATCGCCGAGTCGATGTAGCCCCAGCCCTTGCTCGCCGCGCGCGCCTGGTCTATCGAGAACTTCACGTCGGCCGACGTCATCGGCTTGCCGGTGGAGAACTTCACGCCCTTGCGCAGGGTGAAGGTGTACGCGAGCTTGTTCGGCGAGAGCGTGTAGCTGGTGGCCAGCCAGGGCATCACGCCCTTGCCGTTCGGCGTCACCGTGTACAGCGGCTGGTAGATCTGCTCGAACACCCAGATCGACTCGTTGTCGAACACCGTGGTGTTGTTCATCGACTGCGAGTCCGCGGTCCTGGCGATGATCAGGTTGCCGCCGCGGACGGGCTTACCGCCCCCGCCCGAGCTCGCCGAGCTCGCCGGGCTGGCCGTGCCGGAGGAGCACGCCGCCGCCACGACGGCGATCACCGTGCCGGCGGCGGCCGCGGCAAGAGCCCGGAAAGGACGGGTCCGGTGTGCCATGAGATCTCCCTATGCTTCGGGCTGGGGGGGCCGAACGGCCAAGCGGATGTACCAAGGCGGCCGAACGGGCGGCCGTCAGTTAGGCACACCTTTGTCCTCGTCCAGTGTGGTCACTGAGCTGCAGGCTTGTAAATAGCGGAAGTCACCTTTAACACTGCTGTTATATGACGTAACGTGTCAGGCCGGCCTGCCGCTCATCCTGGCCTGGCCCGGCACCGATGGAAGGAACCAGGCGCATGCCCGCCACGGTAAAACGCCGCATGCTGGATCTCGCCGGGCTCGAGGTGCCGGTCGCGGAAATCGGCGGCGCGCTCGACGGCCCCAGGCTGACCGTGATCGCGGGCGTGCACGGGTGCGAGTACGCGCCCATGGCCGCGGTCCGCCGCTGGATAGCCGAGCTGGAGTCGGCCGAGCTGCGCGGCCGGATACTGGCCGTTCCGGTGCTGAACCTGCCGGCCTTCCGGGCCAGGACCCCGTTCGTCGTCCCTGACGACGGCAAGAACCTGAACCGCTGCTTCCCCGGCGACCCGGCAGGGACGCTCGCGGACCGGCTGGCCCACGCGGCGTTCACCCAGCTCATCGACGGCGCTGACGCGGTGGTCGATGCGCACGCGGGCGACCTCGTCGAGGCGCTCGAGCCGTTCGCGCTGTATGACGCCGGACCAGCCGAGGCGCGCGCCCGCGAGCTGGCGGACAGCTACGGATTCCGCTACGTCATGCGCCAGCAGGCCGGTCCGGGCCGCGCCGTGACCGGCACGACCAGCGCCGCGGCCGCGGCGATCGGCATTCCGGCCGTGATCGCCGAGGCGGGCGGTCGCGGGCTGCTGAACGGCGCGGTAGAGCTGCACATCCGCGGGCTGTACCGCGTGCTGAACCTGCTCGGCATGGGCCGCGGCCGGGCGCACTGGGAGGACGACCGGCACCCGAACCGGCTGGAGCGCTTCCTCTGGCTGCACTGCGAGCAGGCCGGCTGGTGGGAGCCGCAGGCGCAGACCGGCCAGCGGGTCAACGAGGGCCAGCTGCTCGGCACCGTTAGCACCGTCGACGGCGCGCAGGTGCTGGAGGAGGTCCGCGCTCCGGTCGCCGGCGTCGTGCTCTTCCTCACCAGCTCGCCGGCCGTGGCCGCCGGCGGACTCCTCCTCGGGCTCGGCGCCGCGTGATTCCGGTAGGCTGTACTCCGACTCCGCAAATCCCGTCCGCGGCTGCGTGCTGGCGGACGCGGGGGAGTCAGGCGGCGGAGTAGCTCAGTCAGGCAGAGCAAGCGGCTCATAATCGCTGTGTCGCCGGTTCAAGTCCGGCCTCCGCTACGGTCAGCATGCTCGTAGGTCTGCGACCTACTCGCCGCTACCTTGATTTATCCCCGGGGGGGCGCCCCCCGGACCCCCCGGTGCGGGGGCTCCGCCCCCGCGGGGACCCAGCCCCGGCCCGCCCGTCGCGGGATGGGTTACGTCCGCGCTGTTGTTGCAGTGCTGTTGGAACTGGAGAAAGGCACTCCTTACTGTGGCTGCTACTGATGTGAGGCCCAAGATCACCCTGGCCTGCCAGGAGTGCAAGAGGCGGAACTACATCACCCGGAAGAACCGGCGTAACGACCCGGACCGGATGGAACTGAAGAAGTACTGCCCCTGGTGCCGCTGCCACCGGCCGCATCGCGAGACCCGCTAGCGGGTCCGCTGGCCGATGGCGGTCAACAGGGACTACGCGGGGCGGACGTTTCCCGCGAGTGAGCCGTACGAGGTCAGCCGGGTCAAGATCGCCGAGTTCGCCGACGCGATCGGTGACCCCAACCCCCTGTACCGCGACCGCGAGGCCGCCCGGGCGGCCGGCCACCCGGACGTGATCGCGCCGCCGACGTTCGCCATCGTGATCAGCATGGCCAGCAGCGCGCGGGCGATGGGCGACCCGGGGCTGGGACTGAACTACGCGATGGTCGTGCACGGCGAGCAGCGGTTCGAATACGCCAGGCCGATCGGCGCCGGCGACGTGCTCACCGCCACCGCCACGATCTCCGACATCAAGGCAGCGGGCCGCAACGTCCTGCTGAGCACCAGGACAGACATCCAGACGGTGGCCGGCGAGCACGTGTGCAGCGCGTACTCGACGCTGGTCGAGCGCGGCTAGCGGGAGGCGGCATGAAGCTTACCTATGCCGACGTGACCGAGGGCACCGAGATCGCCCCCGTCAGCTATCCGGTCAGCAGGCTGAGCCTGATCAGGTACGCCGGCGCGTCCGGCGACTTCAACGTCATTCACTGGAACGAGCGGATCGCCCGTGCGGTGGGCCTGCCGGACGTGATCGCGCACGGGATGTTCACGATGGCGCAGGCCGGCCGGTTCGTGACCGACTGGGCCGGTGACTTCGGCACCGTGCTCGAGTTCGGCGTCAGGTTCACCGCGCCGGTGGTAGTGCCGGACGACGACGTGGGCGCCATGATCGAGGTCGGCGGCAAAGTCGAGGAGAAGCTCGACGGTAACCGGGTGGTGGTGTCGGTCACGGCGACCTCGGGCGGGGTCAAGGTGCTCGGCCGCGCTCGCGCGGTGGTCCGGCTGCCCTAAAAGACCAGAGCGCGCCTCAGGCACCCACTCGCCCATCCGGCTGTCGGCTGCGCCGAACGCCGGCTGTGCGAGCGGGTGCCATCGGCCAGACTGACCGCCCTTTCCCCGGGTGCGAGCGGGTGCTATCGGCTGAGCCGAGCGGCGACCTGGGCGTGCTCAGCGCGGGCGTGACGGCGGGCGGGTTGCTAGGGTCTTGGCGAGGGTGACCTTCGTCACTCTTAGGCAGCTGGGGAGGTCGTTGTGGATCGCCAGGTCAAGTACGTCTTGCAGGAGTCCGAGCTGCCGAGGCGGTGGTACAACATCGTGCCCGACCTGCCCTCGCCGCCACCGCCGCCGCTGCACCCGGGGACAGGGCAGCCGGTGGGGCCGGACGACCTGGCGCCGCTGTTTCCCATGGCGCTGATCGCGCAGGAGGTGTCGGGGGAGTCCTACATCGACATCCCGGACGAGGTGCTGGATGTGTACCGGTTGTGGCGGCCGTCGCCGTTGTTCCGGGCGCGGCGGCTGGAACGGGAGCTCGGTACGCCGGCCAAGATCTATTACAAGTACGAGGGCGGCAGCCCGGCGGGCTCGCACAAGCCCAACACCGCGGTGCCGCAGGCGTACTACAACGCCGCCGAGGGCGTACGGAAGCTGACCACCGAGACCGGGGCCGGGCAGTGGGGCAGCGCGCTGGCGTTCGCGGCCGCGGTTTTCCGCATCGACCTCGAGGTGTGGATGGTGCGCGCCTCCTACGACCAGAAGCCGTACCGCAGGATGCTGATGGAGGCCTACGGGGCGACCGTGCACCCCAGCCCGTCGGCCGAGACGTCCTCGGGCCGGAAGGTGCTGGCCGACCACCCCGACTCGCCGGGCAGCCTGGGCATCGCGATCAGCGAGGCGGTCGAGACGGCGGCGGGCGACGAGGCGGCGCGGTACGCGCTCGGCAGCGTGCTCAACCACGTGCTGCTGCACCAGACGGTCATCGGCGAGGAGGCGATCAAGCAGCTCGCGCTGGCGGGCGACGTGCCCGACCTGATCGTCGGCTGCACCGGCGGCGGCTCGAACTTCGCCGGGCTGACATTCCCGTTCCTGCGGGAGAAGCTGGCCGGCCGGATGAACCCGGTGATCCGGGCGGTCGAGCCGGCCGCGTGCCCGTCGTTCACCCGCGGCGTGTACGCCTACGACTTCGGCGACACGGCCGGGTTCACGCCGCTGCTCAAGATGCACACGCTCGGCCACGATTTCGTGCCCGATCCGATCCACGCCGGCGGCCTGCGCTACCACGGCATGTCCCCGCTGCTGTCGCACATCTACGAGCTGGGGCTGATCGAGGCGGTGGCCAAGCCGCAGTCCGAGTGCTTCGCGGCGGGCCTGCGGTTCGCCAGGACCGAGGGCATCCTGCCCGCGCCCGAGCCGACGCACGCGCTGGCCGCCTGCATCGAGGAGGCGCTGCGCTGCAAGGAGACCGGCGAGGAGAAGGTCATCCTGACCGCGCTGTGCGGTCACGGCCTGCTCGACCTGACCGCGTACGCCAACTACCAGGCGGGCCAGGTCACCGACCTCGAACTGCCCGAGGAGGCACTCGCCGCGGCGCTCAGCGGGCTGCCCAGCGCCGGCTGAGGGCGGACTCACCCTGAGCGCTGGCCGCGGCGCTGAGCGGACCGTCGGCGACCGGCGGACCACAGCTACTGCTGTGCTAGGGCCGCAGCACATCACTTTTGCGGGCTGGCGCGGTCAGACCGCCGACGTGGATGCCTACTTTTCCCCCACCGGTGGGGGGAAAGTAGGCGTCGATCATGACAGGGCAACACGTGATGACCAGGGTGGACGTTTACAGTCGCGCTACTAGCCACTTCCTGAGCGCAACCGCTGGCTGAGCGCAGCTACCGGCCGGGCGCGGGGCGCCGCCTGATGTCGTGGACGCGGTGCCGCTCGGTCAGAGCCGCCAGTTGTTGTCCCGCATGACCGCCCTTCCGCCGGTGGAGCCGCAGGCCCGGGTGTGGCCGGGTGCGTGTGCGTTCGGAATATTCCTGCCTCTATCGGGCATCATGGTGACAACCCGTCGCCGGTTGTGTACGGTACGTTGTTACATGACACCGTCTCGGATAGTTGACGACGATGTTTCGTAACTGGACGTTTTGGTCTCTCCCACGCCGTGCGCGGGCCGCCGTGGCGCTGGTCGATAGCGCCGCCGTGGCCGTGGTCGTCCTCCTGCTGCTGTTGTACCCGATTCATGCGCGGGATATCGCAGGAATTGCCTGGTTTGCCGCGTGTGCGGCGGCTGGTGTCGAATCGTCGCGACACGCGGAGCGGTTCCGGGAGCGGCACCGCGATATCCCGCACAAGTCGCTCAACGCGATGTGGTTCCTGCCGGCGGCGCTGCTGTTCCCGCCCGGGCTGGTCTGCCTGCTGGTCGCCCTCACCTACGCCTGGCTGTGGCTGCGCGTCGTGCACCACAGCCCGCACCGGTGGGTGTACAACGCCGCCACCGTGACGCTCGGCTACGCGACCGCCAGCGTCGTCTTCCACGCGGTGAGCGAGCACGTGGCGGGGACGGCCGTACTGACGAAGAACCCGGCGGTGCTCGCCGCCTGCTTCGGCGCCGGCGTGATCGCGCTGGCCATCAACTTCGCCCTGGTCTCGCTGGTGATCAGGCTGACGACGCGGGGGGCGACGGCGCGGCAGCTGTTCGGCGGGCCGTCCCAGTACCTGACCGAATCGGCCGCGGTCTGCCTCGGCGTGCTCGGCGCGGCCGGCTACACGCTGGCGCCTTGGCTCGCCCTGGCCGGGGTGCCGGTGGCGGCGCTGCTGCAGCGCACGCTGCTGTTCTCCCAGCTCCAGCGGGCCGCGCACACCGACTCGAAGACCGGGCTGGCCACCGCCGCCTGGTGGCACGAGCTGGCCGGCCGGGAGGTGGACCGGGCGCTGCGCCGGCGGGAGGAAGTGGCGGTCCTGCTGGCCGACCTGGACCATTTCAAGCGGGTCAACGACACCTGGGGCCACCTGGCCGGGGACGCCGTGCTGGCGGCCGTGGCCAGCGAGTTCGCGGGCAACCTGCGCACCTACGACGTGGCGGGCCGGTTCGGCGGCGAGGAGTTCGTGGTGCTGCTGCCCGGCACCGGGCCGTCCGGGGCCGTCACCGTCGCCGAACGGCTGCGGGCCTGCGTCGCCGGGCTCAGGGTCGCGGTGCCGGTCGGCGACGATTCGGGCCGCGGGGTGCTGGCCGGCCAGGTGACCGTGTCGATCGGGATCGCGGCTCTGCCCGCGCAGGCGCAGGACCTCACCGGCCTGCTCGCCCGCGCCGACATGGCCCTGTACGCGGCCAAGCAGGCGGGCCGTGACCTAGTCTGCTACCTGGACGGCCCGGGCGAGGAATCCGGCGCGGTGCCGCCGCTGCCCGGCTGACGGCCAGGGAGAAGCAATGTCCGGCGACCCGGCAGAAGCCACGGCCAGCTGCGTGATCGAGCCGATGACGCCCGCGCACGCCGGCGCGGTGCTGGCCATCTACCAGGCCGGCCTGGACAGCGGCGACGCGAGCTTCGAGACACAGGCGCCGGACTGGGCCGCCTTCGATGCGGCGAGGCTTCCCGGCCACCGGCACGTCGCCCGCGATCCCGGCAGCGGCGAGGTGCTCGGCTGGATCGCGGTGTCCGCCGTCTCGGCCCGGCGCGTCTACGCGGGCGTGGTCGAGCACTCGGTCTACGTGCACCCGGCCGCCCGGGGCCGCGGCGTCGGCCGGGCCCTGCTCCAGGCGCTCATCGCCTCGACCGAGGCGGCCGGGATCTGGACCATCGAGTCGGGCATCTTCCCCGAGAACACCGACAGCCTGCGGCTGCACGCCAGCGCGGGGTTCCGCGTGGTGGGCACCCGGGAGCGGATCGGCAGGCACTACGGCCGGTGGCGGGACGTCCTCATGATCGAGCGGCGCAGCCCGGCCGTCGATGGCGGCGGATGACGCCGGCCTGGCCAGGCTACCGGACGGTGACGAGGCTTCCGTAGGTCAGGTACTTGTAGGCCACGGCCGACTGCGCCAGCGGCAGCTCAACGCAGCCCAGGCTCTGCGGCCACCCGAACGTCGAGCGCGGGAAGTAGTGCACCGCGTCCCCGCCGTTGAAGTAGGCCACGTTCTGCACCGGGTCGGCGTACTTGCTGCCGTCCGGGTTCGTGCCCTTCATGATCTGGAACGGGTACCGCAGGTACACCGGGTAGGTGCCGTCGGCGGTCGGCGCCACCGGTATCCCGGTGTTGGCCAGCGTGTGCAGGACCACGTGCCCGTTGTGCCAGATGGTCAGGGTCTCCGGGCTGGCCTTGCTGGCGACAGCGTAGGTGTACCCGGCGGAGTTGCTGTCGCCCTTGGCCGCCGCGCGCATCAGGTCCCGCCAGACTGTCGGCCCGGCCGTGCCGTCCATCGTCAGCCCGCGCTGGTTCTCGAAGGCGCGGATCGCGCCGACATCGAGCAGGTTCGGCTGGCCGGCCACCCACTGGCTCCTCAGCGTACGCGGGTAGTGACCGTGCCAGCTGAACGTCCCGGCCGGCGGCTGGAAGGCGGCGCTGAGCTGGGCGTTCTGGTCGGTTGCGGGGGCCGTCCCGGTCGCCGTCCAGGTCAGCGGCAGGTAGCCCAGCTGGGCGAGCAGTTGCTGCAGCCGCAGCGTGGAGTACGCCTTGGTCCGGAACTGGTCCGTGACCGATGCGGCGAGCGGGCTCCCGCTGGCCGAGTGGACACCGTTCCGGCCGGCCGGAACATGCACGGTGACCACCGAACGCGGGCCGAACGCGGTCGCCGGGGTGAACACCAGCGTGCTGCCCTTGGCCGACCAGGTGCCGTGCACCGCGGGCGTGATGCGCGGCATCGGGGAAGACGAGGCCAGCGGCGCGGAGAACACGATCTGCACCGGCGCCGCGCCGTTGACGTGGCGCGTGGCCTGCGCGGGCGTGACGGACAGTACGCGGAACGGACCGGAGGACTTGGCCACCGGGCGGGCGTGATCAGACTGGACGGCCGCCGATGCGGACGGGGAGCCAGACTTCCCCGATACGAACAGCCAGCTGAGCCCGCCCGCGACGGCGGCGAGGACGACGGCTCCGGCGGCCAGCAGTACGGTCCGCCGCGAATGCGGCGCGGCGCTGCCGGCGGACTGCTCGCGATTCTTTCGCGCACCGAACAAGATCCCGCTCCCTCTGCTCAAACCTGGGTACTGCGACTGGCCGTGCTGTGGCTGTGCCTATCCGTCCGGGCCCCGTGACCGTGAGACGCGTGAGCCGCGCGGCGCATGATGTTATCCGCCTTACTCTCCTGAGACGCGCGACAGGCCCCGGAGGTTGTTACGTTTCCTCCGGATCTTGCGGCCATGGCGATCTCGTCCGTCTCTATTCTGGCGGGTTCCCGGCGGTTCCCGCGCCTCCCAGCGCAAGTTGACTGAACTGCGCCCAAACGGTTGCGGTTACGCGGCTCTCGCGTTGCCCGCACTCGATGTCTGCAGCGGGGCGGTGGCCTGGGCCGGCGGCAGCGTCGCCGGGTTGACGAACCTGCTGCCGCTGGGCCCGGCCTGCACGGCCTCGTGCAGTGCGCTGCCCGCGACCAGCTGCTTGGCTGACAGGAACCAGTCGGTCCAGCCGTTGCCCCAGACCCCGCCGCGCGGGCTGCCGACGATCGTCACCGGATCCCCGGGAACGGCCATCTTGTAGTACACCGCGGCGTCCGCCGGGGGCATGTTGACGCAGCCGTGGCTCACGTTGGTGAAGCCCTGCTGCCCCACCGACCAGTACGCGTCGTGCAGGTAGTCCCCGCTCCAGGTGAACCGGACCGACCACGGCACCTCGATGTTGTAGCCGGGGCCGACCATGTCCACCGGGTTGCCCTTCTCGATCGTGAGGTAGGTCCCGTTCGGGGTGTCGTCACCGGGCCTGCCCGTGCTGATCGGCCAGTGGTGGATGCGGCGGCCGTTGTAGTAGACGCTCATGGAGTGCTGAGCGGTGCTGGCCACCACGATCAGCGACGGCCCGATCCGGAACGACTGGGTCAGCTCGGCGGCCCCGTACACGCCCGGCGCGGCCTGCACGCCGTCCAGGTGGCCGGTGAAACTGATCCGGGTGCCCTTCGGCCAGTAGTCCAGCGGCCGGAAGTCCAGCAGCGTGCTGCTCTGCCAGTCCCAGGCGCCGGTCACCGGCTTGGACGTCTGGATCTGCAGCGACCGCTCGATCCCGGCCCGGTACCGGTTCGCGACCGGCTGGCTGAACGTGAGCTTGATCGGCATGCCCACGCCGTAGGTCTGGTTGAGGCCCTCGAAGATCTGGGTCTGGAAGGTCTGGCTGGGGGTGAGGGTGCGGAACGAGCTGGCCGCGGTGACCGTCTTGCCCGCAGTGCTGCTCGCGGTGGCGGTCACCTGGTACCGGTCGGAGACGTTCAGCGCCCACTCGCTGTGCCACACCGTGCCGCCATGAGTCAGCAGGCCGGGGACCGGGTGGCCGTGCTCGGTGACGGTGACGTGCCCGATCTTGCCGTGCGTGGCCGTCACCGTGATGCCCTTGCCCGGCGCGGCGTTGCGGGTGCCGTCCGCCGGGCTGATCGAGAGCCTGGCCGTGGCGCCGGCCGCGGCGGCCTGCTGCTGCTGCCCGGCCTGGCTGCTGACCGGGGTCCTGCCGCCCGAGCACGCGGTGGCCGCGAGCACGGTCAGCGCCGCGGGGATGGCCGCCATCGACAGCCCGCGGGCTCCGGTGAACCGGTGCCTGCGCGCGGCGTCGCGGCCGTCGCTGCTGCGCACGCCGGACCTCCTCAGGTTCGCCCGGACACCCCGCTCTACTTAACCCGGGTGAGTCACTGCGAAACGGTGTCATCCGGATGGCCGCCCGCCAGGGCGTCACTCCTCGGCGGGTCTCCCGACGGGGAAACGGATGGGGTGCGCCGATGGTTGCGCATCCACACTATCCGCAGCCGGTCGCCCCGCTGACCGGACCGGAACAGGGCCACGACCGCCGCGGCCAGCGCGATACCCGCCGCGGTCCACGGCACGTAGTCGCCGAGCCGGTCGTACGGGGTCCGCACCGCGGCGGCGGGCAGGCCGAGGCGGACCACGTCCACCCCGGCCTGCGCCGGGCCGAACCAGGACAGCAGCCGGCCGCGGTCGTCGAACGCGGCGGAATCACCGGTCAGCGCGGACTGGACGACCGGGCGGCCGGTCTCCGCGGCGCGCAGCGCACCGAGCGAGGCGTGCTGCTCCAGCGCCCAGGTGCCCTGGAAGGTGGAGTCCGACGTCTGGTAGACGATCAGCTGCGCGCCGTGATCGGTATCCACCCTGGACATGTCGGGGAACGCGGACTCGAAGCAGATCAGCACCCCGATGGTCAGCCGCTGGCCGCCGGGCGACGTCGCGACCAGGTTGCGCGCGCCGCTGCCGGGCGTCATGTTCACCGTCGCCGCCTTGCTGATCGACGTCAGCCAGGAGAGCTGCTGCCGGAACGGGATGTACTCGCCGAACGGCACCAGCCGGGTCTTGACGTACTCGCCGGCGATCCCGCCGGGGCCCACCAGCACGGCCACCTTGGTGTGTTTCCCGCCCTGATAGGAGTCCTGATTGACCAGGATGTCCGCGTGCTCGGCCGCCGACAGCGCCTCGATCCGGGCCAGCCCCCGGGGATAGCTGCCCAGGTTGAAGCCGACGCTGCTCTCCCCCCAGACGATCAGCCCGGGACGCGCCCGGCGCAGGCTGCCGCCCGGCCGGGCGGCAGCCTGGGTGAGCCGCAGGCTGGCGTCCTCCTGGAGCAGCCGGCTCGGCTGGACGCCGGCCTGCACCAGGGCGACCGTCGCGTGCCTGGCCACGGGCGGGGCCGCCGTGAGCGCGAACGCGACCGGGCCGGCCGCGATGACGATCGCGGCCGCCACCGCGCCGAGCACCCGCAGGCCGGCCGAGCCGGAGATCAGCGCGATCACGATGCCGGTGTTCGCGGCCACGATCGCGAAGCTGACCAGCCAGACCCCGCCGACGGCGGCGAGCGCCAGCACCGCCGGATGCTGCCACTGGCTGGCGCCCAGCACGGCCCACGGGCCTGCCAGCGCCTGCCAGGACCGGATCCACTCGATGACCAGCCAGTAGCTCGGCAGCACGACCAGCGCGGCCAGGGCGCGCGGGGCGCTCAGCGGCCGGCGCAGCAGCGCCCGGGCCGCGACCGCCACGCCGGTCCACAGCACGCCGAGCACCACGGCCACCAGCAGCAGCCCGGGCCCGAGCACCGGGGCCAGCCAGTACATGTTCGCCATCAGGAACCCGGCGCCGAACCACCAGCCCCGCACCGCCGCTTCCCTGCCGTCCGGCGCGGCGCGCATCAGCAGCAACCCGGGCACCAGGCCGAACCAGGCCAGGAACTCCAGGCTGGGATCGGGGAAGGCGAGGGCCGGCAGCGCGCCGGCGAGCAAAGCCGCATACCGAACGGGCTTCGCCAGGCCCCGGAGTATCGCCACACCTCGATTGTCCGCTACCAGGTCCGCGGCGGCGAGCCGGCGCCGGACGGTCAGCCCGCAGCGGCGCGCCGTCCGGGCCGCCGATCGGTCCAGGCACCCGCCGCGGCGGCGATCAGCGCGAGGATGGTCAGCGCGGTGATCACGTATTCCGGCCAGCTGCCCACCCGCTCGGCGAGGGTCTGGCCGGTCAGCAGCGGGACCCGCGCCTCCAGCACGGCCCGCTGCCACGTGCCGCTGTGGCTGATCAGGCTGCCGTCCGGTGCGATGATCGCGCTGACGCCGGTGGTGGAGGCGACCACGACGCTCCGGTCGAACTCGACCGCCCGGATCCGGGCCATGGCCAGTTGCTGCAGCGACTCGCCGGTCTGGCCGTCCACCTCGAACGTCGCGTCGTTGGTCTGCACGGCGAGCAGGTTCGCGCCGGCCCTCAGCTCCGACCGCACCAGGCCGTCGAAGCCGACCTCGTAGCAGATCACGTCGCCCAGCCGGATCCGGCCGGTGCGGAACACCACCGCGCGGCTGCCCGGGGTGAAGTTGACCGGCTGCAGCGCGGTCAGCGACGTGATGTGCGACAGCACGCCGCGGAACGGGATGAACTCGCCGAACGGGACGAGCTGGCGCTTGACGTAGATCGCCGTCGGTCCCCGGCCGGGCAGCCAGAGCTGCCCGGCGTTGCGCCGCGGGTGGTCCAGCACCTCGCCGGCCAGGACCGGCCGCCCGATGGCCCGGACCGCGGCCGCGATCTCGGCGTAGATGGACGGGTACTCGAACGGGTCCAGGCTGGTGGAGTTCTCCGGCCAGATCACGATGTCGGGCGCGGGCCGCCGGCGGCCCTGACCTGGGCGGCGAGTGCCGCGGTGGCCGCCGCGTGGTTCTGCGTGACCACGCTGTCGTTGAGCAGCCCGGGCAGGCTCCGCGCGTGCGGCACGTTGCCCTGCACGGCGGCCACGGTGGCGCTCGCGGCGCCCGATCCGGTGACCGGCAGCGCGGCGCCGGCCAGCGTCACCCCGGCGGCGCAGCCGAGGCAGACCGCGGGCAGTACCCGGCGCTCGGCGATCAGCCAGGCCAGGCACGCGCCGGCGAGCGCGATCAGGAACGTGAGCAGCGGCGGCCCGCCGGCCGACACCCAGCGCACGGTAGGCGCTGCCGCCTGGCTCATGGCCAGCCTGCCCCACGGGAAGCCGCCCCATGGCCACCGGTCGCGGAGCGCCTCTTCCGCGACCCACCAGCCCGCCACCGCGACCGGCCAGGCGCGCAGCCGCAGCAGCAGCCGCTGGCCGACCGCGAGCACGGCGAAGATAAGGGCATCGGCCATCGCGAGCGCCGCCCAGGCGTACCAGGCGAGGTTGAGCACCCAGGACAGCAGCGGGACGAAGAAGGCCACGCCGAACACGGCCCCGACCGCGAACGAGCCGGGCAGGCTCCGCTGCCGCAGTGCCGCCACCAGCAACGCTGGCCCGAGGACGGCCAGCGGCCAGAATCCCGTACGGCGGGAACGCCGCGGTGAGCGCGGCGCCGCCGGCCAGCCCGGTCAGCAGCGCCCAGCGCAGCCGCGGCCTGGCGGGCACCCTCGTGCCGCCGACCGCCGTCCCGGTGCCTGCTGCCGTGCGCATCCCAGCGTCGACATTAGCCGCGTCCGCGTCCGGGTACGGCACGAGCACTGTGCAGATGCACGTTCCGATGCGAGAAGCAGGAATGGCGTGCGTCGGTGATTAGCGGGAAAACCTGTACTTCGCCGCGATCGTGGTTATCCGCCGTGATAATGTCGTCACCGCTTGTATGGAGGTGAGTTGTACCTCCAGTACTAACGTAATTAGGGGCGGCAGTGATCAGAATCCGCTACTCGGATCTTCCGGGCGGCTTGCATGCCAGCGCCCGGTCCGAGGGCAGGCGCACGGTCATTTACCTGGTGCCCGGCCTGTCCGCCGCGGACAGGCACGCCGCCATCGACCGGCTGCGGGCATCGGCGAGAGTTGGTCACGGCCCGAAACTTCCGGCTATCTCTCTCACGCTGGCCCTAATTGCCGACCGGGTCAGGCTGAACCTCCGAAACGCGGCGGCAGCCGCGCGCCTGCATCCCCTCGGTGCGGCCATTCCGGTCGTCCTGCTGGCCTGCGGCGCGATCCTCTATGGCCTTTTCGTGACCGTGACCATTCGCATCGGCCAGCCGGCGCCACAGGCGGGCTCGGTGCCGCTGCCGGTCCCGGCGGCCACGACACCCGTCGCCGCGCCCGGCAGCGTCGCACTGGATCCGGCCGGGGCCGACCCGACCTCAGTCTCCCGCCTGACCGGGGCCCGGTCGGCCTCGCATCCCGGCAGGACGGCACCCGGGCATCCCGCCGGCGCTCACCCGGGTCCGTCGTCCACGCCTGCGCCGGCCCCCGGCCCCAGCATCAGCTCGTCTCCGCCCGGCGGCCCGCCGCCGCCCGGCCACCACCCGTCGCCGCCGCCTACGTCCCGGCCGCCGTCACCCTCGCCGAGCCCCTCGCCGACGCGCTCGTCCGGTGGCGGCGGGATCTGCCTGAACGTGGGCTTCCTCGGGATCTGCCTGAACACGTAGGGCCGCCCGCGCCCCGTGGCTCCCGCACCTCCGCAGCACCCTCGCCGTCGGATATTGGCGCGCGCCTGCGGCAGGAATAGGGGACGATCCAGGTAGGGAGCGCGGCGTTCGCCGAGCGGACGAGGAGGTGCGGTGAGCCGGCGTGGCTGGATCCTCTTCCTCGCGATGAGCGTGATCTGGGGGATCCCCTACCTGCTCATCAAAGTGGCCGACGAGGGCGTGTCCGTGCCGGTGCTCGTGTTCGCCCGCACCTCGGTGGCCGCGGTCCTGCTGCTCCCGCTGGCCCTGCGGCGCCGCCAGCTCCGGGTCCTGCTGCCGCGCTGGCGGTGGCTGCTCCTGTTCGCGGTCGTCGAGATCATCGCGCCGTGGCTGCTGCTGACGAACGCGGAGCGGCACCTGTCCAGTTCGATGAGCGGCCTGCTGGTCGCCACCGTCCCGATCATCGGCGCCGTGCTCGCGCGGCTGTCCGGCAGCACCGAGCGGCTCACCCCGGCCCGCTGGACCGGGCTGCTCATCGGCCTGGGCGGGGTGGCGCTGCTGGCCGGCCGGGCCGCGGGCGGCAGCGCCTGGCCGGTCGCCGAGGTGCTGCTAGTCGCCACCGGGTACGCGATCGGGCCGCTGATCGCCAGCCGGAAGCTGAGCGACTTGCCCGGCCTGGGCATGACCGCCGCGTGCCTCGCGTTCGCCGCCGTCGTCTACGCGCCTGCCGCGGCCCTGACGCTGCCGCGTGCGCTGCCCGCGGCGCGCGTGATCGGCTCGCTGGCCGTGCTGGCCGTGCTCTGCACGGCGGCGGCGTTCGTGCTGTTCTTCCGGCTCATCGCCGAGATAGGCCCGGCCCGGGCCACCGTGATCACCTACGTCAACCCGGCGGTGGCGGTCGCTCTCGGCGTCGCGGTGCTCGGCGAGCCGCTGACCCCGGTGATCATCGCGTCGTTCGCGCTGATCCTGTCCGGCTCGGTGCTCGCGGCGCGGGCCGGTAAGCAAGCCCCGGCGAGCCCGGCCGTCCCGGGTGCTACAGCGGCAGCCCCGCCTCCAGGAGAGCCAGCCCGGCGTCCATGAGCGCCACGATGTCGGCCTCCGGGTCCTCCGCAGCCGTGATCATGACGGACATCCCGACGCCTACCAGCGCGCCAGCCAGCGTGCGCACGGCGAAATCATCCGGGTCGCGGCCGACTCGCTTCGCGATCAGCTCGGCAGCCATCCGGACCGACCGGACAAACTCCTCCAGCAGGCGGGAGCGAAGCTCGGGAACGGAGGCGGCCAGCCTGTTCAGGTCCCGCCACTGCTCGACCTCCTCCGCCGACGCCTCTGCCATGGCTTCCCTCATCGCCGCCCGGAGCGCCGCCACCGGGCTCAGCTCAGCGGGCTGCGCCTCGAACTTCTCGATCGCGATCGGGTCGAAGTCGTCCTGCAGCACGACGTCTTCCTTGCTGGGGAAGTACCGGAAGAACGTGCTCGGCGAGACCTCGGCGGCCGCCGCGATCTGCTCGACCGTCGTCTCGCCGTAGCCCTGCTCGCCGAACAGCCGGAGCGCGTGCTGCCTGATGGCAGCGCGCGTCCGGGCCTTCTTCCGCTCCCGCAGGCCGTCTGGTCTCGCCGGGTCAGCGCCGGCCATCTCGCTCACCGTCCCAGCTCTGCCTGCTGCACGTCGCTCGCAGTGCCCCTCAGCCCGGCCGCCTGCAGCACTCGCTGCCCGGCTCCGCCGGCCCGCCGGGGCAGGAACGACAGCGCGAGCAGCGCGCTCGCCAGCGCGATTCCCGCGCACACCCACAGCATGAGGTCCATGCCGTGGACGAAGGCGGTCCGCACGGCGGTGAGCAGGATCTGCGACCCGGTGGCGTGGGCCACCTGGAGGCCGACGCCGATGCTGCTGCGCACCGCGGCGGCGGCCGCCGCCGGCAGCCCGGCCAGGTGCAGCTGGCTCCGGTACACGTCGCTGATCACGGTGCCGAGGACGGCCACCCCGATGGTGGCGCCCACCTGCCGCATCGCGGTGATCAGGGCGGTGCCCGCGCCGGAGCGCTCGGCCGAAAGGGCACCGATGGCGGCGTTCATCGCGGCCGGCATCGCGATGCCGAGGCCGAGGCCGGTGACCGCGAACCAGGCGGCCGTGAAACCGGTGCCGGTGCCGGTATGGGTGAGGGTGCCGATCGCCAGCCCCGCCGCCATCACCACGTAGCCGGTGGTGACGAGGGCCTTCACGCTGACCGGCGGAGCGCCGTACTGTCCGTCCTGGCTCCGGCGCGGGCTCTGCAGCCGGCTGCCGCCGACCATGCCGATCACCATCCCGCCGATCATCGGCAGCAGCCGCACGCCGCTGCCCAGCGCGTTCAGCCCGCGGACATCCTGGAAGTACAGCGGCATCGCGAACAGGATGCCGAACAGCGCGAACGACACCAGCGTGGACAGGATCGTGCCCCAGGTGAAGCCCGCCGAGCGGAACAGGGACAGATCCACGAGCGGCTCGCCGCGGCGGGCTCGGACCCGGCGCTCCCAGCCGACGAAGGCGGCGAGCACCACCACCCCGGCCGCGATCGTGGCCAGGCTGGTGACATCGCTCCAGCCCTGCTCGCCGGCCTTGATGAAGCCGTAGGTCAGCGCCGTCAGCCCCAGGCCGGAGATCACGACCCCTGCCCCGTCCATCCGCCGCCGCTGCGCGCTGCGCGACTCGGGCATCAGCACGGTCACCGCGATCAGCGCGAACACCACGACCGGCACGTTGATGAGGAAGACCGAGCCCCACCAGAAGTTGTCGAGCAGCCAGCCGCCGAGGAGGGGACCGAGCGGGAAGCTGACGAACGTAGCCGACGACATGATCGCGATCGCCTTCGGCCGCTCGTCGGCGGTGAAGAGCACCGGCAGTATCGACAGCGACAGTGGCATGATCGCGGCGGCGCCGAGGCCGAGCACCGCACGGGCGGCGATCAGCTCGCCGGTCGAGCTCGCGTAGGCGCACAGGGCCGAGCTCGCGCCGAACAGGACCAGGGCCGCCAGCAGCACTTTCTTGCGGCCGAGCCGGTCACCGAGCAGCCCGGCCGGCAGTACCGCCGCCGCCAGGACCAGGCTGTAGGCGTCGGAGAACCACTGCAGGTCTCCGGTGGACGCGTGCAGGTCGCGGGCGAGCGTGGGCAGCGCCAGGCTCAGCACGGTCAGGTCGAGGCCGACCACGACCACGCTGGCCGCGATGGCGATGAGCGCCCACCACCGGCGGGAGTCCGATGCCATGACAGTCACATCCTTCCGGCAGTCACAACTTTTTGATAGTAACTGTCAAAAGGTGATTGATGTCAAGTCCCTTTCCCGAACGGCTCCGCGCCCGGACATGCGGAAGGGCCGGACCCCCGGGGGAGGGGGCCGGCCCTTGGTCGGCGCCGGGAGGCGTCGGCGCCGTCAGGCGGCAGTGCGCTCGGCGGTAGTGCTGTGGCCGTTGGCGGCGGCCGGGGTACCGGTGACCACCAGCTGGTGCACGACCTTCTCGGTGGTGACCTCGTGCGCGGCGAGGTCGGCCAGCCCTATGACGCCGACCAGTATCGCGTCGGCCAGCACCAGCCACATCAGCACGCTGCCGGAGAACACCAGCGCGGCGATCAGCGACCACAGCGCGGCCAGCGCCAGCAGGCCGTGCCCGGCCTTGCGGCCGGTGTTTCGGGCCAGCGCCGCGCTCGCGCCTGCGATGACGGCCAGGCTGGTGAACACGCCGAATCCGATCCAGCCCGCCACCGGCGCCGAGAACGCGAGCGCCGCGGCGACCAGGAACGCGCCGCTGACCACGAACAGGTTGTCGAGGATGAACCTTCCGCTGAGCTTCATAACGAGCACCTCCTTGACGCTCACCGTCCGCGGGAGCGTCAGCTCTACCAGCTTCCGGCGGGTCGGGGCCGGCACCCGGTAACCCGGATGTCTTCGGCGGCTCGTCGGGCCTCCCCCCTCTGTCGGGGAAGCCACCCCGTACAACCGCAGCACACCGCCGTGCATGCCCGCCGCTCGTGTCTTGTGGATCACATTGACGATGACGTCAGTGTCATGATCACGAAGAGTTTGAGGCGCGAGAACACGGACAACTCTTCACGATCATGACGGGGCCGCGGGGAGATCTTCACGGGGCCGCGAGCGCACGCTCGCGGCCCCGTGCGGGGGTTACTTCCGGTGCGGTTAGTTCCTCAGGGTGAAGCTCTCCACTCCGCACCCGCTGGTCGCCCTCTTATGGGTAGCGTCGCCGCTGTAGGTGACGAGCCAGCGCCAGGTGCCGGGCTGGGTGGCGATGAACGCTGTGTTAGTCGTGTTGCCGACCCCGTTGGTCACCGTGACGGTCTGCATGAAGGCCGGCGTCCCGGAGCAGGTCGGGTCGCTGGGCGGGAAGAGCTTGAAGGTCATCTTCCCGGTGGCCTCCTGGCCGTTGTTGACGAAGCCCTCGTCGTTGGGGGTCAGCGACTGGCTGGTCGTGATCCCTGGCGGTGGCTGGATGACGGTCACCTGGGCGCTGCCGGTCGCGGTCACGTTGGCACCGGACGGCGGTGCGCCGGTGACCGTGGCCACGTTCTTGAAGCCCTTGGTGACATGGGTGCTGGTGCAGGTCTGGACGACATTGCCGCCGGGAGCCAGGCTGGCCGCTGCCGTGCCCGCGCAGGAAGGCGCCTTCGGGTCGGTCACGACGACGTTGGTCAGGGTCTGCGACCCGCTGTTGGTGACGGTGATCCGCCACACCGCCGTTGATCCGGACGGTATCTCATGAGCGGACACCCAGTCCTTGCTGACGCTCTTGCTGCACTGGGCCGCCGCGACCTTGCAGATCTGCTTGAGCAGCTTGATCCCCGGCGGCGTCACCACGGTCGGCGTCGCGCAGAAGCCGGCGCCCAGCGCCGGGTTGAAGCTGTTGGTCTGGATCGAGTTGTCGTTGTCCTTGATCGCGCTGAAGTCGTTCGCGCTGCCGCTCGGCTGCCCCTCGTTGCCGTGCTCGTCGTACATGTTGACGCAGATCGCCGGGGGCAGGTCGGACTGGGAGGGGTAGGTGGCCATCGCCGACCAGGAGCCGGTAGATCCCTGCTGGCCGCCGATCGTGGTGTCGGTGCAGGTGGAGGACGTGTTGATGTCCTGGCCGTTGTAGTCCGAGCTGACGTGGAAGAACCCGTCTCCCTTGATGGCAATGCTGCCATCAGGCGTTATCGTTCCGGTCGTGGTCGTGGTCGGCGACGTGACCATGGTCGCGTTGGTGAGGCTGAAGCTGTTGGCCGGGGTAGCAGAGGGGCCGATGCCCCACCAGTCCACCGCGTAGCCCTCGCCGTAGCGGCCCGCGCAGTTCTGCCCCGGCCAGGACCATGTCCCCGCCACCGTGACACTCACCGTCCCGTCGGCGTTCACCATCGCCGTGGCCGTAGTGTCCGGGTTGGGGTTAGCCGCGTTCGCCAGAGCGGGCGCGACGGTCGCCACACCGACGCCCGTCACCACCGCCGCGAAGACCACCCCGAACTTCACTCCTGCATGTCTGCGCACTGAACTCCACATCGAAATAAGCACCCCTCCGGTTGACCCGTATCCCTGCCCGCCCCCCTCGAGGCTGACGAGAGCAGGCTGACGTGCCACGTCGCGGCATATGCCCGAGCGGCGGCATCAATCCTCTAGTGCACGACCAGATGGGGTTTGATCCATCTGCGCCGGTATTTCTTTCCGGGCCCGGTCAGGGGTGCGCGATGGCGAAACCCAGGCTGGAGACGATGCTGATGGCGCCGGAGTGGATCGGGTTCTGCGGCAGTTTCGTCGCGGTGTTCTCGATCGCCTGGAAAACGTGGTCGGCATGGATGCCCGGGATCAGGGAGCGGATCAGCGCCGCCTGGCCGGACACGAGCGGCGCGGACATGGAAGTGCCGGCCCAGATGTCGTAGCCCCCGCCGGGCATCGGCCCGACCACCTGCTCGCCGGGTGCGCCCACGTCAACCCAGCCGCCCCAGTTGGAGAAGGTGGCCAGGGTGCTGTCCGTTTGGTCCATGGCGGCCACGCTGAGCGCCTGCGACCAGGCGGCGGGGTACTCCTGCTGGTTGCTGCCCTCGTTGCCGGCTGCCGCGACCACGGTCACGCCGGCCTGCTGGGCCTGCTGGATGGCCTGCTGGAGCAAGTTGGACGGCGGCTGGGTCTCGGTGCCGAAGCTGAGGTTGATCACGCCCGCCCCGTCCGCGGTCGCATCCAGGATGGCCTGCGCGGCGCCGTAGACGGTGCCGTAGCCGTTGCCGTTCAGCACCTTCTCCGGCAGGATCTTCGCCTTCGGCGCGACCAGCGCGATCAGCCCGGACACGAACGTACCGTGCCCGACCGAGGAACCACCGGCGGGGGTGCCCTTATCGCGCGTGTCGGCGTTGTCGGCCACGTAGTTCCACCCCTGCAGCAGCCGGCCGCGCAGCGCCGGCACGCTGGGGTCGGCGCCGGTGTCCAGCACGGCGACGGTGACCCCGGCGCCCTTGCTCTGCCGGTGCGCCGCGGCCAGTTGCAGCGCGGCGGCGGCGGGCTGGCTGGTGAACTTTTTCGGCAGCTTGCCGTCCTTGGTGGGTTTTCCGTACGGCCAGGCGTAGAACTCGGTATCGGCCAGCCGCACCGGCAGGTTCTCCTCGGCGTAATCCACCCCGTGGTAGCCGTTGATCTGGCCGGCCAGCTGCTGCAGCTCGTTGGGCGGCCACTGGCTCTGCGGGAGCGTCGGCGACACCAGGTAGATGCCGCGCGAAGCCAGCCCGCCCTTGTCCACCGTGACCGGGAAGGCCGCGGTGACGTCGCCGATCGTGTACCCGTCGGCTAGATCGACCTTGACGATGACCTGGGTGGGCTGCGGCGGCGGCGAAGGCGCCGGCGGCCCGCCCGGGCCCGGGATGAACTGCTGGTCACCGCTCCATTTCCCGCCCTGGCCGCAGGCCGGCCCGGCGATCGCGTAGTGCCACCGCACGTGCACCTGATCGGTGGCGTCGCTGGAGGCCACCGTGGCGGTGAAGCTGCCGCCCTGCTGCAGCGACACCAGCCCCCCGGCGCACAGGTTCGGCACGACGGTCGCCCCCTGATAGCTGGCCAGGCTGGTCTGATCGCCACTGGGCCACCAGTTCCCCCCGTCATTGGCCGGCTCGACGTAGGATTCCATGCCCAGCCGCACCGTGATCACCTTGCCGCCCGGCCCGGAGACACACGTGGCGTTGAGGGCGACTCTTGCGTGCGAGAACGACACCCGGGCCGCCGGATGGTTACCCGACGTCTGGAAGGCGTAACCGGCTTCCAGCGTCGCCCCTGGACTGGCCTGCAGATTCCCCACCGCCTGGACAGGGAAGCTGATCTGCACGTCGGCGTAAGCCGACGGCGCCGCCGTCAGCACGGACGCTGTGGCGGCCGCCGCGGCGGCGAGCGCGCACAGCCCCCGCCGACTGTTCTTGATCATGAAGGTGCTCCGATCGGCTCGGCCGATGGTGACGCCACGTAGACGAACGGCGCCCAGCGGTAGGGATGCGGGGAGCTGGCCGCGGTGACCAGCTGCGCCTGTCGCAATGCCTCCGCCGGAGCCAGGCCCCCGGCGAGGTTGGCGTACATGGCTGACATCAGCGTGGCGGTGGCGTCGTCGTCGACGATCCACTGGCTGACCACCACGCCGGAGGCCCCCGCAGCCAGGAATGCCCAGGCCAGCCCCACCGGTATGGCGGTGTCCCCGGACGGGCGCCCGGACTCGCAGGCGCTGAGCGTGACCAGGGCACCGCCGAGATCCAGGTCGAGTATCTCGGCGGCATTGATCCAGCGGTCGGCCAGCCGCAAGGAGGAGAACAGCGGGTTGGCCGGCCGGTAGAGCCCATGGCAGGCCAGGTGCAGCGCTGCCGGGCCGGGTAGCTGCTCGCGCAGCTGCTGACTGGTCGCGTCGCTGCCGAGCAGGAGGCGGGTATCCGGCATCACCCGGGCGAGGGCGAGGGCCTCGGCCTCGATGGCGGGAGCATGCGCGTCGGGAACGGCGAAGACGAGCGTGCCGCGGCCGGATCGCCGGGCCGGCCCGGCGGGGTGCGTGCGGGTCATGCTCGGCATCAGCGTGATCGTTCGCCGCTCGCACAGATAGCCGGCCCCGTCGTGGAGTGCGTGGAACGGCACCTGATGCAAAAGGCGGTGGGGTATGACGGCCAGGCTCGCGCCGTCGGGCCCGGCCAGCAGATCGGCGACCGGGGCGACCAGGAGCCGGTACAGCGCGGCGAGGCTGTCCTTGGTGGTAGCCAGCAGGCTGGCCTCGTTGCGCCGGGCGAAGGCGCTCCCCAGCCGGAACCGGCTCCACTGCGCGACGAGCCGGTCGAGCTCGACGGCCACCGCCGGCAGTACCCCGTCCAAACGGCGTGCCTGGACCTCGCCGTTCCGTACGACAAAGGCGATCACGGTGTCGCCGGCCACGTGGTAGGCAAGCGTGAGCGTGGCGGGCAGGTCATTGACCGAGGCGGCTACTAAAGCCCCGGAAGCGGCGGCGGGCGAAGCTGCGAGTGCCCGTTCCAGCCGCAGGGCGCCAATTTCCTCTTCGAGCTCTTCGGCGCGCCGCCGCAGCGGCACCTGCTGGGCGGGCCGCTCGGCAGTGGTCATCGTGCCGTAGACGGCGCTGAGGTCCGCGCAGCGCTGCTCGAGCAGCGCGCTCTGCATCCCTGCTTCCGCGGCCAGGCGGCGCGGGCCGATCGTCGCGGTGATGAGCTCGATCAGCGTCTGCCCCTTGGCGCGATCGCCGATCCGGCACGCCTCAGCCAGATCACCAGGGCGTCCGCGCGTCACGAGCATCTCGACCAGTTCATCGTGCGCGTCCAGCTTCGCGGCGCGAAATGCCGCGCGCAGCAGAGGGTCCGGGAGGCTGGAGCCCAGTTCTTCGGCCGTGTTGATGGCGCCGCGCAGCAGGGCCTCGGCCCGCTCATCCTGCCGCTCCCGCCGGTGCAGGCGGGCTAGGCGAAGCTGGCAGGCGTAGCGGAGCTCCGGCAAGCTCAGCTCCTCGATGAGACCGGCGACGCCGGCCAGCAGAGCCGCGGTCTGCGCCGCCGGCGCCAGGTCAGCTTGCCTCAGCCTCGCCCACGCCAGCGGGATCAGCCATCCGCCTGCCTCCAGGTCCCTGGCGGCCGCGTCCGCCCAGGCCAGCGCCTCGACGCGCTGGCCGCGCAGCGCGGCCAGCTCGGCCTGGGCGAGCATGACCCTGGCCCGGTGCTGGCGATCCCGCACCCGGTCGAACAACACGGCCGCCCGGCCCAGTTCCCTGGTCGCATCGTCGAAGCGGCGCGCCCCGAGGTGCGCCAGGGCGAGCGTGAAGATGGCAACGGCGTTGTCGTGCACCATTCCCTGTGACGCGGTACGTTCCGCGGCCGCCGCAGCCGCGGTGCGAGCCTCGCTGAACAGCCCGGCCGCGAGATACACGTCGGCCGTAGCGAGCTGGATCCGGGCCGCCTCGGCGTGCACCGCCAGCTGATCGAACGTGACGCGGGCGGGCTCGAGCACCCGCAGGGCGTCCACCAGCTCACCCAGCTGCTGGTGTGCGCGGGCGATGACCCCGGCACACTTGGCCGCCCAGAGCCGGTCACCTGCCTGGGCGAAGATTTCGGCGGCGGCGCGCAGCACCCTCAGCGCCTCGCGGGGACGGCCCAGCGCGAGCAGGCAGATGCCGCGGTTGGCCATCGGCTGCGCGGTATCGTCCCGCATCTCAAGGGCGAGATAGCCGGTCTCCGCCTGCGCGTAGGCATCCAGGGCACGCTCATGGTCGCCGACCTGGCTGTAGGTCGCGCCGAGGTTATTCAGCGCCATCGCGCGCAGCTGCCGGCACAGCACCGGCTGATCTGTGTGGCCGGCCAGGCTGTCAAGCGCGTTCAGCAGCGCGTTGCCCGCGGCCGCGGTCTCCTCGTGCCGGCCGAGATCGTCGAGAATCTGCATGCGGCCGATCTCGGTGCGCAACGCGGCCAGGGGCTGTCCCGCGTCGGTCCATCCGCGCCGGGCGCGGTCCACGAATTCCAGTGCACGATCGAACTCGCCGCGCTCGGCATAGATGCGCCCGCGCAGATAGCAGGAGCGGGCGCTGACGGCGGTGAGATGCAGGCCGGCCGCCGCCGTGTCACACAGCTCGGCGAGCTCGTCGGCCACGCCCGGTTCGTCGTGGACCAGTTCCTGCGCCCGGTCCAGCAGCCAGTTCAGCCCGGATTCGTCAGCCAGTCCCTCGGCCCGCAGGTGCGCGAGGCGGCCAGCGCTCGTTGCCGGAGCCAGCAGATCGGCTGCCCCGCTGGCGTCTGCGGTGATCATGGCGGCTCACCGCCGGGGTCCAGATCGAGCTCGGCCACGATCGTCACCACGCCGTTGCTCGCCCTGAGCTGGCAGCGTGCCTCGGGCACGTCGCGCAGACTGAAGCGGCCGAGGTCATCACCGTCCTTCGTCCGGACCGTGAATCCAGTCCCGGCGACGGACGCCTCGAAAATGGGCGCGCCCTGTGGCTCGGCCGGCAGCACCTGACCGTCGAGCCGGACCCGGCCGGCCCCGAGCTTGTACACGTCCAGGAGCAGGTCGCCGGCCTCGGCGGTGTAGGCCAGGTGAACGGCGTCGCCGCAGTCCGATCCCGCGCGGACTCCGGCCGGGGCGAGATCCTGCCGGCTGTCGAACAGCAGCTGTGCGTGCATCTCGGGCGGCCGCTGATCGAGCTCAGCCCGGGCGCGGCTCCATCGTGCGAAGTACTGGGTCAGGCTCTGCCGCACGATCGGGGGCGGCTCGTGCAACGGCAGCGCAGCGGCCGTCATCAGGAAGCCGCGCAACCAGTCCACGGTGCGACTGGTGCGCGCGTCACCCTCGACCGCGCGGGCGGCTACCCGGGCGGAGGTGTCCGGGTCCAGCCGGCCCTCCAGCCAGTCCAGCAGCATTCCGAAGTCAGGGTGGTCCGGGTCAGTGCTCATGACTCGGCATCTTCCCCCAGCAGGGTGCGCAGATGCTGCAGGCAGCGCGCTCGCATCGGCCCGATCCCGCCGATCGGGCGCCCGAGTCGCTCGGCGACCTCGGCATAGGACGGCGCCGCCGGGTCGAAGTACAGAGCCAGCAGCAGATCGCGGCACGCGCCGCCCAGCCGCTGCAGTCCCTGTTGAACCACCGCAACCCGCTCCCACGCGGCGATCGGGTCCTCGGCCGAGCTCACCTGCTCGAGGGGGCGTTCCCGCTCGCTGCGCCGCCGCTGCCGCCATGCGAGCCGGCGGGCCACGCTCATCAGCCAGGACGCCAGGCGCTGCTCGTCGCGCAGCCTCGTGATCGACTCCAGCAACGCGATGAAGGTCATCTGAGTGACGTCGGCGGCTTCCTCGCGGGTTACGCCGTTGCGCAGCGCCACCGAGAAGACCAGGCGCTCGTACCGGGCCACCAGCAGATCCCAGGCATTCTGGTCACCGGCGCGGCAGGCATCCAGCAGTTCGAGGTCGGAAGGAGCAACGCGTCCATTACCGGAAGACCCGGCCCGCGAGACCCGGCCACCGGCGGCCATCGCTGCCGAAATGTCTTCCTCTCGTGAATCCACACGATGCGCACACATTTCGCCCCCCACAACGCGCCAGTCTCACGACATTCACCCCGGTCCGTCAAGGCAGGTAGGACACCCTGTGCGAGAAGAATCGTGCCGTGATGGTCCATCGAGCACACCTTTCTTCCGCTTCGTGCCCCGTTTACGGCACATCGAGCACACCTTTCTTCCGCTTCGTGCACCGTTTACGACACATCGTGTGAGAACCAACGTCGGCACCCGGGACCAGCCGGCCGGGCGATCACCGCCGTGGCGCCCGGCCTACCCCGGCCGGGGTTCCGTGCACGGAGTCTGGCGCCTGCCCGTTCGGTAGATCGCTCATGAGCACGCGTACCCGGGGGAAACAGCGGTGCTGGCCTGACCCGGAGAAAACGCTTAATCTAGACGAAATCCGCGCCAACGCTCTCACGGGGGATGAGATGCCCGGTGCAGACCGCCCGGTCGCGAGCGGCAGCGTTGACCTGCCGCCGGCCCTCATGCCGACGACCCCGCAAGTCATTACCGAGCGGATCCGCGGCCTCATCCACCGCGGCGAGCTCGGTCCCGGTGACCGGCTGCCGCCCGAGCGCGCGCTCGCCGATCAGCTCTCCGTGGCCAGGGTCTCGCTGCGCGAGGCGCTGGCCCAGCTGCAGCGCGAGGGCTACCTCGTCGCGCGCCGCGGGGCGCTCGGCGGGACGTTCGTGACCGAGCTGGTCGAGCCGCGCCGCCGCTGGCTGCGCCTGATGCGGGAGAACCTCGCGGACCTCGAGGACATCATCGAGTACCGGATCGCGGTCGAGGCGCACACCGTCGGGCTCGCCGCCAGGCGCCGGGACGAGGCCGATCTGCGGGCCATCGAGGACGCCGTCCGGCGGATGCCCGGCGTCACCGGCGTACTGTCGTTCCGCGCCGCCGACAGCGCCTTTCACCGGGCGCTCGCCGCCGCCGCGCGCAGCCCCCGGCTGGCGGCGGCGATCGACGAGGTCCGCGGGCAGCTCTTCCTGCCGGCCGATGCCCTGGTGTACCCGCCGGACATCGAGCATTCCCTGAGCGATCACGGCCGCATCGCCGCCGCGGTGCGGGACGGCGACGCGGACCGGGCGGCGGCCGCGATGCGCGAGCACATCGAGTCCACCTGGGACTGGCTGCGGCACGCCCTGACCACGCCGGACGCGGCGAACGTGGGGGACCCGGGCAGCGGGTCTTGACACCGTCCCGGCCTGCTCCTACAGTCCGCACCAAAGTAAAGGTCTATGAATCAGACCTAGCGCACGGGAGCTGATGCCGCGGTCCGCCGCACCGGAAAGGGTATGCCAATGAGCGCAGAGCAGGTCACCGACCTTCCGGCCGCGGGTTCGCTGCGGGCCAATGCCATCGGGCTGCCCGACGTGATCTTCACGTCGGTGACCACGATGGCGCCGGCCGCCGCCGCGGCGTTCTCGATCTCGGTCGGCGCGATCTACGCCGGCGGCTCGCTGGTGGCCGGCGTCGTCATCGCCCAGGTGGGCTGCCTGTTCACCGCGCTGTCGATCGGCCAGATGGCCAGGCACCTGCCCAGCGCCGGCGGCATGTACACCTACATCGCGCACGGGCTGGGCAGCAGGCTCGGCTTCCTGGCCGGCTGGGGCTTCGCCGGCGCCTACCCGATGGTCGTGCCGCTGGTCTCGGTGCTGTTCGGCAGCATCCTCGGCAGCACGCTGCTGGCGCACTTCGGCCTGTCCTACAACACCTGGTGGGTGGTCGGCGCGGTGTTCTGCGTCGTGCTGGTCGCGGGGATGAACTACTTCGGCGTCCAGGTGAGCTCGCGGTTCGGGCTCATCCTCGGCGCGTTCGAGATCCTCGTCATGATCGCACTGGCGCTGACGCTGATCGTCAGCGCCGGGTCGCGCAACACCTTCGACGTGTTCACCACGCACTTCGCGACCGTTCCGGGATTCAAGGGGATGTCCGGGATCATCGCCGGATCGGTGTACGGCATCCTCGCGTTCATCGGTTTCGACGCGGCCGCGCCGATGGCGGAGGAGACCCGCGATCCGAGGCGCAACGTGGGCCGGCCGGGCGCTGGTCGGCTCCTGCCTGATCGTCGGGCTGTTCTACGTGCTGACCACCTACGCCGCCACCGTGTACTTCGGCAGCGACCGGT
The DNA here is from genome assembly GCA_963702235.1 of uncultured Actinomycetes bacterium. Classification (GTDB taxonomy): domain Bacteria; phylum Actinomycetota; class Actinomycetes; order Streptosporangiales; family Streptosporangiaceae; genus PALSA-505. The sequence goes on from CAVPBZ010000020.1 coordinate 227,302, forward strand.
TCGGGAAGTTCTACACGGCCGGCGGCGGCAACCCGTGGAACCTGATCGCCACCGCCGTCTGGGGCGGCGGCTGGGTGGTCCTGTTCATCGCCCTGCTGAACTCGAACGCGGCGTGCGCGAACGGCGGCGGCTGCGCCGCCACTCGCTGCCAGTGGGCGATGGGCCGGATCCGGGTGCTGCCGCGGGTGCTCGGCGCGACGCAGCCCAGGTGGAAGTCACCGCACGTCGCGGTCCTCGTCACGTTCGGCGTCGGGCTCGCGCTGACGCTGTGGCTCGGCGAGCAGTACACGCCGCTGGTCGCCTTCGCGCTGATCGGCACGATCATCACCGGAGCCATCGTGCCGATCTACATCGCGGTGAACCTGGCCTGCATCGCGTTCTTCTGGCGGGAGCGGCGCAGTGAGTTCAACGTGATCAAGCACGTGCTGTTCCCGTGCTCGGCATCGTGCTGTTCGTGCCGGCGTTCTTCACCGACCTGGGCATCAAGGTGTTCAAGTTCGTGAGCGCGCTGTCGTACCCGTATAGCGTGGCCGGGATCGTCATCGGCGCCTGGTACGGCCTCGGCGTGATCATGCTGATCTACTTCTCGGTGCGCCACCCGGAGCGGATCCGGGACACGGCCAAGGTCTTCGTCGAGACCGAGCAGGCGGCCGCGCCTGCCTCGGCGTAACGGAGGAACCGCATGCGCCAGCAGCTACGCGTCAGCGACGTCACGTTCTCGGTACAGACGGAGGGCAGCGGCGCGCCGCTGGTCTTCGTGCACGGCTGGTCGATGAGCGGCCCCTTCTTCCGGCGCCAGGTGGAAGCATTCCCCTGCCACCGGATGATCGTGCCTGACCTGCGAGGGCACGGCGAGTCGGACAAGACGCTGGACGGTCACACGGTCGCCGCCTACGCCGCGGACCTGCACGGCATCCTCGGCGAGCTCGGCGTCACCCGGCCGGTCATGGCCGGCTGGTCGATGGGCGCGATGGTCAGTTACGAGTACCTGCGCAGCTTCGGGCCGGACAGCCTCGCGGGGATCGTCATCGTGGACCAGCCGCCGTCCGACTTCGCCTGAGACGGCTACGAGTTCGGCGCGTTCACGTTGGACACGCTGCGCGAGATGAACGAGCAGCTGCAGACCGACCAGGCGGGGCTGGTCGCCGAGTTCACCCAGCTGATGCTGCACAAGGCGGACGAGGCCGCGCAGCAGTGGATGGCCGCGGAGATCCTGCGGGTGCCGCCGGTGATCGCCAGCACGATCCTGATGGATCAGTCGCTGCGGGACTACCGCGCGTTCCTGCCGCAGATCGAGGTGCCCGCGCTGGTGCTGTTCGGCGAGGACGACAAGCTGACCAGCCCGCGCGCCGGCGAGTACATCGCGGGCCAGATCCGCGGCGCCCGGCTCCGCACCTTCCCCCAGTCCAGCCACTGCCCGTTCTGGGAAGAGCCGGACGACTTCAACGCCGCGGTCGCGGAGTTCGTCACCGGCCTGGCCTTATCAGGGGCGTCTCGCGGTGGCGGCCGCCGCCGCGGCTGGCCCGGGACCTCGTCCACTGCGGCTACTGCCGTGACCACAGACGTCGGCCGGGGTCGGTCAGTGTTGGCGGTCTGACCAGGCCAGCCCGCGAAACTAACTTGCTGCGGCTTTAGCAGCGCCCTTGACTTCGAGATGGTCGAGCAGGGACTGAGTGGCGGCGGCGACCGTGTCCACGGCCCGGTCGAACGCCTCCGCGTTGTGCCCGGCCGGCGTACGGAACCCGCTCACCTTCCGGACGTACTGCAACGCGGCGGCCCGCACGTCGGCGTCGGTCACCTGCTCGGTATACGGCTTACGAAGGGTCTTGATGCTGCGGCACATGACCCGACTGTACGAGCTATCAGGGCCACGGCGCGAGCGCCGGCAGCGCACCGCCGGCCACCGACAGCGCGCCGGCCGCGGGCGCGGGGCGGCCGGCCAGCCACGCGGCGATCGCCCAGGACGGGCCGCTGACGTCAACCCGCCGGGCACCGTCCGGCCCGGCGATCCACCGCGCCCCGGTATCGGTAGCCCGCACGTCCACCCGCACGCCGGCCGGCAGCCGGGCCGGCAGCCGGCCGATAGCGGACAGCAGCTGCGCCACGAACGAGCCGGGCCATGCCGCCGGCCCGAAGCCGCAGCCGAGGTCAACGTGGTGGATCTCTAGCTCGCTCAGCCGCATGCCCGGCGTCTCGCTGAGCGGCAGCAGGCCCGCCCGGTGGTGCGCCATCGCGCGTTCCCAGTCGGCCGGGTGCATGGCGGACCAGGCACGGCGCAGCGCCGCCGCCGAGGTGATCACGTCCGCGGTCAGCTCCGCCATGGTCCGGGCCGCGCCCGACTCGATGTCGTCCGTGCGCGCCTGCAGGCTGTCGTACATCGGGACCTGCTCGTCGCGGCGCGCGCCCTCGGCACCGCGGCGCAGGCCGTCGGCGTTGCGGGCGAGGTGGGTCAGCACATGGCCGACGGTCCAGCCTGCGCACAGCGAGGGACGCGCGGGATCGGTGCCGGCCAGCCGGGCCAGCCCGGCCAGCAGCCGGCCCGTCGCGTCGTCCACGTGCGTGATCTGCCCGGCCAGGCCGGCCGGCAGCGGCTCAGCAGCCACAGAGTGTCCAGGCACCGGGGCGGCTCAGCCGAGCGGGGAGATGCTGGGGGTGCCGCCCGCGGCGAAGGAACGGTTGAGCCGCTGCCGCCACTGCTCGAACTCCGTCTCGTCCATCACGTAGGCGATGAACAGGGCGCGCATCGCCTCGAAGAGGGACACCGCGTCCGCGCGCTCGTTGCCCGGCCGGGCCACCCGGTGCAGCAGGAACCCGTCGATCAGGGCGACGAAGACGGGAGCGGCGCGCTCGGGCTCGCGGGCGCCGAGGACGGCCAGCACGGACTCGGCCAGCTGCTCGAAGGCGGCCAGCGTCTGCTCGACGTGAGTGCGCAGCTCCGGGTTGCGGCCGGCCTGCATGTACATCTCGAACTGGGCGATGGCGATCTCCCGCGACCGGGTGATCAGGGCCTCGGCCAGCTGCCGCGCGATCTCCTCGGTGGTCTGTCCTTTGCCGCTCGCCTGGGCGATCATCGCCTGCAGCTCGGCCTTGCGCTCGGAAAGATGCAGCCGGAGCGCCTCGTCGGTGAGCTGCTTGATGGACTCGAAGTAGTAAGTGGTCGACGCCTGCGGCACGCCCGCCCGGGCCGCGACCGCCCGGTGCGTGACGGCTCGGGGGCCGCCGTCCGCGAGAAGCTCGACCGCCGCGCGCAGCAGCATCTCCCGTCGGCTACGGCTGCGCCGCTGGACTGGTTCCACGCGACTGGTCATTGACGCACGGTAACAGGGTTGGTACGTTCTTCCCAATCCTCAGATTTGGACAAATGCACATGTTTTCCCGCGATCAGGGGACTGACATGCGGAAACGGGTAAACGTCAGGACCAGACACGGGCTCGCCGCGGTGTGCGTGCCGGCGATCGCCACGGCGGCGGTCCTGACGCGTTTCGCTAGATCCCGCACCGGAGCCGCCGGCCCGCTCGGCCGCAGGCTGCCCGCCGGGGAAGCCCATCCCCTCTCCGGCGGGCTCTCGGTCAAGCCATCAGCGTCGGGACCACGCTCACACGCACAGACGGATGATAAGGACGGTCACGCACAAGCCCGGACTGCCCTTCGACGGTGACGGCGGAGGCGGCGGCGGCGGTGACGGAGGCGGAGGCGGTGACGGCGGCGGCGGCGGTGACGGCGGCGGCGGCGGTGACGGTGACGGAGGCCGCCGCGGCGGCGGCGGCGGCACGGGTACCGCGGGCCGCCGCTGGGAGGGCGCCGGTGCCGCCGACCGCGCGACCGACAGAACCGGAACGTGGGCGGCGGACGCGGCCGGCCGGGCCGGGGGACGCGGGGCCGGATCACGGCCCGGGCTGAGCTGCAGCCTCGGCGGCTGGTGTGACAGCGCGGCGCTGGACACGGGGAGCCCGGCGGCGGACGGGCTGGGCGGGGGCGGCGCTGTTCCCGCGAAGAAGGTCCAGCCGACTGCGACCGCGGCGGCGGTGACCATGACCGCTGCCGAAGCGACCCGGCCCCGGGTCGAGGTTGCGGCGCGCGAGAGCCAGGCCAGGACCACCGTGAGCAGCGCGCCCACGGCCAGCGCCCACCGGTTCGCGCAATGCCAGGTGCACACCGCCTTCGCCGCGGCGGCCCGCTGCCTCCTGGCATCGAGAACGTCGGACACGTAGACAATCAGCTGGTTGTTCTCGGCTCGGTGGGCGATAGCCCGGAGTCCCTCCGGAAGGATGACCCGCTGTACCCGCTTCACGACGTGTCCGAACCCGATGCCAGCCGATGGATCGCGGCCCACCACTCGTACGGATCGCCGCCTTCGCCGCCGATCACGGCGATGACCTTACTGTCGTCGACCGCGAGGCGCACCGCGGCGGTTCTCGAGGGCAGCTCCCGCGAGACGGCCAGCAGCGACGGCGGCAGGCGATCGACCGCGGAGGTGTCGTCGGGGGCGCTGGGCGCCGGGCCGGCTGGCCCGGCGGGTTGCACTGCCCTCGCCGCTGCGGCATCTTTCTCCGCAGGGTGCCGGCGACGTCTTCCCCGCCATATGGCACGTACGGATTTGTCCATGACCACACTCCCCCGGCTGGCCTGGATGGCACCTCTACTAAAACGTCACGATTTCGCTACTCTACGTGTCTTCACGCCGTTTGGGGGGGCCCAGAAGCGGATCTTCCCAGCTCCGCCCATCAGACCATCGATGGGCCGTTGATGTCCACCGGTGGACATCAAGGTGCCATCGACGCCACGCCGGGGTGCGCGAGCGCCGGATGAACGCAGGAGCGCAGGAGCGTGGTCAGCCGGTGAGCGGGTGCGCGCGGACGAAGTCCGCGATCACCGCGCCGAGCCGAGGGCCGGCGTCTTCCTGCAGGAAGTGGCCGGCGCCCTCGATCACCGGGTGCTCGATGCCCGCCGCGCCGGGGATGACCTTCTGCAGGATCGGCGCCATCGCGCCGGTGATCGGGTCCCGGTCGCTGAACGCCACCAGGAACGGCTTGTCCCAGCCGGCCAGCCGCTGCCAGGCGGCCCGGTTGGCAGCGGACGCGGGGTCATCCGGCGTCGTCGGCACCAGGCCCGGCATCGCCCGCGGCGCGGCCGTGAAGTCCGGATCGGGGAACGGCGCCTCGTAGGCGGCCAGCACCGCGGCATCCAGCGTGGTCTGGCAGCCGGACTGCACCAGCCGCGCGATGTCCAGCGTCGGCGCGGTCCGCACCACCTCGCGGAACCGCAGCCAGACCTCCGGCATCGGCTGGTCGCCGGTGGGCAGCCCCGTGTTGGCCGCGACCACCCGGGCGAACCTGTCCGGGTGCTCGGCCACCAGCCGCAGCCCGATCAGCCCGCCCCAGTCCTGCCCGACGAGGGTCAGCGACTGCAGGCCGAGGGCGTCGAAGGCGAACGCCCTGACCCATTCCACGTGCCGCGCGTAGCTGTGGTCGCCCATGCCGGCCGGCTTGTCCGACCGGCCGAAGCCGATCAGGTCAGCGGCGATGGCGCGCAGCCCGGCGCCGGCGAGCACCGGCATGACGTGCCGGTACAGGAACGACCAGCTCGGCTCGCCGTGCAGCAGCAGGACCGGCTCTCCGTCGGCCGGCCCGGCCTCGACGTAGGCCATCCGCACGCCGCCCGCGTCGGCGTAACGGGGCTGGTAGCCGAAGTCCGGCAGGGCGGCGAAGCGGTCGTCCGGGGTCCGTAGCACTCGCATCCCGGACATGCTGTCACACCCCGGCCGGTCTCGGGCGGTGACCTGTCCGGTGCGAGCGCCGGGCTGGGGGCGGAGCCGTCGGGGGCTTGGGTGGTGACCAGTCCGGCACCCGCGCGCGGCCGGGAGCGGAGCCGTTCGGGGAAAGGAGTCATGCCAGCCGCCCGGGCGCGATCCGTGGCAGGCAGCGGTCAGCGGCTAGCGGCGACGGCGGCGAAGGGACGGCACTCGACGCCGGCCGCAGCGAGCGCGTGGCGCAGCCCGGCGGCGAGCGTCACGGCACCCGCCGTGTCGCCGTGCACGCAGATCGAGTCGGCCCGCACGACCAGCTCGGTGCCGTCGTCGGCGGCGATCGGCAGCCCGGCGGCTATCCGGGTGCCGCGCGCCGCGACGTCGGCCGGGTCGGTGATCACGGCACCGGGCTCGCGGCGGGACAGGAGCCGGCCCCGCGGCGTGTAGGCGCGGTCGGCGAAACCCTCGGTCACCACCCGGATTCCGCGGCCGCCGATGAGCTCGGCGGCCGCGGATCCAGCCAGCACCAGGACGGCCAGGCTACCGTCATACGCCTGCACCGCATCGGCCAAAGCCGCCGCCAGGATCACGTCGTCGGCCAGATCGTTATAGAGCGCGCCGTGCGCCTTCACGTAGCTGACCGAGGTCCCGTGCCTGCGGCAGAACGCGTCCAGCGCGCCGAGCTGGTACAGCACGTCGGTGATCAGCTCGTCCGGGCTGACCGCCAGGTGGCGGCGGCCGAACCCGGCCAGGTCCGGGTAGGACACGTGCGCCCCGACGCTCACCCCGCGGGCGGCCGCCAGCCGCACCGTCGCGTCCATGATCCGCGGGTCGCCGGCGTGGAAGCCGCAGGCGACGCTGGCGCTGGTGACCAGCTCGAGCAGCTCGGCGTCCGGTCCCAGCCGGTACGGGCCGAAGCCCTCGCCCATGTCGCTGTTCAGGTCGATGGAGGGGCCGCCGGTCATGCCTGCCATCATCGCGTACGTACGGTAGTGCTGCCAGGGAGGGATGACCGGTGAAGTTCTACCCGGTGGGCGCCGCGGCCGTGCTGGTCGAGCTGGACGACATCGCGGCGGTGCTCGCGCTGCACGCGGAGATCGAGCGCAGGCGGGCCGGGGGCTGGGCGCCGTCGCTGACCGACGTGATCCCGGCGGCCCGGACCATCCTGCTCGACGGCGTTCCCGACCCGGCCGCCGTCGGGCGCGAGCTGCGCGGCTGGGACGTCCGGCCGGCCGCCGCGCCGGACGGGCCTGTGGTAGAGATCCCGTGCCGGTACGACGGGGCGGACCTGGCCGCGGTGGCCTCCGCGTGGCGGGTGACCGAGCCGGAGGTGGCGCGAGTCCACGCCGGCCCCGAGTACCGGGTGGCCTTCTGCGGCTTCGCGCCCGGCTTCGCCTACCTGTCCGGGCTCAGCGAGGAGCTCGCCGTCCCGCGGCGGGCGACCCCCCGCACGGCCGTCCCGGCCGGCAGCGTGGCTCTGGCCGGCAGCTATACCGGCATCTACCCGCGCTCGTCGCCGGGCGGCTGGCAGATCATCGGCCGCACGGACGCGGTGCTCTGGGACGCCAGCCAGGATCCGCCGGCCCTGCTGACCCCGGGCACCCGGGTCAGGTTCGCGGCGGTGGGCTCGTGACCAGCATCAGCGTCGAGCGGCCGGGCGCGCTGACGACCGTGCAGGACGCGGGGCGGCCCGGGCTGGCGCACCTGGGCGTGCCCCGGTCCGGAGCGCTCGACCCGGCGGCGCACCGGCTGGCCAACCGGCTGGCCGGCAACGCGGCGACGGCGCCGGTGCTGGAAACCACCCTCACCGGGGTCGCGCTCAGGTTCTCCGGCTCCGCCACGGCCGCGGTGAGCGGAGCGGCCGCGCCGGTCACGCTGGACGGACGACCGGCCGGCTGGGGCGTCCCTGTGCCGGTCCGGCCCGGCCAGGTGCTCGACGTGGGCCGGGCCACCGCGGGCGCGCGCAGCTACGTCGCGGTCTCCGGCGGGTTCGCCGTGCCGCACGTGCTCGGCAGCGCGTCTACCGACCTGCTGTCCGGCCTCGGCCCGGCCCGGCTGACGGCCGGCCAGGTGCTGGCCACGGGCGAGGCGTCCGGGCCGCCCGCCGCCGGTGACCAGGGCCAGCCGCGGCCGCCCTCCGGCCACGCCGAGCTGCCGGTCCACCTGGGGCCGCGGGACGGCTGGCTCGCGCCGGCGGCCGGGCCACGCTCACCGAAGCGAGGTTCACCGTGGCGCTGGCCAGCAACCGGATCGGCGTCCGGCTCGAAGGCCCGCGGGTAGAGCGAGCGGTCAGCGGCGAGCTGCCCAGCGAGGGCCTGGTCTGGGGCGCCGTGCAGCTGCTGCCGGACGGGAACCTGGTGATCTTCCTCGCCGACCACCCCACCACCGGGGGGTACCCGGTGATCGCCGTCGTGGATCCGGCCGGGTTCAGCGCCTGCGCGCAGGCCGCCCCCGGCAGCACGGTCACGTTCCGCCTCGTTCCGGGCCGGAGCTGACCCCGGGACCGCCAGCGAGAAGGAGGATGGCGATGAGCGACCTGGACACCGGCTGGGTGGCGGCGTTCGTCGAGCCGCTGCGGGTCAGGCCGGGCTCGAAGGTCAGCCTGGCGGAGGATTTCGACCCGGGCGAGCGGTTCGGCGTGGCCAGGAAGAAGGACGGGAACGAGCTGCTGCGCCGCGGCGTGCAGCTGCTCGCCGAGTACCAGGAACGGCTGATCGCGCAGGACACCTACGCCGTCCTGGTCGTGCTGCAGGGGATCGACGCGGCCGGCAAGGACAGCACGATCCGGCACGTGATGAGCGGGGTGAACCCCGCAGGGGGTGCACGTCGCCAGCTTCAAGGAGCCGTCCGCCGAGGAGCTCGGCCACGACTACCTGTGGCGGCACGAGCGGCGGCTGCCCGCCCGCGGTGAGATCGGGATCTTCAACCGGTCCCACGAGGAGGTCGTGGTAGTCCGGGTGCACCCGGAGAGCCTGGCCAGGGAGAGGATCCCGCCGGTGACCGGCGACATCTGGCCGCGCCGGTACCGGGAGATCAACGACTGGGAGCGGTACCTGGCCGGCAACGGGATCCGGCTGGTCAAGCTGTTCCTCAACGTGTCCAAGGAGGAGCAGCGGCGCCGGTTCCTCAAGCGGATCGACCGGCCGGAGAAGAACTGGAAGTTCTCGGCCTCCGACGTGCGGGACCGCCGGTACTGGGATGACTACCAGCGCGCCTACTCCGACATGCTGACCCACACCAGCACGGAGTGGGCGCCGTGGCACGTGCTGCCCGCCGACCACAAGTGGTTCACCCGGATCTGCGCCGCGGCGGTCATCGGCCGGACGCTGATCGAGATCGACCCGCAGTACCCGGTCCCGGACGAGGCCGCCCGGCAGGAGCTGCTCCGGGCGCGGGCCGAGCTGGAAGCCGGGGCGCCGCCGGACTGAGCCGGCCTGTCACGTTCGCGCCGCGCCGCGTGTCTGAACCGGTAGAGACCCCGGACCCGCGAGAGGACACCGTGATGGCGCGCATTTCCCTCCACCCGCCCCAGACACTGACCTACCGGCTCGCCACCCGGTTCGTCCGCCGCCGGTACGGCACCATGCTCGATCCCGGTGCCGCCGTCGGGCACAACGTCCAGGTGGCACGCAGCTATGCGCTGTTCGAGCTGCAGGTCGAGCGGTGGCGCTCGCTCGACACCGGGCTGAAAGACCTCGCGCAGCTGGCCGCCGCGGCCAGCATCGGCTGCGGCTGGTGCCTGGACTTCGGCTACTGGGAGGCAACGACGCGGCACCACGTCCCGGCGGAGAAGGTCCGGGCCGTGCCCGGCTGGCGGGACAGCGCGGTCTTCACCCCGCTGGAGCGGCTCGTCCTTGAATACGCTGAGGCAATGACCGTGACTCCGCCCGCCGTCACCGACGAGCTGGTGGCACAGCTCGGCCGCCAGCTCAGCGAGGCTCAGCTGGTCGAGCTGACCGCGACCGTCGCGGTCGAGAACCTGCGGTCCCGGATCAACTCCGCGCTCGGCCTGATCGCGCAGGGCTTCAAGGACCGGTGCGAGCTCCCGTCCGCCGCCGCCCCGTCCGCGGCCGCCCCGTCGGCTGCCGCCCAGGCCGTCGCCCCCCAGGCCGATGCCGCCCGCAGCGCCTGACGCCGGGACGTTCGAGGCGCACCGGGACCTGATGTTCGCGGTCGCCTACCGGATGCTCGGCACGGTCGCGGATGCCGAGGACGCCGTCCAGGACGCCTGGCTGCGCTGGTCCGCGGCGCCCCGCCGCGACGTCGCCGACCCCCGCGCGTACCTGGCCAGGGTGATCACCAACACCTCGCTGAACCGGCTCCGCTCCGTCCGCGCCCGCCGCGAGGCCTACGTCGGGCCCTGGCTGCCCGAGCCGCTGCTGACCCAGGCAGGCCCCGATTCTGCCGAACGCGCCGAGCTGACGGAGTCGGTCTCGCTGGCGATGCTGGTGGTCCTTGAGTCGCTGACCCCGGAGGAACGAGCCGTTTTCGTCTTGCGCGAGGTCTTCGGCTTCGGCTACGCGGAGATCGGCGCGGCGCTCGGCCGCAGCGACGTCTCGGCGCGGCAGCTGGCCCACCGGGCCCGCGAGCACGTCCAGGCCCGCAGGCCGCGGTTCGAGGTGGACCCTGGCCAGCAGCGGGAGGTGACCAGGCGGTTCCTCGACGCCGCCATCGGCGGCGACATCGACCGGCTCATGACGGTCCTGGCTCCCGACGTCACGCTGACCACCGACGGCGGCGGCCAGGCGAGGGCCGCGCGGCGCGCGATCACCGGGGCAGCCAAGGTGGCCAGGTTCGTCACTGGCATCTCTACCCGCCCGTACCAGGGCTTCGAGGTCGCCGACATGACGTTCGCGACGGCGGAGATCAACGGCGCGCCCGGGGTGCTGATCACCGCGGGCGGGCAGGTCATCGCCGCGATCGCCTGGCTGGTCGCCGGCGGCCGGGTGACCGCGATCCAGTTCATCACCAACCCGGACAAGCTGCGGCCGGTCTCGGCCGGCCGCACGCTGCCGCTGTGACCTGCGCTGCCCGCACCGGTGAGTCCACTGCCCGCACCGGTGAGTCCTGCGGTCCGGGGACGTCTGCCTCAGCGGCACCCGGCGCTGGCGGCTACCAGCGAGGACAGCGGCCCGGCCGTCCCGGGTCGGCTCGGATGGCGGCAGACAGCCTCAGCGCGGGCCGGCGGCGCGGTAGCGCAGGCCGTCCACGAGCAGGTCAAGCAGCCTGCGCGCCTGATCGCGCTGGGCTGGCTCCCCGGCGGCGAGGGACACGCCAGACAGGCTGGCCAGCACGTCGGCGGGTTCGACGTCCGGCCGCAGCGTGCCAGCCGCCGCGCCCGCCTGGAGCAGCGTGGTGATCGCGGTGGTGAGCCGGTCACGGCTCTGCGCGTACGGGCTCCCGCCGGACGCGATGACCGCGCGCAGCGCGTCAGCCATGCCCCGCTTGGTGCTCATGTAGTCGATGTAGCGGTCCATCCAGGTGCGCATGGCCTGGTCCGGCGGCATGGCCTGGAGCAGATCAGGGACCGCGTCGCACAGCCTCGCCAGCTCGTTGCGGTACGCGGCCTCGATGAGGGCCTCGCGGGTGGGGAAGTGCCGGTACAGCGTGCCGATGCCGACGCCGGCGTCCTTGGCGATCGCGTCGAGCGTCACGTCGGGCCCGTCCTGCGAGAACGCGCGGACGGCGACGTCAAGCAGCCGGTCGCGGTTGCGCTGCGCGTCCGCGCGCAGCGGGCGGCTGCCGGGGGCGGACACGGTTCCTGCCGGCAAAGCGTCCGCGCGCAGCGGGCGGCTGCCGGTGGCGGACACGGTTCCTCCTTGCGAATTTGCTAAACGGAGGAAGCTCCGTTTATAGTGACAGCGTACTGGAGGTTCCTCCGTTTCTGATCGTACCGGCCCGGGCCTCCGATCGCATCGTCAGGCGAAAGACAGGAAGCCATGACTGCCAGCACCGAACGCATCACCACCCCGTTTACCGCTGAGTCCACCGCCGCCGAGGTCGTGGCCGGCATCGACCTGGCCGGCCGCCGGGTCATCGTCACCGGCGGGGCCTCCGGGATCGGCATCGAGACCGCCAGGGCGCTGGCCGGCGCCGGCGCGGACGTCACCCTGGCCGTCCGCAACCTGGCCGCGGGGGAGCGGACCGCCGAGGACATCGTCGCCAGCACCGGCAACAGGCAGGTCGTGGTGGCGCCGCTCGATCTGGCCGACCAGGCGTCGGTGGCGTCGTTCGTCGCCGGCTGGGACGGCCCGCTGCACATTCTCGTCAACAACGCCGGGGTGATGGCGTCGCCGCTGACGCGCACGCCGGAAGGCTGGGAACTGCAGTTCGCCACCAACCATCTCGGTCACTTCGCGCTCGCCACCGGACTGCACCGGGCGCTCGCCGCGGCAGGCGGGGCGCGGGTCGTCTCGGTCAGCTCGAGGGGGCACCTGAGCTCGCCGGTGGTCTTCGACGACATTCACTTCCGGGAGCGCGAGTACGACCCGTGGGCAGCCTACGGGCAGTCCAAGACGGCCAACGTGCTGTTCGGGGTGGCGGCGACGAAGCGCTGGGCCAGCGACGGCATCACCGTGAACGCGCTGATGCCCGGCGCGATCCGGACCAACCTGCAGCGCTACATCACCGACGAGGACCTCGCCAGGATGCGCGCCCGGATGGGCGGGGCCGACCCGGTCTGGAAGACGCCCGAGCAGGGCGCGGCCACGTCCGTGCTGGTCGCGACCTCGCCGCTGCTGGACGGCGTCGGCGGGCGGTACTTCGAGGACGGCAACGAGGCCGAGCCCAACCAGCCGGGCACCCGCCGCGGCGTGGCCGCCTACGCACTGGACCCGGACGCGGCAGCGCTGCTCTGGCAGGTTTCCGTCGACACGCTGGTCTCGTAGCCCGTCCCGGTGCTGCCTCGGTCAGCCCCGGTCGGCGGGTCGGGGCGACGCCAGGCTCTCGTCGATGTCGGCGATCAGGTCCTCGGCCGGCTCAAGGCCGGCCGACAGCCGGATCAGTGCCTCGGGCGCGGTCTCGCCCGCCCACCGGGCCCGCCGTTCCCAGGTCGAACTCGGCCCCGCCGAAGCTGGTCGCCGGCAGGATGAGCCGGGACGCGGCGACGACCGCGTCGGCGGCGGCCGCGTCGGCGTCCAGCTCGAAGGACAGCAGCGGCCCGAACCCGCGCGGCATCTGCTCACGCGCAACCGCGAGCGTCGCCTCCTCCGTTCCGGGGTAGTGAACCGCGCGCACCCGCGGGTGCGCGGCCAGGTGCCGGGCGATCGCCAGCGCGGTCTGCGACTGGCGGGCGATCCGCAGCGGGAGGGTCTTCAGCCCGCGCAGCGCCAGCCAGCTCTCGAACGGCCCGGCGATGCCGCCGCCGGTGGCCCGCCAGCTGCGCAGGCCCGCCAGCAGTTGCTGGTCGCGGGTGATCACCGCGCCGAGCACGAGATCCGAGTGGCCCGAGCTCGACTTGGTGAGCGAGCACAGCGACGCCGTCGCGCCCAGTTCGAGCGGCTGCTGCAGCAGCCCGGTGGCGACGGTGTTGTCCACCACCATCGGCGCGCCCGCGGCGGCGGCGAGCTCACCCAGGCTGGCCAGGTCGGCCACCCGCAGCAGCGGGTTGGTCGGCGTCTCCGCCCACAGCACCGCGGGCGCGGCCGCCAGTTCCCGCTGGACCGAGCCGAGATCCAGCAGGTCAACCGGCACCGGCTCGGCACCGTGCGGGCGCAGCTGGCCGGCCAGCGTCCGGGTGTTGTAGTAACCGTCGGCAGGCAGCACGATCCGCTGCCGGCCCGCCGCCAGCGCGAGCATCAGCGCCATCGACGCTGCCTGTCCGGAGGCGAACACGACGGCGTCCGCATCCTCCACCGCGCCGAGTGCATCTTCCAGCGCCTCCCAGGTGGGGTTGCCGTTGCGGCCGTAGCTGCCCGCTCCGGGCTCGCCCAGCGAGATGAAGATGCTCGCTGGCACCAGCGGCGGGGCCGACGGGTCGCCCGGCACCCGTGACGTTCCCGCGTGGATCAGCGCCGATTCCGCCGATACCCGTCGTTCTGGCACTCGTTCCCGCCCTTTCGCTCGGTCTCCCGGCCCGCGACTCCCGCGCAGAGCCGCTATATCGGCTTGATCACCAGGCCGGGCTGGCCCATTCTGGAGCGCGTGACCGCAGCTGTGAGCACAGGGGGCTTCATCGTCCGTCCGGCCACGGCCGCCGACCTGGCCGGCGTGCACGATGTCCTGGCCCGTTCCGGGCTCCGGTCCGGCCAGCCGGCTGCCCTGGGCTTCTACCGGACCAGTCCCGGCGGTCACCTGGTGGTGGCGTGCCAGCAGGACACGGTGACCGGCGTGGCGTACGCGGTGTCGTTCGGCCGGACCGGATGGCTCGGCAACGTCGCGGTCGACCCCGGCGCCCGCGGCCAGGGTATCGGCACGGCGGTCAGCGCGGCCGCCATCGGCTGGCTGCGCCAGGCCGGGGTGGTAACCGTGCTGCTGACCGCCACCGAGCTCGGCCGGCCGGTGTACGAGCGGCTGGGGTTCACCGGCGATGGCGTGCGGTACGGCATCTGGGTGCGGGACCCGGCTCCGGCGCCGGACGGCGGCGACGACCCCGAGGCCGGGCCAGGCGCGATCGCGGATGTGCTCAGGCTGGATGCCGAGGCGACCGGCGAGGACCGCGGCGCCTACCTCCGCGCGTTCGCCGGCCGGGCCCGCGTGTCCGCGGAGCCGGGCCGGACGGGGTACTGGCTGCCGCTGCCGTGGGGCGGCGGCCCGATCGTCGCATCGTCCGCGGAGTCGGCCAGGCCGCTGGTGACCGGGATGATGCGGGCGGCTCCCGATCCGTCGCTGTCCTTCCCCGAGCCGAACGCCGGCGGCGCTGATCTGGCGGTCTCGCTAGGGTTCCGGCTGGCCCGGCAGGTCACCCGGATGCGGCTGGGCCCGCCGGTCAGCGGGTACCGCCCGGAGCGGATCTTCAACGTGTTCAGCCTCGCCGCCGGGTAACAAGCCGGACCGCGCCCCGTCCCAGTACGCGTGAGCGGCGCTGGCAGGGCGGTCACGCCCCCACCCGCGTCGCCTCGGCCAGGATGGCAATGACCGCCGCCACCGCCGCTTCCGCGTCGGGTCCGTCCGCTGTGGCGGTGACATGCTGGCCGCTGGTCGCGCCCAGTCCCATGACTGCCAGGACGCTCTTGGCGTCGGCGCTGCGGTCGCCCACGATGAGCGACACCGAGGCAGAGAACTGCCCGGCCGCCATGGCCAGCGCGCCGGCCGGACGAGCATGCAGGTCACCTGCGAGCGTGAGGGCCTGCTCATAGCTTGCGGGCATGCCATGCCTCCTTCGCTGCGGTCACGACCGCCGTGATGTCCCCGCCCGCCGCGGCGGCCACGGTGGCGGCGACGACGCCCTCGACGAACGGCGCGTCGGCCAGCTCGACCGGCATGGGCAGGTCGCCGGGGTCGCCAAGCAGGGCCCGCACGGTGAGCACCGCGCTTCCCAGGTCCGGCAGGATCACCACCCCGGCTCCGGCGTCGGCCAGTTTCACTGCCCGCTCCACTTTCGCGGAGCTGGTCCCGAGCGTGCCGTCGTCCGTTCCCCCGGCGGGGATAATGGCCACGGTTCCGCCGCTGATCTGGGCGGCAAGATTCTGCCGCCCCCTCGGCAAGGGCGGCGCTGTGCGAGACAAGGACGATCCCTACCCTGGCGTCGGGGTTCATGGCATATCCTGAATCATGTTCGACATTGCTGAAAGGGTGTCATGATTCAATCGGTGGAACGGGCAGCCCGGATCCTTGCCGTCCTCGGCTCCGGCACTCCCCGCCTCGGCGTCACCGAGATTTCCGAACGGCTCGGCCTGGCCAAGCCCACCGTGCACGGGCTGCTGCGCACGCTGGAGAAGCACGACCTGGTCGCGCAGGACCCCGACACCGGCAAGTACAGCCTCGGACCCGGCGTGGTTTCGCTCAGCAACGCTTTCCTGGACGGCTCGGAGCTGCGGTCGCGGTCGCTGCTGTGGGCGGAATCCCTGGCCCAGCGGGCCAGCGAGGCGGTATGGGTCGCCATTCTTTCCGGGTCCCGGGCCATTGTGCTGCACCACGTCTTCCGCCCGGACAACACCGTGCAGATCCTCGAGGTGGGCGCGGCGATCCCGTGGCACGCCTGCGCCCTGGGGCACGCCATGGTGGCGTATCTCCCGGATGCGGGACGCACCCGCGCGCTGGCCGCGGATTTCGCCCCGCTGACCGGCCGGACGAAGACCAGCCGCGTCGCGCTCGGCCGCGCGCTTGCCCTGGTCCGCAAGCAGGGCTACGCGATCGAGGACCAGGAGGCTACCGTCGGCGACGCGGGGGTCGCCGCGCCGATCCTGGGCCGTGACGGAGCCGTGGCTGGCGCGATCGGCGTGGTCGGGGCGGCGGACCGGCTGCTGGCCCCGGGAACGCGCGACGAGCTGGTGCGCGCGGTCCAGGAGGCGGCCAGGGCCATCTCCCGCGATCTGGGAGCGGGCCGCGGCGGCGCTGTCCTGTCGGCGCTGGGCTGAGATCATCGCGCGTCCACCCGCGCCTGCACCTGGTCCGCGGTGGTCGCCTGCAGGGCCTGGGCGGCCAGGCCCGCGCACGCTGCCGTATCGGCGCGGGCGATCCACTGTGCCACCTGCGGCAGCCGCGCGGCGCCGACGCTGAGCGAGCGCACGCCCAGGCCGATGAGCAGGGGCAGCACGGCCGGATCCGCGGCCGCGTCGCCGCAGACGGACACCGTGACTGCGGCGGCGTCGGCGGCCGTCACCACTCGCGAGATCAGCGCGAGCACCTGCGGGTCCGCCGCGAGGGCCGGGCGCAGCCGCGGATCGGTGCGGCTGAGCCCGAATACCTGGCTGGTGAGGTCGTTGGTGCCGATCGAGAAGAACTCGACGGCAGGCGCGAACGCGCCGGCCGCCGCCGCGGTGGCCGCGACCTCCACCATCATGCCGAGCGGCGGGACCTCCGCGCCGGCCGCCGCGGCAGCGTCCGCCAGGGCCGCCCGGACCGCCGCCACCTCGTCCAGGGCGGTCACCATCGGCACCATGACGTGCAGCACCGTGTCCCGGCCGCTGACGAGGACGGCACGGAGCTGGTCGCTCAGTGCCCGCGGATGCCGCAGCAGCGCGGTCAGGCCTGCTTCGCCGTCATCGAGGAACGGGGGAATCTTGTCCCCGGAGAAATCGAGCAGCCGCACCACCGCTGTCCGGTGCGAGAGCAGGCCAAGGACAGGATCCAGCGCCGACCGGTGGTCATCCTCGGCCGGCCAGCCGGTGGCGCGGAGGAAGGGAATCTCGGTGCGCAGCAGGCCAACGCCCGCCGCCCCCGCGGCGAGGCCCATCCGTGCCTCGGTGCCGGACGCTACGTTGCACAGCAGGGTGATCTTCTGGCCGTCGGCGGTGTAGTGCGGCGTGCCAGGGGCCGGTGCGGTGCTGCTGCCGTGGCCGGGGCTGCCGTTGGCGTGCGCTGCCCGGGCCGGGGCGCCCGCGCCGGCCACGGCCGCCAGCTGCCGCGGCGACGGGTCGATCACCAGGTGACCGGCCGCGCCGTCCAGCAGGGCTGGCCGGCCAGCCGGAAGCTCGAGCACCGCCGGGTCTGCGCCCGCCAGCATGGGCACGCCCAGCCCGCGCGCGATGATCGCCGCGTGCGAGTTCGCGCCGCCGGACACCGACACCGCTCCGCTCAGCCCGGCCTCGGCGAACCGGATCAGGTCCGCCGGATCCACCTCGCGCTGGACGAGGATGAAGCCCCCGGCGGGAGGTGGTGCCGCGGTGTCCCCGGCGAGGCGGTCCAGCACCGCGCGGGCGACCTGGCGGACATCGTCCGCGCGGGCGGCAAGATCCGGGTTGGCCAGTGCGGCCAGGGCCGCAGCCTGGGTGGCAGCCGAGCGTTCCACCGCCGCCGCCGCCTCGGCGCCGTCACGGACCGCGGCCACGGCGGGATCCACCAGCGCGGGGTCGGCCGCGATCAGCCCGCCGACCGCCACGATGTCCGCCTGCTCGCGGCGGCCGTCTTCGCGTAGCTGCCGGGCGAGCGCGCCGCGGTCCGCGGCCACGGCGGCGAAGGCCGCTGCCACCTCGTCGGGGGTTGCCTGCCGGGTGCCGCGCCGGGTGCCGCCGGGGTATACCTGCCCGGTGGCCACGCCTTCGGACACCGTCAGGCCCTGGTAGACCGTAACGGGACTCACCGGCCCGCCAGGGCCGCGTCGCGCAGCGCGCCCAGGATCAGTGCTGTCGAGGCTGCGCCCGGGTCTTCATGGCCGACGCTGCGCGGCCCGAGGTAGCTGGCCCGTCCCTTGAGCGCCTGCATCGAGATGGTGGCCGCCGCCCCCGCCAGGGCGGCCTCCGCGAGCGCCGAGAGGGCGTCGGCCTGCGACGCCCCCTCGGTGATCGCTTTGCTGAAAGCCACCGTGGCGGGCGCCAGCGCGTCCACCATCGTCTTGTCGCCTTCCCTGGCCGCCCCGAGCTGCTGTACGCCCGCCAGCGCCGCGTCGAGCGCGTCGGCCAGCGCAGCCAGATCCACCTCGGCGACGTCGCCCAGCGACTTGCCCGCGCGGCGGAACGCCACGCCGTACAGCGGCCCGGAGGCGCCGCCGACCTTGGAGATCAGGGTCGCTCCTGTCAGCGTGAGGATCGCTCCCGGCGTCGCGGGCGCGCCCGAATCCAGCGCGCCGAGCACGGCCGTGAACCCCCGGGCGAGGTTGGTGCCGTGGTCGGCGTCACCGATTGCCGCGTCGAGCTGGGTCAGGTGGTCCCGCTGCTCGTCCACGATCCTGGCGACGGCAATGATCCAGCCGCGGAAGACTTCAGCATCCATGGTTTTCTCCTGCGCTGTGGGAACTACTGGCGCTAGCGTCCCCAGCGGAGGGCAGGCGTGTCCACAGGGGCGTCCCACAACCGGGTGAGCGTGTCGGTCAGCCGGCACACCGTCACCGAGAAGCCCTGCATCTCCAGGCTGGTGATGTAGTTCCCCACCAGGTTCCTGGCGATCCGTGCGCCCTTTGCCTCGAGGTACTGCCGTACCTCGTTGAACACGACGTAGAGCTCCAGCAGCGGTGTGCCGCCCATGCCGTTGACCATGACCAGCAGGTCGCCGGACAGCGGCATGTCGGCGTGGATCGCATCAAGGACAGCGGCGGTGAGCTCGCGTGCGGTGCTCAGCGGGACGCGGAACCTGCCGGGCTCGCCGTGGATGCCGATGCCCATCTCGATCTCGGACTCAGTCAGCTCGAAGGTCGGCTTGCCCGCGGCGGGAACCGTGCACGAGGTGAGTGCCACCCCCAGCGACCGGGACCGCTCGTTAACCTCCCGGGCCACGTCGGCGACCTTGTCCAGGCCCGCTCTCTCCTCGGCCAGCGCGCCTGCGATCTTCTCCACGAAGACGGTGGCGCCGACCCCCCGGCGGCCGGCGGTATAGAGGGAGTCCTGCACCGCCACGTCGTCATTGGTGACGACCGAGACGACCTCGATGCCCTCGTCCCCGGCCAGTTCGGCGGCCATCTGGAAATTGAGCACGTCGCCGGTGTAGTTCTTCACGATGTGCAGCACGCCCGCGCCGCCATTGACGGCCTTGGTCGCGGCCAGCATCTGATCTGGCACCGGCGAGGTGAACACCTCACCAGCGCAGGCGGCGTCCAGCATCCCGTACCCGACAAAGCCGCCGTGCAGCGGCTCATGGCCGGAGCCGCCACCCGATACCAGGGCGACCTTGCCTGCCTGCGGGCCGGCGGCCCTGGTGATGACCTTCTGCTCGATCTCGACAGCCAGCGACGGATGCGCCGCGGCTATGCCTGCCAGCGCGTCGGTGACCACGCTGTCGGGTGAGTTGATGAGCTTCTTCATGACCTGCCCTCCGAGACCCGCTGCCCGTCCGGAAAGACTTCGGCAGCCGCCGGGACGGGGTCCTCGGGTGCCAGGCTGGTAAACGACGCGTCGGCGCGGGTCCTGCCGATCAGGGCCCAGGCGAGGCCGCCCAGCATCCCGCCGCCCAGCTCGCCGATGAGGTACGCGGGCACCTGCGACCAGAGCACCTTGCCGCCGAACGCGTTCTGCATGAACACGGTGCCTATGTACCGGGCCGGGTTGATAGCGGCTCCGGTCGCCGGGCCCACGATGATGATGACCGCGAAGACGATGGCGCCGATGGCCATCGGCGCCCAGCCGGGCACCGCCCGGTGGTCGATGACACCGAAAATGACGAAGACCAGGATGAACGTGCCGATCGCCTCGATCACCATTCCCCGGCCGAAGCCCATCGTCGCCGGGTTGTAGGAGGTCACCCCGCCGCCCGCGGCGACCGTGGCCGCCCGGCCCAGGGTGAGGAAGATGGCGGCTGCTCCGGCCACCGCGCCGGCCACCTGCGCTGCCCAGTAGCCGGGCACCTCGCGCCAGGGGAACTTGCCGGACACGGCCAGCGACAGCGTCACTGCCGGGTTGATGTGACCGCCGGAGATGTGGCCGATCGCGTACACCGCGCCGACGATCACGAGCATGAACGCGAACGAGATCATCCCGAGCTGGGCCATCGAGAAGGGAACCTTGGTGCCGGCCGCGATCACGCCGGTGGCCGCGGCCGAGCCGGCTCCGACGTAGACCAGGAAGGCGGTTCCAAGGAATTCGGCTGCGAGCTTCTGGGGAGTGGTGGGTGGTGCTGCCATGCGGTTCGCCCGCGGCACGTGGCGGTGAAGACCGGGTGCCGGGGCTCCTCACCTCCTCTGGGTGAGACGGAGCCGGGGGGGTCAAATCTGAAACATGTTCGACAATGTCGAACGTCGTTTCACGAAACATAAGCCCGCGGGTGCGCCGCGTCAAGAGGTTCCGGGAGGGGATATCAGCGAGCGCTCGCGCAGAGCGCGTGACCGCAGCTGTGAGCACAGGGGGCTTCATCGTCCGTGCGGCCACGGCCGCCGACCTGGCCGGCTGCACGATGTCCTGGCCCGCTCCGGGCTCCGGTCCGGCCAGCCGGCCGCCCTGGGCTTCTACCGGGCCAGTCCCGGCGGGCACCTGGTGGTGGCCAGGCCGCTGGTGACCGGAATGCTGCGGGCGGCTCCCGATCCGTCGCTGTCCTTCAGCCGAACGCCGGCGGCGCTGATCTGGCGGTCCCGCTAGGCCGAAGGCGCTGCAACGGGGGTAGTAGCGCCGTGCTATCGGTCAGCCGAAAGGGCGGCAAGTGAATCCTCATGCCTTGATACAGCCCACTCGACGATGTGAATGCGGTTGCCCGTAAGACATTCGGCCACCGGGTCGGCAGCTTCGTGCTAAGCCAGCAGGTGCGCATGCCGCTATCCAAGCGGTGCTCCGTGAGCGCCGGGGCAGGTGATGGCGGACCGCCAGCCGCCGCGCGGCCGGGCCAGGACGGCCCGGCCACGCGGACGGCGGGGCGGCTAGGAGGCCGGGAGCCGGCTGGTGTAGATCTGCTGGTCGTTGGCGATCAGCCCGTTCGGCTCGGCGCCCGTGCACACCGCGGGTGGCACGCCAGGTGCCGCCGTGCCGGCGCAGAGGAACGCGTCCGGGTTCCTGGTATCCGACCACAGCGGGTGGGCGCCGGAGACCGTCGCGACGCCCGCGTAGTCGCCGAAGAACACGCTGTTGCCCTGGGTGTCGGGGAACTGCGTGGGCAACGGCATGGACGCGGAGGTGGCCCGGCTCACCGCGAAGGCCGACAGGTTCTTCGAGGTGGACACGCTCACGTCCATGTTCCCGGTGAACTCGCTGGAGCCGTACTGCCGGTCATAGTACGAGGTCACCAGGGTGCCTCTGGGGGTGAAGCCGGCCCACTGGAACCACTGGTCCGTGGTGGCCTGCTTCTTCGCGGTGTTGACGACGGGCATCAGCCGCTGATCGACGGTGGTGCCGGTGAAGGAGTTCCCGCCGTCGCTGGAGATGCTCAGCAGGATCTTGTTGTTGCAGGCGCCGGCGGTCTTGACACCGGTGTACAGGTTGGTGCCGAAGGCGCTGAGCCCGGCGGGCGTGCAGCCGTTGGACTCGTTCGAGTCACGGTTGATGTAGGAGCCGTAGGTGACGACGACCTGCGAGGGGTTGGTCGGGTTCACTGCCCCGGAGGGGTAGTTGGTCGCCCGGAACACCGAGTTCTGCGCGGTGCCCTTCTCCGGGACGCATTCCCGGCCGGCGTCCTGGCCGCCCTGGTAGGTGGCGCAGTCCGGCAGGTCGTTGTAGTTGCCCACCAGGGTCGGGGCGCTGAAGGTCTGCCCGCCGTCGGTGGAGCGCGTCAGCAAGATCTGGTTGTGGTTGTCGCTGCTGCTGGAGCTGGAGTTGTTGAAGTTGGCGTAGGTGACGTAGAGCGTGCCGTCGGGACCGGTGAACGGGTCGGAGAACTGGTTCTCGTTGCAGGTTCCCTGCGGGGTCGGCAGGCCGAAGGTGTTCGCGCACAGCGAGCTCGTCGTGCTCACCACGACCGGGCTGCTGAAGGTCTGGCCGTAGTCGTCGGAGTGCACTTCGTAGATGTAGCCGGTGCCGTCCGCGGCGAATAGCGTCCAGGTCACGTAGATCCGGTCCCGGAACGGGCTGGCGGGGCTGTTGTTGACCGTCATGTACGGCTTGTCGTTGAGAATGCTGGGGTTGGTGGTGAACGTCTCCACCGCGGGATGGCCGGTGAAGTTCCAGGACGCGCCGGCGTCGCCGGTCGAACGGAACACGTAGACGGCGCTGGAGGTGTCAGGGTTGTTGGTCGTGCCCGGCCCGCGCATGAACACCTGGCACGCGTAGTAGGCGTTGCCCCTGCTGTCCCAGGCCACTGACGGGTCGCCGCCGGCCTGCCAGTACTGCCTGGCCACTCCGCCGAAGTTCGTGCCGCGGGTGAACCCATTGGGCATGGTGCTGTCGGTCCAGCTTGCCCCGCTGTTCCCGCTGAACGCCGTGCCGCAGGTGCCGTCACCTCGCCGGTAGTCGTTGAACCCGGCCACCACCTGGCGCGGGTTAAGCGGATTCTGGGCGATGGCGGTCTCGTTCTGCGCCTGGCCGCGGCCCTGGAGGTCCGGGTCGGTGACGTTCAGGCAGTTCTGGTTGACCAGGACGTTGGACCCGAGGTTGCGCGGGCACAGATTCACCCCGGCGTTGCTCATCCGGGCACCGGCCCGGACCGCGGGTGCCTTCACGGCCCGCCGATGCCGGCCTCGAACGAGGCGAACCCGGACAGGTGCGTCCGCTGGATGCGGTTCAGCCCCCGCACGTCCAGGCCGTGAACGGCGGCGCTCGCGTGCTGCGTTCGCAGCCCCGACGGCCCCAGGCCCAGCGCCACGGCGAGCGTGACGCCGAGAACGGATGCAAGGGTAAGCATTAAGCGAGGCTTCATGGATCGTCCTTCCGCAATCAATGCCTGGTGCAGGCGTTGGCTCGCGGCGGCGGCACACGCAACATCGCAAGGACCGCCGCCGCACCGTTGCTGGCGGCGCTCCTCCCCTCTTCCTGTGCGGCCGGCCATGAGGTGCCAGCGCATCGGCCTATGTGTGCGCCCCGAACTTACGCCTTGAGCGCGGACTGGGCAATACCTGAGGGAATCCTGGGTGTCCCGGGAATGGTGGGACGAGGGGCGGCCCGGCACCCCGGCCACGGTCGGAAAGAATCCCGTTGCCATCGCGATCACGCCGCGGTAATCGGCGTCAGCCGGCGGCCTCGGATACGGACCGGGGGAAGGAGGCGGGCGAGAAGGACATGGCTCCCGCTGGCACCATCCATGGCAGGGCGATGACGCGGTACTTGCCGGCCTGGACAGCGGGATCGGCTTCCTTGAGCGCCTGCGCTTCCTCCACCCCGACGGGCAAGACGGACAGGCCCCGGAACGGTGAGCTGCGGTCGAGCAGCGGACCCGCGGCGAGCAGCTGACCGGCCTGGTGCAGGTCGGCCAGGTGCGACATATGCGCGTCCTGGAGCGCGTCCTCTTCCTCCCGGGTGAAGGGGGGCGCGTCGTCGCGGAGCACGAGCAGCGTGATGGTCAGCCGGTCGAAGTCCATGGCAGGCGATAGTAGCCAGAGCGGCACTGGATGGGGCGGCGGGCCGTGAGAGCAGGGCGCCGGTTGCTGCGGATGAGTACGGTGCTGCCCAGCCGCTCATCCGCCGGGCTTGCTGCTGAACGGGCGGCGATGACCAGGGACACTGGGGAGATGACCACGGTGCGAGCGGTGAGAGCACATGCGATCCCGGGTCGGCCTCCCATCCAGGTTACCCCTGGTCAGAACGTGCGTGCCGGCGAACGGGACACCACGTGGCCCGCCTTCGCTTTCGTCACCACCGACGACGGATCGGGGTGGGTACCCGCCCGGCACATCGACGCGAGGTCTGAGCCCGCCGTGGTGCTCGCGCCCTACGACACCACCGAGCTGGCCACCGCGGCTGGCGAGCTGCTCACGGTCCTGGTCGTCGATGACCCGAGCGGCTGGACCCGGGTCCGGAATGCTCTCGGCCACGAAGGCTGGGTCCCCAGCGACACGATCGAGCCAGTGCCGGCTACCTGAGCTGATCAGCAACCCGACGGCTCAGCGCCACGGCCGGGCGGACCGGGTGGCCCAGTAGGCACCGGGCGGCTCGGCGAGATCCAGGTCGGGTAGCGGGCTGACGGTGAGCGCGGCCAGGTTGGCCAGCAGCTGCGGCTCGGTGACGGCGCCGGACAGCACCACGGACGCCCAGGGCTGGGCCAGCGCGGCGGCCAGGGCGATCGCGTCCTCGGTGACGCCGCGGGCCGCGGCCAGCGCGGTCAGCTGCCCGGGTGGGCCGCCACCCGGCGCCAGCCGCCCGTTGGCCACGGCCTCCTTCACCAGGACCGCCCAGCCGGCCGAGGCGGCCTCGGCCGCGGCGGGACCCGCGGACGGCTCGAGCAGGTTCCAGGTCACCTGCGCCGCGGTGAACAGCGGCTGCCCGTTGACGGTCAGCTGCAGCGCCCGGCGGATCGTGTCTGCCTGGTGCGGCCCGCTGGTGGTCAGCCCGACGATGACGCCGCCGGCGCGCAGCCCGGCGAGCGCGGCGAGCAGTTCCCTGTCGGCCCACAACGGGGATTCGGGGGTGACCGAGTGCACCTGGTACAGCGCGAGCCAGTCGCCGAGCAGCGCCCGGCTCTCGGCGAGCTGGGCCGTGAACATGGCAAGCGAGTGTTCCTTGACCTCGTGCTGGTCGGCGTCGAGCCGCCAGTCACCGGTGTACCGGTATCCCCACTTCGACCCGGCGACCGCGTCGCGATGCGCGCGCTCAGCCAGCCAGCCGCCGAGGAACTCCTCCGCCCGGCCGTAGGAGCGGGCCGCGTCGAAGTACCTGATGCCCGCGGCGTAGGCCGCGTCCAGCATGGCGAAAGAGCGGGCGCGCAGGCCGGCGACGCTGCGGTCGGGCAGGTCGTCGGGCCTGCCGCCGGTGATGTAGGCCGGCCGGCCCAGGGCGGCCAGCCCCAGCCCGAGGCGCGAGACCACAGGTCCCGCAGGTCGCAGTGCCACGGCAGGCATCCGGGTACCGCCCCGCTGGTCGCCCCGGGTACCGCTCTGCTGGTCGGCCGCCATGGCCGTACCGTACCGGTCCGCCGCACCGGTCCGCGTGGCCGGCGGTTCCGGGCTGCCGTCCCGAGGTTAGCTAATAGTTACTGTTCAGACAGCTTTGTATTTGATAATGGTGATATGTCACCGCTGGGGAGCGTTAGTGGAAAAGGAGTAACATGTGAACCGGTTCACTGCTCCCCATGCTGCCCGCCGCGGACCGGAGCCCGGACACCCCGGGCACCGGCGGGGACGGCTCGTCCTGACCGCGATGGCGGCGGCCGCCGCGCTGGTGGCCGCGACGGCCCCGGCAGCGCCGGGGCTGGCGGCAGCCCCCGCGATGGCGGCGGCCCAGGCGGCGGCGGCCCCGCCCCCGCGGACCTCGGCGCCGATTGCGCACCCGCACTGGACGGTGGTCCACCTGCACGGGCACAAGATCAGGGTTCGCCCGCACGGCCGGTTCGGCATCGTGCCGCAGATCCACCAAGGGCGGCGGGTCCCGCTGAGCGGCGGCAACCTCGCCTACAACGGCGGGCCGGTCGCCCACAACCCCGCGGTCTACCTGGACTTCTGGGGCAGCCAGTGGAGTTCCGACCCGAACGGCGTGGCCCAGTACATGCAGGACTTCTTCAGCGGGCTCGGCGCCTCCGGTGACAACTGGTCCCCGATCACCTCGCAGTACGGCGACAGCTCCGGCCAGGGACCGGCGTTCGGCGGCCCGGTGCTGGGCGGCAGCTGGTTCGACAACGCCGCCCCGGCACCGGCCTCGGCCAGCCAGGCCGATCTAGCCGCCGAGGCGGTCACGGCCGCGCAGTACTTCGGCGTCTCCGGCGACAACGTTGACATCTTCGTGCTCAGCCCGAGCGGCACCCAGCCGGACGGCTTCCCCAGCGCGGGCTGGTGCGCCTGGCACGACTACACGTCGTCCAGCTCAGGCAACATCCCTTACACCAACATGCCCTACGTGCTGGACGCCGGGGCCAGCTGCGGCGCCAGCTCGGTGCAGAGCCAGCTCGACGGGTTCTCGATCGTCGGCGGCCACGAGTACGCCGAGGCGGTCACCGACCCGGAACCCGCCAGCGGCTGGGTCGACTCCTCCGGGTCCGAGATCGGCGACAAGTGCGCCTAGCAGAACCTCAGCTCGCTGAGCCTGTCCACCGGATGGTTCGCGGTCCAGCCGCTGTGAGCAATTATGACAGCGGCTGCACCCTGTCCGCTCCCTGACGGCGCACCTGGCTCCTACGAGAAGTGGGTGCGCGGCCGCTCGAGCTGCTGCCCGTCCAGGAACGTGTTGACCTTCTCGTTGTAGAAGGCGATCAGCCCTGCGACGGGCAGCAGCTGCCGGGTGGGGAAGTTGTAGCTCCACGCGAGGTCGGGGTGCACCGTGCCGTCCGTGCGGACCGACCAGTAGTCGCTGGTCGTGCCCTTATACGGGCACGCGGTGACGGTGTCGCTCGGGATGAGCCTCGTGAAGTTGACTGCCGTCCGGTCCAGGTAGTAGCGGGTGGGCAGCCCGGTCTCGAACACCATGACCGGGGCCGGCGACTCAGCGAGGACGGTCCCGTCGAGCTCGACCCGGACCGTGCGCGCCGAGCGCAGCGCGTCCACTCGCACGTACGGGTTGCGCGGGTGGACGAACACCTGCTCGTCCTCCTCGTACCAGGCATCCATAGCGTCCCACTCGAACCTGGCCGTGCCGGCCAGCCCGTCCACGGGCGACTCGCTGAGCAGCCTGGCCGCGTGCGGCCGGTGCGCATCACCGGCCTTCAGCGCGTGCAGCTCCTCGGTGCCGCGGCGGCTCTGCCGGGTCTGGCCTTCCGGCACGAGCAGGTCCCGCCGCACGTCGTCGACCGGGATGTAGTACTGCGGGTAGAACGCCCATTCCCACACGTACAGGGCTCGCGTGGTGTCGAGCACGGTCTCGCCCGCCAGGACCGCCCGGATGCGCCGCGGGACCGGCTCCACCTGATTGACCGTCGTGATCACCGCTGGGTAGTCGTTCACGCGTCTGCTCCCTGAGCGTCGTGCCATGGGTTCAGTGGCTGACACTACACGCGCCGTGTTCGTGACAAATGACAGCAAGCCGGGCTGCGGACAGCGCTGAATGGCTTCATGCGAAACCCAGAGCTTCAGAGAGGAATCGCCCGGCCGGCCCGGGCAGCCGCCGTGCCGGTGAGTACCGGGCCGGCGGCTGGTCTAGTAGACGGGGCGGTGGAGCAAGTCGGGGCGACAGAAGTGGAGACCAGCCGATGGGCAATGAGCCGCAGATCCAGCAGCGGGCCGCGCAGGCCTACGCCGGAATCCGGGTGAGCGTCACCATGGACGGTATGTCCGCGGCCGTTGACGAGGCCTTCCCGGAACTGTTCGGGTGGCTCGCCGAGCACGTGATCGCGCCGGCCGGGCCGCCGTTCATCCGCTACCACGTGATCGACATGGCCGCCGAGCTGCAGATCGAGCTCGGCGTGCCGGCTGACGTGACGGACGGCCACGGCAGCCGGGTCCGGCCCGGTGTCCTGCCGGCCGGCCCGTACGTGGTGCTGCGGCACACCGGACCCTATGACGGCCTGGTCGCCAGCAACGCCGCGCTGCAGCAGTGGGCGCAGCAGCAGGGCATAGCGCTCGACTGCCGGGAAACCGCCGGCGGCACGGCCTGGCGCAGCCGGGTTGAGCACTACCTCACCGACCCCTCGGCCGAGCCTGACCCCGCCAAATGGGAAGTCGACGTGGCGTACCTGGCCAGCCCGGCCTGACCGCCGCCCCGCCTGGGCGCAGCCCGGCCGAGGGATCAGTCAGCTGAGCATGAGTACGGCATAGGCGGCGAGCCAGTGCTCGATCGCGTAGTCGTCACCGACGACATGCGGCAGGGCAGCCTGCGCATGCGCCCGCGCCGCCGAGACGGCGGGCCCGATGCGCGGGTCGCCGCCCGGCAGGGTTTCCGCCAGCCGCCGCCAGCACCAGGCGCGGCTCGCGTTGAGCCCGTGCAGGTGCGCCAGATAGCCATCGGCGGGGTCGGGCACGACCACCGGGGTGAACAGCGCGGCAGGCCCGCCGTGCTCGATCCCCGGCAGGAACACGCCGAGCCACTCGGCGAAGTCATCCGGTCCCAGCACCTGCGCCATCAGCTCGGCCTCGGCGAGCGCCGGTGACAGGAAATCGCAGCCGGACGGCTCCAGGCCGCCGGGGTAGAGCATGTCGCTGCCGAACCATGTGTGCGCCTTGGCGGTGATCGCATCCAGAAGGGCGCGGTCCCCGGATGCGGCCCGGGCCGCCGCGTACGGCAGGGCCCGGGACAGCCCGAACGCGCTGTTGCCGTGCACCCCGTGCCGGACCGGATAGGCCGCCCGGGGCAGCCACTGCAGGAACAGGCGGCCGACCCGGTCAGCCAGCGGCGTCAGCGCGGTTGCCCACCGCGCGCCGTCCGGATCGTCCCAGCTCGCCGCCTCGTGAACCAGCGCGAGCACCCAGCCCCAGCCGTACGGGCGCTCCGCCAGGCCGTCCCGGCCGCTGATGAACTCCTCCTCCGCCGCCAGCGCCACCCGTCCCAGCCGGGCGCTCATCACTTTCCTGATCTCCGCCGCGGGGACGCAGTCAGCGGCGACGCGCAGCAGCCGCACCAGCAGCCAGTGCATCGCCACGCTCGAGTGCCAGTCGTAGCTGCCGTAGAACACCGGCGTGCGGGCCCGGGGACGATACGGGAAGTCTCCCGCCGCGGTCATCGTGTGCTGCAGGCCGGCCGGAAACTCGCGCCTGAGGTTGGTCAGCGCCACCCGCGCGTACGAGTCAGCCTCCGCACGCAGCACCCGGCCCCAGTCGTCCACCAGCTCCACGAATCCCTCCTCGGCGACTGCGCCGGCAATCCAACGGCAGGCTAGCCGTGACGGTCGCGAGCACGAGCCCGGCGCGCCGGGTCAGTCACCATGCCGCAGCCGGCCCAGCGCAGCAGGTCGCGACGCGCCGGCCGTGCCAGCAAAGCGGCGGCTACCCGGTCTCGCCGCGCTGGATGCTATCCCGGCCGCGGGCCAGCTACCAGGCACCGGCCCGGGCGGGGCGGTCAGTGGTGAATCGGTGGTGACTGGGTGGCGGCCACGGATGGCAGGCCGGGCTCGCCGGAGCAGGCTGCGAGATAGGCGCAACGAGGACCCGCGCCCTGTTCGGAAGGAGATCCTTATGAGCATCCAAGGGCTCACCATCACCCGGCCCCGCCTGACCGGCCTCCAGTGCGAGGCCCTGTTCGTTTCCGGGCTGCAGCGATCGGCCGCCCCGACTCCCGACACGGTGACGGAGGCCATCAGCGGCGCCGTGCGGCGGTTCGGCGCCGGTGGCTGCGCGGGCAGGATGGCCGAGGAGTTCGGCGACCACCCCGAGACGGCCGCGGCGCGGATGCGCTGGGTCCGCCAGATCCTCGCCCAGTCACTCCCCGCTTAGCCCGCCCTTCCTTCCCGGTCCTCTCGACGTCCGCGCCCGGCGGCTGGAGACTGACACCATGGACCGCATCATCCGCACCCCGGACGGCCGGACGCTAGCCGTCGAGATCGACGGCGACCCGGCAGGGCGGCCGGTGCTCGTGCACAACGGCACACCCAATTCCCGTCACCTGTACGGCCCGAACGTCCGGGACGCGAAGGAGCGCGGCCTGCGGCTGATCGGCTACGACCGGCCCGGCTACGGCGGCTCGTCACCCAAGCCGGGACGCACCGTGGCCGACTGCGCCGCCGACGTCCGGGCCATCTGCGCCGTGCTGCACATCGACCGGCTGGCGATGTGGGGCATCTCCGGCGGCGGCCCGCACGTCCTGGCCTGCGCGGCCCTGCTGCCGGACCTCGTCGCCGCGGCCGCGTCGCTCGCCTCCCAGGCCCCGTACGGCGCCGAAGGCCTCGACTTCTTCGAGGGCATGGGCCAGGCCAACGTGGACGACAGCCGCCTCTTCTTCGAGGATCAAGCCGCGTCCCGGGCCCAGCTCGAGAAGGACCGCGAAGACATGCTGGCCACGCCGGCGGAGGATGCGGCCGCGGGGCTCGAATCGCTGCTTTCACCCACCGACAAGGCGGTCCTGCAGGGCGGGATAGCCGAGTACCTGACCTACGCCTTGCAGGACGGAATGGAGCTGAGCGGCGAGGGCTGGTGGGAAGACAACTGCCTGCTCGAGCCCTGGGGATTCGAGCTCGCCGACATCACCGTGCCCGTCCTGCTGATGCACGGGCGGGAGGACAAGTTCGTGCCGTTCGGTCACGGCTGGTGGCTGGCCGGGCACATCCCGGGCGTCGAGGCCCGGCTGCTCGACCACGACGGGCACCTGACGCTGCTCGAGCACCGCATCCCCGAGGTGCACGCCTGGCTCGCCGGACACCTGTAGGCCGCGTCCGCCGGACACAGCCCGGCGCCCTACCCTGGCTGGGTGCTGACCGCGACGGACTCGCCCGAGCGCTGGCGGGATGTCCGCCGGCTGCTGCACTCCCGCCGCCACGAGCTCGCGGCCGCGGCGGCCCGGCTGTATCCCGCCGCGCGGCGGGTGGGATCGACGCCGCTGCTCGCCCGGCCGCAGTGGCTGCCGGCCGAGCCGCTGGACCTCGGGCAGGTGAGCCTGGCCTGGGCGGACGCCGCTCCCCCCGCCGTCGATACCGGCGGCCAGGCCAGCGCCGGGGTGCTGCCGCTGCGGGCGCCCGGCCGCCGCTACGCCAGCTACGCCGGGGCGCTGGCGGCGATCGAGCGGCCCCGGCTGCTGGCGAACCGGGTCACCTACCGGCTGCTGTCCGTGGCGCTGGCCGGCGGCGCGCCGTCGCTGCGGCTGACCCGCGGCCGCTACTTCGACTGGGTCAACCAGGGCGAGGCGATCGCGCACGAACTCGCCCGGGCATGGCAGGAAGATCCAGATGCCCTTACTCCCGAACGGCTGCCGATCCGGGCCCTGCTGGGCGACCCATGCGACCCGGCCAGGCGTAGCGCGCTGACCGCGGTCACGACGCTGACCGTGCGGGTGCCGCCCGCGGGCGACCCGACATTCCTGCTGCACTGGCGGGATCCGGCCAGCGTCACGCACGCCGGCGGCCTGTACCAGGTGATGCCCGTGGGCGTCTTCCAGCCGTCCGGCGAGACCGCCGCGGCGCGGCGGGCTGACCTTGACCTGTGGCGGTGCATGGCCCGCGAGTTCAGCGAGGAGTTCCTCGGCACCTCCGAGGACTACGGTGCCGGGCCGGTGGACTACGCGCGCTGGCCGTTCTACCAGGCGCTGACCGCCGCCCGGGAGGCCGGGAAGCTGGGCGTGTGGTGCCTCGGGCTGGGCGCGGATCCGCTGACGCTGGCCACCGACATCCTGGTGGCCGCGGTGTTCAGCAGCGACGTGTTCGATGCCCTGTTCGCCGGCCTCGTGGCGGCCAACGACGAGGGGCGGGTGGTGAGCTGGCCGGGTATGACCGGCGTCCCGTTCACCGCCGACGTGGTGGCCCGTTTCGCCGGCGGCGCGGAGCCGATGCAGCCGGCCGGCGCCGCTGCGCTCGAGCTGGCCTGGCAGCACCGTGCCCGCCTGCTCGGCTGATCCGGCACGGACTCCTGACCGTACCCGCGCGCACGCCCTGGCACCCGCGCCCGCGGCCCGCGCGCACGCCCTGGCACCCGCGCCCGCGGCCCGCGCGCAGGCACGCGGCGTCGATGCCTACTTTTACCCCTCGGGTGGGTGAAATATCGGCATCGATCTTGATCGCGGCGGGGACGCTCGGCGCGGATTGTCCGGATTGCGGGGATCAGTGGGCGTGCACCTCGAACGCGCCGACGTCGCAGCCGGGGCCTGACGGCCGGGATTCGCCCCGCTGGTCGGCTGTTACCGGCCAGCGTGCTGTCGGACAGCTGGACCACGGCGCCGCCCTCGAGGACGAGGGCGGCGCCGGCGCCGAGGTAGCGGCCGCCGGCGATGTTGCGGGCCAGCGTGCTCCGGCTGACCGTGACATTATCGCTCGCGTCGATCGCGCCGCCGTAGGAGTCGGCGTGGTTCCCGTCCAGGGTGGACGTGATGATCGTCATGGTCAGGGTCGGGTACGCCTCGGCCCCGCCGCCGGTGCTGGCGCGGTTACCCGAGATCGTGCTGTCGCGGACCAGGCCCACGTTGAACAGGCCGCCGCCCGGCGCGCCGCCCGCCGTGTTGTCGTCGATCACGCTGCCGATCACGCGTGCCGTTCCCTGGGCGGCGATCCCGCCGCCGCCGTTGCCGCCGCGGTTATCCGACACGTTGCTGTCCAGGACCGTCAGCGTCAGGCCGGCTGCCGCCGGGATCCGCTG
This sequence comes from uncultured Actinomycetes bacterium, assembly GCA_963702235.1. Lineage (GTDB taxonomy): Bacteria > Actinomycetota > Actinomycetes > Streptosporangiales > Streptosporangiaceae > PALSA-505. The sequence continues at coordinate 259,782 of CAVPBZ010000020.1, forward strand.
CCCGGCGCAGCGGGCGCGCACGCACGCCGGGCGGGGCGGCACCGCGGCCAGGCCGGCCGCCGCCGGGTGCCCGTTCTACCCGCTGAATATCCCGCCGCCCTCGTTGGTCGTCGCGTTGCCGGTGATCGTGCTGGCGACGACGAGCACCGAACCTGGGGCGTTTGCGGCCCGCCGTTCTGGATTCCGCCGCCGCCGAAGTACCAGGCGGTGTTGCTCTCGATGCGGCTCCCGGTCACCACGAGCGACCCGCCGGAATTGCCACGCCGCCGCCGGCCCCGGCCCGGTTGCCGTCCACGGCGGCGTGGGCGAGCGTGAGCGTGCCGCTGCTGAGCACGCCGCCGCCGTAGCCGTTGGGCCCCGCGTTGCCGCCGGTGACCGCGGGCCCGTTAAGGACGACGGTCGCCGCGGCGGCCACCGAGATCACCCGGAACGCGTTGCCGGCGCTGACCACGGTGCGGCCCGGCCCGGCGCCCTGGACCGTGATGCTCACCGGGGCAGGCGACCTGCCGGCGGTCAGCGTGCCGAGGGTGAGCAGGTACCGTCCGGCCGGCACGACGATCGTGACGTCGGTGCCGGCGGCCGACGCATTGGCCTCCTCGATCGCCGCCCGCCGCGTGCACTGCCCGGCGGCATCGGCGCAGCGGCCGTCGCCGGGGTGGGCGCCATGGGCGTCGGCGGTGGTCGTGACCCGGAACGTCACCGCGGGTGCCGGCGCCGCTAACGCGCCGCCCGCGGAGGCCAGCTGCGCGGCACCGAACAGGCACGTCCCTGCAGCTGTCGCCGCGAATGCCCGGCGCCTGCGCCGCACTGCCCGCCAGCCGACTCGCGCATAGGAGTTCCTCTCCTCGCCAGAAGGCTATCGCCGCAGCTCGCGCCGGGGAAGAGCCGCGATGACGGGACGCGCTGCGGTCACAGCGACCCGAGGGTCTCGGCGGCGAGGCAGGCGGTGGGGCAGGGCCAGTGCTCGTGGCAGCGGGCGCAGACGCCGTGATCGCTGAGGTGGCGGTCGAGTTCCCGCTGGGCGATGGCGAGGAGCTGCACCAGCTCAGGGGTGACATATTCGGTGGGGGTGGTCCGGGCGGACGCGTCACTCCAGCTCATCGTTTCCTCCCTCATGGGAGACATGCCGTCGCACCTTCCATAGTGCCAACGCTTGCCGTTAATCAGAGCAGCAAACCGCCGGACAGATACGGCAAGAACTTCCTGCCAGGGTGACGAGGGCCGGCCGGGTTAGGCCTGGCCGCCCCGCGCTGAGCTCGGCACGGTCACCACGGAGTACCGCAGCCGGGCGACTACCTGCTGGCCGGGGACCGGATGGTACGGCTGCGGGTACAGGTGGACGGGGAAGCCGGTGGCTGCCTGCCGAGGCCCGCACAGGAACTCGGTGGTGATGGCGAACAGCAGGCGGTTCGTCCCGGCCAGGCAGATCCGCACGCCGGTCCGTTCGGCTTGCACGACCAGGCCGTGGGTGTCGTACAGCGCGCCGTCGGTGCGCATGACGATCAGCCGGCCGTGCGCGCGGGCGGCCAGGACGGCCATCGCGGGGACCAGGGCAGGCTCGTTGTCGTGCACGTCGGCGCGCAGCGCCGGCGACACCGCGCCAGCGGCCAGCGCCGCCACCGCCGCGGCGGTCACGACCAGCCTGATGACGCGCCGGCCGCGCACCGCCGCGGTCAGGCCGGTGGCGATCACGATGAGGGTGAGCAGCGGCACCGACCAGTAGAAGAACCCGATGTACTTGGCGGTGAGGAGATCGATGCCGCGCATGCCGTAGTAGGCCATCCCGGCCGTGGTGACCGCGCAGATCCACAGGGCGGCGAACAGGAACCGGCGCAGCCCGGCGGCAGCGGGCGCGGCCGCAAGCGACGCGCGATCAGGCGCCGCGACGTCAGGCGCCGCGGCGTCAGGCGCGACCGCAGGCCCGGCACCGACTGGCGCCGCGTCGGGCCCCGAGGCAGCCGCGGGTGCGCCGGTCGCAGACGTGACCGCAATCGCGGCCGCAGGCGCGGCGGCCGCCGCGGCCGGGGTCTTCCTCGCCACCGTGACCGCCGCCGCGACGGCGATGACCAGCACCAGCAGGCCCAGCCACAGCGGCCCGGGGGCCCAGTACCACAGCAGGTACCGGACGGCCTCGCCCAGCGAGTGGTGACCTGTCCGGGCCGAACGGGTGTAGTGCCAGTACCTGCCGAACTCGCCGGGCCAGTGCAGCACGAGATCAGCCACGATCGGCAGCGCGAACAGGGCGCTGACCAGCAGCGCCGGGACGTAGTGCCGCCGGCGGCGGCGGGCGAACCGGCGCACCGCAGCCCACGGCGCGCGCCGGGCCGGCCACAGCGCGGCGGCGGCGGCCCCGGCGACGATCAGGGGAACGAAGAACAGGAATTCGGCATGCCCGTGGATCAGCAGCCAGCCCGTGGCCGCCACCAGCCACAGGTGCGCGGTGCGTCCCGCCGCGACGGACGCGGCCGCCACGACGAAGCCCATGAACACCGGCACGTACATGTCCGGCATCCAGTTCGCGGCGAGGACCTGGTTGTTGTTGACCGCCGGGGCTCCCATCTCCAGGGCCGCGGCCAGGATGAGGATGAGCGCCACCACGGCGACCGGGGCCCACACCGTCCTGGCCCAGCCGGACACGATCCACGCGACCGTGGCCACCATGGCGCTATTCAGCAGCAAGATTGCGATCAGCTGGCCGTTCCATGGCGTCGGTACCAGGTGCGATACGTCATGGAACAGCCACTGCCCGGCCGCCATCACGTACATATACGCAGGCCCTGGATGAAAAAACCCCGTCCGTGAGTAATTGCCGTGCAACAGGGTGAAATGCTGCGCCTGCATCACCAGGATCGAGTTGGCCGCCTCGTCGGCCGTTTCGTACAGCCGGGTGGTGAACAGGAACGCGCTGCGCGCGAGCATCAGGCCCGCTACCGCAGCGAACGTGACCAGCCACACCCAGCGGCCCGCGGCCGGCCCCGTGGCCAGGCCGGCCGCCGGCGCCGTCCGGGCCCGGGTGTCCTCGTCTGCTCTGAGCAAAGGGGGGAATCTCTCGTCCTGTGCGGTCCTGCGACTCGGCGCGCCTGACGGCGTCGCTGCATATTACGTCGCCGCCCGCGGGGAAATGTCTCCCGCATTCCACTTTTGCTGGGTATTTACTTCACGTTTTGCTAAGTATTTACTTCACGGCCGGTGCGGCCTGGCTGAGCGCGCGCTTGTGCCGGATCACAGGCCGTGACGGCCGCGCCGCTCGATCAGCCGCTCGGCGTTACGGAGGGCCAGCGCGATGATCGTTTCCATCGGGTTGATGCCGATCGGGCCGGGGAACAGGCTGGCGTCGGTGACGAACAGTCCCGGCACGCCGTGGAACTCGCCGACGCCGCTGGTGACGCCGCGCCGCGGGTCGTCATTCATCCGCGCGGTGCCCATCAGGTGGACGGTGAAGAGCCCGAGTGACCGCTTGGCGACCGGGCGGGCGAGGAGGCCGCGGAGCTCGTCCATGCTGTGCACGGCGTGGGCGCCGCCGAACGGGAGCAGGACGCGGCGGGCCCCGGCCGCGAACAGCACCTCCGCGGTCAGGGCCACGCCGCGCACCACCCGCGCGGCGTCGTGGTCGCTGATCTGGTAGAAGATTCTGGGGACCGAGGCCGGGGACAGCGCGGACCCGCCCGGCGGTGCTGCCGGTGACCACGCAGCCTGCCGTGACGATGCGGTTGTAGCCGGCCATCAGCTCGCCCAGCTCGCGGCCGTGCGCGGGCATCACCCCGGCGAGCATCGGCGGGGGCAGGTTGTTCGCGGTCAGCAGGATGCCCTCGGCGGCGAACTCGCGGATCTGGAAGGCCTGGTGGACGCCGTGCCACCCGGTGACGTCCTCGTCGAAGTACGCGATGACCACCGCGTTCGGGTGCAGGTAGAGGTTGCGGCCCAGCTGGCCCGACGCCGATCCCAGCCCGGACCGGGCCAGCAGCGCGGGCGTCTGCACCGCGCCGCCGGCCACGATCACGGCCCTGGCACGGACGGTCAGCCGGGGACCGGGGCGGCCGCCGGGCCGGACGAAGCGGCCGCGGACACCGGTCACGGCGCCGCCCGAACGGGTCACCCGCTCCACCCGGCAGTCCGCGAACAGCCGTGCTCCCCGGGACAGCGCCCGGGGCACGCTCGTGACCAGCATCGAGCGTTTCGCGCCGGTCGGGCAGCCGCTGTTGCAGTTGTTGCTGCCCGCGCAGTGCAGCTGGTTGCGCCGGTTCGGGACGATCGCCCAGCCCTGGGCGCGGGCACCCGCCTCCAGCAGCTGCGAGTCCCGCCCGATCGTCTCCGGGTCCTGCAGTCCCACTGAGAGCAGGGTGTCGGCCCGCGCGAAGTACGGTTCCAGCTCCCGTTCGCTGATCCCGGTGACGCCGCGGGTGGCCCAGCGGTCCAGCACCTGCGGCGGGGCGCGCCAGGCCATCCCGCCGTTGACCACCGTGGACCCGCCGACGCACCGTCCCTCGGCGAACAGCACCGGCGGCAGGCCGACCGCGATCCCGCCGCCGCCGTCCCGGTACAGGGTGCGCAGCGCCCGGGTGCTGTCGGCGGTGAACGACCCGGTCGGGTGGTATCCGCCTTCCTCGACCATGACCACGTCGATCCCGGCGCCCGCGAGCTCGGCGGCCATGGTGGCCCCGCCCGCGCCCGATCCCACGATCACCACGCCGCACTCGACGTCCAGGTTCCCGGTGACGTCGCCCTGCTGGGTCAGCCCGGCCGGCCCGGTCACCGGTTCTCCTCGACGGCGCGGATCTCCGGCCCGTAGGACGCCAGGCGGCGCCGCGACACCGCGGCGACGTACGGGGCCGGCCGGTAGCCGATCTCCTCCTGCACCGCCGGCAGCGCGTAGTAGCACATGACGACCAGGCCCTTGAGCCGCCGGGCCAGGTCGCCGATCCCGTCACGACGCGACAGCAGCGCCCGCAGGTAGGCCTCGGCCGCCCGGTCGCCGAGCCGGGCGAAGCGTCGCCCGCGCGCGGGCGGGTACAGCCGGGCCCCCTGGTTGACGGCGACGAACGCGGCCCCGACCGCCCGCCGGGCCGCGGGCCGCAGCGCGCCGAGCAGCAGTTCGAACTCGGCCAGGACCTGCACCGTTCGGCGTTCTGTCCTGACCTGCGGCGGGCAGGCGACGCCGGCGAACCGGGCGACGCTCCGCCGCACGGGCACGCGAAGCCGGGGCGGCGCGGCGGCCGGCGGTGCTGGCACGGCGATCACCTCCCGGCGACGGGGGTACGGTACCCCGGGCGCGTGGCGGCGGCCGTGGCCTTCGCCGGGAGCCGCCGGCTCAGCAGACCGTCGAGGGCGCGGTCAGGTAACCGTTGTAGGAGTAGAGGCCGTTTTTCTCGCTGGACGGGCTCGCGTGGCTGAACCAGGACACGCCGGCGATGTCGCTCGGGTGGAACGCGGTCGCGCCGGCGGTGATCGTGTACCACGGCGTCGGCAGCGCCTCGACCGGATCGCCGACCTCAAGCAGGTCCGAGTAGCACGTGCCTCCGTTGGGCTGGTCCCAGGTGGGAACGATGTTGTTGACGAACGGGTCGGCCGCCCACTCCGAAATTTCGTGGCTCATCGTGTAGACGTCCTGGTTGCCGTTGCCGACCAGCCCGGCGGAAAGCCAGTTCGCGAACGCGTACGTGTTGGTGCCTGAAGCCGAGCTGTACGACCCGTGGTACCCGTAAACGCAGCAGTCCTGCTGGTTGTTGTGCAGGTACAGGAACGTGTTACCGGAAATGATCAGGGGCAGCTTCGTGGCGGAGAACGCGTGCGCGGTGATGATGCTCTGGAGCTTTCTTGACCACCACGGGTAGCTGATGTTCGCGTACTTGATGCCGCGGAAGGTGAAACCGGTGCCGTCAGCGGCCGGTACCGAGATCGTCACCGCGGGCAGGACGGTGGGCGCGCCCAGCAGCAGGTGGTAGTTGGGTGCCGTCGCGGCCACGGTCGTCCAGAACTGTGCCCGCTGCATGGCGTCCGCGAGCTGGGTCGTCCCGCTGGTAAAGGCGGCGTTGCTGAGGATCGGGGACGCCTTCAGCTTGGCCGGCAAGGTACTGGCGCTCAATACGATGCCATTGGCCATGACGACCTTGATGGGCAGGATCTCGGTGGGAACGGTCGTCGTCGCTGATCCGGCGGCCGGGTTCGTCCCGACCATCGTGTAGTTGTAGGTTGTCGCGTTAAACGTGAACGAGCCGGTCCAGGTCGGGACCGAGGTAGCTGCCGTCGCCGGCGTTCTCGCCGGCCCCCACGAATGCACGGTGAAGATCGCGTGCCCGCCGATCGGCGTTGGCCCGGCCCCTGGTAATGCCGGCAGCCGCGCGCCGGTCAATGCGGTTACCGCGGTCGCCGCCAGCAGGATTGCGGATGCGGTAGCACCTCGTCGCTTCATGATCCCCCCCGGGTTGGAAGCCCTGGCCCGAGATTCTAAGCAGCATCAGCTGGCATGTATAGGGGTAAATTTCCCAAAATGGGCAGGGACCCGCGCGGCCCTGGCCCTGAGCGCCGAGGGACCCGGCCCGGCTGGAGGCGAGCAGCGGCCGGCGGGGCCCGGGAAAGGTGATTCTCGCGGCGGGCTCCATCCCGTAGAGTGCCCGGGGCGGAGGGGAGACATGGGCAGCCTGGAGGTCAGTGCCGGCCAGTCGCCCGGCCTCAGGTACGCCAGCGGGCCGGGCCGCTGGGTGCTGCTCGCCACCGTGCTCGGGTCGGCGATGGCCGCGATCGACGCGACGGTCGTCGGCATCGCGCTGCCGGCCATCGGGCACGACTTTCACGCCAGCCTGGCCACGCTGCAGTGGGTCGTCACCGCGTACACGCTCACGCTGGCGGGGCTGCTGCTGTTCGCCGGCGCGCTGGGCGACAAGTACGGCCGCAAGCGGCTGTTCGTCATCGGGGTGGTGTGGTTCGCGGTGGCGTCGCTGCTGTGCGGCATCGCCCCGGACGCGCCGGTCCTGATCGCGGCGCGGGCGGTGCAGGGCATCGGCGCCGCGCTGCTCACCCCGGGCAGCCTGGCCATCATCGAGGCGTCGTTCCACCCCGACGACCGCGGCAAGGCGATCGGCGCGTGGTCCGGCTTCGCCGGCGTCGGCACGGCCGTCGGGCCGTTCCTCGGCGGCTGGCTGATCCAGGCGGTCTCGTGGCGGCTCATCTTCGTCATCAACCTGCCGCTGGCCGCCCTCGTCGTGGCGGTGGCGCTGCGGCACGTCCCGGAGTCCCGCGACGCGGACGCGGCCGGGAAACTCGACCTGACCGGCGGCGCGCTGGTCACGGCCGGCCTGGTCGGGCTCACCTACGGGCTGATCGAGGGCCCGGCGAAGGGCTGGACCAGCCCCGCGCCGCTGGCGGCGCTGATCGCCGGCGTCCTGCTGCTGGCCGCGTTCATCGGCTGGGAGCGCCGCATCACCGCGCCGATGCTGCGGCTCGACCTGTTCCGCTCGACCCAGTTCACCGCAGCCAACGTGGCGACGTTCGTCGTGTACGGCGCGCTGGGCGGCACGCTGTTCCTGCTGCCGATCGAGCTCGAGCAGGTGTCGCGGTACACCGCGCTGCGGGCCGGGATCTCGCTGCTGCCGGTCACCGTGATCATGCTCCTGCTGTCGGCCCGGTCCGGTGCGCTGGCCGCGCGGATCGGCCCGCGGCTGCAGATGAGCGTCGGGCCGGTCGTCGTCGGCATCGGCCTGGCGTTGTTCATCCGGGTCGGCCCGTCCGGCAGCTACGTGGCGTACGTGCTGCCCGCGGTCGTGGTCTTCGGCCTGGGGCTGGCCATCAACGTCGCGCCGCTCACCTCGACCGTGCTGGCCGCGGTGCCCGCCGAGCACGCCGGGATGGCCTCGGCGGTCAACAACGACGTCGCCCGCGCCGCCGGGCTGATCGCGGTGGCCGTGCTGCCCGCCGCGGCCGGCCTGACCGGAGCCTCCTACCTGCACCGGAACGAGTTCTCGGCGGGCTTCCACACCGCGTCGCTGATCTCGGCCGGCCTGTGCGTCGGCGCCGGCGTCCTGGCCGCCGCCACCATCCGCAACCCCCGCAAGGCCGCGCCGCCCGCGGCTGCGCGGCCCGGTGCCGCGCCGTCCGGGGTTGCGCTGCCTGTTGCCGTGCCGGCCGAGGGACGGCCCGTACTGCACTGCGGCCTGGACAGCCCGCCAGGACGCGTCGCCCAGTGAGCCCGGGTGACACGGCAGCTGAGACCGCCGGCAAGGCCCCGGCCGTACCGCGCTGACGCGCCGCCGTCGCGCGGATCCGCCGTATTTCTATCCCGAACGGCTGCCGCTCCCCGCCTGCTCGGCATCGGCAGCCGTTCGGGAGGATCCGTGCCGCAGCGGAGCCGGCCGGTCAGGAGGCGGAGCGGCGGCGCAGGCCGACGGCGGCCAGGGCCAGGCCCACCAGCGCGATCACGGGTCCGGCGACGGCCCAGAACGTGACGCCGGACATGACGCTTCCGCCGATCGCGCCCAGTCCCTGCAGGGTGAAGATGAGTCCCGCGAGCGTGATCACCGCGCCCGCGCCGACGAGCATGGCGCTCTTCCTGGTCACTGCCTCTTCTTCCCGGCCGCCGGTCCGCGGCTCGCCTGGGTGCCATCATCACCGGAACGGCCCGGCCGCGCGACCGGTTCACGGGCCGCGGCGGTTCTCAAGCTCCCGCTCGATCATCGCGACCAGATCCGGGCGCTCGCTCAGGCCGCGGAGCACAGCCGGCGGGATTCCCAGCTGGCGGCTCGCCTCCTCGACCGCCGCCTGGCCCATGCCGAGCGCGCGGGCCAGCCCCTCGTCCCGGATGTACGTGGGCGGCAGCTCGTCCACCTGCAGCTCGTCCGGGCGGCGGAACGTCCCGTCCGGGCCGGGCAGCCACGCCGCGGCCGTCGCCGCGGTGCCGGCCACCGACAGGACGTGCTCGCGGCGGCCGTCCTGGTATCCCTGCCGGGTGGCCTTCTCGACGACGCCGGCGACCAGCTTCCGGCCGGGGACGAGCAGGGCGTTCCAGATGTACTCGGACCGGGCGTGGTCCGGGTGCGCCAGCGCGAAGTCCAGGCCGTCGAACTGCGCCCCGGGGTCGAACCCGTCGAGGCCGCGCTCGTGCCGGGCGAACTCCGCGGCGGTGACCACGAACCCGGAGAGATCCGCTCTCCGGACGCGCAGCCCGACCTCCTCGCGGACGCCCATGCCGCGCAGCTGAGCCCGCCACGGGCCGTAGGTGTCGGCGGCGAACCAGGCGTCAGGGTTGCCGTCGAAGTAGATTTCCAGGTCCTTGGTCCGCTGGTACACGCCGGGCGGCGTCATCAGCTGCTGCTCGCCGGCCGCCGCGTTCTCCGCGACGAGGAAGGTGGTGCGCTGCAGCCGGTCCAGCAGCTCGTCCCGGCGGCAGGCCGGCGCCTCATCGAGCGCACGCGCGACTCGTTCAAGATCAGCTTCGTGCCGGGCCGCGTCCAGGTCCGTGACGTCCAGGCCGTCGTACCGGGGCAGGACGCTCTCCATCACCTCGGCGATCACGTCCGGCTCGGTGAACCGGAGCGCTTCCAGGAACTGCCGGGCCCCGGGGACGCTGGCCACGGCGCGCCGGACCGTGGGGAGCCCGGTCGCCAGCGGTCCCGGCAGGTAGGCGGCCGGGCGGCCGGCCGCGTCGAACGCTGCCACCTGGCTGCCGTCTTCCAGCCGGATGACCGGCTTCAGCCGGGCGGGGCCGGGCGGCTCGTCCTGGTCGCCGGGCTCGGCCCAGAGCGCATGGTGGTGCTGCAGGAACGCGTAGAAGCGCGCGATCCAGTCGTCCGGCCGCGCGGCCAGGAATTCGCCCGTGAGCCGGGCGACGAGGGACTCCGGCGTGACCTCACCGACGCCGGCCTCCGCGCGCAGGTACCGCCACAGCAGCGGCGTTCCGCTGTCCGTGATCGCCTCGTCCGTGAACGCGACCCGCTGGCCCGCCCCGTACAGCTCGCCGAGCAGGCCGGGCGTCAGCAGCTCGCGGAGCCCGGCGGAGCGGGTCAGCTTCACCTCGGCCGCGGCGCCGTAGCCGCCGCCGGCCACGGGGATCAGCTGCTCTTCGGAAAGGACGGCGCGGCCCGCGTCGAACAGCGCGCGGAACATCGTGCCGGGCTCGAACCGCGCCGCGTCCAGCGGCATCGCCTGCAGTACGTCCGCGGTGAGCAGGCCCTCGTCGCGGAGCTCCCGGAGCATGCCGGTGAGCAGGACGGCCGTCTCGCGGACCAGGCCCAGGTTCCACGGATCGTCCTCGGGGACGTTGTCGCGGGCCGGCGTGGTCCGGTACGGGCCCTGGATCACGAAGCCGAGGAAGGTCTCCTTCTGCGTGGGGAAGAATACGACCAGCGGCGACGTCCCGGACGTCACCAGCCTCGTCTCGCCGGTCTCCGGGCTGGCCCGCAACGCGATCTCGGCCCGGAGATCCGGCTGGCCGAGCGCGTCCAGCGTGCGGTGCCAGACCAGCCACTGCTCGTCGGCCCGGTCCCGCTCGCCGCGTTTGGCCAGCGTGACGTGACGGCTGGCGCCGCTGCGGGCCGAGGCCACCCGCCGCAGCACCTGCTCAGGCGTGCCGACGCCGCGGACACCGATGCGCTCGATGCTCCGCAGGAACAGCAGGGTCCTGGGTTCGAGGCCGGTGAGGGCCGCGGAGATCTCGGCCACGGCCGCCGGGGCAGGCACGTCGTCGTGATCGAAGGGGAAGACGAACAGCGTCTCGGCGGCGGGCACGTCCGCCGCGGCGACCGGGAACGGCCGGACGTAGGACTCGATCCTGAACCGCTCGGCCCCGCTGTAGATGCGCGGGGACGTCGTGTAGGCGTAGACGGACTTGAAGCCGATGCCGAACCTGCCGATCGTCGTCAGGTCCCCGGACTTCGCGCTCTGCCCCACGCCGCAGACGCCGCGGACATCGGCTTCGGTGAAGGGGCGGCCGTCGTGCCGCACCTCGAGCCGGTCAGCGAAAAGCCCGAACCTCAGCTCGGTCGCGCCGGCGTCCTCGGCGTTCTGGATCAGCTCGAAGATGAAGTGCGTGCGCTCGCTGTACAGCTGGCCGAGCAGGTCGAGAACGGCCGTGTCCCAGCCGTAGCGGCGGATGTTCTCCGCGCGGATCTGCTCGTAGTCGGCGGCCATCATCCCACCGTAGGGCCAGCCGGAGGCAGGTGCGGCGACTGTCACGCTGCGGTAACCGGTACGCCCACTGCATCCGCCGTTCGCGAGCAGGGGAGGGCAGCTCACCCAGAGCGCGCTCGATCGTGGCCGCCAGCGACTCGTGCCGGCCTTCGCTGTAGGCGGCTTCGCGTTCCGGCGGGGACAGCGCGGCGAAGGCCGGCCCGAAGATCCGGTCCAGGATGGCTTGCTCAACGGGCGGCAGCGGCCCGCCGCTCTCGTCCCGCAGGCTCTGCGCCGCACCCAGGTAGATCATGGCCCGCCGGCCCGCCCCGTCGAGGGCCGCGGCGGCGGCGAACCCTTCCAGGTCGTAGGCCATGGCCCGCCGGTTACCGAGCTCGTAGTGGCCGCGCAGCGCCGCGCCGAACAGCCGCCGCGCCCGCCGGGTCTGGCCGGCGTCGCGGGCCACCTCGCCCAGGCTGTTCAGCACCGAGCTCACGCCGTCGGGGTCGTTGACCGCGCGGAACAACCGCAGCGCCCGCCAGAATACGGCGTTGGCGCCGCGGAAGTCCCCCCGGTGCCGGGCGGTCTGGCCGAGCATGTTGCACGCGGCCGCCTGACCGCCCAGGTCACCGGCCAGCGACGCCTCGGCCAGTTCCTGCCGGAAGTGCGGGTCGGCCGCGCCGTCATCACCCAGCGCGAGCGCCGTCTCGCCGAGGAAGCGGTGCGCCCGGGCCAGGCCCTTGTGGTCGCCGAGCGGCTGGCAGATCGCGAGGCTATGCCCGGCGAGTTCGGCAGCCCGGGCATAGTCGCCCGCGAAGCAGGCGAGTGCGCACGCCTCCAGCAGGGCGTGCGCCCGGATCTCGGGGGAGCTCGCGTATCCCTGCGCCGCGTCGAGGGCCAGCAGCTTCTCCAGCTGCAGGATTCCCTCGGCCAGCGATCCGCGCCGCTGCCACATCAGGCCGACCGCGGTGGCCAGCCGCAGCCCCTGGTCCAGGCAGGTGCCGTCCTGCTCAGCCCGGTGCGACGCGTATTCCATCGCGCCGCGCAGGTTCGGGTAAGCCTTCTCAAGCAGGTTAAGCAGCGCCGCCTGCCGGGGCCCGCCGAGGTCGGCGCGTGCGGTCACCGCCCTGGTCAGGAAGTGCGCCAGGTGCCGCCGCCGCGCGTCGTCCTCCTCCCCGGTCTCGGCCAGGCGGGCCAGCGAGTACTCCCGCACGGTCTGCAGCATCCGGAAGCACGGTGTGTCGCCCGCAGCGACTTCCAGCAGGCCCTGGTCGGCGAGCATGGCCAGCCGGTCCAGCGTCTGCACCGGGTCCTGGCCGCCGCTGACGTCGGCGGCCGCGGCCGCATCGAGCGGTCCCGGGAACACCCCGAGCCGGGCGAACAGGTGGCGCAGGTCGCCGGGCAGCAGGTCGTGGCTCCAGTCGAGCGTCGCGCGCAGCGTCTGCTGCCGGCGCGGCAGGTCGAGCGGGCCGCCGGTGAGCAGCGCCAGCCGGGACCGCAGCAGCGGCAGCAGCGCCTGCGGCGAGTACAGCCTGATCCTCGCGGCGGCGAGCTCGATGGCCAGCGGCAGCCCGTCCAGCGCGGTGCAGATCGCGCCCGCCGCGGCGAGCTCGGCGGCGCCGGGGGCGAAGTCCGGGCGCACCGCCTGGGCCCGGGTGACGAACAGCTGGACCGCCTCGCTGTCCCGCGCGGCGGCCGTCGAATCGTCTTCGGGCAGGTGCAGCGGCGGCACCCGCAGCGTGTGCTCCCCGTACAGGCGCAGCGGGATCCGGCTGGTGGCCAGCAGCCGCAGCGCCGGGGCGGCGGCCAGCAGCCTGCTGAGCAGCCGCGCCTCGTCGAGCAACTGCTCGAGGTTGTCCAGCACGAGCAGCAGCTCGCGGTGCCGCAGCGCCTCGGCCAGGTGCGCCTCGGCGGCGTCCGCGGACCTGGGCGTCAGCCCGAGGGCCCGCGCCACCGCCGTCGCCAGGACCGCGGGATCACTGACGGGGGACAGGTCGACGAAGGCCACGCCGTCGGCGAAGTCGCCGGCGGCATCGCGGGCCACCTGGAGCGCCAGCCGGGTCTTGCCGGATTCCCCGGCCCCGGTGAGCGTGACGAGCCGCGAGGTCGCCAGCGCCGCCGCCACGTCGGCGCGCTCGCGCTCCCGCCCGATCAGCGGGGTGGCCGGGGCGGGCAGCGGCGCGGGCATGAGCCGCGGCTGTCGCGAGGCGGCTTCGGCCCGCGCTGGGCCGGAGTGCGCGGGGCCGAAGTGCGCGGGACCGGACCATCCGCGCGGGCCGGGGCCGTGCGGTGCCGGGCGGGAGCTCGCGGCGCGGTCGCCGTCGCGCAGCGCCGCCAACGGCGGCGCGGCCCAGGCCGCGGCGGGGACGGCGTGCGGCGGCACCTCCATCAGCTCGAGCAGGTCCCGCACGTCGGCCCGGCTGACCAGCGCGCCCCAGCCGGCCAGCGTGGTGGCGATCGCGATGACATCCGGCATGGTCAGCAGGGCGTTGTCGCGCCCGTGCAGCTTGTGGCTCAGCACATCGGGATGCAGCCCGATGGAGCGGGCAAGCTGCTGCTGGGTGCGTCCCACCGCCCGGCGGTGCACCCGTACCGCCTCGCGAAACCCGTGCAGATCCCGCATCTGCGTCTCCCGCCACGGCCAACGGCCGATGGGCTGCCGCGCCTGAGCCGCAACTTCGCCGCACCGGAGCCGCAAAAGGTACCTGGTCCCATTTCTTGCGCCCAGCTTAGATTGTCCCGATCCGGCGGCACAGGGGCCCGCCGGAATCATTTATCAGCTCGCTGGAGGCAGCGCCGTGGATCTTTACGCCAGGCTCGCCAGCCCGGTCGAGGCCGTGTTCGGGTATCTCGCCGATCCTGCCCGGCTGGAGGACTGGCTGCACGAAGTGGTCAGCGCGCCCGCCGGCCCGGAGGCGCTGCCCGGTGTCGGCGCCGCCTTCCCGCTGGCGATGCGCCTCGACGGGATCTGCGTCCCCGGCAGCGGCGAAATGATCGCGTTCGAGCCGCCCTGGCTGGTCGGCTACCGGCTGTTCGCCGGCGCGCAGACGTTCGGGGTGCGGATCACCTGCACCGCGGAGGCCGGGGGAGCGCGGATCCGCGTGCATCAGCCCGACCACGCCGTGCCGCTCGCCGTCGACCTGGCCCGGCTGGAGCTCGCTCTCAGCGAGCACCCGGCCGGCAGCTCACCGGCGTCGCTCTGACGTATCAGCTGCCGCTGCCGGGCACGACGGTGCCCGGTGGCCTCGGCCTGGTCCGGGCTGCGGGGCGTCGTATCTCAGCGTTCCATCCTGAGTCTCGCCGATTCCTGGGCGGTCGCTCGCGCAGGCAGGGGCGGGATCCGGGTGCACAATGGCCAGATGGGGTTCCCCTCGGGCACGGTGACGTTACTGTTCACCGACGTTGAGGGCGGCGTCCGGCTGTGGGAGGCCGACCGGGAGGCGATGGCGGAGGCGTCGGCCTGCCATAACCGTATTGTCCGTGAGCAGATCGCAGTTGCGGGCGGTCGGGTGTTCAAGACGGTTGGCGAGGCGTTCCGCGCGGTGTTCGCCGACCCGTCCGCCGCGCTGGGGGCGGCGGTGGCCGTGCAGCAAGCTGTCAATGCTGAGCCGTGGCCGCCTGGCGCGCTGATCCGGGTGCGCGTGGCGTTGCACTCGGGGGTCTGCGTGGAGCGGGACGGTGACTATGTCGGTCCGGTGGTGAACCGGGCCACGCGGCTGCTGGCGGCCGGTCATGGCGGTCAGGTCCTGATGTCGGGGGCGGCGTATGAGCTGCTGGCCGACCGGATGGGTGGCGGGATCGGGTTCCGGGATCTTGGCGAGCACCAGCTGAAGGATCTGGGCCGCACGGAGAGGGTATTCCAGGTGGTGGGGCCGGGCCTGGCCGGGGAGTTCGGCCCGTTGCGGTCACTGGATCACCCGGCGCTGCGGCATAACCTGCCATCTCAGGCAACCAGCTTCGTCGGCCGGGCCGCCGAGCTGGCCGAGCTGCGGTCACTGGTGGCGGGCGGGTCGCGGCTGGTGACGATCTGCGGGCCGGGCGGGATCGGCAAGTCCCGGCTGGCGTTGCAGGTAGCGGCCGAGGCGCTCGACGGTGCCGGCGACGGGGTGTGGCTGGTCGAGCTGGCACCGGTGGCCGAGCCGGAGCTGGTGGCGCGCACCGTGGCCGCTGTGCTGCAGGTCCGCGAAGAGCCGGGCCGGTCCGTGCTCGACACCCTGATCGAGGCGGTTGGTGACCGGTACCTCATGGTGGTCCTCGACAACGCCGAGCACGTGCTCGGCGCGGCCGCCAAGCTGGCCGACGCCCTCATCCGGTCCTGCCCGCGGGCGTATCTGCTGGTGACTAGCAGAGAGCCGCTGGGCACTCGCGGGGAGCACATGTTCCGGGTTCCCTCGCTGCCGGTGCCGCCCGCCGGCCTGGCGGACCCCGGCCCGCTGGCCGCTTTCGAGTCGGTGCAGCTGTTCACCGAGCACGCCGCCATGCACCGCCAGGGCTTCACCCTCGACGACGCCAACGCCGCGGCGGTGGCGTCGGTCTGTGCGCGCCTGGACGGGATCCCGCTGGCCCTCGAGCTGGCCGCGGCCCGGCTGGGGTCGCTGTCGGTACTGGAGATCAGCTCCCGGCTCGACCAGCGATTCCGGCTGCTAACCGGGGGCAGCCGGACCGCGCTGCCCCGCCATCAGACCCTCCGCGCGCTGATCGACTGGTCCTACGACCTGCTCAACCCCGAGGAACAGGTTGTGCTGGACCGGCTGTCGGTCTTCGCCGGCGGCTGGACCTTGCAGGCCGCCGAAGCCGTCACCTCGCGAGGCGACACCGAACAATGGCTGGTACTGGACCACCTCGCCGCCCTGGTCGACAAGAGCCTGGTCCTCGCCGAACAGGCCGGCGGTTCGACCCGCTACCGGCTGCTGGAGACGGTCCGCGACTACGCCGCCGAACGCCTCGCCCTGAGGCCCGGCGAGCCAGGCGACACCCGCGCCGCGCACCGTGATCACTACCTGGACCTGGTGGAGACCGCCGCGATGTACCTGCGCGGCCCTGAGGAGGCTCTCTGGCTGGACCGCCTGGAGGCCGAGTTCGACAACATCCGCGCCGCACTGGCGTTCAGCCTCGCCGATCCCGGCAGTGCCGAGCCCGGACTGCGGCTGGCCGCGGGGCTGCGCTGGTTCTGCCACATGCGCGGCCACGGCGGCGAGGTCCTCGAGGCACTCACCGTCCTTCTCGAGCGACCTGAAGCCTATATGCCCAGCCGGACCTGGGCCCGGGCCCTGAACGCGAGCTGCCACCTGCGCGATCGTTTCGCCGATGATTCGCCGGTCCCGTCGATGGCCGGCGAGGCTCTCAGTATCGCCCGTGGCCTTGCCGATGACGCCATCACCGCCGACGCGCTCTCACAGCTGTGCTGGTTCAGGTTCCAGCACGGCGATCCGCCGGCCGCCCTAGCCCAGATCGACGAAGCCGTCGCGCTGGCCCGGGCAGCCGGAGATCCCCGCCTGATCGCTGAGATGCTCGGCCGTCGCGCGGTGTTCAAGAGCGAAACCGGTGATCTGGACGCCGCCCTGGCCGACCAGGAGGAAACCCTCGCCCTGTCACGGGCGGCCGGCGACAACTACCGGCTCGTCATCACGCTGGGCAACCTCGGCGTCGACGAGCTCGTGGCCGGGATGCTCGCCGCGGCCAGGGCGCACCTTCAGGAGGCAAGCACGCTCGCCGACAACCATGGCTACCAGATTCTCGCTGTCGGTCGGCAGAACCTGGGGTTCGCCGACCTAATCGACGCCGATCCCCGCAGCGCCCGCCGCCACTTTATCGATAGCCTGGACACGGCCCGGATCACCGGTTTCAAGTCATATGTTCACGGCGCGCTCCTGGGCCTGGCCCTGGCGGCCAGCGCAGATGGCGACACTACCGTCGCCGCCACCCTGCACGGCGTCGCCGACGAGCAGGCGGGGCGAGCTTTCCAGGCCCTTGAAGCGGGGCTGCGCGACCGCGACCATGCCCGTCTGCGCGCCGCGCTGAGCGAGGCCGCGTTCGAGGCCGCCTACGCCCGCGGCCGCACCCTCAGCCAAGCCGACGCCATCGCCCTGGCCACCGCGGCAGCCCAGCCCGACCCTGGCCTTGCCGTCACTGTCACCGTTCCCGCCAGCGGCCATGCGACGGCGCATGATCCAGCCGGCCCGCTGTCAGACAGAGAGCGTGAGATCGTGGCGCGGCTGGCCGGAGGAGCGACCGACACTCAGATCGCCGAGCAGCTGTACCTGTCGATCAACACGGTGCGATCGCATCTAGAGCGCATTCGGGACAAGACCGGTGCCCGCCGCCGCACGGACCTGGTCCGCTACGCCATCCAGGCCGGCATCGATCCGGTCGCCCTTTCCCACCAGGTGACTGACTCTCCGCGGCCGACGAGACCAGCCTCACGTGGGTGAATGGGGCCGACCGGCCCGCACCCGACGCACGGTGGCCGACTCGGGAGGCGGCCGGGGCTCGAATCTGGTGATGCTGACAAGCGACCTCCTGCCAGCCGTCCGGTGCTCATAGCTGGTTCCAGCGGTAGGAGGGGAGCCCGTATTGGGTGGCCATCGGGTTCCAGAGGTTGACGAAGGCTTTCTTGCCGGTGGTTGCCTGCCTATCGGGACCGGCCGCGGCCTGGAAGCTGGGGTCAGCCTGATCGTTGTGGGTGCAGCCCTGGGAGAGTTCATCCTGAGCCCATCGGGCAAAGTCCTGATCCGCGGTGGCCGAGGCCTGCCAGGCGCCGGTCAGCGCCTGAAGCATCTGCCCGGACAGCGGGGAACGCCCGGGAAGGCTGGCGAGCTGGGAGAGCAGGCGCTGGCGCGCAGCGGCAGCACTTTCGAAGACCTGCGGGTCTTGGCTCAAGGCCGGCCCGCACCGGCTGACGCTGCTGGCCGCATTCACGATGGAACTGCGGTCGGTGACACTCTGCGCAAGAAGCCCGGAGAGACCCTCCGCCGCCGGTTGCTGCGCGGATGGTGATGACGGCGTGGGAGTGGCTGAGGCGGATACCGATTGCTCTGCGACGGGCGCAGCTGTTCTGGAGGTGCCAGCGGCGGCATGCCTGTTGTGCGATGAGTGCCCAAGGAACACGGTCGCCGCGGCTCCCCCAGCAGCCAGCAGCGCGACGGCACCGGCCACCCATGGCCAGCGGGAACGATGCCGACGGCCCTGAGGCGGCGTTGTGCCACCGTGACGCGGCATCACCTCACCGGGAGCGGGCGAAGGGTCAGGCCACCCCCACTGCGGACCGGCGGCTGCCCCGCCGCCGGATGAGTTTTCCGAAGGCCCGTCCATCACTGTGGCTGGTGAGGCCAGGGTGACCCGCTCTGGTCGTGCAGGCACCGGGCGGATCACCGTAGCCTCAGGGCTGGGAGCCGGGACCTGCTCCTCGGCTACAAGACCGGTGCGCCGGGTGGCGTCAGCGGCCGGGCGCCCGCAGACGGTACAGAATTGCGCCCCCGGCCTCAGCTCATGGCCGCATCGTTGTCCTGGCTGGGTGATGACACTCATGACATTCTCATTTCGTCGGTACTGGCCCGGATTGAGCGCGCCGCTTCAGTAGCTGGCGGCACTGCTTTGCGGATGGCTTCGGGTTCCGTCTTTCACCGGTGCCCCGCACTGCTGGCAGAAGTTGTCTCCCGCGACGGCGGATGTGCCGCACTGAGTGCAGAAGGTCGGGGCCCGCTCGGGACCAGGAGATCCGCTCGGGCCGGCAGAGGCGGTGACCTGCCCGATCTTCGTGCGTCCCCGGATGACGAAAGCGAACTGGGTGACACCGGCGAGGAAGGCGAGGTACACGCCCCATCGCGCCTGCCCGACATTCGGGTTGTGCTGCACGAAGAGGGAGATCGCGCGAATGCCGAGCAGCAGCATGCTTACCGCTGCCACCACCTGGAGCAGGAACCGTGGCCGGGTCTCTGCGACTCCCGGAACCTGCACGCCGAAGAAGTCGTGCACGGCGACCGCGCCGGCGATGGCGAGAGCGACCAAGCACGGCAGCCAGCCACCGAAGCCCACATGCCAGGCGTTGTAGATCGACTCTGGGCCGACGGGGACGTTGCCGAGGCCGCCGAGATTGCCGAGGCCGAGATTACCGAGGCCGAGATTGCCGAGGGTTTCGGGGTTGAGCCCCTCCCACGGGGCGAAACTCAGCAAGAACATGACGACACCGGTCACCATGATCCAGGTGTCGCAGCGGCGGACCCGCCGGCCGGAGCCGGCCTTTTCAGGTGAAGTGGTCATGGTGCTACTTTCTGCTCGAAGAATTGATCCTGCTGATCGCAGCCGAGCCGGTTGGCTCGTTTTCTAGCGTGAGCCCCGGCCGGAGCCTGGCGGCAGGGGCCGGGCGGCCCCATCCAGCGCGCCAGGTGTGGGCCGGACGGCCCCAAATCACCACCCGGAGGCCAGTCACAGGGCGGGGAGCCAGCTCTCAGGCGGGAGGGGCGACCGGGTCGATGCCGGCCTGGATGGCGTAGGTCTTAGCCGGACCGGTGGGCAGACGGGCGGCTTGCTGGTGCGCCATTACCGGGGTTCCGGGGAGTGGCCCAGAATCTGATGTCGACGGTGATGACGGCCCTGGGGCAGGCTCGGGACGCTCGAGCGGGGCGGGGTGGGGTGGGGGATAGGGGCGCACAATGGGCGGATGGGGTTCCCCTCGGGCGCGGTGACGTTGGTGTTCACCGACGTTGAGGACAGCATCCGGCTGTGGGAGGCCGACCGCGATGCTATGGCTGAGGTGTCTGCCCGGCATAACCGTCTTGTCCGCGAGCAGGTCGAGGCTGGGGGCGGTCAGGTGTTCAAGGCGGTGGGCGAGGCGTTCCGCGCGGTGTTCGCCGACCCGTCCGCCGCGCTGGCGTCGGCGGTGGCTGTGCAACGGGCCGTCGATGCTGAGCCATGGCCGCCCGGTTTGCCGATCCGGGTGCGCGTGGCGTTGCACTCGGGGGCATGCGTGGAGCGCGACGGTGACTATGTCGGTCCGGTGGTGAACCGGGTCGCCGGGTTGCTTGCTATCGGTCATGGCGGTCAGGTCCTGGCATCAGGGGCGGCGCGCGAACTGCTGGCCGACCGGCTGGCAGGCGGGATCGGGCTGCGGGATCTGGGCGAGCACCAGCTGAAGGACCTGGGCCGCGCCGAGCGGGTCTTCCAGGTGACCGGGCCGGGACTGGCCGAAGACTTTGGCCCGTTGCGCTCGCTGGACCATCCGGCGCTGCGCCACAATCTGCCGTCGCAGGCGACGAGATTTGTGGGCCGGGCGGCGGAGCTGGCGGAGTTGCGGGCGCTGGTGTCCGGGGGCTCGCGGCTGGTCACGATCGCCGGGCCAGGCGGGATCGGCAAGTCCCGGCTGGCGCTACAGGTGGCGGCCGAGGCGGTGGATGGGGCCGGCGACGGGGTGTGGCTGGTCGAGTTGGCGCCGGTGGCCGAACCTGAGCTGGTGGCCGGCACCGTGGCCGCCGTGCTCGGTGTCGGTGAGGAGCCGGGACGGCCCGTGCTCGACACCCTGGCCGACGCCGTCGGCGACCGGTACCTGCTGGTGGTTCTCGACAATGCCGAGCACGTGCTCGGCGCGGTGGCGAAGCTGGCCGATGTGCTGGTGCGGTCCTGCCCGCGGGTGTTTCTGCTGGTCACCAGCAGGGAGCCACTGGGTGCCAGCGGGGAGCACGTCTTCCGGGTTCCGCCGTTGCCAGTGCCGCCCGCCGGTCTCGCCGCCCCGGAAGAGCTGGCCGGTTTCGAGTCGGTGCAGCTGTTCGCCGAGCACGCCATGCGCCGGGCGGGCTTCGTCCTCGACGACGCCAATGCGGCGGCGGTGGCGGCGGTCTGCGCGCGGCTGGATGGGATTCCGCTGGCCCTGGAGCTGGCCGCGGCCCGGCTCGGGTCGCTGTCAGTGCCGGAGATCAGCTCTCGGCTCGATCAGCGGTTCCGGCTATTGACCGGGGGAAGCCGCACCGCCCTGCCCCGGCATCAGACCCTCCGCGCCCTGATCGACTGGTCTTACGACCTGCTCAACCCCGAGGAGCAGATGGTGCTCGACCGGTTGTCGGTCTTCGCCGGGGGCTGGACCCTGGAGGCGGCCGAGGCAGTCACCGCAGCAGCTGACACCGGCGACTGGCAGGTACTGGACCATCTGGCCGCCCTGGTGGACAAGAGCCTGGTCCAGGCCGACGAGATCCACGGTTCGACCCGCTACCGGCTGCTGGAGACCGTCCGCCAGTACGCCGCCGAACGCCTCGCGCTGCGGGCCGGCCCGGAACCGGACGAAACCCGGGCCGCTCATCGCGATCACTACCTGGCCCTGGTCGAGACCGCCGGCAGGCATCTGCGGGGCCGGGACGAGGCCGTGTGGCTGGACCGGCTCGAGGCCGAGTTCGACAACATCCGCGCCGCACTCGCGTTCAGTGTCGCCGATCCGGGCAGTGCCGAGCCGGGGCTGCGGCTGGCGGCGGGGCTGCGCTGGTTCTGCCACATGCGCGGCCACGGCGGCGAGGTGCTCGAGGCGCTCAACGCCCTGCTCGAGCGACCCGACGCGCCCATGTCCACCCGGGCCCGGGCCCTCGCTGCGAGCTGCCACTTGCTCAATCAATTCGGCGATCATTCGGCGATCGCCTCGAGAGCGGAGGAGGCCATCAAGATCGCTCGTGGCCTCCCCGATCCTGCCGTCGCCGCCGACGCCCTCTCCATGCTGTGCTGGTTCAGATTCCTGCATGGCGATCTGCCCGCGCTGGCCGACATCGACGAAGCCGTAGGACTGGCCAGGGCAACCGGAGATCCCCGGCTGCTTGCAGAGGTTCTCGGCCGCCGCGCGGTATGCAAGATTAATGCGGGTGACCTGGACACCGGGGTGGCCGACCTGGAGGAAACTCTTACCCTGTCGCGGGCGACCGCAGACAATTACCGGCTCGCCTCCACGCTGGCCAACCTTGGCGTGAACAGGTTCGCGGCCGGGGAGCTTCCGGCGGCCCGCGCGTATCTTCAGGAGGGGTGCATGCTCGCCGACAGCCATGGCTACCAGAACCTCTCCGCCGGGTTGCGGGAGAACCTGGGTTTCGTCAACCTCATCGACGCCGATCCCCGCAGCGCACGCCGCCTTTTCCTCGACATCCTGAACACAACCCGGATCACCGGTATCAAGCCGTACGTTCTCGGCGCGATCCTCGGCCTCGCCCTGGCGGCCGGCGCAGACGGCGACCCAGCTGTCGCCGTTACCCTGCACGGAGTCGCCGACGAACTACACGAGCAGGCCGGACGGGCTTTCGAGATCATCGAAGTGGGGCTGCGCGACCGTGACCACGCCCAGCTGCGCGCCAGGCTGGGCGATGCCGCGTTCGAGACCGCCTACGCCCGCGGCCGCACGCTCAGCCAAGCCGACGCCATCGCCCTGGCCAGAGCGGCAACTGAGCCCGATACTGGGGCTGTGTCCTCCGCCGGCACTGTTCCCGCCGGCCAGGCGACGGTGGACGGTTCAGCCGGCCCTCTGTCGGAAAGAGAGCGGGAGATCGTGGCGCTGCTGGCTGGCGGGGCGTCCGATGCCCAGATCGCCGGGCAGCTGTACCTGTCGGTCAACACGGTCAGATCCCACCTCGACCGGATCCGGGACAAGACTGGCGCCCGCCGACGCGCAGAACTGGTCCGCTACGCCATCCAGGCCGGCATCGACCCAGTCACCCCTCCCCCCTGAGAGCCGGCCCCTCCCCGCCCCGATGTGACCGGCCACGCGGCGGTGAATGGGGCCGTCCGGCCCACACCTGGCGCGCTCGATGGGGCCGCCCGGCCCCTGCCGCCAGGCTTCGACCTGGCTGATCCTGGGTCTACTGCTCCGCCACCTAGGCGGGACCGGCGGGCGACCGCCGCAAAGCTGGCCACACGGACGACAAAAGGGGAACAGTCATGGAGCGAACGTGCGCGAACTGCGGCCTGCGGCTGGCGACCGGCGACACGTACTGCGGCAACTGCGGCCAGCCGACGCTAACCGCGGCCGCTCCAGCCGGTGCCGGCTGGCCGGACTCCGGGGGCGGGTCGATGCGGGCGGATGCGGCGGTGAGGCAGCGGACGCCGAACCCGAGGCCGCAATGGGCTGGAGGCGAAGACCTAGCGGAACCGGCATCGTCGGCGGCACCATCCGAGGGCACCGTGCAGTACCGCGATGCAACCGCCTTCCAG
The DNA here is from genome assembly GCA_963702235.1 of uncultured Actinomycetes bacterium. Classification (GTDB taxonomy): domain Bacteria; phylum Actinomycetota; class Actinomycetes; order Streptosporangiales; family Streptosporangiaceae; genus PALSA-505. Next base: position 283,050 of record CAVPBZ010000020.1, read on the forward strand.
CAGCCACCGGCCAAGGCGTACGTGTACAAGAACCCGATCCTCTACGGTTTTGGCGGTGTCTTTTTCCCACCGCTCGTCCTGTCCCTCATGGGAGGAGACAGGAAGACGTGCATCATCATGCTATGTATATGGCCCATCTCGTTCCTATTGCTGTTCCTGCTCTTCATCGGAGTAATACCTCTCGTTGGCATGTACTTCTGGTCAATAGTGGCGTGCTACCGTGAGGCAGTGAAACAGAACGAGGCCCACGGACTCAGCTAAATTTCAAGAGTCAACATCACTGGGAAAATAGGGGTGACCAGACCGACCAGTGGCGGGTATTGAGCTGGCGGAGCTGTTAGCCGAGGAACTGCGCCCACGGCGGACCTGCCCAGTCGCGAGTACGTGAGATGCGATCAGATCGGTCGAGCTGCGGGGGCCCGGTGATGACAATCGCCTTAGCAGGCCGGGAGCTGGTGACGGTGAAGCCGTGCAGGTGATCGCGGGGTACGAAGACGAAGCTGCCTGCCATCGCCGTCCACTGATCGCCGTCGCAGAATCGGGTGAGCTCGCCTTCGAGCAGGTAGAACATCTCGTCCTCGCCGGCGTGCACATGCGGGCGGACCGACAGCGCAGGCGGGTAGACCGATTCCATCACGCCTAGCTGGCCGACCGTGTCGTCCCCGGATGCCTTGATCACGACGCTGGCACCGTGGAACTCATACACCGGGCCCTCACCCGGCCCCAGCACGAACCCGGCCACGACGCCTCACCGCTCCCTCGCAGTCGCTGCGGCATAACCACATCATGGGCCCCACGCCAGGACGCTGCCCTGCCCTCGACGCCGACCTCATCGTCGCGATATCCCCGCACGCCGCCTGATACCGGAAGCTGCGAGGCTGGTCTGGTTGCTTACGCGCCAGCCGACGGGCTCGCGGGGCTGGCCGAGTCCGGGTTCAAGTCAAACGGGCGCAGGAACGGCGGCGGGTTGTAGTCCGTGTACTGGGGCGCCGCGATGGTCACTCTGGCGCGGCGTGCCCCGAGGAAGGCCGCAGCACTCTCATGGCGGTGACCGCCCATAGGCTGATCGCCGCCAGCCAGATGATCAGGCGAAGCCAGCCAGGCTCGCCGGTGCCTTGCGGCTGGAACGTCTGGCCGGTCAGCGGCGCGTACGCGTACCACCGGGGTCCCGTTCCCAGGCTGGTCAGATAGCTGGCCAGGGCACCGAGCGCAAGACCGAGGGCAACGACCGCAACGACCCGCTGATCTTTTCTCAGCCTGTCAATCCGGCGCATGGGCTAACACTGCCAGGTCAGCTGGGATCCGGCGTCGGCCTAGCGAGAAGAATCGGCGGATTCGACGACCGCCTTGATCCTTTCCAGCGTGGCGCGCATGCCGTTCAGGTTGGTACGCCCGCGCATGGGCCCGGCCGCCATCCAGTACAGGCGCATCGGCAGCGTGTCGGCCAGCTCAAAGGACTCGGTGACGGCAGTACCATCGTCCCGGGGTGTCAGCTGGTAGCGCCAGGTGTTCACCGTGGTGCCGCCCGGCCCGCCCACGGTAAAGGCGAATTCGCGGCCAGGATCGCTGGCGACGATCGTGCAGGCAGTCCAGTAGACCGGCCCCCGGCCGTTGCGCCGGACATGACCGCGGAAATGCGCTCCGACCTCCGGCCCGCTGGCGCCACCGAGCCACTCCGCCTCGAAAGTCTCGGGGCTGAACTCCCCGATGCGGGTGATGTCACTCACCAGATCCCAGACCTGGTCAGCGGGTGCCGCCATATGGACTGTCACCGAACCGCGCACCCCGCGAGCTTATAGAGCCACCCGGACGCGGCGGTCACCGCATGCCATCTGACCAGACCCGCAACGAGAGTGCAGGCGTTCAGCGCCCGCCCGCGAGGTTACTGGCCTGGCGCGTCGGTGGTGAGTCCGGCAGCCTTGGCCGCATCGGCGAGGCGGTGGTCATAGGTGACGAACGAAACCAGCTCGGCCCGGACGTGCAGGGCGGTGGCCAGGTGGATAGCGTCCAGGCTCCGGACGCTGACGGGGGTAGTGCTCTGGGCCAGGGTTCTGATTCTGGTATCGAGATCCACGAGATCGATGAGATCAAGTACTGGAGGCAGCCTGGCTATGGCCGCGGGTGCGTGCCGGGCCAGCGCGCGGAACGATTCCACCTCGGCGATGACCGAGCTGACCCAGCCGATTTCGGATCGATCAGCGAGCCAGTCACGGAGCGCCTGCGACTCCGATTCCGCGTGGACAAGCTTCACGATGGCAGCGGAGTCGAGATAGATCATCATCGTTCTGCTTCGCGGGACCGGGACAACTCATCCGCAACATCGATGCCGTCCGGCTCCCCCAGGGGCGTCCGGAGGACCGCGCGACGCATCTCGGCGGCGCGCACGCGGCGGGCGGCTGCCTCCAGCACTGCCTGCCGGATAGCTGCGGACCGGGAGGTGCCGTCGTAGGTGAGCACGTCGAGTGCATGCTCGGTGCTTTCATCCGTGCGGATAGTGATCGTCTCGGCCATGGAGTAAGTGTAAGACGTCCCGTCTTACAAGAGCAACTCCAGTCATGGGGCTTTCAACTTGGCACCCTGTCGCCGCCCAGCCCGGCGGCGCGGAGGGAGCGGTAAAGCAGTTGCTGGTCGCCGAGGCGGCGGCGTAGCTCGCGCTCGAGACCGCCGATCGGCACGAGGTTCTGCGGCGCTCGCGGGTCCTTGTGCGGGGTGCTGGCGAACGGGGGCAGCAGCCGGGCGGTCAGGTCGGCCAGGTGGGTGACCTGCGGGCGGGGCAGGTCGGCGGAGCACTCGAGCCGGACGACACCCGACCAGGGCACGCCGGCGGTGGCCGGAAGCTGCAGGTACCAGGAGGTGCGCCGCCACGAGGTGCCCATGGTGAAGGCCGGCGTCCGCTGCCCCGGCTTCAGCGCGACCACGACGGCGGCCTGCTCGGCGGGCAGGTAGGACTTGTGGTGGGTCTTGATGTAGCCGACGATGCGCTCCAGATGAGTCCGGCCGCGCAGCGGGCCGTCCACGATCAGCAGGTCGTCGTCTGCCGGGTGCTGGGCACGGAAGCTCATCGCGAGCTTCACCTCGGCGTCGGTGAGGCACGCTTGCAGGGCGTTGGAGAGCTGGTCGATCCCGCCGCCTTCCGCGACGCGCGCGGGGTAGCGGGCGTGCCGGGTGACGATGTCCGCCGCCTCCCGGTAGGCGGTGAACAGGCCGCGCTGCACGTCTACGCCGGCGATGTGCGCGGCGCCGTCGCAGCAGACCAGGCCGGCCGCGAACGACGCGGCTATCCCCGATGCGGGCTGCGGATCAGCGCCGTGCATCCAGACGCGAGCATCGATGCGGCGCACCCCGTCCAGGAACAGCAGCGTGCCGGGCGGCCGGCCGGACAGGTCGGGGTCGATCGGGTGCCAGTCAGCGGCAGGCAGCTCCAGGTCCAGGGTGAGCTCGGCCGACGACTCCTCCAGCGCGGCACCGTCGAGTTCCTCGCCGAGCGCCATCCCGTACCCGGGATCCCACGGATCGACGCTGAACGCGAGCCCGGCCGCCGTCACTGGCTCATCACTGAACCTCTTCCATCCGCGGGCCCGCGCCGGCAGTACGCGGACGGTTGTGGTGAGGATGAAAAGGGCTCATCACTAGACGCGCTCCTTGCGCAGCGCCGAGGTCGCGCCGGTGCGGCTGACGATGAAGCGGACCGGGACGCGCTCGGCGAGCGCGGCGACGTGGGTGATGATGCCGACCATCCGGTCGGAGTCGGCGGCGAGCCGTTCCAGCGTGGTGGCGACGGTCTCCAGCGTGTCCTCGTCCAGCGTGCCGAACCCCTCGTCCAGGAACATCGAGTTCAGGTCCCGCATCCCGCCGGACAGCCCGACCACCTGGCGGGACAGCGCCAGCGCCAGGGCCAGCGACGCCTGGAAGGTCTCGCCGCCGGACAGCGTGTGCACCGGCCGCCGCGCCCCGGCGTCCTCGTAGTCGATGACGAACAGTTCGTTCCGCTCGTCCCGGTCGAGCTGGTACTGGCCGCCGGACAGCTCCATCAGCGTCACCGACGCCTCCGCCACCAGCGAGTCGAGCGCCTCGGTGCACAGCCAGCGCTCGAACGAGCTCGCCCGCAGCATCTGGCCGAGCATGGTCGCGACCTGCTCCTCCTCGCGGCGGGCCCGGATCTCAGCGTCCAGCTTCGCGGCTTTGGCGCGGTCCCGGCGCACCAGCTTGAGGTCGTTCTCGGCGCGGGTCGCGTGCGTCGCCACGACGGCGGCAACCCGCGCGGGGTCGGTGACACCGGTGATGCCGTGCTCGGCCAGCAGCGTGACGAGCCCGGCCGTGTCGTCACGGACCCGCTGCCGCAGGCCCGCCGCGGCCGCGTCCAGGTCCGGCTGGCGTCGCGCCCGGTCCTGGTGCTGGGCCTCGGCCCACGTGCTCAGCGCCTGCCACGCGTCGGCCAGGCCGGATTCCTCGACCGCCGGGGCGCCGAACTGGACGACGGAGTCGCGGAGCTTGCGCAGCCGCGCCCAGGCCTGCTGTTCCTCCCCGTCCAGCGACGAGCGGCCCCTCTCCGCCGCGGCGAGTTCCGTCCGCCGGGCCGCGGTGTCCTTGCGGGCCTGGCGCAGCGACTCGTCGGCCGCGCCGATTGCTGCCAGGGATGCCGTGACCTGGTCCTCGCCGGGGGCCTCAGCCAGGACGCCGGCCAGCGTGTCCAGCTGCTGCCGGGTCCCGTCGCGGGTGCTGCACGCGGCGGCCGCCGTCCTGGCCGCCAGGGCGTGCTCGTCCAGGGCGCGCTTGCGTTCCTTAGCGGCGGCCTGGGCTGCCGCCCTGGCCTTGGTCAGGTCGGCGGGAGCGGGGTGATGGGGGAGAGAGGCGACGCGCTGCCGGCACACTGGGCAGTCCTCGCCGACGGTCAGGTGCCCGGCCAGCGCCGCGGCGGCGTGCGCCCGTTCGGCGGCGACCACGGCATGCTGGGCCTGCTCAAGGTCCCGTTCGGCGGCGTCGAGCTCGGCCGACCGGTCGCTCTCGGCGGCCTGCGCGGCGGCTAGGGCCCGTTCCTGCTGTTCGAGCTGGGCGGCCAGCTTCCGGTGCTCCCGGTGGCCGGTGCGGAACAGCTCCATCTGCGTCTTGTCCGGCAGCGCGTCACGCCCTTCTTCAGCCCGCGCCTGGAGTTTCTCCGCGTGCGTGAGTCGCTGAGCGCGTTCGGAAGCCAGATTTTCAGCCTCGGTGATGCGCTGGGCCAGGTCCGGCACTTCGGCCGGGGTGCGGATGGCGGCGAGCAGGGCGGTCTCGTCACCGGCCGCGCGGGCCTGGACAGCGGCCTGTTCGGCCTGCTCGGCGAGCTGGCGCAGCGCGGTCAGGCTGCCGTCCACGGTGCGGGCGAGGGCGGTCAGTGCCTCCAGCCGGACCGCGGCCTGGGCCTCGGCCTCTGCGGTGGCGCCAGCCAGCTCGTCGCGGTCGGCCTGGGCGCCGCGCATCCGCTCGGCAGCCAGCTTGGCGCGCTCGCGGGCGCGCTGGCCGACCTTCTCGTACACGCCGAAGGCCAGCAGCTCGACCAGCAGGTCCTGCCGGGCGGTGGCCTTGGCCTGCAGGAATTCGGAGAAGCGGCCCTGCGGCAGCAGCACCGACTGGGTGAAGTGCTTGTAGCTGAGGCCGAGGATGTCCTCGACCTGGGCGGTCACCGGGTCGGGGCCCTCGGCGAGCTGCTGGACGCTGGCCTGGAGGAGCTCGGCGATAGGGGCGCCGGGGTCGATCGACGGGTCGAGCAGCTCGAGCCTGGCCTCCTTGGTGTGCACCCGGCCCTGCTTGTCGCGGTTGAGCGCGCGGACGGCGGCGTAGCGCTTGCCCGCCGCCTCGAAGACCAGGCTGACCCGGCACGCGTTTGCCGCCGGCGCGAGCGCGTCGGCGATCGCGTTCTCCTTGCCCCAGCGGGGGACAGTGCCGTAGAGCGCGAAGCACAAGCCGTCGATCAGCGTGCTCTTCCCGGACCCGGTGGGCCCGGTCAGCGCGAAGAAGTCCACGTCGGAGAAGTCGGCCTCGGCGGGCTGGCGGTAGGAGCCGAACCCGTCGAGCGTGAGCCGCAGCGGCCGCATCCGGTCTCCTCTCCACCCTGTTCTCACCTGCCGGTCGAGCCTACGGCCAGGGTCCGACGCCTGGCGGGGATTCGGCGGGCTGCGTGCTCGCGAGTCGGCCGTTGAACACGACCTGAAAGGCCTCGGCGAGCCGGCCGGGCGCATGAGGGTCGCCCGGGTGATATAGATACAGGACTATACTTCTCATAAGTATATTCGTGTATCCTGCCTGCCAGGCGCTAGTCTTGGTGCTGAGACGTCCAGCTGGGAGAACCTCGTGACAGCGAAGCCGGATCGCGTATTCGACCGGGAACGCGAGTGGGACGGCCTCGACTCCTTCATGCGCAATCCGCACCGCGGAGCGATGCTCGGCGTGGTCAGCGGCAGGCGCCGGCAGGGGAAGAGCTTCCTGCTTGAGGCACTCACCTCGGCTACCGGCGGCCTCTACTTCCCGGCCGTAGAAGCGACCGAGGCGGTCAGCTTGCGGTCGTTCAGCAGCGCCCTGGTCCGGCAGGGCGTACCGGTCAGCCTGCCCTTGCAGGACTGGGACGACGCCATCGCGCTGCTGCTGTCCTCGGTCCGAGATCGTCCCCGGGTCGCAGTTATTGACGAGTTCCCGTTCCTGGTGCGGGCGAGCCCGTCACTCCCGTCGATCATTCAGCGTGAGCTTGGTCCCGGCGGTGCAGGCGGGGAGAGTGCCGCACGGCTGCTGCTGTGCGGCTCAGCCATGTCGGTCATGGGCCAGTTGCTGGCCGGGCAGGCCCCGCTGCGCGGCCGGGCCAGCCTTGAGCTGGTGATTCAGCCGTTCGGATACCGGGATGCCGCCAGGTTCTGGGGTGCTGAGGACGCCGGGCTCGCGATACTCATCCATGCCGTGGTCGGCGGGACACCCGCCTACCGCCGCGAGTTCGTGGCTTTCGATGCCCCGGATGGCCGGGCGGATTTCGATCTATGGGTCCTGCGGACCGTGCTGAACCCGCAGAGCCCGCTGTTCCGTGAAGCTCGCTACCTCCTCGCCGAGGAAACCGAGATCCGAGACCCGGGCCTGTACCACTCCGTGCTCGGTGCCATCGCGGCCGGCAACCGGACCAACGGCGGCATCGCCAGCTTCGTCGGCCGCAAGTCAGCGGACATCACCCACCCGCTCAACGTGCTCGAGGATTCTGCGCTGATCGCCAGAGAGCCTGACCTGTTCCGCAGCGGGCGGTCGACGTACCGGATCACCGAGCCGCTGATCACCTTCTACGAAGCTGTCATGCGACCGGAGTGGTTCCGGCTGGAGGCGGGACAGGCCGAGGCCGTCTGGCGGGACCAGCGAGCAGGCTTCCTCAGCCAGATCGTCGGGCCGCATTTCGAATCGCTCTGCCGGAGTTTCACGCTGTATGCCGGTCCTGAGCTTTTCGGCGGCCCCGTCGGCCAGGTCGGGTCAGGCGTCGTTCACGACTCCGCGAACAAGACCCAGATCGAGATCGACGTCGCCGTGCTCGCGCCACGAGAACCGGGCAGGCCGCAGCGCATCCTCTCGCTGGGGGAAGCCAAGTGGGGACAGGTGATGAACCGCCAGCACACCGGACGGCTGGCCCGGGCGCGCGACCTGCTGTCCGCCAGCTTCGACGTCAGAGACTGCGTGCTCGCCTGCTATTCCAGCGCGGAATTCCACGACGACCTCCGGACAGACGCCAGCGACCGGCTCGCCCTGATAACCCTGGATGACCTCTACCGGCGCTGAGCGTGCGTGAGCCGCATCAGCCGTCGCCGGCGAGGGCAGTGTCCTCGGGAGACTCGGTGATCTCGTCGAGCAGCTCGGCGAACATGGCCGGGATCCGCGGGTCCTCGATGTCACGTTCGTCCAGGTAGTCGCCGAACAGCTGCAGCGGACTGCGCCCGGCCCGGCTCGGCTTGCCGTCCCGTGACCCTGGCTGCGGGCGGTGCGCGTCGTCGAGCTGCACCTCCAGCGCGTTGGGCAGCTTGTCCCGCACCAGGTCCCCCAGGCCGGCCCGGCTCGGCTCGGCCAGCACGACCCGCAGGTAGGCGTCGCCCGCCTGCTCGCCCTCGGCGATGACCTGGTCCAGTGAGCCACGCAGCGTCTTCAGCCGGCGCCCGCCGGTCACCGGCACGGGCCGGGCGTCCGCGCGGATGCCCGGCGCGGCGGTCACGATCAGCGCCACCGGCTCGTTCGCCTCCTCGCCGAAGTCGATCGGCAGCGGGGAACCCGAGTAGAAGGTGGGGCACGGGCCGGCGATCTCCTGCTGGCGGTGCAGGTGGCCGAGCGCGACGTAGTGCGCGGTCGAGGGGAAGATGCGGGCGGACAGCTCGTAGTCCAGCGTGGTCTGCACGTCCCGCTCGCCGCCGCCGCGGCGGCCGCCGAGCAGCGTCGCGTGGGCCATGATCACGTTGACAGCATCGGGGGTGAAGCCGTCGGTGAGCAGCCGGACGATGTCGGCGACATAGTTCGCGTAGTCGCGGCTGTGCTCGGCGTTCTCGTGCAGCAGGACTTCGGCGGCGCGGACCGCGTACCGGTGCGACAGGAACGGCAGCGCCGCGACGCTGACCGGCTCCCCGCCGCGGGTACGCAGCCGCAGCAGTCCCCCGGCCTCAGGCCGTTTGGGAGTACCGAGGATGTGCAGCCCGAGCTCGGCGAGCACCGGCCGGTACAGCTGATCAAGCAGGGCCTGGTTGTCGTGGTTGCCGCCGATCACCACGACCTGGCGGCCGTCCTCGCGCAGCGCCAGCAGGCTGCGCATGACCAGGCCCTGGGACTTCGCGGTCGGGGCGGCGGTCTCGAAGAGGTCCCCGGCGACCAGCACGACGTCCACGTCCTCGTCGCGGGCGGTCTGCGTGAGGCTGCGCAGCACGGCATCGTGCTCGTCGTACCGGTCCCGGCCCTTGAGCACCTTGCCGACGTGCCAGTCGCTTGTGTGCAGGATCTTCATCCGACTCCTCACCCCGACGTCTCGCCTGCCGGTCGAGCCTACGGCCGGGGTCTGACGCTTGTTGGGGGCTTCGACCGGACCGGGGGTGCACGCCAGCTTTGTTGGGGATGATCTTGGGGGTGGGCTCTGGGCTGGCTGTCTGAGTTGCCGTGTCTGTCAGATGCCCGGCCGCAGCCCGGGTTGACTGAGGCCGGGGTGCTGGGTCTGCAGCGTGCAGGCGATCCGGTCAGTCAACATATGTAGCCTATATATGTAGCCTGAGCGTTGTGAAGATGACGGCGCCGCTGGAGCGGGTGCTGCGGGCGTTCCTCGATGATCCCGCGGTCCCGCGTTACGGCTATGACCTGATGAAGGCGGCCGGTCTGACAAGCGGCACCCTGTACCCGATGCTGGGTCGGCTGGAAGACGACCGGCTGGTTACCTCCGCGTGGGAGACCCCGCAGCAGGACGGCCAGCGGCCGAGAAGGTACTACCGGCTCACCGGCGAGGGGATCCGGGTGGCCCGGCTAGAACTCGCGCAGGTCTCCGCCAGCCGCCCCCGCGCATCGGGCCGCCGTGGCCGCCCTGGCCGCCCGGTCCCGGGGAGCCTGGGATGAAGGGGGAACGCCGGCTGCTGCGCACCGGCGAGTACCTGATCGGCCGCGCATCCCGGCTCCTGCCGATCGAGACACGGGACGAGCGGTACCGGGAATGGGCGGCGGAACTGCCCGCGATTCTCCAGGATCCCGATACCAGGCTGGCCGCGCATCGCGCCGCCCGCATGCTGGGATACGCGGCCGGCGCCATCTGGGGAACCGCCCTGGCCCGCGGCAGCGCCCGCCGCCTGATGGCACGCACGGCCAGTACGGCCGCCGGGTTCATCATCTATTGCCTGGTGGCTTACATCGGGGGCTGGGCGAAGACCCCGCAGGATTTCTTTTACGCCGGGATCGGGTTCTTCCTCGCCTACCTGGCTATATCCGGCTGCCGCTTCGCCTACCGCAAGAAGCGGGGTAAAGGGCTGGGTGACAAGCTAACGGAGGCCTTGGACGCGCGGGCCCAGGCCCTTGAGGCGCGGGCCCGCGCCCGCGCCCGGGCCCGCGCGGACTGCATCCTGCAGGCGAGGGCATCCGCCGGGCCGGCAATCAGCATGGCGAGACACAGCGCAGGCAGTTTCCCCCGCCGCAAGCTGGGGCCGGGCTACCGCGCTGCCGAGGTGGATGAGCTCATCGCGCGGATCGAGGCAACACTCGGCGGGCACGCCCGGCCGTCGCAAGCGATCACAGCCGCTGATGTCCAGACGGTGAAGTTCAAGGTCACACGGCACGGAGGCTATGACGAGCGGGTGATGGACGAAGTACTGGACCACTACGCGGACGAGCTGGACAGGCTCGCGCCCTTCCCCTCAACCACGGCCGCCGACGACTGACACTAGCTCCGCGTTCCGCTGTCAACATTTCCGCGCTCAACACTTCAGCCGGACAGGACAATATGCAGGTGTCCATTCCGCCTCGAGGCTGCGAGCGGGCGGCGTGCTGATCAGGGAGTCGAAGGCGGGCGCCGGACGACGGGAGCCGAACCTCTCCGGGTTCAGAGCAGGTTCTTCGTTGCGTCCGCATGGCTTGTTGGCGGTCACCAGAATTTGGCCACAGGCGGACATGAGGAGCTGCCCGGAGACGGTCACAGCGATCACAGAATGTGACTACCTGTAGAGCTATGGCGATCCCTGATCCGCCGTTACGCTCGCCTGTCCGGTCGGCGTGGCTTGTCGCCTGCCACGAGCATGGGACCACTTTTCGGGGTTTTCTGCCACGAGCATGGGACCACCTGGTTGCCAGTGATGGGACCACCGGGCGTGTCGGCTTGGCGGTCTTGATCACTTCCGGTACCGGGTGCCTTCAAGTCGATCGACTTGGGGGTTCGGGGGATGGCTTTCCGGGAGGTTGCCGTGACTGAGATCCGTGAGGTGCTGCGGGCGTGGCTGGCTGGTGCCGGGCTGCGCCGGGTGGCTGAGCAGGCGGGGGTGGATCGTAAGACCGCCCGCCGGTATGTGGACGCGGCGGTGGCGGCGGGGCTGGCCCGGGATGGCGGGGCCGGGCAGCTGTCGGATGAGCTGGTCGGCCAGGTCGCGCAGGTGGTCCGCCCGGCCCGGCCGGGCGGGCACGGCCTGGCGTGGAACCTGCTGGAGGCCCGCCACGGCGAGATCAAGGCGCAGGTGAAGGCGGGCCTGTCGGTGGTCAAGATCGGGATACTGCTGGAGCGGCAGGGCGTCGTGGTGCCGTACCGGACGCTGCACCGGTTCTGCGTGGAGCGGTGCGGCTTCGGCCGGACCGCGTCCACGGTGCGGGTCGCCGACGGCGAGCCCGGCGCGGAGTGCCAGCTGGACTTCGGGTATCTGGGCCTGCTGGCCGACCCGGTGACCGGGCGGCAGCGCAAGGTGCACGCGCTGATCTTCACTGGGTGCTATTCGCGGCACATGTTCGTGTGGCTGAGCTTCACCCAGACGCTGGCCGCGTTCATCGCCGGGTGCGAGGCCGCGTGGGTGTTCTTCGGCGGCGTGTTCAAGGTCCTCATCCCGGACAACGCGTCGGCGATCGTCACCGACGCGGACGCGGTCAACCCGCGGCTCACCGCCGGGTGGCTGGATTACGCGCAGCACTGCGGCTTCGCCACCGACCCAGCGCGGGTCCGGTCGCCGAAGGACAAGCCGAAGGTGGAGCGGGCGGTGCAGTACGTGCGCGGCAACTTCTTCGCCGGCGAGCATTTCACCGGCCTGTCCGACGCGCAGGCGCGGGCGGAAGCGTGGTGCCGCAACGTGGCCGGGATGCGCATCCACGGCACCATCCAGGCCCGCCCGGCGGAGGTGTTCGCCGAATTCGAGGCAGCGGCGCTGCTGCCGCTCAGCCTGCCTTATGACGTGCCGGTGTTCACCCGGGTCAAGGTGCACCGCGACTTCCATGTCGAGGTCGGCCGGGCGCTGTATTCGGCGCCGCAGGATTACCTCGGCTGCCACCTGGACGCCCGCGCCGACTCGGCCCTGGTCAAGCTGTTTCACCGCGGCCAGCTGGTCAAGACACACCCCCGTCAGCAGCCGGGCCGGCGGTCCACCGACCCGGCTGACCTGCCGGCCGAGAAGACCACCTATGCGATGCGCGACGTCGCCTCCCTCGCCGGGGCGGCGCGGCGGCACGGGGACAGCGTGGGCGTCTATGCGGACCGGCTGCTGGATACCGACCTGCCCTGGACCAAGATGCGGCAGGTCTACCGGCTGCTCGGGCTGGTCCGCCGCTACGGCCCCGGCCCGGTCGACACCGCCTGCCAGCGCGCTCTCGACCTGGACGTGGTCAGCGTCACCAAGATCGCCTCGATGCTGGAAAAGGCAACCGAGAACACGCCCCCGCCGCCGGTCCCTGCCACCGCGGCCACTGCCCGGTTCGCGCGCGACCCGGTCGAATACCGGCCCGGCGGCACCCAGCTGACGCTCATCCCCGGCGGGAAGGAGGAGAGCCGGTGACCGCCACCATCCGCGACACCGTGAGCCCGGACCTGCGCACCACGCTGCGGGCGCTCAAGCTCGGCCAGATGCTGGCCACCCTGCCCGACCGGCTGGTCCTGGCCCGGCAGCAGAAGATGACTCATGCTGACTTCCTCGAGCTCGTCCTGGCCGACGAGCACGCCCGCCGGGAAGCCAAGTCCGCGTCGCTGCGCGCCCGCGCCGCCGGGCTCGACTCCGGCATGCGGCTCGACACCTGGGACCAGAGCGCAGCCGTCTCCTACGACCGCCAGCTGTGGAACGAGCTGGTCAGCCTGCGGTTCCTCGACGGCCCGCACGGCGCCCTGCTGCTGGGACCGGTCGGCGTCGGCAAGACCCACCTGGCCTGCGCGCTGGGCCACATCGCCATCCGGAGGCGGCGCACCGTGCACATGGCTCCCGCAGCCAAGCTGTTCAAGCGGCTCAAGGCAGCCCGCCTCGACAACACCCTCGACTACGAGATGCGTCGCCTCGCCACCGTCGAGCTGCTGATCCTGGACGATTTCGCGCTGCAGCCGCTGGATCCGACCGAGACCGCCGACTTCTACCAGCTCTGCGTCGAACGCCACCAGCGCGCCTCGACCGTGGTGACCTCGAATCGCACCGCTGAGGAATGGCTGGCCATGATGGCCGACCCGCTGCTGGCCCAGTCCGCCGTCAACCGGCTCGCCTCCACCGCCCGCGAACTGGTCATCGAGGGCGAGTCCTACCGGCGCCGCCAGAAGCCATCCATCACCAGCAGCACAAGCGTGTCCGTTGACGAGGAGAAAGGAAACCACCATGATCACTCATGACCAAAGGCGGTCCCTTCCTCGTGGCAACACCCCGGTCCCATCACGCTGGCAAGCGACATGGCTGAGTGCCATGGCCGCGCCAGAAGGATCGATCTGCCCTCGCTGCTTTCCGGCGGGCCGCCGCCGGGCATGGTTCAAGTGAGGTAGAACTGGCACGCTGTGTTGCCGCGGCCGCCACGTGGCGGCGGGCGGTCAGGGTGCTTCGGCGAGGGCCGCGAGCCGGTCAAGCGACACCCGGAGCTTGTCGACCGTGGTCGCCCGGGCTCGCCGGAAGCGGTTGTGGTCGGTCAGCTGAGTCCAGTCGTAGGTGCAGGTAACCCGGGTGCGTGATGCGCCGGCGGCTCGAGTTCCCATCGCCACAGGTGCCCGGGCGGCCGCTTGCCCGATTCGGCCGGCCTCCAGGCAATCCGGCGGCCTTCTTCGAACTCGACCACGTGGTTCTCCCGGATGGCGCCGTCGTGGGTCAGCGTCATCGTGAACACCTCGCCCGCGCGGCGCACGCGCTGCCCAGCGGGTGCCTGGCCAGATTGTCGTTGCCATCCCAGCGAGGCTGCTGAGCCGGGTCCGCGATCAGCTCGAAGATCCGCCCAGGCCCGGCCGCGATCTCGCGGCTCGCGCTGACCACGCGCGACTGCTTCTGCGCAGTTGTCATGCGCCCATTCACAAAGCCGTCCCAAGCGCCGGTACCCGGTGGTTCTGTGCATAAGACCTGACTGGAGTCTGCGATCGGGGTGCCCGGTGTCCGCCGCCCATCCAGGCCTCCGGGCAACTCCCCTCAGAGCAGGCCCGTGGAGCCGAGGCTCGTCACTAAGTGGGTGACCCCGTAAGTTCCTCGGGGTTCGTCGTTATGCGGCCTGTGGCAGGCCGGCTGGTTCCTCGTGGGCGTTGATCCGGTCGAGGAGCCGGGCCAGGTCGGCAGCGGTGTATTTCCAGTTGAATGGCCTGGCGGTCTGGTTGTAGCGGTCGATGAACGCCAGCAGGGTGGTGGCGAGCTGGCCGGTGCTGGTGAAGTCGTTGGGTGAGATGACCTTTTTCTGGATGATAGAGAAGACGATCTCGTCGGGTAACCCCGGCGCGTCGCCGCGCCGGGGTCCCCTCAGAACCGGCCGTGCCCGTTTCCGGGCAGCTCGGCTCAAGCAAGCCCTGATGGCTTGGGGCCGGGCGGAAGTGCCGGGCTGGTGCCGTCACCGATGCGGCGGCGGCACCAGGCGTGTATGAGATGGTGCGCGGCGTGTTCGTCCGGGGTGCCGGGGGCCGCCACGGTGGTGATCGCGTGCTTGCGGATCGCCTTGCGCGTAGCGGTGTGCCACTGCTGCCATTCACCGGGGTCTTGCGGCTGGTGGTCGGCGTGCAGGAGCAGTCCCCGGCAGAGCGGGCACCGGCCGCGCTGGCGGCGCAGCTGGTGCCAGGTGGCCGGGTCCACCGGGAGCCGGGTGCGGCGTCGCCGCTGGTCCCAGTACCCGGTGAGGGCGGGGTCGTCCGGGGACGCCCGCCCTGCGACCATCCGGTGCCGGACGATTTTCGTCCAGGCGAACTTGCGGAGGTAGAAGCCGGTCTCCCGGCTGCCGAACACCCACTTGTCCTGCCTGGCCGGGTTGAACATGCCGAAGTACCGGGCGATGATCCAGCGTTTCGGCTTGTTCGGGTGGGAGAACCTGGCCCATTTCCAGGCCAGTCTCCACAGGTGGGCGTCCAGCGCGCCGAAGGCGCGTTTGGACACCCCGATCCGGTAGTAGGCGGTCCACCCGGTGATGATCGGGTTGAGCCTGGCGATCACCGCGTCGGCGTTGGCCCCTCGCAGGGCCGTGACCTCTTGCGACAACCGCTTCCGGATCCGCCGCAGCGCATCCTTGCTCGGCTTGGTCAGCAGCTTGCCCCGGTAGCGGCGGATCTCGAACCCCAGGAAGTCCACCCCCTGATCGAGGTGGGTGATGCGGGTCTTGGCCTCGTTGAAGACCAGCCCCCTGGGCTCCAGCCACCGGGCGAGCCGCTGTTTGACGTGCTCGGCCTGCTCACGGGTGTGACACAAGGCGAGCACATCGTCGGCGTACCTCACCAGGACGGGGGTGCCGGGAGCGGCGCGCAAGGTGGCGCCTTCCCAGTACCTGACCCCGGCCGCCCCTTCCATGCCGTGCAATGCCACGTTCATCAAGCACGGGCTGATCACCCCGCCCTGGGGGGTTCCCTCCCCGGACGGGGCGAACCGGCCATCCTCAATCACCCCCGCCTTGAGCCACCGGCGCACCAGTCCCCGGGCGGGGAAGGTGCCCAGCGAGGCGAGGATGTGATCATGGCTGAGCCGGTCAAAGGCCGCCTCCAGGTCCGCATCCAGCGCCCACAGCCGTTTAGCATCCTGGCGGGATGCCGTGGTGTGGACGGCCACGATCGCGTCATGGCAGCCGCGGCCGGGCCGGAAGCCGTAGGACCTCGGCTCGAACCGGCCCTCCCACTCAGGTTCCAGCGCGGCCGACGCCAGGGCCTGAAGCGCCCTGTCGGCGATCACGGGAATTCCGAGCGGGCGGCGGCGCCCGTTGCTCTTCGGCACATACACCCGCTTGACCGGCAGGGGCCTCCACGCGGACGCGCCGTGCTGCAGCCAGGCCGCCATGTCGGCTTTCTCCCAGCTGGCGAGCACGATGCGCCCGTCGACCCCGGCCGTCCTGCGGCCAGCGTTGACCTCCGTCACCCGCCGCACGCTCACCAGAGCGTTACTGCGGGAGCGGAGCATCAGCTTCTGCAAGTTACGGACCTTGGACAGGTCCCCGGCCTGCGATGCCGCGAAGATCCGCCGTCTCAGCCGCCGTACGTGTTCCTCAGCCTGGCCCCAGTCCACAGTGTCCCAGTCCAGGCCATCGTCCTCAGGTCCGTTCACCAGCTCGGTGTCCAACTTGTCCCTCGGTTCGGGCGTCCTGACGAGCTCGTCCCCGCAGGCTCACCAGACCCGCGTCAGCGCTCTTTCGAGCCGGGCAGCAGCCCTATCCGGCCAGTTATGCGGGAACCGCTGGCGGAGGAGCCAGCATCCGGTCCCGGTTTCCTGCTGCCTTTCGGCCACCGGCATTCGCTTCTCGGGTCTTCCTGCGCCCGCTGCGGGATTCCGCCTCCCTCACGGTCGGCCTACCGGCGGCTTTCCCGCCGGACCCCATCGGGATTGTCACGTTCCGCATGCGATAGTTACGACCGGGGTGGGTGTCCTCTGAACCCCGGGGACAGTGGTGCGCTCCCGGTCGGCCAAGTTCGCCCGGCCGGCACCCGCCGCCTTCCAGCGGCCGGCCCCTGTTCTCCCGCCTCGTGCAACCCACCGGCGAGAGTGCTAATGACGAGGCGTCATCGAGGATTCACTCACGTTCACCCGTCCGGCCTTCCCCAGCCTGTGGCCCCCGGATGGAACAGGAGCCCTTGGGCATTTCCCCGGGCTTCGCACCCCGCAGTCACCCGCGACGCCCGCCGGGGCAGGGACGGTCCTCGCGCACTGGACCGGGTATTACGCCGTTGACATCAATCAACCCTCCTTCGACAAATACCGCTATCTACATGCGACTTCGTGTCGCACCACTTGGTTCAGCCAGGACGCGTGCACCGGCGTGTGGATCATGATGGCGTTCGGATAGGCGTCACGTAGCCGCCGGGCCGCCGTCTCGCCGCGGTGATCGGAGCCGTTGTCCACGATGACGAACACCCGGGGCGCGCTCTTGCACGGCTCGGCACTCATGACCTGGCCCATCAGCGCCATGAATGGGGTGATCCCGGTGGTGGCGGGGGTGGAAGCGAACACCTTCCCCGTGTGGACATCCAGGGCTGCCAGCAGTGCCAGCGCGCCCGTGCGCTCGTATTCGTGCTCCACCCGCATCGGCCGGCCGGGTGCGGGCGGGCTGGTGGGATGGCATCGGGCGCGGGCCTGGATGGATGGCTTGGCATCCACCGAGATGATCCGGTCGCCCGGCCGTAGCCGCTTGCCCTGGTAGTACCCCTGGTACAGATCGAGGATGACGGTCGCCCTGGCGGCGAAGCCCGGGTCGCGCGGGTAGATCCACGACTGATATTGCCAGGGCTTGATGGGGTTCTCGGCCAAGATCCGCCGGACCGAGGATGGCGAGATCGGGCTGGCCAGCCCCGTGTTGGTGATCTCGGCGGCCAGCTCCGGGCCGCTCCAGCGGGCCAGCGGCACCCCTGTGGCGGCCGGCAGCTGGCAGGCCAGCGCGACCACCGCGGCCCGCTCCAGCGCGCTGATCCGCCGTGGCCGCCCAGACCGGGGCAAGTCGATGAGTCCCTCCAGGCCGCGGTCGGCGAACCGGCCCCGCCACTTGCGGACCGTGTCCACGCTGACGTGCAGGTCCGCGGCGATCCGGGCATTGACCCGGCCGCGGGCCGCGGCCAGCACGATCTGCGCCCGCAGCCAGTCCCGGTAGGCGGTCTTGGCCCCGCGGGCACGCTTCTTTAACCTCTTGCGCTCACCAGCACTCAGCATGACCGGCACCGCGTGGTGCTGCGGCATGGCACCTCCGGGATCCTCGCCTGGATGTGACCTGCTCCCCGGGCCGGTGATCATAACGGCCAGCGCGGCCCCGCGCGGCACAATGAGGCCCATGGCCGCCATCCCCGAATCAACCCGCAACTCGATCACCCTGCGGCTGCTGGACCACGCCGAAGCCCACTGGCCCCAGCTCACCCGGGTCCAGGTCACCTACCGCGGCGCCTTCGGCTACATCACCGGCGTGCTACCCGACGGCCAGCGCATACCGCTGTGCCGCCTGCGCTACGGCGGCTCGGCTCATTCCTTCGGCTTCGCGATCTACTCCGCCGCCCACGACCGCTACCAGGACGCCGTCCTGCGCACCGGTCTCCCGGTCGGCACGCCGCAAGAAGCCCTCGACACCGCCTGCACCATCCACCTCGCCGGGCTCGGCCACGACCCAAACCCGTGACCGAGGGCACACCCACGACGAACTTACGGTGTCACCCACTAAGGGTGCCGCCTACGCGAGTACTCCCTGGTGCCTAACGTTCGCCTGAGGGTTCCTGCTTCGACACAACACTTGGCGAGGGGTACCCGAGCAGATCGAGGTCGCGCACGCAGAAGCCGTGGTGCGCCCACTCCTCGTCCAGCACCACGTGCACGCACTCGAGCACCGACTTGCCCCTGGCGTACGGCGGCCAGCCTCGGCCCGCTGGCACTGGCGCGGGCGCCAGCAGCTCATCGGGCGTAACGGTCGACAGCCAACGCTCTAGCTCGGCGCCCTGCTGGCCGCGCGCGGCCAGCACCTCGTCGAGGCTCGGGGTCGCCGCTCGATCCAGGCCCTGCTCCTCTTGGTCGGGGACGAACTCGGACGCCAACCCGATCGCGGTGAACAGCTCGGCCGACCCCAGGCAGCAGCGGCGGAACCACGAGTCGTGCACGAACACCAGATGGCGCAGAGTCTCCACCGCCGACCACTCGCCGCCGGCACGCTGGTTCTCCGAACCCTTCGGCATCCCCCGGAGCCGCCCGAGCGTCGCAGCCCAGTCCGCCCGAAGCTGCCGGAAGGCTTCCCGCAGGTCGGCCGGATCGGCCGAGCGGATCAGCAGCCGCACTGGGTGCCGCCGGTCAAGCTCGGCCGCCACGTACGACGTCACCTCGACTCCGTTAACCACCAGGTTCCTGACCAGCCCGTCGATCACAGCGTCCTGCATCACCACCCCGATCAGACGGGCGCGGGTCAAGTCGCACTCACGAAATTCGGCATCGGTCAGGTCCTGGTCCTCAAATCTCGCCATGCCGGGCAGTATCCACCGGAGGACTGACACCCCGTGCCAGGACGGCGGGGTTGCGAATCCCTGTCCTCCCCGCCGACCCGCTAGCCGCACGCCCTGATGCGCTGATCGGCGTCAGAAAAGCACCGAACTGGCTATTGCGCGCAGACCACGGTCACGGTCAGTGATCCTGCCTCGACATCCGCGGCGCGCGCACTCCCGCCTGATTGAGAATCTACGCAGGCGTTGCGGGTTTGGTCGTAGTGTCAGAGGTCCCGCGGGGCTGGCTCAACTTCCGCCTGCCGGCTGGTGACGGCCTGGCTTACGAACGAAGTGCCAGCTCCGCCGGGTCTCGCCGTGGTGTGGCTTAAAAGAGGCGCGAGCGCGGGCCGAATCTGAAATCAGGTATGCCGCCACGGTCCCCATCCCCGGAACGGACGATGACTAGGAGCCGTTGATGGCAGCAGTGATGATCGGTGTTGACCCGCACAAGGGCTCGCACACCGCGGTGGCGATCGGTGCGGCCGAGGAGCCGCTGGGCCAGCTGCGCGTACGCGCCTCGGCGGCCCAGGCCGAGCGGCTGGTGGCATGGGCAGCGGAGTGGCCGGAACGGACGTGGGCGGTAGAGGGTGCCGGAGCTCGGCTACCTGCTCGCCCAGCAGCTCGCCGCTGCGGGCGAGCTGGTGCTCGACATCCAGCCCAAGCTGGGCGCCCGGGTACGGCTGCTGGCGACCGGGGCGACGAACAAGAACGACCCCAGCGACGCCTTGCCGGTCGCCATCGCGGCGCTGCGCTCGCCGGACCGCCGCGTGGTGACAGCCGAGGACCACGCGGCCGTGCTCAAGGTGTGGTCCAAACGCCACCGTGATCTGGGCCGGGCGCGAACCCAGGTCGTCTGCCGGCTGCATGCTGTGCTCTGCGAGCTAGTGCCCGGCGGCATCGCCAAGGAGATCACCGCAGCTCAGGCCACTCATGTCCTGGAGCAGATCGAGCCATCCGGTCCCGTTGCCGAAGCACGCTGCGAACTCGCCGCCGAGTTCCTGGACGACCTGCGTCGCATCGACGCCCAGATGCGCGACACCAAGAAGAGACTGACAGCGGCGGTCCGGGCGTCGGGCACCACGGTGACCGGCGTCTTCGGCGTCGGCCCGGTCATCTCCGCCACCATGATCGGCTATGTCGCCGACGTGTCCCGCTTCCCCAGCCGGGACCGCTTCGCCGCCTATAACGGCACCGCGCCGATCGAAGTGTCGTCGGGCAGCCGCACGATCCACCGGCTGTCCCGGCGCGGGAACCGCCGCCTGAACCACGCTATCCACATGGCCGCAGTCACCCAGATCCGGCACCGCCACAGCGACGGCCGGGCCTACTACGACAAGAAAGTAGCCGAGGGCAAGACCCGCAAAGAAGCACTCCGGGCTCTTAAGCGGCAGGTCAGCGACGCTATCTACAGCCGCCTCCAGGCCGACGCCCGTCGAGCCGCCGCAGCCAGAACCGCGGGCCCGGGAGGGCAACCGGGGAACGACCCTGTCGCCAGCGCGGCCGGCTCACACCCCGAAAACCGGCTCTTCGGCCAAGCCACTCCCGAGCCCGACACCACCGTACGACCCCTGAGCGGACACGTACCTAGCCGGCCGAAAGCAGCTCCGAAGAAAACCCGGAAAGGCTCTTGACACCAAAGAGGCTTCGTTATGCGCAGCCAACAGAGGGGCAAGGGCGGTCTCGAACAGTGCGCAGATGCATAGTTCTGTCCGCGGTCGAGGGTCGCCTATGCCCGGCGGATCCCGCCGGACTCGCGGCTAGCTGCGCGTAGTGAGCGGCGTCACGCGGGAAGATCAACATGACGCCGGTTCGCGCGCGAGTTCGGTGATGTCCGTCCATGGGCGATATGCGCGGCCTCTTCTGCTGGCGGGAACCGTGAGCGAGCGTGGTCGACCGCCGGGCACGTGATGAGGTGCAACCTGCTGAAGGTTGGTGTGGACGTCAGGACGCTGGCGATGTGGGCGCTGATGGGAGAGAGCGGCTCGGGCAAGAGCACTCTGGGAATGCCGCCCGGGCCTGGGCGGCGAAGGTGGCGGGACGCAGCTGTTCAGGTGGCGGGCGACGCTGGGGTGACGGCGTTGTCGCGTCGCGGGAGGCGGACGGTGATGTCGAGGCCTCCGGTGGAGACGGCGGTGGCGTGCACGGTTCCGTTGTGGGCGGTGGCGATGGACGACACCAGGGCGAGGCCGAGCCCGAACCCGTCGTGGCGGGTGCGGTCGTCGAGCCGGGTGAACGGCAGGAACAGGCGTTCGATCATGTCGGCGGGGACCACCGCTCCGGTGTTGACCACGCGCAGGACGGATGTCGCGTCGTGGGTGGTCGTCGAGATCGCGACGGTGCCGCCCGCGATGTTGTAGCGCTCGGCGTTGTCGAGCAGGTTGGCGACGAGCCGTTCGAGCAGCACTCCGTCGCCGGTCACTGGGGCTTCGCCGAGCGCGGCGGTCGTCGTAGTGCCGTTGGCGGTACGTCCCTCGAGTGCGTCCTCCGCGACGGCGGCTAGATCCAGCGGGTCGGTGAGGGCACGCGCCTGATCGTTGCGCGCGAGTACCAGCAGTGCCTCGATGAGCCGCTCGGCGTGATCGACCGCCTGGCGGACTTCGGCGGCCATCGACACCAGCTCGTCGCGCGTCGGCTCCGGCTTGGCGAGGACAACATCCATCGCGGTGCGCATGACGGTCAGCGGCGTGCGAAGCTCATGGCTTGCGTTGGCGATGAACTGCCGCTGGCTGGTGAATGCTCGGTCGAGCCGTTCGAGCATCGTGTCGAACGTGTCGGCGAGCTCACGCAGCTCGTCGCGCGGGCCCTGCAGGGCGATGCGCTGGGACAGGTCCTGCTCGCTTGCGGCGCGGGCAGCTGCGGTGAGCCGGTGCACCGGCCGCAGGATGCGTCCGGCGACAATCCAGCCCGCGACCGCGGCGAGCAGTGTGACGCCGGCCAGGCTGAGCAGCGAGTAGGTCAGCAGGTGGGTGAGCGTCGTGCTGCGCTGAGCTGAGGCGCCGGCCTGGACACCGTTGGCATACAGCCGGGCGCACTGGTTCAGGGCGCCGGGGCCACCATGGGTCTGCGCCGCCAGGACGCATTTCCCGATCGCTGGCTGGATCGATGGCGGGATCCTGGTGGTCGTGGTGCTGTGCAAGGTGTTCGTGACCAGCAGGTAGGTGATCAATACCAGCGCGGCCCCGCCGAGGGCGAACAGCGACGCGTAGAGCAGCGTCAGCCGCGACCGGGCGCTGAGGTGGCTTGTCACAGCCGGTAGCCGACGCCGGCGACGGTCTCGATCAGCGGCGGGTCGCCGAGCTTGCGCCGCAACCGCCCGACGGTTACCGCGACCGTGTTGCTGAACGGGTCGGCGTGCGCGTCCCACACGTGTTCGAGCAGCTCCTCGGCGCTGACCGCAGCGCCGTCCGCGCCGGCCAGGCACTCCAGCACGCCGAACTCTTTGCGGGTCAGGGTCAGCGGGATGCCGGCCCGGCTGGCGCGGTGCCGCGCGCGATCGACCACCAGATCACCGCGCTGCACGACCGCGGGAGAGCCGGGTCCGCGCCGCCCCAGGGCGCGGATGCGCGCGATCAGCTCGTGGAAGGCGAACGGCTTGCCGAGGTAGTCGTCCGCGCCCAGCTCCAGTCCGTCAACCCGGTCCTCGACGTCCGCGGCCGCGGTGAGCATCAGGATGCGGCTGGGCGAGGCGTCGCGCACCAGCCGGCGGCAGACGCGGTCGCCGTGCACGGCCGGCAGGTCGCGGTCGAGGACGACCACGTCGTAGTTGGTGCTGGCCGTGCTCTGCAGGGCTGCCGCGCCGTCGTAGACCACGTCGACGGCGAAACCGGCGTCGCGCAGGCCCTCGCCGATCCGGTTGGCCAGCGCGACGTGATCCTCCACGACCAGCACCCTCACCTGCACATTGTGCGCTTGCCCGGATGACATCCGCCTAACAATCACTGTTCGGCTCGTGTCATGGGCTACCCGCGACAGTGGAGAGGCCGCGGCGCTGCGGACCACCTCGAACGGAGCAGCCCATGAAGTGCTTGATCATTCTTGCCGCGTACAGGACGGCAGGCGATCGGAGAGCAACTAGTCCCGATGCACATCGACGACCAGGCGGAGCCACGACCCAGCCCCTGAGGAGGGCATGATGAACGACAGCACCCGCGTCATGCGCCGGCCACGGCGGGCAAGGCCGCCCACAGCGCGAACCGCGGCCGCCATCATCGCCACCGCCGGCCTGGGCCTGCTGGCGGCATGCAGCGGCAGCCCGTCCTCCGCCGGTTCCGGCGGCTCACCGAATGCGGGAGGGTCAGCGAGCTCCCCGTCGGCGGTCGGCTTCTCTCGCTGCATGCGCTCCCACGACGTGCCGAACTTCCCCGACCCCGGCAGCAGCGGACAGATCCCTAAGGAAAGCGCGCAGCACCTCGGAGTCAGTAGTTCCCAGTTCACTGCGGCCCAGCGAGCCTGCCAGCACCTGCTGCCGACCACCGGCGGCTCGCTCACCGCCAGCTCGCTCCAGCAATGCTATTTGGCCGGCGTCTGTCCCCAGGCCTTGGTGCAGCAGGCGGTGAACGCCGGGCTTAAATTCGCCCGGTGCATGCGCTCCCACGGGGTGCCGAACTGGCCCGACCCCACCATCGATTCCCAGGGGCGCCCTGTCTTCAATATCACTGTGCCGCGTCCGCCTCCGCCGCAGGTCAGCACCGCGATCAACAAATGCGAGCGCCTGGAGCACGCAGGCTCGCTGCTGGCGTGGGGGTGACGCCATGAAAGGCATTGCCGCGCCGAATCCACTGCGCCGGCGCGGCCTGCCCGGCGACGCGCTGGCGGCCGTCGCCCTGGCTGCCTGCGACGGTGGTAGCAACGCGGGCAGCCCGGGCGTGGCGAGCGCCGGTTCGCCGGCCCGTCGGATCGTCGTCGCCGAGCAGCTCGGCGTCGCACGACTCTCTGGCTTTCTCCCGGCGCATGCGGGGCGCTCCGGGTCACGGACTTCCCCGACCCCGACCCCCATGGCGGCCCAGGCGGCCGTGGCGGCGTCAACCTCCGCGGGCGCGGGATCGAGTTGAACAGCCGCGGGTCAAGGCGGCGTAGCAGGCCTGCCAGCACTACCCGGGCCTCAACGGCAAGGGCGGCTGAAAAGTAATGGAACCGTCGCGCCCGTACAACGAGAAGCGGAACGACCCCACCTGTGAAGGAGATGCCATGAGTGGCCGGACCACACCGGCCTACCCGACGAGCCTTACTACATCGACGCAGGGAGTTAGATCGTGAGCGGAACGGTTTCGCGTGGCCGGGAAGCCGGGTGGCAGGCGGAGGCCCAGGCGGCCGGGGAGGCAAGGGGATCGCGCGGGCGCCGCCGGGGTGGCTGGGTGGCCGCGGGCCTGGTGGTGGTGCTGGCGGCCGGCGTGGTGTCGGCGTGGCGGGCGGGGGTGTTTTCCCCGGCTGGCTCGTCCGGGTCCGGGCAGCAGGGGGCGCCGCCGTCGGCGACGGCGGCGGTGACCCGGCGGGATATCGCGGCGACGACGCCGGTGAGCGCGACGCTGGGGTACGCGGGATCCTGGACGGTGCGGGGGCAGGGCGGCGGGACGCTGACCCGGCTGCCGAAGGCCGGGCAGGTGATCGGCCAGGGGCAGGCGCTCTACCGGGTGGACAACGGGTCGCCGGTGGCGCTGCTGTACGGCAGCGTGCCGGCGTGGCGGGCCATGGACGAGGGCGTGACGGGGGCGGACGTGTCCCAGCTGAACGATGACCTGGTGGCGCTGGGGGACGCCTCACGTTTGGAGATCTCCCTGGCGGGCTGGGATTACTTCTCCTGGGAAACGGCGTACGGGGTGCAGCAGCTGGAAGAGCACCTGGGGGTCTCCTCCCCGCCGGGGTCGCTGTCGCTGGGGCAGGTGGTGTTCGAGCCGGCCGCGCTGCGGGTCGCCACCGTGACGGGGAGCCTGGGCGGCCCGGCGTCCGGGCCGGTGCTGACCGCGACGTCGGACCGGCACGTGGTGACGATCCCGCTGGACGCCTCGCAGCAGTCGCAGGTGAAGGCAGGCGACAGGGTGACGGTGACGCTGCCGGACGGGACGACCACGCCGGGCGTGGTCTCCTCGGTCGGCACGGTGGCGACCACCACGTCCGGGCCGGGGGCGGGGCAGAACCCGACCACGACGATCCCGGTGCAGGTGACGCTGACGGACCCGCAGGCGGCCGGCAGCCTGGACCAGGCGCCGGTGACGGTGAACATCACCACCGCCACCGCCCGCGACGCGCTGGTGGTGCCCGTCACCGCGCTGCTGGCCCGGTCGCCGGGGGGCTATGCGGTGGAGGTCGCCGGTCCCGGGAACACGCGGCGGTACGTGCCGGTCAGTCCCGGGATCTTCGACGACACCTCCGGGCTGGTGCAGGTGACCGGGGCGCTGACCCCCGGGCAGCGCGTCGTGGTGGCGGCGTCATGACCGCGCGCACGCAGACGGCCCTGCCGGCCGAGACGGCCGCGGCCCGGGTGCGGCCGCCGGTTCCGGTGCTGGAACTGGACCAGGTGTCGAAGGAGTATCCCGGGTCACCGCCCGTGCGGGCGCTGGATCGGGTGAGCCTGGCGGTGGCCGCCGGGGAGCTGACCGCCATCGTGGGCCCGTCGGGGTCGGGCAAGTCCACGCTGCTGCACCTGATCGGCACCTTGGACAAGCCGACATACGGGAAGGTGCGGGTCACCGGCCTGGACGTGGCGGCGATGACCGACCGGGAACTGGCCGGGTTGCGGGCGGCCCGGATCGGGTTCGTGTTCCAGCAGTTCTTCCTCGCCGAGCACCAGACCGTGCTGGGCAACGTCGCCGACGGGCTACTGTATGCCGGGGTCCGCTGCGACGAGCGGCGGCGGCTCGCGGCGGCCGCGCTGGAGCGGGTCGGGCTCGGGCACCGGGCCGGCGCCCGGCCGACCCAGCTGTCGGGGGGCGAGCGGCAGCGGGTCGCCATCGCCCGGGCGGTGGCGGGCGCGCCGCCGGTGGTGCTGGCCGACGAACCGACCGGGAACCTGGACTCGGCCACCGGCGCCGCGCTGCTGGCCCTGCTGGAAGAGCTGAACGCGGCCGGGACCACGGTCATCATCATCACCCACGACCACGCGGTCGCCGCCCGGGGGCGGCGGCGCATCGAGATGCTCGACGGGCACATCATCACCGACACCAGCCCCGTCCCTGTCACCGGCCACCCGGCCATTGACGGCGACGCCACCAGCGGCGGCGGCCCGGGCGAGCGGCGCGCCCGCCGCCCGCCGGCGCAGGAAGAACTGTCATGACCACCACATCGCCGCGGCCGTCCGCCCCGTCGCCGGCCCGGCTGCGGCCCGGGGACCTGGCCGGGCTGGCCAGCGTCGGGCTGCGGACCCGCAAGCTGCGCGCCGGGCTGTCAGCGCTGGGTATCGCGATCGGCGTCGCGGCGATCGTCGCCGTCCTGGGCCTGGCCGCCTCCGCCAAGGCCGCGCTGCTGGCCGAGATCGCCAGGCTGGGCACCAACCTGCTGACCGTCAGCAACGGGCAGACCCTGTCCGGCGCCACCGCCGAGCTGCCGGTGGCGGCGCCGGGCATGATCGGCGCGCTGGCCGGGGTCACCGCGGTGCAGGCTACCGGCACCGTCAGCGGCGTCAGCGTCTACAAGTCCCCGCTCATCCCCCCGATCGAAACCAGCGCTCTCAGCGTGGACGCCGCCACCCTGAACCTGCCCGCGGTGGCCGGCACCAGCCTCGCGCAGGGCCGGTTCCTGAATGCCGCCACAGCCCGCGAGCCGGTCGCGGTGCTCGGCGCCGCCGCCGCCCAAAGGCTGGGCATCGACCGGATCCGGCCCGGGATGCGGATCTGGGTCGGCGGCCAGTGGTTCTACGTGACCGGCATCCTCAACCCGGCCACCCTGGCGTCGGAGATCGACTCGGCGGTCCTGGTCGGCTTCCCGGCCGCCCAGAAGTACCTGCACTTCGATGGGCACCCGTCGCAGATCTACGTCCGCACCGTCAACACCCTGGCCGCCACCACGCGGGTGGACAGCCTGCTCGGCGCGCAGGCCAACCCGGAAAACTCCAGCCAGGTCATCGTCTCGCGGCCCTCGGCCGCGCTCACCGCCCGGGCCGACGCCGAGGGCGCGCTCGACACCCTGTTCCTCGGCTTGGGCGCGGTCGCGCTGCTGGTCGGCGCGATCGGGGTGGCCAACATCATGGTCATCTCGGTGCTGGAACGCCGCTCCGAGATCGGGCTGCGCCGGGCGCTGGGCGCCACCCGCGGCCAGATCCGCACCCAGTTCCTGGCCGAGGCCATCCTGCTGTCCCTGGCCGGGGGCGCCGCCGGCGTCGTCACCGGCGCCGCCGCCACCGCCATCTACGCCCACTCACACGGCGAACTCACCGTCATCCCGCCGCAGGCCTGGGCCGGCGGCCTCGCCGCCGCTGTCGCCATCGGCGCCCTGGCCGGCCTCCTGCCCGCCATCCGCGCCGCCCGCCTGTCACCGACAGAGGCACTCTGGACCGTCTGACAGGACAAGCAACCCGCCTGGACAGGCAACGCGTCCCGCGGCGCAAGCCCCGCCGGCGCCGGAGATATTCGACCCCGATCGCTTCTCCCCGCAGCGCGCCGAGGACAGGCAGCTTAACGCGTTCATCCCGCACGGCGGCGGCCCGTGGGAAGGCCATCGCTGCGCCGGCCAGCGGCTGGCCGAGCTCATGATCGAGGTGTACGCAACGCTTCTCCTGCGGGACTACACGTGGGAACTACCATCGACCGATCACACTCTGGCTGTCGGCGAACTCGTCCCCCTGCCCAAAGACGGCCTGCCCGTACGGTTCGCCCGGTACCCGGGCTGAAACGTGCCGTGCGGCCCGGCAGGACCGCGTGAATACCGGTCACCCGCTGCCAGAACTGCCCCGCGCCGTAGCGGCCGGCAACCTCAGCAAGATCCTGCCGGGGCCACTACCGCCAGGCCACCCCTAACCGCCCGGCCTTTCCTCCGGTAACTGGTCCCGCAGATCCGCACCATCCACCTATGCCTTCGGCTCGCGACGATCTGGGTCATCTGTGCGTCCTATTACGTGCACCGTCTGCTGCCCGGCCGGGTCGGCGACGTAGTCGAGGTCGACCAGATGTGACTCGATCTCCTGGCCGACGGCGCCGATCGCAGACTCGGCCAGCGCCGCGTCGCGACACTGTGCAAAGGCGGCAGCGACGGTAAGAGGTTCGGCCCGATCAACGGCATCCTGCGCGAAAGCATTGATAACGACCATAAGGCCCCCTTCAGGTAGGAGCAGGCGGTATACGGCGTCTCAGCCATCGTCGCCCTCCCGGCTCGCGGGCCGGTGCGGGCCGTCGGCCAGCAGCCGCCACAGCTCCTCCCCGGCCCGCATCCCCTCGCGCAGCCTGCGGATGCGGAGGAACTCGTTCGGCGCGTGCAGCCTCTCCACGGCCCGGTGCTGGCTATCGGCTCGGGAGTGAGCGCGGTAGCCCGAACCACGGCAGCACGCTGGCCTCGAAGCGGGTCATAGCGCAGATCCGGTCGCCGGCAAGAGTGAGCACGTAGAAGCCGGTCGCGTGGCGGATTGCGGCCGGGACACGCAGGTATGCCCCGAACGCGGGCTGGCCGTTGGCTCGGGTCGGGACGAGGTCGAACCTGCGGCCCGCGCCGAACTGGCGGGCCCAGTAGCGGGCCACGGCGTCACGGCCCTCGTATCCGAATGGCTCCGGAGGCATAGCGATGAAGACGTCGTCGGTCAGCAGGGCCACCAGCGCGTCGAGATCGGCCGACTCCCACGCGCGGGCGAACATGGCCACGATCGCGTCCTCGGCGGGCGAGCTTGCGGCGGGCGGCGGCTGGTGGCCGGCGGCTGGCTGCTGGCGCTGCAGGCTAGCGCGGGCTCGTTTGAGGGCGCTGTTGACCGATTGGACGGTCACCTCCAGCATGCCGGCCACCTCGCTGGCGTGGAATCCGAGGACGTCGCGCAAGATGAGGACGGCGACCTGGCGCGGCGGCAGCAGCTGCAGGGCGGCCACGAAGGCCAGCGAGATGGCTTCGCTCTGCTCGTAGCGAGCCTCCGGCCCGGGCGGCTGGTCAACGGCGCCGTCGAGGAACGCGTCAGGAAACGGCTGCAGCCAGGCGGCCTCGTCGCGCGGCGTCGGCACGAGCGGTTTGAACTGCGACACGTCCCACTCCCTGGCCGGGCGCCGGCTCGCCGCGCGGCGCGCGTTGAGGCACCGGTTGGTGGCGATCTTGTACAGCCAGGTGCGCAGCGACGCGCGTTCCTCAGCGAACCCGCCGATGCCTTGCCAGGCGGCCAGCATCGTCTCCTGGACGGCGTCCTCGGCGTCGGCGAAGGATCCGAGCATCCGGTAGCAGTGCACCTGCAGCTCCCGCCGGTGGGACTCGGCCAGCTCCCGGAACGCCTCGCCATCTCCTGCCCGCGCCCGTGAGAGCAGATCGCCTGTCACCATCCTGCGCTCCTTCCTTCCGCACCACGTCCTACCTCCGCCCGGTATATACACCGCCCACGACGCGAACTGGGCGGCTCGCGGGCGCCCAGTTTCCCGGCGCCGCGGTGTATGCACTACCGACCGCCCGGACGATCCGCCCGCCGGATCGTGCCGCAGCAGCTGGAAACGACCCTGGAGGTTGACGATGGAATCGTCCGCATCAGCCGGGCGCGCGGCGTTCGCCGTTCTCGATCGCCGCCGCCGCCGGCGCCGATGAACGCGCGAGTCTCGGGTACGCACGGGAAAGCAGCCAACCGCAAGAAGCAAGTGAGAAGGACGCTCGCTCGTGTGTTCGCCGGCTGGCGGACGGGCCTGTCGGGGCCTGTCATCGTTCTCCAGGCTGGGACCGCGGTCAACTACTTCGGCACGGGACTGGTCCTTCCCTTCGAGATCATCTACCTGCACCAGGCCCGCGGCTTCCCAACGGCGACTGCGGGGCTGGTGCTGGCGGCGGTCATGGGCACGGCGGCGGTCGTAACGCCCCCTTCGGGTGCGCTGCTCGATCGTTTCCGTGCGAAGCCGATCCTGATCACCGGCAATCTCGCGAGCGCACTGGGCTACGCGGGCTTCGCATTCGTCGGCCGTCCCTGGCAAGCCTTCGCCTGCTCCGCCGTCGGCGGCGCCGGGTTCGGAGTCGCGAACACCGCGAACCAGGTTCTGAGCCTGACCCTGGTCTCAGCAGAGCAGCGCGCCTCCTCGATCGCGCTCCGCCGAGTCGCAGGCAACTTCGGCCTCGGCAGCGGCGCGACGGTTGCGGGCTTCATCGTCGCTTCCGCCGATAACCTCCGCGCGTTCCAGGCGCTCTACCTCTTCGACGGCGTCACCTTCGCTGTCTTCGCGCTGGTTGTGCTCGTGGGGATCCCGAATCCTCGCCTTGCGAATGCTGCGCCGGCGAGCGACAGGGGAACAGGCTTCCGAGCAGTTGCTCACGATCGGCTCTTCCTCCTCCTGATCGCCGCCAACATCGTGCTCGTGATGACCGGCGGCGCGCTCTTCTCCAACATCCTCGCGCCGTTTGCGAAGGCGCACACGCCTGTCGGGCCGGGCGAGATCGGCGTCGTCTTCTTCATCAACACCTTCTTCATCGTCGTCGCGCAGATTCCAGCCACACGGGTCGTCAAGCGGATGCGCCGCACACACGCTCTTGCCGCGACCAGCGCGCTGTTTGCAATCGGCCTGCTCGCGGTCCTGCTCGCAACGCTAACGAACTCGACGCCCACCGCTACCACCGTCTTGGCTGGGGTCGCGATCGTGATCGCGATCGGTGAGTGCGCGCAGTTCATCGTGCTCGGCCCAATCGTCGCCGACCTCGCACCGCCGCACCTGCTCGGCCGCTACATGTCGCTCTACGGCCTCACCTTCACGGCAGGCGTGGCCCTCGGCCCCGCGGTCGGCGGCGCGCTGCTCGCAACGTCACCCGACGCCGTCTGGTGGGGCGGCGCCTTGACGGTTGCACTGACCGGAGCCAGCTTGCTGCGACTCGGCGACCGGATACCCGACCCGCTCTTGCCGCCGCAATGCCCTCCGCCGCAAGCCGTCAGCGCGGCCGATACGGACTCCGCCTGCCACAGCCAGATGAATAGTACGGAGATGGAATGTCACTGGCACACGTGATCGTCGATGTATGTACTGACACGCCGCTGCAGGGGAACCAGCTGGCGGTGTTCGAAGACGGGTCGGCGCTCAGCGACGACCAGATGCAGCGCCTGGCCCGGGAGATGAACTTGTCCGGGACCGTCTTCCCGCTTCCGGCCGAGGCGCGTTCACCACAAGGGACCGGCCACAGGATCCGGTGCTTCACGATCTTTCTCCCATCTGGTCGTGCGGCGCATCGCTCCGAACTGGATTATCTCTGCGCGGAAGGCTGCAGCGGTACATGAGCCCGGGTGAGCAAATATTCGGCAGGGAGACTGTGGATAGTGCTTCTGGCGCGGCTTCCCTGATCTTGACTGAACAGGGGCGTAGCGTCGGGAGCCTGGGTCCCGGCCTGACCTCCGATTCGGCTGATGCCGTCCGGGCTGTCCTGCGAGACGATCTGTCGGCCGGGGCCCAGGTTTTATGGCACCTGCCAGCGGTACCGGTCTGATCTGCCCGGCCTGGGCTAGAGGCCAGGGTTTACAGGTCCGACGGGCCAGCGGGTGCGTGCCACCCCTCAACCTGAGAAAGGGATGGCTGTGACCATCGTAGAAGAAGCACGCCCCGTTACCTGTCGCACCGCAATTACCGGCGGCGTGGACACCCACGCAGATACCCATGTCGCCGCCGCGCTGGATCCCATCGGCGGGCTGCTCGGCGTCCGGGAGTTCCCGGCCACCCGAGCTGGCTATGCCGGCCTGCTGGGCTGGCTGGGCGGGTTCGGGACCGTCGCCCTGGTCGGCATCGAAGGAACTGGCAGTTACGGCGCCGGACTGGCTCGCCATGTCGCCACAGCTGGCATCCGGGTGGTCGAGGTGGACCGCTCGGACCGGCAGGACCGGCGGCGGCAGGGTAAATCCGATCCGCTGGATGCGGTCAGCGCTGCGCGGGCGGCGCAGTCCGGCCGGGCCCGCGGCGCGCCGGAAGGCCGCGATGGTGCCGTGGAAGCGATCCGGGCGCTGATGGTTGCCCGGCGCAGTGCCGCCGGAGAGCGCACCCGGACGATCAACCAGGCCAGGGCTCTGCTCCTGACCGGCCCCGATGACCTGCGAGCCCGGTTCACCCGGCACACCCCGGCCGCCCTGGTAACCGGGCTCGCCTCGCTGCGGCCGCGGCCCGGCGACGTCGCCGGCTACGCCGTCGGCGTCGCGCTGCGGGAACTGGGGCGGCGCGCGCGTTTCCTGGACGGCCAGCTCCAGCGCCTGGACGAGCTCATCGTCCCGCTAGTGACTGCCCGCGCCCCGGGCCTGCTCGCCGTGTACGGGCTCGGCCCGCGCACTGCGGCGCCGCTGCTCATCACGGCCGGGGATCACCCCGGGCGGCTACGCAGCGAGGCGGCCTGGGCGCACCTGTGCGGCGTCGCCCCGATCCCCGCGTCATCTGGGAAAGTCACCCGCCACCGGCTCAACCCCGGCGGTGACCGTCAGGCAGCCATGCCCTGTGGCGGATCGTGTTCACCCGGCTGGGCTCTGACCCGGCCACCCGTGCCTACGCCGAGCGCCGCACGGCCGAAGGAAAGTCCAAGGCGGAGATCATCCGCTGCCTGAAGCGTTACGCCGCCCGCGAGGTCTACCGCCACCTCCGCCCGGCCGCCGGCTAACGCCCGAAAGCTCCGGGGACGGCCTGACCCGATATTCGGCTGCCGCGAACCTGCTGGCCTTCGAACGATTCGTCGGCCGCCCCCGGCCTCACCTGACCTGCTGGGCGTGACCTAATAAGAGCTTGCGCGCTCCACCTGGAGCGGCCCATCCCTGCCTTGTCCGCAAACCAGCAACAACCCGGTCGGAACACCGACTCCGCAACCCCAGAACGGCGGCCACCAAAATGTCATCCGATCCCCTTGACAAACATAAGAGCATCGCTCGGGAGCAGTTTTCAAGCTAATGGATGCTTCCTATGAGGTCGAGCCGGTGACCTGGCGTGACTGCCGTAGTCGTCTTACCCTGAGGTTCTCGTCATTTGCTGGGCCCTCGGCTGGCCCAGCCTCCGGGTCTCAGCCCGTACCCCGGAGGTGCCCGATGCCCACCACGACTCCGTCCGCTGCCCTCGTCCCGGCCGCACCCGTGTTCACCAATACCGAGCGGCTGGCATTAGCCGGGTTCCTCGCCGGGTACAGCGGCCTGACCCGTGAGGCGTACGAGCCGGACCTGTGCCAGCCCAGCGGTCTTCAGCATGATCGCGAGAGTGGCGCAGATGTAGGTGTTCTGTGCGGGTCCGTGCCCGGTACGTGGGACAAGCCCACCGCGCGGCTGCACGCCGGGTAGGTACCCATCTCGGGCCGCTCGCCCGAGAGGTCGATGAACAGGTCCGAGCGGGCCTCGCCGGACAGCGGCAGCGCGCCTGCCTCGTTCACAAAGAACGCGCAGAGTTTGCCCGGCCGGGCGGTGCGCGAAGGGCAGGACGGCATGGATCAGGCCATTCACCTCGGCATCCTGCCGCGACGAGGGCGGGAGCGGTCAACGCACTCCCCGCAGTTCGGCGAACTTCTCCCGGCCGAGCACGCGCAGCAGTTCGAGCTTTTCGGCGGTGTCCGTGCCTGGCTGCGCGGTGTAGAGAACGAGCGACTGTTCTCCAGTGGAGTCCAGCAGCACCTCACTGGCCAGCGCGAGCGGGCCGACCTCCGGGTGCAGGATTGTCTTCGTGCAGTTGCGCATGACCGCCACGTCGTGCCGTTCCCACAGCTCGCGGAACGCGTCGCTGGCCTCGAGCAGGTCGCGGATGAGCGCGTTGACCTCCTCGTCGTGCGGGCGGCGGGCGTGCGTGGCGCGCAGGTCGGCGACGTGGTTGGCCATGAGGACCGGCTGCAGGTCCTCGGGGATGAGCCGTCGTGAACCCTGGTCGGCGAACATCCGCCAGATCGCGTTGCCGGCGCGCCCCGGCAGGGCGGGGGCGCCGAACAGCGCCTCGGCCATGGCGTTGCGCGCGAGGACCTGGCCGCTGTCGCTGAGCACCTGCGCGGGCGCGTCCACGAGCCGGTCGAGCACGAGCAGCAGGCCCGGGGAGACGCGCCGCGCGGACGTGCTGCGCCCCAACGTCCGGTATCCGGCCAGGCGGTGCAGGTAGTCGCTCTCGTCCTGAGTCAGCCGCAGCGCACCGGCCAACGCGCTGATCACCTGTTCGGAGGGCCGGGCGCCGCGCTGCTGCTCCAAGCGGGCGTAGTAGTCCACCGAGATCCCGGCCATCTGGGCGACGTCCTCCCGCCGCAGCCCCGGCGTCCGCCTGCGGCCGCGCGGCGGCAGCCCGACCGAGACCGGCTCGATCCGCTCCCTGCTGCGCCGCAGGAAATCGGCCAGTTCCGCGCGATCGATCCCGTTCATGGCCTTATTCTCATCCCGCTGCGCCGCGCGGAGCCAGGGACAGGGAGTCCGTGGTTAAGCCGGTCTCTGCAATTCCGCCGCGCCGCACGGCAGGGTGGAAAGCGCAGGACGAACGCCCCGCGGGGGAAGCGGCGAGACGAGATCGGAGCGCGACCATGGCGAACGAGACGATCCTGGTGACGGGCGCGACCGGGCAGGTCGGCAGGCGGCTGGTGCCCAGGCTACTGTCCTGGCGCGACCCCGGCGATGCGGTGAGGGTTCTGGTGCGGACCCCGGAGGCGGCCGAGCGCTTCGAGGCGCTGGGTGCGCAGGCCGTGGTCGGCGACATCACCGAGGCTGCCGACCGCAAGCGCGCGCTGGACGGCGTGGCGCTGGTCGTCAACGCCGCGGCCACCTTCCGCGACCCGAGGGTCGGAGAGTCCGACATGTACCGGGTGAACCGGGACGCCGCCGTGGCCCTGGCGCGGGAGAGCGTGCAGGCCGGGGTGCGACGGTTCGTACAGGTGAGCACGATCCACGTCTACGGCCCGGGAGTCGGCCGTCCGGTGCGCGAGGACGACGAACTGCGCGCGCCGGACGCCGGCGAGGGCGAGCGGCACCGCGTGTACCCGCACAGCAAGCGGGAGGCTGAGGAGCAGATCAAGGCGCTGTGCGCGGAGACCGGCTTCGACGTGATCACGCTGCGCCTGCCCTTCGTGTACGGCGACGGCGACCCGCACATCGACAATGCCCTGGCGCACTTCAGCCTCGGTGACCGGGCAGCGCACGCCCTGATGCCGATGGGGCACCACGCGGACGTGGCCCAGGGCGTCCAGCGCGCGCTGCGGACGGCGCGGCCGCAGCGGCCCGGGTACACCGCCTACAACATCGCCGGCGATGCCGCATCAACCATGTACGAGCTCTTCGAGCTCGGCGGCCGGGAGTTCGACGTCGCCGCGGCCGCCGGCCGGACCATCGAAGACCCCTGGCTCGGCGTCCCGGACATCACGCGCGCCTATCGCGAGCTGGGCTTCCGGCCGATCTACCCGACCGCGAAGGCCGCCTGGCGCGCCGGCGCCCTGTAGCGGACCGCCGCACAGAAGCAGAGCACGCACAGCGCCTGGGCAACTCGGGCGGGCCGGTGAATGGCGGCCGGAACACTCAAAGTCGTGCAGGACTCTCCAGCGGGTCGGCGGACAACTCCAGTTCGTGCCGCCGAAAACCGAAGACTCGTCGCGCACGGTGCCACTACCAGACTTCTGCCCTGAACGCGCCGAGCGCCAGGCCGACGAGCACGACGGAGCCGGGACACGTGGAGAAATCATGCTTTGGTCTTCCCCACGCGGGTCGGAGCGCCGATGGAGCCGGACAACCTTCATGCTGCCCAGCGGCATCATCCTGACCGACGGTCCAGCACCCGGCGGCGACACCAAGCCGAGCATCACAAGCTCCGAGCACGACGCCGCTGACTCCACCAACGGCCTGGGGGCTACCACGGCTCAGTCCACGTCGGCGCAGACACTATCTACTACGCCGTCGGGGTCTTCTCAGACGCGACGAATGGAATCGGCGCCTTCCCAGACGCGTCATGGAAGAACATCGTCGCCACCTTCTACCACGAGCTCAACGAGGCCAGGACCGATCCAGACGTCGAGGACGCCAGCATGACCCCAGCCGGTGAGCACCAGCTGGGCTGGTACTCGCTCCAGCAAGGGGAAATCGGCGACATACCCATGAACCAAGCGGGCGCCGATCTATCCGCCATCATGGTCGAGGTCCCGCTCGCAGACGGCAGCGGAAACGTTCCCATCCAGCTCATGTGGTCCGACGACGCAGGCGCTCCACAGGGCCCGGTAGACCAGCCGCTGCCACCAGCCTGAGCTTCCCCCAGGGAACTCCGCTCATTTGCCGCCGTGTGCCGGAGGAAGAGCTGGGGCTCGGTGCCGGCCGCATCATCGATCCCAGGGGCGCCGGCCCGCGGATCTGGTTCCAGGCGGTGCCTGAGCCCAAGACGGTCAAGAACCGCCTGCACCTGGATATCTGCGCCCTGTTTTTTGGGGTGTCGCATGCCGCTACAATTTACGGTCGTCTGCCATAATTAGTTTCGACGTCAGCATCGTGAGCCGCTGCGCTGTTAACATCCCGGGCATCAGCTGCGCCTGAAGAGAGCCGGTGCGTTGAGTTCGAGCATCTGTTCCGCCGGTGTGACGGTCCGCTCCGGCTGAAGGGCATGCGCGATGGTTCATCTTGGCTCGCTCGTTCGGGTAGGGGCGCTGACTGCGGTATTAGGGCTGGCTGGCGTGATGCAGCTGCCCCAGGTGGCGGCCGCGGGCTTGCCGCGGGCGGATGCGCTGAGCCTGGACTGGCCGCAGTACCTGGATGGCCCGCAGCACACCTCGGTGAGCAAGGCAACGGCGTTCACGATGGCGAACGCGGCTTCGGTGAGCCAGGTGTGGCACTGGCAGCCGCCGGCGGTTGCGGGTGAGCCGGCGCCGGTGCTGGACGCGAGCCCGACCGTCGTGGCGGGCAGCGTGTACATCGGCGCGCAGAGCGGCGGGTTTTACGCGCTGAACGAGTCGACCGGCGCGGTGGAGTGGAGCCGCCAGCTGGATACCCGGCCCAACGGAACCTGCCGGGCGCTGGGGATCACGTCAACCGCGGCCGTGCTGGCTGACCCGGTCACCGGCGCGATGACCGTCTACGTGTCTGGTGCCCGCTACCTGTATGCGCTGAACGCGGCGACGGGCGCGGTCATCTGGCAGACCGAGGTCGGCCCGCCGTCGGTGTCCGCGCCGGACGCGTACTACAACTGGTCGTCCCCGACCGTGACCGGCGGCCACATTTACGTGGGCCTGTCGTCGGGCTGCGACAACCCGCTGGTCCGCGGCGGGGAGGTCGAGATCGACCAGCACACCGGCCAGGTGCTGCACACCTGGTACTCGGTGCCCGCCGGCTCGATCGGCGGCAGCCTGTGGTCCAGCGCGGCAGTGTCCACCACCGGCGCCGGCGTGTGGCTGTCGACCGGGAATGAATGCCTTCCGACGGTCAACACCTGCCCGTCCGGCAACAAGATCGGGCACTCGCTGTCGATCGTGCACCTGTCCGGGTCGCTCAAGCTGCTGCAGGCCTGGATGGCGCCGGGAACCGCCGGGCGTAACTGGGACTTCGGTTCCTCGCCGACGCTGTTCGGCACCAGCACCCCGGCCGACGTGGGCGCCTGCAACAAGGACGGGCTCTACTACGCGCTGGCCGCCACCCCGCTGGGCAGCTCTCCGCGGTGGAGCGACCAGATCGGCGCTCCCTCCACCGGGCTGACCATCCCCCAGCACCCCGGCCCCGCGCGGTCCCCGATGTCACCGCTCGCCGGCACCTTCGCGGGAGAGTGCATCGCCAGCGCGGTCTGGGACGGCCCGGCCGCAGGGCTCTACATCGGCGGCAACGAGACAACCATCGGCACCACCACCTACAACGGATCGGTCCGCCAGGTCAACCCCACCACCGGCGCCTACCTCTGGCAGACCGGGCTGCCGTGCGAGGTGATCGGCACGCCCACGCTGGACAGCGCCGGTGTGCTTGCGGCTGGCACCTACAACTGCGGCAAGACCGGCCCCCCAGGCGCCTACCTCATCAACGCCTCCACCGGCGCCATCCTCGACACCCTGCCGGTCGGCCGTGGCCGCGTCTTCAGCCAGCCCGTATTCGCACAGGCCAGCCTGTTCGTCGCCACCGAGACAAACGGCCTCTACGACTTCGCGCCCTGACCGCAACGCTGCATGACCCCCGCGGTTCGGCGGGAAGCTCTCCCAGTTGACCTGGTAGCTCACCGGGCAGGCAACCCCAGGCGACGGCGTGGCTCCTCGTGGGAGACATAGCGGGCCGCTCCGGCCTCCTGGCGGGCTAGGTATCTGGCCCGGCAACGTCGCCATTGACATACAGCGGCCAGGGCTCTGCAATCAGTTTGGAGCCAACCGGCGGCGGTTTCAGTAGGCATTTCCTAATCGGCGATCTTGGCTCGCAAAACAGGTCGGGTGCCGTGTCGCGAGGTCACTCTCCGCTACAGGTCAGTTTGCTACCGCCTGGTCACGTATGTTCGCCTGGCATCTGGCCTAGCCCGACGGTTTCGCTATGTGACGGTGATTTCGCCGTCAATGCCCCGGGCCAGGGCGATCAGGCCTCCGGCGTCGGACAGGTCCTTGGGTGGCGGCCATCTCTGCTCATCCTGGGCTGGCCAGATCGTCAGCGCGTACTCGCACAGGGCCGGATCGGGAGCCAGGCCGACGATGACTGCGCGAGCCGATGCGCAGCACATGGCCGATCCAGTACCCGATGCGCAGAGTCACTGTATAGGCGTGCATGTCCACGAGGTCCCCGCTGCCGTCCGATTCCACCAGCGTGGCGATGCCGGCCATGTCCCGGTTCTCATCCAGGTACCCGACCGTGGCCTCGATCCCTGACCCGCGGCCGGGTGGCTCCGCACAGGCTGTCAGCACGATCATCAGCGGACTCGGTACCCGCGCGGCGAAGAGGTCCGTGTAGTCGCGGGACGGGATGATGATCTGGTCAGCGCGCCGGTGCGTGTGCTGCAGCAAGAGCATGGTCTTGACCGCCCACGTCGCCAGCGACCACGGATTGTCCGCCGTGAGCGCGACCTCGCGGCG
The DNA here is from genome assembly GCA_963702235.1 of uncultured Actinomycetes bacterium. Classification (GTDB taxonomy): domain Bacteria; phylum Actinomycetota; class Actinomycetes; order Streptosporangiales; family Streptosporangiaceae; genus PALSA-505. The sequence goes on from CAVPBZ010000020.1 coordinate 322,174, forward strand.
ACTAATGAGCGGGGCCAGGAAGGAGCGTACCGACTCCTCGGTCCGGCTCATCCATCCGCTGTTGCAGCGACCGCAGACAACCCGCGCCTTGCTCTCCAGCGTCCTGCCGCGACGTGAATGCCCGGCAGGCGAGCCGTCGGCCCCTTTGGCCCGCCGGTAGACCACGGTGCCCCTGATGGAGGGATCGGGGATCGGCGAGGTCATCAAGAAGCCACCGCGGCAGGACGTCGATCGCGCTACGAGGGCTCATTCTTACGCGTCTGCGGGGTTGAAGCTGGCCATGCCGCTGTGCCCTATTAGATGTTCTGCGTCCGTCCCCGCGTTCTCGGCTGTTGCTGTGCTGTGCCGTACCGGGCCGGTTCTCGTTGCGGCCGCAGGGTCTGCGTTCAGCTCTCCGGGCCCGGCCCGGGCCTTAGCTTGCCGTTTAACCTGCCTGGCTGACGGCTGGATTCTTCGCGGGCGGCGCCGGACCTTGCTGCGAGAAACGGCGCTTACGTGCCGTCCGTGGTACCGGCAACCGCCCTGATCGCCGCTGCCCGCCGGCATGCTGGCCCGGCACGCTCATCCTGCTCGCGGCCGCGGCACGGCCCGGCATGCACGGCAACCGGCACAGCGACCCGCACATGGGCCTGGCAGAGCGGCGACAGGTGACGGCCCGGCCCGTGGAGATCCCACATGCAAGCGGCATCCGGCTGCCGAAGACCACGAGCCCTGACCCCCGGCTCGCTCGCCCTGCTCCCACCGAGCGGGCAGGCGCAGGTAACGGGCGCAGTTACCGACGGTACGCCGGGGACTGACGCGGCGAGTCGGCTGTAGGTGTGCTGCCCCCAGCAACCGTGCAGCATCACTCCAGCGCAGCCAGAACTGAATAGTATGCACGGACAACTCAATGAATGCCTACTCACCAAGCAGGCATTCCTATTCGGCGCTCGGCAGCAGGCTCGCGGCATAGGCCCCGGGGTCTGGCTACCGTCTGTGATGGCCACGAGGTCTTCCTCGTGGCCGCCAGCGGGCACATCCTGCTGGCCGCCGACACCGGCTTCACTTCTGAGCGTCGGCGTCAGGTCACCAAGCTCCAGCGGAGGGCGTTCCACCAGCGCCACTGGGTGGTCTGACCCTCACGGTATTCGGGATCTGAGTGACAACGTCACTCGGACTATTCGCGTGACCTGCACAAAGCCAAGCGCCTCACAATTCAGTCGTGCACCCACCGGACCGCGCCCGCGGAGTCGGTCACCCCGGGCGCGGTCAGCGTGATCCCGCATCCGGAGGCGAGAACTGGCGACCTCACAAAACGTCGATCGCGTGCGTCTTCTCCATACAGAGGAAGTGATTGAAGGAGGTAGGCGATGACGACGGACACTGCTGCGACCGCGGTCACCGAGCACACCGTAGTCGCGACGAAGCTGGGCGAGCTGACGATCGTGCGGGACGCGGACAGGCTGGTCGGACTGTACTTTCCGCGCCACTGGCCCAAGCCTGACCGGGCGGCGTTCGGCCCTCGCACCGACCACGGATTCGACGACGTGGCGGAGCAGCTCGATGAATACCTCGCCGGCGTCCGGGGCGAGTTCGACCTGCCGGTCGAGGCCCGTGGCACCGAGTTCCAGCGCCGTGTCTGGGATCTGGTCGCGCACCTGCCATACGGGCAGACGACCAGCTATGGTGACCTGGCCCGGCGGCTGGGTAACGACGTGACCGCTCAGGAGGTCGGGGCCGCAGTGGGCCAGAACCCGCTGTGCATCCTGATCCCCTGCCACCGAGTCATCGGAAGCACCGGGAAGCTGACCGGTTACGCGGGCGGCCTGGGCCGTAAGCGGGCGCTGCTTGGGCTCGAGCGGGCCAGGATGGCGCGTGTACGTCGGGCGCTCGCGCCGGGATCTCACGAAAACCAGGGACAGGACGTCTACATGGCATGACGGGAAAGCAGCCGTTCGAAACGGTCGTCGCCGCGTACGGGGCAGTCGTGCTGCGTGTCTGCCGGGCCGTACTCGGGCCTGTCGACGCCGACGACGCGTGGTCGGAGACGTTCCTGTCCGCGATGAAGGCCTACCCGGACCTGCCGGCCAGCGCCAATGTCGAGGCGTGGCTGGTCACCATCGCTCACCGCAAGGCCATCGACGTCACCCGCGCCGCAGCCCGCCGCGCCATACCCGTCGCCGAGACCCCTGACCGTGCGGCCACGGCCGCCTCGGACCGCCCCGGCCCCGGTCCCGGCCCCGGTCCCGGCTCCGGACTGGACACTGACCTCGCCGATGCCGTGGCGGGGCTGCCCGCGAAACAGAAACAGGTCATCGCCTACCACTACCTGGCCGGGCTTCCCTACACCGAAGTCGCCGCCATCCTGGGCGGCACTGCCGATGCGGCCCGGCGCGCCGCCGCCGACGGCATCGCCACACTCCGGCGCTCCTATGCCTGGCGCGCCACCGGAACGCAAGGAGAGCCCCGATGAACGCGGATGACCTGGCCCGTGACCTGGTGCGGGCCTTCCCCGGCACCCCTGGACACCTGGGCCGGCTGCACGACAGGCTGATCGAGGCCGCGCAGCGGGACGGCATCCTGGATGTTGCCTACCGGACGGTCAACAGCCCCGTCGGCCCGCTGCTGCTGGCCGCCACCGAAGCCGGCCTGGTCCGGGTCGCCTACGCCAGCGAGGACCACGACACGGTCCTGCAACTGCTGGCCGACCGGATCAGCCCGCGCATCCTCAGCGCCCCCGCCCGCCTGGACCGGCCCGCGCGAGAACTCGAGGAGTACTTCGCCGGCCGGCGGCGCAGTTTCGACCTGCCGCTGGACTGGCAGCTATCGGCCGGGTTCCGGCGCACCGTGCTGAGCCACCTGCCCGAGATCGGCTACGGGCACACCGCGAGCTATGCCGCCGTCGCCCGGCTGGCCGGCAACCCGCAGGCGGTCCGGGCCGCCGCCACCGCCTGCGCGACCAACCCGCTGCCGGTCGTCGTGCCCTGCCACCGCGTCATCTACTCCGACGGCCGGCCGGGCCGCTACCTCGGCGGCCCCGACGCCAAGCGCACCCTGCTCACCCTGGAGGCAGCAGCATGAGTCATACCGGCACGAACACAGCAACCGCCACCGCGGCGCGCGCCGCCGGCAGGCCGCCCGGGCGAGTGGCCGGCAGCCGCCCGGCCGCGATGTGGCCCGACCGGGTCGAGTCCGCCGACTGGGACGCCATCCGCGCCGACCTCGACCGCTACGGCTGCGGCCTGATCGGGCCCCTGCTCTGCCCGGACGAGGCAGCCGGGATCGCGGCGCTCTACACCGACGACGCCCGCTTCCGGTCAACCGTCAACATGGGCCGGCACCGCTTCGGCGAGGGAGAGTACCGCTACTTCGCCGAGCCGTTCCCCGAGGCCGTCACCGCGCTGAAGCAGGCCCTCTACCCGAAACTGCTGCCGATCGCCCGCGCCTGGTGGACCAGGCTGGGCCGCCAGACGCCCTGGCCGGACAGCCTCGAGGAGTGGCTGGAGATGTGCCACGCGGCCGGGCAGGCCAAATCCACGCCCATCCTGCTCAAGTACGGCGAAGGCGACTGGAACGCCCTGCACCGTGATCTGTATGGCGAGCTGGTGTTCCCGCTGCAGGTCGTGATCAACCTCAGCGACCCGGGCGCCGACCACACCGGCGGCGAGTTCTTGCTGTACGAGCAGCGGCCCAGAGCCCAGTCCCGCGGTACAGCCACGCTTATCCCGCACGGACACGGGCTCGTGTTCACCACCCGCGACCGCCCGGTGGAATCCCGGCGCGGCTGGTCGGCCGCGCCCGTACGGCACGGCGTGTCGGTGATCCGTTCCGGCCAGCGGTTCACGCTCGGCCTCGTCTTCCACGACGCGGCCTGATGCGCTAACAATCGCTGCGCCGGATACCCACGCTCGCCTAACCCCGGATGCTGCGATCGCAGCTGCCTAGAACGGCGGGACGTCGTCGGCGGCGCCGGGGATGGTCGCGAACGGGTCGGCGGGCCGCGCCGGGCCGGTGTCGTGCCCGGCCCACTCCCCCTTCTCGCTGGGCCGGGTCGCCCACGCCGGGAACGGGAAGTCGACGGCCAGCGGCACCGGGATGTCCGGCTGGGCGATGAACATCGTGCCCGGCTTGGCCAGCGTGGCGCGCTGCCGCTGGGCTGGCGGCAGGTAGCCGTACTCGGGCCGTTCGGCCTCGGCGGCGTCGAGCCGCCCGGCGACGCGGATCGCGCAGTTCGACAGGATCCGCCGCTCGACCTCGCTGGCGGTCTGCTGCGCCCCGATGAGGATGACGCCGAGCGACCGGCCGCGCTCGGCCACGTCGAGCAGAATCTGCTTGATCGGGCTGTCCCCCTCCCGCGGCGCGTACTTGTTCAGCTCGTCGAGCACCACGAACATCAGCGGCCGCGCCGTGCCCTGCCGCTCCTTGCGGGCGAACTCGCCGCGCAGCGTGACGCCGACGACGAACCGCTGCGCCCGGTCCGGCAGGTTATGCAGATCCACGACCGTGACCTGCGCCTTCGACGTGGTTATCGACCGCTCGCCGCGGTGCGAGAGGTCGCCGCGGATCACCGCGGACAGCGGCCGCACGGCCGACCGCAGCCGGCGCAGCAGCGCGTTAACACTGCCGGTGACCGTGCTGCCGGCCACCCAGTCCCGGCGGGTATCTTCGTCGCCGAGCTCGGTCTCCAGCAGCGTAATCAGGTCGCCGAACGTGCGGATGATCTGGTCGTTCGCCGGGTCCACGTTGCGGATCCGGACCGCTCCCTCGCCGCCGGCCGCGATGGCGTCGCGGCGCAGCCGGGCCGCGACCTGGGAGATCAGCATCGTGTACTGGGCGCGCTCGTCCTCGGCGTCAGCGAACACGAACGGCAGCAGCTCATCCGCGCAGAACTCCGCCAGCGTCCAGTAGAACGGGCTGACGGCCTTATCACGAGCCGAGACATCCGGGGTACCCGCCGGATCGTCCCTCCTCGGGGGCGCGAAAACCCGTACATTTCCGAACGGCTCCGATGGCAGCCCGAGCTTGTCATACAAGGCCCGCTGATCGGGGGTGAGCCGCGAGTTCGCGTAGTCAAGGAACAGAAGGTCCTCGCCCTTCACGCTGAAGATCAGCGCCTTGGTGTTGTGCGCCTCGGCGGCCAGCACGCCGCAGTTGGTGATCGAGTGCAGCAGGAACATGGCGAACGACGTCTTGGTCGCGATCCCGGAGACCCCGGAGATGGACACGTGCGCGCCGCGGGTACCGTCCACGAACTCGAAGTTGACGTACACCGGCTGGCCGTCGCGGCCGAAGCCGACCGGCACCTTCGAATCGCCCATCGTGTCGAAGTACAGCGCCGAGTCGCGCTGCGAGCCTGTTGCCCGGTTGACGGGGGAGCCGGGGAGCGGCGGGACGTAGATCTCGGGCTCAACCCGGGTGACGGCGACCTCGGCGACCTCGCAGACCTCGGCGGGCAGCGCGCCCTGCTCGATCAGGAACACGTCGGAGGCGAACCGTGCCCCTTCGTGCACGGCCTCGATGTTCGTGACCACGCCGGCGATCTGTACGGGAGGGTGGCCAGGCAGGTCGCGGCGGGTGACGAGCACGTCGTCGAGCTGCACGTACTGGCCGGGGGCCAGGCCGACCGAGAACTGCAGGGGAGTAGCCGGGACCGTGCCCACGACCAGGCCGAGCGCGTTGCTGCCTGGCTGTGTGGCTTCCCCGTTCAGTCCGCTGGTCATGCGCTCCCTCATCCCGATGCCTCGCCTGCCGATGGCAGCGTACGACCGTGGTCCGACGCTTGTTCGAGATTCGCCCGGACCGCACCGCAGCGGCAGGCGTCATCGGCCGGCTGAGCCTCCCCGACGTGCGTTCGCCGACGAGATCCCGCCGTGGGCACTACCTCGCGTCAAGACATGACATTTCGCCCAATACATCGAAGGGGCCCACTACCTGGCTTGTTGCGGGCACCATGGTGAACAGATCCGTCAGCGCGATCGTTTGATCACGCACGGTGGCCCGGGGAGCCAGACCACCGCGCGAGTCAGGCGTCAACCGCGCATCACACCCCGAGAGGCTGCTGCCATGGCTCATTCCGTTCCGTCGCGCAAGAGCCCGGCCACGTTAGCTGTTGTCGCGGTCCTGCTCATTGCCGCAGTCGCCGCCTCGTTCTGGGTCCCCATCTACGCGCGCGTCATGCCGAAGCTCGGCCCGTTCCCGTTTTTCTACTGGTACCTGATCCTCCTGGTCCCGGCGGTCGCGCTCGTGTCCTGGATCTGTTACCTGCTGCTGAGGACCAGGGCAGCTGCGGACGCCGGGTCAGGGAGCGGCGGGGGTGCGCACCGGTGAGCCACGTCAATCAGGTCACGCTCGCCATCCTGCTCGGTTCGTTCCTCGTCGTCACGCTGATCGGCTTCGCCTCGGCCCGGTGGCGCCCCGCCGAGGACCCGATGCAGCTCAGCGAGTGGGGTCTGGGCGGTCGGGGATTCGGGACGTTCGTCAGCTGGTTCCTGCTCGGCGGCGACCTCTACACTGCATATACGTTCATCGCGGTGCCAGCGCTGGTCTACGCCGCCGGGGCCGAGGGATTCTATGCGCTCGCATTCACGATCATGGTCTTCCCGATCGTGTTCACCTTCGGGCCGCGGCTCTGGTCGGTCGCCCGTGCCCATGGCTACGTGACCCCCGGCGAGTTCGTCCGGGGCCGGCACGGCTCACAGGGCCTCGGGCTCGCGGTGATGGTGACCGGGATCCTGGCCACCATGCCCTACATCGCGCTACAGCTCGTCGGCATGGAGTCGGTGCTGACCGTCATCGGTGTCGGCAGCACCTCGGGCAACGCGCTGGTCAGGGACCTGCCGCTGATCATCGCGTTCGCCGTCCTGGCCGCGTACACCTACCTGGCCGGTCTGCGCGCGCCTGCCCTGATCGCGTTCGTCAAGGACATCCTCATCTATGTGACGGTGATCGTCGGCGTCCTGTACATCCCGGCCAGGATTGGCGGCTGGGGGCACATCTTCAGCACCGCCTCGACGCACTTCAAGACGGTCAACCCGGCGACCGGCAAGCCGTTCGGCAGCATCGTCGTGATGCCGGCCGGCGAATGGGCCTTCGCCAGCCTCGCGCTCGGCTCCGCGCTGGCCCTGTTCGTGTACCCGCACGCGGTCACCGGCATTTTCGCCACCAAGCGGCGCGACGTGATCAGGCGCAACGTGGCCATGCTGCCCGCCTACTCGCTGATACTCGGCCTGATCGCGCTGTTCGGCTACATGGCGCGGGCGGTGCCCGCCGTGAACGCAGGCGTCAAGGCGGGCGGCGGCAACGCCCAGCTGTCCGTGCCGCTGCTGTTCGCGAAAATGTTCCCCAGCTGGTTCGCGGGCATCGGCGACTCGGCGGTCGTCATCGGCGCGCTCGTTCCCGCGGCCATCATGTCGATCGCCGCGGCGAACCTGTTTACCCGCAACATCTACAAGGAGCTGCTGCGGCCGGATGCCACCCCAGCCCAGGAGACGCGGGTGGCGCGGCTGGCGTCGCTGTTCATGAAGGTCGGGGCACTGGGCTTCGCGCTCGCGCTGAACAAGACGTTCTCGATCAACCTGCAACTGCTCGGCGGGATCTCGGATCCTGCAAACCTTCCCGGCGATCGTGATCAGCCTGTACACGCGCTGGTTCCACCGCTTTGCGCTGATCACCGGCTGGGCGGTGGCAATGGTGTACGGCACGGTCGAGGCGTACCGGACGCCGGGTGGGGGACAGGCGCACTTCGGTGCCTCGGCGGCTCCGGTATTCGGGCACATCACCTACATCGCGATCTCCGCTCTGGTGATCAACCTGGTGGTCTCGGCCGTGCTCACCGTCGTCTTCCGGAGGATCGGGTTGCAGGACGGGTACGACGAGACCCGCCCCGCCGACTACACCTTTGATCCCGTGACCGTGCCCGCCGCCGCGGCCGAAAGCAGGACCCCATCCACGCCTCCAGCAAGATCCAGCTCGCCACGACCTGGGCGTCGTGACGAGCCGTCAGCCAGGATCACGACGCCATGAATACTTCATCGAGGTGCCATTCCAGGAACTCACTCTGAGGCCGGTCGGCGCGGCGGTCGGGCAAATCTATAACTTGTCCCGCCCGGGCGTAGAACTGCTCGCCGCCGGAGGTGACGGGGCGGATGTGGGCTGCCTGGAGAACGTGCGGTATGTGCGTTCCGCTGATCGCGCAGCGACGGTGGTACGCGCTGAGGACGACTGCTTGGAATGATTGCTGGCCTAGCCGATAAGGGGCCAGGCGCGGATCGCCGAATACCGGTCCGGACCGGTGCCATGGCTCGCTGAGGTCGATCTCCACCACCGTTCCTAGGAGCAAGTGCAGAAGCTCCCGGAAATAAGGCGCAACGGATTGTTCAGCGAGGTCGTAGCTCTTGCCCTGGACGATGTTGCGAGCGAACAAGGGTGGCGCGGCCACGGTGGCGTCCTCGCCCTTGCTCCCGACTGAGCGGACCGCGCCGATATCTTCCATTCGCTGGGTATAGCGGATCGAGGTGTACTGGGCGGATTCAAATGGTCGTCGCAACACCTTGGTGTGGAGGTGGGGCGAATGGGGCGACCAGGGGGATGGGCGGCCGCCCGGGCGGGGCGGCCGGCGGGGCGTCCGCCGGGGCGGCCTCCGGTGGGCAGGCGAGAACACCGGCAGCGGTGACGGCGGCCAGCACGTACTTCTTGGTCCCAGCGGGCCCGCACCGCAACGTGGTCTCATCGAGTCCGGCCACGTGGACGGCGGTGATCAGCGTCTTGATCAGTTTGACCACATCCGCCATCACGGCGGCTGCCCTGGCCAGGCAGGAGTGGACGAAGCCCACCGAGACCCGGGCGCCGGTGACGTCGGCGATCAGCTGAGCGCATCGCTCGGCGGGCACGTGCTGGAACACCGTGAGATACACCGTCAGGGCGCGCAGGTTCGGGCCGATGCTCACCGCTGATCCGCCTACCTCTTCCGGGCAGGCCGCAACATGCACCTCGCCGCACCGGCAGCGGGCCTCGTGGATGGAGGTCGTGCTGGACGCGGCGTGCTGTCATCAGCGGCACCTGCACCTGCTGGAACGATCGGGCGACACCGAGGTCCACCGCGCCTGCCAGGTCCGCCCCGCACCCGTACGCGCCAGCAGGGCGGTGATCGATCACCTCATCGGGTGCCGCCCACGCCATCGACGCGCCCGGCGCCACTGGTTGCTTCCCGCGTCCGCGCTTGCTGCCCCCGCCGCGCCGCTCCCGCTTGGGCGGCACCCTGCCCGGCAGGTCATCGGCCGACGGCGGCATCGAGGAGTTGCCGCTGTTGCGGCCCAGTCGGCGCCTCAGCTCCGCGACCTCGGCCCGCAGCTCCCCGACCGCCCGCGCCAGCTCACCGATCAGCTCATCCCGCGCCGCGCACGAGTCGCACCTAGCAGCAGGCAGCGGCAGGCCGGTCACAGGCCACCATGATCAGGACATCCCAGGAGTGACCAAGCCGACACGCTGAGCCGATTCCAGAAGATCCCCCGCACCTGCGTCGGCGGACCGTGGGACCTGCCCGCTGGCGGGAAGACCCACCTGGCCAGGCGTGGCTGATACGAATAGCGCATGGCTGCCCGGCTGCTGCTCCTTCATAGCCCGCTGGTCGGTTGCGCAACCTGGGATCTGGTCGCGGCTGACCTGGCCGGGCGTGGTTACGAGGTGGGCGTCCCCGACCTGACCGGCACTGTTACGGCAGGGCCGCCGTATTGCCTGCGCCAGGCCCAGGCGATAGCTCACAGCGCATCCGGCCAGCCCGCGATCCTCATCGGCCATAGCGGGGCCGGGCCGCTGCTGGCCGCCGCGGGCGCCATCACCGGTCAGGTCCGGGGTTACATCTTCGTCAACGCTGGCCTGCCGATACCGGGGCAGACCTGGATGGAAACCGTGCCGCCCGATCTGGCGGCCCAGCTGCGGGAGATGGCTGACGCCCGGGGCTGGCTGCCGCCCTGGTCGCAATGGTGGGGCGATGAGGCCCTGGCCGAGCTCATTCCCGATCCAGATACCCGGCAGCACTTCGCTGCTGCCTGCCCGCCGCTGCCGCTGGCCATGTTGAGGAAACCCACCCGCCGGCGCCGCGGTGGCCCGATGCCCCCGCCGCTTACCTGCAGCTGAGCGAGGCATACCAGGGCCAGGCGGCCGGGGCACGGGAACTTGGCTGGCCCGTGATGGAGCAGATGAGCCACCACCTCGCGCCGCTGACACAGCCCGGCCAGGTCGCCGAATCGCTACGCGAACTGATAGATCAGCTTCGCCAGTAGCAGGCCTGCCCCGAAGCAGAAGCGATGGATATAAGCGCAGACGCCACGAAGCCGTCACACAGAGCGCGCGACGTGAATGCTTCCGCTCTCACGTAGCTGAATGGCCGAGATTCCCCGTCCTGTCCAGGATGTCCTATGTGGCCAGCCGCAGGTAACGGATGGCGAGTTCAGGGTTTATATTCGGGAAGTATTCAAGTCCCGTTAGTGGCGCATGAGCCAACGCGCCAAGACTCGCAGTCCGCAAGCCTCAGCCCGGAATGGGACCGACGCCCACGAGGTGACAAACATCCGTAACTCCCGGTCGCCATCGCTCGCTAAACTCTCACGAGGTGACGGCCGGGCACTCCCGTCGCGGTTTCCTGCCCGTGGCCGTCTGCTGACCGGGTCGAGTGCGTAGTACACGGCGACCGCGGCCTGCATGCCGAGAAACACGTACGCGTTCCAGAAGGCGACGCCTACGGCGAGAACGTAGATCACCACCCCGATCGTGAACAGCAGCGTCGCCAGCGCCCGTTCCTCCTCCGGAAACGACGCCCGCAGCAACCGGCGCTTGTGCGACCCGTACAGCCACAGCCCCGCCCAGGCGAAGGCGTTCACCGCCATCGTCACCCCGTACACGACCGCCGCGGTCTGTGTCCCCTGCCCCCTGGCGAGCGCCACACCAAGCACCCCGGTCGGGTAGGGCAGGAACGTGATCGTCATCAGCAGCAGCATATTGAGGTAGAACACGCCCCGGTCGATCCGCTCGAAGTGGCTGAAAATCGAGTGGTGATTGACCCACATGATCCCGATGATCAAGAAGCTGACGACATAGGCGGCGAGCGAGGGCCAGCGGTCGGCGAGCTGTTTGGCGAGGTGCCCGTAGTCGTTCGGCTGGGCGATGGTCAGCACCAGCAGCGTGATCGCGATCGCGAACACGCCGTCGCTGAATGCCTCGACCCGTGACTTGTTCATCGCCGCCAACCTAGCTCCTGGCACTCGGTTCGCGGCGTAATTTATTCGCTTCAGGCCGGTGTTCCTGCAGGTTAACGTCGGACTACGCGCTCAGGCTGTAGATCCATCCGCATTGCGTGTTGGTCCTAGCCGCCGTGGCCGATGAACGATGGTGGCTTCCGGGCCGTCGTCGAGGCAGGGACACAGGATGAGCTCAGGGGTGCGGGATGACTGAGACATGGCAGGTCCGGCCCACGTTGACGGCCGAAGTATCGCGCCGTCTGCTGGACACCGCCATCAGCCAGGCCACTGCTATATCCACCCCAGTCACCGTGGTCACGGTGGACGAGTCCGGCGTGATCAGCGGACTGCACCGGATGGACGGCGCGCCGCTGGTGAGCATTCAGACCGCATGGAACAAGGCCTACGCGGCCGCCGCGATCGGGATGCCGCCCGACGACTTCTACTCGGCGATCGAGTCCGACGGCGCCGCTGTCGCATCGTTCGCGACCCGCCCCGGGCTCGCCCTGATCGGCGGAGGCATCCCCATCGTCGTGGACGGCAGCGTGGCCGGCGCGGTCGGGGTGGCGGGTGCCATGACCGCCGCCGAGGATCGTCAGATCGCCGAGGCAGCCGTCGGCGAGGTGAGCCGCTGAGCGTGACGTCAGCGACGGTCCTCGGCCCCGGAGGCACCCCCGACCCCAGCGGCAGCGCCCCCGGCTCCAGCAGCTCCCGCCGCCCGTGCGGCCGCCGTGACCACCTCCACGAAACGCTGCACCGCTGGCCGTGAATCATCAGCCCGCCACGCAACGCACAACACCGCAGGCGGCACCCCCTCACTAGCCACGAACGCGATCCCCGGCCGGGCATGGAACGACTCCGCCGACGCCGGGCACAGGCTGACGCCGTGCCCGGCGACCACATGCTCCCGCCACTCGTCGATCGTCCGCGCTACCGCCCCGATGATCGGCACATCCCCGCCCGGCCGCGGACTCATCAGCCAGTCATCCCGCCACCGCACCGGATCGGACCCATCCGTGGCCTCCTCCGCCGCGACCCACGGCAGCCCCGCCACATCGGCGAGCCGCAAGCACGACCGCGAAGCCAGCGGATGCCCGGCAGGCAGCACGAAGACGCGCGGTTCTGACGCGATCTCCTCCAGGTACAGTCCAGCGGTAGCCAGCGGAGGCCGGACAAATGACACGTCCGCGCTCCGGTCCAGCAGGCCACCAGCCGGCTCACTCAGCTCGTACGTCCGCAGCCGTACCTCAACCTGCGGCTCCGCCCTCCCGAACGCAGCGATCAGCTCAGTCGGCAGCTCGCCAGACGCCGCCACATTGAGCCCGACGACCAGCTCGCAGACGATCGCACGAGCCGCGTTCCGCGCAGCGGCCGCAGCACGGTCCAGATCCGCCAGCGTGGCCCGCGCGCCATCCAGAAACGCAGCGCCCGCCGGCGTCAGCGCGACCCCGCGGCTCGTCCGTTCCAGCAGCTGGACCCCGAGGGCGTCCTCCAGCTGCCGGATCTGCGCGCTCAGTACCTGCTGGGCGACGTGCACGTTCCGGGCCGCAGCCGTGAAGCTCGCCGCCTCGGCGACGGCGCGGAAGTACCGCAGGTGACGCAGCTCGATGTTCATCCCAGGCCGATCGTATCGACCGTTCCTGTCAGCGGTATGAGCGGTCAACCGCTCTCCGGGCCGGGAATGATCTCGTCTTCGCGGTGATGCCGGGCCATTGCCCTCGTGTAGCGCTGGAGCGCGGTTCGCATCTGCTCGTGGCGGTTTGCGTCGTCGTTAACGCCGAACACGAACGGCAGGAAGCCGCCGCTGACCTCAGCGAGGCCGCCTCGAATCTCCTCTACCTCGTTGGGGGGGTACATGCGTGCGGGGTCACCCACCGCTACCCACCCGATCGGGATCCGGGTCAGTGGGGGTACGATGCAGCCGATGTGCACCGCCCCGCCGAGAGCCACGCTGCTGGCCCGGCCCATGTGTGCGCCGTTGAAGACCTTGGCGCCGGTGGCGATGAACACCTCGTCGGAGATGCCGCAGCCGGTCAGGTGCGCGTGCGGACCGACCAGCACGTGATCACCCATGAGCAGCTGGTTCTGCGGGGTGCCGCGCAGCACCGCGTTCTCCATGATCACGCAATTGGCGCCGATCATCACCGCGCCGCCCTCGGCGGCGACCACCGCGCCGTGCATGATGCACGTGCCGTGGTCAATCCGCACGTCGCCGCTCAGCACCGCGGTGGGTGCCACGTAGGCCTCGGGGTGGACGGTCGGGGCCATGCCCAGGTGTCGTATGTACATGTGCCCAATCTGCACCCGAACCTGGCCTGAAGGGAACCAGTGAGATGGTCGGAGGCGGCCGCGGCCACCCGAAGAGACGACCAACGGCGTTCTGGCCAGTCAGGCCATGATCATTCGCATGTTGGCCATGGCCAGATCGAAACGGGCCGGATCAAATACGCCGCCGACCTGGGAGTCCGCCCAGCTCTTCAGCTCGTCGTGCTCTCCGTCCGACGGGTCGGCCAGGATCTCCTTGAGCCGCTGGTAGCCCGGGTAGCCTCCGCAGTCCTCCGGCGGGCAGGCACCCGCGCCGTCGGTGCAGAGCGGATAGGTCCGGCCAGCCTCGGCCTCAGCGCTAGCTTCGATCAGCAGCTCGTGCTCCCAGCCGTCGCCAAAGTCGTATTCGTAGCCGATACGGTCACCCGCACCTGCCACATCGGCGAGCCGGACCTTCGTCTCGTCCCGGAAGCCGAGCATATCCTCCGGATCGGTCCCCGTACGCGACGTCGCCGACCCGGAACGCGTGCAGGTGGTAGTTCTGCCAGCCCATCGCGCCCTGGATCACGTCGTGCAGCTTGTCCAGCGGGATGGCCGCCGGGACCAGCACGCGCCGCCAGACCACCGGGTCCTCGACACCAGCGAGCGTCACCTTGAGCTCCAGGACGGGGTCTCCCGGCAGCGGCGCACCGCGGAGCCGCCCGATCGCGAACCGGCCCAGCGGCGTGAGCTCTACCGTGCCGGCCTCGTCATCGATCATGGCGACACCCAGGGCCGCGAGTGCTTCGACGGCGATGGTGACGTCCGTGTGGTTCCTGCGCCACAACATGTCCAGCTGCAGGCCGTCAACGCCGTCGAGGACATACCGGGCCGCGATCATCTGATCGGCCACGGCCTGCAGCAGGTCCCGCGGGCAGGGCCCGTCATGGCCGAACAGGGTGCTCACGAGCGCCGCGCTGACATCGGTGAACTGATCCCCGATCAACGACTGGCGGTAATAACCCCGCGGAAACAGCGGCTTGCCGAGCTTCGGATAGACCTCGAGCAGTGCCACCACCAGGTCAAGCGGCCGGTCCAGCAGAGCGGCATTCTTCTTCACCGGTACCAGCCTGTTACCGGTCACCCGGATGAGCCGGGCAGACTTCGCCCACTCCACGACCCTGGTTAGGTAACCCAGATCCGCACTGGACGTGGTCTTGAACACCCGGTCACCGATCGCCGGGTCGATCCTGTCGCCGGTACCGAGCAGGTCCACCAGATGGCGCGCGTCCGCCAGCGTGATCTTGCCCGTCTGGGTGAGCTTTCGCCCCGCACCCACCCACGCAACAAGCAAGCGGATCTGCCCCACCAGCACTGCCTGCCCGGCATCCGCCTCGAGGTCGTTCATCGCTGATCCCGCGCTGGTGCCGCACCGGTCTCCGCGGCGAATGCGGGGGCTTCCTGATGACCGGGCAGTTCCTGCAGCACCGTGCTCACCAGGTCACCGGCCCGATCCAGGTCGCCGCGCCGCTGTGCTGTCTGCCACTGGTAGTCGAACGGCTCGAACTCAAGTCTCGGCTGGGACAGGAAGATGTCGAACCCCGGCCTGCTCCACACCTCCGCGGCGGCCTCGACCAGGCTTGTCCGGTCCGCATCGACGGGTGTCCCGCGCCGCAAGGCGCCGAGCAGGAGCAGGTACGGGGCCATCACCGTGGACAGGTCGTCCGCTGGTTGCGGATCAGCCATCGTCACCCGAGCGATTCTATCGGCGCGCCCTCGCCTGCGCCCTGGGTAGCCAAGAAGGACGCGCGTCAATCGACACGATCGCGGCCGCTGAAAGCTGAACGATAGCCATTGGGCAGCAAGCCAGCCATCGCGGCATAACGAACGTGAGACCTCAACCCTCGACCTGGCAACCGCGCGGCGGACGGGTACGAGCAGCGCGTGAGCAAAAGCCCGGCCGCTCTCATCAGGGACGCCATTCGGAACCGCTCCTGCCGATAAGCGGGCGGGCTGGGCGCCGGAAATGGTATCGACGATCCGCTATACTGCCAGTCATGGTTTCCGAAGCGGTCACGGCTGCGGCGCTACTCCGCCAGGCGCGGAGGAGAGCTGGGTTGTCGCAGCAGGAACTGGCCGTCCGGGCGGGCGTCACGCAGAGCGTGGTCAGCGCGTATGAGTCCGGGCACCGCCAGCCTGCCGTCCCGACCCTGGCCGCGCTGGTCGATGCCGCTGGGTATGAGCTGGTGATGGGGGTGCGGCGGCACCCGCGGCGGTTGGGCCGGCTATCTGGTCCGCTGGGCCGCCGGGTACGCCGGCGCCGCCACGACCTGGTCGCGGCTGCGGCTGCTCACGGTGTCAGGAACCTGCGGGTGTTCGGCAGCGTCGCCCGCGGCGAGGACGGGCCGGACAGTGATGTGGATCTGCTCGCCGACCTGCCTGCCGGGCTGAGCCTGTTCGGGCTGGGGCGGCTACAGGACGATCTGGAAGGCATCCTCGGGGCACCGGTGGACCTGGTCCCGGCGCAAGATCTCAAGCCCGGCGTCCGCGCCCGCGTCGAGGGTGAGCTGGTCGCGCTGTGAGCTACCGGGAGCGCCAGCGGCTATCAGACATCCAGGCCGCTATCGACGCGATCCGCTCGCACCTGCGGCGTGGCGACCTATCCGACGGCGTGGTTTTCGACGCGGTCCGGATCCGGCTGCTAGAAATCGGCGAGGCAGTCAAGGCGCTGCCCGCCGGGCTGCTCGACACCCAGCCGTCCATCCCGTGGCGGCAAATCGCCCGGATGCGGGATCACCTGGCCCATCGTTACTTCGACACAACCCACGCGATCTTGCAGGCAACCGTCGATGATGACCTGCCCGACCTGGAACGCGCCGTCCACGCGCTCACCCGGTCCCTGCCCGAAGAAGACGCAGCAGGCGATCCCTGATCCAAGTGAGCGTCTGTACGAGCCCGCCGCCCTGCGCGGGCAAGTATCCGATCAACAGTGCGATCCCTGACCGCCGCTCCTGGACGCATTAACCATACAACGCATGGTTAGTACGTGCGCAAGGGGCACGCGCGGCGCCGGTCCTGTCGCCCCGGGATGGATGCCTACGTTCCGCCCGCAGGTAGGTAGAACTTGGCATCCATCGCCGGGACACCCCGTCTCTGGCTGGCCTAGCCCGACGAGCCGGACGTGCGCACCTCGATCAGCGGCTGGCGCGCGGTGCTCGTCTTGTAGTAGCCGACGGCCCAGGCCGAGTCGCCGGCCGCCGAGATGCCGCCGAGCACCTTGTCGCCGGTGCCGGGGTTCGGCGCGGGCACCCGCTGCCAGCCGCTGCCGGAGTTGCGCGCGAGCGCGGTGAGCTGCAGGCCGCTGGCCGCGTCGTAGGCCGAGCCGACCAGCCACACGGTGTCGCGGCTGACGGTCACGCCGTTGACGTCGGAGAAGCCGGTGCCCACGCCGGCCGGCTGCTGCACGGTCCAGGTGCCGCCGCTCAGGTGCTCGACCAGCGGGCGGGCCTGGTGGACGGCGTCGTCGCTCTGGCCGACCGCCCACACGTCGCCGCCATGCACGCTGACCGCCTGCAGGATGCCGCCGGTGAGCCCGGCGGACGGCACGTTGACGACCTCCCAGGCGTGGCCGTCCCAGTGCTCGACCAGTGGAAGGTCAGACGCCGGGTCGTTGCGCTGCCCGACCGCCCAGATGTTGTCGGGCCCGGCTGCGGCCACGCCGTACAGCTGGTTGCCGGCCGAGCCGGGGTCAGGGCTCGGCACGACCGACCAACTCGTGCCGTTCCAGTGCTCGATCAGCGTGCCGTACGTTCCAGTGTCGCTTTGCCGGTTGCCGACGGCCCACACGTTGGTGGGGGAGAGGGCGGTCGCCGAGTACAGGGTGTCACGCAGGGAGTGGAGCTTAGGCGTCGATGCGATATGCCAGGCGCTACCGTCCCAGGACTCGACCAGGCTGCGCGCGTGGTAGGAGCCGTCGAGCGCCACGCCGACCGCCCATGCCCGGCCGGGGGTGGCCGCGACGCCGAACAGCGTGTTGAAGTTCGGCCCCGCGTGCGGCACCGACGTCTGCGTCCAGGTGGTCCCGTCGAAGTGCGCGGCGGTGGCCAGCGTCGCGTCCGGGTTGCTCCCGGTGGCGTCGGGCAGGTAGTTGCCGACCGTCCACACGTCGCTGGGGGAGACCGCGGCCACGGCGCCGTAGGTGTTGTCCGCGTTGCCGAGCGCCGGCGCGCGCTGCAGTGTCCACCCGCCGCTGGACGACATGTCGGTGGTGTACCGGACCGGCTCGTTCGGCACCGGCGACAGCGCCGGTATGTTGGGGACGGTCACCGGCTGGTACGCGGCGGCGGCCGATCCGGTGACGGCGAAGAGCGGCGTGAGCGGCTTGACCGTCGCGGTGTTGCAGGTGTTCTGCAGGCAGCCGACGCCGAAGTTGCGCTGGAGGGTCTGCAGCAGCGAGTAGTGGTTGTAGGCGGCCGGGTCCTGCAGGTGCCGCGGGCCGTGGCTGGTGACGACGATGTTGGCGACCCGGCCGCCGGCGGAGCCGCTGGTGCCCTCGTCGTAGACGATGTCGATGGCGTTGTTGCCCTTGGCCCAGAAGCTGGCGCCGGTGATCTGCGCCACCAGCTGCCCGAGGTACTGGTCGCCGACCGCCACGAGGCGCTGGTCCTGTGGGTCGCTACCGCCGCTGCTGCCCGAGTCGATGCAGTACGGCGGATCGCCGTGCTGGTCATGGCACTCGTCCGGGACCATCCAGCTGAACGCGGGCACGTTGCCGCTGTGCAGGTCCTGGCCGAGCTGGCCGATCGGCACCTGGCGCGACCAGTCGGCCGGGTTCCACGAGGTGGTGAAGTTCTGGATGCCGTCGTGCTTGGACACGTACAACGGGTCCTTGTCCGGGGCGCCGTTGCAGCTCGCCGGGTAGCAGATGCCCTGGTATCCCGGGTGCGGCAGGCTCTGCAGGTAGGCCTTCCAGCTGACGTGGGCGTGGTCGAGCTGACTGATCAGGCTCTGCGCGTGCACCTGGTTGACGTAGTACGCGTTGTCGTTGGCCACGGTGAACGTGCTGCCTCCCAGCAGGGCGACGTAGTTCGGCTCGCTGGGGTGCGTGATGCCGTAGTAGTTGGTCGCGATCCCGTACTGCGACGCGAGCGCGTTGAGGTTGGGCGCCGCCGGGTTCCCGATCACGTCGGTGTAGCCGTGATTCTCCTCGACGATGACGAAGACGTGGTCGTAATGGCTAGCGGCCGCAGGCCCGGGCGACGGGCTGGGTGACGCGCTGGCCGGCGCGATGCCGGCCAGGGCCGCGGCCGCGGCGACGGCAACGGCGGCGAGCAGGGTTCGTGCTGACGAGGACGGGGACATGACGGCGACCCTCCACGAGCTGACGCGGGAACAGATCGCCACCGAGGCTACGAATCGCCGAAAAACACGTGAACCGCACCCAGATGAACATCGCGCAGAAACCATCTGAACGGCGGGCAAGTCCCCCGCCCCGACACCCCTGCCCTCGTTGTCACGGGACAGCCGCTGTTCGCCGAGCTGGACCACTGGGGCACCGTCTTGTACTTGCATCCGGCCGTCCCAGGCGGGCCGCAGGTGCCCGGCGGGTGGCTCCCGCGTTGTCATATAGCACCTGTGGTGCGGTAGGTCCCTTCTGGTGAGCTGGGATCTGCTCTTCTCACTCAATGGCTGCCATCTGGGCCTTCCTGGCCTGAGTGATGACCGAACCTGACTTTGTTCGCCTGAGGGAAATCCTTTATTCCGGGGAGACTAGTTGCGGGTTAGCAAGCAAGAGTTCCGGTCGTGCGTTCGGTCGTTCTTCGCTGTTCCTCTGCTTGGTTATCCCGCGGCCGTAGAGCCGAGCCGCTGCCACGGCATGGCAGTCTGCGGGCATGCCCACCACGGTCATCCCCGTCGCCGGCAACCGGCCGTGGATCGTCGAGCGGCTCGAGCAGCAGGACCGGCGCTCGACCACCGGGCGCTCGGCTCTCGGCGTAATTTATGCGCTTCAGGCCGGGCGTTCCCGCAGGTTAATGTCGGTCTACGTGTACAGGCTGTAGATCCATCCCGGTTATGTGTTGGCCTCGGCAGGCCAGGCCGGTCAACGATGGTGGTTTCCAGACCGTCCACGAGGCAGGCAGGGATGCGGATGACCAGCAGCACGGGACAGCCCGGCCAGGCACCGGCCGAAGGCCAGGCAATCCCCGCGGGCCGCGGCAGGCTGGCCCAGGTGATCGCGACCAGGGGCGGTCTCGCCGCGCCCGAGGCCCCGTTCGTGATCGAGCACAGGGAAGCCCTCATCTACATGCTGTGCGAGGCCGCCGAGCTGGAGCACGGCATCATGTGCCAGTACCTGTTCGCCGCGTTCTCGCTGAAGCAGACCGAAGCCGAAGGCCTCACCCCCGACGAGGTGGCCGCCGTCACCCGCTGGCGCAAGCAGATCTCGCACGTCGCCACCCAGGAAATGCTGCACCTCGCGCTGGTGCACAACCTGCTGTCGGCCATCGGCGCCGCGCCGCACATGGCCCGGCCGAACCTCCCGCACCCCGCCGGTCACTACCCGGCCGGCGTCCAGCTCGCCCTGCTCCCGTTCGGCCAGGCCGCGCTGCAGCATTTCATGTACCTGGAGCGTCCCGAGACCTACGACATAGCCGACGCCGAGCAGTTCGCCGCGCACGGCCGCGCGATCCCGCACGTCAACGAGCGCGACATCGTCCCGACCGGCCAGGACTTCGCGACCGTCGGCCATCTCTACCGCTCGATCGAGGAGGGCTTCGCCAAGCTGGCGGCCACGTACGGCGAGCGCTGGCTGTTCGTCGGCCCGCCGCGCGCCCAGGCGACCCAGGAGTATTTCAGCTGGCCCGAGCTGGTCCCGGTCACCGGCCTGGCCAGCGCGCAGCGCGCGATCGACACGATCCTCGAGCAGGGCGAGGGCCCGCGCGGCGCCTGGCAGAACGCTCACTTCGGCCAGTTCGTCGCGATCCTGGACGAGTACGAGCAGATGACGGCGGCCAATCCGGCCTTCGACCCGGTCCGCCCCGTGCTCGCCGCCAACGTGCGCCCCTGCGCGCCGCCCGCCGAGATGCCGCTCATCACCGAACGCCTCACCGCCCGCGTCACCGACCTGTTCAACGTGGGCTACGAGATCCTGCTGCAGATCTTCGAGCGCTTCTTCGCGCACACCGAGGAGTCCGACGCCCAGCTCATGGTGCTGGCCGACGCGACGATCGCGCTGATGTTCCAGGTGATCAAGCCGCTCGGCGAGCTGATCACCACCCTCCCGGCCGGCCCGGACTACCCCGGCCAGACCGCCGGCCCGAGCTTCGAGCTGTTCTACGAGAGCGACTACCTGATGCCGCACCGCGAGGCGGCCTGGGCCCTGCTCGCCGAACGGCTCGACCAGGCGGCCTGGCTCTGCGAGGAAATCCAGGCCGGCCCGGGGACCGGGATCGCCGCCCAGCTCGCCCCGGTGGCCGACGCCCTCACCACCATGGCCGGCACGCTCGCCGCGCACCTCCCCGTCACCAGCCCGCAAGCCCAGCGCGCCGCCGCGGCCGCGCCGCCCGCGCCCGACGATCTCCAGGCCGCGCTGACCCGGGCCCGCGAGCTGGCCGATGCCGTCAACGGCGCGGTCGGCGACCTCGCCGCCCTGTTCCAGTCCGCGTATTCAGCGGTCACGGCAGCGGGCTCCAGGCCGCCCAGGAACGACCTCATCCCGCGCCTGGTCGGCAGCGTGCTCCGGCCGCTGTCCGATCTCATAACCGGGATCCCGAACGGCACGCGGCCCGCCCCCGGCGCTGACCCCGGACTGGGTGCAGGGGAGGACCCGACCAGCACGGCGCCCGCCGCCAGCGCTGGCCCCGGACCGAGCGCGGAGCAAGGCCAGGTCACCCAGCCTGAAGCCAGCCATGACCCGGAGTCCGCCGCGGGGGAGAGCCACGGCACGCCCCCTGATGCCGGTGATAACCGGCAGCCCGTCGAGGCCCAAAGCCAGGCCGCCGCCGAGACCGACCGCACCGTCTGGCAAGCCGCGCAGACCGCGACCCGCCTGCGCACGTCGCTGGCCAGGGCCGGCGCCTGCCCGCCCGGGCTCACCGAAGCGACCGCCGCCCTCCAGTCCCTGGCCCTCGACCTGGCCTCATCCTCCGAGGCAGCCGACCGCCTGGCCCAGCTCCGCCTGCTCCAAGCAGGCCTCCCCGCCGCGGTCCAGGCGTCAGCCAACGGCCCCTACCTGGTGACGAACGTCCCGCGCGTCCTCACCCACCTTGGCGCGCAGCTCGATCTCCCGCCCCAGCTGGCGCTGTGCCGCTGCGGCGCCTCGTCGCGCAAGCCCTTCTGCGACGGCAGTCACGCCAGCAACGGCTTCACCGACGCCAAGGACCCCAGCCGTGTCCCGGACCGCCGCGACACCTACGAAGGCCAGCAGGTCACGATCTTCGACAACCGCGGCCTGTGCCAGCACTCCGGCTTCTGCACCGACCGGCTTTCGGCCGTGTTCCGCACCAGCCAGGAACCGTTCGTCGCCCCGAGCGGCGGCCGGATGGACGAGATCATCACGGCCGTGCGCGACTGCCCGTCCGGCGCGCTCAGCTTCGCCGTCGACGGCACCGAAGCCCGCTCCCAGACAGACAGGGGCAACACCAGGGAACCCGCCATCGAGATCACCAGAGACGGTCCCTACCGGATCACCGGCGCCATCGAGCTCACCGACGCCGACGGCGCGCCGATGCCCCGCAACACCGGGGCATCGCTCGAGCACTACGCTCTCTGCCGGTGCGGCCAGTCGCAGAACAAGCCCTACTGCAGCGGCATGCACTGGTACGTCGGGTTCCGCGACCCCCAGCTCCCCGCCGAGCCGACCGTCTTCGAGTGGGCGGGCGGCCTGCCCGCGCTGACCCGGATGACCCGGCTCCTTTACGAGAAGCACGTCCCCGCCGACCCGCAGCTGGCTGCCGCGTTCGCCGACATGCCGCTCGGCTACCCAGAGCGCGAGGCCGCGCGGATGGCCGAGATCTTCGGCGGCCCGGCCAGCGACAGCCAGAGCGACGGCAGCCGGGCCAGCGCAGCCCGGAACGGCGACGCGCGGAACAGCGACGTCCCGGCCAGCGAGAACAAGGGCTCGCCGCGGTTCACTCCCCAGTTGACCGAAGACCAGCGGGCCCGCTGGGTCACCCTGGCCAGCCGGGCCGCGACCGACGCCGGCCTGCCCGCCGACCCGCCCTTCCGCGCCGCGCTCGCCTCCTACCTCGAGTGGGACTCCCGCGACGCAATGACCCAAACCGACGCCGCCCC
Source organism: uncultured Actinomycetes bacterium (assembly GCA_963702235.1). GTDB lineage: Bacteria > Actinomycetota > Actinomycetes > Streptosporangiales > Streptosporangiaceae > PALSA-505. Next base: position 344,922 of record CAVPBZ010000020.1, read on the forward strand.
GGACCAGCAGCCCGCGACACGTCCGGTCCCGCGCTGGGACTGGACCGCCGCCGGGCCGCCGGATGTCGCAGCTGCGAGCGCTGCCGCCAGCCAGGACAGTCAGCCGGAGGAGGTACTGATGCCGTCGCCCGGCGAGCCGGTGAGCTTCGACACCCACATCAAGCCGCTGTTCCGCGAGAAGGACCGCCAGTCCATGTCGTTCGCCTTCGACCTGTGGTCCGAAGACGATGTCCGCACGCACGCCCCGGAGATCCTGCAGCGACTCGGCAACGGCTCGATGCCCTGCGACGGCGCCTGGCCCGAGGATCGCGTCGCCGTCTTCCAGCGCTGGGCCGAGTCAGGCCAGAACAAGTAACTTCGCGCCCCATGCGCCCTGATACGCGGCGAGAGCCGACTGGCGACAGCACCGATCAAGTGCGGCCAGTGCTCTGCTGAGCTTGAGTGATAGCCCAGGCGGCGTTGATCAGGCCTATGTGACTGAACGCCTGCGGAAAGTTGCCGATCATCTCGCCGTTCCGGGGGTCAACCTCCTCGGCGAGCAGGCCGACATCGTTGATGGCGGCGACGGCACGCTCGAAGGACGCTATGGCTGCCTCGACATCTCCGGCGAGTGCCTGCGCCTGCGCCAGCCAGAAGGTGCACAGCAGGAACGTGCCCTCCTGACCCGGCAGGCCGTCGCGGGTTAGGTACCGGTACACGAGCCCGCGCTCGTCTGTCAGCCGACGCGCGATGGCGTCGATCGTTGCCTTCATCCGCGGGTCATCGGCCGCCAGGAACCCGGTGATGGCCAGCATCAGGCTCGACGCGTCGAGGTCCTCGCTGCCGAACGCCTGCGTGAAGGCACCGGCTCCCTCATTCCAGCCGCGGGTAAGGATGGCCGCCCGGATCTCGTCACGGGCAGTTCCCCAGTCAGCGACCCGGTCTTCGGCACCGAGATGGCTGGCCAAGGTGATCGCGCAGTCCACCGCGACCCAGCACATCAGCTTCGAATACAGGAAGTCCCGCGGCTCGCCGCGGATCTCCCAGATCCCCTGGTCCTTCTCCCGCCAGCGGGCAGCGGCGGTATCTGCGGTCGTGGCCAGGAACCGCCTGGTTACCGGGTCCAGCTCGCCGAGCTGGTCGACCAGCCGCTGCGCAGCGCGGAGCAGCTCACCGTACACGTCGAGCTGCCGCTGGAGCCATGCGCCGTTGCCGACCCGGACCGGCCGGCTGCCCCGCCAGCCCGCCAGATGTGGCAGCTCCCGCTCGGACAGGTCCCGCTCGCCGCCAATGCCGAACATGATCTGCAGGTCCGCGCCGCGCTGCGGCCCGGAGGCGGCCGCATTGGCAAGGAAGGCGAAGAACTTGTTCGCCTCGTCTGGGCAAGCCGCCACCCACAGGGCCTCCATGGTCAGGCTGGCGTCGCGCACCCAGGTGTAGCGGTAGTCCCAGTTCCGCTCGCCGCCGACAGTTTCCGGCGAGAGGTGGTCGGCGCCGCCACGATCGCGCCCGTCGGCGCGAAGGTCATGGCCTCCAGCACGCGCCCTGAATGACGCACCAGCTCACGCCACGGCCCCTCATAATTCTGGTGAATCGCTGACCAGGACCGCCAGCCCTCCAGTGTGTCGTCCAGCCGGCCGGTGATCTCCTCCGCGGTCCATGGGGCCAGTGGCGGGCCGGCCATATCCTCGTGCCCGAGCGCAAACACGGCGGCCTGCCCGGCGCCCAGCCGGACCATGGCGGTCGCGGTGGCGTCGTCCACGCCGAAGCTGACCGACGTGGACAAGAACAGGCGGCTGGCACCGCCCCTGGCGGCGAGCCCGCCGGGGACAGGAACCAAGGCGGAGTGGATGAGCCCGTACTCCGGCCGGGGCGCGTAGCTGACCTCCGCTTCGACCTCGCCGCGAGTGCAGGTCAGTGAGCGCAGCAGCGTACCCGGGGAGTGTGCGCCCAAGTGGTGGCCACGCTCGTTGCGGCCGATCGCGAGGGCATCGGTGAGTACCGCGGTGCCGCCCGCGGTGGTAAAGGTGGTCTCCAGTACCAGCGTCTGGTCCACGTATCGGCGGCTGACTTGGAACTCGCCTGCGGGCCGGATCGCGAAATGGCCGCCGGCCGGGTCAAGGAGGCGGCAGAACACCGACGGCCCGTCGAAGCGGGGGAAGCAGAGCCAGTCCACCGAGCCGTCCCGGCTGACGAGAGCCGCGGAGCGACAGTCCGAGAGCAGCGCATACTCGCCGATCGACAGGCTGTCCATCACGGTTTTCCTCTCATGATCGGTCAGACGCGTATGCGTGGAGCAGATGCGAGCAGACTTCGCCCACCGAGCGGAAGGAAGGCGTCCGCGCTAGAGCGGCCTACATCCGCCCGGCGTTTGTTTGCGGTGGCGATCGGGCATGGCTCTTGATCGCGGACCCGAACACGCGGGGGCAGTCCCGACTGGTATGCAGCGCACATGGTGGCCGAGCAGGCCGGAACGGAGCTGCCGACATGACCGATTATGACGTGATCGTATTCGGCGGAGGGGCGCCCGGAGAGCACTGCGCCGCGGCGCTAGCTGCGCGCGGACTGCGTGTCGCCGTCATTGAGCGCGAACTCGTCGGCGGTGAATGCTCCTACTGGGCCTGCATTCCGTCAAAATCGCTGCTGCGCCCGGGCGAGGCAGTGCATGGCGCACGTGCGGCCGCCGCCAGCGCTCAGGTTGACGTGCAGGCTGCGCTGGCCTGGCGGGACTTCATGGTGTCGAACTATTCCGACGCCGGCCAGCAACTCTGGCTGGAGAGCCGTGGTATTGACCTGCTGCGGGGCGCGGGCAAGCTGGCTGGCACTGGCGTGGTGGAAGTCGACGGCGTCCGCCACACCGCGGAGCACGTTGTCGTGGCGACGGGCGCAGAACCGATCGTGCCGCCGGTCCCCGGATTGCGTGACCTTGAGGGCCTCTGGGGTACCCGCGAGGCGACCAGCATAAAGTCTGTTCCGGGACGCCTGCTCGTACTGGGCGGCGGGGCGGCCGGCGTTGAGCTTGCGCAGGTCGTGCGGCGCCTGGGCGGCGAGGCGGTGATCATTGAGGGTGCCGAGCGGGTGCTGCCGCGCGAGGCCGCGCCGCTGGGTGAGGCGCTCGGCGAGGCCCTGCGCCGGGACGGGATCGAGCTGATACTCGGGAAGCGCGCCACCGCGGCGCGGCGGGAAGGTGACGAGTATGTCCTGGGTTTCGATGACGGTCCTGAGCTACGGGGGGACCGGCTGCTCGTCGCAACCGGCCGGCGCCCGCGCGTTGCCGGGATCGGCCTGGATACCGTCGGCGTAACGGCCGACCCCCACCGCGGCATTCCGGTTGACGAGCATCTGCGCGCGGGTGAGCGGCTCTGGGCCATCGGGGACGTCAACGGCATCTGGCCGCTCACCCATGTCGGCGAGTATGAGGGCGACGTCGTCGCGGCGAACATCGCCGGCGACGCGGGCCCGGCGAACTACGAAGCCGTTCCCCGTGTCACCTACACCGATCCGCAGGCAGCGGCGGTGGGCGCGGTCGAAGCGAAGTACACGGCCATCGCGCCGCTGTCAGAAGAGCCGAAGACCGCCACCTATACGCACGCCTACGCCAAATCCACCGGCTTCCTGACGCTGCTCAGCGACGGCCAGCGACTCACCGGCGCTTACGCCCTCGGGCCTGAAGCCGGCGAGTGGCTGCAGCAGGCGACGGTTGCCATCCGCGCGCACGTTCCGATCGAGGTGCTGAGCGACACGATCCAGCCCTTCCCCAGCTTCTCCGGGATCTACAACGCGGCACTGACGGCGCTCCGCATGCAGATAGCGGACATGCCGCCGCCAGCCCGGCCGATGGCCGCTCAGACTGCGAGCCTGTCCCGATGAACATCCAGCGGGCGGGGGGGACCATGACCAGCGTGACCATTCCTGTTTCCGGCCAGCGAGAACCAGAGCTGGCTCGGCCCAGGGCCTGTACCTGATCGTCTCCGATGTCGAGGCTGGGCGTGGCCAGCTCACCGCCTGTGGTGCCCAGGTCAGTGAGGTATTCCACGCCGGGACGCCCGGCGCTCAGTTCCAGCCCGACGGTACGAGCGGCCGCGCGAGCGGTCCCGCGCCCGATCACGCCAGCTACGGCTCCTTCGCCACGTTCAGCGACCCGGATGGCAACGGCTGGCTGCTGCAAGAGGTCACGGCGCGGCTGCCCGGCCGGATCGACGCCGCGGAGACGGCCTTCGCATCCACGACTGACCTGGCGAACGCGATGCGACGCGCGTCGGCCGCGCACGGCGAACACGAGAAGCGCATCGGAAAGGCGGACGCGAACTGGCCTGACTGGTATGCCGCGTACATGGCGGCAGAGCAGGCGGGGACGGAGCTGCCGACGTGAGCGACTATGACGTGCTGTCCGCTCATTCCTGAATTATCCGCGCCGATGCGATCTCGGCGATCCACTCCTCGGAAACGGCCAGGTCAGGAACGGTATCGGCGACTGGGTCGCGACGGCTGGCCGGCATCCGGCCGAGCACGCCGCGCCGGGCTCCGGCCGGATCAGGCGTGACGAGCCGGAGCGCGAGCGCCGGGCACATGTTGACGGCCTGCCGGGCTCCGCGTTCCAGCCACGGCGGCACCGGCATGTCCAGCATCACCGGGAAGCCCTGACGATCCAGCTGCACGAGCTCTGGCACGATATGAGCGCACAGCCCGTGCCCGCGGCAGCGAGTCCAGTCCAGGCCCAGCCGGGTCTCGCTCGAGTCATCAGGCAACGGCAGCACGCCGCCAGGCGGCCGGCCACAGCCACCGTGGAACGCGTGTGCGGCAAGGTCGTCGGTAAACACGTCCAGGGCGGACAGCACGAACCGGTACACCCCGTCCGGGTGCGAGCACGCGCCGCGACCGCGGACGGCCGCCGCACCACGGCGCGCGGTGTCTAGGGCGTCGATGCCGCCCGAGCCGTCGGCGAGCGAGGCTAGGGAGCGGGCGATGCCAGGCAGGCCCAGCTTGCACGGCCCGCACTGACCGGATGACTCCTTGGCCAGGTAGGCGGCCACCCGGGCCACCTCGCCCAGCGGGCAGCGGTCCGGACCCAGCGCGAGCACGACGCCCGCGCCGAGGGTTCCGCCGGACGCCGCCAGCCCCGCGCGGCTGACCGGCACGTCGTAAGCGGCGTCCGCGCCCAGCCAGCTGCCGTGGTAGCCGCCGACGAGCACGCCATCCGCCGGGTCTGCGCCGCACAGGTCGAGCACCTCGCCCAGCAGCACCCCGGACGGCACCTCCACGACGGCTGGCCGGCTGACCGCGCCGCCTACGGTCAGCAGCAGCGTCCCTGGCTCGGCCGGGGTTCCGGCAGAGGCGTACGCTCCTGGTCCCACCATCGCGAGGACCGCCAGCTGCGCGAACGTCTCCGCATTCGACAGCAGCGTCGGCCGCTGCCCGACTCCGCTGTGGCTGGCATGGCCGGCCCGGCCCGACGGCAGGGCGTCCTTGCCATTCAGGGCGTTGACCAGCGCGCTTGACTCGCCGGCCCCGAACCGGTCGGGGACCTCCAGGACGCGTACCACGCGCGCGAGATCCGGCTGCGCCGCGGCCGCCTCGCTGACCGACCGGGCCACCAGCGGGTCACTGACCCCGACGAGGATCAGCTGGGCGCGCAGCGCATCGGCCACCGCCCTCGCCCCGGCCAGGACCAGATAGGGCGACCTGAGCAGCAGCAGCCTGTCCTTGGCGCTGCCCGGCTCGCCCTCGGCGCCGTTGATGACGACCATCGGCGCTCGCTTGCGCTTGCGGGCCGCGTCCCGCACCGCCCAGAGCTTGCGCGCGACCGGGAAGGCGGCGCCGCCGCGGCCGCGCAGGTCGACCTGTTCGGTCATGGTGATCAGCTTCTCGGCCGAATGCCGCGGTACTCGCTGGCCGAACACGGTCTGGTACGCCGCCAGGTCTATCCGCCGCCACCTGTCCAGGCCGGCGGTGAGTCGCGGCTGCCCGATGCAGAAGGTCTCGGGCACCGAGTCCGACGTGGTCACGGCTCCGCCGCGGGCTGGATGCCGCCTCGCTGGATGCCGCCGGCTTGCTGGCCCCGGGGCGGCTGCACGGCGCGCGGCGGCGTCACGGCGCGGGGCGGCTGGATGGCACGCGGCAACGATGGGCGCGGCGGCGCCGGCGGCCAGGCCGCCACCCGGGCGCCGGGCGGGCCGTAAAGATCGCCGTACGCTGCGGGCGCCCATCCGGGAACCTCGCCTGGGTCGGCCACTGCCTGGGGGGCTACCTCGGCGCGTCCTCTGCTCGTGGCCACCAGCCGGACCAGCAGGGCCAGCGCTACCGCCGCCAGGCAACCCCCGTAGCCCCAGTCCACGTACGGCTTGGCCTGGCGCCCAGCGAGGAGCCCGTGTGCGACGGCCAGCGGCCAGGCCAGGTAGGCCGTGACGTGGATGGCGCGCCAGGCGGCTGGCCATCCTGCGGCGAACCGGTGCCGGGCGACGCCGGTGGCCAGGATCAGCAGCAGGAAGTCGGAGGCGAGCGTGCCGAGGCCGAGATAGAGCGTCCGGCCGCTCGCCAGGAAGGGCACGGCGGCATCCACGGGGCGTGACCTGTGCGCCAGTACCTCCAGCAGCACGTGCGTGGCCAGGAATCCCGCCGCGGCGAGCGACAGCGCACGGTGCACTCCTTGCGACACCACCCGGCCCGCGGGGGTCATGATCATGCGGTCGGTCGCGACCAGGCCGGCCGCGACGGCGGCGGTCAGCGAGATCAGCGCGAACACACCCGAGTAGGCCAGCATGAATCGCTGCACCGCGGCCAGGATCACCCGGTCCTCGGCCGAGCCGCCCGCGGCCAGCGCAGCGCACCCGGCGGCAAGCATCACCGAGAACAGGATCCAGGTCCCGCGGCCGGAGCGAGTCGTTCCGCCGGTGCGGCTCGCTGGGTATGGGCGCCTGGCTGACACTCGCTTACCTCCCACCGCGTCAGGGCCTGCGGAGGTCATAGGCACGGTCAACGCCCCGATGCCTTCTCGCTCTGCGGCTCGTCGGCCAATCAGAAGCATGGCCAGGTGGCTGAGTTCCCGATCTTAGCGACACCGATAACAGAATGCGTTCAAATTGGCCTATTGCCCGTAAAGGCGGATCGTTTGCGCACGTCAGCGGCCAAATTGTGGACACCCTTGGCAGGGCTGAGTGAGCCGCCCGGTCGGTGCCGGCCGCCCGGCCGGGCTACCCGCGGGGCATGGCCGGGGAGCAGGATCTGCGGCATTATGCGGATTCGGCAGCACTGATCATGGTGGGGGCCCTAATGTGGCCGTTCGGGGATCGGGACCCCTCAGGAAGATTCTGATATGCCGTACCGCAGGGGGCGCTCTTACAGGAGCGCCGATCGTCTTTACCGCCGCCCGGGCAAGCAGCCGCCGCGGCCCCGTGTTGTGCTGACGGCGGGGCTCTTGTCCGTTGTGCTCGCCGCTGCCTTAACGATCACGCTTGTCCGGCACACCGGCACCGTGCTCAGTGCCGCGAAACTCAGTGCCGCAAACGCCGTGACGAACGCGAGCTGCGACATCATCGTCCCCGCGCACCCGCTGAGCGCCGCCGGGCTGGCCACCCCCTACCGGCTTACCGGACCGCACGGCAGCAAACCGGCCGCGGCTGGCTGCACCGAGGCCAATGCCGCTAACCTGGGGGCCTTCGTACAGGCGACGATCCTCGATCCGGCCACCGGGGCGCTATCGGTGTACGAGCCGCTCGTCATCACCCAGGGCACCAACCCCGCGGTCCCGCCGGTGGTACCCGCCCTGCCGAAGGACGCTGTCGTCACGATCGACGTCGGATTCAACGGCACCGACCTGACGCAGGTCGGCGCCACGCCGCGTGCCCTGCGGGACGGACACTGTGTCAATGGCCTGCGCGGCTCGGTCTTCGGCCAGGTCTCGTTCTGCAATGGCGCTGCGTTTTTCCGGGCGGCATTCCGGGCGGAAGCAGCCGGCCAGCTCGTCGTGCCGCGAGCAGGGATTTCCCCCCGAACGGGGCAGGCGTGCCTGACGACACGGAGCTTCAGCCTCGTCGACCAGGACCCGAGCGACAACGTGACCACCAGCTACCTGCTCACCCGTGCCGGGCGGACCGCGCAGTTCAATGCGCGGAACACGAGCGCGCTGCCCGGCGCTACCCAGATCACCAACGGCAGCGACAACGCGCTACTCGACGATTTCGTCGATCCGGCACTTGGCTGCAAGACCTTTGCGGCGCCTGACCTGTCGCGGGGAGGGTCCCCGGGCACCTCCCAGGCGCTGGACGAGCTTTCCGCAGCCCGCAACCAGGCGGCACCCAGCGCCCTGGTGCCGGAAAACGACCCGATGGTGCTGGTGCACAACGAGTTCAGCGTCGCGAAAACCGACCTGTACCGGTCCAGCATCGGCCAGCCCCCGGTCTCACGGGCGAACAACGCGGCCGACAGCCCGGCGGAGTTCTGCAAGAACATGATCAGGTTCCAGGCGCCGTTTTTGAGCCACGGCCGGGCAACGCTGGTACGGGCGCCTTCGCCGGTTCCGGCGACCGGGGACAACCTGCTCACCTTCATGGCCAGCCGGCTGGTCCAGTCCTTCGTCAACCTCGGATGTCACCGTTACGAGCTGGCGGACCCGGTGCGAGTCATCGTGAACGGCGCCGGGGTGGCGATCGGCGTCCGGTTCGGCCAGGCGGATCACGATCCAGAGCCGAGCGAGCCCAGGAGCCCTCACGAGAAGCGGACGCACGCGCCAGAGCCGGCGAGCGACGGCCGACCGTCACGATAACGCCCGCGACGCCGCTTCAAGCGGCGTCACCCCGACCATCCGCTGCCCGAACGGACGGTGCGGCGCGAGGCGGCGTCGGTCGGCGCCGGCCTGGGGACGATGGTGGCCCGGCTGATGGACTGGGGCGCTGCCGCGACGGGGTCGAGTGCCCCCGTGCGCCGGCTCTGCCTTAGGGTCTGGCTTTCCTGTCGCGCAGCCAGTGCTCGAATTCGGCGGCGATGATGCGCTCGTCGTGTACGCCGGCTGCCTCGTCCGAGGCCAGCCACACGATCGGCGGGCCCATCACGGCGGGGTCGAGGAACCGCTGGCCCGCGGGCCGGGCGCCGGGCGGCAGCATGCCGGTGACGGTCGCGCCGCCGGGCAGGAGCAGGTTGACGGTGACGCCGGTGTCCCGCAGGTCGGCGGCCATGATCTTCGACAGCGCCTCGCTGCCGGCCCGGGAGGGCCCGTAGGGGACGAACCCGGCCCGGTGCATGGTCGAATGGCTCACCGAGATGTTGACGATCCGGCCGCCGCCGACGGCCAGCATCCGCGGGGTGACCTCGCGCGCCACCAGGAAGTAGCCGGTCAGGTTGGTCTCGATCACCGCACGGAAGCCACCGGCCGGCACCTCCCAGAAGCCTTGCGGGTGGGTCATGAACCGCGGGTTGACCGTGCGCATGCCGATTCCGGCGTTGTTCACCAGCATGTCGATGCCGCCCAGCCGCGACCACGCCTGGCCGACCGCCCGGGCCACCGAGGACTCCTCCCGCACGTCCAGCTCGATGCCGGCCGCGCCCGGCAGTTCCGCGGCGACCGCCGCCGCCTGGGCGGCGGACCGGCCGGTCAGCGCGACCCTCGCGCCCGCCGCGGCCAGGGCGGAGGCCATCGCCAGGCCTAGGCCGCTCGTCCCGCCAGTCACCAGCACCTTCAGCGTCGAAGCACTCATGACCGCGAGGCTAGGGCTTCGGCCATGCCCGAAGTCAAGCCGCGGCCCGGTACCCAGGCCCCCCGCCCCGGTCCCCCGGCGGGCCCGCGCATCGCCGAGGCCGCCCGCCGCACCCGCCACTGCGACACCGGGCACGACCACGCCGTCTACGTAGAGCCCAACGTCTGGGTCGAACACAACCTGACCGGCTCCTGATCGGCCACTGGCTACCAGGCGGCGGCACCTAGGTGTGCGATCCCGGGCAGCGGCGTGAACGTCTCGCCGTTGATCACGCCGACGCGGGTTCCGCTGGGCGTCGCGCTTCCCCCGATCAGGGTCTTCCCTGTCGAGTCGGTCCAGTACAGAGAGAATTCGCCCCCACCCTCATTCCCCTTGAACGTGAATACGCCGAACACTTGTGCCTGCTTCCCAGTCTTGGCTGAGTACCGGATGAATCCCGTCGTGTCGTAGGGATCGTTGTATGGGCCTGTGCTCGTCGAGTAACCGCAGACGATCGAGGAGCCGTCCAGTGACATGATCGAGTCCGTCACGCACTGGGAGATATAGTCTGGCGGCCCGGAGGAGATGTGTGACTTGCCCGTCCTGCTGGCCTCGATGACAGCGAGCCGACTATCCGCGATCAGGTTGTCCCCGCTGGCTGCGGTGTCCAGCAGGCGCACGCCGATGGTGTAGGCCTGGTTTATCCAGTCAAATGCCAGTGTCTGGGAGTCCGCCGCCCACGAGATAGACTGCGAACCGTCCACGCCCGACCCGGTGAACCCGCCCTGGTCAACCGGATCGCCCGACCCGGTCGCGAACCAGGTGCGGGACGCGCCGGTGGCCAGCGTGTAGACCCTGATCTCCAGCAGGCTCGTCCGGGCGTTAGTGCTCGGCCCCCATTCGACGGCGAGCTTGCTGCCGTCGGGGGACAACGCGAGGCCCGTCACTGCGGTGCCCGTCGGCAGCGCTGGGAGCCCGAGCCGGGTGAAGGACTCTTCAGCACCGGACGCGCTCAGCCGTAGGAGGTAGAACGCCGGGTGCCCCGGCCACTGCACCGTGGGTCCCATTACCGAGCGCTGTGCATCAAGGACGAACGTCCGGTCGTCGGCGGCCCCCGTAACGCCGACGAATGGCGTATGCGTCTTGATCCTGGCGAGCGTGGCCCCGGTCGCGGTGGCTCGTACGACCGCCAACGACGAGTTTTCGACCGCCACGTAATACGCCGGGACACCGGTGAAAGAGCCAGCGGGGGCTGCCTGCTTGGAGGCAGCGGGATTGCTGGACTGGCCGTTTCCGGACCTGGCAAGCCAGGAGCCGGCAGCCACACTGCCCACGACGACGAGGACGACCGCCGCCGCGGCGGCCAGTGGCGCGACCCAGGCCTGCCGGCTCCGGCGCGCAAACCCGTGGCTGCCGGGTGACTCGTCCAGCCGAAGCGGCGGCACCTTGTCCGCCGTGATCACGGCAGCGGCGGTGCGGGTCGCGGTGCGGATCTGGTCCGGTGAAACGTTCATGAGTACTCCTGCATGCGTTGTCCGAGCGCCGCGAGTGCACGGGACGTGGCGGACTTGACGGTGCCCCGCCTGATGCCCATCGACCGGGCGGTCTCCTCCTCGCTCAGGTCGAGGTAATAGCGGAGCACCAGCGCTTCGCGCTGCCGGGGCGGCAGCGCCCGGATGGCCAGGAGCAGCTGCCGGTGCTCCTCGCCGACAAGCGCGGTCGCCTCGGCGGATTCCCAGGCCAATTCGCCGGCGGCACGGTCGTCACGGCGGGTGCGGGACCGCAGTACCATCCGGCAGCCGTTCAGCACGCTCGTGCGTAGATAACCAGGGCCACTGGCGGTGTCACGCAACTGGTTCCACCGCTTGTACAGCCCCAGGAACGCTTCCTGGACGACATCTTCAGCAGCTGGGCGGTCGCCGAGCATGACATAGGCAAGCCGGGTAAGGCTCAACGCGTGTGCCCTGTACAGCGCGGTCACTTCCCGGCCGGGCGCCTGCGCGGGATCTGCGGACATCACCGTGCCTGTACCTCGGAAACGGATCTCAGACGCGTCGGGAGATTCGGCTTCCACATAAAGAGAGATGCACGCGACGGCCAGAGGTTGCCTGTCATCCAGGAGATCTTGTCGCCCCGGCGCGGGATGGCTGGTCTGCGTATGCCCGCGCTATCGCTTGGGCGGAAGTGACCGGGCATATCCGACGGCCCGCTTGATCCACCCGGTGAGCTGCTCGTCGGCTTCCAGGTCCTCGGAGCTGACGCGCAGCCATCCCCGCATTGTGCGGCCGCCCATCACCGCGAGGGTGGCGGTCCCCGTCGCGAGCAGGGCGTCGCCATCGGCGGGATTGACCCGGACCAGAGCAGCGCCCTGGCCGCTGGCACTGATCGCCATCTTGCCGTCTATGAGAAACGCCAGGCCGCCGAACATTTGCTTCTCTGTTACGCCCGGCCCGGTGCCGATCAGGAACCGGATCCGGTCAGCGAGTTCGGTGTCGTAGGCCATGCCGCCAGCCTAATATTCACCGACCGCTCCCCTGCTGCCCCGGTCAGGGCAACAGCAGAAGCTTGCCTATGGTGGCGCGTGATTCGAGGTCGGCGTCGGCCTGGGCGGCGTCAGCCACAAGCACGCGACGTACGCGCTAATCAGGCGCGCCGGCTCAACATCAGCGGAGCACATCTGTGCGTCCAGATGCGCAGCGGTAGCCGCATGTGCCAGAGCAACGGCACCTCCGGCCCGCGCACAACATCGGCAAGGGCCGAGATCCGAACGGTACCTCGGCTTGATCTCTTGCTCGTCAACGTGCACATGTATGCATCCTCACCGAGGACCTCGAATGTCGGGTCATGCCGCATGGCGCGGTGGGTGTTCGCCCGCGGTCAGCGCGCCTGACGGTTGCGGGATGATTCTGATCGAGAGGCGCGTTGACGATAGAGAACGCGACATATCGTGTTGTTCGGGTGGGCCTGGGCCCTTGACGGGCTCCGGGCCTTGAGAGGTGAGCGTGATGACCGGTTGGTACGCGGAGCGGACGCCGGACAGGCCGGCCAAGGCCATGATTGCCGTAACGTTGCTCGCGCTGCTGCTGGTGGCGGCCGTGCCGGTGGCCCTGCTGGCCGCAGTGGTCATGATGCTGCTGGGATACGTCGTCGGCGGCCTCGCGCTGTTCGGCGGCTCGGTCCTCGCCGCCACCGTAAGTGTCGCGCTCGCGGGCATGAGCGGGATGCGGCAGCTGCGCAAGCTGCTCTCCGGGGGTAGCTTCCCTGTCGTGCGGCTGAACGGCAGCCAGTACACCGACGTCGCAGAGCCAGAGGGCAGCACCTACAGCGACGTCCTGCAGTTGGACCGCAGCGAGTACACCGAAGTCCGCTGATCTGGCCCTCCCCTTGCGTATATTTCGGGCCGGATATCCGGCGGCGGATTCGGCTGGTGGTCAGAAGGTCTCGAGAACGGAAGAGGAAGCACGTTCTGGGCTCTACTGGAGTCTGCGTGGGCGGGGTGCCCGCGCGAGGCCGGAACGCCGGGCCAGCTGGCAATCAGTCTGTCTCACCGCGCACTGCGGCCAGCAGCCCTTCGAAGTCCTGACCGCACGGGCCACATGCGCGCAGGTGGGCGGCGATGCCGGGGTATCGCTGTTCGGCCTCCGCCTGGGTGCCCGTGGCCACCAGGTCGACGTAGACGTGGAGCATGTCCAGGGCCTGGGCGCATCCCACATCGCGCGGATCGGTCCGCAGGAAACGGTCCAGTGCTGACCAGCCGTTCATGAGCGCCTCGATTTGTCAGGGTCTATATAGCCGTTAGCGGCAAGAGCGGCCCGCAGCTTACGCCGGGCGTCGAACAACATCTTGTAGATCGCGTTGCGGTTGGAGCCAAGCTCAATGACCAGGGTGTCCAGCGGGACGTCATTCAGCACGATCGCGACGAAGACCGCACGCTGCCGCGGGGTCAGTTGCCCGTCCACGGCACGGTGCAGGGCGGCAAGCAGATCCCGCCATTCGGCCTCGAGCGCGGGATCGAAGCCGAACCGGTCCGGCAGCCGTTCCCAGTTCTCGGCGTCGATCGGCACGCCCGGGTGCCGCCAGAAGTGCCGTCCGGTCTTGGCTGACACCTCGAAGATGACAAATTTGCAGGCCCAGGTGGTGAACCGGCTTTCTCCCCGGAACTTACCGATCTTGCTGGTGACGGCCAGCAGCGCGTCGGCGGCGGCCTGGTAGGCCAGGTCCTCAAGTTCGGGTCCAGTGATCTGCAGCCTGGGCGCGCGCCGCCGGACTTCCCCGCGGGCGACGCGGACGAGCAACTCGTGCAGCCGGGTTACGGCGGCGTCCCGGCAGAGGGCGTTGCCGGTGAGCGCCTGAACCCACTCGGCCGACTCGGGATCGAGCCGTGCGGCGCTCATGGGGCCGGGTGAAGTGTGCGATCCACCGACACCCTGGACATGCTACTCAGTTCCGGCTATCCCGGCGCGTGCTGGCATCGGCGCTTCCGGAACTCCGGCTACCTGCGGCACCCTGGCGCACCAGGAACAACGTGGCGCCAACGATGTCGGCGGCCGGGGTAAGACCCGCCAGCGGCATGAGCGCTAACACTGCATGACTGAGTTTCCGCGCGCACGGCCGCAGCCGGAATCACGGGTAGTCGCTGATGCGATGAGGTCGCCGAGGCCTGAGCACCGGGGAGTTCTGCTGGAGACCTATTACCGCGGCCGGTCTGTTGCCGAGGCGGCCGCGGTCTTGGGAATTCCGGCGGGAACCGTCAAGTCACGGACGTTCTGCGCGCTGCGCGCGCTGAGGCTGGCGCTGGAAGATCGGGGGCTCGTCCTATGACTGGCATGTCGGTCCGGTCTGCCGCGAGCCTCGTCAGCTGGCCCGGCGGCGTAATGCCGTGCGTTCGGCCGTGACCAGGCCGCCCCAGACTCCGTGCTGGCCGATTTCCCAGTGCCGCAGCGACAGCGCCAGGCATTGGCCGCGTACCAGGCAGCTTGTGCAGATAGCGATCGCAGCGGCCGCTTCCTGGCGGGCACTGTCTGCGTCGGTGCTGACCGGGAACCACTGGTCGGGATCAAGGTCGCCATCAGCGCACCGGGCGTGTCTGGCGACCCGGGCCCACGACACCTGATCGGTGAACGGGCCGAGCAGCGCCAGCTGCATGAGGGCACTGCCGGGGATGTGCGAGGCGGACTCGGAGTCCGCCGGCGCGGGGGCGTGCGAAACGGTCATCTGCTCGCTCCTTCAGGGGCATCCGGCATCCCGGGACCTCCGGACGCCAGCGACGCTCGCTCATCTATTAGCGCGTCGGCAGGCATCGGTCTTACCACCGCGATCTGAGGCAGTGTCGCGCTGAGCGATCAGGCCGTCGTCTTCTCGCCGCGCGGAGGTAAGACCCCGACCGCCGCCGGACACCAACAACAGAGGCACGGATACCGGCGGTGCGGTCCCTGCGAGGCGGGGACGCTGGCGAGATATGCGTCCCGCAGCGCGCACGACGAGGAAGAGGAGCGCCCGGTGGATGCCGAGCAGACCGACATCGTGGTGATCGGGATGGGCCCCGGCGGCGAGGACGCCGCCGGGAAACTGGCGCAGGCTGGCCTGCACGTCACCGGGGTCGAAGCGAATCTGGTCGGCGGTGAGTGCCCGTACTGGGGCTGCGTGCCATCGAAGATGATGATCCGCGCCGCGAACCTGCTGGCCGAGGCGCGGCGGATCCCCGGGATGGCGGGCGCGTCCACGGTAGAGCCGGACTGGGCTGCGGTCGCCCGCCGGATCCGGGATGAGGCCACCGACTCCTGGGATGACAAGGTCGCGGTGGACAGGTTCACCGGCACCGGCGGCCACTTCGTGCGCGGCCGCGGCCGGATCACCGCCCGCGGTGAGGTGACGGTGGAGACCGCCTGGGGCCCGCGGTTGTTCCGCGCCCGGCGCGGCATCCTCATCAGTACCGGCACTGAGCCCGCCATCCCGCCGGTTCCAGGGCTGGCGGACACGCCGTACTGGACCAACCGGGAAGCGATGGAGACAGAGCAAGTCCCGGAGTCGCTGATCGTGCTGGGCGGCGGCGCGGTCGGCGCGGAACTGGCGCAGGTGTTCGCCCGGTTCGGCGCCCGGGTGACCGTGGTGGAGGCAATGGTGCGGCTGCTGCCGGCGGAGGAGCCGGAAGCCGGGCAGCTGCTGGCCACGGTGCTGACCCGGGAAGGCGTCACCGTGCGGACCGCGGCGCATGCCGAGCAGGTCAGTCACGATGGCCAGCGGTTCACCGCGGCTCTTGCAGGGGGTGAGATGCTCACGGCGCAGCGACTGCTGGTCGCCACCGGGCGCCGCGCCGATCTCGCCGGGCTTGGGCTAGGGGCCTACGGTGTGGGTGACACGGCCGGGACTCTCGCCACCGATGAGCGGATGCGGGCCGCCGACGGGCTGTGGGCGGCCGGTGACATCACCGGCAAGGGCGCGTTCACCCACGTGTCCATGTACCAGGCTGCCATCGCGGTCGCCGACATCCTCGGCCAGGACGGCCCCGCCGCGGACTACCGGGCGGTGCCGCGGGTGACCTTCACCGACCCCGAGATCGGCGCGGTCGGGCTCACCGAAGCACAGGCCCGTCAGCAGGGCCTGGCCGTGCGGACCGGCAGCACCCAGCTGCCGTCGTCGGCGCGCGGCTGGCTGCACAAGGCCGGGAACGACGGGTTCATCAAGCTCATCGAGGACGCGCGGCGCGGCGTCCTGGTGGGCGCGACCTCCGCCGGGCCGGCCGGAGGCGAGGTGCTGAGCGCTCTGACGGTCGCCGTCCACGCCCAGGTCCCGGTCGCGGACCTGCGAACCATGATCTACGCCTACCCGACGTTCCACCGCGCTATCCAGACCGCCCTCGACGACCTGATCACACCGATCCGGCCAGCGGAGATGTCCTAGGAGCTGAAGCATGCCCATCCCGATCCCCGCGGACGTCCGGGAGCTGCTCGAAGCCCCCAGCTACGTGCACCTATCGACTCTGCGTGCCGACAGCTCGCCGCGTAACTGGGTCGTGTGGGTAGGCCTCGAGGACGACCACATTCTCGTGTGCACCTCCGACGAGATCGGGAAGGCCAAGGACATGCGCCGCGATCCCCGGGTGGCATTGACGGTGACCGACGCCGCCAACCCCTACCGCATGGCAGCGATCCAGGGACGGTGGTCGCCGCATCGTGCCGCCGCTGCTGTTGAGCAGCGGGACGATGCTCGTCGGGACGTACTGCCGCAGGACCTGGCGAAGCTGCCGGTCAGGATTCACAAGAGCTTGTCGAGATAGCTGCACAGGGTCGAGTGGAAGCTCATCTGCACGACGAGATCCTTAAGCCTAAGGAGCAGCCGTGACCCCTGTGCGTTGGCGGCCGGGCCGGTGTCATGTCGGCTCTGGGCGTGGTTACCGCGAGCTCACCGCGGTCAGCAGCTGACCGGGGTGGGCTGGCACGACGGCGGCCCCCTGCGGGGGGCCGCCGTCGTGTGTCTGGGTGTGGTTTACCGGGGTTCGAATTGTGAGTGCGGGGCGGGGGGTGCGAGGTTGACGGTGGGGGCCTTGAGGGTGTAGCCGATCACGGCGCAGTTGATGTCAACGCCGGCCGAGCCGTAGGGTTCGGGCTGGCCGGTGGCGGGGTTGACGCCGGTGAGCAGGTCGGGCCGCTGGTCGGCGAGGTTGAGCACGACGTTCTCGTCGATCTGGCGGGTGTTGAGTCCTTCCTTGACTGCCTTGGGTGTCCAGAGGCCGAGCTGGGCGTCCCACAGCGGGCTGTAGGCGTCGGCGTGCCGGGGGTCGAGCAGGGTGGGGAAGTCGCCGAAGATGTTGAGCAGGTCGCCGCCGTGCCGCAGGGCGTTGATCAGGTCGGTGTTGGCGGCGGACGCGTCCTGGGCGGCGTGGCCGTCCAGGACGAGGTGCTGGAAGCCCTGGGCTTGCGGGTTGTGGTCGCCGGTCTGGCCGTTGATGAAGCCGAAGAGGCGTTCGCGGGCCGAGCCGAGGAAGTCGTCGCCGCCGTTGAAGGCGGCGGTGTTGAGGGCGGGTACGTAGGTGGAGCGTTCCAGCACCGCGGTGAGCGGCTGGCCGGCGTCGGTGGACAGGTAGATGATGGGCTGGCCGGCGTCGAAGCCCTTGACGAACAGCAGGTCGGCCCAGGATTCGGCGAACTGGCCGGGCTTGGACGGCCCGGCGATGTGGACGCCGAGGACGCGGTCTTCGGTGTTGGTGTGGCGGGTCACGTCGAAGGGGCCGTTGCCGGTGGCCACGATGGGGGCGTTGTAGACGACGTCGGAGCCGGCGAACTTGATGAACGGGCTGTAGCCGGGGCCGGCGACGGAGCCGGGCTGGAACTTCTTCAGCGGGAACCCGCCCGGCCCGGGGACCGCGATCCGGGTGGGGCTGAAGTCCGGCGCGCCGGCGAAGTTGGCCACGCCGGGGCCGAACGGGTTCTGCAGCGGTGACGGGTTAGTCAGCGTGACGGTCTGCACCGCGGCCGGGTCGCCGATGGCGATGTTGGCCAGCTTGGGCGCGTAGTTCACGCCCAGGTCGTGGGCCAGCCCGGGGTCGGAGGCGTCCAGCAGCACGTACCAGACCGTCTCGGCCTGCGGGGTGCCCGCGTACGCGGTTCCCGGGTAGAGCGGCAGCCGGACCGTCTCCTTGCTCAGGTTGACCTGGATCGCGCTTTCCTCGGTCAGGTGGGTGCGGGGCAGCAGGCCCGAGATCGGTCCCAGGCTGCCCGGCTTGGCCGAGGTGGCGCTGGCCCCCGATGACACGGTCGCCAGCACCGTCGCGGCGGCGATCGCCGGTACGGCTGCCGCCAGCCACCACCGGCGTTTCGGCATCTTCATCTGATGTCCTCCTCTTCCGGCCACGGCCGGAACCCGGGCGGCGAACCGCGCGCCGCACTGTTTAGCCATTGGCGTCGGCGGCGGTCCGGGTCTTACCCCCGCCGGGCGCGCAGATCCATGCCGGGCTGACCAGCGCGCCGTTCGGGAAAACCAGAATGGCCAGCGCACGAGGAGAGATGATCAAGACACCAGCCAGGCAGAACGGACAGCTCGTCCCGGCCGGTCAGCTGGGCCTCGAAGTGTCAGTGTGTAGGTACCCGTTAGCGTCAAGAGCTGCCCGCAGCTTACGCCGGGCATCGAACAGCACCTTGTAGATCGCGTTCCGGTTCGAGCCAAGCTCGAGGACGAGAGCATCCAGCGGAACGTCGTTGAGGACGATCGCGACGAACACCGCACGCTGCCGCGGGGTCAGTTCCTCGTTCACCGCGCGGCGCAGCGCCGCGAGCAGGTCCCGCCACTCGGCCTGCTGCGGCGGATCGAAGCCGAACCGGGCCGGCAGCCGGTCCCAGTCCTCGGCGTCCAGCGGCACCGGCGGGTGCCGCCAGAAGTGCCGCCCGATCTTAGCGGACACCTCGAAGATGACGAACTTGCAGGCCCAGGTGGTGAACCGGCTGTCGCCCCGGAACTGCCCGATCTTGCCGGTGATGGCGATCAGCGCGTCGGCCGCGGCCTGGTAGGCCAAGTCGTCCAGCTCCGGGCCGGTGATCCGCAGCCGGGGCGCGCGACGCCGGACCTCCCCGCCGGCGATGCGCAGCAGCAGGTCATGCAGCCGGGCCACAGCTGCCTCCCGCTGCGGGCCCGCAGCACCGAGCTGGCGCAGCCACTCGGCCGACTCGGCATCGAGACCGGCGGCGGAGAAAGTGAGCGCTTGAACGGCCCGATTGACCGGCACGTGATGAATTCGGGCCCCGGGCCAGGCCGGATTGGTCGGATAGCCGAAATTCGGTCGCGCCACACAGCAGCCGGCCTTCCCGGTCAGGCCCGAACGCGCCGTAACTGCAGGTAATGTCTGCGGCCGGCCAAGACGCAACCCGGTCTGGTGACGAACGATGAACATGGAGCCAGAACCTGGACCGGTTCCGTCGGTGAGCCCGGAGACGCGACGATGAGAATCAGATGGCCAGAAGCACACGCCCTGGCGGGTGCCTACGCAATGGATGCGCTCAATGCCCAGGACCGGGCACTCTTCGAGCGGCACGTGACCCGGTGCCCGGAATGCAGCGCAGAAGTCGGCGAGCTGCGCGAGGCCACCGCCTGCCTGGCCACAGCGGCGGCCGCCTGGCCCCGAGCCGGGCTGCGAGAAGGGCTGCTGGCGGAAATGGCACGAACCCGGCAGGTAGGAACTCACGCGCGATCAGGCGCTAACCGGTTATCCCATCCCGCACGGTCTTGGAGACATCGATGACCCTGCTCAACCCGGGAGACCAGTTCCCCCCGGTGGTTCTTTCCCTGCCCGGCGGTGACACCCTGGCTCTGCCTGGTGCGCTGGCCGGCAGATTCGGAGTGGTCTTGTTCTACCGCGGGTCGTGGTGCCCGTACTGCAACGCCCAGCTACGCGCGTTCCAGCGTGCCGCCGACGAGCGCGCGCTCGCCAAGGCCACCGGGGCTTTCGTCAACGAGGACCGCTGTTCGTGCAGTCCACCGGTTTCGTCCTTGACCCGGCGGGCCGCATCGTGGTCAGCGTCTACTCCAGCGGCGCGATCGGCAGGCTCGTCCCCCAGGACGTTATCGGCCTGATCGGCTGCCGCCACCCGCTGCAGACGGTCAGCACGCCTGGGCCGCCGCTGACCATCGACGGCAAACCGGCGATCGTCTTCGCCAGCGAGGAATCATGCCCGTTCTGCGCGGCCGAACGCCAGCCGCTGGTGGTGGCCCTGGCAAATTCCGGCAGCTGGAGCCATCTCGGCTCTACCAAGCCATCGGCCACTGACGTGTACCCGGACACCGCCACGCTCTCGTCCCGCGCGGCGCGGAACTCACTCTGCGAACCACCGAGCTCACCGACAACCTCGGGCGCCCCCTGAACGCCCAGACACCGCTGGACACCAGACCCATCGGCACCTATGACGACCCGCTACGAATTCGCAGCTGTGCATAACCACCAACGCTGAGCTAAACGACAGGCGAGCGGCATTAACCTGCTACCCGCCCCGAGCGAAGGCGGTTATCTCTCGCCCGCACAAGTCGGTGACGCCGGCCGCTGAGAATTCGCACCCCTGTTCGAGCAATCCCCCGGTTCCGGGGCCGTGCGCCGTGCCGCTGCCCAGCTCAGGACGCACTCACCCGGTAGTGCGGCTGACCGTAGGAGACCCCCGTCCCCTCACCCGTTCATGGCCTGAAATGGCAAGCATGTCTACCTGGAAATCCGCATGCCTAGCTGGAAATGAGAGACGAATATCAGAGAATGATCACATCTAGAACGTTGTGAAATGTTCACTCTATTGCAATTAAGAGATTATTCCGCTAGGATTTGTCCTAATCTGCGGTCCGGAGCCGGCAGCGTTGCCCGTGACGAGAATCGTGAGATGTTGAGGGGAACCACAGATATGGCACTCGGTATGTACTTCACGCCCAGTTCGTTCACGCCGGCGCGGTACGACGACACCATCAAGCGGCTCGAGGACGCTGGCGCCGGGGCGCCCCCCGGAAGGCTGTACCACGTGGCCATGGAAGCGGACGGCCTGATCCAGGTGTTCGACGTGTGGGAATCTGAGGCGTCGTTCCAGGCCTTCGGGAAGACACTGCTGCCGATCATGACAGACCTGGGGGCCGACGCTGGCCAGCCGCAGGCCACGCCCATTCACAACATAATCAAGGGCTGACGCTCGACGCGGGGGCCACGTCGGCTGGGCCCGGCACGGCGGGCTTGGGTTAACGCGACGGCGCGGAGGCGCCGGGTCGGCCTCCGCGGCAGAGCCCCGCGCGGGGGCATCCGGCTTTCCGTACCTGCCCGGCGGATAGGACCACCCGGGGGAGGTACTCCTTGTCGGACCGTGGCCACTCCCGGGAACGCCGGGTCCGATTACGGTGGCGGGCGGGATTCCCCTCAAACCGTGGAGACTTCGGTTGTGGTGATTTTGGTTAGAGGGGTGCTCGCCTGCTCGTGCCCGCGCCCGGCGGGGGCAGGCTGGGCCTGCCCGCTTTACCTGCCTCCAGGGGCTGCAGAGGTCTCCGGGGTCAAGGGCGGCCGCAGGCCGTCGCGCGCAGCGCGATGCGTAGCACGCTTGAGGCCGGAGGGGCGGCCCCGTACCCTCAGCGGGCACGAGCAGGCGAGCGGCGGCGTAGCCGCCTCCTTGGTGCGGCCCGCGCAGCGGGCCGGCCGCGCTCACGCGGCGTCCCTTCCCGCCAGGGCCAGCTCGTAATCCACCGGGGAGCGCATGCCCAGCGCCGAGTGCCTTCTGTCGTGGTTGTATTCCTCGATCCACGCCGCGGTCCTGGCCCGGGCAGCCGCCTTCGTGGTGAAGGTCTCCCGCGACCGCAGCTCGAATTCCAGGGTGGAATGCCAGGACTCGATGACGGCGTTGTCCAGCGCCGAGCCCGGCCGCCCCATGGACTGCCGGATGGAAAGCCGGCCGCACGCCTGGCGGAACAGGGCCGCGGTGTACTCGCTGCCCTGATCGGTGTGCATGATCACGCCGGGCACGGCACCGCCGCGCACCGCCACCGCCATGGCCAGCGCCCCGTAGGCCAGCTGGGCGTCATGATGCTCGCCCAGTGCGAACCCGAGTATCCGCCGCGAGGCCATGTCCAGGACCGAGGCCAGGTGCAGCTTGCCCTCAGCCGTGGCGATTTCGGTGCCGTCGCCGTACCACTTCTGGTTGATCCCGGCGGCGGGAAAGTCCCGCTTCACCAGGTCCGGCGCCCGCCACCGGCCCCTTCCCGGCCGGGTGGCGCCCCGCCGGTTGCGCTTCGGCCGGGCGGCCAGGCCCAGCTCGCGCATCAGCGCCGCGACGGTGTTCTCGCTGACCCGCCAGCCGGCGTCTTTGAGGTCGGCAGTGATCCGCGGCGAACCGTACTTCCCCTTATGCACCTTGAACAGGCGGCTGACCTCGGCTTTCAGCCGGTCCCGGCGCGCTGCCCGCGGCGGCAGCGCCCCGCCGGCCCACTTGTAGTACCAGGCCTGCGAGACTCCCAGCGCCCGGCAGGACACCGCGTGCGGGATGCCGTGGGCTGCCCTCTGGGAAGCGATGAACGCGGCCACCGCTACCGCCCCATCGCATCTTGAACCCAGAGGGCCACGCTGCGTTTGAGCACGTCGCACCTCATCGCGAGCTCGGCGTTCTCCTTACGCAGCCGGGCCAGCTCGGCCCGCTCTTCCTCGCTGACCGCCCCGTCACCGCCCTGGCGGCGGCGCCGGTCGGCGTTCACCCAGTTGCCCAGCGTCCCGTCATGGATGCCAAGCTCCCGGGCCACCTGCGCGATCGGCTTGCCGGTCTCCCGGACCAGCCGCACCGCGCCCTCCTTGAAGTCCCGGTCGAACTTCCTCCGTGTCTCTGCCATCGGAAAGTCCCTCCCTTAAGAGGATCTCTCCACGCTGGGAGGGGAAACCCACGGGACGGGTTACGGTTGCGTTGTGCGGGTGGAAGCAAGCCGGGAGACCGTCGGATGGGTCGGTGCCCGCGGTGGAAGGCTGTGGGTGTGGGCGGCACGCCCGCGCATCTGCTGCGCGGGGACACCGTCGTACATGCATGCGGCAATCCAGCCGCCGCCACGGGTCTCAGGCTTCCCAGGTCCCCGCAGCGGGGCTGGACCTGTGGTTCCGGGCTCCGGCGGGACTGCTTCCCGATGTCTTGGAGATCGCACTGCGGGGCAGGCGCCGCCCGAGAGTCGAGGCGTACTGGGATGGCTGCCTGTTCGGGCCCGGCGCATAGCCCGACCGTCCGCTCGTGCAACTCGCCAGAGTTCGCACTGGCTCAGTGCACAGGCTGTCAGTGCTACTCGGTCCACGGTCCGACGCCAGCCACGCGGTCAACCGTGATGTGGGTGATGTATCCGGGTGGGGGATTATCCATCGGCGGGAAGCGGACCTCAGGACCGAGGTAGGTGTGAGCGAGTTGCTGCAGGAGCTCGGCAGCTCCTCCCTCGGTAATGCGCGCCGTGCCATAGACGACGAGGTACTCGTTGAGGCCCATAGCGTTACGTGTATCGGTTTCGATCGAGAGGGCGACGCGGCTGTCGTTGCGGATATTGCGCACCTTGCGGTGCTCGGGAAGATGGGCGGCCAAGATCTCGTCGCCATCAAGACCGACCCACACCACCGTCACCTGGGGACTGCCGTCGGGGTTCAAGGTCACCAGGTGAGCCAAGGCGGCCGAGTCGAGCACAGCTCTGGCGCTGTCGGACAGCGTCGTCATGAAGTCACGCTAGCAGTGCGGGTCACGAAGGCACGCCGGGCGAAGTCCCGGATAGTTGCGGGAAGGCCATCCAGGAACCAAACGCCCGGCTCTGCCGCTTGCCGGGGGACCCACACGGCTGGTACCGGTTATAGGCGCCGGGGTAGATACTGGCGGTGGCATTGCACGCCGTGAGTGTGTCCCTCCGATGCACAGTAGCGCGGGAACGCGGTGAGGAGGTGGGCGGATGCAGGCAGCCGTCGGGGATCGGTTCCATGTGCGCGGCAGCATCGTGGGCCAGCCGGAGAGGACGGGCGAGATCGTCGAGGTCCGCGGAGCGGGCGGGGAGCCACCCTACCTGGTGCGTTTCGACGACGGTCACACCAGCCTGGTGTTCCCCGGCCCGGACGCGATCATCGAGCATCCGCGCAGGAAGCGTAAGAAAGGGCCGGCGAAGGGCTGACTAGCCCCGTGCGGACCGGCGCGCGCCGAATCCCTTCTCAGAACAAGCGCGCCGCTCACGCCGCGCCTGGTGCGCTGATTGTCGAGCGGGTCGAGAGCGGGCACTGTGGCCGGCCGCCTCATCCTCAGTGCGCAGGTCGCGTACGTTTGCGGCGTGGCGCACTACAGCAGGCTGTCCAAGATCGTGATTGACGTCCCGCCAGCGGACCACGACAGCGAGCTGGCGTTCTGGAGCGCAGCCACCGGGCGGCCACTGGCCCCGTTCGACCGGCACCCTGAGTACCGCGGCGCTGCGCTGCACGGGCAGGAGTTCTGGCTGCTCATCCAGCGGCTCGAGGATGGGCCGAGCCGGGTACATCTCGACGTCCACACCGACAATCTGGCGGCCGAAGTGGCCAGGCTGGAGGCACTTGGCGCTGAACGGGTACAGCAGGTGCACTCCTGGCAGGTGATGCGGGACCCCGCCGGATTGCTGTTCTGCGTCATCCCCGAACCCATCGGCTCGCTCAACGAGAACAACGCACACCGCTGGCAATGACACGGCCGGATGCCCAAGCCCACGCCCGCGTATCGGCTATTGCCGCCGACCGGGCGCTCCGGCGTCTCCGTCGGCGCTGCTGCGGATCCGTCGATATGCAAGGGGTGTATGTCAGTCATGTCTGTCCGGGCCCGGCTCAGCTTGGGCGTGAGTCCGGTGCCGGACTCGGTAGTACCTGAATCACTGCATCCCGGTGTTTTCGCCGGGGTGTGCTTGCAGTGCGCTGAGCGCCGCTTCGTAAAGCGTGATGAGGCACCTTCCCAGGCTTGCCTTGGGAACAACCACTGCCGCAACTGGTAACTTCACCTGTACGCCGATCCGTGCTACCTCAGCCGGTCCCGCCGCGCCGTCTGGGCACGCCTTGCCAGCAGGCCACTCCGCTGGCCCGTGCGCCGTGTCAATCCGCCTGGGTGACCGGTGGCAACACGGCACCGGGGGGACCGTTGGTGGTTGAGATCCACCGATGAGTTCCGCCGGCTGAGCCGGTCTACCAGGACGTACGCCATCGAGCCACCGGCCCCCGGTCGGCACCGGCTTCCCCTCGTGCCCGGCGAAGAAGGAGACCGCATGACGAAGTCCGTCCTGTACATGTCGATGTCGCTCGACGGGTTCATCACCGGCCCGGGCGACGGCCAGGGCAACGGGCTGGGGAACGGCGGCCACCGGCTGCACGAGTGGCTCGGCGAGCCCGTCGACGAGTATCCGCACTTCGACCCGCCGGGGCTGAGCGGGCAGGTGTTCGCCGAGTTGCTGGCGACGGGTGCGGTCGTCGTCGGCCGCAAGACGTTCGACTATGCCGGTCACTGGGGCGGTGATCACCACGGCGTGCCGATCTTCGTGCCCACGCGCGGCACCCCGCCGGAGTCGCAGAGCGGCTGGGTCCACTACGTGCCCGACGCCGCGACCGCGATGCGCGAGGCCAAGGCGGCCGCCGGCGACAAGGACGTGATGGTGCACGGCGCCGGCCTTGCGCAGTCGCTGCTGCGCGAGGGCCTGCTAGACGAGCTGGAGATCCACCTGATCCCGGTCGTGCTCGGCGACGGGCGGCGGCTGTTCGGCGCAGACCGCGTCGAGCTCGAGCTGACGCGCATGCTGGACGCGCCCGGCGTCACGCACCTGCGCTACCGAGTGGCGTCAGGAGCAGCCGTTGGTTGATCCTGCTGATGTCGGTCTGATGGGCTGCTTTGCCTCCACGGCGGCCTGGAATGGACCAGCGAGGATGTCCGCGGTTGCGTCGGCGTGCGACTACCGCGCCACCGGCGGCTCCCACTGGATCCTGGCCAAGAGTGCCGGCAGGCCCGACCACTGCATTCCCGTGTCGCTCACCTGACCCGTGCGCTAGCGCGGGCAAGAGCCCATTTCGAGAGGATCCTGGGGTGTCCACCATGCGTACATTGCACTTCGGCCTGCGGGTCAGCGATCTGGAACGTTCACTCGCGTTCTACACCGCCGTCGGCTACACGGTCATCGGGACCGTCGAGGGGACGGCGTACGGCAGCCTGACCATGCTCCAGCTACCCGGCGACGGCTTCGTCACCATCGAGCTAGTCTGCGACCCGGCAAAGGGCGAGGCCGGTCCCGGTGTCGGCATCAACCACCTGGTTATCCAGGTCGAGTCGCTGGACGCAACACGCGCCGATCTTGCCGCTAACGGGATCGCGCCCGAGCCGATCGAGTATCCCGGCGGCCCCGCCGGGCCGCGGACCTGCTGGATCACCGACCCAGACGGCTACCGGATCGAGGTGGTCCAGTGGCCAGACGGCCATGCCGACGGCATTACCAAGGCCGACTTCACCTGAGCTGGCGGACCGCCACTGGGCAGCTACTCACTGGCCACGACCGTTGCTGCATGCTCGTGATCTGTTCAGTGCTGAACGGTCGGCTCTAGCCTGCGGACCGTCCGGCATCCCCAAGCACATCGAACGCGCTGCCGAATGCGCCCCACAGGTGCGCCATCCGGGTCGCAGTGATCGACAGCGGCGCACCACGTGCCGCCGCCGGATCAGGGTCGGCGATCCCCATGTCCAGCTCGCTCTGCCCGGCCGCCAACCGCTGCCGGGCAACAGCCTTCAACAACCCCAGCCGGGCCTCATCGTGGGCCGATCCCATGTGCTCGATGTCCCGCGGCCCCGCGCCGGTTGGAGTACACGATCTGCACCGCCGTGCGCCCGAGGCCGTCTTCACCGTGCGCACGAAGGGGGACACCTGCCCAGCCTACGGCCCACAACCCCCAGGATTAGTGTCCACATTCGAGCCCTCGCGACAAACGAAACCAGGTCACAGCCTCAGGTGATCAACATCGACGTGATCGTGAGCCAAGTCGGGTTAGGCGACGGTGCTGACAGTTTCGCAGCCGTCGTCGGGCTGGCTCTTTGTGGCGGTGTGTGGCCGGATCTGGCGGGGTCGCTCAAGCAGCGAGCGGCGCAGATCCTGGAGCAGCCGCAGCCCGACGCCCAACTCGCCCAGTCTCTGCCCCGTCAGGTGCGCGAGGCCGTGACCTACCGCCGGCCTGTAGCTCAAGCGCCGACTGTCTGACCTGGTCTACTGCCCACCCGCGGCATCGTTAAGGGAGGAGGCGCGGGGTGCCGGTCGTGGCGACGCTGTGAGGCCGACTAGTGCACGATGCCGGCGGCGATTGCCTTTGCCCAGCGGCTCACCAGTTCCTGGCTCAGCTCACCGGTGGGATCGTGGTCAGGGTTGACCTCGGTGAGGGTCAGGCAGGCCAGCCCTGGGTGCCCGGCGGCGGCTGTGACCGCGTCGAAGGTGTCTGACAGAGACAGGCCACCGTGGTAGCGAGGGCAGTCGGCCAGCGGGAAACTTGCATAGTCGATGACATCGACGTCCAGATGGCACAGAAGGGCGGGCTTGTCTCGTAGCCCGGCCAAAGCCTGACGGGCACGCAGGCCGGCGGTGCCGGCGGGGATGCTGGTGACCGGGACGCCGTAGAGGCCATAGCCGGCGAAGCGGCGCCATTGGCCGGCCGACAGCTGGGCCGGGTGGAAGCCGAACAGCACCAGGGATGCAGCGTCGAGCAGTGGCCCGTCTGGCCGCAGCCCCGCCAGCTGTGGGTCGCCGTCGCCGAGCAGGTGGGCCACGCCGCAGCTGTCCAGGACTCCCCATCCCTCCCGGGGAGTGTCCAGGTCTGCGTCGCCGTCGAGGTAAAGCACGCCCACCCCGTGGCTGGCCTGTTCCAGCTTCCGGAGCCCGGCCACGGCGCCCAGCACCAGCGTGCAGTCACCGCCGAGCAAGACCACGACATCACCGTCGGTCCGGGCAGCTGCCACAGCATCGGCGACGAGGGCAACCACCTCCAGCACAGCCGGCAGGTTCCGCGCACCTGACGATGAGGCGGTGGTCGCGAAATTGCTCACCGGCAGGTCGCCACCGTCGAATGTTGCCAGACCAGCAGCCGTTAGCGCGTCCGCTAGGCCAGCGTCTCGCAACCGCGCCGGGGCTCGCTCGACCCCGGGCGCGTGCGCCCCGGCGCTACTCGGTACCCCAATCAGCCGAAGTCTTGTCACCGCAGCCACTTCGCCATGCCCTCGGCAACATCGTCAGCAGACTCGTGGTAGCGCGACATCGTCGTCGTGGTGGCCCAGGCGAAGTAGTCGTGCAGCACCTGCCGGAGTGGTCGGGCCGCGTCCAGTCCAGCGTCTTGCATCGCCTGGTCGAAACAGGCAATCGCCCGGCGGTCCATCTCCTCGTGCGGGCCGTTGCCGCTGTGGATCCGCACGACTGAGGTCTCGTCTCCGTAGGTGACGGAATAGGTGGCAGGGCCGCCGAGGGCCTCGGCCCAATATGCGGCAAGCCGCTGGCTGTGCTGCGGATGGAATCCGTAGCTGAACGCGTGGCTGACTATCTCGTCGGCCATGACCCTGGCGTGCCAGGCCTCGGCCAGGCGGAGCAGGCCCGCACTGCCGCCCGCGGCCTCATACACGCTCCGCATGCCTCCAGAATGTCAGGCCCGAGGCCACAACTCACAACCAGTCATGCCAGGTCTTCGGCTCAGGCAATCTGTCTTGCGTCACCGCGACCGCGCGGCCAGCAAGACCAATCCGCGGCCTCAGGAGATCACGGCGTCGATGGTCTTCTTCAGCGCACTGGGCTGGGCCGGGGATGTGGGTGCGTTCTTCCGGGCTTGCTCGAGCTTGGATCCGAGTTCCTGAAGCTGCTTACGGCCGAGTCCGGCCCGTACCTTCGGGAACCAGTCCTGCTCTTCTTCCTCGATGTGATGGGTGACGTTCTCGATCAGCACCGTGGTCTTGGCATCAAAGCGCTCCGCGTCGGCCGGCATCCCGGCCAGTTCCATGCACAGAACATCTGCGACGTGATGTTCTTCGTAAGACTCCAGCACGTCGGCCTCGAGGTCTGGCAGCAGCCTGCGGACTTCGGGGTACATCACCTCGTTCTCAATGTAAGTATGTACGGTGAGCCGTTCGATGATCTTTCCTACGATCCGTGCTTTCGTCTTCGTCGGCTTTTCAGCCGCGGCCGAGAACTCCCGGAACAGGCGGCGGATTTCCTTATGATCCGCCTTCAGCAGAACGATGGCATCAGATGGCATATGCTGCTCCTTCTGGTCGTGACTAGCCTGTAAATTTTTGTGACTTTTTTCTCTTTTTCTTGCGCAGTTTGCGGTCGTCTCGCAGTTCGGAGAATGGCTCCAGGTCAGCGGGATGGCCTGCCGCCATGGCGCGGCCGCGTTCAAGCTCGGCGTTGAACTCGGCGCCAAGCAGGATGGCGACATTGGAGATCCACATCCAGATGAGGAAGATGATGACGCCGGCGAGGCTGCCGTAGATCTTGTTGTAGTGGCTGAAGTTGGCCACGTACACGGCGAACAGGGTCGAGGCGAGCAGCCATAGCACGACGGCGATGAAGCCGCCGGGACTGACCCACTGGAATCCGTGCCTGGCGTTCGGGCTGGCCCAGAACAAGATGGCCAGGATCAGGCCCACGATGATGAGGAGCACCGGCCACTTGGCGATGTCCCAGATGGTGACCGCGGTCGAGCCGAGACCGAGCACGTTCCCGACCTTCTGCGCCAGGCCGCCAGTTACGACCACTATGACGGCCGCGGCCGCGAGCAAGATCATCGTTACTAGGGTGACGCCCAGCCGGATCGGTGCGGTCTTCCAGATCGGCCGGCCCTCGGGCACGTCGTAGATGACGTTGGAGGCGCGCATGAAAGCCGCGACGTAGTTGGACGCCGACCACGGGGCGAGCGCGAG
Organism: uncultured Actinomycetes bacterium; assembly: GCA_963702235.1. Lineage (GTDB taxonomy): Bacteria > Actinomycetota > Actinomycetes > Streptosporangiales > Streptosporangiaceae > PALSA-505. The sequence goes on from CAVPBZ010000020.1 coordinate 374,959, forward strand.
TCCGGCGATGCCGAGAATCGCGGAGGCTGCATGACTGTGCTGCAGGGGAGTGACATCGCTGAGGATGATCTTCCGCACGGATGCCGGGGCCCCGTTGCCCAGGTTGGTGATGAGCGGCTGGGTTGCCGACTTCCCGAGAATGCCGAGCAGGGAGACCAGGACAAGGAGCCCGGGGAAGATGGACTGGATGCCGAAGTATGTCAGCGCCGCCGCACGGTCCTGCGGGTCGTCGGCCTTGTATTCCTTCAGGGTCCGCCTGGCTGCCGCGAGCCAGGAGCCGCCGCCTGGTCCTGGATGTCGTGCGCCGAGCTGGTGGTTTCGTCCTTGACAGTGGCGGCGGCGTCGGCCGCTGTGGCCTTGACCGACTCGGTTGCATGCCGTGCTGAGTCCTGGAGGCTGGCCGCAGCATCCTTGGCCGCGTCGGTGACGGCTGGAGCGGCGGCTTCCTTGACCTTCAACGCCGCCCGCTCCTCGGCGCCGCTGGCCGGCAAAAGCGAGCCCGCGAGCCAGCCGACGCCGGCCGCGATCAGGCCGGCTGCCAGCGGGTTACCCGCCGTGTGGCGGCGCACCTGGCTGGGTGCCGCCGAGACCTTCTCCTGAGCCGCCGACACCGTTTCTCCTGCTGCGGAGCTCGTGCCGGAGACGGACTGTGACGCTGCGCCCATGACCTTGTCCTTTACTGCGAGCACAGCCGAACGTGCACTGGCTGCCTTGCGCTTTGCCGCGTGCGCCGGGTTGACCGTGTCGGCCAGGGTGTTAACGTCCTGGGTCAGGCTGGTCCGGGTTTCCTCGATCTGCTCGCGGATCTGGTCCGGGTCGCTGGTCATGATGTGCCCTCGTTTCCTCTTACCGCGTCAGGAATCCTCTTCACCGTCTGTGCGGTCTGCGGCACGCCGCGAACTGCGCTGATCTCCCGGCGCCCCATCAGCCCGAGGACTGCAGCGGAGATCAGCCAGATGGCCGCCACGATCAGCGCCGACCAGCCATGGCCGGTGGCGTCGCCGATGCCCCACCAGGCGGCGACTGACGCGAACAGCAGGACCATGTGGCCGCTGATGCCGGCACCGGCCAGCAGCCCGGCGCCCTTGGCGGCCCGCGTGGCCGACTGGCGGAGCTCGGCCTTGGCCAGCTCCACCTCCCGGCGCATGAGCGTGCTGAGATCCTCAGCAATCTCGGAGAACAACTCGCCGACAGATGGCCGCGAATCAGTCGGCGGCGGCACAGTCGGCTCGAGCGAGCTGCTCACAGCGTGCCCCTGCGGGCCGCCTGGTCATCAGTGACCAGGAGATTCGGCTCGCCATAGGCCGGATCCCCCTCCCAGGCCAGGTCACCACCGGTCGGCGGCAGGCCGCCAACCGGGGCAGAAGGGCCCGGAATCTCATCACTGAGGCGCGCCGTTGCCGGCGGGTAGCCAACTACGTCAGGCGGCTGAGCCCGCTGTCCGCTCAGCCCCTGCGTGGCTACCGGCGCTGACGCAGTCGCGGGCTCGCCGCTGGTTGCGCCCTGGATGCCCCGGGTGAGCCGGCCGGCCACCAGGCCCGCTCCTGCCGCCAGCACCAGGAAAGCCGCCGGCCTGCGGCGCGCGAAGGACTGCACCTCGTCCATCACTTGCCCCGGTTTGCGGCCCTCCAGCCACTGCCCGGCATCGCGGATCCGCGATGCCGCCTGATGCGCCAGGTCGGCGGCCATGCCGCCATGGCCCGGGTGATCTGCCATAGCGCGAAGCTCATCGCTGAGCGAAAGCAGTTGCTTCGCCACCCGCTGTTGACCGTGGGCCGCTTGCTCCGCCAGCTGGCCTTGAGCCTGCTGCAGGAGGTCCCTGCCCTGACGCGCGGTCTCCGCCGCGACGCCCGAAGCCTGCTCCCGGGCAACCTCGGCCACGTGCTTTCCCGCCTGAACGCTGCTGTGACTCAGGCCAGAAGCCTGATCCTTGACAACATCGGCCGTGCCCTGCTCGTCCACCGAGCCGGGCAGCGATTGGCCGTGCGGCGTTGCTTCGGGCAGGTAGTTCTCTGTCATGTGGCCATCTCCTCAAACAAGCGACTTGCGGGCTGTCCGCACGCCTTGCGGGCGATCATGAATCAGCCCCCGTGACAGGCGATGGGTCGCCACCTGCCTGTCTTGAGCCCGCACGGGCATCGCCCGGTTCGCCAGGTCAATGGCCGGTATTTGTTCCCATGCGTCTTCCGGCTGGCCCCTGCTACCCGCAGCCGGATGACTTACACATTAAGCTTACATCAGAAGCTTACGGAGGAAGCTTACACGAGAAGCTTACAGCGTCCACCAAGAATCGCGCATCCCCGTGGCAGAACCGGGACCAGGCAGCGGCCGCGGCTTACGGCATCAGTCCCGCCTGAAGTCGGGGCCATCGGCCACGAACATCGCAATACGGTCGAGCATGTCCTCCAGGCCTGTTTCGAACTCCCCTTCCCAGCGGTCCTGGGCCAGCCCCGCCGCCAGGCGGTGCAGCGTCGGGAAGTGCCTGGCGTCGATTTCGTCCGCGGGGTCGAGTAGCTCGCGCGGGCTGTCGGCGTCCTTGATCGCCTCCCGCTGCCCGGGAGTGCGGGCTGGGCTCAGGCCGCCGGGAACTGGATTAGCTGCTGCCTGTCCGGCCGGTTCGCCGCCCTCGTTCGCAGCTGTGTCGGTGCTGGTAAAGGATCCGTCGCCCGGCTTAGGAACGCGCAGTGCCATAGCGCTGGTTTCCAGGAGCAGGTAACCCAGCAGGAAGCTGTTGAACGTGCGGTAGGTGAACAGCACCTGCTCGTCGGTGAACCCCTCTGCGGCCAATCCGTTGAGCATCGCCTCGACCCAGCGCAGCGACCGAAGCGGGGGATTAACCCACGGAGCCGCAGGCGGGCGGGTGGCGACCAGCGGGAAAGCATGCGGATGCGCCCGTGCGTAGCGGCGCACCCCATGCGCCATGCCGGTGAGATACGGCCGCCACCCGTTCACTGGTCGCAACTGGACCTCCGGATCGTCGGCCAACTCGTTGACAATCCGTTCCACCACCGCGTCGAACAGCTCATCACGGTCCTGCACATACCGGTACAACGACATCGAGCGGACCCCCAGCCGCGACGACACCGCCCGCATCGACGCCGCCCCGATGCCCTGCTCATCCACCAGTTCCAGCGTTGCCGTGACGATCCGGTCCAGCGACAAGCCACGGCCAGGCCGGCTACGACGCCCGTGCCCACCCTGCGCTGGTGTCACCGGAACCTCACCTTGAGTCACCTTGAGAGGACTGGCGTGATGTTAGCGTCCGCCGCCAGGAATACGGGCCGTTGGCGACGCAGCGCGTTGTGATCATCTTAAGGTTGCCACTCGCGAGCACGAAGACATCGCGTTGACACGATCGGCTCGCCCGCGATGGGGCTGGTCGGCTTGAACGCCTATGACCCTCCCTGCTGTCTCCAGAAGCTGCCTAGCACACTTCCTGTAGCAAGCCTCAAGCGCCGTTGTCGCACCATGCTGAGCAAGCGGAGTGGGACTGCCGGGTGAGTTTCGGAGAACCCGGTTCAGGCTGCTGGTGCCACCCCGAGCGCCGGGTCTCCCGGGGGTGCTCAGTCCGTTCAGCCGCCGGTCTTGCGGCGAAACGAACGCCGGCTCCGGGCCGGGCCGTGGGCGCCGTGGACCTTCCCGGCGTCCTTGCCGCCGCGGGCCGCGTTCGCGTCCGCCTGGTCGGCGCGCTTGCGTTCCAGCGCCTCGCGGAACCTGCGCTTCATCTCTTCCTCGGAACCCTCAGGCTCCGACGCGTCATCAGCCATGCAGACCTCCTCCGGACGGCGACATCCACAGCCTCGCACATGTGACACCGGCGTGCCGCCTGGCAGGGTGGCAGGCAGTGACCGGCGCCGCCGCCGTGGCGATAGCGGTCAGGGCGTCGAACTGGCCAGATACCTCGCGGCTGGCTGGCCGGAGGTGGCTACCGTCGGCGGATGTCACAGCGTTCGTGTGACTTCGTAGTGCGTGACGGTGGTCTCACGGTCGATGAGGTAGTCGTCATCCTCGGGATAAAGAAACCCACGTGGACCCTCGGCCGAGGCCCGTTAGTCCGCGTTGTCCCGCTGGCCCCTCCTGGCCGACGACAGCATGACGGCGCCGAGGATCACGCAGCCGTAGACGATCTCCAGCGCGGCCTGCTGGAGCCCCAGGATGGGCAGCAGCCCGGCCAGCACGGCCAGGGCCAGCGCCCCAGCCGTGGTACCTACGAAGTTCCCCGAACCGCCGAGGATGGACGTCCCCCCGATGGCGACCGCTGCAACCGAGGCGAACAGGTAAGGGTCGCCCATGCCCAGATACGACTGCCCGACGTAGCCCGCCAGCGCGATCCCCGCCAGCGCCGCCGCGATCCCGCTGATCACGTAGACGGTGACCGTGACCGTCCGGGTATTCACCCCGGCGAACGCGGCCACCCGGCTGTTCAGCCCGGTCGCGTACAGCCGCCGGCCAAAGGGCGTCGCGCTCAGGATGACCGTGGCCGCCACCAGCACGACGAGCCACAGCACAGCCAGCACCGGGACCGGTCCCCACCGGTGCGTGGCCAGGTAGACCGCGGCGTTCGGCGCGTTCTGCCCCGAGCCGCCGTTCGTGGCCAGCAGCAGCCCGCCCTCCACCACCGACGACATGCCCAGCGTCATGATGATCGGCGGCACTCGCAGGAAAGCGACACCCAAACCGTTGATCGCGCCGATGACACCCCCGCCGACCAGCAGCAGCGGGACGATCCAGGCCATTTTCCCCGAGTCGCCCTTGGCCCAGAGGGTCAGGAACACAGCTGCAGCGTTCAGGACCCAAGGAATGGAAAGGTCAACGCCGCCGGTGAGGATGACGAATGTCTGGCCGAGGCCGACGAGAGCTATGAACCCGCCGGAAATGATCAGCTGATCGATATGGCTGATGTGCAGGAAGCCGCTGGAGACGATCTCGCCGGCGATCGCCAGCACGACCACCAGCAGGTAACCGAGCAGCACCGCGCGGTTCCTGGTCAGCGTTCTGCGCACGCCGGTCATGGGTGGGCTGGTCATGTGTGCCTCCGCATTCGCCGCGCCTGGATGGCCTGCAGTCCGGTGCCCGCCAGCACCGCCACGATGAGCAGCAGCCCGTCGGCCAGCACGGTCCAGTAGGACTGCAGGTTGAGTGCGAAGATCACGTTGCCGAGCAGGGTCAGGGTGAGCGCGCCGGCCACCGTGCCGACGAATCCGCCCTGTCCGCCGAACAGGCTGGTGCCGCCGATCACGACCGCGGCCACCGACGGCAGGATCAGCCCGTCTCCCGCGGTCGGGTCACCGGACGCGGTCTGCATCGCGTAGAAGAGCGCGGCGGCGCCCGCGCACAGCCCGGAGATGGCATAGGCCCGCAGCAGCGTCGGCGCGATGCGGACCCCGGCGGTCCGCGCGGCCTCGCGATCGGATCCCACCGCGTAGATCCGGCGGGCCAGCCGGGTGCGCCGGAACCAGATCCACACCGCCACCAGGACGAGCAGCGCCCAGATGGGGTTAGGGATGCCGGCCGTCGCTCCGTTAGGCCAGTTGGCGAAACCCTGCGGTACCTGGCCGCCCGCGACCGGCAGGACGTAGAGCGCGATGCCGTCGAAGATCGACCACATGGCCAGCGTGACGATGAACGGCTGCAGTCCGAACCGGCCGAGCAGCGTGCCGTTGATCAGGCCCGCCGCGGTGCCGATGGCCAGGATGACCAGGCTCCACAGCAGGGTCGTCCCGGTCCCCGTGAAATGCGTCGCGGCGATCGCGGTGCCGAGCGAGAGCACGCCGCCGACGGACAGGTCGATGCCCGCGGTGGTGATGACGACGCCCTGGCCGAGGCCGAGCACGGTCAGCGCCAGCATGTCCCCCGCGATAGTGCCCAGGCTGCTGGTGGACAGCGTCCCGGGCTGGAGCCCGGCGTAGACCAGCAGGAAGACGATCGCCAGCACCCACGCGGCCGCCGGGCGGATGTCGAAGGAACGGCTGGCCGCCCAGGCGTGGGCCGCGACCTCTCGCGGCGACGGCCGCCGGGACGGCCTGCCGCCGCGCTCCACGCCGGCACCCACGCTCGCGGTCACGGCTGGCTCCCCACGCTCGGCGACCCGGCGCCGGACGAGCTCTGGCTGCCCAGGCCCGGCGACCCGGCGCCGGACGAGGTCTCGACGCTGCTCTCGGCGCTGGCCAGGCCGCCGGCCCCGGCCTCAGCCCCGGGCGTGCTGCCGACCATGGCCGCGACCAGAATCTTCCTGGGTGCCCTCACCCTGCGCGAACTCCGCGACCACGCGGCCGTCGAACATCACGCAGGTCCGGTGCGGCACATTGACGATCTCGGCGAGGTCGCTGGAGTAGAAGAGAATGGCGTACCCCTCCGCGGCCAGCCGGTCCATCATCTTGAAGATCTCCGCCTTGGTCCCGACGTCGACGCCCCGGGTCAGGTCGTACAGGAGCAGCACCTTGGCCCCGGTGAGCAGGAACTTGCCGACGACGACCTTCTGCTGGTTGCCGCCGGACAGGTCGCCCGCGATCTGCTCGGGATCTTCCCGGCCGATGCGCAGGTCCTTGATCACCGGGCTGATCAGAGCCTGTTCCGCCTTCCGGTCGATGAGCCCGAGCCGGCCGATCCGGCGCAGGCTGGCCAGCGACAAGTTCTCCCGGACCGTCAGCGTCGGCAGGATGCCCTCGCGCTTGCGGTCCTCGGGCACCAGCGCCAGCCCGAGGCCTGCCCGCAGCGCGTCGCGCGGCGACCGCAGCCGCCGCGGCTTGCCCTCGACGAGCACGGAACCGCGGGCCCGGATGACGCCGTACAGCGAGAGGAACAGCTCCAGCTGCCCTTGTCCCTCCAGGCCGCACAGGCCGAGGATCTCGCCGCGGTGCAGGTCGAGGTCCACCCCGCGGAGCCTGCGGCCGGCCGCGAGGCCGCGCACCGTCAGCACCGGCTCGCCCTGGGGGGAGCTGCGCTGGTCCGGGTAGAGCTGCCCGAGGTCGCGGCCGAGCATCGCCGAGATCAGCTCGTCCGTGCTCATCTGCTCGGCGGTCCAGGTGCCGACGTTGCGCCCGTTCCGCAGCACCGTCACCCGGTCGCTGATCTCGGCGGCTTCCGCCATCCGGTGCGAGATGAACACGATGCCCTTGCCCGCCGCGGCCAGCGCCCGGGTCCGGTCGAAGAGCCACGACACCTCGGCCGGGCCGAGCGCCGAGGTAGCCTCGTCGAAGATCACGATCTCCGGGTCGGCGGCCAGCACCTTGGCGATGGCGACCAGCTGGCGCGCGGCCACCGACAGCTCGCGGACCTGCTGCCCGGGGTTGATGCCGGCCAGCCCGATCGCCTCGAACAGCTGCTCGGCCGCAGCCCGCATCCGCCGCCGGGACACCGTGCCTAGCGGGCTCAGCGGCTGGCGGTCGAAGAAGATGTTCTCCATCACGGTCAGGTCCGGGACCAGCGCCAGCTCCTGGAACACCACGCCGACCCCGGCCGCCAGCGACTGGCCGGGATCCCGCGGCGCGAACGGGGCACCGCGGTAGGTCACCTCGCCGGCGTCCGGCCGCAGCACGCCGGAGATGACCTTGACCAGGGTGGACTTCCCGGCCCCGTTCTCGCCCAGCAGCGCGTGCACCTCGCCGGCCCGGACGTCGAGGCTGACGTCCTGCAGGGCGTGCACGCCCGCGAACGCCTTGGTCAGGCCACGCGCGGTGAGCATCTCACCGTGCTGGCCGGCGGCACTGGGCTCTGGCATGCGCGATCTCCCGGCAGTTGGTGCGGCCAGCCGCCCGGCTAGGGAGCCAGGCGGCTGGCCGGCTGTCATCGGTCCGCCGCTCAGGGCACGACCTGGGCGGGCTGGATCGACATGAATGGCGGGCTGGGCGGCAGCGTAAGGCCGGGCGACAGATTCGGGAAGGCGTTAACGCCGACCTTGATCGCCTGGCAGGACGCGCCGGTGGGGGACGCACCGCCCTTGTAGAAGCAGGGCGGGACGAGCTCGTTGGTCTTGGCCGGATGCTGGCCCTGGATGGCCTGGATCGCCGTCCGCATCGCCAGCACCGACAGCCAAGCCGGGTTAGCCATGACGAACCCCGCGGCGCCCTTGTCCTGCGCCAGCGCCACGTAGGTCTGGTTGTAGGACTGGCACAGCATCGGGACGAGGGGGTGGTTCGCCGCCTGCAGTGCCTTGATGGCCCCGGTGCAGTATCCCTGCGTCAGGATGCCGTTGACGTTGGAGTGCGCCGCCACCAGGCTCGTCACGCCCTGCTGCTCGGGCCCCAGCGCGTACTGGCCCTGGTAGGTGCCGACGACCTTGATGTTGGGGTAGTTCTTCAGCACAGACTTCCAGGCGTCGGTGATCGTCGCGCTGATCGGCGCGCCGGCCAGGCCGGTGTCCTCGTAAACGTTGCCCTTGCCGTGCAGTTGCGCCACCATCCACTTCGCGCTGAGCTGCTCGCCGAGCACGAAGTTGGTGAAGATCTTGTAAGCGCATGGCGCGGTGACCGTCTGGTCGAAGTTCACCACCACGATCCCCTTGGCGCAGGCCTGGCTGATGACTGGGTTCAGCGCCGTCGGCGATGACGCATCGACCAGGATCGCGGCGGGCTTCCTGGCCACGATCGCCTGCAGCGAGGCGATCTGGTCGGGCACCGTGGCGCCGGCGTTGGTGATGTGCAGGCTGACCGCGCCCTTGAACGGGGCCAGCCCGGCGGCCACGGTGGCCTCCTTCTCCATCTGGACCCGCCAGTCGTTGCCGACGAAGTTGTTCGACAGGTAGATGCTGTACGGCTTGGATGCCTTGCCCGAGCCGCCGGAACTCGCCGAGGACGGCGATGACCCGGAGCTACAGGCAGCGGCCGTGAGGGCGACGAGCGCTACGCCACACGCCCCGGCGGCCTTGATCTTTCGACTTTTCATGTGACCAGCCATTCGTTTGCGCACCACCGCTGTGGTGCTGCCAGTGCCCTGATCGGCCAGGTTGTGTTGCCGCCGCGGCTGCGGCGGCCATTCGAGCAGCAAGACTGCGCCGGACCTCCTTTCTGCTGTTCGCCTGCTTCGGGCCGCGGGAGGGCCGGTGGCGAGCTTCATCGCGGCTCCCGTCCCGGTTGTCCCTTGCCTCGGCTTCCGTCCCGGTCATGCCGTTCCAGCGCCTGCTGGACGACATCGAGGTGGTCGCGCATGGCCGCCGCGGCGGCGTCGCCGTCCCGGGTGCTGAGCGCCGCGACGATGGCCAGGTGGCCGACGTGGGCGGCGCGCCTGGTGGCCGCCGACCGCGCGGTCCGCTTGCGGCCCTCCAGGGAGAGATCGGCGATGCTCTGGTAGAGGCTGAGGTAGATCGGGTTGCCGGTCGCCTCGATGATCGCGGTGTGGATGTCGAAGTCGAACGCGAGGAACGGCTCGGGCAGGCCGAGGGCCAGCTCGGCCTGTTCGGTGAGGTCGCGGAGCCCGGCGAGCTGGTCGTCGGTGATCCTGGGGGCCGCCAGCCGGGCCGCCCCGACCTCGAGCACCTGCCTGACCTCGAGCAGGTGCCGGAACGCCATCCGGTCCACCTGCAGCAGGAAGTTGATCGGCTGGGCGAGCTCGCGCGGCTGCAGCGAGGTGACGAACGTGCCGCCGCCGTGCCGCGGCTCGACCACGTTGAGCGCGCTGAGCACCCGGATCGCTTCCCGCAGCGATGGCCGGCTGATGCCCAGCATCGCCGCCAGCTCGCGCTCGGGCGGCAGCGAGTCCCCGGGCTTCAGCTCGCCGGACAGGATGAGGCCCTTGATCGCGTCGGCGGCCTGCAGGCCGATCGAGGTCTTCTCCAGCGCGGAGAACGACGGCACGGCACCGCCCAGCCGCCGTGCGGCCCGGCCGGGCCGGCGCTCCTTCCGGCCGGCCGGGGCGTCACCGGCCGGTATGCCGGTCACCATCCGCCGTCTCCCGGGCGCTCATCGGCGGCGCGGGTGCCCAGGCGGCGCTCCCATCCGGCCGCGGTGACGTCCAGGAAGGCCTGCGGGTCGTAGGGGTGCTCGCGGGCGACATCGACGTTCAGGTCCACGCCGAGACCGGGACCATCGGGCAGGCTGAGCTGCCCGCTGTGCTGGTCGAGCACCGGCGCCCAGGTGACCAGCGAACTGGTCCACGGCTCGTTGAACGGATCGAAGTGCTCCTGGATGAGGAAGTTGGGTACGAACGCGGCGAGCTGCAGGCAGACCGCGGTCGCCACCGGCCCGCCGCTCTGGTGCGGCGCGATCCAGGCTCCGTCGGCCGCGGCGATCTCGGCCACGGCCGCGGCGGGCAGCAGCCCGCCCAGCGACATCGGCTCCGGCTGGTAGATCGAGACGCCGCCGGCCTTAGCCAGGGTCAGGAACTGGCCCACGGCGTGGCAGTTCTCGCCGGTGGCCACCCGCCCGGTAGTGCGTGCCGCCACGTCGGCGGTCGGCTGCTCGTGCTCGCGGGTGGTCGGCTCCTCCCACCAGAACACGTCCAGGTCCGCACAGGCCTCGATGACGGCCACCGCCTCGGCGGGGGCCAGCCGCGCATGCAGGTCGATCATGAGGCGCACGCCCGGGCCCGCGGCCTCCCGCACGGCGGCGATGATGTCGCGGGTCGCGGCCAGCTCGCCGGGAGCCAGGAAACCGTGGGCGGTGCCCAGCGGGTCGAACTTGAGCGCCCGGAAGCCGCGGGCTATCGCGGCGGCCGCGGCGGTGGCGAAGCTGCCGGGCGTGCGCTCGGTCCGGTACCAGCCGTTGGCGTAGCAGTCGACCGTGTCCCTGACCCGGCCGCCGAGCAGCTGGTGCACCGGAACCCCGAGGGACTTGCCGAGGATGTCCCAGCAGGCCACCTCGATCCCGGCGATGGCCGCCCGGTGCACGTGGCCACCCTCGTTGGAAACCCGCTGGTAGAGAGCCGCGGCGTTGGCGCGGACCTGCCGCGGGTCGCTGCCGATCACGAGTTCCTTGAGCTCGTGCACCGCGGCTTCGCACGTCCTGGTGAACCCGTTGAGCGTGGCCTCGCCGGTGCCGTGCAGGCCCTCGTCGGTGTGCACGCGGACGAACAGCCAGTTCTTCCAACCCGCCCCGACCGGGAACGTCTCGATGTCAACGATCTTCACAGCTGCGCTCCAGCCCGCCGCCGACACTCGCCCGCTGCGCCAGTGCGTTCGCGCCGACGAGGCTGGCTCCGCTGCCCGCCAGCCCGGCCGCCGGGGTATCCGGGCGGCCAGGCATCCTCTGCGGTCAAGCCTTCCTGGCAATCAGGTGGCCTGGCCACTTGTCTAAGGCACGATAATGGTCACGGTCCCGGATTCTGTCAACACTCGGTTCGTAACGTTTGGCTACACGGCCGGCTCCGGCCTGGCCTCCAGGCTGCCGATGGCCAACGAGCCCTGGCCGCCGTAGACTCGGCTTTCCTGTCGGCCGGCGCCTGGCAGCGCGCACTGCCGCCGCAAGTCATCGCGCCGAGCAGACCTGCGGGTGGGAGCCTGTCTCATGGAATTGCGGCAGATCAGGAAACGCAGCCTGGTCGAGATGCTCGTGGCCGAGGTGCGCGGGCAGATCACGGCCGGCCGCTTGTCCGAGGGCCAGCAGCTGCCGACCGAGGCGCGGATGGCCGCCGAGTTCGGGGTGAGCCGACCGCTGCTGCGCGAGGCGCTCGCCGAGCTGCGCGCCGAGGGCTTCGTCGAGACGGTCAACGGGCGGGGCACCTTCGTCCGCCATCCGAGCGAGGCCGACCTGGCCGATGCGTTCGTCCGCCAGCTGCAGATGTCCGGGACGGAGCCCGCGCTCACCGCCGATCACCTCTACGAGGCGCGCCAGGCCATCGAGGTGAGCTCGGCCGCGCTCGCGGCCGAGCGGGCGACGCCGGAGCTGGTGGCCACGCTGGAGCGGCTGCTGCATGCGATGGCCGACAGCGCCGGGGATGCCGCCGCCTACACCGCCGCGGACGTGGGCTTCCACGTGACCGTGGCCCGTGCCACCGACAATCCGCTGTTCCCGACGCTGCTCGCGCCCATCGCGACGATGATCGTCAAGGGCATGTTCGAAAGTCATGGCACCCCGGACGCGGTGCGGCTGGGTATCGCCGCCCACCGCAAGGTCCTGGCCGCGATCAAGCGGGGTCAGCCGGAGGCGGCCCGTCGCGCGATGGCCGCGCACCTGCGCGAATCGCGCACGATCTTCCCGGATCAGGCCATCACCCAGCCCAGCGGCTGAGCCTTCCCGGCGCGCCGCTCCGCCTGGCCGGGCCCGTCTGGGTCGTGCCCGTTCGGGCTCGACTGTCCCGGGCCGCGGTTCCCGCTCCCCTCCGCGCTGGTCCGGGTCGTGCGCGTTCGGGCAGAAGACTCTCGGGCCTTCCCCGCCGCCTTCTTGCCCGGCCGTCAGCCTGCCAAGCCATCGCAGCAATCAGGTGGCTTGACCACTTGGCCGCGAGGTGTCTAGGGTTGTCGCGACATCAGCCGGGCACGTGCTGGCGCCAGGCGCCGCCTGCCTGATCCGGACCGGAGGTTTCGATGCGGCTCGACAACCGGGCTGTCCTGGTCACCGGGGCGGCGGGCACCATCGGCCGGGACGTGTGCGCCCTCCTGGCCGGGAAGGGCGCGCGGCTGGCGGTGACCGATATCGGCGAGGACGGCCTCGGCGCCTTGCTCAAGGAGCTGGCGGACGCCGGCCACGCCGCCTGGGGCCTGGCCGACGCGGCGGACCTGGATGACTTCGCCGCCTTCACCGCCGCCGCGACGGGCGAGATCGGCGCGATCGACGGCCTGGTCAACGTGGCCGGCACGTTCGCCATCGTGGACTTCCTCGACTCCACCCCCGCCGACTGGGCGGCGATGATCTCATCCAACCTGCTGACCGCGCTCGTGGCCTGCCGCGCCGTGCTGCCGGGCATGGTGGCGCACGGGGCAGGCTCGGTCGTCAACTTCGCCTCGACGGCGGGCGAGTACGGGTCGATCAGGCCGTCTGCCGCCTACGCCGCGGCGAAGGGCGGCGTGATCGGGCTTACCAAGTCGCTGGCCCGGGAAGTCAGCCCGCTCGGCGTCCGGGTGAACGCCGTCTCGCCCGGGCCCGTCAATACGCCCGCGCTGCAGGCCGCGTCGCCGGAGCAGCGGGCCGAGGCGGACGCGCGCACGCTGACCGGGCGGATCGGGCAGCCCCGCGACATCGCCAACGCCGTGCTCTACCTGCTGAGTGACGAGTCGGCCTACGTGACCGGCACCGTGCTCCAGGTGAACGGCGGTTCCCTGCTGTGACCGCCACCCGGGACGCGGCGCGCGACCTCGGCCAGATCAGTGAGATCGCCACGATCAGGTGGCCAGCGCAGCCCAACCTGCTCTGGGTGCAGATCCGCACCTCGGCGGGGGTGACCGGGCTGGGGGAGACCTACTACCTGCCGGGCGCGGTGGAGAGCGTCATCCACGACCTGGCCGCGCCGCTGCTCCTCGGCCAGCCCGCCGGAGCGATCAGGAAGGCCTGGACGACGCTGTTCTCCTGCGCCAACTTCTTCGGCTTCGCCGGGGCCGAGATGCGGGCCATCTCGGCCCTCGACGTAGCCTTGTGGGACGCGCTCGGGCAGGCCGCCGGGCTGCCGCTGCACGCGCTGCTCGGCGGGGCCGCCCGCGGCTGGGTGCCGGCGTACAACACCTGCGTGAACGCCGGGCCGTACCAGGACTGGGATCTCGCCCTGGCCGATCCGGCCGCCCTGGCCACCGACCTGGCTGACGCCGGATACCTCGGCCTGAAGGTCTGGCCGTGGGACCGGTTCGCTCCGCAGCTTGAGGGTCCCGCCGCGACCGGCCCGGCGGGCTGGACCGCCATGGGACCGCCGGGCAGCTACCTGTCCAAGCGCGACCTCGCCGCCGGGCTGGCCATGCTGGAGCAGGCCCGCGACGCCGCCGGCGACCGGATCGAGCTGCTCGTCGAGGGCCACAGCCGCTGGGACCTGAACATGGCGCTGCGGATCGCGCGCGCCGTCGAGCCGCTCGGCGTGCTGTGGATGGAAGACATCTGCCAGCCGGACAGCGCGGCGGACCTGGCCCGGCTGGTGCGCGAGACCCGGGTGCCGCAGGCGGTCAGCGAGCGGCTGATCACCCGGTTCCCGTTCCGTGAGGTGCTGGCGCAGCAGGCCGCCCACGTCGTGCTGGTCGACGTGGCCTGGGCCGGCGGCCTGTCGGAGGCCCGGCGGATCGCGGAGCTGGCCGAGACCTATCACCTGCCGTTCGCGCCGCACGACTGCACCGGGCCGGTGACGGCGCTGGCGAACATCCACCTCGCGCACGCGATGCCGAACTGCATGGCCGTCGAGGTGGTCCGCGGCTTCGTGGACGGCTACTACCAGGACGTGCTCGATGTGCCGCTTGACGTGCGCGGCGGCCGGGCCCGCCTGCCGGAGCGCCCCGGCCTCGGCGCGGAGCTGCAGCCCGGGTTCTGCGACCGCGGCGGGGTGACCGTCCGCAGGTCGTCGTGACTTATCAGCCGGCCAGGGAGGAGACAGGCAAGTGCCAGACAGCACGGGCGCGGTAGCCCCGGTACTGCCCGAGGTCAGGCCCATCGCCTCGGCGCCACTGGTCAGCGCGCCGTTCGCCACCGCGATGGAGGAGATCGGGCGCGAGCACCCGGATGTCGTCGTGCTCTCGGCCGACCTGTCCAAGTACACCGATGTGGCCCCGTTCGCCCGGGCCTTCCCGGACCGGTTCTTCCAGGTCGGCATGGCCGAGCAGAACATGATGGGGATCGCCGGCGGCCTGGCCAAGACGGCATTCACGCCGGTGGCGGTCACCTATGCGGTATTCGCCACCCGGCGGGCCGGCGAGCAGGTGCAGATGGCCCTGGCCACCAGCGGCCACACGAGCGCCGTGATCGCGGCTTTCCTGCCCGGGCTGACCACTCCCTTCCGGGCCACGCACCAGGCCACCGACGACCTGGCGATCATGCGCGCGGTGCCGGGCATGACCGTGATCGACCCGATGGACGCCACCGAGCTGGCCGAGAGCATCAAGGCGGCCATTACCGCGGGCGGCCCCGTGTACCTGCGGGCACAGCGCGGCGACGTGCCGGCGATTCTCGCGCCGCCGTCCGGCTTCGTCATCGGCCGCAGCGTGCTGCTGCGCGACGGCGGTGACGCCGGGATCATCGGTACCGGCCTGGGCAGCCAGTGGGCAATCGAGGCTGCCGAACGGCTGGCGGCCAGGGGAGTACAGGCCGCCGTGCTGCACGTCCCGACGATCAAGCCCCTGGACAGCGAAGCGATCGCCGGGTTCGCGGCGCGCTTCCCGGCGGTCACGACCGTCGAGAACCACTCGGTGATCGGCGCGCTCGGCTCCGCGGTGTGCGAGGTGGTAGCGGGCGCGGGCATCGCGTGCCGGGTCAGCCGGCGCGGCGTGCCGGACCGGTGGGCACCGGCCGGGCCGCTTGACTACCTGCGGCGCAGCCTCGGGCTGGACGCCGGGTCCCTGGCCACTGCCGTGGCCGCGAGTGCGGGAGGCCGCTGATGGCAGAACCGGCTACCACCACCACGGACCTGGCCGGCGTGGCCGCCCGGATCCGCCGCCGGGTGCTCGACATGTGCGTCGGCCGCGGCCAGGGCTATGCCGGCCAGGGCCTGGCCCTGGCCGACGTGCTCGCGCACCTGTACTTCCGCGTCATGCGGCGCCAGCCCGACGGCGGCTACCTGGACAGGTTCGTGCTGTTGACCGGGCACAGCGCGATCGGCCTGTTCGCGACGCTGGGCGAGGCCGGCCTGTACCAGCAGGACGAGCTCAACACCTACGGCCAGGCCGGCTCGCGGATCGAGGAGAGCCCGCTGGAAGGCACGCCTGGCTTCGAGGTCACCGCCGGCTCGCTGGGCCAGGGCCTGTCCCAGGCTGTCGGCATGGCGCTCGGCGAGCGGCTGCGCGGCTCCGGTGCCCGGGTGTACTGCCTGCTGTCCGACGGGGAATTGCAGGAAGGGCAGGTGTGGGAGGCCGCCATGTCAGCCAGCCACCACCGGCTGGGCAACCTGACCGTGCTCGTGGACAACAACAACATGCAGGCCGACGGGGTCACGTCCGAGATCATGAGCGTCGAGCCGGTGGTCGAGCGGCTGACGGCGTTCGGCTTCCGGGCCCAGCGCATCGACGGTCATGATCACGCCGCGCTGGAGCGGGCGCTGCCGTCGGCCGCGATCGCCCCGGACCAGCCGCAGGCCGTGGTCCTGCAGACCGTGCCGGGTAAGGGTGTGCCGTTCTTCGAGCAGCACCACAAGGTCCACTACCTGCGGCTCGAGCCGGCCGTGTGGTCGGAGGCCATCGCGGCCCTCGGCTGAGCCACCCGCATCCAGCACTGCCGCCCCGAAGGGAGACGCGATGAAGACCCCGGCCGAGCTGTGGCAGGAGATCGAGCAGGCAGAGGTCCACGCGGGCACGCTCGCGTTCTGGTGGCTCTACCAGGCAGGCATCGTGCTGAAGAGTCCCGGCGGCACGGTGCTGGCCGTGGACCCCTACCTGTCTGAATCGGTGCTGCGGTCCTATCAGCTGCCGCGCGGCGTGCCCGCCCCGCTGGATCCGGCCGACGCCGACGTGGCCGCGCTGCTGGCCACGCACAGCCACGAGGATCACCTGGACCCGGATTCCATCGAGCCGTTCTTCCGCCCGCCCGGCACCCGGTTTATCGGCCCGCCGATGGCCGCCGCCGTGGTCGAAGCGACCGGGATCGACCCGGCCCGAATCACCGAAGTGAGCCGCGGCGACGAGGTCACCGTCGGGGACATCGCCGTCCGGGCGGTACACGCGCGGCACATGTTCGGCCTCGAGCCCACCCCCGACGCCGTCGGCTACGTGCTGTCCTGCGGCGGGGTCGCGGTCTATCACAGCGGCGACACCGAGTACGACAGCGAGATCGTCTCCGACACCCGCGGCGTCGGGACGTCGCTGGTCTGCATCAACGGCACGACCGGCAACATGAACGCGCACGAGGCGGCGATGCTGGCCTGGCAGCAGGGGGCCCGGCTGGCGGTGCCGTTCCACTACGGGCTCTGGCGCGACCCGGACTACGGCGAGGGCGCGACGCTGGACCCGCAGGTGTTCGCCGGCACCTACGGCAAGCTGAATCCGGCGGGCCGGGTACACATCCTGGAGCCGGCCGCGCGCGTCGTGGTGGATGCGGCAGGGCTGGCGGGCTAGCGTCGTGCCGGACCGCGTCCTGCTGACCGATAGCGACCGGATCGTCGGCGTCGCACTGGTCAGCAATCGTTTTTGCGTGGCTGTCAACCTGGAGCGATGACTGGGCGTCATATCAACAGGCGCCGAGACGGGCCAGGCAGCTACGCGTGGTCCCGTCGAACGCCAGCAGCGGCGACAACGTGACAGTGAAGTCAGCCCGGCTTCATGTTCCACTGCCGCTCTTGAGGCAGGGGATAGCTATGGGAATCTGGCGTGGGTAACCGGCGGGTCAGCTCGGCGCGCCTGGCGTTTCCTGCTCGCGGGCAGCAGGCTGCGGGCCGGTGCCGTGCTGGCCGGGCTGGTACTGCTGGGCGCCTCAGTTCCGGCGAGTGCGCAGACCCTGACCTGGTCGGTGGTACCCAGCCCCAGCCCGGGGTCCACCAGCTCCCTCCAGGGCGTGTCCTGTGTCTCGGCGGCCGCCTGCACCGCCGTGGGCAGCTACGCCACCAGCGGCGCTAGCGAGACCCTGGTCGAGTCCTGGAACGGCACCAGCTGGTCGGTGGTGCCCAGCCCCAGCCCGGGGGCTGGGCCTGGCGACGTCCTGGCCGGCGTGTCCTGTGTCTCGGCGGCCGCATGCACCGCCGTGGGCTACTACGCCATCAGGGTCGGCAGGCACTACATGACCCTGGTCGAGTCCTGGAATGGCACCAGCTGGTCGGTGGTGCCCAGCCCCAACTATGGGTCCGGAGGCAACTCCCTCCAAGGCGTGTCCTGTGTCTCGGCGGCCGCCTGCACCGCCGTAGGCAGCTATGCCAGCAACGGCAAGCAGAGGACGCTGATCGAGTCCTGGAACGGCACCAGCTGGTCGGTGGTACCCAGCCCTAACCCGGCGGGCGACCACATCGACCTCTATGGCGTGTCCTGTGTCTCGGCGGCCGCGTGCACTGCCGTGGGCGCGGCTGGCGGCAGGACCCTGGTCGAGTCCTGGAACGGCACCACCTGGTCGGTGGTACCCAGCCCCACCCTGCAGCCCGCCAGCTCCCTCCGTGGCGTGTCCTGTGTCTCGGCAGCAGCGTGCACGGCCGTGGGCGCGCACGGCAGTGCACGCGGCAATAGGACCCTGGTCGAGTCCTGGAACGGCGTCAGCTGGTCGGTGGTACCCAGTCCCAGCCGCGGGTCCGGAGGCAGCTACCTTTACGGCGTGTCCTGCGCCTCGGCGGCCGCCTGCACCGCCGCGGGCTCCCACGCCACCAGCAGCGGCAGCACTGACAGGACCCTGGTCGAGTCCTGGAACGGCGTCAGCTGGTCGGTGGTACCCAGCTTCAGCCGCGGGTCCGGAGGCAGCTACCTTTACGGCGTGTCCTGCGCCTCGGCGGCCGCCTGCATCGCCGCGGGCTACTACACCACCAGCGGCAGCACTGACACGACCCTCATCGAGTCCGGGACAGCCGCCAGCAGGTAAGCCACAACTAACCGCCCTCCCTGCTGCCACGCCCCGGATGGGGCAGAAGATGCCGCTCTAGGGTTTAGACCAGCCGCAATGACTGATCTGCCGCTCCGAGTGAGTGGCGGTGCTGATGGCGGCGCAAGCCAGACAGTCGGCAGGAGCTGTGCCCGGTGCACCGGCCGGGGCGGGCAGACTGGCGGGGTGGATGTTCTGGCAACGCTTGATCTGGGCTCGTCGTCTGTGGTGCTGCGCCGCGCGCATGCGGGAGATGTTCGCGCGATCGTGGATCTGATCGCTGCTGATCAGCTCGGTGCCGCCCGGGACGGCGCGGCGACGGACGAGGAGCTGGCGGCCTACCAGCGGGCCTTTGCCACGATCGACGCCGATCCGGCGCACATCCTGGTGGTGGCCGAGGCTGGTCATGACGTCGTCGGCACCTTGCAGCTGTCGTTCATCCCCGGGCTGGCTCGCCGGGATGCCTGGCGGGCTCAGGTCGAGGCGGTCCGGATTGACCAGGCCTACCGCAGCGGCGGGCTGGGTACCGCCCTGATGGCCTGGGCGATCGACGAGTCACGCCGGCGCGGCTGCGCCCTGGTGCAGCTGACGACCGACAAGTCCCGCACGGCCGCGCACCGCTTCTATGAGCGGCTCGGCTTCGTCGCCTCGCACGAGGGGATGAAACTAGCCCTGAACCCCGATGCAACCGCGCGGCAACGAGGCAAAGAATTATGGCGTGCGGACTTGCCGACACCAGTGTACTTGCGAACTGGCGCTTGTGGCGCCATAATGGCGCCATGCCCAGTGTGCAGATTAAGGATGTCCCCGAGCAGACCCACGCCGTTTTGCGTCAGCGTGCGGCCGCCGCCCACCAGTCCCTCCAGGAGTACCTGCGTGCCCGGCTGATCGAGGAAGCGAGCGAGCCTACTCTCGACGAGGTCCTTGACCGGGCGGGGGGCCGCTCCGGTGGTTCGGTACCGCTGAAGAGTGCGGTATCGACGCTGCGTGCCGATCGTGATCGTCGTTGATGCCAGCGTCCTGGCCGTCGCGCTCGCTGACGACGGCCCTGACGGCGATCACGCGCGTGGCCGCCTCCGTGGGGAGCGGCTGACCGCGCCCGGACTGGTAGACCTCGAGGTTGCTTCGATGTGGCGCAGGCAGGTGCGGGAGGGTGCCATGGATACCCGCCGCGCGGCCCTGGCAATGGCCGATCTCATAGCGCTGCCCCTACGACGGACACCGCACCGGCCGTTGCTGGCCCGCTGCTGGGAGCTGCGCAGCAACCTGACGATCTACGACGCGTCTTACGTCGCGCTCGCTGAAGGACTGGACGTCACCCTGCTCACCGGTGACCAGAGGCTTGCCAGGGCCACTGGGCCCCAGTGCCCCATCGACGTACTGCGCTCAACGTCCTGAACCGCCAGCTTGCGGAGTACCAGGCGCGTCGATGGCGGCCGTGCTCGCTGGTCAGGGAGTTGCTGATCTCGATGAGATTGCCGTCCGGATCGCGGATGTAGACGCTCTGGATCGCGCCGATCGATGGCCGCGTCATCGTGGATCATAGTCAGATGGCATACATCAGCCTGGTCACCGTGGTTGTCCGCGATTACGACGAGGCGATTGACTTCTATGTCCGCGCGGCCGGGTTCCGGCTCGTCGAGGACACCACGCTGGATGAAGACAAGCGCTGGGTCGTGGTGGCCCCGCCGGGCGCAGGCGAGACCGGGTTGCTGCTGGCCAAGGCCGCGGATGCAGGCCAGCGGGCCCGGGTCGGCGACCAGACCGGGGGACGGGTCGCCCTGTTCCTGACCACCGCCGACTTCGACCAGGACTACCAGCGGATGCGCGCCGCCGGTGTCCGGTTCACCGGGCCGCCACGTCACGAGCCCTACGGCACCGTGGCCGTCTTCGAAGACCTTCACGGCAATTGCTGGGATCTGATCCAGCCAGCCTGACCCGGAACCGGGGATTAGGCAGGCCTCAGATGTAGGCGAGCGCCCGTGAGCGCCCCGGCTCCCACGGGGGGAGGAGCCCGTGATTGAGATTTACGGCCGGCAGGTACCGACGGAACTGCACGAGATCGCCGCCCCTGGCCAGACCGCGCTGGTCGTCATCGACATGCAGAACGACCTGTGCAGTCCCGACGGCGTCTTCGCGGCGCAGGGGGCAGACGTCTCCGCCTACGCCGCCATCACCCCGCGGATCGCACGGCTCGTCGCGGCCGCGCGCGAGGCACGCGTACTGGTCGCCTTCGTGCAGGCGACGACCAGGAAGGATCATGCGACACAGTCCCTGTCCCAGCTGTTCTTCGAGCTGCGGATGCAGCGCAGCTATCCGGACCCCCAGCAGGCGCCGCTGAGCTTCTGCGAGGCAGGCACGTGGGGCCACCAGGTGCTTCCGGAGCTGGACTGCCGGGACACCGACGTGATCATCGAGAAGCACCGTTCCAGTGCCTTCGTCGGTACGCCGCTGGACCTCGTGCTGCGCAGCCAGGCGATCAGGACGGTGGTCGCGGTCGGATGCACGACCGAGGGATGCGTCAGCCGATTTGCTCCCGGTACGAGTCACCACGATGAGGACCTGTTTCAGCGTTTTGCCGAGCTTATCGGCGAGGGCCTCCAGGTCATCGAGCACGCGAGCCTCGTGCGCGGCCCGGTAGCGGCAATGGGCGCGGATGGCTACACGGCCACGCGCCTCGGACGAGCCGCGCTGGAGCGCGGGGCAGTCGATCGCATCATCGCCGGCGGCAGCCTGTAGCGCACCAGTCCTGAGCTATTGGCGCGCAGATCCCAGCGGTGTGGGGGGTAGAGCTGGCCGCGGCGCGGTAGTAGCAGGGGGAGGGGCGCGGGCGGTGGCGATGCGGGTCGTCTCTCGGCAGACGGCCCGGCAGGCACGAGGAGGTGCGCCGCATGAAGACGGGCAGACGGTCCAGGGCTGCGAGAATGAGGCTGGGGACCGCGGCGGTGGCTGTCGCCGCGCTGGTGCTGTCGGCGCAGCAGGCGCCGGCGGCTGGTGCGGTGCCAGGCCCGGTCGCGCACTACAGCGGGCTCACCGGCGCGCAGCGCGCGAACCTGCTGGGCATCGCGCGTGACACCTGGAAGTTCTACGGCGTGGATGTCGACCCGGCGACGAACCTCCCGATGGATAACATCACCTTCGCCGGAGGCTCCGCCACGCCGACCAGTTACGGCAGGTACACCTCCGCGGCCAACATCGGCGTGTACCTGTGGGCGGTGGTCGCCGCCAGCGACCTCGGCCTGATCAGCCGGCCACAGGCACGCAGCAAGATCCAGGCCACCCTGGACGAGGTGTCGCACCTCAAGCGGTACGACGGATTCCTGTACCAGTGGTACGACACGACAACCGGCGACGTGATCCGCAACCCGGGCGATATCAACTGCGCGAGCGAGACGACGCCGACGTTCGACAACTGCTTCTTCCTCTCCAACGTCGACAACGGCTGGTACGCATCCGGGCTGATCGTGGTGCGGCAGGCCATGCCGGAGCTGAAGGGGCTGGTGGACAGCCTGATGGCCCCGATGAACTTCGGGATCTTCTACGACGCCAGGGCCGAGACGCACTGCAACACGAACCCGGCCATCCCCGGCGACCAGCCGACCGGGCAGATGTACGGCGGGTACTACGTCGGCCTGCCGCCCGACCAGAACGACAACTGGACGCACTACTACCACAACGGCGCGCTCTACAGCGATCCGCGGATCTCCGCCTACATCGGCATGGGGCTGCGCCAGATGCCGGGCAACGTCTGGTGGCGCAGCTGGCGGGAACTGCCGCCGCCCGCGCCGTTCCCCGACTGTCAGAGCACCGACCCGGATTTCTCCTGGCAGGGACAGTGGCCGATGCCCGGCTCCTGGCAGACCTACACCGACCCCCAGTCCGGGCAGCAGTTCCCGGTGTGGGAGGGACACTACGTCTATCCCGGTTCCACCCTGTCGTTCATCCCGACCTACTCCGGCGGGATGTTCGAGGGGCTGATGCCGAACCTGGTCGTGCCGGAGACCAGCTGGGGACCGCGCAGCTTCGGCCTGGCCGACCAGCGCACGGTGCAGGTCCAGATGAGCTACGCGACGCAGCAGTTGCACTACCCCGTCTGGGGCATGTCGCCGTCGAGCACGCCCGACGACAGCGGCGGGTATGCAGGCTACGGGGTGGAGGGCCTGACCTTCCCCTACTACGGGGCCGGGGCCAACGCCAGCCACCCGAACGAGGGCCTGTCCCAGTGTCACGGCTGCGCGACCGAGGACGTGGTCACCCCGCACGCGTCGTTCATCGCGCTGGACGTCGCGCCGCAGCAGGCCTACGCCAACATCCAGGCGCTACGCAGCCGCTACCCCGGCGTGTACGGGGCGGACGGCTTCTTCGACGCCGTCAACCCGACAACCGGAGCGGTCGGCCATCGCGACCTGGTGCTCGATCAGTCCATGATCATGGCGGCGCTGGACAACGCGCTCAACGACCGCGCCCTCCAGCGTGACTTCGCGGCCGACCCGGTCTCCTGGGCCGCGCGCACCTACCTGGGGATGGAGACCATGTCGCTCGGATAGTTCGGATAGTGCCGTTTTGCCGCGGCTGTCCCGGGCAGACGTGAGATACGACACGATCGTTCGGCAGGCGGGAACCCGGCTGCGGACGTGGGGCGCAGGCGGCTCGTCTCCTGACGGAGAGGACGGGCAGCATGGGGTACTCATTAAGGCGGCTCATCAGCAGGCGCACGGGGCTGGTGGTGGCACCCGTGGCCGCGGCCGCGCTCCTCGTCGCGGTGCCGGCCGTGGGCGCGAGTTCCGGGCAGGCGACCAGCGGCACGCCTACTGCGGTCCAGCAGCGGCTCGCGACGATCGCGGGCAACGTCAACGGCCTCATCGGCCGGATGACCCTGGCGGAGAAGTTCGGGCAGCTGGAGATGTCCGGGCCGACCGGCCCGAACGGAACGCCGGGAACGACGCTGCTCAACGAGGTGCGCAACGGCCAGGTCGGCTCGGTACTCGACCTCGTCGGCGTAACCAACATCAACCAGGTGCAGAAGGCGGCGCTGCAGTCGCGGCTGCACATCCCGGTCATCTTCGCGCTGGATGTCATCCACGGGTACAAGACGATCTTCCCGGTACCGATCGCGGAGGCGAGCAGCTGGGACCCGGCCGCCGTGCAGAACGACGAGGCCATCTCGGCGTACGAGGCCACCGCGGACGGGATCAAGTGGACCTTCAACCCGATGGTCAACATCAGCCGGGACCCGCGCTGGGGACGCGTGGTCGAAGGGGCGGGTGAGGATCCGTTCCTCGGATCGGCGATCGCCGCGGCGAAGGTCCGCGGCTACCAGGGCAGCAACATGAGCGCGCCGAACAACATGGCCGCGACGGTCAAGCACTTCGCGGCTTACGGCGCGCCGGTGGCTGGCCGCGAGTACAACACCGTCGACATGTCCACCCAGCAGCTGTTCAACGACTACCTGCCGCCCTACAAGGCGGCCGTCAACGCGGGGGCGGCGTCGGTGATGAGCGCGTTCAACTCACTCAACGGCGTGCCGGCCAGCGCGAACCCGTACACGCTGACCACGATCCTGCGCAACGAGTGGAAATTCGGCGGCACGGTGGTCAGCGACTACCAGGCCATCCAGGAGCTCATCGCGTTCGGGTTCGCGGCCAACGGCGCGGACGCCGCGCGCCTCGCGCTGACCGCGGGAGTGGACATCGAGATGGGCGTCCAGGTACCGAGCCAGTACGCCACCTACCCGGCCTACGGGCCCGGCCTCGTGCACAGCGGCCAGGTCAGCATGACCACGATCAACAACGACGTGCGGCACGTGCTGACGCTGAAGTACCTGGCCGGCATGTTCGCCCACCCGCTCACCAACCCCAACCGGGTCAAGACCGCGGAGCTCACGCCCGCCCACCTCGCCGCGGAGCGCGCGATGGCGGCCCGCTCCATGGTGCTGCTCCGGGACAGCGGGCATGCGCTGCCGCTGAGCACGGGCCTGTCGTCCGTGGCCGTGGTCGGGCCGCTCGCCAACGACCCGGCCGACCAGCTCGGCCCCGACGTGCCGATCGGCTACAACCTCGCCCAGGGCAAGGTCGTCCCGGTGCTGGCCGGCGTCAAGGCGGCCCTGCCGAAGGCGACGGTGAATTACGCGCAGGGCTGCGACACCTCCTGCACGTCAACGGCCGGGTTCGGCGCCGCGGTCAGCGCGGCCAAGGCATCGGCCGTGACCGTGGTCGTGGTCGGCGAGCCCGCGGCCGACAGCGGCGAAGCCTCTTCCCGCAGCAAGATCGACCTGCCCGGGCAGCAGCTCGCGCTCGTGCAGGCGATCGCGGCCACCGGCAAGCCCTACGTCGTGGTGCTGATGAACGGGCGGCCGCTGACCATTCCCTGGCTGGCGGCCAATGCGCCGGCCCTGCTCGAATCGTGGTTCCCCGGCACCGAGGGCGGTAACGCGGTCGCGGACGTGCTGTTCGGCAAGGTGAACCCGGGCGGGAAGCTGCCGATGAGCTTCCCCCGCGACGTCGGCCAGATCCCGGTCTACTACAACGAGCTGCCGACCGGCAGGCCCTTCCAGGCGAGCAACAAGTACACGTCCAGGTACCTCGACGTGCCCAACACGCCGCAGTACCCGTTCGGGTTCGGCCTGTCGTACACGACGTTCGCGCTGTCGAACCTGCACCTGTCGGCGAGCAGCATCGCCAGGACCGGCACGCTGACCGTGACCGCGGACATCACCAACACGGGCAGCACGGCGGGCGACGACGTGGTCCAGCTCTATATTCACGACCAGGTGGCCAGCATCCTGCAGCCGGTCCGCCGGCTCGACGGGTTCCAGCGGGTCACCCTCACGCCCGGCCAGACGCAGAAGGTCACGTTCACGCTGGGGCCCGCGAACCTCGGCTTCTACGACAACCAGGCCCAGTTCACGGTCGAGCCCGGCGGCTTCGATGTGTACGTCGGCGACAGCTCCGTCGGCGGCCTGCACGGCCAGTTCACCGTACACTGACCGGCGCCCGTAGCGCTCGGCATGGCGGGAGGCCCCGGCAGCGACCAGGAGGTTTTCCTGGCCGGTCCGGGGTAGCGCTCAGCCCGCCATGCCGGCGTTACGGGAGGTAGCCGAGGCCTGGCCGCGAGGAACTGCCATCGACGCTGCAGCGCTCACCGGAAGGGCGCAAGGAACTAGCCGCGGCGATCCAGAAGGCCAACGACAAGCTGACGGCGCAGGCGGCGTCAGTTCCGCGGGCCCGGTGCGGCTGACTCGGGGTCGCTGATGTCGGCCACGGTGGCGTCCAGGACCCGGACCGTGTCGCCGAAGTCCAGGGCCACGGCCAGGCCGTGCTGGCCGGCGCCCAGGGTGATCTCCTGGCCGGCCATCCGCTCGTCGGCGATCACCGGCCAGCGGCGCAGCGAGCCGAACGGCGTGATCGTGCCGCGTTCGTAGCCCGTCACCTCCCGGGCCACCGTGGCGTCCGGCATGGACAGCCGGCTGACGCCCAGCAGCGCCCGCAGCTTCGGCCAGGAGATGGTCCGGTCTCCCGGCACCAGGACGAACAGGAAGTCATCGTCGCCGCGCCGCACGACCAGGGTCTTCACCACGCCGGCCGGCGTGACGCCGCGGGCCTGCGCTGCCTCGGCCAGGCTGCGCACCGGCGCGTGGCTGATCAGCCGGTAGGACAGGCCCGACGCCGCGAGGGCATCTTCTGCCGGGTTAGGCATGATCCAGTATCTCGCGGCGGCCCCCTCGAAGCCGCGGCCGACCCAGGCACAGGAAGCCCGAGCGCGGCGCTGACCAGGATGATGACGGGCGATGGTCACTTACGCGTCGAGGTGCGCGGGGGCAACACGCAGGTCGGCCGCTTGCGCCCCGGCGTGCAGACGCCGGTCCCAGACAGCCACGACAAGGTCCGGGTCTGCGATGGCCAGGGCGCTGGCTAGACCGAAGTTACGGCCAGTTGGGTAGGCGTTTCTTGGGTTGACCTGGTGTTCCGCCGGGCTGGCCAGGTTTGTTCTGGCTACTTCATGGTGAGCGGGATCGGGATGCCGATGAGGTTGAATGCCTCGCGCTGGGTGCTGGTGGGCTCCGTGAGCATGGGCACGGTGGCGCTGGCACCGGCGAACCGGACCTCGTTGCGGGTCAGGGTGGCCAGGTGCTCCAGCAGGCCCCGGAAGTTGCGGTAGGGCCGTCCGGCGGGGTCGTGCTGGTAGCTGGCTTTGGCCTGCGCGCGGGGTGAGCGGCGGGCGGGGGCGACGGGGTTGTCCGGGTGGGGCTGGTTCTCGTCGGTGAAGGTCAGCGTTGCCCAGGCGCGGCGCAGGTGCCAGGTGAGGTAGCAGGCGAGCATGCAGATCAGCACGTGGGAGCGGACGCGTTCTTCCAGGCGGTGGAACACCGGGCGGAGGTCCAGGTCATCGGATTTGATGTGCCGGAAGTCCCGCTCGACGTATTTGAGGTTCTTGTAGGCGGACACCACGCTGGGCGCGTCCAGGTCGCTGGCGGGGACGGGGGTGCGTAGCACGTAGAACCCGTCCAGGGCGGCTTCCTCCTCGATCTGTGCCTGGCGCCGGGTGACGGCCAGGCTGGTATCGGTGATGGTGAGCTGGAAGTGCTTGCCGGTCTTGTATTTATTGATCACCTTGCCGGCTTCGACGCCGATCTTGCCGGCACCGGCCAGCCGCCCGGCCTGGACGCGGGCGATGAGAGGGGCGAGCAGCTTCTCGGCTGCTTGCAGCAGGTCCTCCCGCTTGCGGGCCCGCTCAGCGGCCAGGATGGGGTTGCGGCAGGCGATCAGCCGCTCGCCGCGGAAGTCATCGGAGGTGATCTCGGCGAGGTCCTGCTGATCGAACAAGCTGAGCTGCAGCGGGCCGTCATCGGCCATCAGCTTGCGGATGGCGGGGGCGCGCAGCGCGGTGATCCACCCGTAGCTGCCGCCGGGGGGCTGGGTGCCGTCTTCCGCGGCGTTCAGGGCGGCGATCCGGGCGCTGGTGATCATGCCGCGGTCGCCGACCATGACCATCCGGGCCAGGGCGAATTTCTCCCGCACAACCTGGGCGATCTCGGTGAACGCAGCCGGGTCGCCGGTGTTGCCGGGAAACACCCGTACCGCCACCGGGCGGCCGGCGGGGTCGGTGAGCAGCCCGTACTCGATCTGCAGCCCGCCTTTCTTGCCGTCCCGGGAGTACCCGCGGGCGGCCAGCGGGCAGCAGCGGCCCTCCATCCACGAGCTGGACAAGTCGAACAGCGCCATCCGCGACGGGTTCGCCTCCGGGGCCAGGTGCCGGGCGGCCAGGCCCGCCTCGATGCCGTCCTGGCGGCCGGCGAGCCAGTCCATCGCCGCGTAGATGTCATCGGTGGAGGCCCCGGCCACGCCCAGGTCGGCGCCCAGCGTCGCGTCATCCCACCAGGCCAGGGTGGACAGCTTCGACGCGGGGGCCACGACCCGGGAGATGATCAGCGCCATCGCCAGGTCCCGCGGCCGGCCCGCCGGGCCGAGCAGCGCGGGCAGGCCCAGGGTGCGGGCCATGGCGTGCACCGCGGCGACGTGCCCGTGCGGGAGGGACCGGGTGATGGTGACCGCCTCGCCGGCGGGCACCAGCTGCTGGCCCTTCAGCCCGGCGTCGATCAGGTCGATCACGTGGTCCGGCAGCGCGGACAGGTTGGCCACCGTCTCGTTCCTGACCGTGCCGCCGTCCCGGTAGGTGCGCCGCAGGTACGCCGAGGAGTAGTCCTTGCGGCGGCCCTGCTTGTCCACGTAGCCGGTCTTCGTGACTCTGACTACGTGAACTTTACCGGAGTTCCGCACCATACCCAGATCATAACGGTATTCAGGTGAAGAACATGGGACAACACGCCCATTTATTCTGACTACGTTCCGGGCTCTGAGGTCACCGTATCCACAGTTCAGGAGGCAACGCCTACGAAGAGTTACGGCAACTTCG
>CAVPBZ010000021.1:0-280229 GCA_963702235.1 uncultured Actinomycetes bacterium
TGGACCTGGGACGGCACCACCTGGACCTAGCAGGCCCCGGCGGCCAGCCCGCCCGCCCGGCACGATGCGGGGATGGCCTATGACGCGGCCACCGGCACCGTGGTCCTGTTCGGCGGCTTCAACGGCCACTTCCTCCTCACCGGCACCTGGACCTGGGGGTGATCCAGCCCTGACAGGTTCATGCGGGATCACTAAGCAGGTCAGAGTGGCTGAGCGGGGCCGAGTGGAAGAGTGAAATGAGCATGCGCCGAGTTCTGATAATCGCCGCCACCACCGCGGCCTTGGTTCTGTGTTTTGCGGCCGCGGCGAGCGCGGCCACCCCGTGGACGATCGCCGCGGCCTCCGCTCCATTGGAGAGCTTCCTGACAGGAGTCTCCTGTACCTCGGCGGCCAGCTGCACGGCGGTCGGCGCTACCCCAGACAACAGCGGCGGCCAGCAGCCCCTGGCCGAGTACTGGAACGGCACCAGCTGGGCGGTCCAGGTCACGCCGGCCGGTGACGGCGCGGACTACCTGACGGGGGTCTCCTGCACCTCAGCGACCAGCTGCGTGGCACTGGGGACGGAGCCGGTCGGGGGAACCAACCACCCATTCGCCGAGACCTGGAATGGCAGCACCTGGACGACCCAGCCGGTGCCCAGCCCGTCCGGGTCGTTCAGCTCTCTGCTCAGCGGGATCTCCTGCGCCTCAGCGTCCGATTGCACCGCGGTCGGCTACTCCGAGGTGCTGACCGGCGGCACGCACGACAATACGCTGGCCGAGCACTGGGACGGCAGCACCTGGTCGATTCAGCCCACGCCGAACAGCACCAGCCTGAACAAGCTGATCGCGGTCTCGTGCCCCATGGCGGCCAACTGCACGGCGGTAGGCCAGGGCGGCGGCGGCCCCGGCGGCCTGGTGGTCGAGCACTGGAACGGCAGCACGTGGACGCTTCGGCCGGCCCGCCTGCCGCAAGGCGGGGCGGGCCAGCTGAACAGCATCTTCTGCGCCGGGGCGTTCTCCTGCATCGCCGTCGGAGAAGCGTCGACCGGCTCGGGTGCGCCGGCCCCACTGGCCGAGCACTGGAACGGTGCCTCTTGGACAGTCCAGGCCATGCCCAGCCAGCCGGCCGCCGCCTCGAGCACCGTCTTGGGGGTCTCGTGCACGTCGCCGGCCAGTTGCACGGCCGTCGGGTACTACGTGACGAAAAACAACACGTTCGTGGCCCTGGCCGAGGTCTTGTACCGCGGCACCTGGCGGCTTCAAGCCACCGCAACCCCGGTGGCGCCCAAGGCACTGGACGGGGTCTCGTGCACCTCGGTGGGCACCTGCGCCGCGGTGGGCAACGTCGTGGGCAACGCACAGAAGGCGCTCATCGAGCAGAAGTAGCGGCTACGAGGGTCCCTGGGTGGAACTGGGGAGCGCTTCCGGCTGCGCCGCACCGTTCGGCCGCGGTGTGGCGTCTGATTGCGCCGCGCGGTCCGGCCGCGGTGCGGCGTCGTGGTGTGCCGTGGCGTCGGGTTTGGTGCGCTTCTTGTCCCGCTGCGCGTCCTTCGCCCTCGTCAACTTCATCCTTCCCCTCGCCCTGGCCGTAGAGATCGGCCACCGGGCCGGGGCTAAGTCACCAGCGTCGTAGCTATTACCGGACCGCGTTGACTGCCCGCATGCAGACACCGACAGGTCGTGTGCCCGCTTGATGGTCTGAGTCGGGTCGGGTCTCCCCCCCGGGTCCTCCCGACAGTTGCCGGGTCTTTGCCGGGGAAGGTCGCAGTCAGGAGTGGCGCGCAGCGCCATCCGAAGGACGCGAGCATAGCGAGCGCTCTTGACTGCAAGCTTGCGCGGCGACAGGATCGCCCGGCGCGAGGAGGACGGCTGGTCGGCTCCTCCAGTCGCGGTCATCCGGGGTGCGTGACGGCGGGGTCCGCCGGGTGGCGGCTGCAGGGTAACGGCGCGGCGGCAGCGGCCCGCGCCGCGCTCTCGCGCTAAGACGATCGAGGTGCGGCCGGGCCAGCGTCTGAGCTATCAGCGGCGCGCCGTCCCTCGCGGGCGGGTCTAGGCTCCTGGCTTGATCTAGCCATCAGCCCCAGGTCCAGGTGTCGTTGAGCGCATGGTCGGGGTTGCGCTTGCCGGCGAACAGGACTACGTTGCCGGTGGCCTTGTCGTAGGCCATCGACGCATACCAGCGGGGGTGCGGGCTGGCCGCGGGTGCCTGCTTGGTCCAGGTGGCGCCATTCCAGGTCCAGGTGTCACCACCGAGCACGCCGCCGGTCTCGTCGCCGCCGAATAGGACGACGCTGCCGGTGGCCGCGTCGTAGGCCATCGACGCAGCCTCGCGGGCGGGGGGGCTGGCCGCGGGCACCTGCTTAGTCCAGGTGGAGCCGTCCCAGGTCCAGGTGTCACCGAAGAAGCTGCTGTCGTTGGCGCCCCCAAACAGGACTGCGCTACCGGTAGCCGCGTCGTAGGCCATCGACGCGTCGAACCGGGCGGGGGGGCTGGTCGCGGGCGTCCGCTTGGTCCAGGTGGAGCCATTCCAGGTCCAGGTGTCACCGAGCACGCCGCCGATGCTGTTATAGCCGCCGAACAGGACGATGCTGCCGGTGGCCGCGTCGTAGGCCATTGACGCACCCGCCCGGGCGGGGGGGCTGGCCGCGGGCGTCCGCTTAGTCCAGGTGGAGCCGTCCCAGGTCCAGGTGTCAGCGAGATCATGGCGTCCGCCACCGCCGAACAGGACGATGCTGCCGGTGGCCGCGTCGTAGGCCATCGACGCATCCCAGCGGGCGGGGGGGCTGGTCGCGGGCGTCCGCTTAGTCCAGGTGGAGCCGTCCCAGGTCCAGGTGCTACCGCCCACGCCGCGGATGCTGTTATAGCCGCCGAACAGGACGATGCTGCCGGTGGCCGCGTCGTAGGCCATCGACGCACCCCAGCGGGGGGCCGGGCTGGCCGCGGGTGCCTGCTTAGTCCAGGTAAGAGCCCGGGAGAAACTCGCCGCCACAACTGCCTGAGAGGCGCCAGGAACAGCAACGGCTGCCAGCGCGGCAGCAGCGACGGCGGACCAACCCAGCCCGCCAGGCCGCAGGACCCCCCGGGGCACTGGCCAGCGCGACACTCTCAACCAGCCCGCTGACCGGCCGCTCTTGGCCGTCTCCGCAGCCTCACGTCCGCCGGGGCAACACATCCGCATCCGAGCCACCTCTTTCTCATGCGCTGTCCCGGGCAGCACCGGCCGGTACCCGGTCACTGCCCGCAGCAGAGCGGGGCTTCACATATACGACGTCCCAGCCCCGGCCGCGGATGGCTACGCGCGCACGCTATCGCATTGTTGGTTCCCCCCCGATGCCGTGCCGCCCAGACCGCCACCCCCGCGCTCAGCAGGCCCGCATCCGGGGAACTCATCGCCTGGGCCGAAACGGAAGATAGGCACTCGGGGGCCGACGCATGAGTCCACCGAGCCGGTTGGCGTCCCGCCCGGCCGGATCACCGCTGACAATGCCACCGCGTACGCCACTGCGCGGACCCACCAGGGACGGCTGATCCGCGCCTGCCTGCGGATCGGCGCGCACCCGCACGAGGACTACCGGGCGCTACGCCGGTGGGCGCACATGCTCGGCTACCGCGGCCACTTCGCCACCAAGAGCCGCCGCTACTCCACCACCATGCGCGCCCTGCGCGCCACCCGCCGCCAGCATCCGCACGCCCACCACCAGGCCGACTAGACCGTCATCACCGAAACCGAGATGGAATGGACCGGGCGCGGCTGGCGCACCACCGGAGACGCCTTGCCGGACCTCTCGGCAGCCGCACGAGCACGCGAGCACCGGCGCATCGCCCGCGAAGAGATAGCCGCTGCGCCGTGACCCTGGAAAGACATCCCAGGAGCAGGCACCAAGTGAAAAGCTGAAAGATCTTTACACACCTGAGGTTACAAGCTCACCTAAACGTGAACATGGGCACTGGTGAAACGTGAACACCACCCAGTGGGGCGCCAGGGGGTCGAACCCTGAACCCACGGATTAAAAGTCCGCTGCTCTGCCATTGAGCTAACGCCCCGGACGGCACCGGCGCGGCCGGTACCTACGGGGACGAAGCGTACTCACTTCGCCGGGCGCCCGCTGCCCGGTAGCCGCCGCCAGCCGTCCCCGGAGAAGGGTGCGTACCCGCGAACGGCTACCGGTATGCCGACAGGCCGGTGATCGCCTGGCCGAGGGCGAGCGCGTGGATCTCCTCGGTGCCCTCGTAGGTGAGCACGGATTCCAGGTTGGCAGCGTGCCTGATCACCGGGTACTCCAGCGTCACGCCGTTCGCGCCGAGGATGGTCCGTGCCTGCCGGGCGATCTCGATGGCCGCCCGGACGTTGGCCATCTTGCCGAGGCTGACCTGCGTCGGGGTAAGCGGGCCGGCCTCCTTGAGCCTGCCCAGGTGCAGCGCGAGCAGCTGCGCCCTCGACAGGTCGGCCAGCATCCAGGCCAGCTTGCCCTGGGTGAGCTGGAAGCCGCCGATCGGCCGGCCGAACTGCTCACGGGTGCGCGCGTACTCCGCGGCGGTCTCGAAGCAGGTCCGGGCCGCGCCGGTGACGCCCCAGATGATGCCGAACCGTGCCTCCGTCAGGCACGACAGCGGCCCCTTCAGCCCGGTCACTCCGGGCAGCACGGCGTCCGAAGGCAGCTTCACGTCGTCGAAGACCAGCTCGGAGGTTACCGAGGCCCGCAGCGAGAGCTTCTTGTGGATGTTGCTCGCGGTGAAGCCGCGGGTCCCGCGGGGCACCAGGAAACCCCGGACCCCCTCCTCCGTGCTGGCCCAGACCACCGCGATATCCGCGACGGACCCATTGGTGATCCACATTTTGGTGCCGGAAAGCGTCCAGCCGGAGCCGTTCGGAATGGCCTTGGTTCTCATGTCCGAAGGGTCGCTGCCGTGGTCGGGCTCGGTGAGCCCGAAGCACCCGATCGCCTCGCCGGCCGCCATCCGCGGCAGCCACTCCTGCTTCTGCTCCTCCGAGCCGTACCGCCAGATCGGGTACATCGCCAGCGAGCCCTGCACCGATACCAGGCTACGCAGGCCGGAGTCGCAGGCCTCGAGCTCGCGGCAGGTGATGCCGTAGGCCACCGGTCCCATGCCCGCGCAGCCGTACCCGGTCAGGTGCATGCCGAGCATGCCGAGCTTGCCGAGCTCTGGGGCGAGCTCGCGGGGCAGCGTGCCGGCCTCGAACCAGTCCGCGATGTGCGGTGCTGCCCGCTCGGCGGCGAAGTCGCGCGCGGTGTCGCGGACCAGGCGCTCCTCCTCGGTCAGCTGGTCTTCGATGCGGAGCAGGTCCGCGGCGGGGCCGGACGAGGCGGGGCCTGGGTTCGGCGGCATCGGCGGTTCCTCTCTGTCGCTGGCGCTCGCGTGCGCTGCGCTCAGGGTATTCACAGTTGGCCGGCGCGTCAGGACCGGGCCTGGCGGGGCATGATCGGACCATGAACACAAGCAACGGAACCAAGCGGCTCTACCGGCGGCGCGAGGGCCGGGTCGTGGCTGGCGTCTGCGCCGGCCTGGCGGCCTACTTCGGCGTCGATGCCAACCTCATCCGGCTGGCGTTCGCGGTGCTCACGATCTTCGGCGGCACGGGCGCCCTGGTATACCTGATCGCCTGGGCGGTCCTACCGGAAGAGGGCGAAGGGGCCTCCATCGTGGAGACCCTAGTAAATAAGCGGCGAGGTATTTAATCGCTTTGTGAGGCTTCCGAACGCGCTCGCATGCCGGCAATCAGCTCGGTCCGCCGGTGTGTCCACCCCATGGCCAGCAGCGTCGCGGACATGAGCCCGAGCAGCCCGGACAGCGCCACGACCAGCTGCGGGCCGATCGCCTGCGCGGCCGCGCCGCCGATCAGGATGCCGAGGCCCTGGGCGGCCAGCAGGCCGGACTGAGCCAGGCCGAAGGCCCGCGCCCGGCCTGAGTCGGGCACGTTCTGCACGAACGCGGAGGCGGCGGCGAGCTGGAAAGCCCCGCCGAGGCCGGATACCGCCCAGAGCACGAGCACCGCCCACAGCGGCGGGTGCGCCGCGCTGGCGATCAGCGGCGCGCAGGACAGCATGGCCAGCCAGCCCATCAGCCGCAGCCGGGTGGACGGGGTGGCCAGCCGGCCGAAGGCGAACGCGCCGATCACCGTGCCCACCGGCATCGCGGCCATCAGCAGGCCGACGTCGATCGTGCTGCCGTGCAGCGCGTGCGCGTACGGCGCGGCGAGTCCTTCGGGCAGCACGTAGAAACCGGCCAGCCAGCCGAACAGCACCAGCGAGCGCAGCAGCGGATTGCGGAAGACGAGCCGGGCGCCGTCGCGGGCGACCTCCCAGAGCGAGGGACGTTCGGGATGCTCGCGGGGCGGTGCCGGGCGGCGCTTGACCCAGGTGGCGAGGATCAGCGCGGACAGCAGGAACGACAGCGAGTCCAGCGCCAGGGTGCGGGACGGGTTGAGCGCCGTGACCACGGCGGCGCCGGCCACGAAGCCGAGGATCTGGCTCGACTGGTAGGTGATGTTCCCGATCGCCGAGCCGAGGACGAACTTGTCACCGGGCAGCACGTCCGGCAGCAGGGCCGACCGCGCGGACGAGAACGGCGGCCCGAGCAGCACCGCGGCAAAGAGCAGCACGCACAGCACGGCGAACGGGACTCCGGGTATCGCCATGCCCGCGATCAGCGCGGCCCGGATGAGATCGCAGATGATCATGATGCGCCGGCGCGGGAACAGGTCGGCGAGCCCGGACAGCAGCGGGCCGCCGACGATCGGCGGCAGGTAGGTCAGCGCGTAGGCCAGGCCGGTCAGGAACGGGGAGCCGGTCCGGTCGTAGACCAGGATCGCGATCGCGACCTGCGCGAACTGGTCGCCCGCGTAGGACAGCACCTGCGCCAGCCAGAGCGCGCGGAACTCGCCGATGGCGAACACCTCGCGGTAGGACGCCTGCTGCTCCAGCGGGCGCCGGTGCCGCCCGCCGTCGGGCTGGCCGCCGAGGTAGGGCGGCACCGGTTCGGGCACCGGCGGGGCTGAGTGCAGCATCTGCGCCGACTGCGGGACCGGGGCTGACTGGAGGACGGGGGCTGGCCGGGCGTCATGGTCTGGCGTGCCTGGGGGCGGGGAGGCCGGCGCGGCCATGCGCGCAGGATTGCCTGACGCCGTCCCATGAGGCGAGGAGTCACCGGATCCGGACGCGCGTTGCGGAGGGTAGCCCGGGGCTGGCCCGCCGAGCGGCGGGCTACCGGGCCCGGGCTCGCGCGGCTGCCGTGCCGCTGGCATGCCGAAGGCCGGAGTGTTCGGTGCCTGCTCCCGCGGCCGCATCTCGCGCGCTCGCGACGCGGCCGGATGACCGTTGTGCACGACGGCTGGCTGTGGCTGTGCGGTCAGGTCGTTCGGGTCTGGCGAGCGCCCGTTCCCCCCGGGCTTGCGCAGCGCCGCGTCATGCGAGGTCCCCCTGGACTCCTCTTGTTGCGGCACGCGGCGCCCTAGACGAGCTCCTGAAGGCCGCGGCATCGATGGCACGGCATGGACCTGACGTTATGGCTCATCAACGGGCTCCCGCTGGGGCTCTCTCTTTCGCTGTCATGGATGCGTTCGCGAGACTCGACGTCACTCTAAGTGATCACTAGGCATCACGTGCCGTTGTGCCCATGTTGCCTACCGTGTCGGATTCCTCATCACTTCGCAAGGGCCCAGCGGATGATCATCTCGCTCCGAGACGTTACATTGCGCTACCTTCCGCTCGCTACCCGGGGTCGTAGCCTGCGCTTTGCCGTCTTCGGCTTCCTCCCCTATGCTGAGACGGTTCCCGACGGCGGGCGCCAGGGGTGAAGGCGGCACGACCGCCGACGCCCCCATCGTCTAGTGGCCTAGGACACCGCCCTTTCAAGGCGGCGGCACGGGTTCGAATCCCGTTGGGGGCACGGTCGCCCAGTCGGCGACAGAAGGTCCTGTAGAGCAGCTCGGAGTGCTCGCCACCCTGTCAAGGTGGAGGTCGCGGGTTCAAATCCCGTCAGGACCGCCGGGACAGGTGGCGTGCCCTTGGCCCGCTGGAGGGGACGCCACCAGGCGCAAGCCAGAATCCCGCCGAGGTCAGGTAGCTCAGTCGGTATGAGCGTCCGCCTGAAAAGCGGAAGGTCGACAGTTCGATCCTGTCCCTGACCACCACTCCTACGAGGCGTAGAAGTACCTCTGAGCTGCGTCGAGCACCCGCAACGTCTGACGCCCGGCGACGGACATCAGATCGTTGATTTCTCGACCGGGAGCACCGCGTAACGAAGGTAGACCGTGCCGCCGCTAAAGCGGTGCCCGTCGAGCAGTTCGAGCCGTAGACGCACACCGAGCGGGAAGACCGGCTTGCCGCCGCCGACCGCGATCGGGCCGAGGAAAACCTGACACTCCTCGACGAGCCCGGCGGCCAGCGCCTGGCCGGCGAGGTCGGCGCCGCCGATCGAGAGGTCGCTCGTCAACGACTGCTTGAGCCGCCGCACGTCGGCCGGGTCGAAGCTGCGCTCGAGGCGCGTTCCGACGGTCGTCAGCGCCGGCAGGGTGCGCGAGTAGACGATCTTCTCGGCCGTTCGCCAAATCCGCGCGAACTCGCGCTCCGGCTCGGTCTGGCCGGCGTCGATGCTGGCGGTCTCCCAGTACGCCATCGTCTCGTACATGCGCCGCCCGTAGAGGTACGTCCCGATCGGCCGCTCGAGGTCATTGACGAAAGCGAGCACCTCGTCGTCGGGCGCCGACCAGCCGAAGGCGCCTGCCGTGTCTTCGACGTAGCCGTCCAGCGAGGCGATCGCCGAGTAGATCAACCTGGCCATCCGTTCACCTGCTTCCGGGATCGCTGATCGTCGCGCGCCTGCGGGTCGGCGACGCCGGTTCGAACAGTCCTTGCGGGTGCTGCTGCGCCGGCCGATGCGGGGTCTCTATCCGGGCGCGCCTTCGCGCTCTCTCCTGGCGAGGTGCTGGAGTTGCCGTGCGTGCACGCCAGGCAGCCAATCCTTGCCGTACGTGGCCGATGGGCCGACCCGCGGGTCGCTGGGAACATGGGCGTCACGCAAGGCGTGCGCGTACGCCCGATCCTGGTCGATCCGTGCGTGTACCTGATCAGTTCCGCCGATGGACCCATGGCCGGGGACGAGGACATCGACGTCGTCCGTCACGCCCTCGAGCAGCCGCAGCGCGGCGAGGTAGTCCTCGATCGGGTCAGCGGTGCCGTTCAGGTCGAGCATCGGAATCAGGACATCGGAAAGCATGTCGCCGGCGACGAGAACGCCGCGTTCCTCAATCAGCAGCGCCGCATGGCCCGGGGCATGCGCCTGATGCTCGACAATCCGGACTCGAGGGCCGTCCCAGGGAATCCGCGCCATCTCGGCGGGCAGGCCAGTAATGAGGCCGAGCAGGTCCAGCGGCACCTGCTCGGCGATGTCCGGCGGTATCCACTCGACGATGCGGGCCTTCCCACCCGCGTCCGACAGCCAATCTCGGACAGTGGCCGCGCAGCGGGACGTGCCGTAACGAGGCGCCGCGCCGAGCCCGGCGTGCCAGAGCAGGTGATCCCAGTGCGGATGCGTCGAGAAGCCTGCCGCAACGGTCTGGCCCAACTCGCGAAGGTCGTTCGCGAGGCAGGCCATTTCGGAACCGTGCACCCCGGGGTCGATGAGCAACACGCCGGCCCGGCCCTCCACGACAACGGCGTTGCTCCGGCAGAACTCGCTCTCGTGGATCAGCACGCCCTCGGCGACCTGCCTCAGCACGGTGACCCCTTCCGCTTGTGGTTTGCAACCGCTCGTCGAGACCGTAGTACCGGGCGGTAGTAGATTGCAAGCACTATGGGCGAAGCGAATGAGCCGCGGTCGGAGTGCCCGATCAACGCCGCCATCGAGGTGTTCGGCGATCGCTGGAGCCTGCTCGTCCTCCGCGACATCGTCTTCGGAGACCGCCGCTATTTCCGCGAGCTGCAAGCCAACTCAATCGAGGGAATCGCCTCAAATATCCTCGCCGACCGACTCAAGCGACTCGTCGAGTCGGGACTGCTCACCCGTGAGGACACACGACCCGGCCAGCGAGCGCGCTACAGCCTGACCGAACCCGCGATCCAACTCGTACCCGTGTTCGCGCAGCTCGGCAGCTGGGGACTTCGCCACCGGCCCACGAGCTCCGCGCTGCGCGTTCGCGCCGAGCTGCTCGAACAAGGCGGCCCCGCGCTCTGGCAAGAGTTCATCGACGAACTGCGCCACTCGCACCTTGGCTGCGATACCCCACCGCGATCACCGAGCGTTCGCGAGCGCCTGAACGCGGCCTACCTCGCTGCTGCCAAGTCCTCGTAGGTGCCAGGTAGTCGACCATGTCCAAGGGCGCCGACGGACGCCTGGCCCGAGCTGTCTCACATGTGAACCCTCTACGGGAACGCTCCCGGTCGGAGCGGGTGCATACGAGGGGCTGTCCCATATGCCCTGCCCGAGAAGTGCTAGTTCCCGGCGATGTTTCGCGCCTCCCCCGGCTGGAGCCGTCTGCGGGAGGTGCAGTCACGTGGCGGATACCGGGCCGCCGGGTTCCGGGGCAGGGTCGAGCTGTGCGGGGTTACCCGTCCCGAGGCCGGCGCCGCGCGCCAGCCGCGGGGATGGATGGTCAAGTCTGGCCGGGCGAGCGTAGGAGGCAAGGATGACTGTGCGGAGCGGCAGCGCCGAGTGGCACGGGAATGTGGAGAGCGGTTCGGGGACCGTTACTGTCGGTGACGGCGTCTTTGAGGGTGCTTACTCCTACGATTCGCGGTTCGGCGAGGGAAAGGGAACAAATCCGGAGCAGCTGATCGCGGCAGCACACGCCAGCTGCTTCACGATGGCCCTGTCGAACATCCTCAGCGCCGCGGGGCACCCGCCGGAGTCGCTGCGCACGAACGCGCGCGTCCAGCTGCGCAACATCGACGGCGCCCCCACGCTGGCGCGGATCAACCTGGATACGGAGGGACGCGTCACCGGCGTGGATGAGCAGGTGTTCCAGGCGCACGCGGACGAGGCCAAGCGGGTCTGCCCGGTGTCGCGCGCGCTGGCCGGGGTCCCCGAGATCGTTGTGACGGCCAGGCTTGCCGCAGGCGCGTGATGGACGTTGACGTCGCCGTTCTCGGCGGCGGCCCGGGCGGCTACACCGCCGCGATCCGCGCCGCCGGCAACCTGAACCGGCAAAGCAGCATTCAGACCCGCTGCAGCGGTTGGCGAGGGTTGTGTGCAGGAGGCCGATAAGGGACCGCGTCCGCGACCACCTCTGCGGCGCGACCCCGTTTGCGGTGCCGCCGCGTAACGCGCTCTGCCCCGTGCACCACATGTTCCATAGGGCTATCGGATCGTGGATCGTCGGAGGCGTTTCCACCGGCGCGAGACGTGGATTACCAGGTACACGACGAGCACGACAGAGGAGAGCAGGTGCCACCTGTCGAAGGGTTGCGGAAGGAGGGGCAGGAGCAGTGGGGCTCCCCGATCCCAGTCGAGGATCCCAGAAACCACGACGTTGACCGTGACGAAGGCGAGGGTCGCATCCGACGCCAAGCGACGCAGCTCGCGCGCGACCCGTCGGCTAGAGCGCCTGAGCTGCGCGAACATCCGAGCGATCCGGTGGCGACGCTGCGCCAGGTGGACAATGACCAGGCCTGCGAAGATCAGCCCCACGTCTGCATGAATGGCGTTGCGGATGTGGAGGAGTTGCAGGGTCCCGAGTGCCGCCGCGG
Source organism: uncultured Actinomycetes bacterium (assembly GCA_963702235.1). Lineage (GTDB taxonomy): Bacteria > Actinomycetota > Actinomycetes > Streptosporangiales > Streptosporangiaceae > PALSA-505. The sequence continues at coordinate 11,687 of CAVPBZ010000021.1, forward strand.
CGAAGGCCAGGAGGCCGAGGTGCACAAGCCAGCGAGACCTGGTACGCCACGCGGTCCGCGATCGCGCCCGTCGTTCGGCCGGGGCGCCTGCCGCCCGACCCCGCGCAGCTCCTTGGTTCTCGGTGTCCATGGATGTTTCCTCGCAATCTGGGTGCTCCAGTCGTTCTTAGGTCTCCGACCGCACGGCGCTCGCCTACCCATCCTGGAGGTCATCACCGCTGCTTGGCGGAGGCGGGGCATTCTGGTCAGGCGCCGGAGCGGGCCGCGTGGGCCAGCAGCGGGACCAGGTACTGGGCGCCGGGGCTGCCCCAGCCGGTGACCGGGTCCCAGCCGGGTCCGGCGTTGTAGCCGACGAAGACACCGGTGGGCCACAGCACCGAGTTGTCGCCGGTGACCACGTCATGGAAGGCCCGGTGGTAGGCGGGGCCGCGGGCGATGGCGTAGATGGCGGGGTTGACGAAGCCCAGATGCCGGCCGGCTTCCTGGTCGGCCAGAGCGATCACGGCCGCCCACAGCGGGGTGGAAGCGCTGGTGCCCGTGGCTGGCCGGAGTTCGCCGTCGCTGTACTCGATCGTCATGGCGGCGTCGGAGTCCGCGTTGGCGGCCACGTCGGGGACACCGCGGGTGGCACCGGCCCGGGCGAGGCCGTCCTGGTAGGCCGGCCGGGGGAACAGGCTGCTGTAGCCGCCGCCGGAGGCGTCAGTGCCGCCGTTCCAGGCCATCTCGCCCAGGTAGGTGCCGGCCGGCTGGGTCGCGTCCAGGATGGTGCCGCCGGCTGCCAGCACCAGCGGGTCGGAGGCGGGCAGGCTGACCTGCCTGGGCGGCCCGTTGTCGCTGATCGCGCCGGTGTCGCCGGAGGCGGCGACGACCGTGACGTGCTGGTCGTGGGCCTGCTCCAGCGCCGCGTGCATCCGGGCGACCTCGCCGCGGGTGAAGAAGTGCTCGCCCCCGCTTGCGCTGATCGAGACCACTGCGGCGTGCACGGCGACCCCGGTCTGGATCACCTTGGTCGCGGCGGCGGCGAAGTTCGCGCTGCTGGATGTGGCATCGGCGGGCACCAGGACGACGTCGAGGGTGGCGCCGGGCGCGATCGCGTGCACCATCTCGGTGTCCTCGACTTCCTCGTCGCTAGCGAGGTAGGGCGTCGCGGACCGGGCGGTGGTATTGATGACCCGCAGCTTTGCCGGGGGCAGGCCGAACCTGCTGTCGAATGTGGCCAGGTCCTGGCAGACGCTGCGGTGCTGCCGGTGGCGGCGGACGCGCACACGGCGATCAGGCAAGCCGCCAGGGGCGCGGCGACGAGCCACGGCCACCGGCGTCGCGGCGGTGCGGTGTGCTTCATGCTCATGCGAGCTCCTCGCAGCTGTTCATCTGGTGCCTGCTCGCGGCCAGGCAGGATGACTGTGGTTCATGGCAGCCAGCGTGCCGGCCAGCGGCGGCAGGCGCATCACGCGCGGGGGGGAGCGCGGGTCCCTCCTTGGAAGGGGGCGCCGGAAGGGTGCGCGCAGGTAGCGTGCAGGTGTGCTGGACCGTGCAGGTGTGCTTGACCGGGTGCGGCGCAGGGCGTGGGGGCTATCGGGGCGGCTGATCGCCTCCTACATCGTCGTCACGCTCGCCGTGGTGGTGCTGGTCGAGATGCTCGTGCTCTGCTTCCAGGTAGCCCCGGTGGCGGAGGGCGACCAGCTGCGGTCCCAGCTGCATTACCAGGTGAGCCAGACCGCGACGAGCTACGCCCATCGTCTCGCCCGGCGCTATCCCGGCGGCGTGCCGGCCGGAACCGTGCTCGGCGTCCCCGGCCAGCGGGCGCAGCCAGGGACCGTGGCCAATTCGGCCCCGGACGGCACACTGGCCGTTCCGGCGATCACCGGCCCGATCCGCAGCAACCAGGCGGTCACCGCGGTCGTGGCGATCGCCGCCGACGGCACGGTCGTCGCGTCCTCCGCGCCATCCCGGTGCCCGTCCGGGCGAGCGGCGGCCAGCGAACTCCCTGTCCAGGCGAGCACGGCAATCCCGAGCGGCAACGTCTACCTCAAAGGCGGCAGCGTTCCCACGCCGTACGGCAACGTTCTGTTCTGGATGGTCGCGTCGCAAAGCAGCGCCAGCACCAGCAGGCCGCCGGCCGGCGGGCGGGGACTGGTCGCCTACGTCTATGTCCAGGTGCCATGGTCGCCCCCCGGGTTCGTCAACCCCCTCCGCACCTGGAGCGAGCTGCGTCAGCTCGGCGAGGACCGCGTGTTGCTGTCGGGTCCCTTCGCGCTGCTCTTCGCCATCGTGCCGGTCGGCGTGCTGTTCGGGCTGCTGGCCTCACGGCGCCTCGTCCGCCGGGTACGCCGCCTGGAACGAGCCACCGTCGCGGTTGCCGACGGCGACTACACCGTCACCCTGCCCGTCACCGGCCGGGACGAGGTCGGCCGGCTGGAGGCGAACTTCACCACCATGACCCGGCAGCTGGGCTCCGCGCTAGCCGCCGAACGGCAGCGCGCCAGCGGCGACGCGCGCGCCGCGGAGCGAGCCCGGATCGCGCGGGAGATCCACGACGCGATCTCCCAGCACCTGTTCGGCCTGCGGATGATCGCCGCCGGGATGCGCCGGGCTGACCCAGGCAATCAGCAGGCGCAGGCGATCGAGTGCATCAGCGAGGAGGCAGTGCGCGACATGCAGGCGCTGCTGATAGAGCTGCGCCCGGCCAGCCTGAACGGGGCCGGGCTGGCCCCGGCCCTGCAGGAGAGCTGCGCGGCCTACCACGACCGGCTCGGCGTCGCCGTCGACACCAGCCTGGACGACATCACCTTCCCCCCGGCCGTCGAGCACGCCCTGCTGCGCATCACCCAGGAGGCATGCACCAACGCCGTCCGGCACGGCAACGCCCGCCGGCTTGCCGTGTCGATGACCCGCCAGAACGGGCACGTAGAGCTTGCCGTCCACGACACCGGCACCGGCTTCGACCCAGCCGCCCCGCACACCGGCTCCGGGCTGGCCCACATCCGGGACCGGGTCGCCGAACTCGGCGGCACGGTGGACATCGAAAGCACACCCGGGCGCGGCGCGGCGCTCACCGTCCGGGTGCCGGTGCCATGACGATCCGCGTGGTGATAGCCGACGACCATCGCGTCGTCCGGGACGGGCTGTGCTACCTGCTCGGCCAGGAACCAGACATCGAGGTCGCCGGCGAAGCCGGAGACGGCCGGCAGACGGTTGACGTCGTCACCGCCACCCGCCCGGACGTGCTGCTGCTCGACCTGTACATGCCCGGGCTGGACGGGCACGCCGTGCTCGCCGCACTGCACGCCAGCCCGCACCGGCCCGCCGTTGTCGTGCTCACCTCCGCCACCGACGACGAGCACCTCATCCGCGCCATGCACGCCGGCGCGACCTCCTACCTGCTCAAAACCGCCACGGCCGAGCACGTCATCGCCGCCGTCCGCGCCGCCGCCGGCACCGCCAGCCTCAGCCCCGAACTGCTGACGCGGCTCACCCAGGCGCTGCGCCGCCCACCGCCGCCAGACCCGCTGCAGCCGCTGTCGCCCCGCGAACGCCAGGTACTCCAGCTCATCGCCCGCGGTCACAGCAACCGGCAGATCGCCCGGGACCTGGCCATCGGCGAGCAGACCGTCAAGACCCACGTCCGCGGCATCCTCAGCAAACTCGGCCTGCAAGACCGCGTCCAAGCAGCGATCTTCGCCCTCCACCACCAAACCGACCGCTGGGAGCACCAGCCGTAACCATCTGAGGTTCCACGATCCGCGTGGCTGGGCCGGCGCCAGCCCGGGCATCGTTGACGAGCCGAGGTAGCTGTTGATCTCACCCGGACATGGCGGGAGGATTTGCGCAGGTCGATCAGCGGATGGAAGCCGGCCAGCGCGTCGGCTCCGCTACATTCGTCACGCCATACCCGCCCGGCTTCCCTGGCCGCGCCGAGACGCAGCGTCGCCGCGGGCAACAGGCGGGCTGGGCGTGCGCGATGAGTTCAGGGCGAAGCGGGAGTCGATACCGTCAGTAAACCAACCAGACGCGGGAGAAGCCATGCGCAAGGTTGTCCTCTACCATCTGCTCTCACTCGATGGCGTCGCCGAGTCCCCCGACGAGTTCATTCGCGACTTTGACCCGGTGATGCGGGAGAATCTGGGACGGGTAATTGGCAGCCAGGACGCGGTCGTACTCGGCCGGCGAACCTACGACGAGTGGGCCGGGTTCTGGCCTGCCAGTGATATCGAGCCTTTCGCCAGTTTCATTAACGGTGTGCGCAAGTACGTCCTCACCTCGACTACCCCGCAGCAGCCGTGGGCGAACGCGACCGTCGTGGACGGTGCGCTCGATGAGTTTGTTGCCAAGCTGAAGAATGGATCGGGCGGCGACATCGGCGTGCACGGAAGCATTGCTGTGGCGCACTATCTGCTTCGTACGCGCCTGATCGATGAGCTCAGGCTCGTCATCGCTCCTGCATTGGCGGGCAGCGGCCGGAAGCTATTCGAGAACACTTCGGCATATCGGCTCGAACTGACTCATAGCCTCACTTCCCCCACTGGCTCCCTACTAGTCGATTTCCACGTTCACCACTGACCGAACCCGGTTGCAGTTGATGCCTGCCGCGGATCCCGCGGCAGGCATCCTCTGTTGACCATGCCAGTCGCTACCTCAGGCGAAAGGCCTAGGTCAGGAGGTCGCCCGGACGGCTTGCAGGATTACGTTCGTCACGGTACCCGGACTGGAGATCATGGATAGGTGGGGCGCGTCTACCCTGGTGATATCGGCGTGCGCCTTGTTGGCCATGGCTAGCTGCAACGCCAGCGGGATGGCGTGGTCGGCGGTGCCCACCACGGCCCACGACGGGATTGTCTTCCACGCCGGGACACCACTCTTCTGAGTCAGCGCGATCGTTGCTATTGGCCGCTGAGTGGCGGCGAGCATATGTGCCTCCGCGGCGGGCAGGCCGTTAGCCATGCAGCTGGGGAACACGCTCTGCTTGATGTAGGCGTCGCCAGCGCCGCTGGGGGCGCCAGGGTACGGGACCACATTCAGGTTCGCGGGCACGGCGCACGTCCCGGGCTGGGAGGCGAGCAGCTGCGCGAGGGTCTGGCCCTGCGCGGGCGCGAAGGCGTCCACGTAAACGAGGGCTTTGACCTGCGGGTCGCCGGTCGCGGCGTTGGTGATGACGGCCCCGCCGTAGGAGTGACCCACCAGCACGATGGGACCGGAGATCGTGTGCAGGAAATCAGCCAGGTAGGCCGGGTCGTAGGCCAGGCCCTGCAGCGGGTTCGGCGGTGCGTACACGGTGTAACCGTCAGCCTGCAGGCGCTCGGTGACGGCGGCCCAGCTGCCGCTGTCGGCCCACGCTCCGTGCACCAGCACGATGCTGGGCTTAGGGCCGTCACCCGCGGCGGCAGCCCCGCCGGTACGGGCCGACGCGATCTGGCTGAACGGGATGACCAAGCCGGCAATGGCCACGATTACAGCCGCGATAATGAGCCGCAGCCTCCCTGGCTGCGTGATTCGGGTGATGTTCACTGTGGTCTCCTTTCCTCGTGTGCCCAGCGCCCGTGCGGACGCTAGGTTGTGCGGCTACAAGCGGTCACCAGCGCTGACCGATCTGCGCGTTGATGGTTCCTGGGTCAGCCCTTCCTCTGGTACGTCCTCAGACGCCCCAAGATGCGGCGCTGGTCCGGTGCCGGGTAACCTCGCACGGTCTGAGTCTGCGCCTGGAACCTAGGGGCGGGGTATCCGCAGGCTTACTGCACTTCCCGGCTGGGAACGCGGCCGGCTCGCGACATGGAAGCACACCGAACGCCCGTGGTTGTTTCGGGAAAGCGACCTAACGAAGGGTCCGGCTCTCGGTGCTTTCGTGTGCTGGCGCTGGCGTGCTGGCGCGGGCGATCACGTCGCGTAGCTGGTTGCGGCTGGCCACCCCGAGCTTGGGATAGGACCGGTACAGGTGCGAGCTGACCGTGCGCGGGGAGAGGAACAGCCGGTCGCCGATCTGGCGGTCGGTCAGGCCGCCGCTGGCCAGGCGGACGATCTGGCGCTGCTGCGGGGTGAGCTCCCCGAGGGCATCGGGTTCGCCGGGCGCGCCCGGAACGGCCACCCCGCACGCTCGCAGCTCTGCCTGGGCGCGTTGCGCCGAGGACCGGGCGCCGAGTCGCTGGAAGGTGCCCAGGGCGTGTGTCAGGACGGGCTTGGCGTCGTTGATCCGGCGGCGGCGGCGCAGCCATTCGCCGTAGTCGAGCCGGAGCTGGGCCCGCTCGAACGGCCACTGGTCCCCGGCCGGATCGGCGAACGCCGTGCTGAAAGAGGCCTCTGACGTGGCTGGGTCGGCGAGCAGGCCGCGGGCCCGGGCGATGAGCTGCCCGAGCCGCGGCGAAGCCGTTCCGTGGAGATGGCTGAGCGCGCGCTCGATGACGTCGTGCCCTTCCAGCCGCCGGCCGGCGCGGACCGCCGCGGCGGCGAGATCGGCCACGCCCAGGTAGGAGGCGTAGTTGTGCAGCGGCGTGCCGTCCTCGCTGAACAGCCCGCGGAGCTGGGTGAACGCCTGGAGGTAGCTGCCGTCGGCGAGGGCGGCGACGCCGAGGGCCCGCCGGGCCCGGGCGGCGATCAGCCCGCATTCGGCCGGGTTGACGGTGGCGAGCGCCCTGGCGGCGTGGCGGCGGGCCGCGGCGGAGTCGGCGCGCAGGGCCAGGACAGTGGCCGTGATCAAATCGGCGGACGCGGCGACGAGGTCCATGTGGCTGGCCTCAGCCATGCCGGCGGCCTCGGCGGCAACCTCCAGCGCCTCGTCCCAGCGTCCGGTGTCGATGTAGGCCCACCCCAGCACCGTCAGGCTCCCGCCGCTGGTTCCCCTTACGCCGGGAGCCCGGAGCCGCTGCATGGCGTCTTGCAGCAAGGTGATCGCCAGGCCGGATTCGTCCAGGAGCCATGCGGTGGAAGCTATTCGCCACAAGGAGGGCTTTTCAATGGGCGAGCCGACGATCTTGCGCAGGTAGGGGAGGAGCTGGTTTCTGCTGGCGACCGGGTCGGCGCTGGCGCGGATCCACAGTCTCAGCGCGTTGACATCGATGCGCGGATCCCGGCCGGGGGGCGGCGGACCCTGGCGTTCCAGCAGGCCGAGGGTGCGGGTGACGGCCTCGCGGCTGGCGGGCATGCCGGACTGGTAGGCGACGGTGGCGGCACTGCCGAGCGCGTCCCAGGCGAGGGCCGGCCGGTCAGCCGATGCCTCTTCGGCGACGGAGATCAGCGCGGACAGCGCGGCGGTGCGCCGCCCTGACCAGGCCAGCGTCCACGCGGCGTCGTGGCGGGCGGTCAGCCGCAGTTCCGGGTCCGTGGTGACCGCCAGGGCGCGGGCGGCGAGATCCTGCACCCAGTCCGCCTGGCCGGTCGGAACGGCGGCCGACGCGGCGGCCACCAGCCGCCGGGCCTGGTCGCCGGGGTCGGGGCTGAGCTCGGCCGCGCGTTCCAGCGCCAGTGCCGCGCCGGCGGCACCGCCGCGGCGCTGCGCCTGGGTGGCCGTAGCCTCCAGCAGCGAAGCCACCTCCTCGTCCGGCCGCAGAGCCGCGGCCGCCAGGTGCCAGGCGCGCCGGTCCGGCTCGTCCGCCAGGGCCGCGGCGAGCTGGCGGTGCGCCGCTGCCCGCTGGGCGAAGGGCGCGGAGTGGTAGATGGCGGAGCGGACGAGGGGATGGGAGAACTGCAGCCCGGTCCTGTTCACCTTGACCAGACCTAGCTGCTCGGCCGTCGTCAGCGCCTGCGCATCGGGCCCGGCGCCGTGGCTAGCGGCTACGCGCAGGTCCGGGCCATCGGCCACGGCGGCCAGCAGCAGAGCGGCATGCGCCTGCTCGGGCAGGACGGCGAACCGGGAGGTGATGACGGCGCTCAGCCGGTCAGTCAGGGGCAGCGGCTCGGCGGCCCACCGCCTGCTGGCGGCGGGATCGTCCGCGATCACTTTGACCAGCTCGATCAGCGCCATGGGATTACCGGCAGCTTGGGCGAGCACCTGCACCCTTGCCCGCCCGCGGGGAGGGCGAGGCTGCCCGTCCAGCAGGAGGCCGGCGTCCGCCGCTGACAGCGGCTCCAGATGCAGCTCCGGGAAGCCCCGGCCAAAGCCGGGAGGCGGGGCCTGCCCCCGGGCGCCCACCAGCAGCATGACCCGCTCCGCGTCCAGCCGGCTACCGACGAAGCCCAGGACGTCAAGGGAGCTTCGGTCCAGCCAGTGCGCGTCGTCCACGACGACCAGAAGCGGGGCGCGTTCGGAAAATCCGACAGCACGGTAAGCACGGCGACCCCGGTCAGCAGCGGGTCGGGAGCAACCGGGTCCGCAGCCAGGCCCAGCGCCCCCGTCAGTGCCTGGGCTTGCCGGCCGGGAAGGCCAGTGATGCTGGACAGCACCGGCCGCAGGAGCTGATGCAGCCCGGCGAACGCGAGTTTCGACTCCGATTCACGGCCGGTGACCGACAGGACCGGGATGCCCGCCGACCGTGCCCGTTCGGCGGCGTCGGCCAGCAGCACGGTCTTGCCCATCCCTGCCTCACCGGTGACGAGCAGCACCTGGCTGGCCAGCGGGACCTGATCCACCAGCCCGCACAGCCGGGCCAGCTCGGCTTCCCGGCCGATGATGCGGGAGGGCGGCTGCGAGAGGAGTTCACCAGGGCCTGGCATGCGACTGATCCTCTCGGCCAGTGCGTTCATCAACGCCGTCCCCAAGCTCAACAGCGACCGCGGACCGGGCATGCCCGCAGCGCGCAAAGTGCGGTCACACCACGGATACCGCTCGTGCCGCCTCGGCTGCGTCACCGCCTGCCGGGAAGACTTCCGCGGTGATCTCGCCACGATCAGCATCCCCGTCCACGTCCGGGTGGGGCAGCGGCACATGCGCCCGGAGCGAGCGGGCGGGCTGGCGGGTGCGATCCTGGCAGGACCCGGCATAGCACACACCTGGTGAGGAGAGATCCATGGCAGGCACGCACGAGCCGGTTGCGGTGCTCGGTATCGGGTCTATGGGCCACGGGATGGCCGCCAGTGCGTTGCGCGCTGGGATCCCCTTGATTGCCTGGGACCGCAAGATAGAGGCGGCCCGGGATCTGGCTAAGCTCGGCGCGCAGGTAGCTGAGACCGCGGCCGATGCCGCGCGACGAGCCGCGATCGTGGTCACGATGGTGACCGACGCCGACGCGGTCATGTCGATCGCTCGCGATCAGGGCATGCTTGCTGCTTTGGCTCCGGGCGCGATCTGGGCGCAGATGAGCACCATCGGCGTCGCGGGGATCGACCGCGTCGCGGCCCTGGTCAGTGCTGAGCGCCCCGACGTGACACTCCTGGATGCGCCCGTGTCGGGAAGCAAGGATCCGGCCGAGCGCGGCCAGCTGACGATCTTCGCGTCCGGGCCCGCCGAGGCGCGTTCGCGGATCGCGCCGCTGTTCAGCGCGCTCGGCCAGCGGACAATCTGGGTCGGCGAAGCGGGGGCTGGAACGCGTTTGAAGCTGGTGAACAACACCTGGCTGGCGTTCGCGACCGAAGCAGTTGCCGCGTCGATGGCTCTCGCTCACCGGCTGGGCCTTCAGACCGCGACAGTGATAGACGCACTGGGTGGAAGCCCGCTGGTGTCGGCGTGGCAGGCGGCCAAGCTGCAACGGATCGCCGACGGCGAGTTCTCGGCTCAGTTCGCGCTGTCGCTTGCGCTCAAAGACGTGCGCCTGGCCCTGCAGGCGGCAGGCGACGACCGGTTCGCCGTCCTTGCCTGCCTGGCTGAGGAATGGCAGCAGGCCGTTGATCAAGGGCTCGGCGAGGAGGACCTGACCGTCGTGACCCGCGCGCTCGAATCGCGCGGAGGAACGCCATGACCCTGAGTCCGCCAGCATACGGAACCCGTGCGTCTCCAGCCGCGCGGCCGCCCGTGTAGCGGCAGCAGGTTCTGGAACACCTGCTGGACAGCGCGACCGTGCCCGGCCCCGACCGCTCGCGCAGCAGCAGGCAGCCGCCGGTGATGACCCCGATGACGCCACGGTGGAAGCGGCCGGCGATGACCTCGCGCCGGGTCCGCTTCCCAGGTCCGGCGCACGACAGGAATGGCATGCCCGGGCGTTTCCGGAATTAGCGGTCAAGAATCTCTAAATGCACCGGGCATGCCGCGTTGTAGTACTTCAAGGTCAGCTTTTCCCGGGAGTACGCCCACGAGCAGGTACAGGAATTGGGCACGCGGTCGGAAGTTATGATCTCGGCAGGCACGCCGCTACGCCGCTCGGCGCGACCCGGCTGGTACGGCAGCGGCTGCCCGACGAGAGCAAGAGCGGGCCCCTCGGTCCTGGCTTCCTGGACAGCTCCGTCCGCTAGCGCCAGCCACTCCCGTGGCCTGGCGCTTGATGAGGGCGGGGCTGGTAGGTGTCGTTTGACGCGCACCCTGGCTCCGGGGATTTTGTCACTCGCCCGGCTGTCCATGTCATTCAGAATATCCGCACAGCGGGAGGGGCTGATTCTCGTGGCCAGTGATTCCTGATGCCTGGTAGTCGAGGTTCTCCCGCATGAAGATCCGCAGCCTTCAGTGCTGCCCGGCTCTGGCCTGGTCGGGCTCAGGGACCGGGGGCTGGCGTGCCGCCTGACATTCCGGGGGGTTGTGTCGTCGTACTGCTGAGAAGAACACCAGCCAGCGGGCGAGAAGCCCGGCGACATCATGACCGGCAGGGGAGATCACCATGGACGTGCGTCTGGACTACAACGGCAGCGAGATCCTGCAGAAGTTCGTGAAGCACCTCATCTCGGCGGGGGCGGCCGTACCGCAGGGGACCCTGCCGCTCGCGACCCAGAACCTGGTGCTGACCCGGGCCAGCCAGATCAACGGCTGCGCGGTCTGCGTCGACATGCACACCAAGGACGCCGGACACGCCGGGGAGACCTCGGTGCGGCTTAACCTGGTGGCGGCGTGGCGGGACGCGAAGGTCTTCACCGACGCCGAGCGCGCCGCGCTCGAAGTCACCGAGCAGGGCACCCGCATCGCCGACGCCGCCGGCGGGGTCACCGACGAGGCCTGGGCGAACGCGGCCAAGCACTATGACACCGGCCAGCTCGCCGCGCTGGTGTGCCTCATCGCCGGGATCAACGCGTGGAACCGGCTTAACGTCATCTGCCGGAACCAGGGCGGTGACTACCAGCCCGGCCAGTGGGGATGACGCCGACGCGTCCCGTGCCGCCTGCGCCAGGGCCAGTGGGACTTCTTCGTGCCGACCACGCACCCGGTCACGATTCAGCTGGACATGCCCCACCTGCGTACTGGCCTGCCGGGCCTTGCAGCGCGGGCGGGGCATCGATTGTCAGCGGGTGTCAGCTGCGGAGCGAGGTGGTCTGCAGCTGCGGGTCGTCGTTGATCTGGGCTTGGGTGAAACATTCGGCGACCCACTGGCTGCGGGAGAACAGGACCGTCTGGTCGCTGTAGTGGGGGGAATCGGGGTTGGCCGATTCGGAGTAGGTGAGGATGGTCCGGGTGCGGGGCCCGTGTGATGTCAGCTCGGTGGCCATGATGAAGCTCGAGCCCATGTTCACGTCGACGCCGACGCCGTTGCCCCGGGGGATGACTCCCTCGACGCGGTTGAAGCAGCCTTCACCTTCGGTGCAGCCGGGCAGTGGGATCGAGGCGTAGTGCTGGGTGCGGCCGAGCGGGATGCTAAGCGGGATGTGGTGGGTCTGGAAGAACTGCACGGCGTCGGCCAGCGCGTGCTGGACCCCAGCGTTGCTGGTGTTAAGTCCGCTTGGCGTGGTGACGGGATGCGCAGGACTGAACGGCACACGCCACCAGGTGGCGGGGGCGTAGTTAAGGCCGCCGTAGGCCTGCCGCCACAAGACCTCGCCGCGGCTGTCCCGGGCGGCCCGGCCGTTCCAGGCGGCGAGGACGGCGCATGCGGCGCGCACATCGACCTTCTTGCCGTCGGTGGCGGTCAGCACCGGGTGGGCGCGGCACATCGCCACCACGGCACTGCGGGCTAGGTCGGCGCTGTAATTGCGCTGGCTGAGCATCGTCTGCTGCAGCGTGGGCAGGGTGAAGCCGGGCGGGCCGAGGCCGTCGGTGCCAGCTAGCCGCTGCGCGATCATGTTCAGGCTGAGCCGGGGCCGCAGCTCCAGCTGCGGGCGGGTGTCGAAGACCGGGGGGTAGCCAGTGAGCGGCGCCTGGGGGTTGGCGAGCCGCGGGCTGTTGTTGGAGTTGGCCACGTAATCGCGCCGGGTCAGCTTCGGGTCGCGGCCGGGCCCGAAGATGCCAGGTTCGACGGCGTCCGGGTCGCTGCCCCAGCCGCATGCCGTGGTGGAGCCGTTCAGGATGCCGCCCCCCTGGCTGGTATCGACACGGCAGCGCTTTGCTTCGGCGTAGGTGACGTGCGGGGTGACCGAGGAGTCGGTGAAGTACGCCGCGCCGCTGACGTCGGTGGCGAGCGTGTACATCCAGGGCAGGCCCTGATAGGTGTCCTGAGCCGCGCGGAGCTGGGCGAGGTCCTGCGATCTGCCCATCGCGAGCCATTCGTTCACCGAGCGCAGGTTGTCGGCATTGGCGTCCCGGATCGCGAACGCGGTCTTGGCTGTCCAGCCGGTGGCCAGCACCGGCCCGAACCGCGAGCTGTACAGGGTCCTGGTGACGGTGGACAGCTTCCCGCCAGGGCCGCGGACCGTCACCGTCACCGTCCGGCGGGTCATCGGCTCTGCCCGGCCGTCAACCAGGTAGCTGGTCGGGTGGCCGGGCACCAGGGTCAGCAGGTAGAGGGTGTAATGCAGCGCGTGGGAAGCGGTGGCAGTCCAGGCCAGGTGCTCGGTATGGCCGATCTCGATCACCGGCGTCCCGTAGATGCTGGCGCCCGACACGTTCAGCACCCCGGGGATGGTGAGCTGGACCTGATACAGCCGGGCGTCGCCGGTCCACGGCAGATGCGGGTTGGCCAGCAGCATCCCGTCGTGCTGACGGGTCGCGTCCCGCCCCAGCGCCCAGCCGTTGCTGCCGATCCCCCCGGCGATCACGGGCGCGGCAGGGGCGGCGGGGACGGCCGGCCCGGAGGTGACGGCACCCGCCGCGGGCGGGCTCGCGGTAGCGATATACGTCCGGAACGCCATGCTCCCTGCCAGCGTGCCGAGGTCGTAGACGCCGCTCCACACATCCAGCGCGGTGATCGGGGTGACCCAAGCCTGGCCGCGGCAGGCGGGATCCGGCAGCCGCGCCACCCCGGTATCGCGCAGGTAGCGGTTGTAGCCGGCCACGTAACCGGCGACCAGCTGGCGGGCCTGCGCGGTCGGGCCGAGCGGCGCGGGACGTGACAGCAGCCGCTGCACGATGCCCGAGTCCCGCATCCCCCGGTAGTAGATGTCGCTGTCCAGGTTGGTGGTCAACGGCCCGAGGGTGTCATCGGAGAACGCGGTCGCGCCGAAATACCTCGACCGTTCCCCTCGTAGCGTCACCACCCGGTCCGCCAGCCCGCACAGGTTGTCCTGCGCGAACGCGTACCCGTAGCCGTAGCCGAGGCCTCCATAGCTGTACGACAGGACATGCGGGATGCCGTACTCGGTCCGCCGGATCACCGCGAAGTACCGCCCGCCGCCCGCCCCCCGTGCCGCCAGGCTGCCGGTCGCCAGGCGCGCCGCCAGCGCGGATGTCCGCGGCGCCGCCGCCCCTGCCATCGCGGCAGCGGCCAGTACCGTCACCGCGGCGGTAGACGCAAGCTTGCGGAAATTCCTCATCCCGTCACCTCACCTTGTGTTCACGCGAGCCGGAAGGAGCGAACACCAGCCGCGGCCGTCCTGTAACGCTGGCGAACGCCTGTCCTCAGCTCATTCCCGCCGCCCTTCCCGTTACGCTAGGTAACAGCTAGCTGGCGGGCTATATGGCTGGGCGGTGTCCTGGGGTGCACCTAGGTACACCTGGGTTCGGGGGTCCAGCGTCACTGCGCGCCCGGCCTGGCGGGCGGCACGCTGGAGCAGGGTAAGCCGGCGGAGGGACCAGGCATGAGCAGCGAAATGGTGAGCCGGGCCGCCGGCCGGTCCCGGGGCGCGGCCCTGACCGCGTGGGGTCGAGGGCTGGGCTTGTGGGTGCTGTCGCTGGTCAGCGCGGGCCTGCTGCTGGGCCTGCCGATCGCGGTGGGCGGGGCGGTGCACGCCGTCTTCACTAGCACGAAGGGCTTCGAATTGGGGTTCGCGGTCGGGCTGCTGCTGCTGGCCCCCGGCGTCAGCGTGCTGCTACGGCCGCTGGCCAATCTCACCAGGCGGCTGGCCGGACGGTGGTGCGGCGTGCCGGTCACGGTTCCCTACCGGCTGCTGCCCCGCGAGGGGAAGAAGCGCGGCATCAGGGGCCTGCTGGGCTGGCTGCTCACCGACCCGGCGACCTGGCGAGACGTGGCGTGGGTGGTAGCCAGCACGTGCGTGAGCTGGGTCCTGGCGGTGGCAGCTGGGGCGGCCCCGCAGTTGCTGCGTAGCTACGGCAGGCTGGCCCGGTCGATGCTGGCACCGGCCGGGCAGGCCGAGCTGGCGCTGCGGGTTCGCCACCTGGCCCAGACCCGGGCCGACAGCATCGACGCCGGAGCGGCCGAGCTCCGCCGGATCGAACGGGACCTGCACGACGGCGCACAGGCTCGCCTGGTGGCCATGGGCATGACCCTGGACGCCGCCGATCAGCTCATCACCGGCAACCCGGCCGCCGCGCGGGCGCTGCTCGCCGAGGCCCGCGACTCCTCAGCCAGAGCGCTGGCCGAGCTGCGGAACCTGGTCCGGGGCATCCACCCCCCGGTGCTGGCCGACCGCGGCCTGGCCGAGGCAGTCCGCGCGCTGGCCCTGGACCTGCCGCTGCAGGTGCACGTCACCAGCGAGCTGACCGGCCGACCGCCGGCGCCAGTGGAGTCCGCTGTCTACTACGCGGTCAGTGAATTGCTGGCGAACGTGTCCAAGCACTCCAACGCTGCCCAGGCCTGGGTTGACCTGCGACACGAGGGCGGGGTGCTCCGTTTCGCCGTCGCCGACAACGGAACCGGCGGCGCGGACCCGGTCCAGGGCACCGGGCTGGCCGGCATCGAGCGCCGGCTCGCTTCATTTGACGGCGTGCTCGCGCTGTCCAGTCCGCCGGGCGGCCCGACCCTCGTCAACATGGAGCTCCCGTGCGCGTTGTCATCGCCGAAGACCTCTTCCTGCTGAGAGACGGGCTGACCCGGCTGCTGAACGCGCACGGCATGCGGGTCACCGCCGCGGTCGGCAACGGCGCCGACCTGCTCGCCTCAATCGCTGCAGACAAGCCGGACATAGCGATCGTGGACGTACGGCTGCCGCCGACCTTCACCGACGAGGGACTGCGAGCGGCTCTGGCTGCGCGCCGCCGGGTGCCGGACCTGCCGGTACTCGTGCTGTCCCAGTACGTCGAGCAGCTGTACGCCCGTGAGCTGCTGGTCGGCGGAACTGGCGGCATCGGCTACCTGCTTAAAGACCGGGTCCTGAACGGCGCGCAGTTCGCCGATGCGGTACGCCGCGTCGCCAGCGGCGGCACCGCCATGGACCCAGAGGTGATCGCCCGGCTGCTGGACAGCAACTCCGCCAACGCCGCCCTGGGCGCGCTCAGCCCGCGCGAGCGCGAAGTGCTCGCGCTGATGGCCGAAGGCCGGTCCAACGCAGCCATCGCCCAGCAGCTAGTGATCACCGAACGGGCCGTGGCCAAGCACACCGCCTCCATCTTCCTCCGGCTCGGCCTGCAGCCGTCCGACGACGACAACCGGCGCGTCCTCGCCGTCCTCGCCTACCTCGGCCGCTGACCCAGCCACCGCGACGCCCTCATGCCCGTCAGGTCTTGCCCTTGGGAGGCTTGCCGAATGGCACGGCCTTCGTCGTCCGCAGCAGCCCAGGGAGCTTGGTCAGCTCGCTTTGATACGCGGCGCGGAACTGCCTGACAGCGGCGGTGAGCGCCTGCTGGTTCGTGTTGACGAGCTGCTGCTCGTAGCTGGCCTGGACGGCGAAGTAGATCCCGGCCAGGTCGGTGGACTGGGTGCAGTCGGAATCCGTGACGGCCGCCGCGAGCTGCGTCCGCTGAGCGGAAGGGCTGACCTGTTGCCCGGGGCTTATACGTATGCCTCCTCCTGCTCGCCCGGGGTCGTACATGTTATGCAGCTCCGTGAAGCTCACATCCTGCGGATTGTGAAAGGTGAAGCCGTTCTTCGCCATGCAGGCGGTCCAGGCCCGCGTCGCGCTCTTCACCGCGGGGTCATGCAGCACGTCGTCGGTGATGTCGGTTGTCAGCGTCTGGATGCCGGCCAGCGGCCCCTTCTGCACCGCCTTGCTGAAGTTCTGCTCGATGGTGCCGCACTTGAAAGCCGCGGACTGCTCCGCCTGAGGCAGGCTGGGCGGGCCGCCCGGCCCCGGGCCATCGATGCCCAGTTGGGTCAGCGCGCTGCCGGGGGGAACGTTGAAGCCGTACTGCTGGGCCTCGGTGGCGCCGAGGTAACCCCACTCCCCCCACGGCTGTGCGAATGCCAGGCTCGCGGGTCCGCCCAGGCTGATGCCGAACGGAACATCCGCATCGCCGACGTTCGGATAGCCCGCGGCGGTCATGCACGCCCCGCCGAGGGCGAAGCTCGACTCGTTGGGCGCCAGCCCGTCGTTGTTGGACAGGCCGAGCGCCGCGTAGGGGGTGAACGGCTCGCCCGACAGCGCTGCCTGGGCGGAGGCCGGGGGCGCCGGCCTGCCGACGTGGGGCGTGGTCACTGAGGTGTTCGGTCCCTTGTGCGGGTCGGCTGTGCAGGCGGCGAGGGCCGCACAGCAGGCCAGCAGGCACAGGCCGGTGCGGATGCGCATGATCGTTCCTTTCAGGCGTGCCGCAGCGCCGTGAGCGGGCTGGTCCGTGCCGCGCGCAGCGCGGGGTAACAGCCCGCCAGCAGGCCGACGACGCTGCCTATCAGCGGCGCGGGCAGCGTGTACACCGGGTTCAGCACGGCGGTCCAGTTCTTGGTCGCGGCGAAGATCACCACGACCCCGACGCCGATGCAGGTGCCGATCAGCCCGCCGAGCGTGCCGAGTGCGGTGGACTCCGCGAGGAACTGCGCGGCGATGTGCCGGGGCCGGGCGCCCAGGGCGCGGCGCAGGCCGATCTCCTCGGTGCGCTCGAGCACGGCGACCAGTGTCGTATTCGCGATACCGACCGCGCCGATCAGCAGGCTGATCAGCGCAAGGATCAGGAACAGCCCGGCCAGGTCGCCGGTCACCTGGCTCTGCAGGTTCTGCGGGTTGGGCGGCGAGGTCACGACGAGCCTGCTCGGGTCGCTGGGCAGCTCGGCGGCGGCGATCTGCCGTGACACCGTCTGCGCGGCGCCGATCCTGGTCGCGACGACCATCTGCGCCTCTTCCTGGTTCCCGATGCCAGGCACCGGGTTGCCGTAGTCAGCCAGGGCCGTCTTCTCCGGGATCAGCATCGCGCTCTCGCTGGATACCACGCGCTGCGCGGAGCTGTAGATGCCGACAACTGTGTACGCGATGCCATTGACGAACACGGCGGGATGGCTGGGCAGGCGCGCGGCGGAGATGCCGACCGCGGCCGCCACGGTGGTGTCGATCATCGCGACGTGCTGAGTGGTGTCGTTCTCGTATGTGCTCAGCGGCGCGCCCGCGACCATCGTCAGGCCCATCGCCCGCACCGCGCCCGGCGAGGCAGCCAGCAGGTTGACCGTCTGGGAGGCGGTGGCGGACAGCGCGAGCGAGCTGGTGAAGTTCGTGCCCGCCGGGAGGGAGACCGGCCACCAGACACCGGCGGCGGCCACTCCCTTGATGTGGTCGGCGAGCGCGTCAGCGCCGGCCGGGAAGCCGATGGCGGGATTGGTGCTGGGTGGGGCGACGTTGTTGGCCGGGCCATTGTCCTCCACGGTGACCGTGGTGTCCTCGAGGACGGTGAACTGGTGCGAGATCTGGCCGGCCCCCGTGGCCGTCAGGCCAAGCACGGCGACGAACGCGCCCACGCCGAGGACGGTGCCGAGCATGGTCAGCACGGCCCGGCCCGGCCGCTGCACGATCCCCGCGACCGCCTCGGCGGTCGCGTCCCGCGCGGCCAGTCGCGGCGACGGCAGGCCAGTGGCCGGCCTAGCCATGACCGGCGTCGATTCGTTCGGACAGCACCCCGTCGCTGATCGCGACCGCCCGGTTGGCGTGGCCCGCCACTGTCGCGTCGTGCGTGATCACCACGATCGTGAAACCAGTCGCGTTCAACTGGTCGAGCAGTTCCATCAGGGCGGTCGCGTTCCGCGAGTCCAGGTTCCCGGTCGGCTCGTCGCACAGCAGCAGGCGCGGCCGGTTCACCAGCGCCCGCGCGATCGCGACCCGCTGGCTCTCGCCGCCAGACAGCGTGGTGGGCAGCGCGTCGAGCCGGTGTCCCAGCCCGACCGCGTCGAGCGCGTCAACCGCCGCCCGGGACCGGCCGCCTCGCGGCGTCTGGTTGTAAAGCTCGGCGAGCAGCACGTTTTCCAGCGCTGTCCGGTAGGGCAGCAGGTGGAACGCCTGGAAGACGATCCCGATCCGCCTGCCGCGCAGCGCGGACCGGTCCCGGTCGCTCAGCGTGCTGGTGTCCAGGCCGTCCAGCAGGTAGCTGCCCCCGGTCGGTGAGTCGAGCAGGCCGAGCAGGTGCAGCAGTGTCGACTTGCCCGACCCGGACGGCCCGGTCACCGCGACGTAGCCGCCCGCCTCGATCACCAGGTCGGCCGGGCGCAGCGCCGGCACCGGCGGCGGGCCCGGGTAGGTGCGGGCCAGCCCGCGCAGTTCGATCACCGGCGTGGTCATCAGCCGCTCACCACCACGCGGTCGCCGGCGGCGAGCTTTCCGGACTTCACCGCAGTGACCTGGACGTAGCCGTTCTCGGAAATGCCCGGGGTCACCGGGACCTCGGCCTGCTTCCCGTGCGCGCCCACCACGGTGACATAGCTCGTGCCGGATGCCGTGGTGACGATCGCGGCGACCGGCACCGTGAGCACCGCCCCCTCGGTCTGCCCGGTCTCTACGGTGACCAGGACGTTCTCGCCGTTCAGGCCCGAAGCCAATGGCTTGGACGGATGCACGGTCAGCGGGACGAACGCCGTCAAGCCCGAGCTGCCCGAGCTACCAGAGCTGCTCGAGCTGCCCGAGCTGCTCGACCCGGAAGACCCGGAGCTGGCTGACCCAGCAGAGGCCGACGACCCCGAGCCGCCCCCGATGGCCACCACCGTGCCCGCCGGCGTTAGCGTGGTCGCCGTCCCCAGTCCGGCTACGGTTCCCGTCGCGTGGATGCCGGTCACCTCGTCGTAGATCGTCACCTTCAGGCCGGACTTCACCTGACCGGCATAGGCCGGCGGCAGTTCACCGGTCAGCGCCAGCGACCCGCGGGCGGCGAGTTCGAGGAACGGCTGGCCGGGCTGCTCGCCGGTCGCGCCATTCACGGCGACCACCGTCGCGGGCAGCGACGGCAGGAACACCACATCCGCCTCGGGCACGCCACCCGAGGATGGCGGGGTGTGGCCGAGGTGCTCGTAATACAGGGACACCGCGTACTCGGTCGCCGGGCCGAAGTACCCCGGCGTGTCACCATCGCCGTAGTAGCCGAGTGAGGCGAGAGCCTTTTGCAGCTCGGTCACGTCCGGCCCGCTCTCGCCCGGCGTCAGGTCCCGCCACGCCGGCACCGTGCCGGTGAGCGCGAACAGCGGCTCGCCGTCGATCTCGGCGAGCTGCTCGCCGTTGCTGACCGTGGTGCCGGCGGCGACGTCCAGCTTCGATATGTACACCGCCCCGCTGCCGCCCGCCGCTGCCGATCCTGCTGCGGAGGATGAGCTGCCCGCGGCCGGGCCCGTACCTGCCGAAGACGAAGACGAACCCGACGACGGAGCGCTCGCGTACACGTCGTACTGGGTCGCCGGGTACACCAGGCCGCGCATCTGCACCGACGAGGTAAGAACCTGAGAGACGACCGTGGCCGTGGTAACCGTGGCCGGCGGCGCCGCGGTGTCCGCGGCGAGTTGCTGCGGTGACTTCACGAAAGAGGCGCCGATCAGCCCGCCGACGGCCAGCAAGGCCGCCGCGATGCCCACCCAGAGCAGGACGCGGCGCCGCCGGGTAAGCCGTGATCCGCGCGCCGCCTGCCGGCGGCCGGTGTCGCCGGGGCCGCTCTCGGTAGCCGGCGGGCCAAGTTGCGTCACGAGAATCCTCCGATGCTTCGCCGGCCGCCTGGGGTTCCGCAAGAAGCCGGAACAACCCTGAACCCGGGTATGGGCCCAACCTTCTACCGTCGCTCTTAGGCATCCGCATGATCTCTGTGTGAGTTTCATGTCAACCCAGGCGCGCTCCCGCTGTTGCTGGGGGTTTCGGATCTGCGGGTCCGGTGCCCGGCGAGTGCCGGGCACGGTTCTCGCTGGCCCGGTCCTGATCAGCGGCGGCTAGCGGTACGGCTTCGCCGTCAGCTGTCGGTTTCCGGCCACAGGCGGACGCTGTGTCGTGCCGCGTCGAGGATGAGCTGCGCATCGATGGCGGCCCTGGATTCGGCAACTCCCGGCGGCCTTGCTGCCGTCGGAGAACTGCAGGCCGAATCGGAAGGATCCTCCGCCTCATTGAACTCGTGTGTGACCGTCCAGCCCGCCAGTTACATCGGCCACAGCAAACACGGCTCGCGCTCAGTCCCAGCCGGTGAAGCTTTTGGCTGCGATGCAGAACTCGTTGCCCTCCGGGTCCTGCAGCACGGTCCAGGGATGTCCCGGCACCTTGTGATGTCCAGCGACCGTGGCGCCAAGCCGCACGAGTTCGTCGATGGCTGACGGGTCTGGGTTCACCAGATCGATGTGAACACGGTTCTTGGCCTGTTTTGGCTCGGGCACCTTGTTGAAGTACCAGGCTGGCTCCTGCCGCGTGCCGTCGGCACCGCCGATCGAGGCGAACAGCTCGCTGCTGCCCTTTTCGATCGGGCGTCCGAGCGCCGCCGACCAGAAGGCCGCCATCTTCAGCACGTCGTCGCAGTCGAAGGTGATGTTGCCGATCCTTGCTGGCATAGCAATCCTCCTCGGTGCGTGGTGAGTATCGTCGCATCGGGGACAGTTGCCCTCAAGCGGCGCTCGTCGGGGATCCCGCACACCCGGACGGCCCGGCAGCGGGCTGGCCAGCCAGATCGGCGGCAATCACCGATTGCATCACTCGCCTGGCCGTGAGCGGAGGGTGACGCTCAGGTGTCGGATGGTCGAGCAGGCCCGTCCCGCTCCCCTTCTGGCGTCTCGAGCGCGGGCGCTTGTCGCAACAGGTTGTCCAAGCTCATGTCGGATCCTCGTCGCCAGGCGCGCCCCAGTTCATCAGCTCCGAGCTTTCCGAGTAGCCGCGTAGAAACAGCGTCCAGCGCACGCCGGTCCTTAGTGGGCATGGGCACGCCAATAGCCTCGCGTTGACAGGCTGCGGCACCGAGAAAGGCGGCTGCGCCCAGGTCGTCGCCTGCTGCGGCCAGCATCTCGCCGAGGCCTTCCAGGCTCGCGGCGATCCCGGCGCGCTGGCCGATTCGTAGGCAAAGATCCAGTGCGTCCCGGAAAGTCCGGCCGGCGGCGGCGTTCGCTTTGCGCTCCAGAAGAAGTCGGCCCGCCACGTGCAGACCCGACGCCTCCCCCTCCCGGTAGCCGACAGCCCGGTAATGGGCAAGCGCCTCTTCAACGAGCTGGCTGGCAAGCTCGGACTGCTGGAGTCGGTGGACGATGGAGGCGAGGACGTCGAGGGCGAACCCGAACACGGTGTCCTCGCCGACGTGGCGAGCGTGGGACAAAGCGGCTTCTGCGCTCCGCTTGGCTTCGTCCAGCTCGCCGCTGTCCCGGTGCGCCCGGGCCAGATGCGCCTGCGCCATGGCCGTGCGCCACGGATCACCGGCGCCGCCGAGAACCTCGACCGCCTGCGTGTAGAGGGGTTTCGCGGTCTCCAGGTTGCCTCGCGCCCACGCGGCTGCTCCCAGGCTGGTCAGCGCGTCGCCTTCCCATCGACGGTTCCCGACCGACCGGGCGAGCTCGAGCTGTTCGGCGGCGTGCTCGTGCGCGGCCTCGAAGTCTCCCAAGCCGAGACGGAACAAAGCCGCGGCAGACAGCAGGGTCATCCGGCTATCGGGTTCTGAACGGTCCACCACCCGCAGCCCCGCGTCCACCCAGTGCAAACCCTCGGTGCGGGCGCCGGAAAGATCCCACATGTGCCACAGCAGACCCGCCAGGCGGGCGCCGAGCTGCGCATCTCCCTCCGCGCTGAACGACCACTCGAGCGCGGCCCGCAGGTTCTCGTTCTCGGCACGCAACCGGTCGAGCCACGCCCTCGAGCCGGCCCGGTACAGGTGTGGTTCAACCTCTGCGACGCCAGCAACGTAGTAACGAGCGTGGCGATCAGTCGTCGTCGCAACGGCGCGCCGGTCATTCAGGTGCTCCCACGCGTGCTGGCGCAGCGGTTCGAGCATCCGGTAGCGGGCAAACCAGGGTGACGCATCCTCCAGCTGGACGAGGGAGCGGGTAACGAGCCGGGACAATAGCGCTGCGATGTCCTGCTCCGCTGCGTCCTCGCCGCTGGCGACCGCCTCGGCGGCGTCGAGCAAGAACCCCCCGCGGAACACCGACAGCCGCTCGAACACGATCTGCTCGGGTCCGGCCAGCAAGTCGTAGCTCCGCTCCACCGCGGCGCCGAGGCCGCGATGCCGGCCGTGTGCGACACCGGCACCCGTATCGAGCAGCTGGAACCGGTGATCGAGGCGCAACGCCATGTCGCGGAGGGGAAGGCCAGCGACATGAGCAGCGGCCAGCTCGAGCGCAAGCGGCATCCCGTCGAGACGGTGGCAGATGTCGCGGATGAGTCCGGCGTTGGCCTCGGTCACCCGGAATCCAGGCCGGGCCGTCGCCGCTCTCGCCCCGAACAGCCGAACGGCTTCGCTGGCGGCGACGCGCTCCCACGGCTCGTCTGAGTCGGCGACCGGAAGGGGAGAAACGGAGAAGACGACCTCGCCGGGGATGCCGAGCGGCTCCCGGCTGGTGGTTAGCACACGTATGTCCGGTCCGGCTGTGACTATCGCTTCGGCGAGCTGCGCACAGGTCTTCACCACATGCTCGCAGTTATCGAGGACAAGCAGCGCCTCGCGGTGCGCCATCCCGGCCGCGATCGTGTCGGCGAGGGCCATGCCGGCTTCAGCCCGGACGCCGAGCACGTCGGCAACCGTCTGCGCCACCAGTTCCGCTGTGGACAGCGGAGCGAGGTCGACGAACCATGTGCCCGCCGGGAAGCGGCCCGCCGTCGAGCGTGCGACCTCCACCGCCAGCCGGGTCTTGCCGATGCCGGCGGCCCCGGCAAGAGTCACCAGCCGGTGGCCTTCGAGGAGGGATGCGATCTCTTGCCGTTCCTGGTTCCGTCCGACGAACACCCCGAGGGGTAGGGGGAGGCTGGAACGGCCGCGCGTGATCCCTGGGGCGTCAAGGGACGGGTGGTGCTCGAGCACGGCGCGCTGGAGGTCACGCAGCTCGGGTCCGGGCAGAACGCCAAGCTCCGCACCGAGGATCTTGCTGACCGCCTGGTAGGAGGCGAGCGCGTCGGCTTGCCGTCCGCACCGGTAGAGGGCGACCATCAGGTGCGCCCAGAGTCGCTCCCGGAGCGGGTTCCGCGCCACCAGGCTCTCGAGCTCGCCCACAACGTCAGCGTGCCGCCCGGCGGCGAGGTCGGCCTCGATCCTGGCCTCCAGCGCGTCGAGGCGGAGTTCTTCCAGCCGGTGGGCGGCGTCGCGAACGAAGTTCCCTTCGATGCCGGCCATGGCGGGACCGCGCCACAGCGACAGGGCCTTCGACAGCGTTGCCGCCGCCCGGTGCGGGTCGGTCCGGAGGTGGCGCCGGCCCTCCGACAGGAGCTGCTCGAAGCGGAGCGCATCCACTTGCTCGGCACGGACGTCGAGCACATAACCACCTGGCCGGGTCACGATGCCGCCTGCCGCAGCGGCCCGCGCGCGCCCCTGCCGGAGCGCTCGGCGAAGCCCGGCGATCGATCCGTGCACGATGGTCATAGCAGTCTCGGGCGCTGCGTCGGCCCACAGGAGATCGACCAGTCGATCGACTGGCAGCGGTACCCCCAGGTGAAGCAAGAGGAGGACGAGAAGGGCGTGCTGTCGAGGCGGCCCGAGGGGCAGGCCGCGACCTTCGGCGTCAGCTACCTCGATCGGCCCCAGGATCCGAAAGTCCACCCGTCACCTCCTCGCGTGCCTTCTATGGTGGCCCCGCCGCACCGCTCCGCGTCGTCTAGTTGGCGTTTAGGGCTGTGGCGGAGACTGCTCCCATCTGCACCAACGCGACAGGGGGCGACCATGAATAGGGTGATGCAGACAACCGCGGCGGCGCTGCGTGCGGCGCAGGAGCTCCGCGGGATGTTCCGGGGCGACCTCGTCCTCCCCGGCGAAGGACCGTACGACGAGGCGCGCAGAGTCTGGAACGCGAGCATCGACCGGCAGCCGGCGCTTATCGCTCGTTGCATTTGCACGGCCGATGTCGTCGCCGCCCTGCGTATCGCGCGCGCCCACGGCCTAGAGGTGGCCGTGCGCGGCGGCGGTCACAGCCTCGCCGGCTACGGCGTCGCTGACGACGCCGTCACCATCGACCTGTCGGGCATGAGGTCTGTGCACGTGGATGCGGGTGCGTGTCGAGCCTCCGTGGAGGCGGGCTGCCTGCTATCCGACGTCGATGACGCGACCCAGCGGTACGGACTTGCGGTCCCGAGCGGCTTCGTATCGCACACCGGGGTGGCCGGCCTGACCCTGGGTGGCGGCGTCGGCTGGCTGTCCCGCAAGTACGGGCTCGCTTGCGACAACTTGCTGTCAGCCCAAGTGGTGACCGCGGCCGGCGATGTTGTGGTGGCGAGCGATAACAGTGATGCCGACCTGCTCTGGGCGCTTCGCGGGGGCGGCGGGAACTTTGGCATCGTCACCTCGTTCGAGTTCCAGCTCCATCCCGTCGGGCCGATGGTTGTGAGCGGAGCGGGTTTCTACGCCATCGAAGACGGCCCGGCCGTGCTGCAGGGCTTTCGGCAACTCACCGAGGAAGCCAGTGACGAGACGACCTGGATGGCGTCCATCGGGGACGCCGAGGCGGACTCGTTCCTCCCTGAAGAGTGTCACGGCAAGCCGGTCGTCGCGCTGGTGTTCGTCCACGTGGGACGCTCCGAGGAGGGCCTGGCTCTCGGCCGTCACCTCGAGCGCATCGCGCGGCCAGTCGCGCAGAACGTCGGCCTCATGCCGTATACGGACCTGCAGGCCAGCAACGACGAGGGGTGGCGCCACGGTATGCGCCGGTACTGGAGGGCGCACTACCTGACCGGGCTTCCCGACGCGGCGATCGGGGTCTTCCTTACCCGTGGCTTCGGCTCGTCGGGAGACTGCCCCCCGATCTCGGGGTCATTTCAAGCGCTGGGCGGGGCTATCGGCCGCGTCAGCGATGAGGCGACTGCCTTCAGCCACCGCGATGCCGCTTTCGACTTCATGTCTGCAACCACCTGGACCGATCCGGGCGTAGACGACGAACGGCGAGGGCATGCCCGGCGATTCGCCGACGCGATGGCCCCATTCTCACGAGGGGTATACGTGAACAACCTCGGGATCGAAGGCGACGATCGAGTCCGCGCTGCCTACGGCTCGGAGAAATACGCGCGCCTCGCCACCCTCAAACGGCGGTACGACCCGGACAACGTCTTCCACCTGAACCAGAACATCAACCCAGCAGCGACGTCCATCCGGTAGCAAGTTCCAGCGCCAGGAAGGTCTGGCCAACAGAGTCCGCTGGCGCCTGTCGCGGGCCAGGATGCTACCTGCCTGGGGCTGGCTGCCAGTCCGTCCGGGCGGTTGGTGGCACAATCAACCGTGATGGGCGGATCGCCTGCTCGTTCAGCGGGCCGATGGAAGGAACTGCCACATGGCCGCTCTCATGATCACCATCGAGCCGGACGAGTTCCTGGGACTAAGCGCCCTGGCCGAGCTGGAGACGGCGGCCAATGGCGGTGAGGCTGACGCCGCGGCCATCGCCAAAGCGCTGCTGCACAAGGAACTGGTGGCACAGCTGCACGAGCTCGACCTCCCCTGGGCTCCGTCTCAGGAAACGGTGCAGAGGCGGATAGCCGCAGCCGGCCAGCCAGATAGCGCCATGCGCGCACTCGCCAGCGACAAGCGGGTGCGGAAATACGCTGCCAGCGTCCTGGCGGTCGCCGGACTGATCGTCCTCTGGGGCGGCTACGTCGGCGGCTGGCAGTGGACCGGCTTCCCCGCGAACAACCAGCTGTGGGACTGGCTGCATCTCCTGCTGCTGCCCGTCGTGGTCGGCACCATTCCCCTGTGGATCAAGCACGGGCGTTACGTCAGCCGCGCCAGGCGCGTCGCTTACCTGGCCATCACCGGGGCGTTCGCGGTGTTCGTTACGTTCGGCTACCTGATTCCCATGCACTGGACCGGCTTCCCCGGCAACACCCTGTGGAACTGGTTTGAGCTGCTCCTGCTTCCGGCGGCGGTGGCCGTCCTGGGCATCTGGCCGTCCGTCCGTCGCTCGCTACGCCCCTATCACAAGGGGATCTTCGCCCTCATGACTCTCGGGTGGGCCGTCACGATCATCGGCGGCTACGCCTTGAAGTGGAGCTGGACCGGCTATCAGGGAAACTCGCTCTGGGACTGGCTGGGGCTGCTGCTCCTGCCGTTGGTGGTCCCCGTCGTTCTGCTGCCGGCGGTGGTCACCTGGGTGTCGGGTGATGCTGTCCAGCGCGCCGAGGAGGCCCGGGAGGCGCCTGAGGCCCGGTCGGCGGTAAGCCACCGAGCAGAGTCCAGAGGGCCGTCGGTGACACCCCGGCCGCCAGCAGGGCGCTCGCCCCGCTGACCAGCGAATTTCTCCGGCAGGCAGCGGTAGGCTGCGGGAGCCAGCGCAGCGCGCCGCCGCGCCCGCGTTAAGGAGCCTTCCATGCCGCTTTTCTCCAGCCGGCCGGCCGCCGACACCTCAGCGTGGGAACCGCAGGCCGCCGACACCAGGCTCGCCCAGACCGCCGGGGCCAACCCGGCCGGGGTCTTCACCTCTGACCTGTCGGTCTCGGAGTACGTGCTGCTGGGGGAGGCCGGGTTCGAGCCGCTGGGTTTCGTGGTCGGTTCATCCATCTACCACGTCGGCCTGCAGGTGGGCCGCTGGTCGCAGAACCAGGAGCTGCAGGTCCTGACGCAGGCGATGTACAGCGCGCGTGAGCTGGCGATGGCCAGGATGCGCGCTGAGGCCGATCACCTCGGGGCGGACGGCATCGTGGGCGTGCAGCTGCGGATGCAGATGTACGTGTGGGGACAGGAGGTGCTGGAGTTCGTCGCCACCGGCACGGCGGTGCGCGCGCTCAGCGGCCGCGGCAGCGCGGGTGCGCACCGGGCGCCGGACGGCCGGGCATTCACCTCTGACCTGTCCGCGCAGGACTTCTTCCGGCTGCTGGCCGCAGGCGCGGTGCCGGTGGCCTTCGTCCTGGGGACGTGCGTCTACCACATCGCTCACCAGTCGGTCATGCAGTCGCTGCGCCAGGCCGGCCAGAACCAGGAGATGGTCCAGTTCACCCAGGGCATCTACGAGGCGCGTGAGCTCGCCCTGATGCGGATGCAGGCCGAATCCGCCCAGGCGCAGGCGTCGGGCATCGTCGGAGTCAACGTGGCGGTTTCCAACCACGTCTGGGGGGCGCACGCGACGGAGTTCCTGGCCACCGGGACCGCCATCCGCCGCCTGTCCGCTGAGCACCGGCTCCCGGAGACGTCGCCCAAGCCCACGTTCACCCTCGGCCTGGACTCCTGACCCCGCCGGGATGCGGGCCCCCGCGGCGGCTACTTCAGGATGTTGACCGCCCTGGCGATGACCAGCGCCACCGTCACCAGGGACGCCGCCGACTGGATCAGCATGAGCATCTTGGCCCACCGGGACATCGGCATCACGTCGGTCGGGCTGAACGCGCTGGCGTTGGTGAACGACAGGTAAAAGTAGTCGGCAAACATCGGCTCCCACCCGGGCGGCGCCAGCTCCGGGCTGACCATCTGGACGAACTGGAAGTCCGGGTACGGCTTGACCGCGAGCGCGCGCGCCACCGGGCCGCCCCGGTCGAGTTCCCAGTACCACAGGGCGAAGACGATCACGTTGGTGAGCCAGATGGATCCGCCGTCGAGGAGCAGCGCGGGCGCCTGGGTGGCGATGGGATTCTGGCCGTGGATGATGTCGGCGATGAGCTTTTCCGCCGACCACACATTGGCCAGGGTGATCAGGGCGATCAGCGTCATGCTGGTGTAGCGCAGCATGACCGACTGGCGGTCGATGCGGCGCGGATTGGCGATGATCAGCGCGGCCGCGAGCAGCCCCTCGAGAGCCGGCAGCAGCCAGGCGGGTTGCACGGCGAGCCGGCCAGGAATGAGCACCTGCAGCGCGATCGCCGAGGCGGTCGCCAGGCTCACCTGCCAGCGCGGTTCGCCCTGGGTCACCCGGCGCCAGGCGGGGACTGCCTCTTTGCCAACCTGCCTGGGCAGGTTGCGCAGCTCGCCGGGCACCGACTGCTCCAGCCTGGCCAGCCGCTCCCACAGGGCGTCGATGCCGTGCCCGCCCTCGGAGTTCTTGCCGTCCGCGGGCTGGCCCTGATGACCGGCCTGCCTGCCGCCCGCTGGCTGCGGGGGCTGCGGCTCGCCCGTTCCCTCGGTTGCGTCCATGACAGCAAGTGTGGCGCGTCCGGTGGGATGGCCGGGGGAGGCGGCGCGTCCGGCGGGGGTAAAGCAGGCCAAGCGTCCGGCGGCGGGCAAGGGGCGGAGCCCAGCGGTCCCGCAGAACGCGAGGGAAGGCGGCCCCGTTCTCGGGATACGGTCGGAAACGTGGACCGGGTGCTGGGTAACTGCTCGCTCGCGGCGCTGCGCCGCCGCCGCAGCTGGAAGTGGACCGAATATCCGCCCGACGTCATCCCGGCCTGGGTCGCCGAGATGGACTTCGACCTCGCCGAGCCCATCAAGGACGCGGTCAGGGAGGCGATCACGGCTGGTGACTGCGGCTACCCGCACCCGCTCGGCCTGGGCGAGGCGTACGCCGGGTTCGCCAGGCAGCGCTTCGGCTGGGCACCCGATCCCGGCCGGGTGTTCGCCGCCCCGGACGTGATGACCGGGATCGTGGAGGTGCTGCAGGAGGTGACCCCGTACGGTTCCGGTGTCGTCATCAACCCGCCGGTCTACCCGCCGTTCTTCTTCCGGCTGCGGCTGGCCGGCCGGGAGGTCGTGGCGGCACCGCTGCGCCGCGACGCGGGCGGCCGCTATCACCTGGATCTCGACGCCGTGGACGCCGCCCTCGCCCGCGACGGCGTGGCCGCCTACCTGCTGTGCAGCCCGCACAACCCGACCGGCCGGGTGTGGTCACGCGACGACCTGCTCGCGGTGGCCGGCATCTGCGCGCGCCGCGGCGTGGTCCTGGTCGTGGACGAGATTCACGCGCCGCTGGCGCTACCGGGCGCCCGTCACGTCCCGTTCCTCTCGCTGGATATCGACGGCGACCTGGCCCGGCGCACGTTCACTTTCACCTCAGCCTCCAAGGGCTGGAACATCCCGGGCCTGAAGTGCGGGCTCGCCGTGGTGGCGGACGCGCAGGCGGCCGCGGCGCTGGAGCGGCGCTGGGAGGCGCTGCTCGCCAGCCACCTGGGCGTGCTGGCCACCGCCGCGGCGTTCACAGACTGCGTGCCGTGGCTGGACGCCGCCTGCGGCCAGCTCGACGAGAACCGGATGCTGCTGGCCAAGCTGCTGGCCCAGCACCTGCCCGCCGTGGGTTACCTGCCGCCGGAGGCGAGCTTCCTCGCCTGGCTGGACTGCCGGGAACTGGATGCGACGGACCCGGCGGCGCGCTTCCTGGAGCGGGGCCGGGTGGCGGTCACCCCGGGCCAGGACTTCGGCGGGCAGGGCGACGGGTTCGTCCGGCTGAACATCGGCACGTCACCGGACCTGCTCGCCGAGATCGTCCGCCGGATGGGCGCCGCGGCGGGCGACGACAGCCCGGGCCTGGCCGCGGGTGGCGTTCCGGCTCCGGCGGCGACTGAGTAGCCTCAGGCCATGCGACTCGGTGTGCTGGACGTCGGATCCAACACGGTGCACTTCCTCGTGGTGGATGCGCACCGGGGGGCCAGGCCGCTGCCGGCCTTCTCGCACAAGGCCGAGCTCAGGCTGGCCGATCATCTCGAGGACGGCAACCGGCTGACGGCGACCGGCGAGCGACAGCTGCGGGCGTTCGTCAGCGAGGCGCTACGGATCGCGGAGGACAAGGGCGTGGAGGATCTGCTCCCGTTCGCCACCTCCGCGGTCCGGGACGCCGTCAACGGCGAGGAGGTGCTGGCCCGGATCCGGGGCGATCTCAGGGTCGACATCCGGGTACTCGCCGGTCCGGACGAATCGGCGCTGACGTTCCTGGCCGCGCGCCGCTGGTTCGGCTGGTCATCGGGGCGGCTGCTCGTGCTCGACATCGGCGGCGGCTCGCTGGAGATCGCCTCCGGCATCGATGAGGAACCGGACGTGGCGATCTCGCTGCCGCTCGGCGCCGGCCTGCACCCGGGGCTGGCTCACCGGCGACCCGCCATCGGCGAAGCAGGCGCGTGCGCTGCGCAAGCACGTGCGGACCGAGATCGCGCGCACCGCCGGCGAGGTCCTGCGCAACGGGCAGCCTGACCACGCGGTGGCCACGTCGAAGACGTTCCGGCAGCTGGCCAGGATCACCGGCGCGGCCCCATCGGAGGAGGGCGTCTACGTCCGGCGGAACCTGCAGCACGCGGAGCTGACCCCGTGGGCGGAACGGCTGGCCACAATGACCGCCGGGCAGCGGACCGAGCTTCCCGGTGTCTCCGCCACCCGGGCTCCCCAGCTGCTCGCGGGCGCCATCGTCGCTGACGCGGCGATGGATCTGTTCAGCCTGGAGGAGCTGGAACTGTGCCCGTGGGCGCTGCGTGAGGGGGTCATCCTGCGACGCCTGGACGGGATGGCGGGCCGGAGCGACGTGCCCAACGGCGCCGACGGCCGGGCTAACCTCACGATCCCGGCTGACCGCGACGGCGCGGCCAGCCGGGACTGAGGCACGGACGCTACGGGATGATTACCCGCACGTCTTCCGAGGAGACGTCGGGGCCCTGGGTGCTGCGCGTGGTCTCGCCGGGCACGCCCTGACCGGACTTAGCCGGTGGCACCGAGCGGTCCGCGGCACCCGCCTGGGCGGTGGAGACCGCTGCGTGCCGTGCCGCCTGCTGGGCGGCCGGAGCACCCTGAGCCGGCACACCAGCTGACGCGCCACCAGGCGCCGGGGAACCAGCCGCCGCGGCACCAGCGGCCGGGGAAGCAGCAGGCGCACCGGACGCCGCGCGCGGCGCCGCCACCCCTGCCCCCGCGGCCGCAGCCGCGGGCTTGGCCGCCGCAGCAGCAGCGCCCGGCTTCCCGGACGAGGCGGCTGTGCCGAGCGTGGCGGCGACCGCCTTCTCGACCTCCTCGTCCATGGTGCCCTTGGCGTCGTCGTGCGCGACCAGGTCGGTGACCACGTCCCGGATCTCGGTCAGCCGCCGCATGGCCTCGGAGTGCCTGTTCTTCAGCAGGTCGAGCCTGCGCTCCGCGCCGTCGTGGATCGCGCTCGCCCGTGCGGTCGCCTCGTCGAGCATCTGCTTGGCCTGGGCCTTGGCCGTGGCGATCGCGCTCTCCGCGCCCTTGCGCGATTCGGTTGCCGTCCGCTCCGCGTCGGCCCGCGCCGTGCTGCGCGCCTTCTCCGCCTCCGAACGGGCACTGGCGATCGCCCGCTCGGCCTGCTCCTGCGCGGCGGCCAGCATGCGCTCGGACTGCTGCTTGGCCTCGGCCCGGATCTTCTCCGCGGCCTTTTCCGCATCCGAGCGCAGCTTGGTGATCTCATCGGTCGCGCGGCTTTTCTGCGCGGTCGCCTCGTCGTCAGCCAGCTTGAGTATCTGCCGCATCCGCTCGCTGAGCTCCTCGTGCGGCTTGCCGCCCGACGCCGACTGGCGCGCCGTTGACAGCTCAAGCCGGAGCCGCTCGACCTCATCGAGTGAGCGGGACAGCCGTTCCTCGAGATCCCTGGCCTGACCGCGGGAACGGGCCACGAACTCGTCCACCTGGCGGCGGCTGTAGCCGCGCATCTGGACTTCGAACGGGTCGTCCTGCGTCACGCCGGGGAGCAGATCTGTGTGTTCACTCATCTCGTCGGTCGCCTCAGGGGTATCTCGTCAGTGAAGGGGGTGCATTGACGCCGGGGGGCCTTCGCCATGACTCTTGTCCTGAACCCACGCACGCGCAACCGAAACGGCTGAGTATCCCGGTTTGCCCCGGTAAAGCGGGGCAGATGCACGAACTTGGCCCGGCCGAGTGCGACAGGACCATTTGAGCGTAGTCCGAGAATGGTTCTGATGGGTCATGCGGGGGGACCCGGCGGCGACATAACCTGTTGGCGTGTACCCGACGGGCCGACGACGTCCCGGCGGGCCGCTGGCAGGAGGTGACGCGATGTCCGAGCATCTCGATCTTCGCGTGCACGACCGGGTAGCACTCGACGAGATCGAGCTTTACTCAGAGGTGCTGAGCGCGGTGGCCACGGCCGAACGACCGCTCACCGCCGCGGAGCTTGACCATGTGCTCGGCGTGAACCACATTTCCCTGCCCCGCTCGTCACGGGTGCCGGAACATGACGTCGGTGTCCCGGTGCGCGAAGCCAAGCGACTCATACAGCCTGATGGCGGGCGTATTCGCCTCGTCCACATAGAGCATGACCCGGACCAGGCCGCGGGATCGTAGGTAGCGCATCCCGGTGAGCGTGAGCGCCCGGCCGAGCCCGCCGCCGCGCTGATCCGGATCGACGCCCACCACGTACACCTCGCCGATCGACTCGTGCCCGTGGCCCGCCCCGCCGTGCGGCGCCGAGTCTCCGCCGTGGATCTTGGTCCAGTGGAAGCCGGCCAGCCGCCCGCCGCGCTCGGCCAGGAAGAAGCCGTCCGGATCGAACCACTTCTCCCGCTCGCGCAGGTCAAGATCGTCCCGGGTCCACGCGCCCTGCTCGGGATGCCGGGCGAACGCGCGCCGGTTGAGATCCACCCACGGGTCCTCATCCTGGCCGACGACGAAGGTCCGGACCGTCACGTCGTCCGGGTAGCGCGGCTCCTCGATCGGCGCCAGCAGGGACCGGTCCATCTGCCACAGCGCCCGGATCCGCTCGAAGCCGGCCGCCTCCGCCAGCCGGGCGGCGGCCGGGGTGTCGCCGTGCGCCCACAGCCGCAGCGGCTGCCCGTCCGCCTCGGCCAGCAGCGCCTGCACCAGCGCCGTGCCGTGCCCCTGGCCGCGGTGCGCGGGATGGATGACGAGCTCGCCGCTCGGCCCCTCCACCGGGTCGGTGGGATCCAGGTGCGCGTAGCCGACCAGTTCCCCGGCCGAGGCCAGCAGCACGTTGCGGGCCCGCGGGTCACCGCCGTAGCGCAGGTGCAGCCGCACGTGCTCCGACAGCGGGCTCACCCCGTCGGCGTCTGTGGCCGCCTCGACCAGGCGCATGACCTGCGCTGCCGTGGCCGCCTCCAGCCGTCCGGTGACGGTCAGGCGGCTGGTTTCACCGGTCGGCCCGTGCAGCGCCTATCTCCTTCACCTCGGCACCATCGATGGTCCCCGCCGGGTCGGCGTCGGAGACCTTGAGCGGGACGAAACGATATCCCACGTTGCGCACGGTGCCGATCAGGGAGTCGTGCTCGGGGCCGAGCTTGGCCCGCAGCCTGCGGATGTGCACGTCCACGGTCCGGGTGCCGCCGAAGTAGTCATAGCCCCACACCTCCTGCAGCAGGTGCGCCCGGGTGAACACCCGCCCCGGGTGCTGGGCCAGGAACTTGAGCAGCTCGAATTCCTTGAACGTCAGGTCGAGCGGGCGCGAGCGCAGCCGGGCCGAGTAGGTGGCCTCGTCGATGGCCAGGTCGCCGGAGCGGATCTCGTCCGGGGTGTCAGCCGCGCTGCCGGCCCGGCGGCCCAGCGCCAGCCGCAGCCTGGCCTCCATCTCGGCAGGACCCGCCGTGTGCAAGATCACATCATCGGCGCCCCACTCGGCGGTGATGGCCGCGAGCCCGCCCTCGGTCACGACCACGATCAGCGGCGCGTCCACCCCGGTCGTGCGCAGCAGGCGGCACAGGCTCTTCGCGTGCGCCAGGTCCCGCCGGGCGTCTACCAGCACCGCGTCGGCCGGCGGCGCGTCCATCAGCGCGGCGGCCTCGGCCGGTGCCACCCTTACCGGGTGCAGCAGCAGCGCGAGTGCTGGCACGATCTCAGCAGAGGGCTCCAGGGCGTTCGTGAGCAGGAGCAGGTCGCTCAACCGCTGCCACCTCCGCTCAGAACGCAGAAAGACCCGGGGGCAGCACCGCCCGGATCCCGTTGCAAGCGAGGATAACTCACATGACCAAGGTGACCATGCGCTACTGGGCGGCGGCGAAGCAGGCCGCGGGCGTCGCGGAGGAGACTTTCGACGCGGAAACGCTGGCCGGCGCGATCTCCGCGGCGCTGGCCCGCCGGGGACAGGACACGCGGCTGAGCGAGGTGCTCGCCCGCTCGTCGTTCCTGGTAGACGGCTCGGCGGTGGGCAGCCGCGCCGCTGAGGACGTCGTGCTGCCTGACGCGGCGGTGATCGAGGTGCTGCCGCCGTTCGCCGGCGGCTAGCCGGGTCCGGTGCCCGGCGGACAGCCGGGGCAGATAAACGGTGATCCGTCCCGGATAATCCGGGCCACCTCGCCGGTCGCCGCGAGCCCATAGGCTGACTGCGATGCGGAAGTTCCTGATCGCCCTGGTGATCCTCGTCGTCCTGCTGGTCGTCATCGACCGGGCAGGCCTCGCGATCGCCGAGCGCCAGATCGGCACCAGGGTGCAGAGCGCGTACGGCCTGCCCGAGCGGCCGGGCGTCAGCGTGCGGGGTTTCCCGTTCCTCACCCAGGTCGCGTCCGGGCAGTACCAGGAGATCGACGTCACGATCAAGACGGCGAGCGCCGGCGGCGTCCAGCTGCACGACATCCAGGCCAGGTTCACCGGCGTGCACGCCTCGCTGAGCCTGCTGCTCGGCCAGGGCTCGGGCAGCGTGACCGCCGCGCACGCGACCGGAACGGCGCTGATCCCGTACGCGCAGGTAGAGCGGCGGCTGCCGAAGGGAATCACGCTCGCCGCCCACGGCAGCACCCTGCAGGTGGCCGGGAACACCCCGCTCGGCGCCATCCGCACCACCGTCAGCCTCGGCGTGACGAAGACGGGCATCAGCGTCAGCGCCGCCGCGCTCGGCACCAGGCTGAGTTACGTGATCCCGGTGGGCCAGCTGCCGCTTCACCTGACGGTCACCGGCGTGCATGTCGCCGCCGCCGGCCTGGTGGTCTCCGCAACCGGCCACAACGTGGCGCTCACCAGCGCATAATCACCCGCCCGGCTAGCGCATAATCGCAGAGTGAACCGACTGCGCCCAGCGCACGTTCTAAGGGTGTGACTGACCGGGGCCGGGGCAGGACCGCTCGCAAGGGGCGCGTCGCCGATGAAGAAGTCGTCCGCGCGTTGCACGCCGAGCACGCTGGTCCGCTGCTCCGGTACGCGATGTATCTGACGTCAGGAGACAAGCAGCGTGCCGAAGACGTGGTCCAGGAGGTCCTGCTGCGTGCCTGGCAGCATCCCGAGGCGATCACCGGCCAGCCGGCCAGGCCGTGGCTGTTCACCGTGGCGAGGAACCTGGTGATTGACGGCCAGCGGGCCAGGAAGGCCCGTCCGCAGGAGGTCGGCGACGCCGGTCTGGCCCAGCGCCCGGCCGCCGACGACGTGGACCGCGCGCTGGAGTCATGGGCGGTCGCCGACGCGTTCGCCGCGCTGCGGCCCGATCACCGCCGCGTCCTGTTCGAGACTTACTACAAGGGAAGTTCCGTGGCCGAGGCCGCCACCGAGCTCGGCATACCGGCCGGCACGGTGAAATCACGTACGTTTTACGCACTCAAGGCGCTCAAGCTGGCGCTGGAGGAAAGGGGGCTGACGCCATGACCGACATGACCAGCTGCCTGCATGTCCGCCAGTCGCTCGGTGTCTATGTGGTCGGCGCGATCGATCCGGCCGAGCGCACGACGGTCAACCGGCACCTGGCCGGATGCCCGGCCTGCCGCGAAGAGCTCGCCGGGCTGGCCGGGCTGCCCGCCCTGCTCGGGCGGGTGCCCTTCGACGAAGCCGCGCAGATCGCCGGTTTTCCTGCCGAACGCACAGGCCCTGGCACTCTCCCTGTCGCCGGCCCCCCGGATGGCGAGATCCTCACCCCGCTGCTCGCCCGGGTGGCTCAGCGCCGCCGGGTCAGCAGGTGGCGCAACCTGGCCGCGGCCGCGGCGGTCGTCCTCATCGCGGCCGGATCGGCCGTCGGTGCGGTCCGGATCACGCAGCCGCCGTCCGGCAGTCCGCCGGGCAGCAGCGTCGCGGTGCACTGGGACACAGCGCAGGCCACGACGGCCCGGACGAACGTGACCGCGGACATCAGGTACCGCGGCCAGCCGTGGGGAACGCAGCTCGTCGCCCAGGTCTCCGGCGTCAAGCCGGGCACCACCTGCCAGTTCTACGTGCTGGGAGCGCACGGGCAGAAGTGGCTGGCCGGCAGCTGGACCGTCGCCGGCTGGCAGAACGAGGCCTATACCGAATCGGTGGCGACGCCCGTCGCCGCGGTGCACGGCTTCGAGGTCACGTCGGGCGGGCACGTGCTCGTGCACGTCAACGCCGACTGACCCGGCGAGTGCGGGCCTGCGCCGGGAATGCCCGGCCGCTCGCGTGCGCTGTAGCCCAGCGTGGTGATCGGCGTGATCGTGCTGCTGGCCGTGCTGGTTGCGGTGAGCGCGTGCGGGATGGTCTGGAAAGCCCGTAACGGCCGGCTGCGGCCGGCGGGCGCGCCAGCCGCTGACGGCAGCCCCGCGGCGCCCGGCGCGAGCGAGACGCTCACCGAGGGCGAGCTCGGCAGGCCGCTCGGCGGCCGCGCCACGCTGGTCCAGTTCTCCACCGCGTTCTGCGCCCCGTGCCGGGCGACCAGGGTGATCCTGGCCGACGTGGCCGGGATGGTGGACGGCGTGACGCACGTGGAGATCGACGCCGAGAGCAGGCTCGACCTGGTCCGGCGGCTGGACATCCGCCGGACGCCCACCGTGCTCGTGCTCGGGCCGGACGGCCAGATCGCGCGCCGCGCCAGCGGCCAGCCGCGCAAGGCCGACGTGATCGCCGCGCTGGGCCAGCTTGTACCGGGCGAGGTGAGCTGAGTGCCGTTTACGGGAGTGACAGCCCGGCCGGCCGCACATAGCATCGGGTACGTGGCTTCGCTGGAGAGGCAAGTGCTCACGAAGCGGCGCGCCGTGGACTTCTGCCGGGTGGCGACCGCGCTCTGTCCGTAGCCCGGGCCGCCAGACCGAGATTCCCATTTTACCGGTCGGCTTTATGCGTTAACCTGAATCCGACTTGGCCAGCACTGCCTGGGCAAAGGAGCATGGCAGATGGGCATTGACCCGAGAGGCGCCCGGTTCGGCGCCTGGATTTCCACCGTTGTCCTGGCTCTGGTGCTGGTCACCGGCAGCGGCTGGCTGCTGGCGGCGCAGACCCTGGTGTTCGTCGTGGGGGCGGCGCTCGGGCTGCGTTACGCGCCGTACGGCATGATCTACCGCTGGCTGCTGCGGCCCAGGCTCGGGCCGCCGCGCGAGCTGGAGGCGGAGCCGCCGCCGCGCTTCGCCCAGGGCGTGGGCGCGGTCTTCGGCGTGATCGGCGTGATCGGCTACGCGACGGGCGTCACGCCTCTCGGCATGGCGGCCACCGCGGCAGCGCTCGCGGCGGCCTTCCTGAACGCGGCCTTCGGCTTCTGCCTGGGGTGCGAGATGTATCTGATGATTCAACGAATCCGGGCAGGCGGCCGCGAGGCACTGTCCGCCGAAACTGACAAGGAGGTTCCAGTATGAGCCGTTCCGACGTGCTCGTGGACGCCGACTGGGTGGAGTCGTATAAGGACGACCCCGGCGTGGTGATCGCCGAGGTGGACGAGGACACCTCGGCCTACGACAAGGGGCACATCCGCAACGCGATCAAGCTGGACTGGAAGAAGGACCTGCAGGACCCGGTCCGCCGTGACTTCGTGGACAAGGCAGGCTTCGAGGCGCTGCTGTCCGAGCGGGGGATCAGCAACGGCGACACCGTCGTGCTCTACGGCGGCAACAACAACTGGTTCGCCGCGTACGCGTACTGGTACTTCCGGGTGTACGGGCACGAGAACGTCAAGCTGCTCGACGGGGGCAGGAAGCGGTGGGAACTGGACTCCCGCGAGCTCGTCACCGACGTGCCGAAGCGGTCTGCCACCCAGTACACGGCGTCCGACGTGGACACCTCGATCCGCGCCATGCGGGACGAGGTCGTGTCCGCGATCGGCAGCAAGAACCTGGTGGACGTGCGCTCGCCCGACGAGTTCAGCGGCAAGCTGCTCGCCCCGGCCCACCTGCCGCAGGAGTCGGCGCAGCGGCCCGGCCACGTGCCGAGCGCGCGCAACATCCCGTGGTCGAAGGCGGCCAACGAGGACGGCACGTTCAAGTCCGACGACGAGCTCCGCGACCTCTACAGCGGCGCCGGCGTTAACTTCGGCAAGGACACGATCGCCTACTGCCGGATCGGCGAGCGGTCCGCGCACACCTGGTTCGTGCTGCACGAGCTGCTCGGCCAGGACAGCGTGAAGAACTACGACGGCTCGTGGACCGAGTACGGCTCACTGGTCGGCGTGCCGATCGAGCTGGGTGAGGCCAAGTGACCGCTGGCGACGGGTGCGGCGCGCCGGCCGGCGGCGTCAGCACTCCCGCCGACGTGGGTGACCAGGCGGTGGTGCAGGGCCACGTCACGCACGACGGGACCGCCGTGGCCACCGGGTACGCGCGGCTGCTCGACTCCGGCGGCGATTTCGTGGCCGAGGTGCCGCTGGCCCAGGACGGCGGGTTCCGGTTCTTCGCCGCCCCCGGCAGCTGGACCGTCCGGGTGCTCGCTCCCGGCGGGCTGACCGGGGACCGCTCGGTGACCGCCGACACCGGCCACATCACCGCGGTCGAGGTAGCGGTCTGAGCAGCCGCTGAATTCCTGACGCGGCGACGGCGCCAGCCCTCCCCGGGGGGCGGACGCCGTCGCCGCGTCTGTTTGCCTGCGCTTCATCTAGTCTTCGCCGTTTGCTTCCCCCGGGGTTCAGCCGCGTGACATGTGCGCTGCCTATGAAAGGAGGACGGGCGCGGGGGTCTCCTCTCCGGACTGGCTCTCGGCCGGGGAGTGACAGAGCGACCATACGGCGTGCGTGCGACCCAGATGCTGAACGCGAAGGAGCACATCCCCGGTGACCAGACGAAATCGCCGGCCACTCGCCCGCAAGAGCGGCTGACATCCGGTGGCGGCACCGGCGCTCGGCTTGCCCGCGTGGTTCCAGGACACGCCGGAATGATCAGCCATCCGCAGGACGACGATGGCCGGATGGCTGCCCCGGGGGGCTCAGCCGGCGGCAGCGAGCATGCCGAGGACCGGCCGGCCGCTCACGTCCTGGCGGACCGGGTGGCTGCCGCGCTGATCCATCACGAGCCCGGCTGGCGGCTGCCCCGGCGCAGCGCGCTCGCCCGCCGCTACGGCGTGAGCCCGGCCGAGATGGAGGCCGCAATCGAGGAGCTGGCCACCCGGCACCTGCTGCGCCGGCTGCCCGACGGCCAGGTGTACCGGGCCAGCCCGGCCGACTACCTGATCAGGCTGGAGGGCTTGCCGGACCTGCGGGCCTCGGTCGACCCGATGGGCATGGAGATCGCCTGCGCGTCCCGGCACCTGTCCTGGCGCCGGGTGCCCGAGGACATCGGCGGGGCGCTCGGGCTCTCGCCGGGCGACCCGGTGTGCGTCGTCCGCTGCCTGTGGACGTCCGGCGGCCGGCCGTCCGCGTTCTCGGCCAGCTACCTGCCGGAGCGGAACTCCGCCCTCGCCGAGGACCCGCCCGCGTTCGCCGACGTGCTAAGAGCGTCGCAGTTCGCGCCCGGCCCGCCGGCCCGGGACGCCGGCGCGGTGCCGCCGCCGCCGCAGAACTCCGGCCACGGGTCACCACCGGCCCGGGGTGCCGCGCGCGGGCTGCTGCCGGTGCCGCGGCCGGCCGGGCTGTACATCGAGCTGCAGCCGCCGGCCCCGTCCGTCGCCCGGAGCCTGCGGCTGGCGGCCGGCCAGCCCGCCGTCACCGTGACGGTCAGGTTCGACGACGCGTCCGCCGGCACCCCGGTGGCGCTGGCCATCGCGGTGCTCCGGCCGGAGATGTTCCGGGTCGTCGTCGAGTCCCCGCAGGGTCCGCGGGCAAACGCTACCGCGGCCGGCGATGACGGCATCTGGACACATGCGGCGGGAGGCTGGGAACCTTGAGTGTCTATGCCTGCCGATACCGTAACCGCGGCCGAGCGCGTGCCGCGGCCTGGCCGCTACCTCATCCCCGGGGATACCCCCCGCCGCGGTGAGCTTCTTGCTGTCTGCGCGGTGCTCGCCGTGGCCGCGCACCTGCTCTTTGCCCAGCTGACGCTCGTCCTTGCTGTCGTCTTCGTCGCCGTTACCCGGCTGAGCAGGTGGCGGCCGCAGTGGCTGGCCCTGCCCGCCGCCGTCGGCGTGCTCTGGGTGCTGGCCGCGGGACCGGCCCCGGCGGCCGCGGGCTTCGCCGCCGGCCCCGCCAAGATCGCCGCCTACCTCGGCGGCATCGGCCAGCATCCCGGCAGGCTCGCGCACCTGGGCGCGGCCTACGCCGGCATCGGCAGCTGGCTGCCGCGGCAGTTCCCGCTGGCGCTGATCGCGGCGGCGGCCGAGGCGGCCATCGCGGCGTGGCTCAGCTGGCTGCACACCGACGAGTGGAACCTTCCCGGCTACCGGCCCGGCCTGGTCACCTTCGCGCGCCGCGCTTACCTGACCCGGTTCGTCTCCGCCGGCGGCGTGGTCACCAGGGACGGCGCCTGCCTCGGCCTGGACGCGGCCACCGGCCGGCGGTCCGCGGTCTCGTGGGCCGAGTCGGAGGGCGGCGTGCTGTGCGCCGGCTCGCCGGGCTCGGGCGCCACCACCACGAGCTTCCAGCTCGTGCACGCGGCCATCCGCCGCCGCAAGCCGGTGATCGCCGTCAACCTGGACGGCAGCAGGAAGCTGGCGGAGTCGTTCGGCGCGGTGTGCGCGGCCACCAGGACGCCGCTGCACGTGTTCCCGGCCGATGCCGCCGCCTACTACGACCCGCTGCGCACCGGCGAGCCGGCCAGGCGGACCTCGCTGGTCATGGGCATGGTCGACTGGGCAGGCACCGCCGACCCGTACCGGCGCAGCTGCGCGGCCTACCTCACCGACCTGTTCGCGATCGCCGACGCCGCTCCCGGCGATCCCCGCACCGCCATGCTGGACGAGGTCGTGCACCTGCTCAGCCCGGCGGCGCTGCGCGCGCGGATGGACCAGGTACCCCGCTACCATCCCCGGCGCCAGGCCCTCGGCGAGCGGGCCAAGGTGTCCGCCACCTTGCTGGCCGCCGACCCGCGGATCACCGCGACCCTGACCGAGCAGCTGAACGAGCTGCGCGCGTCGCCGCTCGGCCGGTGGCTCAC
Source organism: uncultured Actinomycetes bacterium (assembly GCA_963702235.1). Taxonomy (GTDB): domain Bacteria; phylum Actinomycetota; class Actinomycetes; order Streptosporangiales; family Streptosporangiaceae; genus PALSA-505. The sequence continues at coordinate 53,255 of CAVPBZ010000021.1, forward strand.
CCCGGCGCCGGGCCCCCGGGTCGACCTCGGCCGGGTGGTGCGGGAACGGGCGGTCGTGCTGTTCTCGATCGACGGCCCGCTGCACGGCCGCGCCGCGGTCACGATGGCCAGCCTGGTCGCCCGCGACGTGCTGGCCGTCTGCGCCGAACTGCGCCGGATCGGCGTGCCGGGCGACGGGCTGGTCTGGTTCGACCAGTGCGGCAGGCTGGCGCCGGCCACGCTGGGCGAGCTCGTCACCCGCGGCGCCGCGGCGGGCCTGCCCGCGGTGCTGACCACCACGTCGCCTGACCAGGTGCAGGCGCTGGCCGACCAGGCCAACGTGCTCGTGCTGCACCGGCTGACCGACCCGGCGGCGGCCGAGCGGTTCGCCGGCCTGACCGGCGAGAAGCTCGCCCCGGCCGGCAGCGCCGACCTCGCGGCCGCGGCCGGGTCGCAGGTCCGCTCGAAGGCGACCGCCGGCGTCGGGCCGAAGGCCGCGGCGGGCAACAGCCCCGCCGGGCAGGCCGACACGGCCGGGCAGCTGAGCCAGCTCGGCCCGTTCGGGCTGCTGCGCAAGCCGGTGGTGCCGGCCCAGTCGCTGAGCAGGCTGGCCAACGGCGAGCATGTCCTGATCGTCAGGAGGCCGCAGCGCCGGCTCGTTACGCTGGGGCTGACCGTGCAGGCCCGGATCTCCCGGCATCCGGCCAGGCCGCTCACCGCGCGGCAGGCGGCCAGCGCCGGGGTCGACCCGGCCACGGCGGTCGCGGCGTCGAAGGCCGCGGCCGAGGGAGACGGACAGAAGGGCAGGGGCACGTGACGGCGCCGACCGCGAGAGGCAACCGCGGCAGCGGCGACGGTCAGGGAGCAGGCCCGGGCGGGTCCCCGCAGTCCCTGGACACTCCTCCGTCACCCGGGCCCCGCGGGCTGCCGGGAACCCGGGCCGGCCAGATGCGGCCGGAACGGCTCTACCTCGGCTGGCAGCACGCCCTGCTGCATCCCGACCCGGGGCCGCCGCCGAGGCGGCCCACCCCGCCGGAGCAGGAGCAGCTCAACCCGGACTGGGTGGCCGCGCAGCGCCGCGAGGAGCACCTGCTCGACCGGCCGCTGAAGCTGGCCGCGGGGGCCGCGGTCGTGCTGGCCGGCCTCCTGCTCGCGGCCTGGCTGGCCGGCTGGCTGAACGCGGCGCTCGCCTGGCTCGGCGTGATCGCCAGCCTGCTCTGCGCCGCGGTCGCGCTGTACGGCATCCGGCAGGGCGAGCAGGCGCTGCGGGCGCGTATCGACGACGAGAAGAAGCGGCTCGGCACGATCCGCGCCGAGCAGGAAAGCCGGCTGTTCGGCTGGCAGCAGGAGCACGCCCGCAGGTTCACCGACTGGCAGCAGCGGCGCAGCGCCTTCGACCGGCAGCCGCAGTGGTACGCGGTCTCGCTGCCCGACGACGTTAACCGGGTCGATCTGGCCGGCGGCACGCTGGCCGGCTGGTCCGCCATGTTCACCGTGGTCGGGGCGTCCCGGCTCACCGCGGGCGGCGACCTGACCGTGATCGACCTGACCGAGGGCGCGGTCGCTGGCGACCTGCTCAACGTGGCCGCGCGGTCCGGGGTCGCCCCGCTGGTCTGGGTGCTGCCCGCCGACCTGACCAGGCTGGACCTGAGCGCCGGCCTGTCCGCCGAGGCCCTCGCCGACGTGCTGTCCCTGGTGGTCAGCGTCAGCGAGGAAGAAGGCGCCGGCGGCGACATGGCGCAGGACAACTCGATCCTGGAGCGCCTGCTGGACGTCTTCGGCGGCAACGCGACGATCGCCCAGGCCACGGCGGCGCTGCGAGCGCTCGGCCAGATCGGCGACCCCAGGGACGACATCGGGCTCGGGCTGCTCAGCGCGGACCAGCTGGAGCGGATCACCGGGATGTTCGGCCGGGGCGCCGCCGACCAGGTCGTGATCGGCCGGGCCTGGGCGATGGAATCGCGGCTGCGCAAGCTGGAAACGGCCGGCCTCGAGCCGGTCGCGCTCCCGCCCAGCAGGCTGCGGGTGATCTGCACCGACCGGCGGGCCGGGGTGCTCGGCAACCGGGTGCTCGGCACCTACGCGGTGACCGCGCTCACGCACATGATCCGCCAGGCCCCGGCGGGGCGGCCATGGCAGCACACGCTGATGCTGGCCGGCGCGGACAAGCTGCGCGGCGACGTGCTCGACCGGCTGACCGACGCCTGCGAGGCGACCCGGACCGGGCTGGTGCTGGCGTACCGCTCGATCCCGGCGCACGTGAAGGAGCGGCTGGGCCGGGGGAACGCCGCGGTCGCCTTCATGCGGCTCGGCAACGCCGAAGACGCCAAGATCGCCAGCGAGCACATCGGCACCGAGCACCGCTTCGTGCTGACCCAGCTCACCGACACCGTGGGCACCTCGGTGACCGACACGATCGGCGACTCCTACACCAGCACCGTCGGCACCGCCGATTCGTTGTCCACGTCAGCCAGCACGAGCGAGACGACCGGCGGCAGCCGCGGCCGGGGCCGGAGCGGCGAGTCCGGAAGTGCACCGTTCGGTCATACCAACTGGACGAGAAGCCGGGACCAGAACCATTCCACCGGTACCAGCGATTCGGAGTCGATCACCGAAGGGATCAACCTGAGCACGGCGTGGGGAGTCAGCACCACCCGGGCGATCGGCGTCAACGACTCGCTGGCGCGGACCACGCAGCGCTCCCGGGAATTCCTCGTCGAGCAGCATGAGCTGCAGCAGCTGCCGCCGAGCGCGGTGATCATTTCCTCGGCCTCGCGCGGCGGCCGGCGGATCGTGATGGCCGACGCGAACCCCGGCATCATCGGGCTGCCGACCGCCACCCTGCTCACCCTGGACGAGGCGAGGAACGCGCCCGAGGCGGCGCCCGCCGGCAGGCCCGCCGAGCCGGCCGCCCCGCCCCGGCAGCCGCTCGCTGGCCCGGCCCGCGGCCCGGCCCGCGGCCCGGCGCCCGCGGGCGTGAGCTGGCGGTCCGGCGACCGGCAGCCGCCGCCGAACCTCGGGCCGCCGCCCGAGCGGCTGGACTGGCGCAAGCGGCGGGACTGACCGCGTCCGGCCGGCCTTGTCCCGCGGTAACGGTGGCGCGGACGCCGACAGCCTGATATGCACGCTACGTGGGCGGTTATGACGCGAGAGTGACCACGGGAGCCGGGGATTACCTGGCCGGCCCGTGGCACCAGGTCCTCGCGATCACGGCTGCCGACGGCCCCGCCTCGCCGGAGTCCGACTTCGTCGCCGTGCTGCCCGCGGTGCTCAGCGCCGCCGAGCGCGGCCAGCCCTTCGTGGCCGGCTGGCTCTCCCGGGGCGGCGGCGCCCCGCTCGAGCTGATCACCAACGCCGGCGGCATCGCGGCGCCCGGCCAGCCGCCCGGCGTGCTGTTTCCCGTCGGCGCGCGCGGCGTGCCCATCGGCGACGAATGGCGCGGCGAGCTCGACGCCATGGTGTGGACGTCCTGCCCGGGCCGGCAGGCCCCGCCGCTGACCCCGGCCGACAGCAGGGACGGCCGGGAGCAGAGCCGGGCGCCCACCCTGTTCGAGTCGACGCTGGTGACGCTCATGGGCCGGCGGTTCGGCTGGCTGGTCATCGCCGAGCCCACCGAGCTGATCGACGCCGAGGTCGCCGACCTGCGCACGCAGCTCAACGTGCTCCGCCGGTATGAGGAGGAACGCTCCAGGTTCGACGTCGAGCGCGCGCAGCGGCGGATGACCGAGCTCGACACGTTCCGTGAGGCCGGGCTGTGGAGCGTGCGCGTGCTGGCCGGCGCGGCCACCGCGGCGGACCTGCGGCTGCTCGCGCCGGTGCTGGTCGGCTCCGTGGATCTCGAGCCGGCATCCCTACCGGCTGCGCAGCGGCCAGGAGGCACACAGCCTGGCCGAGGCCCTGACGGTCAAGGTGCAGGACGCGACCGACGGCGCGGTCACGCCCTTCCCCGCCACGGCCGGGACGCTGGCCGCGCTCACCGGCCTGCCGCGCCGGGAGGTTCCCGGGCTGCGGGTGCTGGAACCTGGCTACTTCGACGTGACGAGCGAGACCGAGGACGGCGGCCAGGCCCCGTCGCCGGTGATCGAGCTCGGCGCGATCCTGGACGCGCAGGACCGGCCGGTCGGCACGTTCCGCGTCGCGCTGGCCACGCTGAACCGGCACACGTTCGTGACCGGCGCCACCGGTGCGGGGAAGTCGCAGACGGTCCGGCACATCCTGCAGCAGTGCAGCCGGGCCGGCCTGCCCTGGCTGGCCATCGAGCCGGCCAAGTCGGAGTACGCGGCGATGGGGGGCCGGGTGGAGGGGATCGGCCAGGTCACCGTCATCAACCCGACCGACCCGCACGCCGTGCCGCTGTCGGTGAACCCGCTCGCGCCCGAGCCCGGCTACCCGGTGCAGGCGCACATCGACATGGTGCGCGCGCTGTTCGCCGCGGCCTTCGACGCCGAGGAGCCGTTCCCGCAGATCATGTCGCAGGCGCTGCAGCGGGTGTACGAGGAGGCGGGCTGGGACGTGGTCACCGGGGCCGGCTTCCCCGGCGCGGCGGTGCCCCCGGCCATCCCCACGCTGGCCCAGCTGCAGCGCGCCGCGCTCGCGGTGATCGAGGACGTCGGCTACGGGGCGGACCTGGCCGCGGACGTGCGCGGCTTCGTTGACATCCGGCTGCGCTCGCTGCGGGTCGGGTCGGCCGGGCGGTTCTTCGAGGGCGGTCATCCGGCCGACATCGGCGAGCTGATCCGGCGCAATGTGGTGCTGGCCATCGAGGACGTCGCCAACGACGAGGACAAGGCCTTCCTGATGGGCACGCTCATCATCAGGCTGGTCGAGCACCTGCGGCTGCGCGCCCGCCACGAGCGCCCGGCCGGGCTGCGGCACGTGATCGTGATCGAGGAGGCGCACCGGCTGCTGCGCAACCGCGGCACCGAGGAGCGGGCCGGCTCGCACGCGGTCGAGCTGTTCGCCGGGATGCTCGCGGAGATCCGGGCCTACGGCGAGGGCATCGTGGTGGCCGAGCAGATCCCCGCCAAGCTCGTGCCCGACGTGGTGAAGAACACCGCGCTGAAGATCGTGCACCGGCTGCCCGCGCACGACGACCGGCAGGTCGTCGGCGCGGCCATGAACCTGGACGACGAGCAGTCCCGGCAGGTGGTCTCGCTGCCGCCGGGGATGGCCGCGGTGTTCGCCGACGGGATGGACCGGCCGCTGCGGATCCGGGTACCGCTCGGCGAGGGCAGTGAGCGGGTCCTGGACAACCCGCCGCCGCCATTGCTCGGCCGGCGCAGTGCTGCCTGCGGCCCGCGGTGCGCCGCCGGGCGCGCCTGCACCCTGTACGAGCTGCGCGGCGCCGACCTGCTGTCCGCCGCCGGTGAGCAGGCCTGGCTGCGGATCTGGACGGAGACGCTGGTGCTGGGCTTCCTGACCAACAGGCACCTGCCCGCGGTGCCGCCCTGGCTGCTGCACCGGTGGGCCGGCCTGGACGCCAGGCAGCGCGAGTGCGCGCTCGCGACGCTGATCGACAGGTCGGTCGGCGCCCGCGCGACCAGCATGCGGGGCAGCTTTGACCCGTACCAGCTGGCGGAGAGCGCCGCGTCGGCCGCGCTGCGGATGCTCGATGGCAAGACGCCGCCCGGCACCAGGGGCGGCCCGAACTGGGTGGTCCCGCAGCTGCGGTGGCTGCACGAGTACGAGCGGGTCTGCCCGCTGGGCGCGCCGCAGGCCGACCGTTACGACCGGGCACCTCCGCTGGACTTCGACCTCGTCGGCGCGCAGGACTGGCCGGACATGCGCATCGGTCACCGGATCCACGCGCTGCGGCATCACTCGCTGTCCATGGAGCTCGAGCAGAACAAGCGTATCGCCTGGAACCTGCTGCTGGGTGACGACGATCACGGTAGCTTCCTCGCCGACCTCGGTGCCGTGATGGTCGGCCAGGATCCGGGGGTTCACCTGGCTGAGGCCGCGGCGGCGATGGACGTCTCCGGCTGGTTTGAGGTGGTGCTTTCCTGGCCGCACAGGTTCATCGCGGGCGAGGGCGGCGAGGTCTTCGGGCCGTACTCCGGAGAACCCGGCCCGCCCGCCCGATAGCATCGGCGGCGATGAGCAAACTACAGTTGCGCGCGCGGGTGGCCACCACGATCGGCGGGGCCGCCGGACGGGTTTCCCGGCTGGCCGGACGCGGTGACGGCTCGGTCATCGGCGGGGTCATCGCGCTCCGGCTCGAGCCCGGCCTGCTCGGGATGCTGGCCGCCGGCAAACAGGTCGTCCTGGTCACCGGCACGAACGGGAAGACCACCACGACCCGGCTGATCACCGCCGCGCTCGAGTCGCTGGGCCAGCCGGTGGCGTCGAACGCGTTCGGCGCCAACATGGAGGCCGGCCTGGCCGCGGCGCTCGGCCGGGCGCAGCACGCGCCCTTCGCCGTCCTCGAGGTGGACGAGAAATACCTCCCGGCGGTGCTGACCGCCACGGCCCCGCGGGTGGTGGCGCTGCTCAACCTCAGCCGCGACCAGATGGACAGGGCGGCGGAAATCTGGCTGGTCGCCAGGCGCTGGCGCGACGCGCTGGCCGACGCGCCGGACTGCCGGGTGATCGCCAACGTCAACGACCCGCTGATCGCCTGGGCGGCATCGGCGGCCAAGCAGGTGACCTGGGTGGCCGCCGGGCAGCGCTGGCGGGAGGATTCCTGGTGCTGCCCGGAGTGCGGATCGCACCTGCACCGCGGGGAGTCCGAGTGGTCCTGCGGCGAGTGCTCGTTCGCCCGGCCGCAGCCAAGCTGGCGGCTGGACGGCCAGGCCGCGGTGGATTCCGCGGGCCGGCGGCACGAGCTGGGCCTCGCCCTGCCGGGCCGGGCCAACCGCGCGAACGCGGTGGTGGCGCTCGCCGTGGCGGAGGCGTTCGGTATCGATGCCGGGCAGGCGCTGCCCAGGCTGCGCGGCGTGACCTCGGTGGCCGGCCGCTACACCACGGTGCAGCGGCACGGCCGCAGCGTCCGGCTGCTGCTGGCGAAGAACCCGGCAGGCTGGCTGGAGGCTTTCGACGTGCTCGAGCCCGCGCCGGTGCCCGTGCTGCTCGCGGTCAACGCGCAGGGGCCGGACGGCCGGGACACGTCGTGGCTGTGGGACGTGGACTACCGGCTGCTACGCGGGCGGCAGGTCTTCGTGGCCGGGGAGCGCAGGCTGGACCTCGCGGTCAGGCTGGAGGCCGACGAAGTGGCGTTCCGGCTGGTAGAGAGGGTGGACGACGCGGTGGACCTGATCGATCCCGGCGGCAACCTGGACGTCATCGCCAACTACACGGCGTTCCAGCAGACCCGGACCGCGTTCGGCAGGACGGCATGAGCACGCCGGGAGACAGCCGGCTGCGGCTGATCTGGGTCTACCCCGACCTGCTCAGCACGTACGGAGACCGGGGCAACCTGCTCATCCTCGAGCGGCGGGCCCAGCTGCGCGGCATCGCGACGGAGCCGGTCTGCGTGAACTCTGATCAGCCGGTGCCCCGCCAGGGCGACATCTACCTGATGGGCGGCGGCGAGGACCTGCCGCAGATCCTGGCCGCCCGCCGGCTCCGGGCCGACGGCGGCCTCGCCGCCGTGGCGGAGTCGGGCGCGGTCGTCTTCGCGGTCTGCGCCGGCTACCAGCTCATCGGCCGGGAGTTCGCCGGGGAGGAAGGCCAGCCGCTGCCCGGCCTGGAGATCATCAATATCCGCAGCGGCCGCGGCGACCGCAGGGCAGTCGGCGAGGTCCTCGCCGACGTCAACCCCGCTCTCGGGGTGCCCCGCCTGACCGGGTTCGAGAACCACCAGGGCGTGACCACGCTGGGTCCAGGCGTCAGGGCACTGGCCCAGGTCACGGTGGGCGTGGGCAACGGCGACGGTACCGAGGGCGCGTACGCGGGCCGCGTGCTGGGCACCTATCTGCACGGCCCGGCCCTGGTGCGCAACCCCGGCCTGGCCGACCTGCTGCTCACCTGGGCGGCCGGCCCGCTGCCGGCCCTCGCCGACGCCGACGAGCAGTGGGGGCGGCGGCTCCGCGAGGAGCGGCTGGCCGCGGTGTCCGGCTGAGCTCAACCGCTCAGTACACGAGGGCCTGAACGTTCTCCGTGGTGACTTCAGCGACGAACGTGGAGGCTCCGGCGATGCGGATGCCGGCGAGCGTGTCCTCCGGCTTGATGTCCCGGCGGGCCGCACACTGAGTGCACAGGGTCACCGTCCCGGCCGCCAGCACCGCGGCCAGCAGGTCCGCCAGCGGCGGGGCATCCGGGAGCGTGAACTCCTCCGCCCGGCCGGGCAGGGCGAACCAGGAGGATTCTCCGGTCAGCCAGAGCGAGGTGCTGATCCCGCTGGCGACCGCGGTAGCGGCGACCGTGAACGCCTGGTTGCAGCGTTCGGGGTCATCCTTACCCGCGGTGACCTTGACGACCAGGGCGCGCGGTGCCATGACGCGACCCTAGCGTGTCGCCGCGCTCCATGTACCACCCCTTCCCCCTGATGGCGGCGGTGCGTCTACCGCGGGGCCTGGGATCCGGCAAGGTAGATCACCCGGCGGGCGATGTTGACGGCGTGGTCACCGAGACGTTCGTAGAAGCGCGCCACCAGCGTCATCTCCATCGTCACCGGCAGGGCCATGCCCCCGGCGGCGAGCTCGGCGATCAGGCTGGCGTACAGCTCGTCCATCTCGTTGTCACGCTCGCTGAGCTTGGCCGCAGCGGAGCGGTCGCGCTGGTACCAGGAGTCCGCTGCCTGCCGCCACATGCCGGAGGCGAGGTTACCCATCCGCTCGACGAGCCCCCGGCAGCGCGGCGAGAGATCCTCGTTGAGGATGTGTGTCGCCCGGACGGCGATCTGTACGACGAGGTCGTGGGAGCGCTCAAGCTCGGGCACGATCCGCAGCACGGAGAGCAGGAAGCGCAGATCGGAAGCGACCGGGGCCTGCAGCAAGATCAGCCGGTTGGCCATCCCCTCGATCTGCGGGTAGAGGGCGTCGATGACCTGCTCGCGTTCCGCCAGTGTCCTGACGACCTCGTCGTCGCCGGTCAGCAGGGCATGGGTAGCCCCGGGTATGTCCTCGGCCACCATGGCGAACAATTCGATGACCTTGGCCTCGATGGCGTCAAGTTCGCGATCAAATTCCTGCCGCTGCTCGGGCATGACCCAAAGCCTACCGGCGCGGCCTGCTGGCCTCAGGACAGATCAGGCGGCCGGCCCGCGCCGCCTCGTCACGCGCGCCCGCGTCACCGGCCGGATCGGCTGAGCCGGGGCCACGGCCCGGCCTCTCGCCCGCGTGGCACACTTCCGCCGGGCGGCGCACTGCCTAGACTGCGGCTATGCACGGCATGCTGAGCCTGGCGGTCCTGGTAACCGCGTGCGCTGGCCTCGCGGGGTGGGCCGGCTACCTGCTCGTGCGGCTCTACCGGGCCTGCCCGGCGCACCGCGCGACACTCGCGCGGCCCCCGGCCGACGACCCGGCGGGTCCGCTTCCGGCCGGCGACCGGGGAGACGACATCGCGGCGACCGGCGAGACCGGCGACCTGGCGGAGCCGCGTTCGGACGATGACCCGGCGGAAGAGCCAGCAGCGACCCCCCAGCCGGTGGCCTGATACGTCATGGCCGACCAGCAGCCGGGCACCGGCCCGCACGAGCCGCCGCAGCCCCCGGACCAGCCGGAAGCATCGGAAGTCCCGGGCCCCGAGCCCCGGTTCGAGTTCGAGTTCCTCCCCCCGCCCGGTTCGGCTCCCGAGGCCCAGCCCGCGCCCGAGCCGCACCCGGACCTGGCCCCGCTGAGCTTCCTGCTCGGCCGCTGGGAGGGCGCCGGCGTCGGCGGCTACCCGACGATCGAGAGTTTCCAGTTCGGCCAGGAGCTGTCGTTCAGCCACAACGGCAAGCCCTTCCTCATCTACACCAGCCGTAGCTGGCTGCTGGACGATGAAGGCAGGCCCGGCCGGCCGCTCGGCCTGGAAATGGGCTTCTGGCGGCCGCGGCCCGACAACGAGGTGGAGGTCCTGCTCGCGCACCCGACCGGGATCACCGAGATATACCTGGGCACGGTCACCGGCACGCGCATCGAGCTGAGCACGGACGTGGTCACCCGCACCGCGTCGGCCAAGGAAGTGACCGCGGGGCACCGGCTCTACGGCCTGGTGGGAGACGATCTCGCGTACGCCTACGACATGGCCGCGGTCGGCCAGCCGCTGCAGCCGCATCTGTCGGCGCAGCTCAAGCGGATCTCCGCGTCCTGAGCCGGCACCCGGGATTCTCCGGTTCACCTAGCCCGAACACCGCCTCGGGGCCGGAGGTCGCTCCGGGCGCGACCCCGGGCATAAAAAAGACCCCCGGGCGTCTCCCGCGGGCCGGGCACCATGGGGTGCCCTCCGCGGGGGCCGACTGGACTAGGCCGGCCAGCCCGGGGGTTCGGTGTCTGCCGAGATTCGCCGGCCGCCGCCCTGAGGCGAAGCAGGCTCTCAGCCAGGAACATTCCGGAGAACGTGCCGGCGTGACAGCCCGGCCAGTGATGCGCGCGTCACCGCGTTGACGGTGACCCGCGCGTCGGCGGGACGGCAGCTAACGGACAGCCACCTCACGTGTCCAACGTTTATGCATACTTTTGGACCACCTCCTCTCCCGCGTAGGCCCGAGGCTACTTGGGCGCCGGGGAGCTGGCAAGAAGAATTTCCCGCCGTGCCCGGCACGTGGCGCGCAGCTGCGGCCGCGCAGCCGCTGACTGCGCGCCGCCCGCGTTACTACACTCTGGATATGACCCAGGCGTGGGATGACCAGCTGCGGGCCCGCGGCTACCGGGTCACCCCGCAGCGCCAGCTCGTGCTGGAGGCGGTTACCGCGCTCGAGCACGCCACGCCGGAGGAAATCTGCGCCCGGGTCCAGCAGACCGCGCGGGGCGTGAACATCTCGACCGTCTACCGCACGCTCGAGCTGCTCGAGCAGCTCAGCCTCGTCACGCACAGCCACCTCGGGCACGGAGCGCCGAGCTATCACCTCGCGGCGGAGGCGGAGCACGTGCACCTGGTGTGCCGCGAGTGCGGCCGGATCGAGCAGGTCGGTCCCGGCGCGGTGGCGCCGCTGGTGACCGCGCTCGCGGCCGAGCAGGACTTCGAGACCGACGTGCGGCACCTGACCGTGTTCGGCCGGTGCGGCGTATGCCGCGGCGCGCAGGCGCCCGAGACCGCCCGGCCAGTCACCGCCTGAAGATAGCCTTACGGGCATGGAGAACCCGCTGCTGCGGCTGCCTGGTGCGGTCGCGGCCCAAGGGCCCGACGCCGGCGTCGCGGCCCACTACGGTGACCCGTCCGGCGAGCAGCGAGCGCTGGAGCATACGGCCGGGCTGGTGGACCGGTCGCACCGCGGCATCGTCCGCATCACCGGCCAGGACCGGCTGTCCTGGCTCAATAGCCTGTCCACTCAGGCGCTCGAGCGGCTAGCTCCGGGCAGCGCCGTTCAGACCCTGATTCTGAGCCCGAACGGGCACGTCGAGCACCATCTGACCGTGCTGGACGACGGCGCGGCGACCTGGGTGCACGTCGAGCCAGGCACGGCCGGGGAGCTGGTGAAGTTCCTCGACTCCATGCGGTTCATGCTCCGGGTGGAGGCGGCCGACGTCAGCGCCGGGTACGGCCTGCTGACCCTGATAGGCCCCGCCGCGCCGCAGCCGGAGCAGCCCGGGGTGGCCGCCGTCCTGCCCGGCGTGCTCGGCACGGACCTGGTCACCGAGCGGGGCCGGATCGAGGGCCTGGCCGCGGAGCTGCGGCAGGCCGGGGCCCGGATGGCCGGGATGTGGGCGTACGAGGCGCTGCGGATCGCGGCGCACCAGCCGCGGCTCGGGCTGGACACCGATCACCGGACGATCCCGCACGAGGCCGGCTGGATCGGGACCGCCGTGCACCTGGACAAGGGCTGCTACCGCGGCCAGGAAACCGTGGCGCGGGTGCACAACCTGGGCCACCCGCCGCGGCGGCTGGTCTTCCTGCAGCTCGACGGCAGCGGCGACCAGCTGCCCGGGCACGGCGACCCGGTGGAGCTCGACGGCAAGCAGGTCGGGTTCGTCGGGTCGGCGGCGCGGCACTACGAGCTCGGCCCGATCGCGCTGGCCATGGTGAAGCGGACCGTGCCCACCGACCGGCAGCTGCTGGCGGGCGGCGTGGACGCCGCCCAGGAGATCATCGTGCCCCCGGACGCGGGGGCGAACGTCAAGGTGACGCTGCGCCGGCCGGGCGCGGGCATGCTCCGCCGCCCCGGGTAGCCTTCTGCAGACGGCCGCGAGGGGCTGGCCGGCTTACGGTGAAGTAGGGAGGTCGCCGGCTGTGCTGCGCCGCATCATGCTGGCCGTGTCGGCCAGTGACCGGATCCGGCGGGTCGTGATCACCGCTCCGTACGCCAGGGACATGGTCACCCGGTTCGTCGCGGGCGAGGGGCAGGATGACGCGCTGCGGGTGACCGGGCAGCTGCTCGGCCGGGGCCTGCTGGTCAGCCTCGATCACCTGGGCGAGCACACCACGGACCCGGGCCAGGCGGCGGCCGTCGCCGACGAGTACATCACCCTGCTCGGCCGGCTGGCCGCGGCCGGGCACGCCCGTGGCGGCGCGGCCGAGGTCTCGGTCAAGCCCACGGCGGTCGGGCTCGGGCTGGCCGAGCACGGCGAGAAGACGGCGACGGAGAACATCGCGCGGATCTGCGCCGCCGCCGCGGCGGCCGGCACCACCGTGGCCCTCGACATGGAGGAGCACGCGATGGTGGCGGCCGTGCTGCGCATGCACGGCGAGCTGCGGCAGGACTTCCCCGGGCTCGGCTGCGTGATCCAGTCCTACCTGCGCCGCAGCGAGGCGGACTGCGCCGCGCTGGCGGCCGCCGGGGCACGGGTCAGGCTGTGCAAGGGCGCCTACGACGCGCCCGAGCAGGTCGCCTTCACCGACCGCCGCGACGTGGACCGCTCCTTCGTCCGCTGCCTGCGGTCGCTGCTGGCGGGCCCCGGCTACCCGATGGTGGCGACGCATGACCCGCGGCTGATCGAGATCGCCGGGACGCAGGCCATCCTGGCCGGCCGGTCGGTGGACAGCTTCGAGTACCAGATGCTGTACGGGATACGGCCCGCCGAGCAGCGGCGGCTGGCCGCCTCCGGCGCGCGGATGCGGGTCTACGTGCCCTACGGCAGTGACTGGTACGGCTACCTCACCCGCCGCCTCGCCGAACGCCCGGCCAACCTGGCGTTCTTCCTGCGCTCGCTCGCGTCGAGGAGGTAGCCGGTGTCCGCAGACGGCGTGATCGCGATCCTGGGCGCGGGCAAGATGGGCGAGGCGCTCCTGTCCGGGCTGCTGCGCGCCGGGCGGCCACCTGCCGGGATCATGGCGGCGGCGCGCCGGCCGCAGCGGGCCGAGGAGCTGCACGAGCGCTACGGGGTGCAGGTAGCGGGGGCGGCCGCGGCGGCCAAGGCCGCGGGCACGCTGGTGCTCACCGTGAAGCCGCAGGACATGGACGCGCTGCTGGCGGAGATCGCGCCGAGCGTGCCGGGTGACCGCCTGATCATCTCGGCGGCGGCCGGCATCACCACGTCCTTCATCGAGCGCCGGCTGCCCGGCGACCTGCCGGTGGTCCGGGTGATGTCCAACACGCCCGTGCTGGTGGACGAAGCGATGAGCGTGATCTCGGCCGGGTCGCACGCGACCGACGCCCACCTGCGCTTCACCGAGGAGCTGCTCCGCCCGGTGGGCCGGGTCATCCGCATCCCGGAGTCGCTGCAGGACGCCGCCACCGCGCTGTCCGGCAGCGGTCCCGCCTACGTGTACTTCCTGGTCGAGGCCATGGTGGACGCGGGCATCCTGTTGGGCATGCCGCGGCAGACCGCGATGGAAATGGTGACCCAGGCGGTGTACGGGGCGGCGACCATGCTGCGCGACTCCGGCGAGCACCCGGTGATCCTGCGCGAGGCGGTCACCTCGCCGGCCGGCACGACGATCTCCGCGGTGCGCGAGCTGGAGCGGCACGGGGTACGCGCCGCGTTCCTGGCCGCGATCGAGGCGGCCCGCGATCGCGGCCGCGAGCTGGGTGCGGACTGAGGTGCCGGCCGCGGGACCGGGCGGGGGCGGCGGCAGCAGCGTGGCGTGCACTCTCGAGGTCGCCTGGGACGACAGGCTGACCAGCTACGACTTCGGTCCCGGGCATCCGCTCGCGCCGGTCAGGGTCGAGCTCACGATCGCCCTCGCGCGCGCGTTCGGGATATTCGACGAGCCGTCGGTCACCGTGACGGTGCCCCGTCCGGCCACCGATGACGAGCTGCAGCTGGTCCACGACCGCAGTTACATCGACGCGGTGCGGCGCGCGGGGGAGACCGGCAGGCCGGACGTGGCGCACGGCCTCGGCACCCCGGACGACCCGGTGTTCCCCGGCATGCACGAGGCGTCCGCGCTGGTCGCCGGCGCGACCCTGGCGGCCGCGCAGGCGGTCTGGACCGGCCGGGCCGGTCACGGGGCCAACGTCGCCGGCGGGCTGCATCACGCGATGCGCTCGGCGGCCAGCGGATTCTGCGTCTACAACGACCCGGCGATCGCGATCAGCTGGCTGCTCGAGCAGGGCGCGGCCCGGGTCGCGTACGTCGATTGTGACGTGCACCACGGCGACGGCGTGCAGGCCGCGTTCTACGCCGATCCCCGGGTGCTGACGATCAGCCTGCACGAGCACCCGGCCACGCTGTTCCCCGGCACCGGACTGCCCGCCGAGACGGGGACGGGCGACGCGCGCGGCACGGCGGTGAACGTCGCGCTCCCGGCCGGGACCGGCGACGCGGGCTGGCTGCGCGCGCTGGACGCGGTGGTGCCGCCGCTGGTGCGCGCGTTCCGGCCCGACGTGCTGGTCAGCCAGCACGGCTGCGACAGCCACCGGCTGGACCCGCTGGCCCACCTCGAGCTCAGCCTCGACGCGCAGCGCCGGGCGCAGGTCGTGCTCCACGAGCTGGCGCACGAGACGGCGGGCGGCCGCTGGCTGCTCACCGGCGGCGGCGGGTACGAGCTCGTCCGGGTGGTACCGCGGTGCTGGACGCACCTGCTCGCCCAGGCGGCGGGCCTGCCGGTCGACCCGCAGGCGCCGACCCCGCCCGGCTGGCAGCAGTTCGTGCGCGACCGGACCGGCAGGCAGCCGCCGCAGACCATGACCGACGGCGCTTCCGCCGAATTCATATCGTTCCCGTCGGGTTCTGACTCCGGCGATCCGGTTGACCGGGCGATCCAGGCAACTCGGGCGGCCGTTTTCCCTGCCCATGGCCTGAATCCCTGATCCGCATTCCATTCCGCGCCCATCCCGGTTTGACGGGCCGGGTCCCGCTGCGTGTGCAGATCCCCGAAATGAGACGCGCGCCGGGCTTGCCCTTTTCCAAACGCGACTTACGCTGGAGGCGTGCGTGACTGGTGCGGCGGATATACGGACAGGCGGCGCACTTAGCTCCGCACGCACGGAAGAGGGCTACGGATGGCTGCAGAAGAAACTCCCCTAAGCGATGTCAGGTTCCTAACCGTGGCCGAGGTGGCCACGATCATGCGGGTATCCAAGATGACCGTCTACCGTCTGGTCCACTCCGGAGAGCTCGAGGCGATCCGGGTGGGACGGTCTTTCCGCGTCCCGGAGCAGGCGGTCAACCAGTACCTCAGGGATGCCTTCGTCGCCGCTAGCTGACCTGACCGGACGGGATACGGGGGAAGCAGTAGCGGCACCCGCCAGGGTCGCCGGCGCCGGGCTGTGGCGTGCCACTGGGCAGGGCGGCGGTAGTCTTTACCGGGCGAGTGCCCTGCCCCTGGCGACGGCGGGCGGGTGAGCGTGCCCGTTTCCGTTCCGTCGAGTGAGGGCCAAAGGTGGTGCCGTGGGCTCCGTCATCAAGAAGCGCCGCAAGCGGATGGCTAAGAAGAAGCATCGCAAGCTGCTGAAGAAGACCCGCATCCAGCGCAGAAACAAGAAGTAGCGCTCGCGGCGCTGGCCGCGCCGGTGACGGTTGTATCGTCCCGGCCGGCCGGTAGGCGGCGCCAGGGAAGTCGCAATGACCGAGTCATCCTCGCGGCCCGGCCCGCGAGAGGCCGGGCGGATGACTGAGCACGCAGGCAACGGAGCGCGCTCGCTGCCAGATCGGCTGATCGCGGCCGCGGGAGTCCCGCAGCCGCGGCCCGACGGCAGCGACCAGCGGGATGAGTTCGGGTTCGACCCCGATTTCAATGCCTCGGTGGTCATGCCCATGGCCAGGGTGCTGTACCGGGACTGGTTCCGGGTCAAGATGCGGGGCCTGGAGAACGTGCCCGATTCAGGGGCCGCGCTCGTGGTGGCCAACCACGCCGGGGTGCTGCCCATCGACATGATCATGGTTCAGGCCGGGCTGTATTACGAGCACCGCCGGCACCGCAATCTCCGGCTGCTGGCCGCCGATCTGATCTACGAAGTGCCGCTGCTGGCCGAGCTGGCGCGCAAGAGCGGCCACACGCTCGCTTCGCGGGGACAGGCCGCCAGGCTGCTGGCCGCGGGCGAGCTTGTCGGAGTTTGCCCCGAGGGTTTCAAAGGGACCGGCAAGCCTTTCCATGAGCGATACAAGCTACGCAGGTTCGGCCGCGGCGGGTTCGCGGTATCGGCGATCCGGGCCGGCGTGCCCATCATTCCGTGCGCGATCGTCGGTGCCGAGGAGATATACCCGATGATCGGGAATGCGCGCTGGCTGGCGCGGCTGCTTGGCTTGCCTTACTTTCCGCTGACCCCGTTTTTCCCGTGGCTCGGGCCGGTCGGCATGATCCCGCTGCCGTCGGACTGGATTATCGCGTTCGGCGAGCCGGTGCCGGCCGGTCACTACGGGGCCGCGGCCGCCGAGGACCCGGTGGTGGTGGCTGAGCTCGCCGACCGGGTGCGCGACATCATCCAGCGGATGGTGGACGATCTCGTCGTCGAGCGCGGCCCCGCGTTCAGCTAACCCTCGGGTGGCTCTCGCGCCGGGCCCGGAGGGCGGGCTGGCCGGGTCAGGCGCTGCGGCGCCGCCGCAGCGCGACGCCGGCCGCGAACCCGCCCGCCACCGCGCCGGCCGCGCCTGCGGCCGGCAGCGCGACCAGGGCCACCCGGCGCCCGGTGCGGAAGTCGTGCACCGGCCAGCCGCGCCGCCTGGCCTCCGCGCGCAGCTCGCTGTCCGGGTTGACCGCGTGCGGGTGGCCGGCCAGCAGCAGCATCGGCAGGTCGTTCACCGAGTCGCTGTACGCGGCGCAGCGGGTCAGGTCGAGTCCTTCGCGCCGGGCCAGCGCCGCGATGGCGGCCGGCTTGGCCGGGCCGTGCAGCAGGCCGCCGACCAGCCGCCCGGTGTAGACACCGTCGATCGACTCCGCGACCGTGCCGAGGGCCCCGGTCAGGCCGAGCCTGCGGGCCATGATTTCGGCCAGCTCCGTCGGGGTGGCGGTGACCAGCCAGACCCGCTGGCCGGCGTCGAGGTGGCGCTGGGCCAGCTCCCTGGCGCCCTCCCAGATCCGGTCGGCCATCGTCTCGTCGTAGATCTCCTCGCAGAGCCTGACGATCTCGCTGACCTCGTGCCCGGCGACGAACGCGAGCGCGGCTTCCCGCGCGCTGTCGATGTGCCCCGCGTGCTCGCTGCCGCGGACCCGCAGCGACAGCTGGGCGTACGTCATCCTGGCCAGGTCCACTGAGGTGAACATCTTGCGCGCCGCCAGGCCGCGGGCGAAGTAGTAGATCGAGGCGCCGCGCATGATGGTGTTGTCGACGTCGAAGAACGCGGCTGCCCGCAGATCCGGGGCCGGGATGGCGTGGCCGACGGTCGCGGCGGCGGCGGCCGCGCGGGCGGCGAGCAACCCGTCCGGCTGGCGCGCAGAGTGCCGCCTCATGCGGCCCAGCCTAGCGGCCGCAGGCCGGGCGCTGGCGCGGGAGCACAGACGCCGGCCGCCGGGTCACCCGGTCGGCCCGGTGTGAGGGTTTCGGATGCCCGTTTCCCATAGCCAGTCTTCTCGTGCACCATTAGTAGTGATGTCTGCCTCCGTGGTGGCTGCGCTCGCATGCGCGGTCTTCGCGGCCGTCGGTACCGGGGTGCTGGTCGGCCGCTCTATCCGCGTGCCGCGGCTGGACCTCGTCGCGTGGGCGTGCGCCCTGCTGGCGCTCGCGGTCGCGCTCGGCGCGCAGGCATACGGCATGTACCGCGGCTACGGGTCGGGCACGTTCCGCGCGGTGCAGTTCGGCGCGCAGCTGATCGCCCCGCTGTGGCTGGCCTGGGGGCTGACCGAGCTGACCGCGAAGAGCGGGATCACCAGGTTCGGCGCGAAGCTGATCACGATGGCGCTGACCGTCGTGACGGGCGTCGTCCTCGTCACCGACCCGCTCAGCGACACGCCGTTCAGCACGACCTGGCCCGCCGCGTCGAAGCACTACCAGATCATCCCCAGGTCCCTGCTCAGCCTGATCGCCGCGGTCACCGTCGCCGCCGTCCTGATCGCGCTGATCTCCGGCCTGCTCCGGCTGCGCAGCGGCCCGGCCTGGCGCCGCCCGGTGATCGCGATCGCCGCGGCGGGAATCGGCGCCGTGCTGGTCCTCGGCCTGCGGCTCACCCTAACGAATGCCGCATACCTGGCACTGTGCGCCGGCTGCGCCGCGCTTACTTGGTTCGCCGGGTTGTGGGCTGCCAGAATCGGGCTGGCGGAACTGCATCGGGAGGTCCCGCAGGGCAGGGCGGACCGCAGGGGGCGTCCGGTGGCTGCGCTGGCCGGAGAGTCCGGGGAGGACGAGGCGTTCGCCGGCTACGAGGGAGCGGACGGCGGTCACCGGCGGTACGCGGACCGCTACGGGGATGACGACTGGTACCGGCCTGCTGGCGGAAACCAGGCGACGAGCCGGAATGCCCCCGGCGGGGGATACCGGTACGACGGGGGGATAGCGATGAATGGGCTGAATCAGGGGGATCGCGGCGGCGGCGATCAGGTGGGCGAGAGGTCGGCCCGGTTCCCTGACGCCGACCGGACCGCGATCTGGCGGCCGGAGACACTCGGCGGCGGCGCGCTGGGTGGCGGCGCGGGGCCGGGCGGCGCGGGACTGGGCGGCGCGGGACTGGGCGGCGCGGGGCTGGGTGGCGGCGCGGGGCTGGGTGGCACAGGGCTCGGCGGCGGCGCGGCGGTGGGTGGTGCGGCTCTCGGCAGGGGTGCGGAGCCGGGTGGTAGGGGGCTGGGCCGCGGCGCGGCGCTCGGCGACCACGCAGCTCTGGGTGCAGGTCCTGGCCTCGGCGCCACCGGGGGACTCGGCCAGCGTGGCACTAACGGCGGGCTCGGCAACGGCGGACCGGACCGTAACGGCGGGCTGGCCGGCGGTCACCCCGCGCACGGCGTAGCCGCGACCGCGGCGCCGGCCGGGCCCGAGCCCGCGGTCGGGGACCAGGCGGCAACGCAGCGGCTGTACGGCCTGATCGCCATCTACACGCTGGCCGAGGGCGCTGCCGACGACTTCGACGCGCTCGCTGAGCGGGTCGTCGAGGAAGTCCGGGCCGGCGAGCCCGACGCCCTGGTCTACGCGGTGCACTCGGTGCCGAACGCGCCCATGCAGCGGATCTTCTACGAGGTCTACCGCGACCGGATGGCCTACGAGGACCACCAGCGGCAGCCGCACATCCAGCGCTTCGAGGCCGACCGCAGCCCGCACGTGCTGGCGACCAACGTGATCGAACTCGGCATGCAGCAGGCGAAGCTGTCGGCGCTGCCCGGGCTGACGCAGCTAATCGACCGCTCGCCAGGTGCCTGAGGCGGGCGTGACCGCGCCGCCAGGGGCCGCCGCCGGGCATCGCATCACCATGCTCGGCAAGCCCGGCTGTCACCTGTGTGACGAGGCGCGCGAGGTCATCGCGCGGGTGGCCGCGGACCTCGGCGTGCCCTGGGAAGAGCGGGACATCACGCTGTCAGAAGACGACCAGCGGGAGTACTGGGACAAGATCCCGGTGACGCTCATCGACGGCGTGCAGCACGATTTCTGGCGGGTCAGCGAGCAGCGGCTGCGGACCGCGCTCAGCGGCTGACGCCTGCCGCCGCCGTGCCCCCTCGCCCGTGCGCCGGTCCGGGGCGCTTTGTGCAAACATTCACAAGGGCGTAACGTGAAGCTTAAAGCGGCGGGCGGTCACGGCCGTACAGTCCGCGGAGCCCCGTCGCCGCGTCGATTTTCCCTCAGGAGCGCCGGCGTATGTCCCACCGTCCGGTGTCTGCCAACGGCAGTCACGGTATCCCGGAAGCCACTATTGCCCGGCTGCCGGTGTACCTGCGAGCGCTCTACGCGCTCGCCGAGAACGGCACGGCCACCGTGTCCAGCGAGGAACTCGCCGCGGCCGCCGGGGTCAACTCGGCGAAGCTCCGCAAGGACCTGTCGCACCTCGGCTCGTACGGCACCCGCGGCGTCGGCTATGACGTGGACTACCTGGTCTACCAGGTCTCCCGCGAGCTCGGCCTCACCCAGGACTGGCCCGTGGTCATCATCGGCGCGGGCAACCTGGGCCGGGCGCTGGCCAACTACGGCGGCTTCGCCTCCCGTGGCTTCCGCATCGCCGCGCTGCTCGACTCCGACCCCGCCGTGGTCGGCACGATGATCGCCAGGCTCGCCGTCCAGCACTCGGACGCGATGGAGGCGGTGGTGCACAGGCGTCAGGTCTCCATCGGCGTCATCGCCACCCCGGCCGGGGCGGCGCAGGGTGTCTGCGACCGGCTGGTGGCGGCCGGCGTCACCAGCATCCTGAATTTCGCACCAGTTGTTTTGACGGTCCCGGAATACGTGGACGTGCGTAAGGTTGATCTCTCTATCGAGCTGCAGATCCTCGCCTTCCACGCCCAGCGCAAGGCGTCCGGGGCGCGGCCGGAGGTACAGGTGGTGAGCTCGTGACCATGCTCGTGGTAGGGCTGAGCCACAAGAGCGCGCCGGTCGGGACGCTGGAGCGCGCCGCGATCGCCGGTGACGAGCTGGACAAGCTGCGGCATGACGTCTTCCAGTGCGAGCACGTCGCGGGCACATTTATCGTGTCCACCTGCAACCGGGTGGAGATCTACGCCGAGGTGGACAGGTTCCACGGCGCGGTCAGCTCGATCAGCGACCTGCTCGCCCGCCACTCCGACATCCCGCTCGCCGACCTGACCCCGCACCTGTACGTGCACTACGAGGACCGCGCCGTGCAGCACCTGCTGGACGTGACCTGCGGGCTGGACTCGATGGTCGTCGGCGAGAGCCAGATCCTCGGCCAGGTGCGGCAGGCCCTCGGCGTCGCGCGCGAGCAGGGAACGCTCGGCCGCGAGCTCGGCGAGCTCGGCGGCCTGGCGCTGCGCACCGGCAAGCGGGCGCACGCCGAGACCGGCATCGACCGGGCGGGCGCGAACCTGGTCACCCTGGGCATCGGCCTCGCCGCCGCCCGGCTGCCCGGCGAACCACGGCCTCCCGGGGATGCCCTGCTGCGCGGCCGCCGGGTGCTCATCGTGGGGGCAGGCTCGATGAGCGCGCTCGCCGCCGTCACCGCTTCCCGGACCGGCGCCGCATCCATCGTGATCGCGAACCGCACCCCGGAAAATGCTGAACGGCTGGCGGCCACGCTAGGCGGCACGACAGCCCGGCTCGCCGAGCTTCCCGACGCCATCCGGGCCGCCGACCTGGTGATCTCCTGCACCGGTGCGACCGGCGTCGTGATCAGCAAGGCGGCGCTGGCCCTGGTCATGGCGCGCCGCGGCGGCGCTGCGCTGGTGCTGCTGGACCTCGCGATGCCGCGCGACGTCGAGCCCGCCGCCGCCGCGCTGTCCGGCGTCAGCCTGATCGACCTCGACGCGATCGGCACGGCCGCAGGCACCGGGCCGGCGGCCGGCCGCGCGGCCGCCGCGGACCAGGACGTGACCGCGGTCCGGGCCATCATCGCCGAGGAATTCGCCGCCCGGGCGTCGGCCGCGCGGGCGGCCAGCGTCACGCCGACGGTCGTCGCGCTGCGGGCCAAGGCCGCCGAGGTGGCAGACGCCGAGCTGGCCCGGCTCAGCGGCCGGCTGGCCGGCCTCGATGACCACTCGCTCGGCGAGATCGGCCTGACCGTCCGCCGGGTGGTGGACAAGCTGCTGCACGCGCCGACCGTCCGGATGAAGGAACTGGCCTCCGGTCCCGGCGGCGACGGCTACGCCGCCGCGCTGCGCGTGCTGTTCGACCTCGACCCCAAGGCGATCGAGGCGGTCACCCGTGCCGACGTCGGCCTGGGCGCCGATCAGGAGGTGCCGGAGTGAGCCCGCCCGCGCTGCGGCTCGGCACCCGCCGGAGCCCGATGGCCCTCGTCCAGGCCGGCCACGTGGCCCGGCTCATCACCGAGCGGACCGGCCGCGCGGTCGAGCTCGTCCCGGTGACCACGTTCGGCGACGTCAGCCGGGCCCAGCTCAGCCAGATCGGCGGCACCGGGGTGTTCGTCAGCGGGCTGCGCGAGCGGATGCTGGCCGGTGAGGTGGACCTGGCCGTGCACTCGCTGAAGGACCTGCCGACTGCGGACTCCGGCGGCATCGCGCTCGCGGCCGTCCCTGCCCGTGATGACCCGAGAGACGCCCTGGTCACCGCAGAGGGCGTCAAGCTTGCCGACCTGCTGGCCGGGGCGCGGATCGGCACCGGGTCGCCGCGCCGGGCGGCCCAGATCCGGCTGCTGCGGCCCGATACGACACCGGTCCCGGTCCGCGGCAACGCCGGTACCCGGCTGTCCAAGGTCGGTTCCGGCCAGCTCGACGCGGTGGTTCTGGGTTACGCGGGGCTGGCCAGGATAGGTCGGCTGGATGCCGTCGCCCAGGTCTTCGAGCCGGACGAGATGCTGCCGGCGCCCGGACAGGGCGCGCTGGCCGTGGAGTGCGCGTCCGGCGCGGCTGAGCTGCTCGCGCTGCTCGCGGCCATCGACGATCCGCCCAGCCGGGCGGCGGTCACCGCCGAACGCAGCCTGCTCGCGGCCCTCCAGGGCGGCTGCAGCGCCCCGGTGGGGGCGTACGCGGCCTACATCACCGCGACCGGCACGGTGCACCTGCGCGCCGCCGTCTTCGACCGCGACGGCGGCGGAGCGGTGCGGGCAGGCAGCAGCAGCGCAGCTGCGGAAGCGCACGCGCTGGGCCGCCAGATTGCCGCCGAACTCCTGCGCCGCGGGGCGGGAGACTACATCAGCGTGCCCGAGGAACGCCCGAGCGACGGGGGAGATCCGCTATGAGCCCCACACCAGCTGCTACCAGGCCAGCCAGGGACCCGCGCGGGGGATGGATCGCCTTCGTCGGCGCCGGACCTGGCGACGAGAGCCTGCTGACCCTGCGGGCCACCGAGCTGCTCGGCCAGGCTGACCTGGTGGTGGCCCGGCCCGAGGTCGCGCAGCGGGTGGAGCACCTGGTGCCGGACGCCGCCGAGCTGGCCGACGCCGCCGATCTCGACGCGGACCCGAAGATGACCCTGGCCGCGGCGCGGGCAGGCAAGCTCGTGGTACGGCTGTACGACGGTGACGCGCTGGCGTTCTCCGGCGCATCGGAAGAGGTGGCGGCCTGCGCCAGGGCCGGGATCCGGTTCGAGATCGTACCCGGCCTGCCCGCCGCCACCGCGGTGCCGGCCTACGCCGGGATCCCGCTGACCACCGAGGCCCGGGCCGACGTGCGGGTCATGCATGCCGCCGAGCTGAGCCGGGCGCCGGCCGGGCCGGGGACCCTGGTGATCCTCGGCGCCGAGGCGGGACCTGCCGACATCGGCAAGATGCTGGTGGCGGCGGGCTGGCCGGAGAACACGCCGTTCGCGGTGACCTGGAACGGGACCACCACCGCGCAGCAGACCGTGGTGTGCACGCTCGGCTCGGTGGCCGCGGACCTCAAGGCCGCCGGGGTGAGCATGCTGACCACCTACGGCCCGGCGGTGGCCGTGGTCGGCGAGGCGGTGGCTGCGCGCGACGGGCTGTCCTGGTTCGAGACCAAGCCGCTGTTCGGCTGGCGGGTGCTGGTGCCGCGCACCAAGGAGCAGGCGGCCGAGGTGTCGCTGCGGCTGCGCCAGTACGGCGCGGTGCCCGAGGAGGTGCCGACGATAGCCGTCGAGCCGCCGCGGACTCCGCAGCAGATGGACCGCGCGGTCAAGGGACTGGTCACCGGCCGGTACCAGTGGATCGCCTTCACCTCGGTAAACGCGGTGCGTGCGATCAGGGAGAAGTTCGAGGAATACGGGCTGGACGCGCGGGCCTTCGCGGGCGTCAAGGTCGCCGCTGTCGGTGAGCAGACCGCGGCCTCGCTCCGCGCGTTCGGAATTACGCCTGAGCTCGTGCCGGACGGGGAGCAGTCCGGCGAGGGCCTGGCGGCCGCCTGGCCGCCCTACGACGACATCCTGGACCCGATCAACCGGGTGCTGCTGCCGCGGGCTGACATCGCCACCGAGACCCTGGTCGCGCGGCTGACGGAGCTGGGCTGGGAAGCCGAGGACGTCACCGCTTACCGGACGGTGCGGGCCGCCCCGCCGCCTGCCCCCATCCGCGAGGCGATCAAGACGGGCGGCTTCGACGCGGTGCTGTTCACCTCGTCGTCCACCGTGCGGAACCTGATCGGGATCGCGGGCAAGCCGCACGCGCTCACGGTGATCGCGGCGATCGGGCCGCAGACCGCGAAGACCGCCGCCGAGTTCGGACTGCGGGTGGACGTCCAGGCGGACACCCCCTCGGTCACCCGGCTGGTGGACGCGCTGGCCGAGCACGGCGCGGGCCTGCGCCGGACCGCCACGGAGGCGGGCGAGCCGCTGCGCAGGCCCAGCGAGCGCAGGCGCGGCGCGCGCCGGCGGCAGAGGTAGCCGATGAGCGCACGCTTCCCGGTATCACGGCCGCGCCGGCTGCGGCGCACCGCAGGGCTGCGCCGGCTGACCGCGGAGACGTCGGTGCCGCCGGGCAGCCTGGTGCTGCCGCTGTTCGTCAAGGAGGGCCTCGCCGAGCCGCAGCCGGTGGCCTCGATGCCGGGTGTGCTGCAGCACACCAGGGACAGCCTGCGCAAGGCGGCGTCCGAAGCGGTGCAGGCGGGCGTCGGCGGCCTGATGCTGTTCGGCATCCCGGCGGCCAAGGACGCCCGCGGCTCGGCCGCCGACGATCCGGCGGGCATCGTCCAGCTGGCCTTGCGCGACCTGGCCGCCGAGGTGGGCGACGACACGGTGCTGTTCGCTGACCTGTGCCTGTGCGAGTACACCGACCACGGCCACTGCGGCGTGCTGACCAACGACGACGACGTGGACAACGACGCCACCCTGGCGCGGTACGCGGCGGTCGCGCGCGCCCAGGCGGAGGCGGGCGCGCACGTGGTGGCGCCGAGCGGGATGATGGACGGCCAGGTGGGGGCGATCAGGTCCGCGCTGGACCAGGCCGGCTACCCGCAGGTCGCGGTCTGCGCCTACTCGGTGAAGTACGCCTCGGCCTTCTACGGCCCGTTCCGCGACGCGGCCGAGGGCGCCCCGCAGTTCGGCGACCGGTCCGGCTACCAGCAGGATCCGGGCGCCGCCCGGGAGGCGCTGCGCGAGGTCGAGCTGGACCTGGACGAGGGCGCCGACATCGTGATGGTGAAGCCCGCGCTCGCCTACCTTGACATCATCCGCCGCGTCGCCGACACCGTAACCGTGCCGGTGGCGGCCTACCAGGTGAGCGGCGAGTACGCGATGCTCGAGGCCGCCGCCGCCAACGGCTGGCTGGACCGCGATCGCGCGATCATGGAGACGCTGACCGCGATCCGCCGGGCGGGCGCGGACATCATCCTGACGTACTGGGCAGCCGAGGTGGCGCGCCGACTTAGTTAGGCAGGGGCCGAGCGGGGAACGGGAGCCGAATGGTTAACGTAATGCTGCGCCGTGCGCGCCGCAGGGAACGCGTGGCGCGCGAGCAGATGGCTTCGGCGGCGCGGGAGTACGCGGCGATGGGCTGGCCGGTGTGCCAGGGCGCGCACCCGCTGGCCGGGACGGCCCGGGCGCACGCGGGCGGGCGGGCATGCTCGTGCGACCGGGTCGGCTGTCCCGCGCCCGGCGCGCATCCGGTCTCGCCGGCCTGGCAGATGCAGGCCACCGAGGATCCGGCCGTCGCGGAGGAGTGGTGGTCGGCCGTGCCGGAGAACAACGTGATCCTGGTGACCGGGCGGGTGTTCGACGTGCTCGACGTGCCGGTCACCGCGGGCCTCGACGCGCTCAGCCAGATGGAGCGGGCCGGGACGCCGCCGGGCCCGGTGGCGGTCGGCCCGGACGAGCGCGCGCTGTTCTTCGTCGCCACCCGCGGCGCGCCCGGGATGCAGGACGAATGGTGGTCGTGCCACCTCGACTGCGTCCCCGATGACATGACCGAGACCGCGGGCCTGCGCTGGCACTGCCGCAACAGCTACGTGCTCGCGCCGCCGTCCAGGCACGGCGTCGGCCTGGTCGCCCGCTGGCTGTACCCGCCGGACAGCCGCCCGCTGCCAGACGCGCTGCGGCTGCTGGAGTACCTCGCCGACGCGTCCGAGGAGACGCCCAGGTGACCGCGGGCAAGGTGTCCGCTGACCTGTTCCGGCGGGCGAACGCGCTGATGCCCGGCGGCGTGAACTCGCCGGTGCGCGCGTTCGGCGCCGTCGGCGGCACGCCGCCGTTCATCGTGTCCGGCTCGGGTCCCTACCTCACCGACGCCGACGGGAACGAGTACGTGGACCTCGTCTGCTCCTGGGGCCCGATGATCCTCGGCCACGCCCATCCCGCGGTGACCGCGGAGCTGCGCGCGGCAGCCGCCCGCGGAACCTCCTACGGTGCGGTCACCCCCGGCGAGGTGGAGCTGGCCGCCGAGCTCATCTCGCGCGCACCGGTGGAGAAGATCCGGCTGGTCAACTCCGGCACCGAGGCCACGATGACGGCGCTGCGGCTGGCCAGGGCCCGCACCGGGCGGCCGCTGGTGGTGAAGTTCGCCGGCTGCTACCACGGGCACGCGGACGCGCTGCTCGCCTCGGCCGGATCGGGCGTGGCCACGTTCGGCCTGCCCGACTCGCCCGGGGTCACCGACGGGGTCACGGCCAGCACCCTGGTGCTGCCCTACAACGACGCCGAGGGGGTGCGGCAGGCGTTCGCCGAGCACGGCGCCAGCATCGCCTGCGTGATCACCGAGGCGTGCCCGGCGAACATGGGCGTGGTGCCGCCGCTGGCTGACTTCAACGAGCTGCTGGCCGATCTGTGCCACGAGTACGGCGCGCTGCTGATCATGGACGAGGTGCTCACCGGGTTCCGCGTCACCCGCTCGGGCTGGTATGGCCGGGAGGGCGTCGCCGGGGACCTCACGACGTTCGGCAAGGTCATGGGCGGCGGGCTGCCGGCGGCGGCGTTCGGCGGCCCGGCCGAGATCATGGACATGCTCGCCCCGGCCGGCCCGGTGTACCAGGCGGGCACGCTGTCCGGGAACCCGCTGGCCACCGCGGCCGGCCTGGCGACGCTGCGCGCCTGCACGCCGGAGGTTTATACCCGGGTGGATGCGGCCGCCGCGACCGTCGCCGAGCTCACCGCCGACGCGCTGTCGCGCTCCGGCGTACAGCACCGGCTGCAGGCAGGCGGGAACCTGTTCTCGGTGTTCCTGGGCCACGACCAGCCGGTGCGTGACTTCGACGAGGCGCGCTGGCAGTCCCGGGACGCCTACGCGGCGTTCTTCCACGCGATGCTGTCCGCGGGGGTCTACCTGCCGCCGTCGGGCTACGAGGCCTGGTTCCTGTCCGCGGCGCACGACGACACCGCGCTGTCCCGCATCGCGGCCGCGCTGCCCCGCGCCGCGCAAGCCGCCGCCGCCGCCCTCGGCTGACCGCCGCGCTCGCCTGACCACGCGCTCGCCTTCCATGATCACGAAGAGTTTTGCGTGCTGGAACGCGTGCAAGTCTTCGTCTCGTGGCGCGAGCCGCGTCACCGAGCCGCGTCACCGGGCCGCTGAGGCGGCGCCGGCCGGGATTTCCTCCGGGCGGGGTGTGGCGTCGGCGCGGGTCATCCTGCGCCGGACGGCCTGTCCCGCGCGCTGGACCAGCAGGGCCAGGGCCAGCAGCACCCCGGCGGCCGCGCCGTCCAGCCAGAAGTGGTTGGCCGTGACCACCACGGCCAGGGTGGTCAGCGCGGGGTAGCCGAGCGCCAGCCAGCGCCACCGGCTGCGCGACACGTGCACGATCACCACGGCCACCAGCAGCGCCCAGCCGATGTGCACCGACGGTATCGCCGACAGCTGGTCGGGATTGAACCCGGCGTCGCTGCCGTACACCGACTGGCCGTACCTGACCGCGGTGTCGATCATCCCGTCGCCGGGCAGCATCCGCGGCGGCGCGACCGGGATCAGCTGCACCAGCAGCGAGAACCCGGTGAACAGCACGACCGTGGTCCGCACCCGGAAGTAGCTGGCCCGGTGCCGGGCGAACAGCCAGACCAGGCAGCCGATCAGCACCGCGAAGTGCAGCCCCGCGTAGTACAGGTTGAACGCCTGGACGAGCAGCGGGTGCGGCAGGAACGCGCGCTGGACCACGGTCTCGCTCGGCATGTGCAGCACCCGCTCGGCGTGCCACAGCCAGCGCGCCCTGGCGATCGCACCGCCCGGGCCCAGCGCCGGATGGCTGCCGGCCAGCTGCCACAGCGAGAACAGCGCGAGGACCGTGCCCGCTTCCCGCGCGAAGGCTGCGGCCGCGGTCAGCCGTACGGCGGGAACGGGCCGGACGGCCCGCGCCCGGCTGGCCCGCCGCATCGCCACCGCGGAGCCGACCAGGCAGGCGGACGTGACCGCCGCCGCCTGCCAGGTCAGCTCGAACTGCAACATCTCTTGAGACTATGCACGACCGCCCCGCCGGTGCTGACGCCGCCCCGGACATCCCGCGGCCGCCCCGTGCGCCGCCGGAGTTCAGCTGATCGCCACTGAGATGATGCCGGCCACGATGGCCGCCGCCGCGGCCAGGCGGCGGGCCGCGCTGCCCTCGCCGAGCATCCGCCTGCCGAGCAGCACCCCGAACAGCACGCTGACCTCGCGGCTCGGCGCGGCCACGCTGATCGCGGTGAACCGCAGCGCGGTCAGCACCAGGATGTAGGCGAGCGGCGACAGCACTCCCGCGCCGAGCACCTGCGGCCGGTAGGAGTGCCACACCGCGGCCAGCCGGGTCCGGTCGCGCAGCGCGACCGGGGCCAGCGCC
Organism: uncultured Actinomycetes bacterium; assembly: GCA_963702235.1. GTDB lineage: Bacteria > Actinomycetota > Actinomycetes > Streptosporangiales > Streptosporangiaceae > PALSA-505. Next base: position 82,361 of record CAVPBZ010000021.1, read on the forward strand.
AGCGCCACTCCCGCGGTCGCGGCCCAGTCCTCGACGACCGGCGGGATGTGCAAGGTAGCGACCGCGTACTTGTCCCACACCGTGTATGCGGCGATGAACACCCCGGTGAGCAGCGCGAACGCGGCGCCCTTGCGGACCGAAGGCGGCTGGCCGGACTGTGCTGCGGGAGCTGGCTGCGCTCCGGGAGCTGGCCGCGCTGCGGGAGTTGCCTGCGGGGCGGCAGTTGCCTGTGCTGCGGGAGTTGCCTGCGGGGCGGCAGTTGCCTGTGCTGCGGGAGCTGGCTGCGCTGCGGGAGTTGCCTGGCCGGCCGGGGCTGGCTGCGCGGCCGGGCCTGGCCCGGGTGACGGGCGGCCGCGGCCCGGCAGGCCGATCACCATCACGCCGGCCACGATGAGCAGGATCCCGGCCGCGGCCAGCGGGCCGGGCCGCTCGCCGAGCAGCACGATGCCGGCCGCCGCGGCCAGCAGCGCCCCGGTGCCGCGGCCGATCGGGTACACCACGGACAGGTCGCCGAGCCGGTAACCGTTCTGCAGCAGCAACCCGTAGCCGATGTGCAGGATGGCCGTCCCGGCCAGGAACACGGCAGGCAGGCCAGCCAGCCGCGGATGGCTGACGCCGATCACGACGGCGGTCACCGGCGCGTAGGCGACGGCACCGACGGTGAAGTAGAGCCAGACGAAGCACACGGCGCCGGCGGCGGCCGCCTGCTTGCTGAACAGGTTCCAGCTGGCGTGCGCGACGGCGGCGATAAGGATCAGGGTGATCGCGGCGGGACTCACGGTGCGGCTCCTGCATGGTCAGGCCCTGGCGGGCATGCCGGTCAGAGCCCTCGAGGCTTCTCTCCCGTGAGGTGTTGGCCGCCGTCTGTGACAGCGGTTCCTGGCGCCGCTCGGTCCAGGCCGCACTGCCCTGATTGTGGTCGCCGGGGCGGGCAGCACGCGGAACCCTAGGCGCAGCCGCATGCTGCCCTCCAGGATAGCGGCCGGAGCGCCGCCGGCTGGGAGGCTCCCGTCCTAGCGCCGGTAGGCTAGGGCCGCCATGACCCAGACCACCGTTGTCCATCTGCTGCGCCACGGCGAGGTGCGCAATCCCGGTCAAGTGATCTACGGCAGGCTGCCTGATTTCCACCTGTCCGAGGACGGCCGGATGATGGCCAAGGCCGCCGCGAGCTTCCTGGCGGGCCGGGACGTCACCGCGCTGTTCTCCTCGCCGATGGAACGCGCCCGCGAGACCGCCGAGCCGCTGGCCGCGCAGTTCGGCCTCGAGGTGGCCATTGACGACCGGCTGATCGAGCCATGGAATCACTTCGAGGGACTGACCGTCGGCGTGGGCGACGGCTCGCTGCGCAAGATGGAGCACTGGCCCTACCTGTGGAACCCGTTCCGCCCGTCCTGGGGTGAGCCGTACCGCCAGGTCGCGGACCGGATGCTCGCTGCGGTAACCGACGCGCGGGACGCCGCGCGCGGGCATGAGGCGGTCCTGGTCAGCCATCAGCTGCCGATCTGGGTGACCCGGCGGCGGATCGAGGGACGCAGGCTGTGGCACAACCCGTCTCGCCGCCAGTGCGCGCTGGGCAGCGTCACCAGCATCACCTACTCCGGCGATGAGATCACCGGCGTGAGCTACGCCGAGCCCGCCGGATCCGCTGGCCGCCAGGTGGCCGGGGCCTAGGCCGCCTAGCATGGGGTCGCCCGGCATGGCCTAGCGCCGCCCCGGCATCCGGGCCGCCGGTCCGGTGCGGCACAATGGGGCGAGTTACTACCGCCTGTAGGAGATTGACCGTTGAGCGGACTGCGCACACCGGACACCGTGCGGCGTGCCGAGGGCCCGCCGCCGGGACAGCCGGAGCCGCGGCCTGCAGGCCCGCACCCGCAGCTGGGTCTCGCGGGCTGGCTGCGCTGGGGCTGGCGCCAGCTGACCTCCATGCGCACGGCCCTCATCCTGCTGTTCCTGCTCGCGGTGGGCAGCGTGCCCGGGTCGGTGCTGCCGCAGCAGGGGGTCAACCCCGCGGGCGTGCAGCAGTACTACCTGGCGCATCCGGCGCTCGCGCCGTGGCTGAACCGGCTCGGGCTGTTCAACGTGTTCGCCGCGCCCTGGTACGCGGCCATCTACCTGCTCCTGTTCCTCTCGCTGGCCGGCTGCGTGGTGCCGCGCACGGTGCGGCTGGCCCGGTCCGGCCGCGCGCTGCCGCCGCCCGCTCCGCGCAACCTGGCCAGGCTGCCGAGCTCGGCCCGGCAGGAGACCACGCTGCCGCCGGAGCAGGCGCTGGCGGTGGCGACGGCCCTGCTGCGCGCCCGCCGGTTCCGGCTTCGCGCCGGCGGCGACTGGGTAGCGGCCGAGAAGGGACACCGGCGCGAGGCCGGCAACCTGCTGTTCCACCTGGCGCTGCTCGGCGTGCTGGTCTCGATCGGGCTGGGCGGGGTGTTCGGCTACAAGGGGGACCGGCTGCTCGTGGCGGGCAGCACGTTCGCCGACACAGCCACCGACCTTGACGTCTTCCACCCGGGCCGGCTGGTGTCGGCCGCCGACCTGGCCCCGTTCACCGTCACGCTCAACGGGTTCAGCGCCAGCTACCTCACTTCCGGGCCCGACCGGGGCCAGCCGGCCATGTTCCACGCGAACATCAGTTACGCCAGCAGTCCCGGCGCCCCGGCTCACCCCTTCGACCTGCAGGTCAACCACCCGCTGGTGGTGGACGGGGTACGGGTCTTCCTCATCGGTCACGGGTTCGCGCCGGTGTTCAAGGTGACCGACGGGTCCGGCCGGGTGGTCTTCGACCAGCCGGTACCGTTCCTGGCCGCCGAGACCGCCACGTATACGTCCGAGGGCGTGATCAAGGTGCCGGACGCCAGGCCGCAGCAGCTCGGCTTCGTCGGCGTGTTCCTGCCCACGGCTGTGATCCAGGGCGGCCGGCTGCAGTCGGCGTTCCCGGCCGCGCTCAACCCGATGGTCAGCCTGGTCTCTTACGCCGGCAACCTCGGCCTGGGCTCCGGCGTGCCGCAGTCGGTGTACCAGCTGCAGACCGCCGGGATGCACCGGCTGGCGATCAGCCCGCGGCCGCTGGCGCCCGGGCAGTCGGTCAGGCTGACGCACGGCTACGGCACGCTCACGTTCACCGGCTACCGGCAGTGGGTCAGCCTGGCCGTCACCTACGATCCCGGCCAGCTGCCGGCGCTGATCTGCGCGATCGCCGCGCTCGCCGGGCTGCTGCTGTCGTTCTTCGTCCGGCGCCGCCGGGTGTTCGTCCGGGCCCGCCCCGCCGGTGACGGCACGACCATCGTGCAGATCGGCGGGCTCGCGCGCTCGGACGCCGGCGGCGGCTTCGAGACCGAGTTCGCCGAGCTCACCGACAAGCTCAGGTCGTCTCTCAGCCAGAAAGAGGAGGAGTGAGGCTCATGCCCGCCAACCTGGGGCTGGCCCAGCTCAGCAATGCCTTCCTGATCGCCACGCTGCTGTGCTACTCGCTCGCGGTGCTCGCCTTCGCCGGTGACCTCGCGTTCGGCCGCCGCCGCGGCGCCGCGGCGCAGCAGCAGGCGCGCGCGCGGGTGCCCGAGCTGGTCGGCGCGGGCGCCGCCGACGCCGCTGTTGCCGGTGATGCGGCTGCGGGTGGCCTGCGCGCGCCGGGTGCGGTTCCGGGTGCCGGACCGGCCGGTGCCCGTTCGGGAGAAGGCTCTGCCGTGGCCGGGCCGCGGCGGGAGGGGCAGGCGGGACCCTGGGTGCGGGCGGCGCTGGCGGTCACGATGGCCGGCCTGACCGCGCACCTGCTCGGCGTCGTCACCCGCGGGCTGGCGGTGCACCGCATCCCGTGGGGCAACATGTACGAGTTCGTCACCGCGCTCACGTGCGTGGCGGTGATCTTCTTCCTCGGCCTGATGATCCGTTACCAGGTTTACCGCCTGGGCCTGTTCGTGATGGGCGCGGTGGTGCTCGCGCTCGGGCTCGCGCAGACCGTTATCTACACCCAGGCCGGCCCGCTGGTGCCCGCGCTGCAGTCCTACTGGCTGTCCATCCACGTGACCGCGATGACCCTGGCGACCGGGACGTACTTCGTGGCGGCCGTGCTCGGCGTGGTGTACCTGTTCGCGGAGCGGAACGCCAGCCGGGTAGCCAAGCGCGAGCGCCAGGCGGCCAGCCGCCCGGCCGGGGCCGACGGGATCATGCGCAGGCTGCCCGGGCCCGAGGCGCTTGACCGGCTCGCCTACCGGACGGTGATGTTCGCCTTCCCGATCTGGACGTTCGGCATCATCGCCGGGGCGATCTGGGCGGATCAGGCCTGGGGCCGGTACTGGGGCTGGGACCCCACCGAGACCTGGGCGTTCATCACCTGGGTGGTGTACGCCTGCTTCCTGCACGCCAGGGCGACCGCCGGATGGCGCGGCAAGAAGGCGGCGGTCGTCCAGCTGGTCGGGTTCTGCTGCCTGGTGTTCAACCTGATCGGGGTGAGCCTGTTCATCACCGGCCTGCACTCCTACGCCGGGCTGAACTAGAGCGGCGCTACGCCTCGTTCCCGGCTTCCCTGATGTCCCTGATCACCTGGTCGAGGTAGCGGAGGAACTCGGGATCGTCGTCCGGGCCCGCGGGCCACAGGGTCTCCGGCTCGTCCTGGGCCGGGCCGGCCAGGTTGCGCAGCGAGGCCTCGGCGGCCCAGTCCTCCCGGGCCCGGCCGGCCGGGTGCCTGCGCAGCGCCGCATCGGCGTCCAGCCCGACCGGGTCGTGCCGCGACGCGGAGAGCCACAGCGAGCCCGGCGCCGGCCTCGGCCGGTACCGGCTGCGGGCCGCGAACGGGCGGCCGAACCACAGCCAGGCCACGGCGCCGGGGACGAACAGCAGCCCGGTGATGGCCAGCCACGCTGCCTTTCCCGGGCGGCGGCAGTCCGGTCCTGGCGTGAGCAGCACGTCGATCAGGGCGTACATCCACAGACCCGCGGCCAGCAGAGCCAGCAGGGCGCCGAGCAGCAGCATGGAGGCAGCCTAACCGCTGGACCGGCCGCCACGGGATGAATTGGGGCAGTAGTTCGGAATCGCACGGCCCGGCTGCTACCTGTCGCATTCGGCCACGAGAGGTGACGATCTCCGGGATCCGACATACCCTGGCGCCCAGGTACCCGATACAGGGAGTCCGGGACATGTGGGAGCGGTTGCTGAGTCGCCTTCGCTGGCGCAGGCGGGCAGCTTCCGCGCGCGCCGGGAGGGCGGGCTCGTGGCCCCCGGGTGCCTTCGCGCCGGGTCCCGGCGCACGCGGGCAGACGGCCGTTCTGGCGCCGCCGGAGGAAGACGACCCAAGCGACACCGGGCCCGCGGGCTGGGCCGAGGGCGGCGGCAGGCACCGCCGGGGGGTCGCGGATGATCCCTGGCCCGGTGCCGCCTCGGCCGGGCACGCGGCGGCCGCGGGGCCGGCGGTCACCGGGCCGCCCGTCACCGGGCCGGCGCCGACGGGGTACGCACAGACACCGCCGGGCTACGCCGGCAGCGGCCGGGCCCGCATCCGGCGCAAGCAGGGCGGCCTCGGGCCGTTCGGTTCGCCGGTGCGGATGCAGCCGGGGCGCGGTGATCCGGCCGGCCAGGCCGACGCCGGGCACGGCACGTCGCGCAGGCATGGCCGCCGCCAGGTCGGCCAGGCGCCGGGTGCGGGAGGCCAGGGCCGGGCTGCCGGGCAGGACCGGGCCGAGGCCGCGGCACCGAGGCCCTGGTACGAGCTCGCGGGCGCCTGGCAGCGGACCGACGGGAGTAAGCACTGCGGCAGCCTGGAGCCCCTGGTCCGCCGGCAGTGGGAGAACGCGAAGACAGCGCCGGCCGAGGCGCTGCGCGCCATCGAGCGGCTCGCCGAGCTGCCGCAGAAGATCAAGGACATGCTGGCCGCCGCCGTGGACGCGATCTACGTCGGCCCGGGCGGGGTGCCCGAGCTCGACGATATGGGCCGCCTGCAGGGCGTACCGCTGCCGTCCGGCCGGGCCACCTGGGATGCCTGCGCGGGCGCCTACGGTGACCGGAAGATAGTCGTCGGGACGCGCCCGTCGCCATCTCCCGACGTGATGTGTCACGAGGTCGGGCACGCGATCGACGACTCCGATGCGCCGCCCGGCCGGTGGCAATCCGACTCGGCCGAGTTCAGGATGCTCTACGATCAGTGCCTACCGAACCTGGTCAGCGACTTTCACCGGCAGCAGGGTGCCCTGGGGAGAAGGGAATTCTTCGCAGACGCGTTCGCCGCGATCGCGTCCAGGCAGCGGCCCGCGCTCGTGGACATGCTCGGCGGTAGTACAAGGGTGGCCCTGAATGTCATGCTGTTCTTCAACCGGCGTTACGGCATCTGAGGTATTCGGGCGATGTTCGTCATTAGGCTGCCGAACGGGAACCTCATGGTTCCCGAGTCGGCGTTCGGCGATGGCGGTCGCATAATCGGGGATGCGTACGTCGAGATCGGTCCCGAGGACGCGGATTACGACCGGCTCGCCCGGCAGGCGCTCACCGAAGAAGAGGCTAGCCGCCGCCGCCTGCGCTGGCAGGAAGATGACGAGGCGCTGCACCAGGAGTTCCTGGCCTACCGCGCGCAGCGCGACAATTCGTGGCCGGACCCCGGCCAGCGCGACGGTGCCGACCCGTCCTGACCGGGCCTGACATTCCCGGCGGTAGCCGCGTGACCTGCCCGTCCCCGGTCGCGGGGTACCCGTCGCGTCGCTAAGGCGCGGCATCGCGGGGCTGGCGGCCCGCCACCGGGCTAGCGGCTCGCCTCGGGTTCTCCGCGCAGCAGGGCGTGAACCTCTGACTCACGGAACCGGCGGTGCCCTCCCGGCGTCCGGATGCTGCTGATCCGGCCGGAGGCGGCCCAGCGGGTGACTGTTTTGGGATCAACCCGGAAGAGGGCGGCAACCTCGCCGGGAGTGAGCAAGCGTTCACTGTTGTCGTCCACAGCCATTTGGCCTCTCGTGCCCGTGCCGGTTGTCCCCAAGTGTGCCGACAAATGTGTGTTTTCATCTTGAGTTCCGAAAAATTATCATGCGGGGTGCCTGGGCTGCACCCGCTATGGCGGATACGGACCAGCCATCTGCCTCAGCAGCGGAGATCCAGGCGGTAGCCGCGGCGGCGCAGGATCAGGCGGCGCGACGTGCAGAATCGGGGGCAGCTGCGGCGCGGGGACCAGGCGGCGCGGCCCGGGGATCGGGCGGCGCGGCCCGGGGATCGGGCGGCGCGGCGCGGGATCAGGCGGCAACTGCGGCGCGCCGGGACCGGACGGCGGCGCCCGGGGCGGCGTCTCGTAGGGTGGGCGCGTGGCGGAGCTGGTATCGGCGGCGGACATCGCGGCCGCCGCGGACCGTATCGCGGACGTCGCATTCCGGACCCCCCTGGTGCCCTTTCCCGGTCAGGGATTCCTGATCAAGGCCGAGTCGCTGCAGCCGACCGGCTCGTTCAAGCTCCGCGGCGCGTACGCCGCGATCAGCGCGCTGGACTCCAGCGCGCGGAAGCGCGGCGTGATCGCCCACTCGAGCGGTAACCACGCCGGCGCGGTCGGCTACGCCGCCGCGCTGCTCGGGGTGCGGGCCGTCGTCGTAGTCCCGGCGAACACCCCGCAGGTCAAGCTGGCGGCGGTGCGTGCGACCGGGGCCGAGATCGTCACCGTGACACCGAGCCTGAGCGCGCGCGTCGCCGCCACCGACGAGCTGGTCGCCCGGCACGGGTACACGTTCATCCCGCCGTTCGACCACCCTGGCATCATCGCCGGGCAGGGCACTGTCGGCCTGGAGATCGCCGCCGACTGCCCGGCGGCCGACCTGGTCGTCGTCCCGGTCAGCGGCGGCGGGCTGATCTCCGGCATCGCGGCCGCGATCAAGGCCCTCCGCCCGGGTGCCAGGGTCGTAGGGGTGGAGCCCGAGCTGGCCGCGGACGCCCGCGACTCGCTGCGGGCCGGGCACCGGATCGCCTGGGAGCCGCAGCAGACCCAGCGCACGATCGCCGACGCGCTCCGCGTCGAGCAGGTCGGCGAGCTCCCCTTCGAGCACGTCCGCCGCTATGTCGACGACATCGTGACGGTCACCGAGGAGGAGATCAGGATCGCGGTGCGCAGGCTCGCCTGCGAGGCCCGCCTGGTCAGCGAGCCCGGCGGCGCGGTCGCGGTAGCCGCCTGCCTGTTGCGCCGGGCGGAGCTTCCCGCGGCGGGCACGCCGGTCGCGGTGCTGTCCGGCGGTAACATCGAGCCGGCTCTGCTGGCCGCCATCCTGGCAGAAACCGCGGCCGAGCCGCCGCATAAGCTGACCCGCCGCATAAGCTGAGGTTGTCATGCGCTCCGCACTCACCTACACGTCCGCGCGGATCCTGCTGTTCGTCGCGGCTCTCCTGCTGCTGTACCTGGTCGGTGCCCGCGGCCTGCTGCTGGTCGCGCTCGCGCTCGTGGCCAGCGGGATCATCAGCTTCGTGGTGCTGTCCCGGCAGCGGGACGCCATGTCGTCGTCGCTGTCGGCCAGGCTCCGCGGCGTGCGGACCCGGGTGGGCGAGTTCGGCCACCGGATCGACGAGGGCGCCAAGGCTGAGGACGACGACTGACCATCCGGTCTGGCGCTTCTTAGCCGGCCCGGGCTGGTGTCAGCTGTCCCGGCTGGCTGTCCCGGCCCCGGATCCTGGGTCAGCTGTCCCGGCCCGCGGCCAGCCAGCCGCCGGTCGTGAGCAGGTCCAGCACCGCGCCGACCGCCTCCTGCCTGGACACGGCCGACGTGTCGATGACCAGGTCAGCATCGGTCGGCTCCTCGTACGGGTCCGACACCCCGGTCAGGCCGTCGATCAGCCCCGCGCGCGCCTTGGCGTACAGGCCCTTCCTGTCCCGCGCGGCGCAGATATCGATCGGCGTCGCCACGTAGATGAGCAGGAAGTCACCGGTCTGGGCGACCATCTCCCGCACCCGCGCCCTGGCCTGCGCGTAGGGGGCGATCGGGGCGCAGATGGCGATGCCGCCGTGCCGCGCGATCTCCGCCCCGACGAAGCCGATGCGCGCGATGTTGAGGTCGCGGTCGGCCCGGGAGAACGTCAGCCCGGCCGACAGCAGCCTGCGCACCTGGTCCCCGTCGAGCAAGGAGACGCTGCGGTCGCCGCGTTCGGCCAGCTCGTCCCGCAGATCCCGGGCGATCGTAGACTTACCGGAGCCGGACAGCCCGGTCATGAACACGACCAGGCCGCGCTCGTGCCGCGGCGGCCTGGCCCGGCGCAGCTCACGCGCCACCGCCTCCGGGGTGTGCCAGGGCGGCAGCGGGTCGCCGCGGTCCAGCAGGCCGGCGATTTCCTCGTCGCCGAGCTGGCTGCGTTCGGCCCCTGGCTCGATCAGCCCGAGCGGGCGCCACACCTCGGCGGTCGGGTCGTAGGCCCAGTCACCTGGCGAGACCACCGGCAGGGCGACCCCGGGAACGTCGAACTTGCCCGCCCTCGCCCCGGCCTGCGGGGCGGCGTCGGTGAACATGTGGGTGGCACCGTAGGCCTTGGCCACCACCGAGGCCAGCCGGAACTCGGTCTCGCGGCCGTGCCGCGGCGCCAGCGGCACCGGGACGACCAGGGTGCCGGCCGGCAGCAGCTGCCGGGCCGCCAGCACCGTGCGGACCAGCGACTCTGGCGTCACCACCAGGCCGGCCGGCCGGCGACCAGCGGCAGCAGCAGCAGCCTGGCCTTCATCTGGCCGGCCAGGTGGCGCAGCTGCCCGATCTGGAGCCCGTGCAGCGGGGTCCGGGTGGCGTAGGCGAGCACCGGCCCGTCCGGCAGCACGGCCCGGATATCGGCCGGGCTCCGGCGTTGCTGCCGGAACGGCCCGTGCTCGGCTTCCCGCAGCGCGGACACCGGCCCGGCCAGCCGGACCAGCCCGGCGCCGGCGCCGCCGCCGCCGGCTCCGGCGGTGGCAGGGACACCGAGGCCTGTGCGTTCGGTAATCCGGATCATGGCCAGGGGTGCGCCCTCTGGATCCTGCAGGATCAGCCCGTCGGCTTCGTCGGGCACGGCCTGCGCGGGTACGTCCAGCGTGATCGGTGCAGGCCAGGGCGTTCCGTCGGCGAGGGTGCCCCGCTCGGCGAGCGCGGCGACGTCCGCAGAGCCCATGAAGCCGGTCAGCGGCGCCAGCGCGCCGGACAGCAGCAGCTCGAGGTCTCCGAGGGACCGCTCGTCCGGCGCCCAGGAGGGCAGGCGGGACGTATCCGGCTGCATGTCAGCCGGTGCCTCTGCGGTCACTTTTACCTCCCACGGCGCCGCGGCGCCAGCTCCGGTCCGCTGCGTCAGCCACACCCGGCAACCGATTGTCTGTGAGAACCATACGCAGGTCACGGACATGCCGGGCAGTCATCGCGCTGATATTTAACGTCTTCGCTCCCCGAGGTACTTCTTCCCGGAGTCACCGGCACTCAGAGCACGCGGGCGAACCTGCTCTCCGGCTTCCTGATGACGTAGAGCAGGTCATCGTGATCATCGGTCCGCCGGCCCCGGGACAGCGACGCGATGAGACGGCAGGCCAGCGGCGCTCCCCAGGCCAGGCGAGCCGGGCGGTGCGGCCGGTCACGCAGCGCCTGCCGTTCGGCGATCACCAGGCCGCGCCCGAGCACGTAGCCCTGTACGCCCGCGGCCGACAGCAGGTGCTCGTACACGGCACGGAACGGGCCTGCCTGCTCCGGGCGCAGCCAGTGCCAGACAGCCCGCCGGGCGGCCAGCGGCAGGATCCGGTCGAGCAGGCCGGCCGCGCACTCGCGGTCCCGGAACCGCAGCAGCAGCAGGCCGCCCGGCCGCAGCGCGGCGACCAGGCGGTCCAGCACCAGCTCCGCGTGCTCGATCCGGTCCAGCAGGTGAGCGCAATAGACGATGCCGAAGTCCCGGGACGGCAGCGGAACGGTCCGCAGGTCACCGAAGACCGCGGGGGCGGCGCTGGCCTGGCGCGCGGACGCCGCCTGCCTGGTCAGCGGGTGGTCCTGGTCGATGCTGCGGATACTGATCTGCAATGCACCTGCCCGGAGCGTGTCCAGGTCAAGATCATCGATCGGGCCGGTGCAGCCCGCCTGCAGCAGCTTGACCGGCTCACCCGCGTGCTGGCGCGCGTAGTCGCGGAGGGAGCGGGCGAACAGGTCGGTCACGGCCCCGCGGGAGTCCGCGGCCCGGGTGCGGGAACCGGCGGCGGACGCCCAGCCTGTGGCCGGGGTTCCTCGCGAGCCGCCGTCGGCCGCGAGCCCCTCCGTGGCACCTCCCACCGATGTCATGGCACCGTAGCGTAGTAGTACGAATGTCAGTCGCGGCGGAGACTTTCCTGATACGCCAGCATCTGCTCACCACCGATGTCATGGCACCGTAGCGTAGTAGTACGAATGTCAGTCGCGGCGGAGACTTTCCTGATACGCCAGCATCTGCTCACTGGCCGCGCACCCTCGGCTACGCCAGAAGCGGGGAAGCTGATGGGCCGCGAACGCGTTGCACATAGTATGGATAACGCCCCGCATCGCGTCGGCTGCGGCTCGCGCGGAGCGAGGATGGCGCTTCCTTCACCGCTCGTCTCTGGGGTTCCGGCGCGCTAGCTGCGGGGACTCTTCGGACGACGCGGCTGCTTCGTGCTGCCTATCAGAGGAACCATGAGCCTCGCCGGACTTCTTAACGTTATTGCCGATGACCCGCAGCTGCGGCGTGCCCTGGACGCCGCGGGCGCCGGGGCCGCTGCCAGCGACCCGACAGCCGTCACCGACCCGGCCGTTGTTACCGACCCGGCCGTTGTTACCGACCCGGCCGTTGTTACCGACCCCGCCGCCGCGGAAGCGGGCGGCGGTGACCTGGTCGGTCCGGCTGAGCTGCGCCCGTTCCTGGCCGCCGCGCTCGCCGCCAGGTCCGGCCGGTTCGTGCTGGCCTTGACCGCCACCGCCCGGGAGGCCGACGAGCTCACCGCCGCGCTCGGCTCCCTGCTCCCGCCGGAGTCGGTGGCCTGCTTCCCCGCCTGGGAGACGCTGCCGCACGAGCGGCTGTCACCGCGCTCGGACACCGTCGGGCAGCGGATCGCCGTGCTGCGCAGGCTGGCTCATCCCGACCCGTCGGACCCGGTCGCTGGCCCGCTCTCCGTGGTGGTCACGCCGGTGCGCGGGCTGCTGCAGCCGATCGTCGCCGGGCTCGGCGACCTCGAGCCGGTCCGGCTGGCCCCGGGCCAGGCGGCCGATCCCGATGAGGTGCTCACCCGGCTCATCGACATCGGCTACAGCCGGGTCAACCTGGTAGAGAAGCGCGGCGAGCTGGCGGTGCGCGGCGGCATTCTCGACGTGTTCCCGCCGACCGAAGAGCACCCGCTGAGGATCGAGTTCTTCGGCGACGAGGTCGAGGAGATCCGCTACTTCAAGGTCGCCGACCAGCGCAGCCTCGGCGCGGCCCCTGCGCTCTGGGCGCCGCCGTGCCGTGAGCTGCTGCTCACCCCGGCCGTCCGCGAGCGGGCCAAGGAACTCGCCGCTGAGCATCCCGGCCTGGGCGACGTGCTCGGCAAGATCGCTGACGGGATCGCCGTCGAGGGGATGGAGGCGTTCTCCCCGGTGCTGGCGGAGCGGATGGATCTGCTGCTTGATCACGTTCCGGCGGGCGGCTACGTGCTGGCCTGCGACCCGGAGCGGATCAGGACCCGGGCGGGCGAGCTGGTCCGGACGAGCGATGAGTTCCTGCAAGCGTCCTGGGTGAATGCCGCCGCGGGCGGCCAGGCCCCCATCGACCTCGGTGAGTCGGCGTTCCGGCCGATCACCGAGGTGCGCGCCCGGGCCAACCAGCTCGGCCTGCCGTGGTGGACGATCACTCCGTTCGGCGCCGGCGACAAAGGGGAAGACGAGCACGCCGGGGAGCCGTCGCAGGCGCTGCTGGCCGGCCCGGACGGTGACGCCGGCCGGCCGGTGTTCGTCACCGGGGCCAGCCCGGCCGAGGCCTACCGCGGTGACACCGAGCGGGTCTTCGCCGATGTCCGGCGCTGGCTGGCCGCCGGATGGCGGGTCGCCCTCATCACCGAGGGACACGGCCCGGCCCAGCGCCTCACCGAGCTGCTGCGGGGCGAGGGATTCGGTGCCCGCCTCGCTGACCTGGACGAAGTGCCGGAGCCCGGCGTCCCCTACGTGTCCACCGGCCTGATCGGCCATGGCTTCACCTGGCCCGGAGCCAGGCTCGCGGTGCTGACCGAGAGCGACCTGGCCGGCCAGCGGGTCGGCGCGCGGGAGACGACGCGGATGCCGACCAGGCGCCGCGGCGGTGTCAACCCGCTCGAGCTGCGGCCCGGCGATTACGTGGTGCACGAGCAGCACGGGGTCGGCCGGTACCTGGAGATGACCAGCCGAACCGTGGCGGGCGCCACCAGGGAATACCTGGTCATCGAGTACGCGCCGAGCAAGCGCGGCCAGCCGACCGACCGCCTCTACGTGCCCACCGACCAGCTCGACGAGGTGACCAGGTACTCCGGCGGCGAGGCACCGAGCCTGCACCGGCTCGGCGGCGCAGACTGGGCCAAGACCAAGGGCCGCGCCCGCAAGGCGGTCCGGCAGATCGCCGCCGAGCTGATCCGGCTGTACTCGGCCAGGACCGCCTCGCCGGGGCACGCGTTCGGCCCGGACACGCCCTGGCAGCGCGAGCTCGAGGATGCCTTCCCCTACGTGGAGACGCCGGACCAGCTCGCGGCCATCGACGAGGTCAAGCAGGACATGGAGCGGCCCGTCCCGATGGACCGGCTGATCTGCGGTGACGTCGGCAACGGCAAGACCGAGATCGCGGTCAGGGCGGCGTTCAAGGCGGTCCAGGACGGCATGCAGGTCGCCGTGCTGGTGCCGACCACGCTGCTCGTCCAGCAGCACGCCGTGACGTTCGGCGAGCGGTACGCGCCGTTCCCGGTCAAGGTCAGGGCGCTGTCGCGGTTCCAGAGCAACGCGGAGGTGGCCGATACCCTGCGTGGGCTGGCGGACGGGACCGTGGACGTGGTCATCGGCACCCACCGGCTGCTGTCGCCGGAGACCCGTTTCAAGCAGCTCGGCCTGCTGATCATCGACGAGGAGCAGAAGTTCGGCGTCGAGCACAAGGAGTACCTGAAGCGGCTGCGCACCGAGGTGGACGTGCTGTCCATGTCGGCGACGCCGATCCCGCGCACGCTGGAGATGGGCGTGGCGGGCATCAGAGAGATGTCCACCATCCTCACCCCGCCGGAGGAACGGCACCCGGTGCTGACCTTCGTCGGCGCGTACGACGAGAAGCAGATCGGCGCGGCCGTCCGCCGCGAGCTGCTGCGCGACGGCCAGGTCTTCTTCGTGCACAACAGGGTGGCGTCGATCGCCAAGGTCGGGCAGCGGATCGCCCAGCTGGTGCCGGAGGCACGGGTCGCGGTCGCGCACGGCCAGATGAACGAGCACACGCTTGAGAAGATCATGGTCGACTTCTGGGAGCGGAGGTACGACGTCCTGGTGGCGACCACGATCGTAGAGTCCGGGCTCGACATCCCGAACGCGAACACCCTGATCGTGGACCGCGCGGACGCCTACGGCCTGTCTCAGCTGCACCAGCTGCGCGGGCGGGTGGGGCGGGCCAGGGAGCGGGCATATGCCTACTTCCTTTTCCCGCCCGAACGGGCACTGACCGAGACTGCGCACGAGCGGCTGGCGACGGTTGCCCAGCACACCGAGATCGGCGCTGGCCTGCACGTGGCCATGAAGGACCTGGAAATTCGCGGTGCGGGCAACCTCCTGGGCGGTGAGCAGTCCGGCCACATCGCCGGCGTCGGCTTCGACCTGTACGTCCGGATGATCGGTGAGGCGGTCAGCGAGCTGCGCGGCACCGGGGCGCCCACCCGCCAGGAAGTCCGGGTGGAGCTGCCGGTTAACGCGCACATCCCGCACGAGTACGTGCCGGGCGAGCGGCTCAGGCTCGAGGCCTACACCCGGATCGCGTCCATCGAGTCGGACGAGGACGCGACGGCGGTACGCGACGAGCTGACCGACAGGTACGGCCCGCCGCCGGCCCCGGTGCTGAACCTGCTCGACGTGGCGCGGCTGCGTGAGCGGGCCCGTCGGGCCGGGCTCACCGACATCACCCTGCAGGGCTCGTACGTGCGGTTCGCCCCGGTCGAGCTGCCCGAATCCCGGGAGGTCAGGGTGCAGCGGCTATACCCCCGGACGATGCTCAAGCCGGCGGTGCGTACGATGCTCGTGCCAGCGCCGAAGGCGGGGGCAGGCCGATCCCAGGGATCCGGGCGCCAGGCGCCCGCTACCCAGCTGGGTGCGCAGACGCTGCGCGACCAGGAGCTGCTGACCTGGTGCCGCGAGCTCGTCGAGTCGGTGTTCGGCGGGCTTGAGGCACCAGCGGCCACGGGGTGAGGCTTTTCACCCGCCCGTCCCAGCGTGGGTACGCTGACGGTCTCGGTGAGGATGAAAACGTTCAGAGATGAGAAGGGACCGCGTCGTGCTCCGCATTTCCATCAGGCAGAGACGTGCGGCCAGGCTGGCCGTCGTCGCGTTGGGCGGGTGCATCGCGCTGGCTGCCTGCGGGCCGGTCCAGCTGGGCTCCGCCGCGATCGTCGGCGGCCAGCGGATCACCACGTCGACGCTGACCACCCAGGTGGCCAACCTGAACAGCGCCTATCACGCGGCTGGCAAGCTGCAGCTCGGCTTCCCCGCGGCGCAGATACCGCAGCAGGTGCTCGCCTGGCTGGTCAGGTTCCGGGTGCGGGACCAGCTCGCCAGCCGCGAGGGCATCACCGTCACCATGGGTGACAGCCAGCGCGCGGTCGCCGCGGTCGCGGCGCAGGCCAAGCAGTCAGGCGGCGCCAGCCTGGCCTCGCTGGCCGTGCAAAACGGCCTGCCGCCGGAGCTCATCAACACCGGGCTCGGCCCCTACCTGGCGATCCAGAATCTGCTCATCACCCGCCTGGACGGCGGCAATCCCCGGCCCACCACGGCGCAGCAGCAGGCGCTCAGCCAGCAGTTCAACCGCGCGCAGTGCCTGGCGGCCAAGAGCCTGGACATCAAGATCAACCCGCAGTTCGGCAGGCTCGACTACAGCCAGCTCGGCATCGTCCCGGCGGCGAACACGCTGTCCGCGCCGGCGCCCGGGTCGGCACCTTCGCCGGCATCAACCGCCAAGCCGGAGTTCAGCCCGCCTTGCTAGCCTCACCGGCCGGTCGTCTCGTGGTGCTGGCGACCACCCCCCGGGTGGCGCCGGGGCTGCTGACCATCCAGGCGTGGGACACGCTCCGCCGAGCGGCCCGCGTGCTGACGGACGCGGCGGATCACCCGCAGCTGGCCGCCCTGGCCGGGGCCGGGATCAGCTATGAGGTCGTTGACGGGCGTGACGCGGCGTCGCTCGCGCGGCTGCTCGACGATTTGGCCGCCGAAGCTGACGGCGCTGACGATGTCGTGTGGCTCGCCGCCCCCGGCGGCGACGAGGCCACCGGCGCCTTGCTCGCCGCTCTCGGCGACCTGCCCGGCGGCGGCCCCGAGATCGAGCTGCTGTCCGGCTCGCACGACCTGCCCGGGGCCAGGCTGCTCGACCTGGTGGCCACCATGGACACGCTGCGGGTGAAATGCCCGTGGGATGCCAAGCAGACCCACGAGACGCTGGCGCCGCACCTGATCGAGGAGTCGTACGAGGCGCTGGAAGCGCTGGAAGACGGCGACCAGGCCGCGCTGCGCGAGGAACTCGGCGACGTGCTGCTGCAGGTGGCCTTCCACGCCAGGGTGGCATCCGAGCGCACCGACGGCACCGGCTACACCATCGACGACGTCGCCGACGGGATCGTGGCCAAGCTGGTGCGTCGGCACCCGCATGTATTCGGCGAGGTCGAGGTCTCCGGTGCCGACGAGGTGAAGCTGAACTGGGATGCCATCAAGGCCGCCGAACGCACCTCCCCGGCCGGAGTGCGCGACTCAGTCCTGGCCGGCGTGCCCTTCGGCCAGCCAGCGCTCGCCCTGGCCGCGCAGCTGCAGCGCCGCGCGGAGCGTTCCGGCGTGCCGACCGACCTGGTCGCCGAGGCGTCGCCGGCTGAATCCGGCCGGTGATTCGTCGGCTGCGACTGGTAATTCGTCGGCGGCGGCTGGTGATTCATCGGCTACGGCGCTGGGAGCGGAGCTGTTCCAGCTGGTCGCGCGGGCCCGTGCGGCTGGCCTGGACCCCGAGCTCGAGCTGCGCGCCGCCTCCCGCCGCTACCGCGACCGCGTCCACGCCTGGGAACAGTCCCAACCGCCCCAGTGACCCCCGCTGCCCCTGATCACCTCGTGACCCGGGTCTCCGCGGGCCAGCCGTTATGGCGAAGCGCCAGGAATGTGTAGCAGCGCACGCTCCATCATGACGCGCCCGCCCCGGGTGCCACCCCGCGCCATGCCGCACGAGACGATGGAGCGTTAAGTATGTGATAGCGACCAAAAGTCTTCGCCATAACGGACGCCGCTCATTTCCATGCGGCGCAGGCCTACCGTCGCCCTGCGCTGCTATCCGCTGCGTGCACACCCTGCCTCAAGGGCGTCGATCCGCGCATCAACCCCTCTGGTGGGCAGCAATCCGCGGATCGACAGCCCAAGCTCAGCCCGTCCACTCGTCATGCCCCGGAGCGGCCCGGGTCCGCTCAGGGTTAATACTGCTACTCTCTCCGTGAGCAAGCCGTCACTTAGAGTGTTCAACTCATCGGTACGGCCGCTAGCCGGCGACTACCGCGGCATCCATACGTATCAAGACGGGGGATCACGTAGTGAATTTCGGCATCGTCAAGAAAGCTGCCCTCGGGGCAGTCGTCACCGGCGCCTCCCTTGCGACCTGCTGTGCCCTGGCCCTGCCCGCCAGCGCCGCAACCACAGGCAGGGCAGGGGGCTACGGAGACGGCGGGACCGGCTCCAGCTTCCTGAACAACCTGTGTGCTGCGCCGTGGCAGTGGAACGGCCCGGGTGAGGCACTGACCTTCGGGCACATGGCCGTGTACGCGGCGTGCAACGGCAACAAGGTCTCTTCGGCGGGCAGCGGCCAGGGTGCCAGCTTCCTGAACAACCTGTGCGCAGCGCCGTGGCAGTGGAACGGCCCTGGCGAGGCTTTCACCGCTCAGCACGCGGCCGACTACACCGCCTGCAACGGAAACAGCAGCTGAGGCACCTCACCAGGCGGATCATCAGCACGGGGGCGTGTGCTTGCGGCTTTGCGGTGCACGCCTCCGTGCCGCGGGGCGCAGCACGGGGTGCGTGCCCCCGTGCTGCGCCCCGCGGCACGAGTCCGAACGTCGTCTCGTGCAGATCGCGATCGCGCGCAGCCGTTAACTACCCACGGCATCCACATGTATCAACACGGGGGATCACGAAATGAATTTCGGCATCGTCAAGAAAGCTGCCCTGGGGGCGGTCGTCGCCGGCGCCTCCCTGGCGACCTGCTGTGCCCTGGCCCTGCCCGCCAGCGCCGCAACCACCGGCGGCCCGTGGGGGTCTGGAATGCCACCGACTGGCAGTGGCGTCAGCATCCTGAACAATCTGTGCGTGGCGCCGTGGCAGTGGAACGGCCCGGGTGAGGCGCTGACTTCCGGGCACAAGGCGGTCTATGTGGCGTGTAACGGCAACGGCGGCTCGGCGACCGGCAGCAGCGTCAGCATCCTGAACAATCTGTGCGTGGCGCCGTGGCAGTGGAACGGCCCGGGTGAGGCGCTGACTTCCGGGCACAAGGCGGTCTATGTGGCGTGTAACGGCAACGGCGGCTCGGCGACCGGCAGCAGCGTCAGCATCCTGAACAATCTGTGCGTGGCGCCGTGGCAGTGGAACGGCCCGGGTGAGGCGCTGACTTCCGGGCACAAGGCGGTCTACGTGGCCTGTAACGGCAACGGTGGCTCCTCCTCTTCTGCGGGCAGCGGCCAGGCTGTGGGCATCCTGAGCAACCCCTGCGTGGCGCCGTGGCAGTGGAACGGCCCAGTAGAAGCACTCGTCACTGGGCACCAGGCCGACTACAAGGCCTGCAACGGCAGCTAAGACGCCTGATCAGGCCGAATTATCAGCACGGGGTGTGTGCTTGCCTTACCTCGGGCGCACGCCCCCGGTGCGGAGCCGCGACGCCGGGGCGCAGTCATCCGGCTGCCAACAGGGCCCGGGTAGCCAGTCTGGGTCCCGCGCTCGAGATCCGTGCCGATTCTCGCCGCGACCGCGACCGCGTCCTCGCGTGGGAACAGTCCCAACTGCCCGAGTAACCTGCGCCTCGCTGCTCACCCTCACGCTGCTCCGGGCGACCCCACCGCGGCGGCCTCGCCGGGACGCCCGCACCTGCTCCAATAACCTCACCAGTCATAATTGCACCACTGGTACCGCGAAGTCTGCTACCAGCGAGGCTCCGTCATGATCCCGAAGAGTTGTGTGTGCTCCCACACGCAAAACTCTTCACGATCATGGTCACGCGACGCGGGTGAGAGTGGCATACCAGCGGCGTCCCCGGTTCCTGACCTCATCCAGTCGCCACGTCTGACCGTCGAACTCGAACGTGTCGTCAACGTGGAGCCTCACATGAACCGCCTCGGTGTCAGCCGCCCAGACCGCCAGTTCTACCCCTTCGCTGCCAGTGTCATCGGGGGCGAGAAGATAGCGACCGCCAAAGCTCAGCCCCTCGCGATCGAACACCTGCCATTTCCGACTGAAACTTGCGCTCCGACACCCATCGGAAGATCCTCATTTAAGCGTCGTGTACCTGGGCTGAATATTCCGGGCAAACTCATCGGTCTCCAGCGGCTCAGGATGCTCCTTGTTCCAGGGATTCCGAAGCAGAATCTTTCCCTTTTCCACGCCGGTCACCTCGTACACGTGGTCTGCCTGAAGGCCGTGCGGAAGTATCTCGTAGTCGTACAACTCTCGTCTACTGCTGACCAGTACGGGTTTGCCGTCCTCGAGCTGGGTGCGAATGATCCGGTTGATTCGCCACTCGTCGTCCCCCGCCGGGAACCGCCGGACGACGGACTCCTCCCCGGTCAACTGGGTCAGCGCTTCCGCTCGTTCCCATGCGTTTGTCCCCTGGTTCAGGCGTGCGTAGCCCTCGGGGGCAGGTCCAAATCGGCCATCCTCGACACCGCCTTCTCGGTCCTGGGCGCACAAGGAAGCCCATTCGTCTAGCCATGCCACCCGTCGCTGGATAGTCCATGTCTGGTCTATCCCAGCGAAGGCTTTCTCCAACACTGGGCACCATGCGCTGTCGTCCTCCGGCTTGGCGCAGGCCGGAGCAGCGGGGTCTTTGTCGTAAATAGGTAGGTCTGGTGTAATTGCCAGCTCTACGCTTTCTCCGGTCGGGACAGCTCCGCAATCAGTTAGCCGCGCCTCGCTCAGCAACACGTTGTATGTCCCGTCTGGGTCTTGACGCACTCGGCTAGTGATGTCGTCACGCCGATGCGCAGCTACTGAGCCAGGCGCGGCGATGATGCCGCAATCTCCGGCCCATCCCTGACGGGTCTGCTCACGACGGGGTGGCCCATTAAAGCAGGGAATGCGAGAGCCGTCGGGGCGCTGAGCGGGTGTCCGTAGCGATCCGGTGAGTCTTCGCCGAAAGGATCGTGGATCGGCGGATGGTCCACCGCGGTGCGAGGGGGATCGCCCTCGCTGATCTCGTGCGCATCAGAAGGACGGGGCGCCTCCCGAGGTGCGCGTTCGTCGTGGTGCAGTTCGATGGGCCGGCCCGGGACACCGGACCGCGGTGAGAGCCTGCCAGTGTCGTCGGGCAGGTCGCCGGGCGGTTTCGGGACCCCGCGCTTGAACTCTGCATCCGCGTCGTATCGCCGGGCGTCGTCACTGACCGCCGGAGCATCGGCCGGCCGCGATCGCGTCCCATCCGCCGCTCCCTGGCCGGAGTCGCGCGGACCGCGCCGATAGGCCTCGGGCACATCCCGCACGGTACGACCGCCGCCGTCGGCGGCCGTCGTGCTCTCGACGGTCGTCGCCGCGTCGGCGGGATGCCGGTGACGCAACTCCACCAGCCAATCACAGCACGGCGCTTACCGGTTCGTCAGTACTTCACCCGCGGGACAGGCCCGCCGCACCCCTGCTCATCACGCGACGCGAGTGAGGGTGCCATACCAGCGGCGTCCCTGGTCGTCGATCTCATCCAACCGCCAGGTCTGCCCCCCGAACTCGAAGGTCTCGCCTACGTGCAGTTTCACGTGAACAGCCTCAGTGTCATCGGTCCAGACCGCCAGTTCCAAGCTCTCCGCTTCCTCGTCGGTAGCAGGAAAGCAGTAGCGACCGCCGAAGCTAAGGCCTTCGCGATCGAACACCCTGCCATTACCGACTGAAACCTGCGCGCCAATGCTCAATCGAAGCTCCTTATGTCAGCGTTACATACAAGGGCTGGATGTTGCGGGCGAACTCATCGGTCTCCATAGGCACGGGATGGTCTTTGTTCCACGGGTTCCGAAGCAGGATCTTACCCTTCTCTACGCCAGTCACCTCGTACACATGCGCGGGTTCTAGTCCGTGTGGTAGTGCCTCATTCTTATTCGCCTGTTGCCGGGAAGTGACCAATACGGGTTTGCTCTCTTCAAGTTGACCGCGGATGATCCGGTTTATCAGCCATTCCTCGGGCCCGGCTGGGAACTCGCGAACAACCGACTCCTCACCGGTCAGATGGGTCAACGCCTCTGCCCGTTCCCATGGGCTTGTACCTTGGTTCAACCGCGCGTAGCCGTCCGGAGCGGGACCGAACCGGGGATTCGGCACATCGCTGTCGGCCACGTCCTGAGCACACAAAGTGGCCCAGCCGTCGAGCCAGGTCACCCGGCGTTGGGTAGTCCATGTCTGATCAAGCCCGGCAAACGCCTTCTCCAGCACTGGACACCAAGCGGAGCCGCCTTGCGGCCTAGCGCACGCGAGTACTTTGGGATCGTTATCGTAAACCGGCAAGTCCGAGGTTACAGTGAGTTCAATGCTTTGCCCGGTGGGTGCGGCACCGTCCGCCGTTTGGCGTACCTCGCTGAGCGAGACTTTGTACGTCCCGTCCGAGTGGAGTTGCACCCGGTTGGTGATGTCATCGGGACGATGTGCAGCTACCGAACCGAGAGCGGCAATAATCCCGCAATCTCCCACCCATCCTTGGCGGGCCTGCTCGCGACGGGGCGGGCCATTGAAGCAGGGAATACGAGTGCCGTCGAAGCGGGTGAGCGGATCCCGTAACGATCCGGCGAGTCCTTGTCGAACGGGTCGCGGATGGCCGGGCGATCCACCACGATGCGTGGCACATCGCTCTCGTGAACCTCACGCACCTCGCTGGGACGGGGCATCTCCCTGGCCGCGCGTTCGTCGTGATGCAGCTCGTCGGGGGGCCGCCCAGCGCCAGAACGCGGTGAAAGCCTGCCGGTGTCGTCGGGCAGGTAGCCGGGTGGTCTCGGCACCCCGCGCTTGAACTCGGCGTCGGCGTCGTACCGGCGGCGGTCCTCCCTCGCCGGCGGGGCGTCAACTGGGTGTGATCGTGTCCCGACCTCTTGCTCAGCGGAATCGGCCGTTCTCCGTCTGGTGTCGGCCACTTCCTGCCGGGGGTCGCCCGCGCGACCGCGGTAGGCCGCAGGCACATCCCGCGCGGTACGACCGCCGCCGTCGGCGGCCGTCGTGCTCTCGACGGCCGTCGCCGCGTCGGCGGGGTGCCGGTGACGCAACTCCACCAACTAATCACAGCACGGCACCGGCGGGCCCGTCAGCCCTTCACCAGCCCGGCAACTCCGCCGGCAACAGGACGGTAAGGGAGATCCCGGTCACGGCGTGGCCGCTCACCGGGCTGCTGGGCCTGCACTAGGCTCCTGTACTGAAGAAAACCAGCCGCCTACCCGCCTCAGCAGGAGTCTCCCGAATGGCTTCCATCGAAGCAATCCATGCCAGGCAGATCCTGGATTCCCGTGGTAATCCGACCGTGGAGGTCGAGGTCGTGCTCGAGGACGGCAGCGGCGGCCGGGCGGGGGTTCCGAGCGGGGCATCCACCGGCGCGTTCGAGGCGGTCGAGCTCAGGGACGGCGGCGACGAGTACGGCGGCAAGGGCGTGCAGCACGCCGTGCAGAACGTGATCGACGAGATCCAGCCCGAACTGCTCGGCTACGACGCGCACGACCAGCGGCTCATCGACCAGGCGATGATCGACCTGGACCGCACGCCGGACAAGTCACGGCTGGGCGCGAACGCCATCGTCGGGGTGAGCATGGCGGTGGCGAAGGCCGCGGCCGAATCGGCTGACCTGCCGCTCTTCCGCTACCTGGGCGGCCCGAACGCGTACCTGCTCCCGGTGCCGATGATGAACATCCTCAACGGCGGCGCGCACGCCGACAACAGCGTGGACGTGCAGGAGTTCATGATCCTGCCGATCGGCGCCGGCACGTTCAGCGAGGCGCTGCGCTGGGGCGCGGAGACCTATCACGCGCTGAAGTCCGTGCTCAAGCAGCACGGGCTGAGCACGGGCGTCGGCGACGAGGGCGGGTTCGCCCCTGACCTCGAGCACAACCGGGCCGCCCTGGATCTGATCATGGAAGCGATCGGCAAGGCGGGCTACGAGCCGGGCGAGGACATCGCGCTAGGCATCGACGCGGCGGCCACCGAGTTCTACAACGACGGCACCTACGCGTTCGAGGGCGGGAACCGGACCACGGCCGAGATGACCCGCACGTACGCGGAGTGGGTCGATGCCTACCCCGTGGTGTCGATCGAGGATCCGCTGGCCGAGGATGACTGGGCGGGCTGGCGCGAACTGACGTCCGAGCTCGGTAACCGGGTACAGATCGTCGGCGACGATCTCTTCGTTACTAATCCCGAACGGCTCCGCCGCGGGGTCAGTGAGCATGCGGCGAACGCGCTGCTGGTAAAGGTCAACCAGATCGGCACGCTGACGGAGACGTTCGAGGCCGCGTCGCTCGCCCATCGCAGCGGATACCGGTGCGTGATCAGCCACCGGTCCGGCGAGACCGAGGACACCACGATCGCGGATCTCGCGGTCGCCCTCAACACCGGCCAGATCAAGACCGGCGCACCCTGCCGGTCCGAGCGCGTGGCCAAGTACAACCAGCTGCTCAGGATCGAGGAACTGCTCGACGATGCCGCGGCCTACGCAGGCAGCGGTGCCTTTCCCCGGTTCCGGGCGGCCCAAGGCTGATGGCCCGTTCCGCCGAGGGCAAGTCGCGGCCGCGGCTCACCAGCCGGGCCGCGGTCCTCGCGGCAGTGATCTGCGCGATCACGCTGACCCTGGCCTACCCGGTGCGGGAGTACATCGCGCAGCGCAGGCAGATCGGCCAGCTGGGCGCGCAGCAGCAGTCGCTGTATGTCCAGCTGAACCGGCTGCACGCTCAGGAGCGCCGGCTGAACGATCCGGCCTACGTCGAGCAGCTGGCTCGCGACCAGCTGCATATGTGCCTGCCCAGGCAGACCTGCTACGTGATCATCGACGGGAAGCCCGCGACCGGCCTCATCCAGCCGAAATCGGCGTCGCCCAGCCCGTGGTACGACCGGCTCTGGCAATCGGTACGCCAGGCCGACAAGACACCCCGCTAGTGACGCGGATGGGATCGTTCGCGATGGATCCGGCCGATGCCGCAGCGGTAGCCGCCCAGCTCGGCCGGCCGCCGCGCGGTCATTACGCCGTGGCGCACCGCTGCCGGTGCGGCCTGCCGGACGTCGTGCAGACGGCGCCGCGGCTGCCCGACGGAACGCCGTTTCCCACCCTGTACTACCTCACCTGCCCGCGAGCATCCGCGGCCGCGGGAAGGCTGGAGGCGGGCGGGGTGATGGCGGCAATGACGGCCAGGCTGTCGGCCGATGAGGGGCTGCGCCGCTCGTACCATGAAGCTCATCTCGACTACCTGGCCAGGCGCGACGAGGCGGCCCGGGCGTGCGGCGTTGAGCCGCTGCCTGCGGGCACCCAGAGCGCGGGCGGCATGCCGGTCCGGGTCAAGTGCCTGCACGCCTTGATCGCGCACGAGCTGGCCGCGCCCGGCGCCAACCCGCTGGGCCGCGAAGCAGCCGACTCGGCCGGGGACTGGTGGGCCGCCGGGCCCTGCGTGCCGCGGCCACTGACCGCATCGCCTGACATCGACGGAAGGGCAGGCATGACCCCGCGGGACGATGCCAGGACACCCGGGAAGAAAGCATGACCCCTCGGGAGGAAGCCCCGGCGGCGCAGGCAGATACGGCCGGCCAGCGGACGGCCGCCGCGTCCCGGCGCGTGGCCGCGATCGACTGCGGCACCAATTCGATCCGGCTGCTGGTCGCCGACGTGGACCCCGTCCGCCGCACTCTCACGGATGTCGATCGCCGCCTGGAGATCGTCCGGCTCGGACAGGGGGTGGATGAGACCGGGCGCCTGGCCCCGGCAGCGCTGGAGCGCACGCTGCGCGCCCTCGGCGAGTATGCCGGTATCATCCGGGCCAGCCAGGTGGATGCCGTGCGCATGGTCGCGACGAGCGCCACCAGGGACGCCTCTAATGCGGCCGAGTTCACCCGCGGCGTGCTGGACGTCCTCGGCGTGGCACCCGAGGTGCTCACCGGTGACGAGGAGGCGCGGCTGTCGTTCGCGGGCGCCACCGCCGAGTTCGGCGCGATGAGCGAGCCGCCCGCGCCGCCCTACCTCGTCCTGGACATCGGCGGCGGTTCGACCGAGTTCGTGCTCGGCGGGACGCCGGGCGACGATGCCATGCTCGCGGGATCCGGCCAGGTGGCCGCGATCTCGCTGAACATCGGATGCGTACGGATGACCGAGCGGCACCTGCACGCGGATCCGCCGGAGCAGGAGCAGATCGCCGCCGCGACCGCCGACATCGATGCCGCGCTGGAAGAGGCCGCGGCGAAGGTCAACGTGGCCCGGGCCCGGTCCCTGGTCGGCCTGGCCGGCTCGGTCACTACGGTGGCCGCCGTCGCGCTCGAACTTCCCGGCTATGACCCGGCGCGGATCCACCACGCGAGGATCACGGCGGCCCAGGTGCGGTCGGTGACCAGCCGGCTGCTCGCCCAGACGCGCGCGGAGCGCGCAGCGATCCCCTCGATGCACCCGGGCCGGATGGATGTCATCGGGGCGGGCGCGCTGGTGCTCGACCGCGTGATGCGGCGGTTCGGCTTCGCCGAGGTCGTGGTCAGCGAGCACGACATCCTGGACGGCATCGCCTGGTCCATGCTGCCGTCCCGATGAGCCCCGCCCACGAGGGCTCAGGCCCGGAGAGCGCCGGCCCGGTAGATGCCGCGCCCGAGGGCGCCGGCCCGGAGAGTCACGTTGAGCCGGGCACTGGCTGGCCGGGCGACCCGGCGACGCCGCAGACGCCGGTCGCGCGCAGCCCTGGGGACGTTCGCGTGCTGGCGGCGACGGCGGGCACGCTCGACGAGGTGGTCGCGCGCGAGTCTGTCTGCCGTGCCTGCCCCCGGCTCGTGGCCTGGCGCGAGCAGGTAGCCATGACCAAGCGCCGCTCGTTCCAGGCCGAACGGTACTGGGGCCGCCCCATCCCTGGCTGGGGAGCGGCGCAGCCGGGGGTGGCGATCGTCGGCCTGGCGCCCGCGGCACACGGCGGGAACAGGACGGGCCGGATCTTCACCGGAGACCGCAGCGGGGACGTGCTGTTCGCGTCGCTGTACCGCTGCGGCCTGGCCACGCAGCCAGAGAGCGTCGTGGCCGGCGACGGGCAGCAGCTGATCGGCACGCGCATGCTCGCCGCGGTGCGCTGCGCCCCGCCGGACAATAAGCCGACCCCGGCGGAGCGGGTCACCTGCGCGCCGTGGCTGGAAGCCGAGCTGACGTTCATGCTGCCTTCGCTGCGGGTCGTCGTATGCCTGGGTGCCTTCGCCTGGCAGGCGATCTGGCAACCGCTCGCCGCCATCGGCTTTCGGCTGCCGCGGCCCCGGCCGGCCTTCGGGCACGGTGCCGAGGTCGTTCTCTGGCGACCGGGGCAGCAACCGGGCAGCTCCCCCGCCCCGAAGGACTCACCGGCTTCGGTCCGGCTCATCGGCTGCTACCACCCGAGCCAGCAGAATACGTTCACCGGCCGGGTCACGCCGGACATGCTCGACGCCGTGTTCAGGCGCGCCCGTGTACTGGCAGAAAGTTAACAAAGACCTAACCAGTGATCAGGTCTTGATCTCGGTTTCGTTACCGTGCGCTTAACTTTTTCCGGCCCCCGGTTACCCTCCGCAGCCATTTGCCAAAGAACTAATTGGCAATATACCGTGGCCCGGAATTGTCGTAGAATACCGATGCAATCACGGCTATCCCGGCCAGCTACTATCTCCCCACCCAGCCCCCGTAGCCCAAGGGCAGAGGCTGATCCCCTAAAAGGATTGTGATGTCGGTTCAAATCCGACCGGGGGCACAACGATTCGCTTGAGTATGCCCAGGTCAGATCGGTGCGATGCCCTGCTGGCCATGCCGTCTGCTGGCTGCCGCCCGTCCCGGTCACATGATCTGACTAGGCCGTGCAATCTCACCGAAGATAAGTAATAGACCGTGGTGCAACACCGTTACTTAATAATGATCGCGATCTGTCGCGTGCAAGGCTTCAGTGCATCGGGGAGCGCGTCGCCAGGGTAAAGAGGCACGACTGCACAGCTGGACCGGAGAATGGCACCGGACCGCTTACCGGCAAGCACAAGAAGAACGCCTGGCAGAATTCCGCCCGGGGAGCCGCATTCTCTGGCGCGCGCGGTGCGGTATTAAGGTCCGGCAGTCAATCAGGCGGGTACGTCCCGCCGGCGTCCGCTGCCGGGATCTGTCACGGGCGGAGACCGCTCAGCGGTAAACCCCCCGGGCCTGAACGCGGCATCGGATCGCCCCCGCAGCTGACGGCGACCACGATCAGCCGCGCGACAACCATGCCCGCAGTCATGACAGGTCAGCCTCCCCTGGCGGCGTTCGGCCCCCGGTTCGACGCCCGCCCCTTATGCGGCGCCGGTACCCGGCTCGAACGTCCGCCCCCTCGTATCGTCGGCTAACGAGCGCCCTGTGTCCAGCATGAGTAGACAAGTCGGACATAAGAATCTTGGTAACCGGGAGAAAGTCAGGCCGCAATCCGCCCGCATCCTTGCACCGGACGCAGGGTTCCCGGCCCTGGAGGGGGGCTAGCCGCTGACGTCCGGCCCGGCCCGGTCGATCGACACCCTGACGATCACCCGCCGGTCGCGCTCCATGGCGGCCCGGTACTCCGCCCAGTCGGGGTGCTCCCCGGCCGTCCGGCGATAGTAGTCCACGAGCAGGTCCATGGCGTCAGGCAGCGAGACGATCTCAGCCCTGCCCTCAACCTGCACCCACTGGCCGAAGAAGTTGTCATTGAGCACGCAGAGCGAGGCGTACGGATGGCGCCGCAGGTTCCTGGTCTTGATCGCGGTCTCCCGGGTGCTGATGATCACCCGGCCGTCATCGTCAACGGCGCAGAGCACCGGCGAGAGCTGCGGCTGCCCGTCGGCGCGCAGGGTGGCGAGGACGGCGCGATGGTGGGCGGCGATGAACTCTCTGGCCTCGTCCGCCTTCATGGCCGAGCTCCCTTCAGCCGCCCGCCGGGGTCCAGTGCACGCTAACAGGATTCGGCGCGGATGAAGGATTCACCCCAGGTCAGGCGTTTAGCCTGATGCGCCGTCGCATCTCATACTCGTGCACGATCGCGCTCGCGTAGCCATGCGACAGCCCGTGCTCGTCCGCCAGCCAGTGAGCACGCTCCTCGCAGCGCAGGAACGCAGGGCCGGACTCGAGGCTTCTGAACCACTCGTGGAGGTCGCGTCCCGTGACGTCAGGGATGCGCGCGATCAGATTCTTGTGCAGCTCCGGAGAGTGGTTCAGTGACAATTGGCACCTCCAGGGTGGGCTTCCTCTTGGTGCCGAGACTGCCTTACGACCGCCCGCCTGACAACCCCCGCGCGCGAGGTTTCCTAATAACCCGTTACCAGCGCGTTACGAGCCGGGTGCGCTACGGCGTATCCCGTGGATCTCCGGCCGTAGCTCAGTTGAGCCGCTCGAAGATCATTGCCATGCCCTGGCCGCCGCCCACGCACATCGTCTCCAGGCCGAACGTCTTGTCGTGGAACTGCAGGCTGTTGAGCAGCGTGGTGGTGATCCGCGCCCCGGTCATCCCGAAGGGGTGGCCGACGGCGATCGCCCCGCCGTTCACGTTCAGCCTGTCCTCGTCGATGCCAAGCTCCTGATACGCCGGGATGACCTGGGCGGCGAACGCCTCGTTGATCTCGACCAGGTCGATGTCGCTGATGGACATCCCGGCCCGGGCCAGCGCCTGCTTGGACGCCTCGACCGGGCCGAGGCCCATGATCTCGGGCGACAGCGCGGACACCCCGGTGGAGACGATCCTGGCCAGTGGCGTGAGGCCGAGCTCGGCGGCCCGGCGGTCGCTCATCACCACGACCGCCGCGGCGCCGTCGTTCAGCGGGCAGCAGTTGCCCGCGGTGACGGTCCCGTCCGGCCGGAACACCGGCTGCAAGGCGGACACCTTCTCCAGCGTGGTCCCGGGCCGCGGCCCGTCGTCGGCGCTGACCACCCTGCCGTCCGGCAGCGTGACCGGGGTGATCTCGCGCTGCCAGAAGCCGTTCGCCAGCGCCTTCTCGGCCAGGTTCTGGGACCGCACGCCGAACTCGTCCTGCTGCTGCCGGGTGATCCCGCGCAGCTGGGCGACGTTCTCAGCGGTCTGGCCCATCGCGATGTAGACGTCGGGAATCCCGTCGTCGTCGCGCGGGTCGTGCCAGGGGCCGGCGCCCCGGCGGCCAGGGCCGCGCTCCTGGCCTCGGCGTCAGAGAACAGGGGGTTGTGCGTGTCCGGCCAGCTGTCGCTGCTGCCGTTGCCGAACCTGCTCACGCACTCCACGCCGGCCGAGATGAACGCGTCGCCCTCGCCGGCCTTGATGGCGTGGAACGCCATCCTGGTGGTCTGCAGCGATGACGAGCAGTACCGGGTGACCGTGGTGCCGGGCAGCTTGTCGTAGCCGAGCATGATCGCGACCACGCGCGCCATGTTGAAGCCCTGCTCGCCGCCGGGCAGGCCGCAGCCGAGGATGAGATCGCCGATCTCGGCCGGGTCGAGCTGCGGAACCTTGGCCAGCACCGTCGAGACGATCTGCGCGGTCAGGTCGTCCGGCCGGATGCTGGTCAGGGACCCCTTGAACGCACGGCCGATCGGCGAGCGCGCGGTGGCGACGACAACTGCCTCGGGCATAGCCCCTCCCTGTTCGGTTACTTGACAGTAGCTTATTCAGCGCTGGCCGCCCGTGCCACATTCCCGGCCGGAGTCCCGGCCTGAGACGCGACCCCTGCGGGGGCTGGCCCCCGCAGGGTGTGGAAGCCGGGGGGATGCGGGGGCTGGCCCCCGCAGGGTGGGGTAGCTTCGGGCGACGGGGACATCCATAGGTGGTTGAGCATGCAGATACACGACTCGCTGATCGAACTGGTCGGGAACACGCCGCTCGTCAGGCTGCGCAAGGTGACCAGTGACCTGCCGGGCGGCGGCGCCGCGCCCGCCGTCATCGCCAAGGTCGAGTACTTCAACCCGGGCGGCTCGGTCAAGGACAGGATCGCGCAGCGCATGGTCGCTGCCGCGGAAGCATTCGGGGCGCTGCGGCCGGGCGGGACCATCGTGGAGCCGACCTCCGGCAACACCGGCGTGGGGCTGGCGATCGTCGCGGCCGAGAAGGGGTACCGCTGCGTCTTCGTCTGCCCGGACAAGGTGGGCCCGGACAAGCTGAACGTGCTGCGGGCCTACGGCGCGGAGGTCGTGGTCTGCCCCTCGGTCGTGTCGCCCGACCACCCGGACTCCTACTACTCCGTCTCCGACCGGCTGGCCGCCGAGATTCCCGGCGCCTGGAAGCCCGACCAGTACGCCAACCCGGAGAACCCGGCCTCGCACTACCACTCCACCGGCCCGGAAGTCTGGGCGCAGACCGACGGCAGGGTCACGCACTTCGTGGCGGGCATCGGCACCGGCGGCACGATCACCGGCACCGGCCGCTACCTCAAGGAAGTCTCCGGCGGCAGGGTCAAGGTGATCGGCGCCGACCCGGAGGGGTCGGTGTACTCGGGCGGATCCGGCCGGCCCTACCTGATCGAGGGCGTGGGCGAGGACATCTGGCCGGCCACTTTCGACCCGGACATCTGCGACCAGGTCATCGCGGTCTCCGACGCCGAGTCGTTCCTCATGACCCGCAGGCTGGCCCGGGAAGAGGCCCTGCTCACCGGCGGCTCCTGCGGCCTCGCGGTGGTCGCCGCGCTGCGCGTGGCGGCAGGCTGCGGCCCGGACGACATGATCGTCGCCCTGCTGCCCGACGGCGGCCGGGGCTACCTGGGGAAAATCTTCAACGACGAGTGGATGGCCGACTACGGCTTCCTCACCACGACCTCGGCGGAGCCGACCGCCGCGGACGTGCTGTCCCGCAAGCAGCCCGGGCTGCCGCAGTTCGTGCACACTCACCCGGCCGAGACCGTGGCCACGGCCATCGAGATCCTGCGCGAGTACGACGTCTCCCAGATCCCGGTCATCAAGGAGGAGCCGCCGGTGATGGCCGCCGAGGTGGTCGGCTCGATCGTCGAGCACGACCTGCTAGCCGCGCTGATCGCAGGCCGGGCCGGGCCGCAGGACCCGGTGAGCGTCCTGATGTCGCAGCCGCTGCCCATGGTCGGCTCGGGCGAGCCGGTGAGCAGCGTCGTCGCCGCGCTGGAAAAGGGCGGCGCGACCGTGGTGCTGATGGACGGCAAGCCCGTCGGGATGATCACCCGCCAGGACATGCTCATGTTTCTTTCCGAGCCCGATTCCCGAACGGCTCCGCGGTAACGCATCACCCGAAGGCCGGCGCCGCGCGGGCCACCGCGGCAGGCGCGGCCGAACTCCGATCACAGATGGGCAGCGAGATGGCACCAGGGGACGGCTTTGAGACGCTGGCGATTCACGCGGGCCAGGAACCAGATCCGCTGACCGGCGCGGTGGTGCCGCCGGTCTACCAGGTGTCCACCTACAAGCAGGACGGCGTGGGCGGCCTGCGGGCGGGCGGCTACGAGTACTCGCGCACGGCCAACCCGACCCGCACCGCGCTGGAGGAGTGCCTGACGGCGCTCGAGGGCGGGACGAGGACGACGACCTTCGCCTCCGGCATGGCCGCCGAAGACTGCCTGCTCCGCACCGTCTGCTCGCCGGGCGACCACGTGCTCATCCCCGACGACGCGTACGGCGGCACGTTCCGGCTGTTCGCCAGCGTGTACGAGCGGTGGGGCGTGAGCTACCAGCCGGTCCGGGTCAGCGACCCGGCCGCCGTCCGGGCCGCGCTGGCCGCGCGGCCCGCCCGGGTGGTCTGGCTGGAGACGCCCACCAACCCGCTGCTCGGCATCGCTGACATCGCCGCGCTGGCCGGCCTCGCCCGTGAGGCCGGCGCGCTGCTCGTCGTGGACAACACGTTTGCGTCGCCCTACCTGCAGCGCCCGATCCCGCTCGGCGCCGGCGCGGTGGTGCACTCGACGACCAAGTACCTGGGCGGGCACTCGGACGTGGTGGGCGGCGCGGTCGTCGTGGCCGACGCCGGGCTCGGCGAGCGGCTCGCCTTCCACCAGAACGCCATGGGCGCGGTCGCCGGCCCGTTCGACGCGTGGCTGACGCTGCGCGGGATCAAGACGCTCGCGGTGCGGATGGACCGGCACTGCGCGAACGCGGCCCGGATGGCCGAGATGCTGACCGCGCACCCGGCCGTCGGGCAGGTGCTCTACCCCGGGCTGCCCTCGCATCCCGGTCACGAGCTGGCGGCCAAGCAGATGCGGGGCTTCGGCGGGATGGTGTCGTTCCGGGTCAGGGCGGGGGCGCAGGAGGCAGCGGCGGTGTGCGCGCGGACCCGGCTGTTCACGCTGGCCGAGTCGCTCGGCGGGGTGGAATCGCTGATCGAGCTGCCCGGCCGGATGACGCACGCCTCCGCCGCCGGGTCCCCGCTCGCGGTGCCTGAGGACCTGATCAGGCTCTCGGTCGGCATCGAGAACGCCGACGACCTGGTGGCGGACCTGCGGCAGGCGCTCGGCTAGGCGGCGACGCGCCGGTCCCGGTGCGCGCGCTGGTCCGCGCGCGCTGGTCCGCACCGCCGCCCCGCTGCGGGACACAGCCCGGGAAAACCGCATTCCCGGTGCCCCCTTACCGAAAGGGGCACCGGGAATGGCCCGTATGGTCCCCGGAACGGGTACCTCATGCGGGACTAACGGTTCTTGGGCTTCCATACGAACGCGAACACGCCGGCGCCCAGCGCGATCACGCCGACAATGAGCGTCACGACGCCGCGCAGGGTGCGGGGCGCGTCCGCCCGCTTCGTGTTGTGCCCGTTGAGCTTTATCTGCCCCAGGATGCTGGGGAGGGACTTCGCGTCCGTGGTGAAGTAGAGGACCGCCGCGACGATGAGCAGGATCGCGATGATCACGAGCACGACGGAGACGATGACCTTCCCCGGCGACCGCCCTACACTTCCGTCCGAATCTTCCGCATATGTCACGGTATCCTCCCTGGAATCCGTCACGTCCCGTCCCTTCGCAGTTGGTTCCGGCCCGGTTGCTGTTACTGCCAGCGCACGGTACTACGGGACACGGGGTTAGGTGGTGATGCAGCAGGAAACGAAAATGAAAGTTATCGTCGGCTTTGCCGACGGGTGCGCAGGAAGTCCTGCACGACATACTCACCCAGCCGCTCAGGGATCGCCTGCAGCAGCCTGCCGCCATTTCGCCGCGCTACATCCTCGACAAAAGCCGTCAGCCGCTCGTCCTCGGCCAGCATGAATACGTTGAGTGCCGCTCCGCGCCTAGTCATCTTATCCACCTCGGCCAGGGTGAGCTCGAGGGTCTCCCGTGACGGCGGCCAGTCGAACCAGGACCGCCCGTCCCGCTGCAGATGAGCTGTCGGCTCGCCGTCAGTCACGACAAGGACGACCGGCTCGTGCTCGGGGTGCTTGTCGAGGAAGCGCCCGGCGAGAACGAGCGCGTGGTGCAGGTTGGTGCCCTGCACCATGTCCCAGCCGAGCCCGGCCAGGTCGGTCTCGCGCAGTTCGCGCGCGTAGTTGGAGAAGCCGATGACCTGGATGGCGTCCTGCGGGAACTGGCTCCGGATCA
Organism: uncultured Actinomycetes bacterium; assembly: GCA_963702235.1. Lineage (GTDB taxonomy): Bacteria > Actinomycetota > Actinomycetes > Streptosporangiales > Streptosporangiaceae > PALSA-505. The sequence continues at coordinate 116,359 of CAVPBZ010000021.1, forward strand.
GGGCGTGCAGGGCCAGTGCCGTCTGCTTGGCTGCCCCCCAGGTGCCGCGCAGCGCCATCGAGTACGAGAGGTCAACGAGCAGGCACACCGCGGCCGCGGTCCGGCGCTCGGTTTCCGTGACCTGGAAGTCCTCCGGAGCCAGCCGCACCCGGGTGGCGGTACTCCCGGGCCCGCCGGTAGCCGCGCTGCCGCCCGGCGTGCTGCCGCTGGCCGCCCGCCGCCGGGCGCGCCGCTGGCCGCCCTGCCGCCGGGCGCGCCGCTGGCCGCCCTGCCGCCGGGCCCGCCGCTGGCCGTGCTGCCGCCGGGCCCGCCGCTGGCCGTGCTGCCGACCGGCGTGCCGCCGCGGAGCAGCGCGCTGCGGACCGTCGCCGCGGCGTCGATCGCCAGCTCGTCACCGAACTGCCAGGGCCGGGTGCTCCCGGTCGGATCCCCCGCCTGGCCGACGTCGTGCTGCTCGTGCTCGCCCGGGCCGCCGTCGCCGAGCTCCGCGAACACCCGCCGCAGCGCGGTCTCGCCCAGCCTGCGCACGGCCTTCGGGGTGAGCTCGAGCGAACCGCCCTCGTTGCGCAGGTATCCCTGCTTCTCTAGCTCGCGCTGGATCTGCTTGAGCGCGGACATGTCGTCCAGGGCCTGGCGGCCGAGCGCGCGCCGGACGGCATCCTCGTCAACGTCGTCCAGCCGCGCCCCGGGATAGTCCTGGCGCAGCGCGGACTCCAGCTCGGCCAGGTCCGCGAGCTCGGCGAGCGCGGTCGTCGCGTCGCCGAGGCCGAGCGGCTGGTCGCCGGTCATCGGGTTCTCGCCGCCCCGGCCCATCGCGTCCAGCTCGGGACGCCGGGCCCGTAGCTGGTCGGCCAGCCGCGCCATCTCGGCGGCCAGGCCGGCGTCGTCCAGCGTCTGGGACATCAGGCCGGCCAGCTCGTTGCGCTGGTCGTCGCTGAGCGAATCGAGCAGTCGCTGCGCCGCGGCGACCCGGCGCGCCAGCGAATCGACCAGCTGCTCGAGATCGGCGGGGCTGTCGGGGAAGAGGTCGCCGTACTCGGCCATGAAGTTGTCGAAGTCTTCTTGGGTGTGCTCACCGCGGGCATCCGCCTCGAGCATCTCGTTCAGCGCGGCGATCATGTCCTTCACCCGCTGCATCGCCTGCCCGTCCGGGGCCTCCAGCGCCTGCTTCATGCCGCGGAACTGGCTGTCCAGCACCTCCCGGCGGAGCAGGTCGTTCAGCTGCTCGAAGGTCTCCCGTGCGGCCGCCGACTGCCACTGGTAGTCGGCCAGCCGCCGGATCGCCTGTGACGTGTCCGACGGCAGCGTGTCGAGCTCGGCCTCGCGCATCCGCGCTTCGTCGCTCGGGTCGGGGAACAGCTCCGCCCGCTCCTGCCCGATCGCCTTGTCCAGCAGGGCGCGGGCCTGCTCCAGGATGCCGTCGAGGCGGCCGCGGTCGCGTATCTCCCGCTGCCGCTCGCGGACCCGCCGGAGCAGGTCGTCCAGGCCGGTGCCGCGACGGCCGGGCTCGCTGCCCAGCCCCCGCCGCAGCAGGTCCCGCAGCGCGCTGGACGGCGACTCCCCGGCCAGCACGTCCTCGCCGAGCTGGTCCAGCGCGGCCCGCACGTCATAGGGCGGCGCGAGCGGATCCGGGCCGCCGGAGTACTCCGAGTAGGAGTAGCCGCTCATCGGCCTGCCTCCGTGCTGAGCCCGATCAGGCCGAGTCCATGCTCATCTCGACTTTGCACACTGTGCGACCAAAATCGGTGGTGATTTGTCCTAGTTTGATGGTCGTACCGTGTGCAAAGTGTTCCGGTGATCATGGAATTACGGTCATTAGCCAGTGCGCGGGCGCCCGCGCGGCCAGTGAGTCCGGCGCCTTCACGTTCGGTATATCGAAGAACCATCGACGGAATCCTTGGAGAGGCGGCGCATGAGGTACAAGCCCTCGAGGGCGAACTCGAGCGCGGCTGCGGCCTGGCCGGGCGACTCCGCGCCTGCCGCGCCCAGCCGTTCCATGATCTTCGCGAGCCCGGGCACCTCGCCGATGCGGCGCAGCAGGTCCGGGCCCGCCACCATGTCGCCCGACTCGACCGCGCCGCCGTCCTCGAACTTGGCCAGCAGCGGGCTGAGGTCGGCGCTGCCGAGGGTGGCGCGGAAGGTCTCGGCGATCGCGCGGCGGAGCAGGTGATCGAGCACCTCCTGCTCCCTGCCCTCCTCGCTGACCTCGAACTCCACCTTGCCGCGCAGCGTGCCGACGATCGCGGGCAGGTCGCAGACCCGGGCCACCGGCTGGTCCTCGCCGGACAGCGCCGCCCGCCGGACCGCGGAGGCGGCCGCGCTCTCGGCGGCGGCGATCGCGAACCGGGCCGAGACGCCCGACCGCGCGTCGACCGCGGGCGAGGCCCGGACCAGCCGGGTGAACCTGGCGATGACGTCCACCAGGTGGGCGGGCAGGATGGCGGCCGGGTCGGCGCCGTCCCAGGAGATCAGCGACTCCTGCCTGATCAGCGCCAGCTCGTCGTCGAGCGTCAGCGGGTAGTGGGTGCGGATTTCCGCGCCGAACCGGTCCTTGAGCGGGGTGATGATGCGGCCCCGGTTGGTGTAGTCCTCGGGGTTGGCGCTGGCGACCAGCACGATGTCCAGCGGCAGCCGCAGCGCGTAGCCGCGGACGCCGATGTCGCGCTCCTCGAGCACGTTGAGCAGGGCGACCTGGATCCGCTCGGCGAGGTCCGGCAGCTCGTTGAGGCTGAACACGCCGCGGTTCGTCCGCGGCACCAGGCCGAAGTGGATGGTCTCGGGGTCGCCGAGCGTCCGGCCCTCGGCGACCCGCACCGGGTCGATGTCGCCGATCAGGTCGCCGACGCTGGTGTCCGGCGTGGCCAGCTTCTCGCCGTAGCGCTCGCTCACGTGCCGCCAGGAGACCGGCAGCTCGTCGCCCAGCTCGGCGGCGAGGCGGCGGCACCGCGCGCAGACCGGCTGGTACGGGTGGTCGTTGATCTCGCATCCGGCGACGACCGGGCTCCACTCGTCGAGCAGGCCGGTGATGGTCCTGATCAGGCGCGTCTTACCCTGCCCTCGCTCGCCGAGCAGGATCACGTCGTGCCCGGCGAGCAGGGCGCGCTCCAGATGCGGGAGCACCGTCTGGCCGAAGCCGATGATGCCGGGGAACCGGTCCTCGCCGGTCCGCATCCGGGCGAGCAGGTTCTGCCGGATCTCGTCCTTGACGCTGCGGTAGACGTGCCCGCTGGCCCGGAGCTGGCCGACGGTAGATACGGCCGGCGGGTCTGTCGCGGCGCCTGGCTGGGGGACGGCTGAGGGGGAATGACTGAGTGGCTGCACCATTCGACACTATGTCGCTGCTGGCCGGGTTCGTACGTGACGCAGGTCACGCCGGCCCGCTGGCCGCGGCGGCGGCGGACCTGCCGGAGTGGTCGGCCGGCGGTGCGAGACTGCTGGGATGACGTTCCTCCCGGTCCGGCCGCAGGATGTGGCCGCCGCCCGTGAGCTGCTGCGGGGCACCATTGTCGAGACGCCGATGCTGCACTCCCGGGTGCTGTCCGAACGGCTCGGCGGCCCGGTCTACCTCAAGTGCGAGAACCTGCAGCGCACCGGCTCGTTCAAGGCCCGCGGCGGCTACGTGCGGATCGCCCGGCTGGCCGAGGAGGACCGGGCCCGCGGCGTGGTGGCGGCGAGCGCCGGCAATCACGCCCAGGGGGTGGCGTTCGCCGCCGTCCCGCTCGGCGTCAAGGCGACGGTGTTCATGCCGGAGGGAGCGCCGCTGCCCAAGATCGAGGCGACCAAGGGCTACGGCGCGGACGTCATCCTGTACGGCGCGAGCGTAGAGGACGCGATGACCGCCGCGATCGCCCAGGCGCAGGAACGCGGCAGCGTCTACATCCACCCGTTCGACCACCCGGACGTGATCGCGGGCCAGGGCACCGTCGGCCTGGAGATCGTCGAGCAGTGCCCGGACGTGCGTACGATCGCGATCCCGGTCGGCGGCGGCGGCCTAGCCTCGGGCGTGGCGGTCGCGGCGAAGGGGCACGATCCGTCGATCCGCATCGTCGGCGCGCAGGCGGCGGCCGCCGCGCCGCTGCCGGCCTCGATCGCGGCCGGGCATCCGGTCCGGGTGGATTGCTCGCCTACCATGGCCGACGGGATCATGGTCAGCCACGTCGGCGAGCTGACCTTCCAGATCCTGGCGGAGCTGGCCGACCGGGTGGTGACGGTCTCCGAGGACGGGCTGTCCCGCGCCCTGCTGCTCTGCCTGGAGCGCGCCAAGCAGCTGGTCGAGCCGGCCGGGGCGGCCGCGGTGGCGGCGCTGCTCGAGCACCCGCACGCGTTCGAGCCGCCGGTGGTCGCCGTGCTGTCCGGCGGGAACATCGACCCGATGCTGCTGGCCAAGGTGCTCCGGCACGGGCTGAGCGCGGCGGGCCGGTACCTGGGGTTCCGGTGCAGGCTGCCGGACCGGCCCGGCGCGCTGGCCACGCTGCTCGGCGAGCTGGCCAGCCTGGGGGCTAACGTCCTGGGCATCGTGCACGAGCGGGTCGCGCCGCAGCTGCATGTGGACGAGGCCGAGGTGCTGCTCCAGCTGGAGACGCGCGGGCCGGTTCACTGCGAGGAAGTGATCACCCGGCTCAGGCGCGCGGGCTACACGCTGACCTTCGGCTGAGCCCGCCTTCCTGGCCGCGGCGCCGGGACTTGCCTTTCGCGGCCGCCTGGGTCACCGGGGCCGGAGCTGGGCCGGCTGCGGCGTGCCCGCACCTACCACGGGCCTGCCTGGCTGCGGCGTCCGCCGCTTACCAGGGGCTGGCTGGCGGTTGCGGGCCCGCTGCCGGGTACCTGGTCTTGACCACGATGGTGTGCGCGCCTTTGTCGTGCAGGCACTGCCGCCGCCGGTCCCAGAGCAGCCACAGCGCGTTGAGCAGCCAGAATATCGTCCCGGCCAGCGGGATCACCGGGATCAGCGCATACATCGCGGCCCGTCCGGCCGCGGTCCCGCCGCTGATCTTCGACCGGTCCCGGGCCGACACCACCCGGGTGCCCAGCGCCCGCTTGCCCAGGGTCCGGCCCCACAGGCCGTGCTGCACGGTGTCGTATACGAACGAGAGCACCGCCGCGATGACCGCGAACAGCAGGTAGGCGCCGAACAGCTTGCCGTCGGCATGGTTGATCGCCGCCTGCGCTCCGGGCGCGGTGACGTCCGGGTACCGGTTGAGCGTCTGCTGGTAGACGGTCAGCGCGTGCGCGAGCACGGCGAACGCGATCGGCGTGGTCACGGCGCCGAGCACCAGGACGTCGATCAGCCGGCCCAGCAGCCGCCGCCACCATTCGGCCAGGTCGGGCTCGGGACCGGCCGGGAACCCCGCCCCGTAGGACGGATAGGCGGCACCGTACGGCGTCCCGTACGGCGCCGGTGCGCCGTACTGCGGCGTGCCGTAGTGCGGCGAGGTGCCGTAGGGCGGGGGTGATGCGTAGGGCGGCGGCCCGTATTGCTGTGGTGCGCCGTAGTGCTGCGGTGCGCCGTAGTTCGGCGGCGTGCCGTAGTGCGGCGGGGCGCCGTAGGGCGGCGGGGCGCCGTAGTTCGGCGGGGCGCCGTGAGGCGGCGCTGGGGTGCCGTACGGGGGCGGCGGGGCGCCGTTCGGCTGCTGCCCGCCGTATGGCTGCTGCGGATCGTAGGGCTGCGGGGACTGCTGCGCCTGTGTTCCGTACGGCGAAGTCCCGGACTGCGGCGGCTGCGTCCCGTAGGGCGGGGTGCCGGGCTCTGGCTGCGTTCCGTAGGGCGACGCCTCGGGCAGTGGCTGCGTTCCGTGGGGCTGCGTACCGCCGGGCGGGGCCTGCGCGCCGTACCCCTGCTGCGGCTTGGCCTCGGCCTCGGCAGGCGGGTACGCGGGCTCTGGCGGGAAGTGCCAGGAACTGGGCGGCGGTACGGAAGCTGGCGGGTCGGCGTCCTGGTCATCAGGTGACCAGTCGCCCGCAGGCCGGCTGCCGCCCGTGTTCTCCGGTGGCTGCGTCATGCGCTCATGATGCCGCGCTGCCGCCCGCGGCACCACTCTCGCCGGATACCGGCTCGGCAACGCTCACGCGTGCCTCACGTGACTCAGGCACGACTCATGTGGCGGTTGCGACGGTCGCAGCCGGCGCGTGACCAAGATCGATGGAAGATTGTGTGCCACCTGAGGTATGTAACTCGCCATCCACCAGGTGGAATGGCGTTCCATGCGAAAGGCGCCCTAGGCCCGCCGCAGCTGCGACGCCGCGGCGTGCAGCCGCAGGCTGTCCCCCGGCGTGGCGGTGTGGTGGACACTTTGTATAGCCGTGGCCCCGGGCGGGCCGGAACGGGGACAGGCCAGTGACTGATCAGCTAGACGCACAGCTCGTGCAACTTCTCCGCGACGAGCCCAGGGTCGGCGTGCTCGAGGCGTCCCGGCGGCTCGGCGTGGCGCGCGGGACGGTTCAGGCGCGGCTGGACCGGATGCAGGCGCACGGGGTGATCACCGGCTTCGGCCCGGACATCGACCCGGCCGCGCTCGGCTACGGCGTCACCGCGTTCGTCACGCTGGAGATCCGCCAGGCTGGCGGCCACGATCCCGTCTCGCACGGGCTGGCCGCGATTCCCGAAGTGCTGGAGGTGTACACGATCACCGGCCCCGGCGACATGCTCTGCCGGGTGGTGGCGCGGACGAACGCTGATCTGCAGCGGGTGATCGACGCGATCGTCGAGGTGGCCGGCGTGGTCAGGGCCTCCACCGTCATCGCGCTCGACACGCCGCTGGGCTACCGGGTGCTGCCCCTGGTCCGCGCGGCCGCCGTCGGCCCGGCGCTGGCCAGCCCGGCCCCACCCGGCTGACCGGCCTCGGCCGGCTCCTGGCCGCGGTCCCCGCCGCACTGGTCCGCCTGGCCGCGGTCCCCGCCGCTTCGGTCCGCGCCGGCCTGGTCCGCCTGGCCCTGGTCCGCCGGGGCGGGACAGCCGATCAGCTCGCGGGCGACTCTCAGGATCACCTCGCGCAGCTCACCGGGATCGTCCGCCGTCTCGTCGCGGAAGAGCATCCAGCCGACGCTCAGGCCGCTCGTCGCCATCGCGGCTCGGACCCGGTCATGCAGCGGCGCTCCCGGCTCCGCGAACAGCTCGATGAGGGAATTCATCCGCTCCCTGAACAGCTCACCGCGCTGCTTGAGCGAGGTCAGGCTGCCCAGCGCCGCCTGATTCTGGTGCAGCATGCGGTAGACCTCGTGGCCGTCGATCACGATGCCGAGGTAGCGGCTCAGCAGCTCGCCGCGGACCTGCGCCGTCCTCGGCTGCTGCCTGCCCCAGGCCACGAGCGCATCGACCTGGCCGAAGTAGTCATCGACCAGGCTGTGCACGATGTCTTCCTTGGACTTGAAGTGGTAGTAGAGCGCAGCCTTGGTGACGCCCAGCCGTTCCGCGATCTCCCGGAGTGAGGTTTTCTCGTAGCCCTGCTCGCCGAACAGCTCGACCGCGACCGCCTGGATCCGGGCCCGCGTGTCGCCCCGCGCAGGCACGTCAGCACGCTCGGCCCCGTGACCGCTGGCTACCTCTGCCTCGCTCATCGCCTGCTCGCGTTCCGGTTGGCTGGCGGGATCCGGTTCCTGACCGGATCTGGCCAGAATCTTACTTGACGGCCAGTTAGCAGCTAACATACCGTGCAAAACGACACTAGCCGGTCGGCAAGTAAGTAGTGGTTCACGGGCAGCGCAGCGGCCCGTTCACGTGCCAGGAGGCGTGCCAGTGACAGCGGCACATGCGGAGCAGGACACGGGAGCGCCGTCGGGAGCCAAGCGCGAGGTCCTGATCGTGCTGCCCGGCCTGCTGCTCGCCATCATGCTCGCGATGCTGGACCAGCTGATCGTCAGCACCGCGCTGCCCCGCATCGTCGGGACTCTCGGCGGGGTCACCCACCTGTCCTGGGTGGTTACCGCGTACGTGCTCGCCGCCACGATCACCACGCCGCTGTACGGCAAGCTCGGCGACATGTACGGCCGGAAGCGGCTGATCGTCATCGCCATCGTGATCTTCCTGGTCGGCTCGGCGCTGTCCGGGCTCTCGCACTCGATGGACCAGCTCATCGCGTTCCGCGCCGTCCAGGGCCTGGGCGCGGGCGGGCTGATGGTCGGGGCCATCGCCACGCTGGGAGACCTGGTGTCGCCGCGCGAGCGCGGCCAGTACATGGGCTACATGATGGCCGCGATGATGGTCGCCATGATCGCCGGCCCGCTGGTCGGCGGCTACATCACCGACCACCTGTCCTGGCGCTGGATTTTCTACATCAACATGCCGGTCGGCGGGGCCGCGCTGATCTACCTGACGGCGACCCTGCACATACCCCGGCACAAGGTCCAGCACAAGATCGACTACCTGGGCGCGGCCCTGCTCGCGGTGGCCGCCACCGCCGTCGTCCTGCTGTCCACCTGGGGCGGCAGCCAGTACGCCTGGGGCTCGCCGGAGATCCTCGGCCTCGGCGGGCTGGCGGTCGCGGCCACGGTCCTGTTCTGCCTGGCCGAAACCCGGGCCACCGAGCCGGTGCTCCCGCTGCACGTGTTCCGCAACCTGAACTTCACGCTGTCATCGGCGATGAGCTTCCTGGTCGGCCTCGCGCTGTTCGGCGCGCTCACCTTCCTGCCGCTCTACCAGCAGACGGTGCAGCACCTGTCCGCGACCGGCAGCGGGCTGATGCTGGTCCCGATGATGCTCGGCTCGATGGTCACCACGATCCTGGCCGGCCAGGTGACCACCCGCACCGGCAGGTACAAGATCTTCCCCATCCTCGGCGGGCTCGGCATGGCCGCAGGCATGTTCCTGCTGACCCAGCTGGGCGTGGGCACCAGCCGGTTCACCAGCGGGCTCTTCTTCGTGGTGCTCGGCGTCGGCATGGGCTTCCTGATGAACATGACCACGATCATCGTGCAGAACAGCGTGCACCCGAGGGACATGGGCGTGGCCAGCAGCTCCCGGACGTTCTTCCAGCAGATCGGCGGGTCGATCGGAGTGTCGGTCTTCGGCGCGGTCTTCGCCCGGCGGCTGACCCAGGAGATGGCCGCCCGGGTGCCGGGCGTGCACCTGAACGCCGCGGGCGGCCAGTTCGACCCGGCCACGGTCAACCGGCTGCCCGCGCCGATCCGGCATGACGTCTTCGTCGCGATCTCGCACGCGGTCCAGGGCGTGTTCATCTGGGCGGCCCCGTCCGCCGTCATCGTGTTCGTGCTCGCGCTGTTCGTTAAGGAAGTGCCGCTGCGCGGCCGGGCGTCAGCGCCGGAGCAGCCCGCCGCCGAGCTCGTGGGCTGAGCGGCGGGCCCGGCGCCGGGTCACATCCCGGCGTACGGCACCGCCTCGAGGATCTCGACCGTGGCGCTGCGCCCGTTCGGCAGGTTGTAGGTGGCCCGCTCGCCGACCTTCTTGCCGGAGATCGCGCTGCCCAGCGGCGAGCGCGGGGAGTACACGTCGATCGGAGCGCCGCTCTCCTCGCGGGACGCGAGCAGGAAGGTGACCTCGTCCTCGTCGCGCTCGAACCGCACCGTGACCGTCATCCCCGGCCCGACCACACCCTCGGTACGCGGCGGCTCGCCGACACGGGCACTCGACAGGATGTGCTGCAACTGGTTGATCCGCGCCTCGATCTTGCCCTGCTCCTCCTTGGCGGCGTGGTAGCCGCCGTTCTCGCGCAGGTCGCCCTCTTCGCGGGCAAACTCGATCTTCTCGGCGATGTCAACGCGCCCCTGCCCAGAGAGGTGGTCAAGCTCGGACTTCAACCGGTCGTAGGCCTCCTGAGTGAGCCAGGTGAGGCTGTCGTCGCGCGTCTCGGTCACGGGCACTCCTCGAAAGTGGTACGGGCACCTGATGGGCTGATGTCCCTGATGTTCGCTGGGCCCCGGTGGCGAGCCCCTGGGGGTAATCCTTCAGGTTAACAAGGTCTCCCCTGTGCGTTGTCCTCGTCAATGCCCCGGGAGTTAGGGCATTATGCGTGCGGTCCGCAACCAGGTCAAGGTGTCGGGCCAGCTGGCCCGGGCCGTCCCGCGCCGGGCGGCGGAATTCCTTCGCGGGCCGTGCGCGTTCTGAAGGACAATGACCGTCGGCGCCCAACGCGGGACCGTACCGCCGTCGGCCCGCGCACCGATGCCGGATACCGGCAGCGCGCATTGCGACCCGAGGAGACCTGGCTTGACTCACACCGAGACGACCGGCGCGCAGGAGACCGCTGCGTGCGCAGGGGCGGGCGGCACCGCGCCGCTGCGGCTGATGGCCGTGCACGCGCACCCGGACGACGAGTCGAGCAAAGGCGGCGCGACGATGGCCCGCTATGTCCGCGAGGGGGTAGAGGTTCTCGTCTGCACGCTGACCGGCGGCGAGCGCGGCGACATCCTGAACAAGGCGATGGACCGGCCGGAGGTCCGCGCCAGCCTGCCCCGGATCCGGCTCGAGGAGATGGCGCGGGCGCGCGACATCCTCGGCGTGCAGCAGAAGTTCCTCGGCTTCACCGACTCCGGGCTGCCCGAGGGAGACCCGCTACCGCCGCTGCCCGAGGGCTGCTTCGCGCTGGTGCCCGTGCCGGAGGCGGCGGAGCGGCTGGTCCGCGAGATCCGCGCGTTCCGCCCGCACGTCATGCTCACCTATGACGAGCAGGGCGGCTACCCGCACCCGGATCACATCCAGTGCCACAACGTCAGCATCGCGGCGTTCGACGCTGCCGCCGACCCCGATCGCTACCCCGGGGCCGGGGAGCCCTGGCAGCCGCTGAAGCTGTACTACTTCGCCAGCTTCCACCGCGCGCGCTACCAGGCACTGCACGAGGAGATGCTGCGGCGCGGGCTCGAGTCGCCGTACGAGGAGTGGTTCAAGTCGTGGGAAGACCGAGCCGGGGACCGCAAGGCGCTCGAGATTACGACCCGGGTGCCCTGCGCCGACTACCTGGGCCTCCGCGACCAGGCCTTGCTGGCCCACGCGACCCAGATTGACCCGGAAAGCGCCTGGTTCGCCTGCCCGCTGGAGGTGCAGCAGGCGGCGTGGCCGACCGAGGACTACCATTTGGCTAGGTCGCTCGTTGATACCGAGCTACCGGAAGACGACTTGTTCGCCGGGGTACGGGAGAAGGTCTGCCTGTGACAGCACTGGCCGCCGGCGCGGCCGTGGCCAGCCAGGTCGAGCCGGGCGTCCTCGGCTTCTCCATCGTGGCGGGGATCGGGCTGGCGCTGTTCTTCCTGCTGCGCTCGATGAACAAGCAGCTGCACAAGGTGTCCGCGGACCGGCAGTACTTCTCGGCCAACACCGGTCTTCCCGAACGGGCAGAGGCCGATCCTGCGGTCACCCAGGACCCGCGCAGCGGCACCGGGCAGGACCCGGCACGTAAGTGACCAGGCCGGCCGCGGCGCCGGCCGGGACACCGTGAGCATCGGGACACCGTGAGCATGAAGACTTGCCCGGACCCCAGTGCGCCGGACTTTTCGTGATCAGGCCGGCGGCGGAGCCGCGGTGCTGCCTGACCCGGCGCGGGTTTGCGGCACGTCATGTCGGTGCCCGCTGCTAGCGTTTCCTCAGGCTTGAGCCAGGGTCGTTCCCAGGAGTTGTTCGCATGCTCGTCTTGCACGGACTCTGGGCTGACGGGGCGGCCTGTCTGTGGGCCGAGGATTCCGAGCTCCCGGCAACCGCGCCGCCGCGGCCGGGCAGGCCGTCCCGGGCGCCCAGGCCGCACCCGTTCGCCGTGGACGGCCCCGGCCTCGCCCAGCTGCTGGCCGAGCTGCCCGATCCGGCCGGGGATCTGGTCCGCAAGGCGACCGACGACGAGCTGACGCTGTGGCTGCCGTCGGTCACCGGCGGCCCGCTCGCTTCGCCTGAGCTGATCTGGCAGCCCGGGACTGTCGGCTCCGGAGCCCGTGCCGCCGCCGGGGCTGTTAGCACGCCCGGGGCCGTGGCTGAGGCCCCTGACCTGAGGGGAGCCGGGCCCGGCGGCCAGACAACCGCGGCCGCGTCCGGCCCCGGGGTTGGCGGGGCCGCGACGGGCACCCGTGCTCCCGCGGTCACGAGCGCTGCTGAACCGGCGGCGGCCGTCGGGGGCGGCCGGGCGGCGCGCCGCCGAGTGTCGCTGGTGGCCTGGCGAGTGCCCGCGCTGGCCTTCGAGCCCGCTGCCGCGGCCGAGCTGCTCGCAACGCTCGCCGAGCCGGGCGCGCTGCCCGGCGAGGCGATGACAGGAGGCACGGCGCGCTACCTCGCCGCGGTGGCGCGGCTGGCCGCCGACCTGACCGCCCGCGGGCGGGTGCTGCCGTCGCTGCGCGGCGAGGACAGCGGGCATGCGGCAAGATGGCACCCGGTGCTCACCGGCGCCGACGCCGAGCGGGCCCGCGAGCTCGCCGCCGGGATGCCGGCCATGTGCCGCGCGACCAGCCCTGGCGGGGCGGCGTCGGCCGCGGTGTTCACCGCGGCGCTCGACGCCCTGGCCGACGCCGCCGCCCGGGCGTGGCTGGCCCCGCAGCCCCTGCTTCCGCCCCGGCGCGGACGGCGGCCCGCACGGCTTCCGGTGGCCGAGCGCTGGCTGACCGCGCTGACGGCCGCCGGTGCCCAGGTCGAGGTCACGTCCGCGGAGGACGAACGGGAGGCGGCCGAGCTCGCAGCTCAGCTGGACGCCTGGCACGCCGCCGCGCAGCTCCCGGCCGGCCCGGTCCGCACCTGCTTCCGGCTGGTCGAGCCGGAACAGCTAGAGCAGCCGGAAAGTGACGCCGAGCCCGGCGCGGTACCCTGCCATCAGGAGGCCAGCGCCGGCGCCGAGATGCGAGCCGAGGCGGTCGGCTACGACGGGAAGCCAGGCGAGGTTCCCGGCCGCGACTGGCGGGTCGAGTTCGCGCTGCAGTCGACCGACGACCCGAGCCTGGTGATGCCGGCCGCCGACGTCTGGGCGGGCGCGTCCACCGCCGGCCTGGCCGCCGGGATCCAGCACCCCGAGGAGGAACTGCTCGCCGGGCTCGGCCGTGCCGCCCGGCTGTTCCCCGAGCTCGACGGCGCGCTGCGTACCGCCGCCCCCGCCGCCGTGACCCTCGACACCGAGGGCGCGTTCGGATTCCTCAGCCAGGCGGCCCCGCTGCTGTCCGGTGCCGGGTTCGGCGTCCTGCTGCCGGACTGGGTGCGCAAATCCAAGCTGGGGCTCAAGCTCACCACCAGGTCGAGGACGACTTCGAGCGGATCGGTGACCGACCCGAAGTTCGGCTTGCAGGACCTGGTCGACTTCCGCTATGACCTCGCAGTCGGCGACCAGGAGCTGGACCCCGACGAGCTGGCCGAGCTGGCCAGGCTCAAGGTTCCGCTGGTCCGGCTGCGCGGCCAGTGGGTAGAGCTCGACGACCGGCACCTCCGGGCGGCGCTGAAGTTCCTCGAGCGGAGCCAGTCCGGCACGATGCGGGCTTCGGACGCGATGCTCGCCGGGCTGCACGGCGCCGACGACGACCTGCCGCTGGTCGAGGTGGATGCCGACGGCTGGCTCGGCGACCTGCTGTCCGGCCAGGCCGACCGCCGCCTCGAGCCGGTCGGCACCCCCGCCTCGTTCACCGGCACCCTGCGCCCCTACCAGGAACGCGGGGTCGCGTGGCTGTCCTTCCTCGGCCGCCTCGGCTTGGGGTCCGTCCTGGCAGATGATATGGGACTTGGCAAGACCGCACAGACATTGTGCCTGGTCATGAGCGATGCAGAGTACGGATCCCGGTCGCCGAACCAGGCCGCTCGACTAGCACCCACGCTGGTGGTCTGCCCGATGACGGTGGTCGGCAACTGGGAGCGGGAAGCGGCCAGATTCACGCCAGAGCTGAAAGTACACGTGCACCACGGCGTCGGCCGGCTCAGCGGAGATGAGCTGACAAGTCAGCTGAACGCTTCCGACCTGGTGATCACCAGCTATGGCCTCGCCACCCGGGACCGGGAGGCACTCGGCAAAATCCAGTGGGCCCGGGTGGTGTGCGACGAGGCGCAGAACATCAAGAACCACGTGACCCGGCAGGCGCAGGCAGTGCGCGGCATCCCGGCGGCCACCAGGATCGCGCTGACCGGCACCCCGGTGGAGAACCGGCTCAGCGACCTGTGGTCGATCATGGAGTTCACCAACCCCGGCCTGCTCGGGCCCGCCGAGCAGTTCCGGAAGAAATACGCGATCCCGATCGAGCGGAACAGCGACGAGGAGGCGACCGCGCGGCTGCGGCGGGTCACCGGCCCGTTCGTGCTGCGCCGGCTCAAGACCGACAAGTCGATCATCTCTGACCTGCCGGACAAGCTGGAGATGAAGGTCTGGTGCAACCTCACCGCGGAGCAGGCCTCGCTCTACCAGGCGACCGTCACCGACATGCTGGCCCGGATCGAGGCGGCCGAAGAGGGCATCGAGCGCCGCGGCCTGGTGCTGGCCACGATGGCCAAGCTCAAGCAGGTCTGCAATCATCCCGCGCACCTGCTCGGCGACGGCTCCCGGCTGCCCGGCCGGTCGGGCAAGCTGGCCAGGCTGGAGGAACTCTGCGACGAGATCGTCGCCGAAGGCGACAAGGCGCTCTGCTTCACCCAGTACGCGGAGTTCGGCTCGATGTTGCAGCCGCACCTGGCCGCGCGGCTGGGCTGCCCGGTGCTCTACCTGCACGGCGGCACGCCGAAGAAACAGCGGGACGCGATGGTGGCCGGGTTCCAGCAGATGACCGAGCCCGCGGTCTTCCTGCTGTCGCTCAAGGCCGGCGGCACCGGCCTGAACCTCACCGCGGCCAGCCATGTCATCCACGTCGACCGGTGGTGGAATCCAGCCGTGGAGGACCAGGCCACCGACCGGGCGTTCCGGATCGGCCAGCGCAAGGACGTGCAGGTGCGCAAGTTCGTCTGCGTCGGCACGCTGGAGGAGCGGATCGACACGATGATCGAGGAGAAGAAGGCGCTGGCCGACCGCATCGTGGGCACCGGGGAGGGCTGGCTGACCGAGATGTCCGTGGCCGAGTTGCGCAAGGTGATCGCGCTGTCGCCGGAGGCGGTGTCGGAATGAGGCTGCCCGAGGTGGTGTCCCGGTGAGCGGCTGGACCGGGCCGCCCTGGCCGGAGTACTCCCGGCCGCGCCGGGTCGAGGGCGGCATCCGGGCGCGCAGCAAGCGCGGCGCGATCGGCGAGCAGTGGTGGTCGCGGCGGTTCATCGACGTGCTCGAATCACTGGGCATGAGCGGCAGGCTCGCGCGCGGCCGCGCCTACGCGCGGGCCGGCCAGGTCATCGGGTTCGAGCTGGCCACCGGGTACGTGACCGCGCAGGTACAGGGATCGCGGCCCAAGCCCTACCGGGTCCGCATCCAGGTGCTGCCGCTCACCGCCAGGCAGTGGCAGCGGGCCGAGGCCGCCCTGGCCGCGCAGGCGCTGTTCCGGGCCAAGCTGCTGGCCGGCGAGATGCCGCACGAGATCGAGGACGTGTTCGCCGACTGCGGCACGCCGCTGTTCCCGCGATCGGCCGCGGACATGGAGATGTCCTGTTCCTGCCCGGACTGGGGCGTGCCGTGTAAGCACCTGGCCGCGGTCTGCTACGTACTCGCGGAGGCGTTCGACGAAGACCCGTTCGGCATGCTGGCCTGGCGCGGGCGGGGCAGGGAGGAATTGCTGGCCGCGCTGCGGAAGGCGGGCGCCCCCGAGCCGGCGGCGCCGCGCCCGGTGATCGAGGTCACCGACCGGCCGCTGGCCGACTGCCTGGACGACTTCTGGACGCCGGGGCTGAGCCAGGCCCGACTGCGGGCGCTGCCCGCCGCCGCGGCGACCGTCCCGGACCTGCTGCTGCGCTCGTTCGAGCCGCCTCCGGTCGCGGTCGGCGGCAAGGACCTGGCCGATCTGCTCGCCCCCGCCTACCAGCGGCTCGCGGGCGATATGTCATGACATAGGCGGTGACGCCGCTGGTGCTCACGCGTTAAGGTCCCGGTACGACGCTGACCGGCAGCGTCCCTGTGCGGGAGACCCCGATGGCCGAAGCCGACGCCTCGATGCCGGTCGAGGGCACGATGGCCATCAGGGAAAAGGCAAAGCTGCGCAAGGTCCTGCGCCGGTTCGACCTCGTGCTGTTCACCGCCTGTGCGATCGTCGGCCTGGACAGCGTCGCGGCGGCAGCGCAGGCGGGCGCCCAGGCGATCACGTGGCTGGTCATCTCGCTGGTCGTCTTCTTCATCCCGTACGGGATGCTTACCGCCGAGCTCGGCTCCGCGTTCCCGCTGGAGGGCGGGCCGTACGAGTGGGTGCGGCTGGCGTTCGGCCGCCCCGCGGGCGCGGTTACCTCGGTCCTCTACTGGCTGTCGAATCCCATCTGGCTCGGCGGCACGCTGACCGCGACCACCATCGCCACGCTGAACTCGCTCGTCCTGGCCCAGCCGCTCGGCACCAGCGGCGAGATCATCGTCAGCCTCATCTTCATCTGGGTGACGGTCGGCATCGCGATCGTGACGTTCCGGCTCGGCAAGTGGGGGCCCGGCATCGGCACGTTCGTCAAGGTCGCCGTCGTGGCGCTGTTCACCGTCCTGTCCGTCGCGTTCCTGATCCGGCACGGCCGCCCGGCGGGCGTCTCGTCGGCGGCGGACCTCAAGCCCTCGATGGACGGGTTCGTCGCGGCGATCGGGATCCTGGTTTTCCTCTGGATCGGGTTCGAGCTGGCCAACGGCGCAGCGGAGGAGATGCGCAACCCGCGGCGCGACGTGCCCGCGATGATCGCCGGGGCGGGGATCATCGGCGCCCTGCTGTACGGCCTGGTTATCCTCGGCATTGTGCTGGTGATCCCGAGCAGGGGCCTGTCCGGTGTCACCGGCTTCACCACCGCGTATGCGGACGTGGCCAGCGTGTTCCCGTCGCACGGCGTGAACGTGCTGTTCGCGGTGCTGGTCATCGCCACCCTGGTCGGCAGCGGCTCGGTGTGGCTGCAGGGCGCGGACCGGACGCAGGCCATCGCGGCGCTGGACGGCGCTGCCCCGGCCTGGATGGGCCGGTTCACCGGCTTCGGCACGCCGCTGGCGGTGAACCTCTCGTCCGGGGTGGTCGCCTCGGTGTTCGGCGTGCTGATCTTCACCCTCACCCGGGGCAGCCTGGCTCACTTCTTTTCCGTCATGCTGGCCCTGACGATCTCGACCGCGGCGCTGAGCTACTTCTTCATCTTCCCCGCGCTGATCCGGCTGCGGCGGCTCTACCCGAACGTGCACCGTCCGTACCGGGTGCCCGGCGGCACCGCGGGCGCGTGGGCGGCCGTCGTCGTCACCGAGTTCTTCGTCGTCATCACCGCGGTCACCCTGCTGTGGCCGGGGGCGCTGAACTCGCTTTTCGGGCAGCCGTACTCGGTGCAAGCGTCGTGGGGCGTCTCGCGCCCGTTTTTCGAGGGGGTCACGCTCGGCTCGCTCGGGGTCGTGATCGCGCTCGGCCTGCTCTTGTGCGCTAGCGGCGAGCGGGCCCGGCGGCGCGGGCTGACCGGGATCGCGGCACCCGGCCAGGGCGGTGCCCGGTGACCCCGGGAGCGGAACCGGCGCCGACCAGCGCGCAGCCGCGGTACGGCGTGCGCTCGATGACCGCCCCGCTGCGCCGGGTGCTGCTGCGCCGCCCGTCGGTCACCGGGGACTTCGCCGGGGCCGGGTGGCGGCAGCCCGACGGTGCGCTGCTGACCCGCCAGCATGACCGGCTGTGCCAGTTGCTGGCCGACCTGGGCTGCGACGTCGAGCTGGCCGGCGCCGTGGACGGCCTGGTCGACGCGACCTACGTGCGTGATCCGGGGCTGGTGACCGGCAGCGGCGCCGTGCTGTTCCAGATGGCCAAGCCGGCCCGCAGCGCGGAGCCGGGGCACCTGGGCGCAGCGTTCGAGGCGGCGGGCGTACCCGTCACCGCGCGACTGACCGGCGCGGCCCGCACCGACGGCGGCGACTACATCTGGCTGGACTCGGCCACGCTGCTGGCCGGCCGCAGCTACCGCACCAACCCCGAGGCGCTGCGGCAGCTGGCGGCACTCCTCGCCGCCGAGGGGATCGGGCTGGAATCCGTGGACCTCCCGCACGACCGCGGACCCGGGCACGTGCTGCACCTGATGTCGTTCATCTCCCCGCTCGCCGACGACCTGGCCCTCGTCTACCCGCCGCTCGCGCCGGTGGCGCTGATGCAGCTCCTCGCCGACCGCGGCGTCACGGTCATCCCCGTCAGCGACGAGGAGTACCAGACGATGGCCTGTAACGTCCTGGCGGTGCGGCCCCGGCTGCTGGTCATGCTGGACGGCAATCCCGCGACCCGCGCGGCTCTCGAGGCGCACGGCTGCCAGGTGCACGTGTACGACGGCTCGGAGATCTCGGTCAAGGGCGACGGCGGCCCCACCTGCCTCACCGCGCCGCTCTGGCGCAGCGCCTGACACTCGGCGCGGCGGCGCTATCCGACGACGTTCACCACGCGGCCGGGTACCACGATCACCCTCTCCGGCGGGCGGCCGTCCAGGTGCGACCGTACGTAGTCGGTGTCCAGCGCCGCCTGCTGCACGTCCGCCTCGGTGGCATCGCCGGGCAGCGTCAGCCGCCCCCGGACCTTCCCGTTGATCTGGCAGGCGATCTCGATGGTGTGCGCCGTCAGCAGGCTCGGGTCCGCGACCGGCCAGGGCGCCGTCCACACCCGGTTCCCGGTGAGCTGGTCGTAGACCTCGGCGGCGACATGCGGGGCGAACGGCTGCAGCAGCGAGGCCAGCGTGGCCAGCGCGTCGGCGGCCACCGAGGTGCTGATGCCTTCCCGGATAGCCCGGCCGCACTCGCTCAGCAGCTTCATCAGCGCGGCGATCGCGGTGTTGAACGCGAACGCGCCGTCCATGTCGCCGCTGACCTGGCTGACGGTCAGGGCGCAGGCGCGCCGCAGCGCGTGGTCACGTTCCTGGCTGGGGTCAGCGCCCAGGGACTCGCCGGCCGCATTCGTCACCTCTGTGGCGGTCCGCCACAGCCGCTTCAGGAACCGGTGCACGCCCTCGATGCCCCGGTCGGACCAGTCGGCGTCCTGGTCCGGCGGGCCGATGAACAGGATGTAGCAGCGGACGGTATCGGCGCCGTACTGCTCGACGTAGGGCCTGGGCGAGATGCCATTGCCCTTGGACTTGGACACCTTCGCGCCGCCGCTGGTGATCATGCCCTGGGTGAACAGCCTGCCGAACGGTTCCTCCAGCTCCAGGTGGCCCTGGTCGGCCAGCGCCTTGACCAGGAAGCGGGAGTAGAGCAGGTGCCGGATGGCATGCTCCCGGCCGCCGATGTAGTGGTCGGCTGGCATCCACTCGGCTATCGCGTCCGCGCTCCATGCCGCCGTTTCGTTGCGCGGGTCGCAGTAGCGCAGGTAGTACCAGGACGAATCGACGAACGTGTCCATCGTGTCCGTCTCGCGCCGCCCGGCGCTGCCGCAGCCCGGGCACGAGGTGGTCACCCAGTCCGGCACGGCAGCCAGCGGAGATTGGCCCCTGGGCGCGTAGTCGGCGACCTCGGGCAGCCGGACCGGTAGCTCAGCGCTGGGGACGGGCACCGTCCCGCACGCGTCGCAGTAGACGATCGGGATCGGGCAGCCCCAGTAGCGCTGCCGGGACAGCAGCCAGTCGCGCAGCCGGTAGGTGGCCGCGGCCTCGCCGAAGCCGTGCTCGGACAGCCATTCGGTGACCGCGCTCGTCGCACCCGCGACGTCCAGGCCGGTCAGCCGCAGCCCGCTCAGCGAGTCCACGCTGTCGATGACCGTTCCGTCGCCGGTATACGCCTTGCCGTCCCAGTCCGGCGGCGGCTGCACCGTTCCGACGACCGGCAGGCCGAACGTCTCGGCGAACTCCCAGTCCCTGTCGTCATGGGCGGGCACGGCCATGATCGCTCCGGTGCCGTGGCCGGGCAGCACGTAGTCGGAGATGAACACGCCGATGACCCGGCCGTTGGCCGGGTTGATCGCGCAGCTGCCGGTGAAGACCCCGGTCCTCGCGTCGGTGTTCGCCTGGCGCTCCAGCTCCGACCTGGCCGCGGTCTTGGCCCGGTACGCGGCGACCGCCTCGCCGGGCGTCGCGTGGCCGCCGGTCCAGCGCGGATCGGTGCCCTCGGGCCAGGACTCAGTGATGAGCGCGTCCACCTGCGGATGCTCGGGCGCCAGCACCAGGTACGTGGTGCCGAACAGCGTGTCCGGCCGGGTGGTGAACACCCGGACCACGGCATCCAGGGCGGCGAAGTCGATGAACGCGCCCTCGGACCGGCCGATCCAGTTCCGCTGCATGGTCTTGACGTGCTCGGGCCAGTCGACCGACTCCAGGCCGTCCAGCAGCCGGTCGGCGTAGTCGGTGATCCGGAAGAACCACTGCTCCATCTGGCGCGGCTGCACCTCGCAGGCGCACCGTTCGCACCGGCCGTCGATCACCTGCTCGTTGGCCAGGACCGTCTCGTCCGCCGGGCACCAGTTCACCGCCGCGTCCTTGCGGTAGGCCAGCCCGGCCGCGTGCAGCTGCAGGAAGATCCACTGCGTCCAGCGGTAGTACGCAGGGTCGTGCGAGCTGATCTCTCTCGCCCAGTCGATCGAGATGCCCCACGCCTTGAACTGCTCCCGGAACGCCGCGATCGACTCGTCCGTGGTGATCCGGGGATGCCTGCCGGTCCTGATGGCATGGTTCTCGGCGTTCAGTCCGAACGCGTCGAAGCCCATCGGGTGCAGCACATAACGGCCGCGGCGCCGCCAGAAGTGGGCCACCGCGTCACCGACGGCGTAGTTCTTCAGGTGGCCGATGTGCGGCTCTCCGCTAGCGTAGGGGAGCATCTCCAGCACGTAGGCCCGGTCCTGGCCGGATGCCTGGTTGGTGACCTCCCAGGTGCGTTCGGTCTCCCATACGTTCTGCCACCGCGCCTCGATCTGATGCGGCTCGAACGCGGCAGGCAAGGGGACGTCTCGGGCGCCGGGCTGTTCCTCGCTCATCGTCCTCATCTTCTCGGTCACCGCGGGGCATGAAAAAACCCCTCCGTCGGAGGGGTCGCCGCGCTGCCGCCGTGACTGGCGTCAGAGCGGCTCGGTAAGGGCAAGCTGGAACCCGTGCATAGCGCTCAGGGTACTAGCAAGCCCGTCCGGCCCCCTGGCCTTTAGTCTCGCTACCCAAAGCCAGGTGATCCAAGAGTCCGCGCCGCGTCCGGCCATCTGACGCGAGGCAGGCACCCGCCTCAGGGGTGTGACCTGGCCTGGAAGCCTCCGTTTGCGGATGCATTGGGCTGACGCCCGCGATGGTGGAAGAATCAGGGGGGAGGAGAGCCGATGGATGGAGAAAGCGGATTGCGTGAGGTGCCTGCGGCCGCGGTGCCCGACCAGGCGCATCTCGTCGATGTTCGTGAAGATGACGAGTGGGTGGCCGGTCACGCACCCGACGCACAGCACATTCCGCTCGGTGCGCTCAGCGAGCGGTCCGGTGAGATCCCGCGTGACCGTGAGGTCTACGTCATCTGCCGGGCCGGCTCACGCTCCGCGCGTGCGGTCCAGGCGCTGACCGCCGCCGGCTGGCAGGCGCTCAACGTCGCCGACGGCATGCAGGGCTGGGAGTCCGCAGGCCGCGCGATGGCCAGCGAGTCCGGCGCGCCGCCGTTCGTCGCCTGACCAGGCGTGCCGCCTGACCGGCGAAGCCGTGCCCGGCTGTCCCGGGTCCGGGCTCAGCTGCCGTGAGCGGGCTGCTCGACCTTGTCCCTGATCTTGATCATCAGGCTATCCGCGTTCCTGACGCTCTCCCGGCCGACCGCCGAGCTGGTCGGGATCACGACCACGATGCCGACTGTGGTCCCGGTGGACCACTGGCATACCGCATGAGGGCTGTCCGCGCCGCACTCAGCCGTGCCGCCGTGCGGGCCGGGATTCGCGTTCGAGACCTTGAGGCCGGGTGATGTCTTGAGCACTACTTGCACCTTGAACGTGCCGTTGAAGCCGATGAGACCCACGGCCTGGTCAGACCCGAGCCGGTAGATACCGCTGACGGTTGACGTGAGGCTGCCGTAGTTCGGCAGCCTGGTCACGTCGGACCTGAACTTGGTCACCAGGACGCCGAACCCCTGCTGATCGACGGGGTTGGAGTCCCGGGTCATGCCCGCGATGTTCTGCGGCGCGGTACAGTCCAGTTTTTCGACTTGGTCAGGATGTAGGCACTGATACCGGCGATCACGATGGCCAGGACCACGAACCCGGCCCCGATCCCGAGCCACATGGGCCAGCGCCTGCGAGCGGGCGGAACCGGATACATGCCGCCCGGTCCCGGCTGCCCGTACCCGGGCTGGGTCCCGTACCCGGGCTGGGTCCCGTAGCCGGGCTGCGCGGCAGGCCCGGGGCTAGCCGGTGACCCGCCGGGGTCATCCGGAGCAGGAGTCCGTTCGCTCATCTCTTCATCGCTCCGTCTGGGAACCTCGCGGCCCGTGTCCTGCTGACGATCTTCCCCGTATCCAGGGTGGCATGCCGCCGCCGTCGTGGCCGCCGACGTGCGATGAGAGCGTAGCGGGCCAGCCGCGGTGGCCGGTCGGCGGTCTTGTCCGTGGCGGGTCATCCGATGTGTCGCGCGGCCTGCCCGGCCACGTCACGCGGGAATCCCCCGCTAGGAAACCGAGGGCGCCCGGCAGACGGCGTGCCCGGGCGTCGCCGCGGGTGTCTATGCTCGGACCGGTGCGAGTGAACTCGCTGGGCTTCCGGACCGACCTGATGCTGCGGCGCCTCGAGGGCAGCACGATCACCGATCACGGTGGTTATCTCACGATCCGCAGCCCGCGGAATCCGACGTTCTGGTGGGGCAACTTCCTGCTCATACCCGAATCGGCGCTGCAGGATGAGGCCGCCACCTGGATGTCGCGGTTCGCCGGGGCTTTCCCCGGCGCGGCGCACGTGGCCATCGGCGTCAACGCAACCGGCGCACCTGCGGTCCAGCCCCCGGGCTACCGTGCGGCCGGGTTCCGGCTGGAGCGCAGCACGGTGCTGACCGCCGCGGCCGTCCGGGAGCCGCCGCATCGCAATGACGCGGCGCTGTTCCGGCGGCTGGAGACCGAAGACGACTGGCGGCAGGCAGTCGAGCTGCAGGTGGCGTCCTCTGACGAGCCCGCCGCCGCGCGCGAGTTCTGCGAGCGCAGGATCGCCGATCAGCGGGGGCTCGCGGAGGCTGGCCACGGCGCATCCTTCGGTGCCTTCCAGGGGGGCAGGCTGGCCGCCCAGCTGGGGCTGTTCTCCGACGGCGGCCCGGTCGCCAGGTACCAGAACGTCGGGACGCACCCGGCGGCCCGGCGGCAGGGGCTGGCCGGGACCCTCGTTTATCACGCCGGGCGGTACGGACTCGGCGCGCTGGGCGCCAGTACCCTCGTCATCGTCGCCGATCCTGACTACTCCGCGATCCGGATCTACCGTTCGGTCGGGTTCGCCGACGAGGAGATCCAGCTCTCGCTGGAGCGCGAGCCGGCCTATCCGTAGCGCCCCGGCGTCCGGCACCTCCGCCCCACGTCAGGGCGGGTGCGGGTACGGCCGTGACCGTGCCTGATATGCCATACTCTGGCCAGACATCAGATCTGTGGGCGCGGAGGGCGACCCGGCCGCAGGACGCCGGTTAGCCGGCGAGGGGCGACGGAGGCTAGCAGTGGCGGTCACCGACGAGGCGATCGAGAAGATCAAGTCAATGATTCTCTCCGGTGCCCTGCGGGCCGGGGACAGGCTGCCCCGGGAAGCGGACCTCGCCGCCGAGCTCGGCCTGTCCCGCAGCTCGCTGCGCGAGGCGGTGCGGGCGCTCGCCCTGGTCAACATCCTGGACGTGCGCCAGGGCGACGGCACGTACGTGACCAGCCTGCAGGTCCCGCTGCTGCTCGAGGCGCTGAGCTTCATCGTGGACTTCCACCGCGACGCGACGGTGCTGGAGTTCCTCCGGGTGCGGCGCATCCTGGAGCCCGCCGCGACCGCGATGGCGGCCGAGCGGATCACCACAGAGGAGAGCCAGCAACTGGCCGCCCTGCTGGACCAGCTCGGGCCGCATCCCGAAGTCGAGGACCTGGTGGCCAACGACCTGGAGTTCCACCGCAGGATCGCGGCCTGCTCGGGGAACTCCGTGCTCTGCTCGCTGCTGGACACCCTCTCGGGCCCGACGACCCGGGCCCGGGTGCGGCGCGGCCTCACCCAGTCCGGCGCCACCGAACGCACCCTGGCCGAGCATCGCGCGATCCTCGACGCGCTGGCCGCGCACGACCCCGAGGTGGCCCGGTCCTGGGCCACCGTGCACATCGCCGCCGTGGAGGAGTGGCTGGCTTCCGTGCTCTGACGGGTAAGCCCCGTGCTCTGACGGGTAAGCCGGCGTGCTCGGCCGGCCCCGGGCCGAGACAGCTGCCTTCGGTGCTGCGACTCAGTCAGGCCACTGGCAGCTGGTGATGGTCCCGCCGGTGATCGTGACGGTTGCCGCCGGCCTGCCGTCGTCCCGCCAGACGGTGTAGCAACCCGCAGGTACCGAGGGATACACGGCGGCGTACCGGACCACCGCGCCGGCCCGCCGCTCACGCACCCGGGAGTGGGTCCGCGCCCCGTCAGGAGCGCCGTTCGGGCTGATCTCGATCTCAAGGCCGTTCAGTCCGGCGGGCGCGTACAGGATCAGGGCGCCCGTGTCGGCTCCGATATCGAGCACCACGGTGCCGGTCCCCGACGGTGCCGGGATGGTCTCGGTCATGGCTGCAGTCCTCCGGTGGGTGCGGGGGAGCGGGGCTGGCGCCGGGCGCCGGCAGCGGTCACGTCCCCGCCGCCGGCGCCCGGCAGTACCGGGTCAGGACGGGTTGTGGAACCCGTCGTAGGCGGTTCCCAGGTAGGGGAACTCGGTGAGATACGGTGCCTTGACGTTGGCTGGCGTCAGCCCGTCGGTGACCGCGCTCGCGGCCCCGTCGGGCGTGTAGGTCTTGTCCACCAGCGGGTAGGTCAGGCCGGCGATCGCCCGCAGCTCGATGGTGACCACGTCGTCGAAGACGCGCCTGCCGTTGGGGTAGCCGGCCAGGTCGCCGCCGAGGACGCCGAGGATGTTCGGGCTGGACGAGGGTGGTATCGACGTGTTCAGCCGCAGCATGTCGGCCAGCACCGTGCCGGTAAAGGTGGTGAAGGTGGGGTTAATGATGCCGGCCGGGATCCCGGTCAGCAGGATGGCCTCCAGGTCGGCCCGGGGCTTGCCGGACGCGACGAGCGCGGCCAGGTTCGGGAACACCCCCGGGTACAGGACGTTGAGCAGCCCGGCCAGGCCAGGCTGGGTGACGTAGGAGGCGAAGTTCTTGTCGTCGGCGGGCGGCAGGGAGTTCCACACGTCCTTCTTCCCCATCGGGACGAGGACCTCGTTGAACAGCGGGTTGCCCAGCCGCGAGATTCTGGCGCCACGGCCCCACGTCTGTGGGCAGTGCCTGGCCGGGCTCAAACATCCGGACGTGCTGGCGGCTCGCGGTCGTCCACACGCCGATGACCGGGCTGCCTCCCGAGGCGAGCAGCTGCGAGGTCGGTACCTGGAGGGCGATCGAGTGCACGTTCAGCTGGTTCGTGTCGTTCACGCCCGGGGCCGGCTTGGTGAACACGTGCATGCCGTACTGGTTGTGCAGCTGCTCGAACGGGCGCAGGTTGCCGAGGTCGAATATCGCGCCCAGGTCAACGTAGAAGCCCTCGGCCCGCTGTCCGGCGAATACCTTCGCGCCGCCGGGCAGGTCGTGAATGGCCGCCTTGACCAGGTCCGTGTAGTGCGGCGTGGACAGCGGCCCGATGTTGCACGGAGGGCAGGTCAGCCCGCGCGCGAGCACCTTCTGCTGCCAGTTGTCGATGCGGGTGACCGTGTAGAACTGGCGGCGGTTCCAGTTGGCGCTGTCCAGCGACAGGATGGGCCCGGTGTTGTAGAGGAAGGTGTTCCCGTCCCGCACGGCGGTCCCGAACGTGAACCGGTAGGTGATGTCCGGCTGGCCATCACCGTCGTTGTCGATGTTGATGTCGTACCGCACGTCGCCGCCGAACTCGTAGAAGTTCGGGCCGCCCGCCGGTTCCTCCAGCGGGATGTAGTTGGCGATTAAAGTGACGGTGTCCGGGTCGTCCGGGCTGACGAACGCATACAAATCCGTGCTGTCGGCCACCGGATCCTTGGAAATCTCGGGTGCTTCGCGGTGCGATGACATTCTGTTACCTCACAAGCTCGACGTGATAATCGCGGGGCGGGTCAGCGGATCGTCCGCCGCAGCCTGGCGGCCAGGTCAGGGTCGTGCACCTTGGTGTGGCTGGTGCCGCTGAACACGTCCAGCTCCCCGCCGCGGCCCTGCCGCACGTGCACCACGACCTGCTCGGCGCTATCGCGCCGCTCGTCGGCGTCGTGCGCACCGGCCGGCCTGGTCGCCGCGGCCGCCGGGACCGCTGCCGCGATGCCGCCGAAGGCCCCCGCAGCGAGACCAGCTGCGCCAACTCCGGCCGCACCCAGCAGCGAGCGCCGCGACACCTGCGCTGTCTCCGGGCTGTCCGGGCGCTCGGAGCGCCCCTTGGGTTGATCGTTACCAGGCATGATCGTCCTTTCCCTGGCGGGGACTCCGTGCGCCCGGCCGGGTGGCTGCGCGCGCCTGACACGCGTGATTCGTCGCTCAGCCTGCATCGGTTCAGGCAAACCGGGAATTTGGTGAATTTTTTGTCCGAACGGCTGCCGCCCGACCCGCACAGCCAGCCCGGAACGAGCGCGCAGGCCTCCCTGCGACGGCGCTGACGATCCGCGCTAGCTGGGGGCGGAGCCGTTCGGGCAAATCACGGGCTGGCGCAGACGGGGCACGTGCCGAACAGCTCCACGGTGTGGTCAACGTCGGTGAAGCCCGCCTCGGCGGCCACCTGGCCGGCCCAGCGTTCGACCGCGCGGCCCTCCACCTCGACGCTGCTGCCGCAGGCCCGGCAGGTCAGGTGGTGGTGATGGGAATTGCTGCGGCACCGGCGGTACAGCGTCTCGGCGCCCGGGTCGCGGATCGTGTCCACCCGCCCGTCGCCGCTGAGCACCTGAAGGTGCCGGTAGACGGTGGTGAGCCCGACCGACTCGCCGCGACGGCGGAGCTCAGCGTGGATCTGCTGGGCGCTGCAGAAGTCCGGCAGGCCGTCCAGGGCCGCGGAGAGCGCTTCGGCCTGGCGGGTGCCGCGGACTCGGGTGCCGCCGGCGGGTGCCCTGGCGGGCAGCGGCGTCGTCACATTCCGTACATTAGCAGGGCGATCACCGTCACCATGCCCGCCGGCTGAGCGTTTTCCTCGGCGAAGCTGTGAAGATGCTCTGACCGCGTCCCGCGCTGTGTTGCCTGGCCCGATCAGGCTCTACGATGGTCAGCGGATGGCCGTCCGCGGGCTATCCGGTCACGCTGCCCGCGTGCCAAGCTCGCATGGTACGCAACGGGGAAATCAGACAGCGTGGGTCAGCAACCCTTCAGTTGAGGAAGCCAGGGCAGGCAGGCCATGGGTAAGGCAAGCAGGAACAAGAGGAACGGGTCGGCCCGCGAGAGGGTCGCGGCGCAGCGTGCCGCCGCCCGGCGCGCCGAGGTCCGCAACCGGGTAT
Organism: uncultured Actinomycetes bacterium; assembly: GCA_963702235.1. Lineage (GTDB taxonomy): Bacteria > Actinomycetota > Actinomycetes > Streptosporangiales > Streptosporangiaceae > PALSA-505. Next base: position 143,855 of record CAVPBZ010000021.1, read on the forward strand.
TCCTCGCCTCCGGCGCGGTGGTCGTGGTGATCGCCATCGTCGTGGGCTTCGTGGTGTTCAAGGCGAACCATAAGACGCCGGCGAGCACGGGTTCCGCCACCGGAACCACCCTCAGCTCCAGCACCCTGAACAACATCGCCACCGTTCCCGCCGCCACGCTGAACGCGGTAGGCGGCGGCACGTCGAACCCCAAGTCGATCACTCGGGTCACCGGTGCCCCGCTCACCAGTAACGGCAAGCCGGAGATGCTGTACATCGGGGCCGAGTACTGCCCGTTCTGCGCGGCTGAACGATGGGCCATGGCGGTGGCGCTGAGCCGGTTCGGCACCTTCACCGGGGTGAACGGCATCCACTCGTCCCCGACGGACTACGCCCCGAACACGCCCACCCTGACGTTCTACAAGTCCACCTACACGAGCAAGTACCTGACGTTCGTGCCGGTCGAGGAGCAGACCGTGCAGAAGACGACGCTGCAGACGCCGACTGCGGCGCAGACTCAGCTGATCGCCAAGTACGACGCACCGCCCTATGTCTCGTCGGCAAACGCCGGCTCGATCCCGTTCGTGGACTTCGGCAACCAGTACATGATCAGCGGAGCCAGCTACAGCCCGCTGCTGCTCGCGGGCAAGACCTGGGCTCAGGTGGCGGCAGCGCTGAGCACCCCGTCGAGCCCGATTGCCCAGAGTGTGGACGGCACCGCCAACCGCATTACCGCGGCGATCTGCAAGCTGACCAACAACCAGCCCGCCAGCGCCTGTACCCCGGTGGTCAAGGCGCTGGAGGCGAAACTCTGATGGCCGCGCCCAAGCAGGCTCGCGCCGGCGACCGATCCGGCCGCGGCCCGCGCGGCACGGCCAAGGGTGCCGGCGAGGCGGTCAGCGGGAGTGGCGGGACCAGCCGCGGCGGCTCCGGCCGGGCGGGCGGAGCGGGTGGAGCGGGCCGAGGCGCCGGTGGCAGCCCAGCGGCCAAGACCGCACCGGCCAAGGCTGTGCAGACCAAGGCTGTGCAGACGAAGGCGGCGCAGACCAAGGCGGCGCAGACCAGGCGGGCGAGGGACCGGGCGCGGGCCAGGGAACTGGCGGAGCAGCGGGCCACCGCCGAGCCCGTCGCGGCAGGACCGCCGCGCTGGCTGCAGTACACCTCGTTTGCTCTCGCGCTCGGCGGTCTCGGCATCTCGATCTACCTGACCATTGAGCACTTCACCGGTAACACCACGCTGGCCTGCTCGGACAAGGGCGTCGTCAACTGCGGCGCGGTGACGACGAGCTCACAGGCCATGGTGTTCGGCGTGCTGCCGGTGGCCGTCCTGGGCCTGGCCTTCTACGTGTTCATGGTCGCGGCCACGTCGCCGCTGGCCTGGCGGTCGCGCCGGCGCGAGGTCTCGGTGGCCCGGCTGGCCTCGGTCGTCGTCGGCGTCGGGTTCATCCTGTACCTGATCTACGTCGAGCTCTACCAGGTCGGGGCCATCTGCCTGTGGTGCACGGGCGTGCACGTCATCACGTTCCTGCTGTTCGGGCTCATAGCGGTGACCGCCGCCGTCTGGGGCCTGGGCCCGGCGGACTCCCGGCGGGCGCGGTAGCCAAGCGGTGGCCAGGCGGTAGCCAGGCCGAGGGCGGAGCGCTCTATTCGGCGGTGCCGTCGTGGCGGCGCGGTTCCGCGGCGTTGATCCGGGCCAGGAACGCGTTGTAGGCGGCGAGGTGCTCGTCGTCGTCGATGGTGCTCTCGTCGCGCCGCTGGCCGGCCGAAACGCGGCCCGCGGCTGGCGCCCCGGCTGCGGCCGTACGCTCCGGGCCCGATCCGGTCAGCCCGGCGAAGCTCGTCCGGCGGGCCGATTCCAGCCAGCTGTGGCCGGCAGCCGAGATCTCGCCGTCGCGGCTCCAGGCGAGGAACACCACCAGCATGAGGGCGAACATGATCCCGTCGCCGCCGATCCACATGACCGCGCCGCCGGAGTGCAGGTCGCTGATCGGGTTGGGGGCCCAGGACGGGCGCGGGCCTGCGCCCGTCATCGGGGTGCTCGAGTAGCCGAGCGCCAGCCCGGTGAAGGTGTCCACCGGCATCGTCAGGAACAGGACGAGGAGACGCACCGGGTAGGAAATGCGCCACCGGATCGGCTCCCGGCCGAGCAGCGGCAGGAAGAACAGGTAGCCGACCACCAGGTAGAGCGCATGCTCGCCGTCATGCAGCACCTGATTGGTCATGACGACGTGCATCAGCCCGGTCAGGTGCGTCCCCACGATCGTCAGGGCGTAGGCGGCCACGCCGAACGGCGGCCAGGTCAGCCACGTGACCACGCGCGAGCGCACCGCCCGCTTGACCCAGGTGTGCACCGGATTGCGGCTGGCGTGCATCAGCAGGGTCACCGGCTGGCCGATGACCAGTAGGGCCGGCGCGACCATGATCAGCATCAGGTGCTGGATCATGTGATCCCAGAACAGCACGTCGTCGTAGCTGCCGATGCCGCTCTCGGTGGCCAGCACGATGACCGCGAGCCCGCCGAGGAACGCCGCGGTCCGCCACCACGGCCACGGCCGGGCCGGGTGACGCCGTGCCACCCGCCAGGCGCCCTCCAGGTACAGCACCGCCAGGGCCACGGCGAGCACCGTCACCACCGGCGAGAACTCCCAGCGGCCGAGAACCGTCCCCCAGCCGAACGGGGGCAGCATCTGACCTCCCACGCGGCGAGACTACCCGCCTAGCCTGGCGGGCAGGCGCCGAGGGTTATCGCTGCGGGCCCCATCCCTGCCCGCCGGCCCACCAGCCCGGGCCTGCGGCCCCGAGCCCGGGGTGGCGGCCCCGAGCCCGGGGTGGCGGCCATGAGCCCGGGGTGGCGGCCAAGATCGATGGCTAGTTGCACCCCACCGGTGGGGGAGAAGTCGGCATCGACATCTCGGGCTATGGCTGCACCGGGTCTCGGTGCGGGGGGACGCGGCACCCCGTAACCTGTCTGATGCACGTGGCCTCCCGTACGTGGCCATTCCGCGGAACTGCTTGCCGCATGGACCACCGACGGTATGCACTGGTCTGTGTCATCCCCGCTGAGCTTCGTCGGCGGGGCGGTGCAGGCGTCAGGCTTCGCGGCCGCGAGAGGAGTCTGGATGCTGCTCGCGAACGGGCAGGCGGACACGGTAGACAGCCAGAACACCGCCTGGCACCAGCTGCCGAAGCCGCCGGCCGGGTCCGCGGTCCTGGTGTCCGGCCAGGGCGGCAACACCGACGCGCTGGCCGTCCACGGCAGCAGGCTCACCGGCTGGCGGCTCGCCCGGGGCGCCGGAGTCTGGCACGAGGTGCAGGTCCTCAGCGTTTCCGTCCCGTACGGCTCGTCCGGCTGACCGCCATGAGCTACCTCGTCGATCACTGGTCCTACGACCCGTTCCTGATCGTGGCGCTCGTCCTGGCCGGCTGGCACGAGATCGGCTTGTGGCGGCTGGCCCGCCGGTCCCGGCCGAACCGGACCCGTCAGCGGCGGCTGCGCTCGCTCTTGTTCTACGCCGGGCTCGCCGTGCTGGTGATCTCCGTCGAGTCGCCGATCGACTACTGGGCCGACGACTACTTCTTCGTGCACATGATCCAGCACCTGCTGCTCATGTTCGCCGCCCCGACCCTGGTCGTGGCCGGCGCGCCCTGGCAGCCGCTGCTCGATGCCCTGCCGGCCGGGTTCGGCCGCACCACCACCCGGTCGGTGATGCGCGGCGGCTGGTCACGCCCGGTGCGCGCGGCCGGCCGCGCGCTGCTCGCACCCTGGACCGGCATCGTCCTGTTCAGCGCGGTAATGATCATCTGGCACATCCCGGCGCTGTTCGATCTCGCCCAGAACAACCTGGCCGTGCACATCTGGCTGATGCACGGCAGCTTCTTCCTGGCCGGCGTGCTGTTCTGGCTGCAGTTCATCCCGTCGCCACCGCTGCGGCCGCGGCTGGCGCCGGCCGACCAGGCGGTCGCCCTGATCGGGACCAACGTGCTCATGTGGATCCTGGCCATGTCGATGAGCTTCTTCGCGCAGCGTTCCTGGTACCCGGTGTATGACCACGTCAGGGGCGTGACGCTGCCGCCGCTGGCCGACCAGCAGATCGGGGCGGCGATCCTGTGGGTATGCGGCGACTTCTGGGCCGTGCCCGCGCTCATCGCGGTCGTCCGGCGCCAGATCGCGCAAGAAGGCAGCGTGGGTGCGGCGATCGAGCAGATTCTCGGCCGCAGGCGCGTCCGGTCCGGCTGGGCGACCACCCGGGGCAGCATCGTCGTCAGTTCCGCGCCAGGCCCCGAGCCGCAGCCGGACAATCCCCAGCCCTGAGCGGGCTCCCGCTACGGCTGAACGTTGAGTTCCCTGATGGGATCGGTGGGCATGTCCATGGCCTCGAGCAGGTCGCGGAGTTCGTCGCGTTCCTCGGGGGTCACGGCTGCACCCGTCTTGGCGAGAGTGGCGGCCAGCTCAATAGTTAGTTCCCCGTACTCGCCGCCTCCGCGCATCCGGCGCACGCTCCACAGACCATCCTCAGTGAGGCGGCTCGCGAATCGCTCGGGAAGCGACTCGACCCGCTGAATGATCTCTGTCTCCTTCACAGTGCACCCTTCTTCGGGTTTCGCAGGACACCCGGACTACCTTCCTCGGGCCATGCGGTCCAGATGCGCCCGTCAGACTGAACGACGACGCTGACCTCAACATTGTTGCGCGTGCCCACCACGATCCATCGGCTGTTCCACTCCTGGTAGACCGGTGGTTGGTCTGGATAGCGGGCCACGTCGAGGATGACACCGCTGACCTGTTCGTCATCCCAGTCGGCAGGGAATTCCGTCTTCCCCTCCTTGCCTGTCCCGTGCCGATGCCCGCCGCCCCACGCGTCGCCATTAAGGATGTGCTGCCTGCGGTCATCGGCGAGATGGACGGCGTCCGAGCCTGGCTTGTCTAGGTGATCGGTAACCCCAGCTGAATCCCAACCGGATCTGGTTGTCCTCCCACCAAGCCGGTCAGCGCCATGCGATACCTCAGGCTGGTCGGCGCGGCTGAGCTCAGGCTCGCGGAGGCTCGCGACTCTCTTACTGCCGCCCGGGTACCTCGGCGACGAGGGATGGCTTTCGGGCAACTGGGCGAGGCGGGCGCGCAGGTCCGCCGCTGAGTAAGGCCTCGGCCGGCCCTGCTGCTCTGGCCGTCCCGTGTCGTCCCGCCGGTCACGGTGGTCGGTCACGCGCGACCTCCCGCATACGCCGTTGCGGGCAACGATCGTAACAGCGGCGGGCCGCGCGGCCGCGCGGCTGGATGCGCGGAGCGCGGCCGCGGACCCTGGTCATGACTGACCGGATACCTTGAGGGCATGAACCGGCTGAAGGATGCCACTAGCCCCTATCTGCTGCAGCACGCAGACAATCCGGTCGACTGGTGGCAGTGGTCGGACGAGGCGTTCGAGCAGGCCAGGCTGCGTGACGTGCCGGTGCTGCTGTCCGTCGGCTACTCCGCCTGCCACTGGTGCCACGTGATGGCGCACGAGTCGTTCGAGGACCCGGCGACGGCCGCGCTGCTGAACGAGCAGATGGTGGCGATCAAGGTGGACCGGGAGGAGCGGCCGGACGTGGACGCGGTGTACATGACCGCGACCCAGGCCATGACCGGCCAGGGCGGCTGGCCGATGACCGTGTTCATGACCGCCGACCGCGAGCCCTTCTACTGCGGCACCTATTTCCCTCGCGAGCTTTTCCAGCGGCTCATCCGCGGCGTCGCGCAGGCCTGGCGTGATGACCGGGCACAGGTGACGGACCAGGCAAAGAAGATCTCCGCTGCTTTGGCCGAACGCGCTAACGCGGGTATCAAAGGACTGCGCGACGCCAGCGAGCAGGGAATGACCGATCTCGCGGTCAACCCGGCGCCGGGCGCGGTCGGCCCCGGCCTGACCGGGCCGGCGGCGCAGCTGGCCAGGGTGTGCGACGATGCGGTGGCCGGCCTGGCGGACAGCTTCGACGCCGCGGCAGGCGGGTTCGGCGGCGCGCCGAAGTTCCCGCCCTCCATGGTGCTGGAATTCCTGCTCCGGCATCACGCCAGGACAGCCAGCTCAGCTCAGGCGGGCACGGATCAGGCGGGCCCGGGGCAGGCGGGCCCAGGGCGGGCTGACCAAGGGCAGGCTGACCAAGGGCAGGCGGGCCCAGGGCAGGCTGGCCCAGGGCGGGACAGCGCGCTGGCGATGGCCGGGCAGACCATGGACGCGATGGCCCGCGGCGGCATGTACGACCAGCTCGGCGGCGGGTTCGCCCGGTACTCGGTGGACGCGGCCTGGGTGGTGCCGCACTTCGAGAAGATGCTCTACGACAACGCCCTGCTCGCCCGGGCGTACGCGCACTTGTGGCGGCGGACCGCCTCGCCGCTCGCCCGCCGCGTCGCCGAGCAGACCTGTGACTGGATGGTCGGGGAGCTGCGCACCCCAGAGGGCGGACTGGCGTCCGCGCTGGACGCTGACAGCGAGGGCGAGGAGGGCAAGTTCTACACCTGGACCCCGGCGGAGCTGGCCGACGTGCTCGGCACCGACGACGGGCAGTTCGCGGCCGAGGCGTTCGGGGTGACCGCGGCGGGGACGTTCGAGCGCGGCACGTCAGTGCTCCAGCTCCGCGCGGACCCCGCGGACGACGGCCGGCTCGCCCGGGTGCGCACCGCGCTGCTCGCCGCGCGGGACAAGCGGGTCCGGCCGGGCCGCGACGACAAGGTGGTCGCGGCGTGGAACGGGCTGGCCATCGCCGCGCTCGCGGAGACCGGGCTGCTGCTCGGTCGCCCTGACCTGATCGCGGCCGCCACCGATGCGGCCGACCTGATCGCCCGCGTCCACGTCCGTGGCGACCGGCTCGCGCGGACGTCCAGGGACGGCGTCCCGGGGGACAGCGCCGGGGCGCTGGAGGACTACGCCTGCGTCGCCGAAGGCCTCCTCGCCCTGTCCGGCGTCACCGGTGCGGCCCGCTGGGTCGAGCTGGCCGGGCGGCTCCTCGGCACGACGCTCGACCGGTTCGCCGATGGCGAGGGCGGGTTCTATGACACCGCGGACGACGGCGAGCCGCTGATCTACCGGCCCGCCGATCCGGCCGACAACGCCACCCCGTCCGGCGCCTTCGCCGCGGCGGGTGCGCTGCTCAGCTACTCCGCGCTGACCGGGTCCACCGTGCACAGGGAAGCCGCCATGGCAGCGCTCGGGCCGCTGGCCGCGATCGCCCAGCGCTACCCGCGCGCGGCGGGATCCGGACTCGCGGTAGCCGAGGCGCTGCTCGCCGGTCCTGCCGAGATCGCGATCATCGGGCCGCCCGGCGACCGCAGGACAGCCGAGCTACATACCGCCGCACTGCGGGCGGCGCCGCCGGGCGCGGTGCTGGCCGTCGGGGACGGGGCGGGGGACGCGGGGATCCCGCTGCTGGCCGGCCGGGGACTGGTCAACGGCGCCCCGGCAGCCTACGTCTGCCGCGATTTCACCTGCCTCGCGCCGGTCACCGACCCTGCTGAACTGCGGGTTAAGCTTTCCGGAACCATTTAGGTCTTTCCCGCATCGTATAGACGGAAGACTGGTTTTCGGGCATGGTGGTCGATGGACCTGCCGAATACCGGGCTGACGACAGCGGCGAAGGGAGCACTGTGCGCGCCAAGGTTGGTGTCTGGCTCCCCGGGTTCGGTGCAATTCTCGCGCTGCTCGCGACGCTGGCCATTGGCCCGTCTTCGGCGGCACGGCCGGTCGCGGCCGGTTCCGCCCGGGCCGCGGCAGCACCATCCGCCGCCGGCGCGATGGCGGCACGGGCCGCCGCGGCACGGCATGCCGGCAGCGTGATCAACCGCAGCCCGGTACCTGGGCTCGGCATCCGCCGTTCGGGCTCATCCGCGGTCGCGGTCGCGCTGGTTGCCTCCCGCGCTGCGGTCCGCCGTGCCGTGGTCGCCCCGCTCGGCAAGCTGCGGACCGCTGACCTGTTCGTGCTCTCGCAGACCACGCTGCCGCGCGGCGCGGTGAAGGCGATCAGCCGGCTCAGCGGGGTGACCGTGGCCCAGCCGGTCGAACGCGGCCAGGGTCCGGGTCAACGGGAAAATCACGGCGATGCTGGGCGTAGACGCGTCCGCGTTCCGCTCCTTCGCCGCGCGGCCGACCGCGTCGTCGAACCGGCTGTGGCAAAGCGTGGCCAGCGGCGGAATCGCGGTGTCGTACTCCATGGGCCGGCTGGACAAGCTCCCGCTCGGCGGCAAGATCAGCGTCGCCGGGGTCCGTGAGCAGCGGCTGCGGGTCGGCGGGTTCGGCACGGTCGCCATCGACGGTGTCAACGCGGTGGTCTCCGAGTCGGTGGCGCAGTCGCTGGGCTTCCCGTCCGGCAACGCGATCGTAGTCAGCGCGCCGCACGCGAACATCGCCAAGCTGGCCGGCCGGATCGCCCGGCAGCTGCCGCGAAACGCCAAGGTGTACCCGCTGGTGTCCCAGCAGAACGCCTCCGGGGCGGCCGGCGTGGCCGGGGTGACGAGCACCGCGATCAACGGGTACCCGACGCTCAGCACCCCCCAGCTCGACACGATGCTGAGGGCAGCCCTCAGCCGGCGCGGCCTGCCGTACGTCTGGGGCGGCTCCGGGCCGAGCGTGTTCGACTGCTCTGGCCTCGTACAGTGGTCGTTCGCGCAGGCCGGGATCGTCATGCCGCGGGTCGCCGCGAGCCAGGCGCTGACCGGACCGGCGGTGCCGGTTAGCCAGCTGGCGGCCGGTGACCTGCTCTTTTACCACACCGATCCGACCGCCCCGAATTACATCTCGCACGTCGCCATCTACCTGGGGCACGGGCTGATGGAGCAGGCGCCGGAGCCCGGCATGAACGTCGAGGTCGTGCCGGCCGACGTGGGCGCCGGATTCGCCGGGGCGGTCCGGGTGGACCCGGGGATTGCCGCCCACGTGGCGGGCTAGGCCGGCTGACGTAGGAGTTTGTCGGCTCCAGGGACGCTCGCTCGCCCCGGCGGCTGTCGGCTGCGCCGAACGCCTTCTTCGCGAACGGGCGCCCTAACCGCAGCCCGGCACCTCTCCAGCCCAGCCTGTGGTGGGTCAGCTCGGCACCCTGCGCGCTTACGTCACGGAGTACTTGACGTCCGCGCACTGGTTTGTAATCATAATTACATGACTACGGAATCTGAGAACAAGGCATCGGGCAAGGGCGCAGAGCCCGACGACAAGCTGCACGGCTGGTTCGCCGGCAGGCTGCCGGGTGACTGGTTCACGGCTCCGGCCGACGTCACCGTGGACCGTGAGGAGCTCAGCGTGATCGGGCGGCTGCCGGACCCGGAGACGCGGTCCGGGGCCACCGATGCCGAGCGGAGCGAGGCAGCAGACGGGCGGATCCGCAGGTTCCGCGAGGACACCAGGGACCACCGGATCCAGATTGCCCGGGAGGCCGAGCACAAGTTCGGCCGCAAGGTGTCCTGGGGGGTGACCTGCGGCGACCGCAGCGTGATGTTCACCACGCTGTCGGTGCCCGTGATGACACGGCTCCGCCAGCCCCAGCGGCTCGTGCTCGACACGCTGGTGGACGCCGGCGTGGCCAGGAGCAGGAGCGAGGCACTCGCCTGGTGCGTGCGGCTCGTCGGCCAGCACGAGGACTCGTGGCTGGCCGACCTGCGGGAGGCGCTGCGGCACGTGGAGCAGGTCCGGTCCGAGGGCCCGGGGCGCCGCGAGGCCTGACCAATCTGCCCGCCCGGCTGCACCTGGAAGATCCCGGCACTCGGCCCGACGCCCCGCACTCGGCCCAACGCCCCGCTCGGGCCCGACGCCCCGCGCGGGCCCGACGCACCCCCTCGGGCCCGACACCCCCCGCAGGCCCGACACCCCCCCGCGGGCCCAACGTCCGCTCGGGCCCAACGTCCGCTCGGGCCCAACGCCCGCTCGGGCCCAACACCCCGCGGGAGCACCCGCGCCCCATTTGCGCCCCGCACCGGCCACTCTCCATGCGGTACGCCCGAGTACCATTCGGTTTATCCTGTTTTGGGGACGCCGGAATCGGGCGGCCGCTGACTTTGCACACGCTGCGACCAAATCACGTCCGATTTGTCCAGATCCCATGGTCGTACCGTGTGCAAAGTCGAGTTGATCATGCTGGCGCGGTGGAGCGAGCGGGGACGCCGGGCGAGGATGCGCGGCGGGGCGCTGGGCGGGATGGTGCGAGCGGGGACGCCGGGCCGGGATGCGCAGCGGGGCGCTGGGCGGGATGGCGCGAGCTGGGACGTCCGGGGCAGGATGGGGCGGCGGAGGGCTGGGCGGGAGGGCCTCGGCGCGGCGGAGGGCTGGGCGGGAGGGCCTCGGCGCGGCGGTCCGCGGGGTGCCTGGCGAGAGGTCCGGAGAGGCCCGTGCCGGGGTGAATGCTTACCGGTGCTCACGCATTGTGACATATGTCACACCTGACGGGATTCCGGCTCATTCCGTGATCTGACCCGCCAGCGCATTCGGCCCGCGCCGATGCGCAATTGGTCTAAACCATGCCGGCATTTCCCTGGCCGCTGGCCTGCTGGCCAGTGGTAAATGCCGTCCGTGACTGCTCCGTGGCCGTTCCCCGGCCACTCGGCCCCCGGCCCACCTGGGGTAACGTCCCCGGCTGACCTGGGGTAATTGATCCGACGTTGCCGGGGTACACTCCCGAAATCCCCTGCGGTAAACGCCGGACCCAGCGCGTTCGGCACCGGGCGGGAGGCGCGCCTACGAGGGAGGAGCAGTAGTGGCGTACGAGGTGAACGCGACGACGGTGGAGTGGAATCCGACAGCGGAGCGGCTGCGCGAACTGACCGAGAAAATGCCGAACAGCCAGAAGACTGAATTCGGCAACGTGGTAGTAAAAGCGCGCGTGGACTCGCGGAGCACGCGTTCCACGTTCATCGTCGATGACTCCACTAATGCTGTCAAGCAGACCATTACCCGGGCGGAGTATGAGCGCGTTGCCGCGGTGCAGGACGCCTATATCGCGGGCCGTCATATGGTTGTCGTTGACGGCTACATCGGCTCGGATCCTGCGTTCCGGACAAGGGCCCGTCTGATCATGGAGGCGGCTAACGCCAATGTCGCCGGCATGCAGAAGCAGCTCTACTACCCGGTGGATGAGGGCTACGACCCGGCCGCGTGGCAGCCGGACACGACCGTGATCTACACGCCCAACCTCGCCGCGCCTGGCTACCCGAACGACCGGCTGATCGCCGTCAACCTGAACGACAACGTCACCCGCGTGCTCAACTCGGACTACTTCGGTGAGTCCAAGAAGGGCGGGCTGCGGATGTGGAACAACATCATCTACAACCGCGGCGGGCTCGCGCTGCACGCCGGCTGCAAGGTCATCCCGGTGGGCGGGGAGAACAAGACCGTCCTCATCGTCGGGCTGTCCGGGACCGGCAAGACCACCACGACGTTCACCACCCAGCTGGGCAGCAAGCCGGCTCAGGACGACTTCGTCGCCCTCATGCCCGGCGGCCGGGTCTACACCACCGAGAACGGCTGCTTCGCCAAGACTTTCGGGCTGAACCCTGACTTCGAGCCGGCCATCTACAACGCCACCACCAAGCCGGACGCCTACCTCGAGAACGTCTCCGTGGACGCGAACGGCAAGGTGGATTTCTTCGACACCTCGTACACCAAGAACGGCCGAACCACGTGGCCGTTCGCCTACGTCAACCCGTGGCCGCCGAACGAGGTGGGGCTCGCTGAGTTCCTGCTCATCCTGAACAAGAACGAGAACATCGTGCCCGGTGTCGCGCGCCTCGACCGGGCCCAGGCGGCGGCCTACTTCATGCTCGGCGAGACCACGGGGACCTCGGCGGGCGGCAAAGACGAGGAGGGCAAGTTCCTGCGGGTGCCCGGCACCAATCCGTTCTTCCCGCGGGACATGGCCGACATGGGCAACCGGATGCTCGAGCTACTGGACAGCCATGAGCTCGAGGTCTTCGTCCTCAATACCGGGCGAGTGGGCGGCGGCGACGATCACCCGGGATCGAAGAAGGTCAAGATCCCGCACTCGTCGGCGCTGGTCCAGGCGATCGTGGAAGGCACCATCGAGTGGACCACCGATCCCGACTTCGGCTACGAGATCGCGGCGTCGGTGCCGGGCCTTGATGACCTGGACATCCTGCAGCCCCGCCGCCTGTATGAGCGGCAGGACAGGATGGGCGAGTACAACGACATGGTCAGCCGTCTCAAGCGGGAGCGCAAGGACTACCTAGCCTCGTTCCCCGGGCTCGACGAGGCGGTCGTCAAGTCGATCGGCTGAGCAGCCGGTCCCGTCAGCTCCCGCCCGGCTGAGCACGGCGCGCCGCGCTCGGCGGACCCGGCTGAGCGCATCGCCCGGCGGCCGGCCGGGAGAAGTTTTTACCTGCCGTCTACACGTCCCACGCCTAACTCCACCGAACTGGTTCAATTCTTGTATACGGTGCTAGTAGGCCATGGGGGGTCTGGCGCGGGTCCGAGCGCCACCAGTCGGTCCGAGCAAAATGCGGCTAGCGGTCGGAGCTGTGAACGTGCGACGGATAAAAACTCGAGACCTCGCTTACCGGCTCTACGCCAGCAGGCTCGAAGCATCGCTATCGCCAGAGGCAGTACCCCGGCATGTCGGGGTGATGTGCGACGGCAACAGGCGGTGGGCGCGGTGGGCGGGCTTGTCCGACGTTGCCGACGGACATCAGGCCGGCGCGGACAAGATATTCGAGCTGCTCGGCTGGTGCCGTGAGGTGGGCGTCGAGGTGGTCACGCTCTGGCTGCTGTTGACGGACAACCTCAGCCTGCCGGCCGACGAGCTCGGCCCGCTGCTGCGCATCATCGAGGACACCGTGCAGGAGCTCGTCGCCGAGCGCTGGCACGTCCACCCGGTCGGGGCGCTGGACATGCTGCCCAGCGAGACCAGCCGGGTGCTCAAGGACGCGGCCGATGCCACGGCCGACTGTCCGGGCCTGCTCGTCAACGTCGCGGTCTGCTACGGCGGCCGCAGGGAGATCGCCGACGCGGTGCGTTCCCTGCTGCAGGACCACGCGACCCGCGGGACCACGATCGAGGAACTCGTTGAGCTGCTGGATGTCGAGCAGATCGCCCGCCACCTGTACACGGCGGGCCAGCCGGACCCGGATTCTGGTGATCCGCACGTCCGGCGAGCAGCGCCTCGGCGGGTTCCTGCTCTGGCAGAGCGTGCACTCGGAATTTTACTTCTGCGACGCCTACTGGCCCGCTTTCCGCAAGGTCGATTTCCTGCGGGCGCTGCGCTCATACGCTGCGCGCCACCGCCGGTTCGGTTCCTGACCCGGACTCGCATCCGGGTACTTCCTTAACACGCCCTTTCGCGGGTACCTTCAAAGGGAACGGGCGGCAAATCGCCGCCCCCCGGGAAAGGCCCTGTAATCCTCGAGCTTCGCGTCACGGTACGCAGGCGAGATGACGGAGGGGCCGGCGTGCGGCCCTTCCTGGGCTGCCCGGTCCGGCCGACACGTCTGTGTCCGAGCGGTCGCCTTGATTGGCGCCCAGAGGAGAGCGTGTGCCTAGTCCCTCGAGTCAGCGCCGGCGTACCCGCGCCGGCCATCGCACCTATGTGCTCGACACGAGCGTCCTGCTCGCCGATCCGGCTGCCATCACCCGGTTCGACGAGCATCGCGTCGTGCTCCCGATCGTGGTCATCACGGAACTGGAGGCCAAGCGCAACCACCCCGAGCTCGGTTTCTTCGCCCGCCAGGCACTCCGGTATCTGGACGACCTGCGGATCAAGCACGGCCGGCTGGACACAGAATCTGCCGATCAGCGACCAGGGCGGCACGGTCCGGGTCGAGCTGAATCACGCCGACCCGCAGGTGCTGCCCGCGGGGTTCCGGCTCGGCGACAACGACACGCGGATCCTGTCGGTCGCACGCAGCCTCGCCGCCGAAGGCGACGACGTGGTACTCGTCAGCAAGGACTTGCCGCTGCGGGTGAAGGCCGCGTCGATCGGGCTGACCGCCCAGGAATACCGCGCCGAGCTCCCGGCCGAATCAGGCTGGACGGGCATGCGCGAGCTCAGCGTCAACGCCGACCAGATCAAGGAGCTGTACGACACTGGCAGGCTGGACTGTGACCAGGCTGCCGACCTGCCCTGTCATACCGGACTGGTGCTGTCGGCTGCGGGCGGCAGCGCGCTGGGCAGGGTGCTGCCGGACAAGTCGGTGCGGCTGGTCCGGGGCGACCGGGAGGCGTTCGGCCTGCGCGGCAGGAGCGCCGAGCAGCGGGTCGCGCTGGACCTGCTGCTCGACCCGGATGTAGGGATCATCTCGCTGGGCGGCCGGGCGGGCACCGGAAAATCGGCGCTCGCGCTCTGCGCCGGCCTCGAGGCCGTGATGGAGCGGCGCCAGCACCGCAAGGTGCTCGTGTTCCGCCCGCTGTACGCGGTCGGCGGCCAGGAGCTCGGCTACCTGCCCGGCTCCGAGGCCGACAAGATGAACCCGTGGGCGCAGGCCGTCTTCGACACCCTGTCGGCGGTCACCACCCAGGACGTCATCGACGAGGTGCTGCACCGCGACCTGTTCGAGGTGCTGCCGCTGACTCACATCCGCGGCCGCTCGCTGCACGACGCGTTCGTGATCGTCGATGAGGCGCAGTCGCTGGAGCGCGGCGTGCTGCTCACCGTGCTGTCCAGGATCGGCTCCGGGTCCAGGGTCGTGCTCACCCACGACGTCGCCCAGCGCGACAACCTCCGGGTGGGCCGGCACGACGGCGTGGTCGCGGTGATCGAGAAGCTCAAGGGGCACCCGCTGTTCGCGCACGTGACGCTGGTCCGCTCCGAGCGCTCGCCGATCGCGGCGCTGGTCACCGAGATGCTGGAGGACAACGGTCTCTGACGGCACCCGGCGGGCGTCAGGGCACAGCGCGCTCTGGCGCCCGCGGCGGGCATCGTATGCTGGCGCGTAATTCGCCGCATCAGGGCACGTGAGCCGGGAGACTACGAGGTATGAGCTTCGATTTGCCCGCCCTCTTGGCGGAGCGCGCTGGCCAGGGTTACGAGCTGCAGGACCAGTACCTCAAGCCGAACCTGTCCCGCATGCTGCACGTGATCGGGTTCGACAAGGTCTACGAGAAGGCCGAGGGCGGCTACCTCTACGACCGTGACGGCAACCGGTACGCCGACTTCCTGACCGGGTTCGGCGTGTTCGGGATGGGGCGCAACCACCCCGTGATCCGCAAGGCGCTGCATGACCTGCTGGACAGCGAGGTCGCCGACCTGGTCCAGTTCGACTGCGCGCTGCTGCCCGGGCTGCTCGCTGAGCGGCTGCTGGCCAAGACCCCGGGCATGGACCGCGCGTACTTCTGCAACAGCGGCACCGAGGCGGTCGAGACCGCGCTGAAGTTCGCCAGGTACGCCACCGGCAAGCCGAGGGTCCTCTACTGCGATCACGCCTTCCACGGCCTGACCCTCGGCTCGCTGTCGGTCAACGGCTCGGCCGAGTTCCGCCGCGGCTTCGACCCGCTGCTGCCGGACAGCTGCATCCCGCTGGGTGACCTCGACGCGCTGGCCCGCGAGCTGCGCAAGGGCGACGTGGCCGGCCTGCTCATCGAGCCGATCCAGGGCAAGGGCGTGCACCTGGCGCCGGCGGGTTTCCTGGCCGCCGCGCAGAAACTGCTGCACGACCACGGCGCGGTGCTCATCTGCGACGAGATCCAGACCGGCCTCGGCCGGACCGGCCGGTTCCTCGCCTACCAGCACGAGGACGTGCAGCCGGACATCGTCACGGTCGCCAAGGCGCTGTCCGGCGGGTTCGTCCCGGTCGGCGCCACGCTGGCCAAGGACTGGATCTTCCAGAAGGTCTACTCCTCCATGGACCGGACGTTCGTGCACGACTCGACGTTCGGCCACAACGCGGCCGCGATGACCGCCGGGCTGGCCACGCTCGACGTCATCGACAGCGAGCACCTGGTGGAGAACGCCGAGCGGACCGGCGAGGCGCTGATGGCGGCGCTGGCCGAGATGACCGGCAGCTACGAGATGCTCGGCGAGGTCCGCGGCCGCGGCCTGATGATCGGCCTGGAGTTCTGTAAGCCCCGGTCGCTCAAGCTGCGCACCGGCTGGAACATGCTGCAGGCCGCCAGGCACGGGCTGTTCGCGCAGATGATCGTCGTCTTCCTGTTCCAGCGGCACCGGATTCTCACCCAGGTCGCGGCCGATCACGACGAGGTGATCAAGCTGCTGCCTGCCCTCACCATCGGCGAGACCGAAGTTAAGCTGTTCTGCGACGCGTTCGCCGACGTCATGGACGACGCCAGCCGCGGCAGCGGCCTGATGTGGGACTTCGGCCGCAGCCTGATCAAGCAGGCGGTCAGGCGCTGACCCGGTCCCTTCGTGATCACGAAGAGTCTTCAGCGTCCCGGCCCGCAAGAGTCTTCGTGATCATGAGAGCCGCGAGGCTGATGTCGGCCGGCCCGGTCACCGGGAAGCTCTGCTCGCTGCCCGGCACCAGCGCGACCGGGACCTCGGGGAGGTAACGCAGCACGATGCCGCAGTCGTCGGCGGGCTCGAAGGCCGGATCAGCGCGAGCGAGCTGGTAACCGCGGCGGATCACCGGCAGCCGGAATCCCTGCGGCGTCTGGCGGCGTCGCAGCCTGTCTCGTGGTGGCCGTTCGGTAATGAGATCTTCTCGACCTTCACCATGGTGTCGGCGGCCGGGACGGCAGCGCACACCGCCCGGTGCGTCCCGAGCGCAGTGACGCAATCGGCGATGACTCGCTGGCTGAGCAGCGGGCGGGCCGCGTCGTGGATCAGCAGGATGCCGTCGGCCTCGGCCAGCGCCCCGATCGCGCGCCGGGCGGACTCGGCCCTGACCGGGCCGCCCTCGATCACCGGGGACACCTTGCGGTAGCCGCCGGCGGCGAGCAGCTGCCTGACCTGCGCGGCCAGCGCAGGCGGCACGACCACGAGGATCTCGTCCACCTGCGGGGCCGCCTCGAAAGCGGCGACCGAGTGCTCGATGAGCGGCTGGCCGGCCAGCGGGGCGAGCAGCAGCGGGACGGTGCTGCCGGGCAGGTCGCCGGCCTCGGTGCCGAGAACCGCGGCGACCGCGCGCAGCCTGCCGCTGCGGCCGGCCCCGGGGCCTGACCTGTCCGCACCGGTCACGGCCGGGCCAGAGACTGCGCGGCGACGACGAGGTCGTGCGGGTAGGTGATCTTGATGTTGCGCTCGTCTCCCGGGATGCACCGCACCTGGATGTCGGTATACCGCGTCACGCAGGCGGCGGTATCGGTGCCGGCGAACCCGTCCGCGGCCGCCCGCTCGTAGGCAGCGAGCAGCGGCGCGGCCAGGAAGCCCTGCGGTGTCTGCATCGCCATCATCGTGCCCAGGTCCGCCTCCGCCACGCTGCCGTCCGCACTGGCCATCATCAGGCCGTCCCGCGGCACCCCCGGCACCGCGCCGCCGTCCTGCCTGGCGGCCGCGAGCACCGACGTGACCAGGGCTGGCGTGACCAGCGGCCGCGCCGCGTCGTGCATCAGCACGACGTCGATCTCTCCGCTGGCTATCCGCGGGCCCAGGTGGCGCAGCGCCATCAGCTCGGAATCGTGCCGGGCCGCGCCGCCGGGCACGACCTGCACGGCACAGCCGGCGCACTCGGTGTCCAGCACCTGCCCGGCCAGCTCCTCGTCCTGCGGCCGCGCCACCAGGACCAGCACGCCGATCCCGGCGACCCCGGCGAGCGTGCGCAGCGACCAGGCGACGACGCTGGTCCCGCCCAGCGGCAGGTACACCTTGTTCCGCTCGCCGCCCACCCTGGTCCCGGCGCCGCTGGCCAGGACCACGGCCGCCGCCGTTGGCCCGGCGGGGATCCGGGATTCACTGTCGCGCACGGGCGAATGGTAGCCCGCCGTGGTCACCAGCAGCGCACGCTGCCCTGACCAGGAGAGCCAACTTCACCGGCGCGCTCCGGCCCGCCGGTACGCTGTGACGCAGCGTTCGTGCGATGAGCCAGACGCCGTGTGCAGCGCGGGGGCGGCGGCTCGGCCGGTAGGAGGCCACCATGACCCTGGCGCTGCTGCTCGCGGCGGCGCCAGACAGGCTGTCCGCGATGGCCCAGCCCTACCGCCGGCCGGGAGACCGGGCGCCGCGCGGCGGCATGGCCGGGATAGACGGGGTCGGCGGCCGCCTGCTGCGGGCCGGCGTGCGGCAGGTCGAGGTGGCCATGTGCGCCGACGCGGCGGACGGGCTGCGGGCGGTGGCCGCCACCGCCCGCAGCGCCGGCGAGCCGGTCCTCATCTGCACCGCCGCCCGGGTGCTGGCGACCCCCGGCCCGGCGCTCGCGGCGCTGCTCGCGGGGACCGGCTCGGCCGCCGTGACGGCCAGCGAGACGCTGTTCATCGCCGCGCAGGACCTGGCCGCCGCGGCCGAGGCGGCGGAGGCACTGGCCGCGCGCATCTCCTCCGGCGACGGCCCGCACGTCGCCGGAGGCCCGCCTCAGCTGTCCGTCCGCCGCATCCACCGCAAGGCACGGGTGAGCGGCGAGCTCAACAATGCCGTGCTGTCGCTCATCGACCTGCTGGCCGGCAGCGGGATCAAGCTGAGGCTGCTGAACGTCAGGGACGCGGCAAGCATCGACCAGGCGACCGGCCCTGCGTCCGGGCGGGGCGCCCGGCAGGCGCGCCCGGTCCCGTCGGAGAACGGGCTGGTGGCCGCACTGGCCGGGGCCCCGCTGGCGAGCCGGATCGCCCGCTGGTCCGCGGCCCGCGGGCTGGCGCCGAATGCACTGGCCATCGGCGCGCTCGCGCTGGGACTGTGCGCCGCGGCCTGGTTCGCGGCCGGTAGCAGGTCCGGGCTGATCGCCGGCGCGGTGCTGCTCTGCGTGGCGCTACCGGTCCGCCAGGCGCGCGCCCTGCTGCCCGCAGGCGGTGTCGCCGCGGCCGCGTTCAGCGGCTGGCTGGACGCGGTATCCGGCGCAGCCGCGGAGTACGCGGTCTACGCCGGCCTGGCCGTCGGCTGGTCGTCGGCGGCGGGCCGGCCGCGCCAGGCCTGGGAATTCGCGACCGCCGCGATGATCCTGCTGGCGGTGCGGCAGATGACCGAGGCCTGCTACGCGTCGGTGGCCAGCCCCAGGCAGGAGATGCGCGGCCCCGGCTACCCGGTGCTGCGGCTGGCCGGGCAGAGCATCGCGCTGCCGGCCGGCGAGCGGACCCTGCTGGTCGCCGTCACCGCACCCGTCTGGGGGCCGCGGATCGCGCTCACCGTCCTCATCGGCTGGGGGGCCATCGCCCTCGGCTATTGTCTGGCCGAACGGGCAGTGGCCAGCCGCTCGCCCGCCGCGGTCGCCGACCGCGGTGACGGCGGCCGGACCGCACGGAGCGGCGCGCGATGACGGCATCCGGCGCCGCCGGCCGCCAGCTGCCCGGCCGGGCCGCCGGCGGCGGGCTCGCGGGCGGCCTGGCGGCGTGCCGGGATGACGGCCCGCTGGCCCGCCGGATCGGCCGGGTGGTGCAGGGGCAGTTGCCGGCGCTGCTGCCCGTCGTCGCCGGGGTCACGGTCACCGCCATGCTCGCCGCGCTCGGCCTGCGCAACCTGCCGGGCGTCCTGCTGCTGACCCCGGCGGTAGCCATGCTGCTCGCGGCCCTCGGCGCCGGCCACCCGCACGACGGGCGGTTCGACTGGCTGGTGCCGCCGCTGCTGCAGGCCGGCCAGTACGTCTACCTGGCCGCCGCGGGCTTCGCGCTCGGCGTGCCCGCGCCTGCCACGTTCGCGCTGATCGCCGTCATCGCGCTGCACTACCTGGATCTGCTGCACAGGGACCGGTACGCAGTACCGCCCGGGCCCCGGGTGACCGCGGCCGGCCTCGGCTGGGAGGGGCGGATGCTGGTCGTGGGAGCCGGCGGGATGCTGGGCATCGAGGCGTTCGTCTACGTCGCGCTGGCCGCCTACCTGGCCGTGCTGTTCGGCTGGGACAGCCTGACCCGGTGGCTCGCGGTCAGGGACGGCGCGGGACCGCGATGACGGGACCGGGGGACCACGCACCCTGCGGCGGGCGCTGCTCGTTAGGATTTGTACCGTGGATGAGCCAGCATGGCTGTGCTCGCGTTGAGGCCCGGGGCAGCGGGCAGCCGCAAACCCGGCCCGGGTCCGGGGTGGCAGTCGCTGATGACGGTCCAGCGTCGCTGGGTTGCACTGGCCTTCGTCGCATGCGCCCTGTTCGCCGGCGGGGTCGCGCTGTTCACCACCAATGACCTGCACAGGCTCTGGGGAACGGCCGCGGCGGCCGGCTACCTGGTCGCAGCCGTCGTGACGCTGGCCTGGCCATCGCGCGGGCTTGACCTCGCGCTGGTGTCCGGCCTGTGCGGCGCCCTGCTCGTCCCGCTCGGCTGGCTGGCCGCGCAGGGCAGGCAGCAGCCCGAGGTCAGCGTGATCATCAAGTCGGCGCAGCTGCTTGTCCACCGCGGCGACCCCTACCAGAGCACGGCCGCGCTCGCGGCCGCACACCACCCGTATGCCTACGACCCGTACCTGCCGGTGATGACGCTGTTCGGGCTGCCGCGCGCGCTGATCGGCTCGCACATCCTCACTGATCCGCGGATATGGTTCGGCGTCGTCTTCGTGCTCGCTTTCGGGCTGGCGCTCGCGGTGGCCGGATCGCAGGACTGGATCCGGTGGACGGCGTTCGTCACGGCCAGCCCGGTGATCGCCTTTGAGCTCGCGGTCGGTGGCACCGACATACCGGTGCTCGCGCTGATGTGCCTGGGACTCGCCCTGCTCTGGGAGAGAGCCGGGCACCGGTCCCGCCCGGTGCTCGCCGGGCTGGTACTCGGTGTTGACGCCGCGATGAAGGCGACCGCGTGGCCGGCCTTGTTCATCGCTATCGTGCTGCTCGCGGTCAGGGACGGCCGGCGGCCCACCGCCCAGTTCACCGTTACCGCCGCGGCCGCGTGCGCGGTCCTGGTCGGCCCGGTCGCCGCGATCTGGCCCGGTTCCCTGCTGGTGAACACGATCTCGTTCCCGCTGGGGCTGACCAGCAGCACGTCGCCCGCGGCCAGCCCGCTGCCCGGGCACCTGCTCGCGCAGACCGGGCACACCGGTCACCTCATCGCCGTCGGACTGCTCGTGCTGGCCGGTGTCGGCATCCTCGTGTGGCTGGTGGTGGCGCCGCCGAAGGACGTGCCCGCCGCCACCTGGCGGCTCATCGTCGGCCTGACGCTGATGTTCACGCTGGCGCCGGCCACCAGGTTCGGCTACTACATCTACCCCGGGGGGCTCCTGGCCTGGCTGCTTGTCGCCGGCGCCGGCCGCGCCCGTGCCTCCCCCGAGCCTGTCCTGCCGTCGGCCAGGGTGGGCAGCTCGTAAGACGGCGGTCAGGTTCCGGCAGACGGGTTGTCCGGGCCGGTGAACGCGCTGGAGTCGCCGCATATGTTCGCGTTCGCGTTGATGCCGCCGTAGGACTTGCTGAGGTTACCCGCCGACTTGGACGACGAGGACGATCCGGCCGGGGAGGAACTGCTGGCGGCGGCGGAGCCACCCGACGACCCCGAGCTGTGCAGCCCGGTGAACTTCGACCCGACGACTAGGTAGATGGTGCCCGGCGCGATGCCGGGAACCTTCTGCACCCTGACCGAGCTCAGCTCGGCTTTCAGCGTGTTCACCTTGACCAGGTCGGCCGGCGAGGAGTACTGGATGATGCTGTCGGTGTAGGACGAGCTGTTCGCGTTCGCGGCACCGGTCACCCGAAAGCCCGCGCTCGTCAGGTCGCTGGCCGCCTGGCTAGCCGCGTTCGGGGTGCCGTTGCCGTTGAACACCTGGACCTGGACGTTGCCCGGGATGGTGGTGGCTACCGTGACGGGCCGCGCGGGGGCCTTCGCCTTCGTCGTCTTGGGCAGCGACCTGTCGTGAGCGACCGCCCGGAAGAGCCGGTTCGCCTGCGGCTGCTGCCACAGCACGCGGTTGGGGTCGGCCGGGTCGGGCACGTTGGGCACGGTGACGAACTGCACCGTCTTGGCGCTCAGCAGGCGCAGGTCCCCGGCAAGCGACACCATGTCGCTCAGCGACATCCCCTGGTCCGTGGTCAGGTTCTTGGCGGTGTCCTGGATGACCGAGTACATCTTGCTGTAGCTGCTGAGCAGCTGGCCTGACTGCACGCTTTGCATGAGCCCGGCCATCAGGTACTGCTGGCGCTGGATCCGCTGCAGGTCAGAGCCCAGGCCGACGTAGCGCTCGCGCCAGAACGCCAGGGCCTGAGGTCCGAAGACGTGGTGCTTGCCCGCCGACAGGTTGAGGCCGGACTTCGGATCCTTGATCGCCTCGGGCAGGCAGACGTTGACCCCGCCGAGGTCGTTGATGACCTTCATGAACCCGGTGAAGGTGAGCCCGACGTAGTGGTCGATGTGGATGCCCGTTTCCTGCTCGGCCGTCTTCCACAGGCAGGGCGGCCCGCCGTAGGCAAAGGAGGCGTTCAGCATCTCGGTCTGGCCGGGCTGCGCCGGCTGGCCCGGGTCGCCGAGCCCGTCCGGCTTGCAGGCGACGATCGGGACCAGGGTGTCGCGGGGCAGGCTGATTACCACAGCGCCCTTGTGACTGGGCCTGATGTGCACGATCAGCATGGTGTCCGAGCGCTGGCCCTGAATGTTATTGCCGAACTTCTGGTTGCTGCCCGCCCGGCTGTCCGACCCGACCACCAGGATGTTCTCTGACGCGTCGTAGACGGGCGGGCGGTGGGTGCCGAGGCTAGAGGTGCTGAACGTCTCGATGCTGTGCAGCGTGCCGAGGTACTTCGCGTAGGCAGCGAGCGAGGTGCCGGTCACCAGGACCGTGGTCATGACCGCGATCCAGCCGACGATCCGGCGCTTCCGCGAGCCCCGTCCCCGGCGCCCGCGCGGCTCCAATCCGCCCGTATCGTCGTTGTCGTCGTACCGGCTCATAGTTCTCCAGCGCCTCACTACCTGGCATCCGGCGCGCCAGCTCAGGTGCTGCGTGCACGTTATCGTATGCGGTCTTTACCCCATGCGGGCCGAATTGTCCGTAAGTCAGGAGGCCCCGGGCTGGTGCCCTGACGTCGGCTCCTGCGACCTCCGCCCATCTCATACGACGATCACAACCCACAGGTTGTTCCCCTTAGGGTGGGGTACGTGGTACCTGGACTCCGCAGGTTGCGCCGGTTTACGGGCCCCGGATCTCCTCCGCAGGAGGAGGCCGGCGGCCCCGCCGACACGCGTCCGCTGGCCGAGTCCGGCCTGCACTCCGAGGATGCCCCAGACGCCAACGGCACCGCCAAGCCGGCGCCTGCTGCCCAGCGAGAAGTGCCCGGCGGCCAGGAGGAGACGCGCGAGCTGGCCGGCCCTGAGGCGCCGGGATTCCCGGCCGGGCCGGAGAAGACCATGGCCGCCGGAGGGTCCGCCGATCCGGGGCTGGGCGCCCCGTTGAACGAGAAGGGAACCGGCGAGCCCGCCGTGGCCGTCCGACCTAGCGTGACTGACAAGCCTGTGACGGCGGACGAGCGTGTGACAGCGGACGAGCCTGGCGTGGCAGATGACTTCGTTGTCGCCGAGGCACCCGGGACGGCGGCTGAGCCCGGTTCCGCCGAAGAACCCGGCACCGAGGAGGAATCCGGGACTGCGGAGCCCGGAACTGCCGAGGAGCATGGTCGCGTCTCTTCCCGGCTTGCCCGGCATTCGCGGGCGGCCGCTGCTTCCCGGCTCTCGCGGGCGGCCGCTGCTCTCGTCCCCGCCGGCGCGACCGCCTCGGGCCGGATGTTCTCCCGGCTCACCCTGCTGCCGGTCCTGCTGGTCATCGCGTGGCTCCTGCCTGCCGTGCCGCTGCTGCTCGCCGGGAGTTTCGCGCTTGCCCCCATGCTCGTGATCTCCATACCCCTCGCGCTCCTCCTCATCGTTGTGGGCCTCGCGCACGTACCGGGCCGCTGGCCGAAGAGCGCGCAGGCCCGGCCGGGGCTGGGTGACCGCGCGCCGTGGTGGTCGCTGCTGTCCACGGTCGCGGTGGCAGCCGGATTCGCCGCGTGGCAGATCCTGGAGAACTCCCAGCAGCTCGTCGTGGCCAGCGACCAGGGCACTTCCCTGCAGTTCGGCTACTGGATCGCGCAGCACGGCTCGGTCTCCATCCCGGTGTCGGCCGCGGCGTTCGGCGGCGCGCACCCGGGCCTGGGCTTCAGCAGCGTCGGCTTCGTCCAGCACGGCGCGTCGCTGTCGCCGCAGTTCCTGGCCGGGCTGCCGAGCGCGCTCGCGGCCGGCTTCTGGGCGGACGGGATTCACGCGGCGCTGCTGGTGCCGCCGGTGCTCGGTGCCCTGGCGGTGCTCACATTCGCCGGGCTGGTGGGCAGGCTGGCCGGGCCGCGCTGGGCGCCCGCGGGCGCGATCGTGCTGGCTGTCGCCCTGCCGGAGCAGTACACCAGCCGTGCCCCGTTCAGTGAGACGCTGGTCCAGATCCTGCTGTTCGGCGGCCTGTGCCTGCTCATCGACTCGCTGGGTGCTCCGGTGATGCCGTTGCGCCGTCCGGCGCAGTGGTGGCGGATCAGCCCGAGCCCGGGCATCGTGCTGGCCGCCCTCGGCGGTCTTGCGCTGGGCCTCACCGCGGCCGTCCGGGTGGACGGGCTAACCTATCTGCTGCCCGCGATCCCGGTCATCGGGATCATGCTCGCGGCCAGGAAGCCGCAGTGGCTCCCGTTCGGCATCGGGCTGGTTGTCGGGGCCGGCTACGGTCTCGCCGACGGCTATCTGCTGGCGCGGCCCTATCTCGACACGCTCTCGTCTTGGATGCGTACGTTCGGGATCATCGCCTGCGGTGTGACGTTGGTCACGGTGGGCGGCGTGCTGCTGGCGCACTTCGGGCATGTGCTGCTGGCGCGCTACTGGAAGCGGTGGCCGGGGGCGAGACGTGTGCTGGCGGCCCGCCCGCTGCGCTGGCTGCCGGAGGCGGCGGCGGGACTGACGGTGCTGGCGCTGATCGGGTTCGCGATCCGGCCTTACGTGCAGACCGTGCGGGCGAACTCCGGCCCGTCGGTGATCGCCTACGTCGGTTACCTGCAGCGATTCGCGGGGCTGCCGCTCGACCCCAGGCGGCTGTACGCGGAGGACACGCTCTACTGGGTGATCTGGTACATCGGGCTGCCCGCCGTGCTGCTTGGCGTGTTCGGGCTCGCGCTCATGGCCCGGCGGGTGCTGCGCGGGCTCATCACCTGGAACGATCCCGGCAGCGCGGCCCGGATCTGGGCGCTGCCGCTGCTCGTTATCGGGTGGGTGGCTGTGACCGTGCTGTGGCGGCCGGGTACCGTTCCCGATCAGCCGTGGGCCAGCCGGCGCCTGGTGCCGCTCGTGCTTCCCGGGCTGATCCTGGCGGCGGTGTGGGCCGCTGCCTGGCTGACCGGCCGGGCGGGCTTGCGCGGCGCGGGCAAGACGGCCTCGTCGGCCGTGGCGGCGCTCAGCGTGGGCGCGCTGCTGCTTCCGACGGCACTGACCACGTTCGGCGTCGGCGTCACGTCTTCCGGCCGGGCTCAGCCGAGCGCGCCGGCGGCCGGCGTGGCCTTCCAGCGGACCGGCCGGGGTGAGCTCACCGCCGTGGACCAGCTGTGCGCCGCGATCGGGGCCAACGCGTCGGTGGTCATCGTGGATCAGCGGGTCGCCAACGGCTTCACGCAGCTCATCCGCGGCGCGTGCAATACCCCCACGGCTCAGGTGAGCAGGCCGTCGGGGTCTGAGGTGCTGCCGGTGGTGACCGGGATCGAGCAGGCTCACCGACGCCCGGTGCTGCTCGGCGCGAGCCAGGCCGAGCTGAGTGCCTATGGCGCGGTGCCGCGCGAGGTCGTCAACCTGGCCACGACGCAGGACGCGCACGAGCTGACCCGGCCACCGACCACCACCTGGCCGATCCGGTACACCATCTGGATGGCGCGGCCCGGCGGCTAGCCCGCCGCCCTTCGGGCGCCCGGCGGCGGCGGCGGACGCTGAATAGGCTGCTGGTATGCGATTCCGCGACTTCAGGCTTGAACGGTACTTCGCCCAGTGGGAGTTCAGCGCCAAGATCCTGCTCGGCAGCAGCGACCCGGAGTCGATGCGGCTCGGCGAGCTGCTGGAGCTGGCCGACGCGGACGGCCGCGGCCGCTGGGACGAGCTGTGGCTCGGTTACACCGAGTCAGCCGGGCTGCCCGCGCTGCGCGCGGCGATAGCTGCGCGGACCGGTGCCTGCGAGGCCGCCGATGTGCTGGTCTTCAGTGCCCCCGAAGAGGCGATCTTCCACGTCAGCGCCGCGGTGCTGGAGCAGGGTGACCACATGGTCGGCATCACGCCTGCCTATCAGTCGTCTTATGAGATCCCGCGTTCGGCGGGTGCTGAGGTAACGCTCGTTCCGCTGCGCGAGGACCGCGGCTGGGCCCTGGACACCGATGAGCTCGCGGCCGCCGTCACCGGGCGGACCAGGCTGATCTATGTCAACTTCCCGCACAACCCGACGGGGGCGGTGATGACCGCCGCCGATCAGCGCGGTGTCATCGAGGTGGCCGACGCGTGCGGCGCTTACCTGTTCAGCGACGAGGTGTACCGCGGGCTCGAGTTCGATCCCGCTGACCGGCTGCCTGCGGCCGCTGATCGGTATCCGCGCGCGATCAGCCTGGGCGGCCTGTCCAAGGCCTACGGCCTGCCGGGGGTGCGGCTGGGCTGGACCGTGTGCCGTGACGCCGTCCTGAACCGGCGGATGCAGGCGGCCAAGGACTTCACGACGATCTGCTCCGCGGCGCCGAGCGAGGTGCTTGCCCTGATCGCGGTCCGGGCGGCGGACCATCTCATCGGCCGCGCCCTGACCGGGATCACCCAGAACCTCGGCCTGGTCGAGGAGTTCATCGGCCGGCGGCCCGATGCGCTGCGCTGGGCGCGCCCGCGGGCCGGCAGTATCGGCTTTCCTGAGCTTCTCCTCGGCATGCCCGTCGTCGAGTTCTGCGAGCGGCTGGTGACCGAGCACGGCGTCCTGCTGGTCCCCGGGACCATGTTCGAGGTCGGAACCAATCACTTCAGGATCGGGCTGGGCCGAGCCAGCCTGCCCGCTGGCCTCGAGGCGCTGGGGGAGTTCGTTGACGGGCTGGAAGCGGTGCGGGGGTAACGGGTTCGGCCTGGGGCGTGTGCTGCGCGGGCCCCTGGCGTCGCGCCGTGGAGGCCTGACGTGCGTATCCGCGATCCCGGCTGCGCTGGCGTGGCCGGCCGATTTGCCCGCGGCGCCGGGACGAACTAAAGTAACAACGCACTCGACGCGGGGTGGAGCAGTTCGGTAGCTCGCTGGGCTCATAACCCAGAGGTCGTAGGTTCAAATCCTACCCCCGCTACCAGGAAGCAGCACGTCAGAGGCCTGATCGCCAGGATGGCGGTCAGGCCTTTTGATCGTTTGTTGGCTGTTCGTTGGCGGGACGGGACCCTGCGGCATGGCACGTTGCGCCAGGGGCTGGCATGAATCGGCCTTGGAGCGGCGGTCGAAGGGCGTCAACCTCGGGCCTTGACACGCGGAACTCCTTGGAGTTGCCAGACGCGCCCGTACGATTGGAGGGTGGTCAGAATTGGAGGACAGCCGACGGAACAGCTCCTCGTCAACCTCGCTCCGGCTCCTGTCCCGGCCGACGCGGAGGTGCAGGCGTGGGCGGCCGATCAGCACGTGTTCGTGTCGAGTGTCATGGGCGGCATGACCGCCGAGCGGGAGGCTGTCGTCCGGGCGATCACGACAGTCGGCGCCCAGCCGGTGTGGTTCGAGGCGTTCGGCGGGATGGACGACGACCCGGAGGACGCCTACACCGCTCACGTCGCCTCGTCCGATCTCTACCTCGGGATCCTCGGAGCCCGCTACGGAAAGCCACTCAAGACCAGCTACTCAGCGACCCACGCCGAATACAACGAGGCGGCCGCCCGTGGCCTCCGGATCAGCGTCTGGACGACCAGCGCAGACCAAGACGGCCGCCAGCGGGACTTCCTCGACGAGGTCCGGGTCTTTCACACCACCGGCACTTATACGTCATCCGACGACCTGGCCCAGCGCGTCGAGAGGCGACTCCGGGCCGTGGCCGCAGACGCTCTCGCCCAGTGGGTCAAGGTCGGCAACACCGTCTTCAGGGCTACCGGCGTCCATGACGACGGCCGGACCATCACCGTCGGCGGCCGCGTCCGTGACAACGCGGTGGCCGCGTCCCTTGAGGGCCGCCGCCCCGATACGTCCTACGGGAGGAACTCCGAAACTCGGATCACTTGGCCTGGCGGCACCAGCCTGGTTCGGGTCAAGACCGTCGTGTCGGAAACCACCAGCAGCCGGGCGCGCAAGATCACACTCGCAGCTGACCGGACAGCGGAAAGCAGGTCCAACCTCCTGGAGATGGCGGTCAACAACAGGACGCCGGAGGACCTCACGGAGCTCGCCGCCCGAGTCGCTTTCCTCGGGGAGCCGAACCCGCTCGACACGATGTCGTTCATTGTGAGCGGCACGAACCCGTTTCCGGCCGTGGAGTCGCTCGGCCTGCCCGAGGATGCGGTGGAGCAGGTTGCGCTCCTGCTCGTCACCGAACTGCTCGTCGGCGAGCGAGGCGTTGACCACATCACGTCGTTCCGTCTGGGGCCGAGGCGGGCGGGTCGGCGGCGGCTTCGCCTCGCGGGATGCCCCGCAGGCGATACACGAACGTCGAGCCGGTCGGGCGGTCCATCCAGGGGGAGACGCCTGCCGGCACGACCTAGGACGTAGATCGCCCGCTAGCGACCAAGGATCGCTAGCCTTCACAGATCGGACCGTCTCAGCAATACGAGACCTGGAAGGCAGCGCAGGTGGAACCCTGCGAGCCCGGCGCTCAACCGGGGCGAGGTCCAAGCCCGCCGATAGCGCCGGACATTCTCGCCCTCGTTTGCCCGGTTTGGGCGGTCACGAGGACGCAGCTGATGATCCTTAGCTTGTCAGCCCGAGGTTGATGAGTCGGAAGCTCAATGCTGAGGTACTGACTCAGCCCACCTTACCCTGCGCAGTAGCTCATCTATGAGCTACTGCGCAGCATAAGCCTATAGCATCTACTGCACAGTAGCTCAATCATGAGGTAGTCTGCAGTGGTGGCTAGGTACTCCACCCTCAACCACCTCGCCAAGATTGCCGAGGATCAGTGGGGGCTCGTCACCCGCCGCCAGGTCGAGCGCGCTGGCGTCTCACGGGCCACGCTGCAACGTCTAGCAACGTCGGGCGTCCTGGACCGGGTGGCACAAGGTGTGTATCGCATGACGGGGGCGCCGCCACCGGATCACCTCGAGCTTCGGGCAGCGTGGCTCCAGCTCGCTCCGGATGTTCCGGGGTGGGAGCGAACGCCGGAGCAGGGGGTCGTCTCCCACCGCTCCGCGGCGGCGCTGTACGGCCTCGGGCACCTCCCCGCGGATCGGCATGAATTCACCCTCCCGGTGCGGCGGCAGTCTCGCCGTAAGGACGTCCGGTTGCATCACCGACCTGTGCACGCGAGCGAGTGGATCGTCCTGCACGGAATGCCGGTCACGCGGCCCTCGCGCATCGCCGCCGACCTCCTCGACGACAAAGAAGACCCCGAAGCGGTGGCGCAGGTCATTGCCGACGCGCTCCGCGCGGTCTACGACTACCCAGGGACCTTCGCGGATGCGCTTGGACCGCATGCGGCCCGGTTCGGGCTGCGGCGGGGGGACGGCCTCGCGCTGCTTCGCTGGCTCCTCGACACTGTCGGCGACCCAGTACATCCAGCATCTGGCGGGGAGCTTCGGGCTGGCGACTGATTATTTCGGTGTCACGCACCCGAGCCTGCCCAATTACATCGCCGCTACCAGCGGGCAGACCTGGGGTTCCAACAGCGACGACATCAGCCAGGCTCCGCTGTTCAACCACCGGAACCTGGTTGACCAGTTCGAGGCCGCGCATGTCAGCTGGAAGGCGTACATGCAGTCACTGCCCTACCCGGGTGACCTGGTAGACGTGACCAAGAACGGGCTGTACGTCCGCAAGCACGACCCGTTCCTGTTGTATCCCGACGTCTACCAGAACCCGGCCCGCGCCAACTACGTGGTCCCACTGTCGCAGCTGAGCACGGACCTGTCGGATGGCCACGTGCCGCAGTTCGCCTGGATCACCCCGAACATCTGCGATGACATGCACGGCGGGGCGACCGCTTGCCCGTACCCCTCGTCGCCGCAGTCACCCGCCCAGGCCACCCTGTATAAGGACGGGAACGCCTTCCTGCGCACGTGGGTCGGCCTCATCACCCGCAGCAAGGCGTGGACCGGCCATTCGGCCATCTTCATCACCTGGGACGAAGGCGGCTTCTCCGACGCGAGTCCCTACGGACCCGTTGACATCCGCGGCGGGCCGGACTCCCCGGTCCTGCCCGCGA
The DNA here is from genome assembly GCA_963702235.1 of uncultured Actinomycetes bacterium. Taxonomy (GTDB): domain Bacteria; phylum Actinomycetota; class Actinomycetes; order Streptosporangiales; family Streptosporangiaceae; genus PALSA-505. The sequence continues at coordinate 174,132 of CAVPBZ010000021.1, forward strand.
CACCCGCCGACCCCACCACCGCCGGCGGCGGCGACCTTTACGGCGGCACCGTCTACGGCGGCGGCCACGTTCCGATGATCGTGGTCACCAGGGAGGCGGGGCATCGCGTTGACTCCGTCCGGGCCGACCACTATTCCCTGCTGCAGACCATCGAGCAGAACTTCCGCCTTCCGCTGCTGGGAGACGCCGGCGACACCGTCCAGGTCAGTTCCCTCGCCCCGCTGCTAGGCCAGACGGGATAGCAACCCGCGGGACCCGGTTGCAATGATTCACCCATCGAGTGTTTCTCTCGGCAGCCAAACTCCCGGCCGCGCGCGAGACCGGCCAGCCGGATAGAACACAGCCATCTCGCCCCATCATGCCTCAGGTTGGAGGGATTCATCGCGGGCAGCGCACCGAGCTGCCAGAAGGTGCCATCTGCGCCGGGCTCAGCCCCGGCAGGCCCGGCGGCGCGGCCGCGCTCTACTCGCCGGCGGAGTTGACGTCTCTGGCCAGGACTGCCTGGACGTTCTCCAGCTCGGACAGGCTAACGGCCAGGTCGTTGACTGGCTGCTTACCGTGGACCTGGAGCGTGACCCGCACCATCCGAGCTCCGGAAGGCTCGTCTTGGCTGGTGGATGGCTGCCGGGGGGCGATCATTCCGGTCTCGACGTTATCGATGGCGACACCCCGTGTTGTGGCCTCCCGCAGGACGTCACGCAATATCCCCTGACCCATCGGGATAACGGACGCGAAGCGCCGAGATGGCGGTCGCCGACCGCGGCAACCGGCGCGCTCCTACCGGGAAGACCAGAACGACCAGGAAGTACATCCCGGCCGGCGCCAGGACGGCCACGACCGGCAGCCCGGCCCGGCCGCCGAGCCGATGGCGGCCATAACCCCGATCGCCTCGGTTGTGAGGCCCCGGACGGAGTCGCGCCAGACGAAGAGGAGGCCTGCGCCCAGGAATCCCACCCCGGTCACGATCTGGGCGGCCAGCCGGGAGAAATCGAGGATCACCAGGCGCGGCTCCAGCACATCGGTGAACCCGTACTTGCTGATCAGCATGAACAGGGCCGCACCGACTCCGGCCAGGGTATGCGTTCGCAGCCCGGCGTTCTTCTGCCGTATCTCCCGCTCCAGGCCGATCAACGTGGACAGGAACAAGGCCAGGCCAAGCTCGGCGGCCTGCCGCCACCCATCGCTGTTGAGGACAGGTGAACTCGCGGCCTGGACAGCATCTGACGTATAAGCAAACACTATGTGGCCTTGAGCTTACGGCAGCTACATGCGAGGGCGCGGCGGATACGAGCGGGGCCAGCGAAACAAGGAATCTGCCAGCCAGCCGTCAGCAGGCGGCTGCGCCCCGCCGGTACTGCTAACGGACCAGCCTCGGCTTCTGGGCGCGGCGGATGCGGCGGTCTGGTCAGCCCTCCGGCACGGTGGTGCGGCTGTCTTCGTCCGCGAGCATGACTTCTGCGGCGGTGACGACGTCGTAGTCGCTGGAGATGTCGTCCAGGCTGCGCCGGGCGGGCTCGGGCAGCACCAGGGTGAGCAGCGCGCCGAGCACGGAAATGCCGGCGGTTAGCAGCAGGGTGCCGCGCAAGCCCAGTGAAGTTTGCAGCACGGGGAAGAGGAACACGCCGATGAACGCGCCGAATTTGCCGATGCCGGCGGAGATGCCGTGTCCGGTGGCCCGGACCGAGACCGGGTACAGCTCGCCGGGCAGGACGAACGTGGTCAGGTTCGGCCCGAACTCGGTGAAGAAGTAGCTGATCCCGTAGACCAGCAGGAACGGCGCCACGGCGGTGGTCATGCCGGGGATCAGGGCGATGACGGCGAAGCACAGGGCCATCATCACGAACCCAGTCAGCTGCAGCCGCTTGTGCCCGATCCGGTCCATCCGGGCGATGGCCAGCACGTAGCCCGGCACTGCGGCGACGACGAAGATCGCCAGCTGGATCGCGATCGCGGTCATGGTGGAGGAGTGCGGCGAGATGAGCGCGATGATCTGCGGCGTGGAAATCGTGTTGCCGTAGTAGGCGTAGTCGAGCAGGAACCAGCACCCAGCGGTCCCGGCCAGCAGGGTCAGGAACCTGCGGTTGGTCAGGAACGCCCGCAGTCCCATCCGCTGCCCGCCGAGGCGCTGTATGCCGGCCCGGATCGTACCGTCACTGAACGCCGAGAGCTGCTCTTGCGCATGATCTCCGCGGCCTTGGACCTGCGCCTGGTAGCGAGGGGACTCGGGCATCTTGCGGCGCAGGTAGATCACCGCGGCGGCCGGGACGGCGCCCAGCGCCAGCAGCACCCGCCAGGCGGTGCCGGTGCTGGTGCCCGCGCCGAGCAGCGCCAGCGCGACCAGCGGCCCGACGATCAGCCCGAGGGCCTGGGTGGAGAACACCAGCCCGACCAGCCGTCCCCGGTCGTTGCGGTTGGCGTACTCGGTCATCAGCACGGCGCTGACCGGGTAGTCACCGCCGACCCCCAGCCCGAGCAGTGCCCGGAATCCGATCAGGACCCAGAACGAGGGGGCCAGCGCCGAGCCCAGCGCCGCGACGATCATGATGGCCGCGACCAGCCAGTACACCCGCTTGCGGCCGACCAGGTCGGCGATCCTGCCGAAGAGGAGGGCGCCGAGGAAGGCGGCGCCGAGCATGGTGGCATTGAGCAGGGCAAGCCTGCCCGAGCCCAGGTGCCACTGCTGCTTGATCAGGGTCGAGGCGATGCCAATGACGAACAGGTCATAAGCATCGGTAAAGAACCCCATCCCGGACACCAGCACTGCGCGCAGGTGGAACCTGCTCACCGCCGCGTCATCCAGAGCCGTCATGAGATTTGCCGACCGCGTCTCGGCCACGAACGTCCTTTCTAACCGGTGTAACCAGCCGTTCACCGGCCCCGGCCGGGAGCGCGGGACACGGCCTCCCGGGACCGAAATTATGCGGCCTGAACGGCTCGCTACCGACTTGCAAATGAACAGAAGATGAATGGCAGGTTGCGTGTCAGTGCCTTCGTGCCCGGATGCCAGCGCGATTTCCCGCGAGCCAGGCAGGACGGCCCGGCAGGTTACGCGTAACATAGCCGGATGGCTGAGACCCGGGCCTGCGAGCGCTGCGGCAGCACGTTCACGCCGCGCCGCGAGCACGCCCGGTTCTGCTCGGCCCGCTGCCGGGTCGCCTGGAACCGCGAGAACGCCCCCGACCCCGCAGCCGGGGCCACCGCGCTGGACTGGTCCCTCACCGCGATGCGCGATGTGACCGGACGGCTCCGCCGGGAACGAGCCGTCAACCGGCAGCGAGCCCTGGCCGCGATCAGCGAGGCGGTCTGGTGGGTCACCATCGTCGACGCCACGCTCGTGCGCTACCACCCAGGCACCTACGACCGCGTCCTAGCCACGCAATCCGCGGCCCAGCGGCGGCAGACCGAAGGCACCCTCGGCGGGCTGCGATTCGTCCGGAACCAGATGGGCCAGCACCTCGACCCCGCCGACTTCATCAGCAAGCCCGCCAGATCAGTCCAGCACTCGGACCGCATCGGCAACTGGACTTGGGCCCCACTCCCCGAACCAGCGCTCGGCACGCTCTCCGGACCCGCGAAGGCATGGGAACTGACCCGCTACCGGGCCTACCGGGCTCACCTCGCCGGTCACGCCGTCAACGACACCTTCACCCAGGCCGCTGAATTCCTCGCGCTGACCGCCGCCCAGGCAGCCGCAGTCCCCGATACCAGCCCAAGCGACCCTCGCCATCTGCGCGAGCAACGCCACTGACACCAGCAGCAGCGGGCCACGCTACTGGTCTGTCCGCCGCGGGAGTAATAAGAAGACCCTCAGTACTGCGGGTGTTCATTCCCGGCAGTGCAAGAGTATGCATAAGCGCCACGCGCGCTCATCGGCTATGAGCGGTTCGGCTTCACGTAGACGCTCTCCTCCATGGTCGAGGATCCGAGCTAATAAATCTCAGTCTGACATGCCCTCCATGCGCATCGATCATCATCGGACTCGCGAAGCAGGGTCTGTCAAGTCTTCGGTGTAACTGATCTTGTGGGTGCTACTTCCGGCCGGCGGACAGGCGGCCGTCGAAGGTGATGTCGAAGGCGTTCAGGGCGGCCTTCCACCGGTTGGTCCAGCGCTTGCGGCCCTTGCCGGTCGGGTCCAGGCTTGTGATGGCCAGGTAGAGGCACTTGAGGGCGGCCTGCTCGGTCGGGAAGTGGCCGCGGGCGTTGACCGCTCTGCGGAGCCGGGCGTTGATCGACTCGATCGCGTTGGTGGTGCAGATGACGGTCCTGATCTCCCGGTCGAACCGCAGGAAAGGCACGAATTCGGCCCACGCGTTCTCCCAGAGCCGGATGATCGCCGGGTAGCGTTTCTCCCACTTGCCGGAGAAGTCGGCGAACCGGTCGAGTGCTTCCGCCTCGGATGCCGCGGTGTAAACGGGCTTGAGGTCTTTCGCGATCTGGCCCCAGTCTTTCTTCGACGCGTACTTGAATGAATTCCGGAGAAGGTCCTGCGTTCCGCAGCTCCGGCTGGGTTCGTGACACACCCGGTGGCGAAGCCGCAGGTCATGGCATCGCAGGGTGGTGCCAGCGGCGAGATGGCCTAGTGACACGTTTCAGCGTGTCCAGCGGGATGTAATGCAGGTTTGCCTGTGTGATCTGGTGACATGTTCGTGCGCACCGCGGTCCGGCGGAACAAGGACGGCAGCGCCGTCCGCTACCTGCAGCTGGTCCACAACGAGTGGGACCCGGCCGCCAAGGCGGCGAAGATGAAGGTGCTGCACAACTTCGGCCGCGAAGACCAGCTCGACAAGGCCGCGATCGAGCGGCTGGCCGGGTCGCTGTGCCGGCTGCTGGACCCGGGCCAGGCGGCGGCGCTGCGCGAGCCCGGCCTGGTGTATTCAGGGTCGGTCGCCTTCGGCGGGCCGTGGCTGCTGGACCAGCTGTGGCAGCGGCTGGGCATCGGCGCGATCCTGACCGCCCGGCTGGGCAAGACGCGGCGCGACGCGGCGGCGGAGCGGGTGCTGTTCGCGCTGGTCGCCAACCGGGCGCTGGACCCCTCCTCCAAGCTGGCGGCCGCGCACTGGGCAGGCCGCAAGGCCTGGATCGATGGCCTGCCCCAGACCACTGATGACGCGTGCTACCGGGCGATGGACTGGCTGCACCAGGTCAAGGATGTGGTGGAGCAGGAGATCTACGGCCAGGTCGCCAACCTGCTCAACCTGGAAGTCGACCTGCTGTTCTTCGACACCACCAGCACCTACTTCGAGCTCGATCAGGAAGACGAGCCGGTGCCCAGGGACAAGAACGGCAACCTCGCCGACGATGCGGGCAAGGCGGCCGTGGGCAAGCCGGCGGGATTCCGGGGCTATGGCAAGTCCAAGGACCACCGCGACGACCTGCCCCAGGTCGTGATCGGCATGGCCGTCACCCGCGACGGCATCCCGGTGCGCATCTGGTGCTGGCCCGGGAACACCAGCGACTCGGCGCTGATCCGCCAGGTCAAAGACGACATGCGGGACTGGACCCTGTCCCGCATCGTCTGGGTCGCCGACCGCGGGTTCACTTCCGCGGAGAACCGCCGCTACCTGCGCAAGGGCGACCAGCACTACATCATCGGGGAGAAGCTGCGCTCCGGATTCCGCCGAGGCGGCCGCGGCCCTGTCCCGGCAGGGCCGCTACCAGGACGTCGCGGAGAACCTGCGGGTCAAGGAGGTCCGCATCTCCGACTCGGAGCGGTTCGTGATCTGCTACAACCCCGAAGCGGCCGAGCGCGACGCAAAGGTACGGGCCCGGATGCTTGCCCAGCTCGAAGACCTGATCAAGGACAGCGACAGGCTCACCAAGACCAGGCGGGCCGAGCTGCGCGGGGTCATCTCCACCAAGCCGGGCCTGAACCGCTACCTGCGTGTCACCCCCGGCGGCGTGCTCCGCATCGACGCCGCCGCAATCAAGGCCGAGGAGAACCTCGACGGCAAGTACCTGCTCCGGACTTCGGATCCCAGGCTGCCCGCCGAGGACATCGCCCTGGGCTATAAGCAATTGCCGGAAGTCGAGCGCGGCTGGCGCGACCTCAAGCAGGTCATCGACCTGCGCCCGGTCTACCACCGCAAAGAGGAACGCATCCGCGCCCACGTCACCTTGTGCTGGCTGGCCCTGCTGCTGATCCGCATCGCCGAGACCACGACCGGCACCACCTGGAACAAGATCGCCGACGAGCTGGACCTGCTCACCCTGGGCACCTTCACCGGCCCGGCCGGCACCTTCCGGCAGACCGCCGAGCTCACCAAGACCCAACGCGACCTGCTCGCCAAGCTCAACATCGCCCCGCCCAAGAAGATCATCGAGGCCACCCCCGCAACCCCCTGACCAGCAGCAACACCACCGGCTAGTGACACGCCCCGTCACCACTCCGGCACGCGTCCGCGCAGGTCAGGCCACGGATCCGGACACCATGCCAGACTCACATCTGCGGAACGCAGGTCCGGGGGACGGGATCAATGGCATTCTCGCTGCCCGGGGCCGCGCCGGGAACAACCCGAAATTCATCCAGGGGCGGCACGAGGAGATGAGCGCGTTCGAGGCCGTCGGCTATGCGAAATTCACCGGCCGCTTCGGCGTCTGCGTGGCCACTTCGGGTCCTGGCGCCATCCACCTGCTGAATGGCCTCTATGACGCCAAGCTCGACCACGTTCCGGTGGTCGCGATCGTCGGGCAGACCAGCCGGTCGGCGATGGGCGGTTCCTACCAGCAGGAAGTGGACCTGCTGACCCTGTTCAAGGATGTCGCCAGCGAGTATGTGCAGATGGTGACCGTCCCCGAGCAGCTGCCCAACGTGCTGGACCGGGCTATCCGCGTCGCGCTCGCCGAGCGGGCGCCGACCGCGGTCATCATTCCCTCCGACGTGCAGGAACTGGAGTACTCGGCGCCGACGCACGCGTTCAAGATGGTCCCTTCCAGCATCGGGCTTGACTGGCCGACCACCATCCCTGACGACGCCGCGATCGGCCGGGCGGCGGAGATCCTCAACGCCGGGCAGAAGGTGGCCATCCTGGCTGGCTCGGGCGCCCGCGGCGCCCGCAGGGAACTTCAGGAGGTCGCCGAGCTGCTCGGCGCCGGCGTCGCGAAGCCGCTGCTGGGCAAGGACGTGCTCGCTGACGACCTGCCTTACGTCACCGGCTCGATCGGGCTCCTCGGCACCCGGCCCAGCTACGAGATGATGATGGGCTGCGACACCCTGCTCACCGTCGGCTCCAGTTTTCCCTATACCCAGTTCCTGCCCGAGTTCGACCAGGCCCGCGCGGTGCAGATCGACATCGACGGCAAATACATCGGGATGCGCTACCCCTACGAGGTCAATCTCGTCGGCGACGCCGCCGCCACGCTGCGCGCGCTCATCCCGCATCTGAAGCGCAAGCAGGACCGGGCCTGGCGCGAGGACATCGAGAAGAACGTTGCCCGCTGGTGGGAGGTGATGGACGCCGAGGCGCTGGTGGATGCCGATCCGATCAACCCCATGCGGTTGTGCCACGAGCTCTCGTCCCGGCTGCCGGACAATGTGATCGTTACCGCTGACTCCGGCTCATCGGCGAACTGGTACGCCCGGCACCTGCGGTTCCGCGACGGCATGCGCGGCTCGCTGTCAGGCAACCTTGCCACCATGGGGCCGGGAGTGCCGTACGGGATCGGCGCGAAGTTCGGCAATCCGGATAGCCCTGTCGTCGTCTTCGCCGGTGACGGGGCGATGCAGATGAACGGGCTAGCCGAGCTGATCACCATCAAGCACTACTGGCAGGAGTGGGCCGATCCGCGGCTAGTCATCGCGGTCCTGCACAACGACGACCTCAACCAGGTGACCTGGGAAATGCGGGCGATGGAGGGCGCGCCGAAGTTCACCGAGTCCCAGACGCTGCCCAGCATCGACTATGCGGGGTTCGCCGCGAGCCTGGGCCTGCAGGCAATCGCCGTGGACAGGCCCGGCGACATCGGCCCGGCGTGGGACCGGGCGCTGGCGGCGGACCGTCCGACGCTGCTGGACGTACGCTGCGACCCGAACGTACCGCCGATACCGCCGCACGCGACGCTGGACCAGGTGAAGGATGCCGGGCGGGCGATACTCAAGGGCGACCAGGACCGCTGGGGTATCGTCAAGGAAGGCGTGAAGACAAAGGTCCAGGAGTTCCTTCCGCACAAGCAGGACTGAGCCCCCGGCACCACCGCCGCCCTGTCGCCCGCACGGCACCGGCTGTGGTATCGCGCAGACCCCCATGGTGGCCGGCGGCAAGCCTCGCCGGTCCTGCGGTCAATGCTCATGCCACAACCGCGGTCGGCAGGATCTGGAGGCTCCGCTCCGGCGGCGCTACCAGCCCGGACGCACGTTGCCGGGAACCGTCGGCGGGCAGCCGGGCCCGGCGGCCTCGCCTTGATAGCACTCTCTGGCGCCCGCTACGCCGCAGGCCGTGTCAGCAGGCTCGCCGAGGCCGCCCCGACCGTCGATGCGCTCATCAGGACACGACGGCACCGCACCAGCGGTGTTTACCGCGAATCAGGCCCCCGGCAGCCCGGCTACCGCAGCGGGGTCGCCACGCCGATATCCGGTAGCCGCCGACGGGCCGGTTCCGTAGCGCTGGCAGGCGGGCGACGGCACGATACGCGGACCGCCGACGGCGCCCTTGGCGGCACCGCCCGGGATTCTCCCCGCAGCGGCGGTCGCCCAGGGCGCCGTCGGCGTCCGGAGCGGGCGTGGTGTGCTCGTGCGGCATCGGTCAGTCTTTTCGCCGGCGGGCGATGAGCGCGGCAGTGGCGGCACCCGCGCCGGCGGCGATCCCGGCCATCCCGGCGAGGCGTGCGTAGTCGGCGGCGGCCGGCGCCGCGGGCCGGGACGGCCGTACCGGCTCGCCGCGCAGCCCGGCGGCCAGGATCTCGGCCAGGTGCACCGCTGTCCGGTCCGTGCTGCCTTGCTCGATCTGGGTGCGGCAGCTGAATCCGTCGGCCAGTACCAGGCATTCCGGCGCTGCGTCCCGGACGGCCGGGAGCAGGACCCGCTCGCCGCAGGCCATCGACACGTCGTAGTGGCCGGCTTCGAAGCCGAAATTGCCGGCCAGCCCGCAGCATCCGGCGTCAAGGACATCGACGTCAATGCCTGCGGCACCGAGCAGGGCCTTGTCCTCGTCGTATCCCATGATGGCGTGCTGGTGGCAGTGGGTCTGCGCGATCGCCTGGCCGCCTATCTGCGGCGGCAGCCAGCGATCAGTGTGGTGACGCAGCAGTTCGGCGAGGGTGACGGTCTGGTTCTGCAGCCGCTCGACATCGCGGTCGCCCGGCATCAGCTCGCGGGCGTCGGACCGGAAGACCGCCGCGCAGCTGGGCTCCAGCCCCACGATCTTGGTGCCCTGCCGGAGGTGAGGAGCGAGGGCATCCACGGTACGCCGCAGCACCCGCCGGGCGGCGGCGAGCTGGCCGGTCGAGATCCAGGTCAGGCCGCAGCACAGCGGCTGGCTGGGGACGATGACGCGCCAGCCCGCCGCTTCCAGGACCTCGACGGCCGCCATCCCGATCGCGGGTGTGAGGTGGTTGGTGAAGGTGTCTGGCCACAGCACGACCTCACCGCGCGGCCCGTCCGCCGCCGGGCCGCGCATGGCGTACCAGGCTTGCAGTGTCTGGGAGGCGAACAGCGGGATCCGGCGGCGCCGGTCGATGCCGCCGGCCGCGGTGACGGCATCGCGCAGGACCGGCGCCTGGGTGAGCGCATTGACCAGCCGGGGCGCCCGGGAGACGACCTGCGCGGCGGCGGGCAGCCAGCCCATCGAGTAGTGCGCCCGCGGACGCAGCCGTCCCTGGTAGTGGTGGGCTAGGAACTCGGCCTTCATCGTGGCCATGTTGACCTCGACGGGGCAGTCCCGCTTGCAGCCCTTGCACGCCAGGCACAGGTCGAGCGCGTCCCGGACCGGGGTGGACCGCCAGCCGGCGGTGACCGGCGAGTCGGCGTGTCCCTCCAGCATCTCAAACAGCAGCCGGCTCCGGCCGCGGGTGGAGTGCTCTTCGTCGCGGGTGACCATGTAGGACGGGCACATCACTCCGCCGTGGCTGTGCCGGCACTTGCCGACCCCCACGCAGCGCATCACCGCCCGCTCGAACCGACCATCGTCATCGGGGTAGCGGAAGAACGTGTCGTAATGCCTCGGCGACCAGGAGGGCCCGAGCCGCAGGTTCTCGTCGATCCGGTACGGTGCCACCACCTTGCCCGGGTTCATCCGGTTGTCCGGGTCAAAGATCGCCTTGAACTGGCCGAACGCCTCGACGACGTCCTCGCCGAACAGCTTGGACAACAGCTCGCCGCGCGACTGCCCGTCGCCGTGCTCACCGGAGAACGACCCGCCGTAGGACACCACCAGGTCGGCGGCGCGATCGATGAACCGCCGGAACGCCGCGATGCCGTCGGCGGTGACCAGGTCGAAAGGGATCCTGGTGTGCACGCAGCCCTGGCCGAAGTGGCCATACAGGGCCGAGCCGGAGTAGCCGGACTCGTCGAAGAGCTTCTGCAGGTCACGCAGGTAGTCACCGAGCCGGTCCGGCGGGACCGCGGAGTCTTCCCACCCTTCCCACGTGTCCGGCATGTCCGGCACCCGGGCCGTGGCACCGAGGGCTACTTCGCGGACATCGGCGAGTTCGTGTTCCTGGTCCGGGGTGTCATAGAACTTGACGGTCGGCTCATGCCCGGTGCCGCGCAGGTCATCGATCAGGGCCCGCGCCTTGGCGTCGGCCTCGCCCTGGGAGTCGCCGGAGAAAATCACCATGAGCCATCCGTTGCCCTCCGGCAGCAGACGCAGCGCTTCGGGGTTCATCCGCCGCTCGCGTTCGAACGTGACAAGCCGGTGGTCTATCCCCTCCAGTTGCTCGGGATGGTGCGGCGCGACGTGCGGCGCGGCGTCGGCCGCGCTGGCGATGTCGGGGTAGCCCAGCACGACAAGCGCCCGGGCGGCGGGCGCCGGGACCAGGCGAAGTTCGGCGTGCAGGATCGTGACCAAGGTGCTCTCGCTGCCGACCAGGGCCCTGGCTACGTTGAAGCCGCGCTCGGCCAGTAGCGAGTCCAGGTTGTAGCCGGAGACCCGGCGCGGGATCTGCGGGTAACGCTGCCTGATAAGGTCGGCGCGGGACTGCGACAGCTCGCGCAAGGCCCGGTAGATCCCGGCGCGCCGTCCCCCGGCCGCCACGATGCCGGCGTAGTCCTCATCGCTGGTCGGACCGGCCCAGAACCGCTCGCCGTCATAGGTGAGCACCTCCAGCCGGACGGTGTTGTCGACGGTCTTGCCGTACGCCTGCGCCGTCGCCCCGCACGAGTTGTTGCCGATCATGCCGCCGAGGGTGCAATGGTCGTGCGTCGCCGGCCGCGGGCCGAACATCACGCCGTAGGACGACAGATGGCCGTTGAGCTCATCCAGGACAATCCCGGGCTCGACGACGCAGGTCCGCGCGTCCGGGTCGACCGACACGACCCCGTGGCAGTACTTGGACCAGTCGATGACCACCGCCACATTGCACGACTGCCCCGCCAGGCTGGTGCCCCCGCCGCGGGAGACCACCGGCGCGTCGTGCTCGCGGCACACGGCGACCGCTTCCACGCCGGCCTCAACCGTGCGAGGGACCACCACGCCGATCGGCACCTGGCGGTAATTCGACGCGTCCGTACTGTAGGCGCCGCGGCTGCCCGCGTCGAAGCGGACCTCGCCGTCAACCCGCTCTCGTAGGGCGCGCTGGAGAGCACCGGCATCGACCGGCGGCGCCCCGGTGCGGCGGACGACAGGATCTGGCAGGGGAACGCTGGACATACGAGACCTTTTCATTGTCCGGCTTGCTGGATTTGCCCGTAAACAGGATGGTGGCGATGGCGACCTAGTACGGCAGAACTCCCAGGGTCTGGGCCAATCCCCGGCCTAGTCGCAAGCGACCCTGCCGGCAGCCGCGGCACGTTCGGGGCGACGCCGATGTCGACCAGCGCCGGGCCCTCGAACGCCAGTGTCTCCTGGATCACCGGGCGGACCTTGCCCGGATGGCACACCTGCGCGCCGTAGCCGCCGCGCGGGGCCGCGCAGGCCGCGAAGCCGGCGACGGGCTGAAGAGAGCGCACGCCGAGCCCGGGACAGCTGAGCACCATCTGCTCCGCAGGGTCCGGCCCAGTGAGTGGTTGCTGATGATGACCTTCACCGGCAGGCCGGCGCGCAAGCCCTGCATGATCTCGTTGCTGCCGCCGCCGGGCAGCCGGAGGACCGTATCGATCCCCAACTGGCCGGGCCACCCGCAACTCCGAAGCGGTCTTCGCCACCAGCCCTCCTCCGGGATCAGGACAAGACACGCTCCTCCCGACATGCCCGAGCGCCGGGTACCCGCCGCGCAAACCGGTAAACACTGAAGGGCCAACGCCGAACCAGACCCCTTGGAATCACTCATCCAGGCACGCTACGGTGATGCCTCAGCTGGGCGGCTTCGGTATCGTCCCGCTCCGGTTGTTCCCAAGGTCTGCGGTCCCGTGACTCTTCGCGGGAATGCGTGTGGCCGGGACGCTCGGGTTCATCCGTCGGGGCGGAGTCACCGGACAGCACCGGGGAGCGCGCCAGGACGACCACAGCTGCCGCCACGGCCAGGCCGCTGATCACGGCCGGCGGAATGTACCACCCGCCGCGGACCCGTTCATGGAAGGCCAGGCTCCCCCACAAGACGGACACGACCGGATCCGAGAGGGTCAGGCCCGGCTGGGCGGCGATCAGCCGTCCGGCGTTCATCGCCGATTGCAGCAGGAACATTCCCAGCACGCCGGCCGCGATCATGCCGTAGAGCTGCCAGCTGGTGAACAGTGTGCCGATCCCGCGGGAAAAGGCGCCGGTCATGCCCTTCATCAGCGCGGCCGTCAGGCCGAACGCCGACCCAGCGGCCACCCCGAACACGGCCGCTTGACGGGCGCTGCTCTGACCAGCTTTCTCCTCATGCCCGGCCGGGCCGCGACGTCCCAAGGCCACCATCGCGCCGACGAAGGCCAGGTTGACGCCAACGCCGGTGACCCAGGCATACCACGGCACGCCGGCCGGACGCCCCGCCGACGGGGACAAGCAGTACAGCAGGCTGGCCAGGGCCGCAGTCATCACCGCGGCCGAGCCCCATTCCCGCCAGCGCATCCGGGACCCGAAGACGCGTGAGGCCAGCAGCAGCGTCACAGGAAGCTCGAGGACCAGGATCGGCTCTACCACCGACAGCTGCCCATTGCCGAGCGCGGTGGCCTGCAGCAGGAACCCGGCGAAGACGGCCAGCACCCCGCCGAACCAGACCGGCTCGTGCAGCAGGCTCCAGATAAGCCGCAGGCTCAGGTTCTGGTTCCTCGGAACGCGCAGGTTCGCCTTGCGCTGCAGTACCGATGAGGTCGCATTCGCGCACGACGCCAGCACCGCGAGCAGGCAGGTCAGCATAGGCACCTCCAGGTCCCGCGCGTGGCTAGCCGCCCTACGGGGTTGCCCGGACACCGCAGCGCACGCGCGAGGAGCTCCAGCAAGCAGCCCACCAAAGACCAGGCGTCAGGCCAGGCGGCGCCCAGGGCACAACGACAGCCGCAGGCGGTGTCCCGCAGAGCGCGGAGCTCCCTTTCCGATGACACGGAGCCGGGAGAACCCGGACCCCTATAGTCGTGGCACGAGATAGTAAGTATATCGTATGGCGACCTATTATGTTCCCCGCCGTCGTGACCCGGCCCGCTCTCCGACGAGTTCAATCCCGGCCCGCAAGCTGCCCGGAACATGCCTCGCGGCGCGCCCCGCCTGGCGCAAGCACCGCACATGCTCTGACCAGGTGCGACGGGCTCGGCACATGAATGACCGGACGTGACGGGTGTCCAGCCGGAGGCGAGCCGGGGCGCCGCTGTTCCGCGGTTCTGCCGACATCGGCGCCAGCCGATCGTCGATAGGCCGCAACCGGGCTGTGACACAGCAGATCTGTAGCCAGGGTGTACGTGGCCATGAGCTGCCCGGCGTGCCGCACGCACCGAATTATGTATCGCTGTACGATGTAGCTGCGGCGGGAGATTCCTGGCCCGGTAATCACCTGGTCTTCATGCCGCCGGAGGACAGCCAGCTTCTGACCAGGCGCGGTAGGGGAAGGATAACGATATGCCTCAACTGGTTCGCCAGGACTTCGAAAAGCTCCTGGCGTTCCGCATCAGCTTGCGCAGGTTCCAGCGATGGAGTGAAGACCAGGCGTACGAGGCCGGCCTGACCCATGTCCAGCATCAGCTGCTGGTCGCGGTCAAGGGCCATCCCGGCAGCGAGCCGCCCACCGTCGGTGACCTCGCCGGCTACCTGCTGATGCGGCCGCACAGCATGGTCGAGCTGGTAAACCGCGCCGAGGCGGCCGGCCTGGTTGAGCGGACATCTGACCCTGATGACGGCCGCGTCGTGCGGGTACGGGTCACCGCCGAAGGCAGCCGGATCCTGTACAGGCTGACCCGGGCCCACCTGGACCGGCTGCATGATCTCGCCGCCGTCCTCGATGAGCTGGTGAACAGCCAGGAAGGCAGCCGCGAGGCCATCGAGCGCAGCTGACGACAGCGCGGCCGGCCGGGCCTGCGCGCCTGCGCCGTGGCACGTTTACTGGACTGTCCTCCCGCTGTTCACCGGTTCCGCACGGAGCAGGCCTGAGACCGGCAGGACCGGAGCCGCCCGGCCCGACGACTGCCGGACCCGTACCGGTGCCCGCGACGAACAGACGCTGATGCCGCGCCAGAGGCGGCGGCGCCGGCATGTCCTGCCCCGGCTCCGTTGCCGGCGGGATTGCCGGCTGCCGTGACGGGCAGAGGATTCTCATCGCCACGATCCGGCAGCACGCTCGCTGCCGCGTGCAGGCCTCGTCGGGTCCGGGCGGCATGCCCGGCCCCGCCATGACCCGAATGCCTGACAGCCGCCTGCCGTCCTCTTTTCATATCGCAGTACGATCTATTAGGATAGTCTTGGATTGGTCGGGGAAGCGGTCCGAGGACCTGCGGAACGCACCTGCGCCTGGCCCGCCTACGCGGCCATGCCGCTGCGCGGCGGCTGGCCGCCGGTGCGAGACAGGTATCCTGGCCCGCTCTCAGTCACCTGCGACGCGGGCTGCTAGCCGCCGGGTGCCTGCCGGCGGCCCGCTGGCCCGGTCCCGGGTCTGAATCAGGATCGAACGGGACCGGAGAAGGAGGCGGTCCTTGGCAGTCGTGGATATGTCCAGACTGGCATGTATCAGATACGTGGTAGTAGAGCTGCGCGGGGAGCTGGACCTGACCGGAGCCGCGGACGCGGCGACGGCTGTCCGGACTGCCGGTGCCGGAGGCCGGCGCGTGATCGTGAACCTGGCGGGCCTTGAGTTTATCGACTGCAGCGCGCTGAACGCCTTGCTGCAGGCGCGCACGGCGATCCGCCAGGCGGGCGGCGATATGCTGCTGGCGGCTCCGCGCCGGACAGTCCAGCGGCTTCTGGCGCTGACCGGCCTGGACGAGGTATTCGGCGTGCTGGCCAGTGTCGCGGCTGCTATCGACAGCGCGGTCGCGCCACCAGGCCGGGCGCCCCGCCAGGACAGCGGAAGGCCCGGTATGGCTGCTGGACCGCCGCGCTCACCGTTCAGCCGCGCTGACCGGGACTGACCACCTGATCTTCCAGATCGCCAGCGCCGGGGATGACATCCCCGCCAGGGCGGGTGCGTGCCGGGCTCAGGCGCAAGACGAAGACCGCGGCAGTTTCGGCCAGAGCGTCGGCCCGGGAAACGGACCAGCCGAAAGGCTCACACCGCGCCTCGGGCCGACTTCACCACAGTCACCAGCGCCCGGCCGCAGTGCTCGTAACGATTATGTCTGCCGGGGTGTTTCTGGGCGCCAGCAGCAAGCAGGGAGGTCTTCCAGAATGTCAGCGTCCCGCCCGCCATGCTCCCGGGGGCAGCGCGTCGATGCTGAGGGCCTCGCCGATCACGTGCGCGTCGCAGGCGTCTCAAACCCTCCCCTTGAAGCATGCTTCACCGTGGGTCCCCTTCCAGTTGCTCATTGCCTGGTTGGCTGTTCCCGGGTCCTGGGCGCTGGCCTAGGATCCGGCGGCAGCGGGGAGCCGTCGACGTCAGAGCGCGGATTGTGAGACGGCGCGGATCCGCTCCGGCCGGGATCGGGCCGAGGGGACAGCGGAGATCCGCTCCGGCCGGGATCGGGCCGAGGGGGCAGCGCCGCTGCGTCCTGGCTGCGACAACATCAGCTCGTTCGCGGGCGGCGCGACCGGCGTGAACGGCATCAACGCGGTCGACAGCGCCACGCACACGGCCATCCCAATACCTAGTTTTAAGGACGTTGAGCCGCCAGACCAGGGGCTGTGTGCCGGAAACGGGTCCATTGCCGAGGCCAACAACATCGGCGAGATCCTGATCTTCAACCAGGCCCTGCAGCGGGTATCACCGGTCATCTCGTTGGACACGGTGATGGGGCTCACCAAGCGGCAGTGGAGCAGCGGCGGAGACCCCACGTGCCTGTTTGACTCCGCCAATGGCGGGCACTGGTTCTTCAGCGAGCTCGTCTCGGCCAGCCCGGAGTCCAAGGGCGGCCCGTTCGCGGGCTGCTTCATTGCCAAGGCCAACACCTGCTTCCAGGGCGTCGCTGTGACCACGGGCTCGAGCCCGTTCGGCCCCTACAACGTCTACTTCCTCAATGCCAACTACAACCCCAAGGAGCCGGGCGCTCCCTTCCTGCTCAACGACTTCGCGAAGACCGCGGTTAGCCGGGACGCGTTCTTGCTGTTCTACGACGATTTCCCGCTGAGGGGCAACGGCCTGGGCGGCGGGTTCTTCAACGGCGCGCAGGAATTCGCGTTCAGCAAGAACGCGCTCGAAAAGGGCCTCCCGGCCGCCGAGGTCACCGTGGCCAGGGAGAACATGGGCCTGCTCAAAACACCCAACGGCACCTGTTTCAGCGACAACAAGTTCTTCGAACCCGGCGTCGCGTGCTGGTTCTCCGTGATCCCCGCGATGCCGCCCAACGGCCAGTTCGACAACAGTCACGGCGGATCGGGGTTCATGCTCGCCACGGTCAACTTTTACGCCCTGGGCGGCAACCAGCTCGCGGTATTCGACTGGACCGGTCTGAAGAGCCTCAACAGCGGCTGCTCGGCCTGCTCCGGTATCCGCTTCGGCGGCCAGCTGTTCTCCGGGGTCCAGGACTACTACAACCCTGGAAACACCCCCATCGGGCATCCTCGCCCCGCAGAAGGCCGGGCCGATACCGCTGGGTAACGAATGCGGCAAGGCGCAGTTCCTCGGGGGGCCGCTCAGCACGGTCGCTCACTGCCCCGAGAGCGGTATCGCCACTAACAGCGATCAGGTCACGCAGGCCTCGCAGGGGAACGGCCACCTGTGGGCCGGCGTGGACACGGCGCTTGTGCAGATGTACGCGTCCACCGTGGAGGAACAGCACATGGGTGCCGCCTACTGGGTTGTCGGCACCCGTAGTTTCGACCAGACCGGGCGGTTCAGCCTGACCAGCCAGGGGTACGTTTCGGCGATGCATGAGGACCTGGAATTCCCGGCCTTCGCGGCCGGGGCCAGCAGCGGCCGGGCCATCGTGTCGTTCACGCTGAACGGTAACGGCGGGCTGGCCGGAGCCGACAACGGAGGCTTCTTCCCCAGCTCCGCATTCGGCCGGGTGACCAGCACGTCGCGCACGCTGCTGTCGTCCACCGTGAACATCGCCGATCTGGGCCAGTCGCCGCAGGATGGCTTCACTGAATACCTGGGCTACCCGAGCGCTACCTCCGCGTTCCGGCCGCGCTGGGGCGACTACGGTGCCGCGATCGTCGCGGGCGGCAAGGCCTACTTCGCCAGTGAGTACATCCAGCACCCGAACTGCACACCGCCTGCCTTCAAACCCAACGCGATCGGCACCTGCGGCGGAACGAGGGACGGCCTGGCGAACTGGGGGACATCAGTCAACTCCGTCACCCCATAGCACAACCCGCGCCGGAAAACGGATGCCGCACCTCGCAAAGCCACCGCGAGGTGCGGCATCCCAGGCGCCGGCTCATAACGGCTCCCCGGCAGCGGTCGACGTCCCCTACCTCAGATGATGGCCCGCATACTCATGTCGTGCCATTGACGGCTGTAACACTGCTCGGCGTCACCTCTTAACAGCGACCTTCAGGTGAACCGTCAGGCGTCGTTGTGCGGTGAGTTTGGCGGCGCGCAGTCGTCCAAGTGATCGTGGGTGCCCGCAAGGGGCGCCGGGCCTGCAGCAGGAGGAGTAGACGATGAATTCGATGGCTCGCCGGATGTTCGAGCTCGTTGAGCCGATTGGTGTCATCCCTTACTCAGCCGGCGAACCCAACGAGGCGATGTTCGCCCTGGGGTTCACCAACTACTGGGACACCTACTTCGCCGGACGGGCGGCGCCCTTGGGGCTCGCCGCGGCTGAGGTGGTGGATGCGCTGTTCTACAACTTCGCTCCCGGCGAGGTGGCTCGCCACATTCCGAAGGTGTGGCGCACCACCACGCCTGAAGCGGCGATCGCCGCTCGTCAGAGCGGCTGCGTGAAGGCGCTGCGGCGAATCCTCGGCGATCGCGTCGTCACTCCCGCCTTCGCCCGCGCCGCCGAACTGCTGATTAAGGCGGCGACCAGCGCCCCGTTCGAGGGCCGGCCCATGTACGCCGCGCTGCGCGCGATCCCGGTCCCCGGCGACGCGGTAGCCCGCCTCTTTCATGCAGCCTCCTTGCTGCGCGAGCACCGTGGCGACGGGCACATCGCGGCCCTGATGATCGAGGGTGTCGGCGGCCTTGAGGCTCACGTCCTCCTCGCCCTCGACATGGGCATGCCGGCGGAGAAGTTCGGACGCATCCACCACCTCCCGGCAGCACAGCTCGCCGCCGTGATCACCGGGATGCGCGATCGCGGCCTGATCGGGGATGACGGCTGGCTCAGCGAACCGGGCCGCGCCGTCAAACAGCGGGTCGAGGCGCTCACCGACGACCTCGCGGCGAGGCCCTACCAGAGCCTCGAGCCGGACGAACTCGATGAGCTCATAACCACCCTCGAGCCGCTCGCCACGCTGCTACTCGCTGCCCAGGACTAGGACGAAGGCTCTGGTGGTTCAGTTCGGCTGAACGCGCCCGGCCAGACCGTGGTTCGCCTGGCTGACGCTCTGACGAGCCAGCGTCTCGGATGACCTTCCGAGCGACTCGGTGAACAGTCCGCTGATCACGATGCCTGGGCTCGATCGCCCTTGCTGGTAGCCCACCTCCAGCTCTCGCGAGCGACAGTTCACATCGACGTGCCGGGCAGAACCGTCACGATTGAGCGGTCGGGCCGATCATAAGAACGCACGCGAACGAACCGGATAGAGGTCCCGGGGAATGAGGCTGCGCAGCAAGCAAGCGCGGAGATCGGGAACCGCCGTTATGCGCGGCCAAGTGGCCGCCAGACCTAATGCCTGAACGGGCGCAGAACGAGTGTTCTGTCGTGCGGTGTCCTGTGCGTGCCGATGCGCGCAGGTGTGGTGAGGCGTGCGCTGCTGCCTGCTATTCGCCGGTGACTTCTTGTGTGGCGTGGAAGGCCTCGAGTGCCTCGCCGGGGGTGTCGTAGTATGCGCTGGAGGACGCTGCGCCACATACAAGAGACTGAGCGGTGGAAAGCCTCGTTCCGACCGCAGGATTTCGCCGGATCGTCTTCGCGGGATCCCGGCGAACCACACGTTGGCGTCTTGTCGCGGCCAGCCTTATGTCTTAACGATGTTGTCTACAAGCCGGCTGATCCTGTCAGGGCAGGGCACGCCGAGGGCATTAGCGTCCTCAGGTTCCTTACCAGGGCTAGTGAGCGGCTTCGTACTTCTCCACTACAGCGGCCGGGATCCGGCCGCGCTCGTTCACCGCGATTCCCTGCTCGGTGGCCCAGGCACGGATCGTGCTGGAGTTGTTCCTGGTCGTCGGGCTGCGGGCCAGGCGGACAGCGCCCTGACGGCTTACCCGGCGCCCGGAGTCGATGAAGGGCTGCAGGCCCTTCTTGAAGTTGCCGAGGTTCTTGCTGCTGAGGTCAATCTCGTAACCCTGACCGGCGAAACTGAAGGTGACTGTCTCAGCACCCTCGGAGCCATCGATGTCGTCGGTGATGGTAACGACCATTGTCTTTGCCATACCTAAATAGTAGGGTTAACCTCCATTTTGTCAAAGTGACTCTCGGTAGGTCGATGATGCCGCTCTGGCCAACCCGGCACAATGCGACCAGTCCTGGCTCCTTCTCTTCGATACAGGACATCCGCGACCGGCAGCAACAGGTAATCGCGTTACTCCGCCCACCAGCCACCCCGCACGACTGGCCGGTGCAATCAGATCTTCGACCCGACCATTCTATCGGCATGGGACCATCACGGCCGGGCGATCTCAGCAAGGTCCTGGCCGAGCACTACCACCAGGCCCCGAAGAGCTCGCCTCCTTTTGCGGTAGCCGGTTCCGGCCGACCTGCCCTCGGACCTATGCCGACCTCGAGACAACCTTGTTGCAGGGTTGGGCCGAAGGACGCCAGCGGTGACGGAGCGTGGCCGATCCATAGGACGGCCCGCGCGCAGTCCCGCCGTTATCTACAGCCCGGTTTTAGGTGTCTTCTCTGTAGCCGCCGCGGGCGTTTTATGGGCTTTTTGCTGCGTCATGGAGGCGTTACCTGAACACTGTCTCCGCCGCAGACCATGTGCAATTCCTCTTGTCGTTGCGGTTTTTCGAATTTAAAGGCCACAGCGTGAACACTGTACGGCTACATGTCAACGCCGCAGACGTCCTGGTCACGTGCGGCGACGACAGGGAGGGCTTCAGATAACCGAACTGTTCGTCGGCGGCTGCCCGGAAGGCAGGGCAGCAACGAGTCCAGATCTGGGATTCTGTGCCGGGCTGCCGTGGCTGGAGCCCGGGTCGTGCGACCGCGGCCGTGCCCGGCCGCTGCTTTGGCGGTCTGGTCGCTGGGCGAGTCCTGGACAGAGAACACTGACCCGCACGTCCGGGAGCTAGTCACGCGATCATGGACTGGGTCGCGCGGACGGTATCGCAGCGGCGCAGCGAGCGGACCCGGGCCGGGCTCGAGCGCCAGCGCTGCGCCGGACTGCCCGTCGGCCGCCAGGCCGGAGCCAAGGACAAGCAGCCACGCCGCCGGTCTGGCTATGTGGCCCAGGTGGGAGCGGGAACGGGCTGCTGCCCGGCAGACCTTGCGGGCACAACCCAGGAACCCTGCGGCAGGCCCGCCGGTGGCCGCACCGGCCGGGACTGGTGACATCTTGGCAATCGGCACCAGGTCGCCTGTCCGGTAGCCGGTCAGCCCGGTCACGGCGCCGGCTGTCCCGACCCGCAGCCCGGCAGGTGTCCTTCGCTGATCATGGCGCCGCACTCGGGGCAGACCAGGTGGGCCCAGCATGCGGTATCGCCGCCTTCGGCCGGCTCTGCGGGAGGCCCTGCCCCGGCTAGCCGATGCTCACTGCTGGTGTCGGGGCTTTGCGGAAGCTGCCCGGTCATGACCGCTCCTTGCGCCGGATAGGGCTGCTCGCGGGGAACATCTTGCCGGCGGCTACGCTGCCGCTGGGATTCGCCGCATGGCCAGGTGGCAGCAGGAGCTGGGGGATTCCCGGGCGGTGAGCCGTTCCACGGCCAGGCCGCCCAGTCCTCCGGCCAGCCCTTCGGCCAGGCCGAGATGCAACCCGCAGATCGTGTCCGGGTCGGCGGCCGCGACCTCGGCGAACGGGCAGCGCCCGAGCGTGAAGCTGATCCGCTGGCCGTCGCTGGCCCGGGCCGGGCGGAAGCCGCGCCGCGTCATCTCCTCCTGCAGCAGGTCGGCCGGATCCCCGGGGCCGGCCAGCCCGGCGGCGAGCCGCCGCCCCTCCTGCCAGCCTGCCTGGCGCGCGTCCTGCTTGCGGCGGACGGCCCCGGCCAGCACGCCGGCCAGCCAGGCGTAGGCGCCCGGGGTTCCCCACCGGCCGGCCACCTCCGGGTGCGGCCGGTACATCAGCCGCGGCCGCCCCGGCCCGGGCCGGTTCTCGGCTTCCCCGGTGACCAGCCCGGCGTCGGTGAGCACGGCCAGGTGCTGGCGGACCGCATTGTGGTTGAGCCGGGCATAGCCGGTCAGCTCGGCCACGCCCACCGGCTGCGGGGAGTCGGCGATGTACCGGAACAGGCGGTAGCGCGTCGGGTCGCCCAGGGCCCGGGCCTGCCGCTGAACCTCTGCTCCCACCGCATCCTCTTCCGCCGGTTCCCCCATCCTAGGATGACTGCCCCGGCCAGCAGTTGCTGCCGGCGCACCGCCCATCAGCCCCGCCTGTGTCACTGTCAGCAGAACCGCCAGCCGGCGGCTGTGGCCGCGGCCTGGTCTATCATCGCTGGGCTCCACGGCGGGTCGGCCACCACGCGCACCTTCACGGGCGCCGCGCCGGCCACGCCGACGGTGACCGCCAGCTGCGCCATCCGCGGGAGCCTTTTCCCGGCCGCAGAGCCCGGCCTGGCGAGGGTCATCTCGACCAGGATGGTGCCGTCCTCGCCGCGCACGTCATATACCAGGCCGAGCGAGACCAGATCAAGGCACAGCTCGGGGTGACGCACGTAAGTGAGCGCATTCCACGCCGCATTGACCGCGCACGCCATGTCCACCCAGGCAAGCGCGCCGGATGAGCCGCCACCGGCGGCCGGGTGACCGCTGCTGGCCGCCATCCGCTCACCCGCCCTTCACGCTCCGTCCATTAATAATTCTAGTAGAGGCTAGAATTATTGACAATGAGGGCAGTCCGGGCAAGAGCACACAGGATGGGCGGCGGCCAGCCGTGACCGTGTCGCTAGGTTCCAGCTGCATCATCGCGATTGCCATGACCGCCGTGCTGGCGATATTCATCGCCAGCGTGGTGATCTCCAATGTGATCTCCGAGCGGCCATCCCGCCCGCGGCACCCAGGACCGGCCCGCAGCAAGACAGCGGTGTCCGGCCGCAGACACGAGGGAGATCCGCGCAGCATGTCACCGCCCCGGGACCAGGCCGCCGGGCCAGGCGCGCGGGGGCGGGCCCGCCGGGCCGCCGGTTACGCCACCCGGCCCGCCAGTCACACAGTGCCAGGATCTGGCGGCCACGTATTTCGGCTGCTCCGGCCGCTAGGCAGGGAACAGGTCGCAGAGGAGTTTCGCGGGAGTAACGAACGGACAGCAGTTGCCCTGGCAGGCAGTGCCCGGCAGGGCACTGCCTCGTGCCCGAGGCCATAACCCGGATCGTGCTGCGCCCGATGGTCACCTGCCGCCCGGTTTCCCCGCGTTCGGGGAGGGTCGCGTCCTTGCTAACCGCCCTGGAACTGAACTGGATCCCGCCTGGCCAGGCAGGGGCGCTGATGGTGCTGGGCCTGGCCTTCGCCGCCGTCCTGGGAATGGTGGCCGGCGTCGTCGCCTGGCCTGGCCACAGACGGCGGGGCCGCCCGGGACTGGCCATTGACGCTGTCTTCCCGGCCGGCGGCTCACTATCGCCACTGGAGCGTCCGGCAGTCCGGCGGGTTATGACCCGCCGTCCCGGAGGAACTGCCCGAGGACGGCGGCCTGGCTATGGGCGATCTCCCGGGTCGCGGTCGGCAGGGTCAGCGGCCCGGCTGCTGTCAGCGCGCGCAGCCGGGCCAGGGCGGCCTGCTGTTGCGGCTGGACGAGCTCGGCGGCATAGCGGCGGCGGAACTCGCCGAACTTCGCCGGATCGTGCCCGTACCAGGCGCGCAGTGCGATAGATGGCGCGACGTCCCTTACCCACTCATCAAGCCGCGCGGCGTCCTTGGCCAGCCCGCGCGGCCAGATGCGGTTCACCAGCACCCGGGCGCCGTCCTCGGGAGCAGGAGCATCGTAGACGCGCTGGACCCGGATATCCGTCCCTATCGCGGACCTCCCTCCAGCGGTCACTTACCCGCCGCGATCACCTTTGGCCAGGGTCTGATCCCGCGAGCTTCATTGGGCCGCCACAGCGCGGGTGCGCGCCGCCAGCGTCGCCGGCGGGATGGTTCAGGTGACGGGGTTGTGCTGCCTGGCCGCTGGCAGCTGCTGAGCTGTCCGGCTGGGGTGACGGGCCCGCTGCGGTAGGTGCAAGGGCGGCTGGCTGGGTGGCTGAGCAGGAGCGCGAGAACGATCAGCGTGATCATCGCCATGGCGGTCGTCACTGGGATGAACGGCCTGGTCCGCGGCCACCGTGGGGACAGGCGTCCCAGGCGGGGGATCCTGCCGCGGGAGGCCGGCACCGTGAGCGTTGCCAGCAGAGCGGCCAGGCGGGGATCGGATCTGCGCAGGGTGGCTTCGATCCCGGCCAGGGCCCGCTGCTCATACGGTGCAAGGCTCATGGCAGCCTCCCGGTGCGGGCCTGGGCGATGCCCGGACCATGGGGGCTTCTGCCCTGGATTCCGTTCATGTCGCTGGCCTGGCGTAAGGTCCTGGCGGTCTCAGGTCAGGCGGTCGCGGGCCAGAACAGCCGGCGGGTCACGACGCCGTGGCCGATGGTGCTGTCTAGCCACAGGGCAAGGGAGCGGCCGGGGCTGAGGTAGTCGAGCGCGTCATCGCCGGTGATTTGATGGTCACGATGACGTTGTCGTCTTTCCATTCCGCCGCGGCGGGGCCGCTGCTGGTGACCAGCGCGCTGAAGAACGTGATCCGGCCGGTCTGGTGGTGCCGGCACTTGACCGCCATCCGCCGGGTCTGGTCGGGCGGCAGCACGGCGTGGCCGGCGGCTGCGGGCTGGTCGAGGGTGACCAGGGCCTGGAATGTGTATCTCTTCACGGTAAGCACCGCCTCCGGTACCAGCTGGGCAGACGTGCATGACGCGGGCGCGCCGGCTGGCCTGCTGCGTGCCGGGCGGACCACGGCCCGTGCATCGGAGTTAGATCGTACCACGATATAAGTTGCCGGGATGGCGGGGATCACGTCTCGCGCGCGGCCGGGCGAGGGGCGAGGTGATCATGGCGGTGAAGGTCAGCGCCCAGGCGGCCGTGGCGGGCCAGGCCGCGGCGGTGCCGATGCGGTGGATCAGCGGCAGGGCGGCGGCGGCGCCGAGCTGCATGCTGGCGGTGGCGTACATGCCGGCGGGGAAAACAATCATCCACAGGTCCGGGCGGTAGCGCAGCGGCGCCCGGGCGCGCAGGTGCCGCCAGGCGCCGCGGGCGGCCAGCGGCGGGATCAGGCAGCTGGCGAGGGCCCAGAAGGTGACCGCCAGCCCGGTGATCACGGCCCGGCCCCGGCCGGACAGCAGCGCGCCGCTGATGTGCAGGATCTCGGCGGCGGCCAGGACGGTGATGGAGGCCGCGCCCATGGCCACCCAGTATGGCGCGGTCACGTCCTGCGGGCGAAGACCCGCCAGTCGCAGCCGGGCCGCCACCGCGGCGGTGATCCCCAGGTACAGCACCACCCCCGCTAGCCAGGCCGCGATGGCGGCCAGCGCGGCGGGCAGGGACCCGATAATGCCCCCAGCCTGCAGGAAGACCGCGGCGATGGCCAGCGACTGGGTGGCCACGGCCCACAGGTACCAGCTGCCGTTCACCGCGGTGACCGCGAGCGGCGTGCGCGGCCGGGCGGCCAGCCGCCCAGGTACCAGCCAGGTCAGCGCCAGCCAGGCCAGCAGCCCGGCCGCAGCCAGCGCCGCGGCAGCACCGGGACGGCGGTCGCCCGCGAGCCCGTCCCCCAGGACGTTGCAGGCGGCCACGAAGCCAAAGCAGGTGAACGCCCGGCCCGGGCAGGCCAGCTCAGCGCTCAGATCCGCGGGGAAGGCCGCCGCGCGCCAGCCGGACGCCGCGGCCAGGACGGCGAAGCTGCCCGCGGCGATGGCCAGCAGCGCCGTGGACAGCCCAGGCCAGCCCGCCTGGCGCGCCGCCGCCGACACGATACCGGTGGCCATCACCACGGCGAAGCTGTCGGGACCAGCGCCGCGCGCCGCCCGCGCCAGCGTGCCTGCAGCCCTCACCGGTGTCTTGCCTCCGCCCGGATTACGGCGTCCATGCTGTCACCCGTAACTTATATCGTTCCACGATGATACGGTGCCCCGTGGGTTTGACATCTTCATACCAGGAATTAGACTTATATCGTTCCGCGATAGAAATCCGCAGGACGATGGCCGGGTGCACGGCCACGGCCCACCCGAGGAGGTGCGCCATGTGCCTGGCCCGCCGCGAGCAGCGGCTGCTCGAGCAGATCGGTGAGCAAGTGACCCGGTCAGATCCACGGCTGGCATCGATGATGGCGGCCTTCGGCCGCCTGGCCGAAGGCGAGGCAATCCCCGCCCGCGAGCAGCTGCGCGGGCCGGCCAGCCAGGCGAAGGCAACGCTGCGCGCGGCAGCCGCCACGGCCGCCACGCTGCTCGCCTGGGCCGCAGCGCTGAACCCGCGCGCGTGGCTGGCCAGCACAGGCGCCGGCCGCACCTGGCGCGGCAGCGCCACCCCGGCCGGCACCGGGAAACCCCCGCCCCGGCCACCGCAGGCGCGATCGGCCGCACCGCCCCTGCGCCGGCGAAACGACCAGCAGCCGGGCCAGCCCGGCCAGTCCCATCCCTGAGCGACCGAAGGAGAACACTATGCGCCCCAGCCAACGCCCCTCACCACTGCCGCCCGACCCCCGCCCGCAGGCAGGCGGCTCCCCGCTGCCTCCCGACCCGGCCGTTAAGGAGGACATCATGCACACCGGCCCGCTGCACCAGGCCGCCAGCATCCCGCAGACGCCGCCCGGCAATGGCGCCGGGACCCAGCCCGAGACGGCCGCCCGCCCGCAGCCGGGCACACCGCCCCGGCCGGCCCGGCCGCCATCACGGCCCAGCTCAGCGCGGCGGCGGTGACGCTGGCCGGCCTGTGGGTGGCGATCTCGCCCTGGTTCCTGACCCTGCAGGCCGGTGTGGCCAGGAACGCCACCACCAGCGATCTGATCACCGGCCTGGCCGTCGCGGTCCTCCGCCTGCTCGCCCTTACCGCCGCCCGCGGGACCGCGGGCCTGCAGGCCGCCCGGCCACCCCGGCCCTGCACGTCACGGCCAGTCCGCCGCAGCGGCCTATGCTGATCACCAGGCGGCCCGGACCGCCACGGAGGGCCGGGCACAACCGGGGCGGTGAGGAGATGCGCCAGCTGACCCGTGAAGACTACGAGAACCTGCTGGCCTTCCGCGTCAGCCTGCGCTGCTTCCAGCACTGGAGCCAGACCCAGGCCCGGCAGGCCGGCCTGACCCCGGCCCAGCACCAGCTGCTGCTGGCGGTCAAGGGCCACCGCGGACCACACGGCCCGACCATCGGAGACCTGGCCGGCTACCTGCTGCTGCGTCCCCACAGCACCGTCGAGCTCGTCAACCGCGCCCAGGCCGCCGGGCTGGTAGCACGATACGACGACGCCGACGACAGCCGCCTCACCCGGATCCGGCTCACCCGCGACGGCCAGGACACCCTGGACAAGCTGGCCCCCGCCCACCTCGACGAGCTCCAGCACCTCGCCCCCGCCCTCGACCAGCTCCTCACCCGGTGGAACAGCGCAGGCGGTCAGTGATCTTCAGCAAACGAAGGTTTCCTGAAGAGCAGCTACACACCCGCGGCAGCGCCCAGCGTTCAAACCTGTACCGATCCATTCCCGCCAGCGCCGAGCCGACAACTCTATGCAAGATCAGCTATTTTTGCGGCTGGGCGCACGGCTCCTACTATCTCCCCTGCGAAATGGCCGCCTACCGGACAGCTACCTTGCCCCCGACCGTAGCTTCGGGAGTCCCCGGCCCTGACGGGTACCGCCGCGTCCCAGGCCGCCAATCCTGCCCCGACCCGAAGACCGTCCGGTGACCCATCCCTTACGGATGCGCGGACAGTGATCCGGCGGCCTTGACAGACAGAACCGGGCAGTCGGTGCATCGACTGTCCGCTAGAGGCGTCTGCGACCACACGCGCCGAGTCGATCTGCATTGCTGCGAGCCATCGAGTTGCGATCATCGTGGTTACTCTTCGTAATTCATGAATGATGGCTTGATGCCCGGCGTACGAAGAGCCCGGGCGGACACCCGTCTGAGAACCCAGAACTCGCCCGCGTTGACGGCATTCTGAGCGAATCTCATGTTTATGAAACTGACGCTCGCGAGTCCTGAGTTCGGTCTCCGGGATGTTTCTGCTGAGTGGTCGGCTATCAGCCGACAGGATTGGCGGCTCTGCACGAAGATCAGATGCCGGGCTTGGCTGCCTGGCGCGGCTTCAATGATCGTCCTGCCCGGGCAGGCGTTGCATGTACTGGCCCGGCTGCGGGAACGGCCGTGGCCGATGGTTGTCGCGGCATGCCTGTCTTGTTGTGCAGGCCAGGGAGGTCCATGGCTGCCGCGCGTCGTTGTGCTTGCTTCCTGGCTTCGAGCGCCAGCTCGCGGGCAGCCCGGTCTATCGCCGCGGCGCGTAGCAGCGCGGCCGGGTCGCTGATCTGGAGGTGGTGGAGGACTCGCCCGAGGGGGCCGGGTTGCAGCGGAGTGGATGGCTGCTGGGCTTGTCCGGATTCTTCCGCCAGGTTCGCTGCAGGCGCACTGGGGCGTGTCACCTGTGTTGCTGAGATTGCCCGGGCCATTCCGAGGATGTGGCTCGGTGTTGCGATGGCGGCGGCTAGGTCATCAAGATTCGCGAGGGCGTCCTTGGTGGCCGCGATGGCGGTGTCGTAGGCGGTGAGCAACTCGTCGATCCGGGGGGCTGGCGCGGGGGAGTAGCGGTAGGGCATGTCCTGGTCTTCGGGAATCAGCCGGGTTGGCACATACAGCCGGTGGTCGGCGGCGGCCTCGCGGACGGCTTCCCTGTCCGCGGCCGCGATGACACTTACGGTGTCTGCGGCGTGGTGAGCGGCAGTCAGTACGTTGCGGATATCGCCGGGAGCACCGGTGAGATCCGCGGGAAGCCGCGGGAGGCTGGCTTCGGCGCTGACTGGCGTCCAGTGCGGGTTGCGGTAGGCGAGGCGGCCGAGCCGTATCACGAGGTCCCCGAATTCACGGGCGACTGGCGTGATGCCTGCGCCGGTGTGGGTGCCGGTGCTGGCGATGTCCCATTGGTGAGCGACAGCGCGCCATGCTGGCCAGGTCTGGGCCATGGCATCGGCTGCGCTGGCCAGCTGTGCCTGGAGGGCCGGCCCGGTGCTCAGCCGGTCGGCCCCTTCGGCGACGGTGCGCAGGATGAGTTCGCTGCAGTGGCCGCTGATCGCTGATGCCAGGGCGTCGCGCCGCCATGATAGAGAGGTGGCGGCGGGGGACCAGCGGGCGTGGCCGGCGAAGGCCACTGCTGCGCGGCGAAGCCGCTGGGCGGTGATCATGATGCCGTCGCAGAGTCCGGTTACCGGTTCTGGGTGATCTGGCGGCTGCCATGGGGGCGGCACGTTGGCCGGGACGGAGTCGAGGATGCTGCGGGCGGAGGCGGGCGGAGGGCGCTGACGCTGAGCCGACTGGATGCAGGTTCCCGCGGTCTTCATCCACCGGCTGGCGATGTGCAGGGATAGGCCCGCCTGGGCGGGGACGCACGTGTCTATGGAGCCCATGACCGATAGCTGCGCGGTCCAGGGCGCCAGTTGCCGGGCGCAGGTTGCGAGTTCGGTGAGCAGCGCGGCAGTGACCGGCCCGGAGACAAGCAGCGGCGCCCACGAGGATGCTGCTGTCCGCATGTTGCCGGATCCGCTGGTGAAATGTGTTTGCAGCAGGTCCCGGCCGGCGGTCAGGTAGTCCGCTGCGGCGCGCAGGTGCCGAACGGCCGGGTGCTCGTCATTGGCGGCGGCGTGGTTTGCGAGGGCTTTGATCCCTGTTTGCAGGTTTGCAGGTTTGCAGCGGCGCAGCACAGAGCGTTCCTGGCATCAAGGGCGGCCCGGACCTCGGGGCCTGGCTGGCGCTTGCTGGCGGGACTGAACTCATCTGGCAGGTCAAGGTCGGACAGGTACCGGGCCAGCGTCGTGGTCAGGCGGCCGAGTTCGCGGATGGCTGCATGTCTTACGGCGTAGGGCAGTTCGTCACGGCAGGAGACAGCGGCGGTGATGTGGCCGGCGGCGGGGCCAAGGAACTCACCGAAGACGGGGGTCATCGTGACCACGAGCCATCAGCCGGGAGATGCGTTCCGCCGCGGCAGCTGCTTGTTCACATGCGGCCAGGTCGCCCGTGGCAGCGGGTAGGGCCGCGGCGTCGCCGAGGCGCTGTCCGAGCAGCACCGCGAGCGCGGCTATGGCGTCGGTCACCGTGGCCAGGCCGCCGTCCGAGGCTGTCGGCAGGTTGCTGCCGGTCTTTCGTCCGGTGCCGCGCGGAAGTGACGGGGCAGTGGTGACGGCTTCGCGGCCGTCAACGGCGGCGTCGGCAGCGGTCATGAAGGCGGCGAACAGCGCGGGTACCGTGTCCTCGCTGTCTCGGGCCAGCAGCCGGATGACCTCGAAGGCGTCAAAGCTGGCCACGAGTATGCCCGGCAATGTGGCCGCCCGCCGGAGACGGGCCTCCGCTCCACTCGCCTCATGCATGATGCCTCCTCGTCGCTATGTGTGTCTCGAGGTTCTTAGCTCGTGCACGTTGTGCCATATGCAACGTTCGCGGTCGGCTCATACGGCTTCGCCCGGGGCGAGTCCGATGCTCTGGGCTATCGCGCGCAGATGCTCGTTGGGGAACCTGTGGCCATGACCGCGGAGCTGCCGGGCCAGAGTGCGCTGGCTGAGCCGCTCGCCCCGCGCGGCAGCATCCTGGTATATGGCGCTCGCATCGTGTAGCAGTCCTGGATCAGGACGGCCGGCGACACCGTCGTCATGCCCGGCTGATCAGCCACCGGCCAGGCACTTCGGCCAGCCGCGCCGTCGGCGGCCCGACGTGGGAATCTGCTGTTGATCACCGGGCGTGCGGCGTGCGCCGGGGTCGCCGGGTTTTCCCCGCGCATCGGAACGCTCGTGTACTGGCGGGTCATCTTCAGCACGAGCAGGCCGATCGCCAGGCCGGCGAACGCGGCGATGGGGCTGGTGGCAGCAGTGAGCCGGTCGACCAGGATGACCGGGCGGCCAGCTTGAGCCTGGATGTGGCCAACATTCCCGGCGATGCTGACCGCCAGCCCCACCAGCGCGGTCGTCCAGGGCCAAATCCGCTGCCGGGCGGGCCAGTCGTCCAGATAGGCGACATATAGGGCGAGTTCCCCGATCGCGAGGAACACATCGATCTCGGCGGGCCAGGACTTGGCCTGCCAGCCGCTGAGCCGGTGGTGGACCGCCCAGTCATACAGCCCGGCGTAACTGTGAGCTAGCGCGTTGGCGCTCGCCAGGATGGCTATCGCACTGATGGCGTACAGGGCCGCGCGGCGGGTCCGGGGGTTCATGCCGGCCGCCCGGTGGCTCGCATGCGGATTCTGCTGAATGCGTGGAGCGCATCGTCGTCGGCGTCGGGAAGGGTGTGCAGATATCGTTCGGTCGTGGAAATGCTGCCGTGGCCAAGTCGTTCTTTGACCATCTGGAGGTCGGCGCCGCCGGCGAGCAGCCAGGAGGCATGTGCATGGCGGAGGTCATGCGCGCGCACGTGGAACGTCAGCCCTGCCTGCTTGAGTGTCGGCCGCCAGACCTTCAGGCGGAACCAGTCGCGTGAAATGTGACCATCGGTGTCTACGGCGCGTGGCTTGCGGGGCTGGTCTTGGCCGTTGGCCCTGCGGCTGGCACGGTAGATAGCGGCAGCATCCTTGCATTGCCTGCATCGGCATTTGCCGGCGTTGTAGCCGCTCATAGTCGCGTGCCGGTACTGCCGGCCAGAGGCATTCGGCTTAGTGAAGCCGAGCGTGGCCGGGTCGGGCAGGGCACAGAGCCGGGCGGCAGGGGAGTTAGGGACCTGCATGGTGAACAGCAGGTCATCCTCGCTGAAGCCCTTGGCGGCGATATGCGCGATCAGCTTGGCGGTGAGCTGCTGACTGAGCTTGAGACGGCGGTACTCCCTGTCCTTGGGGTACTGCTTGACTAGGAACCGCTGGCCGGTGGGGTGGAATTAGGGTCAACCTGGGCCACTGTCCGACTGACCGTCAGGATCCGCGTCACTGGATCGAAGTCTTTAACGCGGAGCTCGGTCAGCTCGCCCCACCGCAGGCCACTTTCGATGTCAGTTTCCACGAGCAGTTGCATGGCGGGGTCGGGAAGTGCCGCGTAGATCGCCTCGAATTGCTCCGGAGTGATGATCTTGAGGGGCTTTCTCGGAACGGTGGGCGTCTTGACACCCTTGCAGGCGTGCAGGAAGGTCACGTCGTCGAGTGCGGACGTGAAGATCGCGCTCAGGATGAACCGGACCTTCTGAATGGTCGCCGCGCTCACGCCTTTAGCCTGGAGATCGGTCACCCATTCGCGGACGTGCGCCGGCATGATCTCGTTCATCCTCATCGGGCCGAACCACGGCAGGATGTGCTTGCCGATCTGGTAGGTGTACGCCTCCCGGGTGGTCACCTCCATCACGTGGTTGGGCAGCCACTCCTTGGTCACGTAGCGGTGGAAGGTCTGCCTGCCCCGTCGCGGGTCGTTCAGACGGCCTTCGCCGACTTTCGCCTCCGCCCGCTGCCATGCCATGTTGGCGTCCTTCTTGTTGGGGAAGGACCCGGCAGACCGGCGCTCTCCTCGCAGGTCGTGGTACACGGCCGTGTAGCGAGGTCGGCCGTCGCGCCCCAGTCGCTTCTGCGTGTATCCCATGACGCCACCCAGTCAAGATCTATTGTTGGTCATCTGTTGGCGGCTTATTCGTCAGTGGATGGTCTCTGGCGACATCAGCTGTCATCACGGTATGCCCTCTGACCAGCAGTGTAGCGTTAATGACTCAGAACGGTTAAGGTCCATTTGAACGTAAAAACTGCACTCATAACCCAGAGGTCGCAGGTTCAAATCCTGCCCCCGCTACCAGGTAAGTAGCACGTCAGAGGCCCGGAGGATGGTTCCCCGGGCCTCTTTCATGTCCGCGAACAGGCTGTTTGTAAACGGATTTGTAAACGGGCCGGTCGTCACGCCGCTTCGCCCTCGTCTCCTGACTGGGTCTGTTTGGTGATGTCGATGGATGCCAGCGATCCGCCGACGATGAGTTCGGCGAGCACGTTGGCGACCTGGCGGTCCGCCTCCAGGTCGGTCTGCACGTACTGCCTCATGGTGAACGCCACGTCGGCGTGACCCATCCGCGCGCTGAGCGCCTTCCAGTCGATCTTCGCGTCCCGGCCCGCCGTCGCGTAGCTGTGCCGGACGTCGTGCAGGTCGATGTCGGGAAGACCGGCCGACCGCGCCAGCCGCTTGAACCGGCGGGTGATCGTGTCCGGGTGCGGCGGCTTGCCGGTCTCCCAGCAGAACAGCAGCCCCGAGTCCTCATAGTCGGGGCCGAATGCAGTCCGCTCCCGGTCGAGCGTTGCGACGTGGACGCCGAGCGCGGCGAGGTGAACGGGTCCAGCGCGAGCGTGCGCTGCGCGTTCTCGGTCTCGCCGTCCGACTCGATCACCCGGCCGTCCGCGACGACCCGCGTAGACGCGATCGTGAGCGTGCCCGCCGCCAGGTCGAGCCCACCCCGGCGCGCTCCCGCCAGCTCGCAACGCCGCATGCCCGAGGTTGCCTCCAGCACCCACAGCGCATAGAACCGGTCCCGGCGGGCCAGGTTGAGGAAGGTCCGCAGCTGGGCAACGGTCCAGACTGCCCGGCCTTTGCGGGGCACAGCTGGAGCGTGCGCCTCCTTGACTACGTTGCGGTGAGCCACTTCCAGGATACGAAGTCTTCCCACGCACGGTGGAGCATCCGGTGCGCGTTGACCACCGTCTTCGGCTCTAGCCCAGCCGACAGGAATTGCGGAGCGCGGCCAGCCCGGTAACGGCGCAGCGCCGCCCGCGCCGCGTGGATCGTGACGCCGGACTCCTCGGCGAGGACCTTGGCCTTGACCCCCGGCTCCTTCTTCCACCGCTCGTACATCCGAAGGTTGCCGGAACCTCTACGGCGACCCTCAGCGAGAAGTTTGGCGTAGCGCATCAAGGCGGCGCCTGCGGCGCCGTGGCCCGCCGTATGCGCCGCTGCTCTGCCTTGGCGGCTCGCGCGGCGCATGGCGGGCCACCTTGCAGGGCGGTTGGGACTGACTGGCTCTTTCGGCCCGCAGGACAGGTCAGCAGAGCCTTCTTCTTCTCGCTCGATTGTCCTAGTCGCGGCCACCGCGTCAATGGCGGCCCTGCGGGCCGTCGCAGGCGATCGGCTGCGCCGACCATTGACCCGCCGTCCCCTCTCAAGGGCTGGCAGCTATGAGGAAGAAGGGGAGGGAGCAGGATCACGGCCCAGTTGGCGAAGAGTGGGTTGACAAACTCTGGAAGTCGGCGCAGCACGGTGCCCCACTCGTGCAGACCTACAGAGGCGAAGGGGCGCCGAAGCTGGCGGTTATCCAGGTAGCCACCGCACTGTGAGGAGGGCGATGTCATCCCCGGCGTGGCTGTGTCCGACCAAGGCTTGCATGACCGAGACGCAGACGCTCTCCGGTGGTCCGGATGTTACGGCCTCGCAGAGCCGGGCGATGCCGTCATCGATCAGCGCGTCGCGGCGCTCCACCAGCCCATCGGTGAACATGCACAGCACGGCGCCAGGCGGCAAGGGCAGCGTAGTGGTCTTCCTGTGGGGGATGTCCATGACGCCGATCGGCGGGTCGACGGCGATCTGGGCTACAGCGCCGCGCTCGCCGGGTGCCGCGATGACCGGAGCGAAGTGGCCCGCCGAGGAAATGTCCAGCTGGCCGGAGCCCGGATCGAGCAGCGCGTAGGACACGGTGGCCATGATGTCACCTTCTTCGAAGTACTGCATTTTGCGGTCCAGTTTGGCCAGGACCTCACCTGGGCCGGGGAACTCCAGGGCGTAAGAACGAAGGGCGCTGCGGATCCGGCCCATGATGACCGCGGCCGGGAGCCCGGAACCGGCGACGTCGCCGACCACCATGCCAAGCTGACCCGAGGGCAGCAAGAACACGTCATACCAGTCCCCGCCGACCTGGCCGGACCCGGGTACATACCGGGAAGCGACCTCCACCCCGGCCACCGTGGGAAGCGCCGCAGGCACCAGGCTGCGCTGCAGGGCGACCGCGGCGGCCTCGTCCTCGCGGGATCGCAGCGACTGCACGGCCAGAGCCGCACGGTCGGCGGCGAGCTGGAGCAACCCGGCATCATCGGAAGTGAAGACCCGGTCCCGCTGGGTTCCGACGTGCAGCACCCCCAGCACTGTGCCCTGGGCCAGCAGCGGGACACCCGCCAGCGACCGGATGCCCTTTTCCAGCAGCAGCGGGTTAAGCACCGTGCTGTGATCGACTCGGTCCAAGATGACCGGCCGCCGGTCTGCGGCGATGCGGCCGGCGAAACCCTGGCCGACCGGAATCCGGACCCCCTGGGCGACTTCCTCCTCCAGGCCGCTGGCGGCGGCGGCGATCAGCTGACGGCCCGAGCTATCAAGCATCAGCACCGCGGCCGTATCGGCATCCAGGATCGCCCGCACCCGGTCCAGCAACGCGTTGAGCAGGTCATCGGCGCTTAGATACGACAGTGCGGCATCGGTCACCGACCGGAAATCCCGCAACTTGTCGTCCGCGTCTGGCGGCGGCTGCAACGGCATAACCACACCTGAAGCGTAACCTCACCACTACCAGGGCAGCAGACTGAGAGCACAAGAAGGACAGTTAGGGCGCATGCCGCCATGTCAGACAATCCGCTCCTGAGTGTCAGCTTGCTGGCTGACCAGGAATTGCTGGCCCGGACGCAGGCTGGATCCCTCGCCTCAGGCGCAGTAGCGTGGAGTCACCGCTGCTAAGCGGCCTTCTGGTGTTCTAGGCGCGCCTGCTTTGACCTCGCAGACTTCCTAGTCCCCCGGACAGTCATGTCAAGGGCGGAGGCGGGACTACATGCCTGAGAGCGAGTATGTCTGCACCACAGTCAACGGTATACCGGTCGTGGTGACGGCCGCCGAAATCGACATCACCACAGCGGAGCAGCTCCGTGCGGCCCTGCTGAAAACGGCCAGCGCCCGGAACCCGATCGTCCTGGTCGATATGAGCCAGACCAGGTTTTGTGACTCCTCTGGGCTCCACGTCCTGATCCGTGCGCATAATCAGGCCGCAGGCGAAGGCCGCGAGCTGCGGCTGATCGTTCCGCCAGACGGCACAGTCCCCCGTGTCATCACGCTGACCGGTGTCGGCGGTGTGCTGAACTGCTACTCCAGCCAGGACGAAGCCCTGGCTTCAACAGTCGAAGGCGAGCCCACGACGTAGACAATCCGGGCAATCCGCCGGGTGCCGATCACCTCGTGTTCAGCGCTCCCGGCGGGAAGCCCGCGCAGCAGGGCTAGCAACTCATTGTCGGGCAGCGCTTGCAGCTCGGCATGCAGTGACAATGTGATCTCCTCGCTACCGAGCCCAGGCACACCCTGGCCGCACCCGTCAGTTGCCCCGGCGGGATCGCTCCTAATGCCAGGACCAGGTTATTTATCAGCCCAGCACGCTTAGGCCAGCCTGGCTCGGGTAAGCGCGACGAGCGGGCCGTCATGGCTGGACCTGCCGGATAGACCAAGCCCGCCAGACCCTGTCGGCGACTCGCAAGGGAGCGATCGGCCATGAACGAAAACAGGGAACCCGGCATCAGCCTGCAGGATGGAGGTTCATACCACGCCGATGAGCGCTGAGCCCCCGGCCGGGATCGGCGCGCACAAAGCCAGAGCGGCGATGATGGTCCTCAATCAGGCATTCGATGCGAACACCCTGGCCCTAGTGCGAGCGGTAGCCCGGGCCTATGCCATCGCCGCAGGAATACCTGAGCACCGGGCAGGCGACGTAATGCTTGCCGTTCACGAATTGGCAGCTAACGCCGTATTCCACGGCGGAGGAGCCGGGCAGCTGAACCTCTGGCGTACACCGGGACAGCTGTGGTGCCAGATCGAAGACGACGGCGCAGGTACCACCAGTCACGATCATCAGGCCAGCGAAACAGGCGACCCGTCAGCGCTGTGGCCCTACCAGACCGGACACGGCCTATGGATAGCCCAACTCGTGGCCAGCCAGATGTGGGGTTGCCCCGCTTTGACGGACAGGGCTGATGACTTGGTCAGGCTACCTTTCTGATCTTGCTGTGACCGGTGCTTTCGAATTCGGCGGGGCTGCGGTATCCCAGCGCGCTGTGCAGGCGGGTGCCGTTGTACCAGCCGACGTAGTCCACGATGGCCCAGTGCGCGGCGGCCCGGGTGGGCCAGGCCCGGATGTCGGTCAGCTCGCCTTTGAGCGAGGCGAAGAAGCTCTCGGCGAGGGCGTTGTCCCAGCACTGGCCGGTGCGGCCGACCGACAGGGCCACCTGGCAGTCGCCAGCGAGGGCGGCGAACTGGGCGGAGGTGTACTGGCAGCCCCTGTCGGAGTGGAAGATCACCCCGGGATCGGGGTCGCGGGTGGCGACCGCGTTGGCCAGGGCGTCGGTGATGAGCTCGGTGCGCAGGTGATCGGCCAGGGCGAAGCCGACGACCCGGCGGGAGGCGATGTCGATCACGGTGGCCAGGTAGAGCCACCCTTCCCAGGTGCCGATGTAGGTGATGTCGCCGCACCAGCGGGAGTTGAGCCGGGTGGCGTCGGCGGTGAAGTCGCGGCGGATCAGGTCGGCCCGGGCGGCGGCCGCCGGGTCAGCGATCGTGGTCTTGCGCCACCGCTTCGGCGACCGGCCGCGCAGACCGGCCCGGCGCATCAGCCGGGCCACCCGCTTGCGGCCGTGCCGGCGGCCGCGGCGGCGCAGCTCGGCGTGCACCCGCGGCGCGCCGTAGCGGCCCTTGGATTCCTGATGCACTGCCCGGACCCGTTCGGTCAGCTCGGCGTCCTCGAGGTCGCGCTGCGAGGGGCCCGTCAGGTGCTGGTAGAAGGCGGCGCGGGAGACCTTCAGCAGCGCGCACGCCCGGCTGACGTTGCGCTGCTGTGCTTTCTCCGCCTCGATGAACGGGTAGACGTTCACCGGGTCTCCTTCGCGAAGAAAGCCGTCGCCCGCTTAAGGATCTCCACGTCCTCGCGGAGCCTGCGGTTCTCCCGCCGCAGCTCGGCCAGCTCCTGCCGCTCCACGGTGGTCAGGCCGCCGTCCTGGCGGCTGCCGGCGTCCCGCTCGGCCTGCCTGACCCACTCCCGCACCGCGGTCTCGGTCAGGTCGAAGTCCCGGGCCACCTGGCCGATCGACCGGTCGCCACGCTGGCACTGATCCACGATCTCGGCCTTGAACTCCGGGGTGAACGAACGGCGGCGCCGGGGCCTCTTCTTCCCCATGCTCTCCATGGTCGGACATCCTTCCGGGGGCGAACCCCTGATGATGGATGTCCGTCAAAGCGGGTCAGGCCCAATGCACGCGACGATCGGACCCACCGGCACACGAGTGACAGTCACGTTCACCCTGCCCAGCACCCCACGATAACCTCCGCCGAGGACCTGCCACCGCCACCCATCGGCCGTCCAATAAGAGGACCAGCCCGCTACACAGGGTCCAGATCGGACCAGATGAGATGCACCTGCCCGGGTGAGAGCCTCTGAGGTAGGGACTTTACGATGGCAGAGACACGGAGGAAGACCGACCGGTACTTTGAGGACGGCGCGGTGCGGCTGGTGAGGGAGACCGGAAAGCCGATCGCGCAGGTGGCCCGGGAGCTTAGTATCCATGACAGGACGCTGGGCAACCGGGTGAACGCTGACCGGCGCCGCCGCAAGGGCGGTGACGAGGCGGTCAGAGAGGAAGTGCGGGCCGAGCTGGCCCGGCTGCGTAAGTAGAATGCCGAGCTCGCGATGAGGTGCGAAGTGCTCGGGCGCAGCGGGGCCCTCTCGGGTCAAGATGTGATGGTGCGGTAGCGGTGGCCGCGTTGATCGAGTCCGAGTGGGTAGCCCACGGCATGGTGCACGCGGTATCCTGCCGGGCGCTGGGAGTCTCACAGGCGTGGATACTACAAATGGGCCGGCGGGGCACTGCTGCAGCGGGCCGCGCGCAGGGATCGGCTGAAAGCTGAGGTTAGGGGATTATCTAGGTGCATCAGGGGTAGTACAGCTCGTCGCGGATCAGTGCCGACGTGAAAGACGCCGACTGACGAGCCAGCGAAAACACCGTCGCGGCGCTGCTGCGAGAGCTGGGCCTGAGAGCCCGGCCGAAACGCGAGCGGCGCGGCGCCACAGGGCAGGGAAGGGGCGGGTGGCGGGCGCCCGACCGGGAGAAGCGGGTCGGTCGAGACGCCGAGCTCAACGAGAAGTGGTACGGCGACGGCACCGAAGTGGCCACGGCACAGGGCGAGCTACACCTGGCACCGGTCCGCGACATGGCCTAGCGGCGGATACTCGGCTGAGAACTGGGCGAGTATGATGACGCCCAGCGGGCCTACGGAGAGATGTCTATAGCGGTGGCGGTGCGCGGCGGTGTAGTGCCCGGAGTGATCATGCCCACTGTTCTGGGCAGCGAGTATACCGCGGCCCGGTACCGCCAGACGTGCGACCGGCTCTCATCAGGCAGTCCTTGTGGCGGCCTGGCTCGGCGATGCACCGCGCCGTGAGCGAGCCCTTGGATTCCACCGTGGAGTTAGAGCTGAGGTCGCGGGAGACCTTCAGCACGTACGCGGCTGACCAAGCCAGGTCCGCCGCGTTGATCGAGGAAGACAGCCACGACGGAAGTCACTCTGCGCGGAGCATGCCCTCCCCGGTGGATTACGAGCTCGCCCTGGCGGGATGTGACGCCGCGTGAGCGCGGTCTGCCCGCTGCGCGGTCCGCACGAAGGTGGCGGCTACGCCGCTGCTCGACTGCTCGCGCCCGCTGAGTGTACTGAGCCGCATCTCCGGCCTCTAGCGTGCTACGCATGGCGCTGCGTGCGAAGGTCTAGAATGCACGCGACGATCGGACCCACCGGCACACGAGTGACAGTCACGTTCACCCTGCCCAGCACCCCACGATAACCTCCGCCGAGGACCTGCCACCGCCACCCATCGGCCGTCCAATAAGAGGACCAGCCCGCTACACAGGGTCCAGATCGGACCAGACTCTCCCCGAAGCGGGATATACGCGGCATGATCGTGGCGGAGGGGCTACACCCGAAGCCAACGGTGCAGGTAGCGGTCTCATAGGTCGTGAAACACGGATGCTCTTGAAAACCATTAGGGCGAGGCCGCCGCTGCTGCCAAACCTGCTGCCAAGACAGCGGACAGGACCTGTCCAGCCTGGATATCTATGAAACATCGCCCCAGCACAAGGGCCGCAATCGACAGCCTTGGACGATGTGCCCACTCCTACGGATCTGAAGGTCAGAGCGGCATCTCGAAGACGATCGCAGGTCGCTGGTAGCCACGAGTTGGGTTCCGTAGATTTTCGGGCGTGATTTCGGTGGTGGAGTACGACCCGACCTGGCCTCAGCGATTCGAGCAGCTGCGCCAGGAGTACGCCGAGGCGATGACGGCCGCCGGGGTGCCCGTGGTGGCAATCGAGCACGTCGGCAGCACCTCAGTTCCTGGCCTAGCAGCCAAGCCGATTATTGACGGCGACATCGTGGTCGCCGTCCAGGACGTGGCCACGGCGTCGCAGACCCTGACCGGACTCGGGTTCAGGCCCCTTGGCGAACTTGGCATCCCGCTGAGGTGGGCATTCCAAGAGCCAGACCGGCTAGCTGGAACAAACACCTACGTCATCGCTGAGGGCTCCCTGTCGCTCCGCAACCCATCTAGCTGTCCGGGACATCCTGCGGACAGACTCCGGCCTGCGAGAGCAGTACGCCGCCGTCAAGAGGCGGGTCGGTGCCATCGCCACGAACATCGACGATTATGGCCGCGGGAAGAACGCGATGGTCCAGCAGATTCTCGCCGCCGCCGGACTGACTGACGCGGAGCGAGCCGCTATCGACGCAAACCAGGTGCCGCCGCAATAGGCCACCATGATCCGGACGATACGCGGAATGATTTTGCGTGTAGTCGCCACCCAGGTCACCCAGGTCAATGGCAGTTATTCGACAGACTGCGATCGCGGCATCCGGAGTCGTGAACGTCCTGGCAGTGGCCGTGCCACATCCCTGTCAGAAGGGGGGAACCCGCAGTCTCTAGCGGTCACCCAGGGGTAATCCGATTGCCGCTCTGACCTGGGCAGAAGCAGGTCGCGACGTTGCCCGAAACGACCTCCCAAGCAATAGGTCAACCTGGTCATTAGCAGGGTGGATAAGGGGAAACGCCGCCCCCTTTGTGAGGATGCTCACATGGCTGGGTATGGGCAGCTCGGCATGATGAGCGGCAGTTCTCATGGGCTCGTCAGCACAGCAGCCAGGACCGCAGGCGG
Source organism: uncultured Actinomycetes bacterium (assembly GCA_963702235.1). Classification (GTDB taxonomy): domain Bacteria; phylum Actinomycetota; class Actinomycetes; order Streptosporangiales; family Streptosporangiaceae; genus PALSA-505. The sequence goes on from CAVPBZ010000021.1 coordinate 215,358, forward strand.
AGGTGAGGAAGCGGCATGAGCCGTGCAGCGGAGCCAGCAGCCGCCACCGGGTCCACGCGACCCGTATCGCTGCGGCGTAACCGCGGGTTCCGGTTGCTGTGGATCGGCCAGGTCCTGTCCGACACCGGCACCGAAGCATCCCTGATCGCCTACCCGCTGCTTATCCTCGCGCTGACGCACTCGCCGACGATCGCTGGCGTTGTCGGCACGGCGCGCATGATTGCCCAGCTCGTCCTCGGCTTGCCGGGCGGCGCGATATCCGACCGGCTTGACCGCAGGGTGACGATGATCGTCTGCGACACCAGCCGCGCTGCCGTGCTGGCCCTGCTCGCCGCCCTGGTGCTGGTGCATCTGGTGACCTGGCCGGTGGTACTGGCCGTGACGGTCATCGACGGCGCCGCGAACGTGCTGTTCGATCCCTCGGCCAGCGCCGCGCTCCCGGCCATCGTCGCCGATGAGCAGCTGGAGCAAGCCTGGGCTGCCACGGAGGCCAGGACGTACGCGGCCGGGCTGGTGGGCCCGGCGCTGGGCGGTTTGCTGTTCGGGCTCGGGAGAGCCGTCCCGTTCATCGCTGACGCTGCCTCTTACCTAGTCTCGGCGGGGGCAGCGCGCCGGATCCGGGGCAAGTTCCGGGCCGAGCCTTCCGGCGAGCGTAAAGGGCTGTGGCGGGAAGTAGTCGACGGGCTGCACCTGGTCTGGCATCACCCGCTGTTGCGTGCCGTGGTCATCCAGGCGCCGCTGATCAACTTCGCGTTCAATGGGGTGCTCTTCACGATCACGCTCGTGCTGCAGCGGCACGGCACCGCGCCAGCCATTATCGGGCTGACCCAGGCAGCAATTGCACTCGGCGGGCTACTCGGCGCGATCATCGCCCCCAGACTGCAGGGCCGCCTGCCGCTGCGTCAGCTGATCATCGCTGAGACCACAGTCGGCGCCGTGGTGTTCGGGATTGCCGCGCTGCTGCTCCCCTCGACGCTAGTAGCACTCCCGGTAGTAGCCGTCGTCCTGCTGGCACCGACAGGCAACGCGGCACTGCTCGCGGTGATGCAGCGAGCGACACCGCAGCACATGCTCGGCCGCGTCAGCGGCACCCTGCACCAGGCATCCATGAGCCTTGCCGCGCTCGCGCCGCTGACAAGCGGGCTGCTCGTCGAGCATGTCTCCGGCCAGTGGGCCATGGCTGAGTTTGCGGTAGCCGTGGGCATCTCGGCAATCTTGAGCGTGGTCCTGCCGGGGCTCAGGAATGCCGAGACCAGCACCGGAAAAGCCAGCCAAAGCCCATAGCCGGGCAGCTATCGGATGAGGCACCCTTCCGCCTCGCCTCCTACCAACCCAGGAAGAACCGATGGCCACCCAGCTCGATCACCAGGGGATGGGCCGCAGCCCGCGACCTCGCCCCCTGCGTCCTCCGCCACCAGGCCGCTATCTTGCGCTCACCTCCGCGGCAAGGCCCGTCACTGGACCTGCGCTCTGGCTTGGGTCAATCAAGATCAGGACCCCTTGTCCGTGCCTGGCGGTCAAGGGATGCCACTGGCCCAGGAGGTCCAGGAAGCTGCAGGTCAAGAAGCCGATCTGTAAACGGATTTGTAAACCGGACGCTGCGAAACGGAACGAGACAGCGGAGACTGAGCCGACCAGGTGCACCGTGATCTGTCGCATTAGCCGAGGTCATCCAACCGGCGGGAGACTGCCTGAGATAGTCGAGACGTGCGTCGTACGGCTCATAACCCAGAGGTCGCAGGTTCAAATCCTGCCCCCGCTACCAGCTCAGAGGCCCCTTCCGATCAAGGAAGGGGCCTTCTGCGTGTTGTTTGTGCACGGATTTGTGCACGGACCACGGGTCAAGCCGCTCTCTCCGGGTCGTCGTCGTTGCTCTCGCACGCGATCTCTGCGGAGGCGAGTGCCCCGCCGAGGATCAGCTCAGCCAGCGTGGTCGCCACCTGGCGGTCCGCCTCCAGGTCTGTCTGGACGTACTGCTTCATGGTGAACGCGACATCCGCGCGATCGATGCGCTTGCTGAGCGCCTTCCAGTCGATCCGGGCATTACGACCTGCCGTCGCGTAGCTGTGCCGGACGTCGTGCAGGTCGATCTCCGGGAGACCGGCCGCCGCGGCGAGCATCTTGAATCGCCGCGTGATCGTATCCGGGTGCGGTGGCTTGCCGTTCTCCCAGGAGCGTTGCCGAATTGAGCCATATATAGAATCAAGGCGGCGCCTGCGGCGCCGCGTCCGGCGCTCCCCGCGCCGGGCTCTGGCCTTGGGGAGGCCTCGCCCGGCGCGCCCGCGCCGTCCCGGGCAGGCAGTTACCCAGGATCGCACGGGTCATCCGGCGCGGACCGGGATGTGGCAGGGCGGCCATCTTCGTCTTTCCCCGACTCGCGATTGTCCAACTCGCGACCGTCGCGGCCTCTCCCACGGATCATCCGGCGCCTAGTACGGCAGCCGGTGCGTCCAGAGATCAATGGAGGTGGTTGTCCAGCGATCATGACCTGATCAGAAGCTCGTCGTCGCCTGCCGGTGAAAGTCCGGTCCGGGTAATCGCCAGGGAGCCCGGTAGCAGGCTGGCGGTCTGGCCTGGAAACGGGCCGGGCTGGAGCCCAGCGTCGAAAGCCCTTGTGGGGGAGCAACTGAACGGTCCGTAGCGGAAGCGAAGCCTGCCGCGTCGTTAGACACCGAAGAGAGTGCCGAGCCGGGCGGTTCACGGCGAAGGCCATGGAAGCGGTGAAGATCCTGGAATGCAGCCGCGAGGGACTCTCCGGCGTAAGAGGGCGCGGAACGTTCAGATGGTGGCGGCGGGAACTGGAGAGGCCCTCCCCGGCCGAAGCGTGCTGCGGGCTGGCGCGGAAGACGCCGTTCTATAACCGGTGTGGAGCCGGGAAGTGGGCGGCGGCCGGGAGGGAGTCGGAGGCGGCCGTAGTACTGATCGAGCCGCAGGACAACACAACCTGCGGGTAGGGAAGGGCCGCTGCTTCGTTCACGCGCACGCTGGGAGCTGCTGACTGGTGAGTGCCGGAATCTCGGCTAGGTCCACCCTGGCGGCTGTCCGTGGGGACAGAGTCAGAGCGTTGCAGCATGTGCTTTACCGGGTGGCCAAGGCTGACCCGGATCGGCGGTTCCACGCGCTGCGGGACAAGGTCTACCGCAGGGACGTCTTGCAGCGGGCGTGGCTCGCGGTGCGCCGTAACAACGGCGCGCCGGGCATCGACAAGTTCACCCTGGCGGATGCCGAGGAGTACGGGATCAACCGGCTTCTCCGCGAGCTGGCCAGCGACCTGGAGGGCGGCACATGGCGCCCGCTCCCGGCCCGGCGGGTGCTCATCCCGAAGCCGGGCAGTAGTGAGTTCAGGCCGCTGGCGATCGCCGCGGTCCGTGACCGGATCGTGCAGGCCGCTTGCAAGATCGTGCTCGAGCCGGTCTTCGAAGCGGACTTCCTGCCGTGCAGCTTCGGGTTCCGCCCGGAGCGTTCGGCGCACGATGCCCTGCAGGTCCTCATCGATGAGGCCTGGCGGGGACGGCGGTGGGTGGTCGAGACGGACATCGCTAACTGCTTTTCGGCGATTCCGCATGACAAGTTGATGCAGGCGGTCGAGGAACGCATCAGTGACCAGGGAGTCCTCCAGCTGCTGCGCGTGATGCTGCGCGCGGGGGTGATGCAGGACGGGCATGTTCGCCGTGAGGTAACCGGAACCCCGCAAGGCGGCCCGATGTCGCCGACGCTCTGCAACGTGTACCTGCACCGGCTGGACCGGGCATGGGACACCGCCGGGCACGGGGTGCTGGTGCGCTACTGCGATGACCTGGTGGTGATGTGCGACACCCAGGAGCAGGCGAAGGCCGCGCTCGCGCGGCTTACGCAGCTGCTGGCCGGACTTGGGCTCGAACCCAAGGCGGCCAAGACCCGCATCGTGCACCTGGCCGAGGGAAACCCGGGGTTTGATTTCCTCGGGTTTCATCACCGGCTGGTGCGCGGGCGGACTCCGAAGTCGGCGCACCTGACCTTCCTCGCCCGCTGGCCCTCACGCAAGGCTGCTCAGCACGCCCGCGACCGGATCCGGGAGATCACCGGCCGGGAGCGGCTGCTGGTGCCAGCCGAGGTCATCGTCACGGAACTGAACATGTTCCTGCGCGGCTGGGCCGGGTACTTCCGCTACGGAAACTCGGCCCGTGTCCTCGGCCAGGTCGGGAACTACGCCCTCTGGCGGCTCGGGCTGTGGTTGTCCAAGAGAGGCAACCGGCGCCACGGCTGGCGGTGGGGCGTAACCCAGGTGCTGCTATCCCCGGACCACCTGGGCCTGGCCAGCCTCCATCGAACCGTCATCCCGCCCAGGCCCTACCGGGACTGGCGCGGACAAGCCGAACGCCGACGGTGAAGAACGTCGGTAAGCCGTGTGCGGGAGAACCGCATGCACGGTTTGACGGGCGGGGACTGGAAACGGGTCGCAATCAGCGGAAACCGCGCCAGTCCCCGACCCTCCCCATTTGCTAGCTGACCAGGGCATTGTCTCGGTTTAGCCGGGTGCGGTGGTGGAACCAGCGGGAGCGGGCCTGGTGGCGGCGTCGCCAGTTCAGCCAGCGTGCGGCGTGTCCGGGCGGGTGCGGGCGCTGGAGGGCGTCGGCGAGCAGGCGCCTGATCTCCGGGATGGTCAGCGGGATCATCCCGGGGTCGGCCGGCGGACCCTGGTCAGGGGTGACGGGCGGCGGGGCCTGGGTATCGGTGCGGTCGTGTAGTAAGGCGGCGGTGACCGCGCAGATCGCCAGCGCGGCCATGACCAGCACGATGTGCCGGGTGATCGCGGTGTAGAGCCGGGCCTGGCACTGGTCCAGGCCGAAGCAGTCCTTGCCGAACTCGAAGTCCTCTTCCACCGGCCAGCGCAGTCCCGCGGCGCGGATCAGCCTGGTCTTGGCCACCAGCTGCCCGTCGGGCACGTAGCAGTAGTGAAAGGCCAGCTCGCCGGTCCGCAGGTGACGGCGGACCAGCAGGTGATGGCGCGGCGAGGCCGTCGCTATCCACGCCCAGGCATACCAGCGTTCGCCCTTGGAGCCCTTCCCGGCGGAGCGGACCTCCCACCGGCGCTTGTCTTTCACCAGCCGCCTGACCGCCTCCGCGCAGGTCAGCTTCGTCCCTGCGGCCAAGGTGAGCGTGAAGTTCGACGCCACCCGCAAGACATAGGCCTGCCCGCGCGCCTCGAAGAACTCCCGCAGCTGCGTGCAGCCGCCGTAGACCTCGTCCCCGCAGGCGAAGTCGAACGCCAGGCCGTCGGCGTACGCGTCGGTGCAGATGTCGATGGCCAGCTGTCCCTTGGTGCGGAACTCAGAGATCCAGCGGCAGCCCCATGACCAGGGACGTCACCGGGTCCTCGATGTGCTCGCGGGGTATCCACTGCCGCGCGCCGGCCAGCGCGTGCCCGGTTTTCTCCCGGACATAGGAAAGGTGCACGGTGTTGATCCCGTTCGCCACCCGGCCCGCGCACCCCATGTACTGGCGCTTCACTCCCGCGGTGGCCTCACCCTGCTTTTCCTGCCCGGTCTCGTCCAGCGTCCCGATCACCATCCCGCCACGCCGGCTGCGGCGCGCGGCATCTTCCAGGCCCTCCGCCGCGAACCGGCGCACCTCGCTCATCACCGCGAACGTGTCCCAGGCCGCGCGATTGAGCAGCCGCTGCATGCGGTCTGGAGTGCGGTCCCCGGCATGCTGGGCGATCGTCCACCCGTTCCGCTTCGGCATCTCGCTGACCAGCGCCGACACGTACTTGCCTGCCTGCAGCCACGTCTCCGTCCGGACGAAACACGACCGCAGCAGCCCCAGCAGCCCGGCCCGTTTCCGGCCGGCCAGCCCCGCCCCTATCCTGACAGCAGCAGCCGCCTTCGATTCTGTTGTCCTCACAAACACATGATCGTCAGGCGGCTGCGCCCATGTGACCGGTTCCCCCACCACATCCCACCAGGTCAAACCGCCAATGGCGGCTGCCGTACTAGGAAGAAGTCGGGGACGGACAAGTCTCCTGCCTGTGCCACGGTGGCCGTGCATAACACTGGGGTTCGCTGGCGGGTAAACCGGCACTGTCTTCCTGGCGTCTCATCTGTGCGGCCGTGTACAGGCCGCCGGGTCCGGGAGGAAGTCGCATGTTCGCTTCAGCGCAGCGCAGCGCGGCGGGACGGCGAGGTTCAGGCTAACCGCGGTCATAGCCCTGGCAGTGGCCGGGCTGGTATCTGCCACCGCCCCGTCCTCGGCGGCCTGGGCCGCCCCAGGGGTGGGGACAGCTCGTGTGAGGCCTGCCGTCTTCCAGTCCTCCCGGCCCCTCCGGGTGAGCGCCGTTGCAAGCTGGCCGCAGTTTCAGTACAACGCCGCGCACACCGGCTATAACCCCCTGGAGACAACGATTGGTCCGGGCAATGTCGCAAATCTAAAGTTGCTGTGGAAGGCAAGCACAGGCGGGGCGGCGGCTGGCATTGGCGGCGTCAGCGTTACCGGTGGCCAGGCTTTCCTCGGCACCTATTCCGATGCCACTCTTCGGGCCTGGGACACTGCGGACGGCTCGCTTGACTGGAGTGCGGTGACCAGCGGCGGCCTGGAATCCACTCCCGCCATCGGTGGCGGGCGCGCCTTTGTCGAGTCCAACAACGGGATTCTGTACGGTTTTAATGCTGCTACCGGCGCGGAACTGTGGAGCCAGTCGATCGGCGGCGCGGCGACCTCGCCAGCCCTCGTAAAGGGCGTAGTGTACGCGGCTGGGTATTTCACCATGCACGCCTATGATGCAGCTACCGGAACCCCGCTATGGACTGCCACTCTGCCGGGCCTGGTACGGTCCGCTCCGGCCGTTGCGGGCGGCAGAGTGTTTGTCTCGACCGAGGTCGGCGGACCGCGCGACAGGAACCTCGTCGCGCTCAACCCCTCCACCGGAGCTGTCCTGTGGACCAAGCCAGTCGGCCAGATCCAGCTGGCCTCGCCAATCGTCGGCGGCAACACCGTCTACCTGTGCTCAGCTAACGGGCTCTATGCGCTCTACGCCACCCACGGGTACATCCGGTGGTCCCGGCCCGGCGGCTGCAACATGGACACGACCCCGGCTTTGGCGCAGGGCGTCCTATATACGGATTCGCAGGCTAGCGGAGTGATGGCATTCAGCGCGAGTACTGGAGCGCTGCTATGGAGCGCAGGCACCGGAGACAATACCGCGCCCACCGTCGCCAACGGCGTGCTGTACGCGCCCACCGGGACCGGAACCATCGCGGCCTACGACGTGACCACTCACGCCCTGTTCTGGACGTCACCGGCTCATGGATTCTATGGGCCTTTCGCCGTCGTGAACGGCGTCCTCTACGCGGGAGGCCAGGACGGCCTGTACGCATTCGGGCTATGACCGCCCACTCTGGAGCCAACGAGGCAGGGCGTGCCAGGGACGGTGATCTGACAGCTGCTCGGCACGATGCGGTCACCTGCGGACACCCGTTCGCCCAAGTCAAGCACGATCAGGCCGCCGCCCGCTCAGATTCCCAAGCTGACAATGCCGGTTCAGTCCTCCTCGCTTCAATATGGTCTCGGCCGAGTCCTCCCCATCAAGGCCACGCCGCTGCGCGGTCGCTACGCGAGCCTTGACACGTCGGTCACGGCCAAGGGGTGGCAGCTACGAGGAGGACGGGGGAGGACCAGGGAACAGCAGGCCAGGCGCCGCATCTGTAAACGGATTTGTAAACCAGATGCTGCGAGACGAGGTGAGACGGGGGAGCATGGGCGGCTCCGCCGAGATGCCGCGTCCTGCATGCGCCAAGGTCAGCGTGGGTTTGACGAGACCATGAGGAACCGCAGAGACGTGCGTCGTACGTCTCATAACCCAGAGGTCGCAGGTTCAAATCCTGCCCCCGCTACCAAGAAGTAGCAGGTCAGAGGCCAGTTTCCTGGATCAGGGAACTGGCCTTTTGATCATATGGCAGCAGGACCAGGCCCGTATTGGGCGGCACTCAGCCAGGAATTCGTCAGGCGACGGCATCCGAACCCGCCCTGCCGGAACGGTTCGGAGCCTCCCGCTGCGGCGGGCTGCGTAAGTGCTGGCGTGTCATCGGCTAGGGCCTCGCCAAAGAATCGTGTCCTCTGCCCGGCCATCTGGGGCACTCCGGTGTGGCGATCTGCTGTGTCAGTTTAGGTTGACAAATCAAGGATGTCAGTCTATACTGACAGGCATGGACATCGAAGAACTCAGCGTGAATCTCTCGTCGGATGACCCGGCAATTGGGCTTCGCGCCTCGTTGGCGCTCCATCGCCTGGCTGAGAGGGTCGAAGCGAACCACGTCGCGTCGGCCCGGGGAAAGGGCTGGTCGTGGCAGCAGATCGGGGACGCTTTGGGCGTCACCCGCCAATCCGTGCACACCAAATACAACAAGGAGTCATCATGACCACCGAATCCGCTGTGCCAGAGATGCTTCACGTCTGGGCCATCTATTTGCGGGCCAGTGAGGAGGCCCGTCGCCGAGGTGATCGCCGAACTGGCACCGATCACGTCTTGCTCGGCTTGTTGGAGGATCCCTCGATCGAAGTCGTGTTGGGCGTGAGCCTGCAGCAAGCTCGCCAGGCCCTTGAGTCGCTTGATCACGAAGCCCTGGGTGCCCTGGGCATGGGATCCAGCACCGACGCTCCCCCACTGCCGATGCGCGCCGTGCCGAAGAAGCCGACGATCAGAGCCGTCATGAAAAAAGATCGCTTCCGCATGACGCCCGCGGCAAAGAAAGTGCTTGAGGAAGCGGTCAAGCCCATGCGCCGGAAGACCCAGGTCACGGCCCAGCAGGTGCTGGCCCAGATCCTCACTCTCCAACCACCAGATCCTGCGGCGGTGCTGCTGGGCGCTCTCGGCGTGAACACGTCGGAGGTTCGGCGCCGATTGGATGCGGCCACGACCGACAGATGAGTCCCCAGCGACATTCACGGTGCGCTCGCGAACCGGCGACCGGCGTAGCTAGCCTGTTACGCCGAGGAGGAACCGCATGGCCGATTCTGACCGCCGGAGCACGTTGCTGGATTCTTACGAGAACGCTGCTGTGATCGTGTCAGGAATAGTTGCTGACGAGCTCGGCCACCCTGCACCGTGTCCCAAGTACGACGTGGCCGGACTGATCGACCACCTCGTCGAAGCGGGCCACCGGGCGGCCGCTCTCGGCCGCGGGCAGGCACCCCCGCCCGGAGACAAGTCCCCTCACGTGGAGCTGTCCGACGCGCCCGGTCAGCTACGTAGCGCTGCGGAGGAGGCGGCACAAGCATGGGGCGACAATTCCAGCTTGTCGTTGAGGTACACAATGCCGTGGGGCGAGGAGTACACGGGGGCCACCCTGGTGGACATGTACCTGGCAGAGCTGGCCGCACATGCCTGGGACTTGGCCAGGGCCACCGGACAGATCGACAAGTTGGATCCTTCTCTCGCCTTGCCGGCACTCGAGGGGGCACGGGCCGTGATCAAACCTCAGTACCGCAACATGGTCGAGCCTGGAGCCCCTTTCGGGGCGGAGGTCTACCCAGCTCCCGGTGCTGACGACTGGGAACGCCTCTCTGCCTTCATGGGACGCGACCCACGGACAACGCTCGGTCTATAAACATGTCGCTTGCCAGCGTGATGGGACCGGGGTGTTGCCACGAGGAAGGGACCGCCTTTGGTCATGAGTGATCATGGTGGTTTCCTTTCTCCTCGTCAACGGACACGCTTGTGCTGCTGGTGATGGATGGCTTCTGGCGGCGCCGGTAGGACTCGCCCTCGATGACCAGTTCGTGGGCGGTGGAGGCGAGCCGGTTGACGGCGGACTGGGCCAGCAGCGGGTCGGCCATCATGGCCAGCCATTCCTCAGCGGTGCGATTCGAGGTCACCACGGTCGAGGCGCGCTGGTGGCGTTCGACGCAGAGCTGGTAGAAGTCGGCGGTCTCGGTCGGATCCAGCGGCTGCAGCGCGAAATCGTCCAGGATCAGCAGCTCGACGGTGGCGAGGCGACGCATCTCGTAGTCGAGGGTGTTGTCGAGGCGGGCTGCCTTGAGCCGCTTGAACAGCTTGGCTGCGGGAGCCATGTGCACGGTGCGCCGCCTCCGGATGGCGATGTGGCCCAGCGCGCAGGCCAGGTGGGTCTTGCCGACGCCGACCGGTCCCAGCAGCAGGGCGCCGTGCGGGCCGTCGAGGAACCGCAGGCTGACCAGCTCGTTCCACAGCTGGCGGTCGTAGGAGACGGCTGCGCTCTGGTCCCAGGTGTCGAGCCGCATGCCGGAGTCGAGCCCGGCGGCGCGGGCGCGCAGCGACGCGGACTTGGCTTCCCGGCGGGCGTGCTCGTCGGCCAGGACGAGCTCGAGGAAGTCAGCATGAGTCATCTTCTGCTGCCGGGCCAGGACCAGCCGGTCGGGCAGGGTGGCCAGCATCTGGCCGAGCTTGAGCGCCCGCAGCGTGGTGCGCAGGTCCGGGCTCACGGTGTCGCGGATGGTGGCGGTCACCGGCTCTCCTCCTTCCCGCCGGGGATGAGCGTCAGCTGGGTGCCGCCGGGCCGGTATTCGACCGGGTCGCGCGCGAACCGGGCAGTGGCCGCGGTGGCAGGGACCGGCGGCGGGGGCGTGTTCTCGGTTGCCTTTTCCAGCATCGAGGCGATCTTGGTGACGCTGACCACGTCCAGGTCGAGAGCGCGCTGGCAGGCGGTGTCAACCGGGCCGGGGCCGTAGCGGCGGACCAGCCCGAGCAGCCGGTAGACCTGCCGCATCTTGGTCCAGGGCAGGTCGGTATCCAGCAGCCGGTCCGCATAGACGCCCACGCTGTCCCCGTGCCGCCGCGCCGCCCCGGCGAGGGAGGCGACGTCGCGCATCGCATAGGTGGTCTTCTCGGCCGGCAGGTCAGCCGGGTCGGTGGACCGCCGGCCCGGCTGCTGACGGGGGTGTGTCTTGACCAGCTGGCCGCGGTGAAACAGCTTGACCAGGGCCGAGTCGGCGCGGGCGTCCAGGTGGCAGCCGAGGTAATCCTGCGGCGCCGAATACAGCGCCCGGCCGACCTCGACATGGAAGTCGCGGTGCACCTTGACCCGGGTGAACACCGGCACGTCATAAGGCAGGCTGAGCGGCAGCAGCGCCGCTGCCTCGAATTCGGCGAACACCTCCGCCGGGCGGGCCTGGATGGTGCCGTGGATGCGCATCCCGGCCACGTTGCGGCACCACGCTTCCGCCCGCGCCTGCGCGTCGGACAGGCCGGTGAAATGCTCGCCGGCGAAGAAGTTGCCGCGCACGTACTGCACCGCCCGCTCCACCTTCGGCTTGTCCTTCGGCGACCGGACCCGCGCTGGGTCGGTGGCGAAGCCGCAGTGCTGCGCGTAATCCAGCCACCCGGCGGTGAGCCGCGGGTTGACCGCGTCCGCGTCGGTGACGATCGCCGACGCGTTGTCCGGGATGAGGACCTTGAACACGCCGCCGAAGAACACCCACGCGGCCTCGCACCCGGCGATGAACGCGGCCAGCGTCTGGGTGAAGCTCAGCCACACGAACATGTGCCGCGAATAGCACCCAGTGAAGATCAGCGCGTGCACCTTGCGCTGCCGCCCGGTCACCGGGTCGGCCAGCAGGCCCAGATACCCGAAGTCCAGCTGGCACTCCGCGCCGGGCTCGCCGTCGGCGACCCGCACCGTGGACGCGGTCCGGCCGAAGCCGCACCGCTCCACGCAGAACCGGTGCAGCGTCCGGTACGGCACCACGACGCCCTGCCGCTCCAGCAGTATCCCGATCTTGACCACCGACAGGCCCGCCTTCACCTGCGCCTTGATCTCGCCGTGGCGGGCCTCCAGCAGGTTCCACGCCAGGCCGTGCCCGCCCGGCCGGGCCGGGCGGACCACCTGCGCGACCTGGCCGACCAGCTCATCCGACAGCTGCCCGGCCCCGCCATCCCGGGCCAGCCCCGCCGCCACCGCCGCGTCCACATACCGGCGGGCGGTCTTACGATCCACCCCCGCCTGCTCAGCCACCCGGCGCAGCCCGGCACCAGCCAGCCACGCCCGCAGCACCTCACGGATCTCAGTCACGGCAACCTCCCGGAAAGCCATCCCCCGAACCCCCAAGTCGATCGACTTGAAGGCACCCGGTACCGGAAGTGATCAAGACCGCCAAGCCGACACGCCCGGTGGTCCCATCACTGGCAACCAGGTGGTCCCATGCTCGTGGCAGAAAACCCCGAAAAGTGGTCCCATGCTCGTGGCAGGCGACAAAACACCACGGCCTTCGGATCGGAATCCTCCGGTCAGGGCTTCGGGTACCCAACCCGAAGGTCTCGTCGTAGTTATTGACGCCGATATGTACCTACGACCACCTGGAATTGCGACCTCGCTCGATATTCGGGCGCGCTCTGCGTGGATCCAATCCGACGGCGTGCGCGGGCAGGTCGGAGAAGATCAACGCAGGTCAGGCGGCGCTTACCTCGTCGAGCCAGAGCACAGTATCGACCGGCACCGTCATGGGATCGGTCGTAGTCAACGCGTAAATCGGGTCACCGCTACCAGGCCAGAGACCCCTTCCGATCAAGGAAGGGGCCTTCTGCGTGTTGTTTGTGCACGGATTTGTGCACGGACCACTGGTCAAGGCGGCGCCTGCGCCGGGCTCCGCCGACCCGAGCCCCGGGCGTCCACTCACCAGGATTCGGCGCCTATCGAGGAAGGACGGATAAGGGCAGGAGTGCAGAAAGACGGCCACATCGCGGGGATGACCGAACACTCCTTTGCTGGCCCAAGACAGGCCGGATCACCCCCAGGTCCAGGTGCCGGTGAGGAGGAAGTGGGGGTTGTAGCCGCCGAACATGACCACGGTGCCGGTGGCCGCGTCATAGGCCATCGCCGCGCCGTATCGGGCGGGCGGGCTGGCCGCCGGGGCCTGCCTGGTCCAGGTCGCGGCCGAGACAGACCCCGCCTGCGCAGCAGCCGGGGCCAGCCCCACAACGCCGCACACCGCCAGGACCGCACCCCCGGTGATCACAATCTCGCGCACCTTCATGCGGGCCTCCTTAATCGCGACGCCAGACACACGCCCGGCGCGATCACGTGCTGAGCGTTCTCCGTCTTGCCGTCCGAATCGACCACTCTGCCATCCACCACGACCCTTGTGGTCTCGGTTGTGAGCGTCCCGGCTTCCGGGTCGAGCAGATCGCCAGGGTGCAGTTCGAGATGCCTTGACTCGACACTCTGGCCCCGCGCCGCGAAGCATCTGGCAGGATGTCGGTGGCTACCCGAGCGGCCTGGGGAGGGAACCCGTGCCTGTCCACTTTCAGTTGGTCATCGACTGTGCCGACCCGGACCGGCTGGCTCGGTTCTGGGCCGCCGCGCTGGGCTATGAGCTCGCGCCGCCCCCGGCTGGATTCGCTACCTGGAACGACTTCTACCGCGAGCTGGGGGTGCCCGAGGAGGAGCTGGTCGACGGGGCGGACAGGATCAGCGACCCGGAGGGCCACGGGCCGAGCATCTGGTTCCAGGTCGTCTCGGATGTCAAGGCGGTCAAAAACCGGCTGCACCTCGACATCCGCGCCAGTGGCGGGCGGACGGACCCCATCGATACTCGCAGGAAGCGAGTCAACGCGGAGGCCAGCCGGCTGGCCGGCCTGGGCGCCACCATCACTGGCGCATTCTCCGAGGAAGGGCTGGACCACTACGCGGTCGGGATGAAGGACCCGGAAGGCAACGAGTTCGATATCAACTGACCGCAGCAGCCGAGGCTCGAATCACGTAAAGGTTAAGAGCACTAGCAAAGCAGGTGGCCGAACAGGGCGACCGGGGTTCGCGCCCTGGCGGCCATGGGTCGTCGTAGAGCAGAGCAAGGGTTGTAGCCGAATTAGCGCATGTCCTATATCACGGCGGCTCCTGCGGCGCCGCCGTCCGGCGCTCCCCACGCCGGGCTCCGGCCTCGGCGAGGCCCCGCCCGGCGCGCCCGGGCCGTCCCAGCTGGCGGCGGGGCTGCTGTAGCAGGCTGACTCGGCTGCCCTTTGGTCTGCATGCAGCGTCTATCTCGCTGACGATTGTCCGGCTCGCACCCGGCGCGTCAAAGGCGCCATGCGGGCGTCGCTACCGCTATCGGCTACGCCGACCTGTGACCCGCCGGGTGCTCCCGCGAACCTTGGCACCTGCGAGAAGAACGCAGCAGACTAGGAACCCCAACCACCCGGCTGGCTGGCCGTTTCGCGTGCTGACCGGGAACCAGCTCCGAGAGGCAGGGGTAAGTCATGGGAATCCTGGCGTGGGTTACTGGCGGCTCAGGTCGGCGCACCGGGCGCTTCCTGCTCGCGGGCGGCAGACTGCCCGCCGGTGTCGTGCTGGCCGGGCTGGTATTGACAGGCACCTCAGCCCCGGCGAGCGCGCAGACCCTGACCTGGTCAGTGGCGCCTAGCCCCAGCCCGGCTATCGCCTACAATGCCCTCGCTGGCGTGTCCTGCACCTCAGCGACCGCCTGCACGGCCGTGGGCAATTACGGCATCAACAGCAGCGTAGGCTCGACCCTCATCGAGTCCTGGAACGGCACCACCTGGTCGGTGGTGCCCAGCCCCAACACCGCGCCCCGAAGCAGCTCCCTCAGCAGCGTGTCGTGTGTCTCGGCGACCGCGTGCACCGCCGCTGGCTACTACTACACCGCTAGCGCCCAAAAGACCCTGATCGAGTCCTGGAACGGCACCAGCTGGACGGTGGTACCGAGCCCAAACCGGGATGGCGACGGCAAATTCAATGGCGTGTCATGTGTCTCGGCGACGGCGTGCACGGCCGTGGGCGACTACACCACCAGCAGCGTTCGCTACCGGTCCCTGATCGAGTCCTGGAACGGCACCAGCTGGTCGGTGGTACCCAGCCCCAACCGCGCGTACGGCAGCTACCTCAACAGCGTGTCCTGCACCTCGGCGACCGCCTGCACTGCCGTAGGCAACTACACCACCACCGGGGGCGGCGCTAACGGGACCCTGATCGAGTCCTGGAACGGCACCGGCTGGTCGGTGGTGCCCAGCCCCAGCCGCGGCTCCGCCGCCTACCTCAACGGTGTGTCCTGCACCTCGGCGACCGCCTGCACCGCCGTGGGCAACTACGGCAACGTCAGCGTCACCGCCAGAACCCTGATCGAGTCCTGGAACGGGACCAGTTGGTCGGTGGTCCCCAGCCCCAACCGCGCGTACGGCAGCTACCTCAACGGCGTGTCCTGTACCTCAGCGACCGCCTGCACTGCCGTGGGCAACTACACCACCACCGGCGGCGGCGCTAACCAGACCCTGATCGAGTCGTCGAACGGCACCGGCTGGTCTGTGGTGCCCAGCCCCAGCCGCGGCTCCGGCAGCTTCCTCAGCAGCGTGTCCTGCACCTCAGCGACCTGCACCGCCGCGGGCAATTACATCAACAAGAGCAGACACCACTACAAGACCCTTATCGAGTCCGGGCCAGCCAGCGGGTAACCTCCACCGCCATGCCCTCCTGCCGCCATGGCCCGGACGGGGCAGGCGCGGGGACAAGATGAGCAGCGCAACACGGGATATATGGGACAGGGGCGCTGCCCGAAAGTCAAAGGCTGTCGTGTTTCTCCATGTCATACCCAGGCGAGGCAGACGAGCGCCTGCGCCGGGCCGGTGCCTAATCGACGCACAGGATCGCACCGCGCAGAAGCCCCGTCACCGGACTTGTGCCGTGGCTGGGTCCACGGGCGCCAGGACCAGACCGGCAAGCGCGGCGAGCGGGCAGCGTAGCCGGGGGCGCCGTGACGGAGTGCCGCACTGGTCAGGAATCGAGAAGTGCCGGTCACCGGGCCGCGCCTAGCATGAGGATCGTCCCCATCGGGACTCGTAGGGGAGGAACCTGCAATGAAGGACACGCAGAGGTCGGCCCGGAGTACCAGCGGCACGGCGTCCCAGAGATTCACGGACGAGGAGCGAGCCGCGATGAAGGAGCGCAGCCAAGAGCAGAAGGCGGCCGCGCGCCGCGGCCCGCGCGCGGCGAAGGCGGACGGGGAGAGCGACGTACTCGCGAAGATCGCCGAGATGCCGGAACCGGATCGCGTCATGGCCGAGCGGCTCCATGCCATCATCAAGACCAGCGCGCCGGCCCTCTCGCCGAGAACCTGGTACGGAATGCCCGCATACGCCAAGGACGGCAATATCGTCTGCCACTTCCAGCCCGCGGACAAGTTCAAAATGAGGTACGCGACGTTGGGCTTCAGCGACAAGGCGAACCTCGACGAAGGCGCCATGTGGCCGACCGCCTTCGCGCTGAAAGAGTTGACCGCCGCCGAAGAGGCAAGGATCAGCGCGCTCGTGAAGAAAGCGGTGAGCTGAGGGCTGAGCAAGCCACTGGACCCCGCCCGAGTGCGGGGCTGGGCCGGTCAGGTCCTTCGTGGTGGCATACGCCCGGGTCAGTAACCTGCCTGCTGGTGACATGAATGGACGCAGCAGACCATGATCACCGCCAGGCCTCCCTGGCAGGATTGGCCACTGGCACGACCAACGCGGCGACCGGGGAAGAGCCGGAGATGAACGCACTGACCGAAGGGTGTATCCGTACCGCCCGTCCTGAAGACGCTGAGCAGATTGCGGCACTTCACGTGCGGTCCTGGCAAGCCGCATATCGTGGCCTGCTGCTGCAGGACTATCTGGACCTGCTCGACCCGGCAGATTGGGTCGAGCGATGGCGGCGCACGCTGGGTGAGACCGACCAGGCGGCAACCGGGGTTGTGGTTGTAGTGAATGACGGCCAGATATGCGGCGCTACCTGGTTCGGCCCGACCCGCGATACGGACAACGATCCGGCGCGCGTCGCCGAACTGGTGGGCATCTACCTGCTGCCTCAGGTATGGGGCAAAGGACTAGGCCGAAACCTGATCACCGCCGCGGTGGAGCACCTGGCGTCCGCCGGATACGCGCAGGCGACGCTATGGGTGCTGGAGTCCAACGTGCGTGCGCGCCGCTTCTACGCCAAGGCCGGATGGGCCGAAGACGGCGCCGTGAAGCAGGATGACAGGCTGGGCTTCCCGATCACCGAGGTCCGTTACCACAGGCAGTTGCCCTAGCGATTGATGCAAGCTTGGCGGGCCAAGGTGGCCTGGTCGGGGGCAGGCGGCCAGTCACGACGCGGATGCATTCGAGCCGCTACGAGGCGTGTTTCAAGCGATCAGCGGCGGCGTCAAGGCGTTCGATCCATGCCGCTGCATCCACTGAACCGACAGTGCTGCCGGCCAGGCTCAGCAGGCCTTGAACAGCGACGGCCGGCAGCACACCGGAAAGGAGGATCGGCGGCCCCGTAGGCGGCAATCACCGCGTCCCAGCGCGCGGGCTCCACGGAGGACAACAGCAGCCACGCCGGGTCAAGGACGCCGGGAGCGGCCGATACGTCCTCCCAGTCCAGCAGCACCACCTCCCCGCCGGGTCCGGTCCGCATGTTCCGCACGGACGCGTCCCCGTGCACGAGGGTCAGCGGGCCCAGGTGGCCGATGTCATGCTCGCTCTCGGCGACCCTCCCCGCCAGCCGCACGCCTAGCCAGCGCACGCCCGCGGTGAGGTCCGGACGGGAGCGAGTTCCGGCCAGACCCGATCGAACAGCTCCTCCACCAGGTCAGCGGCGGCTCCGACCGGACGCAGCCAGGGCCACAGCTCCGGCGCGCGCCCCGCCCAGCGGCGGTGCATCCCTGACAGCAAGCGGGCGGCGGCCACAGGGTCGGCCCCGGGCCGCCAGTCAGACAAATCCTCCAGCACCAGCGTGGTGCCGTCACCCTTGTCCTCAGTCTCGTAACACCGGGGAACCCGCACACCCAGGACCGGGGCGATCTCCCGGTAGAACCGCACCTCAGCCCGGAAGCTATCCGGGGCCGCGGTGATCGAGCCGGAAGCCGGAGGTTCCCGGTGCTTCACGTAACGGGTCACCGCGCTCATGTTATGCAGCCCCAGCGGCACCGCAACGAACGCTCCGGAGGCAGCAGTACGCAGCAGCCGGCGCCGATGGCTTGCTGTTTCGACGGTGCTGGGTTTGAGTACATCCATGTCTGATCAGCCACCGGCCCTGCGCTCCTGGCATGCCGTCGTCGAATCGCGGGACCTGACCCTCCTGGACGACCTGCTGGCCGACGACGTGGTATTCCGGTCACCAGCCGTATTCGCGCCGCAGGAGGGCAAGGCGCTTGCGGCGCAACACCTGCAGAGCGCGCTCGTCGTGCTGGGTCCTTCCCTGCGCTACGTCAGCCAGTGGCATGACCCCGGCAGCGCGGTGCTGGAGTTCGAGGCCCAGCTCGAGGGTGTCTATATCCAGGGCGTGGACATGCTGCGGTGGAACAAGGCGGACCAGCTGGTCAGCTTTACCGTGATGGTCCGGCCGATGCGCGGGCTGCAGAAGCTGATCGAGCGGATGGGACGCCAGCTAGCCGCAGGTCAAGGCTGATCACCCGTACCCAGCGCGGGCCCAGACACCGTGTCCGCGCTTGGGCCCGGGACATGCTGTCGGTGCCCTGCGGCACAATCGGGGCATGGAGAAGCCGAGGATCGCACCGGCCGAGGAGTGGCAGCACGCCCGCGATGAGCTGCTCAAGGCCGAGAAGGAAGCCACCCGCGCGCTGGACGCCCTGGCCGCGCGGCGCCGCCGCCTGCCGATGGTCGCGTTCGACGGCGGGTACGCGTTCGAGACGCCCGACGGTAGAAAGACCCTGCTCGACCTCTTCGACGGCAGAGGTCAGCTCGTCGCCTACCAGTTCATGGACAACGGGCCGGATGACTGCTGCCCGGGCTGCACGGCGTTCACGAACAGCGTCACCGGCCTGGGCAGGCTGGCCGAGTCCGGGGTCAGCTGGGTGACCGTGTCCAACATGCCGCTCGCCCAGATCGAGGCCTACAAGGCGCGGATGGGGTGGACGATGCCGTTCGTGTCCTCTCGCGGCACCTCGTTCTCCGCCGACTGCGGCGCCGACGGCGGTTTCATGCTGAGCGTGTTCCTGCGCGACGGCGACGACGTCTACCGGACGTATTTCACTACTGCCCGCGGGGTGGACCGGCTCCTCTTCACCAACAACATCCTCGATCTCACCCCGTACGGCCGGCAGGAGGAGTGGGAGGATTCCCCGCTCGGCTGGCCGCAGCATCCCACATACGGATAACCCGCCCGCCGCACGCGCACCCGCACCCATACCCGCGCCCCGAGCCGGGCGTGCGCGGTGACCCTGGCACCGGACGCACCAGACGTGCCGGATGCGCTCCCCTCTGCGCGCAGACGGTACAGCGAGCGTCCCGGCCGTCCGCCACTACACTGGGCCTCGCGGCGGTGGGACTCGCCGCCCTCAGCTTGCCGAGGCAACCGCGGCTAACGCCGCCAACGGTCCCTGCCGGATGCGTCCGATCAACGCGGTAGGGAGAGTCGTGCGAGCTGAGAGCCGTCGTCAGTCACGAGCCAGCGACCCTGGCATCCCGGCTCAGCCGCGCTGGCGGCAGCCGCCGCTGCGCCGCATCCCCTGGCTGAGGCTGGGCATGATCGCAGCGGGCGGGATACTCGGCGCACTGGCCCGCCAGGGCCTGCAGACCGCGTTCCCGCATCCGGTCGGCGGCTTCGACTGGACGATGCTGGGCATCAACGTGGCCGGCTGCGGCCTGATCGGCGTGCTGATGGTGGCCATCACCGAGGTCCGGCATGCTCATCGGCTGACCGCCTCGTTCCTGGGGGTAGGCGTGCTCGGCGGCTTTACCAGCTTCTCCACCTACATCATCGACATCCAGAAATCGATCGGCGCGGGCGCGCCGCAGATCGCGCTGGCCTACCTAGCCGCCACCCTCGCCACGGCGCTGCTGGCCGTCGCGGCCGGGATGACGCTCACCCGGCTGATCGCCCGGCCGCATGGTAGGGACAGATCATGAGACTTGAAGGCCCCGCTGTACGGCTGACCATTTTCATCGGGGAGAACGACCACTGGCACCACAAGCCGCTCTACACCGAGATCGTGCACCGCGCCCACCAGGCCGGGCTGGCCGGCGCGAGCGTGCTGCGCGGCATCGAGGGTTACGGCGCCTCCAGCCGCATCCACACCAGCCGCATCCTGTCGCTGTCCGACGACCTGCCGCTGGCGATCATCATCGTCAACGGTGGGGACAAGATCCGGGCCTTCCTGCCCCAGATCGACGAGCTTGTCGCAGAGGGCCTGGTCATCATCGACCCGGTCGAAGTCATCCGTTACGCCGGGCGTCCAGGCGGCAGTGGGCAGGCGGCCCCGCAGTGACTGTGCTGCTGATCGCCCTGGGCGCCGCGGTCGGGGCGCCCGCCCGGTACCTGACCGACCGGGCGGTGGGGAGGCGGCATGACTCGGTCTTCCCGTGGGGCACGTTCATCGTCAACGTCACCGGATCGGCCTTGCTAGGCTTCCTGGCGGCCCTGCCGGGACATGGCGCGGCGGCAACGGTCACCGGAACCGCGTTCTGCGGTGCCTTCACCACCTACTCCACCTTCGGTTACGAGACCGTGCGGCTGGTCGAAGACCGCGCCTACCTGTTCGCCTGCCTCAACGCCGCCGCCAGCATCATCGCCGCGCTCGGCGCCGCCTACGCCGGCCTGGTGATCGCCCACGCGATTGCGGCATAGCCACCGCCCGGGCCGGCCAGCCGGGCCGCCAGCCGGGCCGGACGGCAGGGCCGGTAGCCTGTCCGGGCTGGGCCACCTGACCCTTTCCGCGGAGGCTGGCTGATGAATCCGCTGTCCCGCATCGCTGCCCGTGCGGCTGACCGCGCGATCGGCCTACCCGGCGCGGCGGTGCCGTATGTGCTGCGACGCGATGTCCCGGTCCGGATGACCGACGGCGTCGTCCTGCTGGGTGATCATTACCGGCCCGCCGGGAATGACCTGGCAGCTGACCAGCCGCTTCCGGTGGTGCTGATCCGCTCCCCGTATGGCCGGGCGGGCATGGCGGCCCTCTTGTTCGCGGCGCCGCTGGCGCGCCGCGGGTTCCAGGTATTCATCCAGAGCACCCGCGGGACGTTCGGCTCGGGCGGTCAGTTCCGCCCGTTCACCACCGAACGGCAGGATGGCCTGGCCACGGTGGCATGGCTGCGCGATCAGCCGTGGTGTGACGGCCAGGTGTCGATGACCGGCGGCAGCTATCTCGGACACACGCAGTGGGCCGTTGCCCCCTACGCCGATCCGCCGCTGCGGTCGGTGTCGCTCAACATCACCGCCGCGAAGATGTCCGCCGCTTTCTACGTCCACGGCACGCCGGGTCTCCAGAACGCGCTGAACTGGACCGGGCTCATCGGCAGGCAGGAACGGCGGCCTGCGCGGCGTCATCCCGAACCCGCTGCAGATGGCCAGGATGAAACGAGCGCTGCGGAAGGTCCCGCTGCAGGCCGCCGACGTCGATGTGGCCGGCGCGCCGGTCGCGTTCTGGCGGGACTTCATCGATCACGCCGCCCCGGCCGACGGCTTCTGGGCGGGCGCCGATCACGACGGCGCCGACCTGACCCGGCTCCCGCCGGTGAGCATGGTGACCGGATGGTGGGACCTGTTCCTGCCCCGCCAGCTGCGCGACTACGCGGCCATCCGCGCGGCCGGCGGCACGGCGCGGATCACCGTCGGGCCCTGGCTGCACGCCGAGCCAGGCGAGCTGAAGGCCATCGTCCAGCAGGACGTCGCCTGGCTGGACCACCACCTGCGCGGCGGCCCGCGGCCTGCGGGTGCCCCGGTGAGCGTATTCCAGCAGGAGGCCGGCCGCTGGCTCGGCTTCGAGGAGTGGCCGCCGCCGTCCGCCGTGAGCACGGCCTACTACCTGCGCGCCGACGGCAGCCTGAGCCGGGACGCCGAGCCTGGCGACGCCGCACCCCGCACGTTCGTCTACGACCCTGCCGACCCGACGCCGTCCGCGGGCGGCCCGCTCCTGCAGCCGCCGGGCAAGCAGGTCGACAACGCCGCGATCGAAGCCCGGCCGGACGTGCTGACCTACACCACCGAGCCGTTTCCCGCCGACCTGGACCTGGTCGGCCCGGTCAGCGCCCGTATCTTCGTGCGCGCCGGCCGCAAGTACGCCGACCTTTTCGTCCGGATCTGTGATGTTGACGTCAAGGGCGTCTCCCGCAACGTCGTGGACGGCATCCGGCGGCTCTGCCCGCAGACCGTGCCCGCGCCCGACGTGCGGGCCGGCGACGACGGGATCATGGAAGTGGACGTAGAGCTGTTCCCGACGGCGTACCGGGTGCCGGCCGGACACCGGATCCGGGTGCAGGTCACCGGCGGCGCGTTTCCCCGGTTCGCCCGCAACCTCGGCACGGCGGAGCCGTTCGGCACCGCCACCACAGCGGTGCGGTGCCGGTTCGAGATCCATCACGACTCCCGGCACCCCGCGCACGTGCTGCTGCCGGTCTTGAATTCTCCCTCTGCGCTAGCGAAAGACACACTCGCCGTGATCACATAATCGGGGGACAGGTGCTTCCCGTCCTTGACCGACTGAGTCTCCTTGAGTGCGATCACCGGCCGGATGCTCCGCGACTCGCACGTGTCGTACATCGGCCCGCCGTAGTAGCCTTGTCCAGCACGCAAACGCCGGGGGCGAAGCCGCGCCGGTCAGCGTATCCAGCAGGGCACCCACTTCCCCCTGCTCGGGCTCGCCGGATGCTTGACGGTCCAGGCGACCGGCAATTCGGTGGCAGTGTCTACAGCGGCAGTGCAATTTGTAGCCGTAATACGCGCCGCCCTTTCGCGTGGAAATTGACGACCGGTGCCCCCATCCAGCAAGGGTCGGCCAGCGAGTAGCAGCGGGCCATTCTTGTTGCCGACGTGCTTGTGGCCATTCGCGAAGGCAGGCATATCCGAACCGTCAATCGCGAGGTCTGGCGATCCAGGGTTCGCCTCCCGCAGGGTGGCGAGAATAACGGCTCCGATCCAGCCGATCACGCCGGCGCCGGCGCCGTGCGGCGCCGGCCCCCGGGCGCTGGCTAGCTGCTGAGAACCTTGTTCGGGTCGTACACGACGACCGTGCCCGCGATGAGGTCGTGCAGGGTCCTGCGGTCGGGGCGGGTGAGCATCAAGATCAACGATACGAGCAGGGTAATCACGGACAAGATGCCCTCAGCCAGCCGTCCGACGATCTCGCGCAGCGCCATCCACCACCAGCCGGCCACGCGACGGTCGTCGGGCCGCCAGCAGCGCATGCCCAGGACCTGCAGCGCCGGGGTCTGACCGTTACCCCAGACGATCAGGCCCCAGATGAGGTACCCGATGCCGAGCGTGACGATCGCCAGCGGGATAGCCAGGAAATACGCACCGATCCGCCGGCCCACGCTGGCCAGCTCTGTACCCTGCGCAGGACCAGGCCGCTCGCCGCGTCGAGATAGGTGCCCGAGGCAGCGAGCCCGGTTCCAGGCTGCTCATAGGCGTAGGCGCCGGGCGGCGGCATGGGCGTATCGTACGGGTCAGCAGGCGGGGGCTGCTCGTAGGCGTATCCGGCACCCGGCGCTCCCGGCGGCGGGAGGGTTCCCGGCGGCGGCTGCTGAATGTTCGGGTCAGGAGGCTGGGTCATGTCATGCCCTGTCTCTCGAGAATTCCGGTGCCTGACGTACTGCCGCAGCCGAGGGGAGATGCGCCAGATCCGGGCTAGGGAACTCGGCCGGTGGCGAGGTGTCGGGTAATCGTCCCGTACATCGGCTGGTGCCCGCATGCCTCCGCGCCGGATAGCGGGATGATGGGCGGATGCCGAGCACAGGCGACACCTACCTGCATGGTCACCACGACAGCGTGCTCCGGTCGCACCGGTGGCGGACCGCGGAAAACTCAGCCGGATACCTGCTGCCGCGGTTGCCGGCCGCGGGGCGCTTGCTCGATATCGGCTGCGGCCCGGGAACGATCACCATCGACCTCGCGGCACGGATTCCCGATGGTGAGGTCATCGGCATCGATGCGGCCGGCGATGTGCTGGACAGCGCCCGGCGCGAGGCGGACCGGCAGGGACAGCGCAACGTCCGCTTCGCCACCGGGGACGCCTACCACCTGGACTTCCGCGACGGCGAGTTCGACGTGGTGCACGCGCACCAGGTGCTCCAGCACCTGTCCGACCCGGTGGCCGCGCTGGCCGAGATGCGGCGAGTGTGCCGTGACGGCGGCCTGATCGCCGCCCGCGACGCGGACTACGGCGGGATGCTCTGGTTCCCCGAGGATGCGGAACTGACGCAGTGGCGCGCGCTGTACCAGCAAGTGGCTCGGGCCCTCGGCGGCGAGCCGGACGCCGGCCGGCGCATGCTGTCCTGGGCCAGGGCGGCCGGTTTCACCGAGGTCGAGGCGTCAGCGAGCTCGTGGTGCTACGCCGCCCCGGCTGACCGGACGTGGTGGGGGACGCTCTGGGCCGAACGCCTCACCGAGTCCCCGTTCGGCGACCGGGCCGTGGAGCGCGGCCTGGCCACCCGGCAGGACCTGGAGCGCCTGGCCGCGGCCTGGCTGCGCTGGTCAGCCTGTGACGACGGGTGGTTCCTCATCCCGCACGGCGAGATTCTGTGCCAGGTTCCGGCCCGCGCCGTCACCTGACCGGCGCGGTCATCACCTGCAGACCGCCCGCCCGAACGCCCCGGTGTCCTTCAATGCCCTGATCCGCGTCCGGCTCAGGGCGCACCAACCCAGCGAATGGCAAACTGGTCCAGCCGGTAGCGGAATGCGTTCAGCGTCGGCTGAATGAAATTGTTCCTAATCGTCTGGGTGGCTTCAGACTCCGCGGTTCTGATCAGCGGGCCGGTAACCGAGGTGTCGTGGACAGACTTGTAGAACGCAATCTGCTGGGCCTGCGCATACAGCACTGATTGCGGGAACTGAGGCTGCAGCAAGACGCCGCAGCCAAATCCCGGATAGGTCCAGCTGTGCTGCGTGTCGATCGGCTTGGACGGGAGATTGTCGATCGTGACGGCGTGCGCCGACTGCGGCAGCTGCGGTACCGGCAGCACCATGGTCACCGTCACGTGACCAGGCCGGCCGCCGCCCGGATGGCTGAGGACCTGCAACCGGTAGTGCCCCGAGCTCCGCGTCCACCAGGCCGGACCCGGATTGAGGTTGACCGTGGCGGAAGCGTGACCGACCGCGTAGAAGGTGCTGGCGTACCAGCACGGGAACGGCCCCAGGCTCTTGGAGACCTTGTGGGTGAAGTAGAAGTTGAAGTTGGCCTGGCCGAAAGCTGGCCTCGAGATTCCCTCGATCTTCTGCAGCACCCAGGGACCCAGATTGGTATTGGTGGTGGTGCCCCTGCTGATCGTCTGCCACGGCCAGGCAAACCTGATGGTGGGCAGGTGCACGTTGAACCCCAGGAAGTGCAGAGCAGCCGACAGCGCCAGCAGTACCACCGAGGCGATCGCCCGGCGGAATATCCAGCCCGCCGCGACCAGCAGGGCAGTACCCTTGACCCACCGCGGGACGCGGCGCCGGCGTGGCCGGGAATCGCCCCCGCGGCCAGGACCGCCCGGGCCGGCGCCGCCGGACGCGCGAGTGCGCCAGGGCGGGAGGGCTTCAGGCTGCTGCGGCCAGGCCGCACCGGCGGCAGGCCGGCCCGGATCCGCGTACCGCGTGGCTGCTTCTTCGCCCGGATGGGCCAGGCCGATCCGGTACCGGACTGCCTGGCGCCGGGTCGGGCTGTTCGCGGTGAGCATGCCCAGCACGAAGACCAAGAGTCGAATCACGCTGTCCACCTCCTTCCATGCTTGGCGCGGGTTACTCGACGACGGCCGGGTAATCCAGGCTGAGAACGACGGGTACCGCCCCGAACGGCATATGGAAACGTCCGCCCGGCTTATCCGGGGCATGCGGTTCATCGATGTTCGGCCAGCGCATGTTCATGTGCCGGACGGTCAGGCCCTCGACGGAGTACGGGAATTCCATCGCGGACGTGCGGTGCAGCTTCAGCAGCCCGCCCCAGCGGAATGCGGCGAAGACGTTAGCCAGGTCACGGACTGAGAGGAATCCCGGTGCGGTGAGTTCCAGGTGATAAACCGCGCCGGCCAGTTCCACCAGGTCGTCGGCGCACTGCTCCAGTGCCGCTGACTTGGTCCGGTACGCTGTGCCGTCGGCATTGACCGTGCCCAGTTTCTCGCCGTGGACCGGCGAGTACCGCGGCTTGGCCTTGCACTGCATCCAGTCGCAGGCGGCCAGCAGTTCCCAGCGGATACCGCTGTGGCTGGCGACGTCCCGGTACAGCGGCTCGGCCTGGGTCAGCGGCACCTTGGCGGCCGCCACGAAGGCGTTCTTCACCGGGGCGGGGATGTGCTGGTGGTACTGGCTAATAGTTGCTCGGGAGTTGCGCACCGTGATCCTCCGTGCGTGCCGGCTGAGCGGCGTGACCAACCGCTTGGCGGACACACTCTGAGGTGCCGGCGTCGGCTCTTGCGATGAGGC
The DNA here is from genome assembly GCA_963702235.1 of uncultured Actinomycetes bacterium. Classification (GTDB taxonomy): domain Bacteria; phylum Actinomycetota; class Actinomycetes; order Streptosporangiales; family Streptosporangiaceae; genus PALSA-505. The sequence continues at coordinate 241,679 of CAVPBZ010000021.1, forward strand.
AGCTGCGCCGGACTGGCCGCGCGGCCCCGGCGGCGTCGCGCCAGCGGGGCCGGGCGGCGTCGCGTCGGCGCGCGGGGGCGGAACGACAGGCGCTAGTCCGGGGATGATCGCCCCGCCCGCCGCGGCCCCGGAGATACGGCCCGGCTGATGGCTGGCCGTTCCGCTGCGCCCGGGGGTGGCGGCCGCGCCTGACGCAGGGGTGGTTACGCCAGAGCCCGTGGTCCCGCCACGAGCTGGGGCGCCGGCGCCGCGCCGGCCCGGGCTCGTGCTCCTGCCTCGAGCTGCGGCGGCCTGGGTGCTTCGGCCGGAATGCGTGCTCCCGCCCCGAGCCGGGCTGGCCACGGTGCTCCCGTCAGGCGACGTGCTCCCGCTCGACCGGCCGCTTGCCGTGGCCCGGCCGGGGGCGGTGGCGCGGCTCGACGCGGAGCCACTGGTGCCGCCGGGCGTCGGGGTCGTGGCCTCACCGCGCGTCGGACTGGTGGCCTTGCCCGATGTGGGGTTGGACATTGTGCCGAGTGTTGGGTTGGTGGTCCCGCCGGGGCTCGGGCTGGTGACTGTGCCGTGACCGGGGCTGGTGGCACCGCCGGATGTGGGGCTGGAAGTCGTGCCGGGTACCGAGCTGGCGGTCCCGCCGGGGCTCGGGCTGGTGACTGTGCCGTGACCGGGGCTGGTGATCCCGCCGGGCGCGGGGCTGGTGGTCCCCCCGGGTGTCGGGCTCGTGGTGCCGCCCGGGCTCGGGCTGGTCACCGCGATCGGCCCGGGGCTGGTGACGCGGCCAGGTTTCGGGCTGGTGGCGCGCCCCGGCCGCGGGCTGGTCACCCTGCGGGGCGCGGGTCTGGTGGCGCCGCCGGGCGAGCGAGCGGTGGCCCCGCCCTGCCGGGGACCAGTCGCGGAGCCCGGCGTCGTCGCATGGGTGCTGGCCGCGTGCGCAGCATTGTCGTAGCGGTACAGGTCATACCGCTGCATGAGGGCGACGAGCTTCGCGCCGTAGGCGGGATCAGTCGCGTAGACGCCGGTGAGCGCGTTGGCGAACGCGTTAGGGTCGTGGCGCACGGCCATGGACTGGGTGTAGTACGGGCTTGTCGCCAGCAGCTTGCCGTGATCATCGATGCTCTCGGCGACACTGCGGTAGACGCGGAACGAGGCGATCTGGGTCACGGCCTGGCCGTTCACGACTTCCTGCGTCGGCTGCAGGTCACTGCCGGCCGGGCCAGCGCCCTTGATCCCGAACAGGTTGTGGTCCTTGCTGGACAGGTAGCTCTGGCCCCAGCCGGATTCATCGATCGCCTGGGCGATCGTCACCGCGGCCGGCACGCCGTACTTGCGCTGCGTGGCCATGGCCCCCTGGGCGACCTGGCTGATGAACGCCTGCTGCCCGCTGGTCCCTGGCGGCGGGCTGATCGTGGCGGCAGGCTGGTGCCTGCTGTACCGGGCCTTCGACCGGCCGGCCGGGTCGGCGGACAGGCGGCGGGACGTGACCGACAGCCCCGGGATGGCCGCCGTGCCCCGGGCGGCCGCTGGATCCGAGGCCACGGTCGCTGCGACGCCCGCCGCGCCCGGCACCTGCGCGCTGGCCGCCACGCCAGGCTGCGCCGGGCCCGGCTGGGCCGGCGGCCCGCCGCGGGCTGTCGCGCGTTCCAGGATCGGATGCGGGTGGTGCCGAGGCGTCGGCGCGCCGCTGCCTGCGCCGGCGGCTGGCTCCGGCGCCGCGGCGACGGCCGCGCCGGGGGCTGGCTGCGCCGGAGCCTGCAAGGCAGGGCCGGTGCCGGGGATGCCCGGGATGGCCGCCGTCCCGCGCGCTGCCTCGTGGTGGTGGCCCGCCCCGCGCCCGCCGTGTCCGTGGCCGCCGTGCCCGCCCTGTCCGTGCCCGATGCTCCCCGGTCCGCTGCTCCCCGGTCCGCGGACGGCCTGCAGATGGCCGGCGGTCCCGGCCAGCTCGCCGTTGTTGACAAAGCCGGTGACGCCCTGGGCCGCCAGCGAGCCGGCGAGGTCATGGGCGTTGACCGAGAGGTTCGGCAGCGAGTCGCCGCCGATCGTATGCAAGACCCCGCCGGAGTAACTCGTGACCACCTCGACGTGGCCGCTGAAAAGAACCCAGTCGCCCGGCAGCGGCTGGTAGCCGTCGCCCAGCGGGTGCCAGCGCTGATGCGCCTGCGCATCCTGGACGACCGAAGTGATGCCGGGGGACGCGGGATTCGGATCGACGCGGACGTCGGCCCACTTGTGCAGCGGCCACGGATAGCTGGTGCCGCCGGTCACCCAGCTTTGCTGGCCGACGACCTGGGCCGCCAGCTCCAGCGTCAGGCTGGCAAAGGCGGCGCACGATTCGCCGTGGTCCACGCCGTCGATGCTGTCGTGCTGCCAGATGAGTGCCTCCATCTCGGCGGGAGTCCTGCTCTGCGCCAGCCGGAGGTAGTAGTGGGCGACGTTGACGATGGCCGCGCGCAGCGTCGCGTCGCCGGCCTGCGCGGGCCGGAGCGGCTGATGCATCGCGAGCAAGCGAACCTGGGTGCCGGCCGGCGAGGTCAGGTCAGCCGCCGCCGTTCCCGGGACGAGGGAGAACCCCGTTATCGCGCCGCCGGTGCTTAGGCTCACCAATGCGGTCATCTGCTGCCACCTGGGCGCGCTGGCAACATGCATGAGTTCACCTCTCTCCCGACTCAGCTGGGGGTGCGGCAGCGGAACGCTGCGGTTGCCGGAACGGACCTAAGTCCGCGGTGCGGAAACCGCCAGGCGCTTGAGGATCGCCTGGACCTGAGAGCTGCCGGGATTCTTCGCGTTCTCGAACAGCACGGCGGCGTCCTGGGCCGCCTGCGGGGCGGCGCCGACCACCCACTTCTGGTAGACGTCGGCCACCAGGGCGCCCTGGCCTGCCCCGCTGGTCACCTGCCTGGCGCAGAGCCGCGGGAAGCCCGCGCGGGACGTGACCGCGGCCGAGCCGGTGTAGCGGAGGCAGTTCGCCGGGGCGCTCTCCAGCCCGGACTGCACCTGCGGGCGGCCGTTGGGCCGGGTCAGGGTCGCCCCGCCGACGATGTTGTTGATGGCCCTGGCCGCGACCGCGAGGCTGTCGAAGGGGTTGACCGGGTTGTAGGGGTGATGCAGGTTCAGCGACCAGGCGATCTCACCGCCCTGGGCCGGCGTAATCGGCTCCAGCCCCTGGCGGCCCGTCTTCGCGCTGGCAAAGCCCGGGTTGTTTCCGCTCGTGAGCAGCGCGAATACCCACAGGATCTGGCGTGTGCCGGTGGCGCAGGCAAAGTTGACCTGGCCTGGCTCCGACTTCACGTCGGGGTTCTGGCACGCGGTGGTGACCTCGCTCTGCACCTTCGCGACGCTGGCGGGCCACACTGCTCCGCCACCGGACAGCATCAGCGCAGCGACCGTGACAACCGCGACGAGAATGGCCGTCCCTGCTGCCGTCTTGCGCCCGCGGGAAAGGCCGGGGCGGTACGCACTGCGGCGGCCGTGATTGACGAGGATCTCTGTCCGCGCCTCAGGCGAGTGCACCCGGCCAGCGGCCGGCGGAAGGTCGGCCGGCCCGGCCAGCTCCCGCTCAAGCGACACGCGCGCGTCGGACAGCTGGCGCTCGAGTTCCTCGGTTTTGTCCTTCAGGTCAGCGAGAAGCTGGCTCCTCAGCTGGACGTCATATTCGAAGTGCGTTCTCATCCCTCGCCTCCGGTGACCGGGTGCCGCTCGATGCGCAGAACGGACGCGGCCCGAGCAGAACATCCGGTCGCGACCAGGCAGCGCGTGCGAACAGGCATGCCCGTCATTAGAACACATGTGCGAGGGAACTGTGAAGGGGCCGGCTGGTGAGAACAGGCATTCGTGAGAACGCGTAACGGGGGGGACACGGCGCGCGATGGCGCGCGTCCTCGCGCGCTGACCATGGGCCGGCCGCGCCACCCGGGTCATCCCGTCATTTCCGCCCGATACGGAATCGCGGTGCAGAGTGGCGCGCTATTGGCGGCAACATGGCGCATACTGGTAGTGATGAAGCCAGCCCGCGCCCCGAACAGGCGCTATCTGCCCGGAAGCCCTTTCAACACACCTCCCGTGGTCCGGCCGGTCAAGGAGTTCGCTCTCAGTGACCAGGTCACCCACGACCGGTACGGCCTCGGCCGCGTGATCGAAGTCGATGAGAGGACTGTGCTCGTCAACTTCGGCGACCGCACCGAACGCATCAACGAGCCATACCCCAAGCTCACCAGGCTCTGATCACTGACCCCGCCCGCTCGGCCCAGCCGTGCCGGGCGGTGGGCACCTCAGGCCAGTGTGCGCTGACACAGGAACGCCCTCCGCGGACCCTGCTCACGGCGAGCCAGCGGGCTGCTCGGGCTGCTGTGCCTCCTGGTTAAGCCCGGCCGCCTCGGCCGCGGCCTGTGCTGCCTCAGCGTGCCGTCCGAGCACGGACAACGCAGCCGCCAGGCTGGACAGCGCTCGCTCCAGTCCGGGCTCGAAGCGCTCCGGGTGGGCCGCGGCGAGTTCCCGGTAGGCGGCGACGGCTTCCTGCTCAAGCGGCACCGCGTCAGCGGCGCGGCCCAGCTCGTTGAGCCTCATGCCGAGGCTGGTCAGCGAGCGGGCCAGGTCGGGCCGGTACAAGTCGGGGTGGGCGGCGGTGAGTTTGCGGCGGATAGTGACCGCTTCCTGGATCGGCGGCAGGGCGGCGGCCAGCCGGCCGAGCTCGGCGTACCTCATGCCCAGGCTGGTCAGCGACCGGGCGAGGTCCGGCCGGTACCGGCCAGGGTCGGCCTGGCCGAGCTCGCGGTAGGCGGTGACCGCTTCCTTGATCACGGGTAGCGCGTCGGCTGGGCGCCCGAGCTGGGAGTACGTGAGACCGAGGTTGGCCAGCGCGGCGGCGAGCCCGGGCCGGTACCGGTCCGGGTTCCCGGCTGCTAGCTCCCGGCGGATGGCCACGGCCTCCTGCTCCGTCCGCAGCGCGTCAGCCGGGCGGCCGAGCTCGGAGAACCAGATGCCGAGGTTCCCCAGGGACCGCGCCAGGTCCGCCCGGTAACCGTCCGGGTCGGCGGCCGCCAGCTCGCGGCGGATCGCGACGGCCTCCTGCTCCGCGCCGAGCGCGTCAGCCTGGCCGAGCTCGGACAGCCAGATGCCGAGGTTGGTCAGCGCCGCGGCCAGGTCGGGCCGGTACTGGCCGGGACTGGCCACAGCCAGGTCGCGGTAGATCGTCACCGCTTCCCGCGCGGGGGCCAGTGCGTCCGCCGGGCGCTCCGACTCCGAGAACCACACGCCCAGGTTGGTCAGCGAGGCTGCAAGGTCGGGCCGGTACTGGCCGGGGCTGGCGGCGGCCAGCTCGCGGTAGACGGCCACCGCTTCCTGCTCCGCGCCGAGCGCGTCCGCGGGGCGGCCCGCCCCGTCGTACCGGACGGCCAGGCCGGTGAGGCACCGGGCGAGGTCGGCGCGGTACCCGCCCTGATCGGCACTGGCGAGCTCACGGTAGAGGGTGACGGCTTCCTGCTCCGCCCGCAGCGCGTCACCCGTGCGACCGGCCTCGGCGAACAGCACGGCGAGGCGGATCAGGGACACCGCGAGACCGGGCCGGTAGCGGCCGGGGTTGCGGGCGGCCAGCTCACGGCGGATGGTGACCGCCTCCTGCGCGGGCCGCAGGCCGGGGTGCAGGTCCAGCTGGCCCAGCAGCAGCCCGGCCCGGTCATCCGCCTGAGCCCGGACCCGCGGGCCGGCGCCGGGCGCGGTCGACTCGAGCGCCCGCAAGGTCGCGGCCAGGTGAGCATCCGCCAGTAGCGCGCTCGGGTAGGGCAGCGCCAGCGCCAGATCCGCCATGACCTCCGGCGGGACGGCGGCGTCTGTGATCGCCCGCGCGAGCAGCTGTGCCAGGTCACCTCCCGTCCGCAGCGCCACCCGGCCCGCCGGGATGCCGAGCTGCCCCAGGTGGTCGCGCAGCGCCGTCGCGAGCACCTGCCGGGCCCTGTCCTGGTGCGCGGACGCCCGGGCCAGCACGGTCAGCGCGTGCTCGGCCTGCTCCGGGGTGAGATCGCGCAGGCAGGACCGGGCCAGGACGGGATCGGCCGCAAGCTGGGCGGCCACATGCGTCTCGGCCACCAGATCAGGCTGCAGCAAGCCCAGCCGGCCGTCGGCGCCCGCCGGGTACAGCGCATACAGCCAGCGCACCCACCGCCAGCGCTGCTCCGGCGAGCGCTCGGCGAGGTCGGGCACCCGCTGCACCGCCGCGGTCGCTTCTTCCACGCTGCCGGCAGCGGCGAGCGCGGCCGCCGCGACGACCTGCTCCGGCAGCGTCCCCGCGCCGGGCAGTCCCGCGGCCACCGCCGAATGCCGCCAGTACAGCGCCTCGTGCTCGAGCAGGACGTCCAGCGCCCCGTCGCCGATCACCAGCCGCAGCGCCGCGCCCCGCTGCGCGGAGAACCGCAGCAGCCCCACCAGCGCCGCCGCATGCAGGATCAAGACCGGCAGCCGCCGGCCTGAGCGCTCAATCTCCACCTGGCCGGGCGCCGTCACCGACAGCACGCGGGCAAGATCCGGCACCGCGGCCTCGGCTAGCTCATCGTCGGAGACGTCCGGGCTGACCGGCGCGTCCAGCCGCACCGGCTCGGTTCCGGCCAGCAGCCGCGCGACCGGGGGGGCGGAGCCGTCGATCAGCCGGTCCCACCACTCGCCCAGCGAACGGGTAACCAGCAGGAGCCGGACGGGACCCGGATCCTCCGCCACCGTGCGCAGCAGCTCTGCCAGCCCGGCCCGGCCCTCGGCGTGATCGACCACCACCAGCAGCCGGCCCGGATGGTCGGCCCGGGCGGCCGCCACGCCCTGTCCCTCGTCGCCGGCCGCGACCAGCAGCCACCGGCCGCCGTCCGCCTCCCACCAGGCGGCAATCTCGAGGGCCAGCCGGGTCTTGCCCACCCCTCCCGCGCCGGTCAGGATCTGTACCGACCGGGCCGGCTCCGCGGTGCACCAGGCCCGCAACCCGGCCAGCTCGGCGGCCCGCCCGGTGAAGGCGACGACCCCCCGATCCGCGCGCAGCAATTCGGCGAGCCCCGCGTCAGCCCTGGCCGGCTCCGGGCCGTGCCCGCCGGGCTGGCCCGCCCGTGCCTGACCGGCGCGCGCGCCCGCCGGCGCCCGGTCGTCCCCTCGGCGACCCAATCTCCACCCCACTCCCCACTCATACCCACCCAGACCGGTATCCGCTAGCCCCATTGCCGCGAAGTAGCGGCCGCTTTGCGGAACTGACCCCTGGCGTGTTCGGCGAGTGCCGCAAATACGCCTTTACCAGCGATATATGCCGAACGGCCAATCGCCAGGCCGTCCCGGACCGGCGGCCGCGCGCGGCCAGCCCTAACACCGCGCGAGCCGCTGCCCTTACCACACGAGCCGCTGTGCTGCCGTCCGGTCGGCGGCGGGGATAGGGTGGTGCCCTCCGGGCTCAGGTGGCGGGAGGGGTTGCGGCCGGTGTTTCGGGATACGGCACCGATCGGCCGCGTGGGCGTCCTCTTGCTCGGGACCAGGGGGAGCGCGGGCCCTGGCGAGGTGCTGGTCCGGGTGCGGGGCGGCACGGAGACCTACATCGCCTGGTCAGAGCAGCCGCTGGCGAAAGGCGCGACCGTTCTCATCATCGACGCTCGCGGTGCCAGGAACGTCGACGTGATCGAATGGATCGGTACGCCGGACAATGGCGATGAAATCGGGTAGGCGACGCGAGTGGAGCGGGCCTGGCGCCGGCCCACCGGGGATACGCTCACGCTAAGGAGACATTGCGATGTTTGGTTACCGAGTCCCTGCCGCCGACCAGGCCATGCTGATTTCCGGCGGCAGGCGTGCCAGGAGCGGCGTGCCGTTCCGCGTCGTGGTCGGGCACGGCGCCTTTATCAACCCGTTCCTCCGCAGGGTCGGCATGCTTACGCTGGCCATGCGCGAGGCCGAGGTAGCGGAAACGTGCGTCACCGGACAGGGCATCTCCGTGAATGTCCGCGCGGTCATCGCATTCAAGGTCGGCAACGACGACGAGAGCATCGTCAACGCGGGCCAGCGGTTCCTGTCGGACCAGGATCAGATGTCGATCCTGACCGGGCGCATCTTCGCGGGCCACCTGCGCTCGATCGTCGGCTCGATGACTGTCGAGGAGATCGTCACCGAACGGCAGAAGCTGGCCACCGAGGTGCTCGACGGCTCCAAGGCGGAGATGGCCAAGATCGGGCTCATCGTGGACTCGCTGCAGATTCAGTCTATCGACGACATGGGCACCGGCTATATCGACGCGATGGCCGCGCCGCACGTCTCGGCCATCCAGCGGCAGGCCAAGGTAGCCCAGGCCCAGGCCGATCAGGCCTCGGCGGAGGCCCAGCAGGCCTCGCAGCGCAAGCAGGCGGAGTTCGCCCGGCAGACCGCAGTGGTGCAGGCCCAGTACAAGGCGGAGGTTGACACGGCGCAGGCCGAGGCGGCGCAGGCCGGCCCGCTGGCCCAGGCACACGCGCAGCAGGAAGTGCTGGCCATGCAGACCAGGCTCGCCGAGCGCAACGCCGCGCTGCGGCAGCAGCAGCTAGTGGCCGAGATCGTCAAGCCGGCCCAGGCCGAGGCCGAGAAGGTACGCACGCTGGCGCAGGCCGACGCGGAGCGGATGACGATCCTGGCCGAGGCCGCCGCCTCGCACAACCGGGTCGCCCTCGACCGGATGCTCATCGACCAGCTGCCGCAGATCGTCAAGGAGGCGGCGAGCGGGCTGGCCGGCGCCAACGTCAGCATCCTGAACGGCGCCGACGGCCTGGGCGAGATCGCCTCCGGCCTCGTCGCGCAGGGCCTGACGATCCTGGACTCGGTCAAGGCCAGCCTGGGCACGGCCGCGGACAAGCCGCCCTCGATCCGTGGGCAGCAGGAGCCAGCCGCACCGGACGGGGCAGCCAGCTAAGTGCTGCTGCGCCGGTTGTTGCTCGTATCGGCAGCAAGGACCGGCGCAGCAGCACGGGCCGGCAGCCAGCCCGGGCCGGCAGCCAGCCCGGGCGCCGGGTCAGTCCCAGTCGAGCCCGGGCCTGATCCGCTGCCCTACCGGCCCTGAGCGGCGGACTGGCGGCGCGGGCCGACCCGCGTGGCCGCTGCGGCTGGCCGACGGGCCGCCGGCGAGAGCCGCGCGGTCGCCTCGCGCGCGAGCGCGTGCGCAGGCCGGACGGTGGCCGGTGATGCCGCGTCGGGCCCGATGTCCGGACGCCTGAGCACCATCCACAGCGGGATGCCTACGATGGCGAGCACGAAGAGGGCGCCCAGGGAGAGATTGACCCACAACCAGATCGACATGTGGAGCCTCCTGTCTCGTCGGTGATTCCGGGAGTCCCCGCTCCCCGTAAGTTCAGACTGGTTCGCCGGCTTAGCAATATCCTTTGCCCGGACTATGAAGCGTCTATGAACACTGCCTGTTACCTCGATCACACTGAGGGTGACGGCTGGAAGGAAGCGAGCGCGGGATGACAGTCAAGGTGCGTGGTGTCGTGGCCGCCCGCAAGGGAGCGCCGGTGGAGCTCACCACGGTGCTCGTGCCCGACCCCGGCTCCGGCGAGGCGCTGGTACGGGTGCAGGCCTGCGGTGTCTGCCACACCGACCTGCATTACCGTGGGGGCGGCATCGGCGAGGACTTCCCCTACCTGCTCGGGCACGAGGCGGCCGGGGTAGTGCAAGCCGTCGGCGGCGACGTCGCCGACGTCGCGCCCGGCGACTTCGTGATCCTCAACTGGCGCGCCGTCTGCGGCCACTGCCGCGCCTGCGCGCGCGGCAGGCCGTGGTACTGCTTCGACACTCACAACGCCAGCCAGAAGATGACGCTGGAAGACGGCACGCCGCTGTCGCCGGCGCTGGGGATCGGCGCGTTCGCCGAGCAGACGCTGGTGGCGGCCGGCCAGTGCACCAGGGTCAATCCCGCGATCAAGCCGGAAGTGGCCGGGCTGCTCGGCTGCGGCGTGATGGCCGGCATCGGTGCCGCCATCAACACCGGCGGGGTGTCGCGCGGCGACTCGGTCGCGGTCATCGGCTGCGGCGGCGTCGGCGACGGCGCGGTGCTCGGCGCGAGCCTGGCCGGCGCGCGAACGGTCATCGCCGTGGACGTGGATGACCGCAAGCTGGAATGGGCGCGCGGGTTCGGTGCCACCCACGCCATCAACTCCCGCGAGACCGACCCGGTGGCGGGGATCAGGGAGCTGACCGGCGGGTTCGGGGCCGACGTGGTGATCGAGGCGATCGGCCGGCCGGAGACCTACCGGCAGGCCTTCTACGCCCGCGACCTGGCCGGGACGGTGGTCCTGGTCGGCGTGCCGACCCCGGAAATGCAGCTGGACCTGCCGCTGCTGGACGTCTTCGGTCGCGGCGGCGCGCTGAAGTCGTCCTGGTACGGCGACTGCCTGCCCAGCCGGGACTTCCCGATGCTGGTGGATCTGCACCTGCAGGGCCGGCTGCCGCTGCAGAAGTTCGTCTCCGAGACCATCGGGATCGACCAGGTGGAAGAGGCGTTCGGCAAGATGAGCCGCGGCGAGGTGCTGCGCTCCGTCGTGACGTTCTGACCGTACGGCTGGCTCACTCCGCCCGGCTGCGCCCGGATCTCTGGGCAGGCCGCGGGCCGCGTCCGGCCGACCGGGCGGCGATCGCGTAGAGGTCCCGGGACGGGCCGGAGAGCCGGCGGCTGGCCAGCCAGACCGCCCGCAGCACGCGGTTGAGATCCAGGCCGGTGACGAGGACCGGACGGAGCGCACCGGCCGCGACCTCGGCCGCGACGGCCAGGGAGCTGAGGACCGCGGGACCGGCGCCCGCCGCCGCCGCAGCCTTGATCGCCGTGGTCGAGGACAGCTCCGCCAGCGGCGGCACCGGTTCCAGGCCGGCCTGGTGGCGCAGGGCCTGCTCGAGGTAGCGCCGGGTGCCGGAGCCGGTTTCCCGGCTCAGCAGCGGCGCCGCCGCCAGTTCGGCCGCGGAGATGCCGCGGCGGCGCCGGGCCCACGGATGGGACGGGCTGACGACGACGGTCAGTGTGTCCCGGCCGACCGGCTCGGCGCGCAGGCCCTCGGGCAGGTCCGGGCCCTCGACGAAGCCGATGTCAGCGTCGCCGGCCAGGATGGCCGCGGCGACCTCGGCGGAATTGACCGCGGTCAGGGCCACGGCTGCGCCCGGGTCGGCGACCTGCAGGGTGGTCAGCCAGACCGGCAGCAGGTACTCGGCGCTGGTCATGCTGGCCGCTATTCGCAGCCGGCAGTCACGCTCGCTGCGCAGCGCGACGACGCCTGCGTCCAGGGCGGCGGCAGCGTCCACCGCGGCCTGAGCCCAGCCCGCCACCAGCGCGCCGGACGGGGTCAGCCGGGAGCCGCGCGGCGAGCGGTCGATCAGCGCCAGGCCCAACTGTCCCTCCAGTTGCCGCATCCGGGCACTGGCCGCGGGCTGGGAGATGCCGTGCGCGGCGGCGGCGCGCCCGAGGCTACCGAGCCGCGCCACCGAAAGCAGCAGGTCAAAGCCGGTCAGGTCCGACACGCGCGGCGGCAAAGCCATAAACACAGGTTATGACGTCATAGGAAGCCGGTCCCTACCGCGGTCAGCCCGGCGGACCGACAGTGGTGTTATGGCTATTGATATTCGCCCCGGGCGCCGCATTGGCAGCGGGCAGGTTACTGACGGCCCGGTTGCTGACGGGCAGCGCAAGTGCGGGCAGTGTGATGACGGGCAGGCGCATCGGCATCTCCCCTTCGGGCTGCTGAGGGAGCTGTGCCGCCCGGGCCACCTGTTCCGCGACCTGGGCCCGAACTGGTACGCGTCTGTGATGGGCACCGGCATCGTCGCCAACGCCGGCGCGACCCTCTCGGTGCACGTACCCGGGCTGCGGGTGTTCGCGACGGGGGTCTGGGCCCTCGCCGCGGCGATGCTGATCGCGCTGACGGCCGCCTGGGCGGTGCACTGGTTCCGGTATCCCGACCGGGCCCGCGGGCATGCCCGCAACCCGGTCATGGCGCAGTTCTGGGGCGCTCCGCCGATGGCGCTGATGACGGTCGGGACGGGGACGCTGCTGCTCGGCCGCGGCCTCATCGGGACGACAGCGGCCGTTAACGCCGACTGGGTGCTGTGGGTGTCCGGGACGGCGCTGGGCCTGGTGACCGCGTGCTGGATCCCGTACCTCATGATGACGCGGCATGTCATCGGCCCGGACGCGCCGTTCGGCGGCTGGCTGATGCCGGTCGTCCCGCCGATGGTGTCGGCGGCCAACGGCGCGCTGCTGATCCCCTTCGTCGCAGCGGGCCAGGGCCGGCTGACACTGCTGCTGGCCTGTTACGCGATGTTCGGCATCAGCCTGTTCGCCTCGGTGATCATCATCACGCAGATCTGGTCCCGGCTGGTCACGCACAAGATCGGCCCGGCCGTCATGGTGCCGACGCTGTGGATCGTGCTCGGCCCGCTCGGCCAGTCCGTGACGGCCACGGGCAACCTGGGCACCCAGGCCGCGACGGTCCTGCACGCGCCGTACGCGGCAGGGGCTGCGGTCTTCGCGCTGCTCTACGGGGTGCCGACCTGGGGGTTCGCGATGCTGTGGCTCGCGCTGGCCGCGGCGATCACGGTGCGCACCGCCCGGCACGGCCTGCCGTTCGCGCTGACCTGGTGGAGCTTCACCTTCCCGGTGGGAACGACGGTCACCGGCACGATCGCGCTGGCCGCGCGCACCCATGCCGAGATGTTCCGGTGGGGGTCCGTGGCGCTGTACGCGCTGCTGCTGGCGGCGTGGCTGACCGTCGCGGTCCGCACGGCACGCGGTAGCGCCAGCGGCCGCCTGTTCCTCCCGGTGGCCGTCGCGACCCAGCCCGCCGCCGAACCGGCGCCGGCCGGACCGGCGACTGCTGCGCTGCGCGCGGCCATGGCCGCGGCACCGGCCGGGGCAGCGGCGCGGGCCGCGATGACGGCTGGAGCGGCCGGGGCAACCGTGCGCGCCGAAATGGCGGCTGGACTGGCGGCGGAAGCGGCGCGGGGCCGGGACGCCCGGGTAGACCAGGCCGGTCAGGGGTAGATCGTCTTGTGCTCGGCCAGCATCGCGACGAACGTCGCGATCCGCCGCGCCCGGGTCTCGGGCCGCTTCGCGTCCTGGATCCGGTACAGGATCGCGTACCGGTTGGCCCCGGTCAGCGTGGCGAAGAACTCGCGCGCCGCCGGATTGCGGTCGAGCTCGCGTTCCAGGTCCGGCGGCACGGTGGCGGTCGCCTGCCCCGCGTAGGCGGCAGCCCAGCGGCCGTCGGCCCGCGCGGCCTCGACCTCGCGCAGCCCGGCCGGCCTCATCCGGCCGTCGGCGATCAGCTGCTCCGCCTTCTCCCGGTTGATCCTCGACCATTTGCTGCGCGGCTTGCGCGGGGTGAAGCGCTGCAGCCAGTACTCGTCGTCGAGCCTGCCCTTCTGCCCGTCGATCCAGCCGAAACACAGCGCGCAGTCGAGCGCCTCGGCGTAGGAGACGGTGCTGCTGCCCGCGCCCTTCTTCGCGATCTTGAGCCAGAGGCCGGGTGAGCTCTCGTGCTGCCCGGCCAGCCAGTCGTGCCACGCCTGCGGCGAGCCGAAGGCGAGCACCGGAAGGTCGCCGGCTGGCATCGGGCTAGCCGGCCGTGCGGGTACGGTCGCGCCGGGCCGGGGTCAGTACGCCCGGCCGAAAATGAGCCGCTTGCCGTAGGCAGACGGCAGATTGCACCGAACGCACAGGCCTTGCTCCGGCGGCCCTTCGGCCGGGATGCAGCGCGCGGTCGCCTGGGTCGCGGCCTTTATGTCGTCCTCGCACTCGGGCTGGCCGCAGTGGAAGGCCAGCGCCCAGCCGGTCTTGACCGCCTCGGTGAACTCGTCCCACGAGTCCACGGTCGCCGTGTGCGAGTCCCTGAAGTCGGTCGCCCGCTGCAGCAGCATGGCCTGGAACGAGGCGAGCTCGAACTCCAGCCGGGCCGGTGCCGAGTCAAGCGAGACCGCGGCCTTGCCCTCGACGAGCCGGTTAGCCATCAGCGCGGAGCCGTCGGCCAGATCCCGGGGGCCGAGCTCCAGCCGGATCGGTACGCCGCGCATTTCCCAGTCGTTGAACTTGAAGCCGGGAGACAGCTGCGGGCGGTTGTCCACGTGCGTCCTGATACCTGCCCGGCGGAGCCGTTCGGCAAGATCCATCGCTGGCGGCAGCACCTGCTCGGCCTGGTCACCGCGGCCGATCGGCACGATCACGACCTGATGCGGGGCCAGCAGCGGCGGCAGGATGAGCCCCTTGTCGTCGCCGTGCGTCATGATCACCCCGCCCACCATGCGCGAGCTCATGCCCCACGAGGTGGTGTGGCAGAACTCGAGCTCGCCGCTCTCGGCGGTGTACTGGATGTTGAACGCCCTGGCGAAGTTGGTGCCCATGAAGTGCGAGGTGCCCGCCTGCAGCGCCCGCCCGTCCCGCATCATGCCCTCGACGGTGAACGTCCGCTGCGCCCCGGGGAACCGCTCGCCGGCCGTCTTCTCGCCCGGCACCACCGGCATCGCGGCCATGTCGCGCGCGACCTTGGTGTACAGGTCGAGCGCGAGCATGGTCTCCCGGGTCGCGTCTTCCTCATCGGCGTGCGCGGTGTGCCCCTCCTGCCAGAGGAACTCGGTGGTGCGCAGGAACATCCGCGGCCGCAGCTCCCAGCGGACGATGTTGGCCCACTGGTTCAGCAGCACCGGCAGGTCCCGGTGCGAGCTGATCCACTTGGACATCATCTCGCCGATGACGGTCTCGGAGGTGGGCCGGATGACCAGCGGCTCCTCGAGTTCCTTGCCGCCGGCGTGGGTGACGACCGCGAGCTCCGGGGCGAAGCCCTCGATGTGCTCGGCCTCGCGCTTCAGGTAGCTTTCCGGGATCAGCAGCGGGAAGTAGGCGTTGACATGACCGGTTTCCTTGATCCGCCGGTCCATGTCCGCCTGCAGCAGTTCCCAGATCCGGTACCCGTAGGGGCGGATCACCATCGTGCCCCGGACCGGCCCCCGGTCAACTAGCTCGGCCTTGAAGACGATCTCGTTGTACCAGGCGGAGAAGTCCTCGCTCTGCGGGGTCACTCCGCGTTCGTCGCGCGCCACATGCAGAGGTTACGGCATCGGGCCGGGTGGTACCCGGTGGTTTCGCGGGCGGTGGCACCGCGGCTGACGGGCGGTGGCACCGCGGCTGACGGGCGGTTGCACCGCGACTGACGAGTCAGCGGGTCCAGGGCGGGGACAGCCGGGAGCCGTCGGGCAGCACGGCCTCCAGGCCGGCGCTCGTGGTGACCCAGGCCGAGGCGGGTTCGTCGCCCGGGTTGTCCACCCGCAGGCTCGATCCGGGCGGGACGACGATCGCGTCTCCCGGCCGGCCGGGCTCGGCCAGCCGCCGGCCCGTCGCCCAGCGTCACGTGCAGCGTGCCGGACAGGACGAAGAGGATCTCTTCCCGGCTGACGGCGTGGGTCACCCCCTGGCTGCCCGGCGCCACGTCCAGCCGCCAGGCGCAGAGCTCGGCGCTGCCGCGGGACGGTGCGGCGTACGAGGTGAACCGCGAGCCGTGCATGTCATGGATGACGGCGTCGGCGGCGTGCACAACCGGCATGGGTCTCTCCTGCTTCCTGGTGGGCTTCCCGGTGATGGGCAATTAACTTGCCTTTATTGTCAAGTAGCCTGCCTAAACTTGTCAAGTCGCTTGTCAAATTTGGCAGACTGGCCGGATGCGTGACGACGATGCGCTCGCCCTGCCCGCCCTCCTCCTCGCCGCCGGAAGTGCCCTCGTGGACGGCATCCAGGCCGGGGTAGCGGCGCGCGGGTTCACCGACGTGCGCCCGGCGCACGGGTTCGCCTTCGCCCGGCTCGCCCCCTCGGGCGCGACGGTGAGCGAGCTGGCCGCCCACCTGGGGGTGACGCGGCAGGCCGCCGCCCAGCTGGTGGACGAGCTAGTGACCAGGGGATACGTCGAGCGGCGGCCGCACCCGGAGGACGGCCGCGCGCAGCTCGTCCTGCTGACCGAGCGCGGCTGGGCGTGCACCCGCGCGGCCGACGCGGCCGCGGCGGAGACGGTCGGGACCTGGGCCGGCGTCCTGGGCCGGGAGCGGCTACGCGCCCTGCGTGACGATCTGGCCAAGCTCGCGCCGGCCGGGCACCTGCGGCCGACGTGGTGACCGCAGTCCGGGACGGCGGTCCGGGACGGCGTGCGGGCGATAGCCGGCGCATGCGCCGGACCAGGTGGCGGGGCCCGCACGGTTGCCGGATGATGTAGTGACCCCGAGCACACCCGCATCACGCCACCCACGGGAGTGAGCCGCACCTATGAGCAGCGCCCGGCCGCCTGACCAGCACCGGGGGTCGCATGCGCGCCGCAGGGGATCACGGGATGGGGCGGGCCGGCGCGATCAAGCCGACGGCGACGCGCGGGGTCGCGGCCGGGGGGTGCCTGGTTTCCGCGGGTCCCGGCGCGCGGGGTTCGGCGGCGACGAGGCCAGCGAAGGCGGGCCCGGGCGTCGGGACGCCGGGCCGGGGAGCCCGGCTGATGGGCAGGAGCCGTTCGGGGCACCGGGGTACGGCGGGCCGGGGTACGGCGGGGCTGTCGATGGCGGGGCTGTCGATGGTGTGGCTGTGGATGGCGGTCCCGGTTACCGCGGGCCCGGGTACGGCGGGCCTGGGTACGGCCGGCCTGGATACGCGGGGCGCCAGGGTGACGGGGAGGCCAACGGCGGGCCAGGGTACGGCGGGGCTGTGGATGGCGGCCCCGGTTACCGCAGGCCTGGGTACGGCGGCCCTGGGTACGCGGGCGGGCAGGGTGACGGGGAGGCCAACGGCGGGCCCAGTTACGGCGGACCTGGGTACGTCGGGCCTGGGTATATGGGGCGGCGGCGTGACGGGGCCGGTTCGAGCGGGTCGGTGGACGGCGGCACCGGGTCCGGCGCGCGCGCAAATGGCCGAGCGGGATCCAGCCGGGCGGGAAACGGCGACGCTGGATCCAGTGCGCGAGCACCTGGCCAGCGTGGCTACGGCGGACCGGGGTTTCGCGGGCGGGCGCCGGGTGGTGCGCGGCAGGGAGCGCCGGTCGAGGGCGGTGCTGGGGACGGCGGACCGGGGTATGGCGGGCGGGCGCTGGGCGCTGCGCCGCAGGGAGCGCCGGTACAGGGCGGTGCTGAGTACGGCGGACCGGGGTATGGCGGGCGGGCGCCGGGCGCTGCGCCGGAGGGCGCGCCGGTAGAGGGCGGTGCCGGGGACGGCGGACCGGGGTATGGCGGGCGGGCGCCGGGCGCTGCGCCGCAGGGCGCGCCGGCAGAGGGCGGTGCTGGGTACGGCGGGTCGGGGTATCGCGGGCGGGCGCCAGGCGTCCCGCCGCAGGGCGCGCCGGTAGACGGCGGTGCCGGGTCCGGCGGACGGCGATACGGTGGGTCCGGGTACGCGCGGCCCGGTCATGGCCAGCCCGGGCCGGCCGAGTCCGGCGGCCGCGGGCGAGCGGATGGCCGGAACGGGTACGGCCCCCCTCCAGCGGGCGTGGCTTCCTACGGCAGCTCGCCCTCGGGCGAGCCGGTCCCCGGGGCTGGTAACGAGAAGCCCCGGAACGGGACGCTTCCCCGCCGGGCCGCGCTTCGCCGTGGCCCGGCGGCGGGGCAGGTTCGCCTTGATCCTGCAGCCGGTGACGCTCAGCCGGACTCTGCCGCCGCCACCCTGCCCCGGTCTGCGTCGGCCGCCGCCGGAGCCCGGCAAGCTCCGGATTACCGTCCGCCCGGACCGCACGATCCGCTGCTCGTGCCCCGTCAGCCCGGCCCGGTCAGCGCCCCGTTCGTGGCCCCGGCCCCGCCCGGCCCCGGCCAGGACGGCGACGGCCTCGGCTATGGCCGTCCGGGTGACGGTCCGCGCCCGGTAGCCGGTACACGCTCACGGCGCCGTCACGGCCGTCCGCCGGCCAGCGGGTCAGGGTGCAGCGGCCGCCGTGCCCAGGCTGTCCGCACCCGGACGCGGGGAGCGCGCGGACCGCGCGGCCACCGGCTCGCACCCCGGATGCTGCTGTGGATCTGTGCCGGGCTGCTCGCGGTCGCAGGCGTTGTCGTTGCTGTCATGCTCCTGGGATCAGGCCCAGTCGGCCCCTCGCACACCCTGGTCACCCCAGCCCGCCTCGGCGCCTACCGGCAGAGGCCAGCGCTGGCCCGGCAGATGGGCGTGAGGCAGCTGGAGAAGAACATCATGGCGCAGAGCTCCGGGCAGGTCAGTCACCTGGTGTCGGCCGTGTATCAGGACGGCGTGACGACGGCCGGGGGACCGGCGCCGCAAGTGATGTTCTTTATCGGCGGCAAGCTGGCAGGCTCCTCGCCCGAGGCCTCGGTCAAGAGCTTCGCCCAGCACTTCCGGGACGCCGTGCAGACGAACCCGGGGAGTCTGGGCGGCAGGGCCGCGTGCGTTCCCAGCCAGCCGAGCACGGGCGGTGCCGCCGTCTGCGCCTGGTTTGACAACGACACGTTCGGCGAGCTGGTTTCCCTGAACATGACCGCGTCGGCGCTGGCCAGTGAGTTGCGCACGATCCGGCCGAGCATCGAACGGCCGGTCAAGTAGCCAGCGCGCCGCGGCGAGTCAGCTCAGTTCGTCAGCGGAAGCTGTCGAGGCAGCCTCCGGCCCAGGACTACTTGCCCTGCGTCCGCGGCTTGCGCAGTGAAATCCGGGCGACGGCGATGACGATTCCGATCGCGAGCACGACCAGCCCCGCGATCTGACTGCCCAGCTGCCGCGTGTTGAGCGGCAGGATATCCGCCACGGTGCTGGCTCGGTACGGGCCGTGATTGGCCTTGGAGCCCGCGGCTGTGCCGGGAACGGCGGCCCCAGGGGACGGGCTGATCGTCGGGAACAAGTTGCTGGGGTTGCCGCCAGATCCCGAGCCCCCAGATCCGGTCAGCGGCTGCAGGCCGTTCAGGGGCTGAGTGCCACCGAGACCGGTGCCAAGCCCGGAACCCGAACCGGTCGACGTCCCGCTTGACGAATGCGTGGGCGTGGGCGTGGGCGTCGGGGTGGGTGTCGGGGTTGGCTTCATGACGGTCGCTGACGCGCTCGTGGAAACTGAGCCGGTCGTGGTCGCGCCCGTAGAGACTCCGGTCGCGGTACCAGCGAGGGTGGCAGAGCCTCCGGTCGCGGTCGTCGGCACCGTGATCTGCGCCTGCATCTGGATCGTCTGATTCGCCGCCAGTGTCGGCACCTTGCAGGCCGACGTTCCGTCTCCGTTACCGCACACACCGAACGTGGCGGCACCGAGGCTGGTTGGCTGGGCTGCAACCTGCACCGTGACGTTGCTGGCTGACCCGCCGATCGCCCAGACGTTAACCGCATACTGCGCTGTCTGCCCAGGCTGCACCGTCGTGGTCGTCGCCTGGGCGCTGATGCAGAGTTGCGTGATCGTCGCGGACCCCGTGGAGGTGGAACTGGGCGAGCCCGTCGGCAAGGGACCAGGTGGCGGCGTAGTCGGCGCCGGGGGCAGCAACTGGCATACACCGCTGGTCGCGGACGTGGTCCCGGTCTGAACTGCGGCCAGCGCAGCGGCAGCCGTACCGATGCACAGCACAGCGGCACCGGCGAACGCGGCAAAGACTGTTGACCCCGTGCGCCCCCTTCGTCGGGGAACGCCAGGCTGGGATCTGCTCTGGGGTGTCAACTCACGCTTTAGCATCATTGGATAGATTACGGGCTGTTCGCCTCAAGCTCTACCCCTCTGGTCATACAGCCGTCCGGATAACTGACTGGCGTTACGGTGAGCAACACGTCTGACAGGCAGAGATGCGGTCACGGATAGGCGAATACCCGAGCCGTTCTGGAGGAAAACCACGGATCCGACGGCAATACTGACCAGGTCCGGCCCGCCGCCAGACGTGACGCTCCGTTACGGGCCCGGGGCCGAGCATGTGGCCGACGTACGGCTGCCCCTTTCAGAGGCCCGCCGCGGTGCCGCTGCCCCGGCGCCGCTCATCCTCTTCCTGCACGGCGGGTTCTGGCGCGCAGAGTACGACCGCAGCCACACCGGGCCGCTCGCCGCCGCGCTAGCCGCCGCCGGCTACGTGGTGTGCACGCCGGAGTTCCGCCGCGTCGGACAGCCCGGCGGGGGCTGGCCGGGAACCCTGGACGACGTCGCCGCGGCTGTAGACGCTCTGCCTGCCCTTGTGGCCGCGGCTGCCGGGAAGCGAGGTCTCGCGCCCGGACCGCTCGTGCTCGCCGGGCATTCCGCGGGCGGTCACCTCGCCCTGTGGGCCGCGGTCAGGCACCGGCTCCCGCCAGCGTCCCGGCGGCACACGCCGGCTCCGGGAGCCTATCTAGGTGTAGTCGGCCTCGCCGCGGTCAGCGATCTCGCGGCGGCTCATGCCCAGGGACTGGGCGGCGGAGCTGTGGACAGCCTGATCGGCGGCGCGCCCGGCCGCTACCCCGGTCGTTACGCCCTCGCTGATCCAGGATTTCTCATCCCACTCGGGGTCCGGGTGCGACTGGTGCACGGCTCGCGGGACGACCGGGTCCCCTGCCAGATGAGCCGCGACTACACGGCGCGGGCCGCCGCTGCAGGCGACGACGTGGTCCTCGACGAACTGGCCGGGTACGGGCACTTCGAGCTCATTGACCCGCTGTCGGCAGCCTGGCCACACGTGCTGGCGGCGTTCGAGTCGGTCGCGACGACATCCCGTGAATGATGTCAGCGGCCTGGAGACGACGCTGTCTGGCCGCTTGAACCCTGACAAGAGCGCTCGCGTGGGGGACAAGGCATCAGGGCGGCGGAAGTAGGCTAGGCTCTCTTCGCTGGCGCGTGCACAGGCCTTGGCTCTCTTGCCGGGTTGGGTGCCGTCACAGCGGAGTACGTGACCTGAGGAGACGGCCGAAAGGTGCGAAACCCCAGGTCAGCGTGCGCCCCCTTAGCTCAGTCGGCAGAGCGTCTCCATGGTAAGGAGAAGGTCTACGGTTCGATTCCGTAAGGGGGCTCCAGGTCAGAGGTGAAATTCGAACACCGCAAGCTTCCACGGGGGGACAACAGGGGGGACAAGCGTTCCGGTGAGCTGGAACGGCCTCCAGGAGTTCCGCAAGGTTCCGGGCAATGGAACGAGCGGATCTCTCGTCGCAGCGGCGAAGGCACAGGGGTCCAAGGTACCCGCAAGTGAATTGAGTTCAGGGCCCCCTTGCTAGCTGCAACCTCGTCAGCCGCTGTGGTGACCAATGATGGCTGTCGGCCGACTCTCGCTGCGCCGCTGCGCAAGCTTCTGTGGCCAGGCAGGTCACCTGGCTGCGGAAGCCGATACGCGTGGCCTCCCTAGTCGAACAACTGACTCCAAGGCGACATACCGTTAGATCCGACCATGATCATCAGGTGGTGCATGGGTGTGACGCAGCCAGAGATCATGGCTTCAAGGGTGACAAAATGGCCGATCAAGATCAGAAACGAAGAACACCAGCTACAGACATGAACGGAGTCTGGGGAGGGCAGGAAGAGGGGGAGGCATAGAGTGGCCGCCGGGTCGTATGACGGTCGGGCCACCGTGGTTCGCAGGGCCGCCACGTTGGTTGTCGCCTATGGCACAGACGGCTGCCAGGCGCTCCACTACCCAGACAACTTCCAGGCGTTTGATTACAGGAGCCTCTGGTCCACGACGCTGCAGACTCAGCTAGCGCGTACTTCGGGTAGCTCCGCCCGTTGCATCCCGCCACAGTCTGCCCGCTTCCCATGTCCAGCCGACTGCCGGGCGTCACAGCTGGCTCGTCCAGTAGAAGTCCTGCAAACTGTGGTGCCGCCCGCTCAAGGCTGGGACGCTCGCCTATGACCCCCCTAGCACCTTCATTGCCGCCGTCCTGGGATCGCCATAGAAGATCGGGTCGACCTGTTCCATGATCTCGGCGCTCACGTCGAGGAAGCTACGTTTGTTCTCAATGGGGATAAGGGCGCGTTTCGCACCGTTGTCCTTGGCGACCTGCAATGGCTCGGTGAGCGAGCGCATGGGCTTGATGTTCCCCTGCACACTCATGTCACCCAGGATGAGCAGCGCCGGGCTCACGGGTGCTTTGCGCAGGGCCGAGTAACACGCGACGAAGAACGCGACACCAAGCTCGGCCTCGACACGGTTACCGAGAAGGTCGATTACCTCGACGTGTAGGTCGGATATGTCAAGGTCGCGGGCGACTGCAAGGTCGGTCTTTTTCGCCTGGAGGTAGCTGAACGCGCGCTGGATGGATTCCTTTATGGCACCGCCGACACCGCCAGCGAGCTTCAACTTGCCCGTCCCGCTCGAGACGGAGATCTCGACACGGTAAAGACCGACAGTTCCGTCAGATGTGACGCCCGCACTATAAGCGGTCCCAGGCGACATCGGATCTGTCGAGATGAGATCGCGTCCGCCTTGTTCAGGGACGCCAACAAACCTTTCCTCGCCCGTCTCCTGCAGCGTGTAGCTAAACGACGTGTGGTAGTACTCGAAGGAACCCATCTTCTTGAGCTGCTCCTTCACACGTCGGCGGCCTTCGAGGGCAAGCTCGAGAATCTCGGCGAGCTCGTCCTGCGTTACCTCCCCGTGCGGGAAGAGGATCTTCACGAGGCCCGACACGGTCTTGCGCACTGCCTTACGATCTCGCGCGTTGAGGTGCGCACCGAGCGAGAAATGCCGGTCGAGGATCTCGGTGAAGTTGTGTTTCCGCATCTCACGGAGCGCCTCGGCGAGGTAGTTGACAACGAACCCGTAGTGGTTAGTGAAGAGGTCGTTCCGCATCTTCGGTATCTCCCAGCCTGGGAGGTAGAAGTGGATACGGTCGATGAACGCCATGTCGTCGCGAATGATGTCGGGCATCGGTGAAAAGAGGTGGCCTGTCTGCACCAACACGTCGACAGGCTGGTTAGTGTTGCCGAACATTGCGATGCTGGCGTCGCCGGACATGGCCTCTTGCCCGCGCTGGAAGGTGCCGGACTCGCAGTAGGTCTTCATCGTCGTGATGACCTCTTTCGGCATCTTCTGCAGGTCAGCGACCTCGTCGAACCCGACGACGTCCCAGATCTGCACCATGCCCTTCTGACGGCCCGAGATGTGCCCGAAAAGGTTTGCTACGGTCGTACCGCCTGTGAGCAGTGCGGAGTATGGCGAGACCTCCTGAATGACGTAGCTCTTGCCCGTGCCTCGAGGCCCAAGCTCGACAAGGTTGTAGTTCCGTTCTGCGAAGGGATCGACCGCACCAGGAAGAGAAGCTTCAGTCGACGTGACATGTCGCCTGGCTCGTAACCTGTGCTGCGAATGATGAGGTCGAGCCATTCGTCGGTCGTGAACTCACTGCGGATCCTCCCGGTACTCTTCGAGGTCGAACGTGGCGATTTGGATCGGCGTCAGCTTGTCGATCCAGAAGGGGTTCTTCCCGCGAGACTCCTCGTCGTACTCGAACCGCATGTCAACCTGCGCCCAGATGCCACCCATCACGAGCCGCTCGTAGTCGCGGATGTAGTGCTCGGGAATGTGCACGTTCTTGTGCCCGAAGTTCGTGACCTCGGCCCAGTAGTCCGAGTCGACGAGGCGGACCTTGACCTTGTCGATAAACGTGTGGTGGCCGCGGTCCTTCACTATGGCTTGAGCCTTCATTGACTCATCTGAGCGGATGTAGTTGTCCGCGAGCGTGTCATTCACAACCTGCAGTCCCATTTGGATCGTGACTTCGTCCGAGGACGCGCAATATTTGCCGAGAAGGAACTCCAGGACGAAAACCGGCACGTTGGCACCGACCTTCACCTTCCGAACGAGATCCTTGCGAACCACCTTGCCCGCGAAGAGGCGATTGACTTTGTCGTCCAACAGGTTGCGCGTGAGGGATGCTGAGTTTCTCATTGCACTCCAAGTCGGACCGGGATGTCGGTTGGTGATCGGTACAGCTCCGCATCCGTCGCCGGATCCTGTACAACGACGCGCACGGACTCCGCGCCCTCATCGCTCAGCAAGAAGGCGATGGTGACCGGCTTGTCCGGCTCAAGTTTCACGCACCCGGTGGCGCGATCGAAGTCGGCGTCGACGGCCATCCCGACCGCGCCGACCTGCCTGCCTTCCGCCATGAGTAGTGGACGTACGAGAACGCCTGTGGCTCCTAGCGCCATCTGCTGCTCTCCGAAAGAGAGCATGACACTGAAGATGCGGTTCGTGATGACCTCGGGCAGTCCTGTCGCCGCGATGGGGCCTGTGGACGTGTGTACCGATACCGGTGCCTTCGTGTAGACGGTAAGGACCGGAATTACAAGCTCCTGAAGGGACGGGCCGCCGTGGTGGAATGCAAGGTCACCGCCCGCTCTGAAGACGCCGCATCCAGCGGGGAACACAAACTCCAGGTCAGAGGCGTACCCCAGCGCAGATGCCGCGACACGGACGCATCCGGATGGCGTCGTACCCCCACGTCCGATCCAGCATCGCCGGTGCAGCTCGACCGTGGACCCCCCAGGCGCGTCGGTCCTCATGGATTCGTCACGATCCGATGCGAAGAACAAGTGTCCGTGATCTGCGCTGACGACAGCGTGCTCGACGCCGGCACTCGCGAGCTTCCGGATGGCACGGGCCAGGTTGTCGATGACCGTGTCCATTATCTGTCGAGCTTGGAACGTGAACCCGGCCTCGCCAGCGTGGTCGATCTCCTGGGAGCGGACGACAACAACTTGCGCGTCATCGAGTCTCTTAGAGAGCCTCGAGGATTGCAGGCTCAAGAGCTCGTCAAGCGTCATGTCGACCAGCTTGGGCACCCGGGCAGCGGCGAACTTCTTGCGGCTCGGCAGGTCGGGGAGAAACGCGTCTCCGATCCGTGCGCCAAGTTTTCCGTTCTGTTCGACAACCGAGTAGCTCGTGGCTGCACCGGGCTGCAGCGCCGCCATGCCCATGGGCGTAATGCTGGGAAGAGTAGCAACCGCGGGGCGGACCGATACCTCAGAGGACTTGGGAAGCCGCTCCGCTAGCTCGATGCCCATCTCGAACCGCATCGCGTCGACAAGGAAGTAGGCGACCGGCTTCGGTTGCACCGCGACGACCTCGCTGAAGACATGGGTCTGGTTCAGCGCTCCCGCCACAGTCCAGCCCGCCTTCACGAGCACCCTAGTGAAGCCGTCCGTCATCGCACGGCAGGCGTCGTCGTAGGCACGTCGAACCACACCGAGCGACCGCTCTTCGGGCTCCTCATCGAGATTCCCTACCCAGGCTTCAAGGCGACGCTGCGCTTGATCGAGTCGGTACCATCCGTCCTTGGATGTGTACGCCATCAGCAAGGCACCTGCGTTTCCGTTGGCCTTGTTCACCGCGGCGCGCACCTGTATCGCAATGCTTCCAAGCTCCGTCATGCGGCGCGACGCTTCCCACTGAGCCTTGCGTCCGATGTCCCGGTCAAGCCAGAAGCTGTGTTCGCGTTCCGCGACGAGCGCCAGCGCTTCGTCGAACCGTCCGCTCGCGATGAGGTCGCCGCAGTGATTCAGCAGCGCGCGCTCCTCGAAGCGGAATGTGTCGATCGCGCCAAGCGCCCCGCTGGGCAACTTGGCGTTGCGCAGTCCGAGCTCGTCCTCCACTCGATCTGCGAGGCGGGCATAGGCCTCGGGGAAGCTCGTTCGTAGACATAGTGCGAGCTCTCGCACCGCCGACTCGGCGTTCTTAGAGGGCGGTGCAGGAATGCCTTTGAGCGAATCGGGCGGCGCACAGGAAAGGTCACACCTGAACTCGCTTGCCAGTACATATCGGAGGGTTACCGCTCGCAGCTTAGAAAGAGCGGCGTCTTCGGACAGCTGTAGCCCAAGTCGCGAGCTGATCAGCTTCACGAGCTCGCGAATGGCATCCTTGCTGCCTATCTCCCCGTCTCGGGCTTCGCTGACGATCCAGGCAGCTAGCAAAGCATCATTGCTGCGTGTGTCGTGGAAGATGCTCTTCAAGATCGACGGGGGCTCCGGCCCGCCGCCGACCGCTGCACGCGCGAGATCCTCGTAGCTAACCTTGCGGTCGAACGGCAACATCTCGTCGACAACACCGAGCGTGTACTTCTGGAGAAGAAGATTCCTTGCGAGTTGCTTGAGCTGAGGCTCCCACGTCGTGCCTGCCTTCTCGAGCTCCATCAGCGGCGACCAACGTCGGTCCCGCGCGCAGCCGTGCAGGTAGACAACGACGGCTGTCGGTGAGTCACCTCTCACCAGTGGCTCGACGACGGCGCGCAACTCGAACATCGATCCGGCGTACTCCGCGAGGAAAGCACTGACTCCGCCGACACAGATTGGCGCGGGCTCGTTGCTGGTGCGCATGCCTCCACGAACCTCGCTAACGAAAGGCGTGAACTCACCGCGCTCGTCGTACCAAACGACGACTTTACGACTCTTGATCTTGTCGGCGAGATGCTTCGCAATGTACTCGTGGAGCGGAGGCATCAGCGGCTTCCTCCTATGCCCGTGCCAGCGGCGCGCCGACGCCCGCCGCGCGCTCGACTACCGCCGTTCATGGCCGGAGCCTCAAGCAAGCTCGTAAGCGCAGCTTTCACTGCGGGCGAGGTTCGCTCCAAAACTAGCTCCATGACTGAGCGGGTTGGGATCTCTCGTCTTTTCCACCTGCCGTCCGCGCGCTGCATCCAGAAGACCTCCTCAAGGCCGTGAGCGATGGCCAGACTTCGGTCCACCGCGCATTTCGGCACGACACGCTCAGGCCAGAGGCGCATTGCGAGGTGTGTCCAGTCATACTTACCGTCACACAAAGCATCCCACGTAGACTTGACCTCCCTCTGCCATTGTCTATGACGTGGAACCAGCCTCCACAGCGGCGCGAAGTTAATGATGACGCCATCGTCCAAGTTCGGATCCCAGAGCGGCGCCACGCGCTTCACTTCATCAAGAAAGGTGCGCAATTCCTCAACAAACGTCTCCTGTGTAGCAAGCGTCTCGCGCTCGGACGCCGTCGCCTTGTCACCCAGTTCGAGCGCCATCGCATCGAGCCTGCGCTCCTCGTGCGCAAGCTTACGGCCGACATAGTCGTTCTGCACCCGGAACATAGTATCTTTCGTGAATCCCTGGATGTAGAGCCAGACCGAATAGCCGGCGGACGGGGTAGCGAGTTGCCAATAAATTGGCGCCCTACGCCGTGCAATTCGATAGCGCTCGAGGTGATCTTCGAAGAAGTCCGAGCGAAGGAAAGTGGCCAGAAAGCCGTCTACATGATTTTCTGGCGGCGCTAGCTCGAACGCGGCACCGGCCCGCCCAAGGACTTCCCCAACCCGTTCAGCCAGATCCTCTGGATGCCCGGCATCGTCCACAAAGATTGCGCTCTCTGGAAGAACGGCGTTGGCCGCGATCTTCATCGCTGGGGAACGCGGTGCCATCTGTGCAAGCAAGTCGTCAACATGGTCAGTGCGCTCCCCGGCGTGCTCGCTAAACCGGCCAAAAGCCACGCCAACGGCCCAGGAGATCGTATCCTTCGCCGTAGGAAGATAGAAAGACGGCTCAGCGGCCGACTCGGGCCACGATGCGTCTTCAGACCCGAGACCAAACATGCCGTAAACCAAAGCATCAAGCTCTGATAGCAGTATATTTACGTCCGAGCCTGACAGATGCCATTTTCGGATCGAAACAAGGGGAGCGGGTCCGATGAATGAAAGCGATGTCTCGTCTAGCGTATAGCTGTGTCGGGCGGCACCTGCAATAATTTTTCCAATTCTCTCCAATTGGTCCTTCTCGGTGGCCGAGAAATCTGGCACGGGGATTCGGCCGATCGATCCGCTCTGCTTGTGCAATCCACATGTGTCCCGAACGAACGCGCGAACCACCCCACTGTTGAGATACGCCAGAAGATAAAAGATATTTTCATCCTTCTGCGGCAGGATCGCTTTCCCCTCTCTAGTAGGAATAAGCCCACGCGGCAGAACCGCCGCATTAAACGATGCCGACTGCTTGGGGAAAGAGAGACCTGCTCTGAAATAGTCGGCGCTTCCGGATTGATCATAGGGGCGCCAGTTGTCACTACTGTTCATTGAGATCCAAAGTCTACCGTTTGGCATTCGCCAGTCGGCCACGCCGCGATCTTCCCGCCACCAAGGCGAGAACTCACCGCCATTTGAAAGAGGCTCCCAGCGCCGCTCCGTTTCTGTGGATTGCGGGATTTCCACCCAGGCCAGGTAAGTGCGTATGGCCTTATTTGAGCCAAGGCCACGAGGCAAGGAGGCGAGTTCGGATAGTGATTTCCATTCGGACACCCGCCGAAGGACGACTGAAGGCAGCGCGTATGCGAGGAGGCTGTCCGGCAGGTTCACAAACGCCTTGGTGGATACCCACTTCCATCTCCCGGACCTCGCTAGCTCTGTTGACTTATCCGCAGCATCACGGAGATCCAAAAAAGCTATGTCTTGTGATCCTTTCAACAAGACATATGCGGTTGTTTGAACGTTGGCGTCCAACACCCCCCACCCAAGATCGCATAGCGTATCAAGCGCAATCTCTCCTGTCAGTAGCTCACGCCTAAACGACATAAAGGATGCCTGTGTCAAGAATGTACGGTCCGTAATGCATCCTATCGCTTCGGTTCCTAGCTCAACTGCCCGACGTACGAACGCAGAATAAAGATTCCCGCAATCCTGTTGGGTTAGATAGTCGGCTGCATGATCGGTTATCGCCCCGAAAGGCGGATTCATCAAAAGGACGTCGAACCGCTGTTCCGAGATCTCAAGAAGACCTAGCCCATTCACTGTATCATCGGCAAAAAGACGCCTCCGAGTATCGGATCCGTCCTCCTCATCAGCGACGAAACGAGAAAGCGTATCGCGGATTTGTTCCTCCGGAGGGGCGAGGAGGTCCATCTGACCGACGTTCGTTTGCTGCGTTATTATGGACTCAACCCGGAGGAGCACACCGAGATCTCCCGCCAGCTTGAGCTTTTCTACGAGATCGGTGAAGACACGCCCTAGAACGACATCGTCTAGACGTGTCACGAAGTCCGCCACAATGCGGTCGTCGGCGATCAAGGGCTCAGCGATCACGACCTTGGATCGGCGGATCTGGGAGCGGTCAGCGCGATCAATACCGAGATCGCGATATGCTCGCTGCGCTCGCATCCATAGGGCGAGTTGCGCGATCTGAGCGCAACGCGGGTCGATGTTGACGCCATGGAGGTTGTGCGCCAGGATAAGCCCTGGGATAGCTTTCCGGAGCGCGTCAAGGCTCGGGTAGTCGGCCGCGAGGGTTCCGTCTGTGGCATCGCTCTGCGGGCTATCTGGATCGGCGTACGCTTCCTCGTAGATTGTCAGAAGCAGGTCGAAGGCATAAAGCAAAAAGTGGCCACTGCCACAGGCTGGGTCGAGCACGCGAATGTCGCGCGGATCCTTCTTCTGGCGCTGCGTGAATTCCTCGCTGGGCTTTCGCACCATGTATTCGCAACGTTTGCTGAGTCCTGTCTTGCTGCCGCACATCTCGTACCAGATTCGGCCGAGCGTATTGTCCGTAAGGAACTGGACGACGTAACGAGGTGTGAAGAATTGGTTACGGATGGCAAGCTCGCGGCTATTCCGGGGTGTCTGCGATCCACCCTGCTCTGGGTCGCGCATCGCAGTGCGTTCTTCCTTGGCGTTGAAAAATTGATACACCCAGCCGATGGTCTCATCTACGCCCCAGACGTCTTTAAGCTCCGCGCTGTTCAAGACTTCGAGCAGTTGCTCAAAGGCTGGGCGCTTCGGCCAGAGTGCCGATACGGGATCGCGGCGATCGAAGAGAACCTTCACCTCAGTGGACAGCTCATCAAATAGTGACTCTATATAAATACGGTAACCCTCGCTATCGGGAAGCAGGAGGAGTCCGGGTGCCAAGCCGGAGAACTCGCGATATCCCGAGGACTGTTCACCCTTTGTAATGCACTCCTGTAGGAGTTCACGAGCTTCAAGCATCTTAAGCGCTACAAAACGGTTCAGCGTAGTAAACGCTGCGTCGCGGACATAGTCCGCCACTGCCTGCGGGGCATCCATTCCTGCTGCTCGCTTGTGCTCTATGGTGGCGATGATCTTCTCGCGCTGGAAGACCTCGCGTGCCGACAAGTGCGCGCCGGCCTTCGGCGCAACGGTTCCACTCCGATGCACGTCGAAGTCGCCCTCCAGTTGTGCCGCGAAGTCGTCCTCCAAGATTGTTCGTGCTCGTTGGGTGGCGCGCTCGATGGCGTTGCGCGTGTCTCTATCCAAGATTCGCCTCCGCGTCGTCCTTCTTGTCACCTTCGATTTCAAGGAATCGACTGGCAATCCAGCTGATCCGCGTGGGCCCGCCCACGCCCCTTCCGGTTGGATGGTTGCTCAAGATGTGTTTAGCAAGGTTCGGGAGCAGTGCGACGAGCAGGAGGTCTGCCGAGTTCTCTTCCAACTCGTAGCGCGTCTCGCCGCGTGCTCGAAATTTAGCCTCGAGCCCAACGAGATTCTCGTGTGATATGGCAGCAACTTTCTCGGCATCGCCAACTTGATTGGCGATGCCCGCTGGAGTCATAAGACGCAACTGCTGCAGTTCTTCAAACAGTGGGCCCGCATTACGCCCAAAGTCGACGCTTGGAAACCAGCGACGGATACGGGCTACAAAGTCGTAGACATCAGTGAATGCGTCCGTCTGATCGGCGTGTCGCGCGTCTGTCGCCGCAAGCAGCTGACTAATCGTGACATCTCCAGAGCGGCTCAGATGGCCAAGGTTGACGAGCATGCTCTTCTCGAGTTCCGAGAGAACCCCACTCAAAGGTTTATATCCGAGATCGTGCTCGATTTCATTCCATACATGAGCCATCATGCTGCAAACCTGGATTTCACAAGGAACGCCATTAACATTCGCGTACGTCCCGACAAGGTCTGGGGACGGCAGATAGACTTCGAAGTGAGTCGCTCGATAAAAGCTGTTAGGGTCGTTTTGATGCTTGTCGCGCACATCTGGAGTTACCTCTGTTCCGCTGTTACCCACAAATCGACGGCAAAGGGCAGCGGAGACTTTCTCCTCATCATGTCGCTCATACGTCGCGATCCGCACTGCGGCGAGGTCTCGCACTTGCTCGAAGACCGAGTCAACGTCCGGCATTTCTTTCGACCCGGTCGTCCGGTACCTTCGCAACTTATTTTCGAGACTCTTGGGACTTTTAGCACGGAACGTCACCTGCGCGCGTATGGCGTTGCCCTCGATGATCTCGTTGCGACAGATCTCAGCAACACGGGCGCATAGCTTCAAGTACCGGTCGTACTCTCGCTGATAGCGGGCGACCGCCTCAAGGATGCTGGGTTCCGAGATGGACATAGCTTGTCCGATAGCCGATCTACTGGATGATGATCTTTTTGCCGGCGCCGATAAGACGCGTGCACTCTTCGCGTACACCGTCCAATGCGGCGTCGAGCTGCTCCGCTGTCTCGATGCCGTCTGCGAAGTAGCTGCTGACGTTCACGATGACGACACGCTCGCCATCGATGATTCGACGTAGCTCGGCGATGGCCGCCCGGAGTCGGCCGTCGCACGCGTCTCGATCTGCTCGGAGTTGCGGTATCGGGACTCCGTCAGTGTCGCGCTGCCGCCCCCGCTCAAAGGGCTCGGTCAGTCGACGCCGCTGGTCGTCGTCGATTTCGGCCCAGCCAGGTGTCTTTACGAGCCGGTCGTAGGCGGCGGCGTAGGCGCCAACACGCGCGTCCAGCGCGGCCTTAAATCGACGCTCATACTCAGACTCGATTGCCTTCGTGTAATGCTCGATGGACGGCAGCTCCTTAAAGAATGTTTCGCGCGCTAGCAGGTCGCCAAGTGCCGTTGCATCGGCGCGAAGTTCGTCGGCCATGTCGGGCTCCTGACGCAGAAATGACCACAGCGTGGCTTGCGCCTGACGAGCGTGCTCAAGGTCGCGCAGGCAAGCCTCGGACAGGGCCTGTTCAAGCTCTAGGGCACGCTTCACGGCGTCCTTGATGGCGCGGTGGCTCGCGTTGAACGTAGCGATCGCGTTGTCGTCCGAGCCGCGTAGGATCGCTTTCATGTTGCCGAGTGCACCTTCCAGCGCGATTCCGCCCGGAAGGCGGTTTGCTATGAGAGTCGAGAGCGCGGAGGCGACCGTGTCCTCGTTGCGTGTGATCTCCTTGCGTAGCTCCTGTACGATCGCCGCGGTGTTCAGTTCACGGACTTCGCTTCCGAATGTGTCGCGGAAGGCTTCGGAAGCCTTTACCAGTTCTTCGAACTCGATGCCCTTTTTCGGGCGGAAGGATGCCTGGCGGAATACGTTGTTGTTCGAGAAGGCGTCGCGCGCTTCGACGCTGGTTACGACGTCGAGGGTCTGCCCCTTGCTGGTTGCCTCAAGCTGGCCGGCTGCAGCAGAGACAGGACGAGGAGGCGCACAGTTTCGAAGTCCCACCCGAAGGGCTCCTTCGCGAACTCGCCTTCGAGGAACCGCCCGCTAGCCGTGTCACCGTAGTTTGCTCGTTCCTCGATACGATCGCGGACCTCCTTGAGAGGACCACTCTCGACGCGGAATACAGCGTTGCCCTTCTCGTCGCGCAGCAGGCTCAGATTGCCGAACACTGCAGGCAGTCCCCGCAAGCTCTCGGCGGTGAACAGCGCGTCCGTACCTTTCTTGACATCGGCGGTCTTCGCTGCGGCCTCCTTGAAGCGATCGAAAATCTCGGGCAACACCTGGCCTAGGATTTCCGCAGCGGACTTGTTGACATCGACAGCCTTGTCGCCCGGGCTACGGTCGTTGCCACGGAAATACACGTGCCCCGATAGACACGCGGAGCGCAGCAAGCGTCGCAACTCGTCACTGTGGCGTCGCTGGCGAACGCGTTCCTCAGCGATGAGGGCCGACTTGTCTTCGCCCTTCGTCTCGCGCTCCTTCCGCGTGAGGATCTCCCTCGAGCGGAAAAGCTCGACGGTCTCGCGGTCGATCGCGTCGTTCAGAGCTACGGCCCAAAAGACGTGCTTGCGCTCCTGCTGGCTGCGGGTGCGCAGCTCCGACGCGAGCGACTCGAAGGCCGTTCCGTCGTCGGCGAGATACAGCTGGAACACCATGTCGCCACTCGTCACGTCACGGCCTTGGATCGCGAGGCCTGCCTTGAATGTCTTCGTGTCGAAGAGGGTGTGCGAAGGCTGCGGCTGCCCTCTCTGCCAACCTGAGGTGAGGCACCCGCCCGTCCAGTAACTACTGACTTCCCCGAGGGCGGGGATGGAGACAATTTTCCGAGATGACTGTGACCGTGCTCGACCGTGCGCTGGTGACCGGCGATGCTGGACAGGTGGCTGAGGAGCGTCCGGATCCGGAGGTGCCCGAGCGGGCGCGCCGGCGCCGGTTCACCGCGCAGTACAAGCTGGACATGGTGGCCGCCTACGACGAGGCTGCGCCCGGGCAGAAAGGCGCGGTTCTGCGCCGGGAGGGCCTGTACTCCAGCCACATCATTGAGTGGCGGCGGGCCCGGGACAGCGGTGCGCTGGCCGGGCTGGACCGGCCCCGCGGCCGGCCGGCGGCTGATCCGCGGGACGCGCAGATCGCCCGGCTGCAGAAAGAGAAGGCCCGGCTGGAGCAGGAGCTGGCCAAGGCCCGCTTCGTGGTGGATGTCCAGGCAAAACTTCAGGCGCTCTTGGAGACGATCTCCGAGGGCGCGGACACCGGGCCCGGGTCAACGCCGTGACCGACCAGGCGATCATCACCCTCGCCGGGCGGCTGGGCGTGCGGGCGGCGTGCGACGCGGTCGGCGCCGCGCAGGCCAGCTACTACCGCCGCCATCGGGCCAGCCCTGCCCCGGCCCGGCCGGCGCGGTGCCGCACCAGGACCGGGCTCAGCCCCGCGCCTTGTCCGCCGGCGGAACGGCAGGTGATCCTCGACATGCTGCACAGCGACCGGTTCACCGACCTGGCACCGGCCGAGGTGTGGGCGATCCTGCTCGACGAGGGCGTCTACCTCGGCTCGCAGTCCACCTTCTACCGGCTGCTGCGGGCCGCCAGCGGCACCCGCGACCGCCGCCGGCAGGCCACCCACCCGGCGGCAGTCAAACCCGAACTGGCCGCCACCGGCCCGAACCAGGTGTACTCCTGGGACATCACCAAGCTGCACGGCCCGGCGAAGTGGACCTACTACTACCTCTACGTGATCCTGGACATCTATTCGCGGTACATCACCGGCTGGATGCTGGCCACCTGCGAGTCCGCCGCGCTGGCCGAGAAGCTGATCGCTGACACCTGCGCCAAGCAGGGAATCGGCCGCGGCCAGCTGACCATCCACGCCGACCGGGGCTCATCGATGACCTCCAAGCCGGTCGCGTTCCTGCTCGCCGACCTCGGCGTCACCCAATCCCACTCGCGTCCGCACGTCTCCAACGACAACCCGTTCTCCGAAGCCCAGTTCAAGACGATGAAGTACCGCCCGGATTTCCCCGGCCGGTTCGGCTCGATCGAGGCCGCACGAGCGCACTGCCAGCGCTTCTTCGGCTGGTACAACCACGATCACCGTCACGGCGGGCTGGGCCTGCACACCCCCGCTGACGTCCATCACGGACACGCCCATGCCGTGCGGGAGCACCGTGCCCTCGTCCTGAACGCCGCCTACCGCGCCCACCCAGAACGGTTCGTCAGCAAACCACCCGAGCCGCCGGAGATCCCCGCCAGCTCGTGGATCAACCCACCCCAGGAAACAGAGGCCGTCGCTCAGTAATAGCCGAGAACCGGTGCATCATTCAGGTTGACAAATTCCGCTGCCAGAACGCCGAGACTATCTCGGTGTAGAGCCGGTGCGAGTCGCCTGGCTTGGGACTGATGCCATTGCGAAGTCGCTCCCAGTCGTCCTCAGCCGGAGTCGGGATGCGGTAGCCATCGTCGCCGTGGCGGACCTTCTGAGTCGCCTCGAGCTCCCGCAACGCTTCCTTTACCGAAGCGAGTTGCGAGTCTCCGGAGACGCTCGGACATAGCGCGGCCGCAATGTTCTCTGCGCTGCGGTGGACGGTCTTCACATTTTGGAGGAGACAGATGACCTTGGCGACGGGCTGCGCGAGCGGGTGGCTCAGCTCCTTTGCGATTGCGGTGATCTTGGCGCGTACCTCCGAGCCGATATTCCCCTCAACGAGGTCGTATACCTGATCCAGGCGAACGAGCGCACCGAGCGGCGCGCTGGCGAGGTTGACAGCCGGATTGATCAGTAGCTGCTGCGCCAGCTTGATCATGGTCCGGTTGGCACCACCGACATGCCTGCTCGCGCCGCCTTGCGTGCGAAGACCAGAGACGACCTGGATTATTAGGTCGATCTGATACGGCAGTAGCGGATACAAGTTGACGAAGCTGTCACGGGTCAGTTCGGGCAGTCGGATATCGGCAGAGATCCGCGTGTGCTCGATGAGGCGCCCGCGAGATTCGTCGAAGAGCTTCCCGAGCGTCGCCTGTGCGGTGGCGTTCTTCGAGAGGACACGTCGGCTCGTAACTTCAGAGATGTCGGACGGCTCCAGGTGTACCTGCAGGGGAAACCGGTCCATGAGCCGTGGGAGTTCGATCTTTTCGTCGTCTAGACCACTGACGAGCTCGCCCAGTTTCTCCTGTGAGGTGACGACGACCCAGTGCTTGCCTCGGCCCTTCACTCCGAGGCTTTGCACGATGGCTTGAAGGTCAAGCATCTTCTGGACGTCGCGTGCGACGAACTGACCCACCTCATCCACAACGAACATGAGCGCGTGCCCAGGCCGGCGATGCTCCATCAACTCACTGGCGCGCTCGGCGAACTTGGCGGGTGTGATGTCTGCTTTGTTCTTGACGGCCTTCACCCAGGAATCCGCCATCGGATACGTCTCCGGGTCAAGGCTATGCTGCACGCGGCTTGCTTCACTGAGCGCAAAGGCAACCTTACCCTTTTCGGCGGACCAGTCCTTCGCGTAGATCTTCTGGTACTCCTCCTCGAACCGTGTGAGCTGCCCCTTCTTCTCGAGTCCGATCTCCAGCTCCGAGAGATCGAGGTCTTTCGCGTATCCGAGGCTCTGCAGGAAGAGCCCATACATGATCTCGGTGAGGGTCTGATTACCGCTGCGGATGCCCCGATCTGTCGAGACGTCGAAGATGACTGCGTGTGTCGGGATCTTTTCGTTAATCGCCTTCAGCAGCACCTGCAGCCTGGTGCCACCCGCGCGCCTCGCGAACCGCTCCCCGGCGGACTCTCCGGCGACCATCCGGTTCGCAATTGACAAGCCGAGCATCTTCGCGAAACTCGATTTACCGGACCCGAAGAAGCCCGACACCCAAACCGCGATGCCTTCATGTGGTTTGTTCGGAGTTTCACGGTAAGCATCAAAAATGTTTGTGTAATGGGTGCGAATCACGTCGGTAACGACGTACTCGTTGATCTCATCTCTGATGATCTCTTCGTCGGTCTGGTTGACCTTGATGACCTCCTCGATACGTCGATGGATGTCGTTAGCGAAGAGCGTCGCGATGGGCTGAGTGGTCGTCATCGTGGAGTCCTCATCAGAAAATCTTTGGGCGGTAGTTGTGCTCGGCGTCGAGTACTCCCATGAAGCGCAGGCCTGCTGCCCCATCGAGGCCGCCGGGGTAGAAGAGAACGGTCGGAACGTGGACGCGGCCCTTCAGCTGCTCAAGAAGTGAGAACGTCCGGTACACCGGAAACAAGGAACCGGCTCGGAGGATGAAGACGATGTCGCGCAGGGGATCGGGATCCTCCGGCATGCGCGCTGAGACGAGGTCAACGAGTGGTTCGTACTCCGAAAGGACTGCATGCACCGTCTCGACGATGGTTTCGACACCCTGTTCGCGCTCGGCGGTGAACCAGTCCTCAAGTGGGCGCTGTGAGCGCATCGCCTCGTCCAAGCACTCAGCGAGCGAGATTCGCTTGATGCGCTTACCCTTCTGCGAGAGGCGTGTCTCCAGTAGCGTCACCTGTGTGCGCAGGGCAAACTCATCCTTAGGATCGTATCTCAGAAGCGCGTAAGGCATGTCGTGGTACGCGCTTATTCGCTGCCTCGGGTCGGACAGCTCGAGGATCGGCTCAAGGTTTTCCCTGATGCGGAGTTCGAGATCGCTCATGCAACCATCCTCTCCGCATAGCGACGTGAGCTTGCACAGGGCAGCGTCAGTTGCACCAGACTACCGGCGACCTGGTAGTCGAGCTTGCGGAACTGATGCAGGCGAAGAAGCTCGTCTTCGACGTCCGAAGGGTGCATCAGGAAGAGGCGCCAGTCGGGGGCTGCGATGATCTTGCCGGGACTTTGCTCGTCTTCCATCAGAGCGTGCAAGAGGTAAAGAAAACTGCGCTCGGGCAGGTGATATGAAGCGAATTCCTTTGCGACGCCGCCGCGGAGCAATCCGAAGTCAGCCGCGATTTTAGGAGACCCACTGCAACTCGCTTGGGTCGTCGTTTCGGACCATGCGTGCTCGGTCGTTCCCCCGCGCTTGCCGACGTCGGCGTAGGTACGACGCGACTTCTCTGGGACCGTATCCGAAATACCGCCGGATTCATATGCGGGGAAAAGCCAGTTCTGCAGGAAGTCGCGCACTAGGAACTCATCGCGGGTCATGTGCCAAAGTAGCAGAGGCTTCCACTCATCAAGGCTGCAGCCAGTCTTCGCCAAGTGGACAAGTGCCCAATCTCGGCCTTGCGGTTCGAAGCGGCGATTGAGAACTTTCGCCACGTCTCGAAGCCATGTCGCGCTCCCGGCTCCGATGAAATTCTTTGAGCGCAGTCGGTCAAGGTTTTCACGCTTCGAGCAGCTATCGTCCCACTCCGAGAATACGGTGTACGTCTCCTCGATCATCGCGCCTTTAATGACTGTGAAGGACGATGCCACATTCGCGCGCGAGGCCGACCTCACCCGTCTGCCCTCCTCAAGTAGGGGACAGCGAGCGCACTGGTCTCGCCACGCGCAAATCCCAGCGCCAACAGCGCCACGTCGGCGTCCGCGCCCGAGAACTCGCCAGGCAACGGCACGGCACGCCCCTCAGCCGACCGACGTAGCCTTGAATAACTCTCGACGTCCCGATCGCTCACTACATCGAAAGTGCGGAAGATCAAAGCGAGGTCATGGCCTTCTAGCGTCTCGATCCTCTCGAAGAAAGGCGTCCAGTCCGGAGCATTATCGACCCAGTGCTCCCAGCGTGCGTCGAATTCCTCCTCAATGTTCTCAGGAAGGCGCCATAGCGTGACGCAACCGGGCGGATCGAAGACCTCCGCACATCGGTGGGCAGCGAC
This sequence comes from uncultured Actinomycetes bacterium, assembly GCA_963702235.1. GTDB lineage: Bacteria > Actinomycetota > Actinomycetes > Streptosporangiales > Streptosporangiaceae > PALSA-505. The sequence continues at coordinate 279,773 of CAVPBZ010000021.1, forward strand.
GGCAAAAACAGAACGCGCCTGTGCGAAGCGGTGGGTACGCGGGAAGCCGCGTTGGAGCGTGAGAGCCCCGAGGCTCCCGAGCTGCCCCTTCGTGTTCCACCATCTTGCCGAGATTCGATCTCGCCGAAGCGCGCGGCGACCAGTAGCCGTAGCTTCAGTAGGCTGATCAAGGTCGATGGCCGATGCCGTCATTCGACGGGCCCCTTACTCGCGTCGCGGCCCTCCGTGTCGGCCCCGCGTTTGCGGACCACCCGCAACCTCGGAGAGCTCGAATTTCCACAGGCGACCTACCTTGTGAGCGGGCAGCCTTCGGGTCTCAATCCATCGGTAGACGGAGTCCTTTCGCCACGCCAAGGTGCAGTCGAAAGACTTTACCGCGCCGCTCTCGGGACAGGACAGCACCACGGCAAAAGTGTTCCCGGCGCCTCCGAGCTCGTCGGCCGACTCGCCGACTGTC
>CAVPBZ010000022.1:0-289071 GCA_963702235.1 uncultured Actinomycetes bacterium
TGGAGCTACGGGGAGTCGAACCCCGGACCTCTTGCATGCCATGCAAGCGCTCTACCAGCTGAGCTATAGCCCCTGAAGCGTCCCGGACACTGGCGTGCGGAACGCAGACAGCATACCGGCTCGCCGGCCTCCCGTCGCACCTCTCCAGCTGGCGGCCCAGGTGGCCAGCCGCCCAGGTGGCCAGCCGCCCAGGTGGCCAGCCGCCCAGGCGAGCGCGGACGCAACCGAGCGCCCGACGTTTGCCCCACTCAGCCCGGGGGTACCCGGGAACGCGATCCGAGACAGGTGAGGGGCAACGATGCGAGTGGCGGCAGCCAGGCTGGTCGAGCACGGCAAGCCCCTGGAGATAGAAGAGGTGGAGCTCGCCGAGCCTGGTGACGGCGAGACGATCGTCGAGATGGCCTACGGCGGCGTCAACCCGGTGGACAGGTACGCGGCTATGGGCCGGGTCGCGCCCGACGGGCCGCTGCCCCGCACGCTGGGCGGTGAAGGGTCGGGCACGGTGGACGGCCGCCGGGTGATGGTGCGCGGGCACGGCCTCGGCACGAGCCGGGACGGTGTGTGGGCCCAGGCGGCAGTGGTTCCCGAAGCAGCGCTCGTGGACGTTCCGGACGGCGTCGAGCTCACCGCAGCCGCGGCGATGGGGGTCGCCGGGATCACCGCGTGGCGAACGGTCACCGAACTGGCCAAGGTCAGCTCCGATGACACGGTGGTCGTGCTCGGTGCCAGCGGCGGCGTCGGCAGCATCATCGTGTCCATCGCGCATGCCCTCGGCGCCACGGTGATCGGACAGACCGGGAACGCGGACAACCGCGACTGGCTGGCCGGGCGCGGCGCCGATCACGTGGTCGTCGGCGAGGCGGACGGGCTGGGCGGTCAGCTGAGCAAGTTCCGCCCCACGGTCGTCTTCGATCCGCTCGGCGACGGCTTCACCGGGCAGGCGATCGAGGCACTCCAGCCGCATGGCCGGCATGTCCTGTTCGGCACCTCGGCGGGCCCGCAGGGTGAGGTCCCGCTCCAGTCGGTGTACCGCAAGGGGCTGACGGTGCACGGCTACGCCGGCCTGATAGCGCCCGGTGATGTCATGACGGCCGCGGCCCGGGCGGCGCTCGACGCGCTCGGGCGCGGGCAGCTCTCGGTGCCGATCGACAGCATCCTGCCGCTCGACGAGGTCAATACGGCATTCGAGCGGATCGAGCAGCGCAGCGTGCGCGGCAACCTCGTGCTGGACACCCAGCGAGTGAACCTGGCCCAGTAGCGCGCGCTGCCCGCGCCCCTTCGGCCTAGACAACCGCGTCCGCGCCCGCCAGGGACCTTGGTGAGTAAGTTGCGGTAGTAGCGAACGTTTTGCCGAAATTCGCACAAAATATACCTCCAAGTGCCGCCTGATGTTAGTCTGCTGCTGCGGCGAACTTTGAAAGCCCCGCTGGGGCAGCCGACGGCGCCGAGAGCGAGGTTCACGGGTAGCCGCCGGAGGTCGGAGATGCGGTTAAGGATTCTCGGTCCCCTGGAACTCGTCGCGGGGAACCGCCAGGTCAAGATCGGCGGGCCGCGGGAGCACATTGTCCTGGCCGTCCTGGCGCTGCGGGCGAACCGGGTCATCTCCGTGGAGCAACTCATCGACGCGGTGTGGGGCGACGCCCCGCCGACCACCGCGCGGTCCCAGGTCCAGACGTGTATCTCGGCGCTGCGCAAGGTGTTCGACGGCGCCGGCCTGATGAACGCGATCGAGACCCGTCCGGCCGGGTACCTGCTCCGCGTCTCCAACGAGGACCTGGACGGCGAGAAGTTCGCCCGGCTGGTCACCGACGCGCGCGCGCAGGCCGCCGCCGGCAAGGCCGCCGAAGCGGCGTCGGCGCTCCGCTCCGCCCTGGATCTGTGGCACGGGCCCGCCCTGGCCAACCTGCCCAGCGACGTCGTGCAGCGCAGCGCCGCGATGCTGGAGGAGACCCGGCTGGCGGCCATCGAGGAGCGCGTGCGGCTCGACCTCGACCTCGGCCGCCACCAGGAGATCACCGCCGAGCTGAGCACGCTGGTCGCCGAGCACCCGCTCCGCGAACGCTTCTACGGATTCCTCATGCTCGCCCAGTACCGGTCCGGGCGGCAGGCCGAGGCGCTCAAGGTGTACCGGCAGGCCCGCGCCGTCCTGGACGCCGAGCTCGGCGTCGAGCCCTGCCAGGAACTGCGCGACCTGGAGCGCGCGGTGCTCAACCAGGATCCGGGCCTGGACCTGCCGGCCGCGGCGTGCGAGCCCGGCACGGCGGCCGCGCCGCAGCAGGCCGGCCCCGGCAGCTGCCCAGCAGCGTCGCCGACTTCGTCGGCCGGAGCCGTCACCTGGCCGAGATCAAGCGCATCCTGCCGGCCCGCCAGGAGTCGGAAGACGCGCGGTACGCGGTGCCGATCGTGGCCATCTCCGGACCGGGCGGCGTTGGCAAGTCGACTTTGGCTCTGCGGGCCGCGCACGAGCTGAGCGCCGATTTCCCCGACGGGCACCTGTACGTCAACCTGTCCGGCCCGGTCGGCGACGATCACACCACGATCCTGCTGGCCCGCTTCCTGCGCGCGCTCGGCGTCAGCGGCTCGATGATCCCCGAGGAGCGCGCGGAGCGGGCCGAGCTGTACCGCAGCCGGCTGGCCAGCAAGCGGCTGCTGCTGCTACTCGACGACGTGCACAGCGAGCAGCAGGTCATGCCGCTGCTGCCGGGCAGCCCGAGCTGCGCGGTGATCGTCACCAGCCGGATCCGGCTGTCCGGCCTGCCCGGCGCGCGCTGGATCGACATTGACGTGTTCGACAGTGACACCTCGATGGAACTGCTGGCAAAAATCACAGGTCCCGAACGGCTCCGAGCCGAGCCGGCCGCGGCCGCCGCGCTCGTCAGGTATTGCGGCGGGCTGCCGCTGGCGCTGCGCATCGCCGGGGCGCGGCTGGCCTCGCGGCCGCACTGGCGGGTCGCCGACCTGGACCGGCGGCTGAAGGACGAGCGGCGCAGGCTGGATGAGCTCAGCCACCACGGGCTCGAGCTGCGGTCCAGCATCGGGCTGACCTATCGGGGCCTGGACGAGCAGACCAAGCGGCTGTTCCGGCTGCTGGCCTCGGTCCAGGCGGCGGACTTCCCCGCCTGGACCGGCGCCGCGCTGCTGGACACAGGCCTGGCCGACGCCGAGGAGCTGATCGAGCACCTGATCGACGCGCAGATGCTGGACGCGGTGCAGGGCCCGACCGGCGACATCAGGTACCGGTTCCACGACCTGATCCGGGTGTACGCGCAGGAGCGGCTGATGGAGGCCGAGACCCCGGGCGAACGGCGGGACGCGCTGGCCCGGGTGCTCGGCGGCTGGCTGGCGCTGGCCGAGCAGGCCCACCGCCGGGGGTACGGCGGCGACTACACGATCGTGCACGGGACCGCGCCCCGCTGGCAGCCGGACGAATGGGCGGACGAGCTGCCGGTCGGCAACCCGATGGACTGGCTGGAGAACGAGCGGGCGGCGCTGGTCTGCGCGATCCAGCAGGCGGCCTCGGCCGGGCTGGCCGAGGTGTGCTGGGACCTCGCGCTCACCTCGGTCAGCCTGTTCGAGGTGAAGGGGTACCTCGACGACTGGCGGGAGACCGCCGAGCTCGCCCTTCGTGCCTGCACGCAGGCGGGCAACCGGGCCGGCTGCGCGGCGATGTCCTACTCGCTCGGCAGCCTGCACCTGTTCCAGAAGCGGCTCGCCGACGCGGAGCGGTTCTTCGGCTCGGCGCTGGAGATGTTCACCGCCGAAGGCGACGTGCACGGGCAGGCGCTGGTGCTCCGCAACGCCGCGATCGTGGACCGGCTGCACGGCGACTTCGAGGAGATGCTGCGCAAGTACACCGAGGCGCTGGCCAAGATGCGGGCCGTCGGCGACCTCGTCGGCGTGGCGAACATCCTGCGCAGCCTGGCCAAGTTCCGGATCGACGAGGGCGACCCCGACGAGGCCTCGCTGATGCTCGAGGAGGCGCTGGAACTGTGCCAGCGGGTCGGCTACCCCCGGGGCGAGGCCCAGGTGGTGGCCCAGTTCGCCGAGCTGTACCTGCGCACCGGCCAGATCCTGCTCGCCCGGCAGGCGCTGCACCGGGTGCTGCGCACGGTGCGGGAGATCGGCGACCGGATGGGCGAGGCGCACGTGCTGTACGCGCTGGGCATCGTCCGGTACCGGGAGGGCCGGCTGGACAACGCCGAGGCGACGCTGGTGCACGCGCTCTCCCTGGCCCAGCGGGTCAGCAACCGGTTCATCGAGGGACAGGCCCGGTTCGCGCTCGCCGAGATCGGCGTGGCCAGGGGCGACAACGCCGCCGCGGCGGAGCACCTGCTCGCGGCCAGGGCCGCGTTCGACGAGCTCCGCTCGCCGCTGTGGCTGGCCAAGACGCTGATCCTGCTGTTCGAGGTGCACGACACCGGCGACGATCCGGCCGCGGCGGGCCGGTACCTGGAGGAGGCGGTCGGCCTGCTGTCGGCGATCAACTCCCGGGAGGCGGCCCAGCTGCTCGCGCGGCTGGAGCAGGCCAGGGCCTGGCTCGGCGGCGCGGACGCCGGCACGCGCCGGGCGCCGTTCAGCCACGGCGACTTCATCGCCATCCCCGAGTCGATCCCGGTCGGGGTCGGTCAGGCCGGCGAGCCCGCTGGTCAGGACCGCTTCGACACCGGCACCACGTAGCGGCTGAACATCAGGTCGCGCAGCACGTCGTCGCCGCCCTCGACGATCGAGACGTACCGCATGTCGCGCAGCAGCTTCCCGATGACCGCCTCGTGCGTGTACCCCAGCCCGCCGAACATCTCCGACGCGGCCGACGCGATCTGCCAGCCTGCCTGCCCGCAGAACATCTTCGCGGTGATCGCGGACTTCAGCGTGCCGAGCCGGAGGAACTCGGCGCCCGCGTCCTCGCGGGCGGCGATCGCGTCGTAGTCGCGCGCCGCGGCCCGGCACTGGCCGGCCATCACGTCGATCTGCATCTCGAACTGGCCGAGCCGGGCGGCGAACACCGGGTTGCTGGTCAGCGGCGCGCCCTTGACCGACTTGGCCTTGGCGTAGTCCATGCACACGTCCCGCACCCGGCGGGCGATGCCCAGCCCGGTCGCGGCGATGAGGATGCGGCTGGCGTTGAGGCCGACCTCGAGCAGCCGCAGCCCGTTGCCGCGCAGCACGCTGGCCGCCGGGACCTGGCAGCCCGCCAGCGAGACCTGGTAGGTGGCCGACGAGCGGAGCCCGATCACGTCCCAGCGCTTGTCGATCGTGATGCCCGGCGTATCGGCGGGCACCAGCACGGCGAGGTACTCCGACGGGTTCTCCTGGCCGCGGGCGATCACGACGAGGAACCGCGCGAACCCGGTGTTGGTGGAGAACGCCTTCTGCCCGTCGAGGATCACGGTGTCGCCGCTGCGCCGCACGGTCGTGCCGATCCGGGCCAGCTCGCTGCCGGCCGCGTGCTCGCTGCCCAGCGTGGCGCAGAACCCGCCCTCGGCGGCCAGCGCGCCGAGGTAGCGCTCGCGCAGCTCGTCGCGGCCGTACCAGCCGAGCATGCTGGTGGTGAGCACCGGGATGAACAGCGTGAACGCCACGCCGGCGTCGCCGTAGGCGAGCTCGGACACGATCGCGACGCTCTCCTCTAGGCTCAGCCCCAGGCCGCCGTGCGCCTTGGGCAGCCACCAGTTCGCCAGCCCGGTGCCGGCGAACCGCTGATACAGCGGCAGCGGCGCGTCGGCCAGCGAGTCCAGCAGGTCTTCCTGGCCGCTGAGCTCGCGCTGAACGAACGACTGCACCGTGCTCAGGTACTCAGGCTGTCGCATCTGCCGTCTCCTCGGTCTCGTCCGCGCCGTCCGCGGCCTGGCCGGGCGGCCCGCCCGGCCCGCCGGACTCGATCAGGTCGGCCAGCTGGCGGATCGTCGGGCTCTCCAGCAGCCCGGTGATCGGGATCGCGACGCCCAGCGCCTTGCGGATCCGCGCGGTGAGGCTGATCGCGACCAGCGAGTGGCCGCCGAGCTCGAAGAAGTTGTCGTGCACCCCCACGGGCTCGATGCCCAGCACGGCCGACCAGAATCTCGGCCAGGATCGTCTCGATCCCCTCCCGCGGCGGCTGGTAGGCGGTGCCCAGGTCGGGCCGCGGGTGGCGTTCGGCGGTGTCATCGTCGTCCTGGCCGTCGGCGTCGTGCAGATCGGCGGTGACCCACTGCTGGATCCGGGCGGCCAGCGACCCGGTGGAGATGACCAGGTGACCCACCCGGTCGCCGGCCGCGAGGGCGCGCTCGAAGACGTCGAGGGCTTCGGCGGGCACCATCGCGTAGTCGGTCACGCCGGGCCCGTGCCCGGCCAGCCGGTCCGGGTCGATGCTCCAGGTGTCCCAGTCAACGGTGATCCACTGGCCGGCGCCGCGGCTGCGGGCCTGCCGCGCGTAGGCGTCGAGCGCCGCGTTGGCCGCGGCGTACGGCGCCAGGGTGATCCCGCCGAGCACGGCGGCGAGCGACGAGAACGTCAGCCGCAGGCCGGCGGCCTGCTCTCCGAGCACGTTCTGCAGCACGTGGAAGCCCCTGACCTTGGCGGCCAGGTGCGCGTCGCACGCGGCCCGGCTGACCAGGTGGGCGTAGTTGAAGTAGTTCGCGTCCTGCACGCCGGCCGCGTGCACGGCGACGTCGATCGGGCCGAACCGGTCGTTCGCCGCCGCGACCACGGCCCGCATCTGATCGGGGTCGGCCGCGTCGGCCGACACGGCGAGCACCTCGGCGCCGCGCTGCTCGAGGTCCAGGATGTTCGCGATGTGCCGGGCCGCCCGGTCGCCCGCGGGCGGCGCGGCGTCCAGGTACTGCGCCCACTCCGCGCGCGGCGGCAGCGGGGAGCGCGCGGTGAGCACCAGCTGGCAGCCGTACTTGCCGGCCAGGTGGCGGGACAGCACGAGCCCGATGTCGCCGAGGCCGCCGGTGATCAGCACCGTGTCGCCGCGGCGGACCGGGCCGTCGTCCTCCGGCGGCTCGCCGGCCGGGAACGGCTGGTAGCGCCGCAGCCAGGCCTCCCCCGCGCGCACCGCCATCGGCCCCTCGTACGGGCTCAGCGCGGCGGCCAGCACCTGGGTGGTGAGCAGGCCGAGCTGTCCGTCCGGCACCGCGTCCACGTCGATGTGCCGGCAGCGCAGCCGCGGGTTCTCCTGCGCCAGGCTCGGCGGCAGCGCGGCCAGCGTCGCGTGCTCGGGGTGCCGCAGATCCGCCCCGGTCACCCCCACCGCCCCGGAGGTGAGCAGCGCCACCTCGGCCCGCGGCGCCGCCCCGCTTTCGTCCACCAGCGCCGACGCCAGCGCCAGCGCCGAGTAAAACCCGGACTCCTGCCCCGCGTCGAACCCGGCAACCGCGTCCTCCCCCGGGCTCGCCTCCGCGCCGACGCCGGGAGGTGCGACCCGACGAGCCGCCGGTTCGCCCGCCGGGCTCAGCCCGGTGTCAGCCAGGCTGAACGCGTGCACGATCGCGCGCGGCGGGTCGGCCAGGCCGCTGATCAGCTGGCGCATGTCGCCCTTGGCCGCCACCCGCACGGCGAAGTCGCCGGCCGCGGTCCGCTCGAACCGCTCCCCCGGCCGTACCGCGGTCACGTCCGCGCCGACCTGCCGCAGCCGCCGGATCAGCGCCTCGCCGCGCTCGTCGGCGGCGAAGACCAGCCAGGGGCCAGCCGCCCCTGCCCGCTCGTCCAGTCCTGTCACGCGGCACGGCCGCGGCTGCCACGTCGGCTGGTACGTCCACTGCGACCGGTCGTACGTCTTGCCGGCCTGCTCCGGCCCCGGCCACAGCAGGTCCGAGCCGTTCGACGCCCGCGGCTTCGGCTCGACCCAGTACCGGTGCCGCCGGAACGGGTAAGTCGGCAGCTGCACCCGCCGCCCCGCCCCGCCATGCAGCACCGCCCAGTCCACGGCGCACCCGGCCAGCCAAATCCGCGCCACCGTGCCCAGCAGCCATTCGGCCGCCGACGTGCCCCCCTCCGGCGCGACGACGATCTCCTCGGCGGCGGCCTGATGGGGAGCGCCCGGGCTGGCAGCGGCGGCAGCCGCCCCTGTCAGCGTGCTCACCCCGAGCCTGCCCAGCCACTCAGCGAGCGCCCCCAGTGCGGAGTCGCGGGCGGCCTTCGTGGCGGGATCGGAGTCGGAGGCGGCGGCGTCCGGGAGGCCGGCGTCCGGTTTTTCACTGCCGGCCGTACGGGCGCCGCCGCCGCCGCTAACGATGCGGGCATCGATCGCATACTCAAGCTGAGACCACCACTCTGCTGGCGTGTCAGGCGAGGTAACCAGCCGCACCTTGGGGTTACGCCGCCGGGTCTTGTGGTCGAGCCAGCGCGACGGATCGTCCAGCGCCGCGATCGCGTCGTCAGTGCCGTGAACGACGATCGCGCGGCGCAGCGCGAAGGCGCCGCGGGAGGCCTGGAGGGTGAAGGCGACATCGGCGAGATCGTCGCCGGGATTGCGCGCCAGGTGAGCGCGGAGCCGTTCGGTCAATTCGGTCAGTGCATTATCGTCGGCCGCGGAGAAGGCCAGCAGGTGCGGGCCGGGGCGGGCCGGGCGCGGCGGCCGGGGGGGCGCCTGCTCGAGGACGACGTGGGCGTTGGTGCCGCCGAGGCCGAACGAGCTGACGCCGGCCCGGCGCGGCGTGGGCAGGCCGGCCAGCGGCGGTGCTCGGTCAGCACGGTGAACTGGTCCTGCGCCGTGGCCAGCGCCGGGTTGGGCGTGCGGTAGTTGGGCGTCGCGGGCAGCAGTTCGTGCTTGACCGTGAGCGCGGCGCGGATCAGCCCGGCGACGCCGGAGGCGCGGTCGAGGTGGCCGAGGCTCGGCTTCAGCGTGCCGAGCACGCACGGCGCCTCGCGGGCCTGGGTGAACACCCGGTTCATGGCGGCCAGCTCGATCGAGTCGCCCAGCGCGGTCGCGGTGGCGTGGCACTCGACGTAGCCGACCGTCTCCGGCTTGACCCCGGCGACGCCCAGGGCGAGCTCGATCACCTCGGCCTGCCCGTCCACGCCGGGGGCGGTGTAGCCGGCCCGCACCCGGCCGTCGTTGTTGGCCGCCGAGCCCAGGATGACCGCGTGGATCACGTCGCCGTCGGCCAGCGCCTCGGACATCCGCTTGAGCGCGACCGCGCCGGCGCCGGCGCCCATCACGGTGCCGTTGGCCTCGGCGTCGAAGCTGCGGACGATGCCGTCCGGCGACAGGATGCCGCCCGGCTCGTACCGGTAGCCCGCGGGCTGCGGCAGCGGGATGAACGCGCCGCCGGCCAGGGCAATGTCGCATTCGTAGGTCAGCAGGCTCTGGCAGGCCAGGTGGATGGCGATCATCGAGGTGGAGCAGAACGTCTGCACGCCGATCGACGGGCCGTTGAGCCCCAGCTTGTAGGAGACGAACGAGGCGAGCGAGTCGCGCTCGTTGCCGGTGGCGATCAGCAGCGTGCCGCCGGGCTCGGCGAACAGGTGCTGGATGTTCTTGACGATGTAATCGGGGAAGCCGCAGCCGGCGAACACGCCGACGTGGCCCGGGGTGTCGGTCGGGCAGTAGCCGGCGGCTTCCAGCGCCTCCCAGGAGCATTCCAGGAACACCCGGTGCTGCGGGTCCATCGCCTCGGCCTCGCGCGGGCTGATGCCGAACAGGTTCGCGTCGAACTGGTCAACGCCGTCCAGCGGGCCGCCGGTCCTGACGTAGGCCGGGTCGGCGAGCAGGCCGGGGTCCGCGCCGGCCGCGGTCAGCTCCTCGTCGGTGAGCTCGCGCAGGCCCTTGACCCCGGCGACCAGGTTGTCCCATAGCGCGCCGACGCTGCTCGCACCGGGGAACCGGCCGGACATCCCGATGAGGGCGACCGCCGAGGCGTAGTCGGATTCCGTCATGCCGTCCTCCCGCTGCGCAGCATGCTGCGGCGTTGCTCGATCCGGGACTGGCGCAGGCTGACCGCGCCGGCCGGCTGGCGGCCGGCCTGCGCGTCCTCGCCCGCGGCGGCCGCCTGGGCCAGGGTGGCGACCGTGGGCGACTGATAAAGACTGTGCGGCGGCAGGTAGGACGCGCCGATCGCGGTCCGGACCCGGGCGATGATCTCCATGCCGATCAGCGAGTTGCCGCCGAGCTCGAAGAAGTTGTCGTGCACGCCGACCTGCTCGAGGCCGAGAGCTTCGGCCCACACCTCGGCGATGGCTTCCTCCTCGGCGGACTGCGGCTCGGTATACGGGGTGGACAGGTCCGGCCGCGGGTGCCGGCCCAGCGCATCCCTGGCCTTCTTCACCGCGCTCTGGTGACTCTCGATCGAGTGGTGCCTGCTGCTGGCCACGATCGAGCCGAAGTCCTGGGTGGACACGATCACGTGCCGCTCGCCGGCCGCGAGCACGCGCTGCAGGGTCTGCCAGCCCTCGTCGAACGAGACGCCGAACTTCTGCCGGTACTCCTCGAAGAACTTCCTGGACCCGTCGTCGTAGCTGTCCAGCCCGGTGGTCCAGCCGTTGTAGGTCCACTCGCCCCAGTCCACGGCGACCACGACGGTCCCGGGCAGCGGGTCGCTGGCGGCGAACGCGTCGAGGAACGCGTTCGCCGCGCAGTAGTCCACCTGGCCCGCGCCGCCGCCGGTCGCCGACACGGTGGAGGAGAACAGCGCGACGAAGTCGGGCCGGGTGCCGGTGCGGTGCAGCACCTGCGCGAGGGCCAGCGCGCCGCCGACCTTGGGGGCCAGCACCCGGTCGATGTCGGCGGCCGACTTGAACTGCATCATGCCCATCGCGGGCACGCCGGCGCAGTGCAGCACGCCGTCCAGCCCGCCGAACCGGTCGAGGGCGGCGCCGACCGCGCGCCGGACGTCGGTCACCTGGGCGACGTCGCCGGCCACCGTGACCACGTCGGCGCCCAGGGTGGCGAGCCGCTGCAGGCCGCCGATCCGCCTGCGCACCTCGTCGCTGGTGCTGCGGGCGGCCAGGATCGCGGCCCACTGGTCCCGCGGCGGCACCGGGGTGCGGCCCAGCAGCACCAGGCGGGCCTGGTAGTCCTGGGCCAGCCGTTCGGCCATGGCCAGGCCGATGCCGCCGAGGCCGCCGGTGATCAGGTAGCTGCCGCCGCGCCTGATCGCGGCCGCGGGGGGCTGGCCGGCCAGGCATTCGGCGTCGAGGACCTCGTAGTCCGGGATCCAGCGCTGGCCGCCGCGCAGTCCCACGACCTGATCGGCGGGCTCGGCGGTCAGCTCGGCGAGCAGGGCCCGCGCCGTCTGCGGCGCGCGTTCGGGATCCGGGTGGAGGTCGATGAGGCGGGTGCGGACGCCGGGATACTCGACCGGGATCAGCCGCAGCGGGCCGAGCAGCGTGCCGAGCTCGGCGCGCAGCGGGTCACCGGGCAGCACCCGCTGGGCGCCGCTGGTGACGATCTCCAGCGACCAGGGCGCGAGCCCGAGGTTGCCTGCCGCCTTGGCGAACGCGATGAGCGTGTGCAGGCCGCGCTGCAGGCACCCGGGCGAGGTACCGTCGCCCGGGTCGAGCGTCCACAGGTGCACGACCCGCTCCGGCGCGCAGCCGCGCTCGGTCAGTTCGCGCAGGGCGGCGGCGGCGTCTTCGGCCGAGCCGGGCCGCAGCACCAGGCCGTCCGGCCCGCTGCTGTATCCGCTGCCGGGCCTGACCGGGACCAGCCGGCCGCCGGCCGCGGCCACGTGGTCGCGCAGCGCGGCGGTGAGCGGGCCGGCCCGGCCGGAGTCGGTGAAGACGAGCCAGCTGGCGGCGCGGCCGGGGCGGGCCTTGCGCCGGGTGGCCTGCCGCCAGATCGGCACGCTGATCCACCGGGTCTCCGGCAGCCGCGGCAGCGCGGTCATCACGCTGGTCGGGTCGGCCGGGTCGAACACCGCCGCCGCGGGATCGCCGAACCCGGAGAAGTCGGCTTCCAGCCAGTATTCCTGCCGCTCGAACGGGTAGGTGGGCAGCGGCACCCGGCCCGGGGTCCAGCAAGCGGCGGTCGCGGCCGCGGTGCTGTGCCGGGCGTGCAGGGCGTGCCAGTCGATGGGGACGCCGGCCAGCCAGAGCCTGCCGACGGCCTCGGCGAGCGCTTCGTGCACGTCGCGGCGCTCGGCCGCGGCGGGCAGGGTCGCCGTGATCAGCGGCCACTGGTTCGGCGGGCAGTCGGGGTGCCCCCTGGTCAGCGCGCCGAGCGACTTGCCGGGGCCGATCTCGGCCAGGGCGAGATCGGGCACCCCCAGCAGGCGGGTGAGCCCGTCGCCGAACCGCACGGTCTCGCACATGTGCCGGGCCCAGTAGCCGGGCGCGCCGACCAGCTCCGCGGTGGCCAGCTCGCCGGTGACGTTGCTGACGTACGGGATGGCCGGGGCGTTGAGCGTGACGTTGTCGGTGATCCAGTTGACCAGCTCGGCGGCGGCCGGGGCCAGCATCCGGGAGTGGTAAGCGTGCGTGGTGGCCAGGCGGCGGCAGCCGATGCCGGCCTTGAGCAGCTTCGCGGCGGCCGCGTCGATGCGGTCGCCCGGGCCGGCCAGCACGAGCTGGGAGCCGGCCCGCACGGCGACGTCGAGGTCAGCGGCGGTGCCGCCGAGCACCTCGGCCAGCTGCTGCTCGCCGGCCGCCAGCGCGAGCATGGCGCCGGCCGGCAGCGAGGTGATCAGCTTGGCCCGGAAGGCGACCAGCCGCAGCGCGTCGTCCAGGCTGAGCACGCCGGACAGGCACGCGGCCACGTACTCGCCGAGGCTGTAGCCGATCATGATCTCCGGCTGGATGCCCCACCGCATGAGCAGCCGGGCCAGCGCGTACTCGGCCACGAACACCGCGGGCTGGATCAGGTGCGCGTTGACCGCGGCCGGCGAGCCCTGGCCGGCGTGATCGCTGACCCGGGCGCCCGGGTCGCCGTCCTGGGCAGCGGCGGGGGCGGCCGGGCCGGTGTGATCGCTGACCCGGGCGCCCGGGCAGCCGTCCTGGGCGGCGGCGGGGGCGGCCCGGCCGGGCCGGGCGGGACCGGTCCGGCCGAGGAGGTCAGCCAGGCTGGGCAGGTCCCCGGCTGCGCGGTGATCATCGCGGCCGGGCGGGACGAACATGCCGGACAGCTGCGCCGCGTCGGTGAGGCCCAGGATGGCCAGGCACTCGTCCACGTCGTCGCGGAAGGACGGCTCGGCGGCGTAGAGCCCGGCGACCATGCCGGGATACTGCTCGCCGACCCCGGCGATGAGGAACCCGGCGGGCCGGCCCACGGTCACGTCCGTGCGGCTCAGCGGCGCGGCCGGGTCGGCCAGCCGCGCGGCCGCACCGGCGGTCGAGTCGGCGATCACGACCCGGCGGTGGTGGAAGCTCTTGCGGCCGACCTGCAGGGTGAACGCGACGTCGCCGAGATCGAGATCCGTCTCGTCCAGGTGGCCCGCCAGCCGGGCGCAGGCCTGATCGGCGGCGTGCTTGGACCGGGCCGACACCGGCAGCACCTGCCAGCGGCGCGGCCGGTCCGGGCGGGCCTCGGGCGCGGGGGCTTCGGTGATGATCGCGTGCACGTTCGTCCCGCCGGTGCCGAGCGAGCTGAGGCCGGCGATCCGCTTGCGGTCGGCCCGGCGCGGCCACGGCGTCGGATCCGGCGTGACGTAGAACGGGCTGCTGGCGAAGTCGATCTCGGCGTTCGGGGCGGTGTAGTTCACCGTGCCCGGGATCACCTCGTGCCGCAGCGACTGGACCACCTTGATCAGCCCGGTCACCCCGGACGCGCGGTCGAGGTGGCCGACGTTCGGCTTGACGGAGCCGAGCAGGCAGTACTGCTTGTCTTCGGTCGGCCCGAACGCGCTGGTCAGGGCGGCCACCTCCATCGGGTCGCCGACTTCGGTCGCGGTGCCGTGCGCCTCGATGTAAGAGATGTCGCGCGGGTTCACCCCGGCGCTGGCGATGGCCGCCGTGACGCACCGGCGCTGGCCGTCGATGCTGGGCGCCTGGAAGCTGAACTTGAGCGCGCCGTCGTTGTTGAACGCCGAGCCGCGGACGACGGCCAGCACCGTGTCCCGGTCGGCCAGCGCCCGGTCCAGCCGCTTGATCGCGACCACCGCGCAGCCGTCGCCGTACATGCTGCCCTTGGCGCCGATGTCGAAGGTGCGCACGTGACCGTCCGGCGAGGCCTGGTCGCCCTCGTGGTAGATGTAGCCGGTCCGGTCCGGCACCCGGATCGACACGCCGCCGGCCAGCGCCATGTCGCACTCGCCCCGGCGCACGCTGGCGCAGGCCAGGTGGAAGGCGACCAGCGAGGTCGAGCAGAACGTCTGCACCGAGACGCACGGGCCGCGCAGGTCGAGCCGGTAGGCGACGTTGGTGGCCAGCGCGTCCTTGTCGTTGCCGACCATCAGCCCGTCGGTGGAGATGCCCATCCGGAAGGCGTTCGGCCGGGTGAGCAGGTAGGTACTGATGTTCATGCCGGCGAACACGCCGACGGTGCCGCGGTGGCCCGGGGTGGCGTAGCCGGCCGCCTCGAGCACCTCCCACACCACCTCGGAGAAGATCAGCTGCTGCGGGTCGGCGAGCATCGCCTCGCGCGGGCTGATGCCGAAGAAGCCGGCGTCGGCGCCGCGGATGTCGTTGAGCACCGGCCGGTGCCTGATGTAGTTCGGCTGGTGAATGATCTTCGGGTCCTCGCCCTGAGCGAGCAGCGTCTCGTCGTCGAACTCGGTGAAGCACTCCCGGCCGGCCAGGATGTTGCGCCAGTACGTCTCGACGTCGTCGGCCCAGGGAAACCGGCCGGACATGCCGATGATCGCGATTTCCTGGCCGGCCGGCGGGTCGGCCGCGTGTGGGTCCCGGGCGGAGCCGTTCGGGATCATCCTCTTCGGGGTTGTGCCGTTGAATGTGCTGCCGTCCGGGATGCTGCCGGGCAGATCGTGCCGCTCCATGAACCTGTCCCAACCTCTCGGTTACAGCATCCGGGCGCGGCCGAAGCCGCGGGTGAGCCGGCGGACCGCGAACGCGCCGGCGACCACGCCGACGCCCATCAGCACCGCGAACGGGAGCAGCACGCCGGACGCGCTGTCGCGGACCGCTGCCTTGATCATCAGCAGCGCCCAGTAGCCGGGCGAGACGTGCGCCCCGGCCTGGGCCCAGCCGGGCATGAGGCTGAGCGGCACCAGCGCGCCGCCCATCGAGGACAGCACCATGGCGCCGACGTCGGAGATCATGCCGAGCTCACCCGAGCTGCGCGCGACCGTGGCCAGCGCCGCGCCGACCGCGAGCAGGGTGAAGGCCCAGACGACCACGGCCAGCAGCACGAAGCCGAGCGCGTGCGGCACCGGCAGCCCGATGACGAAGCAGCCGTAGACGAACAGCAGGATCTGCTGGAAGGTCATCACGACGAACAGCGGGATGATCTTGCCGATCAGCATCTCGGCGGCGGTGGCCCGGGTCTGCCGCAGCCGGTCCCAGGTCTGCCAGTTGCGCTCGACCAGGATCGAGTTGCCGGCCACGCCGACGGCGAACACCGAGAACATCACCAGCAGGCCGGTCACCACCTGGGTGGTTCCGCCGTGCACGGCGCGCACGTACATCGGCTTGAGCACCGGCATGAGGATCATCGGCAGCACGATGTAGGCGATCATCTGCCCGGGGTCGCGCAGCCGGATGATCGTGTTGTGCCGGGCGATCGCGGCGATCCGGTAGGCCGAATCGCGGACTCGGTCAGGCATCATGGCTCACCGCCAGGGACCGGTAGAGGTCGTCCAGCGACGGGTTGCGCACCTCGACCGCGCTAACCGGCCGCTCGGCCCGGTGCAGCAGGTCGATCAGCGTCGCGGTCGGCTCGGTGGTGGAGACCTGCACCTCGCCGTCGTCCTCGAAGCTGACCCGGACCTCGCCGGGCAGGCCCTTGACCAGCTCGTCGTCGGTGCCCCTGGCGATGATGCGGCCGTCGCGGACGACGGCGATCGTGGCGCCGAGCTCACTGAGCTCGGGCAGGTAGTGGGTCGTGTAGACGATCGCGGCGCCCTCGCCTGCGCACTGCTTGACCATCTCGAGCATGGCCTGGCGGGTTTCCGCGTCGGCGCCGGCCGTCGGCTCGTCCAGCAGCAGCAGCGACGGCCGGTGGATCAGCGCGGTCGCGGCCTGCGTCCTGCGCTGCTGGCCGCCGGACAGGGCGCCGGTCTTGCGGTCGATGATCTCGGTCAGCCGCAGCGCGGCCGCGATGTCGTCGATCGCGCTGCGCAGCGCGGCCGGCCGCAGCCCGGCGAGCCGGCCGAACAGCCGCAGGTGCTCGCGCACCGTGACCGACGGGTACAGCCCCAGGTGCTGCGGCGCGACGCCGACCCGGCCACGGGCGGCCGCGGGCGCCAGGCCGTCGATCGTGACCCGGCCGCTGTCCGGCCGGATCAGGCCGGACACGATCTCCACGAAGGTCGTTTTGCCCGCGCCGTTGTGCCCGATCAGCCCCACGATCTCGCCGGGGGCGACGTGCAGACTGAATCCGTCGAGAGCGGTTACCGGACCGTAGCGCTTAACCAGATCGCGGGCTTCGAGCACGGTGTCACGTCCCTGAAGTGGGTGGAAGTGGAGGCTCATCCGGTGAGGGAAGCCGACCTCAAAATAGGGCGGATTCGGGGCAAGCCGCTATGGACAGGAAGTGGCCGGGAAATTCCGGCCAACGGCTGGCGGGGGCTTTTGCCGGGGGCGTGGAATACGCTTGGTGATGTGGCCAGTACAGGGCATCAGGCGGAGGCGCGCGTGATGGACAACCGGGCGATGATGCGAGCCTCGGACAGCGACCGGCAGCAGGTCGTTGACCGGCTCCGCGCCGCGATGGAAGACGGCCGCCTCAAGATGGACGAGTACATGGACCGGATGGGGCGGGCTTACGAGGCGGTGACCTACGGCGACCTGGCCAGCCTGCACGCCGACCTGCCTGCTACCCCGGCCGGGAAGCGGGCGGCAGCGGTGCCTGCTGTGGTGCCGCAGGCCGACCTGGCCCGGCACGGCGTGTTCGCCGAGCTGCCGACCGCGCTCAAGGTGCTGTGGACGATCTGGCTGGTCCCGGTGGCGATCAACATCGTGGTCTGGGCGCTGGTCAGCGGGACCAGCGGTCACCTGGTCTATCCCTGGCCGCTGTGGGTGGCCGGCCCGTCCGGGGCGGCGCTGTTCGCCGTGTCCGCCGGGGTGACCGCGGCCCGGCGCGGCCGCAGGCCGGCCGCGGCCCCGGCCCCGGCTCCGGCTCCGCGGCAGCTGCCGGCCGGGGAGAGCGAAAAGGACTAAAGGGCTAATCCGCCCGAACGGGCAGGTGCCGGAGCCGGCGGAACCGCCGGGGGTCTGCGGTCGCTGGCCAGGCGGCGAAAGCCACCGCGATGTCACTCATCGGCAGCCGCTGAGATACCTGCCGCGTGACGGTGGAGCGTTTGCGCTGCTATCACCTACGAAATGCTCCATCATGTCGTGCGGCACGGCGCGGGCCGTCGGCCGCGGCGGCATCCGCAGCCCGGACGCATCATGGCGAGCCGTTTGCGCTGCCATAACAGCCCGACTGCTCCGCCGTCACCGGTGGGCGTGATGGGCGTGCGAATGGCCGGGCTGCGCGGCCTGCTGCGACTGGTCGGCCGGCGGCTGGATGCGGCTGGCGACCAGGGCGGTCCAGGCGAGTAGCGCGACCACCGCGATCCCCTCGATGACCATTGATTCCACGACGTACGACGCACTGATCGACTCGTGGAAGCCGAACAGTCCCACGGTGAGGCTGATGACCAGGGCGCCGACCGTCGAGGCGGTGTAGCCGGCGGCGAGCAGCCCGGTGAGCGGCCGGGCCCAGGCCAGCAGCAGCGCGGCGGCGAGGACGAACGCGCTCACCGCGTCGAGCAGGAACAGCGGCCCGTCGGTGGGGATCTGTCGGTATCCCTCCAGCCACAGGTGCAGGTGGATGTACCCGATCCAGGCCAGCAGCGCGGCGCAGCCCACCCGGAGCAGCAGCGCGGCGGCGGTCTGGCCGGGGCTGCGGCCCGGGCCGGGGCTGCGCGGTGAGGCGAGCCGGCGCAGCCAGAGGGCGGCGTGTTCAGTCATGTCAGTTCCTTTCGCGGGCCCGTGCGCCAGGTAGTAGCGCGCGGCGCCGGGTCTGTGGCGCGGGGGTTCTGTGGTGCCGGAGTCGTGCGATCGCGGGCCGTGCTGGGGCCGGGGCCGTGCTGTGGTCGGGGCTGCGTTGTGGTCGGGGCCGCGTTGCGGCCGGGGCCGCGTTGCGGTGCTGGCGTTTCGTGGTCGCGGGGCGGGCTCAGCGGACGGCGTAGGCACCCACCGCCCGGAAGATCACTGGGCTCGCCTGGTTCCACTGGGCGGCCGGCGCGGCCGCGACGACGACGCTGGCGCTGGTCCGTCTCTGGACCAGGCAGGCGAGTTCCTCGAAGTGGTTCGCGTGGATCTTGGTGGCGCAGCGGTCGATGACGCATGACCCGGTGCCGCCGCGGAACCTGACGCCCTGCGCGGCGGCAACCTGCTGGGCCGACGCCGCGTCGTCGGAGCGCAGCAGCCCGAGCCGGAACGAGGCCCAGTCCTGCGGGCGCTCGCTGCTGCCCTCCCGGGGCGTGGCGTTCAGGTAGAGCTGAAACGCCCCGGCCGGGCTGACCCGCCCGACGGATACGGCGACCTTGTCCCCGCGGATCAGCCGCAGCGCCGGCGGATAGGACAGCACCGCGGTGCCGTTGGGCAGCGTGAGGTGCGGCCACCCGGCCGGCGCCGCCGCGGCAGTCAGCCGGGCGAACACCGGTCCGGGCGAGCGCCCGGGCAGGGCGAACGCGACGATCGCGGCGACCGCGACCGCAGCCGCGGCGGCGATCGCGGCCAGCACGCGCAGCCGGCGGCTAGATGTTGCCGTCGCCATCGCTGGGGCCGCCGTTGTTGTCCGGGTCCTGGTCGCCGCCATTGCCCTGCGGGATGGGATTGGCGGTCTGGACGGGGTTGGTGGCCGGCGGGGCGGGCGGCGTGCTGGCCGGGGCGTGCGCCGCGGGCGCGTGGTGGTGCCGGTGCGCCTTGGCGGGCGCGCTGGCCGCGGTGTGCATCGGCGCGGCCTGGTGATGGTGCGCCGACGCGGCCGGCGTGGCCGCCGCGGGGTGCGCGGCCACGGCCGTGCCGCAGCCCGCGGCCACGGCCGCGAGCAGGGCGAATCCGGCCGCCGATTTGATGAGGGTGAGCGACATGGCTTGTCCTTGTGTGCCGAGTGATGTTCTGGAGCGGCGGCCGCCGTTGTTACATCACTGACACGGCCCGTGCCGTGCTTACGTTCAGCACGGCCACGCTTCCCGCCGTGTGCTGTCGGTCACACCTAAGCCACAGCGCCCGCGTGAGCCGCGGCGCAGTTCCGGTAGATCAGGCGACCGTGTCGCGTTCCCGCCCGGCGGCGAGCACCTGGACGAGGGGCGGGCGCTCGGTCAGTTCGTTGAGATGCTCGTCGAAGCGCAGGCCGTCCTGGCTGGCGACCGCGTGCAGGTAGATGTCCCGCCGCGGCAGCGGCCACGGGCCGGGGACCCCGGGGCCCGGCATCTCCTGCTCGGGCATGTGCACCCGGCTGGCCAGCGCGCGCAGGACGGTGGAGCTCATCCTGGTCAGGTCGCCGAGCGGCTGGTGACGGTTCTGCCGGGAGCCGAGATCCACCTGGGCCATGGCCGGCAGGCCCGCTTCGGCGAGCACGTCGATGAGGATCCCGATTTCCACTCCGTAACCGGTGATGAACGGGATGTTGCCCAGCAGTTCGCGGTAGGAGGCGAACTCGCCGGCCAGCGGCTGCACGAACCCGGTCAGCCCCGGATAGAAGTAATTGAGCAGCGGCTTGGCCATCAGCTCGGTCACCCGGCCCCCGCCGTCCGCGACGGACTGTCCTTCGGTGGTGTAGGGACGCCGGTACGCGGCCTTACTGAATTGGACGCCAGGGACCGTGAGCAGCGGCCCGAGCGTGCCGTAGACGAAATGCTCGCCGAAATCACGCGTATCGGCGTCGGCGAACAGGACGATATCGCCGCGGGCGACCGACAGGCTGCGCCACATCGCGTCGCCCTTGCCCTGGGCGGGCCCGTAGGCGGGCAGTAGCTCGTTCTCCGAGTAGACCTCGGCGCCGTGGGCCCTGGCGATGTCCGCGGTGCCGTCGGAGGAGTCCGCATCGACGACGATGACCTGCTCGAGCAGGCCGCTGCGCTCGTTCAGCCGGGCCGCCGTGTCCAGGATCGGCCCGATGGTGGCGGCGACGTTGCGGGCGGGCAGGATGAGTGTCGTAGTCGGGCGGCGCCCCGGCCAGCGGGAGCTGGCCAAGCCACCGAATTGGCGATAGTGAAATGAGCGCTGCTCGAACCACTCCCAGACAGTTATTTCCATGTACGGCCTTCAATTCAGGTCGGCACATCGGGTAATCCCGGCGGGGTGAATGCTGCTATTCTGATTGGCTTAGGGTTATTTTTCTTTGCGCTTCGTTGACCAGTCGCAGCCAGTACACGCTAGCCCCGGATTATTAAAGCGCTGTAACGACATGTTTCGTCCGCGTGGCGGGTTGCGGGCTGATTTGCGGCCAGATCACGCGGCACCCGCCACACGCAGTGAGCTTTGGCCAGCTGAAGCCTTGCGGTACATTGCTGTACACTGGGGTACATGGTCGTTCACGGGCGTAAGGGGTCAGCATGGCCGCAAGCACGTCGTTTCGGATCAGCGACACGGCCCGGGCTCGCCTGGCGGAACGTGCCGCGCGCGAGCGCATGACGGCCACGGCCTTGCTCGACCTGCTCATCATCGAGGGCACCGACCAGCTCGACCACCCGGGAATCACCTTCCGGGGTCCGGCACACGACCGGCGCGCCGCACTTGCCGCCGGCCCGGACATCTGGGAGGTCGTCGCGCGCCTCCAGGAACTCGAGGGCACCGAGGAAGAGCGCATCAGCCTGCTGAGCGCTGAGTCCGATCTGCACCCGCGGCTCATCCGCATCGCCCTCGACTATGCCGCTGAGCACGCAGACGAGATCCAGGGGCGAATTGACCGCAACCGGGCGATGGCCGAGCACGGTCGTGACACGGCACTGCGGCGAGCCGCGCTACTCAGGTGACCGCCTTCCTGGTCGATGAGATGTTCCCGATGGCCGCAGCCGCACTGCTGCGCGATACGTTCGGCCATGACGCCGTCCACGTCGCCGAGGTCGGCCTGAGCGCGGCCGAGGATCACCAGGTGGCGGCAGCTGCCCGGGCCGAAGGACGAGCCGTCGTCACCGAGAATGTCGCGGGCTTCTCCGCCGAGCGCGACGTGGTGCTCGTGTTCGTCCTGAAGAGGAACCTGCCCGCAGGTGGCGCGCTGGCCGCCGCACTCGCCAAGCTCCTCGACCGCTGGACGCAGGACTCCCCGGACCCCTACCTCGGCCCGCACTGGCCTGCGGCGGGCTGAGCGGCGGCTACCGGGGGGCGTCGCCCAGGCGGTACTCGCTGGTGGTCTCGTCCAGCTGGCGCTTCAGCTCGTCATCGAGGTGGAACTCGGCGGCGGCCAGGCTGTCGTCGAGCTGCTCGGGACGGCTGGCGCCGATGATCGGCGCCGTGATCGCCTTATTCGCCAGCACCCAGGCCACCGCGAGCGTCACCAGGCTGACCCCGGCATTTTCCGCCAGCTGGCGGAGCACCTCGACCGTATCGAACTCGCGATCATGCCAGTAGCGGTCCTGGTACGCGCCCCCGGCGCTGCCGAGGGTGAACCGGCCGCCCTCGGGCGGCGGGGCGGTGCGGGAGTGCTTGCCTGACAGCAGGCCGCCGGCGATCGGGTTATAGGGGATGACGCCGACGCCTTCTTCGGCGCAGAACGGCAGCATCTCCCGCTCGATCTGGCGGAAGAGCAGGTTGTAGCGGGGCTGCACCGAGTCGAACCTGGCCAGCCGCAGCGTCTCGCTCCGGCCGATGGCCCGCACCAGCTGGTAGGTCAGGAAGTTCGAGCAGCCGGCGTAGCGGACCTTGCCGGCCCGGACCAGGTCGTCCAGGGCGCCCAGTGTCTCGTCGATCGGCGTCTCGCTGTCATATCCGTGCAGCTGGTAGACGTCGATGTAGTCGGTCTTCAGCCGCCGCAGCGAGGCGTCGACAGCGGCGAGGATGTGCTTGCGGGAGTTGCCGCCGTCGAAGGGCGCGGGTCCGGTCGGGACGAAGCACTTGGTGGCCACGATGAACCGGTCCCGCCGCCCGACCAGCCACCGGCCGAGGATTTCCTCGGTGACGCCCCGGGTGCTGAGGTCCCCGCCCAGCGGGTAGGCGTCGGAGGTGTCGAGGAAGTCGATACCGCCCTCGGCGGCCCGGTTGAGAATGGTCACCGAGGTTGGCTCGTCGCACTGCAGCCCGAAGGTCATCGTCCCCAGGCACAGCCTCGAGACCTGCAGGCCGGTCCGGCCAAGGCGCGTGTGTTCCATGAGTCGCACGTTACCGGTTCGCTTCTGTGCGGCGGTGACCCCGCCCCTCGGGGGCGCGGGCACGGGGCGCGGGCAGGGCACGGGGCAGCCGCGGGCCGGCTGACCGGCTATCCGCCGGCCGCGATGATCTGGTCGACGACGGCGGCCAGGTCAGGTCCCACGATGTCCGGCTGATCACCGATCGGGCTGAGCACCATGCCGGGACGGGCGACGAAGGCGGCCTGGCACCCGGCGCTGAGCGCCCCGGAGATGTCCCAGGAGTGCGCGGCGACCAGCCGCACCGCGCCGATGCTGACGCCGCAGCCGACCGCGACCGCGTGGTAGGGCTGCGGCGCGGGCTTCAGGTGCGCCACGGTGTCGGCGGAGAACACCGCCTCGAAATGCTGGCGGATCCCGGCCCTGGTCAGCTGCGCCTGCGCCACCGGCAGGGGGGAATTGGTGAGGGCGACCACCCGCAGGCCGGTGCGCGCCAGGCTGGCCAGCGCGCCCGGCACCTCGGGGTGCGGCGGGAGCGAGCTCATCCGCAGCACCAGGCTTTCGATGTCGCCGCTGCTCAGCGGCACGCCCTCGCGTTCGGCGAGCATGGCCAGCGCGGCCCGCTGCGCGGTGCCGAAGTTGACGTAGCGCCCGGTGAGCCCCCCGGTGAACGACAGCTGCAGCATCAGCGAGAACCACTGCGGCCGCAGCGCCGCGCTGCCCAGCAGGCTGGCGAACGGCGCATCGAGGGCACGGAGATCCAGCAGCGTCTCGTTGACGTCGAACGCGATCACGGTAGCCACGGGCACCTCCTGGTCTAGTGTCCACCAGTGGCGCGGACCGCTCGGGATGGGGCCAGGATGGGCAGCATGAACGTGCCGGGATTCGCGGATGCGCGGTTCGGGCCGGTGCGCGAGTGTCTCGCCGGGATCGTCGCCGCGCAGCCGGGCACCGGCGCGGCCTTCGCCGCGTGGCACGACGGCCAGCTGGTCGTTGACCTGTGGGGAGGCTACGCCGACGCCGAGCGGCGCCGGCCCTGGGCCGCCGACAGCCTGGTCCAGCCGTATTCGGTCAGCAAGCCGTTCGCGGCCGTGTGTGCCCTCCGCCTGGTCGAGGACGGGCGGCTCGACCTGGACGCGCCGGTGCAGCGGTACTGGCCGGAGTTCCGCGCCGCGGCGACGGTGCGGCACGTGCTGTCGCATCAGGCCGGGGTGGTGACGATCGACCGGCAGGTGCCGACCGAGGCCTTCTACGACTGGGATTACCTGTGCCGCCTGCTCGCGGCGCAGCAGCCGTCGTGGCCGCCGGGCACAGCGCACGGCGAGTCGGCGCTGTTCTACGGGCACCTGGTCGGCGAGCTGGTCCGCAGGGTGGACGGCCGCACCGTCGGCCGGTTCCTGCGCGAGGACATATGCGGGCCGTTCGGAATAGATTTTGCGTTCGGGCTGGACCCGGCGCAGCAGGCGCGGGCGGTCGATATCACCGGGCTGGACGACTCCTTCCGTGCGGCCGGCGAGGCCAGGCCGGCCGCCGCTGTACCGGCTTGCCATCGCCAACCCGCCCGGCGCGCAGGACGGCGGTGTCGTCAACAGCGCCGCCTGGCGGGCCGCGGAGATCCCCGCGATCAACGGGCACGGGACGGCCCGGGCGGTGGCCGGTTTCTACCAGGCGCTGGCCAGCAGACGTCTGCTGAGCCCCGGGATGCTCGCCGAAGCGGTCACCCCGCAGTGCTCCGGCCCGGACCGCGTGTTCGGCGGGGACAACGCGTGGGGACTCGGCTTCGGCGTCAACGCCGGCGGCTACGGGATGGGCGGGTTGGGCGGAAGCTACGGGGGCGCGAGCACGGCCGGCGGCTACACGGTCGGCTTCGTCACCGGCAGCGCCGGCGGCCACGACCGGGGCGAGGCGGTGGAGAACGCGTTCCGGGAGTGCCTCGGGATCCCGCCCTCGCGGCCGACGGCGACCCGCCGCTGCCCGGCTAACCGGGCAGTACCTAACCGCCGGGCCGGACAGCACCGAGGACGTCGTCCAGGGCGGACAGCAGGAGGTCGGCGTGCTCGCGCCGGAAGACCAGGGGCGGGCGGACCTTGAGCACGTTCCCGGCCGGGCCGGTCGCGCCGAGCAGTATCCCCCGGTCGCGCAAGGCCTCGGTGACCGTGCGGGCGTGGCTGGTCGCGGGGACCCGGGTGGCCTGGTCACCGACGAGCTCGACGCCGAGCAGCAGCCCCTCTCCCCGGACGTCGCCGATGACGGGGTGCCCGCCGGCCAGTTTCACCAGGCCCTGGCGCAGATAGGAGCCGGTGTCCGCGGCGTTCGCGGTCAGGCCTTCGTCGTCAACGACATCCAGGACCGTGAGCGCGGCCGTGCAGGCGACCGGGTTGCCGCCGAACGTGCTGAACAGCTCGGTGTGCTCAGGAACCGTCGCGAGCAGCTCGGACCTGACCACCACCGCCGCGACCGGGAAGCCGTTACCCATCGGCTTTCCCATCACCACCATGTCCGGGTCGATCCCCGCGGCGCCGAAGCTCCACAGGCCGGTGCCGGACCGCCCGAAACCGGCCTGCACCTCGTCGGCCACCAGCAGCCCGCCAAGCGCCCGCACGCGGCGCGCCGCTTCGCGCAGGTAGCCGTGCGCAGGCCCCAGGATGCCGTCGGCGGTGAACGCGGGCTCGACGAACATCGCGGCCAGGCCGCGGTCGCCGAGCGCCTGCGCCGCGGCGTCGATGTGCGCGGCGTACCGCCCGGCCCAGCCGTCCTGTTCCCGCCGGTAGGGGCCGCGGTAGCCGTCGGGTGCGGGGACCGTGGCCACGTGCGCCGGGGGCTGCCCGGCCCATTCCTCCGGCGACAGGGCGTGGGTGGCCTCGGTCAGGCCGTGGTAGGCACGGGCGGTCACGACCGCGCCCGCCCGCCCGGTCGCGGCGCGGGCGATCCGCCAGGCCAGGTCGTTGGCCTCGCTGCCGGAGTTCAGCAGCAGGACCGCGTCCGGCCCGCCCGGCAGGGTAGCGGTGAGCCGTTCGGCCAGCTCGACGATGGCCTCATGCAGGTAGCGGCTGTGCGTCGCCAGCAGCCGCTGCTGCTGCGTTACGGCCCGAACGACACGAGGATGACTGTGACCGGCCACCGGCACGTTGTTGTAGCAGTCGAGGTACCGCCGGCCGTCGTCGTCGAAGAGCCAGACCCCTTCGCCGCGGACCAGGTGCAGCGGGCGCGAATAGAACAGTGGCGACCGGGGCAGCACCCGCCGCCGGCGCTCGAGCAGGCTGCCGGTGGCGGCCCGGCGGTAGGGCAGCCCGCGGCTGGCGTCGCGGAAGCGCCGCGCGACGGCGTCGGGCCCCGCGGCCTCGATGCTGTCGAGGAAGGCGCGGGAACCTGACTCGCCGCCGTAGGCCGCGTGGCCCGGAAGGAGGTTGCGCCGCCACGCCGTGATCACAACCTCGGTGGCCAGCCTGGCCGCGACCAGGTCGGCGAGGAGCCCCGCCTCCTCGTCCTCCAGCGGGGTCACCGACACGTAGCCGCGGATCATCGTCTCGGCGGCCTCGATCGCATCGGCCCGGTCGTGCAGCACGTCGGCGATCGCGACCGCCAGGTCGCAGACCAGCGGCGCGTGGGTCATGTCGCCGAAGTCCACGATCCCGCTCACCTGGCCGTCCTCGCCGAACAGCACGTTGTCCAGGCTCAGGTCGGCGTGGATCACCTGGGCGCGCAGGCCGGGCAGCGCGGGGGCGACACTGGCCTCGAACCGGTCCAGGACCCGTCCGACCTGGGCCCGGCGCTCGTCGTCGCGGACGTGACCGAGCAGCGGCCGGAGGCTGGGCGCGCGGCTGAGGTGCCACTGCAGCTGGTAGTCGGCGGCCGGGTGGAAGAAGCCGCGCAGCGCCCGGCCCAGGCGGGCGGCGACCTGCCCGAACGACCAGATCGCCGCGCTGCTCAGCGTGGCCGCCGCCATCGCCTGACCGGGCAGGAACGTGAACAGCCGGGCCGGGTAGGTCCGGCCGTCCGGCCCGGCGACCTCAGCCCAGGGCTCACCCGCCCCGGCGGGCAGAGCGCGCATCGCCGGCAGGCCCGGGTCCACCTGCTCGATGTGCCGGAGCGCCGCGGCCTGCATGTCCAGGACGGGCCCGCCGTCCGCCGGATTGGAGATCTTGAACAGGAAGCGCCCGGCCGCCGTGTCGACCCGGAAGTTCTGGTCCCGCTCGCCCGCCAGTGGTGTGAGCGTGCCGTCGATGCCGAAGCCGTCCCGGAGGATCCGCAGGGCCGCCTCGGGGCCGAAGGTCGGCGGTGCGGCAGCCAGGGGGTCTTCGCGCTCGGCCATAGGGCCGAAGGCTATCTTGCGGTGCCCGCCGCGTGGCGGCTGGCCCTTTTCGCCAGCCTGACTACATTCGTGTACATGTTCGAGTCGGCGAGCGTTCTGGACGGGCTGAACGAACAGCAGCGGGAAGCCGCCATCCACCCGGCCGGGCCGCTGCTGATCCTGGCCGGAGCCGGTACCGGCAAGACGCGCACGCTGGTGGCCCGCGCGGCCTGGCTGCGCGAGCAGGGCACGCCGGCCAGCCGCATCCTGCTGCTGACGTTCACCCGCCGCGCCGCCGACGACATGCTGGCCCGCGCGGCTCCCCGCACCCCGTCGGCGGCCGAGCGGATCACCGGGGGCACCTTCCACGCGATCGCGCACCGGATCGTCCGCGAGCACGCGGAGTCGTTCTCGCTGCCGCCCGAGTTCACGGTCATCGACCCGTCCGACGTGACCGACCTGATGGACGCGCGGCGGGCGGAGCACGGCCTGGTGGGCACCGAGCGCCGCGCGCCGCGGGCCGCCGCGTGCGCCGACATCTACACCCGGTGCGTGAACACCCAGCGGCCGGTGACAGAGGTCACGGGCAGCCAGTTCCCGTGGTGCGTGGAGTACGCCAGCCAGCTCGCCGGGCTGTTCCGCGGCTACGTCGCGCACAAGCGCAGGCACGGCCTGGTCGATTTCGATGACCTGCTGCTGCTGTGGCGGGCGGCGCTGGCCGATCCGGCGACCGGGCCGGTGCTGCGCGGCATGTTCGACGCGGTGCTGGTCGATGAGTACCAGGACGTCAACGCGGTGCAGGCCGACATCGCGCGGTTGCTGCAGCCCGACGGCGGCTGCCTGACCTGCGTCGGCGACGACGCCCAGGCGGTGTACGGCTTCCGCGGCGCCGATCCGGCGCACCTGCAGCGGCTGTCGGCGGACTTCCCCGATCTCACCGTCGTCCGGCTGGCCAGGAACTACCGGTCGAAGCAGGCGGTGCTGCGGCTGGCCAACGCGGTCCGGCCGCAGTCGCCCGGGCTCGAGCTGGAGCTGACAAGCGACCGCGGGACCGGGCCGGCCCCGCTGCTGGTGCGCTGCCATGACGAGGCGACGCAGGCGCGCGAGATTCTGCGCCCGGGTGCTCGCGGCACACGAGGCCGGGGCGGAGCTGCGCGACCAGGCGGTGCTGGTGCGGTCAGGTCACCACAGCGACGTGCTGGAGGTCGAGCTGTCGGTCCGCCGCATCCCGTTCATCAAGTACGGGGGGCTGCGGCTCACCGAGGCCGCCCACGTCAAGGACTTCCTGTCGGCCGCGCGGGTGGTCGCCAACCCGGCCGACGACGTCGCCTGGTTCCGCGTGCTCCGGCTGCACGACGGCGTCGGCCCGGCGGCGGCCCGGCGGTTCATCGATGTGCTGCGCCCTGGTGATCCCGGGCCCTTTGATCGCTGGAAGGAGGCCGTCGAGGCCGCGCCGCGGCGGGCCAGGGACGGCCTGGCGGCGACTGTCGGCAGCCTGGCCGCCGTGGCCGCGCTGGACCGGACCGGGGAACGGGCCGCGGCGATCCTGGCCGCGCTACAGGCGCCGCTGCAGGAGCGGTATCCCAACGCCGGCAGCCGGATCGCGGATCTGCAGCGGCTCGCCGACGCCGCGGCCAGCCGGCCGTCGCTGCACGACGCGCTGACCGAACTCGCGCTCGACCCGCCCACGTCCGCGTCCGATCTCGCCGGGCCGCCCCGGCTGGACGAGGACTTCCTGATCATCTCGACGGTGCACTCGGCCAAGGGCCTGGAGTGGCCGGTGGTGCACCTGCCGCACCTGGTCAACGGCTTCGTGCCCAGCGACATGGCCCTGTCGTCGGCGGAAGGGCTCGCCGAGGAGCGGCGGCTGTTCTACGTGGCGGTCACGCGGGCCCGCGACCAGCTGTTCCTGTACGCGCCGATGCGCATGCACCTGCACCGGATGGGCGGTGACGACCGGCACGGTTACGGGCTGCTGACCCGATTCCTGGACCGCAGCGCCCTGGCGGCCTGCGAATCTGCCGACGCCGCGCCGCCGGAGCCGGTGCTGCCGCGCACCGGCCAGCTGGCCGCACAGGTGGACGCGGCCCTCGACGCGCTGTGGGGCTAAACCCGCTGTGGGGCTAACCCGGCGTGCGCCGGCGGAGCCGCCGCATATCCTCGCCGTCATGCCGACACTGGCCGTCGTGGGCGCGGGACCGAAGGGGATCGCGATCGCCGCCAAGGCGCGGGCGCTGGCCGCGGCCGGCCTCGCCCCGCCGCGGATCGTGCTCATCGACCGGGGCCCGGTGGCCGGCAACTGGACCGGGCGGCAGGGTTACACCAACGGCCTGCTGCCGCTGGGCACGCCGCCGGAGAAGGACGTCGGCTTTCCCTACCCCGACACCTGGGGGGAGGCCACGGCCGCGGTGACCGCGGCGATGGCGCCGTACAGCTGGCAGCGACATCTGATCACCCGCGGCGCGTACGCCGACTGGGTCGATCGCGGCCGGGTGCGCCCCACGCACCGGCAGTGGAGCGCGTACCTGCGCGACGTCGCCGGCCTGGTGGCGCCCGAGATCGTTCCGGGCGAGGTCACCGGCGTGGCGGCCGACGGGGAGCAGTGGCGGCTGGAGCTCGGGCCGGGGAAAGCGATCGCGGCCGACGGCGTCGTGTTCACCGGCGCAGGGCCGCCGATCCGGGTCGCCGGCCAGCCGCGCGAGCACCCGCGGGTATTCGACGGGCGCAGCTACTGGCTCGCCGGGCAGGCCGTCGACAAGCAGGTTGCCCAGAACGTGTGCGTGATCGGCAGCGGCGAGACCGCGGCCTCAGTGGTCATCAGCCTGCTGACGAAGGCGCACAAGCGATCGTCTGTCAACGTGCTGACCAGCCGCGGGGTACTGTACTCGCGCGGCGAGAGCTACGACGAGAACCGCTTCTACTCCGATCCCGGCGACTGGCCGCGGCTGGCCGAGGCACACCGGCGCGAGTTCCTCGAGCGCACCGACCGCGGCGTCTTCTCGGCGCAGGCCGAGGCGATCCTCAACCAGTCCCGCGGCTTCCGCACCCTCGCCGGGCGGGCGGTGCGGATCGACGCCGGCGAGCGGCAGGTGGTCGTCACGATCGAGTACGGCAGCGAGCGCGAGCGCGTCGTCTACGACCTGGTAGTCGTCGCGATCGGCTTCGATGCCCGCTGGTTCGAGCGACTGCTCGACGGCGAGGCCCGCCGCCGGCTCGACCGCGCGCTGGCCGGGGACGTGCTGGAACGCCGGATCGGGCTCGATCTGTCGGTGGCCGGCCTGAACCCGCCGCTGCACCTGCCGCTGCTGGCCGGGCTCGCGCAGGGGCCCGGCTTCCCCAACCTGAGCTGCCTGGGCCTGCTGAGCGACCGGGTCCTGCGCCGTTATGTCGCGCTGGACGAGCCGGTCAGCACCGTGGCGGAGAGGAGAGAGCTTGTCTGAGACGCCGGGCGAGGGGTGGGAGAGCGACGACTGCGTCCGCCGCACGGTGGTCATCACGGCCGTGCTGGCCGAGCAGCTGGCCGCCGAGGCCGAGCGGCGCGGCCTGTCGGTCAGCGACCTGCTGGCCGAGTACGCCGCCGAGGGCCTGCACCGCGCCCGCGCCGGCAGCTGACCCCAGCGCCGCCCGTGACCGCCGCCCGTGACCGCCGCCCGTGACCGCCGTCAGGGCACTCCGGCGAGGGCGGCGGCGAGGTAGCGCTGGGTCAGGGCGGCCTGCTCGAAGACGGCGAAATGACCGCCGCCCAGGGTGTGCAGCCGGAACGCCGCGGTGGTCTGGTCGCGCCAGCGGTCCTGCATCTCGTGCGGGGCGCGCGGATCACCGGTGCTGGCCAGGACCGTGACCGGGACGTCCAGTGGCGGCTCCGGGCGGTAGGCGTAGGACTCCTTGACGCTGAAATCGGCCCGGATCGGCGGGACGATCATCTCCAGCACGGTCGGGTCGGACAGCAGCCAGTCGGGTGTGCCGCCGAGCTCGCGCAGCTTGCGCACCAGCGTGGCCAGCGGCGCGGTGGCGATCGACTCACCGTCGCCGCACGCGTACTGCGGCGGCACGCAGCCGGAGACGAACAGGTGCGCCGGGTCTGGGCCGCCGCGCCGCCGGACCTCCCGCAGCGTCTCGAACGCCACCAGCGCGCCCAGGCTGTGGCCGTAGACGGCGTACGGCCGCGACCCGGCGACGGCCAGGATCACCGAGGCGAGCTCGGCGGCCAGCGGTTCCATCCGCTCGTACGGCGGCTCCCGCAGCCTGGTCTCGCGCCCGGGCGGCTGGACCGGCAGCACGGCCACGCCGGGCACGCTCCCGGCCCAGGCGCGGAAGGCGGAGGCGCCGCCGCCCGCGTGCGGCAGGCAGAACAGCGGCAGCGCGCCGGGCTGGGCGCGGGCCAGCGACGGCAGCCACCGGGCCGCGGCGTCGCTAACGTCCGCGCGCGCCGCACGCGGTTGCCCGGCATCGCTAACGCCCGCGCGCGCCGCACGCGGGTGACCGGCAGCGGCAGCCGGGCCGGGGTAGGCCGGGATCATGGTCATGTCTGGGTTACCCCCTGATGTCGAGACGGACGTAGGCCGGCGGCGGCTGAACGCTGGCCAGGTCGGCGGCCAGCACGACGTGCGCCCCGTCCCTGCTGACCTCGCGGAAGCCGGCGAACGCGTAGGTGACCTGCATCATCCGGTTGCGGCCGGTCTCCGCGAAGTCGGCGCGCAGGCCGGCGCTGGCCTCGGCGGCCAGCCGCATGACGTGGTTGAGCAGCACCATGCCGACGCCGCGGGACATCACCCGGCACGACATCAGCAGCATCCGCAGGTGCCAGACCTGCGCGCCCTTCTCCACCAGCGCGAGGCCGATCTTGCCGTAGCTGCCGAACTTGTCAGTGAGCGAGGCGACCAGCAGCAGGTGGTCCGGCGACTCGCGCAGCGCGTCCAGCTCCTCATAGGAGTAGGTGCGGCCGGTCGCGTTGAGCTGGTTGGTGCGCACGGTCAGCTCTTCGGCGCGCTGCAGGTCGGCCCGGCGCGCGGGCTCGATGGTGAATGCCAGCCCCAGCTGGGCGAGGAACTCCTCGCTGGTGCCGACGTACTCCCGCTGCAGGTCGTCGCGGGCGAGCTGGGCCTGGTACATCGCCCGCCGCTGCCCAGACTCGTCGGTGACGAACCTGGGCGCGAACTCCGGCCGGGCCAGCGCCTGGTCGAGCTCCGCGACGTCCACGCAGGTCACCCCCGGCACCTCGTGGGCGACCTCGGCGCGCTCGAACTCCTGGTCGTCGACGAACGCGAACGCGTCAACGCCGAGGTTGAGCGCCTGGGCGATCAGCCGGATCGAGCTGGACTTGCTGTTCCAGCTGATCTGCGGGTACAGGAACAGCTCGGCCAGGCCCAGGGCGCGCAGCTTGGCCAGCGCCGTCTCCCGGTCGTTCTTGCTGGCGACCGAGTGCAGGACGCCCATCCGGTCCAGCCGCCGGATGTGCTCCGCCACGGCCGGCCGCACCGTGACCGCGGCGTCCTCGAGCAGGATCCCGTCCCACAGCGTCCCGTCCAGGTCCCACACGATGCACTTGATGCGGCCCCGGACCGGCTTGGCCGGAGCGGCAACCCCGGCGGCGGGGTGGTCGATCTCGCTGACGGTGGTCATGACCTCATCTCCCGGTAGGCCTCGCCGGCGATGGTGATCTGCTGGACCTCGTTGCTGCCCTCGATGATCTCCATCACCTTCGCGTCCCGGTAGTAGCGCGCCACCGGGTAGTCGGGCCCGCAGCCGTTCGCGCCGTGAATCTGGACCGCTTCGGCGGCGTGCCGGGCGGCGGCCCGGGAGGCGAAGTACTTCGCGACCCAGGTCGCCATGATCGTGCCCGCCTCGCCGGCGTCCTTGAGCCGTCCGGCCTCCGCGCACAGCAGCCGGGCCGCCCGCACGTCGGTGATCATGTCGGACACCTTGGCCTGGATCAGCTGCAGGTCCCGCAGCGCGCCGCCGCCGACCGTGCGCCGCGCGGTGTAGTCGGCGCAGGCCTCCAGGCAGGCCTGGATGATGCCCACCGATCCGGCGGCCACGCTGTACCGGCCGAGGTCGAGCGTGCCGGTGAGCACCATGCCGGCGGTGAACCCGCTGGGGCCGAGCAGCGCGTCGCCGCCGAGCCGGACGTCGGTGAAGCTCACCTCGGCCAGCATCGACGCCCGGGTGCCCAGGATCTCCGGGATGGGGCGGATCTGGACGCCGGGCGCGTGCCGCGGCACCAGGAACGCCCCGATGCTGCCGGCCGTGCGCGCGAACACCAGGAACAGGTCGGCGCGCTGGCCGTTCGTGATCCATTTCTTGGTCCCGTTGAGCAGCCAGCCACCGCCAGACGGGGCAGCGGTGGTGGCGATGCCGGCCGCGTCGCTGCCGGCCTCCGGCTCGGTCAGGCAGAACGCGCCGATCGTCTCGCCCCGGCCCAGCGACGCGGCCCACCGGTCCCGCTGCTCCGGGCTGCCCCAGCGCTGCAGGGCCCAGGTCAGCATCGTGTGCACGGTGAGCAGGCTGCGCACCGACGAGCAGCCCCGGCCGACCTCCTCGTGGATCTGGCCCAGCGTCACCATGTCCATCCCGGTGCCGCCGGCGCCGGGCGGCAGGAACGGCGCCCACAGGCCCGCGGCGCTCATCCGCTCGAGCAGCTCCTCGGGGATGTACCCGGCCCGCTCGAAGTCGCCCGCGTACGGGACGATGTGCGCGTCGGTGAACGCCCGGGCCGACCCGCGGTCGCGGACGGTACCGGCGTCCGTGCCCGGCAGCGTGGTGACCGTCACCGTCACACCTGCGCCCAGGCCGCGGCCGGCGACGAGCACCGGTCCACCACCTCGGCCATCGAGTCCGCGGTCCGGAAGTTGTCGAGCCGCAGCTCGTCAGTGGGAATCGTGACGCCGAACTGCTTCTCGATGAACATCACCAGCTCCATCGCGAACAGCGAGTTGACGAAGCCGAGCTGGAAGATGTCGTCGGCCCCGGATATCACCGCATCCGGGTAGCGGCCCCGGATGAAGCCGAGGACCTGCTCCTGCACGTGACCAGACATCACTGCATCTCCTTGCTAGCGCTGGGACGGGAACCTGAGTAGTCGTAGAAGCCGCGGCCGGACTTGCGGCCGTGCAGCCCGGCGTGCGTCATCTGGCGCAGCAGCGGGCAGGGCCGGTACTTGCTGTCGGAGTAGTGCTCGTAGAGCACCTCGACGCTGTAGAGGATGGTGTCCACGCCGATCAGGTCCGCGGTCTCCAGCGGGCCCATCGGGTGGCCGAAGCAGCTGCGGAACACCTCGTCCACCGACTCGGCGTCGGCGACCCCCTCGTGCACCAGGTACGCCGCCTCGTTCACCGTCAGCATCAGCACCCGGTTGGAGACGAACCCGCACGAGTCCTTGACCTCGATGGACTTCTTGCCCATCGCGGTCAGCAGCTGCCTGGTGCGCTCCAGCGTGCCCGGCGAGGTGTGGAAGCCAGGGATAAGCTCGACGGTGGGCTTGGCCGGCACCGGGTTCATGAAGTGCACGCCGACGACCTGCCCGGGCCGGCGGGTGACCGCGGCCACCTTGGTGATCGGGATCGCCGACGTGTTGACGATGAAGATCGTGCCGGGCCCGCACGCGGCGTCGAGCGCCGCGTACACCTCGCGCTTGATGTCCCAGTTCTCGGTGACGTTCTCGATGACGATGTCCGCCTTGGCCACCGCGTCCGCGCCGGTCCCGATCGTCAGCCGGGACAGCACCTCATCCGGGTCCAGCGCCGGGCCGCCCATCAGGCGGCTCATCCGGCAGTTGTTCCTGATGGCCGCCAGCGCCTGGGTAGCGATCGCCTCGTCCTTATCGACCAGGATCACCTCGTGCCCGGTCTGCGCCAGGTTCTGCGCGACCCCGACTCCCATCACGCCGGCGCCGATTACGCCGATCACATCCATGACCACTCCGTTCCGCTGCCGTTGCCTTTTTTTGAATTCCGAACGGTGCTACTGCCCGCGCCGGCGCTGAGCCGAAGCCTCGAGCCCTGACCGGCGCAGCTGCGCGCGCACGTGACTGCCGCCGTCATCGGCCGCCGCGGCGGCCTGCGGCCCGCCGGCCTGCGCCGCGTCGATGATGGTGCCGAGCGCCGCCACCGTCGGCGCCTCGTAGAGGATGTGCGGCGGCAGCTCGGCCAAGCCGAACGCCGTACGCAGGTCGGCCACGATGCCCACGCCGAGCAGTGAGTTGCCGCCCAGGTCGAAGAAGCTGTCGGCCACCCCGACCTGCTCGAGGTGCAGCGCCTCGCACCAGATCGCGGCGATCTTCTCCTCGGTCGGGCCGGACGGCTCCTGGTAGGGGGTGACCAGGTCCGGCCGGGGGTGCCGGGCACCGCCGGCATCGGCCAGCGCGCGCGAGGTCACCGCGGCCACGGTGAACTGGGTGCTGTACCACACCATCGTGGGGAAGTCCTGGGTGGATACGACGACGCGCGGCTCGCCGCAGGCCAGCACCCGCAGCAGGGACCGCCAGCCGGCGTCGAAGTCGATGCCGATCCTGGCCCGGTTCGCGCGGAAGAACTCCTGCAGCGCGCCGGCATAGCCGGACAGGCCGTCGTCCCAGGCGTTCCAGGTCCACTCGCTCCAGTTGACCGAGACGACGGCGCGGCCGGGGGCGGCGGCCTGGCAGGCGTAGGCGTCGAGGAACGCGTTCGCCGCGCAGTACCCCACCTGGCCGGGGCCGCCGCCGGTGGTGGAGGTCATGGACGAGAACAGCACGAGGAAGTCCAGCTCGGCCTCGTCCGGCTGGCCGATCCGCAGCGCCTCGCCCAGCGCCAGCGTGCCCGCCACCTTGGCGGCGAGCTCCTCGTCCAGCTCGGCGGCGCTCTTGAACTGCATCAGGCCCGAGCCGGGAACGCCGGCGACGTGCAGCACCCCGTGCAGTGCGCCGAACCGCTGCCGGGCAGCCCGGCAGGCCCGGCGGACGTCGCCGGGATCGCTGACGTCACCGGTGACGATCTCCACTTCGGCGCCGAGGTCGAGCAGCGCGGCGACGGCGGCCACCCGCTGCCGGGTGACAGCGTCAGCCTGCGCGGCGTCCGGCTGCCGGGCGACCGCGCCGGCCTGCCCGGCTTCCCGGTGCCCGGCGACCGCGCCGGCTTCCGCTGCTTGCGGGCCGCCGGCCAGGATGGCCGGCCAGGCGTCTCGGTCGGGCAGGCCGTGCCGGCCGAACAGCACCAGCTTCGCCTGGCACTCGGCGGCCAGCTTGCCGGCCATGGCCAGGCCGATCCCGCCCAGGCCGCCGGTGATCAGGTAGACGCCGCCCGGCCGCAGCACGCTGCTGTCCGGGGCGGGCGCGGTCATGGTCTCGAAGCCGGGCACCCAGCGCCGCCCGTGCCGCAGCGCCACGGTCGCGTCGGCCTGCGGGCGGCACAGCTCGGCGGCCAGCGCCCGTACGATCGGGTCGGCCTGCGGGCGGCACGGCCCGGCGGCCCGCGCCCGTACGATCGGGTCGGCGGACGGCCCGTGGTCGGGCGGCAGGTCGATCAGCCGGGCGGTGACCCCCGGGTACTCCAGCGGGATCACCCGGCACGGCCCGGCCAGCGTCGCGGCGTGCGGGCTGGCCGACTCGCCCGGGACCACCTGCTGGGTGCCGCAGGTGGCCACGTCGAGGGACCAGGCGTCCAGGCCCAGCTCGCCCGCGGCCCGGGCGAGGGCGACGAGCGTGTGCAGGCCCTCGGCCAGCGCCTGCTCGCCGGCCGCCACGCCGAGCGACCACAGGTGCACGACGCGCTCCGGCGGGCGGCCGGCGGCGCGCAGGTCGCGCAGCATGGCGCGTGTGTCGTCCACGCTGCCCGGCCGGATCGTGTAGGTGCCGGCTTCGGCCGTG
This sequence comes from uncultured Actinomycetes bacterium, assembly GCA_963702235.1. Lineage (GTDB taxonomy): Bacteria > Actinomycetota > Actinomycetes > Streptosporangiales > Streptosporangiaceae > PALSA-505. Next base: position 36,437 of record CAVPBZ010000022.1, read on the forward strand.
TAAGTCTGGCCTGGCCGGACGAGCTTCAGGTCGGAGCCGTTCGGGATAATGATCTTGGATAGTTCCGCGATCACCTCGTCGGCCGTGCCGGCGCGGGTGTAGACGAGCCACGAGCCGGGCTGGCTGGGCGCGGCCGCGGGGAGCGCGGTCTGCCGCCACACCGGCAGGTGCAGCCACTGCTCCTCGGGCAGCTTGGGCAGCTCGGCGATCGCGTCCAGGGTGGCCAGCGAGGGCGCGTCGCCGGGCTGCGGCAGCGCGCCCGCCCGTGCTGCCGGGAGGGACCGTGCTGCCGGGAGGGTCCGTGCTGCCGCGGCCGCCTGCGCCGACGTGCCGGGCATGGTCCGGCCGGCGCCCTCGAACCAGTACCGCTGCCGCTGGAACGGGTACGTCGGCAGCGGGATCCGGCCGGGCAGCGCGGGCCCGGCGTCCGCCGCCGCGCCTGGGCCGCGGCCGTGGTAGCTGGCCCAGTCCACGTCCACGCCGAGCAGCCAGAGCCGGGCGAGGCCTTCGGCGAGGACGGCGTCGTCGGGCCTGCTGTCGGCGGCGGCGGGCAGCACCGAGGTGATCAGCGGCCACCGCTCCTGCGGGCAGCCGGCAGCGCGGATCGTGGCGCCCAGCGACTGGCCGGGGCCGATCTCCACGATGGCCAGCTCGGGGTCGGCCAGCAGGGTCTGGGTGCCGTCGTGGAACTGCACGGTCTGGCACATGTGCCGGGCCCAGTAGCCCGGGTCGCAGACCAGCCCGGCGTCGGCGTACCCGCCGGTGAGGTTGGAGATGTAGGGCAGCCGCGGCGGGCTGAGCGTGACGTTGGCCCGGACCCACGCGGTGAGCTCGTCGCTCACCGGGCCGAGCATCCGGCTGTGGAAGGCGTGCGTGGTCTGCAGCTCCCGGCTGGCGATGCCGGCCTGCCGCAGCTGGCCGGTGAACGCGGCCATCGCGTCGGCCGGCCCGGCCAGCACCGTGGCCGCGGGGCCGTTGGCGGCGGCGATGTCCAGCTCCCGCTCGGCCTGCGGGAACCGGCCGCGCAGGTCGGGCACCGACAGCGGCACCGCGACCATCGAGCCCGGCGCCAGCGCGGCGATCAGGCTGGCCCGCCGCGCCACCAGGGCCAGCGCGTCCGGCAGCGAGAACACGCCGGCCAGGCAGGCGGCGGCGTACTCGCCCAGGCTGTAGCCCAGCATGACCTGCGGCTGCACGCCCCAGGTCATGAGCGTCCTGGCCAGCGCGTACTGCACCGCGAACAGGGCCGGCTGCACCACGTCGGTGCGCCGCAGCTCGGCGGCACGCGGGTCGGTCTCGGTCCCGGTGCCGGGGCCGTCCCGGCCGAGCAGCGCGGCGAGGCTCGGCCCGCCGCCACGGGCCCCGGCGAGCAGGTCGATCAGGCCGGTGCGCGGCAGGGCCTCGGCGAGCGGGCAGGCGCACTCGTCCAGCGCGGCCGCGAACACCGGCTCGCGCCGGTACAGCTCGGCGACCATGCCCGGGTACTGCTCGCCGACGCCGGTGAACAGGAACGCCGCCCGCCGGCCCCGGGCCGCGTCCGCCCGGCTGAGCAGCCCGCCGGGCTGCGCGCCGGACAGCACGGCCGCGGCCTGCGCGATGTCCGCCGCGACCAGCGCGCGCCGGTGCTCGAACGTCTTGCGGCCGAGCTGCAGCGTGTACGCGACGTCGGCCAGCCGGGTCTGTGGTGCGGCGCCGAGGTGGTCGGCCAGCCGCGTGCAGGCCTGGTCCGCGGCGGCGGTGCTGCGCGCGGACAGCGGCAGCACCTGGTACCTGCGCCCGGATTCGTCGTCTTGCGCGGGTCCGGGGCGCGCGGGCGCCTGCTCCACGACCACGTGCACGTTGGTGCCGCCCATGCCGAGCGAGTTGATGCCCGCCAGCGGGCGGCGGCCGTCGCGGGTGCGCCACGGCGCGAGCTCGGTGTTGACGTAGAACGGGCTGGCGGCGAAGTCGATGTCGGGGTTGGGGCTGGTGTAGTGCAGGCTCGGCGGGATCACCTCGTGGGTGAGCGCGTACGAGGTCTTGATCAGCCCGGTGACGCCGGCCGCGCGGTCCAGGTGCCCGACGTTCGTCTTGGCCGAGCCGATCGGGCAGTACTGGTTCGCCGCGGTGGGGCCGAACGCACGGGTCAGCGCGGCGAGCTCGATCGGGTCGCCGAGCTCGGTCGCGGTGCCGTGCGCCTCGATGTAGCTGACGTCTTCGGCGGTGACGCCGGCGTCGGCCATCGCGTCGGCGATCACCCGCGCCTGGCCGACCACGCTCGGCGCGGTGTAGCCGACCTTGCGCGCGCCGTCGTTGTTCATCGCCGAGCCGCGGATCACCGACCAGATGTGGTCGCCGTCGCGGATCGCGTCGGCGAGCCGCTTGAGCACGACGACGGCCGCGCCGTCGCCGAACATGCTGCCCCTGGCGCCGGCGTCGAAGGTGCGCACGTGGCCGTCGGGCGACTCCATCCCGCCCGGCTGGAACAGGTGACCGACCCGGTCCGGGATCCGGACCGAGACGCCGCCGGCCAGGGCCAGCTCGCAGTCGCCGCTGCGCAGGCTCTGCACCGCCAGGTGGGCGGCGACCAGCGAGGTGGAGCAGAACGTCTGCACCGCGACGCTGGGCCCGCGCAGGTCGAACAGGTAGGACGCGGTCGTGGTGAGGGCGTCCTTGTCGTTGCCCATGATGATCTCGTAGGTGCTGACCTCGCCGCCGGTGAACACCTCCTCGGGCATCCGGAACAGGTAGGTGCTGATGTTGCAGCCGCCGAACACGCCCACCCGGCCGCGGTGCTCGGGCGCCGCGTAGCCGGCCTGCTCCAGCGCCTCCCAGCAGACCTCGAGGAAGAATCCGCTGCTGCGGGTCGGTGAGCGCGGCGGTGCGGGCACTGATGCCGAAGAACGCCGCGTCGAAGCCGCTGACGTCGGCCAGCACCGGCCGGGCAGGCACGTACGACGGATCGCTGATCAGCTCGGGCTCGACGCCGGCGGCGGCGAGTTCGTCGGCGGAGAAAAAGCTGACCGACTCGACGCCGTCGCGAAGGTTCTGCCAGAAGGCAGCCGTGCTGTCCGCGCCGGGGAAGCGGCCGGCCATGCCGACGACCGCGATCCGCCGGTCGATGCCCTGGTCGGCCGCGGGTCCCGCGTCCCGCTCGGGCGCGGCCGGCCGCTCGACCACGCGGGCCGCGGCGACGGGGGCCGCGGCCGCGGCGCCCTTCGCGTCCAGGATCTCGGCCAGCGTGTGCACGGCCGGCGCCTCGAACAGCGTCACCGACGGCAGCGTGACGCCGAACCGCTTCTTCACCAGAGTGAGCATCTGCAGCGCGACGAGCGAGTTGCCGCCCAGGTCGAAGAAGTTGTCCCTGGTGCCGACCGGCTGCACGCCGAGCACGGCGGACCAGACCTCGGCGAGCGCCCGTTCGGTCGCGGTCAGCGGCGGGGCGTACGGCTCGGGCAGGTCCGGCCGGGGGAAGGCGTCCGCCGGGGCGGTGGCGAGCTCGTCGTCCGCCGCCGGGCCGCCCAGCGCGGCCGAGACGCGCGGCACCCGGTCGTCCAGCCCGGCCGCCACCACCAGCGGGGCGGGCTCCGGGCTGGCGAGCAGCCGGCCGAGCGCGTCCAGTCCCTCCTGGCTGGTCATCGCGTGCCTGGCCATCGTGGCGCCGATGCCGCCGTCGATCCGTTCCAGCGTGCCGGCCCAGGTATCCCAGCTAGCCGCGATCCAGCGGGTCCGCCGCCCTTGGTTCGCCTGGCTGAGCCCGATCGCCGTCAGCGCCGCATTGGCCGCCGCATAACTCGCGAACGCCAGCCCGCCCAGCACCGCCGACGTAGACGAGAACAGCAAGCAGAACTCGGGCTGCTGTCCTTCGGGAAGCTCAGCGAGCAGGCTGGCCAGCACCCGGGCGCCGGTCACCTTGGCCCCGAAGTGCCGCCCGACCGCCTCCTCGTTCAGGTACCGCAGCGGGAAGAACGTCTCCGGCCGGGCATCCGCCGCCGCATGAATGACCCCGTCCAGCCGCCCTGCGTCCGCGACGATCCCGGCGAGCAACGCGCCCATCGCCGCCGCATCAGTCACATCCACCGCCGGCGTCATCACGTCGGCGCCGAGCTCCCGCAGCCCCGCGACGGCCCGGCCCCGCTCATCGTCTCCGGCGTCCGCCACTCCGCCCCGACAGGTCAGCACCAGCCGCGCCGCCCCTGACCGGGCCAGGTGCCCAGCCACCTGCAGCCCGACGTCCCCGAGCCCCCCAGTGATCAGGTATGCCCCGCCTGGCTTGACCGAGACCGGGGATCCGGCCAGCTTGGAACCAGCAGCCGCAGCAGTCCCGGTGACGGCGGCAAACTCGCGCACGTAACGCCGCCCACCCCGGTAAGCGCTGAGCACGTCCTGCGACGCCTGCCCGCACTCAGCCACGAGAGCCTGCACCGCCGCCGCGGTGTCCGCCCCCGGGTCAAGGTCCACCGTCCGGCACTCGAGATTCAGGTACTCCTGGTTGGCCACGACACCCAGCGCAGCCGCCGCAGCCTGCCCAGCTGACGTGATGTCCCCCTCCCCCACCGCCTGCCCGCCCCGCGTAACCACGATCACCCCGGTGCCGTCCGCGTCGCTCAGCGCGTCCGCCAGCCCAGCGAACGGCACCACGACCCCCCGCCCGTCGCCCTCGTCGAGTTCGTGATCAAGTGCGCTGAGATCGACGACCAGCTCCGGCCGCAACCGGCCGAACTCCTCCGCCAGCCCGTCCCGCCCCGTGTCAGGCTGCAAGCACCTCACTTCCGCACCCCGACTGCCCAGTTCCGCCGCCAGTGCGTCGCCCAGCCCGCCGCCACCGCCGAGCACCACGCACCGCCCCGGCAGCGCGGTTTCCCCGGACACAGCCGCCTCATCCCACTGCTGCCGCATGAGCTGCACGTGCCCCTCACGCCCCCGTCCGGCGGGGGCGCTGTCCGGCCGGTCGGCGGCATTCGGTCCTCTGCCGCCGTCAGGCTGGTCAGTGCCGTCGCCTACCCGGTCGCCGGCGTTCGGTCCTCGCCCGCGGTCCGGCTGGTCGGCACCGTCGCCCGCTCTCGCGGTCACTGCAGCAGGCGCATCCACCCAGTACCGCTGCCGCTGGAACGGGTACCCCGGCAGCCCGACCTTGGCCACCGCCCGATCCCCCTGATACGCATCCCAGTCGAGCGGCACACCTGCGAGCCACAGCCGCCCGACCGCCTCGGCCAGCACCGTGTCAGCCGAGCGCGGATCCCCCGCCGCAGGCAGCGACGACACGACCAGCCGGTACCGCTCCGGCGGGCAGTCCGCATGCCCGCGCGCCATCGCGCCGAGCGACTGCCCCGGCCCGAGTTCCAGCAGCACCAGGTCCGGGTTCTCCAGCAGCGTCGAGAGCGCTGCGCCGAACCGCACCGGCGAGCACATGTGCTCGGCCCAGTAGCCCGGGCTGGCCGCCTGCTCGGCGGTCACCAGGGTCCCGGTCACGTTGGACACGTACGGGATCCCGGGCTGGCCGAGCGGGACGTTGGCTGCGACCCACTCGGTCAGCTCAGCCTTGGCCGGCGCGAGCATGCGCGAGTGGAAGGCGTGCGTGGTGGCCAGCGGCCGGACCGGCACCGCCTCGGGCTCGAGGAATGCCCGCATCCCGGCGATCGCGGCCAGCTCGCCGGCGATCACGGTCAGCTGGCTGCCGTTCACCGCGGCGATGTCCAGGCCGGCCATCCCGGCGCGCTCGATCCGCAGCCGGGTGTCCGCCACCGGCAGCGGCACGGCGGCCATGGCGCCGGGCGGCAGCGCGCTGATCAGCTGCGCCCGGTGCGTCACCAGCCGGACGGCGGAGTCCAGCGTGAGCACCCCGGACAGGCAGGCGGCCACGTACTCACCGAGGCTGTAGCCGGCCATCACCGCCGGCTGGATGCCCCACGACATGATCAGCCGGGCCAGCGCGTACGCGATCGCGAACATGGCCGGGTGGAGCCGTTCGGTGGCATCTCCCCGGCTGGCGTCCGCCGTGCCGTCGCGTCCCAGCAGCCGGCTCAGCCCGGGTCCGTCCGCGCGCGGGGCCAGCATCTCCGCCAGCGGGTCGCTGCCGTGCAGCAACTCGGTGACGAGAGCCCGGCACTCGTCCAGCGCGGCCGCGAACACCGGCTCGCTGTGGTAGAGGCCCGCGCCCATCCCGGGGTACTGCTCACCGGTGCCGGCGATGAGGAAGCCGACCTCGCGGTCGGTGCGGGCCTCGCGCTGCGACTGGGCAGCGCCCTCGCGCATCCGGCCGGCCGCGTCGTCCCGGCTGGAGGCGACGAGCATCCGGCGGTGCTCGAAGACCCGGCGGCCGGACTGCAGCGTGTAGGCGACGTCGCACAGGGCGTCGCGGCAGGATTCGCCGGCCAGGTGGCCGGCCAGCCGTTCGGTCATCGCGTCCGCCGCGGCCGCGCTGCGCGCCGACCAGACCAGCACCTCGGGGCGAGGCGGGGGCTCCGGGCGCGGGATCATCGGCGCCTCTTCCAGCACCACGTGCGCGTTGGTCCCGCCGATGCCGAACGCGCTGACGCCGGCCCGGCGGATCCGGTCGTCCCGCCGCGGCCAGCTGGTCAGGCTGGTCACCACTTCCAGCCGGGCCTCGCCGATGCGGAGCTGCCGGTTGGGGTCGGCGAGGTTGCGGGTGGGCGGGATCTCGGCGGCGTGCAGCGCGAGCGTCGCCTTGATCAGCCCGGTCACGCCGGCCGCGCGGTCCAGATGACCCACGTTGGTCTTGACGGAGCCGACCAGGCACTCCTCGCCCTTGAACACCTGCTGCAGCGCGGCGATCTCGACCGCGTCACCCAGCGCGGTCCCGGTGCCGTGCGCCTCGACGTAGTCGATGTCCGCGGCGGCCAGGCCGGCACTGGACAGCGCCTCCGCGATCACCGCGGCCTGGCCCTGGACGCTCGGCGCGGTGAAGCCGGCCTTGCGGCCGCCGTCGTTGTTCACCGCCCAGCCGCGGATCACCGCGTAGACCCGGTCCCCGTCGGCCAGCGCATCCGCCAGCCGCCGTAGCGCCACCACCCCCACGCCGCTGCCCAGCGGGCTGCCCTCGCCCGCCGCGTCGAAGGCCCGGCACTCGCCGTCCGGCGGCGCGATCCCGCCGGGCTGGAAGTGGTAGCCCACCCGGTGCGGCACCGCCACCGCGACCCCGCCCGCCAGCGCGAAGTCGCACTCGTAATTGGCCAGGCTGCTGGCCGCCACGCACACCGCGACCAGCGACGTCGAGCAGTAGCTCTGCACGCTGTAGGTGGGCCCGGACAGGCCGAGGGTGTGCGCCACCCGGGTGGTCAGCGAGTCCTTGTCGTTGGCCAGGCCCACGGTGAAGTCGCCGAGCACGGCGACGATGCCGCTGGGCACCAGGTTGTTCTGCAGGTAGGCGCTCCAGGCGCAGCCGCCGAACACGCCGACGGCCCCGTCGAAGCGGGACGGATCGCAGCCGGCGTCCTCCAGCGCGTGCCAGCTGTGCTCGAGGTACAGCCGGTGCTGCGGGTCGAGGATCTGCGCTTCCTTGGGGCCGAAGCCGAAGAAGCCGGCGTCGAACAAGTCGATGCCGTCGATCACCGGGGCGGCCTTGACGTAGCCCGGGTCGGCCAGCTGGTCGTCGGTGACGCCGGCCGCGCGCAGCTCCTCGTCGGTGAAGCGGGTGATGCCCGAGCGCGCGGCGCGGATCCCGGCCCACAGCTCGGCGACGTCCGCCGCGCCGGGGAACCGCCCCGACATGCCGACGATGGCGATGTCGGTGGAGTCCGTGTTTTCGGTGTCAGGAATCGTCACTGGATCCTCATCTCCGCTTGCCTGGCCGGGTGCCGCGTCGTCTGCGGCCGCGGTCCGCGCTGGCGTTGAGCAGTTCCTGGGCGGTCTCGGCGCTGGCGTCGGGGTGCTCGAGCGCGGTCACGAACTGGGCCACGGTGGGGTTCGCGAACAGCGTCGCCGGGGCGATCACGGTGTCGAGCTCGTTCTCGACGGCGTGCACCACGGCCAGGCCGACCAGGGAGTTGCCGCCCAGCTCGAAGAACGGGTCGTGCACGCCGACCTGGTCGATGCCGAGGAACGATCCCCAGATCTCGGCGATCAGCTTCTCCCGGTCGGTGCGCGGGGCCACGAACTCGGTGCGCAGCCGCGGCCTGGGGAACCGCTCGGCGGCCGGCTGCGCGGCCACGGCGCTGACCAGCGCGCCGATGTCGAGGATCGACGACCAGTCGCGCAGCGAGTCATGCACCGGCTGGCGGACGGCGAGCAGGGTGCCGTGACCGGCGCCGATCAGCCGGCCGAGGAACGCGCACCCGGCCTCGTCGCCGAACCCGTACCTGGCCCGGTGCGAGCGCACCCGCCCGGCCAGCCCGTCGCCCGCCGAGCCCGCGCCGGCCAGGCCGTCGGCCTGCCAGTCGTCGTGCAGCCACGGGCCCCAGGCGACGGTCAGCACCCTCGTCGACGGCGCCGCCGCGGCGAGCGCGGCGCCGTAGGCGTCGAGCACGGTATTGGCCGCGCAGTAGTCGCCCTCGCCGATGCCGCCGAACGCCGTGATCGCGGACGAGTACAGCACAAGCAGCTCGGGCCGCAGCTCCGGCGGTGTCTGCGGGCTCACCAGCTCGGCCAGCGGGCCCAGCGCCATGACCTTGGGCGCGAGCACGGCCGCCGCGTCGGCGACGGTGCGGCGCTGGATCATCCCGCCGGCGGGCAGGCCGGCCGCGTGCACGACGCCGTGCAGCGCGCCGAAGTGCTCGCGGCAGCGGCGCAGCGCACCGCGCAGCTGGTCGGACACCCCGGCGTCGGCGGCGAGCAGCAGCACCTCCGCGCCGGCCGCTTCCAGCTCGGCCACATCGCTGAGGCTGCGCGCCGCCCGGGCATCGTGATCGTCCTGCGACGATCGCAGCGGGGTCCGGCTGACCAGGGCCAGCCGGCGCACGCCGGACCGGACGAGATGCCGGGCCAGCGCCAGGCCCAGGCCGCGCGTCCCGCCGGTGATCAGGTACACGCCATCAGCGCGCCAGGCAGGCTCCGGGTCATCCGGGATGGCGACCTCGGTCCAGTCCTGCACCCACCGGTGGCCGCGCCGCCATCCCGCGACCGCCGGGTAGTCCCCGGCCGGCCCGTGCAGCAGCTCGTGGGCGAGCTGCCCGGCCGCGGCCTGCGCAGCCGCGGGCTGCGCAGCTGCGGGCCGGCCGGTGCGGCGTCCACCAACGTGGCCAGGTTCGGTGGTCGAGCCGACCAAGATCGATGCCGAGTTTTGCCCCACCGGTGGGGTGTAATCAGCCATCGACAGCTGCTGCTCGGGGTCGAGGTCCACCCCGCGCCAGCGCAGGCCGGGGAACTCGTGCTGGAGCACCCGGCCGAGCCCGTGCCCGGCAGCGCGGTACGGCGCGGTCAGGTCGGCGCCGATGATCTCCGCGGCGCCCCGGCTGACCGTCAGCAGCCGGACCGGCTGGCCGCCGGGCCGCTCGCCCAGGGCCTGCGCGGCCAGCATCAGGCTGTCGAACCCGCACGCGATGGCGGCGCGCAGCTCGTCGTCGGTGGCCTGCACCGGGCGGCCGGAGCTGGCCAGCAGGCTCCACAGGTGCACCACGTGCAGCGGCCCGGTCCCGTCCAGCCCGGCGAGCGCCTCGCGGTACTGCTCTCCCGCGGCCGGGTCGATGACGATCCGCCGGCCGCCATGCCGCGGCGGGGAGCCGGCCGGGCCGGCCGCGACCTCGAGCACCGGGGTGCCGCCGGCAGCGGCCCGGTCGGCCAGCGCGGCGCCGACGCCGCCATCGTCGGTGAAGATCAGCAGCGGCCCGGGCAGGGCCAGCGGCGCGGGCCGGGCCGCCGCGACGGGCGAAGCCTCCACCACGGGCCGGGCCGCCACCACGGGCGAAGCCTCCAGCGCGGTGCGGGCCTCCACCACGGGCCGGGCGAGGGGCGCGGGCGCCGGGCGGGTCAGGTCGCGGCGCCAGGCTGCCGCGTAGCAGCGGTCGGCGGGCTCGGCGGCGGCCGCGGCCGGCGCGGCCACTGCTGCCGCCGTGATCGCCGTGGTCGGCGCGGCCGCGGCCGTGCCGCCGGGTTCGGGCCAGAACCTGGTGCGCTGGAAGGCGTAGCCGGGCAGCGTGACGATCCGGCCCCGGCCCCGCCTGGTCGCCGCCCAGTTGACGCTGACCCCGGCCTCCCACAGCCGCGCGCAGGTGGTCAGCAGCGCGGTCCGCGCGTCCGGCAGGCCGCCGCCGGTCCAGGCCGACGGCAGCGTGCCCAGGACCGCCGTGTCGGTGCCGCCCGCCAGGTTCTGCCGGGCCAGCCCGCCGAGGGTCTGGCCGGTGCCGCCCGCCAGGTTCTGCCGGGCCAGCCCGCCGAGGGTCTGGCCGGCGCCGAGCTCGACGAACACGTCGGCGCCCTCGGTCAGGCAGTGCCGGACGCTCTGCCCGAACCGCACCGGGCTTACCAGGTGGTCGGCCCAGTAGTCGCTGCTGGTGGCCTGCCCGGCGGTCAGCGCGGCGCCGGTCTGGTTGGACACGATCGCGGTGGCCGGGGCCTGCCGCGGCACCGATTCGATCAGCGCGGCCAGCTTGTCCCGCGCGGGTTCCAGCAGCGAGGAGTGAAATGCGTGCGCGGTGCGCAGCGGCCGGCAGGCGATGCCGATCGCGGTCAGCCACGCATTCGCGGCCTCGATCTGCCCGGCGATCCCGCTCAGCACGGTCATCGCCGGGCCGTTGCTGGCCGCGATGTCAACGTCGTAGCCCTGCTCGGTGATCAGGGTCCGGACGACGTCCTCGGCGGCCGCCACCGCGAGCATCCGCCCGGCCGGGACCGCCGCGATCAGCCGGGCCCGCTCCGCCACGACGTGCAGCGCGTCTTCCAGGGTGAACACCCCGGCCAGGCACGCGGCCACGTACTCGCCGAGGCTGTAGCCCACCAGCGTGTCGGGCGTGACGCCCCAGCTGGCCAGCAGCGTGGCCAGTGCGTACTCGACGGTGAACTGGAACGGGTGCGAGATCTCAGCCTGCTGCATCCGGTCGTCGGCGTCGCCCGGGCGCAGCACGGCGGCGAAGTCGGCCGGCGCGGGCAGCCCGCCGTCGGCGGGGAAGAACACCGGCCGCAGGTTCACCGCGGAACGCTGTTCGAGCACGGCGATGCAGCGGTCCACCGCCTCGGTGTAGACCGGCTCGGTGCGGTACAACTCCAGCCCCATGCCGGGGTACTGGTCGCCGATGCCCGGCAGCAAGAACACCACCCGGGGACGCCGGCTGGCCCGCCGCACCGCGCTGGCCCCGGTCACTGCGCTGGCCCCGGTCACTGCGCTGGCCCCGGTCATTTCGCTGGCCCCGGTCACGGTAGCGGCCCCGGTCGCGGCGGCCGCGGCGGCCAGCTGGCGCACCGCGTCGTCGAGGTCGGCGCAGTTGACCGCGTACCGGTAGTCGTGCTCGGCCCGGCCGGCCGTCAGCGTATGCGCGACGTCGGCCAGCTCCAGGCCGGGGCGCTGGGCCAGCCAGTCCGACAGCCGCTGCAGCTGCTGGCCGAGCGCGGCCTCGCTGGCCGCCGACACCGGCAGCGTGTGGGTGGCGGGCAGCGCGTCTTCCGGCCGCGCCGACGCCTCGTCCCGGGCCGGGGCCGCCTCCAGCACCAGGTGCGCGTTCGTGCCCGACCAGCCGAACGAGCTGACCCCGGCGACCGGCCTGCGGCCGTCGGCGGGCAGCCGGGCCGGCCCGGTGGCCAGCCGGATCGTGCCGTCCGGCGGCAGCGCGTCCGTCGGCTCGGCCAGGTTCAGGCTGGCCGGCACCAGCCCGTGCTCGAGCAGCAGCACGGTCTTGATCAGGCCGGCCACGCCGGCCGCGGACTGGGTGTGGCCGATGTTCGTCTTCACGGCGCCGACGTGCAGCGGCCGCTCCGGCGGCAGGCCGCCGAACACGTCATGCAGGGCGGACAGCTCGATCGCGTCGCCGAGCCGGGTGCCGGAGCCGTGCGCCTCCACGTAGTTAACGTCGTCCGGATCGGCCTTGGCCATGGCGAGCGCCTGCCGGATCACGTCGGCCTGAGCGCTGCGGCTCGGCGCGGTCAGCCCGTTGCTGCGGCCGTCCTGGTTGACCGCCGAGCCGCGCAGCACCGCGCGGATGCGGCGGCCGTTGCGCAGCGCGGACGACAGCCGCTCCAGCACGACCAGGCCGCCGCCCTCGCCCATCACGTAGCCGTCGGCGCTGATGTCGAACGTCTTGCACCGGCCGTCCGGGGCCAGCATCGAGGTCGCGCAGCCCTGCACGTAGGTGTCCGGCTGCATGATCAGGTAGGCGCCGGCCGCGACCGCGAGGTCGCACTCACCACCGCGCAGCGCCTGGGCGGCCAGGTGCAGCCCGACCAGGGACGAGGAGCAGGCGGTGTCGAGCGTGACCGCCGGGCCGTGCAGGTCGAAGTGGTAAGCCAGCCGCCCGGCGACGACGCTGGTGGAGATGCCCTGGCCGAAGTACGGGTCGGCGGTGATGCCGGTGCCCTGCCGCTCGGCCTCCAGGCGGCCGTACTGCAGGGTGTCCATCAGGCCCACCATCACGGCGGTCTTACTGCCGGCCACCTGGGCCGGCGAGATGCCCGCGTTCTCCAGCCCCTCCCAGATCAGCTCCATGAGCAGCCGCTGGTTCGGGTCCATCCGGGCCGCCTCGGCCGGCGGCACGCCGAAGAACTCGGCATCCCAGCCGGTGATGTCGGGCAGGAACGCGCCGTGCCTGGTGTAGACGCCGCCGGCCGCCCGCCGGTCCGGGTTGTAGTAGTCGTCGATGTCCCAGCGCGACGGCGGCACCTCGATCACGCCGCTGCGGCCGTCCCGCAGCAGGTCCCAGAAGCCCTCGACGGTGTCGCCGCCCGGGTACCTGCAGGCCATGCCGACCACCGCGACCGGCTCGTGCCGGTCGCCGGTGATCTCGGCCAGGCGCCGCCTGGCCTCGGTGAGGTCGACGGTCACCCGCTTGAGGTACTCGCGCAGTTTGTCCTGGGTCGCCATAAGCCGGAACCTCGTATCCAGACGGTGGCCGGGAGCTACAGGTCGTTGTCGATGAAGGCGAAGATCTCCTCGTCGGTGGCCGAGCCCACCTTGGCCGCGACCCCCTCCGCCGCCGCCTCGCCGCCGGCCGTCCCCGCTCCAGCGGTCCAGCGGGTCAGCGTGCTGTGCAGGATCGCGATGAGCCTGGCGCGGCCGGATTCGTCGTCGGGCAGCATGCCGCCGACCTGGTCCAGGCAGGCGCGCAGCGTGGCCTCGGCCGCGGGCGGTGCGGGGGCCAGGGCCTGGTGCAGGTGCCCGGCCAGCGCGGTCACCGTCGGGTGGTCGAACGCGAGCGTGGCTGACAGCCGCAGCCCGGTCTCCTGCTCGAGCCGGTTGCGCAGCTCGACGGCGGCCAGCGAGTCGAAGCCCAGCTCGCTGAACGGCCGGGTCACGTCAACCGCGTCCGCGCGGGCGTGCGAGAGCACCGTCGCGACGTGGCCGCGGACCAGGTCGGTGAGCATCCGGCTGCCGTCGGCCTCGGTCAGCGAGCCCAGCCGCGCGACCAGCGCCGCGCCGCCGGCGATCGCCGCGGCGCCGGCGGCGGCGCGCCGCGGCGTGCGGACCAGGCCGCGCAGCACCTGCGGCAGCGCGCCGCCTTCGGCGCGGGCCCGCAGCCCGGCGTCGTTCCAGCGGGCCGCGACCAGCACCGGCTCGGGCCAGCCTGCCGACAGGTCGAAGCAGGACAGTCCCTGGGCCGGCGACAGCGGCGCGATCCCGGCCCGCGCCATCCGGGCCAGGTCGGCCTGGCCTGCCATGCTGGATTCGGTGTCCCACAGCCCCCAGGCGACCGATACCCCGGCCAGCCCCTGGCTGCGCCGGTAGGCGGCCAGCGCGTCCAGCACGGTGTTGGCCGCGGCGTAGTTGCCCTGCCCGGGGTTGCCCAGCAGGCCGGCGATCGAGGAGAACAGCACGAACATCGACAGCGGCCGGTCACGGGTCAGCTCGTGCAGGTGCCAGGCGGCGTCGATCTTCGGCCGGAAGACCGCGTCCAGCCGCTGCGGTGTCAGGCCGTCCACGGTGGCGTCGTCGAGGATTCCGGCTGTGTGCACCACTCCGGCCAGTGCCCGTTCGGAAGAACTCATGGACTCAAGGAGCGCGGCGAGCTGGCCCCGGTCGGCGACATCGCACGCCACCGCCTCCGCCGACCCGCCCAGCTCACGCAGCCGGGCCAGCAGCGCGTCCGCGCCGGGGGTGGCGGGCCCGCGCCGGGACGCCAGCACCAGGTGGCCGGCCTGCCGCGCCGTGACCAGGTGCTCGGCGATCAGCGCGCCCAGGCCCCCGGTGCCGCCGGTCACCAGGACGGTGCCCGCGCTGAGGTCGGCCGGCGGGGCCGCCTCGGCCGGCTTGCGCCGGGCCACCCGCGGCGCCGTGACCTGGCCGGCCCGCACCCGGACCTGCGGCTCGCCGGAGGTGACCGCGGCCGCGAGCGTGCCCCAGTCGTCGAACCCGCCGGACACGTCGGCCAGCACGAACCGGCCGGGGTGCTCGGCCTGGGCCGACCGCACCAGCCCCCACACCGCGGCGCTGGCGACGTCGGTCACGTCCGGGCCGGCCGCGCCATGGGTCAGGAACACCAGCCGGGATCCGGCGAACCGGTCGTCGGCCAGCCAGGACTGCGCCAGCTCCAGCGCCCGGCCCGCCACCTCCCGGACGCCGTCGGTCACCGAGAACCCGGACGGCATGCAGGACACGGCAGCGAACTCCGGCGCCTGCTGCCCGGCGTTAACCGCCGCCGCCAGCGCGGCCAGGTCGGCGAACGCGGGGAGCCCGTCGATCTGCTCCCCCACCCCGGCCCACGTCCCCGGCCGGGCAGGCCCGCCCGGGTGCCCGGTGAGGTCAAGGTCAACCCATTCCATCCCGAACGCTACGGGGGCATCTCCGGCCGCTGAGGCCAGCGACGCCGCGGGCAGCGTCCGCACCCGGAGCGAGTCGATGCCGAGCACCGGGCGGCCGGCCGGATCGGCAGTCTGCACCGTGATGTCGTCGCCGGAGCGGGACAGCCGCACCCGCAGCGCCGAGGCGCCCGCGGCGGCCAGCCGCACGCCGCGGAACACGAACGGCAGCCGCAGCTCCCCCGCCGCCGCGGTCAGGATCAGCGGGTGGAACGCCGCGTCCAGCAGCGCCGGGTGCAGGCCGAAGCCCGCGATGTCGAGCTCGGCGGGGGCGGTGACCTCGGCGAACAGGTCCTGTCCCGCGGACCACGCGGCGGTCAGGCCGCGGAACGCCTGGCCGTACTCGTAGCCCAGGCCGGACAGGCCGCCGTAGCCGCCGGCCACGTCGATCTCGGTCGCGCCCGGCGGCGGCCAGGCGGTCACCCAGCCGCAGGCGGCCGGCTGGCCGCCGGGCACGAGCACCCCCGACGCACACCGGATCCATCCGCCGCCGCCGGGCCGGGAGTAGACCGTGACCTTACGCGCGGCACCCTCGTCGCCCGGCTCGACCACGACCTGCAGGAACAGCTCGCCGTCGGGCGGCATGATCAGCGGCGCCTCGAACATCAGCTCCTCGACCGTGTCGCAGCCGGCCTGCATGCCCGCCTCCAGCACGGCGTCGAGCACCGCGGCGCCCGGCACCACGGTCGCGCCGGCTACCCCGTGGTCGGCCAGCCAGGGGAAGGCGGTCAGCGACAGCCGCCCGGTGAACGCGATGCCGCCGCCGTCGCCGATGTCGGTCGCCGCGCCGAGCAGCGGGTGGCCGGTACCGCGCAGGCCCACCGTGGCCACGTCCGCCGACCGGGCCGGCGGGTACAGCCAGAACCGGTCGCGGTCGAACGGGTAGACGGGAAGGTCGGGCCCGATGTCGGTGGCGGGACCGGTCAGCGCGGTCCAGTCGGCCGGCACCCCGGCCACCCACGCCCGGGCCAGGCAGCCGGCCAGCGCGTCCGGCTCGGGCCTGCGCCGCTGCTGCAGCGGGATGATCACCGCATCCCGGCTGGACACGCATTCGGCGGTCATGGCCGCGAGCACGGCGTCCGGGCCGACCTCGAGGAAGGTGGTCATGCCCTGGGCCTCGATCCGGCGGATGGTCTCGTGGAAGCCGACCGGGCGGCGGATCTGCTCGGTCCAGTAGCCCGGGTCGGTCCAGCCCAGGCCGGGCAGCTCGGCGGCCAGGTTGGTGACGTAGCCGGTCCGCGGCTGGCCGAACGTCACGGCCGCCAGCTCGGCGGCGAACGCGGCCGCCGCCGGCTCCATCAGCGGGGAGTGGAAGGCGTGGCTGACCGCCAGCCGGCGGGTCCGCTTGCCGCGCTCGCGCCACTGCTCGCCGAGCGCGAGGCAGGTCTGCTCGTCGCCGGACACGACCACGCTGGACGGGCCGTTGACCGCGGCGATCCCGGCCAGCTGCTCCAGCCCGGCCAGGGTGGGCCCGACCTCGTCGGCCGGTGCCTCGATCGCGACCATCGCCCCGGGCGCGTCCAGCGCCTGCATCAGCCGGCCGCGCGCGGTGATCAGCCGGGCCGCGTCGGCGAGCAGCCAGACCCCGGCCAGGTGAGCGGCGGCGTACTCGCCGACCGAGTGGCCGGCCACCAGGTCCGGCCGGACGCCGAGCGACTCGAGCAGCCGGAACGCGGCCACCTCGTAGGCGAACAGGGCGGGCTGGGTGTAACCGGTCTGGTCCAGCAGCGTGCCGTCGGCGGCCCACATCACGTCCCGCAGCGGGCGGTCGAGGTAGCCGTCGAGCGCGTCGCACGCCTCGTCGAGCGCGGCCGCGAAGACCGGGTAGGTGGCAGCGAGCTCGCGGCCCATCCCGGCCCGCTGGCCGCCCTGACCGGTGAACAGGAAGGCGAGCCGTGGGTGGTCGCGGCCGGTGCCCGCGGCGGTGTCCGAGGCCGCGCCGTCGCGCAGGTAAGCGTCGAGGCCGGCCAGCAGCGCGGCCCGGTCCCGGCCGGTGACGACGGCTCGCTGGTCGAACCTGGCCCGGCTGGCGGCCAGGGAGAACGCCACGTCGGCGGCGCGCACGCTGGCGTCGGCGGTGACGAAGTCGCGCAGCCTGGCCGCCAGGGCGCGCAGCGACGTGCCGGTGCGCGCGCTGAGCGGCCAGGCGATGGGACCCGGCTGGCTGGGTGCGGGGGTCGCCGCGGCAGGGGTCGCCGCGGCGGGGGCGGTCAGCGTCACGGACCCGGCGGCTTCGGGGCCGGGCTGCCCCGGGCTTTCCTCGATGATCACGTGCGCGTTGGTGCCGCTGATGCCGAACGAGGAGATGCCGGACCGGCGCGGACGGCCGTCCCGCGGCCAGTCCTTGGCCTCGGTCAGCAGCCGGACGGTGCCGGCCGACCAGTCCACGTGCGGCGTCGGCTCGTCCACGTGCAGCGTCGGCGGCAGCACGCCGTGCCGCATGCCCATCGCCATCTTGATCAGCCCGGCGATCCCGGCCGCGGCCTGGGTGTGGCCGATGTTCGACTTCACCGAGCCGAGCCACAGCGGCCGGTCGGCGGCCCGGCCCTGGCCGTAGGTCGCGATCAGGGCCCGGGCCTCGATCGGGTCGCCGAGCGTGGTGCCGGTGCCGTGCGCCTCCACCGCGTCCACGTCGCTTGTGTCCAGCCCGGCGTCGGCCAGCGCCCGGGCGATGACCCGCTCCTGGGCCGGGCCGTTGGGCGCGGTGAGGCCGTTGCTCTTGCCGTCCTGGTTGACCGCCGTGCCGCGGATCACGGCCAGGATCCGCCGGCCATTCCGCTGCGCATCGGACAGCTTCTCCAGCAGCAGCATGCCGACGCCTTCGGACCAGGCCGCGCCGGCCGCCGCGGCGGCGAAGGCGCGGCAGCGGCCGTCGGGCGACAGCGCCCGCTGCCGGCAGAACTCGACGTAGGCGTCCGAGGTGGCCAGCACCGTGGCGGCCCCGGCCAGGGCGAGCGCGCACTCGCCCCGGCGCAGCGCCTGCACGGCGAGGTGGATCGCCACCAGCGACGTCGAGCACGCGGTATCGATGGAGACCGACGGGCCTTCCAGGCCGTACATGTAGGAGACCCGGCCGGACAGCACGCTGGGCGCGTTGGACACCATGATCAGGCCCTCGAGCCCGGGCGGAGCGCAGCCGTTGAACCGGGAGACGTAGTCGTTGTACATGATCCCGGCGAACACGCCGGTCTGGCTGCCGCGCAGCGTGCCGGGGTCGATGCCGGCCCGCTCGAAGGCCTCCCAGGACGTCTCCAGGAACAGCCGGTGCTGCGGGTCGGTGGCGAGCGCGCTGCGCGGGCTCATCTCGAAGAACCCGGCGTCGAAGTCGCCGGCGTCGTAGAGGAAGCCGCCGTGCTTGGTGTAGGACTTGCCCTGCGCGTCCGGGTCGGGGTCGTACAGGTTGTCCAGGTCCCAGCCGCGGTCGGCCGGGAACGGCCCGATCGCGTCGGTACCCGAGGCGACGACGTGCCACAGCTCCTCGGGCGACGTCACCCCGCCGGGGAACCGGCAGGCCATGCCGATGATCGCGACCGGCTCACGGCGGCCGTCCTCCACCTCGGCGAGGCGCCGCCTGGCGTCGGTGAGATCGACGGTAGCCCGCTTGAGGTACTCGCGCAGTTTGTCCTCGGTCGCCATGGGCGGGGCCTTTCAGAGTTTCTCGTTGTCGATGAGGGCGAAAATCTCGTCGTCGGAGGCGGCGCGGATCTTGTCCTGCACTCCGGGTGAGCCGCGCTGGCCGGTTTCCCACCGGGCCAGCGCGCGGTTCAGGATCGCGGTGATCTTGCTGCGGGTGGTGTCGTCCGGCTCGGGCCAGGCCTGCTGCACCTGATCGAGCGCGGCCCGCAGCGTGTCCTCGGGCGGCGGCGGCGCGGGCGCCAGCACCCGGTGCAGGTGCTCGGCGAGCGCGGTAACGGTCGGGTGGTCGAACGCCAGCGTGGCTGACAGCCGCAGGCCGGTGGCCGCGTCCAGCCGGTTGCGCAGCTCGACGGCAGTCAGCGAGTCGAAGCCGAGCTCGCTGACCGCGCGGTCAACGTCAACGTCGTCCGGGCTGGGGTAGGCGAGCACCGCTGCCACGTGCGAGCGGACCAGGTCGGTGAGCAGCCGGCGCCCGTCGGCAACGGCCATCGCGGCCAGCCGGGCCGGCAGACCGGCGGCCGCATCAGCGGCTGGGGCGCCGGACGGACCGTCAGCGTGGTAGCCGTTGGCAGCGGGTTCGGCAGCGTGGCCGTTCCCGGCGTGGCCGTTCCCTGCGTGCCCGTTCCCGGTGTGGCCGTTCGCGGAGGCCTGGCCGTTCGCGGCGGCCTGGCCGTTCGCGGCGTGGCCGCTCGCGGCGGGACTGGCGGCCGGACGGGCCGTGCGCACCAGCCCGCGCAGCAGCGGCGACAGCAGCAGGCTGGCTTCGGCAGCGGCGCCCAGGCCGGCTTCGTCCCAGCGGGTGGCGACGACTGGTCCATTGGCGGCCAGCGCTAGGTCGAACAGCTCCAGGCCCTGCTCGTCGGTCAGCGGCGCGAGCCCGGCCCGCGCCATCCGGGCCAGGTCGGCGTCGGCGAGGCGGCCGGCCATGCCGGTCCGGGTGTCCCACGGTCCCCAGGCGATCGAGGTAGCCGGCAGCCCGGAACGCTGCCTGCCTGCCGCCAGCGCGTCCAGGACGGCGTTCGCCGCCGCGTAGTTGCCCTGGCCGGGGTGGCCGAGCAGACCCGCCACCGACGAGAACAGCGCGAACAGCGACAGCGGCAGCGCGCGGGTCAGCTCATGCAGGTGCCAGGCGGCGTCGGCCTTCGGCCGCAGCACGGCGTCGAGGTGCCGGGCGGACAGCCCCTCCACCGTTGCGTCGTCAACGGTTCCGGCCGCGTGCACCACGCTGGCCAGCGGGCGGCTCGGCGGGATTCCCGCCAGCAGGCCGGCCAGCGCGTCCCGGTCGGACACGTCGCACGCGGCCACGGTGACCCGGGCGCCCAGTTCCTCCAGCCGGGCCGTCAGCTCGGCGGCGCCCGGGGCATCCGGCCCGCGCCGGGAGGCGAGCAGCAGGTGCTTCACCCCATGCCGTTCGGCCAGCCGCTGCGCCACCAGCGCACCCAGCCCGCCGGTGCCGCCGGTGACCAGCACGGTGCCTTCGGTAAGAGGGACCCTGCCGTTTGCGGCCGGTCCGGCGCCATTGGTCGCTGGCCCAGCACCGTTCGTGGCCGGTCCGGGGCCGTTGCCCGGCAGCGGGGTCCGGTCAGGAGCGGCCACGGCCGCCGCGGTCGCCTCGCGGCGGACCAGCCTGGGGATGCGCACGGTCCCGTTCCGGACCAGCAGTTGCGGCTCGCTCGCCGTGACCGCCGCGGCCAGGACAGCTGCCGGGCAGTCGCCGTTCACGTCGAGCAGCGCGAACCTGCCCGGATGCTCAGTCTGGGCCGACCGCACCAGGCCCCACACGGCTGCGCCGGCCAGGCTGGCGGGAGCGGGGCCAGGGCTGGGCGCTTCCGCGGGAGCGGGGTCGGGGCCGCCGGGCGTTTCCGCGGGAGCGGGGTGCGACTCGGCGACGGCGCCGCGGGTGACGAAGACGAGGCGGCGGCCGGCGAAACGCTCGTCGCCTAGCCAGGTCTGCACCAGGTCCAGGACCGCGCCGGCTGATTCCCGCAACGCCGACGGCAGTTCGGACGGGCCGGCTTCGGTGCCGCAGGTGGCGACGACGGTGGCTGGCACCTCGCCGCCGGTCATCTCGGCGAGCGAGGGCAGGTCGTAGTAGAGGCCCACGGCCGCGCCGCACCGGCCCAGCTCGGCGGCGAGATCCTCGGCCTGGCTGTCGCAGCCGATCACGGCTAGGGGCTGGCCGGCCAGGTCGGCTCCGGGCAGTGCGGCGTCGGTCCACTCGACGGCGTGCAGCGTCGCGCCGGGGTTGGGCTGCGGGGCGCCACCCGGGACACGGCGCAGGGTGAGCGCGCCGATCGTGGCGACCGGCTGGCCGGCGTCGTCATAGCAGGCCAGCGAGACCCGGTCGTCGTCGAGCCCGGTGATCCGCACGCGCAGCCTGTCCGCGCCGGCCGCGCTCACGCGGACCCCGTTCCAGGAGAACGGAAGCAGCAGTTCGCCGCCGGGACCGGCGGCCGGCAGGCCGGCCAGCACCAGCTGATGCAGCGCCGCGTCCAGCAGCGCCGGGTGCACGGTGAACCGGGCTGCGTCGGGGCGGACATGCTCGGGCAGCGTGACTTCGGCGTAGGCGTCGTCGCCGCAGCGCCACGCCCTGGCCAGGCCCTGGAACGCGGGACCGTAACGGTAGCCGCGCCCGGCAAGCCGCTCGTACGCGCCGTCCAGGTCGACAGGCACGCTGCCGGGCGGCGGCCAGGCGGTCATCCCGGCAGCAGGCGCGGTGAACTGCGGGCCGCGGGCGGCGGGCTGGGCGGCAATGAGCGGCAGGCCCGCAGGCGGCGCGGCCGCGGACGGCTGAGCGGCCGACGGGTCGGCGACGGACTGCAGGCCCATGAGCGACTGGCCGGCGGGCTGCGCGGCAATGAGCGGCAGGCCCGCAGGCGGCGCGGCCGCGGACGGCTGAGCGGCCGGCGGGTCGGCGACGGACTGCAGGCCCATGAGCGACTGGCCGGCGGGCTGCGGGCCAACTGTGCCTAGCGCACCGGAAGCGTGCCGGGTCCAGGGCGCCGCGGGGTCGCCGGCGGGGCGGGCGTGCACGGTGAAGCTGCGGCGCCCCTGGTCGTCGGCCGCGCTCACCTGCAACTGCAGCTGGACCGCGCCGCTGTCCGGGAGGACCAGCGGTGCTTCGATGACCAGTTCTTCGATCAGGTCGCAGCCGGCGCGGGCGGCGGCCTGCAGCGCCAGTTCGGTGAACGCCGTGCCGGGCAGCAGCACGGTGCCTGCCACTTCGTGGTCGGCCAGCCACGGCGTGGCGAGGCGGGATAGCCGCCCGGTCAGCAGGTAACCGCCGGTGCCGGCCAGCGGGACAATCGCCGGCAGCAGCGGGTGCCCGGATGCGGTCAGGCCGCTGCCCGCGGCTTCGGCGGGGCCGGGCTGGTCGGCCAGCCAGTAGCGCTGCCGCTCGAACGGGTAGCCGGGCAGCTCGACGTGCCGATCCGGCGCCGGGCCCAGCAGCGCCTGCCAGTCGACGCCGGCGCCGTGGACGAAGGCCTGCGCGGCGGCATTGACGAACTGCCGCATGCCCCCCGCGTCGCGGCGCAGCGTGCCTACGGCGGCACCGGGCGCGCCGTTGTCGCGCAGCGCGTCGTGCACGTGCCCGGTCAGCACCGGGTGCGGGCTGGCCTCGATGAACAGCGGCGACCCCGAGCCCGCGGCCGTGCCGACCGCCCGGGCGAACTGCACCGGGTGCCGGAGGCCGCGGTACCAGTAGTCCGCGGTCAGCTCGGCGGGCTCGGCGAACTCGCCGGTCAGCGACGAGCAGAAGGCGACGTCGGTCGGCTGCGGCGCCACCCCGGCTCCGATGGCCAGGAATTCGGCACGCAGCGCCTCGATGTGCGGGGTGTGCGCGGCGTAGTCGATCGCGACCCGGTGCAGCTTCTCCCGGTCGCCGTGCGCGGCCGCGAACTCGTCCAGCGCGACCGGTTCGCCGGCCACTACCGTGGCGGCCGGGCCGCTGTGGATCGCCAACCACAGCCGCCCTGCCCAGGGGGCGATCATTTCCCGGACCCGCCCGGCCGGCTGCGCGACGGCGAGCATGCCGCCGGTGCCGGTGAGCTTCATCAGCGCCTTGCTGCGCAGGGCGACGATCCTGGCGGCGTCGGGCAGGGTGAGAGTGCCGGCCACGTACGCGGCGGCGAGCTCGCCCTGCGAGTGGCCGATCACGGCCGCGGGCTCGACGCCGGCCGCGCGCCAGGCCGCGGCCAGTGACGCCATCACGGCAAACAGCACCGGCTGGATGACGTCCGAGCCTGCCAGCGGCGGCGCGCCGTCCTGGGCTCGCAGCACGGCGGCGACCGACCAGCCGGTGTGCGGCGCGAACGCCTCGTCACAGCGCTGTAGTTCAGCGCGGAAGGCCGGGTGGGAGTCCAGCAGCCCGGTCGCCATCCCGGCCCACTGCGAGCCCTGGCCGGGGAAGACGAACACCGGGCGCACGTCGTCGGCGGCGGCGCCTGCGGTGACGCAGTGATGCGGGGCGCCGGTCGCGATCGCGGCCAGCGCGGCCAGCAGGTCGTCCCGGCCGTCGGCGAGCACGACGGCGCGACGGGCGAACCTGGCCCGGCGCAGCAGCGCGAAGCCGGCCGCGGCCAGGTCGGCCTCGGCGGCGGTTACGGCGAAGTCGAGCAGGCGGGCCGCGTGATCGCGTAGCGACGCTTCGGTGCGGGCGGAGATGACCCAGGCCAGCTGGCCGGCAGCAGAGCCGTTCGGCCTCATCTCGATCTGGGGTGGCGGCTGCTCGATGATCACGTGGGCGTTGGTGCCGCTGACGCCGAATCCCGAGACCGCCGCGACCGCCGGGCGGCCGGAGACCGGCCACGGTGCCGGCTCGGTCAGCAGCCGGACGCTGCCCGCGGACCAGTTGACGTGCGGCGTCGGCTCGGCGGCGTGCAGCGTCGGCGGGAGCACGCCGTGCCGCATGGCCGACACCATCTTGATCACCCCGGCGACGCCCGCCGCGGCCTGGGTGTGGCCGATGTTCGTCTTCACCGAGCCGAGCCAGACCGGGCGGTCGGGTGGCCGGCTGCTGCTGCCGTAGGTGGCGAGCAGGGCCTGCGCCTCGATCGGGTCGCCGAGCGTGGTCCCGGTCCCGTGCGCCTCGACCGCGTCCACGTCGGCGGCGGCGAGCCCGGCGTCGGCCAGCGCGTCCTGGATCACCCGCTGCTGGGACAGCCCGTTCGGCGCGGTCAGGCCGTTGCTGCGGCCGTCCTGGTTGACCGCGGAGCCGCGGACCAGCGCGAGTATCCGGCGGCCGTTGCGGCACGCGTCGCTGGCTTTCTCCAGCAGGAGCAGGCCTGCGCCTTCGGCCCAGCCGGTGCCGTCGGCCTGCGCGGAGAATGCCTTGCACCGGCCGTCGGCGGCCAGGCCGTGCTGGCGGGAGAACTCCACGAAGATCCCGGGTGCGGCCATCACGGTCACGCCGCCGGCCAGCGCGAGCTCGCATTCGCCGCGGCGCAGCGCCTGCACCGCGAGGTGGATCGCCACCAGCGACGACGAGCAGGCGGTGTCCACGGTCATCGCCGGGCCCTGCAGGCCGAACGTGTAGGCGATGCGGCCGGAGGCGACGCTGAGCGCGGTCCCGGTCAGCCGGTGCCCGTCGGTGTGGCCGGCGGGCTGGTGCAGCCGCGGCCCGTAGTCGGCGGCCATCGCGCCGACGAACACCCCGGTGCGGCTGCCGTGCAGGTGGTGCGGGTCGATGCCGCCGCGTTCGATGGCCTCCCAGCAGATCTCCAGCAGCAGCCGCTGCTGCGGGTCCATCGCCGCCGCCTCGCGCGGGCTGATGCCGAAGAAGCCGGCGTCGAACTGGTCGGCGTCGTGCAGGAACCCGCCGCGCCTGGTGTCGCTGGTGCCGGGCCGGCCCGGGCCCTCGGCGAACAGCGCGTCGAGGTCCCAGCCGCGGTTGGCGGGGAAATCGGTGATCGCGTCGGCGCCGCTGATGACGAGGTCCCACAGGTCTTCGGGGGAGGCGACGCCGCCGGGATAGCGGCAGCCGATGCCGACGATCGCGATCGTGTCGTCGCCGGCTTGGGTGGTGGCGGGCTGGTCGGCGGGCGCGCTGGCGGTCGGGGCGGCCGGCGGGCGCTGGCGGGACAGCTCGTGCAGGTGGCCGATCAGCTGCTCGGGGGTCGGATAGTCGAAGATCAGGCCGGTGGGCAGCGCATGGCCGGTCGCCGAGCGCAGCCGGTTGCGCAGCTCGATCGCGGTGGCCGAGTTGACGCCGAGGTCCTTGAACGTCTGGCTGGGCAGGATGTCCTGGCGGTCGCTGTGCCCCAGCACGTCGGCGATCGTGGCGAGCACCAGTTCTCTGTGCTCCCGGCGTGACCGCAGGCCGGTGGGGGCTGGGCGGCTGGGTGACGCCGGCTGGGCCGGTCCGGGCTGGACCGGTCCGGGCTGGGCCGGTCCGGGCTGGGCCGGTCGCTGGGTTATCGCGTGGGCTGGACGCGGCGCCGGGCCGGGGCAGCTCGTACCTGTGCCGGGTGAAGGGGTAGGTCGGCAGGTCGATGAGCGCCGACCTCGGGATGTCAGCCTGGCCGGCCCAGCCGACGCTCGCGCCGCGGACGTAGGCCTCGGCGAGGGCCCGGCGGAACTGATCCATCCCGCCGTGGCTGCGGCGCAGCGTGCTGACCGCCGCGGCGGCGTGCTCGCCCGCCTCGATCGCTTCATCCACCGCGGCGACGAGCACCGGGTGCGGGCTGCACTCGACGAACAGGCCGCAGCCGGACTCCAGCGCCGCCCTGACCGCGAGCCCGAACCGCACCGGGTGACGCAGGCTGCGGTACCAGTAGCCAGCATCCAGGCCGGCCGGGTCCATCGGCTGGCCGGTGAGCGCGGAGATGAACTCGACACCGGACGGCACCGGGCGGACCGGGGCCAGCGCGGCGAGGATCTCGTCCCGGAGCTGCTCGACGACCGGCGAGTGGGAGGCATAGTCGACCGGGACGATCTTGGCGCGGTAGCCGGCCGCGGTGACGTGCTGCTCGAGGGCCGCGAGCGCGGCGACGGCGCCGGAGACGACCACCGAACGGGGCCCGTTGACCGCCGCCATGGTGACCCGCGGCGCGACTGAGGCGATCGCCTCCTCCACCGTCCGCAGCGACGCGCCGACCGACATCATCCCGCCGCCGCCGGCGATCCCGGCGATGGCCCGGCTGCGCAGGGCCACCACCCGGGCGCCGTCGCGGACCGACAGCGCGCCGGCCACGGTCGCCGCCGCGATCTCGCCCTGCGAGTGGCCGATGACGACATCCGGCTCGACGCCGTGGTCCCGCCATAGCCCGGCGAGCGAGACCATGACCGCCCACAGCGCGGGCTGCACGACGTCAACCCGGTCGAAGTCCGGCGCGCCGGGCGCACCGCGCAGCACGTCGTGCAGGGAGTAGTCCGTGAACGGGTCGAGCGCGGCGGCGCATTCGGCGATCCGGGCGGCGAACTCGGCGGAGGAGCCGAGCAGGCCGCGGGCCATCTCCGGCCACTGCGAGCCCTGCCCGGGGAAGGTGAAGACGCGCCGTCCGCCGGTCGCGGTGCCGGTGACGACCGGCGCGGCCGGCCGCCCGTCGGCCAGCGCGGCCAGGCCAGCGCCCTTGTCCGCGCCCAGGATCACCGCGCGGTGCTCGAAGGTGGCCCGCGTGCGGGTGAGCGAGAGAGCGACGAGCCCGGGATCGGCGGCCGGGGTCTGGTCGATGACGGCACGCAGTCGGCGTGCCTGCGCCCGGAGCGACTGCTCGGAACGAGCGGACAGTATCCACGGAACGTCGGGGACGGCGGGCGTGGCCGGCTGGCTGCTGCGGGCGCCGTGGGCAGGGCCGACGGGCGGGCTGGCCGGCGGCGCGCTGAGGGCGGGCGTGGCCGGCTGGCTGCTGCGGGCGCCGTGGGCAGGGCCGACGGGCGGGCTGGCCGGCGGCGCGCTGAGCACCAGGTGGCAGTTGGTGCCGCCCATGCCGAACGAGCTGACCCCGGCCACCGGCGGCCGGCCCGGGGCGGGCCACGGGCAGCCGTCCGTCACCACCCGCAGCCGCAGCTCGTCCAGGGGGATCGCCGGGTTGGGCGCGGCGAAATGCAGGCTCGCGGGCAGCTGGCCGCGGGAGATGCTCAGCGCGACCTTCAGCAGCCCGGCGATGCCCGCGGCGCCCTCCAGGTGGCCGATGTTGGTCTTCACCGAGCCGACGAGCAGCGGCTGCTCGGGTGACCGATCCCGGCCGAGTGCCGCTCCGAGCGCGGCCGCCTCGACCGGGTCGCCGGCCCGGGTGCCGGTGCCGTGCAGCTCGACGTACTGGACGTCGGCGGGCCGCACGCCGGCCCGGGCGCAGGCCTGCCGGATGACCTGCTCCTGGGCCAGGCTGCTCGGCGCGGTGAGCCCGTCGCCGCCGCCGTCGTTGTTCACCGCGCCGCCGAGGATCACGCTGTGCACGACATCGCCGTCCCGCAACGCCGCGGACAGCGGCTTGAGCACGACCAGGGCACCGCCCTCACCGCGGACGTATCCGCTGGCCGCGGCGTCGAAGACACGGCAGCGGCCGTCCGGCGACAGCGCGCCGAAGCTGCCGATCGCCGCCGTGGTCTCGGCGAGCAGGTTGAGGTTCACCCCGCCGGCCAGCGCGAGGCTGCTTTCGCCGCGGCGCAGGCTCTCGCAGGCCAGCTGCACCGCGACCAGCGACGATGACTGCCCGGTGTCGAGGGTCAGGCTCGGACCGCGCAGGCCCAGGACATAGGAGACCCGGTTGGCGATGATCGCGCGGTGCGTGCCGGTGTAGGCGTGCTGGTTCAGTCCGCCGGCGCCGAGCCGGTCCCGCAGCGCGGCGTAGTCGGCAGAGATCGCGCCGACGAAGACGCCGGCCGGGGTGGCGCGCAGCTCGGCCGGGATGACCCGCGCGTTCTCCAGCGCCTCCCAGGCGAGCTCGAGGGTCAGCCGCTGCTGCGGATCGGCCGCGGCGGCCTCGTTCGGCGACATGCCGAAGAAGGCGGCGTCGAACCCCTCGACGTCGCTGATGAACCCGCCCCGCCGGTACTGCGTGAGGGTGGCCGGGTGCCAGCGACCCTCAGGTGCCTCGGTCACCGCGTCCGTGCCGTCGCGCAGCAGCCGCCAGAACGCTTCGGGGTCATCGGCCCGGGGCAGCCGGCAGGACATTCCGATGATGGCGATCGGCTCATCCGCCGCGATCTGCGGGTCGGCGGGCGAATCGTCAGCCATCGCTTTGCCACCCCCCGGACACGGGTCTTCGCGCACGCGGATGCCGCCATTCATCGGTTCGGTAAAACGCCGGCCGGAATTCTCGGGGCTGGTTATCCCGGTGAATTCCGCGTCTTGCTGGTGTTACTAGCCCGATCGTCGTCAGGCCGCCGGACCTGTGTCCAGACCGGCAAGGCGGCAGGAAACGACCGCAACAATGTGCCAGCGCCCGTCGTTGACCCTCCCGCGAATGGCCGCCTAACGTCGGGAACCTAAGCCAAGCGCAAGGCGCGCCACCCCAGCCGCGGGGGAGCAATGGATGACGACAGTCAGCCGGCCCGGGTCGTGACCTCGCTCCCGGCTGGCCCGGGTACGCCGCCGGCGGCCGGGGACTCGGGGGCTGCGCGAGTTGCCGGAGCCGCGCCGGCTGCCGGGGTCGCGGACCTGCGGGCCCGCACGCGGGAGCTGGACCGGATCCGGGGCGTGATCCACTGCGGGCCGAGCGCGGAGGCGACGACGTGGCAGCACGCGCGGGGGAAGCTGACCGCGCGGGAGCGGATCGGGCTGCTGCTGGACGAGGATTCCTTCCACGAGGTGGAGCCGTTCCGGCGGCACCGGACGAGCGGGTTCGGCCTGGAGAGCCGCAAGCCGCATACCGACGGGGTAGTCACCGGGTGGGGCGAGGTAGCCGGACGCACGGTGTTCGTCTACGCGCATGACTTCCGGATCTTCGGCGGGGCACTCGGCGAGGCGCACGCCGAGAAGATCCACAAGATCCAGGACATGGCGCTGGCGGCGGGCGCGCCGATCGTCGGGATCAACGACGGGGCCGGCGCGCGCATCCAGGAGGGCGTGACCGCGCTGGCCGGCTACGGCGGCATCTTCCGCCGGGCCGTGGCCATGTCGGGCGTGATCCCGCAGATCAGCGTCATGGTCGGCCCGTGCGCGGGCGGGGCGGCGTACGCGCCGGCGCTCACCGACTTCGTGTTCATGGTCCGCGACATCGCGCAGATGTTCATCACCGGCCCGGACGTGGTCGCGGCCGTGACCGGGGAGCGGGTGTCGCACGACGAGCTGGGCGGCGCGGACGTGCACGCCGCGACCTCAGGGGTCGCGCACTTCCTGCACGACGACGAGGAGAGCTGCCTGGAGGACGTGCGGTACCTGCTCTCGCTGCTGCCGGCCAACAACCACGAGCAGCCGCCTGCGATGACCTGCGAGGACCCGGCGGACCGGCGCTGCGACGCGCTGCTGGACCTGGTGCCCGCGAACGGCGCCAAGCCGTACGACATGGGCCGGGTGATCGCCGAGATCGTCGACGACGGCGAGTACCTGCAGGTGCACCAGAACTGGGCCACCTCGGTGATCTGCGCGCTGGCCAGGATCGACGGGCAGGTGGTGGGCATCGTCGCCAACCAGCCGCTCATCATGGCGGGAGTGCTGGACATCCACTCGTCGGAGAAGGCGGCGCGGTTCGTATCGACCTGCGACTCGTTCAGCATCCCGCTGATCACGCTGGTCGACGTGCCCGGCTTCCTGCCCGGCGTCACCCAGGAGCACGGCGGCATCATCCGGCACGGCGCCAAGCTGCTGTACGCGTACTGCACCGCGACCGTGCCGCGCGTCCAGGTGATCGTGCGCAAGGCCTACGGCGGCGCGTACATCGTGATGGACTCGCGTTCGGTCGGCGCCGACCTCTGCTTCGCCTGGCCGACCAACGAGATAGCGATCATGGGTGCCGAGGGCGCCGCCAGCGTGATCTTCCGCCGGGAGATCGCCGCCTCGGATACGCCCGAGGTCACCCGGGCCAGCCGCATCGACGAATACCGCCGGGAGCTCATGCACCCGTACTACGCCGCCGAGCGCGGCATGGTCGACGACATCATCGACCCGAGAGACACCCGGTTCGTCCTGGCCCGCTCGCTGAAGATGCTGCGGGCCAAGGCCGCGCCGATGCCGCGGCGCAAGCACGGGAACCTGCCGACGTGATCCGGGCCGCCGCAGCGGACCCGGAGCCCACCGAGGTGGCCGCCGACGCCCAGGCCAGCGCGGACCCCGCCGATGTGCTCAGGGTCGTCCGCGGTAACCCGGACGGGGCCGAGGTGGCCGCGGTCGTCACCGTCCTGGGCATCGTGGCCGGGCGAGTGGCAGGACGTTCGACCGCCCCGTCCCCCGCGCCCTGGATCCGCACTCGCGCGTACGTGCCCCCGACCGCCTGGAACGCCCCTCACTTTGCACACCGCAGGACCAAAAACCAGGGTGATTTGTCCGATTCCGTGGTCGTACCGTGTGCAAAGTCGAGATGATCATGGAGCAGGCCCTGGGAAAGGGATCGGGCGGGGGCGGGGGGGGGAGCGCGGGTGTCGGGGTTAGCGCCGGGTGTCGGGGTTAGCGCCGGGCGGCGGGGGTTAGCGCCGGGCGGGGGTTAGCGCTGGGTGTCGGGGGTTACTAGGTCGTGGTCGAAGGCGAAGACGACGGCGGCGGCGCGGTCGCGCAGGCGGAGCTTGGTGAACACGTGGTTGATGTGCGTCTTGACCGTGCCCTCGCCGACGAACAGCTCCGCGGCGATCTCGGCGTTGGTCTTGCCCTGGCCGATGAGCGCCAGCACCTCGCGCTCGCGGCTACTCAGCGCGTCGAGACCGGCGTCCCGGCGGCGGCCTGGGCGCGGCTCCCCGGTAGATGGCCAGCACCCGGCCGGTGACCGCCGGGTCGAGCCAGGCCCCGCCCTCGGCCACCACCCGCACCGCCCGCTGCAGATCCTCGGCGGTGACGCCCTTGAGGATGAAGCCGGAGGCGCCGGCCCGCAGCACGCCGGCCAGCACCTCGTCGTCGTCGAACGTGGTCAGCGCCAGCACCGGCGGGCTGCCGTCGCGGCTGCGCAGCTCGCGGGTCGCCTGCACGCCGTTGACCACGGGCATCCGCACGTCCATCAGGACGACGTCCGGCGCGAGCGACTCGACCGCCGCTATCACCTCGCTGCCGTCGGAGCACTCACCGGCGATCTCGAACCCGAACTGGGTCCGCAGGATGCCGCGCAAGCCGGTCCGCACCAGCTCCTGATCGTCGACCAGCAGCACCCGGATCACGTCGCGCCCTCCCGGCGCAGGCTGGCGGTGAGCGGGAGCGTCGCCGCGACCAGCCAGCCCCGGCCGCCCGGCCCGGCCTGGCAGCTGCCGCCCAGCGATTCCGCGCGCTCGCGCATGCTGACCACGCCGAGCCCGGAGCCGGTGCCCGGCTCGGCCGCCGTGTCCACCGCCAGCCTGACCGTGTCCGCGTCCACCGTCAGCCGCACCGAGGTGGGCGAGCCGGGCGCGTGCTTGATCGCGTTCGTCAGCGCCTCCTGGAGGATGCGGTACACGGCCAGGCCGGTGGTGGCGTGCAGCCGGCCGGTGTCACCGTCGACCGTAAGGGCGACGTCGGCGCCGGTGGACCGGAACCGCTCGACCAGCGAGGGCAGGCCGTCCACGCCCGGCAGCGGCGTGGTGCGGCCGCCGTCTCCATGCTGGTGCAGCATGCCGACCGCCATCCGCACCTCGTCCAGGCTCTCCCGGCCCAGCCGCTCGGCCTCGGCCAGCGCCCGGGCCGCGTCGTCGGGGTCGTGCTCGACCGCCAGCCGCGCGCTGGTGATGTGCAGCAGCGCCACGGTCAGCGTGTGCGCGATGACGTCGTGCAGGTCGCGGCCGATGCGGTTGCGTTCCTCGGCCCTGGTCCGCTCGGCCAGGCCGGCCTGCGCCTCCCGCAGCTGCGAGACCAGGTCGATCTGCTGGCGGATCAGCAGGCCGGTGAGGACGGCGAGCGTGGTCCCGGCCATCCACGCGCCCCAGCCCGGGTCGTGATCGAACCACACCCACTGGACCGCGAACATGACCAGCACTCCGGCCCAGAACGCTACGGCGTCTCGGCGTGCGCCCACCAGCGCGCACCACGTCCCGACCAGGCACACCGCGAACCAGCCGACGTTGCTGGCCATGTGGTAGCCGAGGACGGCGACGCCCGCGGTGGCCACCGCGGCGTAGGCCAGCAGCGGCCGCCGCTGCTGGACGAGCAGGGCGCCGGCGCCGACGGCGACCGCCGCGGCCACGGCGGCCACCGGCACGCTGGGATGCATCGGCAGCAGCGCGATCACGACGAGCAGGGTGAAGACGGCCAGGGCCGCCCAACGCGCCCATCCCGCCGAGAGTTCGACGGGATGGGACGTGCCCGCGCTGCCGATCATGTCTCGGATGGTACGACCGGTCTGTTGCGGCAGGCCAATCCGAAGGGCCTGCTGGGTGTGCAGGTTCACCGGGCCGGGCCTGGTCTGCCGGGCCAGCGGGACGGGTTGCGCCTGCTGAGTCAGCGGGACGGGCTTGGTCACAGTGCCGCTCGGCGGGCGGCGATCGCGGTGGCCACCACGGCGATGCCGCCGAGGGCGGCCAGCGACCCGGTGGCGGCGCCCAGTCCCAGCCACGGCTCCCGCACCGCATTGGTCAGCAGGGTCAGCGGCAGCGGTCCTGCCACCGTCTTCACGATCGAGCCCATCACGTTCGGCGGCGGACCGCCGGCGCCGAGCAGGAACGACGGGAAGAAGATCAGCAGCCCGACCGCCTGGGCGGACCTGGCCGAGGGCAGCACCGAGCCGAGCAGCACGCCGATGCTCACGAAGGCCACCGCGCCCAGCGGCAGCGCCGCCGCCACCCGCCAGCCGTCATGCATCGCGGGTATCCCGTACACCGGCGCGGCCACGGCCAGCAGCAGCGCGCAGGCCACCGCCGTCGTCAGCAGCCCGACGATGAGCTGGGCGATCGCGAACGACCAGCGCGGGAAGCCGGCCGCGGCGAACCGGCGCAGCACGCCGCGCTCCCGGTAGGACGCCAGGTGCACCGGCAGCATCACCAGCCCGACCGCGGCGATGACCACGGTGAGATAGGACGCCACGTACCAGTGTGAGGGGTTGGTGTTGTCGAAGCCAGGGTTCGGCGCGGTGCCGAAGGCGCCGCCGATGATCAGCATGGTCACGATCGGGAAGGCGAACACGAACGTGAGCACCAGCGGATCGCGTGTCATCAGTCTCAGCTCGGCTCGGACGAGCCGTCCCATCGTGCTCATCGCCGTCCTCCCACCAGTTCGTCATGGACCGGGGCAGCGTCGCTGCCGGCCGGCTGGTACTCGAGCAGGCTCAGCATGGCGTCGTCGAGGTCGGGCACGTGCACACCCAGATCCGCTGGCACCGAGCCGTGCCGCACCAGGGCGGCGCCGACGTGCGCGATGATGCCCCGGTCGCCGTCCACCGTGATCCGCGCGCCGGTCCGCTGGACCTCCCGCACGCCGTCGAGCCTGCTGATCTCCGCCAGCAGCGGCGCCGACGGCTCCGGCCAGCTGAAGTAGACCGTCGCCTTGCGGGCATGCCTGGCCACGAGCTCGGCCGGGGTGCCGGAGTCGAGGATGTGACCCGCGCGCATCACGATGATGCGGTCGCAGAGCGCCTCGGCCTCGTTCATCTCGTGCGTCACCAGCAGCACCGTGGTGCCGCCCTGGTGCAGCTGCCGCACCGCGTCCCAGACGCCGCGGCGGGCGGCCGGGTCCAGGCCCTGGGTCAGCTCGTCGAGGATCACCAGGCGGGGCCGGTTGAGCAGCGCGAGCACGAGGAACAGCCGCTGCCGCTCGCCGCCGCTGAGCGAGGAGAACGCCGACCGGCGCCGCTCGGCCAGCCCGAACTGCTCGAGCAGCTCGCCGCCGTCCCGGGCGCGCGGGGTGGCGAACAGGTCGATCGCCTCGCCCACCCGCAGCCGGTCCGGCAGCGCCGAGTCCTGCAGCTGGCTGCCGATCAGCGGCCGCATCTGCGCGGCCTGGGTGACGGGATCGTAGCCGAGCACACTGAGCGCCCCGGCGTCTGGCCGGCGCAGACCCTGAATGCACTCGACGGTTGTCGTCTTCCCGGCACCGTTCGCGCCGGCCAGGCCGACGATCTCACCGGGGTGGACATCGAGGTCCAGCCGGTCGACCACGACCCTGGACCCGTACGTTTTGCGTAGACCTCGGACAGTCACTACATCGAATTCAGCCATGCCTCGATTCTGCTGACGCGGGAAACCTCGCACATCAGCCCGGAGGTAGAACTCCGGGGTATGCCCGTGGGTATATATGGCCCTCTGGCCAAGGGTGGAAATGACTGCGGGCACTACAATTCGCGCTGGTCGGCGCCGTGGCCGGATCCGGACGGCAAGATCTGGACGCCAGAAGCACCCTGGTGATGCCAGCCGGTGCCCATGTTCTAATGCGAGCGAGTAAAGCCGACGATTGGCGGGAGTGCCGTGATCGAGGAGATTCTTCCGGCGGATGTGGCCGCCGCGGAAGCATTCGATGACGCGGCTGAGCCCGGCCTGTTCCCGGAGGAGCACGCCCTCATCACCAATGCGGTGGAGTCCCGGCGCCGCGAGTTCGGCACCGCGCGCCGCTGCGCGCGCCTCGCGATGGCGAAGCTGGGCCTCCCGCCCGCGGCGCTGCTGCCGGGCGAGGGGCGAGCGCCGCAGTGGCCCGACGCCGTGGTCGGCAGCCTGACGCACTGCGCCGACTACCGGGCGGCCGCGGTGGCCCGCACGAGCAGCGCGCACGCCATCGGCATCGACGCCGAGCCCGATGAGCCGCTGCCCGACGGCATCGTGGACCTGATCGCGCTGCCCGAGGAACGGGCCCAGCTGGCCGAGCTGCGGGCGGCCCGCGGCGGCGTGCACTGGGACCGGCTGATCTTCTCCTGCAAGGAGGCCGTCTACAAGGCATGGTTCCCGCTGACCCGGCGCTGGCTCGGCTTCGAGAGCGCGGTGGTGCGTATCGACCCGGTCCGGTCCGTATTTACCGCCAGGGTGCTGGTACCCGGGCCCGTCGTCAACGGCAGGGAACTGCCCGGCTTCTCCGGCCGGTGGCTGGCGCGCGACGGGCTGCTGCTGACCGCGGTCGCGGTTCCGTCGTCAGGCACGGTCGAGCAGGTGCTGGCTGGCCGCGCGGACCCCGGCCTGGAACCGGCTCGCCGCGTCGAGATCTCGCATCATCGCCCCGATATGGCGGCGGCAGGTGCGCACCGACATCCCGAGCTTGCGGGCCAGTACCTCGTCGGTGAAACCCTTCGCCATCAGCCGCACGATCGCTAGCTGCAGGTCATCGGCCACCTCCGCGTAGCCAGACTCGAAGGATTGCACCGGGGTCGCGGCGTCCCAGAGGTGGCCGAACATGTCCAGCAGGAACTGGACGACGTGGCCATTGCGCACGCCGGAGGCGGTGGCGTTGCCGTCGCTGCAACCCAGCAGCACCGCCTGCGAACGGTCGAAGATCACCGCGGCGCGCGGCACGTGGCTGACCGTGCGGATCTGGGCGCCCTCGTCCATCAGGTTCTTGATCTTCATGCGGGCGGTGAAGTCGGCGCGGCTGCGGTGCTCGCAGACGACCCGCACGGTGATCCCGCGCTCGGTCAGGTTCGCGCAGATCCGCAGGAAGTCCTCCAGCTCGCCGGCGTCGCGGCGGCCGGACCGCAGCGCCACCACCTCCCGCTGGCAGGCGTCGCCGGCCAGCTTCAGGTAACCGGCCACCTCGAGCGACCCGGTGACGTGCTCCACCGGGGCGAACTTCGACGCCGGCGGGCTGGCCTGGGCGTAGTCGCGGCGCAGCGCGTCGATCCGCTCCTGGATCCGCGCGATCTGCTCGCGCCGCTGATAAATCTCGCGTTCCATGGGCGAGACCAGCGACGCCGCGGCGATCTCGGGATCCACCGGGACGAGCCTGCCCTCGGCCTGGGTTTCCTGGCGGAGCAGCCGGTACTCGATGAGGTGCTCGATCGCCGCTTCGACGACGGGAATCCCGAGGAGGAGATCGGCGGCCACGCTGTGCACCGCGCTGATCGCGCCCTTTCCCACCGCGTAGCGGTAGACGCTGGCGACGACGTCGTCGAAGACCTGCGCCGGACTGAAGTCCAGCGAGATTACCGATTCCATGATCCATCCTCCCGGTTGTCGTACCGGCTCCCGGCTCGCCGCGGTTCGGTCACGGCGAGCCGATCCAGCTGCCGAGTCCGCGGCAGGCCGCGGCCTGGTACAGCCGCCGGGCGAGGGCGCTGTCGACCGCCTCGGTGCCCAGCAGCTCCACTAGCAAGATCTCGTCGTCATCGGTCCGGCCCGGGTCCGTGCCGGTCAGCACGCCACCGAGATCCGCCTCGACCCGCCGCCAGCCACGCCCGGGTTCCGGGTGGCGGTACCACCCCTCGCGGTGCCGGAACAGTGGCTGCGGATCCGGGTCGGGCCGGGTCAGGTGCGTCCGGACGAAATCCCGGTGCCGGTGGCTCTCGAGCAATCCGAGGTCGTCTACGTAGACCCGGTCGACGCCCTCGAGCACCTCGCGCGGCAGGTCCGTCCCGCCGGCGTTGACCAGCAGGGCGCCGGCAGCCGGTGGCCCGATCGCCAGACCTTGCGGACCGGCAGCCGCGATGACGTACAGGCTGGCGCCGAGCGCGGCGCGCCGCGGGTCGGCAGCGGTTGACCAGCCGATGCCGGCCAGCTCGAGCTGGTCCAGCACGCCGCGCGCGAGCGGCGCCAGCGGGTCAGAGATCGCGCCGGACAGCGCGATGTGACTCAGCGCCGGCAGGTAGCGCGCCAGTACCCCGACCTGAAGCCGCAGGGCCAGGCCCGAGCCGACCACGGCGGCGGTGACCACGCCGGGCGCGACCAGCTCGCGGGAGGCCAGCGCGGCCAGCCCGGCGGCCTGGATCAGCCGCAGCGTCGCCGTCGGCAGCAGGGCGCGGGCACCGGTGCCCGGGTCATCCACCGCCGTCTCCTCCAGTCCGGCTCCGGCCGAGGGTGCGGCGCCGTTCGGGTGCCGGGGCGGGGCAGCCGGGGCGCTGGCGGTTTCCGCGGCGCGGGCCCGGCGGGTCAGCCGCTCGGCCAGCAGCTCGAGGAGATCAATGTCCTCGAGCGCGCGCAACGTCTGCCGCGAGCTGAGCCGCAGGGTCTGGCCCGTCGCCATCATGCCTCCGATATCCGGAAATATCGCTCACCCCCATGCTCCGCGGGCGGCTCCGCGACTCCTGCTGATCCGCTCCTGGTCATCCAGTAGCGGCCGACAGCGGATCGATGGCTGATCAGGAGGCGCCGGCGGTTGGCTCAGCACGACAGACCGACGATCCTCCGCATCCGGAGGGTCTTCCGAGCGGGGAGGAATGCCGTGAACAGGAACTCTGTGGTCGCAGGGACAGCCAGCCTGATCGTCGCCCTGAGCGCAGCGCCCTTCGCGATCGCCGCGCCCCCGGCGCTGGCGGCGACCCACGCGGCCGCGGCAACTCACGTGATCGCAGCGGCCCACGCGACCGCGCCGGCCTACCGGATCCGGCTGGGTGTCAGTCCTGCCGACTCGCCCTGGGACGGGACCCGGCTGGGGGTCAGGGCCGCCGACTCACCCTGGGACGGGATCCGGCTGGGGGTCCGGGCCGCCGACTCGCCGTGGGACGGGATCCGGCTGGGGGTCAGGGCCGCCGACTCGCCGTGGGACGGGATCTGCTTGCCCGCTGGGTAACGGCGGCGGGCGTCAGGGCGGGCCGCCTAGCGCCAGGGTTCGATGATCGGTTTGATCGTGCCCGCCCTGGTCACCGACCGCAGCGCCTGCTCGGCCCGCGCCAGCGGGAACCGGTCGGTGACCAGCGCATCGAGGTCGACCGCGCCCGAGGCCGCGAGCGCGATCGCGGCGGGCCAGGTGCCGGCGTACCGGAAGGTGCCGGTCACGGTGATCTCCCGCTGCTGCAGGACAGCGAACGGGAGGACCAGCTCGGCCGGGCCCATCCCGACCAGGACCGCCCGCCCGGCCGGGCGCAGCGCCCGGATGCCGGCGGTGATGGCCTGCGGGGCGCCGGAGCAGTCGATGAAGGCATCAAAGTCCTGGCCGGCGCCGGGCACGTCTGCGGCGGGCAGCACGGCGGTGGCCCCGCTGCTTTCGGCGGCGGCGAGGCGGTGCGGGGCGATGTCGCTGACCACGATCGTGGTCGCGCCGCGGGCCCGGGCGACCTGGGCGGTTACCAGGCCGATCGGCCCGGCCCCGGCGACGAGGACCGAGCTTCCCAGCGTGACGGCGGCCTTGCTGTTCGCCCAGATCCCGACCGACAGCGGCTCGAGCAGCGCGGCGGCATCGTCGCTCACCTGCTCGGGCACGTCGAAGGCCAGGTCGGCGCGGACCAGCACGTACTCGCCGAGCGCGCCGTTAACCGGCGGGGTGGCGAAGAACTGCATGTCGGGGCAGAGGTTGTAGCGGCCCGCCGTGCACTGGGCGCAGCGCCCGCACGCGGCGCCCGGCTCGATCGCGACCCGGGCACCCACCCGGCCGGGTCCGCGCCGGGGCCGGCCGCGACGATGCGGCCGGACACCTCATGCCCGAGCACGAGCGGAGCGCGCACGACGAAGTCGCCGATCCGGCCGTGCTCGAAGTAGTGCACGTCCGAGCCGCACACGCCCACGCTGCGGACGGCGACGAGCACCTGCCCGGGAGCGGGCCGGGGCACCGGCCGTTCGGCCAGCTCCAGCTGGCCGGGGCGGGTCAGCACCGAGACGCGCATGGTCCCGGGAATCCCGGCCAGGCTGGCCGCCGTCATGCCTGTCCCGACGGCTCTGCGCCCGGCTGGCCGGCCGTGCCGGCGGGGGTAGGCCTGCCCGTTCGGGAAATCATGGCCGTTCCTGGGTAGGGGTGCCCGCCCGGGCGCTCGCGGGAGGGGGTGCGACGGCGGCGCCGGTCACCGCGACGGTGACCGCGGTACCGGCCGGAGGCTCGAAGACGGCCGCTACGGTGCGGCCTGGGGCGACCGGGACCGCGGCGGTGAGGCCGCCGGTGATCACCAGGTCGCCCGGCTGCAGCGCGCGGCCGGTCAAGGCGAGCTGGCCGGCCAGCCAGGCCAGGCCGTTCGCCGGGTGTCCGTCAGCCGCCGCGCCGGTGGCGGTCCCGGCCGCGGCGCCCTCGACGGACAGGGTGACGCGCACCCGGTCCAGATCCGCCAGCGGCAGCGGCCCGCCGACCGCGACCCATGCGGCCGAGGACAGGTCAGCGGTGTTGTCGGCCAGCCGGAACCGGTAGCTCGCCCACACCGAGTCCACGACCTCCAGGCAAGCCACGGCCGCCGAGCACGCGGCCAGCGCCTCGGCCGCCGTGCACGGGCCGGTCAGCCGCCGGGCCAGGCGCAGCCCGATCTCCGGCTCGGCCCGCGGCTGCAGCGCGGCCGGCGGCACCTGCGCGGCCGACGCCAGCAGCATCGGCGCGGTCAGCGGGCCGAAGTTCGGCTCGGCGATGCCCATCTGCTCGCGCATCGCCTGCGACGTGTAGCCCAGCTTCCAGCCGGCCAGCCGCTCCCCCGCCGCATAGCGCAGGGCCGCCACCTCGTCCTGTACCCGGTAGGCGTCCCGGACCGACAGTTCCAGCTCGTCGCTGATCGGCACGTCCAGGGTCTGCCCGGCAGCGCGGGCCGACGCCAGCGCCCGGGCGATGCCCGCGGCGTCGAGGCTGCCGTCCGCGCCGCGGTAGCCGAGCCAGTGCACCGTGGGCGCGTTCGTCACAGGGCACAGCCTAAGTTGTCCGGAGCCGGCCGTCGCCCGGCACGTACCGTGAGCAAGGGTGAGCCCGGGCAACGCCGGGGGCGGGAGGGAACCGACCATGACCATGGACCTGGAAACGCGTGTCCGCAGGCTCGAGGACCGCGCTCTCATCAGCGAGACCGTCGTCAAGTACGCCCTGGGCGTGGACCGGCGCGACTGGGCGATGTTCGCCGGGTGCTTCACCGACCCGGTGCACGCCGACTTCGCCAGCAGGCCGGCGGCCGACTACTCCCGCGAGGATTCTGGTCGCCTCGGTCAGCCAGGCCCTGGAGGGCTTCACCGTCACCCAGCACCTCAGCCCGAACCACGTGATCGAGTTCGACGAGGCCGATCCGGACCGGGCGGTCTGCTACTCGTACATGTACGCCCAGCACCTGCTGGAAGGCTCACCGAACGGCGAGTTCTACCTGCTCCGCGGGTCCTACGACAATCACGTGCGGCGCACGGCTGACGGCTGGTGGATCGAGAAGCTGGTCCAGCACGCCACCTGGGAGGAAGGCAACACGACCGCGGTCGCCGAGGCCATGGCGCGTAACCAGGCGCGGCCAGCAGGGCTTTAGCCCTGAGTGGTCCGGCGCCGGAGGGCCGGGGGCCCTCCGGTGCCGGTGGTCAGAGATCCCTGACGATCTCGACCGCGGGGCGCCGGGTGGCCCGGATGACACCGGTGCCTGCCGCCCCGATGGCGCCGCCGGTCACCCCGGCGAGAGCCGCGAGGTACGCCCACGGGACGAACAGGTGCGGCGGGGGCGGGTCGAACACGCCCGTCAGGATCTTGACGATGACGAACGACAGGCCCCAGCCGGACAGCACGCCCAGGATCACGCCGCCCAGCGTCACGAAGATCGCCTCGCTCCAGACGAAGGAGGCGAGCTGGCGGGTGCGCGCGCCCAGCGCCGACGTGATGGCGAACGTGCGCCGCCGTTCGACGAGCCCGAGCGCGAGCACCAGGCCGGACGCGGCCGCGGCCAGGATGAAGGCGAAGGCCAGCTCGAGCCGGGTCAGGCCGGACAGGTCGATCGCGGTCAGGCCGGACAGGGTGATCTTCATCTGGGATTCGATGTCCTGCACCACCGCGCCGGAGGCGGGACCGAGCAGGTGCCGGACCTGCGCGGCGACCGCCGGCGGGCTCCCGTTCGTCCGGATGAGCACGTCCTGGTAGGCGGCTGACCCGGTCACCCTGGCCACGTAGGCGGCGTTGGCGACGAAGAACGAGTCCTTGGGCGCCGTCGGGAACTCCCGGACCAGGCCGACGTAGTGGAACGGGACGATGTGGTAGGCATGGTCGGCCGCGGACTGGAGCCGCAGCCTGATCAGGTTGCCTGGCTGCAGCTGGTAGTTCAGCGCGGTCTCGTCCGAGACGAGGACCGCGTCCGGGCTGGCCGCCAGGGCGGCGAGCGTCGCCGAGGCACTGGCCCCGTGGAAGAACGCGTCCGACATCGTCGTCGCCGAGGAGATCTGGCTGGGGTTGATCCCGAACAGGTCCTGCAGGTCACTGCCGACATAGGCATACCGGTGCAGCATCGGCTGCGCCGCGGCGACGCCGGGCAGCCGGCGGGCCGCCGCTACCGTCCCGGCGGGAAGGCCGGCCCCGCCGGTGCTGGTCGCGGTGACGTCCGCCCCGTTGGTCAGCTGCGCGTCCACCCGGGACTGGGCCGCGTAGGTGGCGTTGAACACCGCGGTCGAGACGGCGAACGAGGCGGTCAGGGCCATGACCATGAGGCCGCGGGACAGCAGCCGCCGCTGCCGGGACATCGACGCGGCCACCACCCCGGACAGCCCGCCGGCCAGCGGCCGGGCCGCCAGGGCCACGGTTCCCCGGCCCCGGACGAGCACGGCATTGGAGATGCGCCAGGCCAGCAGCGCCGCTCCGACCCAGAACAGCAGCGGCGCCAGGAATGTCGAGTAGCTCACCGAGATCGTCGTCACGCCCTCGGGCGCGATGACCACCTGGTAGCCGCTCTGCACCGACCGCCAGAAGATGACGCCCGCCCCGGCCAGCAGCCAGAGATCGAGGTAGAGCCGCATCCACAGCGGCCGCGGCGCAGCCCCGACGACCTCCCTGGCCCGGCGCACGGTGATCGACCGCGCGTCCCGCATGGCCGGGAGCAGGATCGTGACGGCCGCCAGCACCAGCCCGGCCACGGCGGCGATCAGGCCCCATTCGATGGTCTGCGCCTGGGTGGCGCCGAACCGGGACGTGCCGAACGTGAGCCGCCCGGCGATGACCGCGCCGGCCAGGCCGATCGCGGAGCCGGCCAGGCCCACGACGAGGGCCTCGGCCCCGGCCAGCCCGACGATCTGCCGCGGCGACGCGCCCCGGATCCGGAGCAGCGCCTGCTCGCGCCGCCGCCGGTCGCCGCCGGCCGCGCCGATGATGCTGGTGATCAGGGCGGCCAGCACCACGCCGGGAATGCCGAGGAAGAGGAACAGCAGCTGCGCGTACAGCGCGTCCTTCCTCGCCCCGTCGAGCTGAGCGGCCAGGTTGTTCCCGACCACCCCGGCGCCCGCCAGCTTGGCCTCCAGGTTCTTGCCCCGGGCGGTGACGTCGGTGAACGCGGCGGACGGGTCGGGCGGCAGCGCGCCGCTGAGCCGGACGTGGTACTGGGTGTAAACGGCCGCGGGATGAGTGCGGCTGAGCTGGGCGTACGCGCTCTGCCACTGGGCCTGCGGCAGCAGCATCACGTTGTCGGGCGGCGCCTGGAGCGAGGTACCCGGCGGCGCCCCTACCGCCTGGAACATCGAGTCCCGGTTGGGCAGGTCGACGATGCCCTGGACGCGGGCAGGCAGCGGCGGCAGGCCCGGCCGGGCCACGCTCACCAGCGTGCCCACCGTGGCGTGCAGGTTCGCAGCGGTCTGCTGGGCGAGCACGACCCCGTCCCGCGCGCCGAGGAGGGAGCGGATCTGGCCAGGGAACGCGGTCGCGTACCCCGGAGGGATGCCGAGCACCATGCCCGCACCGGTCGTCTGCACCGTTCCGCCGGCGGTCGCGGTGAATCCTGGCGTCTGGGCGTACCCGACCGGGAGGCTCTTGACGACGCCGGGGGCCGAGCTGATCACCCGGCCGGCCCGCGCCACATCGGCTCCGGGGGCGAGCTGCACCTGCCAGTCCACGACCACGCCGGCGGCGGCCAGCTTCGTCATGTGCGCTTTGCTCGAGGCGAAGAACGCGCCGAGCGCACCGAGGAACGCGACGGCCAGCGCCACGCCGATGACCGCCCCGGCCAGCCGGAGAATCCGGCGCCGGAACAGTCCCCGCAGCCAGGTCAGAGTGAGCATGGGGTTCCCGTCTCCAGCCGTCGGTCGTTCATCGTCCAGCGCAGCGTCAGCCGTTCGACCACTGCGTCATCGTGGGTCGCGACGACCAGCGAGGCACCGGTGGACGCCACCTGATCGATCAGCACGTCCATCAGTTCAGCCGCGGTCTTGCGGTCCAGCTGCCCGGTCGGCTCGTCGGCGAGGACGAGCCGCGGCCCGCTGGCGAGCGCCCGCGCCATCCCGGCGCGCTGAGCCTGGCCGCCGGATATCTCCTCCGGCAGCTTGCCGGCGACGTCGGACAGGCCGAGCCGTTCGATCAGGGCCCGGGCGGCCGCGGTTGCGACCCGGGCAGGCCGTCCGGCCAGCAACCCGGGCAGAGCGACGTTCTCGGCGACCGTGAGCGGCGGCAGCAGGCTGGGTCCCTGGAAGGCGAGCGCGACCGGGCCGGGCCGGAGATCCTCACGCTGCCCGATGGCAGGCCACTCGATGACTCCGCCCGACGGGACGTCGAGCCCGGCGATCAGGTGCAGGAGCGATGACTTGCCGCTGCCGGAGGGACCGATCAGCGCGATGCGGTCTCCCTCCCTGACCTCGAACGTCGCGTCGGCGATGGCGGTGACTGCGGACTCCCCGTGGCCGAACACACGAGACAGCCCCTCGGCGCGAACCAGAACATCAGTCATGGGTGATCCTGCCGTCGACGATGCGGACAACGCGGTCGGCGGCGGCCGCTACGTGATCACTGTGGGTGACCACCAGTACGGCCTTCCCGTCGCTGGCGCGGCGCCGCAGCAGTTCCAGGAGGCGTGCCTCGATCTTCTGGTCGACTTCGCCGGTGGGCTCGTCGGCCAGCAGCACCGGCGGATCATTCGCCATGGCGACCGCGAGCGAAGCCCGTGCTACCTCTCCGCCGGACAGGGTGCTGGGCCGGGCTGAGGCCCGGTGAGCCAGGTCCACGTCGTCGAGCAGCTTGCCGGGCTCCGGTCCGCGGTTCCCCGGCACCAGCGCCTGAGCCATGCGCACGTTCTGCGCCACGCTGAGGTGCTCGACCAGGTTGCCCGATTGAAGCAGCATCCCGATCCAGCGCGCGCGCAGCCCTGCCCTGGTCGCCTCCGTCCGCCGGGTGAGGCGCTGGCCCGCGATCCGCACGTGCCCGCCGTCCGGCTCGTCCAGCCCGGCCAGGCAGGCCAGCAGCGTCGATTTGCCGCTTCCGGACGGCCCGATGACCGCCACCATCTCGCCGCCGCTGACCGAGAGGGACACGCCGCGGAGCGCGAACGTCTCGTCGTCGCCCGCGTGGAAGAAGCGGTACAGGTCCCTGGCATCGACCAGTGGCTCGTCCGTGGCATCGTCCGTGGCATCGACCGGTGGCTCGGCCGTGGCATCGACCGTTGGCTCGGCCACGTCGGCTACGCCCATCGGAAGCTCTCTGAGACGATGCGCCAGGGATCGACGTTGTCGGAGCCGACGGCCGAGGACAGCGAGAGCGCGGCGCCGCGTCCGTGTTTGTACAGCTCGAACTGCTCGATCACCAGGCGGTACTGCCTGCCGGTCACCGAGTTGGGCCGACTGTTGACCTGGTAGATGATCTCGACCGCCGGCCCGCCCGTCAGCTTCACGGCGCGGACTGCCTGCAGCCTGAAGGCGAGCGTCGCACGCTGGAGGGCCGGCACGGTAGTGGCGCGGACGGAGCTGACGGTCGGCGCCGCGGTCATCGGCATCCAGGCGACCGAGATGGAATTCAGGTTGCTGGTGAAGGTCGCGCTGGATGCTGTCGTCTGCCGGGACCAGCCTTCGGGCACCTTCACCAGCAGGTGTCCCGCGGCAGACTGGTAGGGCACGTAGACAGTCGTGTCGGGGATGTCGCCGGCCGGGTGGACCTGGACGGGCACGGGGGCCTGGCCCCCGCCGGCGTTGCTGACCGGGGCGGAGCTCGTCATGCTGGCCCCGGTGCTGGCGGGCGCGGTGCTAGCGGGCGTGGTGGCCGGAGCGGCGGAGGCGCACGCCGCGAGCAGACTGGTGAGGGCGGCCGCGGCTACGGCCCCGCCGCTCCGACGTCTGAGAGTGCCGGTGGGCTGGAACATGCCGCTGATTGTGCTGAGGAAAAATGAGACGCCGATGAAGCCCTGGGGAAGCCGGGACACCCGTTACGGGATCATCGAACCGGGCATGCTTCCTGGCCAGTCACGTGGTGGCCTGCCATGATGGATGCCTACTTTTCACCCACCGGTGGGTGAAAAGTAGGCATCCATTTCGGCCATCTGACCGACCCAACCGGCAAACCTAACTTGCTGCGGCACCAGGAAGGTGCGCCGGCCGCGGATGATGCACCACGGCGTCGCTACATGAATGAAGACGTCAGCAGAGGTCGTTGAACTCGCCGTCCCTGACACCTTCAAGGAACGCGTGCCATTCG
The DNA here is from genome assembly GCA_963702235.1 of uncultured Actinomycetes bacterium. Lineage (GTDB taxonomy): Bacteria > Actinomycetota > Actinomycetes > Streptosporangiales > Streptosporangiaceae > PALSA-505. The sequence goes on from CAVPBZ010000022.1 coordinate 81,366, forward strand.
GTCTGGTTGTACACGAGCACCGGACCATAGGGATCCCTTGAATTCCGGATCGCTATGTCGCCGTTCGGTGCGGGTGCGAGCTCAATGCAGGCGCCGTTGTTAACGCTCCGCTTGGATTTACGCCACAATGTGTGACTCAAATCTGAACCGCTGTACATTCTGTCCCTTCCTCACAACATTGACGTGGATCCTTAGACTGCATTGGCAGCTTTGACTCTTAATTCCCTTTTGTATGCCGTGGCCACCCTGCTGACCAGGCTAGCGGACTGCTGCGGGGTCAGAGCTACGGACTGCAGACGTTCAAATATCTGATCATAGCGCTCGACATCCTCGGGGCGTTCCAGGTACAACTGCCCGACCAGGCCCTCCACGAAGACAACCGGCGGAACCGGCGCAAGGAAATCAAGCAGTATAAAGGTGCTATTCAAGGCGGGATGCGCACCAACCGCATACGGGAGAATCTGGACTGTGACATTGGAGAGTTTGCTGGCCTGAATGATGTGCTCGAGCTGAGCGGCCATGACATCCGGCCCGCCGATGACACGATGCAATGCAGCCTCGTCGATCACTGCCCGGTACTGCGGCGGCGCCGGATCTTCACGGGTGAGGACCACTTGGCGGTTCCTTAGTACCTCGAGCCGCAGCTCGATCTCCGGGTCGCTCAGCCTGGGGAAGCTGCCCTCGTGTATTGCCCGCGCGTAGTCCCGTGTCTGCAGCAGCCCCGGGGCGACGCCGGGATCGTAGTCGCTCATCCGCGTCGCATCGACCTCAAGCCCGACGAAGGTTGCGAGGGTGAAGGGCAGATCGTAGGGCTGCCACCAGGCATGCTCCTTCTGCGCCTTGGCGAGGGCGATCAAGTGCTCGCGCTGGGAATCGGGCACCTGGTACAGATCGCACAGATCCCGGATGTCCCGCTGGCTGGCGGCGCGCTGCGCGGTCTCCATCCGTGACACCTTGGAAGGTGAGCAGAGTAGAGCCTTCGCGACATCCTCGACCGTCATCCCCGCGTCTGTGCGGAGGGTCCGAAGCAGAACGCCCAGCTCACGGCGGCGTACGACGGGACTCCGGGCAGCAGGCACTGGGGCAGGGATCCTTCCCATGCTTTTCACCTGTATCAAGACAGCACAACGGCAACGCGGGAAGGGTCAGATATTGACTCTGGCACTTGCCAAAGGCTCTTGACGCAAGGCACCATTGAATCAGAAGCGCTGATGATCCTCAAGCTACTCGCGAGTGTCGCGATGGGGTAGCTGACGAGCCGCTGCCGGATAGAGCATCACGGGCACTGTAGCCCCGGACAGAGGGGAGGCGCGCTTGATCTGAGGACCTGAACTCACCGGCTGTCCGGCGCTCTCGCCGGTACCCGAAAGCGCCCCGTGTCAGGCGGCCAGCGCTGAGCACTCATACAACAAGCTGGGCCGATGCGCTCACATCGGCCCAGCTGAAGACACCAAACCCGGCTCTAGGCGAGCAGAAAGGCACAGTGCTGTGAGTAACCATACCAGTCCTACCAGCGAAAACAACCCCCAGGGGGGCACTGACAGCTGGCTGACCAGGCTCATCGAGGCGGTGGGCAGCGGGTTGTTCGCCGCTCATGACCAGCAGGCGGCCCAGTACGGCTGGCAGATCACCCACCGCCAGGGCGGCCTCGGCCGCTCTTACCGGGACGCGCGATTCGACACCCTGATCGTCTGCCCGCGATGTGACGGCAGCGGCACGGGGGGCCGCGACCCGTGCGGCGGGTGCGGCGGCACCGGCCGGACGACACGGGCCGCTTCCCGCCATGACGATGACCGGACGGCGCACGTCGCTGTCAGCGAAGGCGACCAGCCGTGACCAGGCGCAACCGCCGGCGGGACGAGGAGCTACTCGGCGACCTGGAAAGGGCGATCACCCCGCAGAAGCGCGCCCCTCTTCCCGTCGTCATCTGGCGGTGGCGTTACGAACTTGTCTTGATCACCGCTCTCGCGCTCATCGTCACCATCTTCGTGCACACGCTCGGCGTCGCACTGACCATCATCGCGGCGTCCGCCGCCATCGGCATGCTCTCGCCGCCCTGGTCCGAGCGGATGACCGCGCTCGCCTGGCATCTGGTTACTCCGCATCTTCTCCGCACCGGCCTGGCCCAGACGCGAATTCACAACAGGAACGGCCGGCAGCCATTCATCGTGCGGGTCACCCGCGAACCGTTCGGTGAGCGGATCCGGCTGTGGTGCCCGGCGGGTACGTCCGCCGAGGACATCTCCTCCGTCAGGGCAACACTCCGCGCCACCTGCTGGGCAGCCGATGTCCGGGTCTGGCGCGACGAGCAGCACTCGCAGATCGTCACGGTTGACGTGATCAGGTGCCGCGAGGCCCTCGGAGCCGGTAGCGAGCCGAGCTAACGACGTCAGCGCCGAGCCGCGGTCAGCCGGTAGCGGAGCCGGTGCGGCAGCTGGGCGACGACGGCAGCGGCGTGCGCGTCCGGTCCGACGAGATAGCGCGGCCGCGGGTTGGCCGCGGTCAGCGCCTTCACGATCACCGCGGCCGCACGGGGCGGCGGCAGGCCGCGCTTGGCCGATCGGGCGGCACCTTTCTGCGCGACGGTGATCTGCGCCGAGTACCGCTCCAGCATCTCCGGCGAGGCTCCCTCTAGGAGCTCGTTCCCCGCCGATGCCCCGCGGTCCCAGATGGGCGTCGAGATCGCCCCTGGCTCGATGAGGATGACCCGGATCCCGGACGGTGCCAGCTCAGCGCGCAGCGTGTCGGCCAGCCCGACCATGCCGAACTTCGAGGCGTGATAGGCACCCAGCATGGGTGCGGCAACCCGGCCGCCGATCGAGCCGATCATCACGATCCGCGCGTCCATGCCCTGGTCACGGGCCTTGCGCAGGGCCGGCAGCATCGCCTGGGTGACGGCGAGCTGGCCGATCAGGTTGACCTCGAGCTGGCGCCGGAACAGCTCGATCGGGATGTACTCCAGCGGCGCGGGCAGCGCGACCCCGGCGTTGTTCACCAGTCCGTGCAGCGGGCCGGCGGCCGTCACCTGCTCACCGGCCGCCCGGACCGAGTCCTCGTCGGTGACGTCGAGCCGCAGCACCTGCACGTCCGGGTGATCGCGGCGCAGCGCGTCGGCGTCCTTGTCGGTGCGGACCGAGGCCCACACCCGGGCGCCGGCGTGCGCGAGCTCGGCGACGCAGGCCCGGCCGATCCCGGTGGAGGCACCGGTGACCACATACGATCTTGGAGTCATGGGCCCCAGTATCGTACGGCCCGCCTGGTTCCGCCTACCGGCCCGCCGATCGGGGCCGAATGCTCACGGAGCCGGACGCTCGGTCATCTGTCGTCGCCGAGAACCGGCTCGGGCAGCGTCCCGGCGTTGTGCTCGAGCAGCCGCCAGCGTCCCCGGCGCCGTTCGATCACCGACCACGAGCAGTTGGCCAGCGGTCCCAGGATGCCGAACGACTCCTGCGGCAGGCCGAGTATCTCGCTCATGCCGAGCCGGATCGCGGCGCCGTGGCTCACCACCACGGCCAGCGTGCCCGGCGTCATGCTGTCGGCGATGCGCATCATGGCCGCCCGCGCCCGGTGCGCGACCACGGCCGACGTCTCGCCCTCGGGCGGCGTCCAGGACGAGTGCTCGGCCGGGTACTGCGCCCGGATCTCGGAGTCGGTGAGACCTTCCCAGCGCCCGCCCGAGCGTTCCCGCAGGTCCTTGTCGATGCCGACCTCGAGCCCGGTGAGCCGGGCCAGCGGCGCGGCGGTCATGGCGGCGCGCTGCAGGTCAGAGGAGACGATCAGGCTCGGGCGCAGCGCGGCGAGCAGCCGCGCGGCCCGCTCCGCCTGCGCTTCTCCGGTGGGGTCGAGCGGGATGTCGCTCTGGCCCTGGAACCGGCGCTCGGCGTTCCACACGGTCTGGCCGTGCCGCCACAGCACCAGCCGGATGGGCGCCGCCAGCGGCCCCGCTTGCCCGGCCGGCGACCCGGCCCGCCCGGCCTGTCTGGCCGGTGACCCGGCTGACCCTGGCTTCGGCCCGGCCGGCCCTGGCTTCGGCCCGGCTGACCCTGGCTTCGGCTCGGCCGGCCCTGCCTGCGGTTCCGGCGCCGGGCCGCTCAGCGCGGATTCCCGCCGCCGGGCCCCGCGGCTGCGCCACCCGGGGTGGCGGCGGGCTCGGGCAGAGGGAGCAACGGGCAATCCTTCCACAGCCGCTCGAGCGCGTAGAAGCTGCGCTCGTCGGAATTCTGCACGTGGATGACGACGTCGATGTAGTCGAGGAGCACCCAGCGGCCCTCCCGCTCGCCCTCCCGGCGGGCAGGCTTGGCCCCGGCCAGGCGCAGCTTGGCCTCGATCTCGTCGACGATCGCCCGGACCTGGCGGTCGTTGGCCGCCGAACAGAGCAGGAACGCGTCGGTGATGACGAGCTGCTCACTCACGTCGTAAGCGATGATGTCGCTGGCGAGCTTGTCCGCCGCGGCGGCCGCGGCGATTTCGATGAGCTCCACGGCCCGTTCGGTTGCTGTCACGTGTGCTGCTCGTCCTCCGTATGTCGGCTGAAGCTCTAGGTTCTCACGTTCGCGGCAGTCTTAGCGCTGCCGTCAACGTTACCCCGCCGCATCAAACCGGCACCGCAGCCACTCATCGCCGGGGCCAGCTACCCGCGTTCGGCCGTCCGGTCCGGGCCCCGCCGCTACGATCGGCAACGCCAGGCCCGCCCCCGACCGGCTGAACGGAGTCACCTCATGAGCCTGCACCGCATGTTCGACGCGGCCTATCCGCCGCAGCGTCCCTACCCCGGATGCCAGGCCGTCGCCGGCTACATCGGCGGCAACACTCCGCACGTGTGGACCCGGGACGAATGGCGCCGCTTCGGCGGCCTGGTGCAGTTCCCCATCTGGACCGGCTATGCGGAGGCGGATCCGGCGGGGCATGGCCAGCAGTGCGCGGCCTTGATGCACGACCTGGGCTGGCGGCCGGGCGCGCAGAACCGGCGAGCGGTCATCCTGGACGAGGAGACACAGGTGGACGCGGCCTGGGTGGACGCGTTTGCCGCTCAGATCTGGCATGCCGGCTATCAGACGTTCATGTACGGCTCACTGGCCACCATCCTGCACGACCCGCCGAAGGAGGGTTATCTGGTCGCCGACTGGACCAACGTGCCGGCGCTGCCGCCGTACGCGAACGTGGTCGGCTGCCAGTATGAGGCGAATGTGCCGTGGGAGGGCACGCAGATCGATCTGTCGGTGATCACAGATGCGATGCTGGCGCACGGCGGTGGCGGGCCCAGGAAGTGAACAAGCCGGCCGCGGCGGGTACGCCGGTCAGCGGCCTTCCCGGCCGTAGAGCCGGCGTTTCGCGATGTACTGCACGATGCCGTCCGGCACGAGGTACCAGATCGGCTCGCCCTTGGCCACCCGGGCACGGCACGCGGTGGACGAGATGGTCAGCGCCGGCACCTCGATCAGGCTCACCTTCCCGTCCGGCAGGCCCTCGACGCTCAGCCGGTGCCCGGGGCGGGTGACGCCAACAAAGTGCGCGAGGCTAAACAGCTCGTCCACGTCCCGCCAGGACATGATCCGGGCCAGCGCGTCGGCGCCGGTGATGAAGAACAGCCGGTCGGCGGCGTCGCGCGCGGCACGCAGGTCGCGCAGCGTGTCGATGGTGTACGTCGGCCCGGGCCGGTCGATGTCCACCCGGCTGACCGTGAACTGCGGGTTCGAGGCGGTCGCGATCACCGTCATCAGGTACCGGTCCTCGGCGGGCGACGCGCCTTCCTTGTCCTCCGGCTGCCCGGTCGGCACGAACACCACCTCGTCCAGCGAGAACGCGTGCGCGACCTCGCTCGCCGCGACCAGGTGACCATGGTGGATCGGGTCGAACGTGCCGCCCATCACGCCGACCCGCGCACCCCCTTCGCTCATGGACAGAGGGTAGCCGGTCTGCCCGGACACCCGGTTGACCAGGCAACCCGTCGGCCGCAGGCCGCGCCGGGCCTGACCTGCGCCCGGGGCCAGGGAAGGTAGGGCTAGAGCCGGAAAGGGTGGGCTTAGGCCGCCCGAAGGACTTGCCTGGCTGGTCTAGCATGCCTTATATGACGACCTCTGTGCCGGACCGTTCCCGGGTACGCCTGCCCGACATCAGCTCCCGTGCCTACGAGCACCCCGCGGACCGTTCGGCCCTCGTCGCGCTGCGTAAGCTCACCGGCTTCGACGTGCTGCTCCGCCGTCTGGCCGGCCTGTTCAGCGACCGCAGCCTGCGGCTCATGTTCCTGGCCAGCGGCGTGAAAGTGTCCGACCGCCAGTTCCCGCAGCTGAACGAGATGCTGCGCGACGGGTCCTACATCCTGGACCTGCCGACGGTGCCCGAGCTGTTCGTCACCCAGGACGGCACGGTCAACGCGATGGCGCTGGGCTCGGACAAGCCGTTCATCGTGATCACCACGGGCATGGTGAACCTGTACGACGCCGAGGAGCTGCGGTTCGCGATCGGGCACGAGCTCGCGCACGTGCTGTCCGGGCACGCCGTGTACCGCACCATGCTCTATCACCTGATCAACCTGGCTCAGCGGGTCGCCTGGATGCCGATCGGCTCGCTCGGCCTGCGGGCGATCATCTGGGGTCTGGAGGAGTGGTACCGCAAGTCGGAGCTGTCCTGCGACCGGGGCGGCCTGCTGGCGGGGCAGGACGTGGACGCGGCCCGCCGCGCGCTGATGAAGATGGCCGGCGGCTCGCGCCTGTCCGAGATGAGCCCGGACGCCTTCCACGATCAGGCGCACGAGTACGACGCGGTGCCCGACGTCCGGGACGGCCTGCTCAAGCTGCTGCAGCTGCAGGGAACCCGACACCCCTTCGCGGTGGTCCGGTTCGCCGAGCTCGACCGCTGGGCCGCCAGCGGCGACTACGCGCGCATCCTGTCCGGCGACTACCCCCGCCGGGAGGATGACCGGACCGCCAAGCTCGGCGAGGAGGTCAAGTCCGCGGCGCGCGCCTACCAGGACTCCTGGAACCGCTCCGAGGATCCGTTCATCGGCCTGGTGCGGGGCGTCGCGGACACCGCCGCCGGGGCGGGCGAGCGGATATTCAGCGGGATCTTCGGTGGCCGCCGTAATGGCGGGGACGACGAGTCCTGAGCCTTATTTTCCGCCCGAACGGTGCAGGCCGGCTGTTGCCGGCCTGCTCAGCGCGCCGGGCGCAGGACGGCCGTGCCCCCGTACTCACCAGCTGAATTGCCGTACCTGATGCGCCGGGCGCCCGCTGCCGACAATTCCGCCGTTAACGTCAGGTAGCATGCCGACCTGGGTAAACTCTGCGGAGCGCCGACGCTTCCCGAGCCGGTGAGTACAGGAGTTCAGGGCGAGCCAACCGACAGCGACTGCTGCGCCCGGTCGGCGATCCTGAAGGCTGATCAGCGCGCAAGGCCCCCCGCCAGGGAGAGTGTGCCGATGCACCAGCCGAGGGTTGACCTCGCCGCCTCGACCATGCTCGCCCCGCGCGGCCGTAGTCCCGGATCGCACATCGTCGTGCTGGCCTACCCGCACTCCGGCGCGGACCGGCTCTGGGCGCTGCTGGCCGGGCACCCGTCGCTGGCCTGTACCGCCGGGACCGAGCTGGTCCCGCTATGCGATCAGGCGGCCAGCAGCTGGCGGATGGCGGAAGCGTCCGGCAGCACGCTGTCCGCGCTCGCGGCCGCGTCGGTCCGGGCCATGACGGGCAGCCTGATCACGATCATCAGGTCGCAGGCGGGCCGGGATCGCTGGTGCGAGATCTGCACCGCGCCCGCGCGGTCGGCCCGGACCTTCCTGCAGCTCTACCCGGATACGAGGGTCATCGCCCTGCACCGCAACTGCGCCGACGTCATCTCCGCGGCCACCAGGGACTGTTCCCGCGGGCCCGGCGGCCCGGGGTTCGGCACGTTCGCTGCGGCGCATCCGGGCAACCCGGTGGCCGCGGCGGCCGCCTACTGGTGCGCCCGCACCGAGCAGCTCCTCGACCTGGAACGGGACAAAGCCGGCCAGTGCCGGCGCGTCCGGTACGAGGACCTGGTCGCGCGCCCGGCCGAGGAGCAGCGGCTGCTCGGCTTCCTCGGCCTGCGCCGCGAGGGCCCCGGCCTCTTGCCCGGCCAGGGCAGCGACCGCGGGGCAGCGCCGTCCGGCGACACCGGGCTCAGCCCCGCCGGCGACAGCCTCAGCCCCGTCGACGGAAACGCGCTCGGCCCGCGCCGCGAGGGCCCCGGCCTGTTGCCCGGCCGGGCCGGCGGCGGGGCGCCGCCAGCGGAGCTCCCGCCGCGTCAGCAGGCGGCGATCGCCCTGCGGATCCCCGCGCCGCTGCTGGAGCAGGTCAACCCGCTGCACACCGAGCTTGGCTACGCCGCGATCGGTCACGTCCCGGCAGGCCGGTCACCGGACGCCTGACAGCGGTCCGGGGAAGCCGCGGGGTGACCTGAGGCTGCCCCGCGTCACCAGACTGCCCCGCGTCACCGGACTGCCTCGCGTCACCCGGCGGCGCGTCCGGGTCCTTGCGCGCTGACGGCCGCCCGCCCGCGCGACCGCCAGGCCAGCACGGACCAGCGGGACAGACCCGACAGGGCCGAGCCGAGGCTTCCCGCCGAGCCAATGGACAGGATCGACCCGGCCGAGCCGATCGACAAGATCGAGCCCGCCGAGCCAACGGACAGGATCGACCCGGCCGAGCCGATCGACAAGATCGAGCCCGCGGACCCGATCGACAGGACCGAGCCGGCCGACCTGATGTTCTGTACCGAGCCTGCCGAGCCGCCCGGACGACGCGACGTCACCCCGGCATTCTCGCAGCCCGGTGCGGCCGGCGACAGGGGCGATGCCCCGATGCTACTGGCGGCCGGCCTGGCGGCCGCGCGTCCGGATAGTCAGCCAGACTTGAGCAATCGCGCTCAGCCGCGGGCATGTCCAGGACACCGAACCCGAGCGTGCGCATACTGACGGCATGCCTGTGACACTGCACCACATCGTCGTGGACACGCACGATCTGCCGGGGCTGGCGCGGTTCTGGACGCAGGCGCTCGGCTGGACGGTCCTGTCCGAGCGCCCCCGCGAGATCGTGATCGGGCCAGATGACACTGCGCCGGTCGGCATGTGCTTCATGCCGGTCACCGGGGTGAAGACGGTGAAGAACCGCCTTCACCTCGACCTCACCACCGCCGCGGATGACCGCGATGAGGAGATCGAGCGCCTGCTCGCGCTCGGCGCACGCCGGGTTGACATCGGGCAGACCGGTGCCGAGTCGTGGACGGTCCTGACTGACCCGGAGGGCAACGAATTCTGCGTGATACGCCCGAAGCGGACGCTCACCCGGTGACCGATCACCCCGGGCGGGGTACTGCCAAAACCCGGCAAAGACGCGTACTATCTCAATTATGGCTGAATGGTGGTCGATCGAGGTCTTGAACGGCGAGTTCTCGGCCGTGCGCTGGCGCGACGAGCGTGCCTCGGCCATGATCGAGGCGGCGCTGACCAACGGCGCCCTCGACGCGTCGTGGCACACGGGCCGGTGGGGCGTGGCCTTTGAGGTGCGCTTCGAGAACGAGGAGCAATGGGAGGCGTTCCGCAGCCTGCCCGCGGTGCGCGCCGCGCTGGACAGCGTGCCTGATCCGGTGAACGGCCTGCTGATCTACCGTGGCCGGGGCGGCAGTTCGGGCGTCAGGAAGCGGCACAGGCCGAGGCCCTCCCCCGCCGCTGGCGCCATCGCGCTGCCCGAGCCCGAGGACGACTCCCTGGTGGACCTGACGGGCGCATCGGCGCCCGACCCGGCGCTGGCCGGGACCGGCTGCAGGCTCACGGCCTGAACCCGGTCACAGCTTGGCCAGCGCCCAGTGCAGCCCCGCGTCGCGGGTGACGTACACCTGGCCGTAGTCGGCGGCCATGTCGGCCGGCCCGTACACGACCCAGGCCACGGTGTTGGTGACGTAGGCGATGTCGTTCCAGCCGGCTCCGCCGTCGCCGGAGCCGATCACCATGGTCCAGGCCCGCTGGTGGGTGTCATTGACGTAGATGAACGAGCCATCGGACCAGGACGCCACCGCGAGGTTGCCAGATGGTGACGCCGCGAGCTGGGCCTGGATCCCGTACGGTCCCATCCGGCCGGCGAACGTGTCGGTCTTGCCGGTGTCCACCGAGCGGTAGACGGTCTTGACCGCTTTGCTGAAGCCGGGGTTGCCGTCGCAGAGGAACGAGACGTCGGTCGCCGAGGTCGGGACCGCCTCGGCCAGGAACACATCCTTGGTCGCGCTGCACGGCGGCGTCCGGGCCGAGAAATGGCGGCCATCGGTACTGACATAGAGCTTGCCCTTGGCCGGGGCGGACACGCTCCCGTCCACGACGTAGACGGTCGTGCCGTGGACGGCGACGCTGGCTACCACGTTGATCGGCAGGTCCAGCGGGAGGCTGGTCCAGGTGCCGCCGGCCTGCGCGCTGGTCCGCCAGAGGCTGAGCGGCTTGTGGCTGCACAGGCCCGTCCCCCATGCGCACGGCGAGACCACGGCCCAGGCTCCGGCCGGGCTGGCCGCCAGGGCGAGGATTTGCTTCCCGTGGCCCGGGATCTGCTGCGACGCCCAGGTCCGGCCGCCGTCGGTGGTCCGGAACAGTTCCGGCGCGAAGGCCCAGCCCACCGCCGGAGTGGCGAACCGGATGTCGGTGATGCCAGGACTCGCCGATTGCCCCTGCTTGGCCAGCGGCGCCTTGACGGTGCCGATCAGGCTCCAGCTTTTGCCCGCGTCGCTGGTGCCGATGACGTCGGAGCAGGTGCTGGTGCCGCACGGAGCGGCGCCCAGGACCCGGCCCAGGGACGGCGACAGCCATGTGATGGAGTTGGCCTTGAAACCCGCCGGCGCCGCGTCCGGCGCGCCGGCCCTGGCGGGTCCGGTGGGTGCGGCCAGCGCGATGGCCGGGATCAGGGCAACGGCACCGGTCACTGCGGTGACAGCTACGGCGCGCCGCACGGCGCGGGCGGTCAGGTTCATCCGGGCTCCCCTCGGCGGTCGCCAGTTAAGACGCCGCCCCACCCCGCCCGGTTGGGGAGTTTTGCGCGCGCGCCGGGCCGCACGACATGATGGAGCATTTCGTAGGTGATAACAGCGCAAGCGCTCCATCATCACGCGCCCGGCCCCGGATGCCACCCCGTCCGGCGGCCCGCGCCGTGCCGCACGAGATGGCGAAGCTTTAGCTGCGTGCTGGCAGCCCTAACGCTTCGCCGTAACCGATGATCTTGGGGCGGCAAGCAGGACGAGGTCGTCGCGGTGGACGACCTCGCGCTCGTACTGCGCGCCGAGCTCGGCGGCCAGCGACCGGGTGCTGCGGCCCATCAGACCGGGGATCTCCGCCGCGTCGTAGTTCACCAGGCCGCGGGCGACCACGGCACCGCTCTCGTCGCACAGGTCAACCGGATCTCCGGCTTCGAAGTCGCCCTCGACGCCGACGACCCCGGCTGGCAGCAGCGACGCCCGCCTGACCACCACCGCGCGCACGGCGCCGCCGTCCAGCCGCAGCCGCCCGCGACCGACGGCGGCGTGGGCCAGCCAGAGCTGGCGGGCCGCCGGCAGGCGGTGGCCGGGGACGAAGTAGGTGCCGACAGGCTGGCCGGCCAAGGCGGCGGCCGCCTGGTCCGCGGCGGCCACCACGGCGGGGATCCCGGCACTGGCGGCCAGTAGCGCGGACTCGACCTTGGTGACCATGCCGCCGGTGCCGACCACGCGGCCGGGGCGGCCGAGGGGCACTCCGGCCAGGTCGCGCGCGTCGCGGACTTCGGTCATCCGGCGGGAGCCGTCGCGCCGCGGGTCACCGTCGTACAGCCCGTCCACGTCGGACAGCAGCACCAGCGCGTCCGCCCGGACCACGTGGGCCACGAGGGCGGCCAGCCGGTCGTTGTCGCCGAACCGGATCTCCTCGGTGGCTACCGTGTCGTTCTCGTTGACCACCGGCAGGATGCCGAGGCCGAGCAGCCGATCCAGGGTGCGCTGAGCGTTCCGGTAGTGCGCCCGCCGCATCAGGTCGTCCGCGGTCAGCAGCACCTGGCCGGTGCGCACCCCGTGCAGCCCGAACGCGGCGGTGTACCTGGCGATGAGGATGCCCTGGCCAACGCTCGCGGCGGCCTGCTGGGTGGCCAGATCCCGCGGCCGCCGGGTCAAGCCGAGCGGCGCCAGCCCGGCGGCGATCGCGCCGGAGGAGACGAGCACGAGCTGGGTGCCACCGCCGGCCCGGGACGCCAGCGCGTCGGCCAGGGCCGTGACCCGGGCCTCGTCGATGCCGCCGGCCGGGGTGGTGAGCGAGGAGGAGCCCACCTTGACCACGACCCGTCGGGCGGTCGCGATGTCCCGGCGGGCGCCGGTCACGGCGAGAGCCTGCGGTCGGTGCCGCGCGGGCCGAACTTGGAGCCGCCGCGGCCCGCGGTCTCGCCCCGGCTGATCGACCCGGCAGGCAGTTCCGGGTCCCAGTCGAACACCACGGCGTCGTCGTAGTCGCCGATCAGCACCTCGGCGCCCGGCTCGGCACCGTTCTCGGCGAGCGACTCCTCGACGCCCAGCCGGGCCAGCCGGTCGGCGAGATAACCGACCGCCTCATCGTTGCTGAAGTCGGTCTGCAGCACCCACCGGCGCGGCCGGTCGCCGCGGATGAGGAAGCTGTTGTCGCCGGTCCGCACGACCTCGAAGCCAGACGCGTCGGCGGCCGCGGGGCGCAGCACCTGCCGGGAGGGCTCGGCCTCGGGAACGGCCGCCCGCGCAGTCTCGACCAGGCTGGCCATGGCGAAGGACAGCTCGCGCAATCCCTCCCGGGTGGCCGCCGAGGTCTGGCAGACAGTCAGCCCGCGGGCGGTGAGCACGGCGGCGGCGCGGTCCGCGAGTTCCCTGGCCGCCGGGACATCGATCTTGTTGAGCACCACGATCCGCGGCCGGTCGGCCAGCGAGGCGCCCGTCTCGGCCTGGTAGGCGGACAGCTCCGCCTCGATGACCGCCATGTCGGTGACCGGGTCGCGGCCCGGCTCCTCGGTGGCGCAGTCGAGCACGTGGACGAGCGCCGCGCACCGCTCGACGTGCCGCAGGAAGTCCAGGCCCAGGCCGCGGCCCTCGCTCGCGCCCGGGATGAGGCCGGGGACGTCGGCCGCCACGAACTGCGTCTCGCCGGCCTCGATGACGCCGAGATGCGGGATCAGGGTGGTGAACGGGTAATTGGCAATCTTGGGCCGGGCCGCGGACATCGCGGCGATGAGCGACGACTTCCCCGCGTTGGGGAAGCCGATCAGGCCGATGTCGGCGACCGTCTTGAGCTCGAGCAGGAGCTCCCGCCGCTCCCCCGGCTCGCCCTTCAGCGCGAAGCCTGGCGCCTTGCGCCGCGCCGAGGCGAGCGCGGCGTTGCCGAGCCCGCCGCGGCCGCCGCGGGCAGCCACGAACCGAGTTCCCTCGCCGACCAGGTCGGCGAGCAGTTCCCCGTCGCCGGACTTGACCACGGTGCCGTCGGGCACCGGCAGGACCAGGTCGGGACCTGCCGCGCCGCTGCGGTTGGAGCCGGATCCCTGCTTACCGCTGCCGGCCCGGCGCAGCGGCCTGCGGTGGAAGTCGAGCAGCGTGGTCGCGCCCCGGCTCACTTCCAGGATCACGTCGCCGCCATGGCCGCCGTTCCCGCCGTCAGGGCCGCCGAGCGGCTTGAACTTTTCCCGGTGGATGGAGGCGCAGCCGTTCCCGCCGTCACCGGCTTCGGCGCGCAGGGTGGCCTGGTCGGCGAACTCGGCCATGCCGCACCCCTGGTCCTTTCGTCGTGACCAGGGATGGGCGGGATCCCACGCGCCTGGTTATGCCTGCTCTGCTGCGTCGAGAACGTTCACGCACCGGCGCCCGCGCCGACGGCCGAACTCGACAGTGCCGGTCACCAGCGCGAACAGCGTGTCGTCGTCCCCGCGGCCGACGCCGGTCCCGGGGTGGAAGTGGGTGCCGCGCTGCCGGACGATGATCTCGCCTGCGTTGACCCGCTGACCGCCGTACCGCTTGACACCGAGCCGCTGGGCCTTAGAGTCACGGCCGTTCCTGCTGGACGACGCGCCCTTCTTGTGTGCCATCTCAGCTCTCCTTCGCGGTCTGTGCCTTGTCCGCCGATGAGGACTTGGCCCGGCTGTCCGGCCTGGCGGCCGGACGGCTGCCGCCCTTGGTGATACCGGTGATCTTCACCTGGGTGTACTTCTGCCGGTGGCCCAGCCGGCGCCGGTAGCCGGTCTTGTTCTTGTAGCGGATCATGTTGATCTTGGGTCCGGTGGCGTCGCCGACGATCTCGGCGGCGACCTGGTAGCCACCGAGCTCCTCCGCGTCAGTGACCACGTTGTCGCCGTCAACGACGAGCAGGACGGGAAGCGTGAGGGTGGAGCCCACGTCACCGGTCAGGCGGTCCACCGTGATGACGTCGTCAACCGACGCCTTTTCCTGCCTGCCGCCGCAGCGCACGATCGCGTACACCGAAACTCTCTTTCCGTTATGTGCGGACCCATCGCGGTGCCCGCGTCAACCGGCCGGAATCGCTATGGACGGGCTCGCCTGCTCAGGCACCCGGCCTCACGAGGGTTGTCCCTGCGTGCCGAATCGGCGCCCCGAGCGCGCTGACAACAAAGGTTATCAGACGGCGGGGGTTCCCTCAGACTCCAGCGGAACCGGCAGCAGAGTGTGCTCCGCCGTCTGCTCCTGGCGGCCATTCGGGTGGTCGGCCGGCTGGGCGTCGGTGATCTCCGCCGCGGGCTTGCGCCTGCGCCTGCGGCTGCCACCGGCCTGCCGGTCCTCGTCAGCGTTCGCGCCGTTCGCGGCGGCCGGGCCGTCAGCTGCGGGCGCGGGCTTCTCGTCGCCGCGCCTGCGGTGCCCGGCCGGCGTCAGCTCGGTCGGCTCGAGCGAGACGTGCACGCCGCGCCCGTTGCAGCACTCGCAGGTGGTCGAGAACGCCTCGAGCAGGCCGGACCCGACCCGCTTGCGGGTCATCTGCACCAGTCCCAGCGACGTGACTTCGGCCACCTGGTGCTTGGTCCGGTCCCGCGCCAGGCACTCGAGCAGCCGCCTGAGCACGAGATCCCGGTTGCTCTCCAGCACCATGTCGATGAAGTCGATGACGATGATGCCGCCGATGTCACGCAGCCGCAGCTGCCTGACGATCTCCTCGGCCGCCTCCAGGTTGTTGCGGGTGACCGTCTCCTCCAGGTTGCCGCCCTGGCCGGTGAACTTCCCGGTGTTGACGTCGATGACCGTCATCGCCTCGGTCCGGTCGATGACGAGCGAGCCGCCGCTCGGCAGGTACACCTTGCGGTCGAGGGCCTTGGCGAGCTGCTCGTCGATCCGGTGGCTGGCGAACACGTCCTGCTCGCCCTGCCAGCGGCTGAGCCGGTCCACCAGGTGCGGCGCCACGTAGCGCACGTACTCGTGGACCATGTCCCAGCCGTCGTCGCCGGACACGACGAGGCTGCTGAAGTCCTCGTTGAAGATGTCCCTGACCACCCGGATCGTCAGGTCGGGCTCGCTGTAGAGCAGCTCGGGCGGGTTGGCGGTCTTCGCCTTCTGCTCGATGTTCTCCCACTGCGCCGCGAGCCTGGCCACGTCCTGGGCCAGTTCCTCATCCGTGGCGCCCTCGGCCGCGGTCCGGACGATGACGCCGGCCCCCTCGGGCATGACCTTCTTGAGGATCTGCTTGAGCCGGGTGCGCTCGGTGTCGGGCAGCTTGCGGCTGATCCCGGTCATGGACGCGCCCGGCACGTACACCAGGTACCGGCCGGGCATGCTCACCTGGCTGGTCAGCCGGGCGCCCTTGTGCCCGATCGGGTCCTTGGTGACCTGGACGAGAACCGACTGGCCCGACTTGAGCGCGGACTCGATCCGCCTGGTCTGGCCTTCCAGCCCGCTGGCGTCGAAGTTGACCTCGCCGGCGTAGAGCACCGCGTTGCGGCCCTTGCCGATGTCGACGAATGCCGCCTCCATCGACGGCAGCACGTTCTGCACCTTGCCCAGGTACACGTTGCCGACGAACGACTGGTGGCTGTTCTTGTCCACGTAGTGCTCGACGAGCACGTCGTCCTCGAGCACCGCGATCTGGGTGCGGTCGCCGCGCTGCCTGACCACCATGGCCCGGTCGACAGCTTCCCGCCTGGCCAGGAACTCCGACTCGGTGATGATCGGCGGCCGGCGCCTGCCGGAGTCGCGGCCCTCGCGCCGGCGCTGCTTCTTGGCCTCGAGCCGGGTTGACCCCTTGAGGCCCTGCACCTCGTCCCTGGCCTTGGTGGTCCGGCCGGCCGGCGCGGACCTGGGCTCACGCACGTGCACCACGGTGTCCGGCGGGTCATCGGGGGCCGGCTGATCGCCGTCCTGGCCGGTGCCGCGCCTGCGCCGGCGCCTGCGCCGGCGCGGGCCGTCCTCGCCGGAGTCCGCGTCGTCGTCACCGGCGGCTTCGGCGTCCTCGCCGGCTGCCGCGGGCTCGGCCCCGGCGTCGGCGACCGCACGCGCGTCGCCGCCGTCCGGTTCCAGGTCGGAGTCGTCGTCACCGCCGTCCTCGGCGCGGCCCTTCGACCGGCCGCGACCGCCCCGGCGACGGCGACGGCGGGCGCCGTCCTCGCCGGATGTCTCGCTGCCCGCCCCGGACTCGTCGCCGTCGGCCGCAGCGGCCTCGGGCTCGTCGCTGCTGGGCCTGCGGCCGCCGTCCGCCCTGGCCTGGTCGGTCTTACGGCCCGCGGGCCTGGTGCCCGCGGCGGCCTGGCCACTGGCGGCCGGGGCCGGGGTCGCGGTGTCCTCCGGCGGCTGGAAGATCAGCTGGGGGGCCAGGAACGCTGGCTGGGTGATCGCGGGCGGTGGCTCGGGGGCGCTGAACCCGGCCGGGTGCACGCCCTCGCCCGGCCGCCGCTGGGCATTCTCCGGCGTCGGTTCGCCGTGGCCGAACTTCGGCGGCACCGAGGCGGTCCCGGCCGGCCGCGTCGCCGCGGTGTCGGCCGGGGGCACGGCCGGGACGCTGAAGGGCTGCTGGGCCGTGCTGCCGGACGCCGGCCCGGAGGCGCCGGCCGAAGCTGGCGCTGCCGCACCGCCGGAGGCAGGCCCGGACGTGCTGCCGGACGTCGGCGCTGCGGCACTGGCCGAGGCCGGCCCGGCGGCACGACTCGACGCTCGCCTGCGGCCGGATGCTGGCGCTGCCGTACCGCCGGACGCGGGCCCGGAGGTACTGCCCGGCGCGGGCGCTGCGGTACTGCCGGCTGGCTGCGTCACCGCGCTGTCCGGCGCTGCCGGCGGGGACGCCTCGGCGGCGGCTGCGGTGATCACGGGTGGCGGCACGCTCACCGACGGCGGCCCGGCGGGCCGGGTGGCCCGGCTCGGGGAGCGCCGGGTCCTGGTGGTCTTCGCGCCGGACTTGCCGTCCGCCGCGGTGCCGTCGGCCGGCCCCGTGCTGGCCGTACCTGTACTGGCCGTACTTGTGCTGTCAGCTGACCCTGGGCCGGCTGTTCCTGTTGTGCTTACCGGCGCCGTGCTGGCGGCCGGTCCGGCAGATTCGGTGCTCCCATGCTCACCTGATCTGCTCTGTCCATCGTTTGGCTCGGTCTCGAGCATTCGGGCAATCTCCCGTCAGGTTCCCGGGCGCGCGGACCCCGTGAGGGTCCGTCGCGCCGCGCGGGAACTCATCGTGCGCGTTCACCGGGGCGACGCCGGCCATCTGGCGGCTGTCGCGCCCAGGCGCGGCGTTTGCTGTTGTTCTCATGTCTCACGCCCGCGGTCCGCCGCCGACGCGGGGATGTCGGTCCGCGGGCCAGCGGTTGCGGCCGCTCCTTCGAGTGGCCACTGCGCCAGCCGGGTAATCAGCGGCGGCGCCGATGGCGTGAGTCCGGCCACGCCGCCGCTGTTTGCAACACTGTGCAGCGCGACCAGAATGTCGTCGGGTCGGACGGCGGGTGTCATGTGCCGAACAACCATTCGAAGTATCTCACATCCGTCCGGCCGTGCCGTGGCGGCACGCCGGTCAAGTTCCATGCTGATCACGGCGGCACGGGCGTCCATGCGCCGTAGGCCCTTCTTGGTGAGCCGCTCGACCTCCACCCGGCTGGAGGCGAGGAACTCACCGATCGCTGCTTCCGCCGCGGCTGCCGGCACACCGGGCAGCGTCACCTGCCAGTGCGACGCCTCCAGGCGCGCCAGAGGCAGCTCACTGCCCCGTTCCGCGACACCAATCACATCTATCCCGTCCGGGAGGGCGGCGTTCAGCCTGGCCCGCACATCCTCGGGCGTGCGCGGGCTGGTGAACGCCAGCTCCAAGTACTCGGCCTCGCTAGCCACCCCTGTCGCTGCCGCACCCGCGTAAGAAATCTTCGGGTGTGGCGTGAAGCCGGCCGAGTAGGCGATCGGCAACCCTGCCTTTCGCACCCCTCGTTCCACGGCCCGCGCGATGTCCCGGTGGCTGGCAAAACGCATACGGCCACGCTTAGCGTACCTGACTTGCAGGTACTGCACAGCGTCGGGCACTGGCTGCCCGGTCACGCTCAGCCGGGTCACGCTAGCTCCGGGCCTGGCCGGCGGCGGGAACAGCGGCCGCAGCAGCGGCCCGGACGCCGGGCCCCGGACCGACGTCCACCAGCGGCAGCTGCCGGATGCCCGGCTGCCCCATCGGGCTGGTCTGGATCTCGGTGCCCATCGCCGGGCAGACGCCGCACTCGTAGCACGGCGTCCAGCGGCAGTCGTCCACCTCGGCCGCGCCGCCGGCCGCCACCGAGTCCTGCCAGTCCTGCCACAGCCAGTCCCGGTCGAGCCCGGCGTCGAGGTGATCCCACGGCAGGATCTCCTCGTAGCCGCGCTCCCTGGTCGTGTACCAGTCCAGGTGAACCGGCTGGCCGGCCAGCGCCGTGTCCGCCGCGCGAGCCCACCGCTCGAACGAGAAGTGCTCGCTCCAGCCGTCGAACCGCGCCCCGTCCGCCCAGGCGGCCCGGATGACCGCGGCCACCCGGCGGTCGCCGCGGGACAGCAGGCCCTCGACCATGGCCGGCTCGCCGTTGTGGTACCGGAAGCCGATCGCGCGCCCATAGCCCGGGTCGGCGCGCAGCGCGCCGCCGAGGGCGCGCAGCCTTGCGTCCACCGTGGCCGCGCTGGCCTGCGCGGCCCACTGGAACGGCGTGTGCGGCTTGGGCACGAAGCCGCCGATCGACACGGTCGCGCGGATGTCGCGCCGCCCGGTGGCCTCGCGCCCCGTCTTGATCACCCGGCGGGCCAGCCCGGCGATGGCCATCACGTCCTCGTCGGTCTCGGTCGGCAGCCCGCACATGAAGTACAGCTTGACCTGCCGCCAGCCGCTGGAGTACGCGGTGGTGACGGTGCGGATCAGGTCGTCCTCGGTGACCATCTTGTTGATCACCCTGCGGATCCGGTCCGAGCCGCCCTCCGGGGCGAAGGTGAGCCCGGACCGCCGGCCGCCGCGGGTCAGCTCGTCGGCCAGCGTCACGTTGAACGAGTCCACCCGGGTGGACGGCAGCGACAGCCCGGTCTGGGTGCCCTCGTGCTTGTCGGCCAGCTCGCGGGCGATCTGGTGAATCTCGCTGTGGTCGGAGCTGGACAGCGACAGCAGCCCGACCTCGCTGAACCCGCTCGCCGCCAGCCCGGTCTCCACCATGGCGGTGATCGTGTCCTTGCTGCGCTCGCGCACCGGCCGGGTGATCATGCCGGCCTGGCAGAACCGGCAGCCGCGGGTGCAGCCGCGGAAGATCTCCACGCTGAACCGCTCGTGCACGGTCTCCGCCACCGGGACCAGCGGCTTGCTCGGGTAGGCCCAGTTGTCCAGGTCCATCAGCGTGTGCTTGGCCACCGAGCCCGGGATGCCGGGACGGTTGGGCCGGACGCTGCCGATCTGGCCGTCGGCCAGGTAGGTCACGTCGTAGAACCGGGGCACGTAGACGCCGCCGTCGGTGGCCAGCCGCAGCAGCAGCCCGTCCCGGCCGCCCGGGCGGCCGGCCGCCTTCCAGCGCGCGACCAGGTCGGAGATGGTCAGCACGGCCTGCTCGCCGTCGCCGAGCACCGCGCCGTCCAGGAACTCCGCGATCGGCTCGGGGTTGAACGCCGCGTGCCCGCCGGCCAGCACCAGCGGGTGCGAGTCGTCCCGGTCCGCCGAGGCCAGCGGGATCCCGGCCAGGTCCAGCGCGGTCAGCAGGTTCGTGTAGCCGAGCTCCGTGGCGAAGCTGACGCCCACCAGGTCGAACGCGCCCACCGGCCGGTGGCTGTCCACCGTGAACTGGGGGATGCCCGACTCGCGCATCAGCGCCTCGAGATCCGGCCAGACGCTGTAAGTGCGCTCGGCGAGCACGTCATCGCGGCCGTTGAGCACCTCGTACAAGATCTGCAGGCCCTGGTTGGGCAGGCCCACTTCGTAAGCATCCGGATACATCAACGCCCACCGCACCCGCGCTGATTCCCAGTCCTTGACCACCGAGTTCAGCTCGCCGCCGATGTATTGAACCGGCTTGGCCACCCGCGGGAGCAGCGGCTCCAGCCGTGCGTAAACCGATTCCACCATGGCACCAGGTTATCGGGAGCGGCGGGTAGTGGCGCAGGGCGCACGGAATCGCGCGGCCTGCGGGCGGGCCCTGCGATGGGTTGGGGGATGCGGGGGCGTGCCCCCCCGCAGGTGGGGTTTGGGGACATGCGGGGGGCGTGCCCCCGCATGTGGGGTTTGGGGGGATGCGGGGGGCCGTGCCCCCCGCAGGTGGAGTTTGGGGGGGATGCGGGGGGCATACCCCCCGCAGGTGGAGTTTGGGGGGGATGCGGGGGGCGTGCCCCCCGCAGGTCGGGCTACTTGATCACCGGCGCTCGCGCGCTGAAGGCCGCGGCCAGCCCCGTGCGCTTGCGGTGCACCGACTGCAGGATGCCGATCGCGATCATGTCGGCGATCGCGGCCGAGCCGCCGTAGGAGATGAACGGCAGCGGCAGCCCGGTGATCGGCATGATCCCGATCGTCATGCCGACGTTCACGAAGGCCTGGAAGGCGAACCAGACCGCGATCCCGGCGGCCACCAGCGTGCCGAACTGGTCCTCGGCCCGGGCCGCGATCCGCAGCGCCCGCGCGATCACGACGCCAAGCAGGACGACGATCGCGATGCACCCGGCGAAGCCGAGTTCCTCGCCCGCCACGGTGAAGATGAAGTCGGTCGAACTGGGAGGGGACGAAGTTGCCCGCCACCAGCGAGCCGTGGAACAGCCCGTGGCCGGTCAGCCCGCCCGACCCGACGGCGATCTTGGCCTGCTGGGCGTTGTACCCGGCGCCGGTCAGGTTGGCGGACGGGTTGGTGAAGGAGGTGAACCGCTGTAGCTGGTAGGACTTCAGCAGGTGCACCTTGATCGCCAGCGCCCCGGCCGCGACGCTGGCCACCGCGAGAACGGCCAGCCAGCGCAGCCGCAGCCCGGACATCACGATCATGCCGATGAGGACGGCCAGCAGCACCAGCGCGACGCCGAGCGCGGGCTCCTTGATGACGAGGGCGACCAGCGGCGCGGCACACACGACCGCGAGCGCGACCTCGCGCAACAGCGGCCGCTTGCCGCCGTCGCCGAGCCGGCTGAGCATCATGGCGCAGATCAGCACGAGGCCGAGCTTGGCGAATTCGGACGGCTCGACCTGGAAGCCGCCGGGCAGGTTGATCCACGCCTTGGCGCCGTTCACCGAGCTGCCTAGCGGGGTCAGCACGGCCAGCAGGGCCAGCAGCGCGACCCCGTAGGCCGCCGGCGTGTAGGCCCGGATCTGGCGCACGTCGAGCATGCTCACGCCGGTCATCAGGAGCAGGCCTATGCCGAACCAGACCACGTCCTTGTACAGGTACGTGCGCGGGCTGAGGCCGGCCTGCAGCTGGGCCGGCTGGGTGGCCGACCAGACCAGCAGCGTGCCGAGCACGCACAGCGCCAGCACCACCGCGATCAGCAGCCAGTCCAGGTGACGCAGGAAAGACTGCCGTCCGAACGCACGCGTGGCCAGTGAGCCGCGGGAGCCCTGGCCGCCGCCGCGCAGGGCGCCGTACCCGGGCAGGCCCGGTACGGCCCGGTACCCTTCGCGCAGGCTCATCGGTTCCCGCCGTAACTAGGGGTCGGGTAGCCTTCGCTCTGCTTGCTGAGGCTCATCGGCTGCTCCCGTAGCCCGCCGGGGGCTTGATCGCGCCGGACGCGGCGAAGGCGGGCAGTGCGGCCGGCGCCTGCCCGTTCGGAAATGCCGCTTTATGACCTTCAAGCCCGTAGATCGCGTCCCATATCTGCCGGACCGCGGGCGCGGAGGCCTGTGCGCCGTACCCGGCGTGCGGGATCATCACGATCACGACGTACCTGGGGTGGCTGCACGGGGCGAACGATGCGAACACCGAGTTGGCCTGCGTGCCGGAGACGTCGGCGGTGCCGGTCTTGCCCGCTACGCACACCTTGCTCAGCGGGAACCCGCCGAACGCCGACGCCGCGGTGCCCTGGCTCACCACGCCGGCCAGCGCGCTGCGGATGTAGGCGAGCGTGTTGCCTGATACCGGCAGGCGGCGGATCAGCGGCGGGTTGATCTTCTTGACCAGCTGGCCGGACGGGCTGATCAGGGCCTTGCCGATCCGCGGGCTGTACAGCCGGCCGCCGTTCGCCAGGGCAGCGTAGGCGTCGGCGAGCTGCAGCGGCGTGACGCTCACGTAGCCCTGGCCGATGGCCGCGATCGCCGCCTGCCCGGGTTCCCAGGCGAAGCCGCTCTGGCAGTCCTGGTACTCGATCTGCTGGATGTAGGAGCCGTACTGCTTGCCGTTCTTGCACCAGAAGTTCTTGTACTGCTTCCAGTAGTAGTACAGCCACTGCCTGGTCGGCACCGTGCCGGTGCTCTCGGCCGGCAGGTCCACCCCGGTCGGCTGGCCGAAGCCCCAGGCCAGCTCCATCTTCTGCATCTTCTGGAGCGGCGCGTGCGCGCTGGCGACGGAGTTGGCCTTCGGGTCGTCGCGCAGCCACATGTCGTAGGCGAGCTGGTAGAACACGGTGTCGCAGGACACCACCAGGGCCTGGTGGAAGGACATTGCGCCGAGGCTGGGGTTGCCGTCGTTGGCGAACGAGCGGCCGCCGATCTTCACCGTGGCCGGGCAGTTGTACAGGCCGTTCAGGCTGTAACCGTTGGCGACGGCGGCGGCGACCGAGGTGACCTTGAAGGTCGAGCCGGGCGGGTACTCGCCCTGGGTGACGCGGTTCAGGATCGGCTCGCCGTGGCTGGCGCCGAACAGGTTGCTGAACTCGGCCGATGAGATGCCGCCGGTCCACACGCTGGGGTTGTAGGAGGGGTAGCTGGCCATCGCCACCACCCGGCCCCCGGTGGTCATGACGACGGCGGCGCCGCTGGTCGCGCCGGTGTTGCCCGCGTTGTAGGCCTTGTGCACCGCGCCCGCCAGGATGTTCTGCACGTCGGCCTGCAGCGGCGCGCTGATGCTGGTCACCAGCGTGTCACCGGCCTTGGCCGGCGTCTGGCTGACCGTGCCGGTGACGACGCCCTGGGCGTTGACCGCGACCCGCTGGATGCCCGGGATGCCGCGCAGCCGCGCGTCGTACTGCTGTTCCAGGCCGGCCTGGCCGACCAGATCGACGCCGGAGAAGCCGGTCACGGTCAGGTGCCGCTGCTGGACTTCCTGCGGGGTGATGGGCTGCAGGTAGCCGAGCACCTGCGCGGGGTTGGCGCCGTCCGGCGCCGGGTAGCTGATCACGGGCTGGACCTGCGCGGTGATGTCAGGGAACTGCTGGTGGTTCTCCATGATCTGCAGCGCGACCTTGGCGGAGACCTGCTGGTCCACCGGGATCGGCTGGTAGGGCGAGCCCGGCCAGCACGGCGGCTGGACGCCCGCGGTGCAGATCCGCACCTTCCCGGTCAGCAGCTTGCGGTGCATGTGCAGCAGCTTGGCCAGCCGGGCCAGCACCGCGGCTTCGTCGCTGCGCTGGGCGAGCCGGGCGATGTTGACCGAGACCACCAGCGACGTCCGGTTGTCCACCAGCGGCTGGCCGGTGTCGTCCAGGATCTGGCCGCGGACCGGGGGGACGACCACTTGCTGGGTCTGGTCCTGGGCCGCCAGGGCGGTGTAGGTGCCCTTGTTCATCACCTGCACGTACCACAGCCGCGCGCCGAGGGAGCTGAGCAGCGCGGCGACCACCAGGTACAGCACCCACAGGCGGCGCCGGGACGCCGGGATCATCGGTAACCTCCGCTCCGTTTGTGACCGGTCCGCCAGGCCGACAGGCGGCCGCCGCGCACCCGGCCGAGAGTGCTCCGGCCGCGTCCCAGCCCGCCGCCGCGCAGGGTGGCCTTGCGCAGCGTGCGGAGCCTGCGCGGGCCGCCGCCGAAGGCGCCGCGGCGGGGTGACCCGCTGCCGAGCGAGCCGCGGGTAGACGAGCCGCCGCTGAACGCGCCGCGGCGGGGTGAGCCGCTGCTGAGCGTGCGGCGGCGCGGTGAGGCGGCCGCGCGGAACGTGCCGCGCCGCGGCGAGGCCGCGCTGCCGGGGCCCTTGCGCGGCGTGCTCGCGCCGAACGATCCCCGGCGCGGCACGCTGCCCGTGCCGCCCGCGGCGCGGTATCCCCAGGCGGGCCGGCGGATGAACCTGGCCCACGCGGCGCCGGCGGTGCTGTTGCTGCCGCCGCCGCGCGAGCGCCGGCTGCGCCGGGTGAAGAGCCTGCGGCCGCCGGCCGGGCCGGGCATCCGGCTGCCGCCGTTGCTGAGCTCGCTGAAGAAGCCGCCGCCCAGCAGCCTGCTGCCCAGCATGGCGTCGCCGCGCCGGCCCGCGCCGAACCGCATCCGGGGGACGCGCCCGGCCGTCCCGGTGCGGGCCGGCGCGGCGGCCGTGCGCTGGCCGCCCAGGTGCAGCCGCACGGTGGACGGCGGCCTGCGGGCGAGCTCGGCGCTGGCCGCCAGCCAGCCGCCGCCGATCCAGCCGTCCCGCGGCCTGGCCGCGGCCGCACGCAGTCGCGGGGTGCGGCCGCCCTGCCAGGTCGGCGGCCGCGGGCCGGCCTGCGGCCCGGCGAGCGCGGCGCTGGGCGACGCGGCGCCGGCGAGTCTGGCAGACAGCCGGCTAGCGAGCGCGACGCCGTACAGCACGAACGGGCTGAGCAGCACGTCGTATAGCACCGACATGGGCAGCACGTGCCGCACCGCGGACCCGGTCACGTCGGGGTTGCCCAGAATGACACCGACCGCCGCGTACAGCGCGGCACCCCCCGCGGCGCCGAGCGCCGAGGCGGCCAGCGGCAGCAGCACCGTGCTGTCCAGCTCGGCGGAGACCAGCCCGCAGCAGTAGCCGACCAGGCAGAACACCAGCGCGTACGCGCCGATCAGGTGGTCGGACGGCGGCGCGATGTCCAGCGCCAGGCCGGCACAGAACCCGCCGAGCATCCCGGCCACCGGCCCGCTGCTGAGGGCGAGCGCGACGACGACGAGCAGCACCAGGTCAGGCGTCACGCCGCCGGGCAGCGGCAGCCGGTCCAGGACCGTCAGCTGCAGAACGAGCGCGAGCAGCAGTGCCGCGACGGACAGCAGGGTGCGGCGCATGTCAGGGCCCCGCGCTCGGCGTCGCGGTGCCCGGGCCCGGTGACGTGCCCTCGGTGCCCGAGGCGCCCGAGGTGCCCGGTGACGCGCCGGGCGTGCCGAACACGGTCTTGGTCACCGTGGGGGTCGGGCTGGCGTGCGGCCGCGGCGGCAGCACGGCGTCCCGGGGATTGACCCGCGGCGGGGTCACGACCACGCCGACGACGCCGAGCGCGGTGAAGCTGACGAACGGGCGGATGAGCGCGCTCCTGGTCAGCGTGTTGGCCGGCCGCTCCACCCGGATGACCGTGCCGATGGGGACGCCGGGCACGTAGGGGCTGCCGCCGACCGAGCCGAACGTGACGAGCTGCTGCCCTGGCTGCAGGACCGCGCCGGTGTCGAACAGCTGCAGCTGCAGCGTGTCCGGGCCGGACAGCCCCTTGCCCATCCCGGTCACGGAGCCGATCTCGCCGCTGCCGGCCATCCGGGCGCCCACGGTGGAGGACCCGTCGGTGGCGAGCAGGACCGTGGCCGTCGTCGAGCTCACGCTGACCACCCGGCCGACCAGGCCGTCCCCGTTCAGCACGGTCTCGTTGGGCTTGATCCCGTCGGCACTGCCCGCGTCGATCGTGACCGTGTCCTCGTAGCCGGTCGCGGCCGCGATCACGTTGGCCGCCACGACCCGGTAGCCGCCCCGGCTGGCCAGCTGCAGCAGCCGGCCGAGCTGCGCGGACTGGGACTTGCTCAGCTGCGCCTGGCTGAGCTCGGCGCGGAGCTGGGCATTCTGCCGCTGCAGGGCCGAGACTTTCGCGCCGGAGGAGGAGCCGTTCACGAGGTCGGCCACCGGACCGGTGACCGCCGAGGCGGCGCGCTCCATCGGGCCGAACGCGTCATTGCCCAGGCTGCTCAGCGAGTGCAGCGGCCCGTCGCCGCCGCGGTAGTCGATGGTGATCATCGCGAGCGCGGCGACCAGGAGCACGCTGAGGACCAGGCGCGTCCGCCGGCTGTCGTGCACGTGATCTCCTCGCTGCGGTCAACCTCTTCGGCGCTGTCAGCTGGCCTGGCGCCCGCGTCCGGCCCTCGCGGCGCCTGGCTGGGGCCTGGCGGTCGCGCTGGGCCCTGAGGTCAGCGCCGTGACTCGGGCACCAGCACCTGGCGCAGGGTGTCGAAGTCCTCGACGCATTTGCCGGTGCCGAGCACGACGGACTCCAGCGGGTTGTCGGCCACGTGCACGGGCATCCCGGTCTCCTCGCGGATCCGCTCGTCCAGCCCGCGCAGCAGGGCCCCGCCGCCGGTCAGCGCGATCCCCCGGTCCATGACGTCGCCGGCCAGCTCGGGCGGGCACTTGTCCAGCGTGGTCTTGACCGCGTCGACGATCAGGTTGACCGGCTCCTCGATCGCCCTGCGGATCTCCTCGGCGGAGATGACGATCGTCTTCGGCAGCCCGCTTACCAGGTCGCGGCCCCGGATCTCCGCGTGCGGCTCGTCCGTTGTCGGGTAGGCCGACCCGAGCGTGATCTTGATCTCCTCGGAGGTCCGCTCGCCGAGCATGAGCGAGTACTCCTTCTTGCCGAACGTGATGATCGCCTGGTCGAGCTCGTCGCCGCCGATCCTGATCGACTGCGAGGTGACGATGCCGCCCAGCGAGATCACCGCGACCTCGGTGGTGCCGCCGCCGATGTCCACCACCATGTTCCCGGTCGGCTCGTTGACCGGCAGGCCCGCGCCGATCGCCGCGGCCATCGGCTCCTCGATGATGTAGACCCGGCGGGCACCCGCCTGGTGGCCCGCCTCCTTGACCGCGCTCTGCTCCACCCCGGTGATGCCGCTCGGCACGGCGACCACGACCCTCGGCTTGGCCATGTGCCTGCGCTTGTGCACCTTCTGGATGAAGTACCTGAGCATCCGCTCGGTCACGTCGAAGTCGGCGATGACGCCGTCCTTGAGCGGCCGGATCGCGACGATGTTGCCCGGTGTCCGGCCGATCATCCGTTTGGCTTCCACCCCGACCGCGACGATCTGGCCGTTGTTGGTATTGAGCGCCACGACCGAGGGTTCGTTCAGCACGATCCCGCGTCCGCGGACGTACACCAGGGTGTTCGCGGTACCGAGATCGACCGCCATGTCACGGCCGAGAAACCCCAGAGCGTTGCTCATAAGGAACGGAACCTTCCAGGACGATCCTGTGGGTGGTCTGTGCTCAGATGCCGCGACCAGTGACCTCCGGGCCAATCGCGGCCGTATGCGGTTCATCGGCCAGCGTGGTGTTAGCTAAACCGGAGCTGGCTAGGCTAAACGAGCTCCGGAAAGAAGATCTTGATTTCCCTCTCGGCCGACTCTGGCGAGTCCGAGCCGTGCACGACGTTCTCAGTAACCTGCAACGCATAGTCCCCCCGGATGGTGCCAGGCGCGGCAGCGAGCGGATTGGTGGCTCCGGCCAGGGCGCGGAACGCCTCGACCACGCCCGGACCCTCGGCTACCAGGGCAACCAGCGGACCCGAGGTGATGAAATCGATGAGCGCGCCGAAGAACGGCTTGCCCTCGTGCTCGGCGTAGTGCACCTGGGCGGTCTCCCTGTACAGGGTACGCAGATCCATGGCCACGATCCGCAGCCCCCGGTGTTCCAGCCTGGATATCACGGTCCCGATGAGCCCGCGGCGCACGCCGTCCGGCTTGATCAGGATGAGGGTGCGGTCAGACAATTAAGCTCCTCATGATCAGCGGCGGTCGCCGCTCGAAGGGCGGGGCGGGGACGATTCAGCGCGTGCAAAGCTTACCCGCGCACCGGCACCTCTCCCTTGCGGCGGCGCGCCCTGCCGATGAACAAAGATGCGGCCGCGGCAACCGCTGCGGCGGCCGCGGCGACGAGTTCCCAGCTGCCCGCGACCCTGGTCAGCGCGCTGCCCACGGCAGGGGCATGGGCCGTGGCCGCCGCGTGCGTGGCGGCAGCGCGGGCCGTGGCCGAGGCCGCCGATCCGAGCAGCCGGATTTGGATCGCGGCGGCCGCCAGGTAACCGATCAGCGCCCCCACCAGGGCGAGGGACAGGCCGGCCATGGCGCCGGCCGGCGGGGCCGCGGCGATGCTGGCGCTGAGCGCCATCGCGAGGCCGCCGGCCAGCAGTGCGTACGCTCCGGCGAGCTCGGCCTGACTGCCGTTGGGGCCCGCCGCCCGGGCGGCCAGCAGGCCCGCAGCGGCGCAGGCCAGCCCGGCCACGACGCAGCGCAGCGCGGCCTGGCCGGCCGGGCCGGCGGCGGCGCCCTGGCCTGCCCTGGCGCCCTGACCAGGCTTGGCGCTGCTGCGGGCCTTGTGCCGGGCAGCGTGGGCGCCGGCGCGGCGTGCCTCGCCGTCGGCGCGCCCCGGGCTTAGCGTCGCGGCCGTCGCCGCCACATCGCCGGACCCCGCCCGGGTGCGCAGCAGCCACGCGATGCCCGTGCCGAGCACGCAGGCGGCGGCCGCGGCGGCCAGCGGGATGCCGAGCGCGCGCAGCGCCGGATCCGGTCCGGCGGCCAGCGAGCGGAGCGTGCTGATCGCCCCCGCGGTGGGCGCCAGCACGAATCCGGCGCAGGCACCGACGAGCGGGAAGCAGAGCCGGCCGCGGGAGCCGCGCTCTCCCCCGGTCACCGCGTCGGCCGATGTCACCATGGCCATGCAGGCCAGCACGAACACGGCGACGGCCGCGGCGGCCACCACGGAGCTGGCCAGCTGGTCGGAGACGCCCACGGCCAGGACGCTCAGCCCGGCCGCGGGCGCGGCGAGCAGGGCGAGCTGCGATCGTTCGGCCGGCGTGACCGCGGCCCGGGTCGGCGGCCCCGCGCCGCCGGTCAGGGCGATGTAGAGGGCGGTAACGGCGAGCGCGACCGCCGTGAGCCAGGGGAAGGGCTGCAGCGCGGCCCGCCAGCCGCCGCTGGTGAGCCGGTCGCGCAGCAGCGGCACGGAGCCGAGCAGGCTGAGCACCAGGACCACCGTCCACCAGCGGCACAGCAGGCGGCGCCACCAGGGCGAGCGCTCCCAGGCGAGCGCCAGCGTGGCCGGCAGGGCGAGGCCCGCGCCGAGGCCGTGCAGGCCGCGGTCAATGGCGATCAGCAGCACCGAGCGCGCGGAATCGCCCAGCAGGTCGGCCGCGCCGAGCAAGATGAGCCCGGTCAGCAGGCTCGGCCAGGCCCGGTGCCGCCTGGCCAAGACCGCCGCCACCGGCGCGACGCAAGCCATCACCGGGAGCGCGAGCCCGGAGGCACGGATCAGGTCGGCCGCGCCGTTCGGGCCGGCGATGCGGGCCATCGTGGCCGCGGACATGCTGGAGCCGATGAGGTTCGGGAGCTGGAGCAGGGCGAGCGGGACGATACTGGCCACGACGAGCACGGCGGCCGCGCCTGCTAGCGGGCCGCCCCGCGCTGGGGACGCGGCGGGCGAGCGTTCTGGCGCGGCAGTGCGGGTAGCGGGCGCCTGGCTTTCCGGAGCCTCCGTTACCGGGGCCGTAGTCGCGGGCATTGCCGCCGTCGCCGCGGGCATCGCCGCTCGCGCCGGGGATGCCGCGACCGGCGCTGGGGATGCCGCTGCCGGCGCCGGGGATGCCGGCGGCGCTGACGGCACGTGCAGCGGAGCCACAGGGGTCGCCTGACCGCCGCGCGGCGATGGCGAGGCCACGGGCGCGGGCACCGGCGGGGCGGCCGCTGACGGCCGGATCAGGGACGCGGGCGGCGAGGCCGCTGCCTCACCTGGCGCCGACAGTGGAGCCAGGGGGCCGGAGGTGGGCGCACCGTTGGCGGCCCCGGCTACGGGCATGGGTCGGGGTGCCGGCGACGGCGCTGCGGATGAAGGCAGGCCCGGCGCTGGTGACCCGGGCGTGCGCGCGGACGGGGACTGGCCGGACACCGGCGGCCGGGCGACGGGGGCAGGCATGGGCGCGGGTGCCCCGTTGGCAGGCCCGGCGGGAGGCGTTGGCTGCCCGGGGACCGCTGGCCGGGCGCTGGGCGCGGGGAGCGCCTGCCGGGAATCGCGTGCCGCTTGACCGCGGGCCTCCCGCCGGGAGGCGGGGACGACCCATCGCCCGATCCTCAGCGGCTGGGGCGCGGACGCCGACGGCGGAGGGGCGGGTTGCCGGGGGGCGGGCGCTGCTGGCCTGGGGGCGGGCGCCGGCGCCCGGGACGCGGGGTCCGCGGGCGCCGCTGGCCGGCGGACAGTAGCCGGTTGCCGGGACGCGGGGTGCGGAGGCGCTGCGGACGGAGGCGCGGACGCCGGTCGCCGCTGCCGCGGCGGCCCGGAGGGGGCCGGCGGGTGTCCGCCAGGGGAAAACCCCTGCTCAGCAGCCGCAGAACTCGCATCGGGGGAAGTGTCCGAAGTGCCCAAAGTGTCACGAACAGTGTCTGTTTGATCACGGACAGTGCCCGTATTCACCTGTGCGCCAGCTTTGGCCTGGGGGCGGCCGATCACGAGGTGTTCTCCTCTGATTACTCAGGGCAATAGAGGGAGACTATCGCGGCGTCGCGCGCTCCGCACTACGCCCGAGACATATAGCTATGGTCCAGAGAATGCCGAAGATCACTCCGAGCGCGTACATGGCCGGGACGACCGCGCCCGAGGCGATCAGCAAGAGCTGCAGGATGCTGCCCGTGACCAGCGCAATCCGCAGGCCGGTCGGCCCGGTCGAGCGGAGCGATACCACCACGGCGATCGCCACGGCGGCTACGGCCAGAGCGCCTCCGGCCGGCCCGGCGGAGTGCGCGGACATGTGCCCGATCGTGATGGCCACCGGGATGGCCAGGCCGATCACGATCGCCTCGAAGATGAGGACGGTAGCGCAGAGTCGCCTCATGCCTCGTCCCGCTCCCCCGGCTCGGGCTCCCCCGCCTCCAGCCTCGCCGCGTCCGCCTCGTCCGGGTCCGGTTCCGCCTCGTCCGGCTCGGGCTCACCAGGCTCAGGTAGCCAGCGCTGCCGGTCCTGCGATCGTCCCGGGGCGGTTGCGGGCCCACCGACGAGCAGCGCCCGGGCGTCACCCGCCGTGATGACCGATCCGGCGATGAACACTCCGTTCGCGCCCGGCACCAGGTCGCCCGGACTCCCGTCCCCGGCACCGCTCTCATCGGCGAGCGTGACCGCAACCTCGACCGCCTCGTCCAGGCGCACGGCCGGGTGCACGCGATCGTGACCGAAGATCTCCTCAGCCAGCTCGGCGAGCTTGGTCAGCTCCATCGACCGCGGCGAGGAGTTCCTGGTGACGACCAGGTCGGAGACGACGGGTTCGAGCTGGTCGAGTATCGCGGGCACGTCCTTGTCCGCGCTCACCGCGAGCACGCCCACCAGCCTGGTGAAGGTGAACGCCTCCGTTACCGCCTCCATCGCCGCGGCCATGCCCGCGGGGTTGTGCGCGGCATCAACGATGATCACGGGGCTGCGCCGGACCACTTCGAGGCGGCCGGGTGAGGTCACCGACGCGAGCGCCTCCCGGACCCAGGTCTCCTCGAGCGGGACCGGCACGCCGTGGCTGCCGGCGACCTCGAGGTCACCCGCGCCGGCGAACGCCTCCACCGCGGCCAGCGCGGTGGCGGCGTTTCCCGCCTGGTGCGCCCCGAACAGCGGCAGGAAGATCTCGTGATAGTCGCCGCGAAGCCCGCGCAGCTCCAGTCGCTGGCCGCCGACGGCCAGGTCACGCTGGAGCACGCCGAACTCGATCCCTTCGCGTGCCACC
Organism: uncultured Actinomycetes bacterium; assembly: GCA_963702235.1. Lineage (GTDB taxonomy): Bacteria > Actinomycetota > Actinomycetes > Streptosporangiales > Streptosporangiaceae > PALSA-505. The sequence goes on from CAVPBZ010000022.1 coordinate 113,532, forward strand.
GTCGCGCCCGCTTCCACGGCCCGCCGCATCAGCACTTCGGCGGCGGCGACCGGCTGCTGGGCGAGGACGGCGACGGCACCCGGCTTGATGATGCCGGCCTTGTCCCCGGCAATCTCCTCGACCGTGCTGCCGAGGTAGCTGGTGTGGTCCAGGGAGACCGGGGTGATGACGGCGACCGTTCCGTCGGCGATGTTGGTGGAGTCCCAGGTACCGCCCATGCCGACCTCGACCACCGCTACGTCCACCGGCGCGTCGGCGAACGCGGCGAAGGCCATGCCGGTCAGCACCTCGAAGAACGACATCGGCACCTCCTGCCGTCCGTCCACCATCGCCACGTAGGGGGCGAGCTCTTCGTACAGCTCGACGAAGCGCTGCTCGCTGATCGGCTCGCCGTCCAGGCTGATCCGCTCGCGCATGGAGGTCAGGTGCGGGCTGGTGAACAGGCCGGTGCGCAGGCCGCGGGCGCGCAGCAGCGCGTCGATCATCCGGGCCGTCGAGGTCTTGCCGTTCGTCCCGGTGACGTGGATGACGGGACAGGCCCGCTGCGGGTCGCCGAGCAGGCTGGCGAGGTCGGCGATCCGGTCCAGGGTCGGGTCGATGGCGTGCTCGGGCCGCCGCGCCGTGATCTCCCGCTCGACCTCGGCCAGGCTGGTATGAAGGTCGTCGCCCGCCGGAAAGCCAGTCACTCTCGAAGCCTACCGGCCTGTCCCGGCCACCCTGCCGGCGCCGGGGGCACGGCGGCGATGATCGATGGAAGATTGCTTGGGTCGGGTGCCAAGGAAGCTTCCGTTGATCTTGGGGATGGTGCTCGTGATCTTGGGGATGGTGCTCGCGGGGCGGGTCAGGGTGGCGGCAGGGCGGCCAGCCGGGCTTCCAGGGTCGCCACCTCTTCCTGGGCGGCGGCCAGGCGCTGGCGGGTCTTCTCGATCACGTCGGCGGGGGCCTTGCCGGTGAAGCCGGCGTTGCCGAGCTTGCGCTGGGTGCGGTCCACCTCTTCGGCGGCGGTGGCGAGGTCCTTCGCCAGGCGGCGGCGCTCGGCGGCGACGTCGATGGTGCCGGACGTGTCGAGCTCAACGGTGACCCCTTCGGCCAGCACGGAGCCGGACGGAGCGAAGCCGTCCGCCGGCGGGGTGAGCCGCAGCAGCGCGCGGATGCTCGCGTCGTGGGCTGCGAGCGGGGTGTGCTCGATGCCGGCCAGCCTGGCCGCGACCCGCTGGCCGGGGCGCAGGCCCTGGTCGGAGCGGAACCGTCGCACCTGGGTGACCAGCCTGATCAGCGACGCGATCTCCGCCTCGGCGGCGGGATCGGAGAACGCCGCCGCGCCTGAGGACGAGCCCGGGTCGGCGCCGGGGGCCAGGCGGCCCGGCCAGGGGGCCACCATGACCGAGTCGGCGCCGGTCAGCGCCGTCCACAGCTCGTCGGTGACGAACGGCATCACCGGGTGCAGTAGCCGCAGCAGCCGGTCCAGCACGTAGCCGAGCACGGCGCGGGTACGGTCCGCGGCAGTTTCGTCCTCGCCGGCCAGGGTCACCTTGGCCAGCTCCAGGTACCAGTCGCAGTACTCGTCCCAGGCGAAGTGGTAGAGCGCGTCGCTGAGCTTGCCGAACTCGAACTGCTCGAACAGCGCGTCCGCCTGCGCGGTGACCGACGCGAGCCGGGACAGGATCCAGCGGTCGGGCACCGAGAGGGTCGCGGTGTCCGGCAGCTCGTCCGGCACGTGCGCGCCGTTCATCAGCGAGAACCTGGCCGCGTTCCAGAGCTTGTTGCAGAAGTTCCGCGCGCCGGCCGCCCACTCCTCGCTGACCGCGACGTCGCTGCCCGGGTTGGCCCCGCGGGCCAGGGTGAACCGCAGCGCGTCCGCGCCGAACCGGCCGATCCAGTCCAGCGGGTCAACCGTGTTGCCGCGGGACTTGGACATTTTCCGGCCGCGGGCGTCCCGGACCAGGCCGTGCAGCGCGACGGTGCGGAACGGGACCGCCTCGGCCGGGTCCTGGTCCTTCATCGCGTACAGGCCGAGCATCATCATCCGGGCCACCCAGAAGAACAGGATGTCGTACCCGGTGACCAGCACGCTGGTCGGGTAGAAGGCGCGCAGGTCCGGCGTGTCATCCGGCCAGCCCAGAGTGGAGAACGGCCACAGTCCCGACGAGAACCAGGTATCGAGCACGTCGGGGTCCTGCCGCCATTCGGGCCCGGACGGAGGTTCCTGCCCGGGCGCCGGGCAGACAGCGGAGCCGTTCGGGCCGTAAAAAACTGGAATCCTGTGTCCCCACCAGAGCTGGCGGCTGATGCACCAGTCGTGCATGTCATCGACCCAGTCGAAGTACCTGGCGGCCATCTCCGGCGGGTGCAGCCGGACCCGGCCGTCGCGGACCGCGTCGCCGGCCGCCTTGGCCAGCGGGCCGACCTTGACGAACCACTGCAGCGACAGCCGCGGCTCCACCGTGGTGCCGCAGCGGCCGCAGTGCCCGACCGCGTGCAGGTACGGCCGGACCTCCGCGACGACCCGGCCCTCCTCGCGCAGCGCCGCGACCACGGCGGGGCGGGCCTCGAACCTGTCCAGGCCCTGGAACGGGCCGGGCGCAGTGATCACGCCGCGCTCGTCCATGATCGTGAGGGCCGGCAGGTCGTGGCGGCGGCCGATCTCGAAGTCGTTCGGGTCGTGGGCGGGGGTCACCTTCACCGCGCCGGTGCCGAACTCCGGATCGACGTGCGGGTCGGCGACGACCGGGATGCGCCTGCCGGTCAGCGGCAGTTCCACCTCGCGGCCGACCATGTGCGCGTACCGGGGGTCGTCGGGGTGGACGGCCACCGCGGTGTCACCCAGCATCGTCTCGGCCCGGGTGGTCGCGACGACGATCGAGTCGTCGCCGTCGCCGTACCGGATCGAGATGAGCTCGCCCTCCTCGTCGGCGTGCTCGACCTCGATGTCGGACAGCGCGGTGAGGCAGCGCGGGCACCAGTTGATGATCCGCTCGGCGCGGTAGATGAGGCCGTCGTCGAAGAGCCGCTTGAACATCGTGTGCACGGCGCGGGACAGGCCCTCGTCCATGGTGAACCGCTCGCGGGTCCAGTCCACGCTGTCGCCGAGGCGGCGCATCTGGCCGAGGATCGCGCCGCCGGAGGATTCCTTCCACTGCCAGACCCGCTCGACGAACTTCTCCCGGCCGAGGTCGTGCCTGCTCAGGCCCTCCCTGGCGAGCTCGCGCTCGACCACGTTCTGGGTCGCGATGCCGGCGTGGTCCATGCCGGGCAGCCACAGCGTGTTGTAGCCCTGCATCCGGCGGCGGCGGATCAGCGCGTCGATGATCGTGTGGTCGAGCGCGTGGCCGATGTGCAGCGAGCCGGTGACGTTCGGCGGCGGGATCACGATCGTGTAGGGTGATCGGCCGGAATCCGGGTCCGGGGTGAAGTAGCCCGCGTCCGCCCAGCCCTGGTACCTGCGCGCCTCTACCTCGCCGGGCGAGTACTGCGGGGCGAGCTCAGCGGTGCCGGTGTTCGGGGCACCGTCGGGTGCGTTCGGGCTATGTGCGGTCACGTCAGGTGAGTTTACGGAGTGCGGGGCGTGTTCGTGCCGCCAACCGCGAGCGCGGCTGGGTCAGGCGGATTTCTCCCGCGGCGTGCGCCGGGACACGTCCCGCGGCACGAGCGTGGGGTTGACGTGCTCGAGCACGACTTCTTTGGTGATCACGACGCGCTCGACGTCCTTGCGGCTCGGCACCTCGTACATCACCGACATCAGCACTTCCTCGAGGATCGCGCGCAGCCCGCGCGCGCCGGTGCCGCGCAGGTTCGCCTGGTCGGCGACGGCCTCGAGCGCGTCGTCGGTGAACTCGAGGTCCACATTGTCCAGCTCGAACAGCCGCCGGTACTGCCGGACCAGCGCGTTGCGCGGCTCGGTCAGGATCCGGATGAGCGCTTCCCGGTTGAGGTTGTGCACGCTGGTGATCACCGGCAGGCGGCCGACGAACTCGGGGATCATGCCGAACTTGAGCAGGTCCTCGGGCATGATCTCGGCGAACGCGTCCGCGGTAGAGTGATCGTTGCGCACCCTGATCACGGCGCTGAACCCGATCCCGTTCTTGCCGACCCGCTGCTCGATGATCTTCTCGAGCCCGGCGAACGCCCCGCCGCAGATGAACAGCACGTTCGTGGTGTCGATCTGGATGAATTCCTGGTGCGGGTGCTTGCGGCCGCCCTGCGGCGGCACGCTCGCGGTCGTGCCTTCCAGGATCTTCAGCAGGGCCTGCTGCACGCCCTCGCCGGACACGTCCCGGGTGATCGACGGGTTCTCGCTCTTGCGGGCGATCTTGTCGATCTCGTCGATGTAGATAATGCCCGTCTCGGCCTTCTTGACGTCATAGTCGGCCGCCTGGATCAGCTTCAGCAGGATGTTCTCGACGTCCTCGCCCACGTACCCCGCCTCGGTGAGGGCGGTCGCGTCGGCGATGGCGAACGGCACGTTGAGCAGCCGGGCCAGGGTCTGCGCCAGCAGCGTCTTGCCGGAGCCGGTCGGGCCGAGCAGCAAGATGTTGGACTTGGCGAGCTCGACGCCTTCCTCACCCGGCCGGTCACCACCGGACTGGACCCGCTTGTAGTGGTTGTACACCGCGACGGAGAGCGCCTTCTTGGCCTTGTCCTGGCCGATCACGTAGGCGTCGAGGAACTCGTAGATCTCGCGGGGCTTGGGCAGGCTGTCCCACTTGAGCTCGGACGGCTCGGCGAGCTCTTCCTCGATGATCTCGTTACAGAGATCGATGCACTCGTCACAGATGTACACGCCGGGACCGGCAATGAGCTTCTTGACCTGCTTCTGGCTCTTCCCGCAGAACGAGCACTTCAGCAGATCGCCGCCGTCGCCGATGCGTGCCACCCAATCACTCCTTTACACGGGGGACGAGCCGAAACCTCCCGGTTAAGACAACCCTAGGACGACCCTACCTCGGCACGGCGCTTAAGGGTCGTCAGAACATCATCCACGATCCCGTACTCTTTCGCCTCGAGCGGGTCGAAGAACCTGTCCCGCTCGATATCACGGCGGATCTGGTCCGGCTCTTTCCCGGTGTGCTTGGCGATGACCTTCTCCATCGCGCTGCGCATCCGCAAGATCTCCCTGGCCTGGATCTCCAGGTCGCTGGACTGCCCGTAGCCGCTCTCCAGGGCCGGCTGGTGCAGCAGGATCCGCGCGTTCGGCAGCGCCGCCCGCTTGCCCTTGGTGCCGGAGGCGAGCAGCACCGCGGCCGCGGACGCGGCCTGGCCGATGCAGAACGTCTGGATCTCAGGCTGGATGAACTGCATCGTGTCGTAGATGGCCATCATCGACGTCATCGAGCCGCCGGGCGAGTTGATGTAGATCAGGATGTCCCGGTCCGGGTCGATGGCCTCGAGGGTGAGCAGCTGGGCCATCACGTCGTTGGCCGAGGCGTCGTCGATCTGCACGCCGAGGAAGATGATCCGCTCCTCGAAGAGCTTGTTGTACGGGTTCATCTCCTTGACCCCGTACGAGGTCCGCTCCACGAACGACGGCAGGATGTACCTGGACTGCGGGGTGTCGGCGAGCCGGCGGGCGGCGGACTCGAAGGCCCGGGCCGGCTGGATGTGCTGGGTGGTCATGAGACCGGTCCTTCCGAGGGGACTTCGGTGGCGCTGCGGATCACGTGGTCAACGAAGCCGTAGTCCTTGGCCTCCTCGGCGGTGAACCAGCGGTCGCGGTCGGAGTCGGTCTCGATCTGCTCGACCGGCTGCCCCGTGTGCATGGCGATCCGCTCCGCCAGGGTGTGCTTGATGTAGAGCATCTGCTCGGCCTGGATGGCGATGTCGGAGGAGGTGCCGCCGATCCCGCCGGAGGGCTGGTGCATGAGCACCTGCGCGTGCGGCAGGGCGTAGCGCTTGCCCCTGGTGCCGGCGCAGAGCAGGAACTGCCCCATCGACGCGGCCATGCCCATCGCGTACGTGGCGATGTCATTCGGCACGTACTGCATCATGTCGTAGATCGCCAGGCCCGCGTAGACCGAGCCGCCGGGCGAGTTGATGTACATGCTGATGTCTCGCCTGGGGTCCTCGGCGGCGAGCAGGACGAGCTCGGCGCAGATCCGGTTGGCGAGGTCCTCGTCCACCTGCTGGCCGAGGAAGATGACCCGGTGCCGCAGCAGCCGCTGGAACACCGGCTCGCCGAAGGGCAGGGCCGGGGCCTCGGTGACGCGCGCCGAGGGGGCTGCGGCGACCCGCGCCACCGCCAGCCCGGAACTGTGTGCTGCCTGGCTTTCCGCTGCCTGTCCGCCCTCGTGCGCACGGGACGCACTGGGCACGCTGCCCGCTCCTCGCGCCACCGGGCGGGTTTCCGACGCGTCACTCACTTGGTCACCTGTTCCGCATTGTTCTGCTGCAATCGGTGTCGTTGACAGTGACGATAACGCGCTGCCAACGCCGCTTCGTCCTGCGTTCCGCGCTGTTCGCTGTCGGCGCAGGCCGGCCGCCGCGTGCTCGTGCCGCGCCGCAACGGCTGCGGCTACTCCGCTGCCTGCGCGGCGGCCTCGGTCTCCTGGCCCTGGTCCTGGGCTGCGGCAGCGCCGGCTCCTGCGGCCTCGCCGTCGTCGCCGTTATCGCCGTTGTCGCCAGCCTCGCCGGCCTCTGCGGTCGCGTCCTGGCCGGCCGGCGGCTGCAGGTCCACCTCATTGCCTGCCTCGTCGGTGACCTTGGCGCGCTGGGCGATGATGTCGAGCGCCTTGCCGCGCAGCACCTCGGAGGCCACCGAGCCTAGCTGGCCGCCGTCGGCGAGCTGCCTGGCCAGCTGGTCCGGATCAACGCGCATCCGGCGCGCCTGCTCGGCCACGAAGACGCTCATCTCGCGGGCATCGACGCCCAGCTTCTCCTGCAGCGCCAGCTGGTCAAGGACGAACCCGGTCTTGACGCCCTGCTCCGCGTCGCGCTCCAGGTCCGCCTCGAACTCGGCCGGAGAACGGCCGAGCGTCTGCAGGTAGTCGTCGAGGCTGGAGCCGAGCTGCTCCAGCTGCTCGATCATCGAATCCCGGCGGCGCTCGGCCTCTGCCGCCACCACCTTCTCCGGCAGCGGGATGTCGATCCGGCCCAGCAGCGCGTCCAGCGCCCGTTCCCTGGCCTGGCAGGCCTGCTGCATCCGCCGTGCGCCCTCGAGCTGGGCCCTGGTCCCGGCCCGCAGCTCGCCCAGCGTGTCGAACTCGCTGGCGGCCTGCGCGAACTCGTCGTCGAGCTCGGGCAGGTCCTTCACCTTGACGCTATGCACGGTGACGGTGACCGCGGCCTCCTCGCCGCTGTGCGCCCCGCCCGGAAGCTCGGCGCTGAACACCTTCGACTCCCCGGCCGTCATGCCTTCCAGCGCCGCGTCCAGGCCGTCCAGCAGCGTGCCGGTGCCGACCTCGTAGGACAGCCCGCTGGCCTGCGCGTCCTCGACGCTCTCTCCGTCAACGGAGGCGGACAGGTCGATGGAGACGAAGTCCCCGGACTGCGCGGGCCGGTCCACGCCCTTGAGCGACGCGAATCGCTCGCGCAGGCCGCTGAGGTACTCCTCGACGTCATCCGGGGTCACCTCGGCGTTGTCCACCGTGACCGTCATCCCCTCGAGGTCGGGCACCTCGAACCGGGGCCGGACGTCCACCTCGGCGGTGAACGACAGCTCCTTGCCGTCGTCAAGCTTGGTGATCTCCAGGTCGGGCTGGCCCAGCGCGAGCACGTCGCCCTCTTCCAGCGCCTTGCCGTACAGCTCGGGCAGCGCGTCGTTAACCGCCTGCTCGAGCACGACGCTGCGGCCGAGCCGCTGGTCGATGATCCGCGGCGGCACCCGGCCGGGCCGGAAGCCCGGTATCCGCACCTGCCGGGCGACCTCGCGGTACGCCTTGTCGAGACTGGGCTTCAGTTCCTCGAACGGAACCTCGATGGAGAGCTTGACCCTGGTGGGTCCTAGCTCCTCGACGTCGGTCTTCACGTCGGCGTCACTCCCTGCTCCCCGCTCAGGCAGGCGACTTTGCTGGCCATCCGGGGGCATGACTGGTCACTCACGGCTACGGCGGCCAAGTCTAGTGGCCTGCCGGAGGGAGTCCGTCGCCGCGCACGGGATTCGCCAGGACTGCGCACGGGATTCGCGAAGACCGGCACGGGATTCGCGGGGACTGCGCGGCCTGACGATGTGCCGGGCAGCCGGGCTGGGCGAGGATGGCCGTGGTGCCCAGGACCACCGCCAGGAAAAATCACCGCTACCGGGCCTACGCGGCCCCGCAGCCGCCCAGCCAGCCCACAGGCAGGACAGCCGTCCAGCCGAACCAGGAAGAGGAGACAGGTGTCAGTTGTCGCGCTACGGCCGGTCGATGATTGCGACCTGGACGCGCTGTTCGACCAGATGCGCGACCCCGAGTCGGTGCGGATGGCCGCCTTCACCACCGAGGACCCAGACGACAGGAGCGTGTTCGATGCTCACATGACCAAGGTGAGAAACTCGCCCGACACCACCCTGCGGGCGGTCACCTGCGACGGCCAGCTCGTGGCAGCATCTCCAGCTTCATCGTGCAGGCACCGACCTGACCGAGATGATCAGGGGGGTGAGCTGGGGTGATGTGGTCGGGCTGGCCGGATTCGAACCGGCGGCCTCTTGCTCCCAAAGCAAGCGCGCTAGCCAAGCTGCGCTACAGCCCGCTGACAAGCGATGGTATCGGACTGGGCAGCCTTGTCCTGAAGCCCCGCGGCGCGGCGGGCCATTGCCTGACGGGCTACTCCCCGTCGGGCCGCCGCATGCGCTTGGTCTCCGAACGCTGCTTCTTTGCCGCCAGCCTGCGTTCGCGTGCCGCGCGGCTGGGTCGCGTCGCGCGGCGCGGCGGGGGCGGCGGCGCGGTGGCGTCGGTCAGGATGGCGGCGAGCCTGCTCGCCGCCGCCTGCCGGTTGCGCAGCTGGGAGCGGTGCTCCGAAGCGGTGACCGTGAGCACTCCCCCGGCCAGCCTTCCGGCCAGCGCGCGCAGCGCTCGTTCCTTGAGCTCCGGCGGCAGCGCGGACGTTGAGGCTAGGTCGAAGGACAGTTCCACCCGGCTGTCCGCGGTGTTGACTGACTGCCCGCCCGGACCGGGCGACCTGGAAAAGCGCCACGACAGCTCCCCCGGCGGGATCTCCACGTCGCGGACGCTGACTGGATAGGTCACATGACAAGGATCGGGTGCCGGCAGGTACCGGGCCGCCACCGGGGCCGGCTGGGCTCACCCGCCGGGCTCGGTGAGCTCACGGGGCGGGCTGCGCCGGCGCTCAGCCGCCGCCATCAGCGGGGGCGGCATCGGTGTCGCTTGCCGTGCTCTCGTACTGGGCAAGGACGTCGGCTAGCGTCTCGTGCGGGCCGAGGCGGAATCCGGACTCGTAATCCTCTGCGCCGCCGCTTTCTCCCGAGGGCTCTGCATCTGCGCAGCTAATCCTGCCAGCTGCCGTCCGGCCAGGCCCCGGTCATGACGACGCGCTGCCTGCCGGGGCAAATCCGGCGGGCAGCGCGTCGCTCGGCAAGCCTCGGCTATCGCTAAGAGCAGCTCAGCTATGCAGCCAGGTCGCGCTGAAGTTCTGGCTACCGCTCAGGCCGCTGACGGAGTCCTTGGCGGTACGCCTGAGACCATCGTGATCTTGGTCGGGCTATGGCTGCCGATGGAGGAGCCATTCACCTTGGCACTGGTGATGTTCACCGTGCCGAAGTCGGCCAGCGGCAGGACCCCGGTACCGGACGACGGAGCCTCGATAATGACTTCAGCCGACGAGCGCGCGGCTGACCCCAGGGACTTGTGCTCGGTGTGGGTCCAGTCCTTGGTCGTGTCGGAAAGCCGCAGAGTGAAATTGCCGCCGCCGGTATAAGTAACCGAACCGGTAAAGTGGTCACCCGGCGACACCGGATTGCTGAAGTTCACCGGGAATTTCGGGAACATCTCATACCACGAGTAATACTTCGGGCTGCCCCCGCTGCAGTCCACCTCGCTGCCGGTCTGCTCGACGGAGTTGCTGTTGTACCCGTCCAGGCCGACCCAGAAGCTCGAGTACTGATGGCCTGAGCCGCTGCAGTGACCCGTCGGCTCCACCCAGCTGGCCGAGACGCTGGTGAAGGTGCCGCCATGGGCCGCGTAACCCGACCAGTTCGTGCTGGAGGCGTGGCGCACGCCAACGCGGACGGACACGAATGGCCAGACGAGGTGGGCGGCGGGACCGCCCGACCCTGCCCCTCCTCGCCCGTGTCCGCAGGGTGTTTCACCTGGTCACGTGGCTGCGGAGCGTTCAAGGTCAAGCCGGGATCCGGCAGCCGACCGCCCAGCCTGACGTCGCGCTGCCCGCCAGCCTTCCGGCCAGGCGGGCAGCGCGGCGTGGGACGAGATACTTACTGGTGGAGCCAGGTGGCACTGAAATTAGTGCCGCCAGACAATGCGGAGACAGAGTCCTTCTGCGTGCTGCCAGACTGCATAATAATCTCGGTCGGGCTCGAATTGCCGATGGCGGAGCCATTCGCCTGGGAATTGGTAAAGCTCACTGTGCCGAAATTGGCTAGGGGCAGGATGCCGCCCGAACCAGTGCAGCACGGCGCCTCGACGATGACCTCCGCCGACGAGCGCTTGGCCGAAGACAGCGTCTTGGTCAAGGTGTGCGACCAGCCCTCGGTTGTGTCGGAAATCTTCAGCGCGAACCTGCCGCCGCCGAGAGATGTCACGGAAGCGCTGAAGTTATCGCCCGGCCTGACCGTACTGCTGAAGTTATGCGAAGGTCCCGGATACATTTCCCACCAGGCGTAATAGACGGGCGTCGAGCCCGAACAGTCCGCCTCGCTGCCCGTCTGCTCGACGGTCGAGCTGCTGTACCCGTCCAGGCCCACCCAGAACGACGAGTACTGACTGCCAGATGAGCAGTGCGCGGTTGGCTGCACCCAGCTGGCCGAGACGCTGCTGAACGCGCCCGTGCCGCCGGTGGCCGCATAGCCCGACCAGTTCGAGCTGGTCACGGTGTTCGGGGCACGGCCGTGCGCCCCGAACGGCGTGGTCAGGTGCCGGGCCAGCCCGCCCGGTTGAACCACGAGGTGTCGTGAACGGGTGGTGCCGATTGACGCCGAGGCTGCGCCGGTGGCCGCCAGCATCGAACCGCCGACCAGGGCGAGCGTCGCCACAGGTATGCACCATTTCCGTAGCATTCGTACTCCTTTACTGTCTTTTTGGCCATTTTCTGGCCTATCAGCGGGTTCTCAGCTCCTTTCTCCCGCTCTATGACAGTTACTCGCACAAGCTGCTGGTTGAGCGTAATATAGGATTGTAAGCAAAGTAAAGGTAGGCATTTCGAGATTTCACCCGCTCTTCACGGCGGCTCGCCGCCACGGAGGTCGTGGACTGCAGCCGCTGGCGCGCTAGCGAGACTTGCGCGGTCGGCGGTGGAAGGTCTGCGGCTGGTCGTGACGGCGGCCGGGAGCCTCACCATTGCCGGCAGCGGGATGTTCATCAGCCGATGGCTCAGACGCTTGAGCGCCAGCGTGAAGACCCGCGGCCCGAAGCTGCGAGCTACCCGGGCCGGACCCTCGGGGAACTCCTCCTGCGCGGAAGCCCGGTACGATACGCGTGCGAGCCGGCCGATGCAGCAGGACCGCTGTTCTGGCCGCGCGGGCGTAGCTCAATGGTAGAGCTCCAGCCTTCCAAGCTGGTCATGCGGGTTCGATTCCCGTCGCCCGCTCCAGCCGAAACCCCAGGTCAAACCTCGTGCCCTCCAGAGGCCGAGCCGCGATCACGACCCCTCTTGCGTGCCCGCCGCGTGCCCGATCGCCCCTTGGCAGAACCCTTCCGCCGGGCCGGGGCGAACACCTCCTCATGACCGCGGCAATCGCTTGGTCCCGTCCCCTCGTCGCGTGCGACGCAACGCACACTCGGCCAGCTAGCCGCAGACGAGCAGCCGCACGCCAGTCAACAACGCGCAGTGCCGAATTGAGCTGTATTTAGATCAAGCGGCGCCGGGGTCCGGCGCTCCCCGCGCCGGGCTCTGCCTTGGCGAGGCCCATCCGGCGCGCCCGCGCCGTCCCAGGCCGCATGGTTGCACTTGTCCGGCTGGCTCGCTCGTCACGCGGGCGGTCCAGTCGCGGCCGTCTTCCTCGCCTCCATTGTCCAGCGCGCGGCCAGCGCCTCAATGCCGCATGTCGGCGTCGCTGGCGCGATCGGCTGCGCCGAGCATTGACCCGCAGGCCACCCACACGGGCTCGGGCAGCTACGAGGAGGACGGGGCAGACCAAGCCTGGAGCAGCACGGGCGGGCCTTGCAACCTGATGCGGTCTGCGCGGCATCTATATGAGTGGCAGCATGTTTTAGCCCACGGAGCCGGGCGACCTTGAGGAACGGTGGTGGTGTGACATCCGCGGAGGAGTTCACCGAGTTCGCAGCGGTCGCATCGCCGCGGCTGCGGCGGGCGGCTTTCCTGCTGTGCGGCGACTGGCATACGGCAGAAGACCTCGCCCAGACGGCGCTGGCCAAAGTGTTTGTCTCCTGGCGCAAGATCACCCGGCAAGACGCAGCGCACGCCTACGCCACGCGCACGCTGGTGAACACCTACCTCGCCGACAAGCGCCGCAAGCGCCCCGCAGAGGTGCTCACCGGCAAGTCGCCCGAGCGCCTAGTCGAGCCGCCGCCACCCGAGGCACGAGTCGTAGTGCTCGACGCGCTCGCCACCCTCCCGGCCAAGGCCCGCGCGGTCGTGGTGCTGCGCTACTGGGCGGACCTGAGCGTGGAGCAGGTGGCGGACATGCTCGGCTGCTCGCCGGGCACCGTGAAGAGCCAGAGCGCCCGGGCCCTAGACAAGCTGCGAGCAGCGCTCGGCGGGGCAATCAGCGACGGACCGCAAGGCCAGCCGCCAGAAGCGCAATACGAGACGGACACCCGACATGGATGAGATAGCTCTGCGCAAGCTGCTAGACAGCGCCTTGGACGGCGAGCCGCCTCTCGGGCCCATCGCGCAGAACTCGCTGCTGGCTGGCATCAAGCGCCGCCGCCGCCGGGTCCGAGCCGCCGCCGGGAGCGTGGCCGCTGCTGCGGCCATCGCGGTCGCCATCCCGGCGGGCATCGGGGCTCTCGGCCATGCTCCAGGGCCAGTAACAGGGCACCGGGCGGCTGCTTCGGCGGTCTACTTCGCCTACGTCCCCGACTTCGTCAAACCAGGCACGCCCAGCACGGTCATCCCGATCAGCACGACCACCAGCACGGCCGGGAAGCCGATCCGCCTGCGCGGCCTGTTCGGCGCCGTCGCGATCACCCCGGACGGGAAAACCCTCTACGCCGCCGGCCAGAACACGGTCGTCCCGATCAGCACCGCCACCAAAACGGCCGGGAAGCCGATCCGCCTCGGCGGCGGCCCCCGCACACCCTTTGGCATCGCGATCACCCCGGACGGGAAGACCGCCTACGCCGTCGGCCTCTGGGGCCCGATCATCCCGATCAGCACGGCCACCGACACGCCAGGCAAGCCGATCCGCATCCCGATCGGGGCTGGTTCCCTCGGTCCGATCGCGTTCACCCCGGACGCGAAGACCGCCTACGTCCTCCACTCAGTCCCCAAGGGCCCTGGCACGATCACCCCGATCAACACGGCCACCAACACCGCTGGCAAGCCGATCCGCGTCGGCCCCGGCGGCCTGGGCTTGTCGATCGCGGTCACCCCGGACGGGAGGACCGCCTATGTCGCGGGCTCGGGTACGGTCACCCCGATCAACACGGCCACCAACACGGCCGGGAAGCCAATCCGCATCGGCCCCGGCGCCGGCCCGATCGCAGTCACCCCGGACGGGAAGACCCTCTACGTCGCGGGCTCGGGTACGGTCACCCCGATCAACACGGCCACCAACACGGCCGGGAAGCCAATCCGCATCGGCGTCAACGCCGATCAGATCGCGATCACCCCAGATGGCACGACCCTCTACGTCGCCAGCACCGGGACTATGGGCGCGGTCGTCCCGATCAGCACCGCCACCAACACCGCCGGGAACCCGATCCGCATCGGAGCCGGTGTCACCATCGCGATCACGCCAGACGGGAAGACCCTCTACGCCGCCACTGTGAACAAGGTCATCCCGATCAGCACCGCCACCAACACGCCCGGCAAGCCCATCCGTATCCCGATCCGCGGCGCCCACCCGTTCCCCGTGATCACACCCTGACCTGCGCGGCAGCAAGACCATCACCCGGTCAGCCCTGGCAGCCACCGAGGGCCATCCGGGCGGGCAACCTGCCCAATCCTACGGAGCAGAGGGTCGCCGGACAGCAGCGGTGACAGCAACGGCACCACACAACCACTCCATGAGGCTCGCCGTGACCGCCGACTGTGGTGAGGTCGGGGCCGACGCGCGTGAGCAGCACGCCGCTTGATCAGGCTTTGAGCGGTGCATCCTCAGGGGAGGGAGGAATCATAAGCAACATCGAAGGCAGTCACTTCGAGCAACCGTCACCTATCCCACTGGGCATAAGCGTGCGCACTGGAGGGCCAGTTGAGAGAAAGGGGCGGCCAGGTCTCGGCACTCTTCTCGCCGTGGGTAGCAGCGCTGCTGATCTTCCGGCTGCGGCCATCCTGGGCATTCCCCCACTCCGCGATCCCACGTCACGCCCTGCACGCGTAGCCAAGTACCGGCGTACAGTGATCACCGCAGTTATCCGCCGGGGGTGCCGACCCTGCCCCCGTCCAGCGCGCATATTGTCGCCTGCTTCGCCGACCTCGCGCAGGCCGCGGCAAAGGGATTCCCGCTGCCAGTGCCGCACGGGACTCTGGTTGTGCACGGTGTCTTCCTGCTGCCTACGGGAAAGGTGATGATGGCACAGTGCCGAACTGTGGCCCGAATACTCGGCTTTGAGGTGCCGTGCCCGGCTTTCTCCCCGGTTTCGGCCAGCACCCCTTTGCAACTGCCCAACTGCGGGACCGTCAGCGCATGCCTGTGGCAGGCAACCACGCCTCCGGCGTTCCGGCGCTTCATATTCGAGGAAGTCGGTTTCGCCGTACCACCGGGCTACCACGGCATCAGCGGCGCGCCGGACGGCACTTCGTGATGCTTGCGGTGCAGGCCCGCGCTGTTCGGGCATCCACCGGGGACGTTGAGGTGTTCTGCCTGGACCAGCCTGCGATCCGGAAGGTCACGATCGAGCGGGACCAGGGGACGGTGGTGGCCTGCCCGCAGGGCAGCGCCCAGACGTCCGGGCACGTGCTGCTGCGCTGGGTCCACAACGGCGTCTTGGTCGCGGTGAGTTTCAGCGGCCCGCCCGGAGGTACGAACGAGGACCGGGGTCTAGGTTCGCAGGGACTCGCGTGATCGTACTCAGCTCATGCGGTCAGCGGCGGGCGGCACCGCAGGGGATGGGCAGAGATCATGACCGCGATCAGGGCACCGCGCGCCGTGCCTCGCCAGCGCGCCTCGCCACATAATGGGCTGCCTGAGCTTGTGCCCTATGTGTATGGCGAGCAGACGCGCCGTAATACCTATGCCGGGCGTATAGCTCAGCGAAATGTCGATGGATGGTGGCTGCTACCTGCCGCCTTGCGAGCGGAACTCACTCGGACCGCAAGACGGCAACGATGACGGCAACCCGGACCACCCGGAGCGCCCCTGAGCAAATCCGCTGCTTCCGATCACGCTCGCCGTTCCCCGGCTACCTGCCCCCCACTTCGTCGTCAGTGGGCACATGGTGGTGCTCGAGTTCGGCATTGTCAGGATCGCCGGGCAATAGCGTGACCGGTCGGCAGCGAAGACCTGGATCTGCGTCCTGGCCTGGACCGGGCAGCACCGCCAGGCCGAGGAACGCCAGCATCACCACGGCAAAGTCACTGATGCTCGCGGCCGCTAAATTTAGCCACCGCCCCGGCGGTCAGAAGTACTGCGCGGCGAGGGGAACGAGGTTCCCTGCCGAACTGTCCGCCCAGGCGCCGACCGCGGTGCAGTCGGCGACGCTGGGACACGACACGCTGCTCAGGGCGCTTACCGCGGCGCCGGATGGCTGCCCCGGGTTGTCCAGGGCCCAGGACGAGCCGTTCCAGATCTCAGCCAGGTCGCTCGTCGCGGTCTGCGTCGTGGCCCCCCCGACCGCGATGCACAGGTCGGCCGCCGGGCAGGACACGCCGCCCAGCCCGGTGTTGACCGCCCCGGCCGGGTTAGGTGTGCTCTGCTGCGTCCAGCTCGTGCCGTCCCAGCGCTCGGCCAGGGAGACGACGGCACCGCCGGTGAAATAGTAGCCGGTGGCGGTGCACGCGGTGGTGGCCGTGCACGACACCGCTTGGAGGTTGCTCTGGCTGCCGCCGCTGGGGTCGGGCGGGCTCAGCAGCGCCCAGCTCGTGCCGTTCCAGACCTCGGCCAGCATGTCGCTGGTGGGGGCGGAGACGGCACCTACAGCAACGCACGAGGCGGCGGAGGCGCAGGATACGGCGTTGAACCGGCTCTTCGTAGCCCCGCTGGGCTCGGGCGTGGCCCGGAGATTCCAGCTGCTGCCGTTCCAGCGCTCGGCGAGCAGGAACTGGTGGTGTGTATTCCGGGAGAACCATCCCACGGCCATGCATCGGGTCGCCGACCTGCAGGCGACGCCGGTCAGGGAGGCGTGCGTCGCGCCCGCCGGGTCGGGGGTGCCCTGGGCCGTCCAGGTCGAGCCGTTCCAGACCGCGGCCAGCGTCAGGGAGACGTTGGGATTCCCTGTGACCATGTCACCTACCGCCACGCAGTCGGTGCGGGACAGGCAGGCCACCGCGTTCAGGCTGGTCTTCGGGGCGTTGGGGATGTTCAGGAGCCGCCAGGTGCTGCCGTTCCAGCGCTCCGCGAACGCCGTGTTCAGGCTGGTGCCGGTCTCCTCGCTGCCGACCGCGAGGCAGGCGCTGGGAGCAGAGCACGACACGCCGGTGAGGTTGCTCACGATCGACCCTGGCGGGGTCGGTGGGCTCTGCAGGTGCCAGCTCGGCGCGGAGACGTGCGGCCCGCTGCCAGCCTGCGCGCCCGGAGCCAGCCCGACCAGCATGGCCACCGCCATGCTCCCGATGAGCACCAAGCGCGAGCCACGTGCCATCTCCCGCATGAACCCACCCCCAGGATGGATCAATAACATGCTTGTCGCGGATTGCGCCGATTTTTACCGCATCGGCACCGTACCACGTTCGCGGGCTGGCCCCGCTGGCTGATCGCACGGGCACGGTGCCGGTCAAGGCGCCCGGGGGCGGGCGATTATTTTTGCGCTGAGGCCAGTCTTATCTACCGAGGGCCTGCTGGGGTTGCGCCGCAACCAGTCGGGCGGGCACTGCCGATGCCGCGATGGGAGAGATGCCGATGCCTGCGCCAGTCACCACGTTCGACCAGCGATACAGCGATCCGATGCGGTGCGGGCGACCGACGACGCCGTGCTCACCCGCGTCGCCGGGGCCTTCGCCGCCAAGTGGGACGGGCGGTGGCAGTTCACCGCTCGCCATGGCTGTTTCCGCGACCTGGATGGCCGTGGTGAGGCGATGGTGTTCTCGGTCGCGCCGGTCAAGGTGTTCGCCTATGCCAAGGGTGATCCGTTCGGTGCTACGACGCACAGGTTCCGGCGTGGTGGGCAGAGCCGGTGAGGGCAGTTGCGATCACCGGCGGCCGCACTGCGGCCGTGGTGGACATCGCCCGTCCGGCCCCGGCCGCGGGTGAGGTGCAGCCGGACAGACGTATCGTGATAACGGCAGGGGTGGCTAGCGATGCCCTGGTTGGACACGCGAAGATAGAGCCCGGTAAACATGTTCTGGCACGTATAAGGGTTAGTTCGATAGCGCATAGGTAGCGCCACCAGACGTATGCTCGAACGCGAAATAGTCGTGTCCAGAGCATTACACCGAATGAATGCGGCCGTGCCGTTGGGAGTATTCCCGGGGAACGTCTTGAGACTTGGGTTCGAACTTGGTGTCGTATGATTTGGCGCCGAAACGGGATTTACCGGAACGGACGCGGGACGGCCAGAAAGATGTCGAGCCGGAAGCTACGGCCGTAAGCCACCATGTCGTGATTCGTCCGGCCAAGCTTCCGGTCAGGGGTGCGCCAGCTGGCTGAGATCGGCAATCTGGCTGGCGGGGGGCGGGGGCGGGATGGTCACGCTGTTCCACTTCGTGTAGTCGATGCGGTCCGAGCCGGTCATCAGCCGCAGCAGATAGGGCCTGCCGTGAGCCGCTATGTAGGCTGTGGCACCGTCGGCGCTCAGCTCCCACGCGGGCTGGCGGTCCACGGTTACGGTACGGACATAGGGCAACTGCGCCAAAGCAGCCAGCGAACCTGACGTGCGTTCCACCAGGGCAGACCATGCCGCCCCGCCCAGGAGTGTCTTGGATTGCCGGGCGGATATTTTCAGGTACTTGTCGCACACGACCGCACAGGCCGCTGACGGAAGGTTCATAGCCTTCAGGTCACGGGCCGTGACCTTGATGTACGCATGACCTCGCGTCACCAGCATGGTGATAGGCGCGTTCTTATAGGAGAGCTGTCCGTAGAGGTCGTTAGAACGAGTCAGGCTGACATTGTTCCGGGTGTTGCCGTGCCCCTGCTCGACGGTCACGGTCTCGTGCACGCTCTTGGCGTTCGCTATTGCGGATTTCATTTGCGCGGCCAGCGTCGCCGCGGCGGGAGGGGCCCCGATGGAGGCCGGCGCGCTCGAGCCGGACGCGGCTCCTGACGACGGCGGGGCCGAGATCGTCCCAGAGCTGCCACCGCCGCAGGCCGTCACGAGCATCGTGGTCATCACGGCCGCCGCAGCGGCCCACCGGCGCACCTTCATATCTTCCTCCCAGGCAGAAGGCGCTGCCCCGGGGATGGAATCGCGGGCGCCATCACCCAGCCGCGCAGACGGCTCATGATAGGGAACCGGCGCGCGCGAAGGACTCCCGGTCCGCTGGCGGAGGCGACGATCAGCCGGCCAGAGCATCGGCGGGAAGAATCGGCGGGAAGACTGGGATCGTGATCCGTCTTCCCGAGCCGCCCCGCCTCGTGTGGCCGACGGTCAGAGTGCGGACCTCATACCTGGTGGGCGAGCAGGCCGATTGCCTGCTCGAGGGCACGCCGACCGACTGGCTGGGACCGGCCAGCGAGAACTTCGCTGGCCCCGTGGCGCCGCCAGGGGCACGCCACCCGGATGCTGGCGGCCGGGCTGGTGGAATGCCGCGAGCTCGGCATCGGCCAGGTCCTGCTGACCTGCGGCCGGGGCAACGAGCCGTCGCGCAAGGTGATCCTGGCGAACGGCGGCCTACCAGATGGCCGGAAGGGCGACGAGGACCGGTTCTGGATCAGGATCGGCCAGGCCGGCTCGTAGCGCCAGGGCAGTCCGAGACCGGACATGGTTAGCCCCCGCTGGCCAGCCAGCGGAGGCTCGATCAGGGTGGTTCGAAGCTACCGAACGCGGCGGGTGATCTTGGCGGGGACGTGGCACGTCTGGTTCATCGGGTGCTCCTTAAAGTAACGTTCGTCTTGATTGCAGCCTGCTCGAGCGACGCTGCCGGAACATCCGTGACCAACGCGGATCCAGCAGGGATTGGGTACTGATCTGTCACGGAGCGGTGATTACGTGAGCGTGGGGGTTACACATGCGGCAGGCATGTCGCAGCGCGAGGCCGAGGTTCTCGAGGCCATCGGGGGCCATCTCAGCAACGCCCAGATCGCGTCCCGGCTGCATATCTCGGTCCGTACGGTCGAGAGTCACGTCTCGTCGCTGCTGCGGAAATTCGGGGTAGCCGACCGGCGCGCCCTGGCCGATCTCGCTCCCGCCGCGGCCGCCAGGCCGCCTGCCGGGGCCGGTACCGGGCCGGTGACCGGCCTGCCCGCGGACCGGACGCGGTTCATCGGCCGGGACCGGGAGCAGGCCACGGTCCTCGCCGCGCTGGCGGAAAACCGGGTGGTGACCCTGGTCGGGCCCGGCGGGGTGGGAAAGACCCGGCTGGCGGCCAGGGCAGCCGGGGCGGTGAGCGCGGAGTACACGTTCGGCGGGGTCTTCGTCAACCTGGTCCCGGTGCGCGAAGGCTTTCTCATCCAGGCCGTCGCGACTTTACTAGGCGTCACCGAGCGGCCCGGCCGATCGCTGGACGCGGCACTGCACGAGCATCTCGCCCGCGGCCGGTCCCTGCTGGTCCTCGACAACTGCGAGCACCTGCTCGGCGTGGTGTCCGCCTTCATCGAGAAGCTGCTGGCCGACTGCCCGGGCCTGACGGTGCTGGCCACCAGCCGGGAGCGGCTTGCCGTCCCCGGCGAGCGCACGGTGACCGTTCCGCCGATGTCGCTGGTCGCCAACGGGACGGGCGGCACGGCGGGGTCGGAGGCCGAGGCGCTGTTCATGGACCGGGCCCGGGCCAACGACGCCGACTTCGCCGCCGCCCGCACGGTGGTGAGCAAGGTGTGCGCGCGCCTGGACGGCGTGCCGCTGGCCATCGAGCTCGCCGCGGCGCGCAGCGCGTCCCTGGGCGTCGACGGCCTGCTGGCCGGCCTGGACGATCACCTGCGGCTGCTCGCGGGAAGCCGCGGCGCGCACGAAAGGCACCGTTCGCTGCGCGCCGTCATCGACTGGAGCCATGACCTGCTCGATGACGACGAGCGCGCCATGTTCCGCCGGCTCGGCGCCTTCGTCGGCGGGTTCGACCTTGACGCCGCCGTGGCGATCTCGCCGGACAGCAGCCGCGGCATGGTCGCCGACCTGGTCGGGCGGCTGACCGACAAGAGCCTGCTTACCCTGTACCGCGGCCCGGAGGGCAGCCGGTGGCAGATGCTGGAGACCATCCGGGCCTATGCGCTTGACCGGCTGGCCGCGAGCGGCGAGGAAGAGACGGTCCGCGACAGCCACCTCAGGTGGGCCGCGTCGATATCCGGTGATCTTGAGCGTCGCGCCGAGACGGGCCAGGAGTGGCGCAGCGTCTTCGACACGATCGCCGACGACCTGCGGGCGGCGCTGGCCAGGAACCCTGACCCAAGGGACGTGAGTCACCAGCTCGCCCGCTCGCTCGGACATCTCGCCTATGCCCGCCGATTCATGGTGGAGGCCCGCGAGCACTACCAGGCAGCCGCGGTGCGGACCCGCGATCCCGGGCAGGTCGCCTCGGATCTGCGCAGCGCGGCCGATGTCGCCATGGCCGCGGGCCACGTTGCCGTGGCCTTCGACCTGCTGCTGGCCTCGGCCGGGCAGGCGGAGGCCGGAGCCGACTACTCGGCCCGGACGGCCGCACTGGCCTATGCCGCCATCATTGCCGACCGGTTCGCCGAAGACTTCCCCGAAGAGATACCGCACCAGCGCCTGCGCGAGCTCACCGATGAGGCGGCCCGCAGCTGCCCGGCCGGCGACGCGGTCGGCACCGCCTACGTGAAAGCCGCGCAGGCCTGGAGCGCGCAGCCGGAGAAGACCGTCCCGGATCCGGCCCTGTCCGACGACGCGCTGGCGGCGGCGCGGGAGGCCGATGATCCGGTGCTGATCTGCGGCGCCCTCGATGCCGTCGTGGTGGGCCTGGACGCGGGCGGCCGGATCCGGCAGGCGCACCAGCAGAACATGGAGCGCACCAAGCTGCTGGGGCGGCTGCCCCGGCACGACCCGCGCGCGGGCGCCGAGATCGTCGATACGTTCCACATGGTCACCGCGATCGCGGTGACCGCCGGGGACCTGCCCGACGCCCTCTCCTCCGCCCGGATGGCCCAGGGCGACGACATCGCCAGCAGCCGGCCCTACGTGGCGGCCAGCAAGCTGATCCTCCCGCTCGTCCTGCAGGGCCGTTTCGATGACGCCTTCGCCCAGGCCGACATCATGTGGGAGGCCTGGCAGCGGGCCGGACGGCCGCCCGCGCGCTGGATGGGCTCAGCCACCTACGGCATCGTGCTGGCGCATGGACTGCGCGGCGACGACGATGGCCGCCGCGAGTGGCTGGACCATGTCCGCGAGCTGGTCGGCCACGGGACCGAGCCGGTGTCCGGGACGAACCTGGCGGCGGCCGCGGCGTTCACCGAGGCACGGATCTGCCTGCATGAGGGCCTCGTCGCCGCGGCCGTGGCCGCCATCGACGACCAGCGCCCCGAGGCGCAGATCTGGTACGGCGTACCGCACTGGCACTCGCTGCGCCCGTACGCCTGGGCGGTCGCCACCGAGGTCGCCGTCGTGGCCGGCCTGCCCGACGCCGCGAGCCGGCTGGCCGCGGCGGAACCGGCGGGCGAGGAGAACTACTGGGCCGCGGCCTGCCTGGCCCGCGCGGCGGGCAGGCTGCACGGCGACCGGGACGCGCTACGGCAGTCTGTTCAACGGATGGGAGCAGATCGATGCCAGGTTCGAGCGCGCGTGCACCCTGACGCTGCTGCCCGACCGGGCGGATGAGGGACACGCGGAGCTGCGCGCGCTCGGCTGCCGCCCGCCCGCGGCCTGACCTGCCCGGATCAGCCGCCGACGGGCCCGCCGCGCCAGGTCGGCATCGGCTGCTTGCCGACCGCGACGTCGAAGGCAGCGCGGGCCAGCAGCCGGGTCGAGTCGAGCGTGGGCAGCGGAGAGTCCTCCGGCGCGACCAGGATCGGGATTTCCGTGCACGCGAGCGCGACCGCGTCGCAGCCCCGGTCCGCCATCCGGCCGATGATGCGCACGTACTCCTGACGCGAGCTGTCGGTGAACACCGCGTTCACCAGCTCGTCGAAAATGATCCGGTTGAGGACGCGACGGTCCTGCTCACCGGGTATCTCGGCCGCTATCCCGCGGGAACCGAACGCGCGCGGGTAGACCGGGCCGTCCATGGTGTAGCTGGTGCCGAGCACCCCGACCCTGGTGCGGCCGTCGCGGACCGCCTGGCCGGCCACCACCTCGGCGATGTGCAGGCCGGGCAGGGCAAGGTCCTCGCCCGGCTGTTCCAGCGCGATGTGCGCGGTGTTGTCCGGGCAGACGAAGAAGTCGGCACCCGCGCGGGCCAGCCGCTGCACGCTCACCGCCAGCGTGCTGCGGATCGAGAGGTAGTTACCCACGTCCCACGCGGGCATGCTGTGCGCCAGCGCAATGCCGTCGAGGGTCACGTCCGGGTGCTGGTAGGCACCCATCCGCTCGGCCCCCTCCAGGCAGAAGGTCCGCAGGCACAGCGCCGCCCCCTCCATGCTGTGCGCCAGGATGCCAAGATGCTCCATGAAAGCATCATGGCAGGTCGCTGCCCGGCCGGAAATGAGCAAAATCCGGATTCCGAACGGGCAGTACCACCGCCTGCGCCCCTACCCCGGTGTAGCGCCCGGCCGCCTTACCAGGCCGGATCGTAATCGGGATGGCCGGAGTAGGCCGAGCTGATGGCCCTGAGCGTGTCCTCGAGGACGCTGCGGCCGGCCACGTCGCCCAGCGCGTCATGGCGGAGGAACTCGGCGATGAGCGACCGCTTGATCTCGCACTCGGCCAGCACCCGAGCCGGGCTGTGCCGGGCGATGTGGGCGGCCTGCTCCGCGGTCGGGTAACGGCTGTCGGCCAGCACGACGTAATGGCCGTCGGCGTCCTTGACGTCGCGGTAGTCGTAGTGCGCCTGCCAGTCGGGTGAGCCCTCGATGGCGGCGTGCGCGGTCAGCTCGTCCTCGGTCAGCCGGGCCTCCAGGAACTCCACGACCGTCATCGTCGGCTCCTCTCGGCAATCCCGGGCGGCTTCTCGGATAAGTGTGGCAGCCGGCCGACCTGCTATGCGTGGCCCGTCCGCCTGCTGTTCCTGGCCTGCTCGACGGCAAGCTGGCGCTGAAGGTCCGCGACCGCCGCTTGCAGTTCCAGCACCCGGCGGATCGCCGGCAGGGTGAATCCCTCGCCGGCCATGCCGACGATCTCCTCGATGCGGCTGATCTCGGTGCGGCTGTAGCGGCGCTGGCCGCCCTGCGACCTGACCGGCTGGACGACCTCCTGGGTGTCCAGCAGGCGCAGGAAAGGCCGGCTGGATACCCAGGAGCTGCGCGACCTGGCCGACCGTGTACAGCGGCCAGTGCAGGTCGTCGAGTCCCGCGGGCGGCGGCATGCCGCCCGCCGGGGACGGGTCATCGCGCGGGCGCATGCTAGGCGTGGATCGACACCGGCTCGCGCTTGTCACTGCTGATCGTCACCTTGCGCGGCTTCGCCCGCTCGCTGATCGGGATGCGCAGCGTCAGCACGCCAGCGTCGTAGTTCGCCTCGATGTGCTCGGTGTCGAGCGACTCGCCGAGGAACAGCTGGCGGCTGAACGTGCCGTAGGGCCGCTCGGCCGCCACCATCTCAACCTTCTCCGCCTCCGGCCGGCGTCGGGTGGCGTGCACCGTGAGCACGTTCTGCTCGACGGTCAGCTCGATCGAGTCCGCCGCGACCCCGGGCAGGTCGAACAGCACCAGGAAGGCTTCTCCGGAGCGGTAGGCATCCATCGGCATGGCGGCAGGGCGGGTGGCGGTGCTGGCGATCTGCTGGGCCAGCGCATCGAGCTCACGGAACGGGTCTGAGCGCATCAACATCGAGGGTTCCTCCCTTCCGAATGACTGACAGCACATGTTGTACTACGCCTGCCACAAACCTGCAAGTCCCACTACAACTTTGTTGCAGGCAAGATGCCGCCGCCGCTGCCGAGGGAAGCTGTGATCGGTTATGCCGGTTCCGGCGGCGGCCAGGCGAGCCGCCGAGTGCGGACGGTGACTCCGCCGCGCGGCCGGCCGCCGGCCAGGCGGGCGGTGCGGACGCAGAAGTGCGACCACATGTTGAACTGGATCTCCTTCGCCAGCCGCAGCCGGTTGTAGAGCAGGTCAGAGAGCCGGTCACCGGCCCTGGCCCAGGACTCGATCTCGAAATGCAAGGTGCCGTCAACCTTGCGGGAGGCCCGGAACTCGATCTGTCCCGCCTCCAGGTGCCCGCGCAGCGTGGCGAGCCGGAACGACGTGCTGTCCCGGCGGACCACCCGCACCGGGCCGTCCCACGGCCCGGGCATGCGCACGACGAACTCGTCCCCCTGCCGCAGCGCGTCGTCCCTGCCGCGGGTCTTGCGGAACACCGCCATCTCCGGCGAGACGCGGTTGAGGTTGGCTGCCACCGCGTCGATCAGGTCGGCCGGGCTCATCGGGCTACGGGCGATCCGCACGGCGTAGGTACGGTGCAGCATCGGCCCGGCACCGGCCGCGAGGCCCTGGCCGCGCTCGCCGAGCCCGTGGTCGGCGTCGCGGCTCTCCGGCAGATCCGCGGCGGTGCCTTCTTCCTCGCTGCGGTGCACCGGCGTGGTGCGCCACATGTACCGCCAGCTGACTATCGCGATGCCCGCCGGCCAGCGCAACACGGTAGCCAGCCGGGACGGACCGCTCCCGCCAGCTCCGTTCCCCGTCACTCCGTTCCCCGTCACCATGACGGGTATGCTCCCACCCGGGGATGCGATGAAACCGCCTGAGGCCGGGCAAAGGGGGCGCCGGGGTGACCGTCGGCAAAGCGCTGCGCACCGTCGGATTGCGCAGCACGCACCTGCAACTGGCGTCGCTCGGCTCGGTCGGGCTGTGCATCGGACTGTGGATCCGCGCCAAGACCGTCGATCAGGACGAACGCGGCAACGCCGAGCGTCGCGCGCTGTTCGTCGGGCTCTGGCCGCCGATGCTTTGGCTGATCGGCGACTCCATCCAGGATTCCGACTAGGTGGGCCAGCGGCTGCTCGGGACGACGGACGTAGCGGCAGGGCTGGCCGACCTGCGCTCGCGCGCGGTCAACTACGACCCGGCCCGCGCCCCGCTGGACGGCCAGCCGGACGGTCACTGGCACGTGGACTCCGCCAGCACGGTGCTCGGCCGCGAGCGGCCGGGACCGCCGGTGACCGGCGGCGCCTGGCAGAACGCGTGCACGCTGGTCCGGCGCTATGAGTTCACCGATCCGCGTGTCGTCCGCGCGGCGTACCGGCAGGACGACGACCTGCTCGGCCGCGACATGCTGCTGGAGGGCCGGTTCTTCGGGCTCAGGTTCTACCTGGGCGTGCGGGTGACCGAGGTGCTGGACGAGACCACGGGCCATGACCAGCAGGCCGAACGGCGCTGGGGGTGGAGTTATCAGACGCTCGAAGGCCACCTGGAGCAGGGCCGGCTCAGCTACGAAGTGATCAAGAACCTGGCCTCCGGCGAGGTGCGCTTCCGGGTCAGCGGTTACTCGCGGCGCGCCGCCATCCCCAACCCGGTGATCCGGTGGGGATTCATGCTCTTCGGCCGGCCGACCCAGCTGCGCTTTTACCGGTCCGTCCAGCAGCGGCTGCGGGATCTGGTGCAGGCCGCGCAGCGCGGCGAGCCGCTGCCCGAGCCCACGGTCCGGGCGGACGGCCTGGCGATCGCCCCGTCCGGCACGACGCCGCACCCGCTGGAACGACTCTCCCGTGCCTCGCACCACCCGGGGAGTTAGGAGTAGGACACGCCTGCCGTGGAAGTTGAGAGTCGCCGGAGTCCGACGACGGGAGGAACCATGGCAGGAACGCGTATCCCGGTACGCATCCAGCGAGCCAGGCCGGGCCTGCTCGGCATCTACCTCAACGACCACCTGGCCGGGGCTACCGGCGGTGCCGAGCTGGCCCGGCGGGCGGCCGGATCGGCCGCCGGCACCGAGGCGGCCGGCCCGCTGCGGCGGTTCGTGACCGAGGTCACCGAGGATCGCCAGGCGCTGCTGGCGATGATGTCCGCGCTCGGCGTCCCGGTCCGCTCCTACAAGGTGTACGCCGCGTGGATCGGGGAGAAGGCCGGGCGGCTGAAGCTCAACGGCCGCCTGATCAGCCGCTCGCCGCTCAGCGCGCTGGAGGAGCTGGAGTTGCTCCGGCTGGGCGTGGAGGGCAAGGCGGCCGGCTGGCGCACGCTGCGCGCCCTGGCCGAGCGCGACAGCCGGCTCGACGCCGCCCAGCTCGATCAGCTCCTGTCCCGGGCCCGGCTGCAGGCAGGAATGCTGGAAGAGCTCCGGCTGCACGCCGCCGACCAGGTCATCGCGGATCAGGGCTGACCGGCCAGGCCGGAAGGTCCCCGCGTCGCGCTGGCCGGCAACCGGCGGCCGGCATGTTTGGCTGCCCGCACCGGGGGGAGGGAGCCCCGGGTCGTCCCCCCGGCGGGGGGTGACGGGCATCCGGGAATTCCTCGATGATGACTTCACCGGCCTCGGTGACGGGCGGACGCGCGGCGGGGTTCGCCTGCACGTGCCGCGGGGGACCGTACCTGGTAGAGCGGCAGCTGTTCGGAATCAAGAAAGAGGAGACAATGAGCCAGCAGAACGCTACGGGGCAGTCCGCAGCCGGCACACCGGGCCTGGCGGACCGGGATTCGTCGCTGGCGTGGCCGGTGGCCGGGCGGGCCGGCTGGCAGGACATCGACGTCCGCGCGGTGGACACGGTCCGGGTGCTGGCGGCTGACGCGGTGCAGAAGACGGGCAACGGTCATCCCGGCACGGCGATGAGCCTGGCTCCGCTGGCCTACCTGCTGTTCCAGAACGTCATCGTGCACGACCCGGCTGACGACCACTGGCTGGGCCGGGACCGGTTCGTGCTGTCGGCCGGGCACACCAGCCTGACCCTTTACATCCAGCTGTTCCTGTCCGGGTACGGGCTGCAGATCGAGGACCTGGAGGCGCTGCGCACCTGGGGCTCGAAGACGCCGGGACACCCGGAGTACCGGCACACCCGGGGCGTGGAGATCACTACCGGCCCGCTCGGGCAGGGGGTCGGGGCTTCGGTGGGGATGGCCATGGCCGCGCGGCGCGAGCGCGGGCTGCTCGACCCGGACGCGCCGCCGGGGCAGAGCGTGTTCGACCATCACGTGTATGTCATCGCCTCCGACGGCGACATGATGGAGGGCGTCTCGAGCGAGGCCAGCTCGCTGGCCGGCCACCAGGAGCTCGGCAGTCTGATCATGTTCTACGACCAGAACCACATCTCGATCGAGGACGACACCGACATCTCGTTCAGCGAGGACGTCGGCGCCCGGTACGCCGCCTACGGCTGGCACGTGCAGAAGGTGGACTGGCGCGGCAAGGACGGCTACACCGAGGACGTCAACGCGGTGCTGGCCGCGATCGAGGCGGCCAAGGCCGAGACCGGCCGGCCGTCGATCATCGTGCTCAACACCATCATCGGCTGGCCCGCGCCCACCAAGCAGAACACCGGCAAGGCGCACGGCGCGGCGCTCGGCGCCGACGAGGTCGCGGCGACCAAGCGCGTGCTCGGCTTCGACCCGGAGAAGTCCTTTGTCGTGGAGGAGCCGGTGCTGCGGCACGCCCGCGAGGTCGCCGAGCGGGGCCAGGTCGCGCACGATCAGTGGAACGAGCGCTACCAGGCCTGGCGCCAGGCCCACCCGGACCGGGCGGCACTGCTGGACCGGCTGCTGGCCCGGCGGCTGCCCGATGGCTGGACCGACGCGCTGCCCAGCTTCGACCCGGACCCGAAAGGCATGGCGACCCGCAAGGCCAGCGGCGCGGTGCTGTCCGCGCTGGCCCCGGTGCTGCCGGAGCTGTGGGGCGGCTCGGCCGACCTGGCCGAGAGCAACCTCACCACGATGGACGGCGCGGACTCGTTCATCCCGCCCAGCAAGCAGACCAAGGAGTGGCACGGCGGACCGTACGGCCGGACGCTGCACTTCGGCATCCGCGAGCACGCCATGGCGGCGGCGCTCAACGGGATCGCGCTGCAGTCGCTGACCCGCGCCTACGGCGGGACGTTCCTGACGTTCAGCGACTACATGCGCCCGGCGGTCCGGCTGGCCGCGCTCATGCAGCTGGACACGATCTACGTGTGGACGCACGATTCGATCGGCCTGGGCGAGGACGGGCCGACCCACCAGCCGATCGAGCACCTCGCCTCGCTGCGCAACATCCCCGGCCTGGCCGTGGTCCGGCCCGGCGACGCGAACGAGACCAGCGTCTGCTGGCGCACGATCATCGAGCACAACGACCGCCCGGCCGGCATCATCCTGTCCCGGCAGAACCTTCCCGTGGTGGACCGCGGCGAGGCCACCGGCTACGCCTCCGCCGAGGGCGCCGCCCGCGGCGGCTACATCCTGGCCGAGGCCGACTCGGGCACGCCCGGCGTGCTACTGATCGGGACCGGGTCCGAGGTAGAGCTCGCGCTGGCGGCCAGGGACCGGCTGCAGGCTGACGGCATCCCCGCCCGGGTGGTGTCGATGCCCTGCGTGGAGTGGTTCGCCGCGCAGGGCCCGGCCTACCGGGACGCCGTGCTGCCGCCCTCGGTGCGGGCGCGGGTCAGCGTCGAAGCCGGGATCACCAGCGGCTGGCGGGAAATCGTCGGGGACGCCGGGCGCAGCATCGGCATCGAGCACTACGGCGCGTCCGCCGACTACCAGACCCTGTACCGGGAGTTCGGCATCACGGCGGAGGCGGTGGCCGCCGCCGCCCGGGACAGCATTCACGACGCCGAGCACGGCGCCCGCCCCGGCGGTCACCCCGCCACCTTCGCCCCCACCGCCGGCGGCACCGGCGACCGCCCCGCCTGAGCGGGGCGGACTGACCACACCAAGCTCCGGAAAGGCTGCACATGACCAGCGAGACCCGGCACGACCCCCTTGCCGAACTATCCGCCCAAGGCGTCGCAGTATGGCTGGACGACCTGTCCCGGGAGTTGCTGGCCGGCGGCGAGCTCCAGTACCTGATCGACGAACGGCACGTCGTCGGCGTGACGACCAACCCGACGATCTTCGCCGCCGCCCTGTCCAAGGGCGACCGGTACGACGATCAGGTGCGTGGGCTGGCCGAGAAGGGCACGGACGTGGAGACCGCGGTTTTCACGATAACCACCGACGACGTCCGTGCCGGGTGTGACCTGTTCACCCCGGTCTTCGGGCAGACCGGCGGCCAGGACGGGCGGGTGTCCATCGAGGTCAACCCGCGGCTGGCCCGGGACACCGCGGCGACCGTCGTCATGGCGCGCGCGCTGCGGGACGCCGTGAGCCGGGAGAACATGTTCGTCAAGGTTCCCGCCACCCAGGAGGGCCTCGCCGCGATCACGCAGGCCAGCTCCGAGGGGATCAGCGTCAACGTGACGCTGATCTTCTCGCTCGACCGGTACCGCGCCGTGATGGATGCCTACCTGACCGGGCTGGAGCAGGCGGCTGCGGCCGGCCGCGACCTGGCCGCGATCCGTTCGGTCGCCTCGTTCTTCGTCTCCCGGGTGGACACCGAGGTGGACGCGCGGCTATCCAAGATCGGCACGAGCGAGGCGCTGGCTCTGAAGGGCAAGGTGGCCATCGCCAACGCCCGCCTGGCCTACCAGGCGTTCGAGGAAGTGACCGGCAGCGAGCGATGGCGCGCGCTGGCCGGGACCGGCGGCCAGCGGCAGCGCCCGCTATGGGCATCCACCGGCGTGAAGAACCCGGCCTACCCGGACACCATGTACGTGTCCGAGCTAGTGGCTCCGCACACCGTCAACACGATGCCGCGGACCACCCTGGAGGCATTCGCCGACCATGGCCAGGTCACCGGGGACACGATCACCGGCCGGTACGACGATGCGCACCAGGTGATGGAGCAGCTCGCGGCCGTGGGTATCGACTTCGCCGACGTGACGAAGCAGCTCGAGCTCGAGGGCCTCGAGAAGTTCGAGAAGAGCTGGAGCGAGCTGACCGCGACCGTGGCGGGGGAGCTCGACCGCTTCCGGGGCGCCGGGTCCTGACGGCCCGCCACGGCCGCTCCGGCGGACCCGGGTGCGACACGGACGCGCGCTACGCGCGGCAGGGTCGGCCGGGGCCCAACCCGGACGAGCCGGGCTAGGAACGACCCGGGCTGCCGGTGATTACCGCCACGATCCGGGTGCCCGGGGCGAACTCACGGCGCCGCGCCATCGCGAAGATCCCGAACATCATCTTCGCGACGTAGACCCAGTCCAGCAGCAACCCGTGCCGCTTCTCGAACGTGCCGATGAACTCGGTCAGCTCCGGTGTCGTGCGAGCGTAGCCGCCGAAGTGGAAGCCACATTCCAGCCGCCAGTTGCCTGATACAGACCCGGCTGCGCTGGTTTGCAGCCGGCTGACCTCGCCCGCCAGGAGTTCCCCGCCCTTGAGCACCGGGAATCCGATCGCCTGCCGGCCTGGCCGCAGCCCGGCGGCGATCCCGGCGAGCGTCCCGCCGGTGCCGCAGGGGCAGCAGATCACGTCGAAGTCCGGCCCGATTTCGGCGGGGAGTTCCGCGCATCCGCGCACGGCCAGCTCGTTACTGCCGCCCTCGGGCAGCAGGTAGAACCGGCCCAGCTCGCGCCGGAGGTCGCCGATGACGTGCGCGCTGGTCTTCTGGCGGTAGGTTTCGCGGTCCAGGTAGCGCAGCCGCATCCCGTGGCTTGCCGCGTAGCGCAGCGACCAGTTCAGCGGATCGTGCGGCTCGCCGCGGATCACGCCGATGGTGCTCAGGCCAAAGTAGTGACCGGCCGCGGCGATCGCCCTGATGTGGTTCGAGTACGCACCACCAAAGGTCAGCAGGTCGCCGTGCCCCTGCTCGGCCGCTGCCTGCAGGTTGTACTTCAGCTTCCGCCACTTGTTTCCCGGCAGCTCCGGATGGATGAGGTCATCGCGCTTGAGCCAGAGTTGCAGGCCGGCGTCCGTCAGCCTCGCGTCAGGCAGGTATTCAAGCGGAGAAGGCAGCCGGAGGGCCAGGGGCGGGAACTTGTTTTCTTGCACGTCGCTCACGGCGCGGAGGTCTCGCTGCGGAAGGCGGAGCCGATGAGCAGGGGCACGGTGGTCTGGGCGTCGTGGTCGGCAGCGAGCGTGATGTCGGCGGCGTAGCCGGCTGCGGTGAGTTCCTGGCCGGACAGGCAGTTGTGAAGGAACTCGCCGATCCGGTGATGGCAGGCGCGCCAGGTGGCTTCAGTTGCGGCTGCTTCAGCTGAGCGGGTGCAGTCCGGGGCCAGGGCGGCGATGATGGCGCCGGCCCCCAGCAGATCTTCCAGGGCCGGTCGCAACTCTCCGTCCGGCCAGCGCTCGCCTGCGGCGATGATCACTGCTGGCCGGTGCGGCGTGCCGTAGCCGTGGTCTTCGAGCCAGCGGGCGATTGCGGTTGCGTTGCGCAGGCATCCCGCGAGGACGCTTCCGCTGGCGGCCGCCACGGCTATCGCGGAGCCGTTGAGGGAGGGCAGTACCAGGCGTCTGGGGATCGGCGCCCGGATCAGGCTGGCCGGTGAGAGCGACCAGGGGTGGCTAGCGCTGGCCTGATGGCGCGGCAAGGCGAGGGCCGCGTTGTGGGCAGCGGCGAATGCCTCGATGCCAGCGGAGGGCCAGGGGTGCGGGTAAATGGCCGCGCCGCGGCCGGTGGCAATACTGACGGCGGTGCTGAAGGACAGGACATCGACGATCACGAGCGCACAGCCAGGCTGGCTGACCGCCTGTGCCCCGGGCAAGCCCCAGTCGAACCGGACCGCCGCCGGGGACTGGGCTCGGGGCGCGGTGCCGCTCACCTGCTCAGGCCGCCTGGCCGGCGCGGAACCGGTCCGGGCTCACGAGGCCCGGGTTGCTAGGTGAGCCGGACTGCGGGCCGGGGCCAGGTAGCGGCTTCCAGCCAGCGGCAGGCGTCACGGACATCACGGACATCATTGTGCGGGAAGGGCGATCACAACGGCGACTGGCGGGGTTCGGGCGGCCGCAAGACATGTACAAGTACAGCATTGTGCTGGCGCTACTGGTATGCGGCGCGGGGGTCATCGCCGACGGTGCCGAGGGGCCTGGCCGCCGGCTGAACTGCTGGATCGGCACCGAGATGGCAGGGCATGCGGGCGCCATTGCGTAGGTAGATGCGCAGCGATCCGCTGGCGAAAGCGCCAGCCGGGGTGGCGATCGGCCAGTCCGGCTCGCCGGTTGAACCGGTGTGCCTTCCGGCACCATGTCAGTGCGGGTCATACCCAGGTCGGCGGGCGGGACGTCGAGGGGCTGGCCGAGGAGCAGCGCCAGGTAGGCGCGGGCCCGCAGCAGGTCGGTGCCATGCTCGGGCCGGGACAGGTGCTGGCCCGGGTCGGCTTGTTTCCAGGCGGCCCGGATCTGCTTCTTCCACCACGCCGCCAGTCGGCTGCATGCAATGCGCCGCAGAGAAGCGCACAGGCAGGCACAAGTCCACCCGAGAGGGCAGTCTCAGCACGGTCCGCGCGACACCGGAGCAGCGGCACGCGACCGCTGAATCTGGCGGGTCATCCGGGCAGGATGTCCGCCCACAGGATTTGGGCGCGGGCGGCCGCGTCGATCAGGGCGTCGCCGTCGAGGCAACCCACTCCGGTCGGCTCCGTGTCCCCGTTGGTGGATGGCCAGCTCAACGGGCCCTCCCGGCGGCAGCGGGGTGACCCACCACCGGCTGTAGTCCCACCCGTCCGTCCAGTTTGCCTGCCCGCCCTGAAAGCGCACGTTCGGTCCCTGCGGCTGACGGCGCGGCGTGTTCGCGTTCAGGTCAGCCGCCCGGTACCGGCCGTCGGAAAACCGCACCGCCAGCCAGGTCTCCCGGCTTCGGTGCGGCACGTCCAGCGCCCAGGACGCGTGCGGCTTGGTTACGCGGGTGTCGAAGCACGTGAGCAGGGTGAACAGGAAGCTGTCGGGGAACACGGTGACCGCCCCTACGCAGCTCATCAGCCCAGGCGCGCGCAGCAGCACGACATCGCCGGGCAGCGTCACCGGGATGACCCCGGCCGGCGGCCTGGGTACGTAGCGCGGCCCGGTCATCGAGGACCCGGCCACAGGGTCTGGGACCGGGCGGCAGCGCTCGTGATCAGGCTGGCGTCGATCCGGCCAGTTCCGCTCGGCGCGGCCGCACCCGGCAGTGAGATGCTGAACTCGACCGGTCGCGGCGGCAGCGGCGATACCCACCACTGACTCTCGCAACGCGGGATCGCCATGTAGTCGCGAATGCCCGAGTCCCCGCCGCAGAAGCGCAGCAGCAGTCCGCCGGGCGTCCCCCGGCCAGCCCCGCGAGCGAGAGAATCGGCAAGCCGGCCGTCGGGGAAGGTGACCTGAAGCCTGGCCGCCGAAGCGCTTTCCTCGGCGGTATGCGCGTGGAAGCCGATCGTCCGGTCAGCGACACGGGCCCGGTCCAGCCCGATCGTCAGGGAGAAGACAAAGCCAGCCGGGTAAGCGCAGATGGCCCCGACGCTCACCAGCACGCCCGGCTCACGGACCAGGACGAGATCGGCGGCGACCGTCACCGGCAGCGCCCAGGGAGGCGGCTGCTCCGCCCACAGCCGCGGGTCCGCCACCGTCATCGCGGCTCACTTCCCGCCGTGCGACGTGGGGAAACCTGCGCGCCGTCCGACGCAGAGGTACCCACGCCGCCCGGCGCAGAGGTACCCACGCCACCCGGCGCAGAGGTACCCACGCCACCCGCCGCGGGGGAACCGGTCCCGTCCGGCCAGGCCCGCCAGCCGACCGCCGCCGCCCAATCCCCGGCCGCGGCGATCACGACGTCCACCACGGGATCCTTGATGTCGGTGTAAGTGTCCACATCGGGAACAGCCGCGGACAGAGCCACCTTGAAGGCCGCGTAGCCGGCAATCGCGTCCGGATGAGCACGGAACCAGTCGCGGAACAACAGCGCCAGCCGCTCGTTCGGGGAGCCGGAACGGCGCACGTGCAGGTTGACGTCACCCA
This sequence comes from uncultured Actinomycetes bacterium, assembly GCA_963702235.1. Lineage (GTDB taxonomy): Bacteria > Actinomycetota > Actinomycetes > Streptosporangiales > Streptosporangiaceae > PALSA-505. The sequence continues at coordinate 148,045 of CAVPBZ010000022.1, forward strand.
GTCGGCCCCGGCGCAGCCAGAGCCGCTTGGACCAGCGCCGCGGGTCATCGTGCAGCCCCGCCGGGACATGGTCGGACTGGTAGGGGGACCGCTCGAACCCCAGCCCGGCCAGCGGATCCTCGAAGGCCTCCGCCGCCTGCCGCAGGTCGCCCACGCTGACCTGCATGTCGAGGATGTCCTTGGCGGCCATCCCGGGGATGGACGTGCTGCCGATATGCTCGACCCGCTCGGCCAGCGGCGCGAGTCTCTCGTGCAGCGCGGCCGCCAGCGCGGCGGCTCGGTCTGGCCAGTCAGCCCGGTAAGCGACGACGACTGGGCGCACGGGACATCCCCTCCCTCGTTGAGCTGCGGCGAGCGAGAAAGCGAGGCTGCCGTGGACGAGATAGAAGTGGTCACGAGCTCTCAGCGGCCCGATCTCGAGGATCAGGCGAGGGCCGCCTTCCGGAGCACATGGCAGGAGTTCATCTTCCACGATCCGGTCGCGGCGGCGCACATCGGCCGGGTAGAGGAGTAGGGCTGGCGGGCCGGGTACTCACCGCGCTGCGCGAGCGCACCGCCGGCAGCGGCCTGCACCGGGTGATCGCGCCGGTCCGGCCGACGCTGAAGCGGCGCTACCCGCTACCGACATGGCCGACTTCGCCGCCTGGAGCCGCCCGGACGGCCTGCACCTGGCCCCGTGGATCCGGACCCAACAGCGACTGGGCACGCCTAGACGGCGCACCGGCCGCGGAACGCCGTGCCCGTGCTCGACCACCGCGCCCTACGCCGGCTCGCTGGCCTCGAGCAGCTTCCTCGCCCGCAGCGCCATCTCCAGCTCGAACCGGCTGTCCGGCTCGCGCAGCTCGCCGCCGAACATCTCGTCGATCTGCCGCAGCCGGTACCGGACCGTCTGCGGGTGGACGTGCAGCAGCATCGCCACCTCGTTGGCGTTGCCGCCGTGCTGCAGCCAGGCGAGCAGGGTCTCCGCCAGCCGGTCGCGCACCGCGGGCTTGAGCCGGTCGAGCGGCGCCAGCCGGACAGCGCGCAGCGCCTGCGCCAGCTCCTCGTCGGAGAAGATCAGCAGCGTGGACATGTGCTCGTCGCACCGGATCGCGCCGCCGCGGAAGTCGATCGCGCCGCGCAAGCCAAGCGCCAGCGCCGCGCGGGCCCAGCGCAGCGAGGCGCTGGCCCGCTGCAGCGGTACCGCCGGGCCCAGTGCCGCGGCCCAGCCGTGCAGCGCCTGCTCGATGACCGCGGGCCGGCCCGGGCCGGCCGGGTCCGGGATCAGCAGGCACGGCTCGCGCCGGGTCCAGTCGGTCAGCACGTCCGCCGGAAGCGAGGGGCCGGCGGCGCCGCCCAGCCCGGGGCGTTCCTCGATCGCCGCGAGCGCCACCCGCCGGGGCAGCATCCACCCGGCGGCCTTGGCCAGGTCGGCGATCGCCTCCCCGGACGCCGGCGGGTCGGCGACGATCAGGTCGAGCAGCCGCCTGCGGCGCCGTTCCCGCTCCCCCGCGACCTGGGCCCGGGCCTCCTGGTAGCCGGTCACGCACGCGGCCGCCAGCTCGTCCAGGTACACGAAGATGGCCTCGCCGATGCGGCCGAGCACCTGCATGTCCAGCCCCGGCTCGCCGGCCGCGGCGCACAGCCAGCGCCAGGCCACCCGGGCGCCGAGCCGCAGCGCGTTCTGCAGCGGCTCCAGGCTGCGTCCTTCGTGCGCCTCGACCGATCCGATCGCGCGGAATTCGGCCACGATCGCGTCGAAGGACGCCTCCGGATTGGCGACCCGGTCGACGAACTGCTCGACCGAGTGCCGCACGGCCCGGCTGACGGCTTCGGTGTAGGAGGCGTCGAGCGGGCGGGCGTACTCCGGGACGCCGAGCTGGATCGCGTCGATCATCTCTTCCACCGCGTGGTCAAGCTGCGGGCGCAGCAGCGCCGCCACCTCTGCGGGTAGCGCATGCCACACGTCGGAAGACTCGGTCAGCTTGTGCACTCCGCTCACCCGCCCACACGTTACGGCCCTGGTAGCCACCATGCCACGCGTCCCCGGGCAGCGGGCTATCACCATGTGATAATTCACGGGCGGTAAGTCGTGGCCGTGACGCGTGGGAACCGCCGTGCCGGAGTGGTCTAATTCTCTCAGCCCCATGCGGAAGGAACCGGTCATGCGTCTACTCGCCCGCAGGTTCGCGATCAGCCTGATCTGCGTCCTCGGCCTGGCTGCGGGCGGGTCGGTTGCCGCGGGTCCGGCGCTTGCCCGTTCGGAAAATCCCGTCATCAACGGCCGGGCACCCTCCGCCCTTCCGGTCAATTACGACTTCGCCACGGCCTTCGTGGCCACGGTCGCGTTCCCGGACGCGCCGCCGCCCGGCGCGAACGACTTCTCCTGCCAGCCCAGCGCGGCCCACCCGTATCCGGTCATCCTGGTGCACGGCACGTTCGAGAACATGAACGACAACTGGCAGGCGGCGTCGGCGGTGCTGGTCAACCACGGCTACTGCGTCTTCGCCTTCAACTACGGCGGCGCCGCGCCGGCCGACCCGATCCAGGGAACCGGGCTCATCCCCGCCTCGGCGCGGCAGCTGGCGGCCTTCGTCAGGCAGGTGCTGGCCGCGACCGGCGCGGCCAAGGTGGACATCGTCGGGCACTCCCAGGGCGGGATGATGCCCCGCTACTACCTGCGGTTCCTCGGCGGCGCGGCCAAGGTGCACACGCTGGTCGGGCTGGCGCCGTCCAACCACGGCACCACGATCGACGGGCTGACCACGCTCACCCAGACGCTCGGCCTGCTCAGCGTGTTCAGCGCCGGGCTGAGTACGGCGTGCCCGTCCTGCAAGCAGCAGGAGGTCGGCTCGGGGTTCCTGGCCAGGCTCAACGCCGGCGGTGACACCGTCCCCGGGGTTCACTACACGGTGATCGAGAGCAAGAACGACGAGGTCGTCACCCCGTACACCTCGGCGTTCCTTTCCGGGCCGAACGTCACCGACATCACCCTGCAGGACCAGTGCGCGGCCGATCAGTCCGACCACCTCGAGATCGCCTACGACCCGGTCGCGCTGGCTGACGTGCTGAACGCGCTCGACCCGGCGCATCCCGTGCAGGTGCCCTGCGTCCCGGTGCTCCCGCTGACCGGGCCGGTCGGTCCCGTCCCGCCGTTCTGAACCGCTCCCCCGCCGTCGCCGGAGAACGGCGCTTTCCCCAAACGTGCAGGGGCTAGCTTGCTGCCGTCACCGTCGGCTGACCGCTGGTTTCCGCGAACGTCCAGGGGCTAGCTCGCTGCCGTCACCGTCCGGCCGGACGCCGGTTCAAGATGCGCGGTGTCGTTGAAGCCGCGGACGACCCAGTCGCTGCCGCGCACGACCAGGTGCGAGATCGACCCGTTGTCCGCGCCGATGAAGGCGAACACCCGCGCCCCGCTGGCCAGGGCCATCGCCTGGCCGATGACGCCGCCGTGGGTGACCACGGCCAGCCGCTGGCCAGGATGGGCGGCGGCCAGCCGCTCGATCGCGTCCCGGACCCGGGCGGCCAGCTCGCCGGCCGGCTCCGCTCCGGGAATCACGTCCCAACGTCCCTCGGCCAGCATGCGCTGCACCAGCGGTCCGTTCTCCGCGACCCGCTGGCGGTACACCCCGCCCTCCCACTCGCCGAGGCCGACCTCGCGCAGTTGCCGCTCGACGTGCGGGACGAGCCCGAGGCGGCGGGCGAGCGGCTCGGCGGTCTGCGCGGTCCGCCGCAGCGAGGTGACGTAGATCGCGTCGATGCGCTGATCCGCCAGCCGGTCCGCGATCCGCTGCGCCTGCTCGATGCCCTGGGGCGCCAGCCCGGGGTCGGCGCGGCCGTCGGTCATCGGGAACGGCTGGTCGGGAAACGCGGGCTGCGATTCGCCGTGCCTGATCAGGAGGAGTTCGGTGGCGCCGGGCGGCGGGGTGAAGCGGTGCTGCCGGTAGCCGCCGTCTGCGGTCGTTTCGGTGATTTCCGAGATCTGTGGCTGGCGCGGATGGTCGCGGGAGGTCACAGGTCAAGAAGCGTAGCTGGCACCGCGACCGGGGCTGGCGGGTGCCCCATGGACGGGGCGGACCGGCGGCAGCTGCGGCTGGTCAGTGCCCGTGGACGGGGCCCCCCGTGGACGGGCCGGCTCAGCGGCGGCCTAGCGTATACGGGGCGCGGGTGCCGCCCGCGGCGAGCGGCGCAGGCGGCGCGGCGGCCCGCGGCGAGCGGCGCAGGCGGCGCGCGGCCCGCGGCGAGCGGCGCAGACGCCACGGCGGCGCACGGCGGGAACGGCGAAGGGAGCCCGGTGAAGATCGCGGGGATGGTCGTGTGGGTGCTCACCGCGGGCATCGGCATCTACCTGCTCGCGGCCGGGATCGCGGCCCAGCGGCAGCTGGCCGGCGGCATGGGAGCGGCCGGCCGCACGGCAGCGGGCGGCGGCACGGCAGCGGCCGGCGCGGTCGCGGCCGGCGGCACGGCAGCCCCCGGCGGCGCGACCGCGGCCCAGGGGTCGCCGCTGCTGGAGTTCACGCACCCGCTGCTCGCGGTGACCGGGCTGACCTTCTGGATCTTCTTCGTGATGACCGACGACCGGCTGTTCGCCCGGATAGCGCTCGGCGTGGTGGTGGCCGCTGTGCTGGCCGGGCTGAGCTGGGTGGTCATCAGCCGACAGGGGGCGCGGCTGCGGGCGGCGCGCCGGGCGGAGGACGGCGAGCCAGGCATCCCCGGGCACAGTTTCTCTGCCCACCTGGTCATGATCCACGGGCTGGCCGCGACGTGCACGCTCGCGCTGGTCGTGATCTCCGCAGCCACCGCCGTCCACGGCTGACCACGCGGGTGGGTATGATCCCCGTCTTTTCATGATCGACTGCGCACTTCCATGCGTTCGTGCGCCGCAAAACGGTACAAAACGGGGCGGTACTTGGGCGTACCGCATGGAAGGTCGATGTGATCATGCTCTGGGGGGCCGTGATCGTCCCCCTGGGGGGCTGACGTTAAGGGAGCTTCCAGTCGATGGGGGGTGCGCCTTGCTGCTCCAGCAGCTGGCTCGCCCGGCTGAACGGGCGGGAGCCGAAGAAGCCGCGGTCGGCCGACATCGGGCTCGGATGCGCCGATTCGATCCGCGGCACGTCGCCGAGCAGCGGCACCAGGCTGCGCGCGTCGCGGCCCCACAAGATCGCGACCAGCGGCCGGTCACGCGCGGCTAGCGCCCGAATGGCCTGGTCGGTGACCACCTCCCAGCCCGCGCCGCGGTGGGCGGCCGGCTTGCCGGGCTGCACGGTGAGCACCCTGTTCAGCAGCAGCACGCCGCGCTCGGACCACGGGGTCAGGTCGCCGCTGGATGGCATCGGGCAGCCGAGGTCGGTGGTGTACTCGCGGAAGATGTTGACCAGGCTGCCCGGCAGCCGCCGCACCTCGGGGGCGACGGAGAAACTCAGCCCCACCGGATGCCCGGGGGTCGGGTACGGGTCCTGGCCGACGATGAGCACGCGCACGTCGTCGAACGGCTGCTTGAACGCCCGCAGCACGGCATCGCCGGCCGGCAGGTAGCTCCGGCCCGCCGCGATCTCGGCGCGCAGGAAGTCACCCATCGCGCTGATCTGCCCGGTGACGGGCTCGAGGGCGTCCGCCCAGCCTGGATCCAGGATCTCCCGCAACGGCCGCTGCGCCATGACCCGCCCCTACAGCCAGCCGGACCGGACGCTGGCCGCCTGCTCGTCCGGGGCGACCGCCAGCGCGCCCGCGTGCACCTTGCCGAGCAGTCGCTGCACGGCGTCCAGTATCTCCGGGACGCTGGCCCGGAGCGCCTCGGCGTCCGCCTCGTCGCAGTCGTGCTTGTCCACCCCGCCCTGCTCCAGGATGCCCGGCAGGTCGGACAGCCTGGCACCCAGCCAGCCGACGGGGTCGGCCGACAGTTCCTCGACGAACACCCGCCTGCCGGGCTCCCAGCCGCGGAACGCCGGGTGGTGATGCGTCCGGTCGAAGCTGCCCGGCGGCCCGACCACCGACTCCAGCAGGTCCACCCGCCACACCGGCTGGTCCACCTCGATCGGCTGGGCCGAGTAAATGCCGCCCCTCAGCTTGCCGCGCTCGAGCACCCGCAACTCGAGGCGAACTCCCCGCTCGGGGCCTTCCTGGCCCTTCCGGGGGTTCGGGTCCAGGTGATAAAGGTCGCCGACCACCACGCCATACCGCTCGAAGCCGAACGCGTAGAGCATCCCGGTGTCCTCCTCGGTGCCGCAGCGGCCGCTGGCATACGCTCACAGCGTAATGCGCCGGGGCCCGGCCGCGCCTGCTCAGAGCCCGGCGAGATCGGAGCCGGGCTAGTGATCGGGCGGGTTGGCCGGCCCCTGCTGCTCGGCGAGGAAGCGCTCGAACTGCTCGCCCAGCTCCTCGGCGGTGGGCATGTTGTCCGGATCGACCATCAGGCCCTGCTCCGGGTCGGCCTCGACGGCCGCGTCGTACTGCTCCTCCAGCGCCTGCACCACTTCGGTGACCTCGGCGGACGCCTCCACCTGGCGATTGATCTCGCTGTCGGTGCGCTGGGCCGCCTCGCGGAGCGCCTCGTCGGGTACCGACAGGTCAGTCAGCCCCGTCACCGCTTCGAGGAGCCTGACGGCGCCCGCCGGATAGGCCGCCTGGGCCAGGTAATGCGGAATGTGCGCGGCGAACCCGGCCGCGTCACGGCCCGCCTGGCCGAACCGGTACTCCAGCAGCGCCATGATGCTGCCCGGCACCTGCAGCTGGCTGGGCAGCGGCCGGTCACCCTCGACCAGCTCGGGCCGTGTCGCGTGCGCGGTCACGCCGAGCGGCCGGGTGTGCGGCACGCCGAGCGGGATGCCGTGGAAGCCGACGGCGAGACCGGCTCCCAGCCGCTGGGCCAGGTCGCCGACCGCGGCGCTGAAGCGGTCCCACTCGTGATCTGGCTCTGGCCCGGTGAGCAGCAGGAACGGGGTACCAGCAGCGTCCTTCATCAGGTGAACCACGAGCTCCAGGGCGTCGTAGCTCTCCCAGTGATCCCGGGCGAACGTCATGACCGGGCGCCTGGACCGGTAGTCGATGAGCCGGTCCACGTCGAACGTCGCGATGACCTTGTGCTCAAGGGTCTCCAGCAGGTGCTCGGCCACCAGCCGTCCGGCCGCGCCCGCGTCGATGAAACCGTCGAAGTACCAGAGCAAGGGGGCGCCATCGAGTTGCGGGGCGGTGGTGTCCACCTCGTAGAGATCTCCGCGATCCGACGCCACGCAGTTGCCTCCTGCCCGGGGTTGCTCCCTCTATCTTCCCCCAACACGCGAGTAACGGCGATCCATACCAGTGTCGCCGGGCGACACCGGCAGCACACGGGTGATCAACTGGCAGCGTGACCGAGCCGCTCGTCTTCTCGCACGGGGCCGCCGCGACCGCCTTCGAGGCGGTATCGGCGGCCTGGATTGCCTTCGAGGGAGTGATGGGGATACGGCAGCGCTGGCGGGCCGGCCACCTGAACCTGCGCGACCCCACCTACCTGGTGCTCCTCGTCTGCATCGGGGGATCCGTCGCCGCGGGCCTGCAGATCGGCCGCGAGGGCGGCGTGCCGTGGCCCGGCGGGCGGCTGTGGCCGGTGATCGCCGGCATCGTGCTCATCGTCGCGGGCACCGGGCTGCGGGCCTGGTCCATCGCCACGCTCGGCCGCTTCTTCCAGTACCAGATCGAGATCCAGCCAGGTCACCAGGTGGTGACCACGGGGCCGTACCGCTGCGTGCGGCACCCGTCCTACACCGGCATAGCCCTGGCGCTGGCCGGCTTCGCCCTGGCCAGCGGGGACGTGCTCAGCCTGCCGGCGGTGGCTGTGCTCGGCGGCCTCGGGCTCGCGATCCGCATCCGCGCCGAGGAGCGGCAGCTGAAGCAGGCGCTGGGCGAGGAGTACGAGAGCTTCGCGGCGCAGCGCAAGCGGCTGATCCCCGGCGTTTGGTGATCGCTTTCCCGGGGTGCCGGGACGCGGCGCTGGTGGCGGGCCCGTAGTGATTGATGCTGCCGTGCTGATCGACCCGGTACTGATTGACGCCGTACTGATTGACACCCGTGCTGATTGAAGCCGTCCGCGCGGGGCAGTACAGACGGGGAAAAGTGGGCAAGCATCTCATCCGCGACTTGTCGTGAGGTTCCGATGCATCGTCGAATGATGGCGGTTCCCGTCATGGTCGGGCTGGCCGCGACGCTGGCCACTCTGCCGTCGCTCGCCAGCGCGGCCCCCGGCGGGGTGGTGGCCAGCGGGGCTGCGGCCGGGGTCAGGAAGCAGCCGGTCGCGGTGGGCACCGGAGGCGCGGTCGCCTCCATGGATCTGACCGCCAGCCAGGCCGGCATCGACGTCCTGAAGAGCGGCGGCAACGCCATCGACGCGGCGGTCGCGGCGGCGAGCACCCTGGGCGTGACGATCCCGTTCGTGGCCGGTCCCGGCGGCGGCGGCTTCATGGTGATCTACCTGGCCCGGACCCATCAGATCGTGACGATCGACGGCCGCGAGACGTGCCCCGCTGCCTGCACCCCGGCGATGTTCCTCGACCAGCGGACCGGCAAGCCGCTCGGCTACTCCTACGCCTCGGATCAGCCGCTGGCCACCGGGGTGCCTTCGATGGTGGCCACCTGGGCCAAGGCCCTGCAGCTGTACGGCCAGCGGAGCCTGGCCGCGGACCTGCAGCCGGCGATCGCGGTCGCGAACGCCGGGTTCCGGGTCAACGCCGACTTCAGGCAGCTCGAGCAGTCCGACGTGCCCGAGCTGCGGTCCTACACCGCGAGCCGCAAGCTGTTCCTCACCCCGGCGGGCAACCCGCTGCCGGCCGGGTACCTGCTGCGCAACCCCGGCCTGGCCAGGACCTACCAGCTGCTGGCCACGCACGGCCCGTCCTACCTGTACCAGGGGCCGCTCGGCCGGGCCATCGTCCAGGCCGACGACCATCCCGCCCTCGCCCCGGGCAACCACATCGTCAAGCGGCGCGGGATCATGACCATGAGCGACCTGGCGGCTTACACCGCCAGGGTCCAGGCGCCCACGCACGTGAGCTACCGCGGGCTGGACGTCTACAGCATGGCGCCGCCGTCCAGCAGCGGGACCACTGTCGGCGAGGCGCTGAACATCCTGCGCGGCTACAACCTGCGGGCCGAGCCGAGGGCGACGGCGCTGTACCACTACCTGGAGGCCTCCCGGCTGGCCTACGCCGACCGGAACGCCTACGTCGGTGATCCCCGCTACGTCGGCGTGCCGGTGAAGTCGCTGCTGAGCCCGGAGTTCGCCGCGACCCGGCGCTGCCTCATCCACCACACGGCCCTGACCTCGCCGGTAGCTCCCGGCGATCCCACCCCGCCGTACCAGAAGTGCAAGAACCAGGGCGCCCCGGCAGCCGCCGTGAACGAGGGACTCCACACCAACAACATCGTCACCGCGGACAAGTGGGGCGACGTCGTCGGTTACACCAACACGATCAACTTCTTCGGCGGCAGCGGTGAGACGGTGCCGGGTTACGGCTTCCTGCTCAACAACGAGATGACCGACTTCGATTTCGCACCGCCCGCACCCGGCGTGTACGACCCCAACCTGCCGGCCGGCGGGAAGCAGCCGCGGTCCAGCATGGGGCCGGCGATCGTGCTGAAGGACGGGAAGCCGCTGTTCACCGTCGGCGCGGCCGGGGGATCGACGATCATCACGACGATCCTGCAGATCATCCTCAACCACGTGGACTTCGGCATGTCGCTGCCGGCGGCGCTCGCGGCGCCGCGGGTGAGCCAGCGGAACTCACCCACCTCGCTGGCCGAGCCCGCCTTCTACAACAGCGCGGTGGCGCGGCAGCTGACCAGCCAGTTCGGCGAGCAGTTCACGCTGGCCACCGGGCCGATCCTGCCGCTGGATCACTACCCGGGCGACGCGACCGCGATCCAGATCCTCGGGCCAGCGCGGTACCAGGCCGTCGCCGAGCCGGTCCGTCTCGGCGGCGGCAGCGCGCTGGTCGTGCACACGTCACGCTAGGCGGGGACCCGTCGCGTTAGGCGGGGTTCCTCGCGCCCGGCGGCGTCCCTCGCGCCCGGCCGCGGCCCTCGCGCTCGGCGGAGGCACGTCGCGCTCGGCGGACCGGCTCGGGCCGGTCAGCGCATGGCGGCCAGCGCGTCGCGGAGCGAGCCCAGTTCTTCGGCGGTGCAGTCGACGTGCGGGCTGATCCGCAGCAGCGGCTCGGTCATCTCCCCCGGGGCCCGCGCCTGGTTCTCGGCCGTGGTGACGATGCCGTGCCCGGCGAGCAGCCTGGCCCGGATCTCGCCGATGTCCTGGCCCCCGGTCGCACGCAGCGCCGTGACGGCCGACGAGCCGCCGCCCGGGGCGAGCGCGGCCCAGCCCGGCAGGCCGGCGAGCGCCGCGCGGGTCATGGAGCCGACCTCGGCCAGCCGCAGCCACACGTCCTGCGGCCCGGCGTCCAGGTACTGGCGCACCGCCGTGGCCAGCCCGACCCGGCCGGGCACGTTGGCCTCATGCGACTCGAGCAGCCGGACCGGGGACGTGTCCGCGGGCGCGCTGGCCAGGGCCAGCGGGGAGGTGCGTACCTGCAGCGTGTCCCACCACCGGTCAGACACCGCTAGCACGCCGACGCCGCGCGGGCCGGCCAGCCATTTGCGGCTGGTGGCGTACAGCACGTCCGCGCCGCGGGCGGTGTTGACATGGCCGAGTGCCTGCGCGGCGTCCACCCACAGCGGTACCCCGGCCGCCCGGCACAGCGCCGCGGCCTCGGCGACCGGCTGGACCAGGCACCGGTGCGACGCCACGTGGTTGAGGTGCACGAAAGCCGGCGGCGACGCGGCGAGGACCGCCGCCAGGTTCTCCAGGTTGACGGTGCCGTCTGGCTGAACGGCGAGCTCCGTAGGCAGCAGGTCATGATGGCCGAACGCAGCCAGATTGGGCCCCCACTCGCTCGGCAGCACCGCCACGGCGTCACCTGGCTGCAGCGGCCACGCGGTGAGCAGCGACTCCAGCGCCGCGGAAGCGCTCTCGGTGAACGCCACCCCCTCGGGCCGGACGCCGAGCAGTCCGGCCAGCTCGGCCCGCACTGCCGCCAGAATCGGCTGCGCCTCGGCTTCGGCGACATAGGCGCCGACCGCCGCCTCCCGCTCGGCATGCGCCGCGGCTGCCTGCAGCGTGACCACAGAGCAGCGTCCGGCGGCCGCCGAGTCCAGGTGCAGCAGCTGAGCCGGGTAACGCTGCTCACGCCAGCGCTGCCACGGCTCGGCGAGGCTGCCGCCGGATGCCTGCTCCGGCCGGAGGCCAGCTTCGGGCATGTGCTCAATTGTTCCATGCGCCGCGACCATGCCTCCTCGTCGCGCTCACCTGCCCCGGATCGCCGCCGCTTCAGGATCAACGCCGATTTTTACCTCGGGCGGGAGGTAGCCCGGCATCGAGCCGTGCGCGTCCGGGAGCTACCGGACCTGGACGGTGAAGCCCACGGTGACCGGGGACCGGTCCGGCGCCCGCACGGTCACGGTCCCGTGGTACAGGCCGGGATGGGCGTACCGGTGCTGACCGTGCTCCGGGTACAGGCTGTTGAGCATCGTGGCCGACGGCGGCCGGCCGACGGCGCCAGACCGGCCGCTGGTCCCGTCACCCCAGTGAATCAACGCGCTGACCGCGCCGGGTCCGACGCCGGGCACGGCCACCGTGGCCACCACGCCGCTCACCCGGCCGCGCCTGCCGGCGGTCAGCGCGGACCCGGTGACATCCATCCGCCAGCGCACCTCGGCGGAGGGGTAGAAGTTGACCCCGGCGGCCATCAGCCTGCCGCCCTGGGCCGCCATCCGGCGGGTGAAATCCCGCCAGGCCGGGCTGCCCTGGGCACGCCTGGCGCTCAGCGACCAGCCCACCTCGGCCAGCGCGATCAGCCGGGGGAAGGTCATGTAGTTGACGTTGGCCACGTTCACCAGCGTCTCCGACCACACCGCACCCTCAACCCCGATGACGCTGCGGTCGGTCACGCCGGTGACGAGCCCGCCGGGATTCCAGTCGTAGGCGCGGTTCAGGTCGCAGCCCGCCGGGCAGGCCCAGGTCTGGCCGAGCCCGGGCGGCACGTCACCGCCGGCGCCGCCGATGTACTTCTGGTCCAGGTAGGCCTGGTTGGCCGGCGCCATCACCAGCTTCATGCCCTTCCTGACCGCTTCCCGCGCGGTGACGGTGCCGGGCGACGAGCCCGACGCGGGCTGCCAGTACTCGGCCACCGATCCGCGCGGAACGCGGGTGCCAGGGCCGGCGATGTCGGCCCAGCCCATCACGGTCTTGCCGCGGCCGCGGATGATCCCGGCTTCCCGGTTGACGAAGGAGACGTAACCGGGATGGCTGAGCACGGTGGCCGGAACCTCGTCGCCGCCCATGTCGTAGTAAGGGCCGGGCGACATCGCCGCGAGCTGGCCGATGATGCTCCTCATGATGGCCCAGGTGTTCGCGCTGCCCGGGCACAGGGCGCTGTAGCCGACGTCCTCGGTGTAGTCCCACGCCGGCGGGTGATGCACGCTGCAGTTGATGTCCTGCGGATGGCCGTTCAGCAGCCGGTTCCCGGTGTCGTTGTACTCGGACATGATGATCGCGTTGTTGTGGCCCGGCGTGTCCACCTCCGGCACGACCGTCACGAAGTGCGCGGCCGCGTCCGCCATCACCGCCTTGTACTGGGCCTGGGTCCAGTAGCCGCCCGGATCCCGCACCCGGCCGTGGGTGCCGACCGATCCCTGCCCGCCGATCCGGCTCAGCCGCGGGAAGCCGTTGACCGCCAGCCGGAAGCCCTGGTCGTCGCTCAGGTGCAGGTGCAGCACGTTGATCTTGTAGGCGGCGGCCTGGCTGATCAGCTGCTCGACGGCGGACGGCGGCTCGTAGTGCCGGGCGATGTCCAGCATCACGCCGCGGTAGGCATAACGCGGGTGGTCGGTGATCCGCACGGCCGGCATCGACCACGGGCCGGGCCGGTGCCACCGGCTGTTGATCCAGGGCGGCAGCGTCTGGCGGACCGTCTGCACCGCGTCGTAGAGGCCGTGCGCGGTGGCCGCGGCGAGCTGCACCCCGGCGGGGCTCACATCGAGGCGGTAGGCCTCCCCGTGCGGATCGGCGCGCAGCCCCGCCTGGCTGCCGAGCACGAGCGCGATGTCACCGGGCTGCGGGGTCCCGCTGACGACCGGCAGCGGGTAGCCGGTGGCAGGCCGGAGGTAGCCGGCGAGATCCCTGGCGACGGCCAGCGCCGCGGGCACACCGGCCGCGACGATCCGGGTCTGGCCGGTGAGCACATACCGGCCGCGCCCGGCCGTCACGCTCACCGGCTTGGGCACCACCAGCGGCTCAGGGGCGACCATGGCCGGTGCTGCCGCGGCGGTCATGTCGCTCCTGCTGCTGGCCGCGCGCGCCACGGCTGCGGTGCGGACGCCGCACGCCGAGGTGGTCAGCAGGCCCGCTACCGCGGTGACGAGGACGGCGGCGGCACCCGCCCGGGGGTGCCTGCGGTCCTGCCGCACGGCCGCACGCCGCGCCGGCGCTCTCATCATGAACCCGAACCTCCGGGTGATAGGGGCCGTATGCGTGCGTTCGGGAGGGGTATGAGGAAAAACAGAACCCGCGCATCCTCGCGTCTCCCGCCGGCGCTGTCAACACCGCCGGCCACGGTTTCATGCTTCCTTCAGGACCGGTCCCTAGCCTCGCATCCGATGGACAGCACGCGAACCAGGCATCCGGGCGGCCGCCGCGAACGGCTCCCCGTTCTGGATCCCGTGGAGTCCAACGCCCGCCTGACCGGGGGCATGGCGGCGGTGCTGTTCGTGCTGCTGGCCGCCGAGGGCCTCACGATCCTGCAGATCCGCGGGCTGCTGCCGGAGCACGTCTTCATCGGCATGCTCCTGGTCCCGCCCGTGCTGGTGAAGACGGGCAGCACGATGTACCGGTTCGTGCGCTACTACCTGGGCGCGCCCGCGTTCCGGCGCAAGGGGCCGCCGCCGGCCCTGCTGCGGCTGCTCGGGCCGTTCGTGGTCCTGCTGACGTTCGCCGTCCTCGGCACCGGGATCGCGCTGATGGTGGTCGGGCCGTCGCTGCGCGGGCAGGTGCTGACGCTGCACAAGGCGAGCTTCATTCTGTGGATCATCGCGATGACCGTGCACGTGCTCGGTCACCTGGCGGAGACCGCGCGTCTTGCCCCGCGGGACTGGATGCGCAGGACGCGCCGTCAGGTGACCGGCGCGAGCGCGCGGCAGTGGACGATCGCCGCCAGCCTCGTCGCCGGGGTGCTGCTCGGGCTGCTGTTCCTCGGTCGGGTGGCGCCGTGGCTGGCGTCAGTGTCACGGCTGGGACATTAAGCCGGCTTAGTACCGCCAGTGCTGTCCCGGGCGGTGCGCCGAGCGATGCCAGGTCACCTGCATCCGCGCGCCGCCCAGCGGGCTGTCCTCCACCCGCCACCTGCCTCCGGTTGACCGGACCACGGCGTCTGCGATGGCCAGGCCGAGACCGGACCCGCTGCCCTCGGCGGTGGCGCGGTAGAACCGGTCGAAGAGCCGTGGACGCTTCTCCTTCGGGATCCCCGGCCCGCTGTCCTCGACCGTCAGGGTGACCCGGCTGCCCTGGCCGCCGACGATGATCCGGACCGACGGCACGGACGGGGCATGCGCCGTCGCCGTCGCCGTGGTGCCGGCGGATGCCTCGGAGCTGGCGGTGGTGACCGGAGAACCGGCGGCGGGCGCGGGCGGGGAGCTGCTGGCGGTCATGGCCTGGGCGCTGGCGGGGACCGCGGCGTACCGGCAGGCGTTGTCCACCAGCACGCCGGTCAGCCGGTCCACCCATTCCGGCGGGGCGGTGATCCAGGCCTGCGGCTCGCCTTCGGCATGAACGGATAGGTCGATCCCGCGTGCGTGGGCGATGGCGGAGAACCGGTCGGCGCAGACCTCGGCGATGGTGAACACGTCTACCGGCTCGTGGGCCGGGTTGGCGGGCTCGGAGTCGAACCTGGCCAGCCACAGCAGATCCTCGACGATACCGCGCAGCCGCTGGCTCTCCCGGCTCACCCGCTCCAGCGCGTTCTGGTACTGGCTGGCGGTGCGGCGGGCGCTGAGGGCAAGGCCCGTCTCGGCCTCGATGACCGACAGCGGCGTGCGCAGCTCATGGGAGGCGTCGGCGGTGAACTCCAGCTGGCGGCGGCGAGCCTGCTCCACCGGGCCCGATGCCTTCAGCCCGATCACCAGCGTGCCGAGGAATACCGCGATAAGCAGCACCGGCGCGGCGACCGCCTCCGCGGTCAGCAGCACACGCTGGATGTGCTCGATGCCAGAGAGGCTCTGCGCGGCTACTAGCGTGCTATCGCCTGTTCTGAGTACTTTCAGGCGGAGGTTCGCGTTCCCGAGCCGGGCCGTGTCCGGCCAGCCCGACCGGGACCAAGCCACCGCCGGCAACGGGGGCGCGCTCAAGCTCGCTGACAGCGTGCGCCCGGTAGCGCTGACCTGCCAGAGCAGGATCGGCGGTGAGGTCACGTCGTGATCGTCACCATCAGGCTGCACCGCCTTGGCGAAGCTGACACCTCGCCGGGCATCGGTGAGCGTGTCTCGCAGCTGGTTATCCACCTGGCCGACCAGTCTGCCGCCGTCGAGCACGTTGAAGCTGGCCATGGCGGCCAGGTAGACGACCGCGATGATCACGGTGGCCATCGCGGCCACCCTGACCGCGTGGGCGCGCCGCGGCCGCGGGGCAAACGGCTGCCGGCTCGGCTTGCTCACCTGGGCACCAGCCGGTACCCGATGCCACGGACCGTTTCGACCTGTACCGGGGCCAGGGCGAGCTTGGCCCGGAGGCGGGCCATGTGCACGTCGATGGTGTTGGAGCCGAGCGCGTCGGCTTCCTCCTCCCACACGTGCAGGGCGATGGACCGCCGCGGCACGACGGCCGGCGAGCGGCGCATCAGGATCTCCAGGATGGACAGCTCGGTGCCGGTGAGCTTGGGGCTGGCCGACCCGATGCGCACCTGGCGGGTGGCCGGGTCGAACTCGAGGTTACCCATGGTCAGCCGCGGGTTCTGCGTCGTCGGCGACCTGCGCTGCAGGGCCCGGATGCGGGCCAGCAGCTCGCCGAAGTCAAACGGCTTGACCAGGTAGTCGTCGGCGCCTTCGTCCAGTCCGGTCACCCGGTCCCCGGCGCTGTCCCTGGCGGTGAGCATGAGGATCGGCAGCTGCGAGCCGCGGCGGCGCAGCTCGCGCACCACGTCCAGCCCCGACATCCCAGGCATGCGCCAGTCGAGCACGGCGACCTCGTAGTCGTAGATGCGCAGGTAGCCGAGCGCCGACTCGCCGTCAGCCACCGCGTCCACGACATAGCCGCTCTCCCGCAGGCCGCGCTCGAGCACCGAGCGCAGCGCGGAGTCGTCTTCGGCCACGAGTACCCGCACAGACCGATTCTCTACCCGCCGAACCTGAACCACGCATGACGCTGCTATCTACCGCTCCCCGCCCGGGCTGCAGCAGGCGTAGTTCACGGGGCTGGCGGCACCAGGGGGACGGGGTTGTGGTGAGCGAGTGCGGCGTGCGGGTCCTCCTGGCCGGCCTGGGTGGGGTCGGCGTGGATCACGGCCGCGGTCAGCCGGGGCACCGCGTGCAGCAGGGCGTGCTCGGCATCCACGGCTACCTCGTGCGCGGCCCGCAGGCTGAGCGAGCCGTCGATGACCACCGTGGCCTCGGCCCGCAACTGGTGGCCGATCCACCGCATCCGCGGCTCGCCGACCGCCAGCACGCCGGGCACTGCCTGCAGGGCGGTCACGGCGGTTGCGATCAGCGCGGGGTCCACGGCGTCCATCAGGCGGCGGAAGACCTCCCCGGCCGCGTCCTTGAGGACGAGCAGGATCGCCACGGTGATCAGCAGGCCGACGACCGGGTCCGCCAGCCGCCAGCCGAGCGCGGCCCCGCCGGCACCGAGCAGGACGGCCAGCGAGGTGAACCCGTCGGTGCGGGCGTGCAGCCCGTCGGCGACCAGCGCGGCGGAGCCGATCTTGCGCCCGGTGCGAATCCGGTAGCGGGCAATCACCTCGTTGCCGATGAAACCGAGGACCGCGGCCGCGGCGACCGCCGGCAGGTGGCTGATCTCGCGGGGATGGAGCAGCCGGTCGATCGCGGTGTAAGCGGCCAGCGCGGAGGACGCGGTGATGGCGACCAGGATCGCGATGCCCGCCAGGTCCTCGGCGCGGCCGAAGCCGTAGGTGAACCGCCGGGTGGCGGCGCGGCGGCCCAGGACGAAGGCAATGCCCAGGGGTACGGCGGTGAGCGCGTCGGCGCCGTTGTGGATGGTGTCGCCGAGCAGGGCCACCGAGCCGGACAGCACCACGACCAGCGCCTGCAGCACGGTGGTGGCGCCGAGTACGGCGAGGGAGATCCGCAGGGTGCGCATGCCCTCGGCTGACGTCTCCATCGCCCGGTTGACCTTGTCCGCCGCCTGGTGGCTGTGCGGCCGGAGCAGGTGCGCGGCCCGGTGCCCGATCTGCGCCCAGCCGCCTGGCTGGTGGGCGTGCTGATGGCTGTCACCCGGCTCATGCCCGTGCTCGCCGTGCTCGTGCTCGTGGGCCGCCGGGTCGTGGCTGGGCGGCCCGCTGGTCGCGTTCTGGTCGGTCACGGCAGCGCACACCTCCGGATCGGGATGCCGGGCCGGACGGGCCGACTGGACACCGGCCGCCCGCTCCTTCCATTATGTGCATATGAGCGCACGCATGCACCTCTCAGATGCGCATGAGCCGCAGCAGCAAGACGAGGGCGAGCGGCTGGCGGTGGCCGCAGAGGTCCTGGCCCTGCTGGCCGACCGCACCCGGCTGGCCCTGCTCCGGCGCCTGGCTGAGGGCGAGGCGGACGTGACCACCCTCACGCGGGCGTCCGGTGCAGCGCGGCCCTCTGTCAGCCAGCACCTGAGCCGCCTCCGGCTGGCCGGCCTGGTCACCACCCGCAAGGAAGGCCGCCGGGTGGTCTACGCGCTCGGGCACGGGCACCTGCGCCGCCTGGTCGCGGAGGCCCTGAGCGTCGCCGACCACCAGATCGGCCGGCTCTCGCCGCACGACTGAGAGGGAAGGGGCGTGCTGCGCTCTTCGGCCGGGGGCGAGTGGGTAAACGATGCCAGCCAGTTGAGCGTCTAACAGGGAGCATTCCCCGGGTCCCGGTGCGGCCGAGTGCGGACGAAGGAGAACCATGATGCGAGCCTTCACGGGGATGGCCGCTGTAGCGGCCCTGACTGTGTGCTTCCCGCCGCGGCTAGCGCGGCGACCACCAGCACCCCGGCCACCGGCACCCCGACCACGAGCACCGCGATCACCACCCACGGGAGCAGCGTCCCCTCCTGGACGATCCAGCCTGTCCCGCTACCTCCCGGCGCGACCAGCGCCTACCTGTCCGCAGTCTCGTGCCCGTCCGCGGCCAGCTGCACCGCCGTCGGGTCCCGCTTCGAAACCTGGACGAACAGGCCGTGGCGAGTGACGGAGGGGAGCTGGCCGAGCACTGGAACGGCAGCACCTGGACGATCCAGCCCACTCCCACCCCGTCCGGCCCGATCGACGACAGCACCGGCCTCCATGCGGTGTCGTGCACGTCGGTGAACCGATGCACCGCGGTCGGGGGCGCCCCAGGCAATATCTACAGGGCGATCAGCCGCTGGCCGAGCACGAATAGCAGCGCGCCGCGCCCGAACGATCCCTCGTGTCACTCAATACAGAGCGGTCCGGAGCGGATCGTCAACCCAGTGTTGACGATTCGTTGCCGTCAACCTATGGTTGACGCATGACGACTCCCACCGGCATGACGAACGCGGTCCGGCTCGACGACCTCATCGAGGTGATCAACAAGACGCACTCCGACGCACTCGAACGACTGTCCGACGCGGTCATCGCCGCCGACCATCTCGGCGACGTGGCTGACCACCTGATCGGCCACTTCGTCGATCAGGCCCGGCGCTCGGGCGCGTCCTGGACGGAGATCGGCAGGAGCATGGGGGTCAGCAAGCAGGCCGCGCAGCAGCGGTTCGTGCCGAAGAACCCCGGCGAACCGTCCGAGCTTGACCCCAGCCAGGGATTCAGCCGGTTCACCCCCCGTGCGCGGAACGTCGTGATGGCGGCGCAGAACGAGGCCCGGGCGGCGGGCAACGACGAGATCCGGCCCGAGCACCTGGTGCTCGGGCTGCTGAGCGAGCCGGACGGCCTCGGGGCGAGGGCGATCGCCGAGCAGGGCATTGCGCAGGAGACGGTCCGGCAGGCCGTCACCGCGACGCTGCCGCCGCCGGCGTCCGGCCAGATGCCCGCGCTGATCCCGTTCGACGCCCGGGCGAAAAAGGCACTCGAACTCACCTTCCGGGAGGCCCTGCGGATGGGCCACAACTACGTCGGGACCGAGCACATGCTGCTCGCCCTGGTGGAACTCGAGGACGGCACGGGCGCGCTGGCCGGCCTCGGCGTGGACAAGGCCGCCGCCGAGGCCAGCGTCACCGCCACCCTGGCCGCCGCCGCTGCCGCCTTCAAACCGGAGTAACCGGGCGCCCGGTCGGCCAGCCGGCCCGCTCATGCGCGGCCGGCCCGGCGTCGATGTGCCATGGATGCTCACCGGTGGACCTCGGTGTGCCATCGACGCCGGGTGAGCGAACCCGTGGGACTGGCCGCGGCCGCGGCAGGGGTCCGGCGATATTCACGCGGGTGAAAGGCTGGGGCCGCTAGGGTCGTGCGGGTGTCAACGAGCATGCCCCGCGGGCCGTATCAAGGGCGGCTCGGCCGGCCCCAGGCGCCGGCACCCAGCCGCCGGCGACAGTCATCCTGGCCGCCGCAGTCATCCCGGGGCCCGCAGCCATCCCGGCGGCCGCAGTCATCCCGGCCGCCGCAGTCATCCCGGCGCCCGCAGTCATCCCGGCGGCCGCCGCGGCGGGTCCGGCAGGCGCGTGCCGCTGCCGGACTCCTCGCCCTCCTGGTCATACTCGCGGTCATCCTCACCAGCTGCCTCGGCACCGGCGCGCGGACCATCGGCGCCCAGCCGGAGCGGGATACGGTCGCGCACACCGGGCCGCCGGCGATCGAGTCCGGCGTGCTGCCCTGGAAGCTCCGGACTCCGCTCAGCCGCGAGGTGGCCCTCGCCGGACCGCGCGGCCGGCTGGTCCTGCTCGGCGGGCTGACATCAGGCGGCGCCTCGGTGAGCAGCGTCTTCGCGGTCAACCCTGGCACCGGCGGTACCCGCAGCCTCGGCGCGCTGGCGGGCCCCCTGCACGACGCGGCGGGAGCATCGCTCGGCGGCCATGATCTCGTCTTCGGCGGCGGCACGGCAGCGTCGGTCGGCACGGTCCAGCAGTTCACTCCGCCCCCGTCCGGCCGGGGCGCGGGCGGTGCCACCGCCAGCACGGTCGGCAGACTGCCCTCGGTCCGCTCCGACGCGACAGGGGTCACCATCGGCGGCACCGCCTACGTGGTGGGCGGCTACGACGGCACACGGCCCGACGCGCAGGTGCTGGCCACCGCCGACGGCCGCCGCTTCCGGCGCGTGGCCGCCCTGCCGGTACCGGTCCGCTATCCGGCCGTGACCGCGTCCGAGGGGAAGATCTTTGTCTTCGGCGGCCTGGCCGTCACCGGCCCGCACGCCGGCCAGCCGGTGACCACGATCCAGGTCATCGACCCCGCCCGGCGCACCGCGAGCATCACCGGGCACCTGCCCGAGCCGCTGGCGGGCGCGGCTGCGGTGACCATCGGCGGCCAGCTGTACGTGGCCGGAGGCAACAGCACCACGCGCCAGCCCCGGGTCCCGGGGATGGGCTCGACCCAGTTCGGCTCGGTACCCGCGGGCCCGACGACGACCGTCTCGACCATCTGGGCCTTCGACCCCGCCACGAGCCGCCTGCTTCCCGCGGGTCACCTGCAGGTGCCCGTGTCGAACGCCGGGATCGCGGTCATCGGCTCCACGGCATGGATCGCCGGCGGCGAATCCAACGGCGTGCCCGTCACCACTGTCCAGATGCTCCGGCCGAACGCCGCGTTCGGGCAGGCCGGCGCGCCGGGGGCGGGCTCCCCGTACTTCGGGGCCAAGCTCCTCATCGCCGATCGCGGCAACAACCGGCTGCTGCTGCTGGACGACACCATGCACCTGGTGTGGAAGTACCCCTCGGCCCACTCGCCGCCGAGCCGGTTCCGGTTCTACTTCCCCGACGACGCGTTCTTCATCAACCACGGCCGGGCGATCATCTCCAACCAGGAGCAGAACAACACGATCGTCGAGATCGGCTACCCCTCGGGGAAGATCACCTGGTCCTACGGGCACCCGCGGCGGGCCGGCACCGCCCGCGGCTACCTGCACGAGCCCGACGACGCCTACTTGCTCAAGAACGGCCAGATCACGGTGGCCGACGCTTACAACTGCCGGGTGCTGGTGATCAACCACGACGGCACTGTCGCGCACCAGATAGGTACCAACGGCGCCTGCGTGCACCACCCGCCCGCGTCGATGGGCACGCCGAACGGCGACACGCCGCTCGCGGACGGGAACCTGCTCGTCTCGGAGATCAACGGGTCCTGGGTGACCGAGTACACGCCGGCCGGGAAGCTGGTCTGGACGGTCCAGCTGCCGATCTCCTATCCCTCCGATCCCCAGCAGCTCGGCCCGGACAGGTACCTGATCGCCGACTACGCCGCGCCCGGGGAGATCCTGGAGTTCAACCGGCAGGGGCAGATCCTCTACCGGTACCACCCCGCGGCCGGGCCGGGCAGGCTGGACCACCCGTCGCTGACCGAGCTGCTGCCGAGCGGCGTGTTCATGACCAACGACGACTACAACCACCGGATGGTGGCCACTGATCCGAAGACCGGGGCGCTGGTGTGGCAGTACGGCGTTACCGGCAGGCCGGGCCGGCGGGCCGGGATGCTGAACACGCCGGACGGATTCGACGTGCTGCTGCCGAACGGATCGACGCCGACGCACCGGTTCACCGGATGACGGCCCACGGGAGCTCGGCGAACCGGATCTATTGGATTAGCCGTAGAAATCGGTAGATTATTGACATTCCCGGCTTACCTGGATTAGCGTCCGCGTGCGGCGGCGTGGCCGTGCGGCTCCGCGCCGGATGCTCCCACGGAGGTGGCTCGGGTGGGCGGAATCGGGTATCGCGGGACGTGCGGACGGTTTGCGATCATCGGGGTGAGCGTCGCGCTCGTGGCGATGGCCGCCGTTCCAGGTGCCGCCGCGTCGGCGGCGGGCGCGGCGCCGGCCAGGAGCGGCGCGCCGGCCAGGAGCGGCGCGCCCGCTGGGAGCGGCGCGCCGGCCGGCGGGACGTTAGTCGGGCACGGCGCGGACCGCGCGGTCATCCGCAGGGACTCCTACGGGGTGCCCAGCATCTACGCCACGTCCACGGCCGGCATGTGGTTCGGATCGGGCTGGGCCCAGGCCCAGGACCGGCTCGTCCAGCTCGAGCTGACCAGGCGCGCGGTGGAGGGCACCCTCTCGGCGATCTTCGGGCAGGCCGAGCTCAGCCAGGACGAGACCGTCCGCACGCTGTTTTACACCCCGGCCGAGCTGCGGGCCCAGTACCGCTCGATGCCAGCTCCCGAACGCGCTGCGCTGGTGGCCTTCTCCCGCGGAATCAACGCGTACGAGAACGCGGCCTACGCCAGCGCGGCGAGCGAGCAGGCGGACGTCCCTTATGAGTTCTTCGCGCTGGGCAAGCTGCTCGGCCTGAGCGGCCCGTACCGGCCGGCGCCGTGGCAGCCCGTCAACACCGTCGCGGTGGGCAACTACCTGGCCAGGCAGTTCGGCGGCGGCGGCGGCAGCGAGCTGCAGAACTTCCAGTTCCTCAACTACCTGGGAACAGAGTTGCTGGCCGAGGGCGACCGGCAGCCTTTCGCGGACGCGGCCAGGATCCTCAACGACGCGCGCTGGTTCAACGACCCCGGCGCGCCGACCACGGTGCCCGAGCAGGACGCCACGCCGCGGGCCTCGCGTGCCGCGGCCAGCGCCGCGGTCCTCGCCGTCAGGCGCACGCTGGCCAACCTGTCCGGCGTCACCCGGCCGTCCCTCGCCAACGCGGCGGCGGCGCTGACCAGGGACCGGAACAACATCCTGCGGACCGGCATCTCGCTGCGGGTGCTGTCACACGGCGGATCGAACGCGATCGCGGTCGCGCCGTGGCGGTCCGCCGACCACCACGCGCTGCTGTGGGGAGCGCCGCAGGAGGGCTTCGGCACGCCCAGCGTCAACGGCGAGGAGTACCTGCACGGCCCGGGCTACAACGCCGGCGGGATGTACATCACCGGGGAGCCGTTCATCCTCATCGGGCGCAACGGGCACATCGCCTGGACCACGACCAGCGAGGAAACCATCGACGAGGGGATCTACGTCGAGAACGCCAACTTCAAGGCGAGCCCGCCGACCTATGAGTTCGACGGCAAGCAGATCCCGATGACGGCGATCAAAGAGACGATCCCGGTGGCCGGGCAGCCGCCGGTGAGCTACACCGTCTACCGCACCAAGGACGGCCCGGTCGTGTCCACCACCCCGTCCGCGGGCGTGGCGTTCTCGGTCAGGTTCGCGTCCTGGAACCGGGAAACCGGCACGCTGACCGGCTTCGCCGAGCTCGGCGGCGACCATAACCTCCAGCAGTTCCGGCATTCGATGAGCCTGATCGCCACGCTGCACAACTTCCTCTACGCCGACCAGGCGGGCAACATCGCCTACTTCGGCGACGGCCTGGTGCCGATCGAGCCGTCGTTCACCAAGGTCGACCCGCGGTTGCCGGCGCTGGGCAACGGGACGCAGCAGTGGCAGGGCTTCGTGCCGTTCGCGCAGATGCCGCACAGTATCAACCCGCCCCAGGGCTACCTGGACAACTGGAACACCAAGCCGTCCGAGCAGGCCTTCTACCAGCAGAACGAGGGCGACGAGTACTGGGGAACGATCTTCCGGTCGTCGCTGATCAGCAAGCTGGCCGGGGCCAGCACCCACATCACCGTGAGCTACCTGCAGGGCATCGAGCACGCCATCGGCACGATCGACAACCAGGACAACACCCGCCCGGCCGCGCCGTACTTCATCCCGTTCCTGGCCAGCGCCTATCACCAGCTGCTGGCCGCGCACAGCCCGCTGACGAACCCGGCCGCGCACCCGGATCTGGCCGGGGCGATCAGCCAACTGCAGCAGTGGAACGGCGTCACCACGCTGGGCAGCCCGGCCATGTCCATCTTCATGAACTTCCTGGAAGCGCTGGAGCGCAACGTCTTCGAGGGCGGGACCGTATCCGGCGAGCAGTACACCGGCAAGGTCAACTTCAGCGACTCCAGCCTCGGCCTGGGCAGCTACGGCGGGCTGCACGGAATGGGCACGTACAACCTGCTGTACCACGTCCTGGCCGGGAGCACGGACGTGCAGCCGTGCAACACGCTGTGCTACCCCGGCTACTTCGCCGGGCACCGCAGCCAGATCCTGGTCGAGAGCCTCAACGACGCGATCACGATCCTGTCCGGCACCGGCACGCAGCTCGGCCAGAACGTGCCGGGCTTCGGCACGTCCGACATCACCCGCTGGGGCTACCAGCCGGCCCAGGACCAGAACTGGGACAGCCTCGACCCGCTGGCCGCCGGGGTGACGACCCACTGCGGCACCAGCGCCAGCCAGAACCGCAGCACGTTCATGATGGCGGTCAACGCCGGGCACGCCCTGACCGGTCAGGACGAGCTGCCGCCCGGTCAGAGCGGGTTCATCTCGGCGGCCGGGGTGCCCAGCCCGCATCTGTGCGACCAGGTGGGCCTGTTCAACGAGTTCAGGTACAAGAACATGCCGCCGGCCTGACCGGCGAACTCCCCGCGGGCCCCTGTCGGCGGCCTGCTGCCGTACCGGCCTGCCGCCGTGGCTGGGCCGCCGCGCCGGTACTAGCGGCGCATGCGGCGCCACAGCGGCCTGGGCACAGCGTGCAGCACCAGGGCGAACGCGCGCAGCGACGGCGGCACCCAGACGGTGTTCTTGTCACCGGCCAGTGCCGCGGCGGTGGCGGCCGCCACGGCGGCCGGCGTGGTGGCCAGCGGCGCGGGCTTCATGCCCTCGGTCATCCGGCCGGTGACGAAGCCCGGCCGGACCAGCAGCACCCGGACACCGCTGCCGTGCAGCGCGTCGGCCAGCCCGCGGGCGAAGGCATCCAGTCCGGCCTTCGCCGCGCCGTACACGAAATTGACCTTGCGCGGCCGGACCGCCGCCACCGATGACAGCACCACGATGGTCCCGCGGCGCTGCTCGCGCATCCGTCCCGCGGCAGCGAGCAGCGTGGTGACGTGGCCGGTGAAGTTGGTCTCGATGAGCAGGCCGGCCCGGAACGGATCGGAGTCCAGCTCGGCCTGATCCACCAGGATGCCCGCGGCCGAGATGACGATGTCTACCGGTCCGGCGGCGAACGCGTCGGCCACCAGGGCCTCGTGGGTGGCCAGCGCCGTGGCGTCGTAACGCAGGGTCCGGACCGAGCAGCCCAGCATCTTCGCGGTGGCCGCCATCCGCTCCTCGTCCCGCCCGGCCAGCAGTACCTCGGCGTCAGGCGGCAGCCGCAGCGCGGCCAGGATCGCGGCGCCGATCTCGCTGCTGCCGCCCAGCAGCAGGACCCGGCGCGGTGGCGCCGGCACCGGCGGGCTCACCTACAGCCCCACCATGAACATGATGAGCCAGCCAAGCTCGGAGCAGACCATCGGGCCGTCCCTGGCGATCAGGTCCTCGACCGGCCTGCCGCCGGCATGGTCGGCCAGCCAGTCAAACCGGATCAGCGCCGCGGCCAGCGGCAGTGCGCTCGCCAGGTGCCAGGCGCGCATCCAGGGGTCGCTTTCCCCGTAGGCCCACAGCAGGTAGGCCACGATCATGACCACGGCCACCAGCCGCTGGCTCAGCCGCAGCCCGCGCAGGCTGTACCAGCGCATGACCGGCCGGTGCCTGACCGCCTGGTCGCCGAGCATGGCCAGCTCGGTGGACCGCTTGGCGATCGCCACCATGAGCGCGCCCAGGCTGCACACCAGCAGGAACCAGCCCGACGGCGGGACGTGGGTGGCGACCGCGCCGGCCAGGGCGCGGAATACGAACCCGGTCGCGACGAAGACCAGCTCGACCACGGGCAGGTGCTTGAGCACCAGCGCGTACAGCAGCGAGATGGCGATATAGAGCGCGATGAGCCCGGCCAGCCGTGGCTCGCCGATCCAGAAGCCGACCGCCACGGCCACCGCGGCGCAGAGCCCGGCGAGCACCAGGGCGTGCGCCGCCGGGAGCCGTCCCGAGGCCACCGGGCGGAACTGCTTGGCCGGATGCTGCCGGTCCCGGCCGGCGTCGATCACGTCGTTGAGGTAGTACACCGCGGCCGACGCGGCGATGAAGGCGGCGCACGCCGCCAGCGCGTAGGCAAACCCCTCGTCCCGCCCCAGCGACGCGCCGGCCAGCGGCGCGGCGAACACCAGCAGGTTCTTCGGCCACTGCCGGGGCCGGGCGGTCTGCACGGCTGCGACCAGCCAGCGCAGCGTCGCCGAGAACCGGGCTGGCGCCCCCGGCTGCGCGGGCGGTGCGTCCAGCGCTCGCGTGGGGCCGCTCACCGCGCGTAGACGGCCGTGAAGTCACGGCTGGAGGGCGAGTAGTACCGGGTGGCCGGCTGCATCTGGGTGGGCAGCAGGTTCTTGGGGGTGGGGTTGTTCGGGTGGTGGCCCGCCGTATAGGACTCGAACGACATCCAGTCCGGGTTGATGTCCAGCTGCATGCCCGTCACCACGCCGGCGGATTTCAGCAGCTGGGCGAGCTCCCGCACGTTCAGCGCCGGCCCGTAGACGAAGATCACGCGCCCGTCCTTGGTGATGCCCATCCCGGACCGCCACACGTAGTAGCCACCCCCCAGGGTAGCTCCCCACTGGGTGGTGACGTTGTTGTCGACCGATCCGGGGATCTTGCCGTTGACGACGATCGGGTGCAGGTTCTGCCGGACGCCCACGACGTCGGGGGTCATGCGGACGGTCTGGTCCCAGGTGCCGATCGCGATGTGCCCGTCCTTGTAGTAGACGACCGAGGCCTCGCCCTTAGCCAGGGTCCCGCTGGTCGCGCCGTTCAGGTAGAAGCCGCCGCCCGAGACATTGATCTTGAATCCGCTGTTGAACGTCGCTTCCAGGCCGCGCCGGGTGCCCGGCGCGATCACCGGGGATGCCTTCCAGCGGCCCGGCCCCGGGTCCTCGCTTCCCGGTCGCAGCTGGAACTTCAGCAGCCGCTGGTTCATCGAGGCGATGCCGGAGACGTAGGAGGAGTAGACGCTACTGGCGCGCAGGTAGGTGCCGTAAATCGCCGGCGTGCCGTTGACCGAGGACAGCACCCGCCAGACGCCCTCGCCGGCCAGCGGCTTGCCCGCCAGCGACTTCAGCGCGGCAGGCGGGCCGTACAAGGCGGCGAACTTGTCGGCCGCGGCGTCCTTCTGCCGCTTGGCCGCGGCGGCCTGCGCGCTCGGGGCGGTCAGCGCGAAGGACGGCTTGCCGCCCTTCTTGGGCGCCTGGTAGGTCAGCCACTCGCCGAGGGTCACCACCGGGCCGAGGTAATGACCGCGGGCCCACTCGGCCAGCCGCTCCGAGACGGAGCCGCCGCCGGGCATGGTCAGCGCATGACCCACGGACCAGCCCACGACGATGAGGAACATGCCCAGCAGCGCGGCAACGATCCGCGCCCATAGCCTGTCCCGAAGTCGGGGCCTTTTGCGGGGACCAGTTCCCCCAGCCACCGGGCCACCGCGCCCCCTGCGGGCGATCGCGGGCCCAGGGCCAGAGGTCGAGGGCCTGTGCACTCAATTCCTCCATAGCCAGCCGGGCTCTGCAATGGACGACTCTACCCGGAGGGAAGAGGTCTATCCGGCGAGCATGAAACCAACGTTAAGCCAGCCTTGTACCTCGGGCACCGCCTGGGGTTCATTTGACCAGATCCCGGGCCGCCCATGGATCGGACCCGGTCTGAACGGGGTCTAGCTCCAGATCGTCACGTAGACCGGCGGCCGGAACCTGGACGGCGGCATCCCCTCGGTCGGCGCGCGCATCAGGTGCATGGCCTCGGGGGTGCCGAGGAAGTGCCGCAGCGAGCTGGCGGCTACCGGCCTGTGCTCCTTCCTCAGCGTGGTCACGTGCCAGCACGCGTCCATCGGGGTACCCGGCACGGTCAGCACCGACAGCTCGCCGCGGCGCAGCTGCTGGGCGACCAGGTGCGAGGCCGCGGGGGCCACGCCCGAGCCGTCGGCGGCGGCGGCCCAGGCGGCCGTCTGGTTGGGGAAGACCCTGATCCGCGCGTCCGGAATGCGCAGCGCGGCCAGCAGCCGGCCGGTGTCGCTGTCCCGGTCGGTCCCGGACGGGTCGACCAGCCAAAGCCACTGGCTCGCCGGTCCGCGCGGCTTGGCCTGCGCGGCGGTCACCACGATCATCTTGTACCGGAACACCGGCTCGCTGGTCACCTGAAGCTGCGGGTCGCGGGCGATCGCCGCGCCCAGCGCGATGTCGGCCAGCCGGTTCGCCACCAGCACCGCCATCTCACTGTCGGCGGCCACGCCCGAAGACACCTCCACTCCCCCGGAGAACCGCCGGGTGAACGCCTCGAGCAGCGGGCTGACCGCGAACTCGGCGACGGTGGACGAGGCGACCAGCCGCAGCTGCTCCGGCGCGCCCTGGGCCGCGCGCACCGCGGCCTGCGCCTCGGCGCCCAGCGCCACGATCTGTGACGCGGTGCTCAGCAGCCGCGTCCCGCCGGGGGTCAGCGTCATCCCGCCCGAGCCGCGGACGACCAGCGGGTCGCCCAGGTGCTGCCGCAGCGCGGTGAGCGCCTGGGATACCGCGGGCTCGCTCACGTTCAGCGCGCTCGCCGCCGCGGTGACCGACCCCAGGCGCGCCACCAGGACGAACACGTTGAGCTGGGTGAGGGTCATAGCAAAGACAATCGTCCTGACCGCGCCCGCGCGCCAGACATAAGCACCCCGTTATCTGATCGTTGCCGCCCAGGAGCGAGGATTTACCCTGGGTCACGCGGTCACGTCCGCACCGGGCGGCGGAGAGGACAGGATGCAGGTTCCCGCACACTTCGAATATGAGCGCGCCACCAGCGTGCCGCACGCGCTCGCGCTGCTGGCCAAGTTCGGGCCGGAATCGCGGGTGCTGGCCGGCGGCCACAGCCTCATCCCGATGATGAAGCTGCGGCTCGCCCAGCCGGAGACGCTGGTCAACATCAACGACCTCGCCGAGCTTGCCTACCTGAGAGTCGAGGAGAGCGAACTGAGGATCGGCGCACTCACGAGGCACGCGGAGCTGCTCAGCTCGCCCATCGCCGGCCTGCATTTCCCCATCCTGCACGATGCGGAGCGGCGGATCGCCGACCCGATCGTGCGCAACCGCGGCACGATCGGCGGCTCGCTGTGCCAGGCCGATCCGTCCGAGGACCTGTCCGCCGCGTTTGCCGCGCTGCGCGCGACCATGGTCATCGAGGGCGGCTCCGGCACCCGCACCGTCGCGGAGCGGGCGTTCCACCTGGGCCCCTACGAGACCGTGGTGGCGCCGGACGAGCTGCTGACCGAGATCCGGGTGCCGATCCTGCCCGGCGGCGGCAGCGCCTACCTGAAGGTGGACCGCCGGGCCGGCGACTGGCCGGTCGGCGCCGCGGGCGCCGCGCTGTGGCTCGACGGCGACACGATCACCGAGGCCGGGATCGGGCTGGCGGCGGTCGGCGCCGAGCACTTCTCCGCGGCCGAGGCCGAGGACTTCCTGCGCGGAGCGCAGGCCACCGACGACAGCTTCGCCCGGGCCGGGCAGATCGCCGCCGAGCACTGCACGCCGGTCTCGGACCAGCGCGGGCCCGCCGACTACAAGCGCCATCTCGCCGCCGAGCTCACCGCCCGGGCGCTGCGGCGCGCACGGGCCAGGGCGCGCGGCGGGGAGGCGTGACGTGCAGGTCACGATCAGCGTCAACGACAGGGAGTACATGGCCGAGGTCGAGCCGCGGCTGCTGCTCATCCACTTCCTGCGCGACCAGCTCGGCCTGACCGGGTCACACTGGGGGTGTGACACCTCCAACTGCGGTGCCTGCGTGGTCTGGCTGGACGAGACACCGGTGAAGTCCTGCACCGTGCTGACCGCCATGGCCGACGGGCACCGGGTGCGGACGGTGGAGGGGCTGGAACGCGGCGGCGAGCTCGATCCGGTGCAGCAGGGCTTCACCGAGTGCCACGGGCTGCAGTGCGGATTCTGCACGCCCGGCATGATGATGACCGCGAGATGGCTGATCGACAACAACCCCGACCCGTCGGCCGCGGCGATCCGCGAGGCGCTGTCCGGGCAGATCTGCCGGTGCACGGGCTACGAGAACATCGTGCGGTCGATCCGGTGGGCGGCCGAGCACGAGGCCGCGGAGCGCGCCCGGCTCGACGGCGAGGACGCCGATTCCGTTCCGGAGACAGCCGGATGACCGCCGCGACGCAGTTTTCCCCGAACGGAGCCTACGGACCGTTGCGCAGGAAAGAGGATGCCAGGTTCATCCGGGGCCGCGGCACCTTCGTCAACGACATCCAGCTGCCGGGCATGCTGCACGGGGCCATTCTGCGCAGCCCGCTGGCGCACGCCAGGATCACCGGCATCGACACGCTGGCGGCCGAGGCGCACCCGAAGGTGCGGGCCGTCATCACCGGCAAGACGCTGGCGGAGCTGCAGCTCGCCTGGATGCCCACGCTGTCCCAGGACGTGCAGGCGGTGCTGGCCACGGACAAGGTGCGCTTCCAGGGCCAGGAAGTAGCCTTCGTCGTCGCCGAGGACAGGTACGCCGCCCGCGACGCGCTTGAGCTCATCGACGTGACCTATGAGCCGCTGCCGCCGGTGGTGGACGCGCGCCGGGCGCTCGATCCCGGTGCCCCGCTGATCCGTGACGACATCGCCGGCCAGGCCGACAACCGGATCTTCGACTGGGAGGCCGGCGACCGGGCGCGCACCGAAGAGGTCTTCGCGGCCGCCGACGTCGTGCTGGCCCAGGACATGCTCTACCCGCGGGTGCATCCCGCGCCGCTCGAGACCTGCGGCACCGTCGCCGACATGGACACGATCAGCGGCAAGCTCACCGTCTGGTCCACCAGCCAGGCACCGCACGCGCACCGGACGATGTACGCGCTGGTCACCGGGCTCGCCGAGCACAAGATCCGGGTCATCTCGCCGGACATCGGCGGCGGGTTCGGCAACAAGGTCGGCATCTATCCTGGCTACATCTGCGCGGTGGTCGGCTCGATGATCACCGGCAAGCCCGTGAAGTGGATGGAGGACCGCTCGGAGAACCTGATGAGCACCTCGTTCGCCCGCGACTACCACATGCGCGGCGAGATCGCCGCGACGCGGGACGGCCGGATCCTCGGCCTGCGGGTCAGGGTGCTCGCCGATCACGGCGCGTTCAACGGGGCCGCGCAGCCGACCAAGTTCCCGGCCGGGTTCTTCGGCGTGTTCACCGGATCCTACAACCTGCAGACCGCGCACTGCGAGGTCACCGGGGTGTACACGAACAAGGCGCCGGGCGGGGTCGCGTACTCCTGCTCGTTCCGGGTGACCGAGGCGGTGTACCTGGTCGAGCGCATGGTCAACGTGCTCGCCCGCGAACTGGGCGCCGATCCGGCCGAGCTGCGGATGCAGAACCTGCTGCAGCCCGCGCAGTTCCCGTACACGTCCGTGACCGGCTGGGAGTACGACTCGGGCGACTACCCCCGCGCGCTGCGGCTGGCCCTGGACATCGCCGGCTACCCCGAGCTGCGCCGTGAGCAGGCCGAGCAGCGCAAGGGAGCCGGTCTGGCCGGCGAGGACGCGGGACCTCCCGGCGAGGACGCGGGACAGCCCGGCACGCTGATGGGCATCGGGGTCAGCTTCTTCACCGAGGCGGTCGGGGCCGGCCCGCGGGCGCACATGGACATCCTCGGCCTGGGCATGGCCGACGGGGCCGACCTGCGGGTGTACCCCACCGGCAAGGCGGTCCTGGCCATCTCGGTGCAGACCCAGGGCCAGGGGCACGAGACGACGTTCGCGCAGATCGTCGCGGCCGAACTAGGGATATCCCCGGACGACGTCGACGTGGTGCACGGCGACACCGACCGGACGCCGTTCGGGCTCGGCACGTATGGTTCGCGGTCGACGCCGGTGTCCGGCGCGGCCGCGGCGGTGGTGGCGCGCAAGGTCAGGGAGCGGGCCCGCATCGTGGCCGCGGTCATGCTCGAGGCGGCGCCGGACGACCTGGAGTGGGCCGACAGCAGGTGGCAGGTGCGCGGCGACCCGGGCCAGGGCAAGAGCATCGCCGAGATCGCGATGGCGGCGCATTCCGGCCTCGAGCTGCCGGACGGGGTCGAGGGCCACCTGGACGCGGCCACGGTGTACAACCCGCCGAACCTGACCTACCCGTTCGGCGCGTACATCTGCGTGGTGGACGTGGATCCAGGGACCGGTAAAGTCAACGTGCGCAGGTTCATCGCGGTGGATGACTGCGGGGTCCGGATCAACCCGATGATCGTCGAGGGGCAGGTGCACGGCGGGCTCGCCGACGGCCTCGGCATGGCGCTCATGCAGGTGATCGCGTTCGACTCCGACGGCAACTGCCTCGGCGGCTCGTTCATGGACTACCTGCTGCCCACCTCGATGGAGTGCCCGTCCTGGGAGTTGGGCACGACCGTCACCCCGTCGCCGCACCACCCGATCGGAGCCAAGGGCGTCGGCGAGTCGGCCACCGTCGGCTCGCCCGCGGCGGTGGTCAACGCCGTGGTGGACGCGCTGGCGCCGTTCGGCGTGCGGCACGCCGACATGCCGCTGACCCCGGCCGTCGTGTGGCGGGCCATCCAGGGCCGTCCGCTCCGCAACGACCTGGCTACTACGTAAGGCGGAGCCGGCGGCGACCGGGTGACGGGCAGACAGGGGAATGGTTCGCGTGACGAGGAGCGGTGCATGACGGACGAGCTGGCAGCGCGGCTGCCGGACGTGGCCACGCTGGTCGGCGCGCTCGCCGAGACGCATTACCTGGCCGACGAGTCGCTCGGCACCGCGCTGTTCCTCGCGGCCCGGATGGGCCAGCCGATCCTGCTCGAGGGCGAGCCGGGCGTGGGCAAGACCGAGGCGGCGAAGGCGCTCGCCACCGCGCTGGACACCGCGCTGGTCCGGCTGCAGTGCTACGAGGGCCTGACCGCGGCCGAGGCGCTGTACGAGTGGAACTACCCGCGCCAGCTGCTGGCGATCCGGCTGGCCGAGTCGCGCGGCGAGATGCTGCGCGAGACCGACCTGTTCAGCCCCGACTACCTGCTGCCGCGGCCGCTGCTGACCGCGCTCGACCATCCCGGCCCGCGGCCCGCCGTGCTGCTGATCGACGAGGTCGACCGGGGCGACGACGAGTTCGAGGCGTTCCTGTTCGAGCTGCTGGCCGAGTCCTCGGTCACCATCCCTGAGCTGGGCACCCGCCGGGCGGCACTGCCGCCGGTGGTGGTGCTGACCTCCAACCGCACCCGCGACCTGCACGACGCGCTCAAGCGGCGCTGCCTGTACCACTGGATCGACTACCCGGACACCGAGCGGGTCGCCGAGATCATCCGGCGCC
This sequence comes from uncultured Actinomycetes bacterium, assembly GCA_963702235.1. Classification (GTDB taxonomy): domain Bacteria; phylum Actinomycetota; class Actinomycetes; order Streptosporangiales; family Streptosporangiaceae; genus PALSA-505. The sequence goes on from CAVPBZ010000022.1 coordinate 181,582, forward strand.
GGGTGCCCGGCGCCGACGCCTCGCTCGCCCGGCAGGTCGCGGGCAGCGTGGCCCGGCTGCGCGAACTCGACCTGGTCAAGCCGCCGGGCGTGGCGGAGGCGATCAGCTGGGCCGCTGCGCTGCGGGTGCTCGGGGTGAGCGAGCTGGACAAGGAGGCTGCCGAGCGGACGGCGGGGGCGGTGCTCAAATACGCGGAAGATTTGCGGGCTGTGCGTGAGGGCGGGTTCGCTGGGGTGCTGGCTGATGGTGACTGAAGAGCTAGCAGGCACCTCGAACACACACTCGCTCCTCCGACTGTCGGCTACGCCGAACGTCGGATACGCGAGTGTGTGCCCTCGGCACTCCATGGGAAAGACCGGCTGGGCAAGCGGGTGTTGTCGGCGGTCCGGTGCGAGGGTTGACTCACGTGGCTAGTGATGTGGCTGAGGTGGCGGCTCGGTTCGGGGCACGGCTGCGGGAGGCGGGGGTGCCGGTCGGGCCGGACCGGTGCGAGCGGTTCGCGCGGGCGGTGACGGTGGCGCGGCCGGGCAGCGTGGTGGCATTGCGCGAGTGCGCGCTGGCGACGCTGGTGTCGAGCCGGGAGCACGCTGAGGTGCTGCGGCGGGTGTTCGATGAGACGTTCGGCGGGGCGGAGCAGGCGCATTTCCCACCAAACGGCGCGAATGGGACCGGAACTGCGGCCGGGGAACCGGGACAGCCAGCGGCTTCCATGATCGATGCCGATTTTTACCCCACGGGTGGGGAGAAACTAGGCGTCGATCAAGAAACGCTACGCGGGCGGGAGCAGCACGCTGGCGCGGGCGGCGCAGGCAGCCAGGGAGCATGCCGCGGTGGACGTCCCGGAAGCTGCCGAGGAGGCGGGGAACGGCCAGGGCACCGCGCCCGAGGCCGCGGGCGAGCCGGGCGAGCCGGGCGAGGCGGGCGAGCGGACGGCGGCGCGGCGGGGCGGCGGGTGGTGGCCAGCGCGGTCGAGCGGCTGTCGGCGACGGATTTCGCCGAGCTGACCCCGGACGAGCTGGCGCTGCTGACCGGCGTCATGCGCAGGCTCACGCTCGCGGTTCCGATGCGCCGCTCGCGGCGTCAGCGCCGGGGACCGCGCGGGCGCCAGCCGGACCTGCGGGAAACGTTGCGGCATGCGCGGCGGACCGGTGGGCACCCGTTCGGGATAATCAAGAAAAGCCCGACCCGGCGGCCACGGAAACTCGTCGTGCTGTGCGATATCTCAGGGTCCATGGAACCGTACGCGCGGGCCATGCTGCAGCTGCTGTACTGCGCGGCGGGCGGCGCGCGGGCCGAGGTGTTCTGTTTCGCCACCCGGCTCACCCGGCTGACGAAGGCGCTGGCGCAGGCACAGCCGGGGCCCGCGCTGCAGCGGGCCGGGCAGGCGGCGCCGGACTGGCTGGGCGGGACCAGGATCGGCGCTTCGCTGAAGGAGTTCAACGACGGGTACGGCCAGCGCGGGCTGGCCCGGGGCGCGGTGGTCGTCGTGGTGTCCGACGGCTGGGACACCGGCGACCCGGCCGAGGTGCGGCGCGAGATGGAGCGGCTGTCCCGCCTGGCGTTCCGCATCGTCTGGGTCAATCCGCGGTCGCACCGCACGGGCTACCAGCCGCTGGCCGGCGGCATGGCGGCGGCCTGGCCGTACTGCGACGCCGTGGTCAGCGCGCACCGGCTGGACGCGCTGGGCGAGCTGACCGCCGCGCTCGCCGACCCGGTCCGCGGCCGCCGCCCCGCCCCCGCCCGCGCGCCCGCCGTCTGAGCATGACCAGGCGGCCATGATCACGAAGACTTGTGCGGGTGCGGGTGCGGGCGCTAAAAAGTCTTCGTGATCATGGGTGGATGGCAGGGGCGGGCGTGGTCAGCTGCGGTGGTGGACCTGCTGGAGGCCGTAGACGGGGGTGGGAAGGCCGGCGTGGCGGGCCTTCAGCTGCAGCGCTAGGTACAGCGAGTAGTGCCGCGACTGGTGCAGGTTGCCGCCCTGGAACCACAGGGCTTCCTGCTGGGTCGGCTTCCACATGTTGCGCTCCTCGCCTTCCCAGGGGCCGGGGTCCTTGCGGGTGCCCGAGCCCAGGCCCCAGCACTTGCCGACCTTGTCGGCCACCTGCTGCGAGATCAGCTCGGCCGCCCAGCCGTTCATCGAGTTGTAGCCGGTGGCGTAGACGACGAGGTCGGCCGGCAGCTCGGTGCCGTCCGCCAGGACGACGGTCTTCTCGGTCAGGTGGTCCACCTGGCCTTTCACCAGCGCGACGTCGCCGTTAGCGACCAGGTCGGCCGCGCCCACGTCGATGTAGTAGCCCGAACCGCGGCGCAGGTACTTCATGAACAGGCCGGAGCCGTCGTCGCCCCAGTCGTGCTCGAAGCCGGCGGCTTCGAGCCGGTCGTAGAACTCCTTGTCCCGCTCGCGCATCTGGTCGTACAGCGGGGTCTGGAACCCGGCCATGAGCCGGTACGGGATGGACGCGAACAGCAGGTCCGCCTTCTCGGTCGTCATCCCGGCCGCGACCGCCTGCTCGGAGTAGAGCGCGCTCAGCCCGATGTCCATCAGCGTGTCGGACCTGACGATGTGGGTGGATGACCGCTGCACCATCGTCACGTCCGCGCCGTTTTCCCACAGCGCGCCGCAGATGTCGAAGGCCGAGTTGTTGGACCCGATGACCACGCACCGCTTTCCCCGGTACGCGTCCGGGCCGGGGTGAGCGGAGGAGTGGTGCTGGTCGCCGCGGAACACGTCCATGCCGGGGAACGACGGCATGTTCGGCTTGCCGGACATCCCGGTCGCCAGGACAAGCTGCGCCGGGCGCAGCACCACCGGCTGCCCGTCCCGCTCGACGGTCACCGTCCATTCTCCGGTCGGCTCGTGGTAGGCGGCGCTCTTGGCCTCCGTATTGGGCCAGTAGTTGAGCTCCATGATCTTCGTGTACGACTCGAGCCAGTCGGCGATCTTGTCCTTGGGCGAGAAGACGGGCCAGTTGTCGGGGAACTTCAGGTACGGCAGGTGGTCATACCACACCGGGTCGTGCAGGCAGAGTGACTTGTAGCGGCTGCGCCACTGGTCACCGGGGCGGCCGCGCTTGTCCACGATGATCGTCGGCACGTCGAGCTGGCGCAGCCGCGCGCCCAGCGCGATGCCGGCCTGGCCGCCGCCGACGATTAGGACGTACGGCTGCTCGGTCGCGCCCAGCGCGGACGCCTCGTGCTCGCGCTCTTCCAGCCAGGTGGTGCGGCCGTGGCTGGCGCCGTGCTGGGCGCCCATGGGCCGGCTCGGGCCCTGCGGCTCCTCGTAGCCCTTGAGCTCGTCGAGGGTGGTCAGCAGCGTCCAGCACAGGCCGTCGCGCAGCCGCAACTGCCCGCGGCCCCGGCCGGCGGCCGTCTCGAAGTCGATCCACGCCTCGGTTACACCATCGGCCGCAGCGGGTTGCTCGCCATCAGTGATTTTCCAGCCGAACGGCTGCGCACCAGACAAGGTGCCGGCCAGCATCTCGGTGATCGCTGCACGTCCCTCGAGCGTGATGATGTTCCAGGTGAACGCGATGAGTTCCCGCCAGTAGCAGTCCTCAGTGAACAGGCCAGCCGCGGCCGCCAGGTCACCCGCCGCCAGCGCGTCACCGAATCTCCCCAGCCACGCGGTCACCGCAGTGGCCGCGGGAGTCTGGGTCGAGTGCGTCGTTGCTGTCATAACTGACTCCCCTTTGCGCGTCATCGGGCACAAGCACACTCTGTGCACGGGTGCACCCATCTAGCAAGGGCATCGCGGGCCGCGGAGCGCGGCGCCCGGCGCACGGCGCACGCGGCGCGGGAAGGCGGGCGAGCATGATCGTGAAGACTTGTACGTGCGATAGCCCGCATGACTCTTCATGATCATGGCGGTGCCTGGGTGCCGGGCGCGGGGGGCGGGGGGCACAATGGCGTGCGTGCGGGTGCTGCTGTTCGACGTGTTCGGGACGCTGGTGGACTGGCGGTCGAGCCTGATCGAGATCGGGGCGGCCACGGGTGGCCCGGATACCGAGGCTGACTGGCCGGGCATCATCGACGACTGGCGCCGCGCCTACCAGCCGGCGCTGGACCGGGTCCGGGGCGGCGCCGCCTGGCGCGACCTCGACTCACTCCAGCGCGAGACGCTGGCCGAGGTGCTGTCCCGGCACGGTGTCACGCTCGGGCCGGACAGCCAGGAGACGCTCGTGGGCGGCTGGCGCCGGCTGCGGCCGTGGCCGGACAGTCGGGAAGGGCTCGGCAGGCTGCGCTACGGGCACGTCACCGCGACGCTGTCGAACGGCCACGTCGCCCTGCTCGCCGACCTGCTCAAATTCGCTGACCTGCGGGTCAACGCGGTGCTCTCGGCCCAGCTCGCAGGCGGTTACAAGCCGGACGCGAAGGTCTACCTCGAGGCGCTGCGGCTGCTCGAATGCGAGCCCGGGGAGGCCGGGATGGTCGCCGCGCACCCGTCCGACCTGCAGGCAGCCGCCGCACTCGGCCTGCGTCCCGTCTTCGTCGGCCGGCCCGCGGAGTGGGGCCCGGGCGCGCGGCCGACAGAGCCGCCCGCGCTGGACGGCCTGCTGGCCGCCGACAGTCTCGTGCAGCTGGCTGAGATCCTCGGCTGCTGACGCCCGCGGAGCCGGACGCGGTGCCCGGAACCGCCGGCCGCCTGCGGACCGGGGTTAGCCGGTGGCGCTCGGGGGCGGGGGCGGCAGCGGGGGGATCGCGGCGCCCGTCGTCGGGGCCATCAGCGACTTGACGTTCAGGCCGGTGCCGCCCATCTGCTTGAGCATGAAGTCGTGGTTCAGGTCCAGGATCGCCCGGGTCTCGGCGGCGACCACGGCGTTACGGCTGAGCGTGAGCTCGTTGTCCTGCTCCTGCTCACCGGACAATGACCAGTTGGTCGAGCCCTTGACCGTGTAGACGCCGTCGATAATGACGATCTTCAGGTGCGAGATCGCATTGTGCACCGAACTGGTCCCGATCGCGATGCTGTTGCCGAAAGCATCGTTGGCCCAGCTGGCCAGGATCTGCTTCTCGTGCACGCCCGCGGCCTGACTGCGGTCCAGGCTCATCTGCACGTACACGTTCTCGCTGGTGAGCTTGCCCTGGATGATCTTGTTGAGCTCGTCGTCGTCGTAGCCGAACATGTTGACCACGATGGAGTGCTGCGCGGTGCCGAGCAGGGCGACAAGAAGCCCGTGCACGTTGTCCCGCGGGGAAAAGAATGTTCGCTGGTCGTCCGGGTATCCCTCTAAGAACCTGCCCTCAGCCTTGTACTGGCCGAGGGTGTCCCAAGAGAATGCCGCGCTGGTCGTCGTGTTTGTGGTCGGGCTGGTCATTTCCCCCCCTATTTCATTGATTTCCTCATGATGGTCGTTGCCGAGCCCGATGTCCATTCATTCGGCCGCGCTCGTCAGGCGCGATATCGCGGCCCGGGTCCGCCTGTCGCGGACCCGGGCCGGGATGGCTGCTCCCGGTCAGCCGGCTCGGGCCAGGGCCGGAGCCGAGCCGGCCGGGGAGACGTCAGCCGGAGCGCTCGCCGCGGGTACCCGCAGCAGCCGGGCGAGCCAGCCGGGCAGCCACCAGTTGGCCCGGCCGAAGAGGGCGATCATGGCCGGGACGAGCAGGCAGCGGATGACAAGCGCGTCGATGAGGATGCCCGCGCCGAGCCCGGTGGCGAGGATCTTCAGGTCGGTCTGCGGCCCGGTGGACATGGACAGGAAGCTGAGCATGAGGATCGCGGCCGCGCTGGTGACCAGGCGGCCGGTACGGCCCAGACCCTCGGTGACCGCCTGCCGGGCGTCGCCGCTGGTGTCATAGGCCTCCCGGATGCGGGTCAGGATGAACACCTCGTAGTCCATCGACAGGCCGAACAGGAAGGCGAAGACCATCAGCGGCACCCACATCGTGATCGCGCCGGTGGCCGGGATGCCCCAGATGGCCTGCGAGCCGTGACCGTCCTGCCAGACCCAGGTCAGCACCCCGTACGCCGCGGCCAGCGAGACCAGGTTGAACAGCACGGCCTTGGCGGCCAGCAGCACCGAGCGGAACGCCCTGGTCAGCAGCAGGAACGTGGCGATACTGATCAGCGCCAGCATGAGCGGGAAGTTGCCGTACACCGCGTGGTTGAAGTCGATCAGCGACGCGCCGTCGCCGCCGACACCGAGCACCTGCGGACGGCCGAGCAGGGCACCCTCGAGCCGGTCGACGGTCGCCTGGCCGGCCGGGCCGCCGCTTTCGGCGGCGGGGATGACCGTGACGATCTGCGTGCCGGCCCGCCGGTAGTCAGCCGTGGCGGGGGCGACGGCGGTGTACACGCCGGGCACCCGGGCCGCCTGCGCGGCCACCGCGCCGGGCGCGGACGAGGTCAGTACCTCAGCCGGGGTGATCACCCCGGACGGAATGCCGCCGTCGGTCAGCGTGGTCAGCGCGGCGTGGGCGGGTCCCGCGGTGGCCTGCGCGCCGCTGCCCGGCTCGCCGAGGTGCAGGGAGAGTGCGGGCAGCATCAGCGCGGCCAGGATGCCGGTTCCGGCCAGGGCGGCCAGCCAGCGGCGGCGGTAGACGACGCGGGCCCAGGCGCTGAACACCCGGCTGGCGGACCGGTCGGTGCGCAGCCGCGGCCAGTCCAGCCGGGGACCGACGCTGGCCAGGATCACCGGGAGCAGGGTCACCGCGACCGCGACGGAGACCAGCGGGACCAGCACCCCGCCGTAACCGACGCTGCGCAGCATCGGCACCGGCAGCACGATCATCGACAGCAGCCCGATGGCGACGGTGAGCCCGGAGAAGACCACGGCGCGCCCGGCGTGATTCATCGCTTCGGTCACCGCGCTGGCGTTGTCGCGGCCGGCTGCGCGCTCTTCCCGCCAGCGGCTGACCACCAGCAGCGAGTAGTCGATGGCCACGCCGAGCCCGATGAGCGCGATGAGGAACTCCACGATCTGGCTGACACCGGTGATCTCGGTCAGCCCGCCGACGAGCAGGAACGTGGCCAGCACGGAGACCCCGCCGATCACCAGCGGCAGCAGGGCCAGGAAGCTGGCGAAGACGAGCGCCAGGATGACCAGCGCGCCGACCGCCCCGATCATGGCCTCGGCCATCAGGCTGGTGCCCTTGGACGAGGCGGGCTTGCCGTTCTGCAGCAGTCCGAGGCCGGTGATGCCGGTGTGCCAGCCCGGCGGCGCGGCCGCCGCGACCGCGCGCTGGATGGCCGGGCCCACGCTGGGACTGCCGAAACCGGTCACCTGCGGGGTGTAGACGAGGGCGAACGTGGACCGCCCGTCGCGGGTGATGAACGCCGGGTCATGGGTCGTGGCGTAGTCGGCGGTCCTTGTGTGCGGGACCGCCCGGGCCGCGGCGGCGAACGCCCGGCCGGTGGCGGCGGCGACCGCCGGGTCGGTGACCCGCTGGCCGGCCGGCACGGTCAGTACCGGCAGGTATGGGGTCTGCGATCCGCCGTTGCCATAGGTGGCGACGATCCGGTTGTCGACCCGGAAGGCCTGGCCCGGCATGGCGAAGCTGTTGGTCATCCGGTGCGTGGTGCCGCTGATCGTCATCACGCCGACGGCGGCGATGACGAGCCAGAACACCGCCACCATAGCTTTGTGGCGGAGTACGAAACGGGTCAGGCGGGGCATCGCAGCCTCCGGGCTCTTTGCACCGGCGGGCCCTCCGCCAGCACCGCAAGCGTCCCGGCCGAGGGGGTCCGCCGTCGTCGTCCGCCGGGCGGCAGTTGCGCCTGCTGCCCGGGGAGCAGCGGGCGGCCGCGTACTCCTGGGCGAGTACCCGGCCGGCCAGCCTGGGGAGGATGGCCCGGAGGCTCCGTGGGCCTACGCTGAGCAGGTGGACAGCGGCCCGGTGACCTGGTGGCGATGGTGGCGCGCCTCGGCGGCGCGTGACGTGGTCTTCGCCCTGATCCTGACGGCCGTCCTGGTCGGCGGGTCCGCCGGAGAAGCACACCCCAGCCAGCCCAGGGACCAGATCGTCAGCGGCCACCACATCCCGCACACCCCGGGCGCAGCCTTCCTGCTGGTCGCCGTGGCCACCCTGGTCCTGGCCTGGCGCCGCAGATACCCGGTGGCGGTGCTGTGCATCAGCACCACCGCAGTGGTCATCTACAGCCTGCTCGGCTACGTCAACGGCGCCGCCCTGCTGGCACCGGTCGTCGCCCTGTACACGGTGGCCTCGAGGGTCAGCATCCGCCGGGCGGCCGGATGGGCGGCCGGCACGCTGGTCGTGCTGATGGCGGCCACCGCTGCGGAAAACCCGTTCGGCCCGTTCGGCGGCGGGTTCGTCACGATCCCGGGGCTGGTCGCGGCCGCCTCGTTCGGCGGGATCGCGGTCGCCAGCCGGCGGGCGTTCGTGGCTTCGATCCAGACCCGCGCCGACGACGAGGCCCGGCGGCGGATCGACGAGGAGCGGCTGCGCATCGCCCGTGAGCTGCACGACGTCGTCGCGCACACGATGGCCACGATCAACGTCCAGGCCGGCGTGGCGGCGCACGTAGCCGCTGAGCGCCCAGACGCCGCGGTCGATGCGCTGCAGGCGATCAAGCTCGCCAGCAAGGAGGGCCTGCGCGAGCTGCGGGCCATACTGAACGTGCTCCGGCAGGCCGACGAGCCGGACTCCACCCAGCCGGCCCCCGGGCTGGCCCAGCTGGACACCCTGATCAGCAGCGCGGAACGGCGGCCTGCGGATCGCCTTCACGGTCACAGGGAACCAGCGGCCGCTGCCGGCCCCGGCCGACCTGGCCGCCTACCGGATCATCCAGGAGTCGCTGACCAATGCCATCCGGCACGCCGGTCCCGCCACCGCCGCCGTGTCGCTGGGTTACGCTGGCAGCGAGCTGCTGATCACCGTCACCGACACCGGCCGCGGGCTGCCCGCCGACGCTGCCGCCGATGGCGGTGGCGGGCACGGGCTGCCCGGGATGCGCGAACGCGCCGCATCGGTCGGCGGCACGGTTGAGGCCGGCCCTGGCGCATCCGGCGGGTTCCGGGTACTGGCCCGCCTCCCGCTCGCCGGGCAGCCGGCCGCCACCCGGCCCGGGCCGGGGCCAGAGCCGGGGCCGGGGCCGGGGCCGGGGCCGTCAGAGCCTGCACCAGGCCCGCGGGGGGCCGCGCCGCACCCCCCTGAGACCGCGCCGCACCCCCCTGAGACCGCGCCGCACCCGCCTGCGGCCACGTCACGCCCGCCTGAAACCGCGCCGCACCCGCCTGAGACCGCGCCGCGGTCTCCGGAGGCCACGTCACGCCCGCCTGAGGCCACGGAGGGGCGCCCGGAGCCCGCGCCTGCGACCGAGGGAAGCCGGCCATGATCCGGGTGCTGCTCGCCGACGACCAGGCCCTGATCCGGGCCGGATTCCGGCTGCTGATCGACGCGGCCGGCGATCTCGAAGTGGTGGGCGAGGCTACCGACGGGGCCCAGGCCGTGGAGCTGGCCCGCAGCCAGCGCGCCGACGTCGTGCTGATGGACATCAGGATGCCCGGTGTCGACGGCCTGGAAGCCACCCGGCGGATCGCCGCCGACGACGACCTGGCCGGGGTCAGGGTTCTCATCCTGACCACCTTCGAGTCCGACGATTACGTCTACCAGGCGCTGCGGGCGGGCGCGAGCGGCTTCCTGCTCAAGGACACCGAGCCCGCCGAGCTGCTGCAGGCGGTCCGGGTGGTCGCCCGCGGCGACGCGCTGCTGTCGCCGAGCGTGACCCGGCGGCTGATCACCGACATCGTCAGCCGCCCGGAGCGGCCGGCGGTCAGCGACAAGATCCTGGCCAGGCTCACCGAGCGGGAGCGCGAGGTCATGACGCTGGTGGCGGCCGGCCTGTCCAACGACGAGATCGCCGCCCAGCTCTTTCTCAGCCCGCTCACCTCCAAGACTCACGTCAGCCGCATCCTGACCAAGCTCAACGCCCGCGACCGTGCCCAGCTCGTCGTCATGGCGTACGAAAGCGGGCTGGTGACCCCCGGCGAGCGGACACAAACCGGCCGTGACCAGGGCCGCCGTGCACCGTTCGGAAGATCTCCCGGATTACGGCGGCGGCCGCCGGGCTAGCCACGCAGGATGACGGTCACGGTGTCCTCGACCTGAGCCGGGGTGCTGCCCGGACCTGGCTGGACTCATCCGCTGACGCGCGCCGCAGCCGCTGACGTACGCCGCATCGGGGTGGCAGACTCCGGGGAGACGGCATTGCGTGCAACCCGAAGGCACAGACATGACGACGGCCGAGATTGCGCCAGGCTGTCCGGTGCGGGCGACCTTTGACCCGCTGTCACCGCAGTACCTGGCGGACCCGTACGCGGTGCTGGCCGCGCTGCCGGTGGCCGCCGAGCCGATCTTCTACGCCCCCTCGATCGGCTACTACGTGGTCACCCGGTACGCGGACATCGAGCAGGTGTTCCGCGACCCGCGGGCCTACTCGGCCGCCGTGGCCCAGGCGCCGCTCGCGCCGCTGGTTCCCGAGGCGCAGCGGATCCTGCTCGCGGGCGGGCACCAGCCGCAGCCGTCGATGGTCAGCCTCGATGAGCCGGCGCACGCGCGGCTGCGGCGGCCGGCCGCCCGCGCGTTCAGCGTCAGGCGGGTCACCGCGATGATCCCGGCGATCGAGGCGACCACCGCCGCGCTGCTGGACGCCGTGGCCTGCCTGCCGGAGTTCGACCTGGTCGCGTCGCTGGCCTTCCCGCTGCCCGCCAACATCGTGTTCGCCCTGATCGGCGTGCCCGAGCGGGACTACCCGCAGCTGAAGCAGTGGTGCGGCTTCCGGGCCGCGCTGTCCTGGGGGCGGCCGGACGCCGCGGACCAGGTCGAGATCGCGACCGCCATCGCCGCCTACCGGCGCTACCTGCGCGAGCTCGTGGACGCCAAGGCCGCCGCCGGCGACGACGACCTGACCAGCGACCTGCTGGCCATCCACGCCGAGGACCCGGCCCGGCTCAGCCTGGACGAGATCTCCTCGATCCTGTTCTCGCTGTCGTTCGCGGGGCACGAGACCACGACCGGCCTGATCGGCAACACGGTGCACCGCCTGCTCGAGGCGCCGGAGCGCTGGGACCGGGTGGCCGCCGATCCCGCCCTGATCCCCGCCGTGGTGGACGAGACGCTGCGGTTCGACCCGTCCGTGCCGGTGTGGCGGCGGGTCACCACCCGGCCGGTGACGCGGGGCGGCATCGAGCTGCCCGAGGGTGCCCGGCTGTTCCTGTGGCTGGCCGCGGCCGGCCGGGACGCCTCGGTCTTCGGCAACCCGGACACCTTCGAGCCGCTGCGGCCGAACGCGACCGACCACCTGGCGTTCGGCAAGGGCCTGCACTACTGCCTGGGCGCCAGCCTCGGGAAGCTGGAGACCCGCCTGGCGGTGGAGCAACTGGCCCGGCGCTTCCCGGGGCTACGGCTCGCCGGGGGGCAGCAGCTGAGCTTCCACCCGAACATCTCCTTCCGCGGGCCGCAGACCCTACTGGTACGTCCGGGGCTGGTACGTCCGGGCTGAGCGCCCGCGCCGGCTACCCGGCGCGGGCGCCCGCGCCTGCTACGCCCCGGTGCCGCTGACGGTGATGGTGAGGCTGTGCGGGCCGAACCGGTCCGTCCAGCTGAAGGTGTAGGAACCGATGGAGTATCCCTTCGCGGCCGGCGTGAAGGTGACCGGGACGTTGAGGTCAGCGCCGCCGCTGACAGGCAGGCCGGCGAGAACCTTGGCGGCCTCGCGGAACTGCCGCCCGGTGAGCTTCGTGCCGCTGACCGTGGCCGGCTGGTTACCTGCGTTGACAATGTGGAGGTACCGGGTCGCGGTCTGGCCGACCGGGATCTGGCCGAAGCTCACGCTATGGGGAGCGGTGAACTTGTCCAGGGCGGGCGCGCTGGAGCCGGACACGCTGACCGTGGCGGCGGTGCCGCTGCTGCCGGTGACGGTCAGGGCAGCGTTCGAGGTGACCGTCTTGGTGGGCGTGTAGATGAACTGCACGGTCACGTTCTGACCAGGCTGCAGGACGGTGCCCATCTTGGGCAGGTTGATGACCGTGAACGGACCGCCTGGCTGGCTGATCTTGGTGATCCGCTGCGGCGTGGTCCCGCCGTTGACGATCGTGGTGGTCGCGTAGTTGGGCGTGCCGACCGGCACCGGGGCGATCACCGTGCCGTTCTTCAGCGACAGCAGCATGCTCAGGCTGGTGGTGGTCGCATACAGCCCGGTCTGCGTGGCGTCGGCGATGAGCGGCACACTCACCGGCTGGCCGGTGGCGGTGATGAAGGACAGCGTGCCGTCGGCGCCGCCGGGGGCGGTGGGCGCGTACGTCACCGGTGCGCGCAGCATGTCCCCGCTGTGCAGCGTCACCGGGAACGTGACCGGCACTGGCTTGCCGCCCGGTGAGGTGTTAGTCACCTGGCCGACGCTGAACGGGTCGGGCGTGAGGGCGGCGGAGGAGCTGATGCCGGTGACGGTGACCGTCCGCGACGCGGTGACCTCGACGGTCTGGGCGGTGGATGAGCCCACCGCGGTGCTACTGAACGCCGGAGTCGCACCGCGCTGAATGGCACCGCCCGAGGTGACTCCGAAGCCAAGCACGTGACCGTCTCCGGTGCCCACGTAGACCATGCCGTTGTTGCTGGCAGGGATCGTGAAGACGTCGGCGTTCCCGATCGGCAGGCCGTTGATCTCCGAGAGCTTCACCCCGCCGCCCTTCGCGGGCACGGGCACGACCGGGAAGGTCACCAGCGTGGAGTTCGAGCCGCCGTTGTTCTGCACGTCCCATATGACCGCGGAATTCGGGTCGTTGCCGTTGGAGGTGATCACCGGGGACCCGGAGCCGTAGGGGAACTGGAAGGTGCTGTTGGCGTGGTCCTTCAGGCTCGGCACCCCGCTGCCGTTGGTGTCGATCTCGAACTCTCGGACGTAATCCTTCTTGCCCGTGATGAACACGTAGTTGGCCAGCCCAGAGGAATTGGGCGGGATCGCGGACGTGCTCTGCTCGAAGACCGAGGGGTGGCCCCACAGGCCGCCGTATGCGCTGCTCTGGTACAGGACCTTGTCGGAGTTGCCGGAGCCCTGCTCGCGGCCGCCGAGGTTGTTGGCGTCCAGCAGGAACAGGTGGCCGATCTTGCTGCCCTGCGCCAGGACGTTCGAGTAAGCCGAGGTGCCGACCGGCAGCTCGGCCGACCCGGAGGAGCCGTAGTCCAGGTCCTGGTTGTCGAGGCTCGGGGCGTTGGCCGGGCTGAAGAAGTCCTGTGCCTTCAGGGTGCCGTTCGACTGCGGCTGCAGCCGGATCACGGACTCGGCGAGCTGGCCGGGCGGGTTGCTGCCGGGGCCCTTGGGCGGGGAGACACCGTTTCCGGACGTGAGGATGACCCGTCCCGCGCCGTCCGACACCAGGCCGCCGCCGCTCTGCCAGATGCCGGCCGAGTTGTCGGTGGCCCCGGCCTCATCGGACCAGAGGGTGGCATTGCCGGTCGAGACGTTCACGGCGGACACGTACCCGTCGTACGGCTTCTTGTCGCAGTGCGAGGAGAATGCGGCGTAGACCACGCCGTTGAGCAGCAGCAGGCCCGGCCGCTGGAGCTCCTGCGTTCCGTTGAAGCTGATGTGGGAGTCATTGGACGGGCTGCCGTAGATCCCCTTCGTGAAGGTGATGTTGCCCGTGCTGACGTCGATCCCGAACAGCCGCGTCGCGATCGAATTTCCGGTGTTGACCTGGCCCAGCACGTAGACCGTATTGGTCGAGGGGTCGTAGGCGGGGGTCGAGGTGACCCCGATGTTGGGGACGATGTTGATGCAGCCCTTGATGGCGTACGGCTTGCCCAGCGAGGTGGACCAGTTGACCTTGCCGGTGGTGGCGTCCATCCCGTACACCATGTCATTTTCGGTCGCCACGATGACCTGGGAGCCGACCACCAGCGGCTGGGCATAGATCTGCCCGCTGACGGAGGTCTTGAACACCTGGCCGAAGGTCGAGCCGTGCACCACTGAGGGACTCAGTCCCGGCTCGTTCGGGTCCCACCCGGTGCGCAGGTTGCCGAACGAGGCTGTGGTGACGTCCAGGGGTGAGTGGCGGGAAGCAGATGCTCCCGCCACCCTGGCGGCATGGCTGGCTACCGCCGCGCCGGCGGCTGCCGGGAACGCGGTGAGAGCCAGGGCGAGGGCGGCCAGACCGGCACCAATGTGGTGTCCCCGCACAATCCGGCTGATGGAACGCAGCAGCGTTCCACGTATGACTGAGCGCATGAAAAAAGCCCCCATCCGACAACGCAGCATCAACTGCGCCCAGCACGGCGGGGAGCACCGGGCGGCCCCTAAGTTATGTCCACGGCAAATGATAGACACATTCTTTAATAACAGCCACCCGCGTAATCAAATCGTCATAATGCTTTCGGCGGCCATGAATCGGGTCAGATCGGGCCAGATCGGGGCGGGTCAGCAGCCGCCAGGGGGCCCGGGCAGGCCCGGGCTAACCCCGGCCAGGGTCAGCCCGGGCCGGTCTTACACTCCCGTGCCGGTGAAGGAGATGGTGAGGGTGTGCGGACCGAACAGGTCGGTCCAGGTCATCGTGTAGCCGCCGGTGGACAGGCCGGCGGCCGTGGGAGTGAAGGTGACCGGGATGGAGAGGTCGTTGCCGCTGTTGAACGGCAGGCCGGAGGGGGGATTGGCGAGGGCGTGGAACGGCCCGGACAGGACTGTGCTGCTGACCAGGGATGCCTCGTTGCCGGCGTTGACGATGTGGACGAACCGGGTGACCGTGTGCCCGACCGGGACCTTACCGAAGCTGAGGCCCTTGGGAGCGGTGAACTTGCTGATGCCGGGCTGGCTGGAGCCAGTCAGGCTGACCGTCGCGGCGGTGCCGCTGCTGCCGGTGACGGTCAGCGCTGAGTTGGAGGTAACGGCCTTGCTCGGAGTGTAGGAGAACTGCACGGTGACGGACTGCCCGGGTTGCAGGACCATCCCGACCTTGGGCAGCTGCTTGACCCCGAAGGGAGCGCTCGGTTCGCTGATCTTCGTGATCCGCTGCGGCGTGGTACCGCCGTTGACGATCGTGCTGAGCGCGTACTGGGTCGTGCCGACCGGCATCGGGACGATCAGCGTGTTGTCGTTGAGATTATCCAGCATGGACAGGCTCGGGGCGGTGGCGTAGAGCCCGGTCTGGGTGGCGTCGGCGATGAGCGGCGCGCTGACGGCGACGTTCTGGCCGGCGGTGGCGGCGAAGGACAGCGTGCCGCTGACACCGCCCGGGACGGTAGGGGCGTACGTCACCGGTGCGTACAGCGTGTCACCGGTGTGCAGGGTGACCGGGAAGGTGACCGGCACGCGCTTGCCGCTGTCGGCTGAGGTCTCGGTCACCTGGCCGACTGTGAACGGGTTACTGGATGAGGCGGAGGCGGAATCGCCGATGCCGGTCACGGTGATTGTCCGCGACGCGGTCGCCGTGATGGTCCGCGTAGTGGACGAGCCCACGGGGGTGGAGCCGAAGTCCGGCGTCGCGCTCCGCTGCAGGGGGCCCCCGCTGGTGACCCCGAAGCCGTAGACATCACCCGAGGTACCGCTGCCTTCACCCACGTAGACCTTGCCGTTGCTGGTGGCAGGGATCGTATAGTTGGTGGCGGTCCCGACCGGCAGGCCATTGATCTCCTGGAGCTTGACTCCGCCGTGCTTACCAGGCTGCGGCACGGCCGGGAAGGCGACGAGGACAGAGGCTATCTTCGCCTTGTCGTTGTTCTGCACTTCCCACACGACCGCGGAGTTGGGGTCGTTGCCGCTGGAGGTGACCGTGGGTGACCCGGAACCGTAGGGGAACATGAAGGTGCTGTCGGCCACGTCGGTCAGCTTCGGCGTTCCGCTGCCGTTGGTGTCGATCCGGAAGGCCCGGACGTAGTCGTTGTTGCCCACCGCGTACACGTAGTTGAAGAGGTTGGAGGAGTTCGACGGGATCGAGGACGTGCTCTGCTCGAACACCGCCGGGTGGCCCCACATCTTGGAGACCTTCCCGGTCTCATACAGGACCTTGTCCGAGTTGTTAGAGCCCTGCTCGCGGCCGCCGAGGTTGTTGGAGTCCAGCAGGAATATAGTGCCGATCTTGCTGCCCGCGACGATGACGTTCGGGTAAGCGCTGGTGCCCACCGGGAGGGCGACCGGGCCGGCGGCGCCGTAGTCGGTGTCGGTCTGGTCGAGGCTGGGGGCGTTGGCCGGGCTGAAGAAGTCCTGCGGGGCCAGGGTGCCGTCGGGCTTCTGCGCCAGCCGGACGACTGATTCGGCGAGATAGGCGGGCGGGTTGTTGCCGGGAGCCTTGGGCGGGGAGACGCCGTTGCCGGTGGTGAGGATGATCCGGCCGGGGCCGTCCGACATGATCCCGCCGCCGCTCTGCCAGATGCCGCCGCTGTTGTCGCTCGCCCCGGACTCGTCACTCCACAGCGTGTAGTTGCCGTTCGACGGGTTCACGGCGGAAACGAACCCGTCATAGGGCTTGTAGTCGCAGTGTGAGGAGAACGCGGCGTAGACCGTGCCGTTGAGCAGCATCAGTCCCGGCCGCTGGAGCTCCTGGGTGCCGTTGAAGGTGATGCTGGAGTCGTTGGACGGGCTGCCGTAGATGCCGTGCGTGAAGGTGACGTTGCCGTTCGCGATGTTGAGCCCGATTAACCGCCAGTCGATGCCATTTCCGGTATTAATGTTGGCCATCACGTAGACCGTGCCGGTCGAGGAGTCATAGACCGGGGTCGAGGTGATCCCGATGTACGGGGTAATGTTGCCGCATTTCGGGATCTTGTACGCGGGACCCACCCCGGTCCTCCACTCGACCGCACCGGTGTTGGCGTTCAGGGCGTAGACGTAGTTGCTTTCGGTGGCCACGATCACCGTCGAGCCGATCACCAGCGGCTCGGCGTACACCTGGCCGGTGACCGACGTGTGGAACAACTGACCGAAGCTCGAACTCTGCACCGTCGAGGGGCTCAGGTTCGGCTCGCTGGGATCCCACCCGGTGCGCATGTTGTTCAAGGACGCGGTCGATACGTGGAACGGCTTGGGGTGAGAAGCGGTGACGCCGGCCCCCCGGGCAGCCTGGGCGGAGCTGGCCGCCGCCACCCCGGCGCCTGCCGGAAACGCGGTGAGAGCCAGGGCGAGGACGGCCAGGCCGGCACCGATGCGGTGGCCCCGCACGACCCGGCTGACAGAATGCAGCAGCGTTCCACCCATGACTGAGCGCAGGAAAAATACGATTGAGCGCACGAAAAAAGCCCCCATCCGAGAACGCCGCATCAACTGCACCCAGCACGGCGGGGGGAGCACCGGGCGGCCCCTAAGTAACGTCCACGGCAAATGATAGACACATTCCCTGATAACAGCCACTCGCGTAGTCAAATCGTCATGTTGCTACCTTTGGCCATGAATCGGGCCAGATCGGGCGGGTCAGCAGCCGCCTGGCGGCCCGGGCACGCCCGGGCCGGCCGCGGGCGCGTCGATCAGGCCGCCCGAGCCGCTGCGGTCGACGCCGCCGAAGTGCACGACGTACCAGCGGCCGCGCCAGGAGATCAGCGACGCGATCCCGATCGAGCGCGGCCGGCCGTGCTTCTGGTAGAGCATCCGCGCGCCGGTGACGTGCCAGTAGCCGACGGCGTTCTCACATGCGCCCGGATAGATCCAGGCCGCCTGCGCCGAGGGCACGATCACGCGCACCAGCGTGGCAGTCTGGCCGATCAGGCGGTGAGCGGCGACGACGTCGAGCCGGAACTCGGCGAACAGCCGGGTGCGCCAGTCGGCGGCCGGGTTGCCGATGGCCTTGACCTGCGTATAAGCGGGCAGCGGGAAGAATGCCTGGGCCGCGGCACCGGGCTTGCCGGTCAGCACGGCGATCCACAGGTCGGTCATCTCCGCCCGGAAGACGCGTGCGCGCGCGCTCGGGAACGTCTGGGTCTGGTGCAGGTTCCCCGGCGGCGGCGGAACCGGGATCACGCTCGGCGACGCGCGGGGTGACGCGCTCGGCCGTGGCGCGGCAGTGGCGGCCGGGGTGGCGGTCGCCCGCGTGCTCTGGTGCCGCCCGGCGGCCGCGGCGGCTTTTCCGCCAGCGGGGCCGCCGCACCCGGCCGTGAGGATCGCCGCCGTGATCAGCGCGGCACCCCGTACCGCCGCCCCGCACGCCCGGATTGCAGTCACGCGTAGAAGATAATGGACCCCAGGAGGTTCCCGTGCTCGATGGTCATGTCCTGATCGACGCCCACATGCATGCCGGCAAGCTGACCACGGTCAGCCCCGCCTGGCACCGCTGGGCCGGCGGGTTCGGCGACGGCGCCACCATCGAGCGGGTCTACGACTCCGACGGCGTCATCATCGCGGAACGGTTCAGCGAGTACCTGGACGGCGAGGGCGTGGACAGCGCGCTGCTGCTGTGTGAGTACAGCCCGAAAGTGGGCGCCCAGCAGCCGATCGAGGACCTGCTGCCGCTGGCCAAGCACGACCCGCAGCGGATCAGGCTGGTGGCCAACATCAACCCGCACCTGCACTTCCCGGTCGCCGACGAACTGGAACGCCAGCTTGGCCTGGGCGCGGTCGCGCTGAAGCTGCACCCGGTGCACGCCGGGTACCAGGCGAACGACCGCGCCCTCTATCCGGCCTACGAGGTATGCAGGTCGCGCGGCATCCCGGTGATCGTGCACTGCGGGACGAGCAGCTTCCCCGGCTCCATGAACTCCTGCGCCGACCCGGTCTTCCTCGACGAGGTGCTGCGGGACTTCCCCGCGCTGAACATCGTGCTCGCCCACGGCGGCCGCGGCTGGTGGTATGACGCGGCGGCGTTCCTCGCGCTGTCGTACGACAACGTCTGGATCGAGCTGTCCGGGCTGCCGCCCCGGCGGCTGCCCGAGTACTACTCACGGCACAACTTCGCCCGGCTGGCCAGGCGGTTCATCTTCGGCACCGACTGGCCGGGCGTGCCCGGGATCGCGCGCAACGCCCGGGCGGTTGCCGCCCTCTGCCCGGACGAGGAGACGGCCGGCGTCGTGCTCGGCGGCAACGCGCGGCGGGTCTACCGGCTGGACGAGGGCCGGTAGCGGTCAGGGACTACCGCCGGCTCGCTGTGCGCCCCCCTGTGGCGTCCAGCGAGCCGTGGTAATCGCCCCCGCATCTGAGCACCGCGAGCCTGTCCCCAGCGGACACGCCGACGCTACCCGGGCCCGAAACATAGGTCAAGGTAATGCCTGGAAAAAGCAAATAAATAGTCAAGCCGGGTGGCTAGGCGGTGGTGGCGCCGGGGGCGGCCCGGGTCGCAGGGCCGGACCGGGGTCACCAGGCCCGGGCGGCGGGCAGCGGGTGGGCGGCGACCGGGGCGGGCGGCGACCGGGGCGGGCGGCGGCCGGGGCGGGCGGCAGCCGGGGCGGGCGGCAGCCGAGGGCGGGCGGCAGCCGAGGGCGGGCCCGGGATTGCCGGGCCCGCCTGCCGGCCGTGGCGCTAGGTGCAGGGTTTGTCGTTCTTGAGCGCGAAGTTGGTGGTGGTGGTCGCCAGCTTGTGGATCCGCACGGTGGTGGTTTGCGGCTGCCACCCGTCCAGCGCCGCGATCATCTGGAGCGGGTTGTTGCGCACGTCCAGCCAGAGTGCGTAGCTGCCGTCGCTACCCGTCGTCAGCGTGTAGCTGGCCGCCCAGGTGTTGATCTGCACGGTGGCGCCTGGCAGCGGGCTGGCGGGCGCGTGGCAGCCGAGCCCGGTCACCTTCCCGGTGATCTTGCCCCAGGTGACTGGCGGGCTGGCCACCAGGGTGACGCCCACCTGCTGGACCGGGTACGGAGAGTTCTGGCTGACCGTGAGCCCGGCGGTGTAAGTGCCCGGCTGGGTCACCGACGTGCTGGCCGCGTTGATGGTCACCGTGACCGTCACGCTCTTGCCGGGCTGCACCGTGAGGCCGGTGCGGCTTTCGGACAGCCACGGCACGTTGGTGACGCCGCAGCTGGAGTAGCCGGGTAGCTCCTCGGCGAAGTCCTGCGGCGTGAAGCCCACGGTCGAGCCGCCGATCCGGTACATTCCGCAGCCGCTGCCGCCCCGGTAGTCGGTGTTGCCAGAGTTGGGCAGGGCGGTCCAGGAACCGGCCGACGGATCGTAGGCGTAGCCCTGGTTGGTGACCGTCTGGAAGCCGTTCGTCACGCCGCCGGAGACCAGCAGCTTGCCGTTGGCGGCTGTGTAGCCCGAGGCCCACAGGTCGATCGGCAGCGGGGCGACCGGTGCCCAGCTGTTCGATGCCGGGTTGTAGGCGTAGGCGGCACTGGTGTCGGTGGAGTTGCCGGTGGTGCCGCCCGCGCAGTAGACGTCGGCCCCCACGCCGCCGCACGACGTCCAGGCGATGGCCGTCGGATAGACGGCGCCGGTGCTCCAGGAGTTGGACGCCGGGTCGTAGACCTGCACGTCATTGTGGCCGCAGTTGACCGCGTCGCAGCCGCCGATGACGTACATCTTGCCGCCCAGCACGGCGACGCTGGACCCGGCGTAGGCATTCGGGATGCTGGCCCCGGTGGTCCAGCTGTTCGAGCTCGGGTCAAAGATCTCCAGCGCGCCCACCGGGTTACCCGAGTTGTCCCAGCCGCCGACCACGTACAGCTTGCCGCCGATGAAGGCCGCCGACGGCGCCTCGCGCGCGTTCTGCATGGCCGGCAGCGCCGTCCAGGCCAGCGTGGCCGGGTTGTACACGTACGCGGAGCTGACGTTGCTGGTCCCGTCGAAACCGCCGACCGAGTAGACATTGCCGGTCGCGGTGTCGGTCGCGGCCGCGTTGTCCATGATCACGGCCGGGTAGTTGGCGATCGTGGCCCACGGCGGGTCGGCAGGCACCGCGCCGGGCCTGCCGTGCGCGCTGGCCGCGCGGCGTTTCGCCGCCGCACCCTCCTTGATCACCGACAGCGGGCTGAACGTGCCGTGCACCCGCACGACGGGCGAGTCCTGGCCGGCGATCGTGAAGCCGCCGGGCTGCTCGTACAGCTTCACCGTGACCGGCGCCTCACCGGTGTCGGTGAACGTGACCGGCCGGCTGGTGGACTGGCCCATCCGCTCGCTCACCGTCAGCGAGCCAGGCGCCACCGTCAGCTGCCCGGCCTGCAGGGTGACGTTACCCGTGCTTGCCCACTTGGGCCGGACGTTCACCGTCGTGGTGGCGGCCACGTAGTCGCCCTTGGCCACGCTGAACTGCTGGCTGCCGGTTCCCGGCGAGAACAGGAAGTAGAAGCCGTCGGCGAGGTTCGGGTCGGCCGGGGTCGGCGCGGTGACACCGCTCTGGCCGGGGCTGGACACGCTGGTCACGGTCGCGCCGTTGACCCCGGCGCCGGTGTTGCCGTCGGTGACGTTGCCCTCGACGAGCCCGCCGGGGATCGGCACGCAGGCCCGGTTGCCCAGGAACACGTTGTCAACCGACCACCATTCCGAGTCGGCCCCGGTGTAGTGGAAGCGGACCTCGACGCTGGACTGCCCGGCCGCCGTCGGCAGCGGCACCGTCTCGGTGTCCGGCCCGGGAAGACCCGGGTAGCCGGAGTTCTGCCAGACGCTGGCCCAGGTCTGGCCGCCGTCGGTGCTGACATCCACCTCGGCGGTCGAGTTGAACCAGCCCGCCAGGTCGCTGTCGAACTGGACGACGGGCGTCTTGGCCGCGGTCATGTCGACGGCCGGGCTGACCAGCGCGGTGTCCTGCGCCGGGCCGTAGCCGTAGTAGGCGCTGGGCACGACGGCGAAGTTGCCGCTGCCGCCGGTCGCGTTGGTCAGGCCGCCCGGGTTGTCGAAGGTCCACCCCGGCTGGCCGTTGTTGTTCACCACGGCCCAGCCGGGCGGCGTCGTGGTGGCGTCGAACGTCTGGGTGCTGCCGGTGTAGCTGAGGTGATAGCCCAGCGCGCTGCAGCTCGTCGCGTCAACCGGGACCTTGAAGTTCCTGGTCAGGCTTGTGCTGTGGACCGTCGCGCTGCCCTGGGCCTGCTGGTAGCCGGGATAGACCGGGTTGACCTGGACCGAATAGGTCGCGTTGTCGGGCAGCGTGAGCTGGTACTGCCCGGTGGCCGGATTGGTGTAGGCGGACGCGGGGGTGCCGGGCACCGTCACGTTCGCGTACAGCGGCCAGCCCTGGCCCGAGCCGTCGGTGACCGTGCCGGTGAGCGTCACGCTCGACGCGGTCGCCAGCGCGAAGTTGGCCGTGGTCGTCTGCCCGTCCGTGACCTGCACGCTGGCGTCGGTCTTGGTCCGGTAGCCGAAGTCCTTCGCGGCCACGGTGTAGCTGCCTGCCGGCACGGTGATGCTGTACTGGCCGCTTGAATTCGTGCTGGTCGAGTCCGTGCCCACGGCCACCTGGGCGCCGGCCAGCGGATGGCCGGTGCCGGCGGCGGTGACCGTGCCTGCGACAACCCCGTGCGGTCCGGTGGTGAAGGCCGCCACCCCGTTGGGGGTACCCAGCCCGGTCGGGCCGTCGTAGCCCGGCCCGGCGGTGCACAGGTAGGCCGGGCTGCAGCTGCCGTTGGATCCGCTGGTCACGTCGTTGAGAGCGGAAGGATCGGCGTACAGGTAGGACGACGGGTAGGTCCCGGCCACCGGGGTCCCCGCCAGCGCGAACGTGGCGGAGATGACCGGCGAGGCGACGCTGGTGCCGCCGACGACCAGCCAGCCGCCAGAGAGGTAGGTGTCGTAGACCGCGACGCCGGTGTTGGGATCGGCGTCCGCGGACACGTCCGCCACGGTGCGGTTGGAGCAGCCGGTGTCGGTCTGCCAGGCAGGCTTGGCTTCGTAGGCCGAGCAGCCCGAGCCCGCGCCGGCCCAGGCGGTCTCGGTCCAGCCGCGGGACACGCTCGAGTCCTGGGTCAGCGTGGTGCCGCCGACCGCGGTGACGTACTGCGACGCCGCAGGGTACTCCACCCCGTAGCCGAAGTCACCCGAGCTCGCCGTCACCGCCACGCCGCGGTGGTTGAAGTACTGGCTGTCGGTGGTGACCTCTGACGGGTCTTCGGATCCGCCGTAGCTGTTGGACACGTACTTCGCGCCGAGGGTGACCGCCTCGTTCACTGCCGTGCCCAGGTTGCTGGTGCTGTTGTCGGTGGACTCGACCAGCAGGATGTGGCAGTTCGGGCAGATCGCCGAGACCATGTCCAGGTCGAGCGACTCCTCGACCTCCCAGTTGGCGGCCGGGTCGGGCGGCGGGTAGTTCGTGCTGCCGTCCTGGGCCACCTTGCGGAAGCAGCCATTGGCCGTGGTACACGGCGGCAGGCCGTACTGCGCCCGGTAAATCGCCAGGTCGGCCTCCGCGTTCGGGTCGTCGTAGGCGTCCACGATCGCCACCGTCGCTCCCCCGCCGGCGGTCGCGGACGGCAGGTTGTAGGCGCTCTGCAGGCTGGCCGGCCCGTACCCCGACGGCGTGGCGGCCGGGAACAGGCCCTTGTGGCCCGTCACGTCGGTCCGCACCACCGACAGGCAGGACATGAACCCCGCCTTCGTCGGCGGGCACACCCGCTTCACCGGGTGCCGCTTGCCGGTCACCCCGGAGACGGGCGGCGGTGCGGCCTTCGTGGCCGCCGGGCGCGCGTGCGCGGCCGGCGCGTGCGTGCGCGCGGCCGCTGGATGGCTGGCTGTGGCCGCGGACGCGGCCGGCGCGAACCCGGCCAGGGACAGGCTGGCTAGTGCGCTGGTGGCGAGCAAGCCGGCGATCCGGCGCGGACGTCCCGATGGGCGCATGGCATTCCTCAGGGCAGGCCACCACGGCAGGGCGGCGGGGCAGTGGTCCGGGCGGCGACAGCGGGACCGGCCGCAAGCGGGGTGCCGTGACCGTCCCCTGTCCGGGACGCTATGTCGTCTGGATGCCACCCTCAATAGCGTTGGTCTGGCATATATGCGCCAATGGCGGAATAACGACCACAGTGATTGTGGCTCCCCCGGGTAGCCAGGCCGCACCATCCGGGAGATGCTTCATTCGTGATGATGGTGATTTACCGGTCCCGATGGCGTGATTACCGGCTCAGAGGACAGGTGAGACATGCTGACCGCGCTGGGAGCCACCGAAGCCGAGGACCACGTCTACTGTTTCGTGGCCACGACCGTCTCTGCCACCGGCGCGGAGATCAGGTCTGCCACCGGACTGACGGCCGGCGAGGTCCGCGACGCGCTAGCCGGGCTGCGCCAGCGCGGGCTGGTCTGCCAGACCAGCGACGATCCGGTCCGGTACGCAGCCTCCTCCCCCGGCACGATCGAGGCAATGATCTCTAACCGGCTCCGCGAGCTGCGCGAGGCCCAGGAGGTGCTCGACACCCTTGCCGACAAGCGCCGCGCGGGTCAGCTCAGCGGGGACGCGGCCGGCGTCTTCGAGGTCGTGCACGGCCAGCAGGCGCTGCGGCATCATGCCCTGCACCTGCTGCACACCGCGCGGTCCGAGGTGCTGAACATGGTCAAGCCGCCGGTGATCGCGGTCCAGTCCAGCGAGCGCGTGCTGCCGAGCAGCAGCGCGCACAACCGGGCCATCTTCGAGACCGGGGCGCTGGAGGCTCCGGGGGCGCTCGACGCGATCCGGGATGGCATGACCGTCGGGGGCGAGGTGCGGGTGCATACCAAGCTGCCGGTCAAGATGCTCGCCGTCAACCGGTGCGTGGCGCTGGTCCCGATGGCGCAGCGGGACACCACGCCGGTGGGCGTCCTGATCTATCCGAGTGCCGTGCTCGACGCGCTGCTCGCGCTGTTCGAGTACGTGTGGGACCGGGCGGTGATGCTGCACCTGGTAGACGGCGGCGCGGCCGCCGGCGCAGCCGATGCGGCGCTGTCCCCCGAGGACCGGCAGTTGCTGTCGCTGCTGCTGGCCGGGCTGACCGACGAGGCCATCGCCGCGCACTTCCGGATCAGCGTGCGGACCGTGCAGCGCAAGGTGCACGCGCTGATCGAGATGGCCAACGTGCGCACCCGCATGCAGCTCGCCTGGGAGGCGGCGCGGCAGGACTGGCTGGGGGCGGCGGGCAGCAGGACGGCCGCCCGCCCGGACCCGGCGATCGCCGCGGTCCGCCTTTAGCGGCACGGCAGCCGCCAGCGCAGGCATTCAGCTGTCAGCGCACAGATTCAGCTATTAGCACACAGACTCGGCCCGCGGCGGAGACTCAGCCGGCCGCGCAGGGATTCAGTTCCTGGCGTGGGGATTCAGTCGCCAGCGCAGGAAATTAACTAGCCGCCCGCCGGGGCGGCAGCGGACACTTTACTGGCCGGCCCGGGACGCCGCGCCGATCGCGAAGACGAGATATGTCTTGACTTTGCCTCCGGTCGTGTTCGATAGTGCAGCCAGTGGCCACCAGCCGGCCAACCGCATCTGGGGGAATCACCATGAGCCGAGCCCGAGCCATCGTGGGCATCGCCAGCGGACGCCGCACCAAGTGGGCCGTCCTGGTGTTCTGGCTGATCATCGTGGCCGTGCTCGGCCCGCTTGGCGGCAAGCTCACCGGCGCGGAGAAGAACAACTCGTCGGCCTGGCTGCCCGCCAACGCCCAGTCGACCAAGGTGCTGGACGTGCAGGCGAAGTTCCAGTCGCCCAACATCTACGCCGCCGTTGTGGTGTACGACCGCCCGTCGGGCCTGACCAGCGCGGACAAAGCCAAGGCGGCCGCCGACGCCAGCCGGTTCCGGGGCGTACACAACGTGATCAGCGGCCAGGTCACCGGCCCGATCCTCAGCCGGGACGGCAAGGCGATCGAGACCATCGTCCCGGTAAACCTCGGCTCGAAGGGCTGGAACGGTGCCTCGACGGCGGCGACCACGCTGCGCACGATCGCCCGCGGCAACGCGAACGGGCTGGCCTTCCACATCACTGGCCCGCTGGGCAACGCGGCGGACTCAGCCAACGCGTTCAAGGGCATCGACGGCACCCTGCTGTACGCGACGCTGGCGGTCGTCATCGGGCTGCTGCTGATCACCTACCGCAGCCCGGTGCTGTGGCTGCTGCCGGTGATCTCGGCAGGCGTCGCGCTGGCCGCCTCGCAGGGGCTGATCTACCTGCTCGCCGCCCACGCCGGGCTGACGGTCAACGCGCAGAGCGCCGGCATCTTGCTGGTGCTGGTGTTCGGCGCGGGTACCGACTACGCGCTGCTGCTGACCGCCCGCTACCGGGAGGAACTGCGCCGGCACGAAGACCGGCACGAGGCGATGGCGGTCGCGCTGCGCCGGGCTGGCCCGGCCATCATCGCCAGCGCCGGCACCGTGATCATCAGCCTGCTGACGCTGACCATCGCGGAGCTGAACTCCACCAAGAGCCTCGGCCCGGTGCTGGCCATCGGCGTCGGGGTGGCGCTGCTGGCCATGATGACGCTGCTGCCCGCGCTGCTGGTGATCTGCGGCCGCTGGCTGTTCTGGCCGGTCAAGCCCGCCTACGGCACCGAAGAGCCGACCACCAAGGGGTTCTGGGCGCGGGTCGGCCGCCGCATCGCGATCCGGCCACGGGCGGTCTGGGTGGTCACCGCGGTGATCCTCGGCGCGATGGCGGTCGGCCTGACCGGGCTGAAGGCCGGCGGCCTGACCACCGCGCAGGGGTTCCGGCACACGCCGGACTCGGTGACCGGGCAGACGGTCATCGACCAGCACTTCCCGGCCGGCGCCGGGCAGCCGGTGGTCGTGATCGGCAACCAGCCGCAGGGCGCGCAGCTGGCCGCGGCGCTGCGCGGTGTGCCGGGGATCACCGGCGTCGCGGGGCCGGTCAGCAGGGCCGGCCACGCCTACCTGACCGGCACGCTCACGACCGCGCCGGACAGCCAGGCGGCGTATAACACCATCGACCGGCTCCGGACCGCCGTGGCCGCCGTGGCCGGCGCGAACGCGCTGGTCGGCGGCAACACCGCGATCAACCTGGACGTCAGGAACGCTTCCGCGCACGATCGGTTGGTGATCATCCCGGTCATCCTGGTCGTGGTGTTCCTCATCCTGGCGCTGCTGCTGCGGGCGCTGATCGCACCGATCATGCTGATCGCCACCGTGGTGCTGTCGTTCGCGGCGGCGCTGGGCGTGAGCGCGCTGATGTTCAACCACGTGTTCAACTTCGGCGGCGCCGACACCTCGTTCCCGCTGTTCGTGTTCGTCTTCCTGGTCGCGCTCGGCATCGACTACAACATCTTCCTGATGAGCCGGGTCCGCGAGGAGGCGGGCAAGCACGGCCCGCGGCGCGGCGCGCTGACCGGCCTGGCCGCGACCGGCGGGGTGATCACCTCGGCCGGCGCGGTGCTGGCCGGCACCTTCGCCGCGCTGGCCTCGCTGCCGGTCACGTTCCTGGCCGAGCTCGGCTTCGCGGTGGCGTTCGGCGTCCTGCTGGACACCATCATCGTCAGGTCCGTGCTGGTCACCGCCCTCAACCTCGACCTCGGCCGGTGGGTCTGGTGGCCGAGCAAGCTCGCTCGCCAGTCGATCGACGAGACCGATCTGCTCAAGGAGCAGCCTTCGGCCGTGTCGTAAGCGGCCGCGGCTGGGCCGCCGGGCGATGCTTCTCCCGGCTGCCCCGGCGCGCGCGTTCCCGGCTACCGCGGTCGCGCGCGTGCTCTGGGGCTAGCCACCCGTCTCATTGTTTGGTAACTTTCCTAACTAAAGTCTCTCCCCCGGCTCCCCCGGAGGTCGGCCATGGCATCCGCGTCGCTGGCCCGCATTGCCGCCATCACCGCGCTCACGGCCTCCGCCGGGCTCGCCGTCGCGTCAGGCGCCGTCGCGCCGGCCCGCTCCGCTGCCCCCGCACCCCGGCCGGCCGTGCGGGTCAACCAGGTGGGCTATCCGCCCGCGGCGGCGAAGACCGCCTACGTCATGCTGCCGCGGCCCGTCCGCATGGTGCGGTTCGCGCTGGAGAACCCGCGCGGCAGCGTGTACCTCACCGGCCAGTCGACCGACTATCTCGGCCGGTGGAGCCGGGCCTACCAGGCGGTGTACCGGCTCGACTTCTCCGCCTTCCGGCACCCGGGGACCTACCGGATCGCGGTCACCAGCCCGGCGGCGGCCCTCTCCCCCGCGTTCGTCATCGCCAGCCCGCGCGCGCTGTACCACCGGCTGGTGCTCAATTCAGTCCGTTATTTCACTTCCGAACGAGATGGCGCCAGCGTCCCCGCCACCGTGCTGCGCCGCGAGCCGGCCAACCTCACCGACCGCCGCGCCACCGTGTACGCCGACCCGGTGTATGACCACAACGACAACCTGCTCGGCAAGTTCAGGAAGATCGGCGGACCGGTGAACGTGGCCGGCGGCTGGTTCGACGCCGGCGGCGGCTACGAGAAGTTCGCGTACACCGCCAGCTACTCCGACGCGCTCATGCTGGTCGCGGCCCGGGACTTCCCCGGCCAGTACCCCACGCTCGCATCGGAAGCAGGCTTCGGGCTGCGCTGGATCGGCCGGCTCTGGAACCCGGTCCGCAAGGTGATGTACGTCCAGGTGGGCATCGGGAACGGCAACGCGAGCAACACCATCGAGGGCGACTACAACTTCTGGTTCCTGCCGCAGCGAGAGGACAAGCTCGGCGCCAGGCCCGGCGCCCCCGACTACTACGTCGAGTACCGGCCCGTCTTCGAGGCCGCGCCGCCGGGCAAGCCGGTCAGCCCCGACCTGGCCGGCCGGTTCGCCGCCGCCTTCGCGCTCGGCGCGCAGCTAGACGCGGCGACCCGGCCGCAGCAGGCGCGGCGGCTGCTGGCCGAGGCCCGCGGCGTGTACGCGATGGCCCAGACGGCGCACGTCGGCGCGATCGTGACCACGTTCCCGCACGACTACTACCCGGGCAGCCAGTGGAAGAGCGACATGGCCTGGGGCGCGGCCGAGATCGCCTTGGCTGACGAGACGCTCGGCAGCCAGCCGGGCCTGCTGCGCCGGGACCTGGGCACCGCCGCGAGGTGGGCCCGGGCCTACATCGCGCAGGGGCACCCGGCCGCGGGCGACACGTTCAACCTGTACGACACCGGCGCGGTCGCCGATGCGGACCTGCTGCAGGCCATCCGGCACGCGCCGGGCCCGCCGGTGATCGCACCGGTGGCGCTGCTGGACGACCTGGCCGCGCAACTGCGGATCGGCGAGCACTGGGCTAGGACGGAGCCGTTCGGGCTCGGTTCGGCCCTTGGATCCAGCGATGCCAGCCCGCATGCGTTCGGCCTGGCTATCACCAATGCCCTCTACCAGCGGTCCGGCGGATCCGGCGCCTTCGCGGCGTTCGCCCAGCAGCAGCTGAACTTCGCGCTCGGCGCCAACGCGTGGGGCAGCTCGTTCGTGGTCGGTGCGGGCAGCACGTTCCCGCACTGCATGCAGAGCGAGATCGCCAACCTGGCCGGTTCGCTCACTGGCCGCGGCAACGTCCAGCTCGGCGCGGTCACCGACGGCCCGAGCAGCCTGGGCAACTTCACCGGCCTCGGCACCGTCCCGGGGATGAAGGCGTGCTCGGCCGGCAGCTACGAGCCGTTCAACAACGCGGTGGCCGGCTATGAGGACAACGTGGTCAGCTGGCCGAGCGTCGAGCCGGCGGACGACTACACGGCGGGGTCGCTGCTGGCGTTCGCGCTTGGCGCGGGCGGCACCGGCCCTTAGCACGCCAGCGCCGACCTGAAGGCCCACTTGACTGTGTGATTAACCTAGCGTGGTACCGGGAATAATGTCGGCTAAGGTGTGCTACTCTCAGCAACGCAGTGGTTACAGAATGAAACCCTCCCGATTACTGCCGGCGCCGCGTTCAAGGGGACTCCTAGCCATGCTTGCAGGCGAGTCATACGAATCGCGTAGCGCCCGGCCTGGGGAATCTCTGCGAGCCGCCTGCTACCTGCTGCTCCTGCCGCTCATCGTGACCGCGCTCACGGCCGGCTTCCTCGGCTACTCCGCGTGGCGGCTGGCGTACTTGTCCTGGCATCTCATCTGCCATGTCTGCCGCGCCGTTCGCAGCCGGTATACGGCGCGGGCGGCGGCACGGGCCACGACGTACCCCTGAGTCCCGCTCCCTCAGACCGGTCACGGCGCACCGCCGCGCGGCCGGCCGCCGTGCGCTGGCCGGGGGAATGCCGCCGGGGCGGCGGCCGTTTGGCAGGACAGGGCGCGCGCGGCTGTCCCGCCAGGTGCGGCCAGCAGCGGCCCGTAATAAAGGAGCAATCATGCCAGCGGTAACCATCGACGACATCCTCGTCCTACCGCGCGTCTCGGAGCCGGATCCCGCCACCACCGCCGACCGTCCGGTGCTGTCGGTGACGACTGCCCCCGCGGGGCTGGAGGGCGAGGGCTTCCCGGTCCGGCGCGCCTTCGCCGGAGTGGAGCTGCGCCAGCTCGACCCGTTCATCCACATGGACCAGATGGGCGAGATCAACTACGCGCCGGGCGAGCCCAAGGGCACGCCGTGGCATCCGCACCGCGGGTTCGAGACCGTCACGTACATGATCGACGGAGTGTTCCGGCACCAGGACTCCAACGGCGGCGGCGGCCTGATCACCGACGGCGACACCCAGTGGATGACCGCTGGCGGCGGGATCCTGCACATCGAGGCGCCGCCCGAGGAGGTCGTCGTGCGCGGCGGGCTCTTCCACGGCTTCCAGCTGTGGGTCAACCTTCCGGCCAGGCTCAAGATGACCAGCCCGCGGTACCAGGACATCAGGGCCGGCCAGGTGAAGCTGCTCAGCTCGGCCGACGGCGGCGCGCTGCTGCGGCTCATCGCCGGTGACGTGGCCGGCCAGCAGGGACCCGGCGCCACGCACACGCCGATCACGCTGCTGCACGCCACGCTCACTCCCGGCGCGCGGCTCAGGCTGCCCTGGCGGCGAGACTTCAACGCGCTCGCCTATGTGCTGGCCGGGTCCGGCTCGGTCGGCGCCGAGTACCGGCCGGTGCAGATGGGCCAGCTTGCCGTATTCGGCGCGGGCGACGTGCTCACCGTCACCGCCAGCCAGCACCAGGACGGCGGGGCGGATGCGCTCGACATCCTGCTGCTCGGCGGCCTGCCGATCAGGGAGCCGGTCGCCGCTTACGGCCCGTTCGTGATGAATACCAAGGCCGAGCTGGTCCAGGCCTTCGACGACTACCAGGCCGGCCGTCTCGGCACGATCCCGGCCGCGCCGCGCGCCGTGCCGGACGACCCGCACCCCGGGCACGACGTCCTGTAGTCAGGCCGCCCGCCTGGCCTCGAACAGGAAACAGCCGAACTCCACGGCACGCAGGTGCACCAGCGCCACGCCGGGGTCGGCGAAGAGTTCGGCCAGCCCGGCCTCGGCGGGTCTGGCCGCGCCGGACGGGTCCGGCTCGACCAGGCGGCCACTGAGGATGTGGCCGTCTGGCGCGTAGGCGCGCAGGACGCGACGGGAGCCGGCGAGTCCGTTCGGGAATTCCTGCTTTTCCGGGCCCGGGCAGGGGGCGGGGTGGATGAAGACCGGCCCGACCTCGTCGTAGGGGCCTGGCTCCGCGCCGGTCTCGGCTGCCCAGCGGCGCAGCGGCGCGTACGACACCAGCGCGAGCTTCTCCCCTGGCCGGGCGGGGCGCAGGCAGCAGCGCAGCGGGCTGCCGCCTTCGTCGTCAGTGAGCAGCCGGGGCGAGTGACCCGCGTCATCGCGGTCGCGGAGCTGGTCGAGCACTCCCGGCTCAATGGGCCTGATGTCATACGTCGCCGTCATGCGTCCATCCTCGCCGGGCGCCCGCGCGGATGCTGGCGGCAATCCGACCTCGCGCTCCGGCCGCCATCCCGGGTCCCGACAAGACCGATGGCGAGGCTTAACCGCAGCGGCGGCGGGCGGGCGGTGCGGCGGAAATCCGCTGGACGACACCGGCTGCGGCCGCCTACCGTGTTCGCGGCGGGCCGCCCGGCCCGGGTCCGCAGCCGAGCCGAGGAGATTGGCCTTGTCCATGGTCATGGTTTTCCGTGCCCGGGCGCTGCCTCGCGGCGCCGAACCCGGCCGGAGCGCACTTCCTGCGTGACCGCTCGCTGATCACCCGCCTGGTCAGCGCGTCCGGCGCCGGCGCGGCCAGCTTGTCCTGGACCTGGGCGCCGGCTACGGATCGATCACCGCGGCGCTCGCCGCGGCCGGCCCGCGGGTGATCGCCGTCGAGCGCGATCCGCGGCTCGCGGGCAGGCTCAGCCGCAGGTTCGGCGGTGATCCGCTGGTCACCGTGGTAGCGGCCGACCTGCGCCAGGTCCCGTTGCCGCGGCGCGATTTCCTCGTGGTGGCCAACATCCCGTTCGCCGTCACCACCGACCTGCTGCGGCGGCTGCTCGGCAACCCGGCGGTCCCGCTGGCCGGCGCGGAGCTGATCGTCGCCTGGGGAGCCGGCCGCTGGCTCGCCCGGCCCAGGCCGCGCGACGAGGAGACCGCCTGGTGGACCGCCCGCTACCGGATCCGCCTGGCCGGCCGGGTCCCGGCGGCCAGCTTTGCCCCGCCGCCCGGGGTCGATGCGGCCAGGCTGTCGGTACGCCCTCGCCCGCTGGCCGGGTCAGCCAGCGGCCAGCGAGCCCTGCGCGCCCTGCTGCGGGATGCGTTCCGCAGCGGGCGGCGGCCGGTGGACCTTGAGAGGCGGATACTGCTGCGGGCCGGGATCGCGCCCGGCACGCCCGCGACCGAGCTGACCGGCGACGACTGGCACCGGCTGGCGCAGGTGCTGACCGTACCCTCCCGCGGCAGCTAACCCGCGGAGGACCGCTGATTCAGTACCATCCGCCACTCCAGCAAGACAAGACCCACCCGTTCCAGGACTGGCGCATCGTGGACAAGGCGGTGTGAGGTGTACGACCGCTTGCGAGCCGCCGTGCGCGGGACCGACTGCGTTGCGCGGGCTGGCCCTGGGGATGACCGGTCTGTCACCATAAATCCCGTGACCGACTCGCATTCACCAGGCGCCGCGTTCCGCACCGCCCGTGACCTCCTGCTCCGGTACCGCGACGACTATGAGGCCGCCCGGAAGGAGTTCGGCTGGCCTCGGCTCGAGCAGTTCAACTGGGCGATCGACTGGTTCGACGTTATCGCCGCCGAGCACCCGGATCGTGATGCGCTGCGGATAGTTGGCGACGGCGGCAGCGACGTCAGGCTGACCTATGCCGAACTGTCCGCGCGGTCCAGCCAGGTGGCGAACTGGCTGCGCGACCTGGGCGTCCGGCGGGGCGACCGGGTGCTGCTGATGCTGGGCAACATCGCGCCGCTGTGGGAGGTCATCCTCGCCGCCATGAAGCTCGGAGCGGTGGTGATCCCGGCGAGCACCCTGCTCGGGCCCGACGACATCGCCGACCGGATCGCCCGGGGCGACGTCCGGCACGTCATCACCGAGTCGGCGCACACGCCGAAGTTCGGCGCTGTGCCTGAGCCGGAGCAGCGCGGCGGGTGGACGCCGATCGCGGTGGGCGAGCCGGCCGACGGCTGGCTGAGCTACGCCGACGCGTTCGCCGCCGAGCCGCGGTACATGCCGGACGGCATGACGCTGGCCAGCGATCCGCTGCTGCTCTACTTCACCTCGGGCACCACGGCCCAGCCCAAGCTGGTCGAGCACACCCACGCCTCCTACCCGGTCGGGCACCTGTCCACCATGTACTGGCTCGGCCTGCAACCCGGCGACGTGCACCTCAACGTCTCCTCCCCCGGCTGGGCCAAGCACGCCTGGTCGAACGTGTTCGCCCCGTGGAACGCCGGAGCCACGGTGCTGGTGCTCGGGCACGAGCGGTTCTCGGCCGACGCGCTGCTCGCGGCCATCCCGGCCTGCGGCGTCAGCACGCTGTGCGCCCCGCCGACCGTGTGGCGGATGCTGGTGCAGTCCGACCTCAGCGGCTGCGACACCTCGAGCCTGCGGGAACTCGCGTCGGCCGGCGAGCCGCTCAATCCCGAGGTGATCGAGCAGGTCAAGCGGGCCTGGGGGATCACCGTGCGGGACGGCTACGGGCAGACGGAGACGACCGCGCAGATCGGCAACCCGCCCGGCCAGCCGGTCCGGCTGGGGTCGATGGGCCGCGCGCTGCCCGGGTACACGGTGATGCTGATCGATCCGCTGACCGGCCTGCCGGGCAAGGAAGGCGAGATTCGCCTGCCCGCCGAGCCGCCGGCCGCCCGCCCGGCCGGGCTGATGACCGGCTACCGGGGCGACCCGCGGCGGGCCGCGGAGTCGATGCGCGACGGCTACTACCACACCGGCGACGTGGCTACTATCGACGCCGACGGCTACATCACCTATGTGGGCCGCACCGACGACGTGTTCAAGGCGTCGGACTACCGGATCTCGCCGTTCGAGCTGGAGAGCGTGCTGATCGAGCACGAGGCGGTGGCCGAGGCCGCGGTGGTTCCCTCACCCGACCCTGTGCGGCTCGCGGTGCCGAAGGCGTACGTGACGCTGGCGCCGGGAGCCGAGCCGTCCAGCGCGGTCGCGGAGTCGATCCTGGCCTTCGCCCGGCAGCGGCTGGCGCCGTACAAGAGGGTGCGGCGGCTGGAGTTCGGGGAGCTGCCGAAGACGATCTCCGGCAAGATCCGCCGGGTCGAACTGCGCGAGCAGGAGAGCCAGCGGCACGCCGACGCCGAGGCGGCGCCGGGGGTGCGCGGCGCCAGCGAGTTCTGGG
This sequence comes from uncultured Actinomycetes bacterium, assembly GCA_963702235.1. Lineage (GTDB taxonomy): Bacteria > Actinomycetota > Actinomycetes > Streptosporangiales > Streptosporangiaceae > PALSA-505. The sequence goes on from CAVPBZ010000022.1 coordinate 216,006, forward strand.
AGGAAGACTTCCCTGACCTGAAGCAGTGAAGATCGCTCGCCCGTCGATGCCGACTTTTCACCCTCGGGTGGGGTAAACATCGGCATCGATCATGGACGAGGCGGGGAGGCGGGAGTGCCCGCGCGGGGGTTGCGTGAAAAGTGAGCGTGCCCCGGAGCGCGCGGCACGGAGAGCGGGGTGCGGGCGCGCGGGAACGGGGTCCGGGCGCGCGGAGCGGGTCAGCTGGTGATGTCGCCGCTGGTGAAGCGGGCCCAGGCGATCGAGCCGAAGATCACTATGTAGACGGCGAACGACAGCAGCCCGTGCAGCAGCGTGGTCGTATCGATCGGCGAGCGGAGCAGTGCGTCGAAGTTCGTCCACCAGTGCGTGGGCAGGTAGGGATGCACGGCCGCGAACTGCGGCACGTTGTCGCCCACCTGGCTGGCCACCACGATGATCGCCAGCGCCGCGATCGCCCCGATGGCGTGCTCGGTGAACGTGGAGATGGCCACGCCGATCGCGCCGAGCGCGGCCATCGCGGCGGCCACGTACAAGGTCACGAACAGCACCCGCAGCAGGCCGTCGGCCAGCGACACGGTGGTGCCGGACAGCAGCGTGACCGGGCCGACCGGGAACAGCGATACCCCGCAGATCAGCGACACCGCTGCGATGACCGCGGCCGCGCACAGGCCGAACGCGACCACCGACACGTACTTGACGCTGAGCAGCCTGGTCCGGCCGGCCGGCACCGTGAGCAGGTAGCGCAGCGTGCCGTAGCCCCCCTCGCCCGCGATCGTGTCGCCGGCCACCACGGCCACGACGAGCGGCAGCACCAGGGTGAGCAGGATGGTCAGCGACAGGAAGGTGAGGAACACGCCGTTGCCCGCCACCTGGTCGAGGAACGGCGGCCCGCCGCCGTCGCCGCCGGACGGTGACGGGGCGGCCAGCCGCAGCGCGATCCCGATGATCACGGGTAGCACCGCGACGACAGCGAGCAGGGCGAGATTACGCCGCCGACGGAAGACCAGCCGCAGCTCGGAGCCCAGCAGCCGCAGCCAGGACGCGGCGGCGGGGCGGGGGCCCGGACCCGCCGGGGCCGGGCTGTGCGCCGGCGACCAGGCGACCGCGGTACCCGCGCCGGAACCGCCGGACAGGCCCGAACCGCCAGACAGTCCCGAACCGCCGACGAGGCCGGAACCGCCGGACAGGCCCGAACCGCCGCCCTGGCCGGCGTCAGCCGTCAACATCGAATCCCTCCCCCGTCAGCGCGACGAACAGTTCCTCGAGGCTGGGCCGCACCGTGGCCAGGCCGCGGACGGGCACGCCCGCGTGCACGAGCTCGGCGCAGAGCCGTTCGGGCAGGAAGTCACCGAGCTGGGCCGAGACCCCGGCCTCGGCCGCCCGGGTGTCGGCCAGGCCGATCTTCTCCAGCACCGCCACCGCGGTGGCCGGATCGGTGGTCTCCACCCGGATCCGGGCCGCGCCGGTGCGGCGCAGCTCGTCCAGCGTGTCCTGGAAGACCAGCCGGCCGGTGCGCATCACGCCCACGTGCGAGCAGATCTGCTCGACCTCGGCGAGCAGGTGCGAGGACACGAACACGGTCGTACCCTCGGTGGCGATCTCGCGGATCAGGCCGCGCACCTCGCGGGTGCCCTGCGGGTCCAGGCCGTTGGTCGGCTCGTCCAGGATGATCAGCTCACGCGGCCTGAGCAGTCCGGCGGCGATCGCGAGCCGCTGCTTCATGCCCAGCGAGTAGGCGCGGTAGCGCTTCTTCGCGGCGGCCAGCAGGCCGACCCGGTCCAGCGCGCCGTCAATCCGCTGCCGGGCGGTCCGCGGGTCGGCGGTCCGGTCCGCCGCGTCGATGCGGGCCAGGTTCTGCTGGCCGTTCAGGAACGGGTAGAAGGCCGGCCCCTCGACCAGCGAGCCGACCCGGGGCAGCACCCGCGCCGCCCCGTACGGCATCGGCGTGCCGAGCAGCTGGTGGCTGCCGCTGGTCGGGTGAACCAGGCCGAGCAGCATCCGGATCGTGGTCGTCTTGCCGGAGCCGTTCGGGCCGAGGAAGCCGTAGACGCAGCCGCGGGGAACCTCCAGGTCGACGTCGTCCACCGCCAGCTGGCCGCCGCGGAACCGCTTGGACAGGCCGGCCGACGTGATCGCGGACGCGGCGGGCTCGCCCGCCGGGTCCGCGATTCCCGCCTGCTGCGGCGTGGCCTGGCTTACTGAACCTTTTTCAACCTCAGGAAGGCTACCAAGCTCTCCGCGATCCATATCGGACGGTCGAAAAAGGTCCATCACGAGGCGTGCGCCGCGTCGGTGTAGAGCACCGACGGGGTGACCGCTCCGACGAGGACGTGTCCGTTGCTGGTGATCAGCATGGACAGCAGGCCGGTGTGCAGCAGCCGCCCGCTGCCCCAGCTGCCGTGCACGCTCGTCGCCGACCGGAGCAGCGCACCGAACAGCGCGGAGTTATCCGTGCCACCGCCCCGGCCGCTGCCGGAAGCCGCCTGCGCCGCTGACGACGCGGCCTTGCTGGCCGCCGCAGAGCTGCCGGTGACCCCGGACAGCGCCGACGCCGGCAGCACGGCCACGGTCAGCCAGTCCTTGCCGATCACGCTGGGCGCGGTCCCGGTCATCATCTGCTTGCCCGCCGCGGCGTGGCGGGTCTCGCCGAGGCTGACCGTCTTCACCTTGGCGCCGGGCGGCGGGGTGAAGGCGAAGTTCGCCGCGGCCGGATGAACGAACGAGACCGACGTGAAGCCCACACTGAACGCCGGGCTCTTCGCGCCGCGGGCAAAAATCTGCACGCGCAGCGGCACGTCGCGGGCGCCGTCGACGGCGATCCGCACCTGCCCGATGAGCGAACCGCTGCTCTTGGGCGCGAGCACGAGCTGATAAGCCGCCTCGCCGGCGACCGTCACGTTGCTCTGCACGCTGACCTTGGTGGACGGGCCGACCGCCGCCAGGGCCTGCTTGGCGGCCTGCTGCGGGGTGAGCGCCATGGCCGGAGCGGGCGCGTGGCCGGCCGGGTCGGTGCCGGCGGGCACCGTGAAGCGGGTGACCGAGTTCGTGGTGCTCTGCCAGTACCAGGCGGTGCTGCCGTTGACGACGAGGTCACTCTCGCTCATGCTGCCCGGCACCGCGAGCCGGACGTGGCTGGCGTCGGCGTACCAGATCCTGACCGTGTGCGAGCCGGTGAGCAGCGACGTCACCGACGTGGGATTGCCCGTCCCTGGCAGGTTGGGCAGGCCGAGCGAGGCGCTCTCCACCACGGTGCCGGTCAGCGCGGGCACCGGCCCGGTGTGCCCGGCGATCGCCGCCAGCAGCTGTGCGGGCGTGCGGGCAGGCAGAGGCGGGCTGGCCTGGGCGGTGCTGATCAGCGCCCCGGCCATGACGGCACCCACGGCAGCCAGCACGCCGGCCGGGACTGCCCACCGCCCGCGGCGGGAAAATTCCATGACACCTCACTTCGGAGCCTGCTCACAGGTTAGCTCTGGTCCTGGTGTGCGATCGTTCAGGCCAATCCTGCCGAACGGGGGCTGTGCTGAACCTGTGAGGAGCTGAGACCGCTCTCAGCTATGCAGGCCCGGCGTGGGCCAGACTGGGCATGCACGCTTACCGCGAAGGAGACCAGGCCATGCGCGTGCTGGTGGTGGAAGACGAGCGGCGGCTGGCGTCCGCGGTCCGGGTCGGGCTGCAGGCCGAGGGTTTCGCCGTGGATCTCGCGCATAACGGCGAGGACGGGCTGCACCTGGCCCGCGAGGGCGGTTACGACGCCGTGGTGCTGGACATCATGCTGCCCCGGCTGTCCGGCTACAAGGTGTGCGAGCGGCTGCGCGCGGAGGGCAACTGGGTGCCGATCCTCATCCTGTCGGCCAAGGACGGCGAGTACGACCAGGCCGACGGGCTGGACCTCGGCGCGGACGACTACCTCACCAAGCCGTTCTCCTACGTCGTGCTGGCCGCCCGGCTGCGGGCGCTGCTGCGCCGCGGCGCGGCGCCGCGGCCCGCCGTGCTGCGGGCCGGTGACCTGTCACTGGACCCGGCCAGCCGCGTGGTGCGCCGGGGCACGACCGGCATCGACCTGACGCCGCGGGAGTTCGCGCTGCTCGATTTCCTGATCCGGCGGGCCGGCCAGGTGGTGGCCAAGACCGAGATCCTGGAGCACGTGTGGGACGCCTACGACGCCGCCGAGCTCAACGTCGTCGAGGTGTACGCCGGCTACCTGCGGCGCAAGATCGACGCGCCGTTCGGCCGCGCCGCGCTGCAGACGGTGCGCGGCGCCGGCTACCGGCTGGCCGCCGATGGCGGCTGAGGCGGCGGCAGAGCCGGGCCGCCCGGGCCGCCGCTATACGCCGGGCGCCTGGTGGCGGCGGCGGGGGCTGCGCGCCCGGCTGACGCTGGCCGCCGCGGCCGGGCTCGCGCTGGCTCTCGCGGCCGCCGCCGTGCTGCTGGTCAACGTGCTGCGGGTGTCGCTAACCCGCGGGCTCGACGACACGGCCCGGCAGGGCGCCCGCGAGGTGGCCGCGCTCGCCAACGCCCACCACCTGCCCGATCCGGTGCCCGTCGCCGACAGCACGCTCACCGTGCAGGTACTGGACGCCCGCGGCCGGATCATCCACGCGTCGCCCGGCGCCGACCGGCTGGTGCCGCTGCTGCCCCCCGCGGTCGCGGCGGCGAGCGCGCGCAGCGGCAGGGCCTGGCTGCTGTCCGGGGCGCCGTTCGGCATCCCCGCCCCGCTGCGGGTGGTGGCGGTACCCGCCAGCGGCCACCAGACCGTGATCGCGGCGGTCTCCTACGCCCAGGTCGGCGACAGCCTGGCCGCGGTCGGCGAGGCCGCGCTGATCGGGACGCCGCTGCTGTTCGGCCTGCTGGTGCTCGCCACCTGGCTGATCACCGGGGCCGCGCTGCGGCCGATCGAGGAGCTGCGGCGCGGGTCGCAGGAGATCACCGGGACCGCCATCGCCCGGGGCCGCACGCTGCCGCTGCCCGAGGCGCGGGACGAGGTGCACAGCCTGGCGGTGACGCTGAACGACATGCTGGCCAGGCTGGAGGCGGCCCAGCAGCGGCAGCGCGCGATGGTCTCCGACGCCGCGCACGAGCTGCGCAGCCCGATCGCCAGCATCCGCACCCAGCTCGAGGTCGCCGTCGATCACCCGGCGGCGGTGGACTGGCAGCAGACGGCGGCCGGGGTGCTGGCCGATACGTTCCGGCTGGCCCGGCTGGCCGAGAATCTGCTCGCCCTGGCCCGGCTGGAGGAGCAGGCGGCCCGCCCGCTGCGCGGGCGGTCAGTGGACCTCGCGGAGCTGGCGGAGGCGGTCTGCGCGCGCTACCCGGAGGCTCCGGTGAGCGTGTCGGCCTGTTCGTTCGGGAGTTGCGTGGTTCTTGGCGACGCCGGCGGGCTGGACCGGATGCTGGTGAACCTGGTGGACAACGCGGTGCGGTACGCGCGCAGCCAGGTGAGCGTGACCGCCCGGGCCGAGGGCCGGTGGGCGGTGCTGTCGGTGGCCGATGACGGGCCGGGTATCCCCGGCGAGGATGCGGAACGGGTCTTCGACCGGTTCACCCGGCTGGACGATGCGCGCAGCCGCGAGCCGGCCGAGCGCGGCGGCTCAGGCCTGGGGCTGGCGATCGTCCGCGCCACCGCCGCGGCGCACGGCGGCACCGCGTGGCTGGAGGACGCCGCGCCGGGACTGCGCGCCATGGTCCGGCTACCAGCGGCCCCACGGCAGCAGGGCGGTGACCGCGATCGCGGTGAACAGCAGGGTCAGGTACGCGATGGACAGGTGGAACAGCCGCATCGGGGCGGGGGTCGCGCCAGGGACGGGAGCTAGCACCGGCCCGACCTGGCCGCGGAGCCGGTGCGCCTCGACCAGGAACCAGCCGCCGAGCCCGGCCGCGCAGACGGTGTAGATCCAGCCCGCGTCGGGGGCGAGGGCGAGCGTGGCCGCCACCATCGCGTAGGAGTAGCGCAGGATCTTGCGCGCCACCGCCTGCGGCGTGGCCACCACCGGGAGCATCGGCACGTTCGCCGCCGCGTAGTCGTCGCGGAACCGCATGGCCAGCGCCCAGAAGTGCGGCGGTGTCCACAGGAAGATGACGGCGAACAGCGCCGCGGCCGGCCAGGCCACCGTGCCGGTGACGGCCGCCCAGCCCACCAGCACGGGGAAGCAGCCGGCCGCGCCGCCGATCACGATGTTGGACGCGGTGCGCCGCTTCAGGCCGAGCGTGTACACGAACACGTAGAACAGGATCGCGCCCGCGGCCAGGCACGCGGCGAGCCAGTTGACGACGAGCCCGAGCAGCAGGGTGGCCGCGGCGCCGAGCAGGATTCCCGACACCAGCGCCTCGCCCGGCTTGATGCTGCCGGGCCCGCCCTTCGCGACGAGCGGGCGGTGCGCGGTGCGCCGCATCACCGCGTCGATGTCACGGTCCAGGTAGCAGTTCAGGGTGTTCGCGCTGGCGGCCGCCAGCGTGCCGCCGATGAGCGTCACCGCGAACACCCGCAGCGAGGGCAGGCCGCGGTGCGCCAGCAGCATGGTGGGGATCGTCGTGACCAGCAGCAGCTCGATGATGCGGGGCTTGGTCAGCAGGAACAGCGAGCGGGCGATCGCGGCCGGGCGACGCGGCGGCCGGACCGGGCCCTGATTGCTCGGCGCGGGCAGCGCCGTGGCGGCAGCGGTCACTCCGCTCCCTCGCCGCTGCCGGGCCGAGCCGCCGGATGCTCCGGGCCGGCCGCGGCGGCTCCCCCGGCGGGGGGCGCCTCGACCTGCGCGGTCCCCGTCACGTACTGCGGACCCGCGGGCGCGTGCCCGGTGACCGCCGGATCGCGGCCGGGCAGCCGGACCGCCGGGGTGAACCCGATGGGGCGCGCCACCGTCTGCTCGCGGTGGCCGGGCACGACGCTCGGCTTGGTGTAAGCCACGAACAGCGACCCGGCCACAGCCAGAAACAAGATCATCGGGAAGGCGAACGTCAGGATGGACGCGCCGACGCTCCATGCGCTGCCTGGTGACACCGCTCATCCTCCCTCTGGTCTTGCCAGCCTAGAGACTTATCCAGAACGCCTGAGTCTGGTTCTGTTGTCGGCTGGTGGCGAATAAGCCTCTCAGATCACGTAGAAGATCAGCCAGAACAATACTGCCACCGCCGCCAGGTAGTTCCACACGAGGGTGAACGAGCTCAGCGAGGCCTGGAAACGCTGGACGGCGAACGCGTCCTCGAACGTGGGGGGCTGCTCGGCGAAGAAGATCGCGGGGATGAACCGCGACCTGGCGAGCAGGGTCTCCAGCCAGAGCATGACGGCCAGCAGGATGGTCAGGAAAACCGGGTAGAACCCCACGAACACGCTCGAGTAGCCCGAGCTGGCCGGCGCGAACGGCAGGTACAGCAGCTCGCTGATCTGCAGGGCGACCGCTGCGATCCCCATGGCGAGGGCGATCAGCGCGCCGATCTGCCACAACCTCTTGTTGCCCGTCTTGATCTGCTGCAGCCCGGCGTACTGAGCGCCGGCGCTGACCAGCACGAGGAGCATGATCACGGCTCCCCAGATCGCGGACGGCGCGTGGAACCCGGAGCCCTGCCACCTGCCGTCGGAGTTCAGTGCCCGCAGGTAGAAGTAGGCGAAGACGAACGCGCCGAAGAGGAATGACAGCCCGCCGATGGCCAGCCGGGAGCCGGTCCATTGCGCGTTGAGCGCGGACTCGTGGTAAAACCCCGTCTCCTCGGCCCGGGGATCCTGCCCCTCGGTCGGGATTCCGACTGTCTCGGCCATCGCCGCTATGCCTCCGCTCCCGCACCCGGTCCCGCACCCGGTCCCGTCGCCGCCGTGCCGGCGTAGGCCGTCGCGACGATGCCGACCGGCGGGTTCAGGTCGGCGACCGGCAGAGCGTCCTTCACCCCGTAGTCATACGGCCCGGACAGCACCACGGGGACGCGCTCGAAGTTCCCCGGCGGCGGCGGGGAGGACAGCTGCCATTCCAGGCTCCGCGACCGCCACGGGTTGCCGGTCTCGCGCTCCCGCCAGAACAGCATCGACATGACGAAGTTGATCACGAAGACCAGGATCGACCCGCCCAGCAAGAACGCGGAAATGGACACCCAGTCGTTGAGCGTCTGCAGGTTCCGGGCGTACTCGAACACCCGGCGCGGCTGGCCCGCCAGCCCGACGGCGAACAACGGCAGGAACGTCGAGTTGAAGAAGATGAACATGGTCCAGAAGTGGATCTTGCCCAGCCGCTCGTTCAGCTTGATCCCGGTCATCTTGGGCAGCCAGTAGTAGATGCCGGCCATGAAGGCGAAGATCAAGCCACCCATGATCGTGTAGTGGAAGTGGGCCATCACGAAGAAGCTGCCGTGCTCGGTGACGTCCGCGGGCACGTCGGACAGGAACACCCCGCTGATGCCGCCGATGAGGAAGTTGAAGTAGAAGGCCAGCGCGAACAGCATCGGGATCGTGAACCTGATCTTGGCCTTCCAGAACGTGCCCATCCCGACCAGGAAGATGAAGCCGGTCGGGATCGAGATGAGCTCGGTGGTGAGCATGAACAGGGGCCGCATGTCCGGGTTGATGCCGCTGACGAACAGGTGATGCTGCCAGACGAAGAAGCTCAGCAGGCCCACCCCGATCATCCCGGCCGCGGCGACCCGGTAGCCGAACAGGGGTTTGCGGCAGAACAGCGAGACGACCTCGGACACGACGCCGAAGCCGGGCAGCGCCAGGATGTACACCTCGGGATGGCCGAAGAACCAGAACAGGTCCTCGTAGAGGAAGCTGCTGCCGCCGAGCGAATTGGCGAAGAACGCGGTCTGGAAGGTCCGGTCCATCAGCGCCATGAAGCACGCCCCGACCAGCACCGGCACGGCGAGCACCTGCAGGAAGGAGACGGTGAACATCGACCACACGAACAGGGGCAGCCTGCTCCAGCGCATGCCGGGCGCCCGGTAGTTGATGACCGTCACGATCATGTTGAAGCCGGCCAGGATCATGGAGATCCCCATGAGGCCGAACGCGAAGTAGTAGGCGTCCATGCCCGCCTGGGCCTGGGTGGCCAGCGGCTGGTACCCGGTCCAGCCGGTGGGGAAGCCGCCGAACAGGACACCGGACAGCAGGATGACATAGGCGGCCGGGGTGAGCCAGAAGCCGAGCGCCTCGAGCCGGGGGAACGCCACCCGCTTGGACCCGATGAGGATCGGCCCGAAGTACTGGCCGAACGGGCCCAGGATGACCGACGACATCATCATCATCATCATCGTGCTGTGCTCGCCGACCACCATCAGGTACTGGTTAGGGCCGATGATGTGGTAGGTGGGCGACAGCAGTTCGGCCCTGATCGCCATGGCGAACAGCCCGCCGGTGAGGAAGTAGGCGATCATGCCGAACAGGTACTGGATGCCCACGATCTTGTGGTTGAGCGTGTACCTGAAGTACTTGGCCCACCCGGCCTCGGCGGCGTCCTGCTCCTGGTGCACGTCGCGCAGCGGCAGGCCGGCCATGGTCCGCAGCAGGTCGTTGAACACGCCGAGCCCGGCGAGCCAGCCGATCGTGGCCAGCGCGTAGCCGAGCACGATCGGGACGTCGTTGGAGTCCGACAGCCCGTTCTGCCCGTACCCGCTCGACAGGAAGTTGCCGAGCAGGTGGCCGAGCAGGTAGCCGATCACCGCCCCGATCAGGCCGGTGTGGATGCCGGGCCGCAGCCAGTAGGAACTCGCCGCGCCCGTCGCGGCGGGGCCGCCACCCGACGGCTGCGCTGTCTCCGGCTGTGTCTCGACGGCCATCCGTCATCCCCTCCTGGTCACGGCTGCACCGGATCGGTCGGCGGGTAGTAGTAGCCAGGCGAACCCGAGATCCCTAGCACCTTGCGCAGGCTCCCGCGGATCTGGGGGATCACGGTCGGGTCGTACGTCGTCGCGTACGGCGGCAGCGCCGCGAGCACCCCGTCGCTGCGCTCCTTGCTCTGGATGCCGGCCGCCCAGCTCGCGAACGCGGTCTGGGTCAGGACCTGGCCGGAGTTGTACATAGCGCCGTGCCAGATGCCGCACAGCTCGTTGCACCGCACCTCGAAGCCGCCGGTTTGCTTGGCCTGGACGTACGCCACGTTGTCGACCTGAGGGTTCGCGTCGGCCTTCACGCCGAGCTTGTAGGCCCAGAAGCTGTGGATGACGTCCAGCGACGTCACGTGGAACTCCACCGGCATCCCGAGCGGCAGGTCGAGCGTGGTGGTCTCCATGCCGCCGAACTGGGGGTACCGGTAGGTCCACACCCACTGCTGGGCGATGGCCTGCACCTGCAGCATGTCGTGGCTGCCGGGAGTCCACGCCGCGGTCTGGACGCCAGCCAGCTTCCAGATCGGCGACGGCCCCTCGCCGCCGCCCGCGCCGCCCGGGGCGGCGAGCTGGTAGGTGCCGAACGCGAACGCCCACAGCACGACCATCGAGGTGATGATGATCCACCAGGCCTGGAGCTTCGCGTGCCCGTAGATCGGCGCTCCGTCGCTGTCGTCGTCCGGCCTGGCCCGCCACACCACGATGGCATAGATGAAGTACAGCAGCACGCCGATCACGACGGGCGCGGCGGTCACCGCCAGCACCGCGATGTCGAACTGCTGGCCGGAAGCCGCGTCGGACATGTCGCCCGGCGGCAGATGCGGGTACCACACGAACCAGATGACAAGGATGGCCGCTGCCGACAGCGGGATCCACATCAGCAACAGGCGCAGGCCGTGCCGGGGCTCCGCGTCGCCGCCCGCCGTCGCCGGGTTTCCTGGCCCGGGATCGCTCACCGCCGGGTTCTGCGCCATCAGGCCGTCACCTGCATCTCACCGGTCATGAAGCCCACGGTCTGCATCGGGCCGCCGTTCCCGTCGATGTAACCGCCGCCGCAGGGCACGAGGCACTGCCAGCGCCAGATCCCGGTGTGGGCCGGGCTCATGAAGCTGAACTTCTCGAGCGAGTACGCGCCCGAGGAAGGAGTGCAGGGCGACGAGCCGCAGAGAGTGGCGGAGGCGTCCGGCGAGGCGACCGGCACGAACACGCCCAGGTTCGGGATCGCGAACGTGTGGGCGACGTTGCAGCTCGCCCACGAGTTGATGAGCGAGGTGGTCCGCGCAGGCCCCAGCGGCTTCCCCTTGTTGAACTGCTGCACCTTCACCGTGCCGCCGGTCGTGCCCAGCACGTGGCTCCAGAAGTTGTTCCGCAGCGGGGTGCAGCCGTCGTACCCGTAGATCGTCACGTTCACCTTGGTGTGCGCGGGCACCGAGAACAGCGTGGTGTGCTGCCACTGGCGGGTCACCGGGTCCTGCACGTAATAGCTGACCCAGTCAGGCTTGCCGGCGGAGTTGTTCTGCGGGTCCTCCTGCAGCACGACGTTGACCTGGCCTGCCGACGCCGTGTAAGTCACCATCGGCAGCGAACTCTGGCCGCCTATGTAGTAGGCGAAGACGAAGATTCCGGCCCCCACGACCGCCGCGACTGCTACCACAAGCGCCGCCACGCGGGCTGGCAGAGACACCGGTCACCACCTCGCTTCCGTGTGGCGCACCCAGCTAGGACGACCGTGCTCACCGATTCACGGCCTGAAGCCTGCTAATAGTGTCGATCTTGCCGACAGTGCGTCCGGGACGGCAACAGGCGAGGTGCTGAATGATGAAATTGTCATGATCGACCGGTCCGCCGGGCTCGCCGGCGTCTCCGGGGCCCGGACCCTATGATGACCGGGACGGGAGGAGGCCGATGAGCCTGGACACATCGGGTGGCCATGCCCCGGTCCGGCTGCGGCGGTCGGGCTGGCCCGCGCTGCGGACCCCCCGCTGGCTGTTCGCGGTCGCGGCCCTGCTCGTGGCCGGGATGGTGCTGGCCGCCCTCCCGCACCAGCCGTCCACCGCTCAGAAAACGGCCGACCTGCAGGGATTTGTCCACGACGTGACCATCGACATCGAGTCGTGCGCGGGCGGGGTGCGCGAGTCCCTCACCGCGCTGCACGCCATCCAGGCCGGCACCAGCCGCGACGTGTCCACCGCGATCGGGATCGCCAGCTACGGGGTGTCCAACTGCTCGCCCGCCAACAGCATGCCGCTGGACGACCTCGTCACCTACCAGGTGACCGAGTCGCTGGCCCGGTTCCACCTGCAGCCCGTGGTGAACGACCTGGTCACCTGGGGGTTCCCGCTCGCGCAGCGGGTGATGGCCGACGTAGCCCGGCAGCTGGGCGGCCGCAGCGCGGCAGTCAGGGCGGCGGCCGCCGCGCAGCTGCGGCACGACCTGGCCGCGCTCGACGCGCAGCGCGCCGCCATCGACAAGGTCATATTGTCAGCCGACCGGGCGCTGTCCGCCCACGTGGCTCCGCCCAGCCTGCCCCGCTAACCCCCGCGGTCACCGGGCCCGCACGACGCTCAGCACAGCGAGCAGGACGGTGGTCAGCGCCGCCGCTCCGTGCGCGGCTGGCACGAGCGGCGCCAGATGTCCGGTGGACCTCCTCGCTGCCGGCGCCGGGCCGGCCGGCACCCGCGCGAGCACCTCGTCGGCCAGCCTGCTGGCCAGAGCGTCATCGGTGAGCGCGCGGGCGAGCACCTCGTCGGTCAGCCCGCCGGCCATCGCGTCTTCGGCGGGCGTGGCCAGCATGCCGCTGGCGGGGCGGTCCGCCCCGGCCACGGGAGGGACCGGGTAGGGAGTCCACAGCGTCACCATCGCGGCGCCGAGCCCGATCACGGGCATGAGCAGGCCGGCGGCGGACCAGGCCAGGGCGGCCAGGCCGGTCACCAGATAGCTGATCCACAAGGCGAGCCCGGTAACGGCCAGGCCGGCATGCCCGTAGACCACCACCGGGGGCAGGCCCCCGCCCCCGCCGGCCCCGCGCCGCGCGCGCCCGCCGCCGCGCGCGATCCAGGTGCGCAGCATGTAGGCTCCGATACTCACAGTGATTAGCCAGGTGACGAGCGTGGCAATGGCCATATCCTTCTCCCTGGCGGGTGAGTGTCTCGGCCGGTCGCAATCACTGCAATCGTTTGAGCAAATCTGCCCGGTTTTGACCCGGATTGCATTGTAGAGTGAGTTTCCTGCGAAGAACCTTGGCCAGGTCGGGCCATCGTTCGTACCCGCTAGTCACTGGCGGGCGAGGTGAAATGACGAGCGCGCAATGATCACTGCCCGAACGGAACGCGCGGCCAGGTCCTGGCCTGTCGGCCTGCCCAAGCACCGCATTCTCCTTATCGACGACGAAGCGGCAGCCAGCTCTCTGGTCGTCCGCGCCCTGGCGGCCGCAGGGTACGCCGTCGATTGCGCCGGGACGGGTGCCGACGGACTGAACTACGTGACGTCGAACGGGTACGACCTGGTGCTCTTCGACCTGGTCATGCCGGACCTGGACGGGCGCCTGCTCCTCAAGCAGCTGCTGGCGGCCCGGCCTGAGCAGGCGGTGATCGTCCTGTCCGGCCTGACCGATGTGACGATCAAGGTGGAGTGCCTGGATCTCGGCGCGCGGGACTACCTCACCAAGCCGTTCGACGTCGACGAGCTGAGGGCACGGGTGCGGGTCCAGCTCAGGGACAGCAGCTACGGGCGGGTAGAGACGATCAGCAACGGCGGGCTCACCCTCGATCTGTGGCGGCTGCAGGCGGACAGCGGGCACGGCCGGGTCCCCCTCACCCGGCTCGAGTTCCTGCTGCTCCGGACCCTCATGGAACATCCCGGACACTCGGTCCCCAAAGACGAGCTGCTGTCATCGGTGTGGGGATATGACTTCGACCCGGGCTCCAACGTGGTCGACGTGTGCGTCCGGCGACTGCGCAGCAAGCTCGGCTTCGAACTCATCAAGACGGTCCGCGGTGAGGGCTACCAGCTCGCCTCCGGCTAGCCTGCCGGTGTGGGAGAAAACTCCGTGAGCACCGGGGGCGTGCTGCGCGGTCTCAGCCGCGGCCGCAAGACGGTGATCGTCGTCAGCACGTGCTGCCTGGTGGCGCTCGCCCTGATCCTGGCGCTCGGCTCGGGCGGCGGCTCGTCCCAGGCCTCGTCCGCCCGCCCCGCCGCGAAGACGTTCACGCTGCATGCCCTCGGGCATCCGGGCCTGGTGTCACTGAGCCAGTACGCGGGCCGGCCGGTGATCGTCAACTTCTTCGCCTCGTTCTGCCAGCCGTGCAAGAAGGAGACACCGCTGCTGGCCAGGTTCTACCGTGCCCGGCACGGGCAGCTCGCCATCGTCGGGATCGACGTGAACGACGGCACGGCGGCGGCGCTGCGCTTCGTCCGCAGCGCAGGCGCCAGCTACCCGGTCGGCGCCGATCCGACGGCGGCCACGGCCACCGGCTACGGCGTCGTGGCGATCCCGCAGACGTTCTTCCTCAACGCCGCTCACCACATCGTCAAGCGGGTGTTCGGCGCGGTCACCCAGGCGGACCTGACGGCCGGGCTCACCCAGATGCGCTGAGGATCGTCAGGCGCGCTTGCGGTGCCGCGATCCGCCGACCGTGCCGGCCAGGCCGGTGAGCCCGTAAGCGGCGGCGCCATGCCAGAGCGCGGCGAAGACGCCGGAGAAGATCCCGCCGCCGAGCAGCACGGACAGCACGAACACGATCGCGGCGACGGCGATGCCGGGCACCAGCGCGAACCGCCAGGGGTTGCTGCGGGCCCAGCGCAGCGCCCGGCCCGAACGCGAGCTCAGCAGAGCACCGGCCGCGGCCACGGCGAAGAACGCGATGGCCCCGAGCGACACCGAGCCGCTGAGCGCGTGCAGCCCGACGCTGCCGCCGATGAGGTGCAGTCCCAGGTCACCCAGCGCGACGACGCCACCGGTCGCGGCGGCAGCGGTCCACGGGGCACTGGACATCGCCTCGCTGGAGACTGCCGCCTCTTCGCGCTTGGAGAGGCCCGGTTCGGTGCGTGTTGGTGCGGGCATGACCACTCCTGTCAGAATCCTGGTGGCTGCGCGCCGGGTGCTCCTGGCGGGCCCGCCATCCATCCCTCGCCGTTCACGTTATATCTTGAATATACATCAGCCAGAGGTCCCGCGGGAGTCCTGCTCTTGCCCACCTCACGTGCGCGCGGTGGCCGGGGCGGGGAGTGACGCAGGTCACCTTGGGTAATCCTCAGGGCGCGTTCAGCGTAAGTACAGGCAGGTCGGGCTAACTAAGGGGTGGGGCGGTCAGGCACGGACGATCTGGCCTAGGGAGTGGGCGGACCTGAACGGGAATTACGCTAGTTCCGGGCAAGGGTGATGGAGATGCACGAAGAGCAGCAGCCGCCGGAGTATCCGAGCGCCTGGCCAGCGTCGCAGCACAGTGCCGACGAGCATGTCCCGTCGGACGGCGGTGACGCGGACCAGGTGCTCCACGCGGATGCCTTCTCCGCGCCCGGCGAGGCTGCCGCCCAGGGAGCGAACCCGGACGCCACCGCGCACCCAGACACCGCGCAGGCGGGTGACACAGCGCAGGCAGGCGACAGCGCGCAGGCAGGCGAGGCGGTCGCGGGTGCCGGGACCAGCGCGGACGCCGCCCCGTCCTGGGACGCGCCGGGCGGGCACGAGCCGGGCACGGAGCCGCCGCCAGCGGGTTATGAGCACCCGACGATGATCTACGCGCCGCCGGGCTCCTACGTTCCGCCGGGCGCGGACGAGCCCGCGGCCGGCGGCCAGGGCTACGGCTCACCCGGCGGCGGATACGGAGCAGCCGGTCAGGGCTACGGCGGCGGCCAGTCTTACGGCGGCGGCCAGGGCTACGGCGGCGGCGAAGGCTACGGCGGCGGGCCGGGCTACGGCGGCGGCGAAGGCTACGGCGGCAGCGGCGGCTACGGCGGCGGGCCGGGCTACCCGGGCGGCTACGGGCCCGGCGGGTACGGGCCGGGCGGGCAGTACCCGCCCGGCGGCGCCGGCTACGGCATGCCCGGCGACATCATCGGCGGCGGCTATGGCCAGGACCGCCCGCCCCGGCGGGGCTCCCGGATCCTCACCTACGTGGTGGTGGCGGCGCTGGCGGCCGGCGTCGGGGCCGGGACGGTGCTCGCGCTCAACCACAACTCCGGCAGCTCGTCGCCGAGCATCTCGCTGCCCGGCGGCGGCGCGGTCCCCCAGCCCAGCAGCGGCGCGGGGTCCGGCGGCGGCAGCACGAACGCGAACAGCTCGGTAACGCAGGCCGTCACCAGGAAGGTGGGCCCGGGGATCGTCAACGTGATCTCCCGGCCGTCCTTCCAGAGCGGCACGCTCGAGGGCACCGGCATGATCCTCACCAGCAACGGTCTCGTGCTGACGAACAACCACGTCGTCGAAGGCACGTCCATCATGAAGGCGAAGATCGCCAACACCGGCAAGACCTACAGCGTCACCTTGCTCGGCACCGACGCCACCGACGACGTCGCGCTGCTGAAGCTGAACGGCGCCACCGGCCTGACACCGGTCCCCATCGGCAACTCACAGCAGGTCCAGGTGGGCGACGCGGTCGTGGCGCTGGGCAACGCGGACGGCCGGGACGGCCCGCCGACCGTCGTCACCGGCCACATCACCGGCCTGAAGGAGACGATCAAGGCGAGCGACCAGGGCGCGGGCACCACCGAGAACCTGCGCGGGATGCTGGCCACCAACGCGCCGATCGTCTCCGGTGACTCCGGCGGCGCGCTGGCCAACACGCAGGGCCAGGTCATCGGCATGAACACGGCCGCGAACAGCACGTCCAACATCGGCGGCGGCCAGAACACCAGCACCGGGTTCGCGATTCCGATCGACCAGGCGCTGACGATCGCCCGCCAGATCGCCGCGGGACACGCGACCGCCAGCATCCAGATCGGGCTGCCCGCGTTCCTCGGCGTCACCGTGGCCAGGTCCGCCAGCGGCAACGGGTCGAGCGCCGCGACAAGCCCCCGGGCGCAGCTGCAGCAGCTGAAGCAGGCGCAGTCGCAGAACGGCTTCGGCGGCTTCAGCGGTCCTGGCGGCAGCAGCGGGGCCAGCGGCGGGTGCCTGACCAGCAACGACAATTTCTCGGTGCCCCGGCACATCGCCAACGTCAGCACGGGCGCGCTGATCAGCGGGGTGCTGTGCAACACGCCGGTCGCCTCGGCCGGGATGACCGCGGGATCGGTCATCACCAGCATCAACGGCCAGGCGATCAGCTCGCCCTACGCACTGACGCAGCAGCTCACCCGCTACCACCCGAATAACACGATCTCCGTTACCTGGGTGGCCCCGAACGGCCAGCAGCACACCTCATCACTGAAGCTGGCCCCGGGTCCGGCCAAGTAAGTCCCGCTCCCCCGCTCCCGGCCGGGGCGGGCCGGTGCGAGAGCCCCGGCCCGCCCCGACCGGCTTGCGCAAAGGCTCAGCCGACGAGCGCGGCAGTCAGCGCCGCATCGGCGGCGGAAAGATCACGGCCCATCGGCGGATCGGCCGGCCAGCAGCGACCAGGTGGCCGCGGCGCCGGCCGCGGCGGCCCCGCCGGCGGACATGACCACCAGCCAGCGGCAGGCCGGCGGCAGCTTCGCCCAGGCGGTCGCGGTGGCCAGCACGTCGAGGGAATCGGCCAGCGCGCCGGCGCCGACCCAGGCGCCCGCGCCGCCCGCGGTGCCCGCCGGCAGCCGCAGCGCCGCGAACGCGCCGAGGCCGAGCGCGAGGTCCCGGCCGCCCAGCGCCCGGCCGAGCACCCGGGACGCGGGGCCGTTGCCCAGGCCCACCCACGGGCGCGCGATCAGCTCCGGCGAGGCGAGCGCGGCCACGCCGAGCGCGGTACGGGCGAGGGCCAGCGCGGTCGCGCCGCGCCGCATCCAGTCTGAGGTCATCGCGCCACGGTACCGGGAGGCCCGGGTGCTCGACAGCGAGAAGAACACGCTGGCGAACCCGGCACGACTAATCGTGTCAGGCAACCTTCTGGCCGGGCAGGTTCTTCGCGGCGGCGTGCAGGGCCGCGAGCACGGCCGAGATCGTCGGCCGGCGGATGCTCGAGGCGCGCGCGACCGCGTAGACGTCCCTGGCCGGCGCCGCGCCGGGCAGCTTGCGGACGGCCACCCGGGCGGCGCCGGCGGCCAGCGCCAGCCGCGGTACGGCGGCGATCCCCATGCCGCGGCCCACCAGTCCCAGGATCGTGCTCATGCCCTCGAACTCCCAGGACACCGGCGGGGCGCCGCCGGAGTTCGCGAACAAGCTGTCCACCGCCTGCCGGGACGGCTCGCCCGCCGGGGTGACCATCCACGCTTCCTCGCGCAGGCTGCGCAGCTGGACCCGCGGCTGGCTGGCCACCGGATGGGCGCGCGGGACGACGAGGACGAGCGGATCGCGCAGCAGCAGGTAGAACCGCAGCAGCCCGTGCTCGCCGCCGGGCTGCCGGGCCAGGTGCCCGGACCAGTCGTCCACCAGGGCGATGTCGGCCTCGCCCGAGCTCACCGTGCGCAGCCCCTCGCCGGGCGGGGTCTGCCGCAGCAGCAGGGTCAGCCCGGGATGGGCGCGCAGGCTGTGCGCCAGGGCCGGGGCGAAGGCGACGGCCGCGGTGGGAAACGCGGTCAGCACCACCCGCCCTTCCGGCTCCTGCTCGCGGGCGGACAGGTCGGCCTCCGCGGCTTCGATCATGGCCAGGATGCGGCGCGCGTGGTCGGCCAGCCGCCGCCCCGCGTCGGTCAGCTCGGCGCTGCGCGCCGTCCGGTCCAGCAGCACCGCGCCCGCCTGCCGCTCCAGCGCGGTGAGCTGCTGGGAGACCGCCGACGGCGTGTAGCCGAGCGCGGCGGCGGTGGCCGCGATGCTGCCGCGCCTGGCGAACTCGCTGAGCAGCCTGAGCCGGTGCGCGTCGAGCATCAGATTCCCTTACCCTCTCCGTCAGGAATCATAGCTGGCGCTTACGCTTGCGGACGGCCACACTGGATACCTGGCCAGCGGGTCGCCCGAGGATGAGTGCCCGAAGTTCCCGCCCCCCGCGCGAGGAGTGACCCTGACCGTGGCTGAAATGGCCATGACCGCGCCGCACCCTGCCCGCATCCCGTTCACCGTGTCCGCCACGCTGGCTGCCAACGAGGCGCTCGCGGTCAGGCGCAGGCGCGGTGAACCCGTGCTGCCGCTCGCGTTCGGCGAGGCGGGGCTGCCCGTCCACCCGGCGCTGCGGGCGGCACTGTCCGCCGCCAGCGGCCGCAACGCCTACGGCCCGGTGGCCGGCCTGGCCGCGCTGCGCGAGGCCGCGGCCGGCTACTGGGACCGGCGCGGCCTGCCGACCAGCCCGGCCGCGGTCGTCTGCGGCCCGGGCAGCAAGTCGCTGCTGTACGGGCTGCTGCTCGCGCTGGGCGCCGACGTGGCCATGGCCAGGCCGAGCTGGGTGAGCTACGCCGCGCAGGCCGCGATGACCGGGGGCCGGGCGCACCTGGTGCCGACCAGGCCGGGCGAGGGCGGCGTGCCCGACCCGGCGCTGCTGCACCGGGCGGTCAGCGCCGCCCGCGCAGCCGGCCGGCGGATCGGCTCGGTGGTCATCACGCTGCCGGACAACCCGACCGGGACGCTCGCGGCGCCGGCCACGATCCGGGCGCTGTGCGAGGTCGCGGCCGAGCACGACCTGGTCATCATCTCCGACGAGATCTACCGCGACCTGGTGCACGACCCGACGGCACCGTTCACCAGCCCGGCCATGATCGCGCCGGAGCGGACCATCGTCACGACGGCCCTGAGCAAGGGGCTGGCCCTCGGCGGCTGGCGGATCGGCGTGGCCCGGGTGCCGGACGGCGGCCGGGCGGCCCCGTCGCTGACCCGGCTGCGGGAGCGGCTGGTCAGCATCGGTAGCGAGATCTGGTCCGCGCCGGCCGGGCCTATCCAGCAGGCCGCCGCGTTCGCCTTCGGCGAGCCGCCCGAGCTGATCGAGCGGGTGGACCGCAGCCGTCACCTGCACGCCACGGTGGCCCGGGCGGTGGCCGCGCGGCTGCGCGCCGCCGGCATCGCGGTGCCCGCCCCGCGGGCCGCGTTCTACCTCTACCCGGACTTCGGTCCCTGGCGCGACTGGCTGCGGGACCGGCACCAGGTCACCAGCGGCCCGGGGCTGGCCGCGCTGGTGCTGGACCGGTACGGCGTCGGGTCGCTGCCCGCCAGCGCGTTCGGCGAGGAGGCGGGGGCGCTGCGGCTGCGGCTGGCCACCGGCCTGCTCTACGGCGGCAGCGACGAGCAGCGCGAGGCCACGCTGGCGGCGGCCGACCCGCTCGCGCTGCCGTGGATCGTATCCGCGCTGGCCCGGATCGAGGAGGTGCTGGCCGACCTGGGCGGCTCAGCCCTCGACCGGCAGCAGCTGCGGGCGCTTGGGCGGGACGCCGTCGCCTGACGAGACGCCGGTGATCCGGCGGCGCACCCAGGGCATCGCGTGCCTGCGGGCCCACTGCGCGTCCACCTGCCGCGCCGCGAGCCAGCCGGTCACGGCCGGCTGGGGGGCGCCGCCCTGGATCGGCAGCGGCTCGCGCCAGTCGGCGCCGGTCGCCGCGCCCACCGCCTCGCACGCCCGCAGCGCCACCCGGCGGTGACCCTCGGCGGTCAGGTGCAGCCGGTCGTCGCTCCAGACCCGGGGGTCACACAGCACCGGCATGGACCACAGGTCCACCACGCTGGCTTGCTGCCGGTCGGCGATCGCGCGCAGGTGCATGTTGTAGACCGCGACCCTGCCGCGGATCCAGCGGATGACCGGGAACGTGCGCGGATCGAACCCGGTGAGGATGAGCACCTGGCAGCCGGCCGCGCGCAGGCTGGCCACCGCCTCGTCGAACACCACGGCCAGCAGGTCGGGATCCGCGCCGGGCCGCAGCAGGTCGTTCCCGCCCGCGGCGATGGCGACCAGCTCGGGTCCCATCTCGATCGCGGCCGGCAGCTGCTCGGCCACCACCTCGGCGAGCATCTTGCCGCGCACGGCCAGGTTCGCGTAGCGCATCCCCGGGCACCGGTCGGCGAGGTGCTCGGCAAACCGGTCGGCCCAGCCTCGGTATCCGCCGCCCGGACCGGGATCGGCGAGCCCTTCGGTGAAGCTGTCACCCAGCGCCGCGAACGAGCTGATCGGCGCGGCCGCGCCCGCAACCTCCATGGTCATAGTCTGCCAGGCGGCCCGGAACGCGCTCCGGGCCGCCTGCCCGGCGGCGGCTGCTGTGGCGGCGGCCAGCCTGCCCGCGGGCCCGGGCCGGCTCCGCCATGACCACTTTGTGCACGGCCGGCCGACCACGAGAATTCTCCCGAACGGCACGCGGCGGGCCGTCGTGCCCATCCGGGCAGGCCGGCGGATCGGGGAGACTGATATTCATGCGCTTCGGGAGGACAGGCGCGCTGCTGGCGGCGGCCGCGGTGCTGGGCGCGGCCGGCTGCACGCCCGGGCTGACGGACAACGGCGGGGCGCCTAGCAGCCCGGTCAGGACACCGGCTACCTCCCCGGCCGGGACGCCGGCGACCTCCCCGGCCGCCGCCGCGGACTGGCCGGTGTATCACGCGAACGCGGCGCGGACCGGGGCGGCGAAGGTCCCGGCGGCGGGGCGGCTCGGCCTCGCGTGGACGCGCAGGCTCGACGGGGCGGTCTACGGGCAGCCGCTGATCATCGGCGGGCTGGTCGTCACCGCCACCGAGAACGACTCGGTGTACGGGCTGGACCGGGCCACCGGCCGGATCCTGTGGCGCGCCCGCGTCGGCACGCCGGTGCCGCTGTCCGCCCTGCCGTGCGGGGACATCGACCCGCTCGGCATCACCGGGACGCCTGCCTACGATCCGGCCACCGGGCTGGTCTACGCGGTCGCCGAGGAGACCGGTTTCCGGCACGTGCTGTACGGCTTCTCGCTCACCGGCCGGGTGCAGGTCAGCCGTAACCTGCCGGCGCCGGACGGCGAGCCGCGGTACGACCAGCAGCGGCCCGCGCTGGCCATCGCCCACGGCCGGGTGTACGTGGCCTTCGGCGGCCTCGAGGGTGACTGCGGCCCGTACCGGGGCTCGGTGGTCGGAGTCCCCGTCTCCGGCAGCGGGCCGCTGGTCTCCTACCGGTTGCCGACCACGCGCGAGGGCGCCATCTGGGGCACCGGCGGGCCGACGCTCGGCCCCAGCGGCACGCTGTACGTCAGCGTCGGCAACGGCGCGGCGACCGGCGGGCGGTACGACGGCACCGATTCGGTCCTCGCGCTGTCGCCGAATCTGCGCCGCACCGGCCTGTTCGCGCCGGCGACCTGGGCGGACGACAACGCCCATGACCGGGATCTGGGCTCGATGTCGCCGGCCCTGCTCGGCAACGGCACGATCCTGGCCGACGGCAAGCGCGGCACCGGCTACCTGCTGAACGCCGCGCGGCTGGGCGGGGTCGGCGGGCAGCGCGCGCAGGCGCCGGTCTGCGCCGCGTTCGGCGGCCCTTCGGTGCGCGGCGCGGTGGCCTACCTCCCGTGCGCGTCCGGCGGCATGGCCGCGGTGAACACGGCCGGCGGCCGGCTGCGGGTGCTGTGGCGCGGGCCGGCCAGCGCGCAGGGCTCGCCGGTCACCGGCGGCGGCGCGGTGTGGGTGGACGACTGGAACGCCGGCACGCTGTACGAGCTGAGCCAGGCCACCGGGCAGGTCCGGTACCAGGTCGGCCTCGGCGGCCCGCTGCCGCACTTCGCCTCGCCGTCACTGTCCGGCGGGCTGGTCCTGGTCGGCACGATGTCCGGGGTCACCGCGGTCAACGGGGCCTGACCCGCGGAGCGCTAGTATATACACTGCATTCGCCCGTATATACTGCTGTCATGGCGAAGCATCTGGTGGACCTCGATGAGGAGGCGCTTGAAGCGGCTCGGGTCGAGCTCGGCACATCTACCATCAAGGACACGGTAAACGAAGCACTGCGACGGGCAAGCTACCGCCGCGAGCACCGGATAGCCGCGGCCCTCGACGTGCTCGCCGGCGCTCGCCTTGATGATCGCGCTGACGCGTGGCGCTGAGATTCCTCGTCGACACCAGCGTGATGAAGCGACTCGGCCGCCGCGCGGTTCGCGAGGTGGTCGAGCCATCGGCCGCGGCAGGCGAACTCGGGCGTCCGTGCATCTGCGACCTTGAAGTCGGGTACTCGGCGCGCAACGCCGGGGAGTGGGACCAGCTGCTGGGGGCTCTTGACGCCTTCGAGCCCGTGGACACGACGGCGGCACACCTCCACCGGGCACTGCAGGTGCAGCGGTTGCTTGCGGAGCGCAGCCAGCGTGGCCGCAAGATCCCCGACCTGCTGGTCGCCGCGGCCGCCGAGGAACTCGACATCACCGTGTTGCACTACGACTCTGACTTTGATCTCATCTCCTCGGTCACCGGCCAGCGCTGCCAGTGGGTGGTGCCAGCCGGCAGCGTGGGGTAACTGGACCGGCCTGGCACTGAACCTAGGCGCCACTGCCGAACGGCAGGCGGCGGGCGAGCGAGCCGGGCGGAGCCGTTCGGGAAAATTCAAGCCTGCCGGGCGACCGGAGTGCCGCCGTGGCGGCGGGCGGCGGACCGGGCAGACTTGGCTTATGGTCTCCACCCTGCGGTACGAGCAGCCGCCTCCGCCGGCCTTTCTCTTCGACCTGGACGGCACGCTCATCGACAGCGTGTACCAGCACGTCATCGCCTGGCGCGCCGCGCTGTCCAGCGTGGGCATCGACCTGTCGGTCTGGCGGGTGCACCGCCGGATCGGGATGAGCGGCGGGCTGTTCGTGTCCGCGCTGCTGCGCGAGACCGGGCAGTCGCTGTCCGGCGCGGAGATCGACGAGCTGCAGGCGGCGCACGCGGCCGAGTACATCGCGCGGGCGGGTTCGGTCACCGCGCTGCCGGGCGCGGCCGAGCTGCTCGAGACGCTGACCCGGCGCGGCATCCGGTGGGCGATCGCGACCAGCGGGATGGCGGCCACGGCGCGGCCGGCGCTCAAGCTGCTCGGGCTGCCCGACGACGCGCCGATGGTGACCAGGGACATGGTCGCGCACGCCAAGCCGGATCCGGATCTGTTCCTGGCCGCCGCGGCGCTGCTGGACGTCGAGCCGCGGCACGCGATGGTCGTCGGCGACAGCGTCTGGGATCTGCTCGCGGCGCGGCGGGCCGGCTCGCTGGGGATCGGCGTGCAGTCCGGCGGCTACGGCCGGGAGGAGCTCGAGCGGGCGGGCGCGTACCGGGTATACGCCGACCCGGCTGACCTGCTCAGCCGGCTGTACGAGGTCGGGGTGCGCGGGCTGACCGAGTAATCGCGGTCTGGGGCGCGGGGGCGCGGGCGCGGATTTGTCCGCATGTTCCCGGCTTGCCGCCTGCGCGGCGCATGCTCTGCGGCCCTGGCCGCATGGGTTCTGTTAGGGCTCGCATGCAGGCCGCATGGATCGCGCATGGACAGGAAATTCTCAGCGCCGCCACAGGTATCACTGATCTGCACGGCCGGAGCCAGGGACTCTCCGGCCGGTTCCGTGAGCCTTGGAGGGACCAGTGGAAGACCTGGCCTATATCGGCCTGACCATACTCGTGTTCGGCTTCCTCTGGCTGCTGGTGAAGGGGGTCGAGCGCTTTGAGCGCTGAGAACTGGATCGGCCTGATCGGCGGCATCGTGCTGACCGTTTACCTGTTCGTGGCTCTCGTCCTGCCGGAGAGGTTCTAGTGAATAGCACAGCCGCGGGCTGGCTGCAGTTCGCCCTGCTGTTTGCGGCCCTTGCCGTCTGCTACGTGCCGCTGGGCAACTACCTGGCGCACATCTTCACCACCGACAAGGACTGGCGGATCGAGCGCGGCCTCTACAAGCTGCTGGGCATCGACCGCAAGGCCGACCAGAAGTGGAGCACGTACATCCGCAGCGTGCTGGCGTTCTCTTTCGTCAGCGTGCTGTTCCTGTACGGCATGGAGCGGCTGCAGCACTGGCTGTTCTCGTTCGTCGGGCAGCCCATGGTGAACGTGCCGCAGAACACGGCCTGGAACACCGCCGTCTCGTTCGTGACGAACACCAACTGGCAGAACTACGCCGGCGAATCCACGATGACCTACATCGTGCAGATGACCGGGCTGGTGGTGCAGCAGTTCATGTCCGCCGCGGTCGGCCTGGTGGTGGCGATCGCGATGATCCGGGGCTTCACCCGGTCCCGGACCGACAAGCTGGGCAACTTCTGGGTGGACGTCACCCGCGCCATATTGCGGCTGCTGATCCCGCTGTCGATCGTCGGCGGGCTGGTGCTCATCGCCACCGGCGCGATCGACAACTTCCACGCCTACCAGACGGTCACCACGCTCTCCGGCGCGCACCAGACGATCCCGGGCGGCCCGGTGGGCTCGTCGGAGATCATCAAGAACATGGGGAACAACGGCGGCGGCTGGTTCAACACCAACTCCGCGCACCCGTTCGAGAACCCCAACCCCTTCTCGAACTGGTTCGAGAACTTCACGTTGCTCCTTATCCCGTTCGCCACGCCGCGGGCGTTCGGCCGGATGATCAAGGACAACCGGCAGGGCTACGCCCTGCTCGCCGTCATGGTGATCATCTGGGCCGCGGCCGTCGGCGGGATCAGCCTCTTCGAGGCGCACACCGGCACCGGCGGCACCGCCACGATCCTCGCGCACCACGCGGCGGAGGGCACGGAGGTACGGTTCGGCACGCCCGCCTGCTCGATGTGGGCGGCGTCTACCACGGTTACCTCCACCGGCGCGGTGAACTGTTTCCATGATTCGCTGACACCGTTCGGCGGCGGCATCGCGCTGTTCGATATCGCCCTCGGCGAGATCGCCCCCGGCGGCATCGGGGCCGGCATGTACGGCATACTCATCCTGGCGATCGTCACCGTGTTCGTGGCCGGGCTGATGGTCGGCCGGACGCCGGAGTACCTCGGCAAGAAGATCCGGCCGGTGGAGATGAAGTACGCGGCACTGTACTTCCTCACGCTGCCGGTGGTCATCCTCACCGCGGCCGGCCTCTCGATCGGCACCAAGGTCGGGCAGAGATCAATCTTCAACCCGGGCCCGCACGGCCTGACCGAGGTCGTCTACGCGTACGCCTCGATGGCCAACAACAACGGCTCGGCGTTCGCCGGCCTGGGCAGCGGCGCGACCTGGTACCAGACCCTGGGCGGCATCGTGATGCTGCTCGGCCGGTTCGCGCCGGAGATCTTCGCGCTCGGCCTGGCCGGGTCGCTGGCCAGACAGAGCCCGGTGCCCGCGAGCGCGGGCACCCTGGATACCAGGACGCCCCTGTTCGTCGGCATGGTCGTCGGCGTGATCCTCGTCCTCGTCGGCCTGACCTACTTCCCCGCACTCGCACTCGGACCGTTCGCCGAAGGGCTGCACTGAGATGTCCGTAACGACAACGCCAGGCTCTGGCATGGGCACGGGCCGCACGCAGCCGGGCGCAGAGCCGCGCCGGATCGGCGGCGGCCTGCTGGACCCGAAGATCCTCTGGAAGTCCACCCCGGACGCGTTCAAGAAGCTGGACCCCCGGGTCCAGATCAAGAACCCCGTCATGTTCGTGGTCGAGGTCGGCGCCGTGCTGACCCTGTACACCGCGATCAGGCACAGCTCGGCATTCAACTGGACGATCGTGGTCTGGCTGTGGCTGACCGTTGTGTTCGCCAACCTCGCCGAGGCAGTGGCGGAGGGCCGCGGCAAGGCTCAGGCCGAGACGCTGCGGCGCGCCAAGCGGGAAGCCGTGGCGCGGCGGCTCACCGACTGGCAGCCCGGCCGGTCCGACGCGCGCGAGGAACCGGTGCCCGGCACCCAGCTGCGCCTCGGCGACCACGTGGTGGTCGAGGCCGGCGAGATCATCCCCGGCGACGGCGACGTCGTCGAGGGCGTCGCGTCGGTGGACGAGTCGGCGATCACCGGCGAGTCCGCCCCGGTGATCCGCGAGTCCGGCGGCGACCGGTCCGCGGTCACCGGCGGTACCAGGGTGCTGTCGGACCGGATCGTGGTGCAGATCACCTCCAAGCCGGGCGAGACGTTCATCGACCGGATGATCGCCCTGGTGGAAGGCGCGAAGCGGCAGAAGACGCCGAACGAGATCGCGCTGAACATATTGCTGGCGGCGCTCACCATCATCTTCATGCTGGCCGTGGTCACGCTGCAGCCGATGGCGTTCTACTCCGGTGCGCCGCAGTCGCTGGTCATCCTGGTCGCGCTGCTGGTCGCGCTCATCCCGACCACCATCGGGGCGCTGCTGTCCGCGATCGGGATCGCCGGCATGGACCGGCTGGTGCAGCGCAACGTGCTGGCCATGTCCGGCCGGGCCGTCGAGGCCGCGGGCGACGTGAACACGCTGCTGCTGGACAAGACCGGGACGATCACCATCGGTAACCGGCAGGCCACCGAGTTCCTGCCCGTGACCGGCACCACCGCGGCGGAGCTCGCCGACGCGGCGCAGCTGTCCAGCATGGCCGACTACACGCCGGAGGGCCGCTCGATCGCGGTGCTGGCCAAAAACGAGTACGGGCTGCGCGAGCGCACCGAGGGCGAACTGCCCGGCGCGGAGTTCGTGGCCTTCACCGCGCAGACCCGGATGAGCGGCGTCGACCTGGCCGACGGGCGGCAGGTGCGCAAGGGGGCCGCGTCGTCGGTGGAGCGCTGGGTCCGCGAGGGCGGCGGCAGTGCTCCGGACGAGCTCGGCGGGATGGTCGACGGCATCTCGTCGGTCGGCGGGACGCCCCTGGTCGTCGCCGAGCGGGCCAACGGCACCGCCCGCGCGCTCGGCGTCATCTACCTCAAGGACATCGTCAAGGAGGGGATCGCCGAGCGGTTCGCCGAGATGCGCACGATGGGCATCCGCACCGTCATGATCACCGGCGACAACCCGCTGACCGCCAAGGCAATCGCGGACGAGTCCGGCGTGGACGACTTCCTCGCCGAGGCGACGCCGGAAGACAAGATGGCGCTGATCAAGAAGGAGCAGGAGGGCGGCAAGCTGGTCGCGATGACCGGCGACGGCACCAACGATGCCCCCGCGCTGGCCCAGGCCGACGTCGGCGTGGCCATGAACACTGGGACCTCTGCCGCCAAGGAGGCCGGGAACATGGTGGACCTGGACTCCAACCCGACCAAGCTCATCGAGATCGTGGAGATCGGCAAGCAGTTGCTGATCACCCGCGGCGCACTGACCACGTTCTCCATCACCAACGACGTGGCCAAGTACTTCGCGATGATCCCGGCCATGTTCTCCAGCGTGATCCCCGATCTGGGCAAGCTGAACGTCCTGCACCTGCACAGCCCGCAGTCGGCGATCACCTCGGCGATCATCTTCAACGCGCTGATCATCGTCGCGCTGATCCCGCTGGCGCTGCGCGGCGTTCGGTACCGGCCGTCGTCGTCCTCGTCAATGCTTCGGCGGAACCTGCTTATTTACGGCCTCGGCGGGCTGATCATCCCGTTCGCCGGCATCAAGATCCTCGACCTCATCATCCAGTTCATTCCCGGATTCGGGTGACCTGTGATGCCTTGTGAAAGCCCATTCGGATGGGCACCACAGTCGCAGCCAGTTTCGGCTCAGGAATCAATCTCGCGCCGTTTTGAAAAGGTGTCACTATGAACCGCCTTCCCGGCATCGTCCGGCAGCACCTCGCAGCGCTGCGCCTGCTCCTGGTCTTCACCGTGATCACCGGGATCATCTACCCGGTCTTCATGTGGGGGGTCGCGCAGGCAGCGTTCAACAAGCAGGCCAACGGCTCCACGGTCAGCTTCCACGACCGCGTGGTCGGCTCCAGCCTGCTCTGCCAGGAGTTCGTGGACGCGAAGGGCAATCCGCTGGCGCAGTACTTCCAGCCGCGCCCGTCGGCCGCGATCCCGACGCCGACACCCAAGGGCGACTACGGCTGCGACCCGACGTTCTCGTCGGCGTCGAACCTGGGGCCCAATAACCCCGTGCTGATCAAGCTGATCAAGCAGCGGCAGCAGCAGATCGCGGCGTTCGACCACGTCAAGATCTCGCAGATCCCGCCGGACGCGGTCACCGCGTCCGGTTCGGGCCTGGATCCGGACATCTCCCCGGCGAACGCGGCCATCCAGGTGAACCGCGTCGCCGCGGCCCGGCACGTCAGCCCGGGCGTGGTCAGCGCGCTGGTCGCCCAGTACACGGATGGCCGCCTGCTCGGCTTCCTCGGCGAGCCGGTGGTGAACGTGCTGGAGCTGAACGTCGCCCTGGATCAGAAGTACCCGGTCTCCTCCGGAAGCTGAGCACAGCCGATGGGGGAAGCGGTGATGCACGGGCGGGGCCACCGGACGGCTCCGTCCGTGCACTCCGTGCCGCGCACGCAGCGGGTGCTCATCGTCGAGGATGAGCGCGCCCTGCTGCGGGCCCTGCGGATCAACCTGCGCGCCCGGGGGTACGAGGTCACCACCGCGGCGACCGGCCGGGCGGCGCTGACCGAGGCGACCAGGCGGCCGCCGGACGCGGTGCTGCTCGACCTCGGACTGCCGGATGTGGACGGCGTCGGGGTGATCGAGGAGCTGCGCACCTGGTCCCGGGCTCCGGTCATCGTGCTGTCCGGGCGGACCGGCTCGGGGGACAAGATCGGGGCGCTGGACGCCGGCGCCAACGACTACGTGACCAAGCCGTTCGACATCGAGGAACTGCTCGCCCGGCTGCGCGCCGCGCTGCGCCGGGACGAGCCGGTCGGCGCGACCGACATCTCGCTGGGCAGCTGGACGATCGACCTGGTCGCCTACACCGCGACCTGGGCGGCGGGCGGAGCGGACCCGGCGGAGACGGAGACGGCGGAGACGGAGACGGCGGACCCGGCGGCGGAGACGGCGCGGCTGACCCCGACCGAGTGGCGGCTGCTGGAGATCCTGCTGCGGCATCCCGGCCAGCTGGTGCCGGCCGGACGGATACTCACCGCCGTGTGGGGTCCCGGTTATGAGCGGAACACCAACTACCTCCGGTTTCACATGGCCAAGCTGCGGCGCAAGCTGGAGGATGACCCGTCCCGGCCGCGGTACCTGCTGACCGAGCCCGGCATGGGCTACCGCTACGAGCCGGACGGGACCTCACCTGGCCGCCGCTCGTGACCGCGGCCACGCCGCGGCCGTGCCGCCGGCGACGTGCGGGAATGCCCGGCCGGCGGCACACTGTTGGTGAGCTGACGGGACAATCATGAACGACACTGGCGAGAACGAGCAGCCGGACCCCACGGTCCGGCAGACCGACGCGGCGGGCCGGCAGGCCGACGGGCGGCCCGACCCGGCGGTCCAGCTGGGCGACGGGCCGGGCCGGCAGGCCGCGCCTCCCGGCCGCGGGCAGCTGCGGATATACCTGGGCAGCGCGGCCGGCGTCGGCAAGACCTACGCGATGCTCTGCGAGGGTCACCGGCGGACCGAACGCGGCGCCGACGTGGTGGTGGCCTTCGCCGAGACGCACGGGCGGCCGCACACCGCGGCCCTGCTGGACGGCCTGGAGATCATTCCGCGCGTTCCGGTGCCGTACCGGGGCAGCGTCTTCGAGGAGATGGCGCTGGACGCGGTGCTCGCTCGCAAGCCGCAGATCGCCCTCGTCGACGAGCTGGCGCACACCAACGTGCCGGGCAGCCGGAACACCAAGCGGTGGCAGGACGTCGAGGAGCTGCTGCAGGCCGGTATAGACGTCATCAGCACGGTGAACGTGCAGCACCTGGAGTCGCTCAACGACGTGGTCGGGAAAATCACCGGCGTGCCGCAGCGGGAGACGGTCCCCGATGCGGTGGTGCGCGCGGCCGACCAGGTCGAGCTCGTCAACATGACGGCGGAGGCGCTGCGGCGGCGGATGGCGCACGGCAACATCTACCCGCCGGCGAAGATCGACGCCGCGCTGAACAACTACTTCAGGCCGGGCAACCTGACCGCGCTGCGCGAGCTCGCCCTGCTCTGGCTGGCCGACAAGGTGGACGAGGGCCTGCAGAAGTACCGCCTGGAGCACGGGATCCACGACACCTGGGAGGCGCGGGAGCGGGTCGTGGTCGCGCTCACCGGCGGGCCGGAGGGCGACACGCTGATCAGGCGCGCGGCCAGGATCGCCGCTCGCACCGCCGGCGGCGAGCTGCTCGTCCTGCACGTCACCAGGGCCGACGGCCTGACCGGCGCTGACCCGGCGGCGCTGGCCGGCCAGCGCCGCCTGGCCGAATCACTCGGCGGCACCTACCACCAGGTGGTCGGCGACAACATCCCGCAGGCGCTGCTCGAGTTCGCCCGCGCGGAGAACGCCACCCAGCTCGTGCTCGGCGCCAGCCGGCGGTCCTGGCCGCTGGCCCTGCTGACCGGCCCCGGGATCGGGGCCAGGACCATCCGGGGCTCCGGCGACATCGACGTGCACATCGTCACCCACGCGGAGATGGGCCGCGGCCGCGGCCTGCCGCAGGCCCGGGTCAGCGGCATCACCCTGCGCCGCAGGATCGCCGGTTACGTGCTGGCGGCCGCGCTCGCCCCGCTGCTGACGCTGCTGCTGGCCAGCATGCGGGGTAGCCTCAACCTCACCAGCGACGTGCTGGCGTTCTTCGTCGCGGTCATCGTGGTGGCGCTGACCGGCGGGTTCGTCCCCGCGGTGCTGGAGGCGATCGCCGGGTCGCTGCTGCTCAACTATTACTTCACCCCGCCGATCCACAAGTGGACCATCGCCGAGGCGAACAACGCGCTGGCGCTGGGCGCGTTCGTGATCATCGCGCTGCTGGTCAGCTCCGTGGTGGATCTCGCCGCCCGGCGGACCAAGCAGGCCGCGCGGGCCGGCGCGGAGTCTGAGCTGCTCGCCACCACGGCCGGCAGCGTGCTGCGCGGCCAGCGGGTGGTGGCCGCGCTGCTCGACCGGATCCGCGAGGCGTTCGGCATGGAGTCGGTCACGCTGCTGGAATCCACGCCGGTGGCGGCCGGTCCCTCCCGCGGCCCGGTCACCGGGTGGACGGCGGTAGCGAGCTCAGGCGAGTCCGCGGTGGCCAGCCCGGCCGAGGCGGACGTCGATGTGCCGGTCACCGAGACACTGACGCTCGCGCTGCGCGGGCACGCGCTGCCGGCCGCGGACCGCCGGGTGCTCGGCGCATTCGCCGCCTACGCGGCAGTGGCCCTGGAGCAGCAGCGGCTCGCCGCCGAGGCGGAGGCGGCCCGGCCGATCGCCGCCGCCGACCGGATGCGGACCGCGCTGCTGCGGGCGGTCAGCCACGACCTGCGCACGCCGCTGGCCGCGGCGACGGCCGCGGTCACCAGCCTGCGCTCGGCGGACGTGGACTGGGGGGCCGAGGACAGGGAGGAGCTGCTGGCCACCGCGGACGAGTCGCTGCAGACCCTCGCCCATCTGGTCGGCAACCTGCTCGACATGAGCCGGCTGGAGGCCGGCGTGCTCTCGGTGTTCCCCCGGCCGGTCGGGCTGGAGGAGATCGTGGCGCGGTCGCTCGACGACCTCGGGCCGGCCGGCCGCTCGGTCCTGGTGGAGATCGCCGATTCGGTGCCCGAGGTGCTCGCCGACCCGGGCATCCTTGAGCGGGTGATCGTAAACCTGACCGGCAACGCGCTGCGTTACTCGCCGCCGGGCGACCCGCCGCTGCTGACCGCGAGCGCACTCGGCGACCGGGTCGAGCTGCTGGTGATCGACCGCGGGCCCGGCATCCCGGAGGCGGACAGGACACGGATGTTCGTGCCGTTCCAGCGGCTCGGCGACACCGACAACAACACCGGCGTCGGTCTGGGCCTCGCGCTGTCCCGCGGCTTCGCCGAGGCCATGGGGGGCACGCTGGAGCCGGAGGAAACGCCGGGCGGCGGGCTGACCATGATCTTGTCCCTGCCGGCCGCGGAGCCAGGGCCGGGCGATTCCGGGCCGGCCGGGCCCGGCCGGCGCGAACGCGAGGCCATGCCGGCGGCCGACGCCCCCCGAGGCGGGACGCGGTAGTGCCGCGGGTGCTCGTGGTGGACGACGAGCCACAAATCCTGCGGGCGCTGCGGATCAACCTGCGGGCCCGGCAGTACGAGGTATGCACCGCAGCCACCGGCCCCGAGGCGCTCTCTGTCGCCGCCAAGCACCCGCCCGACCTGGTGATACTCGACCTCGGCCTGCCCGGCCTGGACGGCCTGGAGGTGATCGAGGGGCTGCGCGGCTGGACCACGGTACCGATCATCGTGCTGTCCGGGCGGGCCGACAGCACGGACAAGGTGGAGGCACTCGACGCCGGAGCGGATGACTACGTGACGAAGCCGTTCGGAATGGAGGAACTGCTGGCCCGGATGCGCGCGGCCGCACGGCGGGCGCACGGGACCGATGCGCTGCCCCGGATCCGGCTCGGCACGCTCACCGTGGACCTGGCCGCCAAGCGGGTATCCCGGGGGGACGGCGAAGAGGCGGGGGACGTCCATCTCACCCCCACCGAATGGCACCTGCTCGAGGTGCTGCTGCGCAACCCGGGCAAGCTGCTGTCGCGGCGGCAGCTGCTCACCGAGGTGTGGGGGCCCGGCTACGCGGACGCGACCGGGAACCTGCGGCTGTACATGACCCAGCTGCGCCGCAAACTGGAGCCGGACCCGCCGCGGCCGCGCTGGCTGATCACCGAGCCCGGGATGGGCTACCGCTACCAGCCCGGACCCGACGACGAGCCGGCGGACAGCCGCTGACGGAGCGGATGCCGATTTGCACCGGCCCGCGGCGGGCCGCACCATGAGAAGCATGCGGGTCCCTGGTGCCCGGCGACTGGCCGGACTGAGCCCGCGCCGCCGGATCTTCGTGGTCTGCAGCAGCCTGTTCCTCGCCGTGGCCGCCGTGGCGGCCAGCCTGCAGGGTGCGGGCGCGTTCAGCGGCCCGGCGGCATCGCTGAGCCAGACGACTCCCGGCGTGGTGGTGCTCGTCCCCGGCTACGGCG
This sequence comes from uncultured Actinomycetes bacterium, assembly GCA_963702235.1. GTDB lineage: Bacteria > Actinomycetota > Actinomycetes > Streptosporangiales > Streptosporangiaceae > PALSA-505. The sequence goes on from CAVPBZ010000022.1 coordinate 249,675, forward strand.
GCAGCACCAGCGCGCTGGACGTGCTGGCCGACCGGATCCGCAGCACGGGCCGGGTAACCGAAATCGTCCGGCTGCCAGGCAACGGCACCGGCGACCTCGCGGCGCAGGCGTCCGTGCTGAACAACTACGTGAACCGGGCCCTGCGCACCGGGCTGGGCCTGGTGGACGTGATCGGGTACTCAGCGGGCGGCGTGGTCGCCCGGCTGTGGGACGTCACCTATGACGGGGCGCGGAAGGCCAGCCGGATCATCACGCTCGGCTCGCCGCTGAACGGGACCAGGATCGCGGCGGCGGGAAACGCGGCCGATCCGGCGGCGTGCCCCGTGGCCTGCCAGGAGCTCGTGCCGGGCAGCACGCTGCTGAGCCGGCTGCAGAAGACCCCGGTGACCAGGCGGCCGGGCTGGCTGTCGCTGTGGACGACGGGCGACCAGGTGGTCCGGCCGCCGGACTCGGCGCGGCTGGCCGGCGCGGTCAACGTCCCGCTGCAGGCGGTGTGCCCGCAGGTGCTGATCGCGCACGGCCAGCTGCCGTCCGACCCGCTGGTCATCGGGATCGTGCTGCGCGCGCTGGCCGGCGGCCCGCTGACGGTGCCGGGCCACGCGGATTGCGCCGTGCTGCAGGCGCTGGGCAGCACCGGGCCGCCCGGTACGTCCGGGTGAACTGCGGGCGCGGCTGTCCGGGTGAACTGCGGGCGCGGCTGTCCCGGTGAACTGCGGGCGCGGCTGTCCCGGCGGCCGTTGGCGTGCGTTGCGCAGTCGGGTACTGGCGGCTGAGATCGCGGGCGGCCGCCGGCTAGCGTCGCCGCCGTGGAGCGGGTGGAGATCGCGGTTGTCGGGTCCGGCGTGATCGGTTCGGCGACCGCGCGGGCGCTCGCGGCCCGCGGTGTCCCGGCCGTGCTGCTGGAGCAGTTCGATCTCGGCCACGCCCGCGGCTCCTCGCACGGCGCGACCCGGATCTTCCGGCTCGCCTACCCCGATCCGGGGTATGTGCGGATGGCCGTCAGCTCCCGCGAGGCCTGGGCGCAACTGGAGGACGACGCCGGCGAGGAACTGCTGGTCCGGACCGGCGGTCTCGACGCCGGCCCGGGTGCGAGCTCGTGCGCGGCGGCGCTGGCCGAATCCGGCGTGCCGCACGCCTGGCTGGAGACCGGCGAGGTGTCCGGGCGGTTCCCCGGGATAGCGGCGCGGCCCGGCGAGCGGATGCTGTTCCAGCCCGATGCCGGGGTGCTGCTGGCCGGCCGTGCGGTGGCGGCGCTGCAGCGAGTGGCCGTCCGCGACGGTGCGGAGGTACGGGCGCGGACCCCGGTACTCGGCATCGAGCCCCGGAGCGACGGGGTAGTCCTGCGCACACCGGCCGGGGAGATCGCCGCGAAGGTGGCCGTGGTAGCTGCGGGCGGCTGGTGCGGCGGACTGCTGGCCGGGGCGGTAAGCCGCGTCCCGCAACTGACGGTCACGCTGCAGCAGGTGCGCTACTTCGCGCCCCGGGCGGGCGGGGGCGCGTGGCCGACCCTGATCGACTGGTCCGCCGCGGGCGCGGACTGGTATGTCGTGCCCGCCGTCGGCGGCGCGCCGGGGGTGAAAGTCGCGACGCACGTTCCTGGCCGGGCCGTCGATCCGCGGTCCGGGCCATTCGGCGAGATCGATGACGCGGTGGAGGAGGCGGCTGCGCGCTACGTCCGGGAGCGGCTGGCGGGCCTGGTCCCGGACGGCCGGGCCGCCGAGACCTGCCTCTACACGATGACGGCGGACGAGCACTTCGTCCTCGACCGGGAAGGTCCGGTCGTCGTCGGCGGTGGCGGCTCGGGTCACGCGTTCAAGTTCGGTCCGCTACTCGGCGAGATGCTGGCCGACCTGGCCCTCGGCCAGGACACCCAGATCCCCCGAGACCGGTTCGCGCTGTCCCGCCCGGCCCTGGCCCCGCACGAGACCCGGCACTAGGCTCGGCAGGCCCGCGCCGGTGGTCGCCGGTCCCCCAGGCGCGCTTGCCGCCCACCTTGCACACGCTGCGACCACGGAATCGAGACAAATCGCCCCCGTTCTTGGTCGCAGCGTGTGCAAAGTCAAGATGATCAAGGTTTTGACGTCACGATTAGGGAGTGGGACCGCGGGCGGACGACGACTATGACCGATGAGTCTTACGTGCGGGGACGGTCTGTACGGGTGCGGCGCACGGAAGGAGTACCAAGGCAATGTTTGCGAACACTAGGGCGTTCAGCGGGTTCGCCGTTGATGACGTCGAGAAGGCGCGAGAGTTCTACGGGGGCACGCTCGGCATCGAGACTTCCGAACAGCACGGCATCATGACGCTGCACCTGGCCGGCGGCCGGGACACGATTGTCTACCCAAAACCGGGTCACACGCCGGCCGAGTACACGATTCTCAATTTCCCGGTGGACGACATTGATAAGGCCGTGGATGAGCTCACTGCCCGCGGAGTGCAGTTCGAGCACTACGGCCTCGGGCAGGACGAGAAGGGAATCAATCGTGCCGGAGGTCCCTATATCGCCTGGTTCAAAGACCCGGCCGGGAACATCTTGTCGGTCCTGCAGGATAGATAGTGGTACCAGGGACCAGCCCGGTGTCGAGATGGTCCGCGCGGGCTGGCATCATTATCTGTGATGAGTAAACCGAGCTCCCGCCGCTTTCCGGTGACCGTCACGCACCTTCCCGTTGTGCGCTGCGAAATCTGCCAGCGCACCGTCGCGCACCGCCCCGGCCAGGCAAGCCAGGTGCTGACCGAGCATTACCGCCGGGAACACCCGGAGGCGCTCGGCCTGACGTCCCGGTTAGCCGTCGGAGAGGACTGCTGACTCCCGTGCGCGCCTAGCGCGGCGCACGGAAGTTCACGGTGCCTCGCGGCCGTGATCGGCCGAGGGGCGCAAATGCGCGAGTAGCCGCGGATGCGGGTCAATCCGCTGCCGAACCGCCGAAGCGCTGTGCCGACATGCTCTCCTGGGCCATACGGCGCAGCGCGATGATCACGCGCTCATAGAGCACCATGCCGGCCACGGCGGATTCGACCACGGCCGCCCGGCCCCCCGCAGCGCCCGCCCGGTCCTGCTCACCACTCGCCCGGCCGGCCTTACCGGCCGCCCCACCGGGCTCATCCCCCGCCCGGCCAGCCTCCTCACGCGCCCGGCCAGCCTCCTCACGCGCCCGGCCAGCCTCCTCACGCGCCCGGCCAGCCTCACTGACGACCCGGCGACGCCCATCCATCACCCGGTCAGCTTCGCCGGCCACCTGGACCGCCGCACCGGCCGCCGGGCCCGCCACACCCCCCGGCAGGTCCACGCTGGCCACTTCCAGAGCCGCCAGGCGGCCGAGTGTCTCCGCGTAGACGTGCAGGCTCGGGCCAGCCGGCGCCGAATCGAGCCGGCGCAGCGCGACCAGCGCGCCGCCCAGCAGCGCGCGGGCAGGCGAGTCGGACCTGACCTGCCAGCCGAGCTCGGTGATCAGCGCATCCACGTCGCCGGACGCGGCCTGCCAGTCCGGGTCGTCCTCGGGCTCCGTGACGTGCGGGCCGAGCGCGTACTGGACCCGGCCGATCAGCTCGTGCAGGCTCACCGTCTCGTCATCGAGCGCGCCGACGATCCGCTGGATCGAGGTCACCGGCAGCTCGCCGATCTCCAGCAGCGCCCTGATCAGCCGCAGCCGCCGCAGGTGCGACTCGCCGTACTCGGCCCGCGTGGCCGCGGTCGCCGTGCCCGGCGGCAGCAGGCCCTCCCGCAGGTAGTACTTGATCGTCGGGATCGGCACCCCGCTGCGCTTGCTCAGCTGCGACATCCGCATCCGCTTCCGGCACCCCCTGGGCTCTTCCGGCTTGACTTGGATAGTATCAGTATCTAATAATTGGGCAGCGTAACTATCCAATGCTCCGGCACACGCACGAGGAGTCAGCCATGGAAATCCCCTGGACGAGCAAAGACCAGCCTGGCGCCGGGCCCGCGGCCGCGGTGATGGGATCACGGTTCGAGCTCAGGACCGCCGCGCGCTCGCCCCTGTTCCTGGTCCACTCGCTGCGGCTGTGGCGGCAGGCGCGGGAATCCGCCGGGCTGATGGGCGTCTCGCTGCGCGCCCAGCCGCTGCGGGGCATGTTCTGGACGCTGTCGGCCTGGACCGACGAGCAGGCGCTGGCCGCGTTCGCCAGGACCGATCCGCACGCCCGATCCGCGCGCCGCCGCGATGAGACGGCTCCGGCCGTGGATGAAGAACGCCACGTTCCGCTTCTGGTCAGTGCCGGCCAGCGAGATAGCGAGCAAGGAGTTCCGTGCCGCCGCCCTGTGGGCGGACGCGGTGGCCCGCATCACCGCCGAGGAACCGTCAACAGATATCCCGAACGGCTCCGGCACTGGACGCTCACCGGACACCCCGGCCTGACCCGGCGCCGGTGGCGCCAGCCAGAGCCGCGGTCAGAACCGCCGGCCGATGACCGGCGCCGCCCCCGCGAGGATGACCTGGTGGCAGCCAGCCGGACAGCCGGCCCGCCGCCAGCGATCAGGTGGTCACGTCCTTGGTGGAGAAGTTGGCCCACGCCGCGGCCAGGAACACCAACACGTACACGGCCTGGATACCGAAGCCGCGCTGGATATCTCGCCAGAAGATCGGCTGCCGGAAGAAGTCGATCCAGGACAGCCAGTACCGGGTCGGCAGGTAGGGCTGGATCGCCACGGCGGCGTTCAGCGTGACCAGCACCTCGCTGCCGACGAGGGCGGCGAGCGCGCCGAAGGCGGCCCCCATGACCGAATCGGTGACCGTGGACAGGAACAGCGCGATGGCCGCGACGCCCAGCATGGAGATCGTGATGAGCGCGACGGCGCCGGCCACCCGCTCGACCAGCTGGGTCAGCGTGAGGGACGCGCCCGACAGCGAGGTCGCGCTGCTGCCGGCCTGGACGCCGCCGCTCGGGATGCCGGACTGCAGGCTGCCGGGGCGTCCCACCGCCTCGGGCGGGGCCGAGCCGAACAGGGCGACCCCGGTGATGTACGAGGTCAGCGTCACGGCGACCACGGCCAGCAGGACGAACGCGATGACGGCGGTGAGCTTGGCCAGCAGCAGCCTGGTCCGCCCCACCGGCCTGACCAGCAGGTAGCGCAGCGTCCCGGTCGTGGCTTCGCCGGCGATCGAGTCGCCGGCCACCAGGGCCACGGCGACCGGGAGGAAGACCGGCAGGACGAGCGCGAGCGCCGCCGCCGGGTACAGTGAGCCGTCCTGCACCACGGCGGACAGGAACGCCGCGCCCTGACCGGGCGGCGGCGCCAGGTGGGTCACCGCGATGAACACCGCGACGGCGACCGGCAGCGCGCAGAGCAGGGCGATGCTGATCCAGGTGCGGGCCCGGCGCAGCAGCTTGAACAGTTCTACCGTGATCATTCCCGGATTCCGCCTACCTGGTCGCTGCCGGCTCCGGTGACCTCGAGCACGACATCCTCGAGCGAACGGCGATGCGCGGTCATCTCGCTGACGCGGATGCCCGCGGCCACCAGGCGGGCATTGAGCGCGGCGGGGTCCTCGTGCCGCACCACCAGCCTGGTCCCGTCCCTGGCCTCAACCCGCCCGTCCAGCAGGGCCGCCGCGCGGCCGGCGTCCGGGCTGTCCACGATGACCCGCCCTGTCGGCGCCTGCAGCTCGGCCAGGTCCTGCTGGAGCACGAGCCGGCCACGGTCCAGGATGCCCACCCGGGTGCACAGCAGCTCCACCTCACCCAGCAGGTGGCTGGATAGGAAGATCGTCGTGCCCGCCGCGTTCAGGTCGATCAGGAGCTGCCGGAAATCCCGGATTCCCCGCGGGTCCAGGCCGTTGCCCGGCTCGTCGAGTATGAGCAGCCGGGGCTGGCGGACCAGCGCTGCGGCCAGGCCGAGACGCTGCCGCATGCCGAGCGAGTAAGCCTTGACCGGCCGCCGGTCGATGCCATCGAGCCCGACCTGCTCGAGCGCGGCGTCGATCCGGAGCCGCCGGGTCCGGCGGCTGCCGCCGCGCCCGGCGGCGTCGAACAGCCTGAGGTTGGCCCGGCCGGACAGGTGCGGGTAGGCGGCCGGCTCCTCCACCAGGGCGCCGATGTGCGGAAGGATCTCGTTCACCTTCCTGGGCACCGGCTGGCCCAGCACCTCGATCTGTCCGCTGGTGGCATACACCAGACCGAGCAGCATCCGCACCAGGGTGGTCTTGCCGGAGCCGTTCGGGCCAAGCAGGCCGTAACGATCCCCGGCCCGCACGTCCAGGTCAATCGAGTCAACGGCGAGGACCGCGCCGAAGCGCTTGGTCACGTCCCGGGTGGCGATCACGCCGGTCACCAGGGCTCCGCCGCGAGCTGGGCGGCCGCGCGCTTCAGCAGCTGGCGGTCCACGAATCCGGCCAGCACGAAGGTGCCCGCCGTGGCGCTGGGGTGCAGCAGCACCGTGGTGATCAGTGACGAGGTGATCAGCACGCCGGTTCCGTGCCGGACCTTCAGCACGGTCCCGCCCTCGGCGCGCGCGCCGCTGATGAGGCTGAGGCCGGTGCCGCCGCTGAGCTCGAGTACCGCGAACGTGGCCAGGCCGCGGCCATAAATGCCGACCTGGGCGAATCCGGCCGGCGACACCACCCGGGGCCCGGCCAGGCTGGCCGGGAGGATCACCGGGCCGAGGTTGCCCAGCGCGCCGGACAGGTCGGCGGCGGTGGCCTGGGTGAAGGCCACGCCGGCGCCGCGCTGCGGGGTCAGGATCGCCTGCACCGGGCGCCAGGAGCTCACCTGCAGGAACTGCGTCTGCAGGGCAGGCCGGCCGCCGCCCCGGCCGAACACCTCGACCTCGAGCGGGAGCCCGGTGGCCGGGTCGGCCCAGATGTCAATCTGCGCGACGGTGGAGGCGGGGTCGCCGGGGCTGACGCGCAGCCCGGCCGCGGCGATGCCCGCCACCCGGCGCGGCGCGAGCTCGCTCACCCGGGCCCGCGCGCCTGCCTCGCGCAGCAGGCGCAGGGCGAGGGCCGGCGGCACCAGGTCGGCGGCCCGGGGCAGCCGCACCGGGTAGCGGCCGAGGACTTCGGTCATCAGGTCGCTGCTCGAGTCCCAGATGTAGGCGGCGTGCGGCGTCTGGTAGGTGTCGTGCTCGCTCGCGTCGGCCAGCACGTCAACCCGCCAGCGGTCCGGCGCGGCCTGCCAGACCCGCATCCGGATCACGCCGTCCAGCAGCGCCGTGACGTCGCTGAACCCGCTCAGTGACGGCAGCCCGAACGTCGCGTCGCTCTCCGCGTAGCCCGCGTACGGCAGGCGGGCCGAGTCCAGGATGCGGGCGCGCAGCGCGGCCGCGGAGATCCGGGGCACGCTCACCGGCAGCGCGCTGTCGATGGACGGCAGCGCGCAGAGCAGCGCCACGATCCCTGCCACCACTGCCCACCTGCGCCGTGCCTGCCCGCGGACTACGCTCACCGCGGCGCCCCGTGCGCTCCGATCCAGGTGACGTCAGGCGGAGACCACGGTGAATCGCCCGCCGCTGCGCTGTTTGGCCCGCAATGACCGTGTCTCACGCTGCCACGATACGTGAGCCGCGGCGGCCGGTGAAGATAACGTTGTCATCGTGGCACCAGGCACCGGGCCGGCGCGTCCAACGACCGTGATCGCGGAGACGGAATCCGACCGCGCCCGGCCGACGATGAAGGACGTGGCGGCGCTGGCCGGCGTCGCGCTGAAGACCGTCTCCCGCGTGGTCAACGACGAGCCGGGCGTGACGCCCGAGACCGCCGAGCGGGTCCGCGCCGCCATCGAGGCGCTCGGCTTCCGGCGCAATGACGGCGCCCGGCTGCTGCGCAAGGGTCACACGGCCTCGATCGGCCTGGTGCTCGAGGACATCGGCGACCCGTTCTACTCGGCGCTGTCCCGGGCGGTGGAGGATGTCGCGCACCAGCATGGCTCGCTGCTGTTCACCGGGTCCAGTGACGAGGATCCGCGGCGGGAGCGTGAGCTGGCCCTGGCCTTCTGCGCGCGCCGGGTGGACGGTCTCATCGTCATCCCCGCGTCCCGCGATCACCGCTACCTGCTGCCCGAGATGGCGGCCGGGGTCGCCTCGGTGTTCGTGGACCGCCCGGCCGGCCAGATCGACGCCGACGCGGTGCTCTCGGACAACGCCGGCGGTGCCCGCGCGGGCGTGCTGCACCTGATCAGCCAGGGGCACCGCCGGATCGGCTACATCGGCGACGATCCGGGCATCTACACGGCGGCGCTGCGGCACCGCGGCTATCTCGACGCGATGGCGCAGGCCGGGCTGGTGGCGCGGGACGCGTGGACCGCGATGGCGGCGCCGGACGCCGCCGGGATCACCGGCGCGCTGGCCAGGATGCTGGCAGGCCCGGATCCGGTGACCGCGCTGTTCTGCGGCAACAACCGGGTCACCGTGCTCGCGCTGCGGGCGCTGGCCGCGGCGGGCCGCCGGCTGGCGCTGGTGGGCTTCGATGATCTCGAGCTCGCCGACCTGCTCACCCCGGGCATCAGCGTGGTCGCGCAGGACCCGGCCGAAATGGGCCGGATCGCGGCCGAGTTGCTGTTCCGGCGGCTGGCCGGCGAGGGCGGCCAGGCCCGCCGGATCGAGCTGGCGACACGGCTGATCGCCCGCGGTTCTGGCGAGATCCCGCCCGAGCGGCTCGGCTGACGGCCGGGCGGCTCGGCTGACGGGCGGCGGGGTAATGCTAGGCGACGGTCAGCGAGATGAGCGCGATGATGACGGCGACAGCGAGCACGGCGGCGGCCAGGATGGCCACCTTGGCGCGCGGCGCCTTCATCGCCCAGCTTCGCTCGGGCTCACCCGGAGCCTCCTGGACGAAGGCGCGGAACTGCGCGGTGCTGCGGCTCGGGTCTGTGAGATTGTCGGGCATACCGGCGACTTTAACGGCTCGGACCCGGCCCGGGCGTGAGCATCGTGATTTCTCGCCGCGCCGCGTCGCGGCGGTGCCCTGGCTGGTCAGAGATCGGCGGGCGCGCGGGGCAGGCTCACCCCGGCCCGGTCCACGAGCCGGGACAGCACGATAACGCTCCGGGTGCGCAGCACGATCGGCTCCGCGCTGATCCGCTCGACGACCTGCTCGAAGTGCTGCATGTCCGCGGCCCGGATGTGGATCAGGGCATCCGCCTCCCCGGTGACCGTGCAGGCCTCGGCCACCTCGGGATGCCTGCCGACCGCCGCGCCGATCTGGGCCGGCGAGGTACGCCCCCGGCAGAACAGCTCGACGTACGCCTCCGTGGTCCAGCCCAGCACCGCCGCGTCCACCCTGGCCGAGAAGCCGGTGATCGCTCCGGAGGCCAGCAGCCGGTCCACCCGGCGCTTGACCGCGGGGGCGGACAGTCCCACCCGGGACCCGATCTCGGCGAAACTCGCCCTGGCGTTCTCGACGACCGCGGCGATGATCTGCCCGTCGATTTCATCGAGGCTCACGATGACCCCCTCTCCGGCCTGCTGGCTGTTCCCGGACGAAGGGGCGCCAGCCGCGTGCCCGGGGGCGCGCGGCCCCTCCGGCCGAGATCATTTCACCTCAGGAGTGGCCCCCGGGGCCGGCCGTGCGGCCTGCGGCGGCCCGGCGGCCGGCGGCTCGGCGGCCGGGTGCCCGTTGGGCGGCGTGGCCGCCGGATCGCCGTCGGCCGGGTGACCGTTGGCGGCCTGGCCGGCCGCGGCCGACTGGGCCCGCGCGTGCGCGACCACGTACGCGATGTCGCGCGGGTAGTGCCGCAGCGCGGCGAACATGATCAGGCCGCCGAGCGCGTAGAGCGGGCAGACCGCGACGATGGCCCAGTGCAGGCCGACCGTGGTGGACGAGCCATCCGAGTGCGCCGCGATCGCGACCGAGACCACCCCGATCAGGTACGGCCCGGCGTAGGAGATCGTGCGCACGACCTGGCGGACGGTGGCGCCGCGGCCGCGCAGCTGCGGCGGCACCACGTCAGTGCACAGCGCCTCGGCGGGGGCGATCGGCAGCGTGAGCAGGATCCCGCCGACGAAGATGAGCGGTGCGCTGATCCACAGGTTGGTGCTCGCGAACGCGGGGGCGAGCACCAGCGTCGCCGCGATCGAGCCGTAGGCGACCACGTACACCCGGGCGTTCACGTGACCGTGCCGCAGCAGCCGGTCGGACAGGAACCCGCCGGCCAGGATGCCGATCGCCGACCCCGCGCCGAGCACGCTGACCAGCGCCCCGGCCGCCGCCGGGCCGAGGTGGTGCACGCGCTCGAAGTACTCCACGCCCCAGAACGAGAGGCCGTACAGCAGCAGCTGCGAGACGGTGAGCGACACGGTGCCGAACCACATCGACGGGATCCGCATCAGGAAGCGCAGTGCCTCCCGGAAAGAGACGTCACTTTCCGGCGGCGGCGGGCCGCGCCGGGGCTGGGGCAGCGCGAGCACGCCGCCGCTGGCCAGGCTGGCGGCCTCCGGCGCGGACAGCGACACCGCGGGCTCGCCGCGTGATCCGCGCCCGCCGAGCAGCGCCTCGAACTCCGCGTCCTGGTGCCCGCGCGGCGGCTCGTGCACGAACAGGTAGAAGATGGCCACCAGCAGGCCGATGGGCGCCCACATCCAGAACGCCCAGCGCCAGCCGCCGAGCTGCACCGCGATGCCGCCGCCCAGCAGACCGACGATGGCCCCGACGATCGCGCCCGCCTGGTACACGCCCATCGCCTCGGACCTGCGGCCCACGGGAAAGTAGTCAGACAGCAGGCTGATCGCCACCGGCGGGGTTCCCTCGGCCGCCCCGGCCACCAGCCGGCCCACGATGAACACCGCGAACGAGGCCGCTATCGCCCCCGCGCCCATGCCGGCCGCCCACAGCGCGCAGATGCCGGCCAGTACCCAGGTGCGGCGCCTGCGGTCGGCCAGCACCCCGAACGGAATCGACCCGATCGAGGCGCAGGCCGCCATCACCAGTGGTATCAGCCCGACCACCTGGTCGGAGAGCCCGAACTGCCGCTCGATGCCGTGCACGGCCTGCGCCAGCGCCGACTGATCGCCCTGGATGAGCATGGTCGTGGTGGCCAGCGCGATGAGGGCGACGGCGCCCCCGCCGGCCCGTGTCCGCGGTGCAGAGGCCCGGAGCCGCCGCGACAGCGTCATCCCCTTCACGCTGTGCAGGCTACTTGTCCGCGAGAGTGGCCGATAGCCTGATCACCCATCTACGACGGAAGCGGGATCATGACGCGGCTTGGCAGCATGTACGGCCCGGATGCCACTTTCCTGGGCGTACCAAGGGCAGATCTGGCTGAGCCGGACTCCTACTCCGGCGCGGACATCGTGATCCTGGGCGCGCCGTTCGACGGCGGCACGTCGCACCGGCCGGGGGCGAGGTTCGGGCCGCAGGCGATCCGGTGCACCGATTACCTCCCGCACGACGGGTCCCGGCCGCACCTGGCGCTCGGCGTCAACCCGCTGGCCGAGCTCCGGGTGGTGGACGCGGGCGACGCGGAAATGCCGTCGGGCGACACGGAGACCTCGCTGCGCCGCCTCGAGGATGCGGTGCACCGGATCTGCCAGGCCGGGGCGGTGCCGGTGATCCTGGGCGGGGACCACACGATCGCGCTGCCCGACGCGACCGGCGTGGCCAGGCACGTCGGCTGGGGCCGGGTGTCGGTCATCCACTTCGACGCGCACGCGGACACCGGCAACACCCAGTGGGGCTCGCTGCTCGGCCACGGCACGCCGATGCGGCGGCTGATCGAGTCGGGCGCCGTCCGCGGCGACCGCTTCCTGCAGCTCGGCCTGCGCGGCTACTGGCCAGAGCCGGAGACGCTCGACTGGATGGCCGGCCAGCGGATGCGCAGCTTCGAGATGACCGAGGTGACGGCGCGCGGCCTCGATGCCTGCCTGGACGAGGCGCTGGGCATCGCCACCGACGAGTGTGATGGCGTGTTCCTCTCCGTTGACGTCAACGTCGTCGATCCAGGCATGGCCCCCGGCACCGGCACGCCCGAGCCCGGCGGGCTGACCAGCCGCCAGCTGCTCGACGCGGTCCGCCGGATCGCGATGGAGATGCCGCTGGCGGGGATCGACGTGGTCGAGGTCTCGCCGCCCTATGACCATGCCGAGGTGACGGCGTACCTGGCCAACCGGGTCGTGCTCGAAGCGCTGTCCGGCATCGCCTGGCGCCGCGGCCGCGCGGCCGGCCGGCAGCTGCGGCAGCCGGGCGCACCGCTGCTCGAGGGCCGCATCCCGTAAACGCTTATCCCGAACGAGGCCATGGAGGCTTATTCCAAACCGCCGTAACGATCTTGCTTTTATATCAGTCAGGGGTTTTGAATAAGCCTCATTAATCAATCACGCCTATGCTTGAGCCATGCTCGACCTGACCAGGCTGCGGGTGCTCGAGGCGGTATCCAGGCACGGATCGGTGACGGCCGCCGCCCGGGAGCTGCACTACGCGCAGCCCTCGGTCAGCCATCACCTGGCCAGGCTGGAAGCCGAGACGGGCACGACGCTCTTCCAGCGGGCCGGGCGGGGCATCAGGCTGACCGACGCCGGCCGCCTGCTCGCGCAGCGGGCCGCCGAGATCCTCGGTCGGCTCGATGCCGCGGAAAGCGAGCTCGCGGCGCTGGCGGGGCTGCGCGAGGGCCGGGTCCGGCTGGCCGCCTTCCCGTCCGCGCTCGGCACGCTGGTGCCGGCCGCCGCAGCCCGGCTGCAGGCGCTGCAGCCGGGCATCGATCTCATGCTCACCGAGGCGGAGCCGCCCGAGGCGCTACGCATGCTGCGGGCGGGCTACGTGGATGTCGCGGTCATTTTCCGGCATGAGCAAGCGGGAAGCACCCCCGGGGAAGAAGAGGAGGAGGGTACCCGCGGTATCCTGCTGCTGGACGAGCCGGTCTACCTGGTGACCGCCGCGTCGGCGCCGGATCATCAGGGGCAGCCCGGGCTGGCAGGCTACGCAGCGGAGCGCTGGATCGCTGGCTGCGAGCGCTGCCGTGACCACCTGCTGCGGCAATGCGCCGATGCTGGCTTCGTACCCAAGATCGCGTTCACCACGGACGACTACGTGGCGGTACAGGCGCTGGTCGCGGCTGGTCTGGGGGTGACCACGTTGCCGGGCCTCGCGCTGCAGGCGGCGCGTCATCCTGGGGTGCGTGCCGAGGCGCTGCCCGGCGCGCGCAGGCGCGTGTCCGCGCTTGTCTACGGCGCGCCGCCGGATCCGCCTGCGACGACCCTCCTGCTCAAGGTGCTGGCCGGTGCTCAGGCCGCAAGCGCGCCGTCCCACGACGGCGCGGCCGCGCGGTGACGAGCGTGCGCGCGGGGCCGCGCGGGGCCCGCCCCGGTCCGGGACGGGCCCTGCGGCTTACTTGAGGCCGCCGGCCAGCCCGGACATGACCGGCACGGAACCGGTCACGCCCTGCAGCACACCACTGACGTTCGGCAGCGCCCCGGTCAGCCCACTCACGCCGCCCGCAGGGGACGAGACAGAGCTAAGGCCGCCGACCGTGCTGGTGGCGCCAGACAGCGTGCTGGTCACGCTGCCCAGGCTGCGGAGGTTGCTGACGCTCGGCAGGCCGCCGGGCAGGCCTCCGACAGCCGGCAGGCTGGACAGGCTGGTCAGGCCGCCGACGCTCGGCAGGCTGGACAGGCTGGACAGGCTGGTCAGGCCCCCGACGCTCGGCAGGCTGGTCAGGCTCCCGAGGCTGGACAGGCTGGTCAGGCTCCCGAGGCTCGGCAGGGCGCTGGTCAGGCTGCCGGCCAGCGGCACACCCGAAGCCAGGCTCAGCGCGCGCGACGCGTCACTGACCAGGCCCCTGAGCGCAAGCGAGGTCACCGCGCCGCCGAGGCCGCTGAGCCCAGGGATGCCAGCCAGCGGGGCCAGACCTGTCACCGCGGACTGGGTCTTGGTGAGGCTGGTGACCTGATGGGTCACCGTGGTGATAGTGCCCAGCCCGGGAACGGATGGCAGGTTCCGGGCTGGAGCCGCGACCGGGGCGGCAAACGCGGCGCCTGCCGCGAAGACGCTGACCGAAAGCGCGGACGCCGTGGCGAGACCGCCAAGGACGAATTGCCGTTTTTTCACGACGTACTCCATTTCCAGCTGGGACGTGAGGATGTACGGCTCGAGGGCCACGCGGAAGGGATTCCCGGCCTCGCGACACCCGGACGCCCGACAGGGGGTGGCGCGGGTCTCGCCGTTACCGGTCCCATGAGCCGCTCAGGACGCTAGCACACTTAGCGTAGTCGGATAGTGACTCTCCGAGATTGATTCGGAGCTGACGGTTCCCGGCCAGATCAGGAGCGCGCAGCCGCGATACCCGCGCCGCGCCGGGCCTGCAGGCACGGCTCGCGCTGCCCTACCGGCAGCATGCCTTACCAGGCAGCGTCCCGTGGCGGACAGCAGGGACTGCCTGCCGGAAGGAGCACCTTATGACCCGGTCTAGCCCGGGAAAGGCATGCGCAGGGGGCCGGCCCTGGCTGGGCCGGCCCCCTGGGTGAACGGCTGCTGCTGCGCCTGGCCCGGCTACTTCGACGAGACCGCGGCTGCGGCCTGGACCCGCTGCAGGAGGCTCTTGGCCGCCTCCAGCTGGCTGGCCACGCCGCGCAGGCTGGACAGTTCCTTGTCCAGCCGCTTCAGCGCCGGCAGCGACTTGCCGAGGCTGGGCAGCTGCTTGCTCAGCGGGAGCGCGGAGGCGGCCGGCAGGGCGCCGGTGACGCCGCCCACCGCGCCGGTCACGCCGCCCACCGCGCCGGTGACGCTGCCCAGCGCACCGGTGACTGAGCCGAGGCTGCTGCTCAGGCTGGTGATCAGGCCGCCGACGACGGGCAGCCCGCTGAGCAGGCTGAGCACCGTGGTGAGCAGGCTGCTCAGCAGTGACGACAGCCCGGCCACCCCGGGCACGGCGACGGGTAGGCCAACGGGCAGGCCGCCGGTCAGGCCGGAGACCGCGCCGGTGGCGGCGTTCGCCGCGCCGGTCGCGGCATTCGCCGCACCCGTGGCCGTGTTCGCCGCGCCGGTCGCGGCATTCGCCGCACCCGTGGCCGTGTTCGCCGCGCCGGTCGCGGCATTCGCCGCGCCCGGGACGGCATTGGCGGCGGACGACGCGGGGCTGCCCGAGGTGGCCGATGCGAGCGCCGCTCCCGATGTGAAGATCGTGCAAGCGAGGGCTGTCGCCGAGGCGATGCCCGCGAGAACGATTCGGTTATTCACTGCACACTCCATTCCGAGTGAGATGGGAGAACGCCAAGCCATGATGAGCCGCGTGTCCCCCGAACACGCGGCGTACTTACCCGACTACTGTTCGTGTTCAAACATAACTTGTTGACATTGCCCCAGGCAGACACGCCAGCGAGCGCCGTTCGGCGAAATGCCGGCGCGCTCAGATAGCGCGCTCGCGCCCCTCCCAGTACGGGTCGCGCAGCCGCCGTTTCTGCAACTTGCCGGTGGGATCTCGCGGCATTTCGGCAATGAAGTCAACGGTCCTCGGCCATTTCATCCTGGCCAGCCGCCCGTCCAGGCAGGCGAGAAGTTCCGCGGCCAGCCCGGGCCCGGGCAACTCGCCTTCGGCAGGTTGCACCACGGCCTTGACCTGCTCGCCCCAGTCCTCGTCGGGCACCCCGAACGCCGCGACATCGGCCACCTTGGGATGGGCCATGAGCTCGGCTTCCACCTCGGCCGGATAGATATTCACCCCGCCCGAAATGATCATATCGGCCTTCCTGTCACAAAGAAACAGGAACCCGTCATTGTCGGTGAAACCGATGTCGCCCACGGTGAAGAAATCCCGCAGCCGATTCGCGGCGGTCATGGCCGGGTCGTCCTTGTAGACGAAATCCGACTGGCCCATCTTCATGTAGACGGTGCCCGGCACCGCCGGCGGGCACTCGTTGCCGTCATCGTCGGCCACCAGGATCTCGCTGATTGGCCACGGACGGCCCACTGTTCCGGGCCGGGCGAGCCAATCGGCCGGGCTGGCGATCGTGCCGCCGCCCTCGGTGGCGGCGTAGTACTCATATACGCATGGCCCCCACCAGTCCAGCATTGCCTGCTTAATGCGCACCGGGCAGGGCGCGGCGGCATGGATAAGCCACTTCATGGAAGACAGGTCGTAGCGCCGCCTGGTTTGCTCGGGCAGCGCGAGCATTCGCTTGAATTGGGTCGGCACCATGTGCGTATTGGTCACCCGGTAGCGCTCGACCCTGGCCAGCGTCTCCTCGGCATCCCACTTGTCCATGTAGACCAGGGTGTGTCCCATGTGCAGCGCGCTCGCGCCGAACAGCGTCACGGCGGTGTGGTAGTTCGGCGACGTGACCAGGTGCACGCCGGGCTGCCCGGGAGCGATGCCGAAGAACTGCAGCAGCGCGGAGCCGAGTTCCCCGGCGTCCTCCGGGCTCATGCCGGGCAGCGGCCGGCGCACCCCCTTCGGCCGCCCGGTCGTCCCCGACGTGTAGTGCATGCTGGCCCCGGCGGTGCGCGCGTCCGGCATCGTGACCGGCTGGCCCGCACGCAGGTCCGTCACCGGAACGAATCCGGGCACGCTGCCGTAGCAGATTCGTGCGTTCGGGGAAATTCCGGCTGCGGTCGCGGCCGCCGCCGCCTGCCCGGCGAACCGCTCATGCGCGACGAACGCCTTCGCCCCGCTGTCGCGCACGATGTATTCCACCTCGGCCGCGGTGAAGTGCCAGTTGACCGGCGTGAGGTACCAGCCGGACTGGTGCGCCGCGAGGTACACCTCGAGCGGGGCGATGCCGTTGGGCAGCAGGGTGGCGACGCCGTCTCCCGGCCCGAGGCCGAGCTGCCTCAGGCCGTGGGTGATCTGGTTGACCCGGCCGAGCAGGTCGGCCGCGGCGTGCTCGGTGCCGTCCGGACCGACAGCGGCGATCCAGTCCGGCCGCTCGCGCGCGAGCCGCCAGAACCCCATCGATCCCATCGGCCGCTCACCTTCCCGGCGCGGCCCGGCCGGCCCGTGCGCTTGCCGACCGTCTGTCCCGAACCGACGCGAATGCCCGCCGATCGTGAGTAGATCACGCGTGCGGTTCGGCGGGCAACGTGACCCGGACCTCACCGACCAGACGTTCGTACGCCTCCAGGTCAACCTCGCCCTCGGCGGTGGCCGAGGCGCCGAGGGCGACCGCGTGCCGGAGCCGGTCGGGCCAGGACCAGCCGAGCAGCACGCCGGGGACCAGGCCGGCCACCAGAGCGTCCCGGGACCAGTCCGGGCCGCCCGCCGCGGGCAGCCGGGCCTGCCACGTCCCGGCCGCGGTGACGGCGCGGATCGCGTGACCCGACAGCAGCGCGACCGCGCGGGCGCCGCCGGCTATCAGGGCCAGCGGATCGAGACCGCCGTTAGCTCCCGGGCCGGCCTCACCGGGACCGGTTCTGGGTTCCGGGCCGGCCTCAGCGGGCCGGCCGTTAGCTCCCGGCCTGGCCTCACCGGGACGGCTGTTAGCTCCCGGGCCGGCCTGACCGGGACGGCCGGCCGCTCCCCCGTCGCCGGGCGGCCCGTCCAGATCGGGGATCACCAGCTCGGGCCGCCTGGACACCCCGTACCGTAGCGCCGCCCCGCCGGCGTCGAGGATCGCCGGGACGCCGGCCTCGGCCGCGTAGCTGGCCAGCGAACCGTAGATCTCGGGCGGCATCCCGGCCGGCAGGCTGCCGCACAGCACCACGGCGGTCGCCCCGGCCAGCCACCGCCGGTAGTCGGCGGCCAGACGGCCGAGCTCCTCGGTGGTGATGTACGGGCCCGGCTCGCTGAACCGCAGCAGGCGGCCGTCAGCGGCATCGTGCACCTCGAGCACGCGGCGCGACTCCCGGCGGATCCCGGTGAACTCGGCGGGTATCCCGGACCGGGACAGGTCCGCCCTGATCATCTCGCCGGCCGAGCCGCCGGCCAGGCCCGCGGCCATGACCTCGTGGCCGAACGTGTGCAGCACCCGGGCGACCGCGACGCCGCGGCCCGCGGCCCGGTAGCGCACGCCGGAGACCTGGTTCGTGCCGTCCCAGGTCACCCCCCGGGCCTGGTAGGACACGCCGAGCGCGGCGTTGAGCGTGACGGTGACGATCACCTGCGGTCCGCATCAGGGGCGCGCGGTTCGCGGCTCACCCCGCACCGCCGGACAGCTCTGCCGCCATCGTCGCGCCGAGCTCCCAGCAGGCCGCCAGGTCGGCGCGGGACGGGCCGCCGGTCACGCACACCGGCGGGCGCGCCCGCCGCCACTGCAGCCCGGCGGCGATCGACTCCACCGCCCGGACCGCGCCGCCGGTGTCGTTGCTGCCGTGCACGTAGAGGGCATACGGCCGGCGGACCGTCGCCGCCAGGCAGGGGTAGTAGACAGTGTCGAAGAAGTGCTTGAGCGCCCCGGACATGTAGCCGATGTTCGCAGGCGTGCCGAGCAGGTAGCCGTCGCCGGCCAGCACGTCCGGCGCGGCCGCCGTCAGCGCGGGCCGGATCTCGACCGCTACCCCCTCGATCCCGTCGGCCGCGGTGCCGGACACGACGGCCTCGAACATCGCCTGCATGGCGGGCGACGAGGTTTGATGGACAACGAGCAGCCGGGGCATCAGGCCGATCCTAGAGGTGCCCGGCGGGTGCGCGGGATAACCACCCGCCAGGGGGGTAGCTCTAGAGCTTCAATACCCTAACCTGACAGAAATCCAGATCAATCTGATGGTTATAGTCGAGATCAGGTTGCCGCCCTTCAGGGAGACAGAATGGCTCTGCCCGACTTCCTCGTGATCGGGGCGCCCAAGGCCGGCTCCACGGCCCTGCACGCCGCCCTCGCCCAGCACCCGGCGCTGTACATGTCCCCGGTCAAGGAACCGAAGTTCTTCCTGTCCGACGGCCCGCCGCCCGCGCGCGGCGGTCCCGGTGACGCACAGACCTACCGCGAGCACGTGTGGCGCAGGCCGGACTACGAGGCGCTGTTCGACGGGGCTCCGCCGGGCGCGCTGCGCGGCGAGTTGACCCCGCTGTACCTGCACGATCCGGCGGCGCACGCCCGCATCCGGGCCCTGATCCCGGAGGCCAGGCTGATCGCCGTGCTGCGGGATCCGGTCGAGCGGGCGCACTCCAACTGGACCCACCTGTGGTCGGCGGGACTCGAGCCGATCGGGGACTTCGTCCGCGCCTGCGCGGAGGAGCGGCGCCGGGCCGAGGCCGGCTGGGCCAGCTTCTGGCACTACACCGGCCTGGGCAAGTACGGCGAGCAGCTGGAGCACCTGTACCGGCTGTTCCCGCGCGAGCAGGTGCTGGTGCTGCGGTACCTGTCCATGGTTGACAGCCCGGCCGAGACGCTGGACCGGATCTGCGGATTCCTGGGTGTCGAGCCCGGGATCATCAGCGGCCTGCCCAGGGAGAACGTGACCGCGCACCCGGAGCCGACGCTGCGCTACCGCACGGTGGCCAGGGCCGCGCGGGCCGCTGCCGCGGTGGGCGAGTTCCTGCCCGGCCGGGCGGGCGTATTGCTGAGCAGCCCGCTGGAGCACATGCTGCAGCGCAGCGCGCCGCCGCGCCAGCCGCTCACGCAGGAGGAGCGCGACCTGGTACTGCCGCACTTCGAGGCCGACATCCGGCTGCTCGAGCGGATCACCGGGGAAGACTTCAGCTTCTGGCTGCGGCCCCGCGAGCGCTCCGGCGGCATGGTGGGCAGCAGGCCCAGCGGGCAGCGGCAGGCCAGGAACGGCCAGCGGCGGGCCGCGTAGCAGCCGGGCCGCGCAGCAGCAGGCCGCGCAGCAGCAGGCCGCGCAGCAGCAGGCCGCGCAGCAGCAGGCCGCGCAGCAGCAGGCCGCGCAGCGGGAGGCCGCGTAGCAGCGGGCCGCGTAGCAGCCGGGCCGGCTCACCGCAGGGGCAGCCGACCGGCCGTCATGCGCGGCACATCGCCGCCCGGTACATCCCTTTATGTCCCTTTGCCTGCGGAGGCGCCGGCGCTCCGCCTGGTGGATGCCGGGTTATACCCCTGGGGTGGGTCAAAAGTCGGCGTCGATCTTGATCCGCAGGCCTAACGGAGCTCGGTGCGCAGCTCGTGCGCGCCGTCCGGCCGGGCCATCTCGTAGTAGAGCCTGCAGCCGCCGCCGGACAGCTCGAGGACGTCCAGGTAGCGCAGGCCGCCGGAGGCGTACGGCGACTGGACCAGCGGGACCGTTCCCCACGGGGTCAGCACGGTGGGCTCGGTACCGACCGCCACTCCGGTGCGCTCCTCGTAGTTCTCCGCCGCGGTCGCCCGGCCGTCGTAGTAGGCGGTGATCGCGCCGGCCGCGAACCGGACCGCGCTGATCCTCACCCCCCGGGCATCCCATTGCCCGGGCCGTCCGGCCAGCGCGGTGCCGTGCCAGGTCCAGTTCCAGCCGTCGGGGCTGGTGGCATGGTCGGTGACCATCTGGTCGGTTTCGGCGGGATTCTCCAGCGGGTGACACGACGCCCACAGGTGCCAGGTGCCGTCCCGGTACACGATGACCGGATCCTTGACCGCGGTCTTGACGTCACCGGGCAGCGCGACCCGGCTCTGTGCGGCGTCGAACCCGGCCGGGCTCGCGGCCTCGATCAGCTCGACCCGCCAGTGCTTGGTGGCCAAGGTGCCGCAGCTCAGGTACAGCCGCCAGGTGCCGCCGGGCGTCCGGATCAGCGCCGGCCGCTCGAGTGACTCGGCGTTGACCTCCTCCTTGGTGATCGTGAGCAGCGTCTCGAAGTGCTCGCCGTCGCCGGACCTGGCGACCGCCACCGCATAGCCGCGGCCCATGCCCAGCGGCCGGCGCAGCCGGTACGCCAGGTAGATATCCCCGTCCCACTCCACCGCGCTCGGGCCGCCCGCCCAGTATCCCGGGCCATCCCCCGGCGGCGGCACCACCACGACCGACTGCTCCGGCCGCGGCACCATCACTTCACCCGCTATGTCGCCCTCGTCAATGATCACAATCTCAATGCTAGACATCATTCGCGGCTGGCGAGGAGCTCTCGGCCGAGCCCGACAGCGCTGGCGCCCGGACGGCCGGCGACGGCGGCGCCGGCAGCGCCGCGCCGGGCAGCGCGGCACCGGCCGCCTCGCGGGTCACCGCCGCCTCGTGAGCTACCGCGGCCTCGCGGCCCGCGGCCGCCTCGCGGGTCACCGCGGCCTCGTGCGCCGCCGCTGCGGTCTCGCCGGCCGCCCCCGCCCCGGCAGCCGAGCGGATGGTCCGGATTCTGGCGCGGGATGAGGGCAAGCGCGGACGACACCAGGATGAGCGCGACCGCGCCGTACTGCGTGCGGGAGACGCCGATCGTCACCGCCAGCGGCCCGGCGGCGAGCGCGCCGAGCGGCATCGCCATCGTGGTGCCGACCGCGTCGTAGGAGGACACCCGGGCGAGCCGGTCCGGCGGGATGTGGGTGGCCATCGCGACGGTCCACTGGACCATCATGACCTCGATCACCACGCCGACCCCGAACGAGCAGACGCAGACGAGCACCAGCGGCCACAGCATCGCCAGTGACAGCGTCGGGATCGCGATCGTGGCGCCCATGAGAACCACGAACAAGATGGGCCGGCGCGGCGTGAACCGCAGCGACACGACGCCGCCCGCGATGAGGCCGACCGATTCAGCCGCGGTGATCGCCCCCCACGCCGCGGGGCCGCCCAGGTGAGCCCGCGCGACCGCCGGCCCCAGCACCTGGAACCCGCCGTACCAGGCCATCATGATGACGGAGTACTGCGCGCAGGTCGCCCACAGCCAGGTGCGCGAGCGGAACTCCGACCAGCCGTCACGCAGCTCGCGGAGCATGCCGTGGCCGTGCACCCGCTCGCCGTCAGCCGCCCGCAGGCTCAGCAGCACCGGGACGGTGCCGACCATGCCGGTCCCGCAGATGGCCAGTGCCCAGCCAGGGCCGACGGCCGCCACGACCAGCCCGGCGACCGCGGCCCCGCCCATCTGGCCGCCGTTCATCGCCAGCCGGCTCAGCGCGCTTGCCTGGGTCAGCAGCCCGCCGGGCACGATCCTGGGCAGCAGCGCCTGCGACGCCGGGTAGAACAACGCCATGCCGGTGCCCGTCACGCATTCCAGGACGATCATCTGCCAGAGCAGCGGGCGACCGGTGAGGACCAGCAGCCCGAACGTGCCCTCCCCCGCCGCGATCATGAGATTGCCCGCGATGATCACGCGCTGCGGCGGCATGCGGTCGGCGAACACGCCGCCGATGAGCGTGAACACCAGCGACGGCGCGATCTGGGCGGCGAGCACGTAGGACAGGTCGGCAGTCGACCCGGTGCCGTCCAGGACCGCGAACGCCACCCCCACCAGCGAGAACGCGTATGCCCCCGGCGCGATCAGCCGGTCGGCCAGCAGCAGCCTGAAGTCCCGCAGTGCCAGCACCGGGAACCGGCTGGTCAGCGCCCGCGCAGGCATGGAGATACATCCGTTCTATCTGATCGGGGGGAGCATTCGACCGTAACTCACCCCACTCGTCACAGCAAACGCATTTCTGTCCTGGCGCAGTCACTTGATCACGAAGAGTTGTACGCGTGTCGGCACGCACAACTCTTCGCGATCACGGGCGGCCGGGGCGTCCGTGGGAACATCAGGCAAGACGGCCTGGCAACCTTTGGCCGGGCCGTGTCGTGCAGGAACTATGTGGGCACCCTTGCGGGCAGCGCGGTGAGCATGGCTCAACCGGACGACGTCATCGGCACTGCTGAGGTGATGCCGTTCGAGGACTTCGTCGCGACCCGGTCGGCACGGCTGTTCACCATGGCGCTGTTGCTGAGCGGGCATCACCGGGCCGAGGCTGAGGATCTGCTCCAGGGTGTGCTCGAGCGCGCATACCGGCGCTGGGCGCGGATTTGCCGGTCGGGGGATCCCGAGCGGTACGTGCGCCGGATGCTGGTGAATTCGTCGATCGACCGGTGGCGGCGACTGCGGCGGCGGCCCGAGGAGTCGCTGCGGTTCCCGGGCCGGCACCGAGCTGTCGCCGACCGGTCTGCTGAGGTGGCGGACCGGGATCTACTGCTCCGCGCGCTCGGCGCACTGCCGGCCCGGCAGCGCGCGGTACTCGTGCTGCGGTACCTCGATGACCTCTCCGAGGGACAGACGGCCGCGGTTCTGGGCTGCAGCGTGGGCACGGTGAAGAGCCAGGCCTCGCGCGCGCTGGCCAGGCTGCGCGAGATAACCAGGGCGGATCACGAGCCGGGACGCCAGGAAGGCACGAGGCGGGATGGATGATCTGGAGCGCGACCTGCGGGCCGCGATGCACGCGGCGGCTGAGCCGCCGCCCGCTGGCCTGCTGGCTGCCGTCC
Organism: uncultured Actinomycetes bacterium; assembly: GCA_963702235.1. Lineage (GTDB taxonomy): Bacteria > Actinomycetota > Actinomycetes > Streptosporangiales > Streptosporangiaceae > PALSA-505. The sequence goes on from CAVPBZ010000022.1 coordinate 272,843, forward strand.
GCCGCAGGCACCGCCGGCACCGCCGGCGAGTGGGCGCCGGATGCGTCCTGGCCGTGGCGGCGCTCGCCCTGGCCGCGCCACCGGTCACGCACGCGCTGCGGGGGGCGGCGCCCGGCAGGCCGCCGGCTGCGCCCGCCATTGCCGCACCGACGCCGGCGGCTGCGCCCGGCACGGTGCTCAGCGGGTGCGGCTCGGCGAATATCGGCCAGCTGGGCTCACACTGGCGCACCGGGGGTCGCGAGGCCGGCCCGCTCTGGTTCCTCAGCGGCGGCCACAGCCGCGGCAGGCTCCAGGCATATGTCCTGATCACCGTCATCACGGGGGTCAGGCCCGGAGCTGCCGTGGTCGTCAGGGTCGCACCCGAGGGCCGGTCCTATCTCCGGTTCCTGTTCGGGCCGCAGGACTCGCTCCAAGCCGGCACCCCGTACACCATGGGCAGCGGGGAGGCGGGCGTGACCTTCACCGCCTGCGCGGCTGGCCCGGGCCTGTACACGGACTACTACGGAGGCATGCTGGTCGCGGGTCAGCGCTGCGTCCCGGTGGACGTGTGGGCCCCCGGCACGGCACGGCCGATCACCGTGCGCCTCGGCGCGTGTGCCGGGTGGGGTCCGTATTCTCCTCGGGGCTGAGGCGGCGGCTGGCCTTGGGCCTTCACGGGATCACGAAGACTTGTGCGTGTGATCACCCGCACAAGTCTTCGTGATCATGGAAAAGGGACACGCTGGGCTGGCTAGTGTCGACCCATGCGAACGGTGACCGGGGCGGTGCTGGACGTGTGCTGCGTGGGCGCGTTCGTGGCGATCGGCCGGGCCAGCCACACCGAGGGCGAGACGCTCGCCGGGCTCGCCCGGACGGCCTGGCCGTTTCTGACCGGGCTGGCGGCCGGCTGGCTGATCACCCGCGCCTGGCGGCGCCCTGGTGCGGTCGTGCCGGTCGGGACCGGCGTGTGGATCAGCACGGCGGCGCTCGGCATGCTGCTGCGGGCCGCGTCCGGCCAGGGCGTCGCGATCGCGTTCATCGTCGTGGCGCTGGCGTTCCTGGGCCTGTTCATGCTGGGTTGGCGGCTGCTGACTGGCAGATTTGCGACATCGTCTCCGGGCTGAGCGACCGTGTCGCAAATTTGCTAGCCGGTGGTGCCTGGCACCGGCGATGCTGGCCGTATGCATGAAGACTTCGAGCGGTGCGTGCGGGCGGTGCAGTCCAAGGACGCCCGCTTCGACGGGTGGTTCTTTACTGGGGTGACCAGCACCGGCATCTACTGCCGGCCGAGCTGCCCGGCCGTGCCGCCCAAGGCCAGGAACATGCGCTTCTACCCGAGCGCGGCCGCGGCGCAGGCGGCAGGTTTCCGCGCGTGCAAGCGGTGCCGCCCGGACGCGAGCCCGGGCTCACCGGAGTGGAACGTGCGCGCCGACATGGTCGCCCGGGCGATGCGCCTGATCGCCGACGGCGTGGTGGACCGGGACGGGGTGCCCGGTCTCGCCGCCCGGCTGGGCTACAGCACCCGGCAGATCCAGCGGCAGCTGCTCGCCGAGCTCGGCGCCGGGCCGCTGGCGCTGGCCCGGGCGCAGCGGGCGCAGACCGCGCGGCTGCTGATCGAGACCACGGCGCTGCCGATGAGTGACATCGCCTTCGCGGCCGGGTTCGCGAGCATCCGGGCGTTCAACGGCACCGTCCGGGAGGTATTTGCCCTTTCCCCGTCTCAGCTGCGGGAGCGGGCCGCCCGCGGGCACCCGGCCACGCACCGGGGGGAATTGTCGCTGCGGCTGCCGCTGCGCGCGCCGTTCTTCCCGGACAGCCTCTTCGGCCACCTGGCCGCCACCGCGGTACCCGGCGTAGAGGAGTGGCGGGACGGCGCGTTCCGGCGCACCCTGCGGCTGCCGCACGGGCCGGGGGTGGCGACGCTGCGGCCGCTGCCCGATCATGTCGCCTGCCAGCTGGCCCTCACCGACCTGCGGGACCTGGCGACCGCGGTCAGCCGGTGCCGCCGGCTGCTCGACCTGGACGCCGACCCGGTCGCCGTCGGCGACGTGCTGCAGGCCGATCCGCTGCTCGCCCCGCTGGTGGCCAAAGCACCCGGGCGCCGGGTACCCCGGACCGTGGACGCGGCGGAGTTCGCGCTGCGCGCGGTGCTCGGCCAGCAGGTATCCACCGCGGCCGCACGCACCCACGCGGCGCGGCTGGCCCTGGCGTGCGGCGAGCAGGTCAGCGACCCGGCCGGCGGCCTGAGCAGGCTGTTCCCCGAGCCGGCCGCGCTGGCGGGGCTCGATCCGGCACTGTTCGCCCTGCCGCGGTCGCGCCGGGACACGCTCACCGGCCTGGCGGCCACGCTGGCCGGCGGCGAGATCGACGTCGGCGCGGGCAGCGACTGGCAGCGGGCGCGGGAACAGCTCGCGGCCCTGCCCGGGATCGGGCCGTGGACGGTGGAGACGATCGCGATGCGCGGCCTCGGTGACCCGGACGCGTTCGCGGCCACCGACCTCGGGATCCGCGCGGCCGCCCGCGAGCTCGGCCTGCCCGGCACGCCTGCGGCGCTGACCGGCCGGGCCGCGGCCTGGCGTCCCTGGCGCGCGTACGCGGTGCAGTACCTGTGGGCCACCGGCGAGCACGCCATCAACAAGGTGCCAGCGTGATCCGTCGCTGGCCGGAGTTCGTTCAGGAAAGGATCATGATGATCTCGAGTCATGCCCCCGCGCGGCAGTCGCGCACGCTAACCGGCAGCCCGCTCGGCCCGCTCACGCTGGTGGCCGACAACGGCGCGCTGGCCGGCCTGTACATGAACGGGCGGGCGCCGGACTCGGCCGATGCGGATGCCGTCAGCAGTGCTGACGCCGCGGTGCTCGCCGAGGCGGCCCGGCAGCTCACCGAGTACTTCGACGGGCGCCGGCACGTCTTCGACCTGCCGCTGGCGCTGGCGGGAACCGCGTTCCAGCGCCGCGTCTGGGACGCACTACGCGGCATCGGTTATGGCGAGACGGCCTCCTACGGCGAGATCGCCGGTCAGATCGGCCAGCCCACGGCCGCGCGGGCGGTGGGGCTGGCCAACGGGCGTAACCCGGTGAGCATCATCGTGCCCTGTCACCGGGTGGTGGGCTCGGACGGCAGCCTGACCGGCTACGGCGGCGGGCTGGACAACAAGCAGCACCTGCTCGAGATGGAGCGGCGGTTCAGCCGGGCCGCTGCTGGCTGAGCAGCGCCCCGCTGCTCCCCGCTGACACGGCCCCGGCGCTCCCTCATGACATCAAACCGCGCAGTGATCTCCGCCGGTGAACGTCAAACCGCGCATCGATACCGTGGACGGGTGGCCGCCACGCCTGACACCGACGCCGGGACCGACGCCGAGGCCGGCCCCGGACGCCGCCCGGGCGGGATGCTGGCGGTGCTCGGGCTGGCCATGGGGCCGGCGGTAGGCCTCGGCCTGGGCAGGTTCGCCTATGCCTTGCTCCTTCCCGCGATGCGCGCCAACCTGCACTGGTCGCTGGCGACGGCCGGCGCCATCAATACCGCGAATGCGGCTGGCTACCTGGCCGGCGCGGTGACCGCGGTGCCGCTCGCCCGCAGGCTCGGGACCAGGCAGGCGTTCCTCGCCGGGCTCGTCGTTACCGCCGTTTCGCTGCTCGGCACCGCCGCCAGCGGCAACACGATCGCGCTGGCGGCCCTGCGGCTGCTGACGGGGGCCGCGGCCGGGATCAGCTTCGTGACCGGGGCCGGCCTGGTGGCCGAGCTCGGCTCGGCCGACTCGCCGCGCCGCGCCACCTGGCTGCTCGGCGGGTACTTCGCGGGGGGCGGTGCGGGGATCGTCGTCTCCGGCCTGGCCCTGCCGCCGCTGCTCGCGGCGACCACCGCGGCCTCAGGCTGGCGATGGGGCTGGGTCATGCTGGCCGCCTTGTCCGCCGCCGCCCTGGCCGCGAGTATCCCGGCGGTGCTGGCCTGCCGGGAGCCCCAGGCGCCCCCCGCGGCCAGCCGGCGCTGGCCGGCCCGGCGGCTGCTGCCGGTGATGACCAGCTATACCCTGTTCGGGGTCGGCTACATCGCCTACATGACGTTCATCATCGCGTTCCTGACCGGCCACGGCGCCCGGCCGGGTGAGATCAGCGCCTTCTGGGTGGTGCTCGGCGCGGCGGCGATCGCCGGCGGCTTCGCCTGGCCGCCGCTGCTGGCCCGGCTGCGCGGCGGCCGGGGACTGGCGATCGTACTGGGCGTGGTCGCCATCGGGGCGGTGCTGCCGCTGGTCTCGGGCTCGGCGGTCGCGGCGCTGGCCTCGGCGGTGCTGTTTGGCGTCTCGTTCCTGGCCGTGGTGATCGCGACCACCGCCGTGGCCCGGCGGTCGGTGGCGCAGCATCACTGGACCCCGGCGATCGGGACGCTCACGGTCGCGTTCGCGGCCGGCCAGTGCTTCGGCCCGGTGCTGGCCGGCGCGCTGTCCGACGGGCCGGCCGGGCTGCGGCTCGGCCTGGCCCTGTCCGCCGGCGTGCTGGCTGTGGGCGCGGTCATCGCGCTGGCCCAGCGGCATGCCGGGCCCTCGGCAGCGTAGCTTCCGGCCGGGCTCAGTGGCGGCTGGGGCCGGATGCACCGGCTGGGGCCGGAAACTCCGGCGGGATCAGCGGCGGGCGGTGCGGGTGCTGGCGGACGTCCGGGCCGCGGCGGGCTCGGGCTTGCTGTCCGGCTGGCGGCGCTTGTCGCGGGCGTAAATATCTGCTGGCTTACCGTCGCCGGGGCTGCGGCGCTCCAGATCGAACAGCGTGGTCGCGTTCATCAGGTCACTGAGCTTGGAATAACCGTAGGTGCGGGAGTCGAAGTCCGGCCGCTGCTTGGTGATGATGTTGCCGACCGATCCCAGCGAAGCCCAGCCGTCGTCGTCGGACGCGGCCTCCACGGCGTTCCGCAGCAGGTTGACCAGCGCCGCGTCTCCCTTGAGCCGGGCCGCCGTCGCGCGCGGGGCCGGCCGGGATACCGGGCCCGCGGGCGCGGCGTCGGTCTCCGGATTGGTGAGGTTCTCGATGTAGATGAACCGGTCACATGCCTTGACGAACGGCTCCGGCGTCTTCCGCTCGCCAAACCCGTAAACGGTGAGGCCGGACTCGCGGATGCGCTGGGCCAGGCGGGTGAAATCGCTGTCGCTGGAGACGATGCAGAACCCGTCGAAGCGGCCCGAGTACAGCAGGTCCATCGCGTCGATGACCATGGCCGCGTCGGTGGCGTTCTTGCCGCTGGTGTAGGCGAACTGCTGCATCGGCTGGATCGACTGGGTCAGCAACTGCTCTTTCCAGCCGGTCAGGCGGGTGCCGGTCCAGTCACCGTAAGCGCGTTTGACGTGCGCGGTGCCGAACTTGGCGACCTCGGCCAGCAGCCCCTCGGTACTCGAGGGCTGGGCGTTGTCCGCGTCGATCAGCACCGCGAGCCTGGCCGTGTTCTCGCTGACCATGCTCCTCCTTTGTCTCGGGCTAACCGTAACGCGGTGACCAGGGTCTCGTCGCCCATGGCGGCCCGGACGCGCAGCCGCGCCTGATGCAGCCGGCTCTTGAAGGCGGCCTGCCCGACGCCGGCGATCTCCGCGGCCTCCTGGGTGGAGAGCCCTTCGACATCGCGCAGCACGATAGCGGTCCGCAGCGGCGGCGGCAGCTCAGCCAGGGCCCGGCCCAGGGCCCGGCGCAGTTCGCTGTTCTCGGCCTGCCGGGACGGGTCATCAGCCGGCGACGCGGGCAGTTGCAGCTCGTCAGCGCTGATCGAGGCGCCCGCCGGCAGGCGGCCCCGCTGCTCCAGCGCGCGGTTGGCCTCGTTGACCGCGATCCGGTACAGCCAGGTGAAGTAGCTGGACTGGCCGCGGAACCGGGCGATGCCCCGCCACGCGCGCAGCATCACCTCCTGCGCCACGTCCTCGGCTTCGCTGCGGTCGCCGAGCAGGCGCAGCAGCAGCATGAACAGGCGATCGGCGTACGCCCCGGACAGCTGCTCGAAGGCACTGACGTCCCCGGCCTGGGCCCGGGCGAGCAAGGCCGCCTCGGTGCCGGAGGGATCGGGGGTGCGCTGGCCGGCCAGCGGCGGCATCACGCGTTCTGAGACGAGGGTGAGCCGCCGCCTCCGGCCAGCCGGACCCGGTCGAAGATCGTCGCGGGTGCGCGAACACCCGGGACGGCGCCGAGGCCTCTGGCCGCGTGCACGAGCGCGCGCATCGCCCGGATGCCGCGGCCGCAGTCCGCGCAGTCCCGCGCGTGCCGGTCCAGGCGGCGGCGCGCGCGGGAACTCAGCTCTCCCTCGACGTAGTGCGACAGGTGCTGCTGCGACCACTGGTGGTCACGGGTACGGCCGGGCATGCCGATCACGTCTCCCTCCCGGCTCAGGGCTGGGCTGCCGTAGTCACGGTATCCGGCCGCCCTGCGCCGGGCCGGCCGGAACGGTCAGCCGTCGGCCTGCTGCTCATCCGCCGCCGCGGACTCGAAGGCCAGCGAGCAGGAGTTGATGCAGTACCTGTCCCCGGTCTCGGTGGGCCCGTCGTTGAAGACATGGCCCAGGTGCCCGCCGCAGCGACGGCAGACGACCTCGGTGCGGCGCATGAACAGGCTGTTGTCCGGCCGCAGTTCGACCGCCTCGGCGACCGCGGGCTCGGAGAAGCTCGGCCATCCGGTGCCCGAATCGAACTTGGCGTCCGAGCCGAACAGCTTGCTGCCGCAGCCGACGCAGCGGTAGAAGCCGTCCTGGTGGTTGTGCACGTACTCACCGGTGAACGGCCGCTCGGTGTGAGCCTGACGCAGGACCTGGTACTGCAGCGGGCTCAGCTCCTGGCGCCACTGCTCGTCGGGCTTGCTGATCTCGGGGGCGGCGGCTGGGTGAGTACTGGCGCGGGTCTTCCGCATATCTCTTCCTTTCGGCTGACTCCAACGCATGCTTAGACCCGCGCCCGGGCCAAACGATTTTCCCGGCCCCGGGTGTCCGGGCCGGGTGGCCGGGGCCAGGGCGCTATGAGCCGGCTTCGCGCTTCAGCTTGCGCCAGCCGCCGGCCGCGTTGTTGGCGATGATCTGCCGGAACATAGCCAGCAGCGCGGGCGCGTTGATGGCCTCGCCCGGGCGGTAGGCCACGGTCCGGGCGGTCTTGTTGCCGTGGCCCGCGGTGATGATCCCGTCCGGATCGGGGACGATGGCGCCGTCGTAGAGGAACACGTTGACATGATCCTTCGCCGCCAGCAGCGCGCAGATGTTGCCCTGCAGGACGAAGTACGGCCGGCTGGTGCGCTTGATCGTCTCGGTGACCCCGGGGTCGGCCGCGTGCACCAGGTCGCGCACCTCGCGGCAGATGGCCTGCTGCCAGCCGGGCAGGCCATCGATGTAGGCGTCAACGCGCGGATCGGTGGCGTAGGTCATGGCGGATCCAGTGTTGCAGCACTCACGCCGAAAATAAGCAGTCCCGAACGCACACCTCGAAACGATCGCTGACGGCCGGCCCCGGCGCAGCGCCCGGCGACCACTTCGCCGCGACCAGGCGGCTGGCTACACTGCGGAATTAATGCCGTTCGCATCCCAGCCCACAGCTCAGTCGCTCACCAGCCGCGGAAAACGCCGGCTGCTGCTGATCGGCGGGATCGTCGCGGCCGTCCTGGTCGCGGGGGTCGCCTGGGCCGCGATCAGCTCAGGCGGCTACGACAGCTCCCGGGCGGGCTGCGTGACGGTCAACGTGCCGAGCAGTATGGGCGGATCACTGCTGCACGCGTGCGGCACGCGCGCCAAGGCGTTGTGCCGGGACGCCTTCGCCCGCGGCGACAGGATCTCGCTGCTGACCCGCCCGCAGTGCCGGGTGGCCGGCCTGGCGCCGGCGGCAACCCGGTCCTGACACTGCCGTGCCGCAGCCCGGCCTGGCGCCGGCGGCAACCCGGTCCTGACACTGCCGTGCCGCAGGCCGGGCGCGCGAGCAGCACCGGCGCGGCCGCGGCTCAGTCGCCGGCCCAGTACCGGTCCGCGGCGAAGATCAGCGCGGCCGCGCCGACCAGCCCGGCGTCCTGGCCCAGCGCGGCGGGCAGCACCCGGACGCTGCGGGTGAACTCGAGCCTGGCGTGCGCACGCAGCGACTCCTCGAGCGGACCGAAGAGCAGCGGGCCCGCCTGGGACAGCCCGCCGCCGATGCACACCACCTCGAGGTCGCACAGGCTGGTGGCGGACGCGATCGCGATGCCCAGCGCCCGCCCGGCCCGCGCAAACGCGGCCAGGCCGACCCGATCTCCGCGCGCGGCGTCGGCGGCCAGGTCCTTCGTCGTCGCGGCGGGCTGACCGCAACGCCAGCCCTGGCTCCGGGCCCAGTCGGCGAGCGCCGGGCCGCGGGCGATCGCCTCCAGACAGCCGCGGCCGCCGCAGCGGCAGAGCGGACCGTCCTCTGGATCGACCACGACATGACCGATGTGGCCGGCATTGCCGGAGCCGCCCTCGACCACCCGGCCGTCCAGGATCAGGCCGCCGCCGACGCCGGTCGAGACGGTCATGCCCAGCACGTTGCCCGCTCCCTGCCCGGCGCCGCGCCAGTGCTCGCCCGCGGCCACGCAGATCGCGTCGTTGTGCAGCCGCACCGGGATGCCAGGGAACTGGTCCTGCAGCCGGGCGCGGAGCGGGAATCCGCGCCAGGCGGGGATGTGCAGCGGCGAGACCAGACCGGCCCGCCAGTCCATCGGGCCGCCGCAGCCGACGCCGACGCCAGCCAGCCCGGCCGCACCGCCGCGCCGTGCCGCGCCGGCGGTCCCGGCCACGCCGCCCGGCCCTGCTGCGCTGCCGGTCGCTGCCGTGGTGCCGATCCCGGCGGCGGCGAGCACCCGGCCGGTCAGCGCCGCCAGCGCCTGCCACAGCTGCTCGGCGTCCGCGGCGCGGGGTGTGGGCACCTGCTGCCGGGCGGTCAGGCCGCCGCCGGGACCGGCGATGGCCGCGGTCAGCTTGGTGCCGCCGATGTCGATCGCCAGGACGAAGCGGTCGCTGCTCACTGGTCGCCTCCCCCCGCGGCGGCGGCGGGCTGGGTCCATGCTGACCTCGCAATTATCCGCTCGAGCTCGTGAGCCGGACGCGGGCGTCTGGCCGTGACGCGAACCCGGGCTGCAAGTCCAGGCCGAGCCCCGGGCCTGTCGTCGGCGCCGCATATCCGGCTGAGATGACGGGCAGTTCGGTGACGAGCTGCGGGTAGACGTCGGCGATCAGCGCCCGGACCGTCTCCTGCAGGATGGCGTTCGGACTGCTCACGGCCAGATGGACGCCGGCGGCCAGGACGACAGGGCCGGTGCAGTCGTGCGGCGCGATCGGGCGGTTATAGGTCTCGGCGAGCGCGATGAGGCGCCGCGCTTCGGAGAGGCCGCCCGCCCAGCTCACGTCGAACATCACGACGTCAGCGGCGCCGGTGTCCAGCAGGCGCTTCAGGTCGTATCGGTTGCCGACCGTCTCGCCGAGCGCGAACGGCAGCCGCGTCGATCCGGCGAGCCGGGTAACGGCCTGCAGGTCCCGCAGCTTCACCGCGTCCTCGACCCAGAACGGCTCGAACTCCTCGAGCGCGCGGCAGATCTGCGCCGCCGGCAGCGGCTGCCACAGGCCGTGCAGCTCGATCATGACGTCAATCCTGCGGCCGACCGCGTCCCGGATCTTCCGGACGGGGTCCAGGCAGCGGTCGAGCTCCGCCGCGGTGATGTACTGGCCATCGTTGGCGTGGGCAACGTCGTCGAACGGCCATATCTTCATCGCCGTAATGCCCTGCTCCAGCAGGTCCTCGGCGAGCTCGCCCGCGGCCTGCCGGAAGGCTTCCAGGTCCTCGTACCTGCCGCGGGCGCCGGCCGGCCGCAGCCCGCTCCCGGCAGCCGGCTCGGTGTCGGGCGCATCCCGGTGCCGGGCTTCCTTCTGGCCGTAGCCGGAGCCTGCGCACGTGTTGTAGATCCGGATCTTGTCCCGGCACCGGCCGCCCCAGAGCTGGTACAGCGGCTGGCCGGCGACCTTCCCCAGGATGTCCCACAGCGCCAGGTCGATCGCCGAGTGCGCCCGCGTCGAGACGCCGGTCCCGCCGTGGCCGATGTAGAAGCGCGGGAGATCGCGGGCGTGCCGCTCGATCTCCAGCGGATCCTGGCCGATCAGGCGCGGCGCCGCGGATTCGTGGATATAGGCCGCAACCGCGCGCGGGCCGAAGCACGTCTCGCCGAGCCCGGTCACGCCCTCGTCGGTGCGAACCCGGACGTAACAGAGATCCTCGTTCTCGAGGTACACGGTCTGGACGCCGGTGATCTTCACAGCAAGCCCTCCTACGGACCAGCCGCGATGTCGATTGATGCCGCCGCTTTACACGGCACCGGCCGGCCCGGTTGGCACCTTACGGCCCCGGTCTATTATCGTCAACAGTAGACAATTATCGGGATCGTCGCCGCGCCGAGCCGGTGGCCCCGGGTCCGCTGCCTGGAGACCTGCCCGGCAGGGAGGAAGCGCTGTGCCGACCGCTACGTTCGTCCTGGTCGGCGCAGGCGCGCTTGGCCGCACATTCGCCACGCTGCTCGCCGCGAGCGGCCATCGCGTCGTTCTCGCCGGGCGGGGAGCGGCTGTCGCCCGGCTGCTGGAGTACGGCCGGATCCGGGTGCACGGAGTCGTCGAATCGTCCGCGCCCGTGCGGGCCGGGCCAGCACAGGCCGGGCCAGCACAGGCCGGGCCAGCACAAGCCGGGCCAGCACAAGCCGGGCCAGCACACGCCGGGCCAGCACACGCCGGGGCGAGCGGCGCCGGGCTGCCGGAGCCAGGGGTAGTCACCGTGGCGGCGACGTGCGCTGAGCTCCCCCGCGGCGCGGCGGTCCTGTTCGCGACGAAGGCGCATCAGCTCGCCGCCGCGGCCCGCGCCGCCGCCCGGTCCTGGCCGCATTCCGACGATCCGGAAGCCTGGACGGCCGGCCTGCAGAACGGCGTGCTGACGGGTGACCTGCTCAGCGACGCCTTCGGGCCGCAGCGAGTCGTCGGTGCGGGCACGGTGCTCGGCGCCCGGCGGGCCGACGACGGCGCCGTCGTCACCAGCCTGGGCCGGACGTATTTCGGCGAGCTCGGCGGGGGCAGCAGTGACCGGGTAACGGCGGCAGTGCGCGCGTTCACCAAGGCCGGCCTGCCGTGCGAAGCCGCCGCCGACATCGGCGGCGTGCTGTGGGCCAAGATGTGCAACGCCGTCGGGGTCTTCGGAGTCTCGGCGCTCACCGGCCTGCCGACGTCGCAGATCATGGCCACCCCAGCGCTCGTGCGCGCCTACCGCGCCCTGATCGGGGAAGCCGCGCTGGTGGCCCGCGCCGCCGGGGTGAGCATCGCGGATCATCCCGATCTGCCGATGCGGACCTACCTCGGCCTGACGCCGGACGACCTGGCGAAGCGGCTGACCGCGGGACGGCGGGCACCGGACCCCAGCGCACCGCAGAACTTCTCCTCGATGGCCCAGGACCTGGCCGCCGGGCGGCCGACGGAATACGAGCAGATCTTCGGCGACCTGCTCCGCAGGGCCCGCCTGCTCGGCGTGCAGATCCCGCGCGTCGGCCTGGTCTACGACCTGGTCGCCGGCCTGGACGCCGCAGCGGCGAGCGATCCGGGCCGGGATGATTCCGGCTGAAGCCGTCCGGGGCGGCGCGTGGCTGACCGGAACAGAGCTTGCGTTCGGGCCGGCCGTCGGGAACGCCGGGATCCCTCGGCGCCGGGGAGCGATACCCGGCCGAAGGAGTGCCGCTCTCGCCAGCGGCTGCCTGCGCGCCGCGGCGTCAGGGCGGGACGGGCGAGGCGAGGGCCCGCTCAACGTCAATCCGCCCGCTGACGGCCGCGGCGCGGAATAGCTCGATGGTGGCGGCGACTCCCTCGGCCAGCGGGGTGAACGTGACTCCCCCGAGGGCGCCCGCGACCACGTCCCCGCTGACCACGGGGAGATTCGGCCCGGCGCTCTCGTCCAGGCTGATCCGCCCGACGGCGCCGGGAGCAGCCGCCTCGATCGCGGCGACGATCTCCGGCATGCCGACCGACGGGCCGCCGACGTCTCCCGCGACGGCGCCCTGCACGGTGCCGTCGGCCGTCGCCCGCGCCGCCCGGATGAAGATGGCCGCGACATCGTCGGCGAGCTCCATGCCGACCGGCCCGCCGAGCCTGATCGCGTAATCCCTGCCGACGGCCGCCGCCAGCATCGCCTTGCTGGGGAACGACGTCACGCCCTGATCCCGGCCCGCGCCGTAGACCACGTACGGCCGCAGTCCCACGCTGGCCAGCTGGTGCTCGGCCCAGTAGACGCGGGCCGTCCCCTCGTTGGCCACCTTGGTGACCCCGTACAGGGTGACCGGAGCCGGAACGTCCGAACGGGAGAGCGGCCCCGGCCGGTAGGCCGGCCGCGGGCCCCAGACCGCCGCCGAGCTCGCGTAGGCCAGGCCGCGGACCTGGTCGCGATGCCGCAGCGCGGCCTCGAAGATCACCGTCGTGCCGACCGCGTTCACCTGCATGCCGCGGATCGGATCGGCGCGCACCAGCGGTATCTGCAGCCCGGCGAGATGCACGATATGGGTGATCTGGTGGTCGGCCACGGCGCGCTCGAGCCCGGCCAGGTCGGTGACGTCACCGTTGATCATGGTCAGGCCGGCCAGCGCCGCCTCATCCTCCAGGACCAGGCGCAGCCGGTGCGGATCTCCCGGCAGGTCGTAGCAGAACACGTCGGCGCCGTCGGCGAGCAGGCGGCGGACCGTCCACGCCCCGATGCAGCCGAGCGCTCCGGTGACCAGAAAGCGGTCGGCCATCAGCCCGCCCCGCTACCGTCACCGGCCGGCACCATCAGGTTGGCCAGCGCGCCCAGCCTAGGGATCTCCACCCGGACAGTCTCGCCGGCCCGCAGCCAGCGCGGCGGCGTCTGCGCGCCGCCGACCCCGGCGGGCGTGCCGGTCGCGATCACGTCGCCGGGCTCCAGCGTGACGAACTCGCTGAGGAAGCTGATGAGCGCGGCGACCGGAAAGATCATCTCGCGGGTATTGGACGACTGCAGGACCTCCTCACCGACCCGGGTCCTCAGAATCCAGCTGCTGCGGGTCACCGACCTCGTCGGCCGTCACCAGCGCAGGCCCCATCGGCGCGAAGCCGTCCGGGCTCTTGCCGAGCACCCACTGCCCGTTGCGGCTCTGCACGTCGCGCGCGCTGACGTCGTTGACCGCGAGATACCCCGCGACGTAGCCGAGCGCTTCGGCCTCCTTGACGCCCCGGCAGGTCTGGCCCACGACCACGCCGAGCTCGGCCTCGTAGTCGATCTGCTCGCTGGCCCGGGGCAGCGGGACCGGGCTGTAGGGCCCGTTGACGGTGTTGCCGAACTTGGCGAAAACCACCGGCTCGGCCGGGATGTCCAGCCCCGCTTCGGCGGCATGGTCACGGTAGTTGAGCCCGATGCAGATGATCTTTCCCGGATCGGGCACCGGCGCGAGCAGCTGCGTGCCGTGCAGCGACAGCCACCGCTGCGCGGGAGTCCCGGCAACGGCCCGGCGGGCCAGCTCGAGGGCCTCGTCGCCGCCGCGGAGCAGCTGGCGCATGTCAGCGGGGATGCGGGGATCGGCGTCGTTGAGGTCCACCGCCTGCAGCTGGGACGGACCGGTGAGTGTCTCGATGACCGCGCCGGACCGGATCCGGCCGTCACGGATGAAGCTGATCAGTTGCATCCGGTTCTCCTCTTCCTCGTCGCGTTCCCCGGCACGCTGCGGCTCGTCAGGTCCGGGCCCTGGCCAGCTCGGCCTCTTCCCGCAGTCGCAGCCGGACCGCTGCCGCGTCGAGCACGCCCCTCTCGATGGCCGTCCGCAGCGTGCCTATGGTGTCGCGGACGCCTTCGCTGACCGGCCGCCAGCGCACCGGTCCCAGCGCCGCGGTCAGCGCGTCCTCGTCCACCGCGACCGGGCCGACGATGGTGGCGTCACCCACCGTGACCCGGCCCAGCATGGCGGGCTCCGCGGCCTCGATCGCCGAGACGAGACCGTGGATGCTGCTCGGCGCGCCGCCCAGGTTGAACAGCTGCGCGCCCGCGGGACCTGCCTGCGCGGCCCGGACGAAGGCGCTGGCCACGTCGGCGGCATGCTCGAAGACGATCTGCCCGCCCCACGGTATGTGGTAGTCGGCGTCCACCGCCGCGGCCAGCATCGCCTTGCTGGGCGGCGAGCTGTTGCCCTGGTCGCGGCCCGGCCCGTACACGATTCCGCACGGGCGCAGGCCGATGCTGGGCAGCCCGTGTTCCTCCCAGTAGATCCGGGCCGTGCCTTCGTTGGCCTGCTTGAACACCCCGTACAGCGACGGCGGCCTGACCGGCGTGTCCAGCCGCAGCGGCGATGACGGGCTGGCGTCTTCGGCGCTGTAGATGCCGCCCGAACTGGCGTAGGTGACGCTGCGGACCTGGTCGCGGTGACGGCGAGCGGCCTCGAGCACCGCCGTCGTCCCCACGACGTTCACGGTCGCGCCGAGCACCGGGTCAGCGCGGACGAACGGGAGCTGCAGCGCCGCCAGGTGCACGATGCGAGTCACGCGCTGGCCGAGGATCAGGCGCTCCAGCCCGGCCAGGTCGGCCACGTCGCCGGCCGCGAACACGACGCGCGCCATGTCCTGCTCGCCCAGCAGCAGCCGCAGCCGGTCGGAGCTCGCGGCGATGTCGTGGGCCACGACGCTGGCGCCCTGGCCGAGCAGGTGCCTGATGGTCCACGCGCCGATCGCGCCGAACGCGCCGGTGACCAGGTAGCGCTCAGGGTAGTTGTCGTTCAACGGCGGTTCATCCCTCCGGTAGCTGTCCGAGCAGCCGCTCCTCGGCGGCCAGCAGCTCGTCGATGAGCGCGCCGCGCTGCGCGCTCGGCACGAATTCCAGCCTGCGGATCCCGAGCGGATCCACGTCGTGGCGGAGCACGTGCAGCTCCTCGCTGGTGGGCGGCGCGGTCATGGTGAGGCCGGCAGCGACCTTCGGCTCGAAGCCCGTCTGCGCGCGCACGTCATCGACGGTCACGCCCGGGTGCACCGCGGTGAGAATCAGCTCGCCGACGGCCGGATCGAGCTCGAACAACCCCAGGTTGGTCAGAACGGTGACCTGTCCGGGCGGCATCCCGTAGGAGCGGCGCGCCGCATCGGTGCGGTGGTAGCGGCTGGCACTGACGAAGTCGACGGTCTCGACCAGGGTCTGCGGGGTATGCCGGGTCAGGTACAGGTGGAAATTGGCGTGCAGGTCGGCGACGTCGGCCATGCCGCCCTGGCCGGGCAGCCGGACGAAACCGCCGGCGGGCCGCCGGATCACGCTGTTGTTCGTCGCGCCGCGCCGGTCGATCTGCGCCGCGCTTACCACCTCGTGCGTCACCCGGCCCTGCTGGTAGTACCAGTGATAGGTCTCGTCGCCGCCGGTGTGAATGGCGGCCGAGGCAAAGTCGAGCCACTCAGCGGCCATGATCGACATTGGCCGGAACGCGACGTCGAGCAGGCCTCCATTGAAGGACATGAGAACCATCCGGGGTGCCCACAGCCGCTTGGCCAGCAGGTAGGCCGCGGTCGGCAGCGGGCTGACCGAGCCGACCGAGCAGACGCTGTCGTCATCGACGGTCCGGGCGATGCAGCACGCCATCAGCTCGTCCACGGTCCAGGCGGGCCCGGGCGCGTCCGGGCCGGCCGGCTCGCCGCGGCCGCCGGCCAGGGCACCTGCCCGGCGGCCGGGGCGGGCGCCGGCGAACGCGGCCAGAATCCGCTCCGGCGGCGTCGCGGGTACCGACCTGGCCGCCCGGGCCCGGTCCGCGGCGGGCTGCAGCAGGGCCGGCGTCAGCGCGGTGCCGGGGCCCGTCCGCACGAGGTCGTGCAGCTTGCGGTAATCCGTGGCGTAATAGGGCAGGCAGGACGTCGGGTACGCGCCGAGCGGCGCCACGCAGATCCCGCTGACAAAGCTGCGCGGCAGGATGAACGCGCCGGGCGCGGTGCCGAGCGCTCCGCCGGGCACCCGCTCCTCGACCGTGACCAGGACCCGCCGGGCGGCGAGAGCCATCGGCTGGTCGGTCCCGCGGCCGCCGCTGATCTCGACGTTGCCGTCATCGTCGGCGCGCTGGGCGTGGAGCAGGAAGGTGTCCAGCTCCAGCGGCGGGACCGCGGCCATCGGCGCGGCGGTCACCTGCGGGAAAAGGTCCGGCGCGGGCAGCGCGAAGCCCTCGGTCAGGCCGGACCCGAGCGGGGCCTGCAGGGCCTGCCACCCGAGCCGCTCCGCCGCGGCGCGGAAGGCGGTGATCAGGCCGAGCGCCGTC
>CAVPBZ010000023.1:0-183861 GCA_963702235.1 uncultured Actinomycetes bacterium
CCGCAGAGCCGGAACGGCTAGTTACCCGACGCGGGTGAGGGTTGCGTACCACCGGTGAGAGCTGTCATCGATCTCGTCCAGGCGCCACGTCTGTCCCTCGAACTCGAAGCTCTCGCCAATGCTCAACTTGAAATCGCGCTCGTTCGATCCGTGGTCCCACATGGAGATGACGACCTGAGCGGGCTCCCCGTCACCCGCAGGAAGCATGTCAAATCCGCCAAAGACGAGGCCCTCGCGGTCGAAGGTACCGCCCTTCCCAACATGGACCTGCGCACCGATGCCCATCAGCAGCTCCTCACATCAACGTGGAATAGTAGCGGCCCATGTTGCGAGCGAACTCATCTGTCTCCATCGGCTCGGGGTGCTTATAGTTCCACGGGTTCCTGAGAATGATCTTTCCTTTCTCCACCCCAGTCACTTCGTAGACGTGCTCGCCCTCTAGGCCGTGGGGCATCTGCTCGCGCTCGTGCGTCTTTCGCCGGGAGGTGACCAGGACCGGCTTACCCTCAACGAGCTGCGCGCGGATCATCCGATTAATGCACCATTCATCCCGTCCGGATGGAAACTCGCGTACGACCGCGGGCTGGCCGGTGAGCTGGGTCAGTGCCTCGGCCCGCTCCCAAGGAGTGGTGCCCTGGTGCAGCCGCACGTACCCGGTTGGGGCCGGACCAGACCGCTGATTCTCCGCGTTGTCGGCCTTGTCCTCGGCGCACAGACCGGCCCACTCATCCATCCAGGCGATCCGGCGTTGGACCGTCCACGTCTGGTCAACACCAGCGAATGCCTTCTCGAAGATCGCGCACCAAGAGGTCCCGCCCTCGGTCTTGGCACATGCCGGGATGCCGGGTTCTTCGTCGTTGACGGCCAGCTCGGGAGTAACAATGAGCTCAATGTCTCGCCCGGTCGGCTCGGTGATGCCTTCGGCTCCGCGTGCCTCGCTGAGCGTGACCTGGTATGAACCGTCTTCTCGCGGGCGGACCCGGCGAGTAATCTCGTCCGGACTATAAGCGGCCACTGCGCCCAGCGCGGCTATGATCCCGCAGTCTCCCGCCCATCCCTGGCGAGTCTGCTCGCGTTGCGGCGATCCGTCCAGGCACGGGACCCGGGTTCCGTCGGGGCGGGTGAGCGGATCTCCGTAACGATCCGGCGAGCGATCGTCGAGCGGGTCGTGAAATGCGGGCCGGTCTATGACCGCACGGCGCGCGTCACCGCTGTCGCCGTCCATGCCCTGTTGAAGGTACGGCGCACCCACTGAGCCTTCCCCATCGGCGGGATCTCTGCCGTGGATTGGTTCATACGGTTGGCCGGGCTCGATGCCCCTTTCACCACGCTCGCGCAGCGACTCACCGGGTGCCGCGCGGCCACCAGTGTCGTCGGGCAAGTAGCCCGGAGGCTTGGGCACCGGGCGCTTGAACTCCGCGTCCGGGTCATAGCCACGGCCATCGTCCCGAGCCGGGCGGGCATCGGCCGTCGCCCGTTGGGTATCACCAGGGCCCCGCTGATAGGGCGAATCCCGGCGCTGCGGCCCGTCCACCGCAGGCGCCGTAACCTCACCCGGGTCCCGGTAGCGCAACTCGCCCACGCCGACATCACAGCACGGCCAGCCCCTCCGCGGGAACCGCGTCGTCCATTTCCGGGAATCACACGCACCGACGGAAAGCCTCCGCCTGCAGGAGCGGATGAGACACGAACGGCATCAAGAGTTCAACCGGCTGGCCGTACGGTCCCCACCGCGACCGGAAGTACTCGATGATCTTGCTCGCCTGCTCGTGACTCACCTCGACGAGGTCATACACGTAGTCGCCGCCGTGCTCCCACTCGATGATGGCTGGGGTGAAGGCCCAGCTAAAGTCCTTTCGCAGAGCCTCATCGGACGGTCCATCTTCGTGCTCTAGCCGCCGCATCAGCCCATATGGGTTATCGATGGTCCTATCATCGCCGATTGTTGCGTAATAAGTGATCTTGTGCGGCATCTACAAGCCCCTTCTCCCATAAGCGGGGATGTCGGTGGCGCCTCTGGGAATCGGGATCCAGGATGAGACCTCCCGTTGAAATTCTTTCAGCTCCTGGATCTCGATTTTGCTGGTGAGCGGGTTCCGCGCGCGCTCGTAGGCCTTATGAGTGACCTCCTGCTTGGCGTGGTAGCTCTCCGGCGTGTGGAACTGGACCTCGAACCGTTGACCCTCGGGTGTCACCCATCGGGTGTTAATACCCTTGTACTCCGGATCTTCCCAAGAGTTCTTGCTTTGATACATTTGGTATCCGAATTCCTCCAAGCGTGCTTTGAGGTTCCAGTATCCTGCAGCATAATTTTCCCGCTCTATGCAGAATGTGTACCGGATCGTATCGGGGATGGGCCTGCACCACTTCGTCAGGAACTGCATCGGGGTTATCCCGGAGGATCTCGGCTGTCTTCTCCTTGAGGCGGTCCACGCCCTTGCACCGGAACTCAAGCCCGGCAAGCTCCGCGCCGAACGTGGACTCCTGAACGGCATCCTGGAGATCCTCGGTCACGCGCGACTCCGCATCGCGCACCCGGCTGATCGCGTCCTTCGTGCGGGAGTGATCCTCCGGGCTGAGGTGCAGGTTGCTGTCGCTGCGCCACGATCCGGGCGCATCCCTCGAGCGGTCCACGGCGGCTCCCGGTTGCCTATCTCTTGGCCACTGGGTCTCGTGGTCGGCCCACCTGCTCATGAACCGCGGCACCTCGGTCCAGTACCTGCGATGCCCGGCCTCCGGCCGCCGCGGCGCGTCAGAGTTCGGCCAGTCGTGTGACCGGCCGACGGCGTTGTCAGACGTGCCCCGCTTCGGCTGTCGGCCTTCCGCCTGTGGTTCGTCGATTTCCTCATCACGCTTGTCGGGTGACCGCTCGCCAGTGTCCTCAACACGCTTGTCGGGTGTCGGCAGTTGGAGGCTGCGCGGGCTGGGGCGCCGCGGCCTGCGGGTGCCATCGGCCAGGTACGGCGAGCTCGGGTGACCCGGCGGGAACGACTCGAGCACGCGCATCCGCCGTTCATCCGCTGCCGACAACCGCCGACCCGGCTGTTGCCCCCGGTCGGTCGAAGCCTGCTCCCGATCCGTCGAAGCCTGCGCCCGGTCAGCCGGCCCCTGCGCCCGATCAGCCGCCCGGTCGGTCGGCGTCCGGGCATCGGGCCTGCGAGCATGGTCGGCGGGTTCGCGCACGGGCGGCCGCCCCTGGTGGTCCGGCCGGCCCCGGTCATTCGGCTGGGGAATCTGGTCAGACCCGTCCGGCGCCCGCGGCGTATCGCGCGGCCCAGGCAAGTCATCCCCCTTCGCTTACCGCGTCGTTACTATCCCGACATCCTAGGCAACAGCGGGTATCCGGAGAAGAAGACCGCCCGACGCCCGCCCGACGCCCGCCCGGGCAAGCGACTGTGAGCCCCGGCGCGAAAACCGGAGCCCACAAGCCGCCACGAGACCAAGCTCGGTTCTACCGAACGAAGGTGACGTCGGGGTAGCGCGGAGACGGTCCGTCCAGCAGGTGTCCGCCGCCGTGCCAGAGAAATCCGCCGCCGTGCCGGAGAAACTTGTCGAAGAACGCTGCGATGTACGCGTCCTCGGCCGCCACGGCGCGGGCCGGATGCACCGTCCCGATGTCGCGGGTGACGAACCCGCGTGTCAGCCCAAGTTCCCTGGCGATCTGCGGGATCAACGCGACCCCGTCCTTGTAGGAGTTCTCGTTAGAACCGTTCAGGGTGAGATCGAGGCGCCATCCGCGGTCGTGTGCCCAGAAGTACCGGCCGGTGAGCGCGGGCAGCCGCAGTGGCGCCAGTCGCAGTGGCGCCAGCCGGGCTGGGGCGAGATGCGGGCGGACCGTCTGCGCCCGTGATGGCTGGGCGCCGACCGCCATCATCACGACGGACGCCGCCATCAGCGCCAGCCCGGTGACGGCGAGCGGCCAGCAACGGCGCTGCCGGGCGGGCGGTGCCCCGCGGTCCGCAGGGTGGGTCAGAACGGTGCGCATCGCTACTCCTCGCGTAGGGACTCCCGATGCACTCCTTGCGTAGGGATTCCCGATGCCTCCACGCTGTCCGGTCGCCACCGCCTGCCCAATGGCGCTGTCACCCGTCCTGGGTGTCGGGTTATCCCCATCCAGGGCATGACGGTGGGTTCAGCCGTATTGACTGCCGGTCAGGCTCAGACTCACCGGGGCTTTCGCGCACCTTGAGTAAGGGACACAGGACTCCCCGTCAATTTTCGCGCTCAGTGCGCAGCTCTTTACTAAAAGCTAAGGCATACGTTCGATATACATGGGTTGCGGAAATTTATGATCGAATATATATTCGCCCAGAGCGACGGGAGAACTGTCTGGCCTTCCCCTGGCGGTCGAGGCGAGCGAGGCGCCTGTCGGCTCACAGCACTGAGTGAGCCGACAGGCGCCGACGTGATCAGGAAGAGCGACAGCCGCGTGAGCAGGATGTACAGCGAGCCGATCGGGGCCTGGGACCAGGACGGCAGGCCGCTCACGTTCGTCTGGCGCGGCCGGCGTTACACGGTGCTCGGGGTGCTCGAGCACTGGGTGGTCAGCAGGGAGTGGTGGCAGCGCAACACCCCCGATACCGACGTACCGCCGGAGCGGGAATTCTGGCGAGTGGAGGCTACTGCGGGCGGAGATGTGGCGGCGGCGATATACGAACTGCGCCGCGACGAGACCGGGGACTGGTTGCTCGTCCGGGTCTGGGACTGATCAGGGTCCCGGCGGAACTGCCGGGCTGCTTACGGGAATAGGTGAGGATGAGCGGGTCAGCGAATTTCATCCATCTGCATGTCGCATCGTCGTATTCGATGCGGTACGGGATGGCAAGCCCGGCAGCCCTGGCCGCGCGCGCCAAGGAGCTCGGCATGCCGGCGCTCGCGCTCACCGACAGGGACGGGCTGTACGGGGCGGTCAAGCACGCCGCGGCATGCGGCAAGGAGGGAATCGCGCCGATCCTCGGCGCCGACCTGGCGCTGCGGGAGGTACCGGGAGACCCGGGCTCCGGTCTTTCCCGGCTAAGACCGCGGCCGCGCATGGTCGTCCGGGCCGCCAGCCCGCCGCGGCTGGCGAACGAAACCGCAGCCCGGGTGACGCTGCTCGCTCTCGCCCGGCCCGGCGACCCCGCGCCCAGCAACCCCGCGCCCGGCAACCCCGCGCCCAGCGGCCCCAGCGGACCCGGCTTCCGCAGGCTCGCCTCCAGCCGGTCCGGCCGACGCGGCGCCCACGGAGGCTGGGCATCCTTGTGCCGCCTGGTCAGCGCGGCGCACCAGTCGGGTGAACGGGGCACCCCCCAGGTGACCCCGGATCTGATCGCCGACCACGCCGAAGGCCTGATCGTCCTCCTCGGCCCGGCCAGCGACGTCGGCCGGGCGGTCGCCGCCAGGCGCCTGGACCTCGCCGCGGCCGCGCTGGCCCGCTGGCGGGAGCGGGCCGAGACCGTGATCGAGATCGTTGATCACCACGGCCGGGGTGACGTCCACGACGCTGCCCGGATGCTGCGGCTCGCCCGCGACCAAGGCGTGCCCGCCGTGCTGACCAATGCCGCCCGCTACCTCTATCCCGCCGACGCGCCGGTGGCCCAGGTGCTCGACGCGGCGCGCCAGCTCACCCCCCTCGGCCGCCGCCACCTGGCCGGCCACAACGCGCAGGCCTACCTGAAGAACGGCGAGCAGATGGCCCGCATCGCGGCGCGGATCTGCGGTACAGGGGCCTGCCCGGGCCCCCGCTCCTGCCCCGGCCGCTGCGGTGACCCCGCCCACGAGCTGCTCGACGCCACCATCGCGCTGGCCCGGCGCTGCCAGCTCGACCAGGCGCGCGACCTGGGCATCGGCGCCAAGCACTTGCCCGAGACCGCGGGCGCGGACGCGTTCGCGCAGCTGGAGCAGCGCTGCGAGGCCGGGCTGCTCCGCCGCGGGCTGGCCGGCCCGCCGGGCCCGCCCGGCGCGCCCCGCTGCCGGGTGCGCCGCCGGGAGGATGCCGCCGAACGCCTCCGCCACGAGCTCCGCATCATCGCCAAGGCCGGGCTCGCCTCGTACTTCCTCACCGTGGCCGACGTCGCCAGCCTCATCAGGGATCGCGGCATCCGCTGCGCGATCCGCGGTTCCGGCGCGGGCTGCCTGGTCAACTACCTGATCGGCATCTCCGACATCGACCCGCTCGAGCACGACCTGATCATGGAACGGTTTCTGTCCGAGGGCCGCGCTACCCTGCCGGACATCGATATGGACGTCGAGTCCGCGCGCCGGATCGAGGCCTACCGCGCGATCATCGAGCGCTACGGCGAGGAGCGCTGCGGCTGCGTCTCGATGATGGAGACCTACCGGGCGCGCAGTGCGATCAGGGACACGGCCGCCGCGCTCGGGCTGCCGCCGCACGAGATCGACACGATCGCCAAGGCGTTCGGCCACATCCGGGCGCGCGGCATCCGCGGCGCCCTCGCCGACCTTCCCGAGCTGCGCGCGAGCAACCTGGCGATCCCCCAGCTGACCGGGCTGTTCCGCATCGCCGAACAGCTCGACGGCCTGCCCCGTCACATCGCCATGCACCCGTGCGGGGTGGTGCTGTCCAGCAGCACGCTGCTGGACCGGGTCCCGGTCGAGCGGAGCGCGGAGGGCCTGCCGCTGTGCCAGTTCGACATGGATGACGTCGAGGACGCCGGGATGATCAAGCTGGACGTGCTCGGCGTGCGCATGCAGTCGGCGATGACCTACACGCTCACCGAGATCGAGCGGACCCGCGGCGAGCGGGTGGACATCGACGCGATCCGCACGGACGACGAGCCGACGTTCGAGATGATCCGCTCCGGGCGCACGCTCGGCTGCTTCCAGATCGAATCGCCCGGCCAGCGCGAGCTGGTGACCAGGCTGGAGCCGCGCGACATCGGCGACCTGATCGTGGACATCTCACTGTTCCGCCCCGGGCCGGTCAACTCCGACATGATCACCCCCTACCTGGACATCAAGCACCACCGGCGCCCGGCCTGCTATCCGCACGAGGATCTGGCGGAGCCGCTCGGCGAGACCGGGGGAGTGGTCATCTTCCACGAGCAGGTGCTGCGGGTCATCGACGCCATGACTGAATGCGGTTTTTCTGAGGCCGAACGGCTCCGCCGGAAACTTTCCGATGAGTCCGCCAGGTCAGAGGTACGCAAGTGGTTCTGCGGCGTCGCCCTGGAGCGCGGATATGACAGCACGATCGTGGACCGGGTGTGGGACGTGCTGGAGGCGTTCGGCGCGTTCGGCTTCTGCAAGGCGCACGCGGCTGCGTTCGCCATTCCGACCTACCAGTCGGCCTGGCTGAAGCGGCACTACCCGGCGGCGTTCTACGCGGGAGTGCTCACCCACGATCCCGGCATGTACCCCAAACGGGTGATCTCGGGCGACGCGAGGCTGGCCGGGATTCGGCTGCTGCCCGTTGACGTGAACGCCTCCGCCGGCGACTGGCAGGTCGAGCGCGTCACCCCGCCGCCGGCGGCAACGCGGCACAGCCCGCGCATGGCCAGGCGGCCCCGGCCCGGCAGCCGCGAGGCGGTAGCGCCCGGGACCGGCGAGGCCGCAGCGCCAAGGACCGGCGAGATCACAGCGCCCGGGCCCGGCGAGGCCGCGGGGCCGGGGACCGGCTCGCGTGAGGGGCTGCGGGTCGGGCTGCGCGAGGTCAAGGGAATCAGCGACGCCGAAGTGGCGCGGATCATCGCCGGGCAGCCGTACACGTCGCTGCGGGATTTCTGGCAGCGGGCGCGGGTCTCGCGGCCCGTCACCGAGCGCCTGGTGCTCGTGGGTGCCCTCGACTCGCTGTACCCGGGCCCGGGAAGGCAGCCGACCCGGCGTGACCTCCTCGCCCGGGTCCGCGTACTTGCCGGGCCCTCGCGCCCGGCCCGCGGCCGCCCGGTGACATCCCGCGCCGCCGGGGCCACCTCCGCCGAGCACGACATTGATCAACTGTCCCTTGATCTCGGTGTCAGTGGCAGGCAGCCGAGAGGTGGCGGCGGGCCGGGCAGTGCTAGGGGAGCGGGCAGCGGCAGGGGAGCGGGCAGCGCCGACAGGCCCGGCGGCGGGGAGCGTCCCGGCAGCAGCAGCACCGGGGACGGCCTGGCCAGGATCGTCCCGGCCGGCGAGTTGCCCGAGCTTTCTGCCGCCGAACGTGTCAGCGCCGAACTGGAGATCCTCGGCATCGACGTCAGCCAGCACGTGATCAGCTTCTACGAGAAGATGCTCGGCGCGCTGGGCGTGGTGCGCGCATGCGACCTGCACCGTTGCCGGTCCGGTACGTCCGTCCTGATCGCTGGCGTGAAGAGCTCGACCCAGACCCCGGCGGTCCGGTCCGGCCAGCGGATCATCTTCGCCACCCTCGACGACGGCACCGGCCAGATGAACCTGGCCTTCTTCGAGTCGGTGCAGGAGCGCTGCGCGAGCCGGGTGTTCGGCTCGTGGCTGCTCGTGGTGCGCGGCCGTGTGCGCAGGCCAGGCGACCGCAGGCCAGGCGACCGCAGGCCAGGTGACCACAGGTCAGGCGATCGCAGGTCAGGGGATCGCAGGTCAGGGGATCGCAGGTCAGGGGATTGCAGGTCAGGTGACCGCAGGTCAGGTGATCGCAGGTCAGGTGATCGCAGGTCGCAGGGTGGCTGGCGGCATGCAGGCGGCCGGGATCCAGCGGATCTGGCCGTGTCCGTTAACGCGGCCGAATGCTGGGACCTGGCCGTTCTGGAGGAAATTCGCCTTTCCCGCGGTATCCGCGCGGTGCGCGCGGCGATGGCGGCGGGCGATGTGCCCGGGCCAGGCATCGCGGCAGCGCCGGGCGTGAGCCAGCCGGCCGCCGCCGGCCAGGCCGCCAGCAAGATCGTTTACTCCACCGGGTTCAGGCTCTCGCCCTATGCGGAGACCGGATCCGCGGGCGGCTCGGTGAAGGATGCGCCGCGCAAGCTCTGGCACGCCAGCCCCGGCAGCTCAGGCGGCTGGACCGCCGAATTAACCGGCTGATCATCAGCCGGCGCAGATTGCGGGCTGCCGGTCCGGCCGGGACAATTCTTCCCGTGCCAATGGTCGTGAGCGACGGGTCGCGGATCGAGTTCGAGGTGACGGGGGACGGGCCGCCGCTGGTCCTGCTGCACGGATCCTTCGGTGACCGCTCCACCTGGCATGCCGCCGGGTACACCGCTGCCCTGGCGGCGCAGTTCCGGCTGATCCTCGTCAACCTGATCGGGCACGGCGGCAGCGACGCGGCCCTTGATCCCGCCCGGTACCGGATGGACGCGCACGCCAGGGACGTCGTCGCGGTGCTGGACAGCCTGGGCATCGATCGCGCCGCGGTGTGGGGCGCGTCGATGGGCGGTCGCATCGGCTTCCACCTGATGGCCCGCTTCCCCGGCCGGCTCACGGCCCTGATCGCCGGCGGTGCTCACGCTTGCGTCGTCGAGACCGACCCGGCCGAGCTCGAACGGGAGACCGCTCAGTTGCGGGAGCAGGGCACAGCGCCGTTCGCCGAGACGATTGAGCCGGACTGGATGCGCCGGATAGTGCTCCGGGCCGACGGTCACGCGCTGGCAGCCCAGGCGCTCGCCGACGCCGCGGAACAGGGCACGCCGCCAGAGCTGAACTCAGTCCCGGTTCCGGTGCTGCTGCTGGCGGGCGAGCGCGATCCCCGGCTCGGCCTCATCCGTGCCACCGGTGACCGGCTGCGCCGGGCAGAGATCGCCGTGCTCCCCGGCTGCGGGCACTTCGACACGTTCACCCGCACGGACCTCACGATCCCCCTGGCCCGGGAGTTCCTCGGGCGGTTGCGGCCGTGACCGACCCGCCGGGAGAGTACCGGCTGTACCGGGATCTCGCCGGGTGGTGGCCGCTGATCTCCCCGGTCGAGGAGTACGCGGAAGAAGCGGCCGTGCTGGCGCAGGTGCTCGGCTCGGCGCGGGTTCCGGCGCGCGAGGTGCTGGACCTGGGCAGCGGCGGCGGTCACGTCGCGGCGCACCTGAAAGAGCAACTGGCGTTGACGCTGGTTGACCTGTCCGAGGAGATGCTGTCGGTTTCGCGCGTGCTCAACCCCGATTCTGTCCACCATCAGGGGGATATGCGGACGGTCCGGCTCGGCCGCAGGTTCGACGCGGTCCTGGTCCATGACGCCGTGGACTACATGACCAGCGAAGCCGACCTCCGGCAGGTGATCGAGACGGCCTTCGCGCACTGCCGTCCCGGCGGCGTGGCCGTGTTCGTCCCGGACCATGTCGCGGAGACGTTCCAGCCGGTCAGCGGACAGGGCGGCAGCGACGACGCGGATGGCCGGCAGGCCAGATTCCGCGAACGGACGTGGGACCCCGATCCGGCCGACACCTGGGTGCAGGCTGAGTACGAGTTCGTCCTCCGCGAGGCCGACGGCACGGTTGAGGTGGTGCGGGAGACCCACCGGCTAGGGATGTTCGGCCGCGACACGTGGATCCGCCTGCTCACCGACGCCGGCTTCGAGGCCGCCGCTGCCGGTGACGAGACCCGCAACCTGTTCACGGGTCACCGTCCCGCCTAGCTGGCCGCCGTCTCCGGCCCCGCCCCGCCCCGCCCGCCCGCTTTCATGATCACGAAGACTTGTGCGTGCGATAGCAGCACAAACGCTCCGCCATAACGCGCCGCGGCCCGCCTGGGCCCGGAGCCCGTCCCGCCTGGGACCCGGAGCCTACTGCTGCTGAGCGGCGACGGCCGTGCGGGCCTGCTCCTCGTTGAGCACGCGCGCAATGCCGAGCGTGGTCCAGTTCGTGCTCTCCTCGAGCTCGTCGCGCAGCATCGCGGCTTGATACTCGATGGACACCGGGCCGATGGCCATGAGCGAAGACTGCTCATTCTTCATGATCAGCATGTAGTTCACTTACTGTTCCCCTCTGGCCTGACAGGCTCCGGTACACACCGAACCCTGTCATAGTTCGGCCAGGCACGGGGCTCGACATCCTGTCACCCGGCCGAAACGCGTCCGGGAAAGGGAAACAGCGCCCGCCCGCAGCCCCGCTGACCCCCGTTCTGGCCAGGCTGGCGGATAGCCCCTGGCTAGACCCTGTTCTCATCAGCAACAAATCGCTACAATTCCGATCGCACAGATGCCCCTCCGTCCGGGGGCCCGGAGGAGGGGGAACCATGAGAACAGGCCAGGCTGCCCGGAACGCCACGTCGGTGCTGGCAGGCGCACTCCTGCTGCTCACCGCGGGTGCCGTCCAGGGCGGGGCGGCGATCGCATCGCCAGCGTCTGGCGCGCGTGCCGCCGCTCATGTGCAGCCCGCGGCCCACGTGCGCACCGCGGCTCAGCTGCAGGGAGCAGGCGCGCGCCCCGCGGGGTGCGCCGTGAGCACCGGCCCGCGTGTCGCGCACTGCTACCTGGCGTCGCAGCCCGCCCCGGTCCAGGCGGCCGTGCGCGGAGCGGTCTGCACGGTCAGCACGCAGAGTGGCTGGTCACCCTGTAACCTGCGGAGCGCCTACAAGATCACCTTGTTGGCGACGACGCACGGCAAGGGCCAGACCATTGCCATCATCGACGCCTTCGACGACCCGAACGCCGCGGCCGACCTGGCCACCTACCGGTCCAACTTCGGGCTCCCGCCCTGCTCGGTCGCCAGCGGCTGCTTCAAGAAGGTCAACCAGGCCGGCGTCGCGGGCAGCTACCCGTCCGGCGACATGGGTTGGGGCCAGGAGATCTCCCTCGACCTCGACATGGTGTCGGCCATCTGCCCGAAGTGCCACATCCTGCTCGTCGAGGCCAACAGCAGCGGGTTCACCGACATGTTCGCTGCCGAGCAGACGGCGATAAACGCCGGCGCTCATGTGGTGAGCAACAGCTGGGGAGCCGGCGAGTTCTCCGGCGAGAACAGCTTCGACAGCACTCTCAACACGCCCGGCGTCGCCATCACGGACAGCTCCGGCGACGGGGCCTTCCAGGGCGGCGTGCAGTACCCGTCCGCGTCCCCGTACGTGACGTCGGTGGGCGGGACCATGCTCGCGCCGGCGGCCAACGCGCGGGGCTGGAGCGAGAAGACCTGGGTGACCCCGGCCAGCCCGCCGACCCAGGGGTCGGGCAGCGGCTGCTCGGCCTACGAATCCAAGCCGGCCTGGCAGACCGACGGCGGCTGCTCCGACCGCACCACCGCCGACGTGAGCGCGGTGGCCGCTAACGTCCTCGGCTACGACACCTACGAGAGCGGGGGAGGCGGCTGGTACTTCTTCTTCGGCACCAGCGTCTCGTCACCGATCACGGCCGGGATGTACGGCCTGGCCGGGAACGCCGCCTCGCAGAACGTCGCGCCCGCCTCGCTCGCCTACGCCAACGCCAACGCCAAGCACCTCTACGACATCACGTCGGGGCTGGCCACCGGGACCTGCTCGCCCAGCTACCTGTGCCAGGCAGGCAAGGGCTACGACGGTCCCACCGGGCTCGGCACGCCGAAGGGCATCGGCGCCTACTAACACCCGGACGCCCGCCGCTACCCCGAACTCCCGCCGCGCCGCCACACCCGCGCCGCCACACCGCGCCGCCACAGCGTGCACAACGAACGCGGCGCGCCGCGCCCCCGGTCAGGGAGCGCGGCGCGCCGCGGTCAGGGTCTTACTGGTGGGTGGCGTCGCTTGACGTCTTCCGCCAGTTGACGGTCGGCCGCATGGCCTCCAGCCGTACCCGGTGCGCGTACTGCTTGGTGATCCCGAACAGCGACTCGATGAGCGTGTCGGACAGCAGGTGCGGCACCAGCCCGAGCTCGGGCAGCCCGGTGTGGGTGACCTTGTAGTAGTGCTCCTCGAGCTCCACCCGCGGGTTGGGGAGGTGCTCGATCCGGACCGCATCCGGGCTGCACTTGGCCACGGTCTGGGCGATCTCGTCCACCGACATCCACTCGGTGATCTGGTTGAACACGCGGAACTCGCCAGGCTCGGCCGGGTTCTCGCAGGCCAGCTCGATGCAGCGGACGGTGTCCCTGATGTCGAGCATGCCGCGGGTCTGGCCGCCCTTGCCGTACACCGTCAGCGGCTGGCCGAGGACGGCCTGGATGACGAACCTGTTCAGCACCGTGCCGAACACGGCGTCGTAGTCGAACCGGGTCGCCAGCCGCTCGTCCCGCGCGGTCTCCGGCGTCTGCTGGCCGTAGACCACGCCCTGGTTGAGGTCGGTGGCGCGCAGGCCCCAGATCCGGCAGGCGAACTCGATGTTGTGGCTGTCATGCACCTTGGACAGGTGGTAGAAGGAGCCCGGCCGCTTCGGGTACAGGACCCGGTCCTTGCGGCCCTTGTGCTCGATCTCGATCCAGCCTTCCTCGATGTCGATGTTCGGCGTGCCGTACTCGCCCATCGTGCCGAGCTTGACCAGGTGAATGGCCGGGTTCGTGTCCGCGATCGCGTACAGCAGGTTGAGGTTGCCGACGACGTTGTTGGTCTGGGTGTAGACCGCGTGCTTCCGGTCGATCATCGAGTACGGCGCGGCGCGCTGCTCGGCGAAGTGGACGATGGCGTCCGGCTGGAACTCCTCGAGCATCTTGTAGGTGAACTCCGCGTCCACCAGGTCGCCGATGTAGAGCCCGATGTTCCTCCCGCTCACCTCCCGCCACGCCGCTATCCGGGTCTGCAGGGGCTCGATCGGGACCAGGCTCTCGGCGCCGAGCTCGTAGTCGTACTGCCTGCGCGCGAAGTTGTCGGCCACCGCCACGTCATGCCCGCGCTCGGAGAGATGCAGCGCAGTGGGCCATCCGAGGTAACCATCCCCGCCCAGCACCAGGATCTTCATTCGTTAGCTCCTACCTTGTCCGTGCGTCGCTTCTGTTGTCTTCGTTGTCGCATTTGCTACCGCGGCCGGTGGCCCCGCCCGCGTTGTCCGTTCCGCCAGCCGTGGCCGGCGTGTACGGTCCGCATCGGCTGCATGCTTCCGCCTGGCAGGGTAGCCTGCTGAAGTCGCGCCAGTGCGGATGCCGCAAATCAGCGTTCGGCGGTGCCTGTGCTGTATACCTGTCGCGTCGTTGCTTGTCACGCTCCTACACCGAGGACACACATGGCATCGGCATTCTCCAGGCTCATTGCCGCCCTGCTGCGGTCGCTTCCCGCACCTGTCCGCCGCAAGCTCCGGGGAGAAACCGGACAGCGCTTCGCTCGGTTCGTGCTCGTGGCCCTGGCCGCGGTCATCTCGAGCCAGCTCGCGCTGGTCATCTTCCTCGACATGGCGCACATTGGCGCGACCACATCGGGCGTGCTGGCCGCGGTCGTCGGTGCCGCGGTGAGCTACGTGCTGAGCCGCTGGGCGTGGGAGCGCAAGGGCAAGCCGCACGTGCTCAAGGAGATCCTCCCGTTCTGGATCGTCGCGGTGGCCGCCTGGATCGTCCTTGGCCTGGCTACCAAGCTGGGGGTGCACTGGGCGGGCTCCGATCCTCGCGGCGGGCTCAGCTGGCACCTGGTGGTGAACGGTACTTACCTCGCCGCCAACGTGCTGACGTTCATGGCCAGGTTCCTGATCTTCCACTACGTCCTCTTCGCCGACCGCTCGTCGGCTGCCGGAGCCGGCGCGGGTACCACCAGGCCGGCCTCATCAGCCGAGGCGCTGGCCGACACCCTGGACGCGGCCGAGGACGACAGCCCGGCTACCGCGACCGGTCCCCGGTCATCCGCCGCGGGCTGACCAGTCGCAGGCTGACCCGCCGCGGGCTGGGCGGCCCGCGAGCCGCCGAGGACGCGCTCCCGCCACCAGGTGCGGCCGATCACGCCGACGAAGTGCAGGCCGTAGATCGCGTTGTGGCCCTTCTTGCTTTCGCCGACCTTCCGCTTGTGGATCGTGGCCGGCCGCTCGAGCACCCGGTAGCCGCGTGACATCACGCCGATGAGCAGCTCGGCCGCCTGGTACTGCTGCTGGTCCAGCCGGACCGCCCCGGTCACCTCGGCGCGCATCGCGCGCAGGCCGAACGTCGTGTCGCTGATCTTCTGACCGGTCAGCGCGCTGATCGTGATGGCGAAGACGCGCACCCCCAGGCGGCGCACCGGGTCCTTGGTCTCCTCGCTGCCCAGCCGCCTCGACCCGGTCACGAAGTCGGCCTGGCCCGCGAGGATGGGGGCGAGCAGGCTGTCGATCTCCGCCGGGTTGTACTGGCCGTCGGCGTCCGTGGTCACGATGTACTGCGCGCCGCCCTCGCGGGCGATCCGGTAGCCGAGCCGCAGCGCCGCGCCCTGGCCCCGGTTGACCGGCACGTCACAGACGATCGCGCCGCTGTCGCGCGCCTCGGCGACCGTGCCGTCGGCGCAGCCGTCCGCGACGACGATGGCCGCCGTCTCCAGCCCGCAGACCGAGGTGGGCAGGGCCGAGATGACCGGCCCGATGCCGCCTTCCTCGTTGTACGCGGCGATCACGATCGCGACCGGCGGCAGCGCGCCCACCCGGTCCCCGTACTGCGCGCCGAACTCCTTGAGCGCGGCGTTGTCGATCGCCAGGTCGCCGGCGGGGTTGCCGCGGGCACGGTTGCCGCTCACTGGTCTGCCTCCTGTGTGCCTGAGAACTCGGGCCAGACCGTGGCCAGGCCTGACTTGAGGTCGTGTACGGGCGCGTAGCCGAGACCGCGCGCCACCGAGACATCCACTAGCACCGCCGGCATCTCGCCCTGCCCCACGGGCACGTGCTCGACGGGCAGCGGCGCGCCGGTGACGCTCCTGGCTGCCTCCACCATGTCCATCACCGACACGGACTGGCCGGACCCGAGGATGACCGGGCCGGTGTGGCCGGCCTGCCAGGCGGTGAGGATACCCGCGACGATGTCGTCAACGTGTACAACGTCCCGCATCATGCTTCCGTCCCCGCGGACCTGAACGCCTTTGCTCTCGCGCGCGGCCCGCATCAGCCGCGGGATGAAACTGTCCTTGGCCTGCATGCCCGGGCCGTAGACGTTGGAGAACCGCATCGAGCACGTGGTCATGCCGTAGACGCCGGCATAGCAGCTCAGCAGCATCTCCCCGGCCGCCTTGGTGGCGCCGTACGGGCTGAGCGGGCGCATCGGCGACCGCTCGGTGATCACCGCGTCGCCGACGTTCCCGACCACGGCGTTGGTGGAGGCGAGCAGGAACGACGTCACCCCGGTCGTGCGGGCGGCCTCGAGCAGGTTGAAGGTCCCGGCCACGTTGGTCGCGTAGGTGCCCTCAGGGTCGTCGATCGAGTTGACCACGGAGGTGAGCGCCGCCAGGTGCACGATCGCGTCCATCCCGGGCTGGACGGCCTCGGCCACGGCCGCCTTGTCGCGGATGTCCCCGGTCAGCGACGTGACCCCGGCGTGCTGGAACGGCAGCAGGTCGAGCACCGTGACCTCGGTCCCCGCCTGGGCGAGCGCCCGGACCAGCCGTCGGCCGATGAAACCGGCCCCGCCGGTTACCAACACCCGCGAACGCGGTTCAGCCCGCATGCGTGCTCCATTTCGACGTGTGATTCTTGGCCAATTGGGTCCGTTTGTTCCTGCCTGTGCCTGTCAGTGTCCGCGTCCGGATCTGTCCGCCAGACGCTGCTGAACAGGTCAGCCAGGACCGTGAAGCATGGCTGCTCCCGCCGGGGGGCGGCCCTGAATGCGCCCGGTCAGTGTACCTGTACAGCAGGGGCCCCGCCGGTGAACCGGCCGGGAGCCGGACCGTGTCCCGGGCCCGCATATGTCATGCTGGTGCGATGCCAGGGGGTGAATGTGGCGGCTGCTGACCTTCCTCCCGTCGAAGCGGAGTCGTACCGGATCCTGCGCTCCCGGATCGACTTGAGCCACCTGCCGCCGCTGGCCCGGGCGGTCACCGAGCGGGTCATCTGCGCCACCGCGGACTTCGACTTCGCGGCGGATTCTGATCTGCCACGAGGACACGCTGGCCGCCGCGGTTGCCGCCCTGGCCGCCGGCGCGCCGGTGGTCGCTGACAGCGCGATGGTCGCGGCGGGCATCACCGCGGGGCCGGCCCTGTGCAAGACCGGTGACTCGCTGACCGAGCGGCTGGCCCGGGTGACCGGCATCACGCGCGCTGCCGCCGCGGTCCGGCTCGCGTTCGCCGACACCGGCCCCGGCGCGGTCTGGGTGATCGGCTGCGACTGCACCGCCCTCGAGGAGGTCATCGCGCGGGGCGTCGAGCCTGCGCTGGTGATCGGGATGCCGGCCGGGCTCGCGGATGCGGCCGAGGCCAAGCACGTGCTGCGGTCCAGCGGCCTGCCGTCGCTGACCAACGGCTCGGAGAAAGGCGGTGCCGTGGTCGCCGCCGCGGCCGTCAACGCGCTGCTCGAGGCCGCGGCCAGCCAGCCCGCGGCCGATCCCGCCCCCGACACCCGGACCTCGGGGCTGACAACATAATGAGTGCCATAAACCCTTCATCCCGAACGGCGCTGCCCCCAGCTGGTCACCCAGGCCCGCCAGCCGCGCCGCGGGCCCCCCTCTACCACCCGGATCGCCATGGCCATGTCCGCGCGCTCTGACCGGCGCGCCGCGCCCTACCCCGCCGACCAGCTCGCCGCGGTCTACCGGGTGATCGAGGAGCGCCGCGACGTCCGGCAGGGCTTCCTGCCCGACCAGGTGCCGGCCGAGGTGCTGGCCCGGGTGCTCGCCGCCGCGCACCACGCCCCCTCCGTCGGCTTCTCCCAGCCCTGGGACTTCGTGGTCATCACCGAGCGGGAGCGCAGGGAGCGGATCGCCGCGCTGGCCAGCCGGCGGCGGGACGAATACGCCGCCGGCCTGCCCGCCGCCCGGGCCCGCGCGTTCGACCGGCTCAAGATCGAGTCTATCCTGGACACGCCGGTCAACATCGTCGTCACCTGTGACCGGACCCGCGGCGGCCGGCACACGCTGGGCAGGCACACCCAGCCGCAGACCGCGGCCTACTCCAGCGTGCTGGCGGTCGCCAGCCTGTGGCTGGCCGCCCGGGCCGAAGGGCTCGGCGTCGGCTGGGTGAGCTTCTTCGACGAGCGCGAGCTGGCCGCCGAGCTGCGGCTGCCCGAGCACCTCGAGGTCGTCGCCTACCTGTGCGTCGGGTACGTCACCGAGTTCGCGCCCGAGCCCGAGCTCGCCCAGTCCGGATGGGCCCGGCGCAGGCCGCTGGCCTGGGCCGTGCACGCCGAGGAGTACGGCCGCCGCGGCCTGCCCGGGGACAGGCCGGTGAGCCTGCTGGACGAGGTCCGCGGCGCCATCGCGCCGCTGGACGCCGAGGCGATGACCGCGGCCCGGGAGCGGCAGGACCGGCTGACCAAGCCGCGCGGCTCGCTCGGCGCGCTCGAGTCGGTGTCGGTCCAGCTGGCCGGGCTGGCCGGCCGGTGCCCGCCGCCGCTGGCCGAGCCGGCCGCGGTCGCCGTGTTCGCCGGCGACCACGGGGTGCACGCGCAGCAGGTCACGCCCTGGCCGCAGGAGGTCACCGCGCAGATGGTGGCGAACTTCCTGGCCGGCGGGGCAGTGGTCAACGCGTTCGCCGCCCAGGTGGGCGCCGAGGTCGCCGTCGTCAACGTCGGCGTCGCCGCCGACCTCGCGCCGGTAGCCGGCCTGGTGCCGCGCAAGGTCGGCCGGGGCACGGCCGACTTCACGGCAGGCCCGGCGATGACCCGGGAGCAGGCGATCGCGTCGATCGACGTCGGTATCGAGATGGCCAGGGACCTGGTCGCGGCGGGCAACCGGTGCCTGCTCACCGGGGACATGGGCATCGCCAACACCACCGCCTCCGCGGCGCTGATCTGCGCCTTCACCGGGCGCGACCCGGCCGAGGCGACCGGCCGCGGCACCGGCATCGACGCCGTCACCTTCGCCAGGAAGGTCGAGGTGATCTGCCGCGGCCTCGCGCTGCACCGGCCGGACCCGACCGACCCGGTGGGGGTGCTGGCCGCGTTCGGCGGGTTCGAGCACGCCGCGATCGCCGGGTTCATCCTCGGCGCCGCGGCGCTGCGGATCCCGGTGATCCTGGACGGGGTGATCGCGGGGTCCGCGGCGCTGGCCGCGGCGGCGCTGTCCCCGGCGGCGATCGGCGCCTGCATCGCCGGGCACCGCAGTGCCGAGGCCGGGCATACGGCTACCCTTGATCACCTGGGGCTCAATCCGCTGGTCAACCTCGGACTGCGGCTCGGTGAGGGGACCGGGGCGCTGCTCGCGCTGCCGCTCGTGCAGAGCGCGGTGCGCGCGCTGCGGGACGTGGCCTCGTTCGACTCGGCCGGGGTCACCGACAAGAGCTGACAAGAGACAGGACAGAGGACGTGTCCACCCTGCCGCCGTACCTGCTGGGGCTGCGCCTCGGCGGGCGGCTGGTGGTCGTCGCCGGCGGCGGCTCGGTCGCGGCGCGCCGGGTTCCCGCGCTGCTCGAGGCGGGTGCCTCGGTCCGCATCGTCTCGCCCGTGCTCAGCGCCTCCCTGCAGGACCTGGCGGAGGCCGGCCGGGTCGGCTGGGAGCAGCGGGACTATGCCCCCGGCGACTGCGCGGGTGCCTGGCTGGTCTGCGCGTGCACCGACGACCCGCGGGCCAACGCCGCGATCGCCGCCGAAGCGGAAGAAGCGCGGATCTGGTCCGTCCGGGCCGATGACGCGGCCGCCTCGGCCGCGTGGACGCCCGCGGCCGGGCAGGCCGGTGACATCCGGGTCGGCGTGCTCAGCGGCGACCCGAGACGCAGCGCGGGGATCAGGGACGCGGTGCTCGGCGGCCTGCGGTCAGGCACCCTGGGGGCGCGCCGCGGCCGCGGCCCGCGCCGCGGCGTGGCCCTGGTCGGCGGTGGCCCCGGTGACCCGGGGCTGATTACGGTCCGCGGGCGGCAGCTGCTCGGCGAGGCCGATGTCGTGCTGGCCGACCGGCTCGCCCCGCGGTCACTGCTGGACGAGCTGCCGCCGGACGTCGAGGTTATTGACGCGGCCAAGATCCCGTACGGCCGGGCGATGACGCAGGACGAGATCAATGCCGCGCTCGTCGCGCACGCCCGGGCGGGCCGGTTCGTGGTGCGGCTGAAAGGCGGCGACCCGTTCGTGTTCGGCCGGGGCGCCGAGGAGGTGCTGGCCTGCCTGCAGGCAGGCCTGCCGGTCACCGTCGTGCCGGGGGTGACCAGCGCGATCGCGGCGCCGGCCGCGGCCGGGATACCGGTCACCCACCGGGGCGTGGCGCAGGAATTTCACGTAGTTTCCGCCCATGTCCCGCCCGATGACGATAAATCGGCCGTGGACTGGCCCGCGCTGGCCGCGTCATCTGGCACTCTGGTGCTGCTCATGGCCATCGAGCGGCTGCACCTCATCGCCGAGGCGCTCATCCGGCACGGCCGGGCACCCAGCACTCCCGCTGCGGTGGTCGCGGACGGTACCCTGCCCACGCAGCGCACAATTAACGGGACGCTGCAAACCGTGGCAAGCCGGGCGGCCGCGGCCGGGATCCGGCCGCCGGCGGTCGTGGTCGTGGGGGAGGTTGTCACGCTCGCTGCCCAGGCAGCGGAGCTGAGCAGGGCCGTTGCGGCTACCGTGACTGGTAGTTAGCGCGGCGGGCGTTGCGGGAAGGCCAGGCAGAGAGATGAGTGAGGCGCAGGGTGTAGAACCGCACGCGCGGGTTGACGCGCGGCAGCTCGAGTCTGCCCTGCTCGCGCTGCGGCACCGGATCGTGGACGCGCCGCTGCTGCTGGAGGCTCCGGGCGTGGCCGAGGCCAGGGCCCAGCGGCGCAAGCTGCTGACCCAGATCGACGACTACCTGCTGCCGCGGATCCGCCAGTCCGCCGCCCCGGTGCTCGTGGCCCTGGTCGGCTCCACCGGTGCGGGCAAGTCCACCCTGGTCAACAGCATCGTCGGCCAGCGGGTCAGCCAGACGGGCATCCGCAGGCCCACCACGAACAGCCCGGTGCTCGCCTGCCACCCCAGCGAGATCGACTGGTTCGCCGAGAACGTGTTCCTGCCGACCCTGCCGCGGGTGCGGCAGCAGGGCCTGGCCATGCCCGGCCGCGACGGCCTGCTCGTGCTGGCCGCCAGCGAGGGCATGCCCAAGGGAGTGGCGCTGCTCGACACGCCGGACATCGACTCGGTGGTCCAGGCGCACCACGAGTTCGCGCACCAGTTCCTCGACGCCTCTGACCTGTGGCTGTTCGTGACCACCGGCAGCAGGTACGCCGATGCCCCCGTCTGGGAGCTGCTGCGCTACGCCAAGGAGCGCGACGCGGCGCTGGGCATCGTGCTGTCCCGGGTGCAGCCGCGGTCCCGGGGCGAGCTGGTCAAGCACTTCACCGCGATGCTGGAGGCCAACGGCCTGGGCGAGGCGGACCGGTTCGTGATCCCCGAGACGGTGATCACCGAGGGCATGCTGCCGCCTGCGGTGTACGGGCCGATCAGGGAGTGGCTGCAGGACGCCGCCGTCCGCGAGGACCGCCGGGTCGCGGTGCTGACCCAGACCATGTCCGGCGTGCTCGATACGTTCCGCACCAGGGTGCCCGAGCTCGCCTCGCACCTGGCCACCCAGCTCACCCTGCGGGTCCAACTGCGGCAGGCGATCGAGGACAGCTACGCCACCGCCGTGGGCCAGATCGACGAGGCGACGAGGAACGGCTCGCTGCTCCGCGGCGAGACGCTGGCCCGGTGGCAGGACTTCGCCGGCACCGGCGACCTGCTGCGCAACCTGCAGTCGCGCCGCCGCGGCAGCGCCGCCGGCCGCCCGCGCAAGCGGCGCATCTCGGCCCGCGCCCAGGCGCTCAAGGCCGCCGTGGCCGCCGGCCTCGAATCGCTCATCGTGTCCATCGGCGACCGGGCCGCGGAAGAGGCCGTGGCGCGCTGGCGCGACCATCCCGCCGGGGTCGCGCTGCTGGCGCAGATGCCGGCCCTGATCAAGCTGCGCGCCCGGCAGCAGCGGCCCGCCGACGGCCGCTCGCCGTTCGAGGACTCCGACTCCCCGTTCGCTGATTCCGCGGCCCAGCGGGAATGGGAAAACGCCGGCGGGGCGGCGGTCGGCGCCGCTGCGGCCGCCGGGGCTGACGGTCAGGCCGCCGCCTGGCCGGCGGCGAGGCCGCCCCGGACGAGCCCCCGGTCTCCGGTGCGATGGCGCTCGGCCGGGCGTCGCCCGAGCTGGCCAGGCGGGCTGCCCAGGCGATTAGCTCGTGGCAAGATCACGTCATGCACCTCGTGCAGGCCGAGAACGTGACGAAGCGATCCATCGCCCGCGTGGTCTCCTTCGACGACGAGTCCCTCGCCCTCGTCGTGATCATCGGCCTGCTCGGGTTCGGCGCGGGCGACGCCGTGACGGCGGAGGGGACCGGCGCGGCCGCGCAGGATCTGCTCAGCTCGCTGTTCGGCCCCGGCCCGCTGCGGGACATCGGCACGAAGGCCCGCGCGGACCTGCAGGAGCGAGTCCGGCTGCTGTTCGACGAGGAGATGCTCCGGTTCGCCGAGCTCATCGACGCCGAAGGGGTCCCCGACGAGGCCGCGGCGGTGCAGCTCTACCAGGCCACGTACTCGCTCGAGGTCGTCAGATGACCGAGTACGCCGGCGCCGGGGCGAGCGAGGACCTCGCCGACTTCGGCAGCGCCACGGACCCCGGCGGATACGGGCGGCCCAGCCTGCCTGGCAGGCTGACCGCGCTGGCCAGGCTGGTCCAGATCGGCTCCGCGCGCAGCGGCCCGGACGGGTTCGATCCCGGCCTGCTGGAGGAGGCGGCCGACCTGCTGGGCCGGGCCGGGGAGCGGCTGCGGCTGTCCGGCGCGCACACCGTCGTGACGCTCGCTGGCGGCACCGGGAGCGGGAAGTCCTCGCTGTTCAACGTGCTCGCCGGCGCGGACTTCTCCCCGGTGGGCGTGACCAGGCCGACGACGAGCGAGCCGCATGCCTGCGTGTGGGGGATGGCCGGGGCGGGCCCGCTGCTCGACTGGCTCGGCATCCAGCGGCGGCACCGCTACGCCCGGGCCAGCGCCCTGGACCAGGGCGAGGAGAACCTGAACGGCCTGCTGCTGCTCGACCTGCCCGATCACGACTCGGTGATGGCGGGCGCGGCGCACGAGGTGGACCGGATGGTCAGCCTCGCCGACCTGATGATCTGGGTGCTCGACCCGCAGAAGTACGCGGACGCGGCCGTGCATACCCGTTATCTGGTGCGGCTCGCGGCTCATTCGTCGGTCACCGCCGTCCTGCTCAACCAGTCCGACATGATCACCCCGGAGCAGGCCGAGGACTGCCTGACCGACCTGCGCAGGCTGCTCGACTCCGAGGGCCTGCACGACGTCCGGGTGCTGATGACCTCCGCGACCACCGGCACCGGCATCGACGAGCTGCGCAAGGTGCTCATCGAGACCGTGACGGCGCGGCGGGCGGCGGGCGAGCGGATCGAGGCCGACCTGGACACCCTGGTCAGCAGGTTCGAGCCGTTCGCCCAGGAGGGCGAGGCCGTCGTGCCCGAGGCCAGCGCGGCCGCCCTGACCGAGGCGTTCGGCCACGGCGCGGGGATGGCGGCGGCGAGCGAGGCGCTGCGCGGTACCCGCGAGATCCGCGCCGCGGAGTACATCGGCTGGCCCGTCGCCTCGCTGGCCCGCAGCCTGCCCGGCCGTAACCGGGCCAGACGGACGGGGCTGTGGAACATCGCCGGCCAGCTCCGCAGCCTGGCGGCGGGCACCGCGGACGCGCAGCCGGCCGAGATCGACAACGCGCTCACCGCCCTCGGCTCCGAGGTCGGCAGGCGGCTGCCCGTGCCCTGGTCGCGCACCGTCTACTCGGCGGCCAGGTCGAGGGCGGACGAGATACCGGGTGCGCTCGGTGCGGCGATCGTC
The DNA here is from genome assembly GCA_963702235.1 of uncultured Actinomycetes bacterium. Lineage (GTDB taxonomy): Bacteria > Actinomycetota > Actinomycetes > Streptosporangiales > Streptosporangiaceae > PALSA-505. The sequence continues at coordinate 23,681 of CAVPBZ010000023.1, forward strand.
GAGTCGCTGCCCGCCGACGGCAGCGTGCCTGCCTGGTGGCGGCTGGTCCGGGCCTGGCAGTGGGCGCTCGTCGCCGCCGTTGTGGCTGGCGTCGCGTGGATCGGCGCGATCGTGGCGTTCGGCGGGTTGCACGTGGACCGCCAGGTGTCATCGCCGCTGCTCGACCACCTCAACCTGCTGCCCTGGGTCGGCGCGGTGATCGTGGCCATGCTGCTGCTCGGCTGGCTGACCTCGTCCGGCTGCATGAACATGGTCATGCTCGCCGCCGACCGGGAACGGGTCCGGGTGGAGCAGAGCATGCGGTCGCGCATCGTCACCCTGGCCAAGGAGCTCGTGCTGATCCCGGTCGAGCAGGAACTGTCCGAGTACGACCGCTTCCGCGAGGAACTGAAGACCGCCCGCGGCCGCGCCTGAGCCGCAGCTTCCGTGGCCGGCTGGTGCCGGCGGCCGCTCCCGCGGCTGAGCAAGGCCCGCTCGCGGTCACTCCTGAGCCCTGCGGTCGCCCGGCACGGCTGATCCGGCGGCTGCCCCCGGTCCGGCCGCGCTCCGCACGGCCCCGGAGCCCCCGCCCGACGCCGCACGCCCTTAGCGGCTCGCCCCCGACCTCGCGCCCGCCCGCGGCTCCGGCCTGATGCTGAAGATCGCTTGCGATCCAGCCTGAAACGGCCCTCCGTCCTAGACTGTCCTGGTGGCCGGTTCGGAAGTCACCGCTCCTGGTCATCTGCTGGCCCGGCTGCGGCCGGGACCGTCCGGCCTGTCTGCCCTCCGGCCAACCTGGTCGGTGCCCGCCGCGATGCGGGCGCTGCGCGCGACGCTTGTCGTGCCCGCCCTGCTGGCGCTGACCGACAAGGTCATCGGCGACCCGCAGATGGCGTTGTTCGCCGTGTTCGGCGCCTTCGCCAGCCTGGTGATGGTCACGTTCGGCGGGACCAGGCGCGACAAGCTGATCGCGCATCTCGAGCTCGCCGTGGTCGGCAGCATCGTGCTGACGATCGGCACCGCGGTCAGCGGCACCGCCTGGCTGGCCGCGATCGTCACGATCCCGGTGGCGTTCGGCATCTTCTTCGCGGGGGTGACCGGGCCGCACGCCGCCTCCGGGACCACCGCCGCGCTGCTCGCTTTCGTGCTTCCCGTTGCCTCGCCCGGCGGGGTGGCCACGATCCCGTCCCGGCTTGAGGGCTGGTGGCTGGCCGCGGCCGTGAGCACGGCGGCCGTGCTGCTGCTGTCGCCGCGAACGCCGGGAGACCGGCTGCGGGCGAGCGCCGCCGCGTCCGCGACAGCGCTGGCTGACCATCTCGCCGCGGCGGTGCGCGACGAGGCGACTGCCGCTCACCTCGAGGCGTCCATCGCGGCCAAGCACCAGCTGATGACCGTGTTCGCTGCCGCGCCCTTCCGGCCGACGGGGCTGGCCACCGCCGATCAGGCTATGGCCAGCGTCGTTCAGCTGCTGGAGTGGTGCACCGTCCTGATCAGCGACGCCATGGACGGGCACCTGGATCTGAGCCGGGCCGTGTCGGCTGACAGGGAACTGCTCAGCGTGACGGCCGGCGTGCTGCGGGACGTGGCCGCGCTGCTGGCCGGCCGGGATGCCGATCCGGACCTCGAGGGGCTCGAACGCGCCCGCGCCGCCAGCACGGACCACCTGCGGACGCTGTCCGGCGATCCGGACAGCGTCCGGGCCTGCGCCGCGCACGCCTTCCACGCGCAGGTGATCGCCCTCGCGGCGCGTGCCATCGCCGCCGACACCCTGATCGCGACCCGGCGGGCCTCGCAGGAGATCATCGCCGCCGAGCGCCGCGGCTGGTACGGGGAGCGCGCCGGCGATCCGGCCGCCAGCCGCGGCGCATCCGCCGGGCTCAGGTTCGGTGGGCGCAGGCTCGGCGCACTGGCCGGGGGGCGCACTCTCGGCGTGCTGGCCGGCGGCCGCAGGCTTGGGGCGCTCGCCGGGCGCAGTCTCGGGGGGCGCAGTCCCGGGGGGCGCAGGCTCGGTGCGTTGGCCGGTAGGTCCAGGCTCAGCGCGTGGGCCAGCGGGCGCAGGCTCGGCGCGTGGGCCAGCGGGCGCAGGCTCGGCGCGTGGGCCAGCGGGCGCAGGCTCGGCGCGTGGGCCAGCGGGCGCAGGCTCGGCGCGTGGGCCGACGGGCGCAGGCTCGGCGCGTGGGCCGACGGGCCCAGGTTCAGCGCCGTAGCCGGCGCGGCCGGCATCATCACCCGGCACGCCAGCTTCCGGTCAGTATGGATGCGCAACAGCCTGCGCGGCGCCGTTGGCCTGGCCGCCGCGGTGGCCGTGGCCGACATCACCGGCGTGCAGCACGGCTTCTGGGTCGTGCTCGGCGCGCTGTCGGTGCTGCGCACGAATGCGGCGTCCACCGGAGCGACGGCGCTGAGGGCGCTGGCGGGCACCGTGCTCGGGTTCGCGGTCGGCGCGGCGCTGGTGCTCGGCATCGGCACGGGACAGACCGCGCTGTGGATCGCGCTGCCGGTCGCCGTCCTGGTCGCCTCGTACGCGCCGGGGACGGCGCCGTTCGCGGTCGGCCAGGCGGCCTTCACAGTCACCGTGGTGGTGCTGTTCAACCTGCTCGCCCCGGCTGGCTGGAAGGTGGGCCTGCTGCGGATCGAGGACGTCGCGATCGGCTGCGCGGTGAGCCTGGTGGTGGGGCTCCTGTTCTGGCCGCGCGGCGCAGCCGATGTCGTTGGCGACGACCTGGCGGACGCCTACCGTGACGGCGGCGCGTACCTGACCCAGGCGGTGGACTGGGCGCTCGGCCTGCGCGGGCAGGTGCCCGACGCGGCGGTCGCGGCGGCCACCGCGAGCCTGCGGCTGGACGACGCGCTGCGCGGATTCCTCGCCGAGCAGGGGACCAAGCGGCTGCCGAAAGACGAGCTGTGGCGCCTGGTGATGGGAAGCATGCGGCTCCGGATGACCGCGTACTCGCTGGCCGGACTGCGAGTACGCGGCGCGGCCACCTACCCTGACGCACCCGAGCACGTGGACCCGGAGCGGGCCGGGCTGCGGCAGATGACGGCGGAGCTGACCAGCTTCTACGAGCGCATCGCCGCCCAGGTCGCCCGGCCTGTCCAAGGGGAGCAGCCACCCGCCGAGGTCCCTGTGCTCGGCAGCCCCGCGCTGAGCGGCGCTGCGCTCGACAACCTCGGCAGCATGCCGGCGCACCACCACCCGCCCACCCTCTGGGTCCGCGAGCACCTGTACCATCTCCGCCAGAATCTGCCCGCGGTAACCGAGCCAGCCCTGCACGTGGCCGAGCTGCGCCGCAACCCCTGGTGGCGCTGAGGCTCCCTCCCCTCCTGCCCTCCCCGCCTGACTCAGCCACCCGCGAGCTCCGACCGCTCGGCGCGAGCCCCGGCCGCGGCCGGCGTCGATGCGGCCCGTGTCTGCCGCCCGCACCGACACGATCGGCGTCCGGCGCCGACCACCGGCGACTCCCCGCGCCCGGGCTTTCGCCCATGGCGTAACGCTGTACGGAAGGACTCGCCACCCGCAGCCGTTCGGACGTAATGTTGTAATTATTGTTGTAGACGGGAGGCTGATATGGCAGCCGATTCCCCCCTGGACGCCTACTCCCAGGTCGTGACCGGCGTGGCGGCCGAGCTGACGCCGAAGGTCGCCAGCCTGCGGGTGCCGCGGACGGGCGGCGGGGCGGGGGAGAGCCTCGGCTCTGCCGTCGTCTACACCGGGGACGGGTTCCTGCTGACCAACGCGCACGTCGTCGGGCGGGCCCAGGGCGGGACCGCGCTGTTCGCCGACGGGACCAGCGCGCCGTTCCGCGTCGTGGGCGCGGACCCGCTGTCCGACCTGGCCGTGGTGCGGGCCGCGGGCGACACACCGCCGCCCGCGGAGCTCGGCGAGGCCGACAAGCTGGTGGTCGGGCAGCTGGTGGTGGCGGTGGGCAACCCGCTGGGCCTGGCCGGCTCGGTGACCGCGGGGGTGGTCAGCGCGCTCGGCCGGTCGCTGCCGACCAGGGACGGCCAGGGCCGGGCGGCCAGCCTGGTCGAGGACGTGATCCAGACCGACGCGGCGCTCAACCCGGGCAATTCCGGCGGCGCGCTCGCCGACGCGAGCGCGCGGGTGGTGGGCATCAACACAGCGGTGGCCGGGATCGGGCTCGGCCTGGCCGTCCCGGTCAACAACACCACGCGGAAGATCATCTCCGCGCTGATGACCGACGGACGGGTGCGGCGCGCCTACCTCGGCGTCGTGGTGATGCCCGCGCCGCTGCCGGCGTGGCTGCAGGAGCGTACCGGTCAGGCGAACGGGCTACGGGTGGCGCAGGTGATGCGCGGCGAGGCGGCCGACCGGGCCGGCCTTCGGGCGGGGGACCTGATGCTCTCGGTCGGCGGCAACCCGACGGGGAAGGCGCAGGACCTGCAGCGGCAGATGTTCGGCGAGGCGATCGGCCGGCCGCTCGCGATCACCGTGATGCGCAACGGGGCGCTGGTAGACGTGATCGCCCAGCCGACCGAGCTCGTCGCCGCGTGATCCTGTCGGCGTCGCGGCGTGATCCTGCCGACGTGGCGGGGTGACTCTGCCGGCGCTGCGGCGTGCCCCTCCGCGCGTCGGGGCGCGGTCCTGACCGCGCTGCGGCCGGGGGATTATGCCGTCGGCGGGCCCGGGACGCCAACTGATTCTCCACAGATCCGCCATGCTGCGGAAGCTATCCACAGGTCGCCATCCGAGGCGGCGGGCCTGGTCCGCGGCCGGGCATCCTGACACCAGACAGGCGGCGCGTGCCGCCGGCTGAGTGCAGGCCGGCGGGCAGGATGCCGCGCGAATCGCTCAGGAGGATCACGATGTTCAATGGCGCGACCGTAACCCTGGCGGGCTACGTGGCAACGGAGCCCCACTACCGGACCATCAACGACAAGACTCCCATCGTGTCGATGCGAGTCGCCTGGACGTCCCGCTTCGTCGACCGGGAGACCGGTGAGTGGCGGGACGGCAAGACCTCGTTCGCGAACGTCAACTGCTGGCGCAAGCTCGCGAACAACGTGGCGCCCTCGCTCCGCAAGGGGCAGGCCATCGTGCTGACCGGGCGGCTCCAGGTGCGCGACTACGACGACAGGGAGGGCAAGCGCCGTATCGCCGTGGACATCGACGCGGACGCCATCGGCCACGATCTGTCCCGCGGCGTCGCGCACTTCCAGCGGACCCTCCGGTCGGCTGGGGACACCGCCGCGGACGGGCAGCCGGACGGCCTGGCCAGGGGCGAGGCCATCCGGGCCGGGCTGACGGACGAGGACCTGATCGGGGACGGCGCAGCTCTGTCGGCAGCCGGGTCCATGGCTGGCGACGGGGCCGGCCCGTCCGATGACATGTTCAACGCTGACTCGATCAGCGAGCTCGCCGGGGCGACGGACAGCGCAGCCGCGGCAGCCGTACCGTTCTGACGCCGGTCAGGCGGCTGCCTACCGCCGGCTCACCGGGAACACGGCAGCGGGCTGGTCGTCATGACCAGATAACGCCTCGCACCTGAGTCCGCTCTCCTTCGCTCCGCCGGCGCATGACCGGCTCGGCTTCACCAGATGCGGCTGCAGCGAGCCCGGCTTGCCGGGTCACGGGTCGCACGGTGCGGGCGGTCACGTTGCGGGGCGAGGGCGTCCGACCCGTGCGGCGACCAACATACCGGGTTCTGGCGCCAGGCGCACGCATCGCATCTATTGTGTTACCCAGAGTAGTTCAATCCCGTCTCGGCAGCACTCAGCGTGATGCAGGTGGGTGCGCCGAGACGGGATCCCGGCGACGTGGTCACGGGCGGAGGCATGGCAGTCCAGCAGGCAGCGATGCGGCACGAGCGGACGAGTGGCCTCCTGCGGCTCGTCCGGCGACCGATGCAATGGCCGCTGCTGGCGCAGCGGGCGCCGCTGATCGGCTACTTCTTCGTGGTGGTTGCCTGCGACCTGGCCCTGACCGGCTGGGAGCTGGCGCGGACATCGCCCCGGGCCGGCCAGGTGGCGCTGTTCGGGGCGCTGCTTGCCTGCGGAGCCGCGTGCATCGAGGCGACCAGGCGGCTGGGCATGCCAGCCGGCGTCTCGCGTGACCTGCTGTCGGCCTGGTGGCTGCCCGTTGCCCTGCTGCTGCCGCCGGTCTACGCGCTGATCGCGCCGGTCCCCCTGAGCATCCTGCTGCAGCTGCGGGTGCGCCGGAGCCCGATCTACCGGCGGGTCTTCAGCGCGGCCGCGCTCGGCCTGGCCGGCGGGGCCGCGTCCATCGTGTTCGGCCACTTCGGCCTGAGGACCGGAACGGTACGGGCGCTGACCTCATGGTTTGGCTACCCCGGGCCGGAGGTGTGGTTCAGCCGGCCGGTGACCGTGGTGATCGCCGTGGGCTGCGCCGCGCTGTTCAGCGTGCTGAACGCCGCTCTGGTGGCCGTGGCCGCGCATGCGGCCGAGCCGCTGGTCCGCTGGCGCGACGTGCTCTGGGACTCCGAGCGGCTGATCCTCGACGTGACCGAGGTCTGCGTGGGCGTGCTGGTCACGATCGCCTGCGCGCTGAGCCCGGTTCTGCTCTTCGTCGCGCTGCCGCCGGTCATCCTGCTGCAGCGCAGCCTGCTGCATCAGCAGCTGCGGGCGGCGGCGCGGACCGATGCGAAGACGGGGCTGCTGAACGCGGCCGCGTGGCAGCGCGAGGCCGACATGGAGATCAGCAGGATGGTGCGGACCAGGGGGTCACTGGCCCTGCTGCTCGTCGACATTGATCACTTCAAGCGGGTCAACGACACGCATGGCCACCTGGTCGGCGATCAGGTGCTCGCCGCCCTGGCCGATGCGTTCCGCCAGCAGGTGCGTGACTCCGACGTGGTCGGCCGGTTCGGCGGTGAGGAGTTCGTCGTCCTGCTCCCCGGGGCCGACGTGACCGAGGCGTGCAAGGTCGCCGAGCGGCTGCGCGAGCAGGTGGCCGCCACGCCTGTCATGCTCGGCGGCGGCGAGGTGCGGGTCACGGTGTCGGTCGGCGTGGCCGTGCTCGGCGAGCACGCCGACGACATCCCGGGGCTGCTCGCGTCGGCCGACCTGGCGCTGTACCGGGCCAAGGAGTCAGGCCGCAACCAGGTGCGGCTGTTCGATGAGGCCGCCGACCTGCCCGCTCCCGGGCCGCGCCTGATAGCCACCACTCCCGCGGAATCCGCCGCGCCCGCGGCGGAGCTCAGACGCGCAGTCCCTGGTGATTGATGTAGACGATGATGCGGAGCCGGTCGCCGTCGCGGCGGATCAGGAACGATGAATCCAGCATGACCTCGCCGCTCCCGTCCGTGCGCGGCGCGGCCCACGTGGTGCGCGCGAGCACGTGGTGCGGGTCGAGCTCCTGGTGGGTGAGCTGCCTGAGCGCCGCCGGGCCGATGCCGGCGTCGGCAAATGCCTGGGCTCGCCGGGGGAGTGCCTGCAGGAACGCCGGCCGGGGTACCACCCTGGTCCCGGTCGCGTCTGCCGACAGGAACGTCTCGTCGAAGCACCCGGCCAGAGCGTCCAGGTCAAGGACGTCGCTGGAGCGGGAGAACTCGTCGAAGAAGCCGCGGATCTGATCGCCGAGCTGACTGCGGTGCGTGTCGGGCACGAAACAGGGTCCTCTCATGTGCGCGGGCAGGGGGGGTGCGTGGCGGGCCGGGCGTCACAGCAGGTCGGCAAGACGGTCGAGCAGCGGCGCGGCCGCCCGGAGGCAGCCGAGTTCGGCGGCGGTGAAGCTGGCGGTCACCGCCTCGGCGAGGTGATCGCCCAGCTGCTGCTCATGGCGCTCGAGCGTGCGGCGCCCGGCGTCGCTGATCCCGACCAGTGAGCGCCGCCGGTCGCCGGGGTCGGTCGTCACGCGGACCAGGCCGCGCCGCCGCAGCCCGGCCAGTGCCGCGCTGACGGCCTGAGAGGTGACGCGCTCGCCGGCGGCCAGCGCGCTGGCCGAGCACGGCCCCATCCGCTCCACCCGGAGCAGGAGCGCCAGCTCCAGGAACGACGGCGCGCCCGGGGCATGGCCCTGGCCGTAGATCCGGCGGAGCTGGCGGCTCAGCCGTCCGACGGCGACGCGGATGTCCCGCGCGACGAGCACGGCATCTTCTGGCACGATCAGTAAATCTAGGTTACGTAAGCTGGGTTGAGCAACTGCCGGTCGCAGCGCGCCGGGCGTAGCCGGGTGATCGCGGCAGGCTAGCAGCGATCGTGGCCGGCTAACGACGGGCACGGGCCGTCCGGTGAGGGCACGGGCCGTCCGGTGACGGGGCACGGGCGGTCCGATCCAGCACCCGCTGGGCCCTACCCTTGAGGTATGCCGGAGTACATCTACCAAATGCGTGCCGTGCGCAAGGCGCACGGCGACAAGGTCATTCTTGACAACGTCACGCTCGCCTTCCTGCCCGGCGCCAAGATCGGCGTCGTCGGACCGAACGGCATGGGCAAGTCGACGCTGCTCAGGATGATGGCCGGGGTGGAACAGCCGTCCAACGGCGATGCCCGGCTCATGCCCGGATTCAGCGTCGGCCTCCTGGCGCAGGAGCCTGTCCTCGACGAGAACAAGACCGTCCTGGAGAACGTGGAGGAAGGGGTCGCGGAGACCAAGGCCCTGCTGGCTGCCTACAACGAGGTCGCGGAGAAGATGGCGACCGATTACTCCGACGACCTGCTCGAGGAGATGGGCAGGCTGCAGGAGCAGCTGGATCACCGCGACGCCTGGGACATCGACAGCCAGCTCGAGCAGGCCATGGACGCGCTGCGCTGCCCGCCGCCGGATGCCGACGTCAAGGTGCTGTCCGGCGGTGAGCGCCGCCGGGTCGCGCTGTGCCGTCTGCTGCTCGCCCAGCCGGATCTGCTGCTGCTCGACGAGCCGACCAACCACCTGGACGCGGAGAGCGTGCAGTGGCTGGAGCAGCACCTGGAGAAGTACCCCGGCACCGTGGTCGCGGTGACGCACGACAGGTACTTCCTGGACAACGTGGCCCAGTGGATCCTCGAGCTCGACCGCGGCCACGCGTTCCCCTACGAGGGCAACTACACCACCTACCTGGAGACCAAGGCCTCCCGGATCAAGGTCGAGGGGGCCAAGGACGCCAAGCGGCGCAAGCGCCTCGAGGACGAGCTCGAATGGGTCCGGTCCAGCCCGCGTGCCCGCCAGGCGAAGAGCCGGGCGCGGCTGCAGCGGTACGAGGAGATGGCGGCGGAGGCCGAGGTCGGCCGGAAGCTGGACTTCGAGGAGATCCAGAATCCCGCCGGGCCCGCGGCTCGGCAGCTTCGTGGTCGGGGTCGAGCACCTGGAGAAGGGTTTCGGTGACCGCGAGCTGTTCGAGGACATCAGCTTCTCCCTGCCGCGTAACGGCATCGTCGGCGTTATCGGCCCGAACGGCGTCGGCAAGACCACGCTGTTCAAGATGATCGTCGGCGAGGAGAAGCCGGACGCGGGCACGATCAAGGTCGGCGAGACCGTCAAGATCTCTTACGTGGACCAGAACCGCGAGCGCATCGACCCGGACAAGAACGTCTGGGAAGTGATCTCCGACGGCGAGACGCACATCCGCGTCGGCAACGCGGAGATCCCGAGCCGCGCGTACGTGGCCGCGTTCGGCTTCAAGGGATCCGACCAGCAGAAGCCGGCCGGCGTGATGTCCGGTGGCGAGCGCAACCGGATGAACCTGGCGCTCACCCTCAAGCAGGGCGGCAACCTGCTGCTGCTCGACGAGCCGACCAACGACCTGGACGTGGAGACGCTGTCCTCGCTGGAGAACGCGCTCGCCGAGTTCCCCGGCTGCGCGGTGATCACCAGCCACGACCGGTGGTTCCTGGACCGGGTCGCCACGCACATCCTGGCCTGGGAGGGCGACGCGAACTGGTTCTGGTTCGAGGGGAACTTCGAGGCGTACGAGAAGAACAAGATCGAGCGTCTCGGCGCCGAGGCGGCGCGGCCGCACCGCGTCACCTACCGCAGGCTCACCCGCGGCTGACCGGGCCGGCCCCGCGCTCACCTGCGGCGGCGGGTGGCGGTGCCCGTTACGGCGAAGACTTGGTAGTGCTATCACGCTACTGATGCTTCGCGCTGATTCTTCGACTCTCGCGGCGAGCTGAGTCCCGGGTCGGCCCTGAGCCTCAGGCCGGGGCGAGGCCCAGGTCGCTGTGCCCGGTGGGCTGCTGGTTGACCAGGCTGTGCGCGGCCATGACCAGGTAGTCCCACAGCTGCGCGTCAAGCGCCTCGTCCAGGCCGATCTCGTCGAGCGCGTCGCGCATGTGCCGGAGCCAGGCGTCCCGTTCGGCCTCGCCGATCGTGAACCTGGCGTGCCGCATCCGCAGCCTGGGGTGCCCGCGTTGCTCGTTATACGTACTCGGGCCGCCCCAGTACTGCATGAGGAACAGCCGCAGATGCTCCTCGGCCGGCCCCAGATCCTTGCCCGGGTAGACCGGCCGGAGCTCCGGGTCGTCCGCCACGCCCTGGTAGAACGCGTGCACCAGGCGGCGGAAGGTCTCCTCCCCGCCCACGGCATCGTAGAAGCTCGTCTCGCTGGATTCGCTCATGACCGTCCCAGCCTACGGGCTGGACCCGGCGATGCCGCCCGGGCCGCCCGGGCCGTCCGGGGAGGGACAGGCGGCATCACGAAGCCCCGCCGCCAGCAGGAGCAGCCTTGGCGGCCGCGGCCCCGGCGGCCGCGGCCCCGGCGGCCGCGGCCCCGGCCGCCGCGGCCCCGGCCGCCGCAGCCTCGGCTGCCGTAGGCCCGGCTGCCGTAGTCCCGGGCCCGGCGTCAGTCCCGGGCCCGGCGTCCGCGCCGGCCAGGGCCACGATCGTCGTCGGGGCGGTGGTGATGCCGCGGGCATCGAGCGCTCCCTTGATCGACTCCCGCAGCGCCCGCTCCACCTCGTACTGCCGGGGCGGCGTGGTCATGGCGACGAGCCGCCAGATGGCCTCGCTGCTGGACAGCGACTGGACGCCCCAGACCTTGGGCTGCTCCAGGATGACGCCCTGCCACTGCGGCTGCTCCCACAGGGACGTCGCCACGTCCGTCATGATCTGCCGGACCTCGGACATGTCCTGGTTGTAGGGGACGGGGATGTCGATCACGGCCCGGGCCCAGCCCTGGGACTGGTTGCCGACCTGCTGGAGCGACCCGTTCCTGATGTGCCACACCACCCCGTTCACGTCGCGCATCCTGGTCACCCGCAGCCCGACGGCCTCCACCGTCCCCGACGTAAGGCCCGCGGTGATGACGTCGCCCACCCCGTACTGATCCTCCAGCAGGATCGAGATCCCGGCCAGGAAGTCACCGACGAGGTTCTGGGCGCCGAAGCCGAGCGCCACCCCGAGCACGCCTGCGCTGGCCAGCACGGGCGCCAGGTTGATCCCCAGGTCACCCAGGATCGTGATGCCGGCGATGCCGAAGATCAGAATCGTAGACGCGTTGCGCAGGATCGACCCGAGAGCCTGCGAGCGCTGCCGCCTGCGCTCCCCGCTGCGCTCGGGCAGCAGGGACCGGCCGTGACCGGCATCGCCCCCTGTCCCGATCGCGGCCGCCCGCGACGTGATCCGGTTGATGGCGCGGTGCGTGATGAACCGGATGAGGAAGGCGAGCAGCAGCACGAACGCGATCTTGAGTATCAGGCTGGCCGGGCCGGCCAGGTAGACCTGGGTCAGCTGGGCCGCGGACCCGCTGTGCGTGATGTCCCAGACCAGGCGGCAGGCGATGCCCGGGCTCGGGTGCCCATCGCCGGTGCAGGCAGTCAGCAGCGTGTCGGGCGTTCGCGACGTGGATCCGGCGGCGAGCGCGTGGGCAATCATGGCGGGAACCCTTCCGGAGGTTACGGGCAGCCCTGACCGGGCCGGCGCGTTTGCTCAGTCCCCCATGGTGGCCGGCCCGCGCACCGGACGAGACCCATCGGCCGTATGCCGGGCGGCCCGAGTGCCCGGTTCGCGAACGCTCTGTGACCGACTTTTAGCTGAGAGCCAGCATGATGCTGTATAAAGGTGCAAAATGAGAAGTGAGAAGTGAGAATTGCAAATATGGGTGATCAACCCATGTTGTCCGGCTGTACAGCGGAAGGCTACATCACCGTTACTCTGCGTCAAAGAGCTGGCCTTTCACCCGGGGGGGACGGGCGAACGTCTGGCTGGGGAGAAGGACTGCATGTCAGGACAGTGCTACGAGCCGCTCGTCCTCGCTCCGCCCGCCGAGCGAGACCAGTCCCGGCAGGATGCGGAAGGACCAGGCACCCGGCCGGACAGTGAGTCGGTGACCGCGCGCAGGATACGGGCGCGCGGGCTGGTCTGCGGGCAGACGCCGCCGCAGATAGCGTCCGTGATCAAGGACGAGTGCGGCGCCCTGTTCGGCACCACCTGGATCCGCGCCTACCGGCTGGCCCTGGGCATCACCCTGGCCGACGTCGTGGAGCAGGTCCGGGCCTGGTACGAGGCGCAGGGGCGTGAGCACCCCAGGTTCAGCGAGACGCTGCTGTCGGCCTACGAGAGCGGCCAGAAGCGCCCGGGCCCGGAGTACATGCACTACCTGTGCGCCGTCTACGGCGCCGACCCGGAGGACCTCGGCTACCGGGGCACGTGCTTCTGCGGCCGCAGCCACCGCACCGGCCCGCAGTGCCTGCCGACCGAGACCGCCGCCGGGGACGCCGCGCCGTCTCCGGAACGTTCCGCCGACACCCGCCTGGCCAGCCCGGCCGCGCCCGGCGGCATCTTCACCAGCCACGACCCCGCTGCGGCTGCGGAGACCGGCTGGGTCGCCGATGACGACGACGTGCTCAGGCGGGCGCTGCTCCAGCTGATCGCCGGCTCGCCGGTCGGCCTGGACAGCCAGTTCTTCGGGGCGGTGGACCGGATCCGCCGCCGGATGGACGACGCGCTGTTCCGCGGCTCGGTGTCGGCCACCATGCTGGACCAGTGGGAAGAGACCGCGGCCGGCTACGGCAGGCAGTACATGACGGTCCCGCCGCTGCGGCTGCTGTGCGACGTGCTGCTGGACTTCGGCGACGTGCGCAGGATGTGCGAGCAGCGCCAGCCGATCGAGTTCACCGAACGGCTCTGCCGTCTCGCCGCGCAGCTCGCCGCGCTCACCGGCATGACGATGATCGACATCGGTGACCAGCGGATGGCGCGATCGTTCTTCCGCACGGCCCGCATCGCCGCGGACGAGACCGGCGACCGCGCGCTGCGCGCCTGGGTCGCGGTGCGCGAGGCGCTGATCCCGCTGTACTACGGCGACCCAAGGGAGGCCATCTCGCTGGCGCGTACGGGTGCCGACCTGGCCGGGCGGAGCCAGTGCGTGGCCGGGGTGATGGCCCCGGTCGCCGAGGCGCGGGCGCTGGGCAGGCTCGCCGCCCAGGGCAAGACCGGGGTGCTCAGCCGGGCCAGGTCGGCGCTGGACCGGGCCGCCGGCGGGCTGGACGCGCTGCCGGCCGGCCAGCGGGCCGACACGGCATTCGGCTACACCGAACGGCAGTTCCTCTTCCACCAGGGCGACGCGCTGGTGGCGCTCGGTGACCACACCGGCGCGGAGGCGGCATTCGGGCAGTCGCTGCGGCAGTACTCGCCGACCGAGTTCCTGGACCGGTCCCTGGTCATGCTCGGCCAGGCCAGGTGCAAGCTCGAGGCGGACGAGCCGGAGGAAGCGCTGCGGGTGAGCCGCAACACGCTGCTTGACCTGCCCCGCGAGCACCGCGCCGAGATCGTGGTGCAAGCCGCCCGCGCGCTCGGCGAGACGGTGGCGGCACGGCACGGCAACGTCCCGGCCGTTCGCGAGTACCGGGAGGCGCTGCTCACCGCCTGAATCCGGGGTGTCCGGTGTGCAACGCCGCGAACGCGAGCGTGTCTGCGGACAGGGATACCGAACGGCTGACGGCCCGCGCCCCGTGCCCGGCCGACAACTCGTGCCTCAGCAGGACCGGCCGGGCGGGCCCTGGCGGTCCGTCCATGCTGCCGGCGGTGGTGGCGGCGGCGTGCTGGAGCGCTGCGCACATCTTGCGCGCGTGCATCGGATCCACCCGGGTGTCACGGTCGAAGACGGTGAACAGGACGGCCGGGTAGGACGTGCCCTCCCGGACATGGTGATACGGCGAGTAACCGAGCAGCCAGTCCAGTTGCTCCGGGTCGGCGGCGGTGCCGAACTCGTCGTTCCACGTCTCGCCGAGGCCGAACCGCTCGTACCGGACCATGTCGAGGAGCGGAGCGGAGCAGACCGCGGCCGCGAAGAGCTCCGGCCGCTGGGTGATGGCGGTGCCGACGAGCAGGCCGCCGTTGGAACCGCCGGAGATGGCGAGCTGGCACGGCGTCGTCCAGCCGTCGGCGATGAGCCGCTCGGCGGCCGCGTAGAAGTCGTCGAAGACGTGCTGCTTGCCTTCCCGCATGCCCGCCCGGTGCCACTCTTCGCCCTCCTCGCCGCCGCCGCGCAGCGAGGCGATCGCGTACACTCCGCCGGCCTCCACCCAGGCGAGGACCGCCGCTGAGTAGGCCGGGGTCAGGCTCACCCCGAACCCGCCGTACCCGTACAGGATGGTCGGCCGGGCCGAGCGCGCGGACGGCCCGGCCGCGCCCGTCCCGGCCGCGCCCGTCCCGGCCGGATCCGGCCCGGCGCCCGAGATGATCAGCATGCGGACAGCCGTCCCGTCCCTGGACTCGTACGTCACCTGCTCGGCCTGCACCCGGGGGACCGCGACGCTGCCCGGGGCGCGGGCCCACTGACGGACCGCGCCGGTGCGGCCGTCGTAGTGCAGGATGATCAACGGCGTGGTGTTGTCGGTGTAGCTGAACCACGCCTCGTGACCGCCCTCGGGCCGCTCGCTGATCCCGCCGACGCTGCCCAGGCCCGGCAGCGGCACGATCCCCGTCTGCTCGCCGGTGGCCAGGTCGTGCACGGTGATCTCACTGATCGCGTGCCGGTTCCATGCGGCCAGCAGCAACGGCCTGGCCAGCTCGGCGCCGTCGAGGATCGCGTAGTCGTCCAGCACCGCGTCCGCGCGTTCGCCGATGAGAGTCCGCCAGCCGGCCGGGCCAGGGTCGGCCGGATCAGCGATCGCGAGCCTGCCGCGCGGCGCGCCGGCGTCGGTGTGCGCGTACAGCCGCCCGTCCCGGCCGGCCCGCAGCCCGGTCCTGGCGTCCGCGCCCTGCTGCACCACCCGGAACACCGGCGCGGCCTCATCCGACGCGCTGAGGTCGGCCAGCCACAGGTCGTTGCGCGGCGCGGTGCCCAGCGCGGCCGACACGACCAGCCAGCGCCCGTCACTGCTCACGGGCACGCCGAAGTAGCTGGTTTTCTCCGTGCCCTCGCCGAAGATCATGATGTCCTCGTCGGCAGGCGTGCCGACCCGGTGCAGGTAGACGCGGCGGTGATACTGCTCCTCGCCGGCAGGCACCGTCCCGGGCGCCAGCCTGCGCACGTAGTAGAACGCCTTGCCGGCCGGCCCGCGGCACGCGCTCGTGCCGGGCAGCCAGGCCACCATGGAGTAACGGCAGCGGTCAATCGGGCCGTCCACGTTCCGACCCGTGGCCACGTCCATGACCCGCAACGCCGACTCCTCGTCACCGCCCTCGGAGAGCTGGTAAGCCACCAGCTCGCCCTCCTTGTCCGGCTGCCAGGCATCCAGGGTCGTCACGCCGCTCGGATCGATGGCCATCGGGTCGAGGAGGACGCGTTCGGACGGGGCAGCGGTGCCGTCCGGCGGGGCGGCGGTGAACAGCACGGCGTGATCCTGGTCGGCCGTGCGGCGGAGGAAGAACTGGCGGTCGCCCCGCCAGGCCGGCGGGCTGACCGAGCCCGTCCGCATGAGCTCGGCGATCCGCGCGGCCAGGGCGTCGCGGCCGGGCAGGGACGCGGCGAACCCGGCGAACAGCGCATCCTGTGCGGCGAGCCAGGCCCGGGTCTCGGCGGAGCCTGGGTCCTCGAGCCACCGGTACGGATCACGCAGCACGTGGCCGGACATCTCCTCGGCGATATCGAGCCTGCGGGCGTCGGGGTAGTGCAATTCGGCCATGTCAGGCACCTTAACCGTGCCGGATCAGCGCCCGGGCATACCCCGCGGTGATCCTTGTGTCACCGGCTGCCGTAGGGCCGTTCTGGCCGGCTCCGGGCGCGCAACGCGGACGATATGGTGGCGAATCCCCGACCCAGCCGACACACTGGGTGCAGGGCGTACCCTGATCAGGCAGCCCTGCAAACGGCGGGAGGTGTTAGTCGGCGGTGCGGCGCGTACTGCTCCTCAACGTCACATATGAGCCGCTCACAACGGTCGGCCTTCGGCGTGCCGTGTGCCTGGTGCTCTGCGACAAGGCCGAGATCGTGCACGACGATCTGGCCGGCACGACCCTCTGCTCGGCCTCGATCAGCCTGGCCACGCCGTCGGTGATCAGGCTCCGCCGTTACGTCCGGGTGCCGTACCGGAACCGGGTCCCGCTGACCCGGGCCGCGCTCATGCGCCGGGACAACTACCTGTGCGCCTACTGCGGCCACCGGGCCGAGACCGTCGACCACGTCGTGCCCCGCAGCAAGGGCGGGGGGCACACCTGGGAGAACTGCGTCGCCTCCTGCCGTTCGTGCAACCACCGCAAGGCGGACCGGCTGATCGAGGAGCTGGGCTGGACGCTCCGCTGCGTGCCCGTGGTGCCGCGCGGCGTGCACTGGCGGCTGATCGGGGCCAGTCACGACGGCGACCCGCAGTGGGATGCCTACCTGACCGAGCCCAGCGCGGCCTAGCGGTCGGCAATCTCCGCGGCACCCGCGGCGGCATCGGGTCGCCTGTCCCACCCGTGAAAGGACGAGTGGTCGCCCGCGGCCCAGGCCTCGCGGAGCCCCGGCGTGCTGAGATCCCAGTCCGCGCGGATCTCGCGGGTCGCCGCGCGCAGGTCACCCCAGAGGTCGTAGAACGACGGGCGGCCCCAGAACCAGTAGCCGTTGTAGATGCTGTGAACGACCAGTCCAGGCTTGAGCACGAGCGTGTGCGGGATCATCGGGTCGTTGTCCGGGTCGGTGTACTCGGCGATGTCGAGGTCTTTCTGGATGACCCGCCCGGGGTCGGACAGGAACGTCCACTGGGCGCCGACCGACGCGCGGAACTCCTGCAGTGTGTGGTGCTCGTCGGTGGAGATCGTGACGATCTGGGTGTAGGCCACCGCGATCTTCGGGTAATGGGCGGCTAGCTCCAGGTGCTGCTGGTGCTCTTTCGGGCAGTAGTGGCCGCGCGCGAGCGTGAGGATCAGCGGATCACGGCCCTGCAGCTCGCTGAGCGTGCGGACGGCGCCGGTGTGGTCGGGCAGCGCGTAATCGGGAAAGGTGCCGCCGGGAGTGATGTCGGAACGCACGGGATGACCGCCTCTCATGTGGCCTGACGCGCCCGGCGCGGTGCTCACGTCAACTCCGTCACCAGGACCTGGCTCTACCAGCAAAGCAGTAGGCCGGCGCACGGGTAGCCCGGGGCCCGGGCACACTGCCGGGCACGATGGCCCGGCCAACGGGTCGGGTGTTACCGTCGGCTCACAACCCGAACCACATTCGGTCCGCACCGGGAGGCGCCGCAGTGGAGCGTGACATCTTTACCGAGGAGCACGAGGCGTTCCGCGACCTGGTCCGGTCGTTCATCGCCAAGGAGATCACCCCCCACTACGAGCAGTGGGAACGCGACGGCGTGGTGTCCCGGGACGTGTGGCTGGCCGCGGGCCAGGCCGGGCTGCTCGGCATCGAGATCGACGAGCAGTACGGCGGCGGGGGCAGCCAGGACTACCGGTACTACATGATCCTCGGCGAGGAGCTGGCCCGGGCCGGCGCGCCGGGCCCCGGGTTCGCCGTGCACAACGACATCATCGGCCCCTACCTGCAGCGGCTGTGCACCCCGCAGCAGGCCGGGCGCTGGCTGCCCGGGTACTGCTCTGGCGAGCTGATCACGGCGATCGCCATGAGCGAGCCCGGCGCGGGCAGCGACCTGCAGGGGATGCGTACGACGGCCGTGCGGGACGGCGATCATTACGTCCTGAACGGGCAAAAGATCTTCATCTCAAACGGCCAGCTGTGCGACCTGGTGATCGTGGCGGCGCGGACCGATCCCGACGCCGGGTACCGGGGCATCAGCCTGCTCGCCGTCGAGCGCGGGATGGCGGGTTTCGAGCGCGGCCGCAACCTGGACAAGGTGGGCATGCACGCGCAGGACACGTCCGAGCTGTTCTTCGCCGACGTGCGGGTGCCGGCCGAGAATCTGCTGGGCACCGAGGGCGGCGGGTTCATCGCGATGATGCAGAACCTCCCCCGCGAGCGCGTCGCGATCGGCACCGCGGCCCTGGCCGGGGCCGAGAAGGCGTTCGAGGAGACGCTCGAGTACTGCAAGCAGCGGCAGGCGTTCGGCCGCCCGATCGGCAAGTTCCAGCACAACAGGTTCGTCCTGGCGGAGATGGCGACCGAGCTCGCGGTGGCGCGGGCGTTCACCGATCGCTGCGTCACCGAGCACATCGCCGGCCGGCTGGGCACGGAGGAGGCGTCCATGCTCAAGTACTGGGACACCGAGCTGTGCGTCCGGGTCGTGGACCGCTGCGTCCAGCTGCACGGCGGTTACGGCTACATGCGCGAGTACCCGGTGGCGCGGGCCTTCACTGACGGCAGGGCGCAGACCATTTTCGGCGGCACCACCGAGATCATGAAGGAGATCATCGGCCGCGGCCTCGGCGTCTGACCAGGCGGCACGCAGGTCAGGGCGCGGCCGGCGGCTGGCCGGCCAGCCGCACGCTGTTGGGCCCGTCGCTCTTGGCCCGGTAGAGGGCCGCGTCGGCGGCGGCGAGCAGTTCGGTGAGGTCGGTCATCGTCTCGGCGCGGGCGGCCACGCCGATGGACGCGGTGATCCGCGGCGGGTCAGCTGAGCTGCCAGCGCTGCCCGGGATGACGACGTCACTGAGCCGCGACCGCAGCAGCTCCGCGACGCGCAAGGCCTCGGCTGCGTCGGTGCGCGGCAGCAGCAGGATGAACTCCCCGCCGCGAAACCGCCCGGGGATATGGTTGCCGCGCATCGTGCTGGCCAGGATCTGTGCTGCCTCGCAGATCACCCAGTCGCCGGACATCCGTCCGTAGGTCCAGGTCAGCGCCTTGAAGTGGTCGATGTCCACGATCGCGACCGCCAGCGGCTCGGCTGTCCGCACCGACCTGGCTATCTCGACGACCGCCTCGCGCTGCCAGGTGAGCGCGCTGAAGAGGCCGGTCTGCGGATCCGTGCGGGACGGGTGCAGAAGCTGAGCACGCCGGGCCGAGCGCTGCAGCTGGATGCCGCATGGCACGGCGAAAATCAGCAGCACCGGGCCGAGCGCGGCGGCGAAGGCGACCAGGACCCCGACGCACATCTCCGCTATGTCGTGGCCGAGGGCGCTGCGGGTGCCCAGCAGGTTGCGCAGCCGGGCCGCCGGGTTGTCCAGCCTGATCGCGGTCATGACCAGGGCGTTGCTGGCCACCCAGCGGACCATCGCGCAGGCCGCGGCCAGCAGGCCCCAGCCGAGCAGCCCGGCCTCGGTGCCGGGCAGGCGGCCGGACCCGTGCCTGGCGGCGTGGAACACCACCGACGCCGCGCCGTAGGACAGGCCGACGGCCGCGGCGCTGAACACCCGGCGGTGAACGATGGTGCGGCGCACCCGCCACTGGGTGAGCGCCATCACCATGACCGGCGCGGCCAGGGCGTAGAACGGCGGCAGCAGGACCGCGACGGAAAGCTCCCAGAGCCCGTGCGCATCCCTGCTGGGCCCGGCCGGCTCGCCTATCCGCCGCAGAGCCTCCACCGTCACCGCGCCGAGGGCGAGCAGGCACCCGTACCTGACGGCGTCGCCGGCCCGCCAGGGGGTGACCGCGGCGGCGCAGCCGAGCGCGGCCAGGCCGAGGGTGATGACCGCGATGACGTAGCTCCGCAGCACTGGCTGCAGGCTCCAGACTGGCCAGGCACGCAACGTGCCAGGCCAGCGCGTACGGCAGACTCGAGCGCCCCGCGCGGTCGGTTGCCCCGGTGCCAGGCCCATCCGGGTTACCCTTCACGAATGCGGTACGTAAGTGGGTAGTATCAGATTGTTGCAGATTCCGCCCGCATGGTGTCAAGTACTGACAATGAGACCAACGGGAGAACAGCGGCCCAACGAGGTCTAGCGGTCGGCTACCGCTGGACGCGCTCGGCCACCACGACGAGCGAGCCGCCGGTGCGGAGCACCCGCAGCCCGGACCCGAAGTGGGGCTGAAGCAGGTCGGCACGCAGCACGCTGGCCGGCGGTCCCGCGGCTGCCGCCCGCCCGCCGGACAGCAGCAGCAGCCGGTCGGCGAACTGGCCGGCCAGGGTGAGGTCGTGCACGGCGGACAGCACCGTGAGCGACCGCTCGGCGCGGATCTCGTCGATCAGCTCCAGCGCCTCCACCCGGCGGCCGAGGTCAAGCGCGCTCGTCGGCTCGTCGAGCAGCAGGACCGGGGCCTCCTGGGCCAGCGCGCGGGCCAGCACGGTGCGCTGCAGCTCACCGCCCGACAGCGTGGCGAGCGGCCGTCCGGCCATCGCCGACAGCGCGAGCCGGTCCAGCAGGCTGGCGCAGATCTGCTTGTCCCGTGCGGTCTCGCCGCGCAGGTAACCGATGTGCGGCGTGCGCCCGAGCAGGACGTAGTCGGTCACCGTCATGTCGGCCGGCAGCAGCGGGCGCTGCGGCACGTAGGCGATCAGCCGGGCCAGCTGCCTGCGGGACATGCCTGCCGTCGGCTCGCCGCCGATGGTCACGGTGCCCTCGTGCCGCAGCAGCCGGGCGGTGGCCTTCAGCAGCGTCGTCTTGCCGGCCCGTTCGGCCCGATGATGCCCAGCCACTGCGCCGGCGGCACCCGCGCGGTGATCCCCTGCAGGGCTACCTGGCCGCCGTAGCTGACCCTGATGCCGGACAGGCTGATCATGCGAGATCCCGGAGTGAACGGCGGGAGCGCAGGATGAACAGGAAGAACGGCGCTCCGGCGGCCGCGGTGATCACCCCGATGGGTACCTCGGCCGGGGCCTGCACGGTCCGCGCCGCGATGTCGGCCAGGACCAGGAAGGCCGCGCCCGCCACCATCGAGACCGGCAGCACCACGCGGTAGCTCGACCCGGCGATGAGCCGCACCGTGTGCGGCACGATGATCCCGACGAAGCCGATCAGCCCGCTCACCGACACGGCGGCCGCGGTGCCGAGGGTGGCCGCGAGCACCACGGTGAGCCGCAGCCTGGCGACGTTCACGCCCAGGGTGCTCGCCTCGGCCTCGCCGAGCCTGAGCACGTCGAGCAGCCGCCGGTGGGCGAGCAGCACCACCGCGGACACCCCGGCGTACGGCAGGATCGTCGTCACGTTCGACCACGACGCGAGCGACAGCTCGCCGAGGATCCACGAGTAGACCTGCTGGAGTACCTGCGTGTGCTGCTGCAGCAGGTAGGTCTGGATGGCGGTGAGCAGCGCGGCGACGGCGACGCCCGCGAGCACGATGGACGTCGTGCTGCCGGTCAGGCCGGGTGACTCGCGGTCGCGGCCCGCACCCGACCCGAGCACGTAGGTCAGGCCGACGGCGCCCACGCCGCCGATGAACGCCAGCGGCGGCACCAGGGTGGAACCGGCCCCGGCGACGACGGCGATCGTGGCCGCGAGACCGGCCCCGCCGGCGATGCCGAGCAGGTACGGGTCGGCCAGGGGGTTGCGGAAGACTCCCTGGTAGGCGGCCCCGCCGCCGGACAGCATGGCACCGACCAGGGCAGCGAGGATGACCCTGGGCAGCCGTATCTGCCAGACGATGGCCAGGTCGATCGGCGGCACGGACACGGCCGGATGCCAGGGCAGCCTGGCGACCAGCGCGTCACCAATCGTCGCCAGCGAAAGCCCGGCCGGCCCGACCGAGACGCCCACGATCAGCGCGACGACGAGCGCCGCGCAGGCCACCGCGAGCGCGAAGCCGGGCCGCTTGCGCCGCGGCAGCCTCCCGGCCCTGGCAGCCTCGGCCCGGGTGGCGTCCGCCCCCGCGCCGTCTGCCAGCGTGGCGTCTGCCTGCGCGCCGGCCGCCCCCGCGCCGTCCGCCCGGGTGGCGTCTGCCTGCGCGCCGTCTGCCTGCGCGCCGTCTGTCAGCGTGGCGTCAGCCGGTGCTGCGCCCGCCGAGACTCCGGCTGCCGCCCCGGTCGCGGCGGCGCCGGTCTCGCCGGGTGCGTGGCGTTCGGTCACGTGCCCCCACCTGAGCTGGCGCTTGCGCCTGGCTGCGCCTTGGCGGAGATGGCGCTGGCCACGGCGCGCAGCAGGTTGACGACCCGCGGGCCCCAGCGGGACGCGATGTCATCGTTCAGCGGGATGATGTGGCCCTCCTTGACCGCCGTCATGCCCGCCCAGCCGGGGCGCCCGGCCACCGTCGCGGCATTCTGATGGCAGCAGACCGTGTCCGCGAGGATGACGTAGCCCGGATTCGCCCTGACGATGAACTCCGAGGACAGCTGCGGGTACCCGCCAGCCGCCGCGGTGCCGTGCGCACTGTCCGCGATGCTCTTCATGCCGAGCAGGCTGAGCAGCTGCCCCACGAACGTCGCTGACGTCAGCGAGTAGTACGTCTGGTCGAGCTCGTAGTAGTACGTCAGCGCGGGCGAATGACGCGGCACCGTTGCCGCGATCTTGCTGATCTGGGTGCGCAGGCTCGCGTTCTCGCGCTCGGCCTGCGCCAGGTGCCCCGTCGCTTGACCGAGCTGGCTGAACTCGGCGTACATGCCGCTGAGCGTCACCGGGGCCGGCAGCTCGAGCACGGGGACGGACAGCGCGCCGAGCTTCTGCACCAGGCTGCCGGTGGTTCCGTCCACGATCACCAGGTCGGGCTTACGGGCGACGATCGCCTCGACGTTAGGCGTGAAACCCGACAGCTTGGTCCGCGGTGCCCGCGGCGGGTAGTCCGAGTTGACGTCCACGGCCGTGACCTGGCTGCCCGCGCCGATCGCGTACAGCATCTCGCTTGCGGTCGGTGACAGCGAGATGATCGCGTCCGGCCGCTGCGGCACGTGTACCTTGCCGTCGGCCGCGCTGACCGTGACGGGAAAACCGCTGGCCGCGGCAGCGCTCGCGGTGCTGCCTGCCGCGCCGGGCGACGCCGAGCTGGCGCAGCCGGCGATGGTGATAATGCCGAGAACAGTGACGGCGGCCACCGCCCGCGGACGTCGGGTGAATACCCGCATGATGATCATCCTCCCGGATCGCGGAGGACGAAGTGCGCCCGCTACGACGCCGGGGGGCATCGAGCAAACCGCCCTTCCTCCGAGGACAGGTCGCCGGACGCGGGCCAGGCGTCCGGGCTCGTCCCCGAGGGGCATCACCGTTGCGGGACAGCGCCGGGATCTCACCGGCTTCGCTGGGCTTCGCGCCGTCCGGGCAGAGTCGCCCGGGACACGCTGACCCTACCTCGCTGGACGCCCGCTGGCGACTCCCCTGGAGCACAACATGATTCACAGCGTGAGGGCTGTGTAACGCTTCGTACGCCCGGGGCGATAACCAGTCAGACGCGGCTGACGTGAGTACCCCCGAGCTCATGCGGCCGCGTCTTCATGCCCGGGCAACACGGTCGGCTGCCGGCCCGTCAGCTATCCGTCTCTGCACCGGGCCGGGTAGCGTTCTGTATATGACGACGAATCAGGCGGCCGGCAGCCCGTTCGGCCGGATGCTGACCGCGATGGTCACCCCGATGACCGCAGCCGGCGCGGTTGACTACGAGGGGGCGGCGCAGCTCGCGACGTACCTCGTCGAGGACATGCGCAATGACGGCCTGGTGCTGAGCGGCACCACCGGCGAGTCGCCGACCACCTCCGACGCGGAGAAGGAACGACTGCTGCGCGCGGTGATCGAGGCGGTAGGCGACCGGGCCTGCGTCGTTGCCGGGGTCGGCACGAACGCCACGGCCCACACGATTGAGCTTGCCCGCCAGGCCGAACGGGCAGGCGCCGGCGGACTGCTCGTCGTGACGCCTTACTACAACAAGCCCCCGCAGGACGGGCTGTACGCGCACTTCACGGCCGTCGCCGACGCGACCGGCCTGCCGGTGCTGCTGTACGACATCCCCGGCCGCTGCGGCGTGCCGATCGCGACCGACACGCTGGTGCGGCTGGCCGAGCACCCGCGGATCGTCGCGGTCAAGGACGCCAAGGGTGACATCGGCGGCACGTCGGCGGTGCTGGCCCGCACCGGCCTGGCCTACTACTCGGGTGAGGACATGCTGAACCTGCCGCTGCTGTCCATCGGCGCGGTCGGCTTCGTCAGCGTGGTCGGGCACATCGCGGGGGACCGGCTGCACGAGATGATCGACGCGCACGCGGCCGGCGACGTGGCGCGCGCCCGCGCCATCCACAGCGAGCTGCTGCCGGTGTACACCGGCATCTTCAGGAACCAGGGCGTGATCCTGACCAAGGCGGCACTGCGGTTGCTCGGCCTGCCGGGCGGCTCCGTCCGGCTTCCGCTGACGGATGCCAGCACCGCCGAGGTCGAGCAGCTGAGACATGACCTCTCGGCCGGTGGCGTGAAACTGCCGGGGCTGGCTGCATGAGCCACCCGCATCCCGAGCTCGGCGCCCCCCGCCCGCTCGCCGAGCACGGCCTGCGCATCATCGGCCTCGGCGGCCTCGGCGAGATCGGCCGGAACATGACGGTGTTCGAGCACGAGGGCCGTCTGCTCATCGTCAACTGCGGCGTGCTCTTCCCCGAGCCTGACCAGCCCGGCATAGACCTGATCCTGCCGGACTTCGGCTACCTGGAGGACAAGCTCGACCGGGTCGAGGCGGTCGTCCTCACGCACGCGCACGAGGACCATATCGGCGCCGTGCCCTACCTGCTGCGCAAGCGGGCGGACATCCCGCTGGTCGGCTCGAAGCTGACGCTGGGGCTGATCCGCAGCAAGCTGACTGAACACCGGATAGTGCCCGTCACCGTTCAAGTGAACGAGGGCTCCCGGCAGCCGTTCGGGCCCTTCGACTGTGAATTTTTCGCGGTCAACCATTCGATCCCGGACGCTCTTGCGGTCGCCATCCGCACCGAGGCCGGGCTGGTGCTGCACACCGGCGACTTCAAGATGGACCAGCTGCCGCTGGACGGCAGGCTGACTGACCTGGGCGGGTTCGCGCGGCTCGGCAGCGAGGGCGTCAACCTGCTGATGTCGGACTCGACCAACGCCGAGGTGCCGGGCATCGTGACCCCCGAGCGGGACATCGCGCCGGTGCTCAGCAACGTGTTCGCGGCCGCGCGTCAGCGGATCATCGTGGCCTGCTTCTCCAGCCACGTGCACCGCGTGCAGCAGGTGCTGGACACGGCGGCGGCGCACGGGCGCGCGGTGGCGTTCGTCGGCCGGTCCATGGTGCGGACCATGGGCGTCGCCCGTGACCTGGGATACCTGCGCGTGCCCGGCGGGCTCGTGGTGGATCTCAAGGAAGCCGAGCAGCTGCCCCCCAGCCAGATCGTGCTGATCTCCACCGGGTCGCAGGGCGAGCCGATGTCCGCGCTGTCCCGGATGGCCGGCCGCGACCACCCGATCCGGGTGGCCGAGGGCGACACGGTGATCCTCGCCTCGTCGCTGATCCCCGGCAACGAGACGGCCGTGTACCGGGTGATCAACGGGCTGACCCGGCTGGGCGCGCGGGTGGTGCACAAGGGCAACGCGCTGGTGCACGTGTCCGGGCACGCGTCAGCCGGCGAGCTGCTCTACGTGCTCAACCTGGTGCGGCCGAGCAACTTCATGCCGGTGCACGGCGAGTGGCGGCACATGCGCGCGCACGCCAGGCTCGCCTCGCTGACCGGCGTGCCCGACCACAACATCGTCATCGCCGAGGACGGCGTCGTGGTCAACCTGGTCAACGGGCAGGCGAGGATCGCCGGGTCGGTCCCGTGCGGCTACGTGTACGTGGACGGGCTGTCGGTCGGCGAGGTGACCGAGGCGTCGCTGAAGGACCGGCGGATCCTCGGCGAGGAAGGCTTCGTGTCGGTGGTCATCGTGGTGGACACCACCAGCGGCAAGCTGGTGGCCGGCCCCGAGATCCACGCCCGCGGCTCCGGCATCGACGACGCGTCGTTCAGCGAGGTGCGGCCGCGGATCGAGGAAGCGCTCGTGCACGCGGCGGCGGAGGGGATCAGCGACTCGCACCAGCTGACCCAGCTGATCCGCCGCGTGGTCGGCCGCTGGGTGAACGAGAACTACCGCCGTCGTCCCATGATTATCCCGGTGCTTGTCGAGGTATGAGGTCCGTCCGGTCCCGGTAAGGCGGTACTGTCGCATGTATTGCCTCCGGTCGGCCGCGTGCGGCACGGAAAGGGAGT
Organism: uncultured Actinomycetes bacterium; assembly: GCA_963702235.1. Taxonomy (GTDB): domain Bacteria; phylum Actinomycetota; class Actinomycetes; order Streptosporangiales; family Streptosporangiaceae; genus PALSA-505. The sequence goes on from CAVPBZ010000023.1 coordinate 49,919, forward strand.
CAGTGCTGTGACGTTCGTCCGCGGCCTGATCGAGCGGTTCAGGCACCTCTGGCATGAGGTTGCGAAATTCGGCGTGATCGGCGCCGTCGGGTTCGTGGTGACCGAGCTCGGCTTCAACGTGCTGCATTTCAGCGAGGGGCTCGGCCTGTTCACCGCCAACGCCATCGCCACCGGCGTGGCGGCTGTCGTCACGTTCATCGGGAACAAGTACTGGACGTTCGCCAAGCGCGGTCACCAGAGCACGACCCGCGAGACCGTCATCTTCTTCGTGCTGAACGCCGTCGGCGCGCTGATCCAGTACGGCTGCGCGTGGACCGCCAAGAACGGGTTCGGCGTGACCGACAAGTACCTGATCAACGTGGCGTTCCTCATCGGGATCGGGCTGGCGACGCTGTTCCGGTTCTGGTCGTACCGCAGGTGGGTGTGGGGCGACCCGGCGGAGCCCGAGCTGGTCGAGGCTAGCCCGCGCGGTGACCTGATCCGCGGCCGGTAACCGGGGCCTCCTCCGCCTCGCGCAGCCGGAACCGCTGCAGCTTCCCGGTGGCGGTCCGCGGCAGCGCGGGCAGGAACGCGACGGCGCGCGGGTACTTGTAGGGCGCGATCTGCTGCTTCACGAACTCCTGCAGCTCGGCCGCCGTCGCCTCGGTGCCGGCGACGCCGCCGCGCAGCACCACGTAAGCCTTGACGATCTGGCCCCGGTCCGCGTCCGGCGCCCCGACGACCCCGCACTCGGCGACATCGGGGTGCAGCAGCAGCGCCTCCTCGATCTCCGGGCCCGCGATGTTGTAGCCGGCTGAGACGATGATGTCGTCCACCCTCGCCTGGTACCAGAAATAGCCCTGGGCGTCGCGCAGGTAGCTGTCGCCGGTGAGGTTCCAGCCGCCGCGGACGTAGTCCCGCTGCCGCTCGCCGCCCAGGTAGCGGCAGCCGGTGGGCCCTTTGACCGCGAGCCTGCCGATCGTGCCGTCCGGCACCGGCTCGCCGTTATCGTCCAGCACGGCGGCCGTGTACCCGGGCACCGCCTTGCCGGTCGCGCCGGGCACGATGTCGTCCCCGGCGGCCGAGATGAAGATGTGCAGCATCTCGGTGCTGCCGATCCCGTCGATGATCCGGACCCCGGTCTTGGCGTAGAACGCCTGCCAGGTGCTGGCCGGCAGGTGCTCGCCCGCCGAGACGCACAGCCGCAGGCCGCGCAGCTCCGCCGCCCGGCCGGACGCGATCATCGCGCGGTAGCCGGTGGGCGCGGTGATGCACACGGTCACGCCGCGGGCGGCGATGTGCCCGGCCAGCTCGTCCGGCGCCGCCCGCTCCAGCAGCAGGACGGACGCGCCGGCCCGCAGCGGGAACACCAGCAGCCCGCCCAGCCCGTAGGTGAAGGCGAGCGGTGGCGTGCCGGTGAACACGTCGTCCGGTGCCGGCCGCAGCACGCGCGCGGAGAACGTGTCGGCGACGGCGAGCACGTCGCGGTGGAAGTGCATGGTCGCCTTGGGTCTGCCGGTCGTCCCGGAGGTGAAGGCGATCATCGCCACGTCGTCGGCGGCGGTCGCGACGGCGGCGAAGTCGCCCGGCTTGCGGCTGGCCAGCACGGTCAGGTCGTCCGGCTGGGCCGCGCCGTACCGCAGCACCGGCAGGTCAGGAGCGGCGGCGGTGAGATCCCAGGTGAGGCGGTGGTCGCACAGGGCCAGCGACGGCCGGGCCATCTCGCAGACGGTCGTGATCTCCCCGGCGCGCAGCAGCGGCATCGTGGTGACCGCGACCGCGCCCGCCTTGACCACGCCCAGCCAGCAGGCGGCCAGCCAGGGGTTGTTCGGCCCGCGCAGCAGCACCCGGTTGCCCGGGACTATGCCGTAGTCCTCGGTCAGCACCCGGGCCACCTGGTTCGCGGCGGCGAGCAGGTCGCCGTAGGTCGAGTCCCCGGTCGGTGCGAGCAGGCAGGGCCGGTCCGCCCCGTACCGCTTGATCGTCGTGTCCAGCAGTTCCACGGCGCAGTTGAGCCGGCCCGGGTACTGCAGCTCGGGCAGTGCGAAGGAGAACTCCGGCCACTGCCCGGCGGGGGGCAGGTAGTCCCGGCAGAACGTGTCAACGTGCGCGGACGGCGAGAGCTGCATGACGTGACCCTCCTCGCCCGCCGGCCGTACCGGGGCTACCCGGCTGCCCGGCGGACTTATCCACAGTATTGCGCTGGGCAGTATTGCGCAGTTTCAGCACCGCTGCCTGCGGAATCGCCCGCCCCCGGGCGCGCACATCGCCAGCGCGGGCTTCATGGTCGATCCCGCCCGCGAGGGCCGCGGGGCCGGCCGCGTGCTGGCCGAGCACGTGTTGGCGCAGGCGAGCGCGGACGGCTACCGGGCCATGGCGCTCAACGCGGTGGCGGAGTCCAACACCCGGGCCGTCCGGCTCTGGCAGTCGCTGGGCTTCGAGATCCTGGCGACCGCGCCGGAGGGCTTCCTGCATCCGGTGCACGGTTTCGTCGGCCTGCACGTCATGTACCGCCGCCTCTGACCGGCGTCGGCCCGGATTGCCGGCCCGGACTGTCGGCGGGGAGGGGTACGGTGCTGCGCATGGCTCTCGCGAGGTTCAAGGATCTCTGCCTGGACGCAGCGGACCCGGCCCGGGCCGGGGAGTTCTGGGGGCAGGCGCTCGGCCTGTCCTGGCAGCCAGACGAGGACGGCGAAGGCCTGCTCCGCGGGCCGACCCCCCGGCACAAGATCTGGATCAACAGGGTGCCGGAGCCGAGGACGGTCAAGCAGCGGGTGCACCTGGACATTTACGCGACGACGCTCGCCGACCTCGAGGCCCTCGGTGCCGAGGTCGTCCGGCCTGCGGGCGACGACCGGCGCTGGACGGTGCTGGCCGATCCCGAGGGCGGCGAGTACTGCGCGTTCATGCGGGCCGCGCTGCCTGCCGACCGGCTGCACGGCCTGGTGGTGGACAGCGCCGACCCGGCCGCCCAGGCACAGTGGTGGGCGCAGGTGTACGGCGCCGCCGTGGTGCACGACCCGCGGGGGCACTCCACCGTGGAGAAGGTGCCCGGCATGCCGATCCTGACGATGGACTTCGTCCCGGTGCCCGAGCCCAAGACGGTGAAAAACCGTATCCACTGGGACGTCACGGTCGCCGACGTGCAGCCGCTCATCGACGCGGGCGCCACCCTGCTGCGGCCGCGGGACGAGGAGATCCGGTGGCACGTGCTGGCCGACCCCGAGGGCAACGAGTTCTGCGCCTTCACCAAGGCGCCAGGATGATCGTGCCGGCCAGCAGCCCGGGGCGTCTGCAGATGGCTACCCTGCGACCATGAGAAGCAGTCGCCTGCTACTGACCGGGGCAGCCATCGGCACGATCCTCGGCACCGGCCGCGCCGACCTCAACGACACGCACGTGTTCAACTCCCAGTGGCCGCCGCGCGGACGCTAGCGAGCGAACGCGGTCAGGACGGCCGCGCCGCCAGCTGGGCGCACGAGCGAAGGGCGGCATACCGCGCGGCAGCGCGCCGCGCGCTCGCTCCGCGCAGGGCGATCGGCTGCCCGGTGCCGGAGACGACCGCGGGGATGAACTGGGCGGACAGCGGCGCGTGCGGATGCAGCGTGAGCTTCAGCACCCCGGTGGACGTGCTGTAGGACTTCTCCCACCACACGAAGTTGCCCATGCCGTACGCGACGAACGTATGGCCGAGCCAGCCCGATCCCTGCAGCATGTGCGCGTGCGCGCCGATGATGATGCTGGCGCCCGCAGCGGCCAGCTTCGGCGCGAGCGACAGCTGGTTCGCGTCCGGGCACGCCGTGCCCTCGGTGCCCCAGTGCATGAACACGATGACGATCTTGGCCAGCCGCTTGGCGGCCCGCACCGCCGCGAGCGTACGGGGCAGGTTGATCGCGTTGGCCTCGCCGGGCCGGGTGCGGGTGGCCACCCAGGACGGGGCGAGCTCGGCCACCTGCGACACCCCGACGACAGCGATCTTGGTCCCGTTGATCGTCGTCACGTAGGGCGCCCACGCCGAGGCGGCGCTGGTCCCGATCCCCACGTAGGGGAACCGCGCTGCGTGCACCGCCGCGAGCGTGTCCGCTAGTCCCCTCTGCCCGTAGTCCAGCACGTGGTTGTTGGCCATGGTGACCAGGTCGACGCCGCCGTCGCGCAGCGCGGTGAAGGCCGTTGGCGTGGTCCGGAAGTGGTAGGTCTTCGGCTGCGGCGTGCCGCGGCTGGTGACCGCCGTCTCGAGGTTCACCGCGGTGAAGTCGGCCGACTTGAGCACCGACGAGATGGGCCCGAGCGCGGTCGCCGGGTCCTTCAGCAGCTTCGCGGTGCGGCCGGTGAAGTGCACGTCCCCGGCGAAGGCCAGCGTGAGGTTACCTGGGCGCGCCGCGGCACGGGCGGGCGTGCTGGTCTGCGTCGCGGGGGGCGAGGCCGGCCGGTCCGCGGTGCGCGCAGCCTCCTGCGCGGGAGCGCTGCAGGCTGCCGCCAGCAGCGCCACGACGCCGGAGAGCACAGCGAGCAGCCGCCTGGTGAACACGCGGCTAGCCTACGTTCCGCCGGCGCCACCCCGCCGGGCGGCCGCGCTTTGGTTCCGGCCCATGATCGTGAAGGGTTATGCGTGTGCCCACCCGCACAAGTCTTCACGATCATGATTGGCGGCGCCGCCCGCGGGGGGGGGCGGGTGGCGCCGCCCGGACCGGGAGGGTCAGGTCACGGTTATCGTCGTTTCCGCCTGGCTGCCGTCGGAGCCGACGGCGATGAGGTGATGGGTGCCGGCCTGCGCCGACGCCGGGATGGTGACCTGGACAGAGAACCGGCCTCCGTCGCCGGCCTCGGTCCCCCCGAGCGGCGTCCTGCCGACGTGATCCAGGAAGACCTGGACAGAATCGCCGAGCTGGAAACTGGCACCGCTCACGGTGACCGCGTGGCGCGGGGCCACCGTCACCGGCGAGGCCGCGATCTGGGGCTGGGTGACCACGGGACCGTGTCACCCGTCACGGGATGACCGCGTGCCCCTGGATCTCGACCAGCGCCTCGGTGTCCCACAGCCTGCTCACGCCGATGCCCGCCATCGCCGGGTACTGCGGCCCGGCCAGCCGCCGCCAGACCGCGCCGATCTCACGCGCATGCGCCCGGTAGTCGCCGAGGTCAACCGCGTAGATGGTGAGGCTGGCCAGGTGCTCCGGTGCCCCGCCGGCCTCCCGCAGCGCCAGCAGCAGGTTGCCGAGTGCCTGCTCGAACTGCTCCACCACCGTCGCGCCCACGATCAGGCCGTCCGGCCCGTTCGCCGTCTGGCCGGCCAGGAACACCATCGTGCTGCCCGTCGCCACGACGGCGTGCGAGAACCCGGACGGCCGGGCGAGCGCCGCTGGGTTCACCCTCTGCGTGGTCACGATCCCTCCGTTCTGCCCGCCGGCGCGTTGTCCGGCCCCTGCCCGTTCGGAATCCATCGCTGATGCCTGGTGGCCGGCTCGCCTTCCCTGACCAGCTGCAGCCGCGGCCGCGGCCCGTCGGTCCGGCCGGTTTGCGGCCGCCGGCTGCCCGCGGCCCAGGGCTGCGGCCAGGTCACGCCCGGGCCGGCGTAATCCTGCTCGGCGGCGGCGTGCAGCGTCCAGTTCGGGTCGTACAGGTGGGCGCGGCCGAGCGCGCACAGGTCGGCGCGGCCGGCCAGGATCAGCGAGTTCACGTCGTCGAACGACGAGATCACGCCGACCGCGATCGTCGCGATCCCGAGCCGGTTGCGGATCGCGTCGGCGTACGGCGCCTGGTACGAGCGGCCGAAGGCCGGCTTCTCGTCCGCCGTCACCTGGCCGGTGGACACGTCGATCGCGTCCGCCCCGGCGGCGGCGAACGCCCGCGCGATCTCGACCGAGTCCGCCGACGTGATGCCGCCGTCGTGCCAGTCGGTGGCCGAGATCCGCACGGTCATCGGCTTGTCCCGCGGCCACGTGGCGCGCATCGCCGCGAACACCTCGAGCGGGTAGCGCAGCCGGCCCGCCAGCGACCCGCCGTAGGAGTCCGTGCGCTGGTTGGTCAGCGGCGAGATGAACGACGACAGCAGGTACCCGTGCGCGCAGTGCAGCTCGGCCAGGTCGAAACCGCACCGGTCCGCCGCCCGCGTGGCCGCCACGAACTCATCCCGGATCGACGCCAGCTCGGCCACCGTCAGCTCGCGCGGCACCTGGCTGACGCCGGGCAGGTAGGGCAGCGGGGACGGCGCGCACAGGGCCCAGTTACCGGACTCCAGCGGCTGGTCGATGCCCTCCCACATCAGCTTCGTCGAACCCTTGCGGCCGGAATGGCCGAGCTGGATCCCGATCCTGGCTGCCGACGAGCCGTGCACGAACGCGACGATCCGCCGCCACGCCGCCTCCTGCCCGGACGTATAGAGACCGGTGCACCCCGGCGAGATCCGCCCCTCGGGGGAGACGCACGCCATCTCCGTCATCACCAGGCCGGCCCCGCCGAGCGCCTTGCCGCCGAGGTGCACCAGGTGGAAGTCGCCCGGCACGCCATCCACGGCCGAGTACATGTCCATCGCGGACACCACCACCCGGTTGGCCAGCTCGAGGCCGCGCAGCCGCAGCGGCTGGAACATCGGCGGGCGCACGTCGCCGGGGGCCATGCCGCGCCGCTTCTCGTGGCCGGCGAACCAGGCATCCATCCGCGCCGCGAACTCCGGGTCCCGCAGCCGCAGGTTCTCGTGCGTGACCCGCCGCGACCGGGTGATGATGTTGAACGCGAACTGCTCCGGCTCCTGGTGGACGTACTGGCCCAGGTTCTCGAACCACTCCAGGCTCGCCTGCGCGGCCCGCTGCACCGACGCGACCACCGGCCTGCGCTCGGCCTCGTAGGCGGCCAGCGCCCCGCCGAGATCCAGCTCCTCGTGCAGGCAGGCGGCGAGCGCGAGCGCGTCCTCCATGGCCAGCTTGGTGCCCGATCCGATGGAGAAGTGCGCGGTGTGCGCGGCGTCGCCGAGCAGGATCACGTTGCCGTGCCGCCAGGCCCGGCAGCGCAGCGTGCCGAAGCTGATCCACCGGGAGTTGTTGGCGTGCAGCGCGTGACCGCGCAGGATGCCGCCGAACAGCTCCCGGATCCGCGCGACCGACGCCTCGTCCGACGCGCCGGGCGGCGGGCGGCCGGCGTCGAAGCGGGCGGCCAGCTCGGCGAATCCGGCGGCCCGCCAGACCGACTCGTGCATTTCGGCGATGAACGTGCTGCCGCTGGCGTCGTAGGGATAGCCGTGCACCTGCATCACGCCGTGCGGCGTCTGCTCGATGTAGAACTTGAACGCGTCGAAGACCAGGTCGGTGCCGAGCCACATGTACTTGCCGTGCCGGGTCTCGGTGTCCGGGCCGAACGCGCCGCCGAACGCGGCCCGGACCGCCGAGTTGGCCCCGTCGGCCGCGACCACCAGGTCGTAGTCCGCGGCCAGTTCAGCCGCGGGCGGCGCCTCGGTACGGAAGAGCAACCGCACGCCCAGGTCCGCGCAGCGCCGCTGCAGGATCGCCAGCAGCGCGCGGCGGCTCATCGCGGCGAAGCCGTGCCCGCCGCTGGTGATCGTCTCGCCGCCGACGTGCACGTCGATGTCGTCCCAGCGGGCGAACTCGCGCTGCATCGCCCGGTAAATAGCGGGGTCGGCGTGCTCGATGCCGCCCAGCGTCTCGTCCGAGAAGACGACGCCGAAGCCGAACGTGTCGCCGGGGGAGTTCCGCTCCCAGACGGTGATCTCGTGCCCGGCGCCGAGCTGCCGGGTCAGCGCGGCGAAGTACAGCCCACCGGGCCCGCCGCCCACGACCGCGATCCGCACAGCCCGACAGTATGCCGGGAGCCAGCCGAAGGTGAAGCCCGCCGCGGACGCGACCACTCTGGCCGACACGCCGACACGCCGCGCAGCGTCCCGGGGGGAGGGCGGGATGCTCGCTACCGTGGGCATTATGGCCATCCGTGCGCCCAAGAGCACGAAGACAGCCGCGCGCCCCAAGAGCGGCCGCGGCCAGCCTGCCCCGCGCGGCCGCCAGCCGAAAAAGGCCAGCCGCACCGGGCGCAAGCCCGCCCGCAAGACCCAGTCACGCAGTACCCGGCGGGGACGGCAGTACGCGAACCCGCGGAACGCGCCGCCGTCCGTCGGTGCCCACCCGCTGCTGATCCTGCTCGGCTGGGGAGCCAGCGCCGTCGGCGGGCTGTGGATGATGATCGCGCACGGGGCCGGGGGGGTGGCGCGCGCGATCGGCCGCAGCGCCCGCGGCCTCGAGCCCGCGCACCGCAGGGACGGCATCGGCCTGACCGCGATCGGCGCTGCTATCGTCGTGGCCGGCACCACCTGGTGGCCGATGAACAACGTGGCCAGGCTGATGACCGCCGTGGTGCGAGGCGGGTTCGGGTCGCTGGCCTGGACGGTCCCCGTGCTGCTGGCCCTGCTCGGCTGGCGGTTCCTGCGTCATCCCGACCGCAACGCCGAGACCGGCCGGATGGTGATCGGCTGGCTCGCGCTGATCGTCGGCGCGCTCGGCCTGGTGCATATCGCCAACGGCACGCCGCAGCCGACGGCCGGCGCGGCGGCGATGCGGCACGCGGGCGGGCTGATCGGGTTTTTCGCCTCGGCCCCGCTGGTCGCCGCCCTGACGCCGTGGGTGGCCGCGCCGCTGCTCGCGCTCGTCGCCGGCTTCGGCGTGCTGGTCATCACCGCGACGCCGCTGCACATGGTGCCCGCCGAGCTGGCCCGGCTCCGGCACTGGCGGCCCGGCGCGGGCCGCGCCGGGCCGGGGACCACGGCAGGCAGGACAACCGATGATCCCGAACGGGCAGGGGTCGGCCCCCTGGGCCGCCTCGGCCGCCGCCCGCAGGCGATCGAGGCCGGTGATCACGACCGGCCCTACGATTCACCGCTCATCGCCGAGCGCGGCACCCGGATCAAGCCGCGCATGCCCGGATCCGCGGGCGCCCCGGCGGGGACCGGGCCAGCGGGAGGTGCCGCGGCCGAGAGCGACGAGGGACTGCTGGACGCGCTCGGCTTCGCGTCGTCGGCCGGCCAGCTCGCCGGCGGCGCGGGCGTGGGCGCCGACGGCCCGCACGGTCCCGGCGGCCCGCACGGTCCCGGCGGGCCGCCAGGGGCGGCGGCCGGGCCTGCCGGTCATGACCGGCTGCGCAAGCCCGAGCAGCTCACGCTGACCGGGGCGACGGACGCGAGCTACACGCTGCCGCCCGCGGCGCTGCTGCGGCCCGGATCGGCGCACAAGGAGCGGACCCGGGCCAACGATCTCATGGTCGAGGCGCTGACCAGCGTGCTCGAGCAGTTCGATGTGGACGCCCACGTCACCGGGTTCACCCGCGGGCCGACCGTGACCAGGTACGAGATCGAGCTCGGCCAGGCGGTCAAGGTGGAGCGGGTCACCGCCCTGTCCAAGAACATCGCCTACGCGGTGAAGAGCGCGGACGTCAGGATCCTGTCCCCGATCCCGGGCAAGTCCGCTATCGGGGTGGAGATCCCCAACACCGACCGGGAGATCGTCAGCCTGGGCGACGTGCTCCGGTCCGCGGTGGCCGTCGCCGACCATCACCCGATGGTGGTCGGCCTCGGCAAGGACGTCGAGGGCCGCACGGTCGTCGCCAACCTCGCGAAGATGCCTCATATCCTGATTGCCGGCGCGACCGGGGCTGGGAAATCGACCTGCATCAACGGGCTGATCACCTCTATCCTGCTGCGGGCCACGCCGGACGAGGTGCGGATGATCCTCGTTGACCCGAAGCGGGTCGAGCTGACGTCCTACCAGGGCGTGCCGCACCTGATCACGCCGATCATCACCAGCCCGAAGAAGGCGGCGGAAGCGCTCGGCTGGGTCGTCGGCGAGATGGACCGGCGGTACGACGACCTGGCCGCCTCCGGCTTCCGGCACCTGGATGACTTCAACAAGGCGGTGCGGGCGGGCAAGCTCACCGCGCCGCCGGGCAGCGAGCGGGTGTACCTGCCCTACCCGTACCTGCTGGTGATCGTGGACGAGCTCGCCGACCTGATGATGGTCGCGCCCCGCGACGTCGAGGACTCGGTGGTCCGGATCACCCAGCTGGCCCGCGCGGCGGGAATTCACCTGGTGCTGGCCACCCAGCGGCCGAGCGTGGACGTGGTGACCGGCCTGATCAAGGCCAACGTGCCGTCCAGGCTCGCGTTCGAGACCTCCAGCCTCGCCGACAGCAGGGTCATCCTGGACCAGCCGGGGGCGGAGAAGCTCATCGGCCAGGGCGACTCGCTGTTCCTGCCGATGGGAGCGAGCAAGCCGGTCCGGCTGCAGAACGCCTACGTCACCGAGAAGGAGATTCACGAGGTCGTCACGCACTGCAAGAAGCAGGCCGAGCCCAGCTACGCCGAGGACGTCATCCCGGTCGAAGGCAAGCAGCGCGATATCGACGCGGACATCGGCGACGACAGGGAACTGCTTATCCAGGCCGCCGAGCTCATCATCAGCACGCAGTTCGGCTCGACCTCGATGCTGCAGCGCAAGCTCCGGGTCGGCTTCGCCAAGGCAGGCCGGCTGATGGACTTGCTGGAGAGCCGCGGCATCGTCGGGCCGAGCGAGGGTTCTAAGGCCAGGGACGTGCTGATCAGGCCGGATGACATGGAAGAGGTCCTCGGCCCGCTCCGTGGCGAGTAACAAAAACTGGGCGAACAGCGGCAGCTGTCCTCGCGGCACCGTGTGCGCATGTCTACACTTGGTGACTGTTCCACCGCGCGGGACGACTCGCTTCCGGCGGCCGTCCGCGCCGAGTGGGACCAGACCTTCTCGGCAAATGCAGTTGTCTATGACAAGCACGGTGGAGGCGCGGCGTGAGCATCGGTGACACCCTGGCGGAAGCGCGTCGCCGGGCCGGTCTCACCATTACGCAGGTCAGCGACCAGACCCGCATCAGGGAGACGATCATCCGCGGCATCGAGCGCGGTGATTTCTCTGCCTGCGGCGGCGACTTCTACGCCCGCGGGCACATCCGGAGCATCGCGAAGGTCATCGGCATCGACCCGGACACGCTCATCGGGGAGTACGACTCGGCGCACGGCGCGCCGCACGCGATCAGGGCGGCCGAGGTGTTCGAGCCGTCCACGCCGATCCGGCTGAAAGAGGGCCGCTCGCTCAACTGGAGCGTGGCGATGGTGCTGGCCCTCGTCGTGATCGTCGGCTACCTGATCTACCACACGGTGTCCTCCGGCTCGGGCACCGCCCATCCGGCGGCGGAGCAGCACCAGGGCAGCCGCCCGGCGCCGGCCGCCGCGCACCACAGCTCACCGCCGGCCAGCTCCGCCGGCGCCACGGCCAGTAAGGAACTCGTCATCAAGCTGGCCGTGAAGGCCCAGCCGTGCTGGGTGGAGTTCACCCGCCCGAACGGCGCCTACCTGACGCAGGTCACCCTCCCGGCCGGTGCCACCAAGACCTGGCGGTTCCGGCACGCGGTGGACATGCAGCTCGGCAACCCGGGCGCGGTCGCGCTCACCGTCAACGGGCAGAACCGCGGATCCCCCGGCCGGGTGGGTAACCCAGTCACGCTGAGCTTCCGGCCCGGCAAGCAGCTGTCCCGCTGACGGCCGGCCGTCGCGCCGGGGCCACGGCGCGTGCCTGCGCAGGGCGTCAGGTACCGTAGTCTGCCGGTGTGCCGGAGAACAAGGAGAAGACCGCTGGCGCGGACCGCACGGTCCGCCTGGTGACCCTTGGCTGCGCGCGCAACGAGGTCGATTCGGAAGAGCTTGCCGCGCGGCTGGAAAGCGGCGGCTGGCAGCTCACCGACCAGGCCGAAGCCGAGGTGGTGATGGTCAACACCTGCGGTTTCATCCAGGCGGCCAAGCAGGAATCCATCGACGAGCTGCTGGACGCCGCGTCGTCGGGCGCGACCGTGGTCGCGGCCGGCTGCCTGGCCGAGCGCTACGGCTCGGATCTGGCCGAGGCGCTGCCCGAGGCCCAGGTCGTCAGCTTCGACGACTACCCGGATATCGCGGCCCGGCTGGACGCGGTGGTCAGTGGCGGGCGCTGGGCGGCGCACCAGCCGCGGGACCGCCGCAAGCTGCTGCCGCTCGCCCCGGCCGACCGGCCCCGCGCCGCGCCCGCCGGCCCGCACGGGCTTCCGGCCGCCGCCGAGCCGTGGCGTGACGGCATCCCCGACCTGCCGGCCGGGCTGGCGCCGGCGTCCGGGCCCCGGGTGCTGCGCAGGCGGCTGGGTAAGGGCGTCACCGCCCCGCTCAAGATCGCTTCTGGCTGCGACCGCCGGTGCAGCTTCTGCGCGATCCCGTCGTTCCGCGGCGCGTTCCTGTCCCGGCCCGTCGGCGACCTGGTGGCCGAGGCGCAATGGCTGGCCGCGCAGGGGGTTCGTGAGCTGCTGCTGGTCAGCGAGAACTCCACGTCCTACGGCAAGGACCTGGGCAACCTGCGGCTGCTCGAGGAACTGCTGCCCGCGCTGGCCGCGGTCGACGGCATCGCGGTGGTCAGGGTCAGCTACCTGCAGCCGGCCGAGGTGCGTCCCGGGCTCATCGACGTGCTGGCCGCCACGCCCGGCGTCGCGCCCTATTTCGACCTGTCGTTCCAGCACGCCAGCGGCCCGGTGCTGCGCGCGATGCGCAGGTTCGGCGACGCGGAGCGGTTCGGCGACCTGGTCGGCCGGATCCGGCAGGCCTGCCCGGCCGCCGGGATCAGGTCGAACTTCATCGTGGGGTTCCCCGGCGAGACCGAGCACGACGTCGAGACGCTGCAAGGGTTCCTCGACGAGGCCCGGCTGGACGCGATCGGGATCTTCGGTTACTCCGACGAGGACGGCACAGAGGCCGGGTCGCTGTCCGGCAAGATCGACCCCGCTGAGGTCGCCCGGCGGGTCGAGGACGTGACGTCGCTGGCTGACGAGCTGATGGCGCAGCGCTCGGCGGACCGGGTGGGCGAGGTCAGCGACGTGCTGCTCGAGCGCCGGATCGGGACGGGCCGCTACGAGGGCCGGGCCGCGCATCAGGCGCCGGAAGTAGACGGGCTCACGATCGTCACCGGGTGTTCCGGCCGGCGCGCCGGGGACCTGGTGCAGGCGAAGTTCACCGCGGCCGAGGGGGTAGACCTGCTGGCAGACTTCGTCCGCCCGGTCGCGCCTTGACCGGGTCGCAGGACGACCCTCCGGCGGCCGGGCCCGCGGCCGCGGGCCCCGCCGCTGCCGGCCCCCTGATCCCGGATCCCGCTGCCGCCGCGGGTGGCCGGGCCTGTCCCGCCGCCGCGGCCGTGCCGCCGCCCGGCATCGTCAACGTGGCCAACGCGCTGACGGTGCTGCGGCTGGTGATGGTCCCGTTCTTCGTCGTGTTCCTGGTCGCCGGCGGGACCGGCTGGCGGGTGGCCGCGTTCGCGCTGTTCATCATCGCCTCGGCCACCGACCTGCTGGACGGTCGGCTGGCCAGGCAGCGCGGGCTGATCACCGATTTCGGCAAGATCGCGGATCCGGTGGCGGACAAGGCGCTGACCGGCTCGGCGTTCATCACGCTGTCGGTGCTCGGCGAGCTGTCGTGGTGGGTGACCGGCGTGATCCTGGTCCGGGAACTGGGCATCACCGTGCTCCGGATCATGGTCATCAGGCGCAACGTCATCGCGGCCAGTCGCGGCGGCAAGCTCAAGACCCTGCTGCAGGTGATCGCGATCAGCCTGTACGTGCTGCCCGGGCCGTTCGGCCTGGCCCGGCCGCTGGTGATGGCGGCGGCCGTGGTGGTCACGCTGGTCACCGGCGGCGACTACGTGATCCGGGCCCGGGCGGACAGACCGTGACCGGGCCCGAGACGGCCGCGCTGGCGCGGCTGGTCGTCACCACGCTGACCGAGCGGGGGCAGACCGTCGCGGTGGCGGAATCACTGACTGGCGGGCTGCTCGCGGCCTCGCTCGTGGAGGTCCCCGGCGCGTCGGTCGTCTTCCGCGGCGGCGTCGTGGCGTACGCGACCGACCTCAAGGCCACGCTGCTCGGCGTGCCGCAGGCGCTGCTCGAGCGCTACGGCGCGGTGCACGCTGACGTCGCCGCGGCGATGGCCGACGGCGTGCGCAGCCGGCTGGGCGCCACGTTCGGGATCGCGACCACCGGGGTGGCCGGCCCGGATCCGGCCGACGGGCAGCCGGTGGGCACCGTGCACATCGCGGCAACGGGCCAGCTCAGCGCCGCGCGGCGGAGCTTGTCCCTGGCCGGGGACCGCCGCTCGATCAGGGACCAGACGGTGGCACAGTCACTGCAGCTGCTGCAAGGCATCCTGGCGGCATGAGGAACGCGACTGCGCGGCCGGGAAGAGGTCCGGCGATTACAGCGTTACGTAAAAAACGAACACGCGGCGATACGGTCTCGCAGACTGTGCGTGAGGGCAGGTACGGTGAGTACTAAGCAGAACGGCCGCGGAAGGGAGTGCGACGATGGTCTTGCTTCGTCACTTGCTCGGTGACGTGCTGCGGCGGCTTCGCCTCCGGCAGGGTCGCACCCTCCGCGAGGTCTCCGCCTCCGCCCGTGTCTCGCTCGGCTACCTGTCCGAGGTCGAGCGCGGTCAGAAGGAAGCGTCCTCTGAGCTGCTGTCGGCGATCTGCACAGCACTGGAGACGCCGTTGTCCCACGTGCTCAGGGAAGTCTCCGACAACTTCGCCTTGGCCGAGCTGCAAAGCAACCCGGTGCTGAGCGGACCGCGGGAGCCGGGGCTGCACCGTGGCCGGCCCGCCCCGCTGCAGACGCAGGTGGGTACGGTGCTGAACACGTCGGCCGAGTCGTCGGCGCTCACTGCGGTCCGGCTGCGCCCGGTTCGCGAGGAGCAGCAGCTGGCCGAGTCTGCGCTGGTCGGCGACGACCCGGAGTTCCGCAGGCCGGCGCGCCGGCCCGGCGACGTCTCCGACATGGTCCCGGTCTAAGCACCAGCGAGTTGCCAGGACGCGCGCGGCGTTCTGGCGCGGCCACCGGCACGGTCCGGTGTAAACACTGGGTAAATTCTTCAGGCCCAGGCCCGGGGGTCTCCCACCAGCTCGGTCACCGTGTCCGGCAGCTCGCCGGAGACGATCTGATCGAGCGTCACCTCTTCCAGGATGGCGCGCTCGCTCGCCCGCAGTGCGATCCACACCCGCTGCAGTGGCTCCGCGGCGCCGATGTAGCCGATGTTCTCCGGGCGCTCGCCACGCACGCCGAGAAGCTGGCCGTCGATGGCGCGGATAATGTCGGCGAGCGTGATCTCGCTCGCGGGCCGGGCCAGCCAGAAGCCGCCGTCAGGCCCCCGCTGGCTGCGGACCAGGCCGGCCCGCCGCAGCTGGGTGAGGATGGTCTCGAGGAACTTGACCGGAATCTCCTGCGCGCGCGCGACCTGCTCGGCGGTGACATGGCCATCGGTGATGGTGGCGATCTCAATCGAGGCGCGAAGCGCGTAGTCGGCGCGGGCAGACAATCTCATGTGCAGCATTATGCAGGCATTCTGGCCTGAACATGGTCTCGGCCGCGCCAGTCGTCGTCAGCGGCGCAGCGGAATCACCGGCACGGCGGGCCGGATGGTGCTGCTGATGACGCCGATGCGGTTGACTTCCAGCCGGACCTGGTCGCCGGATGTGAGCCACGGGTAGGCATCCTCGCCGTGTACCCGCGACAGCTCCAGGATGCAGCCGGTGCCCACGGTGCCGCTCCCGATGACGTCGCCAGGACGCAGCGTCGTGCCGCGGGAGGCATAGGCGATCAGCTCACCGAATCGCCAGTAGATGCTGGCGAACGTCCCGCTCGAATACGGCCGCCCGTTGACCGAGGCGGTCATCTTCAGGTCGTAGGCATTGCCCGCGCGGCAGGCCTCAAGCTCGTCCGGCGTGACGAGGAAAGCGCTGAAGCTCGTCGCGGTGTCTTTTCCCTTGGCCGGGCCGAGGTGACCCTTCATCTCCTGGGCCTGCAAATCCCGGGCGCTCCAGTCGCACATCACCGTGTACCCGGCGATGTACTCCTCGGCGACCGCGGGATCGAGATCGGAGCCCGGCCGGCCGATGACCGCGGCGATCTCGAGTTCGTAGTCGAAACGCTGCGATCCGGGAGCAATCGGAACGTCATCATAGGGTCCGCGGGTCGCGGCCGGATTCGTAAAGTAGAACAGCGGAATCTCGTACCAGACCGGGCTAACATCGTGCCCGATCGCCGTCGCGGCCGTCCTGACATGTTCCTCGAACGCGTAGAAGTCCCGGATGGACGGCGGCTGCGGCACCGGCGCCAGAAACCGTACGCCGGCTTCGGGAATGACTTCCGCCGGATCCCTCATCGCCCGCTCGGCCGCCTCTGCCAGCTTCTCTCCGTCGTCCCCGAGCAGATCCACCAGGCCGCCGCTGCCCGGCAGGCCGCGGATCGCACCCTCGTGCAGCTGGCCCACCCGCGTAGCCGAGGCGGCCGGGGAGACGTACGTGCACCAGCGCATGGGATCCTCCCGTCAGTCAGCCGCACGTCACACTAGCCCGAGCCGCTAGGGCGCGCGAGAGCAGCACTCAGGCCGGAATCCGAGCGCTGCCGTTGCGGCGCCATCAGGAAGTCAGGCCCAGTACCTCGGCTGCGGCCTCGGCGTTGGGCTGGGCGGCGCCGAACGTGGCGACGTACGCGCCGGCCGGCGGGCGCCAGAGCGGCAGGCCCATCTCCACGACCACGGCGTCCGGGTGCGCGGCGAGGAGCGCGACGGTGGCCGCACGGGCCGCTGGGTGGCGGTGCGCGTCGCGGACCACGATCACCAGCGGGCGGGCGGCTGCGCTGGCGAGCACGTCTGCCACTGCGCGGCTGAGCTCGGCGTCGCCCTGGCTCGTGTCTAGCCGGATGACGTTGCCGTCCAGCCAGGGGCCCAGGCCCCAGGGGACGGTGCCGACGGCGATGTTGCTGCGGGGCCTGAGCTCGACGACCACGGGGTCGGCGGGCGGGTGGCTGAGCCCGGAGACCTGCAGCGCCCGGCGAGCAGCGGTCAGCCCGACGGGCGTCCCGTTACGCGCCGCCCCGTCGCCTGTCGCTCGCAGCACCGGCTCGGCTTGCGCGCTGACTGCCGGCGGCAGCGGTCCGGGCTGCGCGCCGGTTGCCGGCGTCAGGTGTGCGGCCTGGGCGGCTGGCGGCGGTCCGGGCTGCGTACCGGGTGCCCGCGGCAGGTCGATGGGCTGCGCGCCGACAGTTAGCGGCACTGGTCTGGCCAGCGGGGCAACGCGGCTGGGACCGGCGCCGCTCGCGGCCGGCTTCGCAGCGGTGGCGGCGCGGGCCATGGCCAGCCAGGAGCGCAGGGCGGCGACCCTGGTGCCTGCCTCTTCGAGGCGGTGAACGGGGAGGCGGCCTTCGGTGACGGCGGCGGCTAGGGCGGCACGGACGGCCAGGTAGGTGTCCTCGTCCTGGTCGCGGCCGAGGCAGAGCAGGTCGGCGCCGGCCGCGACCGTGCGCACCGCGGCCTCGGGGACGCCGTGCGGTGCGCTGACCGCGCGCATCTCGAGGGCGTCGCAGATGATCACTCCGGTGAAGCCGAGCTCGCCGCGGAGCAGGCCGGACAGGGCCGCGGCCGACCACGTTGCGGGGAGGCTGCCGGTGAGGCCGGGGACGCGCAGGTGGCCGGGCATGACCGCTTGTGTGCCCGCGGCGATGGCGGCGGCGAACGGCGGCAGGTCCCGGCGCCGTACCTGCTCGAGGTCGCCGTCCACGGTGGCGATCATGTGGTGGCTGTCGTCGCGGGTGCTGCCGTGGCCGGGGAAGTGCTTGGCGCAGGCCGCGACCCCGGCGGACTGCAGGCCGGTCACCGCGGCCGCGGCGTGCCTGACGACCAGGTCCGTGTCCGCGCCGAACGACCGGGTGCCGATCACCGGGTTGTCCGCCGCGGAGTTCACGTCCACCGACGGCGCCAGGTTGGTGTTGATCCCGACGGCCGCGAGGTCGGACCCCAGCGCGCGGTAGATCTCCGCGGTGAGCGTGACGTCATCGACCGCGCCCAGAGCCGCGTTGCCGGGGTACGGGCTGCCGGTCGCGTGCGCCACCCGGGTAACGTCCCCGCCCTCTTCGTCGATCGCGATGACGGGTTCACCCGCGGCGTCTCGCAGCCGGGACGTCAGCGCGGCCAGCTGGGCCGGATCGGAGACGTTCGGGCCAAACAGAGTGACCCCGGCGAGGCCGCGGTCAAGGGCGGCGAGCAACCAGCCGGGGACAGTGGTCCCCGGGAACGGCGGGACGAGGATCGCCTCGGCGAGGCGGGCGAGGGACGGATCCTCGGTCATCCCTTCACCGACCCGGCGACCAGGCCGCCGACCATCCGCCGCTGCACGATCAGGAAGAACACCACCGGCGGGATCGTGTACAGCGTCGAGGCGGCCATGATCGGGCCCCAGCTCGCCCCGTTGCGGCCGAAGAAGTACTGCACGTAGATAGGCAGCGTGTACTTGCTCTGGGTGGACAGGAACGTCAGCGCGAAGATGAACTCGTTCCACGCCGTGATGAAGGAGAACGTGCTGGTGGCGACCAGCCCCGGCGCGACGAGCGGGAACAGGATCCGCCAGAAGATGCGCGCCGGGCTGGCGCCGTCCAGCGCCGCCGCCTCCTCGAGCTCGCGCGGCACCGTGGCCACGAAGTTGCGCAGCAGCCAGATCGAGATCGGCAGCGCCAGGCCCGCGTACAGGATGATCAGGCCGGTCAGGCTGTCCAGCAGGTTCAGCGACCGGTAGTCGAGGAACAGGGGGATGACCAGCGCGTTGGCCGGGATCATCTGCACGACCAGCAGCATGATCAGGAACGAGGTGCGCAGCCGGAACCTGAACCTGGCCACCGCGACCGCGGCCAGCAGTGACAGCGCGGAGGCGAGAACCACCGAGGTCACGGTGATCAGCAGGCTGTTGCGGAAGAACGTCCAGAACGACAGGCCCATGCCCGCCGCCTGGCCGTTGATCACCTGGTTGAAGTTGCCGGTGGTCGGGTGGGCCGGCAGCGGGTGCGGCGTCAGCGAGTAGATCTCGGTCGCGGGCTTGAACGCGGTGGAGATCATCCAGAAGATCGGGAACAGCGCCAGCAGGGCGACCACGAGCCCGGTCGCGTTCAGTGCGGCCCGGCGGGCCGTCTTCGCGGTCCTGGCCCGCTGGGCGCCCCTGGCGGTGCCCGGCCCGGCCCCGCCCGCGCGGGCGGGGATGCTGGTCATGCGAGCGCTCCCTGCTTGATGTTCGCCCGGACGTAGCCCACCGTGATGATCAGCAGGATGACCGTCAGGATCAGCGCCAGCGCGGAGCCGAGCCCGACCTGGGGCGGCGTCTGGAACGCCTGGCTGTAGGAGTACAGCGCGAGGTTGTACTCGTCCCGGTTCCCGAGGGCCCCGGTGATGATGTACGTCTGGGTGAACACGTTGAAGTCCCAGATGATGGACAGCAGCGCCAGGATCAGGAAGATCGGCTTGAGCATCGGGTAGGTGATCTTCCTGAAGCTCTGCCACGGGCCGGCCCCGTCTACCCGGGCCGACTCGTACAGCTCGACCGGGATGGACTTGAGGCCGGCCAGCACGGTGACCGCAATGAACGGGAACGACTGCCAGACCACGAGCAGGGTGGCGATCGTGTACGCGGGCAGCGCGCCGTTCGTGGCCCAGTTGAACTGCGACCATTGCTGGCCGCCGCCCAGCCAGTGCGGCAGCTTCTCCAGCGCCCAGTTGACGATCCCGCCATCCGGGCT
The DNA here is from genome assembly GCA_963702235.1 of uncultured Actinomycetes bacterium. Classification (GTDB taxonomy): domain Bacteria; phylum Actinomycetota; class Actinomycetes; order Streptosporangiales; family Streptosporangiaceae; genus PALSA-505. Next base: position 69,536 of record CAVPBZ010000023.1, read on the forward strand.
GAAGAACCAGACGAAGATGACCGACGCGGACACCGCGGGCGTGGCCCAGGCCAGCAGCGCGGCGCCGCTGACGAACGCGGCCATCCGCCTGCCGAGCCGGTGCAGCAGCAGCCCGACAAGCGTCCCGATGAGCATGGTCAGTGTCACCACGACGGCCGCGAAAATCACCGTGGTGCGCAGTGACAGCCAGAACTCGGGGTCGGCCAGCGTCGTGGTGAAGTTGCCGAACCCCACCCACTTGGCCGGCAGCGTGCCGAGGATCTGTGCCTCACCGAAGCTCTGCAGCGAGTACAGCCCGACCTGCAGCGTCGGCCAGATCAGGGCCAGCCCGATCGCGGCCAGCGAGGGCAGCAGCAGGAGGTAGGGGGCCAGCCGGTGTCGGCGCAGGAATGCGCCGACACCCGACCGGCCGCCGCGGCGCTGCGGCCCGGCGCGGCCCCTGATCGCGCGGCGGGGCCGCGGGGTGCTCGCCTGCCGCTCTCCTACGGTGTCAACCACGGCGCGGGCCATCTGCCTGGTTCCTGACCGCGGGTCAGCTTTCCTTGCCCGTGTTCAGCACGTTCTGCATCTCGGTGTTGGCCGTGCTGACCGTGGCCTGGAAGTTCGCGCCCTTCTCCAGCGCCTTCATCATCGTCGGGATGATCTGGTCGGTCGTGTCGACGATGGTCCAGTTCTTGGCGTTGAACGGCGAGATCTGGGTGGTGGCGGCGGCCTTCGCGAACCCGGACATGATCGCGCTGCCCGCATATGCGCCGCCGGTGAGCTTCGACGTGTACGGCGGGAAGAAGCCCTGCAGGTTGGCGAACGTGGTGGAGTTGCTCTGGCTGTCCATCAGCTGGATCAGGTTCCAGTCGGCCGTCTTGTACTTGCTGGTGGCGAAGACTCCTAGGTCGGAGCCGCCGGCGAAGGCCGGTGCCGGGTTCGGGCCGTTCTGGCTCGGCACCGGGAACGACGCCAGGCCAGCCTTGTCCACGGTGTTCGCCGGGAACTCGGCCTGGGCCCACGGGCCGTCGATATACATGCCGAGCCGGCCGAGGGCGAAATCCTCGTTCGAGCCGCCGGATGTGGCGCCCGGGTTACCGAGCTCGGTCTGGCCGATGTACTTGGCCGGCGACACGTGCTGGGTCGTGGTCAGGTCAGCGTAGAACTTGATGCCGGCCTCCGACTGCGGGCTGGTCAGCTGGCCGGCCCACTTGCCGCCCTGCTGCACGGCGATCTGGCCGCCCGCGCCCCAGATGAAGCTGGCGATGCCGTAGGTGTAGTTGCTGGGCGCGCCGATGCCGTAGCTGCCCGGGTACTTCTTCATCAGGGCCTTGGCGTCGGACAGCAACTGCGCCCAGGTGGCCGGCGCGGAGGTGATGCCCGCCGCCTGGAACTCGTTCTTGCGGTACCAGATGCCGCGCACGCCGCCGAACCATGGCACGCCGAAGATGCTGCTGCCCTGGGTGTCGTTGGCCAGCATGCCGCCCACCACGTCAGCCTTGCCCGACCAGGAGTTCACGTTGCTGGCGATGTTGGCCAGCATGCCGAGCGACGCCTCGGTCGGCGTGTCGGTGTTGCCGAGCTCGGTGATGTCGGGGGCGTTCTTGCCGCTGGCCGCCGCCTTCTGCCAGTCGGTGGTCCGGTTGGCCCAGGGAATCCATACGACATTGATCTTGGTCTTGGCGTAGGCGTGGTATTGCTTGTGGAACTGCGCGACCACGCCGTTCATCCACTTGACCTCGGAGGGCACAGACGGGCCCATGCGCCAGACGGTGAGCGAGGCGGGCACGCCTGAGGCCGACGAACTGCTGCTGCCGCCAGAGCCGCATCCTGCGGCGGCCCCGGCGAGCGCGATCGTTGCGCCGATCGCGACGGCGGATGTTCTGAATCGCACTACCGATCTCCCTTCCCGGGTTCGTTCCGCGGAGCGTGCGTTCCGTGGCGACGGGCCGGATTCCCTGCTCGCGAGCGGGCCGGGGCGGTCCGGCCGTCCGGGTGAAACTAACAGGAAAGTTTCCTATAAGATAGTGCCTGTTGCCATATCGAGACAGAAACGGCGTCTGCGCCAGAACGCTACCGCCCCGCGGTGACAACGAGGGGATCACATGGAACCACGGCCGGCCACGCCGAGCCTACTGCGGGAGCTCAACGACCGCGCGGCCCTGGAGCTGCTGCTGACCGGCGGCCCGATGACGAGGGCGCAGCTCGGCGAGCAGACCGGGCTGTCCAAGGTCACCGCGGCCCAGCTGCTCGGCCGTCTGGAGGAGCGCGGGCTGGTGCAGGTCACCGGCACCCGGTCCGGCGGGCGCGGGCCGAACGCCGCGGTGTACGCGGTGGTGCCGTCCACCGCCTACGTGGCGGGCCTGCACGTGGAGGCCGAGGTGGTCAGCGCCGGCGTCGCGGACGTGACCGGCCAGCTGGTCAGCGAGGTGACGATCGACCCGGCCGGAAGCCAGGATCCGGTCGTCCTGGTGCACACCGCGGTCGCGGCCGCCTGCGCGTCCGCGGGCGTCGATCTGGCCGAGCTGCGCACCATCGTGATCGGCAGCCCCGGCGTGGTGGACCCGCGCACCGGTGATGTCAGGCTCGCCGTCAACATGCCGCTCTGGCACGAAGGGGTGCTCGACGCGCTCCGCGGTGACCTGGGCCGGACGGTCATCATCGAGAACGACGCGAACCTGGCGGCGCGGGCCGAGCACATCCTTGGCGCCGCCCGGGGCGTAGACGACTTCGCGCTGGTCTGGATCGGCACCGGGCTCGGTCTCGCGGCGGTCATCGACGGCCGGGTGCACCGGGGGGTGGCCGGCGCGGCCGGCGAGATCGGGTACCTGCCGGTGCCGGGCGTGGGACTGCCGGAGCATGTGCGGCGGCCGTCCACCGGCGCGTTCCAGTCACTGGTCGGCGCCAGCGTGGTGCGGCGGCTCGCGGCGGGCTTCGGCTTCGGCGGCCAGTCCGGGCCGGACGTGGTGGTGGCTGCCGGGGCGGTCACCTCTGCCGTCGCCGACGCGGCGGCCGGCGGCGACCGCGGCCGGGAGTTCCTTGACGAGCTGGCCTCGCGGGTAGCGCTCGGCGTCGCCGCGATCTCGGTCGTGCTGGATCCGGGGCTCGTGGTGCTCGGCGGCGGCATCGGGCTGGCCGGCGGAGACGAGCTGGCCGGCCGGGTGGCCGCCGAGGTCGGCCGGATCTGCCCGGCCACGCCGCGGGTGGTGCCGACGATGATGACCCGCGGCCCGGTGCTGCGCGGGGCCATGCTCGCCGCCGTCGATGCGGCCCGCACCGAGCTGCTGGCCTCGGTCTCCGCTTCCTGACCTCACCCGGCGCAGACGGCAGGAGTCCCGCCCCGCCAGATGAGCGGTGGGGCGGGACTCCTTGTCGTGGCCGGTCAGGAAACGGCCGTGCCCGTTGTCGTGGCCGGTCAGGAGACGTGCTGCGCCAGTTCCGTAGCGGCGGTGATCACCTCCTGGCAGGCGGACGTCTGCTCCGGCGCGCCCTCGACCGGCGTGTTGTGGAACGCGGCCGCTTCCAGCTCGCCCTTGATCTGCCCGGCGAGCTTGTCCCTGACGATCTCGAGTGCTGCCAGGGCCTTGTCGGTGATCTTGTAGACCGCGTCCTTGCTGCTCCTGCTCTCGATGGCCTTGGTCGCGGCCTGGAGGGTGGCGGTGCCGAACTGCCCCACGCTGGAGTTCAGCTGCTTGTAGCACGCGCCGAGCGCGGACACGCCGGGAGCGCTGAGGGCGGTGTTGGGATGAGCCAGCGCCTGGGTGATCACCCGGCCGTCGTGCTCGTAGTCATCCTGCAGGCCGGTCAGGTACATGACCGTCGGCCGGACGTCTGTCTCGTCGGCCCAGGTTCCCGTCGTCCCTGACCCGGGCACCGTGACCTGCCCGCTATTCGGGCCCGCGGAGCTCGGACCCTGGCTGGCGGCCGATCCGTCCAGCCCGAGGTGAGCGACGCCGGGACCGACGAGGCCGATGTAGTTGGTATTGATCTCGGCCGCGTAGTCGCCGTGATCGTAGCCGAATCCGGTGTTCTGGGTGACACACGACGGACTGCACGTGGCCGAGCCAGTCGCGAGGTAGTAGTCGGGCCTGGCGAACATCGCGAACGTGGGCGTGCGCGCCGGATCGGCGTTGACCATGTGGAGGATGGCCTCCTCGGTCGGATCCGCGAGGTAGTTGGTGATCAGCTGGTTGGACGGGCTCGCGTACGGGTTGGTCGCCGTCAGGCTGCCCACGGCCCGCTCCAGGGAGCGGACCGGGAGTGCATTGGGCCCTGGCTTGCCCGTGACGTAGAACTCCGGCGCCGTGTCCGCCTCCAGGCTGAACGGAGTGGTGTTCTTCGTCTGTGTCGCGATCAGGCCGTTGATGTTCCCGGCGAGCTCGCCGAACGAACCGGCCGGGTACGTGCACAGCACGTCAGGCGTGACCGTGTTGCCGGTCACCTTCGCGCCGTCGCAGTTGGCCGGCGTGGGCTGGATCGCCCGGCCGACGTTAGCGCCGGCCACATGATCGCCCTCGTCCGACGTGAGGACGAACAGCGTGTTCTTGGAGGTGATCCCGTCGGCGCCCAGCCGCTGGAAGAAGAGACCGAACGCCTGGTTGTAGTACTGCGCCTGCTGGACGTAGCAGGCCGAACCGGTCGGAAGGGCGCTCGGCGCGCTGGCGCACGCGGACAGGCCAGGGATGAAGTGGTTGCCGTGCAGGTCGGCGATGTAGCTGTAGACCACGGGCAGGCCGGACTCCAGCATGTCGGCGGTATAGGCGAGGCTCTGTGACGCGTTGATCCCGCCGAAGCCGGGGAATCCCGGGTGATCGGTCAGGAACGCGCCGTTGAGCTGGTTCCCGTTCAGGTCCACCAGGTTGCCGGCCGCATTGGTGATCTCAAAGCCGTTCCTGCTGAGATTCGGCGTGCCTGCGCCGAGCTGGGGCGCGACGTACCGGTGGCCGAACAGGGCCTGGTAGCCCGCGTAACCGCCCGGCTCGGACGGCAGCCGGTCGGCTACCGCCGTGGGCGTCGCGGTGGTCTGGCCGTACTTGACGCCCTTCGCGGTCGAGCAGAAGGCGCCCTGCGCGCCGCCCTTGGCGCAGTGCACGGCGACGCCCACGTAATCCGCGGTCTCCGCGTCCTTGAACGAGTCAGGGTCGGCGGCGAGCTGCTTGGCCTCGGGCGAGTTCGGCCCGAACACCTTGGGGATGTCGACTGCGTCGTTCTCCAGTTCCATGTTCGCGGTCGCCGCTGCGCCCACGTCACAGCCGGCCCGGGTGTAGGGCACCCACGGCGCGGGTGTCGTCGTGTTGGGCTTCGGCTTGAGGTAGCTGGTGGCCGGCGGGGTGGCCGAGTAGACCATGGACGGGTGGGTGTCGTGGCCTGCGTTGGGGTGGGATGCCGTGTCGTAGACGGGATCCGTCCAGTAGGCGAACGAGCCGGCCGGGTCGGTCGTCCCGTCCTTGTTGTAGGCCTGGTAGGAGTTGGACACCGGCATACCCTGGCGGTCGCCGTAGAGCCCGGTCAGCGTGGTGAGAATGTCGTCGGCCGTGTGCGCGATCAGCGGGGTGTGGCTATTGCTCAGCAACGTCCCGTTGTGCTCGAAGAAGTGCAGCAGGTTCGGCATCATCTGCAGGTCGGAGGGGACATTCGGGTTGTCCCTGAAGAAGTGGACGTTGTCGAAGACGAGCTGGACGACGTGCTTGATGCCGTTGCCGAGATGACAGCCCGTCGCAGCCACCGTCACCGTCCTGGCCGGCCGCTGGACGGCGGTGGCGCTGCCCGGCACAGCGACAGCCGCCACGAGCCCCCCGACCAGCGAGGCAGATCCCGCAAAAGCGGTCAGCCTGGTGCGTGTGCGCCAGATTCCTCGTTTGTCTTCCATGATCCTCCTGCCTGATACGGCACGCTCCCGGGTGATCGTCCCGGTTGCTGACGTTAGGACCGTCGCCCAAATTATCGAGTAAGGCCAGGCAACGCACCAGCAAAGTTTGGGCGGACGGGCCAGATTCGTGCGGCAGGCGGGCAAGCAGGAGATCCGTGCGATGCCCGGGTTAGTGGCTGCCCCGGGCTGCCGAGTCTGGGTGACCGGGGCCGGGTGACCGGGGCCGGGTGGCGCAGCGGGGATGCTAGGGGGCGCTCGCGGCGAACATCGACCCGGTGCGCCTGGCGTTCGGGTCTATCAGCACGCACGATGCGCTCCGGTCGCCTGCTGACCATGCCCGCTGGTCGGGGGTGTAGTTCAGCAAGCTGACGCCGCTGCCCAGCGCATACTGCGGGAGAACGGTGCCCAGCATCGCCGCGCACCCCGCGCTGGCCTGCCGCTGGACGGCGGACGTGCCCGGCCAGCCGCTGCCGGACAGGGCGAAGGTGCCGACGATCTCGCCGTTGTGCGGCTGCGTGCACGACGAGAGGAACTGGACCTGCGTGGACACCTGGTGCGGCTGGGTGTCGTCGAAGCAGGCACCTGCCTGCAGCCTGCCGATGCTGCCGTAGTCGGTAGCGTGGATGGCGAGCACGATGAACAGCACCGCCAGCCCGGTCCACGTCACGCCGAACACGATCCCGGTGATCGCCATGGCCCGGCCCCGGCTCCCCGTCTTCCGGATCCGGACCAGCGCGACGATGCCGAAGATGATGGCGAGGATCGACGCGAAGAAGCTGCTCAGCAGGCCCAGGACCCCCAGGACCAGGGCGGTGAGCGCGGACCCGGTGCGCGGCCCGTCGGGTGCGGCTGGTCCCTCCGGCCCGGCCGGCCCGGCCTGGCCGGGGGAGTAGTAAGGCGGGTTCTGCACGGCCCCCGGGGCGCTGGGGTAGCCGGGCAGGCCGGGCGGGGAGTAGCCAGGCGGAGGGTACCCGGCCGGAGGGTAACCGGGTTGAGGGTAACCGGGCGGCGGGTAATCGGTCGGCGGGTAACCGGGCGGCGGGTAACCGGGCGGCGGGTAGCCCGGCGGCGAGGATCGGGGCGGCGAGGAGCCAGGCGCCGCGCCGGGCGGCGAGGAGCCGGGCGGCGAGGAGCCGGGCGGCCCCGGCGGGGGATAGCTGGCGGGTTCCTGCCCGGGGTGGCGCGCCGGCCCGGCCTGGCCGTGAGGCGGCGGGTTCTGCGGTTGAGGCTGCGACCACGGGGCTTCCTGCTGGTCGCCCTGATCCGCGGGCGGAGTCGTCATGCCGTGCTCCTACGTGAGACGGGAAGGCCGCAATACACAAGATCCTCAATAGGCAACATAATCACGTTCACCGCCGCGGCACAGGCTCGCCGGGCAAGGCGGTACGGCAGCCGCGGCGGGCTCGCGGCGCAGGGTTGCCGGGGGTACCGGCTCGCCGCGGCAGGGTCCCGTGCCGGGGCGGCGCGGCGGGCAGGGAGCCCCCCGCCGGTAGCCTGGGAGCGTGCGCCTCACCGTTTTCTGGGACCGGATGAACAGCCAGTTCGGCGAGAACTACGCGGCCAGCGTGGCCAAGGATTATGTCCTTGCGGGCGTCGGGGGACGGACGGTCAACCAGGCCCTCGCCGACGGCGAGGACATGAAATCCATCTGGCTGGCCGTCTGCGATGCCTTCAACGTGCCGGAGAATCTCCGCTAGCGGGCCAGGACTTGCCGCCCGGCCGGCGTGTCGCCTTCATGATCGAACAGATGTTCGTCTACGGTAGAGGCATGGGCTTGACACCTTCCGGTCCGCCATCCGGCCCGGATTCACGCCGGGCGAAACTGTCGGTGGTGCCGCGTAGCGTCAGCGCCGACAGTCACGGGCGGCCCGGCATACAGGCAACCACGGCGGGCCCGCCGTCATGGCCAGCGTCGGCGGCAGCCCGCCCCGGCGCAGGCCCCTCACCCCGACAGGGAGTCCACATGGCAGGCATTGACAGGACGAGCAATGTCAGGAGCGGGGACAGGGAGAAGGCCCTGGAGACCGCGCTCGTCCAGATCGAGCGGCAGTTCGGCAAGGGATCGGTCATGCGGCTCGGTGACGAGGTCAGGGCACCTATGGAGGTTATCCCGACCGGATCGATCGCGCTCGATGTGGCCCTGGGCATCGGCGGCCTGCCCCGCGGCCGCGTCGTGGAGATATACGGCCCCGAGGGCTCAGGCAAAACTTCGATCGCCCTTCATGCAATTGCGAACGCGCAGTCGGCGGGCGGGATAGCGGCATTTATCGATGCCGAGCACGCGCTCGACCCGGATTATGCGAAGAAGCTCGGCGTTGACACCGACGGGCTTCTCGTGTCCCAGCCAGATACCGGCGAGCAGGCCCTTGAGATCGCCGACATGCTCATCCGTTCCGGTGCGATCGACATTGTCGTCATCGACTCGGTTGCCGCGCTTGTCCCCCGCGCGGAAATCGAGGGCGAGATGGGTGACAGCCACGTTGGCCTGCAGGCCAGGCTCATGTCCCAGGCCCTCAGGAAGCTGACCGGTGCGATCAGCCAGACGAAGACCACCGCGATCTTCATCAATCAGCTGCGCGAAAAGGTAGGGGTGATGTTCGGCAGTCCTGAGACGACCAGCGGAGGTCGGGCGCTGAAGTTCTACGCGTCGGTTCGGCTTGATGTGCGGCGTATCGAGACGCTCAAGGACGGTACCGAGGCGGTGGGAAACCGGATCCGCGTGAAGGTCGTGAAGAACAAGGTCGCACCGCCCTTCCGGCAGGCGGAGATGGATCTGCTTTTCGGCCACGGGCTCAGTCGCGAGGGCGGCCTGATCGACCTGGGCGTGGAGCAGGGGATCGTCCGCAAGTCCGGTGCGTGGTACACCTACGAAGGCGATCAGCTGGGACAGGGCAAGGAAAACGCGCGGACCTTCCTGCACGACAACCCCGACATCGCCAACGGCATCGAGAAGAAGATCAAGGAGAAGCTGGGCGTGGGCCCGCGGGTAGATGCGGACGCTGGTGCGCTGGTCGCCTCGATCAGTGACGCTGCCGGGCGGCCGGCCAGTGACAAGCGGCCAGGCGGTGACAAGTAGCGGGGCGCGTCACCGGACGGCGGCCGCCGTTCATGGTGACCGGCAGTACGAAGTCCCCGAGTCCGCGGCCAGGGAGATATGCCTGCGGCTGCTGACCGCGGCGCCGCGTACGCGGGCGCAGCTCGATGACGCGCTGCGCCGGCGCGGGGTGCCGCAGCAGGCCGCGGACGCGGTGCTTGACCGGCTCGCCGGGGCCGGCCTGATCGACGACGCGGCGTTCGCCCGGGCGTGGGTTGACTCGCGCCACCGCGGCAGGGGGCTGGCCCGCCGCGCACTGACCGCCGAATTGCGGCAGCGCGGGGTGGACGAGGGCGAGGTGCGGGCGGCCGTCGAGGACCTCGGTCCGGAGCAGGAGGCAGCGGCCGCCCGGCGGCTGGTCGACGCGAAGCTGGCCGCGACCAGGGGCCGCCCGCTGGCCACGCGCATGCGCCGCCTGACCGGCCTGCTGGCCCGCAAGGGCTACCCGGCGGGGCTGGCCTACCGGGTGATCCGCGAGGCGCTCGAGCAGGAGGGAATCGACTGCGCGAGTGCCGGGCTCGAGATGGAAGCAGTGCTGGACGCCGATCTGGCCGTGACCGAGGAGCAGGATCCGGACGCCGGCCCGGGACCGGACCTCGCGGGCTGACCGGCCGAGGCGGTCCGAGCGTCCTGGAATGCTGGTGCCATGACCTGGACAGCACCGAGCCCTCCGGCCTGCGCCGACGGGCCGCTCAGCGGAGACGACCGACCCATCCTTGCAGGATTCCTGGCCTGGCAGCGAAGCACCCTGCTCAACATCTGTGCCGGACTGACCGCAGAGCAGCTGGCCGAGCGCCCGGTGCCGCCGTCGAGCCTGTCCCTGCTCGGGCTGGTCCGTCACATGGCCAAGGTCGAGCGCATCTGGTTCCGGCAACGAGCGGCCGGCCAGCCGGTGGGGCCGATGTACGAGCCAGACCGGGGGAAGGACGCTGACTTCGACGATGCGGACCCGGCGCTGGCCCCGGAAGACTTCGCCCGGTTCACCGAGGAGTGCCGGCTCGCCGACGCGGCCGTCGCCGGCATGAAGTTCGGGGACACGTTCACGCTGCACGGGGAGGCGTACTCACTGCGGCTGGTGTACGTGCACATGATCGCCGAATACTCCCGCCACAATGGGCACGCCGACCTGCTCCGCGAACGCATCGACGGGACAACCGGACGGTGAGGCCGGCGCGAGTCACGGTGAGCACGGGGCGTCGCTTAGCTCGTGTTCCGGTTCGTGACGAGAGGTGAACTTTGCGAAGAAGCGGCGGGTTGCTTGCCCAAATCGTTATCTGCGCTTAACCTCTCGGCAGGGCGAGGTATCACTCCGCGCTACGCGGATGACCATAGATCCACACCGCCAGTTATCCCGCCGGGGACGGCCGCACGGGCAGGACGGACCTGCCGCAGCTGCGGGTCGGCGGGCCGGGCTGGCGGCAGCGCTGTCGGCTGGGCCCTGCGGGGCCTGGCGGTCGCGTCGCGCGCGTGAACCCTCGCGCCAGGGCATACCAGTAGGTATGACACTGACAGCAGGAGTCGCGGATCAGGGAGGGCGCGCGGTGAGCGGCACAATCGCAGTCACGCTGATCGGAATCCTCCTGCTCGTCATCCTGCTCGTGCTGGGCATCGTGCTGCGCACGCTGAAGAGGCCCGCTGCGCGCGCGGCCGTGACCGGACCGGACCAGGCGGAGCCCGCCGCCCAGGTCTCCGGACCGGCTCAGGACGAGCGCCCTGCCGCCGCCGAGGCTGAGCAGATCCGCGCCCAGGCGGAGTCGGACGCTGCCGGGCTGCTGCGTACGGCGGAGGCTGCGGCCGAGCAGGCGGAGCGAGCCCGCCGCGCCGCCGAGGACGAGATCCGCGCGGTCAAGAACGAGGTGGCCGGGCTGCGCACCGACCTGGAACGCCGCGAGGCGCGGCTGGCCGAGCGGGAGCACCGGCTGGACGAGGAGGTCCGCAAGCTCGAGGAGAGGTCAGCCGCACTCGACGAGTTCCGCGGCGATCTCGAGCGCGAACGCGGCGACCTTGACCGGCTGGGCGAGGAACGGCGTCAGGTACTCGAGCAGGCCGCGGGGCTGACCGCCGGGCAGGCCAAGGCCGAGCTGATCGCCGGGATCGAGAGCCAGGCGAAGCGGGAGGCCGCCGTCACCGTCAGGAACCTCGAGGGCGACGCGCGCAGGGACGGCGACAAGCGGGCCCGCAAGATCGTGACCCTGGCCATCCAGCGGATAGCCAGCGAGCAGACCAGCGAGTCGGTGGTCTCCGTGCTGCACCTGCCCGGCGACGACATGAAGGGCAGGATCATCGGCCGGGAAGGCCGCAACATCCGCGCCTTCGAGTCGGTCACCGGCGTCAACCTGATCATCGACGACACCCCCGAGGCGGTCCTGCTGTCCTGCTTCGACCCGGTGCGGCGCGAGGTCGGCAGGCTCACCCTGGAGCGGCTTGTCCTGGACGGCCGGATTCACCCGCAGCGGATCGAGGAGGCGCACGAGCGGAGCAAGGCGGACGTCGAGCAGCTGTGCGTCCGCGCCGGGGAAGACGCCCTCACCGAGTTCGGTATCACGGACATGCACCCTGAGCTCATGGCGCTCCTCGGCAGGCTGCGGTACCGCACCTCCTACGGGCAGAACGTGCTCAAGCACCTGATCGAGTCCGCGCACATCGCCGGCATCATGGCCAGCGAGCTCGGCCTGGACCCCGCGCTGCTCAGGCGCGGCACCTTGCTGCACGACATCGGCAAGGCCCTGACGCACGAGGTGGAAGGCAGCCACGCGCTGATCGGCGCCGAGATCGCCCGCCGGTACGGCGAGCCGGAAGACGTCGTGCACGCCATCGAGGCGCACCACAACGAGGTGGAGGTGCGCACCGTCGAGGCGGTCCTCACCCAGGCGGCCGACGCGATCAGCGGCAGCAGGCCCGGGGCGCGGCGGGAGTCCCTCGAGGCGTACGTCAAGCGGCTCGAGCGGCTGGAGGAGATCGCCTCCGCCCACGAGGGCGTCGAGAAGGTCTTCGCCATGCAGGCCGGCCGGGAGATCAGGGTCATGGTCAAGCCGGACCAGGTGGACGACATCCACGCGCAGGTGATCGCGCGTGATGTCGCCAAGCAGGTCGAGGAGGAGCTGGCCTATCCGGGGCAGATCCGCATCACCGTGGTCAGGGAATCGCGCGCCACCGAGTACGCACGCTAGCCTCGGTTTTTTTGCGGGCTCTGAGTGGCCGGTCGCAGCGCTTATCCGGCCCTGGTCGCGGCGCTCGTGCGGGCGTCGCCGTCGCTCAGGCGCGTCCTTCGTCGTGAAGTGTGGGGGCGTAGGAGATGCCGACGATCAGGCCATCCTCAGTGAGAACCCGGGTCACCGTCTGTCCCCACGGCTCGGTGCGCGCTGGGTGCAGCAGTTCGTAGCCCGCGCGCTGAAGCTCGGCGCCAGCGGCGGCGACGGCTGCTGCGTCCTGCACCTCGAACTCGATGGATGCCTGGGGGACCACCCGGCCGGCGGGCCACTGCGGCGTGCCGAAGCACGCCTCGGCGGCCTGCGCGAGCGGCCACACGCCGAAGTGCCTGCTGCCGGGGATCCTCTCACTGGAGTAGTACTCGTCGGCCTCGTACTTCTCCAGGGGCAGGCCGAGGGCGTCCATGAACAGCTTGCGGCTCCGCGGCGGGTCAGCGGCGACGACCGACATGCTCGTGATAAAGAGAACGTTCATCTGGCCCAGGCTACGCAGCGCAGCCGATGACGCGGTTACGCCGGGGCCGTTCGCGGCGGATTCAGCCTGTCCGCGCCGGCCCGCGTACGCTGGTTCCCGTCATGACAGCCTCCCGTACGTACCAGGTCCGCACCCACGGGTGCCAGATGAACGCGCACGACTCCGAGCGGCTGGCCGGGCTGCTCGAGGACGCTGGTTACCGGCGCGCCGCAGACGATGCCGTCCCCGACGTCGTCGTGTTCAATACGTGCGCGGTCAGGGAGAACGCTGACAACCGCCTGTACGGCAACCTCGGCCAGCTGCTGCCGGCCAAGACCGCGAGCCCCGGCATGCAGATCGCCGTGGGCGGCTGCCTGGCGCAGAAGGACCGGCACGAGATCCTGCGCCGCGCACCCTGGGTTGACGTCGTGTTCGGCACGCACAACATCGGCTCGCTGCCCGCCCTGCTCGACCGGGCCCGGGTGCTCGAGGAGGCGCAGGTCGAGATCGCCGAATCGCTGGAGCGGTTCCCGTCCGCGCTGCCGGCCCGCCGGGAGTCGGCGTACGCGGCGTGGGTGGCCATCTCGGTCGGCTGCAATAACACCTGCACGTTCTGCATCGTCCCGAGTCTGCGCGGGCGAGAGAAGGACCGGCGTCCCGGGGACGTGCTGGCCGAGATCCGCGCGCTGGTCGAGGGCGGCGTGCTCGAGGTCACTCTGCTCGGCCAGAACGTCAACTCCTACGGTGCCGAGTTCGGTGACCGGCAGGCCTTCGGCAAGCTGCTGCGCGCCTGCGGCGGGATCGAGGGCCTGGAGCGGCTGCGGTTCACCTCGCCGCACCCCCGTGACTTCACCGACGACGTCATCGCCGCCATGGCGGAGACCGCTAACGTGATGCCGCAGCTGCACATGCCGCTGCAGTCCGGGTCGAACACGGTGCTGCGATCCATGCGCCGCGCCTACCGCAGGGACTCCTACCTGGCCATCCTGGACCGCGTCCGGGCCGCGATCCCTGACGCCGCGATCACGACCGACATCATCGTGGGCTTCCCCGGCGAGACCGAGCGCGACTTCGCCGACACCCTCGACCTGGTCAGGCAGGCCCGCTTCGCCGGGGCCTTCACCTTCCAGTACTCGCAGCGGCCGGGCACCCCCGCGGCGGCCATGCCGGACCAGGTCCCCGCGGAGGTCGTCCGCGACCGGTACGGCCGGCTGGTCGCGCTGGTCGAGGAGATCACCCTGGCCGAGAACCAGCGGCTGGCCGGCCGCGAGCTCGAGGTGCTGGTGGCCGAGGGGGAGGGGCGCAAGGACGGCGCAACCCACCGGATGTCCGGCCGGGCGCGGGACAACCGGCTGGTGCACTTCCTGCCGGGCGACACGCCGCCACGGCCGGGGGACGTGGTCACGACGGTCGTCACCCGGGCCGCCCCGCACCACCTGATCGCGGACGGCTCGCCCCGGTCGGTCCGCAGGACCGCGGGCGGTGAGGCCTGGCAGGCTCGCCGCCAGGACGCCGCCGGGCCGGCTGGCCCGGGCAGGCCGCTCCCGCGGGCGCGGGACAGGTCCTGCTGGGCATGCCGTCGCGACCCCGGGCCGCGCATACCGGCTGACCCGATGGCGCAGCCGGTGATCGCGGTCGTGGGCCCGACGGCGGCGGGCAAGTCCGGCTTGGGCATCGACCTCGCGCGGGCGGTGGGCGGGGAGATCGTCAACGCCGACTCGATGCAGCTGTACGCGGGCATGGACATCGGCACGGCCAAGCTCGCCCCGGAACAGCGCGGCGGCGTGCCTCATCACCTGCTGGACATCTGGGACATCGCGACGGCGGCGAACGTCGCCGAGTACCAGCGGCTGGCCCGCGCCGTCATCGACGACATCCAGGCGCGGGGCAAGGTGCCCGTCCTGGTCGGCGGGTCCGGCCTCTACGTCCGCGCCGCCCTCGACAACCTGAACTTCCCCGGCACCGACGCCCGGCTGCGCGGGCAGCTGGAGGATGAGCTGGACCGGACCGGGCCGGGCCCGCTGCATGAGCGGCTGACCCGGCTCGACCCGGCGGCCGCCGGGGCGATCCTGCCGAGCAACGGGCGGCGGATCGTCCGCGCGCTCGAGGTGATCGAGCTGTCCGGGCAGTCCTTCAGCGCGACGCTGCCCGGCTATGAGGCCGTCGCTTCGTGCTACCCCTCGGTCCAGCTCGGGCTGCGGCTGGACCGCGCGGAGCTCGACCGGCGGATCAGCGCCCGGGTGGACGGGATGTGGCAGGCCGGGTTCGTGGACGAGGTGCGCGGCCTGGAACGCCGCGGGCTGCGCGACGGCCGGACATCCGGCCGCGCCCTCGGGTACGCGCAGGTACTGCGCTTCCTGGCGGGGGAGTGGCCGGGGGAGCAGGCCCGGCTCGAGACGGTGCGCGCGACCAGGAAGTTCGCCCGCCGTCAGGAGTCGTGGTTCCGCCGTGATCCCCGGATCAGCTGGCTAGAGGCCGGCAATGGACGTGGCACGGCCCTGCGGGAGTCCGCACTGGCTACGATCGGCGCATGCGTTTCGCCAAGGGGCACGGCACCGAGAACGACTTCGTGATCATTCCCGACCCTGGCGGCAAGGTCGAGCTCACGCCCGGCCTTGTCGCCCGCCTGTGTGACCGACACGCGGGGCTGGGCGCTGACGGCGTGCTGCGCGCGGTCCGGGTCGCGGAAGCCGCGGGCGCCGCTGACGGCCCCGGCGCGAGTGACGGCCCCGGTGCCAGTGAGGGCCCCGGTGCCGGTGACGGCCCCGGTGCCGGCCCGGCGGGCGGGCCCGGCGTGGATGCCGGTTACGATCCTGACGCCGCGGCGGCGGCCGGTGCCGGGTGGTTCATGGACTACCGGAACGCCGACGGCAGCGTGGCGGAGATGTGCGGGAACGGCATCCGGGTGTTCGGCAGGTACCTGCTCGAGCATGACCTGGTGGCCGGCCCTGAGTTCGCCGTGGCCACCCGCGGGGGTATCCGGCTGGTGTGGCTGGAGCCGGACGGCGAGATCACCGTGGACATGGGGCCGCCGCAGGTGCTCGGGGACGGCCGCGCGACGCTGGCCGGCCAGCCGCTCGACGGGCTGGGGGTATCGCTGGGCAACCCGCACCTGGCCTGCCTGGTGGACACTCCGCTGGCCGAGTTCGACCTGTCCCGGCCGCCCGAGATCGATGCCGGGCAGTTCCCTGATGGCGTCAACCTCGAGCTCGTCAGGATCATCGGCGACGCGCACATCCTGATGCGGATATACGAGCGGGGCAGCGGAGTGACCCGGTCCTGCGGGACGGGGGCGGTGGCGGCTGCGGTAGCCGCCGCGGTGGCCGCGCGCGCTGCCGCCGGCCCGGCGCCGCGCGGGGCCAGCCTGCCGGCCGGCGGTGGCTCCGCCTCGGCCGCGGGCACGGCGCCTGCCGCTGACACTCCGCCTGCCGCTGACGCTCCGTCTGCCGCTGACGCTCCGTCTGCCGCTGACGCTCCGTCTGCCGCTGACGCCCCGCTTGCCGGGGACGCCCCGCTTGCCGGGGACACGCCGCCGGCCGCGGATGGCTCGCTGCCCGGCACCGACTCGCTGCCCGCCTACCCCAGCCCGCCGTCGCCGTACGGCGATGCGGCCGCCGCCCCGCCGCCGGGCACCTGGATCGTCGACGTGCCCGGCGGGCGGCTGCGGGTCACGCTGGACGGGCGGACCAGCTTCCTGTCCGGACCCGCGGTGATCGTGGCGGAGGGAGAGCTGAGCGAGGCGTGGCTGTCGGGGAAGGCGGTCAGCCCGGATCAGTCCTCGCCGGCGCCGGCCGCGTAGGCCAGCCGCAGGCCCAGCGAGATCAGCACCCAGCCCGCTCGCCGGCGGATCAGGTGCCGGGAGCTGTGGTGCGCGAGGGGCTGCCCCGCCCGCCGGGCCCGCTGCGCCTGCCGGGCCTGCCGGGCCTGCCGGGCGTGACCGCTGCGCGCGGACAGCGCGCGCAGCTCACTGCCGTGCTGACTGGCCATCTTCTCTGCCTGGTACGGATTCACGGGAGTCTCCTTACCCGGTGCGGGCGGCACATTCCGGCCGGGTCAGCCGGCCGCGGGCGCGCGGCTGATCCTGATGTCCCCGCTCACGCTGCTGCAGCGCAGGGTCAGGTCGGGCTCGCCGTCACCGCCGCCGCTGGAGTCGGAATCGAGCTCACTGCGGACATGGCCGCTGATCGAGGAGAGGTCCAGGTAGACCCCGCTGCCGGGCGGTACCGCGAGGGCAGCGTCGCCGGACACGCTGGTCACGTCGGCCCGGCCGGCGGCGATGCTGTCGATCCGCACGTCACCGCTGGCCGTTTTCACCTCGGCCGACCGCCCGGCCCGTCCTATCCGCAGGTCTCCGCTGGCTGTCTTCGCCGTGAGGCTGCCGCCGATCCGCTGGATAGTGACGTCACCGGACGCCGTGTTGACGCTGACATCTCCGGCAGCCTCGGTGAGCCGTACGTCGCCTGACGCGGTGGTGAAGCTGGCGTCGCCGGTGATCCAGTCCGCGGTCACGTCACCGCTGGCGGTGTTCATGTCCAGCGCGCCGAGTTCGCCCGTGCTGGACACGTCGGCCGAGGCTGTCCTGGCCGTGACCGAGGAGCCCTCGGGCAGCTCGATCGTGAGGTCGAGTGACGTATCGCCGCGTAGCTGCGCCCGCTTGGGGACCTCTACCGTCAGCCTGCCACCGGTGAAGCTGACCTCGGTGTCGGCGATGAGCTTGTCGGCGGACGTGCTGCCGCCTCCGCGCTGCCCCAGCAGCGAGACGGTCACGGTCTGCGTGTGCGTCGCGGTAAGGTTCACGTTCCCCGCGGGCAGGCGGATCTCTGCCTCGATAGGCCCGGCTGCGCTGAATTCCCAGGACGTCACTGTGCTGTCTCCTTCGGGGGTCGGATGGGTGGCGGCGCGGGACGCGGTCAGCTCCGCGCGAAGCCGGTAATGCGCTGACCGGGACGGCGCCGCGACGACGGGGGACCGGACGCCGGCGGATCGTCCAGCGCACGGTTCGCGGCGCGGACCAGCCAGGCGTTGAGCGACAGTCCGTCGCGGGCCGCCGCCGCCTCGGCCCGGGCTTTCAGCCCGTCCGGCAGGCGCAGGGTGACCCGCGAGGTGCCGGTCTCCTCCTCGCCTTCACCGCGCGCCGGGCCGGCGTCCGGCGGCGACGGCGGGGGCAGCTCCTGCGGGGCGTGCACGACCACGAACGTCGGGTTCCCCGAGGACAGGCGAAGCTCGACCGCGGTGTCCTCCAGCCGGGACGTGACCTCGGCGGCGGCGCCGGAGAGCACGTCGAGCAGGGTCAGCCGGATGGAGGAGTCGAGCGCCTCCGCGATCATCTGGCCCGCCCGCGCCACGTCCTCGCCGGCGACCCTGGTCACGGCCGCGACCTCCTGGCGCAGGTTCTCGATGTACTCTGACAACTCCATGACGTCATAGTGACATCATGCATGACGTCAGTCAAGCTTCATTGTGTGTCAGCGGACGTCAAAGCTGACGCAAGCTGGCATGGGCCGGTGTCACGTGAACCCTGGCCGGCGGACGCCGTCACCGAAGGCAGCCAGTGCGATCAGGCAGCCAGTGCGGTCAGGCAGCCAGTGCGGTCAGCGCGGCAGCCTGAGGAGACTGCTGACCGGCAGTCCGCGGATCGAGGCGTCGAGCACCTGGGCGGTGTGCGCCACCGGCATCGACACCCCCTGCGCCGCCAGCGCCGTGGCGATCTGCAGCGAGCACCCCGGGTTGGCGGAGATGAGCAACTGCGCCCCGGTCGCCTGGACGGTAGCCGCCTTCCGCGCGCCGAGCTCGCGGGCGGCCTCCGGCTGCAGCAGGTTATACACGCCGGCCGAGCCGCAGCACGTGCCGCCGTCGCCGGTCTCGGCGAGCTCCAGTCCCGGGATCGCCCGCAGCAGCGCCCGTGGCTGCGCCTTGATGCCCTGCGCATGGCCGAGGTGGCAGGCGTCGTGATACACGGCCCTGACCGGCAGCCGATGCCGCGCCGCCACCTGCCCCCCGACCCCGGCTCTGTCACCGGCACCGGCCCCGTCCACGGCGCCGGCCCGTCCACGGCACCGGCCCCGTCCACGGCACCGGCCCCGTCCACGGCCGCGGCACCATTAGACCCTGCCGCACCAGCCCGCCCCGTCGCCGCCGGGCTCGCCGCGCCGGTGAGCTCCGCCAGGAACTCGGCGAAGTCACGAGTCTTGCCGGCCAGCGCTTCCGCTCGCGCCGCCCACGCGGGATCATCGGCCAGCAGCTGGCCGTACTCTTTCATCGCCGAGCCGCAGCCTGCCGAGTTGACCACGATCGTTTCCGCGCCCGCCGCCTCGAACGTGGCGATCGTGCGCTTGGCCAGCCGCTGTGCCTCCGACCGCCGGCCGGAGTGCAGCGATAGCGCGCCACAGCACCCTTGTCCGTTCGGGATGACAACGTCACATCCCTCGGCCGCAAGAACGCGGGCCGTTGCGGTGTTGACCTGGGGGAAGAAGACTCCCTGCACGCAGCCGGTGAGCATGCCGACGACCGCGCGGCGCGGGCCGCGGGCGGTTACCCGGCGGGGCAGCGGCGGAACGCGCCCGGGCTGCGGCGGCGCCAGCCGCAGCGCCGCCTCGAGTTCGGGGGAGACGCGGCCGGGCAGGCTGCTGCGCCGGATCAGCTGGTCCAGGCCGGTCCGCTGCGCGGCGCGAAGCGGGCGGGTGAGCAGCCGGAGCCGCCGCGGGTAGGGAAACACCGCGAAGATCGCGGCCCGCGCCGCCCGGCCGCGCAGGCTCCTGCGGAACCCGGTCTCCTGGCCGGGGTCCTGCCCCGCCACGCCGTGACCGTCCTGTTCCGCCTCGCCGTCGGCGTGCTGTTCCGGCCGCTCGCCGGCGTCCTCGACCCAGGTGCGCGCGGCCTCGATCAGCCGGTTGTACTGCACCCCCGATGGGCAGGCGGGCACGCACGCCATGCAGCCCAGGCACCGGTCGAGGTGCTCCGCGGTGGAGTCGCTGAGCTCGGCGCCGTCCAGCACCTGGGTCATCAGGTGAATCCGGCCCCGCGGCGAGTCCATCTCCTCGCCCCACAGCTGGTAAGTGGGGCAGACCGGCAGGCAGAAGCCGCAGTGCACGCAGTCGCCGGCCAGCACGCGCAGGTCCTCGACCGGGCCGTGCCGGTCGGCGGGCTCGGCCAGGTCCGCGGTCTCGTCCCGGCCGGCGGGCCCGACCCGGCCCGTCTCCGCCCCGTCCTGCGCGCTCATCAGATCCCTCCAGCGAACCGGCCGGGGGACATCCGGTGGCCGGGGTCGAACTGGTCCTTCACGGCCCGCATCAGCGCCGCGCCCGGTACCGGTCCCCACACGTCGACCGCGTTCCGGACCAGCGGCGGGGCGTTCAGCACCACGACGCTACCGCGCGCCGGGGGAAAGCCCGCCGCGGGCACCTGCCCGATCGCGGCCCGCAGCGAGCCGACGAACGTGGCCACCGCCGCGGGCTCGGCCAGGCTGTCCACGGCCGCGTAGAGCACGCCCGCGCCCGGTGAGCCGCCCACGGCAGGCTCGACTTCCGCGGCCGAGGCCGCCGCGTCGAGGGCGTCCAGGACGGCCGCCAGCGCGCCGGACCAGAACGCGAACCGGATCAGCGTGCTGTCGCTGGCGGCCGCTGCGCCGTGCCCCCACCAGCCCGGGGGCTCGTCGGCCGCCGCGGCGCCGGCCCCCAGCAGCTCGCTCATCTCGGACACCCGCCGCGGGACTCCGGCCGGGTTGCCCTCCAGCAGCACGGCCACCCGGACCGGGGCACCCGGGGCCGGCCGGTCGATCTCCACCGCCGAAGCCTGCAGCTGCGACTCCACCGCGGCGGCCACCGCGGCCGCCGCCTGCGCCGCCGTGCCGCACTCGAACGTGACGTACCCGCTCGCGGCGGGGACCGGATGCAGCCGGAACGTGGCCTCGGCGATCAGGCCGAGCGTCCCGAACGACCCGGCGAACAGCTTGCCGATGTCATAGCCGGCCACGTTCTTGACGACCTTGCCGCCGGCCTTGGCCACCCGGCCGTCCGCGCGGATCACGGTGATCCCGATCAGCAGGTCGCGCGGCGTGCCGTAGCGCAGCCGCCGCGGCCCGGCCATCCCGGTCGCGAGCACGCCGCCGACCGTGCCGGCATCCGCGCCGGCCGGGGCGGGCACGTCGAGCGACAGCTGCTGGCCGGCCTCGCCGAGCACGCCGGCCAGCCGCTCCATCCGCACGCCGGCCTGCACGCGGGCGATCCAGTCACCCGCGGCGTGCTCGAGCACCCGGTCCAGCCTGCCCGTCTCGATCACCAGGTCGCAGCTGCGCGGCGGCAGCCCCCAGGACAGCCGCGACCCGCTGCCCCGCGGCACGACCGTGAGGTCCAGATCCGCCGCGGCCCGCATCGTCGCCGCGGCCTCAGCCACGCTGGCCGGGGCCGCGACCCAGGACGGCAGGACGCCCGCGACCGCGTCCGCGGGCCCGGCCGCGCGCAGGTCAGCGCACGCCGCCGCCAGCGCGTCCGCGGCGGCGCCCGGTGCCGGTCCCGTCGTGCCGCCGGCCGTCGGCTGGCTGGTCACAGCAGATCCGCCTGCCCGGCCGCGACCAGCGGGTGCGGCCCGCGCTTGAAACCGGGCACCTCGCCGCACAGCCGCGGCGTGGGGTAGATCTTGCCCGGGTTGCACAGCCCGCGCGGGTCGAACGCGCAGCGCAGCATCTGCATGGTGTCGAGGTCGTCGGGGCCGAACATCTTCGGCATGTACCTCGACTTGTCGACACCCACGCCGTGCTCGCCGGTGATCGACCCGCCGTGCTCGATGCACAGGTCGAGGATCGCGCCGGACAGTTCCTCGGCGGCATCGGGATCGGTGTGCTCGTCGAGCAGCACCAGCGGGTGCAGGTTCCCGTCTCCGGCGTGGAACACGTTGGCCACCCGGATCCCGGTCTCAGCCGACATCTGCGCGATCCGGTCCAGCACGTCCTGCAGCGCGGTGCGCGGCACCACCCCGTCCTGCACGATGTAGGCGGTGCTGATCCGGCCGACCGCGGCGAACGCCGACTTGCGGCCGGCCCAGATGACCGCCCGCTCGGCGGGGTCGGCCGCGGCCCTGATCTCGAACGCCCCGGCCTGGTCGCACATCTCCCGGACCGCGACGGTCTCGGCCTCGACGTCCGCCGCCGGGCCGTCCAGCTCGACCACCAGCACCGCGCCCGCGCCGGCCGGGTAGTTGCAGTGCACCGCGGCCTCGGCGGCCTCGATGGACAGCGCGTCCATCATCTCGATCGCGGCGGGCATGATGCCGGCCGCGATGATCGCGGACACGGCGGCACCGCCCTCCCCGGTCGTGCCGAACCCGGCGAGCAGCGTCGTCACCGCGGCGGGCATCCTGGTCAGCCGCACGACGATCTTGGTGACGATGCCCAGCGTCCCCTCGGACCCGGTGAACGAGCCCAGCAGGTCATACCCGGGCGCGGCGCCGGTCCCGTCGCCGAGCCAGACGATCTCGCCGGCCGGGGTGACGACCTCGAGCCCGGCCACGTGATTCACCGTGAAGCCATGCTTCAGGCAGTGCGCGCCGCCCGAATTCTCCGCCACGTTCCCGCCCACCGAGCAGATGACCTGGCTGGAGGGATCGGGGGCATAGAAATATCCGAACGGCTCCGCTGCCCTGCTCACCGCCAGGTTGGTCACTCCCGGCTCGACCACCGCGCGCCTGCTGCGCGCGTCGATGTCGATGATCGTGCGCATCCGGGACATCACGATCAGCACGCCGTCCACGGGCGCCAGCGCGCCGCCGGACAGCCCGGTTCCCGACCCGCGGGCGACGAACGGCACCCCGGCCGCGGCGCAGGCCCTGACCACCCCGGCGACCTGCTCGGCGGTCTCCGGCAGCACCACCAGGGCGGGAACGCTGCGGTGCGAGGTGAGCCCGTCGCACTCGTACGTCCGCAGCTCGGCCGGGTCGGTGATCACGTAGGCCGCGCCGCAGACGCCGGTCACCTCCGGGACCAGCGCGTCGATCGCGGGCGCGGCCATCAGGGCATGCGTTCGTACGCGGGCAGGGTGAGGAACTCGGAGTAGTCGTCGGCGAGCGCGACCTCTTTGAACAGCGCGACCGCGTCGTCGTAGCGGGCGGTGTGGAACTCCTCGCCGCCCGCGTCCTTGACCTTGGCCAGCTCCTCGTCGATGATCCGGGCGACCATCTCGGGGGAGATCTTCTCGCCGGTGTCGTCCAGCGTGATGTCATTGTGCAGCCACTGCCAGACCTGGGACCTGGCGATCTCCGCGGTGGCCGCGTCCTCCATCAGGTTGAAGATCGCGACGGCGCCGGACCCGTTCAGCCAGCTGGCCAGGTACTGCAGGCCCACGCTGATGTCGTTGCGCAGCCCGGCCTCGGTGATCTCGCCCGGGGTCTTGGCGACCGACAGCAGGTCCTCGGCGGTCACGCTGACTTCGTCCCGCAGCTTGTCCAGCTGGTTGGGCCGGTCTCCGAGCACGCTGTCGAACACCTCGCGGCACAGCGGCACCAGGTCCGGGTGCGCGACCCAGGAGCCGTCGAACCCGTCGCCGGACTCGCGGGTCTTGTCCTGGCGGACCTTGTCCATCGCGATCTTGTTGACCTCCGGGTCGCGCCTGCTCGGGATGAAGGCGGCCATGCCGCCGATCGCGTGCGCGCCCCGGCCGTGGCAGGTCTTCACCAGCAGCTCGGTGTAGGCCCGCATGAACGGGGCGGTCATCGCGACCGAGTTGCGGTCGGGCAGCACGAAGTCGCGGCCCCGGCTGCGGAAGTTCTTGATCACGCTGAACAGGTAGTCCCAGCGGCCGGCGTTCAGCCCGGCGGAGTGCTCCCGTAGCTCGTAGAGGATCTCCTCCATCTGGAAGGCCGCGGGGATGGTCTCGATGAGCACGGTCGCCCGGATCGTGCCGCGCGGGATGCCGAGGAAGTCCTGGGCGATGTTGAACGCGTCGTTCCACATCCGCACTTCGAGGTAGCTCTCGTTCTTGGCCAGGTAGAAGTACGGTCCCTTGCCCTTGGCCAGCTGCTTGCGGGCCGAGGTGGCCATGTACAGCGCGAAGTCGGTGAGGCTGCCGGACGCGCGGTTGTCGTCGATGAGGATGTGCTTCTCGTCCAGGTGCCAGCCGCGCGGCCGGACCACGATGGTGGCGAGCTCGTCGTCTCCCTTGAGCCGGTAGTCCTTGCCCTCGTCGCTGGTGTAGTCGATCGTGCGGTCCAGCGCGTCGCTGAGGTTGAGCTGGCCGGTGATCATGTTGTCCCACAGCGGCGTGTTGGCGTCCTCGAAGTCGGCCAGCCACACCTTCGCGCCCGAGTTGAGCGCGTTGATCGTCATCTTCTTGTCGGTGGGCCCGGTGATCTCCACCCTGCGGTCCACCAGGCCGGGAGCGGGCGGCGCCACCCGCCAGGACCGGTCGTCGCGGATGGCCTTCGTGTCCGGGAGGAAGTCCAGCGTCCCGCCCTCGGCGAGCGCGCGCTGCCGCTCGTGCCTGGCCGCGAGCAGCTCCTGGCGGCGCGCGCCTAGTTCCCTGTGCAAGGTGGCGACGAGGCTGAGTGCCTCATCGGTCAGGATCTCCTCGTACCTCGGGCCGACCTGGCCGGTGATCTGCACGCCATCGATATTCGTCACCTTTGCTCCTCCCGCGTTGTGCCTACATCCTAGGAACCCTGCCGGGATCATCAAAGCCGCGCCCCGCGCAGCACCTCGGCGCCAGCACGCGTCCGCCCTCCGCCCCAAGCCCCCGTCCGGGCGCCGCGCAGGCCCCTGACCAAGATCAACGCCTAGTTGTACCCCTCGGGTGGGGTGAAACTAGGCATCCACGAACTCGATCTTGAACCGAGGCGGCGGCCGAGCACGAAATGTCGGCAGGTACTGACAATCTGCCGGCATGGTGGCCACACCGAATCTCGACCGCGATCTCCTCGCGAAACTGCTCCGTCGTCAGTTCGACGTCATCGGCCGCGGCCAGGCCCTCTCCTGCGGCCTGACCGGCAAGGCCCTCGAGCACCGCATTCGTCCCGGGGGCCCGTGGCAGGCCGTCCTGCGCGGCGTCTACCTCGCCCGGACGGGCGCACCCACGCCCGACCAGCGGGACATGGCGGCAGTGCTCTATGCCGGGCGCGGCAGCGTGATCACTGGTTGCGCCGCGATGCGGCGTCTCGGCCTGAAGGCGCCCCGCACCGCCACCGTCGATGTCCTGGTCCCGGCGGGTAGCAAGCGCACGAGCAGTGACTTCGTCCAGGTGCTGCGCACGTCCCGGATGCCGGAGCAGGTTTGCGCGAGCGGCCGGATTCACTTCGCCATGGCGGCGCGGGCGGTGGCCGATGCCGCGCGCGGCGTGGACAACATGAGGCAGGTTCGCGCCCTGGTCGCCGATTCCGTGCAGGCCGGGTGGTGCCAGGTGCGCGACCTGACCACGGAACTCAATGCCGGCCCGAGGCGGGGCTCGAAGCTGCTGCGGCGGGTCCTGGCCGAGGTGGCGGACGGGGTCAGGTCCGGTGCCGAGGGCGACTTCCGCGATCTGGTTGTCCGCGCGGGGCTGCCGATGCCGATGTTCAACGCGCGCCTATATTCGGGCAACGTGCTGATCGCGGTGGCAGACGCCTGGTGGCCGGACGCTGGCGTCGCGGCCGAGGTTGACTCGCGTGAATGGCACCTGTCGGCGGAGAAGTGGGAGCAGACAATCCGGCGTCATGCGCGGATGACCGCGCAGGGCATCCTGGTGCTGCACTTTACGCCGAAGCAGGTGCGGACGGAGCCCGCGCAGGTGGTTGCCGCGCTCAGGGCCGCGCTGGACGCGGGTCGGGCGTCTGGTCAGCCCCAGGTGCGGGGCCTGCCTGCGACCGCCTGACCCCCGGCGGGTCTGCGCTGGCTGGCGCGCCGGCAATGCGGTGCCGGGCACATACGGGGCCGGCCGGTTGTTAATGAGATGTAAGCGCAACCAGAGCGTGGGACTATCGGGGCGAAGCGCCGGGGCAGAAACGTGCCAGGCGAGGCTCCCGGACTTGGAGGACGATGACCGAAGCATCGCGCGGGCTGGCCGACCGGTCGGCCGCCGGGCTGACCGCCGAACTGGAGCCGGGTCAGCTGGATCTCGAGGACCGGGCGGCACTGCGCCGGGTCGCGGGGATGTCCACCGAGCTCCAGGACATCACTGAAGTCGAGTACCGCGAGCTGCGGCTTGAGCGGGTCGTCCTCATCGGGGTGTGGACCGAGGGCACCCAGGCGAACGCGGAGAACTCGCTGCGTGAGCTCTCCCGGCTCGCCGAAACCGCGGGTTCCGAGGTGCTCGACGGCCTCATCCAGCGCCGCGGCAAGCCGGATCCGGCCACCTACGTGGGCGCGGGCAAGGCTGCCGAGCTCGCCGAGATCGTGACCGAGGTCGGCGCCGACACCGTCATCTGCGATGGCGAGCTCAGCCCCAGCCAGCTCCGCCGCCTCGAAGGCGTCGTGCGGGTCAAGGTGATCGACCGCACCGCGCTGATCCTGGACATCTTCGCCCAGCATGCCCGGAGCAAGGAGGGCAAGGCGCAGGTCGAGCTCGCTCAGCTTGAGTACCTGCTGCCCAGGCTCCGCGGTTGGGGCGAGTCGCTGTCCCGCCAGGCCGGCGGCCGGGTTGCCGGCGGCGGCGGCATCGGCACGCGCGGTCCGGGCGAGACGAAGATCGAGACCGACCGGCGGCGGATCCGGGCCCGAACGGCGAAGCTGCGGCGAGAGCTGACCGGCATGGCCACCGGGCGTGAGGTGCGGCGCGGCCAGCGCCGGCGTCATGAGGTCCCGTCGGTGGCGATTGCCGGCTACACGAACGCCGGCAAGTCCAGCCTGCTCAACCGGATGACCGGGTCTGGCGTACTGGTCGCCGACTCGCTGTTCGCCACCCTGGACTCGGCCGTGCGGCGGGCGCACATGCCATCGGGCAGGCAGTTCACCCTGACCGACACGGTGGGCTTCGTCCGCCACCTGCCGCACCAGCTCGTCGAGGCCTTCCGGGCCACGCTCGAGGAGATCGCGCAGGCAGACCTGATCCTGCACGTCGTGGACGGCTCGGATCCGGATCCGCTGGCGCAGATCAGCGCCGTGCGGGAGGTGCTCAGGGAGATCGGCGCCCACGACGTTCCGGAGCTCGTCGTGGTCAACAAGTCGGATGCGGCCGACCCGATCGCGGTAGAGGCCGTGGCGCTGCGCGAGCGCAACTGCGTCGTGGTCTCCGCGCAGACCGGTGCGGGCATCGACGACCTGCTGGCGGCGCTCGAGGACGCGCTTCCCCGCAACGACATCCAGGTGCGCACGGTCGTGCCCTACGAGCGCGGCGACCTGCTCGCGCGCGCCCATGAGGAGGGCGAGGTGCTCGACCTGCAGCACGGTGCACACGGCACCCTGCTCGAGGCCCGGGTGCCGATGTGGCTGGCCGCGGAGTTCGAGCGCGTGGGCACGGCCCCCGCTGCGAACGCGGGGGGGTGGCCGGGGCATCCACCAGCGGCCATGACGCAGAGTGACGGCAGTCATTAGAGACTCCTCCTCCCCCGGGAAGCTGTAGCTGGGCTCGTGCCCGGTCTGCTGGCCGTAACGCTATAGATCGGTCCGAATGCGCAGTTCCTTTCGCCATAGCTTTTCGGATTGCCCTTCCAGCAATTCTGTATATACATTGCGAAGCGTTATGGCTAACGTTTGCAACTACTGTGCGCGTTCTGTTCGATACTGCGCGTAAGCGGTTTCGGACGCTACCCTTTGGCCGGCCGATAGCCGTGGTCACGGCCGTCCCTGGCTGTGCGCGCCGCGCGCGGACCGGACGTCCATAACGGCGGACCGGACGGCCATAACTAAGAATTAGGCCCTCCGTTCTGCGCATTCGGCCTGTACACGCTGCGCACGCTGGATTACGGTGGCTGAACTGATATGTTGGCGCGCGCATTGCCGGACGCCACCTTGCGCGCCAGGAGTACGATTCGCTTCACCGGATGCCCGCCGGTATCCGCCGGCAGGCACGATCCATGGCAGGTGATCCCATGAGGCACGGGACTCAAGATCCAGGTCCCTGCTCATCAGGCATGGCCGTCCGGTGACCGTACGCCTGCTGACGAACATCGGCCGGCTGTGGACCGGCTCTGAGATCCTGAGCAACGCCGCCATCCTGACGCTGGACGAGCGGATCACCTGGGTCGGGCAGGCGGCTGAGCTACCGGAGAGCATTCCCGGCGTCGTCAACGACATCGTCAACGTGGACCATGTGGAGAACCTGGGCGGCGGCCTCGTCACGCCTGGCCTGATCGACGCGCATACGCATCCCGTCTACGCGGGTAACCGGTGGGCCGAGCTCGCGATGCGGTCGGGCGGCTCGTCAGCCACCGAGATCGCCGCGGCGGGCGGCGGCATGGCCTCGACGGTCACCGTCACCCGGGGGACCGACCCGTGGACCCTGTGCAACGGTGTGCGGGAGCGGCTCCGCGACTGGCTGATGTCCGGGACCACCACGATCGAGGCGAAAACCGGCTATCACCTGACGCGTGACGGCGAGCTGGCGGATGTCCGGTTGCTCCGCTCGCTCGAGAGCGAGGTCGCGGTCCCGCGGATACACGTGACCTTCCTGGCCGCGCACTCGGTACCGCCGGAGTACTTCGGCCGGCGTCATGACTATGTCGACGCGGTGGGATCGTGGTGCGCCGATGCCTCCGCGGCAGGCGCGGACAGCGTGGACGTCTACTGCGAAGAGGGCCGGTTCACCGAGCACGAAGCCCGCTGGATCCTCGGCGCGGGCCGCGCGGCGGGCCTGTTGCCGCGGCTGCACGCCTGCGGCCAGTCCCGCACCGGCGCGGCCAGGCTCGCCGCTGAGCTCGGCTGCGCGTCGGCGGACCTGCTGCACGAGGCCGGCGACGACGACGTGGCCGCGCTGGCTCAGGCCGGCGTGGCCGCCGTCGTCTGCCCCGGGACTGCCCTGCAGACGGGGCGGCGCCCGCCGGTCCGGGCCCTGCTGGACAAGGGGGTAGTGGTCGCGCTCGGCAGCGACCACACGCCCGGCGGCAACGGGATCACGTCGATGCCGCTTGTCGTGGCGCTCGCCATCGCCGACTTCGGCATGAGCGTGGCCGAGGCACTCCGCGCCGCGACGATCGGCGGTGCGCACGCACTGCGCGCGCCGGACCGGGGCGCGCTGGTCCGCGGCCGGTATGCGGACATGGTGCTCTGGGACGCCGATCACGAGGGCGCGTTCGCCTGGTCCTACGGCCTCAAGCCGCTCCGGATCTGGCGCGGGGCCGAGCCCGTCGGCCCCTAAGCCCGCCGCATCCGCTCATCCTGCGCGATTCTGAACTGCTGACCAGGGTCGGGCCGCCGTGCTGTCCCTGGTCCTTCGGCTCTCACCCCGGGCGGGCAGCACGGCGGCCCGGGGCTAGGGCGTCCTGCTGGCGTCGATCTGGTCGAAGTCGCCGTACCCGTTGTACGTCCCGCCGCCGCCTGACCACTGCCACATGAGCGCGTACGGGCTGGCTGAGGTGATCCCGCCGAAGAACTGGGCGCAGGTCGAGGTGCCGGTCAGGCACCAGCCGTCAGGCAGGCGGGACAGGCTGCTCGTATCGGCGTTGTAGGTCCATTCGTACGTATTGGGGATCAGGGACGAAATCCCGGTGCCGAAGATGGATGTCCAGATGGCTGGCGACGAGTAGACCCCGACCTTGTCGGAGGTATGGCTGGTCACGTACGCGGCGAAGCCGTTGAAGTCCGCGCGGTCCACGGCGGGCGAGATGTAGGTGGCTTTTACCTTCCCGCTGCACGGCGACGTGTAGACCGAATTCCAGCCATTGTCGGGTGCGGGCGCGATTCCCGGCTGCTCGATGTCCGCGAAGATCACGGGATACTTCAGCGAGATGTTCATGTGCCCGAGCTCGTAAAGCGTCTTGCTCGCCTGTTTTTCGCCGAAGGCGTAAGCCTCTGTGGTGGTGCCGTCGTAATTCGAGTCAACTCCCGGCCCGCCCAGGAACCAGTAGACGCCGGTGCCGATGCCGAGGTGGTAGGTGGTGAAATTGGTGTTGGCTTGCTGGCTGTTGGTCGGCGACCAGGCGATCTTGCCGTGGCAGCCCTCCCACCAGGCCCAGTTCCCTGCCATCCCGATGTAGCCGCCGTAGCTTCCGCCGATGGCCGGCTCGGAGTAGGGCGGATTCCCGCCGATCGGGATCGGCCAGCTATCGGTGCCGTACCAGAAGCCGGCAGGCTGGTCGCCGGGCGGCACACGCGGCTGCGCCGCGGCTGTGGCCCGGCCGCTCGTCGCCGCGCTCCCGCTCGTCGCCGCGGCGGCCGTGGTGGCCAGCGCGCAGAGCAGCACAGCCACGCCAGCGGGGGCGAGCAGGCTGGCGTTCCCGTGGCCCGTCAGGCCGCGCAGGAGCCGACGTGAGTTCACCTTGCACCATCAACCTTCCCGGCCGTGTGGTTACGACGTGAAGGACGCTGGGGGGCGCGATTCGGTTGGAAAACCGACGGTCATCCCGTCCGGCGGCACGGTCCCGCGGCGCCCTGGCCAACTAAGCTGAGCCGGTGCCGTCATCTCCAGCCACGCCCGGCCCGGCCGGCGTCAGTCTCGTCGTGGGGGACGAGGAACTGCTCGTCAACCGGTCGGTCGCCAGCCTGGTGGCCGAGGCCACAGGGACGGGTGAGGCGGCGGAGCCGGGCCAGGGGCTGGGTGCTGCCGACGTCCGCGACATGGCCGCCACGGGGCTGGCACCGGGAGAGCTGGCCGCGCTGGTCTCGCCGTCGCTCTTCGGTGCCGCGCGGGCCGTTGTCATCCGGGATATCCAGGATGCGGGCAAGGAGACCGCCGCCGAGCTGGAGCGTTACGCCGCGGCGCCGGCGCCGGACACGGTGGTCGTGCTCACCCACGCCGGCGGCGCCAAGGGGAAGGCGCTGCTGACGGCGCTGACCGCCAGCGGCGCCCGGGTGATCAGGTGCCCGAAGATAATCAGGGCCGACGAGCGCATGGACTTCGTCCGGGCGGAGTTCCGCCGGCTGGGCCGGAAGGCCGACCAGGCCAGCGTGCGGTCGCTGATCGACGCCGTGGGCACCGACCTGAGCGAGCTAGCCGCGGCCTGTGCCCA
This sequence comes from uncultured Actinomycetes bacterium, assembly GCA_963702235.1. Lineage (GTDB taxonomy): Bacteria > Actinomycetota > Actinomycetes > Streptosporangiales > Streptosporangiaceae > PALSA-505. The sequence continues at coordinate 100,204 of CAVPBZ010000023.1, forward strand.
GCTGGTGGCGGACATTCCCGGCGCCATAGACCAGTCGGCGGTGGCCACCTACTACCGCGGCCGGGCCGAGGCCACCGGGTTCAATGTGGCGGACCGCGCGGTCGAGGGCCGCCTCGGCGATGCGCTGGAGCAGCTGCGCTGGGCGCTGTCCACGGGCGTGGCGCCGGTGCTGATCAGCAGCGCGCTCGCGCAGGGAGTGCGCTCGCTCGGGAAGGTCGGTGCCGTGCCCCGCGGCAAGAGCAGCGAGGCACTGGCCGGGCAGCTGGGGCTGCCGCCGTGGAAGATCGACCGGGTGCGCCGGCAGCTGAGCGGGTGGACCCCGACGGGCGTCGCGGCCGCGCTGCAGGCCGTGGCCGAGGCCGATGCCCAGGTCAAGGGCGAGGGAGCAAGCGCGGGCTACGCGCTTGAGCGGGCGATCTGCCGCATTGTGGCCAGCCGCGGCAATGGCTGACCGGCGGTACCGCCGGTACCGCCGGAGCGGAGGTACCGGGCCGGCCGGTGGTTAGCTGCGGGTCAGCTCGGCGTATGACTTCGCGATGGCTGACTTGCGGTTGGCCGCCTGCTTCTTGTGAATGACGCCCTTGCTCGCGGCCTTGTCCAGCTGCCGGCAGGCCACGCGGAGCGCCGCGCCCGCCTCGTCCGTGTTGCCGGACTCCGCTGTCTCGCGGAATCTCCTGATGGACGTCTTCAGCGAAGACTTGACCGCCTTGTTGCGCAGCCTCGCCTTCTCGTTCTGCTTGTTGCGCTTGATCTGGGACTTGATATTCGCCACGCGGAAGCCTCGCTCGAGATCTGTTCGGGCCGGTCAGGCCGATCAGGCCGGTGAGACCGACAATGACGTGCACGTGCCCGGGAAGAATACGCCAGCGGCGCTCCCCGGGCTGCGACAGTGAAGAATAACCGAGGTAGCCATGTTTCCCCAAACCCGGCCGGCCGGCACGGCGCAGGCCGGGCGCCCCCGGCGGCCCGGCGAGACGGGATGCCCAGGCCGGGCGGGTACTCTCGCATGCGACCATGTCACCCATGCCTGAGCCCGCCCGCACCGATCCCGCGGTGATCCGCAATTTCTGCATCATCGCGCACATCGATCACGGGAAGTCCACGCTCGCCGACCGGATGCTCCAGCTCACCGGGGTGGTCGGCGAGCGGCAGATGCGCGCCCAGTACCTGGACCGGATGGACATCGAGCGCGAGCGCGGCATCACGATCAAGAGCCAGGCCGTCCGGCTGCCCTGGACCATCCCTGACGGCTCCGAGTATGTGCTCAACCTGATCGACACGCCCGGGCACGTGGACTTCTCCTACGAGGTCTCCAGGTCGCTGGCGGCGTGTGAAGGCGCCGTCCTGCTGGTGGACGCGGCCCAGGGGATCGAGGCCCAGACGCTGGCCAACCTGTACCTCGCGCTCGACGCTGACCTGCAGATCATCCCGGTGCTGAACAAGATCGACCTGCCCGCGGCGCAGCCGGACAAGTACGCGGAGGAGATCGCCCACATCATCGGCTGCGAAGCCGCCGGGGTACTCCGGGTGTCGGCCAAGACGGGGGAGGGCGTGCGTGAGCTGCTCAACGAGATCGTCACCCAGGTGCCGCCGCCGAGCGGGCATCCGGACGATCCGGCCCGGGCGCTGATCTTCGACTCGGTCTACGACACCTACCGCGGCGTGGTCACGTACGTGCGGGTGATCGACGGCCGGCTGTCCCGCCGGGAGAAAAGCATGATGATGTCCACCGGCACCGCGCACGACACGCTCGAGGTGGGGGTGATCTCCCCGGAGCCGGTGCCCACCGACGGGCTGGGCGTCGGCGAGGTCGGCTACCTGATCACCGGAGTCAAGGACGTCCGGCAGGCCCGCGTCGGCGACACGGTGACCAGCGCCGCGAACCCGGCGAGGCAGCCGCTGGCCGGTTACGCCAACCCGCGCCCGATGGTGTTCTCCGGCCTGTACCCGGTCGATGGCGACGACTATCCCGAGTTCAGGGACGCGCTGGACAGGCTCAGCCTGAACGACGCGGCGCTGGTCTACGAGCCGGAGACCTCGCTGGCGCTGGGGTTCGGCTTCCGCTGCGGATTCCTCGGCCTGCTGCACATGGAGATCGTCCGGGAACGGCTGGAGCGCGAGTTCGACCTGTCGCTGATCTCGACCGCGCCCAACGTCGTCTACCGGGTGATCACCGAAGCGGGCCAGGAGGCGATCGTGACGAACCCGAGCGAGTTCCCCGGCGGCGGGTCACCCGGCCGGGGCGGGCTGTCCGGCGCCAAGGTCGCGCAGGTCTTCGAGCCGATAGTCCGCGCCACGGTGCTGGCCCCGAGCGAGTACATCGGAACGATCATGGAGCTGTGCCAGGGCAGGCGGGGCTCGCTGATCGGCGTCGAGTACCTCGCCTCCGACCGGGTGGAAGTGCGGTACATGATGCCGCTCGCGGAGATCATCTTCGACTTCTTCGACCAGCTGAAGTCGCGCACCCGCGGCTACGCCTCGCTGGACTACGAGCCGGCCGGCGAGCAGCAGGCTGACCTGGTCAAGGTTGACATCCTGCTGCAGGGCGAGCCGGTGGACGCGTTCAGCCAGATCGTGCACGCCGACGAGGCGCGCGATTACGGCGTGTCGATGACCGCGAAGCTGCGGGAGCTGATCCCGCGCCAGCAGTTCGAGGTGCCGATCCAGGCCGCGGTCGGGTCGCGGATCATCGCCAGGGAGAATATCCGGGCGCTGCGCAAGGACGTGCTGGCCAAGTGCTACGGAGGCGACATCACCCGTAAGCGCAAGCTGCTGGAGCGGCAGAAGGAAGGCAAGCGCCGGATGAAGACGATCGGCCGGGTCGAGGTGCCGCAGGAGGCCTTCATCGCGGCGCTGTCAACGGCAGACAAGCGGCGCTAGCGGACGTGTCGCGGTGTCACTGACCGCGGCGGCGTCACGGCCCGGACGGGGGCCCCGGGACTGCCGGAATCGTATGCGCGTCGATCACGCCGTGCGTGGTGGCCATCGCCGCGACACCTGCCACGAGCAGCACGAAGAACGCGATGCCCAGCCAGCCGAGCACCAGCCCGGCGGTGGCCAGCCCGTCGCCGCGCTCCCCGGTCCTGCGGATCTGGCCGCGGGCCATGTGACCGAGGATGACCGCGGGGATCGCGGTGAGACCGAGCGAGAACACCTGCATCAGGGCGCAGACGAACGAGGCGACCGCCATGCCGTTGGTGGGCTCAGGCCGGGCCACCGGGCGCAGCTGGACGGTCTGAAGCCCGGGAGCGGGTGCTAGCGGTCCCGGGTAGGGCCGCTGGGCCGGCGGCAGGTCGGCGGTCGTCGCGGCCAGGTCGGCGTACGTGCGGGCCTCGTAGGCCTGGCCGAGCCGGGCGTCCAGCTCGTCCTGGGTGAGCCTGCCCTCGACAAACGCGGACCGGAGCACGTCTGCCGTTCGCTCCCGGTCGGCGTCGGACACCCGCAGCCGGGCGTACTCGCTGCCGGACACCCAGCGTCCAGAGCCCGCAGGCATCCAGTAACCCCGCCCTGCCGTCATTGTGCCTCCGCATGAAGGGTGGCTTTCAGCTTAACTCCGTCCCGCCGCGGCATGCGCCCGGCGACCCTTGTCCGCGCGCAAAGAATTCGCCGCGGTCCTGCGGGTCGGTTACCGTGCAGGTCATGGCGAATGCACGGGTGATCTGCGTCAACGTCGGCTGCGAGGTGGCCGCGTCCTGGGCGGGCGGGCTGAAGCGCACCGCCATCGACAAGCGGCCGGTGACGGCGGCCGTACCGGTCGGCACGCTCGGCGTGGACGGCGACGTGCAGTCCGACAAGGACCACCACGGCGGCCCCGACCAGGCTCTCTACGCCTACGCCCGCGAGGACCTGGACTGGTGGGCAGACCGGCTGCGCCGCGAGTTGCGGGGCGGGATGTTCGGCGAGAACATCACCACGGACGGCCTGGACATCACCGGCGCCGTGATCGGGGAGACCTGGCGGCTCGGCGACGTCGTGGCTCAGGTGACCTCTCCGCGCGTCCCGTGCGTCGTCTTCAGGAACTGGATCGACGAGCCAGGATGGGTCAAGGCGTTTCGCGAGGCCGGCCGCCCGGGGGCCTATCTGCGCGTGCTTCAGCCCGGGATGCTGCGGGCCGGAGATCCGATCGAGCTGCTGGCCCGGCCGGCGGGCAGTGTCACGGTGGCCGAGGCGCTCGAAGTCTTCTACCGGCGGGACGTCGAGGTCATGCGCCGGATCGAGGCCGCGCCCGGGCACTCGAGCAAGTACGACGGCCTGACCGAGGAGTGGCTGGCCGCCGGGCAGCAGGCGGCCGCGCGGGCGGCAGGCTAACGGAGCACCGTGGCTGGCGTTCTTCCTGACGGCGAGCCGGTGCCGGGCGACGGCGCGCTGCCGGCCAGCGCTGCGTCGCAGATCGGCGCCTGCCCGTTCGGGATCTATGTTCATGTGCCGTTCTGCGCCACCCGCTGCGGTTACTGCGACTTCAACACCTATACCGCCGACGAGCCGGGCGGCGCCGGGCGCGATTCCTACCCCGACCTGGCCATCGCCGAGATCCGGCTGGCCCGGCGGGTGGCGGGCGACGCCAGCCTGCCGGTGCAGACGGTGTTCTTCGGCGGCGGCACGCCGACCCTGCTGCCGCCGGCGCGGCTGGCGGCCATCCTGCGCGCGATCGACGGCGAGTTCGGGCTGGCGCCGGGCGCGGAGGTGACCACGGAGGCCAACCCGGAGTCGGTGGACGAGCGCTCGCTCGCTGAGCTGCGGCGGGCCGGCTTCACCCGGATCTCGTTCGGGATGCAGAGCGCGGTGCCGCACGTGCTCGCCACCCTCGACCGGGTGCACACGCCGGAGCGGGCGGTGCGCTGCGCCGGGTGGGCGCGCGCCGCGGGATTCGAGCACGTCAGCCTCGACCTGATCTACGGCACTCCCGGCGAGTCGGCCGCGGACTGGCGCCGGTCGCTGGCAGCCGCAGTCGGCGCGGGGCCCGACCACATCTCCGCCTACTCGCTCATCGTCGAGGACGGCACCCGGATGGCCGCGCAGGTCAGGCGCGGGAAGCTGGCCGCGCCCGACGATGACGCGATGGCGGACAAGTACCTGGCCGCTGACGACGTGCTCGCCGCGGCCGGCCTGCACTGGTATGAGATCTCGAACTGGGCGGCCGGCGCGGCCGCCCGGTGCAGGCACAACTTGCTGTACTGGACCGGCGGGGACTGGTGGGGGATCGGCCCGGGAGCGCACAGCCACGTCGCGGGTACCCGGTGGTGGAACGTCCGGCACCCGCGCAGCTACGCCGCCCGGCTGGCCGCTGGGACCAGTCCCGCGCAGGCCCGCGAGGCGCTGGCTGACGGCGAGCGGCGGACCGAGCAGATCATGCTGCTCACCAGGCTCGCGGCGGGCTGCCCGGCCGATCTGCTGACCGCGCGCGGGCGGGCCGCCGCGCAGGCCGCGGTCGGCGACGGCCTGGCGGTGCCGCAGGCATGGGCGGCCGGCCGGCTCGTGCTCACCCCGGCTGGCCGGCTGCTCGCGGACGCGGTGATCCGCGACGTGACCGACTGAGCGCCGCTAGTTCAGCACCCGGACGCACAGCCAGCCGGGAAGCTCGCGCTGCTCGCCGCGCGCGGCCGCGAGCGCGGCGCGGACGAGGAACGCCACGATGGTCAGCCACAGCGCGGTCGCCACCGGGACGACGAGGCTGAGGGCGACCGGGACCGAGTCGAGCGCAAGCAGCGCGCCGGCGATCGCAGCGGACAGGTCGAACAGGATCGCCGCGACCGACACGTTCACCGCCCGGGCCGCGTGATAGCGGACGTAGCCCGACGACCGGCCCTTGACCAGGTAGATGACCAGCGCGGGCACGAACGAGAAGAAAATCACGCCCAGGTAGCTGAGCACGGCGAGCAGTTCCCCGGGATCGTCCCGCCCGGCCGCCGGCGCGGCGGCAGGCGCACCCGGCGCAGGCGCACCCGGCGCTGGCCGCCCCGCCGCGGCGGGCTCGTGATGCGTGTGCGCGACCGGCTGGTCCTGCCGAGCCAGCGCGTGCGAGGGGTAGCTCCGCATAACGCTCTCGTGACTGTCTGCTGCACCTCGGCCAGACTAGCGCCAGATCAGCGGGTGCCCGGATCGGTGACGAAGTCGATCAGGTGCTCAACGCTGCCGAGCAGGGCAGGCTCAAGATCGGCGAAGGTCCGCGCGGCGCGCCGGATCCGCTGCCAGGCCGCGGCGGTGCCTTCCGGCCAGCCGAGCGCGCGGATCACCCCCTCCTTCCACGGCTCGCCCCTGGGCACCTGCGGCCAGGCGGCGATGCCGACCGCGGCGGGCTTGACCGCCTGCCAGATGTCGATGAACGGGTGCCCGGTGATGAGCACGTGGCCGGACGTGATCCCGGCGGCGATGCGGCTCTCCTTCGAGCCCGATACCAGGTGGTCCACCAGGACGCCGAGCCGCCGTCCCGGCCCGGGCGAGAACTCCGCGACGATCGCGGGCAGGTCGTCGATCCCCTCGAGGTACTCGACGACCACGCCGACGTCGCGCAGGTCGTCGCCCCAGATCTGCTCGACCAGCTCGGCGTCGTGCCTGCCCTCGACGTAGATCCGGCTGGCGCGGGCCACCTTCGCGTCGCGGCCCTTCGCCGGCGCCACCGAGCCGGAGGCGGTCCTGGCCAGGCCCGGCCGCGGGACGGCCGCTGCCGGGCGGACCAGGGTGACCGGCTTGCCCTCGAGCAGGAACGCGCCCCGCTCCAGCGGGAAGATCCGCTGCCTGCCGGACCGGTCCTCGAGCGTCACGCCCAGTTTCTCGCAGCTGACGACCGCACCGCAGAACGCCCCGTCCGCGGTCTCCACCACCAGGCCACGCTCGGCTTCGACCTGCGGCGGAGGCGTCCGCCGGGCCTTCCGCCCGCCGTCAGCCAGGACATCACGCCCGTAATCTCGGCGCATTTCACCTCCAGCGAGTCGTGGATGTCCACCAGGCCGTGCCTCGTCATGCCCGCGCGGCCATAGAATTGGCACTCGGGTTTAGCGAGTGCCAAGACCTCGGGAGGTGGACGCATGCTCGATGACCGCAAGCTTGCCGTGCTGCGCGCCATTATCGAGGACTACGTGTCAACCACGGAGCCGGTCGGGTCGAAGTCGCTGGTCAACCGGCACAAGCTGGACGTGTCGCCGGCCACCATCCGCAACGACATGGCGGTGCTGGAGGAGCAGGGCTACATCGCGCAGCCGCACACCAGCGCGGGCCGGATCCCCACCGACAAGGGGTACCGGCTGTTCGTGGACAAGCTGTCCAGCGTGAAGCCGCTGTCCGGGGCGGAGCGGCGGGCCATCGAGACGTTCCTGGCGGGCGCCTACGACCTCGATGACGTGGTCACCAGGACGGTCCGGCTGCTCGCCCAGCTGACCCGGCAGGTGGCGGTGGTCCAGTACCCCTCGCTGCGGACCTCGTCCGTGCGCCACGTCGAGCTCGTGCCGCTGGCCCCCGGCCGGCTGCTGCTCGTCCTGATCACCGACACCGGCCGGGTCGAGCAGCGCGGCGTGGAACTGCCCGAGAGCATCGACGAGGACTCGATCGCGCACCTGCGCGCGGTGCTGAACTCATGCCTGGACGGCCAGCCGCTGGGCGACGCCGCCGGGGTCGTCGCCGAGCTGCCGTCTATGGTCGACCCCGGCGACCGGCCGAATACCGTCGCGGTGCTCTCCGTCCTGCTGGAGAGCCTGGTCGAGCGGCACGAGGAGAAGATCGTGTTCGGCGGGGCGGCCAACCTGACCGCCCGTGACTTCTCCAAGGGCCTGCAGGACGTGCTGGAGGCACTCGAGGAGCAGGTGGTGCTGATGCGGCTGCTCGGTGAATCCGGTGACCCGGCGCTGCTCACCGTCAGGATCGGCACGGAGAACGCGGTCGAGGGCCTGCACCACGCCTCGATCGTGTCCACCGGGTACGGTGCAGGCGACCAGGTCCTGGCCAAGCTCGCCGTGCTCGGCCCGACACGGATGGACTACCCGGGAACGATGGGAGCGGTGCGCGCGGTGGCACGTTACGTGGGTCAGATTCTGGCGGAGTCCTAGTGGCGACGGACTACTACGCCGTGCTCGGCGTCCGCCGGGACGCGGCCACGGACGAGATCAAGAAGGCCTACCGGCGGCTGGCCCGCGAGCTGCACCCGGACGTCAATCCTGACCCGCAGACCCACGACCGGTTCAAGGAGATCACCCAGGCGTACGAGGTCCTGTCCGACCCGGAGAAGCGCCAGATGTACGACCTGGGCGGGGATCCGTTCGCGTCGGCCGGCGGCGCGGGCGCGGCCGGGTTCGGCGGCGCCGGCTTCCCGTTCAGCGACATCATGGATGCCTTCTTCGGCACCGGGGCGGCCGCGCGCGGGCCGCGCGGCCGGGCGCGCCGCGGCCGCAACGCCACGATCCGGGTCGAGCTCGACCTGAACGAGTGCGCGTTCGGCACCACCCGGGAGCTCGCGGTGGACACGGCCGTGGTCTGCCCGACCTGCTCGGGCGAGGGCAGCGCGCCGGGCACCCACCCGGAGACCTGTGACGTGTGCGGCGGCCGCGGCGAGGTCAGCCAGGTGACCCGCTCGTTCCTCGGCCAGGTGATGACCTCGCGGCCGTGCCCGAACTGCGGCGGCCATGGCACGGTCATCCGCCGGCCGTGCCCGGAATGTGACGGTGACGGCAGGGTCAGGACCCGCCGCACGATCAAGGTGCGGATCCCGGCGGGGGTGGAAAGCGGCACGCACATCCAGCTGGCCGGGGAGGGCGAGGTCGGCCCCGGCGGCGGTCCGACCGGAGATCTGTTCCTCGAGATCGTCCAGCGCCCGCACGACACCTTCGAGCGGCAGGGTGACGACCTGCACTGCACGGTCACCATCCCGATGGCGGCGGCGGCGCTCGGCGCCACGCTGACCGTGCAGAGCCTGGACGGCCCGCGCGACGTTGACATCCGGCCCGGCACCCAGTCCGGTCAGGTGATCCCGCTGTACGGCCTCGGCACCGCGCACCTGAACGACTCCGGCCGCGGCGACCTGGTCATCCACATCTCGGTGGAGACCCCGACCAAGCTCGACACCGACCAGGAGACCCTGCTGCGGGAGCTGGCCAAGCTGCGTGGCGAGGAAGCGCCTCCGGGCCGGTTCGCGCCCGGGCAGCAGGGCTTCTTCTCCCGGCTGCGCGACGCGTTCAACGGCCGCTTAGGGCCGTCGGGTAACGCGTAGCGCCGTGTCCGGTCTCTCCTCCGGCAGGCCGCCGGTCTTCATCGCCGACCGCGCCAGCATGGAGCGCGACGTGGTGGTGCTGTCCGGCGACGAGGGCCGGCACGCGGCCACGGTGCGCAGGCTGCGCCCGGGCGAGCGCGCGGACCTCATCGACGGTGCCGGGATGACCGCCGAGTGCGTGGTGGCCGCCGCCCGGCCCGGCCTGCTGGAACTCACCGTTCTCAGCAGGCACGAGGAGCCGCCGCCGCAGCCCCGGCTGTGCGTGGTGCAGGCGATCCCCAAGGGCGACCGCGGCGAGCAGGCGGTAGAGACGATGACCGAAGTGGGCGTCGATGTGATCGTGCCCTGGGCCGCCGAGCGGTGCATCGCCGTCTGGGCGGCCGACGCGCGCCCCGGCGGCGCCGGTACGCCCGCCGGCGGCGCCGGTACGGGCGCTGGCGGGCGCGCCGGCGGCCGGGCAGGGCGTTCGCAGCGCGGGCTGGCCCGCTGGCGGGTCACCGCCCGCGAGGCGGCTAAGCAGTCCCGCCGCGCCCGTATACCCGAGGTCACCGAGCTGGCCGGCACCGCTGACGTGCTGGACCGGGCCCGCGCCGCGGCCTGCACGATCGTTCTCGACCCGGCCGCCGGCACCGGGCTCGGCTCCGTTCCGCTGCCGGCGACCGGGGAGATCATGCTCATCGTGGGCCCGGAGGGCGGGGTGAGCCCGGCGGAAGCGGCGGCTTTCACCGGCGCCGGCGCCGTCGCGGCGCGCCTGGGCCCGACGGTGCTGCGCGCCTCGTCGGCGGGCGCTGCCGCTGCCGCCGTGCTGTTCAGCCGCTGCGGCCGGTGGTAGCGAACCGCTCAGAACCGCAGGCCGCGACCCGTCAGCCTGGCGACGCGGTGCCGGTAGGCGAAGGTGACCCCGAGCCGTCAGACGCGCTCGTCGTCGGCGGCGTCGTGGGTGGGGTGCTGGTCACCGGCGGGGATGTGGGCGGCGAGGTGGTCACCGGCGGGGTCGTCGGAGACGTGGTCACCGGCGTCGTCGGCGGCGTCGTCACCGGCAGCGTGGGCGGCGTGCTGGCCGGCAGCGTGGTCGGCGACGCGCTGCGCGCACACGGCGAGGACTGGGCCATCGCCCGCGCGCCGGCCGCGCCCGCGGCCGCCGCGTTCACGCGCCCCAGTGCAACCGTGCCGGCTCCGATCGTCTGGGACGGCCCTGGCCCCGGCGCGGGAGGTACGTAAGGGGCTTGGCCCGAGTGACCGGGGACCGTGCTCCGGCACCAGGAAGACCCGGCCGGAGGCATGAGCGCATCGACCGGCTGTCCGGGAGTGACCCTGATCGCCAGCGAGCTGGAACCGGACGACTCGGTGGAGCCAGAGCCATAGATCGTCCCGGCGCCGCTCCCAGGACCCCCCTGGCTGGGACTGTTGCCGAACCCGCTGAGGCTGGCGACCTGGTTACGCAGCCGGGGAAAGGCGAGCGTGACCGCAAGAACGATCACGAGGGTGGCCGTGGCGGCCAGCACCGGGCGGAGCCAGACCCCGGGCGACCGGACCGTCGCGCGCATGGCGCGCGGCCAGGTCCGGGCGGACCGGAGCCTGGGGGCCAGGCTCGAATGACCACGCGCAGTGGCAGCCAGCTCGCTGCCGGCCACCCGCAGCCAGCCGAACGGCCGGGTCAGCAGGTGAGCCGCGTCAGCGAAAAGCCAGGCGAGCGGGTGCCGCCGGTACACGGCCCGTTCCCTAATCTTTTGCAGGCCGTCACCGGCAGGAACGACGAGGTCGCCCGCCGTGCAGAGCGCGCGGCGAATCTCCTCCTCGAACGTGCTGTCCGGTTCCGTCATTTTCCTGCTCCAGGTCCAGGCGGGGGTGCCGTGTCCATCGGTCGTATGCGTTGCGCTGCCCTCGTACGGCCCTTCAGACCTCCATCTCCAGAACGGTACGCAGCGAGGACATGCCGCGAGCCGTATGACTTTTCACCGCGCCCCTGCTGATTCCCATCGTGGAGGCGATCTGGGCCTCTGACAGGTCAGCGTAGTAGCGCAGCACCAGCGCTTCACGCTGCCGCGCGGGCAGCCTGCGCAGCGCCGAGACCACCGCAGAGCGCTCGAGCTCGGTCATGGCACCCTGCTCGGCGCTCGGCGCCAGCGGCGGCGGCTTAGGGGCGTTCCTGTCTACCACCACGCGGTGCCGCAACACAGACCGGGATCTGTTCACCACGGACTGGCGCAGGTAGGACAGGGCCTTGTCAGTGTCGCGCAGCCGGCGCCATGAGGCGTGCATGGCGACAAACGAGTCCTGCACCACCTCTTCCGCCGTAGCGACATCCCGGACCAGCATGGCGGCCAGTCGGACCAGCGGACGGTAGTGCGTGCCGTACAGCGCGGTCACCGCACGCTCAGCGTCCCACTCAGCCTCGACCGAGCCCAGAGCGGCATCTGCCACAACCAGGGTCTCGATCACGTGGATAGGACGCGCATGTGCAGCGTCTGGTTCACCGGCGGCCATGGATTTCTTCACCGCCATGACCCCGTGATCGTGCCCCGCCCCAACTCACAGCACCCACTGTCCACCCCTGGAGAGCCCGCACTCACTGCGGCCGCCCCGACCAGGACCGAGCCCGCACCAGGTGATGTGCACCTAGAGCGGTACGCTTGCGCCTGGCGGACGCATGCGGCTGCCGGAGCGACGGGGGCACGCTAGGGAAAACAATATCCCGGCACAGGCCGCGCGTTAAGATCTCTTCTGTGACTGACTGTCTTTTCTGCCAGATCGCCGCCGGGCAGGTACCGGCGACTCGCGTGCTGGACAGTGACCGAACGATCGCGTTCCGCGACATCAATCCGCAGGCGCCCAGTCACGTGCTCGTGATTACCAGGGATCATTACCCCAGCCTCGCCGCGGTCGCACAGGCAGGCGGCGGGCTGCTCGACGAGCTCGCCAGCCAGGCGCACCGGGTCGCGGCGGCCGAGGGCATCGACGAGTCCGGATACCGCGTCGTGTTCAACACCGGGGCGCAGGCCGGGCAGACGGTGGACCACGTGCACGCGCACGTCCTCGGCGGCCGGGCGCTCAGCTGGCCGCCAGGCTGACACCGCAGCGACGATCACCTGCTGCCCGCAGGTAACCCCCCGGTGTATGCCCGCAGGTAACCCCCTGGTGACAGCCGGCGGATAGCATGGCGGGGTAAGTGGGGCGTCCATGCGGGCGGTCCTGGCCCGACAGGCGCGGCCGGGGCGCCGCGCCGGGTCCTTGACACGCGAACATCACCCGCCCGGCGCGGATGACCCCGGACCTCCCGAAGGGGAGCAATTGACGGAAATTTCCTCGGATCACCGCAGCAGTGGCGGCCAGCCGCCGGCTGACGGCCGCTCTCAGGTCAAGATCGTGATCCCGGACGAATACCCGATGGTGAGCCTGCTCGGCTCGCGCGATGAGCTGCTGCACGTGGTCGAGCAGGCCTTCGGGGCCGACATCCACGTACGCGGCAACGAGATCACGGTGACCGGCGAGCCGCCGGAGAACACGCTGATCACCGCGCTCTTCGAGGAGCTCATCACGCTGCTCGGCAGCGGCGCCGAGCTGTCCGCCGACATGATCGAGCGCAGCCTCGGCATGCTGCGCAGGAAGTCGGGCATCCGGCCGGCCGACGTGCTGACCATGGACATCCTGTCCGCCCGCGGCCGCACCATCCGGCCCAAGACGCTCAACCAGAAGCGCTACGTCAACGCGATCGACAGCCACACGATCGTGTTCGCGATCGGGCCGGCCGGCACCGGCAAGACCTACCTGGCGATGGCCAAAGCGGTGAAGGCGCTGCAGGCCAAGGAAGTCAACCGGATCATCCTGACCAGGCCCGCGGTCGAGGCGGGGGAGCGGCTCGGCTTCCTGCCCGGCACCCTGTTCGACAAGATCGACCCTTACCTGCGGCCGCTCTACGACGCGCTGCACGACATGATTGACCCGGACTCGATACCGCGGCTGACCGCGGCCGGGACCATCGAGATCGCCCCCCTGGCGTACATGCGGGGTAGAACCCTTAACGACTCGTTCATCATCCTGGACGAGGCGCAGAACACCTCGCCCGAGCAGATGAAGATGTTCCTCACCCGGCTGGGCTTCGGCTCGCGGGTCGTGGTGACCGGCGACATCACCCAGGTGGACCTGCCGCACGGCCAGGCCAGCGGGCTGCGCCAGGTCCAGGACATCCTCGAAGGCGTGGACGATATCCACTTCGCGCGGCTGACCAGCCACGACGTGGTCCGGCACCGGCTTGTCGCTGACATCGTCAACGCCTGGGCGAGGTACGACGCGAAGCAGGAGGTACGCGGCGACGCGCGTGGCGGGTCACGGGGCGCGGGAAGGGCCGGTCGCTGACCAGTGAGCGTGGACATCGCCAACGAGTCCGGCACGGGCGTCAACGAGATCGCGCTCGCGACCATGGCCCGTTATGTCCTCGACGAGCTGCACATCCACCCGCTCGCCGAGCTGTCGGTGCTGCTCGTCAACGAGAAGGTCATGGCCGACCTGCACGAGCGCTGGATGGGCGAGCCCGGCCCGGCCGACGTACTGGCCTTTCCCATGGACGAGCTGCGGCCGCCGGGCCCGCCGCACTCCGGCGGCGCACGCGCCGACCGGGCAGGCCCGGACGGGCCGGAAGCTAACCCCGCCCTGCTCGGTGACGTCGTGCTCTGCCCGCAGGTGGCGGCGGACCAGGCCAGGGAGGCGCAGCACAGCACCGGGGACGAGCTCGAGCTGCTCTGCACACACGGCTTGCTGCATCTGCTCGGTTATGACCACGCGGACGACGACGAGCGTGCCACCATGTTCAGCCTGCAAGAACAGCTGCTCGCTTCCTGGCGCGCGACCAAGGCCGGCGAAAGCGACCCCGAAGGGCGGAAAGGGCCTGGGTGACGCCTCCCATGGGATGGCTCATCGCTGCCGCGATACTGCTGATGTTCCTGGCCGGCCTCTGCGTGACCGGGGAGGTCGCCCTGGCGCGCGCGGCCAGGATCGGCGCGCAGGAGCTCGCCAGGAACGGCCGCGGCGGCCCGGCGCAGGCTGAGGCGGTGCTCGCCGAGGGGCCGCGCTACCTGAACATGCTGCTGCTCCTGCGGATAACCGCGGAGACCGCCGCTACCGTCCTGCTGACCGTGGCCCTCGTGCACTGGCTCGGCTCCGGCTGGCGCGCGTTCCTGATCGCCGCGGCCGTCATGATCGTGGCCGGCTACGTCATCATCGGCGTCGTGCCCCGCGCCCTGGGCCGCAGGTACACCGAACGCGTGGCCCTCGCCGCGGCCGCGGTCCTGCGCCCGCTGTCCCGGCTGTTCGGCCCGCTGTCCTGGCTGGCGATGGCGGTCGGCAACGCGATCACGCCGGGCAGCCGGGGCCGCGACAGCCAGCTCGCCTCCGAGGCCGAGCTGCGGGGCCTGGTGGATCTCCTGGAGCGCCGCAGCGTCATCGAGCCCGGCGAGCGCAAGATGATCCACTCGGTCTTCGAGCTCGGCGACACCCTGGTCCGCGAGGTCATGGTCCCGCGCACCGACATCGTCTTCATCGAGCGCGACAAGACGCTGCACCAGGCGCTGTCACTCGCCCTGCGCAGCGGCTTCTCCCGGATACCGGTCGTCGGCGAGAACGAGGACGACGTGATCGGCATCGCCTACCTCAAGGACATCGTGGCCAGGGGCCATGAGAACCCCGACGACGAGTCGGCCGAGACGGTGGAGTCGATCATGCGGCCGGCCACCTACGTGCCGGACAGCAAGCCGATCGACGAGCTGCTGCGGGAGATGCAGGCGCGGCAGACCCACGTCGCGATCGTCATCGACGAGTACGGCGGCACCGCCGGGCTGGTCACCATCGAGGACATCCTCGAGGAGATCGTCGGCGAGATCGCCGACGAATACGACCAGGAGCAGCCGACCGTCGAGTGGCTCACCCTGCGCAGCGCCCGGGTCACCTCCCGGCTGTCGGTGGATGACCTGGCCGGCCTGTTCGGCGTCACGTTCGAGGCCGAGGACGTGGAGACGGTCGGCGGGCTGCTCGCCCAGGCCCTGGGGCGGGTCCCGATCGCCGGATCCGTGGCTACCGTAGCCGGGCTGCGGCTGACCGCCGAGAACCTGGCCGGCCGCCGTAACCGGATCGGCACCGTCCTGGTGGAACGGATCGACCCGGCTCAGGCCGGGTCGGACGGGTCCGCCCCGCAGGATCAACCCGATTTTCCCGAACGGGCAGGCGCCAGCGAACCGGCCCGGCCAGCCGCCCCCGGCGAGGAGGCCCGCGCCGCCAAGGACACGCACGAACCCCAAGGCTCGTCCCGCTCCAGCCACCCGTGACCGGTTCTGGCCGCCGTCAGCCACTCCCAGCGGTGTCGATTGCTACTTTTACCCCACCCCAGGGGGGTAACTCGGCATCCATCAGGCGGAATGCCGTTCCGAACAGCGGCGGCGATGCGGGGGGCACTGGCCCCCGGTCAGGCCTCGTCCCAGCATGATCGATGGAAGATTGCCCGTATCAGGTGACACATTTTCTTCCGTCGGTCCTTGGGGAATCGCGCGGCCAGCGTGGGCGGAGGCGGGCTCTCGTAGACTGCTTGCCGTGACTGAGGCAGCAGCGGCCCTTGACCCCGAGGACCTCAAGATCATCAGCCTGGCCAGGTCGGCACGCGCCAGGGTGGCCGCAGCGGAGGGAGCGGCCGTCCGCGACGAGACCGGCCGGACCTACGCGGCCGCCGCCGTCGCGCTGCCCTCGCTGCAGCTGTCCGCGCTCCGGCTGGCGGTCGCGATGGCGGCCTCCAGCGGCGCCGTCAGCCTGGAGGCGGCCGCGGTGGTCAGCGAGGCGGCCGAGCCTGATCCGGGCGACCTCGCGGTGCTGCGCGACTTCGGCGATGAGGTCACGGTGTTCTTCGTGGCGCCCGACGGCGCGCTGCGCGCCACCCTCCCCGCCTGAGCCTGAGCCTGAGCCTGAGCCCGAGCCCGAGCCTTGAGCTGCGTCTGCGGCGTCGGGGCGGCCGGTCGTCCGCGGGACGGCCGGGGCGGAAACCCTGTCGCTCCGGCGGGCGCGACGGGCGAGGATGGCGGGGTGGCTGAGCTGCAGACCGCCCATACGGCCGATCTCGATCCCCAAGTACTCAACGCCGGCCGGGCGCTTCTCTACGACGTGTTCGACGACATGACCGACAGCGACTGGGAGCACTCACTCGGCGGGATTCACGCCCTCGTGTGGGAGGACGGCGAGCTGATCGGGCACGCTTCGGTGATCCAGCGGCGGCTGCTGCACGGCGGCCGGGCGCTGCGGGCTGGTTACGTGGAGGGCGTCGGGGTACGCGCGGACCGGCGCGGCCGGGGGCACGGCGCGGCGATGATGGACGCGCTGGAGCGGGTCATCAGCCGCGGCTACGACCTGGGCGCGCTCGGCGCCACCGACGAGGCCGCCGCGTTCTATGCGGCGCGCGGCTGGCGGCTGTGGCTCGGCCGGTGCTCGGCCCTCACCCCGGGCGGCATCACGCGTACCGCGGACGAAGAGGGCGGGATCTTCGTGCTGCCGCAGTCGGTTCCGCTGGACCTGTCCGGCGAGCTGACCTGCGGCTGGCGGGACGGAGATGTCTGGTAACCTCGCCCAGCCCGTGGTTCGCGGGATAATCGCGAGGGTGGGACCGGCTCGGATGCCAGCACAGACCAGCTTCAAGTCAGGGTTCGCCTGTTTCGTAGGCAGGCCCAACGTCGGTAAGTCGACTCTGATGAACGCGCTGGTCGGAGCCAAGGTGGCCATCACGAGCAGCCGCCCGCAGACCACCAGGCGGGTGATCAGGGGGATCCTGCACCGCGCCGACGCGCAGCTGATCATCGTGGACACCCCCGGGCTGCACCGGCCCCGCACCCTGCTCGGCGAGCGGCTTGACAGCATGGCCAGGTCGGCCCTCACCGAAGTCAACGTCGTCGGGTTCTGCGTGCCCGCGAACCAGCCGGTGGGACCAGGTGACAAGTACCTCGCCCGTGAGCTGGCCGGGCTGCGCGGCACCCCGGTCGTGGCCATCGTCACGATGACCGACCAGGCGACCAGGGAGCAGGTCGCCAGGCAGCTGGAAGCGGTGGCCGCGCTCGGTGACTGGGCGGACATCGTCCCGGTGTCCGCGGTATCGGGCTTCCAGCTCGACCTGCTGGCCGACGTGCTCGTGGACAAGCTGCCCGATGGACGGCCGCTGTACCCGGCGGGCGAGCTCACCGACGAGCCGGAGCAGGTGATGGTCGCCGAGCTCATCCGCGAGGCGGCGCTCGAGGGCGTCCGCGACGAGCTGCCGCACTCCATCGCCGTCGTGGTGGAGGAGATGGGGCCGCGGCCCGGCCGCCCGGATCTGACCGACGTGCACGCGCTGTTGTACCTGGAGCGGCCCAGCCAGAAGGCGATCGTCCTGGGCCCCAAAGGCGCGCGCCTGAAAGAGGTCGGCACCAATGCCCGGCACCGCATCGAGGCGCTGCTCGGCACCAGGGTCTACCTGGACCTGCACATAAAGATCGCCAAGGACTGGCAGCGCGACCCCAAACAGCTGCGCCGGCTGGGCTTCTACGACTGAGCCGGTCGCGTGGGTAATGCGTGGCGGCGTCGCTAGGATGACGGCCGTTCGGCCACGCCGACAGGCCGCAGCCTCGTGATGCCGCCACGCCCCACGCCGAGCTGCCAGGTCGCGAACCGGTCGAGCGGCCGGAACCCGAGCGCGTCATTGATAGCGATCATGTGGCTGTTGCCGTCCGCGTTCCCGGTGAGGATGTGCTCGAGCCCCGGCTCGGCGGCGGCCAGCTGCTGCAGCATCGCGATCTTGACCAGCAGCCCGAGCCGGTGCCCGCGGTGCGCGCGGATCACCGCGGTCAGCTCCTGGAACCCCCAGTCCGGCTGCAGCGGGTCCACGCTGAGCGCGGTCAGCGCGGCCAGTTCTCCCGTCTCGTCATGGCGGGCAACCACCGTGTACTGCCGCAGACCCTGCGCCGCGGTCCTGGCATCGGTCTGCCGGACCCGCTCCCCGGTCATGTGCTCCGCCTCCTCGCCCGGGCTGTGCGGCGCGTCGGCGAAGGCGTTGATAAGCGTCGCCACCTGGTCCAGGTACTCCGGCGGGCAGGGACCGCGCCAGGACAGCAGCGAATAGCCGCGTGCCGCTTCCCCGGCCGTGCTGCGGAGCGTGGCCAGCCGCCCGTCAGTAAGGCCAGCCGGGTCAAGAATCCGCCTGACCTCGCTCACTCCGGGGCGGGCCCCGGCCGCGGCGGCGAACGCCGATCCGGCGCTGCCCTCCTTCGCCTCCCCGGACAGCAGCGTCCGGCCGAGCCCGGCCGCGCGCTGCGCCGCGTGCCGCAGCAGCGTCGTGCCGATGCCACCCCGCCGCTCGCCGGGCGCGACAACCAGGCTGATCATCGCGGCGTGCGTGTTCTCCCTCTCGGGCAGCTCGACCAGGCAAGCGGCCGCCGCGGTCCCGGGCCGGCTGCCGGGCACCAGCCAGGCCTCCCGCGGACAGAGGGTCCAGCCAAAGCTGAACCAGCCGGTGAACACCGGCAGCGACATCATCGGCAGGACGGGGTCGTCCACCGGCTGAGCCGCGGCGTACAGCTCGTGGCAGGCCCGGATCCTCGCGGTGTCCGCGACCGGGTCGAATCCCTCGATGCGCATCCGTCAAGCAAAGCCGGGCCTGACCGGTCATGCCACTGGTTTTCCGGCGCGCTGGGTTTCCGGCCCGCTGGGTTTCTGGTCCGAAGCGTTCCTGGCGTACCCGTGATTTCCGGGTAAAACGCTCGGCCGGCGGCCAGGTGCGGGAGGATGGGCGGCAGCAGGAGGCGTGACCCGCTAGCGCGCCCCCTATCTGCGAAGTCAAGGGCCGAGCTCATCGGCGGTGACGGAGGGAACTGGGTTGCTGATCATCTGGGGACTGCGGGTCTTCTACCGGACGATCGGGCAGGGCGCCTTTCACTGCAGGCGGTGCGGCGGTGACCGGCAGTACCGGCTGCGCCGAGGCCGGCGGTGCTTCACCCTGTTCTTCATCCCAGTCATCCCGCTGAACAAGGTGAGCGAGCACATCCAGTGCCTGACCTGCAAGACGCGCTACCACACCAACGCGCTGGCGCTGCCCACCGCCGAGCAGATGCAGGCGGCGCTGCCGGCCGGCATGCGGGCGGCCGCCTCGGCCATGCTGCGCGCGGGTGACCGGGGCAGCCTGCTGGCCCGGCGCCAGGCCATCGAGGCGATCACCGGCGCGGGTGCGCAGGACTACGGCGAGGCCACGCTGGACAGCGACCTGGCCTTGCCGCCGGAGTACATCGCCCCCGCGCTCAACCAGGTAGGCGGCCAGCTTGCGGTCCAGGCCAGGGAGTGGTTCCTCGCCGAGGTGGCCCGGATCGGCATGGCGGACGGCCCGCTGAGCGACCTCGAACGGCAGGCCGCGCAGGCAGTGGCCATTGACCTCGGCATGACGCAGGCGCAGGCGTACGGGGTCATCTCGATGACCGAACGCGCCGCCGCCAGCGACTGACCCGCGCCAGCGACCCCGCAGCCGGCGAGTGCTCCCGAGGGCAGGCCCGCTCATTCCCAAGATCGATGCCGATCTTTACCCCACCCGAGGGGTAGAACTCGGCATCGACGCTGCTCAGTGGCGTGTCCGGCGCCGGGCGACGGCGGGGATGGCCGGACTGCTCTCACCCGGAGCCGTTCGGGCTGATAATCTGTCAAGGATGCTGTGCGCGCTGCTCCTCCTTAGCGGCCGCGGCGGGGCCCGATAAGGCTGGCTCCCTCGCCGCGGAGGTTTAGCCTGTTCCGCTGGCCGCGCCCGCCCCTACGAGGGAGCAGCACACGATGGAAATCAGCCAGCAGCCCAGCGGCATGCCGTGTCACCGGTATGCGCCGTTCAAACCCGTTGACCTGCCCGACCGTACCTGGCCGGGGCGGACGATCACGGCCGCGCCGCGGTGGCTGTCGACCGACCTGCGGGACGGCAACCAGGCGCTCATCGACCCGATGAGCCCGGCCCGCAAGCGCCAGATGTTCGACCTGCTCGTGGCGATGGGCTACAAGGAGATCGAGGTCGGCTTCCCGTCGGCCAGCCAGACCGACTTCGACTTCGTCCGCGAGCTGATCGAGGGCGACCGGATCCCGGCAGACGTGCAGATTTCCGTGCTCACCCAGGCGCGGGACGAGCTGATCGAGCGGACCGTGCAGTCGCTGGCCGGGGCGCGCCGGGCCAGCGTGCACATGTACAACGCGACCGCGCCGCTGTTCCGGCGGGTCGTGTTCGGGATCGACCGCGACCAGTGCCAGCAGCTTGCCGTGGAGGGCACCCAGTCGGTGATGAAGTACGCCGAGGCCTACCTCGGCGACTGCGACTTCGGCTACGAGTACTCGCCGGAAATCTTCATGGACACCGAGCTCGACTTCTCGGCGCGGATCTGCGAGGCGGTGATGGACGTCTGGCAGCCCGGCCCGGGCCGGGAGATCATCCTCAACCTGCCGTGCACCGTGGAGCGGTCGACGCCGAACGTCTACGCCGACCAGATCGAGTGGATGAGCCGCCAGCTGTCCCGGCGCGAGCACGTGTGCCTGTCGGTGCACACGCACAACGACCGGGGCACCGCGGTGGCCGACGCCGAGCTCGCGGTGCTGGCCGGCGCCGACCGGGTCGAGGGCTGCCTGTTCGGCAACGGCGAGCGGACCGGGAACGTCTGCCTGGTGACGCTGGGCATGAACCTGTTCAGCCAGGGCATCGACCCGATGATCAACTTCTCCGACATCGACGAGGTCCGGCGGACCGTGGAGTACTGCAACCAGCTGCCGGTGCACCCGCGGCACCCGTACGCGGGCGAGCTGGTCTACACCGCGTTCTCCGGATCGCACCAGGACGCGATCAAGAAGGGCTTCGAGGCGTTCGAGGCCGCGGCCGCCGCGGCCGGGGTCGCCCCGTCCGAGCTGGCCTGGGCGGTGCCCTACCTGCCGATCGACCCGCAGGACGTCGGGCGCAGCTACGAGGCCGTGATCCGGGTCAACTCCCAGTCCGGCAAGGGCGGCGTCGCCTACATCATGAAGGCCGAGCACCAGCTGGACCTGCCGCGCCGGATGCAGATCGAGTTCTCCCGGCTGGTGCAGGCGCGGACCGATGCCGACGGCGGCGAGGTGACCGCGGCGGAGATGTGGGAGATCTTCCAGGGCGAGTACTTTGCCCGCGCCCCGCTCGCGCTGCTGGATCAGTACACCTCGTCGTCGGTGGAGTCCAAGGACGCGCTGACCGTGGAGGTGGCCGTGAACGGCGAGGCGCGGCAGCTCGAGGGGGCGGGCAACGGCCCGATCTCCGCGTTCTGCGACGCGCTGGCCTCGATCGGGACCGATGTCCGGGTCCTCGACTACGCCGAGCACGCGCTGTCGGAGGGCAGCGACGCCCAGGCCGCCGCCTACGTCGAGTGCTCGATCGGCGGGCGCACGCTGTGGGGGATCGGCATCGACGGCAACACGGTGACCGCCTCGATGCGCGCCGTGCTGTCCGCGGTGAACCGGGCGCGGCGGAGCTGACGGCCGGGCGCCGGGCTGGCTGGCGGTAGATGGCTGACCGCCGGCCAGCCGCATCGTCGCTTGTGCCGCGGAGCGGGAGAATGAGCGGGTGAGCCTGTACCGCGACGAGGGCATCGTGCTGCGTACCCAGAAGCTGGGCGAGGCAGACCGGATCATCACGCTGCTGGCCCGCAGGACCGGCCGCGTGCGCGCGGTGGGCAAGGGCGTGCGGCGGACGAAGTCACGGTTCGGCGCCCGGCTCGAGCCATTCACCCACGTCGACCTGCAGCTTTACACCGGGCGCTCACTCGACATCATCACCCAGGCGGAGACCCTGCGGCCGTACGGCGAGCAGCTGACCGGCGACTACCCGCGGTACACCGCCGGGGTCGCCATGCTGGAGACCGCCGAGCGGTTCACGCCGGAGGAGAAGGAGCCGGCCCTGCGGCAGTTCCTGCTGCTCGTCGGCGGCCTGCGCACGCTGGGCACGCGCGACCACGACCCCCGGCTGGTGCTCGACGCCTACCTGCTGCGCTCGCTCGCCGTCGCCGGGTACGCGCCGTCGCTGGAGGAGTGCGCCCTGTGCGGCACCCGGCAGGACGGGCGGCCGGCCAGCACTCGCGCTCGTTCGCCGTCGCCGCCGGGGGACTGACCTGCCGGTCGTGCCGGCCGCCCGGCGCGGCGATGCCGGCCGCCCAGACGGTGGACCTGATGACCGCGCTGCTGCGCGGCGACTGGCCCGCCGCGGACGCGAGCGAGGGCAGGCACCGGGTAGAGTGCAGCGGCCTGGTCGCCGCGTACCTGCAGTGGCACCTGGAGCATTCGATCCGGTCGCTGCGTCATGTGGAGCATGCCTGATGCGTCGTCGCGAGCCGCTCGCCGACCTGCCGTCGAAGCCTGCGGGCCTGCGGCCACCGGATCCGCATCCCAGCGGCGTGCGGCCGCCGGACATCCCGGCCGACCTGGTGCCCAGGCACGTGGCGCTGGTGATGGACGGCAACGGCCGCTGGGCCAAGGCCCGCGGGCTGCCCCGCACCGAGGGGCACAAGCGCGGCGAGGCGGCGCTGTTCGACGTGATCATGGGCGCGATCGAGCTCGGCATCCCGTACCTGTCCGCCTACGCGTTCTCCACCGAGAACTGGCGCCGCTCGCCGGACGAGGTGCGGTTCCTGATGGGCTTCAACCGTGACGTCATCCACCGGCGTCGCGATGAGTTCCATGAGATGGGGGTCAGGGTCCGCTGGGCCGGGCCTCGCCGGCTCTGGCGCAGCGTCATCTCCGAGCTTGAATATGCCGAACGGCTGACGGCAGCCAACTCGGTGCTGACGCTGCAGTTTTGCGTCAATTACGGCGGCCGGGCCGAGATCGCCGACGCAGCCGCGGCAATCGCGGCGGACGTCGCGGCCGGACGGCTGCGCCCGGATCAGGTCAACGAGAAGATGTTCGGGCGCTATCTGGACGAACCGGGAATACCGGACGTTGACCTTTTCGTTCGGTCGTCGGGGGAGCAGCGCACGTCCAATTTCCTGCTCTGGCAGTCGGCATATGCCGAGTTCGTGTTTCTTGACACCCTCTTTCCCGACTTTGATCGGCGCGACCTATGGCGCGCATGCGAGATCTACGCCGGCCGGAACCGCCGATATGGCGGCGCCGAGCCTAACCCGGTAGCCCCGGCCAGGTAGCAGATACCAGGGCCGACTCGCGGCGGCGAGCACGTCAGCGGCCCGCGGCTACGGCTTTGCTGCCGGTCACCTGTGCGCTAGCCCGGGAGTCCCCCCGCCTGATTCCGCCAAAACCGCGCATACCCATGGAAAGGATTCGGGCCCGCGCAGCTATTGGCCCACGATTTTGCGCGTGACGCGTGACATGGCGGAACAGGGGTACATCTGAGAACCGGGTGGTCAGCCATTTAAAGGGGGCTTGATGGGACGTACGACCGTGGTCTGCCTGTTCATCGCAGCCACGTTTGGGCTTTCCGGGATAGCAAGCGCTACAAGTGCGGCTGCATCTCCTGTCGCACATCCAGGGAAGCAGATTCCCGCGGCGAAAGAAACGCGACACGCCACGGCGGCCAAGGGAAAAAGGCCGGCCGCCGGGAGCCAAACGGCACAATCCCGGCACGCACAGTCCCGGCACGCACAGTCCCGGCACGCACAGTCCCGGCACGTGGAGTCCCGGCACGTGGATCCCCGGCACGCCGCACGGCTCCGGCACGCGCGCAGGCACACGAAGACAGTGCGCTTCGGCGGCTACGCGTTCAGCGTTCCGGCGGGCTGGCCGGTCTACCGGCTCGGTCGCGACTCCACCAGGTGCGTCCGGTACGACACGAACGCCGTCTATCTCGGCGCCCCGGGGAAGAACCAGCAATGTCCCGCCCACCTCGTCGGCCAGGCGGGCACGGTGAGCATCGCGCCGCCGGGAGCGGTCAGCCAGTCAGCCAGCCTGCCGGGCGGCCCGGCGGTCGTGCTGCAGAGCGCGGAGGTCGGCGGCGCGGCGGGCCGGCCGCAGTCCGGCGTGTCGGTCAGCGCGACCTACGGCCCGGAGCCGGGTGTGGTGCGGCGGGTGCTGCACAGCCTGCGGGACGCGCGGACCGGCGCGCCAGTCCCGCTGCACCAGGCGGCGCTGGCCCCCGCGGCGGCGCCCGTCCCGCAGCCAGCGGCCCGGCGATCATCCGCAGCGCGGCGGGAAGCTGCGGCGGACGCCCGGCAGGAAGGATCCGCGGCCGCGGGATCACCAGCCTCTGCTAGGGCTGCGTCCACCGTGGTGTCGCCGTCGGCGGTCTCGCCCTCGGTGGTATACCCGTCAGTGGTCCCGCCGTCGGTGCTGCCTCCGGCGGCGCAGTCCGCGCCGTCACCGGCGCCATCCGGGGCGTCGCCTTCGCCGTCGCCGGCCGCCCCCAGCAGTCCCCGGCCGGTGCCCACCGCCAGCCTGACTGCCCGCACCACCGTTCCGATGCAGGGCTTCGACACCTGCACCGCCCCGTCGCTCGACGCGATGCAGGCCTGGCGGAAAACCTATTCGGCTGCCGCCATCTATATTGGCGGCGCGGACATGGCCTGCGGCTATGGCAACCTGTCGGCCTCGTGGGTACACGCGGTCAGGAAAATGGGCTGGTCACTGATCCCGATTTACGTCGGGCTGCAGGCTCCCTGCAACAGCTTCGGGCAGGAGATCCAGCCGGGGCACGCGGCGCCGGAAGGGACGGCAGCCGCCGACAGCGCGGTGCTCGATGCGAAGTCGTTGGGGCTGGGCAAGGGCGGCCCTATTTACTTCGACATGGAGGCCTACAACAGCGGCAGCAGGACCTGCCGCGACAGCGTCCTGTCCTTTCTCGACAAGTGGACACGGCAACTGCACGCCCGCGGCTATGTCTCGGGTGTCTATTCAAGCGCCGCGTCGGGGGCAGCGGATCTAGGCACCGCGACCTCGGTATACGGACGCAAGCTGGCTAAGCCCGACTCGCTGTGGTTCGCGCTGTGGGACGACCGGGCCAACCTGATCGGGACCCCGTACCTGCTGAACTCGTGGTGGAGCCCCGGCCGGCGGATCAAGCAGTACGCCGGCTCGCACTGGGTGAAGGTGGACGGCGTCAAGCTGAACATCGACTCCGACTGGGTGCAGGGCGCTGTCTACTGATCCGTCCGGTCAGCAGCAGGCCGCGCATGGCGCAGGCCCGCGGCGAGGCGCGCTGCCGGGCTGGCCAGCGCGAAAACCGTGCGGCCGCGGCATGGCACGCAGGTAGGCTATGTCGCTCGGGCGGCGATCCAGGGGACGCCGCGGCTGCGCGGATCAGGCTGCTGGTCCGCCGGTAGGCTGGGATGGCGCCCGAACGGGGTTGCCGCGCATGCAGCCCTCCGACCGCCAGCCGGATGGAGATCTTGATGGCCCGACGCACTGAACGCTTGGACACGCTGGTCAGCCTCTCCAAGCGACGGGGTTTCGTCTACCCGTCCAGCGAGATCTACGGGGGCCTGCGCGCGTCCTGGGACTACGGCCCGCTCGGTGTCGAGCTGAAGAACAACATCAAGCGCCAGTGGTGGCGGTCGATGGTGACCGAGCGTGACGACGTAGTGGGCATCGACTCGTCGGTGATCCTGGCCAGGGAGGTCTGGGAGGCGAGCGGGCACGTCACCGAGTTCGTGGACCCGCTGACCGAGTGCATGTCCTGCCACAAGCGGTTCCGCGCCGACCACCTGGAAGAGGCCTTCGCGGAGAAGCACGGCCATGCCCCGGCCGGCCTGGCCGAGATCACCTGCCCGAACTGCGGCACCCGGGGCGCCTTCACCGAGCCGCGGATGTTCAACGGCCTGCTGCGCACCTTCCTGGGTGCCACCGAGGACGAGTCGGGCCTGGCGTACCTGCGGCCGGAGACCGCGCAGGGCATCTTCATCAACTTCCGCAATGTCCTGCAGACCTCGCGTAAAAAGATCCCGTTCGGCATCGGCCAGCAGGGCAAGTCGTTCCGCAACGAGATCACCCCGGGCAACTTCATCTTCCGCACCCGCGAGTTCGAGCAGATGGAGATGGAGTTCTTCGTCAAGCCGGGCACGGACGAGGAATGGCACGACCGCTGGATCGACGAGCGGCTCAGCTGGTTCGTCGACCTCGGCATGCACAAGGAGAATCTCCGGCTGTACGAGCATCCGGCGGACAAGCGGTCGCACTACTCCAAGCGCACCGTGGACATCGAGTACCGCTACGAGTTCCCTGGCAGCGAGTGGGCCGAACTCGAGGGGATCGCCAACCGGACCGACTTCGACCTGACCACGCACGCGAAGGCGTCCGGCGTGGACATGTCCTACCTCGACCCGGAGTCCGGCGAGCGCTACGTGCCCTACGTCATCGAGCCCGCCGTCGGCGTGGACCGGTCCATGCTGGCGTTCCTGCTCGACGCCTACGCGGAGGACGAGGCGCCGGACGCCAAGGGCACGCTGGAGAAGCGGACCGTGATGCGGCTCGATCGCCGGCTCGCGCCGGTCAAGGTGGCGGTGCTGCCGCTGTCGCGCAACTCCGCCCTGTCGCCCAAGGCCCGCGACCTCGCCGCGGCCCTGCGCAAGCGGTGGAACACCGACTTCGACGACGCCAGCGCGATCGGGCGCAGGTACCGCCGGCAGGACGAGATCGGCACGCCGTACTGCGTCACGGTCGACTTCGACACGCTGGAGGACCAGGCCGTCACGGTCCGGGACCGGGACACGATGCAGCAGGAACGGGTGAGCATCGACCGCATCGAGGCGTACCTGACCGAGCGGCTGGGCTGCGGCTGACCCGCACGGCGCCGCACCGCGCCGGACGGCGCAGGACGGCGCCGCACCGCGCCGACCGCACCGGCTAGGGCACCTCGCTGGTGCCGCCTGGTTGAAGCGGATAGTGAGGCCCCGGTTCCGCACGACCACGGTGAGGTCGGGCATCGGCAGCCCGGCGAACAGGTACCGCGGCCCCAGGTAACGGGCGGCCCGGTGGTTCACGGCCGGCGCGAATCCGTCGGCGGGCAGCGCCCACGCCACGCCTAGGGTGACCTGGCGCTGGTAGACGCCGCTGGAGGTCACGACCGACAGCTCCAGCCGCTGGCGGGGCAGCAGTTGCTCGATGTACTGAGCGGCGTAGCGGGCGGTGCTGACCTGCTGGGCGGATGTTGCCTCCTCGGACGCCAGCGCCTGCTGAGCCACCCCCAGCCACGACTCCAGGGCGAGCAGCGCGCCTGCCTGCCGCGCCCCGGCCTGGAAATGCCGACGGGATCAGATGCTCTCCACGGTGCTGCGCACCGACCAGACTGCCAGGACGACGAAGCCGGCCAGCCAGGCCAGGATGATCGCCACCGAGACCATCGGCACGGTTCCCGCGCTGATGACGTTCGTGCCGATCCTGATGATCTGGTACGTCGGCAGCACCTGGCCGATCTTCCGCATCGTGCCGCTGAGGGCGAACCAGACCCCGCCGAGCACGTTCATCACCAGGTAGATGAACAGGGCCATCGGCTGCACCGTGTCCGGCAGGAACCGGTAGCCCATCGCCACTGCGAGCGCGGCGAAGGTGACCGAGCCGAGCCAGACCGCGAGGCCGATGGCGACCCACTTCCAGCCCGCCAGCTGCACGTCACCGTAGAAGCGGCCGAGCGCGAGCACGATGACCACGGCGGGTACCGAGGTGACCATCGACGTGATGATCTTGGCGATCAGGTAGGCGCTGGCCGGCAGCGGCGTGATCCGCAGCTGCCGGATCCAGCCCTCCTTGCGCTCCTGCGAAATGCGCTGCGCGTTGCCGGTGAGCGCCCCGCTGAACGTCCCCATCGCGGCCATCGCGATCATGTAGTAGGCCCGGTACTCGACGCCGTAGGCGTGCGCGCTGATCTGCCGCCCGACCGCGAGGTACAGCGCGACCGGCACGCCGACGGTGAACAGCAGGTAGCGCCGGTTGCGCAGTACCCGGGCCATCTCCACCCGGGTGAGCGTCAGTGTCCCGGTCATCGGACTGTCTCCTTCTCGCGGTCGCCGCTGGCGGCGTTCTCGTCGTCTTCGGCGGTGATGGCCAGGAACGCCTGCTCCAGGCCGAGGCTGCCCGCGCTACCCGGCCGCTGCGGTGCCCGCGCTACCCGGCCGCGCGAGCAGTGCGGCGATGACCGCCCCGACTGTGGCCGCGTCCGCCGGCGCCGCACGGGGCCGGCGGCGGAAGACCTCGGCCGCCGCCTCGTGAAAGCCCGGCGGCAGGCCGGCCGCGGCCATGCTGTCGGCGATCTCCTCCATCTCGGCCACCCAGCGCCACCCCTTGGCGGCGGCTGAGCGCGCCGCGGCCTGGGACCGGCCGGCCAGGTCAGGCTGGGACAGCGCCCATTCGGCCAGCAGCGCGTCCTGCACTCCCTCGGCGCTGGCCAGGGCGCGAGCGGCGAGCACCAGAGCGGCGGTGCCCTTGGTCCAGGCCGCGTACGCCATCTTCACCGCGGAGGCGGCGCCGGCCCGGCCATCCAGCACCCTGGCGTCGATCGCGGTCCCGCCGAACAGATCCCGGATCTCCCCGGCCCGCGGGCCGGAGAGGTACAGGCGGGTGCCGCCAGCCGCGCCGGGCGGCAGGCCGATGATCCCGCCGTCCACGTAACTGCCGCCGCCCGCCTCGATGATCCCGGCCACCGTGCGGGCGGTGGCCGGCGAGATCGCGTTGGCGTTGACGAACACGCCGCGGAAACCGGCGGCATGGGCGGCCGCAGAGGTCGCGTCGGCTGCAGCCGTAACGTCGGGCGCGGCGCCGGCGACCGAGCGGGCCACGCCCACCGCGGCGTGCGGCGGGCAGACCGACAGGATGACATCGCTTTGCCGGGCGAGCTCCGCGGCGGTGCCGGCATCGGCCAGCCCGGCCCGCCGGGCGCGTGCCGCCGTTTCCTGGCCGCGGCCAGCCGACGCCCAGCGGACCGTGCGGCCGGCCCCGGCCAGGGAGCCGCCCACCGCCGCGCCCATCTCGCCCGGGTGCAGCAACCCGATCGCTAGCTCCCGCATGCCCGCCGCCTCTCCCGGCCGCCGTCTGCCTGCCCGT
This sequence comes from uncultured Actinomycetes bacterium, assembly GCA_963702235.1. Classification (GTDB taxonomy): domain Bacteria; phylum Actinomycetota; class Actinomycetes; order Streptosporangiales; family Streptosporangiaceae; genus PALSA-505. The sequence goes on from CAVPBZ010000023.1 coordinate 129,419, forward strand.
CAGTATCGGGGCTCCGAGCGCACGTAGAGCCGTATTCGCATCTGGTTCCGCTGCCAGCTGAGGGCCAGCCGGAACTGCGGCCAGAGGCGCAGCGGCGGGTTCAGCCACGCCTTGGTCTCCTCCACCAGCCACAGCCGGCGTACGCTCGCCAGTCGCTGCTCGATGACGCGCAGTGGCGCGGACGTGCCTGCGAGCAGCCCGGACTGGGCGGGGTTTCGCCCAGCTGAATCTCCCTGAGGCCGGCGAACCCGCGCGGGTTAGGTGACGTCCCAGGCCGGAACGCCGCCGGGCCCGGGGCAGCCGCGGCAGCGGGTCCGCCGGGTCCACTGGCACCGCTAGGCCCACTGCGGCCGCTCGGCCCGCCGGGGCCGGGGCAGCCGCGGCATTCGGGTCCGCCGCGTCCACCGGCACCGCTAGGTCCACTTCGGCCGCTGGGCCCGCCGGGGCTGCCGGGCCCGCCGGGGCTGCCGGGCCCGCCGGGCGGGGTAGCCGCAGCCAGCCGGGCCGGTCCGGCCAGTCCGCGCGTACGGCGCCGAGCCCGATCAGCACGGCGAAGATCACGGCCGAGGCCGCCGTGCCTGGTGCGAGCGAAGCGACGAGTACGGACACGTCGTGGCCGGTCGGCGGCGGCATCCAGGCGATGGCCTGCCGCTGCTCCCAGCCGAGCCAGATCAGCGGCGCCATGGCCACGCCCACGGCCGCGCACGTGATCAGCCAGCGCAGCATCAGCGAGCCGGCGGACGGCCAGCCTGTGCCGGCGCCGGAATCCGCGGCTGCCGCCCCGCGCCCCGCCGCCGTGCCGTACGCGGCCGCTCTGCCGTGCGGTGAGGCCGCCCCGCCCCCGCCGTCGTGCCGCGCCGTGCCTCGGCCAGCCTGGCCGCCGGGATCAGGGCGAGCGCGTGCGCGGGAACGATCAGCAGGCCGAACAGGTGCAGGTATCCGAGAACCACCAGCGACAGCCCGTATGCGCCGAACCGCCGGGTGCCGGGCTCCTGAGCCGCGCGCAGCAGCAGGTAGGTGGCCAGCACCGCGGCGGCCGTCTCGAACGCATAGCGGCGCGCGTCATGCCCCCGGGACCGTGACCAGCGGCAGGGCGGCGAAAACCTGACCCGCGTACAGGCCTGCCCGGCGGGACCGGACCCGCCGCCCGATGGCAGCGACGCCGAGCGCGGCCGCCGCCATCGCGGCCGCCGAGGGCAGCCTCGAGTCGAATTCCCTGGAACCAGCAAAATGGATCACCGGCCACATCAATAGGTAGTAAAGGCCGTGTACGGCGTCCACCCGGCCGAGCATCCACAGCAGCTGGGGGACGGAACGACTGACCGCCGAAAGGGTGGCGGATTCGTCCCGCCAGTAGGACGGCGTGGCTATTCCCCACAGCATGACGCCCAGTGTCACCGCGGCCGGCGCGACCAGCGTCCAGTCGGGGCGGCGCAGCCGCCGCAGGATGCGCGGCGGGCGGCCGCCCGCCGGTCTCCGGCACTGGTGGCAGTACCGCCGAGCGCCGCGTGACCTGCGCTTCCTGTCCGATCACCCGATGCCCCCACGGTCGCAGCGCGAGTTGCCGCATCCCAGGAGAGTCCGCGGTTGTCCTTTATCCCGTAAAGGCACAGTCAATTTCGGCGGCTGGCCAATCCGCCCCGGCAGCCAGCCGCCTGCAGCCTCCTACCTCAAAGACGCTCGAGCGGCGCAGAAGTGCCGCCTGCCCCGCATTTGCATACGATTCTTTATGGGCAATCCGCTGCCTCATTGCCGGGCCGGTCGCGATCGCGGCGCAAGCTACCGCTGAGTAGGTGCGGCCCGCGGCGTCCGCTCCGTTTTCCCGCAGGCATCCAGGCCCGGTAGAGTCCGATCGTCGGGGCCGTGAGGCCGCAGTCAACCATGCAGACTGGCGCCCGGGCCGCAGCGTGCGGCGGCGTCGCGAGGAGAACGTGCAGTGGGCAAGCTCGTCTACGACTTCACCGAGGGCAACAGGAATCTGCGGGATCTGCTGGGCGGGAAAGGGGCAAACCTCGCCGAAATGACCAATCTGGGTCTGCCGGTGCCGCCCGGATTTACGATCACCACCGACGCCTGCCGCCATTATCTAGCCGAGGGCACCGTTCCTGACGGACTCGACGACGAGATCAGCACGCACCTGACCGCGCTCGAGGCGGCCATCGGCCGCAAGCTCGGCGAACCGGGGGAGCCGCTGCTGGTCAGCGTCAGATCCGGGGCCAAGTTCTCCATGCCGGGCATGATGGAGACGGTCCTGAACATCGGGCTGTCGGACGAGTCCGTGCACGGCCTGGCCAAGCAGACGGGCAACGAGCGGTTTGCCTGGGACTCCTACCGCCGCCTGATCCAGATGTTCGGCAAGACGGTGCTCGGCATCGACGGCGAGGCGTTCGAGCACGCGATCGACTCGGCCAAGAAGGCCAAGGGGACCAAGAACGACCTCGATCTCGACGCCACCGACCTGAGCGAGATCGTCGAGACGTTCAAGGGCATCGTGCGCGAGCACGCCGGCCGGGAGTTCCCCCAGCAGCCGCGCGAGCAGATGGACCTGGCTATCCGGGCCGTGTTCGAGTCCTGGAACGCCGACCGCGCGATCCTCTACCGGCGCCAGGAGCGCATCCCCGCCGACCTGGGCACAGCCGTCAACGTGATGGCGATGGTCTTCGGCAACCTGGGCATGGACTCGGGTACCGGCGTCGCCTTCACCCGTGACCCGGGCAGCGGCCAGCAGGGCGTCTACGGCGACTACCTGCAGAACGCGCAGGGCGAGGACGTGGTGGCCGGCATCCGCAACACGGTGCCGCTGCAGGACCTCGAGGGCATCGACAAGGCGTCGTATGACCAGCTGATGGACATCATGCGGACGCTGGAGAACCACTACCGCGACCTGTGCGACATCGAGTTCACCATCGAGCGCGGCAAGCTCTGGATGCTGCAGACGCGGGTGGGCAAGCGGACCGCGGGCGCGGCGTTCCGCATTGCCACCCAGCTCGTCGCCCAGGGCCTGATCGACGACGACGAGGCACTCACCCGGGTGACCGGCGCCCAGCTCGCGCAGCTGATGTTCCCCAGGTTTGACACCGACACCGGCACGACGAAGATCGCCACCGGGATCAGCGCCTCGCCGGGCGCGGCCGTCGGCAAGGTGGTGTTCGACTCGGCCCGCGCGGTCGAGCTGGCCGCCCAGGGCGAGAAGGTCATCCTGGTCCGGCGGGAGACCAACCCCGACGACCTGCACGGCATGATCGCCTCGCAGGGCATCCTCACCAGCCGGGGCGGCAAGACCAGCCACGCCGCCGTGGTAGCCCGCGGCATGGGCAAGACCTGCGTCTGCGGGGCCGACGAGCTCGAGGTGGACACCAAGGCAGGCCGGTTCACCGCGCCGGGCGGCATCACGGTCGGCGAAGGCGACGTAATCTCCATCGACGGGACGAGCGGCGCGGTCTACCTGGGCGAGGTGCCGGTGGTTTCCTCGCAGGTCGTGCAGTACTTCGAGGGCAAGCTCGACCCGGCCGCCGACGAGGCCGGCGAGCTGGTCGCGGCCGTGCACCAGATCATCGGGCACGCGGACGAGCGGCGGCGGCTCGGCGTCCGGGCGAACGCCGACACCGGCGAGGACTGCGCGCGGGCGCGCAGGTTCGGGGCCGCCGGCGTCGGGCTGGTGCGGACCGAGCACATGTTCCTGGGGGAGCGGCGGCAGCTGGTCGAGCGGCTCATCCTGGCCGGCGCCGACGACGCCGAGCGGCAGGCCGCGCTGGACGCCCTGGAGCCGCTGCAGCGCGGCGACTTCGTGGAGATCCTCGAGGCGATGGACGGGCTGCCGGTCACGATCCGGCTGATCGACCCGCCGCTGCACGAGTTCCTGCCCGACCTCACCGACCTGTCGGTCAAGGTGGCGCTGGCCGGCGATGACGCCACCGAGAAGGACAAGAAGCTGCTCGACGCGGTGCGCAGGCTGCACGAGCAGAACCCGATGCTCGGGCTGCGCGGCGTCCGGCTCGGCCTGGTCATCCCCGGCCTGTTCGCCATGCAGGTCCGCGCGATCGCGCACGCCGCGGCCGACCGCAGGAAGGCGGGCGGCGACCCGCGGCCGGAGATCATGATCCCGCTGGTCGGCGCCGTCCAGGAGCTCGAGATCGCCCGCGAGGAGGCGGAGAAGGTGCTCGCGCAGGTGGCCGAAGAGACCGGCACCAGCGTGCACACGCTGATCGGCACCATGATCGAGGTGCCGAGGGCGGCGCTCACGGCGGGAGAGATCGCCGGCTCGGCCGAGTTCTTCTCCTTCGGCACCAACGACCTGACCCAGATGGGCTGGGGCTTCTCCCGCGACGACGTGGAAGGCTCGTTCTTCAGCCGTTACATCGATCTCGGCATCTTCGGCGTGTCCCCGTTCGAGACGATCGACGCCGACGGCGTCGGCCGGCTGGTGCGGATCGCGGTCGAGGAGGGCCGGGCCGCGCGGCCGGACCTCAAGATCGGCGTCTGCGGCGAGCACGGCGGCGACCCGGACTCGGTGCACTTCTTCCACCGGGCCGGGCTCGACTACGTGTCCTGCTCGCCATTCCGGGTGCCGGTCGCCAGGCTGGAGGCGGGCCGCGCCGCCGTGCTCACCGCGGAGGGCGGCAGCGACAGCCGGTGAGCGAGCCTCTTCATCCGCCGCCCGCGCCGACAGTAAGCGGGCGATCATGGTAGGGATGAAAAGGCTCGCCATGACGGAAGGCCGGCGACGGCAGGTGACGGCGCGGCAGGCGCGCGGCAGGTGACCAGGGGCTCCGGCTATGGTCCTGCCGCCACCGAGCGCTGGGTGCCAGAGCCGCCCACGCGCAGCGGCCGCGGCACCTTCGAACGGGACCGGGCCCGGGTGCTGCACAGCTCGGCGCTGCGCAGGCTCGCCGCCAAGACGCAGGTCGTGTCCGTCGGTGCCGGGGACTTCCCGCGTACCAGGCTGACGCACTCGCTGGAGTGCGCGCAGATCGGCCGCGAGCTCGGCGCGGCGCTCGGCTGTGACCCGGACCTGGTGGACGCGGCCTGCCTGGCGCACGACCTAGGCCACCCTCCGTTCGGCCATAACGGGGAATCAGCGCTCGCCAGCCTGGCCGCGGACTACGGCGGCTTCGAGGGGAACGCGCAGAGCCTGCGGCTGCTGACCAGGCTGGAGACGAAGGTGCCCGGGGCCGGCCTCAACCTGGCCCGGGCCACGCTCGACGCCACGCTCAAGTACCCGTGGATCGCCGGGGACGGCCCGGCCGGGACGGCCAAGTTCGGCGCCTACGCCGAGGACGCCGAGGCCTTCGCGTGGATCCGCAAGGATGCCCCGCCCGGCCATGCCTGCCTGGAGGCGCAGGTCATGGACTGGGCCGACGACGTGGCGTACTCCGTGCACGACCTGGAGGACGGGCTGCAGGCCGGCCTGATCACGATGGCCGGGCTCCGGGACCGGGCCGAGCGGCAGGCGGTGGCGGAGCTCACCGCGGTCACCTACTGCGACCCGGGCTCGGTGACCGTGGCTGAGCTCGGCGAGGTGTTCGCCGGGCTGCTCGGGCTTGACTGCTGGCCGGCCGGATTCGACGGCGGCCCCCGTTCGCTGGCCGCGCTGAAGAAGCTGACCAGTGACCTGATCGGCAGGTTCTGCCAGGCCGCTCAGGCGGCGACGCCCGCCGCGGCAGACGGCCGCGGCAGGCTGACCAGGTACGGTGCCGATCTCATCGTGCCGCGCGTTCAGCGGCTGGAGTGTGCCCTGCTCAAGGGCGTGACCGCGTACTACGTGATGAGCCGGACCGGGGCCGCCGCGGCGCAGGCCGCCGAGCGTGACGTGGTCGCCGAGCTCGCGGCCGCGGTCGAGGCAGGCGCGCCCAGCACGCTGGACCCGGTTCTGCGCCCGGCCTGGGCGGCGGCGGGCTGTGACCGGGCGCGCCGCCGTGTCGTGGTGGACCAGATCGCCTCGCTCACCGACACGTCAGCCAATGCCTGGCACCGGCGGCTGTGCCGCTGACCGGATCCCGCGTCCCGGCTGGCCGTCCGGGCCCTGGCCACGCCGCGCGTCCTGCGTCAGGCTGAGACGTACGGCGCCGACGGCGTCGGGTAACGATGAATCGCCGCATGCCCGGCCCCCTGCGGGCACGGCGCGAGCCAGGGAGACTGCCATGAGTTCTGCCATCGACGGAACGGCCATCGACAAGGTGCTGCAGGACGCGGTCGACTCGGGAGCAGTCCCGCACGTGGCCGCGATCGCCGCCGACCGCGATGGTGTCATCTACGCGGGGGCAGCGGGACCGCGGGCGGTCGGCGAGAGCGACCCGGTCAGCACCGACACGCTGTTCCGGATCATGTCGATGACCAAGATGCCGTGCACGGTAGCCGCGCTCCAGCAGGTCGAGCAGCGCAACCTCGACCTGGACGCCCCGGTGGCCGAGTACTGCCCCGAGTTCGCCGACGTGCAGGTGATGACCGGCATCGACGGCGACACCCCGGTGCTGCGGCCGCCGGCCAGCCAGGCCACGGTCAGGCAGCTGGTCACGCACACGTCCGGGCTGGGCTACTGGTTCTGGAGCGACCGGCTGGTGCGCTGGGAAGCCCTCACCGGCACGCCCAACGTGGTCGCCGGTTCCGCCGCGTCGTTCACCGCGCCGATGCTCGCCGACCCCGGGACCGCGTTCATCTACGGCATCAACATCGACTGGCTCGGCAAGGTCGTCGAGGCGGTCACCGGTACCACCCTCGACGTGGCCATCAAGGAGGGCGTCACCGGCCCGCTCGGGATGGACCAGACGACCTTCCTGATGAACGACGACCAGCGGCCCAGCTCCGCGCCCGTGCACGTCAGGGGCGAAGACGGCACCTGGGCGTCGATCGGCGAGGTGCTCAGCCAGTCGCCGGACTACTGGGCCGGCGGGCACGGGCTGTACGGGCCGCCGAGCGACTACATCAGGTTCGAGCGGGCGCTGCTGCGCGGCGGCGAGCTCGACGGCGCCCGCATCCTGCGGCAGTCAACCGTGGACGCGGCGTTCAGCAACCAGATCGGTGACCTCGACTTCCCCGCCGAGCTGCCGACCGCCGACCCCGCGTCCAGCTGCGCCCTGAACCTGGGCCCCGGCTACAAGTGGGGTTACGGCCTGCTGCTCAACACCGCGGACGTGCCCGGCATGCGCAGGGCCTGGTCGGGGGCGTGGGCCGGACTGTGCAACACGCACTTCTGGGTCGACCGCACCACCGGCATCTGCGCGTCCATTTACAGCAACCTCCTGCCGTTCGCCACGCCGGAGGCGCTCACGCTGTACCAGGACTTCGAGCGGACCCTTTACGCCTCGCTCTGACCGGCGTCAGGCGGCCGGGCGGCCGAGGATGGCGGCCAGCACGCGCCCGGTGTCGGCCAGGTCGGGCAGCAGCGCGTGCGGGCCGGCCTCGGCGAGCTGGCCGGCCGTGAACCCGCCGGTGGCCACCGCGACCGCCCGGGCCCCGCAGGCAAGCGCCGCCGCCACGTCGAAGGGCGTGTCGCCGATGACCACGGTCGCCTCGCCGCCGAATTCGGCCTGGTACGCCGCGGCGGCGGCCTGCCGGGCGAGCAGGACCAGCTCGGCCCGCTCGGTGTGCGCATCGCCGTAGGCGCCGGCGTCCAGGTCGAGGTAGCCGGTCAGGCCCAGCGCACCCAGCTTCACCTCGGCCAGCGGTCTGATGTTGCCGGTGAGCACGGACTGGACCACCAGGCCGCGGTCCCGCCCGCCGTCCGCCGGGGCGACCGGGGCGACCGCGGCGACCGCGGCCAGCGCCGCCGCGGCGCCGGGCAGCACCCGGCCGGCCGCCCTCACCCGCTCGCCGAACCGCGGTGCCTGCACGGTCAGGCCGCGGATGAACGCGTCCACATGCCGGCCGGGCTCGCCGACCCCCGCCCCCCGCAGCGTGTCCAGGATGATGGCCCGGTCGGTCCGCCCGGCCATCGGGGCGACCGCCGGCAGCTCACGGCCGAACATCCCGGCGAACACCACGCCGTACAGGTCCCGGCTGAGCCCGCCGGCGTCGATCAGGGTGTAGTCGATGTCCCACAGCACCAGGTGCCCGCGCACCCGGCGACGGTACCAGCCGGGACGGGCGCCCGGCTCAGAGCCCGGACGCTGTCGGCAGGAAGGACTAGACTCACCGCGCGGAGACCGGGCATGGCGGAAGGGCGGCGCGGAACGTGGCAGGGCGCATCCGTGACGAGGACATCGCTACGGTTCGAGAGCGTTCGCCCATCGACGAGGTCGTGGGCGATTACCTGCAGTTGCGCAACGCCGGCGGCGGCTCGCTCAAGGGGCTATGCCCTTTTCACGACGAGAAGACACCCTCGTTCAACGTCACGCCGAGCAGAGGCCTGTACTACTGCTTCAGTTGCGCCGAAGGCGGCGACGTCATCTCGTTCGTGCAGAAGGTCGACGGCCTGTCGTTCGCCGAGGCAGTCGAGCGGCTGGCTGCCCGGGCCGGGATCGAGCTGCGCTACGAGCAGGGCGGTCACGTGCCCGGCCAGGAGCAGGGCTTGCGCCGCAGGCTCATCGCGGCGCATCAGGCGGCGGCAGATTTTTATGCCGAACGGCTCCGATCGGCCGACGCGCTCGCCGGCCGCGAGTTCCTGGCATCCAGGGGTTTCGACCTCGAGCACGCCGATCAGTTCGGCATCGGGTACGCGCCGGATGCCTGGGAGGCACTGACCGGCCACCTGCGCGGCCGCGGCTTCACCGACGCGGAGCTGCTGACCGGCGGGCTGGCCCGCGAGGGCAGGCGCGGGCCGGTGGACAGGTTCCGCGGCCGCCTGATCTGGCCGATCAGGGACCTGACCGGCGACGTGATCGCCTTCGGCGCCCGCAAGCTCGCCGCGCATGACGACGGCCCCAAGTACCTGAACACGCCGGAAACCCCGCTGTTCAAGAAAAGCTCGGTACTGTACGGCGCTGACCTGGCCAAACGTGAGATCGCACAGCGCCGCCAGGCCGTCATCGTGGAGGGCTACACCGACGTGATGGCCTGCCACCTGGCCGGCGTGCGGACCGCGGTCGCCACGTCGGGCACCTCGTTCGGCGACGGCCACATCAGGATCCTGCGGCGGCTGCTGATGGACGCCAGCGAGTTCCGCGGTGAGGTCATCTTCACGTTCGATGGCGATGCCGCCGGACAGCGGGCCGCGCTCCGCGCGTTCGGAATGGAAGACAAGTTCGTCACCCAGACGTTCGTGACCGTGCAGCCGGACGGGCTCGACCCCTGTGACCTGCGGCTGGCCCACGGGGACGCGGCGGTGCGGGATCTGATCGCCCGGCGGGTCCCGCTGTTCGAGTTCGCCATCCGCAGTGAGGTGACCCAGTTCGATCTCGAGACGATCGAGGGCCGCCTGGCCGCGCTCGACGCCGCCGCACCGATCGTGGCGCGGATCAAGGACGAGGGGCTGCGGAAGCGGTACGCGGTCGCCCTGGACCGCTGGCTCGGCATCATGGACGAACGGTTCGTGCTCGACCGGGTCCGTGCGCACGCGGGGCAGGAGCGGGCCAGGGTCCCGCGGCAGGGACCACCGGGCGGTCCGGACAGCGGCAGTCGCTCCCGCGGCAACGGTGCCGGCGACCGGCCGGAGACGGCGGATCCCGCGGGCCGGGACGCCGGGCGGAACGGGGCAGCACAGCGCCGCTGGCAGGGCGCGGGCTCCGGCCCGGCGGCGGACGGCTCCTATGATCCGCGGGATCCGGTCGTGCGGGTGGAGCGCGAGGCACTCAAGCTTGCCGTCCAGCGGCCGGGGCTGTGCGGCCCCGGCTTCGCGGAGCTGGGCGCCGAGGCGTTCACGGTCCCCGCGCACGCCGTGGTCTTCCGGCTGATCTGCCAGCGCAGCGGCTGGGGGAGCGACCCCCAGGCAACCCCGGACGGGGCGGCCCGGCCGGGTGCGGCGGCGGACGCGAGCCACTGGGCGGAGGCCGGCGGCGGTAGCGCCCGCAGCGGCCGGGAGTGGGCGGGGGATCTGCGGGAAGCCGCGCCCGACGAGCAGGCCCGGGCGCTGGTGACCCAGCTCGCCGTGGAGACGCTGCGGACCCCGGGCGCGGACGGCGAGCCCGATGCCCGCTACGTGTCCGCGGTGCTGGCCCGGGTCGAGGAACTGGCCGTCAGCCGCCAGATCTCTGGCGTGAAGTCGCGGCTGCAGCGGATGGATCCGGTGGCGGCGCAGGCCGACTACAACCGGCTGTTCGGCGATCTGATTGGGCTCGAGCAACGGCGCAAGGTGCTCATCGACCGGGCGTCGGGAGCGCTGTAGTCTCCGGGTGACTAGCCGGGCCCCGGACTAGATATATCTTCCTGCGCCGCCGCGGCGTTACTGCCGTTGAGGTGACAAAATTGGGTCCCCCGTAACCGCAGCGTTACAGGGCACACTGGTCTGCGTGAGCCTTACGGTGCTTCCCAGCGGACCGCTATCGGCCGATCAGGTGACCGACCTCGTCGCCCTGGGAAGGGAACGCGGCGGGGTCACCATGGCTGAAGTCGCGGCCGTGTTCGACCGTCCCGACATTCCTCCCGACGCCGTTGACAGCGTGCTGCGGCTGCTCGCGGACGAGGGGGTGGAGCTTCTCGACACGTCCGTGGACGACGTGGAGGAGCTGCCCAGAGGCGATGCCGAGGCGGGCAGGCGCGCGTCTCCCGGTGACCTGGTCCGCATCTACCTGCGCGAGATCGGACGCGTGCCGCTGCTCACCGCCCAGGACGAGGTGGAGCTCGCGAAGTCGATCGAGGCCGGGCTCTTCGCCGAGGAAAAGCTGCGCGGGGTGCCGGCCTTCGGGGCGGTGCGCGTGCGGGCCGACGACCTCGCGCAGCTCGCGGCCGACGGGGTGGCGGCCAAGCAGCGGCTGATCGAGGCGAACCTCAGGCTCGTGGTGTCGATCGCCAAGCGCTACATCGGGCGGGGGCTCATCTTCCTTGACGTGATCCAGGAAGGCAACCTGGGCCTGATCCGGGCCGTCGAGAAATTCGACTACACGAAGGGCTACAAGTTCTCCACGTATGCCACCTGGTGGATCCGGCAGGCGATCACCCGGGCGATCGCCGATCAGGCCCGGACGATCCGCATCCCGGTGCACATGGTGGAGACCATCAACAAACTGGCGCGCGTGCAGCGCCAGCTGCACCAGGATCTCGGCCGGGAGGCAACGGTCGCGGAGATCGCCGCCGAGATGGGCATCGGCCCGCAGCGCGTGGCCGAGATCCAGCGGGTGGCACAGGAGCCCGTCTCGCTGCAGGCGCCGATCGGCGAGGAAGACTCCGATCTCGGGGACTTCATCGAGGATGCCGACGCCGTGGTGCCGATGGAGGCCGCGGCGTTCCTCATGCTGCAGGACCAGCTCGAGGAGATTCTCGACACACTGAGCACCCGGGAGCAGACCATTATCCAGCTGCGGTTCGGGCTGACCGACGGGCACCCGAGAACGCTCGAGGAAGTCGGCAGGGAGTTCGGCGTGACCCGGGAGCGCATCCGCCAGATCGAATCCAAGACGCTCGCCAAGCTGCGTCACCCGAGCCGCGCGCAGGTGCTGCGCGAGTACCTGGACTGACCGCTCCGGTTACTTCCGGCACGACCAGGGCCCGCATAAGCGCCATCAACATAACCGGCAACCACTTAGCTTGCCGTTTAACCTGCGCGTTCGCGCCGTGCCTTGAGGGCGAGTTTCCTTTTGGCGGTTTTGCCCGCGTCATAGCGGGTGGCGGGGCGGCGGTTCTTCGATCCTGGCGGCCGGCCGGGGCCGGGCTTGCCGGGTTTTGGCGCACCGGCTGGGCAGGGGATGGTCGCGCAGATGTTCCTGAACCCGCGGCGGACGCGGGCTGGGGTCAGCCGGCCCGGCGGGGCGGGACGTTCCCAGGGCAGGCGCAGGTCAGCGGCGAGTGGCCGGGCGAGGCGGAGCTGGGCATGGCAGGTGATGATGATCCAGGTCCACCGGTCAGCAGCGGCCGGGTCGCGGATCTTCGGGATGGTCCAGCCGAGGGTCTGCTTGAACAGGCGGAAGGTGTGCTCAAGATCGAACCGGCGCAAGAACGCCTGCCACAGCCGGTCCACCTCAGCAGGGGCACTGCCGGTACGGGAGAACCACAGCCACACCGGCTTGGGATCCCGGTCACCGGGCAGGTGATCAACCTGCAGGCGGATCAAGGTGCCCTCGATCACCGGCAGGTCACCGTCGTGGCCTGACCAGGCGGCGCGGTGGGTCAGCCGCGGGTGCACCCGGTCCCAGGCAGCCGCGACGGCGGTCCCGTACCGGGTGGTCACCGTGCTGCTGGTGACCTGCGGCGCCGGCCAGGTCGCCGGGTCCGCGAGGGCCATCTGGCCGCCGTGCTTGCGGGGCCGGCCCATGGTGCCGGGCGGGCGCGGCGGCGCGGGCAGCTGCAGCACCCGGTCGCTGCGCAGCCGTCCCAGCAGCTCGACGGGCAGGTCGGCGAGCAGCCAGGCCAGCCGGGTCACGTCGTAGCCGGCGTCGAAGATGACCAGGATGGCCTGATCACCCTCACTCCAGTGCCCGGCAGCGGTCAGCCGGCCCACGACCTCGCGGACCTGGGCGGCGGTCACCTCGGTCCCGTCGTCCTCCGGGCCCAGGCGCACTGCGTCCAGCACCGCCGTCCACGACGTCCGGCCCGGCTCCAGCGCCGCGATCACCGAGTACGGCCAGCCCGGGATCATCTGCGCCTGGCCCTTCCCGCGGCCGTAGACATGGCAGAACAACCGCTCCGGGCTGGTCGCCGCGCCCGGCCGCAGCCAGTTACTCACGTCCACGGCCAGCATTAGCCGGCCGTCGGCGGCGCGCGGTAACGGCAGACCCGCCAGCGACCGCCGCAGCCGCCCGATCGCGATCCGGCCCCGGTTCACCGCGTCATACAACGCGCCGTGGCCACGCCGGTGCTCCGGGGCCAGCGACAGCCCGGCCAGCGTCCGCACCGGCCCGTCGGTGCACAGCACCGCGTCCGCCAGCTCGGACAACTCATCACGCCGGGCGGTCAGGCAGGCATGAAAATCCAGCCGGAACCGCGACAACACCGCGAGTGGCTCGACACCGGCGGCATCCTCCAGCAAGCTGTCCATCACGGCCTTCGTGGTGATCATTGGTCCTTCAGCGAGAACCCATGATCACGCGGAGGCCGTGCTCACGCCCAGCGACACGCCGGACACGCCAGCGCAAGACCCGGCAAACACCCGCCAATCAGCCGGACAGGTTAAACGAGAAGCTGAGGCGGATTCCGGAATGTTATCCGGGGTTACGGGCGCCGTACATTCTTACCGGCGCGCGCCTGGTCCCGCGAGGAGCGGGCCGGCCCGGAGCGGTTCGCGAAAACACCTTGAATATAACTATTGAGCACTAACAGGACGAAAGTTACGATCGTGCAAGTGGTCACCTAAGGGGCCACCTCGAGTGAGAGGTAACCACCTATGCATCGACGTTTCCGATCGTTCACGGCGCGCGCCCTGGTGGCGTGCGTGCCTGTGCTGGGCCTGGTGATGGCTGTCGGCGCGGGCACCGCCTCAGCCGCCCGTACCCCGGCGAACGCCCGCGCGGCCGCGGCCAGGGCAGCACTGGAGCACCTCAGGATCGGCCAGCACGCGGTCATGCACCAGGTCGGGCGGGCGGTCCTGGTCAAGGGCGCCCCCGCCCAGGTGAAGAGCACGAACTGGTCCGGCTACGCCGACACCGCCACCACCAGCACGTACAGCAAGGTCACCGGCAGCTGGACCGAGCCCAAGGCCACCTGCACCTCGAAGACGTCGCTGGCGGCTTTCTGGGTCGGGATTGACGGTTACAGCAGCCAGACGGTGGAGCAGGACGGCACCCTCATCGAGTGCGTGGGCGGCAAGGCCTCGTACTTCACCTGGTGGGAGATGTATCCCTCCAACGCCATCCAGGTGGTCGGCAGCTCGGTGAAGCCGGGCGACAAGATCGCTGCCTCCGTGGTCAGGACCGGCGCCAGCTACGCGCTCAAGGTCACCGACTCCACCACGCCGGCCAACAGCTTCACCACCACCCAGACCTGCGCGGCCGCCACGTGCGTGGACTCCAGCGCCGAGTGGATCGCCGAAGCGCCGAGCGGCTCGTCCGGTATCTTCCCGCTCGCCAAGTTCGGTATCTGGACGCTGAAGGCCGCCACCGTCAAGGCAGGCACCAAGTCCGGGACGATCTCCTCGTTCCCCGACTCCGAGATCACCATGGTCCGCTCCAGCACCAGCCCGGTGGTGAAGGCCAAGCCGGGACCGCTCAACACCGCGGGCAACCAGTTCACGGTCACCTGGAAGTCCGCCACCTAGCCACGGGCTCGCCGTCACCCGGGACCAGGTCCCGGGTGACGGCAGTCCGGGCGAGTCCCGGGGCGCCGGGATATGCGGGGCAAGACGTTCATTGCTTGCTAATAGCCGTGAACGTTACGATCGGGAGACATGCGGCCGTCCTGGCCGCTGATGTATGAGGGGGACACGCAGTATGCGCCGTCTGTTCTGGCCGTCATTAGCTCTCGTCCCGGCACTGGGGCTGGCCGTGGCGGTCAGTCCCGCCGTCGGTGCGAGCACGACGCCCCCCCATGTCGCGGTGGATGCGCGCGCCGCGGCCGCCGCGCGCGTCGCGCTGCAGCATCTGACGCTGGGGCACCCGCCCAACGAGCGCGTGCCCGGTCACACGCTGCGGGTCAAGGGCCTGACGATGCAGGACAGCTATAACTGGTCGGGCTATGCCGACGACAACACCAGCGCCAACGTGTACAGCAAGGTCTCGGGCAAATGGGCCGAGCCTGCGATTACCTGCGGCAAGGAAGACCAGATCGCTGTCTTCTGGGTGGGGATCGACGGCTGGACCAGCAGCACTGTCGAGCAGGACGGCACCCTGGCCCAGTGCTTCCAGGGCATGGCCCACTACTACACCTGGTGGGAGATGTATCCCAGCAACAGCATCACGGTGGTCGGCAGCACCGTGAAGCCGGGCGACAAGATCACCGCCTCCGTGGTCAAGACCGGCACCAGCTACGCGCTCAAGGTCACTGACTCCACGACCACCGCGAACAGCTTCACGATCACCAAGACCTGCGCGGCGACCACCTGCCTGGCCACCAGCGCCGAGTGGATCGCCGAAGCGCCCGGCGGCCCCAGGGGCGAGTACCCGCTCCCCAACTTCAAGACGTGGAGCCTGACCTCGGCCAGCACGACATCGGGGCCCAAGACCGGGACGATCTCGGCGTTCCCCGACGACGAGGTCACCATGATCGACGGGACGCTGACCTACCCGCTGGCGTCGCCAGGCGCGCTGAACGCCACGGGCAACGCGTTCAACGTCACCTGGAAGAACAGCTACTAACCTGCCGCCCTGCCCCGCAGGGCGCCAGGCACGCTAGCTCGACGAGGGGTGCCTCCGGCCAGCGGCGGACGAGACTTTCGCAGTCCCGCCGCCGACGGCCGGAGGCACCTTTCTGTAGCAACCGAGGCCTGCCCGCGAACCGGGCCCGGCGATCCGGCCCGGCGATCCGGGCCCGGCGATCCGGCCGGCTACCCGTCGAGCGGGCCGCCGGGCGCGGGGATGGACGGCGCGCCGTTGACCTCCTCCGGGCTGCTGCCCGGCCGGTCCCGCCAGCCCGCCAGCCGGCTGGGCAGCCGGTCGCCGGCCTTCCGCATCGCCGTATCGGCGAACGCCGGTGTCCGCTGCTGCACTTTGTCCACGACCTTGGCCGCGGCCGACTTGGCCAGGCCGGTCGCCTGCGCGGTCGCTGCCCCGGCAGCCTGCTGGACCGCCGGGCTGTCCGCAGCGCGGCTCGCCAGCTTCTTCATCTGCTCGTAGCGCTCTCTGCCTGCCCGCGTGCCAATGACGAAGCCCGCGGCCAGGCCTGCGGCGAACGTGGCTCTGTACCGCATCTGGCACCTTCTCTCACCCGAGTGCTGTTGGGAAGTCCACTTCCCCCTGGAGCCGGCTGTACTCCTTTGCGGCAGCGCGACAAGCCGCGCCAGCCCCCGCCGCTTGCGCCTGGGCGGGAACCCGGCGGCATGCGCTACGCTTGACCGCGACGCAGATAGCGCAGGGTTTCCCGGCAGGACCGCCGCCTGTGATCTGCTGTCGGCTGATCCCGCGTAGCTCAATTCGGCAGAGCGTCCGGCTGTTAACCGGCAGGTTATAGGTTCGAGTCCTATCGCGGGAGCCAGGGTCTCGTCCCGGTGCGTGCCGTCGGGTGGACGGCTACGCACGCCGGTGATCAACCCGCGGCTGGCGGAGGAATCCGTCGTACGACGCCTGCCCTACCGCAGCGCCGGACGTATCTCCTCGCTCCCATTTCGGCCTATATCTACCAAAATTATCGGAAATCTCTTACACTCCCCTTGCACTCATTGTCTGTACCTTCTGCCTGGTCATCGCTCGATGCCCCTGGCTGCAGGCATGCCGAAAGGGGAGTACGCAGTTGCACTCACCATCGCCTTCCCGTGTTCCCGCCGGCCGGGCATGGCGCTGGCGCCGGCTCGCGCTAGCCGTCAGCGCGGTGCTGGCCAGCGTGGTCCCGTACTCGGTCGCGGGCACCGCAACCGCCGGTGCGGCCACCTCGTCCACGCCCACCGCACCGCCGCCGGTGACGGTGCTGACGCACGGGGCACACAACGAAACGGCGACATCTTCATCACGCCGACCGGTGACACGACCACGTACGCGAACGGCCCGGAGATCATCAGCAATCAGGGCCGCGTGATCTGGTTCCATGCCGTTCCGGCGGGGCTGACCGCTGCCGACTTCCGGGTCCAGCGGTACGACGGCCAGCCGGTTCTCACCTGGTGGCAGGGGACTGGCCTGGGCGGCCTGTCCGCGGGCACCGACTACATCTACAACGATCATTACCAGCAGGTCGCCACGGTCAGCGCCGGGAACGGGTACAGCGCCGACGGGCACGAGTTCCTCATCACCCCCTGGAACACCGCGCTGATCCTCGCGTACACGACGGCCACCGCCGACCTGACCTCGATCGGCGGCCCGCCCGACCAGACGGTCATCGACGGCATCGTTCAGGAAATCGACATCAGGACCGGGAAGGTGCTGTTCCAGTGGAACAGCGCGGATCACGTCCCGTACAGCCAGAGCGAGCAGCCGCTGCCGTCATCGGCCAGCACCCCGTGGGACTGGTTCCACGTCAACGCCGTCCACCTCGACCAGGAGGGCAACCTGCTGATCGACGCACGGAACACCTGGACGATGTATAACGTCAGTCCCGAGTCCGGCGCGATCAACTGGCAACTGGGCGGCAAGGCCAGCAGCTTCACGCTCAAGGCGGCCAACGGGCAGGTCCTCGACAGCGCAAACGAGATCTTCGCCTGGCAGCATGACCCGGAATCCGTCGGCGACAACCTGTACACGTTCTTCGACAATGAGTTGACGGGCACCTCGCTGCTGCCCGCCAGCCGTGCGGTCTACGTCAGGCTGAACCCGCGGACCAAGGTCGCCACCCTGAGCGCGTCGGACAACCAGCCGGAGAACCTGGCGGCGACGTCACAGGGCAACGCGCAGACCACGGCCAACGGCGACCTGTTCGTCGGCTGGGGCATCCTGCCCTACATCTCCGAGTTCAGCCCGTCGGGCAAGCTGCTGTTCAACGCCGGGTTCCCGGCCGGCGTGAACACCTACCGCGCCTACCGGCTGCCCTGGCCGCCGGAGCACGGGCACTCGTGAGCTCGTGACGGCAGGCACGGTCCGGCGGCCCGGGGCCCAGCCACGACGCTGACCCCGCGCAGAGCGGCATGGTCCGGCGACCGCGGACCATGCGGCTGCCGGACCGTGCCGCACGCGATGCTGAATCCCGCCATGGCCCGGGGACTTGACCGGGCTAACGGTGTTAGCCATACTAGGAGATGACGGGCTAACAGTGTTAGCCGCGAGGGAGAGGCGGGGATCGCGATGCCGGACCAGCACTACCGCAAGCCGGGATGGTTCACGACGCACGTGTTCAACCGGATCGTCGCCGGCCTGACCCGGGCCGGCGTCAGCGTCCTGGGCAGCCGCGTGCTGGAGGTGCGCGGCCGTAAGTCGGGACTTGCCCGCCAGACACCCGTCAACCTGCTCATGCTGGAGGGGCGCCAGTACCTCGTCTCGCCGCGCGGCGAGACCGAGTGGGTGCGCAATGTCCGGGCTGACAGCGGCCAGCTCGACCTGCTGCTCGGCAGCAAGCGCCAGCACTACCGCGGTCACGAGGTCGCCGATGCGGACAAGGTTGACGTGCTGCGCGGATACCTGCGCCGGTGGAAGGCGGAGGTGGGCGTGTTCTTCGACGGCGTCGGGCCGGACTCCACCGACGAGCAGATCCGCGACATCGCCCACAAGCACCCGGTCTTCCTGCTCGAGACGACGTCCTGACCGCCGCGGCCGGCGTCAGCGTGACACCTGTCCGACCGCAGCTGCGCCAGCACCCGCGGCGGGTCGCGGAGATCATCACGGCCGCCCGGCTGCTGCTGGAGAGCGAGGGCCGCGAGGCGCTCACCATGCGGCGCCTCGGCCAGGCGCTCGGCATCCGCGCCCCGTCCCTCTACAAGCACCTGCCCGGCAAGCACGCGGTCGAGGTGGCGCTCATCGAGATCGGCCTGGCCGAGATAGGCGAGGCCCTGCACCGCGCGGCCAGCGACCAGCGGGTGCTGGCCGAGGCGGGCGCCGTGGCCAGCGTGCTGGCTACCTACCGGGCCGAGTCACTGGCCCGTCCCAACCTGTACCGGCTGGCGACCTCCGGCCAGCTACCGCGCGGCGAGCTCACCCCCGGCCTGGAGGACTGGGCGGGCGAGCCCTGGTTCCTCGCCGCCGGTGATCCGTTCCTCGCCCAGGCGATGTGGTCTTTCGCGCACGGGATGGTCATCCTTGAACTTGATCAGCGCTATCCGGAAGGATCCGAGCTGGACCGTACCTGGCAGGCGGGCGCGGCGGCCTTCACGCTCGCGGCAGCCGCGGGCCTGCCGGGCCCGGTCCGGCCCGGACCGGGCCCGGGCCGGACCCGGTGAGCGGCGGCTAACCGGGCTCCTGAGGAGGACGCGTGATCACGGTTGCCGGTGAGGCCCTCATCGACTTCGTCGACGAGGGCGGCGGACGCTACCGCGCCCACCCGGGCGGCAGCCCGGCGAACGTCGCGGTGGGCCTGGCCCGGCTGGGCGCGCCGTGCTCGCTGCTCGCCAGGGTCAGCACCGATGCGCTCGGCGGCCAGCTGGCGTCGCACCTGGCCGGGAACGGCGTCTCGCTGCGGGATGTGGTGCGGGCTGCGGAGCCGACCACGCTGGCGCTCGCCAGCGTGGACGGCGCCGGGCAGGCGGCCTATTCCTTCTATGTCCAGGGCACCGCGGACTGGCAGTGGGCCCGCGGCGAGCTGCCCCGGGAGCTGGCGCCCGACGTGCGCGCGCTGCACGCAGGATCGCTGGCCCTGGCGCTCGCGCCGGGAGCACGGGCAGTGGAAGGTCTTCTCGCCGCCGAGCGCGCGCGGGGCAGGGTGACGATCAGCATCGACCCGAACATCCGGCCCCAGCTCGCCGCCAGCCGCCCCGAAGAGGTGGCCCGGGTCGAGCGCCAGATCCGCCTCGCTCACGTGGTGAAGGCCAGCGAGGAGGACACCGGCTGGCTATATCCCGGCGTCAGCACCGAGGCGGTGGCGCGGCAGTGGCAGCGGCTCGGGCCGGATCTCGTCGTGATCACGCTCGGCGACCGGGGAGCGTACGCCCTGGCCCCGGACGGGACCGAGGTCCGGCGGCCGGCGCCGCACGTCCAGGTCGTTGACACCGTAGGGGCAGGGGACGCGTTCTGCGCCGGGCTGCTCGACGCGCTGTGGCGGGCCGGCTCGGTGCGGCCGCCGGCCCGGCGCCCGGCAGCGCGGCACTCGGCGGCCGCACCGGCCAGGACCTCGCGGAGATCCTGGACTGGGCGGTGCTGATCGCCGCGCTCACCTGCGAGCGGCCAGGCGCCGACCCGCCCACCCGCGACGAAGCCCGCCGGGCCAGCGCTGAAGCCTCAGCAGCTGACACCGGCGGGCCGCCAGTCACGCGCTAGCCGCGCTCGACGACGTTAGGCTGACACCATCACCAGTTCCTGCGCGCCTGCCAGGTCCTCGCGACGCACCCGGATCAGCGCGATCGTCACGACCAGGGCGAGCAGCATGATCCCTGCCGAGACGAGGAACCCGCCGGAGAAGCCGACCGCCAGCGCGTGGTGGGTGATCGAGGCCGGTATCGTCGCCCCCGCCTTCACGTGCACCGCGTGACCCGCCTTCGCCGCAGCGGCGGCGGCCGCGGCCGTCTGGCTCCGGATACTGTTCGAGACGGCCGTCCAGGCGACCGTGCCGAGCAGCGCGAGACCGATCGCCCCGCCGACCTGCTGGCCGACGTTGGGCAGGCTGGAGGCCAGGCCCGCATCCCGGTTGTCGACCTTGGACAGGGCGACCAGGGTCAGCGGCATGAACAACGTGCCCAGGCCGGCCGCGGTGACGAGCATCGGGCCGAGCAGTCCGCCGACATAGCTGCTGTGCTCGGTGATCCGCGACAGCCAGAACATCCCGGCCGACGCAACCGCCGCTCCGCCCAGCAGCAGCGGCCGGGCGCCGATCCGGGAGACCAGCTGGGAGCTGATGCCGGCCATCACCATGATCATGCCCACCATCGGCAGGAAGGCGATGCCGCTCTTCAGCGCGCTGTACCCCCAGACCTCCTGCACGAAGACGGTCAGGAAGAAGAACATCCCGAACATCGCCGTGCCGACGCACAGCATGATCAGGTTGGCCGCGGACCGGTCCCGGTTGCGGAAGATCCGCAGCGGCATCAGCGCGTGCTTGCTGCGCGCCTCGATCATGATGAACGCCACGAGCAGCACCACAGCCCCGATCAGTGAGCCGATGACCTTGGTGTCACCCCAGTGCGAGACTCCGCCCTGACTGGGCGCCGCGCTGGACAGGCCGTAGACCAGGGCAGCGAGCCCGAGACTCCCGGTGATCGCGCCGGGCAGGTCGAACCGGGAAGGGGTGCGTTCCCCCTTCGGCAGCACCCGCGGGGCAGTGAGCGCGACGATGACGCCGATGGGCACGTTGACGAACATTACCCAGCGCCAGGACAGGTAGGTGGTGAGCACGCCGCCGGCGATCAGGCCGACCGCGGCGCCGCCGATGCTCATCGCCGCGTACACGCCCATGGCCCGGTTGCGCGGCGGGCCCTCGGGGAACGTGGTGGTGATCAAGGAGAGCGCGGCGGGTGCGACGATGGCGCCGCCGACGCCCTGCAGCACGCGGGCGCCAAGCAGCCAGGCCTGCGTGGTGGCGAACCCCCCGAGCAGCGAGGCGAGCGAGAACAAGATGATGCCGGCGATGAATACCCTGCGCCTGCCGAGAACGTCGGCGGCGCGGCCGCCGAGCAGCAGCAGCCCGCCGAAGGACAGGGCGTACGCGTTGACGACCCACTCCAGGCCGGAGCCGGAGAAGCCGAGCGCGCGCTGGATGTGCGGCAGCGCGACGTTGACGATGGTCGCGTCGAGCACCACCATGAGCTGCGCGGTAGCGATGACGAACAAGGCCAGCCCAAGGTGCCGGGGCCCCCTGGTGGCCGCCGCCGTCCCCGGCGGTGCGGCCGTGCGTCCGGTCGCGGACTGTGCGGTGGACATGAATTCTCCCTGCTGGAGGACGTAGTTACCTAACGCCGCGGCCCCGTGTGCCCGGCGTGCATACGTGGGAAAAATAGGAGAGCAGTTCCGTATTGTGCCGAACGGCTCCGACAAAACGCCTGTGCGCTTCGCGGGAACGGTCCTGCTTAGCTGCCGCTGCGGGCGGCAGGGTTCAGCTCGTCCGCCACCTCCCCCGCAGAGCACGTTCCCCCGGTCATCTTGCGCAGCAGCGCAAGCAGGGTGCGACGTTCGCTGTCGTCGAGCCGGGACCAGGGCATGCTGGCGGACAGCTCGGATTCCAGCTGCTGCCTGAGCTCGAGGCCCTTGGCTGTCAGCAGCAGGTTCTTGATGCGGCGGTCGTGCGCATCGGTCTCCCGCCTGCCGAGCCCGCGGGAGTCCAGCTGGTCGGCGATGGCGGTCACGAAGGACGGATCACAGTGAAACTTGCGCCCGAGCTCCTTCATGCTCATGGGAGAGCTGAGCATGTGCAGTGCCTTGACGCAGAAGGGCGGCAGCTCGTAACGGCTCGCGACCGCCTCTAGCTGCTGCACGGTACGGGCAAACAGCCCGCTGAAGGCGTTGACGAGCTCCTCGTCAAGCTGGTCATGCTCGGACTGCTTGGTCACGGCGCCTCCCCTCCGTTGCCTATGACACGCTCAACCTTTGAGTAGCTCAAACATATTCCTCGGGGCCGGGATCCGTCAAAAGAATTTCTGACACAGCCGCCCGGCCATGATCGCCGGGTGAGGCGAGCATGGCCGGGCGGCGACGCTGCTGCCAGCCGGCCAAGCCGTTGCAGGCAGGCTGCGGCGCTGGTCAGCCGGGCATCGACGCCGTGGCTGCCGCCGGGCCGAAAGTCTGCTGGTACGCGTCGTAGCGCTGCTTCCAGCTGTCGTCAGACGGCGCGGCGGTGCCGCCGAGCCGCGCCTCGAGGCCATCGAGGCAGACGTGCCAGCCGGCCCCGTCCCTGGCCGCCTTGCCGATGTCACTGAGCGTGTCAGTGAACGTGAGCAGGCAGCCGTCGCCGTCCGGCGCCAGGGTCCAGCGCAGGACGTCCTCGCCCCAGCTGTAGGCCAGGACGCGGGGCGGGTCGATCTCCAGGACCTCGCCGGTGAAGTCCTCGATGACCTTGCCGTCCAGCACCGGCGGCTCGCCGCGGAAAACGAAACGAAGCTTCGCGCCCGGCGCGAAGGTCCCCTCAAGATCCTGCGGGAACCACGCCGTGAGCTCGGCGGGGTCGGTCAGCGCCTTCCACACCTTCTCCGGCGCGTGCCGGAGGCGGCGCTCGAACCGCAGCGTGGGCTGGCCGTTCACGGTATCCAGGGTCGCGTTCACGAGGGTGTCCCTTCTGTGTCGTCTGGCGTCTCGGTGTCGTCTGGCATGGCATCGAGGTGCCGCTCCAGGGCGTCCAGGCTGGCCGCCCACAGCCTGCGGTAGGGCGCCAGCCACGCGTCGATCTCGGTCAGCGGCTCGGCCCGCAGCTCATACCAGCGGCGCTGCGCGTCCTGGCGGGCCCGGACCAGCCCGGCCTCGCGCAGCACACGCAGGTGCTTGGACGTGCCGGGCTGGCTGAGGCCGAGCTGGGTGACCAGCTCGCCCACCGGCCGCGGCCGCTCTAGCAGGAGGTCGAGGATGCGGCGCCGGACGGGATCGGCGAGTACCTGAAACGAATTTGCCACATCTGGAATATAACCGAGTCAGCATATTCTGTGCAAGGCATATAACGATGCCGGGCCGATTGGCTACCTGCGGCCTGGCGGGCTGGCGCAACCGAACGGGACGCTGGAGAGTCTTGGTTAGGTGACCGGCCAGTGCAGCAGCGGGCAGCAGGTCGGCGCAGCCGGTCGCGGGTACCGGGCCGCGGGCGGCGTGCCGCGGAATCGTGATTGGTGACGGGCCATTGGCGTTCGGGGGAGCGGCCGGGATGAGTACGACGGCAGGCAGGCGAGTGCTGGGCAGGCGGGCGTTCCTCGGCGTGGCCGCGGGTGCTGCCGGGCTCGCCGCCTGCGGTCACAGCGGGAGCCCGCGGCCAGCCGGGTCGCAGCCACCGGGCACCCCTCCGTCGCCGAGGCGCACGCGCAGCGCGCCCACCAGCGCGGACTGGTCCGCGCTCGGCCGGGACCTGGACCGGCGGCTCATCCGGCCGGGAGATCACGGCTATTACGTGGCGCGGCTGCTGTTCGACCCGCGGTTCGACGCGACCAGGCCGGCTGGCGTCGCCTACTGCCGCAGTCCCGCCGACGTCGTCACCTGCCTGGCCTTCGCCCGCCGTTTCGCGGTGCCGTTCGCCGCGAGGTCCGGCGGCCACAGCTACGCCGGCTGGTCCGGCACGTCCGGGCTGATCATCGACGTGACCGGCATGTCCGCCGTCCAGCTGGACAGCGCCTCGGGACTGGCGCACGTCGGCGCCGGGACCTTCCTCATCGACATGTACTCCCAGCTGCTGGCCGGCAATGTCACGGTGCCGGGCGGCTCGTGCCCCAACGTGGGGGTCGCCGGGCTGGCGCTCGGCGGCGGCGTCGGCGTGGTGTCCCGCGCGTTCGGGCTGACCTGCGACAACCTCGATGCGGTCCAGATCGTGACCGCCGACGGGCGGATCCGTGACTGCGACCAGGCCCGCCACAGCGACCTGTACTGGGCCTCCCGCGGCGGCGGGGGCGGTAACTTCGGCGTCGCGACCTCGTTCACGTTCCGGACTCACGCCGCTCCGGCCGAGGTCGTCCTGTTCTTCCTCGGCTGGCCGTGGCCGCAGGCGGCTCAGGTGATCGCCGGATGGCAGTCCTGGGCGCCGCACGCGCCGGACCAGCTGTGGTCGAACCTGCACCTGCTGGCCAAGCCGGGCGGCGGGACGCCCACGATCCAGGTCGGCGGCACCTATCTCGGATCCGTCGCGGACGCGGCGAGCGAGCTGGGGAGGCTGTACGCCGCGGTCGGCTCCGGCCCGTCCAGCCCGTACGTGCAGGGCACCACGTACCTGAACGCGATGCTCGCGGACGCGGGCTGCGCCGGCATGAGCGTGGCCGGCTGCCACCTGCCGTGGCAGGCGGCAGGCGGCACCCTGACCCGCCAGCCGGAGCTGGCCAAGTCCGACTACTTCACCAAGCCGCTCAGCGGCTCCGCGATCGGCACCGTGCTGACCGGGGTGGAGAAGCTGCAGTCGGTGCTGGGCGCGCCTGGCGGCAACGGGGGAGTGGCCTTCGACGCCAGCGGCGGTGCGATCAACCGGGTAGGCCCGGGCCAGACCGCGTACGTGCACAGGGACGCGCTGTTCCTCGCGCAGTACACCACCACCTGGGACACCGGCGCCCCGGCCGGCGCAGTGGCCCGCCAGCGGGACTGGCAGCGCGCCTTCTACGCGTCGATGCGGCCCTACGCCAGCGGGCAGGCGTACCAGAACTACATCGACCCCGACCTGACGACCTGGCGGCAGGCCTACTATGGCGCGAACTACCCGCGGCTGGCCCGGATCAAGGCCGCCTACGACCCGGACGGCCTGTTCCGCTTCCCGCAGGCGATCAGCTGACCAGCGGGCCTAGTGCGCGCTCGAGTCGGCCCAGATGTTGATCCCGGCGTCCACCGCGTCGCGGTCGATCGCGGCGAGCTCCTCGGCGGTGAACGGCGCGGCGTTCGCCGCGGCCAGGTTCTCCTCGAGCTGGACCACGCTGCTGGCCCCGATCAGCACCGACGTGACCCGCTCGTCACGCAGCGCCCAGGACAGCGCGAGCTGCGCCAGCGACTGGCCGCGGCCGCGGGCGATCTCGGCCAGCGCGCGCACATGGGCCAGCGTCTGGTCGCTGAGCTGGTCGGCCGACAGCGACGAGTCCAGGCTCGCCCGGGACCCTTCCGGGATGCCGCCCGAGTACTTGCCGGTCAGCACGCCCTGCGCCAGCGGCGAGAACGCGATACAGCCGGTGCCCAGGCGGCCGAGCACGTCGAGCAATTCCTCCTCGATCCAGCGGTTCAGCATCGAGTAGGAGGGCTGGTGGATCAGCAGCCGGGTGCCCATCCGGCCGAGTATCTCGGCCGCCTGCTGAGTCCGTTCGGCAGAATATGAGGAAATACCCGCGTAGAGCGCTTTTCCCGAACGGACAGCCGTATCCAGGGCGCTCATCGTCTCCTCGAGCGGCGTGTCCGGGTCGAATCGGTGACTATAGAAAATGTCCACGTAGTCCAGGCCCATCCTGGCCAGCGACTGGTCCAGGCTGGCCAGCAGGTACTTGCGCGAGCCGTGGTCGCCGTACGGGCCCGGCCACATGTCATAGCCGGCCTTGGTCGAGATGATCAGCTCGTCCCGGTAAGGGCGCAGGTCCTCCCGCATGATGCGGCCGAAGTTGATCTCGGCCGAGCCGTACGGAGGGCCGTAGTTGTTGGCCAGGTCGAAGTGCGTGACGCCGAGGTCGAAGGCCCGCCGCAGGATCGCCCGCTGGGTCTCGATCGGCTTGCCGTCCCCGAAGTTCTGCCAGAGCCCGAGCGACACCTCGGGCAGCAGCACCCCGCTGCGGCCGCAGCGCCGGTAGGGGGTCTGCTCGTAACGGTCCTCGGCGGCTGCGTACGTCACCGGACTCCACCTTTCTGCCGGGCCTGGCACTCGATAGCATCGCTCAGTCTCGCACTGCGGCGGATTCGCCCGCGGCCCGGCATCCGGGGGCGCGGACGGCGGCGCGCTGGCGCCTGGCAAGATAAGTGCGGGTTAGCAGGGTAGGAGCGCCTGACACGGGGTGCGGCCGCTGGGCGGAGAGGACGCGCATGTACGACGCGATGATGGCTGAGACCGTTGGCTTCACCGGGCACGGCGGTGACGTGATCGAGGGCTATCTGGCCAGGCCGCTGGGTCCGGGGCCGTACGGCAGCGTGGTGGTGATCCATCACATGCCGGGCTACGACGAGCCGACCAAGGAGATCACCCGGAAGTTCGCGGCAGCCGGTTACATCGCTCTGTGCCCGAACCTCTACGTCAGGGAGGCGCCGGGGGCCAGCCCGGACGACGCGGCCGCGGCCGCGCGGGCCAGGGGCGGCGTTCCGGACGAGCGGCTGGTCGGTGACGTCGCCGGGGCCGCGAGTTACCTGCGGGCGCTGCCCGCGTCCAACGGCAAGGCCGGCGTGATCGGCTACTGCTCGGGCGGGCGCCAGTCCTTCCTCGCGGCCTGCAGCCTGGATTTGGACGCGGCCGTGGACTGCTACGGCGCCTTCGTCGTCGGCACGCCGCCGGAGGGCATGCCGCTGAAAGTCGGCCCCATCCTGCACCTGGCCGAGAACCTGTCCTGCCCGCTGCTCGGGCTGTTCGGCGCCGAGGACCAGCACCCGTCGCCGGACCAGACCGAGGAGCTGGACAAGGAGCTCACCCGGCTGGGTAAGACGCACGAATTCCACACCTACGAGGGCGCCGGTCACGCGTTCTTCGCGGTGGACAGGCCGGCCTACCGGCCGGAGGCGGCGAACGACGGCTGGCAGCGGATCTGGGGCTGGTTCGGCCGCTACCTGTCCGGCTAGAGCCGTTACCTGCCGGCTAGAGCCGTTACCTGCCGGCTAGAAAGGGTCGAGGGTCATGTGCACCTATCTCACCGAGAAAATCGAGGTCGCCGGCAGCGGCAAGGGAGCTGACGGGTGGTTCGGCCTGACCGAGGCCAGCGTCTACTTCGACCACCCGGTGCACGCGCCGGCCGAGCACACGCTCAACATCGACTTCCTCAACCCGGACCGCGGGCCGTCGGCGCGGGTGGCGGTGGAGCTGACCGCGGAGTCGGCGCGCGCCCTGGCGAAGGCGATCGAGGCGACGCTGGCGTCCGCGCCTCCCGGCATGCTCTGACGCCCGCCTGGCCTGGTAGGGTCCGCGGCTCACCAGCTGCGCAAGGCCTTACCGCGCGCTGCGTAACTTCCGTGAATCCATCCGTGGTCCGTCGCGCCGATCCCCGCCCTCGGAACGCCATTCCGCTTCGTGGATGCCGAGTTCTACCCCTTGGGTGGGGTAAGAGTCGGCATCGATCATGGTGAGGCTGGGCTCGGTGAGCCCCGGCGACACTCTTTGTCGCCCGGTGATTACCCAGCGCATATGCAGCCGTTGTACCGCGGTCCGTTGTCAGACCGGCGTGCCAGGATCGTGGCTGGAGGCGGTGGTGATGAGATTCCGGATCGAGCGCGACGCGCTGGCCGAGGCGGTGGCGTGGGTCGCCCGCGCGCTCCCTTCCCGGCCCGTCGTGCCCGTGCTGTCCGGCATGCTCGTCGAGGCCGCGGACGGGCTGGCCCTGTCCTGCTTCGACTACGACGTTTCCGCGCGGTTCGAGGCGCCGGCGGAGGTGGCCGAGCCGGGTACCGCGCTCGTGCCCGGTCGCCTGCTCGCCGAGATCACCCGCAGCCTGGCCGGGCAACAGGCCGAGTTCGAGTCGGAGCCGGACGCGGTGCGGCTGAGCTGCGGCGCGGCTGAGTTCACGCTGGTCAAGCTGCCGGTGGAGGAGTACCCGGCGCTGCCGGAGCTACCGCCTGCCGGCGGCACCGTGGACAGCGCGGAGCTGGCAGCGGCCGTCAGCCAGGTTGCGTCATCGGCCAGCAGGGATGACACGCTGCCGATGCTGACCGGGGTGTTCGCCGAGATCGACGGCGAGACCATCACGCTGGCCGCGACCGACCGGTACCGGCTCGCCGTCCGGCGGCTGTCCTGGGCTCCGGTGCGGCCGGACCTGCGGGCGTCCGCGCTGATACCGGCCCGCGCGCTCGCCGAGGCGGCGCGGACGATGACAGCGGGCGGCCGGGTCGCGATCGCGCTGCGCGATTGCGATGAAGCGGGCCCTGGGAGTTCGGGCACGCAGGCCGCCGTGGGGATGATCGGCTTCGAGGGGGCGGGACGCCGGCTGACCATGCGGCTGCTCGGCGGCGAGTTCCTCAAGTACTCGTCCCGGTTCCCGGCCGAATTCGGTTCGCGAGCGGAGGTGGCGTCCGGACCGCTCATCGAGGCGGTGCGGCGCGTATCGCTGGTCGCCGAGCGCGGCAGCCCGGTGCGGCTGGCGTTCGGTGACGACGAGGTCGTGATCGAAGCGGGCAGCCAGGGCCAGGCCAGGGCGGTCGAGCGGGTGCCGGCGGTCTTCGCGGGAGACGAGCGGGTCATCGCGTTCAGCCCGCACTACCTGCTGGACGGACTGACCGCGGCAGCGACGCCGCCGGCGGGCCGGGGCGGCGCGGCGGCCGGCGAGGCCGCCGAGGACGCGCCGGGCCGGGGGAGTACGGCCGGCCGGATCCGGCTGGAGTTCACCAGCGCGGTGCGTCCCGCCGTCATCACCTGGGCACCGGTCAGCGCGGCCGGGCCAGCCGGTGCCGAGGCCGGACCGGATGCCCCGCCCGCGGCTAGCGGCGACCGCTGCGTACCGGACTTCCGTTACCTGGTCGTACCGCTCCGCATGCCCGGCAGCACCTGACCGGTCGGTTGCCGCGGCGAGGGGTTACGGGCAGGGGCCGGGCGAGTAGTTACCAGCGCCGGCCGCGGCGAGCGGCGCGAATCGGCCCGCAGCGCCGGCGACCTCGCCCGCGGCCGAAGAGCCAGCGGATCGCGGCCACCGCGGCCAGGAAGACGGCCACCATCGAGGGCCCGGAGCCGATGCCGAACGCCAGGATGCTCACCACGGCCAGGCAGGCCCACAGCGCGAACATCACCGGGATGATGGCGAGGAAGCCGCCCGCGAAGGAACGCCGCCCGTAGCCGCCGCGGTCGTCATGGCCGCTGCCGCCTTGTCCCGCGCCGCTCCAGTAGGGGGTGTTCCAGCCCATGCGGTTCCAGCCCTGGCCGCGGCCACCCGGGCCGGAGTTGCCCCGCCGCACGCCATCGGATGGCAGCACGCGAGAGGGTGCCGTGTACGGGAGATCGAAAGTCACGGCGTTAGAGATCCGTGCGTGTCCTGGACCTGAATACCCGGTCGAGCCGCTCGTTCAGCTCGTCCATGGTGAGCCTGCCCTGGGCGTAGTGCTCGCGCAGTTGCGCGGCAACAGAATCCCGGTCAGCGTCGCTGACACGCACATTGCGTTCCGTGGTCATCTGTCCCTCCGTGCCCAGACGGGGCTGGTACCGATATAAGCCAAGATATATCTCGATTGTCAGGACGGCAAGCCCGGCGGTCAGCAACCTGCTACTGCCCGGAGCCAGCCCCGGAGTCCGCCCCGGAGTCGCTGGCCGCCGGATTGTGCTGGCCGTCCGACCCTGCTGACCGCCTGCGGCCTCCCCGGAGTCATGACCCGCGCTGCCGCCCGTTTCCGCGGTGTCATGACGCGGACTGTCGCCAGTTTCCGCGGTGTCATGACGCGGGCTGCCGCGGTTTCCGCGGTGAGGAGCCGGGGCCGGACGGGCCGCTGCCGCGCAGGACCAGGTGCGCGGGCCTGCTCAGCCTGAGGTACATCCGCACGTCGTCGAACCGCTCGTCGCCCACCTCGATGACATCGGGGAGCCGGCCCCACTCGGTGAAGCCTGCCTCCTCGTAGAGCTGGATCGCGAGATGGTTGCTACCCCGGACGCCCAGGTGCAGTGTCTCGATGCCCGCATCGGCGGCGCTGGCGATGAGCGCCTGAGTCACCCGGCCACCCAGCCGCCCGCCGCGGGCCTGGGGATGGACCATGATCTTGATCAGCTCAGCCATTTGCCGGAAATAGGACACTTCCTCACGGCGCCACAGGCCCATCGCGACCAGTCTGCTGTCCAGCCACGCTGTGCACATCGCCGCGTCGCCCGTGGCGATGCTGGCGAGCATCCCGGCCAGCCAGTCATCCGTCTCGGCCCTGGCCGGCGGGCTCATCCAGCCGACGGCACCGCCGAGAGCGGTGACGGCCCCGATCAGCGCGTGTGACTGCTCCGCCAGCTCAGCGGTGAGGTGCGCGGGCCAGGTGAGGTGGACGTCTGTCATGGTTACATCTTCGCTTGCCAGGCCTGGTACCCAGGAAGGATGACAGCGCGAGAGAGCGCCGGCGAACTGCTGGCCGCGGAGCGGGCCGATACCCTTGCCCGGCTGACCGGGCTGGAGCGGGAGTACGCCGGGATCGTCGATTCGGTGTCGGCCAACACCGACGACGAGCACGACCCGGAGGGCGCGACGATCGCGTTCGAGCGGGAACATGCCGCCGCCCTGATCAGCCAGGCCCGGCAGCATCTCGCCCAGATCGATGCGGCCATGGGCAGGCTGGCCGATGGCGGCTACGGCAGATGCGAGACCTGCGGCCAGCCGATCGGCGCCGAGCGCCTCGCCGCCCGGCCGACCACCACCACCTGCATCCGCTGCGCCTCGCGGCGCTGAGCGGTCGCGCCAGGTCTGCTCCTGGGCTGATAGCGCTCCGCCGGCGAGCGGGCCACGATGAAGAGCCACACCAGGCTCGGCGCGAGGCCGAAGGTACGGGTCGCCGTTCCTGCCCGCCCGCTAGGGTCGTCTGGTGCTGACAGGCTGGCGGGGCTGGCTCGCGGCGTCGCTCGTCACGCTGGCGACCGTGGTCCTGGTGATCCTGGATAGCGCCGACGTCCGGCTCAGGCGCTGGTGGCTGGGCCACGCGCTGACCACCGACACGGTGGCCGGGCTGCTCGTGCTGCTGATTACCGTGCTGGTCGCCAACCAGGTGGTCAGGCGCCGTCAGATCAGCGACCGCTCCAGGGCCGTCGCAGCCCAGGCGGCGATCATGATGGCCCAGGCCGCGCGTTCGTCCCGGGCGGTGTCCAGCGCGCTCAACGGCTCGGGCGACCGCGAAGCCGCGTCTGACGAGGTTCGCACCTACATGATCATGCTGCTGGTCGGCGCGCCAGTCCTCATCGAAGCCAAGGTCTCGCGGGACTTCCTGGAACAGGCGCAGCACCTTGGCGGCGAGATGACGCGGATGCTGCTGGCCACGCCCGGGGCGGCCGTCCCGGGCGCGGCACCGGCGGACCGGCTCGACGACGCGGTCAGGCGGCTACGGGCGGCATCGGCGCCATTGCTCCGGCTGCTCAACCCCGAAGAGCGCATCGCGGCGGGAGGCCAGGAAGGCGTCGCGGCGGGAGGCCGGGAGGGATGACAGGCAGCGGGGAAACGCCGGCCCGGGGAGGCAGGCGGCGCAGTCACTGGGCGTGGGGGTACGAGGACGAGATCCTGGCGGGTGCGCAGCTGCGTTCTGTCGCGGCCGCGATGGCCGGCGTCCTCGGCTTCGGTGACGCCATTGAGCTGGAGGAGCCCGTCCAGCTGGACGAGGTCCGGCTGCCCGCGCCGCGGCTCAGCCCGCCCGCCGCGCTGGCGGACATCTGCTCGCAGACCGCGCACGACCGGGCCTGGCACGCGCACGGCCAGTCCTACCGGGACCTCATCCGGGCGTTCCGCGGGCGGTTCGACCACGTGCCCGACGTGGTGGCCAGGCCGCGCGGCGAGGACGACGTCACGGCGCTGCTGAGCTGGTGCGAGGCGGCGGACGCGGCCGTCATCCCGTTCGGCGGCGGGACCAGCGTGACCGGTGGGGTAGAACCAGACGTCGGCGGCGGATACGCGGGGACGGTCAGCCTGGACCTGACGCTGATGAACCGGGTGCTCGAGGTCGACGGCGTCACCGGGGCTGCCCTGGTCGAGGCCGGCGCCTCCGGCCCGGCGCTCAACCGCCAGCTCGCCAGCCGCGGCCGCACGCTGCGGCACTTCCCGCAGTCCTGGGAGTTCTCCACCGTGGGCGGGTGGATCGCCACCCGGGCGGGCGGCCACTACGCCACCGGCCACACCCGGATCGATGACTTCGTCGAGTCCGTCCGCGCGGTCACACCGCGCGGGCCGTGGGAGTCGCGGCGGCTGCCCGGCTCGGGGGCGGGGGTATCGCCGGACCGGATGCTGCTCGGCTCGGAAGGCATCCTCGGCGTGATCACCAGGGCCTGGCTGCGCGTGCAGCGGCCGCCGGCCCACCGCGCCTCGGCCGCCGTCCGGTTCCCTTCGTTCGCCGCCGGCGCCGCTGCCGTGCGGGAGATCGCGGGCTCCGGGCTGTACCCGGCGGCCTGCCGGCTGCTGGACCCCGCCGAAGCGGCGCTGACGGCCGGCGCCGACGGATCTCATGCGCTGCTCGTGCTGGGCTTCGAGTCGGCCCACCACCCCGTCACCAGCTGGCTGGACCTCGCCCTGCGGGCCGCCGCCGGGCACGGCGGGCAGTGGGACGAGACCCGCAGCACCGACCGCGCGGGCGGCCCCGGCAGCGCAGGCAGCACTGACCGGGCGGGCAGGGACGCCGGCCGCGCCGCGGGCGACTGGCGGCAGGCGTTCCAGCAGATGCCCTACCTGCGCAACGTCTACCCGGCCATGGGCGTGCTCGCCGAGACCTTCGAGAGCGCCGTCACCTGGGATGCCTTCCCCGCGTTCCACGAGCGCGTGCTCGGGGCGGCGCAGGAGGCGGCCCGCCGTGAGTGCGGGCGCGCCACTGTGATGTGCAGGCTGGCCTTCGCCTATCCGGACGGCCCGGCGCCGTACTACACGGTGGTTGCTCCGGCGCGCCGCGGCGAGGAGGTCGCGCAGTGGGGCGCGATCAAGCGGGCCGCCTCCGATGCGGTGCTCGCGGCCGGCGGAACGATCACGCATCACCATGCCATCGGGCGTGACCACCTGCCGTGGTACGAACGGCAGCGGCCGGAGCCGTTCGGAATGGCCTTGCGCGGTGCGAAAGCGGCGGTGGATCCGCGCGGAATACTCAACCCGGGCGTGCTGCTGCCGCCGTGACGCCCCGGCCGGCTGGCTAGCCCGGGCTCAGGCCAGGGTGAGAATCTCGTGCCCGCCATCGGTCACCAGGATCGTGTGCTCGAACTGGGCGGTCCGCCGTCTGTCCCTGGTCACGGCCGTCCAGCCGTCCGGCCAGATGTCGTAGCTGATGCCGCCCAGGGTGAGCATGGGCTCGATCGTGAACGTCATCCCTGGCTCCATCATGACCTCGGTGTCCGGGTCGTCGAAGTGCGGCACGACCAGCCCCGAGTGGAACGTGGTGCCGATACCGTGGCCGGTGAAGTCGCGCACCACGCCGTAGCCGAACCGCCGGGCGTACGACTCGATCACCCGGCCGATCACGTTCAGCTGCCTGCCCGGCACCACCGCGCTGATGCCGCGCATCATCGCCTCGCGGGTGCGCTGCACGAGCAGCCGCGACTCCTCGTCCACGTTCCCGGCCAGGAAGGTGGCGTTGGTGTCGCCATGCACGCCGTCGATGTAGGCGGTGATGTCCACGTTCACGATGTCCCCGTCGGCGATCACCGTGTCGTCCGGGATGCCGTGGCATATGACCTCGTTCAGGGACGTGCACAGCGACTTGGGGTACCCCCGGTAGCCGAGCGTGCTCGGGTACGCGCCGCGCGACACCAGGTAGTCGTGCCCGACCCGGTCCAGCTCGTCGGTGGTGACGCCGGGGACGACGTGGCGGCCCACCTCGGCCAGTGCCCGTGCCGCCAGCGTGCCTGCCACCCGCATCCGCTCGATCGTGCCGGCGTCCTTGACATCGGGCTCGCCGAGCGTCGGGCGTTTCTTGCCGACGTACTCGGGCCGGGGGATGTCAGCGGGGACGTGCCGGACCGGGAAAGCCGGCCGGGCTGGAGCACTGTCGT
This sequence comes from uncultured Actinomycetes bacterium, assembly GCA_963702235.1. GTDB lineage: Bacteria > Actinomycetota > Actinomycetes > Streptosporangiales > Streptosporangiaceae > PALSA-505. Next base: position 163,565 of record CAVPBZ010000023.1, read on the forward strand.
CATGTAATGGGATTCTAATCGGCATGAGCGAACAGCAGCGCTGGTACTTCTGCGTGAAGCACCAGACGGTCGAGCCCGAGGACGGCTGCCCGGCCAAGGACAGGCTCGGGCCGTACAACAGCCGGGAAGAAGCCGCGCACGCGTTGGAGAAGGTGCAGGAGCGCAACCAGGAGTGGGACGCGGCCGACGATGACGCAGGCGACTGACCCGGCCGGACTGCCTGCGCCCGGGCCAGATCCCGCGCATCCGGGCCCGCCGCGCGGGGCCATACTGCCTCCGCAGTCCACTCCGGCACCGCCGGTAGGGTGAGGGCAGCAGGAAGGGGCGGGCTGTGACCCAGGATTGGCCAGCGAACCCCGGGTCAGCCGCAGACGGCCCTGGGCTGGGCGGCCCCCGGCTGAGCGAGCACGGGCTGTCGGCGGCCGCCGAGGCACGGATGGCGGAAATTCGCGGCAGCGGCACCTGGGGCTCGGCGCTGTCGGCCGACGAGTTTGCCTCGATCCGCAGTGTCGGATTCGAGCCGGTCGGCCAAGTTCTCGGCGCGGCCGTCTACAACATCGGCTACACCGGCGGATTCGCCTGTCCAGGTGCCTGGGCCGGCTACGGCGGCTGGGCCACGCCTTACCGCAGCGTCACCCAGGTCTCAGGCCAGGGCGGCTACGGCTCGTTCGGCGCGCTGGTGCAGACCATGTACGAGGCGCGCCGCACCGCGATTGGCCGGATGATCGCCGAGTGCGTCGAGCTGGGCGGGCACGGGGTCGTGGGGGTCTCGCTCACCATCGGCCCGTTCCCGGCCGGCGGCCTGGAGTTCAAGGCGATCGGCACCGCGGTCAGGGTGCCGGGCGCGCCGCTGCCGAAGACGCCGTTCACCTCCGACCTGTCCGGCCAGGACTTCACCAAGCTGATCATGGCTGGCTGGGTGCCGGCCGGCCTCGTGCTCGGCATCTCGATCGGCGCCAGGCACGACGACTGGCTGACCACTGGCCAGACCCGGTGGGGCGTCGGCAACGCCGAGGTGACCGGGTACACCGAGCTGGTCAACGACGCGAGGCACGACGCGCGGGTCCAGCTGGAGAAGGACGTGCGGGCGCACGGCGCGGAAGGCGTCGTGATCGCCGACATGACCATGCGGATCCGCGAACGGGAGTGCCCGTCCCAGCAGCACGGCCGGGACCACATCGCAGAGGTGACGATCATCGGGACGGCCATCGCCCGGTTCGCCCGCAAGCACGGCCAGGAGGTCCCGCCCGTCCTGCCGGTGCTATCCCTGGACCCGCAGCGCCGGCAGGCGGCCCGGGTCCGGCTGGGACCGACGCGCTGAACCCGGCGCGAGGATACGACGTGATCACAGCAGCAGCGCAACCGCCCAGGGAGTGGCAATGACCGAGCAGCAGGGCACGGACGTCAGCGCGGCGGAGCCGCAGCACGCGCCGTCGGGGGTGCCGCAGGACGCGATGCGCCGCCTGGCCGAGCTGCAGCCAGGGCGGGCGGGCTCCATCTTCACTTCCGACCTGTCAGTGAACGAGTTCCTGCTCGTCCGCGAGGCCGGCTTCCGGCCGCTGGGCCTGGTCCTGGGCAGCTCGATCTACCACGTGGGGCTGCAGCTGGGCCGGTGGAGCAAGAACCAGGAGCTCGACGTGCTGTCCCAGGCCATGTACCACGCCCGCGAGCTGGCGATGAGCCGGATGGAGGCCGAGGCCGACGAGCTGCAGGCTGACGGCATCGTCGGCGTGCGGCTGGACGTGGAGCTGAAGGAGTTCGGCAGCGATGTCGCCGAGTTCATCGCGATCGGCACCGCGGTGAAGGCGGAAGAGGGCGCGGGCGGCGGCGGTGTCGCGCAATGGCGCAACAACAAGAACCAGCCGTTCACCTCCGACCTGTCCGGGCAGGACTTCTGGACGCTCATCCGGGCGGGCTACGCGCCGCTGGGCATGGTGATGGGCTCGTGCGTCTACCACGTCGCGCACCAGCGGCTCGGCGGCGTGCTCGGCAACATCGGCAGGAACGTGGAGCTCGAGCAGTTCACCCAGGCGCTGTACGACGCGCGCGAGCTGGCGATGAGCCGGATGCAGGCCGAGGCCGAGGCGCTGCACGCCGAGGGCATCGTCGGGGTGCAGCTCCGTCAGCACAGTCACACCTGGGGCTCGCACACCACCGAGTTCTTCGCGATCGGCACCGCGGTGCGCCCGCTGCGGCCCGACCACATCATCGAGCGGCCGACCATGGTGCTCAGCCTGGACTCCTGACATGCGGGGGCTCCGCCCCCCGCAGGCCCCCTGGAAACCCGTCGTACCTCTCGGGGGTGCTGAACGTCCTGGTCAAGCCCTGACCTGCGGGGGCTCCGCCCCCCGCAGGCCCCCCGGAAACCCGTCGTACCTCTCGGGGGTGCTGAACGTCCTGGTCAAGCCCTGACCTGCGGGGGGCTCCACACCTATTCCGGTGGCGGGCCGCTCACCGTGTCCAGCAGCCTGGCCAGCCTGCTGCGCAGCCCGCGCAGCCCGGCCGGCTGGCCCGCGCCGGGGCGCGGGTCCCCGGCCGCGGCGCTGACCAGGTGCTGCGCCGCGTCGAACGTGACCGGATCGGCCGCGGCCCGCACGGTCAGCGCCTCGTGCGCCAGCTCCTCGAGCTCCGGGTCGCCCTGGTCCAGCGCGAGGATCACCGCGCCGGCCTTGCGCGCGTCGCTGACCCGCTCGAGCAGCGGCACCGGCGCCGCGGCCGGGCTGACGACGAACAGCGCCTCGCCGCGCCGGGCCGCCTCCAGCCGCTCCAGGCCGACCCGCAGGTGCTCGGGCGCGCCGGGCACGGGGGCCCACCGGATCAGCGTCGGCGCGAGCTCGGGAAGGTCCGCGAACCGGCTCTCCTCATCCAGGTGCGCGGCGAGGTGCCAGGGCTCCTCGTCGGGCGTGCCGACGAGCAGCAGCCCGCCGGGCGTGCGGGTACTCGTCCGCAGCGCCCGCGCGAACGCGCGCGTCCGCTCCAGCCACCCGGTAGGGGCGAGCAGCGCGCGCAGCGCGGCCACCTGATCGGCATCCACTCGCCCATGGTGCCCTACCGCCGGTAAGCGCGCATCTGTACTGCGGGTAACGCGCCAGGTCCGCGGGGGTGTACCGGGGCAAACCCGCCCGGTTCCGCGGCGCCGGCCCGGCCAGTGGCACGATGGGACCCGTGAGCCAACCTGACACGAGTCAAGCCAGCACCCGGCCCGCGGCAGCCGGGCCGCCCGGCCAGGCCGATCCGGCCGGGATGGTCATCGGCATCCTCGGCGGCACCGGCGACCAGGGCCGCGGGCTGGCCCGCAGGTTCGCCATGGCAGGCCATCGCGTGATCATCGGGTCCCGGCAGGCCGAACGCGCCGCCGCAGCCGCCGCAGAGCTCGGCACCGAGCTCGGCATCGAGGGCGCCGCCAACGCGCAGGCGGCCCGGCAGGCCGACATCGTCATCGTCGCGGTGCCCTGGGAGGGTCACGGGGACCTGCTGGCCGTCCTCGCCGGCGACCTCGCGGGGAAGATCGTCATCGACTGCGTGAACCCGCTCGACTTCGACGCGCGCGGCTGCCGCCCGCTGCCCGTTCCGGAGGGCAGCGCGGCCGAGCAGGCTGCGGCCGTCCTGCCTGGCAGCCGCGTGGTCGGCGCCTTCCACCACGTGTCAGCGGTGCTGCTGCTCGACCCGGAGGTCACCGAGTTCGACCTGGACGTGCTGGTGCTCGGCGACGACCGGCAGGCTACCGACCTGGTGCAGGCGCTGGCCGCGCGCATCCCCGGGATGCGCGGCGTCTATGCCGGCCGGCTGCGCAACTGCGGCCCGGTCGAGGGACTCACCGCGAACCTGGTCTCGATCAACCGCCGGTACAAGGCGCACGCCGGGATCCGGATAACGGATATCTAGCTCCCGAACGGGCACAGGCCGGGCAGTCAGCCGGCTGCCAGCCGGATGCGGCTGGCGTACGTGCCCGCTACGAACCAGTCTCCCGCGCCGTTCGCGGCCGCTCCTGGCTGCGCTGCGAGTCCGGCCCGGGTGGCCGGCCCGCCGTCCCCGGAGAATCCCCGCACATGGTCGCCTGCGAGATCGGCGTGGAAGGTATCTGTCACGCCCCGCTCGACGGGCTATGACCCGTCAGAACGGCCGTAACCGCGGCGCTGGCCGGCCGCACGGGCCCTGTAATTTAGCTGACGGTGGCGGTGAAGGTGCCGCCCTGGTTGAGCCGCAACTGGCCGCCGCCGCAGAGGTTCGGGACGGCGGTCGAGCCCTGATACACCAGCGGGCTGCTCTGATCGCCGCTGGGATACCACTGGTCGCTGGTGACCGCATAGGTCTGGGTCGGCATTGCCACGGTGAACGTGCTTGCCGACGGCGTCGCACCCGAGACGCAGGCCACGGCGAAGACCACTTGCGGCTTACTGACTGTCAGCGAGAACGACGTGTGGTTGCCGGGCACCGTGAAGTCGTAGCCCACTTTCAGCGTTGTCCCGGGCGAGATCTTCAGATCGCCTTCCATTGCCTGGGGCCCCATGGTCAGCGGGGCGGGGCACACCGCCGATTGCGTGCCGCTCCACGACCCGGCGCTGCCGTTGGCACTGTAATGCCAGCGGAAGTTGGCTTTGGTGCTCTGCGGACAGGGCGCGCCGCAGCCGGGGACCACGGCCACGGCTCCGGAGTAAAAGCGGAATCGCCCCACCCCGCCGATCTGTACCTTGACGTCCGCTTGGAAGTCACAGGTAGGCGTCTGTGGAACCGGAAGGCTAAGCGTTCCGGACGTCCCGGTCGTTCTGCCCAGGCGGTGATTGGGTGTCGAGTTTTTGGTGTTGAGGGTCAGCCGCCACACCCCAGTGGGACTGGAGGGGATGGTGAAGGTTACCTGGGTGGCCGTGATGACCGGCGGGACATGAGTCCCGGCAGAGGCTACTCCGGCGGTAGCTAGCACCGAACCGGCCACCAGGACGGTGGCCAGCGACAACGCCAATCGTCGCATGAATCCTCCTTCGCGGGGCGAGCAGTCGCCGCCCAAGAGTCGAAGGGCACGACCCCCTGGCAGGGGTCACGGTACGGCACGGCAGGCCTCGTGTTGGCTTGTGCGGGGACGAGCCGACGGCCCCGCCCGCACAGGCCAGGACCGGGACCGTCGTTTCACTAGTGCGCTGCCGGGAGACATTTGATCCATAGATAACAGGATTTTTCCGCCCAACCCGTAGCCGGGACCCGGTCGCGCGAACGCAGGTTCCACCTGGCACGTCGCGGAGAACCCGTTCGTGCCGTTGCCGGTGACGATGTAGGTGTTCCCCCGCGGTCATCGCCTGCCCGTAGCAGGTGCCGGTGCTTGCTGCTGCCGCCCGCACCTGGTTGTGGCCCACGTCCGCGATCACTAGGTTGCCGTGCTGGTCTGCCGCGGCAGCGCGAGTGGAAAGGCAAGCGCTGTCCGCAGGCCCCGCGGTTGCCGGCCGGCGCGTTTCCGTTCGGCAGCGCGATGATCACCCAGATGATCTCGCGCGGCGACAGGGTCGCCTCGATCAAGTCCGCACCGGCCAGCGGGCAAGTGTCGGTCAACGTCAAGGCCGGAAAGGTCACCGTCGACATGCCCATGGCCTGGGGTGACACCCCTCGTACATCAGGCGGCCGACCGTGCGACGGTCAGGGGTGGGCGGTGGCGAAGGCGAGGCTGGAGGGGATGTTGATGGCGCCGTTGTGGATCAGGTTCCGCGGTAGCTGGGTGGCGGTGTTCTCGATGGCCTGGAAGACGTGGTCGGCGTGGATGCCCGGGACGAGGGACCGGATCAGGGCGGCCTGGCCGGAGACGAACGGGGTGGACATGGAGGTGCCGGCCCAGATGTCGTAGCCGCCGCCGGGCATCGGGCCGACGATTCCTTCGCCGGGTGCCCCGACGTCGACCCAGCCACCGTAGTCGGAGAATGACGTGAGGGCGCTGTTGGCCTGGTTCATGGCGGCGACGCTGAGGGTCTGGGACCAGGCGGCGGGGTATTCCTGCTGGTTGCTGCCCCCGTTTCCGGCGGCCGCGACCACGACGACGCCGGCCTGCTGGGCTTGCTGGACGGCCTGCTGGAGCAGGTTGGACGGCGGCTGGGTGGCAGTGCCGAAGCTGAGGTTGATCACCCCGGCGCCGGCCGCGGTGGCGTCCAGGATGGCCTGGGCGGCGCCGTAGACGGTGCCGTGGCCGTTGCCGTTGAGCACCTTCTCCGGCAAGATTTTCGCTTGCGGGGCGACCAGGGCGATCAGCCCGGCCACGAAGGTGCCGTGCCCGACCGCGGCATCCCCGGCCGGAGTGGCCACGTCGGCAGTGTCGTTGTTGTCGGCGACGTAGTTCCACCCATGGACCAGCCGGCCGTGCAGCGCCGGCACGGTGGGGTCGGCGCCGGTGTCCAGGACCGCGACGGTGACACCCGCGCCGTTGCTTTGCTGGTGTGCCGCCGCGAGATGCACGGTGGTGGCGGCGGGCTGGTGGGTGTAGGTGCGGGGTAGTTTCCCGTCCCGGACCGGCTTGCCGTAGGGCCAGGAGTAGAACTCGGTGTCGGCCAGCTTGACCGGCAGGTTACAGCACGGCCTTGGAGCCGTTGATCTGGCCGGCCAGTTGGGCCAGTTCGCCGGGTGGCCACAGGCTGCGCGGCAGGGTCGGGGTCACCAGGTAGATGCCGCGCGACGCCAGTCCGCCCTTGTTGACCTTGACCGGGAAGGCGGCGGTGATGTCGCCGATCGAGTATCCCTGCGCGAGGTCAATCTTGACGATGACCTGGGTCGGCTGCGGGGCGGGGGCGGCGGTTTGGGGCCGCCGGGGCCCGGGGTGAAGGAACTGGTGCCGCTCCAGCCGCCAGCCGCGCCGCCCGCGGAGTAGTGCCAGCGGACGTGGACCGGGTCGGCCGGGTCGCTGGAGGCCAGGCCGGAGGTGAACGTCCCGCCGTTCTGCAGCGAGATTCGGGCGCCGCCGCACAGGTCCGGCACGACGGCCGCCCCCCCGTAGCTGGCCAGGGCGGACTGGTCGCCGCTGGGGAACCAGTCGCCCCCGTCATTCAGCGGGTCCACATACGAGGCCTTGGTCAGCGGCACCGTGATGAGGCCGCCGCCGGATCCGGACACGCACGTGGCGTTGAAGGTGACCTGCGCGCCAGGGAAGACTACCGCGCCGCGGGGTGGTTGCCCGGCATCGTGAACTCATAGCCGGCCTCCAGCAGGACGCCGGGGCTGACCTGCAGGTTTCCGTCCATCGCCTGGGTGGGGAGGGCGATCAGGACGTTCGCGTACACGGCCGGCGGAGCTGCCGCCAGCGGCGCGGCGACGGCCGCGGCAATCACCAGCACGCACAGTGCCCGGCGGCTGCGCCTGATCATGCCGCTGCCCCGGCCGGGACGCCGCCAGTCGCGGGAATATCCTCATCGCCGCGATGCGCCCGGGAAATGCCTATATGCCCCCACATGCGCACCAGTCTCACCACCGTTCCCGGCACGTCAAGCCGCACGCCCGGCGGCCCGGGGCACCGGAATCCGGCAGCACCGCCCGCCCGGGGCCCTGGGAGGGCGCGGGCCGGGCAGAAACGCATCTGATGGATCAGGCACCGGTCTGCCGCGCACTAGTGAAACGGGGTGATCCCCGGGCCAGGGCCAGGCCGCCGGAACGCCTGTCGATGACCGTGCTGGCGGCGCTGTGCGACATCTTCGGGTGCACACCCGGCGACCTGATCACTATCCAGCCGGTAGCGGTGCCCTGGCCGGACACCGGCCCGTCCGCCGCCCGGGCCGGCCCGCACCCCGCGCCCTGACGCCCGAGGCCGCGGATACCCGGTGCCAGGGCAGCAGCGAACCAGCAGCCTGTCCGGCACCAGACTCCGCCCTGACCGCCCGATGACCCGAGGAGAGGCCATGCCGTCCAGCCGATCGCTGCGCGCGGCTGTTTACGCCTGGCTGGAGGAGATCCGCTTTCGCACCGGAATGACGGTACTGGCCGGAGCGGTGGTGATCCTCAGCGCCGCGGCAGCGGCCGTGATCGTGGCCGCATCCGGCGGGCCAGTGAAAACGCCGCCGGTGGCCGGGCAGGCGCCGCTGGCTGTCCCGCCCCTCCCTGCGTACCCGTCCGCATCCGCTCCCGCACCCCGTCGGCGGGGCCAGCCAGCCCGCCCGGCGCGGCGGGTCACCACGGCCAGCCCGGCCGCTAGCACCGGCGGCAGCGCCGCCCCGCGCCCCGCGCCGGGCATCCCGGCCCACACGCCCGCTATCCGGCTGACCGCCGCGCCGGACCCAGCCGACGCCGGCCAGCGCGTCACCTACACCGTCACGATCAGCCCCGCGGCCGCCCGCGGCACGGTCACCTTCGCCGACGACGGGCACACCATGACCGGCTGCAGCAGCATCATCACCGCCAGCGGTACCGCACGCTGCCGGGTCAGCTACCCCAGCACCGGAACGCACAGCATCACCGCCGCCTACCACCCCGGCACCGGCCCGGCCAGCGCGGCTGCCGTCATCGGTGAGACCATCGCCAACTGCGGCCAGCCCTATCAAGGCTGCAACCTGCAGAACGCCAACCTGCAGAACGCCACCCTGGCCGGCGCTGACCTGCAAGGAGCCAACCTGCAGAACGCCATCCTGGCCGGCGCCATCCTGGCCGGCGCCGACTTGCAAGGAGCCAACCTGCAGAACTCGATCCTGGCCGGCGCTGACCTGGCCGACGCTAACCTGCAAGGAGCCAACCTCGGCGGCATCACCTGGTCAGACACGACCTGCCCGGACGGCACCAGCAGCAACAATGACAGCAGAACCTGCCAGAACAACCTGTAACCCGGCTGGCCGGGCCACGCCGTCCGCGGCGTGCCCGCCAGGCTGGCCGGATGCGTCGGCCCGGGCTTGCTCACCGCGGGCAGGGTGCCGTTCGCGGCGGGCCGCTCAATCGTGTGCCGGCGCTTGCCGCGGCACGCTGCCCGGCTCCATCGCCGGGCCGCCGGCGCCGGGTGCCGGGCTGGCCGGGGGGCGGGCGGCGGGGGCGGCCGTGCCCGGTGCCGCCGCGCCGCCCGCCGTCTTGCTACCACCCGCCGCGGGAGCCGGGCCCCGGCCGGGCGGGATGGCGAGCGCCGCGGCGGCCGTGCCGGCCACCTCGTCTTCCAGCGAGCCGCGGGCGGTGTCGCCGGTGACCAGGCCGGTGACCACGTCGCGGATCTCAGTGAGCCGCCGCATCACCTCAGAATGGCTATCGGTGAGCAGGCTGAGACGGCTCTCCGCGCCGTCGCGGACGGTGGCCGCCCGGGCGGTCGCCTCGTCCAGTAGCTGCCTGGCCTGGCTGGTGGCCTGGTCCACGGTGGCCTGTGCCTGCGTGCGGGCTTCCGCTATGGTGTGCCCGGCCTCGGCCCGGGCGGCGCTGAGGGTCTTGCCTGCTTCGGCCTGCGCGACGGCGGTGACCTGCTCGGCCTGCTCTTGCGCGGTGGCCAGCGTCTGCCCGGCCTGGCTTTTGGCCTCTGCCCGCAGGGCGGTTGCCTTCTCCTGCGCCTCCCAACGCTGCTGGGTGATCTCCCGGGCCACCTGAGTCTTCTGCGCACTGGCCTCTTCGCCGGCCAGCTGGAGGATCTGGGCGACCCGGCCGCTGAGTACCTCATGCGGCGGCCTGCTCGCGGCCACCTGCCGGGCCTCGGCCAGCTCGGCCCGCAGCTGCTCCGCCTCGCCGGCCGCGGCCGATAGCCGGTCGGTCAAGGCGGCGGCATGACGCCTGGCGCGGCTGGCGTACTCGTTGACCTGGCGCCGGTTATAGCCGCGCATCGCGACTTCGAACAGCTCCTCCTGCGCCTCGGGCGGCAGGTCAGTGTTGTCGCTCATGTGCTCCGCCCGCGGGTCGTCTCCAGGTCGATAGCGGTCACGCAGGAGCCGGGCCGCCGCCGGGCGCCGGCCTCGGCCTGGTGGGCCCGTTCCCTGATCGCCAGCTCCGGCTCGAAGTGCTCCTCGGCTAGCGCCCCGGCGGCGCGGTCGCCCAGCTCGGCCCAGGCCGTATCCGGCCGCGGGGCCGGGCAGGCGCCGGCCGCCAGTGTCCCGTACATCCTGGCAGCCAGGCGCCTGCTCCCCTCCTCATCGCGCAGTCGGACGCCCTGGCGGCGCGCCGTAAGGCCCGGGGCCTGCGGCCGCGGCGCGCCGCCAGGGGCTGCCCTTTTACTAGTGCACGGGCGAGAAGCATTTGATCCGCTTATAACATGATTTCTTCCCGGCTGGCCGGCTCGCGGCCGGCGATACCCGCCGCGGCGGCCGCGCGGATCGCCAGCTGCTCCCCGGGCCTCATCCAGCTCCCCGGGCCCGCCCGGGCTGTGTCCTGTGCGGGCCGGGTGGTGGTGAAACCTGGCATCCTCGTGCGCCAGGTGCGCGCCTCGCCCTCCTGATGCGCACCTGGCAAGACAGCCCGGAAGGCGGCCGGCTTCCCGGCCGGGCCGGCACCCTTGACTTCACCGGTTTCGCGGCGCGCCTGGCTGGCGGCGGAAGGCCCCCCGCCGCCGCGGTGCGCTGCGCCGCTGCCGGAGTTCGTCAGTCACATTGTCCTGCTGGACGCCCGGTGGGTGGCGGCGCGGGTGCGGCTATCGAACCTGATCCGCACGGGCGCGGCTGACCCCAGTGTCAGCCGCCGCCTGGGCCTGCGGGCTGGCCACCCGGTCCGGGTTCTGCATACCCGGAGGACCGCCGCCCGCGCTGGCCCGGGTGCGCCTGCTCGAGCCGGCCGCCGGGCCGGGCATCGTGACGCTGCCGTTGCGCTGGGAGACCGCCGCCCCGGCCAGCGGGCCGGTGCGGGTGCTCAACGCCGGCCTGACCCTGACGCCGGACGGCGCGGACGAGGCGCTGCTGCGGCTGGACGGCGTGTTCCGGCTGCCGTTCACCCCCGCCGGGCACAGGCCGGCCGGGGCAATGCTGGCGCACCGGGCGGCTACCGCCTGCGCCGGGATCATGCTGGCAGCAGCCGCCGAAGCGCTGACCTGCCCGGCTACCGCGCGCCAGGACGAAACAGGATGGGCTGCTGATCGCGATCACCGGCAGGTCGCGGTGCCGCGGCCGCGCGTGCCGCCCGGTCACCGCGAGCAGGTCCCGCTATCACCTGCAGGCTGCCCGCCTGGCCGAAATCTCCGCTTGCTACAGCAAGCGGCCCGCTAGTTTGCGCGCGGTTTCCATAATCATCGTTAGCGGCGATCAAGAAGGCCCGCCGGGAGGGCTTCGTATCATCGGCGGGTGTCACGTAGCCAGCGGCTCACCGTCGTCCTGCTCCTGAACCTGGGGCTGATTGCGGCGCTGGTGATCGTGGGCCTGGCCGCGCACTCGCTGGCGGTCCTGGCCGCCGGGGCGGATTATCTCGCCGACGCCGGCGCGATCGGCGTATCGCTGCTGGCGATCTGGCTGGCGGCCCGGCCGCGCACCAGCGCCCGCCCGCGCGGCTATCCGCATGCCACCACGATCGCCGCGCTGGTCAACGCCGGCTGGCTGCTCGTGCTGAACGTCGCGATCGCCGTGGCCGCGGTCCAGCGCCTGGCCGCCGGCACCCGCCGGGTTGAGGGCCTGCCGGTGCTGATCGTCAGCGGCATCGCCGCTGTGGTCATGCTGGCCGGTGCGCTCGTCCTCGGCGGCGATCCGGGCGGGGACGACGGCGAAGACCTCAACGTGAAGGCGGTTCTGCTGGACACCGCGGCTGACGCGGCCGCCGCGGGCGGCGTTGCGGTCAGCGGCGCGGTCATCCTCGGGGCCGGCGGGTGGTACTGGCTCGACCCGGCGGTTGCCCTGGTGATCGCTGTGATCATCGGCTACTACGCCCAGAAGCTAGTCCGCAAAGTCGCTGTCGTGCTCCGGGTCCAGGGGCCTGCCCAAGGCCCGGAGTGCCCGCCAGTGGTGACGCGTCAGCGGTAGGAGTATTCCTCGGAGGGGAACGCGCCGGACACCACGTCCTGCGCGTACGCGGTCGCAGCGTCGCGCAGCGCGCCGGCCAGGTCCGCGTACTTCTTGACGAACTTGGGCACCCGCGGCGACAGCCCGGCCATGTCCTGCCAGACCAGCACCTGGGCGTCGCAGTCCGGGCCGGCGCCGATCCCGATGGTCGGGATCGACAGTGACTCGGTCACCCTGGCGGCCAGCGGCGCCGGCACGGCCTCCAGCACCACGCCGAACGCGCCGGCCGCCTCCAGCGCCTTGGCGTCGCGCAGCAGTCGCTCGCCGTCCTCGCCGCGGCCCTGCACCCGGTAGCCGCCGAGGGCGTTGACCGACTGCGGGGTGAGGCCGAGGTGGCCCAGCACCGGTATCCCGGCCGCGACCAGGTCCTCGACCTGGCGCGCCACCCGGTCGCCGCCCTCGAGCTTGACCGCATGCGCGCCGGTCTCCTTGAGGAACCTGATCGCCGCGGTGAGCGCGGCCTCGGGGGAGACCTGGTAGGAGCCGAACGGCAGGTCGGCCACGACCATGGCCCGGCTGGTGGATCGCACCACGGCGGCGGTCAGCGGGATCAGGTCGTCCACGGTGACCGGGATCGTCGTCTCGTGACCGAACACCACCATCCCGGCCGAGTCGCCGACGAGCAGCACGGGGATCCCGGCCTCGTCGAACACCTGGGCGGTCAGCGCGTCGTACGCGGTGAGCATAGGCCATTTCTCACCGCGGCCCTTGGCGGCGGCGATGTCGCGCACGGTGATCCTCCGCCCGGCCTTGCCGCCGTAGAGGGGTTCTGGCTGCATGCGCGGCGTGGCCATGCCACCCGGAAGAGAAGTCATGACAGTCCTCCTCGCCTCGAGGCGCCCCGCTGGCGTCCCCGGACGGATCGATCATCGCACGGCGTCCGCGCCGGCGCGAGACGGCGGCGCCCGGGAAATTCGGTTGCGACCCGGGAATGTTTATCGATACGATCCCGTTCCGTATCGATAGTGGTCACGATCCGGAACGTGGCCGCGCCGTCTTTAGCAGCTCAACATCGCAGGCGGACCCGATCTTCCCGGTCGGGTCACCGCCACATGATCCCGAAAGGAACCATGGACAAGCAGATGATCTACCGGCGGCGCTGGGTAATCCTCAGCGTGCTCATCGTCGGACTGCTAGCCATCGTCATCGACAACACCGTCCTGAACGTCGCCCTGAAGACGATCGCCGAGCCGAACGGTGGCCTCGGCGCCAGCCAGAGCCAGCTCGAATGGGCGATCAACTCCTACACCCTGGTCTTCGCCGGCCTGCTGTTCACCTTCGGGGTGATCGGCGACAGGTTCGGCCGCAAACGGGTGCTCATGATCGGCCTGGCGCTGTTCGGCATCGGGTCGCTGCTGTCGGCCTACGCGCACTCACCCGACCAGCTCATCGCTGCCCGCGCGGCGATGGGATTCGGCGGCGCCGCGGTCATGCCGCAGACCCTGTCGATCATCTCGAACGTGTTCGACCCGGCCGAGCGCGCGAAGGCGATCGGCATCTGGGCCAGCGCGGTCGGCATCGGGATCGCCACCGGTCCGGTGCTGGCCGGACTGCTGCTCTCGCACTTCTGGTGGGGCTCGGTCTTCCTGATCAACGTGCCGGTCACTGTGGCGGGCGCGATCGCCGTGGCCGTCCTCGTCCCCGAGTCGCGCAACCCCGACTCGGGCAAGATCGACTACCTCGGCGTGCTGCTGTCCGTGGTCGGCCTGGTCCTCGTGGTCTACGGCATCGTGCAGGGCGGCGACACCGGCTCCTGGCTGCGCGGCGACGTGCTCGGCCCGGTGGTCGGCGGGCTGGCCGTGCTGGGGATCTTCGCCTGGTACGAGTCCCGCATCTCGCACCCGTCGCTGGATGTCCGGCTCTTCGCCGACCGGCGGCTGTCCGCCTCGGTGGGCGCGATCGGGCTGCTGTTCTTCGGCATGGGCGGCGTGTTCTTCTTCACCGCCTTCTACCTGCAGAACGCCCGCGGCTACAGCGCGCTGGACGCCGGCCTGCTGACCGTGCCGTTCGCCGCCGGCCAGCTGCTGCTCGCCCCCCGCAGCGCCGGGCTGGTGCGCAGGTACGGCGCCAAGGTCGTCGGCACCACCGGCATGTTCGTGATGGCCGCGGCCCTGGCCGGGTACGCGCTGATCGGCACCACGACGCCGATCTGGACGCTGGCCGTCCTGTTCGCCATCCAGGGCGCCGGAGTCGGTGTCGCCATGCCGTCGGCCACGTCCGCCGTGATGGACGTGCTGCCGCGGGAGCGGGCCGGCGCGGGCTCCGCGCTGACCAACACCTCGCGCCAGATCGGGGTGGCGCTCGGCGTGGCCGTGCTCGGCTCGATCCTGGCCCAGGCCTACCGCTCCCAGCTGCAGCCCAGCCTGTCGGGCCTGTCGCCGGCGGTGCGCAACGCCGCCAGCCAGTCGATCGCCGCCACCCAGGCGACCGCGCAGCAGATCGGCGCGGCGGGCCGTAACCTGCTCGCGCCCGCAGACGCCTCGTTCACGCACGCGATGCACGTCACCGCGCTGGTCGCGGCCCTGATCGCGCTGGCCGGCGCGCTGGTCGTGCTGCGCTGGATGCCGGGCCTGCGGCGCGACGAGAACGTGCCGGTGGCAGCCGGCGAGCTGGCGCCAGAGCACGGCGAGATGGCCGTGCAGGGCGCGGGCGTGGAAGGATAAGCAGTTATGCGCCAGGCAGAAGTCTTGCCCGCCCCGGCTGACGAGCAGGTTGCCGCTCGCCGGCCGGGGCGTCCCCGCAGCGAGCGCGCCGAGCGGGCCATCCTGGACGCCGCGCTGGAGCTGTTCGCCGAGTCCGGGGTCAGCGGCGTGTGCATCGAGGCCGTCGCCGCCCGGGCCGGCGTGGGCAAGGCCACCATCTACCGGCGCTGGCCGGGCAAGGAGGATCTGCTCCTGGATGCCCTGGCCCTGCTGAAGTCGCCGCTGCCCGAGCCCGCCGGCGCATCGGTGCGCGAGGACCTGGTCGCGATGCTCGGGGTGATGTACCGGGACGCGGCCGACCCGGTGCGGATGCGCCGGTACACGCTGCTGCTCGGCGAGGGCGAGAAGTACCCCAAGATCATGCAGCGGTACAAGGAGACGATTGTCGAGCCCCGCCGGGACCTGATCAGGTCGGTGCTGCGGCGCGGCGTGGCGTCGGGGGAGCTGCGGCCCGATGCGGATGTCGAGGTCGCGATGTGGCTGCTCACCGGCGCGGTGGTGGCCAGGGGCAAGGACGGCGCGCATGAGGTCGCGGCGGACTACGCCGAGCGGGTCGTCGACGAGCTGCTGCTCGGCCTGGCGCCCCGCTGAGCACGAACCCGGGCCCCGGCCGTCGGTCCCTGCTGATACGAATGACGGCATGGCCGACGATGCAGGCGAGATGGCCGTGAGCCCGGGGGACGGCGCGGCCGGTCCGCTGCGGGACGAGGCCGAGACGTGCCTGCGGGCCCTGGCCGGCCCGCACGCCCGGCTGCGCGATGACCAGTGGACCGCGATCCGCGCGCTGGTCTCCCAGCACCGCCGCGCCCTGGTGGTGCAGCGCACCGGCTGGGGCAAGTCGGCGGTCTACTTCACCGCGACCGCGCTGCTGCGGGCCCGCGGCGCCGGGCCGTCGGTCATCGTCTCGCCGCTGCTCGCGCTGATGCGCAACCAGATCGAGGCGGCCGCGCGCGCGGGCATCCGCGCCCGCACGGTGAACTCCGCCAACACCGGCCAGTGGGAAGACGTCTACGCGGAGGTGGCGGCGGGCGAGGTCAACGTGCTGCTGGTCAGCCCGGAACGGCTGAACAACCCCGGTTTCCGCGACCAGGTGCTGCCCAAGCTCACCGCGGCGGCCGGCCTGCTGGTCGTAGACGAGGCGCACTGCATTTCCGACTGGGGCCACGACTTCCGGCCCGACTACCGGCGGCTGCGCACCCTGCTCGACGAGCTGCCGGACGGCGTTCCGGTCCTCGCCACCACCGCGACCGCCAACGCCAGGGTGACCCGCGACGTCGCCGAGCAGCTCGGCGCGGGCACGGAGGCGGAGACGCTGGTACTGCGCGGCCCGCTGGACCGCGACAGCCTGCGGCTGGCCGTCGTCCGGCTGCCCGGCCCGCAGCAGCGGCTCGCCTGGCTGGCCGATCATCTCGGCGAGCTGCCGGGCTCGGGCATCATCTACGCGCTGACCGTCGCGGCCGCGCACGACACCGCCGCCTTCCTGCGCGACCGCGGTCATGACGTCGCCGCCTACACCGGTAAAGATGATCATTCCGAACGGGCAGGGGCCGAGGATGCGCTCCTGGAAAACAAGCTCAAGGCCCTGGTGGCGACCAGTGCGCTGGGCATGGGGTTCGACAAGCCCGACCTCGGGTTCGTGGTGCACGTGGGCGCGCCCCAGTCACCGGTGGCTTACTACCAGCAGATCGGCCGGGCCGGGCGCGGCGTGGACCGGGCCGAGGTCATCTTGCTGCCCGGACGGGAAGACGCCGACATCTGGGCCTACTTCGGCTCGCTGGCGTTCCCGCCGGAGCCAGCGGTCCGCGCCGCGCTGGCCGCGGTCGCCGACGCGGGCAGGCCGCTGTCCACCGCCGCGCTGGAGGCCAGGATCGATCTGAGCCGCGGCCGGCTGGAGATGATGCTCAAGGTGCTCGACGTGGACGGCGCGGTCCGCCGGGTCAGCGGCGGCTGGGCGGCCACCGGGCAGCCGTGGTCCTACGACCGCGACCGCTACGAGCGGGTGGCGGCCGAGCGCGCCCGCGAGCAGCAGGCCATGCTGGGCTACATCGCCGCCGGCGGCTGCCGGATGGAGTACCTGCGCCGCGAGCTGGACGATCCGGCGGCGGCCTGCTGCGGGCGGTGCGACAACTGCACCGGCCGGCACTGGCAGGCGGACGTCGCGCCCGCCGCCGCCGCGGCCGCCCGCGAGCGGCTGCTCCGCCCGGGCGTCGAGGTGACGCCGCGCAAGATGTGGCCGTCCGGCATGACCGAGCTGGGCATCGACGTCGCCGGCAAGATCCCGGCGGCCGAGTCGGCCGAGCCGGGCCGGGCCCTGGGCCGGCCGACCGACCTCGGCTGGGGTCCCCGGCTGCGCGCCCTGCTCGGCGGCACAGTGACCGACGGCACAGTACCCGACGGCGCGGTGCCTGAGGGCGCGGTGTCCGACGGCACAGGGCCCGACGGCACAGTGCCCGACGGCGCGGTGCCCGACGACGTGGTCGATGCGGTGGTCCAGGTGCTGGCCGCCTGGGACTGGGCGCGCCAGCCCGCCGGCGTGGTCACCGTGGCGTCCCGCTCCCGCCCGCAGCTGGTCGAGAGCCTCGGCCGCCGGGTCGCCGAGATCGGGCGGATGCCGTATCTCGGTGCGGTGGAGTACGCGTCCGGGCCGGACTCCGGCCGCGGGATGGCCCTGCAGCACAACAGCGCCCAGCGGCTGAGCGCGCTCTGGCACGAGCTGACCGTGCCCGGACCAGTAGCCGCCGCAGCCGCCGCGCTCGGCGGCCCGGTGCTGCTGGTCAACGACAGGATCGAGACCGGCTGGACGATGACCGTCGCGGCCAGGCTGCTCCGCCAGGCCGGCGCCTCCGGCGTGCTGCCGATGGCCCTCGCCGTCAGCACCGGGTGAACCGGAGGCAGGTGAGAAGGGAGACGACATGGGCCGGGTGGAGGTCGAGGGGGTCGCTACCGCGTACGAGGTCACCGGGGAGGGGCGCCCGGTGGTGCTGCTGCACGGCTTTCCCGATTCCGGCCGGCTCTGGCGGCACCAGGTACCGGCGCTGGCCGGGGCCGGGTTCCAGGTCATCGTCCCCGACCTGCGCGGCTACGGCCGGTCCGGCAAGCCCGAGGCTGTCGAGGCCTACTCGATGGCCTTCCTGGCCGCCGACGTCGCGGCGATCCTCGCCGATCTGGACATCCCCCGGGCGCACGTGGTCGGCCACGACTGGGGCGCCGCGCTGGGCTGGGCGCTGGCCATCCTCGCGCCCGGCAGCGTCAACCACCTGGCGGTGCTGTCCGTCGGCCACCCGGCCACCTTCCTGCGCACGGCGCGGCAGCGGGAGAAGTCGTGGTACATGCTGCTGTTCCAGTTCGCCGGCATCGCCGAGCGCTGGCTGTCCGCCGGCGACTGGGCCAATCTCCGCAGCTGGGCGGGACACCCCGACGCCGGTCAGGTGATCGCCGAGCTAGAAGCGAACGGCTCGCTGACACCAGCGCTCAACTGGTACCGGGCCAACATCCCGGCCGACTCCTGGGCCGCGCCGCCGCTGCAGCTCCCGCCGGTGCAGGTGCCGGTCATGGGCGTCTGGAGCACGGGCGACATGGCCCTGACCGAGGTGCAGATGACCGATTCCGCCGAGAACGTCGCCGGCCCGTGGCGCTACGAGCGCCTGGCCGGCCCCGGTCACTGGCTGCAGCTGGAAGCACCGGACCAGGTCAACGCGCTGCTGCTCGACTTCCTGCCTCGCTAGTACGGTGAACCCGGCCCACGTTCGGAGCCAACCCGTGGAGGGAGACAGAGGATGACCAGACGGTACGCACGAAGCCTGGTCGCGGTTCCTGCGGCCGTCCTGGCGGCCACGCTTGGCGTGACCGCCGCCCTGGCGGCGACCACCTGGACCGTCCGGCCCGGCGGCCCGCTCTCCCTGACCTCAGGAACGCTCACCTTCACGGACACCAAGACCCGGTCGAACTTCACGTGCACGTCCTCCCGTTTCAGCGGCACGCTCAGGAGCGGCAGCGGGCTGTCCGGGACCCGGATAGGCTCCCTCACCGCCATCAGCTTCACCAACTGCACCAACCCGCTGGGCGTCACATTCTTCCTCATGGCGGCTGACCTGCCCTGGCATGTGAACTTCTCCGCGTTCAACGCCACGAAAGGCGTCGCGGCGGGAAGCATCAGCCACATCCACATCAACGTGTCCAGTCCGGGGTGCGGTGCCGTGATCGACGGCACCAGCGCCGTGGCCAGCGACGGCATCGTGAAGGTCAGCTACACCAACAGCACAGCCAAGCTCAAGACGAGCGCCACCGGCGGCAACCTGCACTTCTACAACGTCACTGGCTGTCTCGGGCTGTTCCTCAGCGGCGACCCGGTCACCGTGAGCGCCGCCACGTTCACCGTGAGCCCGAAACAAGCGATCACCAGCCCATGACGCCTGTCTTGGGTATTCCGGTCGTTCATCTCGACGCCCTTGACTCCGGCTCGGCTGTTTCCCGCACCACGGGAGCGTCGCGTTCGCTCGCCGCGAGCAGGGTGCCCCGGAACAGGTACCTGTCCGCCCGGTACACGGTCCTGGCCAGCTCGAACGCCCGGCCGAGCTGGTCGTAGCCGGTCTGCGTGAAGATCAGTACCGGCTCGCCCGGCGTGATCTGCAGGTGCCCAGCGTCGGCCGGCTCGCACGCCGCCGC
Source organism: uncultured Actinomycetes bacterium (assembly GCA_963702235.1). GTDB lineage: Bacteria > Actinomycetota > Actinomycetes > Streptosporangiales > Streptosporangiaceae > PALSA-505. The sequence goes on from CAVPBZ010000023.1 coordinate 182,829, forward strand.
CTGGATCGCGAACCTGGCCCGGGTCGGCAGCACCCCGTACGTGCTGCGCAGCGTGTCATAGAGCGAGTGCGAGCTGAAGTCGTGCTCCTGCAGGCCGGGCGCGAGATAGCCGGGCACGACCGCCTCGGTGCTGGCGATCGGCAGGCCGTCGAAGCAGCGGACCCGGGCCAGGTCGCACACCGTGCTGCCCGGCGCCACGGCCAGCTCCTCCGCTTCGGCCAGCGTCGCCTCCCGCGCGACGCGGCGCAGCACCTCGGAGGTCACCGCGAAGCCGCGCTGCCGCCCCATGTCACTGAAGCTGACCAGCGCGTCGCTGCCCTCGCTCACCGGCCCGGCGAACCATCCGCTCCGCACCGACGAGCGGACCAGGTCTTTCTCCGCCAGGTGGGCCAGCGCGCGGCGGATGGTGATCCGGCTGACCTGCAGCCGCTGCGCCAGCGCCCGCTCGGACAGCAGCCGCTCATCCGCGCCCAGCCTGCCGCTGCGGATCTCGGCTTCCAGCGCGGCGGCCGCCTGCTCGTACATCGGCACCCGCCTGGCCGAGGTGAGGGCCGCCTCACCTTCCCCGTCTCCCACCGTCCTGGCCTCCTCGTCGGCTCGCGCCTGCCCGGCTAGCCGCGTCCTTCCCCATGATCTGCGATCTGCGGCCGGGCTGTCACTCGACCAGCGATCCGGTGAACAGCCCGGCGATGAAGCTCCGCTGCGCGAACAGGTAGACCACCACCACGGGCAGCGCGGCCAGGCAGCTGCCGGCGGCTAGGGCAGCGTAGTTGTTGAAGTGCGCGCCCTGGAATGCCGACAGGCCGACCGTGACCGTGTACAGCGACTGGTTCGACACCATGACCAGCGGCAGCAGGAACCCGTTCCAGGTCCACAGGAACACGAGCGCCGCCATGGTCCGGACCGCAGGCGCCACGTTCGGGACCAGGATCCGCCAGAGCAGGGACAGCGGGGAGGCGCCGTCGATGACCGCACTCTCCGAGAGCGAGCGGGGCAGGGAGCGGAACGCCACGTACATCCAGAACGTGCCGAA
>CAVPBZ010000024.1:0-3781 GCA_963702235.1 uncultured Actinomycetes bacterium
CCCCATGCAGCACCGCGGGGTGGCGGCCTGGCTGCGGGCGTGGGACAGCCTGCCCGGGCCGGCCAGCCGCGCGGCTATCAGGGCCGGCCCGGCAGGCTCCTGGCAGCGGCGAGCAGCTGGTCGTGGCGCTGGCCACGATGGCGCTGTCCTGCCTGGCCGACCGCAGGTGAGCAGCGGTGAGCGCCGAGACCGCGATGAAGGTGACACCCAGTCACCTGGCCCGCAACGCCTACCTGTATGTGCGCCAGTCCACGCTCAAGCAGGTCCTCAACAACACCGAGTCCACCGCCCGCCAGTACGCGCTGCGGCAGCGCGCCGCCGCGCTGGGCTGGCCCGCCAGCCAGATCATCACCATCGACACCGACCAGGGCCACTCCGGTGCAAGCGCCGCGGACCGGGAAGGCTTCCAGCACCTGGTCGCCGAGGTGGGCATAGGCCGGGCCGGGATCGTGCTCGGCCTGGAAGTGTCCCGGCTGGCCCGCAACAACGCCGACTGGCACCGGCTGCTGGAGATCTGCGCGCTGACCTCGACGCTGATCTGTGACGAGGACGGGCTCTATGACCCCGGGGAATTCAACGACCGGTTGCTGCTTGGCCTCAAGGGCACCATGTCCGAGGCCGAGCTGCATTTCATCCGAGCCCGGTTGCGCGGCGGGCAGCTGTCGGCAGCCCGCCGCGGCGAACTGCGGATGGGCCTGCCAGTCGGGCTGGTCTACGACGGCGCCGGCCATGTCGTGCTCGACCCCGATACCGGGGTGCAAGATGCGATCCGCCACCTGTTCGCGCTGTTCGCCCGCACCGGATCGGCCCGCGCCGTGGTAATGGCGTTCCAAGCCGAGCGGCTGCTGTTCCCGGTGCGGATCCGCACCGGGCCGCGCAAGGGCGAACTGGCGTGGATGCCGCTGACCCACTGGCGGGTGCTGCGCACCCTGCACAACCCGCCTTATGCCGGCGCCTTCGCCTATGGCCGGCGCCGCGAAGCCATGGCCGCCAACGGCAAGAAGACCTTCCTCGCCCTGCCCCGCGACCAATGGACGGCGCTGTTCCCGCGCGCGCACTCCGGATACATCAGCTGGGAACAATACGAGGCCAACCAGCAGCTGCTGCTGGGCAACGCCGCCGCGCACGGCAGCGAACGGGCCGCCGGCCCAGCCCGGGAAGGCACCGCGTTACTGCAAGGACTGGCGGTCTGCGGGCGCTGCGGGCGGCGGATGACCGTCCGCTACCACACCCGCGGCGGCATCGAGGTCCCCGACTATCAGTGCGTGCGCGAGGCCATCGACAACGCCGGGCCGCGCTGCCAGACCATCCCCGGCGCCGCTGCCGACGCCGCCATCGGCAAGCTGCTGATCGACACCCTCACCCCGCTCACCCTCGAGGTCGCCCTCACCGTCCAGGCCGAGATCGAATCCCGCGCCGCCGAAGCCGACGCCATCCGCCGCGGCCACGTCGAGCGAGCCCGCCACCGCGCCGACCTCGCCCGCCGCCGCTACCTCGCCGTCGACCCCGGCAACCGACTGGTCGCCGGCAGCCTCGAAGCCGACTGGAACGAGACGCTGCGCGCGCTGCAAGCCGCCCAAGACGACTACGACAACGCCAGCAACGGCGCCGCCGCGCTCACAACCGCCGACAAGGCCCGCATCCAGGCGCTGGCCACCGACTTCCCGGCCCTGTGGACCAACCCAGCCACCCCGCAGCGCGAGCGCAAGCGCATGGCCCGGCTGCTGATCGACGACGTCACCATGACCAAGACCGACCGCATCCACCTGCACGTCCGGTTCCGCGGCGGCCCGACCACCAGCCTGGCCATCCCGATCCCGTCCCCCGCCTGGCAGCTCCGCCAGACCCGCCCCGACACCCTCGCCGAACTCGACCGGCTCCTCGACGACCACACCGACGCCGAGGCCGCCGACGCGCTCAACGCCGCAGGGCACCGCTCCGGCGAAGGAAAGCCCTTCACCGGCCGGATCGTGCTCGAGCTACGCCGCAGCCACCACCTGCCCAGCCACGCCGACCGGCTCCGCGCCCGCGGCCTGCTCACCCTCACCGAGACCGCCAGCCGCCTCGGCGTCCACATCTCCACCATCAAAGCCTGGCGCCGCGCCGGGCTGCTCACCGCCCACAAAGCCAACGACAAGAACATGCCCCTGTTCGACCCACCCGACCCCGGCGACCCCCGGCTCGCCAAACGCCAAGGCAGCAAGCTCATCAGTCGAGTTCTCACCGCAACAACACCAAGAGGTGCAGTATGAAACCCACGCGTTGTCCCAGCACTGGCCGGTGCGGCCGACCGACAGGGCCACCTGGCAGTCGCCAGCGAGGGCGGCGAACTGGGCGGAGGTGTACTGGGCGGATTCAACTGATCGTCGCAACACCTCGATGTTGGAGGTGGAGTGGTGGGGGCTGGACCGCGTCAGCGGGCGGGTCGTTTGTATCGGGGTCAGATGCCGTCTCCCGGGCGGCCGACGGTCGCGTGGCGTGTGATCTGCCCCGAGCTTTCCGGACAGCGTATTTGTGGTTAATTCACGCTGCGGACTGCCGTTCCAGGTATTCCTTGTGGACCTGCCGTGGGGTTCGGTACTGAAGCCCGGAGTGCCTGCGCTTCGAATTGTACCAGAATTCGATGTACCTCACAACGTCCCGGCGCGCGTGTTCACGAGTCGGATACTGGGTCCGGTGGACACGCTCGTTCTTCAGTGCGGCGAAGAACGATTCGGCCATGGCATTATCGTAGCAGATCCCGGTGCGGCCGACGGAATGCCGGAGGTTGTGCTTCTTCAGCGTCCCGGCGAACTGCTGGGATGTGTAGTTGCTGCCGCGGTCGGAGTGGAAAATGGCTTTATCGGCGAGAGGATAATTACGGGCAGCCATCTCGATGGCCCTCTCGATGAGCGGGGTCTTGTAGTTATCGTCCGTCGCCCAGCCGATCACTTCTTTCGTATGACAGTCGATAACCGTCGCCAGGTAAAGCCAACCCTGCCATGTCGGAAGGTAGGTGATATCGCCGACCATTTTCTCGCCCGGCGCGCCGGCGGTGAAATCCCGTTTCACGAGATCGGGAATGTCATGCTCCTGGCCGTCGCCCTCGGTGAGGCTGAACCGCCACGGCCGTGGCTGACAAGCCTCCAGGCCCAGCTCGCGCATCACCGACCGCACCAGCTCCGGCCCGGCCGGCACGCCCCAGGCCGCCAGGTCCGTGTGGACCCGCCGGTACCCGTACGTCCCATCCGATTCATCGAATGACTTCTGCACGCACAGCGCAATTATCCCGCGCCTTTTCGCCGTTGCCGATTCCGGCGCGTTCCGCCATTCGTAGAACCCGGACCGCGACACCTCCATCCACCTGCACATTTGCACGACCGACGGCACGTGCCGTTCATCTGATTCCTGGTAAGCCGCATACTCCGCGTCGATGAACTCGAACTTGTCGGTCACCGATGGTCGCGGGCGAAGTATGCTGCGGCTTTTTTCAGGAACTCGAGCTCCATCTTCTGTTCCCGGGTTTCCCGCTCGAGCTCGCGCAGCCGCGCGCGCTCATTCACGGTTAGCGGCGGCTCTTCGCCGGCATGCTCACGGCGGTAGGCGCTCACCCAGTTACCGAGTGTGCCTTCGTTGATACCGAGCTCCTTCGCCACTCGGGCGATCGGGCGCGACGTCTCGATCACCATCTTCACGGCTTCATCTTTGAATTCCGGTGAGAAGCTCTTCTTCGGTCGAGGCAATTACTTCACCTTTCCAGACGTCCATCCTATTGGATGGACTGTCCGGAAGCTTCGGGGCA
>CAVPBZ010000025.1:0-54656 GCA_963702235.1 uncultured Actinomycetes bacterium
GGCTAGATGGACGGCGTCCGCGCCTGCGAGCGCGTGAACACGGGCCAGACGGCCCGCGTGCTGCTCAACGGCGGCAGTTAGCTCGACCGGGCGCGTGGCCGCCCAGTAGCCGTCCCAGGCATGCTCGGCCGCGTCGAGATCGGGCCCTGCGAGGTCATGGTCGCGCGAAGCCGCGGCGAGCGCGGCCCGGACCTCGGGATAGGCCAGGCGGCTGGCGAGTGCGGCGTCGCATCCGTCCCACAGTTGCGCCGCAAGCTCGCTGCCGGTTTCCTCTGCCAGTAGCTTGACGAAGGCGCTGGAGTCGAAATAGACGAGCGGCATGCTTCAGTGTCGCTGCTCGGTGACGATGTCGGACAGGGGTCGGCGCGGGCGCGGGCGCGGTCGTCCGGATGCTGTGGGACGGTGAGCCGCCGCGGGGTTCCCGATCACGCCGTCGGCTGCCAGGCGTTCGAGCGTGGCTGTAGCACTCAGGCCGAGCAATCTGGCGACTGGTACCCCGCGGTCCGTAATCACGACTTCGTCACCTTCGCGCGCTCGTTCGAGCCACTCGCTGAGGTGTGCTCGTAGTTCAGTGACGGCCACATCCATACTGCAATTGTACACTCTGGACTTCCGCAAAATGTACAGATGCTCCTGCCGGACCGGGGCCTGGTCAGGTGTCTGCGAGGAACTGGGTCAGCTCGGCCTCGGTCGGCGCGGTGGCGGGGCCGCGCCTGGTCACCGACAGCGCCGCGGCCGCGTTGGACGTGCGGGCGGCGGCCAGGGCGTCCGCGCCGCGGGCCAGCGCGGCGATGAACGTCCCGGTGTGGGTGTCGCCTGCCCCGTTGGTGTCGACCGCGGTAACCGGGAAGCCGGGCACGTGCACCGGCGCCGCGCCGGGCCGGGCGAGCACGCAGCCGTCCGGGCCGGTGCGCACCAGCACGCCTCGCTCCCCGCCCGGCTGCGCGGGAGCGCGCCGCGCGAGCGCCCGCACGGCGGCGAGCGGGTCGGCCAGGCCGGTGAGCCCGGCCGCCTCCGGGGCATTGCAGGTCAGCCAGTCTGCGCGCCGGATCACGCGGTCCAGGACGTCGGCGGGCACCGAGCCGGCCAGCGGCCCGGGATCGAGGAACACCACGTTGCCGTGGCCGAGCCGGCCCAGCCAGTCGAGCAGGGCGCGCCGGTTGCTGGGGTGAGCCAGGCTGTATCCCGACAAGTAGACCGCGTCGCGGGGGCCGGCCCGGACGCCGGCCGAGATCCTCGGTGGTCAGCGCCGCCTCGGCGCCGCGGCTGGTCACGAACGTCCGCTCGCCGCCGCCGTCCACGAGCGTGACCACGAAACCCGTGTCGGTGCCCCGCTTCGGCGGCTGCAGCACCTCGATGCCGGCCTGCCGCAGCGCGGCCAGGGCCAGGGCGGCGAACGGCCCGCTGCCGTAACCCCCCGCGTACGCGACTGGCAGCCCCTGCCGGGCCGCGGCCGTGATCACGTTGAAACCGCCGCCCGCGGTGACGTCGGTGGCGGCGGCGAGCATGTCACCGCCGCGTTCCGGGAGCTCGGGGACGTTCAGCACCACGTCGATGACCACGTTGCCGAGGTGCAGCAGCCGGTCGAACCCGCTCATCGTCAGCGCCGGCGCGCTTCCGCGGAAGCGCCGGAACGCACCGCGAGCAGGCTGCCGGCGAGCGAATCCAGCCGCAGGTCATTCACCGCGGTGACGGTGTCGCGCGCGCTGGCGGGGAAGGCGGCCGCCCCGTGGCACGCACCGCCGACCGCGCCTGCCATCGCGGCGATCGTGTCGCAGTCGCCGCCCACCGAGGCGGCGAGCCTGCAGGCCAGCCACGGGTCGCCGGGGCTGGCCGCGAGCACCGCGAACGCGGCGGGGACCGACTCCTGCGCCGCCAGGCTGGTGCCGACGAGACGGTACACCGCCGCCGACGCCGCTTCCGGTGAGAGCCCGGCGACCAGGCCGGTGGCCCAGCTGATCCGGGCCGCGACGTCGGCCGCGGCCACCCAGTGGCCGCGCCGGGCGGCCCGCTCCGCCGCGGCCACGGCGAACCCGGTGGCTTCGGGCACGGACGCGCCGTCGATGCCGGCGCTGACCGCGGCCGCGACGGCGGCCGCGGCGGCGAGCGCCACGCCGGTGTTGTGCGTCACCAGGCTGGCCTCGACCACCCGGTCCACCAGCACGTCCAGGTCGGAGGCCGGCGTCGCGACGCCGACCGGCGTGATCCGCATCGCCGCGCCGTTGGTGACGCCGTACCTGCCCGTCTCGGTGACGTCCTGCCCGGAAAGGAGCGCGTCGATGGCCCGCTTGGTGGACGGGCCGAGCAGGTCCAGCGAGCCCCGCGCGCGCATCGACTGCTCCCAGCCGAGCAGCCGCCTGGCCAGCTCGGCCGGATCCACCCGGCCGCGGCCCTCGATCAGCAGCCCGGCCAGCAGGACGGCCTGCTCGGTGTCGTCGGTGACCGAGCCTGCCGGCATCCCGGCGGCCAGCGGCTGATCGGGTGCGGCCGCCTCGAAGCCGCCGAGCAGCGGGCCGTAGCGGGCCACGATCTGCTCACGCGGCAGTGACTGGGTCGGCATCCCGAGCGCGTCGCCCACCGCCAGGCCGTACAGCGCCCCGGCCGCGCGGGACCGGCTGTCCGTCATCGCGCCGGGCCGTCTCCTGGCTCCGGCGACCCGGCAGCCGGCGCCTGGCCGCCCGGCCCGAGGATGTCGGCCAGGCCGACCACCTCCACCAGCGGGCCGTAGAGCCGCAGGATGTCCAGCGCCTGGGCGTGACTGGTGTCGTTGACCCCGGCGCAGGCGTCGGCGACCACCTGGACCTGGGCGCCGGCGTCCGCCGCGGCGACGGCCGTAGACAGCACGCAGCAGTCGGTCGACACCCCGGCCAGCACCAGCCGCCCGCCGTCACCGACGCTGGCGGCCAGTTCCGGGCCCCACTTGCTGAACGTGGTGGCATCCACGGTCGGGCCAGGTTCGCCGGCGAACTCGCCGATGAGCTGGTAGATCTCCGCGTCGGGTGGCTGCAGCGCGAACGGCCACTGGTCGTAGTACCGGCGCCACGCTCCCGCAGGCGCCAAAGGGGCGACGAACCTGGTGAAGGTCACCCGCGGCCGGAACGCCTCGACCAGCTTGCCGATGCCGTCAACAATCTCGCCGAACCGCGGGGTGAACCACGCGCTGCCCGGCTCGCCGAACACGCGCTGCATGTCAATCACCGCCAGCCACGGCGGCGCCGGCGAAGACCCGGCTGCGCCGCGTCCCTCCAGCCCGCTGCCGCGTCCCTCCAGCCCAGTCATGCCGGGGCCGTGACCGGTTCCGGTACCGCTTCCTGGCTCCGCACCGCCGAACGGCCGAACGCCCAGGTGGCCACGAATCCCAGCGCCAGCCCCACCAGCACGCCCAGGTTCGCGAAGGCCCACGCCCCGGTCTTGCCGCCGAGCCCGAACGGGCCGAGCAGGTAGCCCTGCCACTTCAGCCAGCTCGCGTTGAAGTTCGTGACCAGGCCCCAGCCCAGCGCGGTGCCGACCACGATGATCGCGATCGGGAACGGCCGGACGTCGCCGTACCGCCCGTCCGGACGAAACAGCTCAGCCTCGGCGTAGTCACGGCGGCGCATCATGATGTCCGCGAGCATGATCCCGCACCACACCGCGATGGGGACGCCCAGCGTGATGAGGAAGCCCTCGAACTGGACCACGAAGTTCTTCGCGAAGAACACGACGTAGATCGTGCCGCCGATCATGATCGTGCCGTCAATCAGGGCGGCCACGAAGCGCGGCGCGCGCAGCCCGGCCGTCAGCAGCGCCAGGCCGGAGGAGTAGATGTCGAGCACGGAGCCGCCGACGAGCCCGAGGACGGCCGCGATCGCGAACGGGACCAGGAACCAGGTGGGCAGCAGCGTCGTCAGTGCCCCGATCGGATCGATGCTGATGGCCTTGCTGAGGCTGGCCGACGATCCGGCCAGCAGCAGCCCGAAGACAATCAGGAATATCGGCGCTACCGACGACCCGAGTGTCGTCCAGCCGATCACTCCGCGGCCCGACGACCGTCGCGGCAGGTAGCGCGAGTAATCGGCGGCGGCGTTGACCCAGCCGAGGCCGAACCCGGTCATCACGAACACCAGGGCCCCGATCACGCTCTGCGCCGAGCCGCCCGGGATCGCCGACACGGTGTGCCAGTGAATCTTGTCGGCGACGAGCCCGATGAACACGACGGTCAGCACCGCCGTCACGATTGTGATCACGGTCTGCATCCGCATGATCAGGTCGAAGCCCAGGACCCCGCCGGCGACCGTGAGCCCGGCGACCACGATCAGCGCGACGACTTCGGTCCCGGTCCCGCCGCCCACCCCGAGACGGTGGAACACCGTCGCGGTGGCCAGCGTCGCGAGGATGATCAGCACGGTCTCCCAGCCGACCGTGAGCACCCACGAGATGATGGCCGGCAGCTTGTTGCCCCGCACCCCGAACGCCGCCCGGCCCAGCACCATCGTTGGCGCGGACCCTCGCTTGCCGGCCACCGCGATGAACCCGCACAGCAGGAACGAGGCGACGATGCCGATCACCCCGACGATGACGGCCTGCCAGAACGAGATGCCGAAGCCCAGGACGAACGACCCGTAGCTCAGCCCGAGGACCGACACGTTAGCGGCGAACCAGGGCCAGAACAGGTCGCGGGGGTGGCCCTTGCGCTCGGCATCGGTGATGACGTTGATGCCATTGGTCTCCACCTGCAGCGGACGGAGCTCCGCCGCGCCGGGAGAGGTGGCGCCGGCCGCGGGACGGCTGTCAGCCATGGCGTGCCCTTTCGTTCTGCTCGTACCGAGCCCGATTCTGCCGTCTCGGTACATGGTATACCAAATGAGGTGGAGCGGGCAGGTCGCGTTGGCCTGCGCCTCGCGTGCCTCGCGTGCCGCCGTGGCCTGCGCCTCGCGTGCCTCGCGTACCGCCGTGGCCTGCGCCTCGCGTGCCTCGCGTACCGCCGTGGCCGACTGCTGGCGGCCGGGGCACTAGCGCATCCCGGTGATGGACGCGGACAGTGACCGCGGGTCGCGCGGCAGCCAGCCGCCTCGCTCCACCGAGGCCAGGAACCGGTCCACGGCCGCGTTGAACACCCCGGGCTCCTCCAGGTTGGCGGTGTGACCGGTCCTCGGCAGGATCGCCAGGCCCGAGGACGGGATCGTGCGCTTGAGCATGAGCGCAGGCTCCAGGCAGCCCTCGTCCTCGTCCCCGGTCACGATCAGCACCGGCGCCGTGATCCCGGCGAGCTCGTCCCGCAGCGCGTACAGCGAGGGCCGGGCGCCCTGCACGCCGCGCATCGTCATCGCGGAGCCGGCCGCGGAGTGCCCGGCCAGCGCGGCGGCGAACTCCGCCCAGCCGCGCGGGTTCTTGTTCTGGAACTGGACCCGGGCCGGGCCGACCGCGTACCGCGCCGCCACCCGCGCCGCACCCTCCGCCTCGAACGCCGCGGCAATCGCCTCGGATTCCAGCCGGAACGCCTCCCGCCGCTCCGGCTGCGCGCCATACCCGGCCCCGGCGGCGACCGCCGACAGCACCCGGCCCGGGTACCGCAGCAGCAGGTGCAGCGCGGTGAACCCGCCCATCGACAGGCCGACCACGTGCGCGCGGGACACCCCGAGCCCGTCCAGCACGGCGATCGCGTCGTCGGCCGCCCGCTGCTGGCTGTACGCCGCCGGGTCGGCCGGGACGTCGGACGGCGGGTACCCCCGCGCCGCGTAGGTGATGCACCGGTACCCGCCGCAGAAGTACCGCACCTGCGCTTCCCAGCTGCGGTGGTCGCCCGCGAACTCGTGGATGAACAGCAGCGGCGTCCCGGTCCCGGTGCTCTCAACGTGCAGCATCACGCCATCGTCAGTCTTGATCATCTGCCTTCCTCAACGTTGTCGATGGCACTTTCATGTTCACCGGTGAACATGAAAGTGCCATCCATGCCCTTGGGATGGGCCTCGTCGCCCTTGGGATGGGCCTCATCCGTCCTCGTCCAGGTGCTGGGCACCCATGATGTGCTGATAGGTCCTGGCGCTCGCGGCGGCCGCGTCGCCGGCGCGCAGCGCGTCCAGGATCGCCTCGTGCTGGCGGGCCGACTCGGCGTGCGTGCGCAGCGCCCGCGGGCCGCCGTGCAGGGAGGCCCACAGCAGCCGCATCAGCGACATCAGCAGCGGGCTGCGGGAGTACTCGTACAGCGTGAAGTGGAACTGCCGGTTGAGCTCGGCGTAGCGGGCGTCGCCGTCGGCCAGCGCCTGCATCTGCTCGTTCAGGTCCTGCAGGCGGGCGATCCCGGCCGCGTCGATCTTGCTGGCGGCCAGCGACGCGCCGAGCGACTCCAGCGCGGCGCGGATCTGGAAGTTCTCCTCTACCGGCCCGTCGGCGGGCATGACGACGGTGAAGCCGCGGTGCGTGTCGCCGATGACCAGCCCCTCGGACTCCAGCCGCCGCATCGCCTCGCGCACCGGCGTCTGGCTGACGCCGAACCGCTCGGCCAGATCCCGCTGGCGCAGCTGCCCGCCCGCGGTCAGCTCGCCGGTGATGATCAGCTCGCGGATCAGCGCCGCGACCATGTCGGTCTTGCTCACGTAGCTCGTCGCCGCGCCGCGTCGCGCCGCCACCCCGCGCCCCGCCGCCGCCCCGCCACTGGCCCCGGCCGCCCCGCCACGGACCGCCGCCTCGCGGCTAGCCGTGTCCGCCGCGCCGGCGCGGCCTGCCGCGTCCCCGGCGTGCGTCATCGGGACAGGTCGCACCGGTCGCCTCCCACGCTCGCGGCCAGCCTTCCGGGCGGCCTGACACCGGCGCCGGACGCGGCCAGCCCCAGAACCCTCGGCGCGGTCAGCGGCAGCCGCCCGACGCTCCCGGCCAGGCCGAGCGCGTCCCGGACCGCGCTCGCCAGCACGGCCCCCGCCGCGCTCATGCCGCCCTCGCCCGCGCCCCTGACCCCCAGCGGGTTGCCGGGCGCGGGGGAGTCCTGCAGGACCAGGACGTCGATCGGCGGAACTTCGGCTGCGGTCGGCAACCGGTAGTCGATGAACGTGGTCGCCCGCGGCTGGCCGGCCTCGTCATAGCCGAACTCCTCCAGCAGCGCACCGCCGATGCCCTGCGCCGCCCCGCCGCGCAGCTGCCCCTCGACCAGCGTCGGGTTGACCGCCCGGCCCACCTCGTAGGCCACCAGGTAGCGCAGCACCCGCACCCGGCCGGTGCCGGGATCGACCTCGACGACCGCGATGTGCGCGCCGTACGGATAGGTCATGTGCGTGACCTCGAACCGGCGGCGCGCGGACAGCCCGGCCGGCTCGCCCGGCCGCAGGTACCGGCTGCCCGGCTCCGCGGCGCGCGCCACCTCGGCGAACGAGACCGACGCGGCCGGGTCGCCGTGCACGCTGATCGTCCCGCCGGCCACGACCAGGTCGTCCGGCGCCGCCTCCAGCATCCGCGCCGCCAGCTGGACTGCGCGCGCCCGCACCGCGGCCGCGGCCGCGTGCACCGCGCTGCCGGCCACGACCGTCGTGCGGGACGCCCACGAGCCCCGGCCGTGCGGCTGCAGGTCCGTGTCCCCGCAGACCACGCTCACGGCGTCCAGGCTGGCGCCCGCGGCGTCGGCGGCGATCTGCGCGAGCACCGTCTCGACGCCCTGCCCCAGCGAGGTCCCGCCGGAGTACACCAGGACGGCACCCCCGTCGCCGATCGTGACGTCGGCCGTCTCCTCCGGGCCGAGCCCGCTCTTCTCCAGGAACGCGGCCACCCCGAGCCCGCGGAGCCGCCCCTCGTGACCCCGGCGCGCCAGCACAGCCGGGTAGCCGAGCCGCTCCGCCTCGGCCACCGCGGCCGCCAGCAGCCCCGGGTAGTCGCCGGCGTCGAGCACCATCTCGGTGCCCAGCGCCCTCATCGGCCGCTCGTGCGGCAGCTCGCCGGCGGTCAGCAGGTTGCGGCGGCGCAGCTCGAACCGGTCCAGGCCGAGCTCGCTGGCGGCGACGTCCAGCAGCTGCTCGCGCGCCGTCGTCCCCTCGAACCTGCCCGGCGCCCGGTACGTGCCGCACGGGGTCTTGTTGGTGAGCACTACCCGGATCCGGCCGCGGTAGGCCGGCACCCGGTACGGCCCGGGCAGCATGGCCAGCGTCAGCTCGGGCACGGTGATCCCGTGCGTGCGGCAGTACGCGCCGTTGTCGTGCACGACGTCGGCCCGCAGCGCCAGCAGCCGCCCGCCGGCGTCGAAGGCAGCCGCGATCCGGTGCGACTGCTGCCGCGAGTGATTGGCCGCGACCAGGTGCTCGGCCCGGTCCTCGGTCCACTTCACCGGCCGGCCCAGCTGCCGGGCCAGCCACGGCACGAGGAAGTCCTCCGGGTAGAACTCGCCCCGCACCCCGAACCCGCCGCCAGCATCCACCGCGTGCACGTGAATCAGCGACTCGTCCATCCCCAGCATGGAAGCCAGCACGCCCCGGTTGAACACCGGCACCTTGGTCATGCCGAACACCGACAGCACGCCGGTCCGCGGGTCCGCCTCGGCGAGCAGCGCCCGCGGCTCCAGCGGCACGGCGGTGTGCCGCCCGATCTCGATCTCCGTCTCGACGACATGGGCGGCGCGCCCGAACGCGGCGTCCACATCCCCGTAGCCCAGGCTGAAGTCGGCCGCCACGTTCCCCGCCGGGAACAGCCGGGGCGAGCCGGGCTCCGCCGCCGCCGCGGCGTCCAGCACGGCCGGCTCCTCGTCGATGTCGATGTCCACCAGCTCGGCGGCGTCCTCGGCCGCGTACGGATCCCCGGCGACCACGACGGCGAGCGGCTCGCCGACGTAGCGCACCACGTCGGCGGCGAGCACCGGCTGCAGGTACCCGGCGAGGTCGATGCCCTGCAGCGGGATGCGGACCGGGATCGTCAGCCCGGGCGGCAGATCCGCGGCGGTGACCACGGCGATGACGCCTTCTGCTGTAGCCGCATCGGCGGTTTTTACCGAACGCACGAATCCGTGCGCGACACCAGAGCGCACCACCCGCGCCCAGGCCTGGCCGGGGGCGCTGATGTCGTCGCCGAACCGGCCCGCCCCGCGCAGCAGCCGCGGGTCCTCCTTGCGCGGCACCCGCGCGCCGACCGAGGTCACGGGCCGCCTGCTGAGTCCCGGGACCGGGCGGTGGCCAGCACCGCCTCGATGATCCCCTGATAGCCGGTGCACCGGCACAGGTTCGAGGCGACCAGCTCGCGGATCTCGTCGGCCGACGGCTCCCCCGCGCCGGAGGCGCGGCGTTCGGCCAGATACGCCTCGGCGAGCATGAGGAAGCCGGGCGTGCAGAAGCCGCACTGCAGCCCGTGATGGTCGCTGAACGCCTGCTGCAGATCGGACAGCTGCTCCCCGTCGGCCAGTCCCTCGACGGTGCTGACCTCGCTGCCGTCCGCTTGCACGCCGAACATCAGGCAGGACCGGACCGGCGACCCGTCCACGAGCACCGTGCACGCGCCGCAGATGCCGTGCTCGCAGCCCAGGTGGGTGCCGGTGTAGCCGAGGTCGTGCCGCAGCATGTCGGCCAGTGTCCGCCGCGTCTCGACGGCGAGCTCGTGCTCGCGGCCGTTGACCCGGACGCTGATCTGCCTGATGTCGGTCATGTGACCCCCGCTCGCTCGACGAGCACTCTGCACACCTCAGAAGGAAGGACCGGGATGTGGTCGAACGAGGCCCCGGCGGGCCGCAGCGCGTCGTTGACCGCGTTGAGCACGGCGGCCGGCGCGCCGATCATGCCGCCCTCGCCCATGCCCTTGGCCCCGGTCTCGCCGAACCGCGACGGCGTCTCGATGTGCGAGATGTCGATGTCACACAGCTCGGCCGCGGTCGGCGCCAGGTAGTCCATCAGCGTCGTGCTGCCCGGCTGGCCGTCACCGCCGTAGCGGACCCGCTCGAGCAGCGCGGCCCCGGCGCCCTGCGCGACGCCGCCGCGGACCTGCCCGTCCACCACGATCGGGTTGATCACCACCCCGCAGTCCTCGACGACCAGGTAGCGGCGCAGCCGGATCTCCCCGGTGCCCGGGTCGATCGCGATCATCGCCGCGTGGCAGGCGTTGGAGAACGTGCCAGGCGGGTCGAACGTCGCCCGTGCCTCGAGTGCGTAGCGCAGTTCCTCGGGCAGCCGGTGCGCCTGGAAGTGCACCACCCTGGCCAGCTCGCTGACCGGCACGGTCGCGCTGTCGTCGCCGCGGACCCGGGCCGCGCCGCCGGCCAGCTCGACGTCGTCGGCGCTGGCCTCGAGCAGGTGCGCGGCCACCTGCCGCAGCTGCCGGCCGACCTTGTCCGCGGCCCGGCCTGCCGCGCCGCCGCCGACCACGATCGACCGGCTGCCCCAGGTGCCCCAGCCGTAGGAGGCCAGGTCGGTGTCGCCCTGCCGCAGCCGCACCTGGCCGGGGTGCACGCCGAGCCGGTCGGCGACGATCTGGGCGAACGTCGTCTCGTGGCCCTGGCCGTGGCCGCAGGTGCCGGTGGTGACGATGACCTCGCCGGTCGGGTCCATCCGCACCAGCGCGGTGTCGTAGCCGGGGGTCATCGCCATCCGCCGCTGTGACATCGTCTGGGTGCCGTAGGCCGTCCGCTCGGAGAAGCACGCGTAGCCGATGCCGGCCAGCGCGCCGGTTTCCTGGAGCGCGGACAGTTCGTCGTGCCAGCCGGCCTCGGCGACTTTCCGTTCGGCACTATCGAGGGACTCGCGGTAGCTGCCCTCGTCGTAGCTGATCCCATTGACGCCGGTATAAGGAAACTCCCCGGGCCCGATCATGTTGCGGCGGCGGATGTCCAGCGGGTCCAGGCCGAGGGCAGCGGCCGCCTTCTCCATCAGCTGCTCCATCACCAGCACGAGCTGCGGGCGGGACACCCCGCGGTACGGCGCGGTGGGCGCCTTGTTGCTGGCCACCGCGCGGCCGCGGGCCCGGTAGGCGGGCACCTTGTAGATGCCGGGCAGTTCGGTGCACGCCATCAGCGGCTCGACCGCGGCGGTGAACGGGAACGCCGAATAGGCGCCGACGTCGCAGCAGATGTCGGCCGCCAGCCCGAGAATCGTGCCGTCCGCGCCGAACGCGGCCCGCACCTCGTAGCGCTGCTCGTGGCCGTGAAAGGAGGCGGTCAGGTTCTCCTGCCGGTCCTCGATCCAGCGCACCGGGCGGCGCAGCCGCAGCGCCGCGGCGGCGACCGCCACCTCCTCGCGGCCGACCACGCACTTGAGCCCGAACCCGCCGCCCACGTCCGGGGCCAGCACCCGGACACTCTGCTCGGCGATGCCGAGGGCCTGGGCCACCCCGGAGCGCACCTGGTGCGGTACCTGGGTGGAGACGTGCAGGATCAGCTGGCCGTCGCGGTCGTCCCACTCGGCCAGGCACGCGCGGCCCTCCAGCGGCAGCGCGGCCAGCCGGGCGCTGCTGAACACCGCGTCGATGACCACCGGCGCAGCGGCGAAGATCTCGTCGAGCTGGTGATCCTCGAACATCTTGAGGTCCACCAGGCAGTTGCCGGCTAGTCCCTCGTGCACCTGGCGAGCATCCGGGTCGCAGGCTTCGTCAAGGCCGGCCACTGCGGCCAGCGGCCGCCAATCGACGTCCACGACCTCGGCGGCGTCCTGCGCGGTATAAGGGTCTTCGGCGATCACCATCGCGACCGGCTCGCCCGCGAAGCGGACCTGGTCTCCGGCCAGCAGCGGCATCCGGGTGGGGGTGAACTCCTCCCGCTCGAGCAGCGCGAGCAGGTACGGGTCGCCGAGGTCGGCCGCGGTGAACGCGGCCGTGACATGGGGGAGTTGCGTGGCCGGCGCGGTGTCGATCGCGTCGATCTCCGCCGCCGGGAACGGGCTGCGCGCGAACGCGGCGTGCAGCATCCCGGCTCGGGTCATGTCGGCGACGAACCGCCCGCGGCCGAGTAGCATCCGCCGGTCTTCCTTGCGCGGCAGCGCGGCCCCCACCCAGCGCCCGCTGGCGCCATCCAGGCTCGCCTCCCGCATGGCGTTCACGAAACTCGAACAAACCGGGCGCATGTGGTGGTCCATCCGTTACCGTGGAGCATTTGGCCGGCTATCACAGAGCAAACGCTCCATCTTGTCGCGGCGCGGCCGCGTCGGCGTGGGCCCGGGTGCGCGGGAGTCACTCCGGGCTCCTCGAAGCCGCTGGATTAGGACAAACCGGGCGCAGGGGCTGGTGGCATCTGTGATGAAGGAGCGTTTCCGCTGCTGTCGCACGGCAAACCCTCCACCGTGTCATCGGGTGCTCGCTTCGGCTAGGGCGCGGGCGACCAGGGTGGCGGTGAGGTGCTTGCGGTAGGCGGCGTCGCCGGGCTCGTCTTCCGGCGGGTCGATCTGATCGGCCGCGAGGTCGCCCGCGTCGCGCCAGGTGTCCGGCGACGCGGGCTGCCCAGCCAGGTCCGCGGTGTCCACGACGAACGGCGCCGGGCTGACGCCGCCGAGCACGATCCGGGCCGACCGGCAGACGGTGCCGCTGTGGCCGTTCCCGTCGTTGCCGTTCCCGGCGGTGCCGCGGCCGTCCGGGCCGCCCTCGAGGTCGAGTGACACGGCCGCCGCGACGACGGCGAAGTCGCCCTGCCGCTGCGCGAACTCGGTGAGCGCGGCGTGCGGCGCGGGCGTGGGGAAGCACACCTCGACGAGCATCTCGTCCGGCTCGGCCGCGGTGGTGAAGAAGCCCTCGAAGAAGTCGACGGCACTGACCCGGCGCTGCCCGGTTGGGCCCTGGAGGACGATCTCGGCTTCGAGCAGCACGGCTAGCAGGCACCATTCGGCCGTCGAGTCGCCATGCGCGATGCTGCCGCCGAACGTGCCCCGGGACCGGATCGGATAGTGGCCGATCCAGCGCGCGGACCGGGGGAGTACCCCGAAGCCGTCCAGCACGTCCGGATCCCGCGTGATCTCGACGGCGCGGTGCCGGGTCAGCGCGCCGACGTGCAGCCCGTCCGCATCGGCCCGCAGGTAGCTGAGCCCGGGAACGCGGGTGATGTCGATCAGGGCACTGGGCCGGGCCAGCCGGAGGTTCATCATCGGCACCAGGCTCTGCCCGCCGGCCAGCAGCTTGGCATCCTCGCCGAGCTCGGTCAGGAGCGCGATCGCCTCGGCCACCTCGCGCGCGA
Source organism: uncultured Actinomycetes bacterium (assembly GCA_963702235.1). GTDB lineage: Bacteria > Actinomycetota > Actinomycetes > Streptosporangiales > Streptosporangiaceae > PALSA-505. Next base: position 13,094 of record CAVPBZ010000025.1, read on the forward strand.
GGTGATACTCGAACGACGCTGGCTTCACCGCACTCCCTTCAACCCTGGGCTCCCTCGGCGAGCCCGTCGATGCCGACTTTTACCCCACCCAAGGGGCAGAACTCGGCATCGATCTTGTTGCCGCCTCGTCAAGCCTCCGTTCCGCCAACCCCGCGGCCCGCCAAGCCTGCGGCCCGTCAAGTCGGCAACCGCTAAGCCGGCGCTCCGCCAACTCCATTCATTTGGTATACCATATTTTCCTCGGGTTGAAGGGCCGCGACGTCGAGAGTGTCCGGGAGTGATGCATGCCGCATCCGCACGTTCTGGTCGAGCGCAGCAGCGCGGGTTATACCCGGGTGCTGCTCTCCCGGCCCGAGCGGCGCAACGCGCTCACGCCAGACATGATGACTGCCTTGATCGAGGCGCTGCGGACCGACGAGGAAGCAACGGTCATCATCGGCAGCGCTGACCCGAGGGTGTTCTGCGCCGGAGCCGACCTGACGATCCCCGATACCGAACGCGCCGTGGTCTCGGACCTGCTGTATGACTGCTTCGAGCTCATGATCACCCGGCCGGGACCCATCCTCGCGGTGCTCAGCGGCCCGGCGGTGGCCGGCGGTGCGCAGCTGGCTTCGGCGGCCGACCTGCGGTTCGGCGGTCCTGCGGCGCGGCTGCGCTGGATCGGGCCGCCGGGCGCCGAGCTGGCGGTCGGCGCCTGGATCCTGCCTGACCTGGTCGGCCGCGGCGCCGCAGCCGAGCTCACGATGACCGGCCGCTGGATCGAAGCTGCCGAGGCGCTGACCCTAGGGCTGCTGAACCAGATCGACGACGATCCGGACCAAGCCGCCGTCAGCACGGCGGAGCTGCTGGCGACGCGCGCGCCGCAGCCGTTCGGGAAAATCAAGGCAGTCATGTCGGCCGGCGGCATCCTCGACCGGCTGCGGGCGGAACGGCTCGCCAACCGGGCAGCGTGGGACCTGGCGATCGCGCAGGGCGCCAGGTGAGCGGGGGCGAGGACTGGAGCCGGGTCGGCTGGCGGGTGCATCTGCCGGACATTGCTGATCCTGGCGCGATGGTCAGGCAGTTCGGGGCGCGGACCATTCCGGCGCTGGCGGCCGAGTCGGCCCGGCGGGTCGGCGGCCGGCTGGCGGTCGCGGTCGATGGCGAGGGCATCACGCACGCGCAACTGGACGCCGACGCCGCCCGGGTGGCGGGCTGGCTGGACGGGCGGATCGAGCCCGGCGACCGCGTCCTGCTGGCCGCGGGATCCAGCCTCGGCTTCCTGCGCTGCTACCTGGGAGCGCTGCGCGCGGGCGCCATCGTGGTCCTCGCCAGCCCGGCCGGCACGGCCGCCGAGCTCGGGCAGGTCGTGTCTGCCTCCGGTGCCGTGCTCGGGTTCGCCGATCCTGGCCCGGCGCAGCGACTGGCCGGGCTGCCCGTGGTCGGGACCGAGGACCTGGCTGCGGTGCTGGCCAGCGGCCCCGAGCAGGCGGTCATCCGGCCACGGCCGCAGGACACGGCGCTGCTGGCGTTCACCTCGGGCACCACCGGGCGGCCGAAGGGCGTCCCGCTGACGCACGGCGCACTCGCGACCTCGATCCGGTCGGCGATGGCGGCATGGCGCTGGACCGGCGATGACGTGCTGGTGCACGCGCTGCCGCTGCACCATCAGCACGGCCTCGGCGGAGTGCACGCCGCGCTCATCGCCGGGTCGAGCGCGCATCTGCTGGCGAAGTTCAGCGCCAGCGACCTGCTCGGCTTGGTGGCCGAGGCCGGAGCCAGCGTGCTGTTCGGCGTCCCGACGACCTACCGGGCGCTCGCGGATCGTGCTGGGCCGGTGGGCGCGGCGGGAGGGCTGGGGTCGCTGCGGCTGGCGGTCTGCGGGTCGGCGCCGCTCAGCCCCGAGCTCGCGGACCGGCTGCCGTCAGTCCTGGGCATGCTGCCGCTGGTGCGGTACGGCACCACCGAGACCGGCCTCGACGTGTCCAATCCGGTGACGGGCGCCCGCGGCGACACCGTGGGCCTGCCGCTGCCCGGCGTGCTGTGCCGGGTCAGGTCGGGCGGAGCCGATGTGCCGGCCGGGACCGACGGGGAGATCCAGCTGCGCGGGCCGCAGGTCTTCGGCGGGTACTGGCAGGACGCCGAGGCGACCGCCGCGGCGTTCACCGCGGACGGCTGGTTCCGCACCGGCGACATCGGCTGCGTCGATCCGGGCACCGGGCACCTGGTCATCCAGGGCCGGATCAAGGAGCTGATCATCACCGGCGGCATGAACGTCTACCCGCGTGAGGTCGAGCTGGTGCTGGAGCGGCACCCGTCGGTCACCGAAGCGGTCGTGGCCGGCGTACCGCATCAGCGCTGGGGGGAGCAGGTGACGGCCTGGGTGGTGCTGCGGCCCGGTCACGCGCTCGACGAGGACGAGCTGGTGGCGCACACGCGGGCGGTGCTGTCGGCGTACAAGTGCCCGAAGCGGGTGTACGAGCTGGCCGCGGTGCCGCGCAACGACCTGGGCAAGGTGCTGCGCGGCGCGCTGACCGCCGGGACCTGCTGACGTCTGACCTTCGGATGTTCGACCTAACGAAAGGAGCAGCCACGTGGACCTGCATGTGGACGGAAAGGTGGCGATCGTCACCGGCGCCAGCAAGGGTATCGGCCGCCAGGTGGCCGAGGACCTGGCCCGCGAGGGCGCCGATGTTGTGATCACTGCCCGTACCGCCGGGCCGCTGGAGAAGGCCGCCGCGCAGATCGCGGCCGCGACCGGGCGCACGATCGTCCCTCTGGCCGGCGACATGAGCGTGTCCGCGGACGTGGACCGGTGCGTGGCCGCGACGCTGGAGCGGTTCGGGAAGGTCGACATCTTGGTCACCTGCGCCGGCAGCTCACCCGGCGGCCTGCTCGAGGATCTGACCGAGGAGCAGTGGCTGATGAGCCTCAACCTGAAGTTCATGGGCTATGTCCGCTCGGTCCGGGCGGTCATCGGTCACATGCGCGAGCGCGGCGAGGGCGCGATCGTGCTGGTCGTGGGCAACGACGGCCTCAAGCCCAGCTACTGGGAGATGACCGCCGGCGTCGCGAACGCCGCGGACATCAACTTCGCCTCGTCGGTGGCCGAGCAGTACGGTCGCCACGGCGTGCGGATCAACACGGTCAACCCCGGCCCGGTGGACACCGACCGGTGGGACACGCTGGAGAAGGCGTTCGCCCGGGACAAGGGCGTCAGCCAGGAACGCGCGCACGAGCTGACCACCGCGTCGATCCCGCTCGGCCGGATCTGCACGCCGGCCGAGGTCTCGGCCCTGGTGACATTCCTGGCCTCGCCGCGCGCCAGCTTCATCAACGGCGCCCACATCCCGGTCGACGGCGCCCAGCGCAAGGCGATCATGGACCGGTAAGAGCTACCGGGTCCGGGTCAGCTGGCGGGGGTGACGATTCCGTACTCGTGGATCTTGCGGTAGATCGTCGCTCGCGACATTCCTAGCGATTCGGCTGCCTTGGCCTTATTGCCGTCGTAGTCCAGCAGGGTCTGCACGATCGCATCGCACTCCATCGACTCCAGCGGGCTGAGCAGGCGGCGGCTTACTGTCCAGCATTCTGGCGGCAGGTCAGCCGGGTAGATGGTTCCGCTGCGCCGGCGGTGCACGACCTGCTTGAGCACCTGCCAGAGCTGCCCGGTGTTGCGCGGCCAGCTAGACCGCTGCAGGAGCTGCATCGCCTCGGGCGAGCAGGCCAGCTGGCTGTGAGGGTTCAGTTTGGCGAGAAAGAACGGCACGAGTTCGTGCAGGTCCTCGATGTGGTGGCGCAGCGGCGGGAGCTCCACGGTGTTCGGGAATGACTGCAGCAGGTCGGCTAGGTCGGCTGGCGCCGGGCTCTGGCTGAGCGTGACGGCAACCCAGAGCTCTTTCTGCCTGCCCGTGGCCACAGCCTGCTCCAGCGCGATCCGCAGGGTGCGCAGCCGCAGGGTGCTGAGCCGGTTGACGTGCCGGATGACCAGGGTCCCCTCGCCCTCAAGCAGTTCGCCGAGCGCCCGCACCAGCCAGTGATGATCAGTGACTTCGGCAGCGTCCAGTACATGAAAAGCGCCGGCCGGGTCGCGGCGCTGGTGCACAGCTCGAAGCAGTGCCAGCTTGCCGGCTCCGGGTTCGCCTTCCACCGCGAGCCACTCGCCTCCGCAATAGGCGGCATCCACCTGATCGCACCCGCGCAGCCAGAGCGGACCGGAGCCGACCAGGCCAGGCCGGAACCGCAGCGGCGGCCCTGCCTCCTGGGCCAGCTTGCTGGGCGGCTCGATCATCTTCACATGCGCGACGCCGCCGGCGGCCCGCCGCTGGCCCTCCCCGCGAACGGGCCGGCAGTACATCCGCGCGGTGGCACCGGAGGGCAGTTCGACCTCCACGCGACCAAGACGGCCCGTGGCCAGCGTCTCGGCCGCATGCCCGAGCATCGCGGCCTGGTCACCGGGCTCAAGCACCTCCCGGGCGCAGTGGTTCATCATCACCATGTCGTCATTGAGCGCAACCACGATCCCGCCGGCGTGCCGGCAGGTCCGCAGGTACTCGTGCAGCAGCTGCACCTCCCCGGCGCTGGTGTCGTTGAGCAGCGCCTGGGTGATCTGGCCGGCGGTGATCTGGGCCAGCGTGACCAGCAGCGCGTCGGCGTCCTTGTGCCTGCAGGTCAGGTCCACCGCACCGATGATCGTGCCGGAGATCGGGTGCCGGACCGGCGCTGCGGCGCAGGCGAGGTCCTCCAGATGCTCGGCGTAGTGCTCGTGCCCGAACACGTGCGCCGCCTGGCCGCTTTCCAGGGCCGTGCCGATGCCATTGGTACCGGCGAACTCCTCGGCATAGCTGAAGCCCGGCAGGATCTGGACCCCGTCGAGGTGGCGCTCGAGATCATGGTCGGCCGTCAACCGTGAGAGCAGCACGCCGTGCGCATCGGCCAGCATGACGCTGATCGGCTGGCCCAGCAGATTGTCGCGCAAGTTCCGCAGCACGGGCAGGGCACTGCGAGTCAGCGGGGTGTCGAGGTCTGGATCGTGGACGTAGGGCAGGTTAACGTGGTCGGCGGTGACATTCCACTCCCGCGAGCGGCGCCACGACGCCAGGACCGTGGCCCGTACGTGGCCAGGCCCGATGGGCTGACCTGCCAGGAAGCGCTCCCTGGTCTCGGCCAGCCTGGCGTCGTCGGTCACGTCTGCCCCGATGATGGCCCCGGCGATTGCTCCGCCCAGCATGCCTTCCCCTGCCTGCCGTTACCTGGCCAGCCGCGCCGGCTGAGGTCCGGTGCGTGTCCTGTACATTACGCCTCCACCCGAAAACTAGCAAATTATTTCCAGAATTAAGCGGCATATTATCACCCGGGGGTGGCCAAGGGCGTGGATGGCTGCAGCAGTACCGGAGCGGCGTGCAGGTCAACTGCGTGCGGCTGAGCTGAAGGGCTAGACCTCGCGGCTCGTGACGCGGCCGTCCGTCACCTCGATCTGCCGGTTGATCGTCACCGCTTCGAGCATCCGGCGGTCATGTGTCACCAGCAGCAGCGTGCCCGGATAGGTGGCGAGCGCCGACTCCAGCTGCTCGATCGCCGGCAGGTCGAGGTGGTTCGTCGGCTCGTCAAGCACCAGCAGGTTGACGCCGCGCGCCTGCAGCAGTGCCAGCGCGGCCCGCGTGCGTTCGCCGGGCGAGAGCGTATCGGCAGGCCGCAGCACGTGAGCGGCACGAAGGCCGAATTTGGCCAGCAACGTCCGGACATCGGCGGGCGTCATATCCGGCACCGCGGCCCCGAACGCATCCATCAGCGGCTCGCGGCCCAGGAACAAGCCGCGAGCCTGATCGACCTCACCGACAATGACGCTGGCACCCAGCGCGGCATTCCCCTCATCGAGCGGGATCCGGCCGAGCAGCGACGCCAGTAGCGTCGTCTTGCCTGAACCGTTCACTCCGGTGATCGCCACCCGGTCCGCCCAGCCGACCTGCAGGTTCACCGGCCCGAGCGTGAACGCACCGCGCCGGACGACGGCACCGCGCATCGAGGCCACAACCGTTCCTGCCCTCGGTGCGGCCGCGATTTCCATCTGCAGGCCCCACTCCTTGCGCGGCTCCTCGACGATGTCAAGCCGTTCGATCATCCGCTCGGTCTGGCGTGCCTTCGCCGCCTGCTTCTCGGTAGCCTCAGCGCGGAACTTGCGTCCGAGCTTGTCGTTGTCCGGCTGCTTGCGCCGGGCATTCCTGACGCCCTTTTCCATCCAGCCGCGCTGCGTCCGGGCGCGCTCTTCGAGGCTGGTCCGAGTGTCGGCGTACTCCTCATACTCCGCCCGGGCGTGCCGCCTGGCCAGGTCACGCTCGGCGAGGTATGCCGCGTAGCCGCCGCCGTAGGCCCGCACCTGCTGCTGGGCCAGGTCGAGTTCGACGACCCGGGTCACGGTCCTGGTGAGGAATTCCCGGTCGTGGCTGACGAGGATCGTTCCGGCGCGCAGACCCCGCACGAACGCTTCCAGCCGGATCAGCCCGTCGAGGTCGAGATCGTTCGTCGGCTCGTCCAGCATGAACACGTCGTAACGGCTCAGCAGCAGCGATGCCAGGCCAGCCCGCGCCGCCTGGCCACCGGACAGGGCTGTCATCTCGTGATCGAGGTTGACGGTCAGGCCGAGTCCGGCGGCGACGGCATCGGCGCGCTCGTCCAGGTCCGCGCCGCCGAGCGCGAGCCACCGCTCGAGCTCACGAGAGTAGTCGTCATCGGCTCCCGGTGTCCCGGCCGCCAGCGCTCCTGCGGCTGTCTGCATCGCCTCGTCCGCCGCGGCCACGCCGGTGCGCCTGGCCAGGAACTGCCGCACCGTTTCCCGCGCGCGACGGTCCCGCTCCTGCGGCAGGTAGCCGGTCGTAGCGTGCGGCGGGCTGATCGTCACCGTGCCGTCGTCGCCCGCGAGAATGCCTGCCAGCACCCGCAGTAGCGTGGACTTGCCAGCGCCGTTGACGCCCACCAGCCCGATCACGTCGCCGGGACCGACCACCAGGTCGAGATCAGAAAACAGGACCCGGTCGCCATGCGCGGCTCTCAGGCCCTTGGCGACGAGCGTGGCACTCATGCGCCCGATGGTCCCACGCGGCCGGCGCGGCATGAGAGCCCAGGCGGCGGAGCCACCTCGCGCGCACCTCAGCCCGTGCGGGGTGTGATCCCGTCGAGTGCGGTATCGACGAGATCGCGGATGAAGCGGTCGCTGAGCGGGGCGTGGCCGTGCAGCAGCCGGTGATAGACCGGGCCGTAGAGCAGGTCGAGCGCGACCTCGACTTTCGTGTCGGCCGGGAGCTCGCCGCGCTCGATCGCCCGGCGGAAGACCGCGCGGCCCTGCTCGCGGCGCGGCTCGACGAAGCGGGCACGGTATTGGCGGCCGAACTCCGGGTCGGTCAGCGCCTCGGTGACGAGCGCGGCGATCACCCGCCCGTACGGCTGGCTGGCGGCGAGCCGGGCCCACGGCCGCAGCAGGGAGAGCAGGTCGCCGCGCAGTGAGCCGGTGTCCCGGGGTGCGGGGACACCGGCCCACTCGTGGTAGAGCGCGTCCAGTGCGAGGGTCTCCTTGGTGGGCCACCAGCGGTAGATCGTGGCCTTGCTGACCCCGGCCCGCTCGGCGACCGCGTCCATGCTGACCGCGGCGAGACCGCGCGACAGCAGCAGCTCCGCGGCTGTCTCGAGGATCGCCTTGTGCGCCTTCTCGCTGCGCGGCCGCCCGCGCCGCGGCGCCTCGGCGGTGGTCACGCGGCCGTCCCGCTGGCGGCGGCTACCGGAGCCTGGCCCGGCCCGGCCGCCGCGTCCGCTGCCCCGTCCGCCGCCGCGCCCGCTGCCCCGCCCGTCCGCGCGAGGACCTCGAAGAAGGCGGCGATGTCGCGCCTGCCGTAGCCGAGATTCTCGGCCTCGGTCAGCAGGGCGTTGCTGACCGCGGCCGACGGGACCGGCACGCGCAGCTCGCCCGCGGTCTCGAGCGCGAGGCGGATGTCTTTGTGCATCAGACGGACATCGAACCACGCTTGCTCGGGCAGGTCGAGGATGAGGGGGGCACGCGCCCGCAGCATCGGCGATCCGATCGCGCTTCCGGTCATCACCCTGGCCGCCAGCTGGGGGTCGATCCCGCCGCGCTCGGCCAGCAGCATGCCCTCGCTGAAGGCCAGCGTCTGGGCGGCGAGGCTGATGTTGATGGCCAGTTTCAGGAACAGCCCCTGGCCGTTCGGGCCGGCGTAGCTGACCGTGCGGCCGAGCCGGCCCAGCAGCAGCTCGACGGCGCGGAAGGCGTCCTCCGGCCGCCGACCATGATCGCGAGGCTGCCGTCCTGGGCGGCCGGGATGGAGCCGGAGACCGGCGCGTCGAGCATGCTGGCGCCGAGGGCGCGCACCCGGACCGCGAGTTCCCGGCTGGCCCGCGGGCTGACCGTGCTCATGTCCACGTACACTTTGCCCGGCGCCAGCCGGGCCAGGATGCCGTCCGGGCCGGTGGTGACGGCTTCGAGCGCCCCGTCGTCGGCGACCATGGTGAAGATCACCTCTGCGGCCGCGGCCACTTCGCGCGGGGTGTCCCGCCAGATCATGCCCCGCTTGGTCAGCGCGCGGGCCTTGGCCGCGGTGCGGTTGGTCCCGTACACCGTGTTGCCGTCGAGCAGGCGGCCGGCCATCCGGCTGCCCATCGCCCCCAGGCCCACGAACCCGATCATCGTCATCGTCGTCACCCTCATTCCGCGGCGTGGATCTCGGTCATGTCCTCGTCGGTGAGCTCAAGGCCCGCGGCGGCGAGGATCGGGTCCACCTGGCCGGGCAGGCGGAAGCCGGTGATCGCGGCGTCCACGGCGGGGTTGCGCAGCGTCCAGGCGACCGCGACGGCGCCGGGCGTGGTGCCGTGCCGGTCGGCGACCGTGCGCAGCCGGCTCGCCAGCGCGAGGTGCCGGGACAGTTGCGGCTCGTTGAACCGCGGGTCGCGGGCGCGCCAGTCATCGGCCGGCATGGCATCGATCCGCTCGCGGGTCATCGCCCCGGTCAGCAGGCCGGAGCCCATCGGCGAGTACACGATCACGCCGATCCCCTCGTGCTCGGCGAACGGGAGGATCTCCTCTTCCACCGACCGCTCCACCAGCGAGTACGGCGGCTGGAGCGTCTCCACCGGAGCGATCGCCTGGATCCGGCGCATCTGCGCGGCGTCGAAGTTGGACACGCCGATGTGCCGGACGAGCCCCTGCTCCTTCAGGTCGGCCAGCGCCGCCCAGCCCTCCTCGATGTCCTGCTCGGGATCGGGCCAGTGGATCTGGTACAGGTCGATCGCGTCGATGCCCAGCCGCTGCAGGCTGGCCTCGGCCTCGCGCAGGATCGAGTCACGGCTGAGGCTGTGCACGACCTTGCCGGTGCCGTCGTCGAGCAGCGAGCACTTGGTGAACACGTACGGGCGCTGGCTGAGGCCCTCGAGCGCGCGGCCGACGGTCCGCTCCGAACGCCCGAAGCCGTAAGCGGCGGCCGTGTTGACCCAGTTGACCCCGAGATCGACCGCCCGGTGAATCGCCGCGATCGACTCATCGTCCTGCTGGGGCCCCCAGCCGAACTCCCAGCCGCCGCCGCCGATCGCCCAGGCGCCGAACCCGACGCGGGTGATCTCCATCCCGGTGCCGCCCAGCTTGCTGGTCGTGAGCTGTGTCTGCTGCATGGCTCCTCCGTTGGTCCGTGACGTGCTTTGCCCGTAGTCCCGGCCGCACGCCCGCTCTCATCGAAACGAAACGATCAGTTTCTATAGCGACAGGTGTGGGAGCGCTATTCCCGCCCGGGACGCCCTGCTCCACCGCCCGGGGCGCCCCGCTCCTCCGCCCGGGGCGCCCCGCTCCTCCGCCCGGGGCGCCCCGCGGGAACAGCGGTGCCGCCGTGGCTGTTATCATACAAAACGAATCGTTCAGTTTCGATTAGGAAGATGAGCCGTAATGCGCGCTGACACCGGGTTCCCGCGGGCCGACGCCGAGAACGACTTCCTGCGGGCGAGGCGGCGCCAGGTCCTGGCCAGCCTCGGGCATCGGCTGCGCGGCCAGCCCGCCGACGTCGACCGCATCCTGCCGCTCGACGAGGTCGTCGCCGCGCTCGGCAACCGGGGCGAGCAGTACCGGGGACTGCAGACGATCCCGCTGGACACGATCGTCGGCACGGTGGACTCGCGGCGGGACTTCGACCGCCGGTTCCGGCCCACCTCCAGCCGGGTGCGGTACCGCTGGGAGCAGCTTGCGCTGGCGCAGCGGCGCGGTCAGCCGATGCCGCCAATCGAGGTGTACCGGGTGGGCGGCCTGCACTTCGTCAGCGACGGCCATCACCGGGTGTCGATAGCCGCAGCCACCGGCCAGCAGGCCATCGACGCCTACGTGACCGAAGTCTGCACCGCCCGCCGGGCCGCCGCACAGACGTGAACGGAACCCGAACCTGTTCGCCGCGCTGGCGCCGACCGCACCCGGCGGGGGGACCGCCCGCAGGCGATCCCCCCGATGAATACTGCGCTGTCAGCTAGTGCCCGGAGCCCTGAGCCTCCCGATGCTTCTTATTGCGGGCACGGGTTGGGAATGATGTTCCGGAAGTCCTGGTAGGAGGGGGCACTACTGCCGCCCGGCTGGGTGTAGGACTGCTGGAGCAGCGTGCCGTACTGGGCGTTCTGCCCGAAGTTACTGATCTCTCCCGGGATGTCGCTGCCGATCTGCCAGTAGCAGCCGCCGGCGACTTTGATGGTGGAGTAGAAGGGATAGAACGCGGCCGGAGTGCCGGAGTCGGTTTGCGGAATGAGGGTGCAGCCTGCTCCGGTGTTCGAGTTGCAGCCGGCTTCATCGCCGGCAGGTCGGCCTCGAATCCGATTTGCGAGTACTGCTTCGTGTAGTCCGTGCCGGTCGTGGGGCTGGTGAACTGGAACGCCGTCGGGTGGACCTTGGTGTTGCCGTCGGGCCAGAGCCGCTGGTACGAGGCGCCGTCGAACCCGGTGTTGGTAAAGCTGCAGCCAGTCACCTTGACCACGAGCGCTTCCTTGCCCGGGAAGCAGAAGAGGTCGTCGTTGTCAGGCGCCTGCGCGTTGACGCCTCGCCCCTCGGTATCAGGGCTCGGGCATACCGTCGGGTTGCCATTGGGCAGGAGGCCGAACGGGGTGGCCGGGATCTTGTACGCGCCGTTGCAGAACTGGAAGTGCCCGATCTCGCTGTCGAATGCGACATTGTAGGAGCCTGCGGCCCAGGTGACACGCGTCTTGGTGGACGACGTGCTGTACATGGGGTGGAAGTTGTAGGGAAGGGCGGTACAGGACGAGCCGGTGGGGTCGAACTTCACCTGCGCGAACCCATTGGCCTTGCTGGCCGTCATGAATCCCGTTCCGCCCGTCGTGAGGTCGTTAAGCGTGACCTTCAGGCCATTCGCGGTGTCGGTGAAGGACACCTGGATGTGATCTCCGGAATTCATGAACAGGTCTTTGGGGCTGGGCGTGAACGTGCCGCTGGTGGTCGCGTCCACGGGGTTGGCCGGACCTGTCGACTTGCCGTTCTTCGTGATAAAGGCGAAGTTGACGTACTCCTCGCCCACCTTGGACAGGCAGGCCGAGTTGTTCGCCTGCCCGGTCACCGGATTGAGCGACAGGCTGTCGACGTTCATGGCGGCGCACCACATGGTCGGGTTGCACGCACTGGCGCCCGCGGCCACCTGCCAGGTCGGCCACGGAATCCAGCCGGGCGGGTAGAACTGCATCTCCATGTAGGCCTGGCCCACGTGCTTGGGGGAGACCGCGGGGTCAAGGATGTTGCGGTTGCTGTCCGGCGGGCAGGTGCTCACTTGCTCCGGGTAGGACTGCGTGTCACACAGGACCATGCCCAGCCAGTCGGCCCCGCTGAGCTCGAAGGCGTACGACTTGTTCACCCTGTTGGGATCGCTCGCCGACGGGTCCTTGGGCAGCACCAGGTTGTAGCGCATGTGGTTGCCCGACCCGGGGGTGTTCGAATTGAAGAGCACCGAGGGCTCGTCGTGGCCGACGTAGTGGCCGAACACGTCGTCCGAGTTCGCCACCTCGGTGCACATGGCGCTCGCGGACGCGCAGTTGATCGCCATGTGGCTGCCCGCAGCTAATCCGGTGCGGTGCCCGCTCGGGCCTACACCGGCCTGCGTTTCTACACCGCTACTCAGCGCAATGGGTGTTGCCGCCATGGCAGCCACCACTGCAACCGACAGCCACGTCCTCAGCGGTTTCATGCCCCCACCCCTCTGTGTTGGACCCCTGGTGGTCTGCGCCCGCTGAGCCGCAGGCGCCATCTGGCCGCCATTGGGCTACTTCGTCCCACCATGGCACTTCGGCCGGGAGGCGTCCATAGGCCCCTGGGCCGCCGCGGCCGGCCTGGGTGGCGACCAGCCGCGGGTAACCGGTAACAGTCCCGGTCGTGCGTTCGGGGGAATCAAGCGTTCCCGGTGAGCCCGGCGGCTGGCGACGGGGAGCCGAGATTTATCGTCATCCCCTTTCCGCCAGGGGCCCAGCTGACCGGCATCGGGTCGGTCAGCTCGCCGACGAAGTTCCCGTCCGGCCCGAGGTTGCGGAACGCGAGCATTACCCACTGGCCGGCTCGGTCACGGATCAGCCGGCCGCTGTAGACCGATTCGTCGGTGATGCGGACGGCGCGGGTCAGGTCGAAGGGGCCGAGCACGGAGTCACAGGGCAGGCACCACACGCCGCCGCGCTCGCCGGCGGCGCGGCGCTGGCCGGACAGCTCCCCGGTGAGGCAGGAGAAGATCAGCACCGGGCGGCCCTGCACCACCTCGACCTGCGGCACCTCCAGGTGGCCGAAGCCGGCGTCCGGCGCGCTGAGCGGCGGCCCGGCCTGCCAGTGGATCAGGTCGGGCGACCGCGCGTGCCCGATCACGCCGCGCTGGTCGGCGGGTCCTGCGCTGGCCCGGGCGGTCAGCAGCATGTGCCAGCCGTCGCCGCCGGGATCGGGCAGCACCCAGGGGTCGCGCCACGCCTCGTCCCGCCAGAGCGCCCGCGGCAGCTGCTCGTACCAGCGGCCGTCGCTTTCCAGAACCGGCGAGGCGGGATGCTTGTGCCAGTGCACGAGGTCATCGGATGTGGCCAGGCCGATGCGCTGCTTGAGCCCGCGCTCGCGCGAGCCGCTGCCGGTGTAGAACATGAACCACTCGCCGGCCGCGCCGCGCACCACGGACCCGGTCCAGGTGGCCAGGTCGTCGAACGCGGGCTGGCCGGACGGGACGAGCGCGTCCTGGGTGACGGTCCAGTCCGACAGGTCCGCCGACACGGCGTGGCCGATGGACACGTTCCAGTGCCGCTGGTCCGGGCTGCCGATGCGCCGCGGCGCCTTGAGGAAATACAGGTGATAGGTACCGCCGTCGTCGGCCAGCCAGGAGTCCCAGGTCCAAGCATCAGCTAGTCGCAGCACGAAGTGCCTTTCGTTGCGCGCGACTCATCCCGAGCCGGGCGGTGGGCCGACAGACTGCCGTCGTACCAGCGGGCACGCCATCAGGTGCGGGCTGGCTCTGGCCCGGCCGCCGGGACGGGACTCGATCAGGCCGGTGAGGGTCTGCACCGCCCACTGGCCCATCTCGTAATGCGGCAGGGCCACCGTGGTCAGGCCCGGGTACAGCCCGTCCGCGATGATCTCCTGGTTGTCGAAGCCGACCACCGACAGGTCCGCGGGGATCGCGAGCCCGAGCTCGGCGGCGGCCCGGTAGGCGCCCATCGCCATCCGGTCGTTGAAGCAGAACAGCGCCGTCGGCGGTTCGGCCAGCGACAGCAGCGCCCGCGCCCCGATGTACCCGCCGCCGGACTCCGACTCCGCCACCGCGACCAGCCCGGGGTTGAAGGTCCGGCCGGCGCCGCGCAGCGCGGCCTGGTAGCCCTTGAGCCGCCCGTGCGTCGCGGGGATGTCGTCGCGGTTGGTGACGAAGCCGATCCGGCGGTGCCCGCAGCGCAGCAGCTCGGTCACGGCCGTGTGCCCGCCGGCGACCTCGTCGGGCACCACGGCGGGGACGCCCTGGTCCGCGGTCCTGGCATCGAGCAGCACGGTGGGCACGCCGGCCAGCGCCGCGGGCAGCTCGACGACGCGGTGGTACATGGAGGCGTAGAGCACTCCCTCCACCTCGTGCTGCAGCATCGCGGCGGCTTCCCGCTGCTCGACGCCGGGATCGCCGCCGGTGTTGAAGATCAGCAGGATCCAGCCGCGCGCGAGGGCCGCTTCCTGCGCGCCCAGGATGATCTTCCCGGCGTGCGGGGTGGTGGCGATGTGGTCGCTGAGCAGGCCGATGATGTTCGTGCGCTGGGTGCGCAGGCCCCGGGCCAGGCGGCTGGGGGTGTACCCGAGTGCTTCGGCGGCCTGCCGCACCCGGGCCCGGGTGTCCTCGGCGATGCGCGCGCCGTCGACCTCGTTGAGTACCTGCGAGACCGTGGTGACCGACACCCCCGCGGCGGCGGCCACGTCCCGGATGCTGGCCTTCCTGGCGGTCATCGGGCGGTCCCGGCGCTAGACATCGCGGCCGGCTCGCGGGCCGGCCCTAGACATCCCACAGGCCGTGTTCCGGCCAGCGCCGCGGCAGCCGGTCCGCCGCGGGCGGCAGGTCAGCGTGCGGTGCATGCGGTTCAAGCTGGTACCAGTAGGCCACGCTGGAGTAGTCGTTGCCCTGGTCGTTGGCGTGGCCGTGCTCGATCGTCACCCGGATGGAGCGCTGGAACCGCACCGGATCCTCGATGTGGAACCGGTACATGCTCCACAGGCCGAAATGCTCCTGCACGCTGCTGCCCAGCGTGATCCCGTGATAGGGCGCGGCGTAGGGGCCGCTCGGGAAGCCCCACGCGGCATTGAAGTAGTCCTCGGTGCCGGTGCCGTGCAGCGACGGCGGCCACTGCTCGCCATCGATGAAGATCATGTCGTCGCCTTCCCCCGGCCAGGTATAAGGCTGGCCGGAGGCGTCGAAATTGTCGATGCTCAGCACGCACCCGACGTAATGGCCGGTCCCGGCCGCGTCCAGGATGACGTAGTTGTCGTCGCCGGTGAGGTTCACGCCGGGCAGTTCCCACGGCGGCGGAGCGCCTGCTCCCGCCTGCGGGGCCGGCTGATGGGTCACCTTGACGGCAGGCTTTTCCTGCCGGTAGAAGGCGTGGAACCGGCCCAGATCCGCGGGCACCGGCTCGTCGGTCAGCTCGTAGTTGACGTAATAGAAGAGGTTCTCGACCGGTTCCTCGCTCTCGTTGCGGAGCTGGACGCAGGCGCCGGTGCTGAACGGCATGGGGAAGTAGGAGTTCATCGCGGCCGCGAACGGGCCCTTCGGTCCCCGCCGGGGCCCGAACACCATGCTCAGCGGCAGCGATACGTAATGCGCGCAGGCGGCGTGACCGGTGCCGAAGAAATCACCCAGCGGAGCGCGCACGCTGGGATTGTCCTCGCCGTCCCAGAACATCTCCAGCACCAGCTTGCGCAGGTACTGCGGCGCGTAGCACCGCGTGGTCATCCAGATGTGCTCGATGACACCGGGCCCGGGCAGATCGGCCATGACGTGCGTGCCCCCAGCGGGGACGGTGGCAAAATCCCGGTTGCCGCCGGTCCTGTCCCAGCTGGACGACCGCGCGGACCGCCCGGGCTTGACGTAGGGCAGGCCGCTGAGCGGGCTGTTCGGCGCCCAGAACCTCATAGTGCTCCTCTGCATTGTTTCCGCACGCAGTGTTGGGTGACAGTCATGCCTTGACCGCGCCGAGAGTCAAGCCGGACACGATATGTCTCTGCAAGAGCAGGGCCAGCAGCACCACCGGGACCGAGTACAGCGTGGCCAGCGCGGTCATCGATCCCCACTGCAGCCCGTACTGGGTCTCGAAGTTGGCGATGGCGATCGGCGTGGTCCCGGCGCGCGTCGCGGTGAGCAGCAGGGCGAACATGAACTCGTTCCATGACGCGAGGAAGGCGAACAGCGCGGTGACGGCCACGCCGCCGCCGACGACCGGGAGGATGACCCGGGCCAGCGCCCGCAGCCGCCCGCACCCGTCCACCAGCGCCGCCTCCTCCAGCTCGGGCGGCACGGCCTCGAAGAAGCTCGCCATGAGCCAGATCGACAGCGGCAGCGAGATCGTCGTTTGGGCCAGGGCCAGCCCGATCGACGTGTCGGTCAGGTGCAGCGACGCCATGATGCTGACCAGCGGGACGCCGATCGCGATCGGCGGGATCATCCGGGTGAGCAGGGCGAGCATGATGAACAGGCGCCCGGAGACGCTGGTGTACCTGATCACCCCGTACGCCGCGGGGACGGCGAGCACGAGCGAGAGCACCGTGCTGATGACCGCGGTGACGACGCTGTTGATCAGCGCGGCGGGCACCCCGGGCGCGCTCAGCGCGGAATGGTAATTGATCAGCGTCCAGACTCGCGGCCAGACGGTCGGCGAGACAGAGATCGCGTCCAGCGGCGGCTTGAAGGACGTAAGGATCAAGTAAACGAACGGGAAGGCGTAGAGCACCAGCACGATCGTCAGCACCGTCCACAGCAGCCTGCGGCCCGGCCCTGGCCGGATCACCCGGGCATTCACCGTTCCCGCCGTCCCGGCCGCCAGATCATCCTGACCGCGAAAGAGGCGACCAGGAGCATCGCCGCCAGGTACAGCACCGACATCGCCGAGGCCAGCCCCGGCTCGCTGTAACTCGTCATGTTGTTGTAGATCAGCAGGCTGAGCGTCTGGGTGGAGTTCTGCGGGCCGCCGTTGGTCTGGATCAGGATGACGTCGAACGCCTTCACCGCGTCGATGCCGCGGACGACCAGCGCGACGGCGATCACCGGCCGCAGCAGCGGCAGGATGATGCGGGTCAGCATCCGGACCGGCCCGGCGCCGTCGATCTTGGCCGCCTCGGTGATCTCGGGCGAGATGGTCTGCAGCCCCGCGAACAGGACCAGGCACATGAACGACGTGGTCAGCCAGATGTCCGGGATGGAGACGGAGAACAGCGCCAGGTGCGGGTTGGCGAGCCAGCTGATCTGCGACGGGGTGCGGAGGATGTCGGCCTTGGCCAGCAGCGCGTTGACGATGCCGAAGTTGTCGATGAGCAGGTAGCGCCAGAGCAGGCCCGCGACCACCGGCGCGATCATCAGCGGGTACAGGAAGAACGTGCGCAGCACCCGGGACCGGTCGCCCAGCGCGTTGAACAGCAGCGCCGCGCCCAGGCCGAGGGTGAACTCCAGCGTCACGACGATGGCCGTGTACGCGATCGTCCGCACGACCGAGCTGGTGAAGGCCGGCGAGCTGAGCGCCGAGCGGTAGTTGGCCAGGCCGATGAACGACCGGATGCCCTGCAGCGGCGCGATGTTGTAGAAGCTGTTGACGACCAGGGTGATCAGCGGCCAGATCACGAAGGCGGCGAAGAACGCGCTGGCGGGCAGCAGCAGGAGCAGCGCGTAGACCCGGTTCGAGACCGGCCGCCGCCGCCGCGGCCGCGGGCCGGCCAGCGGACGGGCCGGGCGGCCGGCGGCCGGTGCCTGGATACGGGTCTGCGCGCTACCCGACAAGGCTTTCCACGCTGGTCTTGGCCGCGGCGAGCAGGGCAGGGTAGTTCCCGTTCGGGGCCAGTGACTTCTGGATCGTCGGGACCAGGACGGTGTCCACGATCTGCTGCCACTTGGGGGTCTTGGGCCGGGTGCGCGTGGCCGGGGCATTCAGCGTCTCGAAGAGCGGGGTGAAGCTCTCAAAGCCGGGCTTGCCCGCGTACTGCTGGAACGCCGACTTGCGCGCCGCGAGCCCGAGCGCGGAATTGATACCCAGCGCGTTGTTGTCGTAGGCGAACTTGAGGAACTCCAGGGCCAGGTCGTTCTTCTTGCCCGCCGCTGGTACCGACAGGTAGAACGGCCCGGGAACGCCGGCGACACCCGCGCTGCCCGCGATCATGGGGGCCACGCCCACCTTGCCGGCCACCGGCCCGGTGGCGGGGATCTGCCGGTACAGGTGCGCCCAGAACCGGGTCATCGCGGTCTTGCCCTGGTAGAACAGGTTCTGCGCCTCCGGCCAGCCCACCTGCGCGGCACCGGACGGGCACACCTTGTACTGGTTGTTCAGGCCGCTGTAGAACTTGAGCGCCTCGAGGTGCTGCGGGTTGTCGATGATGACGGCCCCGCTGTTGTCGAGCACCATGCCGGGGGACCCCGCCTGCAGGACGTGCGCGAGCCACTCGGTCTCCACGTCGCCCTTCACGTCGGTCCCGTACAGGCCGCCTTTGGTGAAGAACCGCGCCGCGTCGGTGAACTGCTGCCAGGTCTTCGGCGGCGCGAGGTCGTACCCATAGTGCGCTTTGAACGCGGACTGCTGGGCCTTGTTGTCGAAGATGTCCTTGCGGTAGTAGAGGATCTCGACGTTGGTCCAGCCCGGCATCCCGACGTAGTGGCCGCCGATCTGGCCTTCGTCAAGCGTCGCGGCGAACAGGTCCGCCTTGACCGCCGGGGTGAACAGCTCATCGAGGTGCAGCAGCCTGGCCGCGAAGGTGGGCAGCCAGATAGCGTCGATCGCCGCGACGTCGAAGGACAGCGCGCCGGTGGAGAGCTCGCTCGACACCCGGCTGAACAGCCCGTTGTAGGGGAGCTGGTTGAGCGTGACGGTGGTGCCGGTCTTCTTCTTGAACAGCTTGGCGATGCTGGTCAGCTCCGCGTAGCCGCCGGACTCGCAGACGACGCTCAGCGACTTGGCTGACGACGAGGAGTTGGTGCCGGCGCCGCAGGCCGTGGCCACCGCGGCCAGCCCGGCGATCCCGCTCGCCTGGAGGAACCCGCGCCGGCTCAGCCCCGCTCCGGCAGTGTCTCTGGCCTCAGACGCGCTTGTCATCGGAATACCTCCGCTCGCAGGGGCCGCGCAGGAACCGCCGGCTGGCAGGGCCAGCACCGGTGCCCAAACGTTTTGGCAGAACGTATGCCCGGCCCGCTCTGGCTGTCAATGCCTGCCTCGGTAACAGATCCGTAACAGGCAGCGGCCCGGTTACGGCGTCGCCGGCCGACGTTCGCCGTCCCCTGACGGCCTGCCGATCCTGGACCTAACGTGCGCCAAAACCCTTTGGCTCTGGTTGCCCGACTACGCCGGGCGCGACGCGCGCACGATCTGATAACACGAACGGTTTCCGGTATTCACCTGCCGTTTGCCGGCGAGAACCAGGTGTCGATCTAGGCTCCTGCCGACATTCATATGCCGCCAGACGGGACAAGGGAGACACCGGATGCGAATACCGCACCGCGCCCACATGATCACGGCTGCGCTGTCGGCGGTCGCCCTGAGTGCTATAGGGGTGACCAGCGCCGTTGCCAGCAGCGGCGCACCGGTGCACCCGCGCGGTCCGGGGGTAGCTACCGCCACACCAATCAAGCACCTAGTGGTGATCTTCGACGAGAATGTGTCCTTCGATCACTACTTCGGGACCTATCCTTACGCCGCGAACCCGCCGGGAGAGCCTGCCTTCCATGCCGAGCCGGGCACCCCGACGGTCAACGGCCTGTACAACAGCGTGGGGCCGTCCGGCCCGTCCGGGCCGCTGCTGACCAGCAACCCGAACGGGTCGAACCCGGTGCGGCTGGGCCACAACGACCCGCTGACCTGTGACCAGAACCACGGCTACACCGCTGAGCAGCTCGCCGCCGACCACGGCGCTATGGACGCCTTCCCGGCCAACACGGGCGCCAACCTGACGACGGCGCAGTGCCTGACCGGCTTCACCTACAAGGGCTCGCCGGAGCCCGTGCCGGCCGGCGGCAGCACGAACAAGGCCGTCATGGACTACTACGACGGCAACAGCGTGACGGCGCTGTGGAACTACGCGCAGCACTTCGCGATGAGCGACAACATGTACAACACCACGTTCGGCCCCTCGACCCCCGGGGTGTTCGACGTGACGGCCGCGCAGACCTACGGCTCCATCTGCGGCCCGTCGTCGGCCACGATCAACGACTCCGCGTGCACGGCTCCGCCGGGATACAACGCCACGAATCCCGCCGCCTCGCACATCACCACCAGCGCGACCGGACCGACCCCGGTGAGCAAGCAGCCTGCGGCAGGTCCTGGCACCACCTACAGCGATGCCGACCCCACCTACGACATCTGCTCCTACCTGCCCAGTTCGGACGGCGGTGACGGCGGCACGCCGGGCGGCACGATCACGATGGGCGGCAACAACATCGGCGAGGAACTGACCACCCACCACACCACCTGGGGCTGGTTCCAGGGCGGCTTCGACAACGGCTTCGTGCCCGGTCACGGTAAGCGCCCGACCACCGCCCAGATCTGCGCCCAGAACCACGTGAACGTGGGCGGCAGCACGGTCACCGACTACAGCCCGCACCACGAGCCGTTCCAGTACTACGCCTCCACCGCCAACCCGATGCACCTGCCGCCCACGTCGGTCAGCACGATCGGCCGCAATGACCGGGCCAACCACCAGTACGACATCGCCGACTTCTGGGCCGCGGCCAGCGCGGGCAACCTGCCGGCGGTCTCCTATCTGAAGGCACCCAAGTACCAGGACGGGCACGCTGGGTACTCCGACCCGCTGGACGAGCAGGCCTGGCTGACCGGCACCATCAACCACCTCGAGTCGCTGAAGACCTGGTCATCGACGGCGGTCGTCGTCACCTACGACGACTCCGACGGCTGGTATGACCACGTCCTCGGGCCGGTCCTCACCCAGTCGCAGACCTCACTCGACGCGCTCACCGGCACCGGCCAGTGCGGCAGCCAGCTCAGCCAGGTGCCGGTCAACTCGTCCGGCCAGCCCGAGCAGGGCCGGTGCGGCGTCGGGCCGCGGCTGCCGTTCCTGGTGATCTCGCCGTGGGCGCGGTCGAACTGGGTGGACAGCACGTTCATCGACCAGAGCTCGGTGGTGAAGTTCATCGAGTACAACTGGCACCTGCCGGCCATGGGCAACGGCGCGGCCGACACCGCGGCCGGGTCGATCCTGTCCATGTTCGACTTCCGGCACTCCGCCCCGCCGAACCACCTGATGTTCCTGAATCCGTCTACCGGGCAGCCAGAGAGCCAGGCCGCGGCGCTGCGCCAGCATTAGCGGCGCTGCGCCAGCACTACCGGCAGCGACACCGCCCGGACGGCCCCGGATCCGCAGCGACCTGGGCCGCCCGGGCACCCGGCTGCCGCGTGCCGGTGGCACGTCAGGTCGCGCGGGTGTAGCAGAATGGGCGCCCATGCCGAGCCGCACCGTCACGCTGACTGGCTGGGGCCGGGTCGCGCCGTCCTCAGCCGAACTGGCCGAGCCCGGCAGTCCCGCCAGCGCCGCCGCGCTGCTGCAGGCCGCGGGCCCGTCCCGCGGGATGATCCCGCGCGGCCTCGGCCGCAGCTACAACAACGCCGCGCAGTGCGGGGGCGGCGTGGTGATCTCGACCGCCAGGCTGAACCGGATCCTCAAGCTGGACACCGGCACCGGGCTGGTGACCTGCGAGGCCGGCGTCAGCCTGGAGCAGCTGATGGTCGCGGGGCTGCCCGCCGGGTGGTTCGTGCCGGTGTCTCCCGGCACCCGGCAGGTCACCGTCGGCGGCGCGATCGCGGCTGACGTGCACGGCAAGAACCATCACGTGGCCGGCAGCTTCGCCCGGCACGTGCTCTCGTTCGACCTGCTGCTGCCCGGCGGCGAGCTGCGCACGGTGACCAGCCAGGGCGATCCCGCGCTGTTCTGGGCCACGGCCGGCGGGATGGGCCTGACCGGGCTGATCGTCCGGGCCACGGTGCAGCTGAAGCGGGTGGCCACGTCACGGGTCCTGGTGGAGACCGTGCGGACCGCCGACGTGGACGAGACGATGGCCGTGCTCGCCGAGCATGACCGCGCTTATGGCTACACGGTCGCCTGGTCCGACAGCCTGGCCCGGGGCGCGAGCCTGGGCCGGTCGGTGGTGACCAGCGGCGACTTCGCCGAGCCGGCCGACCTGCCCGCCGCCGACCGGCAGGATCCGTTCGCGTTCCGGCCCGGCGCCCGGCTGGGCGTGCCGCCCGGCTTCCCGCCCGGGCTGATCAACCGCTACACCGTGGGGCTGGCCAACAAGGCGTGGTACCTCAAGGCGCCGCGGCGGCGCAGCGGGGAGCTGCAGACGATCGGGACGTTCTTCCACCCGCTGGACGGCATCAGGAACTGGAACCGGGTCTACGGCCCGGGCGGCTTCCGGCAGTACCAGTACGTGCTGCCGTTCGGCCAGGAAGCCGCTGTGCGCCGGTCGTTCGAGCTGGTCAGCAACGCCCGCGCGCCGTCGTTCGTGACCGTGCTCAAGCGGTTCGGCCAGGGTGACCCGGGGCTGCTCTCGTTCCCGATGGCCGGCTGGACGCTCGCGCTCGACTTCCCCGCGCGCACGCCGGGCCTGGCCGCCCTGCTCGGGTCGCTGGACCGGCTCGTCGTCGAGGCCGGCGGCCGGGTGTACCTGGCCAAGGACTCGCGGGTGCCCGCCGGCGTGCTGGAGCAGATGTACCCGGGGCTGCCGGAGTTCAGGAAGCTGCGAGCCGAGCTGGACCCGGACGGGATCCTCGCGTCGGACCTGTCGCGGCGGCTGAGCCTGTAGGCCGCTGGGGTCAGCCCCAGAGCGAACGCGACGGAATGCCCCGGTCTGAAACCCGGCGTCAGGCCAGGATGAGGACCGGCGTCCCGAGCAGGCCGCTGGCCTCGGGAGTGACCTGATACGGGGTGCCGCCGTAGTACTTGTTCCCGGCGGCGCTGAAGACCGTGACCTCGAGCTCGTTGCCCGTCCGGCGCAGCAGCCCGGCCGGCAGCGGGAACGTGTACGGGGCCCAGGCCTGGCTGCCGATCTCCTCGCCGTTGAGCCGCACCTCGGCCGCCGTGCGGACCGCCGGGAGCCGGAGCGTCCTGGCCTCGCCGTCCGGCTGATCGAACCGGCACGCGTAGGTGCCGGCCCCGGAGTAATCGGCGAAACCCTGCTGCTCCCAGCCCCGGCAGACATCGATGGGGACCGGCTCGCCGGTCCGGCCGGGGATGTCCAGCGTCCAGCCCGCGCTGAGCGGCACTTCCCGGGTCGGCGGTGCCACCGCCGGCTGCGCGCCGCCCGCCGCGGCGCGGCCGCCCGGCCCGGCGCGGCCCGTCGGCCCAGCGCGGCCGTCTGGCCCGGCGCGGCCGGCGCTCGCTGCGGGCAGCGTCGTGCACGCGCAGCCGCAGCAGCCGCAGCTCCATCGGCGCCATGCTGAGCGTGAGCACCGGCTGGCCGTCACCGTCCTGCGCCGCCTTGTCACCGTCCTGCTGGCCTGCGCCGCCTGGCCGGCCGTCCTTGCCCGGTGCCGGCCCTTCACCGCCGGCCGCCTGCCACGGCGTGTGACTGCCGCTCCCGGCGTCCCACTCCTGCCAGTCCGCGGCCGGGAACCCGCCCGAGACGGCGACGCTCGCGGCCTCCGCCCCGTCGTTGAACACGGCGAGCCGCCAGCCGCCGGAATCCTGTCCGGCCCACTGCCAGATCTGCCCGCCGGAGCCCGTCTCGGCCCGCGCGTGCGGGTGCCGCCGCACCAGCGGGGCGAGGATCCGCCAGGCCGTCTCGCGATCGGGCAGGCCATCGGCGTGCTGCCCCGGCGGCCGGCGGCCCGCCATGTCCGCCCACGCCCGCTGCAGCGCAGCGTCGTGACCGGCTTGCAGCCGCGACGGGGTCTGCCCGGACGACAGCAGCACGCCGCCCGCGGCGGCGAAGTCGCGCAGCACCGCGGCGCTGGCCATCGAGCCGAGCGTCGTCACCGACGGCAGCACAAGGCACGGGTAGGCCCGGTCACCGATGCACAGCCGTCCGTCCCTGACCTGGGCGCGCAGCAGGTCACGCTCGTCGATGAGATGAAAGCCGCAGCCGCTTTCGGCCAGGAACGAGGTCCAGAATTCCAGGTGATCGCCGTAGCTGTGCCCCGGTCCCTCGGCCCAGCAGGTGCGCAGCGGGTACAGCACGGCGACGTCGCAGGCGGGCGAGCCGCCGTCGAGGAAGACCGACAGCCGCGCCGCCGCCGCGGCGAACGTGTGGTGGAACCGCCACCACGGCTCGAAGTTGATGCCCGGCGGGAAGTCGAACCGCGGGTTGGTGAACAGCGACGCGTCGCCGTCGTGCCCGTCTGTCTGGTAGAAGCCGTGGAAGAGAAACTGCCGCGCCCCGGACAGCGTCAACCGGATCGCCTGCGCCCGCAGCTCCTCCAGCGTCAGTCCCCAGTGACCCGCGAACAGGTCGGCGGCACCGGGCCCGCGGCCCATGTACTGCTCGACGATGCAGCCGCTGCGCCCGTTGGATCGTGCCACCGAGTCGCCCATCTTGGCGCTGAGCTGCGGCACGCAGTCCTGCGCGTCCACGCCCGTGATGTCCCGGTAGGCATCAACGCCGAAGTAGTCCAGCCCGAAGTTGACCCGCAGGTCCCAGGAGGAGAAGGAGCGGCTCGGGTGCCACGACCCGACGTGGCCGAGCACCTCGTGACCGGACAAGGCGACCCGGTGCTCCCGGCACCAGTCAGCGATCGGCGCCAGGTAGCTGCCGAGCACCACGTCGGTGAACGTCTGGTAGAAGTCGCACCGCAGCGACGTCGTCTCGGCGCCGACGTCCGTGACCAGCGCCAGCAGCGCGCGCTCGAAGCTGCCGCCCGTCCTGGCCCGGAACTCCTCGGCCAGCCGCGGCGCGAACGGCAGGCTGCTGCCCAGGTTCCCGTGCCGCTGCGGCCAGTCGTGAAAGGTTGCGTGCGGCTGGTCGAAGAAGAAGTACTGCACGGTGGAGCCGAAGTGCTCGCCGAATGCCTGCCAGAAAGGCTCGTATCCCACCTCGATGAACCGCCGGGCGGCCTCGGGCATCAGGTAGTTCGGTACCCGGGACGTCGCGCTCGTGGCCGCCACGAAGACGGTGACCTGCGAGCTCGCCAGCGCGGGATCCCGGCCGAACTCGACCGCGCAGCCGTCACCTGAGGAGGCCACGATGCGCGCCGCCGGGGTGATGTCGCGGATCTCGGCGGCGCAGGTGATGCCGGCCGCCGGGTAGGCCAGCGCGGCCACGACTTGCCAGTCGGTCCAGGCCGGGTGGCCCCCGTCATACTGCCAGGACAGCCCGGCCGGCCCGAGATCCTCGGCCGAGGAGTGAATGCGGTCGATCGTGCAGCGGGCCAGGTTCCTGCTGTCCTGCCGGCCGCTGCCCCAGAACACGTGCCGCTCGCGGAGCTGGTCGTTGCCGCGCACCGTCCGGCCGCCCGCCTGGCCGCTCTGCCAGTTGTACTCGTCGTAGACACCGACCGTCATCCCGCGGCGGGCCGCCTCCTGCACCGCGACCCGGCACGCGGCCAGGTAGTCACCGTCCAGGTAGCCGTCGATCGGGTAGGCCAGCCGGGCCTGGATCTGGAATGACTTGTAGCCGCCGTCGAGCATCTGCCCGATCTGCTCGCGGATCTGCGCCGGGTCCGGCAGCTGATGCCAGAACCAGTAGGCCGCGGGGCTGTGCCCGGCGTCCGGGCGGGCGAAGGAGGCGGGCGAACCGAGCTGGGCGGATCCGGTCTCTGGCATCTGCTTCCTCTTCCTTCCCCTGGCCGCTTCTCCGCCGGGCCGCAGTGTGGTCGCTACAGGTCGAGCAGGCGGGTGGGCAGCTTCGCAGCCAGCTCTTCTGCCTCGCTTCGCCCCGGCAGCCTGCCGCGCGCGCCGTTGCCGGTGGTCGAGATCGTGGCGGCCGCGACGGACACGCCAGCCGCGCTGGCCAGCGCGACGCCCTCGGCCAGCAGGACGGCCAGCGTGCCGCAGAAGCAGTCGCCGGCCCCGGTCGCGTCGATCACCTCAGCGGCCGGCGCCCCGATATGGGTGACCGGACCGCCCGAGCGGGGCAGCACGACGGCGCCGTCCCGGCCGAGCGTGATCACGACATCGATCCTGGCGGGCAGCTTGCGGGCGAGCTGAACGATGCCCTCGAGGGTGCCCGGCGGCGTCGCGCCGGTCAGCAGCCCGAGTTCTGACGCGTTGGGCACGAGCACGTGCACGAGCGCGAGCACCCCGGGCTCGACCGGGCCTGCCGGCGCCGGGTTCAGCACCACCGGTGCCCGTGCGGCCCGGATGGCCGCGGCGACCGTCGGCGCCGGGATCTCCAGCTGGACGAGCACGGCCGACGCGTCCGCGAGCGGCGCGCCGCTGAGGTCATCCGGTTCGAGCAGGCTGTTCGCGCCCGGATCGACGAGGATGAGGTTGTCCCCGTCGCCATCCACGGCGATCGTAGCCGAACCGGTCCGCTGGCCCGCCGTGACCCGCACCTGGGAGGCATCGACCCCGCGCGCCGCCAGGTCCGCGAGTATCTGACGGCCGTAATCGTCATCGCCAACCCGGCCCACCATCGTCACCTGGCCGCCGAAGGCAGCTGCGGCTGCTGCCTGATTCCCGCCTTTTCCACCGAACGACACGCGTCCTGGCCCGCTGGCCAGGACGGTCTCGCCCGCCCCGGGAAGGTGGTGCACCGGCAGCGTGAGGTCGGCATTGAGGCTGCCGACCACGGCCACGCGGGGGTTCAGCATGGCGCCTCCATCTGGGTCGATCGGCGGATGATGAGGGACGGCGCGATCTCGCTCCTGCGGGCGGCGCCGGATTCCCCGCGCATCCGGGACTGGAGCAGCCGGACCGACTCGGTGGCGATCGTCTTGACCGGCTGGCGGATCGTGGTCAGCGGCGGGTCGCACAGTTCCGAGAACAGGATGCCGTCGAACCCGGTGACCTTGACCGACTCGGGAATGGCGACGCCTGACGTGTGGAACTCGCGTACGGCGCCCAGGGCGAGGATGTCCGATCCGCACACCACCGCGTCGGGCAGCTGGCCCGAGGCGATCAGGGACCGGGTGGCGGAGCGGCCGAAGGCCAGGGAGAACGACCCCAGCAGCACCGGGCCCTCGCGCAGCCCGGGGACCCGCGGCAGCGTGAGCCGGAAGGCGTCCAGGCGACTGCGGCCGGTTGAACTGGAGGTCTCGTCGGAGAGGAAAGCCACGGTCCGGCAGCCCTGCCCGGCCAGGTGCTCCAGCACCAGCCGTATCCCCAGCGCGTTGTCGACGCCGACGTAATCGGCCGGGAACCCGTCCACCTGCCGGTCGATCTGGACGATCGGGACCGACAGCCCCGCCCGGCGCATGGCCGGGGCACTGGAATGGTGATCGGTCGGAATCAGGATCAGGCCCTCGACCTGGCGGTCGACGAGAGTCTGCAGCCGGCGGGTCTCGTCGCCGACCTCACCGCGTGAATCGGCGAGGATCATGTCGAGATCCGCGTCGCGCAGCGCCGACTCGAGCGCCTCGACGAGCTCGGCGAAAAACGGGTTCCCCACCCCCGGGATGACGATGCCCGCCAGGCCGGTAGCGCGGGCCCGCAGGCCGCGGGCCATCAGGTTGGGCCGGTAGCCGAGCCGCCTGGCCGCCGCCACGACAGACGCGACCGCCTGCGGTGAGGCGCCGTCGGTGCCGGAGAGCGCGCGGGAGGCGGTCGACACCGAGACACCCGCGGCCGCGGCCACGTCGCGGAGCCGGACGGGTTCCGGGATCGATCCCAGATCCATGGCGCTCATAGAGCCGTATGGTCTCATACCAGCCGCGGCGGCATCCAGTGTGCGCGCAGTAAAAAGAGGGCCGGAGCTACTTGACATCCCATTGGGATCGGAGTGGAATCGTTCCCATTCATTCGTCCACCGCCGCCGTGGTCTGCCGCCGGGGGATGCTGTGCACAAGGGATGGCGTCGCCGCCGACGAGGTGAGGAGCCCGTGATGCACCGAGCCCAGCGCATTACCGCCGTGGCTGCAGCTGCCTGTACCGCACTCGCCGTCGCGGCCTGCTCGGGCGGCAGCATTGCCCCGGCCAGCGCGGCACCGGCGGCCAAGCCGGGCCCGAACTGCAAGCTGCACATGCTGGGTGAGGCCCGTGCCAACCAGGCCGAGGCCAACGCGTGGCAGCAGGTCTTCGCCGACTTCAAGGCGAAGTACCACTGCTCGGTGACGGCCACCTGGCAGGGCCAGTTCACCGGTGTCCCGCAGTTGCTCAACGAGGCGCACCTGGCAGGCCAGACGGTCGACATCACCACCGACAGCACCGAGAACTGGGATTTCGTCAAGGCAGGCAGCCTGATGGATCTCACCAAGCTGGTCAGTTCCTACGCCAGCCGGTTCAGCCCGGGTACGGTCGCCCGCTTCACGCTGGACGGCCACATCTGGGGCATCCCGCTCTCGGTCGAGAGCTCGTCGGTGTTCTTCTACAACGAGACCTTGTTCAAGAAGCTCGGCCTGTCGGTGCCGCAGACCTACGCGCAGATGGTGCACGACGCCAGCGTGATCAAGAGCAGGTCGAGCGCCCAGCCCATGGTCGAAGGCGGCAAGGACACGTGGGAATGGCCGATGTGGTACATGAACGCGTTCGCCCAGACCTCCGGCAACAAGTCGATCGCCGACACCACCCAGTTCCTCAACGGCAAGCAGCAATTCACCAGCCCGGCGTCCGTCCAGGCGCTCCAGGACGTGGCCAGCTTCGCCAGGAACGGCCTGCTGACGTCCTCGTCGCTGGCCACGGACGAGAACGGGGCCATCGCCGCCTTCGTCCAGCAGAAGGCCGCGATGATGTTCGACGGCACCTGGGCGCTGCCGCTGCTGCGAGCGGCCAACCCCAAGTTCGACATCGGGGTGTTCACGTTCCCGCTGGTGGTGAACACGCCAGGCGTCTTTGCCCAGCCGAGCGGCGCACCTGAGGGCGCGCTGTCGATCCCGTCGTTCATCCCGAAGGCCGACCTGCCGCTCGCTGACCAGTTCCTCGAGTTCGTCACCAGCCCGCCCGAAGCCGGGAAGATCCTGGGGACGCTCGACCCGGTCGTGCCGTCCGTCGCGGCCGTCCCGTCGGCCAGCGACCCGCTGGCCACGACCCTGCGGCAGGACTTCCTGCCCAAGACCATCGGCTGGCTGGACTGGATGTGGCCCAGTGACGTGACCACGTCGGTGGAGAACGCGATCGAGGGCGTGCTGTTCAACCACCAGACGCCGGCCCAGGCCGCGCAGTCCGTCCAGAGCCAGCTCAACACGCTCCGCCAGCAGCAGAACTACAACTACGACTTCCTGGCCAAGTGGTCGAAGAGCCAGTGGGCCCAGGTGGAGCCGTCGCCGGTGCCGAAGATCCAGGTCACGGGCTAGCCATCCAGCCACCCGGCCGCGCCGGGCACCGCGACAGCCGGACCTGCGGGCCGGTGAAGGGGGAGGCGCTCTGAACACGACCGCGCAGACGGCACGGCCGGCGGCGGGCCGGGCGGCGCCGGCGGGCAGGCTGCGCCGGTCAGCCTCCCGGCACCGCTGGAACCGCAAGCTCTTCGGCCTGGCGATGGTCGCTCCCGCGGTGCTGCTGTACGCCGTGTTCGTCATCTACCCGCTGTTCCGCGGCGCGTTCGTCAGCCTGTACCAGTGGGACGGCCTGTCGCCCACGATGACCTGGTTCGGCCTGCGCAATTACAAGTACGCGCTCGAAGACCCCGTCTTCCGGCTGTCGCTGCGCAACACCTTCCAGTACGCGATCGGCGTCACGATCATCAAGAACCTGCTGGGCCTGGGCCTGGCCGTCCTGCTGAACCGCAAGCTGCGCGGCCGGGCGTTCTTCCGCACCGCCGGGTTCCTCCCGGTCATCTTCTCCTTCGTCGTGGTCGGCGTGCTGTGGTCCTGGATCTTCAATCCCACGTTCGGGCTGGCGGACAAGGTGCTGCAGGGCGTCGGCCTCGGCAGCCTGCAGCCGGGCTGGCTGAGTGACCCGCATCTGGCGTTGTGGTCGGTCATGTGGGTCGACGTCTGGAAGTGGACCGGGTTCCACATGGTGCTCTATCTCGCCGCGCTGCAGAGCGTTCCGCGCGAGCTCTATGAGGCCGCCGCCATCGACGGCGCGGGCCGCTGGCAGACGTTCCGCCGGATAACGATCCCGTCCATCCGCCCGGTCATCGCGTTCAGCACGCTGCTGGCGCTGACCGGCGCGTTCGTCGCCAACTACGACGTGGTCTACGTGATGACCGGCGGCGGCCCGCTGAACTCGACGCAGGTCGCCCTGACCTACATCGTGTCGAAGGCATTCAACTCCCAGCAGGTGGGGCTGGCCAACGCCATGAGCATCATCCTGTTCATCGGCGTCGCGATCATCGGGGCCGTCCAGCTCGCCGTGATGACCCGCGGCCGGGAGCAGCCGCGATGAGCGCCGGCGCTTCCGCCCCGCCCCGCGACCTGGCGCCGGCGCAGCCCGGCCGCCGCGGCATCCGCAGGCGGCTGGCCGCGTTCCCCGCCGGGACCTACCTCACGATGGGGATCCTGGTCCTGCTCACGATCTACCCCATGGTCTGGATGATCCTGGGGTCGTTCAAATCCCTCGGCGAGTTCTACACCAACATCTGGGGCCTGCCGCACGGCTGGCACTGGTCCAACTTCACCCAGGCGTGGGACCAGGTCCAGCTGGGCCAGAAGTTCGTCAACAGCATCATCGCCACGCTCGGGACGCTCATCCTCACGCTGCCGCTGTGCTCGATGGCCGGCTACGCCTTCGCGAAGGTCGAGTTCCCGCTCCGCCGGTACATCTACTACTTCGTCCTCGCCGGAATCATGATCCCGTTCGGCGTCACCGCCATCCCGGTGCTGACCACAGAGATCAGCCTGGGCCTGTTCGACTCCAGGCTGGGCCTGATCCTCGTCTACGCGGCGCAGAACCTGCCGTTCGGCATCTTCCTGATGTACTCCTTCTTCCAGTCCATCCCGAACGAGCTGGAAGAGGCCGGCCTGATCGACGGCTGCAGCAGGTTCAAGGCCTTCGTCCGGATCGTCCTGCCGCTGGCCAAGCCGGGACTGGCCACCTTGCTGATCTTCACGGGCACGAGCGTGTGGAACGAGTACCTGATGGCCAGCGTCCTCATCCACCAGCCGAACCTGGAAACACTGCCGCTCGGCCTGGTCAACTTCACGACCGCGCACAGCACCAACTATCCCGAGCTGTTCGCCGCCCTGAGCATCGTGACCACGCCGGTGGTCCTGGTGTACCTGGTGGCCCAGCGGCAGTTCATCAGCGGACTGACCGCCGGAGCGCTCAAGGGATGAGCAGGCAGCGGCAGCGCAACCACAACGGAGGGTGATGTGCTCAAGGGAATCCCGGCTCTGCTCAGCGCCGACGTGCTCTACATCCTCGGTGCCATGGGCCACGGCGACGAGGTCGCCATCGTGGACAGGAACTTTCCTGCCGCCTCCATGTCACGGCGGCTGGCCCGGCTGGACGGGACGGATGTGTGCACGGCCGGACGTGCCATCCTGGGGCTGCTCCCGCTGGACACGTTCGTAGCCGAGCCGGTGACCCGGATGGAAGTCGTCGGGGAGCCCGAGCGCGTGCCCGAGGTCCAGGACGAGTTCCGGAAGCTGGCCGAGGAGTCCGAGGGCCGGGCCCTCGCTGTCGCCGCACTGGAGCGGACCGCGTTCTACGACAGGGCCAGGGCAGCCTTCGCGGTTATCGCCACGTCTGAGGCGCGCCCGTACGGATGCTTCCTGCTCACCAAAGGCGTCATCAACGAGGACGGCGAGGGAATATAGGCCGTATGCCCGTTTTAATCGGAACCTCCGGCTGGCAGTACCGCGACTGGCGCGGCGGGCTGTACGCGGGTGTGCCCCAGCGCCGCTGGCTGGAGCACTACACCACCCAGTACCAGACAGTGGAGAACAACAACAGCTTCTACCGGCTGCCCACCGAGGAGACCTTCGCCGGCTGGCGGGACCGCACACCTGACGACTTCGTGATGACGGTCAAGGCAAGCCGCTACCTCACCCACGTCAAGCGGCTGCGAGATCCCGAGGAACCCGTCGCCCGGTTCCTCAGCGCGGCGGCCGGCCTCGGCCCCAAGCTGGGCCCCGTCCTGCTCCAGCTGCCGCCGAACCTCACCGCTGACGCGGCCCTGCTGGACGCCTGCCTGGCCCAGTTCCGCGCGGGGCTGCCCGGCGGCGGACGGCCGCGGGTCACGGTGGAGCCACGGCACCCGTCCTGGTGGACCGACGAGATCCGGCAGGTCCTGACCGGCCACGACGCCGCGCTGTCCTGGGCGGACCGGCTCGGCCGCCCGGTCACGCCGCTGTGGTGCACCACCGGCTGGGGCTACCTGCGGCTGCACGAGGGAGCAGCCGAGCCGTGGCCCAGCTACGGCGAGCAGGATTTGCGACCGTGGGTTAACCGGATACGTGACACGTGGCCAGGCGACGCGGACGTGTACGTCTACTTCAACAACGACCCCGGCGGGGCCGCGATCGTCAACTCGGCCCGGTTCGCCGAGCTGGCCCGCGATGCCGGGCTGACGGTCACCCGCACGCCGCCGGTCGGCGGCGTGCCGCTCACCACGCCCATCCCGACCTGGTGAGCCGCCCGTCCGGCTCGTCCGGTAACGCCCGCTGCGGCAGACTGACGCCATGAACGCAGATGTGGTGGTCATCGGCGCGGGTGCGCTGGGCCTGAGCACGGGGCTGCACGCGGCGCAGCTGGGCCGGTCGGTGGTCGTGGTAGAACGACAGACCGCGGGCTCGCAGGCGTCCGGGCGGGCCGCCGGGCTGTTCAAGTCCGTCCAGGCTGACGAGCTGCGTACCGAGCTCGCGCGGCGCAGCATCGATAAGGCCGTCAGCTTCGCCGACTGGACAGGCGTGCCGCTCGAGGTGATCCGCTCCGGCAGCTTCCTCGTGGCCAGGACCGGCGAGCACCAGGCCTACCTGCGGACCGAGGCGCGCCAGTCCCGCGGCTGGGGTGCCGACGTGCAGGAGGCCAGCCCGGCGGACCTGGCCGGCCGGCTGTCCTACTACCGCGGCGACGGTGACGAGCTAGCGCTGTGGTGCCCGGAAGACGCCTACATCGAAGAGCCGGCCAGCCTGACGCAGGCCTACCTGGCCGCCCGCCGGCGGCACGGCGCCGAGGTGCTGGAGAACGAGACCGTCACCGGGATCACGCTGTCCGGCGGCCGGGTCACCGCGGTCGAGACCACCGCCCGGACGATCACGACGGCGGTCGCCGTGGACGCGGCCGGGGCCTGGACCCGGCAGGTGGCCGAGCTGGCCGGCGCGCAGGTCGCCGTGGCACCGGTCCGTCATCAGCTGCTGATCACCGAGCCGTCCGCCGACCTGGATCCGGCCGACCCGATCACCCGGGTGGTGGACGCCGCCGTGTACCTGCGGCCCGCCCGTGGCGGCCTGATGTTCGGCGGATTCGAGGACGCGCCGCTGCCGCTGGACCCGCGGGCGGAGCCCTCCTCCTTCAGTACCGATGACATGCCGCTCGACCTGGCGGTGCTGCGCAAGCTGGCCGGGCAGGTCGCAGCCGAGGCCCCGCTGGCCGCCGACGGGCCGGTGGCCGAGCACCGCGGCGGCCTGTTCACCATGAGCCCGGACGGGCGGTTCGTGGCCGGCCCGCTGCCGGACGTGCCCGGACTGTGGGTAGCCAGCGGCTGCAACGGATTCCGGCTTCTCCTCCTCGCTGGCCATCGGCGAGGCGCTGGCCGGCTGGATCTGCGGCCGCCCGGACCGGCTCGACATCGGCGCGCTCGCACCCGCCAGGTTCGGCCCGCTGACCGACCAAGCGCTGATCACCGACGGCATCTGGCAGTACGCCCACTACTACGACCCGGCCGGCGTTCAGCCGTAGGCGGCGAGGAACATCTCCACTGCCGAGTCTGCGATGCGCCTCAGCTTGTCGGCGGGCGGGAGTGCGTCTGTCCCGGCGACCATGACCTGGTTCATCGGCTGGTACATGACGAGTCCGGCGAACTGGTAGGCAGCCAGAGTCGGGTCGCTGAGGTTGTGCAGGAGGCCGCGGTCGGCGAGGCCTCGCATTGCCTCGCCCACGATCACCAAGGTGCGGTCGAAGCCGCGGTCGAACCAGGCTCTTCCGACCTCGGGGAAGCGGTCGGCTTCGGCGATGACGAGCAGGCGCAACCGCACCACGTCCGGCTGCAGCAGGCCGCGCAGGAAGCCGTCTGCGAGGTCGCGGAGGGCTGTGCGCACGTCCTGCGCGTCCTGCAGCGTGGTGGCGACGGCGGTGGACAGCGCGTCAACGACGTGGCTGGTCGCGTCCATGATGATCTCGGCGAACAGTTGCTGCTTGCCGGCGAAGTGCTTGTAAACGGTTTGCTTTGACACCGACGCACGGGCGGCGATCTCGTCTGTGGTCGCGCCCAGGTAGCCGTGCCTCAGGAACACCTCGGTGGCCGCCCGGATGATCGCCTGCCGCCCGCGCTCAGACCGGCGGGTTTCCGTGCTCGTTTCCGCGCTGGCACCTGCCTGAAGATCCACGAGCCCTCCTGACAAATTCTCCTGCTAGTACTGTACAGTACCGTACAGGATAAGGTACGGTACTGTACGGTACCAGTCGCTGATGGTGTTCCTCACCGGCGATCCGCACGCAAATGTCTTCGCCAGCTGACGACATCGGCATCTGGCGGGTGCCTGCGCGGACGGCAAGGCTCCTGAGACATGAGAACCCCTCAGCAGGCTTGATCTGAACGAAGGGAATGACGATGACCACGGTGCTTTCCGCGGACGGCACGGCCATCTGCTTCGACGCCCGGGGCGACGGCCAGCCGCTGATTATGATCGACGGCGCGACGAGCCACCGGGCCGTGTCGCAGACTCTTGCGCAGGCAGGTGAGCTGCTGCGCGACCGATTCCGGGTGTACTCCTACGACCGCCGTGGGCGGGGGGAGAGCGGTGACACTGCCCCCTACGCGGTGCAGCGCGAGATCGAGGACCTGGCCGCCCTGATCGCCGATGCCGGCGCGCCGGCGTTCGTTTGCGGCGTCTCCTCCGGCGCGGTCCTGGCCCTGGATGCCGCCGCCGGGCTGCCGATCGCGAGGCTCGCGCTGTTCGAGCCGCCGTTCGTGGTCAACGACAGCCGCCCGCCGCTACCGGCCGACTACGTCCAGCGGCTCGACGCGAGCATTGCCTGCGGCCGTCCCGGCGACGCGGCGGAACTCTTCCTCACCGCCGCGGCCGGGATGCCGGCGGAGTTTGTCGCCGGCATGCGGCAGAGCCCGTTCTGGTCCGCACTGGAAGAAGTCGCCCACACCATCGCCTACGACGGCCGCATTATGGGGACCACGATGTCCGGCGCGCCGCTGCCGGCCGATCGCTGGGCGGCCGTCAGCGTGCCCACCCTGGTCATGTACGGGCGCGGCACCGAGCCATGGCTGATCTCCGCCGCGCGTGCGCTGGCCGGCCTGCTGCCCACCGCTTCCTTGCAGGCGGTGGAAGGAACACAGCACAACGTCGCCGCGGAGGTACTTGCGCCCGCTCTGCGGCAGTTCGCCGCCACCGGGCACGCCACCACACCCGTTCATTAGGCCGCTCGGATCGACAAGAAGGGTTTCGTCACATGCGCAAGGTGTACGCGGGGCTGTTCAGCTCGCTCGACGGTGTGGTCGAGGCGCCCAACGAGTGGCAGCCCAGCTTCGACGAGGAGATGGGCGCGGCGTTGTCGCGCATGCTCGACGAGCAGGACGCGGTGCTGCTCGGCCGGGTGACGTTCACTGAGTGGGCCGGCTACTGGCCGACATCGTCCGACGAGCCGTTCGCAACCTGGATCAACAGCACGCCGAAATACGTCGCCTCCAGCACACTCGACTCCGTCGGCCAGTGGTCGAACAGCACGCTGATCAAGGGCCCGGTGGCCGACTTCGTCACGGAACTGCGCCGGCAGGATGGCGGGACGATCGGTGCTGGCCGGCAGCCCGTCGCTGGTCCGGTCGCTGATCGAACAGGGGCTACTCGACGAGCTGACCCTGATGATCAGCCCGGTCGTCGCCGGCGGCGGCCGCAAGCGGCTGTTCGCCGACGACGCAGCGCTGACCACGTTCGAACTGGTCGAAGCCCGGCCAACCAGCAGCGGTGCACTGATCGCGACCTACCGGCCGATCCGGTAGCCGGTCAAGGCCTGTACGCGTACGTCCCGGATCCGCGCAGCATCCGGCCAGCCCGGTCAGCACATCAGCGGTGACGGCCTGATCCCGCTGCGATACACCGGCACAGCCCGGGGTGTGAGGAAAGTCATGCGCACGTATCGCGGCCGGCTGCCGTTCACGCCGCCGGCCGGTGGGGCGACGCGCGCTGAGACGCCGCGCGGTGCGGTGCAGGCGGCACGCCTGATCCCCGCGAATGGGCTCCCATCAGCATTAATGCGAAGGAAGCCGGCCGCGAGACGGCCGGTTTGATCACCGTCCGCGCGGTCCGCGTGGTGCGCGCCGCGTGCCTGGAGTTGACCCTGAGGCACCGGAGAACCGGCCGGCCCGGGCTGCGGGCGGCCCCGATCCGGCCGAACGGGCCGTGTTGGGTGCGAACTGCTCGTATCCGGGGCGTAACGGTGCCTGCCGCCGCTTATCCTCGATCGCATCTCGGTCGGTTCCGGCAACGCGTCTGGTCCGCCGAGGAGGGCGGCCATTGTGCCCGCTGCAGTGCAGATGCCGCGGTCCGTCCAGGGGATTGGTCGTAGCCATTGCCGCGGTCGGACGAGAAGGTGATCACTGTGGGCGCGAGACCTACCCGTCTGCACAGGACCAAGCGGCTCGCCATGCTTCTCGGCCTGGATCGCAATCCGCTGCGCCGCGGCACCGACCGGATCCTGGCCTGGGTCCGCATCGGAATGGTAGCCGCGTTCCTCACCGGCGGGCCGCTGGCGGCCATCGCAGCCGGGCAGTGGATGTATCACGCCGCGAGGACCGAGGCCCGGACGCAGGCCGCGGACAGGCACACGGTCCAGGCGGTCCTGCTCGAGCCGACGCCCCCTCCTGTCTTCACGATGGCCGCAACCCGCTGGGGCGGCGAGGCCTGGGTGCAGGCCCGCTGGACGGGCGCTGGCGCCGCCCTGCGGACGGGCGATGTCCTCGCCCCCACCGGCTTGGCTGCTGGCAGCCAGGTGACAGCGTGGCTGGACGCCTCCGGCAACCCCACCCGCCCGCCGCTGCTGCCCAGCCAGGTCATCGACCGGACCGTCGCGGCCGCCGCGGTGGCGCCCGCCGTCCTCGCGCTCGTACTGCTGACGGCGCTATGGGTAGCTCACCGCACTGGCGACCGGCGACGGCTAGCTGGCTGGGACGAAGCCTGGATGACGATTGGACCCGAGTGGACCGGGCGCAGGCCCTGACCAGCGCGGATCAGCGGACCGGCTGAGGCCGTTCCCGCCAGCCTCAAGCCACGCCGGAACGGCTCCGCGCAGCACCGAACGGCCGCAGCGGCGGTCCGCGCCCGCGCCTGAGCCGCGGCGGCAGCCGTTCGGAATAACCGGGTTTGTCTCGTTTTGAGACAGTGGTACGGCGATCCAGCCGGCGCAGCGCCCCCGCCCGGTGGTTATCCGGGTTCCCATGATCGGGTCACGCCACGATGGGTAGCGTCACTGGGTGCACGCAGCGCTGGAGGGAAGATGACGCAGAGCTTTGAAGAGGAAACGACTCCCGCCGGGACCGAGACGGTGCCCGACAGCATGGCGGCTGAGTTCTCGTCCCTGACGACCCCGTACTGCTGGGTTATCACCGAGGATCTCGTGGCCGGCTATGACGGCGCGGTGCCGAGCGCGGTCGGCGCCTACGGGCCGCCCGAAGCAGGGCTCGGTGACGTGCGCGAGGCGCTGACCTCAGGCCGGTGGTTCCGGGTCGTCAGCCACGGCGACGAGGCGCGCGCGGTGGGCCGCATCTATGACCCGAGCGGGGACAGCCCGCACGCCCCGCTGGACGAGATCAGCGTCGAGACCTGGGGCGCGACCAGGATCGAGTACCGGCAGGGCGGCCGGTGGGAAGATGTGCCCCGCTAGCGGGAGAGCGCCGCGGCCGGCCAGGCGAGAGGACTATGACGCGATCGCAGCGGTCATCGACCAGTGGTGGGGCCGGCCGGTGCTGGGGTCGCTGCCGCGGCTGTTCTTCGACCTGTTTCACCGCACCAGCCTGGTGATCGACGGCGCGGAAGGCCCGGCGGCCTTCCTGGCCGGCATCCTGTCGCCGTCCGACCCGCGGCAGGCCTACATTCACTTCGCGGGTGTCGATCCCGGCGCCCGCCAGCGCGGGCTGGGCCGGGTGCTGTACGAGGCGTTCTTCGCGCTGGCCCGGGCCGATGGCCGCGGTGAGGTCCGCGCGGTCACCTCGCCCGCCAACACCGGGTCGGTCGCGTTCCACCAGTCGATGGGCTTCGCGGTGACCGGGCCGGTGCCCGGCTACAACGGCCCCGGCCGCGACGTCATCGTCTTCCATCGGTCGCTCTGACCAAGGTCTGCGCTCTGTGGCGCCGGGGTGGTCTGTTGCCGCGGCCGCGCCTATGGTCAGAAGGTGGAACCGCACGAGAACCGCCAGCCTCCGCTCGAAGGCGCCGCTCGAGCGGGGGATCTTCCCGGCGCTGCCGGTGCCGCGGACGTGGTCGAGATGGGCGGGCGGCCGTCCCGGTTGCCATGGGGGAATGCGCGAGGACCGACCATCGGCATCGCCCTCG
Organism: uncultured Actinomycetes bacterium; assembly: GCA_963702235.1. GTDB lineage: Bacteria > Actinomycetota > Actinomycetes > Streptosporangiales > Streptosporangiaceae > PALSA-505. Next base: position 51,494 of record CAVPBZ010000025.1, read on the forward strand.
CGGCACTGGTCGCTGGACTGCTGCTGGGCTTTATCGGTGGCCACCACCAGCTGAGTACCAGCGACAGGCCGGCCCGGGCGGCCCTGGCCCTCACCGGGGTACAGCCGGCCGCCGGCACGGCGATCAGCGTGACCGGCAGCCGGTGTGCCGTTCAGATGGGTCATACGCTGCAGCTCGGCGCCGAGATCGTGAACCAGTCGGGTCGAACGGTGACCTTGCGCGAGGTCAAGCCCGTGCTGCCGTTGGGCGGGCTGCAGGCGATAGCCAGCCAGTGGGGAACCTGCGGCTCGCTGCCGCAACCCGTTGTCGGGCCGCCCCCGTCCCTGGCTCCCGGCGCGACCGGGTGGCTGACGGTCATCTTCGACGTCACGGTTCGGTGCCCGCAGCCACTGCCGGTGGGGTTCAGGGTCAGCTACCTGCAGGCGGGCCGGCTGGTCACAGTCCAGCTCGACAGCTTTCCCGACCTCGGCGAGGTCCGCTACGACACGTGCCGCACGAGCGCAGCGGGCTAACGACGGCCGGAACGCAGCTCCTGCTCAGGCAGGCGGGCTGGGGCTAGCCGCTCGCGGTTAGCTCGCGGACGCGCTCGGGGTCGGCGATCGCGTCGATCTCGGCGATCTTGCCTCCGGTCACGATGAAACCCATCACGGTGACGGGCCGTCCGCGCACGCTGACGACCACTCCGGCTGCTCCGTTCACCAGCGCCGGGTGCAGCTCGGCGACCCGCAGGGCGGTGGCGAGCCCGCTGACCGCCTGGCGTGCTACCGCGGCGGCGCCGCGGATCGCCACGGAGTCGGCCGGGCGGCTGGCGCCTGCGTCGATGCGCAGCACCACGCCGGGATCGAGCACCGCGACGAGGGCATCGAAATCGCCGCCGCGCGCGGCGGCGAAGAAGGCGTCGACCACCTCCCGCTGGCGGGCGAGACCGCGGTCCGGCGCCGGGACCTCGGCGCCCTTCACCCGGCGCCGCGCCCTGCTGGCCAGCTGCCTGGCCGCGGCCGGAGTCCGGCCGACCATCGGCGCGATCTCCTCGAACGGCAGCTCGAACATGTCATGCAGGACGAACGCCAGCCGTTCGGCCGGCGTGAGGGTATCGAGCACGACGAGCAGGGCAAGGCCGACCGAGTCGGCCAGCAACGCCTCATCCTCCGGCTGCAGTTCCCCGCGGGTGCTGATGAGCGGATCGGGGACGCGCACCCCGAGGGACTCCTCGCGCCGGATGTTGCGCGAGCGCAGCATGTTCAGGCACACCCGGGCCACGATCGTCGTCAGCCAGCCGGCGAGGTTCTCTACCTCGTCCGCCCCTGACCGGCTCAGCCGGAGCCAGGTGTCCTGGACGGCGTCGTCGGCGTCGGTGAGCGAGCCCAGCATCCGGTAGGCCACCGCCCGCAGCCGGGCCCGGTGCTCCTCGAAGCGATCCGCCAGCCACTCGCTCTCGTCCATCGGTCACATCCTCCCGTGGCCAGGGGTCATCAGAGTGACCCGCCGCGGGCGGCGGATGTGACCGGGAAGCACGTTAACGCGATACCGAGAAGGAGAACACGATGCGAGTATTCGTTGCGGGGGCGAGCGGTGCCATCGGCCGCCGGCTCGTTCACCAGCTCATCGACCAGGGTCACCAGGTGACCGGCACCTTCCACTCACCCGGAAACGCCGAGCGGGTCAGGGCGCTCGGCGCGGAGCCGGTCGCGCTCGACCTGCTCGACGCGCGCGCCGTGCGCAGGGCGGTGCTCGAAGCCGGGCCCGAGGCGATCATCCACCAGGCGACCGCGCTGGCGGACATGCGCTTCTCCAGGAGCCTCGACCGCAGCTTCGCGCAGACTAACCGGCTCCGGACCGAGGGCACCGACGCGCTGCTGGCCGCCGCGCGCGAGGCAGGCGTGCGCCGGTTCGTCGCGCAGAGCTTCGCCTGCTACCGCTACGCGCGTGCGGGCGGCCCGGTCAAGACCGAGGACGACCCGCTCGACCCCGCTCCGCCGGCCTCAGCGCGCGAGACTAACGCCGCCATGCGTCACCTCGACGAGGCGGTCACGGCCGCCGGCGGGATCGCGCTTCGCTACGGCGGCTGCTACGGCGCTGCCAGCGACGGGCTGCCCGGGCCCATCCGCAAGCGGCAGTTCCCGGTCGTCGGCGACGGCGCCGGCGTGTCCTCGTTCATCCATCTCGACGATGCCGCCGCGGCGACCGTGCTCGCGCTCGAGCACGGCGGAGCCGGCATCTACAACATCGTTGACGACGAGCCCGCTCCGGTCAGCGAGTGGCTGCCGGTGCTGGCGAGTGTGCTCGGCGCCCAGCCGCCCCGCCACGTTCCTCGCTGGCTCGCGCGGCTGGTCGCCGGCGAAGGCGCGGTGATGATGGGAACCGAGTCCCGCGGCGCCGCCAACGCCAAGGCCAAGCGGGAGCTCGGCTGGACGCTCCGCTACCCCAGCTGGCGGGAGGGCTTTGCCGCGGCCTACGGCCAGCCGGATCCGCTTGACACCAGCTACTCCGTTAGGCAAATCTAACCGTTAGTGGATCCTGACCGAGCAAGTGAGGGCTGGAGCGCGCTGGCGGACGGCACCCGGCGCGCCATCGTCAGCCGCCTGGCCGACGGGCCGCAGGCGGTGGGACAACTGGCCGCGGAGCTGCCGGTCAGCCGGTCGGCGGTCTCCCAGCACCTCAAGGTCCTCAAGGACGCCGGCCTGGTCAGTGAACGCGCGGTCGGCACCAGGCGTCTCTACCGGCTCAATCCGACGGCAGTGGCCGCGTTGCGCGATCAGCTCGACACCTTCTGGCAGAGAGCTCTGGCCAGCTACGCGGATGTTGCCGAACAAGCGACGGAGGAGAGTTCATGACCCAAACCGAGGCGCCCGTTGTCCGCAAGCAGGTCGTGGTCAACGCGCCGCCCGAGCAGGCCTTCACGGCGTTCACCGAGAGGTTCGGCGACTTCAAGCCGCCCGAGCACAACCTGCTCGCGGCCGCGATCGCCGAGACCGTCTTCGAGCCCCGCGTCGGCGGCCACATCTACGACCGCGCCGTCGACGGCAGCGAATGCCGGTGGGCGCGGATCCTGGCCTACGAACCACCAGCCCGCGTGGTATTCAGCTGGGACATCGGCCCGCAATGGCAGGTCGAGACCGACCCGGAGCTGACCAGCGAGGTCGAGGTCCGGTTCGTGGCCGAG
>CAVPBZ010000026.1:0-305927 GCA_963702235.1 uncultured Actinomycetes bacterium
GTCGCGCTGCCGGACATCCAGCGGGCCCTGCACTCGAGCTTCGCCGACCTGCAGTGGGTGGTGGACGCCTACGCCCTGACGCTGGCAGCGTTCCTGCTGACCGCAGGCAGCCTGGCCGACATGTACGGCCGGCGGCTGCTGTACCTGGTCGGCCTGGGGGTGTTCACCGGCGCGTCGATGCTGTGCGGCTTCGCGGCCAGCACGCTGATGCTCGAGCTGTCCCGCGCCTTGCAGGGTATCGGCGGGGCGATCATGTTCTCGGTATCGCTGGCGCTGCTGGCCGACGCGTTCCGCGGCCGGGACCGCGGCACGGCGTTCGGCGTCTGGGGAGCGGTGACCGGCCTGGCGGTGGCCATCGGCCCGCTGCTCGGCGGCCTGCTGACCTCGCTGTCCTGGCGGTGGATCTTCTTCGTCAACGTGCCGATCGGCATCGCGGCCGTCGTCATCTCGGTCACCAAGGTAACGGAGTCGCGGGCGCCGCAGGCCAGCAGGCCGGACTGGCCGGGCTTCGCGCTGTTTACCGTCGCGCTGTCGAGCCTGGTCTACGGCCTGATCGAGTCGAACCAGCGATCCTTCACCGACGCCCTGGTGCTGGCCGCGTTCGCGGTGGCGGCCGTGCTGCTGATCGCCTTCGTCCTCGTCGAGCGGCACATCGCGCACCCGATGTTCGACCTGAGCCTGTTCCTGGCCGCCGACCTTCACCGGCGGCGCGGTCGCGGCGTTCGGGCTCAGTGCCTCGATCTTCGCGATGCTGCTCTACCTCGTGCTGTACCTGCAGGACATCCTGGGCGACCTGCTGCTGGGCACCGGCCTGCGGCTGATGGTGATCTCGGTCTGCATCCTGGCCACCGCCACCGTGGCCGGGCGGCTGACCGCACGGGTACCGGTACGGCTGCTCATCGGGCCCGGCCTGATCCTCGTCGGCGTGGGTCTGCTGCTGATGCGAGGGCTCAGCATGAGCTCCAGCTGGACCCACCTCATCCCGGGCATGATCGTGGGCGGCCTAGGGGTAGGCCTGGTGAACCCGCCGCTGGCCTCCACGGCGGTCGGCGTGGTGCCGCCGCAGCGGGCCGGCATGGCCTCAGGGATCAACTCGACCTTCCGCCAGGTCGGCATCGCCACCGGTATCGCTCTGCTGGGCACGCTGTTCTCCAACAAGGTGACCACTGACATCACCGCCCGGGTGGCCTCGCTGCCCGGGCTGTCCGGCCAGGGCCCGCAGATCGCCGCCGCGGTGAAGTCCGGCCAGGTCGGAAACGTGATCCGCCGCCTGCCCGGGTCGGCCAGGCGGCCGGTGGAGTTGATCGTCCGGGGCACCTTTACCTCCGGCCTGGACCACATCCTGCTGGTCGCGGCCGTCGTCGCGCTGGTGGCCGGCGTGTGTCCCTGATCGCCATCCGAGGCAAGGACTTCGCGCAGCAGCAGCTCATGGGCTAGGGGTGCGGCGCAGGGCCACGGCGACAATGAACGGCCAGCAGGTCAGCACCGATGTGGTCAGCCGCTCGGCCAGCCCCAGCAGGCTGCCACCCTGGGTCTCGAGGACCAGCCAGCCGAGCATGGCGATGAACACGGCGGTCACGGCGGCCGAGCCGTAGACCGAAAGGATCAGCGGCCGGGACGGCGTGCGCCGGGCGGCGAAGGCGGGCCACACCGCGATCACGACGGTGCCGTGCGCCCGGCAGCGGCCCGGGCCCTTACAGTCGGCCACAGCAGCGGCGATAAGTCCTCAGTAGTCCCTACTGGCTTGTGCGGCGGGCACCACACGCCGGCGGCACCCACACGCCGGCGGTACCGCAGGAGACCAGAGCTGGCCGGAAGCGACAGACGGAGGCGAGATGACCAGCGGGCAGCGGCGGGGACGGCGGATAGCCATGACCGGTCCGGAGCTAGATGACTTCCTCACCGGCGAGCGGACGTGCCGGGTCGCGACGATGAGTGCCGACGGCCCGCACGCGACGCCGCTCTGGTTCGCCTGGGACGGCACGTCCCTCTGGCTGCATTCGCTGTCGCGGAGCCAGCGATGGACGGACTGGGAGCGTGATAACCGGGTCGCGGTGGTGATCGACGCAGGCCAGGAGTATGACGAGTTGCGCGGCGTCGAGTTGCGCGGCCGCGCCGTTACGGTCGGCGAGGTGCCGAGGACCGGGCGGCCGGACGAGGCCCTGACGGCTGTCGAGTCGCTCTTCACGAGCAAGTACTTCGGCGGCGGCCCCATGCTGTTCGACGGCCGCCACGCCTGGCGCCGGATCACGCCGGAGAAGATCAGGAGCTGGGACTTCCGCAAGATTCCCCGGTAGTCCCCGGCCGGGATTCCAGTAGGGACTACTGAGGAACGATCGCCCGCGCTGTGGCCTGCTGTACCTATGAGCACGGTCCGGCCGCCGCCTGCGGCATGCCTGGGCCGGTGGCTAGGAGGTGCTTTCGTGCTAGCAGTTCATACGCCGTCCCGGCAGGCTCCGGCCGGGCAGCGGCAGCGGTCCGCACGCGGCGGCATCCCCGCGCAGCAGCGCGTTCTGGGTACCCAGGGCCGCAAGACCCTACGCAGGCTGCTCGAGGCGGGGCTCGCCGAATTCGGCGCGAGGCCTGCATGCGGTGAGCGTCGATGACGTGGTCCGCCGAGCGCAGACGTCGCACGGCACGTTCCACCTCCACTTCGAGGTGGTGGCCCGGCTGACCGGGCTGGCCGCCCGGGCGGACGGCTGCCCGGTGGCGGCGCGTGCCGGCTACGCCAGCGCGGTCGCGGCGCGGGACAGCGAGGCCCTCGGCCGGGTGGCCGGCGACTTCGAGGCCATGGGCGCGCTGCTGTACGCGGCCGAGGCCAGCGCCGAGGCCGCCGTCCTGCTCCGCCGGGCCGGCCGGGCCCGGGACGCGGCCGGCCTGGAGCAGCAGGCGGCGCGGCTGCTCGCCCGCTGCGAAGGCGCGGCCACGCCGCCGGTCGGTGTCATCACCCCCCGGGTACGGCTGACGCCCGGCGAGCTCGACACGGCGGTGCAGGCCGCCGCCGGCCGGTCCAACAAGCAGATCGCCACCGACATGCAGCTCTCGGTCCGCACCGTCGAAAGCCACCTGCAGCGGGTGTACGAAAAGCTCGGGATCTCCGGCCGCCGCCAGCTGGCCGATGCGCTCCGCAGTCAGCAGACTGCCTAGGGTCGCCGCTGGCTGAGCTGCCGGGCCCTGGACGTTACCGCGGCCTTGCCGCCGGGAGCCGCTCGACGGTCACTGCCGTCCCTCAACCGGTGTGTCGTCTTACCCTCGGTGCACCTGGGCGGCCCCGTCCTGGCCGGCATCGTCCCGGGTGGCCCCGTCGGCGGCAAGCTCCTGACCGGTCTCTTCGGGGGCAAGCTGCTGCGGATCCGTCGAATGCCAAATCTCGCGGACCAGCACCTGGATCGCGCCGGCGGCGGGGATGGCGATCAGCGCCGCGACGAACGCGCCGAACACCCCGCCGATCCAGCTGCCGATGGACGCCCCGACCAGGATGGAAACCAGCACGAGCAGCGGGTTGACCCGGACCGTCCGGCTCATCACCACCGGGTTCAGCACGTGGTTCTCGAACTGGGTGTAGACGAGGAAGGCCACCAGCGTGACGATGCCCGCGGTCAGTGAGTGGGTCAGCGCGAACAACACGGTCGGAATGCCCGCCAGCGCGCCGCCGATCATGGGCAGGAAGTCAACGAGCGCTACCCACAGCGCCCACAGGACCGGGAACGGGACGCCCACGGTCAGCAGCGTCACGAACACGACGATTCCGGCTATCAGCGAGGTCAGGAAGTTCCCGAGCATGTACCCGGTGACCGACCGGTTGACCTCCCGCGCGATCCGCGAGTAGCGCTCGGACCGCGCGGGGGTCATCATGCCCAGCAGGCCGGCCCGCATCTTCGGCCCCTCGAGCAGCAGCAGCAGCGCGAGTATGAAGATCGTGACCAGCGAGAGGAGCAGCGACAGGGCGCCCTTGCCCAGCGAGAGGGCCGGCTTGGCCAGGCCCTGGCCGAAGCTCACCAGCTTGGGCGCGTTCTTCTGCACCCACGACTGGACGTGGTACCTGGTGACCAGGTGGCCGATCCAGCCCTGGCCATGCTGTGCCTGGCTGATGTACTTCGGCAGGCCGTCGGCGAGGTGCGTGATCGCGTTGGCCAGCGGGTAGCCGAACGCCAGCGCCAGGCCCGCGAAGACCAGCAGGCCCAGCAGCGTCACTATGCTCACCGCCGGCCCGCGCCGTCGCACGACCCAGCGCTGCGCGGCCAGCACGACGGGGTTGACCACCAGGGCGATGAATCCCGCGACCACCATGAGCAGGATGACGTCCCGCAGCCGGTAGACCAGCTTGCCGGCTACATAGGCCAGGGCCACCACCGCGACAGTGACCAGGATGGCCCGCAGCGGGACGTGCTTGGCCTCCGCGGCCTCGAACAGGCGATCCCGCCGGGTCTTGGGCGGCGCCGGACTATCCCGCATCCAGTAATCATCTCAGGCCGACCGGCGCATCGATCATCAGGCGGGACCGAATCCGGCAGAACTACCAGTGTTGACGAGATCCCACCGACGCCGCCCGCACCTGGCTGGCCTGGAGGTGCGTGCCGTCGGCCTCGCCCCGCTGCTGACCTACCTCGGCTCCGGTCCGGCCACGGTCCTCGCTCCAGCGGCGGCGCCGTCAGTGCCCTGGCCCTGGCTAACGCGCGCACATGCTGCGCCCGACCATCCGGCGGCGACGTCGGCTTCGCCGAGGGCCCGAGGCGTTCGCCACCCGGCTGCGCCCTATGCAGCACGGAGGTGAGGGACGACGCTACGAGAGCGCAGAAATGCACGGGCGTGGTGCCAAGAGACAGAGCCGGGGATTTATGTGGGGTGCTGGCTGGGGATGGTGATGTATCTTCGGCCGGCCGGGGTGAGCCAGGCCATGACGCCGGGGCTGATGTGTTGGAGTTTCCAGTTCTCGTCTTGCTTCAGGCGGTGATGGAGGCGGCACAAGGGTGCCAGGTTGCACTCGCAGGTGATGCCGCCCTGGTCGTGCGGGGTGGTGTGGTCCAGGTCACAGGAGACCGCCGGGCGGCCGCAGCCGGGGGCGGTGCACCTGGTGCTGCGGTCGCGGATGATGCGCTGCAGCGCGGGGCTGGGCCGGTAGCCGGGCTCGGCGTTGCGGTGGTCACAGCACCCGGCCGCGATCGGCTCGGCGGTCACGCTGACCGCCCACCCGCCGCCGCTGGTGCCGCTGATGCTCGTGCTGCTGGCGCCGCCGGTGCTGGCGGTGCTGGTGCTGGCGGGGCGGCTGGTGCTGCTGCCGTAGCCCAGGGCCCGGCCGGCGGGGCCGGTGACCGTGATGTGCCAGCGGGTGGCCCGGTGCCCGGCCGCGGCGCAGGCCAGCGCGCGGGCGGTGCCGGGATCGACCGGCCCGTACCCGGCCGCCTCGCCCGGCCGGTCGGACAGGCCGAGCAGGGTGGATAGCGGGATGGTCAGGTTGACCTGCCCGGCCAGCGGCGGCAGCACCTCGGGCTGGCGCAGCCCGGCCGGGACCGGCGGCCCGTCCGGGTCAGGTTGCCCGTCCGGGACCGGCTGCCCGTCCGTGCCCGGGCCGCCGTCATCGGCGCCGCCGGGGCCAGCTCCGTGGCCGGCGCTTGTGCCTGTGCCGCGGCCTGTGCCGCTGCGGGTGCGGGGGTCCGGCGCGTCGCCGGGGCCGGGGCGGCTGCCGGGTGCGGGCGGGAGCGGGGTCAGGTCGGCGGGTGGCAGGCTGACGTCCAGGCCGAGGAGCAGCGCCAGGTAGGCGCGGGCCCGCAGCAGGTCCATCCCGCCGGCCGCGCCCAGCTTCTGCCAGCTCCTGGCGATCCGGCACAGCCGCTTATCGGCGGCCAGGGTCTGGGCTGCGGGCAGGTTGCGGCCGGCCAGGGTGGCGGTGCCGGCCGGGTCGGGGAAGCAGTCCACCCGGACATCCTTGAGCGCTTCCTCGCGCTGCCGCCGGGCGGCGCCGGGGTCAGCGGTCAGCACCGCGCGGGCCAGCGCCCGGCGCAGCTGCCCGGTGGTCAGGTCCGGCGCGTCCGCCAGCACCGCGGCCTGCACCGCGGCGGCGTGCGCGGGGGTGAGGGTGGCGGTGGCGGCGGCGATCAGCTTCGTCTTGGCCGGGTCGATCCGCCCGGCGGCCAGCGCGGCGGCGGTCGTGGCCAGCGGCCCGGCCAGGTCCAGCGCCAGCTGGGTCTCCTGCTCGGCCGCCAGCCGGGTCAGCGTCAGCGCGGCCGCGACCTCGTCCGGGATGAACTCGCTCAGGTTCAGCGGCAGCCGCCCGCCGGTGCCCGGCGGGCTACCCGCGGCGGGACGGCGGCGGGCCAGCTCAGCCACCGCAGCCAGTTCCCGCGCGGTGGCCCACGACGCCACCCGCCGCCACGCCCGCAGCACCCCGATCAGTGCATCCCCACTGACCTGCGGCAAGACCGCGTGCGCGTCCTCGGCGAACCCGGCCAGCGGCAGCCCCGCGGCCAGCACGTCCAGCTCCCCGCCATCGCAGAACCCGGTGCCGCCGCCGGACCCATCCCGCGGCAGACACCCCGCCGGCACCCCCCGCGCAGGCAGGAACCGATCCGCCGCCCAGGACGGGTCAGCCGGCCAGGACGGGTCAGTCCGCCCGGACGGGTCAGTCCGCCAGGACGGGTCAGTCCGCCAGGACGGCGCGGCCGGGACCGCGGCGGCGAGCAGCTCGTCCAGGTCGGCGCCGGACAGCCCGGCCAGCTCGGCCGGGCGGCCGGTGTCCGGATCGGGCCTGGCCCGGTCGGCGTCGCCGGGCGGGATGTCATCCTCGGTGAGCGCGGCCAGCGCGGACTCCAGGATCTGCTCCTGCGACCGCGGGGTCGCGGGCACGGCACTCACCTCCATCCGGAGCAGGCAGACGAGAAAACTTGATGTTCTTCGAACACTCTATCGGAGACCTGCGACAATCCGCGGCAAGACCAGCCACGACACGCCCAGGACTTTGCTAACGGGAGGCATCGGGAGCGTCTGAGGCCCCGCGACCAGTGCTGTGACAAACGCGGGAAGGAATCTGACAACAAATACCGCACGAGGCATGCCGAGGGATCAGCCGATTGGTCGGTGACCGCTCACGCGAAGTTACGTGGCTGGAGATGGTGAACCCCTGGCTGCCGCGGAAGCTGCAGTAGGGGTTCCCGTCGGGGTCGTGCTGAGCTAGCGGACCTCCGCCGGCAGCACGTGCACCTCGGCGTCAGCCGATCCCCGGACCAGATCGCGGAGCACCGGGTGCCGGCCAGCGTGCCCGTCGGTACCGCCGGCCAGCACCAGCTCGGTGACCTGATGCTGACGTGCGAACGTCGCCAGCGCGCCGGCCGCGGGGCCTTCCAGCACGGCCAGCCGGCCACCGAGCTGCGAGGTCAGCGCCGTGTAACCAGCCAGCACCTGCTCCAGGTCCGCGGGCGGCTGCGACGGCCGGACGACCGCCACGAGGAAGTCTCCGGCCAGCTGCGCCGCGAGCGCGGCCGAGCGCCTGATCAGCGGCTCCATGCCCGCCCGCGGCGCGGCGCAGCCTAGGATGACCGGCCGTGTCTCGCCGCCGGCGAGGCTGCTGTGGCGCCGGTGGCCGGCCCGCCTGCGGTCAGCGTGCTCGACCAGGACACTGAACGCGCGCTCCCGCAGGACGGCCAGGGCATGCGGCGCATAGTCGGTCAGCAAGGCGTGCTCGACCTGGTCCTCCGGGACGATCTCGCCCCGCCGCACCCGGTCAGTAAGGATGGAAGGCGCCACGTCCACCATCTCGATCTCGTCGGCCAGCGTGAGCACGGCGGCCACGTCCGGGCCGTCACCGGGCTCCGGGCCGCTGTCCCGCAGGCTGGCCAGGTGCACGGTGGCCACGATCGTGATGCCCGCGTCGGCCAGCCGTCTGGCCGCGGCGAAACGGCTCTCGCCGCTGGCGTCAACCGCCGACAGGTCGTCGATGCAGGCCACCTCCGGGTGCCGGGCCAGCACCGCCTCGGTGTCGAGGGTGCTGCCGTCGCCGATCAACTCCAGGCCCTCGAGCGCCGCGCTGACCCCTTCCCGGCCGCGACCATCGACGGCGGCGACCACCACGTCTGATCCGCGGGACCTGCGGCGGCCGGCCTCCTCGAGCATCGCTGTCGTGATGCCCACGCCGTTGGTGCAGCCCAGGTAGACCCGGATAGCACCGCGCGCCTGCTGCCGCGCGGGGCCGGCCGCGCCGCCGGCGGAGTCACCGTTCTGGCTGCTGGCGCCGCCCTGCCGGGCCTGGGCGGCGACGATGTGCAGGCCAACGTCCGGGAGCTGGGGGGCCAGCCGCTCGGCCAGGCTCGGCCGCCTGCGCTCCAGCAGCCCGGCCGCGGGCTCGGCCACCACCAGATGCCGGGCGCGGGTCTCGCGCGCCGCCTGGACGATGGCGGCCGCGGTGTCCCTGCCCTCGCGGACGATGACCGCGGCGCCTGCGGCTTCCGCGGCGGACCGGACCCTGGCTGTCCCGTCTCCGGACACTGCCCCGGCGGGCGGGCCGAGCGCGAGCACCGTGCAGGTCCCGCTGCTGCGCCGGGCCAGCCGGACACCGCGCTGCACGAGCGCGTCGGCCTGGGCGGGAACCGCAACGGCGACCAGCACGTCCAGCCGCTCGCTCGGCCGGGCGGCACCGGGTGCGGTGAGCGTTTCCGCGACCACCCGCAGCCCGATCTCGCGCAGCGCGGCCAGGCTCGACGTGCGGAACAGGCCGCCGAGTGCCGCATCGGCCTGCCCGGGCGGGTAGATGTTCCCGTGCCCGAGCCGCTTGCGCAGCGCTTCCGGAGAGTTGTCCACGAACCGGATCTCGTCGGCCTCCGCCAGTGCCGCATCGGGCACGCTGGCCGCCGCGGGCGGCCGCCCGGTGATCCGCTGCACGTCGGCGGCGGCGTGCTCCAGGTCGCAAACGTCGACGGTGCTGATCACGTCGATCCCCGCGTCGCGCAGCGACGCGATGGCCGCAATATGCCGGCCGAAGTCGTCGACGAGGACGACGGCGGGCTTGCGCGCGAGCACCGCCTCCAGGTCCATCTCCCCGCGGCCCCCCGCGCCGCCGCCATTCCCGCCGCGCGGCGGGACGGTCTCCAGGCCTGCGGCGGCCTCGGCCGTCCGGGGCCGGCCGTGTGTGTCCGCGAAGCCGATGACCACGTCCTCGCCCCGGTCGCGCAGCGCGCGGCCGTCCCGCAGCATAGTGAACGTCTTGCCCGATCCCGGCGCGGCGCCCAGGTACAGGTGCAGCGTGCCGCGCCTGGCCGGCTCGGGCAGGTCGGCCACCATCGAGCCGATGCCCTGCTCCTCGCGGATGATCTGGCCGCGGGTCGAGTCATAGCTATACAGCTCGGCGTAGCGGCCCCAGTTCACCGCGACGTCCAGCTGCCTGGCGGCCTCCTCCTCGCCGACGTGGGTGCGCAGGATGTCGGTGAAGAAGCCGGCCGGCAGGTTGCCGTCCAGGCTGGCGCGCAGCGCCCGGTAGATGGTGCGCACCAGCGGCGCGCGATCCAGGCAGGCCCGGGCGAATATCTCCTTGCTCTCCTGGATGCTCGCGCCCGCGAAGATCCGGCCGACGTGCGACAGCGTCAGCTGCTCGCCGCGCAGCTCCGTGAAGCCGAGCAGCACCAGCGCGTCCACCAGCGGCAGCAGGTCGTCCACCTCGAGGCCCAGGTTGTCGGCCAGGTCCGGCAGGTCGGCCACGCCGTCGTGCCGGCCGAGCAGCACCTCGGCCAGGCCGGACAGCCCGTCCACGGTGGCCTGCGGCAGCGGCGAGTCGCCGAGCGTTCTGGCGGGCTCGCCGCCGGCCTGGGCGGGCGCCGCGGCGGGGACGCTGTCGCGCTGCGTCATCATCCGGTAGATCTGATCGACAAACTCCTCGAAATCCGGCGTCCGGCGGCGTCGCGGGCGGGGGAGCGGGTTGCGCAGGTCCGCCCGGATCCGGCCCGGGTTCGTGCCCAGGACGAGGATCCGGTCGGCGAGCAGCACCGCCTCCTCGATGTTGTGCGTGACCATGACCATGGTCTTGGTCGGGAACCGCTTGCCCTCCCACAGCTCAAGCAGCTCGCCGCGCAGGTTCTCGGAGGTGAGCACGTCCAGCGCGCTGAACGGCTCGTCCATCAGCAGCGCCGCGGGCTCCACCACCAGGGCGCGCGCGAACCCGACGCGCTGGCGCATCCCGCCGGACAGTTCCTTGGGGTAGGCCGACTCGTAGCCGTCGAGGCCGACCAGGTCGATCGCGCGCAGCGCCCGCTCGGACCGCTCGGGCGGCGCCACTCCCCGCGCCTCCAGCCCGATCTCGACGTTCTGCTGCACGGTGAGCCAGGGCAGCAGCGCGAACGTCTGGAACACCATCGTGGTGTCCCGGTTGGTGCCCGCCAGGGGCCGGCCGCGGAACAGCACCTGACCGTCGGAGGGCGCCATCAGCCCGGCGATGCACCGCAGCAGGGTGGACTTGCCGCTGCCGCTGCGGCCGAGCAGCGCGACGAACTCGCCCTCCTCGACGTCCAGCGTGATGCCGTCGAGCACCGGCACCGACCGGCCGTCCGGGCCGGAAAACGACTTGCTCAGCGCGTGCACGCTGATCAGCGGGCCGGTCATCCCAGCGCGAACTTCGACTCGGCGATGCTGTACAGCCGGCGCCACAGCAGCGCGTTCAGCCCGGTGACGTAGACGGACATCACCAGGGTGCCCGCGATGATCGCGTGGAAGTCGTTGCGCGCCGTCGCCTGGGCGATGTAGCTGCCGAGGCCGCTGGCCACCAGCAGGTGCCGGTTGTAGATGACGATCTCGGCCACGATGGAGGCGTTCCACGCGCCGCCGGCCGCGGTGATCGCGCCGGTGACGTACGCGGGGAACACGGCGGGCAGGATCATCCGCCGCCACCGCTCCCAGCCGCGCACGCCGAGGTTGTCCATGGCTTCCTTCAGGTCCGACGGCACGGCGCTGGCGCCGGCGATCACGTTGAACAAGATGTACCACTGGGTGCCCAGCGCCATCAGCAGCACGCTGCCATAGTCCAGGCTGATCCCCAGGTCCAGGAACACAACGATCGCGAACGGGAAGATGAAATTCGCCGGGAAGCTGGCCAGCACCTGCACGACCGGCTGCATGTACTGCGCGACCCGGGGATTGAAGCCGATCCACACGCCGACCGGCACCCAGATCACCGACGCCGCCGCCACCACCACCACGATCACCCGCAGCAGGGTCAGGAAGCCGAGGCCGAACGCGTGCCCGAGCACGCCCAGGCCCTGCTGCCCGGCCGCGATATACGCCAGCATGCTGTACAGGCCGTAGCCGAGCACGGCGAAGAGCACGGCCGCGAAGGCGAGATCACCGGCCCGGCGGCGCGCGGCGTGGCCGACCAGGCTGAGGTCATCAATGCCGGTGACGGTCCCCATCAGCTGATTGACCGGCCGAGCGATGATGCGCCGTCCCCGCCCGGCCACGCCCGGCCAGCTGGACCGCCGCAGCAGGCCGAGGACCAGCGACCGCGGCTTCTGGCTGGCCTCCGTCTGCTCGAGCCGGAACCGGTCAGCGTAGGCCACAAGCGGCCGCCAGAACACGAAGTTGACCAGCAGGATCATGATGATCATGGTGGCGATGCCCCAGACGACGTGCCCGAGCTGGCCCTGCTCCACGGCCACGCCCACGTACGAGCCCACTCCCGGCAGCGTGTACCGGTGGCCGCCCACGATGATCAGCTCGGACGCGGTCAGGAAGAACCAGCTGCCGCCGAAGCTCATCATCCCGTTCCAGACCAGCCCGATCGCCCCGCCGGGCACGTCGATGCTCCAGAACCGCTTCCACCGGGACAGCCCCATGAGCCGGCTCGCCTCGGCCAGCTCGCCGGACTGGGTGACCAGCGAGTGGTAGAAGGAGAACGTGATGTTCCACGCCTGCGAAGTGAACACGGCGAAGACCGAGGCTGCCTCCAGGCCGAGCTCGGAGCCAGGAAACAGCGCGAGGAAGAACGTCACCGTGATGGCGAGGAAGCCCAGCACCGGCACCGACTGCAGGATGTCAAGGGCGGGGATCAGCACCCGCCGGGCGCGCCTGCTCCGCGCGGCCGCGTAGGCGTAGCCCAGGCTGAACGCGTAGGCGAAGAGCAGCGCGAGAAGCATCCGCAGCAGGCTGCGCGCCGCGTAGTAGGGCAGCCGCGGCGGCGAGGTGCTGATCGTGGTCACCTGGCTAGGGCGGAACGGCACATGGGCGCTCGCGCCCACCCGGACCACGGCGTAGATCAGCAGGAAGATGACCGCGCCGACGACGGCGTCCAGCGGGCGGAACCGCAGCCGCCGCAGCGCGTCCCGGCTGGGGAACGTTGGCGTGACCGCCATACCGGCACTCCGATCGGCGAAGCCACGATGGTACGAGCATCATCATCATGCCCGACAGCGGCGAACCTGAGATGAACGCGCGGCCGCCGGTGTGCCGGGCGGTAAGTGTCGGAGCCCGCCTCTAGCATGGCCGCAAGGCGGGCGACCGACGCGAGGGCAGGCAGGTGGATTTCGACGAGATCAGCTCGCTGCGCAAGCACAGTCCGGCGTGGCGGCTGCTGCGCGCGGACAACGCGCCGCTGATGCTGAGCTTCTTCGACAAGGTCTTCGTGGCCGGCAACACCAGGTCCATTGCCGGCCCCGACCTGGTGAGCAGGCTCGATGACGAGCTGTACGCGCTGAACGAGTGGCTCGGCGCGGGCACCTTCCCGCGGCCGGCCAAGGCCTACCTGGACGACTGGGCCGCGGCCGACGCCGGCTGGCTGCGCAAGTACTACCCCGAGGGTTCAGATGAGCCGCACTTCGACGCCACGCCCGCGGTCGAGAAGGCGCTGTCCTGGGTCAGGAGCCTGCGCACCCGGTCCTTCGTGGGCACCGAGTCCCGGCTGAACACGATCTTCAGCCTGCTGCGCCAGATGGTGTTCGGCGCGGAGACCGACCCGCAGGCGCGGCTGGCCGAGCTGCACCGGCGCCGCGCGGAGATCGACGCGGAGATCGCCCGGGTGCAGGCCGGCGACATCGAGCTGCTCGACGCCAGCGCCCAGCGCGACAGGTACCAGCAGTTCTCGGCCACCGCCCGCGAGCTGCTCTCGGATTTCCGCGAGGTAGAGGCCAACTTCAGGAGCCTGGACCGTCAGCTGCGCGAGCGGATCGCCGGCTGGACCGGCTCCAAGGGCGAGCTGCTCGATGACATCCTGGGCAGCCGGGAGACGATCGCCGACTCCGACCAGGGCAAGAGCTTCCGCGCCTTCTACGACTTCCTGCTCTCCCAGGCCCGGCAGGAGGAGCTGACCGAGCTCATCGGGAAGGTCCAGCAGCTGGCCGAGCTCGGCGAGCCCGACCCGCGGATGCGCCGCATCCACTACGACTGGCTGGACGCGGGGGAGCGGACTCAGGACACGGTGCGCCAGCTGTCCGAGCAGCTCCGCCGGTTCCTCGACGACCAGGTGTGGTTCGAGAACCGCCGCGTGATCGACATCCTGCGCAGCATCGAGGCCAGCGCGCTGCGGCTGCGCGAGGACCGCGGGACGGCCGCGCTCACCACCCAGATCGACGGCACGTCCCCGGCGATCACGCTGCCGATGGAGCGCCCGCTGTACAGCCCGGTGACCAAGGCCAGGCTGGACAGCACGTCGGTCCAGCCGGGCGAGGACGGGTTCGACGCGCCCGGGCTGTTCGACCAGGTGCACGTCGATCCGGCCCGGCTGTCCCGCACCGTCCGGCGCGCGCTGGCCGGCCGCCCGCAGGTGGCGCTCGCCCAGCTGATCAGCGAGCAGCCGCTGGAGCAGGGCCTGGCCGAGCTGGTGACCTACCTGTCACTGTCCGACCCGGGTTTCCGCGTCGTCTTCGACGAGGCCGCCAGCCAGCGGGTCAGCTGGCAGGACGAGGACGGCCGGGTGAGGTCCGCTGAGCTGCCCGGAGTGGTCTTCGCCCGCATCTCGCCGCATTCACCGTCATTGATTCCGAACGGGGCATTGCCGTGACAACAGCGCAGGCTTCGACCATCACGGCGACGGCCCAGCCGGATCTGCCGCTGGCGGTCACCCAGCTGATGAAGGGCGTCGTGTACCGCGACGCGCATGAGCGGGCCTGGCGCGAGCTGCTGCAGCTGCAGGCCCAGGTGCGCGACTACGTCGCGGTGATGGGCCTGACCGTGGTCATCGACGAGTCCGAGGGCTACGCCTTCCTGCGGTCGCGGCCAGAGGAGGACGACGGCAGCGATGACCGCCCGGCGCCGCCGCGGCTGATCGCGCGCCGTTCGCTGTCCTTCCACGTCAGTCTGCTGCTCGCCCTGCTGCGCAAGAAGCTGGCCGAGTTCGACGCCGGGAACAGCGACACCCGGCTGATGCTCACCAGGGACCAGATCGTCGAGATGGTCCGGCTGTTCCTGGCGCCCAGCAGCAACGAGGCCCGGCTGGTGGACCAGATCGACTCCTACATCGCCAAGGCGGTGGAGCTGGGCTTCCTGCGCCAGGTGCGGGGCCAGGACGCGCTGTTCGAGGTGCGCCGCATCCTCAAGGCGTTCGTCGACGGCCAGTGGCTCGCCGACTTCGACCGGCGGCTGGCCGAGTACTCTGCTCAGCTCGACGGGGCCCAGCCCGACGGGGCCGAGCCCGACGGGGCCGAGCCCGACGGGGCCCAGCCCGAGGGGCACGATCCGGCCGATCCGGCCGGCGGCCAGCTAGCGGCGGCGGCCGGGCATGGCTGACGCCCTGTTCGGCGCAGTCGAGCTGCACGACGCCGACGCCGCGCACCTGTCCGGCTTCCGGCTGGACCGGCTGGAGGTCTACAACTGGGGCACGTTCGACAACCGGGTGTGGGCCTTCGAGGCGGGCGGCCGCAACGGCCTGCTCACCGGCGACATCGGTTCCGGCAAGTCCACGATCGTCAACGCGATCACCACGCTGCTGCTGCCGGCCAACCGCATCTCCTACAACAAGGCAGCCGGCGCCGAGACCAGGGAACGCAGCCTGCGCTCCTACGTGCTGGGCTACTACAAGTCGGAGCGCAGCGAGATCACCGGCACCTCCCGGCCGGTCGCGCTGCGCGGCCCGGGCTCCTACTCGGTGATCCTCGGCGTCTTCGCCAACCGCGGCTATGACCTGACCGTCACGCTTGCCCAGGTGTTCTGGCTGCGGGACGGCCACGCGGGACAGCCGGACCGGTTCTTCGTGATGGCCGACCGCGCCTTGTCTATCCCGGCTGACTTCGCCGACTTCGGTCCCGACATCATGGCGCTGAAGCGGCGGCTGCGCGCCGCCGGGGCCCGCACCCATGACCATTTCCCGGAGTACGGCAAGGATTTCCGCCGCCGTCTCGGCATCGAGTCCGAGCAGGCCATGGACCTGTTCCACCAGACGGTGTCGATGAAGTCGGTCGGGAACCTCAACGACTTCGTCCGGGGTCACATGCTCGAGCCGTTCGACTCCGAGTCGTGGACCAGGCGGATGGTGGACCACTTCGAGGACCTGACCAGGGCGCACGACGCGGTCCGGCGCGCCCAGGCGCAGCTCGAGCTGCTTGGCCCGCTGCTGGCCGAATGCGATGCCCACGACCAGGCCGGCCTGGACATCGGGGCGCTGACCGACCAGCGGTCCGCGCTGAGGTTCTTCTTCGCCGAGCGCAAGGCGGGGCTGCTCGAGCAGCAGATCGGTGACCTGGAACAGGAGAAGTCCGGCCGTGAGCAGGAACTGAAACGACTGAAGGCTTCCGTCACCGACCTGCGCCGGGAAGAGACCAGGCTCACCGTGGAGCGGTACGGCCACGGCGGCGACCGGCTCAGCGAGATCGAGCGACAGCTCGAAGAGAGCGCCAGCGCCCGGGACACGCGCAAGGAGAAGGCCGCGCGGTTCGGCGAGCTCCTGGTGCGGGCCGGCATGGAGCCGGTGCAGTCTACGGAGCAGTTCTCCGTCCGCCAGCGGCAGATCACCCAGGCAGCGGCGGCGGTGAGCCAGGAGCAAGCCGACTGCCAGAACCGGCTGACCGAGGCCAAGGTCGAGGCCAAGTCGCTGGACGATCAGGCAGCGGACCTCAACGCCGAGTTGCGCAGCCTGCAGTCACGCAAGACCAGCATTCCCAGGGCCAGCCTGGATCTGCGGCGCTGGATATGCGAGGAGCTTCGGCTGGACGAGCCGGAGCTGCCCTTCGTCGGCGAACTGATCCAGGTACGACCAGAGGAGGCCGAGTGGGAGGGCGCCGCCGAACGGCTGCTGCGCGGCTTCGCGTTGTCTATTCTCGTCCCCGACGAACGGTACGCGGCGGTGTCGGACTGGATCAACGATCACCATCTCCGCGCCAGGCTGGTGTACTACCGGGTCCCGGTCAGCGTGGCCGCCGCCCCGGCGCCGCCGCCGGGCAACCTGCTGTCCGCCAGGCTGGAGATCAAGGACAGCCCGTTCTACCCGTGGCTGGAACGTGAGCTGGACCGGCGCGCGGGCTACGAGTGCGTCGGGTCCATGACCGATTTCCGGCGCGCGCCCCGGGCGATCACCAAGGCCGGCCAGATCAAGGGGACCGGCGGGCGGCACGAGAAGAATGACATCTACCGCATCGACGACCGCAGCAACTACGTGCTCGGCTGGACCAACGAGCGGAAGATCGACGCGCTGGTCACTCACGCCGCCGCGATCCAGCGGCGGCAGAACCAGGTCGCCGCAGAGCAGCAGAAGCACACCGACGCACTGGCCGCGGCGGACAAGCGCCGGGATGCACTCGCCGGTCTCGCCGAGACTACGGAATTCACCGGGATCGACTGGCAGTCGCAGGTCAACAGGATCGAGACCCTGACCACCGAGAAGCGGAACCTGCAGCAGGCGTCGAAGGAACTGGACCGCCTTACCCGCGAACTGGAGCAGATCCAGAAAGGCATCGAAGCCGCCGAGGGCAACCAGGAGACCGTCACCGCCGCGATCGGCAGCCTCGGCAATGAGATCGAGACGGCCTACCGCAGCCTGGAAGAGACGGACGCCGTGCTGTCCGATCCCGGCTGCGAGCCGGCCCGGGCGCACTTCGCCGCGCTCGCGGCCAGGCTCGCCGCGCCGCCGCTCGCCGCGCTCCCGCAGGACTCCCCGGCCCGCTGCGACCGCTGCGAGGCCGCCGCCCACGACCACCTGACCACGGCGGTCGACAAGCTGAACGCCCGGCGGACCACGCTGGGCAACAAGATCGTCGGCAAGATGGGTGACTTCCGCAAGGCGTACCCGGTGGAGACGGCCGAGTTCGACGACTCGGTGCTGTCGGCCACCGGCTACCGCGAGCTGCACCAGCGCCTGGTCCATGACGACCTGCCCCGGTTCCAGACGCAGTTCAAGACCTACCTGAACACCAACACGATCCGCGACATCGCCCTGTTCCACTCCCAGCTGCTCAAGCAGCGGGAGCTGATCAGGGAACGGGTCGCCACGATCAACGAGTCGCTGATCGGCGTCGACTACAACCCGGGCCGCTACATCCGGCTGGAGACCCAGCACACGCCCAGCACCGATATCCGCGACTTCGTCACCGACCTGCGCGACTGCACCGACGACTCGCTGACCGGGGTCTCTGACCAGTACTCGGAGCAGAAGTTCCTGCAGGTGGCCCGGCTCATCGAGCGGTTCAAGGGCCGGGAAGGCCAGGCCGAAGCGGACAAAACCTGGACCAGGCGCGTCACCGACGTCCGCAACTGGTTCATCTTCTCCGCGTCCGAGCGCTGGCGCGAAGACGACACCGAATACGAGAACTACACCGACTCCGGCGGCAAGTCCGGTGGCCAGAAGGAGAAGCTGGCTTACACGATCCTGGCCGCCTCGCTCGCCTACCAGTTCAAGCTGGAGTGGGGCGCGACCCGGTCCAAGACCTTCAGGTTCGTCGTCATCGACGAGGCGTTCGGGCGCGGGTCGGACGAGTCCACCAGGTTCGCGCTCGAGCTGTTCCGCCGCCTGGGCCTGCAGTTGCTGATCGTGACGCCGCTGCAGAAGATCCAGGTCATCGAGCCCTACGTGTCCGCGGTGGGTTTCGTGGACAATACCGACAGCAACTACTCGCGGCTGCAGACGCTGACCATCACCGAGTACAAGCAGCGCCAGCTTGCCCACGCCATCGGCCTCGCCGCCGCCCCGGCCGCCGCCGGGAACTGAGTTGGCGGCCGCGACCGCGGGCAGGGCGGGCTGGACGACTCCGGGCGGCCTGCTGGCGACCCTCCGGCGCCGATGGGCGACCGGCGTCTACCTCACGATGTTCGCCAGCGGCCAGCCCTGGGAGCCGCTCGGCATCGGCCTGCGCGGCCCGGCGGCAGGGGAACTGGCCGCCAGCTTCGGTGACGTGCAGGCCTGGGTGCGCGGCTGGGAGCGCGTGGACAGCCGGCTTGTCCGGGTCGAGCACAAGCGGATCGGCGGCCGGGTCATCGGCACCAACTCCCTCCCGTGCCGGGCCTGGATCGACGGCTACGACCAGCTGTGGCAGCTGCTCGGCGTCCAGCCGGATGTCCGCACCTTCAGCGCGGCCGTGGACCAGGCCAAGGCCGAGCTGCCGGCGCTGGCCGACTGGGTGATCGGCCACCCGGTCAAGGTGCTGTCGCTCGCGCATGACTGGGACATGATCATCGGAGCCGTTCGGTGGATCGATCTTCATGGTCGCCCCGGCAGCTACCTGCGGCAGATCGATGTGCCTGGCGTGGACACGAAGTTCATCGAGCGGCACCGCGGCATCCTCACCGACCTGCTGGATCTCCAGCTCGTCCCGGACCGGATCGACGCCGCCGCCCCGAGGTCCGATTTCGCGGCCCGCTACCGCTTCCGCAAGAAGCCCGGCTACGTGCGGTTCAGGTACCTGGCGCCCCGGGACGGGTTCTGCGAGCTCACGGTGCGCGCTGAGGAGCTGGCCGCCGCGCCGCCCGCGGCCTGCCTCGTGTACGTGGTGGAGAACGAGATCACCTACCTCGCCTTCCCGCCGATGCCGGACGCCATCGTGATCTTCGGCGGGGGCTACGCGGTGTCCGCGCTCGAGCAGCTGCCCTGGCTGGCCGACCGCGGCCTCGTCTACTGGGGGGACATCGATACGCACGGCTTCGCTATCCTGAGCCGCCTGCGCCGCCGGTTCCCGCACACCCGTTCCATGCTCATGGACCGCACCACCCTGCTCGCCCACCAGGGCCAGTGGGTGACGGAGCCGAGCCCGGCCAGCGCCGACGTGGGCTGTCTCGACGCGGCGGAGGCCGATCTCTACCGTGATCTCGCCGCGCACCTGCTGGGACGTTCGGTCCGGCTGGAACAAGAACGCGTGCGCTTCTCGGCCATCGAGGCGGCCGTGGCGGACCAGCGGGACGGACCGCCCCGCGGGTGATCATCGGTTGACGGGAGCACGGCTGGCGACTTAGGTTCAGCTCGAAAATCATCCCGAACGCACGCATCTGGAGCTACCGCGCATGAGGATCTTCAACGGGATTTCGGAGCTGACCGCCGCGGCCGGCGAGGAGCTAGGCACCAGCGACTGGCTGGTGGTGGACCAGGAACGCATCAACACGTTCGCGGACGCGACCGGCGACCACCAGTGGATCCACGTGGACGCCGAGCGGGCGGCGGCCGGGCCGTTCGGCAGCACGATCGCGCACGGCATGCTCACGGCTTCGCTGCTGCCCGCGTTCCTGCCGCAGATCTTCCGGGTGGACGGGGTGTCCATGGTGATCAACTACGGCCTGAACAAGGTCCGGTTCCCGGCGCCGGTGCCGGCCGGAGCCAGGCTGCGCGCCACCTCGCGGCTTACGGCGGTCAAGCCGCTGGACGGCGCGGCGCAGGCGGAGCTGTCCACCACGATCGAGATCGAGAACGGCGCCAAGCCCGCCTGCGTCGCCGAATCCGTCCTCAGGTACATCGCGTGAACATCGGCTGATATCAGCGGCGGGCATGATGCGGCTCCGGGCCGGCGGTGGAAATATGGCCCGTAGAGATGCGCAGCGCTCATCATCGGAGGCTCAGATGCGCACACGACTCCATCGCTTTTCCCTGGTCCTGGCCGCGGCCGCGTTAGCTCTCACCGCTGCGCCCTCGGTGTCCGCCCTGGCCGCCGCGCCCGGGCCGGTCCAGGATCCGGTACCGATCGGGCCCAACCAGTACTTCACCGGCCTGGTCAACGGCCATCCGCCCGGCCAGGCGGTCATCTACGTGGTCTGCGGCGGGCCTGCTACCTCCGGCCACCCGGCGGGAAACCAGCCGGTCGAGGTGAAAACCACGGTGCCGGCGTCCACCAGCGACCTCGGCTACACCGGCAGCAAGGGCAGGCGCATCACCGCGGCCCTGAGCCCGAGCCCGGCCACGGTGGTGATCGCGACGTTCACCAGCTACTTCGTGCCGGAGTACATCCCGACGACGATCACCGTGCCCTGCTCGGGTACCGGCACGGTGGCCTTCGTCCCGTCGCCTGGCAGCAAGCACGCGCGCACCGCGACGCTCAAGGTGACGTTCGAGAACATCGGCGTCTAGGCACCCAGCCGGTCCTTGCCGCGGCTCAGTCCGGCGGTCGTTTCAGGCTGCCGATGCCGAGGGAGCCGAGGGGCAGGTCGCCCGCGGCTGACCGCTCCGCCTCGCGCACGTAGGCGGCGGGGTCCTTGTCCGGGTTCTGCACGCCGGTGACGTGCCGCGCCTCGAAGGTGGCGAAGGTCACGCCCAGGTCGTGCCGCAGCGGCAGCCCGGCCTCCCGCCGGAAGTCGGTGAGGCCCTCACGTTCCTCCTCGGCCATGTGATCGCCGTTGGCCATGTTCACCGCGGCGATCGCCTCGTACCATCCGTCGCTGCCCACGACGTGGCCGGCCACCGCGGCGATCGTGTCCCGGATCTCGTTGTGGTCCTTGATGGCGTCCAGCGTCTCCTCCTCCGCGGTGCTGATCCGGCCGGCCCGCTGGCCCGCCTGCAGCAGCTCGGGGTAGAAGACCTCCTCCTCCGCCGCCGCGTGCACCTCGAGGAACGCCGACAGCCGCCCCCAGATCGCGGTGAGAGCGGCGATGTCAGACCGGCTGACCTGCTCCAGGATCGCGAACAGCCGGCGCTGTTCGTGGTGGTCATCGAGGATCAGCTGGGTGATGTCCAAGGTGCCCTCCCGGCGCCGCGGGGCGTCAGCGATGCCCGCGGGTAGGCCGTCCTGCCCGCCGACGTGCCCAGCCATCCGTGGCCGTCACTATTACCTCCCCAGACTCTCACAGGTACTTCTGGCCGGCTTCCCGCCCGCGGGTGTCGATTCAGCGGGCGCCCGTTCGTGACGTGGGTGAGGCCGGCGGGGCCGGCCACCGAACGGGAGAAACCATGCGACTGACAGCGACCGAATTCCTCACCATCGATGGCGTCATGCAGAGCCCCGGGGCTCCCGAGGAGGACCCCAGGGATGGCTTCGACCTGGGCGGCTGGCTGCCGCCGTACTTTGACGAGGAGACCGGGCGGTACATGAACGAGGTGTTCGACCAGGCCGGCGCGTTCCTGCTCGGCCGGCTGACGTACGAGGCGATGGCCGCCTTCTGGCCGCCGGTCGACGAGCCGGGCAACCGGGTCGCCAGCCAGCTGAACTCCCTGCCCAAGTACGTGGTCACCAGCACGCTGACGGATCTGTCCTGGGCGGGTGCGGTACCAGTCAGCGGCGACATCCCGGCGAAGGTCGCCGAGCTCAGGCGGGCCCCGGGCAACGAGCTGCAGATCCACGGCAGCGGCGCCCTGGTCCGCTCGCTCATGCGGCAAGACCTCATCGACGCCTACCGCCTGGTCATCTTCCCGGTGGTGCTGGGCCGCGGCCAGCGGCTGTTCGCCGACGCAGTCCCGCCGGCCGGGATGCGCCTGGCCGGCACCCGGAGCACCGGCCGCGGCGTGGTCATGCACACCTACGAAGCCGCGGGGCGGCCCTCATTCGGCACCGTGCTGCCCGAGCCCGCCGCGAGCTGACGTGCCTGCCGCTGCCCGGTCAGGACTCCCCGCTAGCTATTTCTTGACCGAACGGAGCACGCCGGTCACCATCGGCACGCGGAACTCGCCAGTCGCGGTTTCCGGCCGGGACCGCAGGTAGTCACGCACCCGGTCCAGCAGCAGCTCCCGCTCGGCGGGGTCCATCACCAGCAGCCTGGAGTGGGTGGCGATGGTGGCGACCAGGGAATCAGCCGTCCGCAGGTGCCCGTGCCCGAACTCGGCCCGCTCGGCGGCGCGGAACAGCGCGCTGGCCGGCGTCCGGCCTGGCCAGTTGTCCGGCTCGTTCCGCCAGCCGGTCAGGGTGCTGCTCAGCGGGCAGACCCGGGACAGCCCGGCCACCCAGCCTTCGGTGTCATCGTCCATGTTCCACAGCCCGGCGAAGACCCCGTCGGGCGTCAGCACCCGGGCGACCTCCGGCACGGCCAGGTCCATGTCGAACCAGTGCGCGGCCTGGCCGCAGAGCACGGCGTCCGCCGACGCGTCCGGGAGCGGGATGTCCTCGGCCTTCCCGGCCAGCGAGCGCACGCCGGGCTGGCCGTGGCGCAGCTCGGCCAGCATGGCCGGGTCCGGCTCCACCGCGACCACGCTCAGCTGTCCCGCCGGACCCGCTGCGGCCAGCCGGGTGATCGTCGCGGTGAGCTTGCCGGTGCCCGCGCCGAGGTCGAGTACCCGCAGCCCAGCGCGGTCCCGGACCGGCTGGAGCGCCCAGCTGACCGCAGCCTCCGCATAGTCGGGACGGTGCTCGGCGTAGGCGGCCGCCTGGTCGCCGAACGACGCGCCGCGGCGCCGCCAGAGGTCGTCATGTGACTCGCTGTCCCGTACCTTCACGCGCGCCATCGTAGCCCGGCGGCGCTGATCGCCTTGCGACCGTCGCGTACCGCGGCGGCTCCTTGATCGATGCCGATCTTCGACCCTCAGGTGGGGTAAAAGTCGGCAGCGACGCAGCGCATGCCTGGTGGCCAGCCGCCTCGGCGCCTGGGGCGGTCGTTAAGGTGTGCTCATGCCGGATGAGATCGCTGAGAGCATCACCGTGGGCGCCGCGCCCGCCGACGTGTACCGCGCCGTGTCGGACGTGCGCCGGATGGCGCGCTGGAGCCCCGAGTGCTTCGCGGTGCTGGTGTGGTCGCGCCGGGCCGGCGCGCTGGCCCGGTTTGCCGGGTTCAACCGGCGCGGTCCGTGGGTCTGGTTCACTACCTGCCGGGTGGTCACCGCCGAGCCGGGCCGCCAGTTCACTTTCGACGTGACCACGTTCGGCATGCCGGTGGCACGGTGGAGCTACCAGCTCGCGCCCGCGGCCGGCGGCACCGAGGTGACCGAGCGCTGGCTGGACCAGCGCAGCCGGGGCGCTCACGTCCTCGGCCGGGTGTTCACCGGCAAGTTGGCCAATACCCGGCCGCAGGCCAACCGCGAGGGGATGCGCACCACGCTGAGCCGGCTGAAGCGCGAGCTCGAGGCTCCCGCCCCGCGCCCGTGATCAGCCGATGGACGGGCCGAGGCCCAGCGACTGAGGCGTGCTGGAGTCCGGAGACGGCTGGTGCAGGCCCTCGTCCAGCTCGCCGAACTCCGTCATCAGCGCCCGGCTGCCGCCCCACGGCGTCTGCTCCTCGGCGATCAGCGTGTTGGTCGTCAGCAGCAGCCCGGCGACGGATGCGCCGTTCTGCAGTGCCGACCTGCATACCCGCAGCGGATCGATGATGCCCATATCGATCATGTTGCCGTAGCGGCCTTCCAGCGCATCGAACCCCTCGTCCTGGCCCATCTGCTCGACCTTGGCCACGACTTCCTGGCCGGAATGCCCGGCGTTCGCCGCGATCAGGAAGGTCGGCGCCGGGAGCACGCTGCGGACAATGTCCACGCCGATGGTGTGGTCGGCGGAGTCTCCCTTCAGCCCGTCCAGCACGCCCTTGGCGTGCAGCAGGGCCACGCCACCGCCGGCCACGATGCCCTCAGCCATGGCGGCGCGGGTGGCTGACAGCGCGTCCTCCACCCGGTGCTGCAGCTCCTTGAGCTCCGCGGGCGTCGGCGCCCCGACCCTGATCACGGCGACCTTGCCGGTCAGCGCGCCGATCCGCTCGGTCAGCACGTCCTCGTCCACGCCGAACGTCGCCCGCTCCAGCTCGGCCCGCAGCTGGGCCACCCGGAACTCGACTTCCTCCGACGAACGACTGCCGCCGATGATCGTGGTCCGGTCCGCGGTGACCCGCACCTGCGAGGCCCGGCCGAGGTGCTCGGTCGTCATCGTCTCCAGGGTCAGGCCGGAGTGCTTGCTGTAGACAGCACCGCCGCAGACCGCCGCGATGTCCTCCAGCTTGTGCAGCCGCCGGTCACCGAAACCCGGTGCCCGGATGGCGACGCACTGGAAGATCCCGTTGACGTGGTTGTGCACCAGCATGCTCAGCGCGGTGCCCTCGATGTTCTCGGCGATGATGACCAGCGGGCGCGGCGCCCGCATCACCTTGTCCAGGATCGGCATCAGCTGCTGGACCTTGGTGATCTTCTCGCTGCACAGCATGATGTACGGGTCGTCGAGTATCGCCTCGAGGCTGGCCGGGTTGGTGACCAGGTAGGGCGAGAGGTACCCGTTGTCGAACTCGAAGCCCTCGACGAAGTTGACGCTCATCCCGGAGATCGCCGACTCCTCCACGGTGACGATCCCGCCGTCGCCGACCGTGTGCAGCGCGTGCGCGATCACGGCGCCGACGGTGTCGTCGTCGTTGGCCGAGATCGCGGCCACCCGCTGGTAGTCCTGCTCGGTGACCACCGGGTGCGCGACCTTCTGCAGGTGCTCGACCAGGCGGCCGACCGCCAGGTCGATGCCGCGCTTGACCAGCACCGGGTTGGCGCCCTTGCCGATCGCCTCCATGCCTTCCCTGACGATCGCCTGGGCGATCACGGTGGCCGTGGTGGTGCCGTCGCCGACGATGTCGTTGGTCTTGATCGCCGCTTCCTTGACCAGCTGAGCGCCCATGTTCTCGAACTGGTCCCGCAGGTGGATCTCGCGGGCGATCGTCACGCCGTCGTTGGTGACGACCGGTGACCCGGTGATCTTCTCGAGGATCACGTTGCGGCCCTTGGGCCCGAGTGTCGACTTCACGGCTTCAGCCAGCTGGTCGACGCCTGCCAGCAGCAGGCGGCGGGCGTCTTCGCCGAAACGCAGTTCCTTGGCCATCTGTCTTTCCTCCGGCGTTGTGCACAGGTGAACTTGGGTTAGTGGGTGACTACCCCTAGCGGACGGCTAGGGAACGAGGATGGCGCGGCCGCGAACCCGGCCGGCGTCGAGATCGGCCAGAGCGTCCTGCGCCGCGTCCAGCGGGTAGGTCCTGGTATGCAGGGTAACCTTGCCCGCCTCGGCCAGGTCCATCAGCTCGGCGAGGTCGTTGTAAGTGCCGACGATGTTGCCGATGATGTTGCGCTCGGTCGAGATGATGTCCAGCGTCGGGATGTGCAGCGTGCCGCCGTAGCCGATGACGAAGTACGAGCCGGCCTCCCGGGTCATCGCGAACCCGTCCTGCTCGGCGCCCTGCTCGGCCACGAAGTCGAGCACCACGTTCGCGCCCTTGCCGCCGGTCAGATCCTTGACCGCGTCCACCTGGCCGCCGTCGGCGACCACGGTGTGCTTGGCGCCGAGCTGCTCGGCGAGCTTGAGCGCGTCCGCGTTGCGGTCCACCACGATGATCGTGGTCGCGGTCAGCGCGGCCAGGCACTGGATGCCGATGTGGCCGAGGCCGCCGGCCCCGATGACCGCGGCGGTGGTGCCGGGGTAAAGCAGCGGGATCGCCTTGCGGACCGCGTGATAGGCGGTGATGCCGGCGTCGGCGAGCGCGGCGACGTCCTCCGGCCGGGTGGACGGGTCGAGCTTGACGCAGGCGCGTGCCGAGGTGAGCAGGTACTCGGCCATCCCGCCGTCCCGGCTCAGCCCGGGGAACGCGCTGTTCTCGCAGTGCATGTCGTCGCCGGCCCGGCACGCTCGGCACAGGCCGCAGGTGACCAGCGGATGCAGGATCACCGTGTCGCCGACGGCCACGTTGCTGACCCCGGAGCCGATCTCGTGCACCCACCCGGCGTTCTCGTGGCCGAGGATGTAGGGCAGCGGCGTACCCATCGCCGCGTCCCACTGGCCGTCGATGATGTGCAGGTCGGTACGGCAGACCCCGGCGCCCCCGATCTTGATGATCACGTCGAGGGGACCGCTGATCTTCGGCTCCGGCACCTCGTCAATGACGGGCGGCTTGTGGAACTCATGCAACCGGACAGCCTTCACTGCTGCTCCTCCTGCTCGCCTTGTCCTCGGGTGTCGTACCGGACTCTCAGCATGCCGCGGCAGATGCTGCCGTTCGCTTCCAGGCTGGTCCGGGTCAGCTGCGCCTTGCGCAGGTGCAGCGGTAGTGCGTCGGTGCTCACCGGAGCACCCGTCTTCGGGTCGATGAGCAAGGGCGCCTCATCGCCGGCCGGCAGGCCGAGCTCGGCCCGGCGCTCGCGCAGCCGCTGCAGCGGCCGGGAGTCCGGCACCTCGCCCAGCGTCATCTCGACCAGCGCGGCGGGCAAGGTGCCCGCGGCGAGCAGCGGGCGGCACACCTGGTCGGTGCCGGCCATGACCGCTTTGCGCAGGAAGTCCGCGCGCAGGCTGTCCAGCTCGCTGACCGCCTCGCCGTCGAACGTCTGGACGAAGCCGGCCCGAGCGGCCACCCCGTCATTGATCACGTCCGAGGCGAAGTGGTCCTCGAGAACGATCTCGGCGCGGCGCACTCCCGGCACGGCGGCCACCGCGTCATAGGCGTCAGCCACCATCAGGAAGGCGAAGTTGGGCGCGCAGAAGTAGGTGGGCAGCCGCAGCCGCACCTGCGCGTGACCGTCGCCGGACAGGGTGCACGACGTCACGAACCCCAGTGCGGTGACCGGCTCGTCGAGTTCCGGGTCGCGCACCGTGTCCAGGGCCGTGAGCAGCTGACGCTGGCCGGCGTCTCCCGGGAGAGCATGATCCCCCCGGGAGACGCCGGCGCGCGAACCGGTGGTCGCGGCAGCGCTCATACCGTCTGCGGACTGGCCTCGCCCAGCACCTCTTGCGCGCCCGGAGTGCCGGGAACCTGGAACTCGGCGGGCACCTCGATGTCGTACAGCTTGGCCGCGTTCAGCCCGAGGATCTTCTTCTTGCCTGCCGTGTTCAGCCGCGGGTAGTCGGCGAGCTCCGAATCATCGGGCATCTCCCAGTCGACAAACCCCTCGACCTGCCACTTGGGCTCCCAGATGCCGTAGTCGCTGCCGAACGTCATCTTGTCTTCGCCGACCCAGAACAGCAGCTCGCCCATGACCTTGGCGAAGAATTTGGGCCGCGCGTGCATCAGCCCGCCGATGACCACCGAGAGCCCCGCGTAGACGTTCGGCTCCTGCGTAGCCATGAAGCAGAAGTCCTCGATCCGGGGCAGCCCGACGTGCTCGACGATGAAGTTGAGGTCGGGGAAATCGGTCGCGGCGTGGTCAACGTCGGACACGTCGAAGGCGTCCTTGTCCAGCGGCCAGATCGTCGGGCCCTTGTGCACGTGGATGTTCTTGATGCCCATCCCCTGAGCGGCCTCCAGGTACCGGTAGGCCGCCGGGTCGCTGAGCTTGTAGCCGCGCGAGCCGTTGTTCCACTCGGCGGTGTAGAGCTTCACGCCCTTGGACCCGAACCGGTCTACGTTCGCTTGCAGGGCCTTCAGGCCCTCGTCACCGTCGCGGGGGTCGAACCGGGTGTTGTAGATGAACTTGCCCGGGTGCTTCTCGCCCATCAGCGCGTTGCGCTCGGTGGTGTTGAAGCCCTCCTTGTACCACTCCTTCAGGTACGTGGGCTGGAAGATCGCGACGTCCACGTAGCCGTCTTCGAAGACGTCCTTCATCAGGTCGTCCTCGGAGTACTTCTGGAAGTGCTCGATCGACCAGTGCGTAGCCGGCGGCCCCAGCCCCTGGTAGGCGTGGAAGCACTCGATCCAGCCCTTGGCATACTGCTCGGCCCCTGGCACCCAGTTGTCGGGCGCTGCGTTCCAGTAATGCATATGGCTGTCAACAACGAAGTATTTCTCGCCGTCCTTCTGGTACACGGTTCCTCCTCGTTGCGGGCCGAAGTGATCACCTTGTGGCTAGCCGCCAGCCCGGGCGGCACACCGGGCCCAGCGGCGTGGCAATTTCCTTGCTACGCCGCTGGGCCCGGTAGCGGCAAGGGCCTAGTTGCGTGCTACCAGGTCGAAGCCGAGGTACTCGGCCGCTTCCTCAGGGTTGGCGAACATGATCGTCCGGTCGTCCAGGTGGACCATGCGGCCGTAGTGCGTGGACATGTTCTCCTCGAACTCGTCCGCGCCGAACCAGCCCGGCTCCTCGCCGGCCGCATCGTCAACGTCGGCGTAGATCAGGTCGAACCTGCCCTGGCCGTCCACGCGGATCATCGACGGCAGCGGGGTGATGGTGACGTTGGGCAGCTGCTTCAGCACCTGGGCGATGACTGCGCCGACCTGGTTGTTCATGAGGGTGTACCCGCACATGTTGGACGCGGTGTTGTTGGCCTTGAACGGGCTCTCCGAGGTCTTGAACGTGGTCACTGGTTCAGCTCCTTCGGTGCTACCAGGTCGAGGTCGGACAGGATGCCGCTCAGCCGGGCCTTCGCGTTGTCAAGAGAGTCCTCGAAGCGGGGCGGCTTGCTTTCCGGCTGCGACCAGAGCGGCTGCATCGCGCGGGCCGCCGCGATGGCCTGCGGCACCCAGTTGGACAGCCAGCCCTGGATGATTTCCTTGTTCTGGCCGGCGAACTCGCGGTCGGCCGTCAGCAGATGGAACATCGCCCTGGTGTAGCGCAGGTCGCGCTCGGCGAAGTCGTATTCCTCGGCGCCGATGACCGTCGGAGTGACGAAGTCGCCGTTGCGCGGGGCGGCGTGCATGACCAGGCTGCTGCGGAACGGCTCGCCCACCAGCGGCTCGAAGATCACGTTCGCCGCGAAGATGGCCTCGCACCAGTCGTCGATGCCGGTGAGCGCCTCGGCCAGCTTGCGGGTCTCCTGCCACGCCGGGTCGCTGTTCCACGTCTCGAGGTGCGCGGAGCCGTCGAAGCCCTCGATCTCCTCGCTCAGCGTCAGGTTGTACAGCGCCAGGTCCTGCGCGGAGCGGATCCGGTGCATGCCGTTGACCGCCATCGCGGTGTTGTGCATGTTCGTCGGGCCGCGGCGGTTGGCGTTGGAGAACAGGTACAGCCCCAGGCCGTGGTCCACGTGCATCCAGGCGCCGACGTTGCGCTCGACGAAGTTCACCCAGCTGCGTGTCCACTGGTCGAACGCCTTCGTCGCTCTGGCCGTCTCGATGTTCTGGTTGAGCTGCCGGACGACGTTGGCGTTGTAGCGGTAGAGGGTGAGCTCCCACTCCTCGTTCGGGTCGCGGAACTCATGCCAGCCGTGGGCCGGCCAGTCGTAGCCCTTGCCGCCCGATCCCGGGTAGCGCTTGGGCTCCGGCCTATCCGATCCCCACGCCTTGAGCGCGGTCCAGTCGAGCGGGTAGCCGCCGCGGCCGTCGGCGAACCCGTACAGCCAGCCCTGCGCGAGGTAGTGCCGCGGGTCGGGCTGGACCTCGACGGTGACGTCCTCGTAGTGGGTCTGCTTGCGCTTCTGCGGCGTGAAGTAGTTATACCTGCGGGCATTGGAGTCAGGGAACTCCTTCGCACCGGCCTCGGCATCGGTAAAGACTGGCTTCGGGACGCTGCGTTCTTCTTGGGTGGTACTCATGAGGTCCTTCCTTCACCTTTAGAATCCAACCGATGTCGCCACCGGGGTGACCGCCGTGCTGGCGGGCCGGTTGCCCCTCGCCTTTACTGAGGTTCGCCCGTGGTGGTGAACTTGTCGTAGTACACGTTCTTCTCTGGCACCCCGAGCTGGGTGAGCAGCGGCATCGCTGCCTCCACCATCGGCGGCGGGCCGCATACGTAGGCGTGCGCCCCTTTGAGGCCAGACTCGTACTTCTTCACCACGTCGGTGATCAGCCCGACCTCGCCGTCCCAGTCATCGGACTCGTGCGGCTCGGATAGCGCGGGCACGTACCTGAAGTTCTCCAGCTTCTCCTCGAGCGCCCGCAGCTCGTCCTCGAAGCACAGGTCGCGCTTGCGCCGCGCGCCGTAGTAGTAGGTTGCCTTGCGCGTGATGCCCCGCTCGGCCATCGACCGCAGCAGCGCCAGGATGGGAGCCATCCCCGCACCGCCGCCCACGAAGACCAGGTCGGTGTCGTGCCCCTCGCGGAGCGTGAACATCCCGTACGGCCCGCTCAGGTTGAGCCGGTCACCGACCTTGAGCTCGGAGTCGAGGAAGTGCGAGAACAGCCCGTCCGGGTAGACCTTGATGACGAACTCGAGCCGCCCGTCCTCACGGGAGGAGGTGTTCGCCATCGAGAACGACCGGACCTCCTCGGTGCCCGGGACCGTAATGTCGACGTACTGCCCGGGGAAGAACTTGACCTCCTTGGGCTCGATGAGCCGCAGCACCAGGTGCCGCATGTCGTGCGTGACCGCCTCGACAGCCATTACCTCGGCCACTGCCTCCTGGATGGGCAGCCCGCCGCGGATCATCTCCTCGTCGAAGTTGAGGAGCTCGATCGTCATGTCCTCATAGGCGTGCGCCCGGCAGAGGAGCGTGTAACCCTCCTCCTTCTCGTAATCCGGCAGAGCGAAGGTGGAGTACTTGTCGTGCTCGATGTCGTCGCCCTCAAGGATGAAGGACTTACACGAGGAGCACTGACCCTCCTTGCAGCCGTGCATGAGCATGACTCCCTGCTCAAAGGCTGCGCGCAAGATCGTCTGATCCTCGTCAACCTCGATCTCAATGCCGACAGGCTCGAATCTCACGACATGCTTGTCGCTCATTGCTCCCTCGTGGACTAGCGGACTACGTGTGCTGCCTGCAGGACAGGAGGGGGCCTGGGGCGTACCCCGGGCCCCCTCCCTGCGTGCTTCCTTCTCCGGCTACCGGTCAGGCGTCCACGGGTGCGGGGCGTCCGGCCGGGCCCTGGCGGTTGTAGTCCGCCTTGAAGGCCTGGCGCTCCTCGGGCGTCATCTCGTTGAGGATCACGTTCGGGCTGAGCACGGGGCCCATCCGGCGCAGGTGATCGAGCGTCCACATCTTCTTCTGGTCGCCCAGGTCCAGATGCGGCTGCGCGGTCATGGTCTTGCCGTCGTCCCGCACGTAGCCCATGTCGGACACCACGTCGGCCCAGTTCCAGCCGTGGTAGAGGGTCTCCCACTCGCGGGCCCCGATGAGCTGGCCCATGTTCGGGGTGGACCGGCCCTGGAAGGTCGGCCGGAAGGCCTCCACGTCGGTCCAGCGGCAGACCTCGTGGCAGTAGGTGCGTACCTGCCCGTCAACCTCGTCGATGACCATGTCCTCGCGGACGAGGCACGGCACCATGCAGGTCCAGCAGCGGTGCGGGTACACGTAGTCGACGTTCTCGGCGACGATCGGGTGGTGCCCGTTCGGGTACTTCAGGCGGTTGTAGTTCTCCCACCACTTGCCGTACTTGTCATACCAGCCCGGGTACTTGAACTCGAACCACTCGAAGTCCGCGTCGGTCATGCCGTCGATCCGCCAGTAGTTCGCCAGCCAGCCGGTGGCGAAGAACTGGGCTACCTCGTGCACGTAGCCCTTGTTCCAGATCTGGTTCCACGCTTCCTCGATGAGGTCGTGCGGGATGACCAGGCCGTACTTCTCCAGCGGAACGAGGTAGCTGCGGTAGTAGTCGTCGTAGATCCACCGGCGCCACATCTCCGCGTAGCTTTCCCGGTCCTTGCGGCGGTCCTTGGTGCCGTACTCGATGAACGTGCCGATGGCCGCGTCCACCACTCGGTGGTTGTTCCACCACGCGTAGCGCAGGTCGCGCTCGAGCAGCTGGTGGTTGTTCTCGTCGGCCAGCGCCATCAGCAGGGTGGCGTAGCCGTTGCTGATGTGCCGCGACTCGTCCGACTGCACCGAGTGGAACACCGTTGGCAGCAGGTAGTCGCCGTTGGCGGCGGCCTCGGCCGGCATGGCCACGAACAGGGTGTTCGTGAACGCCGTCTCGGCCACGATCGTCAGGTAGATGCTCGCCGCGGTGATGGCGTCACCGGTGATGAAGCCCTCGGCGAACTGACGGCCGATGGTGCCGCAGTAGTCGTTCTGGAAGTTGCGCAGGCTGTTGTTGAAGCCCGCCGGGTCGATGTAGTTGTTCATGTACAGGCGCTTGAGGTTCTGCTGGATCGTCGAGTGCCGTACCTCGTCGATCATCTGGATCGCCTGTCCGTTGTGCAGCTCCGGGTTCGGCACCGTGCGGAACAGCAGCGGCATCGACCGGGCGGCAGAGATCTCGGGGAGCGGGATGATGCTGAGGAACAGCTTCTGCCACTCCAGCCAGCGCTCCTGCACCTGCCGGAACATGTTTCCGCGGATGGCCCCGTCCTGGGCGCCGTAAACGCGGTGGTCCTTCTCTTCCTGCATCGGGAAGTAGGACCGGAGAACCTGCTTGAGCGGGTCCTTCTTGGCGGCCTTCTGGAACGTGTAGTCCGTTCCGTACTGCGCCACCGGCTCGTGGTACTGCGGTTCCCAGGAGAGTTCCTGGATCTTCTGGTGGGCCTTAGCCACGCTCTGGCGACTCAAACTTGTCACCCCTACCCTTCACTCGGGCCGAATGAGACGGCCTCCTGCAGCCTTGATCGTTCGGCGACGTAAGCGCCTCACCTCGCCGGGCGGACCCCGGAGGACCGCTCGGCTGAAAGGTCCTCGTGTGCTGAATCACACCGCGCATACGGACTGTTGTGGCTCTCAACATGAGACACGGGCGGCGGCGCATGCAGCGTTCATCGGCGCCTGTCCGGGGCGCATCACTCCTCGTCAAACATCGCGGCACGGATCTCGGACAGATGCTGGTGCACGCCCTTGGTAACCTCACGGTTCCCTTCGGCCGCAGGATCGATCCCCAGGCACCTGAGCAACTCCGCGGCCGGCGCCCCAGGGTCGCCCGCCTGTCCGAGGATCGGGTGTAGTCCCTGGTCGGCCAAGTGATGGAAGACTAGATTGACAATGCTCCACGGGTTAAATGTCTCGTGCCGAGGTTCAGCATGCTGGTCCATCGGGCACCTCCTAGCCGAGGCATCAAAAAACGTCTGACCGTGATCGGGGGTCTCAACTTGAGACATGCCCGTGTAACAGCGCGTTTACCTTGGAAGCACGAACGAAGGAACCCCACCCGCGGGCTCCCCTGGCCTGCGAGAGCGACCCCGGGAGGCAAGGAGGCACCATGTCGCCGGCAGCAGCAGTGAACCCACCGGTATTGACCGACGGCGACGGGCTCGCCACGATGCGGCAGCGGTTCCTGACCTTCGAGTCCGTCGAGCCGCACCGGGTGCGCGACACGATCCTGGCGTCCTGGTGGCGATCGCGGCGGTGGAACGTCGCCGCCGACCGTATTGACCTGTCCTACACCGGCGATCCGGATCTCGACACCTCGCTGACCCGCAGCGCCATGCCGGTGCTGAGAAACCTCCGCGAGCACCTGGAGACCCAGCCGATCAGCGTCATCCTCACCGACGCCTCCGGCGTCGTGCTGTCCCGGCTGGCCGCCGACAGCGAGCTGGACCGGCACCTGGACAGCGTTCAGCTCGCGCCGGGGTTCAGCTACTCCGAGGAGTGCGTGGGAACCAACGGCATCGGCACCGCGCTGGAGGGCGGCCGCCCGATGCACGTGTTCGGCCACGAGCACTACGCGGAGAACCTGGAGAACCTCGCCTGCGCCGGGGTGCCGATCCGGCACCCGATCTCCGGCGTGACCCTCGGCGCGGTGGATCTGACCTGCTGGCGCAAGGACGCCGACCGGCTGCTGGTCACGCTGGCCAAGACCACCGCCGACCAGATCACCCAGGCGCTGCTCACCGACAGCAACGCCCGGGAGTTCGAGCTGCTCCAGGAGTACCTGCGCGCCTGCCGGCGCAGCGCCGGGATCGTGCTGGCGCTGAACAAAGAAGTCGTGATGATGAACGAGCAGGCCCGCCAGGTCCTCGACCCCGGCGATCAGGTCGTGCTACTCGCTCAGGCCACCGAGGTGCTGGCCAGCCGGCACCAGGGCCCGGTGGTCGTCGAGCTGCCCACCGGCGCCAAGGCACGGCTGTACTGCCGGCCGGTGCACAATGACGACCGGCTGGCCGGCGGTGTCGTGCACGTCAAGATGATCGAGTCGGTCGCGGGCCGGATGACCGGCGAGCTGGCGCCGCCCAAGCAGCAGATGTTCCTGCCTGGCCTGGTCGGCTCCGGGCCGCTGTGGCTGCGCGCGTGCCAGCAGGTCGACAGCGTGTACACGGCGGGGGAGTGGCTCGCGCTCGAGGGCGAGCCCGGGGTCGGCAAGCTGGCCCTGCTGCGGGCGGTGCACCAGCGGCGGGACCCGGCGGGCCGGTTCCACGTGCTCGATTGCGCGGGTGCGGTCGATCAGGAATGGCAGGTGACCGCGCGCAACGAGCTGCTGGAGGGCACCGGGTGCCTGGTCATCCGGCACATCGACCGGCTGAGCGCCCGGCGGCTGCACGCGCTGTCCGCCGCGCTGCAGGAAACGATGGCGGCGGGCCGGCAGGACTCGCTCTTGATCGCGGTCACCCTGGGGGGCAAGCG
Source organism: uncultured Actinomycetes bacterium (assembly GCA_963702235.1). GTDB lineage: Bacteria > Actinomycetota > Actinomycetes > Streptosporangiales > Streptosporangiaceae > PALSA-505. The sequence goes on from CAVPBZ010000026.1 coordinate 34,533, forward strand.
GCCGGCCGGCGGCGGCCTGGCCGACGTTCTCCGGTTCTTCCCGAGCACGGTGGAACTGCCGCCGCTGCGGCATCACATCGAGGATCTGAATGAGCTCGTGCCGTTCTTCATCGCCAAGCTCAACCAGTACCCGCGGCTAGTCTGCTCGTCCGAGGCCATGCAGCTGCTGCTGCGGTCAAGCTGGCCCGGCAACACCGAGCAGCTCTGGCAGGTCCTGCGGAAGGTGGTGCAGCACCGGCGCACCGGTGTGATCACCCCGAACGACCTGCCGCCGGAGTGCTGGACGGTGAGCCGGCGGCTGCTCAGCCCGCTCGAATCGATGGAGCGGGACGCGATCGTGCAAAGCTTGCTGGACTATAAGGGCAATAAGGTCAAAGCGGCCGAATCGCTCGGAATGTCCCGGGCAACCATTTACCGCAAGATCCACGAATACGGGATCGTCATCCCCGGCTAGCTGGTCGTCCCGGGTGTTTCGCGGCTGCGCTGATCTGCCTCTTTGCTGTCACATAGATCGTGTCTGCCCAGTTCTGGCCGGTTGTGATCCGCCTCTCTGGCCACTTGTGGCTCAAACTGAGAAAAGCGGCGCCGCGCTGGAGCGGTACATACATGTCATAGGTCCACAGCCCTAGTGGATTGCCAATGCTTCAGCCGAAGGAGGCGCGATGACTGCGGTCGATGCAGGTGCTGGTGGCACTGCCCACGGCGGTCACACCCAGGAAGGCATACCGCTAGTCGAGGCCGAGCCGGCCGCGGTAGGGCTCCTGGCAGGTGACCCGCTGATGCTGGGCCTGCCCACGTTCATCGTGGGCTCGATCGCGCTCGGCCTGGCCCTGATCGGTGCCCAGGTGCCGGTCGGCTCGTTCGGCGCCGCCCTGGACATCATCCTGGCGGCCACGGCGATCGGCCTGTTCATATCGGCAGCCTGGGCCATCGCCGTGGGGCAGAGCGCGGTGGCGTCTATCCTCGGCATCTTCGGCGGCTTCTGGGCCAGCCTGGTGGTCCTGGTGGTCGCGGTGGACCACAACTGGTTCGCCTTCGCCACGCCAGCCGCCGGCGCCGTGCCCGCAGCCAACATCAGCGTGGGCGCCATCGAGCTGTTCCTGATCACCTGGATGATCATCGTCGGCCTGTATACGATCTCGATGCTGCGGCTGCCATCGGCCTACACGCTCATCCTCGTGCTCATCTTCGTCGCGCTGACGTTCGTCCTGCTCGGCGTCAGCGGGGCATCCACCTCCGACCTGAAGGTCGGTGGCGCCCTGGTGATCGCGTTCGCCGCCGTCGGGATGTACGTCTTCTTCGGCCAGGCCCAGGTGGCCACCGGCGGCAAGGCGATACCGCTCGGCCGGCCGATCATGAAGTAACCGCCGCAATGACAACTGCCGCCGCCCGGGCGCCGGGCGGCGGCAGTGCCATGGGGTGGCTGCGGGACTTTCCTGGCCTCTCCCTGGCGGCCCTGCCCGCGGTCGGCTACGGCAGCGTGACAGGTCCGCTCGCCTGGATGATCTGCTGCTGCGCGACGGGCGGCAGCGACATCGAGCAGGCGCCCTTCCTGTTGCGGGCGCCGATGCCCAGCACGCTGACCTGGGCGGTGCCCGAGCCAGAGATGCCCGCGTACTTACCGGTGCCGCTGCTGATGGTATAGGTCGCCTTCGCGCCGAAGGTGAACTGGCAGGTGGCCGGGTTGAAGTGCTGCGTGTGGCTGACGTCCTTGTGGACGAGCTTGAAGGTGCCGTCCGGGAACGTGACCGCGTCGGTATTGTGCGCGCCGGCGGTGTCCGTGCCCCCGGCGGTGAACGCGCCGTAGCCGATCACGTTGGAGTTGCGCGAGGTCGTCGACGTCGACACGAGCTGGAAGTGCTCGGTCTGGGCCGTCGCACTGTGAGTGCTGGCGATCGCCAGGCCGGTGCCGCCGATCACGGCGGCCGCCGCGGCGGTCCCGGCCGCGGTGATGATGGTCTTGCGCATTTCTGAACTCCCCGTTCTGTACGCCGCGGCGCCGCGGGTTGCGGCGGCTGGTCAGCGGCGTGACGAGGTCCAGAGTGCGGGCTGCGGGCCGGCCGCCGCATCGGCAGGGACGCGTATTCGTGCCCGCGGGAATTGACTACCAGGGGGCCGTCCCCCAGGGGGCCTGCCCGGCGTCGCCGCGCCCGGCTATCGACACACTCGCCGCCACCGTAGACACTTCCTAAATGGCGGGTTGGCTGCCGATCGTGGGGCGCGAGGCTGAGCTGACGGCGCTGTCGGCCGCGTACGCGGACGTGGCGGCAGGGCAGTCCCGGGTGCTGCTGATCTGCGGTGCGGCGGGCATCGGCAAGACCCGGCTGGTGACGGAGCTCTGCGCGCGGGCGGGGCCCCCTGACGGCGCGGCGCAGGTGCGGATCGGGGAGTCCGCGCCGCTGGCCGGCGCGGCGCTGGCCTACGGCCCGTTCCTGGCCGCGCTGGGGGACCGGGCCGGGTGGCTGCTGGACGACGACAGCGCGGGCGACATGATGACCGCACGGCACCGCCTGTTCGCGCGCGTGCTCGGCGTCCTGTCCGGCCTCGCGGCCGAGGCGCCGCTGCTGCTCGTGCTGGAGGATCTGCACTGGGCCGACGAGTCGTCCCGTGACCTGCTGGCCTTCCTGGCGGTCCGGCTGCGCGCGCAGCCGGTGATGATCGTCGCGACGCTGCGCGAGGACGAGCTGCCGGCCGGTGCCCGGCGCTGGCTCGCCGAGCTGGAGCGCCGCGAGGGCGTGACCCGGCTCCGGCTGGCCGGGCTGGCCGACGACGAGATCGCCCGGCTGGTCATAGATATGATTCCAAACGGTGCAGGCGCCGGCGCTGGCCGCGGTGATCGCCGCCGCAGCTGGCAACCCGTTGTATGCCAGCGAGCTGGCGAGGCACGACTCCGGCGGGATGCCCGCCTCGATCACCGATACCGTGCTGGCCAGGGCGGCCGGGGTCGCGGCGGCGGCCCGGACGGTGATCGACCAGGTCTCGGTGGCCGACGGCGGGATGTCCCACGAGCTGCTGGCCGCGACGGTCCAGCTGACCGAGAAACAGCTGCTGGCCGCCACCCGCGACGCCGTCGCCGCGGGGCTGCTGACCGCCACCGGCGACGGCTACGCCTTCGGCCACGCGCTGATCCGGCAGGTGCTGTACGGCGAGCTGCTCCCGGGTGAGCGGCGGCGGCTGCACCGCCGTCTGGCCGACGCGATGGCCGCGTCGCCCGGCCCGGACCAGGGCAGGCTGGCCGAGCACTGGCATCTGGCCGGCTGCCAGGACCGGGCCGCCGCCGCGGCGGTGATCGCGGCCCGCCGGGCGGTGTCCTCGCGCGCCTACCCCGAAGCCGTCCGGCACTACGGGCTGGCCATCGAGCTGGCGCGGTGGCTGCCCGAGGCCGGCCCTGACCTGCTGGAGGAGGCAGCGCAGGCCGCCAGCTGGGCGAACGATCCGGACCGCGCCGCCACCTGGGCCGCCGGCGCGCTGGCCCAGTCCGGGGCGGCCGGGCCGGCCACCCGGGCGCGGCTGCTGGAACGGCTCGGCAGGTACCGGTGGGAGACCGGCGATCCCAGGGCCGCGCTCGACATCACCGAGCAGGCGGCGGAACTGCTCGCGGCCGGGCCGCCGTCCACCCTGCAGGCCCGGGTACTGGCTGCGGTGGCGACCTGGCGCATGCTGCTCGGCGAGTTCGGCCCGGCGCTGCCGCTGGCGCAGCGGGCGGTCCGGGTGGCACAGGAATCCGGCGCGATCGCCGAGCACGCCCACGGGCTGGCGACGCTGGGCATCATCCAGGCTGAGCGGGGCGAGCTGGACGCCGGGCTGGCCGCCTTGCATACGTCGCTCACGCTGGCGCTCCGCGCCGCGAGCATCGAGGACGTGGTGCGCGCGGCGGCCAACCACATGTACCTGCTGTGCACGGCCGGGCGGTTCGCCGAGGCGCTTGAGGTAGCGCGCGACGGCCGGCAGGCCGCCCGCTCCCTGGACGCCCCGCCCGCGATGACCTCTCTCCTGGACAACAACACCGCGGCGGTGCTCACCGCGACCGGGCAGTGGGCCGAAGCCGATCAGCTACTGACCGAACTCGTCGGCCAGTCGGCAGCGAACGTCACCCGCTACCTGCACGTGCTCCAGCTGGAACTGGCCGTCGGCCGCGGCGACGGCGAGCGCGCAGCAGAGCTGGCTACGATCCTGGCGAAGTCGCCCGCGGACCCCGGGCTGGCCGGGCCGCTGCACGCGTGCCTCGCCGAGCAGGCCCTGAACACCGGCGACCTGGCCGTGGCGGCCGACGAGGTAGCCGACGGGCTCGCGGCACTGTCCGGCGGTGAATGGCCTGCTGAGGAGGTCAGGCTGCTCGCCGCGGGCGCGAGGGTCTCCGCTGACGTGGCCGTGCTGCCCGCGGTCGCCCGGCCCCGTGGCTTCGACGACCGGTGGCGCCGGACCGCGGCCGGATTCGCCGGCCGGGCCAGGGAAATCGCCGGCAGTCACGCCGGCCAGCCCGATCTCGTCGCGTTCGGCACCATGGCGGCCGCCGAACATGCCCGCCAGCTGGGCGCCGATGACCGGGACACCTGGCGCGGCGTGGCCCGGGCCTGGCAGCTCGCCGGCCAGCCCTACCGGGAGGCGTACGCGCGGCTGCGCGAGGCGGAGGCCGCGCTGCGGGCCGGGCGGCGCGAGCAGGCCGCTCGCGCCCTGGCGGCGTGCCAGACCCTGGCCCGCCAGCTCCCGTCGCCGCTGCTGCTCACCCTGTCCGGCGAGCTCGCCAGCCGGGCCAGGCTCACCCGCCCGTCCGGTCCGCGGGCAGGCTCGGCGGCGGCAGGCGCCCGGTTCGACCTGACCGGCCGCGAGACGGAGGTGCTGGCCCTGCTGGTCAGCGGCGACAGCAACCGCCAGATCGCGCGGGCCCTGTTCATCAGCGAGCGCACCGTAGCCGTGCACGTCTCCCGCATCCTTGACAAGCTGGGGGTGCGCAATCGCACCGAGGCGGCGACGGTCGGCGCGCGCCTGGGCCTGGTCCCGCCGTCATCGCGCGGCACGACCCCGTCAAATCTTGGCCGCACGCCGCCGTCAGCTCCCCTCGGCACGACCCCGTCCACCCGTTCTGCGCGACCCGATGAGGTGCCCGATGTACAAGTTTCTCCGGATCGAAGCTGACCCGACCCTGTGGGTGCTCCAGGACCCCATCGACGTCGCCCAGCTGACCGCGCCAGCGCAGCCGGTCGCCGTCCAGGTCGCCCACCCGCTGCAGGGCACGATGCTGCTGTCCGGCCGCGCTGCGGCCAGCGTCGCGCTGCTTGGCCCGCAGCCGGTCGGCTGGCGGCCCAGCGGCATCATGCTGCCGACGGCCGTCCTCTACCTGCCGTCGCCCGCCGGCCCGACGCACGGCGACCCGGGCTTCACCCTGCCGGCCGGCGCCGACCTGGCCAAGGTGCAGGGCGACATCACGACAGCGATGAGCGCGGGCACGGCCGTTGCCGTCCCGATCGCCGGCAGCGGCGAGCTGGTGCTCAACGGGGCCGCCCTGCCGTTCGCGATCCTCTGCCCGGCCGCCGGAGGCGGCAGCGTCACCTGATCCGCACGCCGCTGATCGACCGGCGGATGAGGTAGCCCCATTCCTCGCGGAGCCGGGGCTTGTCGGCCTCGGCCGCCTCGGCGAGCGCCAGCCCGGCGCCGCCGAGCATCCAGAAGGAGAACCGGACCATGCTGTCGGTGGCCCTGTCCGCCAGGTAACCGGCGTCGATCAGCGCGTGGATGAACCGCTCGACCAGTCCGAAGGCGTACTTCTCCTCGCACTCCCGCCAGCGGTTCCAGCCGAGCGCGGCCGGGCCCTCCAGCCAGACCAGCCGCCCGTAGACCGGGTCGCAGCACTGGCGGAGGAAGGCATCGAGCGCGAGCATCGCGGCATCCCACGGGTCCGCCGCGGTCGCCGCGGCGGCGACCTCCGCCATCGCGCGTTCCTCTTGCCGGTCCAGCACGGCCTCGAACAGCGCCTGCTTGCCGGCGAAGTGGTGGTACACGGCACCGCGGGTCACCCGGCTCGCCGACGCCACGTCTTCCAGCGACGTCGCCGCGTAGCCCCGGGCGGCGAACAGCGCCGTCGCCTCGTCGAGCAACGCCGCCCTGGTCGCGTCCGAGTACAGCTCCCGGCGGCTCTTGACCGGCTGCATGCGCTGAGTATAGTGACATACACCGTGTATGTGACAATCAATGAGTATGGCTGGAGTCCGCGATGACCGAGCCGCTGGCCGCCGAGGCCCAGACCGCAGCGTCCCAGACGCCGGAGCCGGAAGCGGCGGAGCCGCTGTTCAACCCGTTCGCGCCGGGCTTCACCGACGACCCGTACCCGCAGTACGCGACGGTCCGCGCCGCGGCGCCGGTGTATCAGCACCCGTTCGGGTTCTGGATCCTCACCAGGTACGCGGACGTGTCCTGGCTGCTGCGGGCAGCCGGCATGTCGGTCGAGGACCGCAACATGGCGGACGGCCTGCTGCTGCAGCTGCGCGACGTCACGTACGGCGACAACGGCGAGCCCGTCAACGCGCTGTCCATGCTCGACCGGGATCCGCCTGACCACACCCGGCTGCGCAAGCTGGTCTCGAAGGCGTTCACCCCGCGGGCCATCGAGGCGCTACGGCCCCGCATCACCGAGCTCGTCAACGGCATGCTCGACACCATCGCCGAGGCGCGCCGGGTCGACCTCGTCGATGCGCTCGCGTTCCCGCTGCCGTTCGCAGTCATCGCCGAGATGCTCGGCACCCCCCCGGCCGACCACGAGCGGATCCGGGAGCTGTCCGGCACCGTGGTGCGCTCGCTGGAGCCGGTCGCCGACCCGGAGCTGGGCGCCGCGATCATCGCCGCCGACACCGAGCTCACCGGCATCGCCACCGAGATGATCGCCTGGAAGCGGGACAATCCGGCCGACGACCTGCTCACCGCGCTCATCAACGCCGAAGACCACGGCGACATGCTCGGCGACGACGAGCTGGTCGCGCAGACCCTGCTGCTGTACATCGCCGGGCACGAGACCACGGTCAACCTCATCGCCGGCGGGATGCTCGCGCTGCTGTGCCATCCCGGCCAGCTCGGCCTGCTGCGGCGCGATCCCGGCCTGGTGCCCAACACCGTCGAGGAACTGCTGCGCTACGACAGCCCGGTGCAGGCGAGCAGGCGGATCACCCTCGAGCCGGTCACGCTGCGGGACGTCACGATCCCGGCGGGCGCGTTCGTCATGGCCAGCCTCGCCTCGGCCAACCGGGACCAGGAGTTCTGGGGCCCGGACGCCGACGAGCTGCGGCTGGACCGGGAGAACGCCCGCCAGCACGTGTCCTTCGGCGCCGGGCACCACCACTGCCTGGGCGCGTCACTGGCCCGGCTGGAGGCCGGCATCGCCCTGGAGCGGATGACGGCCCGCTTCCCCGGCCTGGAGCTCGACGGCGACGTCACCTGGAACGGCCGGATCAACCTGCGCGGCCCGGCGCACCTGCCGGTCTCGGTCGGCTAGCCCAGACCGGTTATCCCGAACGGGCCGCCAGGCGCGAACGTCAGGGCGCCGGCCCGTCGCTCGCCGGCAGGCGCAACTTCCGGAACGCGACGTGCGGACGGATCGGGTGGCCTGGCTCGATCCTGGGATGCTCGAAACGGGCGTACGGGGTCATCCCGATCCGCCGCATCACCGCCTGCGACGGCTCGTTGAGCACGGCCGTCATCGACCAGATCTCCGCCAGGCCGATGCCGTTGAAGGCGACGTCCACTGCGGCGGTGGCGGCCTCGGTGGCGTAGCCGTGGTGCCAGGCGTGCCGGGCGAGCCGCCAGCCCACCTCCATGCCGCCCGCGCCGGGCACTCCGTGGGGCATCGGGTTCAGGCCGGTGAAACCGAGGAACTCACCCGTTTCTGCCAGCTCGAGCGCCCACAGCCCGAACCCCTGCCGCTCGAACAGCGCTTCCATCCGGTCGATGCCGGTATCGCTGGCCATCCGGTCCTGAACGGCGGGAAAGTAGCGCATCACCTCGGGATCGGCGTTCAGCGCCGCATACGGATCCCGGTCGGCGTCCCGCCAGCGCCGCATCAGCAGCCGCGCGGTGGCGATCGTATCGAAGCGTGCCCGCATTCCAGCCAGCCTAGTACCAGCCGTCGATCATGATCTTGGGCGTGCCGGCGCCGGCGCCGGTGATCATTTGCCCGCGGTCACGGCTTTCAGCTCGTCGAGCGACTCCCGTATGAGCTGCGGCAATTCCGGCGGGCTGGTGTCGCTGACCCAGCGTTCGAACGCGATCTTGAAGACGGCGATCCCGGCCTCGGCGGTCAGGCTCGCGGCTGGGTCCTTGACGCCGCGCTGGCGCAGCACGCCGGCCATCCCGGCGGCGAGCGATGCGAGCTTGATCAGCTCGCGTTCCTGCAACTCCGTGTTCGCGGCAATGACGGCCTGGCGCCGCCGGGCGCTGTCGCGGCGCTGCTGGAGCACGGCGCCTGCGGCCTCGATGGCCGCGGCGACCGCGTCGATCGGCGGTGCCGCATCAGGCGCGCTGGCCACGGTGCTCACCAGGAGCTCATGCAGTGCGCCCGCGCCCCAGAACAGGACCTCGCGTTTGTCGGCGAAGTGCCGGAAGAACGTCCGCTCCGTGAGCCCCGCCCGGTTGGCGATCTCCGCCACCGTGGTCTGCTCGAACCCGCGCTCGAGGTAGAGCTCCAGGGCCGCCTGCTCGAGCCGGCCGCGTGCGTTCGGCTCCCATCGACCCATGCCCCGATCGTACTTGATGGCAGCAGCTGACATCAGGTGCTAAGCTGATGACAGCGACTGACATCGATCTGAGCGCAACCTCTGCGCCGAGACGGTCGCCCACCTGGAGGTTCTTCTCATGCGCGTTTTCGTCACCGGCGCGTCCGGCTGGATCGGCTCCGCCGTCGTTCCCGAGCTCATCGGCGCGGGCCATCAGGTCACCGGGCTCGCCCGCTCGGATGCCTCGGCCGCCGCACTGTCCGCGGCCGGGGCAGCGGTGCACCGCGGCACTCTTGATGACCTCGACAGCCTGCGGGGAGCAGCTGCCGCGTCCGACGGCGTGATCCACCTCGCGTTCAAGCACGACATCGCCTTCTCGGGGGATTTCCAGGGCGCGGCCGATGCCGATCGCCGGGCGGTGGAGACCTTCGGCGAGGCGCTGGCGGGTTCGGACCGGCCGTTCGTCATCGCCTCCGGCACGCTCGGGCTCGCACCGGGGCGGGTGGTGACCGAACGGGACGGGCACGGTGACGACCCGGCTCTGGCCGCTATGGGCGCTGGTCCCCGGACCCGGCGGGAGACTGCCGAGCTGACACTCTCCCTCGCTTCCCGCGGCGTCCGCTCGTCGATCGTACGGCTTCCCCCGACGAATCACGGCGATGGAGACAACGGCTTCATCGCGGCTGTGGTCGGCATCGCCCGCGACAAGGGCGTCTCCGGCTACATCGGCGACGGGTCCAACCGCTGGCCCGCCGTGCACCGGCTCGATTCCGCGCACCTCTTCCGCCTCGCGCTGGAGCAGGCCCCGGCGGGATCGACGCTGCACGCTGTCGCCGAGGAGGGCGTGCCGGTCCGCGACATCGCCGAGGTGATCGGCCGCCATCTGAACCTGCCGGTGGTCGCCGTCGCTCCGCAGGACGCCGCCGGGCACTTCACCTGGCTGGCCGGCTTCCTCGCGATCGACGGCCCGGCCTCGAGCGCGCTGACCCGCGAGCTGCTGGGCTGGCACCCGGCCCAGCCCGGGCTCATCGATGACCTCGGCAAGGGCCACTACTTCGTCCACCCATCGGCCTGACCAGCCGCGCCATGGAGTACCGCGCAGCACCGCTGAGGTGATCACGGAGCGCTGGTTCGCTACGCTCCGCTCGTGAGCACCGTGCTGATCGTCGGGGCGGGTGACCTGGGCGAGCGGATTGCGGCCGGCGCCTTAGCGGAGATGCCCGGCCCCGGGCGCCTTAGCGGAAGTCGTCGGCGTGATCAGCCGCCCACTGGCGGAAGGGGCGTGCCTGACGGCCGGTGATCTCCTGCACCGTCGCGGTCACGGCTTCCGGGTGATCGACGAAGCGGCCCAGGCTGACAGCGCCTGCCCGGCGAACCGGGCGTCGCCGAATGCGTCGCTGAGGTATTCGAGGGCCTCGTCCGGGGGCATCTCCTGCCAGCGCAGCGACCGGTGCAGCACCGCGCCGATGGCCTGGACCTGCTCAGCCTGGGTCACGACGGCGGGGCCGGTCAGTGTGTAGGTCTTCCCGTCGTGCCCGTCCCGGGTCAGCGCGGCCACGGCGACCGCGGCGATATCGGCCTCGTGGATCAGGGACCGGGCGGCCTGGCCGAACGGCCAGCGCACCACGTCACCGGACCTGATCTGCGGCGCCCACATGAGCGTGTTCTTGGCGAACCCGGCCGACCGCAGGAAGGTCCACGGGGCACCCGACCGGCGGATGCTCTGCTCGACGATGGCCCAGAACGAGCCGGGATCATCCGCGGCCGGCTGCGCCGAGATGTAGACGATGCGCCGCGGCCGGGCGGCTAGCACCCCGACCAGCTGCGGCCAGCCTGGCGGTCAGTTCGGGTGCCGTGAACGGCCACACCAGCAGGACCGCCTCGGCGTCGCGCACATGCCCGGCAATGCTCGCCGGATCGGCGAGATCCCCCCGCACGGCCTGCGCGCCGGTCGGCAGCGTCGCCGTCCCGGGATCGCGGGTAACCGCCCGCACCGCATGACCTAGCTCGCTGAGCTGGGACACTACCTCGCGGCCGACGCTACCCGTGGCTCCGGTAACAACGATCATCTGGTTCCCTCCTCGGTCCTCAGCCACAACCTAGGAGTTAAACCTTTGTTGAAGTCAACGGCATTTGGTGCAAGCATCTGTTGCACCCGCGCATGACGAGAGGGCGGTCCGGTGAGGGACTTCGACGGTCACGACGCCAGCGACCCACGGTCGGCCTGACCCGGGTGGTCATTCCCGGGCTGGGCCCGACCTGGACCGACCTGATCACCATCCCGCTGTTCACCGGCATCATCGGCTACATCACCAACTGGACCGGGGTGCTGATGCTGTTCGCGCCGCTGGACTTCCGCGGGGTGCGGGTGCCGGGGCTGCGGGTGATCTTCCCGCTGCTGCCCCGCCGGGTGCAGGTCCTGCCGCTGCTGCGCTACACCGGCGAGGTGGGCTGGCAGGGCATCGTGCCGTCCCGCGCCGCGACCATGGCCAGCCTCGCGGTGGACAAGGGCCTGGCCAAGCTGGGCAGCATCGGCGACTTCTACCGGGAGCTTGAGCCGGAGCGCATCGCCGAGCACCTCACCGCCAGCGTGGACGGCCAGCTGGACGGCATGGTCGATGCGATCATGCGGGCCGAGGATCCGCAGTTCTGGGCCGACCTGCCGCCGGTGGTCAAGGACGCCGTCCTCGCCCGGGTGCGGCAGCAGCTGCCCGGCGTGGTACAGACGCTGACCACGCGGATCGGCGAGCACATCGATCAGCTCATCGACGCCAAGCTGATGGTGATAGCCCAGCTGCAGAAGCGGCGCGACCTGCTCAACGAGATCTTCCAGGGCCTGGGCCGCAAGGAACTGCGGTTCATGCAGAACTTCGGCTTCTACCTCGGGGTGCCGCTCGGCCTGGTGCTGTTCGTGGTGCTGCACTTCTACCCGGCCGCGTGGGTGCTGCCGGCCGGCGGTGCGGTCATCGGCTGGACGGTTAACTACCTCGGCGTCACAATGATCTTCGAACCCGTCTTTCCCAAGGCCTATATTCCGTGGAAGCAGGGACTGTTCATCAAGCGCCAGCGCGAGGTCACCGACGGCTACGCCGCGCTGATCTCGCGGCACGTCATCACCCTGGAGAACATCGGGCACGAGCTGCTGCACGGGCCCCGCGCCGACCGGACCCGCCGGCTGCTGACCGACACGTTGCGCCCGGCGGTCAACCAGGCCGTGGGCCCGGCCCGCATCGCCGTGCAGGCCGCGCTCGGGCCGGGTCACTACGACCGGATTCGCGCGGCGCTGGTCCGCGAGGCGGCCGGGATGGCCCCGGTCACGTTCACCGACAGCGGGTTCAACCGCCGCCAGGCCCACCGGATCAACGACTTCATCGCCCGCCAGATGCGGCAGATGGGCCCGGACGACTTCGTGGAGATGCTCCGCTCGGCGATCAAGCAGGACGAGTGGCTGCTGTTCGTCCACGGCGGCGTGCTCGGCGTCGCCGCCGGGCTGCTGCACCTGGCCATTTTCGGGGTCTGAGCGGTCATGACGAGCACTGACGGGCAGCGCAGCGAACCCGAACTGCCGCCGGAGACCGGGCTGCCCGGCCTGGTCCGGCTCACCCTCACCGCCGGCTGGCGTGCCCTCGGCTGGGGCACCGCCGCGGCGCTGCAGACCGGCAACGACATGCTCAGCCGTGCCATCAACGGCGAACCGCCGGTGGTGATCCTGGCCGATGTCGCGGCGGAGCTCCGCGGGGCCGCGATGACCATCCTGAGCGGCCAGGACGAGACCGCGGCCGCACCCCGCCGCGACACCAGGACGCCGGGCGGCCCGGCCACACCGGACGAGCTGCGGGCCCGGGGCGCGGCGCTGCTGGCGCAGTCCGCGGACGTCACCGCGACCGGCGACGACGCCGGCCACCCGGCGTATGCCCGGATGCTGTCCGAGATCACCCCGGACGAGGCCCGCATCCTGCGGCTGCTGTACGAGGGCGGCCCGCAGCCCGCCCTCGACGTCCGGACCAACCGCCCGCTCGGCATCGGCTCCGAGCTCGTCGCGGGCGGGCTGAACATGATCGCCGAGCACGCGGGGCTGCGCCGGATGGGCCGCATCCACCCCTACCTGACCAACCTCAACCGGCAGGGGCTGATCGCCTTCTCCAAGGAGAAGGTCGATGATCCCGACCGCTACCAGCTCGTCGAGGCCCAGCCGCAGGTCCGCGCCGCACTGGCCGGGGCCGGTCACCTGCCCAGGACCATCTACCGCAGCATCAGGCTCACGACGTTCGGCCGCGACTTCTGCCAGGCCTGCCTGCCCGTCAACGGCGACGGCGGCCCGGGCGACCAGGCTGGGACCGGACCGCCCCCCGGGAGTGACCGCCGCTGCGGGGAGTGATCCCGGCGCCCCGGGACGGTACCCGGCAGAATGCCGCCATGAGAGCTGATCCCCCGCGGCTGGTCGCCATCGACCTGGACGGCACCGTCCTGCGCAGTGACGGGACCATCTCGCCGCGGACCGCGGCGGCCCTGGCCCGCATCGACCAGGCCGGCGGGCGGTTCGTCTTCGTGACCGGCCGCAGGCCGCGGCACACGGCGGCCGTCCTCGAGCCGTTCGGCTACCAGGGCTCGGTGATCTGCATCAACGGCGCGCTGACCTACGACATGGGCACGGCGGCGCTGACCGGTCAGCAGCTCATCTCGGCCAGGGATCTGGCGCGGGCCGCCGCGCGGCTGCGCCGGGCGATCCCCGGTCTCGGGATCGCGGTCGAGTACGCCGACGCCCAGCTCTGGGACGGCCGGTACCAGCACGGCGCCTGGGGGCGCGAGGAGTCCCTGCCGCGGCTGCCGGATCAGCAGCTGTTCAGCCGGGACGCGGCGCGGCTGCTCGGCCGTCACGCCAGCCTGTCTTCGGACGAGCTGCTGGCGCTGGCCGCTCCCGCGGCCGGGGACCTCGTGTCGGTCTTTCATTCCGGCGGCCTGCGGCTGGTGGAAGCGGTAGCCGCCGGCGTCAGCAAGGGGTCCGCCCTCGCCGCGCTGGCCGGGCGGCTGGGCATCGCCGCCCGCGACGTGGTCGCCTTCGGCGACATGGTCAACGACCTGCCGATGCTCGCCTGGGCGGGCACCTCCTACGGCATGGCGAACGCGCATCCGGCGGTGCTCGCCGCGGTGGACCATGTGATCGGCGGCAACGACGAGGACGGCGTGGCGGCCGTCATCGAGCGGCTGTTCCCCGACCCGGGCTGACCGCCGGGGCCCCGGCAGCAGGATCTCCCGGCTGGCCGTTCCCTCGATCTGATCACGGCGGACTCCGTAACCAGACAGAAACGACAGCCGCGGCGAATGGGCGTTACCATGACGGCATCCGGGGCAGACCGAGCCCCGTCCGCCGAGGTCCCAGGTTAGCGGCGCTGACCTGGCGTCTTCCGGTTTCCAGCGCCATGCCCGGCGGCGCGGCGGGGCGCATTATTCACTTTCTGTTCTTTTATCTTTCACTTTCCATATCCCGCCGATTAAGCCGCGGATCCAGTCGGCACGGGAGACTCACGGGCGAAAGCGTTCACCGGCTGGCTGATGGGTGCCGCGCTCCGGTCCTCCGTGGCCGCCAATGATAGGAGTTATCAAACATGCAACGTCTGCGTGTCCCGCAGGTCACGACGGCAGCGCTGGCCATCGTCGTGGCAGGTATTTCCCTTGCCGCCTGCAGCTCGTCGGGCAGCCCGTCGAGCAGCGGCTCGGGCAGCGGTTCCAAACTCTCCGGCACCGTGAACGGGAGCGGGTCGTCGTTCCAGCTCCTCTTCCAGCAGTCTGCCATCCAGCAGTTCAGGACGGTCCAGCCCAACGTGACGGTCAACTACGGCGGCGGCGGCTCGGGTAAGGGGCGCGCCGACCTGGCCGCAGGGACCGTCAACTTCGCCGGCTCGGACTCGCCGATCCCGTCCACCGAAGCGTCGCTGTTCAAGAGCAAGCCGCCGGTGCTCTACTTCCCCGTCGTGATCGGCCCGATCACGATGTCGTACAACCTGTCCGGCGTGACGAGCCTGAAGCTGACCCCGACCGTCATCGCGGAGATGTTCCAGGCGAAGATCACGAAGTGGAACGACCCGGCCATCAAGGCGATCAACCCGGGGGTCAACCTGCCCAGCACCCCGATTAGCCTGGCCGTCCGCTCCGACTCCTCCGGCACCACCGCGAACTTCAGTCTGTTCCTCACCAAGGCCGCCCCGAGCGTGTGGAAGCTGGGCTCCAGCTCGACCATCAACTGGCCCTCCAGCGCGCACGCCGGCAGCGGCAACGGCGGGGTGGCGCAGATCATCAAGTCCACCCCCGGGGCCATCGGGTACGTGGACTACGCCGACGCCAAGGCGGCGGCGCTGACCTTCGCGTCGGTCAAGAACCTGGCCGGCGACTACGTCGCGCCCTCGACTGCGGCTGCCTCCGCCGCCGCCAGCCACGCGACCGTCGCGCCCGACCTGACGTTCGCCGCGGTCTGGCAGCCCGGCGCCACCTCCTACCCGATCACCTATCAGTCCTGGGACCTGGTCTACTCGAAGCAGTCAAGCGCTGCCACCGCGAAACTGCTCCAGGCCTACATCGGCTACCTGGTCGGAGCGGGCCAGAAGCTGCTGCCCAGCCTGAACTACGCGACGGTGCCGTCCGACATCGCCGCGAAGGCCAAGGCGCAGCTCAGCAAGATCAAGTCTTAGGGAGCACCGTGACGCACCCGGATCAGGCGGGCTCGTTCCGGTGAGCACCGTCGTCCAGCATGAACAGGCCGGCCCCGCCAGCTTCCTGGAAGAGCGGCGGCCGCTCGGCGACCGTGGCTTCCAGGTCCTCGCGCTGGCGGCCGGCCTGCTGGTGCTGGTCATCCTGGTCCTGATCGCCGTCTCGACCAGCCAGCAGGCCTCGTCGTGGTTCTCCACCGAGGGCACGAAGATCTTCTCGCAGACCTGGAACCCGTCGGCCAATCAGTTCGGTGCGCTGCCCTTCATCTACGGCACGGCCATCACGGCCCTGATCGCGGTGGTGATGGCCGTGCCGGTCAGCGTCGGCATCGCCCTGCTGCTGACCGAGGTCGTTCCGCGCCGGTGGGCACGGCCGATCGTGTACGTGATCGACCTGCTGGCGGTGGTGCCCTCCGTGGTCTGGGGGCTGTGGGGGATCCTGGTCTTCGCGCCGTGGGTCCAGCACATCTACGCCTCCGTAGGGTCGGGCGTCACCGGCATCCCGGTGCTGGGCAACCTGTTCGGAACGCCGACGAGCGGGGCCTCGTTCTTCACCTGCGGCATCATCCTGGCCTTCATGATCACGCCGATCGTGACCTCGCTGTCACGCGAGGTCATCGCGACCGTGCCGGCCATCGACCGGGAGGGCGCGTACGCGCTGGGCGCCACCCGCCTGGAGATGATCCGCGGTGTCGTCCTGCCGCACAGCCAGGGCGGAATCGTCGGGGCGGTGCTGCTCGGGCTGGGCCGGGCCATGGGCGAGACGATCGCGGCGGCGCTGGTGATCGGCTCGTCGGCGACCATCACGTCGCACCTGCTCGCCCCCGGCTACAGCATGCCCTCGGTCATCGCGAACCAGTTCGGCGAGGCCTCCGGCGTGTTCAAGTCCGGGCTGATCGGGCTCGGCGTACTGCTGTTCGCCTTCACGATCATCATCAACATCCTGGCCCGCGGGGCCGTGGAGCGTTCCGCCCGACGGCAGCGGGGGACCTGATGGCAGTCACGGCCGGCCAGCCGGTTCGACCTGCGTGAGCCGCCGTCCTGGCGGCGCACCAAGAACCGCATCGCGACCGTGCTGATGGTGCTGGCGTTCGTGCTGGTCATCATCCCGCTGGGCTTCGTCCTGTACACGGTCATCGCCAAGGGTGCCTCGGTCATCAACTGGTCATTCCTGACCAGCGCGATCCCGGTGAACGTGGCGCCGCCCGGCGTGGGCGGGATGGGGCCCGCGATCATCGGCACGCTCGAGATCACCGGCCTGGCCACGGTCATGGCCGTGCCGCTCGGCATCCTGGGCGCGATCTACCTCAACGAGTACGGCGGCAACCGGCCGCTGGCGCGGTTCATCGGGTTCATGGCCGACGTGATGACCGGCGTGCCCTCGATCGTCATGGGACTGTTCATCGTCTCGATCTGGGTGGTGCACTTCGGCTTCTCGGGGCTGGCCGGCGCCTTCGCGCTCGGCTGCCTGATGCTGCCGATCGTCATCCGGTCCAGCTACGAGATGCTCAGGCTGGTGCCGAACGCGCTGCGCGAGGGCGCCTACGCGATCGGCGCCACCAAGGCGCGGGTGACGCTGACCGTGGTGCTGCCGGCCGCGGCGGGGGGCATTGTCAGCGGTGCCCTGCTAGCGATCGCCCGCGCGGCCGGCGAGACGGCGCCGCTGCTGTTCACGATCCTGACGGTCACCACGGTGAACGCCAACGTGTTCAGCGGCACCAACACCTCGCTGCCCTCGCAGATCTTCGCCAACGCGTCGTCGCCATACCCCGGTGCCCAGACCCGCGGCTGGGGCGCTGCGCTGACACTCATCGCGCTAGCGTTTATCCTCATGATCGCCGCCCGTTTTGTCACCGCACGATTCGCCCGATACGCGCGCTAGGGACGTCATGGTGGAAGAGCCTGAGCAGAACCTCGTCACGAGCCTCCCGCGACTTGAGCCGACTGCCGGGCCGGAGTCCCGGCAGCAGCAGGCGGCATCGGCGCCGGGCGAGCTCATCTTCGAGATGCAGAACGTCTCGATCTGGTACAGCGCGTTCAAGGCCGTCACTGACGTCTCGATGCGGATCCACGAGCACGAGATCACGGCGTTCATCGGCTCGTCCGGCAGCGGCAAGAGCACGGTGCTGCGGGCGTTCAACCGGATGAACGACCTCATCCCCGGCGCCCGGTTGGAAGGCGAGATGCACTACCGCGGGGAGTCGCTGTACACCAGGGACGTCTCCCCGATAGCCGTGCGCCGGCGCATCGGGATGGTCTTCCAGAAGCCGAACCCGTTCCCGAAGTCCATCTATGACAACGTCGCCTACGGGCCGCGCATCAACGGCGAGCGTAACAAGGGCAGGCTGGACGAGATCGTCGAGCGCTCGCTGCGCCGGGCCGCCCTGTGGGACGAGGTCAAGAGCCGGCTGAAGATGTCGGGCCTGAGCCTGTCCGGCGGGCAGGCCCAGCGGCTGTGCATCGCGCGCACGATTGCCGTCGAGCCGGACGTCGTCCTCATGGACGAGCCCGCCTCGGCGCTCGACCCGATCGCCACCGGCGCGATCGAGGACTTGATGCGCGAGCTCAAGTCCCAGTACACGATCGTGATCGTCACGCACAACATGCAGCAGGCCACCCGGGTCAGCGACCGCACCGCGTTCTTCTCCGTGCTGACCGACAGCAAGAGCGATACCCGCACCGGCGTGCTCGTCGAATGCGGCCCGACCGAGCAGATCTTCCACGACCCGGCAGACGACCGCACCAAGGCTTACGTCACCGGCCGGGTTGGCTGAAGCGGGGCGGCCCGAAGGGCCGAGCGGCCAAGATCGATGCCCGGTTCCTGCCCACCTGAGGGCAGCGCGGTGAACCGAGCGGAGCGTTGGGCAGATCTTTACAGTCTGGTCCTCTTTTCGCCATGGGCTGTTCACCTGCGCGTTAAACTCCGCTCGGCCGTGCGTCACCCGGATCGCCTACAAACAGTCCTGTGAACATTTTCAGAATGCGTACAGCTACTTGCCTGGGCGCCACGGTCGTCGCGACCCTGCTGGGTACGGCCGCGTGCACTAGCTCTGGCTCTAGCTCTCCCAGCGCCAGCGCCAGCCCCAGCGGCGGCGCCTCTAATACCACGCCTACCGTCAAGCAGATCGTCTTTGGCTCGCTGCTGAAGCACAGCTTCCAGCCGAACGGCACGGGCACCGCGAGAACCGAGCGCCTGACCCAGCCGGACGACATCGTGGCCCTTGGCGGCAACCTCTACACCGGGTTCCAGAACGGCGTCGGCCCGCAGGGAGAGGTGGCCCCTTCCGGCAACCTGGACAGCACCCTGGTCGAGTTCACGCCTGCCGGTTCCGTCGTGAAGCAGTGGGACGTGACGGGCAAGATCGACGGGATGGGCGCCGACTCCGCGACCGGGCGGGTCCTCGCGACCGTCAACGAGGACTCGAAATCCAGCCTGTACGTGCTTGCCCACGGGACCGTCACACACTACACCTACACCTCGTCGCCGCTGCCGCACATGGGCGGCACCGACGCCGTCGCGGTGCTGAACGGGAAGATCCTGATCAGCGCGTCCGCGCCGGGCACCGGCGGCAAGGCGCCGGCGTCCGCTCCGGCGGTGTACGCGGTCACGCTGAACGCCGCGGCCAAGACCGCCGCGGTCGCTCCGTTCTTCGCCGACAACGCGACCGGCACCTGGGTAAACGGCCCGAACGCCGGCAAGAAGGTCACCCTCGCGCTCGCGGACCCGGACTCGAACCTGGTCGTGCCGTCAGGCTCGCCGCAGTTCGCCGGGGACTTCATGCTGAACTCCCAGGGCGACCAGGAACTGATCTTCTCCGGTCCCAGCGGCCAGAACCTGCAGGTCCTGAAGATCCCTACGCCGGTCGACGACTCCGCCTGGGCGACCTCGGCCACCGGCACGCTGTACACGACGGACTCCAGTGCCAATGCGGTCGATGCCATCACGGGCAAGTTCACGGCGGGGACCGCGTACACCGCGGTGACCCCGTGCAACGCCAACAACGCCCCGACCATCTGCCCGGTCACGGGCTTCCCGGCCAACTCCCTGGGCACGATCAACCTGAAGACCGGCGCGCTCAGCAAGGCCGCCGTCAACGGGGCGGTCACGCCCAAGGGCATGGTCTTCGTTCCGTAACCGGTACGACCCGACCTGACGGGGGCCGCCAGCGCACTGGCGGCCCCCGTCCCCATGCGGACGGCCGCAGAGCGGTGACCCCGGAACACGGCGAGCGCGGTCAGCGGGATGCGCCATCGTGGCGCTATCGTCGCTAGTGAAACCGAACACCACTCTATGGAGCTCCCGTGGACTTCGCCGAGACCGACGAGCACCGCGACCTGCGCGCCGCGGTCGCCGACATCGCCAGCAGCTTCGGCCCGCGCTACTACGCGGAGCACGCGGCCGCCCGCAAGCCGTGCGCCGAGCTCTGGTCCGAGCTGGCGGACGCCGGGTTCATCGGGGTCAACGTGCCGGAGGAACACGGCGGGGGCGGCGGCGGCATCTCAGAGCTCTCGATCGTGGGGGAGGAGCTCGCCGCGCACGGCACCCCGCTGCTCCTGCTGCTGGTCTCGGCCGCGATCTGCGCCGAGGTGATCGCCGGGTCCGGCACCGAGGAGCAGCGCAAGTCGTGGCTTCCCGGGCTCGCGGCCGGCACGTCCAAGATGGTCTTCGCTATCACTGAGCCGGACGCCGGATCCAACACCCACAGGCTGTCAACGACCGCCGTCAGGGACGGGGACGACTGGCTGATCAGCGGCACCAAGTACTACATCTCCGGGGTGGACGAGGCCGAGGCCCTGATGGTCGTGGCGCGGACCGGGCAGGACGAGAAGGGCCAGGCCAGGCTCTCGCTGTTCGTCGTTCCCACCGGCGCGGCCGGCTTGGAGGCCAGGGTGCTGCCGGTCAACGTGATGCTGCCCGAGCGCCAGTTCACGCTGCACTTCGACGAGGTCCGCGTCGGCCCCGGCGCGCTGATCGGCGGCGAGGGCGAGGGCTTCCGGCTGGTCTTCCACGGCCTGAACCCGGAGCGGATCATGAGTGCCGCGCTCGGCGTGGGCGTCGCCCGGCACGTTCTCGCCGCGGCGGCCAGGTACGCGAACGAGCGCCAGGTCTGGCAGCAGCCGATCGGCGCCCACCAGGGGGTCTCGCACCCCCTCGCCAAGGCCAAGATCGAGACCGAGCTCGCGGCGCTGATGACCCGCCAGGCGGCCTGGCAGCACGACAGGCAGCTCCCGGCCGGCGAGTCGTCCAACATGGCCAAGTACGCGGCGGCGGAGGCAGCTATCGCAGCGGTCAACGCGGCCATCCAGACGCACGGCGGCAACGGCCTGTCGTCCGAGTACGGCCTGGTGCCCTACCTCGGCATGGCGCGCCTGCTCCGGATCGCGCCGGTCAACCGGGAGATGATCCTCAACTACGTGGCCCAGCACAGCCTGGGCCTGCCCCGGTCCTATTAAGCCGAGCCAGGAGGGCAGCGTGGACCTCGCGCGCAATCTCATCCAGCGCATCAACGTCGGCGACTCGCTCACCCGGTCGGCCGCGGCCAGGCCCGGCCAGCTCGCCGTCGTGGACGGCGACAGGCGCTGGACGTACGCCGAGTTCAACGCGCTGGCCAACCGGGTCGCGCACGGCCTGGCCGGCCTCGGCTACGCCCGCGGTGACGCGCTGGCCCTCGCGTCCGGCAACAGCGCCGAGTTCCTCGCCGTCTACTACGCCTGCGCCAAGCTCGGCCTTGCCTGCGTGCCGGTCAACCTGGGCTGGCGGCCGGACGAGGTCGCCTACGTGCTCGACCACTCCCGCGCCCGGGGCATCGTCGTGGAGTCCCAGCTGGTCGCGGCGATGTGCGACGCGATCGCCAAGGTGCCGGCGGTGGCGGACGTGATCATCGCGCCGGGCCTGGCCGAGCCGTACGAGCCCCAGCCGGCCGACCGCGGCTGGACTACCCTCGGCGAGCTCGCCATCGACGCCAGCACGGCCGAGCCGGAGAGCTTCGTCGACGACCGCGACGCGCTCAGCTACCTCTACACCTCCGGCACCACGTCCTTCCCGAAGGGCGTCGTCGGCACCCACGTGGCGATCTACCTGGAGTCGATGTCCAGCGCGCTCGACTCGGGCTGGCAGTCTGGCGACCGGTTCGCGGCGATGATGCCGATGTTCCACACGGCGCAGCTGAACGCGTTCTGCACGCCGGCGGTCATGGTCGGCGCGACGATTCACGTCGTGCGCAAGTTCGACCCGGAAGCGCTGATGGACCTGATCGAACGCGAGCAGATCACCCAGGTCTTCGGGCTGCCGATGATGTTCCGCGCCATGCTGGACACTGCATCGTTCGGAAATCATGATTTTTCCAGCCTCAGCCGCGCGGTCTACGCCATGGCGCCGATGCCGGACGAGCTGATCCGGCGCTGCCTGGACGGGTTCGGCTGCGACTTCGCGCTGCTGTTCGGCCAGACCGAGATGAGCCCGGTGACCACGCTGTTCCGGCCCGAGCACCAGCTGTCGCACATCGGCGCGGTGGGCACGGCGATCACCGGCGTGCAGGTCGCGATCATGGGCCCGGACGGCGAGCTGCTGCCGCCCGGCGAGCAGGGCGAGATCGTCTACCGCGGACCGTCCACGATGAGCGAGTACCTGCGGAACCCCGAGGCCACCGACGCCGCGTTCGCGTACGGCTGGTTCCACTCCGGTGACGTCGGCCGGTTCGGCGACGACGGCGTGCTGTGGTTCGCCGACCGGTACAAGGACGTGATCAAGACCGGCGGCGAGAACGTCGCGTCGATCGAGGTGGAGAAAGCGGTCTACGCCGCCGACCCGAACGTCGCCGAGGCCGTGGCGGTCGGCCTCCCGCACGACCGGTGGGGCGAGGCGATCACCGCGGTGGTGGTGCCCAGGCCGGGGGAGAGCATCGACGAGGCCGCGCTGCTCGGCGCGCTCAGGCGGCGGCTGGACGGCTACAAGGTGCCCAAGGCGGTGATCGTCGTCGAGGCGCTGCCCAAGACGTCCACCGGGAAGATCCAGAAGAACGTCGTCAGGTCCGAGCACGCGAGCCACTACGGAGGATGATGGTGTGGCCGTCCTGACGTCCGCGCTGGACACCACGGCGCAGACGTACCGCGCCAACCGCGCCGCGCAGCTCGCCCTGCTGGATCAGCTGCGCGAGCAGCTGGAGCTCGCGATCGCCGGCGGCGGGGAGCGCTACCAGCAGCGGCACCGGGACCGGGGCAAGCTGCTGGCCCGGGAGCGGATCGAGCTGCTGCTGGACCCGGACAGCCCGTTCCTCGAGCTGTCCACGCTGGCCGCGTACGGCACCCCGTTCACCGTCGGGGCGAGCCTGGTCACCGGCATCGGCGTGGTGTCCGGGGTGGAGTGCGTGATCATCGCTCACGACCCGACGGTGCGCGGCGGTGCGATCAACCCGTACTCGCTGCGCAAGTCGCTGCGCGCCACCGAGATCGCCCGGCGCAACCGGCTGCCGGTGATCAACCTGGTCGAGTCCGGCGGCGCGGACCTGCCGACCCAGCTCGACCTGTTCGTCCCGGCCGGCCGGATCTTCCACGACCTCACCGAGCTGTCCGCGATGGGCATCCCGACGGTCGCGCTGGTGTTCGGCAACTCGACCGCCGGCGGCGCGTACGTGCCCGGCATGTGCGACTACGCGGTGCTCGTGGACGGCCAGGCGAAGGTGTTCCTCGGCGGGCCGCCGCTGGTGAAGATGGCCACCGGGGAGGAGAGCGACGACGAGACGCTCGGCGGCGCCGCCATGCACTCGCGGGTGTCCGGGCTGTCCGACTACTTCGCCGCCGACGAGCGCGACGCGATCAGGATCGGCCGCGACATCATCGCGCGGATCAACTGGCGCAAGCTCGGCCCGCCGCCGTCGGCGGACCCGGCGGAGCCGAAGTATGACCCGGACGAGATCCTGGGCATCGTGTCCGCTGACGTGAAGGTGCCGTTCGACCCGCGCGAGGTGCTGGCCCGCACCGTGGACGGGTCCGAGTTCGACGAGTACAAGCCGCTGTACGGCACCTCGCTGGTCACCGGCTGGGCCCGGCTGCACGGCTATCCGGTCGGCGTCCTGGCCAACCACCGCGGCGTGCTGTTCAGCGAGGAGTCGAAGAAGGCCACCGAGTTCATCCTGCTCGCCAATCAGTCCGACACGCCGCTGATCTTCCTCCAGAACACCACCGGCTACATGGTCGGCGCCAGCTACGAGCAGGGCGGCATCATCAAGGACGGTGCCAAGATGATCAACGCGGTGACCAACAGCACGGTGCCGCACCTGACCGTCATGATGGCCTCTTCGTTCGGGGCGGGCAACTACGGCATGTCCGGCCGGGGCTATGACCCGCGGTTCCTGTTCGCCTGGCCGGGGGCCAAGCTCGCGGTGATGGGCGCGGCGCAGCTGGCCGGCGTGATGTCGATCGTCGGCCGGGCCAGCGCGGCGGCGACCGGGCGCCCGTTCGACGAGGAGGCCGGCCGGGCGCGCACCGCCGCGATCGAGGCGCAGATCGACGCCGAGTCGCACGCGTTCGCGGTCACCGCCCGGCTCTACGACGACGGCATCATCGACCCGCGGGACACCCGAACCGCGCTCGGCCTGGCGCTGTCCGCGGCCCATTCAGCCGCCGTGGCCGGGCGCCGTGGCTTCGGCGTCTTCCGGATGTGATGCGCGTGTCATCGAGCAGCGTGCCGCCGGCTCACGAGATTTGCCCGAACGGCTCCGATGGCAGCCGGTCGCAGATCCGCAAGCTCCTGATCGCGAACCGTGGCGAGATAGCCGCCCGGGTCATGCGGACCGCGCACGGGCTGGGCATCGCCACGGTCGCGGTCTACTCCGACCCGGATGCCGCGGCGCCGTTCGTGGCCATGGCCGACGAGGCGGTGCGGCTGCCCGGCGCCGCGCCGGCCGACACGTACCTGCGCGGTGATCTCATCCTCGCGGCCGCCGCCGCGACCGGGACGGATGCCATCCACCCCGGCTACGGGTTCCTGTCGGAGAACGCCGGGTTCGCCCGCGACTGCGCGGCGGCCGGGGTGACGTTCGTCGGGCCGCCGCCGGACGCGATCGCCGCCATGGGCTCCAAGCTCGAGGCGAAGGCGCTGATGGAGGCGGCCGGGGTGCCGGTGCTGCCCAGCGCGAGCGTAGGCCCCAGCGCGAGCGTAGGCCCCAGCGCGAGCGTAGGCCCGGGCGCGACGGCGGTGGCCGGGACCGAGCTGGCCGAGGCCGGTGCGCGCGTCGGGTTCCCGCTGCTGGTGAAAGCGGCCTACGGCGGCGGCGGGCGGGGCATGCGGCTGGTCCGCGACCCCGGCGAGCTGGCCGATGCGGTCGCGGCCGCGCAGCGGGAGGCGGCGTCGGCGTTCGGTGACGGGACGGTGTTCCTCGAGCGGTTCGTCACCGATCCGAAGCACGTCGAGGTGCAGATCCTCGGCGATACGCACGGGACCGTGGTGCACCTGTTCGAGCGCGAGTGCTCCATCCAGCGCCGCTACCAGAAGGTCATCGAGGAAGCGCCGTCACCCGCCGTTGACGCAGGGCTGCGGGCGGCGCTGGGCGAGGCGGCGGTCGCCGCGGGCAAGGTCATCGGGTACGCCGGCGCGGGCACCGTGGAGTTCATCCTGGCCGCCTCGGGCGACTTCTGGTTTCTCGAGGTCAACACCCGGCTGCAGGTCGAGCACCCGGTCACCGAGCTGGTCACCGGGCTGGACCTGGTCGAGCTGCAGCTGCGGGTGGCCGAGGGCGAGACGCTGCCGCCCGAGGTCACCGGGGCCAGGATCAGCGGGCACGCGATCGAGGCCCGGCTGTACGCCGAGGACGTGCCGGCCGGCTTCCTGCCCGCCACCGGGACGCTGCACCGGTTCGACATCCCGGCCGGCCCGGGCGTGCGGGTGGACGCGGGGTACGCCACCGGCTCGGTGATCGGCCCGCACTACGACGCGATGCTGGCCAAGGTGATCGCGCACGGCCGCACCCGCGCCGACGCGGCTCGGCGGCTGGCCCGCGCGCTGGCCGGCGCGCGGCTGCACGGGGTGACCACGAACCGCGGCCTGCTGGTGGGCATCCTGGCCGAGCCGGAGTTCCTGGCCGGCCGGACCGACACCGGCTACCTGACCCGGCACGACCCGGCGGTCTTGTCGGCGCCCCTGGACGCCGCCGCCGTCACGGCGCGGCACGCGGCGGCGGCGGCGCTGGCCGCGCAGGCCGGCCACCGCGCCGGGGCCCGGGTGCTGCAGTCGCTGCCGTCCGGCTGGCGCAACGTCCCGTCCGCACCGCAGCGGATCAGCTACGCCGCCGGCGGCGAGGAGTACGCGGTCGCGTACCGGCTGGCCGGGGACACGGTGGAGCTGTCGGTCAACGGCGAGCCGCTGGCGGCGCAGATCACCGTGTACCGGGCGGCGCCGGACGCGGTGGACCTCGAGGCCGGCGGCATCCGCCGGGCATACTCGGTCAGCCGGGTGACCGCGGCCGGGCGCACCAGCGTCTACGTGGACGGGCCGGACGGGGCGTCGGCACTCACCGAGCTGCCGCGGTTCACCGACCCCAGCGCGGCCGCCAGCGGCGGCTCGCTGCTGGCGCCGATGCCCGGCGTGGTTCTCCGCGTGCTGGCCGAGCCCGGCGAGGCGGTCACCGCCGGCCAGCCGCTGATCGTGCTGGAGGCGATGAAGATGGAGCAGACGGTCGCCGCGCCCGCCGACGGCACCATCACCGAGCTGCGGGCCGCGCCGGGGGAGCAGGTGGATGCCGGCCAGGTGCTCGCCGTTGTCACCCCGGCCGGTCCCGACGAGAGCTGACCGGAGGACTGCGATGCCCGCGGACATGAACGCGCTCGCCGACGACCTGGCCGCGGAGACAGTGGTCGTCCGCCAGCTGGTCGCCGGCCTCGACTCCCACGGCTGGCGGCAGGCCACTCCGGCGCCGGGCTGGACTATCGCCGACCAGGTCAGCCACCTCGCCCATTTCGATGAGGTCGCGACGGTGTCGGCGATCCGGCCGCGGGAGTTCAGCGCCGAGCTGGAGGAGCTGACCGCGGCCGGCGGCATCAACCCGGACGCAATCGCCGACCGCTACCGGACGATGCCGCCGGCCGAGCTGCTCACCTGGTTCGATGATGCCCGCGCCGAGCTGCTGAGCACGTTCCGCGGGCTGCACCCGTCGGTCCGGGTGCCGTGGTTCGGCATGCACATGAGCGCCGCCTCGTCGCTGACCGCCCGGCTGATGGAGACCTGGGCGCACGGCCAGGACATCGCCGACGCGCTCGGCGTCCGCCGCGAGCCGACCGACCGGCTGCGGCACGTGGCGCACATCGGCGTCGCGGCGCGGCCGTTCAGCTTCGCGGCTCACGCCCGGCCGGTGCCCGAGCAGCCGGTGCGCGTCGAGCTGCTGTCGCCGGGCCGGGACATGTGGCTGTGGGGCCCGCCCGAGGCAGCCGACCGGGTGACCGGCAGCGCGCTCGACTTCTGCCTGGCCGTCACCCAGCGGCGTCACCTAGGCGACACGTCGCTGATCATCTCCGGCCCGGTCGCCACCGAATGGATGTCGATCGCCCAGGCGTTCGCCGGGCCGCCGGGGCCGGCCGCAAGCCCGGCCAGTTCCGTCGCGGCCCCCAGCCCTCAGGAAGGTGACCCACGTGACCCACGGGACCGCAGGCCGCGCGGTGCGCATCGCCAACTGCTCGGGGTTCTACGGCGACCGGCTCGCCGCGGCCAGGGAGATGCTCGCCGGCCCCATCGACGTGCTTACCGGCGACTACCTCGCCGAGCTCACCATGCTGATCCTGTGGAAGGCCCGGCAGGCGGATCCGCAGCTGGGCTACGCGCGGACGTTCCTGCGTCAGATGGAGGACGTGCTCGGCACCTGCATGGAGCGCGGCGTGAAGATCGTGGCCAACGCCGGCGGGCTCAACCCGGCCGGCCTGGCGGCGAAACTGGACGAGCTGGCCGCGCGCCTCGGCCTGCAGGCCAAGATCGCGTACATCACCGGCGACGACCTGGTTGACCGGCTGCCCGGGATGCAGGAACGCGGCATCGATCTGGCGAACCTCGACACCGGCCTGCCGCTGGCCAAGGCCGGGCTGCCGGTGGTGACCGCCAACGCCTACCTCGGCGGCTGGGGGATCGCCACGGCGCTGGAAGCAGGCGCGGACGTCGTCGTCTGCCCCCGGGTGACCGACGCCAGCCTCGCGATGGGTCCGGCCGCCTGGTGGCACGGCTGGCGCCGGGACGACTGGGACGCGCTGGCCGGCGCGGTGCTGGCCGGTCACGTGATCGAGTGCGGGCCGCAGGCGACCGGCGGCAACTACAGCTTCCTCGACGAGATCACCGACCGCAGGTACCCGGGGTTCCCGATCGCGGAGATCGCCGCGGACGGCAGCTCGGTCATCACCAAGCACGACGGCACCGGGGGACTGGTGTCGGCCGGCACGGTCACCGCTCAGCTGCTGTACGAGATCGCCGAGCCCGCCTACCTGGGCCCCGACGTGGTCACCCACTTCGACACCGCCGGGGTCGAGCAGGCCGGCCCGGACCGGGTGGCGCTGACCGGCACGACGGGCTCGCCGCCCCCGGACACGCTCAAGGTCGCTCTGAACATGCTCGGCGGCTACCGCAACACGATGACCATGGTGCTCACGGGCCTGGACATCGAGGCGAAGGCCGAGCACGCGAGGCGGCTGCTGCTGCACCGGCTCGGTGACCCGGACGCGTTCGATGAGATCGACGTCCGGCTGCTGCGGTTCGACCGGCCGGACGCGCCCAGCAACGAGCAGGCCACCGCGCACCTGCGCATCACGGTGAAGAGCCAGGACGAGCGCGCGGCCGGCCGGGCGTTCTCCGACGCGATCCTCGAGCAGGCGCTCGGCGGCTACGCGGGATTCCACACCACCACGCCGCCGACCGGGGCGAGCGCGTTCGGCCTCTACTGGCCGGCCCTGGTGCCTGTCGCGGAAGTCACCCAGACCCTGCACCTGCCCGACGGGACCGCGCAGGACGTCCCGCACAGTGCTACAACCGGCCCTGTTACAACCAGCCCTGTTACAACCAGCGCTGCTCCGGCGACGGCCTTCGGCACTGACCGGGTTCCCGTGCCCCTCGGCCGGCTGTGCGGCGCCCGCTCCGGCGACAAGGGCGGCAACGCGAACGTCGGGTTCTGGGCCCGCGACGAGCGCACCTACGCGTGGCTGCGCGGCGAGCTGACCACGGATCGGCTGCGGGAACTGCTGCCCGAGGCCGCGGAGCTCGACATACACCGGTACGAGCTGCCGAACATCCGGGCGCTGAACTTCGTGGTGGTCGGGCTGATCGCGCCCGGGGTCGCCGCGACCACCCGGCCGGACGCGCAGGCCAAGGGGCTGGGCGAGTACCTGCGCTCCCGCCACGTCCTGGCGCCCCGCGAGCTGGTGCCGGACGCTTTCCTGTCCTGACCTTCGGTCGTCTCGCTGAGTGCAACCGACCCGACAGAATTGCCCTGCCAGCTGATGCCGGGCCGCCTCTGGTGAGCGAGGCTGAACTGAGAAAAAGGGCCCGACGAGACAGAGGACAGCATGCACGTCAACGAGAAGGTGCTCAGGGCGGCACTGGATGCCATCGCTGCAGGTGACGCGTCCGGATACGCCGCCGTGGCGGCCGACGACATGGTCGTGCACGTACCCGGCCGCAGCAGGCTCGCGGGAGACCTGCAGGGGCGCGGCGTGTTCGGGGCGACGATCGGGAAGCTCTACGGTGGCACTCTGACCATCGACGTCCACGACGTGCTCGCATCCGACGCCCACGCCGTCGGGGTCTACACCATGCACGTGGAGTGCCCGGACCGGAGCCTGGCCTGGCGGCACGTGAACGTCTACCACATCCGGGACGGCAAGATCGTCGAGGTCTGGCAGAACCCGTTTGAGCAGGATGCATTCGACGAGTTCTTCGCGTAGTGGCGCATCAGGCTGCCAGCCAACGACACCGGCGCCGCCCGCGCGGGCAGGCAGGCCAGGTCGTCGATCAGAGGTGCACGAGCTTCGACTTGCCGGCCCGCAACCGGGACAGCTGGACGAAGTGCTCAGGGTTGAGGAAGAGCTCGTTCATCCACCCCAGTGTGTCGATTGTGAGGCCCTCCGGGCGGTGGATGAGGTGGTCGAGGTATTGGAAGGCGTCTTTGGCCCCGTAGCCGCAGTGGTGGGCGCCGAGCACCTTGCGCGTGGTCCCGTCAACGACAAGCTTCTGGAAGCCAGAGAGTTCCGGCTTGCTGAACGCGTACAGCATGGTGCCCTCGGCGCAGGGCAGCGGAAGGTTGGGCGTGTCCAGTCCTTCGACGTAGGGAGGCATCTGAATGATGATCACCTCGTCGTAGGCTGCCCTGGCCTCCTCCTCGGTGAGTCCGACCCAGGTGACCTCGTAGGTGGTGTGCAGGAAATCCGGGTACTCGGTGAAGTCGAACTCGAGGTCCTCGCCCATGATGTTGCGCGCGGCGGTCACCCCGGACTTGCGGGCCTTGAACATCTCCATCGGTCCGTCGATCATGTCGCCGATCGCGTAGACACCGGGGACGTTGGTCTGCATCCGCTTGTTTGCGACCACGCGGCCGGTCGCACCGACCTCGATTCCGAGCACCTCCTGCACCTCGATGGTGTTCGGGCGCTCACCAGTGCCCATGAACACGAAGTCGGTGGGGATATCGATCTCTTCGCCCGACGCCAGCCGGACAGTGACGCTCTCCACGCGGTCGTCACCATTCACCGAGACGGGGTGTGCGCCTTCCAGGATCTCCATGCCGCGCTTGCGCATGCCGCCCACCACGTACTGCCGCAGGTCCTCGTCAACGTGGTGCAGCGCCTTGGTCCGCATCAGAGGTGATCGCGAGACGATCGTCGTCTCGCAGCCCGTGGCGTGGAAGAAGGACCCATACTCCATCGCGACCTTGCTGCCACCGATGATCACGCACCGGGTGGGCTCGTAGTCAAGCTCCTCGACCAGGCTAACGAAGTCGTAGATACCCTTCTTGTCCAGACCGGGGATGTCGATGTCGATCGGACGGGCGCCCATGCCGAGCACCAGGTTCTTCGTCCGGAACGTCTTGCCTGCGGCTTGCACGGTGTTCTTGTCGATGATCGTGGCGCGAGCGTTGAGGACGTACTCGACTTCGAGCTGTTCCTTCGTCTGCCAGTTCATGAACGCGTGCGCGGTGCCACGACCGGCAAGGAACAGCTTGACCATCTCGAGGATGCTGGCGCGCGATGCGTCGAACTTCGGGTAGAACAGCTCGTCTGAGAACCACCGCGCTCGGTCAAGCTCCTCGGCGACTTCGGAGAACAAGTGGTGGGGCACGCAGGCCTGATGGGGGCAGGACCCGCCGAGGAACGGCCACGCGTCGATGATCAGCGGCCGCCCGCCCATGGCCTTCATATACGCCGCCCCGAACCGTCCGCCCGCACCCCCGCCAATGAACACGGCGTCGTAGACCGCGTCCTCGTCCCGCTCGAGGTTCAGGAGCGGCTCGGAGTCTGGATTTGCCAGGGACCGCTCGATCAGCTCGTTCCACTCGCCGAGGTTGAGGTGAAGGTCTCGGATGTCCACGTTGTCCCACCGTTCTTGCAGGCAGTATTTCCCTTCGACGATAGGCATGATGAGCGCCTCTGGCTTCGCGTTGACGGATGACATTCGACGATGAACTTGTCTGGTCCAGATAGGTTCCGGCGCGGTGCGCTGGACCGCGATCTAGGTGTCGGCTGACACCGCGATCGCCTTCGCCGGCTCGCTTGCCGAGCGGCCGAGCGTCGGCACGGGGGACCCCGGATCCGGGGTCCCCCGTTACCGCTAGCCGGTCTTGATGGAAGAGATCAGCAGGTTCCGGTCCAGCCGCTGCCGCCCTTCCAGAAGTTGCAGGCGGTGGTGTCGAAGTACGGGCTTTGGATCTCCACGCCATACTCGTTGCCACCACCGGGGCCGCCGGAAGTGAAGTAATAGCTGTTGTTCCCGTTGATCCAGTCGCCGTGCGAGATCGGATCGGCGCTTGAGCCATGGCCGAAGCTCAACACCCAGGGACCCCCGCTGAAGCCGGGAGTCTGCGAGGAACCGATCGAGTTGTCCTGCAGCCCCGGATCGCTTCCGGGGTTGGTCACGTCGTAGCGATGCTCCGCGGATGTGACGACAAGATGCCCTCCGCTGTACGGGCTCGCCGATGGGTATCCGAAGTCCTGCCAGAACTGGTCACGGCTCCAGTTCCAGCCGAACCCCAGGCCGCCGGTGACAGAGACAACGTGCGTGGCCTTCACGGTCCCTGTCGATTGCATGTAGAGGTAGGCGTAGTCGGCGCTCCAGTAGCTGTTGAAGTACCAGCCGCCTGTCTGCTGGGCAAGGGCGTAGGACCAGCATCCGACCCTGGAACTCGCTCCGTTGAGATACTGCGGGCAGAACAGGAAATTGCTGTAGTAGCTCCTGCCACCCTGCGCACCGACGCAGTGACCGGCTGTCCAAACCATGTTCTTATTGCCGCCACCATAGGTGGCCGCGGCAGAGCAGACAAAGTTCCCGCTCGGCTCGGTGAAGAAGAGCTTGCCGATGGCCGAGACCGGGTAGGCGCTCTGGGCCCCTATCCAGTTGTAGGTATCGTTAGGGCCTGGGTAACCGCCGTCAGCGGGCAGTACGCTCGAGCTCCGGGCATTTGTATTGATAGTGGCGCCCTGGGTGGGCCCTGCTGGCAGGCCAGCGGGAGCGTAGCCGCCAGCAAGGCCCGGGTGACCCGTCGCAGTGTTGCCGGCGTTATCAGCCTTCGAGCCCCGGGCAGAAGCGGCGGATACCGTGGGCTGAGCGGGTTTGGCGGACGCCATCCGAGCCGGTGTCCAGTAGGACCCGATTGCCTTCCGGGAAGCCGCCAGCTTGCCCGCCGGCACCACAAGCGGCGCGGGATCTGGCGGCATCGCCGCGGCGCCGACTGTCTGGCTGGGATGCGCGAAGGCCCCCGGGGCGGCCAGCAGTGACCCGGCCAGCAGGCCCGCGGCGGCCAGCGTCACCGGTAGTAAACGCTTAATACGGTGTGCAGACATGACACGATCCTTTCTAGGTGTCTGGAAGCGACCTTTCTAGTTCCCGGAGCCAGTTGAGCCCTCCGGCGCATGCCTTACTGAAGGGAGTCGGCGCTAACGGCGGTTGGACTCCGCGGTGGCGGCATGACGTGGGTACACCCCGTGCAAACCCAGCCGGCCCCTTATCCCCTGCTCGTGCCCTTGACCAGCCAGGCTAGACCCAGGTAAACCAAAGGTCAAGCATTGACCAAGTATGAGTCAAGGGCCGGGGATCTCTACGGTCGATCCTGAACGACGAGCTGGGCGAATGCGGTGGCCGCGGCGTTGGCGGCGTGCCCGGCCGGCCTGGCCATCACGACATGCCAGGTGAGAGGCGGTGCGACTGCCCGCTGCTGGAGGTGCGGATCACCTGCGGGAATGAGCGACGGTGGCAGCAGGGCGACGCCGAGGCCTGCTCGCAGGAGCTGGAGGCAGGTGGCGACGTCGGCGACCTCGATGGTCACGTTCCGCTCAAGGCCAGCAGCGGCGAACGCCCGGTCTACGGTCGTCCGCACGGCCCAGCCGGTGGGGAAGTCCACGAACCTCGCGTCGGCCAGTTGGCCGAGCGTGACCGGCCTGCGGCCGGGCAGCGCCGTTTCCGGAGCGGTCGTCAAGGCGAGTTCCTCGGATCCCAGCGGGATCGCGGTCAGTCCCGCGGGAAGGTCGTGCAGGGCGATGAAGGCGATGTCCAGCCCACCGTGGCGAAGCTCCTCGACCAGCGCCGCGGAGCCGCCGGCCGCCGGCCGCACCTCAATCTCAACGTCGGGATGCTGCCGGTGGAAGGTTCCGAGCAGTCCCGGTACGTCCGCGAAAGCGAGGGACTGCATGATGCCGACGCGCAGCGTCCCGCGCAGCACACCTCTCAGGGCTGCGGCGATGTCGCGGATCTCCTCGGCCGCGGCGAGCGCCCGCCGCGCCGCGGGCAGCAGGGACTCCCCGGCGCCGGTCAGGGTGACCCGGTGCGTCGTGCGGTCGAAGAGGCGGACGCTGAGCTCTCGCTCGAGGGCCTGGACCGAGACCGACAGGGCCGACTGCACGTAGCTGAGGCGCCGCGCCGCCTTGGTGAAGCTGCCGTCCTCGGCGACGGCGACGAAGTGGCTGAGCTGGCGGAACTCCATGAGCAGAGTCTAGTTATTCGCTGAGAGAATGACAGTTTTTCCAGACATTCGTTGGACAGAACACCACAGGGCTCGCACGCTGGAGTCATGTCAGAATCCGATCTCGCCGCGCCAGCCAATGGCGGCCATGCCGTCTCGACCGTCATCGCACCAGCTTCGAAGCCTTCCCTGTCACCTGCCGGTGACGGCGGCCAGCCACGGCAGCGTCCGGCACGCCGCGCCCACCACGTCGGCTTCTGGGTGACCGCGGCGGCATTCCTGGTCAACATGGGCTTCTCGGCCGTGCCTACTCCGCTTTACGTTCTCTACCAGCAGCGGGACCATTTCTCTAACCTGATGATCACCGTCGTGTACGCGGTGTACGCAGTAGGCGTTATCGGCAGCCTTTTCCTCGCTGGCCACCTCTCGGACTGGACCGGACGGCGGCTCATCTTCGTGCCCGCCCTTGCGGCCAATGTGGCCAGCGCCATCATCTTCATTCTCGAGCCGAGCCTGGCCGGCCTGATCGTCGCCCGGATCGTCTCGGGCATCTCGGTCGGGCTCACGACGGCGACGGCCACCAGCTATCTCGCCGAGCTGCACGCTGCGGCGAGGCCGCAGGCAACCGGGCGGCGGGCCGAGGTGGTAGCCACCGCATCGAACCTCGGCGGGATCGGCTTCGGCCCGCTCGTGGCAGGCCTGCTGGCCCAGTTCGCCCCGGCCCCGCTGCGGCTGCCCTACATCGTCTTCGCGGTCGCCCTGCTCGTGCTGGCCCTCGCGGTGACCCTCTCGCCTGAAACGGTGCGGCACCTGAACCCCCGGCCGAGGTACCGCCCGCAGCGGATCGCCGTACCCACCCGCGCTCGGGGCACGTTCTTCGCCGCGACCTTCGCGGCCATGGCGGCTTTCGCCGTCTACGGGGTGTTCAACTCGCTGGCGCCAAGCTTCCTGGCCGGCACCCTGCATCAGAGCTCACACGCCGTGGCCGGAGCCGTGGCCTTCGCCGCCTTCGCCGCCGGCGCGCTGGCGCAGATCGCTCAGGCCCGGGTCCCGGGCCGGGCCCTGCTGCGCCGCGGCACGCCGACGATCGTGGTCGGCCTCGCCCTGCTGGCCGGCGCGATGTGGGCCAGTGACATGGCGATGTTCGTCATCGGCGGCGTCATCGCCGGGGCCGGGGCAGGAATGGTGTTCAAGGGTTCCCTCGCCGCCGCCACCTCGGTGGCGCCCGAAGGCTCCCGCGCCGAGGTCCTGGCCGGGTTCTTCCTGGGCGCCTACGTGGGCTTGTCCATTCCCGTCGTCGGCCTCGGGGTCGCCACCACGTACGTGCCGGCCCGGTACGTGATGCTGGCCTTCGTCGCGCTGGTGGCCGGTGCCATCGCGGCGTCCGTTCGTGTCCTGACCGGTGGGCACCGCCTGCCTGACCGGGGCAAGCGATGCGGGCCAGCGTTCCTGCGGCTACTGGCTCGCCGCCACGTTTGAGTGGACTCCTCACGGGCACTGTCAAGTACGTTCCGGGCGCTTCGGTCCCTCGATGAGGAGGCGGCACCATGCGGCGGTTCCTGTTGCCGGTGACGGTCTCTGCGGTTGCGTGCACAGCGTTCATGGTCACGCCGGCTGCGGCATTAACCGCATCGTCGGGTGCGCCTGCGGTAACTGGCGGCCTCTCTGCCCCGCGGTCAGGACCGGCGCTGCCGGGCGGCCGTCTCGCCGCGGGCAGCCCCACGCTGTCGGTGCGCTCGCACCTCAGCCTCCGCCGGTATGCCGCGGCTGGCGACCGCGCCTATGAGCTCGGCACCGAAGACGGCCGGTACCCGGCGATGGGCTTTCACACCCGCGGCGAGATGGGCGGTATCTGGACACCGCCGGTCAAGCTGCTCGACGGCATCTGGTTTGGCATCAACGGTCAGTGGATCGGCCCGGCGACCAGGTTCACTTCGGGGTTCGGCTACGTGCGGATGGCACTGCCCGCGACCGGCGGGGTGCAGCTCACCCGGACGGATTTCGCGCCCGACGGCCGCCGGGCCGTCGAGATAGGGCTGACGCTCAGCGCCCCGTCGCAGGCCGCGCACGTGAGCCTGAACCTGGACGCGCATTCCGAGCTGATGAGCGCCTACCCGTGGGGCTTCACCACACCAAACCAGCTTGCCTTCAACCTGCCGGACAAGGCGGCGTTCAACGGTCACCAGCTCGTCTTCACTGAGAACGGAACGCCGCCGGTCGCCAACGCGGCGCCGCATCACTGGGCCGCGGTCGTCGGGGCGACCGGCCTCGCGCCCGCCTCGGGGAAGACCGGCAAGGCGTTCCGCGGTCCGCAGGATCCGCCGGTGATCTGCCCGGTTGACACCAAGCCAGACAAGTTCCGCTGCGATGACACCGCCTACGGCAAGGGCGCAGGCGGCGAGCTCACCTACCCGATCAGCGTGCCCGCGCACGGCACCAGGACGGTCTGGTTCACGGTGGCGGGCTCTGACCAGGGGCTGGCCGCCGCCCAGGCGCAGTTCACGTCGGCCAGCGCCAACCCGTCAGCCGAGCTTACGGCCAAGATCGCGTCACGGCTCGCGGTGAACAGCCGCACGCAGCTGTCGCTGCCCGGAGATCCCGCGCTCGCCGCCTCGGCCACCTGGAGCAAGCAAGACCTCGCGGATCTTACCCAGCAGGCGGACAACCTGAAGATCCGCGCGACCGAGCAGGGCACCGTGTACCCGGCGCCCATCGGGTCCGTTCCGAGCATCCGGTTCGAGGGCGCCGGCTTCCCCGATTACCCGTGGATGTTCGCGACCGACCAGGAGTACGCGATGTTCGCGTTGCTCGCGGCCGGGCAGTTCGCGACCGCCGAGGCCGGGCTGCGCTCGCTCGCCCAGGTCAGCGTCATCGCCAACCACGACTCGGGCAAGGTGGTGCACGAGACCGTTACCGACGGCTCGGTGTACTTCGGCCTGAACGACGAGCCCGGCGACATCGACGAGACCGCCAAGTTCCCTGACGCCGTGGCGATGGTGTGGCGCTGGACGGGCGATAACCATTTCCGCGATCAGATGTACGGGTTCGTCAAGAAGAACATGCAGTACATCATCGGCCTGGCCAAGGGTGACGACGACCTGTGGCCCGACGGGTCAGGAAACGTCGAGTCCAGCGTCCTCGGCGCCGACGCGGTCGATGTGGCCGCGTACACCATTCGGGGGCTGCTCGACCTGGCCGACATGGCGGCCAGCAAGGGTGATACCGCAACCCAGCACTGGGCCGACAGCCACGCCGCCGCGATGGAGAAGCAATTCTCCCGCGCCTGGTGGATGCCGGGAATCCCGCAGTTCGCCGACTCCCTGGCCGACCCGGCGAACACTCAGCTCATGCAGCGCTGGTGGACCGGCGTCACCCCGATGGACGCCGAACTGTACCCGGCGGGCTCCCCCCGTCCGGGCCTCGTGCCGCGAACCGAGGCGCTCCCCGCGCTGGCGCTGCGCGAGACGTCCTGCTACACCGGCCAGTACGGCCTGTACGTCGAGGGCGGCCCGGGCTGCGATCCGGGCACCAATACGGCCAAGTCCCAGCAGGCATACACGCTCAACACCGGCGTGATGGCAGTGGGCCTGGGCAACTACGGCCTGCTCGGCAGCGGCCAGCAGCAGCGTTACACCAGCGACCTCGCCCAGCTACAGCTCGGCCCGGTCGCCGAGCAGCCGGGCGCGATGCCGGAGATCGGCCCGTCGCCCGACTTCAGCGGGAACATCAACCTCCCCTTCAATGAGCGGTCCTCGCTGAACCAGGCATGGGGCACCTACGGCGTGCTGTGGCCGGTGGTACACCAGCAACTCGGAGTGGATCCGCAGCTCGGCAACGGCCTGCTCGAGGTCATGCCGGCCGTGCCTCCCGGCCAGGCGTCAGTGAGCGGGACGAACATCAGGGTAGGTGCCGGTTCCGTTGACGTCACCGCCACCCACAACGGCGCCTCCTGGACGACAACCGTCACCGCCCGCCTCGCCTGCACCCTGCACGCCGGCGCGACCCTGCCGGTCGGCGCGACGATCCACTACGTGACGGTCAACGGCACGCCGGCGCCCTATACGGTCCGTGACACCAACGCCGGCCGCCAGGTGCTCGTCTCCA
Source organism: uncultured Actinomycetes bacterium (assembly GCA_963702235.1). Lineage (GTDB taxonomy): Bacteria > Actinomycetota > Actinomycetes > Streptosporangiales > Streptosporangiaceae > PALSA-505. Next base: position 72,174 of record CAVPBZ010000026.1, read on the forward strand.
TCCCGTGCGGCGGCCGCACCTGGCGCGTACACATCGTCGCCAGCTGAGGCGGCTAATTCAGCTCACTGATGCGACTGGGTCCACGCGGTCGCGTGCGCGCCGGCCACGACCGGAAGATACTGGCCCAGTCCCTGGTTGGACACGCAGAGGTAGAGACCGGTCAGGGTGTTCTTGAACATATACGGGTTGCTGCCCGACTGCACCCACCACATGCTGCCGTTCGGGCCCGAGGAAGTGACCGGGTCGAGGTCTACCCTGCTGCCGTCACTGGGATTGTTCGGCCGCAGGGCTGCCCACGGCGGCCAGGGATGGCCCTAGTGCAACCGCGGCAGCGGCGGCGGTCATGAGTGTCATAGCCTTAAACCGCATGGGAACACCCTCCAGGTGGCTGGTCGTCAGCGCAGCCGGTGCGAGGCCGGTCCGATATGTGCCACCAGTCGTCGGTACCACGCGTCCTGATGTGCTTTCGCCGGTCGCGTGCCGCCTAGCGGAGACCAGAGGAAAGTGGTGGCTCGGGACGGTCAGTGACGCCAGGAGGGGGGCCTGCGCTCGAGGAACGCGTGGATGCCCTCCTGTGCCTCGTCGCTGGCGAACAGCCGGGCCGACAGCTCCACCATGGCCGCCGACTCCGCGGCCACCCGCTGCCGCCGGTCGCTGGCCAGTAGTTTCTTGGTCTCCGCCGAGCCCTGCGGCGAGGTGTCCCGGATCTGCTCGGCGAGCCCCGCGACCACGTCGTCCACGTTGCCGGAACTGGCCGCGGTGGTGATCAGCCCGATCTCGGCCGCGGTCGTGGCGTCGAATGTCTCGCCGGTGAGGTAGTACCGGGCCGCGGCGCGGGGCTGCATCAGGTCGCGCGTGGTCAGCGAGATGATCGCGGGCGCCACGCCGATGCGGACCTCGGTGAACGCGAACGACGCGGTCTCGGTGGCGACGGCGAGGTCGCAGGCACCCACGATGCCCATGCCGCCGGCCCGCACGTGCCCGGTGATCCGGGCGATGACCGGCTTGTCCAGCTCGACGATGGTGGTCAGCAGCCGCATCACGGCGGCGGTGCCTTCCGCCATCGACCCGCTGCCCGCCTCGGTCAGGTCTGCCCCGGAGCAGAAGACGTGGCCAGTGTGCGTGAGCACGACGGCCCGGACACCCCCGTCTTGCCCTGCCGCCGTCAGGCAGCTGGTGAGTTCGCCCAGCAGCGTTCGGGAAAGGGCATTCCGGTTTTTCGGGGAGTCGAGCGTGATCGTTGCCACGTGGTCGCTGACGTGGTGATGCACGAGAGAGGTCACCGGGCGAGCCTAGCTCGCCGGTGTACGCTCGGCGGCGACGCATTGCTGCCGACGATGGCCCTGGTGCGCCGCGAAGCATCACGATCATGAGCCATGCGCACGTCCGTCCCCCATGGGAACCGACCCTGGCGCCGTGAGGCGTTTCCGCGGAAACGTCAGCCAGCGGGGGCTCACAGCCCGAGCAGGCGAACGGCGTTGTCGTGGCAGACGGCGCGGAGCCAGCCGGCGCCGAGGCCGAGCCGGGCCAGGGCCTGCAGCTGATGCAGGTAGGGGTAGGGGATGTTGGGGAAGTCGCTGCCCAGCAGGATGCGGTCGGCCGCAGCGGCCAGCCTGGGCCGCAATGCCGCCGGGAACGGCGCGAGCCGCTCCATGAAGTCGGTGAACGCCATCGTGGTGTCGAGGTGGACGCCGGGATACTGCCCGACGAGGTCGAGGAACGCGCCGTACTCGGGAGCTCCCAGGTGCGCGACGATCATGGTCAGCCGGGGGTGCCGGGCGAGCACGCCAGAGATGGGCCCGGGACCGGTATACGGGCCGGGCCTCGGCCCCGAGCCGCAGTGCACGACGACCGGCACGCGCGTCTCGGCCAGCGTGCCCCAGACCGGGTCCAGGAGCTCGTCCCGCGGGTCGTAGCCGCCCACCTGTAGGTGCGCCTTGAACAGCCGCGCGCCCGCGCCGATCGCCTCCGCCACGTACGCGCCTGCGCCCGGCTCGGGGAAGAACGTGGCGCTGTGCAGCGCGTCCGGCGTCCGCGCCGCGAAGCCGGTCGCCCACGCGTTGAGCCAGGCAGCCATGTCCGGCTTGTGCGGGTACAGCAGCGCGCTGAACCTGCGCACGCCGTAGGCCCGCAGCAGGGCCAGCCGTTCGGGCTCGGGAAGCCGGTAGACGATCGGCCACGCCTGCCCCTCGGTGGCGCGGCCGCTGTCGAAGAACGCCCAGACCTTGGCCAGCACGTTGTCCGGCATGAAATGCGTGTGTATGTCGATGAGGCCGGGCAGCCCGAGATCCTGCCAGAACGCGGCCACGGCGACTGTCTCGGCGGTGCCGGGCTCGTTCGTCGGCGGGGAGCTGTCCGCATGATCCAGATCGGGCACGCCTCATAGTCTGTCAGCGCCGTGGTGAGCGCCCGGCCGGCGGTGCCCGCCGGCGGTGCCCGCGGCGGGGATCACGGCGGCCCGGCGCGTGGCGGGCGATACTTCTTGGGTGGCAGGTTCGGACATGAGTGACACGACGTATGCTCTGCTCATCGACGGCAGCACCGTCGAGATCCGCCCCGCCGGGCCGCAGGACACCGAGGCGGTTAGGGCGATGCACGCCGCGCTGTCGCCGGAGAACGCCTACCTGCGCTTCTTCAACCTGAGCCGGCTCAACGCGGAGCGCGAGGCGCGGCGGGTCTGCCGCGATCCTGGACCTGACCATGCGGCGCTGCTCGCCTGGCTCGGCGACGAGCTGGCCGGCGTGGCCAGCTACGAGGCTGCCGAGACGCCGGGCACGGGCGAGATCGCCTTCGCCGTTCCCGACCACTTGCACGGCCGCGGCATCGCCACCCTGCTGCTCGAGCACCTGGTATCGATCGCCCGGCAGCGGAAGCTCCAGGCGTTTACCGCGGTGACGCTGGCGGAGAACGCGCCCATGCTGGCCGTCTTCACCGACGCCGGCCTGCCGGTGCAGCGCAATCCGGAAGTCGGCGAGGTGGTGCTGACCTTCCCGCTGCCCGCCGACGAGGCCGACCGCCGCCTGGGCGAGTACCTGGACTCGGTGGCGGCCAGGGAGAGCCGCGCGGACGTGGCGAGCCTGCGGCACCTGCTGCGGCCGGAGTCGATCGCCGTCGTGGGCGCGAGCCGGCAGCGGGGATCGGCCGGCCGGGAGATCCTGCGCAACATCGTCACCGGCGGCTTCGCCGGGCAGGTGTACCCGGTCAACCCGCGGGCCCGGTCCCTGGAAGGCCTGCCGTGCCTGCCCTCGGTCGCGGACCTGCCCGGCCGCGTCGACGTCGCGGTGATAGCGGTGCCCGCGGCTACGCTCACTGAGATAGCGGCGGAATGCGGCCGGTGCGGGGTCCGGTCGCTGGTGGTGATCACCGGGGTGCTGGGCGCGAAAGGCCCCGAACTGCTGGCGATCTGCCGGAAGTTCGGCATGCGGCTGGTGGGCCCGAACTGCTTCGGCATCGCCGTCCCCGGCCTCGGCCTGAACGCGACCTTCGCCGCCAGCCAGCCGCTGTCCGGCTGCGCGGGCCTGGTGGTCCAGTCCGGCGGGGTCGGGGTCTCGTTCCTGGCGCACCTGTCCCGGCTCGGCATCGGCGTGTCCTCGTTCGCCTCGGTCGGTGACAAGTACGACGTGTCGAGCAACGACCTGCTGACCTGGTGGGAGCAGGACGGCCAGACCAGGCTGGCGGTGCTGTACGTGGAGTCGTTCGGCAGCCCGCGTAAGTTCGCCCGGACAGCGCGCCGGGTCGGCCAGCGGATGCCCGTGCTGACCGTCATCAGCGGCCGTTCCGCCGCAGGCCAGCGGGCCGCCTCCTCGCATACGGCGGCGGCCGCCACGCCGCTGGTCACTCAGGAGGCGCTGTTCGGCCAAGCCGGCATCATCGCGACGACCGCCCTCGGCGAACTGCTCGAGACCGCGGCCCTGCTGGCCAGCCAGCCGCTGCCCATGGGCGACGCGGTGGCGATAGTCAGCAACGCGGGCGGCGGGGGAGTGCTCGCTGCCGATGCCTGCACCGATCACGGGCTGCGCGTGGTCACCTTGTCCGCGGCGACGCAGCACCGGCTGCGCGCCCTGCTGCCGACCGGTGCCGTGGTGGACGGCCCGGTCGATACCACGGCCGCCGTCGGGGTGGACGCGTTCCGCTCGTGCCTGGAGGAGGTGGCGGCCGACGACGGGGTTGACGCGGTGCTCGCGGTGACCGTGCCGACCGCCATGGCCGATCCCAGCGAAGCGCTGTGTACCGCCCGGATGGCCAAGCCGCTGGCCGCCGCCGTGCTCGACAAGCCGCAGACCGTCTGGCTCATGCCCACGGCCGGGCCCGCGCAGCCGTCAGGGGCCGGCCAGCCGCAGGCGTCAGGGGCCGGGGAGGCAGGCATCTCTCCGCCGGTGCCGGCCATTCCCGCGTATGCCTATCCGGAGAGTGCGGCCCGGGCCCTGGGGCATGCCGCCAGGTACCACGCGTGGCGGGTCAGGCAGCAAGGCCGCGTGCCGGAGCTGGCCGGGGTGCGCGCCGGGGAGGCCCGCGCCCTGGTGGCGGGGTTCCTGGCCGCGAGCCCGGCCGGGGGGTGGCTGAGCCCGGACCTGGTCAGCGAGCTGCTCGCCTGCTATCAGATCGAGCTTTCTCCCGCCGAAGCGGCTGTCACCGGGCAGGACGCGAGCCCGGCCGACCAGGTCGGCCGGGCCGGCCCGGCCGCCGACGGCGTGGCGGTGCGGGTCGGCGTCGTGCAGGAACCGGTCTTCGGGCCGCTGGTGGTCTTCGGGCTCAGCGGCCTGGCCACCGAGGTGCTCGGCGACCGGGCCGCCCGGCTCACCCCGCTCACCGACGCCGACGCGGCCGAGATGATCCGCGGGGTCTCCGCCGCCCGTGTCCTGCTGGGGCACGACGGCGGGCCTGCCGCGGACGCCGCGGCGCTCACCAGCATCCTGCTGCGCGTCTCCCGTCTCGCCGACGACCTGCCCGGGGTCGCGGAGCTCGATCTCGACCCGGTCCTCGCCCGGCAGGACGCCGCGCACATCGTGGCCGGGCGGATCCGGGTCAGCCCGGGCCAGCCGCGGGACCCGTTCCTGCGCCGGCTCCGCTGACCGCGGAGCGCCGGCTCCGCTGGCCCACCCGCCAGCTCCGCTGGCCCGCCGCCGGGCCGCCCGGCGGCCCGGCGACCAGCAGGGCTCCGGTCAGGTCGTGTTGAGTGCGGTGTCGTCGATGACGAACGATGACTGCCTGGAGTTGTTCTCGTGGCCGGTGAACTTCAGCGTGATGGTCTTCCCGATGTAGCTGGCCAGGTTGAAGCTGCGCTGGGCGTAACCAGGGGCCGCGTCGAGGTTGGAGTACGTGGCCAGCGTGGCCAGCACGGTCCCCGAGCTGTTCAGCAGCTGCACCTTCAGCGTGTCGTAGGCGGTCGTCGTGGAGGTCTCCGAGGTGTCGATGTGCAGCCAGAACGACAAGGCCGCGCTCGCGGCGGTGACGGGGATCGTGACCGTCTGGGCAAGAGTGTTGGTATGGGTGGTGCCGTAGCCGCACAGCCACGCGTCCCACGAGCCGGAGCGCGGCGGCTCCTGGGAGTGGTTGCTGATCACGCCTGAGCTAGCGGTCCAGGGCGGGGCTTTTCCGGTCTCGAAGCCCGGGTTGCCCAGCAGCTGCGACCCCCCGCCCGAGCCGTTGATGACCCAGCGGAACCGGGTAGGTCCGGACGGCCCGGTGGAGTCCCTGGCGGTCACGGTCACGTTGCTGCTGGTCGCGGTGGTGGGTGTCCCGGTGATCAGCCCGGAGCTGGCACCGATCGACAGTCCGGCCGGGAGGCCAGTGGCGCTGTAGGACAGCGTGCCGCCCGCGGTGTCCGTGGCGTGGATCTGCAGGCTGACCGGGGTGCCGACGGTTCCGGTCTGGTTGCCGGGGTTGGTGACGGTGACGCCGCCGCCGCCGAACTGGACGTCGAGCACGGCGTGCAACTCGATGCCGTTGGGTGCCACGCCGGTCTGGCCGTGCAGGAAATCGAAGAAGCCGACCCCGGTCACGGTCACCGGCACGTTCGCGGTCTGGAACGACCCGGTGGGCGAGTACTTCGCGTCGAACTCGGCCCGGGCCTTCTGCATGCTGGTCAGCAGCGGGCTGGAGGAGCCGACGCAGGCCGGGTCCGGAATCTCGGCGATCATCGTGCGTCCCGAGCTGTCCTGCAGGATCAGGTGGTAGTCGGAGTCGGCCTCCAGCTTGTACTCGGTCAGCGTGGCGTGCACCTGGTAGACCGTCGTCTCGGTCGGGGTGACCCGGTTGTTCGGCGGCAGGTTGGCCGGCGCCGGGATCGCGGTCAGCGCGGCGATCGTCGCCTGCGTGGTGGACTGCAGGTTGATCTTCCCGGCGTCGGCGTCCGTGCCGGTCTTCACCGACCAGCGCTCCACCCCGCAGCTTCCGGTGGCGGAGTCCGGGTTCGCGACAACGGGCTCGGTCTCCTCGCTGTCCGGGTGCGGGCCGTGCCGCAGGCCGGCGTCGACCCCGCCGGCGGTGCCGGCGACGACGGCCAGCGCGGCGAGGATCGCCAGGATGCGGACGAGCCGCCGGTGCGGGGTGCGGAAGAACGGCCTGGCGGGCAGGAACCTGGGCACGAGCGCCTCCCGTAAGGGTGGAGGGACCGGAGTGGCACACCGGGGGCGCCGCGGGCCGTCGCTTACCAGGCGGCGATCTCCGGGATGATGTGCTCGCCGTAAGCCGCGACGAGCTCGGGACCGTCCGGGCCGCGCAGCGAACCGACGGCCAGCGTGATGCCCAGGTCGTGCATCTCGCGCAGCTGGGCGAGCAGCTTGTCGGTGCCCTCGCCGCCGCGGCCCAGCTCGAACGGGACGATCGCGGTCTTCTCGATCGCGTCGTAGTCACGGCCCACACTGGCGCAGTGCCCCCGCAGCACGTCCAGCTTGTGCCCCACCTCGGGGCCGCCGAACAGGTTGCAGGCGTCGGCGTACTGGGCGACCAGGCGCAGCGTCTTCTTCTCGCCGGACCCGCCGATCAGGATCCGGGGCCGCGGCGAGCTGAGCGGCTGCGGCGAGTTGAGCGTGCGGCCGAGCTGGTAGTACTTGCCCTGGTAGGGGCCGTCGTCGTCGCTCCACATCTGCAGGATGATCTGCAGCGTTTCCTCGAGCCGCTCGAACCGTTCCGCAGTCGGCGGGAACGGGATGCCGAGCCCGGCGGATTCGTCGGCGTTCCAGGCGGCGCCGATGCCCAGCATGGCCCGGCCGCCGGATAGGACGTCGAGCGTGCTGACAGCCTTGGCCAGCAGGCCGGGCTCGCGGTAGATCACGCCGGTGACCAGCGTGTTCAAGGTGATCCGGCTGGTCTGACCGGCGAGGAAGCCGAGCGTCGTGTAGGCCTCGAGCATCTCGTGCTCCGGGGGGCCGATGTGCCCGATCTGCCAGAAGTGGTCCATCACGCTGAGCCGGGCGAAGCCGGCGTCTTCGGCGTCGCGGGCGATGCGCACCAGCGTCGGGGCGAGGGCCGGCGCTCCGCCGGGCCAGGTGAAATCGGAAACATGCAGGCCGAGGTCCATGTACGTGCGTCCTTCGATGTCCGGCGGTGGGCCCCTGCGACCGCACCGCGAAGGCAGGGTCTGCCTGCGGCAAGAGGCAGAAACGGAGAGCTCTCCGTTCACCCTCAGACATTAACGGAGGAAGCTCCGTTTGACCAGTCGTGCCTCGCGAACCGGGTTCCGCCGGACCCGCTCGCGAGCGGGTCCGGTCGGCCAGATGCTGTGGCTACTTGCGCCCGTGCACCACGGTTACGGAGCAGCTCGCGTGCTCCACCACCCGGGTGGTGACCGAGCCGATCAGCAGCCGGGCGAACCCGCCGGTACCGCGTGCGCCGACCACGAGCAGCTCAGAATCCTGCGAGGCGCTGACCAGTTCCGCGGCCGGAAAGCCGCTGACCGCGCGCACGCTGACCGACGAGGGCTGAGCATCGCCGAGCTGGCTGGCCACCTTGGCCACCGCCTCCTCCGCGGCCTTCCGCGCCTTCTCCTCGGAGATCTTGTCTTCGGGCAGGATGATCGGGTTGTCCCAGATGCTGGCCGCGACCGGGTGGACCGTGAGGACGGAGAGCGCGGCCTGCCGCAGCGCCGCCTCCTTCATCGCCCATTCCAGCGCCCGCAGAGAATTTTCCGACCCATCGACGCCCACAGTTATTCCCGGCATGCCCACTCCTTGTAACTGGCGGTGACCACTTGTCCATAGACGAACGCCTGCGCTAACCCGAAAGGCCCGGGATACGCATTGCCTGGGGCCTTCTTATCGCGGATGGGTACACCCTGGGAAGGTCAACCACGAGGCGAGAGCGCACGAGGTGTCACGATGGCGAGGCATGACGGCAAGCACAACGGACAGACCAAGGCCGGCGGCGAGCAGACCAAGGCCGGCAAACAGGCCGTCAAACAGGCCGGGAAAGCGGCCGGGAAAGAGGCCGACGCGGGGGACGGCACCGCGGCCGAGCTCCCGCGGCTGCCCCGCGGGGCCTATGAGAAGGAGCTGCTCCGGCTGCAGGGCGAGCTGGTCAAGCTGCAGGAATGGGTCCGCGTCGAAGGCGCCCGCATGGTCGTGGTGTTCGAGGGCAGGGACGCGGCCGGCAAGGGCGGCACGATCAAGCGGGTCACCCAGTACCTCAACCCGCGGGTGGCCCGCATCGTGGCGCTGCCCGCGCCGACCGAGCGCGAGCAGTCGCAGTGGTACTTCCAGCGCTACATCGCGCACCTGCCCGCGGCGGGCGAGATCGTGCTGTTCGACCGCAGCTGGTACAACCGGGCCGGCGTCGAGCACGTGATGGGGTTCTGCACGAAGGATGAGTACCACCGCTTCCTGCACCAGTGCCCGATCTTCGAGCGGCTGCTGGTGGAGGACGGGATCCTGCTGCGCAAGTACTGGTTCTCGGTCAGCGACGAGGAGCAGCAGCTCAGGTTCCAGGGCAGGCTCAACGATCCGATGCGCCGCTGGAAGCTATCCCCCATGGACCTGGAGTCGATCTCCCGGTGGGAGGACTACTCCCGGGCCAAGGACGAGATGTTCGTGCATACCGACATACCCGAGGCGCCGTGGTCGGTGGTGGAGAGCGCGGACAAGCGCCGCGCCCGGATCAACATGATCGCCCACCTGCTGAGCACGGTCAGCTATCACGACGTGCAGCAGCGGCCGCTGCAGCTGCCGCCCCGGCCGAAGTCCCAGGGCTACGTGCGGGCGCCCCGGGAGCTGCAGGACTACGTGCCCGATCACGCCGCAGTGCTCACCGGCGGCTAACCGCGCCCGCATACTGGACTGCCATGAGCTTCAGCGTCCAGTCAGAGGTCGGCCAGCTCCGCCAGGTCATCGTGCACCGGCCCGGCCTGGAACTGTCCCGGCTGACCCCGGAAAACGTCGGCGAGCTGCTGTTCGACGAGGTCATGTGGACCAGGCGGGCGCAGGAGGAGCACGACGCGTTCGTCCAGGTGCTCCGCGACCGCGGCGTGCGGGTGCACTACTTCGGCCAGCTGCTCGGCGAGACGCTCGCGCTGCCGCAAGGCCGCGCCTTCGTCCTGGACCGGGTCTGCACCCCGGACATCCTCGGCCCCAACCTCGTCGATGCGGTGCGCAAGCTGTTCGACGATCTCGACGGGCCGGCGCTGGCGGAGTTCCTGGTCGGCGGCGTGCTCAAGGCGGACCTGCGTCCCGCGCACGCGCAGAGCCTGACCTGGGAGATGCTGCACACCGACGACTTCGTGCTGCCGCCGCTACCCAACCACCTGTACCAGCGGGACAACTCCTGCTGGATCTACCACGGCGTCTCGGTCAACACGATGGCCAAGGCCGCCCGGCAGCGCGAGACGCTGCACAGCCGGGCCATCTACCGGTACCACCCGATGTTCGCCGGCGGCGCCTTCACCCGGTACGACGCCGACGATGACGGCTATCACCTGCCGGCCACCACCGAGGGCGGCGATGTGCACGTACTGGGCAACGGCGCGGTGATGATCGGCATGGGGGAGCGGACCACGCCCAGCGCCGTCGAGATGCTGTCGGCGGCGCTGTTCCGCGGCGGCGAGGTGCGCACGGTGATCGCCGTCGAGCTGCCGGTCACCCGGGCGATGATGCACCTCGACACCGTGATGACCATGATCGACCACGGCACGTTCGTGCTGTATCCCTACCTCGACCCGCAGCTGCGCTCGTGGACGGTCACCGACGGCGGCGGCGACCTGACGGTGACCCCCAACCCCAGCCTGTGGGACGCCGTCGCCGAGGTGCTGGACATCGGCCGGCCGGTCGTGCTGGCCACCGACGAGGACGTGCGGGCCGCCGAGCGCGAGCAGTGGGACGACGGCAACAACTACCTGGCCGTCTCGCCCGGCGTCATCGTCGGCTACGAGCGCAACGAGGCCACGAACACGATGCTGCGCCAGCACGGCATCGAGGTGGTGACGATCGCCGGCAGCGAGCTCGGCCGGGGTCGCGGCGGCCCGCGGTGCATGACCTGCCCGATCGAGCGGGATCCCTGACCCCAGCTGACTCCTCGCTGCCCTCATTTTCCCGAACGGCACTGCCCCGCTCCATCACTTGCCCGCAGCAGTCCCCGGCAGTCGCCGGCGCGCCCCCGGTGCAGCACGCGGGACGGCACGCGGCCGCGCGGCTCATGCCGCCAGGCCGCCCCTGCCCTCGAGGATCTCGGCCGCGCCGCGGACCACGCAGCGCAGCGGGTCGTCGGCCACCAGGACGGAGATGCCGGCGGCGGCTTCGATCCTGCTGGCCAGGCCCAGCAGCAGCGCCCCGCCGCCGGCCAGGCAAATCTTCCCGCGGACGATGTCCTCGACGAGGCCAGGCGGCAGGTCCAGCAGGATGTCGCGCACCGCCTCGACGATCGTGGTGACGCACGGCTCGACCGCGGCCGCCACCAGCTTGCCGGAGATGCGCTCGACCCGGGGGGTCCGCCGCTTGATGTCGACGCCCACCGTCTCCGCCCAGTCGGCTGTCCCGCCGGTGAGCCCGAGGGTCACCTTCAGCCGCCTGGCTGCCCGCTCGCCGATGAGCAGGCCGAGTTCGCTCTTGACCGCCGCCACGATGGCCTCGTCCATAGCGTTGCCGCCGAGCCGCAGTGAGTCGGCCCGGACCAGGCGCCCGCCCGCGACCACCGCGATCTCGGTCGTCCCGCCGCCGACATCGACAATGAACGCGGCGGCCCCGCCGGCCAGGTCGAAGCCCGCGCCCGCGGCGGCAGCGACCGGCTCCTCGACGACCCGGACCGTGCAGCGGGACCGCCGGGTCTGCACGGCGGTCGCCAGGGCCTGGCGCTCCACCCAGGTGGCGCCGCTCGGCACGCAGACGACGATCGATGACCGCAGCACGCCGCGGCGCAGCCGCGCCCGCCGGAAGAAGGCCTGCAGCATGGCCGCGGCCGCGTCCAGGTCAGCGACGACCCCGTCGCGCAGCGGATGGATGACCTCGATGTCCCGGGGTTCCTTACCGGCCAGCGCGTCCGCCGCCTCGCCGGTAGCGATCGCCTTCCCGGCCGTGGTGTCCACCGCTATGGCCGACGGCTCGTCCACGACCACGCCCCTGCCGCTCACCCAGACGAGCGTGTTGACCGTGCCAAGATCGATCGCCACGCCTGAACGCAGCCTCATCACGTCCACCTATTGCTCGATATTCCTTCTGTTCCTGAACCGTCACCTGCCTACCTAGTATGGCCGGGAGCGCCGCAGCCACGAGTGCGGGTGGGTGAAGTTCGCGTCTTGACCGCCTTGCCGGCGTGGCATACGGTGTCATCGATTGATTGTAAACAATCTGGTGACCCGGTCCTGGAGGCGGTTCCGCTGCGTTTTCCGACGGGGGTGTTCCCGCCGATGCTGACCCCGTTCACCGACGGGTCGGTGGACCAGGTCCGGGTGGCACGCTACGCGAGAAGGCTGCTGGACGACGGGGCGCACGGGCTGTGCGTGGCCGGCAGCGCGGGAGAGTTCATCGCGATGGACGTCGGCGAGCGCAACAGCCTGACCGATGCGGTGCTCACCGCGGTCGGGGACCGTGCCCCGGTGATCGTCTGCGTGGTCGCGTATCGCACCGAGCATGCGGTCGCGCTCGCGCGCCACGCGGAGGCGGCGGGAGCGACCGCGGTGATGGCCTCCGCGCCCTACTACATGGGCGCACACGTCAACGCCGTGCGACGGCACCTCGGCGCGGTCCGGGACGCGGTCAGCGTCCCGGTTATGCTGTACCACGTGCCGGCCACGACCGGGGTCGAGCTGCCGCTGGAGGTGCTCGGCCAGCTCGTCGAGGAAGACGTCATTCACGCGGTCAAGCAGTCCTTCTACGACGCCTACCACATGCGCGACGCCAGGATCCTGCTCGACGGCCGCGCGGCGGTGTACTGCGGGCATGACGGCAGCGCGCTCGAGTGCCTGCTGATGGGCGCGGACGGCTGGATTTCCGCCCTGCCAGCGCTCTACCCGGCGCACGCGCGGGCGCTCTGGGACGGTGTCCGCTCGGGCGAGGACCTGGCGGCGCTGCGGGCGAGGTGGTTCAGGCTGCTGCCACTGGTGCGGCTCGTCTTCGACCCGGCGGAGCGGGACGCTGGCGGCTCGCCGCACTGGCTTGAGGTCATGCGCGGCGCGGCGAACCTTCTCGGTCATGACGTGGGCCCGCCCCGGGCACCGTTCGTCGAGATCGCCGGCCCGGAGCGGGACCGGCTGGCGGCGATCCTGCGCGCCATCGACGCAGCGGAAGTGGACGAGCACGGCGCGGGATCGCTCGCCGTCCCCGCGCTCGCTCAGCCGGAGGGGCTGCGAGCATGACGGCTTCCGGTCACGGTCGTCGTCAGTCCGGCGTCCCGGGCCTATGCCGTGATCTTCTGGTAACTGAGGCTCGTCCCGCGCCCTGAATAACAGAGCAGGCAGAGTCAGGTTATGTCCCGGCCTGGCGGTCCTGTGGCGTGAGTACGCCAGTCGCCCGGCGATGAGGATGCCGGCGACGGGGGACGCCGGCACTCCGTCCGCGCGCTGCCGCTGCCGCCGCGGCCAGGCCGCTCGTCATTGAAGCCGTGATAACAACTGACGGTAAGTTGTTGACAACGAGTTTACATCGTTGACATAGTACGGTCACCCTGCCCGTCACGTTAGGAGGGCGACATGCGATTGCCCCGACAGCTGGCGGCTCGCACCCGCTCTCCGGAGCGGCAGGGGGAGCCCATCGGCCGTTCCCGGTCGCCGCGGCCGCTCTCCTGGCGGGGCTGGTCCGATCACCGCATCGTTGAGGCCGGACCGCATCACCGGCCGCGCGAAGGCCACGGCCGGCCGCGGCACCAAGCCGGTCGGCCCGCAGGCCCGCATGCACGAGCCGCGGGCAACTGTTACCGCGACCGCCCCGGCGGTCGGCCCCCCGATGGGCAAGGAGGAGTCGTGCGCCTTTCACGTCTAGCCGCGGCCTGTATCGCCGTCGGCCTGCTGGTGAGCGCCTGCGGCGGATCGTCGGCCGGATCGTCCGGCAGCCCGGACGCCGTTGCCAAGCAGATCACCATCTGGACCACCAACCTCGATTTCTGGGCCTACCAGTCGGCGCACCTCCAGGCGTTCACCAAGGCGACCGGCATCCAGGTGACCGTGAACGCGATCCCGATCGCCAGCATCCTGGACAAGGAAACCATCGCCCAGCGCGCGCATTCGAACGCATTTGCGCTATACGAGGGCCCCACGTCGCTGATCAGCCAGGACATCGGCGTGCTCGGCGGGGTCCCGCTGAAACCGCTGATCGACAACAAGAAACTGACGCCGGGCTCGTTCAACCTGAATGACTACACCGAGCTGGGCGACTGCAGCCTGAACGGCACCTTGTACTGCCTGCCGCAGTTCGTGGACGGCGCGGCCCTCGCCTACAACACCAAGCTGCTGCAGAAGGCCGGCATCACCACGGCGCCGCAGACCTGGAGCCAGGTACTGGCTGACGCGAACGCGGTCACGCAGAAGACCGGCGTACCGGGGTTCTGCACCCGGGGCAGCCAGGCGGGGGCCGCGATCGCGACCTTCCACTTCGGGCTGGCCTACTTCATCCCGTACAGCACCGCGAACAAGGGCTTCATGGTCGGCCCGCACTGGAACTCGCTGCTGGACTCGCCTGGCGCCGTGCAGTGGGCCACGCTGTTCCAGCAGCTCATGACCAAGGACGCGCCCAGGGGCGTCGGCGCCTTCACGCAGCAGAACTGCCTGCAGTTGTTCGACCAGGGCAAGACGGCCATGGACTGGGACGGCCTCACCGCGTTCACGTCCAGCGAGTTCGCGCCCGCGGCCGGATCGCCGCTGAGCAACTCGGTCGGCTTCACCGCGCTGAAGTGCCCGACCAGCAACCCGTGCATGCCGCTGGGACCGTGGGGAATGTTCATCAACCCGAACGTTCCCAAGGCACAGCAGAACGCGGCCTGGAAGCTGATGCAGTACCTGGACTCGCCGTCCTTCATGCGCGCCGAGATCAATGCCCGGCACGAGCCAGGGCTGGCGGTGCTCAAGTCCGTCGCCAGCGGGACCATCACGGGCGTCCCGGCCAGCTACCTTGCCGCCACCCGGTACGTCGCTGCCCAGGCCGAGCCGGACCCGTTCCCCCCGTCACCGGTGTTCAACCAGAGCCAGCAGGACGAGGAGATCGCGGTCTCCCAGCTCGTTGCCGGCACACCGCCCGCCACCGCGATGAAGTTCGCCGCGCAGGGAGCGAACACCGTCTTCAAGCAGGCCGGCCTGCAGAAGTAGAACCGCGGACGTGACCAGGCCGACGCAAGGGGCCCCGCTCCCGTCCAGGGAGCCGGGCCCCTCCTGCCGTAGCGGGCGGCCAGGCTGCCAAGAAGACCGGTGTCCGGACGGCAAGAAGGGCTACATGAGCAAGCAGATCCGGGTGGCGGGCGCGGCAGGCCGGCCGGTGCTGGCCCCGGCGGGCCAGCCAGGCCGGCCCGGCCCCGGCCCGGCCGGACCCCGCTGGGTGGGCCGGATCTCGCTACGGGCCTGGTCCGCGTTCGACCGCAGGTTCTTCAAGCTGGCCGCGATGCCTGCGTTCCTAGTCGTGTTCCTCGTGACCGTGATTCCGCTGGTCAGCGGCTTGGGGCTCAGCTTCTCGACGATCAGCAGCACGCACAACGGCATCCTGCCGGCCACTCTGGGCAACTACCGTGAGCTGATCACCGACCCGGTGACGCACACGGTCCTGCTGAACACCCTGATCTTCGTCGTGCTGGCCGTTACTCTGGAGATCATCTTCGGCCTGCTGCTAGCGGTACTGCTGGCGCAGAAGTACCGGGCCATGACCGTGTTCCGGGTGATCTTCCTGCTGCCGCTGACGGTGGCCAGTGTCGCCGCGGCGATCAGCTGGGGCGCGCTGCTGAACACGTCCCAGGGATGGGTCAACTATTTCCTGGGCCTGGTGGGCCTGCCGCAACCGAACTGGCTGGCGTCGCCGACCGCGGCGATGCCGTCGGTGGTCATTGCCGATATGTGGACCGGCGTCCCGGTCGTCGCGGTGATCGTGCTCGCGGCGCTGATCGCGGCGCCCATCGACCCTATCGAGGCAGCGATGGTGGACGGCGCCTCGGCCTGGCAGCGGTTCCGGTACGTAACGTTCCCGGCCATCAGGCCGGCACTGGTGCTCGCGGCGCTGCTGCGGACCGTCGCCGCGTTCCAGCAGTTCGCCCTGTTCCAGATCCTCACCGGCGGCGGGCCCGGACTCGATACCACCGTCATCAACTATTACGTGTACCAGCAGACGATCGTCTACAACAACATCGGCTACGGCGCGGCGCTGGGAGTGCTGCTTCTGGTCGTGATGGCCGTGCCGCTGCTGGTGCTGTTCGCCCTGTCCAAGCGGCGATGACGGTGACGAGGACCGCTCGCCGCAGGCCCGACAGAAGGGAGGGTGCGTGACTACCCAGGCACTGCAGGCTCAGCCCACGCCGGAGCCGGCCAGGCCGCGGCGCGTGATCCGGCGGCACGCCGGCGCGGCGGCCACGTTCGTGCTGCTGGCCGTGGGGACGATGTTCGTGCTGCTGCCGCTGTTGTGGCTGCTGTCGACGGCGTTCAAGAAGCCGCTGGACGCGTCCGCTCTCCCGCCCCGGTATTTCGCCCGGCCGACATTGCACAATTTCGGTTCGGTCCTCGGCGGCCCGTTCGGCCACTACCTGGCGAACTCGGCGATCGTGGCGGTCGGATCGACGGCCGTTGCCCTGCTTCTTGGGGTCCCCGCCGGGTATGCCTTCGCCCGCTCGAAGATCCGGGGGGCCCGGCTCGTCAACGCGTGGTTCGTGCTCGCCTACGTGGCACCGCCGGTCGTCTTCATCATCCCGCTGTACATCATCTACCAGCACCTGGGCCTGCTGGACACGTACCCGGGCCTGATCATGGCCTACGAGACCGGCCTGCTGCCGTTCACCATCTGGCTCATGCGCGTCTACTTCAGCGACGTCCCCCGCGAGCTCGACGAGGCGGCCTGGATCGACGGGTGCAGCAAGATGCGCGCGCTGTGGCGGGTGGTGCTGCCGACGGTCTGGCCCGGCGTGGCGACCGTGGGTCTGCTGGTCGGCCTGGCGTCGTGGGGTGAGTACTTCGGCGCCGTCATCCTGACCGGGCCGAGGACGGAGACCGCCCCGGTTGCGGTCGAGTCCTACATCGGCACCATGTTTAGCAACTGGAGCGAGCTGGCCGCCGCGGGCGTGGTGGTCGTCGTCCCCGCGCTGCTCGCGACGATCGTGGTGCAGCGCGGATTCGTCCGCGGGCTGACCTTCGGCGCGGTGAAGCAGTGACCGGAGCGTCCGCGGCCGAGCGGCCTGGCGTGGCGTTCGTCACCGGGGCAGCCGGAGGGATCGGCCGCGCCACGGCGATCCTGCTTGCCAGCCGCGGGATGGTGGTCGTCGGCGCGGACACCGCCGATGGCGGCGACCTCGCGCAGCAACTGCGCCGGCTCCAGCCGGCCAGCGCCGTGCTGCGCACCGACGTCAGCTCGGCCCGGGCCGTCACGGCGGCAACGGCGGCCGCCGCCGAGCGTGGTCGGCTCACCGTGGTCGTCAATGCGGCCGCCATCCTCGCCTGCCACGACGTGGCGCGGACCGACGAGGCGGAATGGGACCGGGTATTCGAGGTCAATGTCAAGGGAACCTACCTGGTCTGCCGGGCAGCGATCCCGCTCCTGCGCGCCGCGGGCGGCGGCTGCGTGATCAACCTGTCCTCCGTGCACGCGATGGCGACGGTCCCCGACCTCGCGGCCTACGCGGCGAGCAAGGGCGCGGTCGTCGCGCTGTCCAGGCAGATGGCGATCGATTATGCCGCCGACAACATCCGTGTGGTGCCACTGGTGGTGGGCAGCGTCGATACCGAGATGTCCAGGCAGCACGCGCTGGCCCAGGGCCTGTCGCCTGACTGCGCCGAACCGGGCAGCAGCAAGCTCGGGCGGATGGCCGAGCCGGCCGAGGTGGCCCGCGTGATCGCGTTCCTCGCCTCACCCGAGGCGAGCTTCATGACCGGCTCACCGGTGATCGCCGACGGTGGCATGCTCTGCCGGCTGTGACCCGCCCGCGGGGCGCGGCGACCGCGCGGACCACCGCTGCTGCCCCGCCCGCCGAGGCCGGCGGCATCGCGGTTACCCGCACTGTTTGTCGTTTACAATCGGCAAGGTGGCGGACTGGCGGGGATGACAGTCCGAAGAGCGGAGGTCACGATGACGAGCCTGCAGTCGGAGACGACCAGGGAACCTGCTCCGGGCCGCCCGCTGCTGGCAGGCCCGGCAGCCCGCACCTCGCTGGGCGAGGTGGTTGCCGAGCGACTCCGGGACGCGATATTCAACGCGGAGCTGTCACCCGGCCAGCATCTGCGCGAGGAACAAATCTCTGAGACGCTGGACGTCAGCCGGGGCCCGGTTCGTGATGCGTTCCTCATGCTTGAGCGCGAGGGCCTGGTCCGCCTGTCCCGGCACCGTGGAGCCACAGTTGTCCAGCTCTCGGTCGAGGACTTCGGTGAGGTGTACAGCCTCCGGTCGGTGATCGAGTCCCTCGCTGTGCGGCTTGCCATCCGGCGCCGGGAGCAGTCTGACCTGCAGGCCCTCGAGCAGTCGCTGGCCGCGATGCGCACCGGGCTGAAGCGCAAGATCACGCCGCAGACGGCCGCCCAGCTCGACGTGAACTTCCATGACTGCATCTTCCGTGCGGCGCACCACGATCGTCTCTACCGGAGCTGGTCGAACATCCGCATGCAGGTGCACTGGTTCCTGCTGCTGCGCACCGTCGCCGATCAGGACTGGCGGGACAGCTTGACGCAGGGCCATGCCCGCATACTGGAGCTGATCGAATCGAGGGACGAGGCCGGCGCGGTGACCGCGATCAGCGAGCACATCCGGTCGGCGTACAACCGGATCTGCGGCGGCCTCATCGACCAGCAGCCGAGCCAGGAGTCCGGTCAGAGCGCACGTGAGCGTGCCGACTCCTTCCTGCTGACCTGACCTGGGATCTTCTTGCTCACCGTATCCGGCGGGCAAGATCACGCCACCCCGGCTGCGCCGTGACCGGCGGCCGGCGGCGGCCGCAGGCGGGGCTAGCGGCTACCGGCGACGACGACATTGCCGTGCAGCACCTTCCCAGACGATAGCCACGCCAGGACATCTCCCAGCGTCCAGCTCGCCAGCCGCCACATCGCGCGGTCGGAGATCGCCGCGCAGTGCGGGGTGAGGATCGTGTTCGGGGCACTGAGCAGCGGCGACGTGGCCGGCAGCGGCTCGGCGGTGAAGACATCGAGCCCCGCGCCGCCGAGGTGCCCCGTGCCGGGCAGGTCGGCCAGGGCGGGCTCATCGACGATCCCGCCGCGCGAGACGTTGACGACGACGGCGCCGGTGGGCAGCAGCGACAGCTCCCGATGCCCGATGAGCCCCCTCGGGTCTGCGCGGTGAGCGGCACGTGCACGCTGAGCACGTCACTGCGCCGCAGCAGCTCGTCCAGCCCGCCGACGCGCGTGACCTGCGGGGGGATAGTGGTGGCATAGGGATCGTGGGCGAGCACCTGGGCCGCCAGCGGGTGCACCATGCGCGCGGTCTCGGCCCCGATCCTCCCGCAGCCGACGAGGCCGACGGTGAGCTCGTCGAGCGGCTTCATCGGCAGCAGTGGCAGAGCGCCGCGCCAGCCCGCCCGCACGAAGCGATCCGCGAGCGGCATCTTGCGCGGCAGCCCGATCATCAGGCCGACGGCACGGCTTGCCACTTCCACGGCACCGTAGTTGGGCTCGTTCAGCAGGGTGATCCCGAGAGAGGCGACCGTGTTCAGGTCGATGGTGTCCACTCCGACCCCGACGCGGCCGATGACCCGGACATCCGGCGCCATCGCCTCGATGTGCGCGCGCTCGAGGCGCTGGATGCCGACCATGACGGCGCTGGCTCCGCCCGTCGCCGCCCGCGCCAGCTCCGGTGCGGGGGTTGAGCGACAACGGAACGGTGGTTGTCGTTAAGGCCCCTCGCGGAGCCCTGTTAGCGACACTGGCCGTTCTAATGTCGCTGGCCGCAGGCCGCTAGAGAACTCTTGTAACGGTTTGAGTGCTGTGGATGATCTGGGGGCGTTGACGGTTCTACGGTGCGGTCTATGCCGGTGGAGTTCCTGACGGATGACGAGGCGGCGTCGTACGGCCGGTACGCGGGGACGCCGTCGCAGGCGGACCTTGACCGCGTGTTCTTCCTCGATGACGACGACCTGAAGCTGGCCCGCAGGCACCGCGGCGAGCACGTGAGGGCCGGGTGGCTCGGGAGGTTCCTGGAGGACCCGCTCGACGTCCCGGACGGGGTGCTTGAGTTCGTGGCGGGTAAGCAGCTGGGTATGGCCGCCACGTCGGAGGTAAAGCATCGACGACGCCCTGGAGCTGCTGGACCTGATGATGTCGGCCGAGCTGCTGGGCCGGGCGCAGCGGGAGGCCGACAAGGAGAACGCCCGCCGGCATCCCCGCCTGGCCAGGGCGTCGGCCAGGCTCGCGGTCGCGGTGGAGGCACTGTTCGAGTCCGACGGGTGGGGAGCGCAGGGCGAGGAGCCGCGGGTCTCGGAGGTGTGGCAGGCGATCGAGGCGGTGGTCTCGCGCGCTGAACTGCGCGCCGCGCTGGCGCTGGTCACGGAGAGCGTGCCCACGCCGGGCGGCCCCGACCCGGACGGCTGGCGGGCGGCGCTGCCCGCCCGGTACCCGGCGGTGTCGGGGTTCCTGAAGATGCTCCCGGCCGTGATCGAGTTCGGCGCCAGAGCCGAGGGCGCGCCGGTGCTCGCGGCGATGCGGGCGCTGCCCGACGTCCTGGCCTACCGCAGCCGCCTGGCGGCCCCACTCATCCCCGGCCGGCTGATCGACGAAGGCGTGGTGAACGGCCCGTGGCGGCGGCTGGTGCTCGGCCACCCCGCACACGAGGACGGCGCGGTCAGCCGGCACGCCTACGCCTTCTGCGTGCTCGAGCAGTTCTGGCGCGGCCTCAAGCGCCGCGACATCTGGGCCGACGCCTCCACCCGGTGGTGCAACCCGCAGGCCCGCCTCCTGGAAGGCGCGGCGTGGAAGGCGGCCCGCGGCGACGTCCTGACCAGCCTCGGCCTGCCCGGCGACCCGGCCGCCCTGCTCGCGGAGCACGCCCGGACGCTGGACGCCTCTTACCGGGAGGTTGGCGGCCGCCTGGCAGTCAACACCGAGGTGGCCATCGACGACGACGGGAAGATCCACCTGACCGGACTCAAGGCCGTCGAGGAGCCGCCGTCGATGGCCGGCCTGCGCGCCCGGACCACGGCGATGCTGCCGCGCGTCGGCCTGCTGAGGTGCTCCTTGAGGTCATGTCCTGGGCGCCGGAGATCGGGGAGGCGTTCACCGCGGCGTCTGGCGGGCGGTCCCGGCTGGAGGACCTGCCGGTCTCGGTCGCCGCGTGCCTGGCCGCGCACGCGATGAACGTCGGGTACCGGCCGGTCGCGAAGAAAGGGGCACCGGCGCTGGAGCGGTCGCGGCTGTCGCACGTCTTCCAGAACTACGTGCGCCCCGGGACCCTCGCGGCGGCGAACGCCCCCGCTGGTCGCCCGCCAGGCCGATCTCCCTCTCGCCCAGGCGTGGGGCGGCGGCCTGGTCGCCGCCGTGGACGGGATGCGGTTCGTGGTCCCGGTCCCGGCCGCGTTCGCTCGGCCCAACAGGAAGTACTTCGGATCGAAGCGGGGCATGACCTGGCTCAACGCCATGAACGACCGCGGCATGGGGCGCGGCGCGAAGATCGTGTCGGGAACGGTGCGGGACTCCCTGCATATGATCGACGTCATCTTCGGCCTCGACAGCGGCCCCCTGCCCGAGATTGTCGTCACCGACACCGGCTCCTACTCCGACGTGGTGTTCGGCCTGCTGGAGCTGCTGGGCATCTCCAACCGGCCCGCGCTCGCCGACCTGCCCGACCAGAAAGGCTGGCGCATCAGCGCGTCGGCCGACTACGGGCCGCTCAACACCTTCGCCCGCGGCCGTGTCGACACCGCGAAGGTCCGCCGGAACTGGGAGGACGTCCTGCGGGTCGTGGCCTCTATATACACCGGCACCGTCCGGGCCTGCGACGTGGTGGCCATGCTGCAGCGCGAAGGCCACCCCACCGCGCTCGGCGAGGCCATCGCGATGTACGGGCGGATCTTCAAGACCCTGCACATCCTGGCCTACATCGACACTGACGAGACCTACCGGCGCGACATCAAGGGCATCCGCAACCTGCAGGAAGGCCGCCACGCGCTCGCCCGGAAGATCTGCCACGGGAAGAAAGGCGAGCTGTATCACCGCTACGAGCGCGGCATGGAGAACCAGCTCGGCTCCCTCGGCCTCGTCCTCAACTGCGTCGTGCTGTGGACCACCGTCTACCTCAACGCCGCCGTCCGCCAGCTCAGGGCCCAGGGCTACCCGGTGCTCGAGGAGGACATGGCCCGCCTGTCCCCGTTCGTCAGCCGCCACCTGGGCGTTCACGGCACGTACAGCTTCGTGCTCCCAGATCTGGCCCCCGGTGCCATCCGGGAGCTTCGCGACCCCGGCGCCGACGAGGAGGACGACGAGTGACCGGCGCGAGCTCACAGTCAGCCGGCGGCCGCTGCGGCGGCCTTCTCATCGTGATCGCGCAGCATGCGCATGACGGTCGCCGGTGACGGGTGCTGGCCTTTCTTCTTTCCCGTGGCGATGACGAGGCGGGCAGCGATGTCACGCAGGCTCATTTCCTGGCCGCGCAGGTGGAGGGCGACGGCGAGCATGGTGTCGTCGGTGACGGTGGCACCGCCGATGGCCTTGCCCCTGGCGCGGGCGGCTTCGTGGCCCTCCAGGGTGCGGTCGCGGATGTACTCGCGCTCCATGCCTGAGAGCGCGGCGAGCACGGTGAACACGACCCCGGACGGATCGTGGGAGCCCTGCAGCTCACCGGTGAGGAAATCCAGCCCGATACCGGCGGCGCGCAGCTGCTCGGCGAGCGCCGCGAGCTCGAGGCCGCGGCCGAGCCGCTTGTGCTCGTGCACGACGATCGTGACCGCGGCGCCGGACGCGCGGATCTCCCGGGCGAGGGCGACGGCCCGGTCGAGCCCGGGCCGGGTGACGGCCCGGGTGGAGATCTTCTCGGCGAAGATCCGGGTGACACCCGAGACCCGCAGTGAGTCGGTCTGGGTGTCCAGTGACTGGCGGACGGTTGAGGCGCGGGCGTACCCGATCCGCACGTGCCCGGCCGGAACCGGGCCGGCGGCCGCGGGCCGGGGCAGCTCGGTCCAGGCCGAGCCCGGCTTGCGGAGCGGCGGGACCGGGACGCTGAGGGCCTTCGCCAGATGGGGCACGAGCCGGAACCGGGCGGTGTGGTACTGGACGGCCACCCTGCCCCGGCCGGTCCGGCATGGTGACCCGGCCGGGGCGGAGCAGGACGACATCGGGCAGTCGCTGGCCTCCACGCGCAGGAAGTCGTCGTCGCTCACCCGCAGATCGTTTCATATGGTGTTTCATTCCTCCAGCTGTTTGCAACACCCTATGAAACACAGTTGGCCCTGATCGATCCGCAGCAGGCGGGTTGTTTCATAAGTGGCCACCTGTGAAACGCTCAGCCGCCCTGGCCCAGGTGCACGCCACCCAGGCCGCCACCGCCGCCGCCATGCTGGCCCACTTCCGGCTCAGCCTGGCCGCCGAGGACGCCTGGCGCGACGCGCTCGGCGTCACCCGGGCCCTGCCAGCACCAGGTCATCGAAGGCACCACCGAGGCCGGGCAGGAAGGCAGCCGGTGACCCGTATCCCCGGCCGGGCCTATCTCGACCCCGGTGACCGGCGGGCCGGGTGGTACGACCCGACCCGCCCCTTCCCTGCCGCTGTTGTTCAAGCCTCTCGTCCTCGGCGATCAGCGCCGGGGCGGCCTTGGCGGCGATCCGGCCGGGGAAGGTTGAATGCGCTGGTGGTCAGGGAATTCACGTCATCAGCTCCGCTCTGAGGTCGCTGGCGGCCGTCGTGCGCGGAAGGTGTCACGCGGATTCCGCTCATCCTTCCCGGCTGGCCTCCTCGATCAGCAGCCTCGCGGCCACCGCCGCGCCGTCGGTGCGGATCGCGCCGGCCACGGTGGCCGCCCGGGTGCGGGTCCCGGGGTCCAGGGCCGCCGTAAGCGCGGCGGACAACGACCCGGTGGTCGGCGGCACCGCGTCGTGCGCCGCGCCGATGCCCAGGCTGGCCACCCGGCTGGCCCAGTACGGCTGGTCCCCCCACTGCGGCACCACCACCTGGGGTGCGCCGGCCCGGGTGGCCGTGGTTGTGGTGCCCGCGCCGCCGTGGTGAACGACGGCGGCCACCCGGCCGAACAGGGCCTGCTGGTTGACCTCACCGACGGCGAAACAGTCGTCCCGGTCGTCGGCCGGGGCCAGATCGGCCCAGCCGCGGCCGACGATCATACGGCGGCCATGCGCGCGGATCGCCTCGCTGGCCACCCGGGCGGCGTCCCCGGGGTCGCGCATGCTGCCGAAGCCCACATACACCGGTGGCGGGCCGGCGTCCAGGAACGCCTCCAGGCCGGCCGGGAGCGGCCGCTCGTCGGGCAGGATCCACGCGCCGGTCTGCACCACGCCGAGGCCGGACGGCTCCGGCCAGGGGCCCAGCGCCGGGTCCGCCGCCAGCCACGGGTGGCTGGTGATGACGAAGTCGCGGACGCTGGCCACCGGCGCCAGGCCATTCGCCGCCCGCTGGGTATTGAGCGCCTCGCCGAACACCGCGTTGTAGCTCTGGGCGTTCAGCTCCCACAGCTTCTCGTTGTCGGTCACGTCTGGTGGGAGTGGCCGACCCGGCAGTGGGGTCGGCGGGTGGTGCGGTGACGGCAGGAAGATCGGGCAGTAGCTCACGTGCACGGAGTGAATGCCCAGTTTCTCGGCCACCGACCGGGCGGCGGCCACGACCGGTATCACGCCGGTGGCCACCAGCGCGTCGCATCCCTCGGCGGCCACGGCGACCTTGCCGAACCAGGTGGCGATCAGCTCGGCGGTGAGCCGGGGTACGTCAGCCGGCGACGGCGGCCTCTTCCCCTGCACCAGCTCACGCACCGAGTCACCGGCCGGGAGCAGCGGCACACCGACCTCGGCCGCCCGCTCCGCGCAGTCCGGCGGCGCGCAGAGCAGCGCCTCCGCGCCGAGTGCCTGCAGCCGCACTCCGAGTGCCAGCAGTGGTTCGACGCCTCCGCGCGAGTCATACGTTGACAGCAACACACGCACTTCTTGCATCCCTCATTCCGCGGATTCCGGGTCCGGCCTGCGATTATGCAGTACGACCCGGGTCTTGCGGCAAGCCCCCCAGTGCGCTATAGATTGACAGTGGAAGGGAGTGCGCATTCCCTTCTTTCTTGTTCAGCACGTGCCCTGAAGGCGCTCAATCTAGGGATCCTGGCGGCGGTCGGGTCAACCGCTCTCCGCGATCGTCGAACAGGTCGCCTCCGCTTACCTCGAGGCTCCTGTCGTAGAGAAGCACTCACTCGACGCCCCGTAGGAGTCTGGGTCGCCGGCGAGCCGGTCATGCGCATCATGCGACAGCATCACAGCAACCTCCCTGACAGGCGGTCAACGAAGCTCTCCCGGCGTGGTCACTGGGCCCCGGGTCCGGCTGCTGCGCGCCGTTGTGGTGAGGTGGCGACATGACTGACGAGTGGACAGCGCCTGCGATCGAGCGGGCGGAACCGGATCGGGTCGCGGGCGAACGGGCGGCGCTCGAACAGTGGCTGGACTTTCACCGCGCCACGCTGCTGATGAAGTGCTCGGGTTTGACGGCGGGGCAGCTCAAACGACGTGCGGTGCCGTCGTCGCAGCTGTCGCTGCTGGGCCTGGTGCGTCATCTCACCGAGGTGGAGCGGTGGTGGTTCCGGATGAACGCCAACAGCGAGCAGCTGAACTCCCCGTACGACCCGGAGGAGACCGGCGCCGACTTTAAGGACACGGCCGACGCGGATGCCGCGGCGAACATCGCCGCCTATGAGGAGGAGATTGAGGCGGCCCGTGCTGCCCTGGCCGGCAAGAGCCCCGATCTGACCGTGCCGAGCCCGGGCGACGACGCGGCGCCGAGCCGAGACATCCGCTGGATCTACCTGCACATGATCGAGGAGTACGCCCGGCACAACGGCCACGCTGATCTGCTGCGCGAGGCGATCGACGGCGCAACCGGGGAGTGAGCCCAGGATGACCGCCCACCGCGGCCAGGGACCCCGGTGAGCTGAGGCTGCCTGGTGACCGGGTTCCGCCGTGGCCGGCGGTTTCAGCCGAGGAGTTCGACGTGCCCGCTCGTCCCGTGGAGGCGGACCGCTTCGGCCCGGGCGGTCACCTGGCCCACGTCGATCCCCACCGCGGCCACCGCGTTCCGGCTGGCGGGCAGCAGGTCACGGTTTATGACAACCGCGGGATCTGCCAGCATTCGGGGCTGTGTGCAGACCGGCTGCCCACGGCCTTCCACAGCGTCGCGGAGCCCGTTCGTGCCCCCCAGCGGCGCCCGGATGGACGAGATCATCCGCGCGGTGCGCGACTACCCGTCCGGCGCGCTGTCCCACGGCATCGACGCCGTGGAGGCCCCTACCCCAGGTTGACTGGGGCTGCAGCCGGCCACCGGCGATCGCGATCGCCCAGGATGGGCCGCACCGGCTCAGCGGCGGCATCGACATCCTCGACACCAACGGCGAGCCGGTCGAGCGGGCCGCTTAACTAGCAAGGCCCCGATCCTGTCCGGGGATCTGGGGCAGCCATGTCCGTCCCTCGGCGCGCATAAGCAGATCATCGCTGCGCTAGCAGCTGCTCGATTCCTCCTCATATCCGCGCCCGCAGCGCGCGGCGCGGTCCAGGAACCCGGCCCGGCCAAATCCACGATCACCGGCCGTACCCCCGGCCGCCGCCTCGGTCACCATCTCCTGCGACCGGCCTGCAGTGGTGACATCTAGACGAGCGATTCCTAATTCCTTCGTTTACGTTCAGTGATCGAAGGCGGTGAGGGAGCGCTTGGTTGCCTGCCCGGTCTGGAAGTTGTGCCAGATCGCGGCGGCGAGTGCGAGGACGCGCTGAGCGACCCGGACGGCGACGCCCTCGATGGTCCGCCCGCCGTGTTGCTCCAGGTCGAGCTGGCCCTTGAGGGTGTCGTTCACCGATTCGATCAGCTGCCGGATTTTCTTCAGCATCGGCTCGCCGGCGCGCCGGACCTCGGTTTTACGGGACGGGCGCAGCAGGGTGATGCCGTCGGCGGCCAGTGACTGCTGGAACGTCTTGGAGGCGAACCCCTTGTCGGTGATCAGCAGCAGCCCGCGCCGCTGCCGGACCAGGCCGGCGTCGACCTCGAGCATCGCGGCGAGGACTTCCCGCTCGCCGATCTTCGGATCGGCCAGGGCCCACAAGACCGGCATGCCGGACGGGGTGCAGACGAGGTAGAGCCGCAGCCCCCAAAACCAGCGCGAGTGAGACGCGCAGTAGCCGTAGTTCGCCCAGCCGGCCACCTCCGACCGCCGGGCCGTCGGCCGGGAGGTGCCGCAGGGCACCGGCGTGGAGTCGGCCAGCCAGCCGTGTCGTCCCAGAAGTCGGTATCGCGGGCCAGCAGCCTGATCACGGTCTTGATCTGGGGTAAGGCGGCGCGCAGCCGCTTGTTATAGCCCGGCTGCTGGGGCAGGAACTGGAACAGGTGACGCAGATGCGCCCGGGCGTAGCGCAGCCACCTGGCCTCGGAGTGAAACCCGAGCATCGACTGCATCACCGCCAGGCAGATCAGCTCGGAATGACTCAGCGCAGGCGGCCGGCCAGGCAGCCGCAGCATCCCGTCCCGCTCGTCATCGATCTTGACGTACAGTGCAACCGCGAGGGCGTGCAGTTCACTTTCCACAAAAGATGATCTTTGGGTGCCCTCGTCTCGCATCTCAAGCGCTTCGGTGAACTGTGATCAATTAGGAATCGCTCGTCTAGGTCACCGCCCAATGAGCTTGGAATGCAAGCCTGATACCCACATCCGAACGGCCAGCAGCGATAACCCCGCAAGCTTCAGCGCGCTATCGCCACTGGCCGTTCCGTTGTCGCTCAAGCCCCGGTGCGGAGAGATCGGCGTGCCTGATGACGCATTGCTCGCCGAAGTGATCCGCGAGACGTTGCGGGTCGGCAACGGAGTGCGCGGCGGTGACGACAACCGGAAGCCCGGCCGCTGCGGCGCCGGAGGGACGTGTCACGGGTGCTCGCTCCTCAGGGCGATGCGCGGTGCACTCACCGCACGCGGACGCGCCGGCCGCCTCCGTGCCGCCCCGGCCTCCGTCCGGCCATCACGCTAGGGTGGTGAAGCCGTCATTGTTAACAAATATCGGTTAACGGCAAGTGCGTCAAGAGGAGAGTGCGGTGACGTAATGCGCCTGCAGCGCGTGCGGGTGGGCGGCGTACAGGAACAGGCATAGATTCGGGATATGAGCCAGAGCCTGCCGCTGTTCCCGCTCGGCACCGTCCTGTTCCCTGGCCTCCTGCTCCCGCTGCATATCTTCGAGGAGCGGTACCGGCAGCTGGTCCGGGATCTGCTGGCGAAGCCCGAGCCGCGGCAGTTCGGCGTGATCGCGATCCGCAAAGGCCGCGAGACCGGCGTGGACGGTGTGTCCGCGCTCTACGAGATCGGCTGCACCGCGACGCTGCGCCAGGTGCGCGAGCACGAGGACGGCCGGTTCGACCTGGTGACCGCCGGGACGCAGCGGTTCCGGCTGTCCGGCCTCGATTACTCGCGACCGTACCTGGAGGGCGAGGTGGAACTGCTCGCCGAGGACACCGGCGGTGACGCGGCCGCTGCAGCCGCGACGGCCGCGGTGCGCCAGGCGTTCCGCGAGTACCTCGTGGTGCTGGCCACCAGCGGGACAGGCGAGGCGGTCATCCCCGAGCTGCCCGATGAGCCCGTCGTGCTGTCGTACCTGGTGGCGGCCTCGATGGTCGTGGACATGCCAGACCGGCAGGCGCTGCTGACCGAGCCGGACGCGCTGCGCCGGCTCGAGGCCGAACGGGCGCTGCTGTCCCGGGAGACCGCGATGATGCGCACGTTCACCTCGGCGCCGGCGCCCGGCCTGCGCGACTCGCCGTGGAGCCCGAACTGATCAGGCTGCGCGGCTGCCGGTCATAGCCGGCCGCCGGGCTCCCCGGGCGCCGGCCAGGGCGGAGGCTCTGCGGTCGGCCCCGGCGCCGGCTCGGCAGCCGGCCCGGCCCCCGGCCTGGCGGCCGCCTCGGCGGCGGACCCTGCGGGGGCTGAGGCACGCGCCGTCCGGCCCGCGGCGGGCCGAGCCGCCGGGCCCCCGCTCGGCCCCGTCCTGGCCTTGAGCGTGTGCAGCGGCGTGACCTGGCTCCTGACGAACATGCCGAGCAGGGCGGCGACAATCCCGATCACAGCCCCGGTCTGCGCGGGGCTCCAGTGCCACCAGGAGAAGGCGATGCCGAGCGCGATGAACGCCTGCACCATCGCCGTCGTGGCGGCCGATTCCTGCCGCACCCATCCGACCACGTAGTTCCATGCTGTCAGCCACATATGTTTTCAACTCCACGCGTTTCACCCGTTCTCGGGTTATTGCGCATAGTCTCAGCTTCTCGTTTAACCTGTCCGGCTGATTGGCGGGTGTTTGCCGGGTCTTGCGCTGGCGTGTCCGGCGTGTCGCTGGGCGTGAGCACGGCCTCCGCGTGATCATGGGTTCTCGCTGAAGGACCAATGATCACCACGAAGGCCGTGATGGACAGCTTGCTGGAGGATGCCGCCGGTGTCGAGCCACTCGCGGTGTTGTCGCGGTTCCGGCTGGATTTTCATGCCTGCCTGACCGCCCGGCGTGATGAGTTGTCCGAGCTGGCGGACGCGGTGCTGTGCACCGACGGGCCGGTGCGGACGCTGGCCGGGCTGTCGCTGGCCCCGGAGCACCGGCGTGGCCACGGCGCGTTGTATGACGCGGTGAACCGGGGCCGGATCGCGATCGGCGCGGCTGCGGCGGTCGCTGGCGGGTCTGCCGTTACCGCGCGCCGCCGACGGCCGGCTGATGCTGGCCGTGGACGTGAGTAACTGGCTGCGGCCGGGCGCGGCGACCAGCCCGGAGCGGTTGTTCTGCCATGTCTACGGCCGCGGGAAGGGCCAGGCGCAGATGATCCCGGGCTGGCCGTACTCGGTGATCGCCGCGCTGGAGCCGGGCCGCACGTCGTGGACGGCGGTGCTGGACGCAGTGCGGCTGGGCCCCGGAGGATGACGGGACCGAGGTGACCGCCGCGCAGATCCGCGAGGTCATTACCCGGGTGATCGCTGCCGGGCACTGGAGTGAGGGTGACCAGGCCATCCTGGTCATCTTCGACGCCGGCTACGACGTGACCCGGCTGGCCTGGCTGCTCGCCGACCTGCCCGTCGAGCTGCTGGGACGGCTGCGCAGCGACCGGGTGCTGCAGCTGCCCGCGCCGCCGCGCCCGCCCGGCACCATGGGCCGGCCCCGCAAGCACGGCGGCCAGATGGCCCTCGCGGACCCGGCGACCTGGCCGGCGCCGCAGGTCACCAGCAGCACGGTGACCACCCGGTACGGGACCGCCGTCGCGGCTGCCTGGGACCGGGTGCACCCGCGGCTGACCCACCGCGCCGCCTGGTCAGGCCACGACGGTGACCTGCCGGTGATCGAGGGCACCCTGATCCGCCTGCAGGTTGATCACCTGCCCGGTGACCGGGATCCCAAGCCGGTGTGGCTGTGGTTCTCCCGTACCGGCAGTGCCCCTGCTGAGGTGGACCGGCTGTGGCAGGCGTTCTTGCGCCGGTTCGATCTTGAGCACACCTTCCGCCTGTTCAAGCAGACCCTCGGCTGGACCATCCCGAAGATCCGCGACCCGGCCGCTGCTGACCGGTGGACCTGGATCATCATCACCTGCCATGCCCAGCTCCGCCTCGCCCGGCCACTCGCCGCTGACCTGCGCCTGCCCTGGGAACGTCCCGCCCCGCCGGGACGGCTGACCCCAGCCCGCGTCCGCCGCGGGTTCAGGAACATCTGCGCGACCATCCCCTGCCCAGCCGGTGCGCCAAAACCCGGCAAGCCCGGCCCCGGCCGGCCGCCAGGATCGAAGAACCGCCGCCCCGCCACCCGCTATGACGCGGGCAAAACCGCCAAAAGGAAACTCGCCCTCAAGGCACGGCGCGAACGCGCAGGTTAAACGGCAAGCTCAGGGACCGCCTGTCCTGTCCCGCGACTCGGCGGAACTTCATGATCCAGGCCGGCCGCGCGGTCAGCGCGCGAAGCGCCACCGGGTCGCGCCGTAGGGCTCGGCGGTGGCTACGCCCAGCGCCGTTCGGTATATAAACCGGTACAAATGCCACGGTGGCGGTCCGGCGCTCGGGGCGCTGAACGGCGCCGTGAACCCGTCGCCGCTGACCTCGGCCGGCCAGCCGCCGGCGCGGTACCTGGCCGCCGCCTCGGCCAGCACTGCCGGGTCGCTGACCCTGGTCGCCTCGCCCTCCAGCACGAGGTCGATGTCGGCCAGCCGGACCGACATGGTGCACGCCGGGCTGGCCGCCAGGTTGCGGCTCTTGCGGCTGCCGGGGCCGCTGGTGAAGTACAGGTCGCCGTCGAGCCAGAGCGCGCCGATGCCGGCCGCGTGCGGGTGACCGTCTGGCTTGACTGTGCCCAGGAACGTCGTGACGTGGGGCGACGGGAGCTCGGCCTCGAGCAGGTCGCGCGGCCGGTTCCAGGGCAGCGGCGGGTTTCCGTAACGATCGAGGTTCGTCACATCGACGGGCTCTTGATCGGTCATCTGGGCACCTCCGGTCATGGCGGCTGCTTGCCTCCTGGGGTTGAGACCCGTCCCGGATGCCGGACTCACCGCGATCAGCGCGCCGCGGCGGAATCACGCCCGGCTACCGGGTGAGCGCGCTATCGGCCGCGCGGCCGTACAATTCGGCGGCGCGCCAGCAGTACCAGGCCAGGACCGAGCGGTAGGGGTGGTACGGCTCGCCGAGCGCCTCGAGCTGCTTCGGCGTCGGCGTCGGGATCCCCCAGGCCAGCCCGAATCCCTTCCTGACCCCCAGGTCGCCCGTCGGCCACACGTCCAGCCGCCGCAGCTGGAACATCAGGAACATCTCCGCCGTCCATTTGCCGATGCCCCGGACCGCGGACAGCCGCTCGACCAGCTCGGTGTCGCTCTGCCGCCGCAGCCCGTCTGGTTCGAGCACGACCGTCCCGTCCAGCATCTTGGCCGCCAGATCCTGCAGCGAGGCCGCCTTGTTGCCGGACAGGCCCGCCGCGCGGAGCGCCTCGGCGGGCAGCGACAGCAGCCGCTCCGGCGTGACCTCGCCGCCCATGGCGGTGATCAGGCGGCCGTGGATGGCGGACGCGGCGGCACCGGCCAGCTGCTGATACGTGATCGCGCGGACCAGCGCCGCGAAATGGCTGTCCGTGGGCGGCGTCACCCGCGGCAGGCCGGCCTCGGCGACCAGGCGGCGCAGGACGGGATCCCGCTCGGCCAGGATCTTCGCGGCTGCGGGGTAGCTGCGGGCCGGACGGGTCGATACTGGCGGGTCGGGCATGGTCACAGTCTTGCACCGACCGCCGACAGCCGGCGGCGGCAACTGTCCGGGTAGCCGCAGCCACGGGCCTACGGCCCGTCGCCGGGCTGCGGGCTTGGGGCCGCCGGGCTGCGGGCTTGGGGCCGCCGGGCTTGGGGCCGCCGGGCTGCGGGCTTGGGGCCGCCAGGCTTCGGGCCGCCGGGCTTACGGCGCCGGCGTCATCTCGCGGCCGTGCCGTCGCCCGCCGGCGGGACGGTGAAGTCGGCGAAGTCGAAGCCGGGCGCCACCACGCAGGTGACCAGGACCTCCTGCGGGCCGGCCGGGGCGGCGGCCTGCCAGTGGCCGGCCGGCACCAGCTGCTGGGGCCGCTGCCCGGCCGCGAGATCAGGGCCCAGCGTGACCTCGGCGGGCACGGCCGCCGGACGCCCGCCGGTGCCGCCGAGCTGCAGCACCAGCGGGCCGCCTGCGTGCCACAGCCACAGCTCGTCCGAGCGGACGGTGTGCCAGCGGGACCGCTCGCCGGGCGGGAGCAGGAAGTAGATGGCGGTCGCCGCGGCCCGCCTGCCCGGGTAGCCGGGCGGCTCGCCGCCGGGCTCGGCGGCCCAGGTCTGCCGGTACCAGCCGCCCTCCGGGTGCGGCAGCAGGTCGAGTGCCGCGGCGGTCGCGGGCCGCTGGGCCAGCGCGGTGTACCGGCCGGCCGGATCCCGGCGCAGGTACCTGACCTCGGTCACCGCCGCCCTTTCCACCGGCCCGTAGACGTGCGGGAACAGCGTCCCGGCGGGCACGCCCGGCGGCGGCGCCGGGTGCCCGGGCTCGTACCTGACCGGCGCCGACAGCTGCGCCTCGTCCAGGGCCAGCGCGACCAGCGGCTCGCCGGCCTGCGCGTACAGCGCGTTGGCCACGGCCAGCGTGGTCGGCTCGTCCGGTGAGGCGTGCACGAACGCCGCCGCTGCCGGCGTCCGCGCGGCTTCCCGGGTTCCCGGCACGTGCGCGGATCCGGGGTCCGAGCGCCAGCGGGACAGCGGTATCAGGTGCCAGATCATGCCGACTGTTGTAGCCCGCGGAACCGCCTTGGCGCCACCTGGCCGGGCTGGCCGCGACGGCCGGCCCCGTAGCGTTCGGGGTCGTGGATTTTCTGACCGGGGGCGGTGGGTAGCTTGGTAGGGACGACCATCCGGGTTGTCGGCCACCCGGGCCACCGGCCAGCGGGGGCCGCGGGTGCACAGGGGTACCGAATGACGGCAGAATCGTATGCGGCGGCGGTCAACCTGGTGGCCCGCTCAGCGGCGGCCTATATCTCGGGAGTGCCGGAGAACCCGGCCGACGAGGGTTTCTTCGGGCCGCGCAGCGTCACCTGGCGGGTGAGCACCGACGCGGGCACGCCGATCGCGGGCCTGCGGTCACTGATGATCCAGGCGCTGCACCCCCTCGCCATGGCCGGCGTGGACCAGCACAGCGACTGGCGCCAGGATCCGGTCGGCAGGATGGCCGCCACCTCGGCGTACGTGACGACGGTCAGCTTCGGCGAGCGGGCGGTGGCCGAGCGGGCCGCGGCCCGGGTGCGCCGGATCCACGAGCACGTCCGCGGCACCGACCCGGTCACCGGCCGTCCCTACCAGGCCAGCGACCCGTCGCTGCTGCTGTGGGTGCACGCGGCCCTGGTCGATTCCGGCATCGTCACCTGCGCGATGTTCGGCACGCCGCTCTCGGCCGCCGATGCCGACCGCTACGTGGCGGAGATGGCGGTCGCGGCCGAGCTCGTCGGCGTGCCCGCCGCGCTGGTCCCGGTCACTGCTGACCAGCTGCGGGAGTACATGGCGTCGGTCCGGCCCGAGCTGCGCTGCACGCCGGCCGCCGCCGAGTCGATGGCCTACCTGCTCGACCCGCCCGGCATGGACGAAGATGTCGCGGAGATCTGGCAGGACGTGCGCGACGGCGCGGTAGCCGCGCTGCCGGACTGGGCCCGGGAGCTGTACGGCTACGACGCGCCGCCGCTCACGCCCGCCCGGCAGACCGAGATCCGCCAGGCCCTCGGCGTGCTGGACGCCGTGTACCTCGGCGAGCCAGGCGTGCTGGAGGCACGGCAGCGGATCACCCTGCGGATGCGCGCGGCTCAGCGCGCATGAAGCGCGGCTCACCGCGCGCGCAGAAGGCCGTCGCCGGGCTGGCGATCGTCAGCGTGGTCGCGGCCGGATTGCTCACCCGCCGGCTGGCCCGGCGCGTGCTGGCACCGTCCGGGCAGGCCCGGCGCGAGCTGGCCCGGCGCGTGCTGGCAGCGCCAGCGCACGGCAGCCTGCGCCGCAGCCGCGGGCTGGCGGCCGTCCGGCTCGCCGTGCGCGGCGGGATGCGCTATGCCGGCAGCGCGCCGCGGCTGTTCGCGGCGGCCGGGGAGAACCGGGAGCGGCTGCGCAATGACCTGGCCCTGCAGACCGCCGAGGACATCGCCACCACGCTGGGGGCGATGAAGGGCGTGCTGATGAAGATCGGCCAGATGGCGAGCTACGTGGACGACGGCCTGTCGCCCGCCGTCCGCCGGACTCTCAGCCGGCTGCAGGACAGCGTCCCGCCGATGAGCCCGGAGCTGGCCTCGGCCGTCGTGCGCGGAGAGCTCGGCGTCCCGCCGGAGCGGGCGTTCGCCCGCTGGGACCCCGAGCCCATCGCCGCCGCGTCGATCGGGCAGGTGCACCGCGCGATCACGCATGACGGCCGGGCGGTGGCGGTCAAGGTGCAGTACCCCGGCATCGCCGAGACGATCTCCGCGGACCTGGACAACGTCGCCCTGCTCCGCCGGATGCTGAAAATCACCGCGCCGCACCAGGACGTCGAGGCGCTGATAGCCGAGCTGCGGGAGCGTGTCCTGGAGGAACTGGACTACCGGCAGGAGGCGGCGAACCAGCGGTCGATGGCGGCTTACTACGACGGCCATCCGACGATCTGCGTGCCCAAGATCATCGACGAGTACTCGACCCGCCGGGTGGTGACGAGCGAACTGTCGGTCGGCGCGCGGTTCAGCGAGCTGGCCGGCTGGTCCCAGGCCGAGCGTGACCTGGCCGCGGAGACGATCTACCGCTTCGTCTTCCGCAGCCTGTACGAGGTCCACGCGTTCAACGGCGACCCGCACCCGGGCAACTACCTGTTCCACGGCGGCGGCCGGGTCACCTTCCTCGACTTCGGGCTGGTCAAGCACTTCACCGCGGCCGAGCTGCAGCCGCTCGTGCACATGGTCCGGGACCTGTGCGTCGAGAACGACCCGGAGGCGTTCCGCGCCAGCATGGAGGCGGCCGGCTTCCTGGCCCCGAACGCGCCGCTGAGCACCGACACCATCGTCGATCACATGGCGGTGTTCTACGACACCGTCCGCAGGCCGGGACCGCTGACCATGACCGAGGACTACGCGTCCGCGGTCGTGCGCCGGTTCTTCGACCTGCGCAGCCCGGTGGCCGCCTACGCGAGCATCCCGCGCTCCTACGTGATCCTGCAGCGGATCAACCTGGGCCTGTTCGCCCTGCTCGGCCAGCTGCACGCGACCGCCGACTGGCGGGCCATCGCGGAGGAGATCTGGCCGTTCGTGCAGGCGCCGCCCTCCACCCCGATGGGACACGCCGAGGCCGCGTGGCTGGCCAGCCGCCGCGGGTTCACCCGCAGCCTGGCCTGAGCCACGCGGCCCGCGCTGCCCCGCGCTCCGCGCTGCGCCGCGCTCCGCGCTGCCCCGCGCTCCGCCGTACTCCGGCCTACCGGGCCGGG
The DNA here is from genome assembly GCA_963702235.1 of uncultured Actinomycetes bacterium. Lineage (GTDB taxonomy): Bacteria > Actinomycetota > Actinomycetes > Streptosporangiales > Streptosporangiaceae > PALSA-505. The sequence goes on from CAVPBZ010000026.1 coordinate 107,869, forward strand.
CCGGCCACCGGAACGGTGAAGCACTGGCTCAGGTCGCTGATCTTGGCGTTGCCGTCCCGGGGCGGGAACGGCGCCCCGTTGCCCTCGTAGTTGGAGCCCCTGGGCGTGCTCGTGTCGAACTGGTGGTTCATCGACGCCAGCGTGGGCAGGCTGAACACCGTCTCGATGAACTTCAGCACCGAGCTGTGCTCGGAGTAGGTCGTGTCCACGTGGCCGGGCTTGGCCAGCGGCGAGACGATGATCATCGGCACCCGGATGCCCGGCCCGAAGGCATCCAGCTGCGGGGGCGCGATGTGGTCGAAGAAGCCGCCGCCCTCGTCGTAGGTGATGAGGATCGCGGTGCTGGCCCAAGCCTTCGATTTCTGCACCGCGGAGACGATCGACTTGATCATGCTCTCCCCGGTGTGGATGTTCGACGGCGGATGCTCGTCGTAGGGCGACGCCTCGGTGATGAACGACACGGCCGGGAGCGTGTTGTTCGTGCAGTCGCTGAAGAACTTGCTCATCGACTGGTTGAGCTCGTTGCCGGGGCCGCCGGTGGCCCACTTCTTGAACAGGGCCATGATCGTGTAGTTGGCCGGGCAGTGGAAATTGTAGTTCTTGAACGTGAGGCCGGCATTGGACAGCAGGTCCAGCACGCACGGCCAGTTCAGGGAACCGTTGGTGTTGACATTGTTGGTGGTGATGCCGCCGCTGGTTCCCGAGTACAGCACCAGCCGGTTGGGGTACGTCTCGCTCAGCACGCCGCAGAAATAGTTGGCGCACAGCGTGTACTTGGGGAACAGCGAGTAATAGTAGGGCAGGTCGGCCGAGTCGAAATACCCCATGGCCACCTTGCCATTGGTGGTATAAAACCCGTCCATCTTCCCCTTGTCCCACTCGTTGTGGATGTCGGTCCAGTTGTGATAGGGGTCACCGCCGTTCTCGGTCAGGCTGGTGAAGTGGTAGGGCTTCACCGTGCCGCCGTGCCCGTCGGGCTGGGTGAAGCCAGGCGGAATGCCGAACCCGGTCGGCAGGCCCGAGTATGACCCGAAGTAATGGTCGAGTGAATGATTCTCCTGGCAGGCCACGATGATGTGCTGGATCGGGCTGGCCGCTGTGCCGTTGTGCAGCGAGGCGGTGCGGGCCGCGGCGCTCGCGCCGGCGCTGCCGAGCAGTGGCGCCGCCATTCCGGCGAGGCCGGCCGCCCCGGCGGACTGCAGGAACCGCCGCCGTGAGTACTCCTGCTTCGAGCGGGCCGAATCGTCCTGATCACCCATGGGAGTTCCTTCCTGGAGAAGAATGGCCTGCGCATTGGCCACTGGCCCCGCCCGGCATGACGGTAGACGGGCGGTCGGCCGGCGGGGGAAACGACGGATGAACTCGTTCAGAACTAACGCTCAGGGTCGGGTAAAGAGTATCTAGCTGATTGCCAGTTGGGTAGATATCTGACAAAAGAGGCGCATGTCCGGCTGCGGCCCGGGTCCGGCCTGTCCGCCAGCCGGCCGCCCGGGCCGCCCCGGGCGGCCCGGGCGGCCCGGCGGCACGGGCAGTACGACGCATCGGGCAGGCTTAGGGCATGGCGGAGAACCTGACCCTGATGGCGGTGCACGCGCACCCGGACGACGAAGCCTCGAGCACCGGCGGCGTGCTGGCCCTGTATTCCGACCAAGGCATCCGGACCGTGGTCGTGACGTGCACCAACGGTGAGTTCGGTGACGCGCCCGGCGGCGTCAAGCCAGGCCAGGACGGTCACGACGAGCAGGCCGTCGCCCAGCTGCGGCTGGCCGAGCTGCGCCAGTCCGCCAAGATCCTGGGCGTCACCGACCTCGAGTTGCTCGGCTATCACGACTCCGGCATGCCCGACTGGGACTACAAGGACCGGCCCGAGGCGTTCTGCAACATCCCGCTGGCCGACGTGGCGGCCCGGATCGGCGGCCTGATCGAGAGCTACCGGCCGCAGGTCGTGATCACCTACGACGACAACGGCATGTACCAGCACCCTGACCACGTGCACGCGAGCCGGGCCGCGCAGGCGGCGGTGGCGGCTTCCGCGATCCCGGCCAAGCTCTACCTGTCCGCGCTGCGCGGCAGTGACTTCCAGAAGGTCTGGGAGGCGCTGCGGGAGCAAGGCATCGAGGTCCCCGACGGCCGCGACTTCACGCCGGAGATGCAGCAGAAGATGGCCGACGACGAGGCGCGCATCACCACCACGGTCAACATCGCGCCGGTGCTGGAGCGCAAGCGGGACGCGCTGATGGCGCACGCCAGCCAGATCCAGGAGTCCTGGTTCAGCCGGATCCCGCCGGAGATCGCGACGGCCGCCTTCGGCCGGGAGTCCTTCATCAGGGTCAGCGACGCCACCGGGGCGCCGCTGCCCGAGGACGACCTGTTCGCGGGACTCCGCCCGGTCAGGGCGCGGGATTAAGCGCACGGACCGGAGTGCGGGCCAGGTATACCGGCCTGCCGGTGGCGACGGCGGTGCCGCCGCGGGCAGCCAGGCCGCCGGCTGTGTACATGCCCTCGTCGTACTTCTTGCCGGCGGTCGGCGCGACCCCGACGGCGAACGACGAGTAGGCGTGGCCGCTGACGAACGCGCTGCCGATGTAGTCGCCGACGAACGCGCCGCCCGCCTGGGCGACCTGCGACAGCGACATCGGCCCGGCCACGATGGCCGGGGTGCTCCACGAGGCGCCGCCGTTGGCCGACGAGACGAACCCGACCCCCAGCCTGCAGGTCGACACCGAGCACGCGGACTGCGGGTAGAAGTAGTAGTACAGCCCGATCCGGGCGGTGCCGCCTGAACTGGCCGGATCCACGCCGAAGCCCGGGATGAAATGGTCCGCGGTGCTGGTCACCGGGTCGATCGGCACCCGGTTGACCGCGCTCCAGGTGGTGCCGTTCGCCGAGTCGGAGTAGACGATGTCGTTGCTGGCGCAGCCCGCGCGGAACCGGCAGTCCTGCCAGGCCACGTACACCGTGCCGGCGCCGTCTTCCTGCGCCGACGGCAGGTCGGAGCTGCGGATGCCGCCGCCGTCGGCGTGCACGCGCGGGGTCGCCACCGGGACGCTCGCGTTCCAAGACGCGCCGCCGTTGGTCGAGGTGAACGACCGGATGGGACCCGCGTCGGTGAGGAAGGGCACCACCACGGTGCCGTTGGGCTGCACCAGCGGCTGGCCGGCCAGGCCGTGCGGCGTGTCCGCCGGGCTGGACGGCGCCGACCAGGTGGCGCCGCCGTCGGCGGAGGTGCTCATCACCACCCGGTCGCCGCTGCTGGTGATGTCCCACTCGGCGTAGCAGTTGCCGTAGTGCGGGCTGGCCGGGGTGGTGTCACACGTGATCCAGTCCTTGTCGTAGGCGGCGCCGCCGGACGACGCCACCAGCACGGGCTTCTGCCACGTGATGCCGTCGGCAGACCGGCTGACCGCGACCCCGAACGAGCTGCCGGGCGAGGTGAGCGTCAGCCCCGAGGCCAGCCACATCCCGTGCCTGGGGTCGTAGGCCACGGCCGGGTCGCTGACCCGCTGCCACACGCCGCCGTTCTGGTGGGTGGTAATGCCGGGCAGGAAGCCGTGCTGCCAGGACGCGCCCCCGTCAGTGCTCGTCGCCCAGCCGGTGTCGTCCGAGCCGCCGCCGCTGAACCGGCCGGTCTGGAAGACGCTGACGATCGTGCTGCCGTGCGCGTAGATGTCGGGCTCGACCTCGGTGGCGTGCTCGGCCGCCCTGTTGGCGTACGGGTCGGCGGACAGCCGGGTCAGCGCGGCCGCGGTCGCGACGGCGCCGGCACTGCGCGCCGGGTGGCGGCAGGCCCGGGCGTGGCCAGCGCCGCGGCCGGGGTACCGGCCGCCAGCACGACGGATGCGGCCGCGAGCGCCAGGTGCGCGGCGCGCGGGCGGGCAGGCAGGAGGGACAACAGGCTGCTCCCTTCGAAGCGGCCTGGCCGCACTCCCGGCAAGCGGGTCTGTGCCACCGTGCGCTACCAGGCCTAGAACACGGTCGGTGCCCTGCCCGGGATACTAACTTCCGGCAAAATGGCAAGTCAATGCCAGCTAAGACGAGATAAATCCTGTTTGACAGCGTTTAGTGCTTGAATTCTTTTTGCGGTGCGGCGTTCCAGCTGGCCAGCACGCTCAGCCGTTCTGCGGTAGCCGAGCCTGGCGCCGCCACGTAGACAACGATCGTCTGGTCCTGGTCGCCAGGCAGGAGAACGTCGCGGCGTCCGGGTCGAGGAAGACCACCCGCGGCATGTTAGGGGTGAGCGCATGGAGTCCGTGCACGGCCTTGCCGAGCGTGTTCCAGGCCAGGATGTCCATCCGGCAGCCCACGACGAGGGCGGGGGAGTCGGTGATGCTGTCGAGCATCCGCTGCACCCCGGGCCGCACCCGCTCAGCGGGCTTGGCGGCCCTGCCGGGACGGTCACGCGGCGGCCGGGCGAGGTCGTGCAGGTGCGCGCGTTCGGCCGTGTCGAACTGCAGCACCCGGGCGACGGCGTCCAGCACCTCGTCCGAGACATGGTGGCCGCGGCCCCGCTCCAGCCGGACGTAGTAGTCAACGCTGATCCCCGCGAGCTGCGCCAGCTCCTCGCGCCGCAAACCCCGGTACCCGCCGCCGGCCATACGGGCGCAACCCGAGGTCCTCAGGGCGGGTCCGGGCCCGCCGCGACCGGCCGCAGCAAGGGCCGCGCCGACGACGTCGCCGCGTCCGATCCCGGCCTGATCGCCCACCTCGCCGACGCGACCGACCCGGAAGAGATCCGGGCGCTCGCCGAGATGATCGGGCCTCTCGACCACCTGGTGCTGACCTTCGGCGGCTTCGGCGGCCCGGGCCCGATCGCCGATCTGGATCTGGCCATGCTGCGGCGCGAGTTCGACGCCAAGTTCTGGGGTCACGTCACCACCATCCAGGCCGCCCTGCCGCACCTGGCGACGGACGCCTCGATCACCCTGCTCAGCGCGATCGCGGCACGATCCGGGGTGCCGGGAACTGCCGGTGTCGCCGCCATCAACGGCGCGATCGAAGCCATGGTCAGACCGCTCGCGGTCGAACTGGCCCCGATCCGGGTGAACGCGGTCTCTCCCGGTGCTGTCGCATCGCCGTGGTGGGACGGGACAGGCATGGCCGAAGAGACGAAGCGTGCCTACTTCGCGCAGCTCGCCGCCGCGTTGCCTGCCCGGCGCATCGGCTCGGCGGAGGACATCGCCGAGGCCCTGGTCTTCGCCGCGACTAACGCCAACCTGACCGGCACGGTCATCGAAAGCGACGGCGGCCTGCGCCTGGTCTCCCTGACCTGACCAGGCCGTTCACCGCCTCCGTTCCGCGCTGATCAGCCTGCGCCATGGCCGCCGCCGCGATGACGTCCCGACCCTGCGTGCCGGTCGCCGGGGGACGGTGCAAAGCTAGACGGGAAAGGCAGGAGGCAGCGAATGGACACTGGGATGACGGCAGCGGCAGCGGGCACGATCGACGTCGGCGGGGATCTCACCGTGAACCGGCTGGGCTTCGGGGCGATGCGGATCACCGGCCAGGGCATCTGGGGGGATCCGCCGGACCGGGAGCAGGCGAAGGCCGCCGTCCGCCGGGCGGTCGAGCTGCAGGTCAACTTCATCGACACCGCGGACTCCTACGGGCCCGAGGTGAGCGAGTCGCTGATCGCCGAGGCGCTGTATCCCTACCCCGACGGCCTCGTCATCGCCACCAAGGGCGGCCTGGTCCGGCCCGGCCCAGGGCGGTGGGAGCCGGACGGGCGCCCGGAGCACCTGCGGCAGGCCTGTGAGGGCAGCCTGCGGCGGCTGCGGCTGGACCAGATCCCGCTGTACCAGTTCCACCGGCCCGATCCGAAGGTGCCGATCGCCGACTCCGTCGGCGCGCTGGCCGAGCTGAAGGCCGAGGGCAAGATCCGGCACATCGGCGTCTCCAACATGAACGAGGCGCAGCTGCGCGAGGCGCAGCAGGTCACTCCCGTCGTGTCGATCCAGAACCGCTACAACGCCACCGACCGGTCTTCGGAGGAGATCGTGGACCTGTGCGAGCAGGAGCAGCTCGTGTTCCTGCCGTGGGCGCCGGTTCAGGACGCCGACCGCAACCCCGCGGTCGGCGAGGCGGCGGCCCGGCACGGTGCCAGCACCCGCCAGATCGTGCTCGCGTGGCTGCTGGCGCGGTCACCGCAAATCCTCCCGATCCCGGGTTCCGGCTCGCCCGACCATGTGCAGGCGAACGTTGCCGCCGCGGGCATCCAGCTCAGCCCGGACGAGATCGCCGCGATCACCAAGGGGGCGTGACCGACCAGCGCGGCGGCCAGCGGCGCCGCTCCCGCGAGCGGGGGCGGTGCCGCGCATGTTTTCTGCGCGTGCGTTCGGCGGCTATGATTTATTCGACATAACGTCCAATGGAAATCTCGCGCGAAGGGGTACGAGCAGGCCGATGAGCCCACGCGCCTACCGGCTGGGCCAGCGCCAGGCCGCGATCGACGAGACCCGGGCGCGCGTGCTCGCCGCCGCCCGCGAGCTGCTCGTCTCTGCGGATCCCGGCCGGTTCAGCATCGATGCGGTCGCGCAGAAGGCCGATGTCTCCCGGGCCACGGTCTACTACCAGTTCCGCTCCAAGCCCGGCCTGCTCGAGGCGCTGTTCGACTCGGTCGGGGCGACCGGCGGCATGGCCGGGCTGGCCGACGCGTTCCGGCTGCCGGACCCGCTGGCGGCGCTGGACGACTACATCGCGGTGTTCGGCCGGTTCTGGGGTTCGGACCGGGTGCTGCACCGCCGGCTGCGCGGGCTGGCCGCGCTGGACCCGGACCTGGGCGAGGCGCTCCGGGCGCGCCAGGAGTGGCGCAGGCGCGGCGCGGCCACGCTGGTCGGTCGGCTCACCGGGCAGCCCGGGTCGCCGCCCGCCGGGGTCCACCCTGACGCGATCGACCTGCTGTTCACCGTCACCAGCTTCGAGACGTTCGACGCCCTGGCGGGCGACGACAAGACCCCCGAGGCCGTCGTGCCGCTGGTCCAGCACCTGGCCCGCGCCGCGGTCAGCCTGCTCGCCCGGCCGGCCACGGCATAGCGCCCGCCCCCCTGATCCCGACCCCTGGGTCCGGCCCCTGGGTCCGGCCCCTGGGTCCCGGCCCCCTGGGTCCCGCCCTCTGGTCCGCCCCCTGGTCCCGGACCCCGACCCTGGCTCCCGGCCGCCTCCGCCTCTGGGCATGTGTCATAATTCATCCATACACATCGTCTGAATAAATGAGAAGGGGCGACGATGGAATCCATGCCGATGCACGGCCGGGTGGCCCTGGTGGCCGGGGCCAGCAAAGGGATCGGAGCCGCCACCGCTGAGGCCTTCGCGGCGGCCGGCGCCTCGGTCGTGCTGGCGGCCCGCGACCTGGCTGCCCTCGAGGCCGTGGCCAAGCGGATCACCGGCCATGGCGGCCAGGCGATCGCCGTCCGGGCCGACGTCTCCGACGCCGACTCGATGCAGCACCTCGTCGAGCAGGCGATCGCGGCCTACGGGCGGCTCGACGCGGCGTTCAACAACGCCACCGCCGGCCCGTTGCCGGCTCCGCTGGCCGACATCGATCCCGGTGAGTTCGACCGCGGCATCGCGACAAACATCCGCGGCACCTTCCTCGGGATGAAGTTCCAGATTCCCGCCATGCTGCGCACCGGCGGGGGCGCGATCGTGAACATGGCCTCGGTGGCCGGCCTCACCGGCACCGCCAACCTTGCCGCCTACGTCGCGGGCAAGGCCGGCATCATCGGGCTGACCAAGGTTGCCGCGCTCGACTATGCCGACCAGGGCATCCGGGTCAACGTGGTCGCTCCCGGGCCCATCCTGACCCACCACCTGGAAGCCGCGGGCCCGGAGGCGCAGCGCCTGGCCGGGCTGGCCACGCCGATGCGCCGGACCGGAACCGCCGCCGAAGTCGCGCAGACCGTGCTCTGGCTCTGCTCGTCGCAATCCGCGTTCATCACCGGGGCGGTCATCCCGGTCGATGGCGGCCAGAGCGCCGGGTCCAAGCCGCCGCAGATGTACCGGCAGGGGCAGCCGATGCGCCCGCCGGCCGGAGAATCACAGGACTAAGCCGCGGCCCGCGGCCGGGACTGGCCGGCCCTTTGACGCGGACTGGCCGGCCACCTTGCCGGGGACTGGCCGGCCACCAGCGCTCCCGGGCTGCTCTGTTCCAATGGGTGCATGTGCACGGCGATCCTCAGCGTTGAGCCAGGCGCCCCGGTGCTGCTCGCGGGCATCCGCGACGAGCTTGTCGGGCGGGCGTGGCAGCCGCCTGCACGTCACTGGCCGGACTACCCGGGGCTGGCCGGTGGCCTGGATCTACAGGCCGGGGGGACGTGGCTGGCGGTGGCGCCCGCGCCCAGACGGGTGGCGTGCGTGCTCAACGGGCGAGGCGTACCGGCCCCGGCCGGGTCCCGGCAGACCCGGGGCGTCCTGCCGTTGCTCGCCGCGGCCGAGGGCAAGCTGGCCCGCGCCGCCGTGGCGGACTTCGACCCGTTTCACTTGCTGACCGCCGAGCCGGGCGTGGCCACCCTGGCCAGCTGGGACGGCGAGAGCCTCACCGAGCGGGAGCTGGCCGCCGGCCTGCACGTGATCGTGAACAGCGGCCTCGGCCGCGACCTGCTGGCCGCAGATCCGGCGGATTCCGCGGACGGGCGCTTCGCCGGGCGTGAGCACGAACTGGCCCGCGTCGCTCACTTCCTGCCCCGGCTGCGCGCGGCGGCACGGCCGGCGCCGCGGCCAGGCGGCACGGTCGCGCAGGCCTGGGGCGACTGGCTGCCGCTGCTGAACGGTGACGACCTCATGCCAGACGATCCGCGCGCGCTGATCGTGCGGCGCGACCTCGGTGGCGGCCGGATCTGGGGCACGACGTCGATCTCGCTCGTCGCGCTGTGGCCGGACGAGGTGCGCTATGACTTCACCGGCACGCCGGGCGACCCGGCCGCCTGGCACCAGGTGCCGGTGCGCATGCCGGCCTGACCTCGGCCACACCCCACTAGCGCACTCTCCATGCGCTGTGACCATTTTCTGACCCGTTATATCCGGTATGGACGACAACAATGAGGTTTCTCAGCGACTTTCAGCTGATCATCTTGTGCTCGAATTGCGTGAGGACGAGGACTGACTTGGCGATGTCGCCGATCTGTGATGGGGTCGGCGGAGACGTGGCGGATGGCGCGCCATCGCTGGGACACGAGGGTCAGGGCGCGGGTTCCGTTCCTGGTGCCGAGTTCCTTCCGGCGTTTCCTCAGGAGGTTCGAAACCTTGATCACGAGTTGGAGCGGGACGTCAAGAGTGACACGATAGGTGATCATGCGGAGCCTTCGCAGGGGCGGGAGCGTTGCCTGCGGCTTATGCATCTCGCCAGGCGAGGATCAGCGCGCCCAGGACCATGGCGATGGCTGCGTAGATGGCGAGCATTCCGAGTCCGCTCCAGGCTGACAGCCAGCATGACGCCGCGCCGGGGCGGCATAGCGGCGTCGTAGCGCTGAGCGAGTGGCTGACTATGTAAATCGGCAGGTAGGGCCGGATAGCGAGGTTCAGCGGCCCGCCGACGCAGACGATTCCGACTACCACGGTGATCGCCGCGGCGGTGTGCCGGATGATCGCTCCGAGGCCGAGTCCGAACAGGCCGATCAGGCTGAGGCTGGCTCCGGTGAGTACGATCGCCCGCAGGACACCGGGCTGGCTGAGGGCTGGCGCGGTGATGCCGTGGCGCAGGGTCATGCAGCCTGCGAAGAAGGACAGAAATGCTGCTGCCTCGCCGGTGATCAGCGCCACCGCACCAACGACCGCGGCTTTGGCCGCCAGGACCCTGAGCCGGCGTGGCGCGGCGGCGAATGTGGCGCGGATGGTCCCGGAGGTGTACTCGCTGGTCATGGCCAGTACGCCGACTGTTCCGATGAGCAGCACGCCGATGAGCATGCCGACCAGCGTGTTGCCGACGAACATGCCGCCGCTTGTCGTGCCGCTGCTGCCTATTGCGAGGGCGATGCCCGCTGACGCGGCGACGGCAATGGCCAGGGTGAGCCAGGTGGAGCGCAGGCTGCGCAGCTTGATCCATTCCATCCGGGCCAGGTGCCGGAATCGGTATCTGCCGGGTGGCTGGTGGCTGGTGTGGGCGGTCATGACATGTTCCTTGCCTGGTACTGGGCACTATCGCCGGTGAGTTGCAGGAAGGCCTCTTCGAGGCTGGGGGCCCGGCTGGACAGCTCGGCCGCCGTGGTGTCGGCCAGGAGCCGTCCCTTGCCGATCACCACCAGCCGGTCGGCCATCAGGGCCATTTCGCTGATCAGGTGGCTGGAGACCAGGACTGCCCGGCCTTCGGCGGCCAGTGACCGGAGCAGGCCGCGTATCCAGCGGATTCCCTCCGGGTCCAGGCCGTTCACCGGCTCGTCGAGCAGCAGCACGGCCGGGTCTCCCAGCAGCGCCGCGGCGATGCCGAGACGCTGCGCCATGCCGAGCGAGAACTTCCCGGCCCGTTTGCCCGCCACGGACTCCAGTCCGGCTATCTCCAGGACCTCATCCACCCTGGACTGGCTGATGAAGTTGCTGGCCGCCAGCGCGGCCAGGTGCGCGCGGGCAGACCGGCCCGGGTGGCAGGCCCTGGATTCCAGCAGTGCTCCGGCCTCGCGCAGCGGCCAGCGGAGCTGACGGTAGGCCTGGCCGCCGATGCGGGCGTGCCCGGCGTCCGGGGCGTCCAGGCCGAGGATCATGCGCATGGTGGTGGACTTGCCTGATCCGTTCAGGCCCAGGAAACCGGTCACGGCACCCGGCGGGACGTCGAAGCTGAGCCGGTCGACAGCGACCGTTGAGCCGTAGCGCTTGGTCAGCCCGCGGACCTCGATCACCGGCCTGCCTCCTTTCGGCCCTGGCTCGCGCGCAGCGCGGCGGCCAGCCATTCAAGGGCGCGCTGCAGCGACGGGAACGGGCCGCGGCCGCTGATGACGGCCGTCAGCTCCCAGTAACGCTCGATCCGGGGATCAGTGCCGGCCTCTAGCTGAGCCAGCAGCTCAGCCCGGCCTAGGTCGGCGGGGGCACCCGCCAGGATGCGCTCCACGATCCGGGCCGCTTCGGCGGAGCCGGGCGGCACTCCCCGCTGGCGCGCCGCCTCGGCCTCGTCCTGCGCCGCATCGACGTCGGCCAGCCAGCGGCCGGACTGTACCTGGACGCCGATGCCGGCGACTTGCCGGACCTGCTCGCGGAAGGCCCTGTCTGCTACCAGCTCAGCGAGATCGACCCAGGCTTCGACCTGCTCGGCCGAGGGGTCGTCGGGCAGATCCGGCGCCGCGGCCCAGCGCGCAAACCTCGCCGGGCTGGGATCCAGTCCGTGGAAGACCTCCGCCGTGAAGTCATCGATGATCTGGCGCCGCTCGGCCGCGGACAGGCGTGCCAGTTTGTTGATCATGCCCATCTCCTCGCCGTTGGCAGAGCGCTTCACCACGGCGGCCACGACTGCCCGGCGCAGCCGCAGGGTCCGGATCTCGGTGTCCAGCGCCTCCAGGTGGATAGCGGCCACCTCCGCGGCGGTGACCTGGCCACCCAGTATGCGCCGGACATTGGCCAGGCTCACGCCCAGCTCTCGCAAGGTCGTCACCAGTTCCAGCCGGGCCACGCACGCCGCGTCGTACTGCCTGCGATCGCCGTCAGTCCGCGAGGCCGGCGGCACCAGCCCGCTATCCGACCAGAACCGGATAGTGCGCACCGGCACTCCGACACGTCTGGCCAGCTCACCGATTGTCAGAAGAGATCCGTCGTTCTCCATGGCGTCAGTCTGGCTCCTCCAGTAACTGGAGGAGCAAATCCCCAGCACCCGGTAGCCGCGGTCCAGGGAATCCGGCAGGCAGCCCATCCGCGAGGACGTAATCGGCAGCACCCGGACCTGCCAGCCGGCGACAGCGCGCCTCCCCCTAGTCCAATACCCGTACAAGATGATCACGTAAAGTCGCTGAGAAAACCTCAAATGCATGGAGAGTCGCGGCGATCACCCTTCCGGGGGTCACGCGTATCGAGGGGATCGGCAGGGGGGAGTTACCGAGAGTGAGGCCGTTCGGAACCGCCGGGCGGGGGGCCGCGTCGAAGGGGCATGAGCACCTTCGCACCGCCGGCAGATGTCCGGCATAAGGCAGGCGTCGCAGCTGTCCTGGGCGCGGCGGTCGCGCTGGCTCCGGCGTGCGGCAGTCAGGCCGCCCCCGGCAACGCGTCCGGCCCGGGCTCTGCCGGGTCGAAACCGGCGTCGTCGCTGACCATCACCGTCGCTGCGGCGCAGGGCGCGACCCCGCGGCGCTGGACCCTGACCTGCGGGCCCAGCGGCGACGGCGGAACGCACCCGCGTCCCGCGGTCGCCTGCGCCACGCTCACCCGGGCCCAGGACCCGTTCGCCCCGGTGCCGCGCGGCGTCATGTGCCCGATGATCTACGGCGGGCCGCAGGCCGCTTCCATCCGCGGGATCTGGGACGGCAAGCGGGTGGCCACCACCTACTCCAGGGTTAACGGCTGCCAGACCGCGCGCTGGAACAAGATCTGGAAGGTGCTCGGCCAGATCAACCCCGGCGGCCCCATGATTCCCGCTGGCGGCACGCCTTCCGGCTAGACAGACGGGCGCAAACGTGCTGGCCCGGGACGCCTGGGCCCGGGCTGGCAGCTCAGTTGTGCCCGCGCTGTCTACCAGAAGGGAAGACGATATACGCCTTCGACGGTGCGGTGTTCCGCCGAGTCGGCGGAGCACTCTCTATCCGCGTGGCGGGTGGGCGCGGCCGGTGTGCGCGGCCTATCCGCGTGGCGGTGTGCGCGGCGCGAGCGCCCGGGCCGGGCAGCTTCGCCGCATGTGGAAGCGGGACGTATCGCCCGGTTTAGCCCCAAGCCTCGCCCTTCATGGCTTGCCTCCTCTCGGCTCGCTGGGCGTGCCGCAGCCGACGGGCCGACGGTATGCCTGGAATGTGTCATTCCCGTTGCCGGAGGGCAAGTGTGACCCAGCCCGCATTTGTCCCCACCGGTCGTGACAGTTCAGGCATAATCGGCTACGGTCTGCCCTTACCACTGCTATCTGTGTACCCGATTTCCTGACCGCCTCGGAGGCACGCTGACCAGCTCGCCTAACCGCCGTCGCCTGCCGCGCCGCTACCGGGCCGCTGTGGCCGCCTGGCCGGTGTGGTCGCTGCCGCGCGGGCTGCGCAGATACGTGCTCGGCGTGATCCTGGCCGGCGCCACTGCTGCCGGCGCGGCCGCGGCGCTCACCGGCTGGCGTGCCGGTGATGGCTGGCCTTTCGCGCTGTTCGTCTGCTTCGGCGCGGTCGCGGTAGAGCTGACCCGGCGCAGCGCGGAGCCGGCCGGACTCATCAAGGACGTGCACGGGATCTGGCAGCTGCCCATCGCGCTGCTGCTGCCCCCGGTGTACTGCCTGGTCGCGCCCGTGGCGACCTTCGCGCTGCTGCAGCTGCGGACCCGCCGCACGATCGCGCACCGGCGGGTTTTCTCGGCCGCCGCCAACGGGCTGTCCCTCGGTGCCGCCTCGGTCGCCTTCCACGCGTTGCGTTCCGGCCTGCCCTGGCTCTCGCCGGTGGCTGGCGCCCGGGCCCCGCTGTGGCTGCTCGCTGCCGCCGCCTGCGCCGTGCTGTGGTCGGTGATCAACAAGACCCTGGTGATGACCGCGGTGCGGGTTTCTGACCGCACGGTCAGCGTCCGCGAGCGGCTGCTGGCCCGTGAGCCGCTGCTCAACGACCTGTGCGAGATGTCCGCCGGGCTGATGCTGGCCGGCGCCGCCGCGGTCAGCTGGGTGCTCATCGTGCCGGCGCTGCCGCTGGTGATCGTGCTGCAGCGATCCTTCCGGCACTCCCAGCTCCTGTCCCAGGCCCGGGTGGACGCCAAGACCGGGCTGCTGAACGCCGCCGCGTGGCGGACCGAGGCCACCGTCCAGCTCGCTCATGCCCAGCGCACCGGGACGCCGCTCGCGGTCGCGATCGCCGACCTGGACCACTTCAAGACGGTCAACGACACCTACGGCCACCTCACCGGCGACGCGGCGCTCACCGCTGCGGCCGACGTCCTGCGGCGGCAGCTGCGCCCCTACGACCTGATCGGCCGGTTCGGCGGCGAGGAGTTCACCATCTTGCTGCCGCATACCGGCGCCGCTGAGGCGGTGCAGGTGGCCCGGCGGCTATGCCGCAGCCTGGCCGGCGAGCCGCTCCCCGGCGCGCCCGGCCAGGACCCGCTGCACATCACCGTGTCGATCGGCGTCGCGGCCACCGAGCACCCCGCCGACCGCGACCTCACTGACCTGCTCGCCGCCGCCGACACCGCCCTCTACCAGGCCAAAACCGATGGCCGCAACACCGTCCGCCTGTCCGGTGACGCTACCGCGCAGCTCGGCGGCCTCCCGGTCAGCCCCGCTGCCCCCAGCGCGACCGGGTCAGCGGGAGCGTAGCCCGGCGACCAGCCGGGCCGGGACCACCTCGACCGGGAACGGCCACGCGGCGACGAACACCTCGTCATCCCTCACCTGCCCGGCCGGCTCGTACCGGCCGCCGGTGAGCTCGAACACGGAAAGCTCCGGCCGGCCGGGATCCGGGACGACGATCCAGTACGCCTGGACCCCGAATGCCGCTTAGGCAGCCTTCTTGCGGGTCAGGTCGATGAGCGCCGTGCTGGGCGAGCGGACTTCGACCGCCAGCAGCAGCGGCGGCGCCGTGAGCTTCGCCCCGCCGACGTCGGCCTGCCGGGCCACGGTGATGTCCGGGTCGAACTCGGTCGTCCGGCTCAGCTGGACGGCCAGCTCGGAGATGACGAACATTTCCTCCGGGCTTGCCGTGAGGAGCGCGGCGGCCAGCCTCGTGGCGACCACCTGGTGGATCGTTCCGGGACGCGGGCTCACGACGAGCACCCCGTCAAGAAGCTCGTACCGTCGGCCGTCGTCGGGCATCCGGTCGAGTTCGTCGGTGGTGAAGGGCTGGCCAGCCGATGGCCAGGCCTCGGCGATGCTCACAACACTCATCGTGCCGCCTGCGAGTCATGCCCGCCGCCTTCGCGCCAGGCGCCGGCCATCCTGGCGCGAACTGCCTCAGCGTGGCGGGCCGGCCAGGACGCGCAGCGTGCGCAGGGTGGGGTCGGCGGCGTAGGCGATGCGGGTGCCCTCGGCCGCCAGCTGGTGCAGTGCAGCGAGCAGGTCAGGCGTGATCAGCTCGCCCGGAGCCAGGATCGGCACGCCAGGCGGGTAGGCGGCGATGAGCTCGGCGCTGATCCTGCCGGGCGCCTGGGCGGACGGCACCGTAGTGGCGGGCGCGAAGAAGGCGGCCCGCGGGTCCACCACGGGCTCCGGGACGAGGGTCCAGCTGACCCGGGTGGCGGCAGGGCGCGGTGCGCCCGCCCCCGCGCAGATGGCGCGGCCGAGCACGTCGGTGAGGCGGCCGACCGTTTCGGCTGAGTCGGCCACGGTCACGGTGGCGACCATCGTGTCGCGGTCGGCCATCTCCAGCGGCAGGCCGGCGGCCTGCGCCGCGATCTCGACGACGGTGCCGTCGGCGCCGCTGCCGGGCAGGCTGAGCACGAGCTTGGCCGGGTCGAACCGGCCGGGCGGGAAGTCGCCAGGCCCGGGCGCGGTCACCCCTGGGCAGGCGGCGACAAGGCGTGACCGGGCGTCGGCGACCAGGCCGGCGAGCGGCCGAGCAACTGCTGTCCGCGGGTGGCCAGCAGGGCGCGGGCGCCGTCGGTGCTGGCCAGGATCGCCCCGGCCGGGCTGGTGGTAGTGGTGGCGTCGAATGCGGCCTCCAGCCGGCTCGGCGACAGGTGACCGGTGCGGGCCAGGACCAGCGCGGCCTGCCCGTAGGACGGCAGCGTCTTGTGCGCGCTGATCACCATCGCGTCGGCGCCGGCCGTCAGCGCGTGCTGCGGGTAGTCCGGGTGGAAGCCGAAGTGCGCTCCCCACGCCTGGTTGACAAGCAGCGGGACGCCGTGGTCATGGGCAACCACCGCGAGCGCGGCGACGTCGGCGACGGTGCCCAGGTAGCTGGGCTCCGTTACCCACACGCCCGTCGCGCCCGGGGCCGCGTCCAGCGCGGCCGCGAGCTGGCCGGGGGTCGGGCCGAGCGGCAGCGTGGTGGCCGGGTCACTGCGCGGCGGCAGCCACACCGGCCGCAGCCCCGCCAGGACCAGCGCGCTGAACACCGACCGGTGGATGCTGCGGGCCATAATCACCTGATCGCCGGGACGCCCAGCGGCCAGCAGCAGGGCCTGGTTGGCCTGGGTGGCGCCGCCGACGCCGAACCGGCACCAGTCCGCATGCCACAGCTGCGCCGCAAGCTCCTCGGCCCGCGCCAGGGTGCCGCCGGTGAGCTTCAGCGTGTCCATCCCGCCGTACAGGGGAATGTCGCCGTCGGTGACCAGTCCGAGGCCTGCATCCAGGGTCCGGCCGCGGCGCTTGTGACCCGGCACGATGAACGGCATGTCGCCGCGCCCCGCTGCCGTCAGGAACGCGGCGAGCAGCGGCGCGTCCGCGGCGAGTCCCGGTCCGGTAGCAAGGGCCCGTGCGTCCGCGGCGAGTCCCGGTCCGGCGGCAACCGCCCGTGCATCCGCGGCAGGGCGGCCGCCACAGCCATCTGTTCCTGCGGTCATCCGCGTCACACCCATCCGCGCTGGCGTGCTTCCATGCCGGCCTGGAACCGGCTGGACACGTTGAGATCCTGCATGAGGCGCCGGATGTGCCGCTGCGCGGTGCGCAGGCTGCAGCCCAGCGACCGGGCGATGCCCTCGTCGGTCAGCCCCGCGGCCAGGCAGGACAAGACCGCTGTCCTGGTTTCATCCGGCTCGCCGGCAGCTGCGCCGGCCGGATCCTCGCCGAGGAACGACCGCAGCGGTATCGCCCGGTCCCACTCGGCCTCGAACATCGAGATCAGCGACTCGAGCAGGTCACACGGGCGCACGATGAAGGACGCGCTGACCGCATTCTGCCGCGTGTTGATGGGGATCATGGCCATCTTGTCGTCCACGATCCACAGCTTGGTCGGCAGGTCCGGCCGTACCCGCACCTGCTCGCCGGCGGCCAGGGCGTCCCGGATGTCACCCTCCAGCCGGCCCGGCCACATGACGGCCTGGGCGCTGTAGACGACGCGGTAGCTGATGCCCTCGCGGATGCGGGTCGCCTCCTGGTTGATGTTCTCCTCGGGCGACACGACGTAGGGCGGCCGGTCGAACCCCCTGATCTGGTGCTGCGCGGCGCCCGGCAGCTGGCCGGTACGACTCCTGATGTTGCTCTCGCCGGTGATGATTTCCACCAGCTCGGCCGGATGGTGCTCGCGCGACGCCTCGTGGAAGGCCTTCATCAGGTCGCTGGTGCCCAGCCGGGCCTGCCGCAGCTCGTCCTCCCGCTTGGCCAGCAGCGGCTCGACGGCGATGTCGGGCGCCACGGCGATATAACGCGCCTGCCTGCCGGGGAGCCGGTTGGCCAGCCCCTGGCGGACCAGCTTCTGCAGATCCCGGGTGGCCTGCTGCGAGGAGACCGAGCCGTAAGCGGCCAGCTCGGTGACCGTGGACCGCGGGCTGTGAATGAGAACCGTGTACAGGTCCTCTTCGCTAGATGACAGGCCGAGCGCTTTGAACATGAGACGACTCCGCTGTCAGTGGCGGTAGTCCGCCATGCGGCGCGTACCCGCCGCTGCGGCACCCTTGCGTCACGTTACTGGACGGTACACCATTTTCTGCATACCGGCATTGCGTCCTGCGGAGGCGAAACCGACACCCGGAGGTGCCGCGCTCCAGATGATCCTTGAGCCAGCACGTGCCCCCTCAGCACTGCCTGCCGGGAAACAGACCCTGGCGGGCGCCGCGGCACCGGGCACGGATCCGCAACTGGCAGCCAACGCGGAGATTGCCGGGCAGATCGAGCGTGCCTATCCCGGCTACCACGTCTGGATCTCGGACGCCGGGTGGTGGTACGCGACCCGTAAGCACTCCTGGGCGCGCGGTCAGTCGGCGACCGTGCATGGACCTGGGCCTGGGGAACTCTCCGGCGCACTGGCCGAAGAGGAAGCCGACACGATAGGCCGCGCCATGGCCGGGGCGTGGTAAGCGCAGTCAGGCGCTCGCGGATACCGGACCTGGTGGGCAGGGTGTGCCCAGCGATGTGTCCATGACGCCGGCCAAGCTGCCGCCGCGGAGATTACTTTCCGCGGCGGCAGCTGGGCGCTCAGCGAGCGCGCCGGTCCGCTAGCAGCATCTCACCGCGCCCGGCGCCTGCCGCCCGGCCGGCGAGCTCGGCCGAGGGACAGCCACGCGGCCACGGCCGCGACGGCGACCGCCAGGAAGATCAGGGCCGCTCGCTGGCCCGTGGCCGACTGCTTGGCGACCAGCGAGCTGCCGGCGGCGGTGCGGGCGCCGCGGGCCGGCGAAGTGGCCGTCGTGCCGCCCGCCGGGCTCGCGAGGGAACTGGCCGGCGAAGGCAGGATGGTGGGAAACAAGCCGGTCACCTTCGCTGCTCTCACGCGGAGGCCGGTGTGCTGAAGCGCGACATTCGCCAGGGGCGCGAGGGAGCCCAGGATTCCCGCGCCCGCGCCGGTCGCTCCGCCCGCGCTGGTCGCGCCGGGCTGCGCGGTTCCGGTGTGACCTCCGCCGGGCGTGGGCGACGGCGACCCGGTGGGGGAGGGCGTGCCGCTCGGGGAGGGTGACGGCGACCCGGTCGGGGACGGCGTGGGCGAGCCCGTGGGGGACGGCGACCCGATGGGGGACGGTGAGCCGCCAGGGAAGGACGTGGGCGGGCTCGTGGGCGACGGTGACGGCGACCCGGTGGGGGACGGCGATGGCGACCCGGTGGCGGAAGGGGTGGGTGGCGCGGTGGGGGACGGTGACGCCGATGTGGTGGCAGACGGCGAGCCGGCCGGGGAGGACGTGCCGGACCCGGTGGGGGACGGTGCCGCCGCGGCCCTGGCTGCAGCCGCCGTATCTGCGTGCAGGGCCTGCGGGCTGGCCAGGGCCGTCGTGGCTATCCCGGTGAGCAGCAGCGGGATGCCGGCGAGCACGCCGAATCTGGTGGCCCGCCGGCCCGGCCAGGCACCGGCCCCGGGGGAGCGCAGGCGGTGCCGCAAACGGTGCCGCAGACGGCGTGCCGCCGCTCTCGGCCGGGAAACGCGGGCAGGGGGCGCTGACTGCGGGGGAGTCATGGTGATGGGACGCGCCGCGTGCCGATGCGGTTCCCCGTCGGCGGCGGGGCCGGACCGCCTACCGTAGGTGCGTGCGGTACACCGAGGAGGAGCTGGCGCGTAGACGTCGTGCGCGCGCCGGGCCCCGCCAGGCCGAGGGCCGCCCGGCCGAGGGCCGCCAGGCTGGGCCGCGCCCCGCCAGGCCGCGCCCCGCCGGACCCCGCCCCGGGCGCTCCCCTGCCGGGCGCCCGCCCGCCAGACGCCCGCCCGCCGGGCGCCCGCGCGCGCGTTCGGCCGCGCACGGCCGCCGCCGGCTCGCCGCCCTCCTCGCCTGCGCCGCCCTGTCCGCAGTGGTGCTCTGGGTGGGGCTGGCCGGCCATTCCGGCGGTAGCGGCGCCCCGCCCGGCCGGAGCGCGAGCGGCCCGGTGTCGGCCGGGCCGGCGTCGGCCCGGGGCCGACTCGTGCTTGAGGTCATCCCGGCTCCCTACCAGCTTCCCGTGCCCGTCTCGCGCGAGGTGGTGCTGCCCGGCGCGATCGCGGGGCGCCGCGGCCCGCGCGGCCCGGGACCGGCCTTGATGATCGCCGGCGGCCTCACCGGGGGTTCCGCTACCACCGGTGCCGTCACGGTGCTCAACCCGGTGACCGGCCAGACCCGGCAGGACGGCCGGCTGACGGTCCCCACCCACGACGCGGCGGGCGCGATGCTCGGGTCGACGCCGTTCGTGTTTGGCGGCGGTTCGGCGGCCAGCACGGCCGCGGTCCAGTCCGGCCAGCCGGGCCCCGCGTGGACGGCCCCAGGCAGGCTGCCGGCGCTGCGCAGCGACCTGTCCGCGGTGACCGTGGGCGGCAAGGCCTATCTCATCGGCGGCTACGACGGCGCGCGGTACAGCCCGGACGTGCTCGCCACCGCCGACGGCAAGCGGTTCAGCGTCGCGGCCAGGCTCCCGGTGCCGGTCCGGTACGCGGCGGTGGCCGCGCTCGGCGCGCAGATCTGGGTGTTCGGCGGCCAGACCCCGGCCGGGATCACCGACGCGATCCAGCGCATCGACCTGCGCACGGGCCGGGCGGCGGTCGCTGGCCGGCTGCCAGCGCCGCTCACGGCGGCGGCGGGCTTCACCCTGGACGGCCGCATCTACCTGGCGGGCGGCCAGACCGCCCCGGCGAGCGGGCGGCCCGGCGTCGCGAGCCCGTCGGCCCCGCTGACCACCAGCGGCGAGGTGCTCGAATACGACCCGGCCCCGGGCCAGGGGCGAACGGGCAGCACCGAGGTCGCCGGACACCTGCCGGTACCGGTGACGAACGCCGCGGCGGCCGTCACCGGTGGCCTGGCCTACCTGATCGGCGGGGAGAACCGATCCCGGCCGCTCCCGGCGGTGACCACGTTCCGCCTCGTCCCGGCGTCCGCCGCGCTGCCGCCCATGGCCGCGGGGGACTCGACGGACGTGACCGCGGCGGGCAGCGCGGCGGCCGGAGCTTCGGCCGCGACCACAGGTCAGCCCGCCAGTCCCGTCCTCACCAGCGCGCCGTGGCTCGCGCCGCCGCACGGGCGCGGCCACCTGGCGCCGGGTTCCGATCCCGCCGCGCTGCCCGGTGACGTGCTGATCGCCGACCACCTCAACAACCGCCTGCTGATCATCGACCCGCAGGGCCGGGTCAGGTGGCAGTTCCCGCGCCCCGGCGACCTCGCCCGCGGGCAGACGTTCCTGGTTCCCGACGACGCGTTCTTCAGCCCGGACGGGAAGTACATCATCGCCACCCAGGAAGACAACTTCGTCATCAGCGTGATCAGCGTCGCCACCAGCAAGATCGTCTACCGGTACGGCACGCCGGGCGTGCCGGGCAGCGGGCCCAACCACCTGAACAACCCGGACGACGCCATGATCGCCCCGGGCGGTGACATCGTGACCGCGGACATCAAGAACTGCCGGATCGTGACGATCGCCCCGCCCGCCCACGATCTGCTGCACGTCATCGGCCGGACTACCAACCAGTGCCTGCACGACCCGCCGCACCGGTTCGGCAGCCCGAACGGCGCCTTCCCGCTGACCAACGGCGACTACCTGGTCACCGAGATCAACGGCGCCTGGGCGGACGAGATGAGCCTGTCCGGGCACGTGTCCTGGGCGGTCCACCCGCCCGGCGTCGCCTATCCCTCCGACACCAACGAGGTCTACCCGGGCCGGTACCTGACCGTCAACTACTCCGCCGCGGGCCGGGTGGTCGAGTTCGACTCCCGCGGCCGGCTGCTGTGGCGGTTCGGCGGCCTCAACCACCCCTCGCTGGCGCTGCCGCTACCCAACGGCGACATCCTGGTCAACGACGACTTCAACAACCGGGTCATCGTGATCGACCCGGTCACCCACCGCATCGTGTGGCAGTACGGGCACACCGGAGTCGCCGGCAGCAGGCCCGGCTACCTGCACAACCCGGACGGCGTGGATCTCACCCCGCCGGAATCGATGCTCGTCACGCACGCCGCGACCATGGGCCGCCCCTGAATCCCCGTCGCCCAGACGGGTCCCAGGGCAGTCAGGACGAGGCCGGCGGGCGGAACGCGGCAAACGGGTTGGTCACGCGCAGGCTCCGCCCGGCGAACCGGTACACGGTGGCCAGGCCACCCGCGGCCGCCGGGCGCACGGTCTCGCCGGTGGCCTCGATGACCCCGCGCCGGACCAGGATGCGCTGCAGGTTGGTCGCCGACACCGGATGGCCGAGTGCCGCCGCGTAGATCTCCCGCAGTTCGGTGATGGTGAACGTGACCGGAGCCAGCGCGAAGCCGATGTTCGTGTAGGAGAGCTTCGCGCGCAGCCGCTCCCGGGCCGACCCGATGATCGACTCGTGGTCGAACGCGGTGCGGGGCAGCCCGTCGGCCGGGTGCCACACGGTGTCCGGCGGGATCCCCGGGCTCACGTCGGAAGCCACCAGGGCCAGGTACGCGGTGGCCAGCACCCGCTCGCCCGGGTGCCGGCCCGGGTCGCTGCGGGTCTCCAGCTGCTCCAGGTGGCTGACGTCGGTGAGGTCAACCTTCACCGCGAGGTGGCGGCCGAGTGAGGCGCCGAGCCGCTCGCCGCCCCCCAGCGGCCCGCCGGGCAGCGCCCAGCACCCCTCGAACGGCGGGCGGGCGCGGCGCCAGAGCAGCACCTCCAGCCGCTGGTCACGGACGCGGAACACCACGGCCAGCACCTCATGCCGGAACCGGTCCCCGTGCCCGTCCCCGCCTCCGGCCGGCCGCCGCGTCGCCTGACTTGCCTGCACGAGAGTAGGGTAGTGTCTCATCAGGTTTTCGCCTATCAGTCGAAAACTAGGAGCGAGGGAGCAGCGATGAGCATCGCCAGCGCAGCCAGGGCCGGGGCCGCAGCCAGGGCCGGGGCCGCAGCCAGGGCCGCGGCGGCAGCCGGCGCCGGCGCCACGGACCAGGCCGGTCCCGTAGACGACCAGGGGAGCGAGCCCGGCCCGGGCTGGGCGGAAGAAGTCCGCCGCCTCGCCGCCGAACGCGACGCGGTCATCCTCGCCCACAATTACCAGCTGCCCGCGATCCAGGACATCGCCGACCACACCGGCGACTCGCTCGCGCTGTCCCGCCTCGCGGCGACCAGCACGGCCCGCGTCATCGTGTTCGCCGGCGTGTACTTCATGGCCGAGACGGCGAAGATCCTCGGCCCGGCCAAGACGGTGCTCATCCCGGACCGGCGGGCGGGCTGCTCGCTGGCCGACAGCATCACCTCCGCCCAGCTGCGGGACTGGAAGGCGGCGCACCCGGGCGCGGCCGTGGTCGCCTACGTGAACACCAGCGCCGAGGTGAAGGCCGAGGCGGACGTGTGCTGCACCTCCTCGAACGCGGCCGAGGTGGTGAACTCCATCCCGGCTGGCCGCGAGGTGCTGTTCCTGCCCGACCAGTTCCTCGGCGCGCACGTCCGGCGGCTGACCGGCCGGAAGAACATGCTCATCTGGGCCGGGGAGTGCCACGTGCACGCCGCGATCAGCGGCGCGGACCTGGCCGCGCAGGTGGCCGCGGCGCCCGGCGCGCAGCTGTTCATCCACCCGGAGTGCGGCTGCGCCACCTCGGCGCTCTACCTGGCCGGCGACGGAATCGTTCCTGCGGACCGGGTCCGCATCCTGTCCACCGGCGGCATGGCGGCCGCGGCCGCCTCGGCGGGCCCGGGCCCGGTGCTGGTGGCCTCCGAGACCGGCATGCTGCACCAGCTCCGCAAGGCCGCGCCCGGGACCGACTTCCGGGCCGTGAACGACCGGGCGTCCTGCCGGTACATGAAGATGATCACGCCGGCGGCACTGCTGCGCTGCCTGCGGGACGGCACGGACGAGGTGACCGTCGAGCCGGCCGTGGCCAGCCGGGCCGCGTCAGCCGTTCGGAAAATGATCGCTCTCGGTCATCCGGGCGGCGGGGAATGAACCCGGAATGGGAGGCCCGTGCCGACCTGGTCGTGGCCGGCAGCGGCGCGGCCGGGCTGACCGCCGCCCTGCGCGCCCGCGAGGCCGGCCTGCGCGTCGTCGTGGTGACCAAATCCGCGCTCAGCGACGGCAGTACCCGGTGGGCGCAGGGCGGGATCGCGGTCGTGCTGCCGGACGACCATGAGACGGGCGATTTTCCCGAACGGCACGAGGCCGACACGGTCACGGCGGGGGCCGGCCTTTGCGAGCCGGAGGCCGTGACCACCATTCTCGGCGGCGGCCCGGCGGCGGTCGCCAGGCTGCGCCGCCGAGGCGCCGTGTTCGACCGGACCGGGAGCGGGGCGCTGGCCCTGGGGCGGGAGGGCGGGCACAGCGCGTTCCGGGTACTGCACGCCGGCGGGGACGCGACCGGCGCCGAAGTGGAACGCGCCCTGGCCGGCGCGGTGCGCCACGCGCGGATACCGGTGCTCGAGCGGCACCTGGCGGCGGAGGTACTGGTCACCGACGCCGGCGCCGCGGCCGGGCTGCTCGTGCTGGCCGCCGGGACGGATGGCAGCGGCCGGGACCGGCCGGGGCTGGTGCGGGCGCCGGCGGTGCTGCTGGCCACCGGCGGCCTGGGCCAGCTCTACCGGGTCACGTCGAACCCGGGCGTCGCGACCGGGGACGGGCTGGCGCTCGCGCTGCGGGCCGGGGCCGCCGCCGCCGACGTGGAGTTTGTGCAGTTCCATCCCACCGTGCTGTACCCGGGCGCGAGCGGCAGCGGGATGGCGCCGCTGGTGACCGAAGCGCTGCGCGGCGAGGGCGCCATCCTCGTCAACGCGACCGGCGCCCGGGTCATGGCCGGCCTGCATCCGCTGGCCGACCTCGCGCCGCGGGACGTGGTCGCGGCGGCGATCACGCGGGTGATGGCGCGGGCGCCTGGCGGGGTCGGCGACCACGTGTTCCTTGACGCTACGGGTCTCGGCCCGGCGCTGTTGCGCCGCCGCTTCCCGGGCGTGCGCGCCGCCTGCCTGGCGGCCGGCATCGACCCGGCCCGGCAGCCGATCCCGGTGGTCCCGGCCGCGCACTACCACTGCGGCGGGGTGCTGACGGACTCCGGCGGCCGGACCAGCGTGCCCGGCCTGTACGCGGCCGGCGAGGTGGCCAGGACCGGGCTGCACGGCGCCAACCGGCTGGCCTCCAACAGCCTGCTGGAAGGCCTGGTCATGGGGGAGCGGGCGGCGGCGGCCATCGCCGCGTCCCGCACCCCGCGGCGGCCGCCCGAGCCGGTGCTCCCGTCCGGCCCGCCGCCCGATGCTGCCGACCCGGCGGTGCTCCGCGGCCTGATGAGCAGGCACGCCGCGATCGGCCGGGACGGCGCGGGCCTGGCCGCCGCCCAGGCCGGCATCACGGCATCGGTGACGGCGGGGACCGCTGGAAGCCGGGCCCGGTACGAGGCGGCGTTCCTCACCCTGGCGGCCGGGGCCGTGCTCGCCGCGGCCGCCGAGCGGACCGAATCCCGCGGCTGTCACGTCCGCACCGACCACCCCGATCGCGACGACGCGCGGTGGCGCCGCAGCGTGGTGGTCCGGCTGGCCGGGTCCGGCGCGCCGGAGGTCGCCGGTGCGCTGCCGCCCGTGGCGGCCCGGCCTGCCCAGCCCGTCGCGGTCGCCGTTGCCGCGCCGGCCGAGGTGGCGCGGTGACTGGCCCCGGCCCCGGCCGCCCCGGCCCCGGCGGTCCGGTCACCGGGCCCGGCGCGGGGCACCGGCTGTCCGCGGGGACGGCTGCGGATCTGCGGGCGGCCGGGCTGGACCCCTGGGAGGTGCAGCGGATCGTGTCCGCCGCGCTGGCTGAGGATCTGCGCTATGGGCCGGACGTGACGACCGAGGCCACCGTGCCCGCCGCCGCCGCCGCGGTGGCGCAGATCTCCCCGCGGGCGCCGGGCGTGCTGGCCGGGGCGCCGGTGGCGCGGGCGGTGTTCGACACGGTGCTGGGCGGCGGCTACGAGGTGCTTACCAGCAGCGCCGACGGCAGCGCGCTGGCCGCCGGCCGCCCGGCGATGGTCCTGCGCGGGCCGGTCCGCGGGCTGCTGACCGCCGAGCGCACCGCGCTGAACTTCCTCTGCCACCTGTCCGGCATCGCCACCCTCACCGCGCGCTGGGTCGCGGCGGTGGCCGGCACCGGCGCAGTCGTGCGGGACTCCCGCAAGACGCTGCCCGGCTTGCGCGAGCTGGAGAAGCACGCGGTGCGGTGCGGCGGCGGTCGCAACCACCGCAAGGGTCTCGGCGACTCCGTGCTGATCAAGGACAACCACATCGAGGCCGCCGGCTCGGTGACCGCCGCCATGGCCGCGGTCCGGGCGCATGCGGCCGGCCTGCCCTGCGAGGTGGAGGTGGACGACCTGGCCCAGCTGGCCGAGGCGCTGCGCGCCGGGGCGGCGGAGGTGCTGCTGGACAACTTCACCCCCGCCCAGTGCGCGCGGGCCGTCGCGATGACGCGAGCGGCCGGGACCACGACCCGGCTGGAAGCCTCCGGCGGGCTGACCCTGGCCACCGCACGGGCCTACGCCGGGACCGGCGTGGACTACCTGGCGGTCGGCGCGCTCACCCACTCCGCCCCGTTCCTCGACCTCGGCCTGGACCTGGCCGCCGCGGACAGGCCCAGGCCCGCGGGCGGCGGATGCCGTTAGGGTTCGGGCATGGCCCTCCCTGTTGCCCGGCACGCTCATAACGCCACCACCGTCCTGCATTCGCTGATCTACTTCGCGCCCGAGACCGAGCAGCAGCTCACCGGCGCAGGTCTGAAGCCAGGCCGCATGTGCTACTTCGCCGGCCGCTCGGCCCCGATGGGGGCGGTCGGCCCCGGCGTCGTCACCGCGACCTTCTGCAACTTCAGCCCGGCCCTGGTGGCCCGGCACATCCCCGCCGCGTGGCAGCTCGCCAGCCCGGCCGCGGTGATCGCCGCCCGGTTCGCCGCCGCCGACGCGGCCCTGATCCGGCTGCTCGGCCCCGACCTGATCGCCTCAGCGGAGATGAGCACGATGGCCGCGCTGACCCGCGAGGCGGCCGGCGCCTGCACGGCCGAGGGCCGGCCGCTCTACGCCGGCCATGCCGACCTCGCCTGGCCGGACGCGCCGCACCTGGTCATGTGGCACGCGCTGACGCTGCTGCGCGAGCACCGCGGCGACGGTCACATCGGCGCACTGGTGGCCGCCGGGCTGACCGGCCTCGAGGCGCTGGTCACGCACACCGCCACCGGCCGCGGCTTCGTGCCCGGCTTCGCCCTGGCCAGCCGCGGCTGGACCCAGGAGGAGTGGGACGCCGCGGCCGCCGCACTCACCGAGCGCGGCCTGCTCGACGCCGGCGGTGCGCTCACCGCCGCGGGCGAGGCGCTGCGCGCACACGTCGAGGCCGAGACCGACCGGATGGCGGCCGGCCCCTGGCGGCAGCTGGGCGAGGAGCGCACCGGGGACGTCGTGCGGATCGGCCAGGCGATGACGCGGACCGCGCTGGCGGCCGGCGCCCTGCCCGCCGACGGCGTCTTCGCCCGCTGACCGGGGTAGGGTGCCTTCCGGTCAGCACCGGGCCAGCCGTACGGTAGGCCTGAGCCACCGCCGCGAAGTGACGCGAAGGGGAACAGCGATGACGCGAACGCCCGGGGAAGTCTTTCAGCACCACGCCCAGGCGCTCGGCGCCGGGGACCTGGAGGAGATCGTCGCCGACTACGCCGATGACGCCGTGGTCATCAGCCCGGCCGGGGTCAAGCGCGGCCAGGACGGCGTCCGGGAAACGTTCACCCAGCTGCTCGCCGACGTGCCGGACGCGGCCTGGGAGCTGAAGACCCAGATCTACGAGGGCGACGTCCTCTTCCTCGAGTGGGCCGCCGACACCGCCGCAACCCGCGTTGAGGACGGCATTGACACCTTCGTGTTCCGCGACGGCTCCATCCGGGTGCAGACGCTCCGCTACACCCTGCAGCACAAGAGCTGACCCCGGGCCGGTCACCCGGCCGGGGCCGGGGCGGCCCGCGCCGTCCGGCAACTTTCTGGCCAGCCCGCCAGTTCACCTATACATGAAGTCGGATAAGCGCGCCAGCCAGCGGCTTCGCGGCGCGTTCCGGCAGTCAGGACGCGCCGGCCACCGGCGCTCGGCGCGGAGCACGCACGTCCCCGGCGGCCGATGACAGGCATGTCCGCAGGCACCCCGCCGACGGCGGGGGTGCAGACCGCGCAGGCCTCCGGGCCGGCCCGGAGCGGGTGGGCCCGTGCCCTCGGCCGCGCCGCGCTGCGGGTGGCCGTACACCTGGTCGCCTGGCTGCCGTTCGTGGCCGGCGCGGTGGAAGGCATCCGCCTGCACTGGCGTCCCATCAGCGACGGCGCGGCGATCGCGGTGCGGTCCTGGGACGTCCTCACCCCGCGCGGGCCACTGGTCGGGCAGGCGACCAGGCTCGCGAACGGGGTGTATGACCCGGGGCCGCTGCAGTACTGGCTGGAGGCGCTCCCGGTCCACTGGGACCCGCGCTACGGGGTGCTGTGGGGCGGGGCCCTGTGGTGCGCGATCGCCGCCTCGCTCGCGATCGAGGCGGCCCGGTCGGCGGCCGGGTGGTTCGGCGGCCTGGCCGCCGCCGGGGCGATCCTCGGGATCGTCGTCTGGCAGCCGCAGATCGCATTGCAGCCGTTCTGGAATCCGTGGTTCGGCGCGATGTTCTTCCTGGCCGCGCTGGCCGCGGCCTGGGCGGTGCTGTCCGGGCACCGCCGCTGGTGGCCCATGCTGGTCATCGCGGGCTCGGTGGCAGCCCAGGCGCACCTGGTTTACGCGCTCGCCTCGGCCGCGCTGGTGGTGCTGGCCCTGCTGGTCGGGCTGGTAGACGCCGTGCGTGCGAAGGCGGGCTACTGGTGGGCGGCGCTCGGCGTGCTGGCCTGCGCGGGCTGCTGGAGCGCGCCCATCATCCAGGAGATACACGGCCATCCGGGGAACCTGACCCTGCTGGTCGACCATCAGGGCACCGGGCAGCTCACCGGCCTCACCTTCGGCTACAAGACTGTCGCCGCCGCCCTGCAGATCCCCCCGCTCTGGTGGTCGCCACAGCACGCGCTGAGCTGGCTGGGCGCGGCCAGCATGATCACGCACCGATCAGCCGGGTTCGCCGTGGCGGCGATGGCCCTGACCGCCGTGTCCCTGCTCGCCGCCATCTGGCCGGTGCGGTCCCGGCCGCTGGCCGCCCTGGCCGGGCTCAGCCTGCTGGACAGCGCGGCCGCGGTGGACACGTACGCGAACATCCCGGTGAAGAACACCAGCCTCCGCACGCTGGACTACCTCGACGCTCTCACCTACCCGGTCGGTGTGCTCTGCTGGTTCACCGTCGCCACGGCCACGGTACTTACCGCGCACTGGCTGGTCAGGAAGCTGCGCTCACGGCCCGGGGTGCCCGGTCCGGCAGCGGCCAGCCCGGATGCCGCTAGCCCGGATGCCGCTAGCCCGGCGGTGCCTAGCCCAGTGGTGCCTAGCCCAGTGGTGGCTGGCCCAGTGGTGGCTAGCCCGGACGTGGGTAGCGCGGATGACGCCAGTCCGGCGGTGGCTAGCCCCGATGTGGCTAGCCCGGATGTGGCCAGTCCGGCGCTGGCCAGCCCCGGCCCCGTGCTGGCCAGCCCCGGCCCCGTGCTGGCCAGCCCCGGCCCCGTGCTGGCCAGCCCCGGCCCCGTGCTGGCCAGCCCCGTGCCCGGGCCGGCGATGGGCGGCCCTGAGGGCAGCGCGCTGGACGGGGGAGCTAGTTGGCTGGACGGGGGAGCCAGTTGGCCGGACGGGGGAGCCAGTCGGCCGGACGGGGGAGCCAGTCGGCTGGACGGGGCCGCGAGTCCGCCGGATGGGGGAGCCAGTCCGCCGGACGGGGCTGCGAGTCCGCTGGACGGGGCCGCGATTCCGCTGGACGGGGCCGCCAGTCCGCCGGACGGGACAGCTGGGGCGGCGCCACCGCCCGACGTGCCGGCCCCCGCTCTTGCCGCATTGCGCTCCGTGCGGCTCGCCGCCCTCAGCACAGTGCGCGTCGTCCGGCCCGTCGCCGCCCGCGCCGCGCTGGGCGTCGCGGCCCTCGCGGCCACGGTGGTCGTCGCGGTGGCCTCGTACCTCGCGGTGACCCGGCAGGCGATGGCGGCAGATGCTCAGCCCGGGGACGTGATCGGCGTGGCCGCCCAGCAAATCGAGCGGGCGCTGCCCCGCGAGCAGATCGCCCTCTTGGTCACCGACAGCAGGGTGAGCTCCCAGGTACCGGTGGCGATGGGCATCGCCTGGGAACTGAAGGCCAAAGGCTACCGCCCGGAGCTACTCAGCCAGCACGCTGCCCGCCTGCTGGGCTGGGGGTACTCCTACACCGGGCAGCCGATACCGCTGGTCAAGGTCCACGTGCGGAGCACCGGGGTGAAGGTGCGGATCGCCCCCGTCGGCTGGACGGTGCCCTAGCCGCGTCCCGACGGGGCGGGCGACGGCTCCCAGGCCGAGCGTGGTGGCCGACACCAGGGCGAAGGCACGCAGCCGTAACCTCATGGACGGTCCGTCCTTCCCTATGCTGAGATCGGGCCGCTGTGGCGCGCCCCGAGCGGCTGGGTGGCTGCCGACGGCACCGGCAGCCACCCAGCTTCCGCCCGGCCTCGCCCAAGGCGAAGTGCCTGGCGGCGAGGCCTGGTCGGCTAGAAGGCCCCGATCCCGTCCGGGGTGCCCATGCCGGTCGGGCCGTCGTAGCCCTTCCTGGCGGTGCACAGGTAGTCGCCGCCGCAGTAGCCGTTGGAGCCGCTGGTGACGTCGTTGAGGTTGGCGCCGTGGCTGTACAGGCGCGCGGTGCCGAACGTGGATCCGTCGCCGGCCAGCCCGATCACGCCCGCGATCAGGGGCGACGCCGCGCTGGTGCCGCCGACTTCGAGCCAGCCCGAGGCCAGCCCGTACGGGTTCGGGGTGGTGTCGTACACGGCCACGCCGGTGCTGGGGTCGGCATCGGACGACACGTCGGCGATGGTGCGCAGGCCGCAGTGCGCGTCATGCTGGTAGGACGGCTTCTTCACGTAGGCCGAGCACCCGCTGCCCGCGCCGCTCCAGGCGTGCTCGACCCAGCCGCGGTGGCTGATGCCGGACGCGTACAGGCTGGTGCCGCCGACCGCGGTCACGCCGGGTGCGACCGCAGGGAACTGCGCCGCGCCGAACCCGAAGTCCCCGGAGGAGGCCACGACCGCCGCGCCGGCCGGATGGTAGTCGGCGAAGTGCGCGCCCATCCCGCCGAACTCGCTCAGCCCGTAGCTGTTGCTGATCGCGTCCGCGCCGAGCCGGGCGGCGGTGCCGACGGACGCGGCCAGCGCGGACACCAGGCTGGAGCTGGCCTCGACCAGCAGGATGTGACAGCGCGGGCAGGCCGCGGACACCATGTCGAGGTCGAGCGATATCTCCACCGCCCACCCGTCGTCGGTGGGCGGGTAGCCGGCCTGGTGTCCCTGCTGGTTCACCTTGGTGAAGCAGCCGCTCGCCGCCGTGCACGGGGGCAGGCCGTACTGCGCCCGGTAGGCAGCCAGGTCGGCCCCGGCCGTCGGATCGTTGAAGGCGTCCACGAGCGCGATCGTCTGGCCCGAGCCGTCGCTGATCGGCAGGCTGTACGCGGACTCCAGGCTGGCCGGGCCGAACCCCGGCGGCGTCGCGGCGGACAGGTCGGCCCGCGTGGCCGCCGCCCGCGCGGCGGCGTCGGTGCGGACGAGGGCGAAGCAACGGGCATGACCGGGGGCGGCCCTGCCGCAGGCGGCGCGGGCCGCCGGGGCCCCGGCGGCGGTCCCGGCCCCGGCCGCGGCGGCTACGGCGCCGGCGGGCACCGCCACGGCGCCGGCCAGCGTCACCGCGACGGCCGTCGCCATCCTCGCGGCCCGGCGTGATGTCATCGTGATCACGTGATCCTCCTC
The DNA here is from genome assembly GCA_963702235.1 of uncultured Actinomycetes bacterium. Lineage (GTDB taxonomy): Bacteria > Actinomycetota > Actinomycetes > Streptosporangiales > Streptosporangiaceae > PALSA-505. Next base: position 139,285 of record CAVPBZ010000026.1, read on the forward strand.
ATCCGTGCCGGTCAGGACGCCGCGACGGCGAACGCGTGCTGGATGGTCTGGCTCAGGCTGCCGCCGTAGGCATCGGTGGCGTGCAGCTTCAGCGCGCCGAAGCCGTCGGTCGCCGCCGCGGCGGGCACGGTGAACGACACCGCGTACCGGCCGGAGCCCTGGCTGGCGACGGTCGCGTTCTGCCAGGAGGTACCGCCGTTGAACGAGACCTGCAGGCTCAGCGAGGTCACGGCCACGTCGGTCGCCCCGGCCAGGTGGCTGACGTCGATCCCGGCGCTGACGGGACCGGGCGGGAGCTGGCCGAGCATGTTCACCGGCAGCGCGTAGTCGGCGGTCAGCAACGGCAGCACGGTGCAGTTCGTATGGTTGCTGAAGTCGCAGTACCACCCGCGCGGCAGCGTGCCGGCCGGCGCCGCGGTGCTGACCGTCCAGCTGGTCGCGGCGCTGGTGGACAGCGTGAGGCGGGGCGACGAACGGGTCGTGTTGTAGTCGATCCGCAGCTGGTGCGTGCCGGCCGGCACGGTGACCTTCTTCTGCAGGAAGCCGGAACCCTGGGTCACCGGCACCCCGTCCGCGTAGACGTCGTAGGCCTCGGACTCCGACAGGCCAGGGACGCTGCCGTCCGGGTAACTGCGGTGCTCGGGCGAGTTGTCGCCGAACGGGAACGCGAGCAGGTCCAGCGTGTTCCCGGCCAGGCAGGCGGGGCAGTACACCTGGTTGAGGTACAGGTCGGTCTGCAGCAGCCGGGGATGCTCGGGCTGCCCGCCCCAGGTCGTCGGGTAGCTCTCGCCCGGCTGGTAGCTGCGCCACGAGCTGTCGAACTCGCTCAGCAGCGTGAACGACGAGGAGATGAACACCGCGTAGTACACCCCCTGCCACGCCATCTCCGGGCTGGCCGTGTAGTATTCGGTGCGCTGCACCGGCGTGGTCATCGGCAGATCGGTGGCGAACAGGAAGCTCTGCCAGGGCAGCGCGGCGAACCGCGTGTCGAGTGCCGTCTGGGCCCGGTGGTCGGCCGGGTAGGACGAGCGGATCGCGGCCAGGCCGGCGCTGCGCGACGTAGTGCTGGTCGGCGGGGACCGCCCCGTCGCTGGGGAACTCGACGTCGTAGCTGTACGGCGCCTTCGCCCCGGCCGGCGAGAACAGCCTCGAGTAGACGTAGTAGTACAGCTGCCCGGCCGAGATGTGCTGTGTCGCCGGCTCGGCGGTGAACGACGTCTGCCCGGAGCCGAGGAAGGCGTAGGAGCCGGTCTGGCCCAGCTTGTCGGCCCGCGCGACCGATACCTCGGTGATCGCCGGGCTGGCGGGCCGCGGGGTGCTCACCGACACCGGGGCGGTGGCGCTGCGCGCGTCCATCGTGACCGAGCGGTTGCCGGTCACGGTGAACTGGGGGAGCATGACCTCCGCGGCGGCCCCGGTGGCGAAGTTGTAGAAGAAGCAGATCGCCGCGTAGTTGCCCGCAGGCACGCTGATCTTCGCGCGGCCGTACACGAACGTCGTGCCGCCGTTGTACTTCAGCAGGTTGTCTACGTTGTAGATCACCGCGAAGTCGCCGGTGTCCGCAGCGCCTGCCGCGTTGATCCCGTTCATCGTCAGGGTGTACATCGGGAAGTGGGGCCGTACCGTCGGCGGCGCCGCGGCCGGGGCGATGCGCGCCACATCGGCGAACAGGCCGGAGGCATGGACAGCCGCGGCGTGGTCGCGCCCGGCCTGCGTGGCCAGCGCCGCGCCGAACCGGCGTGCGGACGCTTCGCTCAGTCGTCCCGTTGCCGTCAGCCCGGACCGGTGCGTCATCGTGATGCCGGGTACCGCCGCGGCTCCGGCTGGCCGGCGGAGCGTCAGCTGAACGGTCAGCGAACCGGTGCCGCGCCGCTGCCGGGCCAGCTGCGTCACGTCGAAAAGGCTCAGGCTCAGCGTCGAGCCCAGGTAGGGCACCGCTGACTCCGGCACCACGTAGAGGTCGGTGCCCTGGCTGAACATCTGGAACTGCCCGCCCGCGCCCTGCGGGTGTGCCCGGGCCACCGAGGCCGTCTGCCGTCCGCCGGGCAGCGCGGAAACGGTGACGACGTCCCCGGTCACCAGCATGACCTGGTGCGGGCTGCCCGTCGCCGGGGATGTCTGGCCCGCGGGCATCGGGCTCGCGTGCGCGGGCACGCCCGCGGCGAGCGTGAGCGCCGCCAGTGCCGCGGCCGAGCCGGCCGCCGTGACCTTAAAGCCGCGATGGGACACCGGCTTCACCTCCATGGACGGCATGAACAGGCGCCCACCGGCGCCGCCGCCCTAGACGCCACCCGGTGCGCGTGACGATTGCTCCACCTTTCGGTGACTTTGACAGCACGGTTGGTAGCGGTCAAGCCCGTCGCGCGGCCAGTTCGTGTCATTGACCGAAACAAGCCAGCACCGCGGGGGCTTGCCCCCCCGCGGTGGGTGGTTGGGGTGCGGAGGTCTTGCCCCCGCAGGTGGGATGGTTTTTTGGGGGGGATGCGGGGGGCGTGCCCCCCGCAGGTGCTGTCAGAGGGGCAGGGATGCCCGCCCGGGCCGGTCCGCGCGGGACCTGTTCGCGCCGTTCCCGTGCGTAGCCGCCGACCACGTCTTCCACAGGATCTGCAGGTCCAGGGCGAAGGACCAGTTTTCCACGTAGCGGAGGTCCAGCCGGAGGGCTTCCTCCCACGGCAGGTCCGAGCCGCCGCGTATCAGCCAGAGGCCGGTGAGCCCGGGCCGGACGTCCAGCCGCCACCGCACGTGGTCGCTGTATCTCATCGCCTGGTCGGGGCGGATGGCACGGGGCCCGACCAGAGACATCTGGCCGAGCAGGATGTTCAGCAGCCGGGGCAGGCCCTGCAGGGACCACCGGCGCAGCCAGGCCCCGGTGCGGGTGATCTCAGGATCCGCGCGGATCGTGAGCAGGCCGGCGTCCGGCGCGCCGAGAGACGTCAGCGCGTCCCACCGCCGCTGCCCGTCCCCGGTCGAGGTCCGGAACGAGTACCGCCGGAACAGGCGGTTGTTCTTGCCGATCCGCAGCTGACCCGACAAGGCAGGCCCGCCGTCTTCGAGGTGGACGGCCGCCGCGATGGCCAGCAGCAGCGGCGCGAGCAGGACCAGCAGCAATACCGCGGCCAGCTTGTCGAACAGGCTCTTGGCCGCCTGCCGGCCGCCGGTGAGGCTCGGGTGATCCACGTGCAGCAGCGGCAGCCCGGCCACCGGGCGGATGCTGGTCCGCGGCCCGGCGATGTCGAGCAGGGCCGGGGCGAGGCACAGGTCGGTGCCGGTCTTCTCCAGCGCCCAGGCCAGCGTCCGCAGCCGCACTCCGTTCATCTCCGGGCAGGCCAGGACGGCCACCGTGTCGGCGTCAGCGTCGCGCACGGCCGCGACCACGTCTTCCAGGCCGCCGTGCACCGGTACGCCAGCGACCTGCACCATGCCGGCCGTGCCTGCGTCAGGTCCGGCCAGGCACGCGGCGACAACGGCCAGGCCGTGGTAAGGCTCGCTGCGCAGCACGCGGATCAGGCGGGCCACCTCCCTGCGGTGTCCGACGGCGACCGCGCGCCGCATGCACCGGCCGCGGGCACGCTGCCGGTGCAGCCGCTTGCGCAGCCAGTAGCGGGCGCCCAGGTCGAGGACGACGGCCACGGGGAGCGCGACGAACACGTAGCTGCGCGACGGGCCGGTCCGCACCACCGACGACACGACCGCGATGACCGCGACCAGGCCGATCCCGGCGTCGGTCACCCGCCGGAACTCGTCGGCGCCCGCGCCGATCAGCCGTGGCTCGTAGCCCCGGGCGAGCGCGACGAAGGCCACCCAGACCAACGGCAGGCAGCAGGTGAACCAGAGATAGGCCATCGCGGGGATGCGACCGCCGGACCGGACCCCCAGCGCGATCACTCCCGCCAGCAGCGCGGCCCCGGCGTCGGCGGCCAGCGCGTTGCGCAGGTACCGTGCGGCCCAGTCAGCCACGTGCGGCGTGCGGCTCGCCGCGATCGGCGCGCCGAGGACAGGCTCGGACCCCACAGCCATGTGCGGTCTCAGGACAGCCTCCTGAGGTCTGACACCGCGGCGGGGTACCGTCAGATGAGGCAGACGACCTCATCTGGTACATCCGAGTATTGCACGGCCGAGCGAGTAAAGGGACAGCTGCGTACCTGGGCTATCGCTCAGGCCGGCAAAAGGGGCATTCCGTAGTGCCGTCCGGGTTACCCGCCGGCCGTGCGGGGCGGGGAGGCCTGGGCGGGCCTGAGCGGGCCGCCCGGGTTGGCCGGCACCGGCGGCACCGGGATGACCAGGACCGTGGCGATCTTCTCCCAGCGCTGTTCCTCGCAGCCATTGACCCTGCTGAACTGGGCTGAGACCGGCTGACCCTGCCAGTATCCGGTGATCGTCGCGGTCTGCGGGCCGTAGTAGATCATCGAGCACATGACGCCCACCGGGACCGGAGAGAACGGATCGCCGGCGCTGCTCAGCTGATCGCACGCCAGCACGGGGTTGGGGTGCGTCCCGCCGTCCGGGTAGCAGGTCAGCGACCAGGACAACGGTGGCGACGACGCTGAGTCCCTGACCGTAACCAGCAAGCTGTCCGGCTGGCCGGGAACCGGGGGGACAGGTACCGTCGGGACGGGTCCTGGCGGGACAGGCGCCGTCGGGACGGGTCCTGGCGGGACAGGCGCCGTCGGGACGGGTCCTGGCTGGGACGGGCCGGCCTGCGGCACCGTGTCCGCCAGCGCGCGGGCCGGCCCGGAGCCGATCAGCAGGGCAGTCACGGCGCACGCTCCGGCCGCGGTGAGCGCCGCGGCGCGGGCTTTACCGGCGCATGACATTATCCGCAGGGGTTTCATACTTGCGATGACGCAGAATTGCCGGGGGACGTTGCTTCTGCCGATTACGGGAAAGAGACTCCCTGCATTTCATGCCATCAAAATGGCCGCGCACGGCACATTCTTTCCGGTCATTTCCCGATATGCCGACCGAGAATCCGCCGCAGCGCGGCGCGAGGCATGGCCGACAGGATCCCACCGCTGCCCCGCGCGCCGCGCCGTATGGTGGCCTCGTGACCGAAGGCGCCGCGAAGCCGGATCTGTCCGCGCTCTACCAGGACACGCAGGCGCGGCTGGCCGCGCTCGTCGCCGGGCTGGACGCCGCGGCGCTGGCTACCCCGGTCCCGGCGTGTCCCGGCTGGTCGGTGCAGGATGTGGTGGCGCACGAGCTCGCGGTGACGCAGGACGCGCTGGCCGGGCGGCTGACCGGCCCGCCGACCGAGGAGCAGACCGCCGCCCAGGTCGCGAGGTTCCGCGGGCACGACATCGGCGACATGCTCGCCGCCTGGGCGGTGACGGCGCCGCAGTTCGGCGAGATCGCCGCCGCGTTCGAGGTCTGGCCCGCGGTGATCGACATCGTCAGCCACGAGCAGGACATCCGCGGCGCCCTCGGCCGGCCCGGCGGCCGGGACTGCGAGGCGGTCCGGCTGTGCGCGGGCGGGCTGATCTCCTACCTCACGCCGCCAGCCCCGGTGCGGGTGATAGTGGAGGACGCCGAGTTCCGGGTCGGGCCGGACGACGGTGACGAGCTGACGCTGCTGACCTGCAGGTTCGAGGCGCTGCGCTGGCGGATGGGCCGCCGCAGCCGGGCCCAGCTGGCCGCGCTCGACTGGTCCGGCGACCCGGCCCCGGTGCTCGATCACCTGACGATCTTCGGCCCCACTGCCAGCGACATCATCGAGTAGACCGCGCCCGCCGCCTTAGCCCGCGCCCGCCGCCTTAGCCCGCGCCCGCCGCCTCAGCCCGCGCCCGCCGCCTCAGCCCGCGCCCGCCGCCTTAGCCCGCGCCCGCCGCCTTAGCCCGCGCCCGCCGCCTCAGCCCGCGCCCGGCCCGCAGCCGCACCCTCGCCCGCCTACTACCGTGACTGCAAACGTTTGCCCTGGTCAGTTCCGTGTTGCCTGTCATGATCGTTGCCTACTTTTCCCCCACCGGAGGGGTAAAGCTAGGCATCCACCTCGGCGGGCCGCGCCGGGCCCCGGCCCGCGCCTCGACCCGGGCCCCGTCCCGGCCCGCGGCCCGGGCCCCGTCCCGGCCCGCGGCCCCGTCCCGCGAGGCGGCGCCCGGCCGGGCGCGGCCCCGCGAGGCCGCGCCCGGTCCCTGGCTACTTCCTGGCCGCCTTGGGCTTCTTCACCTTCGGCGGCAGCGAGCTGACGTGGGCCAGCGCCCGTTCCACCCAGCCCGCGGCCAGGTCAGGCGCGCCGCGCCAGGCCTCCGGCAGGCTGATGTAGCCGCCCATCGGTCGCCCAGCCGGGCCGAACGGCCGCGTCCCGGCCACGGCGGCCAGCTCCGCCTGGCCCGCGTCGTTGACCCGGACGCCCACCGACGACCCGAACAGCCCGGCGAACATGTTGCCGTGCACGAACGCGCCGAGATTGCCGAACATCGGCTTGACCTCGACGTCGGGATGGTCGGGGATCAGCGACCGGAAGAACAGCCTGTCCTGCTCGCTCGGCTTCGGTATCTCCATGCGTCAGCTCCTGGTCAGCCGCCCTGGCCGGACGGCTGCATGATGCTGAACACGGCGCCCTGCGGGTCGCGCACGACGGCCATCCGGCCGACCGGCGTGTCGAACGGCGACACCAGCACCGAGCCGCCCAGCTCGCTGGCCTTCGCCGCCGTGGCGTCGGCGTCGGCGACCATGAAGTACACGTGCCAGTGGTTCGGCGTGCCCGGCATCTGCGGCGGCGTGGTGCCGCCGACCATCGCGCCGTCCACCTCGAACAGCGTGTACTTGTCGTCGCCCATCTCCATCACCGAGGTCGTCATGCCGGCCACCTGCTGGTAGAAGCCGACCGATCCGGCCGGGTCAGCCGTGACCAGCTCGTTCCAGCCGACGGCGCCGGCCTCGTTCACCAGCGTGGCCCCGATGTGCTGGTTGGCCTGCCAGAGCCCGACCGGCGCGCCGCCCGGGTCGAGCACGAAGGCCATCCGCCCGGCGTCCATCACGTCGAACGGCGCCATGGCGACCTGGCCGCCGGCCCGCCCGGCCGTGGCCACCGCGTCATCGACCGAGTCCACGGCGATGTAGGTGTTCCACATCGGCGGCACCCCCGCCGCGGCCAGCTCCGGCGGCTGCGGCGCGATCGCGGCGACGTTGTCCCCGCCGAGCTGGGCCATCGAGTACACCGGGCCCTGCGGCATCGGCTGGTCGTCGTAGGACCAGCCGAACAGGCCGGCGTAGAACGCCTTGGCCGCGTCCTGGTCACTGGTCTGCAGGTCGACCCAGTTCGGCGTGCCCTGGGCGTAGGACGTGCGCTTCGGCATGAGCTTGCTCCCCTGTGTGAGTGACTGTCTCGAGTGATGACGGTGCTATCCGTTGCTGCTATCCGTTGCTGCGGCGGCCCGGTCTCGCGGACGGCCGGTGAAGGCGATCAGCCGGTCCAGCGCGCCGGCGTCAGGGCCTGCCGGCAGCGCCGGGTCGAAGCCGACGTGGAGGCGGCCTTCTGGCGTGATGATCGTGCCGGCCTGCTCGAGGACGTGCGCCGCGACCGCGTCGGGCACGGTCAGCGGCTGCCCGGTGGCCTGCGCGTAGTCCCACCCGTGCACGAGCAGCTCGATCGACAGGATGCCCAGGGCGACGGCGGCCGGCAGGTCGTTCTCGCCGATCCTGACCATGCCGTCCGTGCCCCGGCCGTCCCAGGCCTCAAGCGCGACCTGGGCCGCGTCGGCGACCCGCTCCTCCAGCGTCGGCGCCGTGGCCGGGGGGAACACGCCACCAGCCGCGCCGCCCAGGGCGGTGATCGACCCCATCAGGTGATCGGTCAGCTGGGCGACGGTGAACTTGGTGCAGGCCGTGGCGCGGCCGGCGTCGGCGTCGGTCAGGCCGTGCAGCACCTGCTGGCAGGCGGCCAGCGCGGCCGTGGCGGTGGCGATCAGGTCGGGCTCGGCCGGCGCGGCGGCCCACTCGTCGGGGCCGGCGTCGCCCCTGGCGGCGGCGTCCGTCAGCCTGCCGAGGTAGTGGTTCCAGCCCTCGGCGTGGCTGGCGGCCTGCTCGCCCGTCAGCCCCTCATGCACCAGCCGGAGGATGGTCCCGCCGGGCGCAGGCTCCAGGGTGATGATCACCGTCAACGCGCCGGGCGGCAGGTCGCCGGCGCCCTCCCAGCCCCAGGTGAAGACCACCCGCTTGCCGGGCTCGACCTCGGTGAACGTGCCGCGCGCGGTGTGGCCGGGGATGATCGTCCACCGGTACTCGCCGCCGGCCCGCAGGTCCACCCGCGCGGTGACGGCCTGCCACCGGCGCAGCCGCTCCGGGCGGGTGACCAGCGCGAACGTCTCGTCCGGGCCGAGCGGGACGAACACCGACTTCTCGAACGGCATCATGCGCCTCCTTGGCCGGCCGCGCGGGTGATGGCGTGCGCCTCGCCGACTACCTGATCCAGTTCACGTGTCCAGAACGAATCGAGTTCAGCGCGCAGCGCCGTCATGCCCGGCGGGTTCAGCCGGTAGTACTGAAATTTTCCTTCTCGTCTGCTGGTCACCAGGCCGGCCTCGGCGAGCACCCCCAGATGCTGTGATATTGCCGAACGGCTGACGGCAAAGTTGCTGGCCAGCACGGTCACCGTTTGCTCGCCATGGCCCAGCAGCTGCAGCAGGCGGCGGCGGTTGGGCTCAGCCACGGCAGCTACCAGATCCGGCACCTCAACACGTTAGCGGTCACTAACGCGTTGCGCAAGAGGCGTCCGGTCTGCGGTTCGCTGCCCGCGGCCGGCGCCCGTCCGCCGATCGACCGCGCCCCGGCACCCCGCGCGGCCTGCCGGGGCCCCTAGAGTCGGCTGGAGTCTGCAGACAGGAGCCGCACATGGATCTCGGGCTGACCGGAAGCCGCGCGCTGATCACCGGCGGAAGCAGGGGGATCGGCTTCGCGATCGCGGACGCGCTGGCCGCCGAAGGAGTCGCGGTCGGGCTGGTCGCCCGTGACGCCGGCGGGCTCGCCGATGCCGCCGCGCGGCTGGCCGGCCGGGGCACGCCGGTGGCCACCGCGGCGGCCGACGTCACCGACCCGGCCGCGCTGACCCGCGCGGTCGATGACATCGCCGGCGCGCTCGGCGGCCTGGATCACCTGGTGGCCAATGCGGGCGGAACCGTGGGCACCGGCAACCTGACCAGCGCCGGCCCCGGCGAGTTCACCGAGACGTTCGCGCTCAACGCGGGCCATGCCGCGGAGCTGATGCGCGCGGGGCTGAGGCACCTGCGCGCGGCCGGCGGCGGCGCGGTCGTGATCATCTCCTCGGTCACCGGCGTGCGTCCGGCGCCGCGCACCGCCTACGCGGCCGCGAAGGCGGCGGAGATCCACCTGGCCGCTACCGCCGCCGAGGAACTGGCGTCGGAGGGCATCCGGGTAAACGCCGTCAGCCCGGGCTCCATCATGTTCCCCGGCGGCGGGTGGGACACCTTCCAGCGGGACAACCCGGAGGACTTCGCGACGTTCCTGGCCACGCAGTTCCCCTTCGGCCGGCTGGGCCGCCCGCAGGAGGTCGCCGACGTCGTCGCGTTCCTGCTGTCCGGGCGGGCGTCGTGGATCACCGGCTCGAATATCGTCGTCGATGGCGGCCAGCGCTACCCGACCGCCCGCCGTTTCGACTGAGCCCCCCGCTGGAAGGAGCCCGATGTCCTACCCGGAACCGCTCTACCTCGGCGAGAGCGGCGAGTTCACCGCCGTCCTGCGCAAGGCAGGCCAGGCCCCGGAGCTCCCGATGTCAACCGCCAGCGCCAGCTACCTGGCCACAGGCGCCAGCACGCACGGGCAGTTCGGCCTGTACCGGTGGGACTTCAAGGGGCCGCCGAGCGGCCCGGATCCGCACTTTCACCGGGCCATCTCGGAGTCGTTCTTCATCCTGTCCGGGGCCGTGCGGCTGTTCAACGGCAAGGAGTGGATCGACGGGAGCGCGGGCGACTACCTGTACGTCCCCGAGGGCGGCGTGCACGCGTTCCGCAACGAGTCCGGCGAGCCCGCGTCCATGCTGCTGCTGTTCGCCCCAGGCGTGCCCCGGGAGGGTTACTTCGAGGGACTGGCCGGCCTGGGCAAGCTGACCGACGACGAGCGCGCGGCGTTCATGCTCTACCACGACACGTTCTGGCTGTGACCGCGGCCGGAGCGTGAGAGCGCGGCCCGCGGCCGGGCAGGCTGCCCCGCCAGCCCTAGACCCAGCCCCGGACGTGGTGCGGCGGGCGCGGCTGGCGGTCTTCTGGGTGTTCTGCCTGTGCGGCGTGATCTGCTCGCTGTGGAGCACCTCGGTGCCGACCATCAACGCCCGTCTTCACCTGGGCGAGACGCGGCTCGGCTTCGTGCTGCTGATGACCGGGGCGGGGGCCGTCGCCGTGATGCCGCTGACGGGCCGGCTGTGCGACCGGCTGGGCAGCCGCTGGGTGCTGCGCGCGGGCGCGCCGCTGAGCGCGATCACCCTCATCGGGCCCGCGCTGGCCCGGAGCTTTCCTGTGCTGCTGGCCACTGCCTTCCTGCTCGGCGGCGGCATCGGCTCGCTGGACGTGGGCATGAACGCGCACGCGATCGCGGTCGAGCGGCGCTACGGGCGGTCGATCATGTCCGCCTTCCACGGGTTCTGGAGTGTCGGCGGCGTGCTCGGCAGCGCGGTCATCGCGACCGGGCTGCACCTGCGGGTGAGCGATCCGCTGCTGATGATCGGCGGCGCGGTCGCGTCCGCGCTGCTGCTCATCGTGCCCGGGCCGCTGCTGCTGCCGCGGCATCAGGAGGCGCCCCCGGGCCAGGCGGGCGGCCACAGGCCCGGGGAGCAGCCGGCCGCGGGCAGCACTCCCGGTGGCCAGGCTGCGGGCAGTGCGTCCGCGGAGCTGGCCGCGGGCAGTCTTCCCGGCGGTCACGCTGCAGCCATCGCGTCCGCGGATCCGGCACCAGGCAGTCTTCCCGGCGGCCAGGCTGCGGGCATCACGCCGCAGGTCCCTGCGGCGGCGGACATCGGGTCCGGGGAGCCGGCGGCGGCCGGCGTCACGTCCCGGGAGCCGGCGGCGGGCATCGCGTCCCGGCATGCGGTCGTGCTGCTGCTCGGGGTCGTCGCCTCAGCTGGCTTCATCTGCGAGGGGGCCGCCTACAACTGGGCGCCGCTGCACGCGATCAGGGAACTGCACGCGGCCCCGGCGACCGCGGCGCTGGCCTACACCGTCTTCGCCACCGCGCTGATGACCGGCAGGCTGACCGGCGACCGGCTGCACCGCCGCCTCGGGCCGGTGCGCGCCATCGGCTGGGCCGGCGGCATCGCGGTCTGCGGCTACCTGCTCGTGCTGCTGGCGCCGTCGCTGCCGGCCGGCTGGCTGGCGTGCGACTACGCCGGATGGGCCGTGACCGGGCTCGGGCTCGCCACCGTGGTGCCGGCCGTCTTCAGCGCCGTCGGCGTGCTGGAGCGAGGCGTGGGCCGGACGCTGTCGCGGGTGGTGGCGTTCGGCTACGCGGGGGAGCTCGCCGGGCCCGCGGTCATCGGCCCGCTCGCCGGCGCGACATCGCTGCGGGTAGCCATGCTCGTGCCGGCGGGTCTGGCCGCGCTCATTGCCGTGCTCGGGCCGGTGGCCGTCATCCGGGCGACAGTTCATCAGCCCGCAAAAAAACCGCGCCGGCTGGGTACAGCCTGAACTGCCTCGACTTCCGCGCCTCCGGCGCGGGCACGAGCACGATCTGCACGACGGGTCAGGGCGTCCTCGGCTACCTCAAGGTCGTCACCGCCGCCGTGAGCTTCGAGATCAAGAGTTACTCGCCGTCCCCGCCGGCGTCGCTGTTCGCGCTGCCCAAGGGAGCCAAGATCACCGGGGCCAAGGGCAAGGGCTGGCCGCGGCGGGGCCGGCCGCGGCGGGGCCGGCCGGGCAGCGCCGTCACGGGCGGCGGGCGAGCTCGCAGCCGAACGTGATGCCCTGCCGCAGCCGGCCGCCGCCCCGCACCAGCGCCAGGAACCCGCCCGGCCGCAGCCATTGCCGGCCGCGGGCGGCGATGGTCTCCCGGCGCAGCCGGTGAAACGCGTTCCCGATCCCGACCAGGTCGAAGGACTCCCGGGCGCGGCCAGGTCCTCGGCGGCGCAGGCCAGGAAGCGGATCGCGCCGAGGCCTGCCGCCGCGGCCTTCTGCCGGGCGAACCCGATCATGTCCGGCTCCTGGTCGACCGCCCAGACCCCGGCGAAGCGTCCGTGCAGCGCGAAGGTGAGCTGGCCGGTGCCGCAGGCCAGGTCGAGCAGCCTGCCCTGACCGCCGGCCCCGCACCGCCCGGCCAGATCCTCGATGAGGTCCGGCGGATACGGCACCCGGAAGCGGTCGTAGTAGCCGGCGATGCCGCGGTACAGGTCGCGCCGGAACTGCAGGCCGTCCACGTGCCCATTGTCGCGGCCGGGGCGGCAGTCATTGACCGGCGCGGGCGTGCCGTGGTACGGCAGCCAGAGACGCTGTTGTCTGCGGAAAGGGATGAACCTGATGGCTGCCAAGTCCAAGCTCTCGCTGCTCGACCTCGGCCGCATGGATGTCAACGATGGCTTCTTCATCCGCGGCTGCACCGCCGCCCTGCAGTCCAACCCGAACCCCAGCTTCGAGCGGCGCCGGGTCGCGGTCATCGCCGGGCTCGTCGAGCACCCGACGGCGGGGCCGATCCTGTTCGACACCGGCTGCTGCCAGGACGCGGAACAAAAATGGCCCGCGCCCGCGTGGGAAGCGTTCCCGCGCAACGTCTACTCCGAAGAGCATCAGCTGGAGAACGCGCTGGCCTCGGTCGGCTACGGCATCGCCGACATCCGCGCGGTCGTCATGGGTCACCTGCACCTCGACCACGCGGGCGGCCTGGAGAAGTTCGTCGGCACGAACACGCCCATCTACGCGCACGAGCTGGAGATCAAGGAGCACTACTACGCCGTCGCCACCAAGGAGGACATCGGCGCTTACCTGCCGGGGGACCTGAACTGGCAGCTGAACTGGCAGCCGCTGCACCGCGACGAGACCGAGCTGTTCGACGGGCTCATCGTGCGGCACATGCCCGGCCACACCCCGGGCCTGCTGACCATGCAGCTCGAGACCCAGAATTCCGGAGTCTTCATGCTGAACTCCGACCTCTACCACGTGCGGGACGTGTTCGAGCAGGACCTGACTCAGGGCTGGCTGGGCCGCGACTCGCATGACTGGCACCGCTCGCACCGCTGGATGCGGCAGCTGCAGAAGCGCTATGACGCCACCATGGTGTACGGCCACGACGCGACGGTCCTGGAAGAGCTCATGAAGCAGGCCAAGACCTTCGACTGAGGCGGTCCTCCGCGACGTCCGGCTCGTCGTTCACGGGCACGGCATGCCCTGCCCTGGGCTGTTCACGGGCAGGGCATGTCCTGGACTTTTCACGGGCGGGGCATCCCCCGGGCCGTTTACGGGCGGGGGCCCTCCACGGGCACGGCATGCCCGGCGGCGAGCAGCGCCGTGTCGAGCACCCGCTGCACGTGCGCCGAGCTGCGCACCGTGGGCATCGTGCCCGGGTAACGGACGGCCGTGCCGGCGATGACCGCGAGCAGGTCACGCACGTGGCGGGTCACGCAGGTGGCCTTGCCCGGCGCGCCCGGCGCGAGGCCGGCCTCGCTGACGACCTCCCCGGACGGCGCGTACCTGATGTACCGCTCGCGGCTGTCCGGGTCGTCGCCGAGCCGGACGTCGGCCCTTCCCTCCGAGCCGTGCAGTCGCAGCCGGATGCCGGGGAAGCCGCCACCGAGCACCCAGCTCGTGACCAGCGTGCCCAGGGCGCCGGACCGGTAGCGCAGCTGCACGGTCGCGATGTCGTCGAGGACGGCCTGCGGCACGACCGTCGCGAAATTCGCCGCGACGTGGCTGGCGGGGCCGAGCAGCCAGCAGCCGAGGTCAACCACGTGCGCGCCGTACTCGAATATCGCGCCGCCGCCAGCGTGCCGCGGATCGCCCTTCCAGGTCAGCGGCCGGCCAACGACCGGGTGGAACTGCGGGTTGTGCTCGTGCAGCTCGAGCAGCCACGGCGTCCCGAGCCGTCCGGCCTGCAGGTCTCGGCGCAGCTGCTGCACCGCGTCGCTGTACCGGAACGAGAAGCCGACCGTGGCGGCAATCCCGGCCTGCTCGACGGCGTCGGCCAGCAGCTCGGCGTCGGCCGCGGAGTTGGCCAGCGGTTTCTCGCAGAAGACGGCCAGTCCGGCCGCCGCGGCCCGGCTGATGGCCACCGGGTGGTGGTCGTCGGGGGTGCTGACCACGAGCAGGCCGAGGCCCGGCTCGGCGGCGAGCATCTCCTCCAGTCCCGGGTAGACGTGCCCGATGTCCAAGGCGGCCGCGAACCGGCGGGCCCGCGGCAAATCCGGGTCCGCGCAGGCCACGATGGTGACGCCCGGGATCGCGCGGAGCGCGGGGCCCAGGCCGTCCCGGGCCCAGTCACCGGTGCCCACCATAGCCACCGCGATGTTCACGTCAGTCTCCGTGTTCACGTCAGTCTCCGTGTTCACGTCATTCTCCGCGCACGGGCACCCGGCATGATAGTCGACAATCGACTGGCGGAGCGGGTGAGGGCAGGCCGCCGCTGGTTTCCCTGGCAGCGGCACGCGGGTCATGCGGCCGTCGGAGATGTCGGCGGGGGGTGGCATGCTGTCCGGCATGACCGGATCCGATCCGAAGGCGGACCTTCACCGTTACCTGCAGGCGGGTCGTGAGGCCCTCGTATGGAAGCTCGACGGGCTCTCGGAGTACGACATCCGCCGCCCGATGACGCCGACGGGCACCAACCTGCTGGGCCTGATCAAGCACGTGGCCAGCGTCGAGCTGGGCTACTTCGGCGACACGTTCGGGCGGCCGTCCGGCGAGCCGCTGCCGTGGTTGGAGCCCGGCGCCGAGCCTAACGCGGACATGTGGGCGACCGCGGAGGAGTCGCGCGAGCAGATCGTGGGGCTGTATCACCGCGCCTGGGCACACTCGGACGCGACGATCGACGCGCTGCCGCTGGACGCGACCGGCCGGGTGCCGTGGTGGCCGGCCGAGCGGGCGGAGGTGACGCTCCACCGGATCCTCGTGCACATGGTCGCCGAGACCGACCGGCACGCCGGGCACGCCGATATCGTCCGCGAGCTCATCGACGGGACCGTGGGGCTGCGCGCGGATAACGACAATATGGCGCCCGGCGACCTGTCGTGGTGGGAGGACTACCGCAGCCGGCTGGAGACCGCGGCGCAGGAAGCCGGCAAGGCTTAACCGCGTCCCGCGGCCTGAGGGGCGTCCGCCGGGCTCAGTCGCGCGCTCGGCCCGGACGGGACCAGCCGCGGCGTTCGCTCTCGTCGATCAAATCCTTGCCCGCCTGCCACAGCGACGCCGATGCCTGCCCGATGACGGCCTTGCGCGCTCGCGAGTCGTCGGCGGTCACCCCAGGCGTCCGCCAGCTGCCGCCGCGTGCCATCCAGTTGAGCAGCAGCGGCTCGAACCTGTCCACGGCCTTGGCGAACCGGGCTTCCGGGGTCTTCTCTGCCTCGAATTCGTCCCACAGCGCCCGCACCCGCGCGGCCTGGTCCGCCGGCAGCAGCCCGAACAGCAGCCCGGCCGCGGCGGTCTCCCGTTCCTGCTGGTCGGCGGCCATCGCCGTGTCGTACAGCGGGGTGTCCCCGGCGTGAATCTCCACCAGGTCGTGCACCACGACCAGCTCGATCGTGTGCCCCACGTCGATCTCCTCATCGGCGTGCTCAGCCAGGATGATGACCATCAGCGCGAGATGCCAGGAGTGCTCGGCGTCGTTCTCCCGCCGGTCCGCGGCGGCCAGCGGCGACTGCCGCAGGACCGTCTTCAGCCGGTCGGCCTCGATGAGGAAGGTCAGCTGCTGGCGCAGCCGGGCATCGATCGTCTCGGGGAAGGGATTAGTCTGCGCCAGCGGCTGGGGATTCATGTACCCATTGTCCCGCCGTCGGCCGCGAGCGCCGGCCTGCGCCGGCTGGTGCCGGCTGGTGCCGGCGCGTCCGGTCGGCATGCTTGTGGGCGTGTCCGCTGCCCCCGATACTGCTCACATGGGCGATCGAAATGTGCTGGGTGGCGAGCTAGAGCCGTGCGGCACCGACCCGGTCACCGGCTTCTACCGTGATGGCTGCTGCAACACCGGCCCGGAGGACCTCGGCAGTCACACGATCTGCGCGGTGGTGACCGGCGAGTTCCTTGACCACCAGCGCCAGATCGGTAACGACCTCAGCACCCCGGCTCCCCAGTTCGGGTTCCCGGGGCTGGTCCCGGGGGACCGCTGGTGCGTGACGGCGGCCAACTGGCTGCGCGCTCATCATGACGGCGTCGGTGCGCCCGTCGTCCTGGCCTCCACGCACGCGCGTGCTCTGGACATCGTCCCGCTCGCCGCGCTCAAGGAGCACGCGGTCAACGTCCCCGCCAGTCCCGCCGCGCTCGAGGAATGAGCGCCGACGCAGCAGAGGCTCGCGGCAAGGGGGAGAGGGATGACCACCACCGGCGTGGCCGTCGTCACCGGGGCAGGATCCGGAGTCGGCCGGAGAATCACGCAGGCCCTGCTCACCGTCGGCTGGCAGGTGGCGCTGGCCGGACGGCGCGAGGAGGCACTGCGGGAGACCGCAGCCGCTGCGCCCGCCGAGTCCGTGCTGGTGGTCCCGGCTGATGTCAGCGAGCCAGAGTCGGTCAGCGAGCTGTTCGAAGCGGTCCGGGACCGGTGGGGTCGGATCGACCTGCTGGTCAACAACGCAGGTGTCTTCGGCCCCGGCGGCGCGATCGACGAGATCTCCCTGGCCGACTGGCAGCAGATCGTTGACATCAACCTGACCGGCGCGTTCCTGTGCGCCCAGCAGGCCGTCCGGATGATGAAGGCCCAGTCCCCGGGCGGTGGCCGGATCATCAACAACGGCTCGATATCGGCGCATACCCCGCGGCCGGACAGCGTCGGCTACACCGCCACGAAGCACGCCGTGACCGGGCTGACCAAGTCCATCGCCCTCGACGGGCGCCGGTTCGGCATAGCCTGCGGCCAGATCGACATCGGCAACGCCGCGACCGACATGACGCAGGCCATCAGCCAGGGCGCGCGGCAGGCCGACGGCTCCCTGGCGCCCGAGCCCACTTTCGACGTGCAGCACGTCGCCGACGCTGTGCTCTACATGGCGTCGCTGCCGCTGGACGCCAACGTGCTGTTCATGACCATCACGGCCACGCGGATGCCCTACGTCGGCCGGGGCTGAACTGCCCGGCGCGTGATGGCGAAGCGTTTGTACTGCCTGGCCTGTGACGGCGAGCGTTCGTGCTGCTGGGCTGCTGGGGCATGCTTAACGCTTCGCCATCACGGACGCCGCGGTCAGCGCCGCCGCGCGGCCCCTGGCTGGGCTGGATCAGCAGCCGCGATGCCGCTCACCGGCAGGGCCTAAGGAGCCTGGCGCATGATGATGGAGCATTTGGGCTGCTATCACATAGGAGATGCTCCACCATCTCATCCGCCGCGCGCCGACGCGCGCCCGCGCGGGCTCTGCGCGCCCCCGCTCGGCCGCTGCGCGCGACGGCGTGGGGCGCCATCAGGAAGAATGGCCGGATGAGCAGTGCCGAGGAGCGCGACGGGGTATCGCTGACCAACCTCGACCAGCCGCTGTTCGACGGGGCGGATGCCACCAAACGCGATCTGGTGGACTACCTCGACGCGGTAAGCGACCGCATCATCCCCGAACTGCGGGGCCGCCCGCTGTCCGTCATCCGGGTGCTCCGCGGCCAGGCGCCGTTCATGCAGAAGAACCTGCCCAAGTACACGCCGGACTGGGTCCAGACCGTGCAGCTGTGGGCGGAGTCCTCGCACCGCCAGGTGTCCTACGCGCTCTGTAACGACCGCCGCACACTGCTCTGGTTCGCCAATCAGCGTGCGATCGAGTACCACCCGACGCTGTTCCGGGCCAGTGACGGCTGGGATCACCCCACCCACCTCGTGCTGGACCTCGACCCGCCGTCGCCGGACGCGTTCGAGCTGGCTGTCAGCGCCGCCCTGCTGGTCCGCGAGGCGCTGACCGAGGCCGGCCTGGCCGGCGCGGTGAAGACCAGCGGCGCCAAGGGCGTGCACGTGTTCGTGCCGGTCGAGGCCGGGGTGACCACGGAGGGGGTCGCGGCGGCCACCCGGGCGATCGCGGCCCGCGCCGAGCGGCTCGACCCCGCGCTCGCCACGACGGCGTTCATCCGCGATGACCGCGGCGGCAAGGTGTTCCTCGACTCGACCCGGGCCGGCGGGGCGACGGTCGCGGCGGCGTACAGCCCGCGCATCCGGCCGGGCACGCCGGTGTCGTTCCCGGTGCCCTGGGATCAGCTCGGCCGGATCGCGCCGGGGGACTTCACCGTGCGCACGGCCGCCCGGCTGATCGGCGATGGAAATCCGTGGGCCGAGCAGATGCCCGCGCCGCAGCCGCTGCCCCCCGGCCTGATCGAGGAGGGCCGGGCGATCCCGGTCGCCCGGGTACAGGCGATGCACGAGGGAAAGCGGCGCGCCCGCGCCCGCCGCGCCAGCGGGGAAGACAGCTAGCCGGCTAGAGCTTCAGCATGAGCTGATCGATCTCCAGACGGGGCGGGCGTAATGTCCAGCGTGCCAGCGGTCGGCGTGCCAGCGGTCGGCGTGCCAGCGGTCGGCGTGCCAGCGGTCGGCGTGCCAGCGGTCAGCGTGCGCCTGTCAGCGTGCCACGGTCAGCGAGTCCAGTCGGGGGCCCGGCCCAGGTAGCGCAGCAGGGCCGCGGCGTCGTCGCCGTCATCTCCTGAAAGCGCGGGCGCTTAGGCGAAACCCCGCAGCGGCTCGACGATCTGGCCGGCCACGGCCATCAGCGGCCGGGCCATCGCCGGGGTGAGCGGCGAGTCCTGGCCGGTTGCCACCGCGATGTCCCAGGCGTGCACCGCGGCGTCGAGGGCGCACGCCCCGGCCGCGAGCCACCCGGGCAGCGCGCCCTGCGGCAGCGGTGTCGGCACACCGGTCGCGTCGCCCGCGATCGCCGCCCAGGCGCGGGCCGAAGCCCGCAGCGCCTGGTCCACGACAGCCAGCGGCGTGTCGTCGAGCTGGCCCGAGGGCGCGAACGGGTCGGCGGCCGGCCCGCCGCTGCCGGTCATCGCCGCGACGTAGGCGAGCTGGTCACCGGCCGCGCGCTGCAGCACCTGGGTGACGTTCCACTGGTCGCACGGCGTCGGCAGCGTCCAGTCCTGCGGCGCGACTCCCCGGACGGCCGTCCGCAGTGCCTCGTGGGCGCCGTCCAGCAGTTCCCGGTCGATCGTGGCGGTCTCGCTCATCGGCTGCGTTCCTTCCCGGCGGGTCTGGACGGTTCCGATCATCCCGGCCGCGGCCTGCCCGGACCAGCGGCTGTCTGGCCAACGAGCGACGGTTTCCGGACACGGATCAGGACGCGGCGCCGAACGTCTCCCGGTAGGCCGCCGGGGCCACCCCGACCGACGTGCGGAAATGCGGGCGTAGGGCAGCCGAGGACGAGAACCCGCAGCAGCGCGCGATCTTCTCCACCGGCATCCGGGTCGACTCCAGCAGCTGCTGGGCACGCAGCACCCGCTCGAACGGTGCGGCGGAACCACCATGGCCCGGGCCAGGCTGCTGGCCACGGCCGCGCCGTAGAACGACCGGAGCAGGTGCAGCCCCAGGTCCATCCCGGCGGCGCCGCCGCCCGCGGTGAGCACGTCACCGTCGTCGATGTACAGCGCCCCCGGCTGGACCCGGATCTTCGGGTACGCCTGGCCGAGCAGCTCCGCCAGCGCCCCAGTGCGTGGTGGCCCGGCGGTCATCCAGCAGCCCGGCCGCGGCCAGCACGAACGCTCCCGAGCACAGCCCGGCCACCCGCGCCCCCGCCGCGTGCGCCGCCCGCAGCGCCTCCAGCAGCGGCTCCGGCGGCGATGCGGCCGGATCCCGCCAGTTCGGGATGATGACCAGGTCCGCCGCGCGGATCGCGGCCAGGTCGTGCGGCACGCTGCAGGCCACGCCGCCGCTGCGCATCGCCGCGTCCGGTTCCCCAGCCACGATCCGGACGTCCAGATCCGGGGTAGCACCGTACTGGACGGCCAGGTCGAACGCCCCGAACGCGAACGACATGATGCCCAGCGGCATGCCGTCGAAGATCACCACCACGAGCCGCCGCGCGGCCGGCGCCCCCGGCGTGGCCTGCGCGGCCGAATCCCGATCAGGCCCCGCACGTTCCTTCGTGACCATCGATGCAGCCTTTCACCATGGGGCAATCCGTGACGAACGATTAGTACCTGGACGTGCGTTAATAGTATGGTCGAATAGATTTTTGATACTCCCGGGAGGCGGTATGAAGGGCGACCGGGTCGAGATCGTCATCGATGCGGGCGACACATCCCGCACCTATGAGATGACCGCCACGCGCGCAGGCCGCCGGGTGGACATCACCACCCGGCGCGGGGTCATCGAGGTGAGCGAAGTGACCCGCACCGGCACCCCGGTCCGGACCGCGCGGTTCATGACCAGCCGGATTCTCGCGCTGGTCGAGCACCCGGCCGGCGCGCCGAAGAGCTCGCCAGGGTCGCCACCGGGCTGATTTTCCCGAACGGCTCCGATCCGAGCCCGCGCTCGAACCGCGACCTACGTGCTGCCGGCGGCAGGTCATCCGGTCAGTACCTTGGCAGCAGCAGAGATACCGGCAGGGGGGGCCGCCCGATGCGCGTCACCGTCGTCCGTCACCACGAAGAGGACGCAGCAGGCTTCATCGCCGACGCGTTCGAGGCCAGGGGTGCCGAGCTTGACGTGTACCTGTTCCCCAAGGAGGGCCCGCTGCCTGAGCCCGCCGGCATCGATCACGTCGTCCTGCTCGGCGCCATCAACTCGTTGTACGAGGACGGCCCGGCCAGCGGCTGGATCGCCGAGGAGCTGGCCTGGCTGCGACGGCTGGACGAGGCGGCCGTGCCCGTGCTCGGCATCTGCTTCGGCGCCCAGGCGCTCGCCGCGGCGTTCGGCGGCCGGGTGGAGCCTGCCGTCCGCCAGGAGGTCGGCTGGACGCTCATCGACACCCTCGACCCCGCGCTCATCCCGGCGGGCCCGTGGCTGGAGTTCCACGGCGACCAGTGCCACCCGCCGCGGCAGGCCAGGCTGCTCGCCCGCAACGAGGTCGGCGTCCAGGCTTTCGCGGTTGGCCGGCACCTGGCCGTTCAGTTTCACCCCGAGGTGGACAGAGCCCAGCTCAGCCGCTGGCTGGATGCGGGCGGGCGCGCCGAGGCGGAGCGGGCAGGACAGGATCCGGACCGGTTGCTGGCCGAGACGGCCGCGGCGGAGCCGGCCGCGCGGGACCGGGCCGACCGGCTGGTCGCGTCCGCGCTGCGGCTCGCGGCCGGCCCGCGCGGCGCGGCAGGCGACCCATGACGCATGTCATGCCCGGTCCCGGATGCTCGGCACTGCCGGCGGTCCGCGCCAGCGTGGCAGCATGGGGCTGACGCAGGCATCGAGATGATCGGGTAGATGACGGAATCGGGCGAGCTCGCCAGCCCCAGCGCGGGCCCGCGCCTGCGCGGGCCCGGGGCCGGGCGGCCGATCCGGTACTTCTTCAGCGGAATCTGGCTGCTGTACCTCATCCAGCCGGTCTCCGCGCTGTTCGGCCACCACCACTCGGCGCTGTGGATCGCCGGCGGGCTGGCGATCACGGTGGCGACGACATCGAGGTCGTGGCCCAGGTCGGCCGGGGGGATGCGGTCCTGGCGGCCGCGGCCGAGCACGACGTCGATGTCGCCCTGCTCGACATCGAGATGCCCGGGATGGACGGGCTGTCCGCAGCGTCCGCGCTGCACCGGGCCAAGCCGGATCTCAAGATCGTTATTCTCACGACGTTCGGCCGGCCGGGATTCATGCGCCGCGCGATGGAGTCGGGTGTCTTGGCGTTCCTGGTCAAGGACTCGCCGGCCGACCGGCTCGCCGCGACGGTGCGCACGGTGCTGGCAGGCGGCCGGGTGATCGACCCGGACCTGGCCGCGGCGGCGCTGGCCGACGGGGACAACCCGCTGACGCCGCGCGAGCAGGACGTGCTCGCGGCCTCGGCCGACGGCTCGATGATCAGCGAGGTCGCGGCCGGGCTCTCCCTGTCCGAGGGAACGGTGCGCAACTACCTGTCCGCCTGCATCCAGAAGACCGGGGCGCGCAACCGCGCCGAGGCGCTGCGCGTCGCCGAGGAACGCGGCTGGCTCGGCATGTGACCGCGCCATCTCCTCATCCGGGGGTGGGGCAGTGCGTGGCGCGGTATGCGGATAGCCCCGCGCGGCACGGGGGCAGCCTTCGGCCCCGGCGTCCCGCGGTGAATGGCTTGCGTATGCACGCCTGCTGTAGCCGCATGGGGGTTGTTAGGGCGGCAATTCCCGCCGGGATCGTCACGGTTGCACGAGACGTCAACCGCATCCGGAAGGGGGCACGCTGCTGTGTCCGGGGTTACGTCACGTCATCGTAGGTACTAACGGGTCGCCGGGTAGCCTCCCGGCGTTGCGCTACGCAGGCCGCCTGGCGCAGCGGGAGGATGTGCCGCTGGTCGCCGTCCATGCCTGGATCCCGCCGGGCGGTGATCTCGCCGAGCGGCGCCATCCGTCGCTGGAGCTGCGCAAGTTCTGGGCGGAAGCCGCCCGGCAGCGGCTGGACGAGGCGATCGACGCCGCCTGGGCCGGGATACCCGCCGGGCTCGACGTAGCGCCGGTGGTGGTGCGCGGCGAGGCCGGCCCGGTGCTCGTGGACGTGGCCTCGGCCGCCGACGACCTGCTGGTCGTCGGCGCGGGCCGGCGCAGCAGGCTGGTCCGGATCCGGCGCGGGCGCGTGAGCCGCTACTGCCTGGCCCGGACGCGCTGCCCGGTGATGGCCGTTCCGCCCGCCGCGCTGGCCCCCGGGAAAGGCCTGTACGCCTGGCGCTTCCGGCACCGGGAACTGACCGTGGAGCAGGCTATGGCCGAGTCGGTCGGCGCGGAGCTGGGCCGGGACCGCTAGCGAGCTCCTCCACCCGGGCGTGCAGTTCCGCCACGTAGGTCTCCGCTTCCGGCTTCATCAGCACGCTGCGCAGGATCCGCGCCTGGCCGGCGTCGGCCGGCACGTCCGGGTGGCGCCGGCCGAACGCGTCCGCGGGCACGGTCAGCGTGCTGAGGAACACCGGGTGCTCCTTGTCGTTCATGCCGTCGGCCAGCATCCGGGCCGACGCCGCGTCGATCGCCGCCAGCCCGCGCGGCGCGGTCACCGGGAAGTAGCAGACGATATCGAGCTCGGGCGGCTGGTACAGCTCGAGCCGCTGCGACCCGCCGAGCAGCAGCGCCCAGTCCAGCGCCGCCCGCCGCCCGGCGGCCAGCACCTCGCCGAGCCCGTCCGTCGCGCCCCGCCGCGGCGGCAGCAGCCGGAACGTCAGCCACAGCGCGGCCGCCGCGGCTCCGGCCCGCGAGCACTCCAGGCTGATCTCGCCCAGGTGCAGCTCGTCAGAGGTGAAGTAGGTGTAGGGCGAGTCGTGCCGGTAGAACCGGCCGACCGCCGGGTCGCGGAACAGCACCGCCCCGCAGCCGTAGGGCTGCAGCCCGTGCTTGTGCGGGTCCACCACGACCGAGTCGGCCGACGCGATGGCCTGCCACGGCGCCGGGTCGAGCCCGGCCCGGTCGGGCCGCCCGGCCAGCAGCGTGAAGAAGCCGCCGTAGGCGGCGTCCACGTGCACCCGCACGCCGTGCCTGCGGGCCACGGCGAGGACCTCGTGCACCGGGTCGATCGCGCCGAGCCCGGTCGTTCCGGCCGTCGCGACCACGGTGCCGATCCGGCCGCCGGCCAGCAGGGCCTCCAGCGCGGCGACGTCCAGCCTGCCCCGGCCGTCGGTCGGCACCGCGGTCCCCGGCACGCCCAGCACCCCGCACATCCGGCCGTGCGTGTAGTGCGCCTCGGCGCTGTAGGCGATGCCGTGGCCGGGGTGCAGCTCGCGGGCGATGTAGAGCGCCTCCAGGTTCGCGATCGTGCCGCTGCTGGTCAGGTGGCCCAGGTGCTCAGCGAAGCCGAACATCGCGGCGAGCTGCGCCACCGCTTCCTTCTCCATGGCGGAGGTGGCGGGACCGCCGTCCAGCGCGTGGTTGTTCGGGTTGACGAGCATCGCGGCGAGATAGCCTGCCACCGCCGCCGGGTGCGGCGGCTTGAGCATCTGCCCGGCGTAGGACGGGTGGAAGTACGGGTAGTTGTCCCGCAGCCGCCCGGTGAACTCCTCGAACGCGGGGCCGAAGCGCTCCTCGCCGACCAGCAGCGACCGGTGCCGGCCGAAGGGCGCGAAGCCGTCCTCCCAGTCCTGCACCGCGGACACCGCGCGGCTCAGCCAGTCCTGCAGGTCCATCTGATCCCCGTCCGCATGCATTGAACGCCGCCTGGCCGCGTTACGCCCGCGCCCTGCCGATGGGCGTGAGCAGGCGGTGCGGGGCCGACAGCGCGCGGCTGACCGGGTCGGTCCCGGCCGCCGGGGATTCCCCGGCGCGGGGGTTCAAGGTGAGCTCACCCGGCGGCGGCGTGCCGCCGCAGGACTCGCACCGGCCGTCGGCGGTCACGGCCCCGCCGCACTCGGCGTGGGTATAGGTCCGGCAGCGCTTGCCGTCCAGGTAGTACTCGTTCCCCCAGGAGATGAGCGACCAGATCGCCGGCCACAGCCGCTCGCCCTTGCCGGTGAGGGCGTACTCGTCCCGGCCGCTGGCGGCGGTGACCCGCGCCAGGATGCCGTGCTCGACCAGGAGGCTCAGCCGCTCCGCCAGCACCGCGCGCGGGATGCCCAGGTGATCGCGGAAGTCGCTGAACCGGCTGACACCGTAGAAGGCGTCCCGCACGATGAGCAGCGTCCACCGTTCGCCGATGATCTCCAGGGCGCGCGCCACCGGGCAGTTCTCCCCGGCGTATTCGCGTGGCAGCGCCATGCGCGGAGTATATCGCTTGCAAGTTCAGTGAATGAACCTCTAGGATCGGCGCGAGAGTTCATTCACCGAACCATGAGGAGCGGCCATGCGAGACCCGGTCCTGCTGCGCCCGGCCACGGCGTCGCCCGCCGCCGGCCGTGTCGCGCCAGCCAGGAGCCGCCGCGCCTTGCCGCCCCGGCTCGCCTACTGGCACGCCGCCGCCGTCATCTTCCTGTGCCTGTTCGCCTCGGTGGCGCCCTCGCCGCTCTATCACCTCTACGCGGTGACCTGGCATTTCTCGCCACTCACGCTGACCCTGGTCTACGCGACCTACGCCTTCGGCGTGCTGGCTGCGCTGCTGACCGCCGGGCGGGTCTCCGACCAGGTCGGCCGGCGCCCGGTCCTGCTCGCGGCGCTGGGCACGCTGATGGTCTCCTCGGTGCTGTTCATCACCGCCAGCTCGGTCACCTGGCTGTTCGTCGCCCGCGGCGTGCAGGGGGTCGCGACCGGTGCCGCGCTGAGTGCCGCCAGCGCCGCCCTGCTGGATCTGCGCGGGCGGCGTGACCTGGTCAGCGCCGGCCTGGCCAACGCCGTCGCCAGCACGGCTGGCCTCGGCCTGGGCCAGCTGGCGTCCTCGGCCCTGGTCCAGTCCGGTGCGGCACCCCGGACGCTGCCGTACGTGCTGCTGCTGGTGCTGTTCACGGTGGCCCTGGCCGGCGCGTTCTGGATGCCCGAGCCGGTGCCCGGGCGCTCGGCCCTCCGGCTGACCCTGCAGCGGCCCAGCGTGCCCGCCGGGATCCGGCACCCGTTCCTGCTCGCCGGTCTCGCGGTGCTCGGCTCGTGGTCGATCGGCGGCCTGTACTTCTCGCTCGGCGCCCAGCTGTCCGCGCAGCTGTTCAGCACGGCCAACGTGATCCTCGCGGGCGTCGGCGGCATCACGCTCACCCTGGCGGCGGCCGCGGCCCAGCTGGCCTTCCGCCGGGTGACGCCGTGGCTGGGGGCCAGCGCCGGCTCGGTCGCGCTGGCCGCGGGCATGACGCTGATCGTCATCGCGGCCGCCGTCAGCTCGAGCGGCCTGTTCCTGGCGGGCTCGTTCATCGCCGGCGCGGGGTTCGGCGTCGCCTTCCTGGCCGGCCTGCGCCAGCTCACCAGCGTCATACCGGCCGAGCACCGGGCGGCCGTGATGTCGGCGTTCTATGTCGTCGCCTACCTGTCGCTGTCCGTGCCCGCCGTCCTCGCCGGGGTCGTCGTCACCCACCTGGGGCTCGAGACCACCTTCGAGATCTTCGGCAGCGTCGTGGCCGGCATCGCGCTGACCATGGCCGCCGAGGCCTGGCGCACCCGGTAGTGGCCTGGCGTACCCGCTCAGCTGCCGGCCATCCGGGCTTGTAGCTTCTCCAAATCTTGACTCATCCCAGAAAATGTAGAAGCATGGCCGTCATCATGGCTTTCCCTGCCGGAGATCCGGACGACGTCCCCGCGGCGTTGCGCGCGGCCGGGCTGCGCGTGACCATGCCGCGCCAGGCCGTGCTGACGTGGCTGGCCGGGCACCCGCATTCCAGCGCCGAGGCGATCGGCGCGGGCGTGCGGGAGCGGTCCGGCACGGTGTCCCTCCAGGCCGTCTATGACGTGCTGGCCGCGTGCACGGCGGCGGGCCTGGTGCGGCGCATCGAGCCCGCCGGGCATTCCGCCCGGTTCGAGCGGCGGGTGGGGGACAACCATCATCATCTTGTCTGCCGCAACTGCGGCCGCACCGAGGACGTCAACTGCGTGGTCGGGGAACGGCCCTGCCTGACCCCGATTGACGAGCGGGGTTTCACGGTAGATGAAGCCGAGGTGGTGTTCTGGGGGCTCTGCCCCGCCTGTACAGCGGCACAAGGCTCCGCGGCCGGAGCCCATTCTCACGAGGAGGAGTGGCAGTGACACAAGCACAGGCCAAGCCGACGACGACTGATGCCGGTGCGCCGGTAGAGAGCGACGAGCATTCGCTCACCGTGGGCCCGGACGGCCCGATCCTGCTGCAAGATCATTACCTGATCGAGCAGATGGCGAACTTCAACCGGGAGCGCATCCCGGAGCGGCAGCCGCACGCCAAGGGCGGCGGCGCGTTCGGTCACTTCGAGGTCACCCAGGACGTCAGCGCGTACACCAGGGCCGCGGTGTTCCAGCCCGGCACCAGGACCGACACGCTGATCCGGTTCTCCACCGTGGCCGGCGAGCGCGGCTCCCCGGACACCTGGCGCGACCCGCGCGGCTTCTCGCTGAAGTTCTACACCTCCGAGGGCAACTACGACATGGTCGGGAACAACACCCCGGTGTTCTTCCTGCGCGACCCGCTCAAGTTCCAGCACTTCATCCGGTCGCAGAAGCGGCGCGCCGACAACAACCTGCGCGACCACGACATGCAGTGGGACTTCTGGAGCCTGTCGCCGGAGTCGGCGCACCAGGTCACCTGGCTGATGGGCGACCGCGGCATCCCGCGCACCTGGCGCCACATGAACGGCTACAGCTCCCACACCTACATGTGGATCAACGCCGCGGGCGAGCGGTTCTGGGTCAAGTACCACTTCAAGACCGACCAGGGCATCGAGTTCTTCACCCAGGACGAGGCCGACCAGATGGCCTCGGCGGACACCGACTACCACCAGCGCGACTTGTACGAGCACATCGCGAGCGGGGACTTCCCGAGCTGGACGCTGAAGATGCAGATCATGCCGTTCGAGGAGGCCAGGAACTACCGGTTCAACCCGTTCGACCTGACCAAGGTGTGGCCGCACGGCGACTACCCGCTGCACGAGGTCGGCCGGCTCACCCTGGACCGCAACCCGACCGACTACCACACCGAGATCGAGCAGGCCGCGTTCGAGCCCAACAACCTCGTGCCCGGGGTCACGCTCAGCCCGGACAAGATGCTGCTGGCCCGCGGCTTCTCCTACGCCGACGCGCACCGCGCCCGGCTGGGCGTCAACTACAAGCAGATCCCGGTCAACGCGCCCAGGGTCGAGGTGCACAGCTACAGCAAGGACGGGGTGATGCGGGTCAGGAACGTGTCCGACCCGGTCTACGCGCCGAACTCCAAGGGCGGCCCGCAGGCCGACTCCGAGCACTACAAGCCGGTGGGCTGGCACGCCGACGGCGACATGGTCCGGTCCGCCTACACCCTGCACGAGCAGGACGACGACTGGGGCCAGGCCGGCACGATGGTCCGCGAGGTGCTCGACGACGCCGCCCGTGAGCGGCTGGTCAGCAACGTCGTGGGTCACCTGCTCAACGGCGTCACCGAGCCGGTCCTGCAGCGCGCCTTCGAGTACTGGCGCAACGTGGACAAGGACCTCGGCGAGAAGGTCGAGGCCGGCGTCCGCGCCAAGCAGGACGAGAAGGACCCCAAGGCCGCCGAGCAGGCCAATCCCGCCCGCTCGAGCATGCAGGCCAAGGCCTGACCGTCGGCTGCGATCCGGCGTCTCCGTCCCCGCGGCGGAGGTGCCGGCGCAGTTGCGGCCGGAGCCGTGTCTTTATCCCGAACGGCTCCGCCGCCAGGTAGCAGGCACGGCGAGCCGCCCGGGCCGGGGCCTAGCGGGGAGAGGGGAACGACGTGACCAGCAGCGGGCCGCCGGGCGAGCCGGTGCGCGGGCCGATGGACGCGAGCCAGACCCCTCGGTTCGCCGGGCCGCCGACGTTCGCGCTGCTGCCCCGGCGGGACGAGGTGCGGCACTGCGACGTGGCGGTCGTCGGCGTCCCGTTCGACAGCGGTACGTCCTACCGGCCGGGGGCGCGGTTCGGCCCGGCCGCCGTCCGGCAGGGATCCCGGCTGCTGCGCCCCTGGCATCCCGGGCTGGGCGTGGGGCCGCTGACCGCGCAGCAGGTGGCCGACGCCGGCGACATCGCCTGCAACCCGTTCGACATCAACGAGGCCGTCGACCAGATCCAGGGCGCCGCGGCCGAATTGCTGTCCGCCGCCGATCACCTGCTGGCGATCGGCGGCGACCACACGATCGCCTTTCCCCTGCTCCGGGTGGCCAGGCAGCGGTTCGGCCCGGTCGCGCTGCTGCATTTCGATGCCCACCTCGACACCTGGCAGACGTATTTCGGCGCCCCGCTGACCCACGGCACGCCGTTCCGCCGCGCCGCCGAGGAGGGGCTGTTCCTGGACTCCCACAGCATGCACGTGGGCATCCGCGGGCCGGTGTACGCCGCCAGCGACCTGGAGCTGGACGCCGAGCTCGGCTTCCGGACGGTCACCGCGATGGAGGTCGAGCGGGCCGGCGTCGAGGGCGCGCTGGCCAGGATCCGGGAGCGGGTGGGCGACGCGCCGCTGTACATCTCTGTGGACATCGACGTGCTCGACCCGGCGCACGCGCCCGGCACCGGGACGCCCGAAGCGGGCGGCCTGACGTCCAGGGAACTGCTCGGCATCCTGCGCGGCCTGGCCGGGGCCCCGCTGGTCGGCGCCGACGTGGTGGAGGTCTCGCCCGCTTACGACCATGCCGAGATCACCGCGGTGGCCGCCGCACACGTCTGCTACGAGCTCCTGGGCCTCATGCTGCTGGCCGGGCCCTAGCGGTCAGCCCGGAGCGGAGCCGTTCGGGATAATCACCTCGCCCTGGAGCGGAACGAGCTGAAGAACCTCGGCCCCGGGGACCCCAGCCCGCTGACGGTGTCGTAGCCCGGGCCGCAGGTCAGCGCCAGGGTGCTCGCGCACTGGCCCATGGTCGCCAGCGACGGCGGGTTCTGCTGGTAGGCCGGCCCGTACACGACGGCCTCGGTGTAGCCCTGGCCCTGCGGGCTGCCGGTGATGTCGTGGAAGGCGGGCGTGCCGGCCATGCCGTACAGCGCCGGGTTGGCGAAGCCGAGCGCGATGCCGCCGCGGCCCTGGATCAGGTCGGCCTCGAACCCGGTGAACATCGGCGAAGACAGGCTGGTGCCGCCGTTGACCGCGTTGAAGTACTTGATCTTGTGGCGCCCGACCGGGACGGACACGCCGATCTGGTAGCCGAGGTTCCAGTCGCCCAGCGCGGAGACATCGGGCACGTCCCGCATCGCCCGGCCGCCGATGACGTTCCCGGACACCACGCCCTGCTGGTAATAAGGCTCGGCGAACCGGCGGGAGACGCCGCCCGTGCTGCCCTCGCTGAAGTGGCCAGGCGGAGCCGGCTTCCACGTCGTGCCGTCACCGCTGAGCCTGGACTCGTCGGTCTCCCAGCCTGCCTCCCACAGGTAGCGGCCGCCGGCGCCGACGGCGAGGCTGGTCCCGCCGACCGTGGTGATCCAGGGGTCCGAGCCCGGGTACTGCAGCGGCGTCTTGTCGCCGTAGTCGCCGGTGGCGAAGTTGACGCTGATGCCCTCGACGGCGGCCCGCTGCAGCACGCCTTCCCAGGCACTGATCATGCTGGCCGGCACCGGCATGTAGCCCTCGTACCACGAGCTGCTCACCACGTCAGCGACGTGATACGTCACCACCGTGTCGAGCGAGTCGAGCAGCCGGTCGCCGGTGATGGTGCCGTTCCCGACGACGTAGCTGACCCGCGCGCCGGGCGCCATGCCGTGCGCGGACTCGACGTCCAGCGCGCTCTCGATGTCGCCGACGCCGCTGGGGGCGCCGGCGGCGATGTTCGCGGAGTACTGCCCGGGCGCGAACGGAGGAAAGTTACGTGCCCTGGCCCAGCGGTTGGCGTCGCTGAGCGCGGTGGAGTCGTTGTCCTCGCTGAGGATCGCGATGCTGGCGCCGGTGCCGGTCAGCCCGGCCTGCGCCGCGCCGTAGGCGTGCCGCAGCTGGGTGGGCAGGTAGCCGCACGGCGCCCAGCTGAGCGTCCGGCCGTAGGCGCCGGGCAGCTGGCTGGCCTGCTTCTGGCCGTAGAAAGCCGAGCACGCCTCGGTGACCCTGGCCGCCGTCCCGGCGGGCCGGCCGGCTTCAGCGGCTCGTGCTGGCCCATCGGCACCACAGCCGGAGTGACCCTGATCGTGGCGACCGAGCCGGCCAGCGACGCCGGCACCGACATCGCCCGGCTGGGCACGACCTGCTCCGTGCCGCCCCGCGGCCGGCTCAGCTCGAGCCTGGCCCGCACCGCCGACTGGGCCTGCGCCACCGTGCCGGACGCGGAGATCACGAAGCTGTCGCGGTGGGTCACGACCAGGCCGGACTGGGCCAGCCAGGCGCTGACCGCGGCCTGCTGGACGGCGGTCGCCCCGTAGCCGGCCCGGACCTGAGCCGGGCTGAGGTAATGCCTGTAGCGCGGGCTGGCCTGGTCCGATATCGCGCGCGCCGCCGCCGCCAGGCCCGCCTGGTCGCGGCCGGTGAACACGCTTACCCGCACCCGGCTGGCGGGAGGCATCGCGGTGAGCGCGGCGGCCGGCCCGGGACCGGGCGCCGTGCTGGCCAGCACGGTGTTCGCCAGCACGGTGCGGGCCAGCACGGCGCGGGCACCGGGTCCCGGCCGCACCGTGGCCGCGCTCGCTGCCCCGGTGGCCAGCAGGACCGATGCCGCGGCCGCCGTGGCGGTGATGAGATGACGCCGAGCGTGCATCGCTTTCCTCCGGGCAGGATCAGCGGAATGCGGCCCCGGGCGGTGCCAGGGACTGGGACATCAGGTAAAAATTCTGCTAAGCCAGGCGAGTACCGCATTAACCGTATACGACGACGTATCTGCCGTGCTGTGGTCACCATCAGGGTTCCCGCACCGCGTGGTCATGATGACGCCGGGGAGCACCTCGGCCTCCCCGCCGGACTCATCAGTAAGTCTGCCGCCGGGCTGATCAGGGCGGCCAGGTTGAGCGCCGGTGCGGTGGTGCGGACGGGCCGGTCGAGGCGGGCCCGCGCGCTGGCCGGCACGGCAGTCAGCCGGACCGCGGCGAGGAACGGCGCGAGCAGGACCAGGCCGTAGAGCAGCCCGGTGACGATGTCGGTGAACCAGTGCTTGCTGAGGTATTCCCGACAGTAAGCGACGTTGAAGGCCAGGGCGGCCACCGCGCCGGCGGCCCAGACCTTGCCCTGGTCGGTACCGTTAAACTCCCGCCAGAGCAGGTTGGCGATCAGGCCGTAGAAAAGGATCACCCGGTCGCAGCTGCCCGAGGGTAGGTGCCGAGCGGGCTGCCTGGCGGCCCGGGGCGGTCGAACGTGTGCCTGAGCGCCAGCGTGACGTACTTGTCCACCAGGACCGCGGCTCCGAGGGCGGTCGGCGGTAGCCACTTCTGCCTGGGCCAGGTCACCCCGAGGCAGGCGGCCGCGGCGCCGGCTGCACCCCAGATGGTCCAGGTATTACCGATCTTGTTGAACCGCTCCATGACCGCCGCCCACCGGTTCACCTGATGCGTGCTGGTCCAGCGGTAGATGGGCTCGTCGATCGCCGGGCCGCGCCGCACGATCGTGGGGCCGAGCATCCTCATCACGCCGTAGGAGAAGAACGCGCCGGCGCAGGTGATGGCGCCGAATCGGATGATGTCATTGGCTGGCCGGACCGGTGCCGCCCCGCTGAGCCCGGCCAGCGCAGCGCCGTCCTGCCCCGCATCCGCGGCCGGGTCCGGCGGCTCGGCTCCGTCCGGGCCCCCGAGATCGCCGGCGGCGGCCAGGCCAGGCGACATCGGGGCCCGCCGCGCCGCTATGACCGTGACAGCCGCAATCGCTGCCAGTCCTGCGGGCCAGAGTGCCACCAGAAGATATCGTCGCATTCCTCTCCGCCTCTCACTGGAATAGCGCGATAGCTCATCATAGGGCGGGCCGATCTTCCGCATCCGTCCTGGTCAGCTCGGGGTAGCCGCGGCGGGAAACGGCAAAAAATGGGCAAATAGGTACTTCCGCGAGAGCGTCGGCTGCCAGGCGGCCGGCAATGGCGGGAAATGCCAGCATCCCGAGGATATTACCGGCTTGTCACCGCGCGGAACCGGTTGCTGGAGTTGTCGGCGAAGACCAGGTTGCCCGGCGCGGGTAAACGGTGTCTGCGGGTAGCGGCCGACCTGCTAGCCGGGCTGCCGTCCGGCTAGCCGGGAGGCCGGCCGAGGTAGGCGGGACGCGGGCCGGCTAGCCGGGCTGCCGGCCGAGGTAGGCGACCAGCCGGTCGCTGGCGGTGGCCTGCGCCGGGACGGTAACCGGCGCCGCGAACCGCTCCGGCCGGTCGGCGGAGCTGACCAGCAGCGGCGAGATGTCCAGCATGTCGCTGGCCAGCTCGTCGGGGATCGGCCCGGCCCGTCCGCAGGCCCGGCCGGCATCCCAGCCGTGCACCGCGATGTCGACGGCGCCGGCGCTGGTCACGACGCACGCCGGGACCGGGAAGCCGCCCACCCAGACCAGGTCGTCACCGGCCTGGGCCAGCGCGCCGAGCAGCCGTCCGGCCCGGTCGCGCAGCGCGCCGACGACGCTGACCGCGGAGTCGGCCGGCCCGTACCGCGGCCCGGCGGGACCGTAGCCGGGCCCCGGTACGGCATCGACGTGCCGCACGTCCAGGGCCTCGGCCAGCGCGGCCAGCGAGTCGTCCATGTGCTCGAGCAGGCCGCGCAGGTCCCACTGCGCGCAGGGCGTCGGGCGGGACAGGTCAGCCGAGGTGACCCCGTGCAGCTGGCCGAGGGCGTAGCTGACCGCGCGCTCCAGCAGCGCGACCCCGCCGGACAGCGTGGCCGCCGGGCGCGCCCCGGTCATGACCCGGCCGGCAGGACGTCGGGCAGCCCGAACGCTCCGAACAGCGACGTGTCGAAGAACGCGACCACGTGATCGACGGCCGGGCCATTCAGGTGCACGACGTGCAGCTGGAAGGCCCGGTGCACGCCGTCGTCCCCGCGCATGTACAGGCCGAAGGCCGGCCCGCCGTTGGCCTGGGTGGGCAGCAGCACCATGTCCCCGGGACCGGTCGCCGGGCAGTGCGTCTTGTTCAGCGCGGCGATGGCATCAGGACCCTCGAACCAGCCGCTGAACGGCGGCATCTCCCAGACCGCGTCCGCGGTGAACAGCTTCACCAGCGCGGCGGTGTCGTAGTTCTCGAAGGCGGCGACGTAGCGCTCGAGCAGTTCCCGCTGCGCCGTGGTCACCGGCTCGGTGACCGCGTCCTCGGCCGGGGCGAGCTGGCTGATCTGCGCCCGGGCCCGCTGCAGCATGCTGTTGACCGCGACGGTCGTGGTGCCGAGCAGCTCGGCGACCTCGGCGGCCCGCCAGCTCAGCACGTCCCGCATGATGAGGACGCCGCGCTGCCGGGGCGGCAGGTGCTGCAGCGCGGTGATCAGGGCCAGCCGGATGCTCTCCCTTGACGTGACGATCGTCGCGGGGTCGGACGGGCCGGCGCCCACCAGCGTGTCGGGCACCGGCTCGAGCCAGGGCAGCTCCGGCTGGACGGCCAGCTCGGCCTCGGGGTCGGCGCTCGGCGCGCCGAGCCCGCTGGGCAGTGGCCGCCGGCCGCGGCCCTCCAGCGCGGTCAGGCAGGCGTTGGTGGCGATCCGGTACAGCCAGGTCCGCAGCGAGGACCGGCCCTCGAACCGCGCGTAGGACTTCCAGGCGCGCAGGTAGGTCTCTTGCACCAGGTCCTCGGCGTCGTGCAGCGAGCCGAGCATCCGGTAGCAGTAGGCCAGCAGTTCGCGCCGGTACGGCTCCGCCAGCGTCTGGAAGTCTTCCTCGACCGCAGTGTCCGTCATGGCCCTGCCCTTCGCGTGCCGTCTGCTTATGGAGACTACGTCGCCGCCCCGAACTCATCGGTGTCGAAAGATGAGTTTCTGATTCGTAACTAGTCCAGACAGTGAAGGCCGCAACTTCGGGAGGAATCATGGCTGACCGTTCTCGCCGGGTAGCCCTGGTGGTGCTGTGCGCCGGGATGCTCATGATCGTGCTGGACATGACCGTGGTCAACGTGGCGCTGCCGTCCATCCAGCGCGACCTCGGCTTCTCCCAGTCCAGCCTGGCCTGGGTGGTGAACGCGTACCTGATCGCCTTCGGCGGCCTGCTGCTGCTGGCCGGACGGCTGGGCGACCTGGCGGGCCGGCGCAGGGTTTTCCTGTCCGGGCTCGGCGTCTTCACCCTCGCTTCGCTGCTGTGCGGGCTGGCCACGAACCAGGCCATGCTGGTCGGGGCCCGGTTCCTGCAGGGCATGGGCGGCGCGCTGACCTCGGCCGTGATCCTCGGGATGATCGTGACGATGTTCCCCGAGCCGCGGGAGCGGGCCCAGGCGATCGGCATCTACGCTTTCGTCGCCTCGGCCGGCGGGGCGGTGGGCCTGCTGGCAGGGGGAGTGCTCACCCAGGTACTCAACTGGCACTGGATCTTCTACATCAACCTGCCGATCGGCGCGGCCACGATGATCGCGGCCAGGCGGGCGATCCGGCCGGACCGCAGCGCCGGCATCCGTGCCGGGGCCGACTTCCCCGGCGCGGTGCTGATCACCGGCGCGATGATGGTGGGCGTCTTCACGATCGTCGGCCCGGCCGCGCAGCAGGGCTGGCTGGCCGGCCGCACGCTCGCCATGGCGGCCTGCTCAGCCGGGCTGCTCGGCGCCTTCGTCGTCCGGCAGCTGACCGCGCGGCAGCCGCTCATGCCGCTGCGCATCCTGCGGTCGCGCACGGTGGCGGGCGCGAACCTCATCCAGGTGCTCGGCACCGCCGGGATGTTCGGGATGTTCTTCCTCGGCTCGCTGTACCTGCGCCAGATCCTCGGTTACGACCCGCTGCAGATCGGCCTGGCCTTCCTGCCGGTCACGGTCGTGATGGGCGCGCTGTCGGTCCGGTACACCGACCGGCTGGTCATGCGCTTCGGCGCGCGCCGGCTGCTGTTCCCCGGGCTCGGGCTGATCGCGGCCGGGCTGGCCCTGTTCGCCGCGGTCCCGGCCGGCGGCGGCTACGCCACCCGGGTGCTGCCGGTCATGCTGCTGTTCGGCACCGGCGCGGGCGTGTGCTTCCCGGCGCTGATGACGCTGGCCATGTCCGGTGCCTCGCCGCAGGACGCGGGCCTGGCCTCCGGCCTGGTGAACACGACCGCTCAGGTCGGCGGCGCGCTGGGCCTGGCCGTGCTGGCCACCGTGTCCGCGTCCCGGACCAGCGCGCTGGTCGCGGCCGGCCGCCCGCTGGCCGCGGCCCTGACCGGCGGCTATCACCTGGCGTTCTGGATTGCGTTCGGCCTGGTGGCCGCAGCCATCGCGGTCGCCGCCACGGTGCTGCGGCCGGACCGCACGCTCGTGCCCGAGCCGCAGCCCGTGGCCGAGCCGCAGCCCGTGGCCGAGCTGGCCACCGCCGTGCGGACGGACGCCTGATGCCCCGTGGCCGCTGCGGCGACGGCGTGCGGACGGACGCCTGATGCCCCGTGGCCGAGCTGGCCACCGCCGTGCCGACGGATGCCTGGTGCCCGGTGGCCCCGGTGGCGGCGTTTATCAGGCATCCGCAAATAAGTCATGAAATCGTAATCTCACAGGAGAATTCCGGGCGTACCATGAGTCGTCTGCTCAGCGCAGGTGTGCCGCCCCTCAGTTCACTCAGAGCGCAGCCGCCGACCCGAGGAGTGATCGGTACATGGCCAGGAAGCAACCGGACCATCCCACTGCGGGCCGCCTGCTCAGGTATCTCGCCATTCCCGCAGGCTGCGGCGCCCTGGCGCTGACGCTGGCGGCCGCCGCCCCCGCGGCCGCCGCCCCCGCGGGCGGGGCCCTGACCCAGGTCGCCACCATCCCCGTCGGCCAGAATCCGACAGGCGTCGCGGTAGACCCGGCGACCAACACCGTCTACGTCACCTGCACCGGGCCCTCGCCCGACCTCTACGCGATCAACGGGGCGACTAATACCGTCGCGGCGACCATCCCGGTGGGCAGCAACCCCCGGGCCGTCGCCGTCAACCAGGCCACGGACACCGTCTACACCGCCAGCCAGACGGCGGGCACGATCTCGGTGATCGACGGGGCGACCAATATCGTCACCGCCACCATCCCGGTGGCAGGCGCCTACCTGGTGGCGGCGGACGCGTCCGGCAACACCGTGTACGCCGCCGGCTCCGGCGGCCTGTCGATCATCGACGGCGCGACCAATACGGTCACCGCCACGGCCAGCCTCCCCTCCGGCGTGGTTGCCATCGCGGTCAACCCGGCGTCGAACAAGCTTTACGTCGCCTTCTCTGACGAGGTAGAGGTACTCCAGGGCAGCAACGGCAAGCTGCTCACGACGGTTAGCTTCCCCTATGAAGTGCGGAACGTCATCGCGGACCCCTCCGACAACGTGATCTACGTCGCCTGGGGACGCTACGACTACCACGTCCTGGAGGGGATCAGCGGCAAGACCAGCGCGCGCGTAGGCCGTATCCGGCTCAGGGACGCGACGGGGTGGCAAGGGGGCAGTCCGGTCGGCCTGGCCGTTGACCAGTCCACCCACCGGGTCTTCGTGACCGACCGCTATTACCTGATCCAGGTCAACGGGAAGACCTTCCGCGGGCCGGTCACCGTCACCGTCAATGCCGTCCCGGTGGCGGCCGACCCGACGACGAGCATGGTCTACGTGGCCAGGTATGGCTCCCCTAACGTTTACGCCTACCACACCACCGTCGGCTAACTGATCCGCTCCGTGCCGCCAGCAGACGACTGGCGCCGTGAGCGGGGCTGGGCAGCGCGACTCCCTGAGCGGTCTCCAGCGACGACCTGACGGTGAGGTGCAGGCTGCCCCAGTTCGCGGCCGCCCGGGCACGGCGGGCCCCGGTGTCGCGCCCGGCCCCGTTGCCACGGGCGCGGCGTGCAGCGACTGCCCGGCGCCGGGTCGATGGCGGCGGCCGGCTTCCACCCCGGGCCGCCGTGAACCGAAATCGAGGCCCGGTTCGTTGACAGGGCAGCGGGCGACGCGAACGGCTGGCCGGCCGCCGCCGCGCCGCTGGCGGCAGTACCGCCAGAAGGAGCGCCGGTATAGTGCCTGCCGTTACCCGCCGTAGTGCGTCGCCGGTCATCAACCCTGTTACCTCCTAACGGCTCCGAGGCAAGGCTAGGCACAAAGCACCAGGCAGTGGAACAATTACCATAACCGGGTTCCGGTCATTGACGTAAAGACGACAGGATCAGCATGCTCGATGCGGTCGGCCTCTCCGACGAGCAGCAGGCTGTCTACCTGGCCCTGCTCGAAACTTCGCCGGCCACCGCTGCGCAGCTCCGCGACCGGGTGCCCGGTGCCCGGGTGCGCCCGGCGATCGCCGCGCTGGAGACGGCCGGGCTGATCTCCCGGCTCACCGGCCAGCCCGCCCGCTATCTGCCGGCCCCGCCGGACATGGCGCTCGAGGTACTGGTCCGGGCCCGGGAGCAGGAGCTGCAGCAGGTGCGGCTGGAGACGGCCAGGCTGGCCCAGCGGTTCCGGGCGCGCCGGGACTCGGCCAGGCCCGAAGAGGTGGTTGAGGTCGTGACGACCAGGGACGCCACGCTGCAGCGCTGGGAGCAGCTGCAGCGCAGCGCCCGCCGCGAGGTGCGGTCGTTCGACCGGCCGCCGTACGCGACCAGCGTGCTGGTCAACGAGGCAGAAAGGGACGGGCTGGCCGCCGGGGTAACGTTCCGCGCCGTGTACGCGAGAAAGGGCCTGGACATGCCGGGGCGGCTGGCCGCCATGCAGCAGCTGGTGCTGGCCGGCGAGCAGGCCAGGGTGACCGCCGACCTGCCCGTGAAGATGTTCCTGGCCGATGACTCGATTGGCCTGATCCCGCTGGAGCGGCCGGACCGGGCCGACAGCGCGGACAGCGCGCTGGTGATCCACTCGTCGTCGCTGCTGGACACGCTCAGCGCGCTGTTCGAGGCGATCTGGGCGTCCGCGGTGCCGATCCGGTTCAGCGACGATGAGCAGGCGGCCGCCCAGGAGGACGATGACCAGCGGCGGATGCTGCTCGGGCTGCTGGCCGTCGGGCTCACCGACGAGGCGATCGGCCGCCAGCTCGGCTGGCATCCGCGGACGGTACAGCGGCACGTGCGCCGCCTGATGAGTGAGCTGGGCGCGCAGACCCGGTTCCAGGCCGGCCTGCAGGCCGCGCGCCACGGCTGGCTCTGACTCCCCGCTCTCCCCGCGTGCCGCGCTCCGGGACTCGCGCCCCTGCCCGTGCGCCGCATCGCGGGTGATAATTGTCGGGTGAGCAGCGCCGATACCGGTCAGGTGAGCGAGTCGGTGCAGGGCGTGCCCGCGCCCGCGCTCCGGCCCTACATCGCCTGGTACTCCGGCTACCGGCAGGCCGGCCTTGCGCCCGGCCGGCACCGGGGGCTGCCGTCGCCGTACGTCACGATGATCATTACGCTGGAGGACCAGCTGGAGCTGGCGGTGCTCTCCGATCCGCGGCAGCCGCCCGCCCGGTACACCACGCTGCTCGGCGGCCTGCACAGCACGCCGGTGATCATCACCCACCCGGGCAGGCAGTCGGGCATCCAGCTCGCGGTCAAGCCGCTCGGCGCGCGCCTGCTGTTCGGCCTGCCCGCCGGCGAGCTCGCCGGCGTCGATGCCGACGCCGCCCGCATCCTTGGCCCGGCGGCCCGCGAGCTGCACGAGCGGGTGCGCGAGGCGGCGACCTGGGAGCAGCGGTTCGCCGTGATCGACGACATGCTGCTGCGGCAGCTGCGAGACAGCCAGCCGGCCAGCCCGGAGGTGACCCAGGCCTGGCATGCGCTGCTGGCCAGCGGCGGCAGCGCGCCCGTCGGCCAGCTCGCCGATGCGGCGGGCTGGAGCAGCCGGCGCCTCGGCGCCAGGTTCAGGACCGAGATCGGGCTGGCGCCGAAGGAGGCCGGGCGGGTGGTGCGCTTCGACCGCGCCCGCCGCCTGCTGCAGCGCCGGGTCGCGGCCGCAGGCCCGCCGGAGCTCGCCGCGCTCGCCGCCGTCTGCGGGTACTACGACCAGGCGCATCTCGCCCGCGAGTTCCGTGCGCTGGCCGGCTGCCCGCCCAGCCGCTGGGTCGCCGAGGAGTTCCGAAACGTCCAAGCCGCGGCGACGTGAGGGCTGCCAGACTCCTGGACATGGCAGACAACAACCCGCCACCTCAGGTGTGGCCCACGCTGCGGGCGCGCGACGCCCGTGCCCTGATCCGGTTCCTCGCCGACGCGTTCGGCTTCGAGGAGACCGCCGTGTACGGCGATGGTGACATCGTCCATCACGCCCAGCTCTCGTGGCCGCCTGGCGGCGGCATCATGCTCGGCTCGGCCCGGCCGGCCGCCGAGGACTCCTGGCCGGTGCAGCCGGGCAGCTTCGGCTGCTACGTCGTCACCGACGATCCCGACGGGCTGTTCGCCCGCGCCACGGCGGCAGGCGCCGAGGTCATCAGCGGGCTGCACGAGACCGACTACGGATCACGCGACTTCGCGGTCCGTGACCCGGAGGGCAACCGCTGGTCGTTCGGCACCTACCGTGGCGAGCCGAGGAAGGGCTGAGCCGCGGCGGGCAGCCCGGACTACCGGTTCGCGCCGGTCACGCCGGACCGGGCCGGCGACCTGGACGCGTTCTCCCGCGCTCACGGGACGTTCGGCTACTGCTCGTGCATGCGCTGGCGGCGACGTCCCCGCGCCACCGGGCCAGCGGCCGGTGATGCGGCGGATCCCGCCGCGCTAGTCGTCGTCCACGACGATGCCGAGGCTGTCGGCGAGCACCGGCGCGATGGCGGAGAGCTGGCCGCTGGTGATGATGGCGCCGCGCAGCGGACTGGGGCCGACGATGAGGCCGAGCTCGGAGCCGCGGAGATCCACCGTGTCCAGGCTCGCCCGGCTGAAGTCCACCCCGGTCAGCCGGGAGCCGGCGAAGACCGTCCGGCGCAGTTTGGCACCGGCGAAGTCCACGTCGCGCAGCAGGCAGTCGGTGAACGTCACCCCGGTCAGCTCGGCGTCACGGAAGTTCACCGAGTCGAGCTTGCACCCGGCGAAGACCACCCGGTCCAGCCGCGCGCCGAACGCCTGCACGCCGGCCATCGAGCTGCCTATCAGCGTGGTGTCTGACCACTGCGTCTCGGCGATGTCGGTCAGCGTCATCCCCAGGTCCTTCAGCCACGCGCCGGTGAACCTGGCCCGGCGCATCCGGCCGCCCTGGACCGATATCCCGGTGAACGCGCACTCGAGGAACCGCGCGCCGGCCGCGTCCGGATCGTCGAAGCCGGCCCGGTCAAAGTGCACCGTGTCGTACTCCGCATGAACCTCGAGCCCGCCGCTGTGCGGCGTGAGGGCAGCGGCATAAGGCAGGTCGGCGAGTTCGCGCGGCCCGGGATCGGCGGCTCGGCTCATGGATCGAGCTAACCAGTCTTCGCGCCGGGTTTCTCCCGGCGGCCTCGCCAGGCTCCGCCCGGTGCGGCCAGATATCTACGGAATGTTAACGAATGTTTCGAGTGAGACCCGGTGTGCTGGGCACGTGATGGTCCGACGAATGGCTGGGAAGGGCGGCACCTCAATGAAGAAGTTCCTCACCTCCGGCGCGGCGATAGCGGCAGTCACCACCGGGATCGCACTCGCTGCATCCGCGGCGCCCGCGGGCGCGCAGACCCCGCCGACGACCGCGGCCGCGCGGTGCCCGTGGCTCAACACCCATCAGACGGTCGCCCAGCGGGTGGCCGAGGTGATGAGCCACATGACCCTGTCCGACGAGATCACCATGGTGGAGGGGCAGGGAACCAGCCAGCCCTACGTCTTCTACATGGCGGCCCAGCCGCAGCTGTGCATCCCGGCGATGGGCCTGGAGGACGGGCCGGTCGGGGTGGGCGACGGGCTCACCGGCGTGACCGAGCTTCCCTCCGCGGTGTCCCTCGCGGCCACCTTTGACCCCTCGCTAGCCCAGCACTACGGTGCGGTGGTGGGCGCCGAGGAAGCCGGCAAGGGAGCGAGCGCCGACCTGGGCCCGACCATCAACATCGACCGGGACCCGCGCTGGGGGCGGTCGTTCGAGACCTACACCGAGGATCCGTACCTCAACACCCAGCTCGCCGTCAGCGACATCAACGGCGTGCAGAGCCAGCGCGTGCTCGACCAGGTCAAGCACTACGTCGTGTACAACCAGGAGACCAACCGCAATACCGCGCTGGACGACGTCATCATCAGCCAGCGGACGCTGCACGAGATCTACCTGCGGGGCTTCCAGGCCGCGGTGCAGCAGGCCAAGGCGGCGTCGGTGATGTGCGCCTACTCGGTGATCAACGGCCACTTCGCCTGCCAGGACCCGTACACGGAGAACACCGTGCTGCGGGACCAGTGGAACTTCCAGGGATTCGTCACCTCTGACTACGGGGCTATCCACGACACCGCGGCGGCAGCGGACGGCACGGACATGGAGCAGCCGTTCAACTCCAACTTCGGCCAGCCGCTGCTGCAGGCGGTACGGGACGGCACGATCTCCCGGACCGTGGTGAACACCATGTGCGTCCGCATCCTGACCGAGATGTTCCGGTTCAACCTGCTGAGCAACCCGCGCACCGGCTCGACCGGGGCGGTCGTGACTACGCCGGCCCACGTGGCCCTGTCCAACCAGGTGGCCGAGACCGGGACCACGCTGCTGAAGAACAGCGGCCCGGTGCTGCCGCTCCCGGCTGCGAACGCCGGGAACGTCGCCGTGATCGGCCCGGCGGCCTCGGCTTCGCCCGCCTACACCGGCGGCGGCAGCGCCTACGTGCTGCCGTCCGGCACGGTCAGCCCGCTGCAGGGCATCAAGGCGGCCGCGGGCACCGGCACAACGGTGAGCTACACCCAGGCCCTGCCGGTCGACACGGCGCTGCCGGCCATCCCGTCGAGCGACCTGTCGCCGGCGTACGCGCCCACCCCGTTCGGCGGCACCTACAAGGGCACGCTCACCGCGCCCGAGACGGGCACGTACGTGCTGGCCCTGACCAACCCGTGCGGCTGCTACACCCCGACCTACCTCAAGCTGGACGGCAAGACGCTGCTCGACGTCCCGAGCACCCCGCCGGTACACACCTACTCGGTCGCGGTGCAGCTGCAGGCCGGGCAGAGCTACCAGCTGCTGATCAGCGGCGACTCCTCCGGGCTGCTGT
Source organism: uncultured Actinomycetes bacterium (assembly GCA_963702235.1). Classification (GTDB taxonomy): domain Bacteria; phylum Actinomycetota; class Actinomycetes; order Streptosporangiales; family Streptosporangiaceae; genus PALSA-505. The sequence goes on from CAVPBZ010000026.1 coordinate 182,053, forward strand.
GGGGGACGCCGTCGCGCCTCGCCCCGGGCATCGCCAAGGCGGTGAACGTGGCCAAGTCCGCCTCGACCGCCGTGGTCGTGGTCAGCGACGACACCGAGACCGAGGCGGCCGACCGGCTCAGCCTCAACCTGCCGTCGGCCCAGGACGAGCTCATCTCGGCCGTCGCGGCAGCCAACCCGCACACCGTCGTGGTGATCAATGCGGGTGCTCCGGTGGCCATGCCGTGGCTGAACCAGGTCGCCGGGGTGGTGGACGCCTGGTACCCGGGCCAGACCAGCGGCAAGGCCCTGGCCAGCGTGCTCTTCGGCACCGTGGACCCGAGCGGTCACCTGCCGGTCACGTTCCCGGTCAGCCTGTCCCAGGTCCCGGCCGCGCCGAAGAACCGCTTCCCGGGCGTCAACGGCAAGGTGCACTACTCCGAGGGGCTCAACGTCGGCTACCGCTGGTATGACGCCCAAGGCATACAGCCGTTGTTCCCGTTCGGATTCGGGCTTTCCTATACGACCTTCGCCTATAGCGGCCTGCACGTGACTCCGGCGAGGACCGACGGGACGGGAACGGTGCAGGTGACGGCCACGGTCAAGAACACCGGCAGCCGGGCAGGCACCGACGTGGCCCAGCTGTACCTGGGTGACCCGGCCGCGGCCGGCGAGCCGCCCCGGCAGCTGGAGGGCTTCCAGCGGGTCACGCTCGGTCCCGGGCAGTCGGCCCAGGTGACGTTCACCGTGACGCCCAGTGACACCTCGTGGTGGGACCAGCAGGCCGGCGGCTGGAGCCAGACGGCGGGCAGCTACCAGGTGTACGTCGGCGACTCCTCGGCCACGGCCAACCTGCCGCTGCACGGGTCGTTCACCATGACCTCGACCCCGGCCGCCCGCCAGGCCGTCGTCACTGCCCCGGCCACGGTCGCGGCCGGGAAACCGGCCACGGTGCAGGTCAAGCTGACCGCCTCGGGCAACGAGACCCTGCACGGAGTCCGGTTCTCGCTGCAGGCGCCGCAGGGCTGGCAGGTGCACCCGGTCGGGCCCACGGTGTTCGGCACCGTCGCGCCGTCGGTGGCACCGATCGTGCGGTTCACCGTCCAGCCGCCGACCGGGGCGCCAGCGGCCGATTCGGTGCTCTACGCCACCGTGGATCTGGGCGGCCAGGCGGTGCGGCAGGCGGGGGCGACGGTGCGGGTGAGCGGCTAGCCGGCGCGGGCTCTTAGTCCTGGCCGGCGGTCCTAAGACCAACGCCGGCCCATAGATAAGGCATCTGCCCGATGCCGCCGGCCGGGACTTACGGCGAACCTCTAGGTGTGGGCGCAAAGCGGGCCCGCACCGAGGAGGAAGTCATGTTCCCGTACATGTCCCAGACCCTGGCCGCAGAACACGTCAAGGATCTGCGCAGGCAAGCGGCGGCCGTGCGGCGTGCCAGGCTGGCACGCCGCGCCCGCCGCGGCCGCACCGCCGTGCCACCGCCCGGGATCTAAGGGCGGCGCGGCATGGTCATGTTGCATACCCGGGCCGAGGTGTCCCGGGACACGGAGTTCCCCTGCCTGGCTGACCCGGACCTGTTCTTCGCCGAGTCACCGGCGGATCTCGCCCGGGCGAAGGAACTGTGCCGCGGCTGCCCGGCGATCGCGGCCTGCCTGGCCGGCGCGCTCGAGCGCGGTGAGCCCTGGGGCGTGTGGGGCGGCGAGCTGGTGCTGCAGGGCGCCGTGGTCGCGAGCAAGCGGGGGCGGGGGCGGCCGCGCGGATCCACCGGCCGTCATTCTCAGCGTGCCATCACCGGTTCGAGGGCTTAGGAGGCAGCCATGCGGACTCAGATACTGCGTTACGCGACCGTCCTGCGGCGGGCCGCGGCCGCGCTGCTGCGCGCGGTCCGCCGGGCCGGCTCGGCGGTCGCCGAGCTCGACCGCCTCAACAGGCGACTCACCGCCGCTCACCTGTCGCTCGACGCCTACCTGCCGCATCCGGACACCGCGCCGGATGCGTACAGCGAGTTCCTGACCCGCACCGGGGGATCGCTGCGGCACGAGCCGTCGGCGCGGGCCCGCCTGGCCGGCCGCGCGGTCAGCTGACGTGACCGCGGCTGACGTGACCGCGGCTGACGTGACCGCGGCTGACGTGACCGCGGCTGACGTAACCGCCGCCGCGGGGACGGCCCGGCCGGGGCTCCCCCGGGCCGGGTCGGCGTGCGTGACCAGCCCGGTGCTGGTCGGCCGCCGTAAGGAGCTTGGCTGGCTCGGTGACGCGCTCGCCCGGGTCCGCGGCGGCAGCCCGGCCGCACTGCTCATCGGCGGCGACGCGGGAGTCGGCAAGTCACGGCTGGTCAGCGAGTTCAGTGCCGGAGCCGCCGCGGCGGCGCGCGTGCTGACCGGCAGGTGCCCCGACGCTGGCGGGGTCGGCCTGCCGTTCGCGCCGTTTACCGCCGTGCTCAGGGATCTGGCCCGCGGCCAGGACCTCGCCGGGCTGACCGGCTTCCCGGGCCGCGAGCTGCTCAGGTGGCTGCCGGAATGTGGCCAGCCGATCCCGGGAGGCAGTCCGCGGCAGGCGCGCGCCCGGCTCTTCGTGGAGATGCTCACGCTGCTGGAGCAACTGGCCAGCCAGCGGCCGGTCGTGCTGGTCGTCGAGGACGCGCACTGGGCCGACGAGTCCAGCACGGAACTGCTGTCGTTCCTCATCAACAGCCAGCAGGAGATGCACGGCGTGCTGATCGTCGTCACCTTCCGGTCGGACGAGCTGCGCCGCGGCCACCCGCTCTGCGCCCTGCTGTCCAGCCTCGGCCGGGTCAGCTGGGTGCAGCGCGCGGAGCTGACCGGGCTCACCCGCGCCGAGTCGGCCGAACTGGTCGGGCGCCTGGCCGGCCGCGAGCCCGTGCCGCCGCTCGCGGACCGGGTATACCGCCGTGCCGCGGGCAACCCGCTGCTGACCGAGGAACTGGTGTGCTGCGACGGCCAGCGCGGCGGGAGATGCGGGGCCGGAGTGCGGGACCTGATGCTCGCCGCCGTCAGGCGGCTGCCCGAGCAGACCCAGGAGGTGCTGCGAACGGCGAGCGCCGGCGGGCAGCGCACCGGCCGCGGGCTGCTCGCGGCGGTCACCGGCATGGGTGCCGGCGCGCTGGACGCCAGCCTGCGCCCGGCCGTGGCCGGCGGCGTGCTGCTGGCGGACGACGAGTCCTGCGTCTTCAGGCACGCCCTGATCAGCGAGGCCGTCCACGCCGATCTGCTGCCCTGCGAGCACACCGAGACGCACCACCGCTTCGCCGCCGCGCTGCAGGAGGACTCGTCCCTGGTCCAACCCGGGTACGCGGTGATCGAGCAGGCCGGGCACTGGCATCACGCGCACGACCCGGCCCGGGCGCTGAGCAGCGCCTGGCGGGCGGCAGCCGATGCCGGCCGTGCCCTGGCGTGTGCCGAGCAGCTCGCCATGCTGACCAGGGTGCTCGAGCTATGGCCCAGCGTCCGCGACGCCGAATGGCTGACCGGCGCCGACCATGTGTACGTGCTCCGGCAGGCGGCCGAGGTCGCCGGCACGGCGGGGGAGCGTCAGCTCGCCGCCGCCCTGGCCGCGGCGGCGCGGGACGGGGCCGATACCCGCGCGGCCCTGCTCACGGCGCGGGCCGCAGGGGAAACCTCTGGCCCTGACGCTCACGGCTGCGGATCGAGTCACGCCTTGCCCGAATTGTGACCGCTTAACCACAGTCATGCCTGATGTCAGTCAATGCTGCCTGCGGCAGGGGCGGACGCACCCCCCTTCACTCAGGCCAGGCGACCTGCGCGGGCGTGCTGCCGTCCCTGATGCTGATCTCACCGCTAGCGTGGGGCTGACAACACCGTCCACCACACCCAGGAGCACGAGTCATGCAGCTGAGCGCGCGCAACCAAATCCCGGCCACGGTCGTCACCATCAACTCGGGCGAGGCAATCGCCAATGTCGAGCTGGAGGCGGGCGGGGTACGCCTGGTCGCCTCGATCACCGTGGAGGCGGTCCGCCAGCTCGGCCTGGCCGAGGGCGGCCAGGTGACGGCGGTGATCAAGGCATCAGATGTGATCCTGGCCACGGGCAGCTGATTCCCCGTGGTCGCGCCATAGCCACCCGTGAATAGGCTGAAGGGGACTGGGCCAACCGCAACGTGTTCGACGATCCTGACGGCAAGGTGCAACGATGAGCAAGACTACCGAAACGGCAATTCTGGCCGGCGGATGCTTCTGGGGCATGCAGGACCTCATCCGCCGCCGTCCCGGTGTGCTCACCACGAGGGTGGGCTACACGGGCGGGGACGTGCCCAACGCGACGTACCGGCATCACGGGACCCACGCTGAGGCCATCGAGATCGTCTTCGACCCGGCGCAGATCTCCTACCGTGAGCTCCTGGAGTTCTTCTTCCAGGTGCACGACCCGACCACCAGGAACCGCCAGGGTAACGACATCGGTCTCAGTTACCGGTCGGCCATTTACTACACGAGCGAGCAGCAGAAGCAGGTCGCCTACGACACGATCGCCGATGTCAACGCCTCCGGCCTGTGGCCGGGAAAGGTAGTCACCGAAGTGGAGCCGGCCGGGCCGTTCTGGGAGGCGGAGCCCGAGCATCAGGACTACCTCGAGCGCTATCCAGACGGCTACACCTGTCACTTCGTCCGGCCAGGCTGGAAGCTCCCGCACCGGGAAGAGGCTGTCGGTCACTGACCAGCCTGCCGGACCCAGGCCTGGGCACCCATCTGGACCGCTTCCCAGGGGCTGCCGAGCGGTGGGGTGTAGGACAGGTCGAGGTCGCTGACGGCGTCAACGGTCATGCCGTGGAAGATGGCGGTGGCGGCGATGTCGATCCGCTTGGCGATCTCGGCGTGCCGGTGGCCGAAGAGCTGGACGCCGAGGAGCTGGCCGGTGCCGCGGTCGCCGGTGAACCGCATCGTGATGCGGTGGCTGCCGGGGTAGTAGGCCTTGTGGTCGTCAGCCTGAGATTGGACGGTGACCGGGTCGAACCCGGCGGCGGCTTCGTGGTCGCGCAGGCCGGTGCGGGCGGCGGCCTGGTCGAAGATCTTTACGACCTGGGTGCCGAGGCTGCCGGCGAATTCCCGGTTGCCGCCGAGCGCGTTCTCGCCCGCGACCCGGCCCTGCTTGTGGGCGGTGGTGCCGAGCGGGAGGTAGTTCTCGCCGAGCAGCCGGTGGTGGGTGATGACGCAGTCCCCGGCGGCGAACACATCGGGGAGGACGGTCCGCATCCCGCGGTCCACCGTGATCGCGCCCCGCACGCCCAGCGTTGCCCCGGCTTCAGCCGCGAGGCTGGTGTCGGGGCGGACGCCGACCACGACCAGGACCATGTCGGCCGGGCGGGTCAGCGTGGTGCCGTCGGCCGCGGTGGCCTCGACCCGCAGCCGTCCGGGCTGGCCTGCCGCGGCGCGGCTGATCCGCTGCACGGTGGTGCCGGTCAGGACCTCGACGCCGCGGGCGGTGAGCTCGGCATGCACGAGTGCGCCGAGAGCCGGGTCGACGGTGGGCAGGACCTCGGGCAGCTGTTCCATCTGGATGACCGGCAGGCCGCGGGTGGTAAGGGCGTCGGCCATCTCCAGGCCGATGTAGCCCGCGCCGACGATGACCGCGGTGGCCGGGGCGGTTTCCTCAAGGGTGCGCATGACGGCGAAGGTGTCGCCCATCGAGTGCAGCAGGTGCACCCCGTCCTGCGCGCCGAGGGCATCAGGCCCGGCGAGGCCGGTGATCGGGGGCCGGACCGGGACTGCGCCGGTGCCGACGATCAGCTTGTCGTAGCCGATCAGTTCCTCCCCGCCGCCGGCGGCGGTGACCAGGAGCTTGCGGGCCGCGACGTCGATCCGGCGGGCGGTGGTGTCCAGCCGCAGGTTCATCCCGGTGGCTTCCAGGTCGGCCACGGTGCGGTGGGCCAGGTTGCGCCAGTGTGTCACCTCACCGGAGACGTAATAGGGGATGCCGCAGATGGAGAAGTTCGGGTAGGCGTCCGCGACGACGACGCTGACCTCGGCGGCGGGGTCGAGTTCGCGGGCCCGCAGCGCGGCACTGATCCCGGCGTCGCTGCCGCCGATCATGACCAGGTGCATGGCTGGCTCCCGTCCGGTTAGCTGGCTAGTGGGGCTGGACCGGGCCGGATGCCCGGCCCGCTGCAGGGGATGCGCCGTCCTGCGCCAGGCGGGCGGCCGGGTCGCCGTGGCCTGCGTGGTGGGGGACAACGACGTCAGCGGCCTCGGCCGCAGTGACACCGGGGTACAGGATCCTGATGATCACGACAGCCAGGGCGCCGCCGATGACCTGAGCGGCGATGAAGGCAGGGGCAGAGGCGGGGGCGATGCCGGCGAAGGTGGCGGAGAACATCCGGCCGATGGTGATCGCGGGATTGGCGAAGCTGGCCGAGGAGGTGAAAAAATACGCCGCCCCGATGTAGGCCCCCACGGCCGCGGGCGCGGACCGGCCGCGCCCGGTCCGGGCCAGCGCGAAGATGACCACGATCAGGCCCAGGGTGGCGATGACCTCGGACAGGAAATGCGCCGGGCTGGCCCGGTGCCTGGCCGAGATGCTGACCGCCGCCCCGCCGAACATCAGGTTGGCGAGCACGGCGCCCCCAATGCACCCGGCCAGCTGGGCGGGCAGGTAGGCCGCGGCGTCGCGCCAGCGCAGCCCGCCGAATGCGGCATCGGCAAACGACACGACAGGGTTGAAATGGCCGCCGGAAACCGGCCCGAACATCAAGATGATCGCGAACAGCCCGGCCGCGGTCGCCGCCGCGTTCTCCAGCAGCTCCAGCCCCGTCGCGCCGGGGGACAGCCGCTGGGCGGCGATGCCCGAGCCGATCACCAGCGCGGCCAGGAACGCGCTGCCCAGCAGCTCAGCGAACAGCCGCCGCCACAACGCCGCGTCGTTCACCGGCCGACCGCCACCCGAACCGTCATTCTCACCGGCCGCTTTCCATCGATAGGCGTCAATGCAGCTGGCAGCCAGCTTGCCAGCCTGGATAGACAGGCGTCAAGATAGAGGCATGTCGATGCAGGCTGACCGGAGCACGGTGGAGTTCATCCCCCCAGCCAGCTCGCCAGTCACGGCCGGGGAATGTTCGATACCGCTGGTCCGGGAGCCGGTCGGCGAGAGCGCCGTGGCGGAGATGGCGCAGGTGTTCAAGGCCCTGGCGGATCCCGTCCGGCTCCGGCTGGTTTCCCTGATCGGGGCGCATCAGGGCGGCGAGGTGTGCGTCTGCGAGCTGACCACGGCGTTCGACCTCACCCAGCCCACCATCAGCCATCACCTCAAGGTGCTGCGGGAAGCCGGGATCATAGGCTCCGAGCGCCGGGGCACGTGGGTCTACTACCGTCTGGTGCCCGCCGCGCTGGAGCGCATGGCCGCGCTGCTGTCAGCGCCCGCCAGTCCGCCGGCTCCCTGACCGCAGCCCGTCGGACAGGACGGGCCCGGCGGGTCGTCCGCCGGGCCCGTGCGTATGCCCTGCCTGGCTCTCTAGCGGCAGGCGCCCGCGGCAGCGGCCGTTTTTTCGTCGGCCTGGGGGCCCTCGCCGCCGCAGCACGCGGGGCCGTCGTCGTCCTGGCCGTAGAAGGTCGGGCTGTCGGCCAGCACCGCGTAGATCTCCCAGGACTCGCCGTCGGGCGCGCCCTGGACCCAGAACTTGTCCTGCTTCGCGTAGCAGCAGGTGGTGGCCCGCTCATCGACCGAGGCAAGGCCGGTCCCGGCGAGCCGGGCCTGCTCGGCGTCGACGGTGCCGATGTCGGGGACCTCGATGCCGAGGTGGTTGAGGCTGCCGCCCTGGCCGGGGTTCTCCAGCAGGACGAGCTTGAGCGGCGGCTCGGTGAGGGCGAAGTTGGCGTACCCGGGTCGCCGCTTGGCAGGCCCGGTGCCGAACAGCTTGCTGTAGAAGGTGACCGCCTCGTCGATGTCGTTGACGTTAAGGGCGAGCTGCACGCGGCTGGACAAGGGAACCTCCGGGGATCCAGGACTTCGATAGCCGTCTATGTCTACCGCCGCCGAGCTTGCCACAAGACATCGGACTATGTCAATATAGATGTATGTCGAACTCTCTGGCGGTGCTGAGCCCGGCCGACACCGCCGCGTGCTGCCCGCCGCTGTCGGCCGAGCCGCTGTCCCGTGAGCAGGCCGAGCAGGTCGCGCCGCTGCTGAAGGCGCTGGCCGATCCGGTCCGGCTGCGCCTGATGTCCCTGGTGGCCTCGCACCCGGGCGGCGAGGCCTGCGTCTGCGACCTGACCGGCGCGTTCGACCTGTCCCAGCCGACGATCAGCCACCACCTCAAGGTGCTGCACGACAGCGGCCTGCTGGACCGCGACAAGCGCGGCGTGTGGGTCTACTACCAGGCTCGGGCCGGCGCCCTGGCGAGCCTGGCCGCGCTGATCGGCTCACCGTCGCCCTGACCGGCGCGGGCGGCCTCCACTCCGCCATCGTCCAGGCCACCAGGCCGCTCACATCTGCAAGCAGCGGACGAACAGCGGGGCGTCAGAGCTGAAGGCCCGACCAGAGATAGCGGGCACCAATCGCGACGACGAGAACGCCGACCAGCCGGCGGATCACCGCGTCCGGCAGCCGGGACTGGAGCCGGGCACCGGCGTACGCACCCGCCAGGCCGCCCGCGCCGAGGGCGATGCCGGCGGGCCAGTCAGGAGCCACGGATCCGGGGTGGTGAATGGACAGGATCGCGAAGGTCACCACCCCCGCCACGGAGGTAACGAAGGTGGCGGCCAGGGCGGCAGGGGCGACCTCCGCCGGGCGGCGGCCAGTGCCGATCAGGACGGGCGCGAGGATCGAGCCGCCGCCGATGCCGTAGATGCCGCCGACGCAGCCCACCGCGACGGACAGCAGCACCAGGACCGGTACCGGGATGACCCGCATCGGCCGGGCGGGGCGGGCAGCGGTGCCCGCGCGGGCCGGGGGGGTGAGAGCCAGCCACCCCCCGAGCGGCAGCAGGACGGTGGCGACCACCACGTCGAAGACCTTCGGGCCGGGCAGCAGTTCCACCCGGATCACCGACCCGGCGACCACGCCCGGCAGCGTCCCGGCGATCAGCGTCAGGGCCAGACGGCCCCCGGTCTGGCCCTGACGCCAGTACCGGTAGAGCGCGCCCGGCGTCGCCACCACGTTGTACAGGAGGTTGGTCGGGGTGACCGCCGGGCTGGGCGTGCCGAGCACGCTGACCTGGAACGGCAGCAGCAGCACCGCGCCCGAGATGCCCGCAGGCGTCGCCAGCACCGCGATCGCGAACGCCGCCAGCAAAGCGACGATCTCCGTCCAGTCCCCGGTCACCCCAGTCACGCTAACCAGATCCCGGCCAGACATCAGCAGATGACAGGCTATTTGCGCTGGTCAAGCCTTTCGGCCCAGTAGCCAGCACCGAGACCTGGGCGTTCTTCGCCCGCAGAGCTGCTATGCGGGAGACGAAGTTCGGCGAGGATCTACTCGCGGGTGCTAGGGAAGCTCACCTCGACGTCGAGGCCGCCTTGAGGCCGGGCGGTCGCCGTGACCGTGGCGCCGTGGACGCCGGCGATGGCGCGGACGATGGCCAGGCCGAGCCCGTGCCCGCTGCCGTGGCGGATTCGCTCGGCGCCGAGGCGCTGGAACGGCTGGAAGAGGCGGTCCACCTCGCCGGGCGGGATCAGCGGCCCGGTGTTGCCGACCGCCAGGGTCGCCGGCCCGTCGGCCCTGGCCGTGGCGACCTCGACCCGGCCTCCGTCCCGGTTGTGCCGGATGGCGTTGTCCACGAGGTTCGCCACCAGGCTTTCCGCCAGGCTCGGGTCACCGGTAGCCGGGGCCGCGGTGAGGGTTGCCTCGATACGTATGCCCCGGCGCTCGGCTTCCTGCTCGCGGTCAAGGATGGCCTTCCGGGCCAGCTCGGCGAGATCGAAGTGTTCCCACCGTTCGATTCCCCGCTCGCTGCTGGCCAGGGTGAGCAGCGCCTCGATGAGACGTTCCTGCTGCTCGCCGAGCGCCAGCAACTGCTGGCAGGTGGCTCGTAGGGTCTCGGCGCTGGCGTCCGCATCGGCGAGCGCGACCTGGAGCAGGGTCCGTTCCGCGGTGAGCGGGGTCCGCAGCTCGTGCGAGGCATTGGCCACGAAGTGCCGCTGCGCCTGAAACGATGACTCTAGCCGTCCGAACAGGCCGTCGAGCGTTTCCCCGAGTTCCCTGATCTCGTCGTGCGGCCCGTCCAGGGCGAGGCGCTGATCCAGGCTCCGGGCGGAGATGTCCCGGGCGGTCGCGGTGATGGTGCGCAGCGGCCGCAGCAGCCGCCCGGCGATCAGCCAGCCGAGCGGCAGGGAAACCAGGACCATGATCGCGAGAACGACCGCCGGAATGATGTCGATCAGGCGGCTCCCGACCTGCACGGTGCCGAAGGACGCCGGGCCAGGGCCGTTCGGGGCTACCTGAGATGAACTTCCGAAGAGGATCCCGTTCCCCGCCAGCGCGCCGATGACGAGGAGCAGGGCAACGCCCGAGGCGAAGAACAGTCCCGCGTACAGCAAGGCGAGCCGTGCCTGCAGTGTCAGCCGCGGCCGGCGCACGAGTGAAGCCAGCGACCGCCCGGATACCGGAGTCCCGGGCTCAGGCATCAGGCTTCTCCGATCCGGTAGCCGCCCTCGCGGACGGTCTGGATGACAGGGGGATCACCGAGCTTGGCCCGTAGCCGGCGCATCGTCGTCTTGACCGTAGTGGTGAAGGGGTCGGCCGCCTCATCCCAGGCTCGCTCCAGCAGCTCCTCGGCGGAGACCACCCGGTCCGCGGAGGCGAGGAGGCACTCCAGCAGCGCGAACTCCCTCGGACTGAGGTCAAGCCGCCGCCCGGTGCGGAAAGCCACCCGGCGGGCGGGGTCAAGCGTGACCTCACCGCTTTCCAGCGTGGGGGGCAGCGGCGCGGAGCTGCGCCGGCCCAGGGCGCGGACGCGGGCGGTGAGCTCGGCGAAGTCGAACGGCTTGGGCAGGTAGTCGTCGGCGCCCAGGCCGAGGCCGTCCACCCGGTCGGCGACCGTGCTGGCCGCGGTCAGCATCAGGATCCTGGTCGGCGACCGCCCGGCGGCCAGCCTCCGGCACACCTCATCCCCGTGTACTCCGGGCAGATCCCGGTCTAGCACCACGACGTCGTAACGCGTGACGGCCAGGTGCTCGAGCGCGTCGTTCCCGTCGAGGACGACGTCGACCGCCATGCCTTCGCGGCGAAGCCCGGTCCCGATCGCTGCGGCCAGGACTTCGAAGTCTTCGACGACCAGCACTCTCATGAACTATTCGCGTCCTTCTCCGCGGCGGGTGCTCCGCCGGGCTTCAGGGTGAGGCTACGTGACATGAGCCAGACAATGCCAGGTCACGGGTGTCAGCCCGGTGTCAGCGGACGACACCGGGCTGACACCGGCGGTGGCGTAGAACCAGCCTCGAGAGGAAACATCTACCGATCGAGAAGGCGACGAGATGAGTGAGGCAACTATCGAAGTCGGCGGCCTGCGGAAGTGGTTCGGCCCGACGCTGGCGCTGGACGGGATGTCGTTTACCGTCCAGCCGGGCCAGATCACCGGCTTCGTCGGCCCGAACGGCGCCGGCAAGTCCACCACGATGCGGGTGATCCTCGGGCTGGACGCGGCCGACGAAGGCAGCGCGCTCGTCGGCGGGCAGCCCTACCCGACCCTGCGGCACCCGTTGCACCACGTCGGAGCGCTGCTGGACGCCGCGCTGCAGCCCAGCCGCAGCGGACGCAATCACCTGCTGTGGCTGGCCCACTCCCAGGGCCTGGACGGCCGCCGGGTTGATGCCGTGATCAGCCAGGTCGGTCTGGAATCGGCGGCCCGGCGGAAGGCCGGCGGGTACTCCCTCGGCATGCGGCAGCGGCTGGGCATCGCCGCGGCGCTGCTCGGCGACCCGCCGGTGCTGCTGCTGGACGAGCCCGCCAACGGCATGGACCCCGAAGGGATCGTCTGGATGCGCGGGCTGCTGCGATCGCTCGCCGCCCAGGGGCGCGCCCTGCTGGTGTCCAGCCACCTGATGAGCGAACTGCAGGACACGGCTGATCACCTGGTGATTGTCGGCCGGGGCAAGGTCATCGCCGACACCAGTGTCGCCGCCCTGCTCGCCGCCGCGTCCGGGGACCGGGTCACGCTGCGCACCACGGCGCGGACCGACGCGATGGCGGTGCTGGCGCAGGCGGGGGCCACCGTCGCCGCCACCGACCGGGAGACGCTGACGGTGTCCGGGCTGGCCGCGGCGAAGGTGGTCACCGTCCTGGCCGGGGCCGCCGTGCCGTTCTCCGAAGTCTCAGCGCACCGCGCCAGCCTGGAAGAGGCCTACATGGAGCTGACCAGCGACGCGGTCGAATTCCGGGCGGGGGGGCCGGGGGGCCCGGAGGGTCGTCCCCCCGGGCTAGCAGAGCGTGCCGAGCCTGCGAAGGAGGAGGCACGATGACCGCCGGTACTGTCACCCCGTACCGCTCGGAACTGCGGGCCGGGCGGGAAACCTTCGCCCAGCTGCTGCGAGCCGAGTGGACCAAGCTGCGGACCGTCCGCGGCTGGGTCATCGGCATGATCCTCGCGGCGCTGCTGACTGTGGGGATCGCGCTGCTGGACCACAGCTCGTGCGGCGGCACCGTCACCCCGGGCGGCGCTCCGGTCGCGGGCGTGGGCTGCTCGTCTCCGATCGGGCCCGGCGGCGAGGCCGTTACCGACAGCTTCTACTTCGTGCACCAGCCGCTGGCCGGAAACGGCAGTATCACCGTCCGGACGGCGTCACTGACCAGCGCCAGCCTTCAGCCGTGGGCCAAGGCCGGCATCATCATCAAGGCCAGCACCCGGCCCGGATCGGCGTATGCAGCGATGATGGTCACCGGCGGCCACGGGGTGCGGATGCAGTACGACTACACCGCTGACATCGCCGGCCCCGCGGGCACGGTCGCCGCGGCGTCGCCCCGCTGGCTGCGGCTGACCCGTTCCGGTGACTCGCTGACCGGGTACGAATCCGCCGACGGCACCCGCTGGAGCAAGGTCGGCACCGCCCGTCTGGCCGGGCTGCCAGCGACCGTGCAGGCCGGGCTGTTCGCCGCCACGCCAGGCTCTTCGAGTTCGACCTCACAGTCGATCACCGGGGGGAGCGCGGGCGGCGGCATCAGCCTGGCCACCGGTGTCTTCGACCACGTCAGCCTCAGCTCCCAGCGGCCCGGGGGGACGTGGGCCGGTGCCGACGTAGGCGGCAGCGGCGGCCCGGGCGCGACGCCGGGTACCGGGTTTCATCAGGCCGGCGGCAGGTACACCGTGACCGGGACCGGTGATATCGCGCCGGATGTGCCCGGGGCACCCGGCGGCGGCAGCGGTGGTACCCCGATCGGGCGGACGATGCTGGGCGCATTCGGCGGGCTGATCGCGGTGATCGTCGTGGCGACGATGTTCATGACCGCCGAGTACCGCCGCGGCCTGATCCGCGTCACGCTCACCGCGAGCCCCAGGCGGGGCCGGGTGCTGGCCGCGAAGGCCGTCGTGATCGGCGCGGCCACCTTTGCCGCCGGGCTCGTCGGCTCCGCCGCCGCGCTCGCGGCCGGCGAGCGGCTGCTGCGCTCGAACGGCAACTTTATCCTGCCGGTCGGCACGCTCACCGAGGTCCGGGTAGTGGCGGGGACCGCGGCGGTGCTCGCGGTCGCGGCCGTCCTGGCCCTGGCCCTCGGCGCGCTGCTGCGCAGCAGCGCCGCGGCCGTCACCACCGCGATCGTGGCGGTGGTCCTGCCCTACGTGCTCGTGAACTCGGGGTCCGTCGTGCCCGCTGCCGCCGCCGGCTGGCTGCTGCGGCTCACCCCGTCGGCGGGCTTCGCCATCCAGCAGACCCTGTCGCAGTACCCCCAGGTGAGTGCCAGTTACACGGCGGGCAACGGCTACTACCCGCTAGCGCCGTGGGCCGGCTTCGCCGTGCTGTGCGGCTACGCCGTGCTCATCCTGGGCCTGGCCGTCATCCGGCTGCGCAGGAGGGACGCATGAACAAGGCCATTTTTGCCGAGCGGGCACTCATGCAGCATTCGCGGCCCGCGGGCTGGACCTCCCTGCGGGAGGCCCTGCACGCGGAGTGGACGAAGCTGCGCACCGTGCCGGGCACCAGCTGGCTGCTGCTCGCCGTCGTAGCGCTGACGGTGGCGCTCGGCATCGCGGCCGACGCCGCGACGAAGTGCCCGTCCGGGGGCTGCCAGATCGATCCCGCCAAGACCAGCCTGACCGGGATCTACCTCAGCCAGGCGGTGGTCGCCATCCTCGCCGTGCTGGCGATCGGCAGCGAGTACGGCAGCGGCATGATCCGGGTCACCTTCACCGCCATGCCGCGCCGGACCACGGTCCTGGCCGCTAAGGGGGTCGTCGTCGCCGGCCTGGTGCTGGCGGCCGGGACCGTCGCGGTCCTCGGCTCGGTGCTGGCCGCGCGGCTCATCCTGCCCGGGCACGGGTTCACTGCCGCGCACGGCTACCCGCCGCTGTCGCTGGGCGACGGGCCGGTGCTGCGCGCCGCCGCCGGATCGGTGCTCTACCTGGCCCTGATCGCGCTGCTCAGCCTCGGCGTCGCTGCCGCCGTGCGGGACTCCGCGGTGGCCATCGGGATCGTCCTCGGCCTGCTGTACCTCATCCCGATCATCGCCGCGGCGGTCGGCGCGCCGGGCTGGCACCGGCACCTCCAGCAGATAGCGCCGATGACCGCGGGGCTCGCCATCCAGGCCACCACCGGCCTGCGCACCCTGCCCATCAGCCCCTGGGCCGGCCTCGGCGTGCTCGCCGCCTGGGCCGCCGCGGCGCTGCTGGGCGGCGGGCTGCTGCTGCGACTGCGCGACTCGTGAGCGAGCCCGCTGATTGCCGCCCGTTATTGCCCGCGTGTCGATTTGAGTACGCGGCGTTGCGGCGGGGCAGAATGGACATAGAGAATAAGGCGGGACCCCTCCATGTATGAGATGGAGGGGCCCCGCCCGGTCTCGCGGCACCAGCTTCCGGTTGCCCGTCCGCGGTGCGCTGCGTGACCTGTCACCAGGGCCAGCGACCCGCCTGATGAACCGGTTACCCGGCCCTTCCTGCGTCCCGGGGTTGCCCCCGGGCCGGTCACCGTTTCCGGTGGTGAGTGCATTTCTACTGCCTATCCGCAGCGGCGCACAAGAGTTTGCGGCCAGTATTCTCATGATTTTCTAGCTGTCCACATGTCATCCACAGAACGGGCAGAGTTATCCCCGGATGCTGGTCGTTTCTCCACCGTCGTCCACAGCCTGATCCACAGCCGCGCAGGTGACGGGACCGCCTGCTACCCGGTCGGCGGCCCCGCGGTGAGCCGCTCCCGCACCTGCTGCATGCGCTCCTCGGCCTCGTTCGGCAGCTGCCACCGGGTCTCCAGCCACCAGGTACAGCCCGCTTCGGCCCACGGCGTGACCGCAGCGGCGGCCGCGCCCTGGTCATCCGCCGGCGTCTCGCCCTCAGAGATGACGTCCAGCCCGGATCTGGCCCCGTGACCGGTCAGCCAGGCCCGCAGCTCGCGCACGTCGCCGGGTGCGCCTTCCCGGCCGGCCAGCTGGTACTGCGGGATGATCCCGTCACAGCGCAGCACCCGGCGCATGGACGTCGGCCTTGGCCACACGCCGACGACCCAGATCGGGATCCGCTCCTGGACCGGCCTGCCCGCCAGGCCGAGATCGATGCGGCCGGTCTCGTAGACGTAGTGCTTGCCGTGATAGCTGTTCCCGCCTGACCACATCGCGCGGATCAGGTCGATGCCCTCGTCCAGGAGCTCGGCGCGGCCGCGCAGATCCGTCACCTCGCCGGTGCGCGGCAGCTCGGTATCGGTGGCACCCACCCCGACGGCCAGGATGGCGCGGCCGCCGGACAGCTGGTCCAGCGTGGCGACCTGGCTCGCCACCTTCCACGGACGCCGCCACGGCAGCGGGGTGAGCATGGTGCCGAGCCGGATCCGCTTGGTGCGCACGGCGATAGCGGCCAGCAGGGTCCAGGCGTCCACCCCGTAGGCGGCCTCCCAGACGAAGATGCCGTCCCAGCCTGCCTGCTCGGCCAGGACGGCCAGCTCGAGCTGTTCGGTGGCGGTCCCGCCGGGCAGGACGAAGCCACTGCGCATTGCGTGTTCGGCCATGCCTGGCTTCCTACCACGACCCTCCGACATTCCCGTCAGCCCGCCCGGCCCCGGGGACGCCCGGCCCCGTTACGCCGGGCCCCCGGCCGGCCACAGTCGCATAACGGCGTCGCGTCTTCTTGCGTCGCGCAACTACAGGTAGCTACGCTTCGCAAATGGCTGTTCTGAGCGTAAAGCGCGGCGTCCGGCTGGGCGCCCTGGCGGGAATCACGTGCATCACGCTGGCCGCGGCCGCCTGCAGCAGTTCGCCGAAGAGCATCGGCGGCGGCACTACTAAACCCACGGGCACGGCCAGCGTCGCCTACGCGGCCTCGCTGACGTACCTGAATACGAAGGTCGCCGGTCCCGCCTTCACCAAGGCCATCGGCTACAAGGTCTCCGGCCGGGCCGCCGCCTCCGGCGAGCTGGAGTCGGAGATCGCGTCCGGCCTGATCAGCCCCAACGTCTTCGAGGCTGTCGGCGCCGACAACATCACGTCGCTGGAGCCCAAGTTCACGAAGTGGTACGTCCAGTACGCGGGTACCCAGATCGTCCTGGCCTACAACCCCAAGAGCAAGTACGCCAGCCAGTTCAAGGCCATCGCCAGCGGCCAGAAGCCGGTCAAGGACCTGTTCACCCTGCTGGAAACGCCCGGCTTCAAGCTCGGCCGTACCGACCCCAACATCGACCCGCAGGGCCGCGACTTCGTCTACATGCTCGAACTGGCCCAGTCGTTCTACCACCTGCCGGCCAACACGGTCACGAAGATCCTCGGCGGCTCGCCGGGCTCGGCGACATCTCCTGAGATCTTCGCCGAGACCTCGCTCGACTCGACGCTGCAGTCGGGCCAGCTGGACGCGGCCAGCGCGTTCATCACCCAGGCGACCGAGCTGCACCTGTCCTACATCAAGCTGCCGCCCCAGATCAGCCTCTGTTGCACGCAGTACGCCGCGCAGTACGCGAAGGCGGGCATCACGATCAAGACCGGGACGAAGCACGGCTCACCGCAGGTCATCGACATCACGACGATCGGCAAGCCCACCCCGGCCGGCATCGCGTTCGTCAAGTACACCCTTTCCCCGGCCGGCCTGGCCCAGTACAGGGCGGGCGGGTTCTCCCTGCTGACGCCGACGGTCACCGGCACCGGGGTCCCGGCAGCGATCAAGAGTGAGCTGGGCGGCTAGCCCGGCGGCAGCCTCTGGCGGCGCCGTCCGGGGGAACGAGCCGCCCGGACAGCCCGGCCCGCCGGGGCGGGGCCGGGCGAGGACAGGCTCGCGCGCGATCCGCTCCGCGTCCGCGGTCGTGTCCGTCGCCGGGGCTGCCATCATCTGGATCGCCCTGCTGGGCCCCGTCATCGCGCTGCTCACGCACCTGTCCGGCAGCACCATCGCGAGCTCGCTGACCGCGCCGGGGGCGCTGGACCCGCTGGTGACCTCGGTCGAGGCCGGGGCCGTGACGCTGGCCGTGCTGCTGCTGCTGTGCACGCCGCTGGCCTGGATGATGGCGCGCGGCAGGCTCCCGTTCCCGCGGATCTGGGAAGCCGGGGTGCTGTGCAGCCTGCTGCTGCCGCCGCTGGTGATCGGGCTGCTGCTCATCTTCATGGTCGGCCCCTTCACCCCGATAGGGGAGTTCCTCGGCCACCTGGGCCAGTCCGCGACCAACACGTTCCTCGCCCTGGTCATCGCCGAGGTGTACGAGTCGGCGCCGTATTACGTGCTCGGCGCGCAGGCGGCGTTCAGCGGCGTCAACCCGCGGCTGGAGCAGCAGGCCGCGCTGCTGGGCGACCGGCCGCGCCGGGTATTCCGCCGGGTGACCCTGCCGCTGGCCGCGCCCGGCCTGGCCATGGCGCTGGCCATCGCCTGGGCCAGGGCGATGGGGGCCTTCGGCGCGGTCGTCATCATCGCCTACCATCCGTTCGGGATACCGCTGCAGATCTATACGACGCTGCAGGCGACCGGGCTGGCCTCCGCGTTGCCGTTCGCCCTGGTCCTGCTCGTGGTCGCCCTGCCGCTGCCGCTGGCCGCCTACACCTGGAGCGCCCGTGCTGGACGCCGACGTCGAGGTTGACCGCCGGGATTTCACCGTGCGGGCCGCCTTCACCGTCGCGCCGGGCGAGCGGCTGGCCCTGTTCGGCCCCTCCGGTGCCGGCAAGACCTCCGTGCTGGAGGCCATCGCCGGGCTGGTGCCGCTGCGCCGCGGCCGGGTCGTGCTGGGCGGCCGGGTGCTGACCTCGACGGCCCCGGCGCTGGCGGTGCCACCGTGGCAGCGCCGGGTCGGCCTGCTGCGCCAGGATCCCGGCCTCTTCCCGCACCTGTCGGTGCGGGACAACCTCGGCTACGCGCCGGCGGCGCACCGGCACGCGGCCGAGCTCACCGAGCTGGCCGAGCTGCTGGAGATCGGCGGCCTGCTGCCGGCCATGCCGGCCCGGCTGTCCGGCGGGCAGCAGCACCGGGTGGCGCTGGGGCGGCTGCTGCTGGCCGACTGCGACGCGCTGCTGCTCGACGAGCCGTACAGCGGGCTGGACGCCGCCCTGCGGCGGGCGCTCACCGGCCTGGTGGTCCGGCTCGTCGAGGATCGTCAGGTACCGGCGATCATGGTGGCGCACGAGCTGCCGGACGCGCAGGCGTTCGCGGACCGGCTGGCGGTGCTGGATGCCGGGGCCGTGCTGCAGACCGGGACACCCGACGAAGTCGTGCTGCGGCCCGCGTCCCGGCGGGTGGCCGAACTGGTCGGCTACCTTGGCTTCGTCCCGCTTGACCACGCCAGCCACGGCGATGACGCCAGCCACGCCGATGACGCCGACAGCACCGGCGGCGCGGGCAGCACCGGCGTGGTCGCAGGCGTCCACCCGGACCGGGTGATCGCCGGCGGGCACCCGGACCGTGGCGTCGTGCTGGCCGGGATCATGACCGGCTTGCGGCCGTCCGGGGCGAGCTGGGAGGCCGACCTGCGGGTAGCCGAGTCGGTGATCGTCTGCCGGCTGGCCGACCGGCCGGCGGCTGCCGGCGGGACGCTGGTGGTGACCGCGGTGGAGCCGCCGCGGTTCGGTCCCGACGGGGCCGCGCTGCCGGCCGCGGCGCCCGCGCCCGGCCTGCTGCCGCGCGGCAACCGGGCAGGCGCGTGACTGCGGGGGTGCGACGGCGATGACCGGGAGGAGACGCAGATGACCTGGGACGGCGGCGTACGGCTGCGAGTCGCCCGGCAGGCCCGCGGCTTCTCCCAGCAGCAGCTGGCCGGGATGGCGGCCGTGTCCAGGCAGGCGGTCTCCGCGGTCGAATCCGGGCACAGCGACCCCTCGCTGCGGGTCGCCCTCGCGCTCGCGCGCGCGCTCGGCCTGACGGTCGAGGAAGTCTTCGGGCCGGGCAGCCCGCCCGGCGAGGTCGAGGCGCAGCCGGTGGCGCCGCTCGGCGGCCGCGGGGCGCGGGTCGCCCTGGCGCCGGTGGGTGATGCCCTCGTCGCGCTGCCGCTGGCCGGCGACACGGCCACCCGCGCGGGATTCCTGCCGGCCGGCGGCCTGGCCGGCCGCGAGCCGGGGTCGGTCCGGCCGATCGGGCCGCCGCGGTCCACCCTGGTGGTGGCCGGCTGCGACCCCGCGCTGCCGCTGCTCGAGGCGCCGCTCGCGCTGCTCGACCCGCCGGTCGCCTTCGCCTGGTGGCCGTGCGGCAGCGAGCAGGCGCTCAGGCTGGCTGCCGCGGGCCAGGTGCACGCGGCCGGCGCGCACCTGCGCGACCGGGCCGGCGGAGCGTACAACACGCAGCGGGCCCGCAGCCTGCTCGGCGGCGACGGCGCGGAGGTAATCGGCTTCTCCGCCTGGCGGGAAGGGCTGGCGCTCGCGCCCGGGCTGGCCGGCGCGGTGCAGGACGTCGGCGACATCGCCCGGCTCGGCCTGCGCCTGGTCAACCGGGAAGCCGGGTCGGAGGCGCGGCAGGTGCTGGACCGGGAGCTGGGCCGGCTCAGCCTCGAGCCCGCCGCGCTGGCCGGCTACGGCACCCGGGCCGCCGGCCACCTGCAGGTGGCCTCGGCGATCGCGGCCGGGCTGGCCCAGGCGGGCATCTCCGCCGAGCCCGCCGCGCTCGCCTACGGACTGCCGTTCGTGCCGCTCGCCGACGAGCGGTTCGACCTGGTCATACCCCGCGCGCTGGCCGAGTCCCGCGAGGTGCAGGCCATGGTCAGGGTGCTGTCGTCGCCGTGGCTGCTCGCGCAGCTGGACAGCCTGCCCGGCTATGGCGCCAGCCGCTGCGGCGAGCACGTCGCCACGCTCTGACCAGGGCCCGGCCCCGAACGGCTCCGCGCCTGGCTATCGCCCAGGCCTGCTGGTCCGGTGAGCTCAGTGACCGTAGACGGGAATGATCAGGCCACGGGCGATCGTGTGGAATCTCAGGTTGAACCCGGCCACCGCGGGGCTGATGTCGGAGTTGACACCGAGGTCGTCGGTATCGAGCGCGTGCACGGCGAACACGTACCGGTGCGGCGGGTCGCCCTCCGGCGGCGCCGCGCCGCCGAAGTCCTTGGCGCCGTAGTCGTTCCTGACGTGGAACGCCCCGCCGGGCAGGTCCTGCCCGGCGCCGGCCGCGCCGGACGGCAGCTCGGTCACCGAGGCCGGCAGGCCGAGCACCACCCAGTGCCAGAAGCCCGAGCCGGTGGGGGCGTCCGGGTCGAAGCAGGTGACCGCGAAGCCCTTGGTCTCGGCGGGGAAACCGGACCAGCGCAGGTGCGGTGAGCGGTTCTCGCCGGACATGCCGAAGCTGCTGAACACCTGCGCGTTGCTCATCTGCCTGCCGTCGGCGACGTCGCCACTCTCGACCGTGAACGACGGGACCTCCGGATGGAAGTCGTAGGGCAGCGGTGCCCGCTGTGCCATGTGTCCTCCTCGTGCGCTGACCGCCGCGCTCGCGCGCTGGCCGCGCGGCCAGCACCACGCTACCGGGGGGTATGCGGTCGGTGTGACGGGAGTGCGCGGTT
The DNA here is from genome assembly GCA_963702235.1 of uncultured Actinomycetes bacterium. GTDB lineage: Bacteria > Actinomycetota > Actinomycetes > Streptosporangiales > Streptosporangiaceae > PALSA-505. The sequence goes on from CAVPBZ010000026.1 coordinate 203,078, forward strand.
GCCCTACCGTTGATGGGCAGAGGGGACCGGGACCTTGATGGGAGGCGGGCCTGTGGCGCGCGGACGGCACGGCTGGCTGCGCCGCTGGGTGCTGGTCGGCGTGCTGGTCGCGGTGGCCTTCGCCCCGGACCAGGCCTCGGGCGCCCCGTCGGCGGCGGGCTGCGGCGCCCACCGCTGCGGGCGGGACGGGGTCGTGCTGTGGGCCCGCCCGCTACCGGGATCCTGGACCGCGGCATCGGAGACCCTCGGCACCGTGCCGGCCGGGGCGGAGCAGGCGTACGCGGCGGCGGGCAAGGCCGTGGCGGCCATCGGATCCGGGATGACCGTGCTCGGCTACGCCGCCCGGGGCGGCCAGCAGCTCTGGACGACGGCGCTGTCCGGCTTCCCGGCCGGATCCCGGATCGTGTCGGTCCGGGTGTGGCCCGGCGTCGTCACCGTCGGGGTGGCCCGGCCCCGCCGCCCGGGCGCCGCCGGCGAGGCGCAGAGCACCGTGGTCCTCAGCGCCGGTGCCGGGCGGCAACTGCGATCGTTCCCGGCAGCGCCGTTCGGCGGGGCTGTTACGGCCGATACCAGGCACACGGTGGTCATCGGGCTGACGGCGGTCACCAGCTACGACAACGCGACCGGGCGGGTGAGCTGGGCGCGGGCCACCGGCAGCGCGGCCCAGGGCTGGCAGAAGTCCGGCGAGACCCTGTACGTGACCGAGGCCGCGGGCGGTGACCTGGGCAGCCACCCGGTCACGGCGCTGCGCAGGATCAGCCTGCGCACCGGCGCCGAGCAGGTCATCCGCGCCCGGGACGGCTCGTTCACCGGGCGGCTCGGCGCGGTGCTCGACGGCGTCGTGCTGTTCTCCGGCGCGCCGGGGGTCAGCGCGTACAGCGGCCGGACGGGAAAGCTGATGTGGCAGCGGGCCGGCGCGCTGCCGGCCGGCGTGGACCTGGTGCGGGGGCTGTTCTATCTCGCCGCCGGCAGCACGCTGGCCGGCGTGCTGCCGTCCACCGGGCGGACGCAGGCCAGGATCACCGGGGCCAACGGCTCGGGGTCCGCGGGCGTCTACGGCGTTCGCAACGGCGTGGCGCTCGGGCTCGATCAGGGGCAGGCCGGGCAGGCGTGGGGGTACGACGTGGCCGCCCAGCGGGTCGTCTGGACCACCCGCACCCTGCCCTGGCCGCACTACTTCGTCAACCTGTCCGGCATCGGCGGCAGCGCCGATCCCGGCAGCCGCACCGTCATCCTCACCGCCTGCGGGCAGCGCATCCAGGTCGGCGGGCGGCAGGTCTGCCAGAAGCCCGAGCTCGTGCTCGTCGCCCGGTAACCCCGGCCGGGCCATTCCGGCCGAGTAACCACGCAGATCACGGGTAGCGCAGCGGCCATGGCTACCCGATACGGCTACTTCCTCTCGTCGGAGGAACACGACCCGAGCGAGCTCGTCCGCCTGGCCAGGATGGCGGCGGACGCGGGGTTCGAGGCGCTGTGGATCTCCGACCACTTCCACCCCTGGCTGGACGAGCAGGGCCAGAGCGGCTTCGTCTGGTCGGTGATCGGCGCGATCTCCGCCGCGACGTCACTGCCAGTAACGACCGCCGTGACCTGTCCTACCATCCGGATCCACCCGGCCATCCTCGCGCAGGCGGCCGCGACCTCGGCGCTGCTCACCGGCGGCACGTTCACCCTCGGGGTCGGCAGCGGCGAGGCGCTGAACGAGCACATCCTCGGCCGCCGCTGGCCCTCGGCCGCCGAACGGCTGGAGATGCTCGAGGAAGCCGTCGCAGTGATGCGGGACCTTTGGACCGGCAAGCTCGTCAGCCATCACGGCCCGCACTACACGGTGGAGACCGCGCGGTTGTACTCGGTGCCGCAGACGCCGCCGCCGATCTACATGTCCGGTTTCGGGGCGAAGGCCATCCAGCTCGCGGCCCGGGTGGCAGACGGGTACATCAGCGTCATGCCCAACGCTGACTTCGTCCGGCGGTACCGCGAGGCGGGCGGCCATGGCCCGGCCCAGGGCGGGATGAAGGTGTGCTGGGGCAGCGATGCCGGCCAGGCGCGCAAGACCGCGCACCGGCTGTGGCGCACCGACGAGCTGCCGGGCGAGACGATGCAGCTGCTGCAGGTGCCGCGGCACTTCGAGGAGATCACGCAGCTGATCTCCGAGGAGGACATCTCCGTGCCCTGCGGGCCCGACCCGGACGTCCACATCAACGCGATCAGGGCCTACCCCGACGCCGGGTACGACGAGGTCTACATTTCCCAGATAGGCCCGGAGCAGGAGGGCTTCTTCGAGTTCTACGCGTCGCAGGTGCTGCCGCGGCTGCGTTCGGCATAATCAAGATCAACACGGGAAGCGGGCAGCTTACCAAGGGGGCAGAACGGTATGAACCCAGCCAGGCCGCTGATGCGGGCGGTGGACAAGTTCCAGCAGCGACGGCGCGTGCTCGCGTTCCCGGTCGCGGTGTGGAAGAAGTTCGGCGACGACCAGGCGGGCAGCCTCGCCGCGCTGATCGCCTATTACGCGTTCGTGTCGATCTTCCCGCTACTGCTGGTGCTGATCACGGTGATGGACATCGTGCTGCGCAATCATGCGGCCCTGCAGCGCCGGGTGCTCACCGACGTCGGTAAGAACTTCCCCGGGGTCGGCAACCTGCTGACCGGCAGCGTGCACGCGAAGGGCGGGACTGGCATCGCGCTGGCCATCGGGCTGGTCTTCGCGCTCCTCGGCGGGCGCGGGGTGGCCACCGCCATCATGAACGCGCTCAACACGGCCTGGGAGGTGCCGCGGACCGAGCGACCCGGATTCCCCGGGTCACTGCTGCGTAGCATCGGCATGATCGTGGTGATCGGGATCGGCGAGATCGTCTCGTTCACGCTGGCCGGATTCGCCGGCGGCGTCGGCCACGTGTTCACCGGCGTGGGCGCGTACATCGCCGCCACCGCGGTCGCGCTGGTCCTCAACGTCGGCGTGTTCTGGCTGGTGTTCCGGCTGGGCACGGCCAAGGAGGTGGCCGGGCGCGACCTGTGGCTCGGCGCCGTGCTCAGCGCGATCGTGTGGCAGGTGCTGCAGAGCGTCGGCGCCGCCCTGATCCGGCACGCCGCGGGCACTTCCAATACCACGAACGCCACGTTCGGGCTGGTGCTCGGGCTGCTGGCCTTCCTGTACCTGCAGGCGGAGCTCACCCTGTACGCGGTGGAGGCCAGCACGGTGCGCGCCCGCAGGCTGTGGCCGCGCAGCATGTTCCCGCCGCCGCTGACCGAGGCAGACCGGCGCGCCTACGAGCTTTACGCCAAGTCGCAGCAGCGCCGCCCGGACCAGGAGATCGAGTCCGTGCTCCCGCCCGAAGACCGCCAGGCGCGCCGGTTCGCCGTCAGGCGCAAGGCCGGACGGTGACAGGAAGGGAGACTCATGCGCGTCCTCAGCGGGCTGGAGCAGGCCACGGCGCTCGACCGCCTCGTCGGGCTCGGCCAGCGGGTGGCCAGGCTGGTGCCCGAGGGCCCGGTGCGCGACGCGCTGCACGGCGTCTGGCTCGGGCACCCGCTGCATCCCGCGCTCGCCCAGGTGCCCATCGGCGCGTGGCTGTCAGCTACCTTCCTGGACGGCTGGCCCGACAGTGAGGCGGCGTCGCGGCGGCTGGTGCTGCTCGGCTTGGCCGCTGCCGGGCCGGCCGCGCTGGCCGGAGCCGTCGACTGGGCCGAGCAGCACGAGCAGCAGATGCGGGTGGGGACCGTGCACGCGATGGCCAACACCGCCGCCGTGACGCTGTACCTGGCCTCGCTGCGGGCCCGGACGCGCCGGGGCGCGCGGGTGCTGCGGCTGGCCGGGCTGTCCGCCGCGGGTACCGGCGGGTTCCTGGGCGGTCACATCTCGTTCCGTCTCGCCGGCGGCGTCAACCAGGCCGAGCCGGTGCCGCACCTGGTGGAACCGGGCTGGCACCCGCTGATGCCCGCTGCCGAGCTCACCGACCGGCGCCCGGCGAAGCGGATGCTCGGCGAGGTCCCGGTGGTGGTCATCGGCGACGGCCGCCGGGTGCACGTGCTCGCTGATCGCTGCAGCCACATGTCCGGGCCGCTGTCGGAGGGCTCGCTCGACGATGGGTGCCTGACCTGCCCCTGGCACGGCAGTCGCTTCCGGATCAGCGACGGGACGGTGGCCCGCGGGCCCGCCACCGCGCCGCAGCCGGTGTTCGAGACCCGGATCCGCGACGGCGTCATCGAGGTCTGCCTGCCCGACGCCGGCTGACCACCCGCCCGCAGGGAACAATGGAGTCATGACTAAGGACGGGGAGTTCAACCGCGACCAGAACTACATCACGACCCGGATCACGGCCGACGGGCGGGACGGCTATCCGGTCGAGCCGGGACGCTACCGGCTGGCGGTGAGCCGGGCCTGCCCGTGGGCCAACCGGGCGATCATCGTCCGCCGCCTGCTCGGCCTGGAGGACGCGATCTCGATGGCCGTCGCGGGCCCGACCCATGACAAGCGGAGCTGGACGTTCGATCTCGATCCCGGCGGCCGGGATCCGGTGCTCGGCATCGAGCGCCTGCAGGAGGCCTTCTTCGCCCGCTTCCCCGGCTACCCGCGGGGCATCACCGTCCCCGCGATCGTCGACATCCCCGCCGGCCAGGTCGTCACCAACGACTACGACCAGATGATCCTCGACCTGGTCACCGAGTGGCGGGCCTACCAGCGCGACGGCGCCCCGGACCTGTACCCGAAGCAGTTCCGCGACGAGATCGACACCGTCTCGCAGCTGGTGTTCGAGGACGTCAACAACGGCGTGTACCGCTGCGGCTTCGCGACCTCGCAGGACGCCTACGAAGAGGCCTACCGGCGCCTGTTCAGCCGGCTCGACTGGCTGACCGCGCGGCTGGAGCACCAGCGCTACCTGACCGGCGACGCGATCACGCTGGCCGACGTGCGGCTGTTCCCCACGCTGGCCCGGTTCGACGCCGTCTACCACGGGCATTTCAAATGCAACCGGCAGAAACTCAGCGAAATGCCAGTCCTGGGGGCTTATGCCCGGGATCTGTATCAGACTCCGGGCTTTGGCGACACCATCGACTTCGACCACATTAAACGGCACTATTACGAGGTCCACCGCAGCATTAACCCCACCGGGATCGTCCCGGCGGGCCCGGATCTGTCCGGCTGGCTTGACCCGCATGACCGGGCCCGGCTCGGCGGCAGCCCGTTCGGCGACGGCACCCCGCCGCCCCCGCCGCGGCCAGCGGAAACCGTTCCCGCCGCGCATACCGCCCGGGCCAGCTGAGCACGGCGCGTATTTCCCGGGCCGGGCCGGGAAGGGCCGGGCCAGGCCGTGTCCCGAGGTGTGAAACGCATGCCGTGGGTAGCAGGAAAGATCTCAGGCCGTGGTGATGATGCCCGGCCGTCAAGGGAGGTCGTCAAAAATGTCCGACAATGCCCTGGAAATCTATCTCACGGATCACATGGCTGGCTCGGTATCGGCTGTCAACCTCGCCCGGCGCGCCGCGAAGAACAATGACGGGCCGCTGGGGCAGTTCTTCGTCGGCCTGGCCCGCGAGATCGAGGTCAACCGGCGGACGCTCGAGGACATCGCAGCCCGGGTCGGCACGGAGGCCAGCCTGCTCAAGCAGGCCGGCGCCGTGGCGGCGGAGCGGCTCAGCCGGTTCAAGATCGATCACCGGTTCACCGGCAGCCCGGAACTCAGCCTGCTGCTCGAGCTGGAACTGCTCTGGCTGGGCATCCACGGCAAGCGCGCGCTCTGGCAGACGCTGGGCGCGGTGGCCGACGGCCGGCTGGCCGACGTCAACTTCGGCCAGCTGACGCAGCGGGCCGACGAGCAGCTGGCCGGGCTCGAACAGCAGCGTCTGTCCGCCGCCCGCGGCGCGCTGGCCAGCTGACCCCGGCCAGCGCAATGTGGGTCAAGTTGTCTAGATTTAGGCAGATAATAGAATAATGCAGGTAAATAGCGATCAGGCCCGTATAGCGGAATTCTTGCGCGATAACGAGGACAAGGTGGTCGGCCGCTGGGCCGATCTCACGGCCGCAGGAATCGGCCACCGGCTCTCGGCTGCCGAACTGCGACGCGAGCTCGAGGAAACGTACACGCTGGTCGTCCGGTCGATCATGGGTGCGGACGAGTCGGCGGCGGGGGAGCTGAGGGCGACGCTCGCCGAGCTTTCCCGGTCCCGGGCGCGGAACGGGTTCACGCCGGGAGAGACAGCGCTCGGACTCTTCTCCCTCAAGCACGCGGTGTACGAACTGGTCGCCGATGACAGTGACCTGGTGCCCGAGTTCCTCGCCTTCTCCCGCACCATCGACGACCTCGGCCTGTTCACGTTCGAGACGTACGCCGCCGCCAGGGAGCAGGTCATCGCCGACCAGGCGCAGGCCATGCTGGAGCTGACCACCCCGGTGGTGCGGCTGTGGGACGGCATCCTTGCGGTCCCGCTGGTCGGCACCCTGGACTCCGCCCGGACCCAGGTCGTGATGGAGCAGATGCTGGACGCCCTGGTGGCTACGGGGGCGCAGCACGCCGTGATCGATATCACCGGCGTGCCCACGGTGGACACCGAGGTTGCCCAGCATCTGCTCAAGACCGTCATGGCCGCCCGGCTCATGGGAGCCGAGTGCACCATTTCCGGTATCCGCCCGCAGATCGCGCACACGATCGTGTCGCTGGGCATCGAGTTCGGCGACGTGCCCACCAAAGCGACGCTCGCCGATGCGCTGGCCTACGCGCTGAAGCGCAGCGGGCGGAAAGTAGTGCAAGCCTGATGGACCGGGTGCCGATCCTCAAGATAGGCCAGACGCTGCTGGTGCCGATCCAGGTCGAGCTTGAGGATCAGAGCGTCCTGCAACTCCAGGAAGATCTGGCTGACGAGATTGTCTCCACGGGTGCCAGAGGGGTGATTATCGATATCAGCGCGGTCGAGATCGTCGATTCGTTCATTGGCCGGACGCTGTCCACCATCGGCTCAATGTCCCGGCTGTTCGATGCGGACACCGTGCTGGTCGGCATGCGCCCGGCGGTAGCGATCACCCTGGTTGAGCTTGGCCTGTCGCTGGAGGGAGTGCGCACCGCGCTCAATGCGGAGCAGGGTCTGCGCCTTCTGGGCGCAGGCTCCTGATGGACGAAGTGCCGATCAAGGCGAGCGACGACGTCGTACACGTCAGGCAGAAGGTCCGGGTGGCGGCGGCCGGCACCGGGATGTCGCTGGTCGATCAGACCAAGATAGTGACGGCGGCCAGCGAGCTTGCCCGCAACACCCTCGTCCATGGTGGCGGCGGCATGGCACGGGTCGAGGTGGTCAGCGCGGGCTCCGGGCGGGCTGGCGTGCGGGTCGCCTTCAGCGACCACGGCCCCGGCATAGCTGACCCGGGCCTAGCCCTCACGGACGGCTGGACGACCGGCAACGGAATGGGACTGGGGTTGTCCGGCGCACGGCGGCTGGTGGACGAATTCGACCTGGCGACCGAGCCCGGCGAGGGAACCAGCGTCGTGGTGATCAAGTGGTCGCGCTAAGCACCTGGATGCCCGCTCCGTCTGCCGACGATATGCGCTGGATTCGCGTCGAGGAGGCGAGCGCGGTGGCCGGCTGCCGCGCGGCCGCGCTGGCCATGGCGGGGCGGCTCGGCTTTTCCGCCGGACGCGCCAGGGACCTGTCTCTTGCGACCACCGAGGCCGCATCGAACCTGTACAAGCACGCGCGCGAAGGAGTAATGCTGCTGCGCGCCTGCCGCGACGCGAACGTGTCCGGTGTCGAGCTGGTCACCATCGATGCCGGCCCCGGTGTCGAGAATGTCGGCGCTGCGCTGCGCGACGGACACTCGACGGCGGGCACGCTGGGCATCGGCCTCGGGGCGATCCGCCGGATGGCTGACTCGTGCGACATGTACTCGCGGGCGGGCCGCGGCACCATCCTGGTCGCCCGGTTCTGGTCAGGCCCGCACCAGCCTCCCAGCGCTGACTGCGCGGGCATCATCCGCCCCATCACGGGGGAGAGTGAGTGCGGTGACAGCTACGCGGCCAGCCGTACCGGCGACGTGATCACCGGAGTCCTCTGCGATGGCCTCGGGCACGGGCCGCTGGCCGCGGCCGCCGCCAGGGAGGCGATCAGCGTCGTGCGGGAGGCTCCCGCCGACGAGCCGGCCGCGCTGCTCGAGCGCGCGCACCGCCGGATGAGCAGGACCCGCGGCGGCGCGGTCGGCATCGTGCGCATCGACGGGAAGGCAGTCGGTTTCGCCGGGCTCGGTAACATCGCGGCCTGGATCATCGGCAGCGACGCCAGGCACGGGGACGCCAGGCACGGGATGGTGTCGGTGCCCGGCATCGCCGGCCACCAGGCCCGCACGATCCGCCAGTATGACTACACGCTCGAGCCCGGCGCCGCTGTCATCCTGCACAGCGACGGGCTGAGCAGCCGCTGGAGTCTCCGTCCGCTACCCGGGCTGATGGCGAGGGATCCCCTGGTGATTGCCGCGGCCCTGCTCGCCGAGGCCGGGGCGCACCGCGACGACGCCGGCGTCCTGGTGCTCAGGCCATGACAGGTGCCAGGGCGGTGACGGGCGCTCAGGCCATGACGCATGAGCTGGTGAGAATCGAGATCCGAGACGCTTCCGGCGTGTTCGCCGCCCGCCAGCTCGGCCGTGCCGTTTCGGCCGAGCTGGCGCTCGACCGCCAGGACCAGGTCCGGGTGGCCACCACGCTCAGTGAGATCGGCCGCGACCTCGTCGTTTCCGGGCAGCGAGCGGTCATCGCCTTCCTGGCGACTGGCGGCGATCTCGTGGTCACCGTCCAGCATGACGGGCCGCCGCCGGCAGACGGGGTGCAGGCCGCGGCCAGGCTCATGGACAGGGTCGAATCGGCAGGCCAGCTCGTCCGGATGGCGAAGCGGCGGCCGCCCGGCGGCTGTCCCGACCTCCCCGGCGCCGCGGCGCGCCTGACCGCGCTGGTCCCCGTCTCAGCGCTGGACGAACTGCGCAAGCACAACGAGGATCTCATCGCCGCCCTCGGTGATCTGCAGCAGCAGAAGGAGCAGTTGCTGGCGCTCAACTCGGAGCTTGAAGCTACCAATACCGGTGTCATGGCGCTGTACCGTCAGCTCTCCGACGAGCTCGAGCAAACCAACCGGGGCGTCGTAGCGCTGTATGCGGAGCTGGACGATACCTCGCAGCGGCTCCGCGAGGCGCTGGAGGCCAAGGACCGGTTCTGGGCCAACGTGAGCCACGAGCTCCGAACCCCGGTGAACTCGATAACCGGACTGGCGCGGCTGCTGACCACCCCCGGTGCTGGCCATCCCGGCCCAGACAGCCGGCTCGGACCGGAGCAGCGCCACCAGGTCGAGCTGATCCTCGGCGCAAGCAACACCCTGCTCGTGCTGGTCAACGAGCTGCTCGACGTGGCCAAGGCCGAATCGGGGCGCCTTCAGCTTGAGCCGGCGGAGGTGGATTTGCCGGCCTTGCTCAGCAGGCTGGGAGCGCTGCTGCGCCCGATGACGCAGGGCCGCCCTGTCGGCCTCACGGTGGACGATTCGCAGGCGCCCGCCGTTATCCTCACCGACGAGTTGGCCCTGACCGCCATTCTGCGCAACCTGCTGTCCAACGGCCTGAGGTACACCGACAGCGGCGAAGTACGGCTGAGCGTACGAGCCACGAGAGACAGCATCGACTTCATCGTCGCGGACACTGGCATCGGCATTCCCGCCCGGCACCGTGAGCACGTGTTCGAGGAGTTCTTCCAGGTACCCGGGGTCCGGCGCGGCGGCACCGGGCTCGGCCTGCCGTACGCTCGCAGGCTGGCCGAGATGCTCGGCGGGGAGCTGAGCCTGACCAGCGAGCCGGACAGCGGGACCACGGTCCTGCTCCGGCTCCCGCACGGGACCCCCAGGATCGGCGCGGTGCTGATCGCCGACGATGACGAGGGCTACCGGCTGGTGCTGCGCGGATTGCTCGACGGCATAGCGGACAGGGTGGTCGATGCCGGGGACGGCGAGCAGGCGCTTGCGGCCCTGCGCGGCGACGACATGGACCTGGTCCTGACTGACCTGCGGATGCCGGTGACCGACGGGTATGCCCTGCTGGAAAGCCTGGCTTCTTCGCTGCCCGCCATCGTTATCACGGCGCTCGACGTCAGCGAGATACCGCCGCGTGCCCGCGCCCTGCTGCGCAAGGACGAGCTCACCAGGGAACGGCTCGCCTACGCCATTCGCCGTATCCAGCGGGATTCGCGATGACTGCCAGCCCCGCCGTCGTGCTCGTGGTCGATGACAGTGCGGCCAAGCGCTATCTTCTCGCCAGCTGGCTGCGACGCGGCGGCCATTCGGTGATTGAGGCCGCGACCGGCCAGGAGGGGCTGGCTCGCCTGCAGGGCGTCGATCTCGTCGTCCTCGACGTGCGGCTGCCGGACATCAGCGGGATCGATGTCTGTCACCGGATCAAGGCCAGCCCGCTGACCGCGGCGATCCCGGTCGTGCAGGTATCGGCCGTTGCCGTTGCGGTGGCCGACCGTGCTTACGGCCTCGCTCAGGGCGCGGACGCTTACCTGGTTGACCCGATTGAACCGGCTGAACTGCTGGCGACGATCGAGGCGGCGCTGCGCTACTACCGCGCGAGGCGCAGGGCCGAGCGCACCGCGTCCCTGCTGGCAGCGCTCAACCGGGTGACCCTTGGCATTAATGCCGCTACCACGTTCGAGGGCCTGGCCCGGCGGGCGGCAGCCGGAGCGGCAGAGATCTTCGAGGCTCCGGCCGTGCACATCCTGGTCCATCCCGACGGCCAGCTCCGCCGGATGTCGGCTTCTCCGCGCGAGCCGGTTCCGCGCCTGCGCGGCGGACATACGTCAGTGGCCGAGACACTCGCCGCCCGGGTGCTCGGCCCGGGCGAAGGCAACGCCTGCACGACCATCTCGTATGCCGAATGGCTGCGGCTGTTCCCTGACACGGTCATGACAGGGGATGTGTGCGTCACAGCCTCGCGTACCAAGCCCGGGCGGCCGCCGGTGGTGATGGGGGTCGGCAGCGAGGGCCTGGACGGCGACGAGGAAAGGCAGATCCTCCGCCAGCTGGTGCAATCCGCCGCGCTAGCCGTCGAGGCGCTGCGCGCTTACGCCGAGGAACGCTTTATCGCGCTCACCCTGCAGCGCAGTTTCCTGCCGTCCGCGCTGCCCGAGCTGGCGGGCGTCGTGATGTCGGGCCGTTACACGCCGGCGAGCGAACAGGCCGAGGTGGGCGGGGACTTTTACGAGGCGCTCAGCTGGCAAGGCAAGGTACTGGCGGCCATCGGTGACGTGCAGGGCCACTCGCTGCATGCCGCGACCGTGATGGGCGAGCTGCGTCATGCGCTGCGCGCATTCGCGAACGAGGGACACCGGCCACCGGTCATCGCCCGGCTGCTCAATGACGTGCTGCGCTGCTACCACCCGAACATCATCGCCACGCTCTGCCTCATGCTGCTCGACCCGCGAACCGGCGACCTGCAGATCATTAACTGCGGGCACATTCCTCCGCTACTGGTCGACGAGCACGGGGCGAGGTATTGCGGGCAGGGCGGCCTCCTGCTCGGACTTCCCATGGACGGGCAACATGCGGAGCGAGCATTCCTGCCGCCGGGCGGCACCGCCTTGCTGATCACGGACGGCCTGGTGGAAGAACGGCACCAATTCCTCGACGTCAACATGGAACGCCTGCGCACCGCCGCGCATGATATCTACGACGTGGAGCTCGAGACGTTCAGCGACCGCATCCTGTCCATGTTCGGCCCCCGGGAAGACGACGTCGCCCTGATCGCCCTGCGACGGGTCTAGCGCAGCCACCGGCGGTACCGGGGCCGGGCCGCCTTCTTCCACACCCGGCGGGCCTCGTCTTGCAGCCGCCGCGCCTCGGTGTCCTCGCGCTCGTAGAACAGCCCGTAGGCGAACGCGCTCTCCTCGGCCAGGTGGGCGCGGACGGCGAGATCACGAAGCACGCCGCGGGTGATCACCGCGTCCTGGTGGTCGCCGAGCACCGTCTGCAGCCGCTTGTGCTGCTTGGCGAACCGACGGGCGGGGGCGCCGACGACCGGGCGCACCGCCTCCGCGGCGTACCGGGCGCGCTTGGCCGCCTTGCGGGCCTCGTGCAGCGCGATCTCGCGGTCCCGGCCGGCCGGGACCCGCCCGGCGCGCCGTATCCGCTTGCGCACCCGCCGGTGCGTCCGCGCCACCGCCTCGGCCAGCTCGCCGGCGGCCGGCCGTCCGGCCGCCGGGGTCAGCGGCGGATCATCCAGCAGCCGGTCCAGCTCGTCGAGCAGCGCGACGTACCGGTCGGAGTCCAGCGCTTCCAGCACGGCCTGGCGGGCGGCGGCCTGCAGCGGCGCGAAGTGCCGCTGCAGGCGGGCGGCCACCGGTCCCATGATCAGCTCGGCCGGCGTCTGCCGCAGCCGGGCCTGCAGCCGCTGGTAAAGGATCTCGTGGTCACGGGCCTCGCCGAGCACCCCGCCGAGCCAGCGCAGCTTGCCGCGCAGGTGCTCGGTGTCCGCGGGCCGCAGCACCGTCCCGAACGACTGCAGCGCGCTGCGAAGCCGCCGGGTGGCGACCCGCATCTGGTGCACCGAGTCAGGCTCGTCCCTGCGGACCAGCGGGTCGAGCCGGGTCATCGCGCCCGCCTGCTCGCGCAGGTAGCCGAGCACGACCTCAGCGGCGGTGGAGTGCCTGGTCAGCTGGTCCGGCTCCGCGGCCGTCGGTCCGGTCGGCGGCAGCTGGTCGGCCAGGGCGCGTTCCAGCTTCGCGGCGTGACCGGCCGGCCGCAGCCCGCCGCGGCGCAGCCGCCGGTCCGCCGCCCGCAGCAGCCGGCCGTCCCCGCCGGTGAGCTCGAACTCCGCCTCCTGCCAGCCGGAGATCGTGGTGGACCGGCCGAGGGTCTGCGCCGAGACGTCGTCGGTGACCACCTCGGCCAGCGAGTTCCCGGCCGCATCCCGCAGGATCCGGCGGCGCCGCACCGTGCTGATGTGCGCGACCGGCTGCAGCGGCCGGCCCCTGCTGTACGCCCGGACCAGGTCGGCCAGCTCGGCCGGGACCTCGGAGCCGCTCGAGTCCAGCGGCAGGCCGAGCTCGCGGCGCGAGTCATGGCCGGCCTGCAGCTTCAGGTGCCAGCCCTCGTCCGTCCCGCCGCGGCGCCGCCGCAGCGTGACGCCCGCGCGCAGCAGCCGCAGGCCGGGGGTGTCGTAGTAGTCGGCATCCAGCGTCTGTTCCTCCGGATCCGACACCGACGCGACCTTTGGCAGGTCATCCAGGGGCGGCAGCGTGAGCACCGGCGAATCGGCCTCGTACTTGCGCTCGGTCTCACGGTGCTCGGTCACCATGGTCGTCACCTGCTTCCAGGCCTCCGGCCTGCTCGCTTCTCGGTCCCCGCCTGCTCAGTCCGCGGCCGGCTAGGCCTCTGGGTCTGCGGCCGGCTAGGCCTCTGGCCAGCTCCCGGTCATCTTGGCAGTCGCCTGGGCGGCACCGCGGTCGAGCAGCGTCTTGACCACCGCGGCGATGACGCCCTCGGCCACGGCGGCCAGCAGGACCTCGGACCAGCGCCGCTGCGCGTCGGTGGTCTTGGGCACCTCGTCCTGTCCGGTGCCGAGCTTCCACGCCTGCTTGAACAGCGTCCGGGCCAGCAGCCCGCTGAGCACGCCGACCAGAGCGCTCACGAGTTTGAACGGCACGTTTGTCATCCTCGCACCCGCCGGACGATCAGCCATCCGGCCAGCAGCGCGGCCCCTGCCGCTGCCGCCACGACCAGGTACGCGGGCACTCCCGGCCCGCTGCCGGAGACCCGCCCGGCCACCTCGGCCGCCTTCTGCCGCGCCAGCGCGCTCTTACCTCGCGCCAGCGCGGTCGTGTCCCGGGCCTTCTCCCGGGCTAGCGCCTTCACGTCTGCCTTCTTGTCCCGGGCCAGCGTCTTCACGTCTGTCTTCGCTACCAGCGCCCGGGCGGTCTCGGTCAGCTCCCGGCGCGTGCGGTCGATCTCGTCGACCACCGCCTGGATGGAATCCGCCGCGGCATCTTCGGTCATCGTCGCGTCCCCTCCTGCTTTCCCTCGGTGTCTGCCCTGACGCTAGCCGCAGCCTCCCCGTGCGTCAGCACCCCCTACCCGGCGCTGGCGGCCGTATGCGTCACGCCAGGGACAGCTCGCGGCGTGGGCTGGGCCCGGCCCCCGCGCTGACAGTCGTGCGGAGCGGCCGAGTGCGTTGCCCGGCTCTGGGCCTCCGAGTAGTCTCCGCGTTCACGGGTAAGCCGACGCGCGCACGCGAGACCCCCGGACCTGTGTCGATAGGAGCGCTCATGACGCCCGCCGAGCCGCGAAACGAACCCGGGTCCGCGCCGCCGGAGGACCCGCGGCACGAGACCGAGGCGCAGCGTGACGACCGCAACCTGATCGAGCTGCTCCAGGAGCTGCGGGTGGCGGGCCTGGGCGTGCAGGTGCTGTTCGGCTTCCTGCTCTCGCTCCCGTTCACCAACAGGTTCAGCAAGCTCGGTCACGGCGAACGCGGCCTGTACATCGCCAGCCTGATCCTGGCGGCGGTTTCCACCGCTCTGCTGCTCGGACCGGTCGCCTACCACCGGCTGGTCTTCCGGCAGCGGCAGAAGGAACGTCTCGTCCGGGCCGGCAACGTGATGGCGATCTGCGGGCTGGTGGCGGTGGCGCTGGCCGTCAGCGCCGCCGTGCTGCTGGTGACCGGATACGTCGAGCCCGGGGTGCCCTCGGTGGTCATCACCGTGTTTATCGTGCTGCTGTTCACCAGCCTGTGGTTCGTGCTGCCGCTGGCCCGCCGGGAGAGGAGCTGACCCGGCGCGCTTAGGCCGCCGGATCCCGGGTAACCGGGAACCGGGACGGGGGAGAGGCGCCGGATGAACCCCATCGAGCGCGGGCTGCGGCGGGTCAACCGGTGGCAGCAGCGGCACAAGGTCCCCGCGTTCATGGTCGGGGTGGTCAAGAAATACGGCGACGACAACGGCGGAGTGCTGGCCGCGAGCCTGTCGCACTCCGCGTTCGTCTCGGTGTTCCCGCTGCTGCTCATCCTGGTGACGATCCTCGGGCTGATCGCGTCCGGCGACCAGGCGGTGCGGCACGAGGTGCTGAAAGCCGTGGCCAACCAGTTCCCGCAGATCGGCAGCGAGCTGACGAAGAACGTGGGCGTGCTGCGCAGGTCCAGCATGATCGGCCTGATCGTGGGCTTCCTCGGCCTGATCTGGGGCGCGACCGGCCTGGCCCAGGCCGGGCTGTTCACGATGGAGCAGGTATGGAACCTGCCCGGCCCGGCCCGGCCGGGATACCTGCCGCGGCTGGGCCGCGCGATGCTGTTCCTCGGCGTGCTGGCTGCTGGCGTGGTGGTGACGACGGCGCTCACGGCGCTGGGCACGTTCGGCCATCACCTGGCCGTGTTCGTCGTGCTCGCGGAAATCCTCGCGGCCGTCGTGAATACCGGGCTGTATTTCATCAGCTTCCGCGTGCTGACGCCTAAGGGTGTGCCGAGCCAGAATCTCATCGCCGGCGCGGTCGTCGGCGGGGCGGGATGGACGGCGCTGCAGGCGCTCGGCAACTACCTGGTGCACCACTACCTGCACAGTGACACGGTGTACGGCTACTTCGGCACCGTGCTCGGCCTGGTCACCTGGCTGTACTTCGCCGTGCAGCTCACCGTCTACGCCGCCGAGGTCAACGTCGTGCTCTCCCGGCACCTGTGGCCGCGCTCGATCATCCAGCCGCCGCTGACCGAGGCGGACCGGTCCTCGATGGCGCTGCAGGCGCTGCAAAACCAGCGCCGCCCGGAACAGCAGGTCACGGTGTCCTTCGACGACCGGCCGGGCGGCCAGCCGCCCTCGCCGCAGACCCCGCAGACACCCGCCGAGGTCTCGCCCCCCGCGGAGGCCAGCGGACCGGGCGCGCCGGGCGGATGAGCCAGGGGAGCAATTGCCCGGGTTTACCCGGTCCCGCTGCGGGCAGTGCAGAACAACCCCTCATCTAGCCAAAGGGAACGTGCTGTGTATATCGGCATCGGAACAGTCGTACTCATCGTGCTCATCGTGCTCGTCATCTGGATGCTGCGCAGGTAGCGGGCAGCCGGGCGCCCGCCGTCGCAGGCGGGCGCCGGGAAGGCAACCTGGGACGCCGGCGGGACCACATCGCCGGCGTCCCTGTAGTGCTGGCCGCGGGCAGGCAGATACCAGCCAGGGTCCATGATTTTTCCGAACGGCGCTGCCCCCACGCCGGCGGCAGGGCCGGACCGGAGCGTGCTGATCGCCGGCCCGGCAGTATTGTCCCGGTGAGATCGGCCAGCAGGCCGGGACCAAGGTGCGGGCGGACAGGAGGTGGGTCGTGACGGTTTCCGCGGGCTCCGCAGCCGAACCGCGCGCGGCCGCACTGACCGGACCGCAGACACTGCTGCTCGTCGAGGACGACGCCGCCGACGTCGTGCTGGTGGAAGAGCTCCTGGCCGACAGCGGCTTGCGCACGACGCTGACCTGGGCGCGCTCGCTGGCCGAGGCGACGGAGCGGCTGCGCCATGATGGCGTTCCCGGCTGCATCCTGCTGGACCTGCACCTCGGTGACGCCCAGGGGCTGGAAGCCGTTACCCAGGTGCGCGCGGCTGCCCCCGCCGCGCCGATTGTCGTGCTGACGGGACTGGCGCAGGAGAGCGCCGGGCTCGCGGCCGTCGCGGCCGGGGCGCAGGATTACCTGGTCAAGGGCCAGGCGGCGGCTGACGTCTTCAGCCGCGCGATCCGGTACGCGGTCCAGCGCAAGCAGGCCGAGCAGGTGTCCGCTGCCTTGCAGGTCAGCGCGGTGCACGCGGAGGAGAACGCGCGGCTGGAGCGCGGCCTGCTGCCGCGCCCGCTGCTCCGCACCGACAACATCGAGGTGCTCGCCAGGTACCGGCCGGGCCGCGCGCAGGCACTGCTCGGCGGCGACTTCTACGACGTGGTGGAGACCGCCGACGGCACCGTGCACGCGGTGATCGGCGACGTTGCCGGGCACGGCCCGGCGGAGGCGGCCACCGGGGTCTGCCTGCGGGTCGCCTGGCGGTCGCTCGTTCTGGCCGGGACGCCGGCGCCGTCACTGGCCAGGCTGCTCGAGCAGATGCTCATCGCCGAGCGGGAGAACGAGCGGGTATTCGCTACGCTCAGCTACGTGGCGTTCCCGCCGGACCGCCGCAGCGTGCGGATCCTGCGGGCGGGCCACCCGGGCCTGCTGCTGCGCACATCCGGCCGCGTCGAGCTCGTTGAGGGTGAGGCCGGCCCGGCCCTGGGGCTGGTGCACGGTTACGACTGGCAGCCGGCGGAGATGCCGCTGCCGGCCGGGGCGGCCCTGGTGCTGTTCACCGACGGGCTGTACGAGTGCCGCGTCGGGCCGGGCAGCGAGCGGCTCGGCGAGGAGGGCCTGCTGGCCCTGGCCCGCCAGCTAGCCGGGCTGCCGCCCGCGGTGTTCACCGACGGCCTGATCGAGCGGATCTACGCCGCGGCCGCGCCGTACGACGGCCTGGCCGACGACGTCGCCGTCGTCCACCTCGGCTGGCGGCCGGGATGACCCGTACCACGGCCGCTCGTCAGCCCCGGGTCCGCGCGCTCACGGTCCAGGGCTGGTTCCGGCTGGTGTTCGCGGTGCTCGCGGTGCTGGGCGTGGCCGCGGTGCTGACCGTCGCCGGGCTGCTCGCGGCCGGGCGGCACGCATCCGGCGATCTGGAGAACGGCATCCTGCCCGCCCAGGCCCAGGCGTTCCGGCTGCAGGGCGCGCTGGTGGACCAGGAGACCGGGGTCCGCGGCTTCGGGATCACCGGCAATCGCCAGTTCGTCCAGCCGTATTCGGCCGGGCTGGCCACCGAGACCGCCGCGGCGGCCCGGCTGCGGGCGCTGACCGGTGGCAACCGGCAGCTGTCCGCCGACCTGGCCGCCCTGGAGCGGGCGGCCAGCGCATGGCGCCGGACCTCCGCGGGCCCGCTGATCGCGCTGGCCACCCGCGGGCCGCTGGCTACCCGCGGGCCGCAGGGTGCGAAGGACACCGCTCTGCTGGACCAGAGCAGGAATTCCTTCGACCACCTGCGGGCGCTGTTCAGCGCGCAGAACGCTCACCTCGCCGCGGCGGCGGCGCGCGACCGGGCCGGCGTGAGCCGGATCCGCAGCTTCGACAACTGGGCGTTCGGCCTCATCGTCGGCGTGTTCCTGCTCGCGGCCGTGGCGCTGACGCTGGTGCTGCACCGGGCCGTCGTGCGGCCCCTCGGCCGGCTCCGCATCGCGTCCCGGCGAGTGGTCGGCGGCGACTTCGGCCATCGCATCGACGTGGCGGGCCCCACCGACCTGCGGGCGGTCGCCGCCGACGTCGAGGCGATGCGCAGCGAGCTGGTCGCGGCGCTGCAGGACGCCCGCGCCAGCCAGGAGGTCACCGCCGAGCAGGCGGCCGACCTGGACACCCAGGCGGCGGAGCTGCGCCGGTCCAACGCCGAGCTCGAGCAGTTCGCTTACGTGGCCTCGCACGACCTGCAGGAGCCGCTGCGCAAGGTCGCGTCGTTCTGCCAGCTGCTGGAGAAGCGGTACGCCGACGAGCTCGACGACCGCGGCCGTCAGTACATCGGCTTCGCCGTCGACGGGGCGAAGCGGATGCAGATCCTCATCAACGACCTGCTGACGTTCTCCCGGGTGGGCCGGGCGAACGACGCCCGCGTCCGGCTGCCGCTCAGCGAGCCGCTGGACGCCGCGATCGGCGCCGTCCAGGCCGCGATCGACGAGTCCGGCGCGGTCATCGAGCGTCCCGGGCAGCTGCCCGAGGTCATGGGCGACACCACGCTGCTGTCCATGCTCTGGCAGAACCTCATCGGCAACGGCATCAAGTTCCGTGCGCCCGGCCGGCCCCCGGTGGTGCGGGTCACCGCCGCCGCCGGGGCCACCGGGATGTGGGAGTTCTGCGTGCAGGACAATGGCATCGGGGTCGCGCCCGAGTTCGCCGACAAGATCTTCGTCATCTTCCAGCGGCTGCACAGCCGCGATGACTATCCCGGTACCGGGATCGGCCTGGCGATCAGCAAGCGGATCGTCGAGCATCACGGCGGCGAGATCAGCCTCGACGCCGGCTACACCGGGGGAACCCGGATCTGCTTCACCCTGCCCGCCATCGCCCCGGCCGAGCCGGATCCGGCGGCCGGCGTAACCACCGAAGGGATCCCCGCATGATCACTCCTCTGCAGCTCATCGAGGTACTGCTCGTCGAGGACGACAGCGGCGACGAGCTGATGACCCGAGAGGCGTTTGAGGACAACAAGATAGCCAACCGGCTGCACGTGGCGCGCGACGGCGAGGAAGCGCTGGACTTTCTCTACCGGCGGGGCGCGCACGCGGATGCCCCCCGGGTCGATCTGGTCCTGCTCGATCTCAACCTGCCGAAGTACGACGGGACCCAGGTGCTGCGGCAGATCAGGTCCGATCCTGACCTCACCCACATGCCGGTGGTGATCCTGACCACGTCCTCAGCGGAGGAGGACGTGCTGCGCAGCTACAAGCTGCACGCCAACGCGTTCGTCACCAAGCCCGTCAACGTGAACCAGTTCATCGCTGCGGTCCGCCAGATCGACGAATTCTTCCTCACGGTCGCCCGGCTGCCCCGGACGTAGGCCGCGACGGCGGCCGGGTCCGGGCCGGGCCGTCAGTCCCGTAGCAGCGCGATGACCGCGGCCTCGAACCCGCCCTGGGTGGCGGGCCAGCCGGGCCGCACGCCGGAGCCCAGCCGGTCCATCGGGAGCCGGACCCGCTCGCCGTCCAGGTACCGGTCGATGAGCCGCGGGTCGATGTATGAGCTGCGGCACACCGCCGGGGTGTTGCCGAGGTACTCCGACACTTCCCTGACCGTGCGGCTCACCGCGCGCCGGCGGGCCGACGGCGACGCGGGGACGCTGTCGGAGACCGCCAGCCCCACAGCGGCCAGCACGGTGGCGTGCCAGGTCCGCAGATCCTTGGCGCTGACCTCCTGGCCGAACAGCTCGCGCAGGTAGCTGTTCATGTCGTCGCTGTCGAGCTCGCGCCACCGGCCGCGGTCGGCGAAGGCCAGCAGCCGCTGGCCTGGTGGCCGGCTGCGCCGCAGCGCGCGCACCACGGCGGTGACCGATTCGGCCGTGACGACGTGCATCCGGTCCTTGCCGCTCTTGGCCGGGTACTCGAACACGAGCCCGGTCTTGGTGCAGTGCACGTGCTCACGCTGCAGCGTCATCAGCCCGTAGCTGCCGTTTTCCTCCGCGTACCGGTCGCCGCCGATGCGGAACAGTCCCACGTCCAGCAGGATGAACGCGGCCGCCAGCACCCGCTGCCTGGTCAGGCCCCGGTCACCGAGCTGCGCGCAGGCGGCCTCGCGGGCAGCGGGCAGGCACGCCGCGACGGACAGGACGTGGTCGTGCTTCTCCCGGTCGCGCCGCGCGCGCCAGTCGGCGTGGTACAGGTACTGCCGCCGCCCGGCGGCATCCACGCCGGTGGCCTGCAGGTGCCCGTTGGGGTACCGGCAGATCCAGACGTCGGTCCAGGCGGGCGGGATGACGAGCTGCCTGATCCGGTCCAGGTCGGCGTCCTCCGGACGGGCGCCGTCCGGAGTCAGGTAGCGGAACCCGCGGCCGTGCCGTACCCGGCGCAGGCCCGCGGCCGAGGTGTCGCTGCGGCGCAATCGGGTCATGCGCGTCAGTCACGATCCCAGGGTGCGACTTCGCCCATTTTCTTGTAGTACCTGGCCAGGTGGTTCTTGACCCGACTGATGTCGTCCTGCGGCAGGTCCACCCCGCCGCGCGATCCTTGCATGACATTTCCCGCGGCCATAACGCCCCGCGGAACAGCCTTGAGCTGGCCGTTAATTACATCCGATATCAGCAGCTTATAGGCGGTGAAATTGCCCTTGTTCGATGCGTCGTACCAGACGTGCGCGTCACGGTACTTGGCATTGGGCTCTTCCTGGGCGTCCGCCCACTTTCGTACCCGCTTCTCCGCGGCGGCGCCATCCCACGCGCGGCCGGCGTCGGCGAGCGGAAGATCCTGGAAAGCTGGGACGGCCATGTCTCGTCCTTTCGACTTTCTCGGCCGGGCTGTTCCCCGGTGGCCTGCCTGCCGGGCTACCCCAGGCGTAACTGGTTAACCGACGGGTAGCTGGCCCCCATGAGCGGTTCTGTGTCAGCCGTCCTTTTCGATGTGGACGGCACCCTGATCGACAGCAACTACCTGCACACGGTGACGTGGTGGCAGGCATTCACCCAGGCTGGCCACGACGTGCCTATGGCGCGGATCCACCGCGCCATAGGCATGGGTTCTGACCAGCTGGTGGACGCCCTGCTTCCGGCGGACCGGGACACCGGAAACGACGCCGGCCTGAACGTCGCGCATGATGCCCTGTACGCGACCTACTGGTCCCGGCTGCGGCCGCTGCCCGGGGCAGCCGACCTGCTGCGGGCCTGCAAGAAGCACGGCCTGCGGGTTGTCCTCGCCAGCTCGGCAGGCGCGCGGGAGTTCGAGGTCATGCGCCGCGCGCTCGGCGCCGACGACGCGGTGGACGGCGCGACGTCCTCGGCCAGTGTAGACGCGAGCAAGCCGGCTCCTGATCTCGTCCAGGTAGCCCTGGAGAAGGCGGGCGCGGGCCCGGACGAGGCTGTCTTCGTCGGCGACACGGTCTGGGACGTACAGGCCTGCCAGCGCGCGGGCGTGACCTGCATCGGCGTGCTCAGCGGCGGGATCAGCGAAGCGGAGCTCCGGGATGCGGGCGCGGCCCGGGTATTTCCGGCGGCGGCCGACCTGCTGGCCGCCTTTCCCGGCAGCCTGCTGAGTTCTTCCCCGCCCGGGTGATGGACCCGCCCGGGTGACAGGTGAAGCCCCGCCCGGGCGAGAGGGGACCCGCGCGGCGGGATCCCCGGGGTGCTCTACCGCCGCTGGCTAGGCCCCCGCCTCGTATCGGTGCTGGCCTTCGCCGGGCCCCCGCGCAGGGCGGAGTCGAACTCGCCGGTGCCGTCCGGCTCGGCGCGGCTCGGGTCCGTCGGGTACCCGATCCTGCCGTGCACCGGCACCATCTCCGGATGACCCCGCCCCGTCGAGAGTTCCTTGATGCCCAAATAGCGCCGGATGTCCGGCCACTGGCTAGCGGTCAGCAGGGCCAGCACCGCGGAAAACACGACCCCCGTCGCCTTACCCACCATGAGTCCTCCTCATAACACACGATCCCGGCCGCGGGCAGCCATCGCGCCTGCGTGCCGCGGGATGATCCCGGGCGCAGCTACCCCCGCGTGCCGTCGCTAACCCCGCACGCCTGGCCAGGCCGGAAACGCGCATGAACCGGTGCGGGCCGGGTAGCCGCGTCGTCTGACCTCAGCAAGGGAGGGCCGTCCCGAAGTGACAGACGACACGCCGGCAGGCTCGGTCGCAGCGGCGTTCGCCCGCGCGGTCGAATCAGGCCGGCTGAGCCTGCCCAGTCCGGGCAGCGGGAGGACGAGGGAGCGCTGGTCGGCGTTCGCGGCGCTGGCCGGGGAAGACTTGTCACTGGCGCGGCTCGGTGAAGGTCACGCGGACGCGCTGGCGATCGTGGCCGAGCTGGCGGGCCCGGTGCTGCCCGAGGGCAGCAGGTGGGGCGTGTGGGCCGCCAACCCGCCCGGCCCCGGCCTGTGGGCGGAGCAGCCCGGTCCGGGCTGGCGGCTGCACGGGACCAAGCAATACTGCTCGGGCGCGCGCTCCTGCACGCATGCGCTGGTGACGGCAGCGGCCCCTGACGGCATGCGGCTGTTCGCCGTCAGCACCGAAGACCTGGCTCCGGTGCCCGGCACCTGGCCGGCCACCGGAATGGCGGGCAGCGACACCCTGGACGTCGTCTTCGCCGGTACCGCCGCCCAGCCCGTCGGGCCGCCCGGTGCGTATACCAGCCGGCCGGGGTTCGCCCACGGTGGCGTGGGCGTGGCGGCGTGCTGGTACGGCGGGGCCCGCGCGGTCGGCCGAACGCTGCAGGCCGCCGCGGCGCAGCGCGACGTCGGGCCGCACGCGCTGGCCCACCTGGGCGCGGTCGACATCGCGCTGCGGGCGGCCCGGTCTGCCCTGGACGAGGCCGCGGATGACATCGACGCCGACCCCGAGGACCTGAAGGACGGCGGCCGGATCCGGGCGCTGCGGGTGCGCGCGCTGGTCGAAGCGGTCGCCACCCAGGTCATGCACCGCGTCGGCCGGGCGCTGGGGGCCGGCCCGCTGTGCCATGACGAGGCGCACGCACGCCGGGTCGCGGACCTGACGGTGTACCTGCGGCAGCACCACGCCGAACGCAATCTCGCCGAGCTGGGCGAGATCATCGCGCAGCGAGGGCCGGCGTGGTGAGCCAGCCCGCGGGCAACCTGATTGACGCGCCGGGCACCGGCGAGCCCGCCTGGCACGCCTGGCCGGCCCTCGACGGCCTCCCGGTCGCCGACATCGCGAACTGGCACAGCGCGGTCGTCGTGGCCGCTCATCCCGACGACGAGGTGCTGGGCGTGGGCGGCACGATGGCCCTGCTCGCCGCCGCGGGAGCGCGGCTGCGACTGGTCGCGGTCACCGACGGCGAGTTCTCCCACGGGCGCACGGCCGACCCGGCCGCGCTGGCCGGGCGCCGGGTGGCCGAGACAGCGGCCGCGCTGCGCGTGCTCGGCGCGCAAGACACCGAGGTGATCAGGCTCCGGCTGCCCGACGCGGGACTTGCCTGGCGGGAGAACGAGATCACGACGGCGCTGCGCGAGCTCACCGACGGATTCGACGCCTGCCTGGCCCCGTGGCTGCGGGATGTGCACGCCGACCACGAGATGACCGGGCGCTCGGCCCGCCGGGCGTGCGAGGAATCGCTGGGGTACCCGATCTGGATGTGGCACTGGGCCCGTCCGGGTGACCAGCGGGTGCCGTGGCACCGGGCCCTGCGGGTGCCGCTGCCGCCGGCCGTGGCCGCCGCTAAGCAGGCGGCGATCCGGTGCTTCGCCAGCCAGACGGAAAACCGGGAGCCGTCCGGGCAGCCGGTGCTCACGCCCGGCATGCTGGCGCATTTCGGCCGGGCCCAGGAGGTGCTGTTCAGGTGACAGCCCGATGACACTGGAGGCGGGCTACTTCGACTCGATGTACGCGGCCTCGGCCGATCCGTGGGGCTTCACCAGCCGCTGGTACGAGCTGCGGAAGTACGCGATCAGCCTGGCGATGCTGCCGCAGCAGCGTTACCAGGAGGCGTTCGAGCCGGGCTGCTCCATCGGCGTGTTCACCGAGATGCTCGCCCCCCGGTGCGCGCGCCTGCTGTCCTGCGACGTCGCCGCCGCGGCGGTCCGTGCCGCCGCCGCGCGGACCAGGCGCCTGCCGCAGGCCCGGGTGGAGCGCCGGGTGCTGCCCGGCGACTGGCCGGATGCCACCTTCGACCTGATCGTGCTGTCCGAGGTCCTCTACTACTTCGGCGGTGACGACCTGGACCGGGTGCTTGACCTCGCGGCCGGGGCCCTGCGCCCCGGCGGCACCCTGCTGGCCGTGCACTGGCTGCACCCGGTCGCGGAGTACCCGCGCAGCGGCGAGGACGTGCACCGTGCGCTCGCCGTCCGGCCCGGCCTGGGCCGGCTGGCCGAGCACCGCGAGCGCGACTTCCTTGCCGAGGTCTTTATCCGCGCCGACGGCGAGCCGGCGTCGGTAGCCCAGGCCGCGGGGCTTGCGTGACCGAGGCCGTCGGCGTCGTGGTGCCCGCCCACGACGAGGAGGAACTGCTCCCTGCCTGCCTGGCCGCCCTGCGGCAGGCGGCGGGGCGGATTGCCCCGGTCCCCGTGCACCTGGTCGTGGTGGCGGACGCGTGCACCGACCGCACCGCCGACCGGGCCCGCGCGGCCGGCGCCGAGGTGGTCGAGATCCGGGCCCGCCGGGTGGGGGCGGCGCGCGCCGCGGGCTTCGCGGAGGTGCTGCGCCGGACCCGGCCCACCGATCCGGCGGCGGTCTGGCTGGCCACCACCGACGCCGACACCCTCGTCCCGCCGGGCTGGCTGGCGCAGCAGCTGAGCCACGCCTGCCAGGGCTGGGACGCGGTCGTGGGCACCGTCACGGTCACCGACTGGTCCGCTCACCCGGCACACGTCCCTGGCCTGTTCGCGGCGCGCTACGAGCACGGCACCGGGTCCCACCCGCATGTGCACGGCGCCAATCTCGGGATCAGCGCCGCGGCCTACCTGGCCGCCGGCGGGTTCCGCGGGCTGCGCACCGCGGAGGACCATGCGCTGGTGCACGCGCTCGGTGCCGCCGGGCGGAGGATCCTGCGCACCACGGACCTGACCGTGGTGACCTCCGCCCGCCGCCACCCCCGCGCGCCGCGGGGTTTCGGTCATCTGCTCGGCACGCTGGCCTGACGAACCCGCCGGGTGATCACCCCGGCGGCCAGCCCCCGTGCTGACCGCCAGGGGTGATCGGTCTCAGGCCAGTGCCATCTCGGCGGGTGCCAGCGGTACCCCGGCTCCCAGCTGCCGGGGTACCGGCCGGTCTCAGGCCAGTGCCATCTCGGCGGGTGCCAGCGGTACCCCGGCTCCCAGCTGCCGGGGTACCCGCCGGTCTCCTCAGGCCAGTGCCATCTCCGCGGCGGCGGCCAGCGCGAGCCCGGCCGCATCCAGCGGCAGGTCGCCGGTTCCGGCGGCCGCCGGCAGGTCCGCTTCGCGGGCCGCCGCGATCGTGGCGGCGGGCCGCAGGCAGCGCTCGTACACGGCCGCCGTCTCGCGGCCGATGCGGTCCCAGCAGTACCGGGCGCCGACCCGGTCGGCGGCGGCGATCCCGAATGCCTCCAGCCGCATCGGCGCGGCCAGCAGGTGGCGGATCCGGCGGGCGAACAGGCCTGGGCGGCCAGGCGCCGCGAGCAGTCCCGTCGTCTCGTCCAGCACCGCGTCCCGGTTGGCGCCCACGGCAGTGACGGCGGCCGGGGTGCCGCAGGCCATCGCCGCTAGCGTGATCGCGCCGTGCGGGTCATACGGCGCGGCGCTGACCAGGAGATCCGCGGAACGTAGCAGGGCGGGCAGTCCGTCCGGGCTGATCTCGCCGGTGAAGACGAGCCGGCCCTGCACGCCGAGGCTCCGGGCCAGCCGGGTGAGCCCCCGGTAGACCTTGTCCTTGGCCAGCTGGGCCTTGGGCGGGCCTCCGGCGATCACCAGCTCGGCCTCGGGAATGCCGGGCAGCATGCGGACCAGGATGTCCAGGCCCTCGGCCTCGGTCAGCGGCGAGACGGCGAGCAGCCGGGGCCGCTGGCCACGGTCGGCCACAGGTCCGTCCGGCGAGAACCGCTCGGTGTCCACCCCGGTCGGCACCAGCGTGACCGATCGCCGGGCGACGCCCATCCGGATCAGGTCGGCCGCCTCGGCCGAGGTAGCCGCCAGGACGGAATCGGCACTGCGGGCGATGCCCGCCTCCAGCCGGATCCGCTGGGCCGGCCCGCTGGACGGCAGCCGGTGCCGCTGCTCGGCGATGCCCAGCGAGCCGAAGGACTGCACGATCCGCAGCTCGCCGCCGCGCGCGGCGGCGAAAGCGGACAGCCCGCTCGTCCAGGACTGGGCGTGCGCGACATCTGGCCGGGCCCTGCTCCATCGCTTGCCGAGCTTGTCGCCGAACTCGCTGACGTGAGCCGTAAGCTCGCTCGAGTCCAGCGGCGCGGCCGGGCCCGCGGTCAGGTGCTCGACGGTCACGCCACAGGCCAGGATCGCGCTGCCGGGAAGTGCGGGGGAGTCCTTGCGCGCATAGATGGTGGTGCGATGGCCCAGCTCGGCGAGCGCCTGGGCCAGCGACGTCATCGCCGCGGCCTGGGCATCTGCGTGCGGGTCCGCGGACGGGGTAAGCGGGCTGCCGTGCTGAGCGACGAGAGCGATCCTCATCACGCTGCCTCCTCAGTGAGAGCCGCCACGAACGGGGTAACTGAGGAGGTGCTGTCAGTAACAGAAGAAGGCACACCCTCCGTTACGCCAGGACGGCGTAAGGGTGTGCCTGCGTCATAAGCACCGTTGATGACATTGTAGCGACTACCGCGCCGCCGCTCAAGCCGAGCCGGCGCCCGCGTCGCGTTTCCGCTTAGACATGGCACCGTCCGTGCCTCCCCGCAGGGTGACACGGACGTTGCCTCTGCTGCCGCCTGGAGTCAGGCCGACGGGATGGCGCGATCGCGCTCAGTTACCAGCGGTACCAGCGGCCGCGTCGGCGGCCTCCGCCCTCTGCCGTACGGAAGAGGAATCCCAGCAGCCACAGCACCAACACCACGAGTGCTATCCACCAAAGGATGTGAATAGCGAAGCCCAGGCCACCCAGGAGGAGAGCCAGCAGCAGGACCGCCACGATGAGCAACATCAGAAGCTCCTTTCGCTTGTTACTTTCGTAGTACTGCCCTTCTCGCGGGGATTAAACAAATGGCCGCGTGGACGCTTCCTGGTTATGGATCTTTAGCCGCCGCGATAGCTGTGCGCGCAGGCTGGGCGCGGGCGAGCCGCATGTCCGGCCGCTGTGGTGCCGCCCGGTCCGGACCTGAGTTCCATCAGGTCGCACACCTGGTTGACGACCCGGAAGCCCTGCCCGGGAGCGGTCGCATTCCGTCGGCATGCTGTCCGTCCCGGCCGTGTCGGCGTACGCCACCTGCCGGGAGTCCTCACCCGGCTGCTCGCTCGCCAAGTAGTGCATGTGTCCAGGAGTGGCGATCAAAACCGGCTCAGCGCTGGCCAGGCCGTCGCAGGCGAACGCAGTGATGCCCGCGAGGTATTCGCGCTGACCTCGGTAGAACAGCGCGTGCTGGCTCAGGTCACCGCGAAAAGGTCCGTCGCTAAGTTCCCCGGGACGTCCCGGTCATGCGCCCCCGGGCCAACAGTGAAAAGACATACGATTAGGCCCACGTTATCTTCCTGCCAGGCCGACACCGGGAGCGTACAGGTGGAAGGGCTTCACCTCTCGTCTGAGCATCGAGGCGACAGCTTGATCGTCGTGGTGCGCGGAGACCTGGATGTCGTGACCGGGCCCCAGTTCGACGAGTACCTGACGGCCGCCCGGCAGCAGCATGATCGCGTCGTCCTGGACCTGTCCGGCGTCAACTTCATGGACACGAGCTCGCTCGCGGTGATCGTCGGCCACTGGAAGGCACTGCTGGCGGCCGGCGGGACGCTGGCCCTGGCCGGCGCGCGGTACCGCTACACCAAGTCACTGTGGATCACCGGCCTGGCCGACCGGCTGCCGCTCTATGACACCGTCAACGGCGCCGTTGCCGCCGAGCCGGCCGGGGGGTGACGGTGCCCGGCTCGGATCTGGCGCACGAGACCGCCGACCTGCTGAGCATCGCCAACGCCTCGGAGCCGCGCTCGCTGAACCAGCTGGTGGTGCTGGCTACCCGCCAGGTACGGGCGTGCTCGGGCGCTGCGGCCGGCATGTGGCAGGACGGGGAGCTGGTGATGCTCGTGACCAGCCACCCCGACCTGCCCGACCTGGTCGAGGCGCAGATCAGCTCGGGCCGCGGGCCGGTGCTCGAGGCCCTGGCCGGGCGCGGCCCGGCCACCTGCACCGACACGCTGGCGGAGACCCGCTGGCCGGAATTCGCCCGCGCTGCCCTGCGCTGCGGCGTGCGCTGCTCGGTCACGCTGGCCTCCCGGCCCGGTCCCGAGGCCGTTACCCTCTCGCTCTACGGCGCGCGGCCGAGGTTGCTGGAATCCAGCCAGCGTGACCTGGCCGAGCTGCTCACCGCCTTCGGCGACACGGTGATCGGCAACGCGGCCGACTACGGCGACGCCCAGCGGACCGCGCAGCAGCTGCGGGCCGCGGCCGAGGCCCGGACCCTAGTCGACCAGGCCAAGGGCATGCTGATGCACGCGCTCGGCTGCAGCGCCGATGAGGCGCTGCGGTGGCTGCGGCGGACTTCCCAGGAGCGCAACGTCAGGGTCGCTGACGTGGCCAGGAAGGTCATTGCCTCCGGCGGCACCGGTGCTCCCCGGCCGCCAGGTGCCACCTGATCCGGCCGGCGGATCTGCCCGCGCACGCGCGGATAGGCTGACCACCGGCCGCGGCATGCACGGGTGCCGCTCTCGGGACATAAGGTCAGGTTGTGAGGCAGCAGTCTTCGAATCCGGATGGGCCGGAGAGCGAAATCGCCGGCCTGAAGGCGCGGGGCGACGCGCTCCGTCAGGCGGCCACGCTCGACGGAGCGGACCCCCGGCCGCTGCTGCAGGCTGCGCTCACCGAGCTGGACGCGGCGGTGGCTGCGCTGGCCGCGGCGCGCGGCCCGGAGAAGGAGCCGGACCGAGGTGACCCGTCAAGCGCCGTGCACGCCGAGCGGCGCCTGCTGCACGCGGTCTTCCAGCAGGTTCCCGTGCCGTTGTTCCTGGTGGGCCGCGACGGCATCGTCCGGCGGGTCAATGCCGCGGCCGGCGCCCTGCTCGGCTCCGGCCCGGGCTATGCGACCGGCAAGCTGTTCACGGCCTTCGTTGACCTGGCGTCCAGGCCTGCCGTGCAGACGCAGCTGGCCGCCGCGCTGCGCACCGGCGAGACCGGGCAGGTGCAGTGCCGGCTGCTGGCCAGGCAGGGCCCGGCCGACAGCGCGCTCACCGTGCGGCCAGTCAGCATCCGGGAGGGCGCGGATCAGCTGATCGTGGCGGCCGGGCTGCTGGGGCCGGTCCCGGCCGCCCCCGGCCGGGCGCGCGGCACGTCCGGGCAGCGCGGCGAGCAGGAGGCGGCCGTGGTGGCGGCGATGACCCGCCGCCTTGACCTGGTGACCGCCGCGGCCAGGATTCTGCTGGAGAACGTCACCTACAGCGAGCAGGTGGCGGTGCAGCGGTATGCCCGGCTGCTGTCCGGGGAGCTCGGCGCCTGGGTCATCATCGACGTGGAACGGGGCGGCCGGCTGCGGCGGCAGACGGTGACCGGTCCGGAGACCCAGCAAGCCGAGGAGCTGGCCAGCGCCGTGGCGGCGATCGACCCGCAGCCGGATACGGCGCCGGCGCAGGTGTTTGAGTCCGGCAGCTCGATGCTGGTCGCGCATCCCGAGGATCCCGGAGTCCTGGGCGACGGCCCGCAGCGGGTCCCGCTGCTGATGGCGCTCGGCGCTACGTCACTGCTGTGCGTCCCGCTGTCGGACGGGGAGCGCAGCTACGGCGTGCTGACACTGGCCAGGCAGGCGAGCGAGGGGCATTTCGTGATGGCCGACGTCGGCCTCGTCGAGGAGCTGGGCGAGCATCTCGCGCTGGCGATCAGGATCGACCGGCTGTTCCGGCGCCGCACCGAAGTCGCCGACGCGCTGCAGGCCACCCTGCTGCCGCGGCAGGTCAGGCAGGTCCCCGGCACCCGGATAGCGGCCGCGCACGTCGCCGCCACCTGCAACGAGGAAGTCGGCGGCGACTTCTACGACGTCTACCCGGCCCATGATGGCTGGGGGATTGCGGTCGGCGACGTCTGCGGGAAGGGCGAGGACGCCGCGGCCGTGACCGCGGCCGCGCGGCACTCGATCAGGGCGTTCGCGCACCTGGACGCGGCTCCGGCGACCGTGCTCCGGGGCACGAACGAGATCATGCTCGCCGAGGAGTTCGGCGGCCGCTTCGTGACCGCGGCCGTCGCCTACCTGGAGTGGCGGGACCGGGTCCTGCGCGTTTCCCTGGGCAGCGCCGGTCACCCGGCAGCGATGCTGATCAGGCCCGACGGACGGGTCCGCGCGCTGCAGGGCGGCGGTCTCCCGCTGGGGATCTTTCCCGATGCCGGTCCCGCGGTGCAGGAACTGGCGCTGGAACCCGGGGACGTGCTGTTTCTCTACACCGACGGGCTGACCAGCGCGTGCGGACCGGACATGGCCTACTTCGAGGACGAGCTCAGCGACCGGCTGGCCGCGCTGGCCGGTGAGCCCCCCGACGTGCTGGTGTCCCGCCTGCGCGAGATGGTGCTGGAGTTCTGCAGTAACAGCTTCCGCGACGACATGACGATGCTGGCGATGCAGGTCGGTCAGCCCGGCACCTGACGGACCCGGCGGTGCGACGGGCACTGGTTCCCGTGGCTACAGGTTGGCGTGGCTAGCTGGGCAGGCCGGCGCGCTGGGTTACGGTATCGCCGACTGCGCCGCGGCTGACCCGGCCGGGACCATGAGGACCGGGCAGGGCGCCTTGCGCAGCACGTACTGGTTTACCGTGCCCATGAGCATGGACGTGCTGCCGCGGGTGGCCAGGACGATGAGCTGGGCGTTCACCCGGTGCGCGGTCTCCACGATCCGCCGGCCAGCCAGGCCCAGCACGGCGCGCACCTCGACCCCGTCGGCCAGGTCGCCAAGCGCGTCACGGAGCGCGTCGCGCAGGTTCGACTCGGCGTGCACCCGCTCGTCCTCGGCGGGAGTAGACAGGGTCGGGGCCAGGTGCGCCGCGGCCGCGGTGAGCGTCCGCTCGCCGCTGTAGGCCTGCACCGCGATCAGCGGTACATCCCGGTAACGGGCCCACCGCGCAGCGAGCACGATGGCGGCCCGGGAGCTGTCGGAGTCGTCCACCCCCACCACGACCGCGTTCGTCCCCTGTGCCTGCTGCCCCTGTGCCTGCTGCCCCTGTGCCTGCTGCATAGCTGCCTGCCCGGTGCCGCCTTCCTGGGTCGGTGCGGCATCAGACTGAGCTGGCTGCGACATGGCTCCTCTCTTCTCGGCCGGGCCTGCCCGCTCCTCAGCCTGGCCGGGTCGACGTGCGCGCCCGCGGCCGCTTTCCCCTGCGTCTTCCAGGCGCCTGGCTTCGACTGCCCTGCGGAGTACGGCCCAAACGCGCGCGGCAGGCTCGCCAGCGGCCGTGGGCTGAAATAGAGTTACGCCACGTGTTCGGGATGTGCCTGACCGGGTAGCGGCAGGAACCCGGCGTGCGGGAATGGGCAGAGCCGTCGGCTTACGGAGGGAGCGGACCGATGACGCAACCTAGCGATCCCAGCGGGACGGCGCAGCCGGCGGCTGATCCGGTCGCGCCGGCCGCGCCACCCCCGCAGCAGGTGGCCGCGGCGCGGCAGCACAAGGTGCACCGCACCAGGATGGGCGGCCTGTGGGTCGGGCTGGCCCTGGCCGCCGTGGTCCTGCTGCTGCTGCTGATCTTTATCCTGGAAAACAGCCAGCAAGCCAGCATCGGCTACTTCGGCGCGCACGGCCATCTTCCGCTCGGCGTCGCCCTGCTGCTGGCCGCGGTGGCCGGGGCACTGCTGGTGCTCATTCCGGGTTCGGGGCGGATCATCCAGCTGCGCAAGACGGCGCGGCGGCACCGCGGGCTCGACACCGCGGCGGCCAAGGCGGCTGTGTCGCCGGCCGACCCGGCCGGCACCCCGCCGCAGCCGGCGCCTGCCCGGCAGCCCGGCGACCAGGCCTGACCGGCAGCCGGCGCGACCAGGCCTGACCGGCAGCTGGCGCGACCAGGGCCGCCCGGCCAGCCCGCGCGGCTGCGCTTGAGCTACGGGGCCGGGCCTGGGGTTGCTACCTGCGGGCCCGGCCGGACCGGCGCGACCCGCTGATCAGGGCGACGAGCACGGCGGCGATCACCGTAGACACGATGAACGACAGCGCATCATGCCCGCCCCCGGCCATGGCGCGGGTGGCGGAGCCGCCGCCGACCGCTCCCACGATGCCGATCAGGATGGTGAGCAGGAGACCGATGCGGTTGCGGCCGGGGACGAGAAGCCGGCCGAGACCGCCGACGAAGAGGCCGATGAATAGCCACGCGATGATCACGATAAGCATGAGTGACTCCCTTGGTACACCGATCTCAGCGTATCCGCCGGGATGCCCGAACCGGCCGGCTGCGCGGCTGCACTGCTGCGCGGCTGCACCGCTCGTCCTGCTAGTCGTCGCGAAGCTGCTCGATCATCTCGGCGTCCCCGTCCGCGCTTCCGGGCTCTGCGGTACCCGCGCCCGGAGTCATGACGGCGCGGACGGTCGGGTCCGGCGGGATGCTCGGTCCGCTCGTCCGGCGCTCCCCGGTCTCCCCCGTCTCCCTGGTCTTCCCGGTCTCTCCGGTCATGACGGACTGGGGCGACGGGTCGGGCGGGATGTTCGGGACGCTGGGCAGGCCTGCCTGCTCGGTTGCCGGGTTGGCGGTGACGATGTAGGGCGGGATGGTGGTCTCGCTGGTCTGCACGACCTGCCGGTCCGGCCAGGTGCGGGTGCGCCGCTGGACCAGGCGGCGGCTGAGGGTGCTGTAGGTCCGGCGCGGGATGAGCAGGCCGGCCAGTCCGGTCAGCATGATCACGACGCCGGCGATGTGGATGTTGAAGAACCAGAGGTTCGCGGTGACGGCGAAGGTCAGGATGGCGCCGGTCGCCAGCAGGGTCAGTCCGGTGGCGGTTTTCATGGTTGTTCCTTTGCCGTGGGGGCCTGCGCGCGCTGCCGGTTCACCGGGTGGTAGCCGCGGGTCCGGCGGCCGGTTCCTGCTCGTCGTGGCCGGCGAGGCGGCGGCGCAGGTGGGCGAGGGCGCGGGCCAGCAGCCGCGATACGTGCATCTGGGAGATGCCGAGCCGGTCGCCGATCTCGGCCTGGGTCAGGTTGCCGTAGAACCGCAGCAGCAGGATCCGCTGCTCGCGGGGCGGCAGCTCGGTCCAGTGCGCGGTCACCGCCTCCATGTTGACGGTGTGCTGGACGTCGGGGTCCTCGGCGCCGAGGACGTCGGCGAGCTCGCTGCTGTCTTCCCGGTCGGTCAGCGGGGCGTCCAGGGAGTAGACGTGGAACACCACGTCCGCGCGCCGCGCCTCGAGCAGCTCGTTCTCGGTGACGGCGAGGTAGCTGGCCAGCTCGGCGTCGGCGGGGTCGCGGCCCAGCCGCTGGGTGAGCACCTCGGTGGCCGTCCGGGTCTCCAGCAGCAGTTCCTGCGCGGCCCGGCGGACATGCACCTGCCAGCGCTTGTCGCGGAAGTGCCGCTTGATCTCGCCGGTGATGCACGGGTGGGCGTAGGCCGACAGGCTGGTGCCCACCGACGGGTCGAAGTTGTTGATCGCCTTGAGCAGGCCGACGTACCCGACCTGCATCAGGTCCTCGGTCGGCTCGGGGCTGTCCTGGTAGCGGCGGACGCAGGACCGGACCAGCTTCTTGTACCGGCCCACCAGCACCTCACACGCCGCCGCGCGCAGACCGCTGCCGGCCGGCACCGACCGCATCGTCTCCAGCAGCCCCAGATCATCGAGGCGGTCAAGCTGGCCGGCGTGCCACCGGCTCAGCGGCAGCGTAGTGGTCGTCATCGACTTCTTCTCCCAGAACGCAGGGACATGCTGCTGACCCGGGACTCGTGCCCGCACCCACGGAATTAAACATGTGACTTCTGGCGGCGTACTTCGCCGCGCTCGGGGCAGCCGGAAGTCCCGGGTCCGTTGCGACCCGGCGGCCGGTGTGGCCCGAGGCGGACCCGAGGTGGAGATGTACACGACGGCATTGAGCTACCAGGACCCGGGCGACTGGGCCGCGAAGGGGGCATGCCCGGCACGCTGACCCTGAGCTGTTCTTCCCGATCACCCCGGTCGGCCCCGCGGCCGCGCAGCTGGCCAGGGCCAAGGAAGTATGCGCGCGCTGCCCGGTTCGCGCCCAGTGCCTGGAATACGCCCTCGAGACCGCCCAGAGCTTCGGCGTGTGGGGCGGAGCGAGTGAGGATGAGCGGCGCGCCATGCGGCGCAGCCTGCTGCGCCGCCGCCGCGCGGCGGCCCGGCGCCGCTAGCCAGGCAGTACCCGCCCCTGTCCTCGTCCGGGGGCGGGCCTACTGTGGTGGTGGTGGTGAGTTCGTACCGATCCGCGGGTAGGAAGACCTCTCACGGCAGTGCAGCCGTAGCAGTGCAGCCGTAGCAGTGCAGCCTTAGCGGAGGAGGTCTGTCCAGATGCCCGAAAGCAGTGAACGGCAGAACCAGGAGCAAGCGGTGCCGCACCGTGCCTCGGTCAATCAGCACCGGGACGAGCCCATGCCCGCCAGCCATCACGCCGGTGACGACCAGCCCGCCGCCGTCCAGCAGGACGAGCAGTCCGCGTCCGGGCCGGCCGAGCCGGGCCAGGCGGTCAGGGACATGATGGGCGGCCCGTCCCCGCAGGGTGATGTGCCGGACGCTCCCGCGACCCAAATCGCGGCAGCGGACAATGAGAAGGATCAGGGCCCTCGGGTCAGGCATGTTGCCAACGCCGTGCCGGGCAAGCCGGACGGCGAGGTCGACACGCGATCCTGATCTGCGGGCAGCCACGCGATGAGGAGTTGTGATGGCCAGGTGGGGAAGGCGCGGGCGGGAGCCGGGAACTGACGCCCCGAGCGTGCTCGTTATCGGCGCCGGCTTCGGCGGCCTGGCCACGCTGCGCACGCTGGGCCGCGGCGGGCTGCGCGCGACCATGGTGGACCACAACATTTACAGCACGTTCCAGCCGCTGCTCTACCAGGTCGCCACCGGCGGCCTGAATCCCGGCGACGTCGCCTACCCGGTGCGCAGCTTCACCCGCAAGTACGGTGCCAGGTTCCGCCGCGGCTCCCTGGCCGGGATAGACACGGGCAACCGGACGGTGTTCCTGGCGGACGGCGGCCAGCTCAGCTACGACTACCTGATCATCGGCACCGGCGTGTCGGCGGCCTACTTCGGCATCGAGGGGGCAGCGAAGTACAGCCTCGGCCTCTACACGAGGCGTGACGCCATCGCGCTGCGCGATCACCTCTTCGCCGGCCTGGAGCGGCTCAGCATCGCACCCGAGCAGCGCGACGTGTACATCACGATCGTGGGCGGCGGCGCCACCGGCGTCGAGGTGGCTGGCACCTTGGCCGAGCTGCGCAACACCGCGCTGGCCATCGCCTTTCCCGAGGTGGATCCCGCCCGGGTGCACATCAGGCTCGTCGAGCTCGGCCCGTACCTGCTGCCCCCGTTCGCGCCCCCGCTGCGAGACTACGCGTACCGGCAGCTGGTCGACCGCGGGGTGGATGTCCGGCTCGGCACCGCCATCCGCGAGGTCACCCCCGACTCGGTGATCGTCGCCGACGGGCAGACCTGGCACACCGACATCACGGTCTGGGCGGCCGGGGTGGCGGCCCCCGAGGCTGTCGCCCACTGGGGACTGCCGCAGGGCAAGGGCGGACGCATCATCGTCGAGCCCGACCTGCGGGTCAAGGGTCAGGAACGCATCTTCGCCATCGGCGACATCGCCCTGATCGAGCACCAGCCGGTCCCGCAGCTCGCGCAGCCTGCCCTGCAGGAAGGCAGGCACGCCGCCCGCCAGGTCAGGCAGCTCGTCAGCGGCCAGGCCACGACCACGTTCACGTATCACGACAAGGGGATCATGGCCACGATCGGGCGGCGCAGCGCGGTCGTGCAGCTGCCGCGCGCGATCCGGATCCGCGGCACGCTGGCGTGGCTGGCCTGGCTGGCCCTGCACATCGTCACCCTGCTCGGCAACAGGAACCGCATCTCGGCACTGCTCAACCTGGCGTGGCGCTACCTCACCTGGGCTCACGGTGGCGGGCTCATCGTCGGGGATGATCCACCAGAGGGAGAATGACCGAATGCCGGGAAACACATCCGCCGGGTCCGGCCGCCTGCCGGACTGGGTGGAGCCGCAGCTGGCCACGCTGACCAAGGAGAGGTTCTCCGATCCGGCGTGGATCTACGAGCGCAAGCTCGACGGCGAGCGCTGCCTCGCCTTCGCCGAGGACGGCCATGTGCGGCTGCTGACCCGCAACCAGAAATCGGCCAACGCGTCCTACCCCGAGCTCGTCGAGGCGCTGGCGGACCAGCAGGGCGGCCCCTTCGTCGTAGACGGCGAGGTGGTCAGCTTCGACCGCAACCGGACCAGCTTCGCCCTGCTGCAGCAGCGGATCCACGTCGGCCACCCGTCGCCGGAGCTGCGGGCGCGCATTCCCGTCTACTTCTACCTCTTCGACATCATGTACGCCGACGGCACCGATGTCCGGGAGCGCCCGCTGCGCGAGCGGAAAGAACTGCTGCGCGGGCAGCTTTCCTTCCGCGACCCGCTGCGCTACACCGAGTACCGCACCGGCGACGGGGTGGCGTACTGGAAGCAGGCCTGCCAGGACCGCTGGGAAGGGCTCATCGCCAAGCGTGCGGACGCCCCGTACCAGGGCTCCCGGTCGAGGGACTGGCTCAAGTTCAAGTGCGAGAGCGGCCAGGAGTTCGTCGTCGGCGGGTACACCGACCCGCGCGGATCGCGGTCGGGCTTCGGCGCGCTGCTGCTCGGTTACTACGATCCCGACGGATGGCTGACCTACGCCGGCAAGGTGGGCACCGGCTTCGACGACCGGACGCTGAGCGACCTGCACGACGAGCTGGTGCGGGCCGAGCGCAAAGATCCGCCGTTCCAGCGCGGCAAGCTGCCGAAGTCTGGGGTGCACTGGGTCGAGCCGCGGCTCGTCGCGCAGGTCGGGTTCAGCGAATGGACCACCGACGGCATGCTCCGGCACCCCAGATTCCAGGGCCTGCGGCGGGACAAGCAGCCGGCCGACGTGGTGCGGGAAACCGCGTGACCGTCGGCGGGATCAGCGTCGAGCTATCCCACACCGACAAGGTCTTCTATCCCGACGACCAGATCACCAAGGGAGACGTGATCGAGTACTACCAGGCCGTCGCGGACCGGATGCTGCCCTACCTGCGGGACCGGCCGGTCACGATGGCGCGCTACCCGGACGGGATTACCGGGCCGCGCATCATCCAGAAGAACGTCCCCGGCTACTTCCCCGACTGGATCACCCGGGTCGAGGTGAGAAAACAGGACGGCACGCTGCACCAGGTGATCTGCGACAAGCCCGCCACGCTCGTCTACCTGGCCAATCAGGCCTGCATTGAGCCGCACGTCTTCCTCAGCCGGATCGACCGGCTGGACCGCCCGGACCAGCTCGTGTTCGACCTGGACCCGCCGGGCGCCGGCGGCTTCGACGTCGCCCGGCGCGGTGCGCTGTGGCTGCGGTCGCTGCTCGAGGGCGAGCTCGGCGTCACGTCGTTCGTCAAGACCACCGGCGGCAAGGGCCTGCACGTGCACGTCCCGCTGACCCGCCGGGAGGGCTTTGACGAGGTCCGCGCGTTCGCCAGCGCCGCCGCCGCCGTGCTCGCCGCCCGGCACCCGGACGCCGTGACGGCCGAGCAGCGCAAGGACAAACGCGGTGGCCGGCTGTACCTGGACGTGATGCGCAACGCCTACGCGCAGACGGTGGTCGCGCCCTACGCGGTCCGCGCCCGCCCCGGCGCGGGTGTCGCCACCCCGCTGCACTGGGATGAGGTCACCGACCCGGCGCTGGATCCCGGTGCGCTCAGCCTGCGCACCGTCCCTGGCCGGCTGGCCGCGGGCGGCGATCCGTGGGCCGGCCTGGCCCGGCGGCACTATGACCTGGCCAGGCTCAGCCGCCGCCTCGAAGAGGTGACCGCCGGTGACTGATCCGGACCGGCCGCGCGTGATCGTGACGAACGACGACGGCATCGACGGCGAAGGGCTATGGCAGCTGGCGGTGGCCGCCGCCGGGGCGGGCTTCGACGTGCTGGTCGTGGCGCCGGCCAGCGAGGCGTCGGGCAGCGCGGCGGCGATGACCGCGGTCCGGGTCGGCGGCCGGGTGGCGATCGAGCGCAGGGAACTGCCCGGCCCGGCCGCGGCGATCCCGGCCTATGCGATGAAGGCCAGCCCTGCCTTCATCGCCTTCACCGCCGTGCACGGGGCCTTCGGCTTCCGGCCGCGGTTCGTCCTGTCCGGGATCAACCGCGGGCCCAACACCGGCCAGGTGGTGCTGCACTCGGGCACGGTCGGCGCCGCGCTGACCGCCGCGGTCCAGGGGGTAGCGGCCGCCGCGTTCTCGCTCGATGCCCGCGCCGCCGCCGACCAGTGCGAGTGGCCTACGGCCGCGCTGGTCGCCGGGCAGGTGCTCGGCGTCCTGCCGGACATGCCTGCCGGGGTCGTGCTCAACGTCAACGTGCCCAACGTGCCATCCGGCCGGCTGCACGGGATCCGGCGCGCCAGCCTGGCCAGCTCCGGCGCCGTCCAGATGTCCATCGCCGCCCCGGCCGAGGGCTACGTGGAGGTGAAGATGGCGGGCCCGCCGGGTGAGCCCGAGCCCGGATCCGACTCCGCGGTGCTGGCCGCCGGCTATGCCGCCGTGACCCCGCTGAACGGCGTCTGCGAGGCATCGCCCGACGGCCTGCCCTGGCCGGCCGCGGAGACCGCCGGCACGCGCCCGGGTTAGGCCCGTTCTGGCCGCGCTCAGGCGTCGGTGCCGAACGACGCGAAGTAGGTCGCCGCCATGTCCTCCTCGCCGTGACCGAGCTCGGCGGCCCGGCGGAATCGCCGAGCCGCCGCTTCCGCCAGGTCCAGCCGCAGCCTGGCCCCCACGCTGGCCGCCACGATGAGGTCGGCGTCCTTGCCCGCCATCTCGACGGTGAAGTTGGGCGTGAAGTCGCCCGTCATGATGGCCGCGGCCTTCGCCTGCATGTAAAGGCAGTCCAGCGGGCCGCCGGAGACCGCCTGCACGAACCTGTCCTCGGCCACGCCCAGGCCCTTGGCCAGCGCCAGCGTCTCCGCGGTCGCGTTCGTCACCGCGAGCACCCAGTTGTTGACCACCAGCTTGAGCCGCGACGCGGCGCCCGCTGCGGTGCCCAGCCACACCGTCCGCCCGCCGATCGCGTCGAACACCGGCCGCACCCATTCCCTGGCCCGGTCCGGACCCGCGGCGAAGACGGTCAGCGCCCCCCGCTCGGCCGGCTGGCGGGTACCGAGCACCGGCGCGTCCACGAAGACCAGGTCGTACCCGGCCGCGAGCCTGGCGAGCTGCTTCACGCCGGTCAGGCCGACCGTGCTCGCCTGCGCCCACACCTGGCCGGCCCGCAGCCCGGGGGCCGCCGCCCGCATGACCTCATTGACCGCGTCGCCGTCGGACAGCATCGTCACGATGACATCGGCCTGCCGTACCGCGTCAGCGGGAGTGGCGGCGACCACCGCGCCGGCCGGCTCCAGCGCCTCGGCCAGCGCCTGCGTCCTGTTCCACACGTGCAGCGGCAGGCCGGCTCGCCGCATGCTGCGGCCCATTCCGGCGCCCATGATCCCTGTGCCGAGCAGCGCCACCGTCGGCTGCTGCTGAGCGTTTCCGGCCATGCCGGCTCCCTTCCTTGCTCCACCCGCTGGCGGCCCGTGCTGCCTGTCTAGACCGTGCTGCCTGTCTAGACCGTGCTGCCTGTCTAGAACGCTAGCCTGAGGTGGTCATGGCGAGCCTGGACGCGGTCATCGTTGGCGCGGGGCCGAACGGGCTGACCGCGGCCGTCACGCTGGCCGGCCAGGGACTCGCCGTGCGGGTCTACGAGGCGGCCGGGACGGTCGGCGGCGGCGCGCGCACCGAGGAGCTGACGCTGCCGGGCTTCCGGCACGACCCGTGCTCCGCCGTGCACCCGCTCGGGGCCGGCTCGCCGGTGCTGAGCCGGCTGCCGCTGCTGCGGCACAGCCTGCGCTGGCTGCACCCGCCGGTGCCGCTCGCGCACCCGTTCCCTGACGGGTCTGCCGCCGTGCTGGACCGCTCGGTGCGGCTGACCGCGGCCAGCCTCGGCGCGGACGGCCGCGCCTACCGGATGCTGGTCGAGCCGTTCCGCGGTCACTGGGACGAGCTGTCCGGCACCGTGCTCGGCCCGCAGCTCGCGGAGCCGCCCGCGCACCCGCTGACGCTGGCCAGGTTCGGCCTGCGGTCGGCGCTGCCCGCCGCGGCGCTGACCGGCGCGATCGTCCGCCACCCGCACGCTCGCGCGCTGCTGGCCGGCCTGGCCGCGCACGCGATGGTCCCGCTGACGTCACCGGCAAGCTCCGCGGTGGCACTGCTGCTCGCGGTGGCCGGCCATGAGGTCGGCTGGCCGGTCGCGGCCGGCGGATCGCAGGCGGTATCGGATGCGCTGGCAGGCCACCTCACCGAGCTCGGCGGCGAGATCGTGACGGGCACGACGATCCGGACTTGGTCAGATCTACCGAACGCACGCATCTTCCTGTTCGACACCTCGCCGGCCGCGCTCGCACGGATCGCGGCGCCCCGGCTGCCGCCGCGGTACGTCAGCAGGCTGACCAGGTACCGGTACGGCCCCGGCGTCTTCAAGATCGACTACGCCCTGGCCGGGGCGATGCCGTGGACGGCGCCCGCGGCCCGCCGGGCCGGCACCGTGCACCTTGGCCCCGGGTACGGCGACATCGCGGCGGCGCTGCGGGCCGCTAGCGGCGGGGCGGTGCCCGATCCGCCGTTCCTGATCGTGGCGCAGCCGTCGGTCGCCGATCCCTCCCGGGCCCCGGCCGGCCTGCACGTGCTCTGGGTCTACGCGCACGTGCCGAACGCGTGGCCGGGCGACGCGACCGACGTCATCGAGCGCCAGCTGGACCGGTTCGCGCCCGGGTTCCGCGATCTCGTGCTGGCCCGCCGGGTGGCGGGCCCGCCCGGCATCGAGGCGCGCAACGCCAACTACGTGGGCGGCGACATCGCCTGCGGCAGCATCGGCGGCCTGCAGGCGCTGGCCCGGCCGGTGCTGAGCCGGGTGCCTTACGCCACCCCGAACGAGACCGTCTGGCTGTGCTCGGCGGCCACCCCGCCCGGCCCCGGC
Organism: uncultured Actinomycetes bacterium; assembly: GCA_963702235.1. Taxonomy (GTDB): domain Bacteria; phylum Actinomycetota; class Actinomycetes; order Streptosporangiales; family Streptosporangiaceae; genus PALSA-505. The sequence continues at coordinate 244,555 of CAVPBZ010000026.1, forward strand.
GTGCACGGCATGTGCGGGTATCACGCGGCGCGAAGGGTGCTGCAGCGTGCGTTCGGGAGAAAAATCAACCCGCTCACATCTTGATGGCGCCGCCCATCCCCATGGCGGATCGGTGAGCATCCGGCTTCGCTCAGTGATTGCGCAGCGCCTGAACCAGCTGCCCCTTGGTCATGGACGAGCGGCCCTTGATGCCGATCTCCCTGGCCCGCTGCAGCAGGTCCTGCTTGCTCCAGTCGTCGTAGGACGGGCTCTTGCCGCCCTTGCGGCCGACGCTGCTGCGGCCCCGGGACGCGGCCGCGTTCGCGATCCTGGCCGACTTCTCCTTGCTCTCGCCCTGTTCCCGGAGTTTTTCGTAGGTCTTCTCGTCCTTGATCTGCGCGCTCGGCATGACTGGCCCTCTCGTCGGTTCGAGACAGGCCCCCAGTTACCCGCTGGTCAGGGCGGCAAACGACAGCGTTCACGCCCTGGCGAGCAGTCCCATCTCCGCTAGCCGACCGTGATCGCGTCCAGGCGCTCCTTCAGGAACTGGGCCGACACGACCGGCCCGTAGTCGTTCGGCTTGCCGACGGGCGGCTGCAGGGACTCGATCACCGCGTCGTGGTCGGCCTCGTAGAAGTAGACGAGCGAGACGAGATCCTCGTCCGGCGCCTCGGCCTGCGGCGGCAGTACGCGGTGCCGGTTCGATCGCCACCGGCCGCCGCTCCAGCGGGCGAGGAGGTCACCGGTATTGATCGTGAGGGCGCCAGGGACGTACGGCGCATCCTCCCAGCCGTCCCGCTCGGTCCAGACCTGCAGGCCGCCCCGGCCCGGCTCACGGTCGAGGATCGTGACCGTGCCGAAGTCCGTATGCGGGCCGATCCGGAACTGGCCGGGTCCCGGCTGGCCGGCCAGCGTCATCGGCGGGTACCAGTTGATGTTCATCGTGTGCGTGGCGTGCCCGGTGTACCGGGTGAAGAAGTCACGTTCCAGCCCCAGCGCCACCGCGCACAGCACCAGCAGCTCGTCCGCGAGCTGGCGCATCCGGGCCAGGTAGGCGACGACCGCGGGCTGCAGTCCCGGCGCTTCGGCCGGGTAGACATTGGCCTGGAACCAGTACCCGTCCACCTCCGGGTCGCCGGTCGGCTGGTCGGCGCCGACCGCGAACGACTCCTTCAGATCCGGCGGCGTCTGGGTGCCCTCGGCGTAGCCGTTTGCCTCGACGCCCGGCGGCAGCCAGCCCCGCCCCCCGACCGTGACGGCGTACCGCTGCTTCATCGCGGGTGGCAGCGCGAAGAATGCCCGTGCCTCGGCACGTACCCGTACCCGCAGTTCGCTCGGTACGCCGTGGCCGCTGATCAGGAAGAAGCCCACGTCCTGCAGCGCCGCGTCAACCTGGGCGGCGACAGCAGCACGGGCCGACTCGTCGCCGCTGAACCAGGGCGTGAGATCGAGCACGGGAACAGACGATGGCATGATTCGGCTCCGATGGGGTGGCCCGGATGGCTGCCGGCGCTGGCGATGCAGCCATCGTACGTCTGGGCGGCGGACGGCGCCCGCTGACCTGGATCGGGTCCGCGGGCGCAGGGCACCCAGGTCAGGCTGGGGGAGAATGCTGGCATGCCACGTCCCAACGATGAGGTCGCCGCGCTGCTGGGGGAGTACGCCGAGCTCATCGCCATCACCGGCGGAGACGCCTTCAAGGCCCGGGTCTACTCGCGGGCCGCTCGCGCCATCCGGGGCTACTCCGCGGATGTGTCGCAGCTCGGGGCCGGCGAGCTGCGGCAGATACCGGGTGTCGGCAAGTCGATCGCGGACAAGGTCGCCGAGTACGTGACGACCGGCAGCATCAAGGTCGTCGAGGAGCTCCGGGCCGGCATACCCGCGGGGGTCCGCGAGCTGACCGCCATCCCCGCGCTCGGCCGCGTCCGTGCCCTGCAGCTGCACGCGGAGCTGGGCATCGGCTCGGTGGCCGAGCTCACCGAGGCCATCAAGGCGGGCCGGCTGCGTGACCTCAAGGGATTCGGCCCCAAGAGTGAGGAGCGGATCCTGCGCGGCATCGAGCTGCTACGCCAGTCGGGCGAGCGGGTGCTGCTGAGCGTCGCACTGGAGGCCGCCGAGGAGATCGTGGCGGTCCTGAGCGCCGTCCCCGGCTGTGTCCGCTGTACCTACGCGGGTTCGCTGCGCCGGATGCGCGAAACGATCGGCGACATCGACATCCTCGTCGCCGTGCCCGCCGAGCCCGGGGGCAGGGCAGCCCTGCTGGGGGAGCCCGGCGGCGAGGCCCTGCCGGGGGAGCCCGGCGGCACCGCGGCGCGGCTGATGGCGGCGCCGGCTGAGCCTGGTGCCGCGGCCCGGCTGACCGCGGCGTTCCTCGCTCTCCCCGATGTGGCCGAGGTGATCGGGAGCGGCGGCACCAAGACATCGGTGCGCACCCAGCGCGGACTGCAGGTGGATCTGCGGGTGATCCCGGACATCTCCTGGGGTGCCGCGCTGCAGTACTTCACCGGGTCGCAGGCGCACAACGTGCGGACCCGCCAGATCGCGGTCCGGACGGGGCTCAGGCTGTCCGAATACGGCCTGTTCCGCACCGAGACCGGCGAGCTGATCGCATCCGAAACCGAGGAGCAGATCTACCGCGCGCTGGGCATGAGCTGGGTGCCGCCGTGCCTGCGCGAAGACGGCGGCGAGATCGAGGCGGCGCTGCGCGGCGAGCTGCCCGGCCTGGTCGGTCTCGACGACCTCCGCGGCGACTTGCACACGCACACCGACCTCACCGACGGCGTGTCGTCGCTTGAGGACATGGTGGCCGCGGCGGCCGCCCGCGGTTATGAGTACTACGCGATCACCGATCACGCGCCCGACCTGGTCATGCACCGGATGACCGACGAGAAGATGCTGGCCCAGCGCGAGCAGGTCCGCCGGCTCGGCGAGTCCGCCGGGATGACGCTGCTGCACGGCACCGAGCTCAACATCGGGCCGGACGGCTCGGTGGACTGGCCGGCCGGGTTCCTGGCGGGTTTCGACGTCTGCGTGGCCTCGGTGCACTCGCACTTCGGGCAGCCCCGGCAGGAGATGACGCGGCGGTTCGTCCGCGCGTGCGAGAACCCGTACGTCAACATCATCGGGCACCCGCTGACCAGAGTCATCGGCCGCCGTCCGCCGGTGGATGTTGACCTGGACGAACTGTTCGCGGCCTGCGCCAGGACCGGGACGGCCCTGGAGATCAACGGCTCGCCGCACCGGCTCGACCTGCCGGCCGAGCACGTCCGCCGGGCCAAGGATGCGGGCGTCAGGTTCGCCGTCAGCAGCGACGCGCACTCCACGGTCCAGCTCGGCTACCCGCGCTACGGCACCGGGACCGCCCAGCGCGGCTGGCTGACCGCCGACGACGTGATCAACACCTGGCCCCTCGACCGGCTGCAGACCTTCCTGCGCAGACGGCGTTAGGCGGGGGCCGCCGTGGTTACTAAGCCGTTGTGACCCGGACCCTGCAGGCACCCGGGTATTAGGCAGCGTTGCTGTCTGGGCGGCTCTCAGCGACGGGCTTGCCGCGACGGTATATCGCGCCGGGGCGCCAGCCTGGTGGCGGCGGGATGAAGGCCAGCGCGCCATCGGGTTGCTTGGTCACCCGCCAGCCGCCTTCGTGGACGAGCCAGTGGTCATACAGGCAGAGGGGGGCGCCGTTGATGGTCTGCGTCCGGCCGCCGTACAGCCAGTGGACGATGTGGTGCAGGACGTCAATGGGCCGGCTGCAGCCGGGCCGGCCGCACCGCCCGCCGTACTGCGCGTACAGCGTGTCGCGCTGGCGTGGGGTCCAGCTCTGGCTCTTGCGGCCGATGTCCAGCGCCGCTGAAGGACCGCCGAGCGGGCGGGGCAGCTGGGCGATCGCCCCGGCCAGGAGGGCGGTCAGCTGCGCCGTGGCGTCCCGGCCAGCGCCAGTATCTGGGCCACCAGGGAGGTCGGGCTCCTGATTGGTGATGAGCCGGACGATCTCGGCGTCGCAGCACAGCCGGCGGGCCGCCTCGGCGGTGATCGGGGTGCCGGCGCCGAGCACCGCGCCGGGGGCCAGCGGCTGGCCCAGCAGGGTGGGCCACGGCACGGTGACGATGACCCGTGGCCGCCGCAGCCCGGCGGGCGCGATCCCGCCCGTGCCCGCCGCGGGGTGCGGGTGACCGCGCCCGGGCCGGTGGTCGTGGCCCTCTCCGCCCGGCTCATGGCCGTGCCCGCCGTCGGGTGACGGCTCGTCGTCATCGGCCTCGGCGGGGCCGCTCGTGAATCCGGGCTCGGCGAGGCCGCTGTGGGCGGACTGTAGGTCGGGGCCGTCCGGGTCGTCGTGCTCGCTGGGGTCGGTCGCCGGGCTGGCGGGCGCGGCCCAGGTCAGGCCGGTGAGGTAGGCGAGGGCGTCGGCCCACCGCTGCGGCTTGGTCCGCTGGTCCTCGGGGCCAGCCTTGGCCCCGAGCTCCTCGAACGCGGCGATGACCTGCTCGGCGGCCTCAGGATGCAGCCGTCCGGTCAGGTGCGCAATGCCGCCCAGCGTGCGGGAAATCCGCAGACTCCGCCGGGCGTAGTCGTTGTAGTCGTCCCCGGCGCGTTCCTGTGCGTCGGCGGCTTCGCGCAGGTGAGCGCCCAGTACCCGCAGCTCCCGCCGTCCATGCCGGGCAGGAACTGCGCGAACAGCTCGTCAGCGGCGGCATGCACGTCGCCGTTGCGCCACAGCCCGGCCCACGGGTCATCGCCGGGGGAGGGCGGGTCGGTCAGCGCGGCCTGGGCATCGGCATCCTCGGGCCGCTGCACGACGGGCGGCAGCTGAGATATCTGCCAGCAGGCGGTCCCGGCCTGGGCCAGGCTGACCGAACCGCCGGTGAGCAGCCCGCTGATCCTGGGCAGCTGCGAGCTCGTCGCCGCCAGCCGGGACAGCTGCCCCGCCTCATCGGCGGTCCGGGCGTCCCCGCGCAGCCAACCGGCAACGTTGCTCGCCCCGCGCAGCCGGTACAGCCCGCGCTGGCGCACCACCCCGGTCACCGCTACCCGCAGTCCGTCCAGCCGCCCGACCATGGTGGTCAGCTCGCCCATGATCCCGGCGACGTCCTCGTCGGGAACGTCGCGGAGGTCGTCGGCGGCCGCGGTCAGCTCCGCGAACGCTGCCCGGGCCGCAGCCACCCGGGAGCCGAACGAGCCGGCTGGCTGGCGCGTGGTTCCTGGAGCGGCTGACACGGGCGTCCCTCCTCGGCTAACGGCCTGCTCGATGGCAGCTTTACGATCAAAGGTTCGAGAAAACTCTACCGCAAATCGAAGGTGAATTCGAAACGTGACACGCCGCCTGTGGACAAAAATCAGGCCTGTGGATAAAAGCGCCGCGATCAGCACTCCCGGGACCGCTAGTGACGCTCGGGACCGCTAGTGACGCTGCTGGCCGCGGGTGACGGCCGCATCCCAGGCGCGGCGGTCGTACTGCACCGTTCGGCCGGAGAAAAAGGAGAAAAAGGGATGTGCCCACGGCCGCCGGCCGCCTGGCCCGGGCAATCTACGGCCGGCCAGGTTCATTTCGCCCAGACGAGGGAAGTGGAGGCACCCGCACCGGCCCGGGGGAGTGACAGCAAGGGAGCGCGTGATGGCCCAGCCCGAGTCGACCGGCAACGTTCTCACCACCCTGGATGATCGGCTGCCCACATCCTTTTACTGGCAGCTCACGCTGCTGGCCACCCTGGGCGGCTTTCTCTTCGGCTATGACACTTCCAACATCGGCTCCGCGCTCAACTTCGTCCCGTACCACCTGCACGGCCTGGCGCTGGGCTACCTGGTGTCAGGAGCCTCGCTGGGCGCCGCCGGGGGAGCGATCCTGGCCGGCCCGTTCTCCGACCACTTCGGCCGCAAGACGCTGCTCGTCATCGACGCGGGAATCTACGCGGTAGGCGCGATCTTGTCGGCCGTGACGCCGGACGCCGCGGTGCTGCTCATCGCCCGCACGATGATCGGCGTGGCCATCGGCGCCGACTCCGCGATCGCGACCGCCTACATCTCCGAATACGCGCCGAAGAACCGGCGCGGATCGCTGGCCATGCTGCAGCAGTGGATGATCACGGTCGGCATCCTGGTCTCCTACATCGTCGCGCTGATCATCTTCAGTGCCTTCCCGGGCAGCGCGGCCTCCGTCGGCTGGCGATTGGTGCTCGGACTCGGCGCGGTTCCTGCCCTCATCGGATTCGCGCTGCGCACCCAGATGCCGGAGTCGCCCCGGTGGCTGCTGCGGCACGGCCGCTACGACGACGTGGTGAAGGCCATGAGCGCCCTGGGCGCGGACGTCAGTGCCGACGACGTCCGCGGCGCCGAGTCGGTCATCGAGAAGGCGGAGGGCAGCGCGAAGACCCGGCGCCAGGTGTGGACTCCCGGTGTGCGGCGGGCCCTGGTCATAGTGTGCGTGTTCTTCATCTTCCAGCAGATCACCGGCATCAACGTGCCGCTCTACTACGGGCCCCACATCCTCGGGCCGATCTTCTCCGGCGCGCACGCCTCGCTCGTGCAGACCACCGTGGCGGGGGTCGAGGTCACGGCGATCATGACGAGCGTCAACGTCGCCGCCACGTATCTCGGCTTCCGCTGGATCGACACGTTCGGCCGTCGCAAGCTGTCCATCATCGGCTACACCGGCATGATCGTCTTCGCGCTGGTGTCGGCGCTGGGCCTGGCCTTCATGCACGGCACGCCCAGGCTGGTCGTCATCATGATCGGCCTCGACTTCTTCATCGCCTCGTTCGCGGTCGGCGTCGGCGGCACCGGCTGGACGCTGCAGGGCGAGGTGTTCCCGACCGCGGTCCGCGGGCAGGCGGCGGCGTTCGCGGCGATGGTCGACTGGCTGGCCAACTTCGCGCTCATCGAGGTGTTCCCGGTCTGGCAGAACGCGATCGGGCTGGCCGGCGTCATGGTGTGCTTCGCTGGGCTGTGCGCGCTCGCGATCGCGTTCATCTGGCGGTTCCTGCCGGAGACCAAGGGGCTGCCGGTCGAGGAGATCGTCCAGATCTTCGAGAAGCAGCAAAAGCAGTCGCCGACGCACGAAGCTTTCCAGAATTAGCCCGAACGGTGCAATCGGCAGGCCCGCTGGCTAGGCGCACCCCGGCGCGGTGCGGCCCGGCTGCCGCCTGAACCTCAGCTCACCACCGCCAGCACCCCCCGCACCGCGTCGGTGACCGGCCGCAGTGCCTCGTCGTCCGGCAGGTCGATGTCCGGCGGCAGCCTGGTGCCGGCCCGCACCGCGTCGGCGACCTGGTTGAGCACGGCGGCCAGCCGCCGCACGGCGTCCGGCGAGGGAGCGGGCCCGCCGCGGTCCACCGCCACGGCGATCGCCGTCACCGCGTCCACCACCTGCTCGAGCGCGACGACCGCGGGCCACCAGGCGCTGACCCGCCGGCTGACCGCCTTCGGCTCGGACAAGGCCCGCTGGAACTCCGTGCGCAGGTCCGACAAGTAGCGCGAGGTCTCCCGGCGCAGCCGGGACCGGTCCGGCGAGTGCTCGGCGAGCGCCTGCTCGGTGTACCGGGCGACCCGGCTCACCGCCTCGGCGAACCGCGGCGGCAGGTGCGCCTGCCAGCTCCCCGGCCAGGGCGCGTACCCGACGAGCAGGGCGATCGCGCAGCCGAGCAGGGTGTCGATCAGCCGGTCCTGGGCCAGCCGCCAGCCGCTGCGGCTCTGCAGGTCGAGCAGCACGACGATCAGCGGGGTCAGGAACGTTGACATCAGGCCGAAGTTCACCAGCCGCCCCCACGGCAGCAGCGCGGCCAGCACCGCGGCCGGGACCAGCAGCCACAGCCCGTACGGCACGATGGCCAGGATGATCGCGCCGGCCACCGCGCCGACGATGGTCCCGATGCCGCGCTGGAGCGCCCGGGCGAACACCGAGCCGAAGTCCGGGCGCAGCACGATCGCCACGGTCAGCACCACCCAGTACGACCGCTCGATGGGTACCACCTCGCTGAACACCGCGGCCACGCCGATGCTCGCCATCAGCCGGAGGGCGAACACCCGGATTTGCCTGGCCGCTGCGGATCTTGGCGATGAAGTCGCCGACCCGTTCCCGCAGGCCGGGCTTGGACGGCAGGTCGGAGTCGGACACCTCCTTGCCGGTGACGATTCGCACCGCGCCCTTCAGCGCCTCGCACAGCGCGCGGGCACCGGGACTGTCGCTCCACGGCGGCGGGATGGCCGGCGGCGCGGTGCCGTGCTCGATCGAGTCGGCCAGCCGCTCGATTGCCCGGATCACCTCGGGCGGCGGCCGCCGCCCCTCCAGCGCGAGCGTAGCGGATGCCTCGGTCAGCAGGTGGGTGTGATTGAGCAGCGCGGCCAGCCGCACCAGCCGCGGGTCCCGGCCGCTGATCCCGGACCGGGCGGTCAGCACCTGGTCATAGGCGGTGTTCAGCGCCGCGGTCACGGCACGCCTCTTCGCCATGTATTCGTCGGTGCCGATGGCGCGGAGCCGGGCGGCGATGGCGCGGTACACGCTGGCCACCGCGTGCTGCTCGGCCGCCCGCGGATACAGCAGCCAGCCGGGGATGATGAGGATCATCGCCCAGGCCACGCCGAGCAGGAATTCCAGCGGCCCCATCCACCACGGCCGCAGCGCGCCCAGCGGCCCGAGGCCGAACGACGCGTACACCAGCAGCTGCAGTCCGGTCACCGAGCCGGTGCTGCCCAGCTCGCTGATCAGCACGGACACGCCGGCGACCAGCACCAGCACGACCACGGTGATCCAGCCGCGGCCGTGGATCACGGTGCCGATGGTCAGCCCGACCGCCCCGCCGAATATGGTCGCCGACCCCACCCGCTTGACCCGGGCCAGGTACGGGCCGCCCACATCCACCACGGCCGCGATCAGCCCGCCGATGGCCGGCAGCAGGCCGAGCGCGGGCCTGTGCCCGGCCAGCCCGGCGGCCAGCGGCACGCAGATGGCCAGGGCGGCGCGCAGCATGAGCGGCCGGGGCGGCCGCGCCCGCTGCGGCCGCACGATCTCGACCAGCCAGTCGGGCGCCACCGCATCGCGGACCCTGGCGGCCTGCCGCGGCAGTTCCTTCAGCGTCGCCTCCCCGTTGTCCCCCAAAGGATCCCCGCGTCTGGCCGCGGGATGCAAGATGACCGGGGTGGCGTGGCGAGATGTTCCCGAGCGGTTCGATCGTGACGCCGTACGCGGCGGACCTGACGGCTAGGTTATCGGGTTGCCGGGCCGGACCCGCGTCGGGTAGGAACGGCGCATGCTGCGTGGTGAGCTGACCGGGCTGCGCGCCCGGCACGACGACGACATCGCCATCCTCGAGGCTGAGCTGCACGACGACGTCGAGACCTGGGTGCGATCGGACTCCCGGCCGTGGCGGCCGCTCCCGCCCGGCTTGGCTGAATCCCCGTACCGGCCGGACAGTGACGCCGCCGACCGGGCGAGTTTCTCGGTGGTCGAGCTGGCCACCGGCGAGCTGGCGGGGGAGGCGCTGCTGTGGGGGATCGACCAGCACAACCGGATGGCTCATGTGGGGCTCTCGCTGCGGCCCGCGTTCCGCGGCCGTGGCCTGGGCACCGATGCCGTCCGGGTGCTGTGCCGTTATGGTTTCGCGATCCTGGGGCTGCACCGGCTGCAGGCCGAGACGCTCGCCGACAACAACGCGATGATGGCGTCGGCCGCCCGGGCCGGCTTCGTGCCGGAAGGTACGCTGCGCCGCTCGGCCTGGGTCAACGGGGAGTTCGCGGACGAGGTCATCCTCGGGCAGCTGGCCGCCGAATGGGACGCCCGCCAGCCCGCGGCCTCGTGACCGCCGCGCTAGCTCGTGGCCGGTGCCGCGGCGACCTGGCTGACGCGCTCCCGCTGCGGCTGGATCGTGTACCTGGGGTCGGACGCGGACGCCAGGCCGGCCTCGAAGATGCCGAACCGGGTCAGCGCCGACGCCGTAAGCAGCGTCGCGCCGGCCAGGGCGCCGATCGCCCGGTGCCGCCGGGCGAACAGCGCGGTTCCCGCGCCCGCCACCGTGAGCGCCTGGGCGATGCGCAGCAGGGTGCCGGACTTGCCCTTCTCGTAGGGTTCCGCGACGTCGCCGAGACGGCGGATCATCAGCAGCTCCGCGGTCAGCTCGGTGGTGACGCCGAGCAGGGCGAACCGCACCGCCTGCCCGGAATGCCGCGGGGAGACGGCCAGCATGCCCAGACCGCCGGCCGCCGACGCGGCCGACCCGGCGAACAGGTAGGGCATCTCGCGGTGACCGTCGTGCCAGGCGGGCACGGCCGTGTCGCACAGCAGCGCGGCGGTATAGGTGGCGATCCCCGTGCCGAGCAGCGCCGCCGCCCCGGTGGCGGCCGCACCGGCCGCGGGCAGCAGCCCGGTCACCTCGCTGGCCGCGGCCGCGCCAGACATCGCGCCGTAGCCGGTCAGCAGCCAGGAGCCGACGCTCATCGGGGAGCTGGTCTTGAACACGCGCAGCATGTTGACGAAGCGCGCCGGCCGGCCGAGGTCCTTGACGAGGGCGACGGCGGACACCCCGATCGCCCCGAGCGAGGCGATCTTGGTCACCCGGGCCAGGTCGCGGTTGCCGTCGGCCTGCGCGAAGGCGCCCAGCACCGAGGAGGCGCCGGCCAGGCCGCCGAAGAACAGGTAGCCGGGCACTTCGGGCGACTTCCAGACCGGCTTCTGCAGCACCGGGTGCCCGTAGTAGGAGCGGAACTCGGCGCGCGGCACCATCTGCTCCTCGCCGCCGCGGCCCCTCCCGCCCCCGCGCTTGCCACCACGGCCGGTGCGGCCCTGACCCTTGTCGCGTCCGCCGACCACCCCGGTGCCGCCCGGCCCGGGCCCCGCCGCGGGAGCAGGCTGACCGCTCATGACCGCCGCCCGCCCAGACCGCCGCTCAGCCAGGACACGAGGCCGCCCGCGGCGAGCGCCGCCGCCGCGGTGGCGACGTGCCGCCACATCCGCGGCAAGTCCCTGGTGGTGACGACCGGGTCCGGCGGCAGCCCGTAGACCTCTGGCTCGTCCAGCAGCAGGAAGAACGCGCCGCCGCCGCCGATCCCATCCTCCGGATCCTCGAGGTACAGCCGGGCGTCGGCCACGCCGGATTCGTGCAGGTCAGCGACCCGCTGCGCGGCCCGTTCCCGCAGCTCGTCCAGGGGCCCGAACTGGATCGACTCGGTCGGGCAGGCCTGCGCACAGGCGGGGGTCAGCCCGTCGCCGATCCGGTCGTAGCACAGGGTGCACTTGTGCGCGCCGCCGTCGGACTCGCGGCGCGCGATGACACCGAACGGGCAGGCGGGGACGCAGTACCCGCAGCCGTTGCAGATGTCGTCCTGGACGACCACGGTGCCGAACTCGGTCCGCATCAGCGCCCCGGTGGGGCACACGTCCAGGCAGGCGGCCTCGGTGCAGTGCTTGCACACGTCACTGGACATCAGCCACCGGATGGCGCCTCCGGCGCCATCCGGCGGCTCACCAGCCAGAACAGGCAGCACCTGCGGGGGGTTCCCCCCCGCAGGTTGGGGGGCATGCGGGGGGGAACCCCCCGCAGATTGCTCGATGAAGGCCACGTGCCGCCAGGTCGAGGCACCCAGCCGGACCGAGTTGTCGTACGACATGCCGGTCAGTTCCAGCCCGTCCTCGGGGACCGTGTTCCACTCCTTGCAGGCGACCTCGCAGGCCTTGCAGCCGATGCAGATCGAGGTGTCGGTGAAGAACCCCATCCGCGGCGGGTGGTTGACGTACCCGGCGGCCGCAGCCGGATCGAGGCCGGCCCGGGCCGCGTCCCCGGTCCGCCCCGCGATGTCCGCTGTCATCTCACGTCTCCGTCCCCGTCTTGTCGGTGATGCCGGCCCGCTGCTGGTAGTCGCGGACCAGCTCGCGCAGCGCGGGCCCGCGGGGCCGGCGTCCCGGCCGGATGTCCACCGTGAACGCCTTGACCTCCTGGATGTGCACGTTCGGGTCCAGGGCCAGGTGGGCCAGCTCGTTCGCCGCGTCGCCAGTCGTGAGGCCGTTCGGCCCCCAGTGGTACGGCAGTCCGATCTGGTGCAGCCGCCGGCCCTGCACGGTGAGAGGCGTCATCCGCTCGGTCACCATGACCCGGGCCTCGATCGCGTTGCGGGGCGAGATGATCGTGGCCCAGCCCATGTGCTCAAGACCGCGCTCGGTGGCCAGCTCGGGGGAGACCTCACAGAAGAACTCGGGCTGAAGCTCGGACAGGTACGGCAGGAACCGGGACATCCCGCCGGCCGTGTGGTGCTCGGTCAGCCGGTAGGTGGTCGCCGAGTAGGGGTAGACATCCGACCCTGGCTCGCCGGCGCTCGGCGCGAACCGGTCCTCCGGGTGGACGATCATCTCCCGGAGCGGGTTGCGCTGCTGCCGGTAGAGCGGGTTGCGCAGCGGCGATTCCTGCGGCTCGTAGTGCGCGGGCAGCGGGCCGTCGACCAGCCCGGCCGGGGCGAACAGCCAGGCCTTGCCGTCGGCCTGCATGATGAACGCGTCATCGCCGGCGATGGCGGCCACCCCGCTGGCCCCTTCCGGCGGCCGGTAGGACGGCGGCCGGTCCGCGACGAAGTCGGCGACGTCGTGGCCGGTCCACTTGCCCTGCTCGGCGTCCCACCAGACCAGCGCCTTGCGCCCGCTCCACGGCTTGCCGTCCGGGTCGGCCGATGCCCGGTTGTACAGGACCCGGCGGTTGGCCGGCCAGGCCCAGCCCCACTCCGGCGCCACCCAGCTCTGCTCCCGGCCCGGCTTGCGGCGGGCGGCCTGGTTGACCCCGCCGGCGCGGACGCCGCAGTAGATCCAGCATCCGCACGCGGTGGATCCGTCGGATTTCAGCTGGGTATAGGACGACAGCGGCTTGCCGTCGGCGTCCCAGCCATTGACTTCCGCGAGCACGGCGTCGGCGTCGGGCTCGTCGATCGCGCCGTTCACCGGGTAGTCCCAGGTGAGATCCAGCACCGGCCGGTCCTTCTCGTCCGCCGACCCGGCCAGCTTCGCGCGGATCCGGCGGCCGAGGTGGTACATGAACCACAGGTCACTGCGGTTGTCGCCGGGCGGCTCGATGGCCTTGTGGTGCCACTGCAGCATCCGCTGGGTGTTGGTGAAGCTGCCGTCCTTCTCGGTGTGCGCGGCGGCCGGCAGGAAGAACACCTCGGTGCGGATGTCCTCGGTGCGCAGCTCGCCGGTCTCGATCTCTGGCCCGTCCTTCCACCAGGTGGCGCTCTCGATCAGCGAGAAGTCGCGGACCACCAGCCAGTCGAGGTTGGCCATGCCGAGCCGCTGCATCCGGGTGTTGGCCGAGCCGACGGCGGGGTTCTGGCCGAAGATGAAGTAGCCCTTGCAGGTGCCTTCCATCTGCGCGACCACCGTCTCGTACGTGCTGTGGCTGCCGGTCAGCCGGGGCAGGTAGTCATAGCAGAAGTCGTTCGCCGCGGTCGCGTTCTGGCCCCACCACGCCTTGAGCAGGCTGACCATGTAGTCGCGGGTGTTCGCCCAGAAGCCGTTGTCGATCTTCTCCGCCTCGACATAGGTGTCGAGGTCGGGGTTGCTGTGCGCGTGCGGCATGGGCAGGTAGCCGGGCAGCAGGTCGAACAGGGTGGGGATGTCGGTGGAGCCCTGGATGGAGGCGTGCCCGCGCAGCGCCAGGATGCCGCCACCAGGACGGCCGATGTTGCCCAGCAGCGCCTGCAGGATCGCCGCCGTCCGGATGTACTGCACTCCGACCGTGTGCTGCGTCCAGCCGACGCTGTAGACGAACGCCGTCGTCTTCTCTCGGCCGGAGTTCTCCGTGATCAGCCGGGCCACCCGCTCGAACGTCTCCGCGGGCACCCCGGAGACCTCCGCGACCATCTCCGGCGTGTACCGGGCGAAGTGCCGCTTGAGGATCTGGAACACGCACCGCGGGTGCTGCAGCGTCGGGTCGCTGTCGGGGGAGGGATGCGCGGCCGCGCCGCCCGAGCCGTGCGCCTCGCCCCGGCCCGACCGGCGCAGCTCACGCAGCCGCTCGGGGCTGATGCTGCGATCGCCGCTGGCCGGCCGCATGTCGCCGCCCTGATACCGCCACGTCTCGCTGTCGTAGTGCCGGTCTTGGCTGTCGAAGCCCGAGAACACCCCGTCGAGGTCCTCGGTGTCGGTGAAGTCCTCGGTCACGATCGCCGACGCGTTGGTATAGGCCAGCACGTACTCGCGGAAGTACTTCTCGTTGTCCAGCACGTACTTGATCAGCCCGCCGAGAAACGCGATGTCGGCGCCGGCCCGGATCGGCACGTGCAGGTCAGCGACCGCGCTGGTCCGGCTGAACCGCGGATCGACGTGCACCACCGTGGCGCCGCGGGCCTTGGCCTCCATCACCCACTGGAACCCGACCGGATGGCACTCGGCCATGTTCGAGCCCTCGATGACGATGCAGTCAGAATTTGCCAGGTCCTGCTGGAAGTTGGTCGCGCCGCCGCGGCCGAAGCTGGTCCCCAGACCGGGGACGGTGGAGGAGTGTCAAATACGGGCCTGGTTCTCGATCTGGATCGCGCCCAGCGCGGTGAACAGCTTCTTGATCAGGTAGTTCTCTTCATTGTCCAGCGTGGCGCCGCCCAGGCTGGCGAAGCCCAGCGTCCGCCGGGTCCGCTTCCCGTCGTGTTGCCACTGCCAGCCGGACTGGCGCGCGGCGATCACCCGGTCGGCGATCATGTCCATCGCCGTGTCCAGGTCCAGGTGCTCCCACTCGGTGCCGCCCGGACGCCGGTAGAGCACCTTCTGCTGCCGCGCCTCACCGGTGGTCAGCTGCAGGCTGGCCGACCCCTTCGGGCACAGCCGCCCCCGGCTGACCGGCGAGTCCTTGTCCCCCTCGATCTGGATGACCGCGCCATCGCGAACGTACACGTTCTGGCCGCAGCCGACCGCGCAGTACGGGCAGACCGACTTCACCACCGCGTCCGCCTCAGCCACCCGAGGCCGGGTCTGCGCCGTGCGCTTGCTTTTGACCGCGGCGCCACGGCCCGACGAGTCCGAACCCTCGAGCTGCCGGTAGACCGGCCACTCGGCGATCCACGTCCGTACACCCATCCGGGCCGATCCTCCCGCTATCCTCGGCGTCCCTGGCCGGTTACGCTGCCCGTCCTACCTTAGCTCCGGCTCTTTCGGGGGTGCTGCCCCCCTCCACCCGGTCCTTGATCCACGTCGGTGAGCCACCGCAGCGCCTGGCGAGTAGCATTAGCGGCAAAACACACACGGGAGCTCGGGCTGACCGGGCTGAGAGGGTGGCTGGCCATACGGCCCGGGTGCCACCGACCGTTGAACCTGAACCGGGTAATGCCGGCGTTAGGGAGGCGTAGTGGCAACGGCCAGCCCAGCTATAGACGAATTCACCAGGCTTCCGGGTGACCGCCATTCCGAGGTGCCCCGGACCCTGGCCGAGCCGGTGCCGCAGGCGCTCAGCCTCGTTGACCAGCTCGGCCTGTGGGGCAACCTGGGCGTGAGCCTGCTCGGCTTCACCGGGGCGATCTTCGTCCTGCAGCCGCTCGGCACCGGGACGCCGGAGCTGTCCCTCGCCGCGGCGCTGACCTCGATCCTGCTCGGCACCGTGCTCGGCTCGCTGGCCATCGCGCTGGCCGGGCTGCCCGGAGCCAGGACCGGGGCCCCCGCCATGGTGCTGCTCCGCGGGCTGTTCGGCGCCGACCTGTCCTACCTGCCGACCGTGCTGAACGTGCTGCAGTGCCTGGGCTGGGGCATCTTCGAGCTCGTCACCATTTCCTTCGCCGCCCACACCGTGGCGCCGTCGCTGCCGCGCTGGGGCTACGTGCTCATCGCGGGGGCGGCCACCGGGCTGCTGGCGGTCCGGCCGCTGGGCGCGATCCGCATCCTGCGCCGGTACGTGACCGGAGCGGTCGTGGTGGTGCTGGCGTACCTATTCATCCAGCTCCTCCGCCATCCGCTGCCCGCGTTCGGCCACGGCACCTGGTCCGGGTTCTGGGCCGCGACCGACACGGTGGTGGCGGCGGCGGTCTCGTTCGCCCCGCTGGCCGCCGACTACACCAGGCACTCGCGCTCGCAGCGGGCCGCGTTCACCGGCGCGTTCGTCGGCTACGGCACCACCCAGGTGCTGTGCTACGTGATCGGTCTGCTCGCGCTGCTCACGATCGCGCACGGCGACCCCAACCACATCTACGGCGCGTTCATCGCGCTCCCGGTCGGCACGGTCGGCTTCGCCGTGCTGGCCGCGCGCGAGCTCGACCAGTCCTTCGCCAACGTCTACTCGACCGCCGTGTCCACCCAGAACATGCGGCCGCTGTGGGACCGCCGGGTGCTGGCCGTGGTGATCGCGGTGGTCACCACGGTGCTGGCCCTGGTGCTGAACATCGCCGACTACGAGAACTTCCTCGTCCTGCTCGGCTCCGTGTTCGTGCCGATGTTCGCGGTGCTCGTCGTCGACTTCTTCGTCGTATCCAAGGGCCGCTGGGACCTGTCCGCCAGCGCGCGCACCCGCTGGGTGATGCTCATCCCCTGGGCGGCCGGCTTCGCCGTCTACCAGCTCATCAACCCCGGTTACATCTCCTGGTGGGTGTCGGCCTGGAAATGGATCGCCCGCCAGATCGGGTTCACCCCGGCCGGCTGGATGTCCGCGTCGATCCTGTCGTTCTGCGTGGCCGCGGCGGTGACCCTGGTCATCGGGCTCGTGCCGCGGCCCGGCCGGCGCCGTCAGCCGAGCACGGGGACGCAGCAGCCCGACAGCCAGCCCGACAGCCAGCCCGCGCGGTGAGCCGCGGGCTCGCGCGCCCGCCGCAGCCAGGTCCGCCGGGGCGGCCAGGGCACCCCGCGCCGCCGGGGCCGACGGCGCCGCCCGGCCTGGTGCACGGCATGGGCAAGGCGCTGGTCCCGGCGGACTGGCCGCCGCTGACCGACGAGGACGTCAGCATGGTGCTGGCCGGCGCCCCCGCGGGCGCGGTCGTCACCTGGCACAGCCCGCGGCCCATGTCGGCGGCCGGCCTGGTCAGCTGGCCCGGCGGCACCGTGTTCGTCAAGCGTCACCACGTCAGCGTCCGCACCGCCGGCCAGCTGGCCGCCGAGCACGCGTTCGCCCGGCACCTGCGCGCCCGCGGCCAGCCGGTGCCGGCCGTGCTCCGGCTGGCCGACGGCTCGACCGCCACCCGGCGCGGCGATTTCGTCTACGAGGCTCACCAGGTGGCCGAGGGCACCGACCTGTACCGCGACGCGGTCTCCTGGTCACCTTTCGCCAGCCCCGGTCACGCCCGGGCGGCCGGCCAGGCGCTGGCCCGGCTGCACCTCGCCGCCGTAGGCTTCGCGGCCGCCGAACGCCCGCCCGGGGTGCTCACGGGCGGCTGCGCGGTGACCGTGTCGGCTGACCCCGCCGCAGCGTTCGGGCGGATCGTGGCCAGCAGGCCGCACCTGGCCCGCTACCTGGCCCGGCCCTGGCCGGACGACGTCACCAGGTACCTACTGCCGGCCATCGACCGGGCCGGGCCGCTGTGCCGCCGGCTGCCCCGGCAGTGGGGGCACGGCGACTGGCATCCGTCGAACCTCACCTGGACCTCCTCCGGCCCGGCCGCGCAGGTCGCCGGGGTGCTCGATCTCGGGCTGGCCAACCGCACCTTCGCGGTGCATGACCTGGCCACCGCGCTGGAGCGCAGCACCGTGAGCTGGCTCGACCTCGCCGGAACCGGGCAGGCCAGCGCGGACGTCGAGGCCATGGACGCGCTGCTCGACGGCTACGCGTCGGTCCGGCCGCTCAGCCCGGCCGAGGCCGCCGCCCTGGCCGAGATCCTGCCCGTGGTGCACGTCGAATTCGCGCTTTCCGAGGTCGAGTACTTCGCCGGCGTCGTGCACTCGGCGGCCAATGCCGAGCTTGCCTACGACGGCTACCTGATCGGGCACGCCCAGTGGTTCGCCGGACCCGCCGGATCAGCGGTGCTCGACCACCTGCGCCGTCGCGCCGAAGCCGAGGGTGACGGGCCTCGCGGCCGGTTCGCCAGGACTGCCCGATAGGATCCCAGGGGACATCGAGGATCGTACGGACGCTGTGAGTGGGTGAGCTGGTTCTGCGGTCTAGCCATGAGCCGAGCGCGGCAGGGCAGGCGCGAAGCGGCGACGCACCGCCGGCCCCAGGCGAATGCAGTTTCGTCATAGCTGCGAGCCGGGCTACCCGTGGACCAGGTCGAGGGCCCGGACGGGACATCGGAGTGGCAGCCGAGCCCGGGCGGGCTGGTCACCGCGCTCCAGCCGATCATGCAGAAGGCCGACGGGGTATGGATCGGCTGGCCCGGCGCGGCCGGCGACCCGCCGGACCCGTTCGACGCCGAAGGCATGCACCTGGTCGGCGTGGGACTGTCCGCCGACGAGGTCAGGGACTATTACGAGGGCTTCTGCAACGCCACGCTGTGGCCGCTGTATCACGACGTGATCGCCCCGCCGGAGTTTCAGCGCTCCTGGTGGGACGCCTACGTCAGGGTCAACCGGCGGTACGCGGACGAGATAGTCCGGCAGGCGGCCACCGGCGCGACCGTCTGGGTACATGACTACCAGCTGCAACTGGTCCCGGCGATGGTGCGCGAGCAGCGCAGCGACGTCCGCATCGGCTTCTTCACGCACATCCCGTTTCCCGGCTACGAGATCTTCGCGCAGCTTCCCTGGCGCCGGCAGATCGTCGAGGGCCTGCTCGGCGCGGACCTGCTGGGCTTCCAGCGCCGCGGCGACACCGCGAACTTCCTGCGCGCGTGCCGGCGGACCGCCGGCCTGACGACGAGCGGCTCCCTGGTCCGGCTCCCGGCCGCCGCGTCCGGCGAGGCGCGCAACACGGTCGGGACCCGGCGCCCGTCGGTCAACGGCTCGGCCGGGGGGCGCGAGGTGCGGGTCGGGGCGTTCCCCATCTCCATCGACTTCGCGGGGCTCGAGGAGGTGGCCAGGCAGGAATCTGTCCGGGCCCGGGCAGCGGAGATCCGGCAGGCTCTGGGCAACCCCGACGTGGTGCTGCTCGGCATCGACCGCCTCGACTACACCAAGGGCATCCTGCACCGCCTCAACGCCTACGGCGAACTGCTTGACGAAGGCCGCTTCGGCGACGCCCGCACCGTGCTGGTCACCGTGGCCAGCCCCAGCCGGGAGCGGGTCGAGCAGTACCGCCTGCTGCGGGACGAGGTGGAGGTGACGGTCGGGCGGATCAATGGCGAGCACGGCGAGCTCGGCAGCCCGCCCATCCACTACCTGCACCAGACCTACCCCCGGGAAGAGATGGCGGCGCTCTACCTGGCCGCGGACGTGATGCTGGTGACGTCCCTGCGGGACGGGATGAACCTGGTGGCCAAGGAGTACGTGGCCTGCCGCTATGACGAGACGGGCGCGCTGGTGCTCAGCGAGTTCACCGGCGCCGCCGACGAGCTCGGCAGTGCCATCCTGGTGAACCCGCACGACATCGAGGGAATGAAAGACGCCATCGTCTACGCGGCAAAGATTTCCCCGAACGAGGCAAGACGACGCATGCGCTCGATGCGCCGCCGCGTGCGTGAACACGATGTGGCGCACTGGGCCGCCGAATTCCTCAATGCGCTCACGAAGATTCCCGAGCTCAGCGGCCCGCTGCGCTAGCGAGGCCGGCCTGACGAGTGCCGGCCTGGCCGGTACTCCGCGCTCGGCCAGTCCTGGGTGTCCTGCCAGCCCGGCCTGCTCTGGCCGCTCTGCGCGTCCCGCGGGTTCTGCCAGTCCTGGGTGTCCTGCCACTCCGGCGGCGGGCTCGGCGGGGGCACCCGCACGTCGGCCCATCGTTCCTGCTTGCGCATCTTGACGGCCAGCTCGGCGGGTGCGGCGGCGGTGAGGATCGTGCCGCTGGGCGCGGCGAACAGCGGGAAGGCAATGTAGGTACGGGTGTAGCAGCCCCACAGGACAAGCCAGTGCTGGTGCTCATGCTGCAGCTGGGCCGCCGCCGTCCGGCAGGCGGCCTCGTCGTCGGGGTTTGGGCTGGTGCTGGGGATCACGGCCACTCCAGCTCGAACAATACCGTCCCGCCTGCGGTTTTGTTGTCCGCCTGACCGCGATTCCGGCAAATACATCTGGTCTTTACCGGCACGTTTCCTGGCCCTGGCCGGCTTCTCACACGAGGGTGGGGTAACCGATGACCGTCGGTCCAGCTGTGCACGGTCCATAACCACTACGCTGCAGATTGTTACAGTCAGGGCCGGGCGACACCCGTCCGCCCGCGTTAAGGGGGCGGGCCTGCCAGCGCCGGGCACCACGTACTCAAGAGTCGGGGGATCTCCATGACGAACTTTCCGCCGGGGGGCGATGTAGCGCCTGATCCGCCCCAGGATCCGGGTACTGGCACGGACGGGACTAGCACGCACGGCCCGCAGGGCGCGGTCACCGAGCCTGCGCCGGATGCTGGTTACGGCGCTGGGCACGACCACGGTCACGGGGCGCCGCCGGGTCCGGGTTACGGGCAGGACCAGCCCCCGGCTTATGGCCAGCCGCCGGGCTACGGGCAGGCCCCGGGACACGACCAGCCGCAGGCTTACGGCCAGGCGCCGGGCTACGAGCAGCCACAGGCTTACGGGCAGGCCCCGGGCTACGAGCAGCCGCAGGCTTACGGGCAAGCCCAGGGTTTCGGGCAGCCACAGGGTTTCGGGCAGCCACAGCATTACGAAGCGCCGGCGGGGCCGGGTCACGCGGTGGCGCAGCCGGAGCAGTACGCGATGCCGCACGGCCAGGACTACCCGGTCCAGCTCACGGTGGAGTACCCGGAGCGCAGTTCCCGGCTGCTCGCGGGCCTGAGCATCCCGTACTTCCTCATCCGGCTCATCATGCTGATCCCGGCCCTGTTCGTGGTCTACTTCGTGGGCATTGCTGCCTTGGTGGTCGTCTGGCTGTCGTTCTGGGCCGTGCTGTTCACCGCCCGCTACCCGCGCGGCTTCCACGAGTTCGCCACGGGTTACCTGCGCTGGAACACGAGGATCACCGCGTATCTCTTCGGGCTGACCGACAAGTACCCGCCGTTCCGCCTGAGCCCCTGACGGGTGCGGGATTCTGCCGGGCGGCGCGGGCCGGAGCAGCCGCGGTGCCCGGCAGGGCCGCGGCGCCGCCCGGCAGACAGGATTACGGCGCGTGGTCACCAGCCTTCCCTGGTGCAACTCGTGACACGTCACGCTTTGTGACGAGTTCGGGCGGAACGGTTCTGTGCAGGTCGCGGCGGTGTAGCCTGGGGACGCGTTGCATTGTGCAGTCTTTTGCGCACGATGCGCTGTGGCTTGCCGAGTCGAGGGGTACCGATCGATGAACTCAGGTCACGGCCCGGGGCCTGAGGACCCGGGAGGGTCAGACGTGCGGCCCGGCACGCGGTCAGAGGACGACCAGGACCTCGACTGGGCCGACTGGCGGCAGGGCCCCGGCTACTCGCGGCCGGTGCCGCCCGACCCGGAGCCGGGCAGCGGCGCCGAGACTCGCCCGCGAGGGGCGCACGCGCGGCCCGAGTCCGAGCCCGACAATGAGCGCTCTCCCTACCCCGCACCGCAGCCGGAGCCACCATCCCGCAGCGAGCCGGTGCCACCGCCGGCCGCACCGTCACCGCGCAGCGGGCCGGTGCCGCCGGCCGCGGCGCCGTCACCGTACGCGGCGCCGGGGCCCTATGCCGCGCCGCCAGCGCCCGGCGAGCCGGCGCCGCCGCCGGGCGGCTCGACACCACGCCACGAACCGGGGCCGGCCGTGCCGTCGGCACCCTACGCAGGACCGGGCCCCTATCCGGAGCCGGCGCAGTACGCGGAGCCACCGCGGTCCCCGGAGTCGGGGCGCGCGGAGCCGCCGCGCTATCCGGAGGGCCCGCCCTACCCCGCGGACTACGCCGAGCCGGCGGAGTACGCCGCAGCCGGGGATTACGGGAACGCAGGTGCCTACCAGGATGCCGGCGGCTACGGCGACCCCGGCGGGTACGGCGACTCCGAAAGCTACGGAGATCCCGGCATCTACGGGCGCCCGGCAGGCTACGAGGAACCGGGCACTTCTCTGCAGCCGGCGGGTGGCCAGAGCGTCAGCAGCCACGGCGACCAGGAGGACTACAGCGATTTCTGGAAGCCCGAGCCGCACGGCGCGGCGCCGGGCAAGCGCCCGACGGGATTCCTGATAGCCGTCGCGGCCGCCATCGTGGCCGCAGGCGCTGTTGCTGCCGTCCTGCTGCTCATGCACCACGGACCGGCCCGCCATCCAGCGGCGGCCAGCCCGCCCATCCCGACGGCGGCGCGCACCCCGGTCAGCTCGCCGGCCCCCAGCACGACGAGCAAGCCGCCGCCCGCGCCCCCGCTGACCGGGGCCAACGGCCAGCTCGGGGTGCCCAGGCAGATCGGGACGCTGCTGCTCAACCCCTCGCTCACGCAGCGCTTTGTGGGCCGGCCCGTCCAGCGGCAAGACGCGAACTCGTTCTTCATCCCGGTCCGCGACGTCGTCAGCGGTTTCTACACGGCCAGCCCGTCGGTGACGACGTTCACCGCCAGGGATCCGCGGCTGATGTTCCTCGTCGCCTACCTGCACGGGACTGGCAACCCGGCGTCTGCCCTGCATGCCTTCCTGGCCAATCACACCTTCACCGAGCAGCAGCGCGTCAGTCCGGGACCGCTGGGCGGGGAGGCGGCCTGCGGGCTGCTGCCCCAGCAGCCGTCCCCGGTGGCGCACTGCATGTGGGCCGACGGCAACACCTACGCCGACTTCTACGCCTGGGACAGCAGCCCGTCAGCGCTGGCGCAGACCATGATCGCGATCCGGCCGAAGGTGGAGCTCGGCCACCCGTGAGACCGGGCGCTTATGACGAAGCGTTTGTGTTGCTATCACATACGTTTCGCTTCGCGATAAGGAACAGCAGGACGGCAGCCTACGCCAGCTTTGCGAAACGGAATGCCGCGATCGCCGCCACAGTGCCTGCAGGCCGACCCGCTCGGTCCTTCCGGCTGCGGTCCGGGACACATGCTTATGCTCGCACGCACGGCCGCAGCTGCGATGCCGCGAATCGGCGAACCGGGCGGCGGCATCCGGCCGCGGTGGCAGACTGGCCAGGTGAAATCCAGGAGGAGCGCGGGCGCCAGCGCTAGCCGGGGGATGATCCTGGCCCTGGTCATCGTCGCGCTGATCGGCATCGGGCTGGCCGCGGGGTACGCCGCCCTGCGCCACTCGCCGAGTCCCACTGCCTCGGGACAGGCCGGCGTTCGTCCAGCGGCTGACGCCAGCAGCGCCCGCAGTCCCTCGCCCGCGGCGGATTCCGCGCAGCTCCACTCCCGCGGCGACCACGCAGAAAGCGGCGCACTCGCCGGCGGCGAAGCCGCTGGCCGGGAAGGTCGTCGGGATCGACCCCGGGCACAACGGCGGTAACGCAGGCGACCCCTCGTATATCGATCAGACCATCTGGAACGGGCGGGCGTCGGAGACGTGTGACACGACCGGCACGGCGACCGACAGCGGGTACACCGAGGCGCAGTACAACTTCAACGTCGCGCAGTACCTGCGTGCCGACCTCCGCCGGGCCGGCGCCCGTGTCGTGCTGACGAGGACCACCAACAGCGGGGTCGGCCCGTGCGTGGACCGCCGGGCCGCGATCCTCAATAAGGCCCGCGCGAACGTGTCGGTCGACATCCACGCTGACGGCGGGCCGGCCTGGGGCCGGGGGTTCAGCATCCTGGAGCCGGTCGCCGACGGGCCCAACGACAAGGTGATCGGCTCCTCGGCGCGGTTCGGCCTTGATGTCCAGCAGGCGATGCTCAGGGGTACCAGCATGCCGGTCAGCAACTACTACGGGCATAACGGCTTCGAGGCCCGTGACGACCTGGCCGGGCTCAACCTCACGACTGAGCCGAAGATCCTCATCGAGTGCGGCAACATGCGGAACGCGACCGACGCCCAGCTGCTCACCAGCAGCAAGTTCCAAAAGCAGGTGGCGACGGCGATTGCTGCCGCGATCACCCGTTTCCTCACCCGTCCTTAGGTCCGGCCAGCGGTCGGCCGGAAAATTGCCGGAAAGAATCGGACCCGCGGTGTGAACCCTTTCGTTCATTCCGGCGTCAGATAATCGTTACGGCTCGGTCACCACAGTGACCTTGGGCGATGGAGCCCGGGAGGAACAATGGCGCAGCAACTCGACACCGGAAAATTTGACCGCACCGCCTGGGTGCTGATGGCGTGCGGGGTGGTCGCCTTCATCGACACCTTCCTCCCGTGGGCAAGCGTCGGCGTACTGGGTGCCTCGATAACCGGGTCGGCATGGACTGTGGGTTTCTGGGCCTGGTTTCCGATGATCCTGCTGCTCGCGGTCGGCGCGGCAGCGTTCCTGCCTGGCATCGGGGTCCGCGGCGTTCCCGACCTCCCGGTGGTGGCACTGGGCGTCGGCGCGCTGGCGCTGATCATCGTGCTGATCAGGTGGGTGACCTATCCATCGATCGTGGGAGCCGGAATCGGGCTCATCATCGGCCTCCTGCTTGCCGCCGTGGTGGGCGTCGCCGCCTACATGACCCCGACGACCAAGGCGGCAGTGGCGAAGCTGCGGAACCAGGCGCAGTCGCCCAGTCAGTCGCCCAGTCAGCCGCCCGCTGCCGAGCCGACTCAGCCACCGGCCCAGCCTTACCAGTAACGCCGCAGGGTTAGACCCGGCGGGTCATTCTGCCGGACGCACGTTCCCCCCGCCATCGGACATGCCGTGCCGAGGCCTGGATTTACCGCGCCAGAAATTAAGAAAGAAGAAGAGCAAGATGTTAATAACTGCCGTACTAACCGCGGGCGCCGGGCGGCGCTCGTGAGCCCGAGAGGATCCCGGGGAAGGTTCAGCGGATGGCTGACATCTTTTTCAGGGATTATGACCGGATTGGCCGGAATAATGACGAGCGCGGAGACGATCCTCGGGCTGTTCGCGGCGCACCAGTATGCCCAGATACATACGTATCGCCAGCAGGTCCAGCATCAGACGCGGCAGATCCAGCAGCTGCAGGCACGGCCGGCGGCGACGGTCACGGCCAGCCCGGCGGCGAACAGCGTGTCCGGTGGCGGCGCGCCGTCGTCGGCGCAGGAGTACCTGTCCAACCAGCAGCCGACCGTCAACGTCGGGAACGCCAACGACCAGGGCACGACGCTGTCCGGCCGGCCCTATCCGAACAGCGTCGTCTTCTACTGCTCGGGGCAGTACAACGGCCAGCCCACCGAAGCGTGGGACGTCGGGGGCAAGACCAGCTTCACGGCCGTCGTGGGGATCCCTGACGACTCTTCCAATGTCACCGGCGATGTCGGCACGCTGACGTTCACGAGTCAAGACGGGAAGCAGCTCGCCAGGAACGTCACCGTCTCCCTGGGCCACCCGGCACACGTCTCGCTGAACGTCAGCGGCGTGACCCAGCTGGACATCACGTGTAACGCCACCAATCCGTCAAACAACGGCGTTTCGGTGGGCAGCCTTCAGGCGGCGCTCGGGGATGCAAGGGTGTTCTGATGGTTGTGCCCGTCGCGGCAACGGGCTCTGGCTGTGTCCCATGACGGGGCCCGCGGGACGGCGCTCCGCGGCCAGGCTCGGTCAGTCTGGCCAGTCCAGCTGATGCTCGGGCACGCCCACCGTCATGCCGTACGCCACCGCTTCCGCGCGTCCGGCCGGGTCGCCGCTGCGGTATCGGAAGATCCTGTCCGCGAACACGACCACATGATCGCTGCCGACCGTGAAGTCCGCGTACCAGCCGCCGTCGGCGAGCAGCGACCGGGCCAGCAGCAAGGCGATCGTGTCGGCGGCGGCATCGGCGGCCTCGAACTCGAGGATCGTCCACACCGGCGGCTGGTCTGCAGTAACCGACCCGGTGCGGTCCTGCCGGCTGACCCGCGTCAGTCGCAGGCCGGCAATGCGCAGGTCAGCGCCCAGCTGCAGGCTCTCGGCGAGCAGCGTCCCCCTCAGCATGCACCGAGCTTCGCAGCAGGGTCCGACACTCGCCTGCCGGCGTACCGGTTGCGCAGGGAGACCGCGTCCGCCCCGGAGATGTTATCGGCCTCCACGGCACGCAGTCCCTGGCCGATGCGCTCGCGCGCATGCCGCAGCAGCGTGAACGAGTGCGTGGCCGGGCTCTCCGCGGCGGCACGCTCCGGGTCGGCCCCGTGCTCTTCGATGAGGTGCGCCTGCAGGGCAGCGGCGACCTCGTCGGCCGCCTTCAGCGCCTGGCAGATGGCGAGGTCTCGTGCGTTGTCGTCAACCATGCCGCCAGTATCGCGCAGATCAGCTCACGACCCGGGATGCACCGGGACGGGCGCTGCGGCCGGGCGGTTCAGCCGGGCGTCGATCACCGTGGCGCCGGCCGCCAGCCCCAGCAGCAGCAACGCGATCCAGAAGCAGTTGAGTGCGACGTTGCCGTAGCCCAGCGTGGTCACGTCGATGAAGGGATACGGGTACCAGTGCCAGACTGCGCCCCGGATCAGCGTGAAGGTGATCCAGCAGAGCGGGAACAGCAGCGACAGCCAGGCGATCCGCGCCGAGGTCAGCCTGCGCGGCCCGAACATCAGCCAGCCCACCACCGCGAGGATGGGCACGACCGTGTGCACGAGCTGGTTGCCGAACTGGTGCCAGCCCTCCAGGTCGAGCACCCGGGAGAGCGCGACGTGATACACCACGCCGGTGACCGTGATGGCGACCAGTCCGATGAGCCGGAAGACCCGGAAGACGGCCGATGACCGGTCCGGCCGCAGCGCCAGCAGCAGCGTAGAGCCGCCGACAATCAGGTTGGACTGGATCGTGAAGAAGGCGAAGGTGTTCAGCGCCCGCTCGGTCCCGGTGTGGAACCGGCCGGGAGTCTGGACGGCGGTGTAGACGCTGACCGCGATGCCGGCCGCTACGCACAGCGCGGTGGCCGCGAACCAGACGCGGGCCCATTTGGCGGACACACCCGGATCGTACTGTTCCGCGGGCCGGATGCCTGCTGACCAGGCCGTGTGCCCGGCCAGATTTCCGCCGCCGGTACCCGGTGGCGGTCCGGGCCCCACGGGCCCATTGCGCTGGCGTTGCCGGGGGTTTAGCGTCAGTTGGGTCTGGCGGTGAGCTGAGGCTGCCTGAGAACAATTTCGTTCCCAGGGAGGATCAACGTTGAGGATTTCGTTTATCCGGACCGGTTTTCTTACGGTAACTGCTGTGGTAGCGCTGGGAGCCGGCCTGGTCGCCGCTCCCGTGACCGGTCATGTGGTGCCCGCTTCGGCGTCGACGGCTTCGAGCGTGGTCAATGCCCCGGTGTTCACCCTGCCGCTGACCACGGTCGGGCAGGTCAACCTCGGCGCGCTGGCGAAGTCGGAGCACCGCAACCGGGTGGTGACCCGGCGGCAGGGCGTGCCCATCTCCCGGTCGGCCGTGCAGAAGAGCGGCTTCCGGGTGGTGGACCGTGCCCTCACCTCCCGCCGTCCCGCGGGCACGCCCGCGAGCGTGCCCAACCCCCCCACCACCGCGCTGTCCACCAAGAACGTGCCCGGTGAGACGGGATTCAGCGCTCTGGGCGGGATCCAGCAGGCCCAGACCACCGGCGGGTTCGACCTCGAGCCACCGGATCAGGGCTTGTGCGCGGGCGGCGGTTACGTAGTGGAGTTCATCAACAATGCGCTAGCCATCTATAACAGGTCCGGGACTCAGCTGCTCGCGCCGGTCGGGTCAACCGCCGTGTTCCGCCAGCCCACCACCGACTTCTTCTCCGACCCCCGGTGCTACTACGACGCGCCCACCAAGCGCTGGTTCCTGCAGGAGTTCATCGTCGGGTCGTTCAACTCCGCCGGGAAGCTGGTCACCCCGAGCACCCAGTTCGAAGCGGTGAGCAACACGCAGGACCCCACCGGCAGCTACACCGTGTACTCATGGAACACCACCGACACCGGCACCGCCAACTGCCCCTGCTTCGGTGACTACGACAACCTGGGCGCCGATGCCAACGGGATTCTACGTCACCACCGACGAGTTCGGCATCACGAGCGGCTTCAACGGCGTGATCATCTATGCCATCTCCAAGGCGCTGCTCGAGAACGTCGCCCAGACCGGCATCGTCCCGCCGGTGTTCGGCTACCGCATCACCCACGACCCGTTTGGCCAGCCGGAGATCATCGCGCCGGCCAGTTCGCCCCCGGGAGCGACGTTCGCCCCGGGCACCGAGTACTTCGTGGAGTCCAACCCGGACCAGCTCAGCGACAACCACCTGGTGGTCTACGCCCTGAACGACACGTCGCAGCTCAACGGCGTCAGCAGCGGGCCGCCTGCGCTGTTCCGCACCAGGGTGACCACCGAGGGTTATGCGTTCCCGCCGGATGCCGTGCAGAAGCCCGGGCCGCGGCCGCTGGGGAACGCGTTCCAGGCCCCCGCGGGCGGCATCCAGGCGGACTTCGACGCGGTGATGGAACCGATGTATACCGGCGGGCAGATCTATGCCCAGCTGGACACCGCGACGACCAGCGGCAGTGACGCGGTGGACTGGTTCGTCTTCAAGCCGGCGCTGGCCGGGACGACGCTGACGGCCAGCGTGTCCCACCAGGGAGCGGTGGCGGTGAAGGACGCCAGCCTGCTGTACCCGTACACCACGGTGGACGCGCAGGGAAACGGGTACCTGCTGTTCTCGCTCAGCGGCCCGCATAACTTCCCGAGCCCGGCTTACATCAGGTACGGCGCGACCGGACCCACCGGCCCGGTGATGGTAGCGACCGCAGGGGCCGCACCCGAAGACAGCTTCACCTGTTACGCGGCGTTCGTCGGCCCGAACTTCGGCGGCTGCCGCTGGGGTGACTACTCGATGGGCGCGGTCATGAACGGGCGGGTCTACATGTTGACGGAGATGGTCCCGCAGGGATTCCGCGACACGCTGACCAACTGGGGCACGTTCATCTGGAGCGCACCCGCGCCCTGATCACCCCGTAGTCATACCGTCGGGCACAGGCGAACTCGCGGCGCCTGTGCCCGACGGCTGCGTGACGGCTGCCGCGTCAGCGGGACGCGGTGAGCAGGTCCTCGATCCGGCGCAGCCGGCGGGTCAGCTCGGCGACGTCGTCCTTGGTGGCGCTCTGCTCGCCGGGTTTGAGGGTGAGCACGAGCTGGCCGGCGCTCCAGGCGCCCGCTGCCGATCTCGGAGACGTCGTCGCCGTTCTGCAGCCGCACCGCGTGGTCAAGCTCACCGCGCCGGATGCCGAGCCGGCGTAGCACCGGGGCGATGGCGTGGCCGTCGCTGACCACGGTGGTGGCGCGGCCCTCGAGGATCCGCTCGGCGGCGGGGCTGACCACGGTCAGCCGGTTGATGCCGGCGTTGACGGCGACGAGCGTGATGGCGCCGACGGCGCCGCCGGTCAGCGAGCTGTCGTTGCCGATGATCGCGTTCTGCAGCACGTTGGACAGCAGGAACAGCACGATGAAGTCGAACGTGTTCATGCTCGCCATCCCGCGCTTGCCGGTGAGCCGGAACAGCACGGCGACTAGGGCGTAAACGAGCACCGTGCGCAGGATCTTCTCCGCCACCGGGATCTGCTCGACGAACATGGCATGCCACACGGCGCTCTCCTCACAAGATCGCGATCGGGTTGACCGGGGATCCGGTCGCCCCGGGCAGCCGGAGCGGGGCGATCACGCACAGGAACGACCACCGCCCTGCCGCCTCGCACACCGGAGCCAGGTCCTCGAACTGCAGGTAGTCGAGCAGGTGCATGCCCAGCGCGTTGATCGCCAGCACGTGCACGGGGAACGCGACACCCGCAACCCCACTGGGCGCCGTGTCGCTGTTACTGTCGCAGCCCAGCGCTGCGACCTCGCGCTCGGCCAGGTACTCCATCGCGTGCGGGTGCAGTCCCGCCCGTGACCGCGCGACGTCCCACGGCCCGAGCTCGGTGCGCCGCCGCCGGTGGCCGACCCGGACGAACAGCACGTCACCTGGGCCGACGCGCACCTGCTGCGCCGCCTCCGCCGCGGCTAGCTCGGCCGCGGTCACGTGATCGCCCGGCTCCACCCACCGGGTGCCGCGCAGCCGCGGGATGTCCAGCAGCACCCCGCGCCCGACGATGCCGTCATGCGCGTCATCGACCGACAGCACGCTCGCTCCCTGCGAGGTGACCGTGCCCGGCGGGACGCCGTTGTACAGCGCGCCGTCGTGGCTGACGTGGCACAGCGCGTCGATGTGGCTGTCCACGTCGCCGTGCACGTTCATCACCAGATGGTCGGCCGCGAACGACAGCCCGGGCACGGGGGAGGGGTCGCCGGGCAGGTGCTTCATGTGCCGCTGGCCCGGCTCGGGATTGTCCGGTCCGCTAGCCGCCAGCGGAGCGGCCAGCGTCACGGTCCGGCCCAGCCTGACCTCTCCCGCCGCGGCGGCCAGCCGGGCGGCCGTGACGTGGTTCAGCGCGCCGCGGCGGTCACCGGCGCCCCAAGGCACGCGGTCGCGCAGCCGGGCATAGAGCTCGGCGAACTCAGCACTGGTCAGTGCGGGTGGTCCCATCGGCTCCTCGCCCACTCCGGGTCCTCAGCTGTCTTCCGGGGTCGTGACCTCTGACATGCCTCTCCTTTTCCGGGTCCGCTGCTGACGGCTAGGCCGACCTCAGGCTCGCCCGCTTGTCCAGGCGCTGCAGCAGGTCGTGCGCCACGAGCTCGATCTCCTTGTGCCGCCACTGCGCGGCCCGGTAGTGACAGGCGATGATCCCCATCCGGTGGACCCGGCGGAAATCCCCGTAGACGAACGCGTACCTGGCCTTCGTCTCGTCGCTGGCGCCGTCGGTCAGGCCGAGATGCCACTGGGCGTACTCCTGCCACGAATGCGACTTCAGGAAGGCGTTCTCCTCGCTGGTACCGGGCTGGACCTTGCCCCACTCGCTGTCCAGCACGTACTGACGGCTGTCGATGAGCTGCTCCGCCCGCGTGACGGCGCTCGGGTTCACCGAGTACGAGGCCATCACAGCATTCTGCCCGGCGCGGCGGTGTTCACTGCCTGAGGTACTGGTCCGCGAGCCTGGGCGGCGCGCACGCCAGCCAGCCATCGGTGATCGCTTCCCGCAGTGCCTTCCTGGTGACCGTGTTCAGCTGGATGAGAACGGCCGAGAACCCGTCGAAGTGCTGGATCGTGAAAATGGCTCCCGGCTGCGCGGCGAGCACCGCCTCCTTCTCGCCGAGATCGGCCACCCGGACCGCGAGGATCGGTCCCTCCGGCGGGGTCTGCTCGCCGAACCGCTTGAGGTCTGCCTTGCTGAACGGCCGCTCCCACGCGAAGCCTTTCCCGGCGACGAACCAGGTGCGGCTGCCATGACGCTCGCCTTCGGTGACCTCGGGCAGCGCCAGGGCCAACCGGGCCGCGTCCTTAAGGGTCATCATTCCCGGTACGGTACCCGGGGACGCTGACACCGGGCAGGCAAGCTCACGGGCCCGACGTCCCGGGCAGGACGGGAGACGCCGTGGTGAACGTGGTGATCACCGGCGCGGCCGGCTTTCTGGGCTCGCGCCTGGCCAGGGAACTGCTGGCGGCCGGCTCGCTCGCGGTGGCAGGCGGCGGCAGCAGCCGGCTGTCCCGGCTGATGCTGGCGGACCAGGCGCCGGTCGCCGCGGATCTCGCCGCGGACGGCCGGGTGGCTGCGGTCGGTGCCGATCTCGCCGACCTGCTGGGCTCCCCAGGCGCAGCGGGGGAGATGCTGGCCGGCGCAGACGTGATCTTCCATCTCGCCGCGGCGGTCAGCGGGGAATGCGAGGCCGACTTTGACCTCGGCATGCGGGCGAACCTGCGCGTCACCGAGGCGCTGCTGGCCGGCTGCCGCGCGCTCGGGACGACCCCGGTCGTGGTGTTCGCCAGTTCCGTCGCTGTCTTCGGCGGCTCCGCCGAGCACCCGCTCCCGGCGGTAGTTGACGACCACACCCTGCCCAACCCGCAGTCCAGCTACGGCGTGCAGAAGTTCATCGCCGAGCAGTTGCTGGCCGACTACACCCGCAAGGGGTTCGTGCGGGGCCGGGCCGTCCGGCTGATGACCGTCAGCGTGCGCCCGGGGCGGCCTAACCGGGCGGCGTCGAGCTTCCTGTCGGGCATCATCCGCGAGCCGCTGGCCGGCCAGCGCGCCATCTGCCCGGTGCCGGCGCAGACCGCGGTGGCTCTTGCTTCCCCGGCCCGCGCCATCGACGGGCTGCTGCGCGCGGCCACCTCGTCCGAGCAGGCCTGGGGCGGCCGTACCGCGGTCACCCTGCCCGCGCTCACCGTGACCATCGCCGACATGGTCGCGGCGCTCGAGCGGGTGGCCGGGCCCGACGCGGCCGCGCTCATCGACTGGGTCCCCGACCCGGCGGTGGCCGGGCTCGTGACCGGCTGGCCCGCCAGGATCCGGGCCGGCCGCGCGGCCCGGCTGGGCCTGCACCCGGACCCGGATTTCGACTCCGTCATCAGGATGCACCTGGCCGAGGCGGGGGCGTGACCACGGCGCGGTCAGCCTGCCGGTGGCGGGGCCGCGCCGCCGGGTGCGACCAGCGCGGCGAAAATGTCGCGGACCTGATCCGGCGGCAGCGCGCAGGTGGCGTCGCCGACGGACAGTTCCACCCGCTGCACGGCAGGATCGGCCGTGGTCATGGCGTCCGGCCAGACCCAGAATCCGCTGCTCGGCAGCAAGCTGGCGGGCAGCGGCGGCGTAGCCGCCGGGCGTCGTGGCCAGCAGCAGGTGCATCATCGGGGCCTGGGGCGGGTCGGGCACGACCCGCACCCCCGTGACATCGCAGAGCCCGGCCGCGATCGCCCGGGCGTGGCTGAGATAGGCGGGCATCAGCGGCAGCCGGCGCCGCAAGCAGCTGAGCGCCGACGCGGCGTTCGGCCACATGCCGAACAACGTGCCGCCCATCCGCTTCCGCCACTCCCGTACCTCGGCGACGACGTCCGCGGGACCAGCCACGCAGCAGCCGGGCAGCGCGCCGATGCCCTTGTAGAACGACACGTACACGGTGTCGAAGAGCGCCGCGATCTGGTCGGGCGGCCTGCCGTAGCCGGCGGCTGACTCCCACAGCCGGGCACCGTCGAGGTGCGCGGCCGCCCCGTGGCTGCTGGCCCACTGAACCTGAGCCTGCAGATCGTCCCAGTCCGGCTGCTGACCGCCGAGGTCGCGCTGCGGCAGTTCGATCAGCAGCGCCGCGGCCGGCTCGGCGATCCCGGTCAGGTCGTCCAGGGTAATCAGCCGGTCCGGAGCACCCGCCGGGCGGCCGGTCAGTCCGTGCAGGCGCTGGTGCGCCTGCCCCTCGTGCCGGTCCAGGTGACACATCGGGTGGAAGATGACGGTTCGTCGCTGCCGCCGGTCGGCGTGTACCCGCAGCACCGACTGCTGGGCCATCGTGCCGCTGGGCAGGAACGCCGCCGCGGACTTGCCCAGCAGCCCGGCGACCTCCGCCTCCAGCTCGGCGACAACGCCGCCCTCGCCGTAACGGTCGGGGATCGTGCCGGCGGGAATGCTGGCCAGCAGGCCGGCCGCGGTCACCGGGCCGTGGCCGGACAGGAAGTGCGTGCACTGGTCGCGGAGCGCGGCCTCGTCGGCGGTCACCACTGGTAGGGGAGGAACTTTCCGTCCAGCGTCATGACGACCCTGTCCCCGGCCGGGTCGGGCACCCGCTGGATGTCGAAGCGGAAGTTGATCGCGCTCATGATCCCGTCGCCGAATTCCTCGTGGATGAGTTCCTTGATCGTCGGTCCGTAGACGTGCACCACCTCGTAGAACCGGTAGATGGTCGGGTCCGTCGGCACGCTGGCGTCCAGCGCTCCGCGGGTGGGCTGCAGCTGCAGCGCGCGCTGGGCCTCATCATCCAGATCCAGCACCGACCCGGCCGCCGCGGCTTCGGCCGCGGTCATCGGCTGCTGGCCGAGCAGAGCGGAGGTCGTCCAGGCGACCGGGCGCTGGACTGCCTCGGCCAGCTGCGCCCAGGTCACGCCCAGCCGCGTCTTCGCTTCCCTGACTGCCTCTGCGGCCTCTTTCTTGGTCATCCTCGCGTTCCTCCTGGCTCGGTCCTACGTTCAGCTAGCCAAGGTAATGCGCGCGCCGGCGGCCGGGAAGGCGGGCTGGGCCCAGGTCGTCGCTGAGGCGAGCCGTTGGCGGCGCAGCGCAGCCCGCTCGGCTGGGACGAGGCCGCCCCAGATGCCGTGCTGGCCCATGGTCCAGTGCCTCGGCGCCAGTTCCAGGCAGGCCCCGCGTACCGGGCAGGCGGTGCAGATGGCGATCGCTTCGGCCGCCTCGCGGCGGTTGGCCTCGGCCGCGATACTGGTAGGGAACCATTCGTCCGGATCAAGCGTGCCGTCAGCGCATCGCGCCTTGCTGGCTACCTTGGCACCGAGTGCCTGATCCGGAAGCTGCGCGCATGATTCCAGGTCATCGGGTGTGCCGGCATCGAATCTCACGTCCCGGCCTCCTTAGCATGGGGAGCTGGGTGCCGCGGGCAGGGACAGGGTCATGGACGCCAGCGTCCCTGCGGGACGGGGCGTGACGGTATCCGCAACCTGACTGCACTTAGCCGCGGCGGCGGTGACCATCGGGACGGCTAGATACCGCTTCCGGCGGTCTCGCGTGCTGGCGCTGGCGTGCTGGCGCGGGCGATCACGTCGCGTAGCTGGTTGCGGCCGGCTACCCCGAGCTTGGGATAGGACCGGTACAGGTGCGAGCTGACCGTGCGCGGGGAGAGGAAGAGCCGGTCGCCGATCTGGCGGTTGGTCAGGCCGCCGCTGGCCAGGCGGACGATCTGGCGCTGCTGCGGGGTGAGGTCCGCCAGCGCGTCGC
The DNA here is from genome assembly GCA_963702235.1 of uncultured Actinomycetes bacterium. Taxonomy (GTDB): domain Bacteria; phylum Actinomycetota; class Actinomycetes; order Streptosporangiales; family Streptosporangiaceae; genus PALSA-505. The sequence goes on from CAVPBZ010000026.1 coordinate 279,224, forward strand.
GGCCGGCGGCCGTGGCGGTGACCGCCACTCCGCACGCTCGCAGCTCTGCCTGGGCGCGTTGCGCCGAGGACCGGGCGCCGAGTCGCTGGAAGGTGCCCAGGGCGTGTGTCAGGACGGGCTTGGCGTCGTTGATCCGGCGGCGGCGGCGCAGCCATTCGCCGTAGTCGAGCCGGAGCTGGGCCCGCTCGAACGGCCACTGGTCCCCGGCGGGACCGGCGAGCGGCTGACCGAAATGGGCTTCTGAGTTGGCTGGGTCGGCGAGCAGGCCGCGGGCCCGGGCGATGAGCTGCCCGAGCCGCGGCGAAGCCGTTCCGTGGAGATGGCTGAGCGCGCGCTCGATGACGTCGCATCCTTCCAGCCGCAGGCCGGCGCGGACCGCCGCGGCGGCGAGATCGGCCACGCCCAGGTAGGAGGCGTAGTTGTGCAGCGGCGTGCCGTCCTCGCTGAACAGCCCGCGGAGCTGGGTGAACGCCTGGAGGTAGCTGCCGTCGGCGAGGGCGGCGACGCCGAGGGCCCGCCGGGCCCGGGCGGCGATCAGCCCGCATTCGGCCGGGTTGACGGTGGCGAGCGCCCTGGCGGCGTGGCGGCGGGCCGCGGCGGAGTCGGCGCGCAGGGCCAGGACAGTGGCCGTGATCAAATCGGCGGACGCGGCGACGAGGTCCATGTGGCTGGCCTCGGCCATGCCGGCGGCCTCGGCGGCAACCTCCAGCGCCTCGTCCCAGCGGCCGGTGTCGATGTAGGCCCACCCCAGCACCGTCAGTCCTGGGCCGCTGGTGCCCCGCACGCCGGGAGCCCGGAGCCGCTGCAGAGCGTCTTCCAGCCAGCGGACCGCCAGGCCGGATTCGTCCAGGATCCACGCGGCGGAGCCGATTCGCCACAGAGCGGGCTCGTCGAGAGGGGACCGGCTGACCTGGCGGAGATACTGGACGAGCTCGCTCCTGCTGGCGTACGGGCCGGTGCAGGCCCGTATCCAGAGCCGGTGCGGGCCGAAATCGGCGCGCGGGCCATGGCCGGCGGACGGGGGTCCCTGATTTTCCAGGAGTCAGAGAACGCGGCTTACGGCCTGGCAGCCGGCGGGTAGCGACCGGAACGTGCAGTCACCCGGTCAGCCGACGGCTTCCACCAGCCCGGCGTACCCCGCGGGCAGCTGCCCGATGAGATGGCTGTAATTCTCCTCGCTAAGCTCTTCGCGCAGCGCGGCGAGAACGGCCCCGGTTCCGGTGCGGGTCTCTTCCTCAGTCAGCCCGGTGTGCTCGCTCACCTGCCGGATGAAGGTGTCGACCTCGACCGGGTGCGCGCCCTTCTTGCGGCGCCGCGGTGCGTACACCTGCTCCGCCAGCGATGCGGGGAGGTCGAGGGCGAGCCGCCTGGCCTCGCCTTCGCTCAGCTGGCCTGCGAGTCCTTCGAGTACCGCCCGGGTGATATCGGCGGATTCCTCTCGTGACAACCCGCTTCGCTCTGCTACCGCACGGGCGAGCTCCTTCTGGTCCATGGCCGCAACCTCCTTTGTCGGCTTACCGGCAAGTCTCCTGTGTCACCGGGATCCGGTCCGCGCCAGGGGTGACCAGTCAGCGCCGGGATCGCCCGGAACTGATCCCGGCGTTCGTTCCGCTGGGGGAGCGCGGCAGCGTATGTTGTCCCAATGGCAGCCACGGTCCAGTCGATGGTCGCCGCGACGTATGTCCGGGATATCGACAGCTCCCGCGGCTTTTACGAGCTGCTGGGCTTCCGTGAGGACGCGGCCGGGACTGCCGACACCTCGGCGTGGTCCTACCTGTATCACAACGGGCACTTCGTGCTCCTGGCGTACACCGAGCCGCCGCTCGGCGTCCCGCCCGTGCCGCTTTTGTTCTACTTCTTCTACGATGATCTTGATTCCGTCGTCGGTACCGTGCGCGCCGCCGGGGTGGAAGCCGTCCACATGGGTCATCCCCCGCACGCGCTCGGCGGCGAGGTCAAGGTGCTGGACCCCGACGGCAACACCGTGCTGCTGGGGCAGCGGGAGCGGTCACCGTCCCAGCCGGAGGCCGTCGATGACGAGCGGCCCCCCCACTTCTCCTTGCTGAAAGAGGCCGCGGCCGCGGTCGCGGCCCACGGCGGGACCACGGCGGCCTGCCAGGTGAGCAACCTGTACGGGGTGGCGTGCCAGGAGAAGGCTGACATCAAGCTGGCCGATTCCGGCGGTGAAACCGCGTGGGCGTGCCTGGCCCATGCGGATGAGATCCTCATGTCGGTGCCCGGCGCGTTCATCGCCAGCCAGGACAACCAGGGGATCGCGGCATTCCTCTCCCGCCGCCACTGAGGCGGCCGGGGCCTGCGACAGCCGTCCGGCTGCCTGCGACAGCCGTCCCGCTGCAGGCAGACAGCCCGTCCAGCTGCCGGCAGCGGTGCCACCGGCAGAGGTATCGTCGTGGGCAGAGATCAGCGCGGAATGGGCGGTGGGTTCGTGCCTGACATCCTCAGCCATGGCGGGGATCGCGAGCCAAGGCCCTGGCCGCGTGCGGTGGCTGCGGCCGCCGTGCTACTACTGGTGATCGTCGTGATCGTCGTGCACCTCCCGCGGCACCGGCACGCCGCTGGGCGCCCCGGTCCGGTCATCGTCACCGAGGGTCCGCTGGCTACCTCCGGCGCTGCTGCCGCGGCCCCCGCCCTGGTCGATTCCAGCGGCGTGATCGTGCACACCGTGCGGTGGGCGGGCAGTCTCCGGCTGCCCGTCGCCGGCGCGCGGCCGGCCTGGTTCTATCCGGCCACCGGCCGCGTGCAGCCCATCGGCGGCCTGCCGCCCGAGCAGCCCGGTTACGTGTTCAGCCGCGTCGTCGGCGGCTGGGCGGTGCAGCCTGGTTCCACGGTGCAGCCTGGTTCCGGGGGCCCGCCCGGTTCTGGCGCGCAGTCCGGCTCCACGGCCGTGTCCGGCTGCGGCAGCTGCGCCAGCGCCGGGGCCCGTCTACTTTCTCGGTGACAGCGCCCGGTCGGTGACCCGGGTCGGGACGGCGGACCAGGTCGCGCCGGGCGCCACCGCTGGTGCCGTGTGGCTCACCAGCTACCCGCCGGGCACCGACATGAGCACGGCAGCTGGCACGGCGCGGGAAGTGAGCGTCGCCGGCGCACTGCGGGGACCGCAGCTCACGCTGCCGCCCGGGTACGGGATCCGCCAGGCGACCGACCGCGGCCTGCTGCTGGCACCAGTGCTCGGGCGGCCGGGAGCGACCGCCGACATGCTGTGGAACCCGGGCGCGCCCCGGCACAGCCGTACCTTTGCCGGGGTGATCGCCGCCAGCGCGAGCAGGATCGGCTGGGTGTCGCGGTGCGCCCCGCTGTGCCAGGTGCACGTGCTGGACCTGGCGACCGGTCAGCCCACGCTGGTCAGGCTGCCGGGGGCGAGCTCGGCGGCCAACGCCGCCTTCAGCCCCGACGGGAGTTCCCTCGCGGTCGAAGTCAGCTTCTACAACGGCTCGGATGGCGGCGAACTGGCGGTGCAGCTGGATGTCGCGTCAACGGCCAGCGGCCACCTGACGGTCGTGCCGGGGACCTGGGCCAGCAGTGATGCCCTGGCCGGGTTCGGCTGGCCTGCCGGCACCGGCACGCTGGTGGCCGAGCTGAGCTTCACGAACGGGCTGGAGCTGACCTCGTGGCGCCCCGGTGCCGCCCGGTCGGCCGCGGCGGTCGTCAGGCCCGGGCAGGCCTCGGACACCCTGGTGGTCGGGTAGCACGCCGGGTCCCTGGACCGGGACAGCCCGCGCCAGCCCGCCCGGTACTGTCTGTGCTCATGGCTGTGCCTGCGACGGCGTGGGTGGTGGCCGGCCCGCCGGGGCCGGCAAGTCGACGGTCGCGCGCCTCCTGCTGGCATCGCTGCGGCCGGCCCCCGCGCTGCTGGATAAGGACACGATGTACGGCTCGTTCGTGGCCGCGACCCTGACCGCCGCCGGGCGACCGCCGGGCGAACGTGAGGGTCCGTGGTACGACGAGCACGTCAAGGTGCACGAGTACGGCGGGATGACCGCCACCGCGCGCGAGATCCGCGGTCATGGCTGCCCGGTGCTGCTGTCGGCTCCGTTCACCCGGCAGATCCACGACCCCGATGCGTGGGAGTCGTGGGTTGCCGACCTCGGCGGCGGAACGGTGCGCCTGGTGTGGGTCCGCTCCGATCCGGCCACGCTGCGCCATCGCCTGGCCGCGCGCGGATCCCGGCGAGACGCCGCGAAGCTCGCCGGCTTTGCGGCGTTTGCCGCCAGCATGCGGCTGGGCACAGAGCCGGCCGCCCCGCACGCCACCGTCGACAACCGCCTGACCGCCACCGCGCCGCTGGAGGCTCAGGTGGCCACGCTGGCGGAAAGCCTCTGTGGCCCGCCGCGCGGTGCTTCGCTCTGCCTCCTCGGTCACCGTACTGCCCGCCTCAGTCACCCGGATAGGAGAATGGGCCGATGGGAATGATCCGCTGGATCACTGAAGCCAAAGCGGAGGAGACCGGGCAGCGGCGGGTGCAGCAGGCGCTCGAGATGATCCGCGCGGGCAAGACCCGCAGCTGACCGGCCCGGCTGCGCCTCCGCTACTTGTCGTCGTGTGCGGCGATGCAGACCAGGACCGGGCCTGGGGCCCGGCGCCAGACGTCGTTCAGCGTGCTCCCGGCGACGAGCTTCCTGAACTCGCCATGACCGTGCGCACCGATGAGGATCGCCGGTGCCTCGCGTTCGCGGGCATCGTCTACTGACAGCTCCGCGCTTGACCTCGGCTGAGCGCAAGCCCGGAACGAGGCCGCACTACGACGGTAACGGGTGACCCGGGTGCTGCGTGCTCGGACGCTCACCGACGTCCGATTCTGCAGAATTGTTACGCACGCCTCCCGTGGCGGCGGGTCAAGCGGCTGCCGCTGACCCGCGCGCCACAGGAGGTCGCTCGGTGCTATGGGTCAGAGCGGACGGACGTTCTCCGCCTGCGGTCCCTTTTGTCCCTGGGTGGTCTCGAATTCGACCTTCTGGTTCTCGTCCAGCGACCTGTAGCCGGTGCTCGCGATCGCGGAGAAGTGGACGAAAACGTCCGCCGTCCCGTCATCGGGGGCGATGAAACCAAAGCCCTTGTCGGCGTTGAACCACTTCACGGTGCCTGTTGCCATCAGTTCGTTTTCCTTATCCGCGATGCTACGACGCGACCTCGCCGCGCCGGTCAGAGCCTATCGGTCTAGGCTCCGGAACCGAACCTTACCCCCGGTGACGGTTTTCCGCAGCACCATACCCCCCCGGCGGCGCAGTTCAGTGGCCGGTGAGCCAGGTGAATCCCCAGGCCGGCAGTCCGATCCGGCCGCTGTCGAAGCTCAGGGACCCGGCGGTCGAGTGCACGTGTCGGGGCTGGTGCAATCCGGCCCGGTCCAGGATGCCGGCGCCGCTGAGCATGTTGTTCTCGCTCATACGATCACGGTAACCGGGCGGACCGCGGCCTGCCTGTCCCTGGCGCTCCCAGGATCGGCAGGGCTCTGCCTGTTTCGCGCCGCCTGGCGGAGTGCGGAGTCATCACGTACTGAGGAGGAGAGGCACTCTCATGACATCGACACTTCCCGGAGGGACGTTCGGCCTTGCTGATGACCTGACGGTCACCCGGATGGGGTATGGCGCCATGCAGCTGGCCGGCCCGCACGTCTTCGGGCCGCCGGCCGACCGGGCCGCTGCCGTGGCCGTGCTGCGCGAGGCCGTGCGGCTGGGCATCACGCACATCGACACCAGCGACTATTACGGCCCGTACGTCACCAACGAGATCATCAGGGAGGCGCTGCATCCGTATCCGGATGACCTGCACATCGTGACGAAGGTCGGGGCCTTGCGCGACGCCGAGGGCAACTGGCCGCAGGCGCGCGCGCCCGAGCAGCTGCGCCAGGCCGTGCACGACAACCTCGAGCACCTCGGCCTCGACGCACTCGATGTCGTCAACCTGCGCGTCGGCGGGCTGGAGAGCCCCACGCCCGGCTCCATCGCCGAGCCGTTCAGCGCGCTCGCGCAGCTGCAGCAGGAGGGACTGATCAGGCATCTCGGAGTCAGCACGGTCTCGGCGGAGCAGATCGCCGAGGCACAGTCCATCGCGCCGGTCGTATGCGTGCAGAACTTCTACAACCTCGCCCACCGGGTTGACGACGACCTGATCGACTCCCTCGCCGCCCGGGGCATCGCGTACGTGCCCTACTTCCCGCTCGGCGGCTTCTCCCCGCTGCAGTCGGAGGAACTTGACGCCGTCGCCACCCGTCTCGGCGCCACGCCGATGGCCGTCGCGCTGGCCTGGCTGCTCCAGCGCTCGCCGAACATCCTGCTGATTCCCGGGACCTCGTCCGTAGCCCACCTGCGGGAGAACGTCACCGGTGCGGCGCTGACCCTGCCTGCGGCCGAGCTGGCCAAGCTGAACGGCATTGCCTCATGAGTACGGCGTTATCACGGAAATCAAACCGATCAGGAATCGAGAAGCACCGGTCACCGAGCCGCAGCTAGAGTGACCGCCATGAACGTCAACCGGGTCGATGTAACCCACGATAATCAACTAAAGGAAGGTGGTAAATATGAAAACAATGACATGTAAACAAATGGGTGGACCATGTGATGCTCCATTCCATGGAAACAAGGCTGATGAGGTTATAAAAGCGCAAGATAAGCATCTAAAAGAAATGGTCGCAGGGGGCGATGCGACGCACGAAAGCGCCCTGAAGAGCATGCAGGATAGGTGGAAACATCCCGTATCAGGGATGGGGTGGTACAGACAAACAAAGAAAGCCTTTGCTGCTCTTCCCGAGGACTGATCGGTCATCAAGGCGTCGTCGCTCGGCTGCAGGCCAGCGGCGCGCCCGGGCCCGCCGCTGGCCTGGCCTTGACTCCGAGGGGTTATACAGCAGCAGGCGGGTACAGCCTGGCTAGCTGCTCAACCGCTGAGGAGCGCAGGCCGTCGTCAACGTTGTCGTCGCGGGCGATGGCGAGGAAGGCCTCGGCGGCGGCCCGCCGGTCGAGTTCGGGTAGTTGTTCGGCGGCCGAGGAGCGGAGGCCGTCGTGGACGTTCTCGTCGCGGGCGATGGCGAGGAAGGCCTCGGCGGCAGCCCGCCGGTCGAGCCTGGGCACCCGCTCGGCCGCTTCCACGCGCAGGCCGTCGTGGACGCTCTCGTCGCAGGCAATCTTCCGGAAGGTCTCGGCAGCAGCTCGCGGATCGAGCCTGGCTAGCTGCTCGGCTGCGTCAATGCGGTCCTCGTCGTCTTCGTCCTCGTACATGGCGGTGTCGGCTTTCTCTGCGAGGTCCCAGCTACATGAGCCCAGTCTGGCGGCGCGAGTCAGCCTCCGACATAGGGGAAACCCCCGATTTAACCCTGACGGTAACCCCAGCACGGGCTTATAGCCCTGAGCCTCGTATGCGCCCGGTGGCGGGCGCTCGAGGCCGGTCACGGGTGTCAGCGGTTCCTGATCACCCTTCTGCGGTAGGCGATGCTCCCGGCGCCGGCCAGGATCGCTGCCCCGCCGAGGCCGAGGAGCAGGGGGTCCTGGAATCCGGCCGTGCCGCCGCCGCCTGTGGCCGGGGCAGCGGTGAGAATCGGACTGGCGGACCTGCTCCGCGTCGATGACGGTGATGCCGAGGGGCGGGGGGTCGTGCTCGGCGTCGTGGCACTAGTCGTGCGGCTAGGCGAGGCAGGGGACGTTGCTGACGGGGTTCCTGCCGGTGAGAATGTGGTGAGCGTCGCTGTAGGCGAGGGTGTCCCCGAGGGTGAGGACGGAGTGCAGGCCGAGACTGACGCGGAAGCGAGTATGACCAGCACGCCGCTGGCCATTGCGGTCAACCTCGCGCTGAGCGCCAGCCCCGCGATGGTTGCGCGCAGCTTCATGGAACCCCCTCATGTGTCCGCCAGGTGGCATACCCGTTTTCCGGCCCCGGCATCAGAAACCGTCCGCGGCAGGGGAATCGCGTGACCGGGCCGCCGCGATATGAGATTGCGCGGTGACAAGACCCTGAGGAAGGCGGAAGGACGACAGCATTTGGGTGAAATGGAGTGGCGGCGGATAGCAGGACTACGCGTGGTCATGTCCTGGCCGGATAGCGGCTTTGCGCCCCCGCCCGGTCCGCCGGGAGGTCTCCGGGCCCGCATTGCCGGGCTGGTCGGCGTCTTTCTCATCGTGGGCGGGGTGGCCGCTGTCGGAGTCGCAGTCGGCGTCCAGGTGCATGCGCCGCAGCCCTCCTCGGCGGCCGCGGGCTCTACCGGGCCATCTGCAGGCCGGGGCGGCAGGCCATCGCTGCTGCGCTCACCGCCGGTGTCCGTCTCTATCCCGGCCATCGGGGTAAGTTCCAAGCTGCTGCACCTGGGAGTCAATTCCGACGGAACCATCCAGGTACCGTCACTTCGCACGCGGGCCGGCCAGGCGGCTTGGTACAAGTACTCGGCGACGCCGGGCCAGATCGGAACGTCGGTCATCGAGGGTCACGTTGACAGCTATCAGGGCCCTGCCGTCTTCTTCCGCCTGGGGGCCCTCCGCCCCGGGGACACCGTGGACGTGACGCTCGCCGACGGCATTACCGCGGTCTTCCGCGTCAGCGGAGTACGCCAGTACCCCAAATCCAATTTCCCGGCCAGAACCATTTACGGCGCGACGGGCTACGCGGCCCTGCACCTGATAACGTGCAGCGGCTCGTTCGACTACGCCACTGGCCATTATCTGAGTTCGACCGTTGTCTTCGCGTCGCTCACCGCATCACGGCGGGCCAGCCACGGCAGCAGGCGGCTAGCGAAGGTGCTGACTTCGGCTGGAGGCCGTGGCAAGAGGCGACCTGCCGCCGGACCCGGTGTGGGCCAGCGAGGCGATCGACCTCATCACCGAGTTGTCCCCGGCGGCTGATCTAGTCGGCGCACTTGCTGCCCAGGCCGAGGAAGCGCTGGTCAGAGCCGGTAATCATTGACTACCCGGTCAGCCATCCTCGCTTCGCGCCGCACGCAGCGGCCGTGGCGCCCGGCACTGGCGGGCTGATGGCGGTGGTTTTGAGGACAGCGTTGCTGGAACCGGGGCATGACCTGGCAGCGTCACAGTGGATGTGCGACGAGTCGTCATTGTGCTGGCGCTTCTGGTGGCAGGGTGTGCCAGCGGCGGCCACACCTCGTCGCGGAGTGCCCAGAGTGCCCGCACGCGGTCAGCGGCGAGCCCGCACGTAACAGCCGGCGGTTCCCCAGCGCACGTGTCCGCCCGGGTGGTCCTGCCATCGCGGACGATGGTAGCGGGATCGTTCCTAGCGGGCCGCGTGGTTGTCGAGAACAACACCGGGCGTGCCATCCGCGTGCCCGGCTGCGGGACGCTCTTCCAGGTTGCGCTCGTCAGCGGCACATACCACCCGACCGTGGGCTGGACCCAGTGCCTGCACACGGTCACGATCCCGACCGGCGAGTCCAGCTATCCGACGCCAGTCCCGGCAATCTACAGATTCTGCAGTGAGGAACCGCAAGGCTCAGCCCCGACCTGCATGTTCGGTGGGCATCCGCCCCCGCTCCCGCCCGGTGACTACCGAGCCGTGCTCTTCCAGGAAGGCCATCTCATCCCCTTCCCGCCTGCCGTGACGGTGCGTGTGACACCGCCATAGCCCAGTCGGATGCCCCGTGAGCCGCCTTGATTCCTGGTCCCAGGTGATACGCCGGCGGCGAGGGAATGCGGTCATGGACTGCGCCTCCAGGTGCCACGGCGGGCACCTTTACTTGACAGTTCAAGTCATTCGGGGTTACGTTGAGCACGAGACAACTTGAACGCTCAAGTCACGACACGCGGAGCCGCCAGGGATGTGCTCGCCGGCTGGCTAGCCACCGGCGGATGCGAGCACGGGCCGGCCGGCCGCACTCTTTTCGCGAGACGCAGGACCCAGAGCGGATGTTTCCGCCAGGAAGGATCAGCCGTGAGCATGACCGAGGCACCTGATCGTTTCACTGCGCTGCCTGATGAGGCGACGCTCGCGGCGACGGTGGTTGCGCTGGAGGAGCATGGGTATGGCGTGGAGGTTGTCGATGATCTCGAGGCGGCGCGGCGGGTGGTGCTGGCCCGTATCCCGGCGGGCTCGTCGGTGATGACGAATACGTCGGTGACGCTGGCCGAGACGGGGATCGCGGCTGCGGTCAACGACGGCGGTCGGTACGAGTCGGCGCGTAACAAGATGTTCGCGCTGGATTTCGCGACCCAGGCGCAGGAGATGAAGGTGATCGGCGGCCAGCCCGACTACGCGCTGGGCAGCGTGCACGCGGTGACTGGTGATGGCACGCTGGTGATCGCGTCGGCGTCGGGCAGCCAGCTCGCGTCCTACGCCTGGGGCGCGGCGAAGGTGATCTTCGTGGTCGGCGCGCAGAAGCTGGTGCCCACGCTGGCCGCGGCGCATGAGCGGGTCTACCGGCACAGCCTGAGGCTGGAGGACGCCCGCGCGCAGGCTGCCTACGGCCAGCACAGCTCGGTGGGGAAGGTTCTGGAGATTCACCAGGAGCTGCCCGGCCGCATCCACGTCGTGCTGATCCGGCAGCCGGTCGGCTTCTGAGCAGCCCGGTACGGGTGGGGAGCTTCCGGTGGCGTGCCAGGCGATGCTGCGGGCGGGCCGCCCGGGCGGGCGTGCGCCGGGGCGGCTGGGCCGGGCCGGCCGGGCCGGCGCCAGCGGCATCGCGTCGGCCGGGGCCGGGGGCGGGGCGGGCGTGCACGGCGTCCCGTGGTGGGGGGTGGCCTCGGCGGTGGTCGCGCCGGTGCTGCTGGTCAGCGGGTGGACGTTGGCTGCCGGGCTCCAGCGGGGCGGCTACAACGCGGTGGCCGGCACGGTCAGCGCGCTCGCGGCGTACGGCGCCGCCGACCGGTGGGTGATGACGGTCGCCTTCCTGGCCGCGGGGGCATTCGAGGTCGTGACGGGGCTGGCGCTGCGGCCGGCCGCTGCAGCCGGGCGGCTGATCCTGATCGCCGGCGGGGTCGCCGGCGTGCTCATCGCGGCGAGCCCGGAGCCCGCCGGCGGCGGCAGCTCGGTACGGCACATGGCCGTGGCCGCGGCCGGCCTGGTCGCCCTCGCGGCCTGGCCGGCGGCCGCCCGGCGGCCGGGAGCGGGGGTGCCGTGGGGGCTGCGGCCGGCGGTTTCGGCCGGCGCTTCGGCGGTCCTGCTCGGCGCCCTGCTGTGGTTCGGCGCCGAACTCGTCGCCGGCGGCGGGCAGGCAGGCCTGGCAGAGCGGCTGCTGGGCGGCCTGCAGACGCTATGGCCCGTACTGGTGACCCTTTCCTGCCGCCAGACAAGACGACGGTCGTGACCGGGGACCGGGCGGGCGATACCCCGCTGCTGCTGAGCCCGTGGCCAGAGAGCCTGCTCGCGTTCGAGCCGATGTGGACGCCGCTGGCCGAGCACGCCCGGCTGATAGCGATCGACCTGCCCGGGTTCGGGAAGACGCTGCCAGCCAGTACGCCGCCCTCGTCACCACCTGGTGGAACGGGGGCTACCAGACCACCAGATCGTCCCAACGGGACCAGTCCGGTTCAGGTAACGATGAATGACACGCAGAGAGGGTAGCGATGCAGTGCAAGAGGCAGGACCTTGTTGACACGCTGCGCCGGGCGGGATTCGCTGAGGCCGCCGAGGAGGCGCTGCGGATTCTGCCAGATCCCGTTGATTTCGACGAGGCCGCAGCAGTGCTGCAGCCGTACGGCATTACCCAAGACGAGGTGATCAGCCAGATGGGCGGCAGCCCGTAAGGTGTAGCAGCCATACTGCCTGCTGAGTGGTTGTGGACACTGACCGGACCACAGATGGGATGCCCGAGATGCGGCTGAGCATTCAGGCCTCGTTGCTGAACGTGAGCGATCTGGAGCGGTCGGTCGAGTTCTACCGGGACGTGTTCGAGCTGCGCCCGGTCGGCCGGAGTGACCGGGTCGCCGCGCTGATGATCGACGAGACGAACCGCCTGGCAGGTCCTGGTGCTCCGTGAAGTCGGCGGCCCTCATCTGCGCGCAGGCCGGGGCAGCATCGGACCGCGGCTGCTCGCCCTTGAGGCCGGCTCGCCCGGCGAACTCGATGTGATCGAGCAGAAGCTGGCGCAGCGGCGGGCATTCAGCGGACGCCGGCGAACCGGAACCTGGCAGGCGGTCGTCGGCATCGATCCGGACCGCATCGAGGTCTCCGTCTCGTCGGGCCTGACCGGTTCTCCAATTTCACTACAGGACTGGGCGAATCTCGACCAGATGGTCTATGAAGTCGGCGAGTGAGGTGCAGCCGCGAGCACAGCCCGGTGGCTCAGAAGTCATAGATTGACCCTCAACCGAGCCATCTGGCGTTCGCCGGGCTGCAGCAGTTGTGCGCGCCGATGCTGGACAGCGTCGAGCGGCTGCCCGCGCCGGCCGATCCGACCGGTGACCCGGGCCTGTTGTGGCGGGGCGCCGCGCGCTCGGACTCCACCCGGTGAGGAAGCGGCGGGCTCTAGGGCACGACTACGAGCGGCACTGGTGAGTGGCGGGCCAGGCCGACGGCGACCGAACCGACCACTCGGTGCGTGATCTGGGACGAACTCCCGACCACGATCGCTATGGTGGCGTGGGGTTGGGCAGCGCGGATGTCTTTGGCTGCCGAGATGAGTTCTTCTGCGATCAAGCCCTGGCGCCGCTCGAAGCCCCAGCCCGCTACGCGGCCGCCCAGCTGCTCGCCGGCCACGGTGCGGAGCTCGTGCTCTACGTCGTCGAAGCCTGTTTCCAGTTCGCCGACGGCACCGGGCGACAGCGCTGCCGTGCTGGGCATATGAGCCACATAGACCACGTCGATGCCGCCCGTCCGGCCTTGCAGCAGTCTGACTGCGGCGTCGAGCGCCCTGCTGGCCGGAGGAGATCCGTCATAGCCGACGACAAGGCGCAGATCCGTGGCGGGCGGCGTGGTAATGCTCATCGAGGGAGGATAGCCCTGTGCCCGCGCGGGCCTACCTGGCATCCGGCCCACGGGAAGGTCGACCGCATGGTAACTCGCCCGCGTGCGTGCCCCCAAGCCGGCCGCGAGACGCCCTGCCGGGAAGGCTGGCCCGCAGTCACTGTCAGCGGACCGGCGTGGCCGCCGATCCGGCAACCGGGGTCACTACCGGCGAGCAGCTGCACAGGGCCACGGGAATCGCTTCGAACGCCGGCTGCAGGGCGGGGGCGGCAGGCGCTGGGGCGGCCGCGGCCGGGGCGGCGGCGGCGGCGTTCCTGAGCTCGGCAAGCCGGTGCTTGGACGGCAGCAGGACGATCGCGAGGATGAAGCCTAGTCCGAGCAGTGCGGCCGACACGGTGAAGGCGACGGTGTAGCCGTGGGTGGCCGCGACCGCCGGTGCCAGCGGGCCCGCGTGGTGGGTGATCAGGTAGCCGGCCGTCGCGGTCAGCGCGATCGTGCTGAGGGCGGAGGTCCCGATCGACCCGCCGACCTGCTGCATCGTATTGACTAGGGCCGAGGCCACGCCGGAGTCCTGGCGCGCGACGCCGGCCGTGGCGGTGTTGATGGCCGGGGCGAAGATCATGCCGAAGCCCAGGCCCAGGATCAGCAGGGCGGGCAGCACGGCGCTGGCGTAACTGGAGGTCACGGTGACCTGGGTCAGGTAGGCCATCCCGCCTGCGCCCAGCAGCATGCCGGCCGCGATCAGGACGCGCGGCCCGAGCCGGGGCAGGAGCGCGATGCTGGAGAGATTGGAGCTGAGCAGGATGCAGCCGATCATCGGCAGGAACAGCAGCCCGGTGGTCAGCGGGCTGTCCGCCTTGACCACCTGCAGGTAGTAGGTGAGGAACAGGAAGGTGCCGAAGATCGCGATTCCCGATATGCCGACGGCAACGTAAGAGCCGCCCCGGGTGCGGTCCAGGATCACCCGCAGCGGCAGCAGCGGGTGACTGGCACGCTGCTCGGCGGCAACGAACCCGGCGAGCAGTACCACGCCCAGGACCAGCGAGCCGATGGTCAGCGCGGCCGTCCAGCCGGCGGTCTCGGCGTGGGAGAAGCCGAAGACGATCAGGAACAGTCCGGCGCAGGCCAGCACGGCGCCTGGCCAGTCCATCGGCGGCCGGGCGGCCGGGCGGCTGCTCCGAATCCAGGCCAGGGCGCCGGCCACGGCGATCGCGGCGAACGCCAGGTTGACATACAGGCACCAGCGCCACGAGAGATACTGGGTGAGCACCCCGCCGAGGATCAGCCCCACGGCGCCGCCGCCTGCGGCGACCGAGCCGAACACGCCGAAGGCTCTGCCCCGCTCGAGCGGGTCCTGGAACGTGCTGACCAGGGTGCCCAGAGCGGCCGGGGCGAGGATGGCGCCGAACGCGCCCTGCAGCGCCCGGGCCGCCACCAGCATCCCGAACGAGACTGCGGCGCCGCCGATGGCTGAGGCAACGGCGAACCCGATCAGGCCGGTGATGAACACCTGCTTACGGCTGAACATGTCGCCGAGCCTGCCGCCCACCAGCAGCAGGCTGCCGAAGGCCAGCGCGTAAGCCGTCACCACCCACTGCCGCTCGCTGTTCGCAAACCCCAGCGCCTGCTGGGCCGACGGCAGCGCAATGTTCACGATGGTGGAGTCCAGGACCACCATCAGCTGGGCGACGGCGACCACGACCAGGATCAGCCAGCGCCGGTCTCCCGGCACAGCCAGGCGGTCTCCAACGGCGGAAGACGTAGCAGAAGACATGGGACCTATACCCCTCGCATGACCGGTGGCGACTTCGAGCTGGCCGGGCTCGCGCCAGCGCGATGCAGGCGACCCGGGCTGAGCTGAGCCGCGCAAGCAGAACGCGACTGTTCGCGGGGACTGGCTGAGACAACTGGCTGCGCCACGTGAACTCCCGGGTGAGCAACGTCCGCTAAGTACGATCGCTACCGGGTCCGGAGCAACGACTGCCCGGCGGAACTGCTGGAATAACAGGCCCCCACGTGATGGGCGTCCTCAAACCAACATAGGCACACGAGGAACGTTACGTCCACCAGTACCCCCGGCGACCTCGGCTCCCCCGGCGCTCGGCATGCCGCAGGCCCAGGCCATCCCGACCCTGCTGGTGCTGCGGGGCGGACGGGTGGCTGCCCGGCAGACAGGCGCCGCCCCCCTGCCTGCCTTGCGGGCCTGGGTTGACAATGCGCTCGCCTCGCCCCGCTCCCTGAATTAGGGTCCAGTTCTGTGCGCGGGAGCCGATGCGTTGACGTTCCGTACCGCGGCTAGTGCTTTGCGTGGCTGTCCCGTGGCAATCCCGGGCCTGCGCCGGCGTCGCGCGTGCACCGAGCGAGTTACGCGAACATGGCTGTCATCGCGCTGATCAGGCGACCTGGACCAGCGCCGGGGCGAGGTGATCGCATCCCCTCAGCGGGTGCCGGTGATGAGACGTTCGCGGCCGAGTCCGTCGAGGTGATCCGCCAGCCGAGTCCGTCGAGGACCAGGAGAACCGCCGCTCCGCCGAGGGCTAGGCCGAGCGGGGGGCGGATCACGTTGAGCGCGATAAGCGTTGTCACTGCGACCGACGGGAGACTCGCGAGCAAGCTGAGCTGCCCGGCAACGCGTACGTCGCTCGATCTGGCCGAGATCGCGATGCCGACCCAGATCGACCATGCGGCGAGGAGTTGCGTGAAGAGCAGCTGGGCGAGCAGATCCGGGGCCCGCAGGAGTGCCGACGCTATACCCGGATGCGCGAAGAGCTCCACGCAGGCGAGGAAGAAGGCGAGGACCGCATACGAGATCGCGAGCGACGGGACAAAAGCCGCCAGCGCCTTGCCCAGCAGGAACTCCTCGCGGCGGATCGGCGTCGCGAGCACGGGCTCGAGCGTGCCGCCGGCGCCGGCCGTCAACCACTCACCCAAGACCAGCCCCGGGCAATCTCCGACCCCTGAACTGTCCGCGGCATGCGCGGATGCCTCAAAGCCGGGCGTGATCTGGCATGTCTATGCGGACGGCGACGTGTTGTCAGGCGTTGACGAGACGCAGAACGGTGTTCACCACCTCGTTCAACGGCACCGTTGTCCGAACCTCGTGATCGGCCACCCGGCGCAGCAGCGGCTCGACCGCCTCGACGTCATCCAGGACCCGGCGCAGTTCCTCAGGTGCCTTGCCGTAGGGGTTACTGGCCCTGTTTGCCAGCCGCTCAACCAGCGTCTCGAGCGGCGCGCTCAGCAAGACAATATGATCGAACTGCGCATGGAACCGCACCTGGTTCTCCTCGCAGCCAGCGACGAACAAGACGTCCGCGTCCTCGGTGGCCAGCAGTGCCTCGATGGCGTCCTCTCGCCATATCTGACGGCCGTCCGCCAGCGCCTGGCACCACCCATCGTCAGTGTCGATTGCTTTGTACCCGCGAGCGGCCAGGGCGCGTACAACGGCTGACTTCCCGGTCCCCGACATGCCGGTCAGGAGAACTCGCTTCACGCTGAGGAGCCTACGAGCCGGGACCTGGTGCCGCTGAACTTCGCAATCGCAGCAGGCGTGTCTCGAGCTGGCATCTGCGGGTCGCCTACCAGTGGCAGAGAGTGCAAGCCGCTGCCGGTATCAATGCTGATACCATGCCTGTATGGCGATGACTTTGCGATTGACCGACGCCGAGGCCGAGGTGCTGCGCCGGCGCGCCGAGTTGGAGCGGCGGCCAATGCAGGAAGTGGTCCGGCAAGCGATCCGCGAGTATGTCGAAATCCATAGCCGGGGCGAGTTGCTTGACCGGGTTCTGGATGAGGAGCTGCCACGTTACGCGGAGGCGCTAGAGCGACTCGGGCAGTGATCTACCTGACGCTGGCCGAGTTGCTGCATGTCGCCGAGCGTGCCCTGGGCAGTGAGCCCGCCGTGCGCGATTACGGATTGCTGGAGTCCGCCCTCGCCCGCCCCCGGGCCACCGCTTTCGGCTCAGATGCCTACCCGGGCCTGGATGCCAAGGCGGCGGCCCTGCTGCACTCGCTGGCCAGGAACCATGCCCTTATCGATGGCAACAAGCGGCTCTCCCTCGCCGCAACGATCGCCTTCTACGGAGTCAACGGCCACCGCCTTACGCTGACCAACGACAATGCCTACGAGCTCATCATGGACGTGGCCGCGGGGAAACTTGACTCCGTGGACGACATCGCCGCCCAATTGTAGGTAGGCGTTGCGGGCCTGGCCGGGATGGCAGTGAGCCGGGGTCGTAGCGTTGAGAGGTCCCGGCGTGCTGGCTCTTTCTTACCGCCTGCCAGCTCCTTTTGCGGGGCTTGGCTTTCGAACGACGTGCCAGCGTGTCGGGGCCTCGCCGTGGTGTGGCTCATAAGAGGAGCGCGAAGCGCCGATGTGATCCCTGGAATTGGGCGTGCCCGCCACGGTCTCTCCCCCGGGCAGTGGAAGGAGCTGGCAGTCATGGTGATGGTGATCATCGGGGTGGATCCGCGCAAGGCTTCACACACGGCGGTGGCGATCAGTGCCGCTGAAGAGCCGCTGGGGCAGCTGCGGGTGCGTGCCTCGGCGGTGCAGGCGGAGCGGCTGGTGGTGTGGGCGCAGGCCTGGCCCGAGCGGGCCTGGGCGGTGGAAGGCGCTGGCGGGACCGGTCATCTGCTGGCCCAGCAGCTGCTGGCAGCCGGTGAGCGGGTGCTGGACGTGCCGCCCAGGCTGGCCGCCCGGGTGCGGCTACTGGCCACTGGAAACGTCAGCAAGAATGATCCCAATGATGCACGCTCGGTGGCGGTCGCGGCGCTGCGCTCGCCGGGTGTCCAGCAGGTGCGGCGTGATGATCACGCCGCGGTGCTCAAGGTCTGGTCCAAGCGCTACCGGGACCTGGGCCAGGTCCGCACGCAGGTGGCTTGCCGGCTGCACCAGGTGCTGCGGGCTGATCGCCGGCGGCGTCAGTAAGGAGATCACCGCAGCTCATGCCGCGCATCTTCTGGAAACGATCACGCCAGCAGGTGCGGTGGCCGCGGCCCGCTGGGAGCTTGCTGCCGAGCTCACCGACGATCTGCGCGGGGCCGATGCGCGGATCCGCGAGACCAGGAAGAAGGCCGCCACCGCGGTGAGGGTCCGGGACCAGCCTGACCGGGCTGTTCGGGGTGGGTCCGGTCGTCGCCGCCGCAGTGATCGGCGACGTCCGCGTTGTGTCCCGCTTCCCCAGCCGGGATCACTTCGCCGCCTGCAACGGCACCGCCCCGATCGAGGTCTCCTCCGGGGGCCGGAAAATCTGGCGGCTGTCCCGGCGCGGCAACCGCCGCCTCAACCACGCCATCCACATGGTCGCGGTCACCCAGATCCGCCACCCGCACAGCCAGGGCCATGCCTACTTCGAGAAGAAACTGGCTGAGGGCAAAACCCGCAAAGAAGCCCTGCGCGCGCTGAAACGCCAGATCAGCGACGCCATCTACGCCCGCCTGCAGGCCGACGCCCGGCGCACCGCGGCCGCCCAGAGCCCGGGAGGGCAACCGGGGGAACCACTCTGCATCCAGGGCGGCCGGCTCACACCCCGGCCACCGGCTCTTCGGGCAAGCCACTCCCGGGCCTGCCACCCACCCTACGACCCCGGCCACAGACTCCGCCCCGGCGTCCCTTCCCGCGCCGCTGCCATCCCGCGAGCCGATAATCCCTGCGGCGGGAAAGGACCACTTGACCAAGTCACAAAGAGGTGTTCGTTTTGGCCACAGCAACGCAGCCACGTCCCTGACATGAGCCAGCCCACAAGCTCTCCGCGGCAGATGCGCGTCCGGGGGCCGGGTAGCCGTGCATGAAGATGCAGCTGCGGCTGGCCGCTGTCTGAGGATTGTCGTCTTTGGCCTTAGCCTGGGGTTCGGTCTGGCTGGTCGTAGCGGACTGGGGTGGAGTACCGCGGATCCTCATGGCTGGCCCAGTACCGGTCCCGCAGCTGCCTTGTCAGCGACCCGGGCATACCCGTGCCGACCGGCTCGCCGTCAACGACGGTCACCGGCATGATGCCGCCGGCGGTTGAGGTGGCCAGCACCTCGGCTGCCCGGCGAAGGTCATCGGCGGTCAGTCGGCCCTCCTCGACCGGGTCACCGGTCTCGCGGGCGAGTTCGATGACCGACCGCCGGGTGATGCCCTGCAGGGTGCCGCTGGCCGGGGTCAGCCACCGGCCGCCGGTATGGGCGAAGATGTTGAAGCCCGGTCCCTCGGCGATCGCACCGGACAGGTCACGGAGGACGACCAGCTCGGCCTGGTGGTCGTAGGCGTCCAGCAGTGCCATGTCCAGGTCCAGCCAGTGGTAGTTCTTGACCGACGGATCAACGCTCTGCGGCGGGATGCGCGTCACCTCGCTGATCCACACACTCGCGCCGGTGGCCTGCTGGTCCGGTTGACTGATCCAGATGAACGGCAGCGCGAAGCAGTAGAAGGTGTTGCGCGCGGTCCGCAGATCCCGGCTTCCCGGCGCCATGCGGCCGCGGGTGCAGGTCATCGACACGTACGCCTCGCGCAGGCCCGTGCGGCGGACGCAGCCGTGCAGGATGGCTTCGATCCCGGCGCGGTCCTGACCGGGGTCAAGGCGCAGCCGGGCCAGGCTGGCGCTGAACCTGTCCAGGTGCGCATCCAGCCGGTAGAAGCACCCGCGCCACACATGAACGACGTCGTAGGTGCAGTCCGAGCGGGTGACGCCCAGATCGAGCACCGAGATCTTCGCCTCCTCGACCGGGCAGAACCTGCCGTCGATCCAGGCAGCCCCGGCCAGCCACGGCGGCTCAACTCCAGCCGCGCCCGCTTCGGTCACCAGTACTCCTCCCGGCCGTCGTCCGTCACCTGCCGCTACACGACGCCCACCAGGAATCTATCCGCGGACCAGGTGAGGGTCTTCCAGGGACCCGTCGTCATGCTCAGTCAGGCAGGCACGACCCGTTAGCCGCATGTCGATGCCGAGACTGCCTGGAACGACGGCAACGGTTCCCATCAGCTGAGCGCTCTGAACCGCCGCTGCAGGCTGTGGATCACGTCGTAGTGGAATCTGATGGCCGCAAGCCGAACTGATCAACCTGTGACATCTTCGGGCCACTCGCGCGGTGGTGACCCGAGAGTGCTTTCAGCATCACGAAGGGCGGAGCGCTGCTGGCGTACGTGCTGCGGGCAAGGCGCGGTCGGGACGTCGCGACCTCACGGCTGGGCGCGGTCAGGCTGGCGGGTAAGACAAACCGATCTGCCGGCGGACCTCGTCCATTGCCTGCATGATCGTGTACGTCTCATCCAGCGGGAGCAGCGGACTCTCTAGCAGCCCCGCGCGAAGACAGCGGCCCACCTCGGCGGCCTCGCCGCGCAGCCCGCGCCCTTCGTACGGTTCTTCGAAGCGCTCCAGTTCGGCGCCGTCTCGCGCGATCACGCGGAACGCGGTCGGCGTGTAAAACCAGCCGTCGATCTCTATCCTCGCCGCCGTGCCGTAAATGGCGGCGGGGTTGCCCGATGCGGCCAGCAAGGTCGTGGTCAGCACCGCGTGCGCGTCGCTGTCGTACTGGAAGATCATCGACGTCGTGGCGTCAACGCCGGTAAACGCCGGATAGCTGACCGCCCTGATCCGCGTCGGCGCGCCAAGCACCAGGCTCGCGAACGAGACCGGGTATATGCCAAGGTCCAGCAAGGCCCCGCCGCCCAGTTCCGGCGCGAACAGCCGGAACTGCGGATCCTGGGCGAACCACTGCCCGTGCTCGGCGGTCAGGTATACCACCTCGCCGAGCGTTCCCGCGGCGAGGATCTCACGCACCCGCGCAATGTGGGGCAGGAAGCGCGTCCACATTGCTTCCATGAGGAACGTTTCCTGGTCCCGCGCGGCGTCGATCATCTCGCGCGCCTGGGCGGCGTCCATGGCGAACGGCTTCTCGACGAGCACGGCCTTGCCCGCGTTGATCGCGAGCAGCGCGGCGTCGTGATGGCCGGGGTGAGGCGTTGACACGTACACGGCATCGACATCAGCATCGTTGACCAGAGCCTGGTAGCTCGCGTGTCGGTGCGGTACGCCGAATTCGTCCCCGAACGCGTCCGCCGAAGCCTGGGACCGTGACCCGACAGCGACAACCTCACAGTCGGGCTGCAGCGCGAGATCCTGCGCGAAGGCACGGGCGATGCCGCCCGTAGCGAGGATTCCCCAGCGAATCGGACGGTCGTCCGGTTGCGTCATCCGATTGCTCCTCTGGCGGACAACCCGGCAGCGCAGCCGCCTGCCGGGCAGAGCACCGTAACTGATCTGCCGGTCACCACGGGAATACCAGGGGACTGATCTGGCCCCGTGGCGCGGACTCGACAACCCTAACGACGGCCGCACAGAGCAGCAAACGGATACGCCGGCCGATCCCGGTGCTGAGGTGAGCCCGTAGCCGGCGATGAGATTCGTGGCGCGGTGGCCGCCCTGACCCTGCGCCAGGTGCCCGGCCGGCCGGGCTGCTGGTCATGAGCCGAAGAGAGCCGCTCACCGTCGCTGCCGCCGAGCAGGAAGGTGAAGCGGTTCAGGTCGTCGCCAGCTGGGGCGGCCCATGCCTGGCGTGCGTCCTGACCGCCCTGAACGCTGCGGTCTTGGGCAGTCTTGGGTCCTGGCTGCCGGGGGCGGGCCTTGGACAGTTAACCCGCCGCTCGGTGCCGGTGCAGCTTGCGCAGATTATGCGCGGCGCAGGCGAGCAGCCATTCGTTTTCGCACGCGGCCAGGCCGCGCCGGGACATCATGGTCAGTTTCTGGCAGGTCTTGAGCTGCCCGAACACCGGTTCCACGGTCTGGGCGCGGAGCTTGTAGTCGTCGCGTCCGCGGGGATGGAGCAGGCGCCGCCGGGCCCGGGCGGTGGCCGGAAGCCGGTCCAGGTGCAGGGCGCGCTGGGGAGTGCGGGTACGGCGTTTGCCGGGGTCCTTCGCCAGCGGCGCGAGCAGCCGCAGGCCGTCGGCGTCAGCGCGGGCGAAGTTCTCCTCGCTGACGTAGCCGGAGCCGGCGAGCACGGTGTGCAGCCTGGGGCGGACACCGGCCTCGGTCAGCTGCTGGCAGCAGGTGTCCAGGAGCGGGTGCAGCGGCGTGCGGTCTACCGGGTGCTGAGACAGCATCGCGCCGGCGATGACCTGGTCGGCGGTGACCACGGCCTGGCCGTTGTAACCGGCGACGTAGCCTTTCTGGTTGCGCATCACCCGCACGTCCGGATCGGTAGTGTTCGCCCGTGGCGGGGTGTTGTTGCGGTTGGTCCGCGGCTCGTCCGCCGGCCGCCGGGCAGCCCGCTGACGCCGGTCCGCTGCCGCGGCGTCCCAAGCCTCCTGCTTGGCCCGCCGCGCGTCGCGGCGGGCCTTGTCCTCGGCCGCTAGCCGGTCCCGGGCCCGGGTCAGCCGCTCCCGCGGTCCAGCCCGCCGGGCCAGCGCCCGCGGGGTCGGCTCGCCCGCGCCGTCACCGTAACGGGCGTCCTCGGCGGCATCGGCCGCGGCGGCCTCGGCGAGCAGCTTCTCGATCTGCGGCAACGTCCTGTTCGCCTTCTGCGCCGCGTTGCCGGCCAGCTTCGTCCCGTCCAGGCTGAGCAGCCCCAGCGACACCATGCCCTCCGCGGCCAGCAGCCGCAGCACCTGGCTGAACAGCCCGCCCAGCGCCGCCTCATGCCGGGCCCGGAACCGCGCGATGGTGGCATGATCAGGGTGCAGGCCCCCGACGATCACCCGATAGGCCACGTCCCGCACGCACCGGCGCTCGATCACCCGGCTGGACCGCTCGCCCTGGCAGTACCCATACAGCAGCAGCGCGACCATCATCTCCGGGCCGGACGCCGCCCGGCCGTGCCCATCGGCCCGGTACCGGCACCGGAACGCCCCGAGGTCCAAGGTGGCCACCGTGTCCAGGACCACAAACACCAGATCGTCCTCGGGCAGCCAGTCCCGCATATCCACCGGCAGCAGCAACGGCTGATCACGCTGCGGGAAAAGGAAATTCTGCGGCATACCCCCAGGATCCCAGGCATCGGGGCCTGCCCCATGGAGGCACGCCGTTTGTGCGACAGGCTGAGTTATGCGATAGGCGGTCTGTTCCACGGCTTTGCAACCTGCGACTCAGATCCGGTTTGCGATGCCCAGCAGGGTTGCTTCTGGCCGCGCGCCACATTGATCGATTCAGGATCAGATATCGAGGACATATCTGGCATAGTGTAGAGGTACCCCAGGGGATTGCCGAAAATTGTCCTTAGCGGATGTCATCCGTGAGGGTTATTCACGGGGGTGCCAGGGGATAACAAATGTATTGGATAGCGGCGTGCCTACGTGAAATGCGGCCTGCTTCTCGAAAGGATTGGGTTACCATACTCAGTCCAGAAGAAACAGGCCGCACGTGTATCATACCACCGGACTCACCAAAGCCGCCATCACTGAGCTCTGCGCAAGAATTGAAGCTCGGGAGTTTAAGCCAGGAATGCGCAGATGGCCGCCGGTCCTCGGACTGCGCAATGCACTCACCGCAACCCTCACTTATATGCGCAGGAACCGGGTCCAGGCGGAAATCGCTGAGAATTATGGGGTGTCGCAGCCAACGATTAGCCGCGCCATCTCGGCAATCACCCCGCAACTGATAAATGTGCTCCGTGAACATGTTCCCACTGCTGATGAAATTTCCCCGGCAGCGTGCTACATCGTGAATGGAACCCTGCTCCCGTGCTGGTCGTGGAGGGCGCACCCAGAACTGTACTCCGGGAAGCACAAGACCACCGGGATGAACGTGCAGGTCGCCTGCTCAATTGATGGGTATCTCGCGTGGATTTCCGATCCGCTTCCCGGAAGTCGCCACGACAATCATTGCCTTGGCGAATCCGGTGTCCTCACAACACTCGATCCGCGTAACTGGCTCGGCGACAAAGGTTACGTTGGAAATAATATGATCACGCCCTTCAAGAAGCCTGCCGGCAGCGAGCTCCTCGACTGGCAGAAAGAGTTCAACACAGAGGTCAACAAGATCCGGTACGTTATCGAGCAGGTCATTGCCAACTTCAAAACCTGGCGAATCATGCACACCGACTACCGGCGGCCCCTGGCAACATTCCCCGAAACAATCTCAGCCGTCGTCTCTTTGCACTTCTACGCAACCGCCTGAATAACCCTCCGTATCTCGGCGGTGCGCGTCCCTTTTATGCGCCGGGTTCATGGCCGAGGTAGTCGTCCTGGCGGGCAGCGTGTGCGGCGCTTCACTATTTACGGGCGGTCATGTCGGGCCTGGTGTGGCCTGCTGGGCTTCTCACGGGGTCGGGGTGGTGCATGCACAAGATCGGCTTCTGCGCGCTGGTTATCGCAGTCGTGATCGCAGGCGGCGGTCTTGCTGCTGCTGCGCCCGCGCTGTCGCTCGGCGGCGCCGACCCGCTGGACAGCGCATTGTCCTGCAGTAACGGCGCCACCGCGACGATGCACCGGCTCAGCACCGGCCCGGGCCCGGCCGGCACTTCCCCGCAGCTTGGCTGGCTGAGTCCCGGCGGGTCTGTGTTCAACCCGGTGGCCTTGTCCGGGTACACCATCTACCCGGCTGACAGCGGCGGTAGCGATGCCTGGAACGGCAGCAGCTTCCAGTCCTACATTGACGACAGCCTGGCGAACGAGGCCCACCTGGGGACGGATTTCATCCGGCCGACCGACCAGTTTGACGCCGCGGACACGGCCTGGGATGGCACTGCTGAGACCAACCAGGTCTGGTCGAACATGGACCACCTCCTCTGCCAGGCCACCGCCGACGGGGTCTACGCCCAGCTCGATCTTTCGTTCGTCTGTAAGATCATCGACGCTAACTTCGGCAATCCGAACCCGGAGCCGCCGTGCTTCGGCACCTACAACGGGGTGGACCTTTACGCCACCTACTGGAAGCCGGTGATCGACAAGATCGCGGCGCACTACGCGGGCTGGGACACGATCGCTTACGTGTCGTTCTTCGGCGACGGCGGCGGGGTCCCGGCTGACCAGCCGGCGACCACTGCCCTGGTGACCGCGTACCAGCAGGTGGCCAGCGAGTATGCCAGCCAGGACAGCAGTAGCGACCCCATGCTGGTGGCAGGTGGCGGATTCACCAATACCAACAACGGGTACCAGGGCGGCGGCGGCGCGGCACCGTGGTGGCAGCAGGTGTGCAACCTTCCCAGCCTGTCGGCGTGCTTGGTCAAGGTCTACTCAAATAACGACAAGAGCTACTCGCCCCGCTGGTTCAGCTGGGCATCTAGCGCGTCCAAGCCGGTCGTGGATGAGGAATTCGGCATGATGCAGTGCCACGGCGACGGCACGTTCAGCGGCGACGCCGCCTGCCCGGCGGGCACCAAGGACCCCGGTTACCGGATTCTCACTGACCGGGCCGACTTCTACACCTGGAACTACAGCCAGGACGCTTACACCGGCGCCGGGTTCGCAGGGTGGGCGTTCTGGAACGCCTCATGCGCGACGGGGCCCGGTAACTACGATGTCAGCGACCTGGCCGGCCCTG
The DNA here is from genome assembly GCA_963702235.1 of uncultured Actinomycetes bacterium. Classification (GTDB taxonomy): domain Bacteria; phylum Actinomycetota; class Actinomycetes; order Streptosporangiales; family Streptosporangiaceae; genus PALSA-505. The sequence continues at coordinate 304,534 of CAVPBZ010000026.1, forward strand.
CTGTGATCAGCGTAATCCAGAATAGCGCGGTCAACCCGCCAGCCGGGAGCCACTGGATTTCCGGCCTGAACGGCAGCACCTGCGCCCAGGCTAGCCCAGCGCTGTCACTAGCGGAAACCGATTCCCTGGGTGGGGCCGGGTACACCGCGGCGGGGCAGCTGGTGACCTTCACCGTGACCGCGGCCAACACCGGCAACGTCACCTTGCAGGACGTGACGGTCAGCGACGGCGACCTGGCGGGGCTGAGCTGCCCTCCGTCATTCACCCGCACGCTGGCGCCGGGCGCGGCGGTCTCGTGCACCGGCAGCTACACGATGTCGCAGGCCGACCTGGACAGCGGCTCCTATACCAACCACGCTGCCGCCAGCAGTGCCCAGGCCGGGCCGGTGACCGCGGCCGACACCATCACCGCCGCCCAGGGCCCCGCGCTCACGCTGGCCGACGCGGACTCGCTGGGCGGGGCCGGGTACACCCCGGCGGGGCAGCTGGTGACCTTCACCGTGACCGCGGCCGACACCGGCAACGTCACCTTGCAGGACGTGACGGTCAGCGACGGCGACCTGGCGGGGCTGAGCTGCCCTCCGTCGTTCACCGGCACGCTGGCGCCGGGCGCGGCGGTCTCGTGCGCCGGCAGCTACACGGTGTCGCAGGCCGACCTGGACAGCGGCTCCTACACCAACCACGCTGCCGCCAGCAGTGCCCAGGCCGGGCCGGTGACCGCGGCCGACACCATCACCGCCGCCCAGGGCCCCGCGCTCACCCTGGCCACCTCCACCCCCACGATCGGCTACCTGCAGGCCGGGGATGTCATCTCCTACGACTACCAGGTGACCAATACCGGCAACATCACGCTGACCGGGATCTCCATCGCCGACCTCAAAGTGCTCGGCGCCAGCTGCCCGGACGCGCGGCTGACCCCGGGGGCGACCGAGACATGCACCGGCTCCCACGCCGTCACCGCCGCCGACGTGACGGCCGGGAAGGTGACCGACACTGCCACCGCCGCCGGGACCACCCCGGCAAGCGGAAGCGTCACCTCCACCCCGTCGTCGGTGACGGTGCAAGCCGCCTGGCCGGTCAGCGTGACCGGGACCTACCCGCTGGCGGGCGGCGCGGCAGAGGGCTTTTATCTGGGCGCTACCGCCAACACCTGGACCCTTCGGGTGACCCACCCGGGGGCCGGCAAGGTGACCTTCACCGGCACCATCACCATCAACACCGGCAAGTTCACTGCCGTGGCCGGTGTCTCGCTCGGGCGTGGGAACAGTGCCCGGGCACAGGGCAAGACCCTCATCTTCGCCATCACCAGCCGCGGCTAGGTGAACGGCTTCCGGTTCACCGCCGCCTTGCCGGCGACCGCGATCACCTTCACCCTCCAGGTGAACGGCATGCGC
>CAVPBZ010000027.1:0-18675 GCA_963702235.1 uncultured Actinomycetes bacterium
CGGCTGGCTCTGCGAAGAAGTGTCCGGCCGGCAGCAAAGCGACTTACTCGCTTCCCGCAATTCTGGTGATTCACCCACATATTGGGTACTGGGTGCCAGGTTCCGTCGCCGCTGCTCACGGCGCCGCGGCCAGGGATGTTCACCGGAAGGTTCTTGATTAGGCTTTCCCTGTGAGCCCACGTGGCGCCGGTGGCCGTACGGCGCCACGGGACCGGAACAGCGGAGAAGGCGTATTCGATGTGACGGCTGCCTCGCGGGGGCGAACGGGCGGTGACCGGATCGCTGAGGAGCAGGCCGCCCTGCGCCGGGTGGCGACGCTGGTCGCGAGGGGCACGCCGCCGGAAGAGGTGTTCGCCGCGGTCGCCGGGGAGGCCGGCCGGCTGCTGGCGGTCGAGTTCGCCGTCCTGGTCCGGTACGACCACGCGCAGCACGCGGTCGAGATCGTCGGCACCTGGACCAGCACTGGCGCGCCTGCGCCGACCCCGGTCGGCAGCCGGCTGCCGCTCTGCCATGACTGCCGGTGATTGCGCCCGGAGAGTGGCCGATAAGGTCATGCAGGCCGGATACAGCTGCAAGTAAAGGGGCGCGGCCGGGGTTCGTGTGATGATAGGGCGATGGGGTCTGCCGGCGGGCCGGAGTCCGGTGCCATTGCTGCTGTCTCCCCTGGTGCGGGAGGAGTCGTTCCGCGTATTGGGCTGTTCGGGCGGCTTGGAGCGCGGGCGCGGGTGACGGTGGTGTCGGCGCCGGCGGGGAGCGGGAAGACGGTGCTGCTGCGGTCCTGGATCAGCGACGCGGGCCTGGAGGGCAGCGCCGCGTGGGTGCCGGTGGGGCGGGAGGAGCGGGATCCGCAGCGGTTCTGGCTGTCGGTGCTGGGCGCGCTGCGGCAGACGACGGCGGGGTCGGGGCTGGTGCGGGAGCTGACGGCGGCGCCAGACCTAGACGGGTGGGCGGTGGTGGAGCGGCTACTGAAGGACCTGGCGCCGCTGGAAGATTGGGTCTGGCTGGTGGTCGATGATGTGCACCATCTGGGCTCGGCGGAGGCGCTGCGGCAGCTGGAGCTGCTGCTGATGCGGGCGCCGCCGCCGCTGCGGTTCGTGCTGGCGACCCGGCATGACCTGCGGCTGGGGCTGCACCGGCTGCGGCTGGAGGGCGAGCTGGCGGAGATCCGCGCCGGTCATCTGCGGTTCAGCCTGGCCGAGGCGCGGGAGTTGTTCGCCGCGGCCCGGGTGCAGCTATCTGAGCCGGAGCTCGCCCGGCTGCATGAGCGGACCGAGGGCTGGGCGGCGGGGTTGCGGCTGGCGGCGCTGTCGCTGGCCGGGCATCCGGATCCGGGACGGTTCGCGGCGGAGTTTTCCGGCAGCGAGCGGACGGTGGCCGACTACCTGCTGGCCGAGGTGCTGGAGCGGCAAAGCGAGCAGGTGCGGCGGCTGCTGCTGCGGACCAGCGTGCTGGAGCGGGTGTCAGGCCCGCTGGCCGATGCCCTGACCGGGGACAGCGGCGGGGAGCGGGTGCTGCAGGACCTGGAGGAGGCCAACGCGTTCGTGGTGGCGCTGGACGCGGCCCGGGCCTGGTTCCGCTACCACTACCTGTTCGCCGACCTGCTGCAGCTGGAGCTGCGCCGCACCGCCCCGGGCGAGGTCACCGGGCTGCACCGGGTGGCCGCGCAGTGGTTCGCGGAGCACTGGTTCGCGGTGGAGGCCATCCGGCACGCCCAGGCTGCGCAGGACTGGGGGCTGGCCGCCCGGTTGCTCGCCGAGCACTGGCCCGGCCTGCACCTGGATGGGCAAGCCGCGGTCATCCATGAGCTGCTGGCCGGGTTCCCGCACGAGGCTCGCGCGGCGGATGCGGAGCTGGCGGCGGTGGCGGCGGGCGATGAGCTGGCGCAGGGGTCGCTGGAGGCGGCCGAGCGGTACCTGGCACTGGCGGAACGGGCGCCGGTGCCAGACGGCCGGCAGGGGCAGGCGCGGCTACTGGCCGGGATCGTCCGGCTGCTGCTGGCCCGCCAGCGCGGCAACCCCCAGACGGCGGCCGAGGAGGCGGAGCGGCTGCGGGCCTTCGCGGAGGCGCCGGAGACGGCGCAGCCCGGCCTCGGCGAGGAGTTGCGCGCGCTGGCGCTGATCAGCCTCGGCATTACCGAGTACTGGGCGGCCGGGCCTGCGGAGGCCGAGCGGCACCTGGAACAGGGCCGGATACTGGCGCACCGGATCGGGCGGCCGTTTCTGGAGTTCACCGGCCTGGCCTACCAGGCGGCGGCCGAGGGCTACCGGTCGTTCGCAGGGTTGGAGGAGTACAGCGTGTCGGCCATCGAGCTGGCCGAGCGGCACGGCTGGACCGACGAGCCCGCCGCGGGCATCGCGTACCTGTTCCACGGGGCCGTGCTGGCCTGGCAGGGGCGCCTGGAGGAGGCAGGCCCCTGGGTCCAGCGCGCCGAGCGCGTGCTCAGAGCCGAAGCCGAGCCCGCGGCGGTACTGGGGGTGCAGTACACACGCGGGGTGCTCGAACTGGGTCGCGACACCGGCGCCGCGCTGGCCGCTTTCCAGGCCGTCGAGCGGCTGGCCGGAGGCCTCGCCGCGCCGCAATACCTCCTCCCGGCGGCGCGGGCGTTGCTGGTGCACGCCCTGGTGCGCCTTGGCGCAACGGAGCGTGCCGAGCAGGCCCTCGCCGGGTTCGGCGACCAGGACCGCGGGGAGATCTGTATCGCCGCCGCGGTGCTGCGGCTCGCCCGGCACGACCCGCGCGCCGCGCTGGCCGCGCTCGCGCCGGTCCTGGCCGGCTCCGCGCCGCTGCTGTGGCCGACCTGGCTGACTATGGCTTTCCTGCTGGAGGCGATCGCCCGGGAGGCGCTCAGCGACGGGGGCGCCGCCGATCAGGCCCTGGAGCGTGCGCTGGACTGTGCCGAGCCCGACGGCGTGCTGGTGTTTTTCCTGTGGCACCCGGTGCCGGGGCTGTTGGAGCGCCACGCCCGGGGCTGCGCCAGGCACGCGGCCCTGGTTTCGGAGACCCTCACCCTGCTTACGCCGGAGCCAGGCTCCCCGGACCCGGTGCCCCGCGGCCATGCGGGGCCCAAGGAGGTACGGCGGAGCGAGCCGCCCCGTGACCAGGGGGGTCTGGAGCATCGTTCCCCCGGGCTGATAGAGCCGTTGAGCCGCAGCGAGATGCGGGTGCTGCGTTACCTGCCGACGAATCTGTCGGCCCCGGAGATCGCCCGGGAACTGTCAGTGTCGGTGACCACCGTGCGGACGCACATAAGCCACCTGTTCGTCAAGCTCGGCGCCCACCGCCGCACCGAGGCCGTCGCGCGGGCCCGCGATCTGGGCCTGCTCGCGCCATCCCCCATGCGTCGCGCTGGTCAGCCCCGCGCAACCGTATTATGCCCGGGCCCGCGCTGCTTGGCGTGAATGTTGCGACGGCCTGGCCGGTTTCGGCCTTAGCACCCGGCTTGGCGAACCGCCACGCACGCTGGCCGCCTGGGTCGGCGTGCCCGGATTGTGCCCGCCTCGGTGGTCCAACTGCCCTGGGTATCGCTTCAGCGAACACCTTGACCCCGGTAAATCATCACAACTAGACGATGCAGACCCATCTAGCCGGGCACGACGCTTGGAAGTGTCCCAGTAGAACAGGCGGGAGCATCAGGCAGCCACGCTTGTCCAGCGCGGCTGCCCGGCACTTGCCTTGCATATCGTTCTCTGATGAGGACCGAGAAGGAAACGAAAGCATGGCTGAACAGGCCGGACCGGTCTGGTATGAGATCCGCGTCCGCGGAGTCTTGGGCAAGACACTACTCGGGGCCTTCCCCGGCATGTGTGCGCGAGCTGACGAAAAGGAGACCGTGCTGTGCGGGCCAGTGGCCGACCAGGCGGCGTTGTACGGCGTGCTAGCTGAGATCGAGGCGCTCGGCCTCGAGTTGCTCGACCTCCGCCGCACGCGCGATTGAAACCATTTCTGATCTCGCTTACCGGCCGGGAAGTACGCCGTTATACACGGATATCTTGCCCGGCACGACGACAAAGAGATGACCGCGATCACGGTCCTGGTCACAAGCTGTCGGCTCGCCGGGGATTGATGCTCATCAGGCCGGATCGCGTTCCACGTCGGGCTGGAAGAGCCCATTGAGTGGATCTTCGCCCGCGACCTGCTGTCGCGGGGCATCAAGGGCCGCCGGGGCATCGGCGACGTGCAAGTGCGGCCGTCGCCTGCACCGGCGGGCGGCGAGCCCGGCAGCGTGCTGACCATCGAGCTGACCTCGCCCCACGGCCAGGCGCGCTTCGAGACCCCGGCCAGGGAAGTCACCGACTTCCTGCGCCGGGCCTACCAGATCGTCCCCGACGGCCAGGAAAGCGCCACATCGACATCGACGCCGAACTGAACGACCTGCTCCGTCAGGCGTCATAAGCGCGTGATCCGCCCGGCCCGGGCAAATCCCGGAATTGAGGGGGCATCCTCCGGCGCATCCTGCCGATGAGGGGATCGATGGCTCATCCAGCCGGACGGCAGGCTCCCGGCAGAAATCATCGCGATCGTATGACGGCGGCTCATCTAGCCGGGCGAGAGGCTCGCAAACAGCCGGAAGTATCTCACGAACTGCTCGACAGCGGAGGAAGCAATGTGTCAGCACCAACCGCGATGTCCGCAATGGCCGGCGCCCGATCACCTGGCGGCCCGGATTGTCGCCGGTCACCCCGAGCAGGGCTGGAGCATGCTGTGCAACGGCGTCATCGTGTTTGACGACGGCGGCGAACTGCTCCCCGACGGCCGCGCCATCCCCCCGGCCGCCCCCGCCGTGGTCGGTCCGCTGGCCATGGCTGCCTGAGGTCGCGATGACACTCATGACGTCATGGGCCAAAGCCCGGCGAGCCCGCGAAAACAGAGCCTACGTACGCGAGCTCTTGTGGAAGCGCGAGCCGGCGTTCGCCGCCGAGCTGGCAACCGCCGAACAGGACTTTCCCTGTCCTGCCCTATCGAGAGGAAAGACCATGTCGGCTGTCATCACCGGCGCGTCAGGTCACCTCGGCCGGCTCGTCGTCGATCAACTCCTCGCCGCCGGAACGCCGCCGGCGCGGATCGTGGCCACCGGCCGAGACGTTAACAAGCTCAACGGCCTCGCACAGGACGGGGTCACCGTGCGGCGCGCGGACTTCGCCGACCCGATCACCCTCGACGAGGCGTTCGCGGGCGCCGACGTGATGCTGCTGGTCTCGACGACGACGGTCGGGGAGCGGTTCGGCAACGCCCGCAACGCCATCGACGCTGCGGCCCGGGCGGGTGTGTCCCGGATCGTGTACACCAGCATCGTCAACGCCTCGACCGCGCAAACGACGCTCGCTGACCAGCATCGCCGCACCGAGGACTACCTGCGTGACAGCGGTTCGGCGTTCGTCATCCTGCGCAACGGACGGTACTTGGAGAACTACACCGACCAGCTCCCGGTGATCACCCGGTATCACGCATTGCTGGGCAGCGCACACGATGGCCTCGTCAGCGCGGCCAGCCGGCGTGACTACGCGGTCGCCGCCGCCGCGGTGCTGACCCAGGACGGGCACCTCGGAGCGGCCTACGAGCTCGGCGGGACGCCGTTCACCCTGACCGAACTCGCCGCCACGATCAGCGATGTCCTCGGCACCCGCATCGCCTACCAGGACATGTCGGTCGCTGACTACACCGCCGCCCTGACCGGTGCGGGGCTGCCCCCGGAGATGGCCGCCGCCGTCGCCGACGCCGATGCCGGCCTGGCTCGCGGCGAGTTGTTTACCGCTAGCGACGACCTGGTGAAGCTCATCGGCCGGCCGGCAACCACAGCGCGCGAAGCCGTCCAGAACGCCGCCGCCGCCCCTTACTAGTTCCTGACGCTGCCACGCCGCCCAGGCACCACCACCCAGCTGACCAGCGGTGGAAGGTAAGGACCCGCGGACGGTGTGCTCACATATGCGAGGGGCCAATCATCTCGCGGAATCAGAACTAGCGCCGTGCGGCGTGTGTCACCTTGTCGCGCTGTGCACCGTCATATTGCGCTGGCCGCGGACGTATAGCGGACAGGCGTCCGTGCTGCTAGGACGGTCGGTGCGCACCCGTCGGCCGTTTCACGGACGGCCACGGACGGGCCGCGCCAGCGGCACGTTCCGGCTTGACCGGCGCCGCACAGTAGGGCTCGTGCGCGTTGGGCGATCACGTTTGATAGCCGTCGCCTGGACCCGCGGGCGGCGGGCCCGGCAGCGTGCTGGACATCGAGCTGATTTCGCCCTACGGCCAGGCGCTTCGAGACCCGGGCCAGGGAAGTCACCGACTTTCTGCGCCGGGCCTCGAATCGTCCCAACGGCCAGGAAAGCAGCCACATCGACCTCGACGCTGAACTGAACGACCTGCTCCGCCAGGCGTCATAAGCGCGTGATATCCAGCCGCACAGCAGGCTCCCGGCAGAAATCATGCGGATCGTATGACGGCGGCTCATTTAGCCGGACGAGAGGCTCGCAAATAGCAAGCACCATGCTTCATGCAACCGGAACAGGAGACCAGCTTCCAATGACATCGCTCAGCCAGCCCAAGACGCCGCCGACCGGTGAGCCTCCCTTCAGCGGCCCGAAAACCTGCGACGCGACCGAGATGCTCGAAATCCACCGCGCGCTCCGGCGCTCCTTCGGCGAAGCCACAGAGCTCGTGGACGGGGTGGCCGAAGGCGACACGAAGCACGCGACGGCCGTCGCCACGCAACTCAACTTGATCTCAACCGCGCTCCACGCCCACCACGAGGGGGAGGACTCCCGGCTCTGGGACATGGTGAGCGACCGGGCACCTGCATGCGTCCTTCATGTCGACCGGATGAAGCGTCAGCACGCTGGCATGCTGGTGCACCTCAAAGACCTCGACCGGACCTTGCCCGCCTGGCGCGCCACCGCGACGAAGGAAGCAGCCGAACCCGTCCGCTCCGCGCTCCGCGGAGTGTCCGCGGCACTGGCCGAACACCTCCCGGACGAAGAAGCCACCATCGTCCCGGCCATGGAGCATGTGCTCACCCAGAGCGAGGAGGACTGGTTCAAGAAGCACGGCCGGGCTGCAACCCCAAAAGGTCAGCTATGGAACATGGTCGGCGCCATCCTCGCCGCCCAGCCCGACGGGGGCGCCGCATGGTTGAAGAAGAACATGCCCGGACCCGCTGCGCTGGTATGGCGATGGATCGGCGCCCCGCGCTACGCACGCTTCCGGGCAGCGCTGGAAGGCCGCCGCTAGGAAGCGTCCCCCGGATCACCCGGCTGACCCAGCTTTTTTCATCAGCCGGCCGGCTGTCGCCCGTTTCGCCGTGGACGTCATCGACGCCGGCGCTCACATACGCGAGGCGCCAATCATCTCGCGCAATCAGGGCCAGCCCGCTGCGCAGTGCCGGCCAATCGCGGATCGAACGTACCGTACCCGGCGAGTCGCCCACCCCGCACCATGCTTCATCCAACCGGAACAGGAGATCAGCTTCCAATGATATCGCTCAGCCAACCCAAGACGCCGCCGCTGTACACACCCCGCGCGAAAAATCTCGCGCTCGTGCTGCTGGCGATGACCCAGTTCGTGATCGTGATCGACGCCTCGATCGTCAACGTCGCGTTGCCGTCGATCGGCGCCGCCCTGCACTTCGCGCGGGCTGACCTGTCGTGGGTCGTGAACGCGTACGTACTCACCTTCGGCGGGTTTCTCCTGCTCGGCGGGCGCGTGGCCGACCTGCTCGGGCGCCGGCGCATGTTCATGCTCGGCCTGGTGGTGTTCTCGCTCGCCTCGTTCGCCGGCGGGATCGCCCAGTCCGCAGGCTGGCTGATCGCCGCCCGCGCGGTCCAGGGCCTGGGCGCGGCGATGGTCGCGCCGGCCGCGCTGTCGATCCTCACAGTCACGTTCAGTGAGGGCGCCGAGCGCAACCGCGCTCTCGGGATCTGGGGCGCGGTCGCCGGCGCCGGCGGCGCGGCCGGCGTGCTGCTCGGCGGAATCCTGACTAGCGGCCTGAGCTGGCGCTGGGTGCTGTTCGTCAACGTCCCGATCGGACTCATCGCGGCGCTGCTCGCCCCGCGGACGCTCGCCGAGAGCCGCGCCGGGGACGGGACCACGACGTTTGACCTGCCGGGAGCGGTGACCGTCACCGCCGGACTGTCGCTGCTCGTCTACGCCGTCGTTGACACCGTCAACGTCGGCTGGGGATCGACGGCCACGCTGGCGCGTCTGGCCGGGGCCGCAGGCCTGCTGATCGTGTTCGTGGTGATCGAGCTGCGCCAGCGCCACCCCTTGATGCCATTCTCGATCTTCCGCCTGCGGACGGTGCGGGGAGCGGACATCGTCGGCCTGCTGATCGGCATGTCCCTGTTCTCGATGTTCTTCTTCATCTCTCTCTACCTCCAAAACGTTCTGCACTACTCGCCGATCAAGACCGGGATCTGCTACCTGCCGCTCGCGGTCGGGATCCTCCTTTCCGCCGCCGCCGCCTCCCAGCTCGTCACCCGCGTCGGCTTCAAACCACCCCTGATCGCCGGCATACTGCTTGTCGCCGGCGGCCTGCTGTGGTTCTCACAAGTACCAGCGACAGGCGGCTCGTTCGCTGCGGACGTCCTCGGCCCGTCGCTGCTCGCCGGCGCCGGGTTCGGACCGGCGTTCGTGTCCGTGACAATCGCCGCCGTGACCGGAACCGAGCCACACGAGGCGGGCCTGGCCTCCGGGCTGATCAACACCTCCCAGCAAGTCGGCGGCGCGCTCGGGCTCGCGATCCTCGCGACCGTCGCCAACAGCCGCACCCAGAGCCTGTTCCACACCGGCGTCCACAGCTCGGCCGTGGCGCTGACCAAGGGCTTTGACCTGGCGTTCCTCGTCGGCGCCGGCTTCGCCGTCGCCGGAGCGATCCTCGCCGCCGTGCTGATCTCCTCGCGCGACAGCCGCGAACAGTCAAAGGCGGCCCGCAGCGGCCAGGCCGCCGACGCCGATGCCGCAGCCGTTCCCGCCGCCGCGGACCCGTCCCCTTCAGCGCGCGGGGTGCCCGGCCTCTGACCGGCCGCCGCGCCCTGCGCCGAACTCGCCCCGAAAACCCGAATATGACCGATGAGTTCCTGGAGGAACGATGAAAACGATGAACCTGAGCGAAAACGAGAAGACAACGGTCCAGGCCGCGTCGGCCAGCCGGATGAATATGCGCCGCGAGGCCCGGAACCAGCTGGTGTTCCTGTCAGCACAGTTCCTGCTCGGGATGGCGGTCAACCTGATCGGGCAGCCGTCGCAGACCACCGGGGCTGCTCACGCCGTCAGCACCGTGCTGCTCGCGCTGCACGTCGTGGTCGCGATCGGCCTGCTCGCCGGGACCGTCATGGTCATCCGGGCCGCCCGCGGCGGCGGGAACCGGCCGCGTCAGCTCGCACGCTCGGGCGCCGTCCTGATCGGCCTCACTGTCATCGCCGGGGTGATGACAGTGATCACCAAGAACAACTGGTGGTCCTACACCATGGCAGCCGGCTTCATCGCCTCCATGCTGCTGTACGGGAGCCTGCTGGTGCGGGCGCAGAGCCCGCCGCCGCAGCCAGAGCAACCGAGCTGATCCAGGTCCGCTCCCCGCGGTGGGCATCGCGCACCTGCCCGGCCTCGCCCATACCCGGCTGACAGAACTGGCTGGCGGTGCGGAATGTCCGCCGGGTCCGGCTTTCGCCCGCCGCCGGGGCCTCCTCCTCCGGCGAGGACGCCCGGCCGGTCACGGGGACCGTCCTCGCCGTCGACGCCGGCCGCGCCGCCGCTCTCTGACCATCAACGTTCAGCTAACCGAAGGAGACACCATGATCCTGGTAACCGGCACGACCGGCAACGTCGGCTCAGAAGCTGCCCGGCTACTCGCCGCGCGGCACCAGCCCACCCGGGCGCTGGTCCGCGATCCCGCCCGAGCGCCGCACGGCGACATCGAGATCGCCACGGGCGATTTCGACCGGCCGGACACGCTGGACGCGGCCATGCGCGGCATCGACACGGTCCTGCTCGTCAGCCCGGCCGTCCCGGCCCAGGAGATCGCGGTCATCGACAGCGCCGCCCGCCAGGGCGTGAGCCACGTCATCAAGGTCACCAGCAAGGCATCGGCCGATTCCCCGGTCAACCGGCGGCGCGGCCAGGCACAGATCGAGGCGCACCTGGAAACCACCGGCCTCGCGCACACGCTGCTCCGGTCGAACGCCTACATGCAGAACCTCCTCGCCCTGGCCCCGATAATCAGGCAGACGGGAGGCTTCCTTATGTCGGCCGGCGACGCCCAGGCCGGCATGATCGACGCCCGTGACGTCGCCGCCACCGCCGCCGTGATCGCAACCGCACCGAAGGAACACGCCGGCCAGGCCTACCGGCTGACCGGGCCAGCCTTATCACCTACACCGACATAGCCGAAGAGCTGTCCGCCGCGCTGGGGCACCCGGTCGAGTACCGCCAGATCAGCCCCGGCGAGCACCGCGCCGCGATGGTCCAGGCAGGAATCCCCGAAGCCGTCGCGACCTCCAACGCCCAGGCGTTCGGACTGATCGCCGAAGGCGACGCGGCGTGGCTGTCCGACGACGTCAAATCGATCACCGGCACCGCGCCACGCCCCCTGCGCACCTTCATCGCCAATCACGTCCAAGCCTTCACATGATCCCGGGAACGGTACCCAGCGGCTATGCCGGGCCGGCAACCCCGATGACAATCTGGACCACACAGCGCACGGGTGGACGCAACACGACCTGCCGCAACACAACTTCATTCCGGGGAAAGATACGAAGCGCGAGGTGTTCGACACCCCGAGCCGGATCAGGGACTCCAACTGCTTGCCGCTGGTGTGGTCGGTTCCGGTCGCCGTGGTCAGCAAGATCGGGTTCTGCCGCAAGCCACCTTGCTGTGGGCCGGCCTGGTCGTAGGGCAGGGTCATCGAGATGACCTTGCCAACCTGAACCTCTGCAGCTGCGCCGAGCACATGCTCCGCAGCGACCAGATTGAGGGCACCGAGCTGGTCATCTGGACCCCAACGTCCCCAGCGACTCAGACGTTCGACGTAGTCATTGAGGATCTGGGCACTCATGTCACTCCTCCGCTAGCAATGTCTAAAGCAGTGTGAACTGCGTTTAGACGGTACGACGAGTCAGCGTGATAAGGCAAGTAAACTTGCGTTAGTCTTTTGGCGTGACGACTCAAGAGGTGCGCCGACGTCCAGGCGGCCGCAGCGCCGCGAAGCGAGCCGCCGTCCTGTCAGCCACGGTCGAGCTGCTGTCTGATTACGGACCCGCCGGCTTGAGCGTTGCCGAGGTCGCCAAGCGAGCCGGGGTGCATGAGACATCCATCTACCGCCGCTGGGGCACCCGCGAGCGCCTCGCTCTCGAAGCGATGGCTGAGCTCAGTGGCAGGTTGCTCCCCGTGCCCGATACCGGCACTTTGCGGGGAGACCTCGTCGCGTTCGGCCAAGAGCTTCTCGAGTACGACGAGTCACCACTCGGCAAGGCGCTCATCCGAACGATGGCCACCAACGATGACGACGACGAGACCGCGGAAGTCCGAACTCAGTTCTGGGCCGCCCGCTACGCCGAGTGCAGGATCATGATCGAGCGAGCCGTCGAACGCCGCGAACTGCCGGCATCGGTCGATGACCGCTTCCTGCTGGAAGTGTTCGTCGCGCCAATTCACACACGCGCGCTACTGACCCGAGAACCCATCACCGCCGAGTTCCTCCAGCAGCTTGCCGACGTCGTCACCCAAGGCGTGCCATTCACAGGCCGTCGATGAGCGCTGGTACCCGAATCGACGGCCCCGGGTACCCCCAAGACGCACAACCTCGGGGCACGCACTACTTATCATGCATGTGCGAGTCTTGAGGAGGGAACGATCCGTGAGCGGGGAGCATGCGGTTCGGCGCTCCATCATCAGCGGCGGTGCGCCAGGGCAGCGGCGGCGCCTCGGGCACAATAGACGGATCCGGCGCCCCGGCGATCTTGCTGCCGTTCCGAGCGTCGCGTAGGCGAAGGGGCCCGATCCGTCAGGATGTACAGCGCCGCGTCATTATGAACGTCGAGGACGGATTCCTGTCGAGCTCAATCGATGAACGCTGTCAGCTGGGAGCTGGGAGTGGCCATCTGCGCTCATGAGCGAGTGACCGGCTCGCCACAGATTTTGTTGTGGGTTGGTTCCTCGTAGCGAGGCGCGGGCGGGGTGCTGGGGGGTCGGGGTTAGGCGATCCAATCGGGGTGGATGCGGTCGGGGTCCCATCGGCTGCCGTTGGATGGGGGCTGGACGGTGATGCGGGTGACGCAGGCCTGGATGAGGGCGCGGTGTCCGGAGGTGGTCATGGAGGAGTGTTCCCAGCGTTGCCACATGTCGCCGTCGAGGGCGGCGAACTGGGCCAGCGCGCGGGCCTGGGCAGTGCGGTTGATCCGGCTGCTGATCTTCGCCGACCGGTCGTCGAGGGCGCGCTTGGCGGTGGCCCATTCCTTGCGGGTGATCTCGCCAGCGCCCCAGGCGGCGGCCAGTTCGTCGCGCCGCTCGTCAATCTCGCGCAGGATCTTGGCGGGGTCTTCGCCGGCCGGGCCGGCGGAGCGGGCCTGGTGCTTGGCTAGCAGCCGCTCCAGCATGCCGGGGCTGTGCTCTAGCACGGTCAGGATCCGGTCCCGGGCCTCGGCCTCGGCCAGATCGGCAAACACGCTGATCCGGCCGCAGCCCGGCCGGCCGGGGGCCTTGACACAGATGTACCGGGGCCGGCCCTCATGCGGCCGGCCGTACATCGGGTTGCCGCAGCGGCCGCAGGCGAAGATGCCCGACAGCAGGTACCGGTACGAACGCCGGCCGGGGTTCCGGTCCCGGCCGGGGGCGGTGAGCAGGGCGCGCAGCCGGTCCGACTCGGTCACCGAGAGGATGGCGGGCCAGCAGCCGGTCGCGGTGATCTGGCCCAGCAGCGGCTTGTGGCCGTGCTCGTAGCTGTCGGTCGGGGTGTACTCGCGGCGGCCGGAGATCCGCGCCGAGATCAGTACCAGTTTCAGCGCCGACCGGGACCAGAGCCGTCCGGTGCTAGTGCGGATGCCGCGGGCGTTCAGGTCGTTGGCCATCTCTTTGAGGCTCTCGCCGGCCAGCGCGCGGCGGGCGTACTCCCGGATCACCTCGGCCTCGGCCTCGATGAGCGCCGACCGGTCGGCGGTGTAGCCGTAGCCGCGCTGGCCGCCATTGGCCTTGCCCGCCTGGGCCGCCTGGCGGAGCTGGCGGCGCTGCCGCTCGGCCTTGTGCTCCGATTCATGCCGGGCGGCCGCGCCCAGGGCGCGGGCGATGAACCGGCCGGTGGGGGTGGACAGGTCGATGTCGCCGGTGCAGGTGGCAAGCTGGATGCCGTGCTGGTCGTGCAGGTCGATCACGTCTTCCAGCTCCCGGGGGGAGCGGGTGAGCCGGTCCACGTGCCAGCACGCGATCGCATCCACCAGCCCGTCACCGATGTCGGCGTTCAGCCGGTCCCACTCGGGCCGCTTCTTGCCCGAGTAGGCCGAGATGTCGTTGTCGGCGTATACGTTGGTGACCTGCCAGCCCAGCCGCTCGCACAGCGCCCGGCAGTCCTCCTCCTGCCGGGCCACGCCCAGCCCGGCGCCCTCCCGGTCGGAGGAGATGCGGACGTAGATGGCCGCCCGCAGGGTGGCGGTTGGCCGGCCTGACCTGGGCTGATCCTTCATTGCTCTCATGGTACACAACGGTAGTCTTGTACCGCTTGTGCCGCTTCTGCCACCGGCTCAAGCAATCCCAGGGCTGGACCCTGCAACAGCCCAGCCCCGGCGTCATGATCTGGATCACCCCGGCCGGCCGAAGATACGTCACCATGCCCAGCCAGCACCCCACATAAATCCCCGGCTCTGTCTCTTGGCACCACGCCCGTGCATTTCTGCGCTCTCGTAGCGTCGTCCCTCACCTCCGTGCTGCATAGGGCGCAGCCGGGTGGCGAACGCCTCGGGCCCTCGGCGAAGCCGACGTCGCCGCCGGATGGTCGGGCGCAGCATGTGCGCGCGTTAGCCAGGGCCAGGGCACTGACGGCGCCGCCGCTGGAGCGAGGACCGTGGCCGGACCGGAGCCGAGGTAGGTCAGCAGCGGGGCGAGGCCGACGGCACGCACCTCCAGGCCAGCCAGGTGCGGGCGGCGTCGGTGCGGGATCTCGTCAACACTGGTAGTTCTGCCGGATTCGGTCCCGCCTGATGATCGATGCGCCGGTCGGCCTGAGATGATTACTGGATGCGGGATAGTCCGGCGCCGCCCAAGACCCGGCGGGATCGCCTGTTCGAGGCCGCGGAGGCCAAGCACGTCCCGCTGCGGGCCATCCTGGTCACTGTCGCGGTGGTGGCCCTGGCCTATGTCGCCGGCAAGCTGGTCTACCGGCTGCGGGACGTCATCCTGCTCATGGTGGTCGCGGGATTCATCGCCCTGGTGGTCAACCCCGTCGTGCTGGCCGCGCAGCGCTGGGTCGTGCGACGGCGCGGGCCGGCGGTGAGCATAGTGACGCTGCTGGGCCTGCTGGTCTTCGCGGGCCTGGCGCTGGCGTTCGGCTACCCGCTGGCCAACGCGATCACGCACCTCGCCGACGGCCTGCCGAAGTACATCAGCCAGGCACAGCATGGCCAGGGCTGGATCGGCCACCTGGTCACCAGGTACCACGTCCAGTCGTGGGTGCAGAAGAACGCGCCCAAGCTGGTGAGCTTCGGCCAGGGCCTGGCCAAGCCGGCCCTCTCGCTGGGCAAGGGCGCCCTGTCGCTGCTCCTCTCGCTGGTCACGATCTTCATACTCGCGCTGCTGCTGCTGCTCGAGAGGCCGAGGATCCGGCCGGCCTGCTGGGCATGATGACCCCCGCGCGGTCCGAGCGCTACTCGCGGATCGCGCGGGAGGTCAACCGGTCGGTCACCGGGTACATGCTCGGGAACTTCCTGACCTCGCTGATAGCCGGAATCGTCGTGTTCGTGACGCTGCTGACCGTGGGCGTCCCGTTCCCGGTCCTGTGGGCGCTGTGGGTAGCGCTCGTCAACTTCCTGCCCATGATCGGCGGCGCGCTGGCGGGCATTCCGACCGTGTTGTTCGCGCTGACCCACTCACTGACCGCGGGCATCGTCACGCTGGTGGCCTTCCTCGTCTACACCCAGTTCGAGAACCACGTGCTGAACCCGGTGGTGATGAGCCGGACGGTCCGGGTCAACCCGCTGCTCGTGCTGGTTTCCATCCTGGTCGGGGCGTCCATCGGCAGCTGGATCGGCGGGGTGTTCGGCGCGTTCGTCGCGGCGCTGATCGCCATCCCCGCCGCCGGCGCGATCCAGGTGCTGGTCCGCGAGATCTGGCATTCGACGGATCCGCAGCAGCTTGCCCCCGAAGAGACCGGTCAGGAGCTTGCCGCCGACGGGGCCACCCGGGACGATGCCGGCCAGGACGGGGCCGCCCAGGTGCACCGAGGGTAAGACGACACACCGGTTGAGGGACGGCAGTGACCGTCGAGCGGCTCCCGGCGGCAAGGCCGCGGTAACGTCCAGGGCCCGGCAGCTCAGCCAGCGGCGACCCTAGGCAGTCTGCTGACTGCGGAGCGCATCGGCCAGCTGGCGGCGGCCGGAGATCCCGAGCTTTTCGTACACCCGCTGCAGGTGGCTTTCGACGGTGCGGACCGAGAGCTGCATGTCGGTGGCGATCTGCTTGTTGGACCGGCCGGCGGCGGCCTGCACCGCCGTGTCGAGCTCGCCGGGCGTCAGCCGTACCCGGGGGGTGATGACACCGACCGGCGGCGTGGCCGCGCCTTCGCAGCGGGCGAGCAGCCGCGCCGCCTGCTGCTCCAGGCCGGCCGCGTCCCGGGCCCGGCCGGCCCGGCGGAGCAGGACGGCGGCCTCGGCGCTGGCCTCGGCCGCGTACAGCAGCGCGCCCATGGCCTCGAAGTCGCCGGCCACCCGGCCGAGGGCCTCGCTGTCCCGCGCCGCGACCGCGCTGGCGTAGCCGGCACGCGCCGCCACCGGGCAGCCGTCCGCCCGGGCGGCCAGCCCGGTCAGCCGGGCCACCACCTCGAAGTGGAGGTGGAACGTGCCGTGCGACGTCTGCGCTCGGCGGACCACGTCATCGACGCTCACCGCATGCAGGCCTCGCGCCGAATTCGGCGAGCCCCGCCTCGAGCAGCCTGCGTAGGGTCTTGCGGCCCTGGGTACCCAGAACGCGCTGCTGCGCGGGGATGCCGCCGCGTGCGGACCGCTGCCGCTGCCCGGCCGGAGCCTGCCGGGACGGCGTATGAACTGCTAGCACGAAAGCACCTCCTAGCCACCGGCCCAGGCATGCCGCAGGCGGCGGCCGGACCGTGCTCATAGGTACAGCAGGCCACAGCGCGGGCGATCGTTCCTCAGTAGTCCCTACTGGAATCCCGGCCGGGGACTACCGAGGAATCTTGCGGAAGTCCCAGCTCGTGATCTTCTCCGGCGTGATCCGGCGCCAGGCGTGGCGGCCGTCGAACAGCATGGGGCCGCCGCCGAAGTACTTGCTCGTGAAGAGCGACTCGACAGCCGTCAGGGCCTCGTCCGGCCGCCCGGTCCTCGGCACCTCGCCGACCGTAACGGCGCGGCCGCGCAACTCGACGCCGCGCAACTCGTCATACTCCTGGCCTGCGTCGATCACCACCGCGACCCGGTTATCACGCTCCCAGTCCGTCCATCGCTGGCTCCGCGACAGCGAATGCAGCCAGAGGGACGTGCCGTCCCAGGCGAACCAGAGCGGCGTCGCGTGCGGGCCGTCGGCACTCATCGTCGCGACCCGGCACGTCCGCTCGCCGGTGAGGAAGTCATCTAGCTCCGGACCGGTCATGGCTATCCGCCGTCCCCGCCGCTGCCCGCTGGTCATCTCGCCTCCGTCTGTCGCTTCCGGCCGGCTCTGGTCTCCTGCGGTACCGCCGGCGTGTGGGTGCCGCTGGCATGTGGTGCCCGCCGCACAAGCCAGTAGGGACTACTGAGGACTTATCGCCGCTGCTGTGGCCGACTGTAAGGGCCCGGGCCGCTGCCGGGCGCACGGCACCGTCGTGATCGCGGTGTGGCCCGCCTTCGCCGCCCGGCGCACGCCGTCCCGGCCGCTGATCCTTTCGGTCTACGGCTCGGCCGCCGTGACCGCCGTGTTCATCGCCATGCTCGGCTGGCTGGTCCTCGAGACCCAGGGTGGCAGCCTGCTGGGGCTGGCCGAGCGGCTGACCACATCGGTGCTGACCTGCTGGCCGTTCATCGTCGCCGTGGCCCTGCGCCGCACCCCTAGCCCATGAGCTGCTGCTGCGCGAAGTCCTTGCCTCGGATGGCGATCAGGGACACCACGCCGGCCACCAGCGCGACGACGGCCGCGACCAGCAGGATGTGGTCCAGGCCGGAGGTAAAGGCGCCCCGGACGATCAACTCCACCGGCCGCCTGGCCGACCCGGGCAGCAGGCGGATCACGTTCCCGACCTGGCCGGACTTCACCGCGGCGGCGATCTGCGGGCCCTGGCCGGACAGCCCGGGCAGCGAGGCCACCCGGGCGGTGATGTCAGTGGTCACCTTGTTGGAGAACAGCGTGCCCAGCAGAGCGATACCGGTGGCGATGCCGACCTGGCGGAAGGTCGAGTTGATCCCTGAGGCCATGCCGGCCCGCTGCGGCGGCACCACGCCGACCGCCGTGGAGGCCAGCGGCGGGTTCACCAGGCCTACCCCTAGGCCGCCCACGATCATGCCCGGGATGAGGTGGGTCCAGCTCGAGCTCATGCTGAGCCCTCGCATCAGCAGCAGACCCACGCCGACGAGGATCAGGCCGGGCCCGATGAGCAGCCGTACCGGTACCCGTGCGGTCAGCCGCCCGGCCACGGTGGCGGTGGCCAGGATGCAGACCGAGATCACCATCAGCCGCAGGCCGGTGCCCAGCGGCGAGTAGCCCAGGATGTCCTGCAGGTAGAGCACGAGATAGAGCAGCATCGCGAAGATCGAGGCGCTGAGCCCGAACGCCGCGACCGCGCCGCCGCTGAAGGTGGGCAGCCGGAACAGGCTGAGGTCGAACATCGGGTGCGCGATGCGCGGCTCGATCAGGACGAAGGCGATCATCAGCACGGCCGCCACCGCGAACGAGGACAGCACCAGGGGGTCGGTGAACGACCGTGGTTCGACTCGATCAGGCCGTAGACCAGGCTGGACAGCGCGACGGTAAAGAGCACGAAGCCCGCCCAGTCCGGCCCGCTGGCCTGCGGCGCCCGGGACTCCGTTACCTTGGTGACCGCGATGACGACGGCCGCGATCCCGAACGGCACGTTGACGAAGAAGATTGAGCGCCAGGACAGCGAGGCTCAGCAGGCCGCCGAGCAGCCGGCCGACTGACGGCCACCCCGGTACCGCGCCCCAGACGCCGAATGCCGTGCCGCGGTCCCGGCCGCGGAAGGCGTCGGCCAGCAGCGCCAGCGATACCGAGAACATGATCGCCCCGCCGATACCCTGCAAGGCGCGGGACAATTCGAGCATCAGCGTGCTGGCGGCGAAGCCGCACAGCATGGACGCGCCGGTGAACACCCCCGAGGCCGACCAGGTACAGCAGCCGCCGGCCGTACATGTCGGCCAGGCCGCCTGCGGCTTGAGCAGGAACGCTGCCAGCGTCAGGGCGTAGGCGTCCACCACCCACTGCAGGTCGGCGAAGCTCAAGTGCAGGGCCCGCTGGATGTCCGGCAGCGCGACGTTCACGATCGTG
>CAVPBZ010000028.1:0-244100 GCA_963702235.1 uncultured Actinomycetes bacterium
GTCGTCCCGGCCCTGCCAGGTCGTGATGCAGGCCTCGTTGCCCTCGGCGTCGGCCAGCACCCAGAACGCGGGCGCCTCGGCGTCGTAGACGAGCCTGCCGCCCGCGGCGATCGCCCGCTCGATGCGGCTGGCCGAGCGATCCGACCCGCACGCAGGTCCGCAGCGAGCCCAGGATGTACCGCCAGCCCAGGCCGCTGACGTCGGCCGAAGCCTGCTGCCTGCTGACCGGCCGGCCCGCGTGCTTTGCCTGCTCATCCAGGCGCGGCATCATCGCAGCGCCCCCGGCATTCGGGCCACCGGGGCCACCGGCGCGCCGCCCCGCCGCGGCCTGCCGCGGCCGCCGGCATCCAGCGATCCCCCCTGTAACGACCTTGTCGCAATTTGTTGCGACATGACAGGTGGCGCGACATTATGGCGGCACTGGTTACACGAGCCGCGGTGTCGCGAATAGAGGTGATGGTCCTGACCGGCACGGCGGAGCGGGCGACGTACCGCGAAGTCTTCGCGGTAGCGGAGTTCCGGGCGCTGTGGCTGGCGCAGCTGCTGTCGGTGACCGGCGACCAGCTGGCGAAGGTCGCGGTGACCGTACTGGTGTACGACCGGACCCATTCGGCGCTGCTGGCCGCGGTCACGTTCGCGGTCAGCTTCCTGCCGGCCTTCCTCGGCGGGCTGACGCTGTCCGGCCTGGCGGACCGGCTGCCGCGGCGTGCGGTGATGATCGCCTGCGACGTGATCCGCGCAGTACTGGTACTGGTGATGGCGGTGCCAGGCGTGCCGCTGGGCGTCCTGGTGCTGCTGCTGTTCGTCGTGACGACGTTCGGCGCGCCGTTCGCCTCGGCGCGGGCCGCCATCTACCCGGACGTGCTCACCGGTGACCAGTACGTGATCGGGACGGCGGTCACGCTGACCACGTTCCAGCTGGCGCAGGTCATCGGGTTCGCGGCCGGCGGCGCCGTGGTCGGCTCGTTCGGCGCGCGGCCGGCCCTGATCGCGGACGCCGCCACGTTCGCCGCGTCGGCGCTGCTGGTGCAGCTCGGGGTGCGGCCGCGGCCCGCCAGCAGGCCGGACGGCCCGCAGACCAGGCCGCTGGCAGACATCATGGCCGGGATACGCCTGGTGTTCACCCGCGCGGATCTGCGCACGCTGATGCTGTTCGGCTGGCTGGCCGCGTTCTACAACGCCCCGGAGGGCGTGGCCGCCCCGTTCGCGCGGCAGCTGCACGCGGGCGCGAGCGGGGTGGGCCTGCTGCTGGCGGCAGGCCCGGCCGGGTACACGCTCGGCGCGGCCGCGTTCGGCAGGTTCGTGCCGCCGGCCAGCCGGCAGCGGCTGATCGCGCCGCTGGCGGCCGGGTGCTGCCTGATCCTCATCCTGATCGCGGTGCGGCCCGGGCTGCCCGCCGCGCTGCTGATCCTGGCCGTCTCCGGCGCGTTCACGTGCTTTCAGGTGGCCGCCAACGCGGCCTTCGTGATAGCCGCGCCGCCGGCCCGGCGGAGCCAGGCGTTCGGGCTCGCCACCGGCGGCATGAGCCTGGGCCAGGGCATCGCCATGATCGCGGCGGGCGCCGCGGCCCAGCACTTTCCCCCGTCCGCGGTGATCGCGTGCGGCGGCGCGATCGGCGCCATCGCCGTCGTGGCGATCGCCGCGGGATCGCCCTCCCCCGGCTGATCCCGCTCCCGCAGACCAGCACGGCCAGGGCAGCAGAGATTGCCGAACGGCTCCGCCAGAGACTTACGAAGATCATCACCCCCGTCGCCGAAGAGACGAGAGCGCCGGATCAGGCCCGGCGCCGGGCCTCCATCAGCCGCAGGATCAGCGGCGTGAAGATCAGCTGCATGGCCAGCTCCATCTTCCCGCCCGGCACCACGATGATGTTGGGCCGGGACATGAAGGAGTCGTGCAGCATCGACAGCAGGTAGGGAAAGTCGATGCCCCTGGGATTGGCGAACCGGATGACGAGGAAGCTCTCGTCGGCGGTCGGGATGAACCGGGCGATGAACGGGTTAGAGGTGTCCACCGTCGGCACCCGCTGGAAGTTCACGTGCGTCCGGGAGAACTGCGGGCAGATGTAGTTCACGTAGTCGGGCATCCGCCGCAGGATCGTGTCGACGACCGCCTCGTCGGAGTAGCCCCGGGTGGTCTT
The DNA here is from genome assembly GCA_963702235.1 of uncultured Actinomycetes bacterium. Taxonomy (GTDB): domain Bacteria; phylum Actinomycetota; class Actinomycetes; order Streptosporangiales; family Streptosporangiaceae; genus PALSA-505. Next base: position 2,141 of record CAVPBZ010000028.1, read on the forward strand.
GTCCCGGTGCAGCTTCTGGATCCACTCGAGGTTGATGATCGGGACGACTCCGACCAGCAGGTCCGGGTGCTGGGCGACGTCTGCCTTCTCGGTGACGGCCGCGCCGTGCAGCCCCTCGTAGAAGAGCACGTCGCTGTCCGGATCGACCTCTTCCCACGGGGTGAACGTCCCGGCCTGCTGCCCGTACGCCGCGGCCTCACCGTCGTCGTGCAGGTACTTGCGGACCTTCCCGGTGCCGTTGTCGCCGTAGTCGCGGAACAGCGTCTCGAGATCTTCCAGCAGGTTCGCCTCGGGCGAGAAGTGGCAGAGGTGGCGGTTGCCCTGGCTGTCGGCGTCCGCCATGGCCGCCGCCATCTCACGCCGGTCGTAGCGGTGGAAGGAGTCCCCCTCCACGATCGCCGAGTTGATCCCCTCCCGGCGGAAGATGTGCTGGAAGGTCCTGGTCACCGACGTCGTGCCCGCGCCGGATGAGCCGGTGACGGCGATGATGGGGTGCTTGGTCGTCACGCGTTTTCCTCCGGTTAGGGGATCCTGAACAGGGACCGGCTGTTGAACAGCGAGTCGTCGAAGGACGGCCCCGGCACACGCGGCTGCTCCCGGTGGTAGCGCTCGATCCGCTCGACCTCGTTCCTCGAGCCGAAGATCATCGGCACCCGCTCGTGCAGGCCGGCGGGCTTCAGTTCCATGACCCGCTCGCGTCCGGTGCTGGCCAGGCCGCCGGCCTGCTCGACGAGGAACGCGACCGGATTGCACTCGTAGAGCAGCCGGAGCCGCCCCTCCGTCGCCGGTTCCTTGCTGTCCTTGGGGTACAGGAAGACGCCGCCGCGGGTGAGGATCCGGTAGGTCTCGGCCACCAGCGAGGCGATCCAGCGCATGTTGAAGTCGCGGCCCCGCGGTCCGGTGCTGCCCGCCAGGCACTCCTGGATGTAGCGGCGCACCGGCGGCTCCCAGAACCGCTCGTTCGATGCGTTGATCGCGAACTCACCCGCGTTCTCGGGGATGCGCATCTGCGGGTGGGTCAGGATGAACGCGCCGATGTCGCGGTCGAGCGTGAACCCGTCCACGCCGTCACCGGTGGTGAGGACCAGCATCGTGGACGCGCCGTAGAGCGCGAATCCGGCGCAGACCTGCTCGACGCCTGGCTGGAAGAAGTGCTCGGCCCGCGGGACGGCACCGGGATCGGGGCTGCGCAGGATCGAGAAGATCGTGCCGACCGAGATGTTCACGTCGATGTTGCTCGAGCCGTCCAGCGGGTCGAACACCAGCAGGTACTTGCCGCGCTGCTCGGTGTCCGGGACAGCGAAGATATCCGCCATCTCCTCGGATGCCATCGCGGCCAGGTGCCCGGACCACTCCGTCTCCTCGACCATCACCTCGTTGCTGATGATGTCGAGCTTCTTCTGCACCTCGCCCTGGACGTTCTCCACGCCGGCGCTGCCCAGCGCGCCGATGAGCGCGCCGCGCCCTACCTGATTACTGATGATCTTCACGGCGGTCGCCACGGAGTTCAGCAGTCCGGAGAAGTCACCGGTCGATCCGGGATGACGGTGCTCGGCCTCGATGGTGTAACGGGTCAGTGTCTTGCGCGCTTCGCGCACGGCTGGCCTTCCTCTCCCCCGGCGCTGACCTGCAGCTCAGGCCACGTCCGTGGGCGCTAACGGTACGCAGCCTGCGGCACTGCCGCCTCACCCGTCAGGTGGGAAAATCGGGTGAATATGCCGCCGCGCGCAGATCTGCGGCTCTTACACCCGCATCCGGCTGTCAGCCGCGAACACTTCCTCGTACCGGCGCCGGACGTCGTCCCGGTCCGCCCCCTCGGGCACTGAGCGCTCACTCGCCCGCTGGATCATCGCGGCCTGGTCCAGCAGCACCTGGCGCTGCCCGGCGCTGGACGTATCGGCCATGATCTTCACCAGCGCGTCGAGCTGGCGGATCATCACCGCGGGCATGCCCTGGCTGGCCTGGCGGATCTTCTCGAACGCGCGCTGCACCAGGCGCTCGTGGCTCGGCTCGGCCGTGATGACCCGGATGTAGCCGCGGCTGTCCCGGTGTACCTGCGCCGGGTGCCACTGGCGGGTGATCTTGCAAAGGCTGTCGCCGAGCCAGTCAACGCAGGTCAGCGCCGTGAAGGTGTCGTTGACGGCGGGGGACAGCGCGCGGATGGCGATCTCGACCAGCTGGTCGATGCCGAACGAGATGTCCTGGGTGAGGGTCCGGTAGGGCCCGGTGATGTGGGCGCGGCCGAGCGCGTCGCCGACCCGTTCTGCGGCGTCGGGCGGCCAGACCGTGGCGACCGGGTGGCCCTGGACGATGAAGTGCCCGGGCCGGTGGTCCAGCGCGATGACCGCGTTCGCGTCGGCGGCGAACTGGACGAGGATCCGGTGCCTGATGAACTGCAGGTACCCGCTGGCAGGCGCGCGGACCACGCCGCCCTGTTCGGCCATCCGGGTGCGCAGCTCCGCCGACGACAGGCCGGCCTCCGTGACCGCAGGCTGGGGGCGCCCGGCGTCATGGCCGCCCTGCACGTCGATCGCCTCGGACAGGTCACGCGCGATGCTCGCGATCACCTGCGGCAGCTGGATCGACGTCGCGGTGTGATGGATGAAGTAGATCAGCACGCCCAGTGCCGCCACCATCAGCGCCAGCGTCACCCTGACGCCGATGTGGGGCACGAAGTTACCGTGCGACGCCGGGCCTATCGAGACGAGCACGAGCACCGCGTAGACGAACGTGGCCACGAAGGTGCCGAGCGTCAGCTGGGTGCCCCGGTCCCGGATGAAGTTCCGCAGCATCCGGGGCCCGAACTGCGTGGACGCGAGCGTGAGGGTCACCAGGATGATCGAGAAGACGACACCCACCACGGTGATCACGGCGGCTGCGATCGCGGTGAGGATCTGCCGGGAGGCGTCGGCGGTGCCGCTGATCACCCAGGACGGCAGCGAGAAGTCGCCGCGGTAGGCGGCGTGGTCCAGGCTCAGCGTGACGGCGAACAGCGCGATGGCCGCCAGCACCTCGATCCCGGGCACCAGCCACAGGTTGGTGCGCAGCATGTCGGAGCGCCAGTGCGAGGCGAGTGCCGACGAGGTACGCGGATACATGGTGAGCCCTTGCGCTAGAACGCTGCCGACCAGTCTTCCCGGCTCACCTGGCCTGACTATACAGGCCCGGACCGGAGCCCTTCTCCGGATGCGGCCTCGGCTGCCATCGGGGACCCGCCGCGGTGGAACGCGCCAGGGCACACGACTGGCACCACGGTGGCCCTCCCCCGGCTGCCCGGCACAGGCTACGGTGGCGGCATGGACAAGGTGATCGCCTCGGCGGCCGAAGCGGTCGCCGGCATACCTGACGGCGCGAGTATGGCGGTGGGCGGGTTCGGGCTCTGCGGGGTGCCGATCGCGCTGATCGCGGCGCTGCTCGATCAGGGCACGACGGACCTCGAGACGGTCAGCAACAACTGCGGCGTGGACGAGTGGGGCCTGGGGCAGCTGCTGCGGGCCAACCGGATCCGGCGCACGACCGGCTCCTACGTCGGGGAGAACAAGGAGTTCGAGCGGCAGTTCCTCGGCGGCGAGATCGAGGTCGAGCTGGTGCCGCAGGGAACCCTGGCGGAGCGGCTGCGGGCCGGCGGGGCCGGCATCCCCGCGTTCTACACGCCCGCCGGCGTCGGGACCCAGGTGGCCGAGGGCGGCCTGCCGTGGCGCTACGACGGCTCCGGCGGGGTCGCGCTGGCGTCACCGCCGAAGGAGACCCGGACGTTCGGCGGCCGCGAGTACGTGCTCGAGCAGGCCATCGTCTGTGACTACGGCCTGGTGCGCGCCGCCCGTGGCGACCGGCACGGCAACCTGGTCTTCCACTCCAGCGCCCGCAACTTCAACCCGCTGTGCGCGATGGCAGGGCGCGTGACCATCGCCGAGGTCGAAGAACTGGTCGAGCCCGGGGAGATCGACCCGGACCTCGTGCACGTTCCCGGCGTGTTCGTCCAGCGGGTGGTCGAGGTGGGCAGCGAGGGCAAGCGGATCGAGAAGCGGACGGTGCGGACCTGATGGCGCTGACCAGAAACGAGCTCGCCGCCCGGGTGGCCAGGGAGCTGCCCGACGGCTCCTACGTCAACCTGGGGATCGGGCTGCCGACGCTGGTGCCGAACTTCATACCCGACGGCGTCTTCGTGACGCTGCAGAGCGAGAACGGCGTGCTGGGCGTGGGCCCTTACCCCACCGAGGACGAGGTGGACGCCGACCTGATCAACGCGGGCAAGGAGACGGTGACGCTGCTGCCCGGCGCCTCCTTCTTCGACTCCGCCACCAGCTTCGGGATGATCCGTGGCGGGCACATCGACGTCGCCGTGCTCGGTGCCATGCAGGTGTCGGCCGGCGGCGACCTGGCCAATTGGATGATCCCCGGCAAGGTCGTCAAGGGCATGGGCGGTGCGATGGATCTCGTGCACGGGGCCAAGCGGGTGCTGGTGATGATGGAGCACACCGCGCGCGACGGCAGTCACAAGATCGTCACGGACTGCTCGCTGCCGCTGACCGGCCGGGCCTGCGTCCAGCGCATCATCACCGACCTGGCCGTGATCGACGTCGAGCCGGGCGGGCTGGTGCTGCGCGAGCTGGCGCCCGGCGTCAGCGCCGAGCAAGTCAGGGAGCGGACCGGGCCGCCGCTGCGGCTCGACCTGTGATGCTCAGCCGCTGATACTCAGCCGCGGCCGGCCAGCGGCCGGTGCCGCTCAGCCGGCCAGGGCGTGATCCACGGAGTCCGCCAGCAGCTCGGCGGAGCGCAGCCGGGCCTCGGTGCCGGGCGACTGGAGGGCGACGATGAGCTCGTCCGCATCGGCATGCTTGACGAAGCCCTCGAGGTACTCGCTGACCTCGGCCGGCGTCCCGACGGCTGAGTACGTCATCATCTGCCGGACGTGCTGGCCCGCGGGTGAGCCGAGGATCGCGTCCGCCTCGTCGGCGGTGAAGATGCGTCCCCGGCCGAACATGGCGCTGGCCCGGTGCCGCTGCGCGTCGAGGAGCTGCTGCTGCGCGTCCGGCCGCGTGTCGGCGGCGATGACATTGACACCGGCGATGACATGTGGCCGCTCCAGCTGCGCGGACGGGCGGAACTCGCGGCGGTAGGCCGCGACCGCGTCGGTCAGCGCATCCGGGGCGAAGTGCGAGGCGAAGGCGTAGGGCAGGCCGAGCGCCGCCGCGACGGCGGCGCCGTACATGGACGAGCCGAGAATGTAGAGCGGAACGTGCGTGCCGCTGCCCGGCATCGCGTTCACCCCGGGGATCCTGGTCTCGCCGGCCAGGTAACCCTGCAGCTCGAGCACGTCCTCGGGGAAGGTGTCGGCCGACGACCCGCTGCGGCGCAGCGCGCGCATCGTGTTCTGGTCCGAGCCGGGGGCCCGGCCCAGGCCGAGGTCGATGCGGCCGGGGTGCAGCGAGGCGAGCGTGCCGAATTGCTCGGCGATCGTGAGCGGGGCATGGTTGGGCAGCATAACCCCGCCGGCGCCGAGGCGGATGTGCCGGGTCTGCGCCGCGATGTGCGCGATGAGCACGCTGGGCGCCGACGACGCGATCATCGGGTTGTTGTGGTGCTCGGCGTACCAGACCCGGCGGTAACCCCACTGCTCCGCACGCTGGGCCAGGGCCACGCTGGCCGCGAAGCTGTCGGCGGCCGTTTCGCCCGGCCGGACGGGCGCCAGGTCGAGGATGGAGAGCGGGATGATCATGGAAGCCTTTCGGGACCCGGTATTCGGCGATGACTGCTGACTAGTGCAGCAGCGCCGGCGGACCGGCTTATTCCGGATGGTTCGCTCGCGGCGGGCCTGACAATGGAGAGGTGACCCGGACCGCTTCAGCCAGGAGGACGCAGACGGGATGACCTGGTCCACGTACGTCGCGCTCGGCGACAGCCTGACCGCAGGCAAGGGAGACCAGGGCCCAGACGGACGCCGCATCGGCTGGGCGCAGCGGCTGGCCGACATGCTGACCGCCCGCACCGCGGTGCCCTGCTCGCTGACCAACCTGGCGGCCGACGGCGCCACCGTGGGCGTGGTGCTGGCTCTGCAGCTGCCGCTGGTGGCCCGCTTGCGTCCTGACCTCGTCAGCGTCACCGTGGGGATGAATGACATCCGGGCCGCTGACTTCAGCCCGCAGGCGTTCGGCGCCGGGCTGGCGCGGCTGCTCGACGGCCTGACCGCGGCCGGGACCACGGTGCTGGCCTGCACGCTGCCGGACATCGCGGAGATCATCCCGCTGCCGCCCGCGTTCATCGGTGTCGCCCGCCAGCGCATCCGGCTGGCCAGTGACGTCATCCGCGAGCAGGCGGCCGGGCCCGGCGTCGTCTGCCTCGACGCCTGGGCGATGACCGGCACCGCCGACCCGAAGCTGTTCAGCCCGGACCGGCTGCACCCCAATGCCAGCGGCCATAGCCTCATGGCCTCGGCGTTTGCCGAGCTGCTGCTGCCTGGGCTGCCGGTTATTTCGGAGCCGTGAGGCCGAGGGCGTTTCTGGCTGGCTCAGCACCGTCGCCGACCGGGCCTGGCCCGGGCTCGGGACGAGCGGTCAGCATCAGGTAGGCGCGCCTGCCCATGTACAGCACGAACGCGAGCCCGGCGACCAGGTAGCAGTTGGCGACGAGGGTCGCCAGCCAGTGAAACCCGTAGTCCGGCCGGCCCAGCGAATGCGGCGTCCACCACAGCGGCGCCAGCGCGAACAGCACGAAGCCGCCGGCCGCGGCGATCCGGCCGCCGGTCCCGCCGCGGGCGAGCACGACCAGCGCCGGCACGATCCACACCCAGTGATGCGTCCAGGAAATGGGCGAGACCAGCAGGCTGGTGGCACCGGTCACCGCCGCCGCGCTCAGCCAGTCGGCACGCCGGGCGAACACCGTGGCCGCCGCCATCCCGGCGATCCCGATGGCGACCGACGCCAGCAGGTACCAGGAGCCGACGTGAGTGATCCCGCCGAAGATCCGGACCGCTGCCCCGTAGGGGGACTGGTTACCGACGTAGGGCGCGTCGATGCGCTTGGTGTCGTAGAAGAAGCGCGTCCAGTAGAGCCGGGAGGCGCCCGGAGCGACGAGGTACCCGATCAGCGTGCAGCCGATGAAGGCGCCGACCGCCGTCATCGCGGCCTTGGTCCGCCCGGCCAGCAGGAAGAGCAGGACGAAGATGGCGGGGGTCAGCTTGATCGCGGCCGCTATCCCGACGCCGATCCCGGCGCGGCGGCCGCGGGCGGCGCGCCAGACGTCGGTGAGCACGAGCGCGAGGAGAATCGTGTTGATCTGGCCCTGAAACAGGGTGTGGTACACGGGTTCGAGCAGCAGGCCGGCGGCCACTACGGCGGCGACCGCGGTCCTCGCCGCGCGCCAGCCGGCCAGCTTGAGCGTCAGCACGCACGCGACCGCGAACGCAGCGACAGAGGCCAGTTCCCACAGCACCTGGGCGGCCACGACCGGCAGCAGCGAGATGGGCACGAACAGGACCGCCGCGAACGGCGGGTAGGTGAACCAGTGCCCGTGCGCCCGGTCCAGGTACAGGCGGCTGTCGTGCGTGATCGCGTGACCGCCCCACAGGTACACGCTGAAGTCAACGGCGGTGTGCGCGACCGCGTACCACACGACCACCGCGATCTCGGCAGCCAGCACGCCGTAAACAGCGCGAGTAAGCCACGGCCTCACAAGTCAACCCCAGTCGGCTGAGCGACGTCCCGCACCCGGCCGCCGCCCCGGACACCTGCCTAACGCACTGTACGTGAAGATCGTCAAGACGCCGGTCCGGCCACCCCGGCCGGTCATGGCCGTGGCTCTCACACCACGCCGGCGGCAACCGTGGTGCCAATACGGCATTATGTAGAACACAGATTCGATATACTTCTCTGGTGATCAGAATCTGTATTGATTGCGGGCGGAGTTATCAGCCATCCAGCAGGCACCTTCGATGTCCAGCGTGCCGTTCCAGGGACTTGTGCTCGTGCGGAGCGGCAAAGCAGGGGAAGTCAGCCACCTGCTCCGCCTGTCGTACGGTAGCCCGTGCAGCAAATGGCCGCTGGCGAGGGGGGCGTACGCGCCACAAGGCTGGATACGTTCTGGCCTGGACGCAGGGTCACCCACGGGCGGGAAAGGGGCACTACGTCTTCGAGCACATCATCGTCATGGAGAGCATCCTCGGCCGGTACCTGCTGCCGGACGAGTCAGTGCACCATCGAAACGGCGTTCGAGACGACAACCGTCCCGAAAATCTAGAACTCTGGACCCGGCCACAGCCAACAGGCATCCGGGTCATTGATGCCGTTGCCTGGGCGCGCGAAATCCTTGCTCGTTACGAGGGAGACATAGTCACCTCCAACAATGCTCAGGGTCTCCACTGAGCACTCTTGGAGGTGGCGGGAATCGAACCCGCGTCCTTCGGTGCTTCACCAGGGCTTCTCCGGGCGCAGCCTGCCCTGCTTTTCTCAGCCCCGGCGGTCCTGCAGGCCTGCCGCCGACGGGCTCAGTCGCTGTTCGGTGTCCTAACCGGCTCCGCGACCGATCCGGTTAGTTGAGCCTCTTAGCTGATGCCAGGATCCGGGCCAGAGGCGGTCCCGGGCTGACAGACCTCAGAACTCGCTGTCAGGCAGCGAGAGCGAGGTCAGTGCGCTTTGCGTTGGCACTTATGGTTTGCGGTCACGGGATTAACGAGGTCGCCACCACGACCCTCGGCCCGCTTCCCCTGGCTCGACAACCAAAGTCGAAGCCTGTCACCCCCTATTGAGTTGTCCCGTGCCGCCCGACGCGAACGCCGGGTGACACATCGGGAAACGCTACCTTGTGGAACGCCTCACGGCCAAGTCTGATTCCCGGCCAGGGCGGATCAGGCAGCGCGGATCAGGCAACAGGGAGGGACCTCAGCATGATGAGAACCCCGCGGGCGCTGGCGGTGGCCGAAGTGCGCCCGCGGGGTTGACCGGCAGGGTCGGGGCCGGTCCATTGTCCGGGCTTCCCCCGAGATGAAGCCCGGTTCTCATCACGGCGACTGGGCCGCAACCCCCCAAGCGACACCCAGTCACCTGCTAAGACGACGGAATGCAGTTAAAAGGTTGCTCAGCGTAATCAGAATTCGGGTAACGGTTACGTCACGGCTGCGCAGGCAGCGGCCACCGGGGCTACGGGCCGAGCAGCGACGCGGGCAGCCGCTGCAGGAAGTGCGCGGCGAGCGGGACTGCGGAGTTGCTGCTGGACGTGCCGAACTCCAGCACGGCGAAGGCCACGTCGCCGCGGAAACCCACGAACCAGGCGGCCCGGACGCCCTTGCCGCCCTGGCTGAACGGTGCCTGTCCGGCCTGGCCGTAGACGGGCTGGCCGGACAGGTCGGCCTGCCGCGCGGTCCCGGTCCGCACGGCGGCCCGCATCAGGCTCCGCAGCGTCCCCATGGCCTGGTGGCTCACCTGGTACTTCGACGCGATCGGCGCAGCCGCCGGGTCGGCCGGGCTGGTCACCAGCGAAGGAGCGTGCCACTGCCCGGAATCCACCTGGCCCGCGACCAGCGCCATATTCAGGGGGCTGACCAGAACGTTCCCGGTACCGATCGTGTCCGCGGCCAGTTGCGCGTCGTCCGCCGGAGCGGGCATCGCGCCGGTGAAGGCAGTCAGCGGCAGCCGCCAGGACGCGCCGAGGCCGAATCCCGTGGCCATGCCGCGCAGGCCGGCCGCGTCAGCCGCCGGGACAGGCCGGCGAATGCGGTGCCGCAGCCGTGGGCGAAATCGGCGCTGAACGGCGGCTGCGCGCCGAGGCCCCGGGCCGGCGGGTCGTTGATGAATGTCTCGCCGCCCACGTCGTTGACGGTGGTGCACGGCACCTGATCGCTCGCCGACAGCCCGGTACCCAGGAGGGCGGCGGTCGAGACGATCGTGAATGCCTGCCCCGGCGGGTACCGTCCGGCCAGCGGGTCGGGCTGCGCGATGTGGCCGTGGCGGGCGGCCTGACTGGCGACGGCGAGAATCTTGCCGGTGGATGCCTGCACGGCCACGATCGCGGCGGCGCCGGCGGTGCTGCCGAGCGCCCCGTTGGCCGCGGTCTGGGCGATGGAGCTGAGCGTGGTGCGCACCGCCGATCCGGGTAGTCCCGACCATCGGTGCAGCACGGACACCAGGTGCCCGGCGCCGTCCTCGACGATCACCTCGGTGGTCGGCGAGCCCGCCAGCCTGCGCTGGTAGTACTGCTGCAGCCCGGACAGGCCAGTGGTGTCACCCGGCTGGTAGGCGATGCCGGACTGCCGGAACAGCGGGGCGTTCTCGGTGCCGACCGTCCCGACCACGCCGGTCGCGATGCTGGTGAACAACCGCTGCCCGGCCCGGTGGACGATCAGCCCGGGCACGCTGCGCAGCCGCCCGCCCAGCTGCGCGTAGGACCGGGGATCGAGCGTGAGCAGGCCGAGGAACGACCCTTGCGGCGCGGCGTCAATCTGGTCCAGCACCTGCGCGGAGTCCAGGCCGGTGATCCGGCCGAGGCCGCTGGCGGTCGCCGTCGCGCTGGCCAGCCGGTCCGGCCGCACGCCGACCACGTAGGTGGCCGACGGCTGCTGCAGCGGCTGCCCGGCCGCATCGAGTATCAGCGCGCGCGGTGCCATGGCGCTGCGCACAGCCAGTCGCGTGCCTGGGCGCAGGCCGGGGACGATGACACTGGGGCTCCACCGGATCTTCCAGGCCGAGCCGGTCCAGTGCAACCCGAACTGCCCGGTGTACCGCCACGCTGCGCCGTCCGCGCCGAGGTCCACCGACGCGCCGAACTGCGCCTGCGCGGTGTCACCGCTCTGCGTGACCTTCTCGATGCTGAGGTAGAGCGCCGCGGCGTCCACCTGCTGGTAGGCCGCCCGGAGCGCGGCCGCGACCGCCGCCGGATTGCCGGTGGTGAGCTGGCCGGCCTGCTGATAGTTGCCCTGTTCCCAGTCCAGCAGGAACGACTGCACAGTCGTCTCCGCTGACGTGTCCGGCGCGCCGCCGCCGAGCAGCCCGGCCGAGATCACGCCCAGTATCACCGCCGCGCCGCCGACGCGGAGCAGCCTGGACCGGGAAAAGATGCCGCTGACCCGCCCGCGCGGGCCTGGCCGTGGTGGCGACGGCGAGACGGATTTTCCTGCCGAACGGGCAGGGGCCGGGGTATCACCCGGACCAGCGGGTGGCACCGGTCCCGGGGCGGCCGGAGCAGGCGGCGGGCCAGACCGGGCGGCGCCGTTCTCACCGTCCGGCGCGGGCAGGGGAAGCTGACCGGGGTCGGCCTGCCCGTCCGGGTGAACGGGCGGCTGGAAGACCCGGTTGCGGGCCGTCAGCCAGGATGCGCGCCGTTGCGGGCCGGAGTGCGCGCCCTGGCTATGGCCGGGCCGGGACATGTCCTTGTTCCCAGTCACCTTCGCCGGCGGAGCGCACGGTCCACCTCCCTGGCCGCATCCCGTTGCGCCAGATCATGACGCTTGTCATACGTCCGCTTGCCGCGGGCCAGCGCCAGCTCAACCTTCGCCTTCCCGCCGCTGAAGTACAGCGACAGCGGGACAATCGTGAAGCCGCGCTCGGCCACCTGGCTGGCAAGCCGGTCGATCTCCTTGCGGTGTAGCAGCAGCTTACGCGTCCGCCGCGGCTCGTGGTTGGTCCACGTGCCCTGCGCGTACTCCGGGATGTGCAGCCCGTGCAGCCACAGCTCATCGCCGGTGAGCTGGCCGTATGCCTCGTTCAGCGACGCCCGGCCGGCGCGCAGTGACTTCACTTCGGTGCCGGTCAGCACGAGGCCCGCCTCGATGGTGTCCTCGATGTGGTAGTCGTGCCTGGCCCGCCGGTTCCGGGCGACGACCTTGACTCCCTGCTCCCGCGGCACTACGCCGGGCCTCCCATCTATCGAACCTTTTCCAGCCTCACGAGTCCGCGCAGCTTCCGCTATCCGCAGCGGGCGGTTGAAAAAGGCCCGTCACACCCGCAGATAGCGCCGGAGGGTCAGGAAAGACGTCGCGCCGCAGAGCAGCACGCCCACGATCATCGTGAGGAGCACGACCTCGATCAGATCCGTGGCGCTGAGCCGCACGTTGAAGGTGAAGTACTCCTGCAGGGTATCCAGCCCTAGCGACTTGACCGCCACGAGGAGGCCGGCCGCGACGAGCCAGCCGACCAGGCCGGCGATCACGCCCTCGACCAGGAAGGGCAGCTGGATGTAGAAGTTGGAGGCGCCGACCAGGCGCATGATGGAAGTCTCGCGGCGCCGGTTGAACGCGGACAGCCGGATCGTGTTCGCCACCAGCAGCGCCGCGGCGATGATCAGGATGATCGCGATGACCACGACCGCGTTCCGCGCGCCGTCGAGCAGCTTGTAGAAGTTGCTGAGGATGGACCGGTCATCGACGATGTCGTCAACGCCGGCAGGCCCTGCACCGTGCCCGCGACCACGTTGAAGTCAGCGGTCGGGTTCTTCAGCTTGACCTCGAAGGAGTTCGGGATGTCGCCCTGGCTGACCGTGCTGACGAACGACGGGTCCTGGGAGAAGTCCTGCCTGAAGTGCTGGTAGGCCTGCGCCTGGGTCTCGTAAAACACGTGCTGGACCTGCGGCAGGCTCTGCAGGTCGTGCTTGATCGAGGCGATCTCGGTGGCGGTGGCCGGGCCGTTCTGCCTGCACTGCGTGCTGACGCTGTTGGCCGTGCACAGGTAGACGGAGATCTCGACCTTGCCCTGCCAGTACGTCCTGGTGTTGTTCACCTGCTTGACGAACAGCAGGCCGGTGCCGAGGAGGGACAGGCTGATGGCCACGACCACGACGAGCGCGATCGTCATGGTGAGGTTACGCCGCAGCCCCGTCCATACCTCGTGGAAGACAAACTGTGCACGCATCGCCGCTGAATCCCTCGGTAGTACCGGGCGGCCAGGCTCATGCCCACGGCCGCTGGATGATCTCGGGGGTCGATAAAACTCTCAGTACGCCTGGCCGTACACCCCGCGGGACTGGTCCCTGACCACCTTGCCGAACTCGAGCTCCACCACGCGCTTGCGCATCGAATCCACGATCGCCGCGTCGTGCGTGGCCATCACCACGGTAGTGCCGGTCCTGTTGATCCGGTCGAGAACCTTCATGATTCCGATGGAGGTCGCCGGGTCGATGTTGCCGGTCGGCTCGTCCGCCAGCAAGATCATCGGGCGGTTGACGAACGCCCTGGCCATGGCGACCCGCTGCTGCTCGCCGCCGGACAGCTCGTCGGGCATCCTGTCGTGCTTGCCCTCCAGGCCCACCAGGTCGATGACTTCGGGAACGACCTTGCGGATGAAGCGCCGCGGCTTCCCGATGACCTCCAGCGCGAACGCGACGTTCTGGTAGATGTTCTTGTTGGGCAGCAGCCGGAAGTCCTGGAAGACACAGCCGATCCGGCGCCGCAGCAGCGGGATGCGCCAGGCAGTGAGCCGGGCCAGGTCCTTGCCGGCCACGTGGATCCTGCCCTCGGTGGGCCGCTCCTCCTTGAGCACCAGCCGCAGGAACGTCGATTTGCCCGAGCCGGACGGGCCGACGAGGAAGATGAACTCGCCCTTCTCGACGTCAATGTTGACGTTCTCCAGCGCCGGACGGCTCTGGTTCGGGTACAGCTTCGTGACGTTATCGAAGTGGATCACAGATTCATCACACGCGATCGGTAAGATGGGAGGTGAAGGTCGGGCTACGGGTCTCACCTGGATTGGCCACGGGACAGTCTAGGCGGGAAACTGGCTTCGAAGGTCTAACATCGCCGAACTCGCCCGCGTGTCGCCCGCCCGAAGGGAAGCTCGATGAGCTGCGAACACCTGATCTGCGCTCAATGTGCCGGGCCGGTCGTGGAGGGACGCTGCCCCGCTTGCCGGCACGCCAAGGCGGACGTGCACCACACCCAGTCAGGCCATGGCGTCCAGCTGCTCATCATGGCGCTGATCGCCACGCTGCTGCTCATGCTCGCCTTGCATCTCGCCCACTAATGCGCTTGCGCGGATCAGCGCGCTGCGGCTGATTCCTGCTGCTTGAGCCAGCGGATCTCGGCCTCGATGAACTCGTCTATCTCGCCGTCGAGCACGGCCACCGTGTTACTCGTCTCGACCCCGGTCCTGACGTCCTTGACGTTCTGGTAGGGGTACAGGACGTAGTTGCGGATCTGCGTTCCCCAGCTGCTCGTGGTCTGGCCGCGCAGCTCGGACAGCGTCTCGGCTTCCTCCTGGCGCTTGCGCTCGAGCAGCTTCGCCTGCAGCACGGACATCGCCGTCGCGCGGTTTTGCAGCTGGCTGCGCTCGTTCTGGCAGGAGACCACGATGCCGGTGGGCAGGTGGGTGATCCGGACCGCTGAGTCGGTGGTGTTGACCCCCTGGCCGCCCGGCCCGCTGGACCGGTAGACATCCACCCGGATCTCGTCCTCGTTGATCTCTATGTGATCGGCGGTCTGCACGACCGGCACCACGTCCACGCCGGCGAACGAGGTCTGCCGGCGGCCCTGGTTGTCGTACTTGGAGATGCGGACCATCCGGTGCGTGCCGTGCTCGCCGCGCAGCCAGCCGTAGGCGTAGGGCACCCTGACCGCGAACGTGGTGGACTTGAGGCCGGCTTCCTCGGCGTAGGAGGTGTCGTAGACCTCGGTCGGGTACCGGTGCCGCTCCGCCCAGCGCAGGTACATCCGCTGCAGGTTCTCGGCGAAGTCGGCGGCGTCGGCCCCGCCCGCCTGTGAGTTGATCGTGATCAGCGCCTCGCGCGAGTCGTACTCGCCGGACAGCAGCGTGCGCACCTCGAGCTGGTTGATCTCGTCCCGGAGGGCGCGCAGGTCGCGCATGGCCTCTTCCCGGGTCGGCTCGTCGTTCTCGCTGTCGGCGAGCTCGAACATTACCTGGGTGTCGTCCAGCCTGCGGCGCAGGCTCTCCACCCGGGTAATCTCACCCTCCAGGTAGGCCAGCCTGCGGGTAACCGCCTGGGCGTTCTCCTGGTCGGTCCACAGGGTGGGGCTGGACGCCGTCTCGCGCAGGCCGACCGCCTCCCGCCGCATGGCGTCCAGGTCAAGGACGACTTCCACGCCGGTTAGCTTGGAGGAGAGTTCCTTGATCTCCTCAGCTGGGTCGATCGCTGCCATGGTGAAAGACTACGCGAGCCCGGCAGGGCTGCGGTCACGCGGCAGTCCGCTGGCCCGGTCATCCGGCCTCCGGCAGCCCGCTGCCCTGCACCAGCGCCCGGATCGCGCGCACGGCGACCGACAGCGTGGCCATCGTGAACCGGTCGCTCTCCCAGATCTCGGTCAGCGTCTGGGTGGCGCGGGCCACCGCCGCGTCGTTGCGCTCGGCCCAGCGGGCCAGCCGTTCCTCCAGGCTGCCGCCCCCGCTGACCTGCAGCACGTCCCGGGCCAGCGTGGCGTGCGCGGCGTACAGGTCGTCGCGGAGCGCGGCCCGGGCCGCGGTGTTCCACCTGTCGTCGCGCGGCAGCGCCGTCACCCGGTCGCGCAGCCTGCTGAGCTGCAGCCGCTCGGCCAGGTCGAAGTAGACCTCCGCGGCCTCTTCCACGCCGCGCCCGGTCGCCGCGGCGATCTCCACGATGTCGAAGGCGGAGTAGGCGGGCACCATCGCCGCCACCCGGTCGGCCATCTCGTCCGGCACGCCGCCGGACACGTAACCTTCCCGCCGCTCCGCGAATCCCTCCGCATCGCGGCCGGTGAGCAGCTTGGGCAGGCTGGAGCCGACAGCCATGACGCCGCCGGCGAAGAAGTCGATCGTGTCCTGGATGCCGAACGGTGACCGCCGGTTGTGCAGCAGCCAGCGGGCTGCCCGCTCGGTGAGCTTGCGGCCCTCGAGCAGCAGCGCAATCTGCGTGTTCACGTCGACCACGCCGTCCAGCCGCTGCACCTGCTGCCAGAACGAGGGCATGTCGAAGACTTCCCTGGCGACCAGCCAGGCGCGGGTGATGTCGGCGACGGAGGCGCCGGTTTCCTCGTTCAGCCGGAACCAGAACGTGATGCCCGAGCTGTCCACCATGTCGTTGACCACGACCGTGGTGATGATCTCGCGGCGCAGCGGGTGCGCGGCCAGCTCCTGCTCGTGGCCCTGCCGCAGCGGCTCGGGGAAGTACTTGACCAGCGCGGTGTGCAGGTACGCGTCGTCGGGCAGGCTCGAGTCGAGCACCTCCTGGGCCGCGTCGATCTTGGTGCGGGCGAGCAGGACGGCGAACTCGGGGCCGGTCAGGCCGGTGCCTGCCGCCCGCCGCTCCGCGATCTCCTTGTCCCCGGGCAGCGTCTCCAGCCTGCGCCGCAGCTTGCCGTCGCGCTCCAGCTTGCGCAGGTAGCGGGCGTGGACGTGCAGCATCGAGGCCGCCTGGGCGCGGGCGGCGGCGAGCACGGTGTTCTGGCTGTAGTTGTGCGGCAGCACGAGCGCGGCGACCTCGTCGGTCATCTCGTGCAGCAGCGCGTCGCGCTGCGCCATCGTCAGCCGGCCGTCGCGAACCGACCGGTTCAGCAGGATCTTGATGTTGACCTCGTGGTCCGAGGTGTCCACGCCTGCGCTGTTGTCGATGAAGTCGGTGTTGATCAGCCCGCCGGCCAGGGCGAACTCGATCCGCCCCGCCTGGGTGAAGCCGAGGTTGCCGCCCTCGCCGACCACCTTGGCCCGCAGCTGGGGGGCGTCGATCCTGATGCCGTCGTTGGCCCGGTCGCCGGCCGCGGCGTGCGTCTCGGCCGCGGCCTTGACATAGGTGCCGATGCCGCCGTTCCACAGCAGGTCCACCGGGGCGGCGAGGATCCCGGAGATCAGCTGAGCCGGGGTGAGCGCCACCGCCCCCGGATCGAGGCCGAGCGCGGCGCGCACCTGCGGCGACACCGGCACCGATTTGGCCGTTCTCGCCCAGACGCCGCCGCCCGCCGAGATCAGCGACGTGTCATAGTCGGCCCAGCTGGACCGGGGCAGCGCGAACAGCCGCTGCCGCTCGGCGAAACTGGTGACCGGATCAGGGTCGGGGTCGACGAAGACGTGCCGGTGGTCGAACGCCGCCACCAGCCTGATGTGATCCGACAGCAGCATCCCGTTACCGAACACGTCGCCCGACATGTCGCCGATTCCCGCGACGGTGAAGTCGTCGGCGTCCACGTCGGTGCCGAGCGTGCGGAAGTGGAAGCGCACCGATTCCCACGCGCCCCGCGCGGTGATCCCCATCTTCTTGTGGTCGTACCCCTGGGAGCCGCCGGAGGCGAACGCGTCACCGAGCCAGTACCCGTACCTGGCCGCTATCTCGTTGGCGACGTCGGAGAACGTGGCGGTGCCCTTGTCGGCGGCGACCACGAGGTAGGGATCGTCACCGTCGTGCCGGACCACCATCGGCGGCGGGACCACCCGCTCGCCGCCGGCGTTGTCGGTGATGTCCAGCATGGCGCTGACGAACATCCGGTAGCAGGCCAGGCCCTCGTCGGCGTAGGCCGCCCGGTCGGCGGGGTCGGGCAGCCGCTTGCAGACGAACGCGCCCTTGGCGCCGGCCGGGACGATCACCGAGTTCTTCACGTCCTGCGCCTTCACCAGGCCCAGCACCTCGGTGCGGAAGTCCTCCTGCCGGTCCGACCAGCGGATCCCGCCCCTGGCCACCCGGCCGAACCTCAGGTGGACCGCCTCGAACCTGGGCGAGTACACGAACAGCTCGAACCGCGGCCTGGGCGCCGGCAGGTCCGGCAGCTGGCCCGGGTCCAGCTTGATGACCAGGTACGGCGCCTCCGGACCTGGCACCGGCCCGGCGCCGCGCTGGTAGTAGTTGGTCCGCAGGGTGGCCTCGATGAGGGCGAGGTAGGAGCGGAGGATCCGGTCCTGGTCGAGGCTGGCCACCTCGTCGAGCTCGCCCCGGATCTCCTCCGCGATCGCCTCGCTCCGCTCGGACTCGCCGCCGGTGCGCTGCGGGTCGAACCGCGACTCGAACAGGCGGACGAGCAGCCGGGTGATCGTGACGTTGGACCGCAGCACCCGCGCGATGTAGTCCTGGCTGAACGTGGTGCCGGCCTGCCGCAGGTACCGCGCGTAGGCACGCAGCACCACGACCTGGCGCCAGCTCAGCTGGGCCGCGAGCACGAGGGCGTTGCAGCTGTCGTCCTCGGTGCGCCCGTCCCACAGCGCGATGAGGGCGTCCTCGAACAGCTCCTCGACGGCTCCCGGCTTGGCGGGCCCGGGCTGCGTCGCGCTGCGCAAGCCGAAGTCGTAGATCCAGAACGGCTGCCGATCCTGGCCGGCGGCCGCGAACTCGTACGGGTGCTCATCCACCACCTCCACCCCCATGTGCTGCAGTTGCGGCAGCACCTGGGACAGGGTGATCGGCGTCTGCGTCCGGTAGATCTTCAGCCGCCGGTCCGCCCCGGCCTGGTAGAGATCGACCGCGACGACGTCCCCCAGCTCGCTCAGCGTCCGGATCCGGCGCAGGTCCGCCAGCGCGGCCGCGGCAGGCACGTCGGCCTTGTAAGTCTCCGGTATCACGTCGGCGAAGGCGGCGGTCAGCGCGCGCCCCTGCCGGGGGCCGAGCTCGCGGACCGCCTCCTCGTAAAAGTCGTCCTCCCAGGACCGGACCGCCGCGACCAGCTGCCGCTCGAGCTCGGCGGCGTCCACGTCGGGAAGCGGGCGGCCCCGCTCACCGCGGACGACCACCTGCAGCCTGGCCAGCACCGAATCGCCGACGAACGCGCTGTAGTCCGCCGAGACTCCGTTCAGGGCCTTCATCAAGATGTCCTGGGTACGAAGCCGCACCTTGGTGTTCCACCGGTCCCTGGGCAGGTAGAGGAGGAAGGTCATGTACCTGCCGTACGGGTCCTTGTGCAGGAACAGCCTGGTCTGCCTGCGGTCGCGCAGCCGCAGCACGCCGAGCACGATGGGGGTGAGCTCGGCGACCGTGGTCTGGAACAGCTCCTCGCGCGGGTAGCCCTCGAGGATCTCCTCCAGGTCGTGGCCGTCGTGGCTGTCGGCCGCGATGCCCGCCGCCTCGAGCACCCCGGTCAGCTTCCGCCGCAGCACCGGAATGTGCCGGAGGCTCTCGGAGTACGCGACGTGGGAGTAGAGCCCGAGGAACCGGTACTCGCCGACCACCTCGCCGGAGTCGTCGAACTTCTTCAGCGCCACGTAGTCGAGGTAGTAGGGGCGGTGCACGGTGGCGCGCGAGTTCGCCTTGGTGAGCACCAGCCGGACCGGCTCCCTGGCCTTCGCCCGCACCTCGGGCGGCAGGGCCGCGAACGAGTCCGATCCGGGCCGGTCGTGCCGCAGGATGCCCAGGCCGGTCCCCGGCACCTGCCGCAGCGCCATCCCCTCCGGCCCCTCGATCAGGTCGTACTGGCGGTAGCCGAGGAAGGTGAAGTGATCGTTGACAAGCCAGCGCAGCAGCGCCTCGGCCTCCCGGTCGTCTTCATCCCTCGCCTCTTCGGCCAGCTGGGCGGCTAGCTGGGCCGCGGCGGCCCGCATCCGCGGGTGGTCCTCCACCGCGACCCGGACGTCATCGAGGACGGCGCGCAGCCGCTCCTCCAGCTTCTGCTTGCTCAGGTCACCGGACGGCTTGGAGACCTCGATGTGGATCCAGGCCTCGTGCAGCTCGCCGCCCGTGGCGGCGCAGTCCTCGACCGGGCCGAAGACCTCGCGCAGCGATCCGGTGACATCCCTGCTGACCCGCAGCTGCGGGTGCACGATCAGGCCGATCTCCAGGTTGTTCCGGTCGAGCCCCATCGTCACCGAGTCCACCAGGAACGCCATGTCGTCGGTGACGATGTCCACCACCGCGCGGTCCGGGTCGAACGCGGCGTGATCCGCGGGCTCGGCCGGGACCCGGACGCTGACCAGCGGCTTGCCCTGCGGGCGGTGCGCGCCGAGCCTGGCGTGCTCGGCCGCGACCGCGGCGGCCCGGTCGGGCCCGATGGCGGCCAGGTCGTCCGGCGCGACGTGCCGGTAGTAGGAGCGCAGGTAACCGAGCGGGTCGCCGATGCCGGGTGTCTCGTCGCCCAGCAGGTCAGGCAGCCGGGCCGCCGCCGCCGCCGCCAGCAGCGACTCCTTCTGCTCGTCCTGGTCGCCGAGGTCCACGCCGTTCGGTTCCACCGACTGCTCCCTGTCTGGGTCGGGCTGCGTGCTGGAGCCTGTGCTAGAGGTGGTCACGGAGCTCCCAAAGCAGCGGGTAGTAGTGCAGCGCCAGCCGGCTCCTCAGGTAGGGCGCGCCGGTCGAGCCGCCGGTGCCGGACTTGGTGCCGATCTGCCGTTCCACCATCGCCACGTGGCGTGCGCGCCACGCCCCGGCCAGCTCGTCGTGAGTCAGCAGGTCCTCGGCGAGCTGCCAGAGATCGTCATGATCGGCCCGGCTCCTGGCCACGGTGACCAGCGAGGAGAGCAGCTGCGGATCATCCTCGGTGGCCAGGCCCCGCGCCTGGAGCAAGCCTACGTACCCGTCCCACAGTGACGGCTCGGCCAGGCGCCGGGTCAGCCGTTCCCGCTCGGCATCGGTCAGGGCGCGGAAACGGGCCAGGAATCCCGGGTCCTTCGCGCCGGACAGGAACTCGAGCTCGCGGAATTGCGCTGACTGGAAGCCGCTGGCCGGGGCGAGGGTCGCCCGGAAGTCGAGGAAGTCCTGCGGGGTCATCGTCTCCAGGATCTCCACCTGGGCCACAAGCAGCCGCTCGATGGCGTGCACCCGGCGCAGCAGGTGCCGGGCCTGCCACGGCCGGCCCGCGGCCATCTCGTCCCTGGCGCTTTCCACCTCGTACAGGAGCTGCTTGAACCACAGCTCGTACACCTGGTGGACGGTGATGAACAGCAGCTCGTCGTGGGCCGGCGGATCGGCCTGCGGTATCTGCTGGCTGAGCAGCCCGGGCAGCCGCAGGTAGCTGCCGTAGGTGAGCCGGCCGCCCTCTTCGCCGAAGCTCCTGGAATGTGCCGTCACGGGCAGCCCGCCTGACGCCTGCCCCTCCTGGGCCGTCCTGGCTGCACCACGCCGTTGTGGCGGTCTCACGATGCCCAAGGATATCCGGGCGGTCAGGCCTGCGGTTCGCTGCGGCGCAGAAGCGTGAGGTCGTCAATGGCGCGGACGACAGCGCGGGTGTCGGCCAGGTCGGCGAGCACGGCGTCCGCGCCCGTCGCGGTGAGCTCGGCGTGGGTGGCGCGGCCGCTGGCGACCGCGATCGCCCAGGCGCCGCCGATCCTGGCCGCGTCCACGTCGCGGGGCGAGTCGCCGATGTAGGCGGTAGCCCCTTCGCCGAAGGTCACGCCGCGGGCCTGCGCGGCACGGGAGCGCGCCACCCGCAGCAGCGTGCCCTTGGGGTAGGCCTCGGAGCCGTATCCGCCGATCTCGATGTCAACCAGGCCGTCGAGACCGAACGCCGCCAGCTTGGCGATCGCGTTCGGCTTGATCGTCCCGGTGAGCACGGTCTGCACCATGTCAGGAAGCCTGGCCACCGCGGTCAGCGCCTCCTTCGCACCGGGCAGCAGCCGGCCCTTGTCGGCCAGCAGGGCACTCCGGTCAGCGAACGCCCGGGCCAGCGCCTCGTTGTACTCGGCGAGCAGCGGCTGGGAGTTCCCGGCGGTGGCGAGTCCTGCCGCGTTCAGCGCGAGCGCGTCGAAGAACACCTCGGAGTCGGTCTGGCCGGCGGTCTGCGGCAGTCGCACCAGCGGGCGCCCGGTCACCTGGCGGAACGCCTCCGCCCAGGCGTCGCGGGTCACCTGGGCCACGTCCACCAGGGTGAGATCGATGTTCCACAGGACCAGGCGGTGAATGGGAGCCTCCGGCGCGGGCGGGAAATCTCAGGGGGCACCGGGGCGCGGCCCGGGACGCCGCGCCGGCGTCAGTCCATGCTAGTGCCGGCGCGGCCGCCCCGGCCGGGTTGTCGTCACTCGCGGCCGGAGACGCGGTCGCCGCGCAGCGCGATGAGCACGATCCCGGCGGCGAACAGGCCCGCCGCGCACAGGGCACCGCCGAGGTCGTGCGGCGGCCGGGCCGGCCAGAGCCACGGCGTCGCCGGGCGGCCGGTCAGCGCGACTTCGGTCACCAGCACGTAGGCCAGCGGGCCGGTCCAGCCGAACGCGCCGCCCAGGATGACCGCGGACAGCAGGCCGATGCCGGTCACGCCGGCCACGTCGCGGAGCAGGGCCAGCGTGCCGCCGGGCAGGTATCCCGCCGTCGCTCCGGCGGCCAGGAGACCGACCGCGGCCGCGGTGAGCAGCACGGCCGCTCCCAGCCGCAGCCAGGGCAGCCAGCGGCCGGTGGCGCGCTCCGGCTCGCCGAACGGGCCGTAGCTGGTGACCGCGATGACCGCGGCCGCTGCCGTCTCGATCACCTGCGGCAAGAACATCCGCGCGGCCGCCCCGCCAGCGATGTTCCAGCGCCAGCGCAGCGCGGCCCACAGCAGGACGCCGAGCGCCGCCAGCAGGCCGGCCGCCGCGGGGATCCGGCGGCTGGCCGCGTACAGCCAGGCCAGGCGCAGCCAGCCTGGCGCCTGCCGGGGAGCCAGAGCGGTGGCAGCCGGGGGCGACCGGTGAACGCCGGCGGCCGTCATGGCAGCTGGGCCAGGGTGATGCGGCCGGAGCGCAGCGCGGCCAGGTGGGCCGCGAGCCAGGCATGCTGGGCTGCAGCCGGCAGCGCGGCGAACCGCCGGGCGGCGGCATAGACCGGCCCCGTCGCCCGTCCCGGTCCTGGTGCTGGCCCTGACCCGGCGGCTGACCCGTGGCCGGTGGCCGGCGCCGACGGCGGCAGCCCGGCGATACCCAGCGCCCTGGGCTGCGCGGCGAACGGCACGCCGGCGCCCTGCAGCAGGGCGGCCTGCGCCGCCTGCTGGGCCAGCGTTCCGGCCGCCGCGCCGGCGCCTGCGAACGGGTGCACGGACAGCACCCGCAGCTCGTACTCGAACGTCGTCACGGTCTCGCGGCTGGCGGTAAAGCCGGTCAACCCCGGCAGCGTGGCCAAGGCGTCAGGGGTCAGGCGGAGCACCGGCGGATGGCCGCTGATCGTCACCGGCAGGCCGGTTTCGCCCTCGCTGCTGGAGTAGCGGCCGGCCACCTGAGTAGCGCGGACCGGCGCACCGGGCAGGCCGGCCAGCTCGCTGACCACGGGGCGCAGCCCGGCCGTCACGTCCGGCAGGTAGCGGCGGAAGGCCGGGTTGACGCACACCGGTATCCCGGCGGCATGACCGCAGACCGGGGTGTAGGAGATCGGCCGGTCGTTGGCCGCGTCGTGCAGCGCGGGGATGACCATGCCGTGCGGCCCGAGCCGGGCGGTATCGGCCAGCCCGACGGCGGTCCCGGCGGCCGCCACCCCGGCCAGCGTGACCGCCGCGGCGGCCCGCCGCAGCCGCGGGCCGGCGGCCCGCTCGGGCAGGCCGGTCAGGCCGATCGCCGCGACCGCGAGGCCGGCCAGGAACAGGATCCGGGCCATCGGCAGATCGGGCAGGTAGGGGTAGAAGACGCCGGACACGGGCTGGAAGTTGCCGTTGGAGTTGGTCGGCAGGATCAGCGCCCACCCGCTGGTGTCCCGGAAGCCGGTCTGCGACGACATCATCAGCACCAGGAACCCGCCGAACGCGGCCAGCGGCGCGGCGAACCGGCTGGGGAAAAGCACGCCGGCGGCGAAGCCCGCCGCGCTGAACGCGATCACCGCGGTCGCGCCGACCGCCACCCACCACCACGGCGGCGTGCCCGCCACCCCTTGGTGGGCGTAAAAGCCGAACATGACGCCGGTGAACAGCAGGTAGCCGCCCACCGCCCAGATCTCGGTGGCGGCCCAGGTGGCGAGCTGCGCGGCGAACCGGGACCGGGCGGTGATGCTGACCAGGTCGGCCACGCCGCGGCGGCCGTCCCGCGACCCCATCCAGGCGGCCACGCCGGCCACGAACGGCCCGAAGTCGACGATCGTGTGCCCCTGGCCCATGTTCCAGAACGTCCGTAGCACCCACAGCGGCGGCTGGGTCGTGCTGGGCCGGTAGGAGTCGAACCAGAACAGCACGGCGATCACCGGCAGCATCCAGGGCATCGCGTTGCGGCGCAGCTCCAGCCACAGCAGCCGGGCCGCGGTCAGCGGGGCCGCGCGCGCCGCCCGGGCCGGCTGGTGCCGCACCGGGGCGTCGGTCGCGGCGGTCATGACCGGGCCGCCGTCGCGGACCGGGCCGCCGCGAGCACAGCGCTGTAGCCGCGCTCCAGCGGCGCGTCGCCCGCCGCGGCGGTGCCCTCGCCCCGGCCGATCAGCTCGGCCGGGGTGCCGTGGAAGACGACCCTGCCCTTGTCCATCAGCGCCACCTCGGTGCACGCCGCACCGACGTCCTCGACCAGGTGCGTGCTGACGATCACAGTGGCCCGCTGGCCGAGGTCGCGCAGCATGCCGCGGAACGCCACCCGCTGCTCCGGATCCAGCCCGGCGGTCGGCTCGTCCAGCAGCAGCAGCTCCGGCTCGTTCACGATCGCCTGCGCGATGCCGACCCGGCGCAGCATCCCGCCGGACAGCGTGCGCAGCCTCGCCCTGGCCCTGTCGCCGAGGCCCACCTGCTCGACGGCGGCGGCCACCGCCCGCGGCACCCGGCCCGGCGGCATGTCCTTGAGCAGCGCGAAGTACTCGACGAAGTCGGTGACCGTGAAGCTCGGGTAGTAGCCGAGGTTTTGCGGCAGGTAGCCGAGCCGGCGGCGGATCTCCCGGCGCGGGCCGTACTGGCCGGGGTCGCGGTCCAGCAGCCGCAGCTTGCCCGCGGACGGCGGGATCACGGTGGCCAGCATCCGCAGCAGCGAGGTCTTGCCCGCCCCGTTCGGCCCCAGCAGCCCGAACACTCCCAGGCCGGCCTGCAGGCTCACCCCGGCCACGGCCTGGGTGCGGCCGAACTTCCTGGTCACATCGCTGATGTCAACGTTCATGGCGTTCCCTTCGGGATCCGGGTCGCATACCAGGCCATGGCGCCGCAGCAGGCCGCGAACGCCAGGTAAGGAAAGATGAGGGCGGACTCGGTGACCGCGGCGGTCAGCGTCCCGGCGGTCGTCCGCACGGCCAGCACCGTGATCACCCAGCCCGCCAGGCCGGCCGCCACGCCGACGCTGGCCGACCGCGCCACCGTCGCGGCGGCCAGCGCCAGCGCGGAAACCGCGGTCATCGGGACGAGCCAGCCGAACGTGACCGCGGCCGCGGTCCCGGACGCGGCCGAGGCGGCCAGCCCGAGCGCCGCGTTGAGGCCGAACACGGCCAGCGCCCGCACCAGCAGCACCATCCGGTCGCTGATGGCCAGGCTCTGGGACAGCTCCCAGGCCGGGTCGATCCCCGGCCCGTACGCGTACGCGATGCCCGCCGCGGCGAGCGCGGGGGCCAGCAGCGCCACGTAGGGCGTTCCCGTCCCGAACGTGGCCAGGATGCCGGCCCCGAGCACGATCGCCGTGGCGATGATCCAGCCGAGCAGCAGTGACGGCGTGACGACCAGCGCCCTGGCCAGGCCGGGCGAGCGCAGCAGCCGCCCGGCCAGCCGTTCGGCCCGCCCGGGCCGGCGCCGCCACACCTCCGCGGCGACCGCGACCCACACCCGGCCCAGGTCCACGTCCCGGGGTCCCGGGCCGGGTCCGGCCACGTTCCCGGTGAGCTCGCGATCGCCGGTCATCGGCCGCCTCCTTCGCGCATCGGCTCATCCCGCCGCAGCGCCGCCCGCATCAGCTGGCGGGCCCGGTAGGCCCGGCTTTTCACCGTGCCTTCCGGCACGCCCATGAGCACGGCTACCTCGGCCACCGGCCTGTCCTCCTCGTACATCAGCCGCCAGGCCTCCCGGGCCGGGCTGCCCGCCGGCCCCAGGGCGCCGACGGCGCCGGCCAGCTCCGCCCGGGCCACGCCGGCTTCGGCCGGATCCCCGGCCAGCGGCGCGTCGCCCGCCGCGAGCAGCGGCAGCAGCTGCGCGGCCGGCCCGCGGCGGCGCAGCCACAGCGCGGCCTGCCGCCGGGCGATTCCCCACACCCAGCCGCCCGCCGAGCCCCGCGGCCGGTAGGCGGCCGCGCCGCGCCAGACGGCGAGGAACGTCTCCTGCAGCACGTCCTCGACCTCGGCCGCTGGCAGGACGCGGCGCAGCCGGGCCGCCAGCCACGGCGCGTGCCGGGTGAACAGCTCCCGCAGCGCGGTGTCGTCTCCACCGGCCACGGCCGCGATCAGCTCGTCGTCGTCCATCGCTTGTCTATTGCGTGCGGGCGGCACCAGGTTCACCGAAGCGACACGTTTCTTTCTGCGTACCTCGTAGTTGATGGTCAGGGCGCGGCGTTTGCGCGCAAGCGCGCCGGCGGTGGCTGCACGGCGGCCGCGGGGCGCGCCTTCCAGCGTTGCTCGTACTGGCGCGCATCCGGCGGGCGGCCCGGCAGCGCCTCGGCTTCGGAGCAGCGCAGCCCGGCCAGGGCGATCGCGAGCAGGCGGTCCCGGACGCCGGTGTCTCCCGGTTCCGGCCAGCCCGGGCCGGGCCAGCCGAACAGCTCGATCAGCCAGGCAATGTCCAGACCCGTGACATCGGGACGCAGGCCGCCCTCCTGTCGCGCCCGGGTCACGAGCTCGTCGAGCAGCTGGCGCCCGCGCCTGCTGATCTCCCACATCTGCGGGGTGCTGTCAACCGTGCCCGCGAGCATCCCCAGCGCGCCGGAACCGAACCCGACGCAGGCGCGGACGTAACCGGCCAGGCCGTCCCAGGCGTCGTCGGCGGCCAGGCCGGTCTCCGCGGCCTCGATGGCCTGTTCCATCGCCAGCGTGCACAGGCGCCGCAGCATCTCGGCCTTGCTGCCGTAGCGGCGGTAGAGGCTGCCCATGCCCACCCCGGCGCGTTCGGCGACGGCCGACACCGGGGCATCCGCGCCGCGGGTGGCGAACACCTCGCGGGCGGCGTCGAGCACGCGGCGGTCGTTGCGCGCCGCTTCGGCCTGGCGGCCGCGGCGAGGCCGGCCACGCGCCGCCTCGGCCTGGCGACCGCCGGGGTGCCGGAGGGAATCGGTCATCCTGGCAGCCTAACGCTAACGGAGCGGATTACTCCGATAAGATGGCTCCTAGTCGGAGCGTTTCGCTCCGACTAGGAGCCGTGACGCCGGGAACGGCTGAGCGGGGATGCGGGAGGTGGCAGGTGCGGGCAGTCGTGCTGCGGGAGTTCGGGCCCCCGGAAAGGCTGGCCGTCGAGGACGTGCCTGACCCGGTCGCCTCCGAGGGCCAGGCGCTGATCGACGTGGAGTTCGCGAGCATCACGTTCGTCGAGACCCAGCTGCGGGCCAGGCCGCCGGTGCCGGCCATGGCACCGCGGCTGCCGGCGATCCTCGGCAACGGGGTCGGCGGCGTGGTGAGCGCGGTCGGCGCGGGCGCGGACGCGGCGCTGGCCGGCCGGCGGGTGGTCACGACCACCGGCGGCTCGGGCGGCTACGCCGACCGGGTCGCGGTCGAGGCCGCGGTCCTGATCCCCGTGCCGGAGAAGGTCGGCCTCGATGAGGCCGTCGCGCTGCTCGCCGACGGGCGGACGGCCATCGCGCTGATCCGGGCCGCGAACGTGCAGCCGGGCCAGACCGTTCTGGTCGAGGCTGCGGCCGGCGGGGTCGGCAGCCTGCTCGTGCAGCTCGCTCGCGGCGCGGGTGCCCGCGTTGTCGCGGCGGCGGGCGGACCGCGAAAGGTATCGCTGGCGACCAGGCTGGGAGCCGACGTGGCCGTGGACTACACCGAGCCGGGCTGGGCCGACCGTGTCCGGCGCGACACCGGCGGCGTCGATGTCGTCTTCGACGGGGTGGGCGGTGAGATAGGCAACGCCGCGTTCGAGCTTGTTGACCGTGGCGGCCGGTTCTGTGCGTTCGGAATGGCTAGCGGTGCCTTCGCGCGGATCGCCGGCGATGCGGCGGCCAGCCGGGGCATCAGCGTGGTCCGCGGCGCCCCGGTGACCCCGGAGCAGATGCGCGACCTCAGCGAGGCGGCACTCGGCCAGACAGCCGTGGGCAGGCTGCGGCCGGTGATCGGCCAGACGTTCCCGCTGGAGCGGGCCGCGGACGCGCACGCCGCCATCGAGTCCCGGGCCACCGTCGGCAAGACCCTGCTCGTGGCGCGGTAACCAGCGGCGGCTATGTTGGCCCGGCATGAGCACTAGCACGCCGCCCGCCGCGGCTTTGCGCCCTATCGTCGGATTTGATGGTTCCCCGCCCGCCAGCCGGGCGCTGGATGCCGCGATCCGCCTGATGGAGGGCCGGCCGGGCCAGATCACCGTGGTGTATGTGGCCCATCTGCCCAGCACGGACATGCTGTCGGCCGACGCCATCGCCGAGATGGAAGAGACGTTCGACGAAGTCGAACAAGAGCTTCGCGGCATGGTGACCGAGCGGCTGCGGGACCGCCAGGAGGGCTGGGGGTTCGAGCGGCGCCAGGGCATGATCGTGGGCCAGCTGATCGCGGCGGCCGAGGACATCCAGGCCGGTCACCCCGGCGCTGCGGTCATCATCGTGGTCGGGAGTTCGTCCCAGGCCATGCACCGCGTGATCGGCTCGGTCCCGGTCAGCCTGGCCCGTCACTCGCCCGTACCCCTCGTGGTGGTGCCTTAGCAGGGTAGTGCCTTAGCAGGGAAGCGCTCGCGACCTGGCGAACCGCGGCACGGCACCGGCTAGGTCGGGTCGTTTTCCATCGCCCGGGTCAGGTGGATGCGCTTGGCGGACGGCGGCAGCGGGCGATTCACCATGCGGACCGGCTCGAGCGGCGCCTGGGCGTAATTGAACGCACCGCTGAAGTCATACGCCGCGGCGTCGTTGACCCCGAGCGGCGTCAGCCCGCCGAAAGTGTGCTCGGTGTAGGCGAGAATCCCCGCGAACGTGGTCGCGGTCCTATCGGTGTAACCCGGCCTCGCGTAGGGACTGACGATGACCACCGGCACCCTGGGGCCTGCCTGCGTCCCGTCAGGCTCGACCGGAGGGGGCACCTGGTCGTAGAAGCAGCCGCAGTCATCCCAGGTGATGAAGACGGCGGTCGAGGTCCAGTCGGGGCTCTTCTCCACCGCCCCGACGAGCTGCCCGATCCAGTTGTCACAGGCGGTCATGCTCATCTGGTTGTGACAGCTGTTCCGGTAGTCGGGACCACCGGGCGTCACCACGGAGAAGCTGGGCAGCGTTCCGGCGGCGGCGTCCGTGATGAACTGCGCATCGGGGACCAGGTTCGCCTTCTGCCCTGTGTCCAGGCACTCGGCGAACGTGGGGCAGATCGACCAGATATAGCCGTTCTGGCTGCTATTCGCGCCGTACAGCTTCCAGCTGAGCCCCGCTTTGTCCAGGCGATCCATGATCGTCGGGACGTTGCTCACCGGCGTCTTCTTGAAGGCCCCGCCGAAGGGCAGGCCTAGCTTCGGGTCGGGCACGCAGCTGGGCACCAGCCGTGACCGGCCTCTCGGCCCGATCCAGGGGGTCACCTTGTTGCTGTCGCAGCCCCAGCCAGGCCCTGGCGTGACGCCCTTCACCCGCTGCGGGTTGTCACCGGTGAAGTGATCAGTGGACGCCGCCACCATCGCCATGTGCCCTCCCCACGAGGGAGAGTCCGCGAACGAGAACGTCTCATCGCTGATGGCGAAATTCTGCGCCAGCGTGGTGATGTTGGGGATATGGGCGGGCTGGTACCCGCTGATGCACTGGTAGCCGGTGGCGGCGTTGCAGCTGCCGTCCGGGATGTTCTGCCAGCCATCCATCTTCCCGCCGTCGATCGCGGCGGCCTGGGCGGCGACTGAGTGGAGTACGTCCGGCACCGTGTCAGGGTCAACCGACGGCGTGACCACGGTGCCGTCCGACAAAGTTACCTGCGGCGGCATCCCGCCGTCCGGACAGCGGCCGGGGTGGGCGTCGCACCAGAATCCGAGCACGCTGTCGAAGGAGTGATTCTCCACGTAGATCACGACGACATGGTCGATCGGGGTCGTCTGCGCCCGCGTGACCGCGGGTGCGGCTACGCCTCCGGCGCACGCCAGGGCGCCTAACGTCAGCAGCACCGGGAGCTTTTTGCTCATCGCGGATCTCTTTCTGCTCGCGGATGACCGCACGGCTCCCTTGCCGGCAGGCGATGAAGTCGCCTGTAAGGACAACGCGCTGCACGCGTCGCACGTTACAGGTCCCCGGGCCGCTGACGTCTTGCCCGGCGCCGGCCCCGCGGGCTGACCGTAATCTGGTGCACCGGACAGCCTGGGACGGGAGGGCGCGGATGAGGCCGCGGGTCGGGGTATCGAGCTGCCTGCTCGGCGAGCAGGTCCGGTTCGACGGCGGGCACCGGCGGCACGCGTTCCTCACCGACGTGCCGGGCCCGCACGTGGACTGGGTGCCGTTCTGCCCGGAGATGGCGATCGGCCTGGGCACCCCGCGGGAGACGCTCCGGCTGACGGCCGGCGATCACCTGATCAACAAGAGCAAGACCGCCGACCACACCGCGGCAATGGCCGCCCTCCCGCTGCCGGCCGGCATCGACGGTTACGTGTTCAAGGCCAAGTCGCCGAGCTGCGGGATCCACAGCATCCCGCGCTACGGCGAGCACGACCAGCCGGCCGGCCGCAGCGGGCGCGGGGTGTATGCCGGCCGGCTGCTGGCGGCCTTTCCGCTGCTGCCGGTCGTGGACGAGGAACAGCTTGCCGACCCGGCGCTGCGAGCGGCGTTCACCGAGCAGATCTTCGCCCGCGCCCGGCTACGCGACACGCCTCAGCTTCTCGTTTAACCTGTCCGGCTGATTGGCGGGTGTTTGCCGGGTCTTGCGCTGGCGTGTCCGGCGTGTCGCTGGGCGTGAGCACGGCCTCCGCGTGATCATGGGTTCTCGCTGAAGGACCAATGATCACCACGAAGGCCGTGATGGACAGCTTGCTGGAGGATGCCGCCGGTGTCGAGCCACTCGCGGTGTTGTCGCGGTTCCGGCTGGATTTTCATGCCTGCCTGACCGCCCGGCGTGATGAGTTGTCCGAGCTGGCGGACGCGGTGCTGTGCACCGACGGGCCGGTGCGGACGCTGGCCGGGCTGTCGCTGGCCCCGGAGCACCGGCGTGGCCACGGCGCGTTGTATGACGCGGTGAACCGGGGCCGGATCGCGATCGGGCGGCTGCGGCGGTCGCTGGCGGGTCTGCCGTTACCGCGCGCCGCCGACGGCCGGCTAATGCTGGCCGTGGACGTGAGTAACTGGCTGCGGCCGGGCGCGGCGACCAGCCCGGAGCGGTTGTTCTGCCATGTCTACGGCCGCGGGAAGGGCCAGGCGCAGATGATCCCGGGCTGGCCGCACTCGGTGATCGCGGCGCTGGAGCCGGGCCGGACGTCGTGGACGGCGGTGCTGGACGCAGTGCGCCTGGGCCCGGAGGACGACGGGACCGAGGTGACCGCCGCCCAGGTCCGCGAGGTCGTGGGCCGGCTGACCGCTGCCGGGCACTGGAGTGAGGGTGATCAGGCCATCCTGGTCATCTTCGACGCCGGCTACGACGTGACCCGGCTGGCCTGGCTGCTCGCCGACCTGCCCGTCGAGCTGCTGGGACGGCTGCGCAGCGACCGGGTGCTGCAGCTGCCCGCGCCGCCGCGCCCGCCCGGCACCATGGGCCGGCCCCGCAAGCACGGCGGCCAGATGGCCCTCGCGGACCCGGCGACCTGGCCGGCGCCGCAGGTCACCAGCAGCACGGTGACCACCCGGTACGGGACCGCCGTCGCGGCTGCCTGGGACCGGGTGCACCCGCGGCTGACCCACCGCGCCGCCTGGTCAGGCCACGACGGTGACCTGCCGGTGATCGAGGGCACCTTGATCCGCCTGCAGGTTGATCACCTGCCCGGTGACCGGGATCCCAAGCCGGTGTGGCTGTGGTTCTCCCGTACCGGCAGTGCCCCTGCTGAGGTGGACCGGCTGTGGCAGGCGTTCTTGCGCCGGTTCGATCTTGAGCACACCTTCCGCCTGTTCAAGCAGACCCTCGGCTGGACCATCCCGAAGATCCGCGACCCGGCCGCTGCTGACCGGTGGACCTGGATCATCATCACCTGCCATGCCCAGCTCCGCCTCGCCCGGCCACTCGCCGCTGACCTGCGCCTGCCCTGGGAACGTCCCGCCCCGCCGGGCCGGCTGACCCCAGCCCGCGTCCGCCGCGGGTTCAGGAACATCTGCGCGACCATCCCCTGCCCAGCCGGTGCGCCAAAACCCGGCAAGCCCGGCCCCGGCCGGCCGCCAGGATCGAAGAACCGCCGCCCCGCCACCCGCTATGACGCGGGCAAAACCGCCAAAAGGAAACTCGCCCTCAAGGCACGGCGCGAACGCGCAGGTTAAACGGCAAGCTCAGCCCATGTGCGGGTAGTGGTAGTCGGCCGGCGGGGCGAACAGCTCCTTGATCGCGCGGGGGCTCACCCACCGGGTCAGGTTGAAGATCGAGCCGGCCTTGTCGTTGGTCCCGCTGGCCCTCGCGCCGCCGAACGGCTGCTGGCCGACGACCGCGCCCGTCGGCTTGTCGTTGATGTAGAAATTGCCCGCCGAGTACCGGAGCGCCTCAGTCGCCGCGGCGATCGCCGCCCGGTCCTGCGCGATGATCGAGCCGGTCAGCGCGTACCTGGCCACGCCGGCGGCCTGCGCGACCACCTCCGGATACGCGGCGTCGTCGTAGACGTGCACGGCGAGGATCGGCCCGAAGTACTCGGTGGTGAAGACCTCGTCGGCCGGGTCGGCGGCCGCCAGCACGGTGGGCCGGACGAAGTAGCCCTCGGTGTCGTCGGTCCGGCCGCCGGCCAGCACCCGGATCGACGCGGTGGCCGCGGCCCGCTCGAGCGCCGCGGTGTGCTTGCCGAACGCCCGGTCGTCGATGACCGCGCCCATGAACAGCGACAGGTCAGCTGACACGTCGCCCATGGTCAGCGACTCCACCTGGCTGATGAAGTCATCACGCAGCCGGGACCAGATCGACCGGGGCAGGTAGGCGCGGGAGGCGGCCGAGCACTTCTGGCCCTGGTACTCGTACGCGCCGCGGATCAGCGCCGTGGCCAGCACGTCGGTGTCGGCGGACGGGTGCGCGATGACGAAGTCCTTGCCGCCGGTCTCGCCGACCAGCCGCGGGTAGCCGCGGTACCCGGAGATGTTCTCGCCGACGGTCCGCCACAAGTGCTGGAAGGTCGGCGTCGAGCCGGTGAAGTGGATGCCGGCCAGATCGGGGTGGGTCAGCGCGACCCGGGACACCGCCTGGCCGTCGCCGGTCACCATGTTGATCACGCCGGGCGGCAGGCCGGCCGCCTCGAGCAGCCGCATGGTGAAGTGGGCCGACAGCTGCTGAGTGGGCGACGGCTTCCACACCACGGTGTTGCCGAGCAGGGCCGGCGCGGTTGGCAGGTTGCCGGCGATCGAGGTGAAGTTGAACGGCGTGATCGCGAGCACGAAGCCCTCGAGCGGGCGGTACTCCAGCCGGTTCCAGCTGCCCGCCCCGGATTCCGGCTGCTCGGCGAGCAGCCGCCGGGCGTAGTGCACGTTGTACCGCCAGAAGTCGATCAGCTCGCAGGCCGCGTCGATCTCGGCCTGGAAGGGCGACTTGGACTGGCCGAGGATGGTGGCCGCGTTGATCGTGGACCGCCACGGCCCGGCCAGCAGGTCGGCGGCCTTGAGGAAGATCGCGGCCCGGTCGTCGAAGGACAGCGCCCGCCAGGCCGGCCCGGCGGCCGCGGCGGCGTCGATCGCGGCGGCGACGTCCGCGTCGGCCGCGTGGCCGAGCCGGCCGAGAACGTGCCGGTGATTGTGCGGCTGGACGACGTTGACCTGCTCGCCGCCGCCCATCCGGCGGTGCCCGCCGATGGTCATGGTCAGCTCGGCCTGCCCGCTGGCGAGCTCCTTGATCTTGTTCTCCAGCACGGCCCGGTCCTGGCTTCCCGGCGGGTACTGCCGGACCGGCTCGTTGCCCGGTACCGGCACGTTGGTCACGGCATCCATGTTGTTCATACTCACATTCTCGCGGGTCAGCCGAACAGGTACCGCAGCTCCTGTGCGGCGTACCATGCCAGCTCGTGCCCCTCCGCGCTGTCCACGGTGAACTTCGCGTCCTCGTCGCCGCGGTCGGCGGCGGGGATGGCCGCAGCCGCCGCGCGCACGTCCGCTGCCGCCTGCGGATCGTCCACGTGCGCGGACGCCACCCGGCTCATCGGAACGGCGGCGCTGATAGCGACCGCGGCTGGCTCCTCGAGGCTACCGCAGCCGCTGACCTGGTCATCCGGGACATCGGCGGCCAGCGTGACCCGGCGCGCCGGGGCGCCGTCGTCGGCCGCGAGCAGCCGCAGCGACGCGCGCGCCGCCACCGCCATCGCGGCGTACTCCAGCTCTTCCAGGTCGCCGCTCGCGTACCACTCACGCAGCGCCGGGGTGACCGCGAAGCCGGCCAGCGGGGCCGGGCCGAGCTGGCCGGCCCGCAGCGCCGCCGCCAGCGCCGGCATGGTGGACGCCAGGTAGACGCGCATGGCCCCTCGGATTCTGTGCGGGTGAGATCAGATTTTGCCAGCCGAACGTCTGCCGCGCAGGCCGTCGGCAGTAGCGGGATCGTCGCGCGGCGCGGCCGGGGAGCGGGCCCCGACCGCTGCTATCACCGCGGCCAGCGCGCCTTCCAGGCTTTCGTGCTCCCACACCCGGACGACGTGCCAGCCCGCCGCGGCCAGCGTCGCGTCAGCGGCGCGGTCCCGCTCCACGTTCCTGGCCAGCTTGGGCGTCCAGTACCAGTCGTTGACGGCCGGCTTGCTGCCGTGCTGCGGGCAGGCGTGCCAGAAGCAGCC
Organism: uncultured Actinomycetes bacterium; assembly: GCA_963702235.1. GTDB lineage: Bacteria > Actinomycetota > Actinomycetes > Streptosporangiales > Streptosporangiaceae > PALSA-505. Next base: position 36,789 of record CAVPBZ010000028.1, read on the forward strand.
GTCCACGAAGACGGCGACCCGGCGCGCGGTGAAGGCGATGTCCGGGCGGACGCCCCGGCCGCCGTCCAGGACCAGCCGGTAGTCCTTGCGGTAGCGGTAGCCCAGCTTGTGCAGGGCCTGGCGCAGCGCCAGCTCGGGCTTGGTGTCGGTGCGGCGGTTGGCGCGCATGTTCGCGCTGCGCCCCGGGCTGGACGGGTGCGGGTATGCCGTCACGCCCGCCTACGTTAGTCCCCCGGCAGGCCGAGCAGCTGGCCAATTCTGGCCACGGTGGCCGCGGGCTCGCTGTGGTGCACCCCGACCATGCCGATCGCGGCGGCCGCCTCGACGTTCGCCTCGATGTCGTCAATGAAGACGCACTGCTCAGGCGCCAGCCCGAGCAGCTCGGCGGCGTGCCGGAAGATCCGCTCCTCGGGCTTGCGCATGCGGACTTCCGCGGAGATGACCCAGGCGTCGAACAGCTCGGGGAAGACGTCCCGCGGGTAGTCGCCGCTGCCCCAGGAGTTGGACAGCAGGCAGGTGCGGTAGCCGGCCGTGCGCACGGTCCGCAGCAGGTCGTACATCGCCGGGACGGGCAGCGTGCCGGCGAACATCCGGCTGAGCAGTCCGGCCGCCGGGACCTGGGCGCCGTCGGTGCGGACCAGCTGGGCGGCCAGCGCGCGCTCGAACTCGGCCGGGTCGCGGTCGCCCCGCTCGAGCTGGTGGATCGGGTTGTCCGCGCCGGCGACGTCGTAGGCCTGCGTCACCCAGGCGCGCATGACGGTCCGGTAGGTGGCCTTGTCGATCAGGTCGGCCGCGAGCCACGCGTTGACCGTGTCCGCGATGGGGCTGGTGAGCACGCCGCCCCAGTCGGTGATCACGCCGCGCAGGTCGTTCGGCGGCCGGTCGGGATGCTGAGCCACAGCTGCGATGGTAGGCGACCGCACGCGGCGGCCGGTGCGTAGTATTATCCAAACCCTCGTAGATGATCTTGAAGTATGTGGTCTGGCCCGCGCAACCCAGATCAAACTTCGGGAGTTTTGAATAACACTCCCGCTAATGTCGGGGACCATGCCCGAGATCACCCGCCGCTTCAACGTCCGCATCCCGCTGCGCGACGGGATCACGCTCGCCGCCGACCTGACCCTGCCGGCCGTCCTGCCCGCGCCCGCGCTGGTGATCAGGACGCCGTACGGCAAGACGGGTGAGGCCCAGTCCAGGCGGCAGACCACCTTCGCCCGGGCCGGCTACGCCACCATGATCGTCAACGTCCGCGGCCGCGGTGATTCGGACGGGCAGTTCCAGCCCTACCGCAACGACGGGCCGGACGGGTTCGACGTGATCGGCTGGGTCGCCGCGCAGGACTGGTGCACCGGCGACGTGGCCACCCACGGCGGCAGCTACAGCGGCCGGATCCAGTGGCTGACCGCGCTGGAGCAGCCGCCGGCGCTGCGCGCGATGGTCTGCATGGTCACCCCGAGCGACCCGTTCGTCGAGACGCCCACGGGCGTGCCGACGCCCATGCACATCAACTGGTTCCGGCTGGTGGACGCCCGCGTCCCGCAGTACAGGGAGAGCGTCAACTGGACCGAGGTGTACTCCCACCGGCCGCTGCTGAGCATGGACGAGGCGGCCGGGTTCCGGTCGGCCAACTGGCGCGCCGAACTGGCGCACCGCACCCTGGACGAGTGGTGGGAGCCGGTCCGCTACCAGCACCGGATCGGCGAGGTGGACGTGCCGGTCCTGCACGTCTCCGGCTGGTATGACGACGAGGAGATCGGCACCCCGGCCAACTTCGCCGCGATGGTCGCGGCCGGGCGCGGCGGGCAGCGGCTGCTGATGGGCCCGTGGGGGCACGCGGTGAACACGACGCGCACCCTCGGCGAGGTCGACTTCGGCCCGCAGGCGCTGATCGACCTCGACGGCGTCGTCGCGGGGTTCCTGGACGAGCACGTGCGCGGGACCGCGCCGGAGCGGGCCGCCGCGCCGGTGCGGATCTTCGTGATGGGCGCGGGCGAGTGGCGGGACGAGCCGGCCTGGCCGCCGCCGTACGTGACCGAGACGACCTTGTACCTGTCCAGCGACGGAGCGGCCAACAGCCTGCACGGCGACGGCAGGCTGGCGCAAGCCCCGCCGGACGCCGGTCAGCCGCCCGACTCCTGGGTGCACGACCCGGACCGGCCGGTCCCGTTCATCACCGACGCCAGCAGCGCCCAGATCGGCGGCCCGGACGACTACCACGGCGTCGAGCTGCGCGGCGATGTCCTCGTCTACAGCAGCGACCCGCTGCCCGAGCCGGTGGAGGTGATCGGCCCGGTGCGGCTGGTCGCGCACGTCGCCACCTCGGCCGCCGACACCGACCTGACCGCCAAGCTCGTCAACGTGCACCCGAACGGGTTCGCGCAGCGGCTGTGCGACGGCCTGCTCCGGCTGCGCTACCGCACCGGGTTCGACCAGGAGGACCTGGTCACGCCCGGCGAGGTGTACGAGGTCAGCGTGCCGATGTGGGACACCTGCCTGCGGCTGCAGCGCGGCCACCGGCTGCGGCTGGAGATCGCCTCGTCGGCCTTCCCGAAGATCGACGTGAACCTGGGCACGGGCGGCGACATCGTGACCGAGACCGACGGGGTCATCGCGCGCAACCAGCTGTGGCACACCGCTGACCGGCCGTCGCGGCTGGTGCTGCGCACCCGCACCGTTCGGTAACCCATCACCCGGTACCCGGCTGGCTGCGTTATTAAAAGCCACGGCCGGACATTCACCGAGCCCCGGCAGCAGAAACAACATTGCCCGGCCATGACCAGAAACGGCGTCTTTCTTTGCCGTATACGCGCTGGCAGCAGAGTAGACGGCGCGTTTTAACCTTCGTTTCACGTTATTCATAGAATCTTCCCTGAGGGGTTTCCCTTTGCGCGAGACGTAAACGGACGACCGGCGAAGGGAAATGAGGCACAACGTGGTCCGCAGTGAGGACCTGCGGCGTGAGGCGGCGCCGGGCGGCGAGGCGGTGCCGGGTGGCGAGGCGCCCCCGGGACCGCCGGTCCGGGGCTGGGGTGCCCGGACGCTGAGCTCGTTCGCCATCTTCGACATCAGCGTCGCGATCGTCATCATGCTGGCCGTGAACGCCGCGGGGCCGAGCCGGGCGGTCGTGAACATCCCCTTCCCGGCCGGGCCGCCCTGGACTTTGGACCTGCATGTGACCGTGCGGCTAGTGGTGCTCGCGCTGTGGACGGCGAGCATCATCGGCGGCGCGGGAGTAGCGGTCGGCCTCGCGGCGGTGGCGCGCGGCGCGTGGCCTTCCCCGCGGTGGATGGCTGCTGCCGGGCTGACCGTGGCCGCGGCCTTCACCGTGCTTCCGCCGGCCGGGTCCACCGACGTGCTCGACTACGCCGCGTACGGGCGCATGGTCGTGCTCGGTCACAACCCGTACGTGATGACGCCGCTCGACCTGCACCGGCTGCACGACCCCATCGGCTTTGCCGCGCCGCACGCCTGGCAGCACGCCGTCTCCGCTTACGGCCCGCTGGCCACGGTCGAGCAGGCCGCGGCGGCGGAACTGGGCGGCACGTCAGCAGCACGCATCGCGTTCTGGCTGAAGCTGTGGACGGCACTGGCGTTCGGCGCCGTGGCGCTGGCGCTTGACCGGTTGCTGCGCGGGGCGCCGGCCAGCCGGGCGCGGGCGCACCTGCTCTGGACGATGAACCCGCTGCTGCTGTGGGACGTCGTGGCGGCGGGGCACGTGGACGGGCTCGCCGCGGCCTTCGGCTTCTTCGGGCTGGTGATCACAGGCCGGCCGCACTCGGGTCAGCGCGGCGACGCGCTCCGCGCGCTGGCCGCCGGGGCGTTCGTCGGGGCCGCGGCCGGCATGAAGGCGCCGTACGCCCTGTTCGGCCTCGGCGTGATCTGGGCGATGCGGAGGTCGCTGCTGGCGCTGACCGCGGTGGCGGCCGGCGCGGCGGCGGTCCTCGTGCCGTACTACCGGGCGTCCGGCCAGGCCGCGCTGACCGCGCTCAGTTCCCGCACGAGCCTGACCACCAGCGACAATTTCTACCAGCTCTTCAGCCGGCTGTTCCTGCACGGCAGCGTCACGCTGCCCGGCGTGCTGCCGATCGCGGCCGCGGCATCGGTGGTCGCGGCCTGCCTGCTGCTGTGGCGGCTGCCCGATGGGTTCCCGGCGTGGCCGGCGGTCCGGCCGGCGCTCGCGGTCAGCCTGGCCTGGCTGTTCTTCTGGCCCTACCAGCGGCCCTGGTATGACGCGATGGCGCTCTGCATGCTCGCCCTCTACCCGGCCTCCTGGGTCAACTGGCCGGTACTGGGGCGGCTGACGGCGGGCACGTTCTTCGCGATGCCCGGCATGCCGGGCAAGCTGCCGCGCACCGCGTTCCTCCAGGTTGCCCACCTGGGTCAGGTGCTCCTGGTGCCGCTGGCCCGGCTGGTCACGGCCGTCGCCTTGATCATCGGCTGCCTCGCCGGCGCCCGGCACCGGCACGTGCCGCCACGTCCCTGGCCGGAGCCGACCGACGCTGCCAGGGACCCCGGGTCAGAAGCAGACTTTACCGATTGACTTTGTCGGTATACTCGGGTGAGCATGGCCTGATGGGCCGTGTGGCAGCGGAATCGGCAGCCGTTCGGGAAAATCATCGTTGCCGCTCATCGGCCTGGCCGCGGCGATCTGCGAGGGAGAATCCGTGCGCTTTGTCACTCTGATCGGGAACCCGAAGGCCGGTTCGCGGACCGCCACGATCGCCCTGGACGCCACCCGGGCGGTCATCGCGGCGGCGGGAGTCCAGGCGGAGCAGCAGACCGTGGACCTGTCCGCGCTGGCCTGCAGGCTGCTGCTGCCGCAGGCTTCGGCGGCGGTCGAGGACGCGGTCGAGTGCGTGCTGGCGGCGGACGTGCTGCTGGTGGCGAGCCCGACCTACAAGGGCACCTACACCGGCCTGCTCAAGGTGTTCTTCGACCGGCTCGGCTACCGCGCGCTCGGCTCGGTGACCGCGCTGCCGGTGCTGGTCATGAAGCATCCCGAGCACGCCCTGGCGGTGGAGGTTCACCTGCGGCCGCTGCTGGTCGAGCTGGGCGCGAGCGTGCCCACGCCCGGGCTCGCGGTGCTGGAGCCCGACCTGGGCCGGCTGGACCAGATTCTGGTGCCGTGGGCGCGCGGGGTGGCTGACCAGGCGTGCTGGCGGCCGGCGGCATCCGGAACCGGGACACCCGCGCGGGCAGGATGACTGCGGGCGGAGGCAGGCTCAGCGGCCGATTACAGGCCGGCCAGCAGGTCGGTCTCGGTGATGCCGGGGCCCTGGCCTTCGCGGATGAACCACTCGGTGCCGAACGCGTACCGGAACGCCTCGACCGGCATGCCCAGGAAGAACGAGTTCTCGCTGATCTGGCTCGCGTGCGCCCGCATCGCCTGCCGCTTGTACTCCAGGTAGGGCGAGACGTCCACCGCGGCGGTGATCACTTCCTCGGGCTTGCCGAACTGCTCGTCTTCGGTGACGTCGGGCATCTCGATGCCCGCGGCGGCCGCCTGCTCGGCGAACCGGAACCGCCCGCGGAGGATCTGATCGCGGTTGATCGTGCTCTGGTAGACGCGCGGCGTGCCGGCCAGCGCGGCGGCGCGCAGGCCCACCCGGTGCACCTGGATGTGGTCGGGGTGACCGTAGCCGCCGTTGTCGTCGTAGCAGGTCAGCACGTCGGCGCGTTCGGATTCCAGGATCGCGGCCAGCTTCTGGGCGGCGGCTTCCACCGGCGTGGTCCAGAACGAGCCGGGCGCCTGGTTGGCCGGCGTGCCCATCATGCCGGAGTCGGCGTACCCGAGGAACTCCAGCCGGGCCGCGCCGAGGACCGCCGCGGCCGCCTGCGTCTCGGCCACCCGCCGCTGTGACAGCGACTCGCCGTCGCCAAGGAAGCCCTCGTCCACCTCGCCCTGCTCACCGCGGGTCGCCACCACGAGCACCACCCGGTGGCCCGCCTCATACGCCTTGCGCAGCACGCCGCCGCAGGCGATGGACTCGTCGTCGGGGTGGGCGTGGAACGACACCAGGGTGGCCACGGTCAGGCCGTCTGGGTGACTTTGCTCAGCCCGCGGGGGCTGTCCGGGTTGAGGCCGAGCTGCCGGGCGAGCGCCTCGGTGAGCAGCTGGCCGGGCACGATCAGCCCGAGCGGCGCCAGCCACTCCGGCAGCCGCGGGCCCGGCAGCGCGCGGCTGGCTTCGGCGGCCAGGGCCGGGCCGCCGCCGATGGCCAGCGCCGTCGCGCCCGCGCCGGTGACCCGCCGGGCCAGGCTGACCGCACCGCCCAGGGCCGGCCCGGAGTCAGCGGCCACGATGATCGCCGGCGTCTGCGGGTCCACGACGGCGATCGGGCCGTGCAGCAGGTCCGCGTAGGACAGTCCCATCGCGTGCAGGTAGCACGCCTCCTTGAGCTTGAGCGCGAGCTCGAGCGCGGCCGCGTAGGCCAGGCCGCGGCCCGAGACCACCATGCCGGCCGCGCCGGACAGGTCGGCGGCGGCCGCCTCGACGTCCCCCGGCTCGGCGAGCATCCGCTCGATCTCATCCGGGACCTGCCGCAGCTCGGCCGGGTCCACATCCGCGCCGAGGCCGATGCCCAGCACGGCGAGCGCGGCGAGCTGGGTGATGAAGGTCTTGGTGGCCGGCACGGCGCGTTCGGCCCCGGCGGCGGTCACCAGCGCCAGCTCGGCGACGTCCGCGAGCGGGGACGCCGCCGAGTTCGTCACGGCGATCGTGCGCGCGCCGCACTGGCCGGCCCAGGCGAGCGTGTCGACGATCTCCTCGGTCCGGCCGGACTGGGACAGCGCGACGGCCAGCACGCCGGACAGGTCGGCACGGCTGCGGTAGGTGGTGGCCACCGACGGCGAGGCCAGCGTGGCGAGCCTGCCCGCGTGCACCTGCAGCAGGTAGCTGCCGTAGACCGCGCCGTTGTCGGAGGTCCCGCGCGCGATGAACAGCACCTGCCTGGTGCCGCCGGCCACCGCCGCCACCTCGGGTGCGCGGGGCAGCAGTGCGTCCAGGGTGGCCCGCAGCGCAGCGGGCTGTTCGCCGATCTCGGTCCGCATCTGGGTGATCACGTCAGGCTCCTCGCTTCCGACGCCGAGTACACCATGTCGCCGCCCACCCATGCCGCGAGGGTCCGCAGGTCGTCGTCGAGCCAGACCAGGTCGGCGGCCGCGCCGGGACTGATCCGGCCCAGGTCGGGCCGGCCGATAAGGTCCGCCGGGATGCGGCTGGCCGCGGCTACCGCGTCGGCCAGCCCGGCGCCGGCCGCCACCATGTTGGCCACCGCGGTGTCCATCCGCAGCGCGGACCCGGCCAGCGTGCCGTCCGCCCGCACCGGCGGAACGCCGTCACCTTCCGGCAGCAGGATTGGCTCGCCGCCGAGCAGGTAGCGTCCCGGCGGCATGCCCGCACACGCGGCGGCGTCCGTGACCAGGCAGATCCGGCCGGGCGCCGCGGCGAACGCGACCAGGCAGACTTCGGCCGCCACGTGCTGCAGGTCGGCGATGAGGCCGCTGGTCAGCCGCGGATCGGCGAGCGCCTGGCCGGGAACGCCGGGCTCGCGATGGTGCATCGGCCGCTGCGCGTTGAACAGGTGGGTGACCATGCGGGCGCCCGCGGCCGCCGCGGCCGCCACCTGCGCGGCGGTGGCGTCGGTGTGCCCCACGCTGACCAGCACCCCGGCCTCGGTGAGCCGGGTGATCGCGGCGATCGCGCCGGGCCGTTCGGGGGCCAGGGTGACCAGCCGCAGCAGGCCGGCTCCGGCCGCGAGCAGGTCCTCCACCGCGGCCGGGGCAGGATCGGTGATCCACTCGGCGTTGTGCGCGCCCTTGCGGCGCGGGGAGATAAACGGTCCCTCCAGGTGCATGCCGAGCACCCGGGCGCCGGGCGGCAGGGCGGGCAGCACGGTCCTGGCCGCGCGCAGCGAGGCGGCGAGCCGGCCGACCGGGGCGGTGATGATCGTGGGCAGGAACGCGGTCGTCCCGGTCGCCGGAAGCCGGCTGACGACCGTGGCCCAGCAGGCCGCGTCGGCGGTGGCGAACTCCTCGCCGTAGTAGCCGTTGACCTGGAGATCGACGAAGCCGGGGACCAGCAGGCCGCGGGACAGCTCGATGCCGGCGGCCCGGGGCGGCAGCCCCGGGCCGGCCTGGGTGACCCGCCCGCCGGACACGGCGACGTAGCCGGGGGAAAGGACTCCCGCGCCCGCCGTGCCGGTGATCAGCCGCGGAGCGGTCAGGAGCAGGTCATGCGTCGCCGGGCCAGCCATGGTCACCGGGACGAGCTCTCCCGCGCGGCGCGTACCGCGGCGGCCGCCATCATCATCCGCATGTCGCTGGCCACCTCAACAGGCCGCTCCATCTGGGCGACGTGACCGGTGCGCGGCAGCAGCACCACCCGGGCATGCCGGAAGGTCCGGGCGGCGCGGACGGCCATCTTGGGGTTCACCAGCCGGTCGTGACTGCCGTAGACGGCCAGGACCTGGGCTGTCACCTGGGCGGCGTCACGCCAGAGCGTCTGCGGGCCGCGGCGGAAGTACTCCGAGATCAGCCCCTGGGCGGACCCCAGCAGCACGTCGCCCGCGTAGCCGAGACCGTCCTGCCGCTCCAGCTCGGCGATTTCCTGGGCCACCCGGTCCGGGTGCACGCGCGCCGGGTCGAAGTAGACGTCGCGGAGCGTGAGCGCTACGCGCTGCCGGGCCGGGACCTTGCCTGCCCGGCGGAGCAGCCAGGGCCCGAAGCCCGGAATCCGCAGCGCGGAGACGCGCGCGGGCACCGGGCGCGGACGCAGATCCGGAAGGGCAGGCGAGACGAGCGTCAGCGTCCTGACCAGCTCGGGCCGGCGCGCCGCGAGCTGCGTGCACACCGCGCCGCCGAGCGAGTTCCCGATCAGGTGCACCGGCCCGCGGCCCCGCTCCTCGATCAGCCGGGCCACGACGGCGACCTGGGCCGCCACCGTGTAGTCGCCGTCCGGCCGGGGCGGCGAGTAACCGTTGCCGGGCAGATCCAGCGCCTCGCAGCTGACCAGCTGCCCATCCGCTGGCAGCGGGCCGGGCTGGCGGAGCGCGTCCATCAGGTCGGTCCAGTTCGTGGACGAGCCGCCGAGACCGTGCACGCACAGTCCGGGCTCGGCGCCTGGCTCGGCCGGCACCGAGCGCAGGAACACCTCGGCTGCCCCCGCGGACACGCAGGCCCGGCCAGGGCGGGATCGGCGTCGCTGGCCGCACCGTGGCGGCCGATCGGGTGTGCATGCGGGCAAGCCTAACCCGGCTGCCTGCACGGGGACCTTTGTGCCGGTAGCCGGATTCGGCACCTTTTGACGGCTCTGCGGACGGTCCGGCGGCCCCGGCTGCCATGATGAACGGACCGGTCGTATGCAGCGGGGGCGGGGAAACGCACACCGCCGGGCACATCAGGAGGGAAAGTCAGCACCATGCCACAGTTCGATGTCGTCGTGTTCGGCGGCGGGACGGCCGGGCTTCGCGTCGCCACCGATGTGGCCCGGGCCGGCCGCACCGCGGCCGTCGTGGAGGCGGGCCTGGTCGGTGGCGAGAGCCCCTACCTCGCCTGCATGCCGTCGAAGTCACTGCTCCAGTCGGCCCGGCGCGGGGAAACCTGGGAGCACGCTGTCGCCCGCAGGGACGAGGTGACCGGCCACCTGGACGATGCGGCCGCGGCGGCCAGGCTCGCCGAGAGCGGCGTCACCCTGATCCGCGGCACCGCGACGGTGAGCCAGCCCGGCGTGATCGAGGTCACGGCGCCCGCCGCGGGCGCCGGGCCCGAGCCGGAGGGCACCTCGCTGGGCTACACCGACCTGGTGATCGCGACCGGGAGCGAGCCGGTCGCGCCGCCGGTCGAGGGACTCACCGACATCCCCGCGTGGACGAGCGCGGAGGCTCTCAGCGGCCCGGATCTGCCGCGGCGCCTGATCGTGCTCGGCGGCGGCGCGGTCGGCTGCGAGCTGGCCCAGATCTACGCGGCGTTCGGCAGCCAGGTGACGCTGATCGACGCCGACGACCGCGTCCTGCCGGGCGAGGCGCAGTTCGCCGGTGAGCTGCTCGCGGACGGGCTGCGCCGGACCGGGGTGGACCTGCGGCTGGGCGCCGCCGCGGTCAAGGCCGAGACCACCGATGCCGGGCTCGCCCTGACGCTGGCCGACGGGAGCAGGCTGGAGGCCGACCGGGTGCTGCTCGCCACCGGCCGCAGGCCCCGGCTGAGCGGGCTCGGGCTGGCCAAGCTCGGCATCGAGATCGGCCCCGGCATGGCGCTGCCGGTCGACGCCACCTGCCGGGTCGCCGCGGGCTTCGACTTCGCCGAGACCGCTGCCGCGGGCCGCGGCGGGCCGGAGAACTCCGGTCACGTCTGGGCGGCCGGCGACGTCACCGGGGTCGGGGCGTACACCCACACGGCCAGCTACCAGGCGCGGATCGTGGCCGCCAACATCCTCGGCGAGCACCGCGAGGCCGACTACCGGGCGATCCCGCGGGTGGTGTACACGACGCCTTCGGTATACGCGGTCGGGCTGTCCCCGGCGCGGGCCGCCGCCGGGACGGAACTGGTCACCGCGGGCTTCGACTTCGCCGAGACGGCGCGGGCGGCGGTGGAAGACGACGACCGCGGCCGGGTGGAGGTGTACGCGGACACCAGCGGCTTCGTGGCGGGGGCGGCTGCGGTCGGGCTGTACGCCGAGGAGTGGATGGCCGAGATCACGCTGGCCGTGCGGGCCAGGATCCCGCTCGCCGTGCTGGCCGACGTCGTGCACGCGTTCCCGACCTACGCAGCGGCGATGGAATCCCCGCTGCGCGAACTGGCGGACCGTACCGGCTAGTGCCGCGACTGCAAACGCTCGCCCAGGTCAGTCGCGTGTTACCCGTCATGATCGATGCCTACTTTTCCCCCACCGGTGGGGGAAAAGTAGGCATCCACCTCGGCGGTCTGCCCGAGCCGACCGCCAATCTAACGTGCTGCGGTACCAGACCGGCGCGCGACGGCGGCCACCGGACATGCAGGCGCCCCGCTGCCGTCGCAGCAGCCGCTGACGGCGGCGGGACGCGGTTAAGCCGTGACCAGGCGGCACGGCCGGGTAGCGATCAGCGCTTGAAGGCGTCCTTGACCTTCTCGCCGGCCTGCTTGACGTCGGCGACGGCCTGGTCGGCCCGTCCCTCGGCCTCCAGGTTCTCGTCGCCGGTGGCCTGGCCGGCCTTCTCCTTGGCCTGCCCCTTCAGCTCGTCGCCCTTGTTCCTGGCCTTGTCCTCAAGTCCCATGATGTTCCCCTTGATCGCGATGAGCAGGCACAGGCACGCTGCCCGGCCCGCTGTTGCCCGCTACCCGGGGCGGCGCCGGCCACACCTGCCCGGCCGCTCTGGTTGCCGCACTGGCCTGGGCTAGCCTGAAAGGGGCGGCAAGGCGACCGAGGAGCACACCGATGACCGAGCACAGCATCGAGGAGCCAGATGCCGACGTCGCTGAGCAGAGCCAGGGGGTCGTCCCCGACGCCGACGAGCCCGAGGACCCGATCGACGAGCTGCCGCCCGAGCGGCCGCTCGAGGCGGATGAGGCGGACGCGGCGGAGCAGGCACGCATCGTCAACCTCGACGACGAAGACGACTACATCTGACCCCGGCGGCGCAGCGCAGGCGGCGCGGGGGCGGCGGAGCGGCGGCGGAGCGGCAACATGCGGTCGGCCCGCGCGGTCGCGACCTCGGCAGGAAGCGCTACTGAGTCGTAGGATTACCGGAACGCGGTGGAACGACCGCCCCTCAGACACCGGAGACCGTGTTGACCGCAACCCCCGATGCGCGGCCGCGGAGCACCCGGCTGCCCCGGCCGGCCAGGCGCCGCCAGCTACTCGGGGCCGCGCAGAAGGTGTTCGTCTCGCAGGGCTATCACGCGGCCGCCATGGACGAGATCGCCGAGCGGGCAGGCGTCAGCAAGCCAGTGCTCTACCAGCACTTCCCCGGCAAACTTGAGCTCTACCTCGCGCTGCTCGATGAGAGCAGGGACGCACTGATCGACACGGTGCGCACGGCGCTCATCTCGACCACGGACAACAAGCAGCGGGTTGCCGCCACTTTTGTCGCTTTCTTCGATTTCGTGAGCGGCGCGGGCGAGGCATTCCGCCTCGTGTTTGAGTCAGATCTTGGTAATGAACCCGCCGTCAGGGAACGGCTGGATGCGACCATGAATCAGTGCGCGGAAATGATCAGCAGAGTGATCAGGGAGGACGCCGGGATACAGGACGACGAGGCGCACCTGCTCGGGATGGGCCTCGTCGGAATGGCCAATGTCAGCGCACGGTACTGGATCAGCAGCGGCCGGGATATCCCCAAGGAGGCCGCGGAGCAGTTGCTGACCCGGCTGGCCTGGCGCGGCATCAGCGGCTGGCCGCTCACTGGCTGACTGGTCGCCGCTGAACTGCTCAGCACAGCACCGCTAGAAACCCATGCAGGTCGCTCCGGGTTTGCTCGCGGCATAGCAAGGCGAGGTTCGCGCCTCCTTCGTCACCGGCGCCAGGCAGGCTAGCCTCGATCATTGATGGCCCGCCGACCCGGAGCTGCACCGAGAGGATTGTCGTGGAAGTCAAGATCGGGATACAGTCCGCGCCGCGTGAGCTCGTCGTGGAAACGGAAACCACGGCCGTGGAAGTCGAACGGGCCCTGTCGGCGGCGCTGGCCAGCGACGGCATTTTCGCCCTTCCCGACGAGAAGGGCGGGAGAATCCTGGTTCCTGCCGACAAGATTGCCTACGTGGAGCTCGGTACCTCAGAGCCGCGCCGCGTCGGCTTCGGCAACGTCTGACGGATCCGCGCCGGCCGACAGTCCGTCGGACCGTCAGGCCGGCAGGCCGTCAGTCCGACAGGCCGAGCGCGCTCATCCGCTGGGCGTGCGCGTCGGTGAGCCGCGCGAACATCCGGCCGACCTCGCCGAGCTGACTCGCGCCGCCGTCCGGGACCAGCAGGTAGGCCAGCGACGGCCGCTGCGCGGCGACGCGCTGCGCCTGGCTCAGCGCCTCCCCCACCAGCCTGCGCGCCCACAGCGCGAGCCTGCCCGCGACCTTCGGGTCGGCGTCGATCGCCGCGCGCACGTGCTGCACCGCGAACTGTGCGTGGCCGGTGTCGGCCAGCACCTCGAGCACGAGCGCCCGCGGACCGGGATCCAGCACCTCGGCCACCGCACGGTAGAAGTCCGCCGCGATGCCGTCGCCGACGTACGCCTTGACCAGGCCCTCCAGCCAGTCGGACGGAGCCGTCCTGACGTGGAAGGCGTCCAGCGGGGCGGTGAAGGGCTGCATGGCCTCGTCCGGGTCGGCCCCCAGCCGCTCCAGCTCGGCCCGGATCCGCTCGAAATGCGAGAACTCCGCCACCGCCATCCCGCCGAGCGCGGCCTTGTCGGCGAGCGTCGGGGCCATCGCCGCATCCTCGGACAGCCGGAAGAACGCGTCGAGCTCAGCGTAGGCCAGCAGGCCGAGCAGGTCGATCAGGCCATCGGTCACAGCCGCAGCGTAGCAACGCTGGTCAGGCGCGCCGGGCAGGCCACGCTACGGTTCCGTCCCCGTTCAGGTGATCCTGATACACTCTGCTGCGACCCGTGACCGGAATGTGGTAGCGCTGGGTTGCGTTGGTCCTAACAGCGGCTGTGATGTCCGGACCCTGCGCATCTACTCCGGTGAACTTCCCGCGGGCACTTCGATGGAGGCTGAACGCCCTGACAACCCAAATACTTACCGAACACCCCACGCCGGAAGGCGGACAGGACCCGTCCGGCCAGGCTGAGCCGGGGCAGGCGCCAAGCGTGCCCGAGGCCGTCGCGTTCCGCGACCTCAAGGTCAGCGACGAGATCTGCGCCGCGCTCGAGGACATGGGAATCCGGACCGCGTTCCCGATCCAGACCCTGGCCCTGCCGATCGGGCTGGGCGGCAGTGACATCATCGGCCAGGCCAGGACCGGAACGGGCAAGACGCTGGCCTTCGGGATCCCGCTGCTGCAGGGCCTGATGCCCGGCCACAGCCTCCCGCAGGCCCTGGTCGTGGTGCCGACCAGGGAACTGGCGATCCAGGTCGCGGACGACCTGCGGATCGCGAGCGCCAGGCTCGGCACCCGCGTGCTGACCGTTTACGGCGGCCGGGCGTACGAGCCGCAGATCGAGGCGCTCAGGAATGGCGTGGACGTCGTGGTCGGCACGCCGGGACGGCTGCTGGACCTGGCGGGCCAGAAGATTCTCGACCTGTCCGGCGTGCACGCGCTCGTGCTCGACGAGGCGGACCGGATGCTGGATCTCGGTTTCCTGCCCGACGTCGAGCGCATCCTGAAGCTCGTCCCGGCCGAGCGGCAGACGATGCTGTTCTCCGCCACGATGCCGACCGAGGTCGTCACGCTGGCCCGCCGTCACCTGAACCGGCCGGTGCACGTGCGCGCCGAGGGAAGCGACGAGCCGGAGCACGCGCCGGACACCGAGCAGCATGTGTTCCGCATCCACCACCTCGACAAGATCGAGGTGCTCGCCCGCGTGCTGCAGGCCGAGGACCGCGGCCTGACCATGGTGTTCTGCCAGACCAGGCGGATGGCGGACCAGGTCGCCGAGGCCCTGTCCACCCGCGGCTTCGCGGTCGCGAGCGTGCACGGTGATCTCGGCCAGGGCCAGCGGGAACGCGCGCTGCGCGCGTTCAGGAACGGCAAGGTGGACGTGCTCGTCGCCACCGACGTGGCCGCCCGCGGGCTGGACGTGGACGACGTGACGCACGTGGTGAACTACGAGTGCCCCGAGGACGACAAGGCTTACCTGCACCGCACCGGCCGCACCGGGCGGGCGGGCCGGACAGGCATCGCGGTCACGTTCGTGGACTGGCGGGACATGCGCCGGTGGAAGCTCATCGACGAGGGCCTCGGCCTCGGCTGCCCCGAGCCGCCGGAGACGTACTCCACCTCCCCCGAGTTGTTCAGCGCGCTGCGGATTCCCGAGAACGTCACCGGAACGCTGCCCACCGGGCAGCGCGCCCGGGCCGGCCTTGGCGCCGAGGCCATCGAGGACATCGGCGAGACCGGACGGACCAGGTCGGCGCGGGACAGCGCGAGCACACCGCGCGGCTCGGGACGATCGGGACGCGGCCGGACGGCCGGCGGCAGGGAAGCCGCCCTGAACGGCAACGGCGCCGGCCAGGGCAAGGCCGCGCAGGGCAAGACCGGGCAGGGCGGCGAGGGATCCGGCCGGTCGGGCAGCAGCCGCAGGAGCAGGGACAGGACGCGGCGGCGCACCCGGCGCGGCGAGGACGTCTCCCGCGGCCAGCAGCCGCCCGGCTAGGGAGCACCTGGGGCTGGCGCACATGTCCAGCAACCCCTTGTGGGTAGGGTGGCCCCCCGTGAGTACACCCCGCTCCACCGACGTCCCTGCGGGCGTGCGGCGGATCACGCTGAAGACCCCCCGCGGCCGGTTCGCGGCCTACGAGGCGATGCCGTCCACGGGCGTCTGCGAACGCCGTCCCGCGCTGCTCGTTCCCGGCTTCACCGGCAGCAAGGAAGACTTCCTGCCGATCCTGCACCAGCTGGCGGCGGTGGGCCGCCGGGTGGTGGCCATCGACATGCGCGGGCAGTTCCAGACGCCGGGAACCGGTGACCGGGGCAGCTACAGCCTCGACGAGCTCGGCGGCGATGTGAGCGCAGCCGCCGCCGAGGTCGCGGCGGCCCCGAGCCAGGCGCCGGCCCGCGGCGAACCAGGAGTGCATCTGCTCGGCCACTCGTTCGGCGGCCTGGTGGCCAGGGAAATGGTCATCGCCGGGTCCGCCCGGATCACCTCGCTGACGCTGATGAGCTCGGGCCCGGGCAAGCTGACCGGCCCCGCGGCGGCGGTTCTGCAGGCCGTCCTGACCCCGCTGCGCGGGCTGACGGGCAAGCGGCTGCGGACCGAGGTCAAGCGGCTGTGGGACTTCCAGCTCGAGGTGCAGGCGCGGGCGGACGGCACCCCGCCGCAGATCCTCGAGTTCCTCCGCCGCCGGATGCTGGGCAGTCATCCGGACGGCCTCGTGGCCATGGCCGAGCACTTGCTGGCCTGCCCGGACCGGACCGGCGCCCTCGCCGCGGCGGCGACCGCGCCCATCCTCGTCCTGTACGGCGAGTACGACGATAAGTGGGAAACTCCGGTCCAGGAAGAGATGGCCGAACGGCTCCGCGCTCAGCGCGTCTGCATACCCGGGGCCACGCACTCCCCGGCCGTGGAAGCCCCCGAGACGACCGCAAGCGCGCTCAACGCGTTCTGGCACGCCGCCGAGGACGTCAGGCGGTAGCCGCCTCGATCCCGTCCCAGGGCCTTCGCGGCTCGGTGGCGGCCGTGCCGTCGGGGCAGTGCCGCTGGTAATCGCACCAGCCGCACCATGAGCCCGGCCGCGGCGGGAAAACCCGGTCGATGCCGCTCTCGTCCAGCCCGGCCTTATACTGCTCGTCGGCGGCCGCGCACTCGGCGGCGATGTCCTCGGCCCGGCCGAGCTGCCTGGCCAGCGTCTGCTCGGTGTGCTCCCAGGCCAGCACCGCCCCGGTCGGCAGGTGATGCAGCTCCACCCGGCGGCAGGGGCGGCGCATCACCCGCTCCGCGGCGAGCGCGTACAGCGCGAGCGGCAGCGAGGCGCGCGCGTCGTCGGTGCTGAGCACGTGCCTGCCGGTCTTGTAGTCCACCACCACCAGCTCGGTGCCGCCGCCGGCCTGCCGCTCGTCCAGCCGGTCAATCCGGCCGGACACCGCGATCCGCTCCGTGCGGGTGGCCACCGTCCGCTCCACGCCCAGCGGCTCGAGGCCAGGATCGAGCCGCTGCACGTACTCCTCGACCATCCGCCGGGCCCGCACGCGGCAGGCCTGCGACTGCGCCGCATCCGCGAAGCCCAGGTCGATCCAGCCGCGGTCCACCAGGTCACCGGCCTCGGTCACGGTCCGCCGGGCCAGCGGCAGCCGCCACCAGGACGCGAGGGCGGTGTGCACGCTGGCGCCGAGGCTGTTGTGCGCCCAGGGCGGTCCCTTCGGCGGTGACGGTCGGTCCAGATAGCTCATCCGGTACCGGCGCGGGCAGTCCAGCCAGGTGCTCAGCCGGGTCGGCGTGCAGGTGTAGAGTCGCTGCGGCATTCCGTCCAGGCCGAGCTGTACCCCGCTGCCCGGCCCGCCGCCGGTCCGCTCCACGCCTCAGGCCGGGTCCGCGGCGGCCGCGTCCGGCCCCGCCGTCACCCACCCGTCGAAGCGCTTCTCCGCCGCCTCCACCGTGGTCTCCTCGCCGTGGCCGGGCAGTACCCGGGTGTCGGGCGGCAGCGTCAGCAGGTGCTCGCCCACCGCGGTCAGCTGGCCGGGAAAATCGGGGAACGCCCCGCAGTACGGCGCGGGACCGGTGGCCAGCAGCGTGTCACCGGAGAAGACCACGCCGAGCTCCTCGCAGTACAGGGAGATCGAGCCCGGGGTGTGCCCGGGCGAGAAGATCACCTCGAGCCGGACATCGGCCACCTCGAAGATCCCGCCGTCGGCCACCTCGATGTCGGGATCGTCGTCGTGGGTCTCCCGCCACAGCGGGAGGTCCTTGGGGTGCAGCGCGACCGGTGCCTCGTCGCGCTCGGCGGTCAGCATCGCGGCCGCTATGTGGTCGGGGTGTGCGTGCGTGCAGATGACCGCGATCACCTCACGGTCGCCCGCGGCGGCCAGCACGGCCTGGGCGTCATGGCCGGGGTCAATGACGATCACCTCGGAGTCGTCGCCGATTATCCAGGTGTTGTTCTCCATCTCGTAGGCGGTGCCGTCCTCGGTGACCTCGCCCGAGGTCATCACCTGATCGATCCGCGCATCCATGCCGGCCCGACCTTCCTTCCGGCCTTGGCTACATTCCTTGAGGGCTTCAGCCTTGCTTGACGAATGCTCGCACAGCTTGCGCGACAAGCTCTACCGCGATGGCCGACAGAAGAAGCCCGGCGATCCGGGTCAGCAGCTCGACCCCGTTGTCGGTGAGCACGCGGTGGATGACGAAGGCGAACCGCATCGCCAGCCAGGCCGAGACGGCCACCGCCACGATGGCGATCGCGAGCGCCAGCGCCTGGCCGGCGCCGTTGGCCCGCTGCACGAACAACATCGTCGCCACGATCGCGCCCGGGCCGGCCAGCAGCGGCGTGCCCAGCGGCACGAACGCGACGTTGACTTTGGCCCGCTCCTGCTCAGTCGGCTCGGCCGCCTCGCCGGTCAGCAGCTGCAGCGCGACCAGCAGCAGCAGCAGGCCGCCGGCCCCCTGCAGGGCCGCCAGCTGCACGCCCAGGTAGCCCAGCACGGACCTGCCGAACAGCGCGAACGCCACGATTACGCCGAACGCCACCACAGCGGCCTGCCACGCGAGCCTGCTGCGGTCCCTGGCATCCAGGCCGCGGGTCAGGCCGAGGAACACCGGCACCGTCCCCGGCGGGTCGGTGATCACCAGCAGGGTGACGAACACCTCCCAGAAGAACCTCACGGCCAGCTTCTAACCAGGCGATTGGCATCAATCCGCACTACCTGAGGGCACATCCAGGGCACTTCCCTCGTCGTCGGCGCTCCGGCCACGGCCACGATATCGGTCCCGGGAAAATTGACAGCCAGCCCGCGGATGAACGGGTCCCACCGGACTACGCCCGCTCGGAGTCGAGATCCTGACTCGCTCCGGTCTTCAGGTGCTTGCCCTGCGCGAGTGACCAGGCTCGGCGCAGGGCCACGGCGAACAGAGCGATCTGCAGGTAGGCAAGGTTGGAGATCTGGCCAGTACCCGACGTGACGATGAGGTACAGGCCGATAGCGAATTGGTACAGGTACGTAGCCATGCTGAGCACCAGCATCGCCAGCTGCAGTTCCTGCCTGGCCACTTCGCGGTGCAGCCGCACCGTGGCCAGCATGCTGGTCAGCGAGACCACGACGGCGGCTACGCCGATGCCAGCCTGCGGAATGAGCGCCACCAGGGAGACGAAGAAGCAGTTAACCAGGCCCGTGAACGCGGAACCCGCCTGCGCCCGACCCGCGCCGGGCGCATCCGCGCCGAAGACGCTCTCCGGCCGCAGCGACACGGCCACGAACAGCAGGCCGATGAGAACTCCTGCGGCGGCCGCGGCAGCGGTGAAGTACCCGTCGAAAATGGCCGGTACCCCCACTGGCTGCCTCCTGTCGCCCTGGTCCGGGGCTTACTCTAGCCACCGGTCCCGGCCAGGCAGCCGCCTTACGCGCTGACGGGCACCGCGCCGGTGGACCGCTCGACCAGCTGTTCGTAGGCCTCCGGCGCGACGGTCTCGCAGCCGATCCGGTGCCCGGTCAGCGTCCCGTGGTCATCGCTTCCGCCCGACGCGACGAGGCCGAGCTCGTCAGCGAGATCGAGCAGCTGAGCGCGTTCGGGAAAATCATGATCGGGATGCCAGAATCTCGATCCCGGCCAGGCCATGGCCGGCCAGCATCGCCAGCACGTCATCCGGCACCCGCCAGCCGTCCCGGCCGGCCCGCGGATGGGCCAGCACAGCGACGCCGCCCGCGGCCCGGATCAGCTCGATAGCCCGGGCCGGCTCCAGCGCGTACCGGCCCACGTAGGCCCGGCCGCCCATCCCGATCCATTCCTGGCTGAACGCGCTGGCGGGCGCGTCCACCACGCCCGCGGCGGCGAGCGCGCGGGCGATGTGCGGCCGGCCGACCACCCCGTCGCCGGCGATCGCGGTCACGCTCTCCCAGGTGACGCCCGTGCCAAGGTCAGCCAGCCGGGCGACCATGGCCTCGGCGCGGCGCACCCGGTCGTCCCGGATCCGCCGGACCTGCGCGGCCAGCTCGGGACTGACCGGGTCGAACAGGTAGGCCAGCATGTGCACGCTGTGCCCGTTCAGGCGGCAGGACAGCTCCATCCCGGGGACGAAGGTCAGCCCGGGGGGCAGGTCCCGCATCGCCTCGGCGTGGCCGCCGACCGTGTCGTGGTCGGTCAGCGCGATCACGTCCAGCCCGGCCGCCCGCGCCTGGCGCATCACGGCGGCGGGCGGATCGGTGCCGTCGGACACGCTGCTATGGGTGTGCAGGTCGATACGCACGATAACCAATGGTAGGGCAGGGGCAGATCCGGGCTGGTGATGAGAGGATCCGGCGGCCGGTCATCCGGGCAGCCGCGGCGACGGCGCGCCGTAGGGCAGGTCCAGTTCCTGCCCGGGATCGCGGAGATCACGCAGCGTCATAGGGTCGACCATCAGGACGCCGGCGGTGTCCGGCCACAGCACGAGCCAGAGCCAGTTGCCCATCACCTCGCCCGCGAACGCGGCCCGGTCCGGCGCCTCCACGTGCCAGAGCGGGATCTCGTGGTGGCCGAACCTGGCGAACGCGTGCGGCGGCCCGGTGGTGAAGCCGTCACCCGGATCGGGACTGCTCAGGCCGGCGAACCTGGCGCCCAGGCCGACGCCGGGCTCTTCGGAGATCAGCAGCAGGTCACCAGGGCCGCCGACCGGGTTGGGACCGGACAGGGCGACCACGCAGCCGCGCATCCCGGTGCGCTCGTCGCCGGCGCCGGCGAAACCGGTCACCAGCCACCCCGGCGGCAGCGGCCAGGGCAGCCAGACCGGCACCCCTTCGGTGCGCAGCAGCCCGTCCAGCCCGTCCCGGGACGGGCTGTGCACGGCACCCAGCGGACTCACCGCGCCGTGCTGGTCGCAGTGCCAGGCACTGGACCAGGCGCTGGGCGCCCGCAGCGTGGCTCCGCACCGCGGGCAGGTGGGCGCGGCCCTCATGGCTACTGACAGTGACGCGTTCCGGAGCGGGAGTCAAGCCCCGGGTGATACTGGTCGGGTGACCGCACAACCCGTCCCCCCGGCCGGCCTGATCCGCTGCGTCGGGGCCATCATCACCGATGCCGCCGGACGGCTGCTGCTGATCCAGCGCGGACACGAGCCGGGCCGGGGGCTGTGGTCGCTGCCCGGCGGGCGGGTGGAGCAGGGCGAGACCGACGAACAGGCCCTGATCAGGGAAGTCAGTGAGGAGACCGGGCTGGCGGTGCGGCCGGAGCGGCTGATCGGCTCGGTGCGGCGCCCGGCGCCCGGCGGGGCGGTGTTCGACATCCATGACTACGCCGCGGCCGTGACCGGTGGCGCGCTGGCCGCGGGCGACGATGCCGACGATGCCCGCTGGGCCGGCCCGGCGGAGCTGGCCGCGCTGCCGGTCACCGACGGGCTGGCCGCCACGCTGGCCGGCTGGGGCGTGCTGGGGTGACCTGGTGCCGACCGCGCCCAGGCCCTGCCAGCAAGATCGATGGAAGATTCTTTGGCACCTGACCCAAGGGATCTTCCGTCGATCATGGAGAGGGGGCTGAGCGGGGGGCGCTCGGCTCGCCGGGCTGGGGAGCGCGGGTGCGGGTGAGGCCGGCGGCGCGGCCCTTGACCGCGACGGCGTGCGCCAGCTTGCGGGTGGCCTCGTCGATCATCTCGCCGTCCAGCAGCGCGGCGCCGCGCTGCTGCGCCGTGCTGGCGTGCTCGTAGGCGTCCAGGATCAGCTCAGCGCGCTCGAACTCTGCCGCGCCCGGGGTGAAGGCCTCGTTGACCGTGCCGATCTGGCCGGGATGCACGACCCACTTCCCGTCGTAGCCGAGCGCGGCCGCGCTGGCCGCGGCCCGGCGCAGGCCGTCGGTGTCGGCGATCCTGGCGTACGGGCCGTCGATGGCCGCCAGCCCGTGGCTGCGCGCCGCGACCAGGATCCGCATCAGCGGGTAGTGAAAGGCCTCGCCGGCGTACCCGGCGGGCGGCACGCCCACCTCCAGCGACCGCATGCCCAGGCTGGCCATGAAGTCGGCCGGGCCGAAGACGAGCGCCTCGAGGCGGCCGGCCGCCGCGGCGATCGCGTCCACGGCCGCCAGCCCGCTGGCGTCCTCGATCTGCGCCTCGATGCCGATCCGGCCGGCCGGCTGCCCCAGCGCGCTCTCCAGCTGGGTCAGCAGCAGGTCGAGCCAGCTGACGTCCCTCGGGCCGGTGACCTTCGGCAGCACGATCGCGTCCAGGTTCGCCGCCGCGCCCTCGACCACGTCGATCACGTCGCGGTAGGCCCACGGCGTGGTGACGTCGTTGACCCGGACCGCGCGCAGCTTGCCGCCCCAGTCGCCGGAGTTGAGCGCCTCGATCACGTTCGCGCGGGCGGCGGCCTTCGCTGCGGGCGCGACCGCGTCCTCGAGATCGAGGAAGACCTCGTCGCTGGGCAGGCCCCTGGCCTTGGCCAGGAACCGGCTGGAACTGCCGGGGACGGCCAGGCAGGACCGCCGTGGCCGGTACGGGCGAGCCATGGAAGGGCAGGCTACCAACCGGTCGCCGGCTGACGCGGTTCGACCGGTCCCCCGGCGCGTCCCTACGATGGGGGGATGAGCACCGCTCCCGCTGACTTTTCCCCGCCGCCCAGCACCGAACAGGTCATGACCGCGCTGGCCGGGGTTCAGGACCCCGAGATACACCGGCCGATCACCGACCTCGGCATGGTCAAGAACGTCAACATCCGGCCGGACGGCACGGTACGGGTGGACGTCTGGCTGACCGTGGCCGGCTGCCCGCTGCGCGACAAGATCACCCGGGACGTGACCGCCGCGGTCAGCAAGCTGGACGGCGTGGCGCGGGTGCAGGTCGAGCTCGACGTGATGAGCGAAGAGCAGCGCAAGGCCCTGCAGGGCAAGCTGCGCGGCGGCAGGCCCGAGCCCGAGATCCCGTTCGCCAAGCCCGGCTCCCTGACCAAGGTGTACGCCGTGGCCAGCGGTAAGGGCGGCGTCGGCAAGTCCTCGGTGACCGTGAACCTGGCCGCGGCGCTGGCCGCCGCCGGGCAGAAGGTCGGCGTGGTGGACGCCGACATCTACGGCCATTCGGTGCCCCGCATGCTCGGGGTGACCGGCCGCCCCACCCAGGTCGAGCAGATGATCATGCCGCCGTCGGCGCATGGCGTGGCGGTCATCTCGATCGGCATGTTCACCAAGGGGAACACGCCGGTGGTGTGGCGCGGCCCGATGCTGCACCGGGCGCTGCAGCAGTTCCTCGCCGACGTCTACTGGGGCGACCTGGACGTGCTGCTGATGGACCTGCCTCCCGGCACCGGTGACATCGCGATCTCGGTGGCCCAGCTGGTGCCCGGCGCGGAGCTGCTAGTGGTCACGACGCCGCAGCTGGCCGCGGCCGAGGTCGCCGAGCGGGCCGGCGCGATCTCGATGCAGACGCACCAGCGGATCGCCGGCGTGATCGAGAACATGTCGTTCCTGCCCTGCCCGCACTGCGGCGAGGCGGTGGAGGTGTTCGGCTCGGGCGGCGGCGCGGCGGTGGCCGAGGCGCTGACCCGCATCACCGGGGCCCCGGTGCCGCTGCTCGGCCAGATCCCGATCGAGCTGGCGCTGCGCGAGGGCGGTGACACGGGGGTCCCGCTGGTGCTGTCCGCGCCCGACTCCGCGGCCGGGAAGCAGCTCAGCGAGATCGCGGCGAGCCTGAACCGTCCGCGCGGCCTGGCCGGCCTGCAGCTCGGCCTGTCACCGGTCTGACGGTTCCTCAGGTGGCCTCGGTGTCGAACGGCGGCCGCCGGGCGGCGTCCATCGGATGGGCTCGCGGCACGGCTGCGGTTGCGGTTGCGGTTGTGCCCTCACCGTTGAGGTCATCCAGGAGATGCTTGCGCACGAACGTCTTCGGGTGCAGATCCGCGATGTCGAAATCGGCGAACTCGGGGCCGAGCCCCTCGGTCAGGTCGGTCTTGGCCTTATCCGCCAGCTGGCGCAAGTCGCGGAGCGCGCGGCCGAGCTGCGCGGCCATCTTAGGCAGCTGGTCGGGACCGAATATCACCAGTGCCAGCACGCCGAGTATCAGCAACTTGGTGATGGACAGGTCGAACACTTCTCCACTGTAAGCCCTGAATGAGCCGAACGGGCAGTCCCGCGGGAGCGCCGGCTGCGCCAGTGCCGCGGCCAGGGCGCCGGCTGCAGCCGAACGGGTTGAGCCAGGACAGCAGCCGTGACACGCCGCGTTTCATCCGGCCCCAGAAACCGGGCTCGGCCTGATGCGGCAGCGCGTTCACCGCGGCGGCCACCGTTGGCGCCGCCGCCGCGGCCACGACGGTGAACACGTAGCCGCCCGCCGACCAGGTCAGATCCGGCTCGCCCGGGTCCTTGACGTACAGCCGGTTCCCGTCCAGGCCGGTCTCGTGCCAGCCGGGCAGCGCGGCCGGCAGCTGACCGCGCTGGACGAACAGGGACACCACCGACAGCCCGTCGGAGTAGGCGAGATCGACCACGTGGCCGGTGACCGTGGCGGTCTGGCTGGCATCGAACAGCGTGAGATCGCCGGGCAGCAGCCGCGGGACCGGCCAGCCGCCGGCCCGCAGCGCGGCCAGCCGGGCCGGCCCGAGCTGATCGGCCCAGGGCCGGACCGCCGCTGACCTGCTGACGGCGCCGGCCGGGGAACCCAGCGTCAGCCGGTCAAAGCCGTCGTCGCTGATCACCTGGGCCGAAGCGTCGAAGAGCTCACGGCGCAGCGGTAGCCCCGTCGTCCTGTCCAGCCAGAACCTGGCGGCTACGCTGCCGTCCGCGCGGAGCACCTCGACGATCCTGGCCGGCCTGCCGCTGGCCGAGCCCGTGCCGGCGGGCAGGACGGCATAGTGCGTGCCGAGCAGGCCGATCAGCGCCGGGGTGAGGCCGAGCGTGCCGTCGGCCGGCTGTCCGGCCGGGCCGTCGGTGACGTCCGACCAGGTGCCGCCGGCCGGCCCGGTCACCCGGGTGACGGTGCCGACACCCCGGCGGTGCCAGATGTCCACCGTGACCGTGCTGGCCCCGGGGCCCAGCCAGCCGCCGCGGCCGGCGGGCGTCCGCCAGGAGATGACCTGCACGCCCTGGTACGAGGTCTGCCGCGCCGCCGCGGCCGCCTGCTGGAGCAGGCGCATCCCCGCGGCGACCGCGCGGTCGCTGACCCGGCCCGGCGCGGCGGCCGCCGGCCGGACCGGCGGCCCGGCCGGCCACCGCTGGGCCAGCGGGCGGGGGTGGGCCTGGCCGCCTTCGGCCGCGGCCAGGCTGACCACCAGCAGGACGATCAGCCCCGCGCCGATGACAGCCTGGCGGCCAGCGGGGCCGCGGCGCGGACGAGAGGTAAAGTTCACGGCCTCGCAGTACCGGGCCGCGACCCGCCCAGCGGCACCGTGCCGGACATCCCGGCGTGCTGCAGCATGTACACGTCAACCTGGGGCGTGATGGTCGGTCCGGGGAAGTGTTCACCGCCGCCTGCCGCGAACGAGGCGGCGCCGAGGCCGACCGCCAGCGCCGCGACCGCGCCTGCGACCACGTAGCGGGTATGCCCGCGACCACGGGCAGCTGCCAGCTGCCCGCCGAGCGGGGCCGCGGCGAGCGGGGCCGCGGCGAGCGGGCTCACCTCGTCGCTCGCGGGACCGCCGGTGAACCACTCCGGCATGTCATCCCAGGGCTGCGGCCTGGCTGCCGGGCCGCCGGAGAAGGCAGACAGGGCGGCCCTGGCCCTGGTCGCGCCAGGCCGGGACCGCGACGGGGCCGGCTCGGGCAGGCCGGCCAGGGCGATCAGGCGGCTGGTCAGATCGCCGTCGGCGGGGGTCTCGGAAAGTTCGCGGACCCGCCGCTTCAGCGTCCGGAGCGCGGCGGCCTCGGCCCGGCACTCGTCGCAGCCGACGAGGTGCGCGTGTACCTGGTCGCGCTCGGCGTCGCCGAGCTCACCGTCCACGAGAGCCGACAGCCGCCGTCCGAGGTGACTCATGCCGTCTCACTCCGCAGCGACGCACGGCGCGGCGTCCTGGCGTCGGCTGGGCTGGATTCTGGTGTCGGCTGGCCTGCGCGGCCGCCGGTGGTCGAGGGCGGCCCGCAGCTGAGCGCGGCCCCGGTGAATGCGGCTGCGCACGGTGCCGAGCTTCACGCCCAGCGTGACCGCGATCTCCTCATAGGACAGGCCCTCGATGTCGCACAGCACCACGGCCGCCCGGTACTCGGGCGCGAGTGCCTCAAGCGCGTCCTGGATGTCGCTGTCCAGGTGCCGGTCGTCGAAGGCCTGCGCCGGGGTGGGGCCGCTGGGCAGCCGCTGGGCGGTCTCGTCACCGAGGCCCTCGAACCGGATCCGCTGCCGGCGCCGCGCCATGTCCAGGAAGAGGTTGGTGGTAATCCGGTGCAGCCAGCCCTCGAACGTCCCCGGCGTGTAACTGGACAGCGACCGGAACACCCGGACGAAGACTTCCTGGGTCAGATCCTCGGCGTCGTGCTTGTTGCCGGTCAGCCGGTAGGCGAGGCGGTAGACCCGGGCCGAGTGTGCCCGGACGACCTCTTCCCAGGTCGGCGGCGTCCACTGAGACACGGCGGGGTTGACCTGCTGCATCTCGTCCACGGCCTCCCCCCTCATGTCGGGCGCTGCCTCCTTCACCACTATTGTGCCCTTCCCTCGGTAACGCACGCGCATGCCGCTCTGGTTCCCGGTCTGGCTCCCGGCCGCCGGGCGGCGGCGCTAGGCTGCGCACGGGGCAGTCAGGCTTCGCGGGAGGCAGTCATCGACAGCACTGAGGTCACGCTGGCCTACGTCGAGGAGTTCCTCGTCGAGGACGAACCGCTGGTGCAGGCCAGGCAGAACGCGGCGGAGGTGGGCGGCGCCGTGCCCATCGGGGCGACCGGCGGGGCCACGCTGCGGTTCCTCGCCGCCGCGATCGGGGCCAAGGCCGTGGTGGAGATCGGCACCGGCTGCGGCGTGTCCGGTATCTGGCTGCTCCGCGGGATGCTGCCGGACGGGATTCTGACCAGCGTCGACGTCGAGCCCGAGCACCAGCGCCTGGCCCGGCAGGCGTTCGGCGAGGCGGGATTCGCCGCGAACCGCTACCGGCTGATCAGCGGCCGCGCGCTGGACGTGCTGCCGCGCCTCACCGACGGCGGCTACGACCTGGTGTTCTGCGACGGGGACAAGCAGGAATACCCCGATTACCTGTCGGCGGCACTGCGCCTGCTCCGGCCCGGCGGCATCGTGACCTTCGACAACGCGCTGTGGCACGGCAGGGTGGCCGATCCCGGTTATCAGGACGAGGACACGACAGCGATCAGGGAAGTGTGCGACCGCCTCAGAGCCGAGGAGCACATCGTTCCGCTACTCCTTCCCGTCGGCGACGGCCTGCTGGCCGGGGTGAAGCGCGGGGAGTAGTCCAGGCACGGGCTAGCCGACGGCGGACTTGAGGGCGTCACTGAGCTTGGCCGCTTCATCTGCCGATAGCTCGACTACGAGCCGCCCGCCCCCCTCGAGAGGAACGCGCATGACGATGCCACGACCCTCCTTGGTGACCTCGAGCGGACCGTCACCTGTCCGCGGCTTCATCGCCGCCATCCTCATCCCCTTTCTGCCTGGGGCCGCGCGAACCGAAGCGCCCGCGGCAACGGGGTCCCAGCGTGGACCGCGGCAGCCCGGCGCGGGCCGCGGGACCGGCTAACCACAAACTTGTTGATCAGTCCGACCATTATCCCGTGTCCGGGCACTGAATGGTAACGATCAGCTCCGCTTTGACGGGAAGAGGGGCCGGTAGCAACCCCAAAGTGCCCAAGATCCGGCAACACTTGACTGGTGGACGCTCGCTCGGCTCTCTTCGATCTCTACGGTGACCACCTGCGTTCGCGGGGCGCGCAGGCGCCGGTCGCCGCTCTGGTGCGCATGCTCGCGAGCCTCGGCATCGCCGCGCCCGCGGTGCGCACCGCCATCTCCCGGATGGTCCGGCAGGGCTGGCTCGAGCCGGTGCGCGTGCCCGCCGGGGCCGGGTACGCGCTCACGCCCCGGGCGACCCGGCGGCTGGACGAGGCGGCCGAGCGGATCTACCGGCATGGCGACCACAGCTGGGACGGCGGCTGGCACCTAGTGGTGGTCGAGCGGGTGCGCGAGCGGGCCCGCAGGGAGCGGGTCCAGGCGAGCCTGAGGTATCTGGGTTACGCCCAGCTGGACGAGACGACCTGGCTCAGCCCGCGGTCCTCCTCCGAGCTGCAGGCGCTGCGGGAGGCCGAGCGGATCCGGCTGGAGCCGTTCGCGGCCAGTTACGAAGGCGACCCGCGGGGCCTGCTGGCCCGGGCGTGGGATCTGGACAGCCTGTCCCGGGCCTACCTGGGCTGGCTCGCCGAGGCCCGCGAGCTCGTCGGGCCGGTCGGCGCCGACGCGCCGGACGAGGTCATCTTCGCGGCGCGCAGCAGGCTGGTGCACGAATGGCGGAAGTTCCTGTTCCGCGACCCGGGACTGCCCGCCCCGCTGCTCCCCGAGCCGTGGCCGGGCACGCAGGCGATGGATTTCTTCCACGTAGAATCGGGCCGCCTGCTGCCCGCCGCGTCCCGGTTCGTGGACTGCTGCCTGCGCGGCGAGGACAGCCGGGCGCACCAACTCTGAGGAGGCCGGAGTGTCCGACACCGTGCGGTACGTCGTGGACGGCTCGGTGGCCAGCATCACGCTGAACCGCCCGCAGGCGCGGAACGCGCTGAACGCGGAGACGAAGGCAGCGCTGCTCGCCGCGGTCCGGCAGGCCGCGGCCGACGACCAGGTACGCGCCGTCATCGTGACCGGAGCGGGGCGCGCCTTCTGCTCCGGCCAGGATCTGCGCGAGCACGCCGACGGGCTGGAGGCGGGCGCCGATCCGCTCGGCACCGTCCGGGCGCACTACAACCCGGTCATCACCGCGATCACCACGATGCCCAAGCCGGTGATCGCCGCGGTCAACGGCGTCGCGGCCGGCGCCGGCGCGTCGCTGGCGCTGGCCTGCGACTTCCGGCTGGCGGCGCGCGGGGCCAGCGTGCTGATGGCCTTCGCCCGGGTCGGGCTCGGCCCCGACTCGGGGGCGTCCTGGACGCTGCAGCGGCTGGCCGGGCTGGCCCGGGCGACCGAGCTGCTCATGCTGGCCGAGCCCATCGACGCTGGCCGGGCCGCCGATCTGGGGCTGTTCACCAGCGTGGTCGGCGATGACGAGCTGCCCGCCGAGGCGCAGAAGCTGGCGGCGCGGCTCGCCGCCGGGCCGACGGCCGCCTACGCCGCCATCAAAGAAGCCCTGGCCTTCGCGGCCGCGCACCCGCTGGGGCAGGCGCTGGAGAAGGAAGCGGAGCTGCAGGACATGCTGGGCCGGACGGCGGATCACCGCGCCGCCACGCTGGCGTTCGTGAACAAGCAGCAGCCGGTCTACGAGGGCCGCTAGCCACCCGCTTCCCGATCCACGGCGCTTCTTGATCCACGGAAGTTTGGTGTTCACCTGACAACACCAATCTTCCGTCGATCTTGGCTGGCGGGGCTCGCTAGCTGTACGCGCCGTGCCTAAAGCAGCCGGCCAGGTGGTCATCGACGATGCCGCAGGCCTGCATCGTGGCGTAGACCGTGACCGGCCCGGTGAACGTGAACCCCAGCCGCTTGAGCTCGGCGGCCAGCGCCTTCGATTCCGGGGTGGCCGCGGGCAGGTCGGCCAGCGTCTTGGCCGGCTCCCGGCCGTCCCTGGCCCGTTCCGCGTACCCCCAGACCAGCGCGGCCAGCCCGGCGGGCAGCTCGAGCGCCGCCCGGGCGTTGCGGATGGCCGCCTCGATCTTGGCCCGGTTACGCACGATCCCGGCATCGGCCAGCAGCCGGGCGACGTCATCGGCGCCGTAGCCGGCCACGGTCTCGATCCGGAAGCCGCCGAACGCGGCGCGGAAGTTATCCCGCTTGCGCAGGATCGTCAGCCAGGACAGGCCGGACTGGAATGCCTCCAGGCAGAGCCGCTCGAACATGCCGGTGTCATCGCGGACCGGCCGGCCCCACTCGTCGTCGTGATAGCCGAGGTATTCCGGGCTGCTCACGCCCCACGGGCAGCGCAACTGCCCGTCCGGGCCTGGGACCGGGCCGCGGGTGGGTTCGGTCACCCGTCCTCCTCTCCGGCCGGCTCACCCGCTGGCACCCGCCGGCTGCTGGCCCGCGGCGGCGCCGCCCGGGCCGAACCGCTCCGCATCCCGGGCCGCGCGGGCCTGCGGCGGGGCCGGACGCTCACCGCTGGACCCGAGCATCAGCACGTCCAGTGCATCCGGGGGCTGGGTGTCGCCGACCCGCGGGCCGGGACCGCCGGGCACCGGCATGTCCCGCTGACGGGGGCCGGGAACATCCGCCGTGCGGGGGCCGTCCGGGCGCGCGTCCGGGGCGCCGGGCGGGAGAGTGCCCCCGGGCGGGCCGGCGGCAGGGCCGGGCCGGTTCGTAAGATCGGGCCGAAAGAGGTTGCGGGAGGCGCGGCGGCGCGCCGCGGGCGACGCCGCCTCCAGGTCCGCGACCTGCTGGCGCAGCGCGGTGATCTCTATGTCGCGTTCGGTCAGCGCGTCGGCGATCCGGTTGAGCGCCTCGTCGGTCGCCTGGGTGTTGTAACCCCAGATCGCCACCGGCGGGCGGAACAGCACGACATCGGTGGCCGA
Source organism: uncultured Actinomycetes bacterium (assembly GCA_963702235.1). Lineage (GTDB taxonomy): Bacteria > Actinomycetota > Actinomycetes > Streptosporangiales > Streptosporangiaceae > PALSA-505. The sequence continues at coordinate 67,148 of CAVPBZ010000028.1, forward strand.
TATCTCGTCCAGCTTGATGGGAGCGTAGTCAGGCTGGAAGAAAGCCAGTTCGCCGCCGCGGCCGAGCGCCGCGACGACCACTCCGGCCAGTATCGCGACGGCGGCAATCACCATGACCACAGGCACATTAGGCATCGTGTCATGCTCAGCGGGTGAAGTCGCACGCATGCCGACGGATGCTCCCCCGCACGACGATGGTGGCCGCGGCCGCCCGGGATCTGGCCACGGCGGCGGCCGCCATCGCCGCGGGAGCCGACCTCATCGACCTGTCCGGCGCCGACCCGCAGGTGGTGACCGCGGTCCGGGATCGTTACCCTGGCGTCCTGACCTGCGGGCCGGCCGAAGGGGCCGCCCTGGCCGGTGAGCGGGACGCCGCGCTGCGCACCCGGGCCCTCCTCATCTGCGCTGATCCCGATGCCGCCGGGGCGGCCGAGGCGAGCGGGATCAGCCGCGACGCCATCCTCGTCGAGGCCGGGCCGGACCGGGCCGCCGCGCTGATCCGGGCGGGCTGGCAGGTGATCGTCGACACCGGCGAGCCGGCTGGCCCGCACGCGGCGGCTGCCGTGGCCGCGCTGTCGTGCTGGCTGGGCGCCGCCGCGGTGCGCAGCCGTCAGGTGGCCGCGGTGCGGCGGGCGATCGACATGACCGCCTCGATCAGGGGAACACGCCCGGTCCCTGGTGGTTATGTGCGTCCTTGATGATCTCCGCCACCTCGGTCGGGTCGTCCGCGATGTGCAGCAGGTCCGGGTCCGCCGCGGAGATCTTCTCCTCGGCGAGCAGCGAGTTCGTTATCCAGGACAGCAGCCCGGCCCAGTACCCGCTGCCGACGAGCACGATCGGGAACTTCGTGACCTTCCCAGTCTGCACCAGGGTCAGCGCCTCGAACAGCTCGTCCAGCGTGCCGAACCCGCCCGGCATGACCACGAACGCCTGTGAGTACTTGACGAACATGGTCTTGCGGACGAAGAAGTAACGGAACTCGATCCCGATGTCGACGTAGTCGTTCAGCCCCATCTCCATCGGCAGTTCGATGCCCAGGCCCACGGACACCCCGTTGGCGCTCACCGCGCCCTTGTTCGCCGCCTCCATGGTGCCGGGGCCGCCGCCGGTGATGACCGCGTAGCCTGCCTGCGCGAGTTCCACGCCGATGCGTTCGGCCTTCTCGTAATCGGCGGAACCCGGCAGGACGCGCGCCGAGCCGAAGACGGAAACCGCGGGCCCGAGCTCGGCGAGCAGCCCGAAGCCCTCGACGAATTCGGCCTGGATCCGCATCACCCGCCAGGGGTCGGTGTGCACCCAGTCGGCGGTGCCGCGGCGGTCCAGCAGCCGCTGGTCGGTCGTGGTCTGCGGGATGTGCCTGCCGCGCAGCGTGGCGGGCCCCTGGCGGCGCGCCCGCCTGCGCGGCTCCCCCGAGTTCAGGTTCATGGTCTGTCCACGGTAGCCCTGCGCCGCGGGTGGCCTGGCCAGGCGCGCGGTCAGCCGCTGACGCCGTGGTCGCGGAGGATGTCGTTTAGCGCCAGCTTGGCGTGAACGCTCCCCTCGGGCAGCCGCTTGAGCACCAGCATGCAGGGCATGCCGAACTGCCCGCCGGGAAAGTCGCGCATCCGGGTACCGCTGACACAGACCGACCACGGCGGCGCCTCGCCGCGGGGGAGCTCCGCACCGGTCTGCACGTCGATCACGAGGGTGCTCTTGGTCAGGATCGTGCCCGAGCCGAGCTTGGCGCCGGGCCGGACCCTGGCCCCCTCCACCACCATGCTGCGGGACCCGATGAACGCATCATCCTCGATCACCACCGGCACGGCGCTCGGCGGCTCGAGCACGCCGCCGATGCCCACGCCGCCGGACAGGTGGACGTTCTTGCCGATCTGCGCGCACGACCCGACCGTGGCCCAGGTGTCCACCATCGTCCCGGAGTCAACGTAGCCGCCGATGTTGACGAACGAGGGCATGAGCACGACACCCGGCGCGAGGTAGGCGCCCCAGCGGGCGATGGCCCCTGGCACCACCCGGACGCCGTCCAGCCGGGTCTTCAGCGGGACCCGGTCGTGGTAGCGGAAGTCGCCGGCCTGCGACCGGGCCATCGGGAGCAGCCTGAAGGCGAGCAGGATCGCCCGCTTGGCGCGCTCGTCCACCACGATCTCGCCGGTCACCTGGTCCGGCCACGCCACCCTGGCGGTGCCGGCGTCCAGTGCGTCCACCGCGGCGACCACCGTGTCCCGCGCAGCGGAGTCGTCCGGGCTCAGCCCGGCGCGGTCCTGCCACAGCTGGTCGATCAGCGCCGGGAGCGCGCTGCGGCCCGATCCGGCCGGCGCCGCTGGCAACTGGCTCATGGCGACGCAGCTTATAGCGTGCTGCGGCCCGGCCCGGCCGGCACCGCTGGCAACATGGCGACACAGCCGATCCAGCCGGCCGGCACCGGTACGGTCTGATGCTGTGCCGAACAGACGGACCCGATCGCTGCGCGCCGCGGCGGTCGCGGCCGCAGCGGCGCTGCTGGCGGCGGTCGGCGGGTATTTCGCCTACCACCACGTCGCGCTGGCGCAGAACGGCTGCCAGGCGCAGGGCAGGCACCTGGTCGCGCTCGACACCGAGCAGGCGGCGATCGCGGCCACCATCGCCGGGGTCGCCGATTCCCGCCGGCTCCGCCGGCGGCGGTGACGATCGCCTACGCGACCGCCATGCAGGAGTCAAAGCTGCACGACCTGCCCTCGGGCGATCTGGACTCGGTCGGCGTGTTCCAGCAGCGGCCGTCGCAGGGCTGGGGCGAGCGCCGCCAGCTCATCGATCCCGTCTACGCGACAGGCAAGTTCTTCTCCGCCCTGGTCAAGGTGCCGCACTACCTGCGGATTCCGCTCTACCAGGCGGCGCAGGACGTGCAGCACAGCGCGGACGGCTCGGCCTACACCAACTACCAGCTGCAGGCGGCCAGCATGTCCCGCGCGTTTACCGGCGGACGGCCGCACGCGGTCTGGTGCTGGTTCCCCGCCAGCGGCTCAGGCACGCCCGACGTCGGGCCGATGCGGCGCCAGCTGCTGCGCACGTTCGGGCAGCTGGACGTGCTGCCGGGCGGCGGGGAGACGGCGGCCGGATCCGATCCGGCGGCGGCGGTTCGGGTCAGACGCCCCGCGGCGGGCTGGGCAGTGGCAAGCTGGCTGGTAACGCACGCCACGGCGTACGGGATCAGCAATGTGCGCTACGCCGGCTATCAATGGAGCAAGACGGCCGGGAGCCGGGGCTGGACACGGGATCCCTCGGCGCCCTCCGGTAGCGTCGAACTGCGCTGATACCCTACCGGCCAGGGCCGGACGAAAGAGGAGTTCACACGTGACGTATATCATCGCGCAGCCCTGCGTCGATGTGCTCGACAAGTCATGCATCGAAGAGTGCCCCGTGGACTGCATCTACGAGGGCGAGCGCATGCTCTACATCCACCCGGATGAGTGCGTGGACTGCGGTGCGTGCGAGCCCGTCTGCCCGGTGGAGGCGATCTTCTACGAGGACGACGTTCCGGAGCAGTGGAAGGACTTCTACAAGGCCAACGTCGAGTTCTTCGAGGACGTCGGCTCGCCGGGCGGCGCGTCGAAGGTAGGCAAGATAAACAAGGATCACCCGATCGTCGTCGCTCTGCCACCGCAGGGAGACGAGAGCTGACGTTCGCCGCGGCTGCCGCGGTTCGGCTGGGACCTGCTCGCCCCGTACCAGGAGAGGGCGGGCAAGCACCCGGCCGGGATCGTGGATTTGTCGGTCGGCACGCCGGTGGATCCGGTGCCGCAGGTCATCCGGGACGCACTGGCCGCCGCGGCCAACTCGCCCGGTTACCCGGCCACCCACGGCACCGGGCGGCTCCGCGACGCGGCGGCGGGCTGGCTGGCCCGGTCGCACGGCGTGACCGTCGCGCCGGACGCGGTGCTGCCGGTGATCGGCACCAAGGAGTTCATCGCCTGGCTGCCGGCCGTACTGGGTTGCGGGCCAGGTGACACCGTGGTGCACCCCGAGCTGGCCTACCCGACGTACGGCATCGGCGCGCTGCTGGCCGGCGCGCAGCCGCTGGCTGCCGACGGGGTAGCCGGGGCGGGGCCCGGGCCGGTCCCGCTGGTCTGGGTGAACTCTCCCGCCAACCCGACCGGCCAGGTGCTGAGCGGCCCGGACCTGGCCGTGATGGTGCGGGCGGCACGTGAGCGCGGCGCGGTCCTCGCCTCCGACGAGTGCTACATCGACCTCGGCTATGAGGTGAGCCCGTCGTCCGTCCTGCACCCCGACTGCTGCGGCGGGACGCACCAGGGGCTGCTCGCGGTGTACTCGCTGTCCAAGCGGTCGAACATGGCCGGGTACCGGGCCGGGTTCGTCACCGGCGACCCGGATCTCATCGCCCAGCTCCTGGAGATCCGCCGGCACGCCGGGATGATCGTGCCCGGGCCGGTGCAGGCGGCGATGACGGCCGCCCTTGACGACGACGAGCACGCGGTCGAGCAGCGGGCCAGGTACGCGGCCAGGCGCGAGCTGCTCCGGGATGGGCTGGCGGCGGCCGGCTGGCGGATCGAGCACTCGGCCGCCGGGCTGTACCTGTGGGCGCGGCGCCCCGGGGATGACTGCTGGGCTTCGGTCGGCGCGCTCGCCGAGGCCGGCATCCTGGTTGCCCCCGGCGATTTCTACGGCCCGGCAGGCGCGAACCATATCCGGGTCGCGCTGACCGCGACCGACGAACGGGTCCGCTCCGCCGCCGCCCGGCTGGCCGAGCTCGGCGCGCAGTAGCCCGCCCCAGCTGGCCGCGCCTGCCCCACCTTGCGCGCTCCACCCGCCTCGGCGCAGCGTTGCGTTGCTGAAACGCTCAGCACCATAGGCTGGCCGGGTGCTGAGGCTTTATGACACGCGGACCCGGCAGGTCGAGCCGGTTGCGGGCGCGCGCCGGGGGCAGCTGCGGGTGTACACCTGCGGGCCGACGGTGTACCGCTACGCGCACGTGGGGAACCTGCGCTCCTACCTGCTGTCCGACCTGATCCGGCGGGCCGCCGGGCGGCACCGGCTGCTGGTCACCGTCTGCCAGAACATCACCGACGTCGGTCACATGACCGACGAGTCCGCGAGCGACGCGGCCGTCGAGGACAAGATGCTCGTTGCCGCCCACGCCGAGGGCCGGGCTGCGCTGGAGGTGGCCAGGCACTACGAGGACGCGTTCCGCGCGGACCTGGCGGCGCTGAACATCCACCCGGCCGACCACTCGCCCCGGGCCTCGGAGTCGATCGAGCTGATGACCGACCTGATCGCCCGGCTGATCGACGCAGGGCATGCTTACCCGGCCGCCGACGGCTCGGTGTACTTCGACGCGCGGTCCTTCCCCGGCTACGGCGAGCTGTCCGGGAACCGGCTCACCGACCTGCACCCCGGCTACCGGTCCGGCGGCAGCGTGACGGCGGGCAAGAGATTCCACGCCGACTGGGCGCTGTGGAAGGGCACCGCCGAGCGCGCCGAGCTCAGCTGGCCGACTCCCTGGGGCACCGGCTTCCCCGGCTGGCATACCGAGTGCTCGGGGATGTCGCTGCACTACCTGGGCGGGCACATCGACATCCACACCGGCGGCATCGACCTGCGGTTCCCGCATCACGAGAACGAGCGGGCGCAGTCGAACGCGGTGACCGGGCACGAGGTAGTCCGGCAGTGGGTGCACGGCGAGCACCTGCTGTTCGAGGGGCGCAAGATGGCCAAGTCAACGCGGAACGTGGTGCTGGTGTCCGACCTGACCGCCCGCGGGCTCGACCCGCTGGCGCTGCGACTGGCCTTCCTCGAGCACCGCTACCGGCAGCAGCTGAACCTCAGCTGGGACACGCTTGAGGCCGCGGACAAGACGCTGCGCCGGTGGCGGGAGCGGGTGGCCGGCTGGGCGCGCTCGCCGAGCGCCGCCATGCCGGCCCGCCCCGTCGGCGCGGTCACCGCGGCGTTCGACGACAACCTGGACACCCCGGCCGGGCTGCGGGCGCTGCGCGAGCTCGAGCGGGACGAATCCGTGCCGCCGGGCGCCAGGTTCGAGGCGTTCGCGCACCTGGACCAGCTGCTCGGCCTCGACCTGGCCCGCGACATCGGCAAGCCCGATCCGGTGCCGGTGCTCCCGGACGGCGCGGCGGGCCGGCTGGAGGCCCGGGCGCGGGCACGCGCGGCCGGTGACTGGCCCGCCGCCGACCGGTTCCGCGACGAGCTGGCGGCGCTGGGGGTCAGGGTCACCGACACCCCGGCCGGCCAGACCTGGACCGTCCGCTCGGCGGGTTAGCCAGACGTCGCACCAGGAACGTGCATGTTACGGCCATGTTACGCAACGATCGATACCTATCACGGAGAAATACGCAACGAATCTCCGGCTGGACGCAAGCTCACTAGATGCTCATTGCTCGGCCGCTGCCCCTAGGCTGGTCCCCTGAGATCCGACGATCACTGTGGCCAGAAAGGACCGGGTGAACGTGCCGATAGCTGACGCGTTTGCGCAGGCCAGTAACACGAGCGCCGTCAAGACCTACCTGATGTGCCCGCCGGAGCACTTCGCGGTCAACTACGCCATCAACCCGTGGATGAACCCGGAACGGCCGGTGGACGCGGCGCGGGCGATGACCCAGTGGGACCGGCTCCGCGCAACGTTCCTCCGGCTCGGCCACCAGGTGCACGTGATCGACCCGGTGCCCGGCCTGCCCGACATGGTGTTCGCGGCCAACGGCGCCACCGTCATCGGCGGCAAGGTACTCGGCTCCCGGTTCCTGCACGCCGAGCGGGCCGCGGAGGCCAGCGCGTACCTGGACTGGTTCCGGCGGGCCGGCTACCGGGCGGTCCGCGTCCCGCGATGCGTCAACGAGGGCGAGGGCGACATCGTGCACACGGACCGGGTCGTGCTGGCCGGGTACGGCTTCCGTACCGAGCATGCGGCCCGGGAGGAAATCGAGGACGTGTTCGGCCTGCCGGTGCTGAGCCTGCGGCTGGTCGATCCGCGGTACTACCACCTGGACACCGCGCTGTGCGCGCTGGACCCCGACACCGCGGCGTACTACCCGGCCGCGTTCGACGACGCCGGACGGGCCGCGCTGGCCTCCCAGTTCGCCGAGCTGATCGAGGCGAAGGACGAGGACGCCGAGGTGCTCGGGCTGAACGCGATCAGCGACGGACGGCACGTGGTGATGCCGGTGCAGGCACGCGGGCTGGCGGACCAGATAGCCGCCAGGGGATTCGAGCCTGTTCCGGTCGATATGTCGGAGTTCAGCAAGGCGGGCGGCGGCCCGAAGTGCTGCACCCTCGAGCTCAGGCAATAAGGAGAAGCGGTGATGACTGAGCGGGACAACCCGGAGACCACGGCACGCGCGTCACGCGGGGCACGCACGTCAGACGAGCTCCGGGCGCAGACGCTGGCGCACAGCGCGCACAACTACCATCCGCTGCCGGTAGTCATCTCCGAAGCCGAGGGCGCCTGGGTGACCGACGTGGACGGCCGCCGGTACCTGGACATGCTGGCCGCCTATTCGGCGATCAACTTCGGCCATCGCCATCCGCGGCTGGTGGCCGCCGCCCGCGATCAGCTGGACCGGGTGACGCTGGTCAGCCGGGCCTTCGACCACGACCAGTTCGGGCCGTTCTGCACCGAGCTCGCCGCGCTGGCCGGGATGGACATGGTGCTGCCGATGAACACCGGCGCCGAGGCCGTGGAGACCGCGATCAAGACCGCGCGGAAGTGGGGGTACGAGGTCAGGGGGGTGCCGGCCGGCGAAGCGGTGATCATCGCGTTCGACGGCAACTTCCACGGCCGGACCACCACGATCATCAGCTTCTCCACCGACCCCGACGCGCGGGACTCCTACGGGCCCTACACGCCCGGGTTCCGGCTGGTCCCGTACGGCGACCTGGACGCGCTGGCGGCGGCGTTCGGCGACCGGGTGGTGGGCGTGCTCGTCGAGCCGATCCAGGGCGAGGCGGGCGTGCTGGTGCCGCCGCCGGGCTTCCTGGCCGGGGTGCGTTCGCTCTGCAGCGCGCACGGCGCGCTGATGATGGCCGACGAGATCCAGTCCGGGCTGGGCCGGACCGGCGACACGTTCGCGTGCCAGCACGAGGACGTGGTGCCGGACATGTACCTGCTGGGCAAGGCGCTCGGCGGCGGCATCGTCCCGGTGTCCGCGGTGGTGTCCCGCCGTGACGTGCTCGGCGTGTTCCAGCCGGGCCAGCACGGGTCGACGTTCGGCGGCAACCCGCTGGCCTGCGCCGTGGGCCGCGAGGTGATCGCGATGCTGTCCACCGGGGAGTACCAGGAACGGTCGGCGAAGCTGGGCGCGCACATGCACGACCGGCTGGCCGGGCTGCCGCGGGACGCGGTGCGCCAGGTGCGGGGCCGCGGCCTGTGGGCGGGCCTGGAGTTCGCGTCGCTGTCCGGCCGGGAGGCGTGCGAGCGGCTGGCCAGGCTGGGCGTGCTGGCCAAGGACACGCACGGCACCGCGATCCGGCTGGCGCCGCCGCTGGTGATCGGCGAGGACGACCTGGACTGGGCGCTGGACCGGATCGAGGAAGTCGTCCGCTAGCTGCCCGCTACCGCGTCATCGTCATCGAGGCGGCGGTAGCGCCCGGCGTAGTAGAGCAGCGGCCGGCCCGCTGACCGGGGCGGGGTCACGCCGATGACCTCGCCGACGATGATGCTGTGGTCACCGCCGTCGTGCACGGCGGTGGTCCGGCACTCCAGCGCGGACAGCGCGCTGTCCAGGATGGGCGCGCCGGTCATCGGGCCCGGGTGGTAGGCGACCCCGTCGAGCTGGCCGTCCAGCGGCCGGCCGCGGGTGGCCAGCCAGCGCGAGATTTTCTCCGAGTCCTCGTCCAGGACGCTGACCGCCCACGTGCCCGCGGCCAGCACCGCATCGTGGAAGCGGGCTATCTTCTCCGCGCAGAACAGCACCAGCAGGGGAGCCAGCGACACCGAGGTGAACGCGCTGACGGTCATGCTGTGCGGGATGTCGTCCAGGCTGGTGGCCACGACCAGGATGCCGGTGGGGAAACGTCCTGCGGCGAGCCGGAAGGCGGCCGGATCCACTCCGGTCATGCGCGGCTCCGGGTCCAGGCCGTCATGCCCGGAAACCGTCGTCGCCGGCCGGCCGGGAGCGGGACGGCAGCCGGACCGAGGCCACGAACGCTGTGCCCAGGCCCAGCAGCGCGCAGATCGCTCCGCCGTACAGATACCACTCACCCGCGCTGGTGTTCGCGATGATCACGCTGCCGCCCGCATTGGGCATGGCCAGCCCGAACGATGCCACGAACCAGCCGAGCGCAGGCAGCAGCGCTCCCGGCAGCGCCCGCATCGCCCAGCCCGCCAGCCCGCAGGTGACGAAGATCGCGAGGGCGAAGCCGATGGCGCTCAGCGGGACATGGCCGATATCGGCCCGGCTGTAGTGGAACGAGCCGAGCACGCCCTCGGCCAGGCCGAGCAGGAACAGCAGCGCGTAGGCACCGCCGCTGATGAAGGCCCCCGGATGGCTGGCCGACCGCTGCGCTGCGGGCGGGGGCAGCTGCGTGATTCCCACGGGGAGCAGGGTATCTCGCGCTGCCCGCGGGCCGGCCGCTAGCCGATCCCGGCGAACAGGTCCTGCTCGCGCTCGCCTGCGCCCGGCGGGCTCAGCAGGCCGGCCGGGCCGGCCAGCAGCGTGTAGTACTCGCGGCCGAGCGCGGTCTGCCGCACGTTGTTGGACAGCGCGAACGACTCGCCGTCCACGCTGATCTGCGTCGCGTGCGCGCGCATCGCGGCCAGCTTGGCCGGCAGGTACGCCGTGGCGTCGATCTCGGTGGTCACCTGCGCGGAACCGGGCTGGGCCGTGGCGTAGAGCTTCGCCACCGGGTGCGGGCCTGCCGCCGCCAGCTGGAAGGCACGCCGGGCTACCCGGTGCGCCTGGATGTGGTCCGGGTGACCGTAGCCGCCGTGATCGTCGTAGCTGACCAGCACCTGGGGCCTGACGTCAGCGATCACCTCGGCCAGCGCCGCGGCGGCCTGGCCGGGATCGGCCTGCCAGAAACATCCCGGCGCCTCGTTGCCCGGCGTGCCCATCATGCCCGAGTCGCGCCACCGGCCGGCGCCGCCGAGGAACCGGTGGTCGGTCACGCCGAGCGCGGCGCACGCGGCGGCGAGCTCGCCGATCCGGTGCTCGCCCAGCCGGTCCTCGCGGTCGGCCGCCAGGTGCGCCAGTTGCTGGGGAATGATCTCGCCCAGCTCGCCCAGCGTGCAGGTGACGAGCGTGACGTGCGCGCCCTGCGCCGCGTACTGAGCCATCGTCGCGCCGGTGCCGATCGACTCGTCGTCGGGGTGCGCGTGCACGAGCAGCAGCCTGCGGCCGGCCTGTGGCGGGGTCATGCCGCCGAGAGTAGCCGCCGAGTGTATCCAGTCTCACACCCCGGAAAGGCGACCCCACGGCCCATGTTGATGTGGACTGGAATAGGTTGATCGGCAGCCCAGGGAAAGCCGGGCGGCAGCGTACGCGCAGAGCACAAGGACGTCGAGCAATGACGCAGGCAACAGTTCCGTCATCCAGGACACGGGCGCAGATACCGGACAAGACACTGCGCAAGGATCCGTGGTGGCGCGCACCGGCCGTCACCGCCACCCTGCTGACCATCTGGGTGACGTACGCGACCGTGCACGTCTTCATCGGCAACTGGTACTACGTAGCCAGGTACCACTACCTGACGCCGTTCTACTCGCCGTGCATCAGCGGGGAGTGCGTGCCGGGATCGAGCAGCCTGGGCCACTGGTTTCCCGCGGTCCCGCCGATCATCCCGTACGCGCTGGTCTCGCTGCCGTTCGTACTCGGCTTCCGGCTGAGCTGCTACTACTACCGGCGGGCGTACTACCGGGCCTTCTGGCGGGCGCCGGCCGCGTGCGCGGTGCGCGAGCCGCACCAGACCTACACCGGCGAGACCAGGTTCCCGCTGATCATGCAGAACCTGCACCGTTACTTCTTCTACATGGTCATCCTGATCTCGATACTCAACACGTACGACCTGACGCAGGCGTTCCGGGGCCCGGACGGGAACTTCGGGCTCGGCCTCGGCACGCTGATCATGCTGGTCAACGTCGTCGGGCTCTGGGCGTACACGCTGTCCTGCCACTCGTGCCGGCACATCACCGGCGGCAGGCTCAAGCACTTTTCCAAGCATCCGGCCCGATACTGGATCTGGACGCAGGTTTCCAAGCTGAACACGCGGCACATGCAGCTCGCGTGGCTCACGCTCGGCACGCTGATGCTGACGGACCTGTACATCTGGCTCGTGTCCGCCGGAGTCTTCAGCGATCCGCGGATCTTCAACTGAGGCGGCGGTCGGCATGACGGACATCGAGCGGCACACCTACGACGTCGTGGTGATCGGCGCCGGCGGTTCCGGGCTGCGCACGGCGATCGAGGCCAGGCTGCGCGGCAAGAAGACGGCGATCATCTCCAAGTCGCTGTTCGGCAAGGCGCACACGGTGATGGCCGAGGGCGGCGCCGCCGCGGCGATGGGCAACGCCAACCCCCGTGACAACTCCCAGGTGCACTTCCGCGACACGATGCGCGGCGGCAAGTTCCTGAACAACTGGCGGATGGCCGAGCTGCATGCCAGCGAGGCGCCGGACCGGGTCTGGGAGCTAGAGGCCTGGGGCGCGGTCTTCGACCGGACCAAGGAAGGCAAGATCAGCCAGCGGAACTTCGGCGGCCACGAGTACCCGCGGCTGGCGCACGTCGGCGACCGGACCGGCCTGGAGATGATCAGGACGCTGCAGCAGAAGGTGGTCGCGCTGCAGCAGGAGGACGCCGTCAGCCACGGCGACCCCGAGGCCATGATCAAGGTGTTCGCCGAGACCACGATCACCCGGCTGATCTCCGCCGACGGCAAGATCGCCGGGGCGTTCGGCTACGTCCGGGACAGCGGCGGCTTCGTGCTGTTCGAGGCGCCGGCCGTGGTGCTGGCCACCGGCGGTATCGGCAAGACGTACAAGGTCACGTCCAACTCGTGGGAGTACACCGGGGACGGGCACGCGCTGGCCCTGCTGGCCGGGGCGAAGCTGCTGAACATGGAGTTCGTCCAGCTGCACCCGACCGGGATGGTCTGGCCGCCGTCGGTGAAGGGGCTGCTGGTCACCGAGTCGGTCCGCGGCGACGGCGGCGTGCTGCGCAACGCCGAGGGCAAGCGGTTCATGTTCGACTACGTGCCTGACGTGTTCCGGGCGCAGTACGCCGAGACCGAGGAGGAGGCGGACCGCTGGTACGCCGACCCGGACAACAACCGGCGGCCGCCCGAGCTGCTGCCCCGCGACGAGGTCGCCCGGTCGATCAACTCCGAGGTCAAGGCCGGCCGCGGCTCGGAGCATGACGGCGTCTTCCTGGACATCGCGAGCCGCCTGCCCGCCGACGAGATCCTGCGCCGGCTGCCGTCGATGTACCACCAGTTCAAGGAGCTCGCCGACGTCGACATCACCAAGGAGCCGATGGAGGTCGGACCGACCTGCCACTACGTGATGGGCGGCGTGGAGGTGGACCCGGACACCGGCGCGGCGGCCGTGCCCGGCCTGTTCGCGGTCGGCGAGGTGTCCGGCGGCATGCACGGCTCCAACCGGCTGGGCGGCAACTCGCTGTCTGACCTGCTCGTGTTCGGCCGCAGGGCCGGCATCGGCGCCGCTGACTACCTGGACGGGCTCACCGCTCGGCCGGTGATCGCGCAGGCCGACCTGGAGACCGCCGCCGAGGAGGCGAGCGCGCCGCTGGAGCGCACGGCGGGCGAGAACCCGTACGCGGTGCACGCGGAGCTGCAGGACGTCATGACCAACCTGGTCGGCCTGATCCGCGTCGAGAAGGAGATGCAGCAGGCCCTGGCCGAGCTGGAGAAGCTGCACGAGCGGGCGCTGAAGGTCGGCGCGGGCGGCGGCCGCGGCTACAACCCCGGCTGGCACCTGGCCCTCGACCTGCGCAACATGCTGCTGGTTGCCGAGTGCGTGGCGCGCGCTGCCCTCGAACGGCAGGAGAGCCGCGGCGGCCACGCCCGCGACGACTACCCGCAGATGTCGCCGGAATGGCGCAAGGTCAACCTGATCTGCTCGCTCGAGGGTGACCAGGTGCAGATCACCAGGCAGCCGATGGACCCGATGCGGTCGGACCTGCTCGCGCTGTTCGACCGCGACGAGCTGAAGAAATACCTGACCGATGACGAGCTTCCCGCGCCGGCCGCCGAGCCCGTCACGTCTGAGGAGACGCACTGATGGCTTACCAGGGTCAGCTCCGGATCTGGCGCGGTGACGCCGGCCGCGGGGATCTCACCGACTACAAGGTCGAGGTCAACGACGGTGAGGTCGTGCTGGACGTGCTGCACCGGCTGCAGGCTACGCAGGCCGGTGACCTAGCCATCCGGTGGAACTGCAAGGCAGGCAAGTGCGGTTCCTGCTCGATGGAAATCAACGGGCGGCCCCGGCTCGCGTGTATGACCCGGATGTCTACGTTCGGGGAAAATGAGGTTCTGACGATCACGCCGATGCGCACCTTCCCGGTCATCCGTGACCTGGTCACCGACGTTTCCTTCAATTACGCGAAAGCGCGGGAAATCCCGTCGTTCACGCCGGATCCCAGGGTCAAGCCGGGCGAATTCCGGATGCAGCAGGAGGACGTGAACCGGTCACAGGAATTCCGGAAGTGCATCGAGTGCTTCCTGTGCCAGAACACCTGTCACGTGATCCGCGACCACGCCGAGAATGAGGGCGCCTTCGCCGGGCCACGTTTCCTCATGCGGGTCGCCGAGCTCGAGATGCACCCCGCCGACACCGCCGACCGGCGCGAGATCGCGCAGGATGACTTCGGGCTGGGCTACTGCAACATCACCAAGTGCTGCACCGAGGTCTGCCCCGAGAACATCAAGATCACCGACAATGCGCTCATCCCGCTGAAGGAGCGCGTGGTCGGCCGCAAGTACGACCCGGTGGTCTGGCTCGGCTCGAAGATCGGCCGCCGCAAGCCGAAAGACACGCCCAAGGTGCCGGGCAAGAAGTAGATTCAGCCGCCACCGGCGCCGCGGCAGCGACCCGCCCGCGAGCCCGGCGGCGCGACGGCCGGCGCGAGGGCGGCGCGGGGCCGGCGCGGGGCCGGCGCGGCGGGCGCGGTCGCTTCGGTAACGGCACGAATTGACCAAATCTGCACGTCACGCGCGGTGCGCTGCGATAATGTGCGTGGCTCTACGTCACGGGGATTACCGCGTTGCCCGCGCACTTGCGGGACCGTACGCACCGCGTACCATGGGGCCGCCGTCGCTGCTGCTCGACCGCGCTGAGGGGACCACGTGTCGCACCTGACCTTTGCCGAGGCCATCGTCGTCGGAGCTGTGCAGGGAGTTACCGAGCTCTTCCCTGTCTCCAGCCTCGGCCACAACGTCCTGATCCCGGCGCTCGTGGGCGGCTCGTGGGCCAAGGACCTCAACGTCTCCAAGTCCGAGTCCCCGTACCTCGCGTTCATCGTGGGACTGCACGTCGCCACCGCGATCGGGATGATCGCTTACTTCTGGCGTGACTGGCTCCGGATCCTCGGCGGGTTCTTCTCCTCCCTGCGCCACCGGTCGGTGACCACGACCGACCAGCGTCTCGCCTGGATGATCATCATTGCCACCATTCCGGTAGGGATCGTCGGCCTGCTCGCTGAGCACACGTTCCGGGTGATCTTCGGAAAGGCGGTCATCGCCGCATACTTCCTGGTGGCCAACGGGCTCATCCTCTACGCAGGGGAACGCTGGCGGCCGCGGTCGTCGAAGCTCGCCGACGAGCAAGTTGCCGCTGAGCGGGAACTCCAGACGCAGCGGGCAACCGCCGCCGAACGGGAATTCGCCACCGTGGCCGCCGGACAGCGGATGGCCGGCCGTCATGCCGCCGGCCATCAGGCCGTCCGGCAGCAGGAGGTCTCCGACGCGATCCAGGCAGACACGCGGCTGGCCAAGAGGGGTTACAAGGAAGCCCTGATCATCGGCAGCACGCAGATCCTCGCCCTGTTCGCCGGCATCAGCCGCGATGGTGTCGCCATGGTGGGCGGCATGTTCCGCGGCCTGTCCCGCCAGGACGCTGCGCGGTTTTCGTTCCTGCTGTCCGCCCCGGTCATCCTGGCCGCCGGCGCGCTCAAGATCCCGGATCTGCTGGGACCGCTCGGCAACGGTATCCGCGGGCAGATCCTGGTGGGGAGCGTGCTCTCCGGGGTCGGCGCCTACCTGTCGGTGCGCTTCCTGATGAAGTACTTCCAGACCCGCACGCTCTACCCGTTCGCGATCTACTGCGTGCTGGCTGGACTGGGCAGCATCATCTACCTCAACGTGCGCTGAGGCACCACATCCGTTAACGCGGAGCGTTTAGTACCCGGCCGCAAACTGCCCCGCCAGCGGCTGCTGCGGCGACAGCGGTCTTCCCGCCGCGACCGAGCGGGGAGCTGGGCGCGGTGCAGGATCCGGGCGCCGTGGCGGATCCGGGCGCCGTCCGGGATCAGTGCCCCGGGGACGGTCAGGCGCGCTCGCGGGCGTGCCGGGCCCGGGTGCGGCCGCGTTCCTTCGCGTCGAGCACGGTCTTGCGCAGCCGGACGGCGGACGGCGTGACCTCCACGCACTCATCCCCCGAGCAGAATTCCAGCGCCTGCTCCAGGCTCAGCACCCGCGGCGGGACCAGCCGCTCGAGCTCTTCCCCGGTGGACTGGCGCACGTTGGTGAGCTTGCGCTCCCTGGTGATGTTCACGTCCATGTCGTCGGACCGGGAGTTCTCGCCCACGATCATGCCCTCGTAGACCTCGGTGCCCGGCGTCACGAACAGGGAGCCGCGCTCCTGCAGGCCGAACATCGCATAGGCGGTGACGCTGCCGGTCCGGTCGGCCACCAGCGAGCCGGTGGGCCGGGCGCGCATCGCCCCGGCCCACGGCTCGTAGCCCTCGAACACGTGGTGCGCGATGCCGGTCCCCCGGGTATCGGTGAGGAACTGCGTCCGGAACCCGATCAGCCCGCGGGCGGGCACGATGTACTCCAGCCGCACCCAGCCGGTGCCGTGATTGATCATGTTCTCGAGCGGCCCTTGCGCACGGCGAGCAGGGAGGTGACGGCGCCCAGGTACTCTTCCGGCACGTCCACGCTGAGCCGCTCGGTCGGCTCGTGCACCGCGCCGTTGACCTCGCGGGTCACCACCGTCGGCCGGCCCACGGTCAGCTCGTAGCCTTCCCGCCGCATGGTCTCCACCAGCACGGCCAGGGCCAGCTCGCCGCGGCCCTGCACCTCCCAGGTGTCGGGACGCTCGGTTGGCAGCACCCGGATCGACACGTTGCCGACCAGTTCGCGGTCCAGCCGGTCCCGCACCAGCCGGGCGGTGATCTTGGTCTTGTCGCGGGCAGCGCTGGAGGCCACCGCGCCCGGGGCGGCGGTCAGCCTGCCGACCAGCGGCGAGTTGTTCACCCCGATCGTCATCGAGATCGCGGGCTCGTCCACGACGATCAGCGGGAGCGGCCGCGGATCCTCCGGGTCGGCCAGCGTCTCGCCGATCATGATCTCGCTGATCCCCGCGATGGCGATGATGTCGCCGGGCCCGGCGGTGTCCACCGGCACCCGGTCCAGCGCCTCGGTCAGGTACAGCTCGCTGATCTTGACCCGCTGGATGCTGCCGTCCCGGCGGCACCAGGCCACCTGCTGGCTCCGGGAGATCGTGCCGTTGTGCACCCGGCACAGCGCGATCCTGCCCAGGTAGGCCGAGGCGTCCAGGTTGGCGACGTGCGCCTGCAGCGGCGCCGCAGGGTCGTAGCTGGGGGCCGGCACCGCCTCGCGCAGCACGGCGAACAGCGGCCCCAGGTCGGGCGAGTCGGGCATTTCGCCGTCGATCGGCCTGGTCAGCGACGCCCGGCCGGCCCGGGCGGAGGCGTACACGATGGGGAACTCGATCTGCTCCTCGGTGGCATCAAGATCCAGGAAGAGCTCGTAGCACGCGTCCACGACCTCGGCGATGCGCGCGTCCGGCCGGTCCACCTTGTTGATCACCAGGATGACCGGCAGCCTGGCCTCCAGCGTCTTGCGGAGCACGAACCTGGTCTGCGGCAGCGGCCCCTCGCTGGCGTCGACCAGTAGCAGCACGCCGTCCACCATGGACAGGCCGCGCTCCACCTCGCCGCCGAAATCCGAGTGGCCGGGCGTGTCCACGATGTTGATCGTCATCCCGCCGTGCCGGACCGCGGTGTTCTTGGCCAGGATCGTGATGCCCTTTTCCCGCTCCAGGTCACCGGAATCTAGTACCCGATCGGCAATGTGCGCGTTCGCGCGGAACGCCCCCGACTGCCAGAGCATCGCGTCCACCAGCGTGGTCTTGCCGTGGTCCACGTGCGCGACAATCGCGACGTTGCGCAGGTCGTCGCGCGTGGCTAGCTGACCTGCGGTGACGGTGGGCTGGCTTACGGGCATGCGGCGGTCTCGCTTGGGTTGGCACGGGAGCTGCCGCGGACTGCGGCCCCACCAGTCTATTTGCGTCCGGGCACCGCCCGGCGCACCAGGTCACTTAGGCACCGGCCGGCCGTCTAAGGCATCTGCCGGTCGCGTCCTGCCTGGTAAGGCACACTCGGGCCGCAAGATAGGGCATCTACCCGATGCCGGAGGCATGGCTTACGACGAGTCTCAAGTGTGTTGGGCCGGCAGTACGGCCCCTCGCCAAGGAGGAAGCCATGCATCCGCTTTTCACCGAGACGCTGGCGGCCGAGCGAGTCATGGACATGCGGAGAGAGGCCATCGCCTCCCAGCGCGCCAGGCTGGCCCGCCGCGCACGGCGCGCCAGCCGGGCTCTGGCGCGCACGACGGCCCGGCCGGGCGCGCGGCTGCGCACCCGCGGTGCCGCTGGTCACGCCTCGGCTGCGGGACCCGCGGCCAGGCACGCGGGGTAGTCACGGCGGCGGCGCCGGCGGAGAATCGGTCTCATGTTCGCGAAGACCGCGACACCGATCCGCCGGCGCGCGCCCGTCACCGTCCCCGCCAACCTGTTCGCCATCAGCTTCGGCCTGGCGGCCCTGGCCGGCTGCTGGCGGGTGGCGAGCGGGACCACCGGGGCACTGACCTGGGCCGCGGCGGCCATCTCGGTCAGCGCCGCCGCGTGCTGGCTGCTGGTCGGCGCGGCGTGGACGGCTCAGCTGCTGCGCCGCGGCGCGACTCTAGCGGCCGAGCTGGCAGATCCGCTGCTCGGGCCGTTCGTATCCGTCATCCCGATCGTCGGGATGCTGCTGGCGCTTCAGCTCTACCCGTTCGCCCCGGCCGCCGGGCGCATCGGTTTCGGCGTGTTTGCGGCGGCGACACTGCTGCTGGGCGGCTGGCTGACCGGGCAGTGGATCGCCGGCCCGCTCGATCTCGACGCACTGCACCCTGGCTACGTCCTCCCCACCGTCACCGGCGGGCTGGTGGCCGCGCAGGGCGCCGCCACGGTGGGCTGGCACGGGCTGGCCGACGGATTGTTCGGCATCGGCGTGATCTGCTGGATCCTGCTGGGCTCGGTCATCCTCGTGCGGCTGCTCTCCCGGCCGCCGCTGCCGGCCCGGCTGTCCCCGATGCTGGCCATCCAGATCGCTCCCCCGGCGGTGGCCGGCAGCGCCTATGCCGCGCTGAGCGGCGGCCGGTACGGCGCGGTCGGCTGGGCGCTGGCCGGCGACACGGCCCTGATGGCCCTGGTGCAGCTGCGCCTCATCCCGGTGTACCGGCGCGCGCCGTTCGGCCCCGGATACTGGTCGTTCGCCTTCTCCTATGCTGCCGCGGCGACGCTCGCGCTGCACTGGATCAGCCACGAGCACCCGGCTGGCGGCCCGGCCTGGACCTGGGCGCTGCTCGCGGCCATCACCAGCTTCATTGCCGCGATCGCCGCGCGGACCGCGGCGGCTGTTTTCCGGCGGCAGTTCCTCCCGGCGGCACAAGCGGAGGCCGGGACCGCTGAGCGGGGCCCAGGCAGCACCGATCAGCCCGGCGTGGCCGGCATAGCGGCGCTCGGCGCGTGACCAGGATTTACCCGAGCCCGGTGATCACGAGCGCGAGGAACGTGCCCGCGATCATGAACGGGCCGAACGGCAGCTGCGTCTTGCGGCTGCCCCGCCCCCTGGCCAGCAGGGCCACGCCGTAGCCCGCCGCCAGCAGAAAGCCTGCCAGCGCCCCGGCGATCAGGGTGCCCCAGCCCAGCCACGCGAGCGCCAGGCCCAGGCTGGCCGCCAGCTTGACGTCGCCGGGGCCCAGCCCGGACGGGCTGATGATCAGCAGCAGCAGGCAGAAGGCGGCGAAAGCCGCGCCGCCCAGCAGTGCCCGGCCCAGGCTGGACCAGTGCCCGCCGGCCGCGGCAGTCAGTAGCAGCGCGGCGGTGCCCGCGAAGGCGGGACCAGTGAGCAGATCGGGCAGACGGCGGGCGGCCGCGTCGATGTAGGCCAGCGGGACCGTGCACACGGCCAGCCAGCACGCCGCGGCGAGCACTAGGCCCGGGTGAATCCTGGCGGCCAGCAGGCCGAGCAGGACGGCCGTGCTGACCTCGACGGTCAGCGCGGGCGGGCCGAGCCGGGCCCGGCAGGCGGGGCACCGGCCGGTCGGCGGCAGCACCGGCAGCGCGGCCAGCGCGGCCAGCGCGGTTCGCCGGGGCAGCACGACCGAAGCCGCGCCCTGGGCAGGCGGCACGACCGCAGCCACGCCCCGGCCCGGCGGCGCGGGCGCTGGCTCACAGACGCCCCGGGCCGGCGGCGCGGGCGCTGGCTCAGAGACGGCTGGCTCACAGACGCCCCGGGCCGGCGGCAGCGGGGTGTCACAGGCCGGGCAGGAGCGCCGCCAGGGCTCACCGGAAGGCACTGACAGGCGGGCGATCAGGGCGCGCAGCACGGGGCCGAGCGCCAGCCCGGCCAGCGCAAGCACGGCAATCAGCAGCGGCCTCAACGGAGCCGCCCATCAAGCCGAAGACTTTGGTCTGTGATAGCAGCACTAACGCTTCGCCGTGACGCGTGCGGGGCCGCGGATGCCGGTCCGCGCCGTGCCGCACGAGACGATGGAGCATTTCGCAGGTGATAGCAGCCCAAGCGCTCCATCATCACGCGCCCGGCCCCCCGCCGCGGAGGTCAGGCAACCGACGAGCGCCAGGATGGCAGCAGCTCGTCGATGAGCGCCTCGGTCTCCGGCGCCATCCTGGGCAGCACTTCGTCGAGCGAGACGCGGGCGGAGACTTCGCTGACCACGGCGCGCAGCACGTGTTCCTGGCCGGTGGCGTGCGCGGCGGTGAGCAGGTCGCGCCAGAGCAGCTCGTCGTTGAACGCGAGCCGCAGCGCCGCCCTGGCCGCGTCCATGGCGCCCTGCGCGTCACCGGCGGCCAGCCGCAGCTCGGCTAGCCTGTGCCCGGCGTCCGCGACCCTGGCGGTGACCTCGTACTCCAGCGGGTCGGCCGCCAGCCAGGCGTACCGGCCAGCGGCGCGCCCGTCGAGCAGCTGACCCCGCACCAGGTCCAGCGCCCGGGTCAGGGCAGCGGCCTCGTACGCGGGGCGCGGCACGGCCGCCTGCGCGGTCTGGGCCGCCTGCGCCAGCAGCGAGCAGAACACCTGCCAGTCCACCCGGACCTGTGGTCCCAGGCTGAGCCGGCCGGCGTTGATGACCAGGTTGGGACGGCCCTCGCTGTCGGTGCCGAGCCAGTCCTGTACCCGGGACAGCGCCGCCTGCTGCACCTCGGGGGTGACCCCCCGCGGCCAGATCACGCCGCTGAGCACGCTGCGGTGGACGCCGCCCGGATGGGTGGCCAGGTACATGACGATCTCGGTGGCCGCGCCGACCCGGTCCGGCTCGATGCCGCCGGGCGCCTGCACCGCTACCTGGCCGAGCAGCCTGACCTCCACCGCTACCGGTGACCCGGCCGCGAGCTGCGCGGCCGGCGCCGCGTCGGCCGGCGGGTCGGCGAGAATCACCCCGTCCGGCTGCCCGGCCGCCCGGAACAGCTCGACCAGGCCCCGGTACTGCTGCACCGGCAGCAGCTGCGCCTGCAGGTCGAAACCGAGCACGCCGGCGTGCAGGCGCCCGGCCTCGCTGACATCCCACGACCAGGTCGCGCCCGGCACGTCGCCGGCCACCACGTAGCCCATCGCCGTCCGGTGCCTGGTGCTGGCCAGCGCGAGCAGCCGCTCCCGCTGCTGCGGGGCGGGCGGCACCGCCATGATCAGGTAGTGCGGCGTCCAGGAGTCCGGCTGCAGGCCGGCCGAACGCCCGGTGAGCACCGAATCGGCGCGCACCGATGCCAGCGCGTGCTCGATCTCGGCGGACCTGGCCTCCAGCGCCGGCATCGCCTCTTCGAGTGTCCGGACGACGCGGAGCCGTTCGGGAGCAAGCATTTCCAGCTCAGGACCGAACCCGACCAGCGTGATCTGCATCCGGTCCGACCACCGGCTGGTCGCCAGCTCCACGGCCATCGCGGCGAGCACCGCCTGCACCATGCGGCGCGACCCGCGGACCGCGATCACCCCGTGCGCGACCTCGAGGTTGACGAGCATCCGGCCGGTGTCGCTGCTGCCGATCGAGACCAGGCCCGGATAGGGGGCGAGGGCCGCGCCCGCCTCGTCCGGGTCCAGGCCGGCCACCGCGGCCAGCGGCAGCCGCCATACCTGGCCGTCGTCCACCGACTGCCACGGCTGCGGCGGGCTGTCGTCGGCCGGGGCGATCCACAGGTCGAGGCTGTCCGGCCCGAGGTGGGCGGCGAACACCGTCGGCGGCGTCTTGCCCTGCGCGGCGAGTTCCTGCGACAGGCAGCGCAGCCCGGTGTCCAGCAGCTGAGCGGACGGCTCGCCCGCGCCGAGCCGCAGCGCCTCCTCGGCCAGGGCCGCGTCCCCTTCGGGCATGACAACCCTTTTCCCGAAAGCACGCTGCCAGAGCTGCTCGCGCCTGCGCCGGCCGAGTGCGGCGAGGACGCCGGCGGCGAGCAGGGCCGCTGCCGACAGCTCGAACGGGAAGGAGCGCAGCGCGCTGACCGGCTGACCCGGGGCCGGGGCGAACGCCGTGTGTGCTCCGGCTCCGGCTCCGGTTGCGGCGCCCGGGCCGCCGGGTCCGCCACCCGGAGCGCCGGGACCGCCGGGCCGGGCCGCTGCGCTCGGGGCGGCTGCGGACGTGACGCTCTGGGCGGCTCCGGCGGCGGTGCCCTCGGCGCGGGCCGCCGCCCGGGTCGCCCGGATGGCCTGGCGGGCGCCCGCCTGCTCGGCGGCACCTGCCGCGCCGCCTGGCGTGCCGTGCGCGACGATCTCGACGCCGGGGCCGAACGCGTCCCGCGGCATCCGCAGCACCCAGCCTGGCCTGATCAGGCTGGCCATCGTCAGCATCGTGCCGTCGGGCTGCGGGTGGTCCTTGTTCATCTCGAAGATCTCGCGGTAGCGCAGGCCGCTGCCGAGGTGGTTCTGGGCGATCTCCCACAGGCTCTCGTGGTAGCGGCCGACCGGCGGCTTCACTATGTAGATCTTCTCGACGTGCGGCCCGTGCATGGTCCCGGCGGCCTGCGCCGCGCTGAGGGCCGCGGCCTCGGCCGCGTTCAGTGCGGCCGACTCATGCCCGGTCAGCTGCGCCGGGGACTGGCTGCCGGGCCTGGCGATCGCCGAGATCGTGTGCGCGGTCCGCGGCGCGGGACCGGTGCGGGCGAACGCCGGCGACAGCGCGGCGCTGGCGCTGACCAGCAGCACGGCCGAGGTGACCAGCCGGTGCGCGAGCGCCTGGGTGCCGCCGGACAGCGGGATCCTGGCCGGCACCCCGACGTTCCGGATCGCGGCCCTGACCTCCGCGAAGACGCAGAACACCAGCTGCAGCCAGGCCAGCCACACGATGACCGACAGGATCTGGACGATGGTCAGGATGCTGACCTGGTGGGTGAGCAGGCCTAGCGTCGGCTTGCTGTGCGGGATCGGCAGCCCGAGCACGGTGATCAGCGCCACCGGCACGCCCGCGGTCAGCACGATGAGGGCGAGGATCGACAGGATCCCGGCCGCGATGTCGCCGCCGGAGCGGCCGCGCGCGGGTACCGGCCGCCTGAGCCCTGGAATCGGCGGTGCCATCAGCACTGACCTCCCTGGGTGATCCCGCATACCGGGGTCGCGGTCGCGGTAGACGTCATGGTGAAGCTACCGAAGAAGAACGGGAAAACGGGAGCGGTGGTCACCGATACCGCCACCGTGGCCAGGGTCGCCCCGGTGGGCGCGTTGCAGCTGGTCATGCTCGCGGTCGTGCGGCTGCCCACCGGGTACTGGCCGACGAGGGTGGCGGCCGCCTGGCAGGCGCCGGGCCCGAGCACCACGACCGGGTTGACGGCGCGCAGCCCGGTGACGGATATCTGGTTCGCGGCGGCGCGGGCGGCCTGCTCGGCGATGTCGGCGGCCCGCTCCTTCGCGTTGATCGCGGTTCCGCCGTCCACGAGCAGGGCGAGCAGCGCGAACGCGGCGATGCCGAAGATCGCCAGGTACAGCGAGATGGAGCCGCGGTCGCCGCGCACGGCCCTCACCAGTCCCTCTGCGAAAAGGTATCCAGCGGGGCGGCAGCGTGACCGGTCATCGTCAGCATGCCGAGGCCGGGGAAGAAGCTGAGATTGATCGTGCAGTGCACGGTGACGGTGACTGCCCCCGCCGCGGTCCCGCCGGTCCACGACGGGGTCATGCCGCCGGGGCAGAAGTTGTGGCCGGCCGGGCTGAGGTCGGAGCTGGCGGCACTTTGCACCGCCCCCTGCACCTGATTGCCGTACACCTGCACCGACGCGGCCCGCGCGGCATCGCGCGCCGCCCCGTCGACCTGGCCCTGGGCCTCGACGATGCGGCCGCCGACCACGAGCAGCAGCACGAGCACGATGAACGCGGGGGCCAGGATCGCGAATTCGACCGCCATCGAGCCGCGGTCCCGCCCGGTCAGCACTGCTGCCCTCCGGTTTGGGCCGGCCGGAAGCATTCAACGTCACCCCCCGCCGTCTCGGTCACGGTCAGCGCGGGTATCAGCGGGATCAGGGTCGGCACGGTACCGGTCACGGTGACGAACACCTGGTTGGGCTGTCCGCCGGCGGGATTCACCGAGGCGGACGGGCCGCCGAGGAGCTTGGTGCCCACCTGGTGGTAGAAACTCAGCGCCCCGCTGACCGACTGCGCCGGCCACCCTGCCTGCTGCGCCCTGGCGATCCGCGCACCCGCCTGCGCGGCGTCCAGGGCCACCTGGCGGGCCTGGAACCACAGCGTCCACTGGACCGCGAGCATGCTGAGGATCAGCAGCACCGGGGCCAGGATCGCGAGCTCGATCGCGCTCGACCCGCGATCCCCTGCCATCGCCCGGCACCAGCGCCGCAGCGCCAGGGGCAGGAATCTGCGCGCCGTCACGGAAATGTCCCCGGAACTCTTACAGGCCGCCGATGGTGGCTTTCTTCGTCGCCACGACATGCTGGATGAGCAGCGCCAGGCCGACCGCGACCAGTCCGATGATCGCGGTGATGATCGCGAGCTCGATGGCCGACGCGCCGAGATCCCGCTGGCTGGCCTTGCGCCGCAGCTCGCTCACCCTGACCGCGAGAACCGTCCGGGCGTAGACGCCTAGCGGCCCGTCCATGAGCCCTCTGATGGTATTCATGTCATTCCTCCGCCTCTTCGCTTCCGTATGGTCTCCATGTCCGTGGCCCTGCGTTCATAGCGTGCTGCCGAGCAATGCGATCACTGCAGGGAAGATGAGGAAGACCATGAATCCGGCGCACATGAGCATCTGCGCGACGAGCATGGACTGCGACCGCTCCCCCGCCTGTCCCTCCAGTTCGGCGATCTCCCGGCGGCGCAGGCTGGCGGCTCGCGCTGTGAGCGACTCGCGAACCTTGGCGCCGTCCTCGGAGACCAGGCTGAGCGCGGCGGACAGGTCCCGCAGCTCGTCCACCCGCACCTCCTCGCCGAGCGCGCCGAGCGCCTGCCACGGCGTGTGGCCGGTGATCCGGGCGTTGGCGAGCGCGTCCCTGATCCGCCACAGGGCCCAGCCGCCGCCGATCTCGCTGGCCGCCATCAGCGCTTCCGGGACGCCCCGGCCGCCGGCCAGGTTCATCGCGACCAGGTCCAGGAACGCGCCCACCGCGTGCCGGAAGTCCTTGCGGTAGGCCTCCGCCTTCTGCTTGAGCTCGAGGTCGGGCAGGAAGAAGAAGATCACGGCGAGCGTCAGCGCCAGCCAGACGGGGATGACGACCGGCACGTGCAGCCCGGCGGCACCCAGGCCGGCGAAAAGCAGCGGCACGATCAGCAGGCCGAAGAACCCGAGCAGCACTTTCGTGGCCAGGTAGTTCTCGAACGACTTGCCGACCAGCGAAAGATTGGCCCGCAGCGACGGGAACTCCCAGCCTTGCTCGGCGCACAGCCGGGCCAGCCCGGAGCCGAGCCGCCGGCTGAACTCGCTCTCGTTCCCGTCTGCCGATCCTGCGGCCGGCCTGAAGGCCGCCCGGGGTGCCTCGAGCGCGGCCAGCTGACGGGCCAGGCTCAGCCGCCGCGGGATCATCGCGAACACGAACAGGAACAGCCCGGCGCCGAAGATAGCCCCCGCGACGATCACAGGTATCACGGCGCGCCTCCCCGCCACGCCGCGACGGTCTCCGGCGCCTGTTCCGGGATGGCCGGCGACGGCAGTATCAGGAGCCGCTCAGGCGCGTCGAACCTCGCGAGCCGCCTGAGCCACAGGAACGCCGCGCCGTACAGCGCAACCACCACGACCAGGACGATCTGGCCGACGGCGGTGTTGTACGGCTGCACGTAGCCGCGGTTGAACACCGCCATGAACAGCGCGAGCCCGACCGAGACGGCGACCACGATCTGGACGCTGCGCCGGGTCAACCTGCGCTCCGCGTTGACCTTCCGCCGCATGTCGAGCTCCTCGCGGACCGATGAGGCCAGGGCGGACAGCAGCTCGCGCAGGCCGGGTCCGCGGAGCCGGGCATTGATGATGAGCGCGGCGATGATCATGTCGGCGCTGCTGTCGTCGAGGTCGTCGGCGAACCTGTGCAGAGCTTCGGGCAGCGCCACCCGGGTGTGCAGCCGGTCCACCATCCGGGCCAGCGGGCCCTGGATCGAGGGGGCGGCGGCGCGCAGCGAGGCGGGAATCGCCTGCTCCAGACCGACCGAGCCGGCGATGGTATCCCGGAGCGACTCCGTCCACATGGCCAGGCCTTCCAGCCTGGCCATGGCCTTCCGCTCGCCGGCCGCCCCGCCGATGCCCCGCCAGCCGAGGGCGAGCAGGGCGGTGCCGATGCCGGCCACCACCCAGCCGGTGGCGAGCAGCACGATGGCGCCCGCGCCGACCGCGATCGCCCCGCGGACGCCGAGCAGCTCCTTCAGCTGGCGCTCCAGCTGGCCCGGCCCGCGGCCGGGCCGCCGCGGCGGCAGCCCGCGGATCGCGACCATGAGCAGGAACAGCCCGCCGCCCGCCACGGCGCCGACCACGAGGGCGAGCAGCGGGGCCGCCGACGTGCTCATCGCCAGCCGCCGGGCGCGGGATCGTAGCCGTGCATGGCGAGTTCTTGCATGCAGGACACGGGGGCGTGCGGCAGCGCGGGCCCGTCCGGGCCGCGGCTGAACACCTCGCTGGACAGCACCCTGCTGTCGATGCCGGTGACCTCGCGGATGCTGCTGACGTACCGGCGCAGCCTGCCGCCGCGGGAGAAGTCGTTCCGCTTCTCGATGAACACGACGAAGTCGATCGCCCCGGCGATGAGCATGTGCGTCGCCTCGACCGGAAGGCGCTCGGACGACTGGATCGCGTACGTGGAGATCCGGTTGAACACCTCGAGCGAGGAGTTGGAGTGGATGGTGGACAGCGAGCCGTCGTTGCCCTGGGACATCGCGTTGAGCATGGTGACGATCTCGTCGCCGAGCACCTCGCCGACGATGACCCGGCTGGGGTTCATCCGCAGCGAGCGGCGCACCAGCTCGGCCATCGAGATCGCGCCCTGCCCCTCCATGTTGGGCAGCCGCTCCTCGAGCGCTATGACGTTCGGGTGCAGCTCGGGGAAATGATCGAGGCCGAGCTCGAGCGCGCGCTCGACGGTGATGAGCCGTTCCTCGGCCGGGATCTGGTTGGCCAGGGCCCGCAGCAGCGTGGTCTTCCCCGCGTTCGTCGCCCCGGCGATCATGATGTTCTTCCTGGCCGCGACCACGGCGGCGAGGAACGAGCCCGCCTCGGGGGACATCGTGCCGTTCCCCACCAGGTCGGCCAGGAACACCTTGCCCATCCGGGCGCGCCGGATGGATACCGCGGGCCGCAGCGTCACGTCCATCACCGCCGACAGCCGCGAGCCGTCGGGCAGCCGCAGGTCAAGCTGCGGGTTGGCGGTGTCGAACGGGCGGCTGGACAGGCCCGAGTAAGCGGCGAGCACCTGGATGAGCTCGATCAGCTCGGCGTCGGTCTCCGCGACGGGCTCGCCGATGACCTCGCGGCCGTCGGCGTAGCCGAGGAATACCCGGTCGCAGCCGTTGATGTCGATGTTCTCGATCTGCTGGTCCTCCAGCAGCGGCTGCAGCCTGCCCACGCCGAACAGCGCGGCGTGAATCGCGGCGGCGAGCTCCTCTTCTTCCTGCGCGTTGGGCGGCGGGCGGCCGAAGGTGATCTCGCTGCGGGCGTGCTCCTCGAGCGCCTGGGCGATGAGCGCACGCGCGAACTGGCGCTCGTCCTCGCCGGACATCGGCTGCAGGCCGGCCGCTGCGTCGCGGCGGCGCTGTTCGGCGAGGCGATCGCCGACGTCACCGCGCAGCCGCTTGACGACGCCGTGGTCCATCGCTCACCGCCCCCCGTGACGGCCAGGCGGCGCGGCGGCGTCCCGGGCCGGCCGGGCGGGCGGCGCGGCGGCGGGCGAGGGCTGCGGCTGACGCACCGCATGCCCGGCGGCCTGGGGTGCGCGGGTCGCGCCGGGCGCGGCGGGCACGCCGGGCCCGGCGGGTACGCCGGGAGGGGTGGGCGCGGCGGGCGGGGTGGCCGCGCCGGGTGCGGTGGCTGCCTGGCTGCCGTCGGCGGCGAGTACCGGCAGGCTCGCCGACAGGTCGGCCGCGATGGCCCGGGCCGTGCGGATGAACATGGACTTGTCCAGTCTGCCGCTCCACTCGCCGCGAAGCTGCTCGGCGCTCTTGGGCTCGTAGGCGATTCCGCCGACGACCCGGGCCCGCGCCCCGCTCTGCTGCAGGGCGTGCCCCACGTCCGCGATGACCGCCTTGAAGTCCTTGTAATCGGTGACGATCACGACGTCGATCGTCACCCTGGCCCGGCCCCGCTTCTGCAGCGCTGACGCCACGCTCGCGGCCCGTTCGCGCAGGCGGACCACCTCCGCGAGGGTGGCGCCGGACAGTAGCACGATCGACGACGCCTGGGCCAGCAGGTCATAGACGGGGCCGTCCGCGCCGAGCCGCCCGCAGTCGGCGATGACATCCGCCTGCGGGACGGCGGCCAGCACCCTGCCGACCGGGCCCCAGAGCAGTTCAAGACCCGCGCCCTGCTCGGCGGCCGCGACGCCGACCAGGACGTCCAGTCCGCCGTGCAGCTTCTGCGCGTGCTCCCACACCTGGCTCGGCCGCAGTCCCCTGCGCGCCGCCACGGCCAGGCTGAGCAGCCCGCGGCGCGGGTCGAGGCGGCCGCCGTCGGCAGCGGGAAGCCGGTAGAGCAGGTCACCGCCCGACGGATCGCATTCGGCGAGCAGCACCGGCCGCGGCCAGACGGCGCCGAGCGCTACCGAGGCGGTCGTGACACCCGGCGCCCCCTTGTCCGCGGCCACGGCGATCAGCGCCATCGGTCAGCCCGTTCCGGCCGACGGCGAAGCCGCCGGGGCCTGGCCGCTGCCGGGCAGGACCGCCACGCCCACGACGCCGTTCGCGGCGCTGCACGCTACCGAGCCCGCGTCCAGCGGGTTGACGGCGATCTGCACGTCGCTGACGGTCGTGCCGGTGTTGGTTGCCGGGCGGCCGATGCT
Source organism: uncultured Actinomycetes bacterium (assembly GCA_963702235.1). Taxonomy (GTDB): domain Bacteria; phylum Actinomycetota; class Actinomycetes; order Streptosporangiales; family Streptosporangiaceae; genus PALSA-505. Next base: position 96,081 of record CAVPBZ010000028.1, read on the forward strand.
GAGCACCACCGCATCGCTGGTCAGCGTGCCGCCCGGTTTCCCGGGGCAGCTCTGCCCCGACGAGCTGACCTCGAACACGTTGACGTGGTCGCCGACCTGCAGCCCGATGGGCAGCTCGCCATCCTTCAGCGCGAGCCCGAGGATGTCCTTGCCGGCGGCCAGGTTGGTGCCCGACGTCGTCATCTGCGGGGTCAGCAGGGTGCCCGGCGCGATCTGGAAGGCGGCGTAGGCGCGCGCCACCTGACTCGCCTGGTTCCACGGGACGTAATTCAGGCCGCTGCCCGAGGTCACCTGGACCTCCTGCATGGCGCTCAGCGGTATCCGCTGCCCCTGCCCGACCGGCTGGGAAATCTCGATCGCGCCGACCTTGTTGCCGGCCTTGACGACGAGCAGCGCCGCCACCAGCCCGCCGCCGACGATGAGCAGCACCGCGAGCGCGGCGAGCGCGGGCTTACGCTCGCGGGGCGCGCTCGGCAGCCGCCGGCCACTGGGAGCAGTCGGCGCGGGCCACGCGCCCGGGTCAGCACCTGTTCCCCGTGGAATCGTCCCCCGGTCGCTTGACATCGCTGCCTGTCTCCCTACCTGCGGCATCTCCTCTAGGGACGCTCCCGGCGCTTCCCTGCGACGCGACTGCGCGTCTGTGGTCCGGTGGGCGCTATGCGAACATATCTTGCCAAAGGTCCGGTGCGCGTCGCTGTCCACAACCTGCGACCGGTACGTTACATGGTCCTTCCCGTACAGCCACGCTCTGGACACGTTCTGTGATCATTATGCCCGGATGCCACCCATGATCGCCACACGGCCTGCGGGCCGGACCCACGCATGACTACCACCCAGCCGGGCATGCCAGGTGCGGACTCCAGCCGCTAGCACCGTTCGGGCGGCTTTTAGTCACGGACAGTAGCAAGAGATCGTGGATTTCCACGGGGTGACGGCGCGGGACCAGCTGCGGCGCGGGTTGTGCGGCTAGTGGCCCGGGGCACAAACGTTGGCATACTAGAATATTCATTCGATACCGCGCTATCCTGCCTCTCATGCCTGCACACGTTCCGCCCGGCTGGCCGGCCGGGGTGCATCCGCCGGGCAGTGACGGGTTCGAGGCCACCGCGGTGGCCTGGCTGCTGGACGTGGTTCCTCCTGACTACCGGCTGTACGGGGTGCTGCGCAGGCATCCGGTGGCGCTGGCCACGATGGCCCGCCATCACCTGGCCGCCGCCGTCCAGGGCGCACGGCAGGGATACCGGATGGCCCGGACCGAGCTGACCCAGACGCTCCCGCCGCACGCGGTGGACGCGGTACTCACCGCCTACCGGCGGGAAGGCCGCAGGCTGGTGGCCGCGTCCCGGTCGGTCGAGGTGGTGGAGCGGGCGCTGCGCGGCGAGACTTTCCGGCCGAAGATGGACGGGCGGTCAGCGCGGGTGAGAGATCGCCGGTGACGGTCAGAGGGCGCGCAGGACCAGCAGCGCCATGTCGTCGGCGGCTGGGCCGTCGGCGAACTCGCTGACGGCCCGCTGGATCCGGGCCGCGACCGCGCCCGAGCTGAGTCCGGCGCAGCCGCCGAGCAGCTTGGCCAGCCCGTCCTCGTCGTCGAGCAGGCGGCCCTCCTCGCGGCGTTCGGTGACCCCGTCGGTGACGCAGAGCACCAGGTCGCCGGGAAACAGGAAGACGTCCTGCGCGCTGAACGTGAGCTGGTCGATCACCCCGAGCAGCGGCTGGGGCTCCGCGGCGGGCCCGGCGGGCGCGCCGGGGGCGGGCCCGGCGCGGTCGGCGGCCCGCAGCAGCAGCGGTAGCGGGTGCCCGGCGCACACCAGCGACAGCCGGACCCCGGGGGGCCCCCGCCAGGCTGCGGGACCCGCCCGTGGCAGCCGAATCGCCGGCCGCGGTGTATATCTCGCCGTGGATGAGCGTGATGAACGTCGCGCCGCCGCCCTCGTCCAGCAGCAGCCGGTTGAGCCGGTCGAGTACCGCGGCGATCCCGTAGCCCTCACCGGCCAGGATGCGCAGGGTGTGCCGGGCCAGGCCGGTGATCGCCGCGGCCGCCGGGCCGGTGCCGCACACGTCGCCGATGGTGAACCGCCAGCGGCCCTCGCCGACCGCGAAAACGTCGTAGAAGTCACCGCCGACCTCGTTGCCCTCGCCGGCCACCTCGTGCGCCACGGCCAGGTCCAGGCCCGGGATCTGCGGCACCTCGGGCGGCAGCAGGCTGCGCTGCAGTGCCCGGCTGGTCTCCTGCTGGCGCTCGTAGAGCTGGGCGTTGTCCACCGCCAGCGAGGTCCGGCGGGCCAGATCCTCGGCGAGCTCGGCCACCTCCCGCGGCAGGCTGCCGCCGCGGGTCCGGCCGATCACCAGGACGCCGAGGCTCCGGCCGCGAGCCGCCAGCGGGAAGCACCAGGCCGCATCGGACGCCAGCTCTACCACGTCGGGCGGCAGTCCGGCCAGGTCATCGAGCGCCAGTGACCAGCTGCGGCCGCCGCCCCGTCCCGGCACCTCGGGCACCGGCACGATGTCGAGCAGCCTGGCCAGCGCGTCCAGCCGGGATTCGTCGGCGTGCCAGACATACGCGGGCCGGGGAGCGCCGGCGTCGTCGTTGAGCAGCACGGCGCACCAGGTCGCCAGCCTGGGCACGACCAGCTGCGCGGCCAGCGCGATGATCTTCTCCTGGTCGAGCGTGCCGGCCAGCAGGTCACTGGCCTCGGCGAGGAAGCTGACCCGGCCGCGCCTGGCCCGTTCCAGCTCGCCCAGCCTGGCCCGTTCCAGCGACAGCGCCATCCGGTCGGCCACCCGCTGCAGCCGCGCCGAGTCGTCCTCATCGAAGCTGTCCGGCTCGGCCGACGCGACCGCCAGGATCCCGGTAACCCTGCCCTCCACCAGGAACGGGACCGTCATGACCGAGCGCGATGCGATGCTGCGCGCCTGACTGCCGGAGCCGGCGAGCACGTCGAGTACGGCGGGCGGCCCGAGCCCGGCGACCGCGCGCATCCGCAGTTCCCCGTCCTCGTCGGCGACGAGCGCGTACGAGGCGTCCGCGTCCACCGCGTCCCGTGCCATCTCGACCGTGTGCCTGAGCAGCTCGTCATAGCCGAGCCTGCCCAGGTCCAGGCGGTGGGCAGCGGGTTCGCTGTCGAATGTGACGACCCCGTCATAGAGCAGGTCGTCCGGCCCGGCGGCTGGCTCCTCGGCCAGGGCCAGCAGGTCGGCCGGGCTGCTGGGAGCGCCGTTGCCGCCGACCGACAGCGCGACCGCTGCCGGGGCGTCACTGGCCAGGATCTCGTCGGCCGGGCGGTCGGCGAACGCGATCCTGAACCACACCGCCTTGGCGGTCCGCGCGTAGGTCACCCCCCACGCGGTGGCCAGCGCCGACGGCAGCAGCAGGCCGCGCCCGCTGGTACGGCCGGCCAGATCATCGGCTGGGTAAGCGGGGACGCCGAGCGGCCGGGACGGATGCCGGTCCCGCACCGCCACCTCCACCGCGGTGCCGGTCATCCGGCAGGTGACCTGGACCTGCGTGCCGGCGTGCACCACGGCGTTGGTGACAAGCTCGCTCGTCAGCAGCACGACGTCATCAATGAGGTCGGACGCCTGGGCCGCAGATCCGGGCACGCCCCAGGACCGGAACGTCTCGCGGACAAAGCGCCGAGCCTCCGCAGCGGTCGAGGGCTCTGGCTCATATGCGGCGGTCGTTACCAGTTCGTCGGGTTCCTGCACGTGCCCTCTCGTGGGACTGTGTTTCACGGCGCGTCCGGGAGGCGCGCAGGAAACCGCGTAGCCCAGGCTCCGCTGGCGACCCCCAGCGCCCTCGGAATGGTCGCTTTCGGTCATGACTAGCGCTTCCATCGTGACAGACTTGTGACATCCATAGCCTAGATAGCGAACACCTGCCCGCGGAGCTGTTCCGGCCCGAAGGCTGCGATCGGCTCACGAGGACGGAGATCCCTATGGTCAGCACCGCACCTCAGGCACAACCGGTAGCACGGTACACCGATGCCGACCTTGAACCGGTCCGTGCCGCCCTCGCGGCGCTCAGCGACGGCAACTTCCGGCCGCGGGCGCGGCGGGCCGAGGACTTGCGGCATGGCGAGAGCGCCATGCTCGCGCAGATCGGCACTCTGGTCGATGAGGTCGCGGGCCAGATGGCTTCGCTCAACTCCGAAGTCACCCAGAAGGCGACCCAGGTCCGCGACATCGCCGTGGTGACCACCGCGGTGGCCCGCGGTGACCTGACCCGCAAGGTCACGGTGGACGCGCAGGGCGAGATGCTCGAGCTGAAGCAGACCGTGAACACGATGGTGGACCAGCTGTCCGCGTTCGCCGACGAGGTCACCCGGGTCGCCCGCGAGGTCGGCACCGAGGGCAGGCTGGGCGGCCAGGCGCACGTCCGCGGGGTCTCCGGCGTGTGGAAAGACCTCACCGACAACGTCAACTTCATGGCCAGCAACCTGACCAGCCAGGTCCGCAACATCGCCCAGGTCACCACCGCGGTGGCCGGCGGCGACCTGAGCAAGAAGATCACGGTGAACGCGGAGGGCGAGGTCCTCGAGCTGAAGCAGACCGTGAACACGATGGTGGACCAGCTGTCCGCGTTCGCCGACGAGGTCACCCGGGTCGCCCGCGAGGTCGGCACCGAGGGCAGGCTGGGCGGCCAGGCGCACGTGCACGGGGTCTCCGGCGTGTGGAAAGACCTCACCGACAACGTCAACTTCATGGCCAGCAACCTGACCAGCCAGGTCCGCAACATCGCCCAGGTCACCACCGCGGTGGCCGGCGGCGACCTGAGCAAGATGATCGACGTCGACGCGCGCGGCGAGATCCTGGAGCTGAAGACGACCATCAACACGATGGTGGACCAGCTGTCCGCGTTCGCCGACGAGGTCACCCGGGTCGCCCGCGAGGTCGGCACCGAGGGCAGGCTCGGCGGGCAGGCCGAGGTGAGCGGCGTGTCGGGCACCTGGCAGCGGCTGACCGAGAGCGTGAACGGCCTGGCCAGTAACCTCACCACGCAGGTCAGGGCCATCGCGGCGGTGGCCAGCGCGGTCGCGGAGGGCGACCTGACCCAGTCGATCGCGGTCAAGGCCCGCGGCGAGGTGGCCGAGCTCAAGGACAACATCAACCTGATGGTGGCCAACCTGCGCGAGACCACCAGGGCTAACCGGCAGCAGGACTGGCTGAACACCAACCTGGCGAGGATCTCGGGTCTGATGCAGGGGCACCGCGACCTGCTCCAGGTGGCCCGGCTGATCATGAGCGAGCTGACCCCGCTGACCTCGGCGCAGTACGGTGCCTTCTACCTGTCGGCGTACCCGGTGACCGATATCCCCGGCGCGCTGCAGGGCAACGGCGTGCACGAGGGCCCCTCGACGTCCTCCGGCCAGGAGCCGACCGAAGGCGAGCAGGAATTCACCAGGATCGCCACGTACGGCTTCCGCCGGGGCGGCGTCAGCCACTTCACGATCGGCGAGGGACTCGCCGGGCAGGCTGCGGTGGAACGCAAGCGGATCCTGATCAGGGACGCGCCGGCCGGCTATCTCAGCGTCGGCTCGGGGCTCGGCGAGGCCAGCCCGGTCAGCGTCGTGGTGCTGCCCATCTCCTTCGAGGGCCGCGTGCTCGGCGTCCTCGAGCTCGCGTCGCTGCACCACTTCGACGACGTTCACCTGGCGTTCTTCGACCAGTTCGTCCCGACGATCGGCGTCACGATCAACACGATCATGGCGAACTCGCGCACCGAGGCGCTGCTCGGCCAGTCGCAGCGCCTGACCACCCAGCTGCAGGAGCGCTCCGACGAGCTGCAGCGCCAGCAGGCCGAGCTGCGCCGGTCCAACGCCGAGCTGGAGGAGAAGGCGGCGCTGCTGGCCAAGCAGAACCGCGCCATCGAGGTACAGAACTTCCAGATCGAGCAGGCCCGGCGCACGCTGGAGGAGCGGGCCCAGCAGCTCGCGACCTCGTCCAGGTACAAGTCAGAGTTCCTCGCCAACATGTCGCATGAGCTGCGCACGCCGCTGAACAGCCTGCTCGTGCTGGCCAAGCTGCTCGCCGAGAACCCGGACGGGAACCTTACCCCCAAGCAGGTGGAGTTCGCCCGGACGGTGCACGAGGCCGGCTCTGACCTGCTGCAGCTGATCAACGACATCCTCGACCTGTCCAAGGTCGAGGCGGGCAAGATGGACGTCCAGCCGACCGAGCTGTCGCTCAGCACGCTGGTGGAGTACGTGCACGCCACGTTCCGGCCGATGGCCGCGGACAAGGGACTCACGTTCGACGTCGAGGTCTCGTCCGACGTGCCCGGGCTGCTGTACACCGACGAGCAGCGGCTGCAGCAGATCCTGCGCAACCTGCTGTCCAACGCGGTGAAGTTCACCTCCTCCGGCGGTGTCGTGCTGCGGATCTCCCGGCCGGAGGGCATGGCGTTCACCGGGCCGCTGCGCAGCGAGCCTGAGGTGATCGCGTTCTCGGTGGCCGACACCGGCATCGGGATCGCCGAAGACCAGCTCCGCCTCATCTTCGACGCGTTCCGCCAGGCCGACGGGACCACCAGCCGCCGTTACGGCGGCACCGGGCTCGGGCTGTCCATCAGCCGGGACATCGCCCGGGTGCTCGGCGGCGAGATCCGGGCCGACAGCTTGCCCGGCCGCGGCAGCACGTTCACCCTCTACATGCCCATCCGGGGCGTGCCCGCGGGGATCACCGCGGGCCGGTCCGGATCGTCGGCAGGTCATCCGAACGGCACGGCCGGGCCGGCCGTGCCGCCGCCGGACACCGTCGCGATACCCGATGATGCGCTGCGCGGGGTCAAGGTGCTGATCGTGGACGATGACGTGCGGAACGTCTTCGCCCTGACCAGCGTGTTCGAACGCTGCGGCGCGGAGGTCCTGTACGCCGAGAACGGCCGCGAGGGCATCGACGTGCTCGAGCGCAACGAGGACATCGCGCTGGTCCTGATGGACGTTATGATGCCGGAGCTCGACGGATATGCGACCACGGAGGCGATACGGCGGATGCCGCAGTTCGGGGACCTGCCGATCATCGCGGTGACCGCTAAGGCGATGAAGGGCGACCGGGAGAAGACCATCGCCGCCGGGGCATCGGACTACATCACCAAGCCCGTGGACACCGGGCATCTCCTCGGCGTCATGCGGAGCTGGCTGCAGCGCGCCGGTGCGCGGTGAGCGAAGGTACCGGGTTCGCCGAAGGGAGTTCGTGACTTGCCAACGAAACCCAGGATCCTGCTGGTGGACGACCGGGCAGAGAACCTGACCGCGCTTGAGGCGATCCTGTCGTCGCTGAATCAGGTGCTGGTTCCTGTCCGCTCCGGCGACGCCGCGCTCAAGGCGCTGCTCACCGGCGAGTTCGCCGTGATCCTGCTCGACGTCGTCATGCCCGGCATGGACGGCTTCGAGACCGCGTCGCACATCAAGCGCCGGGCCAAGACGCGCGACATTCCGATCATCTTCCTGACCGCGGCCAGCGCGGAGCCCGACTACGCGTTCCGCGGCTACGCGGCCGGCGCGGTCGACTACATCTCCAAGCCGTTCGACCCGTGGGTGCTGCGCGCCAAGGTGTCCATCTTCGTCGAGCTCTACGCCAAGAACCTGCAGCTGCGCGAGCAAGCTGAGCTGCTGCGCGCGCAGCTGGCCAGCGCGCCCGGGCTGGCCAAGGGCAGCGGCTCGGCCGCCGCCCTCGCCGATCACGCGGCCGGGACCGCGGCCGACGGGAGTGCCGCGGCCGAGCCGCTGCTGACCGAGCTGTCCGGGCGGCTCGCCGCCGTTGAGGACCTGGTCGCCGTCATCTCAGGACAGGCCGCGTCCGGCGCGGATCCCGTGATGACCGACTGCACGGCGCGGCTGGAGCACCGGGTGGGCAGGCTCAGGGACGCGCTGGACGCGCTCCGCGTAGGCGGCTAGACCGCAGAGAGGCCCCGGGTGCACACGTCCGGCGGACCGGGCGTCACGGTCACGTTCGCGGGCTCCGGCGATGCCTTTGGCAGCGGCGGCCGCTACCAGGCGTGTATCCACCTCCGCGCCGCCGGCGGCCAGCCCCCCGTGCTGGTGGACTGCGGCGCCACCTCGCTCAGTGCCCTGCGCAGCACCGGCCTCGACCCTGGCGAGATCGCCGCTGTGTTCGTCTCGCACCTGCACGGAGATCACTTCGGCGGCCTGCCGTTCCTCATCCTCGACGGCCAGTTCACCCGCCGTACCAGGCCGCTGGCCGTGGCCGGCCCGGCGGGGACGGCCCGCAGGCTCGCCGCTGCCATGGAGGTCCTGTTTCCTGGCTCGTCCGCAGTGTCCCGCCGGTTCCGGCTGGACGTGACGGAGCTGCGGCCGGGGGTGACCGAGACCGTGGCGGGAGTGCAGGTCACCGCCCGGGAGGTCGATCACCCCAGCGGCGCGCCGGCGCTCGCGCTGCGGTTCGGGCTCGGCGGCCGGGTGATCGCCTACACGGGCGACACTGCCTGGACCGACGTCCTGCTGGACGTCGCCGACGGCGCGGACCTGCTCATCGCCGAGGCCTACCGGATGGACAAGGTCATCCCCTATCACCTGCGGCACGCCGATCTGGCCGCGCGCCAGGAAATGCTCACGTGCGGCCGAATCGTGCTGACTCACCTGGGACCCGACGTGCTGGACCGGCAGGACCAGGTACTGTTCGAGACCGCCAGGGACGGGCTGGTGCTCGCGATCTGAGCGGCCCGACGCCACGGCCCGTGACCGGAATGACCCGCGGCCGGCCAGGTAGGCCACCGGCTATCGCGGGGGGGCGGTTTCCTTACTTGCCGAGGAAGTCCAGCAGCGCGGGGTTGACCACGTCGGCGTGGGTCCAGGCGATGTTGTGCGGGCCGCCCTCGACGGTGACGACGGTGAGGTCCTTGATCAGCGCGGGCAGCCGGGCGGCGGTAGCGGCATAGGGCAGGATCCGGTCGGCGTCGCCGTGGATGAGCAGGGTCGGGACGTCGATCTTGGGCAGGTCCGCGCGGAAGTCGGTCAGCCAGGTGTCCACGCAGGCGTAGGACGCGTACGCCGAAGCGGTCACCGCGAGATTGAACTCGGCCTGCCAGGCCTGGTCGCTGATCCGCTCCGGCCGAAGCACGTCAACGTTGTTGAAGTTGTCGAGGAAGTCCTTGAAGAAGGCCGGCCGGTCGGCGACCACCGCGGCCTTGATCCCGTCGAACACCGAGCCGTCTACGCCCTCGGGGTTGTCCGGCGTCTTGAGCAGGAACGGCGGGATCGCGCCCATCAGCACCGCCTTGGCCACCCGGGACGAGCCGTACGTGCCGAGGTAGCGGGTGACCTCGCCGGTGCCCATCGAGAACCCGGTCAGCACCAGGTCGTGCAAGTCCAGGTAGGAGATCAGCGCGTGCAGGTCGGCCGCGAACGTGTCGTAGTCGTAGCCGGTGGTGGGCTGGCTGGACTGGCCGAAGCCGCGCCGGTCATACGTGATCACCCGGAACCCGGCCGCCAGCAGGACGCGTTCCTGCTTCTCCCAGGAGTGCCCGTTCAGCGGGTAGCCGTGGATCAGCACCACCGGCTGGCCGGCGCCGTGGTCCTCGTAGTAAATCTCGATGTCGTCGCTGTTCTGCCTGCCGACAGTGATCTTCCCCATCGCTTATCCCGTCCTGATTGGCGCGCCTGGGTCCAGGGTGCATCAAGGCCCACGCTGCCACATCCCTGCCAGCAGGTAGATCCGGGGGTGCGGCTCAGGTGAGCAGCGGCGGCTTCCAGCCGTCGCCGGCGACGTACTCCCGGACCACCTTGGCCGGCACCCCCGCCGCCACGCACCGGTCCGGAACGTCGCCGAGCACCACCGAGCCTGCGGCGACCACCACGTTCCTGCCGATGCAGGCCCCGGGCAGGATGATGGCGCCCGCGCCCAGCCAGGTACCCGAGCCGATCGACACCGCCGCATTCCGCGGCAGCTGGCGCCCGATCGGGATGTCCGGGTCGGCGTAGCCGTGGTTCTGGTCGGTGATGTAGACGTACGGCCCGGTGAACACGTCGTCCCCGATCTGGATCGAGTGGTGCGCGACGATGTGGCTGCCGCGGCCGATCACGCAGCGGTCGCCGACCCGCAGCACCGGAACCGGTCCCAGGTCCTGCCCGGGGACCATTCCCGCGGACATCGTCACGTGCATGCCGATCATCGTGTCGTCGCCGACCACGATCCACCGCTCGCCGTACACGGACCCGGCGGGAAAGGCCAGCATCGAGCCGCGCCCGAACGAGGCGAACCTGTAGCCGGCCGGGTTGTCAGCGGTTACCGCGCCCGCGTTCTGCACCGCGCGCCACGCCCGGTGCACCAGCAGCGACCGCACGCGCCGGTACCGAGTAAACGAGCCTTTTTCATTCGCCCGTTCCACACCCACGGCATGCGGTCGAACACGCCGAGAATGAAAAAGGCTCGTCCAAGACGTCCACGTCATGGCCGATAACGGTACCGGCCTGGAACTGCCGCCGCCGGTCAGTCTGCCAGCTGGTCAGGCTGCTAGCCGGAGGCGGCCAGCTGGCCGCAGGCGCCGTCGATCTGGCTGCCCCTGGTGTCCCGGACCGTGACCGGGACGCCGTGAGCATCCAGCCTCCCGACGAACGCGTCCATCGTCCCCGGCGCGGACGCGGTCCACTTCGAGCCAGGCGTGGGGTTGAGCGGGATCAGGTTGACGTGCGCGAGCCTGCCGGACAGCAGCGCGCCCAGCGCGTCCGCCCGCCACGGCTGGTCATTGATGTCACGGATCAGCGCGTACTCGATCGACACCCGGCGGCCGGTCGTGGCGGCGTACTCCCAGGCGGCGTCCAGGACCTCGGCCACCGGCCACCGGCGGTTCACCGGCACCAGCTCGTCCCGCAGCTCGTCGTCCGGCGCGTGCAGCGACACGGCCAGCGTCACCGCGAGCCCCTCGCCGGTCAGCCGGCGGATGGCCGGGACGAGTCCCACCGTGGAGACGGTGACGTGCCGCTGGGACAGGCCGAGCCCGTACGGCTGCGGATCGGTGATGCGGCGGACCGCCGGCAGCACGCTGCGGTAGTTGGCCAGCGGCTCGCCCATCCCCATGAACACCACGTTGGACAGGCGGCACGGGCTGCCGCCCGCACCCCCGCTGGCCAGCACCCGGGCCGCGGCGATCACCTGCTCGACGATCTCGCCTGCCGACAGGTTGCGGGTCAGGCCGGCCTGCCCGGTGGCGCAGAACGGGCAGCCCATCCCGCAGCCGGCCTGCGAGGAGACGCACACGGTCGCGCGGTCGGGGTAGCGCATGATGACCGACTCAAGCCGCGCGCCGTCGAAGGTGCGCCACAGCGTCTTACGAGTCATGCCGTCGTCGCAGCTGAGCTCCCGCCCGCTGGTCAGCAGCCGAGGCAGCAGCGCGGCCGCCAGCGCGGCCCGGGACGCGGCCGGCAGGTCGGTCATCTGATCCGGTTCATCGGTCAGCCGGGCGAAATAGTGCCGGGAGAGCTGATCGCCGCGGAATGGCGGCTCGCCCAGCGCCGCCGCGGCGGCACGCCGGGCGGCCGGATCGAGGTCGGCGAGGTGCCGCGGCGGCTTTCGGCTAGCCGCGCCGCGGGCCGGCGCCAGCGGTAGCGGGCGCTGCACATTTGCTCCATTCTGCGGGACCGGAATCACCGAACCTTTTCATCCCGGCGGACCTGGGCCCACTGTATGCGGCGGTCCCGCATGTGGATGAAAAGGCTCGCTTCACTATAAGGCGTTGTAGATTTCCTTCATGCCGAAGATGCGCGCGCGGCCCGGACAGCCCGAGCCCGAAATCCTTGTGGCGAGCACCAGCCCCTACGAGAGCCGCCGCATACTTGTCGAATGCGACGGGACGACCACGGCAGCGTACTTGAACGACGAAGCCAACTCGATCGCCGCGACCTGGATCGCCAATCACCAGCCGGCCCCGCCGACAACCGACCTGGGCAGGCTGAACGCGGGCCGGGCTCCGGTCATGCCGGTCGCCCACACCAAGCATCCGGGCGGTCGCCCGCCGCTTGATCCCGGCAGCCTCGCGGTGCTCTGGTTCGAGGAAGGCGACGGCGCCGCCGTGCTGGAGAATGGGCAACTCCTCGCGGTGATCCCCGGCTGGTCCGACATGACCAAGGGAATGCCCGGATATAGCCGCGACATCATCGGCCAGACGCCGTTCGGATGGTCACTCGACGACGCGCTCGAGGGACTTGGCCCGCGCACGGAACAGGCCAGCGCGTTCTGGAAGTGGCGCGATTCCTCTGGCTCGTGGGGCAACTTCCAGCAGGCGGTCCTCGGTCACCTGCTGACCAGGCTGGGGCCCGGCGCCAATTACTGGGACGCAGCCGCGGGCAAGCAGCCCGTGGTCGGCGTCACCGAGCGCCCGCCGACGCCGGACCGGCCCTACACCGTGCTGACCACGGTCGGGATGAGCTGCCAGCGGATGCCGGTGGTCGAGCAGTTCGTTGACGAGCCGAACCAGTACACCAGGATCGAGCTGGCCATGGCCACGACCATGGCCAGCACGCAGGCGGCGCGGGTCTTCCTCTGGCTGGCGCAGTACCCGTGGCGCGCGGTCACCTGGTTCGGTCCCGGGCACAGCGTCCGCTGGTATCACAAGCCCGCCACGTTCCCGCTCGGCGGCGGCAACGAGGCGGTGCTGCTGCTGGATAACCCGGGCGGGCTAGTCGGGCCCGACGTGCCGGATCTGTCCGGTTTCTCGTTCGGCGGCGACCCGGTCCGCTGGCTGTGGGTGATCCCGATCACCGAGCGGGAGCGGCTGCTGGCCAAGGACCGCGGGTCGGCCAGCCTGGTGACCGAGCTCGCTGCCCAGCGGCGCAGCTGGGTCATCACCTCATAACGGCTTTATTACCGAACGGGCAGGGGCCGGTCCCCGTCCCCGGCCGCCTGTGCCGCCGCTGGTCAGGGCTCAGTGCGGTATGAAGACCGTCAGCAGCAGCCAGGTCACCGGCGCGGTGAGCAGCATCGCGTCGATCCGGTCCAGCGCGCCGCCGTGCCCGGGCAGCAGCGACCCCATGTCCTTGATGCCCAGGTCGCGCTTGATCATCGATTCGACCAGGTCGCCCAGGGCCGCCGCTACGGCCGCCACGGCGCCGAGAATGAGCCCCTGCCAGACGTGCCCGTGCAGCAGCACCGGCAGCAGCGCTCCGCCGGCGGCCAGGCAGGCGAGCACCGAGCCGGCCAGCCCTTCCCAGGTCTTGTGCGGGCTGATCCTGGGGACGAGCGGATGCTTGCCCAGCAGGATGCCGGCGAAGTAGCCGCCCACGTCACTGCAGACCGTCAGCACGACGAACAGGAAGGCCCGGTGGGCTCCGTCGGGCGCCGACAGCATGAGCGCCACGAACGCCCCGGCCAGCGGCAGGTACACGACGGCGAACATCCCGGCGGTGACGTCGCGCAGGTATCCGGCGGCCGCGCCGGGCAGCCGCCAGACCAGCACGCCGATCGTCGTGACGACCAGCGCGGCCAGCATGGCGTGGTAGCCCAGCCAGTACGCGCAGGTGTAGACCGCGGCCCCGCCCGCGTAGACGGGCACCAGCGGGATCGTGATCTCGCGTGACCGCAGCGCCTGGCCCAGCTCCCAGACCGCGATCGCGACCATGACGCCCATCACGAGCAGGAAGGTGGACTTGACGGTGAACAGGGTGACAATCACCAGGCCGCCCAGGCCGAGACCGACCGCGGCGGCTACGGGGAGGTTGCGGCCGGTCCGGGAGCTGGCTGGCGGCACGGCGGCGGGAGTGCCAGTGTCCTCAGGCGGGGCGCCGGCGGACGCCGCCGGGGCGCTGGCGTCCCGCGCGGGGCTGGGATTGTCCGTTCGGCCGCTATCGACATCAGGGCCGGGCTCATGGAGGTCCAAGTCAGACCTCGAGAAGCTCGGTTTCCTTGTGCTTGAGCAACTCGTTGACCTGGGTGACGTAGGTGTGCGTCAGCTCGTCGAGCTCGCGCTCGGCCCGGCGCACGTCGTCCTCCCCCGCCTCGCCGTTCTTGGCGAGCTTGTCGAGCGTGTCCTTCGAGTGCCGGCGGATGTTGCGGATGGCGACCCGGCCCTCCTCCGCCTTGCGGTGAGCGACTTTCACGTACTCGCGGCGGCGCTCCTCGGAAAGCTCCGGGAAGATCACCCGGATGATCGCGCCGTCGTTCGACGGGTTCACGCCCAGGTCGCTATTGCGGATTGCCTTCTCGATCGCGCCCAGCGACGACTTGTCGAAAGGCTGGATGACAACCATCCGGGGCTCGGGAATGTGAAATGAGGCAAGCTGGTTCACCGGCGTCGGCGTGCCGTAATACTCGGCGGTGATCTTGGCGAACATTGACGGGTGAGCACGGCCGGTGCGGATGCCCGCGAATTCATCCTTCGCGACCCCGACGGCCTTCTCCATCTTCTCTTCGGCCTCGAAGAGGGCTTCGTCAATCACTTCGGCTCCCGGTCATCACGTTTCGGAGGTCCCGGACTTGCACACGAGTGTCCCGATCCTCTCACCCCGGATGGCCCGGACCACGTTGCCGGGTTCCATCAGGGCGAAAACCACGATCGGCAGCCCGTTGTCCATGCACAGGCTGACCGCGGTGGCGTCCATGAACTTCAGCCCGCGGGCCAGGACCTCGTTGTAGTCGAGCTGCTGGAACCTGACCGCATCCGGCATCGTGCGCGGGTCGGCGTCGTAGACGCCGTCCACCCCGGTGCCCTTGAGCACCGCCTCGGCGCCGATCTCCAGCGCCCGCTGGGCGGCACAGGTGTCGGTGGAGAAGAACGGCGCGCCCAGCCCGGCGCCGAAGATGACCACGCGGCCCTTCTCCAGGTGCCGGATGGCGCGCCGGGGGATGTACGGCTCGGCCACCTGGCCCATGGTGATGGCGGTCTGCACCCGGGTGTCCACGCCGAGCTTCTCCAGCACGTCCTGCAGCGCCAGGCAGTTGATCACGGTGCTGAGCATGCCCATGTAGTCGGCGCGGGCCCGGTCGATGCCCCGCTCGGCCAGCGCCTTGCCGCGGAACATGTTGCCGCCGCCGACCACCACCGCGACCTGCGTGCCCTCGCTGACCGCGGTGACGATCTGCTCGGCGATGTGCGCCACGACGTCGGGAGAGATGCCCAGCGGCTCGTCGCCGGAGAAGGCCGCGCCGGAGAGCTTCAGCACCACCCGGTGCCAGATCCGGTGCGCCGGCTCGGCGTCAGCTGGCGGCCGGGCCTGCAGATCCGCCGGCACGGCCGCCTCCTGTCTGTCCTGCTCTCCCACTGCGCGGTTTCCCTCCTGCACGGCCGCCGCGGGGCGCGGTGGCGGAGCCGTCCAGCCGGGCCGGGAGCCGTCAGGCCTGGCCCACCTGGAAGTGCGCGAAGCCGCGGACGGCCACGCCGTTCTCGTCCAGTACCTGCTTGACCGACTTCTTCGGCTCCTTGACGAAGGCCTGCTCGAGCAGCACCACGTCGGCGTAGAACCGGTTGAGCCGGCCGTTGACGATCTTGCCGATGATGTTCTCCGGCTTGCCCTCGTCCCGGGTGATCTGCTCGGCGATCCGGCGCTCCCGCTCGACCACGTCGGCGGGCACGTCCTCGCGGCGCAGGTACTTCGGCCGCATCGCGACGATCTGCTGCGCGACCTCCCTGGTCACGTCGCCGCCGTCGGAGTCGAACTGAACCAGCGCGCCCTTGGTCGGCGGCAGCGACGGGTCGCTCTTGTGCAGGTAGCTGGTGATGTAGCCGCCGTCGAACCGGGCGAACCTGCCCAGCTCAAGCTTCTCCTTGAGCGAGGCCGCCGCCTGGTCGATGGCCTGCTGCACCGTGCTGCCCGGGCGGACTTCGGCGGACAGCAGTGCGAGCCGGTCCGCGGGCTGCACCACCGCGGCCGCGGCGGAGATGTCGCTGGCCAGCTGCCGGAACAGGTCAGTCTTGGCCACGAAGTCGGTCTCGCAGTTCAGCTCGAACAGCATGCCGGACTGCGAGCCGTCGAGCACGGCGGCCACCAGGCCGTTCGCGGCGGTCCGGTCGGCCCGCTTGCCCATGTCCTTCAGGCCCTTGATGCGCAGCGCCTCCTCGGCGGCGGCGAAGTCGCCGTCCGCCCCCTCGAGCGCCTTCTTGCAGTCCAGGATCCCTGCCCCGGTCTGCTCGCGGAGCCGCTTGACATCCGCAGCCGTCACGTTCGCCATTTCCCCATCTCTCGTCTGGAATTCCGGGCCGGTGACCCGCCCGTGATCGGGCGGGCCGGCCTGCTCATGCGTGTGGTGACGCCTCCGCTGACCCGGCGGTGCCGGCTGCCGTCTCGGCGGCCGGCGCTTCCGTGGCAGGTGCCTCGGTGGCAGCTGCCTCGGTGGCAGGTGCCTCGGTGGCGGCGGCCTCGGCGGTCGGTGCCTCGGCGGCCTGAGCCTCAGCGGCGGCCACCTCCGGTGCCGGCGGCGGTGTCTCGCTCGCCGCGGCCGCATCGACGGCCTCGGCGGTCGCCGCGGTCTGCCCGGTGGCGTCGGCTGCTGGTGCAGCGTCTGCTGCCGCGGCTGCCGCGCCGTTGGAGGCGGCGCCGTTGGACGTGACGTCCACGCCATTGGCCGCGGCACCCGTGTCGCCGGCCTGGCCGGCCACCAGCTCCCGCTCCCATTCGGCGAGCGGCTCGGCCGTGGCGAGTTCCACCCCGTCCGCGGTCGCCGGCTTCTCCTCGCCGTCTGCCGCGCCGGCGCGTGCGATCAGGCCGTCGGCCACCGCATCGGCTATCACCCTGGTCAGCAGAGCAACGCTGCGGATGGCGTCGTCATTCCCGGGGATCGGGTAGGTGACCTCGTCCGGGTCGCAGTTGGTGTCCAGGATCGCGATCACCGGGATGTTGAGCTTGCGCGCCTCGGCGACGGCGATGTGCTCCTTCTTGGTGTCCACCACCCACACCGCGCTCGGCACCCGGGTCATGTGCCTGATCCCGCCGAGGGAGCGGTCGAGCTTGTCCCGCTCGCGCTTGAGGTGGAGCAGCTCCTTCTTGGTCAGGGCGGAGCCGGCCACGTCGTCGAAGTCGACCTCTTCGAGCTCCTTGAGCCGCTGCAGCCGCTTGAACACCGTGCCGAAGTTCGTCAGCATGCCGCCCAGCCAGCGTTGGTTCACGAACGGCATGCCCACCCGGCGGGCCTGCTCGGCGATGGCCTCCTGGGCCTGCTTCTTGGTCCCCACGTACAAGATCGTGCCGCCGTGCGCGACGGTCTCCTTGATGAAGTCGTAGGCACGGTCGATGTAGTCCAGCGACTGCTGGAGGTCGATGATGTAGATGCCGTTGCGCTCGGTGAAGATGAACCGCTTCATCTTCGGGTTCCAGCGCCGGGTCTGATGCCCGAAGTGAACGCCGCTCTCCAGGAGCTGCTTCATGGTGACGACCGCGGTCATGGCGGTTGTCCCTTCCTCTCCTGCGCCACCCGTGCCCGGGCAGGCGCCTCGGTTGTTGCCTGGCGCCCGTACGCACCCGCAGTGGGCCGAAAGTCTGCCCACGGACCGAAGGGTGCGCCCCGCCAGGAACCAACCGGTTCCCGGATCAGCGTGCGGGCGCGCGAATTTTTGACCAGCGGAACGCACGCGGCGCAGCCGCGCGAGCCCATGGTGGCCGTCTTGTAGTCTACCCGGCGCCGCACGCCCGGCCGCCCGGACCCGTCAAGCTCTCGGATGGGCCTGCCGGTAGCTGGAGCGCAGCCGCTCGACCGACACGTGCGTGTAGATCTGCGTGGTCGCCAGCGAGGAGTGCCCCAGGATTTCCTGCACGCTCCTGAGGTCGGCGCCGCCCTCCAGCAGATGGGTGGCCGCGGTATGCCGCAGCCCGTGCGGTCCGGTGTCCGGGCCGCCGGGCACGGCGGCCAGCCGCTGGTGCACGACCCGGCGCGCCGTCCGCGGGTCGAGCCGCCCGCCGCGCGCGCCGAGGAACAGCGCGGGCCCGCTCGATCCGGCTGCCAGGACGGGCCGGCCGCTGGCCTGCCAGCGGTCCAGCGCGCGGCCGGCCGGCAGCCCCAGCGGCACGGTGCGCTCGCGGCCGCCCTTGCCGAGGACGCGGACGCAGCGGCGTTCGTGATCGACGTCTCCGGCATCCAGGCCGCACAGCTCGCTGACCCGGATGCCGGTCGCGTAGAGCAGCTCGATGACGGCCGCGTCGCGCAGCGCGACCGCGGCCGCACGCGGGTCGTCAGCAGCACCGTTGCCGGCCGCGGCGCCGGCCCGGCCGGAGCCGGTAGCGACGGAGGCGCCGGCCGCGGCATCGAGCACGGCGGAGATCTCACCCTGGCGCAGCACGTGCGGCAGGGTCCGGTGCGGCTTCGGCGTGCCGAGCAGCGGGCCGGGATCGCGGGCCAGCCAGCCGCGGGAGTGCGCGAACGCGGTGAACGTCCTGGCCGCCGCGCCGCGGCGGGCCAGCGAGGACCGGGCCTGGCCGGCCGCGCGCTGCCGGGCCAGCCAGCTGCGCAGCACGCCGATGTCCAGCTCCGCCTGCCCGGTGATCCCGCACAGCTGGGCGTGCCCGAGCAGGGACCGGATGTCGGTCAGGTAGGCGCGGACCGTGTGCCGGGACAGTCCGCGCTCGGCCGCGAGATGACGCCCGAACTCCGCCAGCGCCCGCTGCAGCGGCGCCGCAAGCTCCTCGGGATCACTGGCCTGGCTCACCCCTCCAGTGTGGGGCGGCTAGCCACTGAAGTCGCGCAGGAACACGGCCGACCCGTCATTCGCCAGCTTTGCCGGTTGGGGCTGGCATCGTCTGTTTATGGTCAAGACCACGGTCTACCTCTCCGAGAACACCAGCCGGCGGGTTGCTGAGGCCGCCCGCCGAGCCGGCCAGTCTGAAGCCGAGTTCGTCCGCATGGCCATCGAGGAGCGGACAGCAGCGGTTCTCCCCCGCAGGGGCCGGTGGGGGACCGTCGAGTTCTCAACCTCTGAGCCGCCCACGTCAGGCTGGGGAGCGGGGAGGCCGCCGGGGGCGGATTCGCCAGCCGGTGTCGCAGCGCTCCGCGAATCCGCCGGCGGCCAGGACACCGAGGCAGCGGATGGCGGTGTCCACGTCAACACCTGCCCTTGCAGCGATGACCGCGGGGCCTGCTCCGGCGCGGGCCGGGATCGCATCGAGCACCTGGGCCGTCACCGGGTCCAGTGCGTCATGCGGCAGCACCGGACCGCGGCCGGGTTCGGGCAGATGCTCACCTGCTACGCCAACTTGTTCAAGGACTTGCACGGCGCTGGTGACGCATACGGCACTCCATTCCCTGATGATCTCGTGGCAGCCGGCCGAGGCGGCGGAGGTCACCGGGCCGGGGACAGCCATGAGCGGGCGGCACAGGTCACGGGCGTGCCTGGCCGTGCTGAGCGCTCCGCTGCGCAGGCCGGCCTCGACCACCACGGTCCCCCGGGTCAGCGCGGCGATCACCCGGTTCCTGGTCAGGAAGCCGTGCCTGGTCGGCGGCCGGCCCGGCGGCCACTCGCTGACCAGGGCGCCGTCGGCGGCGATCAGCTCGAAGAGCTCAGCGTGGCCGACGGGATAGGGGCGGTCAACACCGCAGCCCAGGACCGCGACGGTCTGGCCCCCGGCGCCGAGCGCACCCCGGTGGGCACTGCCGTCGATTCCGTATGCGCCGCCGGACACTACCAGCCAGCCGTGATCGCCGAGCCCGGCCGCCAGCTCGGTGCCCACGTGCGCGCCGTAAGCGGTCGCGGCCCGCGATCCCACGATCGATACCGAGCGCAGGCAGCCGTTGCGCAGGTCCGCCGACCCGCGCAGCCACAGCGCGTACGGCCCGGCGTCAGCCAGCGCCGCCAGCTGGGTCGGCCACTCGGGCTCGCCGGGGCAGATCAGCCGGATGCCCCGCTTGTGCCACGCCGCGAGATCGGACTCGGACGGCGCATCGGCGATCCGGGCGCCCCACCGGCGCAGTGCGCGGGTCACCGCCCGGCGGTCGTGGTCGGGCCTCGGCCCGGCGGGCAGCCGCCCGGCCCGAATGGCCGCGACCACCTCGGCGGGCTCACGGTCGCGCAGCAGCGCGCCGAGGAGGGCGTCGCCCGGCTCGGCGAGGCAGGTCAGCGTGGCCCGGGCCAGCCGCTGCCGCGGCGCGTCCGGCGTCATACCCCCACCCCCAGCCACAGCCCGAGCGCGTAGCAGGTCTCATCCGCGCCTGGCTGCTGCTTGCCGGCCAGGTCGGCCAGGGTCCAGGACACCCGCAGGACGCGGTCCACGCCGCGGGCGCTGATCTCGCCGAGCTCCATGGCCCGCTCCAGCGGCACCAGGGCGCCGCGGGCCGGCGCGAAGCGGCGGCGCAGCGCGCTGCCCGGCACCTCGGCGTTCAGCCGCCACGAGGTGCCTGCCAGCCGGCCCGCCGCGCGCTCGCGCGCGGCGGTGACCCGCCCGGCCACGACGTGACTCGGCTCGGCGGACCTGCCGTCGCTGAGCAACTCGGCCCGGCCGACGGGCAGCACCTCGACCTTCACGTCCACCCGGTCGAGCAGCGGGCCGGACAGCCGGCCCAGGTAGCGCCGCCTGGCCATCGGCGTGCACGTACACGCGCCCCGCTGGCCCCCGGCGCGGGCGCACGGGCAAGGGTTGGCCGCGAGCACCAGCGTGAACCGGGCCGGAAAGCGGGCGGTCAGGCCCGACCGGGCGATGACGACCTGGCCGGACTCCAGCGGCTGGCGCAGCGCGTCCAGCACGTCCCGGTCGAACTCCGGTGCCTCGTCCAGCAGCAGGATGCCCATGTGGGCGAGGGAGGCCGCGCCCGGCCGGATCGTACCGCTGCCGCCGCCGACGATGGCCGCCTTGGTCGCCGTGTGGTGCGGGCCGCAGAACGGCGGCTCGCTGATCAGCGGGCTGCCCGGCGGCAGCGTACCTGCGATCGAGTGGATCGAGGTCACTTCCAGCGCGGCCGCCGGGGTCAGCGGCGGCAGGATCGTCGGGATGCGCTCGGCGAGCATGGTCTTGCCCGCCCCGGGCGGCCCCAGCAGCATGAGGTGATGGCCGCCGGCCGCGCAGATCTCGACCGCCCGCCTGGCCAGCGGCTGGCCGAGCACGTCAGCGAGGTCAACGGCCGGGCGGCCCGCGGCCGGTGACGGCTGGCCGTTACCCGGGGGCACGGCGTGAGCGGTCGCCGCGGCGGCGCTGTCGAAGACCTCCGCCGCGTCCGGGCCCGGGGCGGGCCGGTCGCCGCGGATCCAGCCGAGCACGGCGGACAGGCTCGGTGCCCCGATGACCCGTACGCCGGGGACCAGACCCGCCTCCGGCGCGTTGGCCCGCGGCACCACCACCTCGCGCAGGCCAGCCGCCGCGGCCGCGACCACCGCGGGCAGCACGCCGCGCACTGGGTGCAGCCGCCCGTCCAGGCCCAGCTCACCGAGGAAGACCACCCGGTCGAGGACCGTGACGGGCAGCACTCCCGCCGCGGCCAGGAGCGCCACCGCGATGCCCAGGTCGAAGCTGCTGCCGCGCTTGGGCAGGCTGGCCGGGGACAGGCCGACGGTGATCCTGCGCTGCGGCCACGCCTCCCCGCTGTTGATGATCGCGGCGCGGATCCGGTCCCTCGCCTCACGCAGCGCGGTGTCCGGCAGGCCGACCAGGAGCAGGCCGACCAGGCCGTTGGCGATGTCAGCCTCGATCTCGACCGGATGGCCCTCCACCCCGACCAGGGCCACCGAGTGCGTCCGGGCCAGCGTCATCAGCCCACCCCGCGGACGTGCTCGATAGTGAAGCCGCCCGCCTGATCACGGACAAGGCCGACGACGTCGATCCGCACCTCGTCGAACAGCACGCCGTTGGCCACCAGCCAGCGGATCGCGAGCCGCCGCAGCCTGCGCTGCTTGGCCCGGGTGATCGCCTCCAGCGGCGTCCCGTACCTGACCCCGGACCGGGTCTTCACCTCGCAGACCACCAGCACCCGGCGCTCCGCGGCCACGATGTCTATCTCGCCCTCCGAGCACCGCCAGTTGCGGGCCAGGATCCGCAGGCCGCGGGCTTCCAGGTACTCCGCCGCCGCCTGCTCGCCGCAGGCGCCCAGGACATCCTTGGCGTGCATCGCCACCACCTCCGCCATCGACAATGGCGGCGCAGGCCCGCTCGCGCAGGGCGGCCCGCCCGGCTGTGGACGCAATCCCGGGAGGGGCCGGGAGTGTGGATATCCGGGTCAGGATGTCGGGGGCAGGTGCTATGGACAGGCCGGCCCGCGGCTGGCCGCGAGCGGGGTCAAGGGGCGAATCCGGGCTTGTTCTCCGGCAGGTCCAGGTCGCTCTTGGCCAGTTCCTCGATGTTGACGTCCTTGAACGTGACGACCCGGACGTTCTTGACGAAGCGGGCCGGCCGGTACATGTCCCAGACCCAGGCGTCCTGCATGGTGACCTCGAAGAACACCTCGCCGTTCTCGGCGGTGCGCACGTTCAGCTCGACCTGGTTGGTGAGGTAGAACCGGCGCTCGGTCTCCACCACGTGACTGAACAGCCCCACGACATCGCGGTACTCGCGGTACAGCTGCAGTTCCATCTCGGTCTCGTACTTTTCGAGATCTTCTGCGCTCATCTCAGGCGCGGCGGGCAGACTCCAGCCGCCAGGCCGGGGAGGCAACGCCGCTTCACCTCCCTGGAATGTCGGTGGTGGGCGCTGGGCGCCGCTGACAGTCCCGCGAACCTCAACTCGCGCTCCTCTCAGCGTGCGGCTGGAATACCGCGCCTGCGGGCAGCGAAGACGCCAGCGCGCGCGATGGCAGCTCAAACCCAGTATCGCCTGCCGCGGCCAGGCCCGGTGCGGGCAGTGCGCCGTCACGAGCGCGGACCGCCTCGATCACGTTCGCGTAGGAGTACCGGTGGGACCGGCAGGGACCGTGTTGCCTCAGGGCTTCCCCGTGGTCGGGGGTGCAGTAACCCTTGTGCCGGGCAAAGCCGTACTGCGGGTGGCGCTCGTCCAGATCCGTCATGATCCGGTCCCTGGTCACCTTGGCCAGGATCGAGGCGGCGGCGACGCAGGCGGCCACCTGGTCACCCTTCCACATGGCCAGCGCCGGGACGCCGAGGCCGCGCACCGGGAACCCGTCGGTGAGCACGAATCCCGGCTTGCAGCGCAGGCCGGCCACCGCGCGGCGCATGCCGGTGACGTTGCAGACGTGCAGGCCGAGCCGGTCGATGTCGGCGGGCGGGATGACCACTACGTGCCAGGCGAACGCGGTGCGGACCAGGCGGCGGTAGACCTCTTCGCGGGCTGGCGGCTGCAGCTCCTTGGAATCGGCCAGGCCGGGCACCGAGATCCGCCCCTGCGGGCAGATCACGGCGGCGGCGACGACCAGCGGGCCCGCGCACGCCCCGCGGCCCGCCTCGTCGATGCCGGCCACCGGTGACAGGCCGGCCCGGATGAGCGCGCGCTCGTACCCGGCCAGCCCGGAGGCGGTGCGTGGCGTGTACCCGGGATGCCGCCCCCGGGCCGGACCGGGCCGGGAGCTGAGGCCGGCCATGGCGTCGGGGAGGACTCGTGTCATGACTCTTCGCAGGGTAGGCGAGTTCAGGCTTTCTCAGCCAGGGCAGGCGGGCTGGCTCAGCCGCGCCCCGGCTGCCGCCGGGAGCCGGCCCACCGCCGGGCACGGCGGCGCAGCCGGCGCTGCGCCCAGGTCAGCGGGATGGCACCGGCGAAGCCGGCGGCCAGCGGGACGACGGGCGCGGCCGGGACGACCGGCGCCGAGATCAGCTGCGACCCGGCGGCCGCAGCCGTGACCGCCTTGGCCGGGCTGGTCAGGGCCGTCTGCTGGAAGGTCGCCGGGATGGGCAGCACCCGCCACCTGCTGGGCGGCCAGACGATCCAGAACGCGCGGCCGACGACCTCGTTCTCCGGGACCGACCCGCCGCCGGGGTAGCCGCCGTGATCCCGTGAGTCGTCGGAGACCGCGCGGTGGTCACCCATCACCCACAGCCGGCCGGGCGGCACCGTGGTGCTGAAGTGCATGGCCGACGGCGCGTTCCCCGGGTACAGGTACGAGCTCTCGCTGAGCGGCACGCCGTTGACCGTCACCTGGCCCGCGGTGTTGCAGCAGGCCACGTGGTCACCCGGTACGCCGATGACCCGCTTGATGTAGTCAGTCTGGCCCGGCGCGGCGCCGAACAGGCCGATCACCGCGTGGTAGAGCCGGTCCACCGGGTTGGGAGTCGTCGGCGCGGGGCCCGGGTTCCACGAGCCCTGGCCGTTGAACACGACGATGTCACCGCGGTGAATAGGCCGCGTGTGATACACGATCTTGTTCACCAGGACCTTGTCGCCGATCGCCAGCGTGTTCTGCATCGAGCCGGACGGGATGAAGTACGCCTGGAACGCGTAGGTCTTGATGACGAGCGCGAGCGCGAGCGCGATCACGACGAGGATCGGCAGCTCGCGCAGGAACGACCCGCGCTTGCCCTTGCCGCCCTTGCCAGTCTTGCCGGCCTTGCCGGGCTTGCCGCCGTCCTGCCCGTCCGCGCCGGCCGTGCCGTTCGCTGACCCGGCCGCGGCGGACGGCGCCTTCGGATCCGGCTCGCCGGCCCCGGCCGCCGCCCCGGTCGGCGGAACCCGGCCGTTGCCCGGCGCCTGGTGCTCATCCCCGTCGGCCCCGGGGAGCGCATGCCCTAGCGCGCGCTCGTCTTCATCCATCATCGATGCGAGCCTAGCGCCAGCCGCCGGCCGGTTTGCCCGCCGCCCTCCTGGCCGACCCGTCCGGTCTGCCGCCATGCCCTCATGTCCCACCGCTATCTGGGCCGAATGGGCCCCCGTAGTCGTGCGGCGACGCGTCCCGCCCGGCGCACTTGCCAGGTTACCGGGCCACGCCGGGAACTAGCGGGTGCCGGGGCGGCGCTCCTTGATGCGCGCGGCCTTGCCGCGCAGGTCCCGCAAGTAGTACAGCTTGGCCCGGCGGACCCGCCCGTGCGTGACGACCTCGATCTTGTCGATCGACGGGCTGTGCACCGGGAACGTGCGCTCCACGCCGACGCCGTAGCTGATCTTGCGCACGGTGAACGTCTCCCGCGTGCTGCCGCCCTGGCGGCGGATGACCACGCCCTGGAAGACCTGGATCCGCGAGCGGTTGCCTTCCTTCACGCGGACGTGCACCTTCAGCGTGTCACCCGGGCGGAAGTCCGGGATGTCCTGGCGGGCCTGAGCCAGCTCAAGGTCGGCGATCGCGGTGTCCATGACTGTGGTTCCTCGCTGATAGGTAAGCGTGCGCGGGCGTACCGCGGTCTGCGACGGTCGTATCGGGCCCGGGGACAGGCGCCCCAGCGTGCGCCCCGGCATGACTAGATGGCCAGGGGGCCGTGTTCAGTGTGCCACATCCTCGCCGTTAACCCGAAGTTACGGCCAGTTGGGTAGGCGTTTCTTGGGTTGACCTGGTGTTCCGCCGGGCTGGCCAGGTTTGTTCTGGCTACTTCATGGTGAGCGGGATCGGGATGCCGATGAGGTTGAATGCCTCGCGCTGGGTGCTGGTGGGCTCCGTGAGCATGGGCACGGTGGCGCTGGCACCGGCGAACCGGACCTCGTTGCGGGTCAGGGTGGCCAGGTGCTCCAGCAGGCCCCGGAAGTTGCGGTAGGGCCGTCCGGCGGGGTCGTGCTGGTAGCTGGCTTTGGCCTGCGCGCGGGGTGAGCGGCGGGCGGGGGCGACGGGGTTGTCCGGGTGGGGCTGGTTCTCGTCGGTGAAGGTCAGCGTTGCCCAGGCGCGGCGCAGGTGCCAGGTGAGGTAGCAGGCGAGCATGCAGATCAGCACGTGGGAGCGGACGCGTTCTTCCAGGCGGTGGAACACCGGGCGGAGGTCCAGGTCATCGGATTTGATGTGCCGGAAGTCCCGCTCGACGTATTTGAGGTTCTTGTAGGCGGACACCACGCTGGGCGCGTCCAGGTCGCTGGCGGGGACGGGGGTGCGTAGCACGTAGAACCCGTCCAGGGCGGCTTCCTCCTCGATCTGTGCCTGGCGCCGGGTGACGGCCAGGCTGGTATCGGTGATGGTGAGCTGGAAGTGCTTGCCGGTCTTGTATTTATTGATCACCTTGCCGGCTTCGACGCCGATCTTGCCGGCACCGGCCAGCCGCCCGGCCTGGACGCGGGCGATGAGAGGGGCGAGCAGCTTCTCGGCTGCTTGCAGCAGGTCCTCCCGCTTGCGGGCCCGCTCAGCGGCCAGGATGGGGTTGCGGCAGGCGATCAGCCGCTCGCCGCGGAAGTCATCGGAGGTGATCTCGGCGAGGTCCTGCTGATCGAACAAGCTGAGCTGCAGCGGGCCGTCATCGGCCATCAGCTTGCGGATGGCGGGGGCGCGCAGCGCGGTGATCCACCCGTAGCTGCCGCCGGGGGGCTGGGTGCCGTCTTCCGCGGCGTTCAGGGCGGCGATCCGGGCGCTGGTGATCATGCCGCGGTCGCCGACCATGACCATCCGGGCCAGGGCGAATTTCTCCCGCACAACCTGGGCGATCTCGGTGAACGCAGCCGGGTCGCCGGTGTTGCCGGGAAACACCCGTACCGCCACCGGGCGGCCGGCGGGGTCGGTGAGCAGCCCGTACTCGATCTGCAGCCGGCCTTTCTTGCCGTCCCGGGAGTACCCGCGGGCGGCCAGCGGGCAGCAGCGGCCCTCCATCCACGAGCTGGACAAGTCGAACAGCGCCATCCGCGACGGGTTCGCCTCCGGGGCCAGGTGCCGGGCGGCCAGGCCCGCCTCGATGCCGTCCTGGCGGCCGGCGAGCCAGTCCATCGCCGCGTAGATGTCATCGGTGGAGGCCCCGGCCACGCCCAGGTCGGCGCCCAGCGTCGCGTCATCCCACCAGGCCAGGGTGGACAGCTTCGACGCGGGGGCCACGACCCGGGAGATGATCAGCGCCATCGCCAGGTCCCGCGGCCGGCCCGCCGGGCCGAGCAGCGCGGGCAGGCCCAGGGTGCGGGCCATGGCGTGCACCGCGGCGACGTGCCCGTGCGGGAGGGACCGGGTGATGGTGACCGCCTCGCCGGCGGGCACCAGCTGCTGGCCCTTCAGCCCGGCGTCGATCAGGTCGATCACGTGGTCCGGCAGCGCGGACAGGTTGGCCACCGTCTCGTTCCTGACCGTGCCGCCGTCCCGGTAGGTGCGCCGCAGGTACGCCGAGGAGTAGTCCTTGCGGCGGCCCTGCTTGTCCACGTAGCCGGTCTTCGTGACTCTGACTACGTGAACTTTACCGGAGTTCCGCACCATACCCAGATCATAACGGTATTCAGGTGAAGAACATGGGACAACACGCCCATTTATTCTGACTACGTTCCGGGCTCTGAGGTCACCGTATCCACAGTTCAGGAGGCAACGCCTACGAAGAGTTACGGCAACTTCGGGTTAACGGGAAAGCCAGCCTCAGACAGCACCTGCCGGTCCCGCGCATCCAGCGGCTGCAGCCGGGCGGCCAGGTCCGGGCGGTTCTGCACCGTCCGGCGCAGCGCGGCATCACGCCGCCACCGCGCGATGGCCGCGTGGTCCCCCGACAGCAGCACCGGCGGGACCTCGCGGTCGCGCCAGAATCCGGGGCCTGGTGTAGACCGGGCCCTCGAGCAGCCCGGACATGCCGCTGCCCGGCCCGCTGCCGAACGAGTCGTCGGCCGCCGACTCCGCGTTGCCCAGCACGCCGGGCAGCAGCCGGCAGGTCGCCTCGGCCATCACCAGGACCGCGGGCTCGCCACCGGCCAGCACGTAGTCACCGATGCTCACCTCGTCAACAGGGACCCGCGTCCGCGCCTCATCGATCACCCTCGTGTCGATGCCCTCGTACCGCCCGCAGGCGAAGACGAGACGGTCCATCCGGGAGTAGCCGACCGCCATCTCCTGGGTGAATGGCCTGCCGCTCGGCGCGGGCACCACCAGCCTGACCTGCCCCGGGCCTGCCTGGTGCGGCGGGCCAGCCGGGTCCGGCGCCGCCGGGAGCACGGCGTCGAGAGCCTCGCCCCACGGCTCGGGCTTCATCACCATCCCCGGGCCGCCGCCATAGGGCGAGTCGTCCACGGTGTGGTGAACATCACGCGCCCACGCCCGCAGGTCGTGGACGGCGAACTCGATGTCGCCGCGCCCGGCCGCCTTGCCGATGAGGGACATGCTGAGCGGCTCGAAGTAGCCGGGAAAGATCGTGATGATGTCGATGCGCACGTCTGCCTGCCTCGCGCCGTCAGGGCTCGAGCAGCCCCGGCGGCGGATCGATGACCAGGCGGCCGGCCGGCACGTCCACCTCCGGCACGATCGCGGCCACGAACGGGACGAGCAGGTCGGCGCGGTTGCCCGCGGCCGGCTCGATCACCAGCAGATCCTGCCCGTGGTGGCGTACGTCGGTGACCACGCCCACCGGCTCGCCGCCGACGGTGACGGCGGCGAGCCCGATGAGCTCGTGATCGTGGAACTCGTCCGGGTCGCCGGTCGGGCCGACCTCGCTGGAGTCCACGACCAGCCAGGTACCGCGCAGGTCCTCGGCCGCATCCCGGTCCGCGATCTCCTCGAAGGCGATCAGGAGGCTGCCGGAGTGCCAGCGCTTGGACGTGACCGTCAGCGGCCCGCGCTCGGCCGGATCGGTGCGCAGCGCGGAACCCACAACGAACCTGTCCTCCGGGTCGTCCGTGCGGACCTCGACGGACAGCTCGCCGCGGATTCCGTGCGGGCGCCTGATCCGGCCCACGACCAGCTGCATGACGGCCTAACGGACCTCGCTGGCGTCTACCAGGTCAACGCGCACGTACTGGCGGCCCGCCAGCGAGCCGATGACCGTGCGCAGCGCCCGGGCGGTCCGGCCGCCGCGGCCGATGACCTTGCCCAGGTCGTCGGGGTGCACCCGGACCTCGAGCACGTGCCCGCGGCGCAGCCCGCGAGAGGCCACGTTGACGTCGTCCGGGTGCTCGACGATCCCCTTGACCAGGTGCTCGAGGGCTTCCTCGAGCACCTCAGCCTCCGCTCGCCGGCTCGCCAGCCTCGGCGGCCGCTGACGCCTCGGCCGGCTCGGCGGCGGCGGTCGCGGCGGTCTCCTCGGCGGCAGCCTCGGTAGCAGCGGGCTCGGTAGCAGCAGGCTCGGTAGCAGCAGGCTCGGTAGCGGCAGCCTCAGTGGCAGCGGCCTCGGCCTGCGGAGCCGCGGCAGCCGTCTCGGCCGGCGCAGCCTCGGCCGGCACTGTCTCGGCCGGCGCAGCCTCGGCCTGGGCGCCGGCAGGCTTGGCCGGCGCGTCGGCGGCAGGCTTGGCCGCCTTGGCCGCGGGCTTCCGCCTGGCGCCGCCGTCGGCCTTGTCTGGCTTGGCGTCGGTGTCGGTCTTGCGCGCCCGGCCGCCGCCCTTCGGCGTGGTCTCGCCGCCGCCCGTCGTCTGGCCGGCGGCCTCGGCGAAGCGCTCGCTCTTGCCCGTCTTGGGAGCGGCCGTGCGCAGCGTTCCCTCCGCGCCGGGCTCGCCGCGGAACTTCTGCCAGTCGCCGGTGATCTCCAGGATGCGGCGTACCGGGTCGGTGGGCTGAGCGCCTACCGAAAGCCAGTACTGTGCCCGTTCGGAAGAGACTTCGATAAACGACGGCTCGGACTTCGGGTGGTATTTACCGATTTCCTCGATGGCGCGCCCGTCCCTCTTGGTACGGGCGTCAGCGACGACGATGCGGTAGAAGGGCGCATGGATCTTGCCCATGCGCTTGAGCTTGATCTTGACAGACACGGGTGAGGTCTTCTCCCAGATAACTCGGTATGGGCGGCGGCCCTGCGGGCCGGGTGGGGTCCGGCCTGGCCGCTCGCTGGTCGGGCCTGGCGAGGGAGAGAGGGCCTCGCGAAGCCGTGCAGTCGCGCTCACATTGTGCCAGACCAGCGGGGCTGACACGTAATCGCGGCGGCTAGCGCTTGTTGCCGCGCTTGGATGCGCGCCGCTGGAACGCCGCGGGCACGTTGGCCGGGGGGCCGCCGGGGGCCGCCCCGTCCGGGCCGGCCGGCAGCTTCAGGCCGCGCAGCAGCTCCGCCGACGAGATGTTGTCCGGCAGCCCAGCCAGGCTGCCGGGGATCGTGCCGGGCAGGGCGCGGGGGCCGTCCTGGCTGGCCTCGCCGCTGGCCGGGCGGCCGGGGCTCGCGCCCGGCCTGCCGCCCTTGGGCTTCTTCTTGCCCTTCTTGCCCTTGGCCGCCTTGGTCGCGGCGCGGCGCATGCCCGGGATGGCCGGCATGCCAGGGATCCCGCCGCCGCCCAGCACCTGGCGCATCATCTTCTGGCCCTCGAAGAACTTGGTCACCAGCGAGTTGACCTCGCCCACGGTGACGCCCGAGCCGGCCGCGATGCGGGCCCGGCGCGAACCGTTGATGATCTTGGGGTTGCGCCGCTCGGTGGGGGTCATCGAGCTCACGATGGCGGCCGCCCGGTCCAGGTCCTTGTCGGAGACCTGGCTGAGCAGCTCGCGGTTCTGCGCGGCGCCCGGCAGCATGCCGAGCAGGTTGCCGATCGGGCCCAGCTTGCGCACCATGTTCAGCTGGTCGACGAAGTCCTCGAGGGTGAACCCTTCGCCCGACACCAGCTTGCCGGCCATGTCCTGGGCCTGCTGCTGGTCGAACGTCCGCTCGGCCTGCTCGATCAGCGTGAGCATGTCGCCCATGTCGAGGATCCGGGACGCCATCCGGTCCGGGTGGAACAGGTCGAAGTCCTCGAGCTTCTCCCCGGCGGAGGCGAACATCACCGGCCGCCCGGTCAGCTGGGCGATGGACAGCGCCGCGCCGCCGCGCGCGTCGCCGTCGAGCTTGGTCAGCACCACCGCGTCGTAGCCGACGCCGTCGAGGAACGCCTGGGCGGTGACCACCGCGTCCTGGCCGATCATCGCGTCGACGACGAACAGGATCTCTTCCGGGTTGGTGGCGTCCCTGATCGCGACGGCCTGGCCCATCATCTCCTGGTCCACGCCGAGGCGGCCGGCCGTGTCGATGATGACCACGCTGTGCTGGCGACGGCGCGCCTCCTCGATCGAGCGCCGCGCGACCTCGACCGGGTCACCGGTCCCGTTCCCGGGCTCGGGCGCGAACACCGGCACCCCGGCCCGCTCGCCGAGCACCTCAAGCTGCTGCACCGCGTTCGGCCGCTGGAGGTCCGCGGCGACCAGCAGCGGCGTGTTGCCCTGCCCGCGCAGCCACAGCGCCAGCTTGGCGGCCAGCGTCGTCTTACCCGAACCCTGCAGGCCGGCCAGCATGATCACGGTAGGCGGCGTCTTGGCGAACCGGAGCCTGCGCACCTCCCCGCCCAGGATGGTGATCAGCTCGTCGTGCACGATCTTGATGACCTGCTGCGCCGGGTTCAGCGCCGCGGACACCTCCTCGCCCCGGGCGCGTTCGCGGACCCGGGAGATGAACTCCCTGACCACGGGCAGGGCGACGTCCGCCTCGAGCAGGGCGATCCGGATCTCGCGGGCGGTCGCGTCGATGTCGGCGTCGGACAGCCGTCCCTTGCTGCGGAGGGACGAAAATACCTGCGTCAGCCGATCGGAGAGAGTCTCGAACACGCTTCCAGGCTATCCGGTCAGCGCCTCTAGTACCCGCGCCGCGATCAACCCCCGCAAGTGCAGGTCCTTCACCGGGTTGCCCGAGCCGTCCACCACGTAAAACACGTCCACCGCCTCCGCGCCGAGCGTCTCCACCCGGGCGGCGCGGACGTCCAGGCCGCACTCGCCGAGCGCGCGGCCGATCCGCCACAGCAGCCCCGGCTGGTCGTGCGCCCGGATCTCGACCACGGTGGCGGTGCGGGACGCGTCGTCCACCAGCGTGACCTTCGGCGGCGGCAGGCCGGGCACGCGGGCCGCCTGCGCCCGTCCCCGGCGGCGCAGCCGGCGCCACGTCCAGCCGCCCGGCCAGCATCCGGCGCAAGTCGGCCGCGACGGCCTCGGGGTCCGGCGGGTCGCCGAACTCGGGGGCCACCCGCAGCACGGTCAGCGCGGTGCCGTCCTGCACGGACACGTTCGCCGACCGGACCACCAGCCGGTGGCTGGCGAGCACCCCGGCCGCCTGCCACAGCAGTCCAGGCCGGTCGGCGGCGACCAGCGTGACCTCGCCGCCGTCCACCAGGGCCGCCGGGCTGCCGTCGGCGGCCAGCGCGAGCTGGTCCGGCCGCGGCCGAGGCGGCATCGGCGGCGGCTCGCCGTCCAGCTCGGCCGACACCCGGCTGACCAGGTCCGCGATGAGGCCTGCCTTCCAGTCGCTCCAGGCGGCCGGGCCGGTCGCCTGGCCGTCGGCGATCGCCAGCGCGTGCAGCAGCTCGAGCAGGCCCCGGCCGCCGACTGCGGCGGCGACCTGCGCCACCGTGACCGGGTCGTCCAGATCCCGCCTGGTCGCCGCCTGCGGCAGGAGAAGATGAAGCCGAACGGCTGCGGCCACGAGCACCGCGTCGGACGGGCTGAACCCGATGCGCGCGGCCACGTCGCGGGCTACCACCTCGCCGCAGACGCTGTGGTCGCCCGGCCAGCCCTTGCCCACATCGTGCAGGAAGGCGGTCAGCAGCAGCAGGTCGGGACGCGCCACCTCGCGGGTCAGCGCGGCGGCCCTGGCGGCGGTCTCCACCAGGTGCCGGTCCACGGTGTAGGTGTGCAGCGGGTTGCGCTGCGGCCGGTTCCGCACCCGCTCCCAGTCGGGCAGCAGGCCGGCCACCAGGCCTTCCTGGTCCAGCGCCTCCCAGACGCTGACCGCCGCCTGGCCGGCGCCGAGCAGCGCGATCAGGGCGTCCCGCGCCTCGGCCGGCCACGGCACCGGAAGCGGCGGGCAGCAGGCCAGCCGGCCCAGGGTGCGCGGCGCGAGCGGCAGCCCGGCCTGCGCGGCGGCGGCCGCGGCCCGCAGCACCAGCACCGGATCGTCCTGCGGCTCGGCCGATCTGGCCAGCACGACCTCGCCGTCCTGTTCGACCACGCCGTCGGCGAGCGGCTGCCGCTCGGACTGCCGCTTGCGGCCCGAGCGGGAGGTCAGCCGGTCGGCCTGGCGGAACGTGTGATCCGAGGCGTAGGCCACGGTCCTGGCCGCGCCGGCCAGCGCGCGCAGCAGCGCGTCCCCGTCCAGCAGGCCGGCCACTTTCGCGACCTCGTCCTGCTCCTGGAACACCAGGCGGTCGGCTGACCTGCCGGTGACCTCGTGCAGGGCGTGCCTGATGTCAAGGATGGTCTCGTAGGCGGCCCGCACCCGCGGCCCGGGAGTGGGGGCGACCCAGGCGGCCGCCACCGCCTGCATGGCGTGCACGTCGCGCAGCCCGCCCTTGGCCTCCTTCAGGTCGGGCTCGAGCAGGAACGCGAGCTCGCCGAACTGCCGCTCGCGTTCGTCCTGCATCTCCCGCAGCTCAGTCAGCCTGGTGCCGGCGGCCGCCCGCCAGTCCTTGAGCGTGCGCTCGCGCAGCCGGGCCGAGAGCGTCGGGTCGCCGGCGATATGCCGGGCCGTGATCAGCCCGAGCGCCACCTTCATGTCGTCGGCCGCGGCCTTGCGCGCCTCGGCGAGCGTGCGGACGGAGTGGTCGAGCCGGGCACCGGCGTCCCAGACCGGGTACCAGATCCGGTCCGCGATCGCGGCGATGCCGCCGATGCCCTCGTGCAGCAGGAGCACGTCCAGGTCACTGCCCGGCAGCTGCTCGCGGCGGCCGTACCCGCCCACAGCGACCAGCGCGACGCCGGGCTCGGCGGCCAGCAGGCCAGCCAGCCACCGGTCGGCCTCAGCCGTCCTCCGTGCCCGGTCGGCCGCGAACGATGTCACCATGCTCAAGGCTCTTTCCCCCGGGACCGGAGGCTCAGAGCGCGTCGGAGCCGCGTTCTCCGGTGCGGACTCTGACGACGGTCTCGACCGGCACGGACCAGACCTTGCCGTCGCCGATCCGGCCGGACTGGGCGGCCTTGACGATCACCCCGATCAGGTCGTCAACGTCCTCGTCGTCGCAGAGCACCTCGACCCGGGTCTTGGGCACCAGGTCGATCTGGTACTCGGCGCCGCGGTAGACCTCGGTGTGACCGCGCTGCCTGCCGTATCCGGTCGCTTCCGTCACGGTCATGCCGTGCACGCCGAACGCCTGCAGCGCGCCCTTCACGTCATCGAGCTTGAATGGCTTGATGATTGCCGTGATGAGCTTCACGCGACCACCTCTTCCGGGCCTTGCCTGGCCAGATACCGTCCACCCTCAGTTGACCGTGCGCCTGCGTGGTTTCGCTGGGTACGTCCAGGTGTTTCCGGACTGTGAAACGCAGGCGCCAGATGTTACAGAGATGTTTCGGCGGTTACTGCGGCTGGCCGATGATCGCGTCCACGAAGGTCTCGGGCTCGAACGGCGCCAGGTCATCGGGCCCCTCGCCGAGGCCGACCAGCTTGACCGGGACGCCGAGCTCGCGCTGGACGGCGATCACGATGCCGCCCTTGGCGGTGCCGTCCAGCTTGGTCAGCACGATGCCGGTGATGTTCACCGCTTCGGCGAACACCCTGGCCTGGCGCAGGCCGTTCTGCCCGGTGGTCGCGTCCAGCACGAGCAGCACCTCGTCCACGGTCGTGATCTTCTCGATGACCCGCTTGACCTTGCCCAGCTCATCCATCAGCCCGGTCTTGGTGTGCAGCCGGCCCGCGGTGTCGACGATGACGGTGTCCACGTGCTCGTCGGTCCCTGCGCGGACCGCCTCGAAGGCGACGCTGGCCGGATCGGCGCCGTCGCGGTCCGACCGGATCACCCGGGCGCCCACCCGGTTGCCCCAGGTCTGCAGCTGATCGGCGGCTGCGGCGCGGAACGTGTCCGCCGCGGCCAGCAGCACGGTGCGGCCGTCGCCGACCAGCGCGCGGGCTAGCTTGCCCGAGACGGTGGTCTTGCCGGTGCCGTTGACCCCGACGACCAGCACCACGGCCGGGTGGCCGGCGTGCGGCGCGGTGTGCAGCGACCGGTCGTCGTCCGGGCCGACCTGGGCGAGCAGCTCGGCCCGCAGCATGGCCCTGACCTCGTCGGCGGTGCGGCTGCCGGCCACCTTCACCTGAGTCCGCAGATCCTCGGTGATCTGCTGGGCCGGGACCACGCCGACGTCCGCGGTGATCAGGGCGTCCTCGATCTCCTCCCAGGTCTCCTCGTCCAGGCGGTCGCGGGACAGCAGGCCGAGCAGGACCGAGCCGAGCCCTGACTGCGACCTCGCCAGCCGGCCGCGCAGCGAGGCGAGGCGGCCGGCCGACGGCGGCGGCCGCTCGAGCACGGGCTCGGGCGGCAGCTGCTCGCGGGCCGGCGCGGGTGGCGCCTCGGCCTGGTCAACGGCCGTGCTCCCGGCCGGGTGTGCGCCGGTGCTCGGCGGCTCGACGGTAGGGGGCGCGGGACGGCTGGCGACGCGGCGCCGGGGGCGGACCAGCAGCAGCCAGCTCCCGGCGGCGACCGCGAGAACCGCGATGACGATGATGAGGATCACGTATGCCATGGCCCAACCAGTCTCGCAGACGGCTTCTGGTGCGCGGACCGGCCGCGCGCTACACCCGCTCGCGCTCGCGCAGCCGCTGGCTCACCACGGCCGAGACGCCGTCGCCCCGCATGCTGATCCCGTACAGCGAGTCGGCGACCTCCATCGTCCGCTTCTGGTGGGTGATGACGATCAGCTGAGAGGTCTCCCGCAGCTCGTCGAGGATGTGCAGCAGCCGCTGCAGGTTCGTGTCATCGAGGGCGGCCTCGACCTCGTCCAGCACGTAGAAGGGCGACGGGCGCGCCTTGAAGATGGCCAGCAGGTAGGCGATCGCGGTCAGCGACCGCTCGCCGCCGGACAGCAGCGACAGCCGCTTGACTTTCTTGCCCGGCGGCCTGGCCTCCACCTCGATCCCGGTGGCGAGCATGTCGTCGGGCTCGGTCAGCACCAGCCTGCCCTCGCCGCCGGGGAACAGCCTGGAGAAGATGTGCTCGAACTCGCGCGCGGTGTCCTGATAGGCGGCCTCGAAGACCTGCTGGACCCGGTCGTCCACTTCCTTGACCACGGTGAGCAGGTCACGGCGGGTCTTCTTCAGGTCCTCCAGCTGGGTGCCCAGGAACGCGTGCCGCTCCTGCAGAGCGGCGAACTCCTCCAGCGCCAGCGGGTTCACTTTGCCGAGCTGGGCGAGCTGGCGCTCGGCCGCCTGGGCCCGGCGCTCGGCCGCCGCCCGGTCGAACACCGGCAGGGTGCCCTGCTCGGCCGCCTCTTCCCGGCCGGCTTCCCCGTCGGCCAGGGCCTGCCGGGAGCCGGGCCCGTACTCGGCGAGCAGCACCTCGGCGTCGACGCCGTACTCCTCCGCGGCCCGGCCGGCGATCTGCTCCAGCCGCATCCGGTGCTCGGCGGCCACCATCTCCGCGCTGTGGGCCCGGTTGGTGAGCGTCTCGAGCTCGGCCGTGATCGCGGTGACGCGGCCGCGCAGCTGGACCAGCTCCTGCGCGTGTCCGGCGGTCGCCTGCTCGGCCGCCAGCCGCTCGGCCTGCGCCAGCTCGACGGACTTCTCGATCCGCGCGATGACCACGGCCGCGCCGTCGGCCACGGCGCGGGCGATGACCGCGCCGCGCCTGCGCCGGGCGAGCCTGGCGGTGGCCCGCTCGCGCGCCTGGCGCTCGGCGGTGGCGGCCGCCGCGAGCGCGTCGCCCCGCCCGGCGATGGCGCGCAGCCGTTCCTCGGCCGTCCTGACCTCGAGCCGTGCTTCCATCTCGGTGCTGCGGGCAGCGCTGCACCGCTGTCCGAGCACGCCGACGTCCTGCGCCGCGGCACCGGGCCCGGCCGGGGCGGCGGCCGCGTCACCCTCCTCGGCCTCCGCCTTGGCCAGCCGCCGCTCGAGATCCTCGAAGCGGGCGATGTCTGCTTCCCGGGCCCGCTGGGCGGACGCGACGGCGGCGGTGAGCCGCTCCGCCTCCTCGCTGGCGGCCCGCGCGGCGCCGGCCAGCATGCCGAGCCGCCCGGAGATCTCGGCCGCGGCGCCGTCGGCCTCCTGCAGCCCGGCCTGCGCCTGCGCCAGGA
Organism: uncultured Actinomycetes bacterium; assembly: GCA_963702235.1. Classification (GTDB taxonomy): domain Bacteria; phylum Actinomycetota; class Actinomycetes; order Streptosporangiales; family Streptosporangiaceae; genus PALSA-505. The sequence goes on from CAVPBZ010000028.1 coordinate 132,903, forward strand.
CCTGGCGGGCCTGCCCCTCGGCGGCCGTGGCCGCGGCCAGCTCGCGCTCGGCATGCTCGCAGCGCTGCTCCGCCGCGGCCAGCCGGGCCGCTGCCTCGTCAGCCGCGGCGCGGGTCTCCAGCAGGGTAGGGGCGGTGGCTGACCCGCCCCGGGCCCAGTGCGCCCCGAGCAGGTCGCCGTCCCTTGTGACCACGCGCAGCACGGGGTGGGCCCGCACCAGGTCGCTGGCCTGGCTGAGACTGTCGGCAACCACCACGTCGCCCAGCAGCTCGGCCAGGGCTCCGGCCGCTGCCGCGGGGGCGTGCACCAGCTCGAGCGCCGGCCGCGCGCCGGGCGGCAGGGACGCGGTACCGGCCAGCGTGCCCTGACCGCGCCAGGGGTCAGCCGCGGCGGTGCCCGCCGGGCCCGCGATGACCAGCCCGGCGCTGCCCGCGCCCTCGCTGCGCAGCGCGCCGAGAATCGTCACCGCCTCGTCGATGCCGGCCACGGCCACGGCGTCAGCCGCCGCCCCGAGGGCGGCCGCGATCGCCTGCTGCGCGCCCTCGTCGACACTGAGCATCGCGGCGAACGTGCCCAGCACGCCGCCGAACCTGCCCGGCTCGCCCAGCAGGATCTCCGAGGCGTCGCCGCCGGCGTTGAATGCCTCCTCGAGCGCCTCCTTGCGCGCCCGCAGGGCCGCGCGCTCGGCGCTGGCCTGGTGCTCGGCCGCACGCAGTGCGGTCACCCGCTCGGCCGTGCGGCTGACCGCGGCCGCGGCCTGCTCGCGGGCGGCGGCCAGCTCCGCGCGGCCGTCCTGGCGGCCGGCCGTGAGCTCCTGGACCCGGTCGCGCTCCTGGTCGGCCACCGCGGCGCGTTCGCGGGCCTGCGCCTGGGCGGCCGTCAGCCGCGCGATCTCCTCCTCCGCGGCCAGCCCGCGGCTGCGGGCGGCACCGACCTGGCCACGGAGCTTGGCCATCCGCTCGGCCCGGGCCGCCGCGTCGCGGGCCCGGCTGGCGAGCTGGCGTTCCACCTGGGCGAGCGCTGACTCGGCGGCCTCGCGGGCCTTGACCGCCGCGGCCAGGCGATCGCGGCAGACCGCGAGCCGCTCGGTGAGCGCGGTTTCCTCCGCGCGCAGCGTGGCCGCCTCCGCGTCCAGCGCGTCGGGGTCACGGCCGGGGCCGGCGCTCGGGCTCGGCGGCCAGGTGATGATGCCGCTCGGCGGCCAGCCCGGCCACGCCGCGGAACCGCTCGGCCAGGGCGGACAGGGCGAACCACGTCTCCTGGGCGCGGGCGAGCCTGGGCGCGTGCTCGCGCGCCGCGGCCTCCAGCTCGGCCTCCCTGGCCCGGGCGCGGGCCAGCTCGGCGTCAAGCTCGGCGCGCCTGGCCAGGACCAGCGCCTCGCCCGCTGTCTCCTGCTCGAGCTCGGCGGTCAGCGTGACGTAGTCATCGGCCAGCAGCCGCAGCCTGGCATCCCGCAGGTCGGCCTGGATGACCGCGGCCTTCCTGGCTATCTCGGCCTGGCGGCCCAGCGGCTTGAGCCGGCGGCCCAGCTCGTTGGTGAGGTCCACCAGCCTGGTCAGGTTGGCCTGCATGGCCTCCAGCTTGCGCAGCGCCTTTTCCTTGCGCTTGCGGTGCTTGAGTACCCCGGCCGCCTCCTCGATCAGCGCGCGCCTGGCGTCGGGTCCCGCGTGCAGCACCTCGTCCAGCTGGCCCTGGCCGACGATCACGTGCATCTCCCGGCCCAGACCGGAGTCCGAGAGCAGCTCCTGGATGTCGAGCAGCCTGCAGTGGTCACCGTTGAGCGAGTACTCGCTCTGGCCTGACCTGAACAGCAGCCGGCTGATCGTAACCTCGGCGTAGTCGATCGGCAGCGCGCCGTCGCTGTTATCGATGGTGAGCGTGACCTCGGCGCGGCCGAGCGCCGGCCGCGAGGTGGTCCCGGCGAAGACCACGTCTTCCATCTTGCCGCCGCGCAGCGACTTGACCCCCTGCTCCCCCATCACCCAGGAGAGCGCGTCCACGATGTTGGATTTGCCCGAGCCGTTCGGCCCGACGACGCAGGTGATCCCGGGCTCGAAGCGCAGCGTGCTCAGGGAGGCGAAGGACTTGAACCCACGCAGGGCGAGCGTCTTCAGGTGCACCCGCGGGATCTCCTCCTTGGTCGCGCTCCGGGCGTGCGGCAGCTTGTCCGCACCTTACCGCGAGCGGCCGCCAGTTCCCGGGATTCGCGCCGGATGCCGGACCGCCTGGCGACGGCCTGTCACGGTTACTTCCCGGCAGGCGGGTAAGCAGAACAGAGCCCGGGACAGACGAATAGGGACGCCAGAAACGGGCGTCCCTTATCCGTCGCTTCCGCCGGGCCCAGGCGGGTGCCGGTCAGGTAAGAACCGGCTCGCGGGGTCGAACCAGCAGGTCGTGGCCGACCTCCACCGCAAGCGCGTCCTTTTCCTCCTGAAGCCGGTCGAGCTCGGCTTCGAGGTCGCGGACGCGCTGCTGGAGGCGACGCATCTCGTTGACCATGCGGAGATCGGGCCCGCCGACGTGGCCGAGTAGAGCCTTCGCCATTGTAAAAGGTCCTCCACACTGAGTGACCAGAGTGGGCGCGCACACGACGATAGACATGGGTGCGCGCAACTAACATTAACGGTTACCAGGGTCCCACCCCGGGGGGGCCAGGTCAAGTTGACCAGCACTTTCCACCAGGTTATTCCCCGGCCGGGGCGTCATAGTGCGGTAAATCCAGCGAGATTGCCGCGGGGCTGGGCCCACTGGTGCGTCACCAAGGTCACCCGGCCCGGCGCCGCGGGGCCGCTCAGCAGGGCAACCAGTTCGCTGCAGGCCTGCCGGCCGCCCTCGGCGACTATCTCCACCCGGCCGTCAGGCAGATTCGCCGCCGTTCCGGCCAGGCCGAGCCTGAGCGCCTGGGACCGTACCCACCAGCGGAAGCCGACGCCCTGCACCAGCCCCTCGGCCCATGCCGTCAGCCGGACGCCGGGATCGTCGCGGGTGCCTGCGGCGGGCAACGTCACCACCGGGCGCGGCGCGGCCGCGGCTGACAGCGGGGACAGCTGAACGCCGACCTGTTCATGAACTTGTCCCGGCGCACCGGGCTGCCGCACCGGGGGCACGGCTTGTCCTCCTGGCCGTAGACGGCAAGTGACCGGTCGAAGTACCCGCTCTCGCCGTTGACGTTGATGTACAGGGCGTCAAACGAGGTGCCGCCGGCCGCCAGCGCCTCGGTCAGGACGTCCCGGACCGAGGCCATCAGCCGGGCGATCTCCGGCCTGCTCAGCGTCTCCGTCGGCCGGGCCCAGTGCAGCTTCGCCCGCCAGAGCGCCTCGTCGGCGTAGATGTTCCCGATGCCGCTGACCAGTGACTGGTCAAGCAATGCCCGCTTGACCCCGGTACGACGCAAGCGCAGCCGGGCGGCCAGGGCCGCGGCGTCGAAGGCAGGCTCCAGCGGATCCGGCGCGATGTGCGCGATCGGCGCGGGCAGCTCGTGCCCGCCCGGCACGAAAGACAGGTGGCCGAACGTCCGCTGGTCGGTGAAGCGCAGGTCGGGGCCGGCGTCGGCGAACGTGAAGCGGGCCCGGACGTGCGGGCCGACCGGCCGGTCCCGGTCGCCGACGAGGAACTGGCCGCTCATGCCTAGATGCGCGAGCAGCGCGTCCTCGCCGACGGACATCCACAGGTACTTGCCCCGCCGCCGGGCCGCGGAGATCACGCGACCGGCCATCGCCGCCTCGAAGTCAGCAGGACCGGGCAGGTACCGGCGCACGGCCCTGGGGTGCAGTACCTGGACGGCGGCCACGGAGCGGCCGGTCACGTGCCGCTCGAGGCCGAGGCGGACGGTCTCGACCTCGGGAAGCTCAGGCACCCTCGACCTCGAAAAGCCCGGGACTAGTCTCGGCGGGCGTCCGGCCCGGTCTCAAGGCCCGGGGCGGTCCCCATGTCCGGGACGGTCTCAATTTCTGCGACGGTCTCAATGTCTGACCCGGTCTCGATGCCCCTGGCGGTCCCAATGTCCTGGGAGGTCCCAATGTCCGGGGAGGTCCCGGTGCCTGCGGCGGTCCCGGTGCCCGCGGCGGCCCCGGTGCCCGCGGCGGACCGCACGCCCGGGATGATCCCGTTTCCCGCGGGTGTCACGGATCCGGCGGAGCCGTTCGGATTCAGCGGCGGACTGGCTTCGGATCCCGTGCCGTTCTTGATGGCGTTGTAGGCCGCCTCGGCCGCCTGCTGCTCGGCTTCCTTCTTTGACCTGCCCGCGCCGGAACCGAACACGCGGCCGCCCACCCGCACCGTGGCGCGGAACGATTTCTGGTGGTCGGGACCGCTCTCCTCGACCCGGTACTCGGGCACGCCGAGCAACTGGGCGGCGGTGAGCTCCTGCAGCGAGGTCTTCCAGTCCAGGCCGGCGCCGAGCTTGGCGGAGTTGGCGATGACCGGGTCGAACAGCTGGTGCACCAGCTGCCCGGCCGCGTCCAGGCCCCGGTCCACGTAGACCGCGCCGATCACGGCCTCGAGCGTGTCGGCGAGGATGGACGGCTTGTCCCGGCCCCCGGTGCCCTCCTCGCCCCGGCCGAGCCGGATGTAGGCACCCAGCCGCAGGTCGCGTGCGACACCGGCCAGCGCCCGCATCTGGACCACGGCGGCACGCAGCTTGGCCAGCTGCCCCTCGGGCAGATCGGGGTGCTCACGGAACAGCGTGTCGGTGACGATGAGCCCGAGCACGGAGTCGCCGAGGAACTCCAGCCGCTCGTTCGTGGGCAGGCCGCCGTTCTCGTAGGCGTAGGACCTGTGCGTCAGCGCGCGCTCGAGCAAATCCGGAGTAATCGGGACATCAAGGGCGTCTAGGAGCAGTGCCCGGTCACGCTCGGCTCCGCCTTCGACTGGCAGTGCGCTTCCTGCGCCCACGGTTTCCCTCCTCCCCGGCATGCGCTTTCAGTTGTCAGGGCGGGGTGAGGACCTGGCGCCGCTTGTAGGTGCCGCATGTCGGGCAGGCCACATGTGGCAGCTTGGGGCTGCGGCACTGCGGGCAGCGCGTCAGCGTGGGCGCCGTGGTCCGCCACTGCGCGCGGCGCGACCGCGTGTTGCTCCTCGACATCCTGCGCTTTGGTACTGCCACCTCAGCCCTCCTGTCCATCTACGGCGCGTGCGCCGTTCTGACGTTCTCTTCCCATGTCCAGCTCGCGCAATCGCGCCCATCTCGGGTCGGGCGCGCTGTCGTGGTCATGCTCGGGGCCGGCGTCGGCGAGACGCACGCCGCACTCCGGGCACAGGCCCGCGCAATCTGCCCGGCACAGCGGCGCGAGCGGCAGCGCGAGCACCACCGCGTCCCGGAACGCCGGCTCGAGGTCGAGCAGCTCCCCGCTGAGGAAGCGCCGGTCGGAGTCATCGTTGACGACCTCGGCGTGGCGTCCCCCGTCTTCCTCGTAAAGCTCGCGGAAGGCGACGTCCACCGAGGAAGCCGTCGGCTCCAGGCACCGGGCACACTCCCCCGTCACCGGCGCCGCTGCCTCCGCGGTGACCAGCACGCCTTCCGACACCGCCTCCAGCATGACCGTGAGCTTGACATCGGCTCCCGCGGGCACGCAGGCAAGCGCAACTCGCAGATCCGCCGGGGCCGGCACGACGCGTGTCTCGCTTCGGGCTGTTCCTGGCTGGCGCCCCAGCGTCCGGGTGTCGAACACTAGCGGGCTGCGTGGACTGGGATGCGTGATCGACTTACTGGGTACGTATGACATGGCAAATTTTATTTTTATCTGGGCTTGAACCGAAGGGTTAGCCTACCCGGGGCCCTCGGTAAACCCCAACTCAGAGCACGCCGCCCGGCCCGTCGGCGGACTGCGGCAGGCCCAGCCGCTCCCGCAGCCGGACCAGGACGATCTCGGGAACCAGCCCGCCGACGTCCCCGCCGTAACGTGCGATCTCCTTGACCAGGCTGGACCGCAGGAACGCGTACAGCGGGTTGGTCGTCATGAACAGCGTCTCTATCCCGGCCAGCCGGTAGTTCATCTGCGACATCATCTGCTCGTACTCGAAGTCGCTGACCGCGCGCAGCCCCTTGACGATCGCCGAGATGTCGTTGGCCTGGCAGAAGTCAACGATCAGCCCGTGGAACCTGGTCACCCGGACGTTCTCGTAGCCGGCGGTCACCTCGCGGAGCATCTCCACCCGCTCGTCGGTGGTGAAGAGCGCCTGCTTGGAGATGTTGGTGAGCACCGCGACGACAACCTCGTCGTAGAGCCGGGCGGCCCGGCCGATAATGTCAAGGTGCCCGTTCGTGACGGGATCGAAAGAACCAGGACAGACGACGCGACGCACGCTATTGCACCCCTCCTGGGGCCAGTCGACGGTCATATCATGCCAGCGCACCCGATGCGAGACCGTACCAGAGGGTGGCCTCGCCGTATCGCCGCGCCCTGTCCGCCATGTAGCCCCCGGGCCAGTCCAGGGGCCCTGACCTGGTGCTCCGCTCGACGACCACGAGAGCTCCCGGTTCCAGCCAGCCGGCCTCGAGCAGCGAGGTGAGCATCGCGGTGACCGCCTGGCCCGCCAGCGCGTAGGGCGGATCGGCGAAAGCGACGCCGAACCGGGCATCGCCGTCGCCGTCCGTGTGCGCGGCCGGGCCCCTGGCCAGCAGGCGCTCCACCCGGCCGGCGGCGACGGCCGCCCCGGGCAGGCCCAGGGCGGCGATGTTCGCGCGGATCACCCGGACCGCGCGGGGGTCGGCCTCGGCCAGCAGCGCGCGGGCCGCGCCGCGGGACAGCGCCTCCAGCCCCACGGCGCCTGAGCCCGCGTACAGGTCGAGCACGCTGGCCCCGGTCAGCGGGCCGCGGATCGCCTGCACGGTGGCGAACAGCCCCTCACGGGCCCGGTCACTCGTCGGCCTGGTGTCGCGGCCGGCCGGGACGGACAGCCGGCGCCCGCCCGCCGTCCCCGCGATGACCCGGGTCATGCCCCGAAGGGTAGCCGCCCGCCATGGCCCGCCCCGCCGGCCTCCCCCGGCCGGCTTCCCCGCCGCCGGCCTCCCCCCGCCCGGCTTCCCCCGCCGGCTTCCCCGCCGCCGGGTCCGCCGTGGCGGCGGCACGTCACGGGGACGCGACCGCGCCGGGTTGAGGCGACCAGGGGATCAGGCTTTCTCCAGGAACTCGGCCTGGTCGGGGCCGAGCAGCTCGCTGATCGCGGCGGCCAGGCCGGGATGGCGGTCAAGGTCGGGATCGGAGTCCACCAGGGCGGACGCCTCGTCGCGGGCCTCGCCGATCAGCGCCTCGTCACGCAGCAGCGTGAGCAGCCGCAGGCTGGACTTGCGGCCGGCCTGGGCGGCGCCGAGCACGTCACCCTCGCGGCGCTGCTCCAGGTCGAGCCGGGACAGCCGGAAACCGTCCAGCGTCGCGGCGACCGCGTCGAGCCGCTCCCGCGAGCTGCTGCCGTCGGCCATCTCGGTGACCAGCAGGCACAGGCCTGCCTGCGCACCGCGGCCGACCCGGCCGCGCAGCTGGTGCAGCTGGGACACGCCGAACCGCTCCGCGTCCATGACGACCATGACGGTGGCGTTCGGCACGTCCACGCCGACCTCGATGACCGTGGTCGCCACCAGCACGTCGATCGCGCCGGCGGCGAAGTCCCGCATCAGCCGGTCCTTGTCGTCGGGCCGCAGCCGTCCGTGCAGCACGCCGACCCGCAGCCCCTTGAGCGGTCCTTGCTCGAGCTCGGGCGCCAGGTCCAGCACGGCCAGCGGCGGCCGGCCCGCGGCTGCACCCGGCCCCCCGCCGCCGTCGGTGCCGCCGCCGTCCGCCGCGCCGTCGTCGGACCCGGCGGTGCCGTCGCCGTCCGGCTCGCTGCCCGGAACCTCGTCACCCCCGATGCGCGGGCAGACCACGTACGCCTGCCGGCCGTGTCCCACCTCCTCGCGCACCCGTTCCCAGGCCCGCTCCAGGTATCTCGGCTTGTCCGCGGCCGGCACCACGTGGGTGGCGATCGGGGACCGGCCCGCGGGGAGCTCGCGGAGGGTGGACACGTCGAGGTCGCCGTAGACGGTCATGGCGACCGTCCGCGGGATCGGCGTCGCGGTCATGACCAGCACGTGCGGGCGGCCGTCCTGCGCCTTCTCGCGCAGCACGTCACGCTGCTCGACGCCGAACCTGTGCTGCTCGTCCACCACCACCAGGCCGAGGTCAGCGAACTGCACCCGTTCCTGCAGCAGTGCGTGCGTGCCGATCACGATGCCGGCCGCGCCGGAGGCGGCGTCGAGCAGCGCCTCCCGGCGGGCCGCGGCTCCCTGCGAGCCGGTGAGCAGCGCGACCCTGGTGGCCTGCTCCGCCGCGTCAAGCCTGCCCGCCTGGGCCACCGGGCCGAGCAGGTCGGTGACCGAGCGGTAATGCTGCTGGGCCAGCACCTCGGTCGGCGCGAGCAGCGCCGCCTGGCCGCCCGCGTCCACCACCTGCAGCATCGCCCGGACCGCGATCACCGTCTTGCCGGAGCCCACTTCGCCTTGCAGCAGCCGGTGCATCGGATGGGCGCAGGCGAGGTCCGTCGCGATCGTCAGTCCCGCCGCGCGCTGCCCCTCGGTGAGCGTGAACGGAAGCCTCTCGTCGAAGGCGGCGGCGAGGCCGCCGGGCTCAGCCGGGCGCGGCGTTGCCGGCAGCGCGGCGGCCGCGCGCCGCCGCTGGGCGAGCGCCGACTGCAGGACGAATGCCTCATCCCACTTCAGCCGCTCCCTGGCCCGTTTCCAGTCCTGGTCGTCCAGCGGCACGTGCACGGCCCGGATCGCCTCGGCCAGGCCGACGAGCCCGCGGCGCTCGCGGATATCGGCCGGCAATGGGTCGTCCCCGACGTCCAGCACGTCCAGGACGGTGCGCATGCACTTGGCGATCCGCCAGGACGCCAGCTTCCTGGTTGCCGGGTAGACCGGGATGATCTGCGCGGCGTACTCCGCGGCCAGCTCGGTGCCCGCCTCGTCGGCGGAGATCACCTCGCAGTCCGGGTGGACCAGCTGGCGCTTGTTCCTGAAGCTGGATACCTCGCCGGAGAACAGGCCGTGCGTTCCCGGTGGCAGCCGCCGCTGCCAGGGGTTGCCGCGCGCGCTGAAGAAGGTCAGCACCAGCTTGTGCACGCCGTCGGTGACGGTGATCTCGATGACATCGCCGCGGCGCCGGGTCATCCGGTAGGAGCGGACGCTGACCACCTGCGCCAGGACGGTGACGTGCTCACCGTCGCGCAGCGACCCGAGGTCGGTGAGCTCACCTCGCTGGTGGTACCGGCGCGGATAGTGCCGCAGCAGGTCGCCGACGGCCTGGATGCCGAACGCCTCGTTGAAGGTCTTGCCCGCCTTCGGCCCGAGGATCCGGTCCAGCGGATCGCGCAGGGTCACCATACGGGCAGGATAGGCCGGGCCGTCAGTATCCCGCGGCACCATCGATGCGCTCACGGAGCAGGTCGGCATGGCCGTTGTGCCGGGCGTACTCGGCGATCATGCTCACCAGGATCTGGCGCAGCGAAATCGGCTGCCCGCTTCGCAGCACGGTGCCGGTCAGGTCAAGCGACGACGCGGCGGCCACGATCTCGCGGGCGCGACCGCACTCCGCCCGCCAGGCCGCGAGCGCGGCGGCGGGATCACCGTCCAGCGACTCGAAGTCCTGATCGGGGTCGTCGTCGGAGTAGTACAGCAGCGGCAGGTCCTGGCCGGCGAACTGTATCCGGAACCACCACCGCTCCACCCCGGCCAGGTGCCGGACCAGACCGTGCAGGCTGAGCCCGGAGGACGGGATCGCCCGCTCCGACAGCCGCGCCGGCGGCAGTCCCGCGCACTTCAGCTCGAACGTCCTGCGCTGCCAGTCAAGCTCAGCGGACAGCGCCTCGCGCTCGCCGCCCGTCCTGGGCGGCTCCGCCCTCGCGCCGGCCGCCCAGGGCAGGGCATAATTCTGCGACGGGATCCTCGTCATCGCACGAGCATGACAGCAGGCACCGACAGACCGGCTGGGCCGCGCCAGCAGCCAGTCCGGACGGCGCCCGCACGGCGCCGGTTCGCGTCCGGGCGGCCAGGTCGGTTATCCTTCGACGACCGCCCTGGCGGAGCCGCCGTGCTCGCGCCCCGGGCACCGACCATCCGACCCACCCCAATGGAGCGATCCCGTGGCTTCCGTTTGCGACGTCTGCGGCAAGCAGCCGGGTTTCGGCAACAAGAATCTCGCATTCGCACCGCCGCACCCGCCGCCGCTGGAACCCCAACATCCAGACCGTGCGGGCCGTCGTCGGACGGACGCCGAAGCGGCTCAACGTGTGCACCTCATGCATCAAGGCAGGCAAGGTCAGCCGCTGACCGCAGGCTGCCCGGCCCGCGCCGGTGCCGTAAAGGCCGCCGCACCCTGCGCCCGGACCGTTTCGGCCCCGAGTCCCATTAGCCTTTGGCCGGCCGAATTCCGCGTCGTCACCGCGCACATCACTGATTGCGGGCACGGCGGAGGCGAGCGTTGTTTCGCGGCGGCGGAAATCCCCAGGCAGTCGGCGGAAATCTGCTGGCCGGGCTCAGCGGCCGGACCGGAATCTGCACCGGGCTGAGTTGAAGTAGCAGCCTGGCGGCCCGGCATGCCCGGTGACCCGGAAGAAGAACCGGGCGCTCGCCCGCGGCCGGAGCACCTGATGGCCCGGCCGCGGCGCCACCCGCGCGGCGCCTCGATCCTGCGGGTCAGGCGGATACCAGCGGGCCCCCCACACCTGATCCAACCGGGCGCGCTGGTAGCGCAGCCACAGCTGCCAGCCCGGCAGCGCCGACCCGTTGTGGTTGATGATCGTCACCGAGCCCAGGAATCCGCCGGGCCAGCGGCGCACCGTCCGGTAGACGATGATCACCCGCGCGTCTGACCGGTGGCCTCGTGACGCGGCACTGGCTGGCCGGCTGTCCTTTTCCCGGTCTGCGCCGGGGCCGGAGCCACGCCCTGCGCGCGGGCTGGGGGTCGCGTTCACGCGTGCGCCGCTGCCTGCACCGTGGCCGGCCGATGCGGTCCCGCTGGCCGTGCCGACCGCGGGCGTCGCGGTCCCGAACTGAACGGGGGGCTGATGCGGGCCCGCGGCCGTGCAATTCGCCATGGCGCAGCCCGGGCCGATGCCCTTGAAGACCAGATGCGTCTGGGTGGTGCCGTAGGCGAGGGTAGCCGCGAACACAATACAGGCGCCCGCGAAAAAAGTAGGAGTTGCCATCAGCCGGCGCAGCGACCGGCGCGCACGGGCCGGCGACGGCTGGGCAGCAGGGGATGAATTGCCGTGCTGGCTGGCAGGCTCCGTCCCCCCGGGCCCGCTCGAAACTACACGGCGGCGTTTTAGCATCGGGGCGATTTATATCAAGCAATGTCACGTTCTGCTAGATATCGAATTGTAGTTAAGCAATTACCTGAGGTGATGCCTGGCTGGTCAGGAGAAGTGCTGCCAGCCGAATTGACCCCGATAATTCGTGCCGTCAACCCGTACTCCGTGCCCTTCGTGCACGCGCCCGATGACTACCCAGTGCGGCGGAACCGCGGCATCTGACGGAAATGTCGCGGCCAGCGCGTGATCCTCGCCGCCGGATATCACCCAGTCCAGCGGCGGCAGGCCCAGCACGGCCGCCGCCGCGAGCAGGGGGCCGGCTCCAGCCGCGCCGTCTCGACGTCGATGAGCACGCCGCTGGCCGCCGCGATGTGACCGAGGTCGGCGAGCAGGCCATCGCTCACGTCGATCATCGAGGTGGCGCCGGCGGCAGCCGCCTGCGGTCCCGCCGGGTAGGGCGGCCGGGGCCGCCGGTGGGCGGCCAGCGCGTCGGCCGGCTCGGTCAGGCCTGCCTGCAGCAGCGCGAGGCCTGCGGCGGAAAGCCCCAGCCTGCCCGCGACCGCCACGACATCCCCGGGCCGCGCCCCGCCCCTGGTGACCGGTTCCCGGCCCGCCATGGTGCCGAGCGCCGTCACCGCGAGCATGATCACGCTGGCCTCTGACACGTCGCCGCCGACCACGTGGGCACCCGCGCGGGCGGCCTCGCCGGCCAGCCCGGAGGCGAGCTCGGTGGCCCACGCCACCGGCAGCCCGGAGGGAGCGGCGAGCCCGACGAGCAGCGCCTCGGGCACGGCGCCCATCGCCGCCACGTCAGCCAGGTTCTGCGCCGCGGCCTTGGCGCCGATGTCGGCCGGGCCTGACCAGTCGGTCCGGAAATGCCGTCCCTGCACGAGCAGGTCCGTCGTGGCGACGATCCGGGGGTCGGCGACGCGCAGCACGGCCGCGTCGTCGCCGATCCCCACGATCGCGCCCGGCGCCGCGGGCATCCTGGCGGTGATGGCGTCGATGAGCCCGAACTCCCCCAGCTCCCCGATGGTGATGCCAGCCTCCGGTGATCCCTCAGCGCCACTCATCCCCGGCACGCCCCCGGCCAGGGAAACGCGACCTGGTTCCAGCATGGGCGGGACGGCGCGGGTACGGTACGGTGGCCATTCCTGATACCGCTCATTCTCAGATCAGCCCGCCCTGGGAGGACGTCGTGGTCCACGCATACATCCTCGTCCAGACGGAGGTCGGCAAGGCTGCGGAAGTCGCCGCCCGGATCTCCGACATCACGGGTGTGACCCAGGCGGAAGACGTGACCGGGCCCTACGACGTGATCGTCCGCGCCGAGGCCGAGAACGTCGACGACCTCGGCAGGCTCGTGGTGGCCCAGATTCAAGGCGTCAACGGGATAACCCGCACCCTCACGTGCCCGGTCGTTCACTTCTGACCGAACCTCCCGGGCACAGCAGCTGCGGCGCGATCGCCGCGGTGCGCGGCCCGAGCCCGAGCCCGGCCGCGGAATCCAGGTCGGCCGCGGTGTCCACGTCCCGGCGCAGGCCAGGAATGCCGGTGAGGCCGAGTTCACGGGCGCCCGCCGACCGGTGCCGCTGCCTCGATCCCGGCCCGAACCTGGGCTGGAACCTGCGGCCCGGTGCGGCCGTGTACAGCGTCGTGCCGGATCCAGCCGCGTCGGGTACGAATGCCTCAGGCCAGCTGGCGGCGGCGCGCAGCGCCCGGCCCAGCTCCTCAGGCCGCAGCGCGGGCAGGTCCGCGGCGAGCGCGCCGGTGCCGGCGGCCGGGCGGAGCGAGGAAGCCACGGCGGCGCCGTGCACGAGCGCCGCGTTCAGGCCGTCGTCGGGCTCGTCCGCGATGACCAGCGCTCCCAGGCCGCCCAGCTCCGCGGCCGCCGCCTGGTCGTCGCTCACCACGATCACCGCGGCCACCTCCGGGCAGCTGACGGCGGCCGCCACCGTGTCGGCGGCGAGGGCCAGGGCGAGTTCGGGCCTGCGCGCTCCGGCCAGGCCGGTCAGCCGGGACTTGGCGCGGGCAAGTACCTTGACGGGGATTACCACCGACCAGGTGCCCGGTGCGTCAGCGGCCACGGCCGCGCTCCTGCCTCGACACGGCGCGCGGCAAGCCGGAAGACTGGTCAGCGAGAACAGCGGAAGGCTGGGGAAATGAACAGGCACGATCATGCGTAAGCGGGCGGAGCGGGACTACTCGCCGGGCTGGCGGCTGTTCACCAAGATCATCCTGCCGCCGCTGATCCGCAGCCTCATGAAACTGGGCACCGGCGGCAAGGAGAACTTCCCGCGCACCGGCGGGATGATTGTCGCGGGCAACCACCTGTCCTACGCGGACTGGCCCGCGATGGCGCTGTTCAGCTACTGGGCAGGGCATTACCCGGTGTTCACCATCAAATCGCCGGTGTTCGATGTCAAGATCATCGGTCCACTCCTGCGCAAGTTCGGCCAGCTGCCGGTGTACCGCGGCCGGGCGGACGCGGCGCTCGTGCTCAACGAAGCTGAGCAGCGTATCTCCCGTGGCGCCTGCGTCATCTTCTACCCCGAAGGTACCGCGTCCAGGGATCCGGAGCAGTGGCCGATGGTGGCCCGCACCGGCGTGGCCAGGCTCGCGCTCACCACCGGGGTCCCGGTGATCCCCGTCGCCTGCTGGGGCGCGCAGGTCATCCTGCCCTACGGCGACAAGAAGCCCAGGCTCTTCCCCCGCAAGCCCGTGCAGATCGTCGCGGGTCCCCCGGTTAACCTGTCCGCGTTCACGGGCCAGCCGCTCACCTCCGGCACGCTGCGCGAGGCCACCAACGCCATCATGGCCGACGTGACCAAGCTGCTCGCCGGGCTGCGCGGCGAGGAGCCGCCCGCCGTCCCCTACGACCCGCGCGCCGCGAAACGAGAAGTGGAGCCGGACCGCACCGCAGCGGACGGCACCGCACCGGACGGCACCGCACCGGACGGCACCGACACGGCACGGAAGGCGCCGCAGGGGTGAAGACAGCGGTCATGGGCGCCGGGTCGTGGGGCACCACGTTCGCGCAGGTGCTCTGCGACGCCGGCACGCCGGTCACCCTGTGGGGGCGCCGGCCGGCAATCACCGATGCCATCTCCGGCCGGCACGAGAATCCTGACTACCTGTCAGGCATCCGGCTGCCCGACGCGCTGCTCGCGACCTGCGACCCGGCCGAGGCGCTGGCCGGCGCCGACCTCGTCGTGCTCGCCGTCCCGGCCCAGTCACTGCGGCAGAACCTGGCCGACTGGGCCGCCCTCATCCCGGCCGGCGCGCTGCTGGTCAGCCTCATGAAGGGCATCGAGCTCGGCAGCTGCAACCGGATGAGCGAGGTCATCACCGAGGTCCTCGGCGTGCCCGGCGAGCGGGTCGCGGTCGTCTCCGGGCCCAACCTGTCCCGCGAGATCGCCGCCCGCCAGCACGCGGCGTCCGTGGTCGCCTGCACCGACGACGACGCGGCGAAGCTGCTGCAGAGCGCCTGCCACGCGCCGTACTTCCGCCCGTACACCAACCCCGACGTGATCGGCTGCGAGCTCGGCGGGACGGTCAAGAACGTCATCGCGCTGGCGGTCGGGATGGCCGTCGGGATGGGGCTAGGTGACAACACCAAGGCGACCCTGATCACCCGCGGGCTGGCCGAGACGGCCAGGCTCGGCGCGGCCCTCGGCGCCGACCTGCACACGTTCGCCGGTCTGGCCGGGATGGGAGATTCTGGTCGCTACCTGCAGTTCGCCGTTGTCCCGCAACCGTACGTTCGGGGAAAATCTCGGTCGCGGCGCGACGCTCGCCGAGGTTACGGCGAGGACCAGGCAGACGGCGGAAGGGGTGAAGTCCTCGTTGTCGGTGCTCGAGCTCGCCCGCAGGCATGACGTGGAGATGCCACTCACCCAGACCGTCGCGGCGGTGCTGCACCAGGGGTTGTCCGTGGCGAAGGCGGCCGAGGCGCTGACGTCCCGCTCGCCCAGGCCCGAGCGTTATGGAGTCTGAATAGTCATGGGACCGGAGAACTGGCCGCCGGCGCCTGCCGCGGCGCGGCGGCTGGGCGAGAACACGCGGGCCGTCCACCTGCCGCCGCCGCCGGTGCCGTCGCAGCAGCCGCTCGGCACGCCGGTGTACCGCACCGCGGCGTTCGCCTTCGAGTCGTCCGCGGAGTACGCCGCGGTGCTCGGCGATACCGCTTCCGGCTACAGCTACAGCCGGATCGACAACCCGACCGTGGACGCGTTCGCGGCCGCCGTCGCGGCGCTGGAGAGCGCAAACCTGCCGCAGCCGGCCACGGCGCAGGCGTTCGCGTCCGGGATGGCGGCGGTCAGCGGCGTGTTCTTCGCCCTCGCCGAAGCGGGCGCGCACGTGGTCGCCTCGGCCGCGATCTACGGCGGCAGCTACGGCTTCCTGCGCAACGTCGCGGCGAGGTTCGGGGTGTCGACCGACTTCGTGGACGTGACCGATCTTGATCAGGTCCGTGCCGCGCTGCACCCAGCCACCCGGATCGTCTACGCCGAGACGATCGCCAACCCGACCACGGCCGTCGCCGACCTGCCGGCCCTGGCCCGGCTGGCCGGCGAGGCGGGGGCGCTGCTCGTGGTGGACTCGACGCTGGCGCCCCCGGTGGTCTGCCGGCCGCTCGAGCACGGCGCGGACCTGGTGCTGCATTCGGCGACGAAGTACATCGGCGGGCATTCCGACGTCACCGGCGGCGTGGTGACCGGGCGGCCCGAGCTGATCAGCCGGATCAGGGCGGTGCGCATCGACACCGGCGGCTCGCTCGCGCCGGACGAGGCTTTCCTGCTCCGCCGCGGGCTGGAGACGCTGCCGCTGCGGATGCGCAGGCAGTGCGCGACCGCCGCGGTGTTCGCCGCGACGCTGGCCAAGCACCCGGCGGTGGCCCGGGTGGACTACCCCGGACTGGCCGGCCATCCCGGCCACGAGGTGGCCAGGAAGCTGTTTGACGCCGGCCCGGAGGGCACCAGGTTCGGCGCGATCGTGACCATCACCCCGCACGGCGGCCGCGAGGCCGGCATGGCGTTCGCCGACCGGCTGCGGCTGGCCCAGGTGGCCACGTCGCTCGGCGGGACGCACACCAAGGTCAGCCACGTGGCTTCCACCACGCACCGCCAGCTCGACCCGGCCGCGCTGGCGGCGGCGGGGATCGACCCGGGCGCGGTGCGGTTCTCCGTCGGCCTGGAAGACGCGGAGGATCTCGTCGAGGACGCGCGTTTGTCCCTTGATTCGCTGAACATGAGGTAACCTCCGCGCGGGCAGGCCAGGCTGGGAGGTAGCCCGGGAGGCCAGGCCGCGCGATGGCCGGGGGGCCAGGCCGTGCGGTCGCCAGGAGCCAGGCCGTGCGGTAACCCGGAACGGAGGAAGCGTGAGCAGCCAACGCAAGATCAGGGTGGCCGTGGTGTTCGGCGGCCGCAGCACGGAGCACGCCGTGTCCTGCCTGGGCGCCGGCCACATTCTCGCCGCGATCGACCGGGACCGCTACGACGTGCTGCCGGTGGGCATCACCCGCGACGGCCGCTGGGTGCTGACCTCAGACGATCCCGCGCGGCTGGCCATCCACGGCGGCGAGCTGCCCTCGGTGGAGTCGGTGGCGAGCCCGGGCAGCGAGATCGCCGCGCGGCTCGACCGCGGCGCCCGCGGGCTGGTGGTGACCGGCCCCGGCGAGGTGCCGCGCAGCCTCGGAGAGGTGGACGTGGTGCTGCCGCTGCTGCACGGCGCCTACGGCGAGGACGGCACGCTGCAGGGCCTGCTGGAGATGACCGGCACCTGCTATGCCGGCGCCGGGGTGCTCGCCAGCGCGGCCGGCATGGACAAGGAGTACATGAAGCTGATCTTTGCCGCGCGCGGGCTGCCGGTGGGCCGCTACGTGGTGGTGCGGGACCGCGACTGGCGGGACCGCCCGGCGGTGACCGAGCGCAAGCGCGTGCTCGACGAGATCAGCGAGCTCGGCTGGCCGGTGTTCGTCAAGCCCGCGCGCGGCGGCTCCAGCATCGGCATCACCCGCGCCAGCGATCAGGCCGGCCTGGAGGAGGCCATCGAGGCCGCGCGCGAGCACGACCCCAAGGTGCTGGTGGAGGCGGCGGTCGACGGCATGGAGATCGAGTGCGCCGTGCTCGAGGGGATCGACGGCGGGCCGCCGGACGCGAGCGTGCCGGCCCAGGTGCTCGTCGGCGGGGGCGCGGACTTCTACGACTTCCAGGCCAAGTACCTGGAGGCCGACACCGGCCTGGCCATTCCGCCGCCGGTTCCCGCCGAGCACGCGGAGCAGATCAGGCAGCTCGCTTGCGCCGCGTTCGAGGCGCTGTCCTGCGAGGGGCTGGCGCGGGTGGACTTCTTCTACACGTCGGGCGGCCAGATCCTGCTCAACGAGATCAACACGATGCCCGGGATGACGTCGGCATCGGCGTTCCCGGTGATGTGGGCGGCCAGCGGCCTGCCGCTACCGCAACTGGTGGACCGGATCATCCAGACCGCCCTGCACAAGCGGCGCGGCCTGCGCTGACCCGGCGGCCCGCCACGGCCCGGCCCGCGGCCCCGCCCGGCCCGGCCCGGCCCGGCCCGCAAGCGGTACGCGCAAACAGCGAGCGGCACCCGGGGCGTGCCCCGGGTGCCGCTCGCTAGTGCGCAGGCTGGCTGGAACTACTTCTTGGCCTTGGCCGGTGCGGTCTTCTCGCCGTTGACGACGGCCTTGAAGTCCGCGCCCGCACGGAACTTGGGCACCGATGACGCCGGCACCTTGATGGTCGCGCCGGTGGCAGGGTTACGCGCCGTGCGCGCCGGACGCTCGGACTTCTCGAAGACACCGAAGCCTGTGATCGCGACCTTGTCCCCCTTGGCCACTGCCGACTGAATGGTGTCCAGCATGGCGTTCACGGCGTCGGTCGCGGCCGACTTGCTCCCCAACCGGCCCGAGATCGCATCGATCAGGTCACGCTTGTTCATGAATCACTCCTGCGGTTCCCCCACGGGAGGTCGCGCGGAATGGGCACCGGGGTCGCGACCTCTGACCTGCCTGAACGTAGGCGATCCAGGAGCGTTACACAACGTTATTGGCGAGGAAATAAGGCGTGTCGGCAGCTGACGGTGACACTGAACCCCATCAAAAGCCATCATACCGGGCGTCGCTATGGTCATCCGGTTACTGGCAGCCACGACGCGCGGCGCTGCTCGAATTCGGTAATCTCGCTCGCCTGCCGCAGCGTCAGCCCGATGTCGTCGAGCCCTTCCATCAGCCGCCACCGGGTGTAATCGTCGATCTCGAACGGCGCGGTCAGCCCGCCGCGCGCCGCTGCCGGGCAGCTGACCGCGCGGCCGGCCAGGTCCACGGTGATCTCCGCCGCCGGGTCGGCCTCGACCGCGTCCTGCAGCGCGGCCACCACGTCGGCGGGCAGCCGGACCGGGAGCAGCCCGGCCTTCGTCGCGTTGTTGCGGAAGATGTCGCCGAACCGCGGCGAGATGACGACCCGGAACCCGTAGTCCGACAGCGCCCAGACCGCGTGCTCCCGGGACGAGCCGATGCCGAAGTCGGTGCCCGCGATCAGGATCGTCGCGCCGGCGTAGGCGGGCTGGTTGAGCACGAAGTCCGGGTCTTCCCGCCACGCGGCGAACAGCCCGTCGCCGAACCCGGTGCGGGTGACCCGCTTGAGGTACTCGGCCGGGATGATCTGGTCGGTGTCCACGTTGCTGCGCCGCAGCGGCATTCCGCGGCCGGTATGACTGCTGAACGGTTCCACGAGCTTCTCCGGGTCGAAAGGTCCGTGATCACGAAGAGTTGTGCGGGTTATCCCACGTAAAAGTCTTCGTGATCATGAAAGCGGGCGGGCGGGGCGGGCGGGGTCAGAGGTCGGCGGGGGCGGTGAGGCGGCCGGTGACGGCGGTGGCGGCCGCCACCGCGGGCGAGACCAGGTGGGTTCGCCCGCCCTTGCCCTGCCGTCCCTCGAAGTTGCGGTTGGACGTGGACGCGCTGCGCTCGCCGGGGGCCAGCGTGTCCGGGTTCATGCCCAGGCACATCGAGCAGCCGGCCGACCGCCACTCCGCGCCCGCCGCGCTGAACACGGCGTCGAGCCCCTCGGCCTCGGCCTGCGCCCGGACCGCCATGGAGCCGGGCACGACGAGCATCCGCACCCCGCCGGCGACCTTCCGGCCGCGCAGCACGGCCGCCGCGGCGCGCAGGTCCTCCATCCGGCCGTTGGTGCAGGAGCCGACGAACACGGTGTCCACCGCGATGTCGCGCAGACGGGTGCCCGGCGCCAGGTCCATGTACGTGAGCGCGCGCTCGGCCGCAGCGCGCTCGCCGGGGTCGGCCAGCGAGCCGGGGTCGGGCACGGCCGAGGTCAGCGGCGCGGCCTGGCCGGGGTTGGTGCCCCAGGTCACGAACGGGGACAGCGTGCCGGCGTCCAGCACGACCTCGTGGTCGAACACCGCGTCCTCGTCGGTCGGCAGCGACCGCCAGTGATCCAGCGCGGCCTCCCACGCGGCGCCCTCAGGCGCGTGCGGCCGCCCCTCGAGGTAGCCGAACGTCGTGTCATCGGGCGCGACCAGGCCAGCCCGCGCCCCGGCCTCGATGGACATGTTGCACACCGTCAGGCGGCCTTCCATCGACAGATCCCGAACGGCTTCGCCCCGGTACTCGAGCACGTAGCCCTGGCCGCCGCCGGTACCGATCCTGGCCACGATGGCAAGAATCAGATCTTTCGCGGTGACCCCCTCGGGCAGGCTGCCCCGGACGGTCACCGCCATCGTGCGCGGCCGCTGCTGCGGCAGCGTCTGGGTGGCGAGCACGTGCTCGACCTCGCTGGTGCCGATGCCGAACGCCAGCGCGCCGAGCGCCCCGTGCGTGCTCGTGTGCGAGTCCCCGCAGACGATCGTCATGCCGGGCTGGCTGAGACCGAGCTGCGGGCCGATCACGTGCACGATCCCCTGGCCGGCGTCGCCCATCGGGTAGAGCCTGATGCCGAACTCGGCGCAGTTCTTGCGCAGCGTCTCGACCTGGATCCGCGACACCGGGTCGGTGACCGGGCTGCCCGGGCCGGTCAGCGGGACGCCCGGGCCGGTGATCCCGGTCGTCGGCACGTTGTGGTCCTCGGTCGCGATCGTGAGAATCCGGCCGCCTGACCCGGCGCTGCGCCAGCCTGAGCCCGTCGAAGGCCTGCGGGCTCGTGACCTCGTGCACCAGGTGCAGGTCAACATAGAGGAGGTCAGGCTCTCCCTCCGCCGCGTGCACGACGTGGGAATCCCAGATTTTCTCGGCCAGCGTCCGGCCCATCGTCAAAGCCCCTGTCACTTGCGTCTCGAATAGCGAGACGTCAATATCGGTGTATGGACAACTCTAGCGGAGTCGGGGTTCTCGACAAGACGGTTTCCGTGCTGACCGCGCTCGAGCCGGGCCCCGCCTCGCTCGCCCAGCTCGTCGCGGCGACCGGGCTGGCCAGGCCGACCGTGCATCGGATCGCCGTCGCGCTGGAGCGGCACCGGCTGCTCAGCCGCGATGCCCGCGGCCGGTTCGTGCTCGGCCCGCGGATCGCCGAGCTGGCCGCGGCGGCGGGCGAGGACCGGCTGCTGGCCGTGGCCCAGCCGGTGCTGAACCAGCTCAGGGACGTGACCGCGGAGAGCGTGCAGCTCTACCGCCGGCAGGCCGACTCGCGGGTGTGCGTGGCCGCGGCCGAGCGCGCGACCGGGCTTCGCGACACGGTCCCGGTCGGCGCGGCGCTGCCGATGACGGCCGGGTCCGCCGCGCAGGTGCTGCTCGCCTGGGACGAGCCGGACCGCGCCCGCCGCGGCCTGCACGGGGCCAAGTTCACCGCCGCGACGCTCAGCCAGGTGCGGCGGCGCGGCTGGGCGGCCAGCGTGGCCGAGCGCGAGGCCGGCGTCGCGTCGGTGTCGGCGCCGGTGCACGGCCCGGGCGGCCGGGTGGTCGCGGCGGTGTCGGTGTCCGGGCCGATCGAGCGGCTGACCCGCTCGCCCGGCCGGCTGCACGCGGCCGTCGTGGCCCGGGCCGGCGAGAAGATCAGCGAGCTGCTCCGCCGGGCCGGCTGAGGCGGAAGCTGCCAGCCGACAGCCTGCGCTGAGCCAGGTGGCTAGCGATCCTTGGTCGCTAGGCCGGTGCCGCGGGCGGCATCGCCGCCACGTCGAGCTCCCAGGACTGCCACTCGTCGAGGACCCGGAACCCGAGCTGGGCGTTGATGGCGATCATGTGCTGGTTGGTGCCCGCGTTCCCGGTCACGATGCGGCGCAGCCCCGGCTCGGCCTGCGCCAGCTGCTGCAGCATCACGGTTTTGACCAGCAGCCCGAGCCGGTGACCCCGGTGCGCCCGGCTCACGGCGGTGAGCTGCTGATGTCCCCAGGAGGGGTTCAGCGGGTCCACGGTGAGGACGGTCAGCCCGGCCAGCTGCCCGGTCCGGTCGCACCTGGCACCCACCGAGTACATGTGCAGGCCCTGCTCCGCGGCACTGCGCTCGTAATGCCTGGCCCTCTCCGCGTCCTCGACTTCCGGCTCCTCTCCGGGGTTGCGCGGCGCGTCGGCCATGGCGTTCGCCACGGCCACGACTTGGTCCAGGTACTCGTCCGGCGCCGGGCCCTGCCAGCACACCAGCGAGTAGCCGCCCGACGCCGCCTCAGCCGTACCGCGGAGCGCGGCCAGCTTCCCGGCCGGCGCGTCGGTGAGCTCCAGCACCCGCCTGACCTCGACCAGCCCCGGCCGCGCGCCCTTAGCGGCGGCGAAAGCCGAGCCGGCCAGGCCGGTCCGCGTCTCCGCCGTCAGCCGGCTCCGGCCGCCCGCGGCCGCGCGCCTGGCGGCGTCGCGCAGCAGCGTGGTGCCGAGGCCGGCCCGCCGCTGGCCGGGCGTGACCAGCAGGGTCACCCAGGCCAGGTGCCGGTTCTCCGTCTCGGGCAGCATGAGCACATACCCGCCCGTCCAGCCGCCGTCGTCCCCGGCAGCCAGCGCGGCCTCCCGCCGGAACCCTGCCCAGCCCAGCCGCATCGAGGCGCAGAAGGCGTGCTCCGATCGCACCGGGCCGCCGGGGGCGTCCACCGGCTCGCTCGCGGCGTACAGCTGGTACCAGGCCCGGACCTTGGCGGCGTCCGTGGCCGGGTCGAAGTCCTCGATGCGCACCGGTATAGCAAAGCCCGGGCCGGCCGCCATGCCAACCGATTATCGGGCTCGCGGCCATGACTGGGCCGTCAGTAGCAAACTTTCCGTGGGGCGGCATGATGGGTAGGGTCAGGAACCCGGCAGCTGCCTGGCACCGCCGCCAGGCGCCGGGCTGGGCAGCCGGGATCTACCAGGCAAACCACCGCGAGGTCGCACTGATGATGCTCACTGCTGCTAGGACACGGCCCAGGCCGCGGCCATGAAGGTCGCCGTCGTCAGGGAAACCGCCCCGGGCGAGCGGCGGGTGGCGCTGACGCCCGATGCCGTCGCCCGGCTGAGCCCGGCCGGCATCGAGGTGCTCGTCGAATCGGGCGCCGGTGACGGCGCCTGGTTCGGCGACAGTGCCTACGCCGAAGCCGGCGCGACCATCGTGTCCAGGGACGAGCTGCTGGCCGCCGCCGACGCGATCGTTACGGTCGGCAAGCCCGACGCCGATCTGCAGCAACGGCTGCGCGCCGGCCAGGCGGTGTTGGGCATGCTGGCCCCGCTGACCGACCCGGACCTGGCCGCCGCGCTGGCCGGGAAGGGCGTCACCTCGGTCAGCCTGGACGGCCTGCCGCGCACGCTGTCGCGGGCCCAGGGGATGGACGCGCTCACCTCGCAGTCGAACGTCGCGGGCTACAAGGCGGTGCTCGTCGGGGCGGCCGCGTTCGGCCGGTTCTTCCCGCTGCTGATCACCGCGGCGGGCACGGCCAGGCCGGCCAGGGTGCTCGTTCTCGGCACCGGCGTGGCCGGGCTGCAGGCGATCGGCACCGCGCGCCGGCTCGGCGCCGTGGTCAGCGGGTACGACGTCAGGCCCAGCTCCAAGGGCGAGGTCGAATCCCTCGGGGCCACCTTCCTCGAGCTGAAGTCCGTGGCGTCCGCCGCCGGCGAGGGCGGCTACGCCCGTGAGCTGACCGAGGAGGAGCGGCGCGCGCAGCAGGCCGAGCTGAGCGGTCACATCGCGGCGCACGACGTGGTGATCACCACCGCCCAGGTGCCGGGCCGCAGGCCGCCGCTGCTGGTGACCGAGGACACGGTGAAGGCCATGGCGGCCGGCTCGGTGATCGTGGACATGGCGGCCAGCCCGCTGGGCGGCAACGTGGCCGGGTCGGTGCCCGACGAGGAGATCGTGACCGAGAACGGGGTCACGCTCATCGGCGCGGGCAACCTGCCCGCCACCGTGCCGACCGCGGCGTCCAACGCCTTCTCGCGCAACATGACCGCCCTGCTGCTGCACATGACCAGCGAGGGCAGCCTGGCGATCGACCCGGCGGACGAAATCCAGGCCGGCGTGGTCATCAGCCACGGCGGCCGGGTGGTGCACCCCGGCACGGCCGCGCTGACCGGGGACAGCCCCCCCGAGGACATCCCCGCCGGGGACAACACCGCTGGGGACAACACCGCCGGGGACAACGACGAGGAAGGTGGCGCTCGTGTCGAGCGGTCTGACTGACCTGATCATTTTCGTGCTGAGCCTGCTGGTCGGGATCGAGGTGATCAGCAAGGTGCCCGCGACCCTGCACACGCCGCTGATGTCGGCCGCCAACTCGATCCACGGCATCGTGCTGGCGGGCGCGATGGTGATCGGGGTCACCGCGAACAACGCGCTGGGCTACGTCCTGGCCTTCGTGGCGGCGTTCTTCGCGGCGATGAACGTGGTCGGCGGCTACGTCGTGACCGGGCGGATGCTCAAGATGTTCCGACGCCGCCCCGTCCCGGCCGTCCCGGCCGTTCCGGCCGTTCCGGCCGTTCCGGCCACCCCCGCCCCGCAGACTCTGCCTGCCCCAGATGGCCAGGGCCCCGGTGAGGGTTCCTGATGGGCCCGTTCGGAACGGTAATCCAGCTTATCTACCTGGCGGCCGCGGCTTCCTTCGTCCTCGGCCTGCACCTGATGAACAACCCCGCCACCGCGCGGCAAGGGAACTTCGCCTCGGGCGCGGGGATGGCGGTCGCGATCGCGGCGACGCTGGCGCTGATCGCGCACGACGGGACGGTCACCGTGACCGGGTGGATCGTACTGCTGGCCGGCGCGCTGCTGGGCGCGGGCGCGGGCCTGTACTCGGCGCGGACTGTGCAGATGACGGCGATGCCGCAGCTGGTCAGCATCTTCAACGCGGTCGGCGGCGGCGCGGCCGCGCTGATCGGGATTCACGACTACACCCGGCTGGCCGGCGCGATCGGTGGCGTGCCCCTGTCCACCACGGTCACCACGCTGCTGGACGTGATCATCGGCTCGGTGACGTTCTCCGGGTCGATCATCGCGGCGGGCAAGCTGCAGGGCGTCATCCCCGGGCAGCCGATCACCTTTCCCGGGTCCCGCCTGGTCAACATCACGATCGCGGTGGTGGCGGTCGGCCTGTCGGCGTACCTGATCTCCACCGCGAGCGTCGCCGGGCTGATCGTCGTGATCATCGCGGCGCTGGCGTTCGGGGTGACGATGGTGCTGCCCATCGGCGGGGCAGACATGCCGGTGGTGATCTCGCTGCTGAACGCGTTCACCGGCACCGCGGTGGCGATGGCCGGCTTCGTGATCGGGAACGTCGCGCTGATCATCGCGGGTGCCCTGGTCGGCGCGTCCGGCGGCATCCTGACCAAGCTGATGGCCGACGCGATGAACCGGTCGCTGGCCAACATCATGGTGGGCGGGTTCGGTACCGGCGACACCGCGGTGGCGGCGGTGGCGGCCGGCGGCGAGGGGGTGCGCTCGATCGCCAGCGACGACGCGGCCATCCAGCTCGCCTACGCGTCCAAGGTCATCATCGTGCCCGGCTACGGGCTCGCCGCGGCGCAGGCGCAGCACGCGGTGGCCGAGCTCGCCGCGCTGCTCGAGGAGCGCGGCGTGGAGGTCAGCTACGCCATCCACCCGGTGGCCGGCCGGATGCCCGGGCACATGAACGTGCTGCTGGCCGAAGCGAACGTGCCCTACCCCCAGCTCAAGGAGATGGAGGAGATCAACCCGGAGTTCGCCCGGGCCGACGTGGCGCTGGTGATCGGCGCCAACGACGTGACCAACCCGGCGGCCCGGCGGCCGGGCACGGCGATCTCCGGGATGCCGATCCTGGACGTGGACCAAGCCAAGAGCATCATCGTGATCAAGCGGTCGATGGCCTCCGGCTACGCCGGCATCGACAACGAGCTGTACACCAACCCCAAGACCAGCATGTACTTCGCCGACGCCAAGTCCGCGCTCGCCGCGCTGACCGCCGCGGTCAAGGCCTACGTGGGCTGACCCTCGGCCGCGTAGTCGGCCGGGTCCTGGATGCCGCGCACCGGCTCGCCGGCCAGGTAGGCGGCGACGTTCCTGGCGGCGGCCGCCATCGACTCCGAGACCATCCCCGGCACAAGCCCGGAGTTGTGCGGCGAGCCGAGCACGTTCGGCAGGCTGAGGAACGGCAGCCGGGGCCGGAACGGCCTGCCGTACCCGGGCTCGTCCCACCAGGTATCGATCCCGGCGGAGAAGCCCGGGTGGGCCTGCAGGTGCTCGAACAGGGCGTTTTCGTCCACGATCGCCCCCCTGGCCACGTTGACCAGGATCGCGTCCGGCTTCATCTCGGCGAGCTCGGCGGCGCCGATCAGCCCCCGGGTGGCCCTGGTGAGCGGCAGCGCCACCACGACGATGTCCGCCACCCGGAGCATGTCGCGGGTATCGGCGAGCGTGCCCGCCTGGTCGGCCCCGTCGGCCCGGCCGCTGGTGTTGATCGCGTAGATGCTCATGCCGAACGCGCGGAGCAGCCGGGCGGACGCGCTGCCGACGCCGCCGTAGCCGAGGATGCCGGCCACGCCGCCGCGCAGCCGGAGCGTCTGGGCCAGGTCGAAGGTGCCGGACGCCAGCCTGGCGTGGTTCTGCGGCAGCCGCTTGGCCAGTGCGAGCGCCATCGCGAGCACGTGCTCGGCCATCGGGTCGGCGTAGGCGCCCACGTTGCCCGCCACCTTCGCCTGCGGCGGGAGGGCAGCGAAGTCGATGTGGTCGGCGCCTGCGGTCAGCAGCTGGATGAGGCGGACGTGGCCGAGCGCGGCGGTGTCCTGCGGGCTGAGCTCGTGGTCCGGGATCCAGGTGATGACCGCCTCGGCGGGAGCCAGCATGGCCGCGCGTGCGTCCGGATCCTCCCCGGCATCGTCAAGAAAGGCGATTCCACCGAACGGCCCCAGGATCTCAGTCAGCGCCCGGCGCTGATCCTCGCTGGTATGAAAGGTCAGCACGGTGCGCGCGCTCATGCGCCAAGCCTCTCACTCCCGTCACTCCCGCGGGGCGGTCAGGTAGGCCAGCCGCTCGACCTGCCGCATCTTGTTCGTCGCGTCGAGCGCGGCGACCTTGTAGGACTCGGCGAGCGTGGGGTAGTTGAAGACGGCGTCAACCAGGTAGTCGACGGTGCCGCCGCAGCCCATCACGGCCTGGCCGATGTGCACGAGCTCGGTGGCCCCGGTGCCGAACACGTGCACCCCCAGCAGGGTGCGGTCCTCGGGCGAGACGAGCAGCTTGAGCACGCCGTAGGAGTCGCCGATAATCTGGCCCCTGGCCAGCTCGCGATAGCGGGACACGCCTACCTCGAACGGCACGCAGCCTGCGGTCAGCTGATCCTCGGTCCGGCCGATGAAGCTGATCTCGGGAACGCTGTAGATCCCGATCGGCTGCAGCAGCTGCGCGGTGTGCACCGGCTCGCCGCAGGCGTGCAGCGCGGCCAGCCGGCCCTGCTCCATCGAGGTGGCCGCCAGCGCGGGGAAGCCGATCACGTCGCCGACGGCGTAAATGTGCGGCACCTCGGTGCGGAAGAACTCGTCTACCTTGATCCGGCCGCGCTTGTCGGCGCTCAGGCCGGCTGACCCCAGGGCGAGCTCGCCGGTGCAGCCCTGCCTGCCCGCCGAGTACATGACAGTGTCGGCGGGAATCTTCTTCCCGCTGCGCAGGTTGGCGATCGCGCCCTCGGACCTGGCCTCGACCGAGTCCACGGTCTCGCCGAACCTGAACGTGACAGCCAGGTCGCGCAGGTGGTACTTGAGCGCCTCCACGACTTCCAGGTCGCAGAACTCCAGCATCCTGTCGCGCTGCTCGACCACGGTGACCTTGGTGCCGAGCGCCGCGAACATGGAGGCGTACTCGATCCCGATCACCCCGGCGCCGCACACGACCATTGACCGCGGGACGTGCTCCAGCCGCAGCACGCCGTCGGAGTCGATCACGGTGAGGTCATCGAAGGCGACGCTGTCGGGCCGGGCGGGCTTGGTGCCGGTCGCGATCACGATGTTTTCGGCGGTGACCCGGCGGGTCCGGTCGCGGCCGTCGTCCACCTCGACCGTGTGCGGGTCGGTGAAGCGCGCCGTTCCGGCCAGGATGGTTACCCGGTTGCGGGACAGCTGGCTGCGCACGACGTCGATCTCCCGCCCGACCACGTGCTGGGTACGGGCGGTGAGGTCTGCGATGGTGATGTTTTCCTTGACCCGGTAGGCCTGCCCGTACACTTCGCGCTGATCGACGCCGGTGAGATAGAGAACCGCTTCCCTGAGCGTTTTAGAGGGGATCGTGCCGGTGTTCAGGCACACCCCCCCGATCATGTCGGGCCGCTCCACCATGACGACCCGGCGCTCCAGCTTGGCCGCGGCGATCGCGGCCTTCTGGCCGCTCGGACCCGAGCCGATCACCAGCAGGTCGCAGTCATCCACGCCTCCCAGTGTGACGAGGGGCGTGGGTCATCGGAAGCCCCAGGCCGCGGCGGAATCTGGCGGCCGACCGGGCTTCAGTAGCGGGCGCCGGTGACCTGGTCGCCCAGCGGGTCGAGCACGGCGAGCTCGTCGGCGCCGAGCGTGATGTCGAGCGCGGCCACGTTCTGCTCGAGCCACTTCACCCGCTTGGTGCCCGGGATCGGGGCGAGGGGAACACCGAGCCGCTCGCCCTGCCCGTGCACCCAGGCCAGCGCGATCTGGGCCGGGGCCACGCCCCGGGCCTCGGCGACGGTGCGCACGGCGTCGGCGATGGCCTGGTTGGCCGCGCCCGCGTCGCCGGTGAAGCGCGGGTTGCGGGTCCGGAAGTCCTTGTCGTCCAGCGCGCTCATGTCCACCGTGCCAGTCAGGAAGCCACGGCCGAGCGGTGAGTACGGCACCAGCCCGACGCCGAGCTCGCGCAGCGCGTCCAGCACGGTGGTTTCCGGGTCACGGGCCCACAGCGAGTACTCGCTCTGCACGGCCGTGATCGGGTGCACGGCATGGGCGCGGCGCAGCAGGGCGCTGTCGACTTCGGACAGGCCGAGGTGGCGCACCTTGCCCTCGGCGACAAGCTCGGCCATCGCGCCCACGGTCTCCTCGATCTGCGCGGTCTGCGGCGGCCGGTGCAGGTAATACAAGTCGATGACGTCCACGCCCAGCCGCAGCAGTGACGACTCGCAGGACCGCTTGACGTAGCCGCGCTCGCCGCGGATGACCCGCTGGTCGTCGCCGCCGGTCCGGTCGATGCCGAACTTGGTCGCGAGCTGCACCTCGTCGCGGCGCCCGCTGATCGCACGGCCGACGAGCACCTCGTTGTGCCCGGCGCCGTAGACGTCGGCGGTGTCGATGAACGTCACGCCGAGATCGAGCGCCCGGCGGATCGTCGCGATCGACTCGTCCCAGTCGGCATGGCCGTACCACTCGCTCATGCCCATGCAGCCCAGGCCCTGGGCCGAGACAGTGAGTTCGCCGAGTGAAACCTTCCGCACGTCAATCCCGCCTCTCTGCGTCGCCGTCAACTCCCTGAACCGTGGTGTCAGCCCGACTATTTCGCGGTTCCGGTCGCCGGGCATCGCGGGCAGCACCCAGCCGGGCCCCCGGCCAGCAGGGCGCCTGGATGCCTGCTGGCGTCAGGTGCTACGGCTGGCTCAACGGGCGCCTCGAACGTTTTGCGGTGGTGTCGATCTCGCCGGTTGTTGTTCGTTTAGGGGGTGACAGGGCCGCGGCAGCGCGGCCCGCGAAACGGAAGGAAGCAGGTCCATGCGTTCGATCACGGTCACGATGTTCGTTACCCTCGACGGCGTCGTTCAGGGGCTCGGCCGCCCGGACGAGGACACCCGCGGCGGCTTCACGCACGGCGGCTGGGGCCAGCGGTACAACGACGAGGTGATGGGCCGCGAGATGGCCAAGGGCATGGCCCGGCCGGGAGACATGCTTTTCGGCCGCCGCACCTGGCAGGACTTCATCACCGCATGGGGACACCTGACCGACGGCAACCCGTTCACCACGCATTTGAACGCGGCCACCAAGTACGTCGTGTCGAGAACCCTGGAGAGCGCGGATGCCTGGCCGAACTCGATCCTGCTGCGCGGCGACGCCGTCAACACCGTGGCCGGGCTGAAGGCCCGGCCAGGCCGGGATCTGTCGATCATCGGCAGCGCGTCGCTGGTGCGGAGCCTGCACGCTGCTGGCCTGATCGACCGCTACACGCTGCTGATCCATCCGCTGACCCTGGGCAGCGGCGCGCGGCTGTTCGAGGGCCCCGCCCCGCTGACCGAGTTCGACCTCGGCGGAAGCGTCACAACCACCAAGGGCGTAATCATCGCGCATTACACCCGCCGGTGAGCGAGGGACCACGCCGCAGTCCCCGCGCTCGATCTCCCGGTCGGCGGCTGCACGCCTGACGCCGAGGACAAGGCCCGGATCACGACGCTGACCCCGCCGGTCAGCCGGATACCTTCGCGATCTTCTGGGGCTAGCCGTCGCTGCCCAGCGTTCCACGGGCTATCCGGCAGCCCGCATCCGCCGACCGCTAGGAACTGTCCCTTCGGCCTATCGGCGTAACCTCTGGCCAGAGCCTGGTGCGCTCTTGGCCGTGTTGTCCCTGGTTGCCTGTGTCCGGTGCGGTCTGCCGCAAGGCGAGCGCGACGACAAGCGGAAACAGGGCCTGAACCGCCGACGTCAGCCGCTCGACCATGCCGAGGTCACCGCCGCCGTCGCGTGCGGCGATCAGGAGCCAGCAAGACAACCCGGCGAAGATCACGGTCACCGTCGCGCAGCCGTAGACACTGACGATCCACGATTGTGCCGGCGCGCGCCTGGCGACAAGTACGGGCCAGACCGCTGTCGTGACGACGCAGCTCACCGCGAAGGCGAGGTGGCGCGGCGTCGGGCCCGTGACCGGTTCCGGAGTGGCGGCGATACCGAGGGTAGAAAGGCCGGTGGCGTCCGGAATCCGGTGTAAATCGGCGGGCGTGGTTCCCAGCTTCATGATCAGGTTAGGCGACGGTGCTGACAGTTTCGCAGCCGTCGGCCGGCTGGCTGGTGGTGACGGTGCGTGGCCGGAGCTGGCGGGGTGGGTCGAGCAGCGAGCGGCGCAGGTCCTGCAGCAGCCGGAGGCCGTCTGAGGTCATGTTCACGCCCCGCCAGCCACGGGAGGCCCGGTCCAGGACGGCCCAGACCAGGGTGAGGCAGCTGGTCTCGCCGGGGAGCCGGCCGATGACCTTGGTCCGGCGGCGGGTCTCGCCGAAGGTGCGCTCGATGAAGTTGGAGTGCCGGACGCGCTGGTGGTGTTCGGCGGGGAACCGCAGGTAGGCGGTCAGGCCCTCGCGGTCGGTGGTCAGGCACTTCATCGCTGAGGGGTAGGTGGCACAGTACCGGGCGGCCGTCGCGCTGATCCGTGCGTCGATGAGCTCCACCAGGGCCGGGCCAGGCTGGGCCGTCAGCTCCTCGGTGTCGAAGATCTTCCAGTAGGCGTCCTTGACCCCGGCCTGCATCCCGGCCGGCACCTTGGCCAGCACGTTTCTCGCTCGGTGGATCAGGCATCTTTGACGTAGCGCTTTCGGGTAGGCCTGCTCGATCGCGGCGATCAGCCCGGGTGCCCCGTCAGAGATGACCAGCAGCGGGGAGGCCAGGCCGCGGTCCTTGAGGTCGGTGAGGAAGGCGTGCCAGGCGTCGGCGGACTCACCGGTGCCCGGGGCCAGGCCGATGAAGGCGGGCTTGCCGCTGGTGGTGATGCCCCAGGCGGCGAGCACCGGCTCGGCCGGCGAGCCGGGATGCATCCGGAAGAACGAGGCGTCCAGGAACAGGTAGCCGGGCGTGACGTCGTCCAGGCGGCGCCGGGCCCACGCCTCGTACTCATCCTTGATCTGCTGGCAGATCGCCGACACGGTGGACTTGGAGATCGCGGCCTGGTCACCGAGGGCATCAGCCAGGGTGGCCTCGATGTCGCGGACCGACAGGCCGCGGACGAACGAGGCGATGACCAGGGACTCCAGCGCGTTCGTCTTGGTCACATGGCTGCCGAACAGGCGGGAGGCGAACGCTTCGGTCGTGCCGCGCAGCTTCGGCCGGGCCAGGGCCACCGGCCCGGCGGTCGTCTTGACGCTCGCTTCCCGGTAGCCGTTACGGGAACCGGGCCTGGCGTCCTGGCAGGCCGCAGACCGCTGGTAGCGGTCGCGGCCGAGGAACTCGGTGACCTCGGCCTCCAGGGCGGCCTGCATTAGCAGTTGCGCGCCGAGCCGGGCGACCTCCTCCAAGAATCTCTGGAAGCGCCTTGTCCTGAGCGAACAGCTCATCGATGTGGTGGCGGATACGGTCAGTAGGGGATACTCGATGTGACACGGGCGTGGGTCCTTCCCTTCGATGACTTGGCGGTCTTGAAGGGAACCTACGCCCGTCTTCTATTTACACCGGATCTTGGACGCGACCAGAAAGGCCCGTCAGGATCAGCAGGATGCGCGCAGACATGCGGACGGCAGTTAGACCTGCGCCGGTCGCGATCTGGCAGCTGCCCACCAGCAGCAGGGCCGCGGTCATTACCCACCGGTCGGTTCCCGAGTGACCAGCCAGCACGCTCATCGTCTGCCGCATCGGGCTATAAGAGGTCGGCTGAAGCGCGCCGGCAATCAGCCACCCCCCGACCAGGACAACAGGCGCCAGCAAGGCCGCGCCTATCGCCCAGCCAGGGACTGGCCGGCCAGCCCGCAAGCGCCCTGAGCGATCGGCTGGCAATGGCTCAGTAGTGGCCGAAGCATGGCCAGGGCGTAGGTGATCTCGTCCTGATCGATTGCGCGCGGAGTCTGGACGCGCAAGCTGAGTCATGGCGCCTCCACGGCCATATCGACTCGGGCTGCCAGAAGGAGGCGCTGTTCGACCTTAAGCGGGTTGCCTTGCGGCCTCGCTTTGGCAACAAGCCAGCATCCGAGAGAGCACGACACAGGTCTGGGCTATTCCCGGCCGACAGTTCCTCGTGCGGGCCGTGACGGCCGGCCGCTACCGCGCTTACGGAGCGCGCAGCCTCGTGGAAAGGACAGGAAACGCCCGGCCTGGCCAGTCCGGCCCAGTGATCGCTGACCAATTCCCAAGCTGGCGGCACCCGACGCACCCGAATGGTTAATCGTGCGACTCAGTACGTGGTCCCGGTAAACAGTGGCGTGCGCCGTGTCAGGCGTGCGTGGGCGGGTGGCGTTCGCTCCAGGGTGCGGCTTGCTCGAGCTGGCAGGCGACCCGGATGAGGATGTCCTCCTGGCCGTAGGCCGCGGCCAGTTGCACGCCTACCGGCAGGCCCTCCGGTGTCCAGTGCAAAGGCAGCGTGACGGCCGGCTGGCCGGTCATGTTGAACTGCGCGGTGTAGGGGATGAAGCTGACGATCCGTGGCCCTTCCTGCTCTGGCCCGGCCGCGGTGAACCAGCCGAGCTCGGGCGGGCGCCGAGGGTGGGCGTCAGCAGCAGGTCGTGGCCAGTCCACCAGTCCGCCATGCGGCGCGCCCACATGGACAGCCACGTCCGGCTCTGCAGGTAGGCCACGACAGAAAGCGCCCGCCCGGCCTGCCGGTAGGCGGCGTTGCGCGGTTCGATCTCGTCCTCGCCGATCGGCCGTCCCAGCAGCATCTCGAAGGCCTGGAACGTGGCCTCGGCGTCGGAGGCGATGAGCGTGGTGAAGTGGTGGACGAATTCCTGCTCGAACATGGCCGCGGGCGCGGACTCCTCCAGGTCGCCGGCGGTCACGCAAACGAGACCGTCGCCCGCGAGGTCCGTGGCGAGCGCGATGCCCGCCTCGACGGAGTCGGCGGTGTGAAACGGTGCGTCCTGGTAGTCGGCGAGCCACTGCTCCGGCAGGGGCGGTGGGTGACGACCAGTTGGTCCCCGGCGGCCGGCTTGCCGTCCCAGCCGTTGGTGGTGTCGAACAGGTGCCGGCCGATCACCGTCACCTTGACGGCGTCCCAGAAGGGCTGAACGTAGTCCGCGGACGTCCGCGAGACATGGAAGGTCCAGCCGCTCGCGCCGGCGGTCACCTCGGTGTCGCCGTTGAAGTACCAGTCGAACAGTGGTCCGACCGAGTCGTCAGGACGGGCGATGTAGCCGTCCACTGACACGACCGCCTGCATGACAACCTTGGCCATCTCTGCTCCTCAGCCGAACGTCGGGACGATCACATGTGTCGGTTCGACGAGGAACACTTCGCGCTCCTCGCCCCGC
Organism: uncultured Actinomycetes bacterium; assembly: GCA_963702235.1. Lineage (GTDB taxonomy): Bacteria > Actinomycetota > Actinomycetes > Streptosporangiales > Streptosporangiaceae > PALSA-505. The sequence goes on from CAVPBZ010000028.1 coordinate 166,725, forward strand.
GGGTACGGGCCGCCGGTGTACTTGGCGAAGATGCGATCGACGATCTCCCAGCCCGCGTCGCCGCCGATACGCCTCACGACACGGCCGCGGACGAGCGCACTGCGGACCAGGTTCTCCCGGTCGGTCACCGAGATCGCGAGGCGGGCGTCCGCCGCCAGATTACGGCCCTTGCGGGAATGGGGTGAGGTGAAGAAGACCAGGTGATCGCCCTCGATGTCGACCATTACGGGAACCGAGTGCGGCCCGCCGTCAGGCAGGAGCGTGGCGATGTGGGCGATGTTCGGTCCTGCGAAGAGAGCACGGGCCTCGGCGTCGAGTGTGGTCATGTTGAGCTCTCCCAAGTGGTGCTGGATGGGCTAGCGCGCGTGTCGCCGCAGCCAGTCGGCGTAGTCCTGGACGGCGCGCTCGACGTCGTAGGCCGGCCGGAAACCGGTGTCCTCCCGCAGCCGGCTGATGTCGAGGTAGTTGTCGGTGGGCTGGCCGGGATTACGGCCTTGCGGGAGGACGATGTTCGCCCCCGGCACTGCCGCGTTGATCGCAGCGACCACCTCGCTGTACCGGACCAACCGCCCGGACGAGACGTTGTAGATGCGATGGTTCAGATGCTCGGCGAGCATGAGCAGCGCGATCGCCCGACCGCAGTCCTTGACGTAGCACAGGTCCGTGGCGTCCTCGGCGTACGCGGCCGGCCGAGGCGGGGTGAGGTCGGCGTCCTGGCCCCAGACCGCCGCGCTGAGCAGGCGGGGCAGCGCGAAGAACGGGTTGTTGGGCAACCCCAACGGTCCCCAGATGGTGCCGATCCGCAGGCTCACCGTCTCGAACCCGGCGCTGTCGCCGGCCAGCGCGGCGAACAGTTCCGCGGTCCTCTTGAACACCGGGATCTGATGCGGTGCCACCACCGGCAGCCCGGCGTCCTCGCGCCACGGGACCTCGTCCACCCCGGCGTACACGGCGATCGTGCTCGCGACCGCGCACCGCCGCACACCCCACGCCCGCGCCGCCTCGAGGACGTTCAGCAGGCCGGAGGCGTCGGCGCGCAGGTACTCGATCGGATCGGGTAGATCGTGGCGGGCGGCAGCGAGGTGCACGATGCCGGTGATCTCGTGCCGCTTGCCGACGTCGAGGACGGCTTCCCGGTCCGTGGTGTCCAGCGGCTCGACCACGATCCGGCCGGCAGGCTCCTCGGCGAGGAACTCCGGCATTTCGCTCGACCGGTGCGCGGTGACCACGACGGATTCGCCCAGCTCGAGCAGCGTCTGCGCGGTGTGCGACCCGATCGACCCTAGACCGCCGATGACGAGTATCACGCCGAACCTCCCACCGTGCGGCCAGGTCCGCCGTGCCCGGCTCCTCGGACGGTCCACGCCGGCTCAGGGGCGATGTCGGGACCAGAACAGGAACGATGTGTGATCAGCTGCATGACCGTGACGCTATGCCGGAACCGATCGCCCCTCTTGTACGAAACGGCCATCTCCTCCTGCTAGCATCGGGAGGTAGGACACAGCGTGGTCGTGCCCACAGGCGCACGCGGCGCCGTACTGTGCCAGCAGTTCGCCAGGCGGCGCCCCCGCGAGCCGACGGCACTCACGGCTGAGATGTGCCTGGTCGTGGTACCCCGCCTCGACCGCCCACCGTGCCAAATCGACTTCCGAGGCGTCCTGCTGATCGACCGAAGCCTGGACGCGGGCGATGAAGCCCTGGAAACGCAGGATGCGGTGCAACTCTTTGGGGCCGACGCCGACCGCGGCCCGGCAGCGGCGTCGCAGCTGGCGTTCAGAGATCGACAGCAGCGCCGGCAAGGCGGCGGTTCCGCCAACGGATCCGGGCATGAGACGCACGACAGCCTCGTCCACCACCCGATCCAGTTCACCGACGGACCGTGCGAGGAACGACTGGAGAACCGCGAGCGCGGTCTGTGGAGTGGCGGCTTCCCCGAGAACGTCCGTCAGGCGGACCACGTCGCCCCAGATGTCGGTTCCCGCGACGTCTTGATCGACAAGCTCATCGGCAGGCATACCGACCAGACCACCCAGCACCCCCGGACGCAGCCGTATCCCGACGACTGTGCCTCCCGCTGGTATGTCGTGATACGCCGACGTGGTCAGCGGCCCGAGCAGCCGCGGCGGTTCGCCGAGGACACACCGCACCTCGGCGCCACCGTGAGGCACGTGCCGCTGCGTCACGACCCGGTCGCCGACTTGCTGGACCCAGACGGACGAGACGAGCGGGGCGAGCGCCGGCATCGGCGCGCGCTCCACATAGGAAGATTCTCCGGCCACCGACCCATCCTGCCAAATCTGCCCATCAGCAATGACTGCCTGCGCTACCCGCGACCGTTGACGCACGCTCATGCCGCGGTGGGCGCGTTGGGGAGGGTGGATTCAGGCTGCTGGTGCCACGCTGACGTCGAAGGTGACCGTCTCGGCGTCGGAGTCGTAGTCCTGCGGATCCCCCTCGAGAGCGAACGCGATGGCCGACAGGCATTCACGCTCGGCATCGGCGCGGTTCGGCGTGCCGCCGCCGTTGATGTGCAGGGCGGGCACGCGGTAGTGCCAGTTACTGGCCTCATCGTCGAAGAACAGCTCGACCCGCAGCGCGCTCATCATCAGATCGTCCTATAGTTTCCGCAGTTCAGCAACCGTATAGCCGTAGTCACGGGCAATCCTGGCCATCGCCGGACCGCCGAGATCCACACCGACTCCGACCTGCGCTGCTACCTCACCTGGTGCGCCGAGCACGGCCTCGATCCGCTGGCGGCGCGCCGCCCGCACCTGGAGCTGTATATCCGGTGGATGCAGACGTCGGCGACCTCGGGGAGGAACACGGTCACCGGGTACTTCGGGTGTGCGGCAAGGGCACCAAGATCGTGCTGATCCCCCTGCCCCCAGCGGTCGACCGCGCCATCGACCAAGCAGTCGCCAAGCGCACGAGCGGGCCCATCCTGCTCAACAGCCGGGGTGCCAGGATGGACCGGCACGCCGCGACACGCAGGCTGCGGCGCCTCGCCCAGCAGGCCGGCGTGCGTATCGATAGACCGCACCCGCATATGCTCCGCCATACGTTCGTCACGACCATGCTCGACGCCGGGGTCGACCTGCGCGACGTCCAGATCGCCGCCCGGCACGCTGATCCGCGGACGACGATGCGGTATGACCGGGCCCGCAAGAACCTCGACCGCCACCCCAACTACATTCTCGCTGCGTACATGGCCTCGGGCACCTGACCACCAACCACAGCCGGGGCCTGAGACTATCCCGCGCGATGCGCCCTGGGATGCCGAAATGAGTTCTTCGGTGCCGCGAGTATCTATACGTGAAGCAGAATAATCGCTCACGCTCTCCCGAACTTTCCGGTGATCGCCGTGGATCCTTTTCCAGCTCTTCGGTTTGGAAATCCTCACGGCCGAGAATGGTGCTTGACGGTGCCGGAGTGCAGGTACTGCTGACCATGTCACCATATGGCCGCCCCGTCGAAGTCGTAGGTGGTGCCGTGCCGGTGGTGGACTCATGCACCTGGGCGCGCAGCGTGGTATGGCCAGTCTGGGTGACATCCAGCGGCGCGGATATCTGAGTCCAGGTGGGGCCCACAGTGAACGAGGTGGACCCGCTTTCATGCGTGCCGCCGATGCCCCACAACGCGACCGTGCCCGACACCGGAGTGGTGCTCGCCGACCGGCTTGCCAGCAGGTCCCGCGACTGCGGCCGGGTCGCTCGCCCACTTCCGCCGCGCTGCGGCAGCGGCCGTGTACCGAGGCTGGCACCGCGATGGCGCGTCGAGAGCATGACTTAAGCCGGCGACGAGACTCGACGGTCTGTGGCTGGCATGCCCAAGGCGGCGCGATGTGATCGGCTCGATCAGCACGCCGAACCGGCGGTGGCTTGGTTGCCCGCGTTGTGGCGGCCCGCCGCCTGGCTGCATCTGGGCTGGGAGCTCCTCTGCCCGGTGGCTGCCGCGCTGCTGGCGCAGCGGTCCGCGCCTGGCAGCGGGCGTCTTTGCCCGGGCGGAACCGAGCGGCAGCCGGGCCAGTGACGGGTTTGCCTGGGCACGCGGCGGGCGATTCCGGGCCGGGGTCGCCGGGTGAGGGTGAGGGATGGCGTGACCAGGCGGGATCGGCAGGCTTGTCCAGCCAGTTTTTACCAGTGGATAGAACTTCACTAGGGGATGGACATTATTGGGGTGGTCATGGATACTCGACCCGGATTGCCGGGATGCGCGCTGGGCGGGCGCTGTCACCCTGGAGCCAGCGCGGCGGGAGGGGTGGCCGGATATGGCGGGAGTGCTGGCGCTGCGGCGCGGGGCGGCGGGGATCGTTGGGATGCTGCTGGCGGCGGGGGCGCTGGCCGGGGGTGGGACGGCACTGGCTCAGCCGGCGGTGCTGTACGCGGCGGTGACCGTGTTGGGGTCGGGCAGCTGCGCGGACCCCGCTGATGCATGCACCCTGGACACCGCGCTTTCCACGATGGACGCGGGCGGGACGGTGCAGCTGGTCACCCCGGGTAGCGCTGCCCACTACCTAGGAAACTGGACGGTTAGCACGGCTGGCACCTCAGCCGCCCAGCCGGTCACCATCGACCCGGCGCCCGGCCTGGCTGCCACGCCAGTCCTGGACGGCAACCTCAGCAGTTCCTCCGGCTGCACCACGCCCAGCTGTGGCGGACCGGTGCTGACCGTGCCGGCCGGGGGGTACGTGAACCTGTCCGGGCTCACCATCACCCAAGGGGACAACCACCCCCGTGTCGGCGGCGGCTCCGGCGGCGGGCTGCTCAACAACGGGACGGTCACTATCACCGGGTCCATGTTCACCGGCAACATCGCGCCGCTCGGCGGCGGCGCGATCTTCAACGGCGGCGGCGGGTCGCTGACGGTGACCGCCTCCACCTTCAGCGGCAACAACGGCGACCAGGGCGGGGCGATCGGCGGCGGCGGGACGGTGACCGTGACCGCCTCCACCTTCACCGGCAACAGCAGCGGCAATGGGGGGGCGATCGACAACGGCGACGGCGGCGGCGGCGGGACGGTGACCGTGACCGCCTCCACCTTCACCAGCAACAGCAGCGGCGACGATGGCGGGGCGATCGACAACGGCGACTCCGGCGGCGGCGGGACGGTGACGGTGACCGACTCCACCTTCTTCGGCAACACCGCCGCCGATGGCGGGGCGATCGACAACGGCGACTCCGGCGGCGGCGGGTCGGTGACGGTGACCGCTTCCACCTTTGCCGACACCAGCCAAGCATCCGGCACCAATGGCGCGGAGATCGATAACGGCGACAACTCCGGAACCGGGTCGGTGCAGGTGGCCGCCGACGTATTCGCCGGCTCGTGCGACCAGCCGGGCGGGTCGTGGGCTGACGGCGGGTATAACGCGGGCACCGACACGTCCTGTTTTGGGTAACGACATACTTGGCTCACCCAGAATGTCAGACCCTCCCGCTAGCCTGGGAGTATGCCAGAGACGCTAGTCCAGGAGCCACGGACCCTTCTTGAGGCGGTGCGCTACTTCGCGGACCCGGACGTAGCACTGGCCTTTGTGGCCAATCTTCGCTGGCCCGGTGGCAAGCCGCTCTGCCCGCGCTGCGGCGGGACAGAGCATTCGTTTCTGACGACGCGGCGCATCTGGAAATGCCGCGAGTGCAAGAAGCAATTCTCGGTCAAGGTGGGCACCATCTTTGAGGACTCGCCGCTCGGTTTCGACAAGTGGCTCCCGGCGATCTGGTTGATCGCCAACTCGAAGAACGGTGTCTCATCACACGAGATGGGCAGGGCGCTTGGCGTCACGCAGAAGTCAGCGTGGTTCATGCTGCACCGGGTCAGGCTTGCCATGCAGACCGGCACGTTCACCAAGCTCAGTGGCGAGGTTGAGGCGGACGAGACATTTATCGGCGGCCTTGCCCGCAATATGCACGCACACAAGCGGGCCAGCAAGATCACCGGCACGGGCGGCACGGACAAGACGATGGCCATCGGCACTCTCCAGCGCACCACCGATGGCCAGCCGTCACAGGTCCGTACGGCGATCCTCCCGGACCGCACCCGCAAGACCCTCTATGCCCATATCGGATCATGTGTCGAACCCGGCAGCCATCTCTACAGCGATGACTGGGGCGGCTATACGGGCTTGGAGTCCGATTACGCACATGAGACTGTCAACCATGCCGTTGAGTACGTCTCAGGTCGCGTCCACACCAACGGCATTGAGAACTTCTGGTCGCTTCTCAAGCGCGGGCTCAAAGGCACATACGTCTGCCCGCAGCCCTTCCACATGTTCCGCTACCTGGACGAGCGGGCTTTCACGTTCAACCAGCGCGGACTGGACGACCTCGGCCGCATGCGCGCCGTCGTCGGCACGTCGCAGGCCGTCGCGTGACCTACGCGAAGTTGACCGGCAAGCCGCTATTCAGTCCTCACTAATCTCCGTCTTTGGTACAGCTATAAGGTTGCGCGCAAGGTCCTCAAACCTGCGGAATTCTGCGTCCGCTGCCTGGTCGTCTCCCGGCCAGACATTGGTCACGGTGAGGTCTGGTGAGGGAAAGGTCTCTGATTCCGTCTTACCTGTCACGGCGCTCCTTCTCCCCGGCTAAGAGCTAGGTGTCCAAACCGAAAACTACTACTTCGCGGTAAAAGATACGGTGTCCGCCAATTCTTGATCGATATAAAGCTCAAAACGGTAGCCACCAGCGGCAAACGTCGGGATGCCCATCTTTACTGCGAACGGGACAGTCTGTTCCTCTCCGTGTCTCATGCCAGGGGGACGCCCAAGTTCGAACTCGAATCCCGCAGCAATCGCATCGGCCTCTGGATACGGGTGCCCATCATCCGTTATCAGCCTGATGTTCGCAGCGTGCTTCTTGTTTGTCTCATCATATGGCACTCTGATAATGCACGCTACAGCGAATTGTACTGGGCGGTTTGCAAAGGTAGCTATCCAGCCTATGCCCTGGGCGTAGAGTTTGCCGCCTATGGCCTCTGCCCAGTCGCATAGAAGGAGAGTGCCCTTTATACTAGACACCGCGTTCATTTACTACTCCCGGAAGTGAGCGTACGCTCCGGAGATACGTAACTTCTGACTATCCGGGAAGACCATGCCTCGTTAAGGACAGGGGCGCAGGACTGCCAGTCGATCTTAACTAGGTAGTCTCGCTCATTGATCTCGCGGTCAACCTTAGCCCAATAGAGCGTGTCGTCCTCATCGCTATGAATTCTCACCCATTGTCCTAGCACGGGACGGCGCAACCTTGAACTGCGAATACGTGCGCCAAGGTTCAGTGTGTAGTCCATCGCAACCGGAATATGGTCCCCATCGTCCTGAAGCTCATTGAGGTCAACGATGAAGACCGGATCAGGCGACTCAGACGGATCCATTTTAAAGTCCCCTATATTTCGGATTCCGAATCCGCCGCCACCCCGGCCACCGGCGACACCTCGGACCCCACGGTGGGCAGCGACCTGCAGTCCGCCCCGGCCAGCAACGGCGGGCCGACCCAGACCATCGAGCCGACCGCCGGGAATCCGGCGATCGGCCTGATCCCCGACCCGGCCAGCGTCACCCTGGGCGGCGGCAACATCACGCTGTGCCCAGCAACTGACCAGCGCGGGTATGCCAGCGCGCCGGGCCCGTGCGACGCCGGCGCGGTGCAGACCACCAGCAGCGCCTCACTCACCCTGGTCAACACATCCCCCACCGGCGGGTACCGGCAGCCCGGGGACGTGATCAACTATGACTACCAGGTGACCAACACCGGCACCACCGCGCTGGCCGGCCTCACCATCAACGACCCGGCCGTACCCGGCGCGTCCTGCCCCCAGTCCACGCTGGCCCCGGGCAGCACGGAGACCTGCACCGGCTCCTACACCGTCACCGCCGCCGACGTGACCGCGGGCAAGGTGACCGACACCGCCACCGCCACCGCCACCACCACAGTAGGCGGCACGGTCACCTCGAACTCCGCCTCGGTCACGGCGCGGGTGGCCTGGCCGGCCATCGTATCCGGCACCTACCACCCGCCGACCGGCGCGGCGCAGGGCTACTACCTGGGCGTAAGGGGCAGCACCTGGACGCTGGCGGTGACCCACCCCAGCCACCAGAAAGTGGCCTTTACCGGGACGATCACCATCAACGCGGGCAAGTTCACCACCGTGACCCCGATCCGGCTGGAGCCAACCGACAGCTTCCACGCCGCCAACAGGAAGCTCACCTTCAGCTTCGCCGACTACGGCGACATCGACGGCATCCGGTTCGCCACCACCACCTCCGCCCGCTCGATCACCTTCACCCTCAAGGTAAACGGCAACCCGGCCACCGCCAGCGACATCTACCTCGGCAGCACCCCCACCCAGGCCAGCACCGGCAGCCCGCTCACCTTCACCCGGTAGCCAGGGCCCCGCCCGGCCCCCGGCAGAACCGCATCACCGCTGCCCCGGGCGGCGGGCCTGACCTTTGAGCCCGAGCGCGCTAGCGTCGGCATGTGAGCGTGATCTAGGCGTCTGACCCAGGTGGGGTGGTGGCGGCCGTTGGTTCCGGTCAGCTTCCCCGCCAAACGGAGTCGCACGCGCTGGCGGAGAACCTCCGCAGATGCTGCCGCTGGCCCGGTCGCCGGAGCTGATCGTACCGGGCCGGCAGGTGCGGCTTGGGCGGAGAGGAGGTCCGCCTGCCCTTCCCGGAGGCCAGAAGAGAGGCTCAAACCAGCACCGGCGCGGAGTTCCGTTTAAGCACAGGACTGCCAAGTCGGCGCGCGCGCGCACGACGGAGTGACGTCTCCCTCGCCGATTAGGTCGGCGGGTCGGCGTGCGGTTATCAACGACTCCGTCTCGTCTGTCGTACTGGTTACAGCGCGACCGCCAGTAGGTCAGGCCGCATATTTATAAATCGGGGTCGCTTCGGGGAACGTCCCCAATTGCCGCGATGAGGTATGTCGGGACACTCAAGCGTCTGCCAGTGGGGCTGGCCACAGGAGCGGGTGCCGCGGATGCTCGCGGTGTTGACGCATTATCGTGTCCACGCGTTGTCAGCTATGCGCCGCCGCCGCAGGTTCCAGGTCAGCCAAGTCGGCGTGCGGACGCAGTCGGGCTGTGGACGGGTTCGGGATGAACCGTACGGGAAGAAAATGATCTCGCTTACAACGTAGGGGCTCCGGTGTCAGCGGATGCCGCGAGAGGACGGCGTGTGAACCAGGATGCCGCTCACGGCCGGGAAATCCTGCCACATTCTGCTCACAAAACGATCAAGGGCCCGATTCCCTGAGCGGAAATCAGGCCCTTGACCTGCAGAGACTTCTGTAGCCCCGAGCGGATTTGAACCGCCGTCGCCGCCTTGAGAGGGCGGTGTCCTAGGCCACTAGACGACGGGGCCGTGCGTACTGCTGCTGGCCGTGGCCAGCGGTGACGCTCCGCGAACTGCCGGTGAGACCGGCAGCCGCAGAACCCGCTGGGGTACCAGGACTCGAACCTAGACTAACGGGGCCAGAACCCGTCGGGCTGCCAATTACCCCATACCCCACGGCAGCGAGCCGCCGGGCTCGCTCGCGCCTGTGCAGTGTAGCCGACCCCGGGCGCACCGGCCAAAGTGATCTCGGAAGCCCGGCTCCGGCCCTGGTCACAGCCCTGCGGTCGCTCCCCGGCGTTTCCGCGGAAACGCGGCTCAGCCGGGCAGCGAGCCGAGGGCGCGGGCCAGCCGGGCGAGCGTCCGCTCCCGGCCGAGCAACTCGATCGAGTCGAACAACGGCGGCGCAACCCGGCGGCCGGTCACCGCGACATACACCGGGCCGAACGCCTGCCGCGGCTTCAGCCCCAGGCCATCGATCAGCGCGGCGCGCAGCGCCTCCTGGATCGCGGCTTCCGCCCAGGTGCTCACGCCCTTCAGCGCCGCCTCCGCGGCCTGCAGGGTCTCCCGGGAGTCCGGTCCGAGGACCTGCTCGGCGTCCTTCGGCTCGACGGCGAAGCCCGGTTCGCCGATGAAGAGGAACGCTAGCAGGTCCACCGCCTGGGTCAGCCTTGAGATCCGCGTCTGGATGAGCGGCGCTGCGGCCGCGATGAGGCGGGCCTCCGCCGGACTCGGCGGGTCCGCCACGAGGTGCGCTCGCTGCAGGAACGGGGTGATCCTGGCGACGAAATCGCCGGGGTCGAGTGCGCGGATCTTGTCACCGTTCATCGCCTCGAGCTTTTTCACGTCGAACTGGGCCGGGTTCTTGTTGACCCGGGCGAGGTCGAACTCGGCGGCCATCTCGGCCAGCGTGAACGACTCCCTGTCCTCGCCCGGCGACCAGCCGAGCAGCGCCAGGTAGTTGCAGATCGTCTCCGGCAGGAAGCCCTCGGCCTGGTACCAGTTGACCGAGACCACGCCGTTCCGCTTGGACAGCCGCTGGCCGTTCGGGCCGAGCACGTACGGCAGGTGGGCGAAGACGGGGAAGTCGGCCTCGGGCACGCCCATCGCCCGGTAGACCGCGATCTGACGCGGCGTGGACGACAGCAGGTCCTCGCCGCGCACGACATGCGTGATCTTCATGAGCACGTCGTCAACCGCCACCGCGAGCGTGTAGAGCGGGCTGGCGTCCGCACGGACGATCACGAAGTCGGGCACGTGCTCGTGGGCGAACGTCACCTCACCCCGGACGAGATCAGTGAAGGTGGTCTTCCCGTCGGGCATCCGCATCCTGACCACGGGGCGCCTGCCCTCCGCCTGGTACGCGGCCACCTGGTCCGGGGTCAGCGTCCGGCAGTGCCCGTCGTAGCCGCTCGGGCCGCCGGCCTCCCGCGCGGCCTTGCGCCGCTCCTCGAGTTCCTCCTGGGTGCAGTAGCAGTAGTAGGCGGCACCGGAGGCCAGGAACCGGGCCGCCCACTCCGCGTACAGGTCCAGCCGCTCGCTCTGCAGGTACGGGCCGTACGGGCCGCCTGCGCCGGGTCCCTCGTCCCAGTCGAGCCCGAGCCAGCGCAGCGTGTCTATCGCCGAGTCGATGTACTCCTGCCGGACCCGGGTCTGGTCGGTGTCCTCGATGCGCAGCACGAACGTGCCGCCGGTACGGCGGGCGAACGCCCAGTCGTACAGCGCGGTCCTGACGTTGCCCACGTGCAGGTCGCCGCTCGGCGACGGGGCGAACCTGACCCGCACCGGGCGGTCGGGCCGGAGGTCATCAGTCACGCGCTACCACCCTGTTGGTCAGGGTGCCGATGCCCTCGATGGTCACCGACACCTCGTCGCCGTCGGTCAGCGGGCCTGCCCCCGGCGGTGTCCCGGTGAGCAGCACGTCGCCGGGCAGCAGCGTCATCACCTGGCTGACGTAGGCGATCAGGGCGGCCACGCCGTAGTGCAGCTGCGACGTCCGGGCCCGCTGCCTGACCTCGCCGTTCACCAGCGTGACCAGCTCGGCGTCGGCAGGGTCCGCGGCCGTCTCGATCCAGGGACCGAGCGGGCAGAACGTGTCGAAACCCTTGGCCCGGGTCCACTGGCCGTCCCGCTCCTGCAGGTCACGGGCGGTCACGTCGTTGGCGCACGCGTAGCCGAAGATGACCTCAGGCGCCCGGTGCACCGGCACCTCCCGGCACAGCCTGCCGATGATGACCGCCAGCTCGCCCTCGTGCTCGACCCGCTCGGTGAGCTTCACCGGGTAGGCGATCGGGTCCTGCGGGCCCGCCACCGAGGTGGACGGCTTGAGGAACAGCACGGGCTCGGCCGGCCCCGGCCCGGCGCTGGTGTCGGGATCCCCCGGGTAATTGCCGTCCACCGCGATCACCTTGCTCGGCAGCACCGGCGCGAGCAGCCTGACCTCGGCGACCGGGTAGCGCGCGCCAGTCAGGCGCAGGCTGCCCGGATCAGCCCCGAACGGATGCCCGTGCAGCTCGGATATCACCGCGCCCTGGCCGCCGGACGCACCATTGCCCTGATCCTCGACGATGCCGTAGGCGACCTCGCCGCCGCTGGCAAACCTCGCGATACGCACGTCACCCTCGCAACCTGCAGACCTAACGGTTAGCACTGCCAGGTTACTGAAGGCAGTTCAACGCCTCGGACGCTGCCACCCCCGCGCGCGCCGCGGCAACCCGGCGGGTTCAGAGCTCAGCGAGGACCAGAGGGGCACTCGCTACTGCAGGTAGCCCTCCACCTCTTGCGGCGGACGCGGTGCCGCCTCATCGGGGCTCTCGCCGAACTCCTTGCGCGCGCGGCGCTGGCGGAGCAGGTCCCAGCACTGGTCGAGCGCCTCCTCCACCTGGCGCAGCTGCTGCTGCTCGGCGCCGGCGGACAGCTCGCCCTCCGCCACTTTCTCGCGGAGCTCGTGCTCGGTCCGTATCAGCTCGTCGATCTGCGCGAGGATCTGCTTGTCGTCCATGTCCCCTACCGTACGAGTATGACGACCGAGACTCCCATCCACCCGTCCCGCTTTGACGCAGTCGTGGTCGGCGGCGGCCACAACGGGCTGACCGCGGCGGCCTACCTGGCCCGGGCCGGCCGGTCGGTGCTCGTGCTGGAACGCCAGCCCGAGGTGGGCGGCGCGGCCGTCTCTACCGCGCCGTTTCCCGGGGTGAACGTCCGGCTGTCCAGGTACTCCTACCTGGTGAGCCTGTTCCCGTCGAGCATCATCGAAGAACTGGACCTGCCCATCGAGCTGCGGCCGCGGCGGATCGGGTCATACACCCCCGTGGCCGACGGCGGCCTGCTAGTGGACAATACCGACCCGGTCAGGACCGCTGCGTCCTTCGCGGCCGTGACCGGCGGGAACGCCGACTGGCACGCCTGGGAGCGGCTGCGGGCCATGACCGGGCTGCTGGCCGGGCGGATCGCGCCCACGTTGACCGAGCCGCTGCTCAGCCGGGCCGAGATGAGCGAGGCCGTCGGGGACAGCGCGGCCTGGGAAATGATCACCAAGCGGCCGCTCGGCGAGACGCTGGAGGAGGAGTTCGGCTCCGACACCGTCCGCGGCGTGGTGCTGACCGACGCCGTGGTCGGCACGTTCGCCCGGGCCACCGAGCCCAGCCTGCTGCAAAACCGCTGCTACCTCTATCACGTGATCGGCAACGGCACCGGCGCGTGGAACGTCCCGGTGGGCGGGATGGGAGCGGTGACGTCCGCGCTCGCCGCGGCGGCGCGCGCCGCCGGCGCCGGGATCCGGACCGGCGCCGAGGTGACGGGCATCGACCCCGGCGGCGTCGTCACCGTCCGCGAGGGCGACAACGAGTACGAGGTGGGCGCGGGCCACATCCTGGCCAACGTCGCCCCGGTCACCCTCGACCGGCTGCTCGGCGGGCCCGGCACGGCCGTCACCGAGGGGTCCCAGCTGAAGGTCAACATGGTGCTGTCCCGGCTGCCGCGGCTGCGCGACGGCTCCGTCGCGCCCGCCGACGCGTTCTGCGGCACGTTCCATGTCAACGAGGGCTATGCGGCCCTCGACGCCGCCTACGACCAGGCCGCGCGGGGCGAGATCCCCGCGCTGGCGCCGTGCGAGGCCTACTGCCATTCCCTCACCGACGGCTCGATCCTGGGCCCGGACCTGCGCGCCTCCGGCGGCCACACGCTCAGCGTGTTCGGGCTGCACATGCCGGCCTCGCTGTTCCGCGCTGACCCGGCTGCCGCCAGGGACAGCGCACTGCAGTTGACGCTGCGGTCGATCAACGCGGTGCTCGCCGAGCCGATCGAGGACTGCCTGCTGCACGACCGCGACGGACGGCCGTGCCTGGAGGTCAAAACCCCGGCCGACCTAGAAGCGGATGCCCACCTGCCGGGCGGGCACATCTTCCACGGCGACCTGTCCTGGCCGTTCGCCGAGGACCCGGAGGATGCCGGGCGCTGGGGCGTGGAGACCCGTCACCCGCGCATCCTGATCTGCGGCGCCGGCGCCCGCCGCGGCGGCGGCGTCAGCGGCATCGGCGGCCAGAACGCCGCGATGGCGGTACTGCGCGGCCCGGCCTGAGCCCGCAGCGCCGGAGTTACCCCTCGTCGCCCGGCTGGTAGCCGGCCCGGAGCAGGCAGAACGTCACGGCTTCGGCCAGCGCCTGCCAGGAGGCGGCGATGATGTTCTCGTGCACCCCGACCGTGCTCCAGTCGCCGTCCGACCCGTCGCCTGAGGTAATGAGGACCCGGGTCACCGCGCCCGTTCCGTGCGAGCCCTCCAGGATCCGGACCTTGTAGTCCACCAGCTCGAGGCTGGCCAGCTCCGGGTAGATCTGGCCGAGCGCCATCCGCAGCGCGGTGTCGAGCGCGTTCACCGGCCCGTTGCCCTCGCCAGTGGCGATGATCCGCTCCCCCTTGGCGGTGAGCTTGACGGTGGCCTCGCTGACCAGCTCGCCGCCCGGCCGCTGCTCCACGATGACCCGCCACGACTCCACCGCGAAGTGCCGCAGCTCGCGGCCGGCCAGCTCGTCCCGCAGCAGCAGCTCGAACGACGCGTCGGCGGCCTCGAAGGTGTACCCGCGGGCCTCGAGCTCCTTGACCCGGTCCACCACGCGGCCGGCGGCGGCGCGGTCGCCGGACAGGTCGTAGCCGAGCTGGGCGCCCTTGATCTCCACCGACGCCCGGCCGGCCATGTCCGAGACCAGCATCCGCATGTCGTTGCCGACCAGCGCGGGGTCGACGTGCTGGTAGAGCATAGGGTCCACCTTCACCGCCGAAGCGTGCAGCCCCGCCTTGTGCGCGAACGCGGAGAACCCCACGTACGGCTGGTGCGTGGCCGGCGCGACGTTGGTGACCTCGCTGATGGCGTGCGCGATCCGGCTCATCTCAGGCAGGCAGCCGTCCGGCAGCACCTGCCTGCCCTGCTTCAGCTGCAGCCCGGCCACCACGCTGAACAGGTTCGCGTTGCCAGCCCGCTCGCCGTAGCCGTTCGCGGTGCCCTGGACGTGGCTCACGCCCGCGTCCACGGCCGCCAGCGTGTTGGCCACCCCGCAGGCGGTGTCGTCATGGCAGTGAATACCCAGCCTCGTGCCCGTTCGGGAAAATACCTCGTTGACGACGTCAGCGAGCTGGCCCGGGAGCATGCCGCCATTGGTGTCACACAGCGTCACCACATCGGCGCCCGCCTCGGCGGCGGCGCGCACCACCTCGAGGGCGTAGCCGGGGTCCGACAGGTACCCGTCGAAGAAGTGCTCAGCGTCCAGGAAAACTCTCTTTCCTTCCGAACGGAGGTGGGCCACGGTGTCACTGACCATCGCGAGGTTCTCCTCGAGGGTCGTGCGCAGGGCCAGCCGGACGTGCCGGTCGTGACTCTTGGCGACAAGGGTCACGACCGGCGCACCCGACTCGCGCAGAGCGGCGACCTGAGGGTCATCGGCCGCCTTCGCACCGGGCCGGCGGGTCGCGCCGAACGCGGCGAGCTGCGCATGCTTGAGTTCCAGCTCAGTGGTGGCGAGCCGGAAGAACTCGGTGTCCCTGGGGATGGCGCCCGGCCATCCGCCCTCGATGAAGCCGACCCCGAACTCGTCCAGCCTGGCGGCGATGGCCAGCTTGTCGGCGACCGTGAGGTGCAGGCCCTCCTGCTGGGCGCCGTCGCGCAGCGTGGTGTCGTAGACGTGGAACGAGTCGTCGGGCATCGGGTTTCCGTTCGGTTGTTGGGCTGACCTGTCCCGGCAAAGGCCCCGGCAAAGCAAAAGACCCCTCGCGGCATGCGAGAGGTCTGCGCGTCGGCGGGTCCGGCCTAGGACCGGTTTTATCTGCCGACGCGCCTGCCGATAATAAGCCGGCCGGACGTCATGGCAGCAGCCTGGCACACCGCACGCCTGATGACCACATTGATCTCAGCATGTGAAATCCGTGCGCCGACCGGGTGGCGGTGCGTCTCAGGCTCGTGCTCGTTGCGACCGCCGGTCAGCACACCTTGTGCATCCAGCCGTACGGGTCGGGGCGGCGGCCGTACTGGATGCCGAGCAGCTCCTCGCGCAGCCTGAGGGTGACCGGGCCTGGCTCGCCGTTGCCGATCGTCCAGCCGCCGCTGGTCCCCTTGACCTGCCCGATCGGGGAGATGGCGGCGGCGGTGCCGCAGGCGAACACCTCGGTGATCGCGCCCGACGCGCAGCCGTCCCGCCACTCCTCCACCGAGATCCGGCCCTCCGCGGCCGGGATCGCGAGGTCGGGCGCGAGCTTGAGTATCGAGTCCCTGGTGACGCCGGCCAGGATGGTGCCGCCGGTCAGGGCGGGGGTCACGATTCTCGCCTGCGGCCCGGAGCCGTACACGAAGAACATGTTCATCCCGCCCATTTCCTCGACCCAGCTCCGCTCGCCCGCATCCAGCCAGACCACCTGGTCGCAGCCGTGCTCCAGGGCCTCCTGCTGGCCAATGAACCCGCCGGCGTAGTTGCCGCCGCACTTGGTCGCGCCGGTGCCGCCGGGAGCGGCGCGGATGTAGTCCTCGGACAGCCAGACCGACACCGGCTTGATGCCGCCCGAGAAGTACGCGCCAGCCGGCGAGGCGATGATCATGAACTGGCAGGCCTGCGAGGGCTTGCTGATGCCGATCGCCCGCTCCGTCGCGATCATGAATGGCCGCAGGTACAGGCTGTGGTCCGCGGCAGCGGGCACCCAGTCACGGTCCTGGGTGACGAGCAGTTCGATGGCGCGGACGAAGGTGTCCTCGGGCAGTTCCGGCATGACCAGCCGCCGCGCCGACCCGTTGAACCTGGCCGCATTCGCCCACGGCCGGAACGCCGCCACCGACCCGTCCGCCTGCCGGTACGCCTTCAGCCCCTCGAAGAACTCCTGCGCGTAGTGGAAGACTGCGGTCGCCGGATCCAGGGTCAGCGGGCCGTACGGCTCGAGCCGGGCGCCGTGCCAGCCGCCGCCGGCCGTCCACCGGATGCTGATCATGTGATCGGTGAACACCTGGCCGAATACCGGCGCCACCAGCATCGGGTCCCGGTCCGCCGCCGGCACCGGGCGCGGCGAGGGCTGGATGTCAAAAGTGAGCTCGGTCGTGCTGCTGGCCATCAGCGATCCTTCCGTCAGTTCTCCCATCTTGCCTTCTGCCGGGACCCTGACGGGAACCCGGCTAGCCGGCTACTCGCTCCGCGATGTCGTCGCCGGCTTCCCAGGTTGAACCGGGGCACCCAGGCGCCCTGGCGCTCCAGCAGGTCCTCCGCCACCGCCTGCTCGATGCGGGCGGCCTCGGCGTCCAGGCCGAGATGCTGGCAGAGCAGGGCGGCGGACAGGATCGCGGCCGTGGGGTCGGCCTTGTGCCGCCCGGCGATGTCCGGCGCACTGCCGTGCACCGGCTCGAACATGCTCGGCGCCGTGTGCTCGGGGTTGATGTTGGCGCTGGCCGCGAGCCCGATGCCGCCGGCCACCGCGGCACCGAGGTCGGTGAGGATGTCACCGAACAGGTTGTCGGTCACGATCACGTCGAACCGCTCGGGGTCGGAGACAAAGTACATCGAGGCGGCGTCGATGTGGCAGTAGTCCACGGCCACCTCGCCGAACTCCGCGGCGGTCTGCTGCACGATCCGCTGCCACAGGTCGCCCGCGTACGTGAGCACGTTCGTCTTGTGCACGAGGGTCAGCTTCTTGCGCGGCCGCTGCGCCGCCCGCTCGAACGCGTACCGGACCACCCGGCTGACCCCGAACGCGGTGTTGATGCTCTCCTGGGTGGCGATCTCGCCGGGCGTGCCGCGGCGCATGACCCCGCCGGCGCCGGTGTAGGGACCTTCGGTGCCCTCCCGCACCACCACCATGTCGAGCGACCCGGGGCTGACGTTCGCCAGCGGAGTGGCCACGCCGGGGTAGAGCCGGACCGGGCGCAGGTTGACGTACTGGTCAAGCTCGAAGCGCAGCCGCAGCAGCAGCCCGCGCTCCAGCACGCCGCTCGGCACGCTGGGGTCGCCCACCGCGCCCAGCAGGATCGCGTCGTGCTCGCGCAACTCGTCGAGCACGGAGTCGGGGAGCACCTCGCCGGTGGCGTGCCAGCGCGTCGCGCCGAGGTCGTAGGCCGTCTCCTCGACCACGACCGCGGGCGCCGCCGCGCGCAGGACCTTGAGGGCCTCCGCCACGACTTCCGGTCCTATCCCGTCGCCACCGATGACGGCGAGCCTGATGCTGCGTTCAGCCATGTCGGAACCCTACCGGGGTTGCGGGCTCGCCGGCCCGCAGTGCGGGCTCATGCCGTCCGGCCCGGGGTCGCGTCGCCCCCGTTGTCGCGGCGGTCCAGAGCCACCTGGACGGCGCGGGCGGCACGCTCGTGTGGGGAGGGCGTGGCGGGCGCGGCCGGCGCGGGCTTGTCCGCTGGCCTGGCGTCAGCCTGCTCGTCTGCGGGGCTTGCGGGCTGATCCCACGAGTACATGTCGTACACGGTGCTGTCTCCTGATGCGGGCGGTCAGTTCCTGACGGGCGTTACCGGCCAGCGCGTTCACCCGTAGCGGGAGGCTGGCCTGCCCTGATCAGGCCCCGCTACGGCTGCTAAGGATGAATACGTAGCACCGCATGTCGTCACCAACGATACCGCGCGGTAACCAGGCTGGCCACCTGCCGGCACGCCTATCTCATGATGTGAGACGCGGCGCGGGTCAGGCCGTGATCGTCTGGCCGCCGTTGACCACGAGGGTCTGGCCGGTCATGTACGAGGACGCCTCGCTGGCCAGGAAGACGGCCGGGCCGGCCATCTCCTCCGCCCGGGCCCACCGGCGCATGGGCACCATGGCCACCGTCGCCGGGCCGGCGGTCTCGTCGCCCCATAGGTTCCGGTTGAGTTCGGTGGCCGTCCAGCCGGGGCACAGCGCGTTCACCCGGACCCCGTACGCCGCCCACTCGGCGGCCAGCGACTTGGTGAGCGAGACCACCGCCGCCTTGGCCGCACCGTAAGGGGAGATCAGCGGCGCGGCGAGCAGGCCGCCCACCGACGCGACGTTGATCACCGAGCCGGTGCCGCGCTCCAGCAGGTGCTGAGCCACCGCGTGGCAGACGTAGACGGTCGAGTTCGCGTTCAGCTTCATGACCTTGTCCCAGCCCTCGAGCCGCATCTCGGCGAACGGGACCATGAAGTTGGTGCCGCCGGCGTTGTTCACCACGATGTTGATGTGACCGAGGCGCTCGATCGCCTCCGCCACGGCCGTCTCGACCGCCTGCTGGCTGGTCACGTCGGCCGGGAACACGAACGCCTTCCTGCCGTGCTCGCCGACGGCGCGGGCGGTCTCGGCCAGGCCGTCCTCGCTGCGGGCGACCAGCGCGAGATCGGCTCCGGCGGCGGCCAGGGCGACGGCCACGACGCGGCCGATCCCGCGCGAGGCCCCGGTGACGAAGGCGGTCTTGCCGGTCAGGTCGAACGGGTTAGCGGTCATCGGGGTCCTTCCAATCGGTCGGCAGCGGCCATGCTGCCGGGTTGACCCTGCGCACGATCTCGTTCAGCACAATACGCACGTAGGGCTCGCCCACCCACAGGTGCTTGGCCCGGTCCACCGCGACGACCTCCGCCTGCGGCACCCGGGCGAACCTGCGCCTGGCCTCGTCCGGCCGCAGGTAGTCATCGAGCTCGGGCACCAGGGCCGTCAGCGGCCGCCCGGAGGCGGCCCAGGCATCCAGCTCGGCATCGCCTGCCCGGCGCAGCGGCGGCGACAGCAGGATGGCACCGGTGACGGCCGGGTCGTTGCCCCAGGCTAGCGCCAGCTCGGTGCCGAACGACCAGCCCACCAGCCACAGCTTCGGCAGTCCCGCGGCGACGCAGTAGGCGATCGCGGCCGCTACGTCGTAGCGTTCGGTCTCGCCGGCGCCGAACTCCCCCTCGCTCGTCCCGTGGTCCGACGACGCGCCGCGGGTATTGAACCTGAAGACGGCCAGGTCCGCGAGCGCGGGCAGCCGGTAGGAGGCCTTGCGCAGGATGTGGCTGTCCATCATCCCGCCGTGCGTCGGCAGCGGGTGCAGGCAGACCAGGGTGGCGACCGGGTCCCGGTCCTGCGGCAGCGCGAGCTCACCGACCAGGCGCAGGCCGTCGTCGGTGTGCAAGGTCACCGGCGAGCGCCGGGCAGGCAAGATCGTCGAGGCCCTGATCTCGGTCACGCTCCGTCCTCTCCACTCGCTCCGGCGGCCGGTGCGGGGCGATCCCGCGTCCCGCGTCCGGGCAGCCGGGCGGCCCGCGCCGCTACCGCGGCCGCCTGATCCCTGGCCTGCGGTGCAGCCGCCGCTGCCAGCAGGCCCGGTGCCAGTGCCTGCGCATCTCCAGTCCCGGCGTCAGGGCCGGCCAGGCGACCACGTGCGGGGTACCGGCGGGGATCTCCTGGTCGCAGCCAGGACAACGATAGGCCTTGCCCGCTGACGCTCCTGGCACGAGACGGACCACCCAGTCGCCGTCCGGCCCCGACTCCGTGTGCTCCGGGCCGCCCGGGAGGTCCGCGCCCCGGCCGGGGAGGCCCGGGTTCCCGTCCTCAGCGTCCCGGCCCGCCGCCGCCACCGGGCCCGCTCCCGCGCGCCCCTTGCGGGGAACGCTGTCGGGAAGGCGTCGGGCTCGGCGCGGGCTCACGTCGTAACTTTATGTGACGTCGGCTCCTGGCCATACCCGCGGATTTGTCAGGGGAACTTGAAGGTGGTGGTGAAGCCCGAGCCATTCCCAGTGCCTATGGCACCGGTGGAAATCTCCGTGATGCCCGGGGACTCCACCCGGTTGTAGAGATGCCAGGTGTAGGAACTGATGGGGCTGCCGTCCACTGAGCAATTGTAGTAACGAAGGGATCCGAAGTCCGGCACGCGAAGAAGATGACCGTTAACGCTCCAGCCGTCGTCACCGATCCAGGGAAGATTCGGCGCGAACGTCAGCCTCGCGGCAACCTTCGTTGTCTGATTGGCCACCTGAACGTAGTTAGGCGAGCCACTGCTGCTGGCGGTGAGAATGATTACGTCCCCCGGGGAAACCTTGGCACCCTTAAGATTCGTGACTTTGCCGTTCAGCACGAGCGACGGGTAGAAAACCGGCACGCCGCTACCGCAACCAATCACCAGGCTGGCGGACGACACCGTACCGTTATTCGCTTGCAGGCCGGCACTTGCCGCTATCGCACGAGCCGCGGTGGTGCAGCGGACCGTCGGTACCGTGAAGCTTGCCGTGACGGTCCACGATCCGTCCCTGGCGAGCAGCCTGTAGCCGGCGAAGCTGGCGCTCGCAGATGTGCTGTGCGGGGCGACGGGCACCACAGGGGCTGCCGCTCCCCTGCCGCCGGAGGGTGAAGCCTGCGCCGACGTGGCCAGAGTCGCCGTGAGGGCACTCGCCACCCCGGTCAGCGCTAGGAGCCACAGTGACATGGATGTCCGCATGAGCCGCCTCTCTGTGGCGGTGGGGGCGCACGGGGCCGATGGGACCATGTAACGGCGGCACGTGCGCTTTGTCAACGGTGTGTGCGCTTGACCTGGGGGTCACCGACGCTGACTGATCCTCGCTAGGGTTGGCTGCTGTGCGCATCGTCATCGCCCGGTGCAGCGTTGACTACGCGGGCCGTCTCACCGCCTACCTGCCCTCCGCTCTCCGGCTGCTCATCGTCAAGGCGGACGGCTCGGTGCTCGTTCACTCGGACGGCGGCTCGTACAAGCCGCTGAACTGGATGTCTCCGCCGTGCCGGCTGATCGAGCAGCCTGACCGCTGGACGGTGACCAACAAGTCGGGCGAGATTCTCACCATCTCCATGGAGGAGATCGTCAGCGACACCGCGTATGACCTGGGCATCGATCCCGGCCTGCAGAAGGACGGGGTCGAGTCGCAGCTGCAGCAGAAGCTCGCCGAGCAGCTCGGCGTGCTCGGCGAGGGCTGGCGGCTCGTCCGCCGCGAGTACCCGACACCGATCGGGCCCGTCGACCTGATGTGCCGGGACGGTGCGGGAATGAGCGTGGCAGTCGAGATCAAGCGGCGCGGCGAGATCGACGGAGTGGAGCAGCTGACTCGCTACCTCGAGCTGCTCAACCGGGATCCGCTGCTCGCGCCGGTGCGCGGGGTGTTCGCCGCGCAGGAGATCAAGGCCCAGGCGCGCACGCTGGCCGAGGACCGCGGCATCCGGTGCGTGATCCTGGACTATGACAAGCTGCGCGGCATCGAACCCGAGAACACGCTCTTCTGACCAGGGGCATGGCTGACGGCGCGGATGCCGAGGACCGCCTGGAGGCGCTGCTGTCTCCGCGCGGACGGGAGCTGCTTGACCGGCTCAAGCGGGAGCCCGTCACCCCGGACACGGCACTGCGGCTGAGCGTGCGGCTGCGCGCCGAGTATCCGGCTGAGCTGGTCCGGGACGCGCTGGCCCAGCACGAGCTGCGAATGCGGGCAGAGGCGAAGTTCGGCCGCGCCGGGGACATGTTCTTCACCCGCGCGGGCCTGGAACAGGCCTCGTCCGAGCTGGTGGCCCGGCACCGCGCCGGCCGTTATGACGGCGCGGAGCGGGTGGCCGACCTGTGCTGCGGGATCGGCGGGGACCTCGTCGCGCTGGCCGGTGCCCACCCGGTGCTGGCCGTGGACCGCGACGAGTTGCACCTGCGGATGGCCATGGCCAACGCCGAAGTCCACGGGGTGGCAGGCAACGTCACCACGGTGGCGGGCGATGTCCGGGACTCCGCCCTGGGCGGCGTGGATGCGGTATTCGTTGACCCGGCGCGGCGGACGGACCGGCGGCGGCTGCGTGCCGGAGACAGCGAGCCGCCGCTTGACTGGTGCCTGCGCCTCGCCGACCGGGTCGGCCGGGTGGGCGTCAAGGCGGCACCGGGACTGCCGCATGAGCTCATCCCGGCGGGATGGGAGCTCGAATTCGTGGCCGTGGGGCGCGAGCTCAAGGAGGCGGTCGCCTGGTCCCCGGCACAGGCCACGGCCACCCGGCGGGCAACGATCCTGCCCGAAGGCCACACCCTCGCCCGAGCGCCCGGCGGCGAGGCGACGACCGGCCTGACGAGCACGGCGACGGCGGGCACCGGGGCAGCGGGCACGGGGGCGACGGGCACCGGGGCCACGGAGGCCGGGCTGGCGGGCACCGCCATGGCGGGTACGGGAGCGGTGGAGGTGCGGGCGCCCGGGGAATTCCTGTACGACCCGAATCCCGCGGTCACCCGGGCCGGCCTGGTACAGGAGGTTGCCCAGATGATCGGCGCCTGGAAGATCGACGAGCAGATCGCCTTCCTCTCTACCGACTCGGTGACGCAAACGCCCTTTGCGCGCACGCTGCGGGTGATCGATTCGGCGCCGTGGAACCAGAAACGCCTCCCCGAGCGGCTGCGAGCCCTCGACATCGGCGCGGTCGACATCCGCCGCCGTGGTCTGGCGGGTGACGTCGAAGCCCTGCACCGGCGGCTCCGGCTGTCCGGCTCGCGTCGCGCCACGCTGGTGATGACCCGGGTGAACGATCAGCCCTGGGGCCTGGTCTGCCTCGACGCCACCCCGCCCGCATTACTCGACGCCACCCGGCCCGCATTATCGGCGGCACTTTGATGTTCACCGGTGACATCAAGTGCCACGGACGTCATGAAGATGGTGCGGGAAGCGGGGGCCGGGACCGTGGATGCCGATATTTACCCCACCCGAGGGGTAGAACTCGGCATCGATCTTGGAAGCAGCGTCCATGATCAGAGGCTGGAGGGGCGGGTGGGGCTGGTGAGGTGGGCGTTGACCTGGCGGGCTTCGGCGGCGAGTTCGGCGACCTCGGTGACGCTGACGCCCGCCGCGCGGAGCGTGCGGTCGCCGCCTCCGGTGGCGAGCAGCGGCGGCTCCCGCCACGCATACACCACCCGGCGCAGGCCGGCCGCGATGATCAGCTCCGCGCACGGACGCGGCCGGGAGGCGCGGACGCCGCAGGGCTCGAGCGAGCTGTAGAGGGTGGCCCCGGTCAGCCGGGGGTCGCCCGGCCGCAGCTTGGCGAGCGCGGCCTCCTCTGCATGATCGCGGGGATTCGCCTCCCGGGAGAACCCGGTGGCCAGCGCCCTGCCGTCGGCACCGACGATGACCGCGCCGACGGAGAACGCCGTCTGCGACGGCGGGCAGCGCCGGGACAGCTCGATCGTCTCGCGCAGCCAGTACAGGTCCACGGCGGTCGGGCCGGGACGCGCTGATTCGCCGGAGCGCTGGCCGCCGAAGCGCTGCTCACTGGAAGGTCGGCCGCCATACGGATGCTCGCCCGAGGGCTGCCCGCCCGACGGCTGGCCGCCCGACGGCTGGCCGCTGTCTGGCCGCTCGCTCCGGGGCTGGCCGCCCGAAGGCTGCCCGCTGTAGGGCTGCCCGCCGCGGGAGTGGGAATGCCGCCGCTCGGGCTGCTCGCCCCCGGAGTAGGACTCCCCGCTCCGGGCTTGCTCGCCCCAGGAAGACGACTGGTCATAGGGCTGCCCGCTGTCTGGCCGCTCGCCCCGGGGCTGGCCGCCGGAAGGCTGCCCGCTGTAGGACTGCTCGCCGCGGGACTGCTCGCCCGGGGAGTAGGACTGGCCGGGGTGCTGGTCGCTGCGGGACTGGCTGTAGGACTGCTCGCGTTCAGGGTGCTCACCGGGGGAGTAGGGCTGGCCCGGGTGCTGGTCGCTGCGGGAGTAGGGCTGGTCGCTCGCGGGGTACTCGCCGGGGGGTGGTGGGGGCTCGTGGTCATCCGCGCTGAGTGCCTCGATCGTCCTGCGCAGCCAGAAAATGTCCTCGGCGCGCGGGCTGCCGGGCTCGGGAGAGCGGGTGGGGCGAGGGACGAGCGGGACAAGCGGGCCGCCGGGCTCGGATGCCGAGGCCGGGTGGCTGGCCTGCTCGGATGCGGCCGGATGACGGGCCTGCTCGGATGCGGCCGGGTGGCTGGCTTGCTCGGATGCGGCCGGGTGGCCCGGCGGCTCGGCAGGCGGCCGGGGATCCTGCCGGGTCCCCATCCGGTAGCTCAGCAGGACGACGTCGCCGAGCTGGCGGGCTTCGGTGAGCTGCATGCGGTTGGCCGGGCCGTGCGGGTACCCGCCGGGGATGGCGAACCGCGGCGCGGCCGGGTCGCCGACGAAGAACGGCGCGACGACCAGGTGCAGCTCGTCAGCCAGGTCAGCGGCGAGAAACTCCGCGGCGAGCTGGCCGCCGCCCTCGAGCAGGACGCTGGCGACTCCTCGTTCGGCTAGATCACACAAAATCAGCACGGGCGACGGCGAGTCACCTGCGTCGATCACCTCAGCCACCCCGGACAGCCGGGCCCGCGCCGTTTCCAGGGCGGGCCGCGCGCAGTAGACGAGCCTGGCCGCGCTGCCCGTGGTGAAGAAGCGTGCGGCCGGATCCAGGTCGCCGGTCGCGGTGATCGTCACCTTGACCGGGTCCTCCGGGACGCCCCGCGCCACCCGGCGGGCCCGGCGCTCGGCGGACCGGATCACCAGCCGGGGATCGTCGCGGCGGATGGTGCCCGCCCCCACGAGGATCGCGTCGCAGCCGGCCCGCACCTCGTCCACCCGGTCGGCGTCCTCGTCACTGGACAGGATCAGCCGCGACGGGCTGGCGTCATCGATGTACCCGTCAACCGACATGGCGCAGCTGACCAGCAGGTACGGACGCTCATGCACGGGCAGGACTCCAGTGTCGGGCCGACGGGGGCCGGTAGCTACTCAACGGTATCTTCCCGGGGTGGCCAGTGATTTACTTGGCTGCGACGACGTGCGGCGACGGTTGTGAGGACAGATGGTCACGATAACGTCCAGGCAGGCACCGACGACATTCGACACGGTGAACCCGGCGACCGGTGAGGTAATCGCCAGCTTCCCGGTGTGCGGGACGGGTGACGTCGAGGCGGCCGTGCGGCGGGCGCGGGAGGCCGCCGGCTGGTGGGCCGGTATCGGCGGGAAGGAGCGGCGGCTCCGGCTGCTCGCGTGGAAGTCATACATCACCAGGTACATGGGCAGGCTCGCTGAGCTCGTGCACTCCGAGACCGGCAAGCCGCTGGCCGACGCTAAGCTGGAGATCCTGCTGGCGATCCTGCACCTCGACTGGGCGGCCAAGAACGCCGGGCGGGTGCTGGGCCCGCACCGGGTGCGCAGCGGCATGATGTCGCTCAACCAGGCGTCGGTCCTGGAGTACCAGCCGCTCGGCGTGGTCGCCGTGATCGGGCCGTGGAACTATCCCGTGTTCACCCCGATGGGATCGATCGCGTACGCGCTGGCGGCGGGCAACGCGGTGATCTTCAAGCCGAGCGAGCTGACTCCCGCGGTGGGCGAGTGGCTGGTCAACTCCATGAACGAGGTCGTCCCGGGGCATCCGGTGCTGCAGCTAGTGACCGGGATGGGCGAGACCGGAGCCGCGCTGGCGCGCAGCCGCGTGGACAAGATCGCGTTCACCGGCTCGGCGGCCACCGCGCGGAAGGTGATGGCCGCGGCGGCGGAGAACCTCACGCCGATGGTCGCCGAGTGCGGCGGCAAGGACGCGATGCTGGTGGACTCCGACGCCGACCTGGACGCGGCGGCCGACGCTGCCGCCTGGGGCGCGATGTCGAACGCGGGCCAGACCTGCGTCGGGATCGAGCGGGTTTACGTCGTGGGCGACGTGTACCACTCGTTCCTGGAGAAGCTGCAGGAACGGGTGGCCGCGATCCGGCCGGGCGAGGACCGGGACGCCGATTACGGGCCGATGACCATGGCGTCGCAGATCGACGTCATCGAGGGGCACGTCGCAGACGCGCTGGCCAGGGACGGCCGCCCGGCCACCGGCGGGCTGGACAGCATCCGTGCTCCGTATGTGTCGCCGATCATTCTCACCGGCGTGCCCGAGGAGAGCCGGGCGGTGAGCGAGGAGACGTTCGGGCCGACGGTGACGGTAACCAGGGTGGCCGATCTCGCCGAGGGCGTCCGGCTGGCCAACGGCGGGCGCTACGGGCTCGGCTCGGCGGTGTTCAGCAAGAGCAAGAAGCGGGCGATGGAGGCCGCGCGGTCGCTGCGGACCGGGATGACGGCCATCAACGCGGTCATCGCGTTCGCGGCGGTGCCGACGCTGCCGTTCGGCGGCGTGGGTGATTCCGGCTTCGGCCGGATCCACGGCGCGGATGGCCTGCGGGAGTTTGCCCGGGCCAAGGCCATCACCAGGCAGCGGATGAAGCCGCCGGTGAACCTGACCTCGTTCTCCCGGACGGACAAGGATCTGGACAAGATCCTGGGGCTGGTCACGCTGCTGCACGGGCGGCGCTACCGCTCTGGTTCATGATCGCGAAGAGTTGTGCGTGCGGGAACACGTAAAGGTCTTCGCGATCACGAGTGCCGGGCGGGGCGAGGGTTAGCGGACGAGCGCGGGTGCCTGCTCGGGGTCGGCGGCGGCCAGCGGCGCCCGGCCCGCGACGAGATCGGCCGCGCGCTCGGCGATGGCGATCACCGGCGCGTTGGTGTTGCCGCGAGGCACGGCCGGCATCACCGAGGCATCCACCACGCGCAGGCCGGTCACCCCGCGGACCCGCAGCTCCGGGTCGACCACGCTGGTCAGCCTGCTGGCGGCCAGCCGTGAGTCACCACCCATCGCGCAGCTGCCGACCGGGTGGTAGAGCGTGGCGAGATCGTGCCTGATAAAGTCGCGCAGCTCGGCGTCGGTGCGCACGTCCGGGCCCGGCGCGAACTCGCTCGTGCAGATCTTGGCCATCGGGCCCGCGGCCGCGAACTGCCGCGCCATCTGCAGCCCGGCGACCAGTGGCTCGAGATCAGCGCTGTCGGCGAGGTAGCACGGGTCGATGGCCGGCTTGTGCCGGGGATCGGCGCTGCGGAGCGTGATCTTGCCCCGGCTGCGGACCGAGACCAGCGTGACGAGCAGGGACAGCGCGCGCCAGGACGGATCGGTGAGGCCCTGGTTCTCATACGGAGCAGGCAGCGCGTGCCACTGCAGGTCGGGGGCCGGCAGCCCGGCATCCGAACGGCTGAATCCGCCCGCCTCGGCCACGTTGGTGACGAGCGGGCCGTTGTGGGCCAGCTGCCAGCGCAGCACGCTGAGCGGGCCGGCCTGCTCCCAGGCGCCGCGGACCTTCGGCGTGGGCCACATGGCCGTGACGATCGGGTGGTCGGAGAGGTTGCCGCCGACGCCCGGGCTGTCGGCCACCACGTCGATACCGTGCTCGCGCAGGTGATCGGCCGGGCCGATGCCGGACAGCATGAGCAGCTGCGGGCTGTTGACGGCGCCGCCGGCCAGCAGGATCTCGCGGTCCGCGCGGACCGTCTCCTCCGCACCGCCACGCAGGTAGTGCACGACCGCGGCGCGGCCGCCTTCGGTCGCGATCCTGGTCACCAGCGAGTCGGTCTGCACGGTGAGGTTCGGCCGGGACAGCGCGGGCCGCAGGTACGCGTCGGCGGCCGAGCAGCGCCGTCCGCTACGCTGGGTCACCTGGTAGAAGCCGGCTCCGTCCTGCGACGGGCCGTTGAAGTCGTCGTTCGCCGCCAGGCCGCTCGCTCGCGCGGCCTCGACGAACGCCCGGGTCAGCGGTGATCTGCGCTGCGGATCCTGGACTCGCAGCGGGCCGCCCGCGCCGTGATAGGCGGACGCGCCGCGGGAGTTGTCCTCGGCCCGGCGGAAGTAGGGAAGCAGGTCGGCGTATCCCCAGCCGGTGCAGCCGTACTCGTCCCGCCAGGTGTCGTAGTCGTACCGGCTGCCCCTGATGTAGATCATCGCGTTGATCGAGGAGGAGCCGCCGAGGGTCTTGCCCCTCGGCCAGTAGACGCTGCGGCCGCCCGCCCGTTTCTGCGGGACCGTGCTGTAGTCCCAGTCGTAGGGGCCCTTCCACAGCAGGGTGAGGGCGGCGGGAATGTGGATCTCGTCGGCGTCGTCGGGCGGCCCCGCCTCGAGCAGCAGCACCCGCACGGACGGATCCTCGGTCAGCCGGGCCGCCAGGACGCACCCCGCGCTGCCCGCACCGATAATGACGTAGTCGTACACGGCCGCCTCCGAACCCGGTTCGGACACACCCTACTGGGGAATGCACCGCCGGCGAAGCCCCATGATCCGCAGGGGCGGGGCCGGGCGGTCAGCGCGGGCCGTGGCCCGGAATGGCAGCCGCACTCTGGCTACTGTGCGTAAGGGCCTTGCTCCCGGCTCTCGGCTACTGCGCGTGACGAGCGGCCGTGGTCCCGGTGCCTGCCCGGAACGGCAGCCGCGCTCCCGGCTGCTGAGCCAGGAGCGCGGCTCCCCCCCTGTGCTAGTACCCGGCGGGCCCCCGAGAACCGCCGGGTACCGGGCGCCACCTGGCCCGATAGGCCGTGGCGCCTGGTACCCGGGGGAAGCGATCCGTCCGGCGGGGCGCGGGCTGCGCCTGGCTGACCGCATGACAGCGACCTGAAACCTGCGCGCCCGGATGGTTCCCCGGGATCGTCCCCCCGATTACTCTATGCATTCATACGATGCCACATCGTGATCGCGTTGTGAATACCAGGGGGCCGGCATTCTGATCATGGCTGGGGCTCGCTGGCCCGCGGGGAGCTGGCCGGGCGCGGCGGACGCGGCCGGGCGGCGGGGACGGGCGGCGGGGACGGGCGGCGGGCAGATACGGTGAGGGGCATGGCTGGCGATCGCAGAGAAGAACCCGTTGTGCTCTCCCGCATCTACACCCGGACCGGCGACGACGGCACGACAGCGCTGGGCGACGGCTCCCGGGCCCGGAAGACGGATCCGCAGCTGGCTGCCTACGCGGACGTGGACGAGGCCAACAGCGCGATCGGCGTCGCGCTCGCGCTCGGCGGCCTGCGGCCGGGGATCGCGGACCTGCTCACCCGGATCCAGAACGAGCTCTTCGACGTGGGCGCGGACCTGTGCACCCCGGTCGCGCCGGATTCCGGGCGGTCCGCGCTGAGGATCACCGAGGAGTACGTCACGGGGCTCGAGCAGGCCTGTGACGAGCACAACGCGGAGCTCGCCACGCTGCGCAGCTTCATCCTGCCGGGCGGCACGCCCGGCGCCGCGCTGCTGCACGTGGCGCGCACGGTGGCCCGGCGCGCCGAGCGCAGCACCTGGGCGGCGATCGAGGCGCACGGGGACGCGGTCAACCCGGTCACGGTGCGCTACCTCAACCGGCTGTCCGACCTGCTGTTCATCCTGGCACGGGAAGCGAACGACGCCGAGGGCGACGTGCTCTGGCGGCCCGGCGGCGAGCCCTAGCCCCAGCCCGCCAGGCTGCCCGCGCGCCGACGAGCACCAGCCCGGCGGCCGGCCCCCCGGCCGCGGCGCCCTGATCAGCCGAGCTGCGAGGCCGGCGGTGCCGCTTCCAGCCACGCCAGGAACCCGGTGAGGGCCGACTCGCTCATCGCCAGCTCTATCGCCTCGGCGGGCTCGCCCGCGCTGCACTCCACCACGATCATGCCCGGGCCCAGGCTGCTCGTCTCGGCCGTGTCCGGCGGCCGCCGGGAGACGACATCGAGCGTCCGGCGCGGAAAGATCTCCCCCGGGCGCAGCAGGAAGCCGAATACCTGATGCCAGCGCAGCTCGTCGGGCTGATAGGAGACCACGCCGAGCCGCCAGGGATGGTCCGCGCCCGGGCGGCGCAGCCCGCACTCCACCGTTCCGCCGCCGCGCTCGATGAGTGCCCGGCGCGTGGCCACGGCCACGGCCAGGAGCACCACGAACACCAGGACCAGGGCGATGAGCCAGCCGGCATCGACTGCAGTCGATCCGCCCACTCCCCCGCCCCGCGGCCTTCGTCAGGCCTGCTCGCCTGCGGCGCGCAACCGCGCCCTTGCCCACCGGGCCTCGGGCGACTCGCTGCCCGACGCGTCCGCCGACGCCTCCTCGAGCTCGGCCCGCGCCGCGGCCTTGTCTACCTCACTGCCAAGCTCGGCGCTCCTGGCCAGGATGGATACCCGGTCATCGGCCACGGACAGGAATCCGCTGCTCACCGCCGCGGCCAGCTCCCCGGACGCCTGGCCGTCCGCACCCGAGGCCTCCGGGTCCAGGATCCTGACCACGCTGCCCTCGGCGAGGATGCCGAGCACTGGCGGGTGCGACGTCAGCACGCCCATGTCGCCGTCCAGCGTCTTGGCGACCACCATCCGGGCCGAGCCCGACCAGACCTCACGGTCGGGAACGACCAGTTCCACGTGCAGCGTCACCGGAACTCCCTCCGCGATGGCCGGCGCCGGACCGGCTCAGGACGACTTCTCAAGCTCCGCCGCCTTCCTCTCCACGTCCTCGATGCCGCCGACCATGTAGAACGCCTGCTCGGGGAGGTGGTCGTACTTGCCCTCGGTGATCGCCTTGAACGAGGCGATCGTCTCGCTGAGCGGGACGAACACGCCCGGCTGCCCGGTGAACTGCTCGGCGACGAACATCGGGTGCGACAGGAAGCGCTCGATCCGGCGCGCCCGCTGCACCGTGACCTTGTCCTCCTCGGACAGCTCGTCGATGCCGAGCAGCGCGATGATGTCCTGCAGCTCGTTGTACCGCTGCAGGATGCGTATGACCTCCCGGGCCACGTCGTAGTGCTCCTGGCCGATGTACTTGGCATCCAGGATCCGCGACGTGGAGTCCAGCGGGTCCACCGCCGGGAAGATGCCCTTCTCGGTGATCGCCCGGGACAGCGTGGTGGTGGCGTCCAGGTGCGCGAACACGGTATGCGGCGCCGGGTCGGTGATGTCGTCGGCAGGCACGAAGATGGCCTGCATCGAGGTGATCGAGTGGCCCCGGGTGGAGGTGATCCGCTCCTGCAGCTGGCCCATCTCGTCGGCCAGCGTGGGCTGGTAGCCCACGGCCGAGGGCATCCGGCCGAGCAGCGTGGAGACCTCGCTGCCCGCCTGCTCGAACCGGAAGATGTTGTCGATGAATAGCAGCACATCCTGCTGCTGCACGTCCCGGAAGTACTCAGCCATGGTCAGCGCGGACAGGCCGACCCGCAGCCGGGTGCCCGGCGGCTCGTCCATCTGGCCGAAGACCAGCGCGGTGTCGTTGATGACGCCGGACTCCGTCATCTCGAGGAACAGGTCGTTCCCCTCCCGGGTCCGCTCGCCCACGCCGGCGAACACCGACACGCCGCTGAAGTTCTTGGCGACGCGGGTGATCATCTCCTGGATGAGCACGGTCTTGCCGACGCCGGCGCCGCCGAACAGGCCGATCTTCCCGCCCTTCACGTACGGCGTGAGCAGGTCGAGCACCTTGATGCCCGTTTCCAGGATCTCCGTCCTGGGCTCCAGCTGGTCGAAGGGCGGCGGGTCCCGGTGGATCGGCCAGCGCTGGGTGATCTCCAGGGATGAGGTCGGCACGTCCAGCGTCTCGCCGAGCACGTTGAACACGTGGCCCTTGGTCACGTCCCCGACCGGGACCGAGATCGCCTCGCCGGTGTCGGTGACGGCGGCGCCGCGGACCAGGCCGTCGGTCTGCTGCATCGAGATCGCCCGGACGACGTTGTCGGCCAGGTGCTGGGCGACTTCCAGGGTCAGCGTGGTGACCTCGTCGTCCAGCGTGATGTCCACGTGCAGCGCGTTGTAGATGTCGGGCATCGTGTCGGCCGAGAACTCGACGTCCACGACCGGGCCGATCACCCGGGCGACGCGGCCGGTGGCGCCGGGAGCGGCCGACGCGTCGGCGGCGGTGCTATGGGTAGTTGCGGTCACGTTGTCACTCACTCACTTCCGGCGATCTCTTCGGCCAGCGCGTTGGAGCCGCCGACGATCTCGCTGATTTCCTGGGTGATCTCGGCCTGGCGTGCCTTGTTGGCTTCCAGCGTCAGCACGTCGATCAGGTCTCTGGCGTTGTCGGTCGCGGACTTCATCGCCCGCCGCCTGGACGCGATCTCGGCGGCCGCTGATTCGAGCAGCGCCTGGTAGAGCCGGTTCTCGACGTACCAGGGCAGCAGCGCGTCCAGCACCTCCTCGGGCGACGGCTCGAACTCGTACAGCGACAGCGGACCGTCGGTCGACGGCTCCGAAGTCTCCTCGATCTGCAGCGGCAGGATCCGGTTGGCGACGGGACGCTGGGTGAGCATGGACACGAACTCGGTGTGCACGAGGTAGATCTCGTCCACCCCGCCGTCCTCGGCGGTGTACTCCTCCAGCAGCCGCTCGGCTATCTTGCTGGCGTCGGAGAACTGCGGCGCTTCGGAGAAACCGCTCCAGTCCGCGGCGATCTCGCGCTGGCGGAACCGGTGCCAGACGATGCCCTTGCGGCCTACCACGAAAGGCAGCGGCTCGACGCCGCGCTCGGCCACCGTCGCGTTCAGCGACTGCGCCTCGCGCAGCACGTTGGCGTTGTACCCGCCGGCGAAGCCGCGGTCGCTGGTGATGATAACCACGGCCGCGCGGGTGGGGTTGTCCGGCTCGGTGATCAGCGGATGGGTGATCTGCGGCGACCCGCTGACCACCGCCTCGACGGCCCGGGTGAGCTCCCGGGCGTACGGCGCCGCGTCGCGCACCCGCTGCTGGGCCCTGATGATCCGCGACGAGGCGATCAGCTCCTGGGCACGAGTGATCTTGGCGGTGGACTGAACCGTCCGGATCCGCCGCCTGACCGCGCGAAGCTGTGCTCCCATGCGCTGCTACCTCAGCCCCTGCTCGCTCACTTGCCGTCCTGCGCCGGCTCGGGAGGCTTGGGCACGCGCCGGGTGATCGTGTCCTGTTCCACCTCGTCGCCGGACAGGGGCTCGGCCGGCTCATCCTTCACCAGCAGCTCGCCGGAGCTGGTCTCGAAGGTCTTGCTGAACTCCTCGATCGCCTCCTTGAGCGCCGTCACCGTGTCGTCGGGCAGCTGGCCGGTCTCGCGGATCGCGTCCAGGATGCCCTGCCGGGTGTGGTGCAGGTGATCGAGGAAGTCCCGCTCGAACCGGCCGACGTCCTCCACCGGCACTTCGTCGAGGTACCCGCTGGTGCCAGCCCAGATCGAGACGACCTGCTCCTCCACCGGGTACGGGCTGTACTGCGGCTGCTTGAGCAGCTCGACCAGGCGGGCACCCCGGTCCAGCTGGGCCCGGGACGCGGCGTCGAGGTCGGACGCGAACGAGGCGAATGCCTCCAGGTCGCGGTACTGGGAGAGCGCGAGCTTGAGACCGCCGGCGACCGTCTTCATGGCCTTGATCTGCGCGTCGCCGCCCACCCGGGACACCGACCGGCCGACGTTGATGGCCGGCCGGACACCGGAGTTGAACAGGTCGGTCTCCAGGAAGATCTGGCCGTCGGTGATCGAGATGACGTTGGTCGGGATGTAGGCCGAGATGTCGTTGGCCTTGGTCTCGATCACCGGCAGCCCGGTCATCGACCCGGCCCCCATCTCGTCGGACAGCTTGGCGCAGCGCTCGAGCAGCCGGGAGTGCAGGTAGAACACGTCACCGGGGTACGCCTCGCGGCCCGGCGGCAGGCGCAGCAGCAGCGAGACCGCACGGTACGCCTCGGCCTGCTTGGACAGGTCGTCGAAGATGATCAGGACGTGCTGGCCGCGGTACATCCAGTGCTGGCCGATGGCCGACCCGGTGTACGGCGCGATGTACTTGAAGCCGGCCGGGTCGGACGCCGGGGCGGCCACGATCACCGTGTAGTCCATCGCGCCCGCGTCCTCGAGGTCCTGGCGCACCTGCGCGGTGGTCGTGCCCTTCTGGCCGATCGCCACGTAGATGCACTTGACCTGCAGGGCCGGGTCGCCGGACTCCCAGTTCGCCTTCTGGTTGATGATCGTGTCGATGCCGATCGCGGTCTTGCCGGTCTGCCGGTCACCGATGATCAGCTCGCGCTGGCCGCGGCCGATCGGGGTGATCGCGTCGATCGCCTTGATGCCGGTCTGCAGCGGCTCGTGTACCTTGTTGCGCTGCACCACGGACGGCGCCTGCACCTCGAGCTGGCGCAGCTCGGTGCCGGCGATCTCGCCCTTGCCGTCCAGCGGGACGCCGAGCGGGTCCACCACCCGGCCGAGGAAGGCGTCGCCGACGGGAACCGACAGCACCTCGCCGGTGCGGCGGACCTGCTGGCCCTCCTCGATCTTGCTGAAGTCACCGAGGATGACCACGCCGATCTCGCGGACGTCCAGGTTGAGCGCGAGGCCGCGGGTGCCGTCGGGGAACTCGAGCAGCTCGTTGGCCATGGCCGAGGGCAGCCCCTCGACCCGGGCGATACCGTCACCGCACTCGGTGACCGTGCCGATCTCATCCCTGGCCGGCGCGCCCGGCTGGTACTCATCGACGAAGCGCGCGAGCGCGTCGCGGATCTCGTCGGGCCGGATTGTCAGCTCCGTCATCTTCCTGAAGTCCCTCGCGTCATGGTGCCGTAGTGGTCTTGGTCACGGTTCAGCCCGCCAGCCTGCGCCGCAGGTCAGCCAGCCGGCTGGCCACGCTCGCGTCGATGATCTCGTCACCGACCTGGACGGACATGCCGCCCAGGACCTGCGGATCCAGCACGATGTTCAGGTGTACCTGGTGCCCGTACAGGGCGCCGAGCGCGGCGGCCAGCCGGTCCTGCTGACGCTTGGTGAGCGCGGACGCCACCCGCACCACGGCGACGAGCCGCTGCCTGCGCTCGGCCGCCAGCCTCGCGAAGGCATCAAGGCTCGCTTCCAGGCTACGTCCCCGCGGGTTGGCCGTCGCCTCGACGATCAGCCGCTTCGCGGCCGGGCCTACCTTGCCGTCGAGCAGCGCGTCCAGGAGTTCCCGCTTGCGCTCGGCCGGCAGGTACGGGTCGGCGAGCGCGAACCGCAGCTCGGGCTGGGCCGCGACCACCCGGCCGAACCTGAACAGGTCGTCCTCCAGGTCGTCCAGCAGCCCGGCCTGCTCGGCCGCGATCGCCAGCGCCCGCACGCCGAGCTCCTCGCAGGCGTCAGACAGGTCGCGCGGGGCCGACCAGCGGGCCGCGGCCAGGCTGGCCACCAGGTCCAGGGCCGGCCCGGACACCTTCCCGTCCAGCAGCGACCGGACCAGGCCGGCCTTGGCCGCTGCGTCCCTGGCCGGGTCGGTCAGCGTCCGGCGCAGGCTGTACTCGGCGTCCAGGAGATGGGCGACGGCGAACAGCTCATCGCCGATCGTCTCGGCGGCGCCCTTTTTCGCGGCCGCCGCCTCGAGCTGATCGCTGACCTCGGCGAGCGATGCCCTGCTCGCGCCTCTCATCAGCTCACCTCAACCCTCATGGTCGCCATCCAACCGTCATCCCGAACGGGCAGCCAAGCGCGAGCGCCAGGGCCCTGGTCCGAGCTCAATTGCTGGCCCGCAGCTCTGCGGCCTGCTCGCCGCTGCTCTCGAGCTCGTCGAGGAACCTTTCCACGACCCGGCTCTGCCGCGCCTCGTCCTCGAGCGACTCGCCGACGATGCGACTGGCCAGCTCGGTCGCCAGCTCGCCGACCTGCCGCCTGAGCCCGGTCAGCGCCTGCTGGCGCTCGGCGTCGATCTGGGCCTTGGCGGACTCGACCAGGCGGGACGCGTCGGCCTGCGCCCGCTGGAGCAGCTCGGCCTTGATCTGGGCCGCTTCCTCCCTGGCCTCTTCGCGCACCCGGGCGGCCTCGCGCCTGGCTTCCTCGAGTTGCTGCCGGTACTGCTCCTGCAGCCGCTTGGCCTCTTCCTGCGCCTCCTCGGCCCGGTGCAGGCCGCCCTCGATCGCCTCGGTCCGCTCCTCCAGGGTCTTCTGGATGCGCGGCAGCAGGATCTTGCCGAGCGCGACGAACACGACGACGAAGCCGATCAGTCCCAGGATCAGCTCGGTCGCCGACGGGATGAGCGGATTCGTCGATGCTGTCGACGCCGCCGCGACGGCCGCGAGATTCATCACGATGCAGTCACCTGTCTTCGTGCCGTACTGGTCAGTGCGTGAAGATGAACGGCACGACGATGCCGATCAGGGCGAGTGCCTCGGCGAGCGCGAACCCGATCCACATGTTGGCGCGGATCATGCCGGCTGCCTCGGGCTGGCGGGCCATGGCCTCGGTGGCGTGGCCGAAGATCAGGCCGATGCCGACGCCCGGGCCGATGGCCGCGAGGCCGTAGGCGACGGCGCCCAGCCGGCCCGCGATGGTGACGGTGGCACTGCCGAGACCGTTGCCGGTGCTGCCGGCGGCCAGTGCGTGGTTTACGAGGTCAAGCATGTGTTCATTCCTTCGTGTCCGGACCAGCGGGTTCGGCCCGCCAGTGAGGTTTGCGTGAGGTACGTCAGTGGGCCGTCTCCATCGAGTCACCGATGTAGAAGGCGGTCAGCATGGTGAAGATGAACGCCTGCAGCGCCTGGATCAGCAGCTCGAACCCGGTCAGCACGATGACCATCGCCAGCGAGCCGGCCGCGTACACCAGGCCGAACGACGCGCTGAAGAAGTACCACGTGGACAGGTAGAAGACGAGCAGCAGGATGTGCCCGGCGAACATGTTCGCGAACAGCCGCACGCCGAGCGTGAACGGCCGGACGAGGATGTCGGAGAACCAGATGATCGGCACGAGCAGCCCCATGATCCACCACGGGACGCCCTCCGGGATCATGCCGGTGAAGAACTTGATCGGGCCCTTCACCCTTATGCCGACGGACATGTAGGTGAGCCAGACCAGGCCCACCAGCGTCCAGACGAACCCGATGTGCGCCGGCACCGGGAACTGCGCGACCGGGATGACCTCCATGATGTTCATGACCCAGATGAAGAAGAACAGCGACACCAGGAAGGGCAGGAACTTATCGCCCTTCTTGCCGATCATCGGGCGGAGGATCTGGTCCCGGACGAACAGGACGCCCAGTTCGGCGACGTTCTGCGCCCCCCGCGGAACGAGCTTGGGCTTGGCGAACGCCGCCCAGAAGAAGGCCACGATGACGATCACGCAGATCACCATCAGCAGCTCGGGCTTCGTGACGTGCCACGGGCCGATGCTGAAGATGGGGTTGAAGATGAAGTCACCGAGCCCGGGGGCCTTGTAGCCGCAGCCCGAGAAGATGTGGCAGCCGCCGGCCACGGTGGTCACGTGGGCGTCAGGGGTCACGTAAAGCTCCTTGTGCGCGGCCAGTCCTGGCCCTGCGCGGTTGGCCGGGAAATCTCCCCGGTCAGGACCTGCCGAAGCGGAAGATGATGAGCACGATCGCGAGCGCGAGGCCGACAACCATGCCCAGCGGGAAGAACAGCACCGAGTGCACGAGCCAGTGGCCGATGACCCAGCCGATGCCACCGTAGACGATCATGCCGCCCAGCAGGTAGCTGACTGCGGCCCAGCCGTCGCTGCCGCTGGTGCGGGGCGGTACGCCCTGGCGTCGCCGCGTCGGCGGCACCCGGCTGCTGGTCACGGTGTCCCTCCCGACGGGGGCCTGGCCGGAACGCCGGCCGCGCGGCCGGCCGGGCGGTAGCGTGAGCCACGGGCCGCGATCCGCCGTCCGGAAGCTGGGTCTTCAGCACGCGTCACCGTTTCCCGTCCGGCTCGGCGTACAGCTTCCCGTCCGGGCCGACGGGCTGCTTGTCCGCCTCCGGCTCAACGTAGAGGATCTTCATCCGGGAGAAAATGACCGCCTGTCCGATGCTCCAGGCCAGGATGCAGGCGATCGCGGTGAACCCGAAGAGCTTGTTGTTGAACGCCGTTGTCCCGGCGAAGCGGGAGACGAGGACGGCGAGCGCGAGAATCTTGACCAGGAACGTGACGATCGCGGTGAGCATCATGGCCTGCGGGCTGACCCGGGCGGCCCTGCTGACCGCGACCAGGCTGATCCCGTAGAAGACCGCGACGAGCGCGACGCCGAGCAGCGCGCCGATGAGCCCCTTGACGCCGCCGAGAGCCGCGGACAAGGCGATCATGACCACCGCGGCGGCGGCCGTGGGCACGGCTGTCCGCTTGAGGACTCGGCCGTAACTCGCGTGCATCTAGGTAACCCCGTGAGGCTCGACAGGCAGAAGGGTGGCCGCCGGCGAATCCGGCGGGACAGCCCCCGAACGGAACGGGCGCTGGTCGGCGCGCCACACACCAGGGCGATAGCGCTCCGTCAGGTTACCGAACCGTATCACTGAGCCCTCACTCGCCCTCGAGTTCCTTGCTCGTGAAAGATATCACAAGCTCCTTGGCAAAGGCTTTACCAGGGGTCCTGTCCAGAAATATGCCGCCCAACCCGGTGAAGAAGCCACAGATGGTAACAGTATGACTAGGCGGAGTCACGGGTCGGCCGGGGCTGCGGGCTGTCGGCGGCATGGCGGGGCGCGGCCGCGGCCTCCGCTGGCCCGGCCGGCACGGCAGCGGTCACCGCAGGGGTCCCGGCCGCTATCGGGGCGACGGCCGGACGGCGGCGGTGCGGCCGCAGCCTGGGCACCGAGACGAGCAGCAGGACCAGCATCGCGACCAGCGTGGTGCCGGCCAGGACCTGCAGCTTGGTGCGCACCACCGACAGCGACACCACGGTGACCGCGAACAGGGCGGCCCAGGTGTACATGAGCAGCACGCTCTTGCGGTGCGAGTGCCCGATGCTCAGCAGCCGGTGGTGCAGGTGCTTCTTGTCCGGCGCGAACGGCGACTGCCCCGCCCTGGTGCGCCGGGCCACCGCCAGCAGCAGGTCGGCGTAGGGGATGAGGAAGATGGCGGCGGGCAGCAGGATCGGCAGGATCGTGGGAAATCTGTTGAGCGTGTTCTTCAGGATGCTGGGATCCAGCGTCGCCGTGCTGGAGATCGGCCCGTAGGCGAGCAGCAGCCCGAGCAGCATCGCGCCGGTGTCACCCATGAAGATGCGCGCCGGGTAGAAGTTGTGCGGCAGGAAGCCGAGGCAGATCCCGGCCAGGATCGCCGACACCAGCGCCGGAAGCGACTGGGTGGACGCCCCGGCCACCCGCACCAGCGTGTAGGAGTAGGCGAAGAACGCCAGCGCGGCGATGCAGACGATCCCGGCGGCCAGCCCGTCCAGGCCGTCGATGAAGTTCACCGCGTTGATCGTGACCACCACGACGAGGATGGTCACCACCAGCGCCTGGTTCGGCGACAGCACGATCACGTTGCCGTTCGGGCTGGGTATCCAGGACAGCTCGGTCCCGCTCCACACCAGGATCCCGGCGGCGGCGACCTGGCCGGCCAGCTTGCTGAGCGCGCTCATGCCCCAGCGGTCGTCCACGATGCCCATCAGCACGACCAGGCCGCCGGCCAGCAGCAGCCCGGTACTGACCCGGGTACCGCCGATCACCGCGCGCAGGTAGGTGAGCTGATTGGCCACCAGCAAAGCGGCGGCCAGCCCGCCGTACATGGCCAGGCCGCCGAGCAGCGGCGTGCGGACCACGTGCACGTCCCGGTCGCGGGGGGCGTGCATGGCCCCCGTCGCCATCGCGACGCGCCGCACCAGGGGAGTCAGCAGGTAGGTCACCGCCGCGGCGGTGAGGAGCGTGAGGATGTACTCGCGCACGCGGCTCAGCCGCCGGGGCCAGGATCCGGCGGCATAGGAGCGGCGTCCGAGATCTCTGTCGTGGTCTCCGGGGTACCGAAGGCGGCCGTGTCCGCGGCGGTCTCGTCAGCTCCGGCGGGCTCTGCGGTCGCCCCGGCCGGCGGCTGCGTGCTGGTGGCTACCGCGGCCACCTCGTTCAGCCGGTTGACCGGGATCGCTCCGGCCCGCAGCAGCCTGGGCACCAGCCCGGTGAGATCCACGATCGTGGACGGCACCCCGCCGGTCGCGGGTCCCGCGTCCAGGTACACGGCGACCGAGCGGCCCAGCTGGTCCTCGGCTTCGTCGGCGGTGGTCGCGGCGGGCATGCCCGAGACGTTCGCGCTGCTCACCGCCAGCGGCCCGGTTTCCTTGAGCAGGTCGAGTGCGAGCGGGTGCAGCGGCATCCGGACCGCCACTGTGCCCCTGGTCTCGCCCAGGTCCCAGCTCAGCGTGCTCCTGGCCCGGCACACCAGGGTGAGCCCGCCGGGCCAGAACTCGTCGATGAAGTCCTTCCCGGCGTCGCTGAGATCCTCGATCAGCGCGGTCGCCGCGCGGACCGTCCCGACCAGCACCGGCGGCGGCATGTCCCGGCCCCGCCGCTTGGCGATGAGCAGCCCGGTGACGGCGGCGGGGGTGAAGGCCTCCGCGCCGATGCCGTAGACCGTGTCGGTGGGCAGCACGACGAGCTCGCCGCGGCGCACCGCGTCCACGGCCGCCTTCAGGCCCGCCGCGCGCTGCTCAGGGTCGGAGCAGTCATAGCGGTCGCTCATGGCTGCCCATCCTGCCAGACCGCCGTGACGAACCGGTCGCGGTCGGCCAGGTCCTGGTGCTGCGTGATGTCCTGCCAGCCGCCGGACGCGAACACCGCGCGGACGGCGTCGCCCTGCGGGGCACCGTGCTCCACAGCGACAAGACCGCCCGGCCGCAGCAGCCGCCGCGCGGCCCGCTGCACCACCCGGATCGTGTCCAGGCCGTCGGCGCCGCTCCACAGCGCGGACGGCGGGTCGTACTCGCCCACTTCCGGCGGAACGCTCGCGCCCAGCGGGATGTACGGCGGGTTGCTGATCACCAGGTCCACGGTACCGTCGAGATCGCTCAGCGCAGTGGCAAAGTCGGCGCCGGCCAGGCGCACCCGGCGGCCCGCGCCTGGCTCCGGATCGCGGTAGGCGGCCACGTTCCGCTCGGCGTAGGCGAGGGCGAGGGGATCGGCCTCGACCGCGTGCACCCGGGCGGCAGGCACTTCGAGGGCGATGGACAGGGCTATCGCGCCGGATCCGGTGCCCAGGTCGACGACCACGGGCTCGGCCCCGCCCGTCGCCCGCAGCCGGTCGATCGCCCAGCCGGTCATCACCTCGGTCTCCGGCCGCGGCGCGAACACCCCGGGCCCGATGCTGAGCTCGAGGTGCCGGAAGTAGGTCACCCCGGTGATGTGCTGCAGCGGCTCGCGGGCCGCCCGCCGGTCCACCGCCTGCCAGAACCTCGCGTCGAACGCGTCGTCGGGCACCGCGTGCAGCTCGCCGCGGCCTACGCCGTGCACGTGCGCGGCGAGCTGCTCCGCGTCGGCTCGCGGGGACTCGACCTCCGCCTCGGCCAGCCGGGCCGCGGCGCGCCTGATCTCGTCGAGCAGCAGGCTCACCCGGCGCGCTCCCGGCCTTGAGCATCGTCGCCGGTAGTCGCGGCCCCGGCGGTCTGCTCGGCCGTGTCCGCCTCGGCGAGCGCGCCGATCACGCCGTCCAGGTCACCGTCCAGGACCTGGTCCAGGTTGTAGGCCTTGTATCCGATCCGGTGGTCGGCAATGCGGTTCTCCGGGAAGTTGTACGTCCGGATCCGCTCCGAGCGGTCAACG
This sequence comes from uncultured Actinomycetes bacterium, assembly GCA_963702235.1. Taxonomy (GTDB): domain Bacteria; phylum Actinomycetota; class Actinomycetes; order Streptosporangiales; family Streptosporangiaceae; genus PALSA-505. The sequence goes on from CAVPBZ010000028.1 coordinate 208,688, forward strand.
GTGCGCACCTGGCCGCGGCGCTGCGCGGCCGCCTGCGCGTCGGCTTCCTGCTGGGCCTGGGCCAGCAGCCGGGCCCGCAGGATGCGCATCGCCTGCTCCCTGTTCTGCAGCTGGCTCTTCTCGTTCTGGCAGGAGACCACGATTCCGGTGGGCAGGTGCGTGATGCGCACGGCTGAGTCGGTGGTGTTCACGCTCTGGCCGCCGGGCCCGGAGGACCGGAACACGTCCACCCGGATGTCACCCGGTTCCACCTGGACCTCAACCGGATCGGCCTCCGGCATGACGAGCACGCCGGCCGCTGACGTGTGAATCCGGCCCTGCGACTCTGTCACCGGCACCCGCTGCACCCGGTGCACGCCGCCCTCGTACTTCAGCCGCGACCAGACCCCCGGCCCGCCGCGGGCCGCGGCGCGTGACTTGACCGCCACCGTGGCGTCCTTGTAGCCGCCGAGCCCGGTCATCGCCGCGTCCAGGATCTCGGTCTTCCATCCCTGCCGCTCCGCGTACCGCAGGTACATCCGCAGCAGGTCGCCGGCGAACAGCGCCGACTCCTCGCCCCCCTCGCCCGCCTTTACTTCGAGGATGACATCCCGGGTGTCACTGGAGTCCTTGGGCGCCAGCAGCTCGGTCAGCTGCTTCTCCAGCTCCACCCGCTGCTTCGCCAGCTGCTCAACCTCAGCAGCGAACGAGGGATCCTCCGTCGCCAGCTCCCGCGCGGCCGCCTCATCACCGACAATGCGCTGCCACTCCTGGTAGGCATGCACCATCGGGCTGAGCTCGGCATACCTGCGCCCGAGCGCGGTCGCCCGCTCCTGATCGGCATGCACATCCGGATCAGCGAGCTTCTTCTCGAGTTCCGCGAGCTCCGCGGCCAGCCCGCCGAGCCGCTCAAACACGAAAACGCTCCCGTCCAAGTTGTGTCAGTGTGCTGCTTCTGCTTCGGGGCGCGAGGCGTGGGGCTGCCGCCCGATCTCGCGCTATTCGGCTCTGCCGACGAGCGCGATATCGAGTGGTGCCCCCACGGCGTGTCAGGCTACTTAGCCCCCGCGTCCTTCTTGCCGAACCGGCGCTCGAACCGAGCGACCCGGCCACCGGTGTCCATGATCTTCTGCTTGCCGGTGTAGAACGGGTGGCACTGCGAGCAGACGTCGGCGTGGATCTCGCCGCTGGTCGAAGTGCTCCGGGTGATAAAGCTGCTGCCGCAGGTACAGGTCACCTTGGTGACCACGTACTGCGGGTGAATGTCAGGCTTCATGTGAAGTCTCCTGGCTAAGGCGACACCGGGTCGCCAGCGGCCTGCGCCGCGTGGCGGGAACCGGCACCGCTAATTCGGATAGAGACTACGTCAGAACACGGCGCGTCCTGCGCAGATTCCCGGTCGCTACTGATTGAGCGTCGTCTTCTGGACCTGGAGCAGGAACTCGGCGTTGCTCTTGGTCTCCCGCATCTTGTCCATCAGCACCTCAAGCGCCTGCTGCGGCTCGAGCGCGTGCAGCACCCGGCGCAGCTGCCAGACGATCTTCAGCTCCTCCGGGGACATGAGCAGCTCCTCCTTGCGGGTGCTGGACGCGTCCACGTCCACCGCGGGGAAGATCCGCTTCTCGGCGAGCTCACGGCGCAGCCGCAGCTCCATGTTGCCGGTGCCCTTGAACTCCTCGAAGATGACCTCGTCCGCCCGGGAGCCGGTCTCGATCAGGGCGGTGGCCAGGATCGTCAGCGAGCCGCCGTGCTCGATGTTGCGGGCGGCGCCGAAGAACCGCTTCGGCGGGTAGAGGGCGGTGGAGTCCACGCCGCCGGACATGATCCGGCCGCTGGCCGGCGCGGCCAGGTTGTAGGCGCGGCCGAGCCGGGTGATCGAGTCAAGCAGCACCACGACGTCGTGGCCCATCTCCACCAGCCGCTTGGCCCGCTCGATGCCGAGCTCGGCGACGGTGGTGTGATCCTCGGCCGGCCGGTCGAAGGTGGAGTGGATAACCTCGCCCTTCACCGCGCGCTGCATGTCGGTGACCTCCTCAGGCCGCTCGTCCACGAGGACGACCATGAGGTGGACTTCCGGGTTGTTCTTGGTGATCGCGTTGGCGATCGACTGCATGATCAGCGTCTTGCCCGCCTTGGACGGGGACACGATGAGCCCGCGCTGGCCCTTGCCGATCGGGGCGATCAGGTCGATGATCCGGGTGGTCAGGACGCCCGGCTCGGTCTCCAGCCTGAGCCTGTCCTGCGGGTACAGCGGGACGAGCTTGGAGAACTCGGCGCGGTCCCTGGCGTGCTCGGGGTCGAGCCCGTTGACCTTGTCGAGCCGGACGAGCGCGTTGAACTTCTCCCTGCGCTCACCGTCCCGGGGCTGGCGCACCGCGCCCTCGATCACGTCGCCCTTGCGCAGGCCGTGCCTGCGCACCTGGGAGAGCGAAACGTACACGTCATTCGGGCCCGGCAGGTAGCCGGTGGTCCGGACGAACGCGTAGTTGTCCAGCACGTCGAGAATGCCGGCGATCGGGATGAGCACGTCGTCCTCGGCGATGACCGGCTCGGCCTCGCCCTGACGCTCACTGCCGCGGCCGCCGCGCTGGCGGTTGCGGTTGCGGAACCGGTCCCGGTTGCGGCGGCGGCTGCTGTCGCTGTCGTCGTCGCCGCGCTGGGCGTCGGAAAGCGGGCCGCGGCCGCTGTTCGCGCCATGATCGGCGGACTGCTCGCGGCGCTGGTCGCCGCCGCCCTGCTCGCGGCGCTGGTCGCCGCCGCCCTGCTCGCGGCGCTGGTCGGTCCCGGCCTGCTCGCGGCGCTGGTCACCACCCGCGTCGCGGGTCCGGGGCTGGTCCGGACGGCCGTTACGACGGCGCCGGTCACCGCGCTGTGCGTCCGCGGCTGACCTGTTGTCATCGCGGCCCGCGGCCGCCTGGCGCCCGGCGTCCGAGCTCCCGTTGGCCCCGGCGGAATCGGCCCGGTCAAAGGGCAGCTGCTCGTCCGTGCCGACACGGGGGGGCTGTGCGGTGTCGCCGACCCTCGCGTCCTGGCCCGAGGCGGCTCGTGCTGACGTATCAGATTCCATGGCGTCTCGCTCAAGGTGGCGAGTGGCCCCTGCTCCCGCAGGCGCGCCCCGCTGCGTCGAGTTCTCCTGTCGCGCGCTGGGCCGGGACTGCGGCGCGGCCGCGGCGGCGGCGCCGCCCTGCCTGTCCTGGATCGCCGCAATAACCTCGCCCTTGCGCATCCGGCCGGTTCCCTTGACGCCCATCGTCTGCGCCATCTGCTGCAGCTCGGGCAGCCGCATCGCGGCCAGGCCGCCGCCGCTGCCGCGAGACGTGCTCGGCGCGGACCGGGTTCCCGGTGCCGCGCTGTCCTCACCTGGGGTGGCTGACGCCGTGCTACTCACGGCCGCGGCCTTGCCTGCCGAGGCGGCCTTGCGGCCACCCGCGCTACGACTCGCGCCGGACGGGGCGTCGGCCGGCTCCGCACTGCTGTGCGAGCTGGTGAGGAATTCGGTGGTATCGCTCACAAGGGATCCTTCCAGGGGCGGGCGCCGGCTGCCCGGCGGCCGGTCGGCCCGGTTTCGCGGCCTGGCGACTGTCCAGGCCAAGGTTCTGCATGTTGTCTGCCCTCTGCACGTTCTCCCGGGGGCGGGTCCATGGCACGTTCATGTAGCCGTGGTCCCGTTGCCAGGCCAGGAGGCTCGGGGTGCATCCAGATGAGGAGTTCGGCGTCAGTGCTCGGCTCCGTTAATCCGGGCCACCTTTCGGTTCCCCCCGACCCCCCGTTCCCGCTCGATCCGCCGGGCCGCCTCCAGTCCAGGCGGGAGCGGAGGAGAAACGAACGGCCGGAGCGGCAACGGAGTGCCACAGCCCTGAAGTGACTTCGGGGACCGGGCAACAAGGAACTTGCAAGCACCTGTACCCGTGGCAGGGCATCTGGTGCGGTACCCAGCCTAACACCAAGAGAGCCCACGTCATTCCCTCAGAGCCGTCCGTGTTTCACGGAGGAGACCAATAAGTCCGGCGAGGACCGGCCAGCGGGACCAGTCAGCGTGCTTGCGCCCGGCGGGGCGGACTGGATGGTCGCGCCTTGCCTGTCTACGTCCAGGGGGGTTACGTGCCACTGCTTACCCGCTTGACTCACGATTGAATCCACTTCACCCGGACCCGGAGTCTTACCGCTGACGGTGAGGGCGAGCACCGACGGCCCGGCGCCGGACAGCACCGCGGCGATCCCGGCGCGGCGGAGCCGTCCGATCACGTCGGCGCTGTCCGGCATCAGCGGCGCCCGGTACGGCTCGTGCAGCAGGTCCCTGGTGGCATCGAGCAGCAGGTCAGGGGCCTGGGTGAGGGCCGCGATAAGAAGCGCGCTGCGGCCAGCGTTCGCGGCCGCGTCGGCGTGCGGCACGGTCGGCGGCAGCGCGCGCCTGGCCGCCGCGGTCGGCATCGAGACCGCGGGGACGCAGACGACCGGGACGATGTCCGGCAGCGGATCCAGCCGGATAGCCCGCGGCCCGGCGCCGGCATTCCAGGCGATGGTCAGGCCGCCGGCCAGACAGGCCGCGGCGTTGTCCGGGTGCCCCTCGAGCTCCGACGCCAGGGCGAGCATGGCGCTGTCGGCGAACACCCCGGTGCTGTCCGCCGCGGGGTCCGCGCCGGCGCCGCCTGGGCCGGCCGCCACGGCGCCACCGGGCGCGCCCGCCACGGCGCCACCGGGCGCGCCCGCCGCAGCGCCGCCGGACAGCCCGGATACTTCCGCGGCCAGCGCACGGCCGGCCAGCAGGCCCGCGACGACGGCACCCGCCGACGAGCCCAGGCCGCGCCGCTGCGGGATCGCGTTGCAGCAGCGCAGCGCGAGGCCCGGCGGCTGGCCGCCGGCCGCCCCGAAGGCCGCGCGCATGGCCCGCACCACTAGGTGCCGCTCACCCGCGCCGGCCGCGTCCGCGCCCTCGCCGGACACCTCGATGGCCAGGCCGGAGCCGGTGATCTCGGCCTCCACCTCGTCGTACAGCGTCAGCGCCAGACCGAGCGCGTCGAACCCGGGCCCGAGGTTGGCGCTCGTCGCGGGCACCCGGACCCGCACGGCCAGCCGCGGCCAGGCCGCTGCGGCCCGCCGGACGGCCTCACGCGAGCTCAAGGGCCGCCGCCGTAGCCACCACATCGGCCGGGACGATGACCGGCGCCGGCGCGGCCGACACCGCCCAGTCCGGGTCCTTCAGCCCGTTCCCGGTGATCGTGCAGACGACGGTGCAGCCGGCCGGCAGCGTCCCGTCCGCGCTGGCCTGCAGCAGGCCGGCCACGCTGGCCGCGGACGCCAGCTCGCCGAACACCGCCTCCTGGCCGGCCAGCAGCCGGTACGCCGCCAGGATCTGCCGGTCGGTGACCGCGCGGATCACGCCGCCGGACTCGTCCCTGGCGGCCTCCGCGGGCTGCCAGGACGCCGGATTGCCGATCCTGATCGCGGTCGCGATCGTCTGCGGGCGCAGCACCGGCGCGCCGTTGACGATGGGCGCGGCGCCGCTCGCCTGGAACCCGAACATCCGGGGCGTCCGGGTCGCGAGGCCGGCCTGGGCGTACTCGCGGTAACCCATCCAGTAGGCGGTGATGTTGCCGGCGTTGCCGACCGGCAGGCAGTGCACGTCCGGCGCGTCGCCGAGCTGGTCCACGATCTCGAACGCGGCCGTCTTCTGGCCCTGCAGCCGGTCCGGGTTGACGGAGTTGACCAGGGCCACCGGGTAGTCGACGGCGAGCTTGGACGCCAGCTCCAGGCAGTCGTCGAAGTTGCCCTCCACCTGCAGCAGCCTGGCGCCGTGCACGAGCGCCTGGGCCAGCTTGCCCAGCGCGATCTTGCCCTTCGGCACCAGCACGGCGCAGCTCAGGCCGCCCCTGGCCGCGTACGCGGCGGCGCTGGCGCTGGTGTTGCCGGTGGAGGCGCAGATCACCGAGCGCGCGCCCCGGCCGGCCGCCATGCTGATCGCCACGGTCATGCCGCGGTCCTTGAACGAGCCGGTCGGGTTGCCCCCCTCGACCTTGAGGTACACCGAGCAGCCGGTGCGGGCGGACAGCACCGGCGCGGGCAGCAGCGGCGTGCCGCCCTCCTGCAGGGTGACCACCGGCGTGTCGCCGGTGACCGGGAGCCGGTCGCGGTATTCGGCGATCACGCCTCGCCAGGGCCGGGTGACGGCGGCGGCGGTCACTGGCTCTCGTCCCCCTCGACCCGCATCACGCTGGCCACCGAGCGCACCGCGGGCATCGCCTGCAGGTCGGACACGGTGGCGGCGAGCGCCGCGTCCCGCGCCTGGTGGGTGACGATGACCAGCTGGGCCGCCTCTCCCCTGCCCTCCTGCCGGACCGCCTTGATCGACACGTCGTGCCGGGCGTAGGCCTCGGCCACCTGGGCGAGCACGCCGGGGCGGTCGGCCACGTCCAGCGCCACGTGGTACGCGGTGCGGGTCTCCCCCATCGGCAGCACCGGCAGGTCGGCGTAGGTGGACGCGTCCGGGCCCCTGGTGCCGGCCAGCCGGTTGCGGGCCACCGCGACCAGGTCGCCGAGCACCGCGCTCGCCGTCGGCGCGCCGCCGGCGCCCGCGCCGTAGAACATCAGCCTGCCCGCCGACTGCGCCTCGACGAACACCGCGTTGTAGGCCTCGCGCACGCCGGCCAGCGGGTGCCCGCGCGGGATCATCGCCGGGTGCACCCGGACGCTGACGCCCGCCGGGGTACGCTCGCAGATGGCCAGCAGCTTCACCACGCAGCCGAGCGCCCGGGCGCTCTCGATGTCGGCGGGCCGGACGCCGGTGATCCCCTCGCGGTGCACGTCCGCGGCGGTCACCGGCGTGTGGAAGGCGAGCCCGGCCAGGATGGCCGCCTTCGCCGCGGCGTCGAAGCCCTCCACGTCGGCGGTCGGATCCGCCTCGGCGTAGCCCAGGCTCTGCGCCTCCTCCAGCGCGTCGGCGAAACCGGCGCCGGAGCTATCCATCTTGTCCAGGATGTAGTTGGTCGTCCCGTTCACGATGCCGAGCACGCGGTGCACCTCGTCGCCGGCCAGCGACTCGCGCAGCGGCCGCAGCAGCGGGATCGCGCCCGCCACCGCCGCCTCGTAGTAGAGGTCGGCGCCATACTCGCGGGCCGCGCCGTGCACCGTGGCGCCGTCCTCGGCGAGCAGCGCCTTGTTCGCGGTGACCACGGACTTGCCCGCCTTCATCGCCGCGACCAGCAGCGAGCGGGCCGGCTCGATGCCGCCGATGACCTCGATCACGATGTCGGTGTCCGGCCTGGTCACCAGCTCGGCCGCGTCGGTGGTGAGCAGCGCGCGGTCGATGCCCGCGGCCCGCTGCCGCTGCAGCCGCCGCACCGCGATGCCGGTCACCTCGACCGGGGCGCCGATCCTCGCGGTCAGGTCGGCGGCCTGCTCGCGCAGCAGCCTGACGACCTGCGAGCCGACAACGCCGCAGCCCAGCAGGGCCACCCGCAGGCCGCGGCCCGGCGGCCTGGTTTCGCCCGCTTGCGCCACGCTGGACGCTCCCCTCATCTCGTGACCGGCCTCACTGCGCGGCCGGCCTGCCTCGGCGGCCTCAGCCGACGTCCAGCCGGAGCAGGTCCCCGATCGTCTCGCGCCGGACCAGCACCCTCGCCGCCCCGTCCCGCACCGCCGCGACGGCCGGCCGCGGCACGTGGTTGTAGTTGCTCGCCGCCGACCTGCAGTACGCCCCGGTGGCTGCCACCGCGAGCAGGTCGCCCGGGGACAGGTCGGCGGGCAGGTAAGCGTGCCGGACCACGATGTCCCCGCTCTCGCAGTGCCTGCCCACCACGCGCGAGAGCATCGGCGCGGCGGCGGACTCGCGGGAGGCGAGCACGCACGTGTACCTGGCGTCGTACAGCGCCGTGCGGATATTGTCGCTCATCCCGCCGTCCACGCTGACATAGGTCCGCAGCCCGCCGTCGAACGGGACGTCCTTCACGGTGCCGACCTCGTACAGCGTCACCGTGCCCGGGCCGGCGATCGCCCGGCCGGGCTCGACGGTCAGCCGCGGCCGTGGCAGGCGGGCCTCGCGGCAGGCGGCGTCGACCGTCTCCGTCAGGACGCGCGCGATCGCGGCCGGGTCGGCCGGCGTGTCGCCGGCCGTGTAGGCGATGCCGAAGCCGCCGCCGAGGTCGAGCTCGGCGATCTCCACTCCGTGCTCGTCCCGGATCGCGGCGGCCAGCCCCACCATCAGCCGCGCCGCCGACGCGAACCCCGCGGGGCCGGTGATCTGCGACCCGATGTGCGAGTGCAGCCCGGCGAGGTCCAGGTCCGGCGAGGCGAGCACCCGGCGGACGGCCTCGGCCGCCGCGCCGGAAGCGAGCGAGAAGCCGAACTTCTGGTCGTCGTGCGCGGTGGCAATGTATTCGTGCGTGCCGGCGTGCACGCCAGTGGTGACCCGGACCAGCACCTTCGGCCGCGCGCCGCTGCGCTCGGCCAGATAGGCCAGCCGGGCGATCTCCTCGAACGAGTCGAGCACGATGTGGCCCAGGCCGGCGTCCAGGGCGCGGGCGAGCTCGCCCGTGCTCTTGTTGTTGCCGTGCAGGGTGATCAGGCCGGCCGGCACCCCGGCCGACAGCGCCGTCTCCAGCTCACCTTCGGTGCAGACGTCCACGCCCAGGCCCTCCTGGACAGCCCAGCGCAGCACCTCGCGGCAGCAGAACGCCTTCGCCGCGTAGCAGACCGCGTCTGCCGGGCCGAACGCGTCGCGGAAGTCCCGGCACCGGGCGCGGAAATCCGCCTCGTCACAGGCGAACAGCGGCGTGCCGAACTCGGCGGCCAGATCCCGCGCGTCGATCCCGCCGATGCTGAGCACCCCGTCCTGCCTGCGGGCGGTGCGCGGCCAGATGGCCGGGCCGAGTGCGTTCAGGTCCGCTGGCGGTGCGGGCGGGTGATCGTCCGGCACCCGGGCAGCCGCGCGTGGCCGGCCGCGGACCACGCCGTCCGGCTGCGGGACGGACGGGCGGGCAAAGCTGGTCATCGGGCTCCCTCGTGTTCGGCGGATTACAGCCGGTCCGGCGCGCTGACCCCGAGCAGTGCCAGGCCTGCCGCGATGGCCGCCGCCACCGCGGTCACCAGCCACAGCCTGGCCCGGGTCGCGGGCCGGTCCCGCGGCGCGCCGCGCCCGCCGAACGGGAGCGCCGGGCAGGCCTCCCGGCAGTCCTGGTACGTCCCCGCCAGCTCCTCCAGGTACCGGGCGAACTCACCAGGCCGCGCGCTGCGCGCTGACCAGGCCACCCGTTCGGGCAGCCAGGACAGGGCGCCGAGCAGCGCCCGCTCGGCTGGATGGGTGAGCAGGCACGGTGCGAACCCGGCCGCCTGCCCCGCGCCGAGCCCGAGGTCAGCGGCCTGGCGAAGGGTGGAAGCTGCGTGCGCGTGCGCGTAACGAACAGCATAAACGGGATTGTCGAGATGATACCGAACGGGCACTTCCGCTGTCGCGCCGTCAGGCCAGCCGCGTACCCGCCTGATCAGCGCATACCTGACGGCATCGGAGCCGGCGTAGCCGAGCGCGGCGGCCACCGTCGCGGCGGCGCTCCCGCGGAAGCGTCCGGGCGGCAGCTGCTCGGCGTCGGTCCCGGCGCCCGCGCTCCCGTGAGAGCGCCCGGGCGGCAGCCGTTCGGGAAAAATCTCGGCTCCGGCCTTGGCAGCTAGCCGGGCGGTGACCTCGGCGGTGAGCTCGGCGTGCGCATGCTGCCAGCTCGGGGCGCCGGCCAGGTCGGCGGGCGGCGGGGCGGGGAGCTTCAGGCCGCGCAGGATGTCGCTGCGCGCGCAGTCGGGGGCCTGGGCGGTACGGACCGCGACGGCGGCGAGCACCTCGCCGGCGACGGTGACAGTGAGGTGACCGGCTGCGGCCGTGGCGGTGGCGATCCAGGGCAGGCTGGCCAGCCGGGCAGCCAGGACGTCAGCGGCCTGGTGCGGCGGGGTCGCGGCGGTGGCCAGCAGGTAAGGCAGCGTAGACACGTACTCGCCGGGGCGGCCGGGGCGCAGCGTGCTGGTGTCGGCGGCGCCGCCGTCGGCCGGGACCGGGCCGGGCAGGTCGCCGGCCGCGACTGCCGCCCGGGCGGCGTCCCAGGCCGCGCGCCTGACGTCCGCCGAGATCACGCTGTGCAGGCTACCCGGGCCGACTGTGCGGGCCGGCGTCTGTGGACCGCGATGTTTCCTTGATCGATGGAAGTTTGGTGTCCACCTGAGGACACCAAACTTCCATCGATCTTGACGGGCTAGCCGAAGGGGCCGGGGGGCGCGCCGGCCAGCTCGCGCACGATCCGGATCATCTCGCCCGGGTCGAACGGCTTGGTCAGGTAAGCATCCACGCCGATCTGCTGGCCGCGGCTGCGGTCGTCCTCCTGCGCGCGCGCCGTGATGAGCACCACTTTGACGTGGCTGGTCTCCGGGTTCTTGCGCAGTTCCATCGCGGTGACCCAGCCGTCGAGCCGCGGCATCATGACGTCCAGGGTGATCACGTCCGGGCTGATCGCGACCACCTTGTCCAGGCAGTCCTGCCCGTCCACGGCCGTCGCCACGTCGAATCCTTCCAGCGTGAGGTTGACGGCGATGAGCTGCCTGATCACCTCATCGTCGTCTACGACGAGCACCCGCCCCAATGCCTGCGCCACTCGCGCGAGAGTAGCCTGTCCGCCGTGATCGTGTGCGCGCATCGGCTTCGTGTCCCTCGATTGCAACCGACTGATAGCCTTTCCACGTTCTGTTACGGCGTGACGTTCAGTCTCGGCGTGACCAGCCCCCATAGCTCAGGGGAGAGAGCAACGGCCTCCGGAGCCGTGAGCGTAGGTTCGAATCCTACTGGGGGCGCCACCAATAACCAGGCGAAACAACGCCTGACCAGCGAAAATGCCGAAGACCGGGCTCCGGCCCGTGTGCAGCCATGTGCCGCCAAAAGCGGCCCGATGTCAGGGTTCCCGGAATATACGCGGAATGAAGATCACGGCATCCAGCCAGGTCAGACCCGGAAAACACGGAGCCCCGGCACACCGGCCGGGGCTTCATGCTAGCCAAGAGCTTCCTCCATGCGCTCGTGCCATCGCTCGTCGTCACCGTCCACCCGACTTGGGCCACATTTCGGGCTTGGCGACATGCGCGCGGTGCTGACCTCGGAGTTTGTCCTTCTCGGTGGCTGAATCTGCGTACTAATTGCGGTCGCCTGGCGCTCGACGTGTGACGGCACTTTGTCCCCGCGCGGATCGTTTCACGATCATGACGACGGTACGGATCGCGGACATCAAGCCATGGCCGGGCGAGCGGATGGGTGGTCACGGGTTCAGGATCTCCTCGTTCCTCGTGGTACTCACCGCCGACTCCGGCGGCCGGGCACTTCCGGTGTGGCTGAACGGGCCCGAAGGGCACGGCCTGTTCCGGGGCCGGGAGGATCACCCCCACCCCGAACCCGCCGAGGTGATCACCGCAGACCTGCTCCGCGCCGCGGGCGTGACGGTGACCGGCGTAGACATCGACGAGCTGGACCCCGCGCTGACCACCGGACCACGTCGAGGGCGCGACACCGCGCAGGCGGCCGCGCGGATCCAGTTCACCGCGGCGGGCGCCGCTGAGCCTCGGCAGATGACAGTCCGCATCGGCTACGCGCTTGCCATGGCCGCCGCCACCGGCGCGCCGATCCAGGTGGCCGACCAGTTGATGGACCAGCTCGCCGTCCCCGCCCAAACTGACCTGGTGGACCAGTTCACTAGGGACGTGCCGCTGCCACGGCCGCACCGCGGCTGGTCGCGCCTGGTCCGCCGGGGCCCGCTGGTTCGCCATCCGGCTCGCTGACCACTGCCTTACCGCGGCCAGGGTCCACAGGCACCGCCCACCCTTGGCCAGACAGATCGACCTCAGCCAACCACACCCGGTCCTCGCAACGGTGCGCACTAAGCTCGCCCAACTCGGGTCAGACCCGGAAACACGAGACGCTGGCACACCGCCCGCGGCTCGATGCTAACCAAGAGCTTGCTCCATCCGCTCGTGCCATCGCTCGTCGTCACCATCCAGGCAGTGCGCGTAGATGCGGTACAAGACTTCCACGCTGTGACCGGCCCACTCGGCCACCTGCGGGCCAGGAGTGCCCGCGTTCAGCCGCCAGGACACCCCGGCGTGACGGAAGTCATAGGGCTTGCGGGCCAGCGGCGAGGCAACCTGCGCCGGGGTGAACGCCGCGACCCGGGCCTTCTGGAGGACCTGCCAGAGCGTGGACGGCTGGTAGATGCCTTTGCGATAAGTCCAGAACAGCCGACCATCCGGGCCGGTGCCGTACTGGTCGACGTGCTCGCGGAGCAGCTGCACCAGCGCGGGCGGGATCGGCACCCGGCGCACAGCGTTCCTCGGGCCACCCTTGGGCCTGCGGGACTCATGCACCTCGCCGTCGTCCGTCCACTCCCGCCCGGCCGCCGACTGCACCTCGCGGAACTCCAGCCGACCCCAGCCAGCGGCGGGCAGGTGACATTCATCCAGCAGCAGCGCCACCGCCTCAGACGGTCGCAGCATCCCGTAGTACATGCAGCCGTAGAGCGCGACCAGCCGCGGACCCTGGCTCTTTCCAGTTGAGCGGATCGCCTCCAGCAGCAGACGCATCTGCGCGGGGTTGGCCACCCGGCGTCGGTCCACCGCCTGGTCCACCTCGGGTGCCTTCCACTCCCGGTCCTCAGCGCCGTCGAGCGGATTTGCCGAAAGACGCTTCTCCCGCACCGCGTACTTCAGCGCGCCATAGAACGTCCGGCGCCGCCTGCGGTAGTACTGCGCGGATGCCGCCGACCCGTCCAGCTTGCGTGCACACGCATCGAGCGCCTGGCTCACCATGCTCGCCTCCTCTAGCGCCGCTACCGGCACCGATGCCCGGGCCAGCCACCGCAAGGCCGCCTCCACCTCGGGCGGGCGGGGCATGTCCCGGCGCGGCGGATTGAACGCCCACTTGCGCAGCGCCTGGCGAAGCACGGCAGGATCGGGCGCCCCCCGCTGACTCTTGACCAGGACCGGCGTCACCGCGATCAGGCCCTCAGCCAGGGAGACCCGACCCTTCGCCGCGTGCTTCGGCCAGCGCGCATCCATGAACCCCGACGCGTGCTCAAACCAGGTGACCGGGCTAACCTCCCGGGCCAGCGAATCAGGCAGCCCGGTATCGACGTCGAACGCCTCACCCTTATCGGCGGCTTGAAGCAGACGCGACTTGTACCGCTCAGCCCGCGCCTTGCCGGAAAGAGTGTGCGACTTCTCACGGCCAGCGACCGTCCAGCGGACCGTGTACGACGCACCCTTGGCCGTCTTGTTCGGCCGGGTCTCCCAGAACCGGACATCATGCGACTTCATGCCGCGCCTTCACGAAGGGTTTCCAGCCAGGCCAGGAAGTCACTGCGCCAGGCCCGCAACTCGCCGTTGGGAATCTTCAGACATTCCGGGCCGACTCCCAGCTCGCGCCAGCGATAGAAGGTCCGACGCGACACTCCCCCGAGTTCCACGCACATCTCGGCCACCGTCATCAGCACGTCCGCTTGGCGCTCTGCCCCGACCTGTGCCCGCTTGGTGATCATGCCGCCCTCCCCTCTGCCGAAAGATTGCCGTCCGCTTCGTCCGCTTGGTGCCTGGCTTCGACAAGCGCAGCCTTCATACGGGTGCGCTCGGCGACGACGTGCAGCAGCCGCCGTTCGTAGGCCAGGTGGTCGGGGTCGGACGGGGTGACCACGTGCCAGCTGTAGCGGGCCGGGTCAGGCTCATCGTGCATGCCGAGGGTTTCGAGCAGCTGGGCCTTGCGGTCGCCGCGGTGATCGGCCAGCGTCTTGCCCGACCACTTGCGCGAGGTCAGCACCCGCCGCCCGGCATAGCCCAGATGCTCGGCCTGGTGCGCCTTGCCCTTGCAGCAACCCGGCCGCAGGCCCGCCCGGGCGTTCTTCGGCTGTATCCCGTAGCGGAGCCAGTTGGCGCAGGTCGGTGAGCACGGCTCAAACCTGAGCGCGTCGGCGAGCCGGGCGGCGTGCGCCCGCTTGGGATCGGTGTCCGGGGCGTGGCAGTCGGCGACGTGCTTGGTCAGGTATTTGGTCAGGTAGCGGATGCACCGGCTGGCGTCCTTGGACCCGGCCAGCACCCCTTCAGCGTGGAACTCGGTGCCAAACCGGGCCACGTGCAGCGGGTCATCGTTGGGGCCGATGACATCCAGGGCCTGGTCCCAGCTGGGCAGCACCTCCCCGGTGGCCGGGTCGAGGTACCGCTTGCCGTCCTCGTCCCAGACCGGCAGCTGGTCGCCGTCGTAGCGCACAGTGTCGGTGGCGGGCCACCAGACCTGGTGGTAGGTGGCGGCGATCACCTGGCGGACCACCGCCCGGGGCACGGCGCCGCGGATGGCCATGTGCAGGTGCGGCGCGAGCCGTCGTTGTGGTTCGACCGTGCCGAAGTACTGGGCTTCGTAGCCGAGGACGCGGCGGAGGTTCTGGATGAACCGGTCGGTGAGCGCGGCGAAGTGCAGCGCGTCCCGAGCCGCCCGCTGATAGTCATACGAGCCGGGGTCGGCTGGAGTGCCGTCGTCGCGGACCTTGCCGTAGCTGTCGCAGGTCAAGGTGAGGAACATCGACGGCCGGTAGGACCTGCCATCCGGCGCGGTGAACACCCGGCCGACCGTGTGCGGGGCGATCTTGCGCTTGGGCAGGTCGGGGGCGTCCTGGCGGCGCCGGGTCGAGCGCGATCGCCGGGCCTTCGCCTTTCCGTCCGTCCCTTCCGTTCCGTCCTGGCCGCCTGTGCTGGTGATGGTGACGGTGCCGCGGACTCCGGCGCGGGTGATCTCGGTGTCGAGCTCGCCGAGCAGCGCGTCCAGGTCCGCGGTGTCCTCGCCTGCGGTTTCGGCGCGGTCGCGGCGCAGCTGGGCCTCGGCGCGCAGGATCAGCCAGTACTCCTGCACTTCATCGGGTGCGGGCGGGCCGGGGTCGGGCTCGTCCTCGAGGTGCCAGCCTTCCCGGCACTGGGTCACCCGCAGCCACTTGGCCCGGTCCGCGCACGGCGGGCACACGCTGGCCAAGGTCGCGCCGCAGGGCTTCATCACCTGCTCGACCTGTCCGGTGAGCTTGTCGGTGCGGCGCAACTGGACCGGGCGCAGGCAGCCGCCGACAGCCTCGGCGATCTTCCGGATCGAGTCGCGGGCCAGCGGCATCGCCAGCCGCTCGGCCCGGGTCGTCTTCGGTTCGGTCATTCGGCCACCTCGGTTCCGTGGTCACCGGTCCAGGTGGATGACCAGCCGCACAGCAAGCAGTCCAGGCTGATCTGGGGTTGCCCGTCATCGGTGGCCGTCAGCCCGTGACCGCAGCACGGGCACGGCTCGTCAGTCCGCCACGACGCAGGAGTCGGGTTCATGCCGCCTCCGCCTCGATCGCCCGGACCGGCTCAGGCGCCAGGCGGGCCGTGCACTCGTTGGCCATGGCGCGGATGTCGTCGTCGGAGACCCAGGCGGCCCGGACCCTTACCGGGTCGGGGTCGGCCTCCAGCCGGACGAACGCCACCCCGGCCCCGGTGGCCGGGTCGGTGGAGATGAGGTCAGCGGTGGCGCCGCGGTCGCGGGCGCCGTCGCCGAGCACCATGTCCACCTGCTCCGGCTCGTCGAGCCGCATCGCGATCCGGTCCGGGAACAGGTTGCGGATGCTCATCACCTCCTTGCGCGGGTCCTGCAACGCCGCCACCACGCAATAGCCCACCGCCCGGCCCTGGGTAGTCAGGGTGGCGAGCGCGGCCTTGACCCGCTCCCGCAGGCCCTTGTCCGGCTGGTAGGCGGTCAGGAACGCCACCTCATCAACCAGCACCACCACAAACGGAAACTCAGCTGTCGGGGTGTGGTCGCGCTGCTTCCCGGCCAGCTTCGCGGCGCGAGCCTGCATGTCCGCCACGGCGGATTCCAGCATGGCCACGATCGCTTGCGGGGTGGCGGCGTACTGGCCGCAGGTGTCGAAGATGCCCCGGCCGTAGGCCAGTTCCATCACCTTCGGGTCGGCCGCCAGCACCTGGACCAGCCCGTCCTGCATCGCGCCGAGCATGGCCCGGATCAGCGACCAGATCACCGACCCCTTGCCCGCACCGGTCGCGCCCGCGATGAGCAGGTGGGTGCCATGCAAGCGGACGAGCCAGGGCGAGCCGTCCTCGCGGCGGCCGACCGGCAACGCCTTTAGATCGGAGTGCGCGCCGATGGGGATGGCGGGGATGATCGCGGCCAGGGCGTCGCGGCGGACGAACTCCAGCACCAGGAACCCAGGCCGGGCCGACCGGACCCGGCACAGCATCGCGCCGAACCCGTGCGCCAGGTTCTCCGCCCGCGCTGCGAAGTCGGCGACGGCCTGACCGGAGACGACGGCGACCATCACCCGGTCGGTGAACCGGGTCGAGGACACCTTGCCCAGCACCGGCACCAGCAGACGGCCCCGGTATGTCGGCGCCAGGCGGGCGATGGTCAGCACCGCCAGCCAGTGCCGCCGGTAATACGAACGCCGCCACCTGCCCCGCACCGGCCGGGTGACGAACCGGAAAAACGACACCGGCCACAGCCACCGCCAGCAGGCCAGCACCGCGGCCACGGTCGCGGTGAGGATGACCGGGCCGGGCCATCCGGCCAGGCTCCACGAATAGCCCAGCGCGGCGGCTACCAGGTCCAGCGCCGGATGCCGGGCCAGGAACCGCACCATCCACCCGATGAGCCGGGCCAGCTGGACCAGGGTGATCACCCAGCCGGGAGTGTGGTAGACCGGGGACCGCCAGACCGGCGGGGCGAACGGGTCCGGGTTATCGACCTGGGCGAGCTGCTCGCCGGAGAATTTCGACATCTTCATCACGCCACCTCCGCATCGGCCGGGGTGACGCAGTCGTGGTAGGACATCAGCGCGTTGTAAGCGGCTGATCTGCGGGCGGAGACGTGCACGGCGCGGTAGCTGATCAGGCCGAAGCTGCGCCCGGCAACGTAGTGACCGCCCCGGCCGGTGTCGTCCTGGACCGGGGCGCCGAGGAGGGCGGCGATCCGGTCCACCTCGGCCCGCGACGCCGCGTCGTCCTCGTCTTGGGTGTAGATGTTCAGGTCCCAGCCGTACGGGCAGACCGGCACGTCGGGGTGGGCTTCGAGGTAGGCGGCCAGCTCGACCAGGCCGTCGATCACCTTGGCGCGGTGCAGCAGGTCGCTCGGGATGTGCTGATCGGTCATGATGGAGCGGTCCTTTCCTTGGTGCATCTGGGGAGGGATGAGAAAGGGCCCCGGCTGGTGCGGCGAACACCGGCCGGGGCCACGGACATCACGCAGACGCCCGCTGTTGCAGGCTGGGCAGGCCGCGCCAGCGCCGTTCCACCTCGGTCGCGTACCGGGCGGTGGCGGCGGCGAGGTCGCGGGCGAACCGGACGTGACCGGCGTTGAGGTGCTCGGGCAGCGTCAGCGTCACCAGCAGCCCGGGGCGGGCGGCCCAGATCGTCAGCAGCGGCGGGCGGGCCGGATAGGTGTCCAAGCACACCCCGGAGCGGCCATCGACGGGCATGGTCACGGTGGTGACCCGCCGGGCGGGCATCAGGCCGCATCCTTGCTGGCGACCGGACGGGCGGCCTTCATCCCGGTGGCGCGCAGGGAGAATGCCATCCGGGCGGTGCACTTGCCCCGGCCCTGGCAGCGGCCGGAGTCCACGTACGGGGTGACGGTCAGATTCTCGAACTCCACCAGCTCGAACGGAGTCCTCGTCGGCGGGCTCGGCTCCCGGTCGGCGAGAACTTTCACCACCACCTCGCGGGACCGGCCCTCCAGCTCGGGGTCCATGTCCACCACCCGGACCTGGAACACCCGCTGGCCGGTCAGCTTGTCTATCGCCGGACGGCGGGTCCGGGTCTGCTCGTCGTAGTCCTGCGCCTCGCTGATCGAGTCCGGCATCAGATGACAGCCATGCGGAAAAACGTCGCTCATGCTCACAGCGAGCCGTGAACCGTTCTTAAGGGCCATAGCCCCCACCTCCAGTTGAATTGGTAGGAGTCCCGCACCTCGCGGAACCCTCAACGTCCTAGGACAGTCTATCTGTCCTAGGACAGAAGTATCAAGAGCTGTCGCAGGACAGCTAGCTAGACTGGGCTCGTGACTCAGCCGGAAAGCCCCAGCAGGCAGCTCGCGGATACGTTGCGCGCCGAAATCAAGGCCGGGGTCTATCCCCTGGGCAGCAAGCTGCCCTCCTACCGGCACCTCCGTGACAGCCACCACGTGGCGCTCAACACGGCGCAGGCGGCGATACGGCTTCTCGCGGCCGAGGGGCTGGTGGAGATACGGGCCGCGCAAGGCGCCTACGTCCGGGATCAGGCCGACGCCACCGGGCCGACGTTGCGAACCGAACTCGCCGACCTCCAGATCGTGCTGCGGCGGAGCAGAAAAGACCTGGCCGACGCCGAGAGGGCAATAACCGGCCTGCTCGCCCGCCTGCCAGCCGAGGGACAGGTTCCATGACCTGTCGATGGCCACCCGTAGCCGCTGGCTTTCGCTCATGCCTCCAGGCTGGCGGCGGAAGGGCCGGGTAGCCATGCACGGACAATGCAGTCGCAGTGCAGTTGCAGTGCAAAACCAGCCGGAAACGGCAAGAACCTGAGCCATGGATGTCGTGGCCGCTTGGACAGGCGATCGCGCTGACGCCTTGCGCCAGGCGCTTCGCATGACCAACGAGGCCTTCGCCGGGCATCTCGGGGTTGCGGTCCGCACGGTCGCCTCTTGGCGCACTCAGCCCGACATCGTTCCGCGGCCAGTCATGCAAGAGATCCTCGATGCCGCGCTGGCCCAGGCGCCCGAAGCCGCACGTGCCCAGTTCGGGCTCATCCTGGCCGAACGCGGCGGGGAACACCCCGGACACGAGTCCGGGACGCTACGCTCGGCGCCGCTGGACGTGGCCAGCCTCACCAGCTGGATCACGGCGACCAACACCAGCGATACGGCGATCGAGCACATCGAGCAAGCCATGATCACCCTGGCGGACCGGCACACCCAGGCCCCCGCCCGGGAAGTTCTCGCCGACGTGCTCCGGCTGCACAGCAAGGCGCAGCAGCTCCTGCGCAGCGGGCGGCAGCGGCTACGGCAGACCAGAGACCTGCTCCGGCTCGATGGCAACTTGCTGGCCCACGCCAGCGTCCTGCTCGGCGACCTCGGACGCGACCAGGCCGCAGACGACTACGGCCACGCCGCGCTGCTCTGCCTGCAAGAAGCCGAAGCCAGCGAGGTGACAGCCTGGTATGCGCTTGCCAAAACCGCGCGATGGCAGCACCAATACGCCGCTGCCGCGGACTTCGCGCAGCGGGGATTCGAGAACGGGCCGGTCAACGCGATGAGCGTCCAGCTGGCCAGCTACGAGGCCAATGCTGCCGCGCTGCTCGGCAATCATTCCCGCGCTCGTGAAGCCCTCACACGGGCTGAGGCCTTCGGCGCTGTGCTCCCCGCCAATGATCCCGGCACCTCGCCGTGGTCATTCCCAGCCGGACGGCAGACCATCTTTAAGCTCTCCGTCCTGCTGCGCACTGGCGATGCCGCCGGGGCATTGCGCGCCGCAGACGCGGCCGAGCAACGCTGGGCCAGCGGAGAACCACGCGCCGCCGGGAGCTGGGCGCAAATCCGGATCGGCGCCGCCATCGCTCATCTCCGGCATGATTCACTCGATGGAACAGCCGACCAGGTAACCCCCGTGCTGGCGCTCGCCCCACAGTTCAGAATCGCTACCGTCACCGGCTGGCTACGCGACCTCGATACTCAGCTGGCCCGGCCCCGATTCGCCGCCAGCTCCGCTACGACCAGCCTGCGACAGCAAATCCGGGACTTCAACGCGCACGCACTTCCGCCACTAACAGCCCAGGAGAACCGATGACCCCCATGCCAGCCCAGATGATTGACCGCTGGCAGCACCGGGCCGACCCGGCGCCAGGACAAAGCACCTTGTACTGGCACGTGCTCATGCGCGATTACCCATCAGCTGTCGAACTCGCCCGGCATGCACAACAGCGGCTATCGCAGTTCAGCGGGCTGCATATGACCCCGGTGGAATGGCTGCACCTGACTGCCATGGTTGCCGGGGTGGCGGCCAGCTTCACCGACGACCAGCTAGAGCGGATGACCGAGACCGCAGCCAAGCTGCTGGATGACGTGCCGCCGGTTCGCGTAGAACTTGGCCGCATCGTCTACCACCCCGAAGCGATCATGCTCGCAGTCTCACCAGCACAAGCACTAGCACCCGTCCGGGAAGCGGCCCTGACCGCCACCCGAAATGTCGCAGGCGAACGCGCTCTCAGCGGCAATTCTCCGACCTGGCGTCCGCACATAACAATCTGCTACAGCACCGCGCATCAAGACGCCGGGCCGATCATCGCCACGCTTGGCAAGCAGCTGCCGAAACGTCACATCGACATCGACGCGCTCAGCCTGGTCATCCAGCATGGCCCCGAACGCCGCTGGGACTGGAACACCGTCGCCACCATCCGACTCGGCAAGGGCACTGCATAGGACCCGATCGGTCTGCGTGGACACGCAGCGCCGAAGCACGTACGCGCTCCGCTGCCGAATTGAGCTGTATTTAGAATCAAGCGGCGCCGCTACGCGGCGCCGGGCCCGGCGTCCGCGGCGGCCTCTGGCCTTGCTGGCCCCGGCCGCCGCAACACCGGGCCACCAGCAGCAAGCCCGAAGCTCTGAACGGATCATCGGACAGCACACGCTCAAGGTCGGGTAGAGGCCCCTTCCCCGGCGATCCATTGTCCAGCTCGCGGGCGCCGTGTCTAGGTCGCCCTGCGGGCGTCGCTGCGCGATCGGCTCCGCCGAACCTAGACACGGCGCCCACTCACCAGGGATCTGCGCCTAACGGGAAAGACGCACCAGGATGGTCCTACGTCCTGACGGCGTGGCCCAACCGCGCAGCTAGCCCTGCCGGGTTCCGCATACTGGTCCTATGACGGACGACGCCACCAGCCAGCTCCTCGGCCGTTTCGTCGGTTCTGTCCAGCCGGTCGTGCCGCTGGTCTCGGTGTGGGCACATGGGTCGCTAGCCGCAGGTGACTACCAGCCGGGGCGCAGTGACCTCGACCTGATCGCCATCCTCGACCGGCCGTGCACGGCGGCGGAGCAACAACATCTCGGGGAGGTGCACGAAAGCCTGGGAGGTGCCTTCGCGCTCGCGTCGAAGCTGCACTGCAGCTATTGCGCAGCGGGGGAGCTGGATGATCCCGCGCACTTGCACCTCACCTGGGCGCATGAAGAGTTCACGCACCGGCGAGTCACCCCGGTCACCAGGCGCGAGCTACACGACTTCGGGCTCGTCTTGTATGGCGAGGCGCCAGCGGCCCTGCTTCCGCCGGTGACCGGCGAGCAACTAGCCGAGTTCGTGGTCCAGGACCTGAAAGGCTTCTGGCTGCCGTCCCTGGACCACCCGGAGCGGTGGGACCGTGACATATGGGTTGACCTCGGCCTGCTGACCTTGGCCAGGGCAAGAGTGACTTTGCGGGACGGCAAGCTGATCACCAAGGCCGAGGCTCTGTGCGTGCTTACCGAACTCGGTGCGCCTGCAGAAGTCGTAGACGACATTAGGCAGCGGCGGTACGGCGACCCCGGTCCCGCCTCACAGCAGTGGATCGCCCGCCGGGCGCGGCTGACGCTCACCTTTCTGCGACCCGCGATCGAACAGCTCGTAGCACAATGGCCACCCAGCACAGGCTGATCATGCAGCAGATCGAGGCATGCCATTAGCGTGCCTGTGAGTATCGGGCGGTCGCCAGCGGAGTCTCAAGGTATTCTCACACAGCCCGCCATCCTCTCGACCTGGACTGCCGCACGTCACTCGAATGGGAAAGGAAACCTGGCACGGAAGAGATCACTGGTTAGAAGCCCGGCGAGATTCGACGGGATCAGATGATGCCAGGGATATGCGCCGCAGGACCGCGTAGTCCAGGGACGGGAACATGCGCTCGCGCACGACCACGACCTCGCGGACCTCCACATCGACGTCAGTCCCAGCAGCGAGCCGCCGGATCAGCGCGGCCGGATCGCGAAGCGGGTGGGCGTATCGGAACAGGGTCATGTGCACCAGCTCTCCCGCGGTGAGGCTGCCGGGGACCGAAAGCGCGGACATCAACTCGCGCCTGAGGGCGCTCAGCCGGTTTGGCTGCTCGGCGACCGCGATGACAGCGGAGTCGGTGGCCACCAGATGCCGGAAGCAAAGGCGGAAGGTCGCCGCCGTGGCCAGGATGCCGTCTAGGATCGCGGTCCACTGCGGGCCATGCCGCTGCCACAGCTCGTCCTTCGGGCGGCCGAACTCCTCATGCACAGGCAACAGCCAGACGAGGTTGGCATGCAGGGCGCGCGCCGGGACGCGCAGCAGAGAAGGCTCCAGGTTCAGCACGCCGTCCTGGACGACGGACAGACGCGCTGTGGCATCCGGCTCTGGCTGGATGCAGGCGTTATAAGCGAGGCAGGGCTGGCCCCAGCGCCGCTCTACCACCACACGCTCGGCAAGCACATCGGCCGGATACCGGCACTGGATATCCGCAGCGGTCGGATGGCCCACGAGCGCAACCTACCGGGAGCCGGTCACGCTGATCACCGAAGCAGGCTATAAAGCTGGGCCGACGCTAGCTCAGCATGATCCGGAAGATACACGGAATGATCTTCGGTGGCCTCACAAGCAGCAATCGAGTCTGCCCAGGTCAGTGTCGAAGTTCGACAGACTGCGATCGCGGCCTCCGGAGCCGTGAGCGTAGGTTCGAATCCTACTGGGGGCGCTGTTCAGAGGCAGAAATTCGAATATTTTCACAATCTTGACGCCACGTTGCCCCGAGCCTGTGACCTGCGCGGACGCGGAAGCGTTTCCGATCTCCCGCCCGATCCGCGCCCGGGCAACGAGCCGCCCGGCGGCAAGCGTGCTGCTCAGCGGCATTCAGTGATAACGGCCGCCAGGCCGTTGCTGTGGCAAAGACCGTTGCTCTTTCTTGCTCTTTCTCAGGTATCCGCAGCTACGCGCGGCACCTCCTGGCAGCGCCGACACCGCCGGGGCGCGGCCGCTCGGTCGGGGGGCCCAGCAGTGGCCGTGGAACGCCGCGCCAGAAAGCGCCGGCCTGCACCGGATGCCAGACTCGCGCCG
The DNA here is from genome assembly GCA_963702235.1 of uncultured Actinomycetes bacterium. Classification (GTDB taxonomy): domain Bacteria; phylum Actinomycetota; class Actinomycetes; order Streptosporangiales; family Streptosporangiaceae; genus PALSA-505. Next base: position 231,769 of record CAVPBZ010000028.1, read on the forward strand.
CCCGGCAACGCCAGCCGGCACTCGCAGAACGGAGCCTCGTCACGGCGGCCGCCCCGCCAGCAGCCGCCCGCGGAGGCGGCGTTCGCGATCGATTGCCTGAGCGCGTCAGCCGCGAATGCCTTGCATGTATGTCTGCTCGGCGGGCCGCCCGCTGCCGGGAGCACGGATCGATACATGCCGGGCAATGCCAAGTGCCGCCGACAGCTAGCGGGGTTCCGGGAACTTCAGCGTCCGGGCTGGCATCATCGAGGCAGGGATGGTGACGGCCCCAGTGGATCACTCGCATACCGTGGACGACCGCGGACCAGGTCGGCATGGGCGGAGCGCTGAACTCGCCGGAGCCGCAGCTCAGCCACTGCCGGCGCCGCCGGATGGCTCCTGTCCCATCGAGAGCCTGACGGCTGAAGAGCACCTGCGGACAGTAGTGGCACGCCTGTCCCGGAGCGTTGAGCTGTCAGCGTCGGCGGGGGCGGATTCCGGGCCGCTGGGAAGTGTGCTGGTGTTTCGCCCGTGGCCGGCCCGGTCCCTGCACGTCGCGGGCGAGAGCCCGCTGGCCGGGGAGTTCCGGCGGCTGGTCACCGCCGGGGCGGTCCCCGGCTGGCAGCTGCACCCGGTCCCGCCGGGCCGCACGCCGCTGGAAGCGCTTGCCGGGCCGCTGCTGTGCCGCACCGGCAGCAGGCGGTTCTACAACATTCTCGAACGGCAGGGCTTTGCCTGTGTCGAGGAAGTCGCCGCCACTCCCGACGAATGCCTGCTCCAGCTGCGCAACAGCGGGCCGCGGCTGATCGCCGCCGTCCGGGCGGTCATCAGCGAACTCGGGCCACAAGACAACACGGCCAGCCCGGCTGGCCACACCAGCGCTGGTCCTGTCCGCGGCCTGGCGGCCGCCCTGCCGCCGGACATCGCCGCCGCAGTGCAGGTGATCGCGACGTGGGGCATCACCGAACGTGGCGCCCGCACCCTCGGGAACCTGCTCACCCTCGCCCCGGCCGCGGCCGGCATGCCGCCGGACGTCGCCCGCTGCTGGGACCGCCTCGCCCGGCTCAGCCTCCGGCCCCTGGCCGGCCCAGCCGAACCCGACGGGCATGTTGCGCGGCTGGCCGGCGAACTGCTCGGCGAGACCGATGAGCGGCGCAGGCTGATCCTGACCTCCCGCACGTTCGCGCCGGACAAGCGCACCTACGATTCGCTCGCCTGCGAGCTGGGGATCAGCCGCGAGCGCGTGCGCCAGCTCGAGGGAGAAGCGCTCAGCCGGCTCACTCTGGCCGCACGGCATGACCGGTACGCCCCGCTGCGCTGGCGCGCGGCGTCAGCAGCACAGAACGGCGCCGCCCTTCCCGCGTTGGCCGACGCGCCGCCATGGATGGCAAAGCTGCTGTTCTGGCTGGCAAGCAAGACTGGCTGACACCGAGCACTGCCCACCGGCGGATCTGCGCGGACGGTCGGCCGGTAGCGCAGATCTGCTCGGCGTCTGGCGGTGGGTCATCCGCACGCTGGGCCTCAGCCAAGGCCGGCGCGCAGCCGACATGTGCCTCACATTGCGTGAAGGGCATGCCGTCTCGTCGAGATGCGATATCCGCCCAATTGTGAGTAGGCGTTGCTGGTCTGGCCGGGATGGTAGTGAGCCTGGCTCGTAACGTTGAGAGATCCCCGGTGGGCTGGTTCTCATATCCGCTGCCGGCTGCGCTAGTGGCCTGGCTTTCGAACGACGTGCCTGTTTGCCGGGGCTCTCGCCGTGGCGTGGCTCAAAAGAGGAGCGCGAAGCGCCGATGTGATCCCTGGAATTGGGCGTGCCCGCCACGGTCCTCACTGCCTGGTAACGGAAGGAGATGGCGGTCATGGCGGTGGTGATGATCGGGGTGGATCCGCATAAGGCCTCGCACACCGCGGTGGCGATCGACCCAGCAGAAGTGCCGCTGGGCCAGTTGCAGGTGCGGGCCTGCGCCGCTCAGGCGGAGCGGCTGCTGGCGTGGGCGCAGGCCTGGCCGCAGCGCACCTGGGCGGTCGAAGGCGCGGGCGGGCTGGGCCATCTGCTGGCCCAGCAGCTCGTCGCCGCGGGTGAGCGGGTCCTGGACGTGCCACCCAAACTGGCATCCCGGGTGCGGCTGCTCGCAACGGGGAACACCAGCAAGAACGACCCCAACGATGCCCGGTCGGTGACGGTCGCGGCGCTACGCTCGGCCGGGGTCGGCGAGGTCAGCCGTGATGATCACAGAGCCGTGCTCAAAGTCTGGTCCAAGCGGTACAAGGACCTGGGCCGGGCCCGCACCCAGGTCGCCTGCCGGCTGCACCAGGTGCTGTGCGAACTGATCCCCGGCGGTCTCAGCAAGGAGATCACCGCAGGCCAGGCCGCGCGCATCCTGGCGTCGTTCACCCCGGCCGACGCGGTTGCGGTGGCCCGCTGCCAGCTCGCCGCCGAGCTGACCGGGGATCTGCGCGGCATCGACGTCCAGCTACGCGACACCAGAAAGAAGCTGTCCGCAGCGGTCGCCGCGGTCGGGACCAGCCTCACCGGGCTATTCGGGATCGGCCCGGTCAGCGCCGCTGCGATCATCGGCGATGTCCGGCACGTGTCCCGCTTCCCCGGCCGGGATCACTTCGCCTCCTGCAACGGCACCGCCCCCACCGAGGTATCGTCTGGCGGCCGGAAGGCCTGCCGGCTGTCCCGGCGCGGCAACCGCCGCCTCAACCACGCGATCCACATGGCCGCCATCACCCAGATCCGCTACCAGCACAGCCCGGGCCGCGCCTACTACGACAAGAAGCTGGCCGAAGGCAAGACCGGCAAAGAAGCCCTGCGCTGCCTGAAACGGCGGATCAGCGACGCCATCTATGCCTGCCTGCAGGCCGACGCCCGGCGGGCCGCAGCCGCCGCGGCGAAGAGCCCGGGAGGGCAACCGGGGAACCACTCAGCATCCAGGGCGGCCGGCTCACACCCCGGCCACCGGCTCTTCGGGCAAGCCACTCCCGGGCCTGCTACCCACCCTACGACCCCGGCCACAGACCCCGCCTCCGGTTCCTTCCCCGCTTCGCTGCCATCCCGTGCGAGCCGATAATGCCTGCGGCGGGAAGGAACACTTGACCTAGCTACAAAGAGGTGTTCGATCTGGGACGGAATCGAGGTGCTTACGTGGCCGCCCATACCCGGCCCGAATTGGCTGATCTGTGGCGTCGGCCCGGGCCTGATGCCTCGGCAACCGCCCGGGACCTGCCGTGCGTGCCCGGAGGACAATAATGGCGACGGATAGGATCGCTGGAGTGGGCGTTGCCAGACGAGGTGATGGCAAGCCCTTTACGCTGCTCGCTCCGGGTGGCCAGGGCGGGAATCTCGACATCCAGATGCGGGGTGGCGGCGGCCGGACCGGTGACCGTCCGCCGCCACGATGGGCTGTCTCAGGCGGGCAGGGATGCGAAGAAAGCGCGGACATCCTGGATGAGCAGCTCGGGTGTTTCCAGCGCGGCGAAGTGACCGCCAGCGTCGAAGTCGGTCCAGTGCACGATGTTGTTGGCCTGCTCGGCGTAGCGGCGGATGGCCACATCCTGGGCGAAGACGGCCACCCCGGTGGGCACCGGTGATGGGGTGGGCCAGTTGCCGCTGTGCATGCTCTCGTAGTAGGTGACGTTCGCCGCTGACCCTGCGGTCCCGGTAAACCAGTAGATGCTGACGTCGGTGAGGATGTCGTCGCGGGAGATCGCCTCCTCGGGTAGCTGGTGACCGGAGTTGGTCCACTCCTTGAACTTCTCGACGATCCAGGCGAGCTGCCCGGCCGGGGAGTCGGTCAGCGCGTAGGAGAGCGTCTGCGGGCGGGTGGCCTGGATCTGGTAGTAGCCGTTGCCTTCGGTCATGAAGTTGCCCAGCCGCTGCACGCGTTCCTTTTCGGTCGGCGAGAGCGTGGCTTGCTCGGCCTCGGGAATGTCACCAAACGGGATGAAGCCCATGGTCGCCGCGTTCACGTGGACTCCGACGACGTGGTCGGGGTCGACCCGGCCGAGATCGGGCGCTACGAAGGCGCCGAAGTCGCCGCCCTGTGCACCATAGCGGTCGTAGCCGAGGCGGCGCATCAGCTCGGCGAGCGCGGCTGCGATCTGGCGGCTGTTCCAGCCTGGCTCGGTGACCGGCCCGGAGAACCCGAACCCAGGCAGGGAGGGGATAACCAGGTCGAATGCGTCAACGGGGTCACGGCCGTGCGCCCGCGGGTCGCTGAGCGGAGCAGTCACGTGACGGAACTCCACGATCGACCCGGGCCAGCCGTGGATCAGCAGGAGGGGGGTAGCGTGCGGCTCCGGGGACCGGATGTGTTGGAAGTGAATCGTCTGGCCGTCGATCTGCGTGGTGTACTGCGGGATCGAGTTAAGCTGCTCCTCCTGAGCCCGCCAGTCGAAGCCGTCCTGCCAGTAGGCGGCCAGGTCGCGCAGGTAGCCGACGGGTACCCCGCGTTGCCACGCGGGCCCGGGCAGGACCGATGGCCACCGCGTCCGGGCCAGGCGCTCGGCCAGGTCATCCAGGTCCTGCTGCGGGATGTCGATGCGGAACTGCTCGATCTCCTGCATGGCTATGGTGCTCATCGCAGAGTCCTTCCATCTGGTATCTGATCTGAATTAAGCCACGGACCAGGGCGTTGCTGGTCACGGCCGTGTATGTGTAATCCGATGCGGTGATAGGTGATCGGTCCGGTCATAACGGCTGGTTGCCTTCGGGGCTGACGAGGTGTGACGGGCCGTCGGGCCGAAGTTGCGGAAGCATACGAATGAGACTGGCGAGCCGGTTGGGGTGTTCGGTGGTGGTGAGGTGGCCGCCGGGCAGGTCGTGGATGCGCACCAGCGCTGGGTCGAGGCGATGGCGGGCCGCGCGGATCTGCCGTGATTCGAACGGGTCGAGGGCACTGCCAGCGATGTCCCAAGTCAGCTCGTTTGCCGAGGGCCGCGGTGAGGCGGGCGAGGTCCCAGCGGGCCGCGTTGCGCTTGTGCTCGTCGACGAATCCGGCGCCGTCGTGCAGGAACCGCATCCCGCCGTGCCGGGCGAGGACGTCGTACATGTCGCCGACCTCCTCGTCGCTGACCCGGTAGCCCCGGGACCACATCCGAGATGCGCGCAGAACGCGGGCAGCCGAGGCCGGGCGTTCCTGGTTCCGGGCCAGGGCCAGGCCACCGAGCCGGGTCTTCATGAACGGGGTGGTGCGCCAGGGGTGGGAGTGGGAATCGGCGAACAGCCCGCCGTTGACCAGCAGGACGCCGCTGATGCGGGTGCCCTCGGGGTCACCGGCGGGGCGGCGGTCGAGACGGCGGGCGAGCAGCTCCATGACCACCAGGCTGGAGTAGTCGAACGACACCGCGACCGTGCTGATGACGTCGTGCGCGGTCCACAGGGCTTCGACGAGGTCGGCCCGCTCGATGGTGGAGTAGGGGTAGTTGCGGGGTTTATCGAAGTCGCCTTGCCCGAGGTACTCGGCGTACAGGCGCGGGCTGGGGGCGAGCGTCAGCCCGCCGCAGAGCAGGCCGACGGTGTCCACGACGATGAGCGGGAGACTGCCGGTGCTGAGCCCGTAGGTCAGCCAGATCGCGTAACCGCCGGCATAGGAGGCCAAGAAGCGTGCCGAGACTTCACGCGATGTGCGGCGGGTGAGCATCTGCCGTGCCTGCAGGAGCGTTTTAAGAGCGCCAAGCACGCCATAGACGGTGGCTGCGGCGCCGAGGAGCTGGGTGAACATCTGAGTCCCCTCAGTTCGCCGTCTCGGCGGGCCCGGGGAAGGTGACTGCCTGGCCGTTCTTTTGCCGGCACGGGCAAGCGCCTTGGCCCGTACCACATCGGGGTCGGGCGGGAGGACCTCATGCCAGGGGCGCTCGCGCCGGACACTCGGCTGGTGCATAAAGATCTGCTGCACTGTTTCCCATCACCCCGCTCAGCCGCCCATCCCGCGGGTGCGGTGGCTGGGCCCAGCCGACCCCGTTTGGCCCGGCTCTTCGGGAACGGTACGAATCCTGGCTGCCGTGGGGCGTCACCCGAAGGTGCCTGCCGGGTGGAATATCGTGGCGGGGCGATTTCTCACCCGAAGGTGCTACCGGGCTGGCCGGAGGGTGTCAGGGGATCAGGCCGAGCTGCCGGGCCCGCGCGGCGGCCTCGGTGCGGTTGGCGGCGCCGAGCTTGCCCAGGATGTGGGTCACGTGCTTTTTGACCGTGTCGAGCGCCACGACCAGGTCGTGGGCGATGCGCTGGTTTGACTTGCCCGCGGCGAGCAGCCGCAGCACCTCCAGCTCGCGGCCGGTCAGCGGCTCGGCCAGGCCGGGCGCCGCGCCGACGGTCCGGCTGGGGGGCGGCACGGCGTCTGTATGGCTGCAGGCGCGCAGGAGCGCGGCCAGGTAGCCGGGGTCGATGCGGCGAGCCGCGTGCTGCTGGCCCGGCCGGGCAGCGGACAGCTGGGCAAGCAGGGCGTGCATCGGCGCGCCCTCGTCGGCAAGGACCCGGACGTAGCCGTGCCGGCGGGCGAGCGAGAGCGCTTCGGTCAGCGCGCCGAGGGCGGCGTGATCGCCGGAGGCGGCCAGCGCGAGCGCCCGCAGCGCCTGGATCTCGATGATGCTGCCGGTGCGGCCCTGGCTGGCCGCGGCGTCGAGCAGCCGCTGCAGCAGCGTCAGTGCCGGGCCGTGGCTGTTTTGGGCCAGCAGCACCCGGGCCAGCACCAGATATGCCGGCTCCCGCGGGTAATCTGGCTCGTCGTCTGGGCTGAGACCAGCAGCCGTTGTCCACTGGGCGGCCGCGTGGACGTCACCCCGGGCCAGCAGCAGCCGCGCCCGCTGCGATGGCACCGGGTTGAGCAGGGCGGTCACCTGCGGGCTCAGCCCGGCCTGCCCGGCCTCGTCCATCGCCTCCAGCGCCCCGGCCGTGTCACCATGCGCCTCCCGGATCCGGGCCATGACAGCCAGGCCTGCAGCCAGCGGCGGGGTGGAGGCAAGCTGCCGGCACAGCGTGACCCCCCGGGTGGCGTGGTCAAGGGCGGCGGTCAGCTCGTTCCGCTCGTACAGGACCTGGGCCAGGCCCACGTGCGCCAGGCCGGTGTGGGCTGTCTGGCTGCTCTCACCGGCCGCGCCCAGCGCGTGCCGGTAGGTCGCCTGTGCCGCATCCAGGTTGCCCTGGGCGCGCTGCACCTGGCCCAGGTCGTAGCAGACGCGCGTGGCCAGAAAGCCAGCGAAGAACTCGGCGCCGCCTTCGACCGCGCGGAAGACCTCCGCAGGCTCGCCGCCTGCGCGGCGGACCGCTTCGTCGGCCGCCCGCCGGTCGGCGAGCACCTCGGCCAGGCCGCGCTCGGCTGGCCCGACCCGGCCGCCCAGCCAGTCCGCCACCGCCCGGTTCCAGTGCACGAAGGAGCGCATCAGCCAGTCGTCCTCGCCCAGATGGGCCAGGGCCTGCCGGTTCCAGCCGGCCGCGAGGGCGGCATCACCGCGAAGCCGCGCGAGCGAGGCGCGCAGGAACGCGATCCCCGCGGGGACATTGGCCAGCACGCTCACCGGCCGCCCGGCGGGGTCCGCATACGGTTCGCCGCCACTGACCGCAAAGGCGTGCTCGGTGTCATCGAGCAGGGCCTCGAGCGCCTCCAGCTGGAAGCCCATGGCGGCGCCGTAGGCCTGGGCCAGGCACAGCCGCGGACGGTCATGTACCGACTCCGCCGGCAGCGCCGAAAGCCAGCGGCGCAGGGTCGCGCCCTCGCTGCGGCCGAGCAGCGTCTCGACATGCCGTTCCACCAGCCGCGCCGCCCAGGCGGTGTCCCCGGCCGCCAGCGCATGCCGCACCGCGTCATCGGCCAGGTCATGCTCCTCGCACCAGGCGGCCGCGGCCCGGTGCAGCGCCTGCGCCCGGCCGGGCTGCTCGGCCTGCAGCCGGGCGCGCAGCAGATCGGCGAACAGGTGATGGTAGCGCCACCAGCCGCGCACCTCATCCAGCGGCACCAAGAACAGGCCCGCCCGTTCGATGTCGTGCAGCATCGCCTGGCTGCCGGCCCGGCCGGTGACCGCATCACACAGCTCTCCCGACAAGCGCTCCAGCACCGAGGTCTCCAGCAGGAACGCGCGCACCTGCCCGGGCTGGCCGTCGAGGACCTCATCGGCCAGGTAGTCCAGCACGAAGCGGTGGCTGCCGCTGAACGCCGCCACGAACCCGGCCGCGTCCGCGCGCCCGCGCAGCGACAGTCCGGCCAGCTGCAGCCCCGCCGCCCACCCCTCCGTGCGGGCCGTCAGCGCCGCCACCGCCGCGCCGGGCAGGCCCGGCCCCGCCGCCGCACCCAGCAGCGCCGCCGCCTCCTCGGGCGTGAAGCGCAGGTCGGCGGCGCGAAGCTCAGCCAGCTGGCCGCGGGCCCGCAGCCGCGCCAGCGGCAGCGGCGGGTCAGCCCGGCCGGAGATCACCACCCGCAGGCCCGGCGGCAGATTCTCCAGCAAGAACGCCACCGACTCGTGCACCGGCCCGGAGTCAACCAGGTGGTAGTCATCCAGGACCAGCAGCACCTCATCCGGGCCGGGATCGGCGGCCAGCTCATTGATCAGGGCCGCCACCACCCCCTCAAACGAACGCGGGGGCAGCGGGCCCACCCGCCCGGCCAGCCCCGGCCGGGCCCGGTCCAGCGCGGCCACAGCGTAACGCCAGAACCGGGCCGGGTCGCTGTCACCGCCATCCAGGCCCAGCCACGCCACCGGCCGCCTGCGGCCGCGGGCCCAGTCGGCCAGCAGCGCCGTCTTGCCGGATCCCGCCGGAGCGCACACCAGCACCCGGCCCCTAACCAGCCCCTCGTCCAGCGCCTGCACCAGGCGCGGGCGCGGCACAAAACCCGGCCGCGGCCGGGGCACATTCAGCTTAGTCGCCAGCAGGACATCCTGCCCCGACATGACAACCCCCGCCGGGGCCGCTACAGACGGGTCAGCCATCGGTGACCGACCGCCCATGCCAAACAGGCTTGTCGCGCGGAAGCGTGCCGCTGTCCGTCATCTGGTCTCTCCACGCGGCCCGGCGGCGGCTCAGGGCTGTGAGTCATCGTCAGGCCATCCGGCCACAGCAGATTACCGCTTGCAAAGCTCACGGAGCCGCGCTGCCGCTGCCCTGCAGTGGATGGTAATACCGGTGGTGAGGCGGTACCGACCCGGTGGCGCCCGCCGACTCGCGCCGCTCACCCTGCATTGGAACCTGGTTGGGCGCGCACACCATGCCGTGGCCCGATTGGTCTACCGTGCGCTGGCTGCCGGCCTGCCGCTCGGCTGGTATAGCCAGCGCGATCACCTGGGTCACGTCGTGCCAGGCCCCATCCCAAGCCCGCACCGCCATGCGGCTGCGGAGCGCTCCGGAGAGCTGACGCCATGGCGTAATGGATCGCGCGCCGGGGGTTTGCGGTCCTGTGAACGGCGATGCTGCCGGGGCCAACCTCGTGTCGCGGGCTACCTGGGGCAGAGGCCTGCTCGGCCAGCCGGGCCGGGGTGGTCGCGGATCGCCGCGTCCATCACCGCAAGATTCCACTCCCATGCCACCTTCGGGTGACGCCCAGCCCCGGCGTCCGCTCCTACCGTCCCCAGATAAAGGAAACACAACCTAGCCAAAGCGATCCCTGCGGGCGGGCCGCTGGTGAACAGTCGGCTAGTCATCGAGAGGAGAGGGTCGTGGTCAGTCACGTCACCGAAGTAGCCGAGGGAGTTCATCGCCTCACCAACGGGGTCGCGAACTTCTACCTGATCCAGGAGGCCGGCAAGCTGGTGCTGGTGGACGCGGGTGCGCCGAAAGACTGGGCGATATTCACCCAGGCAGCCCAGGGTTTGGGGAAGGCCGCCGGTGATCTGGACGCGGTGCTGCTGACCCACGCGCACACCGACCACACCGGGTTCGCCGAGCGAGCCCGCGCCACCACCGGGGCCCGGGTGTGGATCCACGAGCACGACATGCAGACGGCCCGCACCGGGAAGGTCGGGCCGCGGGACGGCAAGACCAGCGCTTACCTGCTGCGCGGCGCGTTCTGGCGGACCGCGCTGGTGCTGGGTAGGCGCGGAGCCACCAAGATCATCCCGATTCGGGAGGTGTCGGGGTTCGGCGACGGCGAGGTGCTGGACGTGCCGGGCTCGCCGCGGGTAGTGCACGCACCGGGCCACACCGGCGGCAGCGCCGCGATCTTGCTGGAGGACCGGGGCGTCCTTTTTGCCGGCGACGTGCTGTGCACCCGCAACGCCTACACCGGGCGGGCCGGGCCGCAGATCATGCCGTCCGGGCTGAACGCGGACACGCCGCAGGCGCTGGCGTCGCTGGCCAACTTGACCGGGATTAAGGCCGGCGTGCTGCTACCCGGCCATGGCGAATCGTGGACCGGAGGCGTCGAGGAGGCGATCCGGCAGGCCCGGGCCGCCGGGCCCTCCTGACGAGCGCCAGCGCGGCCCCGGCTGGAGCAGCGCGCAGATAGAGGAAACAGAGCCGGCAGGAAGGACAGAAATGGCTGCCCGCAGGCACGCCTGTGCATGGCAAGGAAGTGGCGGGTCGTTGCGGCGGGCGCAGTCTGCACCATCGGACATGGCACGCCCTGCCGCTGCGGCCGGGAGCTGGCTGGGGCGGAGGTGAGCGCCTGCGGCGGGCCTGCCCGGTATGAGATCCGCGTGTCGGGTGTCCTGGATGGCCGGTGGGCCGCGTGGTTCGGCGGCCTGCAGATCAGCTGCCAGGGCGAGGAGACGGTGATCTGCGGCCTGGTGGCTGACCAGTCCGCGCTGCACGGGCTGCTGACCAAAGTCCGCGACCTCGGGCTCTGCCTGATCTGTGTGCGTCGGCTGGACACCGGCCAGGCCGAAACGAGGCACCATGATCAGACTTAGCCTCCGCTGCGGGCCGAGGCCCGGCAGCACCGCGGTCAAGTAAGGACGACGACACCGGCCCCGGCTACTACGACACGCTGGCTGGCGGCATCTGGCCCCCCGCGCCGGGCCGGGCAGCAGGCCCGCGGCGCGCGCCCGGCGGACCTTCCGCCATCGGCCATCACAACGCGCTCTGAGCTCGAACTCGCGGCCAGGACAGGATCAGCAATCTTTGGAGGAAGACATGACCGAGTTCCCAGACACCGACGGCGGCCGGATCGCCGACGAGGTGACCGGGCTGACGGCGGCCGCCGAGGAGGTGGTCGCGGCCCGGCCGGAGCTGGTATGGGACCTGGTCACAGACATCACCCGGGTCGGCAGGTGGAGCCCGGAATGCATCCGGGCGACCTGGCTGGGGGAGCCCGGCCGACCGCAGCCCGGCGCCAGGTTCACCGGGCGCAACCGGTTCCCGAATGGCTTCGAGTACGAGGTGGCCTGCGTGGTCACCGAGGCGGACCGGCCCCGCGCGTTCGCATGGGTGGTCCTGGATGACAGCGGTGACCCCGCCCGCCCGTCTTCGTTGTGGCGGTACCGGATCGAACCGCTCCCCGGCGGTCGTAGCCGGGTCCGGCAGCGCTTCACCCACGGACCCGGGGTCAGCTTCCTGCGGGAGGTCGCCGAACAGGCGCCGGACCAGGCCGCTGCGATCATCGCCGCCCGCCGGGACGGGCTGCGGGCCAATATGAGCGCCACGCTGCGTGCGATGAAGGCCGCCGCGGAATCCTCTCACGCCGCCGGCGTCGGCCAGGGTAGTGCGCATCCGCGCCTGGCCGACCGGGCCACGGGACGACAGGCCACTCAAGAGGCGGAACGGTGATGAAGGAGGATGACATTGCACTGCCCGGCTGGGAGCCGCTCCATTCGAGCACGCCCTCGTTCTCAGCCCAGTGACCACCGACATCAGGATGACGAACCTACCGGCAAGTGCTGGACACGCCGGCGGTAGCAGCCAGGCAGCCCACACGGGGCTGGCGCATGTGGGCCTGGTCTAGGTCCTGTACGACCGGAACGAGTTGCAGCGGACGCGGCTGCTTGCCGCGGGCAAGTCCAACCACCGCATCGCCCGCCTCGGCGCCGCCAACCGCACCGAGGCCGCCGCGCGGGCGGCGAGCTCGGCCTGATCCCCTGACACCGCCCCCAGCCGGCCCGGTACCACCTTCGGGTGACGGATCGCTGCGCCGCGATGTTCCACCCGGCAGGCACCTTTGGGTGACGCCCCACGCAGGCGGGAATTCGTACCGTTCCCGGAAGAGATGGGCTGTCCATCGACTACTGGAGGATGTCATGTACGACCCGCCTGCCTATGTGTGGGCGCTCACCATCGCCGGTCCCACCGCGATCGCGGCTATGACCTGCATCGCGCTTGACGGCGGCGCGGTGCGGGCAGGCCTGGGCCGACGGCGCGCCGTGCTGCTCGGCGGGGCCGCGGCCGTCGTGCTCGGCGGCTGGTTCGCCACCACCGCGGTGATCGC
>CAVPBZ010000029.1:0-206229 GCA_963702235.1 uncultured Actinomycetes bacterium
CCTTGGTCGCGTACTTGGCGACGTCGACCTTGGTATCGGTCAGTTCTCCGGTCGTGGCGACGGGGTCGCGCGTTGAGTTCCCGGCCCCAGGCCAGGGTGCGCGCCGGGAGCCCTGGCCCGAGGGGGTGTGGTGACGTCGACGGCGCGGGCGGCCTGGTCGATGGCGGCGGTGAGCCGGGCGAGGTCAGCCCAGGCAGGAGGAGCGGTGCCCGGTCCGGCGGGTCTCATCGAGGCGGATGATGGCGTGGAAGTGAACGAACTCCACGCCGCTGGTATTCGGGAACCTTGGGGCGAGGAGACACGGAACTGGGCCGTGAGCGCCTTGTTGGTCAGCCCGGCCTGCCGGGCGAGTGTGCGGCGCAGGGCGATGGTGAACCGGCGCCACAGGTCGGCGCGTGCGTTGAACAGCACTGCGCCGGTGTAGTCGTAGCACTCCGGGCACAGCGGCTCATCAAGCCTGGTGTCATTCTCGGAGTGCTTCTCGCCGCAGGACAGGCGGCGGCCGGTGGGCAGGCCCTGTCGCGCCGCCGTGGACGGCACCGCAGCACTCGGCCATCCTTTTCGCGGCGGGCTGGACCGGGCCGAACGAGGGTGCGGTGAGCGTGGTGAACACGAACGGGTGAATGGGGACGGTATCCGGGATGCCCTTGCCGCCGGTCAGTCCGGCGCGGACGAGCTGGTAAGTATCGGCGCGGTAGACCTCGGCGCGGGCGGGCACCGGGAGGCACGGCGGGTCTTGCACGCGATCGGCAGGACCCCGCCGGGCTCGTGGACGGTGGTGTAACGGTGCAGCGATTCGCCAGTGGCGCCGTCGATGTGATCGACGCGGCCACGCAGCAGAACCGGTTGCAGGCACCCACCGGCATGCCGGGTGGTGCCAGCAGACACAGGGACAGGTGGCAAAGGCGGTACTCCTCTCGTCGGGCCCTTGCGGGCGGCGGTGGACGAGCGGAGGCAAGCCGTAGCCAGGCTCAATGGCATCGGGTTTGATGATCAGCGGTGCTGTGCCGCATTGGCCTGGCCAGAGTTGCCTGCCGCTCAGGCGGTTCGATGTGGCGTTGGCACCGTGACCGGGCACCCGGTGACTCACCGGCCCGGCATATTCACGGCCATGCTTCGATATTGGGAGGTCTTGCTGGCCTCGACTCTACACGTATACAAAGTACGTGCCTAAAACACTCAGTTTCAGGATCGAGTCTTCGCGGCCAACCGCCCGGCCAGTTCTCTCAACTCACTGGCTGGAGGGTCTTGCATGGTGAGCAGGTCGGAGACAAGCTGGCGGACCAGATCATGCCCGCGGAACTGCTCAGGAGTGATCTCTTCAGCCTGCCGCAGCGCGACCACCGCCTCAGGGACCTGGCGGCGCTGCGCATGGGCGCGAGCAACGTCGATAAGCATCCGGGCCTGCCGCTCTGCTGACAGGCCGGAAGTGTCCACGGTGGCGGCGGCGCGAAGGGCGCGGCCCGCGTCGCCGAGCTCGACGGCGACAGCGACCTCGTACAGAGTGACATTGGCAGGACCGAACTCGGTGTTGTAGTCGTCGCATCCCTCGCCCAGCCGGTCGGCCATCTGGCGAGCCAGCTCGAGCTGGTTGTAGGCGGTGTCGGGGTCGTTGCGGCGTGCGGCGATGACGGCGCGTTGCAAGGTCAGGGCGCCCCACAGGGACATGGCCTTCGGATCACCGTCATCGGCCATCGGCCAGAGGGCATCAGCAGCCGTGCGGGCGGTCTCCTCGGCCTGGTCGTAATGGCGGGCGGTGAGGAACACGAACACGAGCCGGAACGCCCCGGCGGCCACCAGCAGCGGGTCGCCTGCCCGTTCGGCGGCGGCCATGGCGCGGTCGGCGGCGATCCAGGCGATGTCTGGCTCACCGAGCTTTTCCAGGGCAGCCGAGCAAGCCTGATAGGTCGTGGCCAGCAGTTCAAATACCTCAGTCCGCTGATTCTCGGCCACTGCCCGGGCGGCAGTTTCTAGGTCTGGGACCAGGCCTTGTAGCAATTCGGTCAGCTCGGTATAGCGCCCGGCGTGGGTTAGGTCCCACGCCTTGCGTGTCTTGCTGCGCAGGGTGCTGATGGCCGGAGCACGGCCACTGTGCAGCATCGCCCGCAGGACATGGGCGCTGGACAGGACCAGCCGCAGCCCGGCTGCGCCTGGCGGCTCCTCGGTCACGGCGGCTACGACGGGAGCCTCGGCGGCCAGCTCGGCCAGCGGCACGTCCAGTGCGGCCGCGAGGGTTTCCAGCACTGACATCCGGTCCACCTTGCGCACGCCGCGCTCGACCTGGGACACCCATGCCACCGACCGGTCGATCATCCTGGCCAGCTCGGGCTGGGACAACCCGCGGCGGTGGCGCTCAGCGGCGATCTTGCGCCCGAGGGCCTGCTGATAGTCCGGGGTGCTCACCCGCCGATGCCCTTGCCGGTCTGCAAGGTCAGCCAGTCAACCTCAGTACTGGCCAGGTATTGGTCCCGCTCGGCGAGGTAGCGGCGGGTGTGCGGGGCAGCCTCGTGCGCCTCGAAAGCGGCCCTGTCTCGGTACAGCTCGTAGAAGATCCGTTGCAGCGGCTGGCCGTCCACCAGGTGTGAGGCATACACCAGCGTCCCCGGTTCACCAGTCTTGATGGCTTCGACGGTCTCGGCGACCAGCCGGTCATAGGCCTCGGCGCTGGTCTCGTCTTTGCACGTGAAGCGCACGCACAGACCGAACATCTGCTTCCTCCAAGTCGCGTGACGCCATGCTCGCACCTGATGTGCTGCGCTAGTACGCGAAGTAACACGGACTTATTGTACGGCTCACAGACTAAGAGTACGCTCAGTGGTGACAGTGGTCGTGTACCAGGCGCATCAGTGAGGACTCATGCAGGCACCAGCACCCAGGGCGCTCGTCTTGCGCACCACCGGCGTCACGTACCCAGGCAGCACCGAGCACATCCGCAGTGTCCGTGCCGACCTGCGCGCGGTACTGCGCGACTGTCCCATGGCCGACGACGTGATCCTCTGCGCCTCCGAGCTTGCAGCAAATGCTGCCCTGCACAGCCACTCACGCCTGCCCGGAGGTACCTTCACCGTCCGGGCCACGATCAGCCCCGGACACCACGCCCGGATCGAAGTCGAGGACAACGGCGGTCCATGGACCCCAGGCGTAAGTGATCCGACCCAACATCACGGGCTGGACATCGTCCGTACCCTCGCCAGCGGATCGGGCATCGACGGCGACGACTCCAGCCGCACCATCTGGGCAAGATTCGACTGGCCCATGCGGCCTTAGCACGACGAGCGCCTGTGCCGCGGGGGCCGTGCCAACACCGGCCTGTTACGACTTTCTTCACGATCATCAAGGGCGCCTACGGCGCCAGCCGCGGACGGCCTAGGTCCGCTGCTGGTAGCGCAGGCGGCGAGCAACCTGCGCTCCAGATCAGCGCGGCATCCGCCGTCGCTGGCTGGGGGTCGCTGGCACTCTGCGGTCACTGGGCGACAGCGTTGGCACGCCCTTTCGGGCGGGAGCCCTGCGGGCGTGGCGGCTGCCGCAGGACCGCTGGCCAGCCATCCCACCGCGACCAGTACCGCGCCGTCACGCGGGTAACCGCCTGCAAGAGCGGACGGCCGTCCCCCTCGCGCCGGGCATCTTGTCACCGTGCAAGGATCACACGCAAGGGCGGGCCTGCGGCCCGTCGCTGACGCGATGGCGCAAGCGCCACCCTTGCGTCTGATCTTTCACGGCAACCCCCGGCAGCTATCGAGGGGGATGGGGAAAGAATCGCGGCATCCTTTACGGTGGTATGCCCTCGCCTCCGCGAGAAATTACATCAGTGTAGTTAATACACCTGTATTGACCTTTTGCGTGCAGGTGTCACCATCTGGGTCTAGAGGGGCACTGCGGCAGCGATCACCATGACTGCCATTGATCGCGCCTATGCCCCTTTGGAATCGGGAGTTGGCGTGGGGCGTGTACGGGGTTATTACCGAAGAGGAAGATGGGTTAGACCTTACTCCCAATACCACTAAGTTAAGGACGGCGCGTAGAGCCGGATGGTCGGCGGGCCGTCGTGGACGGTGCCGTGATGGCGGGATTTCTTGACGATGTAACAGTTGTGGCGGGCCCGCCTTATAACGCGTGGGTTGGTCCGGTCCTCCGGCCTTTGGTCCGTCGCTCATTGATTTCGGCGATAGTTTCGGCGAGTAATCTTTCCCGGTGTTCAGGGGGAAAAGTCCGCCTGCCCCGTAACGTGGCGGCGGATGACGCGCAGAGAGCGCATGAAAGACAGCCGGTCAGGGTCCTCACCGATCTCGTCAGCTGCGTTGCACATGAGGCGCCTTATTCCATAGTGGGTGAGCAGAAGCGCATAGATTTCCTGCCGCACCATCTCGGCGGACTTGGATCGCAGGACTCTCGTGGGGCCGCGCTGGTGGGTTTTGACTTCGTCAATGAGGTTTTCGCATTCCCAGCGTTCATGGTAGGCAGCGGCCAGTTCCTCTGCGGTCGCTGCCGCGGGGTCAAGGACGGATGTTATCACGCAGATGATTTCCCCGGCGCCGCCGCCCTCCCGGCCGAGGATGTCATATTCGGCGACCCGGACCACGTGCGCTTCAGCGGGATCGATCTCAGCATCCTCATCAGCAGCGCGCAGCAATTCGCCGCGGCGGCGCCTGCCGAGTTTCGAATGGTAGATGACCGACAGGTACGAGCCATCCGGGAGCCACCGCACGACGCGCAAGCCCAGGTTGGCATTTACCCGCCACAGCAGGTCAGCACCGGTTTGGCGGAACTCCTGCCACAAATCGAAACTGTAGAAGTTGCGGTCGGCGATGACCAGCATGTCCTGCTCCAGCCGGGAAGCAAGCTGCCCCGCCAGGACCCGCTCATGAGCGTTGCACGGGCCGACGGCCGCACCGGTGATAGCGTGCGAACCGCATTCACCCAGAACCACTGCCTGCACCTGGGGAAAGGCACTTGCTTTCCTACCATTGTCCATGCGCCCGAACTCGCGAGCGTTGTCTTCGGTATCGGGAACATCGACCATGAAACCGTCAACCGCCATCAGCCGCCGCGAGCCAAGCCAGGCTCCCTTCGTGCCCCGCCGGGCGACCGGGACAGCAGTCTTCTCGAACAGCACACGCAAGGGGTTCGCACCCAGCCGCTGCCGCGCCTGGGTAATCGCTGCCGTCAACGGCACCCTCCAGTCATCCCGCCACGAGCTCATCGATTTCAGCGCCCCCACCAGCTTGCGCATCACCTCTTCATAATCATCATCAAAGAACAGGCACATCGCCTGGCAGAAACGCACCATCACGTGCGCTGGAAGCAATCGCGACCGCTGCTCCCGCCGCCCCGTTTCAGTAAGAACGTCCTCAATGACATCGCGCGGGAGAACCTCGGCAAGCACCCCGAGTGAGATACGGTCTGTCAGCCGCACCACCGATGGGTCATTACCAGATGCTTTTATCTGCCCAACTCTAGCCACACCAAGATCATATCGTAACTGAGCCTTAACTTAGTGGTATTGCATGTAAGTGTCAACGACGATTACGATCTTGTTCTCCTGGCCGGATTCTGGCCGGATAACGCCGCGCAAAGCAGCGCAACGATGCGAGACGATGACAGGCACACGCAGGTCAGATGGGGCGAGCCCAGGTCAGGAGCCCGTCTGTAACTCTCTACGGATCAGCGGATCAACAGGCCAACAGGCCGGGTTGCCGAATCTAGCCGTAGTCGATCAAGCGGCGCCGCTGCGCGGTGTTAGCGACCTCGTTATTTGGTGATGTAGCGGCAGCGCTTCGTGAGCACGGTTCGGCAACGCTTGATGGGCACTGCTGTTCGATGCTGGCGCGCGGAGTTCCGCTCCTCGAGCAGTTCGCCTACGATCTCGGCGATCCGGTCGTCGATCGCGTCGGCCGAAGCGGGGCCAGGAGTTCCTCGTCCGCCGACAGGTGCGCGTCGAGCCTGGCCGGGCGGCGGGCTGGCGGTGATTGCCCGCGCTGGTGCTGGGCCGGCCGCAGGACGTCGGCCCAGTGAGCTGGAGTCCGGGCGGCGTGCATCGGCTGCGGTCCTTCCGTTTCACGGTGGGGCCAAGCCGGTTGACAACTCAGCGGGTTGATCAGGCAAAGGTGGAGCGTTGCTGACGACGTGTCCTGATCAGGTGGATGGGCGGCAGCAAGTGAGCGGCGAGACCGGCTACGACCAGCAGTATGGCGACTCCGAGCGGGAGGGTGAACCCCTTGGTCGTGCAAGTGGTGCTCGCGAGGGTCGTCGGTCCCGGACAGGCAGCTGCCGCGCGGAGTGTGGCCACGAGGCCGAAGAAGAGAGCCACCAAGCCGGCGGGCGGGACGAAGGTGGCGATCAGCTTGTCGCGGTGGCTCCATGTCGGGGAGGTCCACAGGATCAGCACTCCGGCGATCCAGCCCAGCCCGCTCGCGATGAAGCCGAAGATGATCAGCCACGGCGCCCACGCGTCCCAGCGGCGGCTACCCGGGGGCGGTGCGCCCGCCTCGGCGGCGATGGCAGCGGGGTCGCCGACTCTGTGCAGGAGGGTCCGGACACTGGCTGCGTCGTCGGGATCGAGCCCGGCCCGCCCCTCTTCGATGTGCTCGTGCACGTCGGCGAGGATCTCCTCCCGCCGGGAGGCCTCGACGCCTTGGAGTGCTGCGTCCAGCTGCGCCAGATAGCGCCGGACAAGTTTGTCGGCCTCGCTGGCGGTTTGTCTGGTAGTCACTCCTGGCTCCCTTCGTCGAGGATCTCGTCAACGGCATCGCGGAAAATCCGCCACTGTTTCTTGAAGCTGGCGAGGGCTAGTTCTCCGTCGCTTGTTAGGTGGTAGTAGCGGCGCGGCGGGCCGGCGTTTGACTCCTGCCACGAAGTCTCGACGAGGCCGTTGCGTCGCAGCCGGGCAAGCAGCGGGTAGAGCGTCCCTTCGCTGGCGATGATCTGCCCCCTTGCCCCGAGCTCACGCGCCAGCTCGAACCCGTACCTTTCCCCGCTGGTGAGCAGGGCCAGGACGCAGTGCTCAGCCACACCCCTGCGGACCTGGGCCAGCCAGTTAATGCCCTTGCCAGGTTCCATGCAGTACAAGGTACCTAGCACCGACAGGAAGGTCAAGACGAGGAGCCAACGCGGGACCTGCCGAGGCTCGTGAGCGAGGCCGCCGGGCGTGACTCGCCATAGAGGGTTGTCCGCGACAAGCAAGTGACTCCCCCAACATGGCATGGGGTAGCCCGTCACGAAAGAGCGTTGCCGTTGATCATCGATCGGTGCCCAGATAAATAGGCCGGTAACACGCGGCGCCGGTCCGGCGCTCCCCGCGCCGGGCTCTGGCCTGGGGAGGCCCCGCCCGGCGCGCCCGCGCCGTCCCAACCAACGAACGTATTGATCTTGCAGGCTTCCTCACTGCGACAGCAGGACTCTCGGCGCTGAGTCCGCGTTCCTCGCGATGCTCGGTTCGGATCAGGGAACTACGTGGACCAACGATGATGCGGCGGCAATGCGCTCTCGCCGTTTTTTCTTGTCTTGATGCGATGAAGGAGCGGGGCCTCCCGCTCCCTGGCGGATGCTGGAAGTTGCCAGGCATCCGTCTCCACCAGGTACTAGGGAGGCCCCAATGGAGACAGCGTATGACGGCCGTCAGGTCGTCGGGATGGACCTGCACCGGCGCCGTAGCGTGCTGGTGCGGATGACTGAGGACGGCAGGCGGCTGGGCACGGCGAGGATTGCCAACAGCCCGGCTGAGCTGCGGGTGCAGATCGCCCGGGCGGGGACGTCGCCGAGGGTTGTCCTGGAGGCGACGTACGGGTGGTACTGGGCGGCGGACACTCTGGCCGCGGCCGGGGCTGAGGTGCACCTGGCGCATCCGCTCGGGGTCAAGGCGTTCAGCTACCGCCGGGTCAAGAACGATGAGCGGGATGCCGCAGATCTGGCGGACCTGCTGCGGATGGGCCGGCTGCCCGAGGCGTGGATCGCCCCGCCGCGGGTGCGGGAGCTGCGGGAGCTGACCCGCTACCGGCACAAGCTGGTGGGCCTGCGGACCAGTTGCAAAGAGCAGGTGCACGCCGTGCTGGCCAAGCTTGGCGTCCCGGTGACCTGCACTGACATCTTCGGGGTGGCCGGGTCGGCGTGGCTGGACGAGCTCGGGCTGCCGCAGCCGTATGCGGGGAAGGTGACCTCGCTGCGGCAGCTGACCGGCGAGTTCACCGCCGAGATCACCATGCTGAGCGAGGTGACCGCGGACCTGCTGCGCGCCGACCGGGGCTATCAGGTGATCCAGCAGTTGCCCGGCATCGGCCCGGTGCTGGCCGCGGTCATCATCGCCGAGATCGGCGACGTGCACCGGTTCAGGAATGCCGGGCAGCTGTGCTCGTGGGCCGGGCTGACGCCGCGGCACCGCGAGTCCGACGTCAAGGTCGCCCGCGGGCATGTCACCAAGCAGGGCTCGTGGCTGCTGCGGTGGGCGCTGGTCGAGGCGATCCAGCGCGTCCCCCGCGACTGCCTGACCGGCTCGGTCAAGGCCGGCATCGTCGCCCGCCGGGGCAAGGAAGCCAAGAACATCGCCAAGGTCGCCGCCGCCCGACGGCTGCTCATCCTGGTCTTCTATGGCCTGCGGGACGGGCAGATCCGCTGCCTGTCCCAGTCTCCCGCCCAGCCGCCCGCACCCCGGGCCGGGCAGGCCGCATGAACAGCTCCCTGGCCAGCGGCCAGGCGCGAGGCCGCCTCTGTGTCTGCCCCGCCGCCATCACCCGGCGGCGCGGGCGCCGTCTTGATTGACCCCGCCTGACCGCCCCCTGACGCGGACCCGCCCCATGCCCCCCGGCCACGGCCGGGACAGGCGAAGGGATGACTGCAGCCAGCGGCACTGCCCGCACCGGAGACACCGGACCTGGGACGGACCCGAACAACCAAATACCCCCCCGCACGCCCCCCGGCTCCCGTTTCCCCGCCGCCCGATCATCGGGCTCCCGCCCGGTCACCTCAAGGACGCCTCCGGCGCCGCCCCCGGCGGCCGGGCTCCGCCCGGTCCTTGACCCGCCCGCCCGCGAGCCACAGACATCGGCAGCTAGCAGGAAAACAGGAGACGCCAGTCACGCATGCCCGCACCACCACCAGAACCCCTGCAAACCCCCCTTGACACGGCTCCGCTCCTTCAGGGATGACACAGCCGACGTCGGCGGACGTCCACGCACGGTGCAAGGCAGGTCAGCCAGAGTAAGTAGCTGGTACATTTCCTCGCGCGTTGGCTTCAGGACGAAGAGGCCAGCGGCATTGGCGATCCCGCGGGGCTACAGCTCAAGCCGCCAGTCGTTGCAGCGCATGATGGTCCCAGGCGGGTACTCGAAGTCGGTCTCGCCGCACAGGCTGAAACCCGCCTTCCGGCAGATCGCGTTGGACGCGGGGTGATCGACAGCAGGAAACGCGTGCAGGAATTTATGCCGCTGCTGGACGCGGGCGCGCTCGGCGATGGCCCGGGCGGCGGCGGTGGCTATGCCGCGTCCCTGGAAGGCTGGCGCGATGTTCCAGCCCGTCTCATACACCAGTTCGTCGTGCCAGGTTCGCTCCCAGTACCCGATGATGCCAGCCCGCTGGCTGTCCTCCACCACGATGGCGAACATCTGCCCCGCTCCCGGGTCGCCGCGCTGAAGGTAGCGCCGATGCCGGTCCAGAAGCTTGTCCTCGGTCTCCGGGCCGCCAAGGTGCGCCGTCATTTCCGGGGTGTTCGCCTGCCGAAGGAGGCTGAAGTCGGCCTGTCTCCAGACTTCTAGTCTGATCGCTTGCGTGACGTCGTCCACGACGGCGACGGTAGCCCACACCTCCGACATCTGGTCCGCAACTACGGATCGCCCATGGATAGGCGCTCCTCCGAGGTTGCGCGGCGGCCCCGAGACCTCGCTCTGTGGCGCTGAGAGCTTGATCATGCCCAATACGTGCCCAGATGGTTACTCTGCCCATGTATTCGTGCAGGTCAGAGCAGTTGCCTTACAGGTCTTGAAAACCGCTATGGCTTCGTCATCACGGCTTCGGGCATCTGGCCGCTTCCCCAAGTGTGGAGCCGTTCGTTATGCCTACCTTGCTAACGGATGTGCTAACAACGACCCTGGACCAGCTCGGACGTCCCTGGAACGAGCAGCCCTGCGAGCAGGGCAGAAGTGATCCGCTGGACGGGCGTGGACGGCTCTAATCCTTCTCGTAATGCGTAGGTCATCGGTTCGATTCCGATAGGCGGCTGGCAGGTCAGAGGCCTCTTCCGATCATGGAAGGGGCCAGGTCAGGAGCCCGGCTGTAACTCTCTACGGATCTGAAGGTGGCCGGCTGAGGCAGCCGGGCTACGCTGCCAGTACATCTGCTCCTGGGGAGGTGCCGGGGATGACAGAGCCGGGAAACGAGTTGGCAGCCGGGGCGGGTGGCCAGGGTCGCCTCCGGGCGTCGGACGCCGACCGCGAGCAGGTGATTGACATGCTCAAGACCGCGTTCGTGCAAGGACGGCTGGACCGGGACGAGTTCGACCTGCGGGTCGGCCGGGCGCTGGCGTCGCGGACCTGCGCGAACCTGGCCGCCCTCACCGCCGACATTCCCGCCCGGCTGGCAAGAGCCCGGCCGCCGGAGCCCGCCCGGGAATCGGTCAGCAAGAAGGCGGTCGTAGCGGTGGCCGCCGCGACTGCGGCATTCGTCGGCATGTCGCCCGTAATGATGCTGACGCCGCCCTGGCCGCCCTTTGTGCTACCGGTCGCCATGATCTGGTTCGTCTTGGCCATGGCCGTGCCGACAGGCTGGCTTGCGCTGTTGCACGACTGGCTTGACAAACGCGCTGGCAGGCAGTCCGCCCGCTGGGTGACTAACTGAGTGACGATCACAGCAACCGCCAGCGGACGAAGGTGGACGTTAACAGACGGCACAGGCTGTTCAACGACCAGCCGGAGCAGATCAGAAGCGCGCGAGCTTTCCTTCCCACGAAGTGGTCACATGCGCTGCGGAATGGTCCACGGCGTCCTCCTTTCGCGCTGTCACGGCGGGATAGGAGGCATCAAACGCCGCCTGCCGACCCCTTACCAGGGCGAGACTGTGTTGGCGGTGATCAGCCTGCCGCCGGTCACCGCTGAGGCGAACCGCCACGCGCCCAGCCGGCCCCATCCCGGCAGGCTCGCGGCCGCGGCGAACGCGGCGCTGATCGCCGCCAGCGCGAACCGGGCCGCCCCGGCCGCAGGCGTGACCGCCTGCCCGCCCAGCTCCACCGCCAGCGCCGCGAACGCCACCCCCAGCTCCGCGGCGCGGGCCGGAACCGGCGGACCCAGCCGCGGGCGGATCGTATACGGCACCCCCGCCCGCTCCGCCGCCGGGCGGACCCCGCACCCCCCGCCGGCCACCACCTCCCCGACCACCGAGCCGATGGTCTCGGCCATGTCCGGCCGCCAGGCCAGCGTGAACGCAGGCAGCAGCGCATGGCTCACCCTGCATCGGGCGCACCGCAGCCGGGGCGCGAAGATCTTCCAGTAGCGGCCCGCCTCCCGGACATAACGCCGGTACCCCGACCAGAACACCAGCGGCCCAGCACGACGGGCAGTCCGGGCGCGGGAACCCCAGATCACGGCCGACCGCCGCGTACGCATCGGCCGCAAGCGGGCACGGCCATACGATGGCCACGGGCGACACCGCCTCGGATCCCTTCTCGCGGTCGGCGCAACACGGGCGTTCCCGACCCCGAGGATGTGCCGCCAGCGGTTGCGACGACTGGCACCACGTCAACCTGCTGCCCCGGGCCGACGGCACGTTGCGTTCGTCGCCGAGCAGCCTGAGAAGCGCCGTTCAGAAACAAGAGGAGATCAACAAATGTCAGCAACGCTGAAGTTGACGCATAAGGCAATCGGGGCGGAGGTCCGTCGTGGCACGTACGATGTCCTGGTCGACGGTGAGCGGGTCGGGTCGGTCGAAATGAACCACACGATCGAGATACCAGTCGAGGCTGGACGTCACACCCTGCAAGTTCGCAATGGACGAAACTCGAGCGGCACTCAAACCTTCGACGCCGCCGAGGAAGAGATCGTCGCCTTCCGATGCACCGGAAAGAGGCTCTTGCCGATCTTTCTCGCATCCTTTGTCGTGCCCAGGCTGGCACTGAAACTCGTTCGCGATTGAGTCGGCGTCGCCGTCGTGGGCTCACCAGCACGTCGTTATCGCCCCGGGGTGCCGCTCTCGGCCCGGGACAAAACGCTAGCCGGAAGGGGTCAGGCCAACCTTCCGGCCTCCCCCGGTGCGACCGGTTCCACCGCGTGATCGTCGGGCCGAAGGCGAGGAGGGACCCCTCACGTTCAACGGGACACCACGATCCTGACCCGCCCGCGAGCAGGCCGGGAAGCGACATGTTCAAAGAACACGGCCGGGCACCTGCCCAGGACGCTCAGATAGTTAGGCCGTCAACACCCAGGCCGGCGACTCGGCAGAGCCGGGCTCCATGTCACCTCGGGTCAGCTGCCCAAAATTCTTACGCCGTAGCGGCGTCACCCCGGGCAGCATGACTCATTTATCATGCGCTGCGTTGTGGCAGTCGGTTGTCTTCTGAGTCCATCAGCTGGAAGGCGCTCAGCTACCGGTGCACCGCGGGCTGGCATGCCCCACGCTGGCTCCGATGACGATGCGCGGGCCTCCAGGGGGCGGGTGCTGGCTGAAGGCAGCACGGAGATACACGCCGGTGCTGGTGGGCAGGGCCGAGGGGTGGATCACTATGACGGGGGAGGGTGCTGCCTGACGGGGCGGGAAGCCCGGGAAGACCCTGTTCATCAGGGCCTGGCCTGCGGGGTAGGGCCGGCACGACGGGTCCTGCTGGCCGACGAAGGTAACGCTGGCCGGGACTCCATCCGCGCGGAGCTTACGCTGCAGTCCAGCCGGATTGCGCAGCTCGTGGATGGTGACAGAGATACTGCCGCCGGTCTGCTCGGCTACTGTCCAGGCCGCCAGGTGGACGCTGGGCTTGTGGCTGCCCGGCAGCAGCGTGGTCACGGCAAGCGCCGCTGTGGCCACCAGGGCCAGGGCTCCGGCCAGGCGGGGAATCCGCTGCCGGACGCGTATCGCGCGGCTACGGGTCACGATCTGCTCCGCCGGGATGTTCATATGCACATCGGTGACGGTCTCCTTCACCGCTGTGATCAGTTCGTCGTCGGTCATGATGGAGTCTCCCGCTGTGGAGTGGGCTTGAGGTCATCGCGCAACGCAGCGAGGGCGCGGGCCATGTGAACCATGACCGTGTTCGGCGCGATGCCGAGCACCTCCGCGGTGCGGCTGGTATCCAGGTCGAGGAGCAGCCGCAGGGCCACGACCTGCCGCTGCCGGACGGGCAGCCGCATCAGGGCTGCCATAATCCTGGAATCGACCGGGCTCTCGGCGGCCCGATCGCCCGCAGGCAGGTCCGCGACCAGGCCGGGATCGGGCACCGATACCTCCCGGCGGCGCCGCCGCCACCAGGAGATGTTCGCGTTCAGCGCGGTGCGGACCACCCACGCTGCCGGGGCCGGATGCTTGCTGACCGTGCGCCATGATACACAGGCCCGGGCAAAGGCCTCGGCAACAAGCTCCTGCGCCGTGTCCTGGTCGCCGACGCCGATCAGGACGGTGCGGAGGCACTCATCCCTGGACTAGCGGTAGAACTCCGCGAAGTCCGGTCGTTGGGTTCCCACACTCGTTCAACGCACAACCGTCGCGCACGGGATTACTCGTGCCCCGTTCCGCGCCCACCGTCTTCCCGGTTGCTACGCAATCAAAGGCGGCAGACGATAACGGCATGGCGGATGTCCCTGGCGATGAGCGTTGCAAGCACGGCAAGATCGCAGCTTGGTGCGGCGAATCGGAATGCATGGCCGCGCGCACGGGTCTTCCTGTCCGAGTGTAGCGAACTCCATCCGACAGTGCGTACCACCGCAAGCGGACTTGCCAGGCACTGCTCGAGGGACATCGCAAGGCCGAGCGTTACGGCTATGAGGTGATCCGTCAGCGCATGGACGTATTGAGTGATTGAGATGTATCTTGTCTTCACCGGACTCGGTCGTGACTATGCCGCAGAAGTCTCACCCATGAGTACATCGCCACTTTCTCCGCAGGAGATCCGCGCCGCCGCCGAGACGCACAAGGAGCTTGGGCCCGAATACAGCGAAGCGGTGGTCGAGTCGTTCCTTGAGCGAGTTGACCGGGGAAATCGCCGCACGCGTGGAGGCACGCCTCGGACCTGCGCCCCGAGAACAGCCGGTGCAGCAAGCGCAGTCGAATGGCCGCCGCATGCTGCTGGCCGGTGTGGCGATCGGCATCTTTGTCACCGGTGTGCCTTCCCTTCTGGTCGTCAAGGGCGCGGGTGGCGTCATCACCAAGGATGAGATGGAGGTTCTCCTCGTCATCGGCGTCCTCTGGGCGATAGCAGTCGCCGTCGGGGCGTTCGCGTACCGGTCAGTCGTCACTACCTCCGCAAGGAACACGGCGTTCGCCAACCGGACGGCAGGTCTCCTAAGACGACCGCCTGAGTCCTGACCTGAGCCGTCCTGGGACTGGTACACGTGTGCCCGATCGAGCGATGATTGGCTTGGACCGGCCGATTGCCAACTGTGGCTTGTCGGTTGGATGACGACCAGGTCGCCGAGCCTGGTCGGCCCCCTGGCGGCCGGTGATGATTGGCGGCATGGGAACTTCCGCGGGCGCCGGTGACGCACCGGCCGGGCTAGGGCACACGCCGTACCTGCCTGAGCCGACCGGTCCGTGCCCGGTCGGCACCACGTCCTTGTGGCTGACAGACACCTCCCGCCCCGATCCCTGGGCCGCGGGAGTGAGCACACGAGAGCTGATGGTCTCCCTGTGGTATCCGGCGGTGCCGACCGGCGGGCGGCGAGCCCGGTACATGACGCCAGCGGAGTCCGAACTCCAGCTCAGCAGCAGGGGCATCGCCGGCGTCCCGCCGGACGCGCTGAGCACGGTCCGGACCAATGCGGTCAGCGACGCCACGCCGGCAGGGATGCAGCGGAGCCTCCCCCTCGTCGTGCTCTCGCCCGGCTTCACCAGCCCCCGCAGCACGCTCACCGCCCTGGCTGAGGACCTGGCCAGCCATGGCTACGTCGTGGCCGGAATTGATCACACCTACGAGAGTCACGCCACGGCCTTTCCCGATGGGCGGGTCACCACCTGCCTCGCCCGTGAGGGGCGCCGGCGGGGCAGCGGGTTCTGGGAGAAGGTGGTGGCAGGCCGGGCAGCCGATGCCTGCTTCGTGCTCGGCGAGCTGACCGGTGCGCACCCGGCCTGGCTGGGTGCCGCGCTGATCGACCCGTCTCGGATGGCGATGGCGGGCCACTCCGTCGGCGGCGCCGCCGCCATCGCCGCCATGCTGGCTGACTCCCGCATCCGCGCCGGCCTCGACATGGATGGCGCCACTGTCGCCCCGATCCCTGGCCACGGCCTGTCCCGGCCCTTTCTCTTCTTGGGCAAGCAATCCAACTACACCCCGGGAAGCGGAGGTGCCGCGAGCACCTGGGAGCGGGACTGGAAACTCCTGACCGGCTGGAAACGGTGGCTCCTGGTGGCCGGCGCGGTACACGCTTCCTTCACCGACCTCGCGCTCGTGGCCGATCAGACCGGCATCGACATCGGCGCCGGCCTGCCCGGAGCCCGGTCCCTGGACATCACCCGCGCCTACGTCCGGGCCTTCTTCGACCAGCACCTGCACGGCAAGCCACAAGCCCTGCTGGACCAGCCATCACCGCGCTACCGCGAGGTCACGTTCTGTTCGCCGCAGACAGAAATCCGCGCGGGCTGGCGGCCCGCCGAGGGAAAACGACAGACCAATGAGAAACTGCCAGGGCCCGCGGGCCACAGCTCTGCGCCCCAGTGAATCTCTACACGGTGATAAAAGTCGGGTAAGGAGTCGGCCGCCGAACGCGCCGCGCGTGGCCATACCAGGACGCGGCCTCCGGTCGCGATGTTCGCGTCACCCAGTGAAGGGTTAGCGTAAATGTGTGGCCAGGTTTCCCCGCCGGGGTCGCCCGGCGCTGTTGATCTGCTTCGCGGCACTGATGGCTGTGGCCGCGGGTTGCAGCGGTTCTGGCCACTCTTCGAGTCATCCCGTATCGGCAAGCCAGCCGCCCCCGGCGCTGGTGACGGAGCATGTCGTAAATGGGCGCTTCACCGTGACGTTCAGCGGCACGGCACTTCAACAAGCCAAAGCGGCCGGGATCAACCTGCCAGCGCTAACTGTCCATGCGCTCGGGCGCATCAACGCGCTGCTGCCCGTGCGCGGACATTCAGCGTGATGATGGCGGCGTCATTGGCGGTGAGGACGCAAGCACAGGGAAAGGCCCCGCCGGTGGTGTTCCGGCGGGGCCTTGGTGTGCGTGCTGGCGGCTTGGTGGTCAGTCTGACGTGACCTCGTTGGCGGCGGCGCGGGCGCTGGATTCGTCGACGATGGCTTTGCGGCTGGCGTAGGCGGCGATGAGGGCCTGGATGGCCAGGTTGTTGACGGCCCGGGGCAGGCCGCGGCTGGTGGCGTGGATCAAGGTGATGGCGTCGTCGCTGAACAGCGGGTCGGATCGACCGGCCAGTTTGAGGTGGTGGGTGATGTAGCTGCTGGTCTCCTCGGCGGTCATGCCGGGCATGGCGTAGCGGACGGCGATGCGCTGGTCGAGGGCGGCGAGGATGCCGAGCTTGATCCGGCGGCGCAGGGTGGGCTGGCCGATGAGCAGGCAGGCCAGCGGGCAGCCGGCGTCGAGGTCGTGGTTGGTGAGCATCCGGACGGCTTCGAGCTGGGCGGGCTCGAGCATGTGGGCCTCGTCGATGGCCAGGACCGGGATCCGGCCGCGTTCGGCGTGCTCGCGGGCGAGCAGGTCCATCGCCTGGGGGGTGAGGGTGGCGTGGTGGGTTTTGGGGACGCCGCCGAGCGCGGCCACGATGGCGTGGTTGATGCCGCGGACGCCGACCGACGGGTTGCCGAGGTAGATCAGGGTGTGGCGGGAGGCATCCAGGCTGGCCAGGGCGGCGCGCAGGGCCACGGTCTTGCCGGCGCCGACTTCCCCGGTGATCACGCCGAGGGCGTGCTCGCTGATGCACCAGCTGATCCGGGCCGCGGCCTCGGCGTGGGCGCCGTGGCGGTGCAGCATGCCCGGCGCCAGGTCGCGGCGGAACGGCATCTTGCTGAATCCGTAGTGGGCCGGGAGCTTCTCGATGCTCACTGGTCCTCCCGGGCGAGGGCTTCGTCGATGGTCAGCTGGCCGGGCAGCGGCGCGGGGCCAGGGCGGCTGGGCGGGTCGCTGAGGCCGGCGAAGCTGATCGCAGCGCCGGCCAGGCGGGTGTCGTGGGCGGCGTCGACCAGCCCGATGTAGTCGATGCCGGTCGCGGGAGCGGGCGGGACAGGTTGCTCGGGACGGGCCTTGGGGTGGGCGTGGCGGCCGATGACGTGCGGGATCGCCTGCCCGGCGGGTCTGCCCTGCCAGCGCACCTCGAGGCCGGTCAGGTCGAATGGGTCGAAGATCAGCTCGACCTTCCTGCCGACTAGGGAGGGATCGACCTGGTAGGTGTTGCCGTGCAGCGCCACCGTCGCGGTCTTGCGGACGGTGCGGCGCTCGCTCCACAAGAACGCCTCGTGCAGCTGGCCGGGGGCGGGCAGCGGCGGGGCGGCGCCGACCCAGCCATCGGCCCACCGCTGCAGCGGGGCCTGCCCGGTCTCGGAGTGGACCCGGCGGTGGTAGACGGTTTCGGCCCAGGCGGTGAACAGCCGGTTCAGCTCGGCGATGCCAGTCACGTGCCGCCGCCCGCCCTCGGCGGCGTCGCCGGTGATCTCGACGAGAAACTGCTCGCGGACGGTGAGGAACAGCCGTTCTATCTTTCCGCGTCCCTGGGGCCGGCCCGGGGTGCTGTGGGTGAGCTTGATGCCCAGCACGGCGCAACCGCGCAGCAGCCACGCGTCCACGAAGGCGGATCCGTTATCGACGTAAATCCGTTCCGGGACACCGCGGCTGGCCAGGGCCGGCCGCAGCGCCGCGGCGAGGCGGACGGTGTCTTCGGCGTGGCCGAACCGGTGCCCGGTGATCAGGCGCGAGTGGTCGTCGATGAACGCGAAAAGGTAGGTTTTGCGGCCGCCGATCACCGGGCCGTGCAAGGCGTCGCCGGTCCACATCTCGTTGGGGCGGGCTGCTTCGAACCGGCTGAACGCCGGCGGCGGGCTGCCGTATGGCCGGGTGTCAAGTTCCAGCCGGGTGAAGTGCCGCTGCAGCGTCCGCTCTGAGGGCGACCACCCTGTGCTGGCGCGCAGGACCCGGGCGACCTGAGCGGCGGTCCGGTGCGGGTTCTCCCGCTTCAGCGCCGCGGCCAGCTCGAGCACCTCGGCCGGGGTCCGCGGGCTGACCTGGCGGGCCGGCGGGGCCAGCGCGTCGAACCCGCCGGCCCGCCAGGCCCGGATCCAGCGGTCCAGGCTGGGCCGCGACACCCTGACCGGCTCGCCGAACGGCCCGGCATGCTCACGGGCGGCCAGCTCACGCACCAGCCGCCCCCGCTGACGGGTCGACAGGGACGGGTCGGCTGCCTCGCGGATCAGCGAGTACCGGAATAGCGCGACGGCACGGGCCCGCCCCGCGCGGCGGGCCTCTTCATCACCTGCAGCGGTCATGAGCAACCTCCAGAACAAAGGCAAAGGGGATCGATCTTGCTCCGGATCACCCTGTGTCGCCTGCCACGAGCATGGGACCACTTTTCGGGGTTTTCTGCCACGAGCATGGGACCACCTGGTTGCCAGTGATGGGACCACCGGGCGTGTCGGCTTGGCGGTCTTGATCACTTCCGGTACCGGGTGCCTTCAAGTCGATCGACTTGGGGGTTCGGGGGATGGCTTTCCGGGAGGTTGCCGTGACTGAGATCCGTGAGGTGCTGCGGGCGTGGCTGGCTGGTGCCGGGCTGCGCCGGGTGGCTGAGCAGGCGGGGGTGGATCGTAAGACCGCCCGCCGGTATGTGGACGCGGCGGTGGCGGCGGGGCTGGCCCGGGATGGCGGGGCCGGGCAGCTGTCGGATGAGCTGGTCGGCCAGGTCGCGCAGGTGGTCCGCCCGGCCCGGCCGGGCGGGCACGGCCTGGCGTGGAACCTGCTGGAGGCCCGCCACGGCGAGATCAAGGCGCAGGTGAAGGCGGGCCTGTCGGTGGTCAAGATCGGGATACTGCTGGAGCGGCAGGGCGTCGTGGTGCCGTACCGGACGCTGCACCGGTTCTGCGTGGAGCGGTGCGGCTTCGGCCGGACCGCGTCCACGGTGCGGGTCGCCGACGGCGAGCCCGGCGCGGAGTGCCAGCTGGACTTCGGGTATCTGGGCCTGCTGGCCGACCCGGTGACCGGGCGGCAGCGCAAGGTGCACGCGCTGATCTTCACTGGGTGCTATTCGCGGCACATGTTCGTGTGGCTGAGCTTCACCCAGACGCTGGCCGCGTTCATCGCCGGGTGCGAGGCCGCGTGGGTGTTCTTCGGCGGCGTGTTCAAGGTCCTCATCCCGGACAACGCGTCGGCGATCGTCACCGACGCGGACGCGGTCAACCCGCGGCTCACCGCCGGGTGGCTGGATTACGCGCAGCACTGCGGCTTCGCCACCGACCCAGCGCGGGTCCGGTCGCCGAAGGACAAGCCGAAGGTGGAGCGGGCGGTGCAGTACGTGCGCGGCAACTTCTTCGCCGGCGAGCATTTCACCGGCCTGTCCGACGCGCAGGCGCGGGCGGAAGCGTGGTGCCGCAACGTGGCCGGGATGCGCATCCACGGCACCATCCAGGCCCGCCCGGCGGAGGTGTTCGCCGAATTCGAGGCAGCGGCGCTGCTGCCGCTCAGCCTGCCTTATGACGTGCCGGTGTTCACCCGGGTCAAGGTGCACCGCGACTTCCATGTCGAGGTCGGCCGGGCGCTGTATTCGGCGCCGCAGGATTACCTCGGCTGCCACCTGGACGCCCGCGCCGACTCGGCCCTGGTCAAGCTGTTTCACCGCGGCCAGCTGGTCAAGACACACCCCCGTCAGCAGCCGGGCCGGCGGTCCACCGACCCGGCTGACCTGCCGGCCGAGAAGACCACCTATGCGATGCGCGACGTCGCCTCCCTCGCCGGGGCGGCGCGGCGGCACGGGGACAGCGTGGGCGTCTATGCGGACCGGCTGCTGGATACCGACCTGCCCTGGACCAAGATGCGGCAGGTCTACCGGCTGCTCGGGCTGGTCCGCCGCTACGGCCCCGGCCCGGTCAACACCGCCTGCCAGCGCGCTCTCGACCTGGACGTGGTCAGCGTCACCAAGATCGCCTCGATGCTGGAAAAGGCAACCGAGAACACGCCCCCGCCGCCGGTCCCTGCCACCGCGGCCACTGCCCGGTTCGCGCGCGACCCGGTCGAATACCGGCCCGGCGGCACCCAGCTGACGCTCATCCCCGGCGGGAAGGAGGAGAGCCGGTGACCGCCACCATCCGCGACACCGTGAGCCCGGACCTGCGCACCACGCTGCGGGCGCTCAAGCTCGGCCAGATGCTGGCCACCCTGCCCGACCGGCTGGTCCTGGCCCGGCAGCAGAAGATGACTCATGCTGACTTCCTCGAGCTCGTCCTGGCCGACGAGCACGCCCGCCGGGAAGCCAAGTCCGCGTCGCTGCGCGCCCGCGCCGCCGGGCTCGACTCCGGCATGCGGCTCGACACCTGGGACCAGAGCGCAGCCGTCTCCTACGACCGCCAGCTGTGGAACGAGCTGGTCAGCCTGCGGTTCCTCGACGGCCCGCACGGCGCCCTGCTGCTGGGACCGGTCGGCGTCGGCAAGACCCACCTGGCCTGCGCGCTGGGCCACATCGCCATCCGGAGGCGGCGCACCGTGCACATGGCTCCCGCAGCCAAGCTGTTCAAGCGGCTCAAGGCAGCCCGCCTCGACAACACCCTCGACTACGAGATGCGTCGCCTCGCCACCGTCGAGCTGCTGATCCTGGACGATTTCGCGCTGCAGCCGCTGGATCCGACCGAGACCGCCGACTTCTACCAGCTCTGCGTCGAACGCCACCAGCGCGCCTCGACCGTGGTGACCTCGAATCGCACCGCTGAGGAATGGCTGGCCATGATGGCCGACCCGCTGCTGGCCCAGTCCGCCGTCAACCGGCTCGCCTCCACCGCCCACGAACTGGTCATCGAGGGCGAGTCCTACCGGCGCCGCCAGAAGCCATCCATCACCAGCAGCACAAGCGTGTCCGTTGACGAGGAGAAAGGAAACCACCATGATCACTCATGACCAAAGGCGGTCCCTTCCTCGTGGCAACACCCCGGTCCCATCACGCTGGCAAGCGACACCCTGCCGGCCCGTCAGCCTGGCGCCTAGCCCGGACTGGTGTTGATCAACTCCGGTGCCCACGACGGCGCCAGCAGCCGCCCCGCGCTCACCGAGCTGGCCAGCTCACCCGCTGACACGATGGCCAGCCGCCCCGCCCACCGGCCGGCCGCCGCAGCCGCGGCCGCGGTGACCGCCGCTACCGCGTCCGCGGCCGCCGAACCCGCCGGCGCCAGCGGCGGCGGATCAGGGTCAAGAGCGCACAGCAACACGGTGAACACCCCGCGGACCAGCTCAGCGCGCGCGGTGAACCGGGCCAGCCAGCCGCGCACCGTCGAGGCCGGGCAGCCCAGCCCGGCAGCGATCTTCCGATGGCCCGTGCCCGCCGCGCTGGCCGCCAGCCCCGCCCAGATCACCGCCGCGGCATCAGCCCGCCGCAGCAGGCAGCTCACCGGCAGCAGCACATGCGTGACCCCGCAGCCCTCACACCGCGACCTGCGCGGCCGCAGCCGCCAGCCGATCCCTCCCGCACCGCGGATGACCCGCTCGCGGGCATGTCCCCACCCGGCCAGCGGGCCCGAGCACCCCGGGCAGCGCAGCCACCCCGCCGCCAGCCGCCGCTCGACCTCGAATGCAATAACGCCTACCGTGACCATCGGTGCCTCCGCGCACCTCGCGCGGCCCTCCCGCCGCCTCGGCCAAGAGAAAGACGGGAGGGCCGCCGCCAACCCGAACGTGATCACGGTGGCGTCGCACACCAAAAAGGGCAACCCCGCAGGGTCGCCCTTCAGCCATCCTCACCACAAACGACGCTAGCTCACCGCTACATCCTCATTCCCAAGGTCGCGGGACACTGCCCGGGCCGAAAACCACCATCACCGTCAACTACGCGCGAGGCAGCGCCCTTATTACGCAAGCCGGTGTCTACGGATTTACCCGTCCCCTGAACGCGCGCATTGCGGTCGGCTTCGGCGCGACCCCGCAAGTCACCATCAGCAAGGCCCTGTCCTTCTGGTTTCCGCGTGCTCTGGCCCATGAGGTCAACCACAGCGTGCGGATGCTCGCCGGACCAGGCTTCGGCCCTACCCTGCTCCCGCAGCTCATCAGCGAAGGCATCGCAACCGCGTTCGACCAGGCCGCCTTCCCCGGGCAGGCCAACCCCTGGGACCGCGCCATCACGCCAACCCAGGAATGCGCGCTATGGAAGAAGGCAAAGCCCCAGCTCGGTTATACCGGCCTCTACGACGCGTGGATGTTCGGCAGCCCGGGCATCCCGAACTGGACCGGGTTCACCATCGGCTACCACATCGTCAACGACTACCAGAGCCGCCATCCCAGGGTGAGCTGGGCTACCCTGACCTCTGCCAGCGCAGCCACGATCCTCGCGGGGAGCCATTACCGGCCCTGCCCCCAATGAGCACACGCCGTGCCACATACGTGCCACACACCGGAGCATCCACGGTCGGCAGTACACGGGCTACACGGAGGTGCCTGATGGCGGACGGCCCGTCCCAACGACCGGAAGATGTCCAGTTCATCTCCGGAGTTCTGCTCGTCTCCCGCCAAGCCGCGCGGCTGGCGGAGTTCTACCGTGACGTGCTGGGGCTTCCGCTGACCGAAGAACGGCATGATGACACTCAGCCTCACTGGGGCTGTGAGCTGGGTGATGTGCACTTTGCCATTCATCCCGCCGAGGACTACCCGGAAGAACCCGCCAGCGGGCCAGGCCCGATCAAGCTGGCGTTCATGGTTTTCGACCTGGCCCGCGTGATCGCGTGGCTGGACAAGTGCGACATCGCGCTGTGCTACGCGCCTGCGGATCTCGGCACCGAATCGCAGATCACCGCGGTGCTTGACCCCGATGGCAACCTGGTGGAACTTACCCAGCTCGGGCCAGGCTGGCTCGACCACCTCAAAGCGCACCGCGCCGACGGCCACGACCTTGTGACCCGCTGGGACGCGCATCTCACCGCCGATCAGTGACGAAGGCGGCCTTGTCCGCGGCTGCGGGCTTGGCAGAGCGGATCACGTGGGTGTACACGCGGAGGATGATCGCGGGGTCGGCGTGGCCGAGCCGGGACGCGACGACATGCACCGGCACGCCTCAGCGAGTTCCTCGCGGGTGAACGTGGGGGCGTCATCGATCTGCTAACAACAGCTCCGGACGACCTCGCGCAACCAGAGCCGGAGCGGATGGACGGATTCTGGCCGGAGCACCGCCCGGCGCCAGTCCCGCGACTCACCTTCGCCCGGAGTACGCTGATCACGGGCGGAAAATCGACCGCGCTGACGCAGCAGATCAGGGGACCTAACAGCGACATACTGATTGCGGCCTGCGCGGGAGCCGCGGCTCCCAGGGCGTGGCCCGCGCGCTACACGCGGGGAAATCGAAGGAGGAGTGGCAT
Organism: uncultured Actinomycetes bacterium; assembly: GCA_963702235.1. Classification (GTDB taxonomy): domain Bacteria; phylum Actinomycetota; class Actinomycetes; order Streptosporangiales; family Streptosporangiaceae; genus PALSA-505. Next base: position 23,657 of record CAVPBZ010000029.1, read on the forward strand.
GCACAGGCACGCGGTGCACGGCTTCCTTGTCGTTCCCGTTCTGGCTGCGCTTGTGACCCTGGCCGCCGGCTGCGGCAGCTCCGGTCACCCCTCGACGCCGAAAACTTCGGCGTCGGCGACGAACTCGGTATCGGCGACCGCGGCCGCCTGCCAGAAGATCCAGGCAACGCTGGCGCAGGCGCCGACCACGCTCGGCACGCTCGTGCTGCACCCGTCGTCCGCCCGGTCCAAGGTGACCGCCTTCGTCGCCAAGCTGAAGCAGGAAGCGGCCGCCGCTGGTAATGCGTCGCTCACCTCGGCGGTCGGCCAGTTCACTGGCTCCGTGCAGAAGGCGCTCGGATCGCTGCAGTCGAACCCGGGCAGCGTCACCTCGCTCATCAGCCAACTGACGAAGGACTCACAGAAAATCGTCACGGCCTGTACCCACGCGGCAGGCTGACCGCGCTCCCGGGACCCGGCAGGCCCGGGTCAAGCTCCTGTTGTCCCGTCCACGCTGCGGGCTGGCAGCAGGTCTGAGCACGTCGCCGATGAGTGAGTGCTCCCAGCACCTAGTTCTGCTTGCGAATCCAGCGGGCGCGACCAGCAAACGACGGGCGGCCGAACCACTGGCCGTACCAGGTGTGGGTCGCTGCCCGGTCCTCCCGGGCCATGTCGGGGTGCAGGACCGGGGGGCCGTCGGGGACCGGCAGCAGCGCCACCTGCGACTGCTCGAACGCGCACTTGACGTATCCGGGGGTGATCGCCGCAACCTGGTCAGCGTCAACGAAGCGCAGCCAGCCGCGTAGCTGGCCGACCCTGAGCATCTCGGCCCGCGCCAGCGCATCATCCTTCGGGTGGATCGCGGCCAGGCCAGTTCCGGTGTAGACCACGATGCCGTCAAAGAGGTCGAGTTCGGGGACCTCCAGCACGTGCTCGACCACGCCGAACTGCTCGCCCGAATGAGTGACCACCGGATGACCGACGCCGACCGCCCGGTAGGAGATGGTGGACAGCTCCTCCTCGGAGCCGGAAGCGTCACCGGACATGGTTCCTCCCATCGCCACCTGCCCGTGCATTATTCCATCCGGGCGGCCAGCTGGCCGCTGCGGCGGCTGGACGGTGCCGGCCAGGCGATTTCGCTGCTCGGGGCAGCTGAGCTTGCCCGCCCGCCATTGCGTGAGTATTCCCGGTATTTCCGCCCGGTAATATCATAAGAAGTCTCATGGGACCGGAACACACACCCGACACTCCGGAGCTGTCCGGCGAGGCCGGGGACCAACTGGACGGCACGACTGCCGCGCCCGGAGGCGACCTGCCGGATTCGCGTCGGCCGGAACCAGCCTGTGACCCGGGGGACGCGAAGGGACCTGTCGTGGCCAGCTACGAGGAGCGGTACCGGCTGACCGGCCGTGCTGCCCTCGGCCTGGCCGCCAGCCTGCTGCTGATCGGCCTGGGCTTCCTCTGGCACTCCCCCATGATCTTCCTCCCGATCGGGCTCATCCTTGCGGCCTTCATCGCGCAGGGTGCCGGTGTCATCGACCTGGCCCGGCGCACCGTCGCATTCCGTGCCGATCACGAGGGCATCATGCTGGGGGCCGTGCCGGACAAGCTGACGGTGCGCCGCGGCTCAGCGCTGTTCATCCCGTGGGCGGATGTCGAGGGCATCGTCGTCTACCCGGCCTACTCGCGCGGGCCGGGCGCGAGTGGCGCCGCGGAGCAGTGCGTCGGGATCCAGCGCCGGGCCGCGGCCGGGCCGCTGTTGTGGGGTAACGAGCAGGCACCCGGGTGTCCGGTGCCTGGCGTCGCAACCTGGGCTACCCGCAGGATCACCGGCTGGCGGCTTGATCGCGACCGCCTGGCCGCCGTCGCCGCGGCGGCAGCGCCGGGCACTGCCGTCCTCGGCGCCGGCTCCGGCGCGGCGGGACCGGGCCAGCAGGCCAGCGCCCCGGAGTAGGACCGTCAGAGCACGTTGCGGACCTCGCGGCCGGGCATGCCGAGCTCGCGGGACCGGGGGATCACCTGGGCGGCGGGCACCTGCGCCAGCGCGCCGGTAGCGGTAGCCGGTGCACCGGTCGATCTCGGCGGTCTCAGCGGCGTCTTGACTCTCCCCCGAGGGAGCCCGGAGGGTGGTGCCAGCACCTACCGAGGAGGACATGCCATGAGCAGCACCCTGCCAGCTCCGGTCCAGGGCTACATCGCCGCGAGCAACGCCTTCGACGGCGACGCGCTGATCGACTGGTTCGCCGGCGACGCCCTGGTCAACGACCGCCGCGAGTTCTGGGGTAGAGACGCGATCCGGGCCTGGCTCGACCGCGAGATCATCGGCGACAAGGTGACAACGGACCCCGCCGCCACCGCCGAGCACTACGGCGAGGTGATCGTCCACGCCGTGACGGACGGCGAGTACGACAAGACCGGGCTGCCCGACCCGCTCGTCCTCACCTATTTTTTCACCATCCGCGACGACCGCATCGTGCGGATGATCATCGTCCGTAACGAGCCGACGCCGGCGTGGGGGCGGCACTGAGGGACATGCCGGGCAGGCGGTACGCGGTGTTGCTCCGATGCCGCTGACGGCGTTCCGGCGGAGCGTTCCGGCGGCGGCCGGGCCGGCGTTACCGGCACAGGGTCCGGGCGGCAGCCGTTCGGGCAAATCCTCTTTAACAGCCGAAGGCTGTCAGCCAGCCGCCCGCGGTTATCCCTTGGCGGTCATCTCGGCGAGCGTCCGCGTGCAGCACTGCCCGGGGATCTCCTGGGCGCCGACGGCCCACACGATCCCGGCGGCCGGGCTGGCCACGCTGGACAGGGTGTTGTCGGGTATGTTGCCCAGCTGGCCGGGATCGAGCGCAGGCATGATCGCCCAGCTGGTGCCGTTGAAGTGCTCGGTGAGGGCGAGCTGGCCGCCGTCGGTCTGGCCGGTGACGCCGACAGCCCACACATCGGTGGCCGACAGCGCGTGGGTGGCGCGCAGGGTGCTGCCCTCGGTGCCGGCGTTGGGCAGCTTCACCAGATGCCACGCTGAGCCGGTCCAGTGCAGCACGTAGGGCAGCGAGAAGAGATTGCCGTTGACGTTGCCCTCGTAGCCGCTGGCCCATACGTCGTTGGTCGCGGTGGCGGTCACGCCGGTGAGGAAGTTCAGCGAGTTCTTGCTGGTCAGGAACGGGGTGTTCACCAGCTTCCAGGACGTGCCGTCCCAGTGGGCCGACAGGGTCGCGTTTCCCCCGGTGTCGCCGACGACCCAGACGTCGTTGGGTGCGATCGCGGTGACGGCCTGGCCGAACTGCGCGCCGCCCTCTACCGGCGGGGCGACGAACGACCAGGCGGTGCCGTTCCAGTGCTCGAAGAGGAGCGCTACGAAGGTCTGGGCGGTGTTCTCGAACCAGCCGACCGCCCACAGGTCGCTGGCACCGGTGCCGCTGATCGCCTCGAGCGCGTTGCTCGCGCCGGGATCGGGGCTGGGGACGGCTGTCCAGCGGGTGCCGTTCCAGTGCTCGATCAGGGTCCGCTCGGCCGTATTCGGCCCGGTTGTCCCGACAGCCCAGGCGTTGCCGGGGCTCAGGTCGTCCACGGCGTTGAGCGTGCCCGTGGTCGCGCCCGCGGGCAGCGGCACCGGCGTCTTCGCCCACGAGGTGCCATTCCAGCGTTCGGCCAGCGGGAGCTGCGCTCCAAGCGTCCCGCCGGCGCCTACCGCCCAGGCCTGGCTGGCGCTGGCGGCGGACACGCTGCCGAGACTCTCGTCCCTGATCACCCCGACCGGCGGGGTCGGGGTGCCGGTGACCTGCCAGATGCTCGGCGCCGGCGCCGGCGCGGCCGGCCCGGCCGCGGCTATCAGCGCGGCGCTGCTCACGCCGCCGGCGGAGACTGCGCGCACGCTCACTCCGGTGAGGCCGCTGACCGCGGTGGGCGTGATCAGCGTGCTGGTGGTCCCGTTGCCGAGCTGCCCGAACGCCCCGTCACCCCAGCCATCCACGGTCCCGTTGGCCAGCAGCGCGAGGTTGAACATCGCGCCGGCCGAGATAGCCGCGGTCTGGCCGAGCCCGGGCACCCGGAGCGGAACGTTGCTGCTCCCGACGCCGCCCGGGAAACCGTTGGGCCGGCCGAGCTGGTTGAAGCCGTTGTCACCCCACGCCATCACGGTCCCGTTGGACAGCAGCGCGACACTGTGCGAATTGCCGGCCGAGACGGCCACCGCCCCGGTGAGGCTCTGCACCGCCACCGGCACGTCACTGCTTCCCGGCGGGCCGCCGTTGCCGAGCTGGCCGCCGTCGTTCGCGCCCCAGGCCATGGCGGTGCCGTCGGTCTTGAGCGCGAGCACGTGCCGCCCGCCCGCGGCGACCGCGCTCACCCCGGTCAGCCCCTTGACCGCCACCGGCACGTGACTGTCCGCGAACTTGCCGTCGCCGAGCTGCCCGTTGCCGCCGTCGCCCCACGACATCACGCGGCCACTGGTCAGTACCGCCACGCTGTATTCGTCGCCCGCCGACACCGACTTCACGCCGGTCAGGCCGGGGACGGCGACCGGCACGTCGCTGCTGGTGGTGGTGCTATTGCCCAGCTCGCCGTGGCTGTTGTCACCCCACGCCAGCACGGTCCCGTTGGTCAGCAGGGCCAGGCTGTGCTCGCCGCCCGCGGAAACCTGCGTCACGCCGGACAGGCCCTTGACCGTGACCGGGTTCTCGGCGCTGGCGTTGGCGCTGGCCGCGCCGTTGCCCAGCTGGCCGGACGTGTCATCCCCCCAGGCCAGGACCGTGCCGTTGGTGCGCAGCGCCAGTACGTGGCGGCCGCCCACGGAGATGGCGCTGATGCCGCCCGAGCCGCCGACTCCGGCCGGGTCGTGCTGGCCGTCAGCGTTCCGGTGCCGAGCTCGCCGGCGCTGTTGTCGCCCCAGGCGAGCGCGCTGGTCGTGGCGGGCGCGCTGGTCGTGGCGAGCGCGCTGGTCGCGGCGGGCGCGTTCGGCGCCGCGGGTGTCGTTAACGCATCGGCGGCCGCCGGCAGCCCGGCGATGCCGGTACCCGCGGCCAGCGCAGCGGCGACGGGGACAGCGAGGCTTCTGACGATCCTGGCCACGCGCATGCTGCCCTCCCGCGATGTGACAGCGGCCACCTCATACAGACACGTGCGGAGCACCGCATGCGTTCACCCCGCGGCTCAATCCGCACGCCCGCAGGGTCCCAAGGACGGGATGGACCGCCGGACCACCGTCGGTACCGGGCCCTACCATCGGGCCGCATGAACCCCCGACTCCCCGGTTTCACCGGATCCGGGACGCCGTGATGTGGGACCGGCTCCGGATGGCGGCCAGGCCCGCGCGCTGGCTGCGGGTACCGCTGCCCGCCGGGCCCGGCTGCTGCGCGGTCTGCCGCGGTCCCGCCGGGCCAGGCTTCCTGCGCTGCTTCCAGTGCTCGCTGCACCAGCAGGGCGCGGCCGGAATGCTCGCGGACATCGTGGTGCCGGTCTCCTACTCGGTCGCGGGCACCGAATACGCGCGGCTGCTGTGGCTGTACAAGTCCGATGTCCCGCAGCAGGACGCGGCCGGCCGGCTGCTCCGTGCGCTGCTGCTCGTCTTCCTGCACGATCACGGTCCCTGCGTCTGGGCGCGGGCCGGCATCGCGGCGCCCTCGCACGTCGCTGTGGTGCCGAGCGGGCGCGGGCGCCCCGGTGCCCACCCGCTGCGGGCGCTGGTCGAGCCGTACCTGGCGCTGCCCTGGGCCGACCTGGTCATCGACCCGGCCGAGCCGGTGCAGGCCCGGGATCTGCGTCCCGGCCGGTTCCGGGCACCCGGGCGGCTGGCCGGCGCGACGGTCCTGCTCCTCGATGACACGTGGACGTCGGGTGCCAGCGCCCAGTCGGCGGCCGTCGCGCTCAAGCTGGGGGGCGCCAGGCGGGTGGCCGTGGTGACGCTCGGACGGCACCTGAATCCGCGCGACCGCACCGCGCATTCACTCGCCGCGAGGCTCGCCGGACGTTTCTTCCGGCCGGATCTGTGTGCGGTGCACGGCGTGGCGGCCTGATTCCCGGGATGATTCAGCGGCCCCGGACTGCGGCCCCGGACTGATGCCCCGGACTGATGCCCCGGACTGATGCCCGTACGGCGGCCGCCGGGACGTATTTGCGCTAGTTCAGGCGTACGCAATTGCACCGCCCTGATCTGGCCGAAGTCTGTCACGCACCGGCACAAAACCGGTTAAATCGGGTAAGCAAAAGGAATACAGCGGGCATTTCACGGAAATCTTGTATCATGCGCAATTAGCGGGGCGTCACGGGCGCGTTTGGTGGAATCGGTAGAGGAATGCATGGGAATAGCTCTACGTTTCTCGCCATGAAAGCCCCCCTGATCGTTGATGCGCTACGCGCGCGTGATCCGGGCGCGCCGGCCGCGCTCTATGACACCCACGGGGAAAGCCTGTTTCGGTACTGCTGGTTTGTCCTCCGCAACCGGGATGCTGCACAGGTGGCGCTGCGTGACGCGCTCGTGGTCGCCGAGGCGCACGTCGGCCAGCTGCACTCTCCCGACATGCTGCGTCCCTGGCTGTACGCGCTCGCCCGGGCCGAGTGCCAGCGGCGGCAGCAGTCCCGCGGCGCGGCGCACGACACCGTGATCGCCCGGCCCGACCAGCCCGACGCCGACCGCCGGCTGATCGCCTGGCACGCGGTGATGAGCCTGAGCCCGGTCGAGCGCGAGGCACTTGAGCTGACGATCAGGCACGGCATGGACACCGCGCTGGCCGCGCTCGTGCTGGGCATCCCGGCCGGTGAGCTGGAGGGGATCCTCGAGCGGGCCCGGATACACCTGGAGCAGGCCCTGGCCGGTGAGATCCTGGCCCGGCACGGGGTGCACGGCTGCGCCGAGCGCGCCGAGGCGCTGCGGGGCTGGGCCGGGGAGCTGACCGTCCCGCTGCGCGAGCGCCTGGTGCAGCACGCCACGTCGTGCGAGGTCTGCGGGCGCTACCTGCCGCGCAACGTCTCGGCCACCAAGGTCTTCAGCCTGCTGCCGGTGCCGGTACCGCCGCAGGCCATGCGGCTGCGCGTGATGACCTGCTTCTCCGATCCCGAGCTTGTCGGCTACCGGATGTTCGTCGCGGCCAGGGTCGTCGATTTCAACCAGTTCGGGTTCCCGGACGACGAGGCGGCGGCACCCGCGCCGCCGCAGCGGCGACCGAGTGCCCGGTCGCTGTGGGCCGGGCCCGCGGCGGCAGCCGTGGCGGTGGCCGTCGGCGTCGCGGCAGTCCTGGCCATCACCCGGCTCGGCGGCTTCAGCACCGCCGTGCAGGGCGTGTCGTCCGCGACCGGCAGCCGGACGGTGCAGGTCACGCCCACCGTGACCGGGCAGCCCGGCGCCACCAGCCCGGCCAGCCCGCGCGGCCGCCAGGCCGGCCCGGCCGGGACCCCGGGCGTGGCCGGCCTGACCACCACCCAGGGGGCGGGGCAGCCCACCCGGCTGTACCTGCGCGGCAGGACGGTCCCGTACCGGGGCCCGGTTCCCCGCCGCTCGGAGCCGGGAACCGGTGACCCGGCCCCCGGTCAGCTGCAGGTCTCGCCCGGCAGTCTGGTCCTGGGCACGGGCTCGACCGGCCAGCTCCGGCTCACCGCCAGCGGCGGCCCGGTCACCTGGTCGGCGGTCACGTCAACGTCCGACATCGTGCTGAGCAGCAGCGGCGGGACCATCGCGGCCGGCCAGCAGGTGACCGTGACCGTCAGCGTCACCCGCGCGCAGAGCGCTTCCGGGCAGGGCACGATCACGATCGGGCCCGGCGGCGGGACGGTCACGGTCAGCTGGTCGGACCCGGCGACCTCGCCGCCACCGCCCACCGGCTCGCCGTCGCCGACCGTGATTCCCTCGTCCCCCTCGCCGCCGCCGTCCCCGGCACCGACGCCGACGGCCACGGCGACGCAGCTGCCCACGCCCGCTCCGACGCCGACTCCCAGCCCGACCGCGACCGCCACGCCGACCGCGACATCCTCCGGCAACGTGTCGGCACCGTCCGGGCCCTGAGCCGGGCCGGGCAGCCGGTCCCGGCTCGCCGGCTACCAGCGGTCGATCACCGCGATGAGATCGGCGAGCCGCTCGATGACCGCGTCCGGCGCCGCGTCGGCGAAGGCCGGCACGTCGCTGTGCGGGATGTGCACGGTGCGCAGCCCGGCTTCGTGCGCGCCGTGCACATCGTCGAACGGCCGGTCGCCCACGTAGACGCAGTCCTGCGGGCGGGTCACGCCGACGGCCGCCATCGCCGCCCGGAACGCCTCGGGGTGCGGCTTCGTCCACGGAATCTCGCTGCTGTACACCGCGCCGTCGATCAGGTCGAGCAGCCCGTCCCGGCTGAAGATCCGCTCGTGCCGGGCGCGCGGCCACATGGTGTTCGACAGGACGCCGATCCTGATCCCGCGGCGGCGCAGCTCGCGCAGCACCTCGACCGCGTCCGGATCGGCGATCGTGTGCTCCTCCCACGCCAGGAAATACCCGTCCAGCAATGCTGGCGACGGCTCCACCCCGGCCCGCGCGAAGACCTCCTCGAGGGTGGCGCTCCGTTGTTCCCGTTCCGAGATCTGCCAGAGATCATTTTCCGCCGAACGGAGCACGGCGACCGTATCGGCCAGCTGAGCCTGGTCACAGTGCGGCGCGCAGATAGCGCGCCACAGCTGGTCATGGTCGATCGTGTGCCAGGGCGTGAGGGTGCCGCCCCAGTCGAATATCACAGCCGCAACGGTCACGGCTGCTCATCGTACGGTGCTAGCTATTCAAAGTCGCGTCATTCAAAATGGCTTGCCCTGGTGGCCATGGCCCTGACCTGGCCCGATCGCTCGCGCAGACCCTCCGGGCCTGCACTCGCGAATCGGTTTTGAATAACGCTCGGGCCAGCCGCGCCGAGGACCTACCCTGGCGGCATGGCGACGGATGTGGCCCGGGCGGCGCGGGCCAGGAAGCGGAAGCCGGAAACGCGGCTGGGGCTCGTGCGGCGGGCCCGGCAGATGAACCGGATCCTGGCGGAGACCTATCCGGAGGTTCATACCGAGCTCAACTTCACCAGCCCGTTCCAGCTGCTGGTCGCGACCGTGCTGTCCGCGCAGACCACCGACATCCGGGTGAACCTGACCACGCCGGCGCTGTTCGCGAAGTACCCCACTCCGGAGGACCTGGCCGCCGCCAACCCGGAGGACGTGGAGCAGATCCTGCAGCCCACCGGGTTCTTCCGGGCCAAGACCAGGTCGGTGCTGGGGCTCTCGGCTGCCCTGGTGGACCGGTTCGGCGGCGAGGTACCCGGCCGGCTGAGCGACCTGGTGACGCTGCCTGGCGTCGGCAGGAAAACGGCGAACGTCGTGCTCGGTAACGCCTTCGGCGTGCCTGGCATCACCGTGGACACGCACTTCGGCCGGCTGGCCCGGCGGTTCGGCTGGACTACGTCGGTCGAGCCGGAGAAGGTCGAGGCCGAGGTCGGCGCGCTGTTCCCGCGGTCGGAGTGGACCAACTTGTCACACCGGCTGATCTGGCACGGCCGCCGGGTGTGTCATGCCCGCAAGCCGGCGTGCGGGGCGTGCGAGCTGGCGAGGCTCTGCCCCTCGTTCGGCGAGGGTCCCACCGACGCCAAGACGGCAGCCAAGCTGGTCAAGCCGGGACCGTTCTCGTGACCCAGGACCGGTCCGCCGGGCCGCCGCCGTGGCTGGCTGAGCTGGCCGCGGCGATGGCCGGCATGCAGGTGCCGCCGCTGCTGCGGCCGCCTGCCGGGCAGGGCAGGCGATCGGCCATCCTGGTGCTGTTCGGTCACGGTGCGCCCGGGCCGGCCGGAGCCGGCCTGCTGGCCGGCGCTGGCGCTGACGATGACCCGGATCTGCTGCTCATCCAGCGCCGGCCGGGGCTGCGCAGGCACGGCGGGCAGCCCGCCTTCCCCGGCGGCGCGATCGAGCCCGGGGACGCCGGCCCGGTCGAGGCGGCGCTGCGGGAAGCGGCCGAGGAGGTGGGCCTGGACCCGGCCGGGGTGGACGTGGTCGGAACCGCGCCCGAGCTGTTCATCTCCCGCAGCGGCTTCCGGGTCATTCCGGTGCTCGGCTGGTGGCGTCGGCCGGTCGCGGTCGGGCCCGCGGACCCGGCCGAGGTCGCCGCGACGGCCCGGATCCGGATCTCCGAGTTCACCGACCGGGCGAACCGGCTCACCGTCCGGCATCCCGCCGGCGTCAGCGGCCCCGCGTTCCGGGTCGGCGGGATGCTGGTGTGGGGCTTTACCGCAGGCCTGATCGACGTGCTGCTCACGCTCGGCGGCTGGGAGCGGCCGTGGGACACCGGCAGGGTCGAGGATCTGCCCGCCGAGGCGCTCGCGGCCGCGGTTCCGGACGACCTGCCGAACCGCCAGGCCCACCGGGCATAGCCATATACGGTTGACGACGTGTCGGGTGACCTGCTTGACCTGATCTTGTTCGTGCTTGTCGCTGCCTTCGCCGTCTCCGGTTACCGCCAGGGCTTCATCATCGGCGCGCTCAGCTTCGCCGGGTTCGTCGTCGGTGCGATCATCGGCACGCTGTTCGCCCCTGCCCTCGCCCGGACGCTGACCAGCCAGCCGGCCCAGCAGGCGCTGATCGCGGTCGTGGCGGTATTCCTCGCGGCGATGCTCGGCCAGCTGCTCGCCTCCGCCGTCGGGGCGGCGGTGCGGTCCCGGCTCACCTGGCGCCCGGTGACGTACCTGGACGCGGCCGGCGGCGCCGTGGTGAGCATAGTGTCGGTGCTGCTTATCGCCTGGCTGATCGGCTCGGCCGTGGTGAACTCGGGGTTCCCGGCGGTCACCGGCCAGGTGCGCAACTCGGCGGTGCTGCGGGGCGTGGACGCGGTCATGCCGTCAGCGGCGCAGACCATGTTCTCCGACTTCCGCCGGCTGCTCGCCAGCGGCCCGTACCCGCAGGTGTTCGGCGGGCTCGGCGCCGAGGCCCCGCTGACGGTCGGCGCGCCGCAGGACAAGTACCTGCGGTACCCGGCGGTTCGGCGCGACCAGGCCAGCATCGTCAAGGTCATCGGCACCGCCTCCAGCTGCCTGCGCCAGATCGAGGGGTCGGGCTTCGTCATCTCGCCGGGTCATGTGCTGACGAACGCGCACGTGGTCGCCGGCGTGAACCAGGGACCCGACGTGTTCACGGCGAACGGGAACGAATTTCACGCCCGGGTGGTGCTGTTCGACCCCCGGGGAGACATCGCGGTGCTCTCCGTCCCCGGGCTGCACGCACGGCCGCTGCACTTCGCCGGCCCGGCCGGGACCGGCACCAACGCGGTGGTGGCCGGATACCCGCTCAACCACGCGTTCACCACCGTGGCCGCCAGGGTCGGCGGGGTGCAGAAGGCGACCGCGCCGGACATCTACCAGGCCGGCGAAGTGACCCGCCAGATCTACGCGATCCGGGCCCTGATCCAGCCGGGCAACTCGGGCGGCCCGCTGATCGACCCGCACAGCGGGTCGGTGTTCGGGGTCGTGTTCGCGGCGGCGGTCGGGGTGAAGGACGTCGGCTACGCGCTGACCGCGGTCGAGGTTGCGGGTGACGCGCAGGCGGGCGAGCACGCCACCGGGAACGTCTCGACCCAGGGCTGCGCCTGATCCGGGCGGTGCCTGATCCCGGGGCGGTGCCTGACCGGCTAACGGCCGGCCGCGCGCAGCCGGGGCCGCAGGTCGGCTGCCGTCACGCCGCCCAGCCCGTCCCGCTCTATCCTGGCGGCCAGCTCGCCCGCCGCCCGGGTGACCGCGGGTACGTCGATACCGTGCGGGCTGCCGCCCGCCTCCCCGCTGCCCGGCAGGTAGCCGTCCAGGCGCTCGGCGGCCCGCCGCAGCAGCGCTACCGCGCCGCGTGCGTTGCCGCGCTGGGCGTGCGTCAGGCCGACGGCCACCTGGGCCAGTCCCTGCCACAGGTCCCGCTCGGCCGCCGGCGCCGACTTCCAGGACGCCTCGAGCACCTCGTGCGCCTGGAAGGGACGACCGGAGTCCAGCAGGTCCTGCGCCAGCGTGAGAGCCTCTCGCGGCGCGAGCGAGAGGTCGTCGGGCACCGGGACCTGGCCCGTCTCGCCGCGCGGCAGCGGGCGGCCGAGCTCGTCACGCGCCCGCGCGTTCCGCGGCCGGCCCGCCTCATCCCGGTCCCGGCCGGCCGGCGTCATCGCTCCGGCTCGGCGTCGGCCAGCCAGCCGCGAAGCTCGGCGTCGAACCGGTCCGGCCGCTCCTCGTGCGGGAAATGACCGACCCCTTCGATCAGGTGCCAGCGGTAGGGCGCCTCGACGTGCCGGCTGGAGCCCCGGGCGCTGCGCGGCAGCACGCACGTATCCAGCGCCCCGTGCAGCTGCAGCGTGGGTGCCTGGATCGGCACCCGCATGTGACGCGCGTACCGCAGCCCGTCCGGGCGCAGCCGGGACCGCACGAACCAGCGGTGATACTCCAGCGCCGAGTGCGCGACCGACGGCGCCATCATCGCCAGCCGGTAGGTGCGCTCGGTCGCGGGGTCCGGCCAGCCAGGCCCCGACCAGTCCCGGAGCATGCGGCCGACCCTTCGCGCCTTGCCCTCGGTCAGGCGCCGTTCGGGAAGCCTGGGCAGCTGGAAACCGAGCGCGTAACCACTGCGCTTACCCTGGCCCAGCGGGTCGGTGAGCACCGCCGAGCGCAGCCGCAGCGGATGCGGCGCGGAGACGATCGCCAGCCGCCGCAACCGCTTGGGGAAGTACGCACCGAGCGTCCACGCGACCAGGCCGCCCCAGTCATGCCCCACCACGACGGCATTGGCCTCACCCAGCGCCCGGATCAGGCCGCTCGCGTCGGACGCGGCCGTTACCAGGTCATAGCCGCGCGGCGGCTTGTCACTGCCGCCGTACCCGCGCAGGTCGGCGGCGACCGCGCGGAAGCCGGCCTCCGCCAGCGAGGTCAGCTGGTTGCGCCAGGTCCACCAGAACTCAGGGAATCCGTGCAGCAGCAGCACCAGCGGTCCCTCGCCGGCCTCCGCGACGTGAAAGCGGGTGCCGTTCGCGCTCACCGACCGGTGCGACCAGGGCCCTGCGATATGCGTGTCCAGCTCACCGGACGCATTCATGGACCTATCGTGCCTCGACCGCGGGTACCGCGGCCGGCTCTTCGTCACGGTGCATGAGGGCCAGATCCTCCTGGACCGTCTTGCGCGTCCGCTTCAGGCCGCTCAGCTTGCGCATCTTGAGCAGGGCGATGCCGGCGGCAGCGCCGATCACCAGCACCCCCACGCCGGCCACGATCAGGAACGAAGCCCAGCTCCAGATGCCCAGCGTCTGCAGTCCGTAGGCGAGCGCGAAGCACAGCAGGACCAGGACGAGGCAGCCGGTGAAGGCGCCGACCGCGAGCAGCGCCCCGGCCAGGCCCAGCCGCTTGACGTCGGCCTTGAGCTCCAGCTTGGCCAAGTCGATCTCCCACTTCACCAGCTTGGAGAGATCCTTGACGGCCAGCGACACGAGGTCGCCGAGCGACTGCTCTGCCGCGCCATCCGGCGATCGCGCGGATTCGGTCTGGACCATCGCGTGTTCTCCGATCGTGTGCCCTCGTGACCAGGCCCGCGGCCGTTGCGGCCGTCGCCGGCGACGGCCGGCGGTGCAGCCAGCTGCCTGGCGGTCCCCCGTCCGTGCGGAAGGGTGACACCACCCGTACCACATTCGGGGCCAGGTATTCCAGGATGCGGGCACCTGGTGAGAATGTGGCCCGCTGATTAGCACGGCGCATAGCGAACGGCGCCCCTGGCCGGGGCGCCGCCGCTTACCACGTCACGCCGGGTTACCAAGCGTGCACCTTATCTCTGTCGGGCAGGCGGTCCATTCGCGCGCCCGCGGGCGCGCACCCTTCTGACCTGGCCTACCTCGACACGCCTCCCGCGGCTGGTCGCGCGTGGGTGCCCGGCTGCCGTGCACGGACATCATGGGTCCGTGCTTCCTTTCTACGTCGAATCCGCGGGCTTGAAAAGACCTCAGCGTGACCGATTTGCAATGTCGGTCGGCTCGCGCTGCCACATGCCCCTTAGCGGGTGATTCGTGGCTCTGGTGAACTCCAGGACCGGCCAGCCGAGCTGCCGCGCGATCCGGCGCAGGGTCCGGTCCGGGTTCACCGCGTGCGGATGACCGACGGTCTTGAGCAGCGGCAGGTCGGTCGCCGAGTCGCTGTAGGCGTAGCAGTCCTGCAGCCGGTAGCCGCGCTCGGCGGCGAGCTCGCGGATCCGGGCGGCCTTGGCCTCGCCGTACGCGTAGAAATCCATCTGCCCGGTGTAGCGGCCGGCGGCCACCTGCATCCGGGTGGCGATCACCAGGTCGGCGCCGAGCAGCCGGGCGATCGGGTCCACCACCTCATGCCCGGACGTGCTCACGATGATCACGTCACGGCCCGCGTCGCGGTGCGCGCCGATCAGGGCCCGCGCCTCCGCGTACACGAACGGCAGGATGAGCTGGTCGAGGTGGCGCGCGACGATCTCCCTCACCCGGTCCACCGGCCAGTCGCGGCAGAGGCCGGTCACCCACTCCCTGACCCGCTCCATCTGACCGTGATTCGCCCCCGCGACCCGGTACACCAGGTGACCGGCCACGCTGCGCAGCGCATCAGCCCGGCTGATGAGCCCATACTGGTAAAAGGGGCGGCCGAACGCCAGCGTGCTGGACTTGGAGATGACCGTCTTGTCCAGGTCGAAGAATGCCGCGACAGCCGGAGCCGGACGGTAGGAGGGTGCTTCCACGTTGACTCAGCATAGGGCGTGCAGATTACGAGCACTGAAGCACCGCGTGACTGGGTAGTAACACTCATGCAGCGCACGTACGCTGTTATGGGTAGCGGCACCGGCTCTACCCCCCCAGAGCCGGACCGTGTGGCGGCCCCCGCTCTCCCCCCCGGCGGGGGTCGCCATACCCTCAGCTCTGCGCGACCCCTGTGCTGGCGCACCGGGGTCGCTGCGCATTTATCCCGGGGGGACGACCCCCTGGAACCCCCGGGCCGGCTTCGCCGGCAAAACCTCGCGCCGGGACACGCACGTCCGGCTGCGCCGGCTACAACTCCTCGCCGGGGGGCTGGGCACCTGCTAGGAGGGTGTCGAGCAGGGTGATGGCGCCGGGCTTGGACAGGGGCTCGTTGCCGTTGCCGCACTTCGGCGACTGGATGCAGGAGGGACAGCCGGCCTCGCAGGCGCAGGACTCGATCGCCTGGGCGGTGGCCCGCAGCCACTCCCGCGCGGCGTAGAAGCCGCGCTCGGCGAAGCCCGCGCCGCCGTGGTGCCCGTCGTAGACGAAAACCGTGAGCCGGCCTGTCCCGGGATTCAGCTCGAACGAGACGCCGCCGATGTCCCACCGGTCACAGCTCGCGACCAGCGGCAGCAGCGCGATCGAGGCATGCTCGGCGGCGTGCGCCGCGCCGGGCAAATCCACGCCCTGCGCGGCCAGCGCCGCTCGCTGGGCGGGGGAGATCGTCCACCACACGGCCCTGGTCAGCAGCGTCCGCACCGGCAGGTCCAGCGCTTCCTCGCCGATCGCCAGCCCGGTGTCCAGGCGGCGCTGCACGAACGAGGTCACCTGCCTGCGCACCCGCACGTCGCCGAAATGGATGGTCGCCTCGCCCCAGGCCGCCCCCAGCAGCTCGCCCGCCACCTGGATCCCGGTCACCTCCCGGGCCGAGGTCGAGTAGCCCGGCTCGGCCTCGTCCACCAGCGCTACCTCGTCCGCCAGGTCGAGCCTTCGCACCAGGTAGGTCTGCGCCTGGTGCTGGTAGACCGCGCCGGTGTGCGCGAGGACATGCGCGGACGGCTCGTCCACGGTGCCGACCAGCCGTCCGGTCGTGGCCTCCACGATCTGCACCGGCGGCCCGCCGGAGCCGCGCAGGCCGGTGCGGGTCAGCACCCGGCCGCGGGCGGACAGGTACCAGCCCGCGCCGCGGCGGCGCAGCAGCCCGCGCTCGCAGAGCTCAGCGGCGACCTCGGCGGACCTGGCGCCGAACAGGCCGAGGTCGGTCGCGGTGAGCGGCAGCTCGCCCGCCGCGGCGCACAGGTGCGGGGCCAGCACGTACGGGTTGTCGGGGTCGAGCACGGTGCTCTCCACCGGGCGGCCGAACACCGCCTCCGGGTGGTGCACCAGGTAGGTGTCCAGCGGGTCGGCCCGGGCGATGAGCACGGCGAGGGCATCCCGGCCGGTCCGGCCCGCCCGGCCGGCCTGCTGCCACAGCGAGGCGCGGGTGCCCGGCCAGCCGGCGATGAGCACAGCGTCCAGGCCGCTGATGTTGACGCCGAGCTCGAGCGCGGTGGTGGCCGCCACGCCGGCCAGGCGGCCGGACCTGAGCTGTTCCTCGAGCATCCGGCGGTCCTCGGGCAGGTAACCCGACCGGTACGCCGCCACCCGCGCCGCCTGCTCCGGCGCGTCACCCTCCGCCAGCGCCCGCCGCGCGCCCATGGCGACCGCCTCGGCCGCCCGCCGGGACCGCACGAACGCGACCGTGGTCATGTTCTCCGTGACCAGATCCGACAGCAGCCGTGAGGCCTCCGCGGTGGCGGTCCGCCGCAGCCGCGCGCCTGCCTCGCCGCGCAGCGCGGTGAGCGGCGGTTCCCACAGGGCGAAGGTGACGGGCCCGCGCGGCGACGCGTCGGCGTCCACCTCCTCGGCGCCGAGCCCGGTGAGCAGGGCCGCGCACCGGGCCGGCTCGGCGACGGTGGCCGAGGCGAGGATGAACACCGGGCCTGCGGCCAGCGGCCCGTCCCGCCTGCCCCGGCGGGCGCGCTCGCGGACGGCACGGCCTTCGGCGTAGTAGGCCGCGATCCGGCGGAGCCTGCGCAGCACCTGGGCCACGTGCGAGCCGAACACGCCCCGGTAGCCGTGGCACTCGTCCACGATGACGTACCGCAGCCTGGACAGGAACCGGGCCCAGCGGGCGTGCCCGGGCAGCAGCGCGAGGTGCAGCGTGTCCGGCGTCGTCACCAGGTAGGAGGCATGTGCCCTGGCCCAGCTGCGGCCGGCGGCCGGGGTGTCCCCGTCCAGGACCGCGGCCCGCACCCCGTGCAGCCGCAGCGAGCGGATCGCGCGGAGCTGGTCGGCGGCCAGGGCCTTGGTCGGCGTGAGGTAGAGCGCGGTCCCGCCCTCGAGCACCGAGGTCAGCGCGGGCATGAGGTAGCCGAGTGACTTGCCGGACGCGGCCGGCGTGGAGATGATCACGTTGCGGCCGGCCCTGGCGTGATCCGCCGCTGCCGCCTGGTGAGCCCAGGGCGCGCTGATTCCGCTATCGGCGAATCCCAGCCGGAGCTCGGCCGGGATCCAGCCGGGCCAGGGGACCGCCCGGCCCGGTCGGCCGGGAATGCGCTCGACGTGCGTGACGCGCCCGTCGAAGGTGCCTCCTGCCAGGATCCGCGTGGTTGCGGTGCTGCCGCTGGCGGGCGCGGGAACGCAGCCAGCGGCGGCCTCCGGACGTGGCCGGCCCGCTGGCTCCTCGGCGATGATGGGGGTAGCGAGGGACATCGAATTTCAGTCTGCCATGCCGGGCAAAGGGTGCCCGGCTGCACGGATTCGTGTAAGCATGACATCGGAGCGTGGTTGAATGCCGACGGGATAAGCTCACTCCCCGGGTGCCGGGGGGATACCCCGCTCGGTTTGATCAGACGGCTGCATGGCGTGGAGGATTTGTGGATCTGAAGCTGGATGACCACATGAAGGACGGGATCAGGGTCGTCAACGTAGAGGGCGAGATTGATGTTTACACCGCGCCCAGGCTGCGTGAGCTTCTGATCGAACTGGTGAACAAGGGCGACTACCAGCTCGTGGTGAACATGGAGAAGGTGGAATTCCTCGACTCCACCGGCCTTGGCGTGCTGGTTGGCGGGCTCAAGCGGGTCCGGGCGCACGACGGTTCGCTGGATTTGGTCTGCCGGCAGGAGCGGATCCTCAAGATCTTCCGTATCACCGGCCTGACCAAGGTCTTCGGCATCCACGACACAGTCGAGGAAGCCATCAAGGCCAGGAAGTCTGAGAAATAACGCGAGTATCCAGCTGTCCCGATGGCAATGGTGGAAGTTGCATTCACCCCGCTGCCGGCACACGTCCGCACGGCACGGCTTGTGGCCGTCGCCGTCGCGCGCCGGAGCGGGGTCGCCGAGTCGCTGCTCGACGAGGTCCGGCTGGCGGTCGGTGAGGCCTGCTCGCGCGCGGTGGAAGCGCACCGGCAGCACTGCCCGGCCGAGCCGGTCAAGATCGAGCTGGCCGACTCCGGGGGCCGTTTCGAGGTCGTGGTCACCGACTCGGCCCCGGCCGAGGCGCCCGCGCCCGCGCGCACCGGGAGCGCCGCCGCGCCGGCCAACGGCAATGGCGGCCTGCAGGACGGCATCGGGCTGGCCGTGATCGCCGAACTGGCCGACGACGTCAGGATCTCCAGGACTCCCGCGGGCATCAGCGTTTGCATGAGCTGGCCGTCATCTCGCAAGGAGTAGTCAGCCCCTGCGGCGGCAGGGTTAGGTAACGGTGGGGTCTCGTCCGTGTAACGAGATGATCGCGGTACGGTTAGGAAGCACCCCGGCTTTACCATGCGGGTTCAGGGCTGCGTAGACTCCCGCCACTGCCCTGCGGCACGACAGGCGCCTGCCTGGTGAGTGCCCACCCGGGCGCACGGAGAAATTCCCCCGGCCGGCGGGCCTGCGCGCGGAACCCCCTCTGTGCCCCTGTCAAGGAGGACGGATGATTAGGCACCACCTCGCTTCGTCCGGGGCGGTTGCCCTGAGCGGCGCCAACCTCACCTGGGTGGTCGTCGTCGCGGTGATCGCCCTGCTGGCACTCGCGGTAGCCGGCTGGCTGGTGCGAGAGGTTCTCGCCGCCAGCAAGGGCACGCAGAAGATGCAGGAAATCTCGCTGGCCGTCCAGGAGGGCGCCGCCGCCTACCTGAAACGCCAGTTCAGGACGCTGGGCATCTTCGTGGTCCTGATCTTCTTTGTCCTCCTGCTGCTGCCGGCCGTCGACGCCGAAGTGCGCTGGGGCCGGAGCGCGTTCTTCCTGGTCGGCGCCCTGTTCTCCGCGCTCACCGGGTTTACCGGCATGTCGCTGACGGTCCGCGGCAACGTCCGGGTCGCCGCCGCCGCCAAGGAGAGCGGCGAGCGCCAGGCGATGCGGATCGCGTTCCGGACCGGCGGGGTGGCCGGCATGTTCACGGTCGGCCTCGGCCTGTTCGGCGCGGCGGTCGTCGTGCTGATGTTCAAGGGGAACGCGCCGAGCGTGCTGGAGGGCTTCGGCTTCGGCGCCGCGCTGCTGGCGATGTTCATGCGTGTCGGCGGCGGCATCTTCACCAAGGCGGCGGACGTCGGCGCGGACCTGGTCGGCAAGGTGGAGAAGAACATCCCCGAGGATGACCCGCGCAACGCCGCGACCATCGCCGACAACGTCGGCGACAACGTGGGCGACTGCGCCGGCATGGCGGCCGACCTGTTCGAGTCCTACGCAGTGACGCTCGTGGCCTCGCTGCTGCTCGGCAAGGTGGCGTTCGGGGACAAGGGGCTGGTCTTCCCGCTGATCGTCCCGATGATCGGCGTGGTCACCGCCGTGATCGGGATCTTCCTGGTCGCGCCCCGCCAGGGCGACCGCAGCGGCATGACCGCCATCAACCGCGGCTTCTTCGTCTCGGCGATCGTCTCGCTCGTGCTCGTCGTCGGTGCGGTGTTCCTGTACCTGCCCGGCAAGTTCAGCGCGCTGAAGGGGATAACCGACCCTTCGATCAGCGGCTTTAACGGCAACCCGCGGGTGATCGCGATCGGCGCGGTGATCATCGGGCTGGTGCTCGCCAGCGCCATCCAGCTGCTGACCGGGTACTTCACCGAGACCAACCGCAAGCCGGTGCGGGACATCGCCGAGGCGTCAGAGACCGGCGCGGCCACGGTGATCCTGTCCGGCATCTCGGCCGGGCTCGAGTCCGCCGTCTACGCGGCGCTGCTGATCGGCGCCGCGGTGTTCGGCGCGTTCCTGCTGGCGTTCCACAACGCGCAGATCGCCTTCTTCGCCGTGGCGCTGACCGGCACCGGCCTGCTGACCACCGTCGGCGTGATCGTGACCATGGACTCGTTCGGCCCGGTAACCGACAACGCGCAGGGCATCGCGGAGATGTCCGGCGACGTCGAGGGCGAGGGCGCCCGGGTGCTGACCCAGCTGGACGCGATCGGCAACACGACCAAGGCGATCACCAAGGGCATCGCGATCGCCACCGCGGTACTGGCCGCGACCGCTCTGTTCGGTGCCTTCGACAGCACGGTCAGGGGCAAGCTCGGCGCGCTCGCCGGGTCCTTCAACGTCTCGGTGGACAAGCCGAATGTCCTGGTCGGGGTCATCATCGGCGCCGCTGTGGTGTTCATGTTCTCCGGCCTGCTGATCATGGCGGTGGGCCGGGCCGCGCAGCGGGTCGTGCTCGAGGTCCGCAACCAGTTCCGCAACCATCCCGGGATCATGGACTACACCGAGAAGCCCGACTACGCCGCGGTGGTCAACATCTGCACCAGGGACTCGCTGCGCGAGCTCGCCACGCCGGGCATCATGGCCATCCTCACCCCGATCGCGGTCGGCTTCGCCTTCGGCTACGCCCCGCTCGGCTCCTACCTGGCGGGTGCGATCGCGGCCGGCGTCCTGATGGCGGTCTTCCTCGCCAACTCCGGCGGGGCCTGGGACAACGCGAAGAAGCTGGTCGAGGACGGTAACCACGGCGGCAAGGGCTCGGAGGCGCACGCCGCCACCGTCATCGGCGACACCGTGGGTGACCCGTTCAAGGACACCGCCGGACCGGCGATCAACCCGCTGATCAAGGTGATGAACCTGGTCGCGCTGCTGATCGCGCCCAGCGTCGTGACCTACTACAACAATGTGGGGCTCCGCGTCGGAGTGTCCGTCGGCGCCGCGATCATCATCATCGCCGCGGTCGTCGTGTCCAAGCGCCGCTCGGCCGGCGTGATGACCATCGGCCCGGGCGCCGGCCCCGAGGGAACAGCATCCATCGAGCCGAACGGGGCGGCCGGTCTCACCGGTGCGGGGCCGTCGGCGACCACCGGCCTGGCCGGCCTGGCCGGCTCGGGCGAGACCGAGACGGCGCCCGCCGGCACCGAGAAGGCCTAGCGCGGCGAAAGCGCAAGAACCGGGAGGGCCCGGCCGCTCCGCCCGGCCCTCCCGGTCTCGCATAACAGTCCCGCCCGCCCGCGCGCCCTCGCCCGCCCGCCCGCGCCCGCCCGCCCGCGCCCGCCCGCCCGCGCCCGCCCGCGCAGCGCATCCAGCGACTTTGCACACGGGAGGACCATCGAATCAGGACAAACTACCCGGGATTTTGGTCGCAGCGTGTGCTAAGTGCCTAGGCGATCATGAATTCAGCGGCACAACCTTGCGTCGATCTTGAAAATATGGGGCAGGTGCGGTCTATCCCCGGGAAAGTGGGATCATGAAGCGGCTGATCGTGGTGCGGCATGCGAAGGCGACGCACAAGCCGGGCTTCGCCGATGAGGACCGCCCGCTGACCGCCCGGGGGCGGCGCGATGCGACCGCGGCCGGTAAATGGCTGCGCGGCCAGCGGCTGGTGCCGGACATGGTGGTGTGCTCGACCTCGTGCCGCACCCGGCAGACCTGGGATCAGCTCGCCGCGGCGCTGGCCGCGGGGCAGGACATTGATGTCCACTACGACTCGCGGCTGTACCTGGCTGACGACGAGGACACGCTCGACGTCATCGGCGAGACACCGGACGACGTGGCGACGCTGATGATCGTCGGGCACAATCCGGCGATGCAGGAGGTCGCCAGCGGCCTCACCGGCCAGGGTGACCTCGGCTTCCCGACCACCGCCACCGCCGTGATCGATCTCGGCAGCTGGGCGCGGCTGGTCCCGGGCGCCGGGTCGGCGCACGCGTTCTGGACTCCCGCCTCAGCCGGTTCCTGACCCCGCGTCCCCGGGCAGGTCGCCGGCCGCCGCGTCGGCGGCCGCCGCGTCGGCGGCTTCCACGTCCTCGCGGGAGATGCCGAGCAGGTACAGGATCGAGTCCAGGTACGGAACGCTCACCGCGGCGTCGGCGGCGTCCCTGACGACCTGCTTGGCGTTGAAGGCGATCCCGAGGCCGGCCGCGGCGATCATGTCCAGGTCGTTGGCGCCGTCGCCGACCGCGACCGCCTGGCTGACCGGCACGCCGGCCTGCCCGGCGAAACGGCGCAGCGCATCCGCCTTGCCGCCCCGGTCGATCACCGGCCCGGACAGCCGCCCGGTCAGCACCCCGCCGCTGATCTCCAGCGCGTTCGCCGCCACGTAGTGGATGCCGAGCTCGGCGGCGAGCGGCTCGATGACCTGGACGAAGCCGCCGCTCACGAGCCCGCACCGGTAGCCGAGCCGGTGCAGCGTCCTGATCAGCGTCCGGGCGCCCGGCGCCAGCCGCAGCTCGCTGCGGACCTCGTCGAGCACCCGCTCGTCCAGCCCGGCCAGCAGCGCGACCCGCTCCCGCAGCGACGTGGCGAAGTCCAGCCGCCCGCTCATCGCCGCCGCGGTCAGCTTGGCCACCTGCTCGGCGCACCCGGCCCGCGCGGCCAGCAGGTCGATCACCTCGTCCTGCACCAGCGTGGAGTCCACGTCCATGACCACCAGCCGCATGGCACGCCGGTGCAGGCCGCCGGGCTGGACGGCCACGTCCACGCCCTGCTGCGTCGCCTCGCGGGTGAGCGCGGCCCGCAGCGCCTCTGGTTCGGCGCCGGAGACCTCAAGCTCGATGCAGGTGACCGGCCGCTGGGCCAGCCTGCCGATCCGGTCGATGTTGGCCCCGCCGGCCGCGATCTGGCCGGCGATCGCCGCGATCGCCGCCGGGGTCAGCGGCCGGCCGAGCATGGTCACGTGCAGCCGGCCGCGGCGCCGTGGCTCGTCGCCGCTGCCCGCGGTGATCTCGACGTCGAGACCGAGGTCGGCCGCCACGCCGCAGACGGCCCGGTGGATCGCGGTCAGGTCCGGCGGGCCGTCGGAGCCGAGCAGGACGCCGAGGACCAGGCGACCACGGATCGTCACCTGCTCGGCGTCGATCACGTCGAGCTCGTGCCGGGCGAGCACGGAGAACAGGCGGGCCGTCACCCCCGGCCGGTCGCGGCCGGTGAGGGTGACGAGCAGCGTTGTCTGCGGAGCGTTCATCGCGCACGCCACGCTACCTGCACGCCGCGCCTGGCCAGAGCGGGACTAGGGCAACAGCAGGTGAACGTCGCCGAACTCGTGCCACAGGTAGCCGCGCTCGGCCGCGGCGGCGTAGCAGCCGCTCAGCAGCTCCTGGCCGGCGAACGCGGTCAGCATGAGCAGGTGCGACGACCGCGGCTCGTGCAGCCCGGTGAGCAGGCCGTCCACCGCGCGCAGCCCGCAGGCCGGCGTGATGACCCGTGAGGTCCAGCCGGCTGAGGGCGTCACGACGCCGTCCGGGGCCGCGGCCGTTTCCAGCGCCCGGACCACGGTCGTCCCGGCGGCGATCACCCGGCCGCCCGCCGCCCGGGTGAGGTTCACCAGCCGCGCCGTGGCGGGCGGCACGTCGTATGGCTCGGGGTACGGGTCCTCGTCGCCCTCCAGCGACGACACGCCGGTGTGCAGGGTCAGCGGGGAGATCGTGACCCCTCCGGCGACGAGCCGGGTCACCAGCTCCGGGGTGAACGGACGGCTCGCGCTCGGCATCTCCGCGCTGCCGGGCCGGGTGCCGAATACCGTCTGGTAGGACTCCAGCGGCCAGTCATGCTCGACGTAGGAGTACCTGATCGGCGAGCCGTGGCCGAGCAGGTAAGGCAGCACGGCGGTGGACAGCCGCGCCCGCCACAGCCGGGCGGTGGCCCGCTGCTCCAGCGTCAGCACCGCCCCGCCCGGCAGGTCGAGCGGCTGGCCGGCTGACCCGCCGCCGAACGGCACGGTGGCGCCGCCCCGGCGCTCGCGCAGCTCGACCAGCCAGGCCCCGTCCGGCGTCGGGGAGCTGAAATGGACGGCCAGCCCGCCGCCAATCCGGACCGCGGCGGGGAGGGTGGCCGAGGTGTTGACCACGAGCAGGTCGCCCGGCAGCAGGAGGGCGGGCAGCTCGCCGAACCCATGGTGGCTGATCTCACCGGTCCGCCGCCGGCTGACCAGCATCCGCACCCCGTCCCGCGGCAGGCCGCGCGCCTCCGCGGGCGCGTGCGCCGCCAGCTCGGGCGGCAGCGCGAAGTCCATCAGCATGACCATCTCCCGTCAGGTGCGGTCGCCGGCTACGGCGGCTGTTGTCGCAGGCAGCAGGTCGGCGGCCCGGTAACGCCCGCTCGGCAGCCGCTCCGCGATCAGCCGGCGCAGCCCGGGGATCACCGTGTCCGGCAGCGGCCGGTCGGAGATGTCCTCGCCGGGGAAGGCGTCCTGGTGCATCGCGGTGCGCATGTCGCCCGGGTCCACCCACCAGACGCGGACCACGTTCTCCTCGGCGGCCAGCACGTTCGATGCCTGCTCGAGCGCGGCCTTCGCGGCGCCGTACCCGCCCCAGCCCGCGTAGGCCGCCACGGCCGCGTCCGAGGTGACGTTCAGCACCGCGCCGCCACGCGCCCTCAGCGAGGGCAGCAGCAGCTGGGTGAGCGCGACGGGCGCGAGCACGTTCACCTCGAACGCGGCGCGCAGCTCGTCAACCGGGTAGTCGGCCAGCGCGGGCAGCGGGCTGGGGCCCAGCGTCCCGGCGTTGTTGACCAGCAGGTCGGCGCCGCCCAGCTCGCCTGCCGCCCGGGCCAGGTCGGCCCGGTGCGCCGGGTCGGCGACGTCGCCGGGCACGACTGTGACCAGCTCCGGGTCCGGCAGGCCGGCCACGGCCGCGCGCAGCGCGGCGCCGTCCCTGGCGTCCACCACGAGCCGGTAGCCGCCGGCCGCCAGGCCGCGGGCCAGCGCGAGGCCGAGGCCGCGGGAGGCGCCGGTGATGACCGCGAGATGCGTGTTCGTCGTCATAACCGCGACGCTAGGCAGCTGTCCGCCGGCGCGCATCGGGCCACGGTTGGTGCGGTCGCCCGCCGATGGTCCTAGGACCCGCGCCGGATGCCGGGCCGGCCGCGCGCAGGTAGCGTCGGAGGAGTGAACGCTCTGCGTGCCGCCGGCCCGGGCCCCTCGCCCGACGAGGACCAGGTTCTCTACCAGGTCAGCCGGGCCGTTCTCGCGGTCACCCGGCAGCTGTCGGTGCGGGACGTGCTGCAGGTTATCGTGCGGTCCGCGCGCTCGCTGTCCGGCGCGCGGTATGCGGCGCTGGGCGTGCCGGACGCGCAGGGATCGTTCGGCGAGTTCGTCGTGGACGGCATCACCGCGCGGCAGCAAAAGGCCATCGGGCCGCTGCCGCGCCAGCACGGCATGCTCGCCGTGCTGCTCAAGGAAGCCCAGCCGCAGCGGCTCACAGACATCCGCGACGACCCGCGGTTCGGCGGCTGGTGGCCGTCCGCCCATCCCGAGATCGCCGACTTCCTCGGCGTGCCGATCAAGGACGGCCCGGACGCGCTCGGCATCATCTTCGTCTCCAACAAGACCGCACCCGGCGGCTTCACCGCGCGGGACGAGCAGCTGCTCTGCCTGTTCGCGGCGCACGCGGCGATCGCGCTGATCAACGCCCGGCTGTACGAGCGGGTCGGCGAGCTGTCGGTGATGGAGGAGCGGGCCAGGCTGGCCAGGGAGCTGCACGACGCGGTGTCGCAGAAGCTGTTCAGCATCCGGGCCAAGGCCCGGGCCGCGTCCGTGCTCGCGGCCAGGGACCCGGGCCGCGCCGCCGCCGAGATGGACAGCGTCGCCGCGCTGAGCGGCGAGGCGCACGGCGAGCTGCGCGCGGTGATCAGCGGGCTGGCGCCGCCCGATCTGGGCGAGCGCGGCCTGGCCGAGTCGCTGCGCAGGTACGCCGCCCTGGCCGGGCGGGCGCATGGCGTCCCGGTCCGGTTCAGCGCGGCGGACATCCCGGCGCTCGGGCCCGGCCGCGATACGGCCGCCTACCGCATCGCACAGGAGGCCCTGCACAACGCGCTCAGGCACTCCGGCGCCAGTGAGATAGAGATAACCCTCCACCGAACGGCACGGCGTGTCGTCCTGGTGGTCACCGACGACGGTCACGGGTTCTCGCCCGACGCGCCGGCGCCCGGGATAGGGCTGGGGTCGATGCGCGAGCGGGCGGCCGCGGCCGGCGCCACGCTGTCGATCACCAGCAGCCCCGGATCCGGGACCACGGTCACGCTGGCAATCCCGGCCGGTTCCGGGAGCCCGGGGTGACCGCCGGACGGATCAGGGTGCTGATCGCCGACGATCATCCGGTCGTCCGGCAGGGCCTGCGGGTGCTGCTGGAGGTCCACGAGGACATGGACGTGGTCGGGGAGGCGGCCGACGGCACCGAGGCCGCCGCGATGGCGGCCGAGCTCGGTCCCGACGTGATGGTGCTGGACCTCAAGATGCCCGGCATGAAGGGACCTGAGGTGATCGCGGACCTGGCGGCCCGCCGGATCCCGGCGAGAATCCTGGTGCTCACCAGCGTGACCGACCCGGCCGCCGCCGAGGCGGCGGTCCGGGCCGGCGCGGCAGGCTTCCTGTACAAGGACGTGGACCCGGACGCCCTGGTCCGGGCGATCCGCTCGGTGCACGACGGCAACATGCTGCTGTCAGCCGAGGCGGCCGGGACGCTGATGCGCCGCGGCGCTGAGCGCGGCGCGCCCGGCGGCCTGGCCGCCCTGACCGGCC
This sequence comes from uncultured Actinomycetes bacterium, assembly GCA_963702235.1. Classification (GTDB taxonomy): domain Bacteria; phylum Actinomycetota; class Actinomycetes; order Streptosporangiales; family Streptosporangiaceae; genus PALSA-505. The sequence continues at coordinate 50,281 of CAVPBZ010000029.1, forward strand.
GCGAGCGCGAGGTGCTCGGGCTCATCACCAGGGGCAGGTCGAACCGGGAGATCGCCCGCGCGCTCAACGTGGCGGAGAAGACGGTGAAGACGCACGTCAGTTCCGTGCTGGCCAAGCTGGGGGTGCAGGACCGCACGCAGGCCGCTCTCTACGCCGTCGCGCGCGCAGGCGAGCATGGCTGGGACACCCGCGACGGCGATTGCCTGCCCGGCTGAATGCGCCGGCAGGGCACGGCGGGAGTAGGTTCTCCTCGAGGCCGTTGCCGCGACAGGAAGAGGTCTGGATGTCGGACGAGGTGCTGCGGATGCGCGGCCTTGGCGTCCGGCGGGAACGGTCGATGCTGCTGCGCGACGTCAACTGGACGGCACACGAGAACGAGCGCTGGGTGGTCATCGGCCCGAACGGCGCGGGCAAGACCACCCTGCTCCAGGTGGCGGCCGCGCAGCTGTTCCCCTCCACGGGCTCGGTAGAGGTGCTCGGCGAGCGGCTCGGCGAGGTGGACGTGTTCGAGCTGCGGTCGAGGATCGGGTTCGCCAGCGCCGCGGTGGCCGACCGGGTACGGCCCGGGGAGAAGGTCATCGACCTGGTGCTGACCGCCTCCTACGCGATTCTCGGCCGGTGGAAGGAGGAGTACGAGTCCGCCGACCTCACCCGCGCCGTTGAGCTGCTGGACGCGCTCGGCTGCGCGCACCTGATCAGGCGGCGGTTCTCGACCCTGTCCGAGGGCGAGCGGAAGCGGGTGCAGATCGCCCGGTCGCTGATGCCCAACCCCGAGCTGCTGCTGCTCGACGAGCCCGCTGCGGGGCTTGATCTCGGCGGCCGCGAGGACCTGCTGCGGCGGCTGTCCGCGCTGGCCAGGGACCCCAAGGCGCCGATGATGGTACTGGTCACCCACCACGTGGAAGAAGTGCCCGACGGCTTCACCCACGCGATCCTGCTGCGCAAGGGCGGCGTGGTCGCCGCCGGGGAGCTGGCCGAGGTGTTCACCGAGCAGAAGCTGTCCAAGTGCTTCGGCATGGCGCTGTCAGTGGAGCAGCGGCAGGGCCGCTGGTGGGCGCGGGCCGTTCCCTGACTATTGTCCGTTTCCGGCCTAGTATTCGGCGCGTGAGCGGGTATCAACCCCGTATGTCTGGCATCGCCCGACTAGTGCCCTAGCGGAGTCATCATGAGCGGTACCGTTGCGGCCGTCCTGGCGCTCGTCGTCGTCGCCCTGGCCGTGTTCACCGTGGTGCGCGCCGTCAGGATCGTGCCGCAGGCGACCTCGGGGCTGGTAGAGCGGTTCGGCCGCTACCACCGCACGCTCAACTCCGGGCTGAACATCGTGATCCCGTTCATCGACCGGCTCCGGCCGCTGATCGACATGCGCGAGCAGGTGGTGAGCTTCCCGCCGCAGCCGGTCATCACCCAGGACAACCTGGTGGTCAGCATCGACTCCGTCATCTACTTCCAGGTGACCGACCCGCGCGCCGCCACCTACGAGGTGGCCAACTTCATAACCGCGGTCGAGCAGCTCACCGTGACCACGCTGCGCAACGTGGTCGGCGGCATGGACCTGGAGCGGACCCTGACGTCGCGGGACCAGATCAACAGCGAGCTGCGGCGCGAGCTCGACGAGGCCACCGGCAAGTGGGGCATCCGGGTGGGCCGGGTCGAGCTGAAGGCGATCGAGCCGCCGTCGTCCATCCAGGACTCGATGGAGAAGCAGATGCGCGCCGACCGCGACAAGCGGGCCGCGATCCTCAGCGCGGAGGGCGAGAAGCAGGCCGCGATCCTGAGCGCGGAGGGCGGCAAGCAGGCGGCCGTGCTGCGGGCCCGTGGCGAGGCGGAAGCCGTGGTGCTGCAGGCGCGCGGTGAGGCCGAGGCCCGCGCGCTCCGGGCCAAGGGCGAGGCGGACGCGATCACCACGGTGTTCCGCGCGATCCACGAGGGCCACCCGGACACCGAACTGCTCGCCTATCAGTACCTGCAGATGCTGCCGCAGATCGCCCAGGGTGACGCGAACAAGATCTGGATCGTGCCCAGCGAGCTGGGCAAGGCACTCGAGGGGCTCGGCGGCTTCTTCCCCTCGGCTCCCGGGTCACGCGACCGCGGCAATGGCAGCGGCCCGTACCCGTTCCCCGACAGCGCGACGGCCACCTTCACGGAAGGCACGACGGCCAGGCTCTCCGACAGCACGACGGCCACGGTTCCGGATGGCCCGACGGCCGGGCTCTCCGACGGCACGACGCCCGTGCTCTCGGACGGCTCGACGGCCACGCTCTCTGACCCCACGCCGGGGAGCGCGGGACCGCGCAGGGGAGGATGACACGCCGCGCGGCCCGGCTATGTGACGCGAAGGCCCGGGCCGGGCCGGCGACGCGCACGGCCGGGGCCCGGCAGGTGACGCGCGGCGCGCGTCGGTCAGGTTTGCGGCTTGACCTGGACGATGCCCGACTCGGTGATCTGCGTGTCGAAGGCGGGCTGCCGTGCTGTGGCCGGCCCGTGCACGACCACCCCGTCGGCGAGGCGAAACGTGCTGCCGTGCCACGGGCACGCCACGCAGAGGTCGACACCCTCCGAGACAAGCCGCCCCTGGTGCAGCGGCCCGCCGAGATGCGCGCAGTGGTCGGCGAGGGCGCGTACCTCGGTTCCCTGGCGGAGCACCACCAGGCTGAGGTAGCCGAGCGGCAGCCGGACCAGGCGGCCGTCAGGCAGATCCCGGACCCGGCACAGATCGTGCCAGCCCAGCGGGGCCAGGTGGGCCACCGGCTCGGCGTGGCTGGCGCCGGCGCCCATCCGGAAGGCGAGGTGGCCGCCCAGGTAACCCCCGGCTGCCGCCGCCGTCAGGCCGCCGAACGAGAGCAGCTTGCCGCCGCGGTCCCGGCCGGCCGCGCGCGCCAGCAGTGACGCGGAGTACAGCGCGGTCGCCATCGCGCCGGACGCGGCGTGCACGAACCCGACCCGCTGCTGCTCGCGGTGCAGCTCCGACCAGTCGGCCAGCCCCGCCGCGGCTGCAGGCGCGGCGCCCGCGATCCCGGCTGCGATCAGCACCCGCGATGCCCGTGACGTGCCGGGAATCAGGTCGAGCAGCGCGGCCGAGACCCAGCAGCCGATCGGCAGCTGGACCAGCGGCGGGTGGGCCGGCTGGCCCAGCGGCACCCCGTGCAGCAGGTCGGCGGTGCCGCGGCGGCGCAGCGCTCCGCTTACCGCCCCGGCGAGGGCCGCGGTGGCGCGGTCGAGGGCGCCGGCGTGCTCGATCCCCTCGGCCAGGTCCACCGGGCGCGGCAGCACGCCGGGCAGGCGCCGGCGCGGCAGGCCGTGCCGCGGGCCGGTGCCGTCGTCGGGTTCACGCGGGGCTCGGGCGCCGCGCGAGAAGGGCAGAGGGCGAGGAGCATTCACGTAACAGTCCGTACCCGGTGCCGGGCGCGCCCTACCACCCGCGTCCGGGAATACCCGGCGCCCGCGCGTCGCCCGGTGCCCTACGTCGTGGCGCTTGACACCTACCCGCCAGTAACACGGCGCACCGGCAGCAACCATAATGAGACTCCCGGCACCGCCGCTCCGGCGCGCGCCGCCGCGAGGAGGCACGATGGACCTGGCCCCACCGCAACAGGTGCGACGCACCAGGCTCGACGCGGGCGACGTGCAGCTCGCGGTCACCCAGCGCGGCGACCCCGCGCATCCCACGGTGGTGTTCGTGCACGGCTACCCGGACACCCAGGCGGTCTGGGATGAGCTCGCCGGGCTGCTGGCCGCCCGCTTCCATGTCGTCAGCTACGACGTCCGCGGCGCCGGCGAGTCAACCGCGCCCGGCGGCACCGCGGGCTACGCCTTCCCGCTGCTCATCGCCGACCTCGAAGCGGTCATCAAGGAGGTGAGCCCGGACCGGCCGGTGCACCTGGTCGGTCACGACTGGGGCTCGCTGCAGTGCTGGGAGGCGGTCAGCACGCCGAGCCTGGCGGGCCGGGTGGCCTCGTTCACCTCGATGTCCGGGCCCTCGCTGGACCAGGCGTCCGCCTGGCTGCGCCGCCGCGCGCTGCGCAGCCCCCGGGGCGCCGCCGACCTGGCCAGCCAGCTCAGCCGGTCCTGGTACATCGGCTTCTTCCAGCTGCCCGGCCTGCCCGAGCTGGCCTGGCGCCGCAGGCTCGGCCGCCAGTGGGGGGAGATGCTGGCCGCCGGGGGCATCAGCCCCCGCCCCGGTCACCCGGCCGACACCATCACCCAGGACGCGGTGAACGGCCTGTCGCTGTACCGGGCGAACATGCCGCGCCGGATGACCCGGCCGCAGCCGTCGAAGGTCGACATCCCGGTACAGGTGATCGTGGCCGCAGGCGACCGGTTCCTCACCGAGCAGACCCAGCTGTCGGCCCGCGGGTTCGTCCCGCGGCTGTGGCTGCGCCGGGTGCGCGCGCCGCACTGGGTGCAGCGGACCCATGCCGCCCAGCTGGCCGGCTGGATCGCCGAGTTCGCCGCGCACGTGGACGGGGAGCCCGCTACCCGCGAGCTCCGGCGGGCCGACGCGAGTCCCGGCCGCCAGCCGTTCGGCGGAAATCTTGTCGTGGTTACCGGAGCGGGCAGCGGCATCGGGCGCTCGGTCTGCCTCGCCTTCGCCGCGAACGGCGCGGAGATCGTCGCGGCCGACCTCAACCTCGATACGGCCGGGCGGACCTGCGAGCTGATCGGCGCGCGCGGCGGGGTGGCGCACCCGTACCAGGTGGACGTGACCAGCCCGGCGGACATGGAGCGGTTCGCCGCCTGGGTGCGCGACCGCCACGGCGTCCCCGATGTCGTGGTGAACAATGCCGGGATCGCGATCGCCGGGTCCTTCCTCAAGCACACCGAGGAGGACTGGCGGCGGATCACCGACGTGAACCTGCTGGCCGTGGCGCGGGGCTGCCGGCTGTTCGGGGCGCAGATGGCCGAGCACGGCCAGGGCGGTCACCTCGTCAACATCGCCTCGGCGGCGGCGTTCGCGCCGACCGCCATGCTGCCCGCGTACTCGGCCACCAAGGCCGCGGTGCGGATGCTCAGCGACTGCCTGCGCGCCGAGCTCGCGCCGGCCGGGATCGGGGTGAGCGCGATCTGCCCCGGCTTCACCAACACCGGGATCGGGCAGGCCACCCACTACGCCGGGACCAGCGGGGACGAGGAGGAGCGCATCCGGGCGGGCGCGACCAAGGCATTCCGGGTGCGGGGGTTCCCGCCGGAGAAGGTCGCGGTCGCGGTGCTGCGCGCGGTGCTCCGCAACCGGGCGATGGTGCCGGTCAACGCCGAGGCCCGCGTCGGCTACGCGCTGTCCCGGATCGCACCGGGGGCGCTGCGCTGGCTGGCGGGCCGCAGCGACGAGCGGTCGCTCGCGCGGCTGGAGCGGCTCGGCCGCCGCGGTTAACGGGCCGGGTCAGCGGTTGCGGCTTCCGGCTGCCGCAGCCGGTCCAGGTGCTCCCTGAGCACCTGCTCGGTCTTGGCCTGGAAGCCGATGATGAACTCGAGCTCCGCGTCGGTGTAGCCGTCCGCCACCTTCTTCCACGCCGCCAGCATCGGGGCGAAGACCGTGACGACATCACGCAGCACCGGCTCGATGATCAGGTTGATCACCACCCGGCGGCGGTCGCTGGGGTCGCGCTCGCGGCGCACGTAGCCCGCCTCCTCCAGCCGGTCCACCACGCCCGTGATGGACGCCGTGGTCAGCCCGGTCTGCTGCGCCAGCTGGCCAGCGGTGAGCCTGCCGCCGAGGCTGAGGATGTTCAGGACGTTGAGGTCGGTGGGGTTGACGCCGATGCGCTGAGCGGCCGCCTGGCTCATCAGGTGCATGAACGAGCTCGTCCGGCGCAGCGAATCCTCGTACGCCGTCTCGAGTCCGGGCCGGCCCGGCTGGCCGGCCCCGGGCTGCTCCCAAGACATGCTTGGCTCCCTATTATCTAAGTTTCCTAGACTTCAAGTAAGCGAGATGTTAGGTTGTCTAGCGTAATGCAGAAGACCCTAGCAGGGGAGATCTCATGACTTCCGACACGAGCACGACCGACACCACGGCCGCCAGCGTCCGCGCCCTCGGCCCGGCGCTGGGACTGGCCGAGCGCACGCTGCGCCGGGGACTGCTCAGCGTGCTGGCCGAGACGGGCACCCCGGTCCTGACCTGGTACGCCTTCCAGCGGCTGTCCGTTTTCGACCTCGCGCCCACCGCGGCGGCCTTCCGCCGGGATCTCCGCGAGACGATGGATCTGGACGGCACCGCCGCCGCCGGGCTGCTGGCCGAGATCGTGGCCGCCGGCCTGATGCACGAGGTCAGCGACCCGGCCGGCGGCGAGGCGCGGATAGCCCGCACGGCCGCCGGGGAAGAGCGGGAGCGGCGTATCCGGGCCTCCCTCGCCGCTGGCACGGGCGAGCTGATCGCGCCGTTCGACCCGAAGGACATCGAGACGACCATCCGGACCCTGACCGCGCTCACCGAGCGGGCCCGCGCGCTGCACGCGGACGCGCAGTGAGGAACCCCGGCGCGGCCGGGAGGGAGGAAACAGTCATGCGGCTGGCCATCTTCGGCGCCACCGGGCGCATCGGCGGGCAGCTGCTGAACTGGGCCATCGATGCCGGTCACGACGTTCACGTGCTGGCCCGCCAGCCGGAAGCGCTGCGGCCGCGGGACGGCCTGACCGTGACCGGGGGCGATGTCCTCGATCCGGCCGCGGTCGCCGCGGTCATCTCCGGGGCGGATGCGGTGCTGTCGGCCCTGGGCCCGCGGGGCCTGGACGGCTTCCGCGGGCCTGAGCTGCTGGCCCCGGCCGCGTCGAACATCGCCGACGCGATGCACAAGACCGGCGCGCACCGGCTGATCGCGGTGTCCGCCGCCGGCGCGTTCGTCACCGAGGACCCGGGCACGCCCTGGCTCATCCGGCTGATCCTGCCGCGCATCTTCGCCCGGCCGTTCGCTGACGTACGGGCGATGGAGCGGGTGGTCAGGGACAGCGACCTGGACTGGACGCTGGTCCGTGCGTCCAGGCTGGTCAACGATCCCGGGACGGGAGAGTACCGGGTACGGGCCGACTACCCGCCGCCCGGCGGCGGCAAGATCGCCCGTGCCGACGTGGCGCACTTCATCGCCGCGGCGCTCACCTCGGGCAGCTACCTCCGCGAGTCGCCCGCCCTGGCCTACTGACCCCAGCCCAGCCAGTCCGGCCCGGCACGGCACGGCCGCCGGCCAGGGCCGTCCGGCCCCGGCGACCATGATCAACGCCTACTTTCACCCCACCCGAGGGGTAGAACTAGGCGTTGATCATGGTTGGAGTGGCTGCTAGCGGGGTGGCTTGGGGGCTCGGCCTGGGCGCGGGTCTAGCTGTCGGGCGGGCCACGCCTGGGCGCGGGTCAGTTCTCGGCGCCGACCTTGATCGCGGCGTCTACCTCGCGCTGGCGGGCGGCGAGCTCGGCCGCGTACTTCTCGGCGTCCACCTGCTCGGCGATCTCCTCGTCCTGGCGCATGAGGGCTTCCAGGTCCGTCTGCGACGCGTCCAGCACGCCGAGGTTGAGGTAGGCGTGCTGCACCTTGGGGCCCCACAGCCCGATGTCCTTCACGCAGGGCACGATCCGGCTGAACAGCAGCGTGCGGAACGCCTGCTGGACCGGCGAGTGCTCGGTGAACTCCATGCACTCGTCCACGTTGTAGCCCATCCGCTCCCAGACCTCCTGCGCGCGGAACCTGTTGCGCATCAGGTAGCAGCCCTCGACGACGAACTCCTCGCGGTCGGCCCGCTCGGCCTCGGTCAGCCCGGCGTAGTAGTCGCGCAACGCGAGACGGCCGAAGGCCACGTGCCTGGCCTCGTCCTGCATGACGTAGGCCAGCAGCTGCTTGACCAGCGGGTTCTGCGCCATGTCCCGGTGCACGCCGAAGGCCGCGAGGGCGAGGCCCTCGATCAGCACCTGCATGCCGAGGTAGGGCAGGTCCCAGCGGGAGTCGCTCAGCGCGTCGGCGAGCAGCTTGGCCAGGTCGTCGTTGATCGGGTAGTACAGGCCGATCTTCTCCCGCATGAACCGTGAGTACAGCTCGACGTGCCGGGCCTCGTCCATGGTCTGGGTGGCGGCATAGAACTTCGAGTCCATGTCCGGCACCGATTCCACGATCCGGGCCGCCACGGTCAGCGCGCCCTGCTCACCGTGCAGGAACTGGCTGAACAGCCAGGCGGACAGGTGGTGGCTGAGCTCGTCGCGCTCGGACTGCGACAGGATGTCCCACTGGCGGGAGCCGTAGATTGGGCAGAACTCCTCGGAGATCTCCATCACGTTGGTGGGATCCACCGGCAGGTCCCAGTCGATCCGCTTGGTGGCGTCCCACTGCTTGTCCTTGCCGCGCTGGTACAGGTCCAGCAGCGGCTCCGGCCGCTGTCGTAGTCCCAGTTGAAGCGCGTCGCACCCGTGGCGGGGACATCCCAGGTCTCTCGCTCGACGGGCGTGGTGTAAAAGTCGTACGTGCTCACGGCATGACCTCCCAGGCAACGCCTACCACGTTACTCGCAAGTAGAACGCCGTTCTAGGGCTTGGTACGCGCGGATACCGGCAATTTGCGGCAGCGAGCCGGGCGCCCGTCCGGCCCGGTCAGGGGTCGAACCGGTAGCCCATGCCCGACTCGGTGAGCAGGTAGCGCGGCCGGGACGGCTCGGGCTCGAGCTTGCGGCGCAGCTGGGCCATGTAGACCCGCAGGTAGTTGCTCTCCGTCTCGTACGCCGGGCCCCAGACCTCCTGCAGCAGCTGCCGCTGGGTCACCAGCCGGCCGCGGTTGCGCACCAGCACCTCGAGCAGCTGCCATTCGGTGGGGGTCAGGCTCACGTTCCCGTCGTCGCGGCTCACCCGCTTGGCCGCGAGATCGACGGTGAAGTGCTCGGTCGTCACCACCGGCTCGTCCGGGGCCGGCGAGGCCCGGCGCACCGCCGCGCGCAGCCGGGCCAGCAGCTCGTCCATGCCGAACGGCTTGGTGACATAGTCATCGGCACCCGCATCCAGCGCGGCCACCTTCTGGCTTTCCTGCCCCCACACCGACAGCACGATGATCGGCGTGGACGTCCAGCCGCGCACCCCGCGGATCACCTCGGTGCCGTCCATGTCGGGCAGGCCGAGGTCGAGGATCATCACGTCCGGCCGGTCCCGCGCCACTGCGGCGAGCCCGGACGCGCCGTCGGTCGCCGTGCTCACCTCGTACTTGCGGGCCGTCAGGTTAATGCGCAGGGCCCGAACGATGGATGGCTCATCATCAACGACGAGCACACGGGTCACTGCTCTGCTCCGAGTGCGGACCTGGCCCCGGTGCTCGCCATCGGCAGCCGCACCCTGACCGTCAGGCCGCCGCCCGGCGTGTTGGCGGCGGCGATCGTCCCGCCCATGGCCTCGGCGAACCCCTTGGCCACCGCGAGGCCCAGCCCCACGCCGCCCTGATGGACGTCCAGCCGCTGGAACGGCTCGAAGATGCGCGCCTTGGCCTCGTCCGGCACGCCCGGCCCGTGGTCGATCACCTCGAGCAGCACCGTGTCCTGCTGCTGGCGGGCCCGCAGCACCGGCGGCTGCGACGGCGGCGAATGCCGCAGCGCGTTGGAGAACAGGTTCGCCAGCACGCGCTCGAGCAGGCCAGGATCGGCCCGCACCAGCGGCAGCCCGTCCGGCACCGCCATCTCCAGCTTCGCCGAGGCGTCCAGCCCGCGCAGCGCGACGGGCGCCACCTCGTCGATCGCGGTCGGCCGCAGGAACGGCTCCAGCGAGCCGGTGTGCAGCCGGCTCAGGTCCAGCAGGTTGCCGATGAGCGCGTCCAGCCGGTCCGCGTTGTCGTCGATCGTGGCCAGCAGGGCGGCCTGGTCCGCCTCGCTCCACTGCACGTCGGTCTGCAGCAGGCTGCTGGCGCTGGCCTTGATCGAGGCGAGCGGCGTGCGCAGGTCGTGGCTGACCGCGGCCAGCAGCGCGGTGCGCATCCGGTTGCCCTCGGCGAGCGCCTCGGCCTGCGCGGCCTGGGTCCGCAGCCGCTCCCGGTCGAGCGCCGCGGCGGCCTGGGCGGCGAACCCGACCAGCAGCCCGGGGGGCGCCGTCGGCGCATGCTCGGCGACGATCAGGGCCAGGTCCTGCCGGATCTCGATGCGGACCGCGCCGTCCATGGCGTCCACGATCCCGCAGGACGCGACCGGGACCCACCGGCCGGACACCCGCTCCTGCAGCTCGGCCCGGCCGCCGAGGGTGCTGGTGAGGTGATCGAGAATCGCCGTCGGGGTGTCGGCACCGCCCAGCACCGTCTGGGCCAGGGCGAGCAGCGACGCGGCCTCGTCCCGGCTGTGCGCGGCCTGCAGGGCCCGCCGCGCGGCCAGGTGAACGACGCTGCTGACGGCGACCGCGACGGTGACGAACAGGACCAGGGCCAGCAGGTTCCGCGGCTGCTCGATGGTGAAGTTGTGCAGCGGCGGGGTGAAGTACCAGTTGAGCAGCAGGCTGGACGCGACCGCGGTCAGCACGGCCGGCCAGAATCCGCCAACCACTGCGGTCGTCACCACGGCGACCAGGTAGATGAGCAGGTCGTCGGCCAGGTCCAGGTGCGGCCGGGCGGCCACCAGCGCCAGGGTCAGCAGCGGGATCACGGCCAGCGCCAGGACCACCCCGGACAGGCGCCGGCGTACGTCGATGGCTCCGGCCAGCCCGGCCTGCCGCGCGGGCTCCGGGTAAGAGGGAATGAGCCGTCCGGCCTCCGGCCGTTCGGTCATGCCATGGCCGGCGGCGGCGGCAGTGCCCTTTCGCCGTGCATCGGTGGAGGCGCCCATGCCTACCAGTGTGAACCGTCCGGCGCACCAGCGGTACAGCACGCCCAGCCCGGCCCCGGCCAGCGCGCTCGCGACGACCGCGATCGCGGCGTGCCAGGCCACCGGCCCGGTCGGCCGCAGCTGCGCGTACGGCGGGCGGGAGAAGCCGATGGCGGTCAGCCAGCCGATCAGGGCGAGCGGCGCTGACGCGAGCGGCTCGGCCACGAAAGAGGTGATGCCGGCCACCACGGCGCAGGCGATCAGGACGCCGGCGGCGGGGAGCCTGCCGCCGAGTGCGGCCGCGACCGTGCCCACGGCGAGCAGCACGGCGAAGCCCAGCGGCAGCGCGAAGGGTGCCGCGAGTCCGCGTCGGTTCTGGCCGGGTGTCATCTCGCTGCCAGTCCATCCCCGATCCGGGTGAAATTGGATGATCTTGATACATCCTTAACGCCCAGGTAGTGACTCTTGACGCCGTGCTGACGGCCACCGCACTTCGCGCCCCCTAGCGTCAGATGAGGGGCGGGCAGTCGGCCGGCCACGAAGGCCGCCCGGATAAAACCCGGCAACCGGGTACGACGTGCCGGACGCGAGGATGAGCCCGCAGCGTAGGGAGGCAGACAACCCGTGGCCGTAACCAAGGCGGCTAGCCTGCTCGGCGGCAGCCGGGTGGCGCACGTGCCCGAGGGCCTCGGCTACAAACTCAAGCGGCGCCTGCTCGGCCGGCCGCTGGTCAACGAGCAGCTCAGCGAGGAACGGCTGTCCAAGCCGCTCGCGCTCGGCGTGCTGTCGCCGGACGGGATCTCGTCCTCCGCCTACGGGTCGGAAGAGATCCTCATCGAATTGCTGCGCGGCGGCCTCGGGATCGCGGCGTTCACGCTGCTGCTGCCGCTGACCGGGGTCGTGCTGTTCGTGCTGGCGCTGGTCGTGCTGTCCTACCGCGAGGTCGTCACCGTCTACACCAGGACGGGCGGCTCCTACGTGGTGGCCAGGGAGAACTTCGGTCCCAGGGTGGCCCAGATCGCCGCGGTCGCGCTGCTGATCGACTACACGGTCACGGTGGCGGTCCAGACAGCGGCGGGCGCGGCCGCCATCGTGTCCGCCTTTCCCGGCCTGTACAACCTGCCGGTCATCGGCCACAAAATCCTGCTGATCATCTCGGTAGCCGCGATCCTGATCATGTGCTACGGGAACCTGCGCGGGATCCGGGAGGCCGGACGGGTGTTCGCGCTGCCCACGTACCTGTTTTCCGGCTCGGTGATCCTGATGATCGTCATCGGGCTGGTACGCGAGGCACTGGGCAAGCTGCCGGCGGTCAACCCGGCCACGCTGCACGGCACGTTCTACACGAACCAGCACACCGCGCTGGCCTTCAATCTCGTCCTGGTATACGTCCTGCTGAAGGCGTTTGCCAACGGCGGATCCTCGCTCACCGGGATCGAGGCCGTGTCGAACGCGGTGAGCGCGTTCCAGCCGCCGGAGGGGGTGAACGCACGGCGGGTGCTCGTCATCCAGGGGGTCATCCTGGCCGTCCTCATCGCGGGCATCTCCTGGCTGGCGCACGTCACGCACGCCACGCCCTACACCGGCGGCACGCCGACCGTCATCTCGCAGGTGGCGAACCTGGCCTTCGGCGGCGGGTTCGGCCGGGTGCTGTTCTACTTCGTCCAGGGAGCGACCGCTCTCATCCTGTTCACCGGCGGAAACACCAGCTTCAACGGCTTCCCGTTCCTGGCCAGCTTCGTCGCGGAGGACGCGTTCCTGCCCCGCTGGCTGACCAAGCGCGGCCACCGGCTGGTGTTCTCCAATGGCATCATCGTGCTGACTGTCGTGTCGCTCGCCTTGATCATCACGGTCGGGGCGTCCGTCAACGGCCTGGTCCCGTTCTACGCGATCGGGGTGTTCACCGGGTTCTCGCTGGCGGGCTTCGGCATGGCGAGGTACCACACCCGGCACAAGGAACCCGGCTGGCGGCGCCGTCGCGTCATCAACTTCTCCGCCGGCCTGCTCAGCGCGCTGGTGGTGCTGATCTTCGCGGTTACCAAGTTCACCGAGGGGGCCTGGCTGGTCGTCATCATCGGGCCGGTCCTGGTGTTCGTGCTGATCCGGCTGAACCGGGAGTACCGGCTGGAGAGCGGGGTGCTGGAGACGATCAGCGGCCGCCAGCCGCCGCCGCCGCCGCACTACGCGCGGCGCACGGTTCTCGTGTTCGTGGACAGCTTCGACCTGGCCACGCTGGCGGCGCTGCGGTACGCGCGCAGCCTGCGGCCGACCACGCTGCGGGCGGTGCACTTCGTCATCGACAGCGCCCGGGCCGACAAGCTGCGCCGGGAGTGGACCCGGGCCGACCGCGGCGTGCCCCTGGATCTCGTGGACGCCCCGGACCGGCGGCTGGCCAGGGCGGCCGCCGACCTGGTCTGCGAGGAGACCGCGGACCCGGGCACGCACGTCACCGTGATCCTGCCCAGGCGCAGCTACTCGCCGCTGCTCGGCCGGCTGCTGCACGACCGGACCGCTGACAAGATCGCCCGCGTGATCAGCCGGATCCCGCGCTCGGCGGCAACGATCATCCCCTACGACGTGCAGAGCCGGCTGGAGATGGAGCACGAGCGAGAGTCCCAGCAGGCAGCCGGGCGGGGGAACGGGGCCGAGCCGTCCGGCACGGCCGCCGGCGCTGCGGCACCCGGCGGCACGGTCTCTGGCGGCACGGTCTCTGGCGGCACGGTGTCTGGCGGTGGCGCCACGGCGGGTGGTGATCGTAGCGGAGCGGCCGGTGCTACAGCGGCCGGTGGCACGGAGGCGGGCGGTGGTGCGGGGCCGAGCGGTGCTACGGCGCCCGGAGGAACAGGGGCGGCTGGTGGTGCGGGCGCACCCGGCGCGCAGGCGGCCGGTGACCAGGCGCCGGCTGGCGTGCCGCCCGCAGGACCGGTCCCGCGCGGCTGGCGGCCGGGCTTCCGGCGCGGCAGGCCGCCGGCCGGCGCCGACGGGCGGACGGACGCCGACGACTACGGACGGCCGGTCCCGTCGTCCGGCTCGACGCCCATCGGCAGCCTCACCAGGCCCGGACGGGCCACCGTCGAGGGCCGGGTGCGCAGCGTGGAGATCCGGCCGGTCGGCGAGAGCAGCGTGTTCGCCGTGACGGTGGCCGACTCTACCGGCGAGCTGACCGTGCTCTTCTATGGCCGGCAGCACATCGCCGGCGTCGAGCCAGGAGTGAAGATCCGGCTCAATGGCGCCTTCGGCATCCGTGACGGAAAGCCGGTGATGATCAATCCGAACTACGTGCTGCTGTCGCAGTCCGGCTGACGGGCGGACCGATTACATGCTGCCGTCGCAGCACGGCTGACCGACGGCGGTAAGCGAGTGGCGTCCGGCCGGCACCCGGACCCGGCTGGCACCCGGACCCGACCGCGAAGATCGATGGCTAGTTTTGCCCCACCGGAGGGGGAAACATCGGCATCCATCAGGCGGAATGCTGGTACTGAGGCGCGGCAAAGGGGACGATGGGGGGCATACCGGACCTTGATCATGGGCCCGCCCAGGGTCACGTGTCGGTGCCGCTGCCTTCGGGCTCGCCACGGTCACCTGGCTCGGCGGGACCGGCTGCCACCAGTTCGTAGCTGGGGTTGACCATGAACGGGATGCCGCCGCGGATGCCCACGGGCCCGCGGAACCGGACGCGCGCCCCGCAGATGAGGCCGGGGATGCGCGAGCGGCCGTAGAACAGCGCGGTCAGCTCGCCGGTCGAGTCCGCGATCTCGCAGGCGAGCACGGAGTTGTGCTCGACGGGGCGGATTTCCACGCTGCGTACCCGGCCCTCCACGGTGGCCCGGCCCGGCTTGGCCAGGCTGCCGATCGGGTTGACCCCGCGGGATGGCACCGGCCTGGCGTAGCGGTCGGGCTGGCCGCCCGGCTTGCCGGTCCGGATCTTCCGCGCCGCCCGCGGCGTACCCGGCCGTTGCGGCCCGGCGCCCGGTTCCCCGCCGCCCGGCCCTGCGGCGCCCGGTTCCCCGCCGCCCGACTGGATGGCGCCCGGTTCCCCGCCGTCTGGCCGTCCGGCACCCGCCTTGCCATGACCCGGCTCCCCGGACCCGGGCCGCGCGGCGCCGGGCTGGCCGTCGGCGGGGCTCGCGGTCGGCGTGCCGTTCCCGGCCTTCGCCGCCTTCGCGGCCTGCCGCTCCTGCAGCAGCTCGACCCGGCTCTGCACGTCGAACGGGATGATCGTGGCCGCGGACCGCGGGATGCGGCTGACCGCTGCGGCGATCTTGTCCGCGGTCCGGTCGTGCAGGAACCGGCCGAGCAGCGGCGAGAAGCTGCGCCGGGGCAGGATCACGGTGACGTGCGTGCCGGGCACCGCGACCTCGTCGCTGACCAGTTCACCCGCGGCCCGGACGAGCCGCCGGTCCGGGGCGTCGATGAAGTCGAGCACGACGCCGCGGTCGGCGCGGGTCCACTGCTGGCGCAGCATCTCGGCCCGGGCGCCGTCGATGACGAAGTGCACCGCACGCAGCGTGGTCGGGCGCAGGCTGCGGGCGTACCGCAGCGCGGCCAGCGTGGCCAGGTCGAAGCTGTCCACGAACACGAACACGGTGCGGCGGGAGTAGTTGGGCGGTGGCGGCGGCTGGCTGCCGCTGATCGTGTTGAGTACCTCGTCCTCCATCGCGTATTCCTGGTTGAGCCGGATCAGCGCTGGCACCAGCACGATGAAGAGCACGACGACGATCCAGGCGCCCTCGGTGAACTTGACCACCGCGAAGATCAACACGACGATACCGGTCAGGACGCCCGCCGTGGCGTTGATGATCAGCCTGCGCCGCCAGCCCGGTTCCTTGCGGCGCAGGTGATACCTGGCCATGCCGAAGCCCGCCATGGAGAACGCGGTGAACACGCCGATCGCGTACAGCGGCACCAGGTCGTTGACGTTCGGTCCGCGGATGATGAGCAGGGTTATCGAGATCACGGTGAGCAAGACGATCGCGTTCGAGAACACCAGCCGGTGACCGCGCTTGAGCAGCCACCGCGGCAGGAACGCGTCGCCGGCGACGTAGCTGGCCAGGAACGGGAAGCCGTTGAAGCTGGTGTTGGCACCGGTGAACAAGATGAGTGCCGTCGCGGCCTGGAGCAGATAGAACAGCACCCGGCCCGCGCCGCCGCCGAAGGCCAGCGTCGCCTCCTGCGCCAGGATCGTCGGGGCCCCGGACCGGAACGGCGTGACGTGGGTCACGTGCGCCAGCCAGGAGATCCCGGCCACCAGCGTGCCCAGGATGATGCCCTCCGCGACCAGTACCCGGCGGGCGTTCCGCCCCTCCGGCGGCCGGAACGCGCCGACCGCGTCGCTGACCGCCTCGATGCCGGTCAGCGACGCGCCGCCGTTGGCGAACGCCTTGAGCAGGGTGAAGATCATGGCGAAGGTGATCAGGCCGCTGGCGCCGCTGCCGATCGCATAGGTGCCGTGCAGCGCATGCGGGTTGACCTGATGCAGGCTCCCGGTTATCTCCTTGATCAGCCCGATCAGGATCATCAGCAGGACCGAGCCGACGAACAGGTAGGTCGGCACCGCGAACGCCCGCCCGGCCTCCTTGAGGCCGCGCAGGTTCCCGAAGGCCAGCAGCACGATCACGCCGATCGTGATGACGAGGCTGTACCTCCCGAGGGCGGGGAACGCGGATACGACCGCCGCCGTGCCGGCTGCGGTCTGCACGGCGACGGTCACGATGTAGTCGATCAGCAGCGCGACGGCGGCGACCTGGGCGACCCGCGGCCCGAAGTTCTCCCGCGCCACCACGTAGGAGCCGCCCGGCCTGATGTACACCATCACGACTTCGCGGTAGGAGAGCACCACGAGCGTCATCACCAGCAGGATGACCAGGGTCATCGGCAGGATCAGCGCGAACGCGGCCAGCCCCGCCATCGGCAGCAGGGCGATGAGTATCTCCTCGGTGCCGTAGGCCGAGGAGGAGATGCCGTCCGGTGACAGGACGCCCAGCGCGAGCGGCTTGGACAGCCGCTGCTCGGAGAGTTGCTCATTGACGAGGGGCTGGCCGAGCAGGCGCCGCTTGACTGAATACCCGAAACTGTCCGGGGCACTAGGGCGTCCGGCGAGCAAGCCCGCCGCCCGGCGCATGGCCACGAGGTCCGGTCCTCCATTCGTAACGTGCTCTGGCCTTCATACCACCGGTGCGCACCTGCTGAAGGCCGCCGCCGGCAGGTAACCATGGCGTGACAGGGTAGGTGTGTCCGGATCGGTCACCGAGGGGAGCAGGCTAATGACCGCCACGCCGGCAGCGATTCCGGTCCCCGGGACAGGAAGCGGCCAGACCCTGAAGCTGTCCGCACTGCTCGGGCGCCCGATCACCGCTCGGGACGGCGAGTCGCTCGGCCGCCTGTCCGATGTCATCGTCCGGCTCCGGGGCGAAGACTACCCTCTGGTAACCGGCCTGGTGGCCACCGTCGGCGGGCGCCAGGTCTTCGTGCCGATCGAGCAGGTCAGCTCCTTCGACTCAGACGAGCTCAAGCTGACCAGCGCCCGGCTGGACCTGCGCCGGTTCGAGCGGCGCGACGGGGAAGTGCTGCTCCGCGCCGACGTGCTGGGGCACCGGCTGATCGACGTGGAGAGCGCCCGGCTGGTCCGGGCCGCGGACCTGCTGCTGGCCCAGCGGGACGGCGAGTGGGTGCTGCAGGGCGTGGACACCAGGCGGCGGCCGCGACGGGTGCTCGGCCTGCTCGGCCTCGGCGGGCATGACCAGGAGCAGGGAGTCTTCCGTGACTGGAAGAAGTTCGAGCCGCTCATCGGTCATAGCGGCAGCGCCGTGCTGCGCGGGCCGTTCGCGCGGATCCGGCGGCTGAAGCCCGCCCAGATCGCTGACCTGCTCGAACAGGCGTCCAAGGACGAGGAGACCGAGATCCTCGGGCGGGTGCACGTGGACCCCGAGCTGGAGGCCGACGTCTTCGAGGAGCTTGACGAGGACAAGGCCAGCCGGCTGCTCGCCTCCCGGTCCAACGAGGAGGTGGCCGAGGTGGTCAGCCGGATGCGCGCCGACGACGCCGCCGACGCGATCGCGGAGCTCCCGCAGCGGCGCCGCCAGCCGGTGCTCGACCTGCTGCCGCCCGGCCAGCGCACCAAGGTGCTGACGCTGATGGGGTTCAATCCCACCAGCGCGGGCGGCCTGATGAGCATGGACTTCCTCGCGCTGGCCGCCGACACGCGGGTGGACGAGGTGCTCGCCGCCGTGCACCGGGCCGTCACCCTCCAGCCGGAGGCGCTCACCAGCGTGCACGCGACAGACGAGCAGGGCTGCCTGATCGGGGTGGCCCGGCTGGTCGCGCTGGTGCAGGCCGACGCGGGCGCGCGGCTCGGCGACGTCAGCGACACCGATCCGGTGCGGGTCGGGTCGGACACCGACGTCGTGGACGTCGCGGTGCTGATGACCGACTACAACCTGATCACGATTCCGGTCGTGGACGACAGCTGCCGCATGCTCGGCCTGATCACGGTGGATGACGTGCTCGAGGTCACCCTGCCCGACGACTGGAGACGCCGCGAGGCCGCCGAGCCGCCGGACGGGTACCGCGGAGGGGCTCGGTGACGCAGCCGCCCCACCAGAAGCCCCCTGCTCACAAGCCGCCCGCCCGCGAGCAGCCGCCCGCCCGCAAGCCGCCCGCCCGCGAGCCGGCGCCCGCCCGCGAGCCGCCCGCGCAGAAGCTCGCGCCGCCGAGCGCCGTGCTGGACGAGGCGCACCTGGGGGACATCGAGGGCGCGCTCGGCCGGATCAGCGCCGACCAGGACACCTTCGTCGGGCTGCGCAAGAAGTTGATGACGTTTCTCGCGATCGTCGGGCCCGGCCTGATCGTGATGGTCGGCGACAACGACGCCGGCGGGGTGTCCACCTACGCCCAGGCCGGGCAGGACTACGGCTACAGCCTGCTGTGGGTACTGCTGCTGCTGATTCCCGTGCTGGTCGTCAACCAGGAGATGGTGGTCCGGCTGGGGGCGGTGACCGGCGTCGGCCACGCCAGGCTGATCATCGAACGGTTCGGCAGGTTCTGGGGCGCGTTCAGCGTCGGGGACCTGTTCCTGCTGAACTTCCTGACGATCGTTACCGAGTTCATCGGCATCTCGCTGGCGTTGCGCTACTTCGGTGTCAGCCCGTACATCTCCGTGCCGGCCGCCGCCGTCGTGCTGGTGGGCATCACCCTCAGCGGCAGCTTCCGCCGGTGGGAACGCTCCATGTTCGTGTTCATCGCGGTGAGCTTGCTGCTCGTGCCGCTGGCGCTGCTGTCTCACCCGGACTACGGCTCTGCCTTCTTCCACCTCGTGGTGCCGGGCGTGCAGGGCGGCCTCACCTCGAACGCGGTCCTGCTGATCATCGCGATCGTCGGCACCACCGTCGCCCCATGGCAGCTGTTCTTCCAGCAGTCCAACGTCATCGACAAGCGGATCACCCCGAGGTTCATCGGGTACGAGCGCGCCGACACGACGCTGGGCTCGTTCGTCGTGGTGGGCGGCGCCGCGGCCATCGTGATCGTGGCCGCCTACGCCGTCCGGGGCACCAGCCTGGCCGGGCACTTCACCGATGCGCTCGGGACAGCCCGCGCGCTTGAGCACCACAGCCGGCTGCTCGGCGCCTTTTTCGCCGTCGTCCTGTTCGACGCCAGCATCCTCGGCGCGTCCGCGGTCACCCTGTCCACGAGCTACGCGTTCGGCGACGTGTTCGGGCTCCGGCACTCGCTGCACCGCAAGTTCCGCGAGGCCAGGCCCTTCTACCTCAGCTATACCGCAGTCGTGGTGCTGGCGGCGACGATCGTTCTCATCCCCGGCGCGCCGCTCGGCCTCATCACCACCGGCGTGCAGGCGCTGGCCGGCGTGCTGCTGCCGAGCGCGAGCGTCTTCCTGCTGCTGCTCTGCAACGATCCCGAGGTCCTCGGGCCGTGGGTCAACCCGCGCTGGCTCAACATCGTGGCCAGCGTCATCATCGGCATCCTGATCATGCTGTCCGGCACGCTCATGGCCACCACGCTGTTCCCGCACATCGACGCCAAGCAGGTAGCGCTGTGGCTGTTCGTGGCCCTCGCCGTCGGCTTCGCCGTGATTGCCCTGGCGATGCGGATCCTGCGGTTGCGCAGCGGCCAGCCCCCGGTGAAACCGCCACCCGTGCCGAGAGAGCAGCGGGTCACCTGGCGGATGCCACCGCTCGCCCTGCTCAAGCCGGTGACCTGGTCGCCGGGAACCAAGGTGGGAATGATGTGCCTGCGCGGCTACCTGCTGATCTCCGTGGTCCTGCTCGCGATCAAGGCGGCCCAGATCGGCGGCGGCTGACGGCCGCGCCGGTCGCAAAGGTCACGCCCGGCCAGCGGCGAAGGCCGGGACGGGCCAGCGCTCAGGCGACTGTGCCGGCGTCGCGGAGCGCCGCGACCTGCTCTGCGGACAGGCCCAGGTCGGCGAGCACGGTGCCGGTGTCCGCGCCCGGCGGGACCGGTGGCCGCGGCGTCTCGCACCCGGTCCGGCCGAACCGAGGCGCCGGCGCCGGCTGCACCATGCCGCCGGCCTCGATGAAGGTGCCGCGCGCGGCGTTGTGCGGGTGACCGGGCGCCTCGCTGGGAGCGAGCACCGGGGCCACGCACGCGTCCCTGGCGGCGAACATATACGCCCACTCGTCCCTGGTCCGCTTCCCGAACGCCGCCGCGAACCGTTCCCGCAGCACCGGCCAGCCTGCCCGGTCGTACTGACCTGGCAGGTCCGCCTCGTCGAGCCCGAGCCCGGCGAGCAGTTCGGCGTAGAACTTCGGCTCCAGCGCGCCCACCGCCACGTGACGGCCGTCCGCGGTCTCGTAGGTGTCGTAGAATGGCGCGCCGCCGTCGAGCAGGTTGGTGCCGCGCTCTTCCTGCCAGAGCCCGCCGCTGAGCATGCCGTACAGGAACGCGTTCAGCAGCGCCGAGCCGTCCACCATGGCCGCGTCCACCACCTGGCCGAGCCCGGACCGGCCGCGCTCGACCAGCGCCGCGAGCACGCCGACCGCGAGCAGCATGCCGCCGCCGCCGAAATCGCCGACCAGGTTGACCGGCGGCACCGGCCGCTCCCCGGCCCGGCCGATCCCGTGCAGCACCCCGGACACCGCGATGTAGTCGATGTCGTGCCCGGCCGTCGGCGCGAGCGGGCCCCGCTGCCCCCAGCCGGTCATCCGGGCGAAAACCAGCCGCGGGTTGCGCCGCAGGCACACGTCAGGGCCGAAGCCGAGCCGCTCGGCCACCCCCGGCCGGAACCCCTCCACCAGCACGTCTGCCCGCTCGGCCAGCCGCAGCAGCAGCCGGACCCCCTCGGCATCCTTGAGGTTCAGGCCGACCGACTGGCGGCCGCGGACGAGCGGGTCGGGCGGCGCCATCGCGCCAGGCCCGCACGCCTCCGGGCGGTCGACCCGCAGCACGTCCGCCCCCAGGTCAGACAAGACCATGCATCCGAACGGTGCAGGCGCCAGGCTCGCGATCTCGACGACTCGCACACCGCTCAATGGTCCCATCTGCCCAGCCTCCTCACGTTGATCCGCAATCTTAGAGACCTAGTTAGAACTCCTGACCGCCAGACCCAAGGTGGGTGCGAAGGCTTGCATAAGTTTCCTGGTCAGCCACCTCGTTGGTTCGCGCGTCGCCATCTTGCCGGCTGCCGGTAACCCGTACGCCTTGTGGGGATTGCGCCCGGTTGGCAGACTTCACCCGGGTCGCGCCGCGGCGGACGGGGAGGACACATGGGCATGCGGGACATCCGGCCAGACAGCGGCAGCGGCCCGACGAGGCGCGGACTGCTGATGGCGGGACTGGCCGCCGGGACAGCGGCGGGCACCGGCGCCTGGCGCGGCGCAGGCCCGTCGCCGGCCGCCCCGCCGGCCCGCGCGGCCGCGGCTCCGCTGCGCAAGCCAGGCTCGCTGCCCCGCCCGGACCTGCCGGCCGGCCAGGACACGCTCCCGCTGATCCGGCACATCGTCGTGCTGATGCTGGAGAACCATTCCTACGACAACAGGCTCGGCATGCTGGGCCGGCCAGGCGCGGACGGCTTCACCCTCGGCAAGAACGGCAGGCCGACCGCGACCAACCCGTACGCCAACGGCGACACTCAGCACGCCTTCCGGATGCCCACCACCTGTCAGCTGTCCGGCCAGCCGAGCCAGGAGTGGCAGCAGAGCCACCTGCAGTACGACGGCGGCAAGCTGGACGGATTCGTCACGTCCGCCAGCGGCCCGGTGTCGATGGGGTACTGGCGGAAGGCCGACCAGCCCTTCTACTACTCCCTGGCCTCGGTGTTCCCGATCGCGGACAGGTACTTCTGCTCGGTACTCGGCCAGACCTTCCCGAACCGCCGCTACCTGCTGGCCGCCACCTCGCTCGGCATGGTGGACGACACCATCCCCACCGGCTACCCGGTGAACGGGACGCTGTTCGACGCGCTCGACGCGCACCACATCTCGTGGCGCAACTACTACTCCACCACGCCGTCCACGCTGCTGTACCCCACGAACTACTTCGCCAACTTCGGCACGAAGGTGGTCCCGCTGGCGCAGTTCTTCGCCGACGCCGCCAGCGGCGACCTGCCCGGCTACTGCATCATCGACCCGGACTATTCCACCCACTCCGAAGAGAACCCGCAGAACGTCGCGGTCGGGGAGGCGTTCGCGGCCGAGGTCGTCCGCGCGGTCATGTCCGGCCCCGACTGGGCGACCACGCTGCTGATCTGGACCTACGACGAGCACGGCGGCTACTACGACCACGTGCCGCCGCCCGTCGCGATCCCGCCCGACGACATCCCGCCCGCCGTGCCGCCGGGCGAGGTCTACGACGGCTTCGGCCGCTACGGGTTCCGGGTGCCGTGCGCAGTGATCTCCCCCTGGGCGCGCAAGAACTACGTCTCGCACACGCTTTATGACCACACCAGCATCTGCAAGATGGTGGAGACCAAGTGGAATCTGCCGGCCATGACCAACCGGGACGCCAACGCCAACGACATGCTGGACATGCTCGACTTCAGCCGCCCGGCGTTCATCAAGCCGCCGAAGCTGGCCGAGCCGCTGTACAACACCTTCGCCGAGGCGGTGCTCTGCACGATCACCGGGCCCGGGACCATCCCGCCGCCAGGATCGGTCACCGGCCCGGTCAGCTGAGCCGCGGCCACGGGCCCGCAGGACCGGCACGGAGCTCGGGCGCATTTCACGGAACGCACTCATTCGGTTACTGAGGGTGCGATAAGCTCGCGGCCGATCCCAGGCACCCACGAGCTCACGAAGGACCTCCCTGATGTTTCCTGTTCAGCTATCACGCGTGCCGGCCGTACTCGCCGTGGTCGCCCTGGCCGCGGCAGCCGCCGGATGCAGCGGCGGCGGGACCGCGGCGCAGTCCGCCAATGTCAGCCACGCCGCGCCCGCGCATGCCGCGTCGGTCTACACCGCCGCCCAGCTCCGTTCCGCGCTGCTCACCTCGGTGAACGGCGTCCGCCCTGTGGCGCCCGCGACGGCCGGAGCCTACGGGGCGCTGCCCGGGGTCACGGCCACCAAGCGCTCGCTGTCCGGCGTGAAGATCACGCCGGCGAAGTGCGCGAACGCGTCAGGGACCGGGCTGTCCTCGGGAAAGTTCAGCCAGGTCCCGGCCACGGTCGTTACCTTCCGTTTCGCCGCCGTGGGGGCCTCCGAGGTGCTGCTGGCTCCGCCATCGAGCATGCTGACCGCCGCGCTCTCGCATCAGATTCCCGCGGGCTGCTCGCGCTACCACGCCACGATCGCCGGCAAGACGTACACGTACCGGATCAGGCAGGGGCGGGCGCCCAGGATCGGTGACGCCGCGACCGAGCTGAACGTCCGCGCCACCGGCGCCAGCACCGCCAACATCTGGACGGTCATTTACCGCAGTCACGGTCTGGTCGGAGCGGTCACGCTGATCGGGCCGCGCGCGAGCAAGGCCGCGGTCGAGGCCCTGACCAGGCTGGCGTACCAGCACGCGCAGAAGAGCCTGGCCTAGGCTCCGGGCCTGGCCGGGCCCGGCCGCTCGCCCGGGAGGCGCCGTCCAGGCGGGGCGCCTCCCGGTGCGCTGTCAGGACTGCGGCGCGTCCGGGCCGGGGTCGGCGAACCGGGCAAAGGCCCGCAGGTTCTCCAGGCTCTCGCCACGCCGGGCGCGCCATGCCCATTCCCGCCGGATGGATGACGCGAAGCCGAGCTCGAGAGCGGCGTCGAAGTTGTCGTCGGAGTAGCTGAGCACGCAGCCGAGCAGCCTGTCGATCTCGTCCGCGCTCACGCTGGCCAGCGGCAGCCGCCCGACCAGGTAGACGTCGCCGAGCGGGTCGAGGGCGAAGTGCACGCCGTACATCCGCGCCCCCCGCTCCAGCAGGAACCGGTAGAACCGGGCGTGGTTCTCGTCCGGCTGACGGCAGAAGAACGCCTCGACGTGCAGGCTGTGCTCGCCCGCGACCAGCCAGGTCATCGTGGCGAGCTTGTGCTGCCCGGCCAGCTTGACCAGGTAGGACCCGGGCCGCGGGCGCTCGTAGTCAAGCCCCAGGTCAGCCAGCGCGGCCTCGATCACCCCGGCCGGCGCTGCCGGGCCGGCGTCGGGGGCGGTCACGCGTCCACCGCCGCCACATCGTTCATGACGCCGGTATATACCCTCATCAGCTGGTCGACCGCGCCGTTCCAGCTGAACCGGGAGGCGTGCTCGATCGCGCCGGCCGACAGGCTGGCCAGCCGGCCGGGCGAGTCGATCAGGTCGCGCACCGCGCGGGCATAGTCGGCCGGGTCGTGCCCGGGCACTAGCACGCCGGACACCCCGTCCCGTACCGCGGTGCGCAGACCGCCGACGGACGCGGCCACCACCGGCGTGCCGCACGCCTGGGCTTCGACCGCCACCAGGCCGAACGACTCCGAGTAGGACGGCACGAGCACGGCGGTCGCCGCCCGGTACCAGTCGGCCAGCTCGCGCTGCGGGCATGGCGGCTCGAGCCGGACCACCCCCGAGATGCCGAGCCTGGCCGCCAGTTCGGCGATCTGGTCCGGGTCGGCGCGGCCGGTACCGCTCGGGCCGCCGACGAACACCACCACGAGCCTGTCGGCGAGCGCCGGGTCGTCGCTGATCAGCTTCGCGGCGGCGTGCAGGACCAGGTGCGGTGCCTTCAGCGGCTGCACCCGCCCGGCGAACATGAGCACGACGGCGTCGGCGGGCAGGCCGAGCCGCTGCCGCGCCTGCGCGCTCGGCCCCGGGTGGAAGACCGTCAGGTCAACGCCGGGATTGACGGTCCTGACCCGGGACGGGTCGGCGCCGTAGAGGCCGACCAGCTGGTCGGCCTCGGCTGCGGTGTTGGCGACCAGCCGGTCCGCCGCTGCGATCACCTCCGCCTCGCCGCGGATCCTGCTCTGCGGCTCGGCCGCGTCCCCGGCCGCCAGAGCGGCGTTCTTCACCTTGCCCAGGGTGTGCATGGACTGCACGAGCGGCACTCCCCAGCGCTCCTTGGCCACGGCTCCCACCTGGCCGGACAGCCAGTAGTGCGCGTGCACGAGGTCGTACCGCCCCGGCTCGTAGGCGGCCTCGGCGCGCAGCACCTCCAGGGTGAAGTGGCACAGCTGGGCCGGCAGGTCAGCCTTGTCCAGCTCCTCGAACGGGCCGGCGATCACGTGCCTGACAAGCACGCCGGGAGCCAGCTCGGTCACCGGCGGCGCGTCCCTGCTGACCGCGCGGGTGAAGACCTCGACCTCGACGCCTCGCGCGGCGAGCCGTCGCGCCACCTCGACGACATAGACGTTCAGGCCGCCGGCATCGCCGGTTCCTGGCTGGTCAAGCGGCGACGTGTGGACGCTGATGGTCGCGATCCGCCGGGGGAAGCGTCGCGGCACGGGCATGCACCTCCGTCCTAGGAACCTCGCTGGGCCAGATCCTGTTCCCATCGTCGCCGCTAGGCTCGCGGCTGAACCTTTTCCAGCCGCCCGCTAGGTATCGTGGAGAGCTCGGCGGATCTCCTGAGGTGAAAAGGTTCATCATGCGAACCCTGGTGCTGCTTCGTCACGGCGAGAGCGTCTGGAACTCCGAAGGCCTGTTCACCGGCTGGGTGGATGTCGGGCTGTCCGGCAAGGGCAGGGAGGAGGCCGAGGGCGCGGGCGCGCTGCTGCGCGACGCGGGACTGTCCCCCGGGGTCGTGCACACCTCCGTGCTCACCCGCGCGATCCAGACCGCGAACGCCGCGCTGGAGGCGGCAGACCTGCTGTGGCTTCCGGTGCGCAGGTCCTGGCGGCTGAACGAGCGCCACTACGGCGCGCTGCAGGGGAAGGACAAGGCGCAGACGCGCAAGGAGTTCGGTGACGAGCAGTTCATGCTCTGGCGCCGGTCCTACGACGTGCCGCCGCCGCCGCTGCCCGACAGCGACCCGTTCTCGCAGGCGGCCGATCCCCGGTACGCGGCGCTGCCGCCGGAGCTGCTGCCGCGCACCGAGTGCCTGAAGGACGTGCTCGCCCGGCTGCTGCCCTACTGGCATGACGCGATCATTCCCGACCTGCTGGCCGGCCAGACCGTGCTCGTGGTCGCGCACGGGAACTCGCTGCGAGCCCTGGTCAAGCATCTGGACGGCATCTCCGACGAGGACATCTCCGGGCTGAACATACCGACGGGAATCCCGCTGGCCTACGAGCTGGACGACGCGTTCAGGCCGGTGACCCCGGGGGGCACGTACCTCGACCCGCAGGCCGCGGCCGAGGCGGCCGAAGCGGTACGGAATCAGGGCCGGTAGGCCGGTAGTTCACGTGTCCTCCGGGCAAAACGTGCATGAAACTGATTTGTCGACCATGTGAACATTCCGAAAAGAGCCTAGCGGTGACATCGGGCGTTGTGGCCTGCTGAGCAGGGACGCATACGATCTATCCGTGGGTGTTGAGGTGGTCGCCAGCCTGGCTGCGCTCGGCGGCCTGGCGACGGGAGCCGCCTTGGCCATGAAGATCCGCACCAGCAACGGGGCACGCGAGGCGCCGGGGGCCAGTCCTCAGCCGCCCCGGCTGCCGGCCGGGATAGCCTCCGTCCTCTCCGTTCTCTCCTCGTCCGCCGTGGTCCTCGACAACGAGGACCGGGTCCTGCGCGCGAGCTCGGCGGCGCGTGCGTTCGGGCTCGTCAAAGGGGATCAGCTGCTCGTCGGCGAGCTGCTCGCACTGGCCCGGCAGGTGCGCAGGGATGGTGAGATCCGCGAGGGCGAGATCGAGGTCTCCGATCACAAGCATGGCGACCGCACCACCAGCTTCGCGGTTCGCGTCGCCCCGCTCGGTGCCCCGCTCGGCGCGGCGGCCGGGGGCGGGCTGGTGCTGGTGCTGGCCGAGGACCAGACCGAGAGCCGGCGGGTGGAGGAGGTCAGGCGCGACTTCGTGGCCAACGTCAGCCACGAGCTCAAGACCCCGGTGGGGGCCCTCGCCCTGCTGGCCGAGACGGTCGAGGACGCCGCGGATGACCCGGAGGCGGTCCGCCGGTTCGCCGGCCGCATGCGGTACGAGGCGTCGAGGCTCACCAGCCTGGTGAAGGACCTGATCACGTTGTCCCGGATCCAGGCGGCCGAGCCGGTGCCCGACCCGGTCCCGGTCGAGCTCGACGCGGTCGTGGCCGAGGCGCTGGACAGGTGCCGGATGAAGGCGGGTGCTCGCGGGATCGAGCTCGTCGAGACCACGCACAAGGGCCTCGTCGTGGAGGGGGACGAGGATCTGCTCGTCACCGCGCTGCGGAACCTGCTGGAGAACGCGGTCGACTACAGCCCGGAACACACCCGCGTCCTGCTGTCCACCCGGCGCGCTTCCGAGCACACCGTCGAGATCAGCGTGGCCGACCAGGGCATCGGGATCCCGGAGCGGGACCGGGAGCGGATTTTCGAGCGGTTCTACCGCGTCGACCCGGCCCGGTCTCGCGCGACCGGCGGCACCGGGCTCGGACTGGCTATCGTCAAGCACGTCACCGCCGCGCACGGCGGCAACGTGACCGTCTGGAGCAAGGTGGGTGCCGGATCGACGTTCACGCTGCGGCTCCCGCTGCGACCCGAGGCAGCCACCGTCCCGGCTGGCCAGGCCCCACCCGCATCACAACCGTCCAGGGAGGCAGTTCAGTGACACGCGTGCTGGTCGTGGAGGACGAGGAGTCATTCAGCGACGCTCTGTCCTACATGCTCCGCAAGGAGGGCTTCGAGGTCGCGGTCTGTCCCACCGGGCCCGACGCGCTCGAGTCGTTCGATCGCAGCGGCGCAGATTCTGGTGCTCCTCGACCTCATGCTGCCGGGGCTGCCGGGCAGCGAGGTCTGCCGGACGCTCAGGGAGAAGTCGAACGTACCGGTAATCATGCTGACGGCCAAGGACAGCGAGATCGACAAGGTCGTCGGGCTTGAGCTTGGCGCCGACGACTACGTCACCAAGCCGTTCTCCTCCCGCGAGCTTGTCGCCAGGATGCGCGCCGTGCTGCGGCGCCGGGGCGAGGCGGACGAGCAGGCCGCGTCGATCCTGGAATCAGGGCCGGTCCGGATGGATGTGGACCGGCATGTGGTAACGGCGCGGAGCGAGCAGATCCAGCTGCCGCTCAAGGAATTCGAGCTGCTCGAGGTGCTGCTGCGCAACGCCGGCCGGGTGCTCACCAGGATGCAGCTGATCGACCGGGTCTGGGGCGCGGACTACGTGGGCGACACCAAGACGCTCGACGTCCATGTCAAGCGGCTGCGGGCCAAGATCGAGGCCGATCCGGCCAGCCCCCGGCACATCGTCACCGTCCGCGGCCTCGGCTACAAGTTCGAGCCGACCGGCTGACAGCGGGCGCTGCGGTCCGTGCCGCTGCGCGGCGTCGGCCCACGGCGCTAGCTTACGGCGTCGGTCTGGGGTGCGGGCCTATGGCGTCGGTCTGGGGTGCGGGGTTACGGCGTCGGCGACGCGGCAGGGGTCGCCGACGCGGTCGTGCCTGGCGTCACGCTGGCGCCCTTGCGCTTGCCGTGTTTCCCAGGCTTGACGCGCGGGAGCGGGAGCACCGACGGCGTCGGGCTGGGTGCGGGCGGGGGCGAGAACGTCGCGTAGTCGTACGCGCGCGGCAGCACGGGGACGGTCAGGGAGACGCTGCCGGTGTTCAGGAAGTTCAGGGTGAGCCGGACCGTCTGTCCGCCGGACAGCGAGCGGGTCAGGCCGGTCAGGATGATCCTGGGCACCGGGCGGGTCAGGTAGACCGGCTGGAAGCTGCGCAGCTCGATCCCGCCGGCCGGCAGCGTGACCGACTTGGCGGTACCCGGAGCGGTGACGCTCATCAGCCTGTCCGGGGAGCCGTTGTTGAACAGCCCGAGGAAGAACCCGGCGGACTGGCCGGGGGAAAGCGTGGCGCCGATCTGCGCGCCGAGGACGAACGCATCGGTGATCTTGATTTCGTGTACGACGGTGTCGATGCCCTCGCTCTGCGGATGAAACTCAAGGGTCGGCGCGTTGTTGCCCGCCTCGCAGCCGGTCACCCCGGCAACAAGGGCGGCCACGGCGGCCGCGACGGCGAGGCGGCCGAGAGGCGTGGATGCCCGGCGGCTTCGGCTCACTGGGTGATCTCCTCGGATTCCATGAAACGGGAACCGGAACGACGCACAGCGTAGCGGTCGGGCAGGGCGGCTTCGTGGCCGGCCCGCCGCCCGGGTCGTGATGCCTACGGCGCGGGGACCCGAATGCGCCCGAACGGCGCGGCCCCTGCCGCCCGGCCGCCGGCCAGCAGGGGGAGCCTGGTCGTGAACTGCCGCAGTCCCGACGCAAGGCGCTGCGCCGAGTCAAGGTGGCGCACCACGTCCAGGGCTCCCACCGAGTAATCCGCGTGCGCCAGGATGGCGGTCAGCCCGGCCGGCTGGTAGATGCTGATCGCGTTCCGGGTGTCGTTAACCACGCCGGGGCGATTGCGGGACCCCGCCTGACTGGCGAGCACCGGCAGCTGTGCCACCGCCGCCGCGGAGTTGCCCACGAGGTAGATGGGAACCTTTGCCGCGGCGGCCCGTTTCGCCAGTTCCCTCAGCACCGTGGCGCAGCCGCAGCTCGCCGGGATCCAGGCCAGCACGGCCGGAGCCAGGGCGCGCAGCGGCACTGGCGCACTGCCGACGATCACCTGGACGTCCGGCACGCTCGGCAGCGCCCGGCTCCCGCCGGCCCGGGCTGGTGCCCGCGCCGGCGTACTCCGCGAAGCGGTGCTCTTGGGCCCCGTGCTGGCTGGTGCCGTCCGTAGCTGCGCGGTGCTGAACGGCCCGCGGCCGGGCAGCAGCGGGACCCGGCGGCCGGCCAGCACAGTGAGCAGGGTCCCGGTCAGCAGGGTCACCGCGAGACACGCGGCGACCAGCGGCATGATCATGCCGTGCCGGGCCAGCGGGCCGGTCAGCCGCCGGACGCGGCCCCGCCGCCGCAGTGCCCGCAGCTCCCGGTGGTAGGCCTGGACATCAGATTCTAGATCCCTGGCATCGTCGGGGATCTCTACATCGACCGGAGGAAGCCCGTACTCGTCCCGGCCGGGGTCGTTGCCTGGGTCCACGCGCACCTCTCCCGCGTGAGCGGCGCCTTCTCTCCAGTATGTGCCTGCCGGTGAGCAGGTGCTGCCGGGGGGAGTGAATGAGCTCCGGCGAATCCCAGATGCACCGCAGAAACCGGGCTTACGAGGCATACTGAACATCGTGGCCGACCGTCCTGACCGGACGCCAGCGGGTCGTGACCACCCCCCGCGAGGCGACTCCGGGAGCCGTCCCGGCGGCGGCAATGGGGGTGTCCCGGCGGTCGAGATAGCCGCAGGCCGCCTTTTCCAGGACCCGAATTAGCGCGCTGACCTGCGCTTTCATTTGGGCCGAGGCTTTATTGTCCTCGCTGCGCGTGGTATCATGGCTTTCTGCGGAAGGGGTACTTGCCACATGTCTTTCAAGGTCGGCGACACGGTCGTCTACCCCCATCATGGGGCCGCTCGCATTGAAGCCGTCGAGAGCCGCTCGATCAAGGGCGAGGAAAAAACCTACCTGGTTCTCAAGGTTGACAAGGGTGACCTGACTGTGCGCGTGCCGGCGGACAACGCCGAGCTAGTCGGAGTCAGGGACGTTGTCGGGCAGGAGGGGCTCGAGAAGGTCTTCGAGGTGCTGCGCGCGCCCCATACAGAAGAACCCACTAACTGGTCCCGCAGGTACAAGGCTAATCTCGAGAAGCTCGCATCCGGCGACGTGAACAAGGTGGCCGAGGTCGTCAGGGATCTATGGCGCCGGGACAAAGAGCGCGGGCTTTCGGCTGGCGAGAAGCGCATGCTGGCCAAGGCGCGGCAGATTCTCGTAAGTGAGCTTGCGCTTGCCGAGAAGACGAACGAGGACAAGGCTGAGGCGCTCCTCGACGAGGTCCTGGTTAGCTGACCGCCACGACGCGCTAACGATGCCCGCGGAGCAGCCGTTGCTGCCGCGAGTGGGTGTTGGCACTGACGTCCATCCATTCGCGGCAGGGCGCCCGCTGAACCTGGCCGGATTGCACTGGCCGGGCGAGGTCGGGCTGACCGGCCATTCCGACGGAGATGTAGCCGCGCACGCGGCGTGTGACGCGCTGCTCGCCGCGGCCGGGCTCGGCGATCTGGGCGCGAATTTCGGGACCGCCCGGCCGGAATGGGCCGGTGCGTCCGGTCCGGCATTGCTGCGTGAGACAGCACGGCTCGTTGCCGCCGCCGGATTCGTGGTCGGGAACGTGTCCATTCAGGTCATCGGCAACTCGCCGAAGATCGCGCCGCGCCGTGAGGAGGCGGAGAAGGTCCTTACCGAGGCGCTGGACGGGGCCTCGGTAAGCCTGTCCGCTACCACCACCGACGGCCTGGGCCTGACGGGTCGGGGCGAAGGCGTGGCCGCCATCGCGGTGGCCCTGCTGTCGCGCGTCCGGGATTAGCCCGGCGCGGCCCTGCCGGCGCGGGCCCGGGTTCAGTCTCCCGGCGGCGTGGGGGAACTGTGCAGCCGGTTGAAGTGCGTTGACGGGTCCACCGATCCCGCGTCCGCGTCACTGGGATCGTCCCGCTCCGGCGGGCGCCGGACCGTCACTGGCTCCGCCATGGTGGCAACTGAGCCTCCGGGGGCGGCGAGTTCCGCGGTAGCGGTCCTGGCGCCGGCAGTAACAGGCGTCTTAGCCGGGCTGGCCGGGTCCGCCAGTTTAGCCGCGCTGGCCGGGTCCGCCGGGTCAGCCAGCAGCGTGCTCAGCGGCACCGCCGCCGGGCCGGGGGCACGCTCCCGCGGCGCGGCCGGCGGGTCAGGCCGCTCGATGGCGGCCGCGTTCGCGTTGACCGGGGCCGGTTCCGCGACCGCTGTCCGCCGCCCCGGCAATGCCTGCCGGGCCATCGCGCACAGCAGCGTCAGGCCGATCAGCAGCACCGCCCACGGGACGACGGCTACCGTCCCTTCCAGCGGCCGCTTCGGCACCGTGACCGACATGGCATGCACGGCGTCGGCCGCGGCGACCGCGCCGGCGACGACCAGGCTGGTCAGCCACGCGTAACCGCGGCGCGTCCCGCGCAGCGTGACCGCCGCGGCGCAGCCCACGACGAATACCGCATCGAAAAGGGCCGGGTAGAACCTGGCCAGGTGCGCGCTGACCCCCGCCGTGAGCGCCGTGTCCCGCACCCCCGGGTAGGACAGGACGAACGCGCCGGCCGCGAGGACGAGCACGCAGATGGCCGCCGCGATGAGCGCGGCCAGCCGGAAACCACGCCGGGCGAGCACGGGACGGTATCCATTCACGGGGACACGCCATTCATCGGGGGAAGGTCGGTTTTCTTGCGGCGCGCCGAGGATGCGCTGTTGATCTATAGCAGGGTAAATGATCATACGCCGGGCCACCGGAATCCGTGCGCAAATGTCCGCCGCTGGCACCGGTTGATCTCCGGATGGACTGGTTTAGTCCCCGGCTGGATCGACGGGCGCCGGGCAGTCGTGCGCATCCCGTAGCCTGTGCAGGGTGAGCCAGCGCCTGCACGACACCGCCACCCGGACGGTTCGCGAGTTCCGTCCGCTCGTTCCGGGCACGGTGTCCCTGTACTTGTGTGGCGCCACGGTCCAGGCGCCGCCGCATATCGGCCATCTCCGGTCCGGGGTCAACTTCGACATCCTGGTGCGGTGGCTGCGGGCCAGCGGCCAGCAGGTCACGTTCTGCCGCAACGTCACCGATATCGACGACAAGATCCTGCAGGTGGCCGAGCGGGAGAATGTGCCGTGGTGGGCCGTGGCCGAGCGGAACATGCGGGCGTTCAGCTATGCGTACAACGCGCTCGGCTGCCTGCCGCCGGACGTCGAGCCGCGGGCCACTGGCCACGTGCCCGAGATGATCGCGATGATCCGGCGGCTGATCGAGCGCGGGCACGCCTACCCGGCTGACGGCAACGTGTACTTCGACGTCCGTTCCTATCCCGGTTACGGCGAGCTGTCCGGCCAGCAGCTGGACCAGATGCGCCCGGCCGACGATTCGAGCGGCGCGGGCAAGCGGGATGCACGCGACTTCGCGCTGTGGAAAGCGGCCAGGCCCGGCGAGCCGTCCTGGGAGACGCCGTGGGGACCGGGACGGCCCGGCTGGCACCTGGAGTGCTCGGCCATGGCCATCAAGTACCTCGGTGACAGCTTCGACCTTCACGGCGGCGGCCTGGATTCTGGTGTTCCCGCATCACGAGAACGAGATTGCGCAATCCCGCGCCGCCGGATACGAATTCGCCCGCTACTGGGTGCACAACGGGCTCGTCGGCGTGGCCGGGGAAAAGATGAGCAAGTCACTCGGCAACTCGCTCAGCATCGGCGAGATGCTGAATCAGGTCCGCCCCGTGGAGCTGCGCTACTACCTGGCCCAGGCGCATTACCGCTCACCGCTTGAATTCTCCCCGGACGCGCTTTCCGAAGCGGCCGCCGCCTACCGGCGGATCGAGGGATTCATCACCCGGGCCGCGGAAACGGGCGCGGTGGCCGCCGGGCCGCCCGCAGCCGGGCGTGATGACCTGCCGCCGGCCTTCACCGCGGCGCTCGATGACGACCTGGGCGTGCCGCAGGCACTCGCCGTGGTGCACGCGGAGCTCAGGAACGGCAACAGCGCCCTCGCCGCAGGCGACCATGAGGGCACCGCCAGGTCAGCGGCGCTGCTGCGCGCCATGCTCGCGGTGCTGGGACTGGACCCGCTGTCCGGGCAGTGGGCGGCGGCCGGCCGCGACGGCGACCTGCGCGGCGTCGTCGATGCGCTGGTCGCGGTCGCGCTCAGCCAGCGGCAGGCGGCCCGCGAACGCAAGGACTACCGGGCCGCGGACACGATCAGGGACGATCTGCGTGCCGCGGGCGTGCTCATCGAGGACACCCCGGCCGGACCCCGGTGGGAGCTGAAGCGATGAGCGGGGCCAGCGGCGGCCGCGGCGGTGCCGGCGGATCGGGGCAGGGCCGCGCAGGCCGCGGCGGGGTCACCAAGAAGGGGAAGCCGCGCCCGGGCACGGGCGGGTACGGCCAGCGCCGTCTCGAAGGCAAGGGACCCACCCCGCCGGCTCACCTGCGGCCGGGACACCCGGCGCAGCGGCGGACCGCACGGCAGGAAGCCGCGTCTTCCCGCCCGGGCAGCGCAGCCGAGCGGCCCGCCGCCGATCGCGGCCAGGGCACCGGTGCCCAGCGGCGCGGCGACGGCCCCGAGATGGTCGCCGGGCGCAACGCGGTGCTGGAGGCGCTGCAGGCGAAGGTGCCCGGGACGACCCTGTACGTGGCCTACCGCACCGAGGCCGACGACCGGGTCCGCGCGGCGGTCAAGCTCGCCGCCGATGCCGGCCTGCCCGTGCTGGAGACTGGCCGCGCCGAGCTGGACCGGCTGACCCAGGGCGCGGTGCACCAGGGCCTGGCGCTGCGCATCAAGCCGTACCACTACGCCCACCCGGACGACCTCACCGCGCTGGCCGCCGACGCCGGCCAGCCGCCGCTGATCGTGGCGCTGGACGGCGTCACCGACCCGCGTAACCTCGGCGCGATCGTGCGCTCCGCCGCGGCGTTCGGCGGGCACGGCGTGCTGATTCCCGGGCGGCGCACCGCCAGCGTGACCGCCGGCGCGTGGAAGGCCTCGGCCGGCACGCTTGCCCGGCTGCCGGTCGCCCAGGCACCCAACCTGGCCCGCGCGCTGGCCGCCTACCAGCAGGCCGGCCTGTTCGTCGTGGGCCTGGCCGCGGACGGCAGCACGGACATCAGCGACATGGAGATCGCGGAGAGCCCGCTGGTGATCGTCGTCGGCTCGGAGGGCCGCGGCCTGTCCCGGGTCGTCGCCGAGCGCTGCGACCTGCTCGTCCGGATCCCGATCACCGCGGCCGAGTCGCTGAACGCCGGCGTCGCGGCCGGGATCGCGCTGCACGAGGCCGCCCGCCGCCGAGGGACGCTCGCTCGCTGAGCGGTTCGGCTACGATGGCGGCTGCCCCGCCGGTGTAGCTCAGAAGGCAGAGCAGCGGTCTTGTAAACCGCAGGTCAGGGGTTCGATTCCCCTCGCCGGCTCGCGATCCAGCGCCCATGTTCAGACGCTCCTGACCTGCGGAAAGTGACAGGTCAGAGACGTTTGGCGGCGGCGGGAAGAAGTATGCGGTTGCGTGCGGGCCGGGGCGGCAGTGTGCGGCTGGCTGGGAAATACACGGCCAAATCACTCCTGGCAAAGGACAGGCTCAGGTTCGGGCAGACTCGGAACGAACGATAGCCAGCTCCCAGGCAGCGACCAGGAAGCTCGCCACCGCCGCGACCAGGAACAGGGCCGCGAACCCAACAGCCTTCGCTGAGAAGGAACCCCCAAAGAGCGTAACGGCGCCAAGGCCGGCCAAGACGGTACCAGCGGCAATGCGCACGCGCGCGAAGCCACGAAGGCGGCGGTACTCCCATGGCGCGATGATGCGTCGCATGCCTGATCGCGGAGGATTTGCCCACCAGCCGCGCAGACCTCGGAGCGATGTTGTCATTTTGTGCGTACATGGGGTGCCTCCTGTGACCTTCGGTGTCCGGCCACTCCGGGCATCTATCAAAGTGATATCATTTTGATAGGTGATATGTCAAGGACGGCAGCCGCATGGGCAGGCTGGGAGGCGTGGAGCTGGCTCAGCGCAAGGACCTGCCCGGCTCAAGATCAATGAAGGCAACGGGATCGTGCTGGCACCGGAGCGCAGGTACCCGCGGCCCGCGTCCAGGCCGTGCCGTCACCCGGGCTGGTCATCGCCGGGCGGTGGGCTGGTTCCGGTGCGGCTGGCGGCGGGTGGCCGCCCCCGGGGCCGCATCGGTCTGGCGCCGCCGGGCAGCCGCCCGGCGTCGGCGAGCGCCCGGCGGAGCAGGAACTCGATCTGGGCGTTGGTGCTGCGCAGCTCGTCGCCGGCCCATCTGGCCAGGGCGTCGTGGACGGCGGGATCCAGCCGCAGCAGGACGCTCTTGCGTTCGGTCACCGCGGCTCCGTGGCTGCCGTCACTGGTACAGGGTGCCGGTGTTGACGACGGGCTGGGTGGCCTGCTCGCTGCACAAGACCACCAGCAGGTTGGAGACCATCGAGGCCTTGCGCTCCTCGTCCAGCTCGACGACGTCCTCCTCCTGAAGCCGCTGCAGGGCCAGCTGGACCATGCCGACAGCGCCTTCAACGATCCGCTGCCGCGCGCCGACCACCGCGCTGGCCTGCTGCTGGCGCAGCATGGCCTGAGCGATCTCGGGGGCATACGACAGCCGGGTCAGCCGCGACTCGATAATGTGCACCCCGGCCGGTGCGACCCGCGCGGCGATCTCGGCGGAGAGCCTGCCGGTAATCTCGTCGGCGTTGTCGCGCAGCGACAGTTCACCTTCGCGGCGGCTGGTGTAGGGGTAGCTGGAGGCGATGTGCCGGACGGCGGTCTCGGTCTGGATGGTGACGAACTGGGTGTAGTCGTCAACAGAGTAGGTGGCGCTGGCGGTGTCGGCGACCTGCCAGACGACCACGGCCGCGATCTCGATCGGGTTGCCCTCGGCGTCGTTGACCTTGGCCTGCGCCGATTCCTGGTTGCGGATCCTGGTGGAGACCGCGATCCGGCGGGTGAACGGGTTCACCCACTGCAGGCCCGAGTCGCGGATGGTACCGCGGTAGCGGCCGAACAACTGGACGACGCGTGCCTGCCCGGGGACGACAGGGGTCAGGCCCCCCAGTGCGAGGCCGCCGGCGATAAAGATCAGCACGCAGAGCACGACCAGCGCCACGGCGGTGCCGTTACTCTGGCGGCTGGCTACCACGACGAGCGCCACCCCGGCCAGCAGCCCGACGATGCCCGCCGCCAGCATGCGCAGGCCGGGCAGGAACCGGGCCTCACGCTCGGTCACCTGCCGGTCAGGCAGTTGCGGGCCTGCGGAGGCTGCAGTCTGGGTAGCCATCTGGCGCCTCTCCTACTTGACGGACTAGATATCACCTACCCATCGTACTGATATCTGTTTTTCTGGCAAGACGCCACGCCAGGCGTGGCGGGACGGCGCGGGCGGCTGGGTCACGGCGGCAACTCGAGCTCGGCCCAGGCGGCTTCCCACAGGGTGCTGACGGTCACTCTGAGGCTTTTGCAGGCCCGGTCTACCGGCGGCCAGAGCCAGAAGCCGCCGCTGCCCTCATGGCCTGGCAGGCCGTGCCAGTCCCCGGGCATGCCGTCGTGCTCGTTCCCGGCATCGTCAGTGGCACGCACCTGGAAGCAGGGCGTGATCATGGGCCAGTATTCGCCCATCACCCAGGGATGGCCGTACAACTGGATGGTCACCACCTCGCCCAGGGCCGAGACACTTTCGATCACCGCGGTGGCCCGCTCCAGCGGCAGCCGCACGCCCAGCCCGCGATGCTCCGCAGCCAGGAACACGCTGCTGCGCTGGTGTGCGCGCCGGACCCACCGGTGAGCCAGCGGCGCATACCAGCCGGGCCCGCTGGCAGCGAACTCGCGCAGCAAGGGACTGGTGACCGGCAACGCACCCACGGCCATCAGGCTGTCGGCCACCGCGGCGACAATCTCGGCCGTGTCCTCCGGCCCCGCCTCGGCCTGGCTGTCCGACGTTGCCATAGAGATGCTGGTGACGGGGGCGAGCGCGGCCAGGTAGCACTCAGCCGGAGTCGGCCACGGCGGTTCGCCCGTCCCGACTGGCAGCTGGGCCGGGGAAGGCAAGGCGACCCGGCCCGATGCGCCCGCCGCCGCAGAACTGAACTCAAGCCAGGCAGGCATTCCGGCGGGGTTCGGGTCGCCGATCACCTGGCCACGCCACTCCCACTCGCGCCGGTCCTGGACCCGGCTCCAGCTCGGGCCGTGAAGGACCAGGTCATAGGAGTGGCCGGTGCTATCGGTAAGCGCGATCTCCGACATGGCCTCCTGCATCGACACATGCGGAGGGGGCGGGTTGCCGCCGGGGTCAGAAGTGATCGCATGGAAGCTCACGCGCAACCCTGCCGACGTCAGTTTCACCCACTCAAAACACACGTCGGCGACCGCGGTCGGGCACATCACCCCCGCGGCGGCCACCGACAACGGCGACTCGCGCAGCCCGACAGACGCCGCAGCCCGTGGCTCCCAGTACTCATGGGCGCCGAACTGTACGCCGACTGCGCAGGCCTGTCGCTGGACGTCCTCAGGGAGGCTGCGGCAACTCTCAGCGACTCTGACGCCCGTGGTACCGCCAGGCCAGGCGCCTGAGCTCGACGGGCTCGGCCCGACCACGCCGTCAGTCAGCTAGCGGGCCGCCGATCCGCAGCCGGTGCCGTCCGGGTCACGGAGCGCGACCTCAGGGCCCCAGGGCATCGTCTCGACGGCCGCGCCGAACTCCTTCGCGATCGCCTCGAGATCACGCAGGCGCAGGCGCACGAGGGTGTCCGGGCGCGCGTCGCCGGTGTGCTCGGACAGGAACAGCCGCAGCCCGCCGCGCGCGACAGACACGAAGGCCGGGAAGCCGGGCTCGAACCGGTGCTCCCACTCGAAAGTGAAGCCCAGACGCGCATACCAGGCGGCGGCCGCGCCGGCGTTGCTGACGCGAAGGACCGGAATTACCTCCTCGTGCACGGGCTCACCCCATTACGGGAACTTGCAGTGGTCACTTGCGAGTCTGCATCGTATGACGACTACTGCGCGGGACGTGATCACCGATATCCCGGCGACCGTCAGGCACGCGGGCCTCGGCCATGTGGCCACCACCGCGCTGCTCGCGCCGCTGCTGCTGCTGCAGGCCCGGCGGGCTGTCCGCCGGGCACCGCGACTGCCTGGCCCCTCGGGCCCGCCGCACGGGGTGGCCGGCCAGGGCCAGCCGTGCCTGCGCCTTCTCGTGATCGGCGAGTCCACGGCCGCGGGCATAGGCGCGGCCGAGCATGCCCGCGCGCTGCCGGGCTTCGTGGCCGCGGAGATGGCCAGCCGGCTCGGCGGGACGGTGGACTGGACGGTGCGGGGCAAGAGCGGCGTGACCGCGCGCCGGGTGATCGGTGAGCTGTTCCCGGCCGGGCCGGAGCCGTTCGATCTCATCCTGCTGACCGTCGGGATCAACGACCTGTTTGACCGCCGGACGCTGCGGGAGTGGGCGGCGGACCTGCTGCGGCTCGTCGAGACGCTGACCGGCGAGAACGGCCGCACGCGTGTCGTCGTCTCCGGGATGCCGCCGGTGAACCGGATTCCCGCGATACCGCAGCCGCTCCGGCATGTCGTCGCCGGCCGGGCGCGCGCCATGGACCAGATCACCCGGCAGGTCTCGGCCGCCTGCGGCGCCACGTACGTGCCGATCACGCTGCCCGGGACCGGCGGCCGCGAGTTCTTCGCATCCGACGGCTTCCACCCCTCCGAGACCGGCTACCGCGAGTGGGCCAGGGCGCTGGCCCCGGCGATGCCTGGATAGGCCCGCCCCGTTACGGCGCTGCCGTCGCACCGACGCGGCGGCTGCGGATCCGGGCGGCGATGACCATGAGCCCGAGCGCGCCGGCCGGCGGCAGGGTGATCAGCGCCTCGAGCTGGTAGCGCCAGGAGAACTCCAGGATGTCGCGCACGAGCAGGACCGCCACCCCGGTGACGAAGAACAGCAGGCAGGCCAGCGCCAGTTCGCGGCCGCCCGGGCTGCGGATCACCGGGTCGCCGGGGCTGCGGGCGGCACGGCGGGAGGCCGCGCCCCGTCGGCCGAACGCGCCCAGCGAGCCGATCAGGCCGGCCAGCGCGGCCGCCGCGTACAGCGGCCCAGGGGTGTAGCCGCCGTCCAGCTGGTAAGCGCGCAGGAACGTGGCCAGCGGCGCGGTGACCGCGGGCGCGCCGCCGCCGAACTGCCGGATGGCCGCGGCCACCTCCGGGCGGGTGGCGTGCGGGGAGTAGTAGGGGTAGGACACCTGGAACTGCCAGCGCGAGATCGGCGTATCGCCGGGGCTGGTGACCCGCGCCACGGCGAACAGCTTCAGGGTGTCCCGCGCGATCGCCGAGGCCACGTTCAGCGGCTGCTGGCTGAGCACCGCACGGGTGAACGAGGACACCGTGCGGGACGCCTGGGCGGGCGGCAGCCGGGCGTAGTAGCGGCGGACGGGAGAGACCGGGCTGTGCTCGAGGCCGTCGTCGCCCAGCGCGGCCTTCTGCGCCGCGGTCGGGCACAGCGCCCGCTGGCTGGCCGGCACCCGCAGCGTCGCGCAGTCGGCCGCCGCCGCGGCGCGCCCGTACAGTCCGCCGGTGCCCGCGTTGGACAGCCAGAAGTGCCCGGTGACGGCGGCGGCGACGCTCATGTAGGCGAGGATCGGCAGCACGAAGGCGACGCACAGGAGGCCGGCGCCGCCGAGCGCCCGCCGCCCGCCACCTGCCGCGGCCAGGACGTAGATCAGCGCGGGCAGCACGAGGATCTCGCCGGCCTGCGCGACCGTCGCCGACAGCCCGAGCGCGACCCCGGCGGCGGCGATCATCCACCACGCCGGCCGCGGCCGCCACAACAGCAGCGCCAGGGCGGCGACGATCAGGGCCCCGAACCACACGTCCGGCATGACCGTCTGCTCGATCTGCACCTGGTAGGCGTCGAGCAGCACCGGCGCGGCGGCCAGTGCCGCCAGCCAGCGCGCGCAGCCGCGGCGCAGCAGCAGGACGTAGATGGTCACGCCCATGGCCAGGCCGAGCAGGTGCTGCACGGCGGCCACCGTGTCCAGGTTGGCCACCAGTAGGATGAGCCGCAGCGGCACCCGGTAGCCGACCGGGTCGTTCCCGCCGGCGTGATACAGGTACTTCGTGCTGTCGATGTAGAACAGGACGGGCCGGTAGGCGAGCTGGGTCAGCAGCCGCAGCACCAGCCCGGCCACGAGCAGGACCGCCATCAGCCAGTGCCGCCGCAGCCCGGGGCGGACCGCCGCGGCCGCCCGCCGCGCCGCGCCGCGCCGCGCGCCGTCCTGCCCGGCCGCCCCCGGTGCCGCGCCGTCAGCCGCCTGGCCGTCAGCCGCCTGGCCGGCATCAGCCTGGCCGGCACCAGCGTGGCCCGGATCAGCCTGGCTGGCATCAGCCTGCCGAGCACCAGCATGGCCGGCACCAGCCTCGCCGGTGGCGGGGCCCGCCGCGGCGGCCTGGGTGCCCGCCGCGCGTCCGGCAGGTATCTTGGGCGTTCGCATCAGGTCATTCCGATGGTGGTGGCGGCCTCCCGGCTGGCCATAACCTACCAAGGGGCCCGGGGATGCGTCTGTGCTCGCGGCACCGCGGGGACGTGCGGTGCAGAGGCTACCCGACGGCAGGCCATTGCTCGCGTGACCAGGCCGGCCACGATGATCAAAGCCGAGGGAGGACTCCGTGCCCGCTGTGACGTCGGCACAGCCGGGCGCTACCGAGCGCAGCGGCCAGCCGGCGCCGGGCTCGCTGGCCGCGGTCAGGCGCGGCTGGGTGGTCGCCCTCTTCGGTGGCTGCGCCGTCTACGCGGCGGCGGTCGGGCTGCTCAGCAGCAGCTTCGAGCAGCAGCACTGGGGGATCGTGGCGGCGCCCTGCTACGGCCTCGCCGTCCTGGCGGCGGCCGCGTGGCGGCGCCGCGGCACGGATGCGGCGCTGCTGCTGGGCGTGGGCGGCGGGCTGCTGGCCCCGCTCGGCTGGCTCGTCGCCAGCAACAGGGCCCTGCGCGAAGTCAGCGTGGTCTCCCGGGCGGCCTGGCTGCTGATCCATCACGGCACGCCCTATCCGAGCGTGGCCGTGCTGGCCGGCACGCACAATCCGGACGCGTACAACCCCTACCTGCCAGCCATGGCGGTGTTCGGGCTGGGCCGCGCGGTGGCGCGGCACGGCGCGCTGACCGACCCGCGGATCTACTTCGCGATCGCGACCGGCGTGATCTTCTGGCTGGCGGTGCGCGCCACCGGGACGCCGGACGCCTGGCGCTGGACCGCCCTGGTGATCGCCACCCCCGTGATCGCCTTCCCGCTCGCCGTCGGCGGCGACGACGTGCCGGTGCTCGCGCTGATGTGCCTCGGGCTGGCGCTGCTGTCGCGCCCGGTGCGCGAGCCGCGCCCGGTGCTGGCCGGCCTGGTGCTCGGGGTCGCGGCCGCGATGAAGGCCACCGCGTGGCCGGCGCTGCTCATCGCCGCGGTGCTGGTCGCCGCCAGGGATGGCAGGCGCGCGACGGGCCGGTTCGCGGCCGCGGCGCTGGCCGCGCTCGCCGTCCTGGTCGTGCCCGTCGCCGCGGTATCGCCGTCGGCCCTCGTGGACAACACGATCTTGTTCCCGCTGGGCCTGGCCAGCGTCAAGTCCGCCGCCACCAGCCCGCTGCCCGGGTTCCTGCTCTCCCAGACCGGGCAGGCCGGCCACCTGATCGCCGCCGGGCTGCTCGTGCTGGCGGGCCTGGCGGTCGCGGTGTCCCTGGTCGTCCGGCCGCCGAGGGACGTCCCGGCCGCGACGTGGCGGCTCATCATCGGCCTCGTGCTGATGTTCACGCTGGCGCCGTCCACCCGGTTCGGCTACTACATCTACCCGCTCGGCTTGTGGATCTGGCTGCGGGTGGCCCGTCCTGGCGCCCGGCGCGTCCCGGCCGTGCCGCAGGAAGCGGGGGACGGCCCGGATTCCCGGGCTCAGGCTGGCCACGGCTCCAGCCGGATAACGTGATGTACGTGAAGAGGGTCTCGGCATTCCTGCTCGGTGCCGCCGTCGCCAGCGCAGCCGCCGTCACCGGCACGGCTGCCGTCGCGAGCAGCGCCGCCGCGAGCACCGCCGCCAGCACAGCGAGCACGGCCGCCACGACCGCCCCGGCGAGCGCGGCGAGCGCGGCGATGGCCGCGCACGTCAGCCGGGCACGGCAACCGCAGCAAGCACGGCAACCGCAGCAAGCGCAGCCGGCCCGCCCGGTCGTGCTCGTGGGTATCCCGGGCCTGCGCTGGAGCGATGTATCGCCTGCGGCGACGCCCGCGCTGTGGCGGCTGGCCGCCGCGGGCTCGGTGGGCAGCCTCGTGGTGCACGCGACCTCGTCGGTGACGTGCCCGGCCGATGGCTGGCTGACGCTGAACTCGGGCGCCAGGGCCAGCGCGCCGCGCCCCCGCCCGGGACAGTGCCCGGCGCTGCCGGCGGTCACGCCCGCCCGCGCCGCGCCCGCCCGCGCCGCGTCCGGCGCGACGCCGGTCGCGGCACGCATCCGGCAGATGCCCGCGTTGATCTCCTACAACTGGCAGTTCCATTACAGCCCGGACTGGGGCCTGCTCGGCTCCGCGGCCGGCCCCGGCCGGTGCGCCACGGCCATCGGCCCCGGCGCGGCGCTCGCGCTGGCCAGCCCGGCCGGGCAGGTCGCCGGCTACCTGCCGTCGGTGTCGGCCGCGACCCGGTCCACGTTCGCCCGGTGCCCGCTGACCGTGGTCGATCTGGGCGCGGTGCCGGCCGCCTCGGCACCCGGCGGTGCCGCGGCCCGCGCGGCGGCGGTCCGGGCCGATGACCGCGCGCTCGGCCGGATCGACGCCGAGCTTCCGGCCAACCCGGTCCTGGTGGTCGCGGCGCCGGCCGACGACGGCACCGCGCACCTGCGGCTGGTCATCGTGGACGGCGCGGGCTACGCGGCCGGCCTGCTCAACACGTCCTCCACCCGCCAGCCGGGACTGAGCCAGACCACCGACCTCACCACCGCCGTGCTGGGATGGCGCGGCCGCCCGGTGCCGTCAGCCGCGGTGGGCTCGGACCTGACCCGCGGCCGCCGGGCCAGCCTGCCGGCCCAGGTCCGCGCGCTGATCGCGCAGGACACCGCCGCGCAGGTCTACCGGACGACGTTCGGCTGGTTCTTCGCCGTGTTCGGCGTCGGCGATGCCGTGGCGTTCGGCCTGATCGCCTGGCTGCTGCGCGGCCGCGACGACGAGCGGCGGCGCCGCCGCCGGGCCGCCGCGCGGACGGCCGCCGTGCTGGCCGGCGCGGTCCCGGCCGGCACGTTCCTGGCCAGCCTGGTGCCGTGGTGGACGCTGCCCCATCCGGCCCTCATGCTGTACCTGCTGGCGGCAGCCTGGGCGGCCGTCATCGCCGCGGTCGCGCTGGGCGGCCCGTGGCGCCGGGACCCGTTCGGCCCCACCGGCGTCGTCTGCGCCGTCACCGTCGCGGTGATCGGGCTCGACGTCATGACCGGGTCGAGGCTGGAGCCGAACACCCCCTTCGGCCTCAACCTGCTCTGGGGCGGCCGGTTCTACGGCGAGGACAACAACACCGTCGGCATCTACGGCGCGGCGGCGATCCTGTGCGCCGCCTGGCTCGCCTCGGTCATCCTCCGTCACGGCAAAGCCTCCCAGGAGGGTGTGCCGCGCTGGCGCGGCCCGCGGGCCCTGGCCGTGCTCGCCGCCTCGGCGGTGGCCCTG
The DNA here is from genome assembly GCA_963702235.1 of uncultured Actinomycetes bacterium. Taxonomy (GTDB): domain Bacteria; phylum Actinomycetota; class Actinomycetes; order Streptosporangiales; family Streptosporangiaceae; genus PALSA-505. The sequence goes on from CAVPBZ010000029.1 coordinate 94,742, forward strand.
TTCGCCGTCGTGGCCTCCGGCTGGCCCGGTTTCGGCGGCAAGGTCGGCGGCACGATCGCGGTCGTGCCCGGCCTGCTCATCCTCGTCATGGCGATCGCCGGCACGCGGCTCACCGTGCGCCGGGCGATCGTGGTGGCGGTCAGCGGGGTCCTGGTCATCGCCGCGTTCGCGCTGGTGAACTATCTCGTGCCCAAGACCGGCCACTCCGACATCGGCGCCTTCGCCGGGCAGGCGCTGCACGGCCAGGGCGGCGGCACCCTGCAGCGCAAGATCAGCACCAACCTGAGCTCGCTGACCGCCACCCCGTTCAGCGTGATCATCCCGCTGGTGGTGGTCGCGCTGGGCGTGCTGCTGCTGCGGCCGCGGTGGTTCGGCGCCGGGGCCCTGACCGGCGCCCGGCGCGCGGTCCCGCTGCTGGGCGTCAGCCTGTCCGCGATCTGGGTGGTGGCGGTGCTGGGCTGGTTCGCCGAAGACTCCGGGGTCGCCGTGCCGGGTTCCATGCTGCCGCTGGTGCTGCCGCTGGCCATCGGCCTCGTGTCCAGCGCGCCGTCCGGCCGCGAGCCGCGCGGCAGCGGCCCCGGCGGCGCCGGCGGGCCCGCGGCGGCCGCGCCGGCCACGGTCGGCTCCCGCGAGCAGCAGCCCGCCCCGCCGGCCGCCGGCGCCGGCCCGGAGCGGTGATCGGGCGGGTTATCGTGGACCTGCCGCCGCGAGCCAGCAGGCATCTGAAGGGGAACATCCGTGCAATATCGGGTCTCGAGGGTGGTCGCCGGCCCCTTCCTGAGGGCACTCGCACGTCCGAAGATCACCGGCACCGAGCACGTGCCCGCCACCGGCGGCGCGATCCTGGCGTCCAATCACGTGTCCATCCTTGACTCGGTCTACCTGCCCTTCATGCTGGAGCGGCCGGTCACCTTCGCCGCCAAGTCCGAGTACTTCACCGGGACCAGCCTGATCCAGCGGTTCACCGGCGCCTACCTGCGCGCCACCAACCAGCTGTCCACCGACCGGACCGGGCCGCGTGCCGCGCAGGACATGCTGCAGGCAGCGCTGGACCGGCTGCTGTCCGGCGAGCTGTTCGGCATCTACCCGGAGGGCACCAGGTCGCCGGACGGGCGGCTGTACCGGGGCCGGATCGGCGTCGGCTGGCTGGCGGTCAAGTCGGGCCTGCCGGTCATCCCGGTGGCGATGAAGGGGACCGACCGGCTGCTGCCGCCTGGCCGGGTGATCCCCCGGCCCGGGCGGATCGAGATCGTCATCGGCGAGCCGCTGAAGCTGCGCCCCGACGTCCTCGACGGGCCGGGCGCCAAGGTGCGCCGCGCGATCACCGACGAGGTGATGCGGGCCATCCAGGAACTGTCCGGCCAGGAGTACGTGCCGGTCTACGCGAGCACCCGCAAGGAGGAGCTCGCGGCGCAGCGGGCTACGGGGACGGCGTCACGCTGAGCCGGACGTGCGCGCCCGGCGGCAGCCCGAGCCGCTCGGCGGCGTCCCCGGCGTTGACCGCCAGCGAGATCAGTCCCGCGCTGTCGGTGTAGGCCACCAGCTCGCCCGGCGCCACCGAGGCGAACGTCTCCAGGTACGGCAGGGTGAGCTGGCGTCGGCCGCAGCGGACCACCACGGCGGATCCGAGGCCGATCCCCATCCGGCCGGCGTCGGAGGCGGCGATGGACAGCTGGACATTGCCGAACCTGTCCACCGACATCACCTCGCCCTCGGCCTCCCCGTCGTGCATCCGGCTCGTCGGCGCGGGCAGGCTGACCAGGTCGGCGACGTCGATCTCGTCGCCGACGGACGCGAGGTCGGTGCCGCTGGCCAGGTGCGCGGCCACCGGCGAGAAGATGTCCCGGCCGTGGAACGTGGCGGACACCGGATGCAGCCACAGCTCGCCGTTGGTCAGCTGGTAGGCGTGCGTGGCCCCGCCCGCCGCCGCCACCGCCCAGGACAGCAGGCCGTTGTCCGGGCCGATGAAGATGCCGCCAGGGGCGCTGATCGCGACCGGCCGCCGCGCCGTGCCCACGCCGGGGTCAACGACGCCGACGTGCACCCCGGACGGCAGGTACGGGATCGTCTGCGCGAGCACGGCGGCGCCGCGCCGGACGTCACCCGGCGGCACCAGGTGGGTGATATCGATGACCGGCACCTGCGGCGCGATCCGGCACGCCACTCCGTGGCAGGCGGCGACGAAGCCGTCCTCCAGGCCGTAGTCAGTCAGGAACGTGATGCAGTCATAGGAAGCCACGAAGGGTGAGCGTACGTCGTCCGCGGCGTCACGCATAGATGGACGTTATTCAAAATCATGTAAATGATCTTGAAGTGGGAGGCTTGGCCGGCAGTGGCCCTCAGCATGCACCGGGGGGTTTTGAATAACATCCGCGCCTACCATGGGTTTTTGTCAGGAGCCAAGGTCGCAGGGAGGTGGCATGGCGGCGCTGCGGGAGCGCGACCTGCTCATCCTGGCGTTCGAGCGCCGCGCCTGGCGCAGCCCGGGCGCCAAGGAGCTGGAGATCCGGGAGAACTTCGCGATCTCGGCCACCCGGTACTACCAGCTGCTCAACGAGCTGATCGACCAGCCCGAAGCCGCGGCGTTCGACCCTGTCCTGGTCAACCGGCTGCGAGCCCGGCGGTCCCGGCGCGCGAGACGGCGCTCGGTGCGTTCGGCGGAATCCGATGACGCCTCCTGAGCAGGGAAACGGTCCGGACGGCCAGCAGCAGCCGGGCCGCCACGGCCTGGCGGGCGTGCCGGCCGCGTTCCTGCCGCGCACGGTCGCGGGGCAGGCGGGGCTCGCCGCGCTGCTCGCCGACCCGGGCGGGGCGCTGGTCGCGCTGGACTTCGACGGCACGCTGGCGCCGATCGTGGCCGACCCGGAGGCGGCCCGGGCGCATCCGGGCGCGGTCAGGGCACTGCGCGGGCTGGCCGCGCGGGTAGGCACGCTCGCGGTCATCACCGGCCGCCCGGCCGCCTTCGCGGCGGAGCGCGGCGGGCTGGCCGGCGTCCCCGGTCTCGTCGTGTTCGGCCACTACGGCTGGGAACGGTGGGCCGGCGGCGAGGTCGTCTCGCTGCCCGCCCCGCCCGGCGTGACCGCGGCGCGGCGGCGGCTGCCCGGCATCCTCGCCGCCGCGGGCGCCCCGCCGGGAACCTGGACCGAGGACAAGGGGCACGCGGTCGCGGTGCACACCCGGCGGACGGCCGACCCCGGCGGCGCGCTGCGCCTGCTCCGCCCCCCGCTCGAGGAGCTCGCCGCGCAGGAGGGGCTGCTGGCGCAGCCTGGCAGGATGGTGATCGAGCTGCGCCCGGGCGGCATGGACAAGGGGGCAGCGCTCAGGTCCCTGATTTCCGAACGCGCTTCGCGGGTCGTACTGTTCTGCGGCGACGATATCGGCGACGTCCCGGCGTTCAGCGCCGTCGCCGACCTGCGCGGCGACGGCATCCCCGGTGTCGCGGTGTGCAGCGGCTCGGTCGAAATGCCCGAGCTCGCCGCGGCGAGCGACCTGGTGGTGGACGGCCCGGCCGGGGTCGCGGCCTTCCTCGAGTGGCTGTCCGGCAGGCTCAGCCCAGCGCGCTGAGCTGCTCGGCGAGCCAGCGGCCGGGCGGCAGCGCCGCGCCGGCCTCGGCGAGTGCCGCGCAGCGCCGGTCCCGTTCCGGCCGGGGCATGGTGAGCCCCTCGTACATCGCCTGCGCGGTCGCGCTGACGTCGAACGGGTTGACGGTCAGCGCGTGGCTGCCGAGCTCGGCGCTCGCGCCGGCCTCCCGGGACAGGACCAGCGCGCAGCCGCGCCCGGACACGATCGGGCCCTCCTTGGCGACCAGGTTCATGCCGTCCCTGATCGGGTTGACCACGAGCACGTCGGCCAGCCGGTAGGCGGCCAGCGAGCGCGCGTAGTCGTCGCTGACCTCGAGGATCAGCGGGTCCCACGACGGCGTGCCGAACTCCTCGGTGATCTCACGGGCGATGCGCTGCACGCTCTCGGTGTACGCGCGGTACTCGGCCAGGTCGTGCCGGGACGGGTAGGCGAACGCGAGATGGGTGACACGGCCGTGCAGCTCCGGGTGTGCGGTCAGCAGCTCGCGGTAGGCGGCCAGCCCGCGCACGATGTTCTTGGACAGTTCTGTCCGGTCGATCCTGACGATCAGCTGCCGGCCGCTGGCCGCCCCGGCCAGCGCCCGCACGTGCGCCTCGACGTCCGCGGCCCCGGCCCGGCGGCGCAGGTCGGCGGCGTCCACGCCGAGGGGGTGCACGCCGATGTCGCAGACGTGGCCCTGGTAACGCACCCGGCCGGCCGCCCGGTCCACCTCGGCGCCGAGGATGTCCTCGCAGCAGTCGACGAACGCCCCGGCCCAGCGCCGGCTGAGGAAGCCGGCGTGGTCGGCGCCGAGCATGCCCTCGAGCAGCTCGCGGCCGACCGGATCGGGCAGTATCCGGTAGTAGTCGGGCGGCGCCCACGGGGTGTGCGAGAAGTGCGCGGTCCGGATGCCCGGCGCCAGCTGCGCCAGCATCCGGGGCACCAGGGCCAGGTGGTAGTCCTGCACCATGGCCCGCGCGCCGGCGGAATCCGCGGACTCGGCCAGCGCCCGGGCGAAGGCCGCGTTGTACTCGCGGTAGGCGGCCCACGCGGCGGCGAACGCCGCGCCGAACCGGGGCGCGTTCGGGGTGTCGTAGAGCAGGTGGCTGATGAACCACAGGGTGGAGTTGGCCACCGTGTTGTAGGCCTGGCCGAAGGTGCCCGGCGGGATGTCGAGCATCCGGACGGGCGCCGGCGTGTCCTGCCCGTCCAGGTCGAGCCGGCCGCCGGGCGCCCGCCGCGCCGCCGCCCGGTCGGCGTCGCTCAGCGCGGCGCAGATCCAGAGCAAGTCCACGGTGCCGGCCATCGCGGACAGGCCCGATACCAGGCCGCCGCCGCCGCGGCGGGCGGTCAGCACGCCGCCGCCGTCCTGGCTGAACGAGACCGGACCGCGGTTGGACGCCACCAGGATCCGGCCCGTGCCGCCTGCGCTCGTGGCGGCCTGCTGCCCGTTCATCGCCCGTCAGGTTAGCGGGGTTGCCGGGCAGGTGCTCGCTGGCCGGTCGGTTAGAGTGTTTTGCGACAACTGAATACTGCTCATCCAGAGGGGTGGAGGGATCGGCCCTGCGAAGCCCCGGCAACCATCATGGATGCTCATGCTCCCGTGCGCGGATTCCCGCCGCCGGGGCCCCGTGACAGGTGCCAAGTCCGGCCCGCGGCCAGGGTGGCCGCAGGGAAAGATGAGGAAGAGAGGCCCTCGTCACGTGACCACTACCGCGAATCCCGTTATCCCCGGCGACGCCGCCGCGGCCGCAGGCCGTCCGGGCCCTTCCTCGTTCGGGTATGCCACCGGGCTGGCCTGCCGGGAGTGCGGCCACTCCTGCGAGCTCGGCGCGTACTACGCGTGCATGGAGTGCTTCGGCCCGCTCGAGGTGACGTACGACTTCCCCGCGCTGACCCGGGCGGACATCGAGTCCGGGCCGCTGAACATCTGGCGCTACGCCAGCCTGCTGCCGGTCCGGCCCGACATCGCGTCGTCGCCCGGCCTCGAGCCGGGCTGGACCAGCCTGACCCGCGCCGACAACCTGGCCAGCGCGCTCGGCATGCGCCGGCTGTGGGTCAAGGATGAGCGCGGCAACCCCACGCACTCGTTCAAGGACCGCGTGGTCGCCGTCTCGCTGGCCGCGGCGCTGGAGATGGGCTTCAAGGTGCTCGCCTGCCCCTCCACCGGCAACCTGGCCAATGCCGTCGCGGCCGCTGCCGCGAAGGCCGGCATCCGCTCGGTGGTCCTGGTGCCCGCCGACCTGGAGTCGCAGAAGATCGTCATGACCGCGGTCTACGGCGGCACCCTGGTCACCGTGGACGGGACCTACGACGACGTGAACCGGCTCGCCTCCGAGCTGGCCGGCGAGCACGAGGACTGGGCGTTCGTCAACGTCAACGTGCGGCCCTACTACGCGGAGGGATCCAAGACGCTCGGCTTCGAGATAGCCGAGCAGCTGGGCTGGCGGCTGCCGCAGCAGGTCGTCGTCCCGATCGCGTCCGGCGCCCAGCTCGTCAAAGTCGACAAGGGCTTCCGCGAGTTCGCGGAGCTGGGCCTGGTCGGCGACGAGAGCTGGCGGGTGTTCGGCGCGCAGGCGACCGGGTGCTCGCCGGTGTCCGCCGCGTTCGAGGCCGGCCACGACGTGGTCCGGCCGGTGCGCCCGGCCACGGTGGCCAAGTCGCTGGCGATCGGCGATCCGGCCGACGGCCCGTACGTGCTCGACACGGTGCGCCGGACCGGCGGAGCTATCGCCGACGTGACCGACGATGAGATTATCGACGCGATCGGCCTGCTCGCGTTGACCGAGGGGATCTTCGCCGAGACCGCGGGCGGGGTGGTCGTGGGCGTGCTCAGGAAGCTGCTGGCCAGCGGCAAGCTCGACCCGGAGGCGGAGACGGTGATCATCAACTCCGGTGACGGGCTGAAGACCCTGGACGCGGTGGCCGGCGTGGCCCGCATCCCGGCCCCGATCCGCCCGACCCTCGATGCTTTCAGAAGGGCAGGCCTTGAATGAGCGTCTCGGTCCGGATTCCCACCATCCTGCGCACTTACACCAGCGGGGCCGCGGAGGTCACCGCGCCGACGGGCACGCTGCGTGAAGTCATCGCGGGGCTGGATGCGGACTACCCGGGTCTCGGCGGCCGGATCCTCGACGACGCCGGCAAGCTGCGGCGGTTCATCAACGTCTACGTCGGCGAGGAAGACGTGCGGTTCGCGCAGGGGCTGGACACGCCGGTGCCCGCGGGCGGCCAGGTGTCGGTGATTCCCGCCGTGGCCGGCGGTTAGGCCTGCCGGGGCCGGCCTAATCATCATGGTCCCGGCACCCAGGCAAATGATTATGGCCGGGTATGCCAGGTTTTGTCCGGGCTGGTGGGGACAGTCGGGCCAGTGTGGCTGGTGATATCGCTCAGCAGCCATTCCGGTCAGTCACGACACAAGGTAGGGTCGTGTCCGGTCGCTGTCGGCTCCGCGGGCGTGCTCGGCTCTGCCAGGCCTGTCCGCCCCCGCTCTGCGATCGACGGGCACCGCAGACGCATGGGGCGGGGTCTGGGTAAGCAGGAGCACAGTTTTAGGGAGTTGTTGGGAATGGCTCAGGGCACCGTCAAGTGGTTCAACGCGGATAAGGGCTACGGCTTCATCGCGGTCGACGGTGGCAGGGACGTCTTCGTCCACTTCTCGGCTATCCAGTCGGATGGCTACCGCACCCTCGAGGAGGGACAGCGGGTCGAGTTCGAGATCACGCAGAGTGACCGGGGTCCGCAGGCGGACGCCGTACGGACTCTGTGAGGCACTGTCGCAACTAAGAACGGCCCGGCTCAGTCAGCTGACTTAGCCGGGCCGTTCTCTTATCACCGGGCGCTCCGCGGCGGACGGCCCGGCTGTTGGCATGCCTGGGCCCCTGGTGGCGGCCGTGAACGGTCCCGGCGCAGGTCCGGTGGGGGAGACTTGGTTTGCACTCTCACCCCGAGAGTGCTAAACAAGTCGTTGGCACTCTCACCACGAGAGTGACAACGTTAGGGATCGGGACGATGAGGTCCTGTCCCGCGGCAGGAAGGGATTGCCGCGGGCAGGTCCGGCCGTCGCGGGCGTCGGCTCGATCCGTCCAAGCCACAAAGTTCCGGAGGACTGGAGCCTATGGCAGCCAAGATGATCGCGTTTGACGAGGAAGCCAGGCGCGGCCTCGAACGCGGCATGAACCAGCTCGCCGACGCCGTGAAGGTAACTCTCGGCCCCAAGGGCCGCAACGTGGTACTCGAGAAGAAGTGGGGCGCACCCACGATCACCAACGATGGCGTGTCCATCGCCAAGGAGATCGAGCTCGAGGACCCGTGGGAGAAGATCGGTGCCGAGCTGGTCAAGGAAGTAGCGAAGAAGACGGACGACGTTGCCGGCGACGGCACTACGACGGCGACCGTTCTGGCCCAGGCGCTGGTCCGCGAGGGCCTGCGCAACGTAGCGGCGGGCGCCAACCCGATGTCCCTGAAGAAGGGTATCGAGGCGGCCGTCGAGCGGGTGAGCGAGGAACTGTCCAAGCTCGCCAAGGATGTGGAGACCAAGGAGCAGATCGCTTCGACCGCCTCCATCTCGGCGGGTGACCCCGCCATCGGCGAGATGATCGCCGAAGCGATGGACAAGGTGGGCAAGGAAGGCGTCATCACTGTCGAGGAGAGCAACACCTTCGGCCTCGAGCTTGAGCTCACCGAGGGAATGCGCTTCGACAAGGGTTACATCGCGCCTTACTTCGTCACCGACCCGGAGCGACTGGAGGCCGTCCTCGAGGACCCCTACATCCTCGTGGTCAACTCCAAGATCTCGGCCAACAAGGACCTGCTGCCGCTGCTGGACAAGGTGGTGCAGTCGGGCAAGCCGCTCGTCGTGATCGCGGAGGACGTCGAGGGCGAGGCCCTGGCGACCCTGATCGTGAACAAGATGCGCGGGCTGTTCAGGTCTGTCGCCGTCAAGGCCCCTGGCTTTGGCGACCGGCGCAAGGCCATGCTCGGCGACATCGCGATCCTGGTCGGCGGCCAGGTGATCAGCGAGGAACTCGGTCTCAAGCTGGAGAACGCGGACCTCGACCTGCTCGGCCGGGCCCGCAAGGTCGTCGTCACCAAGGACGAGACGACGATCGTGGATGGCGCGGGCGACGCGGAGCAGATCTCCGGCCGGGTCAACCAGATCCGCACCGAGATCGAGAACAGCGACTCCGATTATGACCGGGAGAAGCTGCAGGAGCGGCTGGCCAAGCTGGCGGGCGGCGTTGCCGTCATCAAGGCAGGCGCGGCCACCGAGGTTGAGCTGAAGGAGCGCAAGCACCGCATCGAGGACGCTGTGCGCAACGCGAAGGCCGCGGTCGAGGAGGGTGTCGTCGCCGGTGGCGGCGTGGCCCTGCTGCAGGCCGGTGTCAGCGCGTTCAAGAAGCTCGAGCTGACCGGTGACGAGGCCACTGGCTCGAACATCGTGCGCCGTGCGCTCGAGGAGCCGCTGAAGCAGATTGCTGTGAACGCGGGTCTCGAGGGCGGCGTGGTGGTCGAGAAGGTCAAGTCGCTCCCGGCGGGTCACGGGCTCGACGCCGCGACCGGCGAGTACGTCAACATGTTCAAGGCGGGGATCATCGACCCGGCGAAGGTGACGCGCTCTGCGCTGCAGAACGCCGCCTCCATCGCAGGGCTGTTCCTCACCACTGAGGCAGTCATCGCTGAGAAGCCGGAGAAGACGCCGGCCCCGGCCGGTCCTGGCGGCGGCGGTGACATGGACTTCTAGCCCGGCATCCGGGGTCGCCGCCGGCGTCCCCGGGCTCGAAGGCTGGCAAGTTCGTCGCGTTCCGGGCGCTTGAGTAGGTCCGGACGCAGGCAAGGGGCGGTTCCGCAGCATGCGGGACCGCCCTTTCGCCTGGGCTGGAGCGCCGTGTCGGATGCGCGGCGTGGTGCCGCTGCGGGAGTATCGGGGTATGGACGCCGCAGCCAGGGACCCGGACGATCCTGCGGGCGAGGGCCGCGACCTGGCCCCGGACACTCCGGCTGACCGGCGGGCAAGCGTGCTGGCGCTGGTCCGCGGTCACCCCCTGGAGACCGCGGCCGTCGCGCTGCTCGGCGTCGGGGGGCTGCTGTACCCGTTCCCGCTGTGGCTGATCGGAGCGGCCGCCGTCGTCGCCTCGCGGCTGTGGGACACCAGGGACAAGTGGTCCGCGCTCACCGTCCCGGTGGCGTTCGCGCTGGTCGGCGCCATCGCGGTCGCCGGGCTGACCGCCCGGCCGGGCCTGGCCGGCTACGCCCGCACCGTCCGCATCGACGGCTGGGACCTGATCCGGGCCGGCGTGCTGGCCGCGGCCGGGTACCTGGCCTGGCGGGTACGGCAGGGACCGCGGCCGCCGAGGCCGCCGCGCGAGCCGCCGTGGCGGCGCCCGCCGCAGCGGCGGTAACTCAGCGCCGAGACCATGATTGCGCAGGGTAAGTACCGGGTAGACCTGCTGTGACAACGTCGTACGGGGGAAACAGCAGCCACTAGTTTCCCGGCCACTCACGCGATCCCGTCCCAGCACCATCCGAACGTGTGCGGCCGCGGAGAACATGGTCCCGGTGCAAGCCGGGACCATGTCGCTGTGCCCGCCGGGCGGCACGCAGGGTCGGCCGCGCAGGCCAGCGCCTGCCCCCGCCCCCTACGCCACTGCCGCTGCCGGCGTGGTACCGATAGCCTTAATGCGAGGCTTCGGCCCGCTCGCGGCGCCGGGGCAGTCAGTCCTCTTCATGACGTGAGGTTCGTCTGTGCCCACCGGCAAGGTCAAGTGGTACGACTCCGACAAGGGGTTCGGCTTTCTCACCCGCGATGACGGTGGTGAGGTCTTCGTGCATTCCTCCGCGCTGCAACCCGGTACGACCGGGCTGCGGGCCGGCCAGCGGGTGGAATTCGGGATCGCCGAAGGGCGCAAGGGGGCCCAGGCGCTGCAGGTCCGGCTGCTCGAGCCGCCGCCCACCGTGGCCAGGTCCAGCCGTAAGGACCCGGACGAAATGATCGTCCTGGTGGAGGATTCTGATCAAGCTGCTCGACGAGGTCTCCACCGTGTACCGGCGGGGCAAGCACCCGGAGGGCCGCGAAGCGAAGAAGATCGCGGCAGTACTGCGCGCGGTGGCCGACGACCTCGAGCCCTAGGTCTCGGGGGCGGTCTGACTGCCGACGGCGCCGGCGGTCGCCACGTCAACCGGGTACAGCCGCCGCGCCCCGTAGAGGAAGACTGCTGCCGCGCCGAGCGGGAGCAGCATAACCACGAAGGTCCAGCGCAGCCCCTGGGTCCCGCCGCCGAACACGTAGTCGGCGACCGCGCCGAAGAGCACGGGCGCGACCGCCTGGGCGGCGGTGCGCAGGAACGTGCGGATGCCCTCGGCGCGTCCCCACAGCCACGGCGGCATGATGTCCAGCCGGGCGGCGTCAATCGGCGGGTTCTGGGCCGTCAGGGCCGCGGCGGCGAAGATCACGTAGGGCAGCGCGGTGAACGCGCTGTGCGTGATGAACGCGGGGATGAACAGCAGGACCGCCGCGGTGGCGGCGACCGCGGCGGTGTTGATGCGGGCGTTCAGGTGACCGCGGTGCAGCAGCGCGTCGCTGATCGGCCCGGCGGCTAGCACCCCGCCGACCGCGCCTACGCCGACGACGAGCAGCAGCAGGTTCGCGACCGCCTGCCCGACGTGGTACTGGCCGCCGACGAACTCGGTGCCGAACGTCTGGATGCCGGCCAGGAAGTAGTAGCCGCAGGCGCTGGAGATGATCAGCGCGACGTTGGTCCGTACCGCCAGCACGTACCTGACGGCCTGGCGGAAGGTCATCCGCGCGGTGGCCCTGCGGACCAGCTCGGGGTCGGGCTGGATGCCCTTCTCCCTGGCCAGGCGCTGCGGGTCGGCCGGCTCTGGCCGCTGCGCCGACCCGTTTTCCGCCGGTGCCGGCGGCTTTCCCGGCCTGGGGCGGAGGCCTGGCTCGGCAGCCAGCGCGCCCTGACCGCCCCGGACCGGCTCGGGCAGCCGGAAGATCAGCCAGGCGAGGGCGAACGCGGGCAGGGCCAGGATGACGAAGGCGGCCTGCCAGGACAGCGCGGCGATGTCACCGGTGACAGCGAAGCCGGCGCCGGCGCCCAGCAGTTCGCCGGTCAGGATGTAGCCGTAGATCCGGCCCCGCTCGGCCGCCGGGAACCAGTCGCCGCTCAGCGACGCCACGACCGGGCCGGCCGCGGCGGTGACCGCGCCCAGGGCCAGCCGGGCCACCAGCAGCTGCCCGAAGGAGGAGGCGGTGGCGCTCCATAGCATCGCCCCGCCCCATGTGACCAGGGCAAACGACAGGATCCAGGTGCGCCGGGCCCGGTCGGCCAGCACGCCGAACGGCAGCGAGAAGACCGCCGCCACCACCGCGGTCACCGTTACCAGCAGCCCGATGTCGGTGTTGCTGATCCCCAGCGCGTGCCGCAGTTCCACCGCCGACGCTCCGACGGTGGCGGTGTCCGCGCTGGCCAGCGCCAGCACGCAGGCCATCAGGACCACGACCCGGGTGCGGGCCGGCCCGCCGACGGCCACGACCAGCCGGCTGCGCGCCGCTGCGCCGCCGCGGCGCAGCGAGCTGGCCCCCGCCCCGAGCACCCTGCGGCGCCCCGGCGGCGAGGAACCCCGTCCCGGATCGGCCTCGCCGGCCGCGTCGGGCGCGCCGGTCATTCGCATGCCCCCAGTATTCAGGGTGTCTCGCATTGCCACGACCCTGCGGTCCCCGCGCGTCCCGTCTCGCCGGCCCGGCCGCGTGGTCCGGGCACTGCCGCGGATGGGGAACAATGCTAAACGTGAGTGCAGCCACCCGAACGCGTGCCAGGGAACCCGACGAGATATGCGCCCAGGCCACCGACCTCGCCCGCGCGGCCGCGGCCGAGGTGGCCGGAGCGGAGATGGTCGGCGACTATCTCGGCGCTGAGGCCGACGGCGACCGGGTCGTCACCCACCAGTTCGTCAGCCTGATGCCCGGGTACGTCGGCTGGCGGTGGGCCGTCACCGTGGCCAGGGCGTCCAGGTCGAAGCTGGTGACCGTGGACGAGGTGGTGCTGCTGCCCGGGCCCGATGCGCTGCTGGCGCCCGAGTGGGTGCCGTGGCGGGACCGGCTGCGGCCGGGCGATCTCGGCGTCGGCGACCTGCTCCCCGCGCCGCCCGACGACGAGCGCCTGGTTCCGGTCGTGGCCACCGAGGGCGAGGACGGGCTGCAGTCCTGGCCGGCCGACGACGACGCCGAGCCGGTGCCCGAGCCCAAGACGGCGCAGACCCGGGTGCTGTCGGCGATCGGCCGGGACGGCACCGCGGAGCGCTGGTATTCCGGTGACCACGGCCCGCACGCGCCGCTGGCCCGGGCCGCGCCCGCGCAGTGCGCCAGCTGCGGGTTCCTGGTCCCGCTGGCCGGCCCGCTCGGCGTGGTCTTCGGCGTGTGCGCGAACGCGTACGCGCCCGAGGATGGCCGGGTGGTCTCGGTCGACCACGGCTGCGGCGCGCACTCCGAGGCGGAGTCGCCCCGCGGCGCGGACCCGGTGCTGCCGCCGATCATCGACGAGCTCGGCTACGACATCGTGGACCAGCCAGGCGTCTCGGTCGAGGAGACCGTCTTCGAGTCCCTCGATCACGGCTGACCGGCGCTAGCCGCGCTGCCCAGCCCGCCGCCGGGCCTTGCGCTCCCTGGAGCGCTTGAGTTGCGGCACGTAGGCGAGGGCGAACAGGCCCAGTCCGAGGCCCGCCACGGCGGTCCAGATCCACCAGCGCTCGCCCGGCGCGATGTGACTGCGCACGATCAGCAGCACCACGAGCGCGACCGCCCACCCGGCGGTGATCACGGCCGTCACCAGCTGGTCGTTGGCCTCCAGCGGCGGGGGCGGCTCGCGCAGCGCGGCGGCCGCCGGGGCCGGCAGCTGGCCGGACTGTCCCGCCGGAACATCATTCACACCTCACAGGCTAGCTTCCGCCGCGATGGCGTGAGTTGCCGGCCGAGTCATGGTGTACTGAAGGCCAGGCACCGTCGGCGCCTGCCCGTTCGCGTCGCTAATAGTTTGCGGAATGCCGGTACCGCCGCATATTGTTAGCAAGAGTAATGACTCAGGCTAATGAACATGACTGCGACCCAGACCAGGTCAGACGCGGGCCTGGCCACGGCCCTGCGGATTTCGGTGAGCCGCCTCGCCCGCAGGCTGAGGGTGGAGCGGCAGGCGGAAGGCCTGGCCTCGCTGTCGGACACCCAGCTCGCCGCGCTCGCGGTGCTGGACACGCACGCCGCGATGACGCCGGGCGAGCTGGCCGAGCACGAGAAGGTGCAGCCGCCCTCCATGACGCGCGTCATAGCCGTGCTGGAGGAACGAGGCCTGGTGATGCGGGCAGCCCACCCCACCGACCGGCGCCAGGTCGTGCTGACGGTGACCGAGGACGGCCGGACCCTGGTCAGCCAGGCGCGCCGGCGCCGGGACGCCTGGCTGGCCAAGCGGCTGAAGGAGCTGACACCCGAGGAGCGGGCGCTGCTGCGGGCCGCGGCGCCGGTGCTGGAGAAGCTCAGCCAGGCGTAATCGGGCGGCCGCCGGGCCACACGTCCCGCTCCCGGGCTTTCGCCTCCCGGACCTTCAGCTCGCGGACCTTCAGCTCACTGGGCAACCGCAACTACCGGCTGTTCGCGACCGGCCAGGTCATCTCGAACACGGGCTCGTGGATGCAGCGGGTCGCGCAGGACTGGCTGGTGCTGGAGCTGACCCACGGCAGCGGCACGGCGCTGGGCATCACCACCGGACTGCAGTTCCTGCCGCTGCTGCTGTTCAGCCTGTGGGGCGGGGCGGTCGCGGACCGGTACCCCAAGCGGCTCATCCTCATGCTCACCCAGGCGATCATGGGCGGGCTCGCCCTCATCCTCGGTGTCCTCGCGCTGACCGGCGACGTGCGGATCTGGCACGTGTACGCGCTCGCATTCGCGCTCGGCCTGGTCACCGTCGTGGACAACCCGACCCGGCAGACGTTCGCCGTCGAGATGGTCGGCAAGGCCGACATGCCGAACGCGATCGCGCTCAACAGCGCCGTCTTCAACATGGGCCGGATCGCCGGGCCGGCCGTGGCGGGCCTGGTGATCAGCGCGGTGGGGACCCCGGTGGCGTTCCTGGTCAACGCGGCCTCCTACGCCGCGGTCATCACCGGGCTGAAGCTCATGCGTCCGGCCGAGCTGCGCCCGGCCGAGCCGAAGCCGAGGGCCAAGGGCCAGCTGCGCGAGGCGCTGGCCTACGTCCGGGCCCGGCCGCAGCTGTGGACGCTGATGGTGCTGGTGTTCTTCGTGGCGACGTTCGGGATGAATTTCCAGGTCACCACCGCGCTGATGTCCCGCCTGGTGTTTCACACCGGCGCGGGCGCGTTCGGGCTGGGATCGACGATCCTCGCGGCCGGCGCGCTGACCGGGGCGCTGCTCGCCGCCCGGCGCAAGACGTCCGGCGCCCGGCTGCTGCTGACGACCTCGTTCGCGTTCGGCGCGCTGGAGATACTGAGCGGGCTGGTGCCGACGTTCTGGGCCTTCCTGGCCGTGCTGTTCCCGATCGGCCTGGTGCTGCTCACGTTCACCACGGCCGCCAACTCGGCCACCCAGCTGGGCACCACCGCCGAGATGCGCGGCCGGGTGATGGGGCTGTACCTGCTGGTGTTCCTCGGCGGCGCGCCGCTCGGGTCGCCGCTCGTCGGCTGGGCCGGGGAGGCGTTCGGGCCGCGGGTCAGCCTGATCGCGGGCGGCGCGATCTCGGCGGCCGCCGCGGTGGCGGTCGCGGTCATGCTCGCCCGCAGCCTCGGCATCCGGCTCCGTGACCAGCTGCGGCCTGCCTGGGCGTGACCGGAGCACCGGGCCGGTCTGGTACGCATAAGCAGGTGAGACTGTTCGTCGCCCTGTCGCCGCCCGCGGCGGTGCTGGACGAGCTGGAGGCCGCCGTGGCCCCGCTCCGCCCGGCCCGGCCGGACCTGCGCTGGACCAGCCCGCAGTCGTGGCACGTCACACTGGCCTTCCTCGGCGAGGTGGACGAGGCCGTGCTGGACCAGCTGACCGTGCGGCTCGCGCGCGCGGCGGGCAGGCACCCCGGCCTGGTCCTGGCGGCCGCGCGGGCCGGCGCGTTCCCGAGCGCGCCCCGGGCCCGGGTGCTCTGGACCGGGCTGCAGGCCGATCTCGGGGCGCTGCGCGCGATCGCCGCCTCGGTCGCGGCCGGCGCCAGCCGCGCGGGCGCGCCGCCACCGGACGGGCGGCGCCGGCTCCGGCCGCACATCACCCTGGCCAGGTCCAGGGAGCCGGCCGACGTCCGCCCGCTGGTCAGCGAGCTCGCCGGCTACGCGGGCCGCACCTGGACCGCGGACCGGATCCACCTGATCCGCAGTCACCTCGGCCCGCAGCCGTGGTATGAGTCCCTCGGCGACTGGCCGCTGCGAGCGCCCGCTCACGGCATAGGCTGCGTGGAGTGAACCGCGCCCCCCGCTGGCTGCTCCCCGCCGTGCTGACGATCCTCATCCTCGCCGTCGTCATCGGCGCGATCGTCCGCTAAACCGAAGTTCCCCCTGATGGGCCTTTGATCAGCCCAGTGATGGAGCCGTCGTCATGTACGTGGCCAAGGTGCCGAACCGGGGGTCACCGCCCGTGGTGCTGCTGCGGGAAAGCTACCGCGAGGCAGGCAAGGTCAAGAACCGCACCCTGGCCAACCTGTCCTCCTGGCCCGAGGCCAAGGTCGACGCGCTGGCCCGGGTGCTGAAAGGCCAGCTTGCCCCGGCCGCCGCCGTGGAGGGCACGTTCGAGATCAGCCGGAGCCTGCCGCACGGGCACGTCGCCGCCGTGCTCGGCACCGCGCAGGCGCTGGGCCTGGAGGAGCTGATCGGCCCGGTGCCGTCGCGGCAGCGGGACCGGGTGACCGCGATGACGGTCGCGCAGGTCATCGCGCCGGACTCCAAGCTGGCCATCGCCCGCGGGCTGCAGGCCGGGACCGCCGCCAGCTCCCTCGGCGAGGTCCTGCACCTGGGCAGCTGTGATGAGGATGACCTGTACGGCGCGATGGACTGGCTCGCCGCCCGGCAAGACCGCATCCAGGACGCCCTCGCGGCCAGGCACCTGGCCGGCGGCACCCTGGTCCTCTACGACGTGTCCGCCGCCGCGTTCGAGGGCCGGACCTGCCCGCTGGGCGCCATCGGCCACCCCAAAGACGGGGTCCACGGCCGCCTCCAGATCGTTTATGGCCTGCTCACCTCCACCGGCGGCATCCCGGTCGCCATCGAGGTGTTCGCGGGCAACACCGGCGACCCCAAGACGGTCGCCGCCCAGGTAGGCAAGGTCAAGGACCGGTTCGGCCTCACCCGCGTGGTGCTCGTCGGCGACCGCGGGATGCTGACCGCGGCACGGCTGCGCGAGGACGTCGCCCCCGCGGGCCTGGACTGGATCACCGCGCTGCGCGCCCCGCAGGTCAAGGCGCTGGTCCGCGACGGCGCGCTGCAGCTGTCCCTCTTCGATGAGACCGACCTGGCCGAGATCACCCATCCGGACTATCCCGGCGAGCGGCTGGTGGCCTGCAAGAACCCGTTCCTGGAAGCCGAGCGGGCCCGCAAGCGCGAATCCCTGCTGGCCGCTACCGAGACCGATCTCGGGAAAATCGCCGCCGCCGTGCAGCGGGAACGGCGGCCGCTGCGGGGCACAGAGAAGATCGCGCTGCGCGCCGACCGGGTGCTGCGCCGCCGCAAGGTCGCCAAGCACTTCACCATCAGCATCGGCGACGATCACTTCAGCTACGCCCGCAACACCGGCTCCATCACCGCCGAGGCCGCCCTGGACGGCATCTACGTGCTGCGCACCAGCGTCGAAGCCAGCGGCCTCGCCAGCGGCAAGGTGGTCTCCTCCTACAAGGCCCTCGCCAACGTCGAGCGGGCCTTCCGCGCCTTCAATACCGACCTGGACATCCGGCCCATCCGCCACCGCACCGAGACCCGGGTCCGCGCGCACGTGTTCTTGCGGATGCTGTCGTACTACCTCACCTGGCACATGCAGGCCCGCCTCGCGCCGCTGCTGTTCACCGACGACGACAAAGCCACCGCGGAAGCCGCCCGCCCCAGCCCTGTCGCCCCCGCCGTCCGCTCCCCGCGCGCCCTGGCCAAGGCCGCGGTCAAGCGCACCCCAGGCGACCTGCCAGTGCACAGCTTCCAGGCCCTGCTGGCCGACCTGGCCACCATCTGCCTCAACCAGATCCAGCCCGCTGACCCCGCCCTGCCCGCCTTCCGGCTCGTCACCACCCCCACACCGCACCAGCGCCAGGCCCTCGAACTGCTGGGCGTCAGCCACCGCCTAGGCACCGCGTAGTCAGCAGCCTCCCCGCCCCACATCGAAAGCCCAGGTAAACAGCCATACACGCGGATTACACCGGGAACTTCGGGCTAAACCGGAGCGGGCCCGGTCGCTAAAGGCGCTCGACCACGTAGTCGATGCAGGCGGTGAGCGCCTCCACGTCGGCCGGGTCCACCGCCGGGAACATGCCGATCCGCAGCTGGTTGCGGCCGAGCTTGCGGTAGGGCTCGGTGTCCACGATCCCGTTGGCCCGCAGCGTGGCCGCGACCGCGGCCGCGTCCACGGTGTCGGCGAAGTCGATCGTGCCGACGACCTGCGAGCGCTGCGCCGGGTCGGCCACGAACGGCGTCGCGTACGGCGCCTTCTCCGCCCAGGTGTACAGCCGGGACGAGGAGTCGGCCGTGCGGGACACGGTCCAGTCCAGCCCGCCGTTACCGAGCATCCACTCCACCTGCTCGGCCATCAGCACCAGGGTGGCCAGCGCGGGGGTGTTGTAGGTCTGCTCCTTGCGCGAGTTGCCGATCGCGACCGGCAGCGAGAAGAACTCCGGCACGTACCGGCCGGACGCGGCGATCTCGTCCGCCCGCTCCAGCGCGGCCGGCGACATCAGCGCGATCCACAGCCCGCCTTCGGAGGCGAAGCACTTCTGCGGCGCGAAGTAGTACACGTCGGTCTCCGCCACCGATACCGGCAGCCCGCCCGCGCCGCTGGTGGCGTCCACCAGCACCAGCGCCCCGGGGTCGGCGCCGGCCACCCGGCGCACCGGCATCGCCACGCCGGTGGAGGTCTCGTTGTGGGTGAGCGCGTACGCGTCCACCCCCGCCTCCGCGCGCGGCAGCGGGTGCGTGCCCGGAGCCGACTCGATCACGGTCGGCTCCGCCAGCCACGGCGCGGTTCTGGCCGCTTTCGCGAACTTCGAGGAGAACTCCCCGAACGCCAGATGCTGAGACCGCTCGCGAATCAGCCCGAACGCGGCGATATCCCAGAACGCGGTCGTGCCTCCGTTGCCGAGGATGACCTCGGAGCCGTTCGGAAGGTCGAAAAGCTCTTTCAGCCCCGAACGCACGCGGTGCACCACATCGCGGACGGGTGACTGCCGGTGCGAGGTGCCCAGGTAGCGGGCCCCCCAGGCGGTGAGCGCCTCGAGCTGCTCGGGCCGGACCTTGGACGGGCCGCAGCCGAATCTGCCGTCCGCTGGTTTGATCTCTTCGGGGATGTCTATGCCGGTCACTGGCCCAAGTTTAGGGGAGCGCGGAGCGGGGCTAGACGGCGCGGTCCAGCACCTCCTGCGCACCCGGCACCTCGGAGACCGGGCGGGCCGCCGGGCCGACGTAGCGGGCGCTCGGCCGCACCAGCCGGCCGGTGCGCTTCTGCTCCAGGATGTGCGCGGCCCAGCCTGCCGTCCTGGCGCAAGCGAACAGCGAGGTGAACATGTGCGACGGCACCTCGGCGAAATCGAGCACGACCGCCGACCAGAACTCCACGTTGGTCGCCAGCACCCGGTCCGGCCGCCGCGCGTGCAGCTCGGCCAGCGCGGCGCGCTCGAGCGCCTCCGCGACCTCGAACCGCGGCGCGCCGAGCTCCCTGGCGGTCCGGCGCAGCACCCGGGCGCGCGGGTCCTCGGCCCGGTATACCCGGTGGCCGAAGCCCATCAGCCGCTGGCCGCGGTCCAGCGCCGCCTTGACCCAGGCCTCGGCGTCGCCGCTCTTCTCCACCTCCTCGATCATGTCGAGCACCCGGGCCGGCGCGCCGCCGTGCAGCGGGCCGGACAGGGCGCCGACCGCGCCGGACAGCGAGGCCGCGACGTCAGCGCCGGTGGATGCGATCACCCGGGCGGTGAAGGTGGAGGCGTTCAGGCCGTGCTCGGCCGCCGAGACCCAGTAGGCATCGACCGCTTTCACGTGCCGGGGGTCGGGCTCGCCGCGCCAGCGGACCATGAACCGCTCGGTGATTGACTTCGCCTCGTTCACCCGGTTCTGCGGCACCATCGGCAGGCCGAGCCCGCGGGCCGACTGGGCCACGAACGACAGCGCCATCACCGACGCGCGGGCGAGGTCGTCACGGGCCTCCTCGTCGGAGATGTCCAGCAGCTGGCGCATCCCGTAGGCCGGGGCGAGCATGGCGAGCGCGCTCTGCACGTCCACCCGGATGTCGCCGGAGTGCACCGGGACCGGGTACGGCTCGGCCGGCGGCAGCCCGGGCGTGAACGAGTTGTCCACCAGCAGGCCCCACACGTGCCCGTAGGAGACATGCCCGGTGAGCTCCTCGATGTCCACGCCGCGGTACCGGAGCGCCCCGCCTTCCCGGTCCGGCTCGGCGATCTCGGTCTCGAACGCGACGACGCCTTCGAGTCCGGGCTTGAAATCGGACATGTGCCTTCCTCCGTCTCCAGGGGTCGCGGTGCCCGGGTCTCATTCAACCGCTTCCGGCCGCGGCCTGCTACTTCTGGGTAACCGGACGGCCGCCGCCGGTCCGCGCGGAGCCCGGGGCGCCGGCCTGCGACCGGACTGTGTGAGGATCCCTATCCGTGGACGCTGCGCAGGGCACATCGGGACCGCCGGGCCGCTGGCAGGCCGGGCCGGCCGCCCCCTACGAGATGGATGGCACTGGCCTTCAGGAGGATATGGTCGCTGCCGACCCGTTTGTCCAGTTCTCCCGGTGGCTGGCCGACGCCACTGCCGCCGGGCTGCCGCAGCCGAACGCGATGGTGCTGGCCACCGTGTCCGGCACCGGGCAGCCGCGGGCCAGGACCGTGCTGCTCAAGCAGTACGACCCGGCGGGCTTCGTGTTCTACACCAACCGGACCTCGCGGAAGGGCCGGGACCTGGCCGGGCAGCCCCGGGCCTGCCTGCTGTTCCCGTGGCACGCGATGCACCGGCAAGTGCTGATCGAGGGCGTGGTCAGCCCGCTGACCACCGAGGAAAGCGAGCCGTACTTCCGGTCCCGCGCGCATGGCTCCCAGCTGGGCGCGTGGGCGAGCCGGCAGTCGTCGGTGATCGCGTCCCGGGCCGAACTGGACGAGCGCTACGCGGACCTGCAGCGGCGCTGGCCGGACGGTGAGCAGGTGCCGATGCCGGATTTCTGGGGCGGTTACCTGCTGGTGCCGGGGTCGATCGAGTTCTGGCAGGGCCGGTCCGACCGCCTGCATGACCGGCTGGAGTATCTGCCGTCGGGCGACGGCTGGGCGGTTCAGCGGCTGGCGCCCTGACAGATCGCACCGCACTTCACGTGCTCAGTCTTCCCCTGGCGACATAGCATCAGGAGGGGAAGGAGAACCGTTGACGGCGCACGGGCTGATCGACACGACGGAAATGTACCTTCGGACCGTCTTCGAACTTGAAGAGGAAGGTATTGTCCCGCTGCGCGCGCGCATTGCCGAGCGGCTCTCGCAGAGCGGTCCCACGGTCAGCCAGACGGTCGCCAGGATGGAGCGGGACGGCCTGCTGGAGGTGGCCGGTGACCGCCAGCTGGCGCTGACCGCGGCGGGCCGCGGGCTGGCCACCCGGGTCATGCGCAAGCACCGGCTGGCCGAGTGCCTTCTGGTCAGCGTCATCGGGCTGCCGTGGGAGGAGGTCCATATCGAGGCCTGCCGGTGGGAGCACGTGATATCGGAGACGGTCGAGCGCAGGCTGGTGGAACTGCTCGGCTATCCGCTGCACTGCCCGCACGGGAATCTCATCCCCGGGCTTGACGAGCTCGGCATTCCGACGGCGGCGCGGGAACACGCGCGGGCCGTCGGTCATGAGCCCGCCGAGGCAATGACATCGGCCGCGGACAGCCGGGCCGGGCGTTTTATCGTCCGGCGGATAAGTGAGCAAGTCCAGAGCGACGCCGGTTTGATGCTTAGACTCAAGCACATCGGGATACAACCCGGACGCGAGGTAACTCTCGCGGCGAGTCACGACGGTGTGCGGGTGACGTGTGACGACTACTCGGAGGACCGCGGTACCGAGCTGCCTCGTGACGTCGCCGTTCATGTCTTCGTGGCCAGGCGGTGACGGCGGTTGCCGCTGCCGTTGCGTCGGTTTCGTCCCCGGTGAGGTGACCAGTTGGCCGTAACCGGATGGCGAGATGCCACTTATCCCTCCTATCTGCCCGCGGAAGCGGTTCTTGATCAGGCTGAGACCGCTGTCGTAGTAACCGACCGGCTCAACAACCTGCTCTATGCGAACCCCTTTGCGCAAAAGCTCTTCGGCATTTCCTCCGACGCGCAGCAACTGGTCGGCCGCCCGGTGCTTTCGCTGGGATTTGAGGTCGAGGATCTCGGCAAGGCCGTCGAGCTGGCCCGGCAGGTGCTGCGCGGGCGGGCCTGGGAGGGTACGTTCGCCAGCCGCCGCGGCGACGGCGCGCGCATCTTCGTCCGGGCCAGTGCGGTGCCGCTGCGGCATCCGTCCGGCGCCATCGACGGCATCGTCATCTTCGCCCGGGAGGCCACCCGCCGGGGCAGCCAGCGCGAGCACGAGCGGATGGCGCTGCTGGAACGCATCGGCGAGCGGCTGGCCGGCTCGCTCGAGCTCGGCGTCACCCTGCGGCACGTGGCGGACACGCTGGTGCCGCAGTTCGCCGACCACTGCTTCATCGACCTGTTCCAGTCCGACAAGCTGATCCGCCGCGCGATGGCGCACGCGCGCGGCTGGGCGCCGCGGCCGGGTACCTGGGCGTCGCTCGGGGAGCAGATCAGGTATCCCGAAGGTCACTTCTGCCAGCAGGCGATGTCGCGGCTGGACACGGTCGTGGTGCCCGACCTGGCCGAGGAGCACTTTCCCTCGCCGGGCCCGGGCAGCGAGCAGGCCTGCGAGGAGGTGGGGCTGACCTCCGTCGTGGCCGCTCCGCTGATCGCCCGCGGCGAGCTGCTGGGCGTGATGAGCCTGGGGCTGTCCCGGCTCAGCGACCGGGAAGAGCGGCACTACAACGCCTACGACCGGGACTTCCTCAGCGCCGTCGCGAGCCGGGTCGCGATCGCGATCGACAACGCGATGCTGTTCGAGGAGGAGCGCCGCACCGCGCTGGCCTTCCAGAAGAGCCTGCTGCCGCAGAGCCTGCCCGACCTTGACGGGCTCACGGTCGCGTGCCGGTACGTGCCCGCCAAGCCGCTGGAGATCCACGGGCAGGGGATCCAGACCCAGGTGGGCGGCGACTGGTACGACATCATCCCGCTGTCCGCCGGGCGGGTCGGCATCGTCATCGGCGACGTGGAGGGCCGCGGCGCCCGCGCCGCGGCGATCATGGGACAGCTGCGGGCCGCGCTGCGCGCCTTCGCCCAGGACGACAAGGCGCCGGCCGAGATCCTGCGCAAGCTGGACGACTGGTGCCGCACGCTCGGCCCGGCGCACTCGAGTTCCCGGGAGGATCCCGGGGATCCGCCGATCGTGAGCTGTACCTACCTGGTGTACGACCCGTGGTCGCGGGACCTCACGTACGCGAACGCCGGCCACGATGCGCCGCTGCTGGTGGTGGACGGCAAGGTTGACGAGATGGAGATCGCGCACAAGGGCCTGCTGCTCGGCGTCCGCGGCCGGGGGATCGCCGGGGTGCCGACGTTCCGCGAGGAATCGATGGTGCTGCCGCCCGGTGCCACCCTGGTCTTCTACACCGACGGGCTGACCGACCGGCGGATGCGCACCGACGGGCTCGGCCACTACACGGAGGTCGAGGCGCTCGAGATGCTCCGCACCTCGGTCGGCCTGGTGGCCCGCGAGGACGTCGAGACGATCGCCCAGGCCGCCGAGGAGGCGGTCCCTGGCGACATCGACGACGACATGGCGATCGTGGTGGTGCAGTCTTCGCCAGTGGACCTGGCGACCTGGGAGGTGTCCTTCCCGGCCGAGCCGATCCAGGTGTCGGAGGCCCGCAGGTCGGCCCAGCAGACGCTGATCCGGTGGGGACTGGAGCCCGAACAGGCGAAGCTGGCCTGCCTGCTGGTCTCCGAGGTGGTCACCAACGCCGTCCTGCACGCCGCGGTCTCGCCGAGCCCGCGCCGCGAGTTCGCGTTCGAGACCGCCGGGGCGTCGCCCGCGGCCGCGATGGTGGCCGAGTCCTGGGAAGACCGGCTGGAGGGCATGCTGCGGCCGGTCGGCCGGGAGATCACGCTGCGGCTGCGGCGCGGCGTATCCGCCGTCTGGGTCGAGGTGTTCGACCCCGACCTGCGGCTGCCCCGGATCCGGAGCGCCGGCGAGACGGACGAAGGCGGCCGCGGCTTGTACCTGGTGGATCAGCTGGCCACCCGGTGGGGGTCCCGGCCCACCAGGGACGGCAAGGCGGTCTGGTTCGAGATGCCGGTCAACGGGGGGCTGAAGCTGCCGCAGTGAGGCTGGCGGCCCACCTGGCGTAGCCGTCGCCCCTGTAGCCGCCGCTGGCTAGCCGCCGCCTGGCGTAGCCGCCGCCTCTTGCGCAGCCGCCTGGCCGGTTGTTCAGGCCGCGCCGAGGTGAGGACCGTCAGCATATGCTGACGCGAAGACGGGTGTCAGCGTATGCTGACGTGCATGGAACCTGCACTCGATATCGCCCGGAGCGCCGCCAGCGCCGATCCTGATGTCGGGCTCCGCGCCGTGGCGTCCCTGCGCGCGCTCACCGAGCGGCTGGAGATCGTCCAGGTCGAGAACGCGCGGAAGCTCGGGTGGTCCTGGCAGGACATCGCCGGGCGGCTCGGCGTCACCAGGCAGACCGTGCACCGCAAGCACGGCAAGCGGATCGGGAGCCGGTAATGCCCAGCCACCTGATTCGGGACACCCGCACCTCGCTCGCCCGCGCCCTGGTACGCGCAGGCAGGCACACCCGTCGCTACGTCAGCGGTGAGCATCTCATGACCATCTTCGTCTCCGCTGTCTCCGCTCCTCACCCAGGCCCCGGCCGGCCGGGGCGCGCCGTCCTGCACTCCTGCGGTGCCACGATGGAAGACGTCGCGGCGGAGATCGCCCGTCGTGCCGGGCCGGGAGCGGTCCTGTTCGGCGGCCTGGACCGGGACGCGCTGGCCGCTATCGGGATCGATCTGGACGCCGTGCGCGCCAGGATCGAGTCGTCTTCCGGGCCGGAAGCCCTCACGCAGGTCGTCCGCCGGGAGCCTCGCCCGTCCGGGCTGAAAGGCGGCCCGAGCACGTTAGTGCTGCTCCAGCGCGCTCACCCGGACATCTTCGATGATGCGCTATGGGCAGTGATCAACAAGGCGAAGGAGCGGAAATCATGAACGCCGCCGAGGCCGGCTAACGACCTCAATTGCGGAGGTTACAGAAGGGTGTGAGGCCGGGCCTGGTGCCGGCGAGGAAGCCGCCGGGGAGACCGGGCCGGTACTGCATCCGCCGGGATACCTCATGACTCCGGCATACCGCGCCGAGCAGCGACCACCAGCGGCAGTAATCCTCAAGATTGAAGATCGCTATCTGCTCCCTGCGCAGCACCGGGATAACATCCGAAAAATTCTCCGATCTGCTGAGTAACAGCCGGAAACTGTCGTAGCTGTACGATAGAGTGTTCGAAGAACATACAGCATTCTCGCTTGTTAGTCCAGCCCGGACGGAGGTGAGCCCGTGCCCGCGACCCCGCGGTCGCAGGAAGAGATCCGGGATGCCGCGCTGGCCGCGCTCACCGAGGCTGACATCCCGCCCGATGCCCAGGACTACGCGTGGGCGGACCCGGGCACCGGGCCGCCCGCGGAGCTGGCCGCCCTGGACGACGGTGAGCTGGATGAGCTGCTGGCCGGGGCGCCGGCCGCGCCGGCGCCGCCGGTGTGGCCGCTGACGTACCTGACTCCCGCCGGGTCGCTGCGGCCAGCCGGGC
The DNA here is from genome assembly GCA_963702235.1 of uncultured Actinomycetes bacterium. Taxonomy (GTDB): domain Bacteria; phylum Actinomycetota; class Actinomycetes; order Streptosporangiales; family Streptosporangiaceae; genus PALSA-505. Next base: position 120,387 of record CAVPBZ010000029.1, read on the forward strand.
CCGTCGCCGGCGGCGCGCCGGGTGCGTTGCCGTGCCCGGCCGGGGCCGGGGACGCAGGCGACAGCGCCGGGTGGCTGGCCGGCTTCAGGCGGGACGGGTCCGGCGGGGCAGCGGGTTCGCTGACGGCGGTGCGCTGGATGTGCTGGCGGCGGGGATGGCGCTGGCCGGGTTCGCCGAGGACGGCTACGCCCGGCGCGGCGGGCTGGATGATAACCGGCTGGTCGGGGTGCTGCGGGCGTGGCGGCGGCTGACGTCGTGGGCGCAGGCCCGCGAACTGGCGGTGATCGCGGAGCTGGCCCGGCGGCGGCCCGCTGACGGGTACCCGGCCGCCGCGGCGGGGCAGTTCCCCGCGCGGCTGGGTGAGTTCCTCGGCGCCGAGGTCGCCGCGGCGCTGACGCTGACCGCGATGGCGGCGGGCAGACAGCTGGACCTGGCGGTGGACCTGGCCGCCCGCCCGGCCACCGCCGCCGCGCTGGCGGCCGGGGGGATCGACCTGCCCCGGGCCCGGCTGCTCGCCGGCCTGCTCGGCCCGCTGGCCCCCGCGCATGCCGCTGCGGTGGAGGCCGAGGTGCTGCCGCTGGCGCCGGGGCTGACCACCGGGCAGCTGCGCGCCGCGATCGAGCGCGCGATCCTGGCGCTGGACCCGACGCCGCCCGGCGGCGCCGCGAAGAAGCCGGGCGGGAGGCCCGGGTGGAGCATTACGGCGACCCGGACGGCACCGCGACGCTGGCCGGGCGGAACCTCCCCCCGCGCAGGCGCTGGCCGCGAGCAGGCGGCTGACCCAGATCGCCGCCCGCTGGAAGAAACTCGGCGCGCAGGGCGGCATGGACCTGCTCCGCGCGCACGCCTACCTGGCCCTGCTCAACGGCCTGGACACCACCACCCCGCCGGCCAGCGTCTTGCCCGCACCCGCCCCATCCCCGGACGGCCAGGCTGTCCCCAGTCCGGCTGCCGGGCCGGCGTGCCACGACCGCAACCCTGCCCCGGCCACGCCGGTGCCGGCCGGGCTGCGCCGTCCCCCCGGAGCCGACGAGCTGCCGCCCATGGCCGGGCTGATCAGCCTCGCGATCCCGCTGACCACCCTCATGCAGCTATCCGACGCACCCGGCGACATAACCGGATACGGGCCCATCGACGCCGACACCGCCCGGACGCTCACCTGCGCCCTGGCCGGCCACCGCGCCACCCGCTGGCAGATCATCGTGACCGGCCCCGACAACCGCGCCCTGGCCGCCGGCACCGCCCGCGGCCCCGCCGGCCCGGCCTCCCCCGGCCCCGCCGGCCCCGCCGGACCCGCCTCCCCCGGCCCCGGCGGGCCGGGCGGGCCGGACGCCGGGTGGACCGTCAAGGTCACCGCCGAGCCCATCGCCACCAGCCACTGCGACCACCGCAACGCCGAACCCGGCTACCGGCCCAGCCCCGCCCTGCAACGCCTCATCCGCGCCCGCGCCACCACCTGCACCGGCCCCGGCTGCCGCCGCCCCGCCAGCCGCAACGACCTCGACCACACCACCCCGCACGACGACGGCGGCATCACCTGCGAATGCCAGATAGCCCCGCTCTGCCGCTTTTGCCACCGGCTCAAGCAATCCCAGGGCTGGACCCTGGAACAACCGAGGCCCGGTCTCATGATCTGGACCACCCCGAACGGCCGAAGATACGCCACCCTGCCCAGCCAGCACCCGACCTGATCGATCTCCGCCGCCTCATGACCACGGACGGCATCGCGGCCGCGCCTTCGCAGCCTCATCACCGAGGTGACCTGCCACGGGTCCGCCTCGGCAACTTCCGTTGCCGAGGCGGACGCCGCCTGTCGCTGACAGGTGCTGCTATCCCTTGCTTGTGGTGAGGGCCAGCGTCCTGAGGACGCCCTGGCCGGGGATCTCCTGGCCGCCGACCACCAGGAGCGATCCCGCGGCCGAGCTCGCCACGCCCAGCAGGACGTTGTCGGACAGGTCGGCCAGCTGGCCGGGGTCGGCGGCTTGGCTGATCGACCAGCTGGTGCCGTTGAACCGCTCGGTCAGGGCCAGCTGTCCGCCATCGGTCTGCTCAGTGGCGCCGGCGGACCAGATATCGGTCGGCGACAGCACCTGGATGCCGTTCACCGAGCTGCCTTCGCTGCCGGGGTCAGGCACCCTCGTCAGCACCCACGTGCTGCCGGTCCGCTGCAGGACGAAGGGCACCCGGAAGTTCTGCCCGTTGACGTTGTCAGCGAAGCCCGAGGCCCACACGTCACCGGCGGCATCGCTGCTGACCCCGGTCAGCTGGTTCTGGGCGCCCGCGTGCGTGATGTCCGGGGTGGGCACGATCGACCATGCCGTCCCGTTCCAGTGCGCGGACAGGGTCTTCGACGCCCCGCCGGTCTCGTCCTTGCCGACCGCCCACGCGTTGCCCGGGCTGAGGTCATCGACCCCGGACAAGATGGCCTCCTGACCGGCAGGCTGCGGGACCGGCACCTGGGTCCAGGTGCCGCCTACCCGGTGCTCGGCCAGCGGGTGGTCGAAGGCCTTCGTGTCGCCGTGGCTACCCACCGCCCACGCGTCATTGGGTCCGGAGGCCGACACGCCGGCCAGAGTGCTGTTGGTCAGCTGCGTGGCCTGCGGGTTGACCGTCGCCTCGGCCTGCCAGATGCTGCGCACCGGCGCCGGCGGAGCCGGGGCGGCTGCCGCCACCACTGCGGCGCTGCTCGCTCCGCCGGCTGAGATGGCGCTCACCCCCGCCAGCCCGCTGACCGCGGTGGGTGCCGTCAGCGTGTTGGTGGTCCCGTTGCCGAACTGCCCGAAGGCCCCGTCGCCCCAGCCATCGACCGTCCCGCCGGCCAGCAGCGCCAGCCCGAACGAGCCGCCGGCCGCGATCGCGGTGACATGCGCGAGGCCTGGCACCTGCACCGGCACGTTGCTGCTGCCGATGCCGCCAGGGAAGCCGTTGAACTGACCGAGCTGGTTGAAGCCGTTGTCACCCCAGCCCATCACCTGTCCGTTCGACAGCAGAGCCAGGCTGAACTGCTGGCCGGCCGAGGTGGCCACCGCGCCGGTCAGGCCCTTGACCTTCACCGGCGCGTCGCTGGATCCTGGCGGAGCGCCGTTACCCAGCTGGCCGGCGATATTATCGCCCCACGCTTCCGCGGTGCCGTCCGATTTCAGCGCGAGCACGTGCTCGCCGCCGGCCGCCACGGCGGTCACGCCGGTCAGGCCCTTGACCACCACCGGCACGTCGCTGTCCTTGTCCGTCCCGTCACCGAGCTGCCCGTTGCCGCCGTCGCCCCAGGCCTCGACCGTGCCGTTGTTCAGCACGGCCACGCTGAACAGCTGGCCCGCGGCCACGAACTTCACGCCGGCCAGGCCGGTGACCGGCACCGGGACGGCGCTGCTGGTGGTCGTTCCGTTGCCGAGCTCACCATGGCTGTTGTCGCCCCAGGCCTCGACCGTGCCGTTGGACAGCAGCGCCAGGCTGTGCTCGGCTCCCGCTGAGACTTGTGTCACACCGGTGAGGCCCTTCACCGCCGCCGGGTTCTCCGCGTCGTTGTTAGCGCTGGCGGTGTCGTTGCCCAGCTGCCCCGCGGTGTCGTTGCCCCAGGCGAGGACGGTGCCGCTGGAGGTCAGGGCCAGCACGTGCCGCCCCCCGGAAGAGATGGCCCGGATCCCGCCGGAACCGCCGACCGCGACCGGTCTCGTGCGGGCGCGAGCGAGCCATTGCCCAGTTCACCTGCGCTGTTGTCGCCCCAGGTCATGACGCTGGTCGTGGCGGCAGGTGTGGCTTTGGCCGGGTTCGCCCCGGTGGCCGCGAACGCCGGGCCGTCAGTCACGCCGGTGGCCGCCGCCACGGCGACCGCGAGCGGGACGGCAAAGCCTGGGATTAATCTGGACGCGCGCATGGAGCCCTCCGGGTAACGGAATGTCGGCGATCTGCCAGCTAGTGACACGGGCCGGATGCCGGTTGTGTTCACCCGGCGATGACGGTCACCGGTGTGGCTGGACCTCCGTCGCGTGATGGCCGGCCGCCGCTAGCTGGCTATGGAGGCTCGCTCAAGAGGCCGCGCAGAGAGCGGCGTGGCTCGCCGCCGGCACTCGCCGAAGGGACCGGGCCGACCGTGACCGGGCGCCAAACTGCAGGTCAGGGGCTGCCGGTCAGTTGTGCCCGGTTGACCACAGCGCCAGGATGATCAGGACCGTGATGAGGAACGAGATCGCCCACGTCCGGTTGCTGACGCTCATCCCGATCTTGCGCCGCGCCTTGACCACGCCGAACGTGACGAGGGCAGCGAGAAACGCGACCAAGATGAACCCGGTGAGCATTCGCGCCTCCTCCGCCTTCGCCCGCTGTCGTCAGAAGCCTACGTGGGGCCACCGCGCCAGCACCAGTCTCCGCGGGGGCAGCCTGGCCAGCCCGTGCCACCCGGCGGCCGACGAGCTATCCTGTGACTAAAACCGAATCACACTCGGTTTGCGGCCGGAGCGCGAGGCGCACAGGCCGGCCCGATGAGCAGCTGGAGGTCGTTGTGGCAGAGGCGTACATCGTCGGGGCGGTCCGCACCGCCGTCGGGAAGCGGAACGGCGGGCTATCCGGCGTCAACCCCGTCAACATGGCCGCGCACGTGCTGGCCGAGCTGATGACCCGGACCGGGGTGGACCCGGCCGCCGTCAACGACGTGGTCATGGGGTGCGTCTCCCAGATCGGGCCGCAGACGCTCGACATCGCGCGCCAGTCGTGGCTGTCGGCCGGACTGCCCGAGCAGGTTCCGGGCGTGACGGTCAACCGCCAGTGCGGGTCGTCGCAGCAGGCGGTCCACTTCGCCGCGCAGGGAGTGCTGTCCGGCACCCAGGACCTGGTCGTCGCGGCCGGCGTCGAGAGCATGAGCCAGGTCCCGATGGGCTCGTCCGTCGCGCTGCCGATGGAGCTAGGCCTGCCGTTCGGCGAGGGCTGGAAGAAGCGTTACGGCGACCAGGAGATCTCCCAGTTCCGTGGCGCCCAGCTGATGTGCGAGAAGTGGGGCATCACCCGGGACCAGCTCGAGGAGTTTGCCCTGGAGAGCCACCGCCGGGCGATCCGCGCGATCGACGAGGGCAGGTTCGCCAGCCAGATCACCGAGCTGGCCGACGTCAGCACCGACGAGGGACCGAGGCGGGACACCTCCAAGGAGAAGCTGGCTGCGCTGAAGCCGCTCCGCGAGGGCTGGGAGCTCACCGCCGCCACCGCGTCGCAGATATCCGATGGCTCGGCGGCCCTGCTGATCGCCTCCGAAGAGGCGGTGCAGCGGCACGGCCTGACCCCGCGGGCCCGTATCCACACGCTCGCGGTGACCGGCGCCGACCCGGTGCTCATGCTGACCGGCCCGATCCCGGCGACCGGCCAGGCGCTCACCAGGGCGAAGCTGGACATCGACGACGTCAACGTGTTCGAGGTCAACGAGGCGTTCGCCCCGGTGCTGCTGGCCTGGTCCACCGAGACCGGCGCATCGCTGGAGAAGACCAACCCGAACGGCGGCGCGATAGCCCTCGGGCACCCGCTGGGCGCAACCGGGGCCATCCTGATGACCAAGATGGTGCACGAGCTCGAGCGCACCGGTGGCAGGTACGGCCTGCAGACCATGTGCGAGGGCGGCGGCCAGGCCAACGCGACGATCATCGAGCGGATCGGCTGAGGCAACGACCCACTGAGAACTGCCTCCCAGAAGCAAAGGAAATATACAAGCAGAGTTTGAGGTTTTCTCCAGTAGATGAGTGAAACCTGGGTTCACAACCGTGCGGACCCAGCAACCACATGGAGGTGAGCCTCAGTGCTCTTGACAGCTTTTGACCCGTTCCAGCGCACGTTCGGCAATGTTCGGCCCGCGCTGCCGATGGATGGCATCCGTCGGCAGGACGACGTCGTGCTTCGCTTCGACCTTCCCGGTGTGGGCCAGGAGAACATCGAGGTGAACGTCGACCGCGGCGTGCTGACCGTCAGCGCCACGCGCGAGGCGGAGAAGTCCGACTCCGGGCGTCCGTTCGTCCGCGAGCGGGTGACCGGCGCGCTTCGCCGCCGCGTCTACCTCGGTGACGCCTACGACGCCGACAACGTCGAGGCGGCCTACGAGAACGGCGTGCTGACCGTGCGGGTGCCGCTGGCCGAGCAGGCCAAGGCCCGTAAGGTGGAAATCGGCAACGACACCAGCAAGATGATCGCTGCCTGACGACGTACCGTAACCGGGTCCGGGCGGCGCAGCCGTCCGGACCCGGTTTGTCTCTCTGGAGCATGCCGTGCCTTCGCTGCCTATTGACGACGAGAACCTGCCGCTGTACACGGTCGGCCAGGTCGCAGCGACGCTCGAGGTTCAGCACGCGTTCCTGCGGCGGCTCGACGAGTTCGGCGTGGTGCGCCCGTCCCGGTCGGCCGGCGGCCAGCGGCGGTACACCCGGCAGGAAGTGACTACCGTCGCGTACGTGCTGCGGCTGGTCGGGGACGGCCTCACCCTCGCCGCGGTCCGCCGCGTCCTCGAGCTTGAGGAGCAAGTCCGCCGGCTCGAAGGACGAGTCCGTGAGCTGGCGGCCGAGCGGGACGCCCTCCGCGCCGCGATAGATGAGCGTGACCGGCAGGTGGCCCGGCTTCAGCCGTTCGGGAAATTAAGCAGTCCGACGACTGGAGCCGGGCGGGACCCGCGTTACCCGGTGAGGTGACCCCCGCTAGCCGATGATCCGGTGCACGTTCTCGTGCTCGGACGCCCCTGGGTCGGCCGCAGCGATCCACGGGCCGGGCGTGGACGGGTCAACGATCCCGTCCTCCAGCCAGGTGTACTCGTCGCCGAGCACCCGCCTGGCCAGCTTGGTGTCGAGCGCGTCGGTATTGTGCCAGAGGCCCTGCAGGAGCGCGTCGGTGCGCAGCCGGGCCTGCCGGCAGAACACGTCGGCGAGCTCGGTGACGTTCTCGCCGGGCGCTGAGCCGCGGCCCTCGGCGGCGTCCATCTGGGCCCGCACGCACACCGCGCTGATCGCGAACAGCTCGGCGCCGATATCCACGATCCGGCCGAGGAAGCCCTGCTTGCGCTCCAGCTTGCCCTGCCAGCGGGCCATCGCATAGAAGGTCTCGCGGGCCAGCTTGCGGCTGGTCCGCTCCACGTAGCGCAGGTGCGGCGCGAGCGTGCCGAACTCCTTGTAGGCGGTCGGGTTCGAGCCCTGGCCGGTGACCAGGGTGGGCAGCCACTTGGCGTAGAAGCTGCCGGCCTTGGCCGCGGCGCGCGCCTTCGTGGCCAGCGGCCCCGGCTCGATCAGCTCGCCGGCCGCGGACAGGTGCGCGTCCACCGCCTCGCGGGCGATGAACAGCTGCATGATCTCGCTGGAGCCCTCGAAGATCCGGTTGATCCGCATGTCCCGCAGCGCCTGCTCGGCAGGAACCCCGCGCTCGCCGCGCGCGGCCAGCGACGCGGCCGTCTCGTAGCCGCGGCCGCCGCGGATCTGCACCAGCTCGTCGACGACCTTCCAGCCCATCTCCGAGCAGTACAGCTTGGCGATCGCGGCCTCCAGCCGGATGTCGTTGCGGTTGTCGTCGGCCAGCGCGCTGGACAGGTCGACCATGGCCTCCAGCGCGTAGGCGGTCGCCGCGATGAAAGAGATCTTCTTCGCCACTGCCTCGTGCTCGCCGACCGGACGGCCCCACTGGACCCGCTCTTTCGACCACTCCCTGGCGATCTTGAGCGACCACTTCGCGGCCGCCGCGCAGCTGGCCGGCAGCGAGAGCCGGCCGGTGTTCAGCGTGGTCAGGGCGATCTTCAGGCCCTGGCCTTCCTTGCCGATCATGTTCTCGGCCGGGACCCGCACCTGGTGGAACCTGGTCACGCCGTTCTCGATGCCGCGCAGCCCCAAGAAGGCGTTGCGGTGCTCGACCGTGAGGCCCTCGGCGGTGCCTTCGACCACGAACGCGGTGATCCCGCCGCGGTGGCCCTCGCTCTGCGGCACCCGGGCCATCACGACGAGCAGGCCGGCGATGACCCCGTTGGTGGTCCACAGCTTGACCCCTTCGAGCACGTACTCCTTGCCGTCTTCGGAGGGGACGGCGCTGGTGCGCAGCCGGGCCGGGTCGGAGCCGACGTCGGGCTCGGTCAGCAGGAACGCGCTGACCTCGCCGCGCGCGCACCGGGGCAGGAACTCCTGCTTCTGCTGCTCGGTGCCGAACAGCTTCACCGGCTGCGGCACGCCGATCGACTGATGCGCGGACAGCAGCGCGCCCACGACCGGCGAGGCTGACCCGGCGATCATCAGGGCCCGGTTGTAATACAGCTGGGAGAGTCCCTGGCCGCCGTATTCGGGGGCGATTTTCATGCCGAACGCGCCGAGCGCGGCCAGCCCCTTGACAGTTTCGTCGGGGATGCGGGATTCGCGTTCGATGAGCGCGCCGTCGATCTGCGTCTCGGCGAACTCGAGCATCCGGGCGCAGAATTCCTCGCCGCGCTTGCGGGCCTCGTCGGTCGGCTGCGGGTGCGGGTGAATGAGATCGAGCTGCAGGTCACCGAGGAACAGCTGCTTGCCGAAGCTCGGCTGGCGCCACGTCTGCTCCCTCGCCTCTTCGGCTACCTTCCTGGCCTGGCGTTCGTCAACGTGCGTCATCTGCGGGCCTCCCTGGGCGGCGCGGCCTTCACGCCTCTGCCTAAGTTACTTCCCGGTTTATACCCGACGGTAACAGCAAGTCCAGGCGAGGTCACGTGCCCCCGGCTCAGACCGGCGACCGGTAGAAGTTCAGATAGGAGCGCGACGGCGTGGGGCCCCGCTGGTCCTGATACCGGGAGCCGTAGATGTCCGAGCCGTACGGGTGCTCGGCCGGCGAACTGGTCCGGAACAAGCACAGCTGGCCGATCTTCATGCCCGGCCAGAGCTTGATGGGCAGCGTGGCCACATTGGACAGCTCCAGCGTCACGTGCCCGCTGAACCCGGGATCGATCCAGCCGGCGGTGGAGTGGGTGAGCAGCCCCAGCCTGCCGAGACTACTTTTGCCCTCTAGCCGGCCGGCGATATCGGCTGGGAGCGTGACGACTTCGTAGGTGGAGCCGAGGACGAACTCGTTCGGGTGCAGGACGAACGGCTCATCGCCCTTGGTCTCCACCAGCCGGGTCAGGTCCGCCTGCTCGATCGCCGGGTCGATGTGCGGGTACCGGTGATTCTCGAACACCCGGAAGTACCGGTCGAGCCGGACGTCGATGCTGGACGGCTGGACGAGCTCGACAGAGTACGGGTCAACGTTCACCCGGCCCGACGCGATCTCAGCCTTGATGTCGCGGTCAGAGAGCAGCACGCTGGCAACCTACCGGTTCCGGTACGATGTCGGGGCGAACGCAACATGGTCGTGCCCGGTCGGGTGCGACCGCCCGGGTCCGCCCAGCGCGCGGGTGTAGTTCAATGGCAGAACGTCAGCTTCCCAAGCTGATAATGCGGGTTCGATTCCCGTCACCCGCTCTCATGTGAAGGCGCAGGTCACATCCCTGATCTGCGGCGTTACCCCGTCGAGTCATCCGGCTTCCTTCGGCTTTCGTGCCCGCTGCGTGCCCGTTGCCGTACCAATGCGGCCTAGCTCGGGCTCGGCCAGCTTGCCCAGAGCGTCGGCTATGAGCTGGTCGCGGCCCGCCGCCTTGTGCTGGTAGATGACCGCTGCGCGGGTGGTGGAATGGCCCATGCGGTCCATCAGCTCGCGAAGGGTCGCGCCGCTCATTGCAGCGAGCGTGTTTCCCGCGTGGCGTAGGTCGTGGAAATGCACGCCTTCAAGTCCGGCTTCGGCAGTTGCCCGGCTCCATACGCGGGTGAAATTGGGACGTCGCAATGGCGCGCCTTTCGGCCCGACGAATACCAGGCCGTCATCGTCCAGCTCCGCGTACTCCTCCATGTGCCGGGCTACCTCAGCCATGATCACATCGGGCAGTGTCACTACGCGCTTGCCCGCCGCCGACTTCGGCGGCCCGATGAGCAGAGAGCCATCGGACAGCTCGACCCGGGAGACCTCGACGTAGACAGTCCGGGCTTTGAGGTCAACGTGCCGACGGGTCACCGCCGCCAGCTCGCCCCAGCGCAGGCTGCCGAACACGGCAAGCAAGACCAGCGCACGGTACCGGGGACCGGCCGCACCAGCGAGCGCGAAAATCTCGCGCATGGCAAGCAGAGGCCGCTCAGGTGACCGCTCCTGACCTGCCCCTTTGAGACGGCATGGATTGCGGCGGATCAGCCCGTCCTCGACGGCTGTTGCCATGATGGCTTTGAGCAGCCGGTAGGCCTTGGCCACCGTGACCGGCCCGACGCCGGAATTGAGCAGTTGCCTGCGCCAGCGGCGCACGTGCGGTTCAGTGATGTCTCCCATGGCCATCGCGCCGAGGTTGAAGCGACAGCGTCGCAGGGCGAGGGCTGGCGGCCGACGGAAGTGATTCACTTCCGGCTCGGGTTGCGCTGGGCGGTTCATGAGGTGCTGGACGAGTGGGTGCACCCGGGCTGGCCGGAGAAGACCTATAAGAAGCCGATCGTCGAGCGCCGCTACCGCCTGCGTGTCTTCGGGCCGTTGCCAGGACGGCCGGACCAGCATGGCCAGTTCGTGATGATCGTCACTTGCCTACCGCAACCGGGATCGCTTCTGGATCAGGCCCGAGTAAGCGCGAGACCGTGAGCGGTGCGGACGCTAGCGTGTGCAGCATCAGGTGAAGCCCGCGCGGTGTGAAGCGTCAAGCGAGGCTGCGCTTTCAGCCGCCGTCGTTTCCGCTGGTCAGCGCAGCCGGGCATAGACCGCCGTCTTGTGCCTAGCCTCACTTGATCCTTGACGGGGCAGGTTCAACGGGTCAGCGCACGGACCCTTGATGAGTCGAGAAGATTCTCGATGAGCTGAGGAGAGGCTGGGATGCGTGCGCATCTGACGGCAGAGCAACGGCAGCTGGCGCTGCGGCTGAAGGCCAGGGGACTGTCGCTGCGGGAGATCGGCCCGCAAGTGGGCTGCTCTCATCAGGGTGTCGCGCTGATCGTGCGGCAGCCCTCGCGGCGGCCGGTGCACCCGGATGGGTGGGTGCCAGGGCCGGGGCGGCTGACGGTGGCCGACCGGGAGGAGATCACCCTGGGCCTGCACGCCGGGGAGTCGTTCACCCTGATCGCCAGGCGGCTGGGCAAGGCGGCCTCGACGGTGTCGCGGGAGGTGGCTGCCAACGGCGGCCGCAGCGGATACCGGCCGTGGCGGGCGCATCAGCGAGCCCGCCAGCAGGCACGGCGGCCGAAGGTGCCGAAGCTGGCCTGCCCCGAGCTGGCCGCCCGGGTCACCGGCTGGCTGGAGCAATGGTGGTCGCCGGTGCAGGTCTCCCGCCGGTTGCGGATCGAGTTCCCAGGCGATCCCATGACGCAGGTGAGCCACGAGACCATCTACCAGGCCCTGTACGTCCAGGGCCGCGGCGAGCTGCGCCGCGAGCTGGCCCGCTGCCTGCGCACCGGCCGGGCCCGGCGCCGCCCGCGCGGCCGCGGCGAGAACACCGGGCGGATCAAGAACATGGTGATGATCAGCCAGCGCCCGGCCGAGGCCGCCGACCGGGCCGTGCCCGGCCACTGGGAAGGCGACCTGATCATCGGCAAGGACTGCCGGTCCGCGGTCGGCACCCTGGTCGAGCGGACCAGCCGCTACGTCCTGCTGCTGCACCTGCCCCACGGCCGGGACGCGCACCTGGCCGGACGCGCCATGCGGCAGGCGATCGGCACGCTGCCCGCCGAGCTGGCCCGGACCATCACCTGGGATCAGGGCAAAGAGATGTCGTATCACGCCGAGTTCACCATCGCCACCGGCATCCCGGTCTACTTCTGCGACCCGCACGCACCCTGGCAGCGCGGATCGAACGAGAACACCAACGGCCTGCCCCGCCAGTACCTGCCCAAAGGCACCGACCTATCGGTGCACTCCGCCGACGACATCGCCCGCATCGCCCGCAGCCTCAACGGCCGGCCCCGCAAGACCCTCGGATTCATGACACCATCTGAAAAGTCCGGCATCGTCCAGGGACGACATGGAACTGGCGGACCCGCGAATGCGGGTCCGCCAGTGGACTGAGAGGATTACAGGTGACCCGGCAGCGTCCGCTGCATGGGGCTGGCCTTTAGTGCGTTGCCGGTCGCGGAGTTGATCAGCGTGCCGGTGATGCCACCGTCGTAGAACAAGGTGACGTTGTTCGAGGTGTAGTCGGTGCATTCCACCTTCACGGAGTCTCCGGCGTTGACGGAGATCGCCTGGTCCAGCGGGAGGGTCTCGTATGTCTGGTTCGCGGCGGGGCCGACCGTGGCGAAGGCGCCTTGCGTGCCATTGTTGTCGCCGAGGATGCAGGCTACGGTGTCGCCCTGGGCGACGACCAGCATCACACTGGCGTTGACGTAGTAGGTGCCGGTAGCCGGCGCCGCGGCGGTGGACAGCACCGGTGCCAGGGTCTGCGCGTGGTTAAGCGCCACCGACGTGCCGCTGGTTCCAGAGATGCCCACCGCCAGGCCGGCAGGGCCTTGCGGGCCCTGCGGTCCAACTGGACCCTGGGGGCCGACCTTATTCCAGGTCAGGCTCGAATCGCCGGTGGGGCAGGAGCCCGTCGTGGCGATGTGATCTAGCGGGGGGAGCGTCGCGCCGGTCTTGTAGCAGGCCTTGATCTGCCCCGAGGTGGTGAGGTTGCTGGCCAGGGCGCCACTGCCGACACCCAGCACTGCGAGCGCTGCGCAGGAGACGGTGACGGCTGTCACGCTGAGGCGACGGCGAGTGCTCATCTCAGATTTCCTTCCTTGGATGGTTCTGGCTGCTGTCGTCTAGCCTGCTGGCATCCCGACCCGGCGGCATCCGTGCTCACCACTGATCCACCACGGATTGACCACCGATTCGTCGAAGGTCAAGCATCACGCGGGACAGCACATAGACCGCCGTCTTGTGCCTAGCTCCACTTGAAGTGCGACGGATTGGCCTCGCTTGATGCGCGACACGACCCTAGGGTTTTTGTGAGGGCGGGATTGTCTTGCCGGTCAGGATTGTCACCGGCCCGAGCTGTGCGAGCAGGCCGGTGTCGTCTTGGTCGTGCATGGTGGCGTCGGTCCCGTCGAGGGTGCTGGCGTCGATGACGACAATCAGGCACCGGCCGCGGCGGGGCAGCTTGATTTGGCTGCGGGGCGGGGCGCCGCGGTAGCTGGCGAAGTGGCCGGTCATCACGACCGCGTAGGACGGCGCGTCGTAACTGGCTGGGACCGTTGAGCCTCTGAACAGCAGGTCGAGCGCCTTGACCCGGGTGGTCGGCGCCGCGGCGATGGACGCCGGAGCCGGTTCTTCGTGGGCGGCGGCGATCTGCGCCGCGGCGGCGGCTAGCTGCGGGATGACCTCGGCGGCGATTGGGGATCCGGTGGCGTCGGCTGGCTCGCTTATGCTCATCCTCCTGGTCCCGGTTGGGTTAACGGTAGTCGGAGGCCTTGTGCCGGTTGATGTCGCGGCTGGTCGTGCGGGCCGCGGTGAGGGCAATGCCTTACTCCACGGTGATCTGGTAGGTGTCGGAGCCGACGGTGATCTCGGCGGTCTTGCCCGCGTGCGGCAATCCGACCTGAATCCGCTGGCCGCCGATCATGATCGCGCCACGGCTGGACACCCGCCGCCGGACGGTGAGCGGGGCGGGCAGCTGTGGTGGCCCGGCGGTTGCGGCGCGGGCTCCGCGCAGCCGGTGCCGGGCGGGCTGCGGGATGGGGCAGGCGATGGTGCGGACGGTGGTGCCGTTGGCGAGGATGTGCGCGACCGGCCCCTCCAGCCGGACCGTGACCCGCTGCCCGGCCAGTGGTGATACGGCGCTGATGACATGGTTGCCGACGCTGATATTGCCCGATGCGTTGACGGTGCGCTCGATCTCGATGACATCGCCAGAGGGAGGCGGCAGTGGCGGTGCACCGGCCGGGACGGCACCGCCAGCGCGCAGCCGGGCCAGGTCCCTGCCATCCAGCCGGGACGGCAGGGTCTTGATCAGGTGCCCGCTGGCCAGCACGTGCACCTGCCGGGTATCGGGCCAGATCCTGATGATGCGCCCGGTCATCGCGGGGCCGAACCAGATCTGCTGCCCGGCCACCTGCAAGTTGCCTGACGGCGGGACAACCCGGTCCAGCTCAACCGCACAGCTTGCTGGCTGGCCGTTCCCTGTTTCGGCTGCCACCAGCGGCTCACCGGGACCGGCCGTGCTGGTGACCGGGCCGGCCGGACCCGGAGGGGCGAGGCAGGCCGGGACCAGCAGGGCGAGGACCTGGCCGGTGGACGGGGCGAACCGGGTGGCCGGGAACGCCATGGCCAGCGACTGGTGCGGCCGGTCAGCGTTGTATTCCTGGCGCCATGCATCCACTGCGGCCTGGGCGTCCTCGATGCTCGCGAACGGCTCATGGATATTCAGCAACTCCAGCTGCAGGGTCTGGTGCAGGCGCTCGATCTTCCCCGTGGTCGTCGGCGAGCGAGGCCTGGTCAGCCGCTGAGTGATGCCGTTCTCCCGGCAGATCCGCTCGAACAGCACCTCGGCCGGGCGGGGCTTGCCGAACCGCCCAGTGAACTGCTTGCCATTGTCTGACAGCACTTCCTCGGGCACCCCGTATTCGCGCATCGCCTCCACGAACGCCGCACAGACCGCCCGGCCGGTGGCACGGGCCACGACGGTGGCGATCACGCAGTACCGGGAATGGTCATCGACCCCGGTGATCACCTTGCATTCCCGGCCGTCGGCCAGGAACAAGCTGGCGGTCACATCGAGCTGCCACAGCTGCATCGGGGCCTGCCGTTCCCACTGGATGTACTGATCGCGGCGCCTGCGCCGGGGCACCGGCTGGATCAGCTGATGGCGCACCAGCACCCGGTACACCGTGGACCGGGACAGACCCGGACACCCACGGCGGTCCATCTCAAAGACCAGGCGGCGAGGCCCCCAGCGAGGGTGAGCCCTGCGCAACTCGCAGATCAGCGCCTCGGTCTCCGCAGGAATCCGCCACGGATGCTGCCTGGGCGCGTGCGACCGGTCAGCCAGGCCATCCAGCCCCTCAGCCCGGTACCGGGCAAGCCAGCGATGCACGGTCTGCCGGGCCACGCCATACCGCTCGGCGACCTCGATCACCGGAGTCCCGGACAAGACCTCCACCACGGCGCGGTATCTCTGCTCGACCACATTCAGCTCCCGAAGCATGAGCGGGAGTGTCACGCATCAAGCGGAGCCACCATGTCGCACATCAAGCGGAGCCGGACATAGACCGCCGTCTTGCGCTGTGACAACTTTCTCTACGGTTTCGTGCGCCACGAGGCGCCATTGGACCGGGCGGGATGGAAGGGCCCGCCTCTGGCCTGTCGCAGCAGGCTGGTGAAGCTGAGGGCAGCCTGAGCCGGGAGGCGCCGGGGAGGGTGGGAGCAGCCCTGACAAAGCCGGGACAGGCCGGTACTGCCAGACGGCCCGGGCCCGGTGAGCGCGATGAGAAGGCGTAACTCGTGTGAACCAGTGGCAGAAGCCCCCGGGTGTGAGGGGGGACCGGCTCGAACCTGGTGGATGCGGGCCGGGATGCAGCGCGCGGTAGACCTTGGAACGGGTTGATCGACTCCGGCGCGGCCGAAGTGCTGGCCGGGCCGGTGGTCACGGGGAATGCCTGCAGCGTACTCGTGGCTGGGCTGCCCGGGAATAGCTGGGCACCGTGCTCGTCAACTGGTTCGTGGTGAACGTGGGAACCGTCCCTGGGCTGCCCGCGGGCCCGGCCTGCCAGGCCGGCCGCGGGCAGGCACGCCGTCTGCTGATGGCCCGGGGACGGGGCGGAGCCTCCGTAGTAGTCCGGGCGCGGGAAAGCCGCGCACATGGCGAAGGGAGGCAGTGTGCCTGCAGCGTGCGGGCTGGAATGCCAGGAGGCCGCCGGTGAAGACGGGCGCGTCGTGGCCGGATGCGAAAGCAGCCCGGGCGCGGGTACTGGGGATCCAGGCGAAGCTGCACCGATGGGCGGCCGCCGATCCGGGTTGCCGGTTCGGCGACCTGTTCAGCCTCGTCGCTGACCCCGCCGTGCTGACCGTGGCATGGCACCGGGTGCGGGCGAACAAGGGAGCACGCACGGCCGGGGTGGATGGAGCCACCGCACGCTATATTGCGGCCGTGCGGGCGAGGAAGACTTCCTCGCCGGGCTGCTATCAGGAGGACGGGAAAACTGCCGAAGGTAACATCTCTCAGGTGGTACGACTCATCCACCTAAACGGGCCGCCCGGCATCGGGAAATCGACGATAGCGAGCGCCTTCGCTGACCGGCATCCCGGTGTCCTCAACCTTGACATCGACCGGGTAGCCGCCATGATCGACGGCTGGGGCGACAGCTTCAGCGACTCGTTCGAGGCTGGGAGGCTTCTGGCGGCGGCGATGGCGCGGGTCCACCTCGGCAATGGCCACGACGTGATCATGCCGCAAATGATGACGCACCTGAACGCCAGGGAACTGGCAGACTTCGAGTCTGCCGCAGCAGCGGCCAAAGCCGAGTACTTCCAGATACTGCTAACAGCGAATGTCGAGCCCTCGGTCGAACGCTGTGTGGAACGGGCGAAGGCCGGTGATCCACGCCAGGATGTCGTCAGCAAGGTCATCGACGAGAGAGGCGGCCGGGACTTCCTGCGGAAGCTCCACGCACAGGTCACCCAATTTACAGCTGACAGGCAGCCGCACTCAGTTATTGACTGCGAGCGGCTCACAGTCGAACAGACCTGCCAGGCCGTCGAAGCTGCACTCCGGCCGTCTTGACCTGGGCAGCCGCAGCCAGCAGTGGTGCCCGGGACGATCTCGTAAGGAAAAGCTCGCTGCATCGGTGTCAATCGGATCTTGACAGCGTTCTTTCAGTGCAGCCTAACAACGAGCCGCCAGACCGAAAGGCACGAGAGCCTCAGTCGCGTGAAGGATTCCACGTAGTCCCTCCATTTTGCGGGTAGCCTCTGATCGGCCACATTCGCAAGCACAATAGCGAGAGGCCCGCGGACATCATGGTCAGCCGCGACAGCATAGTTACTTCGAACCATCGGATTCCAACCTCTGTTCCTGATCTGTTCAAACTCTTCTATGTAGTAGGAATACCAGGTCCGGTACACTGGCCGGTCTGCGCCAAAGATAAACCCTTCAACAGCGTCCAGCAGGCTCTTGAAGCGGTTCTGGACCTCGACACTGAATGGACTGTGAGAGGCCGTGCTCGTCCAGGACATGGCCGAGGTAGGCGACGAGAGCTTCCGGGTACTCCGCCAGTTGGTCGGCGGTGTTCCGCTGCTCAAGGTCCGCGTAGTCCCCATACAGCTTGATCACGGTGGCTTTGGCGTGTGCGAGCGGGGTCGCGCTGGCGAGCTGCTCCGGCCGGTGCAGGACCTGGGGTGGTACGCCGACATCCTCCAGCGCCCGCTCGGTGAGGCGGTCGAAGTTCGTGGTGAGGATGACACGCACGGCACCCCGGGCAACCAGCCGCGCGATCGCACGGTGCGCGGCACTGGGTACCTTCAGGCCCTGCTCTAGGTCGGCTTCAGTTGGCTCAAAATAGCCCCGCAGTAGCGCCTGGCGCGCAGCCGGAGTCGATGCGAGCGCGCCCAGCAGTCTGGAGTACCCGAGCGGTTGCCCGTCACTGCGTTCAGCCCACCATGCCTCCGGGTCCGCTTGGGATAGCCGCGCGACAGGTTCCGGCAGCGCTAGCCCTCAGCCACCCCAGGTCCAGGTGTCAGCGAAGACGCCCTGGATGACCTTGCCGAAGCCGCCGAACAAAACGATGGTGCCGGCGGCCACGTCGTAGCCCACCGATGCGAAGGCCCGGGCGGGCGGGCTGGTCGCAGCGCCTGCTTCGTCCAGGTCGAGCCATCCCAGGTCCAGGTGTCAGCGAGATTACCGTGCTTGCTGGTGCCGCCGAACAGGACGATGGTGCCGGTGGCCGGACCGTAGGCCATCCGGCGCCTCGGCCCGGAAGGACGGGCTGGTCGCGGGCGCCTGCTGACTCCAATCCGGAACCGGGGACGAACCCGCCAGCGCAGCAGACGGAAACGCGCCAGCAACACCACAGGCGGCCAGCACCAGCACCAGCGACCGCGGGCCGGCACCGTGCACCGGGGCAGGACACCTGTCCTAACCTAACCACGTTCATCATGGCCTGCCCTCTCCGGACGACCTTGCCGTACATTGTAGACGCCCGGGTGGCCTGGCAGGTTGACAAATTCACCAAGCCTAAGCCGCTCCAACAGCCACCGACGATCCGGGCAGCTCCAGGTCCCGTAGGCCTGGGGCTCACTCCCCGCGGGCTGGAGCCGCAGATCACCGTCCTGCTACGCGATCTCCGCGCTACTTCGGCTCGGCGAGCGATACCAAGACAAGTTCACCGTGCAATTAACGTGCAATTGGCCAGGGCGCCGGCCGGTCAGTGACAGTCACTAACGGCTACCCGAAATCGCTGGTGAAGCCGCCCGACCGGACGGTCCGGACAGCTTCCCAAGCTGATAATGCGGGTTCGATTCCCGTCACCCGCTCCACGTCTTCTCGCAGGTCAAGGAAATGATCTTCTCGGTCGGGGGATACGCGGGCGCAGCTACGCGTGTGTTCCCCAGAACACTCGTCGCCAAAATCTCCGGTTCCCCAGGAGTCGAAACCGGTCCGGCCAGGGCAGCCGGGGATTCGGACGATGTATACACAAGCCCGCGTCACCTGGGTCACCCGGAAGTAGGCAGTCGCCAGCGCAGTTACCCCAGCAGTGCTGACAATGGCGGATGACGGACATCTGCGATCCTCGAGGGTGCTAACTAGTTCCCAGGCAGTTACCTGGACGATACCGATGCCCCCAGCCGGGTTTAAAGAGCGGCCGTCGCCACCGTGATCTTCCAGTGTGGTCTGAGAAGTTCGCGCCCGCTGCGGGACGGGCGGACGTCCGACACCATGACGGGACGGCGTCACCGCGTACGCTTTGCCTGTATCGCGGTCGTGGGAGGCGCCGGGTGATGACAGGGCCCGAAGACGAGAAAGCAGCGGTCCCGGCAGACCGCGGTCTCCTGCGCGCGTCGCATGCCGACCGAGAGCAGGCGATCGACGCGCTCAAAGCTGCCTTCGTGCTGGGCAGGCTGACCAGGGACGAGTTCGACGCGCGGATGGGCCAGGCGTTCGCGTCGCGGACCTACGCGGAGATGGCCGCGGTCACGGACGACATCCCCGCCGGGCCGGCCGGAGCCCAGTCGCCAGCGAACACGCGCCTCAAGGCGGGCGTATGCGCGATCACTGCAGCAACCGTGCTTGTGGCAGGCGCATGGCTGGGGGCGTGGCTCGCCCATGTCGGTAACCCGGAAATAATCATGCTGCTCATCTCGCTCACCGTCGTCCTTTCTGGGGCCTGGTTGGTGACCGGGTCGGTGGCGCTGCTCGAATCACGGCAGCAGAACCGCTCTGGCAGGCAGCTACCGCCGCTGTCCACCCCTGGAACGGGCGGCCGGGCATCCGAGCGCCCAGCATCCGCCGCCTCGGCCAAACAGTTGCCGCCGTCTGGCCGCGGTCAGCAACTCATCGCCGAGGCGGCGCCACGCCGCCTTCTCCGTCCGCCTTTGCCCGCCCTGGCGGTGGTTCACCCGACCTGCTGGCCAGCCAGTCGGATATGGTCAGGCCTGGCTACTCTGCCGGGGACCACATCGGTACCATCAACACCCACATCACCAGGGACAGCCTGCATGTACTGATCGCGCTGGCCGCGGTCCTCGCGACCAGCCAGCCAGCGACCACCTTGCAGATGAGGAGAATCCCATGACCGCACCCGCCGTAACGCGCAATACCCGGCTCGCCCTGACCGCAGGACTGATCGTCCTCGGTATTCTCTTCGTCATCATCGGGGTGATCTACGAAATCCAGACCGCCGGGCACCTGCCCTCGTTCCTGCCCGGTCACCAGGCCGGAATCCACCGCCCACCACGTCAAGCACGGGATCGCCGCTTTCGCGCTCGCACTGATCGCCTGGATCGGCGCGTGGTTCACCACCGGGCGGCGCAGCGCCAACGATTCCCGCAGCTCCGAACAGGAGTGGTAAACGTCCCCGACGTCTTCGATCCCCGGGTCTTCGCCCGCGGCGTTCCGCACGAGGAGTTCCGCAGGCTCCGCGACACCGACCCGGTGAGCTGGCAGCGTGAGCCCGAGGTGCTGGGCTGGCCGGCCGGCCCCGGCTACTGGGCGGTGACCCGCTACGCGGACGTCCGGCACGTGCTGCGCGCGCCGGAGCTGTTCTCCTCCTCCCTGGGGGCCACCCAGATCCGCGATCCCGACCCCGGCGACCTGGATTTCATCCGGCGGATGATCCTCAACATGGACCCGCCGCAGCACAACCGGCTGCGCAAGATCGTCACGGCCGCGTTCACCCGGCGCAGGCTCGAACGTCTCACCGACCAGATCACCGGGCGGGCTCGCGCCCTGCTCGGCGCCGTCGCGCCGCGGGGCCGCTGCGACCTGCCGGCCGAGGTCACCGACGACTTCCCGCTGGCCAACTTGTCTGACCTGCTCGGCGTCCCGGCGGGCGACCGCGGGCTGCTGCTGCGCTGGACCAACCGGGTCATCGGCTACCAGGATCCCGAGCACGCCGAGGTGGTCAGGGACGCGGCCGGCCGCCCGGTCAACCCGCGCTCGCCCGCGATGCTGGCCGACATGTTCGGCTACGCCAGGCAGCTGGCCGCGGACAAGCGCGAGCACCCGGCGGACGACCTGATGACCGCGCTGGTGACCGCCACCGTGGACAACCGCTCGCTGGACGACGCCGAACTGGAGATGTTCTTCTTCCTGCTCGTCATCGCAGGCAACGACACCGTCCGCAGCGCGCTGCCCGGCGGGGTGCTCGCCCTGGTCCAGCACCCGCAGGCGCGCCGCAGGCTGACGGCGCACCCGGAAACGATGGCCACCGCGATCGAGGAGATGCTGCGCTGGCACCCGCCGGTGCTCAGCTTCCGGCGGACGGCCACCCAGGACACCGAACTGGCGGGCCGGCGCATCAGCCAGGGCGACAAGGTGGTCGTCTACCACGTGTCCGCCAACTACGACGAGCGCGCCTTCCCCGATCCGTACACGTTCGACATCAGCCGCGAGCCCAACGATCACCTGGCCTTCGGCCAGGGCCCGCACCTGTGCCTGGGCGCTCATTTCGCCCGCCTGCAGCTGCGCATCTTTTTCACCGAGCTGCTCCGCATGGTGCCCGAGCTGGAGCTGGACGGCGAGCCCACCCGGCTGACCTCCAACTTCATCAACGGGATCACCCATCTTCCGCTCCGCTGGCCGCCCCCCTCCGGCAGCAGGCCAGGGTGACCGCCGTAGCGGGCTGAGGCCGTTACTGGTATTACCGAACGGCGGTGCCGATAAGCCCGTTGCGGGTAACCAGGGAGGCGAGCGCGTCCTCGTCCAGCTCGGCGGCGGCCTCCGGCCGCAGCGGCAGCACCAGGTACCGCGTCTCGGAGTTGGCGTCCCACACCTGGATCTCGATGCTGTCCGGCAGCCCGAGGCCGAACTCCGCCAGCACCGCACGCGGCTCGCGGACCACCCGGGACCGGTAGGCGAAGCTCTTGTACCAGCTCGGCGACGGGCCGAGCAGAGCCGTCGGGTAGCACGAGCAGAGCGTGCAGACGATCACGTTGTGCACGCTGGGCGTGTTCTCGACCACCTTGAGCAGGTAGCCGTGGCTGCCCGGGCCGAAGCCGAGCTCGGCCGCCGCGGCGTTGCCGTCGGCGAGCAGGCGCTCCCGGTAGGCCGGGTCGGTCCAGGCGCGGGCCACCATCCGCGCGCCGTTCGCCGGGGAGGCGGTCGCGAACACCCGCTCCAGGATCTCGTCAAGCTCCGCGTCGGTGATCAGCCCGGCGTCGATCAGCCGCTCCTCCAGCCTGCGGACCCGCGCCGCGACGGGAACCTCAGCGTGGCTGCCGGTCACGGCGCCTCCTCCAGGTAGGACTCCCACATGTCGAGGATCACCGAGTGCGACCCGGATCCCCAGAGCTCCGCTGCCGGGAAGCGCACGGCGTACACCGGCTCGGTCCGGGAGACGCCGCGCACCGCCTGGTCGGGCAGCTGCCAGGTCGCCCGGACCTCGACCACCTCGCCCACGTGGCCCCGGACGTAGCGCGGCAGCCTGGTGTGGTCGTCCTGATCGGGCGCGGCGGCGCGTACCCGCGCGCCGGGCGCGAACCTAGTCATGGCCTGCGGGATCATCGGCCAGCAGGCCCTTCTCCGCGAGCAGCATCTCCGTCGCTCGGAGCCAGCGCTCGTAGTAGGAGAGGGCGAGGTACTCGGCAGGCGGGATGCGCTCGATGGCGTCGCGCAGATCGTCGAACTCCCGGCTGATCACCCCGTGCCGCTGGAGCGCCCGGACCAGCGCGTACACCCGGGCCTCCCAGTCAGCGTGGAAGAACTGCCCGTCGTCGTCGGTAGGAACAGGCCCGAATCCGGTCTGTCCGCCCATATCGTGCACCCGGCTCACCCGGTCAACGCTATCGCGCGGCCCCGGTCCCGATTCCACTAAACTCGCGCAGGTGATTGACCTCAAGGCCGCCCGCAAGGATCCCGATTATTACCGCGCCGCGCTCGCCCGGCGCGGCGCCGCCGAGGACTTCGACGCGCTGCTGTCCGCCGACGCGACCTGGCGGGAGCTTACCGAGCGCGCCGAGTCGCTGCGGGCCACGCAGAAGAGGTCGTCGAAGTCTGCTCCCAGCGAGGCGGAGATTGCCGAGCTCAGGCAGCTGCGGGAGGAACTGGACAAGGCGCAGGCGGAGCTGACCCAGGCGGAGAGCAGGCGCAATGAGCTGCTCGCCACGATCCCGAACCTTCCCGACCCGTCCGCCGCGGACGGCATGACTGAGGAGGATGCCCAGACCGTCCGCACCTGGGGGGAGCCGCCAGCGTTCGGCTTTACTCCCAAAGATCCGCTGGATCTGGCCTCCAGGACCGGCTGGATCGACATGGCGCGCGGGGCCAGGCTGGCCGGGTCACGGTTCGCCTACCGGTTCGGCGACGTGGCGCTGGCCGAGATGGCGCTGTTCAGGTTCACGCTGGACCGGCTGGCCAGCAAGGGCTTCATGGCGGTGCTGCCGCCGGTGCTGGCGAATGAGCGGGCCATGTACGGCACCGGATTCCTGCCCACCGAGGAGTCGAACCTCTACCACCTGGAACGCGACAACCTGTACCTGACCGGCACGTCCGAGGTGGCGCTGGCCGGGATTCACACCGACGAGCGGCTCGAGCTCGACGAGCTGCCGGCCCGTTACGTGGCGTTCTCCACGAACTTCCGGCGCGAGGCGGGCGCGGCGGGCAAGGACACCCGCGGCATGTTCCGGGTGCACCAGTTCGACAAGGTGGAGATGTACGTGTACTGCCTGCCCGAGCAGTCCGCGGAGTTCCACGAGCAGCTGCTCGGCTACGAAGAGGAGATCGTGCAGGCGCTGGGCCTGCCCTACCGGGTGCAAAACATCGCGGTCGGCGACCTGGGCGCGCCCGCCGCGAAGAAGTACGACATCGAGGCGTGGTTCCCGGTCCAGCAGCGCTACCGCGAGATCACCTCGTGCTCGAACACCACCGACTACCAGGCCCGGCGGCTGAATATCAGGTTCCGCCGCGACAGCGGCCTGGACTACGTGCACACGCTGAACGGGACCGGCGCGACGGCCCGCGCGCTGCTGGCCATCATGGAGAACTTCCAGGACGCCGAGGGCCTCGTCACGGTGCCCGAAGTGCTCCGGCCCTACGGCGCGCCGGCCACGCTCGGCGGCGCGGGCTGAGCGGAACCGGCTGACCCGGCGCGGGGACGGCCAGCGCGGCCGCCGTTACTTGCACGCAGCCTGCGCGGCCGTCCGCGCCCCCGGCGGCACCCAGCCGGCCGGGTGCCGTGCGCTGGCGGACTTCCCGCCCCGGCCGTGGTGGTGCGCACCTGCGTGGTGCCGCTTGGGCACTGTCTTGATCACCGCCTGGTCGCTGCGGATCTCGCCGAACAGCCGGCCCGCCTGCGCCTGGTTCCACAGCACCGCGCTCTGGCCGCTGGACGTGGTGTAGTTCACGTTGCCCACCGGCACGGTGACGAACACAACGTCCCGTGAGGTGATCCCGCGCATCTCGTCGGCGAGCGCGGACACGTTCAGCCCCTTGTCCACCCGCAGTACCGGCAGCACGCTCTTGAGCAGCTGGTCCAGCCGGAGCGGGTTGGCGAGCGTTCCTGAGCTGAGCAGCTTGCTCAGTGCGGTGGACAGCAGGCTCTGCTGGTCCTGGATCCGCTGTATGTCCTCCAGCGGGAACGAGTGCCGGTCCCTGGCGTACTCCAGCGCGGTGATCCCGTTCACGTGGTGCTGGCCGGCCCGCATGTTGATGCCGCTCGACGGGTCGTGCAGCGCCACCGGCAGGCAGACGTTCACCCCGCCGATCGCGTCGATGACCTTGACGAACGCGAGGAAGCTCACCTCGACATAGTTGTTGATCGTCAACCCGGCGGCCTGCTCGACGGTCTGCACCATCACCTTCGGCCCGCCGAGCGCATACGCGGCATTGATCTTGTTCATGCCGTGCCCGGGGACGTTCACCCAGGTGTCGCGGGGCAGGCTGACCACGGTCACCCGGCTGTGCGCCGGCGAGATGTGCACCAGCATCATCGTGTCCGTGTTGAGCTCGCCGGAGCTGGTTCCGACGTGCAGAGCGAGCTGCTGGCGCCGGGTCAGGCCGGCCCGGCGGTCGATGCCGACGACCAGGATGTTCAGCGGCGCGCCTGCCGGGGCGGCGTGCGTCCCGGCGTCGACACGGCCGACCAGGTGGTTGACGTAGCCGGTGAGCGCCCAGCCGGAGCCGGCCACGAACAACACCAGGGCGGACACGACGCCGCCGGCGACGAGGAAGGCGCGGCGCTGACGGGCCCGGCGGCCCGCCGCGATCCTGGCCATCAGCCGCTCCTGGGCACCCGACGGCGCGCCGCGGCGGTGCTGGCTGGGCGGCGGAGGCGTGCTGGGCGGGAGCGGCGTCCCGGCGTCCCCGCCATCGGCGTCGGCGCCGTCAGGCTCGCGAGCCCGGAAGAAGCGCTCGTACGTGTCGCCGTCGTCGGCCATAACCCCCCCATGCCCGGCTGATTCGCACAATACCGCGCTGGGACTGGCCTGATCGCTTCCCGAGGTCGTGACGGTACGGCGTGTCACCACCGGGGAGGAGTAATGACATACCGAACGGCGCGGGCCGGCTGTTGTGCCGTGCCCGCGCCGTTCGGGTGGCCGCGTGCGGCCGGTGCTGCGGTTTCGCTCGTTGCTCAGCTTTCCTGCGGCTGCTCTTCCTCATCGCCGCCACGGCGGCGGAGGCGGAAGAACACTCCCGCGCCGAGCGCGACGACGGCCAGGCCGAGCAGGCCGGCCAGCGGGGCACCCGTGGTCGGCAGCGAGCTCTGCGGCGCGGCCGACGTGCTGGAATTGGCTGCTGCGGTTGCGTCGGCGGCCGCGTCCGAGCCGGACGCGGCACTGGAGCCTGCCAGCTTCGCGCCGGTGCTGGCGCCGTGGCCGCCGGTCATGTGCTGGCCGGACTTGCTGCCCGAACCGCCTGCGCCACTGCCGCCCTTACCTCCGGCGCCCGAGCCGTGGTGGCCCTTGCCCTTGCCCGCGCCCTTGCCGTGGTGGCCCTTGCCCTTGCCCGCGCCTGCCCCGCCGCCGTGGTGGTGGTGGTGACCGGTGCCCGGGCCGGTGCCGGGTCCGCCGGGGTGGTGGCCGCCGCTCGAGCCGGTGCTCCCCTCGCCCGCGGGAATGTCGGCCGCGTTGACGCTGCCCGGAAGCTCCTCGCTGGCTGGCATGTTAGCCGGGCTCGTGCTCTCCTCCGGCGCGTCCTTCCCCAGGGCCGGGAACGACGCGTCGTCCTGGTCTTCCCCGCGGGTGACGAAGGCAGCGGCGGGGCTGACGGTTCCGTAGCTGGCCAGCGGACCGCCGGTGTAGCCCGTCTGCGCGCCAACGTCCGTGGACAGCGGACCACTGCAGCCAGAATCGCTGCAGCCTGCGGCCAGCCGCATGCTGACCAGGTGCACGACGGCGTGCCCGGCGCCGTCACTGGCGGCCAGCGACCTGCCGGCCGTGCTGGAGTAGGCAACACCTGCTCCCGCACCCGCGAACGCGGTGACGAGAATCGTCATGCGGGCGCCGTTCTTTATCCAAGTTCGCATGAATGCTCCCCCTTGCATATGTACGAATCACGGGCCCCGCGTCGCGGTCGTGAGCCCCGGCTCACGTTGTCCCGGAATAGAGATATGCATTGGGCCGCCCACGGGGGGCGGCCCAATGCGGCATAACCACATCCCGTGAATTAATCACGGATGTCTGTTTTTCCCTGGGATTCAGGGAATGTACTGCAGCGCCTTGGGCATGCCGAGCACGTGCGCCGGGATGTCCAGGATGCCCTGCGGGCCGCCGATGTACGCGGCGGAAACCAGCTCAGCCGCGCCGCGGCCGAGGTCGTCGCCGCCGGCGATGAAGGTCGCCTGCTGACCCGCGAGGGTCTGGGTCGTGTCGATGAGCTGGACGCCGTGCCCACTGGTCGCTGCGAAGGCCTGCGTGGCCGACATCGCAAGCGGGGCTGCCGCGACGAATGCCGCGACGGCAAAGGTGCGTGCCTTGATCATGCTAACTCCGTTTCCCCTGAATGGAAGCGGGGCCCCCGCCCCGTGTAAGACTTCGATCGGCACTCACGCCGATGTCGTCACGCACAGTAGTAGCAGGATTGCTAACGGTCACGCAACTCGCCGCGCATAAATTCAACATCCGTCCGTCTAGGATGCCCGGATTTGCGGCCCGCGGCCGGCCATTCTCTCCCGGGAATGGGAGCGCTATCCGGCTGGCGGCTCAGGGTCGCGGGGGAGACCCAGTATCCGTTCCGCGATGATATTGAGCTGAATGTCAGTGGTGCCGCCGCCGATCGTCAGCGCCCGGCTGAGCAGTACCTGCTTGCCCCAGTGCCTGGCCTGGTCGTCCTCGCCCGCCCCGGGCCGCCAGCCGCTCTCGCGGGCGGGCCCGAGCGTGCCGGCCGGCCCGGCCAGCGACCAGCAGCACTCGCTGACCTGCTGCGCGTGCCGCATGCCGAGCAGCTTGCGCACGCTGGCTGTCGCGCCGGGCTCGGTGCCGGACAGCTGCCGCAGCGTGACCCGCAGCCCGAGCACGTCGAGCGCGTGCCCGCCGCACACCAGGCGGCCGATCTGCTCCGCGTCCCCGGCCATCTCCGGGTCCCGCGTGGCCACCAGGTCCAGCAGCTCGGCCACGCCGAACCCCGACGTCCAGGACTGGGACAGCGAGACGCGCTCGTTGGCCAGCGTGCTGCGGGCGACCTTCCAGCCGCCGTTCACCTCGCCCACGACGCAGTCGTCGGGCACGAACACATCGTCGAGGAAGACCTGGTTGAACAGCTCGTCCCCGGTCATCTCGCGCAGCGGGCGCACCTCGATGCCCGGCGAGGACATATCCACCAGGAAATAGGTGATGCCGCCGTGCCGCGGCGAGGCCGGGTCGGTCCGCGCGATGCAGATCGCCCACTCCGCCTGCCGGGCCAGCGAGGTCCAGATCTTCTGCCCGGTCAGCCGCCAGCCGCCGCCGGTGCGTTCGGCCCGCGTGCTGATGCCGGCCAGGTCCGACCCCGCGCCGGGCTCGCTGAAGAGCTGGCACCAGGTGAGCTGGTTGCGCAGGGTCCGCGGCAGGAACCGCTGCTGCTGCTCCGGCGTGCCGTAGCCGACGAGCGCGGACATCGCCCAGGCGCCGATGAACAGCACCGGCGGCCGCAGCCGCGCCGCCCGCAGTTCCTGGGCGATGATGACCTGCTCGAGCGGGGTCGCGGCGCGGCCCCACGGACGCGGCAGGTGCGGCGCGACCCAGCCGCCCGCGGCGAACCGCTCGACTTGGTCGGCCCATGACCGCCCGGCGATCTCCGCCAGCTCGGTCCGGATCCCGGTGCGCCAGTCCGCCGCCTCGTCCGGCAGGTCAATCCCTAGCTTGCGGCGCACGCCCGATGCGGCCAGCCCGGCGACCTGCCTGGCCCACCGGCCGGAAGGACCGAGCAGCGCCCGCAGCGACAGCGCCCGCCGGTAATAGAGGTGGGCATCGTGTTCCCAGGTGTAGCCGATGCCGCCCAGCACCTGGATGCACTCGTGCGCGCACTCGACGGCGGCGTCAACAGCGACGACCGCCGCCACGCTCGCCGCGAAATCGGCCTGCCGCTGGCCGCTGGCCCGGTCCGGGGAATCCGGCGCGGCTTCGCCTGGGGTCGCGGCGGCGCCGGCGCTGTCCAGCGCGCGGGCGGCGTCCCAGGCCGCCGCGTCGGCCTGCTCGGCCTGGGTCAGCATCCGGGCGCAGCGGTGCTTGACCGCCTGGAACTGGCCGATCGGCCGGCCGAACTGCTGGCGGATCTTGGCGTACTCGGCGGCCGTGCTCACCGCCCAGCCGGCGATGCCGGCGGCCTCGGCGCCGAGCAGGGTGGCCGCGAGGGTGCTGACGGCGCTCCGGGTGAGCCCGCTGAGAATTCGCTCGGCGGGTATGGCCATGCCGCTGGCCGCCACCCGCGCGACCGGCCGGGTCAGGTCGAGGCTGTCCAGCGGCGTGATGTCGAGTTCCGCGGCGTCCACTGCCACCCAGATCTCGCCGCCGGCCACGGCCAGCGGAAGGATAACCAGGTCGGCGACCGATCCGCCGAGGACGGGCGCGCAGCTGCCGTCGAGGACCAGGCTGCCGTCGCTGCCCGGCGTGGCCGTCATCCCGGTGGCCAGCGAGACCGCGCCGGTCCTGGTCCCGTCGGCCAGGCCGGCCACCAGCTTGCCGTCCGCGCCCGCCGCGGCCAGCACCGCGCTGGCCAGGACGGTGGGCAGGTAACCGCCCGGCAGCAGCCGGCGGCCCAGCTCGGCTACCGCGATGGCCAGCTCGGCCAGGCCGAACCCCTGGCCGCCCTGGCTGTCCGGCAGGTGCAGGCCGAGCAGGCCCTGGGCGGCCAGTGCCGCGTGCACCGATTCGGCGTAGCGGGCGGCACCGCCGTCCGGGGCGGCGACCGCGGCCCGCAGCGTTTCCTGGCCGGCGTTGCGCTCGGCCCAGCCGCGTACCGATCCGGCCAGTGCCTGGTGCTCTTCGGTGACCGCCAGTGCCATTGCCCACCTTACCCGTCGTCTGCCCTGCTCACTCTAGAACGCGGTTCGGTTTCACGGAAGGCGGGGCGGCGCGGGGGGCGCTGCCGTGATCCCGGTCACAGTTTGAGCTGGCACAGGTTACCAGTGGGTAGCATTATTGTGTTACCGACGAGTAGGTCATGTCAGGCAAGCTATGGAGCCGGCTGTGGGCCACTACAAGAGCAATCTGCGCGACATCGAGTTCAACCTCTTCGAGGTGCTGCGCCGACAGGATCTGCTGGGCAGCGAGCCCTACCCTGACCTGGACGAAGAGACCGTCAGGGGCATCCTGGACGAGGTGAACAGGCTGGCCAGCGGGCCGCTGGCGGACAGCTTCACCCACGGTGACCGCAACCCGCCGGTGTTCGACCCTGAGACGGGCTCGGTGCGGATGCCCGAGCCGTTCAAGAAGTCGTTCCGGGCCTGGATGGACGCGCAGTGGTACCGGCTGGGCCTGCCGCCCGGGCTGGGCGGCACCGGCGCGCCGCGGTCGCTCATCTGGTCGCTGGCCGAGATGGTCCTCGGGGCCAATCCGGCGCTCTGGATGTACTCCAGCGGCTCCTCGTTCGCCAACGTCCTGTGGCACATCGGGACGCCCGGGCAGCGGCGGTTCGCCGAGCTCGCCGTCGAGCGCGAGTGGGGCGCGACGATGGTGCTGACCGAGCCGGACGCCGGCTCGGACGTCGGCGCCGGCCGGACCAAGGCGATCGAGCAGCCGGACGGCACCTGGCACATCGAGGGCGTGAAGCGGTTCATCACCAGTGCCGAGCACGACATGGCCGAGAACATCTTCCACCTGGTGCTGGCCAGGCCGGAGGGGCACGGGCCTGGCACCAAGGGCCTGTCGATGTTCCTGGTGCCCAAGTACATGGCCGCCGAGGATGGCACGCTCGGCGAGCGCAACGGCGTCTACGTGACGGGCGTCGAGCACAAGATGGGGCTGAAGGCCTCGACCACGTGCGAGCTGACCTTCGGCGCCAGGCACCCGGCGGTGGGCACCCTGGTCGGCGGCGTGCACGAGGGCATCAAGCAGATGTTCCTGGTCATCGAGAACGCCCGGATGATGGTGGGGACGAAGGCGATCGCCACCCTGTCCACCGGCTACCTGACCGCGCTGGACTTCGCCCGGACCCGGGTGCAGGGAGCCGACCTCAGCCAGCTGACGGACAAGACCGCGCCGCGGGTGACGATCATCCATCACCCCGACGTCCGCCGCATGCTCATGCTCCAGAAGGCCTACGCCGAGGGCATGCGCGCGCTCGTGCTGTACACGGCGACCTACCAGGACGCCGCGCAGGCCGCCGCGGCCAGCGGGAACGCCGACGAGATGTCTGACCGGATCAACGACCTGCTGCTGCCGGTGGTCAAGGGGGTGGGATCGGAGCGCTCGTACGAGCTGCTCACGCTGTCCCTGCAGACCCTGGGCGGCTCCGGGTACCTGCAGGACTACCCCATCGAGCAGTACATCAGGGACGCGAAGATCGACAGCCTGTACGAGGGCACCACGGCGATCCAGGGCATGGACCTGTACTTCCGCAAGATCGTCAAGGACAACGGCGCCGCGCTGCGGCAGCTGCTCGGCGAGATCGCCGCCTTTGCCGCGTCCGAGTCCGGCAACGGCCGGCTCAAGCTGGAGCGCGCCGCTCTCGCCCGCGCGGTCGGCGACGTCGAGGGCATGCTGGCCGCGATGACCGGCTTCCTCACCGCCGCGATGGACCAGCCCGCCGAGATCTACCGGGTCGGGCTCAACACCAACCGGCTGCTGCTGGCCCTCGGCGACCTGCTGATCGGCTGGCTGCTGGCCCGGCAGGCCGAGGTCGCGGTGACGGCGCTGGACCAGGGCCGCGGGGAGCAGGACTTCTACCTCGGGAAGATCGCCGCCGCGCGGTTCTTCGCCGCGACCGTGCTGCCCCGGCTCGCCGCCGAGCGGGAGATCGCCGAGGAGACCAGCCTGGACCTGATGGAGCTCCCCGAGACCGCGTTCTGACGACCAGTACGGCCGTGCCGGGTGATCACCCGGCACGGCCGTACCTGTACTGGGTCAAGCGGCCTTCACCATGTTGCCTACCGTGGTGCTGTGCGGTGCACGGGCCTTGACGGCGCGGGCCCTGGCGGCGAGCGCGCCGGTGCGGGCGAGCAGCATCGCGACCGCCAGGAAGATGAGGCTGTCGGTCAGCGCTCCCACGGTGATCTGGTTGGCCGCCAGCCAGCTGCCGAGCTGGGCACCGAAGACGTGGCTGGAGCCGTAGGCGAAGTACATGCGCGCCCCGGTGACGGCGAGCCAGAAGGCCGCGTACGGCAGGCCGGCCCAGGAGACGGCCCGGCCGGCGGAGCTGTCATAGCGGACCCGGATCAGCGCCGCGGCGGCCACGCCGAGCGCCAGCCCGGCCGCTGCGCCGGCGATCTCGAGCAGCAGCCCGTTGCCGGACGAGGCGGCGCCCGCGAAGAAGAGCGGCACGATGACGGCCGTGGCGATGAACGGGCGCAGCAGCCGCGCCGTCCCGATCTTGCGGTGTCCGAGGTCGGCGGACAGCACGACACCCAGGACGACGAGGTTGATGATCCAGACGCTGGCGGTCACGGTAACTCCTTCGTGGGGCTCTTCAGCGACGTTCGCTGTTGTCCCTGACGCTAGGGACCGGGGGCCTGGCGCGTCGGCCCGCGGTCGGATCGCGGGTGGAGGCCGGGTGGACGGGGTCATGTCCACCCGCGTCCACCCGGCAGCGGATGCGCGCGGCCGGCCCGGCTGGATACGTTGATAGCGGCCGTCCGGGGGCGGCGAGCAGCAGGGCTGCCGCGGCCCGGCCGGCCAGGCAGGAGCAGCGCGTGTTCCGATACGTCGCCGGGCGGCCGGGCCGGGAGACCACGGGCCGCGCGGCGGGCGTGGCCCGGACGGTGGACGTGATCCGGGCGCTCGGCATCGCGGTCGTGCTCGTCACGGTCTCCCTGGCCAAGCCGCACCCCGGGGCGCCGGGCGGCCGCGGCACGGCGATCGCGGTCACGCTGGCATGTTCCGCTGTCGCGTGGCTGGCCTGGATGTTCGCGCGGGGCAACTACCGCCTGACCGTCGCCGCCCTGACCGTGATGGCCGTGGCCGGCGGCGCGCTCGCCGGGCTCTCGCCGAACAGCCCGGCCGTCATCGTGGGCTGCATGGTCGGGGTCACCGCTGGTGCGGCCCTGCCCGTTGACACCTCGCTGGGTATCACCGCGGGGACCGTCGCCGCGTTTCTCGCCGCCGGACTGACCGTCGGCGCGCCCGCCGGGGCGGTCATCGGCTACTCGTTCGCCTTCGCCGGAGTATGGATCATCGGCCTGACCCGCCGCGAGTACCGGCTCCGGGCCGAGCAGGCCGAGCACATGCTGGCCGAGAGCCAGCGCGCCCGCGCGGCCGAGACCCACGCGGCCGCGCTCGCCGAGCGGGCCCGGATCGCCCGGGAGATCCATGATGTGCTGGCCCACTCGCTCGCCGCCGTGTCGGTGAACCTGCAGGCCGCCGAGGGACTGCTCGGGGCGGAATCGCTCCCGGCCGAGAACCCCGAGCTGGCCAAGGCGATCGACTGCATCGGACGGGCCGGCATGCTAACCCGGGAGGGCCTGGCCGCGGCCCGTCGGGCGATCCTGGCGCTGCGGGAGGACGTGGCGCCGCTGCCGGATCAGCTCTCGTCGCTGGTCGGCGAGTACGAGTCCGTCGGAGATGTGGCGATCGACTTCAGCGTCAGCGGCGCGGAGCGGCCGCTGACCCCGGAGGTCAGCCTGGCCGCGTACCGGACGGCGCAGGAGGCGCTGACCAATGCCCGCAAGCACGCGCCCGGCCAGCCCGTCACGCTCCGCCTCGGCTTCGGGCCGGGGCAGATCACCGTCCGGGTGGTCAACCCGCTGCCACCGGACGGCGCGCGCGGCGCGCTCGCCGCCGAGGGCGGCGGCTACGGCTTGACCGGCCTGCGCGAACGCGCCGCGCTGGCCGGCGGCGAACTGGAGGCGGGCCCGGCCGACGGCAACTGGCAGGTCTCGCTGAGGATGCCGACATGACAGAGAGCGCCGAGGGGGTGACCGTCGTCGTGGCGGACGACCAGTCCGCCGTCCGCGAAGGCCTCGTGCTGCTGCTCGGCACGCTGCCGGGGATCACCGTGACCGGCCAGGCCGAGGACGGCAACGCCGCGGTCGAGGTCGTCGCGGCGTGCCAGCCCCAGGTCGTGCTCATGGACCTGAACATGCCGCACTGTGACGGCGTGCAGGCGACCCGCCGGATCCGGGCCGAGCGGCCGCAGACGCAGGTCGTCGTGCTGACCACGTACGCCGACGACGACTCGATCATCACCGCCCTGCAGGCGGGCGCGCTCGGCTACCTGACCAAGGACGCGACCCGGGCCGAGATCGGGCGGGCCGTGCACGCGGCCGCGGCCGGGCAGGCCGTGCTGGATCCCGAGGTCCAGCAGCGGCTGCTGTCGGCCGCCGCGCGGGCGCCCGCCCCGCCGCAGCCGGACGAGGGAGAGCTGACCCCGCGCGAATCCGAGGTGCTTCGCCTCATCGCGGCCGGCCGGTCCAACCGGGAGATCGCGCGGGCCCTGTTCGTCAGCGAGGCCACGGTCAAGACGCACGTCAACCGGATCTTCACCAAGACCGGCTCGCGTGACCGCGCCCAGGCGATGCGGTACGCCTACACGCACGGCTACGCCGACCCGGCAGAGCCGCAGCGCTAACCCGGCCCGCGCCATCCGCGCCCGACTTCCCTAACGACTTTCCAAGCGGTACGCCCGAGTACCGTCCGGATTTGTCCCGGTCTGCGGCACACGAACGCATGGAAAGTCGAAACGATCAAGGAAACGGGTGCTGTTGCGGCGCTAAGAACTCGTACCCGGAGCTCAGAACTCGTACTGGGTGGCGGCGCGCTGCGCCACGATCGGGGCGATGTGCTTGTCGATCATCGCGCGGTGCTCCGGGTTGTCCCGGTAGGCGAGGTAGCCGTCCAGGTCGTCGCAGTCGGCCACTATGGCGAAGTCCCAGGTGCCCGGATTGATCCCGGCGTTGCTGCCGAAGTGATACGCGCGCAGGCTCGGGATCAGCGCGGGCAGCCGGCCCAGCTCCGCGGCCACCCGCTCCTTCTGCTCGTCGGTAGCGTCGGCCGTCCAGTTGAACAAGACCACATGGCGAATCATCGTTACCCCCAGGCCAGCATCCGCAGCGGGTCCGCGAGCATCGCGCCGACCTCGCTGAGCACGATAGAGCCGAGGTCGCCGTCAACGATGCGGTGATCGAAGGACAGCGCGAGCGTGGTGACCTTGCGCACGGCCAGCTGGCCCTCGTGCACCCACGGGGCGTCCTTGATCTGGCCGAGCGCCAGGATCGCCGCCTCACCCGGGGTGAGGATCGGGGTGCCGGTGTCCACGCCGAAGACGCCCACGTTGGTGATCGTGATCGTGCCGTTCGCCAGGTCGGCGGGCGTGGTCTTGCCGGCCCGCGCGGTCTCGGCGAGCTGGCTCAGCGCCCGGGCCAGCTCCGGCAGCGGCAGCGCTTGCGCGTCCTTGACGTTGGGCACCACCAGCCCGCGCTGGGTCGCCGCCGCGATGCCGAGGTTGACGTAGTGGTGGACCACGATCTCCTGGGCGGCCTCGTCCCAGGACGAGTTGATCATCGGGTGCCGCGCGATCGCGACGATCAGCGCCCGCGCGGCCAGCAGCAGCGGCGACACCCGCAGCCCGGTGAACTCGGGCAGCTCCCGGAGCCGCGCGAGCGCGTCCATCGCGCCGGTGACGTCAAGCTGCAGGAACTCGGTGACGTGCGGGGCGGTGAAGGCGCTCGCGGTCACCGCGGCCGCGGTGTGCTTGCGGACGCCGCGGACCGCGATGCGTTCCTCTCGCGGGACCTGGGTGCGTTCCGCACGCGGAGCCGCGGTTACCGTGGCCGGCGCGCTGGCGGCCTGCTGCACGTCGCCCCGGGTGATCGAGCCCCGCGGGCCGCTGCCGGCCAGCTCGCCCAGATCGACGCCGAGGTCCCTGGCCAGCTTGCGCACCGGCGGCTTGGCCAGCGCGCGCGGGCCCGCCGTGGCGTCCGCGTCCCGCGCGCCATTGGCCGGCCCCGGCGCGGATGCCGTCCCCGGTGCAGATGCCGGCGTCTTCCGCGCGCGGCGGGTGGTGCGGCCGAGCTTCACCCCGTACCCGACCAGCACGGCGGGGGGCTTGTCCGCGCCGCCGGCCGGTGCCTGGGTGCCGGCCAAGGCCTCGGCCGCCGGCAGTGCGGCGGCATTGGTCTGCTTCCCGGGCGCCGGGACCGCGGCCGGATCCGCGGCGGCGGCCGGATCCGCGGCCGCGGCCCCGCTGCCATCGTCGTCCGAACCCGTCCTTACCGACACGATCGGCGTCCCGACGTCCACGGTCGTGCCCTCGGCGACGAGGAGGTCCGCCACCACGCCCTCGAACGGCGACGGCAGCTCCACGACGGCCTTGGCCGTCTCGATCTCGACGATGACCTGGTTGATGGTGACCGGGTCACCCGGCTGCACGTGCCACTTGACGATGTCCGCCTCGGTCAGGCCCTCGCCGACGTCGGGCAGTTTGAACTGCTTCAGCTCAGTCACCGCGGCCGCCCCTCAGTACCCGAAGGTGCGGTCAACGGCGTCGAGCACCCGGTCCAGGTCAGGCAAGTAGTGCTCCTCCAGCTTGGACGGCGGGTACGGGGTGGAGAAGCCGCCCACCCGCAGCACCGGGGCCTCCAGGTGGTAGAAGCATTCCTCGGTGATCCTCGCGGCGATCTCGGCGCCGAGCCCGCCGGTGACCGCCGCCTCGTGCGCCACGACGCACCTGCCGGTGCGCTGGACCGACGCCCGGATCGACGCGATGTCCAGCGGCGCGAGCGAGCGCAGGTCGATGACCTCGATGCTGCGGCTGTCCCTGGCCGCGGCCACCGCCGCCTCGACGCAGGTCCTGATCATTGGCCCGTAGGCCAGCAGCGTGACGTCGGTGCCCTCGTGCACGGTCCTGGCCGAGGTGAGCGGCAGCCAGCTGCCCGGGCCCGCGTCGGTGTCCACCTCGCCCTTGTCCCAGTACCTGCGCTTGGGCTCGAAGAAGATCACCGGGTCATCGGTGCTGACGCTCTGCTGGATCATGGTGTACGCGTCCGACGGCCCAGAGCAGGCGACCACCCGGAGCCCGCCGGTGTGCGCGAACAGCGCCTCCGGGGACTCGCTGTGGTGCTCCACCGCGCCGATGCCACCGCCGAACGGGATCCTGATGACGACCGGCAGGCTGACCTTGCCCAGCGAGCGGAGCCGCATCTTGGCCAGCTGGCTGACGATCTGGTCGAACGCCGGGAACACGAACCCGTCGAACTGGATCTCGCACACCGGCCGGTAGCCGCGCAGCGCGAGCCCGATCGCCGTGCCCACGATGCCGGACTCGGCCAGCGGGGTGTCGATGACCCGGGCCTCGCCGAAGTCCTTCTGCAGCCCGTCGGTGACCCGGAACACGCCGCCGAGCTTGCCCACGTCCTCGCCCATGACGAGCACCTTGGCGTCGTCTTCCAGCGCCCGGCGCAGTCCCTCGTTCATCGCCCGTGACAAGGTCAGCGTGGTCATGCGCCTGCCTCCTCGCCGCTGAACGAGTCGAGGTAGGCGGCGAACCGCTCCCGCTCGTAGCCGAGCTGCGCGTTAGGCTCGGCGTAGACGTTCTCGAAGATGGTCAGCGGCGGCGGGTCGGGCATCGTCAGGCAGGACTGCCTGACCCGCGCGC
This sequence comes from uncultured Actinomycetes bacterium, assembly GCA_963702235.1. Lineage (GTDB taxonomy): Bacteria > Actinomycetota > Actinomycetes > Streptosporangiales > Streptosporangiaceae > PALSA-505. The sequence goes on from CAVPBZ010000029.1 coordinate 157,195, forward strand.
CCAGCTCGTCCGCCTCCGCGTCCACCGCGGCGAAGAACTCCGCGTCCGCGGCCCCGGTCCTGGCCAGGAAGGCCCGCACCCGCTCCAGCGGATCCTTCAGCTTCCACGCCTCCAGCTCGGCGGCCAGCCGGTACCTGGTCGGGTCGTCAGTGGTGGTGTGCGCGCCCATCCGGTAGGTGTAGGCCTCGATCAGCGTCGGTCCCTGGCCCTCCCGCGCGGCCTGCAGGGCCTTCCTGGTGACCGCCAGGCAGGCGAGCACGTCGTTGCCGTCCACCCGCAGGCCGGGGAAGCCGAAGCCGCGGGCCCGCTGGTAGAGCGGGATCCGGCTCTGCTTCTCCAGCGGCTCGGAGATCGCCCACTGGTTGTTCTGGCAGAAGAACACCACCGGGGCGTTGAACACCGAGGCCCAGATGAACGCCTCGTTGACGTCGCCCTGGCTGGTGGCGCCGTCACCGAAGTACACGATGACCGCCTCGCCGTCCTCGCCCACGGCGCCGTCCCGCTGGATGCCCATCGCGTACCCGGTGGCGTGCAGCGTCTGCGCGCCGATCACGATCGTGTACAGGTGGAACTTGTGCTCGTCCGGGTCCCAGCCGCCGTGGCTGACCCCGCGGAAGAGCTCGAGCAGCTTGGCCGGGTCCAGGCCGCGGCACCACGCCACGCCGTGCTCACGGTAGGTGGGGAAGGCCATGTCCCTGGGGCCGAGCGCCCGCCCGGAACCGATCTGCGCGGCCTCCTGGCCGAGCAGCGAGGCCCAGATGCCTAGCTCGCCCTGCCGCTGCAGCGCGATCGCCTCGGTGTCGATCCTGCGGACCAGCACGAGGTCCCGGAACAGCCCCTTGATCTCGTCTGCGGACAGGTCGAGCGGATAGCCCGGGTGCTCGACCCGCTCGCCCTCCGGTGTCAGGAGCTGGATCAGCTCCGCGTCCTGTCCGGGCAGGCCCTGTCCGGCCAAGCCCTGTCCGGGCGGCCTGTGCAGGCCTGCGGCGGCGACCACATCGCCGGAGTCGACGGCCACGTGCACTCCTCGCATGATCGGGGCCGGTTGCCGGGATCACCGCGACCGGCCGGTGGTTCGCCCCCGCTGCCGTGGTAACGGCGCCCGGGGACGCGGCCTAGCTGAACACGTGCACCCAGTCCGGGTCCACTACCGTCATCGTGACAGAGTTCAGTTGCCGCGAGGATATGTCCTGCGCGGCAGTCGGCGGGGAGGGTACGTGGCCACGGTTGTCGTCGATGTGGTGCTCAAGCCGGAGATCCACGATCCGCAGGGCGAGGCGATCGCCGGTGCCTGCCGCCGCCTCGGATTCGGGCAGGTCGCCGGCGTCCGGCAGGGCAAGCGGTTCGAGGTGGAACTGAACGGCCCGGCCGACGAGGAGGCGCTCGTCCAGGTGGCCAAGCTGGCGGCCGAGCTGCTGGCGAACCCGGTGCTGGAGGAGTTTTCGCTGCACACGCCCTGAGCGGCGATGATTGCTGTAAGTAAACAGTAATTGCGTTGAAAGTTACGCGATTATTTCGTCCCTGACATGGGAACCCTCTCCCAGTATGGGGCACTTTTCCTGTGACATCGGGGGACGCAGAGGCTGGTGCGTACTGGGGTGAGCGATGTCGAGGCTCTCGACGGGGATGTCAGGTTCTGCCTCGTGCTTCCGTGCGAGGCGCTGAGCGTACCGGTGATGCGACGGGTGCTCGGCGGCACGCTGCTCGGCTTCGGCGCGGACGAGGACTGCGTCGCCGACCTGCTGCTCGCCGCGACCGAGGCCTGCACCAACGTGCTCAAGCATGACGCGCGCTCCGGCGAGTACGAGGTCTCGGCCAGCGTCGGCAAGGACGCCTGCCTGCTGGAGATCGCCAACGGGGCGCCGGCCGCCGGCGGGGCCAGGACGGCCCGCCGCCTGAACGGCCAGCCGTTCCGCAACGGCCTGCGGCTGCGGCCCTGGCGCGCCGCGGCCCGGGTCGAGCCCGACGATGACATCTCGCAGATCTCCGAGTCCGGGCGCGGGCTGACCATCATGCGAGCCTGCGTCGATGACCTGACCCTGCGCGGCACGGCGAGCCGCGGCACGGTGGTGTCGATGCGCAAGCAGATCACCTGGGCGCCGGCCGCGAACGGGCGGCACGCCGGCGGCGGCAGGGGCCAGGACGGCACCCGGGAACCGCCGAGCTGCGCCCGGCCGGCTGACCGGGCCACCCGGACCGGGTAACCTTCCCTCGGGTGAACCTTTTCACCCGCAGTTTCTCGGTCGCTGACTGTCTCGGTAAGGATGAAAAGGTTCAGTGAAGCCGAGGGTCGGTGTGGTCACGTTTCCCGGGTCGCTGGATGACGCCGACGCGGCCCGTGCCGTGACCCGGGCCGGCGGCGAGCCGGTGCCGCTGTGGCACGGCGACAGCGACCTGCGCGGCGTCAACGCGGTGATCCTGCCCGGCGGCTTCTCCTACGGCGACTACCTGCGCTGCGGCGCGATCGCGCGGTTCGCCCCGGTGATGTCCGCGCTGGTGCCCGCCGCCCGGGCCGGGCTGCCGGTGCTCGGCATCTGCAACGGCTTCCAGATCCTCTGCGAGGCCCACCTGCTGCCCGGCGCGCTGACCCGCAACGCCGGCCTCCGCTTCGTCGCCCGCGACCTGCGGCTGCGGATCGAGAACGCGCGCACGCCGTGGACCAGCAGGTACACGGCCGGACAGGAGATCGTCGTGCCGCTCAAGAGCGGCGAGGGCGCCTTCGCGGCGGACCCCGCCACGCTGGCCAGGATCGAGGCGGGCGGGCAGGTGATCGCTCGCTACACCGCAATGAACCCGAACGGCTCCGCGGCCGGTGTCGCGGGAATCTGCAGCGAGTCCGGCAGCATCGTGGGGCTGATGCCACACCCGGAGCACGCGGTGGACGAGCTCACCGGCCCTGGCCGCGACGGGCTCGGCTTCTTCGAGTCGGTGATCTCGGTGCTGGCGGGCGCATGAGCAGCGGGCAGGTCATCAGCGGCCAGGACACCGTCGCCGCGGCGGCGGCCACCCCCGGCCGGCGCCAGCCGTACGCCGAGCTCGGCCTGACCGATGCCGAATACGACCGGATCCGCCAGGTCCTCGGCCGCCGGCCCACCGACGCGGAGCTGGCCATCTACTCCGGGATGTGGAGCGAGCACTGCTCCTACAAGTCGTCCCGGGTGTACCTGCGGCAGTTCGCCGACAAGGCGCCGGAGTCGGCCGCGCTGCTGGCCGGCATCGGCCAGCAGGCCGGCGTGGTCAACATCGGCCAGGGCTACGCGGTCACCTTCAAGATCGAGTCGCACAACCACCCCTCGTACGTGGAGCCGCACCAGGGCGCCGCCACCGGCGTCGGCGGCATCGTCAGGGACATCCTGGCCATGGGCGCCCGGCCGGTCGCGGTGATGGACGCGCTGCGGTTCGGCCCGGCGGACGCCGCCGACACCCGCCGGGTGCTGCCCGGCGTGGTCAGCGGCATCTCGTTCTACGGCAACTGCCTCGGCCTGCCCAACATCGGCGGCGAGCTGGCGTTCGACCCGTGCTACGCCGGGAATCCCCTGGTGAACGCGCTGTGCGTCGGCGTCATGCGGCACGGCGACCTGCAGGTCGCCGCGGCCACCGGGCCGGGGAACAAGGTAGTCCTGTTCGGGTCCACGACCGGGCCTGACGGCATCGGCGGTGCGTCGGTGCTGGCCAGTGCATCGTTCGGGAATCAAGACGATCCGGCAGCGGCGGGCAGCGCGTCGAAACGGCCGAGCGTCCAGGTCGGCGACCCGTTCATGGAGAAGCTGCTGGTCGAGTGCTGCCTGGAGCTGTACGCGGCCGGGCTGGTGACCGCGATCCAGGACCTCGGCGCGGCCGGCATCTCCTGCGCGACCACCGAGCTGGCCGCCGCCGGGACCGGCGGCATGCACGTCACGCTGGACGCCGTGCCGGTCCGGGACGCCTCGCTCGGCCCGGCCGCGCTGCTGGCCAGCGAGTCGCAGGAGCGGATGATGGCCGTGGTCGAGCCGCGGCACCTCGACGGCTTCCTGGCCGTCTGCGCGAAGTGGGGAGTGCGGGCCACCGCGATCGGCGAGGTAACCGGCACCGGCAGGCTGCAGATAACCTGGCGCGGCGAGCTGATCGTGGACATGCCGCCGGGCAGCGCGGCCGACGACGCCCCGGTCTACCACCGCCCGGCGGCCCGGCCCGCCGGGCAGGACGCGCTGGCCGCGGCCGGCCCGGACCAGCTGGCCCGCCCTGATGACGGGCCTGGACTGCGGGCGGCCATGCTTGACCTGCTCGGCTCGCCGGATCTGGCCGACAAGACCTGGGTCACCGAGCAGTACGACCGCTACGTCCGCGGCAACACGGTGCTGGCCATGCCCGAGGACGCCGGGCTGCTGCGGATCGACGAGCAGACCGGCCTGGGGGTGGCGCTGGCCACCGACGGCAACGGGCGGTACTGCCAGCTCGACCCGTACGCCGGCACCCAGCTGGCGCTGGCCGAGGCGTACCGCAACGTGGCCGCCACCGGCGCGCGGCCGCTGGCGGTGACCAACTGCCTGAACTTCGGCTCGCCCGAGGATCCGGCCGTGATGTGGCAGTTCGCGCAGGCCACGGCCGGCCTGGCCGACGGGTGCGCGGCGCTGGGCGTGCCGGTGACCGGCGGCAACGTGAGCTTCTACAACCAGACCGGCGGTGCCGCCATCCACCCGACGCCGGTGGTCGGGGTGCTCGGCGTGCACGACGACGTGCGGCGGCGGCTGTCGATCGGGTTCGCGGCCGCCGGGGCCAGCATCGTGCTGCTCGGCCGGACCGCGCCCGAGCTGGGCGGGTCCGCCTGGGCGCAGGTGGCGCACGGGCACCTGGGCGGCCGGCCGCCGCAGCCGGATCTGGAGGCCGAGCGCGGGCTGGGGGCGGTGCTGATCGCCGCGGCCGGCGGCGGGCTGCTCGCGGCGGCGCACGACCTGTCCGACGGCGGGCTCGCGGTCGCGCTGGCCGAGTCCTGCCTGCGCGGCGGCCTCGGCTGCCGGGTCACGCTGCCCGGCGACCCGTTCACGTACCTGTTCAGCGAGTCGGCGGCGCGCGCGGTGGTCGCGGTGCGGCCCGGCAGCGAGGCCGCGTTCGCGGCGCTGGCCGCCGGGCACGGTGTGCCCGCCGAGGTGCTGGGCGCCGTTGGCGGCGCCAGCCTGCAGGTGGACGGCTGGTTCGAGATCCCGCTGGACGAGCTCGCGGCGGTGCACGCCGGCCCGCTGCCCGCGCTGTTCGGCTGAGCAGCGGCTCCCGATGCCCCCGCGTCCCGGCGCCTCGGACCGCTCCGGCGCCCCCGGCCGTTCCGGGGACCCGGGCCAAGGCGGCCCGGGCCGCGGCGGGGAGTCCGTCGCCGCCGTGCTGGCCGCGCTGGACGCCGGCCAGGCGCCGGCCCGGCCGGAGCTGCGCGCCGCGGTCAGGTACCTGCTGGACCTGCTGGCCGAGCGGGCGCCGGGACGGGCCGTCGAGGTCAGGGTGCCGCCGTACGCCGCGGTGCAGTGCGTGGCCGGCCCGCGGCACACCCGCGGCACCCCGCCCAACGTCGTGGAGACCGATCCGGTCACCTGGATCCGGCTGGCCACCGGGCGGCTGACCTGGGCGGAGGCGGCCGCGGATGGCCGCATCAGCGCCAGCGGCGTGCGGGCGGATCTGTCTGAGCTGCTGCCGCTGACGTAGCCACCCGGGCGGGTCGGTACCGGCCACGGGTCCGGCGGCACTACACTGACCAGCGTGGTCAAGCCCGACGGTCGGCTGACGAGTGACCTGGACCCATCTGACCACCCCCCGCGTGATGCCTGCGGAGTGTTCGGTGCCTGGTGCCCGGGGGAAGACGTCGGCAAACTCGCCTATTACGGTCTGTACGCGCTGCAGCACAGAGGCCAGGAATCGGCCGGCATCGCGGTCAGCGACGGCAGCCGGATCGTCGTCTACAAGGACATGGGCCTGGTGGCCCAAGTGTTCGACGAGTCAGTGCTCAACACGCTGCGCGGGCACGTCGCGGTCGGCCACTGCCGGTACTCGACCACCGGGTCCTCGGTGTGGGATAACGCCCAGCCGACGTTCAAGGCCACCCCGACCGCGGCCGTGGCGCTCGGCCACAACGGCAACCTGATCAACACGCTGGAGCTCGCCGCGCTGCTGCGGACGGCGCAGGCCGGCGACGATCCGGACAGCGCCGCCCGCAGGCCGGAGATAATCTCCACCTCCGACACCGACGTGCTCACCGCGCTGTTCGCCAACCCGCCGGGCGGCCCGCTGCCCGGCGGCGTGGAGGAGGCGGCGTTCGTCACGCTGCCGCTGGTGCGCGGCGCGTTCTCGCTGGTGTTCATGGACGACACGACCCTGTACGCGGCCCGCGACCCGCAGGGGTTCCGGCCGCTGGTGCTCGGCCGGCTGGCCAGCGGCTGGGTGGTGGCCAGCGAGACGGCGGCGCTCGACATCGTGGGCGCGGCGTTCGTCCGCGAGGTGGAGCCCGGGGAGCTGATCAGCATCGACGAGCGGGGCGTCAGGTCCCGCAGGTTCGCCGCGGCGCAGCCCAGCGGCTGCCTGTTCGAGTACGTGTACCTGGCCCGGCCGGACACCGCGATCGCGGGCCGCGGCGTGCAGGCCACCCGGGTGGAGCTGGGCCGCAGGCTGGCCGCCGAGCACCCGGCCGACGCCGACCTGGTGATCCCGGTGCCCGAGTCGGGCACGCCGGCGGCGATCGGCTACGCGCAGGCCAGCGGCATCCCCTACGGGCAGGGCCTGGTGAAGAACTCCTACGTGGGCCGGACGTTCATCCAGCCGAGCCAGACCATCCGCGAGCGCGGCATCAAGCTCAAGCTGAACCCGCTGCGGGACGCGATCGCGGGCCAGCGGCTGGTGGTGGTGGACGACAGTATCGTCCGGGGCACCACCCAGCGGGCGATCGTGGCGATGCTCCGCGAGGCCGGGGCCGCGGAGGTGCACGTGCGGATCTCCAGCCCGCCGGTGGCCTGGCCGTGCTTCTACGGCATCGACTTCGCCACCCGCGAGGAGCTGATCGCGGGACGGGAGTCGGTGGCCGAGATCACTGCCTCCATCGGCGCCGACTCGCTCGGCTACGTCTCGCTGGACGGCCTGATCGCCGCGACCACGCTGCCGGCCGAACGGCTCTGCCACGCCTGCTTCGACGGCAGCTACCCGATCCCCGTGGCCCAGGCCGACCGGGGCAAGCACGTGCTCGAGGACGTCAGCTCGTGACGGCGGCAGACAGCGGTCCCGGTTACGCGGCCGCCGGCGTGGACATCGACGCCGGGGAGTCCGCCGTCGAGCTGATCCGCGAGCACGTCGCCCGGACCGCACGGCCCGAGGTCATCGGCGGGATCGGCGGGTTCGCCGGCCTGTTCGATGCGCGGAAGCTGGCCAGCTACCGGCGGCCGGTGCTGGCCACCTCGACCGACGGCGTGGGCACCAAGGTGATGATCGCCAGCCGCCTGCGCCGGTACGACACGGTCGGCATCGACCTGGTCGCGATGGTGGCCGACGACCTGGTGGCCTGCGGGGCGGAGCCGCTGTTCCTCACCGACTACGTGGTCTGCGGATCCGTGCTGCCCGAGCGGGTCGCCGCGATCGTCTCCGGCGTCGCGGCCGGCTGCGCCCAGGCCGGCTGCGCCCTGCTGGGCGGCGAGACCGCTGAGCACCCCGGCCACTTCGGGCCAGACGACTTCGACCTGGCCGGAGCCGCGACCGGCGTGGTCGAGGCCGACGAGCTGCTGGGCCCGGACCGGGTCAAGGCGGGCGACGCCGTGATCGCGATGGCGTCCTCGGGCGTGCACTGCAACGGGTTCTCGCTGGTCCGGATGGTGCTGGACCGGGCCGGGCTCGCGCTGGACGCCCAGCTGCCCGGCCTGGACCGGCCGCTCGGCGAGGAGCTGCTCGTGCCGGCCCGGATCTACGCGCTCGACTGCCTGTCGCTCGCGCGCTCGGCTGACGTGCACGCCTACGCGCACGTCACCGGCGGCGGCCTGGCGGCCAACCTGGCCCGGGTGCTGCCGCCGGGCACCGCCGCGGTGCTCGACCGCGGCAGCTGGCGCCCGCCGCCGGTCTTCGGCGTGCTCGCCGAGTACGGCAAGCTCCCCCGCGACGAGATGGAGCGGGTCTTCAACATGGGCGTGGGCATGGCCGCGGTGGTCGCCGCCGGAGCAGCGGACCAGGCGGTCAGCCTGCTCACCGCGCGCGGTGTCCCCGCCTGGCACGCCGGGGAGGTTATCCGGGAGCCGGGGCCGCGCGGGACCGCCTGGCTGACCGGGTCCTACGCCGGCTAAGGCGCAGCAGGCTAAGGCACGCGACGGGCGTCGGCGCCCTCGTCATCCTCGTCGTCCGCCTCGGCGTACGGGTCGTCCGGATCCGCGTACTCGTCATCGGCGTAGGAGGAGTCCGCGTGGTCCTCGTCCTGCTGGTCAGTGCTGCTACCCAGCTCGGCCTGCAGCCGGTCGAGGTCCATTCCGCCGCTGTTGTACTTCAGCTGGCGTGCAACCTTTACCTGCTTGGCCTTGGCTCGGCCGCGCCCCATTGGCTCGACCCCCTCGAACATTCTTCTGGCCCGGTCAGGCCACTGCTCACTGCTAACGCTGCTTGCCGGCTTTCCCGCACAGCAAGCCGACCCGTCGCCCGCTCCATCGTCTGGAGGGCAGCGCGTGCCAGCCTTCGTACACGTATAACCGTACCTGGTTTATGACGTCCGCGCTCACAGTGACCGGGTGTTAGCGCGGCAGCCAGATGCCGCGCAGCCGGCCCACCTCAGCCATCCTTCGCTCCGCCACCCGGTCGGCCGCGACCACGGGAGGTACGCCCTCCTCGTCGGCCAGCGTGAAGATCCGGCGCGTGGTGTCGAAAATCTTCTCGGCCCGGCCCTTGGCCCGGTCGAAACTGAAGCCCTCGAGCTCGTCCGCGACCTGGATCAGCCCGCCCGAGTTCACCAGGTAATCCGGGGCATAGAGGACGCCGCGGTCGGCCAGCATCTTCTCGATGCCGGGGTGGGCGAGCTGGTTGTTCGCCGCGCCGCAGACGATCCTGGCGGTCAGGGCGGCGGCGGTGTCCTCGTCCAGCGTGCCGCCGAGCGCGCACGGGGCGAGCACGTCCAGCTGCCTGGCGATCAGCGCGCGGCGGTCCGCCGCCGGGGTCACGCCCGGATGCCGGGCCCGGACCCGCTCGACGGCGTCCGGGTTCACGTCGCAGATCACCAGTTCGGCACCAGCCTCGGCGAGCAGGTCCACCAGGCGCGTGCCCACCTTGCCGACGCCCTCGACCCCGATCCGCCTGCCCTCCAGGCTGGTGCTGCCCCAGGCGTGCTGGGCGGCCGCCCGCATGCCCTGGAACACGCCGAAGGCGGTCAGCACCGAGGAATCGCCGGCGCCGCCGTGCGGGACCGTGCGGCCGGTCACATGACGGCTCTCCCGCGCGATGACGTCCATGTCCTCGCTGTAGGTGCCGACGTCACACGCTGTGATGTAGCGCCCGCCCAGGGATTCGAGGAACCGGCCGTAGGCGCGCAGCAGCGCTTCGGACTTCAGCCGGGCAGGATCACCGATGATGACGGCCTTCCCGCCGCCGAGGTCCAGCCCGGCCAGTGCGGCCTTGTAGGTCATCGCCCGGGACAGGTTGAGCACGTCGGCCAGGGCCTGTGATTCGCTCGGGTAGGGATAGAAGCGGGTACCGCCGAGGGCGGGTCCCAGCGCCGTGGAGTAGATCGCGATGATGGCCCGCAGCCCGGTCGGGGCGTCCTGGCAGAAGACGATCTGCTCGTGTCCGGACTGATCGGGTGATCCGCTGTCGTGGTGTGATGTAGCGAACAGTTTCGTCACTGTGGTGACTCTTCCGGTCCGGTCCCGGATCCTCGCTGACCCGGGTGCGGAATCCAGGGTATGCCCGCCCGCGCGTTGCCGGGGCACCGGCAGCCAGGCGGCTGATCTTCCTTGCTGCCCGGCGTTCCCGGCCCTCAGGAAGGCCTCAGGCCGGTCGTGGCGAGTTTTTCCGATTCCGCCACGATGCGACTGTACGTATCGCTAGAATCACGCAGCGTGACGCGCATCAGCCGTACAACAGGGCAAGCCGCGACGAAAACTTTGCTCCTGGTGGTCGACGTGTCACCGGTCGTGATGGCAATATGGTCTCTGTTGGCCATTTAGGACATCCCGACAGGCTCCAGACGGAGCACCAGGCAAGCAAGTGGGATAGAACGCAGGATCGCAGTACCGGTCCAGGAGGAGAGGCCGTACACATGTCTGCACGCACACCCGAGGCCGAGCCGCTGCTTACCCCAGCGGAGGTCGCGACGATGTTCCGAGTGGACCCGAAGACCGTCACGCGGTGGGCGAAGGCCGGCAAGCTGACCTCCATCCGCACACTCGGGGGTCACCGCCGGTACCGGGAGACCGAGGTTCGCGCGCTGCTCGCGGGCATTCCGCAGCAGCGCATGGAATGACCTTCGGCTTCCCCGCTATCGTCACGCGGCCGGGCATTACCAGCCCGGTCACGCGACGGAAGGTCAGCTGCCGCCGCCGGGCGACGGCGTCACGTTAGCTATCGTCCGGCGACGGCATCACATCAGGCGCAGCCTGGCAGCCGCGCGCCAGCGGCCACCGCCAGCCGATACCGCAGCACGAAAGACCGCCAGGCAACGGGGCACCAGCAGCCACGGGCGGACGGGGGCAGCACGTCAGCCGTCGTCTGATCCGGGGTCCGCAAGCCGCCGCCGGACGGGGGCAGCGCACCGCGGGGACGAGACCAGATCGTCAGCCAGTACCGGACGACGGCCTACGGGGCGTCAACGGTAACGGCGCGTGACATCTTCCGCGCGGGCACGGGGCCAGTACCGCCACCGACGGGGATCTTCGAGCTATCCAGAGCGCGAGGGTCCCCGTCGGTCATGCCTGGCGCCGGTCCTTCCCGGTGTTTCCCCGGGGCAGCCGGCGGCCGCGGAGCGCCAGTGCGACACGCCGGCGAGGCCAGGTCTTTGCCCACTCTAAGTAATCACCATAGACTTTCTGATAACTCTTAGTATCCGGCAGTGGGGTCTGCCATACTTAGCGACGCCGCTGGTCCCGGCTGACGAGACGGCGGCGTGCTTGGCATCCGCGCACCAAGCGACTGCACGCGCTGGCTGCGCGTGCCTACGGGGTTGGCAGCGACGAGCGCTCTCTATCCACCCGCCAGGGCTGAGCGTAGTGCCGCATTCAGGGGGAGGATCGCACAATGGGTGATCCAGAGTTGGTTGCGCGCGCGCAGCAGGCAGCGGAGCGTCTGGAGCGGTCATGGGATCGGTGGCGCCGGATGCACGGGCTGGCGGCGGAGCAGGCCCAGCCGGTATCGAGCTATGTCGGGTACTCCCTGGCTGAGCCCTGGGGACGGCCTCGCGTCGTGTTCGGCGTCGGCGCCGAGGAGGCCGAACGGCTGTCGGACCTGCTCGAGCAGGACGAGGGCGCCGACCCGAGGTACGACCAGGGCCTGCTGTGGGAGCCGGAGCCGCCCGGGCAGCTGCCCAGGCTGCGCGAGTACCCGGTCAACGGGGCGCAGCCGCGCGAGCCCGCCGGGCCGCAGGCAGGTCACCCCGGGGCCGCCGGGCCGGCGCCCGGCGAGTGGGCCCCCGGTCACCCCGCCCTGCAGCAGGCGGCGTCCGCGGAGCAGGCCGGTTCGGCCGGGCCCGACGACGCGAGCAGCCTCAGCGCTGACCTGGCCGGCTGGACATCGGGCGAACTGCCCGGGCAGGCCTCCGCGGGACTTGCCGCGTGGCCGCAGCCGCGCACGGCACCAGCCGGCCCGAACGGGACGGCGCGACCGGATCCGGCCGGCCCCGACCCGGCGGCGCAGCCATCTGCGGCCGGCCCGGGCTCCGGCACGGCCGAGCCCGCAGCCTGGCTGCGGCTCGCCTGAGCAAGCCGGCCAAAGCCGCGGTGGGTTCACCGCATGCCGAACGGTGAACCCACCGCAATCACGCTCCGCTCACCGCGGCTGGGGGCATTTCCCAGCTTCGTCACAGCCGGTACTCAGGTCGGCCTGACAGCATGATGTTGTGGCCGCTCAGTGGCCCGCGACCGAAGGAGGCCAGCCGCGGAGCCGGACGACGTTCCCGCTGGCCGGTCCCGCGTGTCCCTGATGGCCTGCGCAGTGCACTACTCGGTGGTTTTGTCCGGCTGAGTTCGGCAAGGAGAACAACAACCATCGAAATTCGGAACGGCAAGGTCCACCTCGGTGGCCAGATTGTCCATTACCCTGAAGAGCGAACACAGCACAAAGACGTGCGCTCCGCCGACCCGGTCTCCGGCGGTTCGGCCAGTGGCTGAGCCCCGCTAGGCGTCTGGACCCGGCCCGGCCAGGCCCCGGGCCGGGCCCAGACTTCGGTCTAGGTTCCAATATTCCTGTGCCGATCGCCACCACCCCGGAACCTGACCGTTCCGCCGCACCCGTGCCGGTGGCTGTCGCCCCCCTCCCCGACGGATCCGCGGTGCTGTGCGATCTGGCTGCCGGCGGTGCCCGGCTGGCCTCCGCCGTTCGGATTAGTGATCTTTCATCGGTTATCGCGGAGCGGGAGCGAAGCGGCCGGGTGCGCTGGGTGTGGGCGTCCGCCGCCGGGTGCTATCCGCAGCTGCTGGCGGCCGGGGTGCGGGTGGCTCGCTGCCACGACGTCGCGCTGGTCGAGGGGCTGCTCCTCGGCCGCGACGGGCGGCACGGCGAGCCCGCGACGCTGGCCGCCGCGTGGGCGCGGCTGCGCGGGGAGCGGGTACCGCGGCCGCCGGCCGGGCCGTCCGGCGCGCATCAGGGCCTCGCGTTGCCCGCCGGGCAGCAGGCCGGCGCGCTGTTCGGCGCCCAGCAGGCACTGTTCGAGCCGGCCGAGCCCGGGCTGGCCGACGGCGGCGCCGTGCTGGACGCGCTGACCGCCGTGTACGCGGACCAGCTGGCCAGGATCGCGGCCGATCCGGCCCCGGCGCGGCTGCGGCTGCTCGCCGCGGCCGAGTCGGCCGGCGCGCTGGCCGCCGAGGAAATGGGCTTCGACGGCGTGCCGTGGCGGCCGGACGTGCACGATGACCTGCTGGCCGGGCTGCTCGGGCCGCGTCCCGCCCGCGGGTCGCGGCCGCGGCGGCTGGCCGAGCTGGCCGGCCAGATCACCGCGGCCTTCGGCGGCAGGCCGGTCAACCCGGACTCGCCCGCCCAGCTCGTGCGCGCGTTCGCCGCCGAGGGGATAGCGGTGCCGTCCACCCGGTCCGCGGTGCTCCGCGGCGTCGATCATCCGGCCGTGCCGCTGCTGCTGGAGTACAAGGAGCTGGCCAGGCTGCACGCCGCGCACGGCTGGGCCTGGCTCGACTCCTGGGTGGCCGGCGGCAGGTTCCGGCCGGAGTACGTGGTCGGCGGGGTGGTGTCGGGACGGTGGGCCACCAACGGCGGCGGTGCGCTGCAAATCCCGCGGCTGCTCCGCCGCGCGGTCGTCGCCGATCCCGGCTGGATCCTGGTCGTCGGTGACGCCGCGCAGCTGGAGCCCAGGGTGCTGGCCGCGCTGGCCGGGGACCGCGCGTTCGCGGCGGCGGCGGCCGCCGGTGACCTGTACTCGGAGCTGGCAGGCGCGTTCGGCGGTGAGCGGAGCAAGGCCAAGGTGGCGCTGTTGTCCGCGATGTACGGCGGGGCGGGCGGCGAGGCCGGCCAGCTGCTCGCCGTGCTCAGGCGGCGGTTCCCGGTCGCCGCGGAGTACGTGGAAGCGGCCGCGCGGGCCGGCGAGGAGGGCGGGGTCGTGCGTTCGGTGCTCGGCCGGTCGTGCCCGCCGCCGTCGGCCGCGTGGCGCGTGCTGACCGCGAGCGCCGGCGATCCGGGTGCCGTCCGTTCGGTGCGCGCCCGCGGCCGCTTCACCAGGAACTTCGTCGTGCAGGCCAGCGCGGCCGACTGGGCGCTCGTGCTGCTCGCCTGCCTGCGGCCGCGGCTCGCCGCGCTGGCCGCGCCAGGTGCCGGGCGTCCGCACCTGGTCTTCTTCCAGCATGACGAGGTGATCGTGCACAGCCCGGAAGCGCTCGCCGCTGCGGTGGTCGCGGCGGTGCAGGCCGCGGCGGCAGAGGCCGGGCGGCTGGTGTTCGGGGCGACGCCGGTGCGGTTCCCGGTGACGACCGCCGTGGTCAGCTGCTACGCCGACGCGAAGTAGGCAGGTTCAGACGGCGGGGGCCGTGGCGGTCGCGCCGGGCTGCTCGGTGCCGCAGTACTTGCACTTGGCCGCGGCGGCCGGCAGGTCGGCGGACAGGCAGGCCGGGCAGGTCTTAACGGGCGGCGGGTCGCCGAACGCGTCGGCGCCGCGACGGCGCTGGATCGCCTTGTACGGCACGACGATGACGAAGTAGATGACCGCCATGAAGATGACGAAGCTGATGATCGCGCTGATCAGCCCGCCGGCGTTGACGAACGTGTTGGGATTGCCCTTGCGCAGCAGCCAGCCCAGGCCGATCTTGTTGCCCGATACCGTCGAGGCCAGCAGCGGCTTGATGATGAACGTGATGAACTGGGTGATCAGGGTGCTGAACGCCAGTGCCACGACGAAGGCAACAGCCACCTCGACGATGTTGCCGCGCAAGACAAAGTTCTTGAATCCCTTGAGCACGTTGAACCCCCTCGGTCGGGACGGCAGCCGGCGTGCCCCCGCTCCGCGCGCGAGCGTTCTGCCACGGGCTGGCGCTGGCCTGGTCGCATCATGACGGCAGACGCGGTCCCAGGCAAGGACATCAGCCTGCGGCGGGCGGTGCATTCCTGGTGGCGAAGGACACCCGCCAGGCGTCGTCCGCGCGCCCGTTGATCTCCAGCACCCACGTGAAGCGCCGTCCGGGCGGCAGTTGCAGCACGGTATTGAACGCGACCGGGACGTTGATCTCCGCTCCCGGCGCCATGCCGGGCGGGCGTCCCGCCTCGATCTGCCCGCCCGCCTCGATGGAGGGCTCGCCAGGGGAATCCGCGCCGGGGAACGGCCGGCCGTCCTCGTCCAGCAGCCGCAGCATGAACGCCGTCCGCTCGTTCGTCTGCTGCCACGGAACGTGGAAGAGCAGCGCGATGCCGCACGGGATCGGCCCGGGGCCGGCCAGTGACCAGCCCCCGCCGGCGATGAACAGCTTGCCGTCAGACACCTGCGCGTGATCGGCCAGCATCATCGTCACCCTCATGACCGCAAGCCTAGGGCCAGTGGCCTGCCCGCCCGGCGCCGTCCGCCACTACCCGGGCAGCTCTGGCCCGGGCCCGGTGTCGTCCGCCGTTCCCCAGTCGATGGTGACCCGGGCCGCGGCCTCGGGGTGCCGCTCCAGCCAGCCGCGGGCGAACGGGCACAGCGGCACCACGGTCAGCTCATCGCGCACGGCGCGATCCAGAGCCGCGGTGACCAGCGCGCCGCCGATGCCGCGGCCGCCGAGCCCGGGCGGCACCTGGGTGTGCCGGATCACGAGCCGGTTGCCGCGGATCCGGTACGCGAGCTCAGCGAGCTGGCCGTCGCTCATGAGCTCGAAGCGGGAGGCTCCGGCGTTGTCGGTGATCTGCCCGGTGTCGGTCACGTCGTCATCGTCCCATCACGGCTCCGGCTCAGCCCGAAGGCCACCCCCGTGACGGTCACGACCAGCGCCGCGACGAGCAGCGGCAGCGCCGGTCCCTTGTGCAGGTACGCGGCGGCCCCGGCGGTGGCGCCGGCCAGCATGGCCAGCACCGCGGCCACCCTGCGGTACACCGCTTCGCCATGCTCGCCGCCCGGGACGGCCGCGTCCGCGGCCAGGCCGGTCAGCGTCATCGTCAGGACCGTCGTGGTCAGGTCCGGCACGGCGAGGCGGCGGACCGTCGCGTTGCGGACGCCCATCGGGAAGGCCAGCACCGCGATCACGAGATAGCGGGGCCAGCCGGTGGCCACCGAGGGTTGCAGGAAGGCGATCAGCGCGGCCGCGGCGACGAAGCAGGCCTCGGTCGTCATGGCCACCAGGAGCAGGCGGCCGCGGTCACCGCCGCGCCTGGTCAGCCGGGGCGCGGCCCAGCCGGCGCAGAAGGCGCCCACCAGGAACAGCGCGAGCGAGGTGAGCGTCGCGGTGACCGAGAAGCCCGCCGCGCCCGCCGCGGCGAAGCCGAGAACGACAAGGTTGCCGGTCATGTTGGCCGTGAACACCCGACCCAGACCGAGGTAGCAGACCGCGTCCACCAGCCCGCTGACCACGGTCAGCGTCACGAGCGTCAGCAGCAGCAGCCTCGGCGTTGCGTTGCCAGCCACAGGATCCTCCCCGGGGTGCGGCGGGTCCCGGCACCTTGATCATGCCAGCCGGCCATGGCCCGGCGCGGGCCGCTTCCGGGCTCCGGGCCCGCCGTGTGCTACTCCTGGAGTCATGGACGAGGCGGCCCGGCGGCTGCTGGCGACGATGCCGCTGCACGCGATCACCGCGACCTACGGCGAGGAAGGGCTGCGGGAGCGCTTCGCGCTGGAGATCGCCAGGTTCCCCGACGTCGGCCGGCGCCGGCTGGAACGCGCGCTGGAACTGGCGGCGCGGGTGCACGCCGACGACCGCAGGCAGCGGGAGCCGTACCTCAACCACCTGCTGCGGGTGGCCATCCGGATCATCGCTTACTACCACGTCCGTGACCCGGACGTGGTCATCGCGGCGCTGCTGCACGACGCGGTGGAAGACCACCCGGGCGAGCTGGCCCCGGCCGGCGGCCGGCCGGAGGCGCTGGCGGCGCTGGCGGCCGAGTTCGGGCCGCGGGTCGCCGAGCTCGTCGAGGCGGTGACGAACCCGCGGTGGCAGCCGGGTCAGGACAAGAACGTGCAGTACCGCGAGCACGTGGCCGCCAGCCTGGACAGCTGCCCGTGGGCGCGAGTGATCAAGGTGTCCGATTTCACCGACAACGGCGTGGGGCTGATCCACTCCACCGGGTCCATGCTGGGGCGGCTGGCGGGTAAGTACGCCCCGCTGGTGCCCGTGCTGCGCGAGCTGATCATGCGACCCGACACCCCGCTGGACGATGACGCCAAGGAGCACATCCTCGGCCAGCTGGACCTGGCGGCCGAGCGGTTCGCCGCGATCCAGTCCGCCAGCCAGTCGTGAAGCTCGCCGCAGCCTGCCGCGTCGGCCAGTGGTGCGAGCCTGTCTGTCTCAGCAGTGGGTGAAGACAGTTCCGGGCTGCCCGTGCGGCGCGGAGACGTCGGTCGAGCCTGTCATCGTGAACGCGGCCGCGCCGAGCTCGATGAATCCGCCGTTACCGCCCGCGGGCCCACCCTTAGCCGACGCCGTCCCGGCGAACCGCTCGGTCTTCGTGGCTATCGCCGCGATCGTGCCGCCCGGCCCGTTGCCGGTCGCGTCCGCGTTCAGCTGCGCGCCCGCCGCGACCCCCGTTCTCGGTGCCACCAGTTGCGTGCACGATCTGGCGGTTGCCCCCGCGACGGTTGTGCCGACGGCGATCACGCCGCCGCCGGTGCCGCCCGATGCGTTTCTGAAGGGCGGCACCGTCGCCGGCGCTTGTCATCCCGACGCCGGCCTACGTGCGCTTCGCCACCCATTACGGGTTCCGGCCCGACTTCTGCGAGGGGGCGGACCCCGAATCGAAGGGGCTGGTCGAGAACCTGGTCGGCTACGTGAAGTCCGACCTCATGATCCCCGAGCAGCTGTCCGTCGGCGACCTCGCCGGCGCCAACGCCAAGGGCCGGGCGTGGTGTGAGGAGGTCAACGGCGTCAGGTCCACTCCGAGATCTGCTGCGGTCCCGGCCGATCGTCTGGTGACCGAGCGGGAGCTGTTCGGGACGCTGCCGTCGCTGCGGGCCCAGATCGGCAAGATGTCATCCGAAAAGTGGACCGGTTGAGCTGTGTCCGGTTCGGCTCGGCCCGCTACTCGGTGCCCAACGACCACATCGGGCGCGGAGGTCGAGCTGCGGGTCCCTGACGGGGTGATCACGGTGGTGTTCTCGGCGAGATCATCGCCGAGCACCTGGTCGTCGCCCCTGGTGAGACCTCGATCCGCGACGAGCACTACGGCGGGCCCGAGACCGAGCCCGACAGGGCGGTCAGACCGAAAAGCCCAGCGGAGAAGGCGTTCTGTGCTCTCGGCCCGGTCGCCGACGCCTTCATCAAAGGCGCGGCCGCACACGGGCATGACCGGCCTGGCCCGCGACCTGGGGAGCTCTCCACTCGAGGCGATCCACGGCACGGCGTCCGGTCATCGCCGCGCTCGAGCGGGCCGTCGCGTTCGGCCGGTTCCGGGCCGCCGACGTGGTGTCGATCCTGGCCTCCGGACACGGGCTGCCCCGACCGACCGCCCCGGCGAGGCGCTCATCGTCGACCTGCCGACCGTCGCCACGCGACCACTGTCCGACTACGCGATCGGCGGCCGACCATGACCGCGCCCGCCGCCCCGTCGGCTGACCTCGAGGCCGGGACTGCGCCGGCTCCGGCTCTCCGCCATCCGCAGCTCTGCCCCCGAGCTGCTGGTCACCGCCAAGATCCAACGCTGGAAACCCGAAGAGTTCTTGCGCACGCTCATCGAGGCCGAGATCGCCTCCCGGGACCTCTCCAACGCCCGGGGCCGGATGAAGGCCGCCGCGTTCCCGGTCACCAAGACCCTCGACAGTTCGACGTCGCCGCCTCGTCGGTCCCGCAAGCGACCTTCGACTACCTCGCCAGCCTCGAATGGATCCGGGCCAAGGAGAATCTGTGCCTGGTCGGACCGGCCGGGAACCGGCAAGAGCCACCTCCTCGTCGCGCTCGGCCACCCGCCGTCGACGCCGGCCACCGGGTCCGCTACTTCACCGCCGCCGAGCTCGTCGAGACCCTCTACCGGGCCCTCGCTGACAACTCCGTCGGCAAGAGTGATCACCCAGATCCTGAAGGCCGACCTGATCCTCATCGACGAGATCGGCTTCGCCCCAATGGACCCGACCGGCGCCGAACTGTTCTTCCGACTGGTCGCCGCCGCCTACGAACGCCGGTCGCTCGGCATCGGCTCACACTGGCCGTTCGAGGAGTGGGGGAAGTTCCTACCGGAGCACACCACAGCGGTGAGCCTCTTCGACAGACTGCTGCATCACGCCGTGATCGTCGTCACTGACGGAGAGTCGTTTCGCATGAAAGAAGCGCGTCAGAAAGGAGGAACACCTACGCTGAACACAACCTGAACATCCGCTCCGAGGGGTGGGGACTTTTCGTGGCCACAAGCGGGGACTGGAAACTGGCCACGGACACCAGGACTGCGTTTCGGCCACCCTCGAGTGGTCCCCGTCCTCGGCGCCCTGTGCTCGCTCAATCACATCTGGCCTCACCAACGCCAGCCTGCGCACGCTCATGGCGCAGCTATTCGATCCTGCTTACAGTTCCGCCCTGTTTGGATAGAAATTTTGAGAGGCTCCGACTGACCCTGTCTCTGGGAGCGTTCTGTGTACTCTTCTTACCCTTGCCGAACAATTCCAGTATTTTGCAGATCTAATATCTCGGTCTGGTCAGTTCCGAGCTCGCGGAGTACCTCGATCGTGTGTTCACCATGCCGTGGGGCCGAGCAAATTGGCTCGACAAATTCATCAAACTGAGCTGGTGCAGCAATCAAGCGGATACCTGTGCCCCCTGGATGCATCACCTCATGCACATACCCGTTCGCTACTGCCTGCGGATCGTCCTTCACTTCACCGGGAAGACGAGCCACGTCCCATGGGAATTCCTGAGTGGAAAAGAGCTCCTGCCATTCGGCGAGCGTACGACTTCCGAATAGCTCGTCGAGCATCTCGATACAGGCTCGTCGGTGCCGTGACCGTCCTTCTGCATCAACGAATCGTTCATCTCCTAACCACTCGGGTCGACCTACAGCAACACAGAACTCCGCCCAGTAGCGATCGGCCTGAAGCATGCCGAGCATGATGAAGCGATCATCCGATGTCCTATACATGGTATTAATCGGATTGGCCGAGTCAAAGTGATACTGAACCGGCAACGTGCCAGAATTGACCAAACTTTCTCCCGCAATAGTCGGTTGCATGGCCCAGAGACCGGCAGCGAGTAACGACGTATCAACTACGATTCCTTTGTGCGTTTTCTCCGGGCAAGGAGAGCCGCACAAATCCCACCGGCCAGAGCCATCCCGCTCTGAGTATCCCCAAAAGCAGGACCCGGCATGCTTGGCAGCCGGTCCTCCGAGTCACGTGGCGCAGAACTTGCCGCACCTGATCGTGCCCAGTAAGTAACACCATCAAATCCAGCATTTTCTGCTTCGGGACCACGAGGTCCCGTCGCACTTGCCCTCGCATAGACGATCTCTGGATTTCTCGCCATCAGATCATTTACGTCGATACCAAGTCGTCGACGAGCACTCGGACGGAAGTTCGTTAGGAATACGTCACTGTCCTCTGCGAGCCGCAGCAGTATCTCCCGACCTGGTTCGGTCGAAAGTTACAGCTATACCCCTCTTCCCTCTATTCGACACCTCCCAGAGGTAGTTCAGTCCGCCAACTTCGGCCGGCAGACCCCAAGCTGCCGTTAACCTCGCCGGATCCCCAGCAACAACGTTCTCGACCTTAATGACGTCTGCACCCCAATCGGCCAGAACCGCCCCTGCCGCCGAGGCAAAGAGGTATATCGTCGCCTCGAGCACTCGAATCCCATTCAACGGTCCATCGTTCACGGAACCCGCCTCCTTCGCGCCGACACTAGCATACTGGTCGAAGCCTATATAGTTGAGGAGACGAGCATCTTCCGGCTTGACAAGAGCGTCACTCATCCTTCTCGTTGGGCCAATGATGCGAATAGGACATGCGCCTTCGGCTTGTAACCGGTAGAGCTTCTGAGTTCGGCAGTCGCGCAGCTGAAGAGGGATTCAACTCGGTTACCCAACGTACACAGCCGGACAGTTACCCGAAGGGCCCATTTCGAGAGAGTTCAGATACTTCAAATGGGTCGCCTCTACGATGGGCGTGCGAGGCCGAGCGGACCTCTAGCCCTGCGCTTGCCTCGGCAACATTGTCTCCGATAAGTCCGCTGTTGTCTCGACTGGCCTCCACTGCGGTAGAGACACACCTTCGGCGAGATCCTGGAACCAGACTTCCATCGGTTGGTCCACTGCAAGTCCCGCCCTGCCCGGAAGAAAGCCAAGAAGCCGAACTTCGGGATGCTCATCCAAGGACACCAGTACAACCGTGTAGGGCGTGGCGTAGGCAGGATGTACCTGGTGCTCTACAATCGTCCAGAGTAAAGCCGCCCTGCGCCAGACACTTCGCCACACCGGCTCGAAGCTCCCGCAGCTATTGCAGTAGGCCCGAGGCAGATGATGAACTATGCTGCATTGCGAGCAGAAGCTGATTGCGAGTTCATGACGGGCGCTGGCTTCCCAGAATCCTGCTGTATCTCTGTCGTCAGTATTAGGAAAAAGTAGCGGGATGCTCATGCGACCGTAAGAATCATCGCCCCACCTGGCGGGAAGGGAGTGGAAGTCACAAGACATACCTCTGCGTTAAGAACTTGGGAGGTCGATTCTTGGCGAACCTGACGTACCGCTTCGAGAATGTGATTCATGCCGTGGATGTAAGCCTCGGAAAGGTGACCGCCCGACGGTATTAATCGGAATTTGGCCACCCCGCCTGATTGCTCCGCTAGAGGCGAATGCACCTCCTTCACCTTTCTTACAGAAACCGTAGTCCTCAAGCTGAAGCAGGACGGTAATGGTGAAGCAATCATAGAACTGAGCGACGTCGACATCATCGGGTCCAAGCCCAGCTCGACTAAATAGCGTCTTCGCCACCGGATCTGCCGGGAGAGTGGTCAGCGGCTCGCGAAGCAAGACGGAGTATTGCGGCCCCAGTTGAGGATGTTGGAGGGAGCCTTGTGCTACTGACCGAATGAGAACCGGTGGCCGAGCGCAATCCGCTCGCGGTCGGCACTAGTGATGACTATCGCGCATGCGCCGTCCGTCTCAAGGCAGTAGTCGAACAGACGCAATGGGCTAGAAATCATCCGGGCCGACAAGTAGTCATCCATCGTCAGTGACCGCCCGTACATCTGAGCGCTCGGATTGACATTGGCCGCCTCCCGGCAGGCAATCGCAATGGCCCCAAGGTCTTCGTCCCGGGTTCCAAACTCAACCATATGCCGTTGGGCTATTACCGCGAACGCCTGCCCAGGGGTTTGAATCCCATACGGCAAGAAGAACTCGTCGTAGGTTCCGTTACCACCAACCGTGGTGGCTGTCGCATCTTCGGCCTTGCCGTATCGCTCTCCGGATCTTCCATTCAGGGATCGGAAAACTAGGACCGATTCCGCCAGACCCGCCACTATCGCCGCGACCGCTTGACCAACAAACGAACATGGTGCTACTCCCCCCGGGCCGGCCTCCCCGAAGTAGGTGAGATTCGGAAGACCAAGGCTCTCCACCATGTCATTGATTCTTACGTGGTCCACATCGCACCGGACCACGCCATCGATGTCTGCTGGGGTCAATCCAGCGTCGGCGATAGCCTCAAGGCCGCCTGGGTTGCAAGCGTTAGAACGGACCGCCCTGAACTCTTTGAGTAGTCCGTACAGCCAATGCCGACGATGGCACAACGATCTCGGTGCGTGAAGCCTTCGGATACAGAGATGGTCGAACCCCTTTTGTGTCTTCCGAATCGGGCTCACAAAGTCCGTAACAAAAGATACTCTTTTGTTATCCAATAGTCAATTCTTCGAGTTCTTCGGGATAATTAGTTCGCAGAGTCAGGTTCCGCCACCCATCAGCTTATTCCCGAGGTGGGGAAAGCCCGAATGTTGCGGATCGCGGCAGCGGACTCTCACAACTGCGGGGAATCGTCCGGAGTTTGTGAGTGTACATCCAACTCTATGCATGGAGATGACCAGCCTCATATGCATGGAGATGTCGGGGCTCAGTCCTGTTCGTAAGGACATCGAATGAGCACCATTCAACACCTCTATTCGACCAACGAACTACCGTGAACCATCCTGTCGGTCTCGAACAAGTTCTTACGTCAGACGAGATCTGGGTCGCCTAAGTCCTGCCTTACCTTTTGCAATATGTTGATCAGTTCCTTCGAAGTTGCCTTCGACAGACTGGTCAGCCCGAAATCAATGCCATCTAACGCCTGAGTAGCCTCACGCACTAGCGCGCTGCCGGCGGGGGTGATCTTCGCGAAGGTGGCACGTCGGTCAGTGGGATGTGGTTCGCGTCGAAGCAAGCCGTCCCGTTCTAGGCGGTCCGCAAGGAGAGTGATCGTGGTGGGATGAACCATGATCCGGGCCGCCAAGTGGCTCAATAGGCGGGCGCCGCTATCACTGAGCTGGATGGTGAGCAGCAGTAAATAGCTGTTGGTGGCGAGCCCGAACGGTTTGAGCGTACGCTCCATTCTTCCGGTGATCAGCTGGTGAGTGCGTAAGATCGATGCCACCGCCAGGAATCGCTCTCCATCAGGGAATCCATTCTGTCCCCAGAAGTAACCGGCCCACTCGACTGGATCGTCGGCCTCAGGCTTCGAGCTGTTGTCGCTATTCCGCTTATTTTCGTTAGTCCGCGTCGCCACGGGCACTCCTCTTCTCACTCCAAACACACTACTCACTTCTAGGTTGTGGCCAGACTCTTCAGAACACCTGCGACCTTGGTTTCGGTCCTCCCTCGCAATTGGGTCGAAGCCACACTGCGGGTCCGTCATGGAGAACCAAGACACGGTCTCGTTGGCCAGCAATACCCATCGTCCGCGCTCAAGAGCAGTCCGTTGTAGCGGAGGTATCAGCGCCTTTCGCATCGGATCAGAGATATCGCAGGCGTCCGGAATGGCGTAATCCAGTGACTCGATCTCCCCACGTTTGAACTCCTCCGTCCAGTCGAGCGCTTTCTGGATCGCCGGATCCGTCTCAAAATCGCATGTCATGTCGTGGCCTCCCTCCCTGACGAGCCATAGAGAATGATAGTCGATTACACAAGAATCCGGTATCAGATCATTTCGGCGAGCGCCGAGGCCATCTGATCGGGGCGCCCGAATATCGTGTTGAGTCTCCATGCTCGCTTTAGATGCAGATGGGCAGGGATCTCCCAGGTGAATCCCATGCCTCCATGCACCTGTATGGCATGCCGCCCGGCAAAGACTGCGGCTTCGCCGGCGGCGATCTTCGCCACTGCCGCCGCCCGAGCGGGATCCCCGCCTTCAGGATGGTCGACCGTCGCGGCCGCCGCGTACACTGCTGCCTGAGCTGCGGTCGCGCGGATATGCATATCGGCCAAGATGTGTTTGATCGCTTGGAAACCGCCAATTGGTCGTCCGAACTGTTCGCGTTCTAGTGCGAATCGAACCGCCAGCTGTGTCGCCGCGAGCGCCGATCCGACCAGCTGCGCGGCCGTGAGAATCGCTCCACTAAGGCGGATCGTTTCGCACATACTGATGTCTCCGACCAGCTCTCCGTCCGGTATCGGTCCGATGATCAACCGAGAAGGAGCTAGCGGGTCCAACGGCCTTTGGATCGGCTCGGTGGCCAAGGCCTCCTTCTCCAGTGCCCAAACTCCAGCGTCATCAAGCACCCAGATGGAATCAAGATCATCGAAATACTCTATAATCGTTGGGTTGGATTCTCGCTCAACGATGGCGACTCTCCACACCTTGATGACGAGCGCTGTGCCCAGGTGCTGGCAAGGTCAGTGCCAACCAATGGACCGGGGACCAGCGCCGCGCCCAACTCCTCGAATGCCAGAACGCTTTCAACCATGCCGCAGCCGCCTCCCCCGTCCCCCTCTGGAACTCGTAAGGAGAACAGGCCAGTTTCGGCGATTACGTCCCAAGTGATGCTATCCACACGTCCGGTGGTTTCGATCATGCGTACGTGATCCAGAGTGAAGACCTCGCCGCAGAGCCGTCGCGCCCCATCTTTCAGATCGCACTGTTCAGGCGTCAGGTCGAAGGCCACGCTGGCTCCCGTGGCAAGCCGAGGACTCGCTCCGCCACGATGTTGCGTTGCACCTGCGAGGTGCCTCCTGCAATCGAAACCGCGAATGCGAAGATCGTATGGTCTAGATGGCGGCTAGTTTCAAGCGCAGTCAGGTCTTCAAAGCTCATACCTGCCCTATCCAACATCCGCATTGTGACGTCTCCCAGTCGGTGAAGGACATCTGCGTATCGGGCCTTCAGCACAGATCCCGAGAATCCGAATTCACCGGTCGCGGTCCCAACTGCCACGTTACGCTTGGCCAACGCCCACAGCGCGTCGAGATCTGCGGCCAAATAACCAATCTCTCGTCGGGTTCCGATGTCGTCCCAGGCAACACCGGTCCCAGTGCTAACGCACCGGCTTAAACCAGCCAAGTGGCTAACCAACGACATGGATCGGACGACCTCCTGAGCAAGTCCAGTACCCCGCTCGAACCCCAACGTGACATTGGCAACCCTCCACCCGTCATTCTCGGACCCCACCCGGTTGGTCTTTGGCACACGAACGTCGTCTAGAAAAAGCTCGCAGAATTCCGTCGATCCTCCAATCGTCCGGAGGGGCCTGACTTCTACCCCAGGCTGCCGCATTGACATAATGAGCCAAGTGATGCCCTTGTGCTTCGAGACGCATGGATCTGTGCGCACGAGGATCTCGCAGTAATCGGCCACATGGCCGCCGGACGTCCAGACCTTCTGGCCTGAAACTACATAGCTATCCCCATCGTCTACGGCCCTGGTCTGCAGCGAGGCGAGGTCCGATCCCGAGGATGGCTCCGAGAACCCCTGACACCACACGTGTTCGCCAGTCAGTATCCGCGGAAGATAAAAGGATCGCTGTTCGTCGGTGCCTTCCACGATAATCGTAGGACCAGCGTGCATTTGGGCCACAAAGTTGACCCCCAGATGTGGGGCGCCTGCCCGTTCGGTCTCCTCTAGAAAGATCAGGTGCTCAGCTGGAGTCGCGCCACGGCCACCATGGGCTGCCGGCCAATGGATCCCCGCATAGCCGACCTCGAACAGTCGACGTTGCCAGTCTGTGTCCCACCTGCGTCTCGCTGGCCAATCGTCGGGCGATGGAGGCGGCGGTAAATTAGGTAGCACCGAGGTGAGCCAGGCTTTCAGCTGCGCTCGGAACACGGATTCTTGCTCAGTATCTCTCAGATCCATCCCGACCGCGCTCGTATCAATCCGCACCCAAGTCCGTCGTAGGTTCGCTTATTCCCCTCGAGGGGAAGCACGATCAGTGTGCTCTCGATAATCGTGTGTGCGACATTGTATCAGCACCAGCAAACCACTCACAAGTCCCGTCAACCCTGTGGAATCACCTAGCTAGTTGTGCATCAAGTCAGTTATTCTTGTCATCTATAGTTTGGCTATCGTGTATATTTTGTTCCGCATACACGCCTATGGAGGGGTCAACATGTCTGAGGTGGTCGTCGTCGAGGCAGTGAGAGCGCCAATTGGCCGTCGTGACGGGAGTCTGTCGAGGGTCCACGCAGCAGACCTTCTTGCTACGGTACTGCGAGCATTAATCGACCGTAGCTCGATCGACCCCGCTGAAGTGGGGCAGGTAATTGGCGGCTGCGTCTCCCAGGTCGGCATGCAGACATGGAACCTCACCAGATCTGCGTGGCTCGGTGCAGGTCTACCGGAAAGTGTGGCGGCCACAACCGTCGATGCCCAGTGCGGTTCGTCTCAGCAGGCTTCGACGCTTGCTTACGGACTAGTGGCGGCTGGCGTGGTTGACGCAGCTGTCGCTTGCGGCGTCGAGATAATGAGCTCAGTACCGATCGGAGCATCAATTCCCGTTGACCCCTCTGTTGGACAGCCGGGGGGCGATTTGCTTGGTCGGTTGTACGAGAGAACATCGCAGTTCGAGGGAGCCGAACGAATAGCCGACAAGTGGGCGATCACTCGCAAAGACTGCGACGAATACGGCAAGCTCTCCCAAGATCGAGCAAAAATAGCGTGGAATGAGAGATCGCTTCGACGCTCAAGTTGTACCCATTGATGTTCCTCATCGTACGCTCGACGGCCAGCTCGCTGGTGATAGCTCCACCTTTGACCGCGATGAAGGATTGCGAGAGACCACGATGGAGGGTCTGGCCAAGCTAAGGCCAGTAGGTCGGCCAAACGGAGTACATACGGCGGGGTCCTCATCTCAGGTCTCCGATGGAGCCGGAGCTTTGCTCCTTATGACCCGTGAGAAGGCTGATCATCTGGGACTAATACCGTTAGCAACGATAGTCGACGTCTGTCTCGTCGGCTGCGACCCCATCTTGATGCTTGAGGGTCCCATACCCGCCACACGGAAGCTGCTCAATGATAACGGTCTCACCATCAATGACCTCCACACAGTGGAAGTCAACGAGGCCTTCGCGTCAGTGGTACTCGCGTGGACCGCGCGAACTCCGAGCCGACATTGAGCGACTGAACCCGAACGGCGGAGCGATCGCACTAGGACACCCTTTGGGGGGTACCGGCGCGATCCTCATCACTAAGGCGATCCACGAGCTTCGCAGAATCGACGGCGAGTTTGGACTCGTCACCATGTGCTGTGGCGGCGGTCTCGGCACGGGGACGCTCCTAAGAAGGGCATGAGGCGTCTAAGCCTGTTTCTCGTGTTGAAGTCAGGTGAGGAACAAGGACCAGGGGCGGTATCAAATCGTGTCGTTCGACTCGATGTCCAACGCTCCGATACCAGGTTCGTGATTCCGGGCCTTGCTAGGACCGCTCCTGAAGTGAGTGCAGCAGATCGGCGGAACTTTCCTAATCCTTGAGCACTTGGGCAAACGTTGTCACATATCTCCGACCAAACCCGTATCTCGGCCACTGCGGTCGGGAGGCCCGGCTTCATCCACAAGTTTGGATATCTCTTCCAGCGTCCAGGGCCCTTGAGTGCTGAGTTTCCAGGTGGGATCCAGGCTCCAAGGTGCCGCCCTCTGTATCAGCCCTCCAGCTACGAGAAACACTTCCCCGGTCAAAGCACATTCTTCACTGACAAGGTAGGCGACGAATGGGGAGACGTTGTCTGGGTGCCAACGATCAAACCTTCCCTCTCGGGCTTGAATTGCCGGGTTCTCGGTGAGTCTGGTCCTGGCCCGTGGAAGTATGGCATTGGCTTTCACGCCATATCGCTTCAACTCCTTAGCCCAGACCTCCGTTAATGCCGCCACACCGGCCTTAGCCGCCGCATAGTTACTTTGGCCAGGGTTACCGAAAACGCCAGACTCGCTCGACGTGTTGACGATGGCTCCCGAACATTCGACATTGGCCTTTCGCTGTTCCCTCCAATGGCGCGCAGCCGCTCGAGCTGGAGCGAAGGCCCCTCGAAGGTTGACCTTAATGGAGGAGTCCCAGTCGTCGTCGTCCATGGACACCAAGGTGCTATCACGAAGGATGCCCGCGTCATTTACAATTGCATCGAGGCGCCCGAAGGTTGTCACCGCCATCTTTACGAGCGCGTTGGCAACGTCGGAATCCGAGGCGTCACCCAAGTGTGCTACCGCAACGCCGCCAGCGGCAGTTATGTCTGACACAACCTGATGGGCTTGGTCGTCGATTGGACCGACCGTCCTCGAGCTGTCATCCAAATCGTTGACCACAACAAAAGCGCCTTGTTTGGCCATGAACAGGGCATGTTCTCGGCCAATTCCGCGACCCGCGCCCGTAATTGCAACTACCCTTCCGTCCAAAATGCCCATTACCGTGCCGCCCAGTCTCGCAGCCCTGTCGTTTCATGACCGCGGTCTCGAACCCGCCTCGACGCGGGCGAAGAGGCGTCGCCTCGCCGGGGCAGGGCGACCGTGGCCGAGCCCGGCATCACGTTCTCACCCCGCTGATTCATCGCAGATGTAGTCAGATCTACGACTTCCTCGCCATCAGCGTCGACCCGCTTGGCAATGACCTCGCCCCTCAATCGGACGACATCGCCGTGGTACACGAAGACCGCGATACTCCGCGCTCGCACTCTTTATCCAGCCGCCGTCGCCCATCCAATCACTGAGAAGATGGAGATGCCAGCATTGCCGCTGAAAGCCAACGTCATATTGAAGAGGCACCCCCATCGCCAAGGCAGCCTGTTTGTTGTAGTGGACTGCATAGATCGGCTCGAGCGCGCACGATGTCGGATCACGAAACGACCACGCTGGGTGTCTACGGTAAGACAGCAGGGCTGAACGGTGGGCCTCCAGGCGCGGAATTGGTGCTTCCCCCCCGGCCACAAACGCGACCTCGTCGGTCATGCCGATCGGACCCTTTGTCAGATGAATGTCGCTATCGCCGACCTCTACGTCCTCCCACCATCGTGGCTCGCGCCCACGGGGCTCTTCCTGCTCCACTTCAGCCTCGATCGCTTCAACCTCATGTGTTGTCCAGCGGTGCGGCAATTCCAGATCGGGACCGGCGATACGTTTGCGAGCCGCTCCCCGCTCGTAGTTGATCACGTGCCAACGAACGCGGGCTACCACTCGGCCGTACTGATTCTCATAGAGGTTCTCGAACTCATCGATGACCATCTGCCCTGCGAAGCGGCTCGGCTTCGGTCCCGCGAATCCAACGTAGCGGCATGAGGCCTTGATGTTGTCTCCGAGTAAGACCGGCTCAAGGAGCGAGAGGGATGTGGCGGAGTGGAACGATCCCAGCCCCGGCCAGCCGAACTGTAAGCCGGAAAAACATGCGAGCATGAATGAAGGTGGTCCGGCGAGTCGCCCGAAGGGGCCTTTGGCGGCCACATCTTCGTCAACCCACAGGGGATTCGGATCGCCTATTCCACCCGCGAACCGTTTCAGGGCAAGAGCTGTCGCTTCCTCGTTGTAAACCGAGTGATCGATCCTGAGATCAGTCCCTGCTCGCGCTCGCATGGATGCGATCATCTCGTCGGTAATGAGCGCCTCGACCATTTGGGCATCGCCCTGACGTCGAAGCGTCGAATCCGCTCTTGTACGGCCACATTCGCCTCCTGCCCGCTCCGCCTCGCTGAATGAGCGGCGCATCACTTCCTAAACGCTAGCATCCGACTATTGGAGACTCAACTTTCGTCCCCAGTTCCACAATCCGTGTTATCTCCAAGCATCTAGATGACGGCCGGCGGCGCCGCCGACTCGCCCGAGGCCAGAGGGACCCCCGGGCCCCCACTAGGCAATAGCTCGGAGCCATTCATCAGCAAAGTATCCCTGTCGAGAGATCTCGTCGCTATAGTCGCTCGGCTTGTATTGGCCGTGACCTTCCCCACGCACACTTCTTCCATAGACTCCGCCCAGGATGCAGGCAATACGCCAGTGAGCCCACGCTATGTACCACTCGATTGACTGCACCGGTCGACCACTTGCCCGCGAATAACAATCAATTGCTTCTCGGCGGGTCAGGCATCGACTGGCGCTGGTCGGGCCCTGCACTCCAAAGCTCATCATCTCTCCAGGTTCGCTCCATGCCGCAAGAGTGATGCCCAAATCAGCGTAAGGATCGCCGAGAGTCGCCAACTCCCAATCGACCACCGCCATCACTTGGCCACGGTCGTCCACAAGGGCATTGTCGAATCTGAAATCTCCATGCACCATGGCGGAGCCGTCACCGCCGACCGGTATGGAGTGTGAGAGGCGGTCGTGAAGTTCTTCGATCAGCTTGTTTTCCGGAGCTCCGGCACTGTCCCACTGGCTTTTCCAACGGCGTAGCTGACGTTCTAGATAGCCATCGCGACCGCCAGGTCAGCGAGCCCGGTGGCCTGCAGGTCAACGCTATGTATGGTCGCCATCGTCTCAATCAGCGACTCGCAGGCCTGTCGATGCACCTCAGCGGACAGCATCTTGTTCATATCGGACGCGGTCCTGAGCACGTGACCCGAGACGTACTCCATGACGAAGAACTGTGCACCCGTGACTGACCTGTCATCACAAATGCCTCTAACGGCCGGCACTGGGACCGCTGAAGTCTGTAGCCGGTCCATGATTCGCGCCTCCCTCACAACGTCGTGAGCGGTCGCTTGAAGCACCCCCTCAGGCGGACGGCGCAACACATAGTGGTTCGAGGCCTGGTCCGTCACGTGATATGTCAGATTAGATTCACCTCCCGCAATGAGATGAAAGGAGAACGGAGCAATTGCCCCAGGGATGTCCGCGGCCAGCCACTCAGAAAGAGACTTTTCCAAAATTCCCGGAGCACGGGGTGACAAGGTCATTGAATTACCTCTCCCCGCATTCGAGCTAAGCCAGATGATTGTCTCATCGATTATTGGTGTACCACGTTAGTCAGCGGACTGAATGCTTGGCGAATGCTTTAAGCCCGTCGAGCGCCTCGCTTGATTTATTCCAAGGCCGGACGATAACGCGGTCGACACCGAGGGTCTCGAACTCCTCGATCATCCCTGCGTCGGCCACTGGAAGGTCAGGGCGGCCGGTGATGCGCCCGGCGCCGACCGTGATCTCCAAAGGCGTCTCACGCCCTAGCTCCGCTTCAACTGATCGCAACCGGGAGAGCGCGGGGATCAATGTGCTGGGCGTGAACTCTCCACCAAGCCAACCATCACCAAGCCGGGCCGCTCGCCGAAAGGCAGAATCGGATTCTCCGCCCACCAAAACTGGGAGGTGTGGCGCTGCCTCTTTGTTCGCGACCATGGTCAAGTGCTCGAAGTCGAAGAAACGCCCATGGAATTGGGCGTCCGGACCAGACCACAGTTCACGACAGGCCTGTATGGCCTCGTCTGTCCGACTCCCGCGAGTTTGAAAGTCGATTCCAGCAGCCACGAATTCTTGATCGATGTAGCCGACACCGACTCCAACCCGAACTCGGCCACCGGAAATGAGATCCGCAGTGTGAAACAACCGCGCAGTTATGAGGGGGTGCCTAAGAGGGATTACATAGATCCATGTTCCGAGCAAGATACGTGTCGTTGCTGTGGCCAGCAACGACATCGCCCCCCCGACGTCGTAGAGCGGCAGATTCGGAGGAACCTGCCCATGTCCCGCCGTGAATGCTGCCGGAGTCGACGGCAAGACCAGGTGATCGGACAGCCACAGGGACTCGTATCCAAGATCCTCCGCCGCTCGTGCAACTTCTTGCATCTGGTTCGCTCGCAGCCATAGCAGACTCACACCGATCCGCATCACGGCCTGCCAGGGCCAACGGGTAGTTCGACCAAACAACACGGGATCAGCCGGCCGCTGTCTGACCACAGTTGAGTCCAGGTGTAACGGGTCACGCCGACATTCAACGCACCTCGACAGGGTGAAGTCGCAGGGGTCTGTCCTCCGAGGCGTTCGTCGACAGCCTCGCCGTAGCAAAATCGTGCTGTGCGGCTCCACACCGCTGCACATTGTCTCCGCGATGGCACCGATCCGAATAGACTTCCTAACTCCCTCCCTAGACCAACGCTCGATCGGACACACCTCGATGCCAATTCACCGGGGCTATCCGTCGAACGATTCGTGAATGCCCGACTATTGTACCTTCTAGTATTGACGAATGCCACTACGGACGGCAGAGAGACCACAATATTTTAGAGGCCAACCGTTGATCACAGGGGGGGGAGGTTCGCAGTCGACCACGTGTCCACCATTTATCTGCCGGGAGTCAAGGAAGCCGAGAGTTTCAAGGAAGAGAGCGTTCGTAGCAGTCGGTCGGTCGATGACTCACCGCAGGACGTTGACATAGTTGACGTTCCCGTGTGTGGGTACACCAAGTACCCATGAGAAGGCCCGGCGGCCAACTTCATTGGTTGGCTTGCGGTTCCCTCGGACGAGTCGTCAAATTTTGGTGACGACGTTCTAATGGCCGACTTTCCATCTCCCATCTAGCTGTAGGCTTCGCTCGCGAAGTGACCTGAGGACCAGGAGGCATGGTGACCGCGCAACACGACTTCGCATTTGACCGCAGATCGATTAGACAGCTGGCACAAAACCGCGTAGCACCCCACATCGCCGCCGGCGAAAGGGATCGCCAGATACCGGATAGCGTTATAACCGCACTAGCTGAAGCTGGCTGTTACGGTCGAGCGCTTGCTGTGGAATGGGGAGGTCACGGGTCTTCCGTGTCGGATTTTGCCACTCAGCAAGAGGAACTCGCCGGAGTGTGGGCGAGTGCTGCGGTTTCGGCAACTTGGACGAATCTGAGCGGAAGATTGATACAAAAGTTCGGCACGCAGGATCAACGTGCTGAACTCCTCCCAGGTCTTGCGGCCGGAACGACCTTTGCAGCCGTTGCCTGGACGGAACCGCACGGTGGCTCAGATGCCGCTGCTCTGATGACGACAGCCTCGCGAGTCCGAGATGGTTGGGTCCTCAACGGCGAGAAGTGTTTCATCGACAACGCCTCGAGGGCGCCGTTCCTGCTTGTCGGTGCGCGCAGCAACCCGACCGCACCCGACCACGGAGCTCACTCCATGTTCGTGGTTCGTCGCGAAGACCCGGGGTTCGAATTCGGTGAGGCATACGACACCCTGGGGTTGCGGCCCTGCGGTGTCGGTTGGTTTCGGCTGCGGGACTGTCATCTCGGAGAAGACCGACTTCTCGGCACACCCGGCCGGGGCTTCTACCAAATGATGGACATGGTCGAGTTCGGGCGCACTGGGGTGGCTGCGATGTGCCTTGGGATGGCAGAAGCCTGCCTCACCACAACGTGCAGGTTTCTTTCAAACCGACAGTCCTTTGGCCGCAAACTGAGCGAGATCGACACCGTTATAGCAAAGGTGGCGGATATGCGAGCTGATATCGATGCCGCTCGCCTCCTAACGGAGCGAGCGGCAATGCTCATCGACAGTGGAGTTCCATGTCCGGCCGAATCGGCCCTTGCCAAACTCTCCGCGTCGGAGGCCGCGAAAACCGTGACCGCTGATTGTCTGCAGCTTCACGGAGGGCGGGGCTTCACCAGCGATTACGTAATTGAACGGCATTTCCGCGATTGTCAAGCCTTCACGATTGGTGAAGGCACTTCAGAATCCTCCGATTTCTCATCGGCCGAGCAGAGATCAACCGCCAGGCAACACAAGATCAATGATCGAGAATGCGGCCGATGGCCCCATCGTCATGTTGAATCATGCGGATGTGCTGGAACTTCAGCTAGCTCGTGGAGATCACAGCGAACGCACTAGTCCCGAGCATGGTCCGAACGTTGGCCGACACGGTAGAGAACCCTCCAGCGAGGGTTGTGTTGTTGACTGGACAGGGACCTCACTTCTGCGCTGGAGGTGATCACGCCGCCCTACAATCTCTCGATGAAGCAGAAATGCGCAGCTTCCGAGATGACATTAGTCGTCTCTTCAAAAACCTAGAATCCTGTCCGGTTCCGATCGTCGCCGGAGCGCACGGAGCCTCAGTTGGCGGGGGCGTAGAGATGCTACTTCGATGTGATTTCGTGGTCGCAGCCGATACTTCGCGCTTCCGGCTACCCCAAGTCAAGCTTGCGATCGGCATCAATCGCCGTTCGTTGCGCCTCCTTCTCTCAAAGGTTGGAGCCGGCCAGGCAAGAACCATGGTGCTGCTAGGAGACGAGCTGACCGCAACCAACTCCGCGCTGCCAGACTTCGTCGTACCTGAGAACGCCCTACTGAAGACAGCCCACGAAATAGCCGCATCTCTGGCCGCCCTGCCACCATCCTCGTTGGGTAGGTTACGCAAAGAATTGAATCACCTCATCGACGATCAGAGTGCTGGGGTTGAAGCCCGTCGAGGATGACCGTCCATTGACTGCAACAGCGTCTCAGCCAATCGTTGGTCCACGACCTCCCATCGTGACTTGCAGATATCCCGTAGCGTCAATGCGCTCCTCGCCCCACACGACCTCTAATGTCAACTCGCGGAGCTTCCACCCGTCGACGGTCCTCGAGAGCTTCAGATGGTACCGACCAACGAGCAATCCGGCCGCGTCGGGGCGGCCGACAATAGCCTGATAAGAAGTGTGATACACGAGGGCAATAGCGTCATCCTCCGCGATGTTTACCCGGTACACGCTAAGCAGATGATGTTGCCACGGCAAATCGCAGATTGAGTTCCTGATATGCGCCAGAACATTATCACCGCCCTCAATCCAAGGGGCATCCCCGAATCGGGCCTTTAGTTCATCGTGCATGGTACTACGGAGGCCATCGAAGTCTAGACGGTCGATGCATTCCGCATACTTATATATCGTCTCAGTTACCGCTATACGATCCAACACGGACGGCTCATTCATTCCAACTTACTCCCAACTTTAACAAAATCGGCTCTCTACCTTGAAGCGTCACCGTAGACTTGCTGTAACTCTCGTCTCTTCGTATCCCCCCTTACTCCGTTCAACGAGTTGCATCCCAAGAAAGCGGAAGTCGCACGAGATTCGACTGCCAGCCTTCCGCGAATATTGACTCATCCGCTTCGATCCAATACTCCGGGATGGCTCGATGCCATTCCTCGAGCGCCACCTGCAGATCTACCGCGCCAAATGGCTACCAACACACCGATGTGCGCTGTTACCAAACCCGACGTGCTGATTGGCTTTCCGATCGATTACGAACTCATCCGCCCGATCAAATACTCTCGGGTCTCGGCACGCCGAGGGGTAGTTCAGCAGTAACATATCGCCGCTTTTCATCGGGCACCCATGAAAGTCGATATCGCGCGTCACCTTACGCCCCATCCCGATAATCGAGTAGAAGCGAAGCACCTCCTCGACCGCGCAGCCGCTAGTGATGGATTATCAACCAGACTGCGTCGGTCACGCACATTGGATCCAAAATGATAGAGCGCCCAGGCAAGCTGCGACTTAACGGTATCTAGGCTTCCTGCCGTAACCGTAAATAGCAAGGTCCTCAGGTCCTCCGGTGAAAATGGGCTTTGGTCATCGGACCTCTGCTGGAGTAAGTAAGTGGCGAAATCAATGGTGGGGTCACGGGGCGCCTTCTCACGCTGGGCCAGTACGTCGTCCCAATAGTTCCAGAGCTCTTGAAACGCAGACGCGCTCCGCTCAGCTCCATCCGGGCTCGCCTGCGCTGTCGTAAACTCCTTAATAATCGAAACAAAAAACTGCACGTCCGACTCCGGCGGTAGTCCAGCCGAGATCAGGAAGACCTGCGCAGTGTAGGAAATTGCAAACTCTTCGATAAACTCGCAGCCTCTAAGCGGGATCAGCGTCTGTACCAGGCGGCCGCGACATCAATGATCTTCGGCCTCCAGACATCTACCATCGACGGCGAGAACCAACGGTTGAGTGGCTGCCGGAACCGCGCCAACTCGGGAGGATCAATCATCGTTGGCAAGAGCCGATACGGGGGGTTCGATTCCGTCGGAACGATTCCTGCCTCGTTAGAGAAAGTGGTGAAGTCGCGCGCCGCCTCCCTCAGTTCCTCATGACGGGTTACTACCCAAAAGCCCTGCTCTTTCTCGTAGTCGGACCAGTACACTGCATGCCTCTCGCGTAACTCGTCCATTTCCTCCAAGCGAGAAAGGGCAGGCGCTTGTCCAAATCCAATCGTCTCCCTGACAATTGGGTAACGATCTACGTTTGAGGACATAAGAATCGGTTCCTTTCTACGACTGCGCAATCGGTTTCCTCAACAAGCCGGTTACACGTGGTTACCCACGAAGCATCGGGGGCAGGCCTGTGGTGGAATTCGCCACTAGCCCGAAACCCATCGCTCATGTCAAGGCCATCCATATAGCGCTATTCTTGAAA
Source organism: uncultured Actinomycetes bacterium (assembly GCA_963702235.1). Classification (GTDB taxonomy): domain Bacteria; phylum Actinomycetota; class Actinomycetes; order Streptosporangiales; family Streptosporangiaceae; genus PALSA-505. The sequence continues at coordinate 193,709 of CAVPBZ010000029.1, forward strand.
TAGTCACCGGACTGATGTCAGAACAGCCGGCCACGTGATTGCTCGCACCATCGCGATTACGAGTTTTGTGTACGACTGCATCGGCATTGGATATCGTGCGGAAGACTCCGTGAGTCCGGTCAGCAACAATGTCGGCTGTCAGGCATCGACATAATCCCACTGTTGCTGTCAGTTTGTAACCTTCGGGAATGGGCAGCTGAGCCGAACGCATAGGGACACCCTGCGCCATTATCGTCTGCCTCAAGTTCGGTCCTCCCCTCACTCGCTCCCACTCTCTGATTACCTGGGTTTGACGAGATCTGACGTTGTCCCTGATTCGACTTGGCCCGTGAAATCTTACTCTAATCCCCATCTATTGGCAACCGGTGTATCTCAGGGTCGAGCTCACCGGAATGTCTGTGCCCCCGAGCGTTGCGGCTTGGCTTCCCTTCTCCGAGGCGCCGGCGAGAGGCGGAGGTCCGGACATATACTTGTGTGTTAGATGGTCGCCAACTAAACTAGTGGCTTAGACGCGACGCTGGGTCAGATAGAGAGACGGCGTTCTCGGCACGAGGGAGCGGCCGGATCGTACGCGCTATTTGATTACGGTCCGGCCGATTCGTTATCCCTCGGCCATGGGACCGAGGCTTCCACCGGCCACGCCGATGAGTGTCACGCCGCGTGCGAAACGTACGGTTTTACAGGACACTTGACCAAAGGGGGAATGTTCATGCTCACCGGAGGTACTGCGACCTTTTCACAGGCGGCCCGTGGCTACATCGGTGGCCAATGGGTCGAGGGAGATGGCGAGCGGTTCCAGGTTGTTAATCCCTCCACTGAGGAAGTGCTTGCTCGGCCATCCGGCCTGACACCGGCGCAGGTCAATCGCGCCGTGGTGGCTGCGTCTGCCGCCTTCGAAGCCGGCGTCTGGACACGTACTACCCCCGAGGATCGGTCAGCGTTTCTCGCAAGACTGGCCGATCTGATCGAGCGAGATTCTGCCGACCTGGCTGCAATGATGGTGGCAGAGATCGGAACGCCGGCGGTCGTAGCGCAGGGAATGCAGGTCCCATACCCGATAAACAACCTGCGCTGGTATGCCGACGCCGCTGCGCACTTGGGCGCCATTCCCGATCCCGCAATGCCTATTTGTTCCACCCTGCCGGGACAGCGATCGCTACTTATTCGCGAGCCCATGGGAGTAGTCGCGGCGGTCGTCGCGTACAACTTCCCTCTGAACCTAGCTGCGTGGAAGGTCGGAGGTGCCTTGGCTGCCGGATGCACAGTAGTGATGATGTGTTCGCCAAAGGCCGTTCATACGTCAATGGCCTTCGCGAAGCTCGTCGAGGAGGCTGGCTTTCCACCCGGAGTGTTTAACTTCGTTTTTGGGCCTCCGTCGGTTGCGGAGTATCTTTGCAGTCATCCCGGGGTAAGCATGGTCACATTTACCGGTTCGGCTGCAATCGGAAACGCGGGTACTTGGGCTCGCCGCTCCAACGATCAAGAAGGTCGTTCTGGAACTCGGGGGCAAGTCGGCAGAGATCCTACTTCCAGGAGTGGACATGAACGCCCTAGCGGCTCCCACCGTCACAGGCTGGGCGATGAACGCGGGACAAGGTTGTGGTTGCCTGACTCGCACATTGGTTCACAAACGGGACTTTGACGCATACCTAAACGCCGCAACCGATACCGCGAAAGCCATTGGATGTGGGGATCCCCGCGACTCCTCTACGATCTGCGGTCCGCTTATCACGGCGGAGCAGCGCTCCTCAGTCGCTGGCTATGTCGAGCGGGCCGTGCAGAAGGGGGGCACTGTCGCCGCTGGCGGTGGTCGTCCAGCTGAGAGAGAAAGGGGCTTTTACTATGAGCCGACAATCGTTTTTGACGTTGATAATGACTCGGAGATCGCTCAAGAAGAATTGTTCGGCCCGGTAGGCATCGTGCTGCCCTACGAAGACATCAATGAGGCTATCGCGATGGCTAACGATTCCAAGTACGGGTTGGCGGGGAGTGTTTGGGGGCCAGCGACAGAGGCGTTCAATGTTGCCAGGCGACTTCACGTAGGCACGGTGACTATCAATGGAGGAGGAAATGGGATGACAGCGGACCAGCCGTGGGGTGGGTACAAGATGAGCGGTCTCGGTCGAGAGGGTGGTGTCCTTGGCCTGGCGGAGTACTTCGAGTCTAAGCACATAGTTTCCGGTGCCTGAATACCGCTATCTGGCGGTCGAGCATCTCGACGGCGGGACGATAGTACGGATTACGCTCAACAGACCTCGCCAACGAAATGCGCAGAACCGAGGACTTCTCGAGGAACTTGACGATGCATTCCGCACCGCCGAGGCGGAAGATCAAGTGCGCGTTGTCATACTGCGGGGAGCCGGCCCGATGTTCTCTTCGGGCCATGATTTTGGGATCTTCGGATCACATCGCCGAGCAGGAGCTAGGTCCCGCTCAGCGTCAGAGCTATAGGACCAACGGGGCGACCCGCAATGGTGCCGAAGGTCTGATGTTGCAGGAATGGCACTATTTTTTCGAGAATACGATCCGCTGGCGAAACCTGCGCAAGATCACGATCGCTCAGGTCCACGGCCCCGTATACGCCGCTGGTTTAATGCTGATGTGGGCGTGCGATCTGATAGTCGCAGCGACAGACACTGAGTTCGCCGACGTGGTTGGCGCCCGAATGGGTATGTGTGGAGTCGAGTACTTCGCCCATCCATGGGAATTTGGACCTCGCAAGACAAAAGAACTCATGCTAACGGGCGACTCGATCGGTGCTGAGGAGGCTCTCCAGTTGGGGATGCTTAGCAAAGTGTTCCCTGTCGAGGAGATATCCGAGAGCACTCTGCAGTTCGCACAAAGGATCGCCGCGCGCCCTACGATGACTGCGCTTTTGATAAAGGAGTCTGTTAACCAAACTGTTGACAATATGGGCTTCTACAACAGCCTGCAGGCCTGCTTCACGCTTCACCAGCTGAATCACTCCCACTGGGCCACGATCCACGAGGATGGCTTTGCCGCAGCCAAGGCCGCCGATGGAGTCCCGGACTGGAAAGAAGCATCCCCAGTTCAGCCGTCCAGACCAGACCAGGCCGGCGGGTCGACACCGCTTCGATCAACTTAGAGGTTCCTTCGGTAGGTTAAGGATGCGCTCTCCGATGATGTTTCGTTGCACTTCGTCGGTTCCACCGCCAATGCGCATGCCCGGCACACCTAAGACAAATTCTGACCATTCGAAACGGCCATCACCTGCGTCAGAGACGAGGCAAGGTCCCAGGATCAAGCTGACAAGATCGCTGAGTCCCGTCAGATTCTGTATGAGCGCCATCTTTCCGAGAGACATCTCTGGTCCAGGTGGCAGACCCGTTTTGGCTCGGGCGTCAGCTCTTGTACGCATCACCTTGGCAGTCGTCACCGTCGCATAGAGGCGGGCGAACTCCTGCCGCACCGCCGGATCACTGCTGCGGCCCGCATCGCGGATCATTTGCATTACAAGATCCATTCGGAACAGGCCCGCACCTCCGGTCGCCGATCCGCCAATTGCGCCTCGTTCATAGCCCAGCATCGCGAGGGCGACTGTCCAGCCCTTTCCTACCTCTCCGAGCCTCCACTGATCAGGCACCCGGACTTCGCTCATGAACACTTCATTGAATTCGGATCCGCCCGTCATCTGGCGGAGAGGCCGAACTTCGACGCCTAGCGCACGAAGGTCGACCAGAAACGCCGTCAGGTTGCCATGTCGTGGTCCGTCACACGTGCGCGTTAACGCTATTCCTACGTCTGCGTAGTGAGCTCCGCTAGTCCAAACCTTCTGGCCGTCGATCACCCAACTCCCGCAGTCGGCGACTGCGGTCGTGGTTACAGAGGCGAGGTCGGACCCTGCAGCCGGCTCACTAAAGAGCTGGCATCCGACAGCATCCGCTCGGCGCAAAGGTTGCAGCCAACGGCTCTTTACCGACTCGCTTCCGAACTGTGCCAGCGTGGGTACAACCATTCCTAGACTGACAGAGAGCGGAGCCTTCGATGGTACGCCAACTTCCCTCTCCAAGGCCTTGAACGCGCTCTCATAGTCCCGTGGCAACCCTAGGCCGCCCTCTTTACGCGAGAGAGAGATCGCCGCGTATCCAGCGTCGAAGATCGAACGCTGGTATTCCCGCGCCCGTCGCACCTCGGCTTCACTCGATGAGCTAAACAACGCCTTTCGGCCACTAATCGCTCTTGACTCCTCGTCGGCGGAGCGCAACACGTCCAACGAATCGAGGAAATGTCTCGCCTTGTCTATGAACTGCGTCACAGACATCTCAGTGGAAGTCAAAGTCAAAGCTGGCCCTCCAGCAGTGAACGAAGCGCCGTCTTATCGACTTTTTCGCCCGCAAGTGTTGGCAACGGATAGGACGTGATGTACCAACGATCCGGAATCTCGAAATGAGCCAGAGATCCGACGCAGTGGCGTCGCAAATCGTCAGCTGTAACAGGTTGTCCCGGGCGAAACCGGACACCGGCAACTAGTACCTCACCCAGATCTTCGTCGGGCATGCCTGTAACGGCGGCCTCAACCACCGACGGATGTGACATGAGAGCACCTTCTACGTGAGCGCAGGCGACATTCTCGCCGCCACGTATCACTATGTCCTTGGACCGTCCCGTCAGAAACAGGTAGCCGTCATCGTTGATATGGCCGAGATCTCCAGTGTGTAGCCAGCCGTCGCGGTCCAAGGTCCCATCATCGATCCCGATGTAACCCAACATCACCGTGGGTGAGCGAAGGAGGATTTCGCCGTTCCCCTTCTCGTCTGGATCGTTGATACGCAACTGCGAGCAAGGGTACGGACGTCCGACTGTCCCTGGAAATCGTTCCAGGTCTGCGCTCCCAGCGACGGTAACAAAGCCCCCCGACTCGGTCATGCCCCAAGTGTTGACAAGGCCTCGCCCCTTTAGCTGAGGGATACGGTCCGCTAGTCGGGACAAGAGAGACTGGGAGACCGGAGCACCGCCCAGAGGGAAGGAACGTAGGCTAGAGAGATCTCGCTTTGTGAAGTCTGGGTGCTCGAGCACCCGACTCGCCATGGTCGGCACTCCACCCCACGTCTGAATGCGCTCTTTCTCGATGGTCATTAGCACCGCGGCCGGATCGAACCGACCCACACCAAGGGCCAACTTTCCGCCGGAAATTAGATTAGTGAGAATGTTCGATACTCCCCCGATGTGGAACAAGGGGGTCGAGACCATCACCGCCGGTTGTGCAGCTGCAGGATCGATACTCTGAGGTAGTCGGCTGGCCCGACTCAGCAGGTTGTGCTGGTTGGCGATCACCGACCGCTGCGAAAGCAGCACCCCCTTGGGCGCCCCAGAGCTGCCGGATGTGAAGAGCACCAATGCTGGCGCATCCTGGTCAAGGTTCTCATAGGCGGGGAGCCCGGATTCGCCCGCCGCCTCGAACTTACTACTGAGCTCCTCGATCGGCTCCGCCGGAATCTCCCCATAACCAACTGAGGTCGTATCAGCCAAAATCAGAGTGGGTTGAGCCGTTTCGAGCCCGTGCAAGATCTCAGATGGACTCCACCAGCGATTGGCGTAAACCGGAACCGCACCAAGCCACCAGATGGCCCAAGTAGCCAGGACAAATTCCGGGTTGTTGTAAGAGAAGATCACCACACGGTCGCCGGGGCCTACTCCCCTGCCCGCGAGGTGGGATGCAGCGTGGCCAATCGCCCAATGGAATTGATCGTGGGTGATGCGCCGGTCCCCTTGCACTAGGTAATCGCGCCCCACCCATCGTTGGGTTCCAATGAGAAGCTCAGGTATGGTCTTTGGCGACGGTCGGTACATCAATCCCGGGTGCCCCGCATAATTGCTTTCGACGACCTCAGTACCCCAGATCTCGTTCAAGTCACGAGAGTGAGGTTTCATTGACGACACCGCTGAGGTTGTACCGCCGTCAGATCATCGGGACCTTCACTCAACTGGGTCATATAAATGCAAATCCCAATTCCAGTCTTCAAATTCACGTCCCTCTCCTAAACTGACTACTCCGCCGATTGGCGTTCGGGATAGAGAGTCGCCTCATGTTGAGACCTCGAATGTCGCCCATCCTCTTGCGTGGATTCCGCCGGTCTGACGCGTAGCTGCTAAGGCGAGATCCACGAGCCGCACCTGGCCTCCCTTGCGTACACTCGTTACGGTGCCGGAATATGTGATCACATCGCCAGGCCATGCTTGCTCGCGAAACTGAACCCGAAAGTGGCGTATGTTTTCCGGTCCCAGCCACTCGGTTGCAAAGGACGCGAGAACTCCGGCCTGGCGCATTCCAACGGCGAAAGGACCCGGGTAGCCGGCCCTCTGTGCGAATTCGGTGTCGTGGTGGATCGGATTCATATCTCCAGCGGCTCCTTGATACCGAACGAAATCTGTGACCGTCAGCGGACGGTCTACAAAGGGCGCCTTGGCCGCACCAACGACGATGGAAGCCAACTCCTCTGGCGTCACGGCCGTACCGCTTGGCCCGTCTCGATGAGCGTTGACCGCATAGTGACGAGCACGTCTCGGGATCCGGGGACCCTGAATTCGGTGACCGTCTCGACGAAGTTCATGGCACCGCCCCGCTTGCCGGTCTTCGAGTACACCTTGTCTACCTTCGTCGTACCTTCCAAGCGCTGACCCTGCGAAGGCGGCGGACCATTGAAAACGAATTCCTGCTCACCATGAACAAGACGGTCGAAACTAGGTGGATCGCCCTGCCAAGGCCCATTCTCGGGAAGCATCCAGAACTCAGCCGACATCAGGAACGTTGGGGGAGAGCTACTTCCTCGTTGGTACAATTCGTGACCGGATACGGTGGCGCAAGCGAATTCCCGGATCTTGCCGAGTTCAACCACGACCTCGAACGGCTCACCTCGAGTTCCGACCTTCGGCACCAAGCCCCCTTGCGCTACTCGCTTTCTATATTATCGTAGTTGCGACCGTCGCGTCCACGAGGAGACCGCACCCAATCTGGGTGCCTCGGATCAGCCTTTGAACCTCGAAGGCTCGTAACAGCAGGAATCTTGCAATTGGTCCATCAGGGGAGGCATAGAAAACCTTGAACGAATCCACGTCGCCATATAAGGACATCCTCTACCAGGTGGATGGGCCCGTCGGAGTAATCACTCTCAACCGCCCCAAATCGCTTAATGCATGGACTCATCGCATGACGGTGGAGTTCCGTGACGCGGTCGAGCATGCGGAGGTTGACCCGGCCGTAGTAGGAATCGTCATCACAGGAGCTGGCCGTGCCTTCTGTGCAGGCGCCGATTTCAACCTTTTAGAGGAGACCAGCTCCCTGGCAAGTGACACTTCCGCTCTTGAAAGCCTCCGAACAATTCCAGGAGAGGCGGCAGCGACAGACTTCGGTGGGGAGTACACCTGGCTACTGGCGGTCAAGAAGCCCGTCATAGCAGCAATCAACGGCCCGGTAGCTGGGATGGCGCTTTCGATAGTCCTGTGCTGCGATCTACGTTTCATGGCGGCTGACGCAGCTCTCTTTACGTCATTCTCTCAGTGGGGTCTGATCGCTGAATGGGGCATCGCTTGGTTGCTCCCGCGCCTTGTCGGCACAGCCCCGCGCTCGACCTCCTGCTGTCGTCTCGCAAGGTTTCCGGCAGAGAGGCTGAAGCTATGGGGGCGGTGAACCGCGCACTCCCGACCGACGAAGTCCTCCCGTACAGCATTCGTTACGTACGCGACTTGGCAGAATTGCTCCCCTGCGTCCATGGCGATCATCAAAAACCAGGTTTATGGCGGGCTTAACGCCAGTCTGGGACCGTCCGAACGGGAGGCGAACCAGCTGATGATACAGACCTTCGCAGGTCCGGACTTCAAGGAAGGAATCGCCGCTCGTAGCGAGAAGCGGCCTCCCCAGTTCGGGCGCCTCGGCGACTTCGATCCTCGACCTGGACCATTCGATGTTGATGGCTGACTAGTCGGTGTTCGCAGTCGGCCCGGGACAAGACGAGGACCGTGTGGCGTCAGCGCCCAGGATGAGGACCGATGTCGCCGGCTCGACGAGCATTTGCCGTCTATCGCCTTGACCAAGTCTGTCCGACGCTCTACTCTCAAACCATTAGATCTTAGAATTACTCTGAAGGTACAACGGCGTCAACATGGAGGCCATGGGCATGCTCGACTTGATCAAAGACATCAACATCATCGATGCGGACACGCATGTAATCGAGCCCGCCGACCTTTGGACCTCACAGTTATCCGCGAAGTGGGGCGATGAGACACCTCACGTCCGTTGGGACAACGGAGGCACGCGAAGAGGTGTGGTACGTCGCCAACGAGCCCACCATGGCCGTCGGCGAACCCGCCATGGCGGGCTTCGAAGATTTCCCGCCTAGTCATCCGAAGCGCTTCGCCGACCTCGATCCCACTCTATGGGACGCCAAAGCGCGGCTAGCGCTAATGGACGAGTACGGCATCCACGCTCAAGTGCTGTACCCAAACCTTGCGCTGTTCAACACCGAACGACTCATGAGATTAAACGGTGCGGAGCTGCAATTTGACATCATCCGGGTATACAACGACTGGCAGACCGAGTGGAGCAGCGCAGCACCTGACCGCTTAATTCCCATCGCCTCGCTCCCCTTCTGGGACCTCGACAAGACTATTAGCGAGATGGAGCGCTGTGCGGGGATGGGCCACCGTGGCGTGACCTTCACTCAGAACCCCCGACGGTTCGGACTTCCACATCTCGACGACAGGCATTGGGACCGCCTCTGGGCGGCCGCGCAAGCGATGGAACTGCCCATAAACTTTCACATCGGCACTGGTGACACAGCGTCGATGGACGAAGTAGGACATCCTGACAGCGGCAAACATGCGCTTTGGGCAGCTGGATCAATGTCGTTCTTCCTCAGCAACGCGAAGACAATGTCACTACTCATCGCTGGTGGCGTCTGTCATCGATTTCCGCGCTTAAACTTTGTGTCGGTGGAGAGTGGCGTCGGGTGGATCCCGTATGTCATGGCGGCCCTCGACTGGCAGTGGAAGAACTCCGGCGTCCGAGAAGAACACCCGGAGTACGATCTGCTTCCAAGCGAATACTTCAAGCGGCAGATGTACGGATGCTTCTGGTTCGAAAGCTCTACGGCTTTGCATGCCGTCGAAGAGCTAGGGGCCGACAACATCTTGTTCGAGAGCGATTTCCCTCATCCAACGAGTATGTCCCCGGGGCCCGCCAGCACTGCCCTGGCTCCAAACGAGTATGTCAGTCAGCAGTTCGGTCACCTCCCTGAGACGGTGCTTCGAAAGCTGCTGCATGACAACGCTGCACGACTATACAAATTGCCTTAAGCCCTTCGGCCGTAGATAAGGGAGTTCCGAGAGAAGCCCTTCCTGCAGAACTAAGGGGAGCTGAGGATGGACGCCAGTGCGGTCGGGACAGAGGCATAGGTAGCGGAACACACCGGAGGTTAAAGAGGCTCGTGCTCAGCGAAGTGCCCTGGATCATTCACCCGCAGGAATCTCTGAGCTAGCGGGTCCGCCGGCCTCGGGGGTCGATCTCCGCTGCTGCATCACGGAGCGCCTGTCGACTTCTCTCCAGAGAACCTGGTGGCCAAACGTCAGATACGCCGGTTGGATACGGGTTCCGAGCGAAGATACACACGTCCTCGATTCCGGCTTCCTGGTATCGGTCGAGAGTGGCCGGTGACCAGTCTGCGATTCGCACAAAGGTTGGGAATGGACCGGTGCAACCATTCTCTTCACGAAACTCCAGCAGGCGCGTACGCATCCTGACGGCGTTGTCGAGATCAGGCGTGCCAGAAACGAACCATCCATCGCCAAGAAGCGCGGCTCGCCGGAGAGCCCGTTCCGTATTGCCTCCGAAGAAGATAGGGACATCGATGGATACGGGCGTTAGTTGGACCTTTCCAGCAATCGCGAAAAAGCGGCCGACGTGATCGAATGGACCGCCAGCTAGGGCAAGCCGAAGCACCTCGACACACTCATCGAGGAGTGGAAGTCGCTCCTCAAAGTTCAGGCCGAACACGGCGAATTCCTCGGCTAACCAACCGCTCCCGACTCCGAGAATCAGCCTCCCGCCAGCCAGGTCGTGCAAGGTGGCGAGGGATCGGGCTGTCAGCAACGGATGCCTGAACCCCGGAAGATAGATCCCAGTCGCGAGCCGCAGCGAAGAAGTCCGGGCAGCAATAGCTGCGAATGTCACGAGGGGATCGACGAGCGGTGTATCAGGCTCAATTACAGGAGTGGTTCGACGAAACTGGCCCGGCTCGTCTTCATTAGGATGCGGCGAGTCGTACTCGACAGGAAGGACCAGGTGCTCTCCGAGCCAGAGGCTGTCGAAACCCTCTTCGTCAGCAGCGATCGCGAGATTCAGGAGATCGCTTGCGGTGAGTCCGAACGCACAGATTCCGATCCGCATGACGGCTAGCAAACTTGACGAAGTCAGCTGTGTCAAGTAATTTTATCGGATATCTAACAATCGGATCACCTAGGATCGGCAGGCTCAGCACCGACAACGGACACGACAGCCTCCCCTAAAACCCAGCTCTTCCGTACAATCCGACGGAGCGGTGACCGATCATGGACGGAGTTCAGTTTGGTGCCATGCCGGGTCGACATCCACGACTACAGGAAGCCTTCTTGGATGAACCCACCTCTAGGAGATCATTATGAGCCAAGGACCCCTGGACAGTATTCGCGTGCTCGAGGTGACGATCTACCTATTCACGTCCTCGACCGGAGCCGTTCTCGCGGACTGGGGTGCAGATGTGTTGAAGGTGGAGAATGCAGCGTTCGGAGATCCTTGTCGTTATACGGCAGCATGGGGCATCTCGTCGGATGTCGACGGACTGAACTACCTTTGGGAACTGTCGAACCGCGGGAAGAAGAGTGTCGGCGTCGACATCTCGGCCCCTAGGGGTCGTGAGATTCTTTTCAAGCCGCGGAACAGAGCGACGTCTTCCTGACGAACTTCCTTCCAGGCGCACGTAAGCGTCTCGGTATTGATGTCGACGATGTGCGGGCCAAGAATCCCGAGATAATCTACGCACGAGGAAGCGCCGTGGGACCGCTAGGGCCTGAGGCAAACAACGGCGGACTCGACGGAGTCACCTATTGCGGACGGTCGGGTGCAGCCGCGTCCACTCCCGCGACCTGGACGGCTGGGTTCCGGCAATGCCTGGGCCGGGGTTCGGTGACATGCAAGCTGGAATGGCACTTGCGGGGGGCATAGCCGCCACGCTGCTTCAACGGGAGCGGACGGGCAACGGTGCCGTAGTCGACACGTCTCTCCTCTCTGCTGGGCTTTGGGCGATGCAGCCTGGGATCGCTGGCACGAGCCTTGTTCGCACCGCTGAGCTTGACCCACAAAGTCACTACTCATCGAGCAACCCGTTAACAACGATGTACCGGACACGTGATGATCGGTTTATCATGCTGGGAATACTCCAAGGTGATCGCTACTGGCCGGAATTCTGTGTGGCCGTCGATCGAGCTGACTGGCTCGCAGACGAACGCTTCGCAAATCTGGAATCTCGTGACGATAACAAGCTCGCATGCATCGAGATGTTGGATCAACTGTTCTCTACACGGACGCTTGCTGATTGGCAGGACGCATTCGCCGATCAGGAGTTCCAATGGGATGTCGTTCGCTTCCCTGGAGAGGTGCTCGAGGATCCACAAGTTAGAGCGAACGGCTACGCCCAGACCGTTACGCATCCATGCGGAACGTCGATCCGTCTCACCGCCTCTCCTACACAGTTCGATGAGGTGGTGGTTTCCTTGAAGTCGGCCCCCCTTCACGGGGAGAACACGGATGAAGTGCTGAAGGCAGCTGGGATACATCCGTCGCAGATCGACCTACTCCGAGACGGACGGCGTCATCGCTAAGCGTCCTTGATCCAGTAGTTCACTCTAGGTCCATCCACCTTACGAAGGTGGGGTACGGAAGGCTCGGGTGCAACACCGTGGCACAGCTTCCTCACGGTAGCGACGAGCCTGTCCCGCCGGGCCCATCAGGCTGGAGCTCGGCCACTGCTTCCCTGAACTTCGAGCCGATCGGCTATCAAGGAGGCAGCCCTTTGAGCTTCCGGGCCAAACGGAGCCGACGCCGCCGAGGCAACGCTATGTCGGTTTCCATATTATCGGCGCGGCGACTAATATGGACATTTCGTTAACAGGAGGCATGCAGCCATGGCTTGGGACTTCAGCACGGAGCCTGGGTTCCAGAAGGAACTCGACTGGATTGAGGAGTTCACACGACAAGAGATCGAGCCGCTCGACTACGTCCTTCCCAAACCCCTACGACATCCAGGATCTCGTCCGCCGGACGCTTATCCCGCCGCTCCAACAAGAAGTCCGGGGGAGAGCAACTATGGGCACTGCACCTTCGACCCGAACTGGGGGGTCAGGGGTATGGCCAACTTCAAATGGCCCTCGTGAACGGGGGTCAATTGGCCGAACCAATGCCGGCCCTATCGTCTTCGGTTGCCAGGCACCAGATTCCGGAAATGCAAAATTCTCTAGCGAAATACAGCATG
>CAVPBZ010000030.1:0-85495 GCA_963702235.1 uncultured Actinomycetes bacterium
GACACGCTCCGCCGCGCAGCTTGCTCAGCAGCGAGCCGTGCCGCCAACCAGCCGAGGAGCCGTGGGGCCGCGACACGCCGGCCCTGCCCGCGAATCACCGGCTCCCACCAGCGAATTTTCTCCGATCTGCGGGTAACCCTTGCCTCTCGCTGGGTGTTGTTCTAACGTAACCACAACATCTAGTAGTTACATCGGTGTAGTATTTCCATAGGTTGTGTTTCGATAGAGAACTGACGATGACGGCCGAGAGGAGGCGATCACGTTGCGTTGCCCGTTCTGCAGGCATAACGACAGCCGGGTCATAGACAGCAGGACTGCGGATGACGGTTCGGCGATCCGCCGCCGCCGGTCGTGCCCGGAGTGCGGCAAGCGGTTCACCACACAGGAGACCGTGATCCTCATGGTCGGCAAGCGAAGCGGCGTAACCGAGCCGTTCACCCGTGACAAGATCGTGCGGGGGGTCCGCCGGGCGTGCCAGGGCAGGCCGGTCAGCGAGGACCAGTTCGCGAACCTGGCCCAGCGGGTCGAGGACGCGATCAGGGCCCGCGGCTGCGCGGAGATCCCCTCGCATGAGGTGGGGCTGGCGATCCTCGGGCCGCTGCGCGAGCTCGACGAGGTGGCATACCTCCGGTTTGCCTCGGTCTACCGGGGGTTCGAGTCGCTTGCCGATTTCGAGGATGAGATCGCATCGCTGCGTGATGCGCACAAGGAACAGGTGAGCTAGCCCGGTGAAATGGAACCGGCGAGATGACGCGGGGCAGGGTGCGTCGGTGACCGTGAACGAGGCGGAGCCAGCCCATCAGCACGAATCATTCGAAGCGGGCCTGGTGCGGCCCAGGAGGGATCCGGACGGATCCCGGGAGGGGGAGGTCATGACGGAGACGGCGAGCGGCCAGACCGGGCGGAGCACCGACTCGGCCGGGGGGCTGAAGATCCAGCGCATTCACACCCGCGAGGGCGTGCACCCCTACGACGAGGTGACATGGCAGCGGCGCGACGTCGTCATGACCAACTGGCGGGACGGCTCGATCAACTTCGAGCAGCGCGGCGTGGAGTTCCCCGACTTCTGGTCGGTCAACGCGGCCAACATCGTCACCACCAAGTACTTCCGCGGCGCGGTCGGCACCCATCAGCGCGAGCACAGCCTGAAGCAGCTCGTGAACAGGGTGGTAGGCACCTATGCGGCCGCGGGACGCCAGTACGGCTATTTCGCATCAGAGGAAGACGCCCAGATATTCGAGCACGAGCTCGCTTACGCCCTCATTCACCAGATATTCAGCTTCAACTCGCCGGTCTGGTTTAATGTCGGAACTTCATCGCCTCAGCAGGTGTCGGCATGCTTTATCCTGGCCGTCGATGACACCATGGACTCAATTCTCGAATGGTACCGGGAAGAGGGGCTTATTTTCAAGGGCGGATCGGGTGCGGGCATTAATCTGTCCCGTATTCGCGCGAGCAAGGAGCTGCTCTCCTCGGGCGGCACCGCCAGCGGGCCCGTCTCGTTCATGCGCGGCGCAGACGCCTCCGCCGGAACCATCAAGTCTGGCGGTGCGACCCGGCGCGCGGCGAAGATGGTCGTCCTCGACGTGGACCACCCGGACGTGGCCGAGTTCATCGAGACAAAGGCGCGGGAGGAAGAGAAGGTCCGCGTGCTGCGGGACGCCGGGTTCGACATGGACCTCGGCGGCAAGGACATCACCAGCGTCCAGTATCAGAACGCCAACAACTCGGTGCGGGTCTCCGGCGAGTTCATGCGGGCCGTGGAGAAGGGCGGCCAGTTCAGCCTGCTGGCCCGGCGGAACGGCGAGGAAATCGAGCGGATCGATGCCAAATCGCTATTCCGCCAGATGGCGCAGGCGGCGTGGGCATGCGCCGATCCCGGCATCCAGTACGACGACACGATCAACGAGTGGCACACCAACCCGGAATCGGGCCGGATCACCGCGAGTAACCCGTGCAGTGAGTACCTGAGCCTCGATAACTCGTCGTGCAATCTGGCGAGCATCAACCTGATGAAGTTCCTCCGCGACGATGACAGTTTCGACGTCCAGCGATTCGAGCGGATTACCGAGCTCATCATCACCGCGATGGACATCTCGATCTGCTTCGCAGATTTTCCGACAGAGAAGATCACGGAGACCACCCGCGCCTACCGCCAGCTCGGCATCGGCTACGCCAACCTGGGTGCGCTGCTCATGGCGACCGGTCACGCCTACGACTCCGAGGACGGCCGGGCCATCGCTGCCGCCATCACATCGCTGATGACGGGGACCGCCTACCGGCGTTCGGCTGAGCTGGCCGCCATCGTCGGCCCGTACGAGGGTTATGCGCGCAACCGCGAGGCGCACAACCGGGTGATGCGCAAGCACGCCAACGCCAGCGCCCAGATCGCCCAGGCCGGCGACATGGACAAGGAGCTCCTGGCCGCAGCGACCACCACCTGGCGAGAGTGCATCGAGCTAGGTGAGGCGAACGGGTACAGGAACGCACAAAGCTCACTATTGGCACCAACTGGGACAATTGGGCTCATGATGGATTGCGACACCACGGGGATCGAACCTGACCTGGCCCTGGTCAAGTTCAAGAAGCTCGTCGGCGGCGGCTCCATGCAGATCGTCAACCAGACGGTCCCGCGCGCGCTGAAGAATCTCGGCTACCAGCCCGAGCAGGTGGAGGCGATCACCGAGTACATCGCCGAGCACGGTCACGTGGTGGACGCGCCCAGCCTGCGACCGGAGCACTACGAGGTGTTCGACTGCGCGATGGGCGAGCGCGCGATCGCCCCCATGGGGCACGTCAGAATGATCGCCGCCGTGCAGCCGATGCTGAGCGGTTCAGTCAGCAAGACAGTGAACATGCCGGAGACAGCGACGGTCGAAGACGTCGAGGAGATCTACTTCCAGGGCTGGAAGAAGGGCCTGAAGGCGCTGGCCATCTACCGAGACAACTGCAAGGTCGGCCAGCCGTTGTCCAACGCGCGAAGCAAGCCCGCGGCAGCGCAGCCGACTGCCCCCGAGGCGCAGCCTGAGGCGGCGGCACCGGGCCGCGAGGTCCGGCCCGTGCGCCGGCGGCTGCCCAGGCAGCGCCCTGCCATGGTGACCAGGTTCTCTGTGGCCGGGGCAGAGGGCTACATGACCGCGTCCAACTACCCGGACGACGGGCTGGGCGAGGTCTTCCTCAAGCTCGGCAAGCAAGGCTCCACGCTGGCCGGCGTGATGGACGCGTTTTCGATCGCGATCTCGGTCGGGCTGCAGTACGGCATCCCGCTGGAGTCCTATGTCCAGAAGTTCACCAACATGCGGTTCGAGCCGGCCGGCCTGACCGACGACGCGGACATCCGGATCGCCAGCTCGGTCATGGACTACATCTTCCGGCGCCTGGCACTCGACCACCTGCCCTACGAGCAGCGTGCCGAGCTCGGCATCCTGTCGGCGGCGGAGCGCACCGCCAGCCTCGCTGGCGAAGACCAGCAGGGCCAGGATCTGGCGGACGAGCCGGACACCGAGGAAATGGCTCAGTCGGCAGCACTGGAAGACCCGCCTGCCGACCGCAACAGGCCAGCCGACCTCGGTTCCGAGTCGGTTCCCCAACCGCGAGTCGGTAGTTCAGTGGAGCTGATCGAATCGCGGCAGGGCCGGGTGGCCGACGCACCGCTGTGCCTCACTTGCGGGACCAAGATGCGGCCCGCCGGCAGCTGCTATGTCTGCGAGGGCTGCGGCGCCACCAGCGGCTGCAGCTGAAACCGAGCGCTCCGTGAGCCGAGATGGCCTCGGGATTTACCGTGTTCTGATCCCACCATTGGTATGATTACGGAGGTGAGTGAATCTGCCGGGACGGAGAAGCTGTCCGCCACCGTTCCCAAGGGACTTGCCGCCCAGATCCGTGAGCGCGCCGGCCGGGGCAACGTATCGGCCTATGTTACACACGCGCTGCTGCGCCAGCTTGAGCATGATCGACTGGGCGATCTGGTCGCTGAGCTTGAGCAAGTGCATGGGCTGGTGACCGACGATGAGGCGGCGGCGGCTCGGTCGGAGTGGCCGCAGGGATGAGCCGCGGGAGACAGGCTGGTGCCGGACAGCCGGAGCCATGGTGCTCGACAACGAGGGAGTGTCGAAGGCGGCTACCGAGCGTGCCATGTATGTGCGGCTGAAGGTGGCCTACGACGACGGGCACCGCGTGCTGACCTCCGCCGCGGTTCTCGCCGAGGTTCTTCGCGGAAGCAGCCGTGATACCGGGCTGCACCGCGTGCTGGCCCGTGTGGCCGTGCAGCCGGTCAGCGAAGCAATAGGGCAGCGGGCAGGCCACCTGATTGGCGCTGCGGGGATGTCGGCCGGGCAGGCGGTGGACGCGATGGTAGCCGCGACCGCGATAGCGGAAGCTGAGCACGCGGAAACGGCTGACCGGGCGGCATCCGTGCTGATCATCACGTCCGACCTGCCGCATCTAACGAAGCTCGTCGCAGGTCGGACGGGTGTCGCCGTTGCGCACGTCAGCAAGCTCGGCAATGTCTCCTAACCTCGTGAACCACCTAGTAACCCGCTAAACATGCCAAAGCGGAGCGACGATTAGGTCGTTTAGCCGGTCTCCGCGGGTTACGGCTCGAACACTTCTGCGGCCGTGGCGGGGCTGGCCTCCGCACCGACCGGTGGCTCCAGCGGGAAGTGGCAGGCCGCCATGTGCCCGTTCGTGCTGAACGGCACCAGCGGCGGCTCCAGCTCGGCGCAGACCTCCTGGGCACGCGGGCACCGGGTACGGAACCTGCATCCAGACGGCGGGTTGATCGCGCTCGGCAGTTCCCCGCTGATGCCGACATGCACCTTGGCGTGCTCGGCCTGCGGGTCGGCCACCGGCGCGGAGTCGATCAGGCCCCTGGTGTAGGGGTGCGCCGGCGTGAGGTACACCTCGTCAGCGGGCCCGACCTCGACCAGCTTGCCCAGGTACATGACGCCGATCTGGTTGGACAGGTACCGCACGACGGCAAGGTCGTGCGAGATGAACAAGTAGGTCAGCCCCATCTCGCGCTGCAGATCCCGCATCAGGTTGAGCACCTGGGCCTGGATCGACACGTCCAGGGCGGAGACCGGCTCGTCAGCGACGATCAGGTCGGGTGACAGCACCAGCGCCCGGGCGAACCCGAGGCGCTGCCGCTGGCCGCCGGAGAACTCATGCGAGTAGCGCTCGGTCGCCGAGCGCGGCAGCCCGACATGGTCGAGCATCTCCCCTACCCGCTTGTCCTGCTCGCGCCGGGAGCCGATGTGCTGCACCTCGAGCGGCTCGCGCAGGATCGCGCCGGCCCGCATCCGCGGGTCCAGCGATGCGTACGCATCCTGGAACATCAGCTGGATGTTCCGGCGCGTCTGCCGGTACTCGCGGCCGGTGCTCCGCACCAGGTCCTTGCCCTGGAAGTTGATCGTGCCGGACGTGGCCTTCTCCAGCCCGACGACCAGCCGGCCGAGCGTCGTCTTGCCGCAGCCGGACTCGCCGACCAGGCCGAACGTCTCGCCCCGCCGGATCGAGAGGCTCACGTCCGCGACCGCGCTGACCTCGCCGACCTTGCGCTGCAGGACGGCTCCCCTGGTTACCGGGAAGTTCTTGACCAGGTGCTCGAGGCGCAGCAGCACCTCGCCATCGCCGTTGGCTGCGGCCCGGGCCGCTGGCGCCGACGGCGACGGCGACGGCGACTCGACAGTGACCGGTACCGCGTTCCTCTCGGGGGCGCCCACCGGGTGGAAGCAGGCGTACAGGTGGCCGGGATCCTCGCCGAGCAGCTGTGGGTCCTCGGACCGGCACCGGTCCGTCACGTACCGGCAGCGCGCGGCGAACCTGCAGGCCTGCGGCGGGTGGACGAGATCCGGCGGTATCCCGGGAATCGAGTACAGCCGCTCCCGGCTCTCCGCCGCCTTCTCCGGCAGCGCGTGAAACAGCGCCTCGGTGTAAGGATGCCGCGGGTTCGCGAACAGCCTGGTGATGTCGGTGGTCTCGGCGACCTTGCCGGCGTACATCACGGCGACCCGGTCGGCACGGCCGGCGATGACCCCCAGGTCGTGGGTGACCAGGATGACCGACATGCCCAGCCGCTGCCGCAGGCCGTCGATCAGCTCCAGGATCTGCTTCTGGATGGTCACGTCCAGCGCGGTCGTGGGTTCGTCCGCGATCAGCAGCTTCGGCTCGCAGGCCAGCGCCATCGCGATCATCACCCGCTGCCGCATGCCGCCGGAGAACTGGTGCGGATACTCTGCGACCCGCTCCCTCGCCTTCGGCAGCCCGACCAGGTCGAGTACATCGACCGCGCGGTCCATCGCCTGGGCCCTGGTGACCTCGCGGTGCAGCAGCACCGTCTCGGCGATCTGCTTGCCCACGGTCATCGTCGGGTTCAGCGACGTCAGCGGGTCCTGGAAGATCATCCCGATCTCGTTGCCGCGGACCTTGCGCATGTCGTCCTGGCTCAGCTTGCTGATCTCGCGGCCGCCCAGCGTGATGCTGCCGGCGACGATCGACCCTCCGGTCGGCAGCAGGTTCATGATGGACAGCGCGGTCATCGTCTTGCCGCAGCCGGACTCCCCGACGATGCCCAGCGTCTCGCCGAGGTCAACGTGCAACGACACGCCATCGACCGCGTGGACGACCCCTTCGCGGAGCTTGATCTGCGTCTGGAGGTCGTTGATCTCAAGTAGCGGCGCCACTAATCCACCATTCCTACCGGCGCTGCAGCCGTGTCTCGAACGCGTCCCGCAACGCGTCACCAATGAAGTTGAATGCGATACAGGTCAGGATGATCGCGACGCCCGGCGGGTAGATCAGCCACCAGTAATTACCGCCCTGCAGGTACGTGAGGCCGTTGGAGAGCATCGAGCCCCAGTCGGTGGCGGGCGGCTGCACGCCGAACCCGAGGAAGCCCAGGCCCGCCAGGATCAGGATCGAGTCGGCGACCGCGAACGTGGCCTGCACGATGATCGTGCCAATGGCGTTCGGCACGACGTGCCGGAGGATCGCCCGCCCGCTGGTGCCGCCGGCCACCTTGACCGCCTGCACGTACTCCCGGGTACGCAGGCTGAGCGTCTCGCCGCGTACCAGCCGCGCCACGCCGAGCCAGTAGAACGCCGCGATCACGAAGATCATGACCGTCGTGGTCGGGTGGAAGACCACGGACAGGATGATGATCACCATGATGTACGGCAGGGACAATCCGGCATCGACGAGCCGCATCAGCAGCGAGTCCACCGTCCCGCCGATGAAGCCGGAGATCGCGCCGTAGAGGGTGCCGATCAGCACGGAGACGATCGCGGCCGCGAAGCCGACCTCCAGTGATACCTGGCCGCCGGCCATCAGCCGCCCGAGCTGGTCGTAACCGACGTCGTTGCAGCCCAGCAGGTGCTGACCGCCCGGCTTACACAGGTACTCGCCCAGGTTCGTGTGCACCTGATCGGTGGGGTGGAAGACCGGCCCGAGGAAGCAGAACAGGATGATGAAGATCATGAACCCGATCGAGGCGAGCGCCAGCTTGTTCTCGGCGAACACCTCCCAGCCGCGGCGGAGCAGCCCCCGCGGCTTGGCGGCGGGTGTCAGGCCGAGTTCGGCCGCCTCCACCGCGGTGAGGTTGCCGGCGTCGTCCTGGGTCACGTGCCCCGCGCCGTGCAGAGCGTCAAGCTGGGCCGGATCCGGGGGCTGGAAGATCGCCATCAGCTATACCTCACCCTCGGATCGAGCACGGCATAAGCCACGTCGGCCAGCAGGTTGCCGACGATCGTCGCGATCGTCGTGATCACCGTGAACCCGAGCAGCGTCGCGACGTCGTCGGCTTGCGCTGCCTGGAAGAACTGGTATCCCATGCCCGGGTAGTTGAACACGTCCTCGATAAAGATCGCCCCGGCGACCAGCGTGGGCAGGGAAAGCCCGAGCAGCGTCACGATCGAGATCAGCGAGTTGCGGAAGACATGCGCCCACAGCACCCGCCGCTCGCTCGCGCCCTTGGCGCGGGCGGTCCGGACATAGTCCTGCACCAGGTTGTCCATCACCGCGGACCGCATGAACCGGCTCCACAGCGCGTAAAGCACGAACGCGTACGCGACCACCGGCAGCACCAGCGCGCTCGGCTGCGAGAGCACCCCGCCGACGGTGTTGGCCTGCGGCGCGAACGGAGGAAAGATATGGGCGTCGACGGAGAACCACTCGACGAGCAGTAGGCCGACGAAAAACGTCGGCGTCGCATAGCCGAGGAACGAGACGCCGGTCAGGAAGTAATCGCCGACGGTGTAGCGCTTCACCGCCTGGTAGACGCCGAGCGGGATGCCGAACAGGAGCGATACGACCAGCCCGAGGGCAACCAGGATGATCGTCTTGGGCAGGTAGAGCCCGATCTCGGTGGTGACGCTCTCGTTGTACTTGACCGAGTACCCGAGGTTTCCCTGCAGCAGCGCCCAGATCCACTTGGCGTACTGCACGTAGAACGGCTGGTTGTAGCCGTAAACGCGGTTGTAGTAAGCGACCTCTGCCGGCGCGGCCCGCGGCCCGAGCAGCGCCTTGACCGGACCGCCGGGGAACAGGTGCACGAGGGCCAGGGTGATGAGCGTGACAAAGAACGTGACGAGAAGAGCCTGCAGGATCCGGCGGATCAGGTAAACGGTCATCGCGCTGCCGTCCCGCTGCCGGCTGCCCTGGAGATCATTCCCAGGACGGGTGTCATGAGACCTCCGATTGCTGCCACGGCCTGCCTGCACCGCCGCATCTGCAGGTCACCGCCAGCTTAGGGCAGGTCCTGTGCGCCGTCGAGAGTGAGCGTGCCGGGGCTGTACTGGACTGGGTCGCCGCCCCGCGGTTGCCTCGCGGGGCGGCGACCAGATTCTGCGTCAGGTTACTTCGTGAAGTGGTAGAACTCGGGAAGCTCCGTCTGCAGCGGGTTGAATATCACGCCGTGCAGCTTGCTGCTCACGGCCTGGATGGCGTACTCAAGCGGCATGTAGATGAACGGCAACTGCTGCGCCGCGAAGTTGGCGAAGGTGTGGTAGGTCGCGATGCTGCCGCTGGTCTCCGTCGCGTTGATCAGCTTGTCCATCGTCGGGTCGGAGTAGGCACCCGAGTTCGACCCGGCATTCGTCGCGAACAGCGCCTCGCCGGTCGGCTCGTAGTCGGGTGAGTAGATCCAGAGCCCGTACATGGCGCCTTGCCATGTCTTGTTGGTCGGGATCGCCTCGCCGATGACCGAGTTGAAGGTCTTCCCGACGATGTTCACGGCGATGCCGGCCTTGGAGGCGTCTGACTTGTAGATCGCCGCCTCCGCGGTGAACGCGGCTTCTCCGGTCGAGTAGTCCAGCTCGAAGGAGAACTTCGTGCCCGCCTTGATCCCGGTGCCGCACAGGGACGGGGTCTGGCAGGTCATCACGCCGTTGACCATCTTCCAGCCGTGGGCGGTCAGCAGGCTGGCCGCCTTGGCGGGATTGAACGGGTACGGCCCGGCGCCGCCACTTGCCTTCTGCGCCGACGGCAGCCACGGGTTCGTGGTGGGCTCCGCCGGGGCCGCCCCGGTGTCCGGGTAGGCGTAACCGCGGTAGGTGGCCTTGGCCATGCCGTTCTGGTCGGAGACGTACTCCAGCGCCTGGCGGGCATACAGCTGCTTGAACACCGGCCCGATCTGCGGGTTGTTCCAGTTGATCTGGTAGTACGCGAAACCCCAGTAGTAGTTGGGCTGCAGCGTGTAGCTCGCGCCGAGCGGGTTGGCGGGCGGCAGGACCTGGGACGGGCTCTTGACCGGCAGATCGGCCGTCGGGATGTAGCCGATGTCGATCGCACCGGTCTTCAGCGCCGTGTACTCGGTCGAGTCGCTGGTGAACGGCACCTCCTTGAACACCGAGATGGTCGGCTTCGGGCTGCCGGAGTACTTCGTGTTGGGCACGAACGAGTCGCTGCCGGCCGTGTTGAAGGACTGCAGCTTCCACGGCCCGTCAACCACGGTCCAGATCGGGCTGGTGGTGTAGGCCCCGGTATTCTTGGCCTGGGCGGTCAGGAAGTTGTAGACCGCCTTGCACTTGGCCCACTTGTCCGCGGCGCTGTCGGCGGTGCACCCGCCGCTGCCGGCCTTGGCCCCCGTCGCCGTGACGTCCCATGCCATCGGCATGGGCGTGACCTGGGACAGCTCGTTGTAGGTGTACCAGAGGCTCGAGTAAGCCTTGTTGAGGTGCAGGGTGACCTGGTTAGGCCCGGTGGCCGCCATCGACGTGATGTTGGTCGGGATGCCGCCGGGGCTGGCGCCTGCCCAGTTCGCGAGCTCGGCGTCCATCATGTGCAGCCAGAAGATCACGTCATTGGCGTTGACGGTCTCGCCGTTGGACCACTTCCAGCCCTTCATGGTGATCACGACGGTCTTGCCGCCGTTCGTGTACACCGGCGCGTTGGCCGGCGACAGGCCATAGTCCGCCGTCGGCAGCGTGTTCTGACCGCCGAACCAGAACAGCGGCCGGTACATGAGGTACTGCAAGTCCTGGGAGTTGGACACGCTGAAGTAGGCCAGCGACATGAACGGGAAGATGAAGTTCGGCGGCGATGACGGCAGCTCGGCCCACGACACGGTCCCGCCCTTGACGGCCGTGCCGCCGCTGCTTGAGCTCGCGGGACCGCTCGAGCCGCCGCACGCCGCGACCGCCATCACGCCAGCAGCCATCAGGGCGACACCCCCGAGGCGCCATTTGTGCCTGCTTAGTTTCATGTCCGCTCCTTCAATGTGATGCGCCCTCCATTAACATGACGTCCGGCGCCTGGCACGTGACCATATCCTGGCCTCGCGTGAGCGGCAGCCCAGGTAGCCGCGCTGAGCGGCATGATCTGGGGTTGGTCGTCGCGGCAGTGCCGGGCTCGGGCAGCGGTGCTTAATGCGGTGTGAGCGTATGGTCCTTCTCATACCGTCGCGGTGCCAAAAATGTCACAGTTTTGTTCCGATCTCCTAGCCGGTCCGGCTTTTACCAGCGGCGCGGCTTCCGGCGACCTCGGGAGTCCGGCGCGCGACGAGCTCGGCCTCACCCGCCCCGTCCGAACCAGCGGCCGCGGCCCGCCGCCGGCGGTGACCCGCACCGGGATGTGGCCGTGCTCACAACGGCGGCCCGTGCGGCGGCAGTATCCGCCCGGTTACGCCCCCGCATGGACCAGGATGTCCGCCAGGATTCCGGCCCCTGCAGGGGATCCGTAGCCCGCTGTATTCCGATTGTGCGCTGTTGTAAGCGCGGGGTGATGCGCTATACAAGGAAACAGTGCGAGGGAGCGACATGCCGCCAACCGATAGGTCCTTGGCCGAAGGACGAGCTGTGCTCGACTGGCTCGCCCGCGCGCGCGGGACCGTGGGCCGCGCGCCGCTGGCGCTCAAGGTCGTTGCCGTCATCGCCGCGATCCTCTTCCTGCCCGCGGTCTTTCCCGTCCTGCTGCTGGCCGGCCTGGCCTACGCCCCGATCGCGCTGATCACCGAACGGCGCACCGCGCTGGCGTCGGTCAGCGTGGCTATCTGGGGCTGGCTGGTGGTCACGCTCGCCGCGGGCGGTATGAGCAGCGGGCTGATGGTGCTGTTCGCGCTGTCGCTCGCCGTCGCCGCCGCGGCTCACCAGGGGGTACTGGGACGCTGTTACGTGCCGTGCCGCACCACGGCCTGGGCGCTGCTGTGGTCCATGCCGGCCGGCGGGCTCGCGCTGCGGCTGTGGCCGGGCCAGCCTTATATAGGAGTGGCCGTCGCCCTGCTGCTGGCCTGCCTGGTGCTCGGCTGGCGGCTGGCCAAGTCATGGCAGGAGGTGCGCGGTTACGGCCGCGGCCAGGTTCGCGCGACCGCACTGGCCGCGCCGCACGCCGAAGCGGCGAGGTCGGGCCGGCTGCTGGCGGAAGGCGCGGAGCAGCGCCGTTCGGCAAATCTCAATCCTGTCCCCGGCCGTGGCGTGCGCACGGCCGAGCGGCACGTCCCCGACATCTCGGTGGGCGAGGCCATGGCCGAGCTGGACAGCATGATCGGGCTGGCCGCGGTCAAGGAGCAGGTGCGCTCGATCGCCGCCTCGATCGAGGCGGCGCGGCGGCGGGCGCTGGCCGGGTACCAGACCGAGAAGCCGATGCGCCATTTCGTCTTCATCGGGCCGTCGGGTACAGGCAAGACAGCGGTCGCTAGGGTCGTGGCCAAGATTTTCTACGCGTTCGGGCTGCTCGAGACCCCCGCGGTGACCGAAGCGCACCGGGCCGACCTGATCGGCGAGTACCTGGGCGCGACGGCGATCAAGACCAACGAGCTGATTGATTCGGCGCTCGGCGGCGTGCTGTTCATCGACGAGGCCTACGGGCTGGTGAACGAAGGTGACGGCCAGACGGACAGGTTCGGCCAGGAGGCGGTCCAGGCGCTGCTGAAGCGCGCCGAGGACGACCGGGAGAGCCTGGTGATCATCCTGGCGGGTTACGACAAGCAGATGGAGGACTTCCTGGCCACGAACCCGGGCCTCGGCTCCAGGTTCGCGACCCGGGTGAAGTTCCCCGGCTACTCGCCCGCCGAGCTCTACTCGCTGGCCGAGTCGGCGATGGAGCACCGCGGCGACCGGCTCGACCCGGACGGGCGGCCCGCGCTCTGGCGCATGTTCGAGGACGTGGGGCGGCGCCGGAGCGGCGACGAGCTCGGCAACGGGCGGTTCGTCCGCAGCCTGGTCGAGAAGGCCGGGCAGGCGCGGGACGTGCGGGTGATGAGCGGCGAGGCCGAGCCCAACTCCGACGACCTCGTCACGATCCGGTCAGCAGACCTGCAGCGGGCCTACACGGAGCTCACAGCGCGGCTGCGGGGTTACGGGGAAACGCCGACGCTGGAGAGTGCGCTCGCCGAGCTGGACGAGCTGATCGGCCTGGAGCCGGTCAAGCGCCAGGTGCGCGAGATCGCCGCGCAGCTGCGGGTGGCCCGGCTGCGCGACCAGCAGGGCCTGGCCAGCCAGCCGCCCGCGCGGCACTTCGTCTTCACCGGGCCGCCGGGCACGGGGAAGACCACCGTCGCGCGGATCCTGGGCCGGATCTTCGCGGCCCTCGGCCTGCTGGCCCGGCCGGCCGTGGTCGAGGCGCACCGCGCCGACCTGGTCGGCGAGCACCTCGGCGCGACCGCGATCAAGACCAACAAGCTGGTCGATTCCGCGCTGGGCGGGGTGCTGTTCATCGACGAGGCGTACTCGCTTTACAACGAGGGCTACTCCGGCGGCGACGCGTTCGGCGCCGAGGCGACCGCCACGCTGCTCAAGCGAGCCGAGGACGACCGGGACCGGCTGGTCGTCGTGCTGGCCGGCTACACCCAGGACATGGACCGTTTCGTGCGCACCAACCCGGGCCTGGCCTCCCGGTTCAACGTGCGGGTGGCGTTCCCCAGCTACACCCCGGACGACCTGTCCCGGATCGCCGTCATGATCGCGCAGCAGGCCGGCGACACCTTCCATCCCGAGGCGCTGCCGGTGCTGAACCAGGTGTTCAGCCACGCCTGCGCGGAGGGGATGATCGACGAGCTCGGCAACGGCAGGTTCGCCCGGTCGCTGTTCGAGCGCGCCTGCGCCTGCCGGGACCTGCGGGTCGCTCACCTCGGTGACGCCGCGACCGCCTCCGTGCTGACCACGATCACCGCGGCGGACCTGCGGGCCGCCTACGACGAGCTGGCGGGCGGCTGACCGTTCCCGGCCGGCGCTAACCGGGGCTGACCGAGGCTGGTCTCAGGCCGGCGGCTGGCCGCTGATCCCGGGCTCGACCGGGGGCAGCTCGCGCAGCGCGGCCGCGATGTCGACCTGCCGGGGGCCCGCGGTGCGGACGGTGTCCATCAGCTCGTGCAGCACCGCGTGCCGGTCCTCGCCGAGATCGAGCAGCCGCTGCGCGGCCTCCCAGAGCTCGGCCGGCTCGCCCCGCCACAGCCGGTCGGCCAGCTCGAGGTGCCGCTCGATGTGCGGCTGCCCGGCGTGCCGGTCCGGCCCGTCGTGGTCGGCGGCCAGCAGGATCCGGCGGTCGGCCGGGTCGGCCGGGTCGAGGGTGCCGAGGTCCACGCCGCCGTACCAGCCGCTCAGCAGCGGGAAGGCGAACGCCCGGCGGGGCAGCGCCTCCAGGTCGGAGTCCGGCAGCAGCCGGGAGACCAGCGCGGCGTCCAGGCCGAACGAGGTCGGGTCGCGGTAGGCCGCGGCGAACTTCTCGGTCGAGTCGAACACCGCGTCCAGCGTCTGCGCGATCGCCTGCTTGCTGAGCCCGGAACGCCGGCCCGCCCACCGCGTCCAGGCGGCGAGCACGTGCGGGATGGCCTCCTGCTCGGCGGCTGACAGCATGACCTTGCGCGGCAGCCAGTCGAGCAGGAACGTGTCGGCCTTCACGGGGCTCATCCGCAGCGGCCGCCCGAAGTCCCGGTCGCAGCCGTAGGCGACGATATGGTCGGCGCAGTGGCTGGCCGACCTGCGGTCCGACAGGTCCTCCGCCTCGTCCGAGGCGAGGAACTCGGCGACCAGCATGGCCCTGCGGTCCGATCTCCACGGCCTGCGGCTGCCCCGCTCCGCGGTGCCGCCCGGGCCGCCCGGGCCTGCCGCGGGGCCCGCGCTGCCCGTGCCGGTCCTGGCCGGCTCGCTGGCGCGCGGGGGCAACGTGCGGATCCGCGCCCTGATGAACGCGTGATAGGACGCGAAGGAGTCGCTCACCGGCGGATCGGCGCTGTCGTGGGTGACCCGCAGCGCCCGGGCGAGCATCCGCCTGGCCTGCGGCGGGTCGAGCGGGCCGAACGAGCCGCCGGCCCCCGACTCCCCGGCGTGGATCTGGCGGCACTGATCGAGCAGCTTACCCACCTGGGCGGTGACCCAGCCGTCGCGGAGCAGGCCGTTGGCGTTGTAGTCCACGACCGCGACGAGCGCGTGCGGCTCCTCGCCGGCGTAGCTGAAGACGCAGACCACCTCGTCCCGGTCGCCGTAGGCGTCCGAGTTGAGGTAGCAGTCGCCCGACGTTACGGCGCCGAGGTGCTCGGCCCAGCGCGGCCGGGCCACGCCGCGCTCGATCAGCTCCAGCGCGGCCTGCTCGGCCTTGGCCGCCTGCGCCGGGGTGCCGAGGCAGGCGATGCCGGACAGCAGGGCCAGCGCGGCCGGGGTGGCCTGCTGCGCCGCGTACTCGACCAGGCCTTCGCCGACCAGCTCCTCTATCCCGGCGTTCCCGCGCAGGCCGACGCGCCGGGGCCGCGGACCCCACCAGGTACCGAGCATCTCGCTGACGAGCAGCTCGGCGTCCAGCGGGCTCCGCACGGCCAGGAGCTCCCTGGCAGCGCGCAGCATCTCGGCGAAAAGCGCCTGTGGTGGTGACTCAGGGGATCCAGGTCGCGCCGTTCCGTGACCCGGCCCACCGGGGGGCTGGCTACGTCGTCGGCTCTGCGGATTCACTGGCACAGCCTCTCAGATCGACACGCACCGATGCTACGCGCAACCACGATGTCACCGGAGGATTCTCGCGGTTCCCGCCGAACCAGCCGCCGAACCAGCCGCCGCGCCGGCCCGCCGGGCCGGCCCCGGACCTGCCGCCGAGCGGCCACCGGGCCGGCCGAATGATTACCGGCGAGCGCTTCTGGCCGCTAGCCTGCTGGTGTCGGCAAAAATGCAGTAAGGAGCCGCCCCATGTCAGGCGCCCGAATGCGACGCGGTGGCAACGGATGAGTACAGACACGTCCGTGCCTGAGCCGCGGGTGTCCGGCCTCGGCGTGTCTGATTCCGCCCTCCTCGACACGCTCCTGCGCGAGGCCCCGATCGGCTTCGCGTTCTTCGGCACTGACCTGCGGTTCCGCCGGATCAACCAGACGCTGGCCCGGCTGCACGGGCTGCGCCAGGAGGACCACCTGGAACGCACGCCATCGGAGGTGTGGCCGGCCGCGCTCGGCGCGCGGGCCGAGGCGGCGCTGCGCCGGGTGCTGGCCGACGATCAGCCTATTCTCGAGGCGGATCAGCCCGTCATCAGGGCGGCAGCGGCGCCAGCGGTTCCCGCCGCCCGCGCCGCGGAGCCGGCGCCGGGCCGCGAGCGGCACTGGGCCTTCTCCTGGTTCCCCAGCCACGACGGCGAGACCAACGTCACCGGCGTGGTGCTGATCGCGGCCGACATCACCGACCGGCAGCAGTCGGCCGAGGCCGTCCGGCGCAGCGAGGCCAGGTACCGCTCGCTCGTGCAGGCGGGCGCGCAGGTGGTCTGGGTGGCGGCGCCGTCCGGGGAGATCGCGGAGGACTCACCCGAGTGGCGCTGGATCACCGGCCAGTCGGTCGAGGAGTACCTGGGCAACGGGTGGCTGGATGCCATCCACCCCGAGGACAGGAACCGGGTCGAGACCGCCTGGCGGGAGTGCGTCCGGACCGGCCAGTCCTTTGACAGCCGCTACCGGGTGCGCACGAAGGCCGGAGCGTACCGGCACTACGACGTGCGCGCCGTCCCGATCGAGCGGGCCGGGACGATCATCGAGTGGGTAGGCGCGAGCACCGACGTCACCGGCCAGCGTGAGGCCGAGGAGATGCGCGGCAGGCTCACCGAGCAGCTGTCCGCCGCGGCCCTGCGCACGGCCAGGCTGCAGCAGGCCACCTCGATGCTCGCCGAGGCGCTCACGGTGGAGCAGGTCGTCGAGGTGATCACTGAGGTCGGCCGGTCCGCGGTCGGCGCTGAGCGGTCGGCGGTGGCGCTGCTCGATCCGGAAGGGCTGCGGCTGCGCACCGTCAACCCGGGCGGGACGCCTGGCGAGCTGCCGCTGGATGCGCCGAGCGTGATCACCGCGGCCATCACCAGCAGGCGTCCCGTGCTGGTGGAGAGCCCGGACGCGCTGCGCCGGCTGTTCGAGCCCGAGGCGAATGTCGACCTTTACCTCAGGCACAGCGACGAGCAGGCCTGGGTCGGTCTGCCGCTGCTCGCCGCGGGCGCGCCGCTGGGCGCGATCAGGTTCTCCTTCACCAGGCCGCGGCGGATCACCGAAGAGGAGAGGGTGTTCCTCGAGGCGCTGGCCGGCCAGTGCGCGCTCGCGGTGGAGCGGGCGTCCCTGTTCGAGCGCGAGCACACCACGGCGGAGACGCTGCAGCGCAGCCTGCTGCCGGACCGGCTGCCGACCGTCCCCGGGATGATCCTCGAGGCGCGGTACCTGCCGGTCACCAGGAACATGGAGATCGGCGGCGACTGGTATGACGCGTTCAAGCTCCCGGACGGGCGGCTGGCCATCGCGGCGGGCGACGTCATGGGCAAGGGCCTGACCGCTGCCGCCGGGATGGGCCGGGTGCGCAACGCGCTGCGGGCCCTCGCGCTGACCGATCCGCGGCCGGCGGCGGTGCTGGCCGGGCTGGACCGCCTGTTCAGCGCGACCGAGCTCGACGAGCAGGTGACGACGGTCGCCTACCTGGTCATCGACCCGGCGACCGGGGAAGGGCTGGCCGGGAACGCCGGTCACCTGCCGCCGCTGCGGCTGCGCCCGGACGGGCCGCCGACGCTCGAGACCATCGAGGCGGGCACCCCGCTCGGCTGGGCGAGTCCGCGGCAGCAGCATACTTTCCGGCTGCCGCCTGGCAACACTGTGGTGTTCTACTCCGATGGACTAGTGGAGAACCGCACCCGCGGCCTCGACGTCGGCCTGGACGAGCTGCTCGCCGTGGCCGGCCAGGCATCACCGGAGGTGATCGGACATCCCGACCTCCTGCTGGAGTACCTGGTTGACCGCATGCTCGCCGGATATGAACAGGATGACGATGTCACGGTGCTGGTTCTGCACGTGCCGGCGCGCGACAAGGCAGGGGAGTGATGTCAGGTCAGGTTGTCCAAGTCACTCCTGAAGTCCGCCTAAGGTGGTGATCAGGAGGCGGGCAGCAAGCATCGGTGCCGGTCCGTGGCGCCGGTTCGCCTTCTGGCATGACCCCAGAGGCCGGGGCCTGGCAGTAGGGTCCATTCTCGCTATACGTGCGCAGGAGAGTGTCCGTGTCGCCTGCTAGTTCGGTCAGCCAGGTACGGCCGGCCGCCGTCCGGCGAAGGAAGGGGTGGCGATGGTGAGCGCTGCCAACTCCGCGGCGAGGAAGCAACGGGCCGGCGAAACGGCCCGGGATGCGGGCGACGGCCCGCCGGAGAACGGCTCCGCAGGTAGCGCCAGGCCGCGGCATGCCGGTCCTGATGACCGGTCCGCAGGCAAGAAGTCCGCTAACGGGAAGCAGAGCGCCGGGAAGGGGACGACGGCCGTAGAGCCGGCCGAAGCCTCCGGAGCGCAGGAGATGGAGACCTGGGTGCAGGACACCGCGGAAAGCGAACTGGCGATGGAGGGCCTGGATCATCCGGCTGACCTCGATGCCGTCGATATCGCGGTCGTGGACGTCGAGGTTGATGTCAACGTGGAGATCGTGGAGATCGATGAGGCGCTCGACGAAGCCGACCTGGCCGATGACGACGTCGTCGATCCGGCTGCCGACGTCAGCCGGCGTAGCCGACGATGACGCCGATGCGGCCGACGATGCGGCCCCGGTAGCGGGGCAGCCATCCGGTGACGCGTCGGCCGCGCCGGGCAAGACGGCGCCGGCGGCGGCGGAGGACGGTGACGACGACGTCTTCGTCTACGGCGACGATGACGATGACCTGCCGGCTGCGCAGGTGGCCGCGGCGGGAGCCACCGCCGACCCGGTCAAGGACTACCTCAAGCAGATCGGCAAGGTCCCGCTGCTCAACGCCGAGCAGGAGGTCGAGCTGGCCAAGCGGATCGAGGCCGGGCTGTTCGCCGAGGAGAAGCTGGCCGAGACGCGGGCGCAGCCAGGCTCGGACGAGTGCCTGGATCTCGAGTGGATCGCCTCCGATGGCCGCCGGGCGAAGAATCACCTGCTCGAGGCCAACCTGCGCCTGGTCGTCTCGCTGGCCAAGCGGTACACCGGCCGGGGGATGCTGTTCCTGGACCTGATCCAGGAGGGCAACCTCGGGCTGATCCGCGCGGTGGAGAAGTTCGACTACACCAAGGGCTACAAGTTCTCCACGTACGCCACCTGGTGGATCCGGCAGGCCATCACCCGGGCCATGGCCGACCAGGCCAGGACCATCCGGATCCCGGTGCACATGGTGGAGGTCATCAACAAGCTCGCCAGGGTGCAGCGGCAGATGCTGCAGGACCTGGGCCGGGAGCCGACCCCGGAGGAGCTCGCGGCCGAGCTGGACATGACCCCGGAGAAGGTCATCGAGGTGCAGAAGTACGGCCGCGAGCCGATCTCCCTGCACACTCCGCTCGGTGAGGACGGCGACAGCGAGTTCGGTGACCTGATCGAGGACTCCGAGGCGATCCAGCCGGGCGAGGCGGTCAGCTTCACGCTGCTGCAGGAGCAGCTGCACTCGGTGCTCGACACCCTGTCCGAGCGCGAGGCCGGCGTGGTGTCGATGCGGTTCGGGCTCACCGACGGGCAGCCCAAGACCCTCGACGAGATCGGCAAGGTCTACGGGGTCACCAGGGAGCGGATCCGGCAGATCGAGTCCAAGACGATGTCGAAGCTGCGGCACCCGTCCCGGTCCCAGGTGCTCCGCGACTACCTCGACTGACGCCAGGACTACCCCAGCAGACAAGCCAGGAGCCGCGCGCTGAGGCAGCGCGCGGCTCCTGGCTTGTCCGTAGGCGTACCGGCTAGCTGGTCAGTTTTCCGAGCCAGCGTCTTTGCTGTCCTTGGGGGGGTTCACGAGAAGCTTGGTCTCATCCTGTATCTCAACCGCGACCTTTGCCAGCGCGTCGGCGTGCTGACGGGCGTGGTGCGCGCAGAAGAGGAGCTCTGCGGATCCCGGAAGCAGTACTCGGACATAAGCCCGTGCCCCGCAGCGGTCGCACACGTCCACGGCGGTCAGGGGCTTGGCTGGGGCTATTGCTCCTGTCAACGTCGCTCCTCGCCTTGTGCCTCCGGCTTCTGCATCCGGCTGGCGGTCATCATCTGCTCTCGTCATCTCAGTACTACACAACGCTGAGACGGGCGTCGGCCTTCCCTGTGACGCGACATACGCCGTAAGCGAAACCCTCCGTCAGGCGGGCCTGCGCGCGGCTGGTCTTCCCCGTGTGTCGACCGCGGGTCCTGTCCATGTCCCGCGGCCCCCTCAGCTCTGCCTGCTGATTTACCTGCTGACCTCTCCGATCTCTACTGTATCGCGAATATTATCCCAGGTCGCGGGTGGTGGAACGGGTTTGTCATCCGGCGTGGCTGCGCACGGCACGGCCTGCGGCGGGCTAGTCTGCGGTGTGTCACCCGGGCGGCCTGCCGCCCGCTGTCGCCGGAGGATGCCGTCGTGACTGCCACCAGTGCCGCCCGCGCTGCCGCGCTCCCGTCCAGGGAGCCACGTCCGGGCGACAGCTACACGGCCCGCCACCTCTCCGTCCTCGAGGGCCTGGAGGCCGTCCGCAAGCGGCCCGGCATGTACATCGGGTCCACCGACAGCCGCGGCCTGCTGCACTGCCTGTGGGAGATCATCGACAACTCCGTGGACGAGGCGCTGGGCGGCCACGGGGCCAGGGTCGAGGTCGTGCTGCACGCCGACGGCTCGGCCGAGGTGCGGGACGAGGGCCGCGGCATCCCCGTCGATATCGAGCCCAAGACCGGGCAGACCGGGGTGGAGCTGGTGATGACCCGGCTGCACGCGGGCGGCAAGTTCGGCGGCGGCTCCTACACCGCATCCGGCGGCCTGCACGGCGTCGGCGCCTCCGTGGTCAACGCGCTGTCCGTCCGGTTCGACGTCGAGGTGGACCGGGAGGGCAGCACCTGGGCAGCCAGCTTCCGCCGCGGCGTCCCCGGCGTGTTCGGCGGCCGGGGCCCGGATGCCCCCTTCACGGCCGGCTCCGGGCTGCGCAAGGAGCGCCGCGTCGCCAAGCGGGTGACCGGCACCAGGAGCCGGTTCTGGCCGGACCCGCAGGTGTTCGTGCGCGACTCCGCGTTCACCTTCGACGCGCTGACCGAGCGGGCGCGGCAGACCGCGTACCTCGTTCCCGGGCTCATGATCCGGATCCGGGACGAGAGCCAGCCGGACGGCCCGCCGGCCGAGGCCGAGTTCTGCTTCGACGGCGGCATCAGCGAGTTCTGCGCGCACCTCGGCTCGGGCGAGCCGGTGACCGAGGTGCTGCGGCTGCAGGGCAGCGGGCAGTTCACCGAGACCGTGCCGGTGCTCGACGAGCAGGGCCACATGAGCCCGGCCGACGTGGAACGCGAGCTGGCGGTGGACGTCGCGCTGCAGTGGGGCAGCGGCTACGACTCGACCACCCGCTCGTTCGTCAACGTGATCGCCACCCCCAAGGGCGGCACCCACGTGGCCGGCTTCGAGCGTGCCCTGGTCCGGACGCTGAACGAGCAGCTGCGCGCGTCCCGGCTGCTGAAGAACGGCGACGAGCCGGTGATCAAGGAGGACGTGCTCGAGGGGCTGACCGCGGTCATCGCCGTGCGCGTGCCCGAGCCGCAGTTCGAGGGGCAGACCAAGGAGGTGCTCGGCACCCCGGCCGCGTCCAGGATCGTGGCGCAGGTGGTCGCCGCGGAGCTGAGGGCCTACTTCGAGTCGCCGCCCCGCGGCGCCAAGGCGCAGGCCCGTGCCGTGCTCGACAAGATCGTGGCGGCCGCCAAGACGCGCATCTCCGCCCGCGAGCACCGGGAGAACCAGCGCCGCAAGACCGCACTGGCCAGCTCGGCGCTGCCGGCCAAGCTGGCTGACTGCCGGACCGCGGACGACCGCAGCGAGCTGTTCATCGTCGAGGGTGACTCCGCGCTCGGCACGGCGAAGCTGGCCAGGAACTCCGAGTTCCAGGCGCTGCTGCCGATCCGCGGCAAGATCCTCAACGTGCAGAAGTCCTCACTGGCCGACATGCTGAAGAACGCCGAGTGCGCGTCGATCATCCAGGTGATCGGGGCCGGGTCCGGCGCGGCGTTCGACCTCGACGCCGCCCGCTACCAGCGCGTCATCTTCATGGCGGACGCGGACGTGGACGGCGCGCACATCCGCACCCTGCTGCTCACGCTGTTCCATCGCTACCTGCGGCCGATGCTGGCCGCCGGGCGGGTGTTCGCCGCGGTCCCGCCGCTGCACCGGATCGAGCTGTCCAGCCCGCGCAAGGGCCAGGACAAGTACCGCTACACCTACTCCGACGCCGAGCTCAACCGCACCCTGCTCGAGCTCGAGCGCCGCGGCCAGCGCTGGAAGGAGCCGGTCCAGCGGTACAAGGGCCTCGGTGAGATGGACGCGTCCCAGCTGGCCGAGACCACCATGGATCCGCGCTTCCGCACCCTGCGCCGGATCAGGATCGAGGACACCGCCGCGGCGGCCGGCATGTTCGACCTGCTGATGGGCAGCGAGGTCGCCCCCCGCCGCGACTTCATCGTCGGCGGTGCGGCCGAGCTCGATCTCTCCCGCATCGACATCTGAATTTCTCCCGAACGGCTCCGCGGGGGGGCACTCACTCGTCCGGTTGACTATCGGCTACACCGAACGTCACCCTCCCGAGCAAGTGCCCCCCTTGACACATCAGGGCGGGGGACGCCCACCCGGTGAGCCGGCTGTCGGTTGCGCCGAACGTCGCGGTCCGGATACATGGTGCTCTGGCACGCCTGGGTGCGTGCGGCGGTTTCTTGGAGGTGTGATGTCCGTCGAGCCGGATGTTGGAGATCCCTCTCGCCCCGAGGTGATCATGCTGGAGTCGGTGCCGGGGTTCGTGGTGTTTGACCTGCCGGGGGCGGCGGTGTCGGCCGGGGGGACGCGGCTGGCACCGGATGTCACGGTGGCTGAGGTGGCGCTGCTGGCCCGGGCGATGACGTATAAGTTCGCGGCGCTGGGCGAGCGGGTCGCTGGCGCGAAGGCTGGGGTGGTGGGTGACCCGGCTGACGCCGCCGCACGGGCCGGCCAGATGGCCCGGTACTGCGCGGAGATCCGGCCGCTGGCCGATGCCGGCCGGTTCCTCACCGGGCCGGACATGGGGACCTTCGAGGAGGACTTCGCGCCGCTGCGGGCGCGGCGCGCCGCGCCCGCGGCCATCAGCAGCTTGGTGGGTGACGTGCCGTTCGAGGATGTCCTGACCGGGTACGGCGTGGCCGCGGCCGCGGAGACTGCCCTGCGCGCCGGGCTGGGCGGCGGCTGGGAGGGCCGGTCGGTCGCGATCGAAGGATTCGGCAAGGTGGGCGGGGGCGTGGCCACCGAGGTAACCAGCCGCGGCGGCCGGGTCGCGGGCGTCTCCACCCTGGCCGGCTGCATCGCGGACCCGTCCGGGCTCGATGTCGGGCGGCTGCTGGCGCTGCGCCGCGATCACGGCGATCAGTGCGTCGTTCACTACGGCCTGCCGGTCGGCCCGCCCGGCTGGCTGTTCAGCGCGGCCGGAGCCGACGTGATAGTTCCGGGCACCCGGCCGGGAGTGATCAGCAAGCAGGTCGCCGAGATGCTTCCGCCGGGCGTCCGGGTCGTCGCGCCCGCCGCCAACGTCCCTTACACCCGGCAGGGCGCCGAGGTCCTGCACCGGCGGGGCATACTGGCCCTGCCCGACTTCGTCTGCAACGCCGGCGCGGTGATCGGCTACCGGTCCGCCCCGCAGGCCACGCCAGGCCAGGTGCTCGCCGACACCCGCAACAGGATCACCGAGCTCATCCTCGACGCGCTCAGCGACCCGGCCGGACCGCTCGCGGGCGCCTGCAGTCGCGCGGCCAGGTTCCTGCGCAGCTGGCGGGATGACCCGCCCGCCCCGCCGTACGCGCCTGCACGCTGACCCGCCGCCGTCCGGTCCGGTCCGAAGAGAGCGGCCTCCAGCGGCGCCCTGGTCTCCCCAATGTGTGTGGGTTTCAACGTTCCGTGCCCGGAACCAAGCGATCTACCCTGCTGTCTGACCGCGCCGCCGGGCGCGGATGCGCTGGGGGAGGCTTGGCCATGAATGTCCGCAACATCGTGATCGCTGGGGCACGCCGCCGCCGGGTGGTAGCCGCCTTGTCCGCCATCCTGGCCCCCACCTGGTTAGTGCTGGCACCCGCCGGGGTGAGCATGGCGGCGACGCCGGGCGGCGGCGCGCATAGTGATCGCGGGGCGGTGGCGGCACCGCGCCTGGCGCCCAGGAGCCTGGCCTCGATCCTGCGAGCCGACGGGACCCTTCGCGCTGCGGGAGTGTCGGGGAGCTTCAACCCCTCCGGGTACCGGATGGTACCGGGCCACCGCGGAGCCCCCCGGTTCGTGCGCGCGGCCGCGGGCACCAGCGCCTCCGCCGACACCAACTGGAACGACCGGTTCGGGCTTCCTGGGGTGCAAGGCGGGACAGTCAGTGCTGTTGTCGTGGACGGCAGTAACGTCTACGTGGGCGGAACGTTCACCTCAGCCGGTGACGCGCCCCACGCATATGTCGCCGAATGGGACGGCCAGGCCTGGCAGAACCTCTCCGGCGGGGTCGAAGGCGCGCCGAGCGGCGAGAACCCCGAGGTGGACGCGCTCGCCCTGAGCGGCAGCACCCTGTACGTGGGCGGAATCTTCACCACCGCCCGCAACGGCTCGACCGCGGTCACCGTCCATGACGTGGCCGCGTGGAATACCCAGACCAGTAGCTGGAGCGCCCTCGGGAGCGGGATCGCGGCCGGCAGCACGTGTAGTTTCTGCGTGGTCCGGGTCGAAGCCCTGGCCGTGTCGGGTTCCGCGGTGTTCGCCGCCGGCTCATTCGGCAAAGCCGGCACGGTGGCCGCCAACAGCATCGCCACCTGGAATGGCTCGGCGTGGAGCGCCCTGGGCAAGGGCTTGTACTCCTGCTCGATCTGCAGCCCCGTCCAGGCTGGCGACGTTCGGACCCTGGCCCTTTCCGGTTCCACGCTGTACGCCGGAGGTATCTTCCAGGACGCCGGCACCCTGGCCGCCGACAACGTGAACAACGTGGCCAGCTGGAACATGACCACCTCCACGTGGAGTGCCCTGGGCTCCGGGGTGGCCGCTGGCTTCCAGGGAGGCGTCTTCGCCCTGGCCATGGACGGCGGGAATCTCATTGCCGGCGGCGATTTCACCAAGGCCGGCTCGGTCGCTGTGAACTCCATCGCGGTCTGGTCGGGCTCAGCCTGGTCGGCTCTGGACGGATCCAGGTCCGGCGTCACCATCGGCACCGGCTCAGGTTCCTCGGAAGGGGTGGTGGACGCGCTGCTCGTGTCAGGGACGGCACTTTACGTCGGCGGTGACTTCGACCATCTGTCTCCCGGCGGCGTCCCGACCCAGGGGGGCCTGGCGTCGTTCAGCCTGAGCGCGCCCGCATGGACGGTGCTGCCGATGGAAGCCGCGACCGCCACCGTGAACAGTTTCGCCGCCAGCGCCACCTCGGCCGTCTACGTCGGCGGCTCGTTCGACACCGGCGGACCGCTCGCGAGCGGCCTTCTCGTGGACAACATCGGCGTGCTCACCGGCAGCACATGGTCGGCCCTGGGCCAGGGCGTCACCTACGGGGAAAACGGCCGGGGGTTCGGCCTCACCCTCGCTCACGGGCCGGCCGGAGAGTACGCGGGCGGCTGGTTCAACCAGGCCGGGTCCGTGCAGACCACCAGCATCGCCCTGTGGAACGGCACGAACTGGCAGTCCATGGGGTCCGGTGTGGCCGGCGGTAACTCGCCGACCGGCCCGACGGTGCAGGCCATTGCGGTGTACAAAAACCAGGTCTTCATCGGTGGCGATTTCAGCTCGGTCAACGGCGTCAAGGCCGTCGATATCGCCGTGTACAGCAGCGGAGCCTGGCATCCGGTCGGCGGCGGGACCGACGGTGTCGTGCAAAGCCTCGCCGTCTCAGGCGGCTACCTGTACGCCGGCGGGTCGTTCACGAAAGCCGGCGGTTCGAGCGTCGGAGCACCGGTCGCCCGCTGGAAGCTGGGGACTTCGCTGGGCAGCCACACCGGCTGGTCCGCCCTCGGCCCCGTCTTCGGGGCAGGCGGCGTAACCGCCATCGCCTTCGACGGGAACTGGGTCATCCTGGGCGGCGATCTCGCCGACTGCGTCGTCGGCAGCCCCTGTGACAACGGCTCCACGATCGGCGCGACTCCCTGCGAGACGGCCTCTGGCTACGACATCAACGGCCTCATCATGTGGAACACGCAGAATCCCGGGACCTGGTACTACCCGTTCGGCTGCGGGCTCACGGTAGGCAGCGGAGCAACGTCGACACCCGGCGACGTCACGGCCCTGCTGCTGGTCGGCACCACCCTGTACGTGGGCGGCTTCTTCGACCACGCGGGAATCTCCGGGGCCTCTCCCAACCAGGTGGCCGCCATGAACATCGCCAGCCTCAACCTCAGTGTCCTGAATTCCACCAAGACCAAGTGGGCCAATCTAGGCACTGGTGTAGGCAACGACAACAACGGTGACTCGGTAGGTTCCCTGGCCACCGCCAGCAGCATCCTCTACGTCGGTGGATCCTTCAGCTCCGCCGGCGGGGTGCCGGCCACCGGCGTGGCCCAGTGGAATCTGCAGGCCCCCGGCTGGTCCGCACTGGGCAGCGGCCTCGGCTGCGTAACCGGCGATTGCACGGGCAGCTACGCCAACGCGGTGGACGCCGCGCCCGCTGGGATCTATGTCACCGGCAACTTCGGAATCGCTGGCGTTCAGGGCTCCGATAACTTCGCCCTCTGGACACCAGCCGGGAATTAGAGCGAAGACACCATTGCCGCGGCGGTACCGGGCACAGGCGCCCGGTACCGCCGCTGCACGCTGAGCAGAGTCCGGGACGTCTAGGATGCCGGCATGCGCTTCAGCATCTGGCCGTCGCCGGCCCAGCCCTGGGAAGAGATTCACGAGCTCGTGGCGCACTGCGAGCGGACCGGGTGGGACGGCGCGTACTTCGCCGACCACTTCATGCCGAACGGCCCGGGCCCGGAACCGCTGGACGGGGACACCCTCGAGTGCTGGTCGGTGATCACGGCGCTCGCCGCGCTGATCCCGCGGCTGCGGCTGGCGCCCCTCGTCACCAGCGTGACCTACCGGCACCCCGCGGTCCTGGCCAATATCGCGGCGGCGGTCAACCACATCAGCCACGGGCGGCTCACGCTCGGCGTTGGGGCCGGCTGGCAGGAGAACGAGCACGCCGCGTACGGCATCGAGCTCGGCACCGTGCGCGAGCGGATGGACCGGTTCGAAGAAGCGGTCCAGATCCTGCGCTCGCTGCTCAGCGAGCCCCGCACCACCTTCGCGGGCCAGTACTTCCGGCTGCGCGATGCGCCGAACCAGCCTGCCCCCGTGCAGGACCGGCTGCCGCTGCTGATCGGCGGCGCCGGCGAGCGGCGCACGCTGCGCATCGCGGCTCAGTACGCCGATGAGTGGAATTCCTGGACGACGCCGGAGGTGCTCGCGCACAAGATCTCGGTGCTGCGGGCGCATTGCGAGCAGGTGGGCCGTGACCCAGCGGAGATCCACGTCTCCACCCAGGCGGTGCTGTACCTGTTAACCGACAGGGAATGGCTCCGTGACAAGCGGCAGCAGCCGCCCGGTCGGCCGGTGATCGCCGGGACCCCCGCCGAGGTAGCCGGCATCGTCGCCCGGTACCAGGAGGCCGGCGCCGGCGAGCTCATCGTCCCGGACGCCACCCTGGGCTCGCTGGCCCGCAAGAAAGACACCTGCGACCTGTTCATGCAGGAAGTCGCCCCTGCCTTCCGCTGACCGCCTGCGCCAGCCTGGTCTCCGCCATGCCGCTAAGTCGGAGAGTCGATCAGCTGCTCCTGCATCCCCTCAAACCAGTTGGTGGTCTCGCCGAGGGTCACCCGGCGGACCTCGGCAATATGCATCCTGAGCTGCTCCATGTCCTTTGCTGAGTGGAGTGAGCCCTTGATCCTGGTGAGTTCTGCGGCCATGCGGCGGAAGCGCGCGTAGTGAAAACTGTGCCGCTGCTGACCGGCGTATCCATTAAAGGCCGCAGCAACGCTGGTCAGGGAGATGGCGAGAAAAGCCAGCATCGGCAGGATCAGGTTCCTGCCACTGTTAGGTACTCCCAGGAAAGACGGGAAATAATCTTTGAGTACGTGCAGGATCACGACCAGCACCGTGCCGAAAAGGGTAATCCGTATGATCCACTGGAGGATCCCGTCCCAGCGCAGGTGATCATCGCGCCTTCGCTCGTGGTAGGTGATCTGGCTGTCGATCCAGTCACTGATCAGGTAGTCACGCAGCCACGTCACATCGTGATCCCGCAGATCCGGGTCCGGTCGGCGATCCCAGACACGCTCGATGACCGGTGCGAACCAGGGAGTCGAGCCTGGCTCTGACGACCAGGAGTACAGCCGTGCGAACCGGTCGAATTCCAGCCCGCTCGCCTTCTTGGGCGTGACGAGAGCGAGGTAGCGCCCGATGCGGAAGTACTCGCCCATGGCCCGCAGCGTCACCCACCGATCCCGGCATTTCTTGCGCAGGTCAAGCGATTGCACGATCAGCAGGCTCACCAGCACGGCCGCTTCGAAGATCACCAGCAGCCGCCAGTACCCGTCATAGGGGAACATGATCGCCGCGAATGCCCCGAGCGTCACCGCGGCTGACGCCGCGGCGTAGACGCCGATGTTCAGGCCCCTCAGCCTTCGCTGGTAGCGCTTCGCCAGCCCGTCAGCGATCACGTAGGCCGGGACGATCCAGCGCGCGTTGGAGTCCAGCAGCGCCTGACCGGCTGGCCCGGCTGCGGTGGCAGCACGCACGTGTTCCGCGGCATCATGCCGTGCCCGCTCGTTGGCGCGCGCAGAGCGGTGCAGTTCCTCCAGCCGGGCCAGCCGCTCGACGAGGAACTCCTGAGCAGGCAGCGGTGGCCGGCCGCGCCCGGCGAGTACCGCCTGGGCCTGCGGCGACGAGAGAGTAACGGATCCCCGCACGGCTGTGCCCAGGTCAGCTTCTCCCTTTGCTGGGCCGGCGAGCAGCCAGGGGCCTGCTTCGTCCAGGACTGCCGTGGCCGTATTCGGCTGCTTGCTCCTGGCGACCGGGATCCAGACCACGGAGGTCCCGCGCTGCAGCGCGAGACGCACGATCCCGGCCGTCCCGCCTTCGCGTTCATTGTCGCTGCCGTCCCAGAGCGCAAAGAGCACGTCGCAATGCTCGACGACATATTCACCGACGTCCCGGTACCAGGCGTCGCGCTGCGGCTGACCTGCAGGAGCCCCGGAGTGCAGCGGCCGGACCCACAGGGCGGCGTGCGTGAACCGGTCGAATTCGGCCTGCGACTGCGGGCTGGAGCAGTCGCTTCCCGGCTGGCCGTCATATCCCCGGTAGTAATCCAGCCGGAACGGTAGCGGCACGACAAGCTCGCTCGCCCGCTCGGACAACTCGGCGTCAGGATGGAGAACCAGGTCGGCAACCACCCGGTCGGCTCCCTCGGCGAGCGGGGAGACGATCCGGTAACCGAGCGTGGTGCCGCGGCGAGCCGACGCGCGTACCGTGCCCACCGGCCGCCTGGCCGTCTCCAGGATGCTCAGCACGCGGTGGAGTGCCTCAGCAGCCATGACGCGGACGTGCCTGGGATCAGCCATATCCCGATGACCCGTGACACCCACGCGGATAACTGGTCGCAGAGCCTCCAGATAACTTCGCGAAATGCATTCCGCATCGTCAGCACCGGCCGGATCCGGCGGCCCGTCTGCTGCCATGGTTGTCTCCCCCTGCACGGTCGGCGGCTGCCGCACCAGCGCCCAGGCCATCGTAGGCAGCCTGGCCCCGCCGCCGCAGGCGGCATCGCCGGCCTGGGTGCCTGCGGGTTCGGCAACACAATTGCAGGCGCGTAATCGTGGCGACATAATTGCAGGCGATGCCTTTAATGGATGACGAGCCTGCCAAGGGACTCTCCGCCGAGGCGGCTCTCGGCGCCCGGAACGACGATCCGCCCGCAGAGCCCGCTCGTCTGGATGCCTTCGTCTCCTACCGCCGCCGGCCGGGAGACGTTGCCTTCGTAGACCAGCTGCTGGCGGCGCTGGCCGAACGGGGCAAGCAGGTCTGGGTTGACCGGCAGAACATCGAGCCTGCGGCGGACTGGTCGCAGCGGATAGCGCGCGGGATTCAGGCGGCGAAGGCATTCATCTTCGTCATCACTCCCGAATCAGTAGCCTCTCCGGAGTGCATGCGCGAACTCGATACCGCCGCCCGGCATCACAAGCTGATCATTCCCGTGGTCCTGCGCGATGTGGACCGTAGCCGTCTTCCGGAGAGCCTGACCCGCCCGAACTGGATCTTCTTCGGTCCCGGTCATGACGCCGGGCAGGCGCTGGACGAGGTTGTCCAGGCACTGGAGACCGACCTGGACTGGCGCGACGCGCACACCCGGCTGGCCGTCCGGGCCAAGGAGTGGTCTGACTCGCAGCGAGACCGAAGCTTCCTGCTGCACGGGAGCGATCTCCACTCGGCCGAGGAATGGCTGAGCCAGGCCCCACTGCACCAGAAGACCCCGCCGACCACGCTGCAGGCCGAATACGTTCTCGCCAGCCGGAAGTCAGCGACCCGGGCGCAGCGCACCTGGCGCGCTGCCCTCAGCACGGGCCTCGTCATAGCGCTCGCCCTGGCCGGGCTGGCCTTCGTGCAGCGTAACGATGCCCGCACCGAGGCCCGGCTCGCCCAGAGCCATGCCCTGGCCGCCGAAGCGATCAGCAACCTGCCGGAAAATCCAGGCCGGGGTCTGCGGCTCGCGCTGAGCGCGGCCCGGATAGACCCGGGAGGGCCAGCCCAGCAGGCGCTGCGCCTGGCGTTAGCGCAAGACCGGCTGCGGATGGCCATACGCTCCGGCACGGGATCTGGCACCGTCGCGCAGTGGAATCCGGGTCAGGCCCAGATCGCCGTGA
The DNA here is from genome assembly GCA_963702235.1 of uncultured Actinomycetes bacterium. Classification (GTDB taxonomy): domain Bacteria; phylum Actinomycetota; class Actinomycetes; order Streptosporangiales; family Streptosporangiaceae; genus PALSA-505. The sequence goes on from CAVPBZ010000030.1 coordinate 30,717, forward strand.
CCGCCCCGGATGATTCGGTCGCCTTGTGGAGCACGGCAACCGGACGGCTGACGCAGACCCTGACGACTGGTCACCAGGCCGCGGTGACCCAGCTGCTCTACGACCCAGGCGGCACGCGGCTTGCCGCCGTATCGAGCTTGGGCTATGTGTCCATGTGGGCCATCTCGCCCCGCGGGGTGGCGTCCGTCATCCCCACTGCCCGCCTCAATGCGGGCATCCAGGCCACCGTCTTCCCCTCCGAGCGGCACGCTACCGGGGCTGTCATCGGCGTGTCCGGCACCTGGGCGGGCCAGCACGCAGACGAGTTCGACGTCTTCGGACCCGGTCTGTCGAACGTGCTGATTTTTAACCTCAGCTCTGGTGTGCCGTCGGCATTGTTTGCCCCGCCGCTCCAGTCCGGTGCCCAGGTTGTGGTGCCGAGTCCAGATGGCTCTGAGCTCCTCGTCGGTGGCGACATCGTGGACCTCCGGGCCCGCCGCCTGATACCGCTGTCCAACCAGGCCCACCTGTCGCCTCCGGGGCCTGCCTGCTGGTTCCCGGACGGATCGGCGGTCCTCACTTCGACCTCGGTAGATGCTGGCGGCCCCGTCGAGATGTTCCGCGCGAAGTCCGGAACCCTGTTCGCCCACATGCAGACCCCGGTCGGCCCGACGACTGCCGCCGCCTGCAGCGCCGGGCCGGCCGACGAGTGGGTGGCCGCCGGCGATGCCAGCGGTAACGTCGTGCTGCGGCTGGCCAGCGGCGCGCTGCTGCCGTTGTCCGGCCACAGCGATTCCGTTTCTGCCATCGCGTCAAGTCCCGACGGGCGCTTCCTGGCCACCGCGAGCGCTGACGGCACGGCACGTATCTGGGATGCCGGGAACGGCCGGACAATCACGGTCCTGTCCGGCGACGGCGCACCGCTGACCGGGATCGGTTTCGGAGCCGGCGGGGCACTCGCGCTGACCGTAGACAGCAACGGCATGGTCCGGATCTGGGACACCGGGACCGGAGAGCCGGAGACTGCGTTGCGCGGCCCGGCCCAGGGACAGGCGGTTCCGCTCGGTTTCACCGCCGCCGGGCGGCGCGTGTACGGTGCCGGTTTCGCCTTGTCCGCGGGGAACAAGCCGGCGATCACGGCGGTCACTGCGCTGTTGTGGAATACCGGTAACGGAAGCTTGGTCCGCACGATCGCACTGCCAGAGATAACTCCCTCAACCGTTCCCTGCCCGCGGAACCTGGTGCTGACGGGCGCCTTCGCGATGATGTCGAGCACGCGGTGCGATCTGCCACCGCCGTCGAACCTGCTGCTTGCGTTTCCGGTGCCGAGGTTCATGTACGGAACGCACTATGCGGTCGTCGCGCTCTTTGCTCTTGCGGTCAGCCCCGACGGCAGGTACGTGGCCTACGCCCGTTCGCACGACGTGACGGTCATGGGCCTCGATGGCAGGCAGACCGCCCGGCTGCCACTGGCCAGCACGCCAACCGGCCTGTTTTTCGGATCGGCCGGTGACGAGCTCGTCGTCATGACCAGCAGCGCCATCTACGTCTGGAGACCGCTCTCCGGGCGGCCCGCCGAGGTATTCCGGCAGGCAAGCGCTCCGGTAGACGCGGCCTTGAGCGCATCGGGTAACCGGCTGGCTGCGGTCAGCGCCACCGGAACGATCGAGATCTGGAATGCCGCTGGCGGCGGGCCGATCCGATCGCTCCGGCCACCTCACATTCACTCCTCGTCCTACTGGACCTCCCAGCCGTTGCGTGCGGCGCTCAGCCCGGACGGCAATGTGATCGCCGCGGGCGATGCCAACGGCACGGTCGTCCTGTGGAACACGGCGACAGGAAAGCGGATCGCCATCAAGTCGGTGTCCACGTGGCCGATCATCGAGCTTGACCCGCAGGGTTCCCGGCTCCTCGCGGTGGACTGGCCTCAGGCAGGGTCGGGAGTCAACCCGGCAGGAGCTGCCGCGGTACTCAACTGGGCCACGGGGCAGGTGCTCGCCAGCTATCAGTCGCCGGCCCCGCTCGACGCGCCCGTCGATCCGGGGGCGGCGCTCAGCCCCGACGGCTCGTTCATGTTCGCCGGAGCTCTCGGACTGGCTCCCGCACCCCCAGCTGGCCTCGAGGCCAGCTACCAAGTCTCCGGCGGCGCGGCCATGGCCGCATTCCCTGCTGCCGCCGAGTCACCCACAGACGCTTACTCACTGTTCCCCGCTCAGCCGTGGTCGCCTGACAGCAGCGAGCTACTGGCCGGCCATGCCCTTTATCCCTGTGACGCGTGCGGTTCCATCGATGAGCTCCGGGCCACCGCTACATCGAGGATCGCCTGGGCGCAAGCATTGTCCGAGCGCTCTGATCACCCTCCCGGCACCAATCCCTATCGCTAGCTTCTCACCGTGACTACCGCGTGATGCGCAGCGCGACCCGGCGGTTCCCGCCATGGTGCTGGACCAGCGCGAACCACAACGGCAGCAGCGCATCGACGGTCTCGGTGGCGCCGGCGTCGCCGGCGAAGACGGGCTCGAGGCCCACCGCGGTGATGAGTTCCTCGGCGGCCGGCCGCGCGTCGGGGTCGGCCGCGAAGAACAGCACCGCGCCCGTGGCCGGGTCGGCGAAGTTCTCCCAGCCCAGGGTGTTGAACGCCCGCACGTAGCGGGCGTCAGGTGCGGCGGCCGTGATCTCTGCCCGGCTGTTGAACTGCGGCTCGCCCATGCGGTTCGCGGCATCGATCACGACCTTTCCGGCCAGCGCCGCGCCATAGGCCGCCACGACCTCAGCCACGGCGCCACCCGGTACCGCGAGCACGACCACGTCGGCGCCGGTGACCGCTTCGCCCACGGTCGTCAGCGGGGCGCCGCCTGGCCCCTCACCGGAGCCGGTACGAGAGCCGTACACCACCTCGTGCCCGGCATCGCGCCATCGTCCGCCCAGCGTTCCGCCGATGTGACCGGTGCCAATGACTGCGATCCTCATGCTGCGCCCAACCGGGCCGTCGGCCCGGTGATTCCCCCGGGCCGCGAGAGCCGGTAGCGTGACGGCCGTCGCGCCTGCGGTGAGGGCGGGTGGCAGAGTGGGTTCATGAGCGATCACGGGAACAACTCGGCGCAGATTCTGGAAGAGCGGCTCCGCCTCGGTGCCGGGTTCGGCCAAGAGGACCGGGGTCGTGTTCTCGAGATGCTTTCTGCTCTCCGCCGGCACCTGGCGCATTGGCGCCCCGAGCAGGTAGACCTCGAGATCTCGGTCAAGAACCGCGACGGCGCTGAGCAGAAGGTGACGCTCGAGGCCTGGCTGCCCGGCTGGCCATCGCTCGTGGCCACCTCGACCGACCCCGACCTCGATCACGCCCTGGCCGAGGTCCGCAAGGATCTGATCCGCCGGATCGAGGACCGGAAGGCCAAGAGCGGGCCGCGCAGCCGTGCCGCGCGCCGGGAGAACCTGTGACGGCAGCCGCCCCGGCCGCCGGCCCCGCGCCTCCTGCGCTGACCGGCCGCGCCCAGCCCGGTTCGCGCTCAGCCCGGTTGCGCGCTGGACAGGCCGTCGGCCTCGCTGACGAGCGCATCCGGGGCGCGCATCCGCCACGCGTCGGTCACCAGCTCCGCCAGCCGCCTGGCGTCCACCTGCGCCAGCCGCAGCATCACCAGCGGCCAGCCGTCATAGCCCGGCGTGGTGAAGAAAACCTCGGGCTCACCGAGGAGGAGAGCCTGCTTCTCGGCCTCGTCGCCGACGTACAGCACCGCGACGTCGGTCCGGATCTGCCGCGGCCGGCCCGGCCTGCGCTCGGGATAGGACCAGACGAAGCCCTTGCCCGCCACCCGGAAGTCGAAGCCGTCGCTGTCGATCTCCTCCACGTGCGGCAGGGCCAGCGCGAGGCGGCGAACGTCGCCGGCGTCAGCCATCGAGGTCTCTCCCGCATCGCGCCACCCGCATACGCAACAGGCTAAGCGCGGCCCGGCCAGCAGGTGAGCAGTTACCTCGCTGCCGACCCTCGGGCACCCGGGGGCAGCGCCGCACCGGGAGCAGTGGTCAGGGCTCCTCGGGCCGGAACGGCAGGGAGCGGACCGGCGCACGCCGCCCTGGGAGAACCTCCGCGATGACGTCGCGGCCCGCGTGTACGTGTACTTCCCGATCAGCGGCGGCTGGCGCATCCGGGAGATCATGGCTACGGTCAAGTACCTGGCGCCCGTGCACCAGCAGCAGGCGTGGTGGACGCAGGCCGGCCAGGAACTGAAGCTTCTCCAGCCGCTCGTGGGCGATGCCGGCAATATCGCGGGCCTGGTGCCCGGCGGCGCGACCGCGTCCAAGTGGCTGGAAACCGTCAGTAAGCTCCAGGCCGGCAGCGTCCCGCAGTCCAAGGAATTCCCGTGGAGCGTGGAGAAGGTAACGTTCGGCGGCAATAACGAGGCGGTCATGCAGGGCGTGGCCTGGAACCTGCCGGCGTCGCTGCTGGAGTCGCAGGGCGGCCGGCTGACCGGCAGCCTCGCGGTGACCGTCATGCCGGCCAACCGGCAGGCACCGGGCGGTGCGGCGGGCGGCGCCCCGGTGATCGAGCGTCTGCCGGCCAAGGCCCACGCCGGCATCTACCCGAAGAGCGGCGAGGCGATCTGGGTCCCCGGCCCCGATGCGCGGGCTTCATCGAACTGCTGGTCAGCCCGCAGCTGCCGCAAAGGGCTTGAGGCATCGATGGCACTTTGATGCCCACCGGTGGACATCAAAGTGCCATCGACGTCCATGACTGGGCAGCGCGGAGCGCGGAGCGCGCGAGACAGGAGCGCGCGAGAGCGCGGAGCGCGCGGCGAGGTGCGGACGGGACCCAGTGCGCCGCGGCGGGGCGGCCGAGTGAGCGTCCCGAAGCCCTAGCTCACCCCCGGATGCGGAGCAGTCCCTCCGACCGCGGCCAGCGGCTGCGAGACCCTAACCCCCGACCCGTCCCGCCGCCCGTCAGCAGGAGGCAGATCCACCGGCGTTCCCGCCTCGGTCGCACCCAGCGCCGGCGCCGCCCCGGCCCAGGCGAGCACCAGCGTGTCCTCGCCGCGCAGGAACCGGTGGCAGCGGACCCCGCCGGTGGCCCGCCCCTTCGGCGGGAACTCGCTGTACGGGCTCACCTTCACCGTTCCCGCCGCCGTCCCCGGCAGCGCGCCGGCGCTGCCCGCCACCGTCACGACCACGCCGCCGGCCCGTCGTCGGCCAGCCAGTCGTCCGGCGCGCCATCGGCGAACGGGCCCGCGGCGCCGAACCAGGTGACCGAGGCGCCGCGGGACAGCCGGATGCCGGCCATCCCGCCGGCCGAGCGGCCCTGCGGCCGGACCGACGACGCCCCGAACCGCAGCAGCTGGGCGTCGCTGGTGATGAACACCAGATCCTGATCCTCGGTGGCCAGCTGGACCGCGCCGACCACCCGGTCGCCATCGCGCAGCGCGATCACCTCGAACTCGCTGGCCGTCTGCGGGTAGTCCGGCGTGACCCGCTTGACCACGCCGCTCGCCGTGCCGAGCGCGAGCCCGGCGCCGGCCGCATCGACCGTCGCCAGCCCGACCACGGTCTCCTCGCGCGGCAGCGAGACGAACTCGCTGGCCGGCGCGCCGCCGGCCAGCCCGGGGGAGTGCGCGCTCGGCGGCAGCGCGGGCAGTTCCAGCACCCCGAGCTTGATCAGGCGGCCAGCCGACGTCACCACCGCGATCGTGCCCCGGGCCGTGGCGGGCACGGCGGAGACGATGACGTCGTGCGCGGAACGCTGGCCCCCGGGCGCTGGTCCGCCGCCTTCTCGTTCGGGATCCGGGTTCGCGGTACGGGCCAGCAGCCGGGCCGAGGACAGCAGCACGGTGCACGGGTCGTCGGCCACCTCCAGCGGTACCGCCGCGGTCAGCGCCGCGCCGCCGCTTTCCAGCAGCACCGTGCGGCGCGGGTCGGCGAACTTCTTCGCGACATCCGCCAGCTCGGCCGAGACCACCCCGCGCAGCCGCTGCTGCGAGTCGAGGATCGCGGTCAGCTCGGCGATCTCGCGCTGCAGCGTCTCCCGCTCGGTGTCCAGCTCGAGCCGGTCGTACTTGGTGAGGCGGCGCAGGGGAGTGTCCAGGATGTACTGCGCCTGCACCGCGGACAGGTCGAACACCGACATCAGCCGCGCCTTCGCGTCGGCGGAGTCCTCGCTCGACCTGATCACGGCGATGACCTCGTCGATATTCAGCAGCGCGATGAGCAGGCCGTCGACCAGGTGCAGCCGTTCCTCGCGGACGCGGCGGCGGAACTCCGACCGGCGCCGGACCACCTCGATGCGGTGCGCGACGTAGATCTCCAGCAGCTCGCGCAGCCCGAGCACCCGCGGCTGCCCGTCCACGAGCGCCACGTTGTTGATGCCGAACGTCTCCTCCATCGGAGTCAGCCGGTACAGCTCGGCCAGCACGGCCTCGGGGTGGAACCCGCTGCGGATCTCGATCACCAGGTGCAGCCCGCGCTGCCGGTCGGTGAGGTCCTTCAGGTCGCTGATGCCGTTCAGCTTCTTGGCCTGGACCAGGTCCTTGATCCTTGTGATGACCTTCTCCGGGCCGACCCCGTAGGGCAGCTCGGTGACGATGATCCCGGTGCGCCGCGGGGTGAGCTTCTCCACCCGCGCGGTCGCCCGGATCCGGAACATGCCGCGGCCGGACGCGTACGCCTCCCGGATCCCGTCCAGCCCGACGATCTTGCCGCCGGTGGGCAGGTCCGGGCCGGGCACGAAGCGCATCAGCTCGTCGAGGGTGGCGTCCGGGTGCGCGATCAGGTGCCGGGCCGCGCTGATCACCTCGCCGAGGTTGTGCGGCGCCATGTTCGTGGCCATCCCGACCGCGATCCCGGAGGCGCCGTTGACCAGCAGGTTCGGCAGCCCGGCCGGGAGCACCTCCGGCTGGGTCTCGGTGCCGTCATAGTTCGGGACGAAGTCAACGGTGTCCTCGTTGATCGACGCCACCATCTCCATCGCGGCGGCGGCCAGCCGGGCCTCGGTGTACCGCATGGCCGCGGGCGCGTCGTCGCCGCCCAGCGAGCCGAAGTTCCCGTGCCCGTCGATCAGCGGCAGCCGCAGCACCATCGGCTGGGCCGACATCCGCACCAGCGCGTCGTAGATCGCAGTGTCGCTGTGCGGGTGCAGCCGCCCCATCACCTCGCCGACGACGCGGGCGCACTTGACGTGGCCGCGGTCCGGCCGCAGCCCCATCGCGTTCATCTGGTACAGGATCCGGCGCTGCACCGGCTTCAGGCCGTCCCTGGCGTCCGGCAGCGCGCGCTGGTAGATGACCGAGTACGCGTATTCGAGGTAGCTGGCCCGCATCTCCTCGGAGACGTCGATGTCAACGATGTTCTCCTCGAAGTCGTCCGGCGGGGTGCCGCCCGAGCCGGCTCCGTTCCGCGAGGCTGCGTGGCGCGTTGTACTGCGTGGGCTCATGACGCCATTCTGCCGCCGGCGAAGGCTATTCCTGCCGAACGGCTCCGGCGCGCCTCATTCCCGGACGCGCGGCTCGCCGGTGGCCGGCGGTGACCCCCGCGGCCGGCGAGCGCTAGCCGGCCTCAGCGCGTGGGCCCAGGAAGATCGACGGAAGATTGCTTGGCACCTGACCCAGGGAATCTTCCATCGATCATGAACCAGGGCTTCCGGGCCGGGGTCAGCCGGCCGAGAAGCCGCCGTCCACGAAGATGACCTGCCCGGTCACGTAGTCGCTCGCCCGGCTGGCCAGGAACACCGCGGCGCCCTCGAAGTCGGCCGCCTCGCCGTTGCGCCCCGTCATCGTCCTGGCGGCCAGCGCCGCCGAACGCACCGGGTCCGACGCGGCCTCGGCCGTCAGCGGCGTGGCCACGAAGCCCGGCGAGATCGCGTTGCAGCACACCCCGCGCGAGGCCCACGCCTCGGACTGCGACCTGGTCAGAGCGACCAGCCCGGCCTTGGACGCGCCGTAGCCGCCGCTGTTGCCGAACGCCCGGATCGCCTGCTGCGAGGCGATGTTGATGATCCGCCCCCAGCCCCGCTGCGCCATCCCCGGCCCGAACCGCTGCCCCAGCACGAACGGCGCGGTGAGGTTGACCGCCATCGTCTGGTCCCAGTCATCCAGCGTCAGCGCGTCCAGCGGCGGCCGCAGGTTGATCCCGGCCGAGTTGACCAGGATGTCCGGCTCGCCGAATTCCCCCGCCACGGCGTCCGCGGCCTCCGCCAGTGCCTCCCGGTCGCCGACGTCCGCGCGCACCGCGACCGCTGACCGGCCGGCCGCCCGCAGCTCGCGCACCGTGTCGTCCAGCTGCTCCTGCCCGCGGGCCAGCACCACGACCCGGGCCCCGGCGTGCGCCAGCGCCCGGGCGATCCCCCGGCCGATGCCCGAGCTGCCGCCGGTCACCACGGCGACCCGCCCGTCAAGAGAGAATAGCCGGTCCAGGTAGCTGGTCACGTGCCTGCCCGGCCGGCGGCAGGCACCTCAGAGCGCGGGACGCGCACCGAGCATGGCCAGCGCCTGCGCGGCCAGCCTGCAGCCGCTGGCGAGCGCCTCGTGCGGCGGCTTCTTGTTCAGCCACGGCGGCAGGAAGCCGGCGGTGAACGCGTCGCCCGCGCCGGTCCCGTCCACGATCCGCTCGACCGGCAGCGCCGGCGAGTGCACCGGCTCCGGGCGGCCGTTGGTGTAGAACAGCGCCCCGTCGGCGCCGAGCTTCATCACCACCTGCGGGTACCAGGCGGTCAGCACCCGGGCCGCCTGGTCCGGATCCTCCCGCCCGGTCAGCACGGTCGCCTCGGCCAGGTTCACCAGCAGCAGCGATGCCCCGTTGCTCATCTGCAGGAACGGCTCGGCGCCGGTTCGCTCCACCGGCGCCGCCGACGCCGCGTCCACCGACACGGTCATCCCGGCCCGCGACGCGACCTGGCAGGCGGCCAGCGCGGCCGGGCGTGAGCCGGGGTTGAGCAGGGTGTAGCCCGACACGTGCAGGTGGCTGCCGGGGGTGAACAGGTCCTTGGGCAGGTCATCGGGTGACAGCGCGGCGTTCGCGCCCGGGTCGGACATCATCGTCCGGTCGCCCTTGTGCGTCACCATGACCACGCAGGTCCCGGTCGGGCGCTCCGGGTCCATCACGAGGCGGGCGTCCACGCCGTACCCCATCAGCTCCATGTCCCGGTTCCGGCCGGCTATGTCCGACCCGCGCCTGCCCACGAAGGCGACCTCGGCGCCGTCAACGGCCAGCCAGGCCGCGACGTTGGCTCCCGCGCCGCCGCCGTGCATGGTGACCGTGGCCGGGGTGTCGCTCCCCCTGGCGAGCGGCAGGGTCGCGTGCGCGACCGTGTCCGTCATGAGGTCACCAATGACTACGATCCGTGTCATGCGTCATCACCCCGTCCCGGATCGCGGGACAGTGACCCTTCCCGTAACGAACGGCAGCACCGTTAAAAACTTAACAGTTCAGCGGGCTCCCGCGCGGGGATCCCGACGGTTAGCCTGGCAGGCTGACCACCCGTCCCGCTACTACGAGGACCGTTTCATCGGATTCGTCGGCCAGCCGCTGGTTCAGCCGGCCCAGCTGGTCCCGGAACAGCTGCCCCGCGCTCGTGGCCGGGATGACGCCCAGCCCCGTCTCGTCACTGACCGCAACGAGCCGCGCCCGGCAGTCCCGCCAGGCGGCGATCAGGTCATCGATCCGGCGCTGCAGCCCGCCGTCCGGCCCGCCCGACCACGACCCGCACGCGTCCATCACCCCGGCCAGCCAGCCGCCCATCCCGTCGACGAGCACCGCGCCGCCGGCCCGGCCGAGCTCCGCCGCCACGTCGGTGGTCTCGACCGTCTGCCACCACGAGGGGCGGCGCGCCCGGTGCGCCGCGATCCGGGCCGCCCAGCCCGCATCGGCGCCGGTCAGGTGCCCGGTCGCCACGTACCTGACCTGCGGCTCCGCGGCGAGCCGCAGCTCGGCTTCGGCCGATTTTCCCGAACGGGCACCACCGAGCACCAGCGTGCGGGAAACCGGCGGGACCTGCGCACCGGTGCCGGGCGCATCCTGGCCGGGCGCGGTGAGCACGTCGCCGTCGGCAGCCGGGGTCACCCCCCACAGCAGGCACCGGCGGGCCAGCTCGGCCGGCGAGCTGATCCGGTGGTCGGCGTAGATCGCCGCGACCACGGTGCCTTCGGTGATCAGCCCGCGGCGGCGCAGCAGGCCCAGCTGCGCGGGCCCGGCGAGCAGGTCGAGCAGCGCGATGTCGTACCGGCCGGCGCCCGGCGGCACCGGCAGGGCGCCGGGCCCGGCGCTGCACAGCAGCCGGCCGGACGGCCCGGTGATGTCCCAGCCGCCGGGGATATCCGTGACCTGGTAGCCCGGCCTGGGCAGCGGCGGCTGGCCGCAGCCCAGCCGAAGCACCCCGTCCACCAGCACGCAGGCTGGCCGGCGGCCGCCCCCGCCGGCCGCCGCCCGTCGGCATGAGGCGCACGGGCAGCCCGGCTCGGGCCAGCCTCCCGGTCCCGCCGTGCCGGTCAGCTCAGCCCGCATGCGCCACTCCAGGGCGGTCCGCCGCTCGGCGTCCGGCGCCCTGGTCATTCTGGACCCCGCTGAGGTGGGCGAGAACGGTCTCGGTCACGTCGCCGAGCACCCGGATCTGCTCGTCGGTCAGCAGGTCGATGAAGTGCTGGCGGGCCGACTCGACGTGCGCGGGCGCCGCGTCGGTGATCGCCTGCCAGCCGGCCCCGGTGAGCGTGAGGAGGGCGCCGCGCCCGTCCGACGGGACGTCCTGCCGCTCGACGAGGCCGCGCCGCTCCATCCGGGCGACGTGGTGCGAGAGCGCTCTTCGACCAGAGCATGTGCGCGGCCAGGTCACCCAGCCGCAGGCTGTGCCCGGCCGCCTCGGACACGTTGGACAGCACGTCGTAGTCCGCGTCTGACAGCCCGGAGTCCCTCGCCAGGTCACGGGTGACCTGCAGGTCGAGCAGCGCGCGCATCCGGCGGTACCCGGCCCAGGCCCTGGCCTGCGCCGGGCTGAGCCAGCGGGGTTCGGTCACGGGTGCACCCTAGCATCTAGTTGACACGTCTACTAACTGTGGCGTAGCGTCAGTTGACATGTCAACCACTCGTCGCAACGGCGCGGTGGCCTCCACCGCCCGTGATCACGAAGAGTTGCACGTGTTCCCGCGCGACAAAGTCTTCGTGATCATGGATGCCGCGCGGCGCCGCCGGGTGCCGCGGGCGAGGCTGCTCCGGGTGGCGCCTGGGTGGCTGCACTGGGTGGCCGCTGAGCGGCCGGCGCTCCGGCGGCTGGCCAGCCTGTACGGAGGGCTCGTCCTGTTCGGGCTCAGCGTGTCGCTGATGATTGCCGCCCGGCTCGGCCTGGACCCGTGGGACGTGCTCCACCAGGGGCTGGCCCGGCGGACCGGGCTGCCGATCGGGTGGATCGTCAACGGCACCGGGGTGGCTGTCCTGCTGCTGTGGATCCCGCTGCGGCAGCGGCCCGGGATGGGGACCGTCAGCAACGTCATCGTCGTCGGGCTGGTGGTCGATGCGGCGCTGCCGCTGCTGCCGCAGCCGAGCGCGATGACCGCCCGCGCGGGCTTCCTCGGCGCCGGAATCCTCGCCAACGGCGTCGCGACCGGCCTGTACATCGGCGCCGGGCTAGGCCCGGGCCCGCGCGACGGGCTGATGACCGGCCTGGCCAAGCGGGGCTGGCCCATCCGCCGGGTGCGTACCGCGATCGAACTCAGCGTGCTGGCGGCCGGCTGGCTGCTGGGCGGCACGGTCGGCATCGGGACCCTGCTCTACGCCGTCAGCATCGGACCGCTCGTCCACGTCCTGCTGCCCAGGCTGACCGTCGCGGCGCCTGCGGAACACGAAGGAAACAGGCTGACCGTCGCGGCGCCTGCGGAACACGAAGGGAACTCGCCGTGACTGACCTGCTTTTCGGGCTGAACGTGTCCCCGTCCGCCGCCCCTGGCGCGGACCCCGTGGCGCTGGCCCGCCGGGCCGAAGAGCTCGGCTTCGACTTCGTCTCGGCCGCCGACCACCCGTGCGGCGACCAGCCCACTTACGAGACCTGGACCATGCTGGCCTGGATCGCCGCGCACACCTCGCGGATCCGGGTGGCCACCCGCGTGCTGGGGATGCCGTACCGGCACCCGCCGATGGTGGCCAAGATGGCCGAGACCCTGGACCGGCTGTCCGGCGGCCGGCTCATCCTCGGGCTCGGCGGCGGCTACTCCGACGAGGAGTTCCGCGCGTTCGCCTCGGCGTCCCGTCGCCGCGGGACAAGGTGGATGGTCTGGCCGAGGCGATAACGATCATCCGCGGACTGTGGTCCCAGCCCGAGTTCAGCTTCGCGGGCCGCCGCTACCGCACGGTCGCGGCCGTGCTGGAGCCGAAGCCGGGCCACCGCATCCCGCTCTGGCTCGGCACGTTCGGCGACCGGGCGCTCGCCGTGACCGGGCGGCTGGCCGACGGCTGGATTCCCTCGCTCGGCCACGCCTCGGCCGAGCAGCTGACCGTCATGCGCCGGCGGGTGCTCGCCGCGGCCAGCGAGGCCGGCCGCGATCCCGGCGAGATCACCTGCGCTCTCAACGTGCAGGTCCGGGTGGACGAGCACGCGCAGGCCGGCCAGCCAGTGCTGGGCGGCCCGCCCGGCGCCGTCGCCGGGCAGCTGGCCGGGTTCCTGCGGGCGGGCTTCACCGCGCTGAACTTCATCACCGCAGGCCCTGCCGACGAGCAGGCCGAAAGGCTGGCGCGGGAGGTACTGCCCGAGCTGACCGCGGCCGCCTGACACTGGGTTCCCGGCCAGGACGGCGCGAGCCGCGGGATGACGCAGGTTCCGGACCGGGACGGCGCGGGGTTCCCCGCCGCCGCCGGCGGCGGCTGAGGTAAGTTGTGCGGTCATGGCCTGGTCGTGGCAGTTGGAGAAGACGGACGGGACGGTGCTCACCGCCCGCGGCCTTCCCGCGGAGACCTTCCCCAGCCAGTCAGACGCGGAGAGCTGGCTCGGCGAAAACTGGCGCATGCTGCTGGAAGCAGGCGTGGACCAGGTAACGCTGCTCGAGGACGACCGGACCGAGTACGGCCCGATGAGCCTGAGCCCCGGCGACTAGGACTCCGCCGGCCGGTCAGTGCCTGGCAGGAGCTGCGCGGCCAGGGAGCGCGCGGTCGCGGTCAGCTTGTCGCCCTCGTCACGGGTGGTTCGCGGGGTCTGGGTGCGGCCACGGCCCGGTCCCTGGCCGGCGCGGGCGCGGATGTCGCGATCACTTACATCAGCTCCGCGGACAAGGCCGCCGAGATCGTCAAGGAGCTGGCGGACGCAGGCGTACAGGCGGCCGCCTTCCAGAACGACCAGGCGGACACCGCGCAGGCGCCGCGGCTGATCGACGACGTCGTAGCCCGGTTCGGCGCTCTGGACATCCTGGTCAACAACGCTGCCATCAGCGTGGAGCAGGGCAGGACGATCGATGACCCCGGCGCCGACACCGCCGCGCTGGACCGGATGCACGCCACCAACTACACCGGCGTCATCGCGATCACCAGCGCGGCGGCGAAGGTCATCCGGGACAACGGCCGGATCGTCAGTGTCGGCTCCGGCATCGGCTCCCGCGCCGGGCGTCCCGGCTTCGCTGACTACGCCGCCACCAAGGCCGGGCTGACCGGCTACACCAAGGGCGCCGCCCGCGACCTGGCGCCGCGCGGCATCACGGTCAACCTGGTGCAGGCCGGCCTGATGCAGACCGACATGGAGCCGCCCAGCCCGGAGGTGCTCAGGGCCATGGTGGCGAGCCTGGCCATCCAGCGGCTCAGCGACCCGGCCGAGACCGCGGCGGCCATCACTTTCCTGGCCAGCCCGGCCGCTTCCTACATCACCGGCGCCGTGCTCGACCCCAACGGCGGGTACACCGCCTGACCAGACCGTGATCCAGCCGTCCCGGATGCCTCATGCCGCCAGGTCCGGTGACCACGCGCAGGTGTCACCGGGCTAGGGGCGGCGCTGCGGGCTGCTCGTCCGCGCCGGATCCCGCACGATCACCGGGCCGAGCACCTCGTCGATGCGGCGCATCACGGCCTGGTCGAGCACGACGCCGGACGCCCTGGCGTTCTCCCGCACCTGCTCGGGCCTGGTCGCGCCGATGATCGCGGCGGAGACGTTCGGGTTCCGCAGGGTCCAGGCGACCGCGAGCTGCGGCATCGACAGCCCGGCCTGCTCAGCCACCGGGCGCAGCAGCTCGACCCGGCTCAGCACGTCGTCCCTCAGGTAGTTCTGGATGAACCCGGACCCGGACGGGTCGGTGGCCCGGGTGCCCGCCGGCGGAGCCTGCCCCGGCCGGTACTTGCCGGTCAGCGCGCCCTGCGCGATCGGTGACCAGGCGATCTGGCCGATGCCCTCCTTCTCGCACAGCGGCACGATCTCGGATTCGATCACCCGCCAGATCATGTTGTACTGCGGCTGGTTGGACACGATCCGGTCCAGGCCCATCTGGTCGGCGATCCGGACGGCGTCCGCGATCTGCTCCGCGCGCCATTCCGACACCCCGATGTACAGCACCTTGCCTTGGCGGACCAGGTCGTTGAACGCGCGCAGCGTCTCTTCCAGCGGCGTCTCGTGGTCATAGCGGTGCGCCTGATACAGGTCCAGGTAGTCGGTCCGCAGCCGCCGCAGCGAGCCGTGGACCGACTCCATGATGTGCTTGCGGGACAGGCCGCTGTCGTTCGGGCCATCGCCGGTGGGCCAGTACAGCTTGGTGCAGATCTCGACGGACTCGCGCCGGATGCCCTGCAGCGCACGGCCGAGCACCTCTTCGGCCCGGGTGCCGGCGTAGACGTCCGCGGTGTCGAACGTGGTAATGCCCTCGTCGAGGGCGGCGGCCACGCAGGCCCGGGCCGCGTCCTCCTCGACCTGGGAGCCATGGGTGATCCAGTTGCCGTAAGCGATCTCGCTGACCTTGACGCCGCTGCGGCCGAGATGACGATGTTCCATGCACCCGACCCTAGTCCGCGCCCACGGGGGCGCGGGCTGGGGGAATGCGGCGAGGCCTTCGCAGGGGGTGGTTTGACCTGGGGGGGAATGCGGGGGGCGGAGCCCCCCGCAAGGCCTTACACCTTGCCGCCGGGCCCCACCCGGGGGGCGGGCATCCGGAACCGCCGGATCTGCAGCGTGCGCATGATCGCGTACCGGGTGATGCCCCGGGTGCTCTCGGCGGGGAAGCGCTGCGCGGCCAGCTTCTTCACCCCGCGCGAGGTGAAGAACCCCTCGATCACCATGATGACGACGAGGAAGAGCACCACCGGGTAGACGATCGCCTGCGTGGTGGCGTTCTTGAACAGCAGCAGCACGAACAGCAGGACCAGGATGTACATGTAGTACTCGCTGATCCTGCGCCGCGAGTCCACGTAGTCACGGGTCAGCGCCTTGACCGGGCCCTTGTCCCTGGCCGCCAGCGCCCACTCCTCGCCGCGCTTCATCGCCTCGTACTTGCGGGCCCGGTCGACCTTGTCCCGGCCGCGGGACTGGCTCGCGGCGGCCTTCCTGTTGGTCGGCGCGGAGTACGGCTGGCGCCGCCTGCGCTCGGCCTCGCTGCGCTTGGGCGTGGGCCGGCCCTTCGCCGGGGTGACGGCGCTGCGGGCGGCGCGGTCTGCGGCGGATGAAGAGGTACCGGAGCCGGCTTCGTCCGCCTCGTCCACGGCACCGCCCGCCCCGGCGTCACGACGTCGGAACACGCCCCTAGCTTAGCCGGGCGAATCCGGCACCGGGACCTCGCCGCCGGCCACTGGCCGGCGGCGGAACGGGCCGCGTCCGCGCGGCGGGTGACTCGTCGGATCGATGATGACTCGCACCCGGAAAACCGCGTAGGCTGGCCATTGACCAGCCGGCGGTAATCAGCCGACGCTCACCGCGAGGCGCCTGTCTGGGGTTACGCGCAACGCGGCGCGGCCGAGGCGTCAGCATGAAGGGGACGTACGCGCCTATGAGCGTGATGAAGAGGGTTTCGCTCATCTTCAAGTCCAAGGCCAACAAGGCCCTGGACCGGATGGAAGATCCCCGGGAGACCCTGGACTACTCGTACCAGCGGCAGCTCGAGATGCTGCAGAAGGTCCGCCGCGGCGTTGCGGACGTGGCCACGTCCCGCAAGCGCATCGAGCTGCAGATGAATCAGATCAACCAGACGTCGGGCAAGCTCGAGAAGCAGGCCCGGGACGCGCTGGCCACCGGGCGCGAGGATCTGGCCCGGGAGGCGCTTTCCCGCCGCCAGTCCGCGCAGAGCCAGCTGACCGACCTGCAGGCGCAGTACACACAGCTGCAGGGCGAAGAGGAGAAGCTGACCCTGGCCTCGCAGCGGCTGCAGGTCAAGGTGGACACCTTCCGCACCAGGAAGGAGACCATCAAGGCCACCTACACCGCGGCGGAGGCGCAGACCCGGATCAACGAGGCGTTCTCCGGCATCTCCGAGGAGATGGGCGACGTCGGCATGGCGATCCAGCGGGCCGAGGACAAGACCGCCCAGATGCAGGCCAGGGCCGGCGCGATCGACGAGCTGCTGGCCTCCGGCGCGCTCGAGGACGCGTCCGGGATGCCGCGCGATGACATCCAGGCCGAGCTGGACCGGATGGGCGCGGGCACCTCGATCGACCTCGAGCTCGAGCGGCTCAAGGGCGAGCTTGGCACGGGCGAGGCGCCGAAGGAGATCGGCGCGGCCGCCGACGGCGCGGGCCGCCCGGCGGCGGGTCAGCCCGCCGCGGCCGCCGCCAGCGAGGCCGCCGAGCTGCCCAAGGGGGATGACGGGGCATGATCGTCCGCATCCTGGGGGAGGGGCAGCTCAGGGTCAACGATGAGGCCGCCGCGCAACTGCAGGCCCTGGACGCCGACGTCGAGGCCGCTGTCGAACGCAACGACCAGGCCGCGCTCGCCGCGGCCCTGGGCGCGCTGCTGGAGCGCGCCCGCCAGGGCACGCCGCTGCCGCCGGACAGCCTGGAGCCCTCGGACGTGATCATCCCGCACGAGGACGCCACGATCGAAGAGGTCCGCAAGCTGCTCACCGACGAGGGCCTGATCCCGGGCTGACTGGCCGCCGTTGCCCGGCACCGCCGGGGGCAGCGCCGTTCGGCTGAAAACGCATGTCACAGCGGGGATCCGGTGCTTTCCTGCCCGGCTGGTCAGCGGATCGGCAGGGAACAGTCAGGGTTCCTCCAGCGTTGACGGATAGACCTATCCGATGGATAGACCAGGCGCCCGGATGGGCGAGACTGGAGTAGCACAGGCCAGGTAGGCCGGGCCGGTCAGGCCTCGGACCACCGGCTAGAAAGAAAGGCACGCAATGGCGCGCACCCGATATGCCCCAGATCGGGGACTTACGGCGCGGATGACTCTGACCATGTTCCTGCTCGGGCTGGTCTTCGTCGGGTTTGTCGCCGCTCTCGTCGGCATCCTGACCGCTGTCCATGCGTCCGGGGGAGCCATCATCTTCTTCCCGGTCCTGCTCGGCCTCGGCCTCGGGATCGGATCCTTCTACTGGTCTGACAAAATCGCCCTGCGTACCGCGGGCGCCGTCGAGGTCAGCCCGCAGCAGGCACCCGAGCTGCACGGGATCGTGGACCGGATCTGCGCGCTCGCCGACATGCCCAAGCCGCGGGTCGCGATCTCGCCCACCGACCTGCCGAACGCGTTCGCCACCGGCCGCAACAGCAAGAAGGCCGTGCTCTGCGTGACCCAGGGCCTGCTGCGCAGGCTGGACCGTGACGAGCTCGAGGGCGTGCTCGCGCACGAGATGTCGCACGTGGCGCACAAGGACGTGGCCGTGATGACCATCGCCTCGTTCCTCGGCATCATCGCCGCGCTGCTGGTCAGGTTCTCGTTCTACTCCGAGCTGTTCGGCGGCGGCGGCCGCGGCCGCAGCAACAACCAGAACGGCGGCCAGGCGCTGCCGATCATGCTGATCGTCATGCTGGTGAGCATCGTGGTCTACGCGATCAGCTTCCTGCTGATCAGGCTGCTGTCCCGCTACCGCGAGCTGGCGGCGGACCGGTCCGGCGCACTGCTCACCGGCCAGCCGTCCAAGCTGGCCAGCGCGCTGCAGAAGGTCAGCGGCGACATCGCCAGGATCCCGAGCAGGGACCTGCGGGCGTCCGGGGCCGAGGCGCTGAACGCGTTCTACTTCGTGCCTGCGCTCACCAGCGGCAAGAGCCTGTCCACGCTGTTCTCCACGCACCCCTCGCTGGAGCGGCGGCTGGCCGAGCTCGCGAAGATCTCCAAGCAGCTGGGCCAGTAGTAGTGGGGTTCCTGGACACGCTGCTCGGCCGGACCAAGCCCGTCCAGCCCAACCTGGACGCGCTGTTCTCGCTGCCGTCGGCCGCGATCACGCTGGAGGCGGCGACCAGCCTGGTGCCGACCGGCATCGGATCGGTGTGCTTCCGCGCCGTCGAGGGCCGTGCGTTCCGGGAGCTGGAGAGCGACGTCCGCGAGCTGCTGGCTGCGGGCATGGCCGCCGACGCCCCGCCGGTGGAGGTGTCCACCGACTCCTACGGCTTCACCTGGCTGCTCATCCGGCGGCCGGCCGACCAGCTGGACGCGCTCGTCACGGACGTGCACGCGGTGAACTCCTCGCTGGCCGATGCCGGATTCGGCCCGCAGCTGCTCTGCTCGCTGATCAGCTTCGCCGGGCCGGGCAGCAGCAAGCTGGCGGTCGTGTACCTGTACAAGCGCGGGACCTTCTATCCGTTCGCCCCGCAGGGCGGCGAGCGCCGGGACAACGGGCTCGAGCTGCAGGTACGCGGCGCCATCGAGGGTGACCTCAAGATCGAGTCCGACCTGTCGCGGTGGTTCCCGGTCTGGGGCGCACCCGGCCTGTGATCCCCCGCACGGTGCGGAATGACCTGCAACCGCATATCGTTGACACAGCACGAAAGCACCCGCGCCGGGACCGGCGCGCCAGCCGATATCAGGAGCTGACCGCAGATGACTGTTCAGGACCAGACCACGCAGCAGGGAATCGTCCTCACCTCAGTGGCAGCAGACAAGGTGAGCAGCCTGCTGGCGCAGGAGGGTCGTGACGACCTGAGGCTGCGGGTCGCAGTGCAGCCGGGCGGATGCTCCGGCCTGAAGTACCAGCTGTACTTCGACGAGCGCGAGATCGACGGCGACGTGGTCAGCGCGTTCGGCAGCGTGCAGGTGGTCACCGACAAGATGAGCGCCCCGTATCTGTCCGGCGCCACCATCGACTTCGTCGACACGATCGAGAAGCAGGGCTTCACGATCGACAACCCGAACGCTTCGGGTTCCTGCGCCTGCGGCGACTCGTTCCACTGACCGGCACCCGCTGGAATTTTCCTTCTCATGCGGGGGGCTTTGTCGTGCGCATCGCGGTGACGGGCTCGATCGCCACCGACCACCTGATGAGTTTTCCCGGCAGCTTCGCCGAGCAGCTGATGCCGGACAAGCTGGACAAGGTGGCGCTGTCGTTCCTGGTGGACGACCTGGAGATCCGCCGCGGCGGCGTGGCTGCGAACATCGCGTTCGGCCTGGGCTTCCTGGGGCTGCGGCCGCTGCTGGTGGGATCGGTCGGCGCGGACTTCGGTGAGTACCGGGCCTGGCTGACCGCGCACGGCGTGGACACCGGCGGTATCCGGGAGTCGGCGCTGCGGCATACCGCCAGGTTCGTGAACACGACCGACACCCGCGGGGCCCACATCGGATCGTTCTACGCCGGCGCGATGGCCGAGGACTCGGCCATCGACCTGGCCGCCGTGACCGAGCAGGCGGGCGGCATCGACCTGGTCGTGATCGGGCCGGGTGACCCCGAGGCGATGCTGGCGTTCACCGCCCAGTGCCGCAAGCTCGGCATCCCGTTCGCCACCGATACGTCGTGGCAGGTCGCCCGGCTGGACGGCGAGGACGTCCGCTCGCTGCTTGACGGCGCGGAGTACCTGTTCGCCAACGAGTACGAGGCGGCCCTGACCGAGCAGAAGACCGGCTGGAGCGCCGCGGAGATCATCAGCCGGGTCCGGGTGCGGGTGACCACGCTCGGGGCGGACGGCGTCCGGGTGGACACGGCCGGGCAGCCGCCGCTAGTGGTGCCGCCCGTCGCCGTGCAGCCCAAGGAGACGACCGGTGCCGGGGACGCGTTCCGGGCCGGGTTCCTCGCCGCTGTCGCCAGCAACCTCGGGCTGGAGCGGGCCGCCCAGCTGGGCAACCTGATCGCGGCGTGTGCGCTGGAGACCGTGGGCCCGCAGGAGTACGAGCTGAAGCCGGGACCGCTGACCGCGCGGTTCGCGGCGGCGTACGGCGCCGAGGCGGCGGCCGAACTGGCCGCGCTGCTGGCCGCCCGCCCCGCCTGACCTTGCTGTGCACCCTGGGTGACGCGCTGCTCGACGTGGTCGTCGTGACCCGCCCCGAGCTTGCGCACGGCAGCGACACCCCGGCTACGACCATGGTGGCTGCCGGGGGGCAGGCCGCTAACGTCGCCGCCTGGACGGTGGCCCTGGGCGGCAGTGCCCGCGTGGTCGCCAAGCGGGCCCGGGACCTGGCCGGCTGCCTGGTCGCCGATGACCTGCGCAACCGCGGCGTCGATGTGGCCGGCCCGGTCACCGACGGGACGACGGGCGTCGTGGTCTCGCTGTCCGACGGCGGCGGCGAGCGCACCATGCTCACCGACCGCGGGGTCTGCCCGCTGCTGTCGGCGGCGGAACTGCGGGACGAGTGGTTCGCCGGCTGCGACCGGCTGCACCTGCCGCTCTACAGCCTGGTGGACGCGCCGATCAGGGCGGCGGCGCTGGACGCGGCGCGCCGGGTGCCCCGGGTGAGCGTCGACTTGTCGTCCCTGTCGGTCATCGAAGAGATCGGCGTGGCGAAGGTGGAGCGCATGCTGGGACTGCTGCGGCCCGACGTGATCCTGGGCAACGAGCCGGAGACCCTGCTCGCCGCCGCCCCGCGGGCGGCCACCGTGATCGTGAAGCTCGGCCCGGACGGGGTCCGGCTGAACGGCAAGCAGTGGCCGGCGCATCCGGCCCAGCCGCTGGACAGTACCGGGGCCGGCGACGCCTTCGCCGCCGGGTTCCTGCTCGCCGGGGTGGAGCTGGGGCTCGAGGCGGCGGCCCGCGCGGTCAGCCGGCTGGGCGCGATGCCATGACCGGCGGGGATGACGTGCTCGACATCGCCGCTGAGGTCCGCGAGGCGCTCGCGGCCGGCGGGGCGGTGGTGGCGCTGGAGACCACCCTCGTCTCGCACGGGTTCCCCGGGATGCGGGGGCTCGCCGTGGCGCTGGAGTCCGAGCGCCGGGTGCGCGCGGCCGGCGCGGTGCCGGCCACGGTGGCGGTGACCGGCGGCCGGATCCGGGTCGGTACGGACGCCGCCACGCTGGAGCGGCTCGCCGCCAGCCCGGACGCGCGCAAGGCCGGACCGCGGGACCTGGCCAGCTGCGTCATCAGCGGCGGGCTCGGCGCCACCACGGTTGGCGGCACGCTGGCCGTGTGCCGGCTGGCCGGGCTCCGGTTCATGGGTACCGGCGGGATCGGCGGCGTGCACCGGGGGTTCGCGACGACGCTGGACATCTCCGCCGACCTGGGCCAGCTGGCGCGGACCGCCGCCGTGGTGGTGGCCGCGGGACCGAAGTCACTGCTCGACGTCCCGGCCACGGCCGAGCTGCTGGAGACGCTGGGCGTGCCCGTGCTCGGCTGGCGCACCGGCACGCTGCCGCGGTTCTACACCGCGGCCGGCGGGCCGCCGGTATCGACCCGGGTGGACAGCGCGGCCGAGGCCGCGCGCACCGCGAGGCTGCACTGGCGGCTGGGCGGCGGCGGCCTGCTGGTCGGGCAGCCGCCCGCGCGGGACCTCGACGTGGACGAGCTCATCCAGGAGGCACTGGACGCCGCCGGGCGCGCCGGGGCGGCCGGCCAGGCGGTGACGCCGGCCGTGCTCGCGCACCTGCACGAGGCCACCGGCGGCGCGACGCTGGAGGTCAACGCGCAGCTGATCGCCGACAACGCCGGCCTGGCCGCCGAGCTCGCGGTGGAATACGCGGCGGCGGTCCGACGGTAGCGTAGCGGCATGACAGTCGCGCTCGCTGCCGGCTATCACGGCCCGCCCGAGCTCACGCTGGCGCGCGCCTTCACGCAGTGGACGTTCGACCCGTGGACGTGCGCGCTCGTGCTGCTGCTCGGCGCCGGGTACCTGGCCGGGGTGCGGCGGGCGCGCCGCCGCGGCCTGGCCTGGCCGGCCGCCCGCGTCGTGTCGTTCGCCGGGATCGGCCTGGGCACGCTGGTGATCGCCGCGATGTCCTGGACGGGGGCGTACGCCGGCGTGCTGTTCTACGCCCGGGCGGCGCAGACGATCCTGCTGCTGCTCCTGGCGCCGCTGTTCCTCGTGCTCGGCCTGCCGCTCACGCTGGTCATCGCGGTGGCCCCCGGCCGGTCCGGGCCGCGGCTGGAGGCCGTGATACGCAGCCGGACGGCCCGGGTGCTGACCTTTCCCGCGATCAGCACGCTGGTGCTCGTCGCGGTGCCTTTCCTGGTTTACTTCACGCCCTGGTACAGCGCCTACTTCCACAGCGCCGGAATCCGGGAGCTGACCTGCCTGGCGCTGATCGTCCCCGGCTTCGTGTTCTTCTGGACGCTGATCCGGGTGGATCCGGTGCCCAAGGCCTACCCGTACCTCGTGTCCCTGTGGATCACGGCCGCCGAGGTGATCGGCGACGCGATCCTGGGCATCGCGGTGATCGGCGACTCGCGCCTCATCGGCGGCGCCTACTACCACGCGCTGGCCAGGCCCTGGGGTCCCTCACTGCGGTTCGACCAGATGCTCGGCGGCGGAACGCTGTGGGTCTTCGGTGATGTCGTGGGGCTGCCGTTCCTGGTGGCGCAGCTGATCCACATGATCAGGGAAGACGAGACGGAAGCCGCCGAGATCGACGCCGAGCTGGATGCCAGGGACGCTGCCGCGCCGGCGGCCGCCGCGCCGGCGCCGGATGACCGGCGGCCCGCCGAGTTGCCGTGGTGGGAATCCGATCCCCGGTTCACCGGCAGGTTCAGCGCGGCCGACGATCAGTAGCCGTCGATCAGCAGCCGTCGATCAGTAGCAGCGGCGCACCAGGAAGGCCCAGCCGCGCGGCAGCGCCTCCTCGACCACGAACTCCTGCGACTTCATCCCGCACCAGGCAGGCACGTCGGTGCGCGCCGCCGGGTCGTCCGCGTGCACGGACACCACCGACCCGATCGGCACCTCCCGGATCCGCTCGGCCAGCATGATGATCGGGATCGGGCACTTGCGGCCGAGAGCATCGATGATGAGCGCCGGCAAGGGCGCGGGCGCCGGCGTCGCGGCGGTCATCTGGTCACCGTCCATCCTGTCGCGATGCGGGCGTCGTGCCCGCGCAAGCGGCAAGCCAGCTGCGGGTTGCTGCGTGGTCACCTGACGATAGCGATACCCGGACACCGGCCGGGTAAGCACGGGGGAGTAACGACCGGGGGCAAAGCACGGGGTCGGCTCATGCGGCGGCCTGGGTTCGCGGTAATGTTTCCACGACACGCTGTAGGAGGAGCCGCGACCGGCTGCGAGCAGCACGGAAGGCACGCGACCGGGAGTCATCCGCTTGGAAGGCAATCAGTGAGTCCGATCCGCCGCGAGCCGCGTACGGCACGCGCAAGCACCGCGCGCCGTGCGCCGGGCAGCGCCTCTGATTCCGGCTGCGCAGGGCCGGATCCCCTGCTTTCCGTACCGCCGGATTCCGGCTGCGTCCCGCCGGCTCCCGCCCGCCGGCCTCGGCCGGTGTCCCGCCGGCCCCCCGCCCGCCGGCATCGGCGCCGCGCCCGCGCTCGCGCGGCCGCAAGGCCGCGTCCATGGCAGCGCTGGGCCTGCTGGTGCTGGCCGTGTCCGGCTGCAGCACCAGCCCGTGGATGCGGCTGGGCTGGCCCGCCCCTGTCACCAGGCAGGGCAGCGTTATGCTCACGCTCTGGCAGGGTTCCTGGGTCGCCGCGATCGCCGTCGGCGCGGTGGTGTGGGGCCTGATCCTGTGGGCGTGCGTCTTCCACCGCAAGCGCACCGAAGAGCTGCCGCCCCAGGTGCGCTACAACCTGCCGATCGAGATCATGTACACGGTGGTCCCGTTCATCCTCGTCGCGGTGCTGTTCTACTTCACCGCGCGGGACGAGAACTACGTGGACGCGGTGTCCGCCCGCCCCCAGGTGGTCGTCAACGTGACCGGGTTCCAGTGGAGCTGGGAGTTCAGCTACCCGCAGTACAAGGTGCCGGGCTCCGCGGCCGGTGACGTGACGCTCACCGGGCAGCCCTACCCGGGCCCGCTGCCGGTGCTGGTCATCCCCGACCACGAGTCGGTCAAGTTCACCCTGAACTCGCTGGACGTCGTGCACTCCTTCTGGGTGCCGGAGTTCCTGTTCAAGCGGGACGTGATCCCCGGCCACACGAACTTCTTCCAGGTCAACGCCACCAAGACCGGCACGTTCGTGGGCCGCTGCACCGAGCTGTGCGGTATCTACCACGCGCTCATGCTGTTCCGGGTGAAGATCGTGACCCCACAGCAGTTCCGCACCTACATGATCGCTCAACAGCACGCACAGCAGAAGGCGGGTGGTGCGCAGTGACCGCGACCGAGCACGTTGTCACCGGCGCCGACTACCCCACGATCAGCAGCCCGCGCAAGGGGTCGGTGCTCGCCTACTGGCTGTCCTCCACCGACCACAAGATCATCGGTTACCTGTACCTGATCACGTCGTTCGGCTTCTTCATGTTCGCCGGGATCCTGGCCATGATCATGCGGGCCCAGCTGATGGGCCCGAACAACTCGATCGTGTCTGACCAGCAGTACAACGAGCTGTTCACCATGCACGGCACGATCATGCTGCTGCTGTTCGCCACGCCGCTGTTCGTCGGGTTCACGAACGTGATCATGCCGCTGCAGATCGGCGCGCCCGACGTGGCCTTCCCGCGGCTCAACCTGCTCAGCTACTACATGTTCACGTTCGGCGGGCTCATCCTCGTCGCCAGCTTCCTGACCCCGGGCGGCTCGGCCGCCTTCGGCTGGTACGCCTACGCGCCGCTGACCAGCGCGGTGTACTCGCCGGGACTCGGTCCGGACATGTGGATCATGGGCCTGACGCTGTCCGGCCTGAGCACGATCCTCGGCGGGGTCAACTTCGTCACCACGGTGTTCTGCATGCGGGCGCCGGGCATGACGATGTTCCGGATGCCGATCTTCACCTGGAACGTGCTGCTGACCAGCGTGCTCGCGCTGCTGGCCTTCCCCGTCCTGGCCGCCGCCCTGCTCGTCCTCGAGATCGACCGCAAGCTGGGCGCGCACGTGTTCGACGCCTCCAGCGGCGGCGCGCTGCTGTGGCAGAACCTGTTCTGGTTCTTCGGCCATCCCGAGGTATACATCGTCGCGCTGCCGTTCTTCGGCATCGTCACCGAGGTCCTGCCGGTGTTCAGCCGCAAGCCGCTGTTCGGCTACAAGGGCCTGATCGCGGCGACGATCGCGATCGCCGGCCTGTCCATGACCGTGTGGGCGCATCACATGTTCACCACCGGCGCGGTGCTGCTGCCGTTCTTCTCGTTCATGACGTTCCTCATCGCGGTCCCGACCGGGGTGAAGTTCTTCAACTGGGCGGGCACGATCTGGCGCGGCCAGCTCACCTTCGAGCCCGCGATGCTGTTTGCCATCGGGTTCCTGGTCACGTTCCTGTTCGGCGGCCTCACCGGGGTCATCCTGGCCTCGCCGCCGCTGGACTTCCACGTCAGCGACACCTACTTCGTCGTCGCCCACTTCCACTACGTCCTGTTCGGCACCGTGGTGTTCGCCATGTTCGCGGGCTTCTACTTCTGGTGGCCGAAGATGACCGGCAAGATGCTCGACAACAGGCTGGGCAAGCTGCACTTCTGGACGCTGTTCTTCGGGTTCCACGGCACGTTCCTGGTGCAGCACTGGCTCGGCGTGATCGGCATGCCGCGCCGGATCGCGCACTACCCGCTGCTGCCGCCGATCGCGACCACGCTGAACGACGTGTCCAGC
This sequence comes from uncultured Actinomycetes bacterium, assembly GCA_963702235.1. Classification (GTDB taxonomy): domain Bacteria; phylum Actinomycetota; class Actinomycetes; order Streptosporangiales; family Streptosporangiaceae; genus PALSA-505. The sequence goes on from CAVPBZ010000030.1 coordinate 56,651, forward strand.
ATCAGCTCGTTCGTCCTAGGTGCGTCCACGTTCTTCTTCCTCTACAACGTGTACAAGACCGCGCGCTTCGGCGAGCGGGTCACGGTTGACGACCCGTGGGGCTTCGGCAACTCGCTCGAATGGGCGACGTCCTGCCCGCCGCCACGGCACAACTTCACCCGCATCCCGCGGATCAGGTCCGAGCGGCCGGCCTTCGACCTGCACTACCCGCACGTCAAGCAAGGCAGGGACTCGCTCGGAGTCAGGCAGTCGCTCTCGTCGTCGTCATCAGACATCGTCGGCGACTGACCAGCGCGGGACGCGGCCGCGCGGCCCACAACCAGCACCGGGGAGGTAGCAGATGAAGGTAGAAGGCGGGCTGTTCATCGGCTGCGCCGTGTTCTTCGCCGGCTCGGACATCGTGTACTGGTACTTCTCCCATGACCCGACCGGCACCGCCGCGCTCGCCTTTGCCGTCGGGCTCGCGTTCCTCACCGGGTTCTACGTGCTGTTCACCGGCCGGCGGCTGCCGAAGCAACCCCAGGACGACCCCAACGCCGCGATCGAGGAGGGCACCGGGGAGATCGGGTTCTTCAGCCCGCACAGCTGGTGGCCGCTCTTCCTCGGCCTGGCCGCCGGGCTGACGGCCCTCGGCACCGCGGTCGGGTGGTGGCTGTTCATGATCGGCATGCTGTGCCTCGTCTTCACCACGATCGGCTTCGTCTTCGAGTACTACCACGGCGAGTACGCGCACTGATCCCGGTCAGCGGCGCGGCGGCGCGGCGGCCGCAACCGCCCCGGCATGAGCAGCGGCTAGGCGGCGACGAGGCCGGCCCGGTAGGCGATGATCACCAGCTGGATCCGGTCCCGGCAGTCCAGCTTGGTCAGCAGGTGACCCACGTGCGTCTTGGCGGTCGCCGGGCTGATGCTCAGCTGCCCGGCGATCTCGCCGTTCGAGAGCCCCTGGGCGACCAGCGTGAGCACCTCCCGCTCCCGTTCGGTGAGATCTTTCAGCCGGTCCGGCCCGGCCGGCGCCTGCGGGGCCGACAGCTCAGGGCGGCTGGCGAACTCGCCCAGCAGCCGCCGGGTCACGCTCGGGGCGAGCAGCGCGTCGCCGGCCGCGATGACCCGGATCGCGCTGAGCAGGTCGGCCGGCATGGTGTCCTTGAGCAGGAATCCGCTCGCGCCGGCCCGCAGCGCGGCGTAGACGTACTCGTCCAGGTCGAACGTCGTCAGGATGAGCACCCGCACGTCCCGTGTCTGCGCCTCGCCGGTGATCCGGCGGGTGGCCTCGATGCCGTCCATGACCGGCATCCGGACGTCCATCAGCACCACGTCCGGCAGCGCCCGGCGCGCCACCTCGACCGCCTCGGCGCCCGTGCCCGCCTCGCCGACGACGGTCAGCCCGGGGGTGGCGGCGATGATGCCGCTGAACCCCACCCGCACGAGCGCCTGGTCATCGGCGACGAGCACCCGGATCGTCATGACCCGGCCGCCCCGATCGGCAGCCGCGCCGCCACCCGGAAGCCCCGTTCCGGCCGCGGCGCCGCGGTCAGCTCCCCGCCGTAAAGGCTCACCCGCTCCCGCATCCCGATCAGTCCGTGGCCGCCGGCCAGGTCGCCGCCCGCTTCCGTGCCCGGGCCGGGGCCATGACTGCCCGCGGCGGCCGGGACCGGGCAGCCGCGGCCCTCGTCGGTGATCTCCACGAAAAGCTCGCCGGCCCCGTAGCTGACGGTGACCCGGCAGCTCGGCGTGTCCGCGTGCTTGACCACGTTGGTCAGCGCCTCCTGCACGATCCGGAACGCCGACAGGTCGATCCCTGGCGGCAGCTCCGGCCGGCTGCCCCGCACCTGCAGGTCCACCCGCACGCCCGCCTGCGCGATGCGCGCCACCAGCCGGTCCAGATCGGCGAGCCCGGGAGCCGGCATCAGTGGCGCCGCCTCCCGGCCGCTGCCGTTCGCCGCGCCGCTGCCGCCCGCCCCGTTCCCGGCCGCCCCGTTCCCGGCCAGCCCGGCCGGGCGGCCGTTCCCGGGTGCCGCCGCCCCGGCCGCCAGCACGCCGGCCAGCCCTGCCCCGCCGCCACCCCCGGGTTGACTGCTTTTCCCGAACGGCTCCGCTCCTGGCCGGCGCAGGATGCCGAGCATGCGCCGCATCTCCGCGAGTGCTTCCCGGCTGGTCGCCTGGATGGCACCGAGCGCCTCCCCGGCCTTGGCCGGCTGCGCGTCGATGACGTGCCTGCCGTATCCGGCCTGCACGGCAATCACGGTCATGCTGTGCGCGACCACGTCATGCAGTTCCCTGGCGATCCGCAGCCGCTCCTCGGTGACCGCGCTGGTCGCCGCCTGATCGCGCAGGTGCACGGCGTACGCGCGCCGCTGTCCCGCCATGTAGCCGAACGTCCAGGCGACGACCGCGATCAGCGCCGCGGGCAGCACGTGGCCCGGTACCCGCAGGATCGGCTCCGCGCGCACGTCCTGGACGACGGCCATGATCAGCACGGTGCCGAGCGCCGCTAGCGCTACCTTGCGCCGCGAAACGGCCGCCACCAGGTAGAGCACGTAAACGGTCGGCAGATAGTAGGGGGCGTTCGCGCTCGGGACCAGCATGGCCACGAGCGTGCCGCCCGCCGCGGCCGCGCCGAAGGCCGCCAGCGGGCGCCGCCGGCGCAGCGCCACCGGCAGGGACATGGCCACGGCCAGCACGAACGCCACCAGCAGGTCGGCGGGCGCCGCCAGCCCGCCGTTCCGGAATATCCCGTGCTGGATCGGCAGGGTCAGCGTGAGCGTGCACAGCACGGCGGCGGCCACATCCAGCGCGACCCAGTGTCCCGGCCGCAGCCGCTTGGTCAGCGGCGGTCGCGGCCTGGCCCGCGGCGCCTGCCACTGGATGCTCACGTCCCTACGGTAACCGCAGTTGGCGAGGCTGGCGTCAGCCTTCAGGCGTAGCCCGGCCGGACGATCACGCGCTGGGCCGGCGCCTGCACCGTTCGGGAAAATCACCCTCCAGGGTGACGACTGTGATCATGACCCGCGGGACGCTTAGCCAGGACGCCGCCACCGGGACCCCCCGGGGGGCCGCGGGGGGCCGGCGGGACGTGCAGGCGGGAAACCGGGAAAGCGAGGGCGGGCCATGACCACACGCGCCCGGGACGCGGTGACCGAGGCGGAGCCTGGCCCGGTGATCGAGACGGACGCGCTGACCAAGCGGTACCCGGGCGACGTGACCGCGCTGGACGGGCTGACCGTCGCGGTCGCGCCGGGCATCACCGGCCTGGTCGGCGCCAACGGCGCGGGAAAGTCCACGCTGATCAAAATCCTGCTCGGCCTGCTGGAGCCGACCGAGGGCCGGGCGCGGGTGCTCGGTCACGACTGCCAGCTGCACGGCGAGCGGATCCGGACCCTCATCGGCTACATGCCCGAGCATGACTGCCTGCCGCCGGACGTCACCGCCACCGAATTCGTCACCCACCTCGGCCGGATGTCCGGCTTGCCGGCCACCGCGGCGAAGGAACGAGCGGCGGAATCGCTGCGGCACGTCGGGCTGCACGAGGAGCGGTACCGGCAGATCGGCACCTACTCCACCGGCATGAAGCAGCGGGTCAAGCTGGCCCAGGCGCTGGTGGGGGACCCGCGGCTGCTGCTGCTCGACGAGCCGACCAACGGCCTGGACCCGGCGGGCCGGGGGGAGATGCTCGACCTGATCGCCCGGATCGGCACCGAGTTCGGCATCTCCATCGTCGTCGCCTCGCACCTGCTCGGCGAGATCGAGCAGATCTGCGACCACCTGGTGGCGATCGAGGCGGGCCGGCTGCTCCGGGCGGACACGATCACCAGCTTCACCGAGGCGAGCCTGGTGCTGATCGTCGACGTCGACGAGGGCGCGCAGCGGCTGGCCGACGAACTGGCCAGGCAGGGGCTGGAACCCAGGGCTCGCCAGCAGCGGGTGCTGGTGCCGCTGGCGGGTGACGCCACCTACGACGCGGTCCGCGACGCGGTCGCGGATCTCGGCCTGCCGCTGGGCCGCCTGCAGCAGCGGCGGCACAGCATCGAAGAGCTGTTCCGCGGCGAGGCCGAGCCCGCGCCCGCGGGGACGGAGGCGACCGGTGTCAGCTGACGGAGCTTATCCAGGCAGCGGCCTGACCGCAGCGGCGGCCGGCGGGGTCATTCACGACCGCGGCTACCGCCGCTACGACGGGCCGCGGCTGGGCCGCGCGCAGATCGTCCGGGCGCTGGGCTGGCACAGCCTGCGGTCCGCGTTCGGCATCGGCCGCGGCGCCAAAGCGAAGATCGTGCCGGTGATCGCGTTCAGCGCCATGTGCCTGCCGGCGATCGTGAACGCGGTCACGGTGGCACGCGGGGGGGCGCAGGTCGTTTCCTACGGCACCTATACGTTCGCGCTGCGGGTCGTGGTCATGACGATCTTCGTGGCGGTGCAGGCGCCCGAGCTGGTCTCGCGGGACCTGCGCAGCCGGGTGCTGCCGCTGTACTTCTCCCGGCCGCTGCGCAGGGGGGACTACCCGGCCGCGAAGTACGCGGCGTTCACCCTGGCCTGCCTGATCATGGTCGAGATCCCGCTGCTGCTGCTCTACCTGGGCTCGATCGTCTCCGCGAAGGGCGGCGGCGGAGTGTGGAGCCAGACCGAGGGGCTGGCGGGCGGGCTGGCCGTGGGCGCCGCCTGGGCGGTGCTGATGGCGGCGATCGGGCTCGCGCTGGCCTCGCTCAGCGCGAAGCGGGCATACGCCACCGGCGCGATCGCGATCTACTTCTTCCTGACCTGGACGCTGGCGCAGATCATCTACTCGGTCGCGGGGAACCCGGTCGTGGCGCACCGGCTGGTGCCGCCCGGCCCCGCCACGGTCTTCGTGCCGGCCGTGTCCGCGGGTCAGCGGCTGGCCGGCCTGATCAGCCCGTTCAGCGTGGTCGACGGCGTCCGGCAGTGGTTCGGCGGCAAGGTCGCGGGGCCGATGGCCGCTCCGGGACACTACGGCGCCGCCTACGGGGTCATGTTTCTCGTGCTGCTCGCGGCGAGCCTGGCCATCCTCGCCGCCCGGTACCGGAGGGCGGGTACGGAATGACCACCATCGAGCTGACGGACGTCTCCCGCTGGTACGGCAACGTGGTCGCGGTCAACGACGTCACGATGACGATCGGGCCCGGCGTCACCGGGCTGCTCGGGCCGAACGGCGCGGGCAAGTCAACGATCATCCACATGATCGGCGGGTTCCTGCCGCCGTCCCGCGGCGAGCTGACGATCGGCGGCGTGCCCAGCTGGCACAACCCGGACATCTACCGCACGCTGGGCCTGGTTCCCGAGCGTGACTCGGTCTACGCCGCGCTCACCGGGGCGGACTTCGTCCGGGCCACCGCGAAGCTGCACGAGCTCACCGACCCTGGCGGCGCCGCGCGGCGGGCCATCGACATGGTGGACATGGCCGAGGCGGCCGGCCGCCGCATCGCCACCTACTCCAAGGGCATGCGGCAGCGGATCAAGGTGGCCGCCGCGCTGGTGCACGACCCGGCGGTGCTGCTGCTGGACGAGCCGTTCAACGGGATGGATCCGCGGCAGCGGCTGCACATGATGGACCTGCTCGACAAGCTGGGCGCCGACGGCCGCACGATCGTGTTCAGCTCACACATCCTCGAAGAGGTGGAGCGGCTGTCCGGGACCATCCAGGTGGTCGTCGCGGGGCGGCTGGCGGCATCGGGAGACTTCCGCGCGATCCGGCGGCTGATGACCAGCAGGCCGCATGTCTTCGGCGTCCGGTCGTCCGACGACCGGCTGCTCGGCGCCACGCTGATCGGCCGCCCGTCGGTCGCCGGGGTGGAGATCACCGCCAAGGGGCTGCAGGTCAGGGCGTCCGACTACGGCGCGTTCTGCCGCGAGGTCGCCGTGCTCGCTCGTGACCATGACATCCGGCTGCTCGAGCTGCTGCCCGCGGACGAGTCGCTGGACGCCGTCTTCGCCTACCTGCTGGCCTCCTGATGCACGCCACGCAGTCCCTGACCCGGCCGGACCCGAGCGCGAGCACGAGGGCAGTGATTCCCATGTCTGGCATCTTCAACGGAACGGTCTTCTCGATCACGCTGCGGGCGGTGCTCGGCCGCCGCCGGGCCTTCCTGCTGGCGATCCCGCCGGTGATCCTGCTGCTGGTCACGTTCGCGCTCAAGGCGGGCCGCCCGGCCGGTGCCCCGTGGCCGGGCCGCGTCCTCGGCGACTTCGGCTTCTCCGTGATCCTGCCGCTGACCGCGCTGGTGATCGGCACCAGCGTGCTGGGCGCCGAGATCGACGAGGGCAGCATCATTCACCTGCTGGCCACGCCGGTGCGCAGGTCGGCGGTCATCGTGACCAAGTTCGTGGTCGGGACGCTCCTGACCATGCTGTTCGTGGCCGTGCCCGAGCTGATCGCTGGGCTGATCGCGACCAGCGGGGACCAGCTGCACGGCGGCCAGCTGTTCGCGTCGGCCGGCGGCGGGCTCATCGAGGTCGGCGGGACCCGCAACCTGGCGATCGGGCTGTTCATCGGCGCGCTGGCCGGCTCGGTCATGTACAACGCGCTGTTCATCATGATCTCCGTCGTCACGACCAGGGCGGTCGCGGTGGGCCTGCTCTACGTGCTCATCTGGGAGGGCCTGCTCGGCAACTTCGTCGGCGGCGCGCGGGAGCTGTCGATCGGCCAGTACTCGCTGGGGATCGCGAACTCGATCGCGCACGACCCCGCGCTGAACGCGGCGCTGAGCCTGACCACGGCGCTGGTGATGGGCGTGATCGTGACCGTCGCGGCGCTGGCCGTGGCGTCCCGCCGGCTGCTGTCCTTCTCGGTCAAGGGCGACGCGGTCTGACCTGCTCCGGCGTCTCCGGCGTCTCCGGCCGCTCGTTCGCGTCGTCCGCGTGATCGGTCAGCCGGGTGAAGACGGTCAGCGCGACGATGACCAGGGCCACCCCGCCGCCCAGTTCGAGGACCTGCCGGCCGTTGTCCGGAGTGTCCACGGCCACCTCGAGGAAGCTCACCGAGAGGACCAGGACGATCATGGCGATGACCCGGCCCTTGAGGTCGTTGAGATCGCGCATGTCGAGCCAGCCCGGCAGGCTGAGGCCCGCGCCGGCGTGAATCTCGCTGACGAACAGCTCGTAGAGCCCGACGGCCGAGATGAGCAGGGTGGCACCGATGAGGAACAGGTCAATCTCCAGCAGGAACAGGCCGACCTGATGACCTACCGGAAAAGGGTGCTGGACAATGCTCTGCACCGCGTGGATGAACAGCGCGATCGCGTAGGCGAACGCGCCGAGACCGGACAGCAGCAGGACCGCTACCGGGATCACCATCAGCCGCAGAGAAGCGGCCAGGATCCGCTCGGTCCTGGCTTCGAGCGGTCCCGCTATCCGGTCCGGTCCGGGCTCCGGCTCCGTGCTCCCTGACTTATCCTGCATCCCCCGACCGCCCCTCAGCGACACCGATGGCGCTGGTGATGCTCAGGGGTGAGCGTCACCGCGCCATCGATCATCAGACGCGTCGCGCGGGTCAGGAGCCGTCGTCGCCGGACTGCGAGCCGTGGTCAGGCGGCCCGGGTACGGCCCGGCCCTCAGCCGGGCCCTCGGGCGAGGGCGGGGGGGCGCCGACCGCGGCGTGCTCCGAGCCGTCGTCGCCGTCGTGGCCGTTCGGCCCGTGACCGTTGCCGTGGCCGTTCCCGGCGGGCAGCGGGATGCTCTCGGTGATCACCCGGTAGGCGGTGGCCCGGAGCTTGCCGGCGATGCCGCGGCTGCCCGGGGCGGGAACGCCGTTCTCGTCCACCGACGCGATGGCGGGCAGCGGCGGCGGCGTGGTCCGCGACAGCAGCACTGCGCGGGTTTCCGCCGAGACCGGCCGGTGCAACTCAACGAACTCGCCGTTCGGCCGCTGCACGATGATGCCGGACTCGAGCCCGTGCTCCAGCAGTTCCCGGTCCTTGCGCTGCAGGCCGAGGCAGATCCGCTTGGTCACGAAGTAGGCCAGGGCGGGCCCGAGGAAGATGGCGAAGCGGGCGATCTCCGTGGTCAGGTACAGCGAGATGTCCAGGTGCATGGCGATCAGGTCGTTCGCGCCCTCGAGCAGCATGATGGCGTAGAAGGTGACCGCGGCCACCCCGATCGCGCTTCGGGTGGGCGCGTTGCGCGGCCGGTCGTTGATGTGGTGTTCCGCGTGGTCACCGGTCGCCCAGCGTTCGATGAACGGCCATAGCGCGGCGCCGGTAAAGATCAGGCCGAGCGGTACCAGGGCAGGGATGAGCACGTTCCAGGCGACCGTGTGGCCGGCGATATCCCATGTCCAGCTCGGGGAGACCCGCAGCGCTCCCTCCAGGAAGCCCATGTAGAAGTCGGGCTGTGACCCCGCCGAGATCGCTGCCGGGGTGTACGGGCCGTACAGCCAGATCGGATTGATCTGGGCGGCAGTGGACAGCAGCGCGAGCCCGCCGAAGACGAAGAAGAAGAACGCGCCGGTCTTCGCCATGAAGTACGGGTACATCGGCGCGCCGACGACGTTCTTCTCGGTGCGGCCGAGGCCAGGGTGCTGGGTGTGCTTCTGGTGGAACATGATGAACAGGTGCGCCGACACCAGGCCGAGGATCAGGCCGGGGATCAGCAGCACGTGGATGATGTACAGCCGCGGGATAATGTCGTGCCCAGGGAACTGCCCGCCGAAGAGGAAGAACGACAGGTACGTGCCGATGATCGGGATGCCGAGCATCACGCCTTCGAGGATCCGCAGCCCGGTCCCGGACAGCAGGTCGTCCGGCAGCGAGTAACCGAACAGCCCCTCGAGCATGCCCAGCACGAACAGGGTGATCCCGATCAGCCAGTTGACGTCGCGCGGCTTGCGGTAGGCGCCGGTGAAGAAGATCCGGAGCATGTGCGCCATGATCGCGACCATGAACAGGTCCGCCGCCCAGTGGTGGATCTGGCGCATCAGCAGGCCGCCGCGGACGTCGAAGCTGATGTTGAGCGTGGAGGCGTACGCCTCGCTCATGTGCACGCCGTTGAGCCGGGTGTAGCTGCCGTGATAGACGACATCGGTCATGCTCGGCTGGAAGAACAGGGTGAGAAACGTGCCGGTGAGCAGCAGGATGATGAACGAGTAGAGGGCGATCTCGCCGAGCAGGAACGTCCAGTGATCCGGGAAGATCTTCTTCAGCAGGGTACGCACGCTCCGGGCGCCGCGGAACCTGTCGTCGAGGAACTCGCCGAGGCCGACGAGTGCCTTGGCCGGGGCAGGTGTCTGCTCGTCTTGCGCGCTCATCCGCGCTCCCAGAAGCTTGGGCCGACCGGCTCGTTGAAGTCGCCGTTGGCGACCAGGTAACCCGCTGCGTCCACGGCCAGCGGCAGCTGAGGCAGCGGCCGCGGCGCCGGGCCGAACAGCACCGTCGCTCCCTTGGGCGCGTCGAACGTGGACTGGTGGCAGGGGCAGAGGATGTGCTGCGTGGTCTGCTCGTACAGCGCGACGGGGCAGCCGACGTGCGTGCAGATCTTGGAGTAGCAGACGATGTCCTGCACGGTCCAGTCCATCACGGTGGGCGGCTGCAGCTGTCCCGGCCCGAACTTGAGTATGATGGCCGCCGCCTTGGCCACCTCGTCTTGGTTGTCCTGGTAACCCTCAGGGACCACCGTGATCAGGCCGCCGGGCGTGTCGAACTCCTCCGGCTTGATCGGCCGGTTGGAGCCGGCCACGAGCAGCCGCAGGCCCTTGCGCCAGACGGTGTGCCGCAGCGCCGTGCCCGGCAGCGGGCCCATGTCGCGCAGCAGCACCACGGGGGCCAGCGCCAGCGGGACGGTGGCGGCGATGAGGGTGCGCCGTATCAGCGGCCGCTTGATGAACCCGCTGTCCTCGGCGCCCTCCATGAAGGTCTCCTGGAAGGCCTTCCTCTCCTCCGGCGCCGAGGCCAGCGGCTTGCGCGCCTCGGCTATTTCCACGTCCGGCATCAGCCGGCGTACCCAGATGACCGCGCCGACGCCCAGGGACAGGAAGGCCACCGACATGGCGGTGCCGAGCGCCAGGTTGGAGTGGAACGTCCGGCCCAGCGTGTGCACCGGCATGCCGATGTAGGCGGCGATGAACCCGATGCTGGCCACCATGGACAGGGTGAAGAGGAACGCGACGATGCGCTCGGCCCGTTTGGCCTTCGCCGGGTCACCCGACTCGATCGCGCCCCGCGCGGTGCCGCTGCCGCTGCTGCCGCCGTATGCCGGATCCAGGAGGGTCCGGGCGGCCGCAGGCGGCGGCGTGCCGATCACCCGGTGCGGCCGGCCGGCTTCGTGGCCCGCCGCTTCCTGGCCCGCCGCTTCGGAGCCCGGCTGAGCTGCTGGTGTCTGGTCGTTGTCACTCATGATTCTTCACGCCGCTTCGCAGTGATCCACAGGGCAGCCGCGACCAGGAGGCCGAGGCCGCCGATCCAGGCCACCAGGCCCTCGGTGACCGGCCCGACCCGGCCGAGGCTGAGCCCGCCCGGATTGGGCTCCGCGCGGGTTCCGGTGACGTAGGCGATGACGTCGCGCTTCTCGCTGGGGGTGATCGCGCCGTCACCGAACACCGGCATGGCCTCCGGGCCGGTCTGCATGGCCTCGTAGATCTGGACCGGTGTCGATGCCTGCAGCGAGGGCGCGTACTTGCCGTAGGTGAGCGCACCGCCGGCGCCGGCGATGTTATGACAGGCCGCGCAGTTCTCCGCGAACAGTTGCTGGCCGAGCCCGACGTTCGCGCCGCTGGTGCTGGCCTGCGCGGCGGTGGGGACGGCCGGGCCGCCGCCCAGCGAGGCCACGTACGAGGCGATCTGGAAGATCTGCTGCGGCGAGAAGACCGGCGGCTTGCGGTCCATCTCCGCGCCCTGCTCCTTACCCGGCATCCGGCCCGTGCTCATCTGGAAGTCCACCGCCGCGGCTCCGGCCCCGACCAGGCTGGGGGCCTGGGAGGTGCCCTGCGCGTCGATGCCGTGGCAGCTCGAGCAGCTCTGCACGAACAGGTACCTGCCCTGGGCGATGCTCTGCTGGGCAGGTCCGGGAGCGGACGCGGCGGCCTGGCTGCCCGGCCCGGTGAGGGTCGCGTACATCACGCCGATGGCGGCGAGCCCGAGCGGGACGACGGCGTACCCGGCTACCCGGTGCCGGCGCCGCGCGGTGATCCAGCTCACTGCTGTCCTCGGTTTCCGGTCAATGGATCAGGTAGATGGTCGTGAACAAGCCGATCCACACCACGTCGACGAAGTGCCAGTAATACGACACGACGATCGCGCTCACCTGTATTTCCTGGGTGAGGCGCTTGGCGGCGAAGGTGCGGCCCAGCAGGAACAGGAACGCGATCAGGCCGCCGACGACGTGCAGGCCGTGGAACCCGGTCGGGATGAAGAACACCGAGCCGTAGGCGCTGGACCGCAGCGACAGCCCGTCCTTGAGCAGGCCCACGTACTCATAGCCCTGGCCGCAGACGAAGTACAGGCCCATCAGGAATGACAGCACGTACCACTCGCGCAGGCCCCACTTGGTCACGTTCCAGATCCGGGCCGCGCGGCGGACCTGTCCTCGCTCCACCGCGAACACGCCCATCTGGCAGGTGACGCTGGACAGCAGCAGCACGGTGGTGTTGACCGAGCCGAGCGTGAGGTCGAGATGCGCGCCCGGCCACTTGATGCCCTCGCCCTTGTCCACCGAGCGGATGGTGAAGTACATCGCGAACAGCGCCGCGAAGAACATCAGCTCAGAGGACAGCCAGATAATCGTTCCGACGCTCACCAGGCTGGGCCTGCTGGCCGGGCCGCGCCCGGTCGTCTGCGTCGCGCTCGCTGTCGCCACGAACACATTATTACGACAAGACGTAGGGGAGCGCTGCTCGACCCCCCGATCGGGCAGATTGCCCGGGCACATGTCCCGATCGGACGGATTACCCGGCACTTTCCCGGCCGGCGCCGGCGCCCCCGGGCACCGGCCCAGCGCTGCTTTGGCGGCGTCAGCGGGTGCCCCCGGCCGCGCCGGTCGGTAGCATCGCAGCCATGAAGGTCGTTGTGTTCAGCCATGACGCGGATGTCCGCGCTCAGATGCGGCTCGCCATCGGGAGCAGGCCCGCTCCGGACGTCCCCGAGGCCGAGATCATCGAGGTGGCCACCGCGCCGGCCCTGTTCCGGCTGCTGGACGCCGGCGGCGCCGACGTCATGGTCCTGGACGGTGAGGCGCAGCCGGCCGGCGGCATGGGCCTGTGCCGCCAGGCCAAGGACGAGATCTACGACTGCCCGCCGGTGCTGCTGGTGATCGGCCGGGTGGATGACGGCTGGCTCGCCACCTGGGCGCGGGCGGACGCGGTGGTGTCCCATCCGATCGATCCGGCCGCGCTCGCCGAGGCGCTGGCCGGGCTGATGCGCGAGCGCGCCGCCCGTCCGGCGCTGCAGTCCGGTGCCTAACCAGCCGCAGGCTCCGGCCCGGGCTACCTGGCCGGCCCTGATCGGGGCGCTGGTCAAGGGCCAGTCGCTGTCCGCCGCCGAGGCCGCCTGGGCGATGAACGAGATCATGGAAGGCGCGGCGACGTCCGCGCAGATCGCCGGGTTCGGGGTAGCGCTGCGGATCAAGGGCGAGACCGTCGATGAGCTCGGCGGCCTGGCCCGGGCGATGCTCGACCACGCCACCCCCATCCACGTGCCGGGCAGGCTGGCCGACCTCGTCGGGACCGGCGCCGACGGGGCGCGGACGGTGAACATCTCCACGATGGGCGCGATCGTCGCGGCCGCCGCGGGCGCGCGGATGGCCAAGCACGGGAACCGCGCGGCGTCCTCCTCCTGCGGTGCCGCTGACGTGCTGGAGGCGCTCGGCGTGGTGATCGGCCTGCCGCCGTCGGCCAGCGTGCAGCTCGTCGAGGAGATCGGGATCGCGTTCCTGTTCGCGCCGCTCTACCATCCGGCGCTGCGGCACGCGGGCCCGACCCGCGCCCAGCTCGGCGTGCCGACCGCGTTCAACTTCCTCGGCCCGGTGGCGAATCCGGCCCGGCCGCAGGCCCAGGCGGTCGGCGTGGCTGATCCCCGGATGGGTGAGATCATCGCGGGGGTTCTGGCCGGCCGCGGCTGCTCGGCCCTGGTCTTCCACGGCGACGACGGGCTGGACGAGCTGACCACCACGACCACCTCGACCATCTGGGCCGTGCACGAGTCCGGCGTGAGCCGGCTCATCCTCGATCCGGCCGAGCTCGGCCTGCGCCGCAGCACGGTGGCCGACCTGCGCGGCGGCGACCCGGCTCGCAACGCGGCGGTGGCGCGCTCGGTGCTCGGCGGCGAGCCGGGCCCGGTGGCCGACACCGTGCTGCTGAACGCGGCCGCGGCACTCGCGGCCTTCGCGGGCATCACCAGCGCTGATGCCGTGATCCCGATGCTGCGTGACGGGTACGCGCGGGCCGAGGAGGCGGTGCGGTCCGGGGCGGCCGCGCGGCTGCTGCAGCGGTGGGTGGAGACCAGCAGCAAGCTGGCCGCGAAGGACTGACCGGGGCCGGGGGAGGACTCACGCGGCCCGGGGCCCGGGGAGGACCAACCCGGGCCCCGGGGAGGACTAACCCGGGCCCCGGGGAGGACTCACGCGGGCCCGGCGTCAGCCGCGGCTACTCTCCGGCCTGGTCCGCGATCCGCGCCTCGGCCCGGATGATCTGGTCGCGCAGATCCACGGCGTCCTCGCCGGGGACGATCAGCGGCGGCGTGACGCCGGCCTTGCGCGCGTAAAGCAAGCCGCTGACCGCGCGCCATGCGGTCCAGCCGGGGAACTCCGCCGCGTACGGTTCCCACCACTGGGGGATCGGCGGCTGTGCCTCGTCGTCCATGGCCATCTCCCTGCGGGGTTTGGGTGTGCCCGTGGTCTCGGTATGGTCACGGTCGACTCACAGACTTATGACGCAGGGAGAGCAAGAAATCTGGGCGCTTGCCTCAGACTACTCGGCGAATCCGAGCGAGAAGGCGGCTTCCAGGTCGTGCCTGGAGTAGGTGCGGAAGGCGATGTGCGTCTCGGTGTGCGTGACGCCGGGGACCTTGTTGACGCCGCCGGGGATGACGTCGGCGAGCTCCTCGTGCGCCCTGACCCGGACCATGGCCACCAGGTCGAACTCACCCGTTACCGAGTACACCTCGCTGACCTGCGGTATCTGCGCGAGCTCCTGGGCGATCTCGGGAATGCGCTGAACCTCGGCCTGCACCAGCACGATCGCGGTGACCACCGGCCGCCTCCTTCGGTAAGGATCTGGGCACGAGCGTACTAGGCCCGGTCAGGGCCCAGCCGGTCAGCCGGAGATCTCGGCGAGCGTGCGCACGCCGGACGCGGCCAGTCGGCCGATCAGGCCGTCCAGCACGGCGGCGGTGGCCCGCGCGTCGGCCAGCGCGCGGTGACTCGGCGCGGTCGGCGCGCCGAAATAACTCGCCAGCGTGGCCAGCTTGCAGTCGGGCACCTCGGTCTCGTCCAGTACCTGCCGCGCCAGCGTGACCGTGTCCAGCACCGGGATGTCCGGCCACGGCAGGCCGCAGGCCCCGCACGCGGCGACGAGGAAGCTGAGGTCGAAGGGCGCGTTGTGGGCGGCGAGCACGGCGCCGCCGGCGAACGCCAGGAAATCGGGCAGCGCGGCCGCGATGACCGGTGCGCCCGCCACCATCGCGTCGCTGATCCCGGTGAGCGCGGCGATATCCGCGGGGATCGGGTGACCCGGGTTGATCAGCGTGCAGAACTCCCCGGTGATCCGGCCGCCGCTGAACCTGACCGCGCCGATCTCGGTGATCCGTGCGTCCGCGGGCGTCCAGCCGGTGGTCTCGAGATCGACGATGACGAAGTCGGTATCGGCGAGCGAGCGGGCGCCGCAGGCCAGCAGCGCGCCGCAGGCCGGCCAGCCCGCCGCGGGAAAGGCCGGCGAGCCGTCAGCGCGGAAGGCCGGGAACCGCAGCGCGGGCCCGGCCGGCGGGCGCGGCGAACGCTCAGCCGCGGAGCGCGGCGGCGGGCCCGCCCGCCAGCGCTGCGAACGCCGAGCCGCGGAGCGCAGCGAAGGCGCGGGCCGCCGCCGCGACGCCCGGCCGCGCCAGCTGATCAGCCTGCGCCAGATGCTCACGGTGCCCACGCTAGGGGCGGGCACCGACACTCTCCGCCAGGCGCGCCGGAAATGTCAGTGCCGCTTCCTAACCTGGCGGCAGCCGAACAACGCCTCTGAAGGGAAGAGCCATGCTGGCTGACTGCGACCGGTGCGACGCGGACGGGACCACGTGCCCGGACTGCGTGACCGCCGTCCTGCCCGACGGCCAGGCGGGCCTCGGTGCGGCCGAGCACCGGGCGCTGCGGGTGCTCGCCGAGACCGGCCTCATCGCGCCGCTACGGTTCGCCGCCCCGTCCGGCCGCGCCGCCGCGGCGGCGTAGGGCGGTCACATCCGTCACACCAGCCCCTGGGCCACCATGCGCCCGCGGATACGCATAGTCAAGACCCGGCCGAGAGTAGGCGAACCGGTTGAAACGGCCCTCGCGCTTCACTAGTGTCAGCCCCCAGCCGCATCGTTCCGCAATCGCTACCAGCGATGACGATCGGCCCCCGCTGATCGGAAACGGCAGGCGCCGCGCCGGTGCCGGCCAAAGGGCGAGTCTTCCACCGCCCGAACCCCTAGGCTCACCCGGTAGGCGGTACGTGGAAGAAGGAGCGTGTCACGCACGTGAGTACGCGGCTATCAACCAGGTCTTCCCTGGTTCGCCGCTGCGTCACCGTAGCTGCCGCAGTGGCACTGACCGCGGGAATGGTCAGCTACACGGTCGCTGTGAGCGCCTCGCCGAAGCCGACGATCAGCCAGGTGACAGCCCAGGTCAGCAAGCTGACCACAGCGGAGAACAAGGCCATCCAGCAGTACGACCAGGTCAAGCAGCAGCTGGCCGAGGCCAACGGCAGGCTCAAGCTGGTCAACACCGAGGTAGCCAGGGACCGCAAGCAGTTCAACCTCATGCGCACCTACGTCGCGCAGGTCGCGGCCACCGCGTACGAGGACGGCAACATGACCTCGATGGCCGCCCTGATCACCTCCGCGAACCCGCAGACCGTGCTCAGCCGGGCATCCATGCTGGTCCAGCTGTCCTCGGCCAGGTCACAGGAGATGCGCCAGTTCGTCAGTGCCGCCCGCCAGCTGTCCGGTGCCCAGCAGAGCGCCCGCCGCACCCAGGCCGCGATCTCGTCGCTGACCGGCCAGCAGAAGGCGAAAGCCTCCTCTATCGGGCGGACCCTGAACCAGCGGAAGTCGCTGCTTGCCACGCTCACCGCGCAGCAGGCACAGACCGTGCTGAGCACGTCGTCGCCCGGCAGTACCAGCACCACCCCCCCGCCGACCAACAACGTCCCGACGAATACGAACGCGGGGCAGGCTGTCGCGTTCGCTTATGCGCAGCTCGGCTGCCCGTACGTGTACGGCGCCACCGGCCCGTGCCCGAACGGCTTCGACTGCTCGGGTCTGGTCCAGGCCGCGTGGGCCTCGGCCGGGGTGTCCATCCCGCGGGACACGTACTCGCAGTGGGCCGGGCTGCCGCACGTGCCGCTGTCCCAGCTCCAGCCGGGCGACCTGATCTACTTCGCCGGCGTGAGTCACGTGGGCATGTACGTGGGCGGCGGGTACCTCATCGACGCGCCGGTGCCGGGGCAGAACGTGGAGAAGGTCGCCCTGTCCGGCTGGTATGCGGCGAACGAGGTGGGAGCGGCCCGGCCCTAGCGTCAGGCACGCGCTGGCCGGCGGGACCGCTGTTCGCCAGCCGCTAGTATCGGGCGGCGATGGGCAGGACACTCGTGGTCACGAACGACTTCCCGCCCCGGCGGGGAGGGATCCAGTCGTTCGTGCACGGGCTGGTGTCCCGGCTGCCGGCCGGCTCCGCCGTGGTGTACGCGCCGTCCTGGGACGGTGCGGCGCAGTTCGACCCCGGCCAGCCGGTGCCGGTGATCCGGCACCCGACCTCGCTCATGCTGCCGGTGCCGTCGGTGACGCGCCGGGCCGTGGCCCTGCTCGAGGAGCACGGCTGCGACAGCGTGCTGTTCGGTGCCGCGGCGCCGCTCGGCCTGATCGCGCCCGCGCTGCGCCGGGCCGGCGCGAAGCGGATCGTCGCGGTCACGCACGGGCACGAGGCTGGCTGGGCCGCGCTGCCCGGTGCCCGCAGCCTGCTGCACCGGATCGGCGACGCCGTGGACGTGGTGACCTACCTGGGGGAGTACTTCCGGGTGCGGCTGGCCCGCGCCCTGTCCGCCGGCGCGGCGGCCCGCATGGTCCGGCTGGCGCCCGGCGTCGACATCGAGACCTTCCGCCCCGGCGCGGGCGGCGCCGCGGTCAGGCGGCAGCTCGGCCTGGACGGCCATCCGGTGGTGCTGTGCGTGTCCCGGCTGGTGCCGCGCAAGGGCCAGGACACGCTGCTGCGCTGCTGGCCGGAGGTCCTCGCCGCGGCACCCGGGGCCAGGCTGCTGCTGGTGGGCAGCGGGCCGTTCGAAAAAGATCTTCATGTCCTGGCCGAACGGCTCCGGGTGGCCGGCTCGGTGCATTTCGCCGGCCCGGTGCCCGGGCCGGACCTGCCTGCTTACTACGACGCCGCCGACGTGTTCGCTATGCCGTGCCGGACGCGCCGGCGCGGGCTCGACGTCGAGGGCCTGGGCATCGTCTACCTGGAAGCCTCGGCGACCGGCCTGCCGGTGATCGGCGGCGACTCCGGCGGCGCGCCCGATGCCATCCTCGACGGCGAGTCAGGCTACGTCGTGCCCGGTGACAGCGTGCCAGCCGTGGCGGACCGGATCATCCAGCTGGTCACCGACCCGGCCCGCGCCAAGGCCATGGGCGAGAAGGGCCTGGCCTGGGTGCAGCAGGAATGGCGCTGGGACCTGGTGGCCGCCCGCCTGCAGCAACTGCTGCGCGGCTGACGGGGGGCGGAGCCCCTCGCAGGTCTCGGCTGTTGCTCGGTTGTCCCGGGGGTATGCGGGGGGCGGAGCCCCTCGCAGGTCTCGGCTGTTGCTCGGTTGTCCCGGGGGTATGCGGGGGGCGGAGCCCCTCGCAGGTCTCGGCTGTTGCTCGGTTGTCCCGGGGGTATGCGGGGGGCGGAGCCCCTCGCAGGTGGGGGTATGCGGGCGCGGTGGAGCCCCCGCAGGTATGGGCTGTCCCAGGGGGTATGCGGGGGGCGGAGCCCCCCCCAGGTGGGGGTATGCGGGGGCGGAGCCCCCCGCAGGTGGAGCCCCCCGCAGGTCTCAGGAATACAGGGCCTCGATGTCGGCTGCGCACTCCTTGGCCACCACGCTCCGGCGCAGCTTGAGCGACGGCGTCAGCTGACCCCCGGCCTCGGTGAAGTCGGTGGCCAGCACGCGGAACCGCTTGATCGCCTCAGCCCGGGAGACCGCCCTGTTCGCGTCGTCCACGGCATCCTGGACCTCGGCCAGCAGGTCCGGGTCGTCGGTCAGGTCCGCGACCGTCGCCTCGGCGGGCTTGCCGTGCTGCTCCTTCCAGCGCGGCAGCATCTCCTCGTCGATGGTCACCAGCGCGGCGACGTAGGGCCGGTTGTCGCCGACGACCATGCACTGGCTGACCAGGGCATGGGCGCGCAGCCTGTCCTCGAGCACGGCGGGGGAGACGTTCTTGCCGCCCGCGGTCACGATCAGCTCCTTCTTCCTGCCGGTGATCTGCAGGAAGCCCTCGTCGTCGAGCGCGCCGATGTCGCCGGTATGAACCCAGCCGTCGGCGTCGATCAGCTCCTTGGTCGCGGCCTCGTTGCGCCAGTAGCCGGGGAACGCCATCGGGCCCCGGACCAGCACCTCGCCGTCATCGGCGATCTTGACGGCGGCGCCGGGGATCGGCAGCCCGACCGTCCCGATCTTGTTCCGGCCCGGCCGGTTGACCGTCGCGGCGGCGGTGAGCTCGGTCATCCCGTAGCCCTCGAGGATCGTGATGCCTACGCCGCGGAAGAAGTGGCCGAGCCGGTCGCCGAGTGCCGCGCCACCGGAGACCGCGAACTGCACCCGGCCGCCGACGACGTGCCGCAGCTTGCCGTAGACCAGCCGGTCGAACAGCCCGTGCCGCAGCATCAGCGCCATGCCCGGCCCGCTGCCGCCGCGTGCCTTCACGTCCAGCGCCTTGCTGTAGGCGATCGCGGTCTCGGCCGCGGCCTGGAAGATCCGGCTCTTCACCGGGCTTTCCGCGGCTTGCTGCTGGGCGCTGTTGAAGACCTTCTCGAACACCCGGGGGACGGCGAGAATGAACGAGGGCCGGAACGAGCCGAGGTCGGGCACCAGGTCCGCGATGGACGGCGTGTGACCGAGCACGACACCCGATTCCAGGCAGCCCACCTGGATCACGCGGGCAAACGCGTGCGCGAGCGGCAGGAACAGCAGCGTCGAGCCGTCCCCCATGTCGAAGACCTCGGTGAGCGCCCCCTCGGTGGCGTTCCGCACGTCGGCGAGCAGGTTCGCGTGGGTGAGCTCGCAGCCCTTCGGGCGGCCGGTGGTGCCCGAGGTGTAGATGACCGTCGCCGGGTCGCTGGCCGCGACTGCCGCGCGGCGCTGGCTCACC
The DNA here is from genome assembly GCA_963702235.1 of uncultured Actinomycetes bacterium. Classification (GTDB taxonomy): domain Bacteria; phylum Actinomycetota; class Actinomycetes; order Streptosporangiales; family Streptosporangiaceae; genus PALSA-505. The sequence goes on from CAVPBZ010000030.1 coordinate 76,159, forward strand.
TGCTCCTCGCCGATGCCCGTGCCCTGCGCGATCAGCGCCTGCAGCGACCGGTCAGCGTCGGCGCCGCCCTCGATCAGCCAGGACAGCTCCAGGCCGGGCAGCTGGCCCTGGACGGATTTGATCGTCTCGTCGTGCGCGGCGGTCTCGGCGAACACCGCCCGGGCGCCTGAGTTGCCGATGATCCACTCGACCTGCTCGGCCGACGAGGTCTCGTAGATCGGCACGGTCACCGCGCCCGCCGACCAGATCGCGTAGTCGATCAGGGTCCACTCGTACCGGGTCCTCGACATGAGGGCGACCCGCTCGCCGGGCTGGATACCCGCCGCGATCAGTCCCTGGGCCAGCGCTAGCACCTCGTCGCGGAACCCGCGGGCGGTGACGTCCTGCCAGCCGCTGCCGGCCCCGTCGGCCTTCCGCCGCATGATGACCGCATCGGGCTCATCGGCGGCCCGGCGGTAGACCACGTCGGCCAGGTTGGCGGTCGCCGGGATGGTCACCAGGGCCGGAGTGCTGTACTCGCGCACGATGTCTCCTTGTCAGCGTCTGATACGGACGCTACAACCATCGGCTACCGGTGGGTAGCACCGGTGGTCAACTCCTACGCTGGACGGATGCGGGTCCATGTGGTCAGCGACGTGCACGGCCGGGCCGATGCCCTGGCCCGGGCGGGCGATGGGGCGGACGCGGTCATCTGCCTCGGCGACCTGCTGGCCTTCCTCGACTACTCCGACGCCGGGAACGGGATCTTCGCCGAGCTGTTCGGCGCGCCCCAGGCCCGGGACCTGATCGCCCTGCGGACCGCGCAGCGGTTCGACGAGGCGCGGGACTTCTCCCGGCGGCTGCTGGCCGGGCTGGCCGGGGACCCGGCCGAGCATTTCCGGGCCGCGGCGGCCCGGCAGTACGCCGGCCTGTTCGCGGCGCTGCCCGAGCCGGCGTACCTGACCTACGGCAACGTCGACCTGCCGGCCATGTGGGAGGCCAACCTGAGGCCGGGCCACCGGGTGCTGGACGGCGAGCGCGCCGAGCTCGGCGGCCGCACGTTCGGCTTCGTCGGCGGCGGCCTGCGGTCCCGCTACCGGACCCCCTACGAGCTCGACGACGAGATCTACGCCGCGAAGCTGGCGGCGGTCGGCGAGGTGGACGTGCTCTGCACGCACATCCCGCCGGCCGTGCCAGAGCTGCTCTATGACACGGTGGCCCGCAGGCTGGAGCGGGGCAGCGAGGCGCTGCTGGAGATGGTCAGGAAGACCCAGCCCCGGCTGGCCCTGTTCGGTCACGTGCACCAGCCGCTCGCCCGGCGGGTCCGGGTCGGCCGGACCGAATGCATCAACGTCGGGCACTTCGCCGCGACCGGCACCCCGTACGCTCTGGAGTGGTAGCCGGCGGCCGTGAGGGCGGCGGCTAACCGAGTACTGTCTCGATGGCGGTACGCTCCGAGCATGGGCAGCAGGACCGCATCGACCATCGACGTAGCGGCGGCAAAGACCGAAGTGATGGCGGTGATCGCCGACTTCGCCGAGTACCCGCAGTGGGCGACGGCGCTGCGGTCCGCCGAGGTGCTCCAGACCGGACCCGACGGCCGCGCGCTGCGGGTGCGGTTCACGCTCGACGCGGGCCTGATCAGGGACAGCTACGTCCTCGCCTACACCTGGAACGGCGATTCGCAAGTCAGCTGGCAGCTCGCCGAGCCCGGGTCGGTCATCGCGGAGATGACCGGCGGGTATCTTCTCTCCGACCACGGCGCGGGCGCCGAGGTCAACTACGAGCTGACGGTGGATATCCGGATACCGATGCCGGGAATGCTCAAGCGCAAGGCGGAAAAAATGATCATCGATACCGCCCTGAAGGGCCTCAAGGCGCGAGCCGAGTCCCGCGGTGACGGCGCAAGCACGGGAGGCACCAGGTGACCGAGGACAACAGGTCCCCAGGCAGTGACCCGATCGGCGATTTCCAGCGCTGGCTCATGCGGTCCAGCGCGAAAAGGATGGGCAAGGAGCTGAAGGGCCAGGCGCGCCGGGCCTTCACCGGCGGCGCGCCGGAGCGGGTTGACGTGTGGGAGGCCGCCACGGCCGAGCCGCTCCCGGGCGAGGCGCCCGAATGCGCGTGGTGCCCGGTGTGCCGGGCCGCCCGCAGGTTCCGGCAGTCCGGGCCCGGGCTGGCGTCACAGGTCGCCGGTGCGGGCGACGCGCTGCTCACCGTGGCCCAGGACACGCTGGCCGCCTTCGAGGCCAGCCTGTCGGCCCGGCCCCCGGCATCGGGCCACCGGCCTGCCGACCCGCACGCGTGGCATGAGGCGGCCGCGGCGGCACCAGGAGGCACCGGCTGGCCGGCCGAACCTGGCGCGAGCCGGGCGGCACCCGGCGCAGGTCCGACGGCACCTGGCGCAGGCCAGGCGGAACCTGGCGCGGGCCGGACGGAACCTGGCGCGGGCCTGACGGCACCTGGCGCGGGCCCGGCGGAACCTGGCGCGGGCCCGGCGGCACCCGGCGCAGGCCAGGCGGCCCCCGGCGCCGGCCACGCGGACGCGGCTGCCAGGCCGGCCGTGAACCCGGAGACGGCCGGGAGCGCAGAGGCAGGCGAGGCCGCCGAGGGCCAGAAGGCATAGCCGGGTGCGCCTGACCGTCGGTATTGATATCGGTGGCACCAAGGTCGCAGGCGGCGTCGTAGACGAGCGGGGACGGATCGTCGAGAAAGTCAAGCGGTCCACGCCCGCGGCCGACCCGGGGCGCACCGCCGGGGCGATCGCGGCGGTGGTGAACGAGCTGCGTTCCCGTCACCACGTGCAGGCGGTGGGCCTGGGCGCGGCCGGGTTCGTGGACCGGGCCCGGCAGGCTGTGATCTTCGCCCCGAACCTCGCCTGGCGGGACGAGCCCCTCAAGCAGCGGGTGGAGGACCTGGTCGGCCTTCCCGTGGTCATGGACAACGACGCCAACGCCAGCGCCTGGGCCGAAGTCAGGTTCGGCGCCGCCCGCGGCCACGAGGATGTCGTGTTCCTCGCGGTCGGCACCGGCATCGGCGGCGCCCTCGTGCTCGGCGGCAGTCTCTACCGCGGCCGGTGGGGGATGGCGGGCGAGCCCGGCCACTACCGCGCCGTGCCCGAGGGCCGCCTGTGCGGCTGCGGCAACCGTGGCTGCCTGGAGCAGTACGCGAGCGGCAGCGCCCTGGTCGCCGAGGCGCGCGAGTTCGCCCGGCGGACACCGGAAGGCGCTATCCGGCTGCTACAGCTCGGCGGCGGGAACCCGGAGGGAATCGGCGGCCCGCAGATCACCCAGGCCGCGCAGGAAGGTGATCCGGGTGCGTTCCGCTGCTTCCAGATCGTGGGCGGCTGGCTCGGGCAGGGCATGGCCGATCTCGCTGCGATCCTGGATCCCGGTTGCTTCGTCATCGGCGGGGGCGTGTCCGACGCAGGTGAACTACTGCTCAGCCCGGCCCGCGCCGCGTTCGAGAAGGCACTGACCGGCCGTGGCTACCGGGCCGTCGCCGACGTCAGGCTCGCCCAGCTCGGCCCCGACGCCGGGCTGGTGGGCGCGGCCGACCTGGCCCGGCTGGCCTGATCAGACCACCGCGCCGTCGTCGGGATTCGAGTCCCGGTCGTGGCCGTCGCCGATGTGCAGGACCAGCGTCATGAAGCCGCCGACGAACGCCGCGATCGCGCAGATCACCAGCCAGCCGGGCAGCGACCAGCCAGCTATCGTCGCCGCCAGCAGGTAGCCGGGCCCCCCGAACAGGGCCACCCAGGCCCCCTTCTGGGCGGAGGAAAGCCGCACCGGCGGGGCCGGCGGCGGGACAAAGTGCTCCTCCTCCAGCGGATCGGCGTCCGGGCCGCCCCTGGGCGCCGGGAACGGGCCGTTGCTGGGCGGCAGCGCGGGGATGATCCCGCCGCTAGGGGCGGCGGGCGGTGTGAAGCCGCCCGCGGCCAGCGCAGGCGGCACTTCGGCGTCTCCCGCGGTCGCTGGCGAGCCCTGATCTTTCCTGACCGGCGCCGCCGTGATGCCGCCGTCCGCGGCGGCGGCCGGCAGCGCCCCCCCGTCGGCTGCGGCCGCGCCGTCACCCTCGGCGGGGGCACCGTCGCCCGCCGCGGTCGGCGCGCGGGTGACCCCGCCCTCGGTGGCCGGCGCGGGGGCGGTCCCGCCCTCGGTGGCCGGCGCGGGGGCGGTCCCGCCCTCTCCCGCGGTCGTCAGCCCGCTGTGTCCGGCGCGAGCGGGACCGGCGTCCGAGACGGTACCGGCCCGGCCCGCCGGCAGGTTCTCGCTCTCCGGCCAGGGCGCGGGCTCATCGTCCGGGCGGGGGGCATCGAAGCGGCCGACCAGATCCAGCCACGCGGCCTCGTCATCGCTGCCGCCGTGGGCTACTTCTTCACTGTTGCTATCGGTCACGTCTGCCGCGCTCACCCCTCGCCAGTTTAAGTCCGCTGAGCCGGGCATCATTCCTTCGCGGCGCTGCTATGCGCCCGGACGAACTCCAGGCTGCCCGCGAAGATGTCCTCCGCGTCGTTGTCCAGCGTGGCGACGTGATAGCTGTTCGCGCAGTCCCTGACCGTCAGCTGCCCGTCCGGGAGCGCGGCGCGCAGCAGCTTCAGGCTGGCCGGGCCGACGACGTGGTCCTCGGTGCTGTGGTAGGCGAGCACAGGCTGGCTGAGCTGGTCCAGTCCGGCCGCGGTGGCGCGCCACAGCCGCGGCAGCGTCGCGGCGGCCTTGACCGGCACCCGGTCATAACCGAGCTCCTGGACGCCCTCCTTCTTGATGTCGCTCGCGATCCCCTTCAGCGAGGGGACGACCAGCTTCATCACCGGCGCGAGGGCGAACAGCTTCGTGTCGGCGGTCAGCGACGGGTTGACCACGACCAGGCCGCGGACCGAGGCCCCGTGCAGCTCGGCCATCCGCAGCACGATGCAGCCGCCGAGCGACAGGCCCGTCAGGAAAATCTCGTCGGTCTTCGCGCGTAGCAGCTCGAAGCTCCGCTCCGCCTCCGCGAACCAGTCCTCCGAGCGGGTGCGGTTCATCTCCTGCCACGTGGTGCCGTGCCCGGGCAGCCGCGGCACGGACACGGTCAGCCCGGCCGCGGCGAGGAACTCCGCCCACGGCCGGAGCGACTGCGGTGACCCGGTGAAGCCGTGGCACAGCAGCACCCCCACCGGCCCGCCGTCACTGGCGAACGGTTCCGCGCCTGGAGTCACTGACATCGGTCCGTCCCTCCGGCCGTTGCTGGCTGCCGATTCCTGGCATAGTCGCACGACCTGAGGCCGGCCGCCATCGTGATCGCGTCATCCTGGTGTCATATTCGGTGACCGCGTGGGAACATATGAGCGTGTCTTACTGGGTGGTCAAGGCGATCCTCTATCCGATCCTGCGGCTGGTGTTCCGGCCGTGGGCCGAGGGCACGGACAACGTCCCCGCCGAGGGGCCGGCCATCCTGGCGAGCAACCACCTGTCGTTCTCCGATCACTTTTTCGGCGCGCTGTTGCTGCCGCGCAAGGTCGTCTACCTGGCCAAGGCCGAGTACCTCACCGGGCGCGGCATCAAGGGCCTGATCAGCAAGGCCTTCTTCCGCAGCGTGGGCGTGATCCCGGTGGACCGGGCCGGCGGGGAGGCGGGCGAGCGGGCGCTGCGGACCGGCCTGCGGGTGCTCGGCGAGGGCCAGCTGCTGGGCATCTACCCCGAGGGCACCCGGACCCCGGACGGCCGGCTCTACCGGGGCAAGACCGGCGTGGCCCGGCTCGCCCTGGAAGGGCGGGTGCCGGTGATCCCGTGCGCGATGGTGAACACCTACGAGCTTCAGCCGCCCGGCACGATCGTGCCGCGGCTGCGGTTCCGCCCGGGCGTGCGGTTCGGCCAGCCGCTCGACTTCTCCCGCTACTACGGCATGGAGTCGAACCGGCTGGTGCTCCGCGCGGTCACCGACGAGATCATGTACGCGCTGATGGAGCTGGCCGGCCAGGAGTACGTGGACATCTACGCCGCGGACGCCAAGGCCAAGGCGAAGGCTCAGCGGCGGGTTCACCTGCACCGCCACGGCAAGGACGACAACAGCAAGCAAGGCCGCACCGAGGACGACCGCCGCGAAATCGACAGCGCCGCGAGTACCAGCGGCGCGAGCGCCAGCGGCAAGGGCGCCAGCGGCAAGGGCGCCAGCGGCAAGGGCGCCAGCGGCCAGGGCGCCAGCAGCCAGGAACCGCCCGCCCGCCAGGCCTCCTGACCGGCGCGGCCACCCGCCCGTCCGTCAACCACGCGGCCGTCCATCAGCGCGGAGCGTTTGCGCTGTTATAGCAGCTCAAACGCTCCATTATCCCGGGCCATCCCAAGCGTGTCTCACATGCTGAGACGCACGCGGGCATTGCGGGTGTGGCTAGGTGGTGCGGGTGCGCGGGTGCGCGGGTGCGCGGGTGCGCGGGTGCGCGGGTGCGGTCCAGGTGCGGTGTGGGGGCGACACGGGGGTGTCGAGGGCGCCGGGGCGGGGCAGTGCGGGGGCGAGACCCAGCGCGGGGCGCCCCTAGCACCGGCGCGGCGGGGTCTGACGCTGACCACTTCATGATCGCGAAGAGTTATGCGTGTCCCCACCCGTAGAAGTCTTCGTGATCACGGGACAGGTGACGCCCACGCGCAGGCATGCGGGCGTGAGGGGGCGCGCGCGTGCGGGCGTGACGGGGCGCGGACGCCGGGCGCGCGGGCATGACGGGCCCGGGCGCCGGGCGCGCGGGTGTCAGACGGGCCGGCGGGTGTCAGACGGGCTGGCGGGTGTCAGCGGGCTGGGGGACGGCGCTGGCCCAGCCTTTGCTGCGGCCGACCGCGGCGCGCCAGCGCGCGTAGGCGGCGTCGTCACGGGAGCCGGGCGCGAACCGCCGGTCCAGCTGCCATATCCCTTCCAGCTCACCCATCGACGACCACACCCCGGTGGCCAGCCCGGCCAGGAACCCGGCGCCCAGCGCCGTCGTCTCCGCGATCACCGGGCGCTCCGCGGCCAGCTGGAGCTGATCGGCCTGCAGCTGCATGAGCAGGTTGTTGGCGCTCGCGCCGCCGTCCACCTTGAGCACCCGCAGCTCGCTCGCGCACGCGCCGGCCATCGCGGCACAGACATCCCGCACCTCGAACGCGATGGCCTCCAGCGTGGCCCGGACCAGGTGCGCCCGGCTCGTCCCCCTGGTGATGCCGAAGATCGCGCCCCGGGCGTCCGGATCCCAGTCCGGCGCGCCGAGACCGGTCAGCGCCGGGACGAACACGACGCCGCCGCTGTCCGGCACCGAGGCGGCCAGCGCCTCGCTCTGCGCCGCGTTGTCCAGCAGGCCGAGCCCGTCGCGCAGCCACTGCACGGCCGCTCCGGTGACGAACACCGACCCTTCCAGCGCGTAGGTCAGGACACCAGCAGGAGACATCCAGGCCACCGTGGCCAGCAGCGCACCGCCCGGGTCCGGCCGCGCCGGCCCGGAGTTCACCAGCACGAACGACCCGGTCCCGTACGTGCACTTGGCGTCGCCATCGGCGAAGCACGCCTGGCCGAACAGCGCCGCCTGCTGGTCGCCGGCGATGCCCGCCACCGGCACCGACAAGCCCAGGAACGCCGAGGGATCGGTCCCCCCGGCCACCCCCCACGACGGCACCACCTCAGGCAGCGCGGACACCGGCACGTCCAGCAGCTCGCACAGCTCGCCCGACCACCGGCAGGAGCCGATGTCGAACAGCAGCGTCCGGGACGCGTTCGAGGCGTCGGTCGCGTGCCGCCGCCCGCCGGTCAGCCGCGCGATCAGGTAGGAGTCCACCGTGCCGACCGCCAGCGACCCGCCAAGAACCCCGGCCCACAGCTCCGGCTCGTTCTCGGCCAGCCAGGTGAGCTTGGTCCCGGTGAAGTAGGGGTCCAGCCGCAGCCCGGTGAGCTCGGTGACCCGCGGCTCGTGCCCGCCGTCCCGCAGCCTCGCGCAGATGCCGGCGCTCCGCCGGTCCTGCCAGACGATCGCCCGGCGCGGCGCGGTGAGCGTCCGCCGGTCCCAGATCACCGCGGTCTCCCGCTGGTTCGTGAGGCCGACGGCTTCCACCGCGTCGCCGCGGGACTGCCCGGCGCCCCGAGGACCGGCGGCAAGACCTGCCCGTTCGGTAGCCATCGAACATGCGGCCAGGGTGGCCTGCCAGATCCCCTCCGGCAGGTGCTCCACCCAGCCGGGCCGCGGGTAGTACTGGCGGAATTCCTGATAGCCCCGGCCGGCCACGGTCCCGTCGGCCCGGAGCACCATAGCCGTCACGCCAGTAGTGCCGGCATCAATCGCGAGCACGCTCATGGATCATCAGTGTGCTCTAGTCTGGCCCCATGCGAGTGGGAGTGCTGACCGGCGGCGGAGACTGTCCCGGGCTGAACGCAGTGATCCGCGCCGTGGTCCGCAAGGGCGTGGCGGAGTACGGTTTCGAGTTCGTCGGGTTCCGTGATGGCTGGCGGGGGCCGCTCGAGGGCGACACCGTCCCGCTGGACGTCCAGGCGGTCCGCGGCATCCTGCCCCGCGGCGGGACCATCCTCGGCTCGTCCCGGACGAACCCGCTGCGCCCCGACGCCGGCGGCGGCGGGCTGTCCGGGGTGGAGCGGATCAAGGACAACCTGGCCGGCCTCGGCGTGGACGCGCTGGTGGTGATCGGCGGCGAGGACACGCTCGGCGTCGCGACCAAGCTGTACGACGAGGGCGTCAGCGTGGTCGGCGTGCCCAAGACCATCGACAACGACCTCGGCGCGACCGACTACACGTTCGGCTTCGACACCGCGGTGAACATCGCGATGGAGGCGATCGACCGGCTGCACACCACGGCCGAGAGCCACCACCGCGCGCTGATCGTGGAGGTGATGGGCCGCAGCGCCGGCTGGATCGCGCTGCATGCCGGGCTGGCCGGCGGCGCGAACGTGATCCTGATCCCGGAGAAGCCGTTCAGCATCGAGAAGGTCTGCGCCTACGTGCAGCACCGCTTCCAGACCCGCTACGCGCCGATCGTGGTGGTCGCCGAGGGCGCGCACCCGGTCGAGGAGGGCGGCGAGATCGGCAGCCAGCAGCTCGACGCGTTCGGTCACCTCCGGCTGGGCGGCGTCGGCCAGATGCTGGCCGAGGAGATCGAGAAGCGGACCGGCAAGGAGGCCCGCTGCACGGTGCTCGGCCACACCCAGCGCGGCGGCACGCCGACCGCGTTCGACCGGGTGCTGGCCACCAGGTTCGGCGTGCACGCGATCAGCGCGGTGCGCGACAGCGCGTTCGGGATCATGGTCGCGCTACGCGGCACCGACATCGTCCGGGTGCCGCTGGCCGACGCGACAGCCGCGCTCAAGCTGGTGCCGCCGGAGCGATACGCCGAGGCCGAGGTCTTCTTCGGCT
>CAVPBZ010000031.1:0-256187 GCA_963702235.1 uncultured Actinomycetes bacterium
CCTTCGATGACTTGGCGGTCTTGAAGGGAACCTACGCCCGTCTTCTATTTACACCGGATCTTGGACGCGACCCTTGCGGGTGCCCGAGCTGGTCCATGCGTAGTAGCGGCCCATCCACCGGCCATCTGCACGGCGGGTAAGAGAGCCGTCACCATTGACACGACGGCGAGGAGTGGTCATCAGGCGACCTCGTCGGCTTGGTCCTCAAGCTGGCGGACATAGTCGCGCAAGGCGTCAAGAGTGATGAACCGCGTGCTGCCGTCCTTGACCGACCGGATCTTCCCGGCGTGCATGAGGGCGTACAGAGTGGCCCGGCCAATGCCGAGCATCTGTGCGGCCTCCTTGGGCCGGTAGAGCAGTTTCTCCATGATGATGTCCTTCTGGGTGCGATCAGGCGACTCGGGATTCCTCGCGGGCGATACGTCGGTGTTCGCGGGCGCGGGCGGCGGCGGATAGGGCTAGCAGCGCATCTCCGCTGGTGCGCCAGCCACGTCCGGCCCATTCCAGGACGGTCTCGGTGATGACGGTTGTCTCGCCGTGGTGGTGGCTGATGGGGTGCTGGCGACGTTTCCAGTCCCGTCGGGCGGTTCGCAGCGCTCGCATGGTGGTGGAGTAGCGGCGGCTCTTGGTGGCGAAGTGGCCGCGGTAGCCGACCATGTGCGCCCACCGTCGCAGGGCCTTGAAGTCCTCGTGCGGGTGGCGGCTGAGCTTGAGGCAGGCGGCGATCAGCCGTCCCTGGTGGGTGCGCGAGTCGGCGTAGATCCGGGCGTTGGCCGCGGTGATCCGGGTTGGCAGGACGCCGACCAGCTCGGTTGACTTGGTGGCGTACTTAGCCAGGTAGGAGGCGACCGCCACGTCGGTGACCTGGCCATCGTCGGTGAGCCGGACGACGCGCGGGTCCACCTGGGTGCCCCAGGTGATGTCCCAGCCTCTCGGTTTGACCGGGTGAGGGACGGTAGCGAACCAGGTCACGCTGGCAGCCTGGCGGATGACGTCGGCCAGCACGTCGGCGGTGAGCGCCGGGTGGGGAGGAACAGTACGCTCGGGATGAACAGGGTCGAAACCGTCGAGGCGGAAGATCGCGTGGAAGTGGATCAGCCCGCGCCGCCTGGGCTCCGTATGACACCTATACGGCACCCGGTCACCAGCTTTGCTGCGCCCATCCCCTGCGCGAGCTGCAGGCCGTCACCGACGCCGCGCCCGAAGGCCAGTGGTGCTGGGCCGCCCAGGCCGCCGAAGCGCTCACCGCGATGCAGACGCTGGTCAGCGACGCGATCCGCCAGGACCGCGACACCGCGGACCCGGCTGCGCTGGCCGCCCAGATCCACCTGTACCGCTCGGCGGCCCTGGCCGGGGCCAGCCAGACCGCCGCCCGCTCCAGGACGCTGATGAAAAAGCATCACGCGCTGGCCCGCCGCCTGCTGGCCCGCCAGGACGACTACCTGCGGTTCACCCGGGACTGGCGGGTACCACCTGATAACAACGGGACTGAACGCGATATCCGGATGGCCAAGCTCAGGCAGAAGGTGTCCGGCTGCCTGCGCACCCTCACCGGCGCCCGCCAGTTCTGCGCCATCCGCAGCTATCTATCCACCGCCCCCAAACACGGCCTCGGATTCTTCGATGCACTCGTCATGCTCACCGAAGGCCAGCCCTGGATGCCTGCCACTGCCTGATCATGGCAACCTCAGCCACCTGACCGGCTACGGGTCGGTCCAGGGTCAATGACCCTCCGACCGGCGCCGCGGGCGCAGTCCGATGATTTCCCGGCAAGTGCCAGGTCTTATGACCAGCCGCATGATCACACAGACGGAGGATGCAATGCAGCCACAGGCACAGCACCCCGAGCTTCAGGGATGGCAGCGGCTGGCCGGCATGTGGGCGACCCAGGCCACTCATCCGGCGCTTCCCGGCACCGTCATAAACGGACAGGCCACGTTCGAGTGGCTTGAGGATCAGCGATTCCTGATCCAGCGCTCGCACTACGACCATCCACAGATTCCCGATGCGATCGCGGTCACCGGGATCATCGACGGGAAGCCGTCCATGCACTACTTCGACCCCCGCGGCGTGCACCGGGTGTTCGCCGTCAACATCACCGCGGATACCTGGCGATTCTGGAACGACGCACCCGGGTTCTCGCAGCGATTCACCCACATGCTCAGCGACGACGGCAACGCGATCAACGGTCAGGGAGAGCTATCGACCGATAACGGTATTACCTGGCAGCACGACCTCACGATCACCTATCGCAGGGCCGGCTGACATGAGCGCCACCGGCCCCGCCGCACAGACCGTACGGGACATCATCGAGGCCAACCGCTACCTCGTCCTGGCCACTGCCGACGCGACGGGACGACCGTGGAGCTCACCCGTCTACTTCGCGCACATCGACTTCGCCGAGTTCTTCTGGGTTTCCTCGCCCGGCGTGACGCATTCCCGCAACATCGCCGTGCGGCCTGAGGTGGGCATCGCTGTCTTCGACTCGCAGGCAGCGATCGGCGCGGGGCAAGGCGTGTACATGCCCGCCACCGCGAAGCTGCTCCAGGACGGCGAGACCGCCCGGGGGATCGAGGCATTCTCCCGCCGTTCGGTAGCCCATGGCGGTTCAGAATGGACGAGCGAGAAGGTCCGGCCCGGCGCCGGCCTGCGACTCTACCGGGCCGCTGCCGACTCGCACTGGATCCTTGCTAAGGACGGCCGACCCGACCATCGCATTCACGTGCCGCTCACCTGACACCGCGCCGAGGACCAGCACGGGCTGAACTTCTCCGACGCCCTCGTCACGCTGACCGGAGGGCGTCCATGGATCCCAGAACCGGCCTGATCAGTCCCGAATAGAACAGGGGACCTGACCAGTTACCACATCGGGAACTTGTTGGCCTGGTTGAGATCATATGCTGCGACCGCGGTGATCATCCGGTCTGGATTATCGCGAGCTCTCGCTCGAGCTGGACCGGATTCGTGGGCTATACCCAATTGCTGCGGCTGCGGCACGATGAATGAGCCTGCGGACGGGTCAACGGCGGCCGGAGGCCGACCTGGCCCGCGAAGCTCTGCTGGCTCGTGGCATGATGCCCCTGGCCGACTCCCTGGGCGAGGACTCTAACATCGTGGGAGTTCCTGTAGGGCCTGTCCGTGGACTCGGTCAACATACTGGGCCGAGGCAGCCGGGGTGATGCTGGCCGACCAGCGCGGCGGGTTGCGGCTACACGCTTCCTCGCACCAGGGGATGCGGATGCTGGAGCTCATGGAGTTGCCAAGGGTGGAGGGGCCCCAGGGCCCCGGCATAGTGGCGTGATGTCCGGTTGATGGCTTGACGCGTGTTGGGGCGTTCGGAAGCGGAGCAGGCACGGTTTCCAAGATCATGTGGGTGTCGAATCCCATGATCACTGCGGAAGACCGTGCCTGCCTTGTCATCATCTCTGATCAGTCCTGCCCTGGAGCAGCTTCAGGACCTGCCCGCCGGTGACCGCCCGCAACTGGCGGCCCGGGACGCCAGCCTGCTGGACTGCCTGGCGCGGGTGCCCGACCCGCGGCACCCGCGCGGGGTGCGCCACCCGCTGACGTCGTTGTTACTGGCAGCCGTGGGTGCGGTGCTGGCCGGGGCGCGGTCGTTCACCGCGATCGGCGAGTGGGTCGCGGACGCGCCACCGCAGGTCCTGGCCGCACTCGGGGTCCGGCGTGACCGGCTGACCGGCCGGTTCGAGCCGCCCGGTGAGGCCACCATCCGCCGCGTCCTGGAATCAGTCGACGCCGGCGCGCTTGATGCCGCGGTGGGGTCCTGGCTCGCCGCCCGGCTGGCAGTCGCTGACCAGCGGCCACGGCGTCACCAGGGCCGGCGGGCGGTGGCGGTGGACGGCAAGTCGGTACGGGGCACCCGGCACGCCAGCGCCGACGGACAGGCCGTGCACCTGCTCGCGGCCGCCGATCAGCAGGCCAGCACCGTGCTCGCCCAGGCCAGGGTGGACGGCAAGACCAACGAGATCACCCAGTTCGCGCCGCTGCTGGAACCGCTGGACCTGGCCGGGACGGTGATCACCGCAGACGCGCTGCACACCCAGCGCGAGCATGCCGAGTTCCTGGTCACCGGCAAGCACGCGCACTACATCCTGATCGTGAAGAACAACCAGCCCAGCCTGTACGCCCAGCTCAAGAACCTGCCCTGGCGCGACATCCCGGCCGGCCACCGGCAGCGCGACCGGGGCCACGGCCGCGCCGAGCACCGCACCCTCCAGGCTGCCACCGTGACGGCCGGGCTCAGCTTCCCGCACGCTGCCCAGGCCATCCGCGTCACCCGCCGGGTCCGGCCCCTGTCTGGCGGGAAGTGGCGGACAGTTATCGTCTACGCCGTCACCAGCCTGACCGCCAGCCAGGCCACCCCGGCCCAGCTCGCCGGCTGGATCCGCGGCCACTGGCGGATCGAAGCCCTGCATCACATCCGCGACACCAGCTATGCCGAAGACGCCTCCCAGACCCGCACCGGCAACGGCCCCCAGGCCATGGCCACCCTACGCAACCTCGCCATCGGAATCCTGAAACTGGCCGGGCACGCCAGCATCGCCGCCGCTTGCCGCCACCACAGCCGCGACGGCAACCGGATTCTGTCCACCCTCGGCCTCAACCCGCCATGACCAAAACGGACATCACGCGACTATGCCGTGGCCCTGGGGGCACCCCCGTGACTTCCGGGCGGGTTGTCGCGGTGCGGGGTTGCTGGGTGCTGGCTTACCTGAAGATCACGGTTTGGGTTGCTGGCGGTGTGTCGCCGCGGGTGTGCAACGAGGCCCCTGTAGGACGCAGGGAATCTGCCAAGATCTCCTGCACCGGAGGCCTCGTTGCCGGCTCAGTCTGCCATCTGCGTGTTGCCGGATGCCATCGTCCCTGCTGTGGTCTGCCTGGGGGATCTTCTTCCGCACCTGGGGGGGCTGGGTATTGACCGGGTCACCTCGGGCCCTGGCGGGGTGGTGATCGAGGCGCGGTGCGGTGCGGCCGGGGCGGCGTGCCCGGGCTGCGGCGGCTTGTCGTCACGGCTGCACAGCGGCTATACCCGGACGGTGGCCGACGGGCCGCTGGGCGGCCGCCCGGTGTGCATCCGGCTGGCGGTGCGGCGGTTCTTCTGCGGCAACCGGGCCTGCGGGAGGGTCACGTTCGCGGAGCAGGCAGCCGGGCTGACCGGCCGGTACCTGCGGCGCAGCCTGCCGCTGCGGGAATTACTGGCCCAGGTCGCGCTGGCGCTGGCCGGCCGGGCCGGGGCCCGGCTGGCCGCCGCGGCGGGCGCGCCGGTGCACCGCAGCACGCTGCTGCGCCTGGTCGCAGCGCTGCCCGAGCCTGTGATCAGCGCCGCCCCGGAGATTCTCGGCGTCGATGATTTCGCGCTGCGCAAGGGGCACGTGTACGGGACCGTTCTGGTGGACATCAGCACCGGCAAGGCCATCGACCTGCTGCCTGACCGCGACGCCGGGACGGTGACGGCCTGGCTCGGATCGCATCCGGGCGCGCGGGTGATCTGCCGGGACCGGGCCGGTGCCTACGCCCAGGACGGCGCCCCGGACGCGATCCAGGTCGCCGACCGCCGGCATCTGTGGCACAACCTGGCCGAGCACGCCGAGAAGACGGTGGCCGCGCACCGCAGCTGCCTCAAAGAAGAAGCCCCAGAACCCGCCGCGGCTACCGCACCGCAGGCCGGGCACGAGGAACTGCGCGACGGCTGCGGCCGCCCGCGGCCCCTGGTGACCCGGACCCGCGACCGCCACGCCGCCATCTGCGACCTGCTCGCCGCCGGGCATTCCGCCGCCGCGGCCGGCCGCGCGCTCGGCCTGAGCGAGCCGACCGTGACCCGGTACGCCCGCGCCCCCGACGTCACCACGCTGCTGGCCACCATCCCCCGGCCCGCCCAACTCGACCCGTTCAAGCCCTACCTCCACCAGCGATGGAACGAGGGAATCACCGACGCCCGGCAACTGCACGCCGAACTCAAAGCCCGCGGCTTCACCGGCAGCGACCAGACCGTCCGCCGCTACGTCCGCCCCTTCCGCACCCAGCCCGCCGCGCTGCCAGCCCCCACGGTGCCCAAGACCCGCCAGATCACCCGCTGGCTGCTGACCCGCCCGGCCAGCCTCAGCCCCGCCGACCGCGAAGCACTCGCCGGCATCCGCGCCCGCTGCCCGCACATCGACAACCTCGCCACCCACCTGGCCAGCTTCGCCGAGATGATGACCCATCGCACCGGCGACCAGGACCTGCCCGGATGGCTGGCCGCCGCCGAGGCGGCCGACCAGCCCCACCTGCACACCTTCACCGCGGGCCTCCGCCGCGACCTGCCCGCCGTCACCGCCGGACTGACACTCCCCTACAGCTCCGGCAAGGTCGAAGGCAACGTCAACCGGATCAAAATGATCAAACGGCAAATGTACGGCCGCGCCAGCTTCGCCCTGCTCCGCAAGCGCGTCATCCACCACCCTCCGTAACCCCGTCACAAAATTCGCGCCAGAGCCACTCTTCGTGATCATCGTGTGAAGCGCTAGGGCGTCCGGTTGGCGTCGATCTGGTCGAAGTCGCCGTACCCGTTGTACGTCCCGCCGCCGCCTGACCACTGCCACATGAGCGCGTACGGGCTGGCTGTGGTGATCCCGCCGAAGAACTGGGCGCAGGTCGAGGTGCCGGCCAGGCACCAGCCGTCCGGCAGGCGCGACAGGCTGCTGGTATCGGCCGCGTAGGTCCATTCGTAGGTATTGGGGATGTCAGCGGAAACCCCCGTGCCGAAGATCGCGGCCCAGACCGCCGGGGACGAGTAGACCCCGACCTTGTACGAGGAATGGCTGGTCAGGTACGCGGCGTAGCCGTTGAAGACCGCGCGGTCCACCGCGGGCGCGATGTAGCTGGCCTTGACCACTCCGCTGCACGGCGACGTGTAGACCGAATTCCAGCCGTTGTCGGGCGCGGGCGCGATCCCGGGCAGCTCAACGTCCTCGAAGATGACCGGGTATGTCAGTGTGATGTGCATGTGGCCGAGCTCATAGAGGGTCTTCTGCGCCTGCTTCTCGCCGAAGGCGTAGGCCTCCGCCGTGGTTCCGTTGTACTTCGAGTCAACGCCTGGCCCGCCTAGGAACCAGTACACGCCGGTACCGATGCCGAGGTGGTAGGTCGTGAAGTTGGTGTTGGCCTGCGCGCTGTTGGTGGCCGACCAGGCGATCCTGCCGTGGCAGCCCTCCCACCAGGCCCAGTTCCCCGCCATCCCGATGTAGCCGCCGTAGCTTCCGCCGATGGCCGGCTCGGAGTAGGGCGCCTTCCCGCCAATCGTGATCGGCCAGCTGTCAGTGCCGTACCAGAAACCGGCGGGACGGTCGCTGGCCGCTGCGAGGGACTGCGCGGCTGCTACGGCCGGCCGTGCGCCGTGGTTGCGGCAGGCGGGGCCGTGGCGGCCGCCGCAGCGGCGGGCGCGGCCGCCGCGCCGAGCAGCACAGCCACGCCAGCAGCGCCGAGGAGTCTCGCCCTGCTGCGGCTCATCGCGCCGCTCAGGAACCGATATGAGTTCACCGTGCACCATCAATCTTCCAGGTCGTTGTCAGCTGACCCGACTATTCCGTGCATGCGGCCGCCTGCCATCGCAGCCAGCGGCCGCCTGGGCTCCCGGCTAGCGGAACGCGCCGGCCTCCTGCTAGCGGGCAGTGCCGACCCGTCCGGCGGATTTTTCAGCGGGTGAACACTGCGTGAAAACCGGGATGTGGCGTTGTCAGCGCCGCACCAGCGACCCGCAATGGAAGTGCGGCCATGGTGCGCATGTCGTCCGTTCCGATGCCTCGCGCTGGAGGACGCATGGCACCATGGCACTGCTCGCGAATTCCACCATCCGGCTGTCCCCGGGCTGGAACTCGTTCTATTACTGGGGAGTCTGGGCCGTCTGCATCGTCGGCATCGGCGTCGTCCTGTGGGCCGCGCTGCGCTCGCCCCACTGGACGCGCTGGACCACCCAGGACATCCTGATCGTCGCGGCGCTCGGCGTGCTGCTCGAGATCTACGACAACATCATCGGCGATCAGCTCATCGGCCCGCTGATCAACCCGATCCCGGGTGCCGACTTCGTCCAGGTCCAGGATCTGCCGTACCTGTTCCTGCTCATGGTCGGCGTGGCGCTGGTACGCAAGCCCGGCTGCGTGACCGCCATGGTGTTCGTCAACTTCCTGCTGCTGCAGCTGCTGTTCGGCAGCGGCCACGGGGCGCTGGACTGGACCGACGGCCTGACCCAGGGCATCTTCTGCGACCTGTACATCGTGGCCCGCCGCGGCCGGGTATTCGGCAAGGACGCGAGCCTGACGTCCACGGTGGTGGACGGGGTTCATGATCGGCGTGCTGCGCGGAGCTCCGAACGCGTTCCTCACCGACTGGAGCTTCGACCCCTACCTCAACGCCACGTATTACACCTGGCTGCAGATGTGGAATGACACCTGGACCAACGGCCTGTTCAACGGCATCGAGGGGCCGTGAGCGCGCCTCTCGCCTACCGCATCGCGGTGTCGGTCATCCCGTCGCTCGGCGCCAGGCGCGGCACGCCGGCGGCCGTCGATCCGTTCGCCGAGCCAGCCGCCAGCCCGGCGGCGGCCCTGGCCGACAAGAAATCCAGTCCCACGCAGGGAGGGCTGGCATGAAGCGGGCGGCGGTCATCTTCACCGCCGTGACTGCGCTGCTGTTCGCCGATGGCCTGTACATGGTGCTGGCCAACTATCATCCCGGCGACGCGAATACGTTCTTCGGCAACCAGAACTGGAACCTTTCCGACGGCGAGGTGACGCTCATCTCCGCTGCGTTCGTCGGCGTCGCCACCCTGATCATGTGGGGGCTCGTCATCTGCCGTGGCGCGGGATCGCGCGCAGGGCGGCGAGCCGCGGACCAGCCCGGCACGGGCCGCCCGCAGCAGCCCGGCAGCCGATCGGCCTCCCGGACGTGAGTCCGGCGGTCCCGGACGGTCAGCTGCACGCCGAGGACGTGTCGTTCGCCTACGTGGGCGCGGTCCGCGCGGCGCTGCGGCACGTGCACCTCGGTGTCGCGCCGGGCGAGGTCGTGCTGATCACCGGTGCCTCCGGCTGTGACAAGTCCACGCTGGCCCTGACCTTGTGCGGGCTGATCCCGTCCCGGGTGCACGGCGAGCTGAGAGGACGCGTCACGTTCGGCGGCCGCCCGCTCTCCGGTATGAAGCCGCACGAGGCGTCACAGCTGGTCGGCATAGTGTTCCAGAACCCGAACCTGCAGCTGATCACCCAGACCGTGCAGTCGGAGGTGGCGTTCGGGCCGGAGAACCTGGCACTGCCGCAGCCGGAGATCGCGGCCCGGGTCGATGAGTGCCTGGACGTGACCGGCATGACCGGGATGCGCCAGGCCTCGGTCGTGACGCTGTCCGGCGGCCAGAAGCAGCGGACGGCCATCGCTGCGACGCTGGCCATGCGGCCCCGGATCCTGGTCCTCGACGAGCCGCTGTCCGACCTCGACCCGGTCGGGGCGCAGGAGGTGCTCGGGACGCTGCAGCGGCTCGTCCGGGACGGCGGCACCGGCGTGATCATCATCGAGCACCGGGTCAACGAGGTCGCGCCGTGGGCCGACCGGGTGGTGCTGATGGACGACGGGCGAGTGGTCCTGGACCAGCCGCCGCGGGCGGCCTGGGCCGACCGCCGCCCGTGGCTGGCCACGGGCGTCGGCATCCCGGACATGGTCCGGCTGGCGCAGGCCGTTCCCGAGCCCTTTGGCTCCGTGCTCCCGCTGTCGGTGGCCGATGCGGCCGACACGGTGCAGGACACGTGGTTCCCCGCGGCGCTGGCGGCAGCGGCCGCTGACCGCGCCAGCGGCGCGGGACCGCCGGCCGGGCACCCGCCGTGCGATTCCCCGCCGCCGGTGCTGTCCTGGGAGGACGTCAGCGTCAACTTCGACGGCAACCGGGCGGTTGACGGCGTCTAGCTGGCCGTGAACGAGGGAGAGTGGGTCGCGCTCATCGGCGCGAACGGATCCGGAAAGTCGACGCTGACCGGCCTGACCGTCGGGCTGGGCCAGCCGAGCAGCGGAGTGGTGCGGTTCCGCGGCAAGCCGGTCCGTCCCGGCAAGGTCTTCGACCATGCCGCGCAGGGGTGGCCCTGCTGCTGCAGGCGGCCGACGACATGCTGTTCGAGACCACGGTCCGCAAGGAGCTCGAGTTCGGCTTCCGGTTCCGCGCCCGGCCTGAGCATCCGGTGCTGGCCGTGAGCGAAGCGATCGAGTTCTTCGGCTTCGGCGGGCAGGAGGAAGCCAGCCCGTGGGAGCTGAGCCAGGGCGGCAGGCAGCGGCTGGCGCTGGCGGCGCTGCTGGTCGGCGCCCCGGGCGTGCTGGTGCTGGACGAGCCGACCACCGGGCAGGACGCCGACCACATGCGGGCGTTCCTCGGGCTGCTCGACCGGCTCCGCGCGCGCACCAGCATCACGATCGTCACCGTCACCCACGACATCCGGGGGCTGGCCAGCCGGGCGTCCCGGGTCGCGCTGGTCGGCGCGGGCGGGGTCCGGATGGACGGCCCGGCCGGCCGGGTGTTCGCGGCGACCGGCGAGCTCGACCGCTGGGGGGTGCTGGCGCCCCCGCTGGCCAGGCTGCAGTCCGCGCTGCTCGGCCCGGCCGCGGCGGACGTGCTGCTCGACGTGGACGAACTGGCCGCCGCCGTACTCGCCCACCGGCCGGACCCGGCCGCCGCAGGCCGCGGGGCGGGAGCGCTGCGGCCATGATCCACTCGCTGCTCGCCCAGACGGTCATCGCATACCTGCTGATCTTCGCCGTCCCGATGCTGCTGCCGGTGGCCTTCATCAAGCTGGTCGGCCTCGGCGGGCTGCGCGCGCTGGTCACCTACGAGGCCAGGGACACCTCGCTGCACCGGCTGGACCCGAGGCTCAAGGTGCTCTATCCGATCGGGATGGGAACCCTGAGCATCCTGTTCAGCTGGAAGGCCATGCTCATCGTGTTCGGTCTCACGATCCTGCCCTGGTTCTGGCTGCGCCCGTCCCGGGCGAAGATCAGGGTCCTCATGGTGATGATCATCGGCCCCGCGCTGGCCGGCTTCTGGGGGCAGGGAATGTACTACCTGCCGCCGCCGCCCATCCACTTCCTCTACAAGTTCCCGTGGACGATGGCCTGGCTCGGCTCGCCCGGGATCACCAGCTACGGCATGATCTTCGGCACCGAGCAGACGGCCCGGGTGCTGGTAACCGTCTCGACCTCGATGCTGATCCTGGTGTCCACCGATGTCTCTCACTTCACCTGGGCCTTGAGCGGTTCCGGGCTCCCCCGCACGTCGGGTTCGCACTGACCGCGGCGCTCCGGTTCCTGCCCGAGATGATCGCCCGGACCACCCTGGTCCTGCGCGCCGTCGAGCTGCGCGGCTATGACATGTCACGGCCGCGCTGGCATCAGTTCCGCCGGTGGCCGGATTACCTCAAGCGGGTATCCCGGTGCGTGGTCCTCGTCACGGTGCCACTGCTCGTCGGCACGCTGCGCGGCACCACGACGATGGCGATGGTCGCCGACGCACGGGAATTCGGCGCCAGCAAGCGGCGCGGCTCGCTGCGCGTGCACAAGACCACCGCCGTCAACGTCTGGGGATACGTGATCCTGGTCGCGCTGGTGGTGGCCGCGATCGTGCTCAACCACCTCAACATCGGTGCCCGGTACTACGGATGAAAGGTTCCTGCACGTCCCCGCGCGGCCGACCGGACCCGCCGCCAGGCGCACCCGGCCCGCATCGAAACCCTCAACCCGGCGAGGAGATCCGATGCGCTTCGACGCAGTCCTGTTCGACAACGGCGGGACCCTGACCCACCGCACGTCGCCGGTGGCCATGGTCCGCATGCTGGCCGCCCGCTCCGGTGTGGAGATCACCGAGGAAGAGGCGGCCAGGTACTGGCGGCGGTCCAGGGAGCACAGCCGCTCGCTGATGGCGGCCAAGCGGGTGCGCCGGAACCTGTCCCGGGCCGACCACCGCCAGGCCTACGTGGCCGGCTATGCGCCGTTCGAGGAAATCGCGCCCGGACTGGCCGAGCTCATGTACGACGAGTGGAAGACCAACCCGCAGACGATGGTCCCCTACCCCGGACACCCCGGCCGTGCTCAAGGCGTTCAGCGGCGCGGGGATGCCGATCGGGATCGTCAGCAACACCGGCTGGAGCATCGACACCGGGTACGCCGCCACCGGCCTGGACGCGTTCATCCAGACGTTCGTCCTGTCCTGCGACCTGGGCATCGCCAAGCCGGCGCCCGGGCCCTACCTGATCGCCTGCGAGCGGCTCGGGGTCTCCCTGGAGCGCACGATCATGGTGGGGAACAACCGGGTGGCCGACTCCGGCTCGATCTGCGTCGGCTGTCACTGCCTGATCCTGCCGCCGGTGCCGCCGGGCGCGACCAGGCGCCTGCGCGCCGCCGCCGACACCGCCGGCGTGCCCTGGCCGCAGTAGCGCCGCCGCCGGCGCTGTATCAGGGCCGGCGCCCCGTGCTCTTCCTTCTGTGCCGCGTGCTGCCCAGGCACGCCAGACGAAGGAAGATGACATGCGAACACACTCAGTTCGGCCGGGCCGGCTGGCCGCTGCTGCCGCGGTGGCGTGCGCCGCGGCGCTGATCCCGGTGGCCTCGCTGGCCGCCAGCGGCGGGCCGGCCGCCACGCAGGGCTGCTCGACCGCGGGGCTGGTCGTCTGGATGAACACCCAGGGCAACGGCTACGCGGGCGGTGTCGGCTACACCCTCGAGTTCACGAACTTGTCCGGGCACGCCTGCACGCTGCGCGGGAATCCTGGCGTCTCGGCGGTCAGCCTGGCCGGCGGTCAGCTGGGCCAGCCGGCCGGCTGGAGCGGTACGCCGGGCACGGTCACTCTCGCCAGCGGCGCCACCGTCGCCGCGACGCTGCAGATCACGGATGTCGGCGTCTACTCACCGAGCCAGTGCACCCCGGTGACGGCGGCCGGGCTGCGCGTCTACCCGCCGGGCCAGACCACCGCCAGGCTGATCCCGTTCCCGTTCCGCGCGTGTTCCGGCAGCGGGCCGGTCTACCTGACCGCGGCGCCGGTGCAGCCGTAACCGGCTCTGCGGGGCTGGTCAGCGCATTCTCATCTTCTTCTCATGAAGGGTCCCTACCGTCGGCAGGGAGGTGAGGGTGTTGCGGATCCTGGTGGTTGAGGACTCGGTGAAGATGGCCGCGGTGCTCAAGCGCGGCCTGGAGGAGGAAGGCTACGCCGTTGACGTGGCCGGCACCGGTGAAGACGGCCTGTGGATGGCCACCGAGAACCCGAACGACGTGATCGTCCTGGACGTCATGCTGCCGGACATGGACGGGTTCGAGGTCTGCCGGCGGCTGCGGCAGAGCGGTCAGTGGGCGCCGGTTCTCATGCTCACCGCCCGTGACGGGGTCCCGGACCGGGTCCGCGGGCTGGACGCCGGGGCCGATGACTACCTGACCAAGCCCTTCTCCTTCACCGAGCTCGCCGCGCGGACCAGGGCGCTGCTGCGCCGCGGGGCCCGCGAGCGGCCGGCCCGGCTGATGGTCGGCGACCTCGCGCTGGACCCGGCGACCCGGACCGTCAGCCGCGGCGAGGCCGCCATCAGCCTCTCGGCCAAGGAATTCGCCCTGCTCGAGTACTTCATGCGTCACCCGGGCGAGGTGCTGTCGCGTACCCGGCTGATCGAGCACGTCTGGGATTTTGCCTACGAGGGCGGCTCGAACATCGTCAACGTGTACGTGCGGTACCTGCGGGAGAAGATCGACCGGCCGTTCGGTGCGCACTGCCTCGAAACCGTCCGGGGCACCGGCTACCGGCTGCGCGGGGACCTGCACGGGAGCAGTGTGCATGCGCCTGCCGATTAGGCTCCGCCTGACCCTCGTCTTCACGCTGAGCATGGCGGTGCTGCTGACCGTGACCGGCAGCTTCGTGTACCTGCGGCTCGGCGCGGAACTGCAGCGCTCCACGGATGCGGCCCTGCTGGCGCAGGCGGAGGCCGTCGCCGGCGCGCTCGGGCAGCAGGGGAGCGGACAGCACGGAACCGGGCAGCAGCAGCAGAGCGCCTTCAGCCCGCCTAACGCGGCCCGCGGCGGGGATCTGGGGACCTTTGCCCAGGTACTCGGGCCGGGCGGCAGAGTGCTGGAACCCTCGCCAGGCCCAGGTGCCCGCCCCGCCGTGCCGCCTTCCGAACTTCCCGGCAGCCGGCGGCCGGCCTATCTCGACCTGGCGGTCCGCGGCGTAGAGGGCACGGCCCGGATCGTCGTGCTCCCCCAGGGAGCCGGGCCGGGGCGCGTCTGGGTGGTCGTCGGGACGTCGGCCGGAAACCGGCAGGAGGCGCTGTCGGCCCTGCTGGTCCTCATGCTGATCGGCGGCCCGGTGACGCTGGCGCTGGCCGCGGCGGTCGGCTGGGCGGTGGCCGGGGCCGCGCTGCGGCCGGTTGAGCGGATGCGGCAGGAGGCCGAGGCGATCTCGGTCTCCGACAAGGGCAGGCGGCTGCCGATCCCGGCCAGCCGCGACGAGATAGCCCGGCTCGGCAGCACGCTCAACGCCATGATCGGCCGGCTGGAGGCGGCGTTCGACCGGGAGCGCCGGTTCGTCGCCGATGCCAGCCACGAGCTGCGCACCCCGCTGGCCATCCTGAAAGCCGAGCTCGACCTCGCCCGGTCGCGGCAGCGCACCAAGCCGGAACTGCTGGCCGCGGTGCGCAGCGCGTCGGAGGAGGCCGACCGCCTCATCGAGCTGGCCGAGACCCTGCTGGTCTACTCGCGGGCCGAGGGCGACCGGATGCCGCTGCGCCGGCAGCCGACCGAGCTGGACCAGCTGCTGCAGGAGGCCTGCTCGTCGCTGGCCTCGCGGGCGGCTGCGGCGGGCGTGGCCGTGCGCGTGCACCCGCACCTGGTCACCGCATCCGTCAACCCGGTCCGGGTCCGCCAGGCGGTCGAGAACATGGTGAGCAACGCGCTGGCCCACACCCCCCGCGGCGGGCAGGTCTGCGCGAGCGCGACGCTCGCCGACGGCACCGTCCGCGTGACCATCGCTGACACCGGTCCGGGGTTCGACCCCCGGGTCCTGCCCCGGGCCTTCGAGCCCTTCGCTACCGGCCCTGCCCCCGGGGCAGGAAACGGCCGGGAACACGGCCAGGGCGCCGGGCTCGGGCTGGCCATCGTGCGGGCGATCGCCCAGGCGCATGGCGGCGGTGCCAGCGCGGAGAACGCGCCCGGCGGCGGCGCGCGGGTGACCGTCAGCCTGCCCGCGGCGGATTAGCGGGGTCTCATCCGCGGCTCACGGCCGTCTCACCGGCGGTTTCGCACGATGGGGGCGTACCCGATGAAGGGAGGTGAATCACATGATGATCAAGAGGCTTCTCATCGCAGGCGCCCTCAGCTCCGGCCTGGTGGTCTCGGCCGCCGGGGCCGCCTTCGCGTCAAGCCACCATGTGTCGGCAGCGAGGACCGCGGCTGTCCATCACGTCACGGCGGCTCCGGAGCCCAGCGGCGAGAACAGCGGCGAGCAGGAAGGCTCCACGCCAGGCGATGGTCCCGGCGGCCACGCGGATCCGGCCGGCCAGAACGTCAACCATCAGTTCACCGGCGTCGAGTAACACCGGGCCGACCCGGCAGGGAGGAACTCCCGCCCCGGACCTCCCTGCCGGGTCCGCCGCCGCGGCGTCCGCCCGCCCGCGCCCGGGTTACCGCCCTGTGCCGTGGCTGCGTGCGGGGTGACCGGCCCGGCCCGGCTAGAGTTTCGGTTCGGGCCCTGGCGAGGAGGCGGTTACCGGCATGGACGTGCGCGGCTACATCGAGGCGAACTCCGGCGAGTTCTTTGACGCGCTGAAACAGTGGCTGGCCGTCCCGTCGATCTCGGCCGACCCGGCCCGCCGCGATGACGTCCGGCGATCCGCCGAATGGCTCGCGGCCAGGCTGCGCGCGACAGGTTTCCCCGTTGCCGAGGTCTGGGAGACCGCAGCCGCCGCCCCCGGTGGCGAGCCTGGGCTGCCCGCGGTGTTCGCCGAGTGGCGAGCCGCCGACCCGGCCGCGCCGACGGTGCTGGTCTACGGCCATCACGACGTGCAGCCGGTCGAGCCGCTCGAGGAGTGGCACAGCCCGGCGTTCCAGCCGGCCGAGCGGGACGGCCAGCTGCTGGCCCGCGGCGCCTCCGACGACAAGGGACAGGTGCTCTTCCACGACCTCGGCCTGCGCGCCTGCCTGGCGGCGGGCGGTCCCGCGCCCCGCTCCGCGCCGCCGGTCACGGTCAAGCTGCTGATCGAGGGGGAGGAGGAGTCCGGCTCGCCGCATATGACCGACCTGCTCCGCCGCGAGCGGGACCGGCTGGCCTGCGACGTGATCGTCGTCTCCGACACCTCGATGTGGTCGGCCGACGTCCCGTCGATGTGCGTGGGCATGCGCGGCCTGTTCGACGCGGAGATCCGCCTGACCGGGCCCGAGCTGGACCTGCACTCCGGGTCGTTCGGCGGCGCGGTGCCCAACCCGCTGCACGCGATGGCCGCGGTGCTGGCCGGACTGCATGACGCGGACGGACGGGTGACGCTGCCGGGGTTCTACGACAAGGTGGCACCGCTGTCCGCCGAGGAGCGCGAGCTGGTCAGCCGGCTGCCGTTCGGGGAAAAAGAATGGCTGGCCTCGGCCGGGAACAGCCGGGCCGCGAGCGGCGAGGCCGGGTACGGGACGCTGGAGCGGCTCTGGGTCCGGCCGACCGCCGAGATCAACGGCATGTGGGGCGGGCACACCGGCCCCGGCGGCAAGACGATCATCCCCAGCGAGGCGCACGCCAAGCTCTCGTTCCGGCTGGTCGCGCACCAGGATCCGGCCGACGTCGCGACGGCGCTGAGCGCGTACGTGGCGGCCAGCACGCCGCCCGGGATCGAGGCGACGGTGACCCCGCACGGCCCGGGCGTGCGGCCGTCCTTCTCGCCGATCGACTCGCCGGCGGTGGCGGCGGGCCGCCGGGCGATGGAGCGCGCGTTCGGCCGCGAGGTGCTGTTCACCCGGGAAGGCGGCAGCGGGCCGGAGGCCGACCTCACCGAGATCTTGCACGCCCCGCTCGTGTTCCTCGCGGTCGGGCTCGACGAGGACCGCATCCACGCGCCGAACGAGAAGGTGGAGATGGCCCTGCTGCTCAAGGGCGCGGAGGCGGCCGCCTATCTGTGGGACGAGCTGGCGGCGGCCGGGCCGGAGCTCACGGCCGCCGGCGGCACGGGGTCGGGTTGAGCGAGCCCGGGCAGCGCCACCCGGCCGGACCGTCCGGCCGGCTGCCGGCGCTGGGACCGCTGGCGCTCGCCCGCGGCACGGTTGACCGCGTAACCGAGCGCCGCACCGACCCGGGCTGGCTCACCGAGCGGTGGGAGGATCCGCGGACCCGCGTGCTGGTCATCGACAACGGCCGGGCGCTCGTCCGGTTCGGCGAGGGGACGGCAGAGCTCGTCCTGCTGCCGGTCTCGCGGGCGCCGGACGGGCTGCGCTGCTTCCTCGGCGCCGACGACGGTGGCCGGGCGTACTTCAGCGTGACCGGCCCGCTGCCCGCCGCCGAAGCTGCTGGCGATCCCGCCGCGGGTCACGGCGCCGCCCGGGAACCAGCCGACAGCGTGAAGGCCGCCGACCTGCGGCAGGCCGGGGCCCTGCTCGGCGACCGGGACGCCGGCCTGTTCACCCAGGCCGTCGCGCTCGCCAACTGGCACGCGACGCACACCCACTGCCCGCGCTGCGGCGCGCCGACAGACCCCGTCAACGGCGGGTACTCCCGCATCTGCCGCGCGGACGGCTCCGAGCACTTCCCCCGGACGGACCCGGCGGTGATCATGCTCGTGACCGACCCCGGCGACCGTGCCCTGCTCGCCCGCAACAGCAGGTGGCCGGAGCGGCGGGTGTCGATCCTCGCCGGGTTCGTGGAGCCGGGCGAGTCGGCTGAGCAGGCGGTCGCGCGGGAGGTGGCCGAGGAGACCGGGATCAGCGTCGGCGACATCCGCTACCTGGGCAGCCAGCCGTGGCCGATGCCGCAGAGCCTGATGCTGGGGTTCTGGGCGCGGGCCAGCGCCGGGCAGCCGATCCAGGTGGACGAGGAGGAGATCGCGGAGGCGCGCTGGTTCAGCCGGGACGAGCTGCGGGCCGCCATGGCCAGCGGCGAGATCCGGGTGCCGCCGCCGGTGTCGATCGCGTACCGGATCATCGAATCCTGGTACGGGGAACAGCTGCCCAACCAGTGGTGACCGGGCACCCGGCCCGGTGCCGGTCCGCCCGGCCCGCGCCCGGCCGCCGGGCCCGCCCGGTCACAACAGCCGAGACTGGCCCGCGTCGTACACCAGCAAGCCGTCGTCGCGCAGCCGCAGCCCGGCCGTCGGCTGGTGCGGCACCAGCCGGCCGTCATGCATCAGGTGCCGCACCGGCACCTGCCGGGCCACCGACACGAAGTCCGCGACCAGCCTGCGGTGGCACCGCCACCAGACGCTCTCGCTGCACATGACCGCCGTGGTCCGGCCGGCCGCCTCAGCGAGCACCTCGTCGATGGCGGCGAGGAAATCGGGCCCGCGCATGTGCCCGGCGTAGCCGCGGAAGGCCGGCTCCCGCCACGCCGTGTCCGGTGAGTCCGGCGCGGGCCTGCGGAACCCGCCGAGCCGTTTCTCCCAGCGGTAGCCGAGGCCGGCCTCGGGCAGCCAGCGCACCAGCTCGGCCTGGGCCACGTGCGGGTTCCTGCGGCTGCCGGGCGCGGTCCTGATGTCGACCACCGCGGCGACCCCGGCCTCGCGCAGCAGCCCGGCGATCTGGTCCGCCGTCGCGGTGCCGTGGCCGAACGTCACCAGCTGCCGCGGCCGCATCGGGCCAGCCGGCTCAGCGCGGCGCGAGCAGCGGCACCATGGCGGCCGGGTCGATCCCGGGCGCGGGGGTGATCGCGATGACCGGGGTGTCCAGGCCCTGCGCCTGGTACTCGGCGACGCGCTCACGGCAGGCCTGCGGGTCGCCGTGTATCACCAGCTCGTCCACCAGCTCGTCGGGGATCGCCGCCAGGGCGCCGCGCCGGTCCCCGGCCTCCCACGCGTCCTGCATGGGCTTGAGCACCTCGGCGCGGCCCAGCCAGGCCTGGAACGCCGCGTACACCGGCACGGTCAGGTAGGCGGCGATGAGTCGCCGCCCGATGCCGCGGGCCGCGTCGGTGTCGGTGGTCGGGCAGACGAAGATGCGGGCGACGAGCTCGCAGTCCGCCCCGGTGACGGCCCGGATCGCGGCCACGTCGGCAGGCGCCAGCCAGTTCGTGATCGCCGTGTCCGCGTCCGCCGCCGCCAGCCGCAGCATCCCGGGCCGCAGCGCGGCGAGCGCCAGCCCCGGCGGCACCGCGGGCGCCGGGTCCAGCCGGAACCCCCGCACGGTGAACGTCTCGTATTCCTCGCTCACCTTCTCCCCGGCCAGCGCCCGGCGCAGGAACCGCAGCGTGTCACGGGCCCGCTGGTAGGGCTTGACCAGCGGGATGCCGTTCCACTGCTCCACGATCACCTGCGACGACGTGCCGATGCCGAGCGTGAACCGGCCCGGTGCCAGCCCGGCGATCGTCGCCCCGCTCATCGCCAATAGGCCCGGTCCCCGGGTGTAGATGGCGGCGATCGCGGTGCCCAGCCGCAGCTGGTCCGACCATCCGGCGGCCAGGGCCAGCGGGGTGAACGCGTCCACGCCGTTCGTCTCGGCCGACCAGGCGTCGGTGTAGCCGAGGTCCGCCATCCCTGCGATGACCTCGCGATGCTCGGGCAGGCCCATTCCGGGCAAGGGGATGGTGAGTCCCCATCGTGCCGTCCGTGCTGCCGCCATGCGCCACCTCTCCTGCCGTCTCGTCCGCCCTCGCGCGCGGTTGTCCCATTGTGGCGGTCAGACGCGCGGCAGCCGCGGCGCGGGGCCGGTGTCTTCGCCCGGTGCCGCCAGCACCCAGTCCGTGCCGTCGAGCCTGACATACCGCTGCGCCGCGCTCCGGTCGCCCGGTGCGCCCCGCCGGGCCAGCCTGGCACTGACGAACTCGCCAGGTCCCGGGCTCGGCAGGCCGAGCGCCACGGCCAGCGCCTGGTGCCCGGCGTAGTCACCGAAGATCACGATGCCCTCGCCGCGCAGCTGGTCGCGGGCACCGCCGCCACCACGGACCCGCTTCATGTAGTCATCCTGCCTGGCCACGGTGGCCACCACGGCGCGGCTGATCCGCCGCCCGAGGGCGCGCCGGAACAGCTCGTTTACCGCCTGCTGTCCCGTCGCGCAGCCGAAGATCGCCGCCGTGTCCCGCTCGGACAGCCGGAGCAGGGCATTCTCCGGCAGCGGCGCGCCGCGGGCCAGCCACTGGATGGCGCCGCGGCCGGCGTCGTTGAGCATCCGCTTGAGGTCGCGGTTGCCGGCCTCGGTGAGCACCTCCCGCCGCGCTCGCACCAGGCCGGCCGACCAGCGGCCCTCCTCGTCGCTGGCCTGCACCAGCAGCAGCAGCTGGCCCTCCGCCTCCGGCGGGATCATCCAGCCGCCGCTGCGGTGGGAGAACTTGCAGTCCACCTCCGCGCCGGCGATGCAGTAGTCCAGCGTCGTGCCGTCGGCCAGCCCCAGCGCCCGCTGCAGGCCGATCTCGACCAGCGTGCCCGCGTGCGTCTTCTCGGTCTTGTGCAGCTGGTCCCACCGGTACCGCCCGGTGTGCTGGCCGTCCAGCAGCAGGTCAAAGGCACGGCGGATCGTCGCGGCCAGCAGCGTGAAATCAGGGTCGGCCGCGCGCAGCGCCGCCGCCACCTGGTCGCGCTGCGGATCGGTGTCCCCGGGGCGCGGCGGCAGGAAGATGTCTTCCATTCCGGGCAGCACGTGCTGCCCGCTGCCGCCGTCCGGTTCCGGCTCCATCCCGGGCAGCGCCAGCTGGCCCGGTATCGGCTCGGCCGTGCCGCCGTCTGGCGCATCCGCAGCGGCCGGGAAACCCGCGGCGGCCAGGCGGCCGGCAGCGGTGCGCAGGCCCGCGGCGGCCGGGGAGTCGGCCCTCGTCACCCGGCGACTGTAACCCAGCGGGTAACCTCAGCCCCGGCAGGCGGGCGGTCATGGGTCCTTCATCATCCGGGCTTAGGGTGCTAGCCGTCGGCTCGTCGGCCCGGGCATCCGCGCGAACAGAAGGACGACAACAGGACATGCGTCTGCGACGTATTCGCCGCGGGCTGGTGGCGCTCGCCAGTGCTGGCGTCCTCACCGCTGGGCTGGTGGCCGCGTGCAGCAGCGGGCCGGGCGGCCGGCTCGATCCGGTTACCGGTCAACCCGCGAGGGTGACCGGCGGCCCGGCCGGCACCTACGTCGTCCCGGCCGGCATCCACAAGATCAAGCACGTGATCGTCGTGATGCAGGAGAACCGCTCGTTCGACAGCTACTTCGGGACCTACCCGGGCGCCGACGGCATACCGATGAAGAACGGCGTGCCGTCGGTCTGCGTGCCGAACCCCGGGCATGGCTGCGTCCGGCCCTACCGCGATAAAGCCGATGTCAACGGGGGCGGCCCGCACGGCGAGGTGAACGCCGTCGCCGACGTCAACGGCGGCAAGATGAACGGGTTCATCAAGCAGCGCGACTCGGTGAAGGCGACCTGCACGAACCCTAACGACCCGGTCTGCCGGATCGGCTCGACACCCGACGTGATGGGCTATCACACCGGCAGGGAGATCCCCAACTACTGGGCCTACGCCAGGAACTTCGTCCTGGCCGACCACATGTTCGAACCGGTCAGCTCGTGGTCGCTGCCCGACCACCTCTACATGATTTCCGCCTGGTCGGCCAAGTGCAAGAACCGCTCGCCGATGAGCTGCGAGAACAACATCATCGGACCCTACGGGGTCACCCAGTTCGACCATGCGGTGAACAAGGAACTGGCCACCGGCCAGACCTCGATCGACCTGGCCTGGACCGACATCACCTGGCTGCTCTACGCCCGGCACGTCAGCTGGGCTTACTACGTGCAGAGCGGCACCCAGCCGGACTGCGCCAACGACTCGGCGCTGACCTGCAAGCCGATCCTGCAGAACTCGAGCACACCGGGGATCTGGAACCCGCTGCCGCTGTTCGGCGACGTCCGGGCCGACCACCAGCTGCACAACATCCAGGGCCTGCAGAGCTACTACGCGGCGGCCAAGGCCGGCACGCTGCCCGCGGTGAGCTGGATCACCCCGGACGGTGCCGACAGCGAGCATCCGCCCGCCAGCGTGCACCAGGGCCAGGCTTACGTCACGTCGATCGTCAACGCGGCCATGCGGAGCCCGGACTGGAACTCCACCGCGATTTTCCTCAGCTGGGATGACTGGGGCGGCTTCTACGACCACGTGGTCCCGCCGATGGCCGACCAGAACGGCTACGGGCTGCGGGTGCCGTCGATCCTCATCTCCCCGTACGCCAGGAAGGGCTACATCGACCACCAGACCCTCAGCAGCGACGCCTACCTGAAGTTCATCGAGGACGACTTCCTGGGCGGGGCCCGGCTCAATCCCGCGACTGACGGGCGGCCCGACCGCAGGCCCGACGTACGCGAGACCTTGCCGATACTGGGCAACATCACCGCCGAGTTCAACTTCAGCCAGCCGCCCCGCCCGCCGCTGCTGCTGCTGGCCACCAACCCGCCGACCGACTCGCCCGCCATCCCCGCCTACTTCGGGGGGGCGCCGGCCTGCGTCGGCTGCACCCTCCCGCCGCCCTCCCCGGGAAGCCCGCCGCACGCGCCGGCCGTCCCCGCGCAGGGGCACCGTCAGCACCGGGCCCGGCAGTGACGGTTTCCAGGCCACGCCGCGGATATTCCGCCTGATCCTGGGTAACTCAGGACTCTCCCAGAGTTCCCCCATACAGCGCTGACCGTCCACAGGCCGGTCTCGCATCCTCGTGAGAGAACATGACGAGATGCGCCTGGTACATGTCCCTCCCGGCCCGGCCGCGCTCGCCGCCGCCGGCGCCCTGGTCGCCGGGCTGCTGGCCGCGTGCAGCTCGCCGTCAGGCCATCTCAGCTCCGCGGGCCGTGACGGGATCCCGGCGTCCGGCGTCGCCGCCCGGGCGACCGGCGGGCCGTCCGGCACCTACGTCGTCCCGGCCGGCATCCACAAGATCAAGCACGTGATCGTCGTGATGCAGGAGAACCGCTCGTTCGACAGCTACTTCGGAACCTACCCAGGCGCCGTCGGCATACCGGTAAAGAACGGCGTGCCGACGGTCTGCGTGCCGAACCCCGGGCATGGCTGCGTCCGGCCCTACCACGACAAGGCCGACGTGAACGGGGGCGGCCCGCACGGCGAGGTCAACGCCGTCGCCGACGTCAACGGCGGCAAGATGAACGGGTTCATCAAGCAGCGCGACCAGGGCACGAAGAAGTGCAAGACCCCCAACGACCCGGCCTGCAGCATCGGCTCGACGCCCGACGTGATGGGCTATCACACCGCGGCTGAGATCCCGAACTACTGGGCCTACGCCAGGAACTTCGTGCTCGACGACCACATGTTCGAGCCGGTCAAGTCATGGTCGCTGCCCGATCACCTGTACATGGTGTCCGCCTGGTCGGCGCGGTGCGCCAGCCCGCAGCCGATGAGCTGCACCAACAACATCGTCGGGCCCTACCACGCGCCCAGGTTCGACCAGCTGGTGCACCGCGAGCTGACCCTCGGCCAGACCTCGGTCAACCTGGCCTGGACCGACATCACCTGGCTGCTCAATGCCGCGCACGTCAGCTGGGCCTACTACGTGCAGAAGGGCACCCAGCCGGACTGCGCCAACAACTCGGCGGTCACCTGCAAACCGGTTCACCAGAGCGCCAGGACACCTGGCATCTGGAACCCGCTGCCGCTGTTTACTGACGTCCACGCCGATCATCAGCTGTCCAACATCACCGATCTGTCCCGCTACTACGCGGCGGCCAGGGCCGGCACGCTGCCCGCGGTGAGCTGGATCACCCCGTCCGACGCCGACAGCGAGCACCCGCCCGCCAGCGTCCACCAGGGCCAGGCCTACGTCACGTCGATTGTCAACGCCGCGATGAAGAGCCCGGACTGGACCTCCACCGCGATTTTCCTCAGCTGGGATGACTGGGGCGGCTTCTACGACCACGTGGTACCGCCCCAGGTCAACCAGAACGGCTACGGGCTGCGGGTGCCGTCGATCGTGATCTCGCCGTATGCCAGGAAGGGTTACATCGACCACCAGACGCTGAGCCACGACGCCTACCTGAAGTTCATCGAGGACGACTTCCTCGGCGGGGCCCGGCTGAACCCCAAGACCGACGGCCGCCCCGACCCCCGCCCCGACGTACGCGAGAACGCATCGATCCTGGGCAACCTGGCCGCCGACTTCAACTTCAGCCAGCCGCCCCGCCCGCCGCTGCTGCTGGCCACCAACCCGCCGACCGACTCGCCCGCCATCCCCGCCTACTTCAAGGGGCAGCCCGCCTGCGCCGGCTGCACCACCCCGCCGCCTGCGCTGGCTGCATCACCCCGCCGCCCGGGCTAGGGAGTCAGCGCCAGGGTCGCGCCGTCTGGGTCGCACAGGCGGTGATAACCCGGGGCGGCCGGGAAGGCGGCCAGCGCGCCGCCGACCCGGGCGCGCGGCCCGTCCGGCCCGGTCAGGATCGTGCCGTCGGCGCCGGCTGCGACCAGCTCGCCGCCGCTGCGCAGCAGCACCGGCCCGTCCCGGTCGGCGGAGATCGCCACCCGGCCGGCTCGCAGGCCGTCGAGCACCGCGCCGGGCCCGGTGCCCTCGCATTCCACCCACGTTGTCGGAGATCCCGGCTCGGCGTTGTCCCCCGGCCGGTGCCAGTCACTGCCGCCCACCGGGATCGCGGCCGGATCCCAGGCTAGCCACCAGGCCAGCGGCGTGGTCCAGCGCGGGTCGAGCCAGCTCGGGTGCCACACCTCGACCAGCGGCGGGCGGCCGCGCATGGGCCGCAGCCAGCTGACGTGACCGGCGATCGGGTGGTTGACCGACATCAGGCCGCCGCGCTGCTGCGCCTGCGCCAGCCAGTCGTCGGGACTGGCGCGGAAGTCCACCCAGCCGACGTCGCCGAGCACCCCTGCGTGCGCGGTGTCGGTCGTCACCTCCTGGCCGGGCAGCAGCGTGATCCCGTACCTGGCCGCCGCCGGCCCGAGCTCGGCGTGATGACTGATCGTGTTGTGGTCGGTGATGGCGAGGAAGTCCAGCCCGCGCCCGACGGCCCGGCAGGCGAGCTCCGGCACGGTCACCGCGCCGTCGGAGTGCACGGTGTGCGCGTGCAGGTCGCCGGCCAGCCAGCGCCTGCCCGCGGCCGCGGGCAGTTCGCGCCGGGGCGGCCGGGCTAGCGGCACCGGTGGCGCGGGCCGCGGGCCGGCGCGCAGCTCTGCCGGGCTGTCCGTCGCCTGCGCGGTGAGCCGGTAGCCGGTTCCCTCGGCCTGCACCCGGTAGATGCCGATGATGACCTGCCAGGTGCCCGGCTCGAGCTCGCCGGGCAGGTAGCCGGGCGTGGCGTCACCGGCGGAGATCACGAACGACTGGCGGGCCCCGCCGGACCAGCCGCGGAAACAGGCCGGGCCGAGGCAGCCGAGGTCCAGCGTCGCCGCGGCCCGGTCGTAGTCAAGCTCGACCCGCAGTGCGCGGCTGCCCGGCGGTACCTCGACCGGCAGGTAGTGCCACGCGCCGGCGAACCGGTCCTCGAGCGTCCACCGGCCGTCGTGCCGGGTGATCTTCTCCATGCTCAGTACGCGCTGGCGGCCTTCTCCGCGTCGTGCAGCACCCGCAGGATGTTGCCGCTGGCCAGCAGCCCGCAGTCGGCCTCGGTCCAGCCGCGGCGCAGCAGCTCAGCGAAAAGCGCCGGGTACCCGGACACGTCCGACAGCCCTTCGGGCAGCTGGTCGGTGCCGTCGAAGTCGCCGCCGAGCCCGACATGCTCCATCCCGGCCACCGCCCGCACATGCTCGACGTGGTCCGCGACCTGGGCGACCGTGGCGTTCGGCCGCGGGTGGCTGGCTGCGCGCTCGGCCGCGGCCTGCATCCGTTCGGAATAATCTCTCGGGTCGAGACCTCGCTCGCGCATCTCCGCGGAAACCGCGAGGTCCCACTGGCGGCATTCCTCGGACACGAAGGCCGGCACGAACGTGACCATGCAGGCCCCGCCCCCGGCCGCCAGTGATTGCAGCACGTCATCGGGCACGTTGCGCGGGTGATCGCAGATCGCGCGGGCGCTGGAGTGCGAGAAGATGACCGGCCCGCGCGCCGTGCGCAGGGCGTCGCGCATGGTCGCGGGCGCGGTGTGCGAGAGGTTGACGAGCATGCCGAGGCGCTGCATCTCGGTCACCACCGCCCGGCCGAACTCGGTCAGCCCGCCCGCCGCCGGCTCGTCGGTGGCCGAGTCCGCCCACGGGACGTTGTCGTTGTGGGTGAGCGTCAGGTAGCGGACACCGAGCCCGTACAGCGAGCGGAGCACTCCCAGCGAGGAGGAGATCGAGTGGCCGCCCTCGGCGCCGAGCAGCGAGGCGATCTTCCCCTCGGCGGTGATCCGCTCGACGTCGTCGGCGGTCAGCGCGAGCTCCATCGCGTCGCTGTACCGGCTGACCAGGCGCCGGGTCAGGTCGATCTGCTCCAGCGTGGCGGCGACCGCGCTGTCGCCCGCGAGCTTGGACGGCACGAAGACCGACCAGAACTGCGCGCCCACCCCGCCGGCCCGCAGCCGGGGCAGGTCGGTATGAGTGTCCGGGATGCCGGCGGTGAGGTTGACCCCGTCCAGATCTGACCGTCCCAGCTCGCGCAGGGCCCAGGGCAGGTCGTTGTGGCCGTCCAGGATCGGGGTGCGGCTGAGCAGGTCGCGGGCGCGGTCCAGATCGGTAGTCACCGGGACAGGATCGCAGTTCCGGCCCGCGGGACGCCACCCGGTTACCGGGCGCGCTCGTACCGGGCGCGGCGCCCGGTCGCGGTGAAGCCGAGCCTCTCGTAGACGGCGATCGCGGCCGGGTTGCTGACGTTGACCGTCAGCACTGCGCGGGTTTCGCCCGCCGCGATCATCCGGCCGAGCACCTCGGCGATCAGCCGCCCGGACAAGCGCCGCCCGCGCGCCGCGGGGATGACGCCGGCCTGGACGATCCAGCCGCCCGACGCGCCCGCGACGAAGCCCGCGTCCTCGCCGCCGGCCCGGGCGAGCAGGGTCCAGTCGGCGCGGAAGTCTTCGTCATCGCTCATCCGGCTGATCCAGGTGGCGGCCGGCCAGCCGGGGAACCCCGGGCGCTCCCGGAACGCCGCTTCCCAGACGGCGAAGAACCGCGGCGCGGTCGCCTCAGTCCAGGGGATGAACGAGACAGCGGGATCCGGGGGCACGACAGGCGCCCCCTCAGCCAGGGACCTAACCATGACGTCTTCGGCGAACACCTGGCGCAGGCCGCGGCTGCAGTAGAGCGCGTCCGCCGCTGCCGTCAGCAACTCGGTCTCCACTAGGACCCGGGCATCCGGCTGACCGGCGGCGAGGCCGAAGTCGAGCAGTCGCGCGCCCAGGCCCTGCCCGCGGTGCGCGGGCGCGACCAGGCCAGCGATTCTCGCCGGTATTCCGTCTGGCTGGCCTCCCGGCCTGCGCGCGCAGATCCCGATCAGCGCGTCGTCGCGGAAGGCCGCCAGCGATGCCTCAACGCCATCGAGGTACCAGCGGCGCAGCAGCCACTGCGCCGCCGCGAACGGTGATCCGCCATCGACCGCAGCCGCCGCCTCATGCAGGGCGACGATCGCCGATAGATCGGCCGCCCCGGCCTCCCGCCAGTGCTGACGAGTGGTCACGAAGTCAGGACGTGCGTGCTCCGGTTGTCGTCAACAGGGCAACGTACCGTTCTTGATGCCGTTGAGGAAGGCGCGCCAGTCATTGGCGGCGAGCACCACAGGGGTACCTGCCCGGTTCTTGCTATCCCGCACCGCCACGCGGCGCCCAGAAAAAGGTGCAACTTCGACACAAGCACCATTGGCGGCGCTCCGCGAGCTCTTCCGCCAGGGGTCATCAGTATTGACGTTAATCACGCTAATGGCACGCATATAATACTCCTGAGGTATCTTCCGCCTCGCGGCATCCGGCTTAATTGGCGGCCGCGAAGAATCCTATTACTAGGCCCAGAGCTCCTGCGAGTAGTTCCGGATAAGCTCCTGGGTGTGTCGTGCGTCTAGCGACTCCTCCAGCAGACGCTCAAATGAAAGGCGATACTGGTAGGTTTCGTCCTCGTCTTCGATGTAGTGATTACTGGCCAGATTTTCGATGGAGACTATGTCGTCGAAGGTCACGTCCTCGGAGCCGCTGAACCTCATGTAGTTGAACGACCCCGTGAGCACGGGATGGTAGGCGTTCATCGGCAGGACGCGTACCTCGATAGGAGGCCGCCCGGAACATTCCATCAGGTGACCGAGCTGACCGCGCATGATGGCGGCATTACCTATCTGTCTGGTGAGGACGGATTCGTCGAGTACGGCGGTAAGGGCAGGCGGCGGATCACGCACGAGCAGTTCCTGTCGTGCGAGCCGGATATCAATGCGCCGCTGGATCTCAGCGGGTGACATCGTCACTACCGACTGCCAGGCCTCGAAGATTGACCTCGCGTAGTCCTCAGTCTGGAGCAGTCCTGGGACGACAAGGGGTTCCCAGCTCCAGATGGTCTCGGCTTCGGTTTCCATGCTGACGTAAGCGGCGAATCTGGATGGCAGGTTGGCGGATTCACTTTCCAGCCACGACCTCCTAGAGGTGTCCTTGGTAAGTGCTAGGAGTTCGTTCCGTGCCCCGCCATCTACGCCGTACAGGTCCAGCAGCGATTTCACGTCGGCGATCTTGTAGCCGGTGCGGCCATGTTCCAGCCTGCTGATCTTCGAAGGTGACCAGCCGAGACGCTCGGCCACCTGATCACCCGTCATCTCAGCTCGGCCGCGCAGGCGCCGCAGCTCTGCGGCGAGGCGGCGGTGGCGGACTGTCTGGCCGCCGAGGTCGGACACGGGCCCGGTCCCCCTCATTCGTGGTCGGTTCCCTGTCGTGGTGTGGCGCAAGCGTAGCGCAACCGCCACAGTCATGTGCCTAGAAGTTCACAGGAGAATGTCTGTCAGAAATCGCGATGCAACTTTCATCGATGGGTACAACACTATCTGCAGGGGCCGTCGAACACGCAGCTCCGGCGTAACAGAGGAGGGGGCAT
Organism: uncultured Actinomycetes bacterium; assembly: GCA_963702235.1. GTDB lineage: Bacteria > Actinomycetota > Actinomycetes > Streptosporangiales > Streptosporangiaceae > PALSA-505. The sequence goes on from CAVPBZ010000031.1 coordinate 29,137, forward strand.
GGTGAAGAGCACGGGGGACCGGCAGTTAGCAACCACGACGCCGGACCGGCACGCGCTTACCAGCGCCAGCCCGGCAGGCCACCGTCCGCCGCCCGCCACCAAGGGCGGCAGGACAGTCAGTGTCCAGCAACACAGTCTGGAACGGCAGGCGGTGCTCCCATGGCAACAATGCTGACCATCATCGCTTCGATTATTACCGGGACGATCGTGGGCTGCTGGCTCATGCTGGTGGTCGCCACCGCGGCCATGTCCCGCTCGCAGCAGCACATGGAGAAGAGGGTCCGCTACTGGCAGGCCCAGGCCCGGCAGGCACGCGCAGCCGACGAGGCACGCCGTGAGCCTGCCACGCCGGACTACTGGCCCGCGGCCTTAGACCGCCCGGCGGTCCGGTAGCCTCCGCCGGTCCGGCGCACCCGCGCCGGGCCGGTCACCCGGGCGGCTACCGGCCCGCGGTCCGGGCGGAGTGGGCCGGTAATCCTGGCGTTGCGGCTCAGTTACCCGCTGACCTGTCGCCCGGACGATGGGCCGGGCCGTGCGCCTGCGCGCAGTGCCCGTCGCCAGGCGGCGCGGACGGGGCGGACGGGGCGGACGAAGCGGAGGGGGCGGACGGGGCGCGGATCGCCAGCAGCGGATCGGGGGCGTGGTCGACCTGCAAGGCCGTGTGAGTGATCTGGTAGGTGCCGGCCAGGAGGCGCTCGAGGTCGGCGCGGACCGCGTGGCAGTCCAGTCCCTGGCCGACCAGCACGTGCGCGGACGCGGCGGGCATCCCGGACGTGATCTGCCAGATGTGCAGGTCGTGTACCTCCACCACGCCCTCGCACCGGGCCATGGCCTGGCCGATGGCTTGCGGGGACAGCCCCGGGGGTGCCGCCTCGAGGAAGATCCGGCCCGATTCGCGCAGCAGGCCCGTCCCGGCCCTGGCCATCAGCGCCACCACGACCAGGGAGGCGATCGCGTCGGCCCGGTCGAACCCGGTAGTGAGCATGACCAGGCCGGCGATGGCGGTCGCCACGAACGCGTACGCGTCGGTGAGGATGTGCCGGAAGGCGCCCTCGATGTTGAGGCTGCTCCGGTCGGCCCTGGCGGTCAGGCCAGCCGCGAGCGCGTTGACCACGATGCCGGCCAGAGCCGTGCCGAGCACCGGGCCGCCCGCCACCACCGGCGGGTAGATCAGCCGGTGCACTGCCTCGTACGCCAGCCACACCGACAGCAGCAGCAACGTGATGCCGTTCGCCTGCGCCGACAGGATCTCCGTGCGGCGCAGGCCGTAGGTGTAGCCGCCGGCCGCGGGCCGGGCCGACAGCCGCATCGCGGTCAGCGCGAGAGCGATTGCCGCGGCATCGGTCAGCATGTGCGCCGCGTCGGAGATCAGCGCGAGGGAGTGCGCCAGCAGTCCGACCGTCACTTCGGCGGCCATGAACGCCACGATCAGCACGAGCGCGCCGGTGAGATGCCTGGCGCCGGAGCCAGCCGTCGCGCCGGAAGCAGGGCCGCCTGGATGGGCCAGGTGACCCGCGGCGTGGCCGTGCGGTCCGTGCTGACGGTCGCGGTGTGCGTTCGGGGAATTCATGGTTACTGCCGGATCTGAGCGGCGGAGCGTTCCGGGTGCGCGGCGGCCGGCGCGTGGCCTATATGGGTGAGCGCGATGTCGAGCAGCATGCGGACGTGCGCGTCGGCGAGCCGGTAGTACGCCATCCGTCCTGACCTGCGGACCTGCACCACCCGGTGCGCCCGCAGCAGCCGCAGGTGATGCGAGGCGGCCGACTCGCTCGCCCCGGCCGCGGCGGCCAGGTCGGAGACGCACATCTCCTTCCCCTCGAGCAGCGCCACGAGCACCCGCAGCCGGCCCGGGTCGGCGAGCAGCCCGAACACGTCCGCCAGGTCGGCCACCTGCTCATCGGCCGGCATCGAAGCCCGGACGTTCGCCACCCGGTGCGGGTCGACGACCCGGACCGTGCAGTCGTCCGGCCCGTCGGCCGGCGCAACGTCTGAATGGATGCTCATACATCACTACGTTACCGCGGCTACGCTCCGAAATCGAGAGAGCGTTGTGCGGCATCACGGGCACGCTGGGCGGTGATCATCGGTGACTTTGCACACGCTACGACCAAAATGAGTCCGATTTGCCCTGATTCCGTGGTCGTGTGGTGTGCAAAGTGGTACCGCCCCGGTCGTCAGCGCCGTCGTCAGCGCCCGCGCCGCGCGGACGTTGTCAGAGCGGTCGTCAGTGCCGGTGTCGGCGGTCAGGCGGGCTTGCGGCGGCGCGAGGTGCCGGTTCCCGCCGCGGACGCGCGCGGCTTGGCGGCGGTCTTGCTCGCCGCGGCGGACTGCCCCGTCTTGGCCCGGCTGCGCGGCGCCCGCTTGGCCGGCACCTCGTCCTCGTCCTCGGCGGCCGCTGTCTTCGCGGCGGCAGGCTGAGCCCGCTTGCCCTGCCCGGCCCGCTTCTCCTTGGCCGCCGCCACGTTCGCGCGCAGCGCCTCGACCAGGTCGATGACCTCGCCGCCCCCGTTGCTCGGCGCCACCGCGGTTATCTCGCGGCCGGCCGCCTTGGCGGCGACAACTTCCTCGACCGCGGCCTTGTACTCGTCGGTGAACTCGGTGGGGTCGAAGTCGCCCGACAGCGAGTCGATGTAACTGCTGGCCATCGCGATCTCCTGCTTGCGCACGGCGACCTCGGTCTGCGGTGCCAGCGACTGGGCTTCGCGGATCTCCTCGGGCCACAGCAGGGTGTGGATCACCAGCACATCACCGGTCGCCCGCAGGACGCCGAGGGCCTCCCTGGACCGCAGCGTGACCTTCACCACCGCGACCCGCTCGCTCTCCGCCAGCGTGTCGCGCATCAGCACGTACGGCTTCACCCCGGACTTGTCCGGCTCCGCGTAATACGCCTTGTTGTACAGCATGGGGTCGATCTGCTCGGCCGGCACGAACTCCACGACGTCGATCTCCTTCGACGACACGAGCGGCAGGTTGGCGAAGTCATCGTCGGTCAGGACCACGATCTCGCCGTCGGGCAGCTCGTAGCCCTTGGCGATGTCCTTGTACGGGACTTCCTCGCCGTCGAGCTCGCACACCCGCTTGTACCGGATGCGGCCGCCATCGGCTGCGTGAACCTGCCTGAAGGACACGTCGTGCGCCTCGGTGGCCGTGTAAAGCTTCACCGGGATGGCCACCAGGCCGAACGAGATGGTCCCCTTCCATATCGGGCGCATACAGTCAGCATAAGCGCAGGTAGGCCGCGGGATGGGGTCGCGTCGGCCGCTGCGGTGCGCGAAGGCCGAGGCCGGGGCCGGTTTGGTCACGCTGCATGCGCATCCTGATACGTTTCGGCCGGAGTTGGGCCTGCCGGCGCAAACCCGGCCCGTGCGCAGGCCCGGCCGGCGCGCAGACGAGAGAGGACCGACCGCCCGTGAATGACGTTCCGCCCGCCGCGCAGGCACCCGATGACCCGTTCCGCACCATGCCCGGCACGGTCTCGATGCAGCTCACGGTCGTGGCCTCGGGCCCGGTGTCGCCGAGCCTGCAGCGGCTGGTGCTGACCGCGCCCGAGCTCGGCGATTTCGCGTACACGCCGGGCCAGGACGTCATGCTCCTGGTCAACCGCGACGGGGGCCGGCCGGTGCGCCGCAGGTACACGATCCGGGCGCTCGATCCGGGCCGGCAGCTGCTCACGCTCGATATCGTGCGGCACGCGCAGGGCCCCGGCGAGCAGTGGGTCCGGGCCGCCGCGCCCGGCGTGACGGTCGATGCGGTCGGGCCGCGGGGGAAGATCAGCCCGGTGCCGGACGCGGACTGGCACCTGTTCGTCGGCGACGAGTCCGCCCTGGCCGCGATCTTCGCGATGGTGGAGTCGCTGCCGCCGCAGGCGTCGGCGACCGTGATCCTCGAGGTGCCCGAGCCGGCCGACGAGCAGGAACTGCGCGCGCGGGCCCCGGTCGAGCTGACCTGGCTGCACCGGCAGGGCAGGCCGCCGGCGAGCCGGATGCCCTGGTCGCCGCGGCGGCGGTGGTGCCGATCCCGGCCGGGCGGCCGCACGCGTATCTTATCGGCGAGGCGCGGGTGGTCTCGGCCCTGCGCGAGACGCTGCAGGCCCGCGGGCTCGAGCCCGCGCAGCTGTCACCCAAGGCCTACTGGGGCCGCGGCAAGGCGAACGCCAGCCACGGCGAGCCGGCCAAGGACGGCTGACGGGCTGGCCGCCCCGCGCCGGCGGCAGGCTGGCCGCCCCGCGCCGGCGCACGGCGCCGGCCCCGGCCCCCAGCGCGCGCCCGCGCACGCGCGCGGCGCCGGCCCCCCGGCGCCCGCCGCGGTCAGCTGACGCCGTAGCGGCGGAAGCCGACGGCGTACTCGACCCCGGCCCCCAGCCCGGTGTAGCCGGCTATGTTGCGCAGGAACTCGTCCGGGTCGAACTCCCGGCCGAGCCCCTCGATGTACACCCGGTGCTCCCGCAGCGAGGCCACCCCGAGATCGATCGTGCCGGTCACGTCGGCGAAGTGCGTCGGGTCGCCGGCGGCGGCCACGAACGCGTGCCGGATCCCGGTCCAGGCCGGCCCCGCGTCGCCGAACACCCACGGGTTGGCCGCGTCCCGGCACGCGTCGAGCACGGCCAGCCCGACCGCCCGGTGATCGGCGTGGTTGACCGTGCCGCTCTCGCCCCAGGTCAGCTCGAAGTTCATCGCGAGCACGAACTCGGGTCGCAGCCGCCGGAACGCCGCGGCCAGATCCCGCCGCAACGGCACGCCGTATTCCACCAGCCCGTCCGGATGGTCGAGGAACTCGACCTCCTGCACGCCGACGACCGCCGCGCTGCGCCGTTCCTCCTCCATGCGCAGCGGCCCGACCTGGTGCGGCGGCATCGCGGCGATGCCGGCCTCGCCCTTGGTGACCATCAGGTAGGCGACGCTCTTGCCCTGGCGGGTCCACCGGGCGACGGCCGCGGCCGCACCGTACTCAAGATCGTCCGGGTGGGCGACCACCGCCACCGCCCGCGCCCAGTCCTCCGGTACCGGCTCCATCGTTCCTCCCGCGCCGCGCCAGCGTGCCGAAGACTACCCTGCCAGACATGCCGGGCGTAGGCTGCATGCCTGCCGGTGGCGGCGGACGACGGCGGGAGGAGACCGCGGTGGGTGAGATTGTCCGGGCCGGACTGATCCAGCAGCGCTGGACAGGCGACAAGGAATCGATGATCGGCGCGGCGGTCGATCACATCAAGACCGCCGCCTCGGCCGGCGCGCAGGCCGTGTGCCTGCAGGAGCTGTTCTACGGGCCGTACTTCTGCCAGGTCCAGGACGCCGACTACTACTCCTATACCGAGCCGGTCCCGGACGGCCCGACCACCCGCCTCATGCAGGACCTGGCCCGCCAGCACGGCATCGTGCTGATCATCCCGGTGTACGAGGAAGAGCAGCCCGGCGTCTACTACAACACCGCGGCGGTGATCGACGCCGACGGCAGCTACCTGGGCAAGCACCGCAAGAACCACATCCCGCAGGTCAAGGGGTTCTGGGAGAAGTTCTACTTCCGCCCCGGCAACCTCGGCTACCCGGTGTTCGACACGGCGGTGGGCAAGATCGGCGTCTACATCTGCTACGAGCGGCACTTCCCCGAAGGCTGGCGCGCGCTCGGCCTGGGCGGCGCCCGCATCGTGTTCAACCCCTCGGCCACCAGCCGCGGCCTGTCCCAGCACCTGTGGCGGCTCGAGCAGCCCGCCGCCGCGGTCGCGAACGAGTACTTCGTCGGCGCGATCAACCGGGTGGGCACAGAGCCGCTCGGCGACAACGACTTCTACGGCCAGACCTACTTCGCCGACCCGCGCGGCCAGCTGATCGGCGACGCGGCCTCCGACACCGAGGACGAGGTGGTGATCCGCGACCTGGACATGGGCCTGCTCGCCGAGGTCCGTGACCTGTGGGCGTTCTACCGCGACCGGCGGCCGGACAGTTACTCCGCGCTGGTCCAGCCGTAGCCCGGGAGCAGTCATGCGCATCCTGATCAGCGGCGGCACGGTCGTGACCGCGACCGGCACGATGCCCGCCGACGTGCTAGTGGGCGGCGAGAAGATCGCCGCCCTGATATCAAGAGATGATTCTCCCGAACGGCTCCGCCGCCAGGCCGACGGCAGCGCCGAGGCCGGCGGCTGGGCACCGGCTGCGGACCGGGTCATCGACGCGACCGGGAAGTACGTGCTGCCCGGCGGCATCGACGCGCACACGCACATGGAGATGCCGTTCGGCGGCACGTTCTCGGCGGACACCTTCGGCACCGGCACCCGGGCCGCCGCCTGGGGCGGCACCACCACGATCATCGACTTCGCGGTGCAGGCCAAGGGCACCTCGCTGCTGGCCACGCTGGACAAGTGGCACGCCAAGGCGGACGGCAACTGCGCCGTCGACTACGGCTTCCACATGATCGTCGCCGACGTCAACGACACGACGCTCAAGGAGATGGACGCCTGCATCGCCGCGGGCGTGAACAGCTTCAAGATGTTCATGGCCTACCCGGGCGTGTTCTACGCCACCGACGGCGAGATCCTGCTCGCCATGCAGCAGGCAAGCGCGGCCGGCGCGATGGTCATGATGCACGCGGAGAACGGCATCGCGATCGACCAGCTGGTAGCCCAGGCGATCGCGGCCGGCCGGACCGACCCGGTGCAGCACGGCCTCACCCGCCCGCCCGAGCTCGAGGCCGAGGCCACCTCGCGGGCGATCACCCTGGCCCGGGTGACCGGCTCGCCGCTGTACATCGTGCACCTGTCGGCGGCCCAGGCGCTGGCGGCCGTCGCGCAGGCGCGGGACACCGGCCAGAACGTCTTCGCCGAGACCTGCCCACAGTACCTCTACCTGTCCCTCGATGACCTGGCCAGGCCGGACTTCGAGGGCGCCAAGTACGTCGCCTCCCCGCCGCTGCGCCCAGCCGAGCACCAGGCGTCGCTCTGGCAGGGCCTGCGCACCAACGACTTGTCCGTGGTATCGACCGATCACTGCCCGTTCTGCTTCCGCGAGCAGAAGGAGCTCGGCCGGGGCGACTTCGCCAAGATCCCGAACGGGATACCGGGCGTGGAGCACCGGATGGACCTGCTGCACCAGGGCGTCGTGGCGGGGGAGATCTCGCTGCCGCGCTGGGTGGAGATCTCGTCCACCACCCCGGCCCGGATGTTCGGCCTGTACCCGCGCAAGGGCGTGATCCAGCCGGGGTCCGATGCCGACATCGTCATCTACAACCCGGCGGCGCGGCAGACCCTGTCGGTGGCGACGCACCACATGAACGTGGACTACTCGGCCTACGAGGGCATGGAGATCACCGGCCGGGTGGAGACCACGCTATCCCGCGGCACGGTCGTGATCGACGCCGGCGAGTACCAGGGCCGCGAAGGCCACGGCCGGTTCCTCGAGCGGGAGCTCTGCCAGTACCTGAGGTGAGGGGGCGCACCATGGACTTCGGGCTCGTCTTGCAGACCGACCCGCCTGCCGGCCGCGTCGTGCAGCGGATGCGGGCGGCCGAGGACGCCGGGTTCGGCTACGGCTGGACGTTCGACTCGCACGTGCTGTGGCAGGAGCCGTTCGTCATCTACCCGGGCATCCTCGCCGCGACCACGTCGATGATCGTCGGGCCGATGGTGACGAACCCCGGCACCAGGGACTGGTCGGTGACCGCCTCCCTGTTCGCCACGCTCAACGACATGTTCGGCAACCGTACCGTGTGCGGCATCGGCCGCGGCGACTCCTCCCGGCGGGTGATCGGCCAGCAGCCGCTGTCGCTGGCCACGCTGTCCGAGGCGATGCGGGTGATCAAGGAGCTGGCTGAGGGCCGCGAGGTCATCCACCACGATGTCGCGATCAGGATCCCGTGGGTGCGGGACGGCAAGCTGGAAATCTGGATGGCCGCCTACGGCCCCAAGGCGCTCCATCTGGTCGGCGAGCAGGCCGACGGCTTCATCCTGCAGACCGCCGACCCGGACATCGCCCGCTGGACGATCGGCGCCGTCCGGGCGGCCGCGGCCGGCGCGGGCCGCGATCCTCAGGCGATCACCATGTGCGTGGCCGCCCCGGCGTACGTGGGCAGTGACCTGCCGCACCAGCGCGACCAGCTGCGCTGGTTCGGCGGCATGGTGGGCAACCACGTGGCCGACCTGGTCGATCGTTACGGCACGTCCGGCCCGGTGCCGGCGGCGCTGACCGACTACATCGCCGGGCGGCAGGGCTATGACTACTCCCACCACGGCCGCGCCGGGAACCCGGCGACGGACTTCGTGCCGGACCAGATCGTGGACCGCTTCTGCCTGCTCGGCCCAGCGGCGGCGCATATCGACCGCCTGCACGAGCTAGCGGAGCTAGGAGTGGCCCAGTTCGCCCTCTACCTCATGCACGACCAGGCTGACGACACGCTGGCTGCGTACGGCGCCGACATCATCCCCGCGCTTGCCTAGCTCGTTCCCTGCCACCGGTAAGCGCGGGCGGTGGACCCCCCGCCCGCGCGCGCCCCGGCGCCGGCTCACTTCCCCGGGGGCCGATGTTGCTGACCAGAGGGTGACTATAGGACGATCTCGCCATGAACATGTTGGGCCAGGGCCGCGGATGATCAGATGCGCCTGCTGCTGATCGGCGCGCCCGGGGCCGGCAAGGGAACCCAGGCGGAGCGACTGGCCGAGCGGTTCGGCATTACCCACATCTCCAGTGGCGACCTGCTGCGCCAGCACGTCAGGGAGCAGACGTCGCTCGGGCAGACGATCCGGTCCTACGTGGAGAAGGGCGATCTGGTCCCGGACAGCGTGGTGATGGACATGCTGCGCAAGCCCGTCGTCGCCGCGGCCGAAGCAGGCGGCTACGTCCTCGACGGCTTCCCGCGCACCGTGGAGCAGGCCAAGACGGCCTTCGCCGTGGCTCAGCCGCTCGGCGCCGAGGTGCAGGTGGCGATTCATCTCGACGTCGCCACCGAGGAACTGGTGCGCCGGCTGCTCTCCCGCGGCCGGGGCTCGGACGACACGGCGGACGTCATCGAGCACCGGCTGCTGGTGTACCAGGAGAACACGGTGCCGTTGCTGGAGTACTACGCCGGCCGGGAATGGATGTTCACCGTTGACGGGGCCCAGCCGCCGGACATGGTGCATGCGGTAATCGTCGAGCGCCTGCAGAAGCTGACCGCCTTCACCGCCTGAACCGTCAGCAACCTGGCCAATCCGCCCGTCCCTCGCGTGCTCCGTGCCGCGCGTACTCGCGCCCTCCGCGCCGTCGCCGCTCCCCAGACCAAGATCGATGCCGAGTTCTGCCCCTCGGGTGGGGTGAAAGTAGCCATCCACCCTGACCAGACACGCCTGCGCGGCGGCGCACCCGGATCGTCAGAACCGCAGGTGCACGGCGGTGGCGTCGTCGTGCTGCTTGGCGCCCGGACGGGGGGATGCCATCTCCGCCGAACGCACCAGGTCGATCAGCCCGGCCGGCCCCGCATCCCGCAGCCGCGCGAAGATGTCCGGCCAGGAGTAGCCGTACCACTCGGCCAGCCGGCTGACGCCGTCGGTGAACAGTGCCGCGTCGGTCACCGAGTCGAGACTGACCGACCCGCGGACCGCCTGATACGCGGCGCCGGGGTCGGTGCTCGCCACCCAGAACCCGCCGGGCTGGTTACGGTGCGCCCGGATCAGGCCGGCGCCGTGCCGCCCGCCGCCGGTGAGCCGCGCGAGCCGGTCGTCGGTGATCAGCGTGACCTGCCCGCAGCGGTGCCGTAGCAGCAGCGGCGAGTCGCACAGCACCAGGTAGTCCAGGCGGCCGTTACCGGCCCGGGCCACCGAGACGGTGGCCGACGGGCTGTCCGGGCTGACCAGGTCGCAGGTCCCGGCGTGCGCGTCCCGGGTTTCGGCGATGGCGCCGGCCAGCAGGTCGGCGAGCGGAGCCGGGTCAGCGGGGCCCGGGCCGGATGGAGCCGGGCCGGCCGTGATCAGCCGCCTGCCGAGCGCCGCCGCCAGCGTGCGCACCAGCCACCGCACGTCATGGATGCACCCGCTGGACACACCCGCCGGGGCGGTGGCGCCGTCCAGCACCATGGCCCAGTCCGGGCCCGCCGCGACGTAGTCCTCGTTCCCGCGGCCCGGGGTGCTCCGCGTCGCGTGACTTATCTGCACGGCTGCCGCCTGGCCGGAGTCAGGCCAGGAACTCCTCGAGCCAGGACGTGTGGTAGTTCCCCGATCGAACGCCGGGCACGTCGAGCAGCCGCCGGTGCAGCGACGCCGTGGTGGTCAGGCCGCCGATCTCCAGCTCGGCGAGTGCCTGGCTCGCCCGGGCCAGCGCCTGCGGCCGGCTGGTCCCCCAGGCGCACAGCTTCGCCACGAGCGAGTCATAGAACGGCGGGACGGCGGCACCGGGAGCGAGGGCATGGTCGATCCGGACGCCGGGCCCGCCGGGCAGTTCGAGCGTGGTCACGGTGCCCGGCCGGGGCATGAACTTCTTGTCCGGGTCCTCGGCGTTGATCCGGCACTCAACCGCGTGCCCGCGCAGGACGACATCTTCCTGCCGGACCGACAGCGGCAGGCCGGCCGCCACCAGCAGCTGCTCGGCGACCAGATCGAGGCCGGTGACAAGCTCGGTGACCGGGTGTTCCACCTGGATGCGCGTGTTCATCTCGATGAAGTAGAAATTCTCGCCGTCCACCAGGAACTCCACCGTGCCCGCGCCGGTGTAGCCGACCTGGCGGGCGAGCCGCACGGCCGCCGCGGTCATCCGGTCGCGCAACTCCGGCGACAGGCGGGGCGCGGGCGCCTCCTCCAGCAGTTTCTGCCGCCGCCGCTGCAGCGAGCACTCCCGCTCGTAGCAGTGCACGACGCTGCCGCGGGAGTCGGCGAGTACCTGCACCTCGATATGCCGGGCCCGGTACAGGCTCCGCTCCACGTAGACGGCGTCGCTGCCGAACGACGCGGCCGCCTCTCGCTGCGCCGCCGGCAGCGCCGAGCGCAGCGCGGCCTCGTCGCCAGCCGGCCGGATGCCGCGGCCGCCACCGCCCGCGGCCGCCTTGACCAGCACCGGATAGCCGATCCTGGCGGCCGCCGCGACCGCCTCGTCCGCGCTGGTGACCAGGCCGCTGCCGGGCACGAGCGGGACACCCGCCTGCTCGGCGAGCGCCCGGGCCCGTGCCTTGTCACCCATCGCCGCGATGGCGGCGGCCGGCGGCCCGATGAACGTCAGCCCGGCCGACGTCACCGCCTGCGCGAATCCCGCGTTCTCGCTGAGGAACCCGTAACCGGGATGGACCGCGTCGGCCCCGGCGTCCTTCGCGGCCCCGATGATCGCGTCGATGTCCAGGTAGCTCTTGGCGGCCGGCGGCGGCCCGATCAGCCGGGAGTCGTCGGCCTTCCGCACGTGCGCCGCGCCGGCGTCGGCCTCGGAGTAGATGGCCACGGCTTCCGCGCCGACGAGATGACACGCCCTGATCACGCGGACGGCGATCTCGCCCCGGTTGGCGACGAGGACCCGGCGCAGCGGCCTGGCGGCAACCGACGTGCGGTCCATCTGCTGCCCTCCGGCTGTACGGCTCTGGCTGCTTGCCGCGTCAACCCTACAGACGCCGGTGACGTGCGGTAGCGTACGTGCCCCAGATTTGGCAGAACCAGGAGGGACACGATGAGCCTTGAGGAGGCCTCGCGCCAGCTCGAGCAGGCCATTCACGACGCCCAAGTGGCGTTCGACTGCATCGGCCTCGGTCACATCGACCGCGCTCACACCAGCGCCCTGACCGCGCGGACCGCGGCCGACGCCGCGGAGACCGCGCTGCGCGCCGCCCTCAGGGACACCAACGCTCCCGCCGACGACTTCCTCTAACCGGTCCCGCTGGCCGGACCCAGACGGGACCTGACCTGCCGGAGGCATGAGCAACGGGCCCGCGCGACCCGGCGCGGGGCGTGGACAGCCTCGGCCCGGTCAGCTGGCGGCCGACCCCAGACGGGCCTGATCTGCCGGTGGCCTGAGCAGCGGACCCGGGCGTCCCGGATAGCTAGCTGGTCGGCCGCAGCGAGGACCCGGGCAGCATGGGGCCGCCCGGATTTATCTGCCCCGGGCCGGCCGGGATCACGGACAGGATCCTGTTCCACTGCGCGGCCTGGCAGCTGTACGTCCGGCTGAACCGCACCGAGATCCAGGTGCCGTGCCAGTACCCGGTGATCGTCGTGAGCTGCGGACCGTAGACGATCATCGGGCACATCACGCCGGTGCGCACCGGCATGAACGGATTCCAGACGCTGTCGAGCATCCGGCAGGCCCGGGCCGGATCCGGCAGGGTGCCGCCATCGGGGCCGCAGGTCAGCGTCCACCGCAGCACCGGAGCCGACGGCGACGCGCTGACGGTGATGACGAGATTCGCCTGCGGGCCCGAGGGTGCGGGTGCAGGGATCATCGGCCCGCCCGGGACCGGTGCGGTGCGGGCGGCGGCCCGCGGGGCAGGTCCGGGCCGCGCGGCGCGGGCGCGTGCGGGCCCGGCGGTGACGCCGGCCAGCACCAGAACGAATGCTGCGATAAGCGTCGTAGCCGACACATTAGGCGTAAACGCCCTGGTCAGTAGGGGTTTCATATTAGTAATGACGCGGATACACAGGGTAAACGTTGCTCGCCGGCTGGCTGAGCTCGCGCGGCCCTGTCGGCCGGCCCCCGTCAGCCGGCCCGCTAGTCGCCGGGCGCCTGCCCGGCAGGTGCCTGCTCACCGGGCGCCTGCTCGGCTAGTGCCAGCCCGCCGGCCGCCTGCTGGTCGGCCAGCTCGGTCCAGAATGCCAGGCAGGCACGCGCCCACGAGATACCCAGCCGGAGCGTGGCGTAGGGATATCTCATGTCAGGCTCGTCCTTGATGGCCTTCTCCATCTCGGCGTACTGGTCGAGTTCCTGCTGGTAGAGCTTGACCCGCGCCTGGGCCAGCCGCGTCATGTCCTCGTCGTCGGCCAGCGCGCCGAAGAACAGCTTGAGCAATCCTGGCTCCCGGATCTCGGCCCGCTCGGCGTCCGGGTCCCGCAGCCACGCCAGCAGGATCTCCCGCCCGGCAGCGGTAACCGAGTAGCGCTTGCGGCGCCGGCCGGCGTCTTCCTGCTCGACCTCCAGCAGTCCCAGCCCCGCCAGCCGTTCCGGCTCGCTGTAGAGCTGGGAGTGCGGGAACGACCAGAAGCAGCCCAGCGACGCGTTGACCATCTGCTTGAGCTCATAGGGCGTGACCGGTCCCATTCCCGCTACCAGGCCGAGCACCAGGTAGGAGGTATGCGAGAGCCGAGGCGTTGACACGCCGACGAGCATACCCTACGTTTAAGACCATCTGATTCGGACGGTACAACCCGGAGGTTGAGATGGCAACGGTAACCCGATCCGCGGCAATCCCCGCATGGGTGAGCGCGTTCGAGACCCCCGAGGAAGTGAATACCCCCGTCGCTGACGTCGAGGGCCGGGTGCCCGACGGGCTGGCCGGGACCCTGTACCGGGTCGGTCCGGCCAAGCTCGACCTCGCGCATCACCTGTTCGACGGCGATGGCATGGTCAGCGCGGTCAGGTTCCAGCCTGGCGGGGAGGTGCACTGCGCGACCCGGTTCGTGCGCACCAGGAAGTACCTGGCCGAGCAGGGTGCCAGCCAGCCGGCGGTGCGGGGTTTCGGGACGCTCCGCAGCGGCGGTCCATTGCGCAACATGCTGCAGCTGTTGACAGGGCCGAGCAACGCGGCCAACACCAGCCTGATGTTCACCGCCGGCCGGCTGCTGGCCCTGTGGGAGGCCGGCCATCCCTGGCAGCTCGACCCCTCGACGCTGGAGACCATCGGGGAGATGGACTTCGACGGGGCGCTGGAGGCCCGCACGCCGTTCTCCGCTCATCCGCACTGGGACCCGGCCACCGGTGAGATCTTCAACTTCGGCATGGTGTACGGACGGCAGAACGCGCTGGCTGCCTTCCGTATCGACAGGTCGGGCCTGGCTGCACAAGATCAGCCAGGTGCCCGTTCCTGCACCGGTGATGAACCACGACTTCATCGTCACCGACCGCTGGCTGGTGTTCTGCCTCAACCCGCTGCGGCTGCGGCTCTTCCGCTTCCTGACCGGGCAGGCCGGCTTCGGCGACGCGCTCGAGTACCGGGAGAAGGACGCGACCACGATCGTGCTGGTCCCGCGCGATGGCGGTCCCGCCGTGCACATTGAGGCCCCGGCGTGGTTCCAGTTCCACTTCGCCGCCGCGTTCGACGACGGCGACGACGTGGTGATCGACCTGTCCCGCTACGACAGCTACGACGAGATCGGCCCCTACCTCAAGGACTTCAGGGCCGGCGCTATCGGAAAGCCGCCGACGCTGTGGCGGTACCGGGTGTCGGCGACGGCCCGGCGGGCCGAGGGACACCAGCTATCCGCCGTGGGCCTGGAGTTCCCGCAGGTGGACGGGCGCCGGGCGACGGGCGGATACGGGACCGTCTACGGGGTGCTGCTGGATGGCACGCTGGGCCTGGGCGGGCAGGTCGGCCGCCTGGAGGTGGCCACCGGGGCGACCGACGCCTGGGATCCAGGCGCTGGCTGGCTGGTCTCCGAGCCGGTCTTCGTGCCGCGGCCGGGTACCGATGCCGAGGGCGACGGCTGGCTGGTGGCGCTGGCCTACGATCCTGCCCGGCGGGCGTCGGACGCGGTGGTGCTCGACGCGCGGGACCTGGCCGCCGGGCCGGTGTTCACCGCGCACCTGCCGGTCAACACCGGCGTGACCTTCCACGGCGCCTGGCGCCGGGCCTCGCGTGGGGTCAGTTGATGCCCGGCCCGATGGTCGTGTCGAAGCTGGCGAGCACGTCCGGGTCGCCGGAGCGCTCGATCGCTGCGAGCGGCGGCCGGTGCCACAGCCAGCAGTCCAGGTCACCGGCCGCGCCGCTGATCTCGGCGGTGGCCGGCTCGCCGGTGTCCTGCTCGGCGGCGCGGAGGTCGGGCAGGTCGTGAGCGGTCCCGTCGTCGGGGTCGGTGCCGGTGAACCGGCCGAGCGTTACGACCCACGAGTCACCGGTGTCGGTGGCGCGGAGCCGGACCGTCCGGCCGGGATCCGGGCTGAACGTGCCCCAGTCGGGCACCCCGCCGTACATCACCCGCAGCACCTCATCGGCTCCGTCGGCCGCTAGCTGCGGGTCGAGCGCGGTCCTGCTGTCAGCGGCGAGCTCCGCGTCCACCCGGTGGATGAGCGCCTCGTGCGCCTGCCGGCGCCGGATGAACCCGACGGTCTGGTCGTCCGACCACGTCCAGGCGTACGTATCCGGGCTGGCCGAGGCCAGGACCTGGCCGAGGAAGCGGCTCGCCTGCTGGTAGAGCGCGAGCAGGCCCGCCCGGTCGGCCGGGCGCTCCGGCTTGCGCTTCTCCGCCTCGTCGGCAGGCAGCTTCTCGCCGACGATGGCAGCCCAGAAGAGCTGCACCTCAGCTAGGTGCCAGAGCAGGTCGTCGGTGTTCCAGCCCGGGCACGACGGCACGCGTGCCTGGGGCGGGGCCAGCTGGATCGCGTCGTGGAAGCGCGTCGATTCCCGGGCCAGATGGCCGAGGTAGTCCAGGTCCTTGGGCATGGATCCAAGCTATCGGCAGCCCCTGTCAGCGCCCACCGGTTATCTCGGTGCCGCCGACATGCCGGTTCAGCCAGTCGCACAGCGGGCGGGTGGCCCGGAAGAAACCGGTCACCCGGTCCTTGGCCGCGGGCGTGCCGAGCCAGGCCCTGGCCGGCCAGTCCTGCCACGCGACCAGGCCCTTGTGCCGGAGCAGGTCGGCTCGCGGGTGGTCCTTGGGGTAGCCGCGCGGCGCGCTTTTCAGGCTCTGGTGACCACTGACCGCGATGCCGTGCTCCTCGACCGCGGCGATGACCTTCTGCAGGTCCTTGCCGGTGAGGTCCTCGGCGACCGCCCGGCGGTAGCGCTCCAGCTGATCGGCCGCCATCTGGTACATCCCGCTGCCGGCCGCGAGGCCCGTGGCTGACAGCTGGACGTAGCCGCCGTCGGCCAGGGACGCGGCGATGGCCGTCTTGTACGGCGTCTTGTCGGCGCTGAACCGGACGTCGCGGTACGGGCGGAAGATCCTCCCCTCGCCGAACTCGTGCTCCAGGTCCGCGAGCAGCGCGGCCATCGGCGCGAGCACGTCCCGCTCGTAGCTGGCCTTGTGCGCGGTCCAGTACGTCTTGGAGTTGTCGGCCGCCAGGCCCTCGTAGAACTCCAGCGCCTCGGCCGGCCATCCGTTGAACGCCACCGGTGCCCCCCGGGTCAGCTGGTCAGGGATTCCATCTGCCCGGTCATGCTATCGCCGCTGCCGGCCGCGCACTCGCCGCCCGGCGCTGCCCTACAGCCAGTCCTTGAGCTTGAAGACGACGTAGAGCACGGCGGCGGTCACCAGCATGAGCGCGGCCGAGGTGAGCAGGCCCCACCGCTGGGCGAAGCCGGGATAGGGCACGTTCATGCCGTAGAAGCCGGTGATGAACGTGGGCACGGCCACGATCGCCGCCCAGCTGGTGACCTTCTTGGTGATGACGTTCATCCGGTTGCCCTGGATAGTCAGGTTCGTCTCCAGGATCGTCGTGACCAGGTCGCGCAGGCTTTCCGTCCACTCGGTCGCGCGCAGCACGTGGTCATAGACGTCCTGGTAGTACGGCTGCAGGGGCTCGCTGACGATCCGCAGGTCCCGGCGCATCAGCGAGTTGACGACCTCGCGCATCGGCAGCACGACGCGGCGCAGCATGACCAGGCTCTTGCGCAGCTCGAAGCTGCGCCGCTGCACGTCCTTGTCCTGCGGCCGGTCGGAGAACAACCGGTCCTCCAGGTCCTCGATCGTGTCGTCCATCGCCTGAACGGCCGCGAAGTGACCGTCCACCACATGGTCCAGCAGTCCGTACAGCAGGTAGCCGACCCCGGAGCCGGCCAGGTCGGGGCTGGCGTCCCAGTACTCGAGCACGGCACCGATGTCCAGCCCGTCGTCCTTGCGGACGGTGATCAGCGCTCGCTGGGTGATGAAGGCAGCCAGCTCGCTGGTGGCCAGCTCGCCGGTTTCGGCGTCCAGGTGGACCGCGTAGGCGGCGAGGAACAGGTGGCTGCGGTACCGGTCGAGCTTCGGCCGCTCGTGCTCGTGCACCGCGTCCTCCACCGCCAGCGGGTGCAGGCCGAATTCCTCGCTCAGCACCGCCAGATCCTCGCGGTCCGGGTCCCGCAGATCCAGCCAGACGACGGAGGAGTCGTGGCCCAGGTGGTCACTGATCTCGGCCACAGGGAAGCCCTCGAGCTCGAGCTTGCCGTCCCGGTAGAGCCGGGTGCGGGCCTGGCACTTGGTCGGCGACGAGCGAGAAATCGCGCCGGCGGCCACCCCGGCCGGCTCCCGGCCGCTGAATGTCGTCGTCATGATGTCTCCCCCGTCGGGTCTGCCTGTCCTTGCCCTGAGCCGCACGATCTCATGAAGCGCGCGGCGGCTGCATCATAGGCGCGTTCCGGGGCCCAGGCGGCTCGAGCCCCCGTCGGCTACCCAGGATCGCGCGGATCAGTCCGTAGCCTGCCGGAGCCGGGGAGCTGCGGCCCCGCTGGCCCTGCCGCGGCGCCAGGCCCAGGCGCGCCCGATGCCGAAGGACAGCGCGGCGAGCGCGCCGACAAAGAATCCGACCGGCCAGTTGTACAGGTAAGAGGCGGCGATCGAGGCCCACACGGTGACCAGCGCGATGACGACCGATCCGATCATGGCCAGGACAGGGCGGCTGGTCAGGGACCTGGCGGCGGCGGGCGGCCCGATCATCAGGCTGAAGATCAGCAGCGCACCGACGACAGGCACGGTCATGGCCGTGGCCAGCGCCACGACGACGAGGAAGCAGATCTCCATGCGGTGGCTGCGGACGCCCTTCGACTCCGCTATCTCGGGCACGATGGAGGACAGCATCAGCGGCCGGTAGAGGGCGGCTATCGCCGCGATGCAGGCGAGGCCGAGCAGCGCGACCGGCAGGATCTCGGTGCTGCTCACCCCCAGCACCTCGCCGAACAGGAGCGAGTAGATCTCCGGCTCGTACTCGGTGGTCCGGCTGAGGAACGCGGCGCCGAGGGCGAGCATCATGACCAGCGCGAGGGCGGTGGCGACGTCGTGGCGGCTGCGCCGGCCCAGCGAGCCGATCCCGAGCGCACCCAGCAGCGAGAACACCCCGAGCCCGACCAGCGTGTTGATGCCGAGCAGGCTGGCCCCGGCGGCGCCGGCGAACGCGCCTTTCGGGATTGCGTGGGCGGGGAACGCCGAGCCGCGCAGCACCACGAAGAACCCGACCACCCCGGCGACGGCAGCGACGATCGTCGCCACGATCCAGGTGTTCGTCATGAAGCTCGCGAACATGGTGCCCCTCGCCCTCCCCGTGCCCGGCTCAGGCTGCGATCTGGTCTGAGCCGGCTGGCCCGGCCACCGGCGTGGCCGTTCCCCGCCGCCCCGCAGCCGCCCGGACCGCCGCCGGCAGGCCCGAGGCCAGGTAGGCGGCGAAGATGACGGCGACGATGAAGAAGCTGACAGGCAGGCCCTGCTGGCCCGATCCCCAGTAGAAGCTGTCGTAGGCCAGCAGCACGCCGACCCAGGTGGCGCCGACGCCGATCAGGCACGCGGCGATCAGCGCCCGGCTGATCCGCCTGGTCAGCCGCAGCGCGCCGGCAGCGGGGCCGATCAGCAGCGCGGTCGAGAGGATGGCGCCGACGGCCAGCGAGGACAGCCCGACAGCGACGGCCAGGGCCACCATGTAAAGCAGCCCCACGAGGCGGACCGGAACCCCCCGGGCGACGGCGATATCGGTGCTGACCGTGCTCAGCAGCAGCGGGCGGAAGACGACCGCGATGATCGCGATCGCTATCACGCTGAGCACCACCACGGCCGGGATCGTGCCGCTGGTGATGACGAAGATCGAGCCGAAGAGGATCACCTGGGGGCTGCCGCTGGTGGCTCCGGAGGTGGTGCCGAGGTAGAGGAACAGGGCGGTCAGCCCGATGGCCGCGCCGAGCACGATGCCGGTGGCCAGGTCCCTGCCCCGGACCCGCCGCACGCCGATCATGTCCATCACCCCGGCGCCGATGATTCCCAGGCCGACGAACCCGATGACCGGGCTGAGGCCCAGCAGCAGCGCACCCGAGCCGCCTGCCGCGGAGACGTCACCGAGCGCGTGCCCCCCGAAGGACTGGCCCCGCATGACGGTGAACATGCCGACCACGGCGGACACCACGGCGACCACGCCGCCGACCGTCACGGCCACGTGGACCTGCGGGCTGGAGAAGAAGCCGGGCTCGAATACCCAGGTGGAGAGCTGGTGCATAACCGTCAGCCCGTCTCGAGCCCACGGCCGACGATCAGGGCCGGCTCGTCGATGTCGGCCGGGCCGGCCACGACCAGGACGCGGCCGTGCACGTGCAGCACGTCCACGTGATGACCGTAGAGCCGGCTGAGCACGTCGGGCCGGATGACCTCGTCAGCGGGCCCGCTCGCCGCCCGGCCGCCGGCCATGTAGACGACGCGGTCCATCACGGGCAGCAGCGGGTTCACCTCGTGCGCGGACAGCAGCACGGAGATCTGCTGCTCGCGTGCGATCCGCGCGAGCAGGCTGATGATCTCCTGGCCGCTGCGGATGTCGAGATTGGCCAGCGGCTCGTCCATCAGCAGCAGCGGGGGGCGGCTGATCAGCGCGTGCGCGATCAGGACACGCTGCTGCTCGCCACCGGACAGGGTCCCGACCCGGGCGTCGGCGAAAAGATCGGCATCGACCGCGTGCAGCATCTCGCGCACCGCCTCGCTGCGCTGCTTCGACCGCAGCGGCATCCCGTACCGGTGCCCGTCCAGGCCGAGCGCCACCAGGTCCCGGGCCCGCATCGGCAGATCGGGGTCCAGCATGACCTTCTGCGGGACGTAGCCGATGGCGTGGTCCCGCCGGGTACGGGGCCGGCCCTGGACCGCGACGCTGCCGCGGGTGGGCCGCTGGAGTCCCAGGATCACCCGTAGCAGCGTCGTTTTCCCGGCCCCGTTCGGGCCGATCAAGCCGGTGAACTCCCCGGCTTGCACGCTAAAGCTGACGTCATCGAGGATCTGCCGCCCCGACAGCGACACGCTGACACCGTCAACTGCCAGGATCTGCGGTGTCAGGGCCCCGGCCCGGGGCTGGTGGGTCATCACAGCTTCTGCGTGGAGATCTTGCTGGCCACCGCTTTCTGCAGGGCATTGACCTCGGCGCGCATCCACGACTGGTAGTTATACCCCGGCGTCGGCATGGTCTCGTACACGCCGACCACCGGCACTCCCGCGCGCAGCGCCGTGTCCCGTATCGACGTGGTGAGCGAGCTGACGACCTGCTGGTTGTAGGCGAACACCCTGACCTTGTGCTGGGTGAAGAAGCCATTCTCCAGGGCGATATCCTGCGGCGGGGGCTCGTGGCCGCTCATGATGTCGGCCTGGAAGGTGAACGGGGTGAGGTTGACCGCCCCCATCGCCTGCAGCAGGTAGTCGGCGACCGGCTCGGTGGTGGCGACCCGGACACCCGGGTACTTCGCCTTGAACTGCGCGATCGCGTTCAGCCAGGGGGTGAGCGAGCGGTCGAATGCCTTCAGGTTGGCCTGGAAGTAAGCGGCGTGCGCGGGCAGCAGGGCGGACAAGTCGCTGGCCATGGCCTTCGCCACCGCTGGCATCGTCTTCGGGTCGTACCACAGGTGCGGGTTAGGGGTGCTGTCCGGCAGGCCGAGCAGGTGCTGGACCACGATCACCTTGCGCTTCGGGTTCGCCGACGCCGCCTCCATGTTGCTGATCCAGGTGTCGTAGCCGACGCCGTTCTGGACGATCAGCGACGCGGCGCTGACCTCCTGCGCCACCCGCGGGCTGGCCTCGAAGGTGTGCGGGTCGGTATTGGGGTTGTCCAGGATCGCGGTCACGTGCACGTACCGGCCGCCGATCTGGCCCAGCACGTTGGCGTACTCGTTCTCGGCGCCGATGGCATTGACCACTGTGCTGCCGTTCGCGGCGTTCGCGGTCGTGGTGCCGCCTGAGCACCCCGCCGCCAGCACCGTCAGGCCGGTCAGCGCGCCGGCTACGACCATGCTGCGGTTCCTGCGGTTCCTGGGGGACGTGCGGGCTCCGGACCGACCTGCCGTGATGACCATAAGTGGAAAGATAGTCTCAGACTGGGTCTCATTGCAACTAAGACCGGGACGGCAGGGGCGGTCTGGGGCGGCAGCGCCACCGAGCCGCTCGCATATCGTGGCGGATGCCGTACGCGCACTGCCAGGAGTAATAATGACCACCGCCGGGCACGACGGCTTGCCCGCACCGACCATGATGGCCGTTACGACCAGCGCTAGTTCCGGGAGCCCGCGGAATTGCGCAGGACAGCCTGCTCGAAGGAGCGTCATGCCAGCTCACGGGATGGCCACTGATCTGCACAGCGTCGTGGAACAACGCCTGCGCCGGATCGACCTCCGCTACACGGCCGGCCGCCGGGCCATCATCAGCCTGCTGGTCAGCGCCGGCCACCCGGTGAGCATCGGCGACATCGCCGGCAGCCTCCCTGACCTGCCGCGCAGCTCCGCCTACCGGCACCTGGTGGACCTGGAATCGGCCGGGCTCGTCCGGCGGGTCACGGCCAACGACGAGTTCACCCGGTTCGAACTGGCCGAGGACCTCACCGAGCACCACCACCACCTGCTGTGCGTGAATTGCGGCAAGGTCATCGACGTGACGCTCCCGGCCGGGTTCGAGCAAGACCTGACCGGCGCCATCGGCAAGCTCGCCGAGGCCGAGGGCTTCCAGGCCCACAGTCACCGGCTGGACGTGCTGGGGGTCTGCGCCGCCTGCCGCTAGGACTGCGCCAGGCCCAGCGCGGCAGCGGCCGTGCACGCGGCGCACGTGTCGAAGACCGCGGCCGTTATGGGGACAGATCGCGGCTCCCCGCCGCCGGCGGCCAGCCAGCGATCGAGTGCGGATCCGGGCACCTCGGCCGTCCTGCCGCAGCTACGGCAGATCAGATGATGGTGCTCGCCGGGGCAGCGGCCGTCTGCAGTCATTCAGCTCAGGGCTCTGATCCAGGATCGGGGACCCCGGGCCAGTGTCGCACACGTGCTGATGCCCGCCCGGTGCCGCACGGGGAGCCCGGGGCGTGGCTTGACCGTCCCATTCCGCGCTGGCACGCTAAGCATCATTCCACAGGAATGGTTCTCAGTCTAGATATCGCGCGACCGGCCCATCCCGGCTTCGTCAGCGGATCGGTGCCGCCGACAGCCGGACGAGCAGTTCGGCCTTGATCGCCGGGCGGGAGCCGAACACGCACAGGAACATCGCCTCCCTGACCAGCCGCTGCGGGTGCTGATCTAGGAGAATGCCGCGGCTGCCGACACCGACCAGTAGCGCGGTCGCGGCCCGCATCGCCAGCTCGGCCGCGGCTGCCCTGGCGGCCGGCAGGCTCGCTGGCGTGGCCTCGTCCAGCCCGGCCCGGCACGCAGTGGCCTGCTCGTCGAGCTCGCTCGGCCCGAGCAGCGCGAGGCAGCGAGTCAGGACGCCCAGCGCGAGCGACCCGTTCATCCGCAGCCCCCGGGCATCCTCGGCGCCGAACTCGGCGAACGGCTGCCTGCGCAGCACATGGTCGTCCGGCACGAAGTGCCCGGCGAACCGGGCGGTGACCGTGCCGCTCGCGCCGGCCGCCACCATGCGCAGCGGCTGCACGCTCAGCGTGCCGCTTTCGGCCGCGCCTGTGAGGCCCCAGACCAGGGTTTCCTGCTCGTCACGGGCGGCCACCGCCAGCGTGTCGATCATGCCCCAGCCGGTCACCCACGGAGAGTGGCCGTCGAGGAGGTAGCCGCCGGGCGCCCGGCGGGCCCGCAGTCTCGGCGGGCCGGGCAGCGAGCCGCCCAGCGCCACCCCGCCCCGGTGCTCGCCCCGGCACAACGGGCCGAGGTAGGACTCGCGCAGCCCCGCCGGGCCGTTCAGCACCCGCCGCAGCACGCCCTGGTGCTGTATCCAGACGAACGCGCTGGCCAGGCAGCCTCCGGCGAAGGCCGCCGCGACCAGGCACTGGGTCGGGTAGTCGGCCCCGGCACCGCCGGCCTCGGCCGGGCCGGCCAGCCCGTAGAAGCCCTCGCGGGCCAGCAGGTCGAGCTGGCCTGCCGGCACCCGCGGGCTGCTGTCGGTTTGCAACGCCGCCGGGAACAGCACGGTGTCGGCTATGTCCGTGGCGCGTTCCAGCATCTCGCGCTGGCCGGCCGGGACCGGCTCGTGGGCTGTCATGCCACGATCATCGCTGCCGGCCACTCCCGGCCCGCAGTCAGGCCTTGGTGGCCACGCCCGCGAAGTTGTACCCGGTCACCTTGGGGCCGCTGATGTAGAAGTTGTCCATCCGGGTCACGGTGAAGCCCGACTGGCTCAGCAGCCGGTCGATGGGCCGGTTGAGGTGGCAGCCGCCGAAGAGCCTGCGCTGCAGCGGCGTGAGCCGGTCCTGCCAGCGGGCGACGCCGGGTTCTGGTGACCGGCCGTGCTCGACGAAGTGCAGCTCACCCCCGGGGCGCAGCACCCGGAGCATCTCGAGCAGCGCGGCTTCGACGTCGGGGATGGTGCACATCGTCCACGTGCTCAGCACGTGGTCGATGCTGGCGGAGGCCACCGGCAGCGCCTGGCCGTCGAGGCCCGCGTACTCGACCGGCACCGGGCTGGCCGCCACCCGCCGGGCGGCCAGCTTCCGCCCCGCCGTCGCCGGGTCCACGGCCTGGACGCGTTTCACCGCTCGGGGGTAATGCGGCACGTTGAGACCCGAGCCGAATCCGACCTCGAGTACCTCACCGTCGAGGCCGCTGGCGACCCGGCCGCGGATGCGGTCGAGCTCGCCGCCGCGGAGGGCGACGTCGGTGATACGGGGAACGACCTGGTCGGTGTAGAAGCCCATCGCCCCAGTGTGGCCGAGTCCTGGATAGTGTGCAGGCAGCCGCCCGCTCCCCGCACCGTCGCGAGCTGCCCCCGCCAGGCTGACAGGAGCGCCCCATGACGACACTGGATGAAGCGGCCGCGCTCGGCCGTGACGAGCACGGACTGGCAGTGGTCTCGACCCTGCGGGCGGACGGCACGATCCAGTCCTCGGTGGTCAACATGGGCATGCTGGCGCATCCGGCGACGGGCCTGCCGGCGCTGGCTTTCGTCACCTACGGGCGGGTGAAGCTCGCGAACCTGCGGGAGCGGCGGCAGGTGACGGTGAACTTCCGCAGCGGCTGGCGGTGGGCGACGGTCGAGGGGCAGGCCGAGCTGGCCGGCCCCGACGATGCCAGGCCCTGGCTGGACGCAGAAGGGCTGCGGCTGCTGCGGCGCGCGGTGTTCGCGGCGGCGGGCGGCGAGCACGAGAACTGGGACGAATACGACCGGGTGATGGACGAGCAGCGGCGCACCGTTGTCCTCATCGAGCCGGGCCGGGTGTACAGCAACTAACCCCGGTGGATCAGCGCTCCGCGCCCGGGGAACGCCTCGGGCGGCTGGGTAGCATGCTGCCTATGCGGTTCGCGATCTCGATTCCCCAGTTCTATCCCGACGGAGAGTTCGATCCCGCGGCGTTCGGCGCGTATTTCACCCGCGCCGAGGAGCTGGGCTTCGACAGCGCGTGGGCGCAGGAGCAAGTGCTCGGCTCGGGGCCGCAGCTGGGGCCGGTCGAGACGATGACCTACGCGGTCGCGTGCACCCGGCGGCTGCGGCTGGGCTGCGCGGTATTCGTGTCCACCCTGCACAGCCCGGTGCACCTGGCCAAGAGCCTGAGCACGCTGGACCAGCTCAGCCGCGGCCGGATCGACATCGGCGTCGGCACCGGCGGCCTGGGGCGGCCGTTCGCCGCGTTCGGCGTGGACCCGCAGCGGTACGCGGCCCGGTTCACCGAGGGACTCGCGCTGATGAAGGCGCTGTGGACCGAATCGCGGGTCACCTTCGACGGGGAGTTCTGGCAGCTCGAGAACGCGGCGATGGAGCCCAAGCCGTTCCAGAAGCCGTTCCCGCCGGTCTGGTTCGGCGGCAACGGGCCGACCGCGCTGCGGCGCGCGGTACGGCTGGGCGATGGCTTCTTCGGCGCGGGTTCCACGCCCACGGCGAAGTTCGCCGCCCAGGTCCAGATCGTCCGCGAGGCGCTCGCCGAGTCGGGCAGGCAGGCGGCGGACTTCCCCGTCGCCAAGCGCGTCTACATCGCGGTCGACGAGGACGGGGCCCGCGCGCGCAAGCGGATCAACGCCGCACTGGAGCGGCTCTACGGCCGCCGGTCGCCGGACATCGAGGCCGCCGCGATCGCGGGCACCCCGGCCGACTGCGCTAGCGAGCTGCGCGAGGTCGCCGGGGCCGGCGCGGAACTGATCCTGTTCACGCCGATGTTCGAGCCAGCTGAGCAGGCCGAGCGGCTGGCTGCGACCGTCATCCCCAGCCTCAGGTAGCCGGCCGCCAGGTGTACCGCGGCTGGTAACCGAGCAGGCGGCGGGCCTTGTCGGTGGCGAACAGCGACTCGTGCGGTCCCACCTCCCGGCGCCACGGCACGTCGGGGAAGAACTCCGCCATCAGCTCGGTGACCGGGCGGGTCAGCACGGTGTCCGGGCTGGCGATGATGAAGACCTCGGCCCCGGTCAGCGGCGCCTCCAGCGCCTTGCGCACCGCCTGCGCCCCGTCCCTGGCGTCGATGTAGGACCACAGGTTCCACTTCCGGCTCGCCGGGTCATCGTCGAAGCCAGCGAACTGCGCGTAATCCTCGGGCAGCATGACGTTGGAGAAGCGCAGCCCGACGATCTTCAGGTCCGGGTCCCAGCGGCAGAACTGCCTGGCCATTTCCTCGCCCATCGTCTTGGACAGGGAGTACGCCGTCTCCGGCCGGGGCGGATACTCCTCGTCGAGCGGCACGTAGGGCGGCGGAGTGCTGAACGGCAGGCCGAGGACCGTCTCGCTGGACGCCCAGACGATGTTGCGGATGCCCAGGTGATGGGCGCTCGCGAACACGTTGTAGGTGCTGACCGTGTTGTTGCGGAACAGCTCGGAACCCGGCACCATGCCCGGCGCCGGCACCGCCGCGAGGTGGACGACGGCGTCAACGCCGTCGTGCCGGTCGTCCACCTGGTGCAGGACTTCCATCGCCTGGCCCATGTCGGTCAGGTCGGCGCGGACGAACGGGCACGGGTCGTCCGCGGGACGGACCAGGTTGACGTTCGTGACCGAGTAACCGTGCTCGAGCAGGTCGGACAGGCAGGCCCGGCCCAGCTTGCCGCTGCCGCCGGTCAGTACCACGTGCGTCATGATCGTCCTCTCCCTGGTAGCGGTCACCTGGCCCGGCCCGCCTGGCTGGCAGGCGTTCCGCACGGCACGCGTTCCGCACTGCACCGCGCAGGATACGGGCTGACGGCTGCTAGCGTTCTGACCGAGTAGTGCGGACGAGTCGAGGAGGTAACCGATGCCGGCCAGGGGAAGCGCGGAGTGGAAGGGTGACCTGAAGGCGGGCGCCGGCACGTTCACCGCCGGCGACACCATCAGTGGTGAGTACTCCTTCAAGTCAAGGTTCGAGGACGGCCCGGGCGCCAATCCCGAGCAGCTGATCGCGGCCGCGCACGCGTCCTGCTTCTCGATGGCCCTGTCCAACATCCTGGCCGAGGCGGGCACCCCGCCCGAGTCGGTCCGCACCGACGCCACGGTCACGCTGCGGCCCGTCAACGGGGCCCCGACGATCACCAAGATCGACCTGATCACCGTGGGCCGGGTGCCGGGAATCGACGAGGCCACCTTCCAGCAGCATGCCGCCGAGGCCAAGGCCGGCTGCCCGGTCAGCCGGGCACTCGCCAGCGTGCCCGAGATCACCCTCGAGGCGTCGCTAGCCGACTAGGGCCGGTTACCCGGCCGCTGGCCGACTACTCCGGGCGCAGGACGACTAGTCCCGCCGCTGGCCGACTACTCCCGCCGCTGGCCGACTACTCCGGCCGCTGGCCGACTACCTCTCCGCTGCAGGCCGGGTCGCACCGAAGTTTCGTGATCAACTCGACTTTCCATGCGTTGTGGTGGGACAAAGCGGTCAAACGGTGCCCGAATCGCGACCGAATGGAAAGTGCGGTACGTAGGCCAGTATTGATGTTGCGGCGTCAAGCAACTACCCTGACGACCATGGGGATACCGGCGTCGGCGGAGGCAGCGGGGGCAACGCAGGGGGCGGCAGCGGCGACTGCAGCGGAGGCGGCACCGACCTCACCGGAGGCGGCACCGACCTCACCGGAGGCGGCACCGACCTCACCGGAGGCAGCGGCGACTGCAGCGGAGACGGGATCGACCGCAGCGGGGGCGGGACCGGCTGGGTCGGCTGAGGTACAGCCGCTGACCGCACCCGAAGAGGCCGCCTGGCGAGCGATTGCCCGCGCGATCGTCGTGCTGCCCCGTGTGCTGGAAGCTGACCTGCTGGCGTCGCACGGGCTCAACCTCGCCGAGTACATGGTGCTGATGAACCTGTCCGAACAGCCCGGCCACACGCTGCGGATGAACGAGCTGGCCAACGTGACGGCCATCTCCGCCAGCGGCCTGACCCGGGTGATCGACCGGCTCGAGCGGCAGCGGCTGGTGGAACGGATCCGGGCCCGGAGCGACGGCCGCGGTCAGCTGGCGGCCCTCACCGGCGCCGGGCTGGAGCGGCTGATGCAGGCGTATCCCAGCCACCTGCGCAGCGTGCGCGAGCGCGTCATCGATCATCTCGAAGGCCTGGATCTGGTCGCCTTCGCCACCGTCATGGGCAACGTCGCGGCCGGTGAGCCAGGGCCGCCGCTGCGGCCGCGGCGCGCCGCGCGGCGCTGAGATCACGGGCGGGACGACGCGTGATCGAGGCGGTCGTGTTCGACCTCGACGGGGTGCTCATCGACTCCGAGCCCGTCTGGGAGCAGGTGCGCCGGCAGCTGGTGGCCGAGCATGGCGGTCACTGGGCCCCCGAGGCACAGCAACGGATGATGGGCATGAGCACGGGCGAGTGGGCGACGTACCTCAGCGAGGATCTGGGCGTCGGCCTGCCGCCGGATACCGTCGCGCCGCTGGTCATCGAGCGCATGGCGGCCCGCTACGCCGAACGGCTGCCGCTGATGCCTGGTGCGGTCGAGGCGGTCCGCGGACTGGCCGTGCGCTGGCCGCTCGCGCTGGCCAGCGCATCGCCGCCGTCGCTGATCGGCACCGTGCTGGACGTGTCGTCGCTGCGGTCGTCCTTCGCGGTCGCGCTGTCAGCGGAGCAGGTGGGGCGGGGCAAGCCAGCCCCGGATATCTACCTCGCGGCGGCAGACCAGCTCGGCCGCAGGCCGCAGCGGTGCGCGGCCGTGGAGGACTCGACGAACGGACTGCGGTCAGCAGCCGCCGCAGGGTTGCAGGTTATCGCGGTCCCGCACCCGAGATACCCGCCGGACCCGGACGCGCTCGGCGTGGCCGCCCTGGTGCTCCCCGGGCTTGACCGGCTCACCCCGGACACGGTCGCGGCGCTGCCTGGCTAGCCCGCGAGTCCGCCCCGCCTGGCTAGCCCGCGAGTCGGACCCGCCTGCCCTGCCCGGTGGCCGGATCGACGTGATGACCCCGTCACCGCCCGCGCGGCGAGGATCCCACGACGCGGCCCGTCGCCGCGGCCGCCGGCTGGATCCTGGCCGGCCGTGAACCATCCGGCATCGCTCATCAGCCCATCGGGTGAATCACCGACGCAGCGGTGACCCCTCTCCCGTGACGGCGGCGTGCGGGTCATCCGCGCCGTTCGCGCCGGCGGCAATGGCGGCCGCGGCGCTGGCCGCCGGGATCGTGCTGCGCACGGCAGCCTCATCCGTCTCCGCCCCGTCCGCCCCGTCCGCGTCGTGCACGTACTTGCCGCCGCGCAGCAGCGACGCCACGGCGGCGATCAGGCAGGCCGCGATCGCGAAGTCGAAGGCGACGGCCAGGCCGTGCGAGAACGGCGCCGAGATCAGCGACGGGAAGAACGTGTGGCCGGTGAGGTAGGCGGCGTGGCCGGCGGGCAGCCGGGTGAGCGCGTGCCCGAGCAGCGTCCGCACCGGGTTGTAGCCGAGCAGCGCGGCGAACAGGATCGAGACCGGCGGCAGCGCCGCGACCCGGGCCGCGTCCGCCTGCGACACGCCCTGGGCGACCAGGCCGTGGGTGAGGGCGGCCGGCAGCGTCGAGGCCAGGCCGAGGATGATCAGCGTGAAGAAGATGCCGATCGACAGCACGGTGGCCGAGTTCTGGAACGTCGCGGCCATGCCGGCGCCGACGCCGCGGCTCTCGGGCGGGAGGCTGTTCATGATGCCGGCCCGGTTGGGCGAGGCGAACAGGCCCATGCCGAGGCCGAAGAGCAGCAGGATGCCCGCGAACTGCCAGTACGCAAAGTTAACCGGCAGGACTTCCAGCAACCCGAACGAGGCGGCGGACACCACCATCCCGCCGGTGGCGAAAGCCCGGGCGCCGTGGCGGTCGGACAGCCAGCCGGAGACGGGCCGGCGATGAGGAAGCCGACGGTCAGCGGCAGCATGGCGATGCCGGCCCACAGCGGGGTCTGGCTGAAGCCGTAGCCGTGGATCGGCAGGTAGATCCCCTGCAGCCAGATGATCAGGATGAACATCAGGCCGCCGCGGCCCAGGCTGGCCAGCAGGCTGGCCATGTTCCCGGCGGCGAACGGGCGGATCCTGAACAGGTCGAGCCGGAACATGGGCTCGGCGACCCGGGTCTCGATCGCGCAGAAGATCGCCAGTACCGCGAGCCCGCCAGCGATCAGGCCGATCACGATCGGGCTGGTCCAGCCCATCGTGTGGCCGCCGTAGGGCTGGATGCCGTAGGTGATCCCGGCCAGGAAGGCGACCAGGCCGGCGCCGAACGTGACGTTGCCCCACCAGTCCAGCCTGGCCGCCGGCGGACCCCCAGTTCTTGGAGCTTCAGGTAGGACCAGATCGTGCCGAGCACGCCGAACGGCACCGAGACGAGGAAGACGTAGCGCCAGTTGATCGGGCCGAGCACGCCGCCTAGCACCAGCCCGATGAACGAGCCGGCAATGCCGGCCACCTGGTTCAGGCCGAGTGCGAGGCCCCGCTCGTTCGCGGGGAAGGCGTCGGTCAGGATCGCGCTGGAGTTGGCCATCAGCATGGCGCCGCCGACTCCCTGCAGGATCCGCATGATGATCAGCCACCAGGCGGCGGCGGTGCCGTGCATCCAGGTCAGCGACAGCAGCACGGAGAACACGGCGAAGACCGCGAAGCCGAGGTTGTACATCCGGACCCGCCCGAACATGTCGCCTAGCCGTCCGAAGCTGACCACGAGCACCGCGGTGACGACCAGGTACCCCATGATCAGCCACAGCAGCAGGCTGGTGTTGCCTGGCTGCAGCGGGTTGACGCCGATTCCGCGGAAGATGTCCGGCAGCGCGATCAGCATGATGGAGGCGTTGACGGTCGCCATCAGCACGCCGAGCGTGGTGTTGGACAAGGCGATCCACTTGTAGTGAGGACCGGTCCGAGGCACGAGCCTTCCTCCTTCGCGGGGCCTGGCCGCCGGTGCGGACCGAGCCCGTGCCGGGGCGACCCCCGAGAGTCATTAGTTGCTTGATGCGAACTAACTTATAGGCCGGCCTATTCCCGCAGTGCCCGGACGCAACCAGTAGCGCGCCCGCAGTTCCGGGCGGCGCGGCAAGACCTACATCGCGAATCTATATAGAAATGCTATGCTTCTTCGCATGGATGCGGACACAACGGACGAGACGCCGGATGAGGGGCCAGCGCCGACGGACCAGCCGGAGCCCGCGGACGGGACCGCGGCCGGCGAGGCGCTGTACGGGCTGGTCAGCGCGGCGGTGCGACGGGGACCCCGCGAGATGAGCCTGACCTCGCTGTCGACGCTGGCCACGCTGGACCGCAGCGGCCCGCGCCGGGTCACCGACCTGGCCTTCATCGAGGGCGTGGCCCAGCCGTCGATGACCGCGCTGGTGACCGTGCTGGAGCGGTCCGGGCTGGTCGAGCGGCGCGGCGACCCGGCGGACAAGCGGGTCGCGCTGGTCGCGCTGACCCCCGCGGGAGCGGATCTCATCCGGGCCCGGCGGCGGTCGGGCGCCGAGGCGCTCGTGCAGCTGATCGACAAGCTGCCGGCCGACGAGGCGGCCGCCCTGGCCGCGGCGATCCCGGCGCTGCGGCGGCTGCGCGAGCTAGACAACGAGGAACGCGAGCCCGCTACCCGGGCACCCGGAAGCAGGCCGGAGTGAGCGGCGTGGCCGGGGCGACGGCCAGCCCGTTCCGCCAGCCCAAGGGCGTGTGGGCCGTCGCGTTCGCCTGCGTGGTGTCGTTCATGGGGATCGGCCTGGTCGACCCCATCCTGCCCGCCCTGTCCCATCAGCTGAAGGCGTCACCGAGCTCGGTGGAGCTGCTGTTCACCAGCTACCTGGTGGTGACGGCGGTGGCGATGCTCGTGACCGGCTGGGTGTCCAGCCGGATCGGCGGCAAGCGGACGCTGGTCGCCGGCCTGGTGCTGATCGTGGCTTTCAGCGCGCTGGCCGGAACGTCGGACACCATCAACGGCATCATCGGCTTCCGGGCCGGGTGGGGACTGGGCAACGCCCTGTTCATCGCCACCTCGCTGGCCGTGATCATCGGGGCGGCGTCCGGCGGGTTCTCCGGCGCCATCATCCTCTACGAGACCGCGCTCGGGATCGGGATCGCGCTCGGCCCGCTGGTGGGCGGCGAGCTGGGCGGCATCAGCTGGCGCGGCCCGTTCTTCGGCGTGGCCGTGCTGATGTCGATCTCCCTGGTCGCCACGCTGATCTTCGTGGAAAAGACTCCCAAGCCGCCCAGGCCGACTTCGATCCTCGACCCGCTCCGCGCGCTGCGGCACCGCGCGCTGCTCATCATGAGTATCACCGCGCTCGGCTACAACTGGGGCTTCTTCACCCTGCTCGCCTATACCCCGTTCCCGATGCACCTGGGTATTCACGAGCTCGGCTACGTCTTCACCGGGTGGGGGATCATGGTGGCGATCTTCGCCGTGTTCGTCGCGCCCCGGCTGCAGGCGAGGTTCGGCACCGCCCGCACGCTGTACGTGAACTTGGCGCTGCTGGCGGCCGACCTGGTGGTGATCGCGGTATTCACCTCGTCGCAGCTGGCCCTGATCGTGGCGGTCATCGTGTCGGGCGCACTCGTCGGGATCAACAACACCCTGACCACCCAGGCGGTCATGCTGGTGGCACCGGTGGAGAAGCCGGTGGCCTCGGCGGCCTACGGGTTCGTCCGGTTCATCGGCGGCGGCCTGGCCCCGTTCGTCGCCAGCAAGCTAGCCGCCGACCTGAACGTCCACCTGCCGTTCTATCTCGGGGCGGGCACGGTCGTCGCCGCGATCGGGGTGCTGGCCACGGGTCATTCGCTCCTGGAGCGGGCAGAGCACCGCGGCGCCGAGGTCGCGCTGGCGCCCGCCCAGGTCCCGCCCGGCCGACCGGACGCCGCGCAGTCCCGCGGCCTGGAGTCCGTGCCGGACGGCGGCCAGGCCAAAGCCGGGTCGCCGAACGGGACCGGCCCAGCGCCGATCGTGGCGGCGGTAGACGACGGTGCGGACGCCGTCCGGGTCACCGCCGCGGCGGCCGGGATCGCCCGGCTCCTCGGCGGCCCGGTGGAGGTCGTGCACGTCGTTGAAGCTGACATCGCGATGGATCAGGCCGCGGACACCGAGACCGCAGAGGCGGCCGGCCGCGCTGTCGCCGACCGCATCGACGAACTCCGGACAGCCGGGGTCACCGGACACGGTCACCTGTTGCGCGTCGTCGGCGCGCACGGTGACATCGGCCGCCGCATCGCCGGCTTCGCCACGGACCGCGGGGCGCGGATGATCGTCATCGGCCCGCCCACAGGCGGCGGACTGGCCGGCCTGTTCGACGCGGACCTGACCAGCCAGCTGCTGCACCATGCCCGGTGCGCCGTGCACGTCATCGCCCCGGAAGCGGACCGGGCAGCTCACCGGGCGAGGGAGCGGATCCGGTGACGATGCCCGGCGCCAGCGACAGGCAGCAGGACGGGCCGGATCCCGGCCGCCGGCCCGCGGTGCCGGCCGGCGGCCCGGCCGCTCCGGCCGTGGTCGTCGGGCTCGACGGGTCCGAAACGTCCTGGGATGCCTTCTGGTGGGCCTGCGGGGAGGCCCGGCGCCTGGGCGGCCGCGTGCTGGCCGCGTTCGTCAGCTCGTCAGCCGACGCCTGCATGGCCGCGATGGCCTCGGCCGCGGTCGGCGTCGCCGTCTACGATTACGCCGTGGTGGACCAGGCCGTCGCCGCGCAGGCCGCGCGGTTGCAGGCCGAGGTGCAGCGGCATGGCGACACCGATGGTGTCGACGTGGTCTTCGTCCATGCTCGCGGCGATCCCGCCAGGGAGCTGCTGCGGCTCGCCGGCGAGGCTGGCGCCGATCTGATCGTGGTCGGCAAATCCGTCAAGGTCCGGCACCAGGTGGCCGGTTCCCTCGGGCGTCACCTGGTTCTCAAGCGCGGGGCGCCTGTCGTCGTGGTCGTGCCCTAGCGGCACGCCGCGTACCAGTACCGGACCTCCGCGCGAGGCGGCAGACTGGCGGCAGACTAGGAGCCAGCCCGGCGGGAACACCGGTCCGCCCGGGCGCCGCGCACCGACCGGAGGCCAGCCGATGACCGCAGGGACCAGCCAGCCGGGGGGCGAGCCGCTGACCGCGCTGCTCGCCAGGGGCGACCCGTCCAGCCCGGCGTTCATCGTCCCCGAAGACGGCCAGCTCCTGACGTACGCGCAGCTGGCGGACAGGATCGAGACGCTGGCGCAGCAGCTGGCCGGCGCCGGGGTCCGGCGCGGTGACCGGGTCGCCCTCACGCTGCCCAACGGCCCCGACTTCGTCTTGCTGCTGCTGGCGGTGACCGCGCTCGGCGCGGCGGCGGCCCCGCTCAATCCCGCGTACACGCAGGCCGAGTTCGGCTTCTTCCTCGGCGACATCGCCCCCCGGCTGTTCCTCATCCCGGCCAGCCGCCCGGCCGCGGCGGCCGACGCCGCGGCGGCCGCGGGCACGGCGGTGCTCGGCGTCGCGGCCGCCGGCGACGGCCCGCCGGGACTGCTCGCCGCGGCGAACGGCGCGGCCGGACCAGCGGCCGCCGCCAGCCCGGCCCCGCGGCAGCGCTCCTTCGAGCCCGGCGGCCCCGACGACGTGGCCGTCGTCCTGCACACCAGCGGGACGACCAGCCGGCCCAAGCAGGTACCGCTGCTCCAGCGCAACCTGATGGCCTCGACCCGCACCATCGCCGCGCACTACCGGCTCGGCCCCGCGGACGTCTCGTTCTGCGTGATGCCGCTGTTCCACATCCACGGCCTCGTCGCCTCGGCCTTCGCGGCGCTGAGCACCGGCGGCGCGGTCATCGCCCCGCGCCGGTTCACCCCGCACCGGTTCTGGCCGCAGGCCCGCGAGCACGGCGCCACCTGGCTGTCGGCCGGCCCGACGCTGCACCGGATGATCCTGGACCGGGAAGACGAGGCCGGGGCGCCCGGCACGCTGCGGTTCACCCGCTCGTGCAGCTCGGCGCTGTCCCCGGACCTGCTCGAGCGGGCCGAACGCAGCTACCGGGTGCCGATGCTCGAGGCCTACGGGATGACCGAGGCGAGCCACCAGATGTCCTCCAACCCGCTGCCCCCGGCCGCGCGGGTGCCCGGCTCGGTCGGCGTGCCGACCGGCACCGAGATCGCCGTGATCGACGACAGCGGCGCCTTCCTGCCCGACGGGAGCCCGGGCGAGGTGGTCATCCGCGGGCCCGGCGTGATGGCCGGCTACGTGAACAACCCGGCAGCCACGGCCGAGGCGTTCACCGGCGGCTGGTTCCGCACCGGCGACCGCGGGGTGCTGCGGGACGGGTACCTGACCCTGCACGGCCGGATCAAGGAGATGATCATCCGTGGCGGCGAGAACATCGCCCCGGCCGAGATCGAGCAGGTGCTGCTGTCCCATCCCGCCGTGGCCGACGCGGTCTGCTTCGGCATCGAGGACGACAAGTACGGCGAGCTGGTGGCCGCCGCGGTCACCCTCGGCGGCGAGGCCGAGGCCAGCGACCTGATCGAGCACTGCCGCGGCCAGCTGGCGGCGTTCAAGGTGCCGGTACGAATCGACGTGCTGCCCGAGATACCGCGCACGCCCACCGGCAAGCTGCAGCGCAGGCGGGTGGCCGACGCGGTCGCGCAGCGGCGGGCCGCCCGGTGAAGGGCGCACGAGCGAAGGCCGCACGAGCGAAGGGCGCACGAGCGAAGGGCGCACGAGCGAAGGCCGCAGTGAGCGAGGCCCAGTGAAGCGGAGCCGCCTGGTGAAGGAGGCCCAGTGAGGTTCGCCGTGCTCGGCGCCGGCGCGATCGGCGGCTATGCCGGGGCCGCGCTCGCCCGCGGCGGCGCCGACGTCACGCTGATCGCCCGGGGCCCGCACCTGGCCGCGATGGCCAGCCGCGGCGTCCGGGTGCTGTCGCCGCGCGGCGACTTCACCGCCCATCCGCCCGCGACCGATGACCTGGCGGCCGTCGCCGGCGCCGACGTGGTGCTCGTCGCGCTCAAGGCCAACAGCCTGCCCGAGATCGCCCCGCGCCTCGGCAAGCTGCTGGCGCCCAGTGCCGCGGCCATCTGGGCGCAGAACGGCATCCCGTGGTGGTATTTCCAGTCACTGCCCGATTCCCCGGCCGGCGCGGGCCTGCAGAGCGTTGACCCGGGCGGGGTGATCGCCAGCTCGATCGGCCCCGGGCACAACGTCGGCTGCGTGGTCTACTGCTCGGCCGAGATCGTCGAGCCGGGGGTGATCCGGCACATCGAGGGCACCCGGTTCACCCTCGGCGAGCCGGACGGTTCGCTGTCGCCGCGGTGCCGGGACATCTCGGCCGTGTTCGCCGCGGGCGGCCTGCGGGCGCCGGTCGAGGCCCGGCTGCGCGACCAGATCTGGCTCAAGCTCGTCGGCAACGTGGCGTTCAACCCGATCACCGCGCTGACCCGGGCCACGCTGGGCGAGCTGGGCACGCTGCCGGAGATGCACGACCTGCTGCGGGAGATCTTCGCCGAGTGCGCCGCGGTGGCCGCCAGGCTCGGCATCAGCTTCCCGGTCTCGCTGGACCGGCGGCTGGCGGCCGGGATCGCCGTCGGCGACCACAAGACGTCGATGCTCCAGGACCTCGAGGCCGGCAAGCGGCTCGAGCTCGACTGCATGACCGGAGCGGTCGTCGAGCTGGCCGGGCGGCTCGGTATCGACGTCCCGCACCTGCGCGCCGTGCACGCGTGCGCGAAACTCCTCGACCAGCTGGCCGCCCGGCATCAGCTCAGCCCGGCCGCCGGACCAGCCCAGGCTGAATAATTCTCCCGAACGGGCAGGGGCCGGAGTCGCCGCGGAGCGCCGGCGCCGGGCGGGAGAACGTGGATCCGGACACCGACCCGCGTCCGCGGGTGCTCAGCGTGCCCCTTGATCGATGGAAGCTTCCTTCGGTCTGGTGCCAAGGAATCTTCCGTTGATCTTGGAAGCGGGCGGGGTGCGCCTAGTCGTCGACCAGGACCGGCGTCGCCGGGGCGGGCTCGGGCCGCGCGACGGACGGCGCGCGCAATTCGTCGATGCGCACCAGGGCGATGCCGGCCACGATCAGCACGCCGCCGGCCATCTGCACGCCGGTGGGCAGCTGGCCGAGCAGCAGCCAGGCGATCAGCACGGCGAAGATGACCTCGGCCAGGCTGACGAAGGACGCCAGCTTGGCCCCGAGCATGCGGGCGGCGGCGATGCCCGCGACGTACGCGATCACGGCCGCGACCAGGGACAGCCCGGCGATGGGGATCAGCCAGCTGACCCGGTGGCCGGCGAACGTGACCGTGCCGAAGGTCGCGTGCATCGGCGCCGCGCCGACGCCGCCCAGCGCCAGCAGCGCGACCGCGCCGATCCCCATCCCCGTGCTGGCCAGCGCCATCGGCGGCAGCTCGCCGCGGCTGTCTGAGCTGAGCACGAAATACGCGGCCAGGCCGACGCCCGCGCCCAGCCCCCACAGCACCCCGGCCAGATCCAGCCGGACGTGCCCGATCACGCCGAGAACGAGCGCCAGGCCGGCCAGCGCGGCGACCGAGCCGGCCATCGTCAGCCGGCGCGGCCGGTGCCCGTGCCGTAGCCACATCCAGATCACCACGAGGATGATGCCCAGGTACTCGAGCATGAGCGCCACGCCGACCGGCAGGTGCTTGAGCGCGTTGAAGTAGAACAGCTGGGCGCCGGCGACGGCGAGCACGCCGTAGCCCGTGACCAGGCCGGCCTCACGCCGCAGCGCGCGCCAGCGGCCGCGCAGCGACACCGCCGCCGGGACGGCCAGGATCAGCGCGGCGATGCCGACCCGCACGGTCACCGCGGCCGCCGGGGTCCAGCCGGCGTCGATCAGCGACTTGGCCAGCGCCCCGGACGTGCTGAACGCGAGGGAGGATGCTAGGGCCAGGCCGAGGCCGGCTCGCGAACGCTGCTGCGGGCGCATCGTCCTCCGTCCGCCGGGAGAATATCAAGCCGTCATCGGCAAAACATATTATGCTGATGACGGTACGGGCAGCGCCGTTAGGGAGTCAAATGCTTTTTGGTCATGACACCGAGGTGGCCTTGCACGCTGCCGCGGCGCTGGTGAACACCGCGGACTCCGGTGCGGAGTACCTGCCGGACGTGCCGGCGCTCGACGAGTTCGTCCGCGCCTGGGGCTGGACGGGAAAGCGCCGGGGCACCGAGGCGGAGCTGCGGGCCGTGCAGGATCTGCGGCCCTGGCTGCGCCAGCTCTGGGAGGCCGGCCGCGACCAGGCCGTGGACATGGTCAACCAGCTGCTGCGGGAGGCGAACGCCGTGCCGCAGCTCGTCCGGCATGCCGAGTGGGACTACCACCTGCACGCGACGCCCGCCGACGCGCCGCTGGCCACCCGGATGGCGGTCGACGCCGCGATGGCGTTCACCGACGTCATCCGCGCCGACGAGCTCGGCC
The DNA here is from genome assembly GCA_963702235.1 of uncultured Actinomycetes bacterium. Lineage (GTDB taxonomy): Bacteria > Actinomycetota > Actinomycetes > Streptosporangiales > Streptosporangiaceae > PALSA-505. Next base: position 67,026 of record CAVPBZ010000031.1, read on the forward strand.
GGCTGAGCATCTGCGCGTACCCGGACTGCGGCAACGTGGTCGTCGACCTGTCAAAGAACAGATCCCGGCGGTACTGCGAGCGGGGCTGCGGCAACCGGGCCGCGGTGGCCGCCTACCGGGCCCGCAAGGCCGGGGCGGCCTGAGCGCATCTGACGCAGGGAGAGGGAGCCGCGATGGCGCCGGCGAGCGACGTACCGAGGGTGGGCGTGGTGTTCCGCCCCCAGCTGCCGCCTGAGCGGCTGCGGGAGTTCGTCACCCAGGCCGGGGAAGCCGGCCTCGACGACGTGTGGCTGTGGGAGGACTGCTTTCTGGAGGGCGGCCTGACCAGCGCCGCGGCCGCGCTGGCCTGGACCGGCTCGCTGCGGGTCGGGCTGGGCCTGATGCCGGTGCCGCTGCGCAACCCGGCGCTGGCCGCCATGGAGATCGCGACGCTGGCCCGGCTGTTCCCCGGCCGCTTCGTCCCGGCCGCCGGGCACGGCGTCCTGGCCTGGATGAACCAGGTGGGCGCCGGGGCCGCCTCGCCGATGACCCTGCTCCGGGAGTGGGTGACGGCGACCCGGGCGCTGCTGCACGGGCAGACCGTCACCGTGAGCGGGCGGTACGTGCGCCTGCGGGATGTCGCCCTGGACTGGCCGCCGGCCGCTGTCCCGCCGCTGCTGGTCGGCGCCCGCGGGCCGAAGACGATCGCGCTGGCCGGCGAGATCGCCGACGGTCTCGTCCTCGACGCGGGCATAACACCGGACGGCGTCCGCCAGGCGGTCGCGACCGCGGCGGCGCCGCGGCCGCACGAGGTCGTCGTGTACCTGCCGTGCGGGGCCGGCCCGGGGGCCAGGGAGCGGATCGAGGCAGAGCTCGCCTCGTCGTCGCGGCCCGGCGCCGGCGCCGCTGCCGTCGGGCCGGCCGCGGACGTAGCCGCCGCCATCGGGTCGTTCGCCCGTGCGGGCGCGACCACCGTTGTCCTGCAGCCCGCCGGGGACGACCCGGACGTGGCCGCGACGATAAGGCTGGCCGGCGCCGCGAGGACCGCTCTGCGCGGCTGACCGGGCCGGACACGCTGGCCGGGTCCGCCGCGGTCAGGCCCGCGTTGCGGCGGCGAGATTCTCCCGGATCGCCTGCGTCAGCGGGTGACCGGCCGGCAGCGCGTGCTCGCAGTCGGCGAGTGTCTGGTTGAGGCTGGCTATCGCGTCGGTGAGCCTGCCCACCGTGTGGTAGGCCGAGGCGAGGTTCGCCCGTGATGTCAGGGTGTCCGGGTGATAGGGACCCGCGATCCGCTGGTAGTCGGCCAGGGTCTGCTCGTAGAGCGGGACCGCGAGCAGCATCCGCCCGGCTGAGTGGTAGGCGGAGGCGAGGTTGCCCCGTGCCGCGAGGGTCTCCGGGTGATCCGCCCCCTGGATCCGCTCCCGGCCGGCGAGAGTCTGCTCGTACAGGGAGATTGCTTCCTTCAGGTTCCGGACCGTGTGATACGCGGACGCGAGGTTGCCGCGGGTGGCGAGCGTATCGGGGTGGTCTGGCCCCAGTACCCGCTCGCGGTCGGCGAGCGTCCGCTTGTAGACGGACACGGCGTCCTTCATCCGCCCGGCCGAGCGGTAGGCGTACGCCAGGCTGGCGCGCGCCGCCATCGTGTCCTCGTGGCCGGCGCCCTGGACCCGCTCGCGCACGCCGAGTATCTGCTCGTACTGCGCGACCGATTCCTTCTGCCGTCCCGCAGCGTGCAGGGCCGACGCCAGGCCGGCCCGGGTGGAGAGCGTGTCGGGATGATCGGCACCCAGGGCTTTCTCGCAGCCGCTGACCGCTCCCCGGAAGGCGGCGATCGCGTCATCCGTCCGTCCGGCCGCCCGGTAGGCCGCGGCAAGGTCGGCACGGGAAGCCAGCGTGTCCGGATGAGCCTCGCCGAGGGCCCACTCCCGGCCTGACAGCGTGGTCTCGTACAGCCAGACGGCTTCCGGGTACTGCTTGCCCGCCAGGCACGCGCCGGCCAGGCTGCTGCGTGCCGTCAGGGCGTCGGCATGCCTCGGGCCGAGCAGCCGCTCCCGCTCCGCGAGATCCTGCCTGAACACGCTGATCGCGTCGTCCGTCCGGCCGGTCGCCTTGAGGGAGGCGGCGAGCTGGTCGCGTATCGCCAGCGTGCAGGCGTGAGCCGGCCCCAGGATCCGGGTGCTGGTGCCGGCCAGCGCCCGCCAGTAGCCGGTCGCCGGGCCGGGCAGCCCGGCGGCTTCCATGCTCTGGCCGGCCCGCAGCAGCACGGGGTGCGCGTCGCCGGACCAGAGCAGCTCGCCGGCCGACTCGTGCAGCGCTGCCGTGCTCGCGCGCATGGCCTGTGCCAGCAGCGGCTGGTCGGCCTGCGGCCAGGCCTGCAGCAGCGCCTCCGCCGCGGCCCCGGCGGCCTCCTCCAGCGCGGCCGGGGAGATCACCTGGCGGATCACGCCCTGGACCAGCGCGTGCATCCGGACCAGGCGTGCCGGGCTGGCGGCGTCGATGCTGACCAGCCCGACCCGGGCCAGGTTGTCCAGCACGCTGCGCACCTGGCCTTCCGCCGCCGCCGGCGGGACCTGGCTGGTGCAGACGTAGGCGCACGCGGCCCGGCTGGTCAGCACCCCTTCGGGGATGCCGTTGGCGTCGAGCAGCGCAACGAGGATGAGCGTCAGCCCGGCCAGGCCCGCGGCGGACAGCTGTTCGGCGCGGTCGAGGGAAAGCGACCAGGTGGCCGACACGATCGCCTCGTGGCTGCCGGCGCCGGCCACGGTCATCCGCTCTTTCCTGTCGGCGAAGCTCCGCCAGTACTCGCGGCAGTCGATCCCGGTGTCTTCGATCAGCGCGGCCGCCTGGGCCAGCGCCACCGGCAGGCAGTCCAGGTCCCCGGCGAGGTCGACCATCCCGACCCGCTGGTCCGTGTCCTGGTAGAGCTTCGCGGCCAGGTAGCTCAGCGCCTCGCGGGAGCTGAACTCCCCGACCTGGATGACGGTGCGGTTCTCCGCGCCCAGCTGGCCGGCCGGCAGCCGGGTCGTAACCAGGACCCGGCCGGCTGGTCCCTGGGGCCACAGCCCGTCCAGGTCGTCCAGCGCGGCGAGGTCATCGAGCACGACCAGCCACGGCCGGCCGGCCGCCGCCAGCCAGGCCAGGAACCTGGCCGCGGCGGTTTCAGCGTCTTCGTGGGGGTGGCGGGCGCCGACGGCGTCCAGCGCCTGCGCGTAACCGGTCAGTACCGCGTCCCGGCTGGAGGCTGGCACCCAGGCGAGCAGTTCGACCGCGCCAGACTGCCACAGGGACCGCGCGGACGCGACCGCGAGCTGCGTCTTGCCCGTGCCGCCGAGGCCGGCCAGCGGGCGGTCCCCCGCCCGGTCCGGGCGGGTCAGCACGGCTGTCTGTCCCGGCCGCATGTCCATCAGGTGGCCGATCCCGGTCTCCGGCCGCGAGCTGAAGGCGTCGGCCAGCGGGGGAGCCTCGCCCGACCAGACCGGCCAGGTCACATGCGTCGTCTCGGCTGCTGGCCCGCTCATGCCGACGAGCCATTCGTGCCCATGCTGTCGTTAGCTGCCACGCATGCACCTCGGATATCACACGTCGCCTCGCGCAACATCGCCACCTGCAGATTTGCGGCAAGTTATCAGGGTACGACGATGTTCGTAGCAATATAAGAAGATTCCAGAGAGTGGCTGAGCGCCCGGTACCGATCACGGACAGTAATCGGTCACGGTGACCCAACGGCCGACGGCCCCGCCGCCGCCGCGCAGAGCCTGCCGAGCTCGTCGAGCGTCTCCGGCTTCATCCGGTAGGCCGGCCCCGAGACCGACAGCGCGGCCACGCAGGCGCCCGTGCCGTCGAATACCGGCGAGGCGATCGCGACCAGCCCCTCTTCCAGCTCGGCGACCGCAGCGGCGTAGCCGCGGCGGCGGGCCGCGGCAAGCTCGGCCGCGAGCACGTCCGGAGCGGTGATCGTCTGGGCGGTGTACCGCTCCAGGCGGTCAGGTACGGCTATGGCGCCGTAGGCCATCAGCACCTTCCCGTTGGCGACCGCGTGCGGCGTGGTCCGGCGGCCGATCCAGCTGCCGGAGGAGCTCAGGATGTAGGCGCTCGGCACCTCGGCGACGTTGAGGACGGCGGACCCGTCCGGCACCGCGAGGTTCACCGTCTCCCCGGTCTCGTGCGCCAGCCGGTCCATCGTCGGCTGCAACGCGGCGACCAGGTCGAAGCCGCGCAGCGCCAGCGCCCCGAGCCGGATCACCTCGATGCCGAGCCGGTATCGCCGTCCCGACCGGGCCAGCAGGCCTGCCCGCTCCAGCGCGGCGGCGAGGCGGGAGGCGGTGGACTTGTGCACCCCGATGAGCGCTGCCATCTCCGTCACGCGGAGCTCGGGCCGGGAGTCATCGAAGCTGGTCAGCAGGGCCAGCACGCGTTCTGCCGACTGAAAGGTTGCACCAACCGCAACTTCGGGCTGCTCCACGCAACCAAGGATGGCCAGTGCGCCCGCGCAAAGTCAACGGTGACCGGTGTCGTGATACCCCGCGTTTCGGATCTTCGGCACATTGCGGGCGGTCGCGGTATGGTGCCCGTGGCGGCCCGTTCCCCGGTCCGCCGCGTGGTCGCGAGCGCTGTACCGCGCAACGTCGCGCCCCGCGCTACCGCCAGCATCGGTGAGGAAGCACAGGTGGCGGCACAGACACCTGGCGAGGCAAGCCCGGCCGCGCCCGCAGACGACCCGCTCGAGGAGGCGGTCGTGCTCGCGCGCGGCGCGGCCGACGCCGGGCTCGGATTGAAATTGCTCGGCGGCCTGGCGATCCGGGTGCTGTGTCCGGGTTTCCCGCCGCGGCTGCGGGCCGGGCAGGACATGGACTTCGCCTGCCTGTCGAAGGGTCGCAAGAACGTGGTCGCCTATCTGGAGCAGTGCGGTTGTGAGCCCGACCGGCGGTTCAACAACCTGAACGGCGACCGGCAGATGTATTTCACGTCGCCCGCGGGCCGTCCGGTCGATGTCATGGTCGACCGCCTGGCCATGTGCCACACGCTGGACCTGCGGCCGTCCTTCGGCGTGCTGCCGCTGACCGTTGACGCCGTTGACCTGCTGCTGTCCAAGCTGCAGATCGTCGAGCTCAACGAGAAGGACGCCAGAGACATCGTGCACCTGCTCAGCGGCGTGCCGGTGCGGGAGGGCGCGAAGCCAGCCGGGCGGCACGGGGGGGAGGCCGCGGCCGGCGAGCCGTGGATCGACGCCGAGCGGTTCAGCAAGCTGCTCGGCGCGGACTGGGGATGGTGGCGGACCGTCACCGGGAACCTGGCCAAGCTGCCCGCGCTGGTCGCCGAGAACCCCGGGCTGGTGCCCCCCGGCCAGCACCTGGACCCGCTGGCGCAGGCCGGGCGGCTGCTCCAGTTCGCGGAGTCCGCCCCCAAGGGGATGAAGTGGAAGCTGCGGGCCAACGTGGGTGACCGGGTCCGCTGGTATGAGCTGCCCGAAGAAGTGGGTCATTGACCGCCGGTGACCGGTCCCGGCTCTTGCGCTTCGTTGCGGGTGATGCTACACCGTTGCACAGGAAGCGCATCCTAGGTCTGGTGGTCGCATGAGGGTCTTTTTCGCCACCGACATTCATGGCTCCGAGATTTGCTGGCGGAAATTCCTGAACGCCGCCGAGTTCTACAAGGCCGATCTGGTGGTGCTCGGTGGCGATGTCACCGGCAAAGTCATGGTGCCGATCACGTCCCATCAGGGGTACTGGGAGGTAACGGTCCGCGGGCAGAAGCACCGGCTGGAATCCCAGCAGGAACTGGAGAACATCCAGCGCCAGATCCGCAACACCGGGTCCTACCCGGCGATGGTCAGCCCCGATGAGCTCAGGCATCTCACCGACACCGAGGGCGCGGTCAACCAGAGATTCACCGTCGAGATGACCAGGTCGCTGGACCGGTGGCTGGACATGGCGGACGGGAAGCTGCGCGGGGGGGAGATTCCCTGCATCCTCAACGGCGGCAATGACGACATCTGGGAGATCGACGACATCATCGAGTCATCCCCGTTCGTCCAGTTCGGCGAAGGCAAGATGCTCGACCTGGACGGCTTTCCCCTGGTCTCGATGGGCTGGACCAACCCCACTCCCTGGGACACCTTCCGCGAGGCACCCGAGCCCGAGCTGGCCAGGAAGATCGACGAAGTGGTCAGCAAGGTGCCCGACATGGAGCGGGCGATCTTCAACTTCCACGCGCCGCCCTACGGCACCGGGCTGGACGAGGCGCCGGCGCTCGACGACCAGCTGCGCCCGACCCACGGCGGCGCGGTGATGAAGGCGGTGGGCTCGACGGCAGTCCGGGACGCGATCCTGAAGTACCAGCCGATGCTGTCGGTGCACGGGCACATTCACGAGAGCCGTGGGGTCAAGCGGATGCGCCGGACGCTGGCCATCAACCCGGGCAGTGTTTACGGCGACGGCGTGCTGCAGGGCGCGGTACTGGAGCTGAACCCGAAAAAGGGAAAAGTCACGAAATACATCCTCATTAACGGCTGATCACCTGGTGCGGGCGGTGCAAGTGCGCCAGGGTATGTGTGACGGGGACCGCGGCGGATGGTCCCAGATGAGCACATGACTGGGAGGCTGATATGGCAACAGAGGCTGTTAGCGGCGAGACGCCGACCCTCTTCCTCAGGAAAGCCACCGGCCTGGTCCGCGGCTGGTCGGTCCGGGACTCGATCATTTATGCCTGCCTGGCGACCAACTTCGTCACGCTCGGGATTGACGAGTTCACGTTCGCCGGGCCGGCCTTCCCCAAGGGCCAGTTCCTGACCGCGGTGGTCATCTCGGGCATCTGGGTGTCGTTCCTGGTGATCGCTTACGCCGGGCTGATCGTCACGATCCCGCGGGCCGGCGGTGACTACGTCTGGCAGACCCGGATCCTGGGCAGTGGCCTCGGCTTCGTCATGGCGGCGACCGGCTGGTGGTTCATCCTCTGGCTGTGGGCGCCGATCTACGGCAACATCCTGTCGGTCCAGCTGTTCCAGCCGCTGTGGGCGACGCTCAAGTGGACCTGGCCGGGCGGCGGCGCCGCGTGGTTCGGCACGAAGAACGGGATCTTCATCGTGACGCTGATCACGATCGCCCTGGCCGGCGTGCTCGTCTCGCTGGGGATGGCCGGCGACGCCAGGATCCAGAAGTGGTGCTTCGTTGGCGGGCTGGTCGGATTCGCTGTCGTGGTAGTGCTGCTGCTGTTCAACTCGCACGCCAGTTTCGTCAGCTCGTTCAACCTCGAGGCGCACAAGCTCTTCGGCGCGAACAACGCCTATGCGGCCACCAACCACCAGGCCGCGAAGCTCGGCTACACCACGTCGGCCTTTGGCTTCGGCCCGCTCGGCCCGACCATGCTGCTCGTTCCCGCGTTCATGTTCTTCCTGCTGTGGCCGAACTGGGGTGCCACCCTGTACGGCGAGATCCGCGGGGCGAGTGACTTCAAGCGGGTGTTCACCGGCATGTTCGTCGGGCTGTGGGCCACCGTCGCGCTGACCGTGGTCTTCCTGCTGCTGGTGGCCAAGACGATCGGGTGGGGCTTCTACCAGAATCTCAACTCGCTGGACTACAACCTGACGCCGAAGTTCGGCATCTGGCCGTACCCGTTCATGTTCGCCGGCTGGCTGGTGCACAACACCGCGTTCCAGGTGATCCTGATCCTGGTGCTGAGCCTGTGGTTCTTCGGCTGGGTGGGGACGCTGTTCCTGTCTTCGACCCGGGTCATCTTCGCCGCCGCGTTCGACCGCGTGCTGCCCGACCGGGCGGCCGAGGTGTCGGAGAAGCGGAAGGTTCCGGTCTATTCGCTGGTCTTGATGCTGCTCCCGGCGGCAGGCCTGGCCGCGGTGTACGCGTACAGCACGACGTTCCGGACGTACACGCTGGACGCCACCCTGGTCATCGCGGTGACCTACCTGTTCAGTGCCATCGCGGTAGTGATCCTGCCGTGGCGGAAGCCGGATCTGTGGCGGGCCTCCCCGGCCAGCCGGATCAAGCTCTTCGGCGTCCAGATCGTGCCGGTGGCCGGGTTGATCACGATCGGCCTGCTCGGCTTCAATCTCTACGAGTGGTTCACGAACAACAATTACTTCGTGAACAACAACGACTCGCTGATCTACATGGGCGCGATGTATGTGCTGGCGATCGTGATCTACGTCGGCGCGCGGATCGTGCGCAACAGGCAGGGCATCGACCTCGGCCTGATCAACAAGGAGATCCCGGTCGAGTAGCGGGCACGTCGCAAAACAGCGGGCTCGGCCGGCCCCGCTTCCCCCGGGTGGCGGGGCCTGCCCATCGGTACCGGACCGGCCGGCGGCGGAAGGGGCTGCATGAACGACACTCCCACCAGGGCGACCGCGGTCATCATCGGCGCGGGCATCGTCGGCAACAGCCTTGCCTGCCACCTCGCCAGGCTCGGCTGGCGGGACCTGGTCCTGGTCGACAAGGGCCCGATGCCCAACCCGGGCGGCTCGACCGGCCACGCGTCCAACTTCATCTTCCCGATCGAGTACTCGAAGATGATGATGGAGCTCACCGCCGACAGCACGGCGCAGTACAAGGCGCTCGGCGTGTTCACGGAGAGCGGCGGCATCGAGGTCGCGCGCACCGAGGCGCGGATGCACGAGCTGCGCAGGCGCTGCTCCGCGGCCAAGGCCTGGGGGATACCGGCCGAGATGCTGTCACCTGGCGGGGTGGCCAAGCTCGTGCCCTACGTGGATGAGCAGGTGATCCTCGGCGGCGCGTACTTCCCGACGGTGGGCGTGGTGGACTCGCTGCGCGCCGGGTCGCTGATGCGCGAGGAGGCGGTCAGCAGCGGCGCACTGCGGGTGCTGGCGGGCGCCGAGGTGCTGGCCATTGAGAGGTCCCCGGCGGGCCGGGTGAGCGCGGTCCGCACCACCGCGGGCGATATCGAGACGGCGGTGTGCGCGATCTGCTGCGGGGTGTGGTCGCCCAGGATCGCCCGGATGGCCGGGGCGCGCATTCCGCTCACCCCGGTCGTGCACCAGATGATCAGCGTCGGGCCGATCGGCCTGTTCGCCGACACCACCGGCGAGATCGCCTACCCGATCGTGCGTGACGTGGACACGAACATGTACGAGCGCCAGCACGGCAGCGACATGGAGGTCGGCTCCTACGCGCACCGGCCGATCGTCGTGCGCCCGGACGACATCCCGTCGATCGATGAGGCGGTGCTGTCGCCGACCGAGATGCCGTTCACCTCCGATGACTTCGACCCGCAGCTGGCCGAGGCGCTGGAGCTGATGCCGGACCTGCTGGGCGACGAGCGGGCCGGCATCCGCTACGCCATCAACGGCCTGATCTCGATGACCCCCGACGGGCATCCGGTGCTCGGCGAGACCTCCGAGGTGCCCGGCCTGTGGTCGGTCGCCGCGAGCTGGATCAAGGAAGGCCCGGGCATCGGGCGCGCGGTGGCGGAGTGGATGACCGGCGCGGTGCCGGAGATCGACATCCACGAGGCCGACGTGTCCCGGTTTTACCCGCACCAGCGCACGGCGGCGCTGGTGACGGCGCGGGCGCACGAGGGCTTCAACAAGATGTACGGCATCGTGCACCCGGCCGAGCAGTGGCAGTCCCAGCGGAACCTGCGGCTCAGCCCGATGTACCACCGCGAGGTCGAGCTCGGCGCCGTGTTCATGGAGACGGCCGGCTGGGAGCGGCCGAACTGGTACGCCTGCAACGAAGAGCTGCTCGAGCGGTACGCGGGCAGGCTGATGGAGCGCACCGCCGAGTGGGAGGCGCGCTGGTGGTCGCCGGTCATCAACGCTGAGCACCTGGCGATGCGGGACGCCTGCGGGCTGGTCGACCTGTCCGCCTTCGCCGTCTTCGACGTCACCGGGCCCGGCGCGCTCGATGTGCTGCAGTCGGCCGCGGTCGCCCAGATGGACGTGAAGGCCGGCCGGGTGGTGTACACCTCGCTGCTCGACGCGGCGGGCGGCTTCCGGGCCGACCTTACGATCATGCGGCTCGGGCCGGAGCGGTTCCGCGTGGTGACCGGGGGCGCGACCGGGATGATGGACCTCAAGTGGCTCACCGGTCACCTGCCGCCCGACGGGCGGGCCTCGATCGCCGACCTGACCTCGGCGTGGACCACGATCGGGCTGTGGGGGCCGCGGGCCAGGGACGTGCTCGGCTCGGTGACCGCCGATGACGTCTCGCACGCCGGCTTCCCGTTCGGCACCTGCCGCGAGATCGAGCTCGGCGGCGCGACCGTGCTGGCGTCGCGCATCTCCTACGTCGGAGAGCTGGGCTGGGAGCTGCACGTGCCGTTCGAGCAAGGCGCGAGGGTCTGGGACACGATCTGGGCGGCGGGACGGCCGGCCTGGTGCCGGCGGGGATCGGCGTGTACGGGACCACCGGCAGGCTGGAGAAGGGGTACCGCGCCTTCGGGGCCGAGCTCGACGCCGGCTACAACCTGGTCGAGGCCGGGATGACCCGGCCCTCGGTCAAGCCGCAGCCGTTCACCGGCCGCGATGCCTACCTGGCGCAGCGCGAAGCCCAGCCGTGCGCGGTGCTGTGCACCCTCACCGTGGATGATCACCGCTCAGCGGGCGGCGAGCTGCGGTACATGCTCGGCGGCGAGCCCATCCTGACGCGGGACGGCGAGCCGCTGGTTGACGCCAGGGGACGCCACTCCTACGTGACCAGCGCGGGCTCCGGACCCTCGGTGGGCAGGCACCTGCTGATGGCGTACCTGCCCGCCCCGCACGCCGTGGCCGGCACCCGGCTGTCGGTGGAGTATATGGGCGAGCCCTACCCGGTCACCGTGGCGGTGGCGGGCTCCACCCCGCTGTTCGACCCGGAGAACGCGCGGGTCAGGAGCTGACCGCGGTGGAGATCCTGGTCTGCGTGAAGCGGGTCCCGATGGTCGGCGGGAAAATCGTGATTACCCCGAACGGGCAGGAGCTGGACACGCGCATGTCCGGTTTCACGGTCAGCCCGCACGAGGAGTGCGCGGTCGAGGAGGCGGTGCAGCTCACCGAGCGGCACGGCGGCAGTGTCACGGTCCTCACGCTGGGTCCGCCGGCGGCCGCCGATCAGCTGCGCGCCATGCTGGCGCTCGGCGCGTCACGAGCCGTGCTGCTCGAGACCGACGGCCGCGAGTGGGGTCCGGTGGCGACCGCCGCGGCGATCGTGGCTGCGATCGGCAGGGCGGCCGGGGGCGAGGCGGCCGGCTCCCCTTACGACCTGCTGCTGTTCGGGAACGAGTCTGCCGACACCGGCGACTACCAGGTGGGCGTGCGGGTCGCGCATGCGCTCGGCCTGCCGTGCGTGACCGGCGTGAAGGGCCTCGAGATCGCCGCGGGCGGCGCCGCCCAGGCCAGGCGCGAGTACCTCGGCACCGAGGAGATCTTCGACATCCCGCTGCCGGCCGTGATCAGCGTGAAGGAGGGCATCAACCTGCCCAGGTATCCCTCGCTCCCCGGGCGGCTGCGGGCGAAGCGGGCGGACATCGACCGGTTCACGCCAGACTGGCATCCCGAGGGCCTCAGCATGCTGGGCCTGCGGGTGCCGGAAAGCGAGCGCCACCGCGCCGAAATCCTCGGCACCGGAACCGATGCCGTGCCCGCGCTGGTCGCACTGCTCGGCGAGCTGGGGGTGCTGAAGTGACGGTCCTGTGCCTCGTCGAGCATGCCCATGGCGAGGTGGCCGACGTGTCGCTGCGGGCCCTGACCTTCGCCAGGCAGCTGGCCGGGTCCTCGGCCGAGACGGTAGCCGCGGCGCTCTTCGGGCCCGCGGACGCCGTGCCGGCCGAAGTCCTCTCCGGCTACGGCGTCCGCGACGTGTACGCGGTCCAGTCGCCGCAGCTGACCTGTTACGCGCCGCAGGCGTGGGCCCGGGCGCTGGCTGGGCTGAGCGGCGAGCTGGCGGTGACCGCGGTGGTCGCCGCGGGGACCGACCGGGGAAACGAGGTGATGGCACACCTCGCCGCGATCACCAGCCTGCCGATGGCGGCGAGCTGCGCTGCCGCGGCCCGCGCCACGGCGGGTGGCTGGCAGCTCGTCCGCCACCGCTGGGCGGGCAGCCTGCTGGAGGACGCGGCACTCGAGGCCCCGGTCGCGCTGCTCACCGTGGCGGTAGACGCGGTAGCCGCCGAGCCGTCGGACACGCCCGCGGCGACCAGCGTTCACCACCGTGAGCCCGAGCTGTCCGATGCCGACCTCCTGGTCAGCGCGGCCGAGTCGGCCGGGCGGAGCTCCGGGGCCTCGCTGGCCACCGCGCGCGTGGTGGTCGGCGGCGGCCGCGGCGTCGGCGGCCCCGAGGGGTTCGGGGCGCTGGAGGAGCTGGCCGGGCTGCTGGGCGGCGTGGTCGGCGTGTCCCGCGTCGTCACCAGCGAGGGCTGGCGGCCGCACAAGCAGCAGGTGGGCCAGACCGGGACCCGCATCTCGCCCGAGCTCTACCTCGCCTGCGGGATCAGCGGGGCGATCCAGCACATGGCCGGCTGCATGTCCGCCAAGCACATCGTGGCCGTTAACACCGACGCCGAGGCCCCGATCATCTCGCACGCCGACTACGCCGTGATCGGTGACCTCAACCAGGTGATCCCGGCCCTGATCACGGCGATCCGCGCCCACGGCAGCTCATCGTGACCCTAGCCGCCCAGGCGCCCGGCTACACGGGCTGCGGCTCGGCCGGCCCTGCTGCTGCGTGGTGGCGGTAGAACTCCAGTGGCTCGGGCGGCAGGGGGGCGTTGCCGAGGATCAAGTCGGCCGCCTTCTCGGCCATCATCATCACCGGCGCGTAGATGTTGCCGTTGGTGATGTACGGCATCGCCGAGGCGTCAACCACCCGCAGACCGTCCAGTCCGTGGACGCCCATGCTCGCCGGATCCACGACCGAGCCTGCGGTGCTGGCTGCTCCCATCCGGCACGTGCAGGAGGGATGCAGGGCCGTCTCGGCGTCCCTGGCGACCCACTCGAGGATCTGCTCGTCGCTCTCGACGCTCGTGCCGGGGGACACCTCCCCGCTGTTGTAGGGGTCGAAGGCCGGCTGGTTCAGGATGTTCCGCGCGACTCCGACCGCCTCTGCCCATTCCCTGCGGTCCTGGTCGGTGGACAGGTAGTTGAACCGGAGCGCCGGGTGCACCCGCGGGTCGGCGGACTTGATTTTCACCGAGCCGCGGGCGTCGGAATACATCGGGCCGATGTGGACCTGGTAGCCGTGGCCGCCGGCCGGGACAGAACCGTCGTACCTGATCGCGATCGGCAGGAAGTGGAACATCAGGTTGGGGTAGGCCACGTCCTCGTTGCTGCGCGCGAAGCCGCCGCCCTCGAAGTGGTTGGTGGCGCCAGGGCCCTTGCGGAAGAACAGCCAGTTCGCGCCGATCCACGGACGGCTGTGCCATTTCAGCGCCGGCTGGACCGAGACCGGCAGCTTGCAGCCGTACTGGATGTACACCTCGAGATGATCCTGCAGGTTCTCGCCCACGCCAGGCAGGTCGTGCACCACGTCGATGCCGAGGCCCTTGAGCTGGTCCGGGTGGCCGACCCCGGAAAGCTGGAGCAGTTGCGGTGAGTTGATCGCGCCGCCGCAGAGAATCACCTCTCCGCCGAGCGCGCGCTGGGCCTGCCTCGCGTTCTGATATTCAACGCCGATGGCCCGGTTGCCCTCGAACAGGATCCGGCTGACAAACGCCCGGGTCCGCACCGTCAGGTTCGGCCGGCTCATGACCGGATGCAGGTACGCGCGGGCCGCGCTGAGCCGCCTGCCGCGGTGCACGTTGCGGTCGAAGGGCGCGAAGCCCTCCTGCCGGTAGCCATTGACATCATCGGTCAGCTGGTAACCGGCCTGCTGCACCGCCTCGAAGAAGGCCTGGAACAGCGGGCTGGTAGCGGGCCCGCGTTCCAGCACGAGCGGCCCCTCATGACCGCGCCACCGGCCGCCGCCGGCGAGGCAAGTCTCCATCTTCTTGAAGTACGGCAGGCAGTGCGCGTAGTCCCAGGCTTCCATCCCCGGGTCGGCTGCCCAGCGCTCGTAGTCCAGCGGGTTGCCGCGCTGGAAGATCATCCCGTTGATGCTGCTCGAGCCGCCCAGCACCTTCCCTCGCGCGTGATAGACCTTGCGCCCGTTCATGAACGGCTCCGGTTCCGACTCGTACTTCCAGTCGTAGAGCCTGTTCCCGATGGGATAGGTCAGGGCGGCGGGCATGTGGATGAACACATCCCACGGGTAGTCCGATCGTCCCGCCTCGAGCACGAGCACCCGGTTGGCCGGGTCGGCGCTGAGCCGGTTCGCGAGCGCGCTGCCCGCCGAGCCGCCGCCGACGATGACGAAATCGTATTCCGGTGCGCTCATGACTGCCTCCCTCGAGTGGTTCAGCCCCACCGAACACCCAGCGGCAGCTCAGTCGCAAGGCCCACCGCCCAGCCGCCGCGACCTTGATCGACGGCGCCTTTACCCCCACCGGTGGGGTAGAACTCGGCATCGATCACTGCACCGTGAACCGAGGGCCTACGGTACGTCGTCCGGAAGCAGCCGGAAGGCAGCGTGCGGAGTAAGCGGACGAATGACGCGAAAGTGCCGGTGGGCGAGGGTGGCGATGACGTCCGTGCGGAATTCCCGCGCGAGCACGACGTTCATCGCGTCCGCCAGCCCGATGTCCGGATAGTCGTCAAGCACCGCGTAGGCGGCGAGCAGGAGCATGCCGATCCCCGGCACGTCCCAGCGGCCCGCTGCTGTGTCGCCAGCCCGGAGACATAGCTGGCACGGTATTCGCCCGGCGCGTCGTGCGCAAAGGGTCAGGCCGGGCCGAGCCGGGCGAGCAGCGACGTTCGCCACTGCTCGGCTTGCCGGACCTGGTTGAACGTGAACACGTGCAGGCCCGCGACCGCCGACTCCGGGGCGGCCAGCACGGCCCCGGTGCGGTCCAGCAAGCGGTCCGGGCTGTAGCTGCCCGTCGTGCCGACCCGCAGGAACCACTCGGTGTGCCCGGCCAGGAACCTGGTGGACTCGGCGGCGCCCGCCTTCGATGCCATCCGCAGCAGCCGGCCGCGCTCGACCGGGCCGGACAGGCCAACGTAGAGCGGCAGCGTGACGCCGCGGGCGCGCACCCGGGCGATCCACCGGCGCAATACCACCGGGTCCAGGCACAGGTTGCTGACCAGGTAGGTGGCGTGGTGCCGCTTGTCCCACATCGCCTGGATGGTGACGTCGTCGCCGATCCGCGGGTGGCTCTGCGGGTAGCCGGTCACCCCGACGCGGGAGAACGGGCGGCCCATCTCGGCGAGCCGGTCAAGCAGCGAGATCGCGCTGTCGAAGCGCCCGGCCGGCGGGTCGGCGTCGCCAGCCGGGACGAAGACATCGCCGATCCCGCTCGCGGCCAGCCGCTCGACTATGTCGGCCAGATGGGCATCGTCCCGGACCAGCCGCGCCGACAGGTGCGGCACCACCCGGTAACCGTGCGCGGCGAGCCGCGCCGTGAGATCGAGCGTGGCCTCGAGTCCCCTGGCCGGCGACGCGGTGACGGTCATCGTCACCTCGCGCGGCACCCACTGCAGGACCATCTCCTCCGTGCTCGCCGACGGGAGCACCTCATACCTGGGCTGCCGCAGCATGGGCGCCACCCGCGCGAGGCCGCGCCGGGGCACGTGAACCGGGAGCGTGACGCGGGCCATCACCGCCCCCCGGCGGCCTCGCCGAGCAGTCGCGCGAGCTCGGATTCCAGGCCGCCGGTGCCGACGTCGAGCACGGTCAGCGGCAGGCCGAACATCGCGGCCACTCCTGCGGCCTCGGCGTCGAGCGCGGCGTCACGGCGCTGCGCGAGCCAGACCAGCCGCCGGTAATGGCCGAAGTAATCGGGCCACAGCTGCGGATAGCGGTCCAGGCCGAGCTCGGCCAGCACCGAGCGCCGGAAGCTGCGCACCAGGAAATCGGTCAGCAGGTAGGTCCCCGGCTCGCGTTCGAGCATCGCCCGCAGCCGGTCCGGCCCGGCCAGCACGTCGTAGCAGTGCAGGCCGCGCAGCCGCTGCAGGCCCAGCCGCGCGCACAGGTCGTCGAGCGCACCGTAGCTGCCGCAGTCCGCGTAGCCGAGCACCACCCGCAGGCCGCGGCCGGTGAGCTCGCGGGCCAGCCGCTCGGCGGCGGGCGCGATCCGGTCCGGGCGGTTGTGCAGCAGCGACGGCAGGGTGTGCAGCTCTACCGGCCAGCCCCGGCGGCCGGTGATCTCCCGGACGTGGCCGCCGAGCGCGCCGCAGGCGATCACCGCCACCCGCGGCTTCCCGGCCTCAGGCCGGGAACTGCAACTGCTCGACGAAGCGGTCGTTGAAGTCGGCGCGGTCGGAGAGCTCGACATACCTCACCTCCTCCAGCAAGGCCAGCGCCCCGGCCCGCTCCCGCACGGACAGCAGCGCCATCTTCGCTCCCTCGCCGGCCACGTTGCCCGCGCTGACCACCCGCACAACCGGCAGCCGCGGCACCAGGCCGAGCCGGATCGCGCTGGCCGGCGACAGATAGCTGCCGAACGACCCGGCCAGCAGCACCTGCTGGACGTCACCTGGCTGCAGCCCCGCCTCCTGCAGCAGGATGCGCCAGCCGGTGGCGATCGCGGCCTTGGCGAACTGCAGCTCCCGTACGTCCCGCTGCGACAGGTAGATCGAGTGCTCCACGTCACCGGGCCCGGCCAGCCATGCCAGCACGAACACCCGGTTGGGCCCGAGCATGGTCAGCCGCGAGGCCAGGCCGGGCAGCCGGGCCGCCGCGTCCTCCTCGGGCAGGAACCTGCCGGACGCGTCGAGCAGCCCCGTGTCGATGAGCCCGGCCACGGCGTCAACCAGCCCGGACCCGCACAGCCCCGCCGGCGCGACATCCCCGATGACCTTCAGCGACAGTCCGCCAGGGGTGATCGTGACCCCCTCGATCGCCCCGTCGGCGGCCCGCATCCCGCACCGGATCGCCGCCCCCTCGAACGCCAGCCCGGCCGGCGCCGCCGTCCCGACCAGCCACTCCCGGTTGCCCAGCACGATCTCGCAGTTGGTGCCGATGTCGATGAACAGCCGGGTCCGCGCGTCCCGGTCCATCCCGGCAGCCAGCAGCCCGGCGGTGATGTCCCCCCCCACATAGGCGCCCAGCGCCGGGAAGATGAACGCCCTGGCCCGCGGGTGCAGGGACAGGCCCAGGTCGGTGGCGAGCACGTCGGGGAACTTCCGCGCCGCCATGATAAAAGGCGCGATTCCCAACGGCTCCGGGTCGATGCCGAGGGCAAGGTGAGTCATGGTGGCATTTCCGGCCAGTGCCACCTCGACGACGTCGCAGAGGGGCACGTCCGCTCGGGCGC
Organism: uncultured Actinomycetes bacterium; assembly: GCA_963702235.1. Lineage (GTDB taxonomy): Bacteria > Actinomycetota > Actinomycetes > Streptosporangiales > Streptosporangiaceae > PALSA-505. Next base: position 84,300 of record CAVPBZ010000031.1, read on the forward strand.
AGACATCCGCGGCCAGCTCGCTCAGCGTCTCGTGCGCCAGCCGGGCGAGCAGGTCCAGCGCCGCGGGGTCCATCATGACCGCGCTGATCCGGGTGATCACGTCCGCGCCGAACGGCTGCTGCTTGCTGAGCATGGAGGCCACCGCCGCAGGTGTCCCGGTGGACAGGTCGAGCAGGGTGGCGACCACGGTCGTGGTGCCGAGGTCGAAGGCGAGGCCATAGAGCCGGCCGGAGGTGTCGCCGGCCTGCAGGTCGATGAGCACGTCGTCGACGATCACCGCGGTGACCTTGTAGTCCGCCGCGCGCAGCACCCGGCCCGCCGACCGCAGCACCGGCAGGTCTACCCGCAGCTCCAGGTCGTCCACGCCGTCCAGCACGCGCTCGATGTCGGTCCGCTGGTCGGCCAGCGAGGGCTCGTCCAGCTCGAGGTAGCGCTTCTGCGCGGCCGGGCGCAGGATCACCTGCCTGCCGACCCCGACCGTGGCGGCCTTCGGCCTGGTGACCAGCGGCGGCACGTGCACCGTGAGGTCGTCTGCGGTCTGCACCCGGCAGGCGAGCCGCCAGCCGTCGCGCAGCTCGTCGGCGGAGAACGCCCGGGCATCGAGTGACGAGGCCGGCGCAGCGCCGTTCAGGATCCGGATCTTGCATTTCTTGCAGGTGCCGTGACCACCGCAGGTGGAGTCGATGGCGATCCCGTTCCAGCTGGCCGCGTCGAACAGCGTCACACCGGGCGGGACCCGTACCCGCGTGCCGGCCGGGACGAACAGGAGGTCAACCCTGGCCGGCGGCCGGGCCGCGTCCGGCACGGCGTGCGGCCCGGTGCCGTCGGCCACGGCGCTATCGAACGCTGGGGTCATGTCGCCGCCGGCGCCTGCTGCGCCCGGGCCGTTGCCCGGTGCGCCGCAATCCACGCCGCGCCCCACGAGTCCCGGTCCAGCAGCAGGTCGGCAGCCTTGACGGCGCGGACCAGCTCCGGCGACCGTGCGTCCATGATGGCGCTGGTCAAGCCGCAGCGAATGGCCATCGGCAGGAACGCGGCGCCGATCGACGCCCGGTCCGGCATGCCGAACGACACGTTCGACGCGCCCAGCGTCATGTTGAGGCCGAGCTCGTCGTGCACCAGCGCGATCGTCTCCAGCGTCCGCAGCACCATCGTGGTGTCGGCGCCGATCGGCATCGCCAGCGGGTCGATCACGATGTCCTCGGCCGGGATGCCGTGCCGCCCGGTCGCCACGTTGACGATCTTGCGGGTCAGCTCAAGCCGCCGGCGCGGGTCCTCGGGGATCTCCTCCTCGTCGTTCGGCAGCGCGATCACCGCGGCGCCGTGCCGCTTGACCAGCGGCAGGATGGCATCCAGCCGCTCGTCCTCCGCGGTGACCGAGTTCACCAGGGCCTTGCCCTCGTAGGCGGCCAGGCCGGCCTCCAGCACCTCGATGATCGAGGAGTCCAGGCAGAGCGGCAGGTCGCACGTCCGCTGGACCAGGCGCACCGCCTGCACCATCAGCTCGGTCTCATCGGCGAGCGGCGTGCCCATGTTGATGTCGAGCATCATGGCGCCGCCGGACACCTGCTCGGCGACGTCAGTCTCCAGCCGGGAAAGGTCGCCGCGGCGCAGTTGCTCCTGGAACAGCCGGCGCCCGGTCGGGTTGATCCGCTCGCCGATGACGCAGAACGGCTGCGCCGGGCCGATGACCACCTCGGCCGAACGCGAGCGGAGCACGGTGTCCATGTGCCTGCCCCGTTAGGCCTGGGCCGCGACGGCGGCACGGCGCTGGGCGAGCAGTTCCTTGGCCCGGACGACGGCGGCCGACGCGTCGGAGGCGTAGCCGTCGGCGCCCACCACGTCGGCGTACTCCTGCGTGACCGGGGCGCCCCCGACCATGATGATGACCTGGTCGCGCAAGCCCTGCTTCTCCAGCACGTTGATGTTGGCCTTGAACATGGGCATCGTGGTGGTCAGGAACGCGGAGAAGCCGACGATCTCCGGCTTGTGCTCCCTGATCGCGTCGGCGAACTTCTCCGGCGCGACCTGCACGCCGAGGTCGATGACCTGGAAGCCGGCGCCCTCGAACATGATGTTGACCAGGTTCTTGCCGATGTCGTGGACGTCGCCCTTGACGGTGCCCATGACGATCGTGCCGATCGTCTGGGCACCCGTCTCGGCCAGCAGCGGCCGGAGGATCTCCAGCGCGCCGGCCATTGCCTTGCCCGCGATGAGCATCTCGGGGACGAAGAAGTCGCCGCGCTCGAACCTGGCCCCGACCTCCTCGAGCGACGGGATCAGCGCCTCGTACAGCAGCGCCTCCGGGCCGAGGCCCATGTCGAGCCCCTGGTTGGTGAGCTCGAGCACGGACGGCGCGTTGCCGACCAGTGTGTCGTCGTAGAGCTGCTTGAGGAGCTCGGATCGGGTCACGCTGCACCTTCTTTCGATCGCTGGCGCGGGGATCGCTGCGGCTGGTATCCGAGCACCGCGGACAGCGCGCCGGCCTCGGCGACGCACTGGGCGGCGACGGCGGGAATGCGGGAACGGGTCAGCCGGGTCGCCGGCGCGGACACTGACAGCGCGGCCACCACGGTCGCCGCGTCCCGGAACACCGGAGCGGCCACGGCCACCAGGCCTGGCTCCAGCTCCTCGTCGGTGACCGCATAGCCGCGGCGGCGTACCTCGCGCAGGTCCAGTTCGAGCGCGGCGCGGCTGGTGATGGTCCGCTCGGTGCGCTGCTCCAGCCGGCCAGGCGGCAGCTCAGCCGCGGCGAAGGCGAGCAGCACCTTGCCGAGCGCGGCGCAGTGCAGCGGCACCGACAGGCCGACCCAGTTGGTCCCGCCGATCAGGTAGGTGCTGTCCACCTGGGCGATCTGCTCGACCATGCCGCGCCTGGCCACGCCGAGGTTGATGGTCTCCGCGGTCGCGTCGCCGAGGCGGTCGAGGAACGGCTGCGCCGCGGCGACCAGCCCGGCCTCGGTGCCGCCGCGCCAGGCAAAGGACACGAACACCTCGCCGGGCCGGTACCGGCCGCGGGAGTCGCGCTGCACCAGCCCGTTGCGCTCCAGCGCCATGAGCAGGCGCGACGTCGTGCTCTTGGCCAGCCCGCTGGCGGCCGCCAGCTCGGTGAACGTGATGGGACCCGGGCCGTGCACGACCTGGATCAGCAGCTGCGCCGCCCGGTCGACGGCCTGCGTTCCGGTGGGGCCTGCCACTGCCGCCTCTTGTCTGCGCTCGCGCGGCGGTCCTGTTCGCTCCGCGGGGAGTTCGTGCTCTCGCGTAGTTCCATGTTACGGAACTCTGTTCTACTATGTGATCCTAAGTTTGGCCATTCCCGGCGTCAAGTGAGTGACCGGCCGGGACATCGCCCGCGAGCGCGCGACCCGAGGTGGCAATGTTCGTCAACCGCATGCCCCGCTATGAGGTCCTGACCGCCGACGCGATCGGCGTCCTCGACAAGGGCTGGCGCCGGATCGTCTCGGAGATCGGCGTGCAGTTCGCCAAGCCGGAAGCGGTCGAGCTGTTCCGCAAGGCGGGCCAGTCGGTAGACGGCGACGTCGTCCGGCTCGACCCGGAGTTCGTGCTGGAGCAGGTGGCCAAGGCGCCGCGGGAGTTCGACGTCCAGGCCCGCAACCCGGCCAACACCCTGCACATCGGCGGGGACAGCATGGCCTTCGGCGCCGTCTACGGCTCGCCGTTCATCCGCGAGGGAGACGTACGCAGGGACGCGGTCATGTCCGACTTCCGGCGGCTGGCGATGCTGGCGCAGTCGTTCCCCGAGCTCGACTCGGCCGGCGGCGTCATCTGCGAGCCGAACGACACCCCGCTCGACTCACGGCACCTCGACATGATCTTCGCGCTGCAGACGCTGACCGACAAGGTCTATATGGGCAACGTCGTCTCCGGGCCGAACGCCGCGGACACGATCAAGATGACCGAGATCCTTTTCGGCGGCCGCGCCGCGATCGAGGCCGTTCCCGCCATGATCTCGCTGATCAACTGCAACTCACCGCTGCGCTGGGACGACCGGATGCTGGACGCCCAGTTCGAGTACTGCGCGGCCAGCCAGCCGGTGGTGCTGACGCCGTTCCTGCTGATGGGCGCCATGTCCCCGGTGACCATTCCGGCCGCGCTCGTGCAGCAGCTGGCGGAGGCGCTGTCGGGCATCGCGCTGGCGCAGCTGATCCGGCCCGGCTGCCCGGTCATCTTCGGCTCGTTCCTGTCCAACATCGACATGCAGTCGGGGTCGCCGAGCTTCGGCACCCCGGAGTCCGGCATCGGCCTGCTCTGCACCGGCCAGCTGGCCCGGCACTTCGGCCTGCCGTTCCGCACCGGCGGGGGCCTGTCCTCCAGCCAGACCTGCGACGCGCAGGCGGCGTACGAGTCGCTGATGACGCTGCTGCCGACGTTCCTGGCCGGCACCAACTGGGTGATGCACGCGGCCGGCTGGCTGGAAGGCGGGCTGGTTTCCTGCTACGAGAAGTTCATCGTGGACGTGGAGCTGCTGCGGATGCTGCGGGTCGAGTTCACCCCGCTGGAGATCGACGAGGCGTCGCTGGCGTTCGGGGCGCACGAGGAGGTCGGCCACGGCGGCCACTTCCTCGGCGCCCAGCACACGATGGAGAGGTTCCGGGAGTGCTTCTACCGGCCGCTGCTGTCATCGTCGGCCAACTATGAGCGCTGGCTGAAGCTCGGCGGCAAGGACGCGGCCGCCCGGGCCGGCGACATCTACCGCAAGCGGCTGGACGAGTACGAGGCGCCTGCGCTGGACGACGCGATCCGGGCCGAGCTCGAGGACTACGTGACCCGGCGCCGCGCCGAGCTGGGCGACTAGCCCGGACTCACGCGGCTCACCCCGCTCGCTCGGTTCCGGCGGGGGGCACCAGCAGCGGCAGGTCATCAGCAGCCGGCGGCGCCGGCTGCTCGGGAGGCGCTGTCAGGATCCTGGCCAGGACATGCTCGACCAGGGTGATCAGGACCTGCTTGACCGAGCCGTGCTGGCGCGCGTCGCAGAGCATCACCGGGGTGCCGGGGTCGATGTCGAGCGCCACGCGCACGTCTTCGGGGTCATAGCGGGAAGCGTCATCGAAGCAGTTGATGGCGACCACGAAGGGCAGCTCGCGCTTCTCGAAGTAATCAACGGAGGGGAAGCAGTCTTCCAGCCGCCGGGTGTCGGCCAGGACAACGGCGCCGAGCGCGCCATACGACAGCTCGTCCCACATGAACCAGAACCGTTCCTGCCCCGGCGTGCCGAAGAGGTAGAGCACGAGCTGGCTGCTGATGGTGATCCGGCCGAAATCCATCGCGACCGTGGTCGTTGTCTTGCTGCCGACGCCGCCGAGGTCATCGGTTCCGATGCTCGCAGTGGTGAGGGCTTCCTCGGTGCGCAGCGGCCGGACCTCGCTTACCGCGCCCACGAGCGTCGTCTTGCCGGCCCCGAATCCGCCCGCGACGACGATCTTGAACGCGTCGAGTAGCCCGCCGGCCGGGCCGTCAGAGGGCGCGGAGCCCATGCAGCACCTCCTTGAGCAGGTCAGCGCTGGGTTGCCTCGCCGCGGACTGGCGCGGCACGACGGTGATCCGGCCGCGCCGGATGAGGTCGGCAAGGAGGACCCGGACCACGCCGAGCGGCAGCGCGGTGACGGAGGCCACGTCGGTCACGGTGACCGGCCGGCGGCACAGGCCGAGGATCCTGCGGTCTTCGGGACTGAGATCGATCGTGTCGCTGTCCCGCGCGCCGGGTTCGGTGGCGGCGATGATGGCGATCAGATCCAGCACCTCGCTGTCGGCCGTCTTCGTCCGGCCGCCGGTCAGCGCGTAGGGCCGGACGACCGGACCGGCGTTCCCGTCGAGCCACCTGTCGCCCTGGGCCATCGGCGGCTCACTCCTGAATTCCGGCGGCAGGGAACCTCGGGTGGGCCGCCAGGTGCGGTCCGGCGCGCTTCACCAGCATCGCCATCTCATAGGCGATGAGGGCCGGATCGGCTTGCGCGGAGCAGAGGACGGCCAGGCAGCTGCCGTGGCCTGCCGAGGTGACGAAGAGAAACGCCTGTTCCAGCTCGATGATGATCTGCTGGACACCGCCGCCCCCGAAGTGAGCGCCCGCGCCCTTGGCCAGGCTCTGCACCCCGGCGGCCAGTGCGGACAGGTGCTCGGCGTCCTCCCGGTTCAGGCTCTTGGACGCGGCCACGGCGAGCCCGTCGCGAGACAGGAGGACGGCTTGCCGGAGATGGTCCACCCGGTCACCGAGGTCGTCGAGCAGCCAGCCCAGATCCGCTCCGGCTTCGGCCGCGCTCGGCTCGTCCATCACGTGTCCTCTCCCGGCGGCGCCTCGGAGTCCTGGCGCCCGGCCGCCTCTGGCGGCGTCTGCGGAGCATCGTCCTCGGCATCGCGCTGCCATCCGGTCCGGAAGGAAGCCACGAAGTCGCGTGCCTTCTCCGGCGCACGGTCACCTGAAGGCTGTGGCGGGTAGGCGTCCGGCGGGACCGGGGCGCCCGGGGCCGGGTTGTTCCTCAGGTGCTGGGACAAGCTCGCCTGTCGGACGCGGCGCGGAAGACCCCGGTAGGTGGCCGCCGCCTGGCTGCCCACGGCCGGAGATCCGCTCGTGCTGGCCGGGCTCCGAGGGGTGTCGGGGCTGGGGGTGCTGAACGGGCTGGCGGAGGTGAACGGGCTGCGGGGACTGGCGGCGCTGAACGGGCTGCCGCGGTCTCCGGAGCGGTCTACGGAGCTGTCGGGCTCCGGGAAGGTGTCCTCGCCGGGCGGGCTGGCGGAGGTGAACGGGCTGCGGGGACTGGCGGCGCTGAACGGGCTGCCGCGGTCTACGGAGCTGTCAGGCTCCGGAAAGGTGTCCTCGCCGGGCGGGCTGGCGGGGCTGAGGGAACTGACCCGTCCGGCGGGCGTCCCGGTGCTGGCCAGGCCGGTACTGGCCAGGGTGGTGCTGGCCAGGGCGGGCGCCGGCGGGTCGGCGGCATCGTCCGCCTGGTCTTCCGCCCGTGACGGCAGGCCTGCGTGCCGGCCCGTCAGGATGAGCGGATCCCCGGACTGCCGGTTCAGCCCGGCGATCCGGCCGGCCACGCGGTGGGTGTCGTACGCCCCGCTGACGCCCGTCTCGGGCGCAGGGACAACGACGTTGTGCGGCATCAGCGCGACCGCCGTGATCCCGCCATAGGGCGACGGTTTCAGGGCCACCCGGACGCCGTGCCGCGCGCCCAGCTTGCCCACCACGAACAGGCCGAGGCGGTCCGGGTCGGCCAGCGCAAAGTCAGCCGGATCGAGCAGTTGCTGGTTGATGTCGTCAAGCTGATGTGGCTGAATCCCCAGGCCCCGGTCCTCCACCTCGACGGCGAAGCCGTTGGCCACGCGCTCGGCCCTGACCTCGACGCGGGTTCCGGACGGGGAGAACAGGGCTGCGTTCTCGATCAGCTCGGCCAGCAGGTGGATCATGTCCGCGACGGCCGATCCTGTCACCGCGTCCTGAGCCCTGGTCACCACGCGGATCCGCTGGTAGTCCTCGACCTCCGCCACCGCCCCGCGCAGGACGTCGATGACCGGCACGGGATCGCTCCAGGAACGCCCCGGGGGCTCACCGGACAGGATGATCAGGTTCTCCGCGTGCCGGCGCATCCGGGTGGTGAGGTGGTCAAGCCCGAAAAGGTCGGCGAGCGCGGCCGGATCGGCGGCCTTCTGTTCCAGCGTGTCGATCAGGCGCAGCTGCTTCTGCAGCAGCGACTGGTTTCGTCTGGCCAGGCTGACGAAGACCTGCCCGATGCCGTTGCGCATGGTCGCCTCGTGCTCGGCCGCGGCGATCGCCGTGCGCTGCAGCCGGTCGATCGCTGCCGCGGTCCGCGCGATCTCGGCGGTCTTCGTCCGCGGCCGGGTGAAGCTCTTGTCGGCCTCGGCCGCCTCCCCCTGGTCGCGGACGTTCTTCATCACCTGCGGCAGCTGCTCGTCGGCGAGATGGCGGGCACTCACCTCGAGGGCGGAGATGTCACGCGACACCCGCCGGGCGAACGATCCCATCAGGAGTGCCGCGAGCAGCACGACGACCACTGCGCCGCCCGCGAAGACCGCGACGTCGGTCAGTCCTGGATGGCTAGGGCTGAACAGGCCATGCCTGACCACCGCGCCGGCGGGGGTGAGGCCAACGGCCACGCCCCACAGCGCCACCAGGCACACAACCGGCACCGCCACCATGATCGCGAAGGTGGACCGGATCGGGCGGCGGCCCGGATAGTGCCGGTCCGGGCCTGGCGAGCTGGCTACGCCCATATGGTCACTCCTGCATCGGTCGTGGGTAGAGTCCTGCCACTCCCCGGCGAACCGCTTAACCGCCCGATGCACATCCTCCGGCATTGACGAACAATTATCAGCGAATTTCGCAAAATACCGCAAGGTGTCTCGTTGTCAGGCTGTCCCGCTGCGGCTGCCCGAGCCTGCGCCCGGGCAGAAGGCGGTGCCCGGGGATCGTCTCGTCGTGGCCCGGTCAGGACGGTGAACAGCCAGCGAACCCGCGTCGCGCGCCAGTTGCCGGCATCCCGGCGTGAGCCGAGCGCAGCCAGGCGCCCCTGGCACGAGCGCGGAAACGCCTGTTGTGCGGGGTCGTGTTATTGCAGCAGAAAAAGGCGCCCAACCCAAAAAGAATAGCCGTGCCGCAGTCCTGAGAATGGCGGTTAATCCAGTGCTCAGGCCCGCCGTCGCGGCGCAGGCCATGGAGCTCCCGCGGTGACGGCGACGTCTGCCACGCACGGCACCCCCGGTAGCGCACCGGCGGCGAAGCGCAACTCGCGGTCCGCCGGGGACGTCGGCCCGGCACCCGGGGCGGCAACGGCCGCGGACGGGTGATACGGAAGTCCCCGATAAGAGCCGTCTTTTTAGCGGCGATGGCACATTCTCCGAAGTGGATTCGTAACCTATTCGGGCAGCCGGCCGAGGACCTGACGTGCCTTGCGTTGCGCGATTTGCGCGTGGCGTGCCTGCGCCCTGGCCTCGTGCAGGCGACGGCGGAGATCGGCGAGCTGCTGCTCGAGTCGCCGGATGGTGTCGGTGAGTTCCTGCTCGGCCGTGCGGGCGGTCTGCACGGCCGCGTCGGCGCCCGCCAGCGCCTGCTCCGCGTCGGCCCTGGCCTGGCGGCGTTCTCGCTCGGCCTCGGCGCGGACCCGCTCCGCTTCGGCCGCGGCCCGGCGTTCCCGCTCGGTTTCGGCCTGCGCCTGGTCCGCTTCGGCCGAGGCCCGGCGTTCCCGCTCGGTTTCGGACCGCGCCTCGTCCGCTTCCGCCGCGGCCCGGCGTTCCCGCTCCGCCTCGGCCCGCGTCCGCTCCTGCTCCGGCTCATGCTCCCCGGCCCGGTGTTCCCGCTCCGCCTCGGCCCGCGTCCGCGGCTGCTCCGGCTCATGCTCCCCGGCCCGGTGGTCCCGGCCGGCCGCCGCCCGGCCCGTGGCAGCAGCAGCCCGGCCGGCCTTCGCCCCGCCCGCATCAGCAGCGGGCCGGCCTGCTGACGGCCCGGCCCGGCCGGTCCTGTCTGTCCCGGCGCCCCCCTCCCGGATCTGCGCGGGCGGCGGCACCAGGGCCAGCACCGGCCCCTGCTCCGTGCCGAAGCCCGCCCGCCGCGCCGGGCGCAGCAGAGTTCCGTGCCGGATCTGCTCGGCGACCTCCGGGTCAGCCAGCGCCGCGGCCAGCGTGGCGGTGATGTCCTCTCGCATCGCCGCGGGCGCCTCGTGCTGGCCGGACACGGCGAGCGCCTGCCGCACCAGGGCCGCGATCAGCCGGCGCCGTGCCTGCGACAGCTCCCGCAGGCTGCTGCCGTCCCTGGACCGCTCGGCGGCACGCAGTTCCTCGCCGAGCTCGGCCAGCTGGGAGGCGGCATCGGGATCCGCGCGCGCCAGCTGATTGATCACCCAGGCTGACCGGGTGGGCTTGCGCAGCGCGGCGATCTGCCTGGCCACCGGGGCCTGGCCCGCCGAGCGCGCCCGGGCGACAAGATCGCTGCGGCGCTGAGTGAATTCCTCCGGGTCTGCGGAGTACAGCTCCTCGATCGCGTCGCCCAGCAGGTCATCACTGGTCACCCGGCCATCCTGCCCTAGATCGCGGCGGGGGCCGGCATCAGCGAACACTTGACCGCTCGCCGGCGGCCGGGGCGGGACGCCGATGTCTGGCCGCCGCACGAGGGCCGACCCCCGCTACATCGGCGCCAAGGACCCCGGCAAGCCGGGTGGCTGGTCTGCCTCGGAGCCGTTCGGGCTGGAGAGGGGACTCGGCCCGAGCCCGGCCGCAGCTGCGTCTCCTGCTCCGTCGGGCTGGCCGGCGCCAAAGCGTTCCCGCTCGACCGCCTCGCCGCATCGGCCAGCCGGTAGCGGCCGCCGGGAGGCACGCCATTCGGTGACCGCCATCGCGAGCAAGCTGGGCACCAGGTCGGTGGACCGGCGCAGTACCCAGGCCGTGCCCTTGGTCGCCATCCAGGTCACCTCGGCCAGCCGGGACGGCGGCGGGTTGGCAGGCTCGGCATCCGGCGGCAGCCCGACCTCGTAGCCGGCCGCGGCCAGCATGGCGTGGAACCGGCGGGCGATGAGCCGGTGGCCGCGCTCGCTCGGGTGCAGCCGGTCCACCGCCCACATGTTCGGGTCGTAGACCTCGGCGTCACCGGCGGCATCGAAGTGCAGCGTGCCGAAGCGCTCGGCGACGGCGTCCATGACCAGGTTGATCTCGCGGGCCCGCCGGGCCAGCGGCCGGGCGAGCGCGCCCGGCAAGCCGAGCATCCGGCCGGGGTCGGGCAGTCGCATCGTCAGCACGATAGCGTCGGCCGCGCGCAGCGCCCCGACGGTGTGCGCGGCGGCAGCGGCGATCGCGTCCGGCTGGAAGTTCGGCCGCAGCGTGTCGTTGACCCCGACCACCACGCTGGCGATGTCCGGCCGTAGCTGCAGGGCTCGGGGTAGCTGATCGTGCTCCACGCCGGCTATGCAGGCTCCGTTGACCGCCAGGTTGTGCAGCTCCGGCTCGGGGAGACCCGCCGCGAGCAGCGCGGCCCAGCCGCGCCAGCTCCGGCGTCCGGGCTGGCCTGCAGGGCCTGCTGCTGCCGCCGGGGCTGCTGCTCCTGCCGGGACTGCCGCCCCTGCCCGGTTTGCCGCTCCTGCCGGACCTGCTGCTGCCGCCGGGCCAGCGGGCGCTGCGCCGGCCGCCGGGCGGCCGATGCGCACCGGATCACCGACGCCGAGCGTGATCGAATCGCCGAGGGCAGCGAACCTGGTCATGCCGGCACCCCTGTCCGGAGCGTTCCGGCGGCCCCCAGGACCGCCTGGTAGTGGGAGATCAGCTCGTCGCACATGACCGGCCAGCTGCGGCCGAGCACCATCTGCCTGCCCGCGCGGCCCTGCGCCGCGCGGAGCGCCGGGTCAGCGGCCAGCCGGGCCACAGCGCCGGCCAGCGCTCCGGCCGCACCGGGAGCAACGAGGAACCCGGTGATGCCGTCCCGGACCAGGTCGAGCGGCCCGCCGGCGGCGGGCGCCACCACGGGCAGGCCGCTGGCGGCGGCCTCCTGCAGCGTGTGGCCGAACGTGTCGTGCGGCCCGCTGTGCACGAACACGTCGAGGCTGGCGTAGATCGCGGCGAGATCCTCACCGCCGCGCTGGCCGAGGAACAGCGCCGACGGCAGCGCCCGCCGCGCGGCCGCCTCGGCCGGGCCGCCGCCGACGATGACCAGCCGCACGCCGGGCAGCGTCGCCACCTGAGCCAGCAGGTCGAGGCGCTTTTCCGCGGCCAGCCGCCCGACGTAGCCGACCAGCACCTCACCCGCGGGCGCGAGCCCGGCGCGCAGGCTCGCGCTGCGCTTGGCCGGGTCGAACCGGCTGCTGTCGACGCCCCTGGCCCACAGCCACACCCGCTCGAAGCCGTGCGCGTGCAGCTCGGCCGCCGTCGCGGTGGACGGGGCGAGTGTCCGGTCCGCCGCGTTGTGGATCCGGCGCAGCCGCCGCCAGCAGATTGCCTGGCCGGGGCGGCCGGCGTGGTAGGCGCGGGCGTAGGCGGGCATGTCCGTCGCGTACACCGCGACAATCGGCAGGTGCAGCCGCCGCGCTGCCGCGCAGCCGCCCGCGCCCAGGACAAACGGGCCGGCCAGGTGCACCAGGTCGGCGCGGTAGGCGGCTAGTGCCGCCCGGACGCGCCGCCCGGGCAGGCCGACCCGCAATCCCGGGTAGGAAGGCACAGCCAGTGACGGCACCCGCAGGACCGGGTAATCCAGTCCCGGATCCGGGCGGGATAGCCCGCTAGCCGGCTCAGGCGCGATGACGAGCGGCTGATGGCCCCGGCTGACCAGGTGCGCTGCGACGCGGACGGCAGTGTTCGCGACGCCGTTGACATCCGGAGGGAAGGATTCCGTGACATACGCGATTCGCACGCTGCCTACGGTGCGTGATGCACACTCCCGGAACTGACGCTATGCAGTTAAAGCCTGGCGAACTGTGGATGACGTTTGGTCGCCGGCCGCCGGCGCCGCGGGGCGTACGCTGACGGGGAGATGTCTTCTCGATGGCGGCCAGGCGGATTCGCGGCGCGCGCCGCGCTGGTACTGACGGCCCTGGTGCTGACGGCACCGGGCAGCGTGCTCGCGCTGCTGTCCGGCCTGTGGCAGGCGGCAGGGCACATCCTGCTTGCTCCTTCCGTGCTGCCGGCTGCTGCCGTGACGGCGCTGGCCGGGGCTGTGCTGGCCGGCGTGCTCGCGGCGTGCCTCGCGCGCGGCGGCAGGCCGGCCCGTATCTCCGCAGCTCTCCCGCTGATCAGCCGCGCCGCCGCGCTGCGCGACAAGTCCTGGCGCGCCGCGTTCTTGCGGCAGCGCGACCCGGACGCCGCGGGGCGTCCCCGTCCGCGAGCACCTTCGGCGGCCCCGGCGGCCGCCGCTTCGTGATCGCGAAGAAGCTCAGGCCCGCATAGGGCCGGATCCCTTGCTGACCCCGGGCTGCTCCCGGGCTGAGCGCGGCCGCCTCCAGCCGTCATCCGTCGGTTCCTGACCCGCTGGAGGGTTGCTCGTCATGTCCGTTTTCCCTGGCGTCCCCATGGACGCCGCCTATCACGCCGTATCGGCACTGGCCGCCCTGCTCACGCCGCTGCCCGGCGGCCTGGCCGCCGCTGCCGCGATCGTCCTGTTCACCGCCGGTATCCGGCTGCTCACCCTGCCGCTCAGCTACCGGGCGATGCGGGGGATGGAGGCGCAGGTCCGGATCGCGCCCCGGGTGCAGGCGCTGCAGAAGAGGCACGCCGGGCAGCCGGACCGGCTGCGCCGCGAGCTGGCGGCCCTGCGCGAGTCCGAGGGGACCGGCATGCTCAGCGGCTACCTGCCCATGCTGCTGCAGTGGCCGTTCCTCAGCGTCATGTACCTGCTGTTCCGGTCGCCGGTCATCGCCGGGGCCCGCAACACGCTGCTCACCCACGGCCTGTTCGGCGCTGCGCTCGGCAGCCACTGGCTCGGCGGCAGCGGCCCGCTCAGCGCGCAGGGAGCGGTGTTCGCCGGCCTGTTCGTGCTGCTGGCCGGCGCGGGCTGGCTCTCTGCCCGGATGACGCGGCGGTTCGCGGCCGCGCGCGGGGCACCGGCGGCGGGCGGAGTGCCAGCGGTCGGCGAGATGCCGGTGACGGGCGGGACACAGGCGGCGGGCGGGGTGCCGGCGGCGGGCCGGGTGCCGGCGGTGCTGGCCAGGCTGATGTCGTTCGCGACTGTCGTCGTGGCTGCGTTCCTGCCGCTGGCCGCGGGGCTGTACCTGCTGACGACCACCGCGTGGACGCTAGCCGAGAGGGGGCTGCTGAGCAGGCACAGTCACCATCCGTAGATCCGCGACGCGAGCTCGTGCAGGGGGGCCTCATCCGGGCCGGGATAGGCGATCATCACGGTGATGTCGTCAGGGTCGTGGCCTTCCACCAGCGTGACGGCTGCGCTAGTGTGCGTCTGCCGGTGGGCCGAGCGGTTCTTCAGCAGCCGTTCGGCCCGCTCCAGATCGTCCTGGTCGGCTGCGGTCCAGACCACGTACTGGACCCCGATGCTGCCGAGCGCGTGCGGTGCGTTGAGCCCCATGGCGCGCAGGATCAGCTGTGCTCCGGCCGACGAGGTGAGCAGCGCGGCGGTCGGGCTGCGGTCGGCGACCTCGAGCGCGAGGACATCGGCATAGAAGCTCACCGACCTGTCCAGCTCCTGGACGAACACGACCACCGAGCCGAGCCGGGCACCGTGTGCCATCTGCGGACCCTCCGATCCTGTAGAGGCGCGGCCCGTCACCGGACCACCCCCAGTCTCGCCCGCCCGCCCTCCCGCCGGGGCACGGGCTCGAGATCTGCCCGGCCGCCTTGCCCGCGAACCACGTCCGCGGCCGGCCGGGCAGGCGCTGGTGACGCGTCCGGATCGGAGCCGTTCGGGAAAATAATCCGTGTCCTGGCCCGCGGAGATCACGTCTGCCGGAGCGACCGGGCACGTGCTGGCTGCGCTGGCCGGCTACTGCGGCTGCAGCCCGGGCCCTCCTACTCGCAGGCCCTCTCGCTGCCGTCCACTGCAGCCACGAACGCGATGATCGCGTCGGCGACGGCATCCGGGGCTCGCCGGGGCAGGTGATGACCGGCGCCCTCGACCAGCTGCAGGCCAGCGTCCGGCAGCGCCTGCGCCAGCTTGCGGGCCGTGGCCACCGGAACCATGGTGTCGGCCGGGTCGGCGAGCAGGAGGACCGGGACCCGGACCGACGGGACGGTGGACACCAGCTCGTCCAGCTCGCGCAGCAGGACGCGCTGCTCGGCCAGGAAGCTGCGCCACAGCGGGCCGCGTTCGCGCCGCGAGTGGCCCCAGATCTGCCAGTTGACGTGCTCGCCCGGCCCGGGCGGGCGGCCGTGCCGCCTGCCGATCCGGGCCAGCCGGGCCCGCGCGATCCACGGCGTCAGCCGCCAGGCCACCAGCGCGCACAGCGGCCCGGCGACGGGTGCCGCCAGCAGCCTGTCCCAGCCGTTCAGGCACCCCGGGCCGATGCTCGCGAGCAGGACCACGGCCTCCACCCGGTGCGGGGCGAGGCTCGCCGCCGACAGCGCCACCCCGCCGCCGTAGGAGTGCCCTACCAGTACTGCGCGCTGGATGCCGCGCGAGTCGAGCTCGTCCAGCACCGCGCGGGCGTTCGCCGCGAACCCGCAGGCCGCAAGCGGGCTGGACCCGTATCCCGGCCGGTCCACCGCGACGGCGTGCAACGGCGCAGGCAGCCGCCCGGCCACTTCCAGCCAGTCGGCGGCTGAGCCCGGCTGCCCGTGCAGCAGCACCAGCTCGTGGGCGCGCAACGCGCCAGGCGGGCTGGTGGTTGCGGCGTCAGCAGTCATGACGGTGTCCCGTTCCGTGTGCGGTGCCCGGCAGGTTCAGCTCCGGCGCCGGCTGCCTGGTGCCGCCGGTCCGGACGTTCAGCCGGTCCGCAGGGTCGCATGACACAGTGTCGCCGGTCCGGACGGTCAGCCGGCCCGCGGGGTGCGGGTACGGCATGGTTCGCGCTGCCGGGCTCATGCCCGCCGGATCGTGCCGGCGCAGCCGCAGCAGGACGAGCCACCCGGCCAGAGCCACCAGCCAGAAACTGGCCAGGCGGTAGAGCAGCACCGCGGCCAGCGCCTGGCTGGCCGGTATCCCGGTGGCCGTCAGGGCCACGCCGAGCGTTCCCTCGGTGACCCCGAGGCCGCCCGGCGTGATGTTGAGGCTTTGCGCGGCGATTCCCGAGCCGTAGACCAGCAGCAGCACGTGCCAGGGCACGGCAGCGCCGGCGGCGCGGATGCCGACGGCGAGGACCGCCGCGTCGGCGAGCCAGTTGACCAGCGCCAGGACCGTCACCGTCAGCCAGCCCGACGCGGACAGCCGCAGCGAGCCCAGCCGCTCGGCCCAGGAGCGGACGGTCTGCCGGGCGTCGCGGGCTGGCCGGCGCAGCAGCCGCGAGCCGTACCGCAGCAGCCACGCCGCGGGGCGTTCGAGCGCGCCGCGCAGCCGCGGCTGCCGCGCAGCCACGGCCAGCACGACCAGGGCCGCCACGGCGAGCGCACCGCTGGGTACGGCGACTTCGGTGACCAGGAAGTTCCCCGACGTCAGCCCGCCGCCGACCACGACGAGGGCCGCCGCGGCCGAGGAGACCACCCCGCCAGCCAGCAGCGACCAGCCGGCCAGCGGCCCGTCCGCGCCCTGCCTGCTGAAGCGGCGGAAGGTGAAGGCCGTGGCCAGCTCGGGTCCGGCCAGCGGTATCGAGACCGACAGCGCGTTGGCCGCATAGGCGGTGGCCAGCATCGGCCGGACCCGACGGTCGCCCCGCCGGCCGCGAGCAGCCGCCGCAGCATAATCGCGAAGGCCGCCATCGACGCCGATTCCAGCCCGACCGCGGCGAGGATCCAGGTCCAGCGCAGACGACCCAGCACCGCGAAAGACGCGGCCAGGGCGCTGTGTTCGACCGTCGCGGCGCCCGCCAGCACCGCGACGGTGACCACAGTTATCAGGGCGCGGGCCGGGTACCTGCTGCCCCGCCGCCGCGGGCCCGGCACGCCAGACCGCGGCGCGGCCGCGCCGGTCTGGGCCGGGACGTGCCCGGGCCGGGACCGGCGCAGGCCGGCTGGTGCGGATCTGGTGAGTGCCATGTCTGCCTGTCCGCGGCCGCCGGGGCGGCCGCATGCGTGCCGGCGACTATCTCAGTAGCCGTAACCGGAGCTGGACGGAGCGGCGGGCGCGCCGCCCGACGGGGCGGTCGAGCTGCCGATCTGGGCCAGGCCAGGGGTGGCCACGAAGAAGTTCTGCACGCCCTGGCCGGTCACCTGGCCGGCGTGATCGTCGGCGAAGGTGTACAGCAGGTGGCCGTTGTAGGCGACCTGGTTGCCGTGGGCGTCGCTGACCAGAGTGAGCTTGCCGCTCACGCCGGCGGCGGGCACGGCCGGCGAGGTCAGCGGCGGCCACAGGCTTGCCAGCGCCCCGGTGACGAACGAATTCGTCGCGGTGTCGGGCCGGTAGTAGTACAGCGGCAGGCCGCGCGAGTTGACCAGGACCGTCTCGGTCTTGCCCGCGACGGTCGCTTGCACGATGTGCACGGTCGCTGCCGTGGCGGTGTGCCCGGCCTGCGGCTTGCTGCTGGCGGACGAACTACCCGTTGACGCGGCGGTGATGCTGCCTGCCGCGGCCACGGCGGCAATGCCGAGACCGGCGATGATGATTTTCGGGTGGCGCATGATGATCTCCTGGTGTGATGGTGTCGAGCTTCTACTACTAAGACGGATAGTAGAAGTGCGCGGTTCACCGAAGTGGCGGGTTGATCGCGGTCATCGCGGCCGCGGCGCTCGCGGCCGCGACGGGAGCGGGACTGGCCGCCTGCACGAGGGCGCGGACCTGGTCGCCGGTGATGGTTTCCTGTTCGAGCAGGGCGGCGGAGAGCTGGTCGAGTGCGTCGCGGTGCCGGGTGAGCAGGTCGGTGGCGCGGGCCTCGGCGTTGGTCAGCAGCGCGGCGACTTCCTGGTCGACGAGCCACTGGGTGTGCTCGGAGTACCCGCGCTGCGGGGCGCCTGGGTGGCTCGCGATAGCCGGGCCGCCGTAGCTGACCGGGCCGATCGCCTCGGACAGGCCGTAGACCTGGACCATCTGGGTGGCCAGGGAGGTGGCGGAGGCCAGGTCGTCGGCGGCGCCGGTGGAGGCCTCGCCGCAGATCAGGCGCTCGGCGGCGCGGCCGCCGAGGCGGACCGCGAGGGTGTCGGCGAGGTAGCTCTCGCCGTAGAGCCGGCGGTCGTCGGCGGGGAGCGTCTCGGTCAGGCCCAGGGCCTGACCCGCGCCCAGGACGGTGACCCGGCTGACCGGGTCGGCGTGCGCGGCCAGCGAGGCGACCAGGGCGTGCCCGGCCTCGTGCACGGCGACGGTGGCCAGCTCGCCCGCGGCCAGCGGGGTGGTGTGCCGGGTGCCGAGCAGCACGCGGTCGCGGGCGTCGGCGAAGTCGGCAGGCTCGATAGTGGTGCGGCAGGCCCGCACCGCGGACAGGGCGGCCTCGTTGATCAGGTTGGCGAGGTCCGCGCCGGAGAAGCCGGGGTGGCGGCGGCGACCTCGTCGAAGTCGGTACCGGGCTGCAGGGTCTTGCCGCGGGCATGACGGGCGAGGATGGCCGACCGCTCGGCCCGGCTGGGCAGCGGGACGACGACCTCGCGGTCGAACCGGCCGGGCCGCCGCAGCGCGGGGTCGAGGGCATCAGGCCGGTTGGTGGCGGCCAGCACCACCACGCCGTCGGAGGTGTCGAATCCGTCCATCTCCGACAGCAGCTGGTTGAGTGTCTGCTCCCGCTCGTCGCTGCCGGGCAGGCCGCCGGCGTCGCGGCGGGCGCCGAGGGCGTCGATCTCGTCGATGAACACGATCGCGGGGGCGCGGGTGCGGGCCTGCTCGAACAGGTCCCGGACCCGGGCCGCGCCGAGACCGACGAACATCTCGACGAAGCTGGAACCCGATACGGACAGGAACGGGACGTGGGCTTCGCCGGCGACGGCGCGGGCGAGCAGTGTCTTGCCCGTTCCCGGCGGCCCGGTCATCAGCACGCCGCGTGGTCCGCGGGCCCCGGCCAGGTGGTAGCGGCCGGGGTCGCGCAGGTAGTCCACGACTTCGCTGATCTCCGCCTTCACCGCGGGGTAGCCGGCGATGTCGGTGAACCGGGTGGCCGGCCTCTCGCCGTCGATGACCCGTGCCTTCGCCTTGGTCATCCCGGCTGCCCGGCCGAGCCCGCCGAGCCCGCCGCCGGCGGCCTGCCGGCGGGCGTGCCGGACGGCGTAGTAGATCAGGCCGCCGATCAGCAGCAGCGGCAGCAGTCCGAACAGCACCGACAGCGGCGAGGAGGACATGCTGGCGGCGGCCGTGGCGGTGACCTGGACATGGTGGGCGGCCAGGTTGCCGGCCAGCCCGTTGCCGCCGAGCGCTACCGGGATCGTGGTGCTGAACGGGCGGCCGCCGGCGAGGCTGCCGGTGACCTGGCCCGCCGGGCCGATCGTCACCGCGCGGACCATGCCGCCGCCGACGTCGGCCAGGAACTGGGTATAGGTCAGCGGCGTGCTCGGGGCGCCGCCCCGCGGCAGCGCCAGCAGCGCCAGGATGCCGGCTATGCCGGCTGCCGGCAGCAGCCACTGGGCCGTGTTCACCTCGCCGTGCGGGCCGGGCCGGGACATGCGCATTACAGTGCTCCTAGAAAGTTGTACCGAGTGGGTCGGGTCAGCGGTGCTGGCTGTACTCGAGTTCGCGGCGATCGGCGGCCGGGGGCGTGGCGTGCGTGGAACGCAGCAGCGCCTGCCAGACGATCCAGCCCGCCGCGAGCAGGATGATGACCGACTCCACGCTGAGCGCGCTGATGCCCAGCGGGCAGTGCCAGTTACCGACATCGGCGTGATCTCCCAGGAAGCCTCCTGGCAGGGCGCGGGTCAGGATGTAGCCGCCCATCGCCGAGCCGGCCACGGCGCCGGCCGCGGCCCACACCAGCCAATGCGAGCGCGCGATGAGTGCCCCGCTGATCAGGATCGACGCCACGATGATCCCCAGATAGCCGATGCCGACCACGCGGTCAGGGCCCAGCGTTCCCGGCAGGTCCACCACGTGGATCACCGCCAGTCCGGTCAGCGCCAGCGCGGCCACCGCGCGGGCGATCATGTCGGTGGCCTGCGCCGGCGGCGCGGGGTCGTGAGCAAGCATGTGAGTCCTCCAGTTGTCGGACCGTCCCCGCGGGCCTGATGACTCGGCGGGCAGCGGTGGTGACGCGTTCGCTACTACCACGGCTAGTAGCTGGAGGAGGTTCAGCGGGGCGGGCCTGGCGGGGTGCGACAAGGGTCACACTGCCTCGGGCGGCCATCGCACCGGACCGTGCCGCGACGTCCGGTTACATGTCCGGTTCGAGGGAGAACGAGCACGTCATCACGATGCGGCGGCCGAGTGCCGGGATCCACTTCGTGGTGACCCACCGGGAGTCGATCACCCAGTTGCTGGTGATGGTGATGTGCGGCGGGTCGCCCGGCTCAATGCCGTCGGGGTGCAGGTCCAGCTGGCAGGCCAGCTCGTGCTCGGTGTCCTTGACCCGCAGGCGGCCGACGGCCCGCCATCCGGCCGGGACCCAGGCCAGCAGTTCGGACTGGAAGGTGATTTCCGGGAAGGCCCCGGCGTCCAGGAAGCCTGGCCCGGTCAGCAGCCGGTCCAGCGCCAGTGACCCGGTGCTGACCGCGCTGGTGCGCGCGGCCAGGTGCGCGGTTGAATCCTCGATCGGCTCGGCAATGACGGCCCCGCCCACCAGCGGCAAGCTGCCCCGCACCAGGCAGCCGGCCACCCGCGCGTCGAACGAGGCATGCGAGTGCGCCGGGTTGACCCGTCCAGTGGCCGGGGGCAATCCGCGGCGGCCGGGGGTCGTGCTGAATCCGGGGCGTCATCGTGGTCACGGGATCTCCTTCGCTCGCAGAGTCGGCCACCCGGCGGTTCCCCTGCCGGGCACACCGCCGGCCTGCCCGGCAGGGTTGCCAGGGCGCCGATCATCTACTAACACGGGTAGGAGAGATCCTGCGTTCACCGGGCCGGACCGCGCGGGCGTCCCGCGCTACCCGGTGGAGGGCGTCCCGCGCCAGGATTCCGCGAGGATCGCCAGCTCTTGCAGCGTGGCCGCCGGCGAGCGTCCCGTCGCCTCCTGGAGCTCCTGCAGCAGCAGCCCGGAAACGACGTGCAGGCCGGCCAGGAAGTCGCCCAGGGCCGTCGGGTCGTCCGGGATCAGGGCCTGCACGGCCCACGCCTCCAGCTCATGGGAGTCGAGGCTCGCGGTGAGAATGCCGATCGCCATCTGCATCGCGCCCGCCATCGTCCGGCTCTCGGCTTCCGCTTGCGGCGCGCGCTCAGCGTGCCTGCGGCGGCGCGGCCGCCAGCGGCGGCGCTCGGCCGGTGTGTCTGTCGTATGTGGTTCTGCCTGCCAGGCCGCAGCGCCTGGCAGGTCGTTCTGGCGGCGGATGTTCATACTTGCCAACACGCAAATGCCTCAGGGATCGTTCACTCCGCCCGCCGCGACCCGGTCAGGGGAGGGCGGGGATGCTCGCCTCAGCGCGCGCGAGGCGGCCAGCGGCGGTCGGATTGTTCGCCTCGCCCGGGGGGCCTTGCTACGCGCCGGGGACGCGTCCCAGCGCGAGGGCCAGCACGGCAGGCGCCAGGGCCAGCAGCACCGGAGTCAGGGCGAGCCCGGCGGCCGTGGCGCGCAGCATGTGCCAGGCGTCCCCGGCCCAGCGGCTCGGCCGGGCGCAGCAGCCGGTGGATCCGCTGCACCGTGTCGGTGGCGGCCGCGGCGAGGGCGGTTGCGGGACTGGCGCCGGCGGCGAGGACGACCAGGGCGGTGGCCAGCGCCTCGGGATCGCGGGAGCGGGTGGCCGCGTCGTCGGCGTGCAGTTCGATCAGCCGCGCCACCTGTGCTTCTGCCTCCCGCATCACCGGTAGGAACGGCAGCACCTGGCGGCCGATCCTGGCCATGGCCAGCAGCCGGTGGTGACGGCCGGCCAGGTGCGCCCGCTCGTGCGCCAGGACCGCGTCCAGCTGGCCTGCGCTCAGTGCCGCCACGGCACCGGTGGTGAGGATCACCGTCGGGTGCCGCCCCGCCACGCAGTAGGCGGCCGGCTCCGGATGTTCCACGAGTACGGCCCCCAGGGCCGGGTCGGGCCGCCCGACCAGGCGGGCGGTCTGCGCGTGCCGCAGCGCCTGCTGCCCGATGGCGCGCAGGTGGCCGACGGCCGCGAGCACGGAGCGGGCCGCGACGGAGCCGGCCAGGATGAGGCCGAGCCCGGCCACGGTCGCGCCGCCCGGGGTGGCGTACGTGGCGCGCAGCCGCAGCACGCACGCCCCGATCAGGTGGCTCAGCCCCCCGCCGAGCGCGGTGGCATGAACGGCCAGCACCAGGCCGGCCAGCCCGAGCGCGACCACGACCGACCACGCGGCGGTCAGGTAGGTGACGATGGCCAGCAGTGGTGCCCGGGCCGTCCACTTCGCCTGCCCGAGCAGCCTGGCACCGAGCGTGCCGACACAGGCCGCATACGCCAGCAGTACAGCCGCGACGGTCACCGGTCGCCGCCGGCTTCCGCTTCGCCGCGCGCCTGATCGAGTGCCTCGCGCAGCAGCGCGGCGTCGTGCGGGCTCATCTGCAGCACGAAGTGCGCCAGCGCCGTGCGGCGGTCCGCACTGGTGCCCAGCGCGTCGTTCATCAGCGCCGCGGTGTACCCGGACCGGGAGCCTGTGGGCTCGTAACGCCACGCCCGGCCGTCCCGCTCCCGCCGCAGCCATCCCTTGCGGTACAGGTTCTCCATGACCGTCATCACGGTGGTGTAAGCGAGCGCCCGCTCATCGTGCAGAGCGTCAACCATCTCCCGGACCAGCGCCGGCCGGCCCCACTCCCACAACCGCTCCATGATGACGGCTTCCAGCTCACCGAATCGTCGCATCCCTTACTCCCGGACCCGCCTTATTCCCGACATGGCTGTGCCCGCGGCGTCCCGCCGCTACCTACTATCACGCATAGAGTAAGTCGGCGGTTCAAGCCCGGCGCCTGTATTGAACGGGACATGCCTACTACCCGTGATAGTAGGCATGCGCACTTCTACTCCCCCCCTCTGCAGCGAGGTACCCGGTGACGCCGACGCGGCGCTCCGCCAGCTGTACTCACATCACGCCAAGGCTCTGCATGGCTACGTCGAGCGGTTCTGCCCCGACTCGGCCAGCGCGGACGACATCGTGCAGGAGACGTTCATCCGCGCCTGGCGCCACCTGCCGCAGCTCAGTGCCGACGACCGGCCGCTGCGGCCGTGGCTGTACCGGGTTGCGCGCAACCTGCTGATTGACGCCGACCGGGCCGCGCGGTCCCGGCCGATCGGCGTGCAGCCGCAGCCGGCCGACGACGCCCGCGATGATTCGGGACTGGACCAGGTGCTGGACCGGCAGCTCGTGTCCGCCGCGCTCCGGCAGCTGTCGCCGGCGCACCGCAGCGTCCTGGTGGAGACCTTCTACCACGGGGGCACCCCGGCGACGGTCGCCCGCCGGCTGGGGATTCCGTACGGCACGGCCAGGTCACGGCTGCACTATGCGCTGCATGCGCTGCGCCAGGAACTGGAAGACCACGACGCGATCGCCTGCTAGTGAGCAGCCGCCCGCCCGGCAGTGCCCTGGTCGTCCTGCTACTGCTCGCCGCCGCGGCCCTCGACCTGACCCGGTGCGGCATCGTCGCGGTGACGGCCGGGCGGCCCGCGCCCGCGGCCGGGCTGATCGCGGCCGGGCTGGCGGCCGCCGGGCTGAGCCTGCGCACCGCGCGCGGCTGCCGGGGCGGCAGGCGCTGGGCGGCCTGGGCCGCGCTGCTGATTGGCGCCATGTCTGCGCCGCAGGCGGCCGCGTCCGGCTTCCGCCCGCCGTACACGATTCCCGACGTGGCCACGGCCGCGGTGGGGATACTGCTGACCGTGACCGTGCTGGCGATCGCGGACCGGCCCGGCCAGCCGGCCCCCGGCGCCGGGAACGCGTGCGTCGGCAGCCCGCCCTCCGCCGCGGACCGGTCAGCGCGGTTACGCCGAAACGCTGGTACTGCCAGGGCAGGCGAAACGCTTCGCCGTGACGGACGGCTGATGCCGGTCACGGACGGGGTGAGCGCGGCTCGGACCGCACACGAGGGGCAATGCCGGACAGGGGACGGGGCTCACCGCCCCCGCGTGGGGCGCTGGTGAGCCCGTCCATCCGCGCCAGGGCGGTCAGCCTTTGGCATAGTTGCTGGCGCCCCACCAGTCCACGGCCACGACCGGCTCGTCTCCGACCACCCAGGCGTCGTGCCCGGCCGGCAGCGCCATTATCTCGCCGGGGCCGGCGTCGAACTCGGTGCCGTCCGCCAGCTGGATGCGGATCGTGCCCGCGACGTGGTACTGGAAGTGCGGCGCCTCGCACAGGTCCGTGCCGGCGATCGGCTTGACGTGCTCCGACCAGCGCCATCCGGGCTCGAGGACGAGCCTGCCGATGTCACTGTCGCCGATGTGCAGCAGTTCCACGCGCCCGTTGGGGAAGCTGCGGACCTCGTCCGGCTTCGCGAAATCCTTGTGCTCTACCTTGTCCATGATCATTCTCCTGTTCTGCTGATGTCTGATCGTTGCTGTCGGTCCGTGCTGACTGGCGTGCTGCGGTGCTGCGCGGTGGTGCGGCCGGCTACTCGTCCCAGGCCTGGACGCCGGACTGGCGGGTGATCAGGCCGTCCTCGAGGTCGAGCACGGCTATGCACCGGACGCTCGCCCCGCTCGGGTAGCTGCAGGCCTGGATGAAGGCGGCGTTATCGGCGTTGACGACCAGCCGCTCCAGCCTGTGCGTCATGTCGCGGCCGCAGACATCGGCGAAGTACTCGCCGATGGCCGCCCGGCCGCGCACGATCTTCGGGTGGCTTGGCTGGTCGTTGCGGTCCACGACGTGCAGCTCCGCGTCCTGGGCGTACAGGCCCAGCAGCGCGGCAGCGTCGCGCTCCTCGATCCCGCGGCGCAGTGCCTCGGCGTCGAAGACGCGCCCGGTGCTGGTCGTCGTCTCGGTGGTGGTCATGTGTCCTGCCTCCTGATCGGCGTGGCTTGTCCTTGCGCTGCCGACGATTTCCTGCGACCGTCAATCGAGCGTCAACGACCAGGTGGCGGCGCATCCGGGCCGGGACTGTCCTGCCGCTGCAGGCGTCCCTAGAATGACGGCAGCCATGCTTGTGATCAGGGTCATCGGCGAGCTCGACGTGCGGCTCGCCGGGACCGAT
This sequence comes from uncultured Actinomycetes bacterium, assembly GCA_963702235.1. Lineage (GTDB taxonomy): Bacteria > Actinomycetota > Actinomycetes > Streptosporangiales > Streptosporangiaceae > PALSA-505. Next base: position 109,028 of record CAVPBZ010000031.1, read on the forward strand.
GCGGAGTTGCCGGCCAGCAGACGGGCCAGGGCGCTCCTCGGTTGGCTTGCGGTTCATCCGGGCCGCCATTCCCGGTCCCGGCTGGCCGGCCTGTTCTGGCCGGAAGTACTGGATGCGAGCGCCAGGGCCAGCCTGCGCAGCGCGCTGTGGGCGCTCCGCTCGTCGCTTGGTCCCGGCTTCGCCGGCTACCTGTCAACCGAGCGGGACAGCCTGGCGCTCGCCGGTGCGGGCCTGCAGGTGGACCTGCTGGAGGTCCGCCGACTCCTCGCGGCCGGCTCGCCCGACGCGGCGGTTGAGCTGTGCCGCGGCGAGCTGCTGCAGGAGTTCGACGACGAGTGGGTGCTTGAGGCGCGGGAGGACTTCGACCGCGACGTGGCCGGCGCGCTCGCCGAGCTGGTGACCAGGGCCAGCGCGGCAGGTGACCGGGCCGGGGCGGTGGCGTGGGCGCGCCGCCGCGCGGCGCTCTGCCCGCTGGACGAGTCCGCCGGGGCCGGGCTGATCCGGGCGCTCGTCGAGGCCGATGACGTCCCGGCCGCCAGGGAGGCATTCGCCCGGCTGAAGCAGCGGCTGGACAGCGAGCTCGGCGTCACGGTATCCGCGCAGACGGCTGCGCTCGTCGGCGCTGCACCCGGCGGGGCCGCTCCCCCCGGCGGGGCCGGTCTACTCGGCGGGGCCGCTGCATCCGGCGGGGTCGGTCCACCCGGCCGGGCCGCTGCATCCGGCGGGGTCGGTCCACCCGGCCAGGTCAGCCGGGAACACCAGGTCGGCCGGGCGCCGCAGACCAGCCGGGGGCAGCAGGCTGACCGGGAACACCAGACCGGCCAGGACCAGCTGGCCGGCGGGCAGCAGCCGACCCGCCGGCCAGCGGAGACGGCCGGGCACATGGCCGAGCCGTCGTCGGGCCTTCTTGGCCGGGGCGGCGAGTTCGCCGGGCACATGGCCGAGCCGTCGTCGGGCCTCCTTGGCCGGGGCGGCGAGTTCGCCGAGCTGGCGGCGGCCTGGCGCGCGGCCAGCGGCGGCGCGGGCGGCGTCGTGCTGGTCGAAGGCGAAGGCGGCATCGGCAAGACCAGGCTGGTCGAGGAGCTGCAGGCCATGGCCCGGCGGGGTGGCACGGATGCCGTCCGCATCGCCGGGACGACCGCCGCCGGGCCGGGCCGGGGTGCGCCGCTGGCGCTGTGGACCGACGCGCTGAGCGACCTCCTGGCCCTCACCGGCCGGCCGCCCGATGATCTCAACTGGACCACGGACCTGGCCCGTATCGTCCCGGCGCTGGCCAGCCGGGGCCGGGGCGAGGCAGCACACCCGGACGGAGCCGAGGCAGCACGCCCGGACGGAGCCGAAGCAGCACGCCCGCGCCGGGGCGGCGCCGATCCGCAGCTGGACCGGGTCCGGCTGTGCGAGGCCGTCGTGCAGTTCCTCGACTGGGCGGCCGGAACGAATCCGCTGCTGCTGGCGCTCGAGGACCTGCACCTGGCGGACGCCGCGAGCCTGGAGCTCATCGCCTATGCCGGGCGCCGGCTGCAGCCGGCTGCCCGTGCTGCTCGTGCTCACCCGCCGCCGGCTGCCCGTGCGCCAGGACCTCGACGCGGCGCTCGGGGCGCTCAGGTCGCGGCACGCTATCGCCGCGGAGGTCCGGGTCAGGCCGCTGCCCGACGATGCCGCCCGGGCTCTGGTGCGGGCCTCGGCCGACCTGCCGGATACCGCCGTCGAGCGGATCGTCGCGCTGGCCGCGGGCAGCCCGCTGATCGTTATCGAGACCGCCCGCGCCGCGGCGCGAGACGACGGGAACCTGGCCAGCGGTCTCGGCGAAGCGGCCAGGATGGCGGTCAGCACGCTGTCCGGCCAGGCCCGGGTGTTCACCGAGCTCGTCGCGGCGGCCGGCCGCGACCTGGACCGGCCGGAGGTGGCCGCGCTCCCGCTGCCCAACCCGGCGCGCGCGGCGGCGGAAGCACTCGGGTCCGGCTTGCTGCGGACCGACGACGGGCGGATCGGATTCCGGCACGCGCTGCTGCGGGACGCGATCTACCTCGAGCTGCCCGACCCGATCCGGGCGCGGCTGCACGGCGAGCTCGCCCAGTTGCTCCGCAACCGGGTTCGGCCTGCGGGCCAGCGGGCGACACCAGGCAAAGGGAGAGGAACCCGGCGCGGCCAGCAAGCTGCGGAGATCGCCCGGCACCTCCGGCTGGCCGGGCAGGATGACCTCGCGGTCGGCCAGCTGGTGATGGCCGCCTCGGACGCGCGCAGCGTGGCCGCGATGGCCGACGCGGCCGGCTTCCTGTCCGAGGCACTGGAGATCGAGCCTGGTGACGCCGAGATGCTGGTCGAGCTGGCCGAGGTGCAGGCGTGGCGCGGCCTGCTGGAATCCGCCGATGAGGCCTTCGGCCGGGCGCTTGAGCAGACATCCCCGCACGACGCCGACGGGCTGACCAGCGCGTGGCTCAAGCGCGGCCGCTGGCTGCGCGGGGGAATCTGCCACCCGCGGGAATCACGCCGTTCCTACCAGAACGCGCTCGACGTGCTTGACCGGGAGCCGGCCGCCGACCCGGCCGCGCGGGCCGAGGCGCTGGCCGGCCTGGCCTGGGCTGAAGCCGTGGCCGGCGACCCGGCGGCCGTCGATGCGCTGCTGGCGCAGACGGATCGGGTGCTCGGCGGCCACAGCCCCAGTGACCTGCTCACCCACGACATCGGCGTGGCCCGCGGGCACGCGATGATACGGGCAGGACGGTTCGCCGATAGTTTCGGCCCGCTGATCGCGGCCAGTGCCGCCGCCGGGCGGGCCGGCCGGCCGGATATGGCCTACAGCTGTCTCGGCAATGCTGCGAGCGCCGCTGCCTGTGCGGGCGAGTTCGGCCGGGCGCTGGATTTCGCCGACCGCTGCCTGCCGCTGGTGGTGCCCAACGGGCTGCTGCGGCTCAGCGTCTACGCGCAGGCGGCCCGGTCGGCCATCCTGCGCCGGCTGGGCCGGCTGCCCGAAGCGCGCCAGGCGTGCGCGGCGGCGGCCGGATACGCGGACCGGATCGGCCTGGCCGACCTGGACGGCCTGGTCCGGCACGAAACCGGGCTGCTGGCGCTGGCCAGCGGAGATCCGGCCTCGGCGGCGGCCGAGCTGACCCGCGCGCTGGAGCAGCAGGCCCCGGTCAGCAGGGCCGCGACGCGGCTCCGGCTGGCCGAGGCGCTCGTGCTGTCCGGCCAGGCCGACCTGGCCGAGAAGGAGCTGCGGAACGTCGCGCTCGAGCCGGTGACGGCCGACGATTTTCCCGGCGCCCTGGTGGCGCAGATGAGCCGGGTGCAGGGCCTCATCGCGTCCGCGCGGGGTGACATCTGGCTGGCGCGGCAGCGGCTGTCGGAGTCGGTCGCCGGCTGGCAGCGGATCGCGCGAGTTGTCGGCAATGAGCAGGCCGGAGCCGGTTATGTGGCCTCGCTCATCGACCTCGGCCGTCCACCAGGGAGCTCGCTGATCGAGCCCGGCCGCGAGGCCAGCATCGCCAGCGCCGAGCTGTCCGCCCTCGACCGCCACAGCGACCAGCAGGAGTCGTGATGGAAGCCTTCGATCAAGCCATGGTCACCACGGCAGCCCCGGAGGAGGTGTGGAAACTGCTCTACGACCCGGCCCGCTTCCCAGACTGGTGGGCGGGCGTCGGCTCCGTGCAGCCCGGCGGCGAGACCGGTGACTACACCATGTACCCGGAGGGATATCCGGACTTCCCGATGCCGCAGGCGCTGACCAGCAGCCAGGACAACGGCACGGTGAAAATCTCGTGCCTGGTCTCGGACCTGTGCTTCACCTGGCGGCTGCGGCCGGCGGGCCACGGCACCGAGATTCTCGGTGCACGTCGAGATCCCCGACCACGAGGCGCACCGGCTCGAGACGCAGCGCGACATCATCCGCAGGTCGGTGGCGAACCTCGCCGGGCTCGCCGCCGGGCAGCCCGGCCAGCCCGGCCAGCTCGGCCAGCCCCGGCAGCCCGGCCAGTCCCGGCAGCCCGGCCAGCCCGCGATCCCGCCGGATCAGGCCTGACCGGCGCGCCCGCGGCCGGACTGACCCGGGCCCGGACGGCACCTCCTGTTCGTGACAAAGTCGCTGCCCGGAAGTTATTCCGTTGCGCGCCAAGTCGCGCCAAAGTATGCGCATGGCAACTACGCAGGAGCGTCCGGGCAGGCTGGAGGTCCGCTCGATCGACTACGTGCCGCTGAACGAACGGCACGGCAGGATCTGGCATCTCGGCCCGTTGTGGTTCATGTCGAATGCGCAGATCGCCACGCTGGCGGTCGGCCTGATCAGCATCACCCAGGGTGCGTCCGTGTTCTGGTCGGTGCTCGCGATCGTGATCGGGGTGCTGGTCGGCACGCTGTTCATGGCGTTCCACTCCGCCCAGGGCCCGCAGCTCGGCCTGCCGCAGATGATCCAGTCGAGGCCGCAGTTCGGCTACGTCGGGGCGCTGCTGGTCTGGCTGTTCGCCTACGTGCAGTACGCCGGCTTCAACGTGTTCAACACGATCCTGGCCGGCGACGCGATGAGTACCACCGCGCACGGCTCCGTCAAGCTGTGGATCGTCATCGCGACCGTGGTGGCGCTGGTCATCGCGCTGGTCGGCTATGACCTCATCCACAAGGCCGAGCAGTGGCTCACGTACCTCATGATCGTCATCTTCGGCATCTTCACGATCACGCTGTTCCTGATCCACTACCCGCCGGGCACCTTCAGCATCGGCAGCTTCAAGGCCGCTCCGTTCTTCGGCCAGTTCGGCGTGGTGGCCGGCTACCAGATCAGCTGGGCCATCTACGTCTCGGACTACTCCCGCTACATGCCGCCGGACGTCCCCGTGCGCAAGACCTTCTTCTGGACCTACTGGGGATCGGCGATCGGCGGCGCCTGGATGATGATCGTGGGCGTCTTCCTCGTGGCGTGGGCAGGTCTCAAGAACTTCAGCGGCACCGGGATCGCCGAGCTCGACCAGATCGGCAACCACGTCTTCGACGGCTTCGGCGCCGTCGTGCTCATCCTGGCCGCGATCGGGCTGGTCTCGGTCACGGCGCTGAACATGTACGGCGGATCGCTGACGCTGATCAGCGCGATCGACTCGTTCAGGAAGGTACGGCCGACGCTCAGCGTGCGCATCGTCACCCTGAGCCTCACGGCGGCACTATCACTGATCGGCGCGCTGGCCGCGAGCAAGCACTTCCTTACGAACTTCAACAACTTCCTGCTGCTGATCCTGTACCTCTTCATCCCGTGGACGGCGGTGAACCTCGTCAACTACTACATCGTGCGGCGCGGCCACTACGCGATCGCCGAGATCTTCAAGCCGCGCGGCATGTACGGCCGGTGGGGCTGGCGCGGGATCCTTGCCTACCTCATCGGGTTCGCGGCGATGACGCCGTTCTTCAACGTCGGCACCCTGTACGAGGGCGCGGCCGCCAGGGCGATCGGGAACGCGGACATCTCGTTCTTTATCGGGCTGCCGATAGCGGCGGTCCTCTACTACGTCTTCAGCCGGTCGATCGACACCGAAGCCGAGCGGCGGGTGGCCGAGGCCGAAGCGGGCGAGCTGGAGCGGTCGGCGGCCCAGCACCAGGCTCCCGCCGGGTAACCGCGGCGGTCAGCGAGGTAACCGCGGCGGTCAGCCCGGCCGGGACCGCCGCTACCGCCGCCGCCCGAAGGCGAAGTACGAGACCGGCCCGGCGAAGTTGACGAAGGCCAGGACCCGCCACATCGCCTTCGGGCCCCGGATCTCGGCTGGCCGGCCGGCCGCTGATGTCGGTGAGCGCGGCCGCCAGCAGGCCGACCTCGGCGCCCGCGGTCAGGCCGAGCAGCCAGCGGTTCCGCTTGCTCAGCGCGCTCCACCACCGGGATCTCGGCTCGGCGCCCGTGGTGACGGGCACCCCGTGCGCGACGAACTCGGCGGCCGCCCGGTCCGGGTCGTCAGGGGTGATCACCGGCCTGATCTCGTCGGCCATGAACAGTTTCTCTGTCAGCGCGGTCTTGCTGACGGCCGGGTCCAGGTGCAGGACGAGCGCGACATCCTTGCGGCGCCGTTCGGGATCGTAATTGAACCAGTGCACGCCGTCATTGCTGCCATGCACGCGCGCGCCGACGGCCGCGACCGGGACCCGGCGCGCCTCCCGGATGTCGGCGTAGCTGATGTGCTTGTCACGCCGCAGGTAGTAGCGGCGCAGGACGATGTCCTGATCGGTGAACGCCACCCGGCCGTCGTCGTAGCCCGTCATGGTGCCAGCGTACCGGCGGCTCAGCCGCCCGCCATGGCCCCGACGATCAGGTACGGCTCGGTGCCGGCCGCGACCGCGGCCGGCAGCGGCTCGTCCGGCGGCTCGTGCGACAGAATCCTGCTCGCAGGCGAAGAACCGGACGAACGCCCGGCGCCGCCCGCCGTGATGGTCGCGGATCGTTCCGCGCAGCACCGGGTAGCGGGCCTCCAGCGCGTCCAGCACCGAGCGCTGGGTTACCGCGCCGGCCACGGGCAGCTCCACCTCGCCGTCCACCCGCGCGAGCGCCCGCAGGTGCGCGGGAAGGATCACCCGGATCATGACAGCGTCTGCACCTCGACCGACAGCACCGCCGGGAGATCCCGGACGATCGGCGCCCAGTTGTCGCCGGCGTCGGCAGACGCGTACACCTGGCCGCCGGTCGTGCCGAAGTACACGCCGCAGGAGTCGAGCGTGTTGACCGCCATCGCGTCGCGCAGCACGTTGACGTAGCAGTTCTGCTGGGGCAGGCCGCTGGTGAGCGCCTCCCAGTCATCCCCGCCGGTCCGGCTGCGGTAGACGCGCAGCTTTCCCTCCGGCGGGAAGTGGTGGGAGTCGCTGGTGATCGGGACCACGTAGACGGTGTCAGGCTCGTGCGCGTGCACGTCGATCGGGAACCCGAAGTCGGTCGGCAGGTTTCCGCTGATCTCGCGCCAGGACCCGCCGGCGTCGTCGGTGCGCATGACGTCCCAGTGCTTCTGCATGTACAGCACGTCCGGCCGCGACGGATGCATGGCCAGGCGGTGCACGCAGTGGCCGACCTCCGCGTCCTCATCGGGGATGCCCTCGGAGTGCAGGCCCCGGTTCACCGGCTGCCAGGTCTTGCCCGCGTCGTCGGAACGGAACGCGCCCGCGGCCGAGATCGCGGTGAAGATCCGGCCGGGATCGGCCGGGTCGAGCATGATCGTGTGCAGGCACATCCCGCCGGCCCCTGGCTGCCAGGACGGCGCGGACACGTGCGTGCGCAGCCCGGGCAGCTCCTGCCACTGGCGGCCGCCGTCGGTGGACCGGAACAGGCCGGCGTCTTCCACCCCGGCGTAGACCGTGTCCGGGTCGCCGGGTGACGGCTCGAGGTGCCAGACCCGGGCGAACTCCCACGGGTGCGGCGTCCCGTCGTACCACTGGTGCGTGCCGGGCACGCCGTCGTAGCTGAACTCGTTGCCGACCGGCTCCCAGCTCGCGCCGCCGTCGTCGGAGCGCTGGATCACCTGGCCGAACCAGCCGCTGGACTGCGAGGCGTACAGCCGGTCCGGGTCGGCGGGTGACCCCTTGACGTGGTAAATCTCCCAGCCGGGGAAATGCGGCCCGCTGACCTCCCACTGCTTGCGGTTGCCGTCCGACGTCAGCACGAACGCGCCCTTGCGCGTGCCGACCAGTACTCGTACACCACTCATCTGCACTCCCTCCCGACGTTCTGACTGCCGCCAGGCCGCGGACTCATCGCTGCGGGAGCAGCAATTATCGCCGGGGGGTCGGACAGTCTGACGCGCACCGTGCCCGGGACGCCGCCATGGCGTCCCGGGCACGGTGTCAGGCGCTGTGATCAGCCGGTCAGCTTCCACAGCCCCCGGCCGTGGGTCGCCACCAGCAGGTAGCCCTGGCCGGGTGACACGGCCAGGTTGACGGCCGGGGCGTCCGGCAGCTGGGTGCCCAGCCGCTGCCATACGCCGGGCGAGGACGCCGACGTGGCGAACACGCCCACGTCGGTGCCGACGACCAGCATGTGGTGCCAGACAGCCGAGCTGTCCGCCGGCGCGTCCGGCAGGTTCCCGCTGATGTTGGCCCAGGTCCGGCCTCCGTTAGCGGACGCGAACACGTGGCCGACTCCGCCGCCCGGGATCCAGTGCCGGGAGAAGGCCCCGAACGTGACCACGGCATTCGCCGCGTTCCGCGGATCGAGAGTAAAGGAGGTGGGGATGCGGTTGGGCAGCACCTTGGAGCTGACCGTGTGCCACGTCCCGCCGAAGTTGGTGTCGATGCCCGAGACGAACGGCGCGCTGCCGCCCGGGTTGCACCCGTTGCCGCACCAGCCGGCGTAGGTCACGGTGCCGACATCGGCGATCGCATTGATCGTGTTGCCCGCGCCGGTGTCGTGGACCGGGATCCAGTCGCAGGCCGTGGCCGAGCAACTGGTGCTCCAGCCCTTGCCCTGGTTGTCCCAGACGAACTCGCCGCCGGCCACCCAGTGGTTGATGTTGGTGACATCAGCGCTGAACGGGGCGATGAAACGCGGGTTGGGATCGCACGGCTTGGCCGTGTAGATCGGGTTGAAGCAGGACGGCGAGATGGTCGAGTAGGCATGGCTGGTCCCGTTCGACCTGCCGCCGTTCACGGTCGAGGCCATGGACAGGTCTACATACTCGTTCACCGCCTGGTTGCCGTTGGCCGGGTTGACGATGACGTCGCCGCCGTCACCGCCGAACGGCGAGACCATCCTCGCGGCGTTCGGCTTGAGCAGGCTGACGCCGTTGTCCTGCAGCCCGCCCCAGATGTAGTCGCCGCCGGTCTTCGGCGCCCGGCCCACACCGGCGTAGTAGTACTGCAGGTCATGCAGCGTGGCATTGAGGTCATGCCACCTGACCTGGCCGACGGCCGCGAGCGGGTGGGCGTAGACGCCGCCGTCGTTGCCCGTGTAGACGGTGCCGCCGCTGATGGCCAGCGCGTGCTGGTCGGAGTGCGTGGTGTTCGGGCACGTGTCCTTGGCCGGATCCACGTTCCAGCAGGGGTAGGGGAAGTTCCAGTACGGCCCGATGGTCGACCAGGTAGTCCCCGCGTTGGGTGTCTCGTAGACCTCCTCGAGATCCACGATCACGTGACTGTCGTTGGCCGGGTCCACCGCCAGCGCCTCGTTGTACCAGGCCTGGGTGCCCGGCGTCTCACCGGACATGGCCTCGGCGGAATTGGCGCTGGCCAGCGTCGTCGCGCTGGCGATGAGCTTCCACGGCCCGGCGGGACTGGCGTTGGCCGACTCGTACACGCCCTTCAGCCCGAGCGTGGCCGAGGACTCGATCAGCGCGTAGAGCACCTTGCCGTCGGCCGAGTAGGCGAACGTGGTACGGCCGATGTCGGTGGCCCCGGCCAGGACGCCGGTGAGAGTCAGCTCCGTGAACGTCGTGCCGCCATTGACCGACTCGTAGAAGCCGTTGTAGGAGGTGTCCGTGGACAGCGTCCCGCCCCGCCAGCCCAGGGCGGCGAGAACCACCTGGCCGCCGGTGTCCGGCTGCACCTGCACGTCGGTAATGAACGAGGTGCGGTACGGGGAGTTGGTCGGGTTCGGGTCCGGCTTCAGAACCGTCTTCCAGCCCGTCGTCAGGTCAAGCGCGTTGCGCCGCAGCAGCCCCCGGTTGGTGGCGGCGTACACGTGCCCCTGGCCGTCGAAGGTGAGCCGGTAGATCGTGTAGTTGGGCAGGGTATTGCCGACCAGTTGCCAGGTCCGGCCGCCGTCGCCGGACCGGAACACCCCGTCCCCGGTGTAGGAGTCCGCGTTCGTGTTCGCCTCGCCGGTGCCCACCCAGATCGAGTGGTCAGCGGGGTTGACGGCCAACGCCCCGATGGACTGGTCGCTCTGCTGGTCGAAGACCGGCGTCCAGTGCGCGCCGCCATCGGCCGAGCGCCACACGCCGCCGGCCGCCCCGCCCGCGTAGAGCGTGCCGCGGTCCACGGCGAGCGCGGTGATCCGCCCGGCCACCAGGCCCGACCCGCCACCGGAGTTGGACCAGGTCGGATCGCGGTAGCCGACCGCGTCGGAGTTGTAGGGCTGGTTGGTCACCTCACGCCACTGGCTGCCGGTCGAGGGCAGCGCGGCAGCGGCCGCGGACGCGGCGGCGAAGGCAGCCGGGCTGACCGACGTGCCGGGAGCCGTGCGGACGGCGGTGAACTGCTCGGCCGACGCCAGCACCTGGTCGAGGTTGCCGTCGCTGCCGGCCTTGAGTGCTGTGTGACTCAACGCCGGCAGCAGTCCCGCCGGGCCTTGATGCGGCCGGGGTGAGGCGGCCGCGGACGCGGTTCCGGCCATAGCCGCCAGGACGATCACCGAGCTCGCCGCTGCGATCCGCGGCCCCGCCCATCGCTTGTGACGCATGCATCCCCACTCTCGTCTCGGTGTGGCGCCTGGCCGCGCTCCGTTGCGCCCGGCGTCCACTGATCGCAGACGACTCTATGAGGACAAAGATCGCTTTACTAGACTTTGACGACTCCTGTTAGCTAATGACACTCAAAAGCGACCTGACCAGCGTCTCGTGCCAGGCGGCGAACATCTGCATGGGTGCAGGATGGTACTACGACAGCGCAAGCACCGAGTTCCCGCTGGTGGCCCGTTCAGCTAGTGGGCGCGAGCACCCAAGTCAGAAGGGAGCAGCTCTCATGAAGGTCGGTCATCGGCTGCAGCTGGTACTGCTGGCCGCGGTGACGAGCCTGGGCGTCGTGTCGGCGGCACAGCCCGGTGGGCCGGCCGCGGGCGGTTTCACCAGCCTGTGCGGCGCCATGGACGGCACGCACCCGGCCACGATCGCGCACGTGATGGTCATCTTGTTCGAGAACAAGTCCTACGACTCCGTCGTGGGCAGCAGCTCGGCGCCGTACCTGAACAACACGCTGATCCCGGGCTGCGGGCTGGCCACGAATTATCACAACTACTCGCACCCGTCCACGCCCAACTACCTGGCGCTGACGTCGGGCACCGCCCAGGGGAAAGCCGCCAGCGCCGACTGCACGCCGCACGGCTGCCCGCAGGCGCAGGCGTCGATCTTCTCCCAGCTCGGCGGCCCCGGCCAGTCGTGGCGCGAGTACGCCGAGGCGATACCGGCCAACTGCGGCAAGAGGAACTACGACAACACCACCTACGTGAACGCCGACGGCAGCACCGGGGAGTTCTACTACGTGCGGCACGCCCCGCCGCCGTACTACACCTCCGCCCCGGTGCCCGCCGCATGCTCCCGGTCGGACGTGCCGCTCGGCACCAGCAGCGCAGGGAAGTTCCTGACCGCGCTGTCCCCGGCCAGAGACGGGCTGTCGGCGTTCAGCTTCGTGTCCCCTGGCGGGTGCGACGACACGCACGACTGCCCCACTGTGGTGGGCGATGACTGGCTGAAGGAGTGGATCCCGGTCATCCAGCAGTCGGCGGCCTACCAGAGCGGCCAGCTCGTGGTCTTCATCACCTGGGACGAGGGCGAGGGTCCCGACAAGGTCAACGGCGAGACCTGCTGGGACGCCGCGCACGCGGATCCGGTGGCCTACCCGTCCTGCCACGTCGCCACGATCGTGCTGTCCCCCTACACCACGCCAGGCACCGTATCAGGCGGCTACTTCAACCACCTGAGCCTGCTCGGCACCGCTCAGGACCTGCTAGGGCTGCCCCGGCTGCCGGCTACCCAGGGCTATACCGGGCTGGAGTCCGCGTTCGGCCTCTGACCGATCGCCGGCCTGACGATGTTGCGCAGCGGCTGCCCGGCCAGGTACCGGGCGACCTGATCCGCGACGAAACCTCCGCAGCGCTCGGCGAACGCGGTCGTGTCGCCGCCGATGTGCGGCGTGATGAGGACGTTGGGCAGGTTCCACTCCGGTCGGCCCGGCGCGAGCGGCTCGGGATCGGTCACGTCCAGCGCCGCCCGGCAGGCCCGCCCGCAGCTCGGCGGTCAGCGCCGGCGCGTCGATGACCGGGCCGCGGGCGACGTTCACGACGAGCGCCCCGGCTGGCAGGGCGGCCAGGACGGCCGCGTCGATCAGGCCGCGGGTCTGCGCGCTGAGCGCGATGCAGACGACCATGACGTCGGCCGCCGCGGCCAGCGCGGGCAGCCGCGGCAGCGGTGCCACCCCGTCCCTGGCGGTGCGCGAGACCCGGCTGAACCGGGCACCGAACGGCTTCAGCCGCTCTTCCACCGCCGCGCCGATGGCGCCGTACCCGACGATCAGGACGCGCTTGCCCTCGAGGCTGTCGGTACGGACGTGCCGCCAGGACCGCTGGCCTTGCTGCCGGACGAATTCAGGCAGCTGCCGCAGGCTGGCCAGGGTCAGGATAGCGGCGAGCTCAGCCGTACCCTCCTCGTGACGCAGCCCGCGGCCGTTGCACAGGACCGCCTGCGGCGGCACCGCGTCCAGCACATCGTCCACCCCGCTGCTCAGGCTCTGCACCACCTCAAGCCGGGGCATGCTGGCCATCACCACCGCGCTGTCCGCGCCGCCCATGTACGGCAGGCAGTAGAAGGTGACGTCGCCGAGCCCGTCGCGCGGGGCATCCTCATAGCGCAGGATCACGGCTTGCGGGATACGGCCGGCGACCGTGTCGGCGACCGCGTCAGCCGCGGGAAGCAGGATGGTCATGTTCGCTGTCGTTTCCACGGGTCATCGGGGACAGGACTAGCCGCCAGCCTGTCATGAAGCGCTGGCCTCGTCATGAAATGGTGGACTGATGACGACGACGGAACTGGCCGAAGCGGGTCGCCGGGAACTCCTGCAGCTGGGCGCGGCGACCCTGGGGGAGAGCGGCGCGACGGCGCTGAGCCCGGCGATCAGGCCGATCTGGAGAGGTGCCGCGTTCGCCGGCCCGGCGCTGACCGTCGCCTGCGCGGCGGGTGACAACCTCGCCGTGCACGCCGCCGTGGCCGCGGCCCCGCCGGGAGTCGTGCTCGCGGTCGCGTTCGCGGGCGAGTCCGTCCGCGGCTACTGGGGCGAGGTGCTCACCGCCGCCGCCGAGGCGGCAGGCATAGCGGCACTGGTGATCGACGGCGACGTGCGCGACGTCGCGGCGATTGAGCAGCACGGCTTCCCGGTCTTCGCCCGCGGAGCCGCGCTGCGTGGCGCGGCCAAGGCAGGTCCCGGGTCGCTGCAGGTGCCGGTGGTGCTGGGCGGCGCGATCGTGCGGCCAGGCGACTGGCTGGTCGGGGACGCCGACGGGGTCGTGGTGATCCGCCAGCAAGACCTCGAGGACTGCCGCTGCGCGGCTGCCGCCCGGGCCGGGAAGGAAGAGGGGTTCTTCGTCCGGCTGCGGGCGGGAGCCACCACGGTGGAGCTGCTCTCGCTCGATGTCTCCTCGATCGAGAACTGCTGATGTCCCGCCCGTCGCGAGCCGGGGAAGGGCGGTCGCTGAGGTGATCAAGACGCTGCGGTCGGTGCTGCGGTTCCGGCCGGTCGAGCTGGACCCGGTCGAGCGTCGGCTGAGGAAGACAGCGAACGTGGCTGACCTGCGCGCGATCGCGCGCCGCCGCCTGCCGCGCGGCTGCTTCGGCTACATCGACGGCGGGGCGGAGGACGAGCTGTCACTGCGCCGCAACATGGCCGCGTTCCGGCGCGCGCAGTTCTGTCCCCGGGTGCTGCGAGATGTCGCCGACATCGACATCTCGACGACGCTGCTCGGCCGCCGGCTGCCGCTGCCGCTGGTGGTCGCGCCGATCGGCTTTACCCGGGTGGCCAGCACCGGCGGGGAACTCGACGTGGCCCGGGCCGCCGCCGGCCGCGGCGTGCCGTTCACGCTGTCCACGATGGCTACCAGGTCGATCGAGGAGGTCGCGGCCGTCAGCGACGGGCCGAAGTGGCTGCAGGTCTACGTCTGGCGTGACCGCGGGCTGGTCAAGGACATGCTGGCCCGGGCCGAGCGGGCTGGCTACGAGGCGATCGTCATCACCGTCGATACGGCCGTGCTCGGACGCCGCGAGCGGGACGTCCGCAACGGGTTCACGCTGCCGCCGCAGCTCGGCCTGGGCACCCTGCTGGACGGCGCGCTGCACCCGGGCTGGACCTGGGACTTCGTCCGGGCCGAGCCGATCACGTTCGCGAACGTCACCGGCAGTGGCGCGCAGGCCGGCGAGCAGGCGGTGAACCTGGCCGAGTACATCAACGCGCAGTTCGACCCGGCGCTGTCCTGGCGGGACCTGGACTGGTTCCGGGCCGCCTGGAACGGGCCCATCCTGCTCAAGGGGATCCAGACGGTCGCGGACGCGCGGCTCGCTGCCGACGCCGGGGTGGACGCGATCGTGCTGTCCAACCACGGCGGCCGCCAGCTGGACGGCGCCCCCGCCATCCTGGAGCTCGTGCCGCCGGTCGCCGACGCGGTCGGCGACCGGACCGAGATCATCTGCGACGGCGGCGTCCGCCGCGGCAGCGACATCGTCAAGGCGGTCGCGCTGGGCGCGCGGGCCTGCATGACCGGACGCGCGGTGCTGTACGGCCTGGGCGCGGCGGGCCAGCGGGGAGTCGAGCACGTCTTCTCGCTCCTCGACACCGACGTCCGCCGCACCATGGCCCTGACTGGTCACCGGCGGATGAGCGAGCTGGGACCCGAGCTCATCCGCTGGCGCGGCACGCCAGGCTGACCCGGGCCTACGCGTTCGAGCTGCGCTTGACCCGGCCGCGCAGGGCGGCGAAGCACAGCGTCATGCTGATGACGCCGACCACGGCGATGGCCGCGACCGCCTGGCCGAGCTGGCCCCACTGCCAGCCGCTGCCGAGCACGAGGGATCGCAGCCCGCCGAGCAGGTAGGTGACCGGGTTGAATCCGGCGACGGTGCTCAGCCAGCCGGACAGCTGGCTGCGCGGGACATACGAAGATGTCAGGAACAGGAACGGGAAGAACAGCAGGAACAGGGAGTTCACCGCCGCCGGGTTCCCGGTCTTGAGCGCGACCGCGTAGCCGAAGCCAGCGAAGGCCAGGCTCCACAGCGACGCGAGCAGCACGAACACCAGGGCGCCGGCCAGCCCGCCGTGAAACCGCACGCCGAGGATGACCCCCAGGATCAGGATCGGCACGGTCAGCAGCGCGGCGACCGCGACGTCGGCGGCCATGTGGCCTGCCAGGATGGCCGTCCGCCGCACCGGGGTCAGCAGCAGCCGGTCGAGGTAGCCGGTCTGCACGTCCATGACCAGCGCGGGAGCGCGGGAAACGCCGGTGACGCCGAGCAGGATCGCCGTCGCCACCTCGAACGCCTGGTAACTGAAGCCCGGGTGGCTCCCGGTCAGCTTCTTGAGCGTGGCGATGTTCACGATGAAAAAGAACAGCGCGATGAACACCGGCGGGATCACCGCCGCGGGGTCACGGGGCACGGCGCGCAGCGCCCGCCCCGCGATGGCGGCCAGGTCGCGGCCGAACCCGGCGGGACGCGCTCCGATCACCTCGGCGGGGGGCCCGGGGGCGGCGGGAGCGATGATGTCGGTGATGGCAGTCATGACGGGTCCTCCGCGGTTGTCTTGCGTTCGATGTGGCTGCCGGTCAGTTCCAGGAACACGTCGTCGAGCGTCGGCGTGCGCAGGGTCAGGTCACGCACCGCGAGCGCGCTGCCGGCCAGCGCCACGGCGACCGGGCTGATGGCCGCCGCGCCGTCGCCGGCCGCGATGACCAGCTCGCCGCCGTGTGCCTCGACGCTGCGCACCCCGGGCACGGCCTCGACCGCCCGGCGCGCCCCGACGGCGTCCCCGTCCACCCGGGCGACGATCACGTCCGAGCCGACGGACCGCTTCAGCTCGGCCGGCGTCCCCTCGGCGACGATGCGGCCGCGGTCGATGATGCCGACCCGGTGCGCCAGCTCGTCGGCTTCCTCGAGGTACTGCGTGGTCAGGAAAATGGTCATGCCCAGCTCCTGGTTGAGCCGGCGGATCTCCGCCCACACCCGGGCGCGGCTCGCCGGGTCGAGCCCGGTGGTCGGCTCGTCCAGGAACAAGATCTCCGGGTTGTGCACCAGCGCCGCGGCCAGATCCAGCCGGCGTTTCATCCCGCCCGAGTAGGTCCCGATCGGCTTGCCGAGCGCGTCGCCCAGCTCGATGAGCTCACCCAGCTCGGTCATCCGCCGGGCCATCTCCCGGCCGGACAGTCCGTACAGCCGGCCCTGCAGGCGGAGCAGCTCGGTCCCGGTCTGCCTGGGGTCGAGCGCGGCGTCCTGCAGCGCCACGCCGATGCGCAGCCGCACCCGGCCTGGCTGGGCCGCCACGTCGTAGCCGGCCACCAGCGCCCGGCCGCCGGTGGGCGCCAGCAGCGTGCACAGCATCCGCACCGTCGTGGACTTGCCCGCGCCGTTCGGCCCCAGGAAGCCGTAGATCTCGCCGGCCGGGATCGCGAGGTCGACCCCGTCCACCGCGCGGACCCCGCCGAACTGGCGGGCCAGCGCCTCGGCGTAGACGGCGTGCCCGGCGCCAGCGGCCGGCCCGGGCCGCGCCGCGGCGATCCCCGGCGCCGGAGATCCCGGCCGCGAGATGAGTGTGCTCATCGAGTGTCCCCTTCGTCTGTTTCGGTTCGTCACCAGTAGGACCGCCGCCCGGCGGCAGGCTCATCGCCTGGGGGCGGCCGGATTTCCCTTCACTGATGCGACGAGCGGGCAGTGGCCAGATCGACAGCACCGGCGAAATTCCAGCGGGCGGTGCCAGGCTGACGCGCTAGTAGGGCTTGGCTCTACGAATGGCGAAACCTGATGATCTTGGCCTCTGCCTGCGCTTTCAGCCTACCGGCCTGCGGTTTTGCCGCTCAGCGGGCGTGAAACGACCCCGGATGACATGGATCTGCCTCTCCGGGGCCGGATTTCAGGGTGCGGGCATGCCGAAGTACCCGCCTGCGGCGGGTTGCGGATCGGGTGGTTCTATGTGTCCCGCGTGATCAGGAGCGCGGAGGCGAGTTGGGCCAGGATGGTCAGATTGGCGTGCAGTGTCACGCGCGACAGGCCGCGCACCCGCAATGGGAACAGCCCGTAGTCGGTCTTGAGCCTGCCGAACTCGCGCTCGGCGGAGGTGCGCTGCCGGTAGAACGCCTTCCACCGGTCGGTGCCGTGCGGGATGAGCGGGTGCAGCCGGTCCATCTTGATCCACACGGACGCGGGCTTGCACTCGCCGGCCGGGCACCGCCACTTGGTCGCGCCGCGCTTGGCGTCCGCACCCGCGAATGTCCACTCGCCGTGCTCGCACTCCGGGGGCTTGTGCTTGCCAGCCTTGACGCCGGCTGTCTCTACCAACGCGATCACCGGGCGGATGCCCCGTGACTCGCACGTGTCGTGCATCGGCTGACCGTCATAACCCTTGTCCATGATCACGGTCTCGGTGGTGAAGCCGCGCCCGGTCAGGGCGTCCAGCAGGCCACCAACCTCTGCCTGCTCGGGTTCGTTGGCCGCCCTGACGGTCCAGGCGACCGGCAATTCCGTGGCGGTGTCCACGGCGCAATGCAATTTGTACCCGTAGTACGCGCCGCCCTTGCGGGTGGAGATGGACGACCGGTGTCCCCATCCGGCGTCCGGGTCGGCCCAGCGGGTGCGCAGTGGGCCGTTCTTGTTGCCGACGTGCTTGTGCCCGTTGGCGTAGGCGGGCATATCCGAACCGTCGATCGCGACGGTCTGGCCCATTTCCGGGTTCGCCTCGCGCAGGGTGGCGAGCACCCGGTCAAGGCAGGCGGTCAGTATGTCGTCGTGGGCGCGGAGCTTGGCCGCGAACCGGTAGCACGACCAGTTGGACGGAGAGCCGCCGAGGGCCTCGCGCAGTGCGGCGTGCTCCGCGATCAGGCGGGCGGTCCGCGTCCAGGTCGGCAGGGCGTAGACGGCCTTGACCAGCGCTGCGCCGACCATGGTCCGGACTGGATAGCCGGGGCGGCCGGTCCAGCGGGTCTCGTCAAGATCAGCGATCAGTCGCTTGATCTCGGGCAGGTCCAGCAGTGCGGCGACCTGCCGGGCGTCGTGACACGGTGATACCGTGGTGCTGGCCATGGGGGTCCATCCCTTGGTCCGTGCCCCGGGAGTGTTACAGCACTCGCCGGGGCTTTCTTGTATTTACTTACAAGACCAAGGCTATTGGTAGGGTCTGACAAAATAAGGGTCGGCGGTGAGTCCTACAAACTGTATAGTCGGCCGAACAATGTATTCTCCGTCTCTGTACTGGAAGCAGGCGTTGCCGACGGAGCCGGAGCGATTACAAGACCGAAGATCATGCCCTCAAGCTCATCGCTGGGGAAATGAAGCGTAGTCGCAATCTTGCGGGTTGACCAGCCATCCTCACGCGCAAGGCTGAATAGCTGGCGAAGCAGCACGGAGCTTTCCGAGCGAATCCCGCCAGGCTCGCTTGTGCGAAAACCACGACTGGAAAGCTCGATCATCCATGTCCGATAGTGCCACTCCGAGATTATGCCCAGGTGCCAGAGCCGTTGGACCATGGCAACCGCCGAAACTCTCCAGTGCCGCTTGAGCGTGAAGATGTCGTCAAACGTCGGACGGCCAATAATCTGCGCGTATAGCCCGTCTGCGGGAATGAGCAGGCTTGACGCGAAATCTTGAGCCTGCTGTTCAATATTACGCGAACGCCGCGCAGGGCCGCCACGGTGCAGGAGAAGATGCCCCAACTCATGGGCGAGATCAAATCTCATCCGTTCGGCTGTGCGAGCGGTATTCAGGAAGATGAACGGCCGGCCTGCACGCCAGAATGAGAACGCATCACCTCACGGTCTTGCATCGGCAAGGCGAACACGCGCACGCCTTTCCGCTCAAGGAGAGACAGGAAGCCCTTGATGGGGGATTGGCTCGGTGCCCACATGGACCGGACAGTGGCAGCGGCGACGGTGGGGTCAAGCCCCTCACTGTCCGACAGGTCCGGCAGTCCCTGCGGCGGAGTCTTGTAGTGACCGTCTATCCAGTCGCTGAACTCAACCGCAAGCGCGCTAGCGGCCAGCACCCGATACATCTGCCGCGCCGTCATCGACTTCAGCGCCCGGAAGGTCACTCCATCTTTGGAGATGACGGAAGGGTCATCCGCATAGAAGAATGGTTCTGGGAACCCAAGGACTGAGCCGAGAAGTGCGACGGGGGGAACTTCCACTTCGCCTGATTCCCATGCGGTCACAGTCCTCCGTGTCACATCACACTGGTCCGCAAGGTTCTGTTTCGTCAAGCCGCGCCGTTCGCGAGCCAGCGTCAGGCGCGCAGGATTGAAGGAACGAACCTCACCGCTGAACGAGTGCCTCTCCATCATCGCCGTCATCGCCTCCGTCGTCTGGCTCGAATGGCGCGACTGCCCCGGAGAGCGGGACCGGTGGCAGGATGACGCGCTCATGCCAGCCGTCAACAATGCCATCTGGACCGATCTTCCGGGGGCAGGACAGTTCAAGCCGGATTTCGTTCTTGGTTGGCCTGACGAGCAAGAACCAAGTCTCGCAGGCTTCGTCGGGGGGGAGTTCCGGATCAGGAATCTCGATGAGGGTGAGTTGGGTATCCCTGACATTGCGCGCTATGCGCTCGGTGGTTTTAGCCCCTTTCGGCCGGGTCAGGCGTGGGTCGCGTCTTCCGTTGATGCCTGTGTAGCTATCGCCGGCATTGACCGCGAACGCGATCCGCCGCTCAGCGGAATAGACGGTCTCGTAGTTGCCCGTTCTGCCGATTTCGTAGCCATTGCGGCGTTTCAGGAGTTCGCGGCGCAATGCAGCAAGCGTCTGCGCCCACATCGTGACGCCGGCGTAGGTCGCGGGGAAGACGGGCTGCATCACAGGCTGGCGCGCGAGGTCACCAGACTCGATGCTGCGCGTGAGCATCTCCGCCGTCAGGCCGAACTCCTCAAGTCGCCTCCGCACATCCTCGGGGTCAACGAAGATCCTCTGCGGCTGCGGTGATCGCTCTGGGACTGGCGAGGTCATGTGCGCCTCCTGGCCGGGCGGGCAACTTCCCCAAACGCTACCTCAGATGAGGGAGAAAAATGGGAAGCTGCCCGTTGCTCGGCGCGGCGTGTCGCGCGACCCCCTCGGTTTCGGCACCGTCCCGCGTGGGGTAACGATCATGAAAACCTGGGGTACGCCTTGACCGGAAGCGAGCATCGGCCCAGGTCAGACCACGCAAGGTTACTAGTGCCACGGAAGGTGAGGTTCGCAGGCTGGCCCGGTCAGGCCGCCGAGATGGATGCCTACTTTCACCCCACCGGTGGGGTGAAAGTAGGCATCGATCATGACCGGCAACACGTGACCGACCAGGGCGAACGTTTGCCGTCGCCGCACTCGTGCGGCGGCGCACCCGGCCGGCGGCCGGAGAGGTGCGAACCCCGGCCGGCCGCTCAGCCGAGGCTGACCGCGGCCAGGTAGCCGGCCAGCATCGCGGCCGCGACCTGGCCGACGGCGCTGTCGTCGGGCAGGAACTGCGGATGGTGCAGGGTGACCTGGCCGCCGGAGCCGACGAACAGCATCAGCGCGGGCGCGGCCTGGCCGTAGTAGGAGAAGTCGTCCGCGCCGCAGGAGCGGAACGAGGTGTCCACCGTGAACCCGGCCGCGCGCAGCAGCGGCCAGCTCGCGGCCGCGAGCCCTGCGTCATTGACCAGCGCGGGCTCGCCCGCCACGATCGTCACCGCGCCGCGGCAGCCGTGCGCCCGGCAGGTGTGCTCGACGATCTCGTGCAGTGCCTTGTGCATCGCCGGGCGGTCGGTCTCGTCCAGCGCGCGCAGCGTGCCGCGGGCGGTGGCGATGCCGGGTATGACGTTCGGTGCCTGCCCGGCCTCGAGCGTCCCGACCGACACGGCCACGGCGTGGGTGGGGTCGGTCCGCCTGCTCACGATCTGCTGCACGGCGAGAACCACCTGGCAGAGGGCCGGGACGGGGTCAGCCGCCAGATGCGGGTAGCCGGCGTGCCCGCCGGTGCCCTCGACGCTGATCTCGAAGTCGTCCAGGGCCGCGTTCACGGTGCCGGCCGCCGCCGCGACCGTGCCCGGCGGCAGCTGGTGCTGCAGGTGCACGCCGACGACGGCGCGCGGCTGCTGCGCCGCGAACGCGTCGGAGCCGACGATGTCGCGCGCGCCGGACGGATAGGCCTCCTCGCGCGGCTGGAGCACGGCGAGCAACCCGGCCGGCAGCGCCACGCGGGCGGCAGCCCGGCCGAGGGCGACCAGGGCGGCCAGGTGCACGTCGTGACCGCAGGCGTGCATCGCGCCGGTCTGCGAGGCCCACGGCACCCCGGTCTGCTCGGTGATGGGCAGCGCGTCCAGCTCGGCCCGGATCGCGACGCAAGGGCCGGACTGCGGGCCGATCCGCACGATCCGCCCGGTGCCGCCGATCGCGGCCGCGTCGGCGGCGCCGAGCGCCGCGGCCACCGTCGCCGACGTGCGGTACTCCGATCCGGACGGCTCGGCCTGCGCGTGCAGGTCGTGCCGCAGCCGGACGGCATCGCCGAGCTCGGCGGCCAGGGCGGCCTGCAGCTGCGCCGCGAGGCCGGTGCCGGTCACGTCCCATCCAGCCGGTACACCCGGCGGGCGTTCGCCGCCCCGACCAGATCCCCGACCCGCTCGGCGTCCGCCGCTGACCAGGCGCCGTCGGCGACGAACGCGCCGGTCACCCGGGCCAGATCCCGGCGGAACCCGGCCGCGCCCAGGTAATGCAGCTCGGGCAGCCCGAACGCGTCGGACGAGTACAGCATCTTGTGGAAGGGCGTGACCTCCATCGCCTCCGCCAGCACCGCCGCGGACCGCGCGCCGACGTGGTTGAGCGCCTCGCCGACGTCCATGTACACGTGCGGGAACACGTTGGCCAGGCAGCCCGCCGTGCGGTGGTGCGGGTAGCAGTGCAGCAGCATGACGGCCGTGCCGGACCCCTGGGTGGCCAGCAGGAAGTCGTGCAGCAGCGACGGGTCGGACCGGTGCAGCCGCACATCCGGATCGCCGAAGCCGACGTGGAACTGCAGCGGCAGCCCGGTGTTGACCCCGGTCCAGATCAGGTGCCGGAGCAGCACCGGATCTTCCAGCCGCCCCGCCGGGCCGCGGCCGGCCGCCCGTAGCCAGCGCCCGGCCGCGTCCGTGACCTCGGCGGCGCTGGGCCGGGCCGGGTCGAAGTCCAGGCCGTAGCGGTAGGCGGCGATGGACTTCAGGCCGGCGGCGTCCGCCACCGCGGCCGCGAGCGCCTCGGCGAACAGCGCGGCGAAGTTCCCGGCGCCGGCGCCCGCGCCGGCCACCCGCTCCGCGACCGCCTCGAGCCGGACGATCTCGCGGGCCGGCGCGCCGCTGACCGCCGCGAGCTCACCGGGGGTGATCACCTCGCCGGACTGGTAGCCGGTGTCCACCAGCCAGGCGTCCACGTCGGCGGCCTGCAGCAGCCGGCGGTTGACCTCGGCCGGCCCGAGCTCGGCGCGGCGCGCCAGGTAGCGGTCGGCGGGCGCGGACGGTTCCAGGTCGAGCAGCGGCGCGCACCAGCGGCGCACCGTGAAACCCAGCTGGCTGTCGAACATGGACGTTCCCGGCGGCGGCGGCCCCGGGGCCTCGGTGAGCAGCGCCTCGACGCCGGGGCGGTCGAGCGGGGTGGTGACCACGCCGTGCACGTGGTGGTCGATCAGCGGCAGTTGCCCGGCAGTCATCATGTGTCCTCCGCTCCGCTGGCTGGTGCGCCGCTGGTGCCGTCCACGGTGCCCCCGTTCAGTGCGTCGTAGCGCGCCATCCGCGCCCGGGGCGCGTCGCCGAGCCGGTCCACCAGCGCGGCGACGAGTGCCTCGGTCAGTGCCACCGCCGGGGTCAGCGCGTCGAACGGCGACGGCGACTGGACGCTGGAGATCAGGATGACATCGGCCCGGGCCGCCAGCGGCGACAGGTACGGGTCGGTGAATGCGATCAGCGTCGCGCCCTGGTCCTTGGCGGTCATCGCCAGCCGGACCGTGTCGTGCTGGTAGCGGCGGTAGTCGAACGCGACGAGCACGTCGCGCCGCCGCAGGTCGAGCATGGAGCTGACCCGGTCCGGGCCGGCCGCCGACAGCACCTGCACCCGCGGCCGCAGGATCCGCAGGTGCGCGGCGAGGTGCTCGGCGAGCATGCTGCTGAACCGGCCGCCGATCAGCGTCACGCTGCGCCGCGAGTCGGCCAGCAGCCGGACGGCCTGCTCGAAGTCGGCCGGCGGGAGCCGGGCGAAGCTCGACCTGATCCCGCCGCATAGCAGCCGCTCGGTGCGCTGCAGCGCGCCGCCGCGGCCGGCGCCCGGCCGGCCGGCGCCGGCAGGCCGGCGTGCTTCTGCAGCGGCGAGGACAGCCGGGCCGACACCTCCGACTTGAGCGACTGCTGGAACTCGGCGTAGCCGTCGAACTCCAGCTTGGCCACCAGCCGCACGACGGTCGGCGCGCTCACCCCGGCGGCGGCGGCGAGCTTGGTCACCGGCTCGAGCCCGGCGACCGGGTAGTCCGCCATCAGCGCGCGGGCCACCTTGCGCTCGGCCTGGGTGAGTTCGCCGAGCCGCAGCCGCAGCCGCTCGGCGACCGTCGCTTCTTCCTGCATCCGGTCACCAGCGCCAGCGGGTCGCGGCGGTGATGTCTTCCGGGCTGGCCCCGGCGAAGAGCTCGGTCTCGCCGCGGCGGACCGCGAGGAACGCCGAGAACAGGGCGTCGCCCATCGCCTTGCGGAGCACCGCGCTGCCGGCCAGGTGACCGGCCGCTTCGGCCAGCGACTGCGGCAGCCTGCCGATGCCGCGGCGGTCCAGCTCGTCGGCGGGCAGGCCCGCCGGGTCGCCGCTGATCTCCGCGGGCAGCCTGGCCCCCGAGTCGAGGCCCGCCAGCCCGGCGGCGATCAGCGACCCGGTGACCAGGTACGGGTTGGCGGCCAGGTCGAAGCACTTGATCTCGATGTTCGCCCGCACGTCCTGCTCGCCGGCCGACCCGGTCACCAGCCGGAGCGCCGCCTCCCTGTTCTCCAGGCCCCAGCAGTGGTAGGCACCCGCCCAGTGCGAGGGCACCAGCCGCAGGTAACTGGCCACGCTGGGCGCGCCCACCGCGGTCAGCGCGGGCAGGGCGGCCAGGATGCCGCCCGCGAACGCCTCGCCGTCGCCGGTCAGGCCGTGCCGCCCGGTGCCGCCGGCCAGCAGGTTCTGCCCGTCCCGCCACAGGCTCAGGTGCACGTGCCCGCCGTTGCCCACCGCCCCGGCGACCACCGACGGGGCGAACGACACGGCGAAGCCGTGCGCCGCGGAGACCGCGCGGATGGTCTGCCGCACCAGCACGCTGTCGTCGGCGGCGGCCACTGGACCGGCGGCCGCCACCGAGACCTCGAGCTGGCCGGCCGCGTACTCCGGGTGGAACTGCTCGACCACGATTCCCTGCCGCTCCAGCGCCCCGACGACCGCGCGGCCGTAATCGGACAGCTCGATCAGCCGGGTCATGCCGTAGGCCGGGCCCGTGCAGGCCGGGACGAAGGTGCCGGCGTCATCGGTGCCGGCCGCCCACTCCACCTCGAAGCTCATCCGCAGCGACAGGCCGCGCTGGGCGGTCTGGTCGGTCATCCGGCGGGCGAACGAGCGCTGGCACCCGGCGTAGACCCGGCCCTCCTGGGTGAAGCGATCGACCGGGGCCCAGGCCCATCCGGGCTGCCCGGCGAGCGCGGCGGCACGGTCCAGATCCGGGACCAGCCGCAGGTCACCGCCCGGGCCGCCGATGTGCTCGCTGGTGGTGATCTCGTCGTTGACCAGGAACACGTCGAACACCGGCGACATGCCGATACCCCAGCCCGCGGCGCGGTCCAGCCGCCCGGCCGGGATGGCCTTCACCCGGGCGATGCCGGCGTTGTCGATCCAGCACAGCGCGATCATCGTGACGCCTGCGGTGCGGAGCCGTTCGGAAACGGGAACTGCCCGGCTCATCCGCTCAGCCCGGTCACGGGCGGTCATGACTACGGGCCCGGTGCCGGCCGGCCCGGCATCGCCGGCGCGGTCGCCGCACCCGGCCGTGCTACCAGCCGGCGTAGTCACCCAGCACCTCGTCGCTCACCTCGCCGGCCGCCACCTCGCCGATCGCCTGGTCGAGGATCGCGACGCCTTCGTCCACCTCGGCCTCCGTCATGATCAGCGGCGGGGTGATCTCCATAACGTTGGAGTAGATGCCGCCGTAGAACACCACCAGGCCGAGCTCGAAGGCGCGGTACACGATCTTCGCCATCTCCCGGTCGGCCGGCTCCTTGCTCTGGTGATCGCGCACGGTCTCCAGCCCGAGCATCATGCCCAGCCCGCGCACGTCGCCGATCAGCGGGTGCCGCTGCTGCAGCTCACGCAGCCGTTCCAGCAGGTAGCTGCCGGTGCGGCAGGCCCGCGTCACCAGGTCGAGCCGGTCGATCTCGGCCAGGTGCGCCAGCGCGGCGGCGCAGGCGACCGGGTTGCCGGCCATCGTGTACATGTTGATCGCCGGCGCGACGTCGAGCAGTTCGCGGCGCCCGATCACCGCGCTGATCGGCATGCCGCCGCCCATCGACTTGCCCAGCGAGACCGCGTCCGGGGTCACGCCGAAGTGCTCGAAGGCGAACATCCGGCCGGACCGGCCGAACCCGGTCTTCACCTCGTCGATCAGCAGCATGATCCCGTGCTGGCGGCAGATCCGCTCCAGGCCGGCCAGGAAGCGCGGCGGCGGGACGATGTCGCCGCCGTCGCTCTGCACCGGCTCTACGATGATGCCCGCGGTGTCCTCGGGCGGGCAGATCGTGCGCAGGATGTAGTTCTCCAGGTAGTCGAGTACTGCGTCCGCGGGGTCCCGGCCGGCCCCGAGCACCCGCCGGTACGGGTCCGGGTAGGGGATCTTGACCACGTTGCCGCCGCCGCCGGCCTTCGCCTGCGCGGTGTGCCCGCTCAGCCCGGCCGAGCCCGCCGTCTGGCCGTGGTAGCCGCCGATGAACGAGATCATGCGCCGCCGCCCGGTCGCCAGCGGCACCAGCTTGGCCAGGCAGTCGTTGGCGTCCGAGCCGTGCAGCCCGAACCAGACCTTCTTGTCGTAGTCGCCCGGCACCAGGGCGGCCAGCCGCTCGGCCAGCCGGACGCTCTGCTCGCTCAGCATGGCCGTGAGAGTCCCGAACGACGTCCGCTCGAACTGTGCGGTGACGGCGGCGCGTATCGCGGGATTGTTGTACCCCAGGTTGGCCACCGCCCAGCCGGCGGTGAAGTCGAGCCGGGTGACGCCGCTGGCGTCGGTGATCCGGCAGCCGTCCGCGCTCGCGATCACGAGCGGGAAGAACCGGACCTTCAGCACCGACGCCAGGTGCCGGGCATCCAGCTCGATGATCTTCCCGCTGTCCACGCGGTGCCTCCTTACTACTCGGGCACGGGGCCGGCCGACAGCGGGCCGGGTGCGGCGGCGGTCTGCGCCGCGACGTCGTCCTCCTGGCTGCGCCATTCCGCGCCGTGGCTGAACGCCCGGCGGGCGTAGGCCAGGTAGTAGATCGCCCACACGACGGTCCAGATCACGCCGACGACGATGGCCAGGCCGCCGCCCGGGATCGTGACCGGCCCGAGCTTGTTCCCCGCCCCGCCGGTGAAGAACTGGCCGATCAGGGCCCCGAGCACGGTGACGATCGCGATGATCGGGGTCAGCGGGTACAGCGGGGTCTTCCACGTGAGGTTGCGCACCCACGCGGCGCCCATCTTCAGCCGGTACAGCGGCTGGCTGATCGCGATCATGAGCCAGGCGAACAGGAAGCCGAACGTGGCCAGGCTGGCGATGAACACGTACGCGCTGGCCGGGAAGAAGTAGGCGAGCAGCGCGCCGGTGAACATGCACGAGGCGGTGATCGCGATCGCCGCGGTCGGCACCTTCCGGCGCGGGTTGGTCCTGGCCAGCTGGGCCGGGAAGTTGCCTTCGCGGGCCTGGGTGAACAGCATCCGGGACGCCGTGTACAGCGCGCCGTCCACCGCCGACACCGAGGCGCTGATCACGATCCAGTTGAACACCGAGGCGATCACCGGGATCTTCAGGCTCTTGATGGCATCGACGAACGGGCTGGAGCTGGTCCCGGCGCTGGCCCACGGCGAGATCGCCAGCAGGATGAAGATGCCCAGGACGAACAGCACGACCACGATGGCCACGGTATAGAACAGCGCCCGCGGCACGTCGCGGGCCGGGTTCACGCTCTCCTCCGCGGTGACGCCCACCAGTTCGATGCCCACGTAGGCGAAGAAGACGGTCAGCAGCGCGGTGAGCACCACCCTGGTGCCCTTCGGGAAGAAGCCGCCGTTCGCGGTGAGCTGGGTGACGTGGTGTGCGGGGAAGCCGATCCCCAGGATCGCGAGCACGCCGATGACGATGAACGCGGTCAGCGCCACGATCTTGATCATGGACAGGATGAACTCGTACTCGCCCATGAACAGCACGCCGACCAGGTTGATCGTCATCTCGATCGCGATGATGATCGCCGCCACGAGCCAGATCGGCGCGAAGCTGTAGAAGCTGTGGAAGTAGGTGCCGGCCGCGACCGACTCGGTGGCCGCGCCCATCACCCAGGCCAGCCAGTAGTTCCAGCCGGTGAGGAAGCCGGCCAGCGGGCCCATGGTGTCGCGCGCGTAGGTGGCGAACGAGGCCGATACCGGCTTCATCACGCACAGCTCGGCCAGGCAGGCCATCACCGCGATCGTGATGATGCCCGCGATCACGTAGGAGACGATGACCGCCGGCCCGGCGATGCCGATCGCGGACCCGGCGAAGAGCAGGAAGCCCGACGCGATCGTGCCCCCGACCGACAGCATCACCAGGTGCCGGACCCGCAGCGCGCGGCGGAGCTGTCCGCCGCTGCTCTCCTCGATCGCCTCGAAAGTGGACATGTGCCGCCTCCTCGTCACGCCGAGGCTGTGTCCAGCGCTGCACCGTGTGCGGGACGTTACAACGGTGCCCAATATGAGTCAATAAGTAATGAAAAAAACAACGAGCCGTGCGCTCTCCCCCGGGCCACAGCCAGCGCCAGCGCCCGCTCGTCATCGCGAAGACTTGTACGTGCTCCCGCACGCAGAACTCTTCGTGATCATGAAGGGCCGGTGCGCTTGGCGGCCGGGCTGCCGCCCGGATGGAAGACGCCGAGCACCCGTAGCGTGGCGCGGCCGGTGTTCTCCAGGCAGTGCGGCCGCCCGGGCGGCAGGTGCGCGCAGCTGTCCGGGCCCAGCAAACGGCTGGCCGGCCCGGCGTGCAGCACGCCCTCGCCGGCCAGGATCAGCACCACCTCGTCGTACGGGTGGCTGTGCTCCGGCGCCCGCCCTGGCGGGATCTCGCCCACGAACTGGGTCGCCGCATCGCAGCCGTGGCCGGGCCCGAACAGGACGCGGAACCGCCGGTCCCCGGCGACCTCCGCCGGGCAGTCCCGCAGCCGCGACAGCCGCGCTCGCCCGGCCCCGAAACCCGGCGCCGCGCCGGACGGGAGGCAGACGCTGTCCAGCCTGAGCACATCCGGACCGTCGCCACGCAGGTGGTAACTCGTCCCCGGCGGCAGCCATACCCCCGTGTCTGGCTCGGCCTGAACTTCCGGCCCGAGCTGCTCGGCGGGCTCGTACCGTACATCCGGCCCGACCCGCGCGGCCGGCCCGGCCCCGAAAGCCAGCCGGCCCGAGCCCGCGATCATGAACCACAGCTCCCCGCCAGGTCCGGCCATGCCCTCGAACCGCGACCCGGCGGGCAGCTCCACCGACCGCCGCACCAGCCCGCCGGGACCGGCCCCGCGCCCTTCGCCGCCCCCGGCGCCGCGCCCTTCGCCGCCCCCGGCGCCGCCGCTGGTGTCCAGAACCGTGCGCACCACCGCCTCGCCAGCCCCGGTCATCAGCACACCCTCCTCGTCACCGGCCCAGGTACGCGCGCTTGAGATCCTCGCTGCGCAGCAGCTCAGCCGCCGGGCCCTCGAGCACGATCTCCCCGGTGGACAGGACATACCCGCGATCGGCGATCGACAGCGCCATCGTCGCGTTCTGCTCGACCATCAGCACCGCCACGCCGGAGGAGTGGATGTCCTTGATGATCCGGAAGTTCTGCTGCACCAGCGCCGGCGACAAGCCCATCGACGGCTCGTCCATCAGCAGCAGCCGCGGCCGCGACATCAGCGCGCGGCCCATCGCGACCATCTGCTGCTCGCCGCCCGACAGCGTGCCTGCCAGCTGGTGGCGGCGCTCCAGCAGGCGCGGGAACAGCGCGTGCACCCGGTCGAAGTCATCGTCGAGCTTCTCGCCGCCGCGCAGCACGGCGCCGAGCTCGAGATTCTCCCGGACGGTCATCTGGCCGAACAGCCGCCGGTTCTCCGGCACGATCGCGATCCCGCCGGCGATCCGCTGCGGCACCGGCCAGCGGGTCACGTCCTCGCCGCGCAGCAGCACCCGGCCCGAGCGCGGCCGCACGATGCCCAGGATGGTCTTCAGCGTCGTCAACTTGCCGGAGGCGTTGCCGCCGAGCAGGCAGACGAGCTCACCGTCGCCGACCTGCAGCGAGATACCCTCCAGGATCCGCATCTGCGCGTAGTACGTGGTGACGTCCTCCAGCGCCAGCAGCACGGCGCTCATCGGCGCGCCTGCGGCATGGCGCTCATCGGCGCGCCTGCGGCACGGGGCTCATCGGCGCGCCTGCGGCATGGCGCTCATCGGCGCGCCTCCGGCACGGGGCTCATTCCGCGTCCGCCAGCGCCTCGGGGTCCCGGCCCATGTACGCCTCGACGACCGCCGGGTGGCTCGCGACCTCGTCGAACCCGCCCTCGGCGATCTTGACGCCGTGGTCGAGCGCGACCACCCGGTCCGAGCAGCCGCCGACCACGTGCATGTCGTGCTCGATCACCAGGATCGAGACGTCCCGCTCGTCCCGCAGCCGGCCGATCAGCTCGGTGATCTCGTGCGTCTCGGCCGGGTTCATCCCCGCGGCCGGCTCGTCGAGCAGCAGCAGCCGGGGCCTGGTGGCCAGCGCCCGGGCGATCTCCAGCCGCCGCCGGTTCGCGTAGGACAGCGAGTACGCGGGCTGGTCCCAGCGGTACCCGGCCAGCCGCTGGCCGAAGAACGACAGCACGTCACGCGCCAGCTCTCGCGACTCGCGCTCCTCGCGCCGGGCCCGGGGCAGCCGCAGCACCGACTCCCACGGCATCGCCCTGGTGCGGCCGTAGGTCGCCGCCATCACGTTCTCGAGCACCGACATGTTCAGGAACAGCCGCAGGCTCTGGAAGGTGCGCGCGATCCCCAGCCGGGCGACCCGGTGCGGCGGCTGCCCGGCGATCGGCTGCCCGGCGAACCGGACATCCCCCGAGCTCGGCTGGTACACGCCCGTGATCACGTTGAAGACCGTCGTCTTGCCGGCGCCGTTGGGCCCGATGAGGCTGACGATCTCGCCGCTGCCGACCCGCAGATCCAGCTCGGACAGCGCCCGCAGGCCGCCGAAAGACAACGAGAGATGATCGAGATCCAGAACGGCTGCGGCCACCGGCTCACCAGCGTCAGCGTGACTCATGTCAGGGCCTCCACCCGCCGCGCCCCCAGCAGCCCTTGCGGCCGGGCGTTCATCATCACGATCAGGATCGCACCGATCATGAGCTGCCGGGTGATGGCCGGCTCGGCGGCCAGCCGGGTCTCCCAGACGAACGCCGCCAGGTAGAGCGCCGGCACCAGCAGGATCGTCCGCCGTCGGCCCTTGACCTGGACCAGCGCGATCAGCAGGCACACCAGCAGCACGAACCCCCAGTTCCCCGGCACGGTCGGGTTGGCCGGGACGATCACCCAGTGCCGGAGCGCGGCGCCGAGCCAGCCGGTCGAGGCAGGCCCGCCCGCGACCGCGCTCGCCGAGATCGCCCCGGCGATGGCGTGCACGGCGAGGCCGAGCGCGACCGTCGCCGCGATGACCGCGGCCAGCCGCCGCCACGGGCGCAGCTTGACCAGCAGCGTCAGCAGGATCAGCCCGTAGAAGAGGTAGCCGGAGTCGGTCGGGCTGCGCAGCAGCCCGTCATAGATGACCATGAGCACCAGCGCCCCGGTGGCCGCGCCGGCGATGCTGCCGGTGCCGCCGAGGATGAGCCCGGCGTAGATCAGGATCAGGATCGGCGTGTCGAAATCGGTCGGGAACACGCTGATCTGCTGCGCGGCGAAGATGGTGCCGGCCAGCGCCGCGACCATGGCGCCGAACGCGAACGCCATCAGCTTCACCCGGTTGACCGGGATCGTCATCGCCGCCGCCGCCAGCGGGTCCTCACGGACCGCCCGCCAGGCCCGGCCGGTGCGCGAGGTGTCCAGCAGCCGCAGCACCGCCATCGTCGCCACCAGCAGGATCACCAGCAGGTAGTAGTAGCCGGTGTTGCTGGCGAGCTGATGCCCGAAGCCACGGATCGGGTCGATCCCCACGATCCCGTTGGGCCCGCCCAGCCGGAACGAGGCCGGCAGGTTGTTGGTGAGCTCGACGAACGCCTCGCCGAAGAACAGCGTGATGATCGCCAGGTAGTCGCCGATCAGCCGCCGGGACGGCAGGCCGACGAGCAGCCCGAGAATCGCGGCGCCGATCATCACGATCGGCAGCGAGAGATAGGCCGGCAGGTGGATGCCGTTCGCGCCGATCTGGCTCGAGGACAGCAGCGCGAACCCGTAGGCGCCGAACCCGAAGAACGCGACGTAGCCGAGGTCGAGCAGGCCGGCCCAGCCCACGACGATGTTCAGCCCGACCGCGAGCAGCGCGATCACCAGCGCGTCGATCCCGACCTGCAGTTGGAACCCGCCGAGGCCGATCAGCGGCAGCGCGGCTCCGGCCAGGCCGGCGATCGCGAGCCGCGGCCACCAGCCGGCCCGCTCAAGCCGGCGCTGCGCTGAACCGAGCCAGGACGGCAGGTACTCCCGCCGGTGCTCCTGCCGGGCGACCCACTCGTCGGCCCCGAGCTGCGGCCCGGCCGCCGCTGGCCCGGGGCCGGCGGCGGGCGGCCCGGGTCCGGCCGCCGGAGGCTGCGCGTCGAGGCTCACCGGCTCACACCTTCTGCAGCTGGGCCCGGCCGAGCAGCCCGCTGGGGCGCACCAGCATGACGACGATCAGCAGCGCGAACACGAGCAGGTTGGTGTACGTCGAGGAGACGTAACCGGTGATGAACGACTCCGCGAGGCCGATCAGCAAGCCGCCGAGCATCGCGCCGGGCAGTGAGCCGATGCCGCCCACTACGGCCGCGGTGAACGCCTTGAGACCCACGAGGAAACCGATCGTGGGTGTCACCTGGTTGAACAGCAGTCCTCCCATGACCCCGGCCACGCCCGCCAGCGCCGAGCCGAGGAAGAACGTCGCCGAGATCGTGAAGTTTACGTTGATGCCCAGCATCTCGGCGGCTTCCCGGTCGGCGGCCACCGCCCGCATCTGCTTGCCGAGCTTCGTCAGGTTCACCAGCTGCCGCAGGCCGATCATCAGGACGATGCCCAGCACGAGGACCATGATCTGCACCGAGTCGATGCTGACGGACCCGATCTGGATGCCGGACGAGAAGGAAATGAACTGCGAGGTGTTATAGACGCGAAACTGGGCGCCGAACAGCAACTGGGCCGCGTTCTCCAGGAAAAAGGAAATGCCGATCGCGGTGATCAGCGGCGCGATCCGCGGCGCGTCACGCAGCGGCCGGTAGGCGAACCGCTCGATAGCGACGCCCAGCCCGCCCACCACGCCGGCGGCCAGCACGAACATGATCAGCAGCAGCAGCGGTACGGGTATCGACAGGGCGGCCGGGCCGCCGAACCACTGGATCACGAAGTAGCCGATGAACGCCCCGACCATGTACAGGTCCCCGTGCGCGAAGTTGAGCAGCTTCAGCACGCCGTAGACCATGGAGAAGCCGAGCGCTACCAGCGCGTACAGCGCGCCCGTAGTGAGGCCGTTCACCAGTTCCTGGAAGAAGAAGGCCATGCCCGAGGGTCCCGCCCGCCGTCAGGCCGGCCCGGCGGCGGGCCCGCTCATGGCAGGCCCGCCGCCGGGACAGCTCACCGTGTCCAGCCGGTCAGCCGGGGATCAGCTGGTACTTGCCCGCTGAATTGATCTTGAACAGAAAGAACTTGCCGTTGACGAGCTCCCCGTGCGAGCTGAAGCTGATCGGCTGCCCGAGGATCGAGGTCGGCTCGTTTGTCTTCTTGATCGCCGCCAGCACGTTGCCGCGGCTCGGGGTCTGGCCGGACTTGCAGGCCGCGGCGATCGCCTCGTCGATCACGTGGGTCGCTGCGAAAGTCGGCGGGCCGAACGTGCCGAACGATGGGTACTTCGCGCTCGCTGCAGCGACGATCGACGCGTCGGCGGGAATCGCCCTGATGTCCGGGCCGAACGAGGACACGTACGAGCCGCTGATCGTGAACGTGCCCGGCGAGTACAGCCCGTCCGTGCCGAAGATCACGGCGTTCTTGTGCTGCTGGGCGAGGTTGCGGCCGAACTGCTGGGCGTTGGAGGCCACCTGCCAGGGCAGCACCACGACCGTCGTGGCCGGCGTGACCTTGGCTACCAGCGAGGAGAAGTCGGTCAGCTTCTGTGACACCGACTCGTGGTCGACCTTGATCCCGGCGGCCGTGAAGACCGGCACCATGGCGCTGACCAGGCCGGTCGAGTAGGCCTCCTGGTCGTCCACGATCATCAGCGACTTCGGGTGCAGGTGGCTGATGATGTAGTGAGCGTCCTGCGGCCCTTGCACGCTGTCGTTGGACACCACCCGGAAGAACGTCGGGTACTTGCCCGTCGTGAGCGTCGCGTTGGTCGCCGAGCCGGAGATGAACGCCAGCCCCGCCCGGGCCATCAGCGGGCCGATGGCCTCGACCTCCTGGCTGCCCGCCGGGCCAACCACCGCCACGATCTTCGAGTTCGAGGTGAACTGCTGGGTGACGGTCGTCGCTATCGAGGGCGTCAGCTGGGTGTCGCCCTGGACGATCGAGATCTTCGTCTTGTTGGCCTTGTTGTCCATCGCCAGCGCGAGCTCCGCGAAGTGCAGCTGCTCCTGGCCGAGCACGGCCACCGGCCCGGTCAACGGCCCCTCCATGCCGATCGATGTCACGCACGACTTGGGGCTGCTGCTGCTGCCGCCGCTGGCGCTGCTGCCACCGCTGCTGCCGCAACCCGCAACGGCGAGGGCGCCGATCGCGGCCGTGGCGATGATCACGCTACCTTTCATGGATAGCGCCTCCGTTCCTCAGACGAGGCGGCAGCTCAAATACGCTCTCCCCGCCCGTCGAATTTGTACGCTGATCAAACCATTGAGCTGCATAGTTGTGCAAGAGTCGTAATTTTAGTGTTATTCGGCAATTATGAACTCGACCGGGATGGCATCCGTACTCGCTCGCGGGAAGGGAGCAGCCGATGGCCGGAATGCCCGGCGAGAGCATCGACGTGGCCGCTATCCGCGCTCGCTTTTCCTCGCTGCGGCAAGGCTTCGCGTTCCTCGACGCCCCGGGCGGCTCCCAGGTGCCCGATGAGGTCGGCGACGCGATCGCCGCCGCGCTGCGGGACGCGAGCGCCAACATGGGCGCCGTCTACGCGACGAGCCTGCGGGTCCGGGAGATCCTGGAGCAGGCCGAGGCGAACGCGGCCCGGTTCCTCGGCTGCCAGCCGCACGAAGTGATCTTCGGGGCGAACATGACATCGCTGAACTTCACGCTGTCCCGCACCGCCGGGCGCGGCCTCCGCCCGGGGGACGAGGTGCTGGTGTCCTCGCTGGACCACGACGGCGGCGTCGCCCCGTGGCTGGAGCTCGCGCATGACCGGGATCTGGTCGTCCGGCATGTCGAGCTCAACGACGACACCACGCTTGATTTCGGAGATCTGGAGCGCAAGCTCGGCCCCCGCACCCGGGTGGTCGCGTTTGCCTGGGCGTCGAACGCGGTCGGCACGATCACCGACACCCGGCGCGTGTGCAAGCTCGCGCACGAGGCCGGCGCGCTCGCCTGGGTCGATGCCGTGCATTACGCGGCGCACGAGCCGATCGACGTGCGCGAGATCGGCGCCGACGTGCTGCTCTGCTCGCCGTACAAGTTCTGCGGCCCGCATCTGGGGCTGGCCTACGGGCGGGCCGAGGTGATCGAGCAGTGGCGGCCGTACAAGGCGCGGCCCGCGCCGGCCAGCCCGCTCGGGCGCCGGTTCGAGACCGGCACGCTGCCGTACGAGCTGCTCGCGGGGTTCAACGCGGCGATCGGCTACCTGCGGTCGATCGGCGGCTTCGCGGCGATCACTCCGTACGAGCGCGCGCTCGGCCAGCGGTTCCTGGACGGCATCGGGGACGCGGTCACCGTGTACGGGCTGCCGGGGATGGACGGCCGGGTGCCGACGTTCCTGGTCAACGTGGACGGCGTGCCGGCGGCGGACGTGGCGCAGCGCCTCGCCGACGCCGGGATCGGGGTCTGGGCGCACGACTCGTGGTACTCGCTCGACCTGTACCAGCGGCTCGGCTACGCCGATAAGTCGGTCCGCATCGGCTTCATCCACTACAACACCGCGGAAGAAGTCGATCGGCTGCTCGAGGGCCTGGCTGCGGCCCGGCCGCAGCGCCGTTAGGAAATCTGGGCCGTCAGGAAATCTGAGCCATCAGGGATCTGGGCCGTCAGGAATCGGCGCCGGTCAAGATCTCGGCCAGCTTGCTCAGGTTGATGTTGCCGCCGGAGACCACGCAGACGACCTTCCCGGTCCCGGCCCGGCCGGTCAGGGCGGCCGCGGGGGCCAGCGCGCCCGCGCCTTCGGCGATCACCCGGACCCGCTCGGCGAGCGTGCGGATGGCCGCGGCGACGTCGGCGACCGGAATCGCCAGCGCGTCATCGACCAGCGGGGCGACCAGCGGCCACATGCTGTCCAGCACCCGGCGGCTGCCGGCGCCGTCCACGAACGACGCGCGGTAGTCCACGGTAACCGGCTGCCCGGCGGCGCGCCCCGCGGCCAGCGCGGCCCCGCCCTCGGGCTCGGCGGTGACGATCCTCGTCGCCGGGCGCAGCGCCTTGACCGCGCTGGCGATGCCGGCGGTCAGGCCGCCGCCGCCGTACGGGATCACGACCGCGTCCGGATCCGGCAGGTCCTCGAGGATCTCCAGCCCGATCGTGCCGTTGCCCGCGATCACCCCGGGGTCCTGGACCGGGTGCACGAACAGCCCCTCGACGCCGTCCAGGCGGCTCGTGATGATCACGTTCCACCAGTCGTCGTAGGGCAGCTTGACCACCTGGCCGCCCAGCCGCTCGATCGCCGCGAGTTTCGCCTCCGGCGCGCTGTCGGGGACCGCGATCGTGGCCGGCAGCCCGAGCCCGCGCGCCGCCCACGCCACCCCCTGGGCCATGTTCCCCGCGCTGGCAGTGACCAGGCCCTTCGCCCGGTCGGCCGGCGGCGCCAGCATGACCGCGTTGGTCGCGCCCCGGATCTTGAACGAGTTGATAGGCTGCAGGGTCTCCAGCTTGAGGTAGATCTCGGCCGGCGCGTCCTCCACGTGCAGCCGCACCAGCGGCGTGCGCACCGCCGCGCCCGCGATCCGGCCCCGCGCCGCCTCGATGTCCGCCAGCTCGATCAAAGATCCACCTCCGTGCCCAGTCCCTGCTCCGTTGCCGCCGCGACCGCGCACTGCGCCGCGGCGAGATCCTCGATGGCCAGGCCGAGCGAGCGGAACAGCGTCAGCTCGGCGTCGTCCCGGCGTCCGGCCGCGGTGCCCGCGAGCACCTCGCCGAGCTCGGCCCGGACGTGCTCCTCGCCGGCGATCAGGCCGTCGGCGATCGCGAGCCGGAACTCGCCGGCCTCGTGCCGCAGCGACTCGCGGCTGTCGCAGAACAGCGCGCTCGCCGCCACGGTGGCGGTGTCCAGCTCACGCGCCTGCGGGGTGCTGGCGCCGACCGCGTTGACATGCGCTCCGGGCTTGAGCCACTCCCGGCGCAGCACCGGCTCGCGCGAGCTGGTCGCGGTGACGACGACGTCCGCGCCGCGCAGCGCGTCGGCGGCGCTGGACGCCACGCACGCCTTCTCGAACCCGTCGTCGGCCTGCCCGGCCAGCTGGCGGGCGTGCGCCACGGTCGGCGCGTAGATGCTCACCTGCTCGAACGCGCGGACCCCCGCGAGGGCCCGCAGGTGCGCGCGCGCCTGGGTGCCGGCGCCGATGATCGCGAGCGTCCTGGCGTCCTGGCGGGCCAGCACGCTGGTCGCGACCGCGGTGACCGCGGCGGTACGGATCAGCGTGATCGCCGAGGCGTCCAGGATCGCGGTCGGCTCGCCGGTCTGCCCGTCGAACAGCGTGACCAGCCCCTGGTGCGCGTCCAGGCCGCGCGCGGGATTACCGGGCATGATGGCCACCGCCTTGAGCGCGAACGCCGCGGCTGAGTCGTCGCGCGGCGCGCCCCAGGCCGGCATCAGCCCCAGCAGGCCGGCCGCGCCCGGCGGCGTCATCACCGACCGCAGCGGCATGAACGTCTCGCCGCGGGCGTGCCCGGCGAGCACGGCCGCCATCGCCCCCGCGCACGCCTCCGGCGCCAGCGCCGCCAGCACGTCGCGGTGACTCAGCACCAGCACGCGCATCAGCCGGCCGCGCTCTGCGCCGTGCGGCCGGTCGCGCCGCCAGCCCCGCCGCCGGATTCCGCTCTGCGCCGCGCCGCCGGATGCGCTCTGCGCCGCGCCGCTGGCCGCCCGCTCGACCGCGATCCGCTCCTCGCCGGTCAGCGGGTGCTCCAGCGCCTCGCGCACCGGGGCCAGGTGCTCCGGCCGGCCGGGGCCGATCACGATCTGGGTCACCCGCTCGTCGGCGAGCAGCCAGCCGAGCGCCAACCCGGCCATCGAGGTTCCCCGGGACGAGGCGATCGCCTGCAGCCGGCCGAGGACGTCGTAGACCTGGCCGGTGACGAACTCCTGGTACGGCTCGGGCCGCTGGGTCATCCGCGAGCCGGCCGGGAACCGCTCGCCGCGACGGTACTTGCCGGTGAGCCAGCCGCCGGCCAGCGGGCTGAACGCCAGGTAGGCGACGTCCCGCCCGGCGCACAGCGGGAGGAGCCCGCCCGCGTCGCCGCGGTCCAGCAGCGAGTAGCTGTTCTGGATGGCCCGCGGCGTGCCCGCTGCCAGCGCGGCGGTCAGCTGCCCGGCGCCGAAGTTGCTGACACCGTAGGCACCGATCGCGCCTTCGGCCAGGGCAAGATCGAAGGCACCGAACGACTCCGATAGAGGCACGCCGGGATCGTAATCATGCGCAAGGTATAGCTCCACGCGGCCGACTCCCAGCCGGTCAAGGCTGCCGCGCAGCTGGCGGGCGATCCGCTCCGGCCGCAGGCCGTGGTCGGCCCCGGCCTGCATCGGGTTGTACGTCTTGGTCGTCAGCTGCGGGCGGACCCCGCGGGAGGCGATCCAGCGGCCGATGGCCAGCTCGCTGCGGCCGCCGCCGTAGGCGTCGGCGGTGTCGAAGTGGGTGATGCCGGCCTGCCAGGCGGCGTCCATCAGCTCGAGCGCCTGGTCCTGGCTCAGCCCCTGGCCGAAGAACTCCGGGGACGAGCCGATCCCGCCGAAATTGCCGCAGCCCAGCGCGATCCGGGGAATCGTGATCACTTGCGACATTCAATCACGGCTAAAGCTGTCCAGCAGCCGGTCGAGCATGGCGGCCTGGCGGCCGGCCGGGACCCGGTCCGGGTAGAGCACCCGCTCGGCGCTCAGCCCGTCGATCAGCGCCACCAGCTGGTGCGTCGCGAAGTCGGTGTCGAGGCCGTCGGCGAGCTCGCCGCGGCCGGCCGCGGCGTCGAAGAGGCGGCGCAGCCGCGACCACAGCTTGTCGAACTCCGAGTGCTGCAGCTCCCGGAGCTCCGGCGTGCCCAGCGCGCGGCCCCAGAAGCTGATCTCGATCTGGGCTTCCAGGTCGCGCTGCGCGTCGAGCGGGAGCGCCTCGAGCATCACCGCCCGCAGCGCGGCGAGGCCCTTCAGCCCGCTGGCGGCCGCATCCATCCGGGCGCCGACGCGGCGGTGCGACATGACCAGCGCCGAGCCGAGGATGTCGGCCTTGTCGTCGAAGTAGTGCGCCAGGATGCCGCGCGAGCAGTTCGCCTCGCGGGCGATCGCCCGGATCGTCGCCCGGGCGATGCCGTCCCGCGCGATCACCCGCCAGGTGGCTGACAGGATCTCGTCCCGCCTGGCGTCCCAGTCGACGATCTTTGGCATCTGCCCCGTTGCTGACGCTGTTTTTTTGTCGGACGTCCGTCTAACATCCTGGGTAGTGTATCGCCCGGAAGCTCCCCAGCCTCGCGTGCTCGGCGACGTGGTCGTCATCGGCGCGCACATCCTGGACGTGCTCGGCCGGCCGGTGGAGGCCATCCCGCCGGGTCAGGGCAGCGCCCGCCTGGCCGAGATCCGGGCCACGGCCGCGGGGACCGCGGCGGGCACCGGCGTGGACCTGGCCAAGCTCGGCGCCCGGGTCCGGGCCTTCGGCGCGATCGGTGACGATCTGCTGGCCGACGTCCTGGTCACGGCCATGAGCCGGCACGGCGTGGACACCACCGGGCTGGCCCGTAAGCCCGCGGTCCAGACATCGGCGACGATCCTGCCGATCCGGCCGAACGGCGAGCGGCCCGCGCTGCACGTCCCCGGCGCGACCCCGCTGCTGCAGCCCGGTGACGTGGACCCGGCGGCGGTCCGGGACTGCCGGGCGCTGCTGATCGGTGCCCCCGACGCGCTGGGCGCCCAGGCCGGCGCGTGGCTGCCGGGGCTGGCCAGGGCGGCCAGGTCCGGCGGGGCGCTCGTGCTCGCCGACGTGCTGCACCCGGGCAGCCCGCGCGACTTCGAGCGGATCGCCGGCCTGCTGGCCGTCGCCGACTGGTTCCTGCCCAACTCCGATCAGCTGCTCGCTCTCACCGGCCGCAGCGACATCACCGCCGCGGTGGCCGACGTGCTCGCGCTCGGCACCGGCGCCGTGGCCGTAACCCTCGGCGCCGACGGCTGCTTGGTCACGGCCGCCGGCGGCTCGCTCGCGCACGTCCCGGCCCCCGGCGTCGATGTCGTCAACACGACCGGCTGCGGTGACGGCTTCAGCGCCGGGATGATCGCCGCGCTGCTGCTGGGCTGCGGCCGGATGGACGCGGCCCGGCTCGGCTGCGCGTGCGGCGCGCTGGTGGCGACCGGGCTGGGGTCGGACGCCGGGATCGTCAGCCTCGACCACGCGCTCGGGTTCCTGGGCCGGCACCAGGCGCCCGCCGCCAGCCGGATCCGCGAGCTGCTGGCCGCGGCCGCGGTGCCCGCGTAAGCCGACGTCACCGGAGACAGGAAAAGGAGAGCTCATGGCCGACCAGCCCCCCGGCGGCGCGGCCGCCGACCCGCGGCCCCGGCAGACCGACCGGGCGCTGCGCGCGCGGGCCGGGGCGGTCATCCCCGGCGGGATGTACGGCCACCAGAGCGCGCGGCCGCTTCCCCCGGAGTACCCGCAGTTCATGCGCGGCGGGCGCGGCGCCCGGGTCTGGGACGCCGACGGCAACGAGTACGTCAACCTGCTGTGCAGCTACGGGCCGGTCGTGCTCGGCCACCAGCACCCGCAGGTGGAGGCGGCGGCCCGGCGGCAGGCGGCGCTCGGTGACTGCCAGAACGGCCCGGGTGAGGTGATGGTGCAGCTGGCCGAGACGCTGGTGTCCGTCGTGGACCACGCCGACTGGGCCATGTTCGCCAAGAACGGCACCGACGCCACCACGATGTGCGGCACGATCGCCCGCGCGCAGACCGGCCGCAGCCGGATCCTGGTGGCCCGCGGCGCCTACCACGGCGCCGCGCCCTGGTGCACGCCGCGGCCGGCCGGCACCACCGCCGCGGACCGGGCCAACCTCGGCTACTTCGAGTACAACGACCTGGCCAGCGCGCGCGCCGCGGCGGCGGACGCCGGTGACGACCTGGCCGGCATCATGGTGTGCCCGTTCCGCCACGACGCCGGGTACGACCAGGAGCTCGTCAACCCCGCGTTCGCCCGGGGGCTGCGCGAGCTCTGCGACCAGACCGGTGCCGCCCTGATCCTGGACGACGTCCGCTGCGGGTTCCGGCTGCACCTCGGCTCCAGCTGGGAGCCGATCGGGGTCAGCCCCGACCTGGCCGCGTGGAGCAAGGCGATCGCCAACGGCCACCCCCTGGCCGCGGTCACCGGCACCGACGCGTTCCGAGACGGCGCGGCCCGGATCTTCGTCACCGGGTCGTTCTGGTTCTCCGCGGCCGCGATGGCCGCGGCCGTCGCGACGATCGCCGCGCTGCAAGCGCAGTCAGCCGTCGCGGCGATGCAGCGGGCCGGCGCCGCGCTGCGGGCCGGGATCACCGCGCAGGCGAGCTCGTGGGGATTCGAGATCAGCTACACCGGGCCCGATCCGATGCCTTACCTGGCCTTCGCCGGTGACCGCGATCACGGCATGGTCAGCGAGTTCGCCGCCGAAGCCGTGCGCAGGGGGGCCTTCATCCACCCGCGGCACAACTGGTTCGTGTCCGCGGCCATGACCGACGCCGACATCGCGCTCGCGCTGACGGCGACCGACGAGGCGTTCGGCGCGCTCCGCAAGCGGCTGGGCCAGTGAGCCGGCCGACGACGTAGCGCTCCGGACTCCCGACCAAAGGAGGCGCAGCATGTCAGGCACCGCATCCGAACCTGCCGGGCCCGCCCCCGGCACCGTCATGGCCGGAGCGCAGGCTGACCCGGAATCCGACCTCCTGCGGCGGGCCGGCTACCAGCCCGAGCTCAGGCGCTCGCTGAAGTTCTTCTCCATGTTCGCGATCGCGTTCTCCATCATCTCGATCACGACCGGCATCTTCCTCAACTATGGCTTCGCGATCACGCACTGGGGGCCCGCGTCGATCTGGACCTGGCCGATCGTCGGGGTGGGCAACCTGATGATCGCGCTGATCGTCGCGGAGCTCGGCACCCGCATCCCGCTGGCCGGCTACGCCTACCAGTGGAGCGCCCGGCTGGTGAACTCGACCTACGGCTGGTTCGTCGGGTTCGCCGGCCTGCTGTACATGACCGTCGGCGGCGGCGCGATCATGCTGCTCGCCGCGTCACCGCTGCTGGTCAGCGAGTTCAACGTCAACCCGGCAACGAACGCGCCGCTGGTGCTCGCCGTCGCGGTCATGCTGATGCTGCTGCCCATGGTCATCAACATCATCAGCATCCAGGTGGCGGCGCGGGTGAACAACGTGGCGGTGTTCACCGAGATCATCGGCACGGTCGTGTTCGGCGTCGTGCTGTTCTCGCTGTGGGCCGCGCACAGCAAGCCATCGCCCTACGGGTTCGGCATTCTCTTCAACAGCACGAACCCGGGCAAGAGCCCGCTGCTGTACTCCTTCGCGCTGGCCGGGCTGCTCGGCGCGTTCACGCTCGTCGGCTTCGAGCTGGCCGCTGACATGTCGGAGGACGCGGTCAACCCCAGGCGCAGCGTGCCCCGCGGCGTGATCTGGGCCGTGGTCGGCTCGGTGGTCCTCGGCATGATCGCGCTGATCGGGTTCACCGTCGCGATCCCGTCCATCGCGGCGGTCGAGGGGAACAGCACTCCGCTGCTGGTGGTCGCCGGGTACTGGCTGTCGTCCTGGCTGCTGAAGGTGTTCATCGCGTTCGTCATCTTCTCGATGTTCGCGATCCTGGTGGTCGGGTCGGGCGCCCAGGCGCGGCTGGCGTACTCGATGGCGCGGGACAACATGCTGCCGTTCTCCGGGCTGCTGCGGAAGGTGCACCCGGCCACGCAGACGCCGATCGTCGCGCTCGTGGTGTTCGGCTTGATCGACATCGGCGTGCTGCTGTACGGCTACAACCAGCCCAGCGCGTACGGCACGCTGGTGGGCGCGACGTCGATCATCCCGTACATCATCTACTTCCTGATCACGCTCGCATACGCGTTCAAGCGGCGGACCACCGACGCTATTCCCGGCGTCTTCTCACTCGGCCGGTGGGCCTGGCCGGTGATCGGCTTCGTGCTCGCCTACTCGGTGCTCATCATGGTGATCCTGTCGGTGCCGGCGATCTTCCACGGCTCGGACAGGTTCGTCGGGTACGCCTTCGTGCTGGCGCTGCTCTGGTACGCCGCCGTCCTGTTCCGGCGGCTCCGCAACGGCACGGCCGGGGTGAAACCGATCGAGGACCTGGTGGATTAGGGCTGGTTGATGACGCGGCCGGCGGGTCGCCACGACGTCCCGAGGCGCCAGGTCACAACTGACCGTCGTGCAGCGCGCTGGCCAGTGCGGTCACCGCCTGGACGGTCAGGCCGAGGGCCGGGCTCTGCGCGGTCGGCCACGTCGATAGCTTGACCACCACGGTCTGCGAAGGCACGTGCACGAACACGTTCTGCCCGTTGATGCCCCAGGCGTAGAAGAAAGGCACGCCAGGGTCCCGGATCCACCAGTAGTTGCGGTAGTGCGCCCCGGCCGGGTAACCGGCCGGGTTGTCCCCGCTGACGAAGGCCTGCGCGCCGTCCGGGGCGCCGCGGATCGTGTCGTCGATCCACCCGCCCGGCACCACGACCCCGTCCGCCGCCCGGCCGCGCTGCAGGTACAGCTGGCCGAACCGGGCCAGGTCGCGAAGCGTCGCGCAGATCCCGCCGTCGGCCATCGGGTTGCCGCGGAAGTCCACCGTGATCTCGGCGTCGAACTCGGCGCCCATCGGCTGCCACAGTTCCCGCGCGATCAGCTGGGGCAGCCGGGCCCCGGCCGCCCGCTCGAGCACCCACGCCAGCACGTCGGTCAGGATCGACCTGTAGCGGAACGGGCCGCCGTGCGGCCCGTCGTTCCGCAGCGTCGCGAAGTAGCCGAGGGCGTCCTGCGGCCTGGGCCGCCCGTCGTCCGGCCGCCACAGGTATACCCGTTCGTAGGTGCGCACGTCGGCCTCGGGATTGTGGTAGCTCTCGTCGAAGCGGGTGCCCGCCCGCATATCGAGCAGGTCTTGCACGGTCGCGCCCGCGAACGAGGTGCCGCCGAGTTCCGGCACGATCTCCGCGGCGCGGGCGCCGACGCTCAGCTCGCCCCGGCCCGCCAGCACCCCGGCCACCGCTGACGTGACCGACTTCGACACCGACATCAGCAGGTGCGGGACGTCTGGTGCCATCCCGTTGAAGTAGTGCTCGGCCACGATCTGGCCCTGGCACAGCACGAGGAACCCGTCGGTATAGGTCTCGTCCAGCATCTCCGCGATGCTCAGCTCCCGCTCGCCGCCGCTGAACCGGAAGCCGAGGATGTCACGGTCCGCGCGCGGCAGCGGCCAGGCAGGCCCGTCGCCGCGCGAGATCCGCGCGGTGGGGATGAGCTCGCGGACGTGCTGGAAGGCCCACCGGTTGAACGGCGGGTCCTGCCAGTTCGCGAGCGTCACCTGCGACGGCGGCGGGAACGGCGGCGCGCCGGTCATCAGCCCGGTGAT
The DNA here is from genome assembly GCA_963702235.1 of uncultured Actinomycetes bacterium. GTDB lineage: Bacteria > Actinomycetota > Actinomycetes > Streptosporangiales > Streptosporangiaceae > PALSA-505. The sequence goes on from CAVPBZ010000031.1 coordinate 153,230, forward strand.
CGCGGCCATCTGTCCTCCTCGTTCTGCGCCCCCCGGCACGCGGGTCAGGGCTGCTGGTAGACGACCTGGCCGCGGACCCAGGTTGACGTGACCCTGGCCTGGCCGATCTCGGGGGCGGCCAGGTGCGCCAGGTCGGCGTCCACGACGGCGAAGTCGGCGTCCAGGCCCGCGGTGACCGAGCCGGTCACCGCGTCCAGGCCGTTGACCCGGGCACTGCCGGAGGTGTAAGCGGCCAGGATCGAGGCCAGGCCGAGTGCCTGGCCGGGCAGGAACGGCTCCCGGCCGTCGTCCGGGCCAGTGCCAGGGCCGCTGGTGCCGGGGCCGTCGGCGGAGCGCCCGGCCGCGGCGGGCAGGCTCCTGTTCACCGCGACGTGCGCTCCCCATAGCGGGTTGGGGCTGCTCACCGGCCAGTCGCTGCCGGCGCACAGCGCGGCCCCGGCCGCCTGCAGCGAGCGGAACGGGTACTGCCAGCCCGAGCGCCGCTCGCCCAGGAACGGGATGGTCAGCTCGTCCATCTGCGGCTCGTGGGTCGCCCAGAGCGGCTGCAGGTTCGCGGTCGCCGACAGCCGGGCGAACCGCGGGATGTCATCGGGGTGCACGACCTGAAGGTGCGCCAGGTGATGACGCCGTCCGTGCCCGCCGTTGGCCCGGGCGGCCGCCTCCACCGCGTCCAGCGCGTGACGGACCGCGCGATCGCCGAGCGCGTGGAAGTGCACCTGGAACCCTGCGGCGTCGAGCTCGGTGACAAAGCGCGGAAGCTCGTCCGGGTCGATGAAGTCCAGGCCGGCCTGACCGGTCGGGCAGCCGTCGGAGTCGAGGTAGGGCTCGAGCATGGCGGCGGTGTGGTTCTCCGCCACGCCGTCGAGCATCATCTTCACGGTGGTGGCGCGGAAGCGCCCCGCCTGCCCGTCCGCGCGCATCTGGAGCAGCTCGGGGAGCTGCTCCAGGCCGCGCTGGCGGTCCCACCACAGCGCCCCGACCACGTTCGCCACTAGCGTGCCCGCCCCAGCCGCCCTGAGGTACGCGCCCATCGGGTCGGCCATGTCGTGCCCGCGGCCGCGGCCGACGATGGCGTCCTGCCAGCCGGTGATGCCAAGGGACAGCAGGTGCGCCTGGGCGGCCAGCAGGGCCTGGTACCAGTCCTCGTCGGTCGCTTCGGGCACCAGCCGGGACACCAGGTCGGCCGCGCCCTCCTGCAGCATGCCGCCGGGCTCCCCGGCGGCGTCGCGCTCGATCCGGCCGTCCGGGGGATCCGGGGTGGAGGCGTCGATCCCCGCCAGGGCCAGTGCCCGGCTGTTCACCCAGGCCCCGTGCCCGTCCCGGTTGGGCAGGAAGACGGGCCGGTCCGGCACGACGGCATCCAGCGCGTCCCGGGTCGGGATGCCGCCGGGAAACGCGTCAATCGACCAGCCGCCGCCGGCGATCCACTCCTCGTGCGGGTGATCCCGGGCGTAGGCGGCGACCAGTTCGGCGTATCCGGCTGTGGTCGCCGCCGGCCGCAGGTCACAGCGCCGCAGCTGGTTGCCCGCGAAAACCGGGTGGGCGTGCGCGTCGATGAACCCGGGCAGCAGGGTGCCGCCGTGCAGGTCAACGGGCTCCGCCCGGCCGCCGGACGCCACCGGGGCCACCTCGATGATCCGGCCCGCGCGCACCCGGACGCAGGTGCCCTCCGGGAGGAACCTGCTGCCGTCGAAGACGGTGCCGTTATGGAAGACGACGTCATCACTGGTCCGCAAGGGTGACCTCCCGCAGGCATCGCGATGCCCACGATTAGATCATTGCGTCCGAGTGGCCGCAGGGCTGGCTACCGCGGGCCGGGCGGCTCACCCATTTCCCTACATACCGGGATTATGGGACACATCGGGCATCTGTTTACGAATTGTTGATGCCCGGCGTTAGTTTTTCATATCTCTTTGATAAATAAACCCTTACGTTTCTGCTCAGGGAGCGCGCGCTCACTCAGGGACCTGTTGACGACCTCACGCGGGATGCAGCCGCTGGTCAGACCCGTCTTCGACAGGTTCTCATCACGCGACGAAGCGAAGGAGCGAGCGATGGGACCCCGGTTGTCCGATCCCGGCAGGCTGCGCAAGTTCCCGGTACGGCGGAAATCAGTCCGCCGCGCGGGGATCACGGCGGCCACCGCGGCGGTGGCGCTGGCCATAGGAATGACCGCCTCGGCGGCCACATCAGGCCCGGCAAGCCCGGCAGCGACGGGAAGGTACGCCTCAGCGGGCGGCCGCCCCGCCTATCTCAATCCCAGCGTCCCCGTCCAGGCCAGGGTGGCTAACCTGCTCGGCCAGATGACCCTGCCGGAGAAGATCGGCCAGATGGTGCAGATCGAGGCGACGCAGGTCACCGACAAGACGAACAAGTGCACCAGCACGGGCGGCTTCAACCTGCCGAACCCGGTGTGCGAGCACCAAATCTTCGTCAACAACAACGTCGGCTCGATCCTGGCCGGCGGGACCGACGTCGCGCCCGACACGACCGGCAAGGGGGGCAAGGGCAACACCGGGCTGGACTGGGCTAACGAGTACAACACCATGCAGGCCTACGCGATGCAGCACTCGCGGCTGCACATCCCGGTGATCTTCGGCGTGGACGCCGTGCACGGTTTCGGCCACCCCTACCAGGCGCCGCTGTTCCCGCAGTCCATCGGGATGGGCGCCACCTGGGATCCGGCCTCGGCCATGGCCGGCGGTCAGGTAACCGGCAACGCCCTGCGGGCCACCGGGTGGACCTGGGACTTCGCTCCCGTGCAGGATGTGGCCCGGGACAACCGGTGGGGCCGTTACTACGAGACCTGGTCTGAGGAGCCAGCACTGGCCGCCGCGATGGGCGGCGCGTACGTGCGCGGCGTGCAGAGCGGCGGCAGCGGCGGCCTCAAGGTCACCGCCACCGTCAAGCATTTCGCCGGGTACTCCGAGTCGATCAACGGGCACGACCGGGTGCAGGCCGATCTGCCGATCCGCTACCTGCAGGACACGTTCCTGCCCTCGTACGCGGGCGCGATCAGCGCCGGGGCCGGCACGGTCATGGTGGACTCCGGGTCGATCAACGGGATTCCGGCCACCGCGTCGCGCTTCCTGCTCACCACCGAGCTGCGCAACCGGCTCGGCTTCAAGGGCGTGGTGATCAGCGACTATGGTGACGTGTCGGCACTGGCCACCACCTACCACATGGCCTCCGGCCTGGCTGGCGCGGCGGCTCTCGCCATCAACGCCGGCGTCAACATGGCCATGCTGCCGTTCAACGCCGGCCAGTGGCAGACGGCCGTGCAGCACGACGTGGCGAACGGGAGCATCTCGCTGGCCCGGATCAACCAGTCCGTCAGCCGGATCCTCACGCTGAAGTTCCAGCTCGGGCTCTTCGATCACCCCCTGGTCAACGCCAGCAAGGCCGACGCCGCGGTCACGGCTGGCCGTAGCGCCACCCTGCAAGCCGCGCAGGAGTCGATCACTCTGCTGCGCAATCAGAACAACGTGCTGCCGCTCTCGACATCGGCCAAGCTTGTGGTGACCGGGCCGAACGCGAACAACATGGCCTACCAGCTCGGCGGCTGGAGCGTCAGCTGGCAGGGCGTCTACACCAGTGGCCACGTTTGCTGTGAGGGGCCGCCCGGGATGATCCCGCCCGGCACCACGGTGCTCAAGGGACTGCGCGGCGAGGACAGCAACGTGACCTACGCGCCCAGCCAGGCAGGGGCGGTCGCCGCCGCGGCGTCGGCGGACGCGGTGGTCGTCGCCGTCGGCGAGAAGGCCTACGCTGAAGGGCTCGGGGACAACCCCCAGCCGCAGCTCACGCCGTCGCAGAAGAGCCTGGTCAGCGCGCTGGAGAAGACGGGCAAGCCGGTGATCGTCGTGGTGATCGCGGGCCGGCCGCTCGGCCTCGGCCCGGCCGAGCAGGCCAGCGCGGTACTGATGGCCTACCAGGGCAGCACCGAGGCGGGGCAGGCCGTGGCCGACGCCATCTTCGGCAAGATCAACCCGAGCGGCAAGCTGCCGGTGACGTGGCCGTCGGACGCGTCCGCCGTCGGCGGGGACTTCCAGACCGGAGCCCCCTCACCGCTCGGCGATGAGCCGAAGTTCTTCGACCAGCTCGCCTACACCGGCTCGGGCCCGGGCAGCGCGTACAACCCGCTCTACCCGTTTGGCTACGGGCTGTCGTACACCACGTTCGGGGTCAGCGCGCTGTCCGCGACGAGCAGCGTGTCCCGCTCCGGCACGGTAACCGCGACCTTCACGGTGACCAATAGCGGCAGCCGGGCGGGTACCGACGTGGTGCCGGTGTACGTGCACCAGCCGGTCAGCGCGGTCCTGGTGCCCGACCAGCGGCTGGTGGGGTTCACCCGGGTGACGCTGAATCCCGGGCAGTCCGCAACAGTGCACGTCGCCTTCCCGGTCTCGGAACTGGCCGTGACGCCCGGCGACATCAGCGGCGCCGCCAGCCCGCAGGTCGAGCTCGGCTCCTACCAGGTGCAGATCGGCACGCCCGCCAGCCTGACGGCCAGTTTCACCATCGGCTGATGCAGCGCTGACAGCAGGCACGATACCCCCGGCGGCAGCCCGCGATACTCGTTCCGAACGGCTGCCGCCGGGGGTCATCTGCAGGGCGCCGCCTGCTGCGGGACAGGTAACCCGCCGCATCAGTGCCCCGGGTCCGCCTGGCGCAGCCGGCTACGGCGGGAGCAGGGCGGCGATCATCGCCTCGGCGATGAACGCGCCGTACCGTTCCGGCGGCCAGCGGCGGCGCAGGACGAGCAGTTCGTACAGTTCGGGCGAGCTGTAAGTCCACGTGATTTCGCCGGCCTGATCCGCGGTCATGCCCGCGCGGAGGTGCCCGGCCTGCTGCAGGTGGCGCGCGTTGCGGGTCATCCGGCTCAGGCGGCTGGCGTCGATATCTGCTCGCAGATCGGCCATCTGCGGATCGGTGAGGGCGGCCGCGCGCAGCAGCAGCAGGATGGGTGCGACGCGGGGGGCGACCTCCGCGGCGAGCTTGCCCCAGCCCCGGATGATCGTGCGGGGATCGGGTTCGCTGGCTTGCAGCTCGTCGGAGCGTGTCTCGGCCGGGACCGGTCCCTCGCCGTCCAGCGCCTGGCTGGCGACGGCGCGGACGAGGCCCGGCTTGCCGCCGAAGGCCTTGTAGATCGTTTCTGCCGATACTCCCGCCTCGGCGGCGATCGCGGCGATCGTGGTCGCGGCGAACCCGTCGCGCAGGAACAGCCGCTGCGCGGCGCCAGTCACTGCGGCACGCGTCTGGCGGGCCTGCTCGGCCCGCCGCGGCGAGTCGTACCGGCGCCTGGGCTTGACAGCCAACCCTGTTCCGTTCCATAGTCATGTATCGATTCCATAAAACTGTATCAGAATGAAGAGGCCCGGTATGAATGACGACACGGCAGATGACGGGCCAGCGGCGATGGCGCGGCGGCTCTGCGCTGCCACGAACAACCACGACCTGGCCGGGCTGGTGGCCTGCTTCGCGCCCGGTTACAGGAACGCGACACCAGCCCACCCGCAGCGCGGGTTCACCGGCCGCGATCAGGTTCGCCGCAACTGGGAGCAGATCTTCGCCGCGATCCCCGACCTCACCGCCGAGATACTGGCCAGCGCGGTGGACGGTGACACGGTCTGGACGGAGTGGGAGCACAGCGGCACCCGGCCCGACGGATCCCGGCACCTCATGCGCGGCGTAGTGATCTTCGGTGTAGCTGACGGCCTCGCCGACTGGGCCCGCTTCTACCTCGAACCCGTGCAGGACGAGGGCGGGGACGCCGATGCGGCTGTCCGCCAGCAGGTCGGGTCGGGGAGTCCGCGATGATCCTGGTCGCTGGCGGCACCGGCCGCCTGGGCCGTGCCCTGACGGCCCGGCTGACGAGGCGGGGTCTGCCGGTCCGGGTCCTGACCCGCGATCCGGCGCGGGCCGCGAGCCTGGCCGGCCAGGGCGTCGAGGCGGTGACCGGTGACGTGCGCGACCGCGGCAGCCTGCCGGCGGCCGTCAGCGGCGTCAGCGTCGTGGTGTCGGCCGTCCACGGGTTCGCCGGCTCCGGGGGAGTGTCACCGGCCACGGTCAACCAGCGGGGCAACATCAACCTCATCGATGCGGCGCGGGACGCGGGAGCCCGCATCGTCCTGATGTCGGTGGTCGGCGCGGCCGCCGACAGCCCGATGGAGTTGTCGCGCATGAAGTATGCCGCCGAGCAGTACCTGCGGGCGGGCGCGGCCGACTGGACCATCGTGCGGGCTACCGCGTTCCTCGAGCTGTGGATCGAGATCCTGACGAAAACCGCGGCCCGCTCCGGGCGGCCCGTGGTCTTCGGCCGTGGGAACAACCCCGTCAGCTTCGTCTCCGTGACCGACGTCGCCGCCCTCGTCGAGCACGCCGTCACCGACCCCGGCGCCCGCGGTCGCATCCTGGAAATCGGCGGTCCCGACCTCACCCTCAACCGGCTCGCTGCCGCGGTCCAGGCCGCCGCCGGCCGTAGCGGCGCGTCGCGTCATGTGCCGCCGGCCGTGCTACGGATCATGGGCGGCACCCTCGGACGCGTCAGGCCCGAGCTCGGCCGGATGGCAGCCGCTGCCCTGATCATGGACCGCGCCGCCCCCGCCCACGACATGACCAGCGTCCGCAGGGCCTACCCCGACCTTCCCTGTACGCCACTCAGCACCTGCCTGCAGGCTTAGCGACCGCCGCATGGACACCGGGACGGTCATGGCGCGGGTGAAAGCGGCGCGTGCGCGGCGAGCCGCGGCGGGCAGCCAGGCGACCGGGAGGCCGAGCCGGCTGCGGTCCTTTGACCCCGTCCGCATCGCCGACCTGGAGTACCGGGCCTGGGTCGGTTATTACCTGCGCCGCTGGCCCCAGGTGCTGCTGGCGTCGGTCGGCCTGGTCCGGGCCGGCTTCGGGATGGGCTGGTACCGGACCCTGCGCGGCTCCTGGCTGGTGCTGCGCGCGAACCAGCTGTGGGCGCCCGTTCCCGACAATGATCCTGACCGGGCGCAGGCATGCATGCGGCGCTTCTACGGCCTGGTGCGGCGCAGCTACGGCGAGCCCGCCAGCCCGGCCCGGGCCGCCGCGCTCGAGGTCGAACTGGTGGCGGGTGCACCGCCAGGTGCAGTACGCCACGGCGCCCAGGCAGGCGGGCGACGAGCTGGTCGAGTCGGTCACCCGTCTCTACTGCTACCTCTACGGTGAGCCGGAGGCCGAGGTGAGGCAGGCGGCGTTGCACCGCGCCCGCGCGATGGACCTGTCCGATCAGTGGGTGGAGCAGGGCTGCCCGCGCGACAGCCCGCTGCTGGCCCGGGAGCACGCGGCACTGGTCCGCGGCTACGCCGCGCTGCTGGCCGCCGTGCACCACTGACCAGGCCCTGGCTCTGCATCCCTGCTCGCCGGGTGGCTCAGGCGCCGGGAGCCGATTCACGCAACGGCAGGGTCAGCTGCACGACGTTGCGGGCGGCGAGTTCAAGTCGAGCGGCCAGGTGGCCCGACAGCGCTATGACGGTGACATTCACGTCCGCACGAGCCAGCCGGGCCGCGCTTGCGGTGAAGATTCCATCGCCGGAGCATATGGTCGCCCGGCCGTACCGCTGATCCACGTGCTCATTCTCCAGAACGTCGAGAAGCGCCAGGTCAGCACCGTTACGGCCAGATCGCCACAGGTGCCGCGCCCCGGGGAAGGAGAACGCGACGGCCCGGGCCGCGTGGTGGCTGCAGGCGACAATGCGCTGGGCGGTGCCGAAGTCGGGCAGGTCGGTCATGACGGCAGCCTTGACCATCTCGACGTCCCGCCGCGTGGGGCTGGGGGTGGCCGCCATGTTCTCGGCATCGATCAGGACCAGTGGCGATCGCTCGCCCGGGGGATCCGGGTATTCGTCGAGGTCGTTCGGATCGTCATGATTTTCGCCCTCTCCCGGCGACGCAGATGTCGCTCCTGTCGTCAATGGTGGATTTCGGAGCCCGCGGCGGGCAGGGACAGAACGACCGGACCGGCTGTGGTCAGATCTGCCCACAGCCGGTCCGGTCCCGGGACTTTGCGGGGGCCGCGGCCGGGGTGCGGCGTTATGCTCCCGGTGTGGCCAGCGGGCGGAGTCCGGATGATGCGGCGGCCCAGGCTGAGCGCATCGCGTCCCCGGTCTTCATGGCCGCTCGAGGTGGTCAGGTCGCCTTCTCGGCGTTAATGGTCGCCAACGACCGGCGGCGCTACGACCGGCCGTTGCTGCAGGCGGCGGCACTAGCGGGCATCGTGGCCGAGTCCGGCTGGTTGTGCCGTCGGCTCGCCCGCGCGCGAGGCTGCGCATGCGTGACGCGGGCGGCGGCGCGCAGGTTGAGTCGGCACCGGGCGCCGGCACGCGGATCACGTTGCGCCAGCCCGCATGATCTCCGTCGCGATCGTCGATGATCACCCGCTGTACCGGCAGGGCCTGGCGATGGCCGTCGAACAGGCCGATGATTGCACGCTGGTCGGCGACGCCGCCTCCATCGAGCACTTCGACCGGCTGGACGTGACCGCAGACGTCGTCCTGCTGGACCTGCACCTGCCAGGGATCGAGGGAGCAGAAGGAGTCGCGCACATCTGCGCGCGCGGGCCGAAGGTCATCGTCGTGTCCGCAGCAGGCGCCGCCGCCGACGTGATCGATGCGCTCGCCGCCGGGGCGGCCGGTCAGCCCCCGTGAGCTGGAGATCCTGGCCCTGGTCGCGACGGGCGAGACGGACCGCGACATCGCCAAGCTGCTCTTCATCTCGGTCGCCACCGTGCATTCGCATCTCGACCGCATCAGGGACAAGACCGGCGCCCGCCGCCGCGCGCAGCTGACCCGGCTATTCCTGGAGAACATGAAGCCTTAGCGAACGGTCCTCACCGGGCGGGTGGCAGGCCGAGGTCACGGGCGATGAGCATGCGCAGGACTTCCGATGTGCCTTCGCCGATCTCGAGGATCTTGGCGTCCCGGTAGAAGCGCCCGACGGGAAATTCGTTCATGAAGCCGTAGCCGCCGAAGATCTGGGTGGCGTCCCTGGCGTTATCCATCGCTGCACCGGATGCCACGAGCTTGGCTATCGCGGCCTCCCTCTTGTACGGCTCCCCGGCGAGCATCCTGGCGGCGGCGGCATAGTAGGCCGTCCGGGCGGAATAGGCTCGCGCCTCCATATCAGCGATCTTGAACTGGATGGCCTGGTACTGCCCGATCGCCCGGCCGAATGCCTCGCGCTGCGCGGCGTAGCCCAGGCATTCATCGATGCATCCCTGGGCGAGCCCCACCGACAGGGCGGCAATGGCGATCCGTCCCTCGTCGAGGATGCTCAGCACCTGCGCGTAGCCGCGGCCCTGCTGACCGAGCAGGTTCGCCTCGGGCACGCTGGCCCCGGTGAACGAAAGCTCGCGGGTGTCTGAAGCCGACCACCCGACCTTCGAGTACTTCTTCCCGACCGCGAACCCGGGAGTCCCGGACGGGACAATGATCGCGGAGATCCCGCCGTCAGCCGTCCTCGCGGTGACCGTGACCAGCGCGGTGATGTCGGTGCCGGCGTTGGTGATGAAGGCCTTCGAGCCGTTGATGACCCAGTGCCCGCCCGGTCCTGCCGAGCCCGCGTCAGCGCCCTCGAGGACGGCAGTGGTGCGCATTCCGCCGGGCACGTCCGAGCCTCCGCCCGGCTCGGTCAGCCCGAATGCGGCGAGTTTCGCGCCGGAGCAGAGCTGCGGCAGCCAGCTGCGTTTCTGCTCATCGGTGCCGAACCTGAAGATGGGCATCGCCCCGAGGGAAACGGCTGCCTCCAGCGTGATCGCCACTGACGAGTCAACCCGGGCGAGTTCCTCCAGGGCCAGGCACAGCGCGAAGTAGTCGCCGCCCATGCCGCCGTACCCCTCGGGAAACGGCAGGCCGAACAGGCCCATCTTCCCCATCGCCGCGACGAGATCGTAGGGGAACTCGCCGCGCTCGTAATAGTCGCCGATGACCGGCGCTACTTCGGTGCGCGCGAAGTCGGCCACGCTCTGGCGGAGCGCCTGGTGCTCTTCGTCCAGGGTGAAGTCGATCATCGGTCAGCCTTCCTGCGTGGTTGTCTGCGTGATCTTGATGACAGCGAGCACCTGGTCCATGGCGACCTGCGTGCCGGCCGGTGCCAGCAGCTCCGTGACGGTGCCTGCCGCCGGGGCGACCACGGTGTGCTCCATTTTCATGGCCTCGACGACCATCAGCGGCTGGCCGGGCAGCACGTCGTCGCCCGGGGCGACGCTGACGGTCAGCACGGTGCCTGGCATGGGGCTGCGGATGGTGCCTGCTGATGAGTCCGCCTCGGCGACCTGCCCGGTGAGCGGCTCGGCGCAGTCCAGGACCCAGGTGTGGCCGTCGCGGCCGAGGTAACTGGTGTCGCCCGCATGGGCGCAGTAGAAGCGGCTGAGTCGGCCGGCATAGCTGACGAGCAGGCTGCGGCCGTCGCCGGAGGCGGACGCCGGAACCGGGTCGCCGCCGTCGATCGAGACCGCCGCGTCGGCGGCCCGGCCGCGGACGCGCACGCTGTGATGGCCGATCCGCCACGTCGTCCAGGCGGGGCCGCCCAGGCGCCAGCCGTCCGGGATCTGCCACGGCCCGGGATCGGGCACCTCCAGGGCCAGCGTCCGCTCCAGCGCGGCTGCCGCCAGTACGTCGGCAGGAATCCCCGGTGCCGCGGTGCCCGCGGCGAGCTCGCCGGTGAGATCCGTGCCGCGGCGCTGGGCCAGGCCAGTGTCCATCCGGCCGGCCTGGACGTCCGTATCGGTCAGCAGCGAGCGCAGGAAAGCCACGTTTGTCCCCACGCCGAGCAGGGTGTAGCTGCTCAGGGCCAGGTCCAGACGGTTGAGCGCGGTCCGGCGGTCCGGACCCCAGGCGATCACCTTCGCGAGCATGGGGTCGTAACCGCTGCCGACGACGCCGCCCTCGGTCAGGCCCGAATCGACCCGGACGCACGGCAGGTCGGGCTCGGTCAGCAGCAGCACCTTCCCGCCGGTGGGCAGGAAGCCCCGGGCGGGATCTTCGGCGTAAATCCTGGCCTCGACGGCGTGCCCGGCGAACCGGACAGCCTCCTGACCGAAACCCAGCGGCTCGCCCGCCGCGACGCGCAGCTGCCACTCGACCAGGTCCAGCGGATGCTGCGCGCCGGCGGACACCGCCAGCTCGGTCACCGCGTGCTCGACCTGCAGCCGGGTGTTCATTTCCATGAAGAAGTACTCGCCGGGGCGGTCAGCCGAGACGATGTATTCCACCGTCCCCGCTCCCTGGTAGCCGACCGCCCGCGCGGCGGCCACGGCGCTCGCCCCCATCGCCGCGCGGATGCGCTCGCCGTCCTGGGCAGCCAGCAGCGGTGACGGCGCCTCTTCGATGATTTTCTGGTGGCGGCGTTGCAGGCTGCACTCTCGCTCACCCAGATGCAGGACGTGGCCGTGCGCGTCGGCGAAGACCTGGATCTCGATATGGCGCGGGTTGCCGATCCAGCGCTCGACGAGCAGCGTGTCGTCGGCGAAGGCCGCCCTCGCCTCCCGCCGGGCCGCGGCGATCGCCCCGGCGAGCTCGGCCGGGTGCCGGACCAGGCGCATGCCCTTGCCGCCGCCGCCCGCGGCGGGCTTCAGCAGCACGGCCGTCCCGGATCCCAGCCCGACGTCGAGCGCGGCGCGGGTAAGTCCGTCGTCGGACAGCCCTGGCGCGTCACTTCCCGGCACGACCGGGACGCCCGCGGCGGCCGCCATCCGCTTGGCCTGGATCTTGTCGCCCATGGCCGCGATCGCCTCAGCGGGCGGTCCGACGAAGACCAGGCCGCCGGCCGCGCACGCCCGGGCCAGGCCGGGATTCTCGGCCAGGAACCCGTACCCGGGGTGGACCGCTTCGGCTCCGCTCTGCCGCGCCGCCGCGGTGACGTCCTCGATCGACAGGTAACTCTGCACCCGCACCGCGGTGTCGGCCTCCCGGACATGCCGCGCGCCCGCGTCATCGCCCGTGTAAGTGACGACCGAGCGGATCCCGAGCCTGCGCAGGGTGCGGAGGATCCGGACGGCGACCTCACCCCGGTTCGCGATCAGCACGCTGGTAAACATCATCACATCCGGAATACGCCATAGCCGGAGGGCTCGAGCGGACCCCCGGCACAGGCAGCCAAGGCCAGGCCGAGCTGCCGGCGGGTGTCCAGCGGGTCGATCACCCCGTCATCCCATATCCGCGCCGTCGAGTAGTAGGGGCTGCCCTGCTCCTCGTACTGCTCGCGGATCGGTCTCTTGAACTCTTCCTCAGCCAGAGCCGGCCAGCTCTCGCCGGCCTGGCCCCGTCGCACGGTGGCGAGCACCGCTGCCGCCTGCTCGCCGCCCATCACGGAGATACGGGCATTCGGCCACATCCAGAGGAACCGGGGTCCGTACGCCCGGCCGCACATCGCGTAATTCCCGGCGCCGAACGAACCGCCGATAATCACGGTCAGCTTCGGCACTCGCGCGCAGGCGACCGCGGTGACCATCTTCGCGCCGTGCTTGGCGATGCCCTCGGACTCGTACTGGCGGCCGACCATGAACCCGGTGATGTTCTGCAGGAATACCAGCGGCACCAAGCGCTGATCGCACAACTGGACGAAGTGGGCACCCTTGAGCGCTGACTCGCTGAACAAGATGCCATTGTTGGCAATGATCCCCGCGGGCTGGCCGTGGATCCGGGCAAAGCCGGTGACGAGCGTCGTCCCGTAGTGCTGCTTGAACTCGTGGAAACGGCTGCCGTCCACCAGCCGCGCAATGATCTCCCGGACGTCGTACGGCGTCCGCAAGTCCGCGGGGATCACGCCGCCCAGGCCGGCCGGGTCGAGGGCGGGATCCTCCGTCGGCACGACCTGCCACGGCGGCGGCTGCGCAGGTCCGAGGGTCGCCACGACAGAACGCACGATGCGCAGCGCGTGCGCGTCATCATCGGCGAGATGATCGACCACACCGGAGACGCGGGCATGCAGCGCCCCGCCGCCCAGGTCTTCCGCGCTCACCACCTCCCCGGTCGCTGCCTTGACGAGCGGCGGCCCGCCCAGGAAGATCGTGCCCTGCTCGCGGACAATGACGGTCTCGTCGCTCATCGCGGGGACGTAGGCACCGCCGGCCGTGCAGGAACCAAGAACGGCGGCAATCTGCGGAATGCCCCGCGCTGACATCGTGGCCTGGTTGAAGAAGATCCGGCCGAAATGCTCCCGGTCCGGGAAGACCTCGTCCTGCCTGGGCAGGAACGCCCCTCCTGAGTCAACCAGGTAAATACACGGCAACCGGTTCTGCAGCGCGATCTCCTGGGCGCGCAGGTGCTTCTTCACGGTGACCGGGTAATACGTCCCGCCTTTTACGGTCGCGTCGTTAGCGACAATGACGCATTCCCGTCCGGCCACCCGGCCGATGCCGGTGATGATGCCCGCTCCGGGAGCCTCGTCGCCGTACATCCCGCCGGCCGCAAGCGCCGACAGCTCGAGGAACGGCGAGCCGGGATCGAGCAGAGCGCCCACCCGGTCGCGCGGGAGCAGCTTCCCCCGGGCGACGTGCCGGTCGCGGGCCTGCGCGGGGCCGCCGCGGGCCGTCGCGGCCAGCCGGTCCCGCAGATCCTGCGCCAGGGCAGCGTTGGCCCTGGCATTCTCCTGAAACCTCTCGCTCTGCGGATCGGCGAGAGTAGCCAACTGTGGCGCGCGCACCATCACCCACCATGTTAATGAACACTAACAAGGCGAATGTTAACCACGATTAACCGTTGCCGTCTACACTTCGGTGCTGTGAGCGCCGCCAAGCCCGCCGCCGCCCGGCGGTCCCAGATCCTCGGTGCCGCCGCCCGGCTCTTCGCTCAGTACGGCTACCGCAGCACGACGATCGAAGGTCTCGGCGGCGCCCTGGGCCTGACCGGCCCCGCCATCTACCGGCACTTCGAGAGCAAGGAGTCGGTGCTGGTCGAGATGCTGCTGGACATCAGCGAGCGGCTGCTCACCGAGGGCAGGAAGCGGGTAGCAGGCGCCGCTAGGCCGGATGAGGCGCTGACTGCGCTCCTGGACTGGCACATCGGGTTCGCCCTCGACGAGCCGGCGCTGATCACCGTGCATGAGCGCGAGCTCGACAACGTACCCGGGCCGCAGCGCCGCGAGATCCGGCGCCTGCAGCGCGCCTACGCCGAGGAATGGGTCCAGGTCCTGCGGCGGATCTACCCCGGCACGCCGCTCACGCGGGCCCGCGCCGCCGTGCACGCGGTCTTCGGCCTGCTGAACTCCACGCCTCGGAGCGCTACCGAGCTCGACCGCTCCGCCATGGCCGAGTTGCTGCACGACATGGCCGCCCGGGCGCTCGCCGGCAGCCTCGGGGCAGTGGCCCGCGCCCCGCAGTCAGCCCCGTAGGCGGGGCAACGGCGCCAGCAGCCCGGCCGGGAGGCCCGGCCGGGCTAGGTCAGGCCGCGGCGATCTAACGAAACATTAACGATGACTCCGGTAACCTTGACGAAACTTAAATCATCTATAAGATTGCACTATCTAACGTCCGGGCGGCCGAGGGGTGGCCCTGATCTAAGGAGACGAGGGTTCGGTGTCTATCAAGAGACGACACGGGAGCAGCCGCGTGCGGGCGGTCAGCGCAGTGGGTGTCGCCGCCGGCCTCGCCCTGGCGGGATGCTCGTCATCCTCCGGCGGCTCGGCCGGAGCAGGCGGGAGCAGTCATGCCCCGTACAACATTCTGGCGATCTACGGGATGACCGGTGCCCTGGAGTCGGCCGCTGTGGCGGTCAACCGCGGGGCGCAGGCCGCGGTGGCGTACTTCAACGCCCACGGCGGCGTCAATGGTCACAAGCTCGTGCTGACCACGAAGAATGACCAGAGCAACCCGACGACGGCCGCGAGCCTCCTGTTGTCCGCCCTGACGAGCAGCTCGCCGCCCAGCGATGTGATCCCGGGCATCTCGAGCAACGAGGGCATGGCGATGGCGCCGCTGCTGACCAGGTACAAGGTGGTCGGCCTGGGGTCGGCCTCGGACGCCTCGCTCGATAACCCGGCGAAGTACCCGTACTTCTTC
This sequence comes from uncultured Actinomycetes bacterium, assembly GCA_963702235.1. Lineage (GTDB taxonomy): Bacteria > Actinomycetota > Actinomycetes > Streptosporangiales > Streptosporangiaceae > PALSA-505. Next base: position 168,252 of record CAVPBZ010000031.1, read on the forward strand.
TCGCAGTCGACCCTGGCCAACACCGTCGTCGCCGACGGCGCCACCTGGATCGCCACGCATCCGGGGGTCAAGAAGGTCGCGCTGGTGACATCCAACGACGCGCTCGGCCAGGCCGACGTGCCGACGCTCCAGGCGACGCTGAAGGCCAAGGGCATCTCCAGCGTGGTCGAGCTGTTCAACCCGACGTCCACGGACTACACCTCGACCTTCCAGGCAGCAGCGGCGGCCAAGCCCAACTGGGTGTGGATGGACGGGGCAGGCGCTGAGGTTCCGATCATGCTCAGCAGCCGGGAGAAGGCGAATCTGGGGAACGTCCCGACAGTGATCGGCAACGTCGCCTCGAGCGGGCCGCTGGTGACCTACGCCAAGGGCACGAACGAGCTGGCCAACACCTACGCGACGCTGGGCCCGATGGGCGCGTTCGTTCCTCCCGCTAAGCAAGGGCCGCAGTTCAAGGCCATGCTCAGCGCGCTGAACAAGCAGGGCTCGCTGGTTGCCCCGCTGTTCGTGTACGCCACCGGCTGGGACTACATCAATTACTTCGTGATGGGCGTCAAGAACCTGAAGGGCAAGCCGCTGACCGGCGCCAGCCTCGCGGCTTCCCTGCAGAGCCTGCCGGCGTCGTCCGACCCGCAGTTCCCCATGTACCGGCCGACGTTCACCGCCAAGACCCACAATCCGCAGACCCCGCTGAGCGACTTCACCTTCGGCCAGGAAACGGGCAGCCAGCAGGGCATGATCGTGCTGAAGCAGGCCTATCAGGGCTAGTGCTCCCGCAGGCCAAGCAGTTGACGACAAGCAAGAACCTGACCCCGTCCGGGGGCGCCGGCGCGCACGTCGCAAGACGTGCCGCCGGTGCTCCCCGGGTCATTCCAGAGGTGGCACATTTATGATTGCGACAGTCTTGCTGGGTCTCGCAATCGGATCCATCTACGTGTTCGTGGCGGTGGGATACAACCTCACCTGGCTAACCTCCAAGGCGATCAATTTCGCCCAGGGCGCACTGATGGTCGTGGGCATCTTCCTGACCGTTGAGCTGTACAACCGTCACCTTCCCATCCTGCTGATCTTCGTCATCCTGGCCGCGGTGGGTGCCCTGCTGGCGTCCGTTGAGCTCATCGTCGCCATCTTGCCGATCATCAGCCGCGGCGCGCACGCCGAGCTCGTCACCACTGTCGGCGCGATGACCGTGATCCAGGGGGTCATCGGGGTCCTTGTCGTCTCCGCGTCCGAGCCGGTGCCGTTCTTCGGGCCGACCAAGCTGATTTCCGTTTCCGGGGGAAGCCTGACGCCAGACGAGCTGATCCTGATACCCCTGGCCGTTGTCGTCGGGCTCGCGGCGCACTTCTGGGCGTCCCGGACCAAGAGCGGGCTGGCCGCGGTATCCCTGTCCGAGGACAAGGACGCAGCCCTGGTACTGGGAGTGAACACCCGCCGGTTCACGTTCGTCGCGTTCATGGTGTCCGGGATGCTGGGGCTGGTCGTCGCGCCGTTCGTCGGCCCGGAGACGACTGCCGTCGTGTCGCTCGCAACTACATTCGCCGTTTACGGCTTCGTCGTCCTGGCCGTCGCGGGAATGGGAAGTCAGCTCGGCGCGGTCATCGGGGGGCTCGGTATCGGCGTCGTCCAGCAGATCGTGGCCCGGTATCTCGGGCCCAACTGGCAGAACCTGGCCGTATTCGCGGTCTTCCTGGCCTTCTTGATGGTGCGGCCCACTGGCCTGTTCGGGGAGCGAAGGGAACGGGTGGTATGAGCGGGACCAGCCCCGGCCTGGCGCGGTGGCGCAGCCTGCTATCGCCCGCGCCGAAGACGACAGCGGCGATCACGCCGGCCCTCTGGATCATCGTCACGGCCGTCCTGGCGCTGGCGCCCGAGCTGGGCCTGGGCGTCTCGCCGTCACGGCAATTGGTGCTGGTGTGTTTTCTGTGCCTGCTGGTGAGCGGGCTGAACCTTAGCTACGGATTCGCCGGGGAGCTGTCCTTCGCATCGCCGGCGTTCTACGCGCTTGGTTCTTACGTCACCGTCATCGTCACCGCGCACTGGGTCAACGACATCGTGGTGTGCGTGGTCGTCGGAATCGCCGGCGGCCTCCTGCTCGGCCTCATCTCGGGCATCCCGGGCCTGCGGCTGGGCGGCTGGATGCTCGCCGTCACCTCGTTCTTCCTGGTCCTGCTCATACCTGACGTCGTGAGCATCGCCCAGAAATGGACGGGCGGCTACCAGGGAGCCAACGGGATCCCGCTGCCGAACCTCTTCGGCTCGCCGCTATCCAACAACACCTTCATCACGATCGTCGTCGTCATCACCGCCCTGTGGTTCGCGGTCTTCAGGAACCTGGTCAAGTCGCGCGTTGGCGACAGCCTGTCGGTCCTGCGGGAGAGCCCGATCCTGGCGGCGTCGCTGGGCATATCGGTCTACCGGGCGAAGCTCACGGCCTATGCGATCAGCGGGATCCCCGCGGCGATCGCGGGAGTTCTCTTCGCCTACCTGCTCGGGTTCGTAGCCCCTCAGACCTACGACCTGACGCTCGTGATCACTGTGCTGGCCGGCAGCATCCTGGGCGGCTCGCGCAGCGTCTACGGCGCGATTGTCGGGGCGGCGATCATGCAGCTCGGCCCCAATTCGATCTCCTCACTCGGCAACTATGCCCTGGTGTTCTACGGGGGCTTCCTCATCGTGATGGCGATCGTGCTGCCCCGGGGAGCGGCGGGCCTCGCCCGTGCCGGGGCCGCCAAGCTGCGCACCCGTATCGGGCTTGACCGGCCGGGCAGGGCGCACCGCGTGCGCGCGGACGCTGCGGGCCTGCCGGCCCTGCCGGGCCAGGCACTCGTCATCGAGGGTGTCTGGAAGGCGTTCGGCGGGAACGCGGCCCTGACCGATGTCAGCTTCACCGCGAAGCCAGGCGAGATCGTCGCGCTCATCGGGCCCAACGGGTCGGGGAAGACCACGTTGCTGAACATCGTGTCCGGCTACTACAAACTCGACCGGGGCTCGGTGCAGGTAGGCGGCGGGCGAATCTCCGGCCTGCCGCCGAACCGGATCGCGAACGCCGGGGTGGCGCGCACCTTCCAGACGCCGCTGGTGGCGTCACTGACGGTCCGGCAGAACGTGACCGTGGCCCGGGCCCGGCACGCGCCCGTCTCCATCATCGAGACGATGCTGCGGCTGCCGCGCTTCTGGCGTGCGCTGCGGCAGGACCGGACGGCGGTCGAGTCGGTCCTCGGGGCACTCGGACTGAGCGAGTGCGGCGACGAGGAGGCGCAGGCGCTTCCGCTGGGGACCAGGAGGCTGGTCGAGCTGGCGCGGGCGCTGGCCGCGCGGCCGTCGGTCCTGCTGCTGGACGAAGTTGCCTCCGGGCTGGACGAGGAGGAAATCGGCGGCCTGAGCGCGATCATCCGTCATGTCGCCAGCAGCGGGGGGACGGTCGTGCTCGTCGAGCATAACTTCAACCTGGTGCGGGGGCTGGCCGACCGCGTCGTCGTCCTCTCGCAGGGCAAGGTCGTCGTGGCGGACACCCCCGAGGTGATATCCCGGCATCCGGAAGTCCTGCGCCATTACCTGGGCCAGAAGATCGCGCCGGAACCGGCCGGCCCAGGAGACCTGGCTCATGATCCAGCAGGTCAGGGGCCACCGTCCGTATCTAAGGAGGTCCGGTCGTGACGCAGGCTGAGCTGGAGCTCGAGGGGGTCCGCTCGGGCTACGGGGACCTCATCGTGATCCGCGATATCTCCTTTGCCGTGCCGTCGGGCAGCATCACGGTCCTGCTCGGCCGGAACGGCGCCGGGAAGAGCACCCTGCTGAAAACGATCGCCGGCCTGATTTCCCCGTCCGCGGGGGATATCCGGATGAGCGGCACGTCGGTCATCAAGGAGCCTGCCTACCACCGCCAGCGGCGAGGGCTGGGATTCGTCCAGGAGAACAAGCGGATCTTCAAGCGGAGATCCGTTGCGGACAACCTCAGGATGGGAGCCTACGCGTGCAAGCTGAGCCGCGCTGAGGTGGCCGCGCGGATGGCCGAGGCCTACGAGCGGTTCCCGGTTCTCGGGGCGAAGCGCAAGGACGTCGCCGGCTACCTGAGCGGCGGGGAGCAGCAGATGCTCGCGATCAGCCAGGCTCTCATGAGCCATCCGCGCCTGCTCCTGCTCGACGAGCCGTCAGCGGGCCTGGCCCCCTCCATCGTGCAGGACGTCATGGACGCAGTGCGGCGGATCAAGCAGGACGAAGGGCGCACGGTGCTGATGGTCGAGCAGTCTGTCGACCTGGCGATATCGGTGGCCGATCACGTTCTGGTGCTGGACGTCGGGCAGGTGGTCCATTCCGGCGGCCCCCGGGACGCAGGCATCAGGGAGATCGTGGAAGACACGTATTTCGGCCGGGCGGCTGGCGAGCGCGCCATCTCACCGGCATCCTCGCCAGCGACCGCGGAGTAGGCCGGCTTCGCCGGAGCATCCCGCGTGCGGCAGGCAGGTCAGGCCGGCCGGACGATCAGCTTCCGCAGCCTGGCCACGATCTCTTCCGCGTCCCGGATGATGGTCTCCATCAGCTCGGCGCAGCTGGAAACCTCGTGGATCAGCCCTTGTGCCTGACTGGCCCACCACATCCCGTCCTCCATATTGCCCTTCTGCAGCACCTCGGCCCGGCCGCGGACGCCGGAGGCGGGTTCCGCGACGTCGCCGAAGGTGGCCCCCGGCAGCCGGGAGCGGCGCGCGATCTCCGCCGAGACGCTGTTACGGGCCACCCGGGAGGTGTTCTGGAACTCGCGGAACACGATCTGCGTCGCGAGGGCATCGTTGGCGACAATCTGGTTCTTGACGTTCTGGTGGATGGGCGCCTCGGTCGTCGCCATGAAGCGGGTGCCCATGTTGACCCCGTCGGCCCCGAGGGCCAGCGCCGCGGCCAGCCCGGCCCCGTCGGCGATGCCGCCGCTGGCGATGACAGGGATGGTCAGCGCGCGCGCGGCCAGCGGGATCAGGACGAGGCCGGGAAGGTCATCCTCGCCGGGATGCCCGGCGCACTCGAAACCGTCAATGCTGATCACATCCACGCCGGCGGCCTGCGCGGACAGTGCGTGCCGGACCGACGTGGCCTTGTGGATGACCTTTACCCCGGCGCGCTTGAAGTCGGCCAGATGCGGCCGGGGATTGCTGCCCGCGGTCTCGACGGCCGGCACGCCGGATTCGCAGATGGCTTGCCGGTACTCCGCGTAGGGCACCGGGCGGATAGTCGGCAAGATGGTCAGGTTGACCCCGAACGGCCGGTCGGTCATCTCCCGGCACCGCGCTATCTCGGCGACCAGGGCCTCCGGTGTGGGCTGGGTCAGCGCTGTCAGGAACCCGAGTGCCCCGGCCTCCGCCACGGCCGCGATCAGATCGGCGGTGCCCACCCCGGTCATACCGCCGCAGGTGATCGGGTGGCGGATGCCGAACATCTCGGTGAACGGGGTGCTGAACATGCGGGCTCCATCCGGGCGGCCAGGCGCAGGCAACGACGGTTGAGCGGTACACCGTAATAATATTATATTCATTGAACTTTACACATTAGTGGCAGCGGACACCGGAGGCCGGCAGCGTGGAATTCGAGGAACTGCACAGCACCGTGACCGGCGTCCTGACCTCGGCCGACCGGTTCCCGTCGCTGATCGCCGTGGAGGACGGCGACGTGCGGTGGACGTACGCCGAGCTGCGCGAGCAGGTCATCGGCGCGGTCCGCGCCTTCATCGCCTGGGGTGTCGAGCCCGGTGACCGGGTGGGCCTGTGCGCTGCCAACTCGGCGCTGTGGATCGTCGCGGCCCTCGGCATCCAGGGTGCAGGCGGCGTCCTGATCCCGCTGAACACCCGGTTCAAGGGCGACGAGCTGGCTTACATCCTGGACAAGGGGGCGGCCGGGCACGTCGTCACCGAGGATCTCGCCGGGCGCCGCGGCCTGATCTCCGATACGGCCGGCGCGGTCCCGGCCGGCCTGCACTGGGCCGAGCTGGGCGGCCAGGCGTCCTGGCGGGCCTTCACCGACCGGGGCCGCCAGGTGCCCGAGCGGCAGGCCGCGGCGCGGATCGGGGCCATCCGGCCCGGCGACATGTCCGACATCTTGTTCACCTCCGGGACCACCGGCTATCCGAAGGGCGTGGTCTTCACGCACGGGCAATCGCTGCGCGCGTACGGCGAGCTCGGCATCGGCTTCGGCTTCAGCCCGGCCGACCGGTACCTGCTCATCCCTCCGTTCTTCCACGCGCTCGGCTACAAGTCAGGCTGGTTCGCCGCGTTCCTGCACGGCTGCGCGGTCCTTCCTGAGCGGAGATTCGACCCGCAGCGGATGGTTGACCGGATCGGGCGGGAGCGGGTAACCATGATGATCGGCCCTCCGACGATCTTCAGCGAGCTGCTCGCCCGGGCGGCCGCAGGGGACCGGGACCTGTCGTCGCTGCGGCTCATCGTGCCGTCGGCGACCAACGTGCCGCTCGAGCTGGTCCGGCGGATGCGCACGGAACTGGGCGTCGAGGTGCTCACCGGGTACGGGCTGACCGAGTCGAGCGCGATCGTCAGCTACTCCAGGGCCGGCGACGACCCGGAGCTCGTGTCCGATTCAGTTGGCCGCCCCGCGCCGGGGGTCGAGGTGGCGATCGCCGGCGACGGCGGCCGGGAAGTCGCGGTGGGGGAGCCCGGCGACATCCTCGTCCGCGGGTACAACGTGATGACCGGGTACTGGCGGGACCCTGACGCCACGGCCGCCGCGATCACGCCTGATGGGTGGCTCCGGACGGGGGACATCGGCTCAGTTGACTCGCGCGGTTTCCTGCATATCACCGGACGCAAGAAAGACGTCATTCTCGTCGGCGGCTTCAACGTGTACCCCGCCGAGGTGGAGCGGCTGCTGGCGCTGCACCCGCTGGTGGCCGAGGCCGCCGTCGTGGCTGTCCCGGACCAGCGGCTGGGCGAGGTGCCCTACGCGTTCGCCGTCCCCGTCCCTGGCGGCACGATCAGTGCCGCGGAGCTCATCGAGTGGGCCCGCGCCCGGATGGCGGGCTTCAAGGTGCCGCGCAACGCCGAGATTGTCGCCAGCCTGCCCAAGAACTCGAGCATGAAGGTGCTGCGCGACGATCTGCGCCAGCGCGCCGCCGGGCGGGTTACTCGCCGGTGAACTGCGGGACGGACCGCTGCAGGCTGGCGGCAATCCCGATCTGGCTGTCCTTGGTCCGCCAGAGCCGCTGCTGCTCGCTCAGCTCATGCGCGAGCGCGGCGCGGGCCTGCGCGGCGAGCCCGGCGCGCAGCGTTTGCTTGATCGAGCGCACGGCCAGCGGTGCGGCGGCCGCAAGCTCCCGCGCCAGGATCATCGCGCCGTCCCGCTCGCCGCCGTCAGCGGCGAGCCGGTCGGCCAGGCCGATCGCCTGCGCTTCGGCGCCGTCGACGCGGCGGGAGCTCATGAGCAGGTCCAGCGCCCGCTGGGCGCCCACGATGCGCGGCAGCGTCACCGACAAGGCGAACCCGTGATGGAAGCCGAGCGCGGCGAAGTTGGCCTGGAAGCGGGTGCGCGCGGAGGCGACACGGAAGTCGGCCGCGCAGGCCAGGCCCAGGCCCCCGCCCACCGCTGCGCCCTGCACGGCCGCGACCACCGGCAGTTCCAGCTCGAACAGGCGGATCCCCTGCTCATAGAGGGCGGCTGCCTCCCGCTCGCGCGCGGCGCTGTCGTGCAGTGGCCCCGAGCCGAAGTCCGCTCCCGCGCAGAAGTGCCTGCCCTGCGAGCACAGGACGATCACCCGCGCCGCCCGGCCGGCCTGCAGCTCCTCGGCGGCCTCGGCGATCTGCTGCAAGAGCACGCGGTCGAAGTAGTTCGCCGGCCCGCGGCAGATCTCCAGCAGCGCGACGTGATCAGCGACCGAGACGTTCAGGTCGGACATGGCACCTCGATGCCGTTGTCGTGGTCCGAGATGGCGTGGGCAAAAGATGGCGCGGCGGCCACCGCGGCGCCGAGCCTGACGGCGAGCTCTGCCTCTGTGCCGAACTCCTGCCGCCACGCGTTGAGCCTGCGGGTGTAACGGTGCAGCGGGTATTCCTGCGTCATCCCGATCGCGCCGTGCGCCTGGTGGGCCGACCGGACGGCGGCCCTGGCGCTTTCGTTGGCCACGAGCTTCGCGGCGCAGGCCTCGAAGCTCCCCGGCCTGCCCGCGGCGGCGCGGCCCGCGGCCCAGACGCCGATCGCGGAGCTCTCCGCCGCCTGCGCGATCGTCACGATGTGCTGCTGGACGGCCTGGAACGCGGCGACGGGCTTGCCGAACTGCACGCGCTCGCTCGTGTAGCGCCGCGTGATCTGGTCGACAGCCGCGATGGCCCCGGCCATCTGCGCGGCACGCAGCAGGGCGCCGCGCCAGAACAGCTCGGCCGGGGTGGCCGCGGCCGGCCCGGATGTCGCCACCGCCTGGGACACCTCCAGGGTGTCCCGGGGCTGGCCGGCCAGGTCCGTGCCCGGTGAGATCCGGCAGCCGGCCGGGTCGAAGGACACGACATGGCTGCGTCCGGCCGGGTCGCCGGCAAGGGCGACGACCAGGCCGGCCGACCGCGCCCACGGAACGTCGTGCGCGCTGCCGGTGATCTCGCCGCCGGACAGCAGCAGCGTGTCGCGCGCGTCCCCGGGGACCACAGCGAGGGGGCCGGCCGGGACGTCCTGTCCCGCCGCGGACAGCAGCCACGCGGCCAGCGAAGTCTCCGCGAGCGGCAGCGGCACGGCATGGCGGCCCATGCTCACCAGGACGGCGAGCAGGTCCTGCAGCGTGCCGCCGGACCCGCCGCGCTCTTCCGGGATGCCGACGAGCGGCAGGCCCAGCTCGGCGGTGGCCGCCCAGCGGCCCGCCAGCACGGCGCCGCCCGGGTCCTCCTCGGCGGGCGTCGCGCCGGAGCTGAACGCTGACGCGAAGAACTCCCCGACGCCGTCCATCAGCGCCTGGTCGGGTCCGAAGCCGGGCTCCATCAGCGCGCCAGTCCCTTCGCGATGATCGTGCGGAGAATCTCGCTGGTGCCGCCGCGGATCGACCACGACGGCGCGACCAGGATCGCCCGCGCCAGCAGCGACTCCTGCGGATCGGACGAGGTGAGGTCCGGCGCGCGGCCCAGGTGCCGGGCGACCATCTCGACACAATCCTGCTCGAACCGGCTGGCCAGCTCCTTGACCATGGCCGCCTCGATGACGGGCGACTCCCTGGCGTCCACGAGGCGCGCGAGCGACAGGCACAGCCCGCGCAGGCCCCAGAACCGGGCGGTCATGAGCCCGAGGTCCGCGAGCGCGGCCGGGCCGCCCGCCGGCGCCGCGGGCGCCCATTTCTCGATGACCGGGAAGAGGGACATCCACCGGTCAACGCCGCCGCGCTCGAGCACGAGCTCGCTGGTGTTCTGCTTCCAGCCGTCCCCGGCGCCGCCGAGGCGGTGCGCGTCGGAGATCACGACGTCGCTGAACGCGACCTCGCAGAAATGCCGGGAGCCGTCGATGAAGGGGATCGGGGAGATCGCCAGCCCGGGTGTGCCGCACGGGATGATGAACTGGGTCAGCCCGGCGTGCCTGTCCGGCGAGGTACGGAACAGCCCGAGGATGTGCGTCGCCTCCGCCGCGCCCGATGTCCAGATCTTGGTGCCGTTGATCCGCCATCCGCCGGTCACCGGCTCGGCCCTCGAGCGCAGCGAGGCGAGGTCCGAGCCGGAGTCTGGCTCGCTCATCCCGATGGCGAAGGACAGCTCGCCGCGGGAGATCCTGGGCAGGTACTCCTGCTTCTGCTGCTCAGATCCGTACCGCTCGATGCTGGGCCCGCTCTGCCGGTCGGCGACCCAGTGGTAGCCGACCGGGGCGCCCCGCGCCAGCAGTTCCTCGACCACGATCAGGCGCTCGACCGCCGTCCGGCCGCCGCCGCCATAGTCCTTCGAGATCGCCATCCCGAGCCAGCCGCGAGCGCCCAGATCCCTGGAGAACTGCGGGTCGCAGTAACCCGGCATCCCCAGGCCGGCCTGGTAGCTGCCCGCGGGCAGCCGCTGGTCGAGGAAAGCGCGGACCTCACGCTGCAGTTCCCGCTCCTCGGTAGTGAGCTCTGTCGGCGCGAGGCTCATCGGGCGGCGTCCTTCGCAGGCTGGGTCGGGCGCGGCCGCTCGAGCGCCTGCAACTCGGCGAGCACCTCGGCGAAGTTCTCGCCGATCAGCGGCGCGCTGTGGCGCAGCGTGCCCTGGGTGGCGGAGAAGCGTGCCATCTGCGGGATCAGCCGGTAGCGCCCGGCGGCCGGGTGGCTGACCACCGGGAGCGGATCGATCAGGTCCTGCAGCGTAGCGACCCGGGTGGCCGGGATGCCGGCTGCCCGGCAGTACTCGAGCCATTCGGCCGTCGTGCGCAGCGGCGCGATCGCCCGGATGTCGCGGTAGAGCGAGTCCGAGTTCCGCAGCGCTGCCCGCTGATCGGCATACCGCTGATCGGCGTCCGCGTCCGGCCGGCCGGCCTCGGAGAAGATGGCGGCGTAGTGCTTGGGCAGGTACGGGAACAGGTGTACCTGCCCGTCCTTGGTCGGGTGGGGCCGGCGCTCGGCCGACAGCACCCGCGGATAGCCCGCGGCGGGCAGGCCGTCGAAGGCGACGGGCGGCTCGGCGATCGCGCCGCTGCCGTGCTCGGCCAGCATGAACGCGCTGGTCGCCTCCTGCATCGCCACCTCGACGTGCTGCCCCTCGCCGGTCCGCTCACGGTGGAAGAGGGCGGCGGTCACGGCCTGGGCGATGACGAGGCCGCACACCTTGTCGGTAAAGATCGTCGGCAGCAGCGCGGGGTGGCCCCACACCCGCTCGATCATGTCGGACACGCCGCTCGCAGCCTGGATGATGTCGTCGTAGGCCGGCTCGTTCGCCTGCGCGCTGTCCAGCGGGTAGCCCTGTGCCTGGCAGTAGACGATGTCGCTCTTAACCGAGGACAGCGTCGGGTAGTCCAGCCCGAGCCGCACCAGGACGTGCGGCCGCATCGTGGACACCACGACATCGCAGGTCGCCACCAGCCGGTACACGATCTCGAGGCCTTCGGCGGACTTGAGGTCGAGACCGACCGACCGCTTGTTGCGCAGCAGGTTGAGCGCGATGCCGGACAGCTCCGGGTGCGGCCCCGGGCCCATGACGCGGTTGGTGTCGCCGCCCTCTGCCTCGACCATGATGACATCGGCGCCCTGGTCAGCCAGGATCTGCGTGGCCAGCGGGCCCATGATGACGCGGGTGAGGTCCAGGACCCGGATGCCGGCCAGCGGGCCGCCCGGCCGGGCGGGCGCGGCCCGCTCCGGCAGGTCACTCACCGGTAGCCTCCGTGTCTTGCCGCATAGCCAGAATGTATACTATTGTGAATACAACTGTCGAGGCTTGCGGTGCTGGCCGCGCGTCCGGGTTGGGGGTGACAAGTGCTGACGGTGCTGGATTACACCGACGAGGTGCACCCGGAGGCCGTGTACCAGGCCCTGCTCGACCATGACGTCTTCGCCGTGCACGCCTGCACCCGGTGCGGCCGCGCGCACTACTCACCGCGTGTCATCTGCCCGCACTGCGGATCCGGCTCGCTGACCTGGAAGCAGTCGGACGGGCTCGGCACGGTGTACTCCACGTCAACGATCTCGCCGCGTGGCGGCGAGCCGTACGCCGTCGTGCTGGTCAACCTGGACGACGGCCCGCGCCTGATGAGCAACATGATCGGGATCGCGGCCGCGGACGTGCGGATCGGCCTGCGGGTCAGGGTCCGGATCGAGCAGCGTGACGGCGGCGCCGTCGCCTTGTTCGAGGAGGACCGCCGGTGAGCGCCGACGAGAGAGCGCTGCGCGGCACGACGGCGATCGTCGCGGTCGCTGAGTCCGACCTCGGCGAGGTCGGACCGCATCTGTCGTCACTTGACCTGATCGGGCAGGCGACCGCGCGCGCGCTCGACGACGCTGGCCTGGACAAGTCCGAGATCGACGGCCTGTTCTGTCATTCCGCCTTCTTCCAGCTGCCGCCCGTCGCGGCGGCTGAGTATCTCGGCATCAGGCCGCGCTACTCCGACTCCACGGCAGTCGGCGGCAGCACCTTCGTCGGGTATCTGCGGCACGCCACCGCCGCGATCAACGCCGGCATGTGCGAGGTCGCGCTGATCACCTACGGCAGCACCCAGCGGTCGGCGTCCGGCGGCCTGGTAAGTTCCGGCATTCCGCTGATCAAGTCCTATGAGGCCCCGTTCCGGCCGCGCCTGCCCGTCACCGCCTACGCGCTCGCGGCCGCCCGGCATATGCATGAGTTCGGCACGACGCGCGAACAGCTCGCCGAGGTCGCCGTGGCGGCCCGGAAGTGGGCGCAGCTCAACCCGGCCGCGTTCGAGCGCGGTGAGCTGTCGATTGCCGATGTCCTGTCGTCGCGGATGGTCTCCAGCCCGCTGACGGTCCGCGACTGCTGCCTGGTGACTGATGGCGGCGGTGCCGTGATCGTCACCTCGGCCGAGCGCGCGCAGTCGCTGCGCCAGGCACCCGTCTTCATCCTCGGCGCGGCCGAGGCGCACTGGCACAAGGACATCTTCCAGATGCCGGACCTGACGGTGTCCGCCGCGGCGGAGTCGGGCCCGCGTGCCTTCGCCACCGCCGGGCTCAAGCCGGCCGACGTCGACGTGCTGCAGCTCTACGACGCGTTCACCATCAACACGCTGCTGTTCCTGGAGGATCTCGGATTCTGCGCGAAGGGAGAGGGCGGGCCTTTCGTAGCGGGCGGCGCGATTGCCCCGGGCGGGCGGCTTGCCGTGAATACCAGCGGCGGCGGCCTGTCCTACACCCACCCCGGCATGTTCGGCATCTTCCTCATCATCGAGGCGGTCCGGCAGCTGCGCGGCGAATGCGGCCCCCGGCAGGCTGCCGATGCCCACGTCGCTCTCGTCCACGGCAATGGCGGAATGCTCTCATCCCAGGTCACCGCCCTGCTCGGCACCGAGTCGACGCTGTGACGCGCAGCGGCGGCTCACCCGTACCCGACCCCAGCTCCACCCGAGACAGCAAGGAAGCCAGATGAGCACAGGCAAGCTGCAGGACCGGACAGCGGTGGTCACGGGCGCCGGGCAGGGGATAGGCCGCGCGATCGCCGAGCGGTACGCGCAGGAGGGGGCGAAGGTCGCCGTCGTCGACATCAACGAGGCAAACATCAAGCAGGCCGTCAACGGGATCCTCGAGGCCGGCGGCACCGCGATGCCGGTCGTCTGTGACGTGTCCAGCCGCGAGCAGGTGAACGCGGCCGCCGCCGCCATCGCCCAGGAGCTCGGGCCGATCAGCATCCTGGTCAGCAACGCGGGGGTGACGCGTCCCGCGATGCTGTGGAAGATGACCGACGAGCAGTGGGAAACCGTCCTCGGCGTGCACCTGGGCGGCAGCTTCTACTGGCTGCAGGCGGTCGTCGGGCCGATGCGCGAGGCGCGCGGCGGCAACATTATCTTCACCACGTCGGGTGCGGGACTGATCGGTTCCGTCGGCCAGATCAATTACTCGGTCGCCAAAGCCGGCCTGCTGGGCATGACCCGCTCGGCGGCCCGCGAGCTGGCGGCCTACAACATCATCGTGAACGCGGTCGCGCCCGCGGCAGCGACCCCCATGACCGAGACGATCCGCACCGACGAGCGGTTCCGGGAGAAGTACCTGGAAAGCATCCCGCTGAACCGGTGGGCGGAGCCGGAGGAGATCACCGGGACGTACGTCTTCCTCGCATCGCCCGACGCCAGCTACCTCACCGGCCAGGTGCTGTCGGTTGACGGCGGCCGGACGATGGTCCGCTGATCAGCCGGTTCCGTCGGCCAGATCGCGCACGGAGCGGTCCAGGCCGGCCGGGCGGGCCTGCGAGGCCGGCAGGGTCGGCGGCAGGCCGGCGCTGACGCGCATCGGGAACTCCGGCCTGCGCTTGCCAAGGAAGGACGCGGCACCTTCCGCCGGGTCGCCCCCGTCCTTCAGCTCGGCGATGACGTGGGTCTCGACGTAGTGAGCCGTCCACGGTGACGGCTCCCCGAGCATGGACCACAGCATCCGGCGGGTCGCCGCTACCGAGACGGCCGAGGTGTTGGCGACGATCTCGCGCGCGAGCTCGAACGCCGTCTCCAGCAGGAGCCCGTCATCGACGACGGCGGAGACAAGCCCGCCGGACAGTGCCTCGTCGGCACCGAACAGCCGGCCGGTAACGGCCCACTCCAGGGCGCGCGCGATGCCGACCACCCGCGGCAGGAACCAGCTGGACGCGGCTTCGGGGGCGATGCCGCGCCGGGCGTAGGGAAGCGCGAATCGGGCCGACGTCGCGGCTATCCGCACGTCCATGGGCAGCGTCATCGTCAGGCCCACGCCGACCGCGGCGCCATTGATCGCCGCGATCACCGGCTTGAGCGATGCGGCGACCCGCAGTGAGACCACGCCGCCGCCGTCGCGCGGCAGGGAGCCGACGAGGTCGGCCTCGGACTGCGCCGTGCTCGCCGCCGCGAAGCCCGCCGACAGGTCAGCGCCGGCGCAGAAGGCGCGCCCGGCCCCGGTGACGACCACGACGCGCACGTCGTCGTCGGCATCGGTGCGGTCCAGCGCCTCGAGCAGCTCGCGCTGCATGACCGGCGTGAAGGCGTTGAGTTTCGCCGGCCTGTTCAGTGTGATCGTCGCGATGCGGTGGTCGGTCGCGACGGTGATGTGCTCGCTCACTCCAGTGCCCATCTGCCGGTGAAGGTTACTTCCTCGCGGTTCTTGAAGGCCTGTATCGCCCGCGGTGCGTCCTCGGTCGCGTAGTTGATCGTCTGGGCCCGTGCCTCAGCCTCCAGCGCCTCGCGGAACGTGCTGACCGCTGCCGAGTTGAGCAGCTCCTTGGTCTGCGACACGGCGATCGGCGGCATCGCGGCCAGCCGGCCAGCCAGGTCGGTGACGAAAGAGCTGATCTGGTCGGGCTCGACCACCCAGGTGACCAGGCCGAACTGGCTGGCCTGGGCCGCGGTGATGCGCTCGGCGAGCAGCGCGAGGCGCTTGGCGTTCTGCAGGCCCGCCAGCCGCGGCAGCAGCCAGCTGCCGCCGAAATCCGGCGAGAGGCCGCGGCTGACGAATATCTCACTGAACTGGGCCGTGCTGGCCGCCACCACCAGGTCGCAGCACAGTGCGAGGTTCCAGCCCGCTCCGACCGCGAACCCCTCGACCTGGGCCACCACCGGCTTGGGGAAGTGATGCAGCGCCTCGGCCACCCTGCTGATGTGCCGGATGCGCACCAGCGGGTGCCCGGCGGGCACCGTGCTGATGTCGGCACCGGAGCAGAACGTGTGGTCGGCGCCGGTCAGTACGACGCAGCGGACCGAGTCGTCGATGCTGGCCTCGCGCAGTTCGCGGAACAAGATCTCCCACGCGTCGGTGTCCAGCGCATTCTTGCGCCGGGGCCGGTTGAGGGTGAGGGTCAGCACGTAGCCGCGCTGCGCCCGCAGGATCGGCGGTCCGGGATCAGTCATCGTCATCCTCGTCTTCGGCTCTTCGTCCCGTGATGACCGCGTTGACGGCGATGACGCCGTCACCTTCGGCCAGCACCATGAGGGGGTTCACGTCGATGCTCTGGATGTCGTCGCGATGCTCGTCGGCGTAGCGCGACAGCGCGCTGAGGGCGGCGGCGAGCGCATCCAGATCGCGCCGCGGCGCGCCGCGCGGCGCCGCGAGCACGGCCCGCCCCCGGATCTCGCCGAGCATGCGCCCTGCCTCCGCGGCCGAGAACGGAGCCACCCGGAACGTCACGTCCCTGATGGCCTCCACGAACACGCCGCCCAGCCCGAACATGACGGTGGGCCCGAACACCGGGTCGTTGTTCACGCCGATGATGGTCTCGGTGCCGCCGCTGATCATCGGGCTCAGCAGCACCCCGTCGATCCTGGCCTGCGGGGCCAGCTCCCGTACCGACCCGACGACCCGCCGGTAGGCCTCGGCAGCGTCCGCCGGGCCCCGGATGCCCAGGGCGACGCCGCCGACGTCGCTCTTGTGCGGCAGGTCAGCGGATATCACCTTGACGGCCAGCGGTACCGCGAGCTCGGCCGCAGCGCTCGCGGCCTCGTCGGCTGAGTGGACGCGGCGCCTGGGCACCACCGGGAGGCCGGCGGCCTCGAGCAGCGCGGCCGAGTCGAACTCCGACAGCACCGCGCCCGCGGGCACCGGGACGGTCCCGGGGCTGCGGCCGCTGGGCGGCAGCGGCGGCTCAGCGGCGAAGCCGCGCATGACGGCGGTTGCGCGCCCGAGCGCGCGCACGGCCGTCGTCGGGTCATCGAACGTCCTGATGCCGAGCGACTGCACCTCCCGCCGGACCTCCGGCGTCGTCAGCATCGCCAGCGAGATCTCCGCGTCTGGATACTTCGCGCGCGCGTCGCGGAGCGCGTCCACCGCGACATGCGACCAGTCGGGGAACAGGCCGATGTAGCTCAGGAAGACGATGTGTGAGTCGAAAGTTCCTGCCCGCAGGACGGCTTGCAGGAATTCCGCCAGCAACCGGCCGTCATTCACCAGTTGCCCCGTCGTGTCGATCGGGTTGCCCACGCCGGCGGCCGGCCAGGTCTCGCGCAGCTGGGCCTGAACGCCCGGCGGCAGCGGGGGCATCTGCAGGCCGACGTCGTCGGCCGCGTCGGCCATCAGGATCCCCGCTCCGCCGGAGCTGGTGATGACGCCCGTCCGCGGGCCGCTCGGCGGCGGGCCGAACCCGAACGTGTAGGACAGGCCGATCAGGTCATCCAGTGACTCCGCCAGGCACACGTTGTACTGCCGGGCCAGCGCCTCGAATGTCTGCGCCGCCCCCACCAGCGAGGCCGTGTGCGAGGCCGCGGCCCTGGACCCGACCTCCGAGCGGCCCGCCTTGAGCAGGATGACCGGCTTGCCGCGGCCGCGGGCGATCGCGAGCGCCTCCCGCAGGGCATCACCGTCGCGGCAGCCTTCCAGGTACGCGGCGATCACCTTGACGTCGTCGTCGATGGCCAGGTAGGCCAGGCAGTCCGCGAGCTGGACGTCGGCCTCGTTACCCGTCGATATCCAGGGATCAAAGGTCACGCCCTGGCGCAGGCCGGCCAGCACGCAGTAGGCCGCCACGGCACCGCTCTGGCTGATCAGCGCTATCCCGCCGACGTTGCCGTCGGGGCGCGGGACCCGCTCGGATGCGGCAAAGCTGGCGGACACGCCGTGCTGCCGGCTGACGCTGCCCAGGCAGTTGGGCCCGAGGACGCGGATGCCCGTCTCGCGGCTGACGTCGGTGATCTGGGCCTGCAGGAGTGCGCCTTCACCAGCGCCAGTCTCCGCGAAGCCGGCGCTGAAGATCGTGACGGCCTTGACGCCTGCCTCCGCGCACGAGCGCACGGCGGCGAGCACGGCCGGCCGGGGCACCGAGATCAGGGCGAGGTCCACCGGCTGCGCGACGTCCGCCAGGCTAGCATAGGCGGGCAGTCCCTGGACTTCCCGGTGCCGCGGGTTGATGGGGTAGATAGCGCCGGTGAAGCCGTTGCCGCGCAGGAAGCTGATCGGCCGCCCGCCTATCTTGCCCGGATCCGCTGACGCGCCGAGGATCGCTATGGAGCCGGGCTGGAACAGCGCGCGCAGCCCGGCCAGATTGAGTCCCACGCGACCTCCTGGGTTGCCGGCGGCCTGCCCGCGACGCGCGGGTGCCCGGGCGCGTTCCCGGCGTGCCGGCCTATAATTAATGCAAAAATGTATACGTTCAGTCGGAGCTATGTCCAGGCGGGCTGCCGGGACGGGCGAGGGGAGGGCCGGCGTGGTTGCCATGGGTGAGAGGCAAGCGTCCGCCGAGCGGCCGGGCGTCGAGCGGTGCCTCGTGCTCATCCGCGAGATGGTGCTGTCCGGCGAGCTGCTGCCCGGCCAGAAGGTGCACCAGGGGGAGCTGGCCGAGCAGCTCAACGTGAGCAGGATCCCGGTCCGCGAGGCGCTGGCCACGCTGCAGGCCGAGGGCATACTCGTGCACAAGCCCAATACCGGTTTCACCGTCGCGCGCTTCAACAGCGAGGACTTCTCCGAGATTTACCTGATGAGGCGGCTGCTCGAGACCGAGCTGATCAAGTCGGTCGACCTGACCGACGTGGACGTGGACCTGATGACGGCGCTCAGCGAGCAGATGAAGGCGATCGCGACAGCCGATTCCCGGGACACCTACCAGCGGCTGAACCGCGAGTTCCACTTCGCCCTGTTCGACTGCTCGGCCCTGGTGCTCGTCCGCCAGGAGGTCTCCCGGCTCTGGTACATGTCCGCCTTCTACCGCTCGCTCCATCTCTACGAGACCGACACGTTCGCGCATCTGCAGGACGAGCACGAGCGCCTCATCGAGGCGATCACGTCGGGCAGCGTGCAGCAGGTGATCGAGATCTGCGACGAGCACCGGTCCGGCACGGAGCGGCTCGTCGTGCAGCGGCTCGGCCGCAGCCGGGCCACCTGAAGGCGCTCCGGGCCGCAGCTCAGAAGATGTGCCGGGTGACGGGCTCGGCGATGCAGGCCGGCTTTTCTGCCCCGTCGAGCTCGATGATGGCCGACCAGACCGATTGCACGCCGTTCGGGATCTCATCGACGGAAGTGAGCCGCACCCGCACCCTGACCCGCGAGCCCGCCGGGACAGGGGCGGCGAAACGCACCTTGTTCAGGCCGTAATTCACTGCCACCTTCGCGCCCTCGATCCGGTAGGTGCTCTTCATCAGCGGCGCCAGCAGGGCGAGCGTCAGGTAGCCGTGCGCGATCGTCGCGCCATACGGGCCTGTCTTCGCCCGCTCGGGATCGGTGTGGATCCACTGGTCGTCGCCGGTGGCCTCGGCGAACAGGTCGATCTGGCTCTGCGGGATCTCATGCCAGTCGCTGACGCCCACCTCCTGGCCGACGCTGGCCTTGAGGTCCGCTCCGCTCGTGAACGTCCGCACTGATGCTCCTCTGTGTCGGGGGGGGGTCTTGCCTGCCGCCGGGGGACGGCCTGGCTTCAGTCCGCGATATGTAGTTTAATGATTCATATATCACGACCTCCGTCCGCTGGAAGAGCGGACGTTGACCGGGGTCACTCCGTGGACTATATTGTATGCAAAATAGTATACGTTCTGCCGTGGCTGAGGGCAGTGGCTGAGAGGTGTTGGAGATGGCGCAGAACCTGCTCATCGTCGGAGCAGGGGCCGGGTTCGCGCGGGCCAGTGCTCGCCGCTTCGGGGCCGACGGCTATGCGGTGCATCTCATCGCGCGGTCAGCCAGCCGGCTCGCGCCGGTCGCCGCGGAGCTTGCCGCGGCGGGCATCACGGCGCGGACGTACCCAGCTGACGTGACCAGCCACGCGGAGCTCAGCCGCCTCATCACCGACATCGACGCCGAGCATCCCATTGACGTCTGCATCTTCCAGCCGGGCGGCCGCAGCGGCGACCTCGTCGACGTGCTCGATGCCACCGTCGGCAACGTGCGGCCCAACCTGGACCTGCTGGTGCTCGGCGCGGTGGCGGTCGGGGCGGCGATGGTACCGGCGATGATCGGGCGCGGGTCCGGCTGCCTCGTGTTCGTCGGCGGCGGCTCGGCCCGGCTGCCGCTGCGCGACTTCGGCAACCTGGGCATGGCGATGTCGGGGCTGCGCAGCTACGCGCTCACGCTGCACGCCGCGCTGGCCGACAAGGGCGTGCACGCGGCGTTTTACACCGTGGCCGGGATGATCGCCACCGGCGCTGCCGGCGAGGGCCAGTCCGCCCCGGGCGAGATCGATCCGGCCGGGCTCGCGGACCGGATGTGCAGGCTCGCCGGCGAGCCTGACGTGCGTGAGGTGATCATGACCCCCGCCGGGGAAGTCATTCCGAAGGGGGCGCGATGACGGCGGCCGGCCTGGACGCGATGCGCGAGTCGCAGCTGCTGCACAGGTTCCTGCGGGTAACGGCGGCCGACTACCCGGACGCCGTGGCGCTGACCTTCAACGGGCGCCTGTATACCTTCGCTGAGCTGGACGAGCGCGCCAGCGCCGTCGCCCGCCGACTGATGGATGCGGGGCTGGCGCCGGGCCAGCGGGCCGCCGTAGTGATCACCAACCGGCCCGAGTGGATCATCTGCACGCAGGCGGTGCTGCGGACCGGGGCGGCCGTCATCACGCCGATGGCGACCTGGACGCTGACCGAGCTCAGCCACGCCATGGATTTCACCGTCCCCGACGTCATCATCGCCGAGACGCTGAGCGCGGCGACGCTCGACGGCTACCCGACGTCCGCCGTCCGGTTGTGCATCGATGACGACGCCGGCCCGCAGTGGACGAGCATCCGCGCGGCGGCCGATACGCGCTCCGCGCAGACCGCCTGCGCACTGGCCGATCCGGATCACGAGGCGTTCCTGCTGTTCAGCTCCGGTACGACCGGGCTGCCGAAGGCCGTGCGGCATAGCCATCGCTCGATGTCGGCGATCGTCGCCGAGTGGATACGGCAGGCGGGCATCGGCCCGGACGACCGCGTCCAGTTCTTCCTCCCCGCCTGCACGATCTTCGGCATGGCTAACACGCTGGCCTGCTTCGCCGCCCGGGCACGGATATCGTTCTTCCAGCGCTTCAACCTGGACGTGATGCTCGAGGACATCGAGAAGAGCGGCATCACGATCGGCATGGCGGCGGCGCCGATCGCGGTGGCGATGGCCGCGCACCCGCGGCTGGAGACGTTCGACCTGTCCTCGCTGCGGTACCTGGTCTGGGGCGCCACGCCGATCAGCAAGGACGTCGCCGCGACCGTCTCCCGGCGCACCGGCGCCAGATGGCTGCATGTGTACGGCACCACCGAGCACGGGCAGCTCGCCGCCAACCCGGTGACCGAGCCCGACCGGTGGCGGCTGGACTCACCGGGCCTGCTGGGTCCGGACTGCGCGGTCCGCTTCGTGGGCGAGGACGGCGACGACGTGCCGGCCGGCACCCCCGGCGAGCTATGGGTGCAGTCGCCCCAGGCCATGCTCGGTTACCTGCCGCCCGAGGCGGACGCGGACATACGCGTCGGCAGCTGGCTGCGCACCGGTGACGTCGGCTACCTGGACTCCGATGGCTTCCTCTACCTGGTGGACCGCGCGAAAGAGATGATCAAGGTTTCCGGCTTCTCCGTGTCCCCGGTCGAGATCGAGCGCACCCTGTTCGCCCATCCCGACGTGGACGACTGCGGTGTCTATCCGGTGCCCGACGAGAAGGCGGGCCACCGGCCCGCCGTGGCGATCGTGTGCCGCCCGGGTTCGGCCAGCCTGCCCGACGAGTTCATCACCTGGATTTCCGAACGGATGTCGTCCTACAAGAGACCGGCCGCGGTGACGTTCGTCAACGCGATCCCCCGGACTGCGTCCGGCAAGATCCTCCGGCGCAGGCTGCCGGAGATCGTGAACCAGGCCCGCACGGCCGAGCACGCAGGACAGGCGGCGACCTCATGACCGGCACCGTCATCGTCGATGCGCTGCGCACGCCGATCGGCCGCGCGAACAAGGGCAGCCTGGTGGACGTGCGGCCCGATGACATGGCCGCGCTGGTCATCGACGCGCTGCTGGCGCGTCACCCGGAGGTCGCGCGCGACAGCGTGGACGACGTGATCTGCGGCGTGTCGGCCGCGGTGGGGGAGCAGGCCTACAACCTCGGCCGCGTGGCCGGACAGCTGGCCGGGCTGCCGGCCACGGTGCCGGGCACGACGGTCAACCGGTTCTGCGCGTCCTCGCTTCAGGCCCTGCGGATGGCCCATCACGCCGTGCAGGCCGGCGAGGGAGACACGTTCGTCGTCGCGGGCGTGGAGAGCGTGACCCGGCGCGGCACGGCGTTCGAGGCGAAGGACCTCAACCCGCGCATGACCGACAAGTACCGGCCGGACTTCGTCAGCGACATGTACGTCAGCATGATCGAGACCGCCGAGCGGGTCGCCCGCCAGTACGGCGTCACCCGCGAGGACATGGACGAGTTCGCCGTGCTCTCCCAGAGCCGGGCGGTTGCCGCCCGGGACGACGGCTCGTTCGGCCGGGAGATCCTCCCGGTCCCGACCGGGGACACCGTGGTGCGGCACGACGACGGCCCCCGGCCGGGCACGACGATGGAGAAGCTGGCTGCGCTGCAGCCCGTCCTGGGGGCAGCGGGCCGGGTGACTGCCGGCAACGCGTGCCCGCTGAACGACGGGGCCGCAGCCGCGCTGGTCATGTCGGCCGACCGCGCGGCCGCCCTCGGCCTGCGGCCCCGGGCCCGGCTGCTCGGCACCCACGTGACCGGGCTCGCGCCCGAGGTGATGGGGCTCGGCCCGATCGAGGCGACCCGCGGGCTGCTCCGGCGGCTCTCGATGAAGATCACCGATGTGGACGTCGTCGAGCTGAACGAGGCGTTCGCGGCCCAGGTCCTGCCTGTCTGCCGCGAGCTCGGCATCGACATCGCCGGGCAGCTCAACCCCTTCGGCGGGGCGATCGCGCTCGGTCATCCGTTCGGCATGACCGGCGTCCGCATGCTGACCACGCTGCTGAACGGGCTCGAGACCAGGGACGAGCCGGTCGGCCTGGTGACGCTGTGCATCGGAGGCGGCCAGGGCATGGCGATGCTGATCGAGCGCGTCGGATGAAGAACCGCGCGCGGCTGCGCCGGGGAGGACACGATGGCTGAGGACATCCTGCTCGCCGACCGCCGCGGCGACGTGCTGCACGTGACCCTGAACCGGCCGTCGGCCTACAACGCGATCAACCCGCAGCTGCGCGACGGGCTCGTCGAGGTGTTCGACGCGGCCGAAGGTGACGGCGTCCGCGCGATCCTGCTGTCCGGGGCCGGCCGGGGGTTCTGTTCCGGCGCCGACCTGAAGGACTCGGCCCCCGCCGCGCCGGGCCTGGCGACGACCCGCGTCATGCGCCTGTCCACCCAGCGGCTCGTGCGCTCGTTCCTTGAGTGCCCGGTCCCGGTCGTCTCCGCCGTGCACGGCGTGGCGGCTGGCATCGGGCTGATCCTCGCCTTCGGCGCCGATGTGTGCCTGGCCGCGTCCGACGCGTCCTTCCTGCCGGCGTTCGTCCAGCGGGCGATCGTGCCGGACGGCGGCATAGCCTTCCTGCTGCCGCGCATCATCGGCATGGCGCGCACCAAGGACTTCCTCATGCGCGGACGCGCGGTGGGCGCGGAGCAGGCCGTGGCGATGGGCCTGATCTCCGAATCCGTACCTGCCGGTGAGCTTCACCGGGCTTCCGCTGAGGTCGCCGGGGAACTGGCGAGGATGCCGACCGCGACGCTGGCCCTGCTCAAGCAGATGCTCGCCCAGTCGTTCGACCTCGATCTCAGCGCGACGCTGTTCACCGAACGCGCCGCGCAGGGACTGTCGTCAGCCACCGACGACGCCCGCGAGGGCAAACGTGCCTTCGCCGAGCGCCGGCCCGCCGAATTCACCGGGCACTGACCGCCCCGACTCCGCCATTCCGCCTAGAAGCGAAGGAACCCACGCAGCATGACCGAGGCTCCGATTCTCACCGTCGACTCCGATGGGCCCGTGCGAGTCGTCACGCTCAACCGGCCGGACGCGCTCAACGCGATGTCCGATGACCTCCATAACGCGCTCGCGTCGGTCTGGCAGCAGCTCAGCGGCGACTGGGACGCCCGGGCGGTGGTGCTGACCGGCGCCGGCCGGGCCTTCAGCGCCGGCGGGGATGTCCCGGGGTTCCTCGAGACGCTGAAGAACGCTGACCACCGGCGGTCCGGCTTCCGCGAGGCGGGCCGGATGGTCACCGAGATGCTGAGGTTCCACCTGCCCGTGATCGCCGCGGTTAACGGCCCGGCGGTCGGCCTCGGGGCGAGCGTGGCCGTGATGTGCGACATCGTCTACATGGCCGATACCGCCTTCCTGGCCGACCCGCACGTGGCCATGGGCCTGGTCGCGGCCGACGGCGGCTCGGTGACGTGGCCGGCCATGATGAGCATCCTGCGGGCCAAGGAATACCTGTTCACCGGCGACCGCATCTACGCCAAGGACGCGCTGAGCCTGGGGCTGGCGAACCGGGTCTTCCCGGCCGAGCAGCTGATGCCGGAGGCACTGGCCTTCGCGCACCGGCTGGCCGAGCTCCCGCCGCAGGCGCTGCAGGACACCAAGCGGGCCATCAACCTGCACCTCACGGCGGCGGCCGGCCGGGTGCTGCCCTACGCGCTGGCGGCCGAGGAGCTGTCCTTCAGCTTCCCGGACGTAGGCCGGATCGCCGCGGAGTTCGCGGCCAGGGCGGAGCAGAAGAACGGGACGCGGCAGAGCGCCCCGGCCGGATCGGAGGACTCCGTTGGCGACCGAGACCACTGAGAAGCTCGGCGAGCTGCCCGCCGGGGTATTCCGGCGGCGCCTGGACGAGTGGATCGAGGCCAACTCCGGGCTGCTGCGCGAGTACGAGCCGGACGAGAGCCGGAGCGTCGAGGAGGTCACCGCCGTTCCGCGCCGTTACCAGAACCTGCTCTACGACGCCGGCTGGCTGCGGGCCGGCTGGCTGGCCGAGATCGGCGGCAGCGGCGGATCGGCGGAGCGCCGGGCCCAGGTCTACGAGAGCCTGAACGCCGCGGGATACGCGCTGCCGGAGACGCTGCCGACGCTCGAGGTGCTCACCCCGGCCCTGCTCCACTACGCGCCCGAGCTGGCCGCCAGGTACGCGCCGGCCTTCCTGCGCGGGGACGAGCTGTGGTGCCAGGGGTTTTCCGAGACGGAGGCCGGCTCGGACATGGCCGCCATGCGCACGCGCGCCCGGCCCGCCGACGGCGGCTGGGTGATCACCGGGCACAAGGTGTGGAACAGCTACGCCTCGGTCGCCGACCGGTGCGTGCTGCTCGCCAGGACCGGCGAGCAATCCGGCCGGCACCGGGTCATCTCGGCCTTCCTGGTGGACATGGATGCGCCGGGCGTCGAGGCGCGGCCCATCACGACGATGACGGGCCGCAACGAGCTCAGCGAGATCTACTTCGACAACGTCTTCGTGCCCGCCGACCGGCTGATCGGCGAGCAGGACCAGGGCTGGTCGTTCGCCATGTTCTTGCTTCAGTGGGAGCGCGGCATGTACGCCTGGATGCGGCAGGCGTGGTGCCACCGCCAGCTAGAGATGCTCCGCCCGCACATCACCGACGCGCGGTTCGAGCGGGACCTCGGCGCCGCCTACGGGCAGGTGACCGCGCTGCGGCTGGTGGCACGCCGGACCCTGCGCCGCCTGGCCGATGGCGACTTCGTCGGCCCCGAGGCCTCCATCGACAAGCTGCTGCTGTCCTCGTCCGAGCAGATGGTGCAGGACCTGGCCCGCGACGTGCTGCGCGGCGCCTTCGAGCTGGACGACAGCCCGGAACTGCGCCGGTGGCGGGCGGAGTACTTCTACAGCCGGTCGGCCTCGATCTACGGCGGAGCGGCCGAGATCCAGCGGGACATCGTCGCGCAGCGAGTGCTGGGACTTCCCCGTGCCCGCGGCTGAGATGGAGCGCGAGGTCCGGCAGGCGATCGGCGCCGCCGCGAAGGACTCGGCCGCGTTCAGCTACGTGCGGCTGACCGACCTCGGCTGGGACGAGCTGCTCGAGAGCGAGCCGCAACTGGCGGTGGTCACGCTGTTCGAGGAGAAGGGCCGCCTGCGGCTCACCGGGCCGGCCCTGGACGCGGTCGTCCTCGAGGCGCTGCACGCGCCGTACCCCTGGGCCAGCACGAGGATCCTGTACCCCGAGCCGGGCCTGGCCGCGCAGGCCGGACCCGAGCTGTCCGGCTTCACCTTCGACGACATCGACGAGACGATCGAGAACGTCCTGGTTCTCGTGCCGCCCGGGCCCGGCACCGAGCTGCGGGTGCTGCCCGCCGGCGCGTGCCGGGCGGCACGGGTGGCGGGCCTGGACGAGTCGGCCGGGCTCTACCGCGTCCGGGCCGACCTGTCGCAGGCTGCTCCGGCCAAGGCGCAGGAGGACTGGGCCACCGGGCTGCTGGCGGCGCGGCGCGCGCTGGCGCACGAGCTGATCGGCGTAGCGAGTGACCTGCTGCGTATCGCCGTCGAGCACGTGTCGGTCCGCGAGCAATTCGGCCGCCCGCTGGGGGCGAACCAGGCCGTCCAGCATTCCCTGGCCCGGGCCAAGGTCGAGCTCAGCGCCGCACAGGAAATCGCCGCGGAGGCCTGGCTGACGTGCACGCCGCTCGCCGCGACGGTCGCCAAGGCGATGGCCAGCCGCGCGTCGGAAACGGTAGCCGCGCACGGGCAGCAGGTGCTCGGCGCGATCGGGTACACCTGGGAGCATTCCTGGCGGCATCCGCTGCGCCGAGCGATGCTTCTGTCGGTCCTGCTCGGGTCGGCGGACGAGTGCGACACCGAGATCGGCGGCGTGCTGGCCCGCTCCGGCGTCGTCCGGATCGGCGGCCTCGCCGGAGCGCTGACGTGAAGGCCGGGGTGCACATCTTCGCCACCGACGAGAGCGTCGGAGTCGCTGAGCTGGCGGCCGAGGCCGAGGCGCGCGGCTTCGAGTCGCTCTGGCTGCCCGAGCACACGCACATCCCGGCGAGCCGGGAGAGCGAGTGGTACCGCGGCCAGGAGCTGCCGCGCGAGTATTCGCGCACCCTCGACCCGTTCGTCGCCCTCACCGCGGCCGCGGCCGCCACCAGCGTGCTGCGGGTGGGGACGGGCGTCTGCCTCGTCGCCCAGCACGATCCGATCGCGATGGCCAAGTCGGCGGCGACGCTCGACCTGCTGTCGGCGGGCCGGTTCCTGTTCGGCATCGGCCTGGGCTGGAATCTGGAGGAGATGCGCGACCACGGCGTTGACCCGGCCACCCGGCGTTCGAAGGCCCGCGAGGTCATGCTGGCGATGCAGGGGCTGTGGACGCAGGAGCAGTTCGGCTACCACGGCCAGTTCGTGTCGTTCGAGGAATCGTGGCTGTGGCCCAAGCCGGTGCAGCAGCCCTGGCCGCCGGTCATCGTCGGCGGCCGCGGCGGCGCGCGGGCATTTCGCGACATCGCCGAGTACGCGGACGGCTGGATGCCGGACATCAGCATGCTCCGAACCGCGGCGCTGCCCGGGCTCATCGAGGAACTGGCCGACGCCTGCCGGGCGCGCGGGCGGGATCCGGTCCCGGTCACCGCGGTCGGCGCCCGGCCTGACCCCGCGCGGCTGGAATTCCTCGCCTCGCTGGGACTGGATCGCCTGGTCTTCCTGCTCCCGTCCGCGCCCGCCCCGGTGGTGTTCAGCGCGCTCGACGACATCGGCCGGGCGCTCGGGACGGCCGGCCTGGTCCCGGAGCCAGCCAGATGATCAAGACCATCTACCTCGCCAAGCGCAACCCGAGCACCTCCTACGAGGAGTTCGTGGCCAACTGGCGGCAGCATGCCGTGCTGTCCGGCTCGTTCCCTGAGGTGGGCCGGCGGTTCGACTCGGTGATCCAGTGCAAGCGGGTCCGCTGCGACCTGCCTGCGGACCTGGGGCTCACCCAGGACTTCGACGGCGCCAACCTGCTGGGGCTGACCAGCCTGTTCGACGCGGTCGATGTCTACAACCAGGAGGGCATCCCGACCCTGCGCGCGGACGAGCGGCGGGTGTTCTCCGACTACGTGAGCGAGTCGTCGATGACCGGGGTCGAGCACGTCCTGGCCGACGGGGAGCGCGGCCAGGTGGTCGTACTCGAACTGGTCCGCCGCCGGCCGGGTACCGACCTCCGCTCGTTCCTGGAGGCCTGGACCGGTGCGTACGCGCGGGCGGTCATGTCCAGTGCCCCGTTCGGCGCCCACGTCCAGCGGTACGTGCACAACCAGGTCGTCCTGCCGACGCCGCCGGGATGGGGCTACGACGGCATCGCCGAGCTCTGGTTCGGCGACATCGACGGCGCGTCGGCATATCTGCGCGACAGCCGGGCGCTCGCGATAGCCGTTCCCGGCGTCCAGCCGGGCTTCGCCACGATGCTCGAGCTGAGCCACGTGTGGATCCGGCGCAAGCCCCGGCCTGAGTGAGAACGTCCTGAAAGCGATGGGGTACTGACATGTCAAGAATTCCCGCCGCGGATCCGTCCGCGTACGAGCCGCTCTTCGGGGCCGATGCCACTGCGGCGCAGCAGGTCTTCGCGCACAGCCCGGAGATCGCGCTCGCCTACGTCGCCTTCGGCGACACGGCCCGCCGGTTCGGGCGGCTGCCGTTCCGGCTCGTCGAGCTGGTCCGGCTGCGCGTCGCCTTCCACAACCAGTGCCGGCTCTGCATGTCGCTGCGCTACACCGACGAGCAGGGAGCGGCGGTGGAAGAGGGCCTGGTGTGCTCGCTCGAGCAGCCCTACGACACGGACCTGCTCAGTGAACCCGAGCGGGCGGCCATCGCCTTCGCCGACAAGATGGCCACCGATCACCTGTCCATCGGCGATGCGGCCTTCGCCGAGCTGCGCGGGCACTTCACCGACGCCGAGGTGATGGAGCTCTGCTTCCGGGTGGCCGCCAACGTCGGCTTCGGCCGGATGGCGGCGGTCCTGGACGTCATCCCGCAGGAAGACCTGCCGGACGGCCTGCGCGGCGAGGGGATCCGGGCACCCTGGATGGTCGGCCGGGGATCGGCGGCCGGGCAGCCATGACCAGTGAGCGCCGGGTGGCCATCGTGACCGGGGGTGCCCGCGGTATCGGCGCCGCCGTCGCGGCCCGGCTGCGGGCGGACGGGCTGGCGGTGGCGACGTTCGACATCGGCGAGGATGCGCTCAGCCCGCCGAAGTGGGCCGCGACCGATGCGGAGACAGCTTCCCTGCAGGTCGACGTGGCCGATGAGCAGGCCGTCGCGACCGGAGTGTCCCGCGTCGCCGATGAGCTGGGGCCGCCGGTCGTACTGGTCAGCAACGCGGGCGTCACCCGGGACAACCTGCTGTTCAAGATGACCGCGGCGCAGTGGGACGAGGTCATGGGGGTGCACCTGCGCGGGGCCTTCCTGATGAGCCGGGCCGTGCAGGAGTACATGGTCGCCGCGCGCTGGGGGCGGATCGTGACCATGTCCAGCACCTCCGCGCTGGGCAACCGGGGGCAGGTGAACTACGCCGCGGCCAAGGCCGGCCTGCAGGGCCTGACCAAGACGCTCGCCATCGAGCTGGGCAAGTTCGGCGTGACCGCGAACGCGATCGCCCCCGGGTTCATCGAGACCGAGATGGTCATCGCCACCGCCGGCCGGATGGGGATTCCGTACGAGGAGTTCAAGGCCTCGTCGGCTGCGCGCATCCCGGTCGGCCGCGTCGGGCAGCCGGCGGATGTGGCGGCGACGGTGTCGTTCTTCGTGCGGGACGAAGCCTCCTACGTGTCGGGCCAGGTGCTTTATCTCGCCGGCGGACCGCGCACCTAGGCCTGCTGGTGCCTCCCGAACCGTCGTCGAGCCAGCGCCCTGCCCTCGGCCCGCCGCCCGGGGCTGTCGATCCGGATCGCCCTGCCCTGGACCCGCCGGCCTGGGCTGTCGTCCCGCACCGCCTGCCGGACGCGCCTGCCCCGGGCACGCGGATGTCCCGGCACGGGGACCGCTGCCTGATCTGCGGCGCGGCGCATCCGGCCGGCCTGCGGCTGCGGCTTTTCGCCGGCCAGGATGTCTCCACCTACGCCGAGATGGACGTCACCGCCGCGCACCAGGGGCAGCAGGGCCGGGCGCACGGCGGACTGCTGGCGGCGGCGTTCGACGAGATGATGGGGGCCGTCAACTGGCTCATCGGGCCGCCGACCCTGACCGGGCGGCTCGATGTCGTGTACCAGGCGCCGGTCCCGGTGGGCCGGACGCTGCTGTTCCGGGCGTGGTCGGTCGGCGTTGACCGGCGCAAGAGCTTCGTCGCCGGGGAATGCCGCCTCGACGGCCCGGGCGGCATCCTCGCCGCGACGGCGTCGGCTGTCTTCCAGCGGCCGGCCGCCGCAGCGCCGCCGCCGCGCAGTGGCGGCGGCTAACCCGGTCCGTCGCTCGCCGCGGCCAGCAGCGGTACGAGTACGTCGCTGATAGGCGTGGCCATCCCGTGCCGCGCCGCCGTGCGGCGGATGATCCCGTTGCGCACATCCCACTCCATCTGCCTGCCAGCCATGCGGTCGGCGAGTATGGAGGTGCCCATATCCGGCGGGCTGTCCCGGAACAGCGCCACGGCGCTGACCGGCAGCCGTTCGGGCAGGTTCGCGCCATCGGCGAGCGCGACGCTGAGGCACTCGCCGAGGTAAGCCTCGGCGAGTGCCGCCACATCCGCGCGCTGGAACATGCCGGAGCGCCGCCCGGTCAGCGCCATCAGCCCGGCGACCGCGTTGAGCAGCAGCTTGTGCCACGCGGCGCTGAGAAAATCCTCGGACAGCTCGACCGAGCATCGTGAGCCCGCGAGCGCCTCGGCCAGCCGGCCGGACTCCGGCCGCTGCGGCAGCGTCAGCCGCGGGGCGTCCCGGAGCCAGACCCAGCCCTCGGGCTGGGTCTCGGCGGCGAACCAGACAATGCTCGGCACGACCGCGCCCCGGCCGGCGTACTTCGCCACGGTCTCGCGCTGCTCGATCCCGTTCTGCAGGACATACACGACGGTCCCGGCGTCGCATAGCGCGGCCAGCCAGGGCGCCGCGGCGGGAACCTGGGTTGACTTCACCGCCAGCAGGACCACCTCGGCCGGCGCGCTGACCTGCGCCGGATCGGCGAGGACGGGCCCAGGCACCACGAGCGCCGCTTCGCCGTCGGGGCGGACACAGATCTGGTCCCTCGCTCGTCGCCCGCACAGGCGCACCGGGCGCCCCGCCTCGTGCAGGCACGCCGCCATGGTGGCGCCGATCGCGCCCGGTCCCACGATCGCTATGTCCATCGTCAGCCGCGCGGCCCGGTCCGGCCGGACCCGCTCACTGCCCGGTCCACCGCGGCGGGCGCTTCTCAGCGAACGCGCGCGGGCCCTCCGCCCAGTCCGCCGAGGTGCTGAGGAACCGGGTGGCGGTAGCGGTCAGGGCCCATAGCTCGCTCTCCTCCGCGCTCGTGGCCGGCGGGCCAGCGCCAGGCTCTCGCGGACTGCGAGCGGGGCATTGGCACATATCCGCCTGGCCAGCCCGAGCGCGGTGCCGGTCACCTGGCCCGCCGGCACGACGGCGTTCACCAGCCCGTAGTGTCCGGCGTCGGCGGCCGAGATCGGCTTCGCGGTGGCGATCATCTCGAACGCGATCCGCCTCGGGATCGCGCGGGGCAGCCTGATCACGCCGCCGCCTCCGGCGATGAGTCCCCAGCGCACCTCGTTGCGCGCCTGCGGCCGGTTCAGGGTGAGGAGCGCGATATGCGGCTCGACGATCTCGGTCAGCAGGACGTCATCCGCGCTACTCATCTCGGCACGTCCCGTGTGCGCCAAGCGCACCGGTCACCCCATGACGTCAAGCGTCGTCTTCGCCTCGCCCGCTGACGTGACGTGCCGCGCGGCTTCGCTCAGGTGCTTGCGCCAGAGCTGCTCGGCCTTGGCCGCCTCGCCGCTCTCGATGAGATCGATGAACTTGGCGTGCGTGCGCTGCGCCTGGCGGCCCGCGCGGATCTCGCTCTCGTCCGCGAGCCGCGCCTTGACGAGCTGGAAGTCGGCGGCATCGATGATCGCGTTGACCATGCGGGCGAGCAGGGCGATCGTCTGGTTGCCCGCCAGGTCGCTGATCGCGTTATGAAAGCGGTGGTGCGCCTCCAGGAAAGCCACCGGATCGCCCTCCGTGGCGTTGGCCTCCTCGCAGATCCGCCGCAGCGTGGCGATGTCCTCGGGCGACTTGTGCGCGGCCAGGACGGCGGCGGACGACGTCTCGATCGTCGTGCGCGCCTCGTAGACATCGCTCAGCAGGACGCCGTTAGCCTGCAGGACGCTGGCGGCGTACCGGGCCGCGACGTCGGCCTTCGGCATGTGCACGCGCGCGCCGCCGCGGGCCCCTCTGCGGACGGTGATAAGGCCCTCGGACTCCAGGATCCGGTAGGCCTCCCGCAGCGTCGGCCTGGACACGTCGAACTCGGCCATGAGCTCTGCCTCAGACGGCAACTCCTGGCCTTCGCGCAGCTCGTGCCGCACGATCTGACGCCGCAGGTGCCCCGCGATAAGCTCGGCAGCCTTGGGAATCCGCAACTGGCGGGACGCGGTTGTTGCCGTATTCACCACTTTAAAAGTGTACCTCATTTAGCTATTGGACTTCGTGAGGATCGCACTGCCCCGAGTCAAATGCTACGGGCTGCTGAGTCGCCCAGCGCGGTGCTGCCGGCCAGCGCGGCGCTGGCCCGCCTGCTGCCGTACCCGTGTTCCAGGGTCTTGCCGTACTTGAGCCAGAGCTGCAGGTCATATTCCCAGGTGAACCCCACGCCGCCGTGGATCTGCAGCGCGACCCGGTTGCTCTCCGCCTCGGCCTCGACGGCGCACAGGTGGGCCAGGCCGGCCGCGTCGCCGTGGTCGGCGCTGCCCCGGGCGACCTTCCAGGTCGCGGCGACCGTCGCGTGCCTGGCCAGCGCGTTCAGGCTCGTCGCGTGGGCGAGCTGATGCTTGACGGCCTGGAAGGAACCGATCGGCCTGCCGAACTGGTGGCGCACCTTGGCGTAATCCACGGCGAGCTCGACCAGCCGGTGCGCTACCCCGTTCAGCAGCGCGGCCGAGCCGGCCAGGCTCCTGGCGCCGGCGCCAGGCACGCCTGCCGCGGGCAGCGTCTCACCCGGGCCGCGCGGGCTGACCGCGAAGAGCCTGCGGGAGGGGTCCATCGACCGGAGCGGCTGCGCGTCGACGTCTCCGGCTGCGCAGAGCACCAGCTCACCCTCCCGCGGCACCACGACCGCGTCGCTGACGTGCAGGTCCGGAGCCACCCGGCCGGCCCCGAGCGCGACGGTGACCCGCACCGATCCGGCCGCCATCCGCGGCAGCCACCGCTCGCGGGTAGCCGCAGGCGCCGAGGTGGCGATCAGGTAGGGCGCCAGCACGCACGACTCGAGTATCGCGTCAGGAACGGCTGCCCGGCCGAGCTCCTCGAGCACGAGCAAGAGATCGAGCTCGTCGCCGCCAGCGCCGCCGAACGCCTCGGGCACGGCGATGGCGGGGACGCCGAACTCGCTGAGCAGCTTCCACAGCTGCGGGCTGCGGCCGGTGCTGGTGCCCCACAGCTCGCGCTGCGCGGCCGGGGTGGCGTGAGCGGCCAGCAGTCCGCGCAGGCTGTCGCGCAGGGCGAGCTGCTCGGCGGAGAAGTCAAGGTTCACCGGACGATCTCCCGCGGCAGGCCGAGCCCCCGCTCGGCGATGATGTTTTTCTGGATCTCGCTCGTGCCGGCGAAGATCTCGCCCGCGCGGGAGTGCCAGTAGTCCCGGCGCAGGCCGAGCAGCTCGCCGTCCGGCCCGAGACCGTCCACGAGCTCCGCGCCGGCGCCGAGCACCTCGAGGTGCAGCTCGTGCACAGCCGTCTGGATCTCCGACAGCCGGAGCTTGTTGATGCTGGCGGTGACGCCGTCATCCTGTCCGCGGCTGACCTGGTCCGTCAGGGCGTAAGTAGCCTGCACATAGGCGAAGGTCCAGGCGCGGAGCGCGCCGAGCCGCTCGACCAGGGCCCGGTCCGCACCGGCCTGCTCGATCGCCGCGGCCAGCCGGTGCAGGCTCGCGACCAGGCGCGTGTGGGTGCCTCTGGCCGCGCCCCGTTCCAGCCGCAGGGCGGTCTGGGCCACCCGCCATCCGTCGTTCAGGCGGCCCACGACGCTATCCCGCGGGACGCGCACGTCGGTAAAGAACACCTCGGCGAACCCGGCGTGCCCGTGCAGCTGCCGCATGGGCCGGACCTCGATCCCGTCCAGGTTGAGGTCGAAGACCAGGAAGCTGATGCCGGCGTGCTTGGCCGCAGCGGGATCGGTCCGGACCAGGGCATACATACGGGTCGCGATCGAGCCGTTGGATGTCCAGGTTTTCTGGCCGTTGATGACGATCTCGTCGCCAGTGATCCGGCCGGTGCTGCGCAGGCTCGCCAGGTCGCTGCCGGCGTCTGGTTCGGAGAATCCCTGGCACCAGATGTCGGAGCAGTCGAGGATCCCGGGCAGCCAGTCCTGCTGCTGGCGCTGCGTCCCGTGCGCCATGACGGTGCGCGCGCCGTGGATCAGCGCCATCTTGTTGAGGCGCTCGGGCAGGCCGCGGCTGGCGTACTCCTCGTCGTAGACCAGCTCGCCCCACAGGTCCATCCCGCGCCCGCCGAACTGCTTGGGCCAGCCCGGCGCCGCGTAGCCCGCGGCGTGCAGGGCGGCCTCCCAGTCCAGGTGCTGGCGCAGCCCGGCCGGCGTGGTCGGCGGGTCGAGGGGCCCCGGCTGGTGCTCGTCCAGCCAGGAGCCGAACTCCTGGCGGAACTGCTCCTGTTCGGGCGTGAAGGTGAGATCCACGGCTACCTGCCTTGGCTGTGGCCTGTCACCGGCTGTGGCCTGTCACCGGCTGTGCCCCCGTCAGCGGGCCGTGCCCCCGTCAGCGGCCGTGCCGCGTCACAGGTCATACCACGGCGCCTTCGTGCCGTCCTTCGCGAGCAGCCGGGCCAGGGTGTAGCGGTGCACCTCGTCGGGACCGTCGTAGATGCGCGCGTAGCGGGCCCGGCGGTACATGCCCTCCAGCGGAGTGTCCGGGGTCAGGCCGAGCGCGCCGTGCACCTGGATCGCGCGATCGATGACATCGTGCAGCAGCTTCGCGCCCCGGACCTTGATCATGCTGATCTCGAGCCGCGCCAGGGACCCCTCGTTGACGGCGCGTGCTGCCTCCAGCACAGCGGCCCGGTGGTAGAAGATGTCCATCGCGGCCTCGGCGATGAAGCCCTGCACCTCGCCCTTGTCGATGAGCAGCGATCCGTGCGTGTGGCGCCGCTTGGAGTACTCGAGCAGGTGCTCGAAGGCTCGTTCCATCTGGCCGAGCCAGCGCATCGCGTGGAAGATGCGTCCCGGGCCGAGGCGGCGCTGCCCGATGACGAAGCCGTTGCCGCGCTCGCCGAGCAGGTTGCTGAGCGGTACCCGCACGTCGGTGAGCCGGATCTCGCAGTGGTCGCCCATGATCGTGCGCTCGGTGCCGAGCGTCGGGACCGCCCGGATGACCTGGTAGCCGGGCGCGTCGGTGGGAACGATGATGGCCGAGACGCGCCGGTGCCTGGCCGCATCCGGGTCGGTGACCGCGAACACGGTCGTGAAGGCGGCGATGTTGGCGCCGGTGGTGAACCACTTGTGCGCGTTGATCACCCAGTGGTCCCCGTCCGGCACGGCCGTCGAGGCGATGAGCGTGGGATCGGATCCCGCTACCTCCGGTTCGGTGAGACCGACCGACGACCGGATCTCGCCGGCGACCAGCGGCTTGAGCCAGCGCTCCCGCTGCTGCGGGCTGGCGTTCTCCTTGAGCATGAGCGAGTCCTGCATCGACCAGGTGCCGACCGCCTTCTGGCCGTAGAAGGAGCGGCCGATCACCTCGTTCAGCAGCGCCGTCTCCATGAAGGTGCGGCCGCCGCCGCCGATGTCCACCGGGTGGCCGAGAGCCCAGATGCCGCGCCGCTTCGCCTCCGCCTTCAGCGCCTCCAGCGCGGCTGTCGCTGCCGCATCAGCCTTGTCCAGCACAGGCTCGGCGGGTATGACCTGGTTGTCGATGAAGTCGCGAACTCGCTCGCGCAGGCCGGCGAAGCTCTCGCTCATGCGATTGTCTCCCGTTCTCGGTCGGTTACGTGTCCGACGTCCGCAGGTCGGCCAGCACTTCTGCCGCTTCCTCGAGGTGCAGCTGCACCGAGTCGCCGAGGGAGACGGCGGTCTCCTGCAGGTCGCCGTTCGCCGCGGCGCGGGCGCGAAGGTAGATCGCGTCCTTGATGATGGCCGCGCGCCAGTGCTCGAAGGCCAGGTAGTAGCGCAGCTCGCTGGTGTCCCGCCCGGTCAGCCCGGCGTAGCTTTCAGCCATGCTGCGCCCGTCCAGGAAGCCGGGGCGCCTGGCGATGACCTGCGACGGGTGCGTGACGCGGCCCCGGGTTGGCTCCCAGTAGACCAGCAGGTGAGCAAGGTCAGTCAGCGGGTCGCCGATGGTCGACATCTCCCAGTCGAGCACCGCGACCAGGCGCATCGGCGGTCCCGGCTCGAACAGCACGTTCCCGAGGCGGTAGTCGCCATGGACCAGCGCGGTCGTGCTCGACGCCGGGATCCGGCCGAGCAGCTGCGTGCCCAGGGATTCGACCGCGGGAAAGTCGCGGTGCTGCACCGATGCCCACTGGCGCAGCCAGCTCGTGATCCGGCGCCGCAGGAAGTTCTGCGGCCAGCCGAACTCCTGCAGGCCGACCTGGGCCGGGTCGATGGCATGCAGCGCGGCCAGCGTGGCGATCAGCGCCCGGCTGCAGGAGTCAGCGGCCGCTTCGTCCAGCGAGGCGACGTCGTCTGGCGTGTGCATCGCGCTGCCATCGACGAACTGCATGATGTAGAACGGCTCGCCGGCCACGCTCTTGTCGCCGCAGAAAAGGATCGCGCGCGGCACCGGGAAGTCGGTCTGGTTGAGCGCGCTGATCACCGTGAACTCGCGCCTCATGTCATGTGCGCGGGCCGCGGTCGGCCCGACCGGACGTCGCCGCAGGACGTACCTCGCCGAGTCCAGGGTCAGCAGGAAGGTGAGGTTCGAGGCCCCGCCGGACAGCAGTGACAGCGACATGTCCGTGAACGGGGCCAGCGCGCCGCTGAGGACACGGCGCAGAGCCTCACGATCCACGAGCTCGCTCACGTCCGCCGTCGTGTCTGTCATACCGGCCCCTTCGTTATATTAATAAAATCATACAACTACATCTCCGTGTGTGGCTAGCCCGTAAGAGGTGGCTAGTGCGGGGAAGGTGACGAGTGCGAAGAGGTGGCAAGTGCAGAGGAGTGGGCGCCCGCGCGGCCAAGGCCGAGCCGATCGCCTCGGCGGGCCTTGCGTGAGAGTATCACTTAAATTATTCTGCTTATTGTGCGATACTCGTCGAGGTGGGTAGCGACCGGATCCAGTGGTGCCGTGGCCGGCAGCGTGCGGAACCTACTACTCGGGGTCACGGACCCTGGGGATCGTCACGACCGAGAAGTCGTGGGGCGCCGCTCCGCCGACCGACCCGGTGAGCCGATAGGCCACCTCGGCTGATCGCTCCCCGGAGCGGCGGTCGTCGGCTGGCCGCACATGAAACCCTTAATGCCGGGAGGATTCCGGAACATGGAATCGTGGGAGATTGAGGCTCGCTTGTCAATACAGGCAACTATGAGTCGCTACACTCGCTTCGTCAACGCGGGGCGGCCGGCTGAACTTTCGTTGCTGTTCGCCGAGCCAATGCATTACGACATGGGTGCTGGTCGACTTGTGCACTCGCGGGAAGCTCTTATCGCAAAGGTCGAGGAAATAAAGGCGACCTTCCGAGCGGCCGACAACTTCGGACGCCTTCGACATCACGTTTCCTCGGTCATTATCGAGCTGCCAGGTACCGACCGTGCCAAGGCCACAAGCTATTTCCTGGCAATGTCTGGGGTCGGGCCTGACCACTGGGGAGTGTACCGAGACGAATTCATCAAGCTTGGCCAGGAATGGTTGTTCTCACGCCGGACAGTGAAGGTCGAAGGTGCCTCGCGGACCAGCCCAGTACGCTCTGAGGTCAGCGCCTGAAGTAAGCCAGTCAGCACTGGCAGATGGGAATCGCGATGTCACGCGTTGCAGGTAAGGTAGCATTCGTTACCGGCGCGGCCCGCGGACAGGGCCGATCGCATGCCCTCCGCCTAGCCGAAGAGGGCGCGGACGTCATCGCTGTGGACTTGTGCGGCCAGATCGATTCGGTGCCGTATCCGATGGCGAAGGAAAGCGATCTGGCTGAGACAGCCCGACTGGTTGAGTCCTTGGGCCGGCGAGTCGTTGCCCGACAGGCTGATGTCCGGGACTTCGAGCAGCTGAAATCTGCGCTGGACGTCGGCGTCGCCGAACTCGGTCAGGTAGACATAGCCTGCGCCAACGCTGGTATCTCCAGCGTCGGCGTGTCCTGGGAGTTGACCCCGGATGCGTGGCAGGACATGATCGACATTAACCTCACCGGTGTCTGGAACGCGACGAGGGCAGTGATCCCGCACATGATCGGCGCCGGCCGGGGCGGTTCGCTGATTCTCACAAGTTCCACTGCCGGCCTCGTTGCTATACCGAATGCGAGCCACTATTCAGCCGCGAAGGCTGGTGTTGTCGCCGTGATGAGGTCATTGGCGCAAGAGCTCGGGCCCCACTTCATCAGGGTCAACACGGTTCACCCGACCGGAGTCGACACTGGCATGATTCAAAACGAGACGACATACCGGTTGTTCATGCCCGATCATGACAACCCGACCCGAGAAGATGTCGGGCCAGGATTTGCGGCACAGAACGCCATTCCGGTGTTCTGGATCGAGCCGAACGACGTGAGCAATGTGGTGCTTTTTCTGGCGTCTGACGAGTCCCGCTATGTGAGTGGCTGCACGCTGACCGTTGACTGCGGCGCGACTGTCAAATATCCCGGCACATGAACTGTCCAGACCGGTGCCAGGACGCGGCCGGATGAAGTCGGCTCGCTGCTGCGCCCCTAGTAACATCTGGCGGTAATAATCTCTCGCCTTACGTCGGGACCAACCAGCTCGCCGTCGTTCGCGCCTTGACGCACGATGACGACACGTTCGCAAATGTCAGCCAGGTCTTCCAAGTCCGACGAGCAGATGAGTACGCCTACGCCGTGATCGGCTGTCTCTCGGATCAGACGGAGGATCTCAAGCCTTCCGCCGACGTTGACACCCGCCGTTGGCTCGTCCAGGACCAGGAGCTTCGGATTCGTCCTCATCCATTTCGCCACGCAGGCCTTCTGCTGATTTCCGCCGGACAAGGTCGCGAAACCGCGTTCGGGGCTGCGCGGCTGGACTGCGTAGCGGACCAGCAGGTCAGTGACCTCGTGGCGTTCGTCCGCGTAGCGGAAGATTCCCTTGCGCCAGAAGCGAGAGAGGGATGGCAAGGTCACGTTCTCCCGAACGTTCATCGAGGCGATGCTCTTGAGTGACTTGGCCCCCGGCAAGACGGCGAGACCATGACGGAGCGCTACCACAGGGTCGGCCTTCGTCCAGACGTGTCCGTCCACCGAGATCGACCCGGCCGAGACCGGTATCCGCCCGACCAGTAGTTCCGGGAGGTCGTGAACCCCAGATCCGGCTAGGCCGGCCAACCCGACGATCTCGCCTGCCCGCACATCGAGGCTGAGCTGCTTCAGGTGTCCGGCGGCGATGCCATCGAGGCGCAGCAGCGGAGCTCGCTTGGAGTCCAGCGGCTGTCCGGGCGCTGTTCGTGAGGTAAGTCCTGGGCTCTGTGCCTCCATGGGCGCCGACCCTGTGATGAGCCCGATGAGCTGCGACCGGTCGATTGATTCCGGTGTCCCTTCCCCCACCACCTGGCCGTCGCGAAGGACCAGGAGGTCGTCGGCGATCTCGTACAGTTCCTCCAGGCGGTGCGATACGTACATGACCGAGATGCCGCGCGCGACCGCGATGCGTATGGTCCGGAATAGCTTGGTCACTTCAGCATCAGGCAGCGTGGCAGTGGGCTCGTCGAGCACTAGGACCCGGACGTTCTCTTCGTCCTGGAGAGCCCGGACTATTGCGATCTCCGTGCGTTGCACCGGAGAGGCACTGGACATCCGGGCACTGGGGCTGATCTTGATGTCATAGCCGTCCAGCATCCGGGCCGCTTCTCGCACCTCGGTACGCCACCTTATGGGGCCGACTTCCCGGCTGGCGTACCCGCCCCCGCCCAGCTTGAGATTTTCGACAACCGACAACTGATCGAGTAGGCCCAGATCCTGATGGATGAATCTCAGCCCCAGCCGCGCCGATACAACTGGGTCACCCAGCTTCATGCGCACTCCGTCAACCCACACCGAACCACCGTCGGGGTCGGGCAGATGAAAGCCTGAGAGGACTTTGATCAAGGTCAACTTACCCGAACCGTTGTGCCCGATCAGCGCCTTGACCCGGCCTCGTTGCAAGGTCAGGCTCACTCCTTTCAGGGCCTGCTGGCCCTGAAAGGACTTCGACAGCGACCGCACCTCGACCAGCGGCGCCTTGGCCGCTGCATCATTGTCTGGGACAGTCACTTAGGCCACACTCCACACATCGCGATCCCCACCGAGCAGACACGAGCCCTCGACATGCCGACCTAGGTTCCGGGATACTTGATCGTTGCGCCGGCGTCGACGGTCAGCGCGCAGCCGGTCACGTAGCGCGATTCGTCCGATGCCAGGAACAGGACGGCGTTGCTGATGTCGCGCGGCTCGACCCAGGGCACCGGTATGGCGTTTTGCGCCGTAGTCATGGGAGCGATGACCTCGCGACCAGCCTCGCTGCCGGGGGGGACGAACAGCCCATATGTCTGTTCGTTGTGCAGCATGTCCGTATCGACACCAGTCGGGTGCACCGTGTTCACCCGGATGAAGTGGGGGCCGAGCTCCTGGGCTAGCGCGCGCGCCAGCGCGACCACGCCCGTCTTCGCGGCCGAATAGTGACTGGCGGTCGGTATTGCGACCAGGCCGGCGGTCGAGCTGGTAAGGATGAGCGAACCGCCTTCGCCCTGCTCGATCATCGTCGGAATCGCCGATCGGACTGTGTTCCATACCCCGGTGAGGTTTACGTCGATCATGTCCTGCCACGTTTGGGTAGCCAGCTCCCACGAAGGCCCGTAGGACGCGATGCCGGCATTGGCGCACACCACGTCGAGCCGTCCCAGCTCAGCGACACCATCGGCGACTGCGGCCGCGAGGTGATCGACATCACGGACGTCAGCTTGCCGACGCACGACGCGGCGACCGAGTTTCTCGACGAGGGCTACCGTCTCGTCGAGGTCCATCGGCGTAGCCATCGGGTACAGGACGGAGTCGATCTGCGCGCAGATGTTGACGGCGATGATGTCGGCGCCCTCCTCAGCCAGGCGAACGGCGTGTGACCTCCCTTGCCCGCGGGCAGCGCCGGTTACGAGCGCGACCTTCCCACTTACACGTCCCATTGGCCCTCTTCCTCTACCTGATTCGACCGCTCACGGAAATCCTCTGCTTCGCTACGTCACTAGCTTCTGGCGTCGCTGCAACCGCCGCGCCAGCAGGACCGCGATGACGAGCGCGGCCCCTTGAAATAGGTCGACAATCCAGAACTGGACACCAAGCAACTGCAAGCCATTGATCCCTACACCGACGATCAACATCGCGATGAGCAGGCCCGGAACGTTGAAACGCCCGGGTTGGATGATCGTC
Source organism: uncultured Actinomycetes bacterium (assembly GCA_963702235.1). Classification (GTDB taxonomy): domain Bacteria; phylum Actinomycetota; class Actinomycetes; order Streptosporangiales; family Streptosporangiaceae; genus PALSA-505. Next base: position 209,360 of record CAVPBZ010000031.1, read on the forward strand.
GAGCCGAGGAATGCCGCCGAGAAGGCTGGGAGTAGGTACGCTGAACCGAGGTCGGGCGGGGACGCCCCGAGGTTCGAGACGTACACGACCCCGGCCAGGACCGCTAGGAGAGCGGACACCAAGAAGGAGCCAAAAATGATCCGGTTGGTCCGGACACCGGATAGGCGCGCAGGTTCCCGGCCAGCCCCAGTGGCGTAGATGCGGCGTCCAAGCGGCGTATACCCAAGGACGTACCACAGCACCAACGCGATGACCAGCGTGTACAGGACCGTGATCGGCAGTTGGCCGAACTTGGTTCGGCCAATATTGAGGAATTTGGCGGGGTTGACGATCGCCAGGTCCACCCCCCCGGACACGTATTCCGAGACGCCAAGCAGCAGGGTGCCCATACCGATGGTTGCAATGAACGAATCGAGTCCCTCGTGGACGACCAGCCACCCGTTGACTGCTCCTACTACGAGCGCGCCGGCGAGGACGATCAAAATGGCCAGTGGGATAGGCAGGTGCCCGTTGGTCGCAACGAATATCTTGGCAGTTGCGATCGCCCCCAGCGTCATCGCCCCGGCAACAGACACATCGAAGACGCCGGCTGCCAGCGGTACCAAGACACCGAGCGAGACAATGCCCGAAACTGCGAGCGTCGACAACACTCCCGCCAGGTTGTTCCAGCTCATGAAGCTTCCGCCAAGCGCCAGCGAAAATGCGATCATCATGACCACAAGTAGCCCGACGCCTGTATAGGCCGCGATAATCCCGTCGGCACCCGTCCATGACCGCCGGTACCTGCCCGAGGCCTCGGGCCTTGAGCCACCAACCTCTGACGCGACACCATCCTTGTCGCTAGTGGTGTTCAGATCCGATGACATCCGGCTCCACTTTCTCGCGAGGCAACACCCGCGCGCCTTGAGCGAGCGGTTTGGTGCACCGCTTCCGGATGAGTACTCACCCGGAAGCGGTGCACCTGAATTGCTACTTTCCCCACAGCTTCTTGAACTGAGTCTGGTAATTCGCTGGGCCGTTGTAGAAGGGGCCGATAGCCGCGGCGTCCTGCTGCGTGTAGTTGACCACGGTGACGTCCTCGGTCCTGGGGACCTTCAGGCCCGAAAAGATTCGAGCCGCCGCGTTAACAGCCGCCCAACCCCACTCAGAGTGGCTGTGCATAATGTCGAACGCTTCCTGCCCGGTCCGCACCAGTTGCAAGTTAGGCGTATACCCGTACACGCTGGCCGTTTGGATGCCGGACTTACCCGATTGCCGGATGGCTTGGGCCACCGCTGCGGGCACGCCGTCGTTCGGGCCGGCATACCAATTGACAGTGGGGTTCTGCTGAATGACGGCAAGGGCTTGCGTCGGCAACGCCGTCGTCATTGTCGCGACCGAGTAGGTTATATATTTCACGTGACATGTAGTGCATTGCTTGATGGTCGCGTTGAACCCTTGAGTTGTTGCGATCTCGCTGGCATATTCTTTGTCGGTGAAGAATATTATATTTGCCTTACCGTTGCTGCGCGCAATGATACCTTGCGCGATCTGGACACCGGCGTCATAGGTATGCAAGCCGCCCGCGATGTCCGTGGCTACCGCTGCGGAGGGTGGATTGTCTCCGGAGAAGGCCGTGATCAGCGGAATGCGAGCAGCCTTTACCTTGGCAAAGTCAGGCCCGTTTGCCAGATTAGAGCAGCCGGTGCACAGAATCGCGTTGGGCTTCGCGTTCACGCCGGACTGGAAGCAGGCAGATATCTGCACGGCCGTATTGCCGGAGCAAACATCCACCTTGTAGCCGATCACCGCGGCGGCAGCCTTGACCGAGGCCTCGAAGTTCGTACAGCCTTCGGAAACGAGGCAGTTGACAAGATAGAGCGTCGCTCCGGGCTTTGGCTTAAAGGGTCCGAGCCGCGCGGCCACGATCGTCCGCGGCATCGTCTGCGACGACGCGTACCACTTCTTTGCGGCTGTCAACCAGCTCGGACTCGACCCGGTGGCGGCCGCCGACGAGCTGGCACTCGTTCCCGGCGAACTGCCAGAGCCGGACGTCGAGCCGCCGGATGACGAGCACGCGGCGAGAACCAGGCAAGCCACGACGGCCACACCGACCAGCGCCAAGTCCCGGCGCTTCCTCTTCCCGCCAGCCTGACTATGTCTACTTCGTCTACTTCGGATAGAACCCTGCCCGATGGCCCACATCTACTTCTCCTCATCCGGGTCTTTCAGAAAGGCACCCGCGGGTTGACCGTTGAATTCACGGTCGCGCGGATTTCAGAATCTCGGCGGCCATGTCATCGAACGTCGCGTCGAGGCGCTGGATGATCTCCTTGACGTCTTCGTCCGTCGTCGCCGTGCTGATGTTCACCAGCGTGCGGGGAACCGCAAAGATGCCGTTCGCCATGCAGGCAAGATGAAAGAGGGTCGCTAGTTCGTTGTCGGTGCGGACGTGGTTGGAGGCCGGCAGTTCCTCGCTGAACCAGACGTTCATGAGCGATCCGATCCGGCGGCTGCTGTACGGCACCCCATGCTTGGCCGCGGACTGGCGCATCTGCTCATCGATCGTCTCGACCTGGACCGCCATCTTGTCGATCTTGGCCGCGGTCAGCTCCCGGACGGCCACGTTGCCGGCGGACGTCGTGACCGGGTTCCCGGAGAACGTCCCCGAGATGTGCACGTTGCCGGTAGTCGGGTTCAAGATCTCCATCAGGTCGCGGCGCCCGCCGATGCCGCCGCAGGGGAATCCACCACCGATCATCTTGCCCAGGACCGTGATGTCGGGCTTGAAGTCGAGCAATGCCTGCGCTCCGCCGGTGTTCAGCCGATATACCGTGGCCTCGTCAAGAATCAGCAACGCACCAGCTGCTGTAGCGGCAGCCTGCACGCGCTGGAAGAATTCCTTCGGTGCCCCGACCATTCCGCCTGATCCGAGCCATGGCTCGAGCAGCACCGCGGTTATCTCGTCCCCGTGCTCAGCCAAGACGGCCTCGAAGCTCGCGGCGTCAGCCCAGTCGGCGACATAGGTGCTAACGAAGTCCGACGCCGGCGAGCTCTCGCTCAGATACCGGTGCACGTCAAGGAAGTGCCCGTGGTAGCCGAAGTTCGAGATGAGGATCTTGGACCGGCCGTTGTAGCCCCTGGCCAGCAGCAGAGCGACCTGAACTGCCTCCGCACCCGAGTTCGCGAACCGGACCTCATCGACCGAGGCGACCCGCTCCACGATGGCTTCCGCGAGTTCAACCTGCGACAGTGTCTTTGCCGCATACGTCGTCCCGTTCCTCGCCGCGCGCGTTGCCGCCTCGACAATCGGCGGGTACGCATGGCCGTGCACCAGGCACGTGTAGTTGTTGCTCAAATCCAGGTAGTCGTTTCCGTCGATGTCCCACACCCGGGAACCAGCCCCCCGGTCAACCGCGACCGAATACGGCGGGTGATAAACGGCGCTGCGCGTCTCGCCGCCCGGTAGTACCTTCGCCGCTCGCTCGGTTACTTCGGCCGATTTCGGCGTCCGCTTCCGGAATTTCTCTTCGATTGCACCCATAGCTCACTCCTCTGTCAGCCGGCACCGCTGTGCGACCAGTCGTGAAGGTGCCCCGAAGCGCCCGCACCGGTTAAGTACAAACCTTTTAAACATCTAACTAAGTTGACCGTTACGCGCATGTTACTGGAAGACTACGGCGCAGTCAACGGTCCATCCGGTACGCTCCTGGGGCTGTGGAGGTCCGTCCCTCGCCGGCTCTCTCGCGGCCCAGTGACCGCTGGCTCCGGCCAGGGCCTCGCGTTGTGGCCTGCGCGTACGGTGCGGTCACCCAGGAGTGCTCGTGATCAAGACGATCTATCTCGCCGCCCGCAACCCGGACACGACCCCTGATCAGTTCCTGAAGAACTGGAAGGAACACGCGGAGCTATCCGCTGCATTCCCGAGTATTCACGACGTATATATGGGGATTGCTCAGTGTGTATCAGTACCCGACCTCGGCCGACCGGAACTTTCCACCCGATATGACGGCGTCAACCTGCTACCGGTACGTGGCGTCGTTGACGCCGTCGAGGTCTACGACGACCCGAACATTCAGGTGATGCTGGCCGATGAGCTGCGAGTTTTCGCAAATCATGTTGCGGATACGACGTTGATCACCTTCGAGACGGTCGTCCAGGACGGTCCGATCAGCGAGATCGTCCTACTCGAGTTCGTGCAACGTGGGCCGGAGATAAGCCAAGTCAACTTCGTCAAGTTCTGGATGGGAGCCCGGGCGCGCCGGCTGCAGTCGGCCGAGCACTTCCGCGATAGCGTCCGGCGGTATGTAAACGACCTGGTGATAGTGGAGCCGCCCGAGGCGGTTCCGTACGGCGGAGTCTCGGAATTGTGGTTCGACGACATCGACCAGGCCCTAGCCTTCATCGACGACCGGGAGTCCGGCCCGTGCAGCATGGATGACGTGGGCTTGACGGTGGCGTTTCGATCGTTGTTTCGAACGAGCCTCGTGTGGAGCCGGGAGTAACACTGCCATCCCGCCCGGGGGTAGACCTGGCCTAGCGGGCGTCACGGCATCTGGACCGTCTTACCCATTCCAACGTCGAAGACGGACCCGGTGATGAATCTTCCGACTTCGCTCCCGGCGAGGAAGAGCGCCATCTCGGCGATGTCCTCCGGCTCGGCATTGGGAATGGGCTGGATATTGGTGCTAGCGAGCGCGGCTAGCATCTCCTCTGCCGTCGGGTCTGCACGATCAGGGAAGAACAGCGGCCACAGGTACGGATGATTGCCCATCGTGGTATTCACATTGGAGGGGCAGATCGCATTTACCGTGATCGGCGTGCTGGCCAGTTCGGCGGCCAGCGACTTCACCAAGCCGATAACGCCGAACTTCGCAGCAGAATAGTGCGCCATGTTCGGCAGGCCTTGCCGGCCGCCCATCGAAGAGGTGGCGACTATGCGACCGTAGTCTTGCTTACGCATCTGCGGTACCACTGCCCGCATCGCCTTGAAGGTGCCAGTGAGGTCGCACCCGAGCATCTCGTCCCACTGCTGGTCGGAAATCTCATGGAACGGTGCGAAGGAACAGATGGCGGCCTGGGCAATGAGAATGTCGAGCCGCCCGAACTCAGCGACGGCGGTATCGACCGTGGCTTGCATCTGCTGGGTATCCCGAGTGTCAGCCTGAATCGCGATGCAGTGCCGGTCTTCTCGTTTGACGAGGTCAGCTGTCTCCGCGAGCTCTTCCATCGTGCCGAGCGGGTAGGGCGCCGTAGCCACCTGTTCGCCGATGTCGACAACCACGATGTCGGCACCCGCTCGTGCGAGGGTAATCGCGTGGGCCCGCCCCTGCCCGCGGGCACCCCCTGTTATGAGCGCGACCTGCCCCGACAGTCCGGCCATCTCAGCCGCGCGCTGGTTGCAGCAGGGCGATCTCCGAGTACACGAGGTCCGAGCGGTCCCGCAGCCCGCGGGTGAAGTCCTGATCCGCGAGCCACCCTTCATCGACTGCTTCCGCTCTGGTCCAGTCGATCACCACCGTGCGCCTGGCGATGAGCCAGGGGCCGCCATGGCGTTGCTCGAGCCGGTCCACGTAGCGAAGCCCGACAATGTTGTCTATGAGCGACCCATCGGTGGTTCGGCTCCGCTCAACAGCGATCGCGTACGTCTCGGCAAGAGCAGCCTCTCCGATGATCTCGATCGTAACGTTCTGCAGGTAATGACAGGCCAGAACCAGCTTGCGCTGGCGCGCGAAGGCATTGCTGACGAAATGATCAACCGATCCGCTGTAGAGACCATGATTATCCACGGCGTCAGGCTGATAGCAAGCACGTACTAGTTCCTCGTCCAGCCGGTCGATCCCTCGACAATACCGAGTTAGGACCTCATATATCTCCTGCTTGGCCAGCAGTCGATCGATCGGCGACATCAAATTAGTTCTCCTGTCATAACAGGCCTCAATCAGAGCCAGGCCGCCAAATACTCTGCATGCGCGGCTGCGGAAGGCCGGTCACCGGGGCCTCGAACGGCCAACCTAAGCCTGAGCCTAAGATAATCATCTAAAGTAGTTAGATATATGTATCATATGAGGATCGCCAGCGCAACCGCCGTGCCGCTGGCCTGTGAGACGGACGCCGGCCCCAGCTCAGGCAATGAAGGAACCAGTCAGGTCATCATCGGTCAGCCCATGACGTCCAGTGTGGTGGTTGTCTCTCCGGTGGAGGTGACGTGCTGGCCGGCCTCGCTGAGGTGCTTGCGCCAGAGATTCTCGGCTGCCCTGACGTCGCCGGCCTCGATGAGGTCGATGAGCTTGTTGTGCGTGCGCTGGGCTCGGCGGGCCGCCCGGATTTCGCTCTCATCCGTTAGCCGCGCCTTGACATGCTGCATATCGGCGGAGTCGAGGATCGCGTCAACCATGCGCGCGACCAGGGCGATCGTCTGATTGCCGGCTAGGTCGCAGACTGCATCGTGAAACCGGTGGTGTGCCTCGAGGAACGCGACCTGGTCTGCCTCGGCAGGATCGGCTTCCTCGCTGATCCGCCGCAGGGTAGCGACATCGTCGGACGATCTGCGTGCCGCCAGGACGGCGGCAGCGGGGGCCTCGATGATCGTGCGCGCCTCGTAGACATCGCTCAGCAGCACCCGGTTTGCCTGTAGGACGCTTGCCACGTACCGGGCAGCGCCGTCGGCTCTGGGCATGTGTACCCGGGCGCCTCCCCGCGCTCCCCGGCGCACGGTGATGAGTCCTTCCGATTCCAGAATCCGGTAGGCCTCGCGCAGCGTTGGCCGGGATACGTCAAACTCCGCCATGAGGTCGGCCTCCGACGGCAGTCCTTCGCCCTCGGAGAGTTCTCGCCGCACTATCTGCCGCCGTAGGTGCCCGGCAATGAGCTCCGCGGCCTTGGGTATTCGCAGCTGGCGTGCGGTGATCGCTGAAAGGGTGGTCATCATAAAAGCTTATCTCATCTACCTATTCAGCGCTTGGCCTGAACCGTCAGCAACACCGCCGAACGTGGCTGGCGATGGGTTGGTAGTACGAATGTCGACGATTGCTGATTCGCGCACCGGATCGTGAAGGTCGAGGGCGCCTCCGGGCGTGCCCCGTGCGACCTGAGGGGCGGCGCCTGAAGCGACGGCGGGGGCAGGCGGTCGAGCGCAGGCCAGCGCCGGAAGCTCGCCGAGGTGAGGTCTCCCATCCGGAACGTGCCTGCGAACTGCGACTATCGCTCGTGAACGACACGGGAATGAAGCGTTATAATTATGCGACCTAGATTATGTTGACGGATCATTTAACCTGTTGCTCAGCTTGTCTGTGATCTTCCTGTGTCCCTACAGGCAGGAGACCGTTGTGCGCACGCCGCCTCGCCCTGGCCGCGGCCGCGATGCTGGCCTCACGTGCCGGGCCGGCCGGCGCCAAGCTCCAATCGCTCGCCTCGCATTATTCATTACCACGTCACAGGAGCTCGATTCCCTATGAAATTCGGCGTGCATATCTTCCCCACCGACGAATCCGTAGACATCGGTGACCTCGCGGCCGAGCTCGAGGAACGTGAGTTCGAATCACTCTGGGTTCCTGAGCACACTCATATTCCGATTAGCCGGGAGAGTCCATGGGTTGATGGAGGTGATTTGCCGAGGGAGTACAGCCGCATTCTGGATCCGTTCATCGCCCTAGCGACCGCAGCGGCGCGCACGCAAAGCCTCAATCTTGGGACTGGGGTTTGCCTAGTGGCCCAGCATGATCCGATAATCTTGGCCAAAACGGTCGCCAGCCTCGACCATGTCTCGCATGGCCGGGTGCTTTTCGGCGTCGGCCTCGGCTGGAACCTCGAAGAGATGCGCACTCATGGCGTAGACCCGGCGGTTCGCCGGTCGATAGTGAGAGAGAAAGTCATGGCAATGGAAGGCCTTTGGGAGCATGCTGTTGCCGGCTTCGACGGCCAGTATGTGAAGTTTGAACCGTCATGGTCGTGGCCAAAGCCGGTTCAGCGGCCAAGGCCGCCTGTCCTTATCGGCGGCGCCGCTGGATCGGGTGGGATCCGGCACATCGTAGAGTTCGCGGACGGCTGGTTGCCAGATCTGACCATGCAACCGCTGCACTCGGTTAAGCAAAAGCTGCATGAACTGCGCACGGAGTGGGAGAGGGCCGGGCGTGATCCAAGCACGATCCAAGTCACGCTCGTCGGAGCACCGCTAGATTCCGCTGGGCTACAAGGGCTCGATTGTCTTGAGGCTGATCGATGCATCTTTTTGCTTCCGTCCGCGGAGCGCTCATCCGTCATGCGCACTCTAAACCGTGCTCAGCAAGTGGTAGCCGATTACAATTCGTGACCGGATGTCTATCGGGATGTCCAGCGAGGGCCTGGGAGTGGCCGTGGCTGAGGTGAGCGAATATCCGGCAGGAACTTCCGCCGGGTCGTGACGGTCGAGGCGTGTCCGAGATCAGCCCTGTACGATCCGGGGTCTGCGCCTAGCCGGGGATATTATCGAGGACGCGCTGCAAGGCTACGGCGGCCCGGTGAGCGGCTTCCTGCGCGGTAAGCGAGCGCATCTCGTCGCTGAACACCTCGATACCGATCGGCATGCCGGGGTTATTGGCGAGCAATGCGCTGACCAGGTCGGCCAGCGGGAGCTCGCCCTCACCCGGCAGTCGCCGGTTCGCCATCGTCAGGTAAACCAGCCCATCGGGACCTTCCACGGGTCCTCCCTCGCCGTCCATGCGGTCGTTGACCTGGACGGACAGGACTGAGCCTGCCGCCAGCCCGCGCAGTTCCGCGGCGGTGCCGCCGGTCCTGGCGAAGTGCCAGGTGTCCACGAGAATGCCGATGTTGGCTCCCACGGCGGAGGAGATCTGCGCCGCCGTGGCCAGATCCGGGATACCAGTGCCCGGTATGAATTCGATACAGATAGCAACCCCGAGTGCCGCAGCTCGCTGAGTGACGGCGCCGATGGCATCCACCAGCGCACTCAGCGGGACCGGCTGCCCAAGGTAGTGCGCGATGTTAAGCAGCGGGATATCCAAGGCCTCGGCGACGCGCAGGCAAGCGTCCGCATCGCAGCTGAAGTTGTTTCTCAGTGCCGGCGGAACGGCCCCAGCCGGAGGTATTCCAGGAAGTCCGCTGATAAGAGCATCGAGACAGCTCACGCGCATACCCGCCGCCAGAGACGCTCGGATGCGGGCCAGCCGCCACGGGTCCGCCAGCAGTTCCTGTCCCATCCAGGGAGTGACGGTGATGGATCCGAACCCATTCTCGGACGCGACGCTGATTAACGTCTCGATTGGCGCGGACTGAACCGTTCCCCAGCAGAGCTCCGTCGCAGTCACCGCTATCCTCTCCGGGCACCCGTCCCTGGGCGATCAGGCTATAAGCCCGTGCTGTGCTGAGGCTATGCCCAGATTCCGCTGACCTCACCGGGACGGGCGCTGGCGGGCGCTGGCAGGCGATGACGCCGCTAGCGAGCCCGCCGCCCGCCGCCCCGCCGCCCCGCCGCCCCGCCGGGCCCGCCGCCGCTCGGAGCCCCGAGCACGGCCTCGTGCTGCCAGCTGAAGATCACGTATCCACCGGTACAGGTTTTGTAATGATAAAGATGATTGAACTTTGTTAAGGGATGATGTACGGTCCGAGCATCTGCCGCTTGCGGCTCGGCTGGCGACCCCCGTTATGCCGGACGGAATGCTCGGCTGCAGGCGCCGGTGGCGAAGGAGGTACCGTGTGAGCACTGCTGGTGGTCCCATCGGCGGCCAGGTGGCGCTGGTCACTGGTGCTGGCCGCGGGCAAGGCCGGGCCCACGCCGTGGGTCTCGCCCGTGACGGCGCGGACATAGTCATCTGTGACGTGGACGGCGACATCAGGAACGTTCCGTATTCGCTGTCGAGGGCGGTTGACCTCAAGGAAACGGCTGCCCTCGTGGAGGCAACCGGCCGCAGCTGCCTCGCGGTGGTCTGCGATGTCCGGGAGTCTGCTGCGGTTGACGCGCTCGCCCAGCAGGCTGTAGACCGCTTCGGGAAGCTGGACATCGTCGTAGCCAACGCCGGCATCGTCAGCTTCGGCCGGGTCCAGGATCTTACTGATGATCAGTGGGGCGACCTTATCTCGGTCAACCTCACCGGCGTGTTCCACACCATGCGCGCCGCCTTGCCGCACATGATCTCGCGCCAGTACGGCCGGATCGTCGCGACCTCATCAATGGCCGCTCGCGGCGGTACCGCAAATGCCGCGCATTATGTCGCATCGAAGTGGGGAGTCATCGGCCTGGTGAAATCGCTGGCCCGCGAGGTCGCTGGCGATGGAATCACCGTGAACGCGATCTGCCCCTCCAATGTGGACACGATCATGATCCACAATAAGCCCACCTACCAGCTCTTCCGGCCTGACCTCAGCGATCCGACACGAGACGACGTAATCGACGGCTTCATCCACTCGCATCAGATTCCCGTTCCCTGGGTGCCGCCCGAGGCTGTCACTGATGCGGTCCGGTACATCGTCGCGCCGTCGTCGAAATACATCACGGGCTCAACTCTCGATGTTGCCTGCGGCAACACGGCGCTCATGCCCTGAACCAGATCCAGCAGTGCGAGGTCCAAATGACGTCCATGTCACCGATGACAAGAGCCGGCGACCTGCTATTCATGTCCGGGCAGGTCGCCTTCGACGAATCGGGCGCGGTAGTCGGGGCTGAGGATTCACGAGCTCAGGTCGAGCAGGTATTTGCCAACCTGGGCCGCTTGCTGGCCGAGGCGGACACGGATTTCTCGCAGCTCGTGCACCTCACGGCCTACGTCACCGATGCCTCGGTGTACCCGGATTATGCGGAGGTCAAGACCCGGATCTTCCGCGGTCTCACCCCGCCGTCATCGACGACCGTGATCGTCAAGGCACTACTCCACCCTGACTTGCTGATAGAGGTCGAAGCGGTCGCCTACACCCCCGGGCCGCTTACCTAGCTTGCCGAGCAACGACACCACGAACGGACGCGACCATGGACATCTCGAAGCTCATGTCACCTCAGGCTCTCCTGGCCCCGCCGCCGAAATTTACCGGTGCCATCGGTGACGACGTGGCCTGGAACTTTGACCAGGGCCATCCGCCATGGGACAGCTTCCCCTCGGCGGATCTCGTCCGGATAGCCGGCGAGGTTATCGAGAAGCGCGGGCCCGTCGTGCTCGACTACTTCGACCAGACCTACGGCTACCAGGAGGTCTATTACGGGACCGTGCTGCTGCGCGAGCAGATCGCACGGCACCTGGCTAAGACCTGGAACCAGCGCGTGACAGCCGATGGAATACTCGTCACCAACGGCTCGGTCCAGGGCGTCGCGCTGACCATTGCCTCATTCGTCGGCAGCAACGACGCGGTCTTCGTCGAGGCCGCTACCTTCCCTTACGCCACCCGCTTCGCGGAGGCGGCAGGCGGCCGCGTTTACCCGGTTCCGGTCGAGGACGACGGCATGGATCTGGACGAGCTCAGGCGGCAGATCGCGCGTGCTCGCGAGGCTGGTCACACGCCCAAGCTGATCTACACGATCGCGACGTTCCAGATGCCTACCGGAAAGGTCCTCTCGCTGGAGAAGCGGCGGGCACTGCTGAGCCTGGCGGCCGAGGAGAACATCGTCATCCTCGAGGACAACATCTATGCCGTGTTCCGGTATGAGGGCGACGTTGTTCCCACGCTGCTCAGCCTGGATACCGATGGCGTCGTCATCCAGAGCGACAGCTTCGCCAAGACCACGGCCCCGGGCGTCCGGCTCGGCTGGGTATCAGGGAGCCCGCCGCTCATCGACGTGCTCGCCGGGGTGCGCCAGGACTTCGGGCCGAACCAGTGGCTCGAGGCGGTCATGACCCAGTACCTCGAGGAGGGCCTGCTCGAGCCGCAGATAGCGCGGGTCGTGCCCCGGTATCGCGCGAAGCGGGACGTAGCCGCCCAGGCCCTCGAGGAGCATTGCGGCTCGCTGATCAGCTTCGCCAAGCCTCCGGGCAGCTTCTACTACTGGCTCGAGCTGTCGTCTCAGGTCGATGCGAGCGTCCTGGCCACGGCGGCCCGCGCCCGCGGGCTGCTCGCCCGGCCCGGCGAGATGTTCATGGGCATGACTTCGGGACCCCAGTACATGCGCCTGGCCTTCGCTCACGTGTCGGAGAACAGCATCGCGCACGGGGTGGCCGAACTCGGCAAGGCGCTGATAGAGAGCGTGCGGTGAGCCGGGTCGAGGGCAAGACGGCCTTCATCACCGGAGCGGCGCGCGGCCAGGGCAGATCGCACGCGCTGCGCCTGGCGCAGGAGGGCGCCCGCATCATCGCGGTCGATATCTGCGAGCAGATCCCGGGTGTCGCGTACGACATGGCGACCTATGACGACCTGTGCCTGACGCAGAAGCTAGTGGAAGAAGCCGACGGCGAGATCCTCATCGAAAAGGCGGACGTGCGAGAGCTCGCCGAGCTGGAGCGAGTCGTGGCCCGCGGGCTGGACCGATTCGAATCGATCGACATCGTCTGCGCCAACGCCGGCATCTCGTCCTACGGGAAGACCTGGGAGCTATCGGAGAGCGCATGGCAGGACACCATCGACGTCAACCTGACCGGCGTCTGGCACACGATCCGGGCGACCGTGCCGCCGATGATCGACGCCGGCCGAGGCGGCTCGATCATCATCACGAGTTCGAGCGCCGCACTGGTCGCGATCCCGACACTGTCCCACTACACCGCCGCCAAGACCGGCCTGCTGGGCCTGGCGCGATCGCTCGCCCAGGAACTGGGTGAGCATCACATCAGGGTTAACACCATTCATCCCACTGGCGTCAACACTCATATGGCGCTCAACGACTATGCGTTCCGCCTCTTCATGCCCGACATCGAAAACCCGGGCCGGGACGATGCGGCCCGGCTATTCCGCTCGATGAACATCCTTCCCGTGCCGTGGGTGGAACCAGCTGACATCAGTAATGCAGTCCTGTGGCTCGCCTCTGATGAGTCACGATATGTGACCGGGGCTGCAATTCCCATTGACGCAGGCGTTTCGCAGAAGTACCCGGGCAGTTAGAGGAGCAATCGTGACCGGTGATATTGACGCCAAAGTACGCACGCTGATCGCTGACCGAGAGATCAGGGAGCTGGAGTACCGTTATTGCCGGGCAATTGACCGGCGGCAGTACGATTTGCTCCGCAGCTGTTACCACCCCGACGGCACGGATCATCACGGCGACTTCTACGGCGGCGTCGGGGAGTTCGTCAGCCATGTACAGCGGAATATCGTCGTCTACGAGCGCACCCTGCACTTCATCGGCAATCTTCAGGTTGAGGTCAGCGGCGCCACGGCCCGGACCGAGGCCTACGTGCTCGCACTGGCCAGGCTCGCCCGCAACGGCGACGCGCCAGAACGCGACAATACGGTCGCCCTGCGCTACATCGACGATCTTGAGCAACGCGACGGAGAGTGGCGCATCTTCCGGCGTGTCTGCGTTTACGAATGGACGCGCACCGATCCAGTGCCTGACGGCTGGACCTTCCCGGAAACCTTCCTGCTCGGCCGGCCGGACGAGACGGACACCGTTTTCCTGACCCAGCTGCAACCACCGGAGCGCGTTCCCATGCCGGCCAGGCGCGCAATCTAAAACCGAGCTCTTCATGCCTCAGCGGAGGCCCCTTCTCAGGCGAGCATGCGCCTGGAAAAAGGAGAACGTCAGATGTCCCCATTTCAAAGATGCTCTTACCGGACACTGGTAGCAGGAGTAGCCCTGGCGTCCGCTGCCGGCCTCGCCGCCTGCAGCTCATCGCCTGCGGGGAGTGCCAAGACAACGTCGGCGAGCACGAACCTGGCTCCGTATACGGCGATCGTGAAGCCAGCTGAGAACGCTATTACGAGCACGACATTTGTCGGCCCGAGCGCGTCCATCAAGGCACCGAGAAACATCAAGCTGGCCATCATCGCTGAGTCCACGAGTCTCGGCGGCCCGCTCATCGGCGCGCAGGATATGACCAAGGCCGCAAAGCTGCTCGGCTGGAAGGTCCAGACGTTCAACGGCAACTCTGACCCGATCACCGAGAACCAGCTGATCGAGCAGGCCGTCAACACTGGTTTCCAGGCCATCATCCTGGATGCTGTTGACCCGCAGGTGGTCCAGGCTGGCCTGACGGCCGCGCACAAGAAGAACATCCCCGTCGGCTCGTACGCGGCCGGCGTGGCCCCGTCACCAAACGGGATCGCCTATGACGTTGGCGCGAACTGGACGATGGCGGGCAAGGCGATCGGCGCCTGGATCGTCGCGTCCACGCACGGCAAGGCGAACGTACTTGACTTCGAGGACAAGGAGTTCTCTAGCCAGGTCAACCTCGCCAACTCGCTGGGGGCAGAGGTCAAGAGCTGCAAAGGATGCTCCGTCCAGACGCAGCAGTTCGTCGCGGCCAACGTCGGGCCGAGTCTCGGCGTCCGCGTGACGAATGCCCTCCAGAAGGACCCCAGCATCAACGTCGTGGACATGGGCTACGACCCGGCCGCTGACGTGGTCGTGCCAGCTATCCAGCAGGCGGGCCTCGGCAGTCACGTCTCGCTCGTCGGAGCCAACGGCGAACCGCAGAACATCAACTGGATCCGGAACGGCACGGTCCAGAACATGGACCTGGTTTTCAGCTGGGACTACGCCGCCTTCGCCGCGCTTGACCAGATGTCACGGCTGCTTCTCCACCAGCCGCTGATCAAGGACTCCAGCGCTCCGCTCCGGTACGCCTACGGCGAAGGATGCCCGTGGGGGCTGGTGACGACCGACAACATCAAGTCCATCACCACTCCCGGCACCGGCCAGGACGTGCCCTTCGCGGTAGACGCCACACTGCCCGGCGTGTACGCCAAGCTGTGGGGCGTGGCCTCTTGAAGCTCGGTAACCGCAGAGTTACCCAGGCTGCCTCTCGCCAGGGCCATGACCCTGGCGAGAGCGCGGCTCTGCACGTCAGGAAAGTGTCCAAGTCGTTCAGCGGGCGCCTCGTCCTGTCCGATGTCAACCTGAGCGTCGCTCACGGCGAGATACGCGGGCTGGTGGGCGGCAACGGCGCCGGCAAGACCACCCTGGTGAAGCTCGTGACAGGCATATACACGGGGCACACCGGCCAGATATCCATCAACGGACATCCGGCGGCCGGTGACTTCGGCCCGCATGGTGCCCGTGAGTTCGGCGCGCGGGTGGTCCACCAAGAGGCCCCGCTGATCGATACGTTCACCGTCGAAGAAATGGTCGGCATCTTCCACCAGTACCCGACCCGTCTCGGGCGGATCCGCTGGCACGATCTCGAGCGCCAGACCAGGCGCCTGCTCAAGCTGTTTGACATCAACATCAGCCCGCGGACCCGCATCGCCCACCTGAAAGCCGCGGAACGCGCGCTGGTCACGATGGCGATCGCCCTGGCGGACATCACCGACGGCCACTTCGCCCCGCTGCTGATCCTGGACGAGGCGACGGCATCCGTCCCGGCCGAGGACGCCACGACCTATCTTGACGCGGTCAGGCTGGTCGCGGCCAAGGGCGGCGGCGTGCTCATGGTGTCGCACCGGCTGCAAGAGATCGTGGATTACTGCGACAGCGTGACCGTGCTGAACGACGGCAAGGTGGTCTACGACGGGACCGCCGACGGCATGTCCGTGCGCGATCTGCACGAGCACATGAAGACGCCCGCGGCTGCAGCGCAGGCCGTGGCCCAGATCCCCGGGACGATGGCCCTTCCGGCCGCGTGGCGGACGAGGCAGGACGCCGCCAGCTCCAGCAACGGGCTGACGCTCATGCAGGTGACCGATCTGTCCGGCCCGGTCGTGGCGGGGATCTCGTTCAGCATCAGGAAGGGGGAGATCCTCGGCATGAGCGGGCTGTTCGGCAGCGGTCCGAGCGAAGCAGCCCGGCTTATTGCCGGCATCGAGGCCGCAGCCAGCGGCACCATTCAGTTCAACGGCGAGCTGCCCATTCGCCTGCCGGGGCAGCCGTATAAAGCCCTGAGATCCGGTATCGCGTACCTGTCCCCTGATCGCGCTCACGAAGGCGGTATTGCCCTGCTGAGCGTGCAGGAGAACCTGGTCCTGCCCACGGTATCGAAGTTCTGGTTCAACAAAGGATCAGAGCGGTCGCGCGCCGATGAGGCAATTTCCCTCTTCGATATCAGGCCGCCGAGCCGGGACGTGCCCTTCGGCATGCTGTCCGGCGGGAACCAGCAAAAGGTGCTGCTGGCCCGCCTGCTCCTGACGCAGCCCAGGCTCGTCGTGCTCGATGACCCCACGGTCGGCGTGGATTCGCAAAGCAGAGAGGTCATCTTCTCGGTGCTGCGGGAAGTGGTCTCGCTGGGGCGAGCCGCGTTGGTCGTGTCAAGTGAGCCCGATCAGCTCGCACGAGTGTGCGACCGCGTTCTCATCATCGAGCGGGGCCGGATAACCAGGGAACTCGTCGGTGATGACGTAACCGGCGGCAATATAGCGCTAGCCAGCTTGTAGGGTGAGTCGTAACAAGATGGGAACGCGGATGACGGCTATAAAGGGTCCCAGCGCTAAGGATGGCGTCGGAACATCTAGCGACCCGGGTAAACCACGTGCCAGGCTGAGTCCAACTGTACTGCGCATCGCCAGCCGCTACGGGCTAATTTTCGTCCTGCTGATGCTGATCGCCCTCTTTTCTATCCTGGAGCCGTCGCTGTTCCCGACCTGGGCGATGGGCCGGACCATACTGGTACAGCAGACAGTACTGATGCTCATGGCACTCGCAGTCCTGCCGATTGTGGTCGTGGGCGAATTTGACCTCTCGGTCGGCTATCTGATCGGATTCTGCGCGGTTCTCATCGCGGCACTGGGTGGAGAAGCCCACCTGAACGGCGTAGTGACGTTCTTTCTGACCGTGCTCGCCGCCTGCGGGATCGGTGTCGTGAATGGGATACTTGTCGGCGCGCTTCGCATTCCGTCAATGATCGCCACGCTGGGCGTCGGCTTGGCTATCGGCGGTCTGACCGTGGGTGTGAGCGGTGGCCGCACGCTTATCTCCGGTATTCCGAACCTGTATCCCGACTTGTCCAACTGGTCTGCTGTCGGGCTGTCAGCCGCCGTGTGGATAGTGGCCGGCATATGCGCGATCGTCTACGCGATCCTCGCCCACACACCGACCGGACGCCGCATGTATGCCGTCGGCGGATCCCAGGTCGTCGCCCGGCTGGCCGGGATCCGCGTGACCCGGCTGAAGATCCTCGCCTTCGTCGCCGGCGCGGTACTGGTCGCGATGGCCGGCGCACTCGAGCTTGGCCAGGCCGGAGGTGCTGACCCGTCGTTCGGGCCGAGCCTGCTGCTGCCGGCTTACGCTGCCGTCTTCCTTGGCTCGACGACCATCCGGCCCGGCTTCTTCAATGTATGGGGAACGGTCACCGCGACGCTGGTGCTGGCCGTCGGCTTCACCGGCCTGAACCTCGTCGGGGTGCCGTACTGGACGCAGCCAGTCTTCAACGGCGGCGCCTTGGTTGTGGGCGTCCTGCTGTCCCGCAGCGAGACGAACCGCATCAGTCGCTAATTGTCCCCCGACCCAGGCCGTGACCAGCCACATGACCGATTCAACGGGGCGAGCGTCGGCTTGAGCTCGGGCTGAGCGTTCCTGCCCGGCTGGACCAGCGCACCGGAGGCGTCGAATGCTCCGATCTCGGCGGCGCAGAACCCGAGCTCCTTGAGTACTGCGGCGTTGTGCTCGCCCTGGCGGGCCGCCAGCTGACCCTCGTCGGCCGCTACCTGGTCCCCGAAGTGCCACGGACGGCCCGGGATCTTGATCTCTCCGCCCGACCGGTCGGACATGGTCCGCACCGCATTCCACATGCGTGACCAGTCGCTGTCTGCGAACTCCTTCACGCTGCGGACCTGTCCGGTGGCGATCTTTGCCTCATCGAGGTGAGCGTCGAGTGACTCCATGTCACCGAACGTCCAAATCCACTCCTGCACGATGCGGTGCAGTGCCCCCAGATTGCGAAGGCGCAACTCCGGCGTCAGGAATCGCGGGTCTCTGCCGAGATTCTGGTCGCCGCATGGCTGCCAGGTAGAAGGGAAAGGACATGCTGCCGACGAGGCTCATCGGACTCGCGAATCGTTCACCGTGGGGTCCGGCGAAGAACGGGCCGTCGGTCGCACCGAGGATCGGTCGCTCGTCACCGAGTTCCTCGTCAGAAAGGTTGACATGCACGCGCTCGTTGATGGAAAGCATCACGGCCGCCATGGCCACGTCGATGTACTGGCCCTCACCGGTGCGCTCCCGGTCGCCGAGGCAGGCCAGGATGGCGATGGCAGCGTGCAGGCCTGAGTAGACGTCGGCGTGGGAGAGCGCGTCGCTGCGCAACTGGTCAGCGCGGCCGAAGTGATCGGCCGTGTTAGCGGTGATTCCTGTCTCCGCCTGGACCGTCGGCGCGTACGCCATCCGCGAGCGCCAGGGACCGTGCTGGCCGTAGCCGCTGATCGAGGCGTAGACGACACGGGGGTTGCGGGCCGAGACCGACGCGTAGTCCAGCCCGAACGCAGCGAGGGCACCGGGCCTGAAGTTCTCCACGATCACGTCGGCGGTGTCGCATAGCCGGAGGACAACTTCGCGGGCACCCGGGACGTTAAGGTCGATGCTTACGTTGCGCTTACCTGCATTCTGCTGGCAGTAGTAGCCCGAGATCTCCCCGTGGCTGGGGAACGCTTTCCGCGACAAGTCGCCACCGGGCGGCTCGAGCTTGATGACCTCGGCACCAAGGTCGAGCAACGTCTTGGCGCAGTGCGGTCCGGCAAGCACACGGGAGAAATCAACGACGCGGACGCCCTCGAGCGGAAGGGACATGCCGCTCACCTGCCTTCGAACTCGGCCATGCCGATGCCGTTCTCGCGATAGGACGTGACGGCGGCACGAAAGTCGGCAGAACGCATGATCGGCCGCTGAATCTCCGCCATGACGTCATCGGCGGCCGCGATTCCCTCGTTGACCGCGACGGACACCAGGCGTTTGGTGGCAGCGTTCGCGACCGGTGGTCCGTGGGCGAGCTCCTGGGCCAGAACCATCGTGGCGCTCTCGAGCTGCTCATCGGCTACGACCAAGTTGATGATGTTCCAGCGTTCCAGGGTGGCGGCCGGATAGCGCCGGCCGAGCAGCGCCATCTCCTTGGCCCTGGTCGCACCGGCACGCTGCGTGAGCCGTTGCACCGCGCCCATCAGGGGGTGCAGGCCGACTGTGACCTCTACCGAGCCGATCTTGGCCGACTCGGACGCCACGATGAGGTCGCAGGCAAGAGCGAGCTCGAATCCGCCTCCGAGGCAGACTCCCTGGATGCTGGCGATGATGGGCGCCGGGTGCTCGTCGAAGGCTCGCAGTGTCCCGGTAAAGCCCCAGTCGAGGACGTCGGCGGCGTCCGCATCGGCAACCATCGCGTCGAGGTCGGCTCCCGCTGAGAAGTGCCGAAGGGAGCTGCGCAGGACAACGGCGCGCGCCCCTTCCTGCCGCGCCCACTCAAGTCCCTTGATGAGCTCGCGGTTCAGCGCGCGATCCATGAGGTTGTACGGGGCCAGCCCCATGGACAACACGGCGACTGCTCCGTCCATGACGGTGGTCAGCGCCACCCTGTCGATGGCAGTGCGGCCTGGCGGTTCTGAGGTGTTCGACACGACGATCCTTCAATGCTCTAGCGGGGCGGTAGGCGGAGGAGAGCGGCGGTCTCATCGACTGAGGCGGTCGGGCGATCCAGGGCGGCGGCGAGATCGATGGCGCGCTGAACCAGCGGCAGGTTGCCTGGACTCTGCTCGCCCTTGCGCAGGTAGAGAGTGTCCTCCAGGCCTGCGCGCGCGTTACCTCCCAGGGCAAGGCCTATGGCGGTCAACTCCAGATTGGCCCGGCCGATGGCAATCACCTGCCAGACACAGTCCTCTGGGAGGCGGCGCACCATCGTGATCAGGTTGTCCGCAGTCGCAGCCATCCCGCCCTTAACCCCGAGGACGATCGAGAACTGGAGCGGCCGGTCACTGAGGAGCCCGGCGTCACGCATCCGCAAGCAGGCGTCGAGATGACCGGTGTCGTAGATCTCGAGCTCCGGCTTGACCCCGAGTTCCTGCATGCGCCGCGCCAGGCGTGCCACATCAGACGGCGGATTGCGGAACTCGCCCGAACCGAAGCTCATAGTGCAGGGATTGAGGGTCGCCATGCGGGGCCGCAGCTCGACCAGCGCCTCGCGTTCCCCGAAGGGGACCGAGAGACCGACACCGGTGGACATCTGGATGAGGATGGGACACTGCTCCGCGATCAGGCTCATCGTCCTCCGGGCGACCTGCAGGTCCGCCGTGGGCTGATCGCGGGAGTCACGCAGGTGGATGTGGGCCACCGAGGCGCCGGCGAGGTATGCCCGGCGGACTTCCTCGGCTATCTCATGAGGCTGCGTTGGCAGCGCCGGGTTGTCTGCCTTGGTGGCGATCGGTCCCGTGGGCGCCACCGTGATCACGACACTCATCGCGGAACGGGTACCGGGCCCCACGGCGCAGAGCGGCGGGAGCGACGTTGACCAGCTTACGGTTCACGAACTCACCAAACCCGAGCTCAGCGAGCTCGCGTCCGAACCCGGAGTTCTTGATGCCGCCGAAGGGAATCTCGGGGGCGGTCCACGCGGGCTGGTTGATGTACACCATGCCGCTCTCGATCTGCCTGGCTACCTCGCGGCCGCGGCCGACGTCGCTGGTGAACACCGACGCGCCGAGACCGAAGGGGGTGGCGTTGGCCAGTTCGATCCCCTCGTCTTCGGTGTCCGCGATGTAGAAGGACGCGACGGGCCCGAAGAACTCCAGAGCGGACGCAGGGTTCTTCTCATTGATACCCGTCAAGATGGTCGGTTCGAGGTAGTAGCCGGACGGTCGATCCTGTTGCCCCCGAGAACGACCTGCGCGCCGCCGTCCTTGGCGATGCGGATCTGCTCCAGGAGCAGGTCCAGGGCCCTCTCCGACGACAGCGGACCCAGGGTGGTTTCGGGATCCGCGGGATCCCCCGCGCGCAGGGAAGCCAGGCCCTCGCTGAATCCGCACAGGAAGGTCTCCCCGCGCTCCTTGCCGACCACGATGATGCGCTTGGAAGAGACACAGCTCTGCCCGGTATTGAACATCCGGCCGAACAGCGCGCCGGCCAGGGCGTGGTCGAGGTCTGCGTCCTGGAGGACAATCAGCGGATCGCTGCCCCCGAGTTCCATCACGGCCTTCTTCAGGCTGCGGCCGACCCGTTCGGCCACCGCTGACCCGGCACGTTCGCTTCCGGTGACGGTGACGGCGGCGATCCGCGGATCTTCGATCACCCGGCCGATCTGCTCGATGCTGGCGAACACGTTCGTGTAAGCCCCCGCGGGGGCGCCAGCCTTCGCAAAGAGCCGCGCGAACGCCAGCGCGCACAGCGGGACGTTCTCGGCGTGCTTGATCATCAGGACGTTGCCGGCCATCAGCTGCGGCCCTGCGGCGCGGGCGAGCTGGTAGTAGGGAAAGTTCCAGGGCTCGATGCCGAGGATCACGCCGATCGGCTCGGTCTCGACCACGGCTCCCGGCGACTCGGGCAGCTCCTGAGGGGCGAGGAACGTCTCGGCGCGGTCCGCGTAATAGTCGAGGATCGCGGCCGACAGCCCAACCTCTGCCTCCGAGGTTCCGATCAGCTTGCCCATCTCGACGGTGACATGCTCCGCGTACTGCGTCGCGTTGGCTCGCAGCTCGGCCGCGGCCGCCTTGACGATCCGCGCGCGGTCCGCGACCGGCCGGTGTCGCCAGTCGTTCTGATAGCAGGATCGGGCCGTGTCCAGCGCATCGTCGAGGCCGGCGTCGGTGATGTCCTCGAACGTGCGGACCGTCTCACCGGTCGCCGGGTTGACCGTGCGGTAGGTCATGACATTGGCCTCACTCACCTGTCACGCCCGGGGTGAGGGCAAGGTTGACGGGGAGCTTCTCCGCCTGGGCATACGGGGTCGCCTTGTTCTCCTCGACCCAGCGCTTCTCGGCGAGGGACTCGAACGGCGGCGCGATCTCACCCTGCAGCGACCACAGGTCGGACGGCGGTTCCGCGATCGTGAACTCCCAGTCGTAGCCGCGGTCCCTGACCCAGGGCGCGATGACCTGGTCGAGCTGCCTGACCCACCATTCCCGGATCACCGGGCCGGGCAACGTGCGCGCCATCTGGTCGATATGGATCCGGACAAAGCTGCCGTGGGACTCACCGCCCACGTAGAACGAATCCCCCGTGACCTCGTCGAAGATGACCACGACGTAGAACTTGGGGATCGGGATGGCGTCGTAGACCCGCGTGATCGCCTCGGCGAACTCCTTCTTCTCCTCGGGTGTGTAGGCGCCGGCCGGGTGGTGGATCTTCCAGAGTGGCATTTCGGTTCCTTCCAAGTCCGTAGTGCGCTGGCTGAGTTCCCTTACGTCACGGTTTCCTTACGTCACGCCGCGGCCCTCCGTGCCACGTCATGACGCACCCCGGCTAAGCCGAGGAGTCGAGTGAGCGGGACACGCTGTACGTGAACAACAAATCATAGATCGAGTCTATTTTCAAGACCTAGTTGTAAAAAGGGATCCACTGGTGTGCGCGAGGGTGACCGGATCGACTGCCGCCCCTGAGCGCGCGGGCGATCCGCCGGCCGCCGAGCAGCGCGGCACCGACGCAAGGATCCGGAGCCACTGTCGGCATTGGCCCCGAGGGCCGGATGCGGGAACTAGGTCAACTAACGCGTCCGCCGGAGAGTGCTGCTGTTCAGCCAGCGCGCCTGTCGGGTTGTGCCGGGCGCGCCCGCTTCGCGGCAGCACGCTCGCCGGTGTCCGCCCCGTCTGCACTCGCCTTCGTGTCCGTGCCGTCACGTTCCCCGACGCCCGAACGGCGCCGCGCCGAACCTTTCGCCGCCTTCGCGGCTGTCGCGGTAGAGGACCTGGTGGCGCGTCCGGGACCGTCAGCCGACCGAACGGGAGCCGGCCCTCGCCGGCCGCGCATATCGAGCTCAGGGCGGACATCGGCGGGATACCCGGGACCGACGCAGAACTCGATGTCGGCGTGCTCGACGGGCTCGCCGCACTCGACGCAGATGACCTGGCTGACAATGTTGTGCCCGGGCTTGTGGTGGTGCAAGGTGACCGGCGCGCCGCCTCCGTCGTCCAGCCACTTGTCTCCCCAGGCGAGCATGCTCGCCAGGACCGGAAAGAAGTCGCGGCCCATCTCGGTGAGCAGGTACTCATAGCGGGGGGGATTGTCCTGGTAGAACCGCTTGGTCATGACCCCCGTGTCCACGAGCTTGCCGAGCCGGTCGGATAGCGTGTTGCGGGCGACGTTCAGGGATCGCTGAAACTCGTCGAAGCGCGTTAGTCCCTGCAGCGCGTCGCGGACGATGAGCAGAGTCCAGGAGTCACCGAAGACCCCGACGGCACGCGCCAGGGAACATGGCCACTCGGAGAACTCGCGCTTCATGGGTCTAGTTTAGCGACTGAGTTGCTAGACGCGGACCAGGCTCTGTTAACTTCGCGTGATATCGCCCGGTCGTGACCGCCGCATGAAGCCAAGATCATTCCGTGCATCTTCCGGATCATGGGCGGTTGGGTCACCGGAGCAAGCGCGGCCAGTCCGGGGCCGGGCGCAATGACGTTAGGGGAGGTGCGAGCGCATACTGGGTACGGCGGCTCTGGCTGCTGGCTGGTACTCAGGAAGAAGATGACCGGCATGATCGCTGACTCCCAGTTCCAAACCACGGCCGAACGCGTCTCGAACCTTGACCGTTGCAACGCGTGCGGCACGCCCCGGTCTGCGCATGGCATCGACTGGACCTGCCCGGCCGGTACGTCGCACCAGACGAGGCGCTTCGCCTTGCTCGCCGGCTTCGCTGCGATCCTGGCGCTGCCTGGGATCGCGGTGCTCACCGCGTCGAGCCAGACCAGCATGACGCCAGGTACCCTCGCGGCATCCGCCTGTCTGGTCGCGCTCACTCTGCTGGTCTGCGGCCTGAGCGTCGTGATTCGGCGCTTGTAACCAGCGCCCGTCCCACGGCGGACAGGCCGCCGCCATCGGAAACCTCATAATCCCGGCATAGGCCACAGGGGGCACGATGACCATAATGCCCGAGTACGGCGACGAAGAGATCATGAGGCAGCAGCCCGAGCGCCTCAGGCACCAGTCCGAGGGTGTCCCGCCGCAAGATCGCGAAGACGTTCCCGAGCGCGAGATCGTGGAACACGACCGCGAGGATCGAGAGGTGGAGTACCTCGATCCGGAAGCCAACGAGGCGCATGCCCCCGGCCAGGTCTGTGGGCGGTGCGGAACGGTGATCACCGCGGGCCAGGATGCACGACTGCGAGCAGATGGCCGCTGGGTACACGAGGTGTGTCCCATAGATCTCGGCGAGCTGCCGGATGAGAGCACGGCTCCGCCGGGCCGCGGGTGAGATCGGCCTCCCGAGCTCTCTCGGCGGCCCGTCGAGCAGGGTCGAAGGCCGCGCCAGCGCCTGGCTGATGGTGAAACGCCATGGGCGGAGCCGGGGGCCCGCAGAATCAATCGTTCTCGCTGGTCAATAGCCAAGTCTCGTCCGGCCGATTTTGCTGCCGGTGAGTGACGGTGGGAGCGCACGATCGGCGCCTAAGGGTTGTGTCATCGGTGGGCGGTGGCCGGGGTGCCCACGCCGTGACGGGCCGCGATGTCGCGGTGCCCGGGCGGAAGGGACTCCGGCCAGGCTCACTGTGCCTGGACGGCTGCTCCGCATTCTGGGCAGAGGAACGGGCGGCGCTGGGCGACGCCCCGCCAGATGGCGTAGACGACGAAGGGGAATCCCATTTCCGGGACCTCACGCGTCGCCTCGACTGTTCCGTGCGTGGAGCATCGTCCGGCTTGGGTCTGGACTTCGTTGGGCATGGTCTTCCTCCTGTGACGGTGGGTGCGTGGCTGTCCGGGCTAGCGTCCGAGCGGCAGCCAGCTGAACTTGCGGAGAGCGATGAGAAGGCCCGCGACTCCCCAGGCCGCCACGATCAGCAGGTCCAGGCCGGCGAACCCCAGCCCCGTGGTGTGCGGGTTGTAGGCGACGAGCAGCGCGTTGGCAAGGTGCCGGACCGGGAAGATCTCTCCCACGTCCGCCAGCCAGTGCGGTAGTACCGTGACGGCAACGAACACCCCGGATATGAAGTAGAGCGGCAGCAGGAGCGCCTGGGTGGTGGGCAGCGCGGCATCCTCGTTCCGGATGAGCGAGGTGAGCGCGTAACCAAGGCAGCAGAAGGAGGCGGCCCCGATCACCACGGTGACCGCTAGGGCCAGGGCGGTGCGGCCGGGGACGTGGGCGCCGTAGGCGGCCCACCCGATGCCGAGCAGCACCGCGGCCATCACCACCGCGATGACGACCGCGGTGAGCACGCGCCCGGCGATGACGGCAGCGGCCGGGACCGGTGTCGCGCGCCGGCGCTTCAGCACGCCGCGTTCGCGCTGTGCTGTCACCGAGGCAACCAGGTTGCCGAAGCACGCCGCGATCACCCCGAGCGCGATGATGCCGGGCACGTAGGACACCGACGTGCTGATCCGGCCGCCTGCGACCTGGGTGGTGTTCCCGCTGCCGCCGAACACCGACGCGAAGATCACCAGGAAAAGCACCGGCAGGGCCAGGGTGAAGAACTGCGACTGGCGGTTGCGGAGAAAGGCGCGCAGGTCGTAGCCGAACAGGTGCAGGGCCATCCTCATCATCGCTGGTCCTTCTTGCTCGCGGGTCCGGTAAGGGAGAGGTAGACCTCCTCCAGGGCCGGGCGTCGGACGTCGAGATCGGGAAGGTCGAAGCCGCGGCCGAGCGCCCAGTTTCCGAGCATCCGCAGGTGGACGAGCGGGCTCTCGCTGTGCATGACGGTCGATCCTCCCGGCCCTGGCTCGGTCAGCGGGCTTAGCCCGGGTGGCAGGTCACGCGCTTGCACGTAGTCCGGGAGCGTGAAGCTGATGGCGGTGGTCATGTGGTCACGCCCGCCTAGCGTCTGCGGCGTGCCCTCAGCCACGATGTGCCCGGCGGAGAGCACCGTTATCCGGTCGGCCAGGTATTCCGCCTCGTCCATGTAATGGGTGGTGAGGAAGACGGTCTTGCCGAGCTGGCGCAGCCCGGCGACTACCTCCCAGGCAGCCCGGCGGGCGGACGGGTCGAAACCAGTGGTCGGCTCATCCAGGAAGATGAGCTCTGGGTCGCCGATGAGGGCGAGGGCGAAATCGAGCCGGCGCCGTTGGCCGACCGACAGCCTGGTGCCGAGCGCGCCCGCTTTCTCGGTGAGACCGACCAGGGCGATGGTCTCGTCGATATCCCGCGGCGCGCGATAGAACCCGGCGTACAGGGCCAGGCACTCCCGCACCGACAGGCCGGGCTCGGGCTCCGACTCCTGCAAGACCACGCCCACCCGCTCCCGCCAGGCGCCGCCCGCCGTGGCCGGGTCGTGCCCCAGGACAGAAACCTCTCCCTCTGTGCGCTGCCGGAAGCCTTCGAGGATCTCAACCGTCGTGGTCTTGCCCGCGCCGTTCGGGCCGAGGAAGGCGAAGATCTCTCCCCGTCGCACCTCGAGATCGATGCCCGCGACCGCCTCGTGGCTGCCGTAGCGCATAACCAGGCCGCGGACGCTGACTACCGGCTCGGACTGGGCCGGGCCGGTGGGTGCCTGATCTACCCCGTATTCCTCGCTGATGCTGTCCATCTCGCTCCTCAGGCCGGTCTCGCCAGGCTCGGGCTCGGGCTGGCGGCTGACGGCGCTGGTCGGGGGGCTCGGACGAGCGCGGCCACGGACGTGATGTGCAGGGCGAAAAACAGCGGCACGGTCGCTGTCGGGATCAGCGCGAGCGGCAGCTCGGTGATCGGCGCACTGGACGGGGTGACGTTGAGCAGCTGGAATCCGGTGAGGGCGCCGAGGGTCAGGGCCACGACCAGATCCGTCATGCCGAACGCGTTGAACCACAAGGCGGCGCGGCGGCCCGTGCCCTGGGCGAGCCTGCGCGCGACCAGCGGCGCAGCGATACCGGCGGCGATGTCGCCCAGGCCCGCGGGCAGGGCGAACAGCGCCGGCAAGTGGCCGAGGGCCAGGTAGAGCAGGAAGGCCACCCCGGCCACGCGGGGCGTGTGCGGAAGCTCCAGACGGCTCACCATGCCGGGCGCCACCAGGGCGCGCGCCACCACCGGGATCCGGAGCAGAGCCAGCAGCAAGCCCAGGTAGCCAATTACCGCGACCGGAAACCACGGCAGCGTGCGGTACCAGCCGTGACCCGCGATCACCGCGCTGGCGGTCAGCCAGCCGCCCAGCACGACGGCCGCGGCCCCGGCGAGCAGCGCCGCACGCCTCCGGCCCAGCCCTGCTCGTTCTGCACCGCCGTACAGCACGATGCAGGTCAGAGCCGCGACCGCGGCGGGCCCGGCGATCGTGATCGCCCACAGATAGGCAGGCGGGTCGTACATGACATCCTCCATCAGTAAATGGGTAGCTCAGCTCTTCGGGAACGGTACGAATCCTGGCTGCCGTGGGGCGTCACCCGAAGGTGCCTGCCGGGTGGAATATCGTGGCGGGGCGATTTCTCACCCGAAGGTGCTACCGGGCTGGCCGGAGGGTGTCAGGGGATCAGGCCGAGCTGCCGGGCCCGCGCGGCGGCCTCGGTGCGGTTGGCGGCGCCGAGCTTGCCCAGGATGTGGGTCACGTGCTTTTTGACCGTGTCGAGCGCCACGACCAGGTCGTGGGCGATGCGCTGGTTTGACTTGCCCGCGGCGAGCAGCCGCAGCACCTCCAGCTCGCGGCCGGTCAGCGGCTCGGCCAGGCCGGGCGCCGCGCCGACGGTCCGGCTGGGGGGCGGCACGGCGTCTGTATGGCTGCAGGCGCGCAGGAGCGCGGCCAGGTAGCCGGGGTCGATGCGGCGAGCCGCGTGCTGCTGGCCCGGCCGGGCAGCGGACAGCTGGGCAAGCAGGGCGTGCATCGGCGCGCCCTCGTCGGCAAGGACCCGGACGTAGCCGTGCCGGCGGGCGAGCGAGAGCGCTTCGGTCAGCGCGCCGAGGGCGGCGTGATCGCCGGAGGCGGCCAGCGCGAGCGCCCGCAGCGCCTGGATCTCGATGATGCTGCCGGTGCGGCCCTGGCTGGCCGCGGCGTCGAGCAGCCGCTGCAGCAGCGTCAGTGCCGGGCCGTGGCTGTTTTGGGCCAGCAGCACCCGGGCCAGCACCAGATATGCCGGCTCCCGCGGGTAATCTGGCTCGTCGTCTGGGCTGAGACCAGCAGCCGTTGTCCACTGGGCGGCCGCGTGGACGTCACCCCGGGCCAGCAGCAGCCGCGCCCGCTGCGATGGCACCGGGTTGAGCAGGGCGGTCACCTGCGGGCTCAGCCCGGCCTGCCCGGCCTCGTCCATCGCCTCCAGCGCCCCGGCCGTGTCACCATGCGCCTCCCGGATCCGGGCCATGACAGCCAGGCCTGCAGCCAGCGGCGGGGTGGAGGCAAGCTGCCGGCACAGCGTGACCCCCCGGGTGGCGTGGTCAAGGGCGGCGGTCAGCTCGTTCCGCTCGTACAGGACCTGGGCCAGGCCCACGTGCGCCAGGCCGGTGTGGGCTGTCTGGCTGCTCTCACCGGCCGCGCCCAGCGCGTGCCGGTAGGTCGCCTGTGCCGCATCCAGGTTGCCCTGGGCGCGCTGCACCTGGCCCAGGTCGTAGCAGACGCGCGTGGCCAGAAAGCCAGCGAAGAACTCGGCGCCGCCTTCGACCGCGCGGAAGACCTCCGCAGGCTCGCCGCCTGCGCGGCGGACCGCTTCGTCGGCCGCCCGCCGGTCGGCGAGCACCTCGGCCAGGCCGCGCTCGGCTGGCCCGACCCGGCCGCCCAGCCAGTCCGCCACCGCCCGGTTCCAGTGCACGAAGGAGCGCATCAGCCAGTCGTCCTCGCCCAGATGGGCCAGGGCCTGCCGGTTCCAGCCGGCCGCGAGGGCGGCATCACCGCGAAGCCGCGCGAGCGAGGCGCGCAGGAACGCGATCCCCGCGGGGACATTGGCCAGCACGCTCACCGGCCGCCCGGCGGGGTCCGCATACGGTTCGCCGCCACTGACCGCAAAGGCGTGCTCGGTGTCATCGAGCAGGGCCTCGAGCGCCTCCAGCTGGAAGCCCATGGCGGCGCCGTAGGCCTGGGCCAGGCACAGCCGCGGACGGTCATGTACCGACTCCGCCGGCAGCGCCGAAAGCCAGCGGCGCAGGGTCGCGCCCTCGCTGCGGCCGAGCAGCGTCTCGACATGCCGTTCCACCAGCCGCGCCGCCCAGGCGGTGTCCCCGGCCGCCAGCGCATGCCGCACCGCGTCATCGGCCAGGTCATGCTCCTCGCACCAGGCGGCCGCGGCCCGGTGCAGCGCCTGCGCCCGGCCGGGCTGCTCGGCCTGCAGCCGGGCGCGCAGCAGATCGGCGAACAGGTGATGGTAGCGCCACCAGCCGCGCACCTCATCCAGCGGCACCAAGAACAGGCCCGCCCGTTCGATGTCGTGCAGCATCGCCTGGCTGCCGGCCCGGCCGGTGACCGCATCACACAGCTCTCCCGACAAGCGCTCCAGCACCGAGGTCTCCAGCAGGAACGCGCGCACCTGCCCGGGCTGGCCGTCGAGGACCTCATCGGCCAGGTAGTCCAGCACGAAGCGGTGGCTGCCGCTGAACGCCGCCACGAACCCGGCCGCGTCCGCGCGCCCGCGCAGCGACAGTCCGGCCAGCTGCAGCCCCGCCGCCCACCCCTCCGTGCGGGCCGTCAGCGCCGCCACCGCCGCGCCGGGCAGGCCCGGCCCCGCCGCCGCACCCAGCAGCGCCGCCGCCTCCTCGGGCGTGAAGCGCAGGTCGGCGGCGCGAAGCTCAGCCAGCTGGCCGCGGGCCCGCAGCCGCGCCAGCGGCAGCGGCGGGTCAGCCCGGCCGGAGATCACCACCCGCAGGCCCGGCGGCAGATTCTCCAGCAAGAACGCCACCGACTCGTGCACCGGCCCG
This sequence comes from uncultured Actinomycetes bacterium, assembly GCA_963702235.1. Taxonomy (GTDB): domain Bacteria; phylum Actinomycetota; class Actinomycetes; order Streptosporangiales; family Streptosporangiaceae; genus PALSA-505. The sequence goes on from CAVPBZ010000031.1 coordinate 239,257, forward strand.
GAGTCAACCAGGTGGTAGTCATCCAGGACCAGCAGCACCTCATCCGGGCCGGGATCGGCGGCCAGCTCATTGATCAGGGCCGCCACCACCCCCTCAAACGAACGCGGGGGCAGCGGGCCCACCCGCCCGGCCAGCCCCGGCCGGGCCCGGTCCAGCGCGGCCACAGCGTAACGCCAGAACCGGGCCGGGTCGCTGTCACCGCCATCCAGGCCCAGCCACGCCACCGGCCGCCTGCGGCCGCGGGCCCAGTCGGCCAGCAGCGCCGTCTTGCCGGATCCCGCCGGAGCGCACACCAGCACCCGGCCCCTAACCAGCCCCTCGTCCAGCGCCTGCACCAGGCGCGGGCGCGGCACAAAACCCGGCCGCGGCCGGGGCACATTCAGCTTAGTCGCCAGCAGGACATCCTGCCCCGACATGACAACCCCCGCCGGGGCCGCTACAGACGGGTCAGCCATCGGTGACCGACCGCCCATGCCAAACAGGCTTGTCGCGCGGAAGCGTGCCGCTGTCCGTCATCTGGTCTCTCCACGCGGCCCGGCGGCGGCTCAGGGCTGTGAGTCATCGTCAGGCCATCCGGCCACAGCAGATTACCGCTTGCAAAGCTCACGGAGCCGCGCTGCCGCTGCCTGGCGGGTCCTGTGGAACGGCGATGCTGCCGGGCCGAGCCCATGTCGCAGGCTACGTCGGGCAACGGCCGCTCGGCCAGCCTCAGGCGGGATGGTCCCGAAGAGGCGCGCCCCGTCACCGCAAGATTCCACTCACACGCCACCTTCGGATGACGCCCAGCCCCTGCGCCCGCTCCTACCGTCCACAGATGAAGCAAACACAACCGGCAGGAAGGACAGCAATGGCTGCCCTCAGGCCCGCCCGTGCACGGCAAGGAAGCTGCGGGTCTTTGCCGCGGGCGCAATCCGCACCGCCGGGCATGGCACGCTCTGCCGCTCCGGCCGGGCGCTGGCTGGAGCTGGAGTGAGCGCCTCCGGCGGGCCTGCCCAGTATGAGATCCGCGTGGCGGGTGTCCTGGACAGCCGGTGGGCCACCTGGTTCAACGGCCTCCGGATCAGCGGCCAGGGCGAGGAGACGGTGATCTGCGGCCTGCTCGCTGACCAGCCCGCGCTGCACGGGCTGCTGACTAAAGTCCGCGACCTAGGGCTCTGCCTGATCTCCGTGCGCCGGCTGGACACCAGCCAGGCCGAAGCGAGGCACCATGATCAGACCTAGCCTCCGCCGCGGCCGAGGCCCGGGCCCGCGGCGAGGCGCCCGGCGGCCCGACGGCTCTTCCGCCATGGGCCACAGAACGCGCTCTGAGCCAGAACTCGCGGTTAGAACAGGATTATTAGCAAACTTGGAGGAGGAAGAGATGACCGAGTTCGTGAGCACCGACGGCGGCCAGATCGCCTACGAGGTGACCCCAGGTCACAGGGTCGGGTCTGCGACGGGTCAAGATTGCTAAAGTGTTCGAATTAGTTCCTTTGAACAGCGCCCCCAGTAGGATTCGAACCTACGCTCACGGCTCCGGAGAGGGTTGCTGCGTACGCCTCTGGCCTGCTGAAACGTGCTCGCAGGCATCCGGCCCGGCCGCGTATCGGCCGCGTATCGGGCGCGGCCGGCGGCGGCTCAGGACGCAACCGCAGGCGCTGCGCGATCCGATCGCCAGCCACCAGCCAACGCGTCTGCCCAGGCCACGAGCCGTCCAGGTGCGTCCGTATCGGCGCGGTAGTCGGCGACTGCAGTGTCACCGCCGGAGCATGGCGGCGCTCGGCTCCAGGCGGCGGCTGTGGGCTGCCTCGTTCATGAGTTTCATCGCTCCTCCGGCCGAGGCAAATGGCGAGCGTGACGTTACCTGCGGCATTGACCCGCGGTGATGACGATTGGCCGCCTGGTCGTCGCCTACCGGGGACCGGGTACTGCTGCCGGTGCTAGGCAAGGTGACCCCCGCTCTGGGCGTGTGGCACATGGTGGCCTGCTGCACACATGTCAAGTTGATTGCCGTTACTCGGTTGTCGGCCTGCGAGACCGACCTGGTACCCATCCTTCAGTCACTTTGCCGCTAGAGTGCCTCGCACCCGAGGAGGGTTTCCCCAACAGGCCGGCGTCGGTGACCGGACCAGGCGAGCGGTCAGTCGCGGCTCGGGGCGAGCACCGCGCGCCCATGCTTTGCGTGCGCCCTGGCAGCGGCCTTCGCAGCCGCGACGTCGCCCTTCGCAATTGCGTCAGCAATGTCCTGATGTGCCCGCGTCCGCCGCTCGTGCAGTTTGCGCGCGTTCTGTCCCGGAAGCACGGCCAGCTTCGGGTCACGCGCCTTGACGATATCAAGCAAGCTCCGGTAGATCGTCCGCAGCATCGTGTTACGGCACAAAGCGGCGACCTCGGCATGGAACTCCAGATTGCGGCGATAGAAATCCGCCGTCTCGGTTGCCGCCCGCAGTTCACTCATCGCGTGGTGCATATCGGCGAGCGCGGACGGCATGTGCGCTGCCTCGGCCGCACTGCAGATCACCGCGGATTCGAGGATGTCCCGGACCTCCAGGGCGTCCGCGACCTCAACCTCGGAACCCGAGACCTGCATCATGCTGCGCGCCAGCCGCAAGCCCACGCCGGGCTCGGCAACGAACACTCCGCCGTTCGGTCCGGTCCGCGTCACGACTCGACCGCGGTCTTCCAGGAGCCTGATGGTCTCGCTCACGGTCGACGGTGCGACAGCGAGCAGGTCACCGAGCTCGCGTCGGGTGCCGATCCGGGTGCCTGGCGCCATCCCGTCGTCAACAATGCGGCGCTCGACAGCCTGGGCCGCGGATTCTGCGAGCGAGGGGCGCTTGGGCATGTCAAACGGCGAGACAGCGGTGCTCTCGTTGAGCTCGTCCGCGGGCTCGGTGGCGTCCGCTCGCCGAACCATGTCACCCCTAACCACTGTTAGCCTGTCCGCTTCAATCGCTGCTATCCTGCATGAAAAAGCATATCAGACATATTCAATATGGGCCTGGGCGGGAAGATGCTTGCGCTGAAACGGCACCCGGCGCACGGGCGCGGCTAGCCACAGTGCTGGCGTCGGTCCGCCACCCGGAGTTCAAGGCCGCTGGCAACCCCTTGACTTGTTGGCCGTGCTGATGGTCACTGGTCTGCACAGGTGCACGCTGGAATGGGTGGTGACCTGTCGATGGCCGAGTTCGTGCCCCAGCACCCCGGAAGTTGCAGTGCATTAGCTGTTCAGTGTCCCCTTCCTACCGGAGGGGGACGACCGTCGCTCCAGGGGTCACGGTGGCATCGATAGCGCCGAGGCCAGCGATCTCGAGATTGACCTTGTCCCCGGGGGCGAGCCATGGGTAAGCGGCGGAGCCGTGGACGCGTGACAGCTCGAGAATGCAGCCGGTGCCGACGGTGCCACTGCCGATGATGTCGCCGGGACGCAACTCGGTGCCGCGGGAGGCGTAGGCCAGCATCTGCCCGAAGCTCCAGTAGATGGCCGACATGTTGCCCGTACTCCAGCGGCGGCCGTTTACCGAGGCGGTCATCTCCAGGTCGTAGGCATTGCCGGCTCGGCGGAGTGCGAGTTCATCGGGCGTGACAAGCCAGGGTCCGAGGCTTGTGGCGCTGTCCTTGCCCTTGGCAGGCCCGAGCATCCCTAGCATTTCCGCTGCTTGGATGTCCCGTGCACTCCAGTCGCAGAGGATGAGGTAGCCGGCGATGTGGTCCTCGGCTCTCGCCGGATCGAGGTCGCGGCCGCCTCGGCCGACGACCGCTGCGATCTCCAGTTCGTAGTCCCACTGCTGCGATCCGGGCGGGATGGCGACAACGTCGCGTGGTCCGAGCACCGCCGCCGGGTTGCTGAAGTAGAACAGCGGCATCTCGTACCAGACGGGGTCAACGCTGTGCCCGAGGGCCTCGGTACTTGTCACGACGTGCTCCTCGAAGGCCATGAAGTCGCGAATCGACGGCGGTACTGGGATCGGTGCTCGCAAGGTGGCGTCGTCGACGGCGACCGTCTCCCACGGGTCCGAGCGAGCTCGCTGGGCGGCCTCAGAAAGTTGCGTCCCGTCGTCCCCAAACAGGTCGATCAGGTGTGCCGGAGAAGCCAGGCCATGGAGGACGCCATCGTGGATGAGGGCAACGTGGTCTGTGTCGTCGCGAGCTGAGATGTAAGTGGACCAGCGCATGGTCATACCTTTCGGGTGTTCGGAACTGCGGTCTAGGCGCGGCAGCTCAGCGGTCGGCCACCGTTGTAGGTGACCATGTCGGCCAGGGCCGAGCCGACGTCGATCGCGCCGCCGCGAGGCGTGCCAGACAACTCGGCGAAGGCACAGTGGAGATTGCCGACGATGCGCTCAGGGTCGCTCATCTCGGCGAACTCCCCACAGGTCCGCCTGCCTCGCCGTCTCGAGCGGGTCGAGCCCAGCGGCGATCCCCTGAAGACCCCCGGCGATCACGGCCTCCCGGCAGCGCTCGTGGGCGACGATCGTCGCTCCACCGAACAGGTAGTTCCCATAGGCGTGGTCTCCGTGGTGGTGGGTGTTGACCAGCGTCCGGACCGGCTGATCGGTAACGCTCCGGATGGCGTCGAGGTAAGCACGGGTGCGCCGCTCGGTGGAGCAGGCATCAATGCTCGTGACGCCTCGGCCGCCGACGAGGAAGCCGGTGTTGTTGATCCACCAGGTTCCGTCGGGCTGGACGTAGGCATAAACCCCGTCGCTCACCTCCTCGACCCGGGGCGGCCCGAGCGGCGGAAGGTCGAGGTGGCTTGAACTCATTGCTGCTCCAATCGGTCATGGGTGGCTCCCGGCACCAGTGCGGCGTCGGCTCCCGCGATCCCGGGCCCGGTCCTCCTGCGGCATCAGCCGGCCATACCTCCTCTCGTTCAGCATATTGGACATGCCTCTTGCGTCCAGCATATTGGACATGTTAAATTAGCGCCTTCAGGCAGTTAGTCCTGATTGATCACTGGGCGTGTCATCGGTGACAGTGAAGGTGAAGATGGCCAAGATCGGTGTTGCTGAGCCAAACGCCAAGCACGGGGGCGCAACCGTGGACGCCGGCCGGGGCATCCCGCTGACCGCGCTGTACGCGAAGGTCGCCGACATGCTGGTGAAAGGCCGGGCGGCCGGGCCACGCCGTATGGCTGAGCCAGCCGGGGCTGGCCTGACTAGCCGTAACCCAGCCGATGCCCGGCCATCACAGCTCGGTCCGCTGGCTGATCGAGCCGGTCACCGACATTCTCGAGGGCCAGCTCGACCTCGAAGCCCACGACGGCCGGACCTGCGGAGGCATGGCCATCCCGAAGGAGAGTACTCATGAAGAAGGTTCTTCCGGCCGGCGCTGCCGCGGCGATCGCCCTGTGCTGCGCGGCCTGCACGAGCACAACCGCGGGTACAGCCACGCCCAATGCATCGGGATCGAACGGCCCGACCGGCACCTTGACCATCGTGGTCGCTGGGAACGGAGGCCTTGACTACGACCCGCAGTTGAATGCCCTGCCGTCGGCCACCGGATACATGTCGCCAGTGTTCGACACGTTGCTGAACGAGAACACCCAGGGAGTGATCTCTCCGGGACTGGCGACTGCGTGGAAATTCTCGAGCAACGGGCTGACTCTTACCTTGACGCTGCGCCAGGGAGTCAAGTTCCAGGACGGCACCCCTTTGAACGCAGCTGCCGTCAAGGCAAACATCCTCCGAGGACAGACCAATAAGGAGTCGGTCATCGCAAACCAGCTAACCTCGATTAGCTCGGTTGACGCGGTGAATCCCACGACCGTCGTCCTTCATCTCAAGAGCCCGTCGGGGGCCTTGCTCGGCTATTTTTCCGGCTCGGCGGGCATGATGGCGAGCCCGGCTTCCTGGGCGAACAAGAATGACGAGACGCACCCGGTTGGCGCCGGCCCCTGGGAGGTGTCGTCTGCGTCGGTCCCGGGCAGCGACATGATTTACAACGCGTTCAAAGGCTACTGGAACCCCGCGGTGCAGAAGGTCGCCGCGATCCACATCGTCGTCAGCGCCGAGTCGACGTTCGTCCCGTCGATGACCAGCGGCAGCGCCAACACGGCGCTGCTCACCGGTGCGGCGACCGACGGCAAGACGCTGGCCGCCAACGGGATCCCGGTCAAGACCTCGAACATTACTTTCCTGCAGATTATGTACTTCAACAAGACCGGCATCTTTGCCAGCTCTCTGGTTCGTCAGGCAGTGTCCATGGCGATCAACCGGCAGGCGCTGTGTACTGCTCTGTTCACCAGCGGCCAGTGCACGCCCACGGGCCAGCCGGTTGCCCCGTCGTCGTGGGCATACGATCGCTCACTGGCGCCTCCTACGCAGAACATTGCGGAGGCGCGCACGTTGCTGAAGCAGGCCGGGCATCCTAATGGGATTTCCTTCACGGCCACGGTCGCATCGACCTACGGCGAGGGTGAGACCCAGCTGACGGCGATTCAGTCAATGCTGGCACAGGCGGGAATCCACATGACGATCAAGGCCCTGCCCATTCCGCAGCTGTTTCCCGCGCTCGACTCAGGAAGCGTTCAGGCCTACTACGGCCCGGACACCGGCGGAGCAGACCCGGCGATCCCGCTGGAAACGGACCTGGGTCCCGCCTACGATCCGGGTAACTACAGCGTGCCGCAATTGACGCAGCTCTTGTCCCAGGCCAACGATGGTGACCAATCCTGCCGCCCGGGCCGCTGCTTACCAGAAGGTGTCAGCAGAATACCAGACCAGTGCGTTCAACGTCGTCACCCTCAATCAGGATCTGCAATTCGCGACCGCTAAGAACGTCAACGGCGTGACGGTCCACGACCCGCTCGTCGTGGAGGCTCGCGGAGCTACTGTCTCGCCATGAGAGGCCCCCGCCCCCAGGCCGCCCGCGTGGCCATCGTGACCGGTGCCGCGGGCGGCCAGGGAGCGGAGCATGCGAGGCGCCTGTCAGCTGACGGATTCCAGGTCGTGGCCACCGACATCCTCGACGGGCCGCCGCACTCCCCCGGGGGCGGCTTCCGCCATCTGGACGTGACCAGCGAGAAGCAATGGAGCGACGTGGTGTCAGCCGTAGTTGCGCAGTATGGCCGGGTCGATGTCCTGGTCAACAACGCCGGGGTCACTGGCCCAGTCTCGCATCGAAGACACGCCCGCCGACGTGTACCAGCACGTCATCGCCGTCAACCAGTCGGGGTGCTTCCTGGGGATGCGAGCAGTCATGCCAACGATGCGCACGGCCCGATACGGATCGATCATCAACATATCGTCCATCACCGGGATGGGCGGCGCACCGGGGCGCATCCCGTACCAGGCCAGCAAGTGGGCGGTGCGCGGGATGACCCGGTGCGCCGCACTCGAACTCGCCGCGGAAGGGATCCGGGTCAACGCGATCGCGCCCGGGTGGGTCGATACCCAGATGGCGGCGAACGCGGTTATTCCGGCAGACCAGCTCGTTGCTGGCATACCACTAGGACGTCTTGGCGCACCAGCTGACATCTCGGCGTTGGTGAGCTTTCTCGCATCCGAAGCCAGCAGCTACATCACCGGCGCCGACATTGTCATCGACGGAGGAATCCGTGCACGGATCTGACAACCCGGCGGTGCGCGCAGCGCCACTCTCGCACCGGCCCGTGCCATGCTGAGCATGATCGGGCGGCGCATCGCCCTCCTGCCGCTGCTCCTGCTGGCAGTCAGCTTCGTGGTGTTTGCGCTGACCTCGGTCTCCCCGACCGATCCGGCAGCCGTGATCCTCGGCCCTGGGGCGACGCCGGAATCCGTTCGCGCGTTGCGGCAACAGCTGGGACTGGACCAATCCCTCTTGCACCAGTACGGGAACTGGCTCGGCCAGCTCTTTCACGGAAGCCTTGGACGCTCCTGGTATGGCGGTGTCCCGGTTGTCACGAAGATCGCCGAAGGCCTCCCGATTACCGCTGCGCTCGTCCTCTCGGCGCTCATCCTCACCGCATTCGTCGCCATACCGTGCGGCCTGTATGCGGGCATGCGGGCAGGGGGCCGGTTCGACCGCCTGGCCAGCGCTGTCGCGGGCGGCGGCCTGTCCATGCCTGAATTTTGGGTCGGGCTGATCCTGATCCTGATCCTGAGCCAGAAACTGCACGTGCTTCCGGGCTCGGGCCCGTTGACGATCACCGCCAACGTGCCCTCCGACGCCCAGCACCTCGTGCTCCCCGTTGTTGCCCTGTCATTGCCGCAGATCTGCTCGCTCTACCGATTGACACGCGCCTCGGCAATCTCGGTAGCCAAGCAGGACTACATCCGCACAGCCCGTGCCGGTGGTCTCTCCGAGCGCGCCTTGCTGTGGACTCGCCTGGCCAAGAATGCGCTCGTCCCCGCCGTGACGCTGCTCGGCCTGCAGCTCGGACGCCTCATAGGCGTAGCTGCGGTCATAGAGCCCGTGTTCGGCATGCAAGGAATCGGGTCGATCGCCGTGCAGGGCGCGCTCGACTCCGATATCCCCACCGTCCTGGGGGTTGTGCTCGTGACCGCGGGCATCGTGATGGTGGCCAACCTCCTCGCGGACGTTGCCTGTCACTACCTTGCGCCGAAGGCGAGCCGGTCATGATCGCGGACGGCTTCGGAGTTACCGCAGCGCCTTCGCCCGTCGCGGGCGCGCCGACCGGCGATTCCTGGCAGCCGGGCGGAGCGGGCACGTGGCGCTCTTTTGCCCGCCATCGTGCGGCGCTGGTCGCGCTGGTCGTCCTCGTGCTCGCCGTGCTGGCCTCATTGCTGTCCCCGCTCCTCCCGTTGCCAGCTCCGGACCACGTGAACTTGCTGGTCCCGCTCCGGGGGCCCAGCTGGGGGCACCTGCTCGGCACCGACCAACTCGGACGCGACGAGCTGGCGCGGATACTGGCCGCTACCAGGATCTCCTTGTGGGCGGCGCTGCTGGCCACCGCGACCGGCGTCATCATCGGCGTGCCGCTGGGGCTGCTCACAGGATTCCGCGGCGGCCGGATTATGGACAGCTTCGTCAGCCGGACCTTCGACTGCCTCCAGAGCATTCCGGCGTTGATCCTCGCGATCGCCATCGTTGCTGCGCTCGGCCGGCAGCTCACTTACGCGATGATCTCCGTCGGCATCGCTTTCTCGCCCACGTTCTACCGGGTGTCACGTGCCGCAGCGGCCACGGTCGCGGGCGAGAGCTTCATCGAGGCGAGTCGCTCGATGGGGCAGAGGACCGCGAAAATAGTAACAACGCATGTCCTCGGCAATGTCTCCGCTCCCCTGATCGCGCTGACCTCGACGACCTTCGCCTTCGGCATCCTCGCCGAGGCAGCGTTGAGCTACCTCGGGCTCGGCGTGCAACCACCGCAGGCGAGTCTGGGCACGATGCTGTCCACCGCAGCGAATCTTCTCAACTCGTCACCGCAGCTGACCGTCGAGCCGGGCCTGGTGATCATGCTGTTGGTTCTGTGCATATCGGTTATCGCCGACGCCCTGGGCGATGTCGCCTCCGGCCACGGAGCGCCCTAGATGCGCCCGGCAGCAGCAGACAATGTGCCCGTGGCACCGGGCAGTGCTACCACGCTGGCGCTAGAGGTCGACGCACTCAAGATCGCTTTCGTGGGCCGCCGCGGGCAGGTCCCGATCGTGACGGGCGTCGACCTGGCGCTCGCCCGGCGAGAGATTCTCGGGGTCGTCGGCGAATCTGGCTCCGGTAAATCGCTGACGAGCCTGGCGATTATGCGCCTGCTCGACACGAGGAGCGTTCGAGTCGTCGAGGGCTCGGTGCGCCTGTTCGGACGCGACCTGCTCACTCTGCCCGAGCGGGAGATGCGCTCGGTGCGGGGCAGCGAGATCGGGATGATCTTTCAAGACCCGATGACGTCGCTGGATCCTGCGTTCACCGCCGGGCACCAGATTCTCTCTGTGCTGCGACGCCACACCGATCTTGGGCGTTCGTCCGCACGCCAGCGGGCCCTGGAGTTGCTCGCCCTTGTCGGCATCGGCGATCCGCGCCGGCGCATCGATGCCTACCCTCACCAGCTGAGCGGGGGGATGCGCCAGCGGGTGATGATCGCGATGGCCATCGCGTGTGATCCGAAGATCCTCATCGCTGACGAACCTACGACCGCGCTAGACGCCACCACCCAGGCGCAGATCCTCGAGCTGATCCGGCATCTGGCCGAGGAACTCCACATGTCGACCATCATCACGACCCACGACCTTGGAGTTGTAGCCGAGGTGTGTGACCGGGTCGCGGTGATGTACGCCGGGCAGATTGTCGAGCAGGCGAACACCCAGCAGCTCTTCTATCACCCGAAACACCCGTACACCGAGCGCCTGCTCCTGGGCCTCCCCCGCATCGGCGTCGCCGGCCAGATGGTCGGCATCCCGGGCCAGCCTCCCCGCGCCGGGAGCTTCCCGCCCGGCTGCCGATTCGCGCCGCGCTGCCCCTACACGCTGGTCCCGGGTTGCGTCGAGTCGCTGCCACTGTTGCGCGACGTCGGTGAAAGCCGAACGGCGCGATGCGTGCGCTCTGACGAGCTGAGCCTGACAGGAATCGGCGCATGAACGGACCAGAGACCCCTCCCCACCCGCTGCTGGCGGTCCGCAAGCTCACCCGTGCCTTCGCCAGCCGGCGTACCCTCTTCGGGGCCCCGCGCGGCGTGGTCCGCGCCGTGACCGACGTGAGCCTCGACCTCCCCGCGGGCCAGACCCTTGGCATTGTCGGTGAATCGGGGTCTGGTAAGTCGACGCTCGGCCGACTCGCGCTGCGCATGATCGAGGCGGACAGCGGCGATATCCAGTTCGACGGCCGGGATCTTCGCGGCGCTTCGCCGCGCGAGCTGCGCCAGTTGCGGGCCGCGATGACGGTGATCTTCCAAGATCCGTACTCGGCTCTGGATCCGCGCTGGACCGTGGGACGCATCATCGGCGAGCCGTTGCGGGTCAACGGCTCGATCGGCGCGGCCGAACAGCGAGAGAAGATCGTTGAGATCCTCGGCCGTGTCGGGCTCGAGCCCGAGGTGATGAACCGGCTGCCCCGGGCGTTGTCCGGCGGACAGCGCCAGCGGATCGTGATTGCGCGCGCCCTGGTTACCCGGCCGCGCCTCGTCTTCTGCGACGAGCCCGTGTCCGGGCTCGACCTCTCGACCCGTGCGCAGGTTCTCGCGCTGCTGCGTGACCTGCAGCGCGAGTTCAGCCTTGCGTACCTGTTCGTCTCCCACGACCTCGGTGTTGTCGAGGCGGTCAGCGACCGGATCGCCGTCATGTACCTCGGGTCGATTGTCGAGGTGGGCAGCGCTGAGGCTGTCGCACGACAGTACCGGCACCCCTACACCGCCGCCCTGGTGTCGGCTTCGCCCGCTCCAGACCCACTCGCGCAGCGCGCCCGGAGCCGTGTTGTTCTCAGCGGCGATCCACCGTCGGCAGTAGACGTGCCCAGCGGTTGCGCTTTCCACCCGCGCTGCGCTCTGGCCCTCCCGATCTGCGCCGACACGAAACCGGAACTGCAGATCGGCGCCGACGGCCACGGCGTGGCCTGTCACGTGACGAACGCAGACTCCAGCCTGTCCGGCATGTCCTTGTTCGCGCGGATGACCGGGACGTCAGCTTCTCCGACGGCAGCGACGGCAGCTCCGACGGGGCAAGAAAGCCCGCGCCGGCACCGAGAAACCGCAGTGTCTGGCGATGAAAGGAACAGCGAGTGAAAATTGCCTCCATCGACACCGGGACCGGGCCCTCCATCGGGATCCGCGACCACGATGGCTCCCTCATCGACCTTAGGCATCTCGGCACGGGTCTCCCAGCGAACCTGCGTCAGCTCCTCGAACTCGGGCCGGACGCTCTCGCCGACATCGAGAAGAAGAGCCAGACGATCAGTGACCGCCTCGACCCGGCAACGATCCGGTTCCTGCCGCCCATTCCTGAGTCGCACGCGGTCTGGTGCACGGCCCTGAACTATCGTACGCACGTTGAGGAAGGCAGCTGGGAGCAGCCCTCCTGGCCGCCGTGGTTCCTCCGGACTGCCGCCACCTTGTGTGGTCACGAGGAGCCGATCGTGCAGCCGCTCGTGTCGGACAAACTCGACTACGAAGGAGAACTCGCGGTCGTTATCGGGACCCGCGCCCGGCACGTACCCGAATCCGAGGCCTACGACGTCATCGCTGGATACTCGTGCTTCAACGACGCATCAGTGCGTGACTGGCAACGACACACGGCTCAGATAACCTCGGGCAAGAACTTTGCCCAGACCGGCGCGTTCGGGCCGTGGCTGACGACGAAAGACGAGGTGCCGGCAATAGACACCGCGCAGCTGACCACCCGCCTCAACGGCAAAACGATGCAGCAGGCACAGATCGGCGAGATGATCTTCGGTATCCCGAAGCTGATCAACTACCTCTCGACAATGTGCGAGCTGCGTCCCGGTGACGTGATCGTCACCGGCACGCCGGGCGGTGTCGGCGCCCGGCAAACGCCGCCGCTGTTCATGGAAAGCGGCGATGTCGTCGAGGTGGAGATCGAAAACGTCGGCCTGCTGCGCAATCCCATCATCCGAGAGGCCAGGGTGACCGGACCATGACCGCAGTCTCACGTTCCGCCGCCCGGCAGGACATAGGGTCGGCGAGTTCCGGATACGACGTCGGAGGCGTGCGGCTGCCGCGCCCGTTCAAGATCCGCCGGCTGGGGCACTTCGGGTACAACTGCCGCAACATCGACGCGATGCTCGACTTCTATGTCGACGGCCTGGGGTTGATCATCTCCGACCAGTCCGGCAACATGCCGTCGCGGCTGCCTGCCGAGGAGCAGGCGTCGTTGTCCCCGAACGAGAAACTGCTGCACTTCACGCGATTCGGCAGCGACCACCACCAGCTGGTACTGATCAGCCAGAAGGTCTGGGACTGGGTTGGGCAGGCCAATGGCTCTGCCGGAGCCTCCATCAACCAGATCACCTGGCAAGTCGGCAGCCTTGCTGAGGTCGTGAACGGCGACGCGTGGGTCTCTGATCAAGGCCAGAACCTGCTCCGCTCGGGCCGCGACATGCCAGGATCGAACTGGCACACGTACCTGTTCGACTCGGAAGGGCACATCAACGAGCTTTTTTACGGCATGGAGCAGATCGGCTGGGACGGCCTGAGCAAGCCGCGCCAGATGTGGTCCGGCGTCCTCAACGTGCGGCCCGAGCCGCCGCAGCCAGCGGAGGCCACCGAGGTCGAGAACGCGCTGCGCGCAGGTATCGCCATTGCCTCCGGCCATCGGCCCGTCGCGGCGGACTCGCTGTCCTACGCGGTCGATGGAGTCATGATGACGCGACCGTTCAAGATCGTCGGAATCGGCCCGGTCAGCCTCTTCGTTGAAGACCTCGAGCGGGCCACGCGGTTCTACCGGGAGATACTCGGCTTCACCGAACGGACTTCGGTCGAATGGAACGGGCACCGCGGGGTCATGCTCAGCGCGACCACCGACCACCACAACCTCGCCCTGTACGAGATCGGTCTCCGCAGTGCGCTGCAGCTCTCCGATCATCTAGATTCGCTGGCGCTCGGGTTCCGGCTCGCCAATTACCGCCAGCTGCGAGCCGCGGTGGCGCACATGCTCGCCAGGGGTGCCGAGGAGGTCGCCGTACCGGCCGCCCTGCTCCCGGGTTTCGACTACGTCACGCACCTGCGCGACCCAGACGGCAATCTCGTGCAGCTGTACTACTACCAGCAGCAGTGCGCACCGACGGAGCCCGCGCCGCCAACGGTCTCGGAACCCGCCGCGGGCTGGCCGGAGCTCGTGGATGCGCCTGCCGACGTGTTCGGCGGACAGCAATTCCTTGGCCCATGGGAATGACCAGCGCAAGCGCACTCCGCGAGCTGCTGGCCAGGCGGTGCATTGAGGAGCTGATCACCCGCCGGGGCCGGGCCGCCGATGCCAAGGACCCGGACGCGATCCTGTCCGAGCATGTCGCGGGATCACGCGATACGCACGGCATATTCGACGGCACGATCGAAGAGTTCGCCGGCTACCTGCGGACGCACAACTATCAAGACGATCGTTACGGGACGCAACGCCACACCGTCTCCAACGTCCTCATCCACTTCGACTCACCGGACGTCGCCCGCGTCGAGTCATACCACCTGGCATACCACCGGCTGGTGCTCAGCTCGGGCTCGTTCGACGTGCACGTCGGCGGCCGCTACCTGGATCGCTGTGAGCAGGTGGACGGGCGGTGGCTGCTGAGCAGCCGGCAGGTCGTGTACGACTGGTCTAGCTCGAGCCCGGCGACCGGGGACGCACCCTTGGAGGAAACATGACCGCCAACGGCTCCAGCATGTACCTGCCGGACGAAGCGGCGATCACCGCGCTGGTCGCGAAGCAGCAGATCACCGAGGTTCTCTATCGCCGTGCCCGTGCCGGAGATCGCCGCGATGTCGAGCTTGCGCTCGCCTGCTATCACGAGGGAGCGACCGAGGATCACGAGGGGCGTGCCGGCCCGGCGGCCGACTTTATTCTCAATGCCTCCATGATCTCGCCCAACTCAGCCGCTCCGGTGACCTGCCTATGGCACTTCATCTCCAACGTCCTCATCGATCTCCACGGCGACGAGGCTGACGTCGAGAGCTACCACATCGCGGTTGTCGTGCGTGACGAGGACAGCGGTCAGACGCAGTCCCGGATCGGCGGCCGTTATCTGGACAAATTCGCCTATCGCGACGGACGCTGGGCCATCGCAGAACGTCGTGTCGTCTTCGACTGGAGCCGGGTAGATCCAGCCTCGGCGGCGTACTGGGACCTGGCCGGCCTCGACGAGGCCAAGCTCGTGCGCGGACGGTTCGGCGCGGACGATCCGCTTTACAGCGATCTTGGCGTCACTCGCGGATAGCCCGATTCAATTGCGAGATCTGATCATCGTCGGCTGCGGGCCGGTCGGGGCTGTGGCCGCCAATCTGGCCGGCGCCGCGGGCCTGTCGGTGTCCGTCCTCGAACGCGCAGCTGACGTCTTCAAACTGCCGCGCGCCATCCATTTCGATGCACACATCATGCGCATTCTCCAGCAGGCTCAGATCGCCCGCGACATACTCCCGGAAACACGTGTGTGGAAGCGCAGCACATTCTACGGCGCTGACGGACAGCCGATCCGAGTTCACGAGTGGCCCGACGATCAGATATACGGATGGGACGCGCACTACCTGTTCTACCAGCCCACCCTCGAGAAGCTTCTGCGAGCCGGACTGAACCGCCACCGGGCGGTCAGCCTGGAGTTGGGTGTCGAGGTCGTGGCGGTCAAGCAATACGCAGACCATGTCACGGTTACGACACGAGAGGTAGCTACAGGCCGTCATGCCGAAGTATCCGGCCGCCGCCTCATCGCGGCGGACGGGGCCTCGAGCTTCGTTCGCGACCACATCGGGATTCGCCTGCTGGACGACGGTTTCGACGAGCCATGGCTGGTGATCGACCTGCTGTGCGAACGTGAGCTCGGCCGCCCCAACGAATCGCAGATGTTCTGCGATCCGCGCAGGCCCTCAACGCGCGTCCCGGGCCCCGGACGGCACCACCGATGGGAATTCATGCTCCTGCCCGGTGAAACGCCCGAGCGCATACAGCAGCCCGACGTCATTCGCGCCCTGCTGCGGCCCTGGGTGTCCGTCGACGAGGTCGAGCTCCTGCGGGCATCGGTATACCGCTTCCACTCCCTGATCGCCGAGCGCTGGCGCGACGGCCTCGTGTTCCTCGCCGGCGATGCCGCGCACCAGACGCCTCCCTTTCTCGGTCAAGGACTTTGTCATGGCATCCGGGACGTACAGAATCTGATCTGGAAGATCGCCGCGGCAACGCGCGGTGGCCGCGCTGAATCGCTCCTCGAGAGCTACGAGGCCGAGCGCCGGCCACACGTCACGCGGATCATCACCATGGCCGTCAATGCCGGGCGTGAGATTTGCATGCTCGACCCGGCTGCCGCAGCACAGCGTGACCAACGGCTCAGACGCGCAGCATTGACCAGCGAACTGCCACGAACGACGTTTCAGGGCCTGCCGCCGCTCGAAGACGGGCTATTCAGTGGCACGACCGCGGCCGGTGAGCTGTTTCCTCAGCCGACTATCCGGTCCGGCAAAGGGCATGTTGCGCTGTTCGACGATCTCGTCCCGCCGGACGTCGCTGTGGTCGCCACCAACGACGCAGTCCTCGCTATCAGCCCAGTGGCGGCGGAACTCGATGTTCCCGTCGTCGCTGTTGGCGAAATGCCCGCGAAGTATGGCAGCGAGCTCATCGCGACCTCAGACCATCTGGCGAAATGGTTCGAAGAACGCGGCGGCCGCTTCGCGGTCCTGCGCCCCGACCGCTACGTCTTTGGCGTGGCATCTGAGGCCGACGATGCGGAGACAATGCTGCGCGAGCTGTGCGCATCGGGCCGCCCCCTCCGCAGGCGTCGTCCTCCTCCCGCGGCTCCCTACGTCAGCGCAGGCCCCGCGCGATGATCGCATGGTCGTATTGTGAATGTGAGCTGTGCAGGCCCACTCAAGGCGGGGACGGTCACGCAGACCGCTGTCATACCTGCCGTGACCAGGCACTATAGTTCCGGGCTGCTGAACTTCGCCGCGACTGCTGGCGGGGGCGGCTGCTGTGACGAGGCCCTGTTCCGCGAGTGCGGGCTGGCGTTGACGGGCGGTGCGACTCTGGCATTCGATGCGGTCCGGCGCTTTCTGGCGCGGCGTTCCACGGCCACTGCTGGGTCCTCCGACCGGGTAGCCGCGCCTCGGTGGTTTCGGCGCTGCCAGGAGGTGTCGCGCGTAGCTGCGGATACCTGAGAAAGAGCAAGAAAGAGCAACGGTCTTTGCCGCGGCAACGGCCGGGCGGCCGTTATCACTGAATGCCGCTGAGCAGCAGGTCGCCGCCGGGCGGCTCGTTGCCCGGGCGCGGATCGGGCGCGAGATCGGAGAGGCTTCCGCGTTTGCGAAGGTCACAGGCTCGGGCAATGTGGCGTCAAGATTGTCAGAGTATTCGAATTTCTGCCCCTGAACA
>CAVPBZ010000032.1:0-103047 GCA_963702235.1 uncultured Actinomycetes bacterium
GGCGTGCCGGAGCCGTTCGTGATGCGGCCGTCGGCGGTCGCGTCGGAGCCGTTCGGGCTGGACGGTGCGGGCGCCCGGCCGGGCCGGTAGTACTCCGCAGCCATCGAGCAGATGAAGCCCGGCGTGCAGTAGCCGCACTGGGATCCGCCGCGATCGGCCATCTGCCGCTGCACCGGGTGCAATTGCCCGGGCTGGCCCAGGCCCTCGGCGGTGACGATTTCCTGCTGGTCGAAGGCCGCGGCCGGCACCAGGCAGGCGTTGATCGCGACCCAGCACGTGCGGTCCTTCCCGTCGTCGCGAGCGACCAGCACCGCGCAGGCCCCGCACTCGCCTTCCGCGCAGCCTTCCTTGCAGCCCGTGAGGCCGCTAGCGCGCAGCCACTCCAGCAGCGTGACGTGGCCGCCGACCTCACTCAGCTCACGAGTCCGGCCGTTGACCACCAGTCCAGGCTCCACCGCACACTCCTACGTCCGCCACCGCCAGCCTGCTGCCCGCCCGTCGGGGATCGCGCAGCCCTACGCCGGCATTTCCTGTCTACTACCCCGACGATAGCTCGCCATGATCTGAATAGCCAGACAGCTTTGGAAAAATTTTTCCGTATAGCGGATACTTATGTCAGAAGCCGGGTATGGTTTGCCAGGCCCGGCCGGGATCGGGCGCTTCGTCGCGGGTCACCGTGCCCTCGATCAGGCCGTACGGACGGTCCGCGGCGTAGTACACCTCGCGCTCGTTGGCCAGGCCGAACGGGCTCAGGTTGACCAGGAAGTGGTGCTTGTTCGGCATCGACATCCGGATCTCGGCCACCTCCGGATGGCCCTCGAGCACCTGCTCCCCCATGAAGTACAGGCTCTGCTGCAGGGCGCGGCTGTGCTTGACCGCAAACGCCTCCAGCAGGATGCGCCGCACGTCGGCGTAGCTCTTGGCCCAGTCGATGCCGGGGCCCGCGTAGCGCCAGCGGGCGGTGACCGCGGTGGCAAGAATGCGGTCGCGGTCCTCGGCCAGCGTGGTGTAGCGGTCGCGCGGGAAACCGGTGAACTCCGACCCGGTCGACTTGAGCACCACCAGGTCGGTCAGGCCCGACACCACCCAGGCCTGGTCGCCGTCGATGGTGACGGCAGTGGTCCGGGTGCCGCCGCCGGCCCGCGAGAACGCATGCCCGTGTTCCGCGCCGTCGACGACGATCCGGTCCCAGCCATACTCCTCGATGCTGATCTTCGCGCCGGTCACCCACTCGAATTCGCCGGTGAAGTGCCAGCCGAGGCGCAGCGCGAACTCCTCGATCTCGCCCACGCCGTACTGCTGGGCGAGCGCGTAGACGGTGTTCTTCTGGGTGTCGGTGGCGACCACGTGAGAGTTGTCACCCTCCAGGTGAGCGGCGGCGAAGTCGCCGCGCAGCGCGGTCGACACGTTCAGGTCCCTGATCTGGTGCCGATCACCGTCCCGGGTGACATGGACCAGGCGGACCTCCGCCTTGCCGTACTGGTTGTCGCCGAAGGTGATGGCCATGATGAGCTCCCGCGGTATCTCGTAAGACGGAAAGAGATTTTCTTTTGCCGAACGGCACGGATCCGACCCTGGGCCCGGAGGGCTAGACCGGGTGGAGCCGCAGCCGCTCGCGGAGGGAGGGCGGCAGATCCGCCAGCCCGGGCCGGGGTTCGGTCAGCCGGGCCGCCTCCCCCGGCGGCAGGCCGGCGGCACCCAGCAGCGCGGCGAACTGCGACCCGGGCAGCAGGCGGAGGAACCGGTCGGCCAGCGCCGTCCGCGCGGAAGGGGTGGGTACCCCGAACACCCGAAGCCGGGCCATCCCCCCGTCCGGGTAGACGTCGAGGCGCACCTGCCCGGCCGTCGGCCGGCCGGGCACGGCGAACCGGTGACGGGTGTCGGGCTGGAGCGCGGTGCGGGGCAGCAGATCCCCGCCGTCTGCGTACAGTGACCCCCACCCGGGCGCGTTGCCGATGAAGTGCGAGGTGTCCAGCTCGACGACATCGACGGCTCCGGCGCAGGCCAGCTGCACCGCTACCCAGTCGTTGCCATCGTCGCGGCGCCGGGAGGTCTCCCAGCCGTCCCCCATCACCCGCGCCAGGCCGGGCATGAGCAGGTTGGCCGGCGATGAATAGAACATGTTGCTGCAGTCGGTGACCATGGCGCCGTTCTCCAGGGCGGCCAGGTCGATGACGCCAGGCAGCAGCCGCGGGTCCGGTACCGGCTCGCCGAAGACGCGCAGCCGGGCCACTCCCCCGTCGGGGAAGATCGTCAGCCGGACGTGGGTGAAGCGCTGCTCCACGGCGACGTCGAACTCGTTCCGGGCATCACCGGCCACCCCGCTGCGCGGGACGAGCGTCGACCACTGCGCCGTGGCCAGGTCGGCGGGGGTCGGATACCCCTCGGCCCCGCACGCCTCGACCGACACCCCCGGCGGGTAGTTGCCGGTGAAGTAGGAGGTGTCGACCACGACCCGGCGCACGACGCCGGCGCAACCGAGGCGGACGATCACGCTGTCGCTGCCCGGCTCGCGCCGCCGGCGGGTCTCCCAGCCGTCCATGACCTGGCCCTTGTTGCCGAACGTGTGCGGCAGGAAGACCGGGTCCGCGGGCTTGATCAGGTTCTCCCGCTCGGCGAACAGCTCGTCGTCGGCGTAGATGACGCTGGCGCCGAGCTGACGGGCGGCGAGGTCCGGCCACGGCTGCTTGTCGGTGCTGTTCATGATCCCATCCTGCTGAGCAGCTGGCCGGCCGGGGACATCGCCTCGCCGGCGGTCTTCCTGCCGCGCAGCCAGGTGTGGCGCACGACGCCGGTCAGTCGTTTCCCGTCGTACGCGCTGATCGCGTTCCGGTGCCTGAGCGCGGCCGCGTCGACGACGAACCCATCGTCGGGAGCGAACGCGCACATGTCGGCGTCGCGTCCGACCGCGAGTGCCCCCTTGCGGGCCAGGCCCGCCAGCGCCGCCGGGCGCGCCGACATCCAGCCGACGACCTCAGCGAGCGGCACGCCCCGCTGCCGGGCGGCCGTCCAGACCGCGGGCAGGCCCAGCTGCAGGGAGGCAATGCCGCCCCAGGCGTCGGCGAAGTCGCCGGTACCGGCGTGCTTCAGCTCGGCGGTGCAGGGTGAGTGGTCGGAGACGACGCAGTCGATGTCACCGGCCCGCAGCCGCTGCCAGAGGGCGTCGCGGTTGGCGCTGCCGCGGATCGGCGGGCAGCACTTGAAGCAGGTCGCACCGTCGGGGATCTCCTCGGCGGCGAAGCTCAGGTAGTGCGGGCAGGTCTCGGCGCTGACCCGCACGCCCTGGCTGCGGGCCGCGCTGATCGCAGGCAGCGCCGCCGCGCTGGACAGGTGCAGCACGTGCACCCGCACGCCGGTACGGGCCGCCGCCGCCAGCAGGGTCTCGACCGCCCGCTGCTCGGCCGCCGGCGGGCGGGAGCGGAGGAAGTCCTGGTAGACGCGGCTGTGCGGAGTCTCGGTGATCTCGTGGGCGTCCTCGGCGTGCACGATCAGCAGACCGTCGAACGCCGCGATCTCCCGCATCGCCCGCTCGAGCCCGGCGGGGTCCAGCGGCGGGAACTCCTCGACGCCGCTGGGCAGCAGGAAGCACTTGAAGCCGAACACGCCTGCCTCGTGCAGCGGACGCAGGTCTGCGGCGTTCCCGGGAATCGCCCCGCCCCAGAATCCGGTGTCAACGTGGCAGCGTCCGCTGGCCGCCTTCTGCTTGACCTCCAGCGCGGAGACGTCACAGGTCGGCGGGATGTTGTTAAGCGGCATGTCGATGATCGTGGTGACGCCCGCGGCCGCCGCCGCTGCCGTGGCGGTCGCGAAGCCCTCCCATTCGGTGCGGCCCGGCTCGTTGACGTGCACGTGGGTGTCGACCAGCCCGGGCAGCAGCACCTCGTCACGGGCCAGCTCGACGACTTCGGTGGCGTCCAGGGCCGCGTCGGAAGGCTCGACGGCGGCGATCCGCCCGGCGCGCACGCCAACCGAACATGGCCGGAGCGCGCCGTCGACGACCCCGCGGCGCGCCCGCACGACGAGATCGAAGCTCATGATCGGACCCCCTGAGGCAGCCAGTCACCAGCGATCATCCGGCCCGCGCGCTGGAGCAGCCGGCTGGCCCCGGCGATGCACCGCGCCGGGTCGGGCTCCAGTTCGCTCAGCGTGTACACCGCCGTTATCCCGGCCGCGGCCAGCTCCCCCGCCGTCAGGGTGCTGCGCCCGGCCACCGCGACGACCAGGATTCCGTGACGGGCGGCGGCCCGTGCCACCCCCACGGGCGCCTTGCCAGCCAGGCTCTGCGCGTCCAGGGAGCCCTCTCCGGTGATCACCAGGGCAGCGTCGCCGAGCGCCGCCTCCAAGTCCACCAGGCCCAGCACCAGCTCGATGCCCGGGCGCCGTCCGGCACCCAGCACGGCCTGTGCGGCGAAGCCGACGCCGCCAGCGGCACCGGAGCCCGGGGCCGCCGACCAGTCGGTCCCGGTTGCCGCCGTCACCACCGCCGCCCAGCGCCGCAGCCCGCTCGCGAGCGCGCCGACCTGGGCCGGCGAGGCCCCCTTCTGCGGCCCGTACACCTCGGCCGCACCATCGGGGCCGGTCAGCGGGTTATCCACGTCGCCGGCGACCGTGATCACGCAGTGCCGGAGCCTCGGGTGCAGCCCGGTCAGGTCGAGCGAAGCGACGTCGCGCAGCGCAGCGCCGCCCCGGCCCAGCGGCTTGCCCCGGGTATCGAGAACCCGCGCGCCGAGCGCCTGCAGCAGGCCGGCCCCTCCGTCGGTGCTGGCGCTGCCGCCGGCGGCGAGGACGATCTGGAGCGCGCCGGCGTCGAGCGCGGCTCGCAGTACCTCTCCCGCCCCGAAGCTGGACGCGGCGAGCGGCCCGAGGTGCCCGCCGGGAAGCCGCTCCAGGCCGCAGACGCAAGCCAGCTCGACGACCGCGACCTCGCCGCGCCGCGCGTAGCTCGCGCGCACCGGCTCGCCGGTCGGGCCAGCCGCCGTTACCGGGACGCGCTCAAAGCCGGCGGCCACGGCCGCGTCCACGGTCCCGTCACCGCCGTCGGCCACGGGGATCGTGACCAGATCGGGTCCTGCCCGTTCGGGCCCGAGAATTTCTGCCGAAGCCCCGGTCAGCCCGGCGGCGATCGCGGCGGCCACCTGGGTGGCGGGCAGCGATCCCTTGAACTTGTCCGGCGCGATCACGATCCGCATGATTCAGTCCAGCATCGCGGCGACCGCGGTCGGCGCGTCCTCGTGACGCGCCGCCAGTTCCTCGAACTCGGTCACGTTGTCCAGCTCGGTGCCCATCGAGATGTTGGTCACCCGCTCCAGGATGACCTCCACCACGACCGGCACCCGGTACTCGGCCATCAGCTTCTTGGCCGCCTCCAGCGCGGGCCCGATCTCGTCCGGAGCGGTGACCCGCAGCGCCTTGCAGCCGAGACCCTCGGCCACCCGGACGTGGTCCACACCGTAGCCGCCTGTCTCCGGGGCGTTGACGTTGTCGAACGAAAGCTGGACGCAGTAGTCCATGTCGAAGCCGCGCTGTGACTGCCGGATCAGGCCAAGGTAGGCGTTGTTCACCAGCACGTGGATGTAGGGCAGGTTGAACTGCGCACCGACGGCCAGTTCCTCGATCATGAACTGGAAGTCATAGTCACCGGACAGGGCCACCACGGTCGCGTCCGGGTCCGCGACGCAGACGCCGATCGCGGCCGGCACCGTCCAGCCCAGCGGGCCGGCCTGCCCGGCGTTGATCCAGTGCCGCGGCCGGTAGACGTGCAGGAACTGCGCCGCGGCGATCTGGGACAGGCCGATCGTGCTGACGTAGCGCGTCTCAGGGCCGAACGCCCGGTTCATCTCCTCGTACACCCGCTGCGGCTTGACCGGCACGTTGTCGAAGTGCGTGCGGCGCTGCATGGTCGCGCGCCGCTGGCGGCACTGGGCCACCCAGGCGGTGCGCCCGGCGATGCGGCCGGCCTGCTTGCGTTCCCTGGCCACCTCGGCGAACAGCCGCAGCGCCGCCCCGGCGTCGGAGACGATCCCGTAGTCGGGGGCGAACACCCGGCCGATCTGGGTGGGCTCGATGTTGACGTGCACGAACGTCCGGCCCGCGGTGTAGGTGGCGAGCCCGCCGGTGTGCCGGTTGGCCCAGCGGTTGCCGATGCCGAGCACGAAGTCGGACGCGAGCAGGGTGGCGTTGCCGTAGCGGTGCGCGGTCTGCAGGCCGGCCATCCCCGCCATGAGCCGGTGGTCGTCGGGCAGCGCGCCCCAGCCCATCAGCGTCGGCACGACCGGGGTGTCGACCAGTTCGGCGAACTCGGCCAGCAGGCCCGCGGCATCGGCGTTGATGACGCCGCCGCCCGCCACGATCAGCGGGCGTTCCGCGGCGGTGAGCATGTCCAGCGCCTTCTCGATCTGGGCCCGTGTCGCCGAGGGCTTGTACACCGGCAGTGGCTGGTAGGTGTCGATGTCGAATTCGATCTCGGCCTGCTGCACGTCGAACGGGAGGTCGATCAGCACCGGGCCCGGCCGGCCCGAGCGCATCAGGTGGAAGGCCTGGCTGAACGCGCCGGGCACCTGCGCGGGCTCGAGCACGGTCATCGCCATCTTGGTCAGCGGCGCGGCGACCGCCGAGATGTCGACGGCCTGGAAGTCCTCCTTGTGCAGCCTGGCCACGGGCGCCTGGCCGGTGATGCACAGGATCGGGATCGAGTCGGCCGAGGCGGAGTACAGCCCGGTCAGCATGTCGGTGCCGCCGGCCCCGAGGTGCCGACGCACACGCCGATATTGCCCGTCCGGGCCCGGGTGTAGCCCTCGGCCATGTGCGAGGCGCCCTCGACGTGCCGGGCCAGGGTATGGGTGATCCCGCCGTCGCGGCGCATCGCGGCGTAGAAGGGATTGATGGCCGCGCCGGGCAGCCCGAAAACGTTCGTGACGCCCTCACGGCGCAGGATCGCGACCGCGGCGTCCGCAGTGGTCATCCGTGGCATGCTTGCTTACTCCTGTCGTCCGGAAAGCTGCTCGACGAGCATGAGCAGCGCAGAGTGGTCCAGCCCGCTGTCGCCGCGTGCCTTAACCGAGGAGACGAGTTGTGCGGCGAGCGCTCCGAGCGGAATCACCACGCCGGCCTCGCGCGCGGCCGCGGTGACGATGCCCAGGTCCTTGTCGTGCAGGGCGATACGGAAACCGGGCGTGAAGTCGCGGGCGAGCATCGCCGCGCCCTTGCGCTGCAGCACCGTGCTGCCGGCCAGCCCGCCGCCTAGGACGCGCAGCGCCGCCTCGGTGTCGACGCCGTGGGCCTCGAGGAAGACGATGGCCTCGGCGACCAGCTCGATGATGCCCGCGACCATGAGCTGGTTCGCGGCCTTGACCGTCTGGCCCGAGCCGGCCGGCCGACGTGGACGATGGTCTTGCCCACCGCGCTGAATACCGGCGCCGCGGCGTCGAAGTCGTCGGCGGCGCCGCCGACCATCACCGAGAGCGTGCCCTCGATCGCGCCCTGCTCGCCGCCGGAGACCGGCGCGTCGAGCACCCGGAAGCCGCGGCCCGCGCCCTCGGCGGCGAGTCCGGCCGCCACGTCCGGGCGGATGGTCGAGAAGTCGATCACCAGCGTCCCGCCCGGCGCGTTCTCGAACACACCGCCCTGGCCGGCCAGCACCGATCGCACGTCCGGCGAATCGGGAACCATCGTTGCCACCACCTCGGCGTCCCGGACCGCCTCGGCGATGCTCCCGGCACCGCGGGCTCCGGCCGCCACGAGCTGCTCGGTCCGGGCCGGGCTGCGGTTGCAGGCGATGACGTCGAAGCCGGCCTTGACCAGGTTGGTGGCCATCGGCGCCCCCATGATGCCCAGTCCGATGAATGCGATCCGCGTACTCACGCGTGCTCTCCTCCTTGGTGTGCGGCGGGTGCGGCGCGGCGTTCGGCCGGCAGCCAGGCCAAGCTCGCTTCGGTCGTCCCCGCCGGGTCGGACGGCCTGTACTCCAGGCTGACCCAGCCGCTGTACCCGCGGTCCGCCAGGGCCTTCAGGTACCGGTTCAGGTCGAGCTGGCCGCTGCCCGGCTCGCCGCGGCCCGGCGCATCGGCGATCTGCACGTGGGCGGTGACGCCGGTGTGCGCGGCGATCGCCGCGTCGAGGTCGTCGCCGTTGCTGGCCAGGTGGTACAAGTCGCAGAGGAAGCCCACGTTGGGGGCGCCCGCCGCGCGGGCGCGCTGGACCACGCCCACCGCGTCGCTGGCCGTGCGCAGCGGGTAGGGCTTGGGCCCGCTCACCGGCTCGATCAAGATGGTGGCGCCGATCCCGGCGGCGGCCTTCGCCGCGAGGACGATGTTCTCCAGCGCGAGTTCGTCCTGAGCGGCGGGGGTCACCCCGTGGACGCGGTTTCCGTACAGCGCGTTAAACGCGCGGACGCCCAGCCGCTCGCCGATATCCGCGACGACCTCGATGTTGTCGCGGAATTGCCCGCTGAGGGCGGGGACCGACATCGCGCCGCAGTCCGGGCCGGCCAGGTCGCCTGCGAAGAAGTTCAGGCCCGCCAGCGCCACCCCGGCCTCCTCGATCGCCGTGACGAAGGCGTCAACGTCGCGGTCGGGCGGCACCGGCGTGCTGAACGGCCACCAGAACTCGACCGCTGAGAAGCCCGCGGCGCGGGCCGCGGCCGGCCGCCGGAGCAAGGGCTGCTCAGTGAACAGCAGTGAGCAGTTGACCAGGTAGGGAAGAGTATGATCCATCATTTTTCCGTATCTTGAAATTTTCTTTTCGTTACACGGATAAGTGTAGAGGCCGGCGACTGGCTCGTCAACCGTCGGCGGACGGTGACCGCGAAACGGGCTGCTGCTCGTCGGATGTCAGCGATGAGTACCTCCGCAGCGACAGCAGGCGTCCCGTGGGGCGGCGAGATTCAGTGGCATGGGCCGCGACGTTTGACGGAGCGGCCGAGCCGGTCCGCTGGGTGTCATCCGATGCGTCCGGGGTTTTGTGATGCGAATTGCGGATTCTGTATGATGGAAATTGTGGATCACACTCAGAAGGCCCGAGCGGCCCTAGCCAGCCGCGACGGGCACGGCACAGCTGTGGCGGCGCCCCCGGGCGGGGCGACAGCCGCGGGTGGGGTGCAGTCCATCGAGCGGGCCTTCGATCTGCTCGAGATGCTGGCCGATGCCGACGGGGCGCTGGGCCTGTCCGAGCTGGCGAGCGCCTCCGGGCTTCCGCTGCCTACCGTTCACCGGTTGATGCGCACGCTGGTCAACCGGGGCTATGTCCGGCAGGAGGCCTCGCGCCGGTACACCCTGGGCCCGCGGCTGATCCGGCTCGGTGAGACCTCCAGCCGGATGCTCGGGACGTGGCTGCGGCCCTTCCTGGCTCAGCTCGTGCAGCTCACCGGGGAAACGGCGAACCTGGCGATGCTGGACGGCGACGAGGTCGTCTACATGGCGCAGGTGCCCAGCCCGCATCAGATGCGGATGTTCACCGAGCCGGGACGCCGGGTGCGCCCGCACAGCACCGCGGTAGGCAAGGCACTGCTCGCCCAGCTTCCGCCCGCCGAGGCGCGTGCGGTGCTCGAGCGCAGCGGCATGCCCGCGGCCACTGCCACCACGATCACGGACCCGGACGTGCTGCTCGCGCACCTCGAAGTGATCCGCAAGCAGGGTTACGCCGTTAACGAAGGCGAGCAAGAGGTAGGCGTGCGCTGCTTCGCGGTGGCCGTGCCGGACGTACCGGCCGCCCTGGCGATCTCCACCTCCGGGCCGCAGGCACGCATGACCGACGACGCCGCGGCGCGCATCGTGCCCGCGCTCACCCGCATCGCCGGCGAGATGTCCGAGATCATCGCAGCGGAGGGCGCGGGCTGAGCCGGTGCCCTCCGCGGTGGCGCCGGTCCGGCCGCCACCGCACCTGTCGCGAACTCATCGCCACGCCCTCCCGCGGCCCCGGCGCTCACTAGGCGCCCGCGTGACCGCCTGCCGCGACCTCGCCGTTGCCAGGAGTCGTCACCACGCCGTCGTCCGGGACGTTCACCGCGACCGCGCCCTCGCGCACCGCGACCGTCACCGCGCTCTCCCCCTTGGGCCTGCGCGTCCAGTGGTTGAACACCAGGTTCAGGGTGAACACGACGATCACCGTCGAGGTGATGCTGGAGCCGAAGATGACCTGGAAGTCGTTGGGGAAGTGCTCGTAGAAAGCCGGCTGCACGGCCGGGATGAGCCCGGCCGACAGCGACACGGCCACGATCAGCAGGTTGTGATTGCCGTCGAACGATGTCTTGTTCAACGTCCGGATGCCGACCGCAGTGACCATCGCGAACATCACCGTGGCAGCGCCGCCGATCACCGGGCCGGGCACGTTGGCGACCACCTGGCCGATCTTCGGCAGCAGGCCCAGCAGCAGCAGCATGGCGCCGCACGCGCTCACGACCCAGCGGCTGCGGACCCGGGTCAGGCCGACGAGGCCGACGTTTTCCGCGAACGCGGTGTCCGGGAAGGAGTTCAGGAACCCGGCCAGCACTGCCGACAGGCCGTCGGTGGCCAGGCCGCGAGCCAGGTCCGACGGGGTCAGCTTCTTGCCGACCATCTCCGAGACCGCGAGCATGTCGGCTGTTGACTCGGTGTACGTGACCAGCATGACGATGCACATCGAGATGATCGCTGCCGCCTCGAACTTCGGGTGACCAAACCGGAAGAACCCGCCGAAGCCGACCCATGAGGACGACTGGACGCTGGAGAAGTGCATCAGGTGCATCGGCCACGCGACGAGCGTCCCGATCACGATCGACAGCAGCACCGCGATCTGGCTGACGAACCCGCGGAACAACCTCGTGATCAGCACGATGAGCAGCATCACCAGGCCGGCCAGAGCCACGTGCGAGACTTGCCCGTAGCTCCCGGCGGCCGGGTTGTCGCCGGCGATGAGGCTGACGTCAGCGCCGATCAGCGAGAGCCCGATGACGCAGATGACGGTGCCGGCCACCAGCGGCGGGAAGAACCGCACCAGCATCGAGAACGGCTTGGCGATGAGCAGGCCGAACACGCCCGAGCAAAGCATCGCGCCGTACACGGCAGCCAGCCCGTACTGCTGCGCGATGATGATCATCGGGCTGAGCACGGTGAACGTCGCGCCAGCCACCACCGGCAGGCGGACGCCGAAGATCTTGCCGATGCCGACGCTCTGAATCAGCGTCGCGATGCCCGAGACCAGCAGGTCGGCGTTGACCAGCAGCCCGATCGTGGACGTGGGCAGCCGCAGCGCCCCGCCGACGATGAGCGGCACCGCGACGGCACCGGCGTACATGATGAACAGGTGCTGGAGGCCCAGGATGAACAGGCGGTACGGGCTCAGGACTTCGTCCACGGGATGGACCGGCGGGTTCGCTGTTGTGCCCGCCGGCACGGCTTCGGGTGCGTTGATCGTCGGCATTGAGGCTCCAGGTGGGGATGTCGGCGGCGCGGGGGCTCATACGCAGCCTGGATTTTCCATATAGCGGAATTGACTTTCCGGATTACAGATAAGCTAACTGTCGCGCACCGTCCGGTCAAGAGGCGGGGACAAAGTGGCTCCGGTCTCGTTGCGCCGCTGCGCCGCACGTTGACGGGGCTTCAGGGCTCGGGCTAGCCTCGCCGTCCGGACACGTACGCAGAGGGAGACAGGTGACCGGATCGGATACGGGCCAGAGCGGGCCGCCCGAGGGCGCGGGGCTCCTGGCGTTCAACGCGATGCCGGCCGGGCAGGCACGGGCGGCGCTGCTCGCCTGCTGCAGCGCGCCCCGGTGGGCTGAACGAGTGGGTGACGGCCGGCCGTACCCGTCGCTGGCCGCCCTGCTCGACCGCGCCGGCACAGCGCTGACCGATGAGGATGTCAGCGAAGCCCTGGCCGGGCATCCCCGGATCGGGCAATCCCCGGCGAAAGCGCAGAGTCCCTGGTCACGGACGGAGCAGGCTGCGGTAGCCGCCGCAGGCGACAAGATCCTGGCGCAGCTCGCGGAAGGCAACCGTGCCTACGAGGAGCGATTCGGCCACATCTACCTGGTCTGCGCCGCCGGGCACAGCGCGCCCGGGCTACTCGCGATCCTGCGGGAGCGGCTGCGGAACGAGCCAGAGACCGAGCGCCAGGTCATGCGCGACGAGCTCCGCAAGATCAACGAACTCCGCCTGGCCAGGATGATCGACCCGGCAGGGCCGCCCGGGACCGATGAGGCATCCGCTCTGGAAGCCGCGCGGCACCGTGAGGAGGCAGGACAATGAGCACGGTGACCACGCACGTGCTGGACACCGCGCTGGGACGGCCGGCGGCGGGTGTGCCGGTGCGACTGGAGCACGCGGGCGGTAGTGGGCCGTCGCCAGTAGCGGACGCCCTGACCGATGACGACGGACGGGTGCGAGAACTGGGGCCGGACGGCCTGCCACCCGGTACCTACCGTGTCGTGTTCGACACCGGCGCGTATTTCGCGCGCTCTGGCCGGCCCGCCTTCTACCCGGAAGTCGCGGTCAGCTTCCTCGTCGACGACGCCGAGGGCCACTATCACGTGCCGCTGGTCCTCAGCCCGTATGCCTATTCGACCTACCGGGGCAGCTAGCCGCTCCAGCAGTACGCTAGCCGACCGTATCCGGCTCACTCCATCTTCGGAGCGTTGTACTCGGCGACTCCGGGTGCTGCCAGCTGGTGGATGCCCGCTGGCTGGACCGGGCCATCCCGGCATTCACCGTCGAAGCGGACTCCGGCCCCGCAGTGCATCCACCGCAGTACGTCCGTGCAGGTCACCGTCCCGGAGCGTCCACGCGGATCTTCTCGCGTCCTGGCCGGTTGCGGTACGGCGAGGCCATTCTCGCAGGGGCTGATCGGGCCGATACCGGATCCGTGCAACGAGCTACCCGGGCTAGCGGTGGCTGAAGGATCTCCTTGACAGCAGATTATAATTTTAGTACGTATCAGGAATGGCGTCGCAGGTGGACACCTCGCAGCGGGACACTTCCCTGGCCGAGCTCTCGCTGTCGATCAGCCGCCGCTCGCCGGTACCGCTGCACCACCAACTGCGTCACGGACTGCAAACCCAGATCGAACGCGGAACGCTGCGCCCTGGCCAGCAGATCCCACACGAGCGGCAGTACGCGGAGCATCTCGGGATCAGCCTAGCCCCGGTGCGCCAGGCTCTGCTTGACCTGGTGCGGCAGGGCTACCTGCGGCGAGTAAGGGGTAAGGGCACCTTCGTCCGCGATGACAAGGTCGTCGAGAAGATCAGCCTTCTCGGTAGCTTCACCGAGTCCCTGCGTGGTCAGGGCCTGGAGCCAGAGATCACGGTGATCCGCGCTGAAGTCGTGGCACCGCCGCGGGATGTGCGTGACGTGTTCGACGGAAAGCCCAGGCGGCTGTTCCGGCTTGACCGGCTGGCATCGGTCGCAGGCGGACCGCTGGCGCTGCTGACCGCCTGGCTGAGCCCGGCTAGGTTCCCTGACCTGGTGGCGCAGGATTTCACACGGGTAGCCCTGTACGCGACGCTGGAGCGGCGCCACGGCGTGCAGATGGGGCGAGCCATGAGCACGATCGAGGTCGTGCAGATCAGGGACGAGGAGGCGGGGCTACTTCAGCTACCGCCAGGGGCTGCAGCCCTCCAGGTCCATGGCACCACGTTCGACCAGGACGACCGGGCAACCGAAGTGTCCCGGGTGCTCTACCGGGCTGACCGGTTCAAGTTCTCGCTTGAGAGCCACCGCATCGGCGGCGAACTCAAGCACGTCATCGGCCCGGGTCCCGATGGCCACCCGTCCCTCCCAGCCCCGGCTACGGCCGGTCGATCGCGCAGGAAGTGATCGCATGACGTCGTCCCCCGCACGTGCGACAGGAGCGCCGCAGGACTTCAACTTCACCCGCAATGCCACCGGCTTGGTCCGTGAGGTGTCCCTTTGGGATGCGATGATCATGAACACGCTCGGAATGAATGTCGCCGTCGGCTCGGTGCTCCTGCTGCAACAGGCTCCGGCGATCTTCCCCGGCGGCAACATGGTTCTGGCCGTCGTCATCGGCACCCTGATCATGGCGTTCACGCTGCTCTGGGTGTACTCGGAGTTCGCTGCTGCGATGCCCAGGTCGGGCGGGGACTACGTGTTCGTCAGCCGGGCCTTGCACCCATTCCTCGGCTGGCTGCTGTCGTGGAGCCAGGGAATTTGGCTGATCTTTTTCTGGATCGGCTTCAACGCATGGTTCGCGCTGGTGTCCGCAGCGCCGACAGCGCTGATCACCATCGGGTCCGTAACCGGTAACCATGGCTGGATCACCGTCGCGAACGAACTGCTGGCCAAGCATGACTTCCTGGGCCTTCACATGCAGTGGTACGTCTTCGGCTTCGGCACCCTGCTGAATGTCCTGTTCGCGCTGCTGCTGATCTTCGGCGGGCGGGTTTACTGGCGGGTGCAAAAGTGGCTGTTCCTGATCGCCGGGCTCGCCATCCTGGCGATGGTCGCCCTGCTGGTGGCGCACGGAACAAGCCTGGCCGCGTCCTGGAACAGCTTCGCCACCAAGAACGGGACGCTCAGGTATGGCCAGGTCATCGCCGCCGCGCATGCGGCTGGCTTCCACGGCGCGGCCGCGCCGTTCAGCTTCAGCGCAACCCTGCTGCTGCTGCCATGGGTGTTCTTCGTCGTCGGCTACGCCCAGGGGTCTGCGCAGATCGGCGGCGAAGTCAAGCGGGCATCGCGGTCGCAGTACTACGCCATGGTCGGCGGCGTCCTGATCAACGGGCTGGTGCTGGCCGTCATCGTCCTGCTGGCCACCCACGCGGTCGGTACCGGCTGGCTGCGCAGCGTGGACTTCCTCGCCGCAAACGACCCGGGCAAGCTCGGCTTGCCCGGCGGCCTGCCACCGGGCGTCAACTTCCTGACGGCGCTGATGACGCACAATGTGGCGTTGCTGGCCCTGCTTGGCATCGGATTCGTGATCTGGGCGCTGATGGGAACCCCCTTGTCGGAACTGCAAGCCACCAGGTACATGCTCGCCTGGGGCCTGGACCGCAGCGCACCCCAGCGGCTCGGACGGGTCAGCGACCGGGTGCACACTCCGGTCACGGCCATCGTGTTCTGCACTATCACCGGAGAGCTCGCCCTGCTGGCGTTGATCAACATTGCCCAGGCGAGCCTGCTGGGTGCCCTGCTGGCGCAGATCGGGGCGTTCATCCTGGTCTCGGCCGCTGGCATCGTCTTCCCCTACCGGCTCAGGAGCGTCTGGGAATCAGCGGGCGGGAAGAAGGTACTCGGTGTCCCGGCCGTGGCGCTCGCGGGAGCCGGCGGGGTGGTGGCGCTCGGTGCCCTGATGGTCCTGTTCATCTTCAACAGGTCCATCAGCGCACAGTTCGCGGTGACCCAGCACCTGTCGGTCGAGTTCATGCTCGGCGTGGTGGCTGCGGGCGTGCTGTGGTACATCGGCGCGTACCTGGTGAACAGGCGGCGCGGAATTAACCTGAACCTGGCCTTCAAAGAGATCCCCCCGGAGTAGCTCATATGGCATCCCTCACTCAGCGCGTCCGACCCCGATGACGGCGGCAGCCCATCCCAGCTCGGCTGCCAGACGCCGGACCGTCATCGTCGTGGGCAACCTCACCATCGATGACGTGATCCAGCCAGACGGCAGCAGCGAGATGAGCACGCTGGGCGGCAACTCGGTGCACGCATCGGCGGCCGCACTGGCCTGGGTCAGCGGCGTCGGCATCGTCGCCCGCTGCGGAACGGACTTCCCGCTCGCGGCGCTCGGCCGTCTGCGCGACGCCGGCGCCGACACGGACGGCATCCGCCATGTCGATGGTCCCACCGTACGGAACTGGGTCATCTACGAAGCCGACGGTCGGCGGCACTGGGTATACCGGACGCCGCGCGGCCGCGGTGCCGAGGTCGCCCCGCAGCCCGGGGATGTCCCGCGCGCGTGGCTGGACCGGCGGCCGGCGCCCGTCGTGCACATCGCCGCGATGCCGCTGGCCGCCGCGGCCGGCCTGGCACGGTCGGCGCGCGCGCAGTCCGAGGACGCAGTCATCATGCTGGACACGCACGAGGACTGGGAGCCGGGAGGCCTCTTGCTGGGCGCCGTACACTCGGTGGACGTGTTCCTGCCGTCACGGGAGGAGCTCGCCGCGCTGGTCGGGTACGATGACCCGCCCCGTGCCGCCGGCGAACTCACCGCCGCGGGGGTTCGGTGCGTCGTCGTCAAGCTCGGCGGCGATGGCGCGTTGGTGGCCAGGCGAGGAGCCGCTCAGGTGCACGTGCCTGCCTACCCGGCCACGGTCGCAGACCCCACCGGAGCCGGTGACAGTTTCTGCGGCGGGTTCGCCGCGGGGCTCGCGCTCGGCGATGACCCGGCCGCCGCCGCGCGCCGGGGCTGCGCGACCGCCGCTGCCGCGATCGGCGCGTCGGGATCCCTGCGGCTCCTGGACCGCAGCCCGCTGGCGCATGACCTGTTCACCGAGACGGCGGGCTGCGCAGGTGCCGGCGCGGGTGTTAGCACTGCGACCGCGGGTGCTGACGCCGGCAGGACAGACCCGGGCGTGGCCGTACGAGGCCTGGCGGAGCCCGGGGTGGGCCGAAGCATGGCGAGCCCGCAGGCGGCTGGTGACCCGGCGGGCAACTACGACATCGGCGTCATGCGCGAGGAGATCGCCGTCATCCCCGATGTCATCGCCAACCACCTGACCGACTCCGGCGGCCAGGTCGCGCAGCTGGCTGAATGGCTCGCCGAGCAGCGGATCCAGCACCTTTACCTGACTGGCTGCGGCGACTCCGCCTTCGCGGCGCTCGCCTCCTCGCTGGCATTCCGGCGGCACAGCCAGCTGCAGATCCACCCCGTGCATGCCCTGGATCTGGCCCGCTACCTGGTTCGCTACCTGCCGCCTGCAAGCGCCGTCATGGCGATCTCGTTCTCCGGCAGGGTCGGGCGCACCGTCGAGGCCGCGCAGCAGGCAGCGGCGTTCGGCCATCCTGTCATCGGGCTGACCAGCGACGCCGATAGCCCGCTTTCCGTGGCCGCCGACCGGATCTTGCCGATCGAAGTTCCGACGCTCGGCTTCTCACCGGGAACCAGCACCTACATCGCCATGCTATGCACTCTTGTCAACCTGGCGCTGCGCACCTCCGGGCGGGGCAGTGACAGTACCGTGCGCAACGCGTGCGGCCAGCTCCCCGGCCAGGCGGCCAAGACACTCGGCTGGAACGACACGCCGGCGGCGGAGGCCGCTGCCAGGATGGCGTCTGGCCGGTTCGTGACCTTTCTCGGCGCGGGACCGAACGAGGCGACTGCGCGCTTCGGCGCGGCGAAACTTTTCGAGGCGTCGCAGCGCCTGGCACTCGCCGCCAACCTGGAGGAGTGGGCGCACGAGGAGTACTTCATCACCAGGGCAGGTGATCCCGTGGTTGTCGTGGCGCCGGCGGGCGCCGCCCACGACCGAGCCGGCGAGATCCTGTCCGAGCTGACCTTCCTGCGGGCGGACACCACCGTCATCTCCGACATCGAGCCGCCGCGGTGGATCGGGCACCTGCGCCTGGCCGGGGGCGCGCCCGAGGAGTTCAGCCCGATCCTCGCGGCCCTGCCGCTGGCACAGATCGGGTTTCACCTCGCCAGGCACACCGGGAAGCGAAGCTACAACTTCCCCAGCGAGCACGCCAGGAACGAGCATTACACGACGATTCACCGCGCGACGATCGGGGAGCCCGCGTGATGGGCTCAACACCGGCAGCAGACATCGTCGAAGAAGCCGAGCACGTCCTGAGCGTGTGCGCCGCTCAGCAGGTCAGCGGGCGACTACTTGGCGGGCTGGCAGTGGCCAGGCACCGCCACAGCCCGACACCGCCGCCGCTGGAGCGCGCCTACGCGGACATCGACATCGTCATCGCCCGGAAGGACGGCCGGCAGGCGAAGGTAGCCATGCGCGCACTGGGATACGTGCCTAACGATCGCTTCAACGCCCTGCACGGGGACCGGCGCCTGCTTTTCTACGACGAGGCCAACGGCCGCCAGCTCGACGTCTTCGTCGGCTCCTTCTCCATGTGCCACCGCCTCGACCTGTCCGGCCGCCTCACGCTGCTACCGGACACCCTGTCGGTCGCCGACCTGTTGCTGACCAAGCTGCAGATCATCCAGATCAATGCCAAGGACTTGATCGACGCGGCGCAATTGCTGCGCAACCATGAACTCGACCGGGCCGACGTCGCCGGCGCAGACCGTCTGTCCCTCGACCGGCTCTGCGCCGTCACCAGCGCCGACTGGGGCTGGTACACCACGCTGAGCGACAACCTCACCAATCTGGTGACCTTCGCGCAGGACAAGCTGGCCGAGCCGGACCGTGGCAGAGTCGCAGACTCTGCGCGGTCTATCCAGGCGGCCATCGACGAGGCGGCTAAGTCACTGCGCTGGAAGGCCCGCGCCCGCCTCGGGCGCCGCACCCCCTGGTACGAGCTTCCCGAGGAGGTGGCAGGCACCTACGATGGCTGACCGCAAGATTTACTTCGCCACCGACATCCATGGCTCTGAGATGTGCATACGCAAGTTCCTGAACGCGGCGAAGTTCTATGGCTGCGACACCCTCATCATGGGCGGCGACATCACGGGCAAGATGATCGTCCCGATCGTCGACCGCGGGCAAGGGCGGCGCACCGCGACGCTCTACGGCCGATCGCTGGAGGTGACCGGGGACGGCATAGCAAAACTCCGCAAGACCATCGCCGACGCGGGCTTCTACGCCTACGACAGCACGCCCGAGGAGATGGAGCACTTCCGAGCCAACCCGGCAGCGGTGACGGAGCTGTTCGGCAGGCTGATGAATCAAACTCTGAGCAGCTGGCTCGAGCTGGCCGAGGACAGGCTCGCCGGAACCGGCATCCAGTGCTACTTCGCGCCCGGGAACGACGACCCGACTTTCGTTGACGACATCCTGCGCTCGTCCGCCACCGTGATCAACCCAGAGGAGGAACAGGTAGACCTGGGAGACGGATTCACGATGGTCAGCGTCGGATACTCCAACGAGACGCCCTGGGACTCGCCGCGCGAGCTGCCCGAGGATGAGCTCGCCGCCTATATCGCCAAGCAGGCGGACGCACTCGGAAACACCGACCGGGTGATCTTCAACTTTCACGTGCCGCCGCGGGAGACCCCGATAGACCAGGCCGTCCTGCTGGACGCGGAGTTCCGCCCGGTCATGAAGGGGGGCATGCCGGTGATCGCCGGGGTCGGATCCTCCGCCGTGCGCGACGCCCTGGAGAAGTACCAGCCCATGCTGAGCCTGCACGGGCACATCCACGAGTCGCGCGGCGAGGCGCGGATCGGCCGAACCCTTGCGATCAATCCGGGCAGCGAGTACTCAGAGGGCGTCCTGCGCGGCGCCATCATCACCCTGTCCAGGAAGGGGGGGGTGCGTGGCTATCAGCTCGTCGCCGGCTGAGCAGACCCGGCACGTTCCGCCCGGGGCGGGCGTGACGGTTGCCGTCATCGGCTCGGCGCGCCTCGAGCCGCCCGACCCGCGCTGTACGGTCGCGCAGCGGATCGGGGCTGGCGTCGCAGCGCGCGGCTGGAGCCTGGTCACCGGCGGTTATGGCGGCCTGATGGCGGTGGCCTCCCAGGCCGCCGCCGAAGCGGGGGGCACGGTCATCGGCCTGCCCATGCGCGGCTGGGAGGGCCTGACGCCCAACCGCTGGAGTCATGAGCTGCGCTGGTCGGACACCTATCCCGAGCGGCTGGCATACCTGCTGGCTGCTGACGCGGTCGTGGTGCTCGACGGCGGCATCGGCACGCTCTCGGAAGCCGCGACGGTATGGGCGGCGCTGCAGACCGAGCCCGGCGCGCCCGACCTCGTCTTCCTCGGTGCCGGCTGGGGACCGGTCCTGCGGGCACTGGCTGCCAACCTCGTCGTCGATGACCGGGACCTCGGGCACGTAACGATCTGCGCCGACCCGGACGAGGCGGTCGCGCACATTGCGCGCACCCGCTCGCGGCGCGGCGGGCCGGGCCGGCCGCGGGGATAGCAGGCTAGGCCGCATTCCGGACCGGAAGCAGCCAGCCAAACGCCCTTCACCGGCGGTGTTCCGCTGGTCATCTCCGGGCGTGTGGCGGGAGCCGTGGCAGTGTCCGGGGCGACCAGATGGCCACGGCGGGTGGCGTCGATAGCAGTGGCGGCTACGCGTCCGAGCGGCCTTCAAGGATGACTGCCAGGACACGGAGCTGATCCTCAGCCGCGGACAGCAGTGAGCCCCCCCTATCGCGGAAACTGCCAGGCCGATGCTCGGACAGCGGTCGCTGGCCGGCGATCGCGGCGGCCGTGTCTGACGGCATGCCCTCGTTCTCAAGACATCGCACGGCCTGATCGGCCGGAAGCGAGTTGAACCACCGGTATCCGGCCAGTACTCGGGCGGCGGGGTCGATGTCGCCGATCACTCGCACCCGCGACAGGCCGCCGTCGGGAAAGGCATCAAGCCGGATGCAGGTCATGGCCGGGGACGGGCCCGCCGAAAGGACATGACGGGTATCGGGCTGGAGCCGGGTGCGGGCCAGCAGCGACCGCCACACGGCGGAGTTGGCAGGGGGCACCGGATCCTCCGCGCAGGCCCACGCCTCGACCGCGGCGGACGCGTTGTACCGGAAGTGCGCGGTGTCCACGATCAGCTGCCGCACCTGTCCAGCGAACGCCAGCCGGAGCACGGCGAAGTCATGCCCGCTATCCCGTCGCCGCCGCGTCTCCCACCCCTCGCCCATGGACCTGGCCATGTCGGGCCGGTTTAGCATGTCCGCCGAGGCGTAGAAGTCATCACTGCTGGCGACAACCGCCCCCCCGTACCGCTGGCTGGCCAGGTCAATCGTGAGCCCGTCGATTTCGCGCGGGTCGGGTAGCGCACTGCCGTGCACGCGGAGCCTCGCCACGCCCCCGTCGGGAAAGATCGACAGCCGGACGTGGGTAAAGCGCCGCGGATCCGACACGCCGAACGTGTTGTGGGCATCGCCGCGCACGGCGCAGCGCGGCACGATCTGGGTCCAGCCCCTGCCGGGACCGGCGAGCTCAGCAGGGCTTGGATACCCCTCGGCCCCGCAGGCCTCGACCATGCAGGACTCCGGGTGGTTACCGGTGAAGAAACTCGCGTCCACGTCCACAGCGGTGATGACCCCAGGCGCGCCGAGGCGGATCAGCGCCCAGTCGTGGCCTGGCTCTCGGCGGCGCCTAGTTTCCCAGCCGTCCACCATCTCGCCCCGCGGGCCGTAGTGCCCGGGCTCGAACGCGGCGGGCCCCGGATCGAGCAGGTGCTCCTTCTCGCCGAACGACTCGTCGCTGGCCGCGATCACGCTGCCGCCGAGCCACCGCGATGCCAGGTCCGTGGCCGCGGTCACTGGCTTCCCCCGCTCACGTCGCCGCCGGATCCGGGCTGCAAGCCGAGCGCAGCCGACAGCGGCCAGGCAATGATCTGCTTTGGCTCGGGCAACGCGTACGTTGAGACCTTGCTGGTCTTCAGGCCAAGGCCGACGATCGCCTCGGCGAGCCTGACCGCCGCTCCGATACCGTCTATCACCGGCACGCGCAGTTCCGCCGTAATCGCCTCCTCCAGGCCAGCCATGCCCGCGCACCCTAGGCAGATCGCCTCAGCCTGGTCCGCCTCCACGGCCGCGCGGGCCTCGGCGACAATCGCCCTGATCGCGGCTTGCTGATCGCTCTCCACCTCCAGCGTGCTCATCCCGCTCGCCCGCACCGATGCGCACCGGTCCGCCAGGCCGGCCAGCCGCAGCCGGTCCTCGATTGCCGGCACCGAGCGCCGGAGCGTCGTGACAACCGAGTATGTCCGGCCGATCAGCATCGCGAGGTGAGCGGAGGCCTCGCAAATCTCGACAACCGGCTGCTCGATCAGTTCCTGGAGGCCGTCCCGGCCGTGCTCGCCGAACCCGGCCAGGACGACGGCGTCGTAACTGCCGTTATAGGTGATCACGCGGTCCATCACGGCGACAGCCGACATGTAGCTCTCGAAAATGCAGTCCACGCCGGCCGCGCCGAAGTAAGGCTGCAGCGCGACGATCTCGGTACCGGGCGAGGCATAACGCCGTGCGGCCGCGTCGATGACCTCGGTCATCGACGCGCTGGTGTTGACGTTGACCACGAGAATCCTCATCGGCCGTCCTTTCGCGGGGCGCGTACCGCGCTCCCGGCGCTGAGCTCAGGGCGGGTAAGCAGGCGGATGCTCAGCCTGCTCCCCTGGTGAGGAGCTGACCGCGCGGGAGTGCTGGATCGGTCGGCTCTCCGCGCAGCAGGGTGCTGCGTACCACCCCGTCCAGCCGCCAGCCGGCATAGGGAGTCACCGTGTGCCGGTGATGCAGGCCGGCTGGATCCACCGTGAATGACTCGTCCGGGGCGAAAACGCAGAAGTCCGCGTCGAAGCCGACCTTGATCTGTCCCTTGCGGCGCAGGCCAGCCAGCCGGGCAGGCCGCGTCGCCATCCAGGTGGTGACATCAGCGAGAGAGAATCCTCGCCGGCGTGCCTCGGTCCACACCAGCGGCAGGCCGAGCTGCAGGGAAGCGACT
The DNA here is from genome assembly GCA_963702235.1 of uncultured Actinomycetes bacterium. GTDB lineage: Bacteria > Actinomycetota > Actinomycetes > Streptosporangiales > Streptosporangiaceae > PALSA-505. Next base: position 22,499 of record CAVPBZ010000032.1, read on the forward strand.
CCGGCCCAGGCACTGGCAAAGTCACCGGTGGCGAGCGCCTTCATATCGGCCGTGCACGGGGAGTGATCGGAGACCACCAGATCCATAGTATTGTCCCTGAGCCCGGTCCAGAGCAGCTCGCGGTTGGCCGCCTCACGCACCGGAGGTGAGCACTTGGCGGGCGTCGCCCCGTCTTCTATCTCCTCGGCAGCCAGCGTCAGGTAGTGCGGGCACGACTCAGCGGTCACTCGGACCCCCTCGTTTCGTGCCGATGCGATCATGGGCAGCGCGTCGGAGCTCGACAGGTGCACGACATGCGCGTGGCCGCCGGTCATCCGCGCGGCCTCAATGACCTCGGCGATCGCAAGGTTCTCCAGTCCTCGCGGCCGCGACGCCAGGTAGTCGGAGTACTTCCGCCCACTGGTCTCGGGGATGGCCGCCGCGGCCTCCGCGCTTTCCGCATGGACCAGCAGGGGGACATCGAGACCACGCAGCACGCGGAGCGCGGCCGCCATCCCCTCGCGGCCCAGCGGCGGAAAGTCAGCTGAGCCCGAATCAGCGAGGAAGCACTTGAAGCCGAGGACCCCCGCCTGGTGAAGCGGCGCGAGCTCGGCCAGGTTGCCGGGGACCACGCCACCCCAGAAGCCCACGTCCACGTGGCACTGGCCGTGCGCGGCGCGTCTCTTGATCTCGAGGGCACCGGTACTGACCGTAACCGGAATACTGTCCAGCGGCATGTTGACGACAGCGGTGATCCCGCCTGCGGCCGCTGCCCGCGTGGCGGTCGCGAAGCCTTCCCATTCGGTGTTCCCGGGCTCGCATACGTGTACGTGCGTGTCCACCAGGCCGGGCATCAGGACCACGTCGTCGTCCAGGTCGAAAACGACGGCGGCGGCAGCCGAGCCACCGATGGGCCCTACTGCGGCGATACGCCCGGCCTTCACGCCAATGCTGCAGCCTGTCTCCGCCTCACCGATGATGGCACGGGCAGCGCGGATAACGAGGTCGTACCCCTTGGCCACTCAGCCACCACCGGCCGCAGCCTGGCCTGCCGGAGCCTCTTCGATCCGCGAGTATCCGAGCAATGCCTTCGCGCTACGGCTTTTCGCAACGAGCGCTACACCGATCAGGTAGACGACGGCCCCGGTGATCCATGCCTGCAGGGCAGGGAAGCCGACATAGGTCCGCCCGAATCCCGGTGTCCCAGGGACCAGGCCGCCCGTGAACGCGCCGACGGCAGTCCCCGCTACAAGCGCCACGATCGCCGGCCAGTTCGCGGCGGCCAACTCGGCCCAGGAGGCAACCCGGTACAGCGGCCTGCGCAGGCCAAACAGCCGCGGCAGCACGAAGACGTCCATCGCCATGATCGTGCTGGCCACGGGCACCGTAACCGCACCGATGCCCGTAACGATATTGAACGTCTTTGTCAGGTTGGGCAGGATGAATGTCAAGGCGGCCGCCGCCAGGCCAAGTCCTACTACGGTGTACTGGCGACGCCAGCGGGGAAACCGCGACAGCAGGTTCTGGGCGCCGTTAATCGCTATATAAAGGTTACCGTCCTGGACCGCCCACTGGTTCACCAGGAGGACGACCATCATTAGTCCTGCGAGGCCGAACAGGGTAAAGCTGGCGAAGTACTTGATGCCTGCGGAAAAGTCAGACTGACCCGATAGGGTCGCGATCATATAGCCCATGATCGGGAAGATGAAGGCGCCCAGGAAGTAGGCGGTCGCGAGCGTTGGAACATTCCACCGTGATGTCCGGCCTGCCTTCGCGTAACGGAAGATATCCGGCTCGTTACCCCAGGTGGACAGACCCACCATCGCGCCGGTGACGACCAGGAGCGAGGCCGGCGATGACGTGTGCGGAACGGCCGAGAGCGCGTGCCCGGACACCAACGTGAACGCCTTGATGGTCGCGTAGATACCCCACAGGAACACAACGGGCACTGCGACGTACTGGGCAAAGCGCTGCAGGCCGGTGAAACCGAAGTAGTTATTGAAGATCATCACGACGGCGAGCAGCGCGGTGATGAGCGAGACAGCGGGCAGCGTGCCGATCAGCGCCTGACCTAGCGTGATCACGAACAGCACGGTGAATAGGTAGAAAGCCATGCCGTCAATCACGAGAAGCAGCGATACGACTGCGCTGCCGATGGTTCCGAATATGCTGCGAGTTGTGACTGCGTGCGTCTGGCCTACCATGGCGCCCAGGTTTGCCGAGCCGATGCAGTAGACGGTCATCGTTACAGCCGCGATCGCCATTGCGATGATCAGCCGGCCAAGTGACAGGCCCTGAAACCTAGCGTCATAGCCGACGAGGACCGCGCCAAAGACCAGCTGCATCGAGCAGAAGGTCAGGAACATGCGCATGTTGGAGCGCCGCGCGTGCTGCGGCACCACAGTCTCGGTGTAGTCGGCCGCGAGCGATGACTCCTCAACGCCATCGGCCGAGGAGACCTCCGGCCGCTGCACGGGAGTAGTCATCCCGATCGTCCGATCATGCCGCCTCCACCTCAGCGAAACGCCGACAGCACGCCACAATGCCTGAGATAACCAGCGGTCCGGCGACTCGGACGACCCGGCAGCAGACCTGGCGAAACGGTAACCACTAACTTCGGTCAAGGTCAAGAGCCAACATCTCGGCGCGCTCGGCTGGTGGTCCTGGGATCAAGTCACCTGCGCCGCAGCGCGGCTCGCGCGGTCGCGCTTGGCGCGCCGCGGCGCGGCGCCGGCGCAAGCCGTTGCGCGGGTAGGTGCGCCAGCGAGAGCTGGCACCTCCGCATGACCAGGCGGGCTGATGATCCACTGCCTGGGAGCGCAAATGGGAGCGCGGGCCGCTCCCGCCTGCTAACAATTGCTCCAGCCCGCTCCCGGTGGCGCGGTCTGATATGGGTTAACAAGAGCAGATGCAGGTCGTGGCCGCGATTCCGCATTCCTGGGGGTCAAGGGGTCGCCGGTTCAAATCCGGCCGTCCCGACGGAAGTTCCGGCCCGTTGATCATGGTGGATAGCCAGGTCAGCGGGCTTATGCATGTGGCGAGGACGGACATTGGCGAAGTCGCGCCGGTTCACCGTTGCGACGGTTGACACGGACAAGCGCTCGCAGACGGCTATCACCGAGGCATCCGTGCCGCCCCCAGCCGCCGGTCCGCATATCGCCGCACCAGTTCGGCCATGCGGCGCAGGTCGGCGTCGATCAGTTCGGCGAGCTGAAAGCGGTAACCGGGTCCCATGCCGATGCCGTCAAGGAACACGGCTTCGGCTGCCGGACCGAGAAACCTATCGATCATGTAGCAGGTCTCGGCGAGAACCGTGGGCGGCACCACCAGCGGCTCATTGCAGTCGGTAAGCCAGTCCCGGCACCGAGTGTGGTGAGAGTCGCGACGGTCAGCCAGCGCGACCAAGACGTTCGTATCGACGACGATCACGAACTCAGGACGTTACCGGCCGAACCCCTCCGCCAGCAGCTCATCAACGCGTTCCGATAGGTCAGATCGCCCGCTGTCCCCGATGCCAACGAATCGTGGCAGTCTCGGGGCTTGCTGGTCGTCAGCTACGGCCTCAAGAAGCGGCCTGAGCACGCTCAGCGCACGCGACGCCTGCTCCTCGCCCAAGTCGGCGACGAGCTGCTGAAGCTGCTCCTTAGCGGTCATCCACCCAGTGTAAACACGATGAGCCGACCAGCAGGGACCAGCACATACGCATCATTCGAGCCGGGAGACCGACGATGGCCCGGGCATCCCCCGCGCCCGATGAGAATTATCTTCACATTCATTCGAGGCGGCCCGCCGGGCCGCTCGCGCCGCCGACTCGGCGCACCGCCTCCGCCCCCGCTGGCGCTCCCGCCGCGGCCCAGCGAACACGGCGTCTGCACGAAAACCCGCTCTGAGCTGTGATGACTCCTAACCCACCGTCCTGGGGTCAAGGAGCCGCCGGTTGAAATCCGGCCGTCCCGACTGGTCAGACACCAGTTGTGATCAGATTTGCTCTTGGCGAGAGCCAAACCAAGAACCATCCGGTTACGATTCGGTCATGGCGACAACGGCTCGCCGCAGTCACGGCCGATTACGTGCGTCTTGGTTCTATCCTGCGTCCCCGTTGTGATGCGTGCAGATCCTCCGGTTCGGTGTGACGGGCGGCCGGGGTGAGCCGCTTGGGACGGTTCACCTCTGCCGGCCGGGCGGTCAACGGCGGGGCGTCTCGCCGCTGGCAAGGCTGGAGGCGTGCGACGTTGACCGCGGCTCGTCTATCGGGCACAGCCGGCATGTGCCAGCTGGGCCCGGGTGGCTGCATCTGGGTCGTAGGCGTGCAGACCGGTGTGCGCTTTCGACGTGACCGAGCCCTTAACTGGTAGTACGACGGCATATGCCCGCAATCGGATGATTTGTTGACAGTAATCCAGGGACATGCCACGCTCAGGCATCCGGTAAAGCGGGCCGGCGGAACCTTCGGGCTCTTACAGGCCTGAACTGCCTGGGAGTGCCGGTAGGGGGGAACCATGGTTGGCTTGCAGTCTCGGCGTGCGGTCACGACCGTGCCGAGGTGGCGACGGGGCCGCCCCGGCCCGGTGCTCCGGATGATGGCTGTCCTATGCGCCGGTGTGGCCAGCACGGTCGGCGTCGCGGCGGTCAAGGCCCCCCCGGCGGCGGCCGCCCTGAGCCGTCCGTCGGCGGCGAGGTCATTACCGGCTACTGCCCCGATAGGGCCGTTCACCGTCAACATCAACAACCGCGAGGACGTCCGGCAGTTCTATAACCAGGTGTACCAGGCCTCCAACGGGGTGCCCGACGGCTGGAACGGGAGCATCGCGAGTTGTAACCCGGGCTCGGTGACGCCGGACTTCCTGGCGGCGGCGCTGTCCCGGATCAACTACTTCCGCACGATGGCCGGCGAACCCGGCGTGACCTTCAACGGCACTGACGCCGGCACCTCCGCCGACCCGAACAACGCCGAGGCCCAGGCGGCGGCGCTGATGGAGAGCGCGAACAACTTCCTGCAGCACAACCCGCCGCCGGCGCCGGCGACGGCCTGCGGGACGACGCAGGCCATCGCCGGGTCGTCGCACTCGAACCTGTTCGAGGGCATCAGCGGCCCGGACACGGCGGACGGCTGGGTGGCCGACAAGGTCGATCCCACCCAGACGAGCTGCCCGGTCAACTTCCCCCACTGCTGGGCCCAGGGGCACCGGCGGAACATGCTCGACCCGTCGATCAACCTGATGGGTTACGGGGCGGTCCCGGTGACACCCGGCTTCCAGGCCAGCGCGGCGCAGCTGGTGCTCACCACGCCGCTGCCGCAGCGCCCACCGGTGCGGTCCGGCTTCGTGGCCTGGCCGCCGGCGGGCTTCACTCCCTATCAGCTCGTGTACCCGCGATGGTCGTTCAGCCTGCCGAACGCCGACTTCAGCCACGCGGCCGTGTCGATATCGCTGAACGGGAGCGCGGTGCCGGTCACGATCCGGTGCCTTGACCCGACCACCGACACCGCCGACTGCGGGCAGTTCGGCGAGCCGTACATCTCCTGGACGCTGAACAGCCAGCCCGACGGGTCAACCTACCCCGAGCCCACGGCGGATCAGCCGTACATGGTCAACGTCAATAACGTCCTGGTCAACGGCACCCCGCAGAACTTCAGCTATACGACGACGGTGTTCGACCCGGCCGTCTCCGACCCGGCGCACACGCTGTCGGCGGCCCCGTCCGGGCCGGCCCAGCCGCCACAGAACTCCAACCCTCGCTACAGCGTCCCCGCGCTGGCCGACCTGCAGGTGACCGGCTACCAGTGGCGCACCACACCGCTGAGCCCGGAGAACATCGTCAACGACCCGGCGCAGAACGGGCTGGCCAACTGGACGGCCAGCGTCTCGCCGGCGTACCCCGTGCTGTCCACCGCCGAGCCCACCGGAGCGCAGGCGTTCCGGCTGTCCAGCCAGGGCACGGTCACCCCGCTGGCCGCCCCCGCGCAGCAGACCCTGACGCTGAACCAGACGCTGCTGGCCAGTGCCGGCAGCCAGCTCACCTTCGGCAGCCTGTTCTTCGACCTCGGCTTCAGTGCCAGCCCGAGCGAGATCGCCAGCGTCAACGTGTCCACCGACGGCGGGACCACCTGGACCTCGGCGTTCTCGCAGAGCCCGCCCGGCACCCAGGAGGACACCTCGTTCAGCCCGCAGACGGTGTCGCTGGCCCAGTTCGCCGGCCAGCAGATCCAGCTGCGGTTCTCCCTCACCCACACCAACGGGGAGTGGGGGCAGTGCTGCGGCGAGCCGAACGGCTGGTACTTCGACAACGTCGCACTGTCCGGGGTGCAGGCGGCCGGCACCCCGGTGCTGAGCGCTGTCAGCGCCAGCCCGTCGTTCACGTTCAGCAACTCCCAGCAGGGACCGGTCGCGATCGACGTGCGCCCGCAGTTCGCCAACCCCTCCTTCGGCTCGTCGTTCCTCAGCTGGAGCCCCGCCACCATCGTCACCACCACCGGCAACACCGGGCTGGTCTCGGTCTCCTCATCGGCCAACCCGTCGGCCGGCGGCCAGCAGGTCACCTACACCGCCACGGTCAGCCCCACTGACGGCGGCGGCACTGTCTCCTTCACCGACAACGGGAACCCGGTCTCCGGCTGCCAGTCGCTCGCGCTGACCGGCGGCCAGGCGACGTGCCCGCAGACCTACACCTTCGGCGGGAACCACTCGGTCGTGGCTGCCTACAGCGGCGACACGAGCTTCAACGGCTCCAGCTCGCCTGCGCTGACCCAGGTCGTGAACGCGCCGCAGGCGACGACGGTGGCACTGACCTCGTCGGCGCTCACGGTTGCGACCGGCCAGCAGGTCACCTTCACCGCGACAGTCACGCCGACCGACGGTGGCGGCACCGTCAACTTCAACGCCCTCGAGGACCCCAGTGCCGGCTGCGCGTCGGTGCCGCTGAATGCCGCGGGCCAGGCGACCTGCGTGACCTCGTTCAGCAGCCCGCGGGTGCAGAGCCAGATGCAGGCCTTCTACTCCGGCGACCCCAACTTCGCCGCCAACAGTCCCTCGGCTCCCCTGCAGGAGACGGTGATCGACCCGACGTCCACGTCGGTGACGTCGTCGGCCAGCCCGTCGGCACCGGGCGATCAGGTGACGTACACGGCGACGGTCACCGGCAGCCAGTTCTTCCTCGGCTACGGCAGCGTGTCGTTCAGCGACGACGGAACCCCGATCGCTGCCTGTCAGTCGGTACCGCTGACAAGCAACGGGACCACGAATACGCACCAGGCGACCTGCGCGCAGACCTACGCGTCCGGCGGGGCCCACTCCATCCAGGCCTTCTACAGCGGCTACGCGGCGACGGCTGATTTCGCCCCCTCCGCCTCGTCGGCGCTGAGCCAGTCCGTCGGCACCCTGACGGCGACCACGACCACGGTGGCGTCGTCGGCGAACCCCGCGAACACCGGGCAGGCGGTGACCTACACCGCGACGGTCGCCGCGTCCGACAACGGCGGCACGGTGTCGTTCACCGACGCCGGCTTCCCCATCACCGGCTGCCAGGCCGAGGCGCTGGATGCCTCCGGCACCGCTACCTGCACGCAAACCTACGCCAGCACCTCGACGCACCCGATCGTGGCCATCTACAGCGGCGACGCCGGCTTCGCCGGGTCGTCCTCGGCCGCGCTGAGCCAGGCGGTCACGATACCGCCGCCGACGGCGGCGACGGCGGCGATCACGAACGTCGCCAGCGGGGCCACCACGGTGGGGTTCAACCCCCCCGCCCTGGCCCGCCGCGTCCGCGCCGCGGCCAGCGCCAGCAGTCCCACCGGGTTCAACGTCTACAAGGGGACGGCACCGGGCAAGGAGTCGTCCACGCCGGTCAACCCGTCGCGGCTGCTGGCCACCAGCACCGGCTACCGGGTCAGCGGGCTGAAGAACGGCACGAAGTACTACTTCGTCGTGCGGGCGATCAACCCGGCCGGGCTGGGCGCCCGCTCGAAGCAGGTGTCGGCCACCCCGGCGACCGCCCCGGCCGCGCCGGGGAGCCTGGCTGCTCACGGCGGTAACCGATCGGCGGGGCTGACGTGGACAGCGCCGTCGTCGACCGGCGGCGGCGCGATCACCGTCTACAACGTGTACGCGGGCACGACGCCCGGCGGAGAATCGGCGACCGCGGTCAACCCGAAGCCGCTCGGGGCGGCGGCGCGGAGCTATACCGCCACCGGCCTGATCAATGGCACGAAGTATTACTTCACGGTCCGGGCGGCCAACGCCGTGGCGCCCGGCGCGGTCTCCAAGGAGGCTTCGGCCACGCCGGCCAGCGTGCCGTACCCGCCGGGGAGCGTGGCCGCCTACCCGGCTAACGGGTCGGCTGCGCTGACCTGGGCGGCGCCGCAGCAGGACAGCGGCAGCCCGGTCACTGGCTACAACGTGTACAAGGGAACGGTGCCGGGCGGCGAGTCGGGCACCCCGGTCAACGCCACGCCGCTGGCGCGGACGGCGACAAGCTACACCGTCACCGGGCTCGCCAACGGCACGAAGTACTACTTCACCGTCAAGGCCATCAACGTCCTCGGGCTGAGCGCCGCCTCGCATCAGGCGTCCGCCGCGCCGACGACGGCGGCGACCGCGCCCACCGCGCCGAGAACCCTGGCGGCCCGCGCAGGTAACGCGTCCGTGGCGCTGACCTGGGTGAAGCCCGCGTTAACCGGCGGAAAGCCGATCACCGGCTACAACGTGTACGCCGGGACGCTGCCCGGCGACGAGTCGGCCACCCCGGTGAACTCAACCCCGCTGGCTGCAACCGCGACGAGCTACACCGTCCCCGGGCTGACCAACGCCACCGGGTACTACTTCACGGTGAAGGCGATCAACGCGGCCGGGACCGGAGCGCCGTCCAGCGAAGCCGCGGCCACGCCGGAGGCGGGCACCACGTTCCCCGGCGCGCCCGGCAACTTGAAGGCGACGGCCGGCACCCTGAAGGCCACTCTGGCCTGGGCCGCGCCGCCGTGGGACGGCGGCAGCGCCATCACCGGCTACAACGTGTACGAGGGCGCAGCGCTGGGCCGCGAATCCGCCACCCCGGTGAACTCAACGCCGCTCGCCGCAACGGCGAGGAGCTACACCGTGACCGGGCTGGCCCATGGCACCAGGTACTACTTCACCGCGAAGGCGATCAACGCGGTCGGGCCGAGCGCCCCCTCCGGCGAGGCCTCGGCCACCCCATAAACATCGGCGATCGCCGACAGCGCCAGGCCGGACCCGGGCAACGCGAATCCCGCATCCGGTGCGGCGCTTTCTGGCGCGGCGATCCACGGGCACTGCTGGGTCTCCGGCCGGGCAGCCGTGCCCGCGCGGTGTCCGGCGCTGCCCGGGGGTGCCACGCGTCCTGCCGTTGCTCACAGCGCATCAGGACCGGCCACTGGTTTAACCCGACAACTCGTTCCGCCATCGCGCAGCCAATCCCTGGCCCGCACCCGAGCCGTACGCGCTCATCGCCATGAATAAGGGTGCGCGGGCCACTGCCCGTAAGGACACGCAGATGAGCCGATTCTGTGGCGCGCCGGTACTCGCTGAGTTCGCCGGGGGGTGAGTCGCCGGGTGACTGTTTTCCCGTCGATCTTGCGGGTCCATTCGGCATCGCGCGGATGCGCCACCGGGCTGATCTGCCTGGGCGCCGGTGCCGGGGCTGATCCCGGGCGCCGGAACATCACCGGCCCGCTGATCACCGCGCTGGACGGCGGCATAGGCTGCCCCGGCGGAAACCTCCCGGCTGCGGGCCACATGGCTGGCCGGCTGCGTGGGCCTGCTCGGGCTGGCCACGTTCATGCAGGCGGCCGGGATCGTCAGGCGTAATGCGCGATTAACTCTTCGGGCACACCCAATTTCAGCCACGAAGGCCAAAGATCGCGAGCGAATCCGCTGACCATCTCGGTATTAGGGGGTGAACAGCCTCCAGTGCCCCTCGGAGACCACTTCGACGGCACCATCGGTCACTTTGATCGCAGTCTGATCGTCAATAGCGTAAGCCGGCACCGGCAGGCGGGCGGCCCATTTTTCTGCTTCAGCCATGGAATTGTCGGGCATGTCCTCATGATCCACGTGCGGAAATATCGAAAAATCAACTATTCCGAGCGCTCTATCGGCACCAGTGGGCGGCTTCCAGCTGACGAATTCCTCCCCGATGCTGGGGGTCATCACCATGCTCCCGCCGCTCAGGCCCACCCAGACCGCGCGCAGCGACGGCAGCAGGACCGCCAGTCCGGACTGCCGCATCCAGTAGCACAGATACAAGGCATCGCCGCCATTCACCAGCAGGACGTCAGTCTCCTGGACCAGTGGGACCCACTGCTCTGTATCGATGCTGGGCAGGGCGGTGAGCTCCAGCACCCCCAGGGACTTCCAACCCAATTCGCACATGGGGGTTGTGGCTCGTCCGGTGATGAACCGCCATGCTGAGCCAGGACCGCCCATGGGGTACGTCGCGGTGGGAATGCAGAGGGCGCTGGACTCGGCGATCGGTTTGCCCAGGAGGTTGACCAGCGCGTCGTGGATGCTCGTGTTCTTGATGCCAGCGGAAGTGAGGAGAAGCTTCATTATGCCTTTCCTCTGGTTCGATTGTCGCCTGGATCCACGAGTGACCTCAAGTAATCCTCCATCTTGTCCCAGCTGTCTTCCTGGCCGTCGGTCCTGGTCATGTGGTCCCGGCCGGATTGGTCACGGAACGCGAGGTTCATCTTCACCCTCGTCACTCCGTCGGTCTCGCGCAGTTCTACCGTCTCGACCGCCTCCGCATCCGGCCAACCTTCGAACAGCCACGTGTTGACGATCCGGGTCGGCCGCTCGATCTCCAAGTAGGTTCCGCGAAACGAGCACTCGGTTCCGTCGTCGGTCACGAAGACCATGTGGTACTTCCCCCCGACGCGCAGGTCGATCGAGCACACCGTCATCTTGTCCTCAAATGGAGCGAACCAGTTGCACACATGCTCCGGCTTCGTCAATACGTCGAAGACGAGTTCGATCGGAGCGTCGAACTCTCGAGTGGTGACAATCTCGAGATCACTCGGAAATTCGATGACTGCCGACCCATGCCGATGAGGTGTCACTGAAGCTCTCCTTGTCGTTGTAGCTCTTTGAGGTAGTCATCCATCCGGTCCATCCGGTCGTTCCACGCCTGCTCGTACTTGGCCACCCACTCGCGCAACGGCCGAAGGTGCTCCGGTTCCAGGCGGTACAGCCGGCGGCGCCCCTCCGCCCGGCACCTGACGAGTCCCACCTCACTGAGCACCCGTAGGTGCTTTGAAGCCTGAGGCTGGGACATCGAGAGGTCGGTCACGATCGCCCCGACCGTCTTCTCGCCTGCGATCAGCGCGTCGAGGATTTCGCGGCGGTGCACATCGCCAATGGCGTTGAAGACATCGGACGTCGTGGAAGAGCGGGCCACGAGTCCACCATATTACCATATAGGCATATGTCAAGTCTTCGGGGATAACAGAAGCCACTGGTTGCCCATGGCCACGCTCCACAGGTTCAGCGATGCACTCCGGGATCGAGCCGAGAAGGGCGAAGGAACGTCTCGTGGAGCGTGCGCCGGCGATCAAGCCGTGCCGGCGCCCTGGAACGGCCGCGAGCCTGGTCTAGGTTTCCGTGCCTGAAGTACCCCAGAACGGCGTGGCCTTCCGCTGGCCCAGGGTGACCCCGATCGCCGTCAAGCCGGGTAGTCCGTAACGACGCGGGAAGGGCACACTAGCCTGCCGACGCACGGGCAGGTACAAGCCTCAGCCTGAGGTGCGAGCCTGGGCCCGGCGCCGCGCTGGACGGTCGCCGTCAGCTCTTGTGCTGCAGCGTGTAGCGGACCGTCTGCACCCGGATGGAGCCGTCGCGGAACACGAACGTGTCGATGCCGTCCTCGACCTGGGTCTTCGCGGCGTCGGCTACCCACTCGGGGAACAGCACGTCGCCCTCGTTGATCTGGGTCTTCAGCTCCCAGTGCTGACGCGGCTGGTGGTGTCGTCATCACGTTCCTCGGCTCGTTCGCTGGCCCGAACTCCCTACCCCTGTTGCCCGGCGTAATCCCCGGAAGGGACCGTGATGCCCGCGGAAATTCACCGGCCGGCGAACCAGGGCCCGCCCCGGAGCGGAACAGACTAGTCAATCGGGTGATGTCGCGAGCTGCCGCCGCTGGCAGGCTCACAGTCGCCGCGTCAATACGACCGTTATTCCGGGAGTAATGACGCACGCGCGGACTTGAATTGTCCGGATCAGGATGTGCGGCAGTTTTCGATGCCGCCGTGCCGGGCGGCCGGGTGCATGCCACGGCACGGCCGCGCCCCGGCCGATGGGAGGTGTTCGCCGGTGAGGACCGCAGTGAAGTACCAGAGCACCCCGGCGCCAGGCGGGCTGAACCGGTACGGCGATCTGGAACTCCTCGGCATGGTCCAGGTACTGCCGCGCGGCAGCCGGCTGGCGGAGCTGGCCCGCGAGCTGCTCGTCGAACGGTACCGGTCCCTGGTCATGTCGTGTACCAGGCGGTACCAGGACAGCCCTGAGTCGCAGGAAGACCTGATCCAGGTCGGCTATGTCGGCCTGCTGCGGGTGATCAACGACTTCGACCCCGCGCTGGGAACCAGCCTGGCGGCCTACGCCAGGCCGTGTATCAGCGGCGAGATCAAACGCCACTTCCGGGACAACCGGTGGCAGGTGCACGTCCGCCGGCCTGTACAGCAGCTGCGCCTGGAGGTCCGGCAGGCCAGGGACGAGCTCACCCAGCGGCTGTCGCGGCCGCCGAAGGACCGCGAGCTCGCCCGTCACCTCAACGTCAGCGACGCGGAGCTCCTCGACGCCCGGCGAGCCGAGCTGGCGTTCCAGGCGAGCTCGCTGGACGCGCCGCTGTACGGCGGGCAGGACGCGCGGCTGGCAGACTTCCTCGGCGAGGAGGACCCGCGGCTCGAGCATGCGCTGGACATGCAGGCTGTCTGGGCTCACATCGGCGAGCTCCCGGCCCGCGAGCAGCGCCTGCTGCTCATGCGCTTCTACGGCAACATGAACCAGAGCGAGATCGGCGGCCAGCTCGGCATCTCGCAGATGCACGTGTCCAGGCTGCTGGCGCACGCGCTCGGCTACCTGCGCGAGCGCATCCTCGGAGCGGGGGCGGACGCCGGCGCCAGCGACCGCGCCCTCCCGGCCGGGCAGGCAACCGGGGGATGACGCCGGGGCCAGGCCGTCGGAGAACTCCCGGCAGCGCATCGCCGGTCCTCATGAGGGCGCAGGAGACCCGGACACAGTCAGCAGGGCGGCGTCGCAATCTGCCCGGCCGGGACCCGGTGGTCGTCAGGCGCGCGCAGGCGAGCCCGTAGGCCTCAGAGTGTGGTCGGTGTTTCGAGCAGGTCCTGTGTGCGGCGAAAGCCACCGCGCCGGGACCGCGTAGTCAGCAGCCCGGCGCGCACATCCCGAAACCCCAGGTAAACGACCCAACGCGCTGATCACCGGGGGAACTTCCGGGTCAGTGCTCCCACCAGGGCCTTCCCGCCCTACTTCCGGCCGGGGCGGGCTGCCTGGCGGACGTTGCCAGCTGGTGCCCGGCGGGCGCCCCGTGCGGCAGCATCAAGGGCGGCAGCCCATCGCCGGAAAGGTGCAGGTCACCGGCGGATCCGACCTTTGCGTAGCCGAGGAACAGGACGCCGCTGACGAGTACGACCAGGATCCAGACGGGATGCCCGTTCACCCGGCTCCAGTCGTTCAGCCCGTGCAGGATCGCGGCGATGGCCAGTCCGATCCAGGCGACCTGGTACCACCTGTATCGTCCGGTCGCTGCCAGCCCGATGAAGTAGCCGGTCAGGCCGGACCAGCAGGCATGGCTGACGGGGTCGGTGACGAACCGCCAGACAAAGTCGAGTATGAAGTACAGCACCGGGCCGATCAGCACCGCGAACAGCGAGGTTGCCGCGGAGTGGCCGGTGCTGATCAGCCGCTCGATCTGGGGGATAGCCGACCGCACGGTCAGATAGAACTCGCCGACTCCGTTGACGGTGAAGTAGCGCACGACCTCGCTTGCGCCGAAGGCCAGCCCGCTGAGAGCCCCGACGAACAGGTAGTCCCGGGGGGTGAGGCCCCGTCGGCGCCGGTAGATCAGCGCGACGGCTAGCACCGGCAGGGCCTTGGCGAGTTCCTCGGGTATGCCGATGGTGAAGATGCTCTGAGTCAGGTTCACGTTGCTGGCATGCAGCGCGGTCTCCAGCGCGACCGCCAGCGGCACCTGCGTGACCAGAGCGATGACGGCCACCACTACGAGCATCGGCCTGGTCACGTGTTCCGGCCGGATGATGACGCCGAGCAGCAGCAACCAGGCGACCGCGAAGTATGCGGCGAAGATCCAGGCGACGTGGTCGAAGGTGCTGGGGCTCGGGTTCGTGCCCAGGATGAGCAGCGCGATCGACGGCACGCAGATCAGCGCGAGGAACAGCAGCACCGGCCAGCTGCGGAGCGAGTGGTGCCTGACCCAGTCGCCGAGCGGCAGCAGGTCGTTGACCTGTGCGCGGCGCTGCGGAGCTGACGGGCTGAGCGTGCGGGCGGGCATCATGATGGTCTCCTCCCTGCGCCTCCGCTGTCCCACAACCATGACACGCCCTGCCTTGGTGACCGCACCCGGCATCGCGTCTTCCAGGCCGACCGGCAGCATCGAGCTGGAGCTGGAAGAGGTCGCCGCGATCGGCAACCCCGGCTGACCTACCCGAATAGGTGATGCGGATCCGAAGTGCCCGATGAGCCCTAAGGAGCGCAAGCACAAAAGTACGGAGGGGGAACCTGATGAAGAGCGACAGTGAGATCAGGGAAGATGTCATCCGCGAGCTGCGGTGGGACCCCCAGGTTCCCGACCCGGAGGCCATCGGGGTGGCCGTCCAGGACGGAGCGGTCACCCTGACCGGCCACACGTTGACCTACGCCGAGAAGCTGGCGGCGGCCCGGGCCGCCGAACGGGTCTACGGGGTCAAGGCCGTGGCCAACGAACAACGTCCTGGACAGGCCCGGGACCCTGCTCACGCCAGACCGCATGGAGCTGCTCATAGGCGCCGGCGACGGCCGGATCCTCCTGGCCGGCCTGGGTGTCGATCAGGATCAGCCCCCGCACCCGGTCCGGCGCGAGCAGGGCCGCGCGCAGGCTGACAAAGCCGCCCTGGGACATGCCGCCCAGCACGGCGCGCTCGACACCAACGTGGTCGAGCAGCCCCAGCAGGTCTCGCGCCGAGTCCCAGTAGCTGAACGGCCCGTGCGCCGGAGTTCCGCCGTGGCCGCGCTGATCCCGGCCGTGGCCGCGCTGATCCCAGGTGATCACCCGGAACTCCGGCGCCAGCGCCTGCACCTGCGGCGCGAACATCGACTGGTCCATCAGGATCCCGTGGCTCAGCACGACGGCCGGCCCGTCGCCACCGGTGTCGGCATAGCTGATCTCGGTCCCGTTCACAGCAGCATTCGGCATAGGCCGGAAGCTACCGCACCCGCGCTCCGCCCGGGAGCAGGCGGAGGATCATGGTCAATCCTGGTCCGCTCGGCTGGCCCGCTCGTCAGCCAGGCCCGCACCGCGCTCGTCCAGCGGGGCGCCGGTATCCCAGGCCGAACCCTCGACGGCGGGCAGGCCACCGATGATCGGAGCGACCGAGCCGTCCTCGCCGACGGCCTCGCCCGTTTCCGTGAGGTATCCGGGATCCTCAGCGGGCTGGGAGGTGTCCGGCTCTTCCTGGCGCGACAGGGCCGACTCCTCCTCGGGCGGCGTTGATCCGGTCGGATCGTTCTCGGTCATGTTGGCCATCTCCTTAGGCGAGCACATTCACGGTCCGGCGCAGAAGCGCTGGCCCTAGCCTGCCTCGCAGGGACAGGACAAGACCAGTTCCGGCCAGCGCAACGCCACCCCGGGCTACCGCCGAGGCGCGGCTCCTAACTGAGCCGTGGGCGGCGCTCCAGCCCGCGGCACCGCGATAGTCACGCCGGTGACTGGCGCGCAGTGTTTCGAATCAGCTTTGTGCCTGGAATGGTTCGAGGAGCTGCTCAGCGACAAGCAGCAGCACAGGCGCCGCCGAGTCGTCCTGTTCAACCGGGATCGGCCGGCCGTCCAGACCGGTATGCCCGACGCCATCGCTTCGGGAGGGGAATCTCGCACAGCCGGCAAGGACATCCCAGATCGTCAGCACGACGCCGAGGTTGACATGCTGAGTGTCCGGCGCATGATGCAGCCGGTGGTACGCAGGGCTCACGAGCACCCGGCCGACCGGGCCGAAGGTCCAGCGGAGATTGGCGTGCTGGAGAGTGCCGATACATACGTAGATCGTGATTATCACCGGGGCTATCGGGCGCGCCGGCATCAGGGCCATGACCGGGACAGTCGCCAGAAGAAACCCCGTGGTGTGCATGAGAGGGTGCGCACGGAATGACGTCAGGACGCTCAGCTCCTCTTGGCTGTGATGAAGGGCATGAAAGCGCCAGAGCGGACCGAGCCGGTGATCGGCATAGTGGGCCAGCCAGTTGGCTCCGTCCATTGCCACAACTGTGAGGGGGATGAGCAGCCAGCCGGGCCAGTGCTCCGTCAACCGCAACTCGATCCAGCGCGCGTGACCACCGATCAGCGCCGCCGCCCCGACACCGAGCAGACTCATCAGCGGGATCACGACGATAGCGTGCAAGGCCACGAAGCACGAATCCTGAACGTGGCCGCGCGCGAGGACCGGACGGCGCTCCGCCGGCCATATTCGTTCGCAGATTCCTGTCGCGACAACGAGCGCCACCAGAAGGGGTGCGGCGAGCTCTGCCCGGCCTGCTGACAGCACAGTTTCAAGGCGGCCCTGCCGGAGCAGCCCGGCGACAGCGACCCAGAGGACAATGACCGTTATTGCGGCCAGGGCAACCGAGGAGAGGCACAGACGCCGCCACCACGCGGGCTGAACTCCCGTCTGCCCTTGTACAGCGGCCCGGTCTTGGCGCGAAGCGAACAGCGGCAAGTAATCTTCGGTCGCTCTTGCTCGCACCGGGATCTGCGGAGCGGACACTGGAGCTCCTCGACTCGTGCCGTGCCAGCGCGACTCTCTCACGCGTCTTCGGTTGAAGATTACGACCAGCGATGCTGGATTGCGAGATGACCTGCGCCCAGCATCCTCCTGTCCAGGAGCCGGTCGATCATGTCAAGCACCTCGGGGATGCCCGCCGGATCGTCGCGCAGGAACCCGGCCGCCTGATCGATGCTTTCTCGTCGTGATGTTCGCCCACCTGGACACGCTCACCGCCGGCGAAGACACCTGATGCCCACGTTCGAGCTGAATCCCAAATCCGAGCGGGACCGGCGCAAGCTGGCCCCACCGCAGAGGGAGGCATGTCGCAAGGCGGCCCGGGAGGCGTTCATCCCGGACCCGGACGCACCCGACCAGCCGTTCCGTCCGGGGCTGCGGGTGAAGGGCGTCACCGCGCATACGGGTGTATTCGAGATGACCTCAGCATCGGGACGGCCGCGCCACCTTCAGCTACGGCGACGAACGCATCCCAGGGAAAGCGCACGTCATCTGGCGACGCATCGGCACCCATGCCATCTTCACCCCTCTCCCCGGACCCTAAAACCAAGCCAACGAAGAACCCGGGCCGGCCGCGCAGATGCCGCACGCCGTGCTGCGCCGGTAGTCGCACGGCCGGGTTCCGTGCGGTGACCCGGTCAGGGCGCGAAGTCGTACAGGCCGCCGGTTTGCGCGGCGACGAACAGGCTGCCCTGGGCGAATACGGGCTGGCTGAAGACTTTGCTCGTGCCGGTCGGCAGCGTCATGAGGATGGCACCGGTAGCCGCGTCCAGCAGGTAGGCACCCGGCTTGTTCGGGCTGGTGCAGGACCAGGTGCCGACGGCGAGCACACCCGCGCTGTCCAGCGATGGTGTGCCCACTTCCGCGCAGGGCAGGCCGGTCTGCCAGCCGAAGGCACCGGTGCCGGGGTCTACCTCGCGGACCGATCCGCCGAAGACGGCGCTGCCGACGGTGGTGGCCTCACCGGCAATGAAGAGCTGGTTACCGTGCCCGTCCCAGACCGAGCTGGCGATGCACAACCCGGCCGAACTGGAGGGCGCGCCGATGGCGTCGGTCCACAGCGGCGAATTGCCGAGCGGGCGGGCGGCGAGGGCGTAGTAGTTCCCGTCCTTGTTGCAGGCGCCCACGTCGCGGGAAGCGCCGCCGGTGCCGCCGAACAGGGTCGGTGAGGAGCCGAAATCCCAGTCGTGGCCGGTGGCGTTCGGGACCTGCCAGGCCTGGAGCAGCTTCAGCGAGGAGGACAGGTGCACGATCGACAGCGCGTGCCCGACGTCGTTGTCGGCGGGGCAGTGCTTGGCGAACGCGAGACTGCAATCGCTTCCCGTTCGACACCCACACGCCGTCGCCGGTAGGGGACGCCGCCACGGTGGACCAGACGCCGCCGCCGACTGACCCGGCGGGTACCGAGTGCCAGGTGGCCAGCACCTTCCCGGTGTCCTGGTCGAGTTCCACCACCCCGCCGCGGACCAGCGGCCCGCCGCAGCCCGACGATATGCCTTCGTAGATGTGGCCCGCCACCACCATCGGCGACGACCAGTTGTAGTACAGCTGCAGGTTGCCCGTGTTCGGGCCGATCCTCTTCTTCCACGCCTGCGCGCCAGTGGCGGCGTCCAGCGCATACAGGAAGTCGGCGCCGGCCACGTACACCGTGGACACGCCCGTCACGGGGTCAGGCTCGACCGCAGCGGTCGCGGTGATCCCGCGCCTCGGGCAGGTGTCTAGCTGGCGGCTCCACTCCAGCGCGCCAGTCGATTCGTTCAGCGCGTAGAAACCGCCGCTCTCCGCGCCTATGTAGACGCTCCCTCCCGCCACCGTCGGGCTCGCATCCAGGTGGGGCGTGGCCTGGCCGCTGATCATCGGCGGCTTCCACTGCCACACCTGGGTCACCGACCCGGCGTTCGCCGGCGTGAATGCCGTGGCCTGGCTGACCGAGCTGTGCTGCGGGTCGTGCAGGAACTGCGGCCAGTCAAGGTCGGCGGTGACCCGGGCGGCGTCGGTGGCCGCGGCCGCCGAGCCCTTGCTTGCTGCGGTAGACCCTGATGCCGTAGTAGCCGCGCCCGCGGCAGGCGCGAGCAAGCCGGCCGCGGCGGCAGCCGCGATGGCGGCGCGCAGGAAGATTCGTATGCTGTCCTGCTTTCCCCGTTAGCATCCCGGCGGATGGCCCGGGCCATCGGGCCCGCGCTGTGGTGACTTCCCTGCGTATAAGACTCCTGTCAGGACAGAACGGTTGACGAAGGGGCCTGCCCGCGACGGCGCTACGCGGTACCTAGTACCGCGTCAGACAACGTTTGCGACGTTCGAAGCCTGACCTTGAGCCGGCATCGGTCGGGGGCCACCCTCCAGCGGTCAGTCCGGTAGTGATGACCAAACGTCCGTCAATGGCTCCCGCCAGTTAACGCACGTCGGCGCGAACGATCGGTCGGGGGGATGGCGAGGGTCTTCGCGAAGCGCGTCGCGTCGCGCCGCCCGCTTCTTGACGGCGAGCGGACCACGCTTACGCTTAACGAGATTGTTAAGCGTACGGAGGGCCGATGGCAGGTACCGATCAACTGAGCCGCGTGTTCTCAGCGCTGGCTGATCCCACCCGGCGGGCGATCCTCGCCGAGTTGGCTGAGCGCGACGCCACCGTCACCGAGCTCAGCGATCCGCTTCCGATGTCGATGCCAGCCGTCTCACGGCATCTCAAGGTGCTCGAACAAGCCGCCCTCATCTCGCGAACGCGGTCGGGCAAGTGGCGTGCCAGCCATCTGGAGACCGCCCCGCTGCGCGAGGCAGCCGACTGGATCGACCGCTTCAGACGCTTCTGGAACACCTCCCTGGACCGCCTCGACGGCTACCTCGCTGCAGTCCAGGCCGCTGAACGCCTCGACAAGAAGGAGCTTTGATGTACCCAGACGAGCCACAGCTCGCCATCTCTCGCATTCTCGACGCACCGCGAGGGCTGGCGTTCCAGGCCTTCACCGATCCGGATCACCTCGCGACGTGGTGGGGACCGAGCGGCAACACACTCCCACGAGACGAGATCGAGTTCGACGTGCGACCCGGCGGCTTCCAGCGGTGGACCGAGATCGCCGCCGCCCAGCCGGACCTCCTCGTCCACATCCATATCGACCTCACCGATGTCGCCGACGGCGAACTCCTCGAGGGCGTCATGCACGTCACCGGCCGACTGCAGGATGACATCGAGCCGTTCGAAACGAGATTCCGAGTGGAGTTCCACGACGAGCCTGACGGACGGACCCGGCTCGAGATCCGACAATGGCTTCACGCACACCTGGCCGGACCCAGCAACCAGGGGTGGCTTGAGGCCCTCGACAAGCTGGACGCCACCTTGCTTCACATCCAGGCCGTCGCGACCGGCGCCGAGGTGTAGCGGCATGGCCACACTCATCTACGCCACCAATGTGTCCCTCGACGGCTACATCGAGGACGCACACGGCGCCTTCGACTGGGCTCCGCCCAACGATGACGTGTTCGCAGCTACAACCGCTCTGCTGAGATCCGTCGGCACATTCCTCTACGGGCGGCGGCTCTACGAGACGATGGCCGTCTGGGAGACCAACCCGGCCATCGCCGAGCGGTCAGACCTCACCGCCGACTTCGCGAGTGCCTGGCGGGCGGCCGACAAGGTCGTCTACTCCACCACCCTGGCCGCAGTCTCGACTGCCGCCACTGGCCTCGAACGACACTTCGACCCCGACGCCGTCCAAGAACTGAAGGCCGAAGCCACCAGCAACCTCACCATCGGTGGGGCGAACCTCGCTGCCCGGGCCTTCGAGGCCGGACTCGTGGACGAGTGCCAGCTGTTCGTCTGGCCCATGATCCTCGGCGGCGGAAAGCCGGCCCTCCCGGCGGGCGTCCGCACCGACCTCAAGCTCCTCGCCGAGCACCGATTCCGCAACGGCGTCTTGCACCTGCGCTACCGCGTCTCGACCTGACCACTCAGGGTGCCTGGGCCGCCGGACATTCGCCGGCGTCGCGCGGGAGATCACTGACCCAGCTGAGCTTGACCAGGCCCGGGAGGCGGTCTGCGGAACGGTTCACCTGATCGACTACGGCGAGTGCGACCTGCATCTGCGCGGGCTGCCGACCCGCGCCAAGATTAAGGACCTGCACCGCTACTGGTTCGACACCGGCATCCCGCTCGTCATCGAGTTCGCGGAGTAGGAAAGAGCCCAGGGGTCATTTTCCATTACCGGCCAGAGTCACAGGGCAGTCCCCGGTGGTCCGCCCGTGATCGCTCGTGCATGTGCGTGCCGCACTTGCAGGGAAGAGTGATTGTATGAGAGGTAGCGGGCTTTGCGGTCAGCAGGGGGCGCGAAGATCGCGAGCCCGCGGAAGGCTCACCGCGCCCGGCCCGGGCGGCGCGTTCTCCCCCGTGCGCGCATGCCCGGCGGCGCGGTGAGTCCGCTGCGTGAGCAGCCGCCACCACCCGGATCTCGGCGTTGTCGTTGTCGGCGATCACCAGATTGCGGTGGTGGTCGAAAGCAAGCCCGCACCCGACGACGTTGGCCTTAACCGCTGGACCGCCGTCACCGGGCGGCCCCGCTGTGCCAGTGCCTGCCGGAGTCGTGAGCCGGCCGGTGTGCATGCTCACCTTCCGCACCGCGAAGGTGCCCCCAGGATTCTGGATGCCGCCCATGGTGCTCGTGGCGGAGGCGTAGAGGTTGCCATGAGAGAAGGCCACGCCGCATACGGCGGGTATTGCCACACGCGTGGCCCCGGCAGAGCCGCCTACGCCCCCGACGACCGTGGAGATGACCCCAGCCACCGTCGCACGACCGCCACGTGCACCCGAAGCGCCAGGCTGGGCTGCCGCCTGCGCCTCACCACCTGCCACGCCCGCCGCTGACACCAGCGCCGCAACGGTTGCCAGCGTCGCAGCGAAGGTGAGCCGGCTGGCCAGCCCGTTGCGCGAGCGGACGTGAGCCCCGCCAGTTCCCATGGTCATGCAGGCACCCCAGACGCCGATGTGACCAGCCACCGAGACCCTGTTACCGGTCATTATCGGCTCGTGCACCGCCCAAGTCTCCCGATACCAGGCGGATGCTTCAGTGCTGGGGAATATGGCAGTATCTGATCACCGGATCGCGCCGTTCCGGAGGCTACGTGCTGGCGAGCGGAACCTCTACCGCGACGTCGTGCTTCGGGTAGTACTGCCCTACTTCGCGAGCGCCGTACTTGGCCCGGAACTTGTTGACGATTTCCTCGACCCTGGCCGGATCCGTGACCGGGGCCGTGCGTGCGGTGAGTTGCGCCTCCCCGGCGGCCAGCCGGATCGTCGGCGTCCTCAGCACGTTCTTGTACCAGTCGGAGTCCGACCCCTGGACCGGCACTAGGTACAGATTGTCGCCGTCCTGCACGAACCAGACCGGGATGGAGATCTCGCGGCCGGACTTCCGGCCGGTGACGGTGAGCTCGATCTCGCGGGTGGATTCCAGGGCGTTCGTGAACCGCTCGTTTGCCATGCGATCCTCACTCCACCAGCGTCCCTGCAGGCCGGCCACATCCCGCGAACTGATAGTGACGTCGTCCCGGATCTGGCCTGGTGCGGCGCCTTCTCGGTGACCACCGGGCTGCACGATCACAGCCTGGGCGTATTCGTGATCGGGCTCGGCGCGCTCAGCGGCATCGGAGCCGTGTCCAGCCTGCTTGCGTTCGTCGCCCTCGTGCTCTACGACACGCTGGGATGGTGGGGGGGACCGGGTGGCAGCCATGAGCGGCCGGTCATCGCCGCCGGCAGCGCACTACAGCAGGACCACCTTGCGAACGGTCTCATCCGGCTCGACGACAGCGATCTGGTTCCCGAGCGCCTCCTCGTCCTCGAGGAACTTCCAGACCGCTATCGCACGGCGGATGCCTTCGCTGATGGAAAGCCCCTTGCGTTCGATCAGCGTCTTGAAGATCTCAGCCGTCTCGAAGCTGAGGTTGACCGACAAGCGCACGAAGCGGTTCTTGCCAGGCTTCAGCCCTGGAGACGTGTCTGTCGCTGGTCCCGGTGGCATGAGCCCTCCTGTCTGCACGAGTCACAATGAGTCACCGGCTCGGAACGGGGAGTTCAAATCGTACATCACTCGCGCCCCCGGCGATACATTGCCCATTGCGCTATTCGTCCACGATGCCTGCTATTGCGAATGCGTGTGAGTTTTACACATAACGTGCGCGTCGGATCAGATCATGTACACATCCGACGCGCTAACCTTAAAGTCCTGGTAAACCAAAGACTTCACGCTAAGCGACTAGTCCTGCTTTCGTCGGCAAATCAACTGCCGATGCACTGCCGCCGGGGACCCTGAGGCTGATTGTGCGATATTAGCGGTATCAGAAATCGATAGCTAAAAATCCTTTCGCATTCCTCACGGCCGGCGTATGGTGAAATCAAATCTGCTCCGGACCCTGGCAGCCCGTGTATCTGTGCAAATGTGCAGGTACGCGGCAGGGTTCGGAGTTTTCTTTGCGCACGTACCGGCGCTTGACAGGCACCGCGCGAGAGCGATGGGGGCACTCTGCCGCGGGATCGCTCAGCTGCTTAGGCTGCGCAGTCCGCACGGCTGAATATCGGGACGCCGGAGGATAACTTACGGCCGGCCGCGGTCGCCGGCGCATACCTTGCCGGGGCGACAGGTCCGGTGTGCCCCAAATGAAAGGAGACGACCTGATGTCCTTTGCCGGCCGACGGCGCCTATGCGGTAACGGGGCCTGTGGTTCGGTCTGCAATCCATTTCATTCAGAAGTCCGTCTTCGTTCTTAGGGAGTACTCATGTCAAGAAGCCCGACCTTAAGCGTTAACCCCCGCAGCCCTCTGCGGGTGGTACTGGTGGCAGTCGCCGCGGCCGCTGCCTCGACCATGATCTTCACTGGCTCGGCGTACGCGACGTCGATCACCCCGCCGATGGGCACGGCGCGCACTTTTGCCGTGCTCGGAGCCTCGACGGTCACCAACACCGGCCCGACCACACTGGTCGGTGACCTGGGCGTCAGCCCGGGAACGGCGATCACCGGGTTCGGGCCCGGCACCTACAGCGGGTCGCTCCATGCCGGCGACGCTGTGGCCGCCCAGGCCCAGGCTGACGTCGGCACCGCCATGACCTTCGCCGCCGGCGAGCCCTGCGGCACCGACCTGACCGGTCAGGATCTCGGCGGCAAGACCCTGGTCCCGGGGGTCTACTGCTTCAGCTCGTCAGCGGGGCTGACCGGTACCCTGACGCTGAACGCGCAGGGGAATCCCCACGCCGCCTGGCTCTTCCAGATCGGCAGCACGCTGACCACGGCGAGCGCGTCGAAGGTGGTGCTCATCAACGGGGTGAAGCCGACCAACCACTGCAACATCACGTGGCTGGTGGGCAGCAGCGCCACCCTGGGCACGACGACCCACTTCCTCGGGAACATCCTGGCCGTCGCCTCGATCACCATGACGACGGGCGCCACCAGCAGAGGCGGCATGTATGCCCATAACGCCGCGGTGACACTGGACACCAACCACGTCACCACCTGCCGGAGCGTTTCCGCCGGGTAAGGGGTCACTCGCCGGCTTCACCCCGCGAGAGGTCCCTGCCACGCTGAGCGGCCTGTTCCAGCGCTCGCGGCCGGCCAAGATCGATGATCTTGGCCGGCCGTGAGCCATCCCCCTGGGGGTTAATACGACGGCTCGCGAGAGGAAACCAATGAGATCACGCATGGCCGCTGTAATGCTCGCGAGCGGTGCAACGTTCCTGGCGAGCGCGTCCGGAGCCGCCGCGGCGGCCACTGCATCCTCATCGACCGGCGCACCTGGGGCCAGGGCCGGCACGACTTCTCCGACCGGCGCCGCGCTTCCGGGAGTGGTGTCTCAGACTCCGGTGCCCGGGACCCCCAATGTGTACTCCGGGTCTTCCTGCGGCAAGAACTGCGGCACCTCGACGGTCTACAGCACGGTAGTGGTGGGTAGCGAAGTCGTGGTAGCGGGCTCATTCGGGCGGATATGCTCGCCTGTTCCCGCGCAGTATGCGCCCTGCCCGGCTACGGTCCACGCGAATGACATCTTCGCCTACAACCTGGGTACCGGGGCGATCGACCCGAATTTCACGCCCGTCATCGACCAAGGACCCATCTACGCCCTTGTGGCGGGCCCGAAGAACACCGTGTACGCCGGCGGCCAGTTCACCAGCGTGAACGGCGCCAGCCACGCGGGCGTCGTCAGGCTGTACGTCACGCCCGGCCAGTCCACCGACGGGCGGGTCGTGCCCGCGTTTACCGGCCAGCTCAACAAGACCGTCTATGCGCTGGCCGTCAACGGCGGCGCGCTGTACGCGGGCGGCTCATTCACCACAGTGAACCAGTCCGCGCAAACAGCTCTCGCGCGGCTGGACGCCCGCACCGGCGCCACGGACGCGTCGTTCCAGTTCGCCGTCGGCGGCAAGGTCGCGAAGAATACGACGCTCCAGGTTCAGTCGATGTCGCTGACCGCCAACGGCAGCCTCCTGGCCATCGCGGGCTCGTTTCAGACGGTGAACAACAACGCGATACCGAGGGTGGCGCTGATCGACACTGGCGGCGGCCTCGGCGGCGCCGCGACGCTGGCTAACTGGTCGGCGCCCGTCCTGGCCACCAACTGCTACTACTCCAACTACATCAGAGACATCGCCTTGTCCCCGGACGGCTCCTTCTTCGTCATCGCCAGCACCGGGGGCATGGAGGTCAGCGCGCCCAGCGTTTGCGACGCGACGGCCCGGTTCAGCACCGCGGCCACCGGGAACGCCGTCCAGCCGTCCTGGATCAACTTCTCCGGTGGTGACACGTTCGACTCGGCCGTAGTAGCCGGAATCCGTGGTGTACGTCGGCGGCCACAACCGCTGGGTGAACAACGAGTGCGGCAACAACGTGGTCTGCGAGTCAAACGCGGTTCTGGTCGACGGCCTGGCGGCGCTGGACGCCAGCACCGGCCTGGCGCTGCCATGGTGGCACCCGCAGACCTCGCGCGGGATCGGCGTGCGGTCGCTGACCACCTTCCCCGCCGGGCTGTACCCCGGCTCGAACGGAGGCCTGCTCCTGGGCACGGACGTGAACAGCATCGGCGGTGCCTACCACAGCGACCTGGCGATGTTCCCGCTGGAGTCCGCAGCCACGACGACGCCCGGCGGCCCCATCCCGTCCGGGATATTCAGCCAGGGCAGGCTCAACGGGGCTGACGAGCAGGACACGGGCGTGGCCGCTATGTGCGTGGATGACGCAACCGGCAGTTCCGCGGCAGGTAACCCGGTCCAGTTCTCGACCTGCGAGAACACCGGCGAGCAGAACTGGACCGTGCAACCAGACGGGACGATCCAGGTCAACGGCGTATGCCTGGACACGGCAGGCGGCGGGACCGCCGCGGGAACCCCGGCCGTCGTGAATCCCTGTAACAGCGCCAGCACCCAGGTCTGGACGCAGGGGCCAGGCGATGCCCTGGTCAATCAGGCGTCGGGCCTGTGCCTGGCTGACCCGAACGCCAGCGTCGCCGATGGCACCCAGCTGCAGATCTTGTCGTGCGACGGGGGCGCCGAGCAAAGCTGGCCGCTGCCCGCCGCGCCGGCGCCCGCCCCCGCCGGCGACCGGGACGCTGTCGTCGGTGCTGGTGCAGAGCAACACCGGCGTGCCGTGCGTGACCAACGTGAACAACGCGGCCGAACTGCTCACCTGCGACGGGGATGCCTCGCAGAACGTGACCATGGAAGCGGATGGGACGATCCAGGTCAACGGCGCGTGCCTGGACACGGCCGGCGGCGGCACCACCGCGGGAACCCTGCTCGTGCTGGACCCCTGCACTGGCGCCAGCACCCAGGTCTGGACGCAAGGAGCGGCCAATCCGGGTAGCGCGGGGAACAGCCTGATGAACCAGGGGGCGGCGGGGATGTGCCTGGATGACCCGGGCTCCGTCACCGTTCCGGGCACCCAGCTCCAGATTTCCGTGTGCGAAAACGGACTCGCGGCCGAGAACTGGGTTCTGCCCAGGACCTAGAGCGCCCGCGATGGTCGCAGGAGTCTACAGGAGGTTGCGATGTTCGTGACGGGGAGCAAATGAACGCAATGCCGGCTATGCCTCCAAGCCCCGCGCTGGTCGCTGGCGGCCGATCCGCGCTCTGGGAGCTCTACGGCGTGCACTACAAGTCGCTCGTTCACCTCGCCGCGATGGTCGTCCGCGACGTCGGAACAGCCGAAGAAGTCGTGCAGGACACCTTCGTGGCCATGTACGACGCCTGGTCCCGGCTGGCCGACACCGGTAAGACCCACGCGTATCTGCGGCAATCTGTCGTCAACCGCTCCAAGTCGGTGCTCCGGCACCGCGCCATCGAGAATAAGTACGCGGCGGCCCTGGCCTGTGATGGCGGCACCGAGCAGGCAGTCATGACCCTGCTTGAGCGTTCTGCTCTGGTGGCCGCGCTGCGCGGGCTGCCCGTGCGCCAGCGTGAAGCGGTCGTGCTGCGGTTTTACGGGGGCTTCTCCCAGGCCGACGTCGCGACGGTTATGGGCATCAGCAGGGGCGCGGTGAAAAGCCACACCGCGCGCGGCATGGCTGCCCTCCGCCTGGCCCTGGACGACGCGGCCGCCCCGCGGTACCGCAGCAGTTCACCGCGACGGGGCCGGTTATGACTCCAGCGGCTCGGAAAACTCGCTGGGCAGCTGGCACATCACGTCCTTGAACTCGCCGCCGGTGACGGCCTCGCGAAGGGCCTTGAACACCGCCCGCACGCCATCCCTGGCCGCCGCCGGCTGATCTCGGCACGCTTGCTCCCCGGGCGACGAACTCGGCCAGCCCCGAACGGCTCCGCAGGCCGGCTGGCCGGTTTCAGCCACGGTCTCACCTGCTTGGCAACTGCCGGCGAGGGTGGCCGCGGCAAACCATAGGGTTTTCCCCGACGTGACGGCGGGGCAGCACGGCCTAGCGTCGCCCTATGACGGCATGTGAGCGCCAGCAGGCGTGGCGGATCGCCGACGGCAAGGTAACGACCGGAACGGAGAGGACGACGATGCAACCGCACAGCAGCGCCACGGGGCGGCCGCTCCGGCTGGTACTCGGGATGACAACGACAGCCGCCCTGGCGGTGACGGTGGCGGCGTGCTCCGGCTCGGGCACCCCGGCCACCTCAAGCAGCACGGCAGCACATGCGGCGGCCACGCACTCGGCCCCCGCCGCGCCCAGCGCCACCACCTCGGCGGCCAGCGCGCCCGCGGCGACGGCCAGCACCGGGCTCACCGGCACGTGGAAGGGGCAGTACGGCGGCTCCTACCAGGGCACCTTCCACCTCACCTGGCGCCAGTCGGGGTCGAAGCTGGGCGGCACCATCAGGCTCTCGGCTCCCGCGACCACCCTGCCCATCAGCGGGAAGGTGCAGGGCGGCGCCATCCGTTTCGGCACCCTCGGCTCGCTGGCGATCACCTATTCGGGCTCGGTCTCCGGCAGCTCCATGTCCGGCAACTACCACGTCGGCATCAACGGCGGCTCAGCCGGCGGCTCGTGGAGCGCCTCGAAGTCCTGAGCGGGGGAGGACGGGATGGCCGGCATGGCCAGGCGCCTGGCCGGCCGTCCAGGCCCGGTCAAATGCCGGCACCGCATACGCCGGGGCGAATCGCATTAAGTGAATTCGGCCGATGGTTTTTGCCCGTATTCGCGGGGATTCTTCCGCGAATGAGCTATTAACCGGCTCTGGCGCCGGGTGACGCTAGCACGCCCCTGCGTAGCTCATCGCGAAACAGCGCCTGGTCACGAGAAAATCAAGCATCTGCGCCAGATCAGCAGGCGAGCTTTCCCTGACGATCATCTTGTGATCGCTGCGCAGCCGGGCGCACCAGGTGGTGCCGATGGGCCACAACGGCACCTGCCACACATCCCAGGAAGGGAACGCCGTGGCCAGCCGGGCTTGCACCATGGTGTCGTCTGGTGCCGCCCACGCTTCGGTCATACGGGCATTCTACGAGTAAATGGAGCCGCGGAGAATCCGGTCCGGCGCATCATTCGGCGATTATTGCATTACGCCTGCTTAACGGCGGTTACGGCGCGGATGACAGTGCCATACAGGTTGTGCCATCGCAGGTGCGGGAGTCCTGTGCTCTGCAGCAGGCGGGTGGCCCGCCCTTTGGTCCGCGCCCTCCCCCGGCGCCAGGCCAGCGACACGAAAAGCCAGGCCGAGAACTGGTCGGCGAGTACCAGGTGCCCGCCGGGCCTCAGCACCCGTGCGCACTCCCGCAGCCCGGCACCCTGATCCGCCCAGTGGTCGAATGACGAAGGTGTTGCTGAAGTACCAGGTCGGCTGCGCGATGCCGGAGCAGGTGCCCGCGCCCTTCGTGCCCGGGCAGCCGCCACGGTGGCCACAGCGGCCAGTGCCGCCCGGAGCGGGGTGCGTGCTGTCATGGAGGGGTCCCTTGCTCGTCCTGAGGCTTACTCCGGGCGGGCCATTTCATGATCACGAATACTTTTGCGGGTGGTCACGCGCACAAGTCTTCACGCCGTTCGCTGTGACACCTGTGACACCTCAGACGCCGCGGGCGACGCGCGCCGTGACGCCCTCCCACCAGCCGGGCTCCGGCTTCGCGGTCTCGATCCACCAGGTGGCGCCCGCCGCCTGGTAGTCAGGCGCCAGCTTCTCGACCTCGCCCGGCGCCGTGGCGACCTCGGCCCACACCACCAGGTCCCAGGCCCCCGCCGGGCCGCCCTCCCCCGGGCCGCTGCGCTCCGGACCGCCCGCCCCCGGGCCGCTGCGCTCCGGGGCGCCGCCCTCCGGGGCGACGCCGCCCTCCGGCTGGCCGCGCAGCGCCGCGATCCGGTCCCGCACGTCCGCGATGTCCTGGGCCGGCGGCCGGATCAGCCGGCGGTCGGCGAACCGGATCGGCACCATGCCGTCCCAGCGCGCGGCCCTGGCGACCGGCCGGGACGCGGGCAGCACCCCGCCAACCCACACCGGTATCCGGGGCTGCTGCACCGGCCGCGGCGTGAACCGCACCGGGTCGATCGTGTAGTGCTTTCCCTGGTAGGAGAACCGCTCACCGCTCCACAGCCCGGCCAGGATGTCCAGCCCCTCGTCGAGCAGCCCGGCGCGGTCCCGTTCGGAAACCGGCTCGTGGAAGATCCCGAAGTCGCCGTACGCGGGCGACCCGATGCCCACGCCGAGGATCAGCCGCCCCCCGCTCAGCCGGTCCAGCGTGGTGGTCTCCCTGGCCAGCTGCCACGGGCGGCGGCGCGGCACCGGCGTGATCATCGTGCCGAGCCGGATCCGGGTGGTGTTCGCGGCGACGACGGCGAGCACTATCCACGGGTCCGCGATCGGCGGCCCGTCGCCGCTGTTCGCGAAAACGATGTGGTCCCACAGGAAGAACCCGTCGAACCCGGCCCGCTCGGCCTCGATGCCGAGCTCGACGAGCTCGCCGGGATCCTCGGCGAAGCACGGCACCGCCACGCCGCGCTTCACGGCCGCGCCGCCGCGCCGGTCAAATCCGCCATCGTGATTCCTCCTCCGTGTGGCTAGCCGATCCTGACCGCCGCGGACGTGCCGCGGTCGGCGGCCAGGATGCGCTTGAGTGCCGCGATGCCGCCGCTGCGCACCGCCAGGTGCGGGCCGGCCAGCTCGCGCTGGGCCGCCGCATCGCCGCCGAACGCCCGGCAGCACCGCTCCGGCTCCACGTTGGCCAGCGCCAGGAGAGCGCCGGTGGCGCCCAGCGGCCCGGCGAGCGCGAGCAGCGCCGACGATCCCACGTAGGTGGCGCCCGGGTAGTTGGCGACCTCGTCGAGCAGCCGGTCCGGGCTGCCGGACGAGTCCTTGATCCCGCCGACCGGCAGCGCGGCCAGGGCGCCGGTCGGGACGCCGGGCGACGACAGCCACGGAATGTGATACGCGAGTACCGGGCGGCCGTGGGCGGCGTCGGCGACCACGCCGTAGTAGCGGACGAGCTCGGTGCAGCCGGGCGGCGGCCAGGCGAGCACCGCGTCCGCGCCCGCGGTCACCGCGGCGCTGGTCAGCTCGGCCGCCTGCCGCCGCGACGGCGCGCCGGTGCCGGCGATGACCGGGACGCCTGCCGGCACCGCGGCGCGGACCGCCTCGACGAGCGCGACGCGCTCCTTGCCGGTCAGCGCCGCCGCCTCCCCGGTGGTGCCGCACACCAGCACCGACCGCACCCCGCGCGCGACCAGGTCACAGGCGAGCGCGCCGGTCGCGTCCAGGTCAGCCTCGCCGTAGTCGTCGAAAATGGTCACCAGCGCCACGCCGGTACCGCCGGGCAGTTCGCTCACGCCATCCCGCCTCTCCGCAGGCGCGGCTGCCTGCGCGTCCTCCTCCGGGCATTTTTCCCGAACGGCTCCGCCGCGACGGCCGCGGTCCGCCCGCCTGACCGCCCGGTGGTCACGCCTGGCCAGCCGGGGCACTGGCGCTTATAGTAGCTGGCAGTCGATTGTTGACGATAGTCACCGGGTGCCGGTTCTGCCCGGGTTCCGGGCCGGGCCACGGGCTCCGCACCAGCAAGCACAGCGGAAGGGAGGACCGTGCCGCAGCCTCGCTTCGACGGCCTGGTCGCCGTCGTGACCGGCGGCTCGAACGGGATCGGCCGCGCGATCACGCAGGGCCTCGCCGACGAGGGCGCCCTGGTGGTCGTCTGTGACCTGGTCGATTCCGGGTACTTCGCGGGTGACCCGCGGGTCGCCACGGTGATCGCGGACGTGGCCGAGCCGGGGTCGGCCGACCGGGTCATCAAAGAGGCGGTCACCCGGTGGGGCCAGGCCGACATCCTGGTCAACGACGCCGCTTCCTACCCGGACGGGCGACTGCTGGAGATGGCCGCCGATACCTGGAACCGGGTCTTCGAGGTCAACGTCACCGGTACGTTCATGATGACCCAGGCGTTCGCCCGGCACTGCGTCGGCCGCGGCGCCGCCGGCAGCGTGGTGAGCATCTCCACCGGGTCGGCGCGCAGCCCGCGGCCGGGCGCAGCCGCCTACAGTGCCTCCAAGGCCGCGGTGGAGACGATGAGCAAGGTGTTCGCGATGGAACTCGGACCGCACGGCATCCGGGTGAATGTCGTCGCCCCCGGCTACATCGACGTCCGGGACTGGAGCGACCGGTATCCCGACCGCGCGCCGGACGAGCTGCGGGCCGCCCTGGTGCGGTCGATCCCGCTGGGCCGCGGCGGTGACCCGCGCGACGTCGCCGCCGCCGTGCTGTTCCTGGCCTCCGCCGCGGCGGCCAACATCACCGGGGCCGTGCTGGACGTCAACGGCGGCTCGATCGCCGGGCGGTTCACGCTGGACGAGCACGCGGTCGCGGGAGCTGGCCATGACCATCGTGGATAGCCAGCCGATCATCGAGACCCGGCAGGTCAGCAAGTACTTCCCGGTCGCCCGCGGCGCGCCGGGCCGGCCGCGCACGACGCTGAAGGCCGTGGACGGGGTCTCGCTCACGATCCGGCGCGGCGAGACGCTCGCGCTGGTCGGGGAGACCGGCTCGGGCAAGACGACGTTCGGCCGGCTGCTGCTCGGCCTCTACCGGCCGACCAGCGGTGACATCCTCTACCAGGGCACGAGCGTGCTCGACCGCAGCGGCACGGCGGCGCGCGCGGCGCGGCGGCAGATCCAGGGCGTGTTCCAGGACCCGTACTCCTCGCTGAACCCGACGATGACGATCGGCCAGTCGCTGGCCGAAGTACTCAAGGTGCACCGGGTCGGCGACAGGAAAGCCCGGCCGAAGCTGGTCGCAGAATTGCTGGAGACCGTCGGGCTGTCGGCGGACAAGGCGTCACGCCGGCCGGTCGCGTTCAGCGGCGGCGAGCGGCAGCGGGTCAGTATCGCCCGGGCGCTGGCCATCAGGCCCGAGGTCGTGATCGCCGACGAGCCGCTGTCGGCGCTGGACGTGTCCATCCAGGCCCAGGTGCTGAACCTGATGATCAGGCTGCAGGACGAACTGGGCCTCACCTACCTGTTCGTGAGCCACGACCTCGACGTGGCCCGGCACATCAGCCAGCGGACGGCGGTCATGTACCTGGGGCGCGTGGTGGAGAATGCCCCGACGGACACGATCTTCGCCGAGCCGCTGCACCCCTACACCCAGGCGCTGGTCCGGGCCGCGCCCCGGCTGACCACCGAGCGCAAGACGATCAAGCCGGCCCTGACCGGCGACCTGCCGAACGCGATCGAGCGGCCGGCCGGATGTCACTTCCATCCTCGCTGTCCGCTGGTCATGCCGGTGTGCCGGGAGGAAGACCCGCAGCCGGGCCGGCTGGCCGACGGCAGGCTGGTGGCGTGCCACCTGTACGGCGACCGCGTCACCGCGGCCGACGGCACCGGGCCGGCCGCGGCTAACGGCGGCCAGGGCGCGGGGAACGGCGCAGGCCCGGCCGCGGCAAGCTAGCCGGCGCGATCCGGCGGGGCCGCGGGTTCCCGGGCGGGGAAGCCCATCAGGTAGTGCTCGCGCAGTGCCTCGCGCACCTTGATCACGTCGCCGCTGCCGACCGCCTCGATGACCATCCGGTGCCGCCCCGCCGCCTCGGACAGGTCGATGCCCTGGCGCTCGATCTCCGACCGCATCAGGGCGCCCATCTGGCTGTTGAGCATGCCCCAGAGAATCCTTCAGCCGGGGGCGCCCGGACACCTCGATGAGCCGCTCGTGGAACCTCGTGTCGCCTTCCACCAGGGCGTCCATGTCACCGTCGGCCGCGGCGGCGGCCATCTCCCGCACCGATTCCTGCAGCCCGTCCAGGAGCGCCGCCGCGTTGTCCTCCAGGCCCTGGCAGACGCTGGCGTCCTCGAGCACGTACCGGGCGTAGCAGACGTCCTCGGCGTCCTCGCTCGACATCCGGGTCACGACGCTGTAGCGCCGCGGCACGATCTCGATCAGCCCCTCGGCCTGCAGGCTGCGCATGGCGTCGCGGATGGTTCCCCGGCTGACCCCGAACTCGGCGGCCAGGTTGGCCTCGACCAGCCGGGTCTCCGCGGTCAGCTCGTTGTTGAGTATGCGGCGCCGCAGCGCCCGCGCGACGGCATCAGGGAGGGAGACATGCTCGAAAATGGCCACGATCCTTTCCTCCGGTCAGCCCACGTAACGTACGGTCAGCCCCACGTGACTTCCGACGGTAACTGTAGCTTCAGCCGCGACGCCAGCAACCCTGCGTGACGCGCCATATCTGCCCGGACGAGCAGCGATGACGCCGGCCCGGTGAGGATCGGCGTCAGCCCGGGGCCGTGCCCGGGAAGCGGGCTCGACCCGTGCGCGATCACCCCGACGGTCACCCATCCCCGCCGGTAGCCCATGTTGTACCTGGCGTCGAGATCGCTGACCGCGACCAGGTCGCCGAGCAGCACATCGGGCGCGGTGCCGCCCGGCCGCGGCTCGGCCAGCTGCAGGTCGAGATCCCAGCCTGCCGCGGCCCTGCCGATGCCGTTGCCGCCAAGCGCGCTGCTCACCACGGACCTGACCTGCACCGTCAGCTCACTGCCGCCCGGCCGGAACGAGACCGGCAGCGAGCCGAGCAGGTCCGGGTCGAGGTTGACCGGCGTGACCTCCGCCGGGAACCCGGCGGGCCGGAAACCCTGGCCGCAGGTGCGCACGCTGACCTGGTCGGCCGGCCGCAGCCGCGCCAGGTCCGCGGGGCGGAAGGCCGCGATCACCCGGCCTTCCTCGCCCCGCTTGCCGATCACGACGCCGTTCGCCCCCGCGGCCGCGCCGGAGCGGACCTGCACCTGGTTGCCGACGCAGGAGTAGACGGTCAGCGCGTGCCGGGCCGCCGGGTCGGGGTGAACGAGGCACGCGCCGGGGGCGGCGTGGTCAGCCTGGCGGGCGAAGACGGAGTCGCCGAGCTGCAGGCCGAGGACGATCCCGCCGTCCCCGGCCGGCACGTACGGCCGGCCGTCGGCGTCGATCCGGTACGGGCTGTCGCCGAGAGCGGGATGCTCGACGACGCCGAGGAGGTTGACCGCGACCGGCAGCGGCGCGGCCGCAGGCGGCAGGGACACGGCCGCGGGCGGCGTGCTCACCGGGCGCCTTCGGGGCCGGGGTGCAGCCAGCCGGAAAAATTGGCCTGCGGGTCATCGACCAGGCAGAACGCGTCGGACGGGCCGCTGAGCAGGGAGGTCGGGCCCGGGCCGTGGCCGAACAGCAGGCACTGGCCGGTGCAGATCGCCCCGATGGTGAGGTATCCCTCGCGGTGCGCGCGGCCGAAGCGGTGGTCCTGGCCGTCCAGGGCGACGACGTCGCCGAGGCGCAGGCCCTCCAGGCCCAGCGACAGGTCGTCGCCGAGCCCGGCGTAGGCCCCCATGAGATCGGTGTTGGCGTACTCGGAGTTCATCCCGACGCCGGCTCCGGCGGCCTCGGCGGGCACCCTGGCCGCGACGTGCACCTCGAGGCGGCCGTCCCGCCGGGTCCCGCCCGGCATCAGGTCCAGCAGCTCGGGCGCGCAGTTCTTCACCACGATGTCCGGGTGGCCGGGCAGCGCGAGGCCCTGGCCGCAGGCGGTAACGGTGACGGCGTCCCCGGTGGTGAGCCGGGCCAGGTCGGACTCGGGAAAATCGACGAGGACGTAAGCGTGCTGGCCGGTGACGTGGCCGATCGCGCCCGCTGCCTGGCCTGACTCGACCCGGACCGGGTTGCCGACGCAGGTCAGGAACTGCAGCGCCATGTTCGCCGCCGGGTCGCGGTGGCGCACCGACGCGCCCGGCTCGAGGTGGTCGGCGGCATAACCGGTGGCCGGATCCCCGCAGTGCGCGCCGAGCGTGACCCCGCCCATGCCGGGCAGCGCGAACGGCTGGCCGTCCGGGCCGACCCGGTAGACGTGCCGGTCGGCGAGCGCGGGCCAGACCTCGCCGGTGAGCGTCTGCCGGATCAGGCGGCTCGCGTTGGTCGTGACGTTCACCGGCCGGCGTCCCCGCCGTCGAGGGGGAAGCTGGCCCAGGCCCGGGTGCGGAAGGACTTCTCGAACGCGTTGATGGTCTCCTGGACGAGCGCGCCCTGGGCGAAGTCGCCCTGGTTCACCGGGCCGCCGCCGAGGATCTCGGTGGCGAAGTCCGCCACCAGGTTGGAGTAGAAGAGGTAGTCCCAGGACTCGCGGGAGTCAGCGCCGGCCGGGAAGTACGCGGCCGGCACCTCGGCCTCGACGAACTCGACCGCGCCCTTGCGCGCGGTCCTGATCGTCTGGCAGACGCCGGCCTCCTTGACCAGCCGCACGATGATCGCGCCCTCGGAGCCGAAGATGCGGGCCTCGATGCCGGGGAAGTTGCCGACCGTCACGTAGGAGGACTGGATAGAGGCGAGGATGCCGCCGCCGAACTCGGCTATCCACATGTCGCCGTCGTCGATGTTGACCCGGGTGAGCTCGCCGGTGCCGCGCAGCACCCGCTCGGGCACGAAGTTGCGCATCGTGCCCACCACGGCCTGCAGCGGCGCGTCCAGCCACCAGTGCATGATGTCGATGATCGGGGCGCCGTAACCCTCGATGGAGGACACCGCGACGACGCCGGGATCGGCCTGCGGGTTGACCTGCCGCAGCGGGGTGGACGGGTCCAGCCACTGGCTGTTCTGCTCGTACCCGTTGAAGATGTAGGGCTCGCCGATGAAGCCGGAGTCGATCAGGTCCTTGGCGTACCGGGTGGCCGGGGCGTAGCGGAAGGTGAAGCCCAGCTTGGTCTTCAGCCCCTTCGACCGGGCCAGGTCGGCGGCCTTCTGGGTCTGCCGGTAGTCGGCGTGCACCGGCTTCTCGCACAGCACGTGCTTGCCCGCCGACAGCGCGTCCCAGGAGATCGGGAAGTGCGGCTGGTTGCCGGTGACCACGTCCACGACGTCGATGCCCGGGTCGTCGAGCAGCTCGCGGTAGTCGGTCACCGTCCACGGCACGCCGAACTCTTTCGCCGCCTCGCCGACGGCGGCCGCGTCCACGTCGGCGAGGGCGACCACCTCCACCCGGGGGTCGCGCAGCCAGCCGGGTATGTGGGCGACCCGGGCCCACCGGCCCGTACCCACCACCGCGACACGAAGCTTGGATGCCGTCATGGGCACGTGTCCCTCTCTTGAGCGTCAGTAGCCGGAGGCCCGGTCATAGGTGTTGCGCAGCGGGGCGCCGTCCAGCCAGCGCCGCAGGTTGTCGGAGAACAAGCCGGTGATCAGCCGGTTCTCGGCGGCCACGGTGGACGCCGAGTGCGGTGAGACGAGCACGCTGGGCATGCCCCACAGCGGCGAGTCGGCCGGCAGCGGCTCGGTGGCGAACGTGTCCAGGCACGCGCCGCCCAGATGGCCGCGGCGCAGCGCGTCCACCAGTGCGTCCTCGTCGACGACCTGGCCGCGGCTGACGTTGACCAGCACGCTGCCCGGGGGCAGCAGCCGCAACTGGCGCGCGCCGACCAGGTTCCGGGTGCGCTCGGTCAGCGGGCAGGCGAGAACCAGCGCGTCCGCGCCGGGCAGCGCGCTGTCCAGCTCGGTGTCGGCCAGGTAGGAGCTGACCCCCGGCACGTCGTAGGCGCGTCCTGGCCTGCCCACCCCCGTCACCTCGACGCCGGCCGCGGCCAGCAGCCGCGCGACCTGGCGGCCGATGCCGCCGAGCCCCACCAGCACCGCCCGGGTGCCCGCGACCTGGCCCACGGCGTGCAGTTCCCAGTGCCGGGCGGCCTGCCAGCTGGCCAGCCGGGGCACGTCCTTGGCGAAGTACAGCAGGCCGAGCAGCGTGAACTCGGCGAGCGCGACCCCGTGCACCCCGGCCGCGGTCGTGAACACGATCGGCGTGTCCGCCAGCCCGGTGCGGCCGAGGAAGCCGCCGATGCCGGCGCTGGTGGCCTGGACCCAGCGCAGCCGCGGGCAGCTGACGGGCATCTGGCCGGGGGCCCGCCAGTCGAAGTCGAAGCTCACGTCCGCCCGCGACAGCAGGTCCGACCACCGGTCCTGGTCGGCCGCCGACAGGTCGCGCGGCACCCCGGTGTGGTCGGCCGGGTAGCGCGGGACGGGCAGTAGCTCGGGCGCGTACAGCACCGAGATCCGCAGGTTGACCGCGGCGATGCGCTCGACGTGCTCGGGCTCGAGCGGGCTCGCCACGAGGACATTGACCGGTCCCGCCGTCATCCGCCGCCCACCGGGCCTGCCGTCATGGACGCCTCAGGGCCTGCCGTCATGGACGCCTCAGGGCCCGCCGTCATCCGCCGCTCACCGGGCCTGCCGTCATCCGCGCCTCACAGTCGTCGTTCAATTGTTGACAGTCAGCGGAAGTTTACAGACTGGGATGCAGGCGTCAAGAAGCGGCCGGGATTTGCCGCGCCTGCGGCCGGGATTTGCCGCGTGCCTGCGGCCGGGATTTGCCGCGTGCCTGCGGCCGGGGTTTACCAGCGTGCCTGCGGCCGGGGTTTATCGCGTGCCTGCGGAGCGATGCGGCGGCCAGGCCGGCGGTTGTCGCCTGGCGGTCGCGGCCGGCCGACCGCCTGGAGCCGTCGGCCAGCCGCCGCGGCGCGGGTTCGGAAACGTGCCGGATACAACCCCGCAACGGGCCATAGCACAGTCCGGCAACGCTTGCGCCGGAGCCTTGACGGCAGTCGTGCCCCTACCTACAGTAGTGCCACGTTGTTGACAATCGACCAAGTAGGTGCGCCATGCTGGGACTCCCACGACGCCGGGCCCTGACCGTGCTACCGGTAGCACTCGCGATGACGGTGGCGGCCTGCTCGGCCGGTAGCGGCCCCAGCGGATCCGGCGGCAGCGGCAGCGGCAGCGGCGCGACGGTGAACACGCTGGTGATCGCCAACGCGGTGAAGGTGGACACGCTGGATCCCGAGGCCAACTCGGTGAACGAGTCCATCTGGATGGACCAGAACCTCTACAGCCGGCTGCTGCAGCCTAACGCCACCGGCACCGGGCTGGTGCCCGACCTCGCCACCTCGTGGAAGATCGCGTCCAACGGGCTGACGTACACCTTCCACCTGCGCGCCGCCAAGTTCTCCGACGGCAGCGCGGTCACGGCCAGCGACGTCGTGTACTCCATCAACCGGGCGCGCAACTTCGCCGGCGGCTGGGGCTTCCTGCTCACCGCGGTCAAGACGATCACCGCCCCGGACCCGAGCACGGTCGTCATCAAGCTGTCGCAGCCGCACGCGCCGCTGCTGTCCGACCTGGCCATGTACGCCTACTCGGTGATACCGCAGAAGCTGGTCCAGGCCCAGGGCAGCTCGTTCTTCCAGCACCCGGTCGGCAGCGGGCCGTTCAAGGTCACGTCCTACAGCGCGGACAGCGAGATCGACCTGGCGCGTAACCCGTACTTCTACGGCACGAAGCCCAAGATCGCCGCGGTGAAGTACCTCATCGTGCCCAACGACAACACCCGGGTCCTGATGCTCGAGAACAAGAAGGCCGACATCATCGAGAACCCGCCGGGCAACCTGATCCAGCAGATCGACAAGACACCGGGGCTCAGCGTGCAGCTGTTCCCGTCCACCCGGGTGGACTTTATCCAGCTCGACGAGCACTTCGCCCCGTTCAAGAACCCGTTCGTGCGGCAGGCGCTCAACTATGCGATCGACAGGAACGCGATCGTGAAGCTCGCCTACCAGGGCAACGCGGTGCCCGGTGCGTCCTTCCTGCCCTACCACATGCAGTACTTCGACAGCGCGCTCAAGCCGTACCCCTATGACCCGGCGAAAGCGAAGCAACTGCTCGCCCAGGGCGGTTACCCGCACGGCTTCAGCACCTTCCTCATCACGGTGAGCGGCGACGTGGCCGGCCAGGCCGAGGCCGTCGTGCTCAAGTCGGAGCTCGCAGCGGTGGGGATCAACGTCAGCATCCAGTCCTACGAGCTGGTGACGGCGTACCACAAGGAGGACGGCGGTCACTCGCAGATGGGCGAGCGGTACTGGACCAACGACATCATCGACCCCGACGAGGTGGCCACGTTCGGCGCCGACTGCACCGGCGGCTCCAACGCGTTCAGCAGCTACTTGTGCAACAAGCAGGCGACCAGCCTGGTCGCCCGGGCCCGCGCGGAGCTCAACCCCACCCTGCGGCAGCAGCTGTACACCCAGATCCAGCAGATCGTCTACCAGCAGTCGCCGTTCATCGTCGTGGACTACAGTCCGTACCGGTACGGCGTCGGCAGCTGGGTGAAGGGCTTCCACGTGACACCGCTCGGCAACTACGACCTGTCGCTCGAGAACGTGACGGTCGCGGCACACTAGTGAGCCGCTTCGGCATGGTCCCGCGGCGGCTGGGCCACCTGGTGCTGATCCTGTTCGGGATCACGCTGGTGACCTTCTTCCTGCTGCGGCTGATCCCGGGGAATCCCGCGGTGGCGATCCTGGGCAACCGCTACACGCCGTCAGCCGCCGCGGCGGTCAACCATACGCTCGGGCTGGATCGGCCGGTCTGGTCCCAGTACTGGCTGTTCCTCACTCACCTGTTTCAGGGCAATCTCGGTTTCTCCTTCTTCTACAACCAGCCGGCGACGACGGTCATCGACCAGCACCTGCAGCCCACCCTGTTCCTGGTGGTCTACAGCGCGCTGCTCGCCGCGGTGATATCGCTGCCGATCGGGTTCGTGTCCGGGCTGCGCCGCGGCGGGTTCCTGGACCAGTCGGCCCGGGTGTTCTTCACGCTCAGCTTCGCGATGCCGGGATTCTGGCTCGGCATCATCCTCATCCTGCTGTTCAGCGTGCGGGTGCACTGGTTCCCGATCAGCGGCTACGGCGCCGGGCTGGCCGGGCACCTGTACTACCTGTTCCTGCCCGCGCTGACCATCGCGCTCGGCTTCTCCACCGTGCTGGTCCGCAGCCTGCGCACCGCCACCATCACCACCTTGCAGGCGGAGTTCATCGACACCGCGCGGATGAAGGGCATCCGCTGGTCGCGGGTGCTGCGGCGGCACGTGTTCCGCAACGCCGTGCTCGCCGTCGTCGCGGTGTACGGGGTCAATCTCGCCTACCTGATCAGCGGGACCGTGCTGGTGGAGAACGTCTTCTCGCTGCCCGGCCTCGGCACGCTGCTGGTCAACTCGGTCTCGTCGCGCGACTACCCGGTGGTGCAGGGGGTGACGCTGCTGTTCGCGGTGCTGATCGTGCTGATCAACCTGCTGGCCGACGTCACCCAGGCCGCCCTCGATCCCCGGGTCGCGCAGGAGATCGGCGAATGACCGGCATGTGGGTGGCCAGCCCGTCCGAGGCCCTGATGAAGGCGGCGACCCGGGCCTCGCTGCGCCGCCGCAGGTTCACCCGCAGGCGCGGCGTGCTGCTGGCCGGCGTCGCGATGCTCGTGATCGCCATCGCCGCCGCCCTGGCCGCCCCGCTGCTGACCAGCCAGTCACCCACCGCGATCGACGCGCTGCACCCGCTCGTCCCGCCGCTGAGTCCCGGCCACCTGCTCGGCACCGACCAGTTCGGCCGCGACGTGCTGTCCCGGATCCTGTACGGCGGACGCATCGACCTGGCGATCGCGTTCGGCGCCACCAGCGTCACCCTAGTGGCCGGCACGATCATCGGCCTGGTGGCCGGCTATCTGGGCCGCTGGGTGGACAGCCTCCTCATGCGCATCGTCAACCTGTTCTTCGCGTTCCCCTTCCTCATCCTGGTCATCGCGATCATCGCCATGCTCGGCCCGAGCATCTTCAACATGTACGTCGCGATCTGGGTGACCAGCTGGGTGAGCTACGCCCGCATCATGCGGTCGCAGACCGTCGTGGCGAAGAAGCAGCAGTACGTGCTGGCCGCCCGCGCGCTCGGCTACGGCCGGCTCCGGATCATGCTCCGGCACATCCTGCCGAACACCGCCTCCGCGGTGATCATCTTCTCGATGGTCGATGCGATCGGCAACATCATCCTGGCTGCCTCGCTCGGCTTCCTCGGCCTGGGCGCGCAGCCGCCCAGCCCCGAGTGGGGCGCGATGATCTCCGACGGGCAGAACTACATC
Organism: uncultured Actinomycetes bacterium; assembly: GCA_963702235.1. GTDB lineage: Bacteria > Actinomycetota > Actinomycetes > Streptosporangiales > Streptosporangiaceae > PALSA-505. The sequence goes on from CAVPBZ010000032.1 coordinate 64,346, forward strand.
CTCACGTCGTGGTGGCTGGCTACGCTGCCCGGCCTGGCCGTCGTCTTCGTCGGCATCGCGTTCTCCCTCATCGGCGACGGGCTCGCCGACATGCTGCGCGGCGGCGACCGGTGACCTGCCCGGCCCGCCCCCTGCTGACAGTGACCGACCTGCGGGCGTACCTGGCGACCGCGCACGGCGTGGTGCGCGCCGTGGACGGGGTCTCGTTCACCGTGCACGAGGCCGAGATCGTCGGGGTCGTCGGCGAGAGCGGCTGCGGCAAGACGGTCACCTGCCGGACGATCATGGGGCTGATGCCGGCCAGGACGACGCACACCAGCGGCGACGTCGTCTACCACCCGCACGGCGAGCGGAGCATCCTGGGGGCCAGGCGGTCCGAGCTGCAGGCGCTCCGGGGCGCCCACCTGTCCATGATCTTCCAGGACCCGATGACGGCGCTCAACCCGGTGCTGACCATCGGCGACCAGCTGCTCGAGGCGGTCACGGCGCACGCCAGGCTGTCGGCCGGCCAGGCCCGCACCCGGGCGGTCGGGCTGCTCGAGCAAGTCGGCATCCCGGCGCCGGAGCGCCGTATGCGGGACTACCCGTTCCAGTTCAGCGGCGGCATGCTGCAGCGTGCCCTGATCGCCATCGCGCTGGCCTCGTCCCCCCGGCTGCTGTTCGCCGACGAGCCGACGACGTCGCTCGACGTCATCATCCAGGACCAGATCCTCAGCCTGCTGCTGGAACTGCAGCGCGACACCGGCATGAGCATGGTGCTGGTCAGCCACGACCTCGCGGTGATCACCGAGGTGTGCGACCGGATCCTGGTGATGTACGGCGGCCAGGTGGTCGAGGAGGGCGACACGGCCACGATCATCACCGAGCCCCGGCATCCGTACACCCAGGCGCTGCTCGGCGCGCTGCCGCACGCCGGCCAGCGCGGCCGGCTGCGGACCATACCCGGGGCGCCGCCCAGCCTGATCGACGTGCCGGCCGGCTGCCGGTTCGAGCCGCGCTGCCCGCTGGCCACCGCGGACTGCGTGACCTGGGACACCGAGCTGATCGAGACGTCCGGGCGGGAGCACCGCGCCCGCTGCTGGCGCCATGACGAAGTCGGAGGGGCGGTCACATGGCAGACAAGCGACTCGGCGTAGCCGTCGCGGGGGCGGGCCGGTGGGCCAACCTCGCGCACCTGCCCGGGTGGGCCCGGGATCCGCGGTGCCAGATCGTCGGCGTCTGCGACACCGACGGCGCCCGCGCCGAGGCGGCGGCCGCGCGGTTCGACGCGCCCGTGGCCAGCACCGACTACCGTGAGCTGGTCAAGCGCGACGACATCGACATCATCGACGTGGTCACCCGCGACGCCGAGCACTTCGAGATCACCTGGGCCGCGCTCGAGGCCGGCAAGCACGTGCTCTGCGAGAAGCCCGTCGCCCACGACCACCGCGACGTCCGGCGGGCCGCCGGGCTCGCCCGCGCCCAGGGGCTGAAGACCAAGGTCGGCTTCACCTTCCGGTACAGCCCGGCGGTGCGGTACATGAAGCACCTGATCGACAGCGGCTACCTGGGCACGCCGTACATCTACAACGCCTTCGAGCAGAACTCGCAGTGGCTCAGCCCGCTGACGCCGCTGCGCGGCGGGGACCGGGCGGGCGACGGCGAGATCAGGGTCGCGTCGCTGGAGGGGTACGGCGCGCCCGTGATCGACATCGGGCACTGGTTCACCGGCTCGGACCTCACCTCGGTGACCGGAGTCCTGCGCAACTTCGTCCCCGAGCGCATGCTCGCCGGAACCGGCACGATGGCCCGGGTGAACATCGACGACGGTGACATCTTCCTCGGCGAGTTCGCCAGCGGAGCCATCTGCTCGGTGCAGTCGAGCTTCGTGACGGTAGGCAACTACCCCGGCATCGAGGTGCGGGTCTACGGCAGCGAGGGCGCGGCCATCGCCCGGCTGGTCGAGGAGTCCGGGATCTGCGAGACACTCAGGATCGCGAAACCGGACGACGTCGAGTTCAGGGACGTCGAGATCCCGTCCCGGTACTATCCGCCCGGAGGCAGCCCGCGGGAGTCGTGGCGGACCCTGTACTACGCCAACCTGACGGCGAGCTTCGCCACCGAGGTGCTCGGCGAGGCCGCCGCGAGCGAGGGTAACTTCGACGACGCGATGTGGGTGCAGGAAGTGATCAACGCGGTCGAGATCTCCCACCGCGAGCGCCGCTGGGTGGACCTGCCGCTGAAGGAGACTGAGGCTTCATGACCGGCACGGGCCAGGTGCGCTGGGGAGTCGTCGGCACGGCCAACATCGCGCGGGCCGCGTTCCTGCCCGCGCTGCGGGAGGCCGGCGGCGTCGCCGCCGCGGTGGCCGGCCGCGACGGCGAGCGGGCCGAGAAGTTCGCCCGCGACAACGGGGTCGAGCGAGCGGTCGAGGGCTATCAGCGCCTCGTCGATGACCCCGGCGTGGACGCCCTCTACATCCCGCTGCCCAACTCGCTGCACGCTGAGTGGACGATCCGCGCGCTGCTCGCGGGCAGGCCGGTGCTCTGCGAGAAGCCGCTGACCGGCTCGCTGGCCGAGACCGAGCGCGTGCTCGGCGTGGCGCGCGAGACCGGCACGCTGCTGTGGGAGTCCTTCGTCTTCCCGTTTCACGCCCAGTTCGAGCGGATCGCCGGCCAGCTCAGTGCCGGCGTCATCGGGGAACTGCGGGAGATCCAGTCGAACTTCCACTTCCGGGTGAGCCTGCCCGACAACATCAGGCTGAGGCGGGACCTGGACGGCGGGGCGCTCAACGACGTCGGCTGCTACCCGGTCCGCCTGGCCCAGGAGCTGTTCGCGGCCGGTCCCACCGCGGCCGAGGCCACCGCGGAGTGGGGCGGCGACGGGGTGGACGTGGAGAGCTGGGGCATCCTCGGCTTCCCCGGCGGCCGCCGCCTGCTGCTGTCGGCCGGGATGCGGCGCAGCTACGACACCTTCACCCGGCTGCAGGGCACCAGCGGGCAGATCCACATCACCAACCCGTTCCACCCGGGCCGGGCCGACCGGTTCGAGGTGCACCCGGACGGCGCGGAGCCGCGCAGCTACCAGGCCGGCGGCGACGAGTACTCCTTCACCGCGGCCATCCGGCACATCCACGACGTGCTCGGCGGGCTGGCGCCGCCGCGGCAGCTGGCCGTAGACACCTCGCTGGGCACCGCCCGCGCGCTGCACGACCTCGCTGAGTCCGCCGCCGCGCAGCGAGCGTAGGACGGCGTCTGCGACAACGGGGATGGCTGGGGGTGGCCCTGGCAAACACCGCCGATCTAGGGTGGCAGGGGTCAGGGCGCGTCAAGGCAGCCGTGCGGGCAGACACAGGGAGTACGCATGAAGACCAGGGCAGCAGTACTACGCGGAACCGGTCAGGACTTCGAGATCACCGAGCTCGACCTGGACGGGCCCAAGGCTGGCGAGGTGCTGATCCGCTACGTGGCCGCGGGCCTGTGCCACTCGGACGAGCACCTGCGGCACGGCGACATCGTGCCCCGCTTCCCCATCGTCGGCGGGCACGAGGGCGCGGGGATCATCGAGGAGGTCGGGCCCGGCGTCACCAGGCTGAAGCCAGGCGATCATGTCATCTGCTCGTTCCTGCCGGTGTGCGGCCACTGCCGCTGGTGCTCGACCGGCAAGTCGAACCTGTGCGACATGGGCGCCACGATCCTGGACGGCGTTCTGCCCGACGGCACCTACCGGTTCCATGAGAACGGCGAGGACATCGGGGGCATGTGCATGCTCGGCACGTTCTCCGAGCGGGCCACGATCTCGGAGAACTCGGCCATCAAGGTGGAAGACGACCTGCCGCTGGACAAGGTCGTGCTGATCGGCTGCGGGGTGCCCACCGGCTTCGGCTCAGCGGTGCACGCCGCCGCGACCGAGCCCGGCGACACGATCGCGATCTACGGCATCGGCGGCATCGGCATCAACGCGGTGCAGGGCGCGGCGCTGGCCGGCGCGCGCAACGTGGTGGCGATCGACCCGCTGGCCAACAAGCGGGAGGCGGCCGAGCAGTTCGGCGCCACGCACAGCTGCAGCAACGCCGAGCAGGCGCACGAGCTGATCTACCAGCTGACCCGCGGGGTCGGCGCCGACAAGGCCATCGTCACCGTCGGCGTGGTGACTTCCGAGGTCGTCACCAGCGCGTTCCACGCGATCCGCAAGGGCGGCACGGTCGTGGTGACCGGGCTGGCCGACCCGGCCAAGAACACCATCGAGCTGCCCGGCGCGATCCTGACCCTGTTCGAGAAGCGCATCCAGGGCAGCCTGTTCGGCTCCGGCGACCCGTTCCACGACATCCCGCGGATGGTCGAGCTGTATCGCTCGGGTGACCTGAAGCTGGACGAGCTGATCACCACGACCTACACCCTGGACCAGGTCAACGAGGGCTACAAGGACCTGATCGAGGGCAAGAACATCCGCGGTGTCATCCTGCACTCCGGTGGCTGACCTGGCCGTTCGCCCGAGGGTGCGATGACCGGCAGCCCGCCGGCGGTCGTCGGGCTGCGCCGCGAGCGCGAGGTGCTGACCGTCGCGCTCGCATCCGGCAGGCACGTGGTGATCGAGGGACCGCCGGGGACCGGCAAGTCCACTCTGCTGCGCGACATCGCCCGTGCGGCCGGCCAGCGGGTCGTCTTCGTCGAGGGCAACGCCGAGCTGACGCCTGCCCGGCTGGTCGGCCAGTATGACCCGGCCCAGGTCCTGGCCCGGGGCTACGTGCCGGACAGCTTCACCGACGGCCCGTTGCTGCAGGCGATGCGGACCGGCGCCCTGCTGTACCTGGAGGAGTTCAACCGGATTCCCGAGGAGACGCTGAACGTCCTGATCACGGTGCTGGCCGAGGGCGAGATCGCAGTCCCCCGGCTCGGCATGGTCGGCGCCGACCCCGGCTTCCGGCTGATCGCCGCCATGAACCCGTTCGACGCGATCGGCACCGCGCGGGTGAGCCAGGCCATCGCGGACCGGATCTGCCGGGTGGTGCTCGGCTACCAGGACGCCGCGGCGGAGCGGCAGATCACCACGGCGGCGACCGGGGAGAACGGTGCGGTGGTGGACTTCGCGGTGACCCTGACCCGGGCCACCCGTGACCACCCCGACGTGCGGATGGGCGCCTCGGTGCGCGGCGCCATCGACCTGGTGCTGCTCGCCTCCGGGCTGGCCCGGCTGCGCGGCGAGCGCGGGCTGGCCCGCGACAGCGCGCGGGACGCCGCCTACGCGGCACTGTCCGGCCGGATCAGGATCGCTGACGGCTGCGACCGGAGCCCGGAGTCCGTGCTCGACGAGCTGCTCAGCCAGGCCTGGCCGGACGGCGGCCCCGAGCCCGGGCCGGCCGGGGACGCCGGCGACGCGGCCGCGGAAGCGGCCGCTGGGGATGGCAGCGACACCCCGGGAGAAGGTGACGGCCACGGTAACGACGGCCACGGTGAACAGGCAGGCCGCCCGGCAGCTGCGGCGTCCGGCTCCGCGCTGCGCCGCGACCGCCGCCGGGGCGGATCCCGGCGCACCATCAGCCGGGCCGAGCTGGGCGCCCGGCACGGCGGGTTCGGTGACGTGTCCCCCGCGCCGGGCCAGCTCGATCAGGCCGCGCTCGCCCGGCTGCTGGCTGCCGAGCCGGACGCGGCCGCGACGCTGCTCGCGGACCTGGCGCTGGCGACGGACCGGCAGCTGGCCGCGGCCGCCAGGCGGCTGGCGGCCCGGGTGTTCGTCCGGCTGGCCTCGGCCGGCGCGCGCCCGTCCCGCGGGACGCGCCGGCTGGGCCCCGGCACCGTTAGGGAAGGCGATCTTGACCTGGAACGCACCCTGGAGCGGCTCGCCGGCAGCTGGCCGCCGGCCGATGCGGACCTGGTCACCCGGTCCTGGCGGGCGCAGCGCAGATCACTGTGCCTGGTCATCGACACCAGCGGCTCGATGTCCGGGCTCGCGGTGGCCATCGCCGCGGTGGCGGCGGCGGGCGTGGTGCTGTCGGCGGACGGGCGGCTTGACCCCGGCGTGGTCGCGTTCGGCGGCGACGTCACCGTGCTGCGGGCCGCGGGGTCACCGCGCGCGCCCGGGGAACTGGTCGGCGAGCTGATCGGGCTGCGCGGGCACGGGCTGACCGACCTGGCCGCCGGGCTGCGCGCGGCCGCCCGGCAGCTGGCCGGCGCGCCCGCCGGTGAGCGGGTCGCGATCCTGCTGTCGGACTGCGTGCCGACCACCGGCGGCGACCCGGCGGCGGCGCTGGCCGGGATCGACCGGCTGCACGTGCTGTGCCCGCTGGCGGCGCCGGAATCGGAGCGGGCCGCCGCGGCCCTGGCCCGGGCCGGCGGCGGTATCAGCCAGCCGGTGCGCAGGCTGGCCGAGGTCGCGCCGGCGCTGACCCGGGCGCTGTCGCGGACCGCCTGACCTCGGTTCGCGCGTGGCGTGACCGAAATTTTGCCTGGCCGCCGGGGCTCCGCGCGCAGCGGCCTGGCCTGCGCGTTCGGTGAGCCGGGCCGTCGCGGCCGCGGCCGCTGGCGCCGATTCACAGCTAATTCGCAGCCATTTGCGCACCGGCCGTGGGTGCCGGTCCCCTAGGCTCTGGGCTCATGCCCGAGCACCTCGAACTCCCCCGGCCGGTGCGGCTGGTGCGCACCACGGCGTGGAGCCTGACCGAGTCCGCGGGGCTCCCCTTCGGCGCGATGGCCATCGGCGCCTGGCTCGGCGGGCGCAATGCCGGGCTGCTGGCCGGGCTGGCCGTCATCTGGGTCATCGGAGCCGTACGCAAGCTCGTCACCGGTACCGTCCCCAGCCTGCTGATGATCTCGGCGATCGTGCTCACCATCCAGGCCGCGCTGGTCATCGCCACCGGCGCGCTGTGGATCTTCCTCTTGCAGTTCCCGCTCGCGAACCTGTGCATGGGCCTGCTGTTCGCGCGGACGGCCCGCGGCGCCAACCCGCTGTGCGCCCGGCTCGCCGCCGAGGTGATCGCGCTGCGCCAGCCGGCTAGCGATCACCCCGGCCTGCATCGTTTCTTCCAGGGGGCGACCTGGCTGTGGGCGGGCATCTTCCTGGTGCTCGCGGGCGCCCTCGGGGTGCTGATGGTGACCGAGCCGACCGCCACGTTCCTGATGCTGTCCACTGTGGCCACCGTCGCGCTCACCGGGGCAGGCATCGGCGCATCCGTGCTGTGGTTCGTCTCGATGATGCGCAAGCAGGGCCTGCGGGTCCAGTTCGGCCCGGTCTAGGTTTCCCTCCGGTCTAGTTGTGGTCCGGGAACGCGGACGAGCCAGCGGACCCGCTGATCCCGGGGGCGCCGGCCACGCCGGCGGTGCCGATGGAACCCGGTTGCCCGGCGATCCCGGCGGGGGGCCTGGTGCTGCCGCTGCCGTCGAGGCCGCCCTGGCCCGCCACTCCGGCCGGGCCGCCGTTGCCGGCGGTTCCACCCGGACCAGGGCATGCGAACCCCTGACCGCAGTTGTCGGTGCCGCCGCTGCCGGCCGTCACGCTGTCCGAGGCGTAGGTGTTGCCGCTGTCAGAGCCGGGCGTGACGGTGGTGTAGAAGGCGCCGCCGAGGCCGTCGCCGCCGGCGCCCCCGTTGCCGGCGGCGCCGCCGTGGCCGCCCGCCCCGCCATTGCCGCCGTTGCCGCCGTTGCCGCCCGCACCGCCGGCGCCGGGACCAGCACCCGGGCCGCCCCCGCCGCCGCTGCCGCCGGAGCCTCCCGGGTTGCCGCTGGAGGCCGGCCCCCCAGGGCCGCCCAACCCGCCGCTGCCGCCACTGGCGCCCTGGGCCGAGTCGCCGGAAAAGGCATTGCTCGTGAGCGACAGGCTTCCCGAGTTGTAGATGGCACCACCCTGGGCGGTGCCGCCGCCACCACCCGCCGCGCCGTTGCCTCCGGCCGCCCCCGCTATCCCGTGACCGCTGTTTCCGCCGTTCGCGCCGGGCGTCGCCTGCCCGCCTGGCCCGGCCACCCCCAGGCCGCCGAAGCCGCCCCCGCCGCCGTTGCCGCCCAGCCCGGCAGGGCCGCCCGGACCACCGCTGCCGCCCCGGCCGCCGAGGCCGCCGTGCCCCCCCTGGCTGCCGTCCGTACCGAACTGGGCACCGGAGACGTTCAGCGTGCCCGCGCTGCTGATCGCGCCGCCGGTCGCGGCGCCGCCTGCGCCACCGGCTCCGCCGGCACCCCCGGCGCCGGGGCCCGCACCCGGGCCCTTGGCGCTGCCAGCCCCGCTGCCCGCGGCCGCGGAGAGCCCCCCGCCGCCGCCCTGGCCGCCGTTACCGCCGCCGGTGGCACCGTCGCCGCCGGCGCCTCCCCAGCCGGCTGCGCCGCCCGCGCCCGACTGGCCGCCAGCGGCGCCCGCCCCGCCCCCGGCGCCGTTGCCTCCTATCACGGTGCAGCCGCCGAACTGCCCGCCGCTGATGGTGAGGTGGCCAGCGCCGGGGACGTCGGCCGCGCCGCCCGTGGCGACGCCGCCCGCCCCCGCAGGGGCGCCCGCCCCTGCCGCGCCGCCCGCGCCAGCGACACCTGAGGCACTGCCGGGCCTCGCGACGCCGCCCAGGCCCCCGTTACCGGTGCCGGACGCGTTCCCTCCGCTGCCCCCGCCGCCTCCGTTGCCCCCGGCCCCGCCCGACCCGCCGGTGCCGCCGGCTCCGCCGGAGCCGCCAGGTCCGCTGGCACCGGCGGCCGCGCTGTCGGCCTGGAAGCTAGCGCCGGTCATGGTGACGGTGCCGGCCGCATAGACGGCCCCGCCTTGCGCCGCACCGCCCGCGCCACCACGGGCACCGGCGCCGCCGTGTCCGCCCTTCCCGCCGGCCGCTCCGGGGGTGCCCGTATTACCGCCGCCGCCGTTACCGCCACTGCCGGCACCGCCCGGCAGCGCCCCCTCGCCGCCACCGCCGCCGCTACCCCCGTCGCCACGGAATCCCTGGCCGCCGCCCGGGCCGCCGGATTCTCCGTTACCGCCGAAGCTGCCGGTTCCGCCGGCCGCGCTGTCGCTGAGGAACTGGCCGCCCGAGATCGTTAGTGATCCGGTGCTGTAGACGGCTCCCCCGGCGCCGGCGCCGCCGGCACCGCCGGCCCCGCCCGCCCCGCCGGGTCCGCCCGCGGTACTGGTGCCTGCCACTCCGCCGTTGCCGCCTTTGCAGCCAGGAAGCACCGCCCCGCTGCCGTTACCCCCGCTGCCACCCGTGCCCGCAAATCCGGCGCCGCCGCCTGCGCCCCCCGTGGCGCCGGAACCGGCGGCGCCCCCGCTCCCGCCGGTGACCTGGTCGCCCTGGAAGGTGTCGTTGGTGAGTGACAGGGTGCCTGCGTTATAGATAGCGCCGCCCTCGGCCGCGCCGCCGGTGCCGGCGGCGCCGCCAGCGCCGCCGGCGCTCCCGGCCGCCCCGCTGCCCGCGTTGCCGCCGGCGCCGCCCGGCCCGCACTTGCTGGTGCTGGCGTCGACTCCGCTGCCGCCGGAGCCGCCCGATCCGCCATTGCCGCCATTGCCGCCGCTGCCGCCGCTGCCGCCGGCGCCGCCCGGCCCGGCGCTGGCCCGGTCGGAGCTGAAGCTGTCGTTCCCGAGCTTCACCGTCCCGCCCGTGATCAGGACGGCGCCGCCCTGGGCCTTGCCGCCGGTCTTGCCCGGACCGCCCGCCGTGCCCGCGCCGCCCGCCAGGCCGCTGGCCCCCGCGCCGCCGGGGTTACCGGTGCCGCGCCCGCCGTTGGCTCCGGCCGCGCCGTCGGCGCCGCTGGACCCCGCCGTGCCCGGGCTCCCCTGGGCGCCCGCCACGCCCGCGGCGAGACCGGACTGCAGGGTCATCCCGTTGATCGTGAGCCCGCCGTCAGTCACCTCGAACAGCCGCACCTTGCTCATGCCGTCGAGCGTCACCTGATGACCGTTCGCCTCGAGGTCGACGGTCAGCGACGCCGGGATCTTGAGGGTCCTGGTGAACTGCAGGTCGGGACAGTCCACGCCGAAGTCCACCGTGCCGCCCTGGCTCACCGCCCTGGCGAGCGCCGAGAAGCCGCAGTTGGTCAGCGTGGCCGCGGGAGCGGTCACGGCCGCGGCGGCAAGGCCGTGGCCCAGCGGGACAATCCCCAGCGCCGGCACCGCCAGCGCCGCCGCCGGCACCAGGACGGCGCGCGGCCACGTCCGCCAGCTGCGGGATATCAGGTCGGGCACCTGCTCAGTGTCTGCTGGCGCGGCCCGGGGCAGCATCACGGATCGCCGTGATATCTAAGCGGCCGGCACGCGCCCGGTACGCGGGCGGCACGCGAGCGGCCGGTAAGGAGCCCTGGCCGGGTCCGGAGTCATCCGGGCCCGCGAGCAGGCCGGGCTGCGTCATCAGCTGCCGGCGGGAGTGCACGCCCAGCTTCGCGAACACCCGGCGCAGGTGCGTCTCCACGGTGTTCACCGATATCCACAGGGCCAGGGCGATCTCCTGATTGCTCTGGCCACCGGCGGCCAGGGCGGCGACCCGCAGCTCGGCGGGGGTGAGCCTGGCGGGATCCTGGCGGGACCGGTGCCGCCGTCCGCCGCACAGCGCCAGCTCCGCGGCGGCCTGCTCGGCGAACCAGCCGGCCATGGCCTCCTCGGACCGGCGCAGCGCCTCGGCCAGCAGCGGCCTGGCGCTGGCCGGGCGCCCGCTCCGGCGGAGCATGACTCCGTAGTCCAGCAGGGTCTCGATCCGGGCGAGCGGAAGGCCGGCCTCGTCGTGCAGCCGCAGGGCGGCGCCGAACTCGGCGTCGGCCCGGGCCAGGTCGTCGCCGGCGGCGGCCAGCCAGGCCCGGCCGGTGGCGGCGGCGATCCGCGGCCAGCGGCAGGGCAGGGACGCGGCGGCGTCTTCCAGCCAGTCGATAACCCGGCGGGCGGCGGCGCCGTCCCCGCAGCCGATGTGGGCGGCGATGGCGTGCGCGGCCCAGGGCACCGCGCAGGGGTCGCGCAGGCCGAGCTGCCGGGCCGTCTGCTCGGCGCTGGCGTAGAGCTCCAGGGCCGCGGTCAGGTCGCCGCGGCGCAGCGCGCGCTGTCCCTGCACGTCGGCGCTGAACAGCAGCGCCAGCCGGTGCCCGCCCCGGCGGGCCACCTCGTCGGCCCGCGCGCACCAGGCCTGGCTGTGCTGCGCGTCGCCCATCAGGTGCAGGATGCAGGCGTGGCCGATCATGACGTAGGGATCCTGAGCGTCCAGGGATTCTTGCAGGTCCCCCGCCCGCTCGATCGCGGCCAGCGCGTCACCCAGCCGGGCCAGCCGCATCAGGACGTGCGCGTGCCCGGTCGCCAGCGCGGTCACCGGCCCTATCCAGCCCCGCTCCTCGACCGCCTTGAGCGCCCCGGCGAAGATCCGCTCCGCGTCCGTCAGGCGCTCACCGATCGTCGCCGCCCAGCCGAAGGTGCTGACGACGTCACCCGGCGGCCCGGGAGTCGCCGGATCGCCGGTCCCGTCTCCCGGGGCCGGCGCCGCGGCGTCCGCGCAAGCCTGTAGACCTCTGCCGTCCCCGGTCAGCAGGGCCATGAAGCCCCAGACCGAGTCGGCCCGGCGCCTGATCGCGGGATCGGCGGTAGCGCAGAGCGCGCGGGCCTGCTCGGCGAGCCGCAGGGCGACCGCGGGCCCTTCGGTCCGCCACCGGGTCATGGCCTGGTCCAGCAGGATGACGGCCGGATCCCCGCCGCCGGTGGCCTCGGCCAGCCGCAGCGCCTCGTCGAAGTGACCGGCCGCGCAAGCGCCCTCCCCCATGGCGGCGTGTGCGTGGCCCAGCATCCGCTGCGCGTCGATCCGCTGCGCCGGCGCGGCCGCCGGATGGGCGAGGACCTGGTCGCAGGCCGCGCGGGCGCCGGTGAGCTGGCCATCGGCCAGCCTGGTCTGCGCCAGGGCGAGCAGCAGCGCCGGCGCGGCCGTGCTACCGGCCAGCCGGGCCGCGGCCGAGAGGTAGCGGCCAGCCCGGTCCATGGCGCCCGACGCGAGCGCCGCGCGGCCCGCCCGTTCCAGCAGCGCGACCGCGCGCGCGTCACCGGCTGGCTCGGCGGCGATGATGTGCTCGGCGGCATCGGCTTCGCGGCCCGCCGCCGCCAGGAGGGCGGATGCGCCCGAGTGCAGCTGCGCCCGCACCGGTGCGGCCAGGTCGGCGTACAGGGCCTGCCGGAACAGCGGATGCGCGAACTCCACCGTCATGCCGGTGTCGGCCTTGACCAGCCCGCTCGCCAGCAGCGCCTCGAGCGCCCTGGCCTGGGCGGGCGCGTCCAGGTGAGCCATCTCGGCCGCATAATCGGGACGGAAGCGGGTGCCGAGCACGCTCGCGGCCTGGGCGCAGCGAAGGGTCTCCTCGGCCATCCCGGCGAAGCGGGCCAGCAGCAGCTTGTCGGCCAGCACGGCGGCCCCGGCCCCGGTGACCTCGGCCTGTTCGGCCAGCCGGGGTAGCTGCTCGCCGCGGCTGAGCGCCACCGCCACCTGCTCGAGCAGCAGCGGGTTGCCCGCGCAGGCCTGCCAGGCCGGCCGCGCGGTCGCGGTGTCGACCGGCCGGCCGGACCGGGCGGCCAGCAGCGCCGCCGCCCCGTCCAGGGTGAGCGGCGCCAGCAGCTCGTAGGCGGCGCTGTGCCCCTGGGCCAGCCCGGCGGCGGCCTGCTGCGCCTCGGCCGGCCAGGGCCGCAGCGTCGCGACGACCGCGACCGGAAGTTCTTCGATCCTGCGGCACAGGAAGTGGAACAGGCCGAGGGAGTCCCAGTCGCTCCAGTGCAGGTCATCGAGCGCGAACACGAGCGGGCCGGCCGCGCGTTCCTGCAGCCAGCGCTGCACCCCGAAGAAGCACGCCGCCCGGATGTCGGCGGGCGGGCGGCCCGGCTGGGCCGAGGTCAGCGGGGTCAGCGCATCGGTGCCGCCGAGCGCCGCGATCGCCTGGGACATCAGCCCGAACGGCAGCGACTGCTCCATGGCGTCACCGCGGCCCACGCCGACGCTGAAGCTGTCGGCGGCCTGGCGGCAGGCGTGCTCGAGCAGCGCCGTCTTGCCCAGCCCGGGCTCGCCGACCAGGAAAAGGCAGCCTCCCCGGCCGTCCCGGGCACGCTCGAGCAGCCGGCCGATCGCGGTGATCGCGGCGCCGCGGTCGACAAGCTGCGGTTGCCAGCGTGGCGGGCTGTCACTGGGGCGGTTGATGGGGCGACGACCTCCCCCGGCACATTAGGCGCGTGACTAGATAATCACGGCAATCGGGGATGCTGCCAGCCGCCCCCGGCGCGGACACTGAGCGGATGCGTGATGGCGAACGGCCCGGCAGCGCGGCTGAGCCGCTGATCCTGCGGCTGGAGCTGGACCGGACAGAACGCCTGGCCGGCGTCGTCTCGCTGATGGACGGCAGCGCGGAGCAGCGGTTCGGGGGCTGGATCGACTTCATGGCCGCCGTGGACACGCTCCGGGCCCTGGCGGGCGAGCCACCCGGCCCGGCATGAGCAAGCGCCCCGGCCCGCGTGCTGGCCGGGGCGCTGTCGGGGGACCGGTTATTTCACCTCGGTCAGCCTGCCGGTGGCGACGTCGAAGACGAAGCCGCGGATCTGGTCTTTGTGCGGGACGAAGGGGTTGGCCTTGATCCGCGCTATGGACTGCCGGACATCGATGTCGAGGTCGGAGAATGCCTCCGCCGCCCACTCCGGCTTGATCCCGGTCTCCTCCTGGACGCTCGCCTTGAAGCCGTCGTCGGTGAACGTGAGCATCCCGCAGTCGGTGTGATGGATGAGGATGATCTCGCGGGTGCCGAGCAGCCGCTGGCTGATGGCCAGCGAGCGGATCTCGTCGTCGGTGATCACGCCGCCGGCATTGCGGATGACGTGCGCCTCGCCGTCGGCGAGCCCCAGGATCCCGTAGACGTTCAGCCTGGCGTCCATGCAGGCGACGACCGCGACCTGCTTGGACGGCGGCATCGGCAGCGGGCCGGTGAACCCGGCGGCGTAGCGCTCGTTGTTGGCCAGGTACTCATCGGTGACGGACATGAGGATTCCTTTCGGTTGAAGTCACTGGGCGGCGCGACGACGCCGGACGCGTCAGGCCCGGGTCACGGGTAGCAGTAGGAGTCACTGGACGCGTCGCCGCCCTGCAGCCTGACCTGGTGCACCCGGCGGCCGCGGAACGCGTCACCCTCGGGGAAGAACCGCTGGTCGAACGCGATCCCGCCGCCGTCGGCCACGTCCAGCTTGGCCATCCACGCGCCGACGCCATCGGGGTAGAACTGCTCGTCCCACGCGCCGTACAGCGAGTTGGTGAAGTACACCCGCTTGCCGTCCCGGCTCACCTCGACCATCTGCGGGCCGCCGCGCAGCGGCTGGTCCGGCCGTGACGGGTGCGGGACCTGGCCGACGATGCCGCCGATCCTGATGGACCCGGTCTCGCGCGGGTGGAACGGGTCGGTGACGTCGAACTGCTTCATCTCGCCGGTCCCCCAGCAGGATACGTAGAGGAAGCGGTCGTCGACGGACAGGTCGATGTCGGTGACCAGCGGCGGCACCGCGCCGAAGCCCTGCAGCAGCGGCGGCAACTGCTCCGCGGGCGCGGGCTCGGCCGGGATCGTGATGACCTTGGTCGCAGCCCAGCGAGCATCGCCGGACGCGGCCGGGTCCTCGTGCCAGAGCCAGATCGACGCCGACAGGTCCTCCACGCTCACCACTACGCCGAGGAAGCCGTACTTCTTCGTCGGGTCGTGCGCCGGGCGCAGCTCAAGCGTCATCTGGTACTGGTCGCCCAGGTCCACGGTCTGCACGTGCTTGCCCTTGCTCAGCTCCCAGAAATGGATCCGGTGACCGTACTTGCGGCCGAGGAGCAGGTCGGCAACGATCCCGTCCTCGATCATCGACGGGGTGCCCCACTCGGACGTGACCGCGACATCGGACGCGAGGTGCCACCACAGGTCGTAGGCGAGGTACTGATCGCCGCGGTCCATCTCCCAGCGGCCGGTTACCTCGAACGAGTCGTGATCCAGGAGCGCCACCCCGCCCGGGCCGTCCTCCCCGTTGGCACCGCCGAGGCAGGACATGAACAGGCCGGCCGGGCCGCAGTGGGTAGTGTGCGGACGCGAGTAGCCAGCGTTCTTGGCCAGTTCCGCGGGCTCCAGCACCTTGACCACCGGAGGCGAGGCGGGCTGCTCCTTGGTGTCGAGGATGTATATCCGCGAGGACCGCAAACCGGGAACCACGAGGTAGCGCCGTTCTGCGTGCGAAGCGTGGTCCCCGTGGCACAGCGCGCTTGAGCAGACATTCCAGCCGAAGTGATGCAGCTCGTCACCCGTGCCCGGCATCTCGGTGAAGCCGATCACCGAGCCATAGCTGCCTGATGACGGGTCAACATCGACCACGGCGAGCGCGTCGGGCTTGTCGGCCGGCCGGGCGAAGGCCGCGACGTAGGCGAGTTTCTCCGCTGGCGCCGCCGCCGCATCGCGGGGGGAAGGGTAGAAGGTGGGGTCAGTACTCATAACACTCTCCTAACGCAGCCGGCCGCCCGTGTCACTACAGCGAGACTCGTTCGTGCCGGGTCATGCCGGAGGTCCGGCACAGGGGCGCCCCGGCCGGCTCCGCTGCCCGCCGAGGCCCCAGATCATGATCCTGCCGAACGCACGCAAAGATGACAACGGCACGGACGCCTGCCTCGTGTGATGGATGGCGGTCAGCGCGGACTTCAGCATGCTAGTCAGGTGTGAATTTAGTTAATTCCGATCTGTAAAGTCAACTAGTCGCTATCAGTCGGTTACCGCGACTCGCGGCGCGGTCGTTCCTCCCGGCGCGCGCATGTGTCACCCTCCGTGGAGAAGAGATCCGGGATGGCCGCGGTAAGGCCGCGGTAAGGGGGCACGGGGTGACACAGCAGGACAGGACGCTCTCGGTCAGGCGGGCGGCAGGGATCGCTGCCGCGGCAGCGGTCGTCACGGCGCTGAGCACGGCGCCGGCCACCGCGCTCACCGCAGCGCCGGCCGCGGCTCACCAGCAGGCGGCAGCGCCGGCGTACACGCCGGCCAGGCGCACGCTGCGGTACGGCATGCGCGGCGCGGACGTCAGGCGGCTGCAGGACCGGCTGGCCGCGCTGCGGTACTACCCGGGCCGGCGGGACGGGCACTTCGGCACGGACACGCTGGAGGCGGTCTGGGCGTTCGAGGAGGTGCAGCGGATCCCGGTGACGGGGGCGATCGGCAGCCGGACGAACTGGCGGCTCGCGCATCCCGGCGCGCCCCGGCCGCTGGTCAGGAACGGCGCGGCGCTGCGGGTCGAGGTCAACCTGGGGCACCAGGTCC
Organism: uncultured Actinomycetes bacterium; assembly: GCA_963702235.1. GTDB lineage: Bacteria > Actinomycetota > Actinomycetes > Streptosporangiales > Streptosporangiaceae > PALSA-505. Next base: position 80,548 of record CAVPBZ010000032.1, read on the forward strand.
TCTACGTCTACCACCAGCACCGGATCGTGCTGATCAGCCACGTGTCCTCCGGCGGCGGGTACTACTACTGCTCCGCCGGCTCCTGCTCGTACGCGGTCACGCCGACCGGCAACTTCCGCACCCTGTGGCGGGTGCACGGCTGGCACGTCGCGCCGCTCGGGCTGCTGTACAACCCGGTGTTCTTCGACGGCGGCTACGCCATCCACGGCGACACCGCGGTGCCGCTGCGGCCGGTGTCGCACGGCTGCGTCCGGATCTCGATGGATGTCGCCGCGATCTTCCCCGGCCTCGTTCCGCGCGAGGGCATCCCCGTCTACATCCGCCGCTGAGACGGTCACGTCCTGGATGCCTGGCCCTGCGTGGCTGGCTGACGCCTGCACCGTTCGGGAAAATCCTGACCTTGATGGTCCGGGCGCTGGCGGCTAGGAGACCCGCCAGGACATTCCTGGATCACCGGCCGCGCAGGCCGAGATCGCGAGCTGCGTCCCGCCCGCGGTGGCGTCGCCCGGGTCGGCCAGGCACAGGCCGGAGCCCGGGTTCACCAGCGTGACGCCGGCGCCGCCGGGCACCAAATCCCATTGCTGCGCCGGCGTGCCGTCGCAGGAATGCAGGTCAACCGCGCTGCCGCTGGCCGTGGCGCCGTGCCCCACGTCGAGGCACTTCCCGTTCACGCGCAGCGTCCCGTCCGGCTCGGCCAGCCACGCCTGCGCGGCGGTGCCGTCGCATTTCCAGATGCCGATCGGGCTGTTGTTCGCGGTCTGGTTACCGAGGTCGGCGACGCACTTCCCGGGTATCTGCGAGGCCACCGGCCGGCCGGCAGGGTCCACGACTGGTTCGCGTACCCGTCGCACGGCCAGAGCTCGGCCACGGTCCCCGCGGTCCTGCTGAAGCCGGGATCGGCCAGGCACATGCCCGACCAGGGGTTGACCAGGGTCGTCGGGTGGCCGCCCAGCGCGGGGTTCAGCCCCCGCGGGTAGGCCAGGCGCCATTGCTGAGCGGGCGTGCTGGCACACGGCTGCAGCCCGGCGTGGGCACCCTGGGCCGCGGCGGGGATGGTCAGGCAGCCGCTGCCGGACCGCAGCGTGCCGTCCTGCGCGTAGGTCCAGGTCTGGGCGCTGCTGCCGGTACAGGCGCCGAGCTGGGCCTGGGTGCCCTGCGCCTTCCCGCTCGTCTTGCCGCTCGTCTTGCTGCTCGCCTGTCCTTTCGCCTTGGCGCCGTCCGTGGGGATGCCCGCGGCGGTCAGGCACTGGCCGCCGAGGTCGAGCTTGACCGGTCCCGCCGGGCCGGCGGCGGTGGCGGCGCTCACGGTCCAGGGGAATGAGACCGAGCCAGACTGCCCCTTGCCGTTCGCGGCGGTCACCACCGGCTGGTAATTTCCCGCCTCGACCGGCCAGCCGGTGATCTGCCCGGCGGTGCTGATCGCGATGCCCGGCGGCAGGCCCGTCGCGGAAAACGACAGCGTCTGCCCGGTGACCGGGTCGGCCGGCTGAACCTGGACGTTCATCGTGGCGCCTGCTCCGCTGGTCTGGGGACCGGGATTCAGCAGCGGTATCAGGGCCGGGTTCAGCTGGTCGAGGTCGGTGTTGCCCGGGGCGTTGATCCCGTTCACGGTGCCCGCGCTCGAGTACTGCCAGAACCCGTAGTTACTCCAGCCGGGCGTGATCGCCAGCGCCGGCGCGGTCGTGTAGTCCGGCACCCACAGCGGGAACTGCGCGAACTGCGATGTCCCGCCGGTGCAGTCCTGCCACCACGGCCCGGGGCCGTAGATAATCGGCTCCTGACCGGTTTTGGCCCGGATCTCGCCGGTGAACCGGGTGATCCACGTCACCATGGCGGACTGGCTGAGCCCGTAGCACTCGGCGCCGTACGGGTTGTACTCAATATCCAGCATTATCGGCGGCACCGGGCTGCCCGCTGAGGCCAGGTCGGAGACGAGATAATCCGCCTGCGCGACCGGGCTGGTCCGGCCGCCGTTGCCATTCGGGATCGCGAACGCGTAGGCCATGACCGACAGCCCGGCGGCCTTCGCCTGGGCCAGGTCGGTGAGCGCGAATGGGTTCCGGTAGTAAGTGCCCTCGGTCGTCTTGACCGCTGCGAATTGGATACCCGTCCTGGCGACTCCGCGCCAGTTAATGCTCTGGCCATCCGGGTGCTGATATGAGGCCACGTCCACGCCCTGCAAAGCCCCCTGTGATGCCGACAAAGCCCGCTGCGACGTTGACTGCAGCGCCCCGGCGCTGGCCTTCACGTGGATGGCCTTGGCCATGCTGCCGGTTGAGCTGCCGCCCCTTGCCTTGCTGCCTTCTGCCTTGGTGCCTTGTGCCTTGGTGCCTTCTGGCTTGCGGCCCGTGGGGTCACTGCCTTTCGGGCCGCCGGTCCAGCCCGCGAGCTGGCGGAGCACCTCGGGTGAGTGAGTGGCACCGGTATTGGAATGGTTGACCCGCTGCCGGTGACTCGTCAGCGCCGAAGAAACAGCCTTGCCGTAGCCCGCCGGGGAGGTCACGCTCGTTCCGGCCACCACTGCTACAGAAAGCGCCGTGACCGTCCCCACGCTGAATCCGGCACGGACCAGGATCTTTCGCAGTCGTCGGCCAGGCGGTGCCTGCATCGCTGCTCCTTCAAAGCCACCCGTACATGTCCGGCGACCACATGCGTCAGCTTCTGGGCTGGGTGTGTGAGATGGTCACCGATGAGCGGCTCCATTGAACCAGCTATGCCATCAATATTCGCGTAAGCACCATTCGTGTCGCGTGCATTTTTTGCTTTGCGGTGCTGAAGGCTGATGAGACCGGCGGCCTAAACCGGGCGGGTTCAGCGTGGTGTCCCCTGACCGCCGTCCGCGCGTCCGGGGCGATCAGCCCCAGACCTCGGCCGCGGTCTCGGCGATGAGGCGGAGCTTGGCCGCCTGCTCATCGCGAGTCAGCGTGTTCCCCTCGACCGTGGAGGAGAAGCCGCACTGCGGGGACAGGCACAGCTGGTCCAGCGGGACGTACTTGCTGGCCTCGTCGATGCGCCGCTTGAGCGTGTCCTTGGACTCCAGCTCGCCGCGCTTGGTGGTGACCAGGCCGAGCACGACCATCTTCCCCGACGGCACGAACCGCAGCGGCTCGAAGCCGCCGGACCGTGCGTCGTCGTACTCGAGGAAAAAGCCGTCCACGTTCAGCTCGCTGAACAGTGCCTCGGCGACGAAGTCGTAGCCGCCCTCCGCGGCCCAGGACGACTGGAAGTTGCCCCGGCACATGTGCGTGGTCACGGCCATCCCGGCGGGCCGGTCCGCGACCGCGGCGTTGAGCTGGCGGATGTAGCGAAGGTGCAGGTGCTCGGCGTCCTCCCCGCGGCCGGCGATCTGCGCGCGCTGCGCCGGGTCGTTCAGGTAGGCCAGGCTGGTGTCGTCGAACTGCAGGTAGGTGCAGCCGAGGCCGGCCAGGCGGCGGACCTGCTCGGCGTAGGCGGCCGACAGATCGGACCAGAACTCCTCGATGCCGGGGTACACGGCGGGATCGATCGAGGCCGGGCCGCCGCGGTAGTGCACCATATTCGGCGAGGGGATGGTCAGCTTGGGCGTCAGCGCCGGCGGTGCCACGAAGCGCAGGTAACTGAAGTCTTGCCCGAAGATCGTTTCGTCGAGCCGGATCTTCCCGTCGATGTGCAGCGCGGCCGGGGTGAACTCGATCGTCCCGGACGGGTTGCGGAACTGGACGGCCAGGTTGCCCGGTGCCTTGCCGACGCCGTCCAGCTGGTAGATGAAGTCCATGTGCCAGGAGGCGCGGCGGAACTCGCCGTCCGTCACCGACCGCAGCCCCGCGTCCTGCTGCATCCGGACGACGTCGGCGATGGCCTCGTCCTCGACGGCACGGAGCTCTTCGGCGGTGATCCGGCCCGCGGCCAAGTCGTCGCGGGCATTCAGCAGCCGCCGCGGCCGGAGCAGGCTGCCGACGTGGTCGGCCCGGAAGGGAGGGAGGTCGCGAGGGGTCATGCGCTCCTGAATATCACGACGACGCCGGTGCGGTGTGCCGGAGATGGCGCGGGGCCGGGGGTGGTGCGGGGCCGGGGGTGGTGCGGGGCTGGGGGTGACCGATCGGACGTCTAGCTCTGGGCTGCCCCGCGTTTTCCGGACACCTGAATTGGTGCTATTTCATGCTGCGAGCTGCTGGTTCAGGTACTCGTCGAGGGCCTCTTGCGGGGTCCGGTACCCGATCGCGGAGTGAAGACGCCTCCGATTATAGCGGAGTTCGATGTACCGGGCAATATCCTCCCGGGCTTTCTTTCTCGTCGGGTAAATGGTCCGGTGGACCCGCTCGACTTTCAGTGCGGCATTGAAAGACTCAGCGAGCGCATTGTCATAGCAGATGCCGGTCCGGCCTACCGACTGGCGGATCCCCAGCCGTTCCAGGACGGCCGCGAACTCGGCCGACGTATAATTGCTTCCCCGGTCAGAGTGAAAGATAGCATCAGCAGGAAGACCGAGGTTGCGGGCGGCCATCTCGATCGCGCTCGTGATCAGCGGCGTCCGGTAATTGTCATCCATCGCCCACCCGATCACTTTCCGGCTTGCGCAGTCAATTACAGTCGCGAGGTAAAGCCAGCCCTGCCACGTCGGGATGTACGTAATATCGCCGACCATTTTATCGCCGGGGGCGGCCGCGGTGAAGTCGCGGTTCACCAGGTCCGGGATCGGCCCGGCCGCGCCCTGCTCCGTGGTGGATGGCCGCCAGGGCCGCGGCTGGCAGGCCACCAGCCCCAGGGCCCGCATCAGCCCGCGGATCAGCTCGGCCCCCGCCTGGATGCCCCAGCGGGCCAGCTGCCAGGTGATACGCCGGTACCCGTAGGTGCCGTCGGAATCATCGAACGCCTTCTTGATCAGCAGCTTGAGCCGCGCCCGCCTTTCCGCAGTGGCGCTGTCCGGCCGTGACCTCCATTCGTAGAACCCCGATTTTGATACCCAGAGCCATTGGCACATGCGCGTGATGGTGGGAGCCGGGGCCGTGTCCGTGGCCGCGGTGGCGTATTCCGTGTCGATGAACTCATACTTATCGCTCACCGATGCTCCGCTGCGAAGTACGCCGCTGCTTTTGAGAGAAAGTCGGCTTTCATCCGGAGTTCGCGGACTTCCCGCTCCAGCTCGCGCAGCCGCGCGCGCTCGGATAGCTGCAGCGGCGGTTCGTCTTCGGCGTGCTTTTCCCGGTACGCCCGGACCCAGTTCCCCAGGCTGGTCTCGCTGACCTTAAGCTCCCGCGCGACATCGGCGATAGGCCGCGACGTCTCCACGACCATCCTGGCCGCCTCATCGCGGAACTCCGGCGAATAAGTCTTATATTTCCCTGGCACTGATCCCGTCCTTTCGGCTGACGATCCTATAAGGATCCACAGTCCGGAAGATCAGGGGCACCCCCCTCACGGTCTGGCGCGTAGCTCACGGTCTGGCGCGGTGGCACGCTGCGTATGACGACTCTTGGATCCGCGCGGCCGCCCGCGCCCCCGCTTGCTGGCGACCACGGCACCCTGCAGCACCAGCTCGCCGCCCCACACGCCCCACGGCTCGCCCCGGTCAAGCGCTCCCGCCAGGCAGGCGTCGGCCGCCGGGCAGCCGCGGCACAGTTCCTTCGCCCTCGCGATATCCGCCGGCGACTCGGCGAAGAACAGGTCCGGGTCAGTCAGGCAACGGAACTCGGCACCGCTGGACACCGCAGCCAGGGCATACATCGTGACGACGCCGCACCGTTCCCCGCGCGCCCCGTCGGTCGTCGTCACGCTTCCTGGCGTAGTCATCGCGTGCCCTTTCATTTTGCCCCGGGGATTTGACGGCTGAGAGTTCCCGTGTGTCTAAAAGCCTTGTCGTCCGGGCAGGCGTCCCACCAGATGCCGATGTCCTCACCTGGCAGGGACATTCGCGACCGGATGGCCTATGACAAACGTCATTCGTTGCGGGTGACCTGGGCCTGGGCTACAGCGTCGAGCGCGGGATGTACGGCGCGCGCACCCGGCCAGCACGTGACCCGCACCCAGCGGCCCGTGGCCCGCGCGCCCAGCGGGCCCGTGGCCCGCGCGCCCAGCCGCCCCGTGGCCCGCGCCCAGCGGGGCCGTGGCACGTGCACCCAGCCGCCCGTGGCCCGCGCGCGTAACACGCCCGCCACTCGCGCACCCGGCGGCAGTCATCAGGACCGGGTTTCGAAAATTCTTAGGCGTGTCATGCTTGGCAGCCCGGAAACTGTCACCGGCATACGATATAGTGTTCGAAGATGTAGAACACTCAAGCTCGTCAAGCCCAGTCCGGACGGAGGTGAGCCCGTGCCCGCGACCCCGCGGTCGCAGGAAGAGATCCGGGATGCCGCGCTGGCCGCGCTCACCGAGGCTGACATCCCGCCCGATGCCCAGGACTACGCGTGGGCGGACCCGGGCACCGGGCCGCCCGCGGAGCTGGCCGCCCTGGACGACGGTGAGCTGGATGAGCTGCTGGCCGGGGCGCCGGCCGCGCCGGCGCCGCCGGTGTGGCCGCTGACGTACCTGACTCCCGCCGGGTCGCTGCGGCCAGCCGGGCCCGTCGCCGGCGGCGCGCCGGGTGCGTTGCCGTGCCCGGCCGGGGCCGGGGACGCAGGCGACAGCGCCGGGTGGCTGGCCGGCTTCAGGCGGGACGGGTCCGGCGGGGGCAGCGGGTTCGCTGACGGCGGTGCGCTGGATGTGCTGGCGGCGGGGATGGCGCTGGCCGGGTTCGCCGAGGACGGCTACGCCCGGCGCGGCGGGCTGGATGATAACCGGCTGGTCGGGGTGCTGCGGGCGTGGCGGCGGCTGACGTCGTGGGCGCAGGCCCGCGAACTGGCGGTGATCGCGGAGCTGGCCCGGCGGCGGCCCGCTGACGGGTACCCGGCCGCCGCGGCGGGGCAGTTCCCCGCGCGGCTGGGTGAGTTCCTCGGCGCCGAGGTCGCCGCGGCGCTGACGCTGACCGCGATGGCGGCGGGCAGACAGCTGGACCTGGCGGTGGACCTGGCCGCCCGCCCGGCCACCGCCGCCGCGCTGGCGGCCGGGGGGATCGACCTGCCCCGGGCCCGGCTGCTCGCCGGCCTGCTCGGCCCGCTGGCCCCCGCGCATGCCGCTGCGGTGGAGGCCGAGGTGCTGCCGCTGGCGCCGGGGCTGACCACCGGGCAGCTGCGCGCCGCGATCGAGCGCGCGATCCTGGCGCTGGACCCCGACGCCGCCCGGCGGCGCCGCGAAGAAGCCGGGCGGGAGGCCCGGGTGGAGCATTACGGCGACCCGGACGGCACCGCGACGCTGGCCGGGCGGAACCTCCCCCCGCGCAGGCGCTGGCCGCGAGCAGGCGGCTGACCCAGATCGCCGCCCGCTGGAAGAAACTCGGCGCGCAGGGCGGCATGGACCTGCTCCGCGCGCACGCCTACCTGGCCCTGCTCAACGGCCTGGACACCACCACCCCGCCGGCCAGCGTCTTGCCCGCACCCGCCCCATCCCCGGACGGCCAGGCTGTCACCAGTCCGGCTGCCGGGCCGGCGTGCCACGACCGCAACCCTGCCCCGGCCACGCCGGTGCCGGCCGGGCTGCGCCGTCCCCCCGGAGCCGACGAGCTGCCGCCCATGGCCGGGCTGATCAGCCTCGCGATCCCGCTGACCACCCTCATGCAGCTATCCGACGCACCCGGCGACATAACCGGATACGGGCCCATCGACGCCGACACCGCCCGGACGCTCACCTGCGCCCTGGCCGGCCACCGCGCCACCCGCTGGCAGATCATCGTGACCGGCCCCGACAACCGCGCCCTGGCCGCCGGCACCGCCCGCGGCCCCGCCGGCCCGGCCTCCCCCGGCCCCGCCGGCCCCGCCGGACCCGCCTCCCCCGGCCCCGGCGGGCCGGACGGGCCGGGGGGTGCCCCTGATCTTCCGGACTGTGGATCCTTATAGGATCGTCAGCCGAAAGGACGGGATCAGTGCCAGGGAAATATAAGACTTATTCGCCGGAGTTCCGCGATGAGGCGGCCAGGATGGTCGTGGAGACGTCGCGGCCTATCGCCGATGTCGCGCGGGAGCTTAAGGTCAGCGAGACCAGCCTGGGGAACTGGGTCCGGGCGTACCGGGAAAAGCACGCCGAAGACGAACCGCCGCTGCAGCTATCCGAGCGCGCGCGGCTGCGCGAGCTGGAGCGGGAAGTCCGCGAACTCCGGATGAAAGCCGACTTTCTCTCAAAAGCAGCGGCGTACTTCGCAGCGGAGCATCGGTGAGCGATAAGTATGAGTTCATCGACACGGAATACGCCACCGCGGCCACGGACACGGCCCCGGCTCCCACCATCACGCGCATGTGCCAATGGCTCTGGGTATCAAAATCGGGGTTCTACGAATGGAGGTCACGGCCGGACAGCGCCACTGCGGAAAGGCGGGCGCGGCTCAAGCTGCTGATCAAGAAGGCGTTCGATGATTCCGACGGCACCTACGGGTACCGGCGTATCACCTGGCAGCTGGCCCGCTGGGGCATCCAGGCGGGGGCCGAGCTGATCCGCGGGCTGATGCGGGCCCTGGGGCTGGTGGCCTGCCAGCCGCGGCCCTGGCGGCCATCCACCACGGAGCAGGGCGCGGCCGGGCCGATCCCGGACCTGGTGAACCGCGACTTCACCGCGGCCGCCCCCGGCGATAAAATGGTCGGCGATATTACGTACATCCCGACGTGGCAGGGCTGGCTTTACCTCGCGACTGTAATTGACTGCGCAAGCCGGAAAGTGATCGGGTGGGCGATGGATGACAATTACCGGACGCCGCTGATCACGAGCGCGATCGAGATGGCCGCCCGCAACCTCGGTCTTCCTGCTGATGCTATCTTTCACTCTGACCGGGGAAGCAATTATACGTCGGCCGAGTTCGCGGCCGTCCTGGAACGGCTGGGGATCCGCCAGTCGGTAGGCCGGACCGGCATCTGCTATGACAATGCGCTCGCTGAGTCTTTCAATGCCGCACTGAAAGTCGAGCGGGTCCACCGGACCATTTACCCGACGAGAAAGAAAGCCCGGGAGGATATTGCCCGGTACATCGAACTCCGCTATAATCGGAGGCGTCTTCACTCCGCGATCGGGTACCGGACCCCGCAAGAGGCCCTCGACGAGTACCTGAACCAGCAGCTCGCAGCATGAAATAGCACCAATTCAGGTGTCCGGAAAACGCGGGGCAGCCCACCGGACGCCGGGTGGACCGTCAAGGTCACCGCCGAGCCCATCGCCACCAGCCACTGCGACCACCGCAACGCCGAACCCGGCTACCGGCCCAGCCCCGCCCTGCAACGCCTCATCCGCGCCCGCGCCACCACCTGCACCGGCCCCGGCTGCCGCCGCCCCGCCAGCCGCAACGACCTCGACCACACCACCCCGCACGACCAGGGCGGCATCACCTGACCCTATGGGGGCCGGGCGTAAGGCCGGACCCCCTTCCCTGCTCAGCCCGGTAGCGCGAAGCTCCAGGTGAAAGACGAGCTCGGGAAGGAGGCCCGTGATGTCTGTCTACGTCGGGATCGACGTGCACCGCAAGCGTTCTCAGGTGGCGGTGGTCGATCAGGGTGGCGAGGTTCTCGCCAACCGGAACGTGCCCAACGGCGTGGAGCCGATCCTGCGGGTGATCGGCGGCCTGCCGCCGGGCACCCCGGCGGCGTTCGAGGCCGCGTACGGCTGGGGGTGGCTGGTGGAACTGCTGGAGGACTACGGGTTCAGCCCGCACCTGGTGCACCCGCTGCAGTGCAAGGCGATCGCCTCGGCGCGGCTGAAGAATGACAAGGTCAACGCCGCGATCTTGGCGCAGTTGCTGCGCGCGGATCTGCTGCCGGAGGCGTGGATCGCGCCGCCGGCGGTGCGCCAGCTGCGGGCCATGCTGCGGCACCGGACGCAGCTGGTGCGGCTGCGGACGCTGCTGCGCAACCGGATCCACGCGGTGCTGGCCGACCATGGCCACGGCCGCCCGGCCGGCTGCTGGAGCGGCCCGGCAGGCAGTGGCTCGCCTCGCTGCCGCTGCCGGCGGTCTCCCGGGAGGTGATCGAGGACGACCTGGCCCTCATCGATGCCCTGCAGCAGCCGATCGACCGGCTTGACTGGGAGATACACCAGCGGGCGAAGGCCGACCCACGGGTGAAGGTGCTGACCCAGCTGCCCGGCGTCGGCCCGTTCACCGCGCTGGTCCTGCTCGCCGAGACCGGCGACATCAGCCGGTTCGGGTCGGCCCGCAAGCTGGCGGCCTGGGCCGGGCTCACCCCCACCGTCCGCGGCTCGGACCGCACCGTCCGGCACGGGCACATTTCTAAGCAGGGCTCGGTGCGGGTCCGCTGGATCTTGTGCGAGGCGGCGCAAACCGCCAAGCGGCACCCGGAGTTCGCCGCGAGCTACCAGGCCATCGCCCGCCGCCGCGGCAAGAAGATCGCCACCACCGCGATCGCCCGCAGGCTGCTCACCCGCGCCTGGCACCTGCTCACCGACGCCGGCCAGGCCAGCGGCCAGCCGGCGCCACAGCCAGCAATCTGCGCGCCCGGCACCGGCGCGCCTGCAGACCGGGAGGGGTCGCCAAGCCCCGGGTGAGCTCGCGCATTCGCATGAGCCGGCCACGCCGCGCTCGATCACCTGACTGAGCAGCCCGGTCCCCGGATGGCACGGTCATGGCGCCCGCCACCCCGGCAGGCGCCGGATGGGTGCATGTGAGACCACTCCGCCAGCCACGCACGCCCGGGGATAACCAGCGACCCTCTCATCCCGGCAACCCCCCACAGGAGCCTCTTCCTCGCCCCGATGATCGGCCGCCGCTTGCCGGCCTCCAGCTCGTCCGTCCTCGCCGCTACGCGGCTGCGGGCGCTCCAGCTGGACCCCGGCCGCGCGACGGCCGCAAAGACGGCAGCTACGAGGAAGAGCCAGGAACAGTCAGCCCAAGCCCGGCGACCGCACCCAGGTCACCGGGCCAGATCCACATGCCCTCTTGACAACTGGGGCCCCCATGGGTGCGAATGCCAGATAGCCCCGCTCTGCCGCTTCTGCCACCGGCTCAAGCAATCCCAGGGCTGGACCCTGCAGCAATCAAGCCCGGCCTCATGATCTGGACCACCCCGAACGGCCGAAGATACGCCACCCTGCCCAGCCAGCACCCGACCTGACCGATCTCCGCCGCCTCATGATCACGACGTCATCGCGGCTGGCCCATCTAGGCGGCGGCGCCCCGCAGGTGCTGGCAGCCGGTCCAGAACAACGCGCTAAAGAAGCTCCGGCGCGCCGGCTCTGCCCGGATACCGGCGAATAGGTCGGCAATAGCTGAAACCGCCCCTACGATCGGCTGCGTCGTGTGTCATCAGCCGCCTGCTGGGCAGTCAGAAGGGCCAGCGATCGCCAACCCGGAGTCGGAGCCTGACGTGGACCCACGGTCATCTGGGCCGGAGAGATGGTTCCTGACCGCCACGGAACGCGGTAACGACGCGACGGCGCTCGACCGCCGGCACCCGCAGGGCACCGCCTGGTCCCAGGGCAACCTGGTCCAGCCGCTGATCCACGGCGCGTCGTACTTCGCCGCCTTGTGCCGCGCGGTGGAGCAGGCCGAGCCCGGTGACGTGATCATGTTCGCGGACTGGCGAGGCGACGCGGACGAGCGGCTCACCGAGTCGCCGGACAGCGCGGTGGGCCGGGTGCTGAGCGACGCCGCCAAGCGCGGCGCGCGGGTGCACGGCCTGGTGTGGCGCTCGCACTGGGACGACCTGGGGTTTTCCGCACAGGAGAACCGCCATCTTGACGAGGAAATCAATGAAGCGGGCGGATGCTGCCTGCTGGATATGCGGGTCCGCACCGGTGGTTCGCACCACCAGAAGTTCGTGGTCGTCCGGCACCCCGGGCGGCCGGAACTGGATGTCGCCTTCGTCGGCGGGATCGACCTGTGCCATAGCCGTCGCGACGACGCGAGCCACCATGGCGATCCGCAGCGGCAGCCGATGGCCAAGGTCTACGGTGATCGGCCGCCCTGGCATGACGTCCAGGTAGCCATCCGGGGCCCGGCGGTCAGCGACGTGGAGACGGTGTTCCGCGAACGGTGGGAGGATCCCCAGCCGCTAAGCCGCAACCCGGCCCGGCTGATCGCCGACCGGAGCCGGGGAGCGGACCGCAGTCCCCCGCCGCTGCCCGAGTTTCCGCCGCCACCGCCGGCGGGCCCGCATGCCGTGCAGTTGCTGCGCACCTACGGCCGGCGGGCAGGCGGTTACCCGTTCGCCCCGAACGGGGAGCGCAGCGTGGCCCGCGGCCTCATCAAGGCGCTGAGCCGCGCCCGCGGCCTCATCTACCTGGAAGACCAGTACCTCTGGTCGCCCGACGTGGGCGACCAGATCGCCGCGGCGCTCCGGGTGCAGCCGGACCTGCACCTGATCGCCGTCCTCCCGCACCACCCGGATCAGGACGGCGCGCTCTCGCTGACACCCAACCTGATCGGGCGGGAGGCCGCGCTGTCCGCCATCCGGGCCGCCGCACCCGGCCGGGTGGCGGCGTACGGGGTCGAGAACCACGCGGGCACGCCGGTCTACGTGCACGCCAAGGTCTGTGTCATCGATGACGCATGGGCGTCGGTGGGCTCGGACAACTTCAACCGGCGGTCGTGGACGCACGACTCCGAGCTCAGCGTCGCCGTGTGGGATACCACGCAGGCCGCCGACGGGGGCCGTCAGTACGCTCGTGACCTCCGGCTGGCGCTGGCGCGGGAGCACCTGGACGACGATCACGAGAACACCGCCGAGCCCGCCGCGGTCTTCGCGGCGTTCGCCCGGTCGGCCGCCCGGCTGCAGGCCTGGCACGACGGCGGGCGCGCAGGCCCGCGGCCGCCGGGACGGCTGCGACCGTTGCACGAGGTGCCGCTGGACCGCAGGAGCCGGTTGTGGGCCGAGCCGGCTTACCGCGTGATCTACGACCCGGACGCGCGCCCCTGGAACTGGCGCCGCCGGGGGCGCTACTGACCCGGCAACTGACCTCGCGCTACCGTGGCGGCCAGGGCGGGTTGACGGCCGGGATGACCGGTGCCGGGTTGTTGTTGACCTCCTGCTGCGCGGTGAGCTCCCCCGCGTCGGCGGCCGCGAGGCTCAGCGCCATCGTGTCCGCCGGGTAGGCGGCAGGCGCGTCGCCGAACCGGAACGCCGAGGTGAAGTCGCCGCAGGTGCGGCGCCGGTACGCGCTGATGTTGGGCTCCCTGACGCCGAACCGGGCCTCGATGAACCGGATCAGTGACGTGTGGTCGAGCACGTCCGAGTACACGTGCCCGCCCGCCGTCCACGGCGACACGATCGTGGCCGGGACGCGGAACCCCAGGCCGATCGGCAGGCCGGCCACGAACTCGGCGGGCGTGCCGGGCGGCGCGGTGGGCGGCGGCACGTGATCGAACATGCCGTCGTTCTCGTCGTAGGTCAGGATGAACGCCGTCTTGGCCCACAGGTCGGGGTTGGCGGCGATCGCGTCGAGCTTCTGGGCGATGTACTCGGCTCCCGCAGCGGGGAAGTAGTCCGGGTGCTCGGTCTGCGCGGAGGGCGCGACGAGCCAGGACACCTGCGGCAGCAGGCAGGCCCGGGCGTCGCTCTCGAACCACCCGGCCGGCTTCTTCACCATTGCCCGCTGGTACAGCGGCGACGACGTCGGCGCGTAGCCGAACTGCTTGAACCAGGCCAGCGCGTTGTCGTCGTAGTTGTCCTCCTCCTGGTAGACCTGCCAGCTGATCCCGGCCCGCTGCAGCCGCTCGGGGTAGGTCGTCCAGGACAGGATGATGTTGTTGTATGCGGGCGAGTTGTCGATGACCGGGCCGCCGCCGGTGCCGTTCGGGTCGATCATCCCGGTCCACATGTACAGCCGGTTCGGGTTGGTCGGGCCCAGCACCGAGCAGTGGTAGTTGTCGCACAGGGTGAACGCCTCGGCGAGCGCCCAGTGGAACGGGATGTCGTCCTGGGTGAAGTAGCCCATCGTGTACTCGCCCTTGGCGGCGATCCAGGCGTCCATCTGGCCGTTGTCCCACGCCTGATGCTGGGTGGGCCAGCTATGGTCGGTGCCCGGGGTGGCCTGGGCGCTGGTCGCGCGGGTGTCGTAGCGGAACGGCAGCAGGTAGCCCTGGGCGTGCGAGGGATCGGGCTGGTAGAAGACGGGCTTGCCGTCCGGCAGCTTGATCGCGGCCGGGTCGCGGAAGCCGCGGACCCCGGGGAATGTGCCGAAGTAGTGGTCGAAGCTGCGGTTCTCCTGCATGAGGATGACGATGTGCTCGATGTCGCGCAGGCTGCCCCGAGGCGGGCTGGCCGCCGTGGCGGCCAGGGCCTTGCGCAGGTTGACCGGCAGGATCCCGGCCCCCACGGCGACGCCGGTCAGCGCGGTCGCGCCGGTCAGCAGCTGCCGCCGGCTCACCGCCGCGAGCGGGCCGGCGTCGCGTGAGGCAGTCGCGGCGGGACCGTTCGGGATAACGGGTTTCGTTACGGCCGCCAGCCCGGGAGCAGGCGCGCCGGGGCGCCTGCGCAAGCCCGCGACAAAGCCCAGCCCGCCGAGGAGCAGGACGGCGAGGAACCCGCCGAGGAGCCAGCGCGCCCGTGACGGGGGCGGCACGAGTACCGGAGTGGGCGCCGCGGCCGGCTCTGGCGCGAACTCGGCGATCCGGTTGTTGCCGCTGTCCGCCACGAAGACGTGCCCGGCCGGGCTGATCGCCAGGCCTTGCGGGAACTCCAGGTTCCGCCCGGCCGCGCCGGGATCGGACTGCAGCCCGAACTCGGTGAAGAAGGTCCCGTCCGGGTTGAACACGGTGACCCAGCCGTAGTCGGGCTGCGCGACGTAGATGCGCCCGTCCGGACCCGCTGCGATCCCGCCCGTATTGCCCAGCGCGCCGTAACCGCTTTGAGTTGTCCCGAACGATTTCAATGGCTGGCCGGCGGGCGAGAACTCTTCCACGGTGTTGCCGTTGGCGTAGCTGGGGCTGGACACCCAGATGTTGCCTGACGCGTCGAGGGCCACCCCGGCGGGGGTCGGGACGGAGAAGGCGGCGAGATAGCCGCCGGACGGGGAGAACTCCTGCACCCGGTTGTTGCCCTGATCGGCGACGTACACGTCACCGGACGGCGCGAGCGCCAGCGAGGTCGGCGCGCTGAACTGGCCGTTGCCGCTGCCCGGCTGGCCGAACGAGGTGAGCAGGTGGCCGGACGGCGAGAACTCCTCGATCCGGTTGCCGCCGGTGTCGGCCACCCAGACGTTGCCCCGGGCGTCGATCGCGACGGCGTCCGGGTGGCTGAGCGCGCCGGCGCCGCTGCCCCCGAAGGCGGTGACCGGCGTGCCGGACGGGGAGAACTCCTCGATCCGGCTGTGCGCCGTGTCGGCGACCCAGATATTGCCGCGGTGGTCGAGCGCCACGCCGTACGGCTGCGCCAGCGAGGCGGGGCCGTGCCCGGTGATCGCGCGCTGGAAGACCGGCGCGGGGGCCGGCTGGGACGCGGTCACCGTGAAGTTCACCGGGCCCGCCAGCACCGTGTACCCGTTGTTGTACAGGTAGTAGGCGCTGTAGCTGCCGACGCCGTTGAGCGCGCTGGTGGAGAACGTCACCGTGCCGCTGGCGTTCGGCGTGTACGGGTAGGTGGTCGAGGCGACCTGACCGGGGATCTGGCCCTTGTGGTAGATGCCGACCCAGTTGGTGGAGCTCACCTCGCCGGCCGGCACCGAGTAGCTGAACGTGATGTTACGGCCGTTCGGCACCGACGGTGTCGTCGTGGTCAGGGTCCCGGGCTGCGCGGCGGGAGACGGCTGGACAGCCGAGCGGGCCGGCGGGTGCGACGGCGCGGGGTGCGACGACGCGAGCGCAGCGGCCGCGGGCGCGAGGACGAGCGCGACGGCGAACAGGACGCCCGCGGCGCGCGGTAGCCACGGGCGTGCCGGATGCCTGGAATCGGTGGGCATGCCCCCGAACATGCGGGCCGCGGGTGACCGACGCTGACCGCGCCGGTAACCGGCAGGGAAAATATTCGCTAACTCCGCGGCGCCGTGGCTGCCGTGCGCTGCGAGCGAGCCGCTACTCGGGCTGGCCGATGTTGACCAGCCACGGGACGCCGAACCCGTCGGTGCACATGCCGAACTCGTCGCCCCAGACCTGCTTCTGCAGCGGCATCATCGTGCTCCCGCTGGCGGACAGCTTCTCCCAGTAGCCGCGCAGCAGGTCGCCCTCGTCACCGCTGAGGCTCACGGAGCAGCCCGCGATCGGGTGGTACTCCATGTGGCCGGGCACGTCGGCGGCCATGATCGTGTAGCCGGCGTCCGTCTCGAGCTGGCCGTGCATGATCTTGTCTGCGTCAGGCGCGTCCGCGGCGCCGAGGTCGGCGAACGTGCTGACGGCGAGGGTGCCGCCGAACACGCTCTGGTAGAACTCCAGCGCCTGGCGGGCGTTGCCGTTGAAATTCAGGTACGGATTTAGCCGAGAGGCCATCGGTTTCTCCTCCGGGGCGTAGGCGTGAATGGGGCCCCCGTCGGACCCGCGCGAGCACGCACGGCGATGGTAACAGCGGGGTCCGACAGCCGACCACGGTGCGGCCCCGCCGTACTAATGTGGGCGGGTGACTGCCGACGCCCCCGCCCGCTTCGCCGGTGTTTACGCGGCGACCACCACGCCGTTCCGGGACGGCCACGCCGAGATCGGCGAGTTCGCCGCGCACTGCGCCTGGCTGATCGACGCGGGGGTGGCCGGCCTGGTGCCCAACGGCTCGCTCGGCGAGTACGAGGTGCTGTCCGATTCCGAACGGGCAGAGCTCGTCCAGATGGCGATCTTCGCCTCGATGGGCCGGGTCCCCGTCGTGCCCGGCGTCTCCGGCAAGTCGGCGGCCGAGGCGTGCCGGTGGGCCGAGCAGGCCGCGGAGGCCGGCGCGGCCGCCGTGATGGCGCTGCCGCCGACCTCGCACAAGCCCACGGACGACGAGGTCGTCGCCCACTTCACCGAGATCGCCCGGGTCGGGCTGCCGATCATCGCCTACAACAACCCGTTCTCTACCCGGGTGGATCTCACCCCGGACCTGCTGGCCAGGCTGGCCGAGATCGAGCAGGTGCAGGCGGTGAAGGAGTTCTCCCAGGACGTGCGGCGGGTGGCGCAGATCCGGGAGCAGGCGCCGCGGCTCGAGGTGCTCTGCGGCTGCGACGACACGTTCGTCGAGGCGATGCTGCTCGGCGCGGCCGGCTGGATCGCCGGCCTGGTCAACGCGCTCCCGGTGCAGTCGGTCCAGCTCTACCAGCTGTGCCAGGCCGGCGAGTTCGTGGCCGCCGCCGGGCTGTACCGGATCATGCTGCCGATCCTGCGCTGGGACGCCGACCCGCGTTTCGTGCAGGCGATCAAGCTGGCGCAGGAAGAGGCCGGCCGCTACGGCGGCCCGGTGCGGCTGCCCCGGCTGCCGCTGCCGGCCGGCGAGGCCGACGAGGTGCGGACGGCCATGCAGGCCGTGCTCAAGGCCACCCGCACCGACGCCCTCTGACGCCGGCCCCCCTGATGCGAACCCACTGATGCGAGCCCTCTGATGCGAGCCCACTGATGCGAGCCCAGCGCGTCTTCGGCGCCGTTGACAGCCACACCGAGGGCATGCCCACCCGGGTGATCACCTCGGGCGTGGGGGTGCTGCCCGGGGCCACCATGTTCGAGCGGATGAGCTACCTGGCCGGCAAGCGCGACGACCTGCGGACCCTGCTCATGCACGAGCCGCGTGGCCACGCCGCGATGTCGGGCGCGATCCTGCAGCCGCCGGCCAGGCCGGACGCGGACGTCGGCGTGGTGTTCATCGAGGTGTCCGGCTGCCTGCCGATGTGCGGGCACGGGACCATCGGGACCGCGACCGTGCTGGTCGAGACCGGCATGGTGGAGGTGCGCGAGCCGGTCACGCTGATCCGGCTGGACACCCCGGCCGGGCTGGTCGAGGCCTCGGTGCAGGTGACCGACGGCAGGGCCCGATCGGTGACGATCCGGAACGTGCCCTCCTACCTGCATCTGCGCGACGCCGCGGTGCACGTGCCCGGGCTGGGCGACGTGCTTATTGACGTTTCGTTCGGGGGAAATTTCTATGCCCTGCTGCCGGCCCGGGTGGCCGGCCTGGAAGTGCGGCCCGAGCTGCAGGACCGGATCATTTCTACCGGGCTGGCGGTGATGGACGCGGTCAACGAGCAGCTGGACTTCGCGCACCCGGAGAACGCGGAAATCAGCGAGTGCCGCCACGTGGTCTTCACCGAGCCGGCGTCAGGAACGCTGCCCGCCCGGGCCGCAGTGGCCATTCATCCCGGCTGGGTGGACCGGTCGCCGTGCGGCACCGGCACGTCGGCGCGGATGGCCCAGCTCGCCGCGCGGGGGGAACTCGGCCTGGACGAGGACTTCGTGCACGGGTCGCTGATCGGCCGTTCGTTCACCGGGCGGCTGGTGGGCCGGACCACGGTGGGCGGGTTCGCGGCGGTGATCCCGACCGTCCGCGGCAGCGCGTGGCTGACCGGGATGGGGCATTACCTGCTCGACCCGGACGACCCGTTCCCGGCCGGGTTCCTGCCCGGCTGAAGCTCTGCGGCGAGCGCCTCCAGCGCGGGCAGCGCGTCGATGAGGATCGCGGCCTGATCCGCGGGCAGCCGCTGCAGGCACGCGGACACGACCGCCGCCCGCTGCGCCTTGATCCGCTCGTTCGCCGAGCGCCCCTTGCGCGTGATCTCCACCGAAGCGCTGCGGAGATCCACGGGATTGGGCACCCGGCGGATCAGCCCGGCATCGTCCAGCTTGCCCACGACGCGGGACAGCATCGTCGGGTTGAGCCCCTCCAGCTCGGCCAGCGCCGAGTGGGTCAGCGGCCCCCGGCCGGCGATCAGGGCCAGCACCGAAGCCTGGGTGGGAGTCAGCCCCTCGCTGGTGGCCGAGGCATTGAACCGCCGGGCCAGCCGGGCGATGACCTGGCGCAGCCGGATCACGGCTTCGGCATCCACGATGACCGTCTCCCTTGTCCGAATTAGTTGCCTGTCGGCAAGCAAAGTAATGTGTCGTGCGTGCTGACGGAACAACCCGCGGCAACACCAGGGCCGCGCGGGTCGCTGCCGGGCGCCGACGTGGCTCCCGGCGCCCGTCTCGTCTTCATGATCGTGTCGATCGCACTGTTCATGAGCTCGGTCGAACCAGACCATTGTCGCCACGGCGCTGCCCGCGCTCCAGCATGACCTGCACGCCCGGGTGAACCTGAGCGGGTGGACGATCACTGTCTACTCGCTCGGCCAGGTCCTGGCGATGCCGCTGGCCGGCAAGATCAGCGACCAGTACGGCCGCAGGAAGGTCTTCCTGGCCGCGGTCATCCTGTTCACGACAGCGTCGCTGTGCTGCGGGTTCGCCAACGACATCTACCTGCTCATCGTTCTGCGCGCGGTCCAGGCACTCGGCGGCGGAGCGTTCATGCCGTCGGCCACCGGGATCGTCTCGGACCTGTTCGGCCGCGACCGGGACCGGGCCGTGGGGCTGTTCTCGAGCATCTTCCCGATCGGCGGGATCGTCGGGCCGCTGCTGGGCGGCGTGTTCGTGACCTACTGGTCCTGGCGCGGGATCTTCCTGGTCAACGTGCCGATCGGGCTGGCGCTGCTGGGCCTGGGCGGGCTGTTCATCCCGCGCAGCGAACCGCGGCCGAGCAGCCGCCTCGACGTGCGGGGGGTCGCGCTGCTCGGCGTGACGCTGCTGACCGCCATGCTGGGCGTCACCTCGCTGGGCAGCAGCCACAGCTCGCCGGCCAGCCCGGGGTTCCTGGTCCCGGAAATACTGTCGGCGGTCGCGCTGGCGCTGTTCGTGCGGCACTCCAGGAGGGCCGCGGCACCGTTCATCCCGCCGCAGTTCCTGCACGGCCGCGGCTTCGGCGTGATGAACCTGCTCAACTTCCTGCTCGGGGCCGCAGCGGTGGGTATCGGCGCGCTGGTGCCGCTGTACGCGGAAAACCGGTACCGGCTGCCCACCCTGCCGGCCGCGACGCTGCTCACCGCCCGCGCCGTCGGCATGATCGTCATCGCGGGCCTGGCCGTGTTCCTGCTGCGCCGGACCGGCTACCGGTGGCCGATGATCGCCGGCTTCGGCACGCTAGCCGCGGGGCTGCTGCTGATGGCGGCCAGCCCGGCCGGCCTGTCGCCGTACGCCTGGCTCGCCATCGGCGCGGGCGTCTGCGGCGCGGCCACCGGGATGTCCATGCCCGCCGCCAACAACGCCACGCTGCAGCTCGCCCCCGGGAACACCGCCGCGATCGCCGGCCTGCGCGGCATGTTCCGCCAGGCCGGGTCCATCACCGCCGTGTCCGTGAGCACCGCGATCGTGGCCCGCAGCGCCGATCCGGGCATGGCCCAGGCGCACGTCTTCATAGGCTTCGCGGTCATCCTGCTGTGCGCGCTGCCGCTGGTCGCGCTCGTCCCCGAGTACCGCGGCCGCTGGTAACCCGCGCCTCATCCGCGCCGCGCGGGCGCGGCGCGGGTTACGCACATGTTTCCCGCGGTGCGGAACGGCTCCCTTGCCCGATGACCGCAACGGAACCAGTGTGTGACCTAAGGCACGCTGTCCGCTGAACCTCTCGCGGAGGAGCCATGCCCCGTCTCGCGCGATCCGAGTGGTACGACCTCACCAGGGATATGAACTGGACCCTGTCCTACGTTGACCAGGATCAGGCCTGGCCGCAGGAACTGTCAGACACGCACGGCATCCCGGCCGAGAACTGGTGGGGCTGGGATGAGCCCTACAAGATCACCTACTCCGAGTACGTGCACAACCAGGTAGGCAAGGACGCCGGCGTCTACTCGGTCAACTCGGTGATCGGCCGGTCCAGGGTGTTCGACGAGCTGGACCCCGGCTGGAAGTCGGCGATCATCGCGCACTACGGCGCGATCGCCATCCCCGAGTACATCGCCGGCATCGGCGAGTCCCGGATGGGCCGGTTCGGCCGGGCGGCCGCGTGGCGCAACATGGCCACGTTCGGCACCCTGGACGAGACCAGGCACGGCCAGATCCAGACCTACTTCCCCTACACGCTGCTGAACAAAGAGCCGCGGATGGACTGGGCGCACAAGGCGCCGCACACCAACGAGTGGGGCGCGATCGCCGGACGGCACGTGTTCGACGACATGTTCACCGCCAACGACGCGGTGTCCACCGCCATCCAGCTCACGTTCACGTTCGAGACCGGCTTCACCAACCTGCAGTTCCTCGGCATGGCCGCAGACGCGATGAACGTCGGCGACCTCGACTTCGGCGCGCTCATCTCCTCCATCCAGACCGACGAGGCCCGGCACTCCCAGCAGGGCGAGCCGACGATCAGGATCCTGGTGGAAAACGGCAAGCAGGACGTCGCGCAGAAGCTCGTGGACCACATGTTCTGGCGCAGCTGGCACATCTTCGCCCTGCTCACCGGGCTGTCGATGGACTACTACACGCCGCTGGAGCACCGCACCCACTCGTTCAAGGAATTCATGAACGAGTGGATCATCAAGCAGTTCATCGACCAGTTCAGGGACTTCGGCCTGGAACGGCCGTGGTACTGGGACGAGCAGTTCCTCGGCGAGCTCGAGTGGTACCACCGCGCGCTGCACCTGGGCATCTGGACCTGGCGGCCCACCGTGTGGTGGAACCCGGACGCCGGGATGTCGCCGCCCGAGCGCGAGTGGCTGGAAGAGAAGTACCCGGGCTGGAACGACTCGTTCGGCAAGTACTGGGACGTGATCACCAAGAACATCCGGGCCGGCCAGCCGGAGCTGACCCTGCCGGAGACCTTCCCGATGGTCTGCAACATGTGCCAGATCCCGGTGGTCTCGCCCGCCGGGTACGCGGCCGGCTACCTGAAGAGCCCGCCGCCGCTCCTGCTTGACCTGGAGGGACGCAGGTACACGTTCTGCTCCGAGCCGTGCAAGTGGATCTTCGAGCAGAACCCGGGCCGGTTCCAGGGCCACCTGGGCATCATCGACCGCTTCCTCGGCGGGCTCATCCAGCCGCCGGACCTGGGCGGCGCGCTCGCCTACATGGGCCTGTCCCCCGAGGAAATGGGCCAGGACGCCACCAACTACGCCTGGGCCCGGAACGGGACCGAGCCGGACGGGGGGCACTGACCGTGGCGCTGTTCCCGCTGCAGGGAATCTTCGACGGTGACTTCGTCGTGCTGCTGGTGCCCGTCGATACCGAGGACCCGATGACGGTGGTGGCCGAGAAGATCGCGTATCACGTGGTCGGCCGCCGGGTCGCCGCGCAGGACCGGCCGATGCGGGTCCGCCGCCAGGGCGAGTTCCTGGCCGACGAGACCACGGTCGCCGAGGCGAACCTCACCCCGCTGGGCGTGCTCGAGGTGGTGTACGCGTGACCACGACAGACGCACATGAGAAGATGGTCGGCCCGGTCATCCGCGGCGTGGACACCGAGGTGGCGGACGCGGTGATCGAGGCCATCGAGGCCGACAACCCGGACGCCGAGGTGGTGGTGGAGGACGCGGGCGGCTATATCCGGATCGGCTGCCCGCAGCGCTGCCGGCTCACCCGGGCCAGCCTGGA